>NZ_BMXJ01000001.1:0-40712 GCF_014651695.1 Nocardiopsis terrae
CGTGGAAGCTTTGTTGCGGTCCGGCCGCTGTGCGGCTTTCTCGCTGTGTTGTGTCTTTACTTTATCAGGTGTTCCGCGCCCCGCCAAACTGGCGGTTTGTGTCAGTGTTTCCACTAAACAACCTGTTCGGGGTAAAGCCCGTGTGCTTCGTTTGCCTTGGCGTTTCCACCGGGCTTTTGAAGCGGCTCTCCGAAGTTTACATGTTCCGAGCACTGCTCGAACCACTGTCTTTCGGAAGAGGTGGACCGGCCCGCCCGCGGAAGAAACCGCGTTCGTCTCGCTCGGTCTTGACCAACTCTACCCCCGGGCCGGAGTGCTCGTGACGGGTTCGGCGAAACTCGCCGGTGTCGTGGCTTACACACCGCCCCGTACCCCTGGCGGCCCGCCGCAGACCACCGCCGGCCCCGTTGGCGCCACCAGCCCTGACGGCCGTGCCGACCCCGCACGACCGCCCCGGAAGAGCGGTCAGAGCTTCTCGATGGGCGCGTACTTGACGAGCAGGTCCTTCTCCCCGATGTCGGCACCGAAGTCGATCCGGGCCTTGGTCCGGTCACCGGCACCGTCGACCAGCTCCACCCGGCCCATCCCGAAGGAGTCGTGGTTGACCAGGTCGCCGACGCTCAGCGCGGGCGCCTCCTTGGCGGCCTTCGCCCTCCCGCCGCCGAACGTGCTCCCGAAACCACCGGAACCGCCGCCCGGACGACCGCCGATGGTGCGACTGGGCGGAGCCGCGAGAGTGGACTCGGCACGCCGCCAGTCGACCAGTGACGAGGGGACCTCGTCCAGGAACCGGGAGGCCGGATTGTAGGAGGGCGTCCCCCAGGCACTGCGCACCGCGGCCCGGCTGACGTACAGGCGTTCCTGCGCACGCGTGATGCCCACGTAAGCCAGGCGCCGCTCCTCCTCCAGTTGGGTCTTGTCCCCCAGGGTGCGGGTGTGCGGGAAGACGCCGTCCTCCATACCGCTGAGGAAGACCGCCGGGAACTCCAGCCCCTTGGCGGCGTGCAGGGTCATCAGCGTGACCACCCCGCCCTCGTCGTCCTCGTCGGGGATCTGGTCGGTGTCGGCGACCAGCGCGATGCGCTCCAGGAAGTCGACCAGGGTCGGCTCGCCCGGGTCGATGCCCTGGTTCTCCTCACCCTCCAGGTCCGCCTCGTCCTGCAGGAGCGTGGCGAAGGTGTGCTCGAACTCCCGGGCGAGGTCCACGAACTCCTCCAGGTTCTCCACCCGGCTCTCGTCCTGGAGGTCCTTGGACTCGGCCAACTCCGACAGGTACCCGGTCCTGCTCAGCACCGTCTCGACGATCTCCGCCGGGGTGCTGCCCGGGACGGCCTCGGCGAGCTCGTCCAGCAGGGCGGTGAAGTTCCTGATCGCCTTCGCCGAGCGGGTCGCCAGGCCCGGGGCCTCGTCGACACGGCGCAGTGCCCCGGCGAACGAGATCCGTTCCCGGGCCGCCAGCAGCTCGACGGACTCCTCCGCGCGGGCCCCGATGCCGCGTTTGGGCACGTTGAGGATGCGGCGCAGGCTGACCGTGTCCTCCGGGTTGGCCAGTACCCGCAGGTAGGCGAGGATGTCGCGGATCTCCTTGCGCTCGTAGAAGCGCACGCCGCCGACGATCTTGTACGGCAGCCCGGTCCGGATGAAGACGTCCTCGAACACACGCGACTGCGCGTTGGTCCGGTAGAACACCGCGACCTGCCCCGGCCGGACCACGCCCTCGTCGGTGAGCCGGTCGATCTCTCCGACCACGAACGCGGCCTCGTCGTGCTCGTTGTCGGCGACGTACCCGATGATCTTCGGGCCCTCGCCCTGTTCCGACCACAGGTTCTTGGCCGGGCGCCCCTCGTTGCGGTCGATGACCGTGTTGGCGGCGGAGAGGATGTTCTGGGTGGAGCGGTAGTTCTGCTCCAGCAGGATGGTGCGCGCGTTCGGGAAGTCGCGCTCGAACTCCAGGATGTTGCGGATGGTCGCGCCCCGGAAGGCGTAGATCGACTGGTCGGCGTCGCCCACCACGCACAGTTCGGCGGGCGGGACCACGCTGGTGTCGGAGTCCTCGGCCGCGCCGACGAGTTCGCGGACGAACACGTACTGGGCGTGGTTGGTGTCCTGGTACTCGTCGACCATGACGTGCCGGAACCGGCGCCGGTAGTACTCGGTGACGTCCGGGAACATCTGGAACAGGTTGACCGTGATCATGATCAGGTCGTCGAAGTCCATGGCGCCGGCCTCGTGGAGGCGGCGCTGGTACAGCCGGTAGGCCTCGGCGAGCTTCTTCTCCTGCTCGGTCTGGGCCTGTTCGGAGAAGGTGTCGTAGTCGACGAGCTCGTTCTTGAGGTTGGACACCTGGAAGCTGAAGGACCGGGGCGGGAACCGCTTGGGGTCCAGGTCCAGCTCCTTGCAGACCAACTGCATGAGGCGCTGGGAGTCCGCGGCGTCGTAGATGGTGAAGCTGCTGGGGTAACCCAACCGGTGCGCCTCCCGGCGCAGGATGCGCACGCACGCCGAGTGGAAGGTCATCGTCCACATGGTGTTGGCGGCACGGGTGCCGAGGAGGGCCTCGATGCGCTCCTTCATCTCGGCGGCGGCCTTGTTGGTGAAGGTGATCGCGAGGATCTCCCCCGGGCGCACCCCGCGTTCGGCCATGAGGTGGGCGATGCGGTGGGTGAGGACGCGGGTCTTGCCCGAGCCCGCGCCCGCCACGATCAGGAGCGGCGAGCCGGAGTGGGTGACGGCGTCGCGCTGGGGACCGTTCAGACCTTCGAGAAGCTGTTCTTGGGAGGACACGCCTACCAGGTTACGGCCGACCGGCGACGTGCCCGTCCACGTCCGGTGCCGAGTGCGCCTTAGGCTGTTTTCACACCAGTCGAGTCCTTTGCCTCGCTGGTCCGTGTCCTTTATCGGGGGGAGATTGGTCTTGGCTGACCGGGAGTCCATGCGCGTGTTCGTCGACTGCGATCCGGGGATCGACGACGCTGTCGCACTCGCCTACCTGGCCGCGCGGCCGGAGGTGGAGATCGTCGGAATCGGCGCGGTGTTCGGCAACAACGCCGTCGACGTGACCGCACAGAACGCCCTGCGCCTGCTCGACCTGTACGACCGCCCGGACGTGCCGGTTGCGGTGGGCGCCACCCGGCCGCTGGTGCAGGAACCGCGCCTGGCCGGGCACGTGCACGGCGGCAACGGCCTGGGCGACGTCAAACTTCCCGATCCCGTGCGCGCTCCGGTACCGGAGACCGCCGCCGAGCTGCTCGTGCGGCTGGTGCGGGAGAACCCGGGCGAGATCGACGTGCTGGCCGTGGGCCCGCTGACCAACCTGGCGCTCGCGCTCGGGCTGGAGCCGCGCCTGCCTGCGCTGGTGCGGCGGCTGGTGGTGATGGGCGGCGCCGTCGAGGTGCCCGGGAACGTGTCCTCGCACGCCGAGGCCAACATCGCCAACGACCCGGAGGCGGCCGAGGCCGTGTTCGCGGCCGGGTTCGACCTGGACATCGTCGCGTTGGACATCACCATGAGGACGGTGGCCACCGGCTCCTGGCTGGACCGGCTCAAGGAGGTCCCCGGCACGCGCGCACAGAAGACGTCCGCGTTCCTGGACTTCTACGCCGAGTTCTACCGGGGCATCTTCGGGGTGCGCCAGTGCGCGATGCACGACCCGCTGGCCGCGGCGGTGCTGGTGGACCCGCACCTGGTCACCGAGGCGTTCGACGCTCCGCTCCGGGTGGAGCTGACCGGGGCGCTGACCCGCGGCATGACCGTGGCCGACCGGCGGCTGCGTCCCGGGCAGGACGAACGCCGCCCGGCACGCGTGGTCACCGGGGTGCGTGCGGACGAGTTCCTGGACCGGATGCTCGACTCGCTGCGCTGACCGCCCGCACCGGGCCGTGCTCCGGACCGCGCCGCACAGCCGAAACGGCCGCTCCCCGAGGGGGCGGCCGTTCGTGTCTACGGGGTGCCGGGCCGTCAGACCAGGCGGCGGGCGGTGGCCCAGCGGCTCAGCTCGTGGCGGTTGGACAGCTGGAGCTTGCGCAGCACCGAGGAGACGTGCGTCTCGACCGTCTTGACCGAGATGAACAGCTCCTTGGCGACCTCCTTGTACGCGTAGCCGCGGGCGATGTGCCGCAGGACCTCGCGTTCGCGCTGGGTGAGGCGGTCGAGCTCGGGGTCGACCGGGGGTGCGTCGGTGGCGGAGAAGGCGTCGAGCACGAAACCGGCCAGGCGCGGGGAGAACACGGCGTCCCCGTCGGCGACCCGGACGATGGCGTCGGCCAGTTCCCTGCCGGAGATGGTCTTGGTGACGTAGCCGCGGGCGCCGCCGCGCACCACGCCGATGACGTCCTCGGCCGCGTCGGAGACCGACAGCGCCAGGAAGCGGATCTGCGGGTGCCTGGCGAGGACGCGCCGGAGCACCTCCACTCCCCCGCCGCCGGGCAGGTGGACGTCGAGGAGCACGAGGTCGGGGAGGGTCTCCCCGATGACGTGCACCGCGCTGTCCACGTCCCCGGCCTCGCCGATGACGTTGACCGCGTCACCGAGCTCGCCGCGTACCCCGCTGCGGAACAACCGGTGGTCGTCCACGATCACGACGCGGGGTACCGCCGCCTTGTCACTGAGGTTCGTGCTCTCTTCTCCCACACCTGGACCCTACCCACGGAACACCGCGGGAGGGTAGCGGCCCGCTGTCCGCATCCGGACCCCCGCCCGGTCGGAGCCGCCTCCGGTTCCGCTCCGTGTCCCGGCGGGCACGGAGGACCGCATCCGCGGAGGACTACATCTGCGGGATGCGCGGCATGCGGAGCTGAACCTCCGTGCCCTCGCCCGGTTCGGTGCGGATGCGGGCCGAACCGCCGTGGCGTTCCATCCGGCCGATGATGGAGCCGCGCACGCCCATCCGGTCCTCGGGGATGTCGCCGAGGTCGAACCCGGCGCCCCGGTCGCGGACGAACACGAGGACCTCTTCCTCCTCGACCTCGCCGAACACCGAGATGCTGTCGCTCCCGGCGTACTTGGAAGCATTGACCATGGCCTCGCGGGCGGCGCGGAGCATCGCGCTGACGCCGTCGTCGATGGGGGCGTCGCCGACGCACACCACCTCGATCGGCACGCCGTGCTCCTCCTCGACCTCGGCGGCCACCCGTTCCAGCCCGGGGGACACGGTGGTCTCGGCGTCGGCGGGGCGCTGGTAGAGCCAACTGCGCAGGGCCCGTTCCTGGACCCGGGCCAGGCGCTGGACCTCGCGCGGGTCGTCGGCGCGGCGCTGGATGAGGGTGAGGGTGTGCAGCACGGAGTCGTGGATGTGCGCGGCGAGTTCGGCGCGCTCGGCGTTGCGGATGCGCTCGCGGCGTTCGGAGTCGCGTTCGCGGATGAGCCCGATGATCCAGGGGGCGACGATCAGCGAGATCCCGGCGATGAGGGTGAACGCGAAGGTGAGGCCGGCCCGGGCCTCCTGGAGCTGTTGTTGGAAGACCAGGAAGCCGATGACCCCGACGACGACGAGCAGGATGCCCGCGGTGGTGCGCATGATGCTTTTGGGACGTGAACGGCTGACGGCGCTGTTCATCCACTCGTCGCGTTCGGCGGGGTTGGCCTGTTGCCACAGGATGGTGGCCCCGAGCGCGCCGAAGATGACGAACCACAGCAGGGGGTCGAAGACGCCGCCGAAGACCAGGAAGAGCATGCCCAGCGCGGCGGCGAGGCCGACGTAGGCGATGAGCTGCGAGATGTCGCGGCCCCGGCGCCGGGCGTCCTCGGTCCGCCCGGGGCCCTCCTCGGTCACCTCCTCCCGGGGCACGAGGAAGTACAGGGCCGCGTAGACGGCCACCCCGATACCGCCGACGGCGAGGGCCATGAACGCCAGCCGGACCACGAGCGGGTCCAGGCCCAGGTGCCGGGCCAGGCCCGACGCGACACCGCCGAGGAGTCTGCCGTCGACCGCACGGGTGAACCGCGGGGTCTCCACGGCTGTCGTTGGCACCGCCCGATCACCGCTCTCGTCTGTGGCGCGCCGGGGTCGTCGCGGCGCGCGCGTGGGACTGGATGGTTTCCAGCATGCCCTGTGCGACCCCCGTGGGGCATCGGGGGCGTGTCCCTGGTCCTGCCCTGGTGTCCCGGTCAGGGTGGGTTCAGGGTCGTCCCGGATTCCCCCGACGACGCACCGGAGGCCACGATGGTTCCATGAGGAAAGTGTGGTGATCGACTATGACCGACGGTGAGGAGCCGACGGGGCCCGCCGGGGGGGACGGCCCCGTGTCGGGCGCCTCGGCCGCGGACGTCCCCGGCGGGGCAGTCGGGGCCGAGTTGCGCCGCGACGACGACCAGCGGGCCCTGGCCGGTGTGTGCGCCGGGTTGGGCGCGTACACGCGGATCGATCCGGTGGTCTGGCGCGCCGCGTTCGTGCTGACGGCGTTCGGCGGCGGTGCGGGGCTCGTGCTGTACACCGCGGCGTGGATGCTGATGCGGGACCCCCAGGGCGGGCCGGCGACCTTCGAGCAGATGCTGAACCGGGGCATCCCACCGCACGCGGTACTGAAGCTGCTGACGGTGGGCCTGGCCGGGGCGACGGCGCTCAGCCTGGTGGGCGGGTTCAGCTGGGGGACGATGGTCCTGGCGATCCCGCTGGTCCTGGGGTTGCTGACCGCCAGGAACCGGGGGGTGGACCTGCGGGCCTCGTTGCTGGCGCTCCGCTCGGATCTGGCCGCGCACGAGCCCCCTCCCGCCGGGCCGGTACCGCAACCGGTGCCCGCCTACTACAACCCGGCCCAGCCGTGGGCCTCGGCTCCGCAGGGGCCGGTGGACCTGGCGGTGGTGTCGGAGCGCACGTCGCTGGGTGAGGAGGACGGCGGGGAGGACGAACCCGACGACGGTGCCGAGGACGGCGGAGGCGGGACCCGCGGCGGCTGCGGCGAGCGGGGCGAACGGGGGCCCGGGCGTTCCCCCCTCGCCTCGCACGCGCTGTGGACCGTGGTGGCCATGGCCGTGGTGTGGGCGTTCTCGGCTCCTCACCTGGGTCCGCCCCTGTCCGGGGCGTCGACCGCCGAGCTCCTGTTCGGCCCGGAGTTCGGTGTCTACTTCACGGCGGCCGCGGTGGCTGTGGTCGGACTGTTCTCGCTGGTCGGCACTTGGATAGGCAACCCGCGCGGACTGATGTTCCTCGGCTGCCTGGCGGTGGCGGCCGCCGTCCTGGTGGCCTCGATCGACGTCACCGGGCCCCGGTACGGCGAGAGGACGTGGCAGCCCGCCACGCTCGCCGAGGCGGACTCCGAGGACCTGCGGCTGCACGTGGGTGCGGGCACGCTGGACCTGGGCGACCTCGCCTCCGGGCTCCCGCCGGGGGAGGCGGTGGACGTCGCGGTCAGGGTGGACGCGGGCGAGCTGGTCCTGGTGGTACCCGAGGGCGCGCGCACCAACGTGACCTCGCGGGTCGGGCTCGGCGCGATCGAGTCCCCGTCCCCGGAGGGCGGGAGCGGTGAACGCCACGGTTGGTCCCTCGACTACGAGGAGACCTTCGAGCCGACGGCTCCTCCGGGGTCCGCCGGTGACGGCGGGGATCCCGCGGAGAGCGCCGGGAACGAAGAGACGGAGGAGTCCGCTGAGGGGTCCGGAGACGATACGGACCAGGACGGGGTGCCCGTGATCAACGTGCGCACCGACGTGATGGTCGGGAAGGTGGAGGTGCGGCATGGCCAAGCGCAGAACTGACTGGGGTTCGCTCGTCGCGGGGCTGCTGTTCCTCGGGCTCGCGATCGCCTTCGTCGTCCGGGGCAGCGGTTCGTGGGAGTTCGACGTGATGTGGTTGCTGCCGGTGCTCGCGTTGGGTCTGGGTGTGGCCGGGGTGGCCCGGGCGCTGGTCCGGTCCAGGGCCCGCGAGTCCGGGGGGTCCGCGCCTCCGACGGAGCGGGGCTGACCGCCCCCGAGCCCCGCCCGGCCTACCCCGGCCGGTGCTCGGCGATGGCGGCGAACTCCTCGATACCCAGGGACTCGCCCCGCGTCCTGGGGTCCACCCCGGAGGCGCGCAGGGCCTCCTCGGCGGCGGGGGCCGAGCCCGCCCAGCCGGCCAGGGCGGCGCGCAGGGTCTTCCGGCGCTGGGCGAAGGCCGCGTCGATCACCCGGAAGACCTCCTCACGGGGGACCTCGGTGCTCGGCTGGGGTCGGCGGACCAGCTCGACCAGCCCGGAGTCGACGTTGGGAGCCGGCCAGAAGACGTTGCGCCCGACCGTCCCGGCGCGGCGCGCGGCCGCGTACCAGGCGACCTTCGCGGAGGGCACGCCGTAGATGCGGCCGCCGGGTGTGGCGGTGATCCGGTCGGCGACCTCGGACTGCACCATGACCAGGACCCGCTCCAGGGTGGGGAGGAGTTCGAGCAGGTGCAGAAGGACCGGCACGGAGACGTTGTAGGGCAGGTTGGCCACCAGCGCGGTGGGCTCGGGTCCGGGGAGCTCGGTGATGCGCATGGCGTCGCCGGGGACCACGGTGAGCCGGTCGGCGAGTTCGGGTGCGTGGTCGGCGACGGTACCGGGCAGTGCCTCGGCCAATGCCGGATCGATCTCGATCGCTGTGACCCGGCGGACGTGCGGGAGCAGGGCGAGGGTGAGCGAGCCGAGTCCGGGCCCCACCTCGACGACCACGTCGTCGGCGCCCACGCCCGCGACGCGGACGATGCGGCGGACGGTGCCGTGGTCGATGACGAAGTTCTGGCCCAGGGTCTTGGTGGGCCTGACACCGAACCGCTCGGCGAGCGCCCGCACGTCGGCGGGGGTGAGCAGGCGGGAACGGTCGTCGGGTGCGGGTGTCTGTGTCACCCACACATCTTGCCAGCCGCCGCCCACCTGCTCGTCCGCGCCGGTGGGACCGGTAGGCCGGGTGGACCGGCGGGCTCAGTCGAAGAGGTGGACCCCGCAGTGCGGCCACTGGCTCTGCCAGTTCCCGCCGACCGCGTCGTAGAGCTGCTGTGCGCGCCGGGTCTGCTCGGCCGGGCTGGCCTCGGAGGGCAGGCCGCTGCCGCCGACGGACGCCCAGGTGCTGGTGCTGAACTGGTAGAGGCCGTAGTAGCCGCCCGCGGAGTTGACCGCCGCGGGGTCGCCGCCGGACTCGCACTCGGCGAGCCCGGCCCAGTCGAGGCCGGCCGCCCCGCCTTCGGGCGGGGACGGGGCGGAGGCGTCCTCTCCGGCCTTGGTGCCGACCTCCACCAGGCCCTGCACGGGCTCGGTGACGACCTCCTCGGCCAGTTCGTGCTCGACCTCCTCCCCGTGGCGCAGGACCAGGGCGGTGGTCACCTCCTTGAGCCCGTCCTCGGGTTCGGTGACGACCTCGCGTTCACCCTCGGGGAGGTCGGGGTTCTCCCGTTCCACGGTCTGTGCCTCGATGACGACCTCCTCCGTCTCGGGGGCGCCGAGGACGGGCACCACCCGGACGACCATGTCGGGTTCGGCGGGCTCCTCGGGTTCCGGGGAGACGAGGTCGTGTTCGCCGGGCTCGACCCCGGCGGAGTCGAGGACGTCCTGGACGGTGCCGCCGGTGGTGCGCGTCTCGGAGCGGACCGTGTCGTACATGACGACCATGCGGGGTGCGCGCTCGGCGCTGACGGAGAGGCCGTCCTCGGGGACGGGGGTGTCGTGGTCCCGGGAGAGCTCGACGCCCTGCGGGTCGAGCCCGATCTGGTGGAGGGCCTCGCCGAGGGTGGCGGCGTTCACCCGGTGGACGTGTTCGTGGCCGTCGAGGTCGACGGTGACCGTACGCGGGGAGCGGACGATGACGTGGTCGCCGCTGCTGACGGGGGTGTCGGGGGAGGGCGCTACGGCGTCGTGTTCGCCGAGCTCGACCCCGGCGGAGTCGAGGACGTCCTGGACGGTGCCGCCGAAGGTGCTGACCTGGGTCCGCGCACCGTCGGTGTCCAGGGTCACGTCCTTCTCCACGGCCATGGCGGTGCCGCCGCCCGCCGCGACGAGTCCGGCGACCGCGGCCGCCAGGAGGAGGAGCGGGGGCGGGGCCGGGCGGGAGCGCCGGTGCCTCCTGGAGAGGCGGGCACCCCCGTTCCTTCCGGTTTTTGCGGACATGACTTCTGCACCCTTCTGCGCGGAAGGACTGATCGTGTGGGAATTCCGGGGGGCGCTCCTGTTTCGGAGCGTTCACGGCCCCGGAGGCGTCCTCGCTGATCGGGCATGGCGCGCACGGGGAGAGCGAGTGGCCGTTCGGCCATCCGGCAGCTGGACAGGGCCACATTAACACCACCACTGGAAATGATTTTGTCTTTGACCGAAAACCATTTACTGACAAAATCCCTGAAGGCGACCTTTTCCCTTTCTCCGCCACCGACCGGGGGGCGGCCTGGCGACGGCGGGACGTACCCTGCACAATGAACCGAACGTCGTTCTAGTAAGCCTGAGCCCCGGAGGCACCATGGGACCCCTCAACGGAATCCGCGTCGTCGAGTTCACCGGGATCGGCCCGGCGCCGATGGCCGGGATGCTCCTGGCCGACCTGGGCGCCAGCGTCATCCGGATCGACCGCCCGCAGGCCGCGGAGGCCATGCGGGCGGGCTCCGGCGGGCCGCACATGAGCGAGGGTCGCACCGTGCTGGGCGTCGACCTCAAGTCGGAGGAGGGCCTGGCCCGCGCCCGCGAACTCGTCTCGCGGGCAGACGTCCTCCTGGAGGGCTTCCGCCCCGGGGTGATGGAGCGCCGGGGGCTCGGACCCGACGACTGCCTGGAGCTCAACCCCCGCCTGGTGTACGCGCGCGTGACCGGCTGGGGACAGGAGGGCCCGCTGGCCCGCACCGCCGGGCACGACATGAACTACGTGTCCGTGAACGGGGCCCTGCACTCGGTCGGCCGGGCGGGAGGCCCCCCGGTCCCCCCGATCAACCTGCTCGGTGACTTCGCCGGCGGCACGATGTTCGCGGTCACCGGTGTCCTCGCCGCCCTCCTGGAACGGCAGGGCTCCGGGCGCGGGCAGGTCGTCGACGCCGCCATGGTCGACGGCAGCGCCCTGCTGATGTCGATGGTGCTGGAGGACCGGGCCCGCGGTTCGTGGAGCGACGAACGCGGCACCAACTACCTCGACACCGGGGCCCCCTGGTACGACGTCTACGAGTGCGCCGACGGCGGGCACGTGTCCGTCGGCTGTATCGAGCCGCAGTTCTACGCCGCGTTCCTTGAGGGCACCGGGCTGGCCGGCGAGGACCTCCCCGAACAGTGGGACCAGGCGGGCTGGCCCCGGCTGCGCGAGCGCTTCGCCGAGGTGCTGCGCACGCGCACCCGCGACGAGTGGGGCGCGGTCTTCGAGGGCACCGACGCCTGCGTGATGCCGGTCCTGTCCCTGGGAGAGGCACCCGACCACCCGCACGTGCGGGCCCGCGGGGCACTCGTCCGGGAGGGCGGGCGGGTCCTGCCCGGCCCGGCCCCGCGGTTCGACCGCACCCCCGGCGGTGTCACCAGGGGCCGCCCCCTGCCCGACGCCGACGAGACCCTGCGGGAGTGGGGCCTGGCCCCCTGACCGCTCCCCCCGGCCACGCCCGGGGCACTCCCCCTCCCCGGAGTCGCCCCGCGGTTCCGGCGCCTGGACGCGTCCGCGACCCCACGTCCGGAATCGCCGTTTTCCCCGCTCAGAGCCGCCTGATCACTAGTGTGGGCGGCCGAGGCGATCACGCGATCAGAGGGGGCCGCCATGTCACCGAGTCGACGGCTCGGCCTACGCCCGGGAGCGCGCCTGTACGCCCTCCTCCTGGCGGCCGCGGCCCTGGTGTGCACGGCCCCCGCCACGGCGGGGGCCGCGAGCGCGCCCGGGGCCGACCCCGACGTCACCCGCTCGGGCCCCGTGGTCCTGGTGGGTGTCCCCGGCCTGCTGTGGGAGGACGTCACCCCCGAGCGCACGCCCGCTCTGTGGGAGCTGGCCGAGACCGGTGCGATCGGCAACGTGTCGATCCGCACCGCCACCTCCCGCACCTGCCCCACGGACGGCTGGCTCTCCGTCTCCGCCGGGCAGCGCGCCCTGGCCGAGCGCGACCACTTCACCGTGTGCGAAGCGGCCCCGGAGCCGGTCGCGGACGGCTCGGGGGCGACCGTACCGGGGTACGGGTCCTACATCGAGCAGAACGCGGGGGCGCCCTTCGCCGCACCGGTCGGCATGCTCGGCCAGACCGTGCGCGACCGAGGCGGCCTCACCCTGGCCGCAGGTCCGGGCGCCGCGCTGGGAGCCGCCGACGAGTCGGGCAGGGTCGACCACTACGTCGACACCGCGCGCGAACTCACCTCGGAACGGCTCCGGGGCGTGTC
Source organism: Nocardiopsis terrae (assembly GCF_014651695.1). GTDB lineage: Bacteria > Actinomycetota > Actinomycetes > Streptosporangiales > Streptosporangiaceae > Nocardiopsis > Nocardiopsis terrae. Next base: position 12,264 of record NZ_BMXJ01000001.1, read on the forward strand.
CCTGGCCGTGGTCGAACTGCCCGAACTCACCCGCCTGTACCCCGAACTCTCGGCCGGGCGGGAGGCGGACGGGCAGGGGGCCGCCGAAGCCGATCCCGCCGAGCCCGGTCCCGACCTGCCCGAATGGGAGCGTGACGAGGCGCTGGAGAGGATCGACTCCCGGATGGCCGCCCTCACCGGGCTCCTGCCGGAGGGCGCCTCCCTGACGGTGGTCGGGGTCTCCATGGACACCGGCCCCTCACAGTTGACCGTGGCGATGAGCGGGAAGAAGGCCGACGGGGGTGTGACGGGCCCCGGAGCGTACCTGGCCTCGGAGTCGACCCGGCGCCCCGGTCTGGTGGCGCTGACCGACACGAGTGTGACCGTGCTGGCCGCCCTGGGCATGCGCCCGGCCGAGCCCACCGGGGGCCGGGCCTGGCAGCTGGGCGAACGCCCCGGGGACACCGGGGAGGCCGTCGACCGGCTGGTGGCCTTCAACACCGCCGCCGTGGTCGTGGGTTCCGCCGTCCCCGGGTTCTTCAGCGGCCTGGTCGCGCTCCAACTGCTCATCTACGCTGCGGCGGCCTACGCGCTGCACCGGTACTCCGACTGCGAACGGGGGAAACGGGCCCTGGTGCTGTCGGTGACCAGGGTGGTGGCCCTGGCGGGGGCGGCCTTCCCGGTAGCGAGCTATCTGGCCAACCTGATCCCGTGGTGGACGGCGGACACCCCGCCGCTGGCCCTGTTGGCCTCGGTACTGGCCGCGGACGCCCTGGTGGTGGCCCTGGCCGTCGCGGGCCCCTGGCGGAGGAGCATCCTGGGCCCGATGACGGTGGTGGCCGGCGCGACCACCGTCGTGCTCTTCCTCGATCTCTGCTTCGGCGCGAACCTCCAGATGAACTCGCCCACCGGGTACTCGCCGATCGTGGCCGGCCGGTTCTACGGGATCGGCAACATCGCCTTCGCCACCTTCGCGACCGGCATGCTCATGGCGGTCGCGGGCGTCGCCCACGTGCTGATCTCCCGGGGCAGACGGCGCGCGGCGGTCGCCACGGCCCTGGTGGTCGGGGCGGCCTCGGTGCTGATCGTCGGCTGGCCGGGACTGGGTACCGACTTCGGCGGGGTCATCGCCCTGATCCCCGGGCTGGCGGTGACCACCATGATGATCGCGGGGGTGCGGATCACGCCGGTGCGTCTGGCCGTGGTGGGCGTGTTCGCGGTCGCGGCCATCTCCCTGCTGGCCTGGATGGACTACCTGAGGCCGATAGCGGACCGGAGCCACTTCGGCGCGTTCGCGACCCAGGTGGTGAACGGAGAGGCCGGGACCGTGCTGGCCCGCAAGCTGGGCGCGATGTTGGGCACCCTGGGCAACTGGCACCTGACCCTGTTGGCCGCCGGGGCCCTGCTGTTCCTCTTCGCCGTCCTCAACCGGCCGGGGAACTGGCGGATCGGGGCGCTCCAGCGGGCCTACGAGTACGCTCCGACCCTTCGCGCGGGTCTGACCGGGTCCCTGGTGACCGCACTGGTGGGCTTCGCCGCCAACGACTCGGGGGTGGCCATCCCCGCCCTGGCCCTGACCGTGGCGGTGCCGCTCACCCTCTCCGCCTGTGTCTGGGCCCTCCAGCAGCGCGACCAGGATCCGGATCCGGCGCCCGAGAGGATCGGGTACGCACAGCAGATGTGACCCATACCTCACCACCCCCGGGAAAGGCAAGGCGCACGGGCACGACCCTGCGTCTCTCACGTCACGAAACGGCCACGGCGCTGTGGTAAAGTCCGAGGCTGGACGACCTCGGTGACTCAGAACCCGGTGCCCCGACAGGGCACACGGGAGGCCGAACCGGAGGGGACGACCGGCCCAGCCACACTCCCCGCCGACATCCACCGGGGAATGCCCGCCGCCGTAGGCGGGTTCTCACGGGCAGAGGGCCGGACACGGCACCCGAGCCTCCGGCGGAACCGCCGGGCGCGGGGGCAGCGCACTCCAGTCCCCGAACCCTCGAACGCCGTCATCATCGATGACACGCACAGCACCAGGAACTTTCGACGCAGTTCGACGCGTTCCCCAAGGTGCCGTGCTTTTCCGAGCAAACCAGGCGAGAAAGGCGTTTCCTCCCCCGGTTTCCAGCCCGGGGCACCACGCAAGGAACTAGATGAACCATCAGCTTGGCTCACGCGGTAACGCAACCAACGCACCGGTCACCACGCGTCCCCGGTGGGGCGACGCGCGGCCTGCCTCGCCGACCCACCGGGCACGGCCCGAGTACGCCGGAGTCGCAATGCCCGACCTGACCATCTCCTCCACCCTGCACGAGTCCGGACGCGTCCTGGCCCTGGACGGGGAGATCGACATGGCCACCGAGACCCGCTTCCAGGAAGCGGTCACGGAGGCGTTGACCACACAGCCCTTCGGCCGTGTCGTGCTGGACTGCTCCGATCTGCGGTTCATCGACTCCAGCGGGCTGCGCGTGCTCATCCGCGCGCTCAAGGCCGCCAAGGAGCAGAAGGCCCTCCTGGTGATCGCCGCGCCCGTGCCGCGGGTGGTACAGACCCTGCGTGTGACCGCGCTGGACACCCGGATCCCGGTGTACTCCTCGGTCGCCCAGGCGCTCGCCGCCCCGCAGGCCGCGAACTAGCCCCCGGGCGGCACGCCCCGAGCAGTACACGAAGGCCCCGCGTCGGCACGCGGGGCCCGTCGTCGTGTCCGGGGTCGGGTCCCGGTTCAGAAGAACAGCATCCACACGCCCAGTGCGGTGACGGCCACGTTCACCAGCAGGAACACCATCACCCAGAAGGTGCCCGACAGGCCGGTGAGGCGTGCCAGCTGATCCGCGTCGGAGTGCGGCGAGGGGTTGCGTACGCGCTGCAACTGGAGCTCGAGGACCGGGCGCACCCCGGCGAAGAGCAGGAACCAGATGAACAGGTAGGCGAAGGCCGCCTGGACCTCGTGCGGGGTGAACCAGCTGACGCCGAAGACCACCGCCCCGGTGAACACGACCGACAGCGCGCCGTAGAAGTTGCGGATCATCAGCAGCATGGCGGCGAGCACGACGATGCTCAGCCACAGCAGCGCGGTGATGCGCCCCGACATCAGCATGAGGATGCCGAGCAGCCCGATCACGCTCGGGGCGACGTATCCCGCGAAGACCGTGAGGATCATGCCGACGCCCGTGGGCCTGCCCCGGGAGACCGTCACGCCGGACGTGTCCGAGTGCAACCGGATCCCGGTGAGCTGACGCCCGCTGAGCAGGGCGACGAGGGCGTGTCCGCCCTCGTGGGCGATGGTGACGACATTGCGCGCCACCCGCCACGGCGGCCCCAGCAGGACGGCTGCCAGGGCGACCACCGCCGTCGTGACGACGATCCACCGCTCCGGGTCGGGTTGGACGGACAGCACGTCCTGCCACACGTCACCCAAGCTCGTTCCCACCACTGGACTCCCGATTCCCTGCGTCGACCGGACTGCCGTCAGCGGGCCCGCTCAGCCGGCACCGCGGCGTCCGGGAGGCGCGGAGAACACGGGCCCCTGCCGAACTTTAGGGCATTTCGGAGGGTGTCGTGCCGGGCGGTCGTCGGAGGCCCGATCCGAAGACTCTCCCTGTTTCGGAGGCGATGAACTGGCCAAATAAACACACCCCACCTACAGTCACGACTGTAAGTAGCAATTCGACTACCAAGCGCAAGGATTTCGTGTGAAACGCTTCGCCGCTCTCAGTCTCATGAGCCTGGCCACCGGTGCCGCCGTGGCCATGGCCGCCTCCCCCGCCGCCGCGAACGGGGGCTACGAGGGCTACGACGGGTACGACCACGCCCACCGCACCGTGGCCGAGCAGGACCACGGGTACGGGTACGGCTACTGGCCGGAGAAGGACAAGGACTGGGACACGGGTTGGAGTAGGGGCTATCACGGCTACTACTGACCGCCCCCGGCTCCGGCCTGACCACGGGGCCGGCCGGACGCTCCGGGCCCCGGTCGCACGACCGGGGCCCGGACGCGGGTGGGGGCGGCGTGCGCGGGTGCCGCGCCTGCCGGGTGCGGGGCCGTCAGGCCCCCCCGGCCTCCGCCGCGACCCGGAGGCGCTCCAGCGTCCGCTCGATACCCCGGGCGTTGCGCGCCGGGGCACCGCTCAGGACGTAGAAGGCCACCTGCCCCCGCGAGTAGTCGAAGGTCTCGGTGACGAGGGTCCCGCCCCCGGCCAGCTCCTCGAACTCGTAACGCCAGCGGTGCGAGCCGACGTGCCGCCAGGCGATGAGCCGCCCCTCCTCGAACTCCACCACCCGGTTGGTCATCCGGTAGGGAAGCCCGAGCATCCTCATGTCCATACCGAACTCGGCGCCCGGTTCCAGACGCTCCGGACCGAAGTGCGCCTGCTGGACGGTGCCCGACCCGTCGAACACGGGGTGCTGGGAGGGCGTGGCGACGAGGTCGAAGATGCTCTTGGCCGGAGCGTCGACGACGACGCTCCGAGCCACCATGTGTTTGGCCATGACCGCATCATGTCACCGCGCCCCCTACCGCCCCCACCGGGGCCGACGGGCGCCGCTCACTCCCGCACGGCGTGCCGCTCCACCCCGGCCAGCGCACCGTCCGACGACACGTGCACGACCCAGAAGGACCCCTTGCGCAGGCTGCGCTGCTGCGACAGCGGTGCGCCCAGCAGGGTGAGCGCCTCGGTCATCAGGTGGGGCACCAGTTCACCGTGCGTGCACACCACGGTGGGCAACCCCTCCGCCAGGATCCGCCCGAACTCCTCCTTGGCCTCCTCCACCTCGTACCCCTTCCCTTCACGGCCCACCGTGAAGGCGCGTTCGGTACGCATCGGAACGTCGCACTCGACCGTGTAGGGGAGGAGGGACTCGGTACAGCGCGCCGCCGAGGAGGACACCGCACGGGGCCGGCCGTAGGCGGCCAGCACCCGGGGCAGGGCCAGCGCGTCGGCCCTGCCGGTACCGTCGAGCGGGCGCAGCAGGTCGTCGCCGTTCCAGGCCCGCTTCTCCCCCGCCGAGAGGTGGCGCAGCAGGACGACCGGGAAGGTCCGGGCCGGTCCGGCCCGGAAGTTGTCGAGGACCCGGACGTCGTGGTCGTAGGTGAGCCGTTCGCGGGCCGCCCCGACGGGCACCCACTCCACGGCCTCCACCTCCTCGTTGGGTTCGTAGTCGATGGTCCCGCCCGGTTGGGCCGGGGTGGCCGCCCACCACTCCACCTGCTTGGGCCAACCGTCCTTGAGGTAGCGCTGCGGCGGCAGGCGGCGCCCCATCACGGGGGTCAGCCCGGTTTCCTCCTCCACCTCCCGGACCGCGCCGATGACGGGGTGCTCGCCGTTCTTGAGCTTGCCCTTGGGCAGGGTCCAGTCGTCGCGGTCCGGACGGCGGACGAGGACGACCTCCCGGCCCTGGGAGGAGTCGCGCCAGAGCACCGCCCCGGCCGCCCGGATCGGCTCCAGGTAACCGCCCACCGCCGTGTCCCTCGGGGGGAAGGCACTGGTCACTCGGATGTCGGAGCCGGAGGTTGCGCTCCCGGATTCATGGGTGTTCACCCGTCCACCACTCTCAGGTGCCGGTCGCCCCGCAGGGTGTCCTGGAGGTCGACCAGCGGTTGCCCCTCCTCGTCATGGGTGACCCGTTTCCACGTGCCGTCGGGTTCGAGTCGCCAGGAGGAGGTCTTGTCGGACATCGCCAGGTCCATGATGCCCACCAAACGGCGGCACTGCTCGGGATCGGCGATCCGGACCAGCGCCTCCACCCGCCGGTCGAGGTTGCGGGGCATCAGGTCCGCGCTGCCGATCCACACCCTGGGCCGCCAGCCGTTGGCGAAGACGAACACCCGCGAGTGTTCGAGGAAGCGTCCGAGGACGCTGCGCACCCGGATGTTCTCGGACAGCCCCGGGACCCCGGCGCGCAGCACGCAGCTGCCCCGTACCCACAGGTCGACGCTGACCCCTGCCTGCGAGGCGCGGTAGAGGGCGTCGATGACCGCCTCGTCGACCAGGGAGTTCACCTTGATGCGGATGCGGGCTGGCTCCCCCTTGAGACTGTTCTCGATCTCGGTGTCGATCTGCTGGAGCAGCCCCTTGCGCAGGGCCGCGGGGGCGGTCAGCAGCCTGCGGTAGTGCTTCTTGCGGGAGAAGCCGGTGAGGCTGTTGAACAGTTCGCTGACGTCCTCGCCGACCTCGGAGTCGGCGCTGAACAGACCGAAGTCCTCGTAGATGCGCGCGGTGCTCGGGTTGTAGTTCCCGGTGCCGACGTGGCAGTAGCGGCGCAGCAGCCCGTCGTCGTCCTTGCGGATGACCATGGAGAGCTTGCAGTGGGTCTTGAGGCCGACGACCCCGTAGACCACGTGGCAGCCCGCGCGTTCGAGCTTGCGGGCCCACTGGATGTTGTTCTGTTCGTCGAAGCGGGCCTTGACCTCGACCAGGACCACGACCTCCTTGCCCCCTCGGGCGGCCTCGATGAGTGACTCCACGATGGGGGAGTCGCCGCTGGTGCGGTACAGGGTCTGCTTGATCGCCACGACCTTCGGGTCGGCCGAGGCCAGCTCCAGGAAGCGTTCGGTGGTGGTGGCGAAGGACTCGTAGGGGTGGTGGACCAGGATCTCGCGTTCCCGGATGGCCGCGAACAGGTCGCCGGAGGTCAGGGCGCGCGGTTCGACCGGGACCATGGGCGGGTACCGCAGCTCGGGCCGGTCGGTGTCGGCGATCTGGGTGAGGCCGGCCAGGTTGAGCGGGCCGGGGACCCGGTAGATCTCCTCCTCCTCCGCTCCCAGCTCCTCGCGGAGGATCGACAGCACCTCGTCACTGATGGTCTGCTCCACCTCCAGGCGCACGAGCGGGCCGAACCGGCGGCGCAGGAGTTCGTTCTCCAGGGACTGGACGAGGTCGTCGGTCTCGTCCTCGTCGACCTCCAGGTCCGCGTTGCGGGTGACCCGGAAGGCGTGGTGTTCGACCACCTGGATGCCCTCGAAGAGCTGGGGCAGGTGCGCGGCGATGATGTCCTCGACCGGTACGAAGCGGCCGCCGCCGTGTGTGGTGAGCTCGATGAACCGGGGCAGCGAACTGGGCACCTTGACCCGGGCGAACATGTGCCGTTCGTCGTGCGGGTCCCGGACGGTGACGGCGAGGTTGAGCGAACGCCCCGAGATGTAGGGGAAGGGGTGCGCCGAGTCGACCGCGAACGGTGTAACCAGCGGGTAGATGGACCGGCGGAAGTAGCCGTGCAGGTACTCGCGTTCGGCGGTGTCCAGTTCGTTCCACCGGACGATGCGGATGCCCTCCTCGGCCAGGGCGGGGGCGACGCTGTCCTCGAAGCAGGAGGTCTGGCGCCGCATGAGCTCGTGCGTGAACAGGGAGATGCGTTCGAGGAGGTCCCGCGGGTGGTGGCCGCTGGCCGAGGCGACGGACAGCCCCGTGGCCAGACGGCGTTTGAGCCCGGCGACCCGGACCATGAAGAACTCGTCCAGGTTGCTGGCGAAGATCGCGAGGAACCGGGCCCGTTCGAGCAGCGGGATGTCCTCGTCCTCGGCGAGTTCGAGCACCCGTTGGTTGAAGCGGAGCCAACCCTCCTCCCGGTCCATGAACCTGTCGGCTGGCAGTTCCGCGGTGCCGGGGCCCGCTGGCGTTGACGCTGATTCCGTGCTCACAGTGGGCAGACTCCCCCTTTTTCATGACCACCCGGTGACAACCCCATGAGGGGAAAATGACCGAAACACGACCGCTATGAGGCTTGTCTACCCATGTCCGTAGCTCCCTCCGCGGACACCGGACAAATTTTCCGACCGGAGCGCCGGCGCGCCCCGGTCGGCCAGGGGCGCTCCCGACCGGGCGCGCACGGCGGAAGCGCCCCGTCCGGCCCGCCCCGACGGGCCCGTTACCGGGAGATCCCGACCTGGAGGTCCGGCGGAAGGATGAGGACGAACATCACCACGCGCATGAGGATGTTGATCCACGTGTTGCGGAAGCACGCCCACAGATAGCCGTAGAGCAGGCTCGCGGCGCCGTAGGTGAGCAGGGCCAGCCCCGTGTCGTGCACGAGGTCGTGGCCGGGCAGCTGGGAGACGGCGTCATAGGGCTGGATGAGCGCGTAGGTCACCGCGAACACCACCGAGGTCACCATGATGCCGCCCCACCGCCCCAGGAGCAGTTCCAGCCGGGTCTGCATCATGCCGCGGAAGAAGATCTCCTCGCACCCCGCGATCACGGCGAAGGCCACCAGCATCGCGTACAGGGCCAGCGAGGGAGCGGGCAGGCCGATGTGCGGCAGGATCAGGTAGCCGATCAGGCCGACCGACACGGCCACGGGGATCAGCCCGAGCCAGCGCCAGGGCTCGACCGCCTTCAACGCGATCGACGGCATGGCCGTGCCCTTGCCGTCGACGGTGATCCCCGAGCGGTCCAGGAGCAGTAGCGGGATCGCGAACAGGAACAGCAGCCTGGACACCAGGGCGACCGACATCGCCAGGTCCGGAGCGATCCCCGTCTCGGCTCCGTAGAAGGCGAAGAGCATCGACAGTAAGACCATCGACACGACGAAACCGGCCAGCAGGAGCACCATCCAGCCCAGCTCCCGGTAGAGCGGATGGCCGTCCATGGCGGCGACGATCCGCCGGTCGAGCTCCTCGCGGCGGCCGAACGCCTGGACGAGCCCCCAGGCCATCACTCCGCCGATGGCCATCGGAAGCCAGGAGATGAGAAGCAGCACGGCCGAGTCGCCGAAGACGTCCTCCCGCAGGCCGGGGTGGGCGAACAGCGTCCCCGCGATCAGGACCGCGGCGAAGGCGGCCCCCCAGGCGAGCCCCCATCTTCGCACCATGGTCACAAGAGTCCCCCCTGTCTCAGAACACACATTCTGCCCCAGGGAAAACTAAAAGCGACTTAATGACTACGGTATGTCGTCACCCGGTCGTCGTGCGGGCCGCGACCCGCACGCACGGGCGGGGGGTGGGCCGGGTCGCCGCGGCGACCCGGCCCACCCCCCGCGAAGGTGTCACATCCCGGGTACGGGAAGGGTCAGTGGCCGTTCTCCAGGACCGACTTGAGGAAGGACTTGGTCCGCTCCTCCCGGGGGTCGCCGAAGATCTGGTCGGGGTGACCCTCCTCGGCGATCTGGCCCTTGTCGAACATCAGGACGCGGTGCGACACGTCCCGTGCGAAGCCCATCTCGTGGGTCACGCACAGCATCGTGATGTCGGTGGTCTCGGCGACCTCGCGCAACACGTCCAGCACGCCCGCGACCAGCTCCGGGTCCAGGGCCGAGGTGACCTCGTCCAGGAGCAGGATCTCCGGTCGCATCGCCAGCGCGCGGGCGATCGCCACGCGCTGCTGCTGGCCGCCGGAGAGCTGGGTCGGATGGGCGTCGATCTTGTCACCCAGCCCCACCAGGTCCAACAGCTCCTGGGCGCGCTCGCTGGCCTCGTCCCTGCTCAGGCCCAGGACGTGGACCGGCGCCTCCATGATGTTCTTGCGAACCGTCATGTTGGGGAACAGGTTGAACTGCTGGAACACCATGCCGATGCGCTTGCGCTTCTGGCGCAGGTAGCTCTCGCTGGCGGGTACCAGGCCGCTGCCCCGGGGCATGTGGCTGAAGGGCTCACCGTCGATCCAGATGTGGCCCTCGGTGATCTTCTCCAGCGTCATCAGCAGCCGCAGGATCGTGGTCTTGCCCGACCCGCTCGGCCCGATGAGCGTCACGCGCTCGCCGGGGGCGACCGAGAAGTCGAGGTGGTCCAGGACCGTGAGGTCGCCGAACCGCTTGACCACCTGGTCGAAGACGATCAGCTTGTCCTCTGCGGACCCGCCCTCGACACCCGGTGCCGTCGTGTTCTCGGGGGTATCAGACGGCGGCATATCGCTTCTCCAGTCGTCGGATAGCAATCGCGGAGGGGATGCTCACCAGGAGGAACAGGAAGCCGACCATGGTGAACGCCTCCACGTAACGGAAGCTGGCGCTGCCGACCTGCTGGGCCATCGCCAGCAGTTCGACCACACCGATGGCGAAGAGCAAGGGGGTGTCCTTGAACATCGCGATGAGGTAGTTGCCCAGTGCCGGGATGACCTTCCTGATGGCCTGGGGCAGCACGATGGCCCCCCAGGTCCGGCTGACGGGCAGGCTCAGCGCCTTGGACGCCTCCCACTGGCCCTTGGCCACACCCTCGATGCCCGAGCGGTACACCTCGGCGGTGTAGGCCGCGTAGTGCACGCCCAGGACGACGACACCGATGGTGAACACCGAGACGGTGGAAGGAGCCAGCGCGAAGACGAACACCAGCTGGATCACGAGGGGTGTCGTGCGGATGAACTCCATCAGGAAGTGCACGATCGCCCCGAGGAACGGCGCCCGGCGGACCACCGCGATGAGCAGCCCGAGGGCCAACGCGATGACGTAACCGAGCACGGTCGCCTGGATCGTGACCAGCAGGCCGCTCAGCAGGTCGGGCATGACCCGACCGGTGAACTCGAAGTCCCAGAAGCCGTTCACTTGGCCACCCCCACCTTCGCACCGACCGCCGGGGGTCGCAGCAGCCCGATGAGCCCGCCGCCCGACGGCGGGGTCCTACCCAGTTTGTGGTTGGCCCGGCGTTCGAGCAGCCGCACACCGAAGATCAGCGCCTGGGCGATCAGGTAGTAGAGCGCGAAGGCCACCAGGAAGACCGGGATCGTCTCCCCGGAGAGGCGGCGGAGGTCGTCGGCCACCCAGGAGAGGTCGTGCAGACTCACCAGGTAGACCACGGCCGTGGCCTTCATCAGCTCCACGACGAGGTTGCCGAACGTGGGCAGCATCTGCGCCCACGCCTGGGGCAGGACGACCAGGCGCATGCGCTGCGGCCAGGACATGTTCAGGGAGACGGTCGCCTCGACCTGTGCCTTGGGCACGGCGTTGATCGAGGAGCGCACCACCTCGGCACCGTAGGCGCCGACGTTCAGACCCAGCGCCAGGATCGCGGCGAACAGGTCCTCCAGCTGGAAACCGGTCGCCACCGGCAGGGCGTAGATGAGCCAGTACATGACCACCAGCGCCGCGATGCCCCGGAACACCTCCACGTACACCGTGGCGGCGGCCCGGGGCAGCCAGTGGTTCACCGTGCCCAGGATTCCGAAGAACATGGCCAGGACGAAGGCCAGGACGATTCCACCGAGCGTGAGCTGAATCGTGAGCCACGCGCCCTCGAGGAAGCGCGGCCACTGTTCGATCAGGAACTCCACGCCGGATCAGCCCTCGCAGAGTTCAGCGGTGGTGGCGTCGTCGGGGAGGTCGGCCTCGGTGAAGCCCCACTCCTCTCCGAGCTCCAGCAGACGGCCGCTTTCCTTGAACTCCGCGATGACCCGGTTGATCTCCGAGAGCAGTTCCTCGTCCTCCTGGCGGACGCACAGCCCGCCCCAGCCCTTCTCCTCCTTGTCGTCCATCACGGGGTAGAAGGGCTCGGTGACGGTGTACTCGTCCTCCTTCTCGTGCTCGATCAGCAGGTAGGTGTGGGACACCGCCAGCATGGAGACCGCGTCGACGCGGCCGGACTGCAGCAGCTCGAAGCCGCGGGTCTGGTCCGGGATGAGTTCGAGCTGGTCCTCGGGCACGCCGAAGTACTCGGCGTAGGTCTGCTCCACCGAACCGTTGAGCACGGCGAGCGTGAGGTCGGGGTTGTCGGCGAAGTCCTCGAAGTGCTGGATGTCGTGGGGGTTGTCCTTTTCCACCAGGAACGCCTCGGGGGACGTCGCGGTCGGTTCGCTGAACGCGACCTGCTCGCAGCGCTCGGGGGTGATGAACACGCCGGCGGCGATGACGTCGTAGCGGTTGGCCTGGAGGCCGGGGATCAGGCCGTCCCAGGAGGTCGCCGAGGCCTGGATCTCCGGGATGCCCAGCTCCTCGAAGACGGCTCGGGCCACCGCCGGGGACTGCCCGGCCGCCTCACCGGTGGAGTCGACGAAACCGAAGGGCACCTCGTTGGCCAGGGCCACCGCCACGAAACCCTGTTCACGCAGGCGCTCGAGGGTGGACTGGCCCTCCTCTCCGTCGGCGCCGACGGAGTCGTCGACCCGGCTGCACGCTGCGAGGCCGGCCGTGGCGAGGCCGACGCCTCCCAGTCGGAGGGCGTCTCGACGTCCCCAGGTGCCCCGCCGACGCGCTGGTCCCTGATTCTTCACGACTGCTCCTCGAAAACTCGCGAGAGCGGAGCCTTCGCCCGAAGGACACAGGGCGAGGGCGCCGCGTATTCGGATGGTGGATTCGCCTCGTGCGGGCGCTTCCGCGGTGCGGTGCCGCGATCACGGCCGCCGCCCGGGTGCTCGGGACGACGGCGCTGGTACGGGGTTCTCCCTCCCCCTGCGCGCTCTGCAGTAACTGAACAGGTTTAGTCCGTTATGCACTGGTTATGAGTCATGTCTCGTCCGGTGACCCGATGACGCACCCTCCGCGAGCTGGTCACCTGCACTTGGTGACTTTGGGTTCCGGTGTCCGCCACCCAGGGATTCCCTTCCCGGCAAGCCGAACGGGCGGGGCCCGGACACCCGGACCCCGCCCGTTCGTTCGACACTCCGTGCCCGATGGGCTACACGGCGGCGTCCTCCTCGACGACCAGCGGGTAGACGCCGTTCTCGTCGTGGACCTCGCGTCCGGTGACGGGCGGGTTGAAGACGCACAGCACGCGGAAGTCCGTCTTGGGCCGGACCGTGTGCTTCTCGTGGCCGTTGAGCAGGTAGAGGGTGCCCGGGGTGATGATGTGCTTCTCCCCGGTCTCCTCGTTGGTCAGCTCGGCCTCGCCCTCGATGCAGTGCACGAGCTCGACGTGGTTGGCGTACCAGAACGTCGACTCGGTGCCCGCGTACAGCACGGTCTCGTGGAAGGAGAAGCCCACCTTCTCCTTGGCCAGGACGATCCGACGGCTGCGCCAGTTCTCGGTCTTGATGTCGGCGTCGGTCTCGCTGATCTCGTCCAGACTGCGAACGATCACTTGGGTCTCCTTAGCGTGCTGATGCGCTGGTTATGCGCTGGTTACAAGGTACGGGGCCGACCGACACCCCGGTAGGGGCGCCGACCGGCCCCGAAGTCCTCGGTGGACGGTCTACCGTGCGCCTAGGCCTTGGCTCCCTTGACGGCGGCGCGGGCGGCGTCGGCCATGATGTCCAGGCCGGTGGTCAGCTCCTCCTCCGTCGCGGTGAGCGGCGGGAGCAGCTTGGCGACCTCGTCCTCGGGGCCGGAGGTCTCGAGGAGCAGGCCGCGGTCGAAGGACTCGGCGGCGACCTTCTTGGCGATGCCGCCCTCGGCGTCGAAGGCCAGACCGCGGGCCAGGCCGCGGCCGCGCACGTGCGCGCCGAAGTCGGCGTGCTCAGCGGCCATCTCGGCGAGACGGGCCTCGACCATGTCGCCCTTGGCCCTGGTCGCGTCGGAGAAGGCGTCGTCGCTCCAGAAGCGGCGCAGGGCCTCGGCACCGGTGACCATGGCGGGGTTGAAGCCGCGGAAGGTGCCGTTGTGCTCGCCCGGCTCCCAGACGTCCAGCTCGCGCTTGAACAGCGTGAGCGCCATCGGCAGGCCGTAACCGCTGATGGACTTGGACAGGGTGACGATGTCCGGGGTGATGCCGGCCTCTTCGAAGCTGAAGAACTTGCCGGTACGGCCGCAGCCCATCTGGATGTCGTCCAGGATCAGCAGGATGCCGTACTCCTGGCAGAGCTCGGAGAGCCCGCGGAGCCACTCGGCGCTGGCGACGTTGATGCCGCCCTCGCCCTGGATGGCCTCGACGATCACGGCCGCCGGGGCGTCCAGGCCGCTGCCGCTGTCCTCGAGGAGGCTGCGCAGCCACAGGAAGTCCGGGGTCTTGCCGTCGAGGTAGTTGTCGAACGGCATGGTCGCCACGTGGTCGAGCGGCACGCCGGCGCCGCCCCGCTTCATGGAGTTACCGGTGACGGCCAGGGCGCCCAGGGTCATGCCGTGGAAGCCGTTGGTGAAGTTGATGATGGTCTGGCGGCCGGTGTACTTACGGGCCAGCTTGAGCGCGGCCTCGACCGCGTTGTTGCCCGCGGGGCCGGGGAACTGGACCTTGTAGTCCAGGTCCCTCGGTTTGAGGATGACGTCCTCGAACGTTTTCAGGAACTCGCGTTTGGCCGTGCTGTAAGCGTCGAGACTGTGGACGATCCGGTCGTCCGTCAGGTACTCGATCAGCGAGGTCTTCAGCTCGGGGTTGTTGTGACCGTAGTTGAGCGATCCGGCCCCGGCGAAGAAGTCGAGGTAGGGCTTGCCCGACTCGTCGTAGACGTGACTGCCGACGGCCTTGTCGAAGACGACAGGCCAGTTCCTGCAGTATCCGCGGACTTCGGACTCGAGGCGCTGGAAGGTCTCCATCGTGATGTTCCTTGGTTCCTTTCCCCAACTTCGTGGGCTCATGGCTTAGACGAGGGGTGGGTCAGGATCGAGTTCGATCCGGTGCGGACGGTCAGTCGTCGGTTTCGGGCTGCGGGCCGAAGGGCCCGATGCGGACGAGGTCCTCGGGCTCGTGGGGCTCCTCGCCGGCCTTCGGGAAGTGCTCCTCGCCGAAGAGCGGGCTCCAGACGGCTTCGGTGCCCCGGCTCCGCGCGAATGAGGCGAAGAGGGCCCGAGAGGCTTCGTTGTCGGGAGTGACGGTCGCTTCGAGGTACTGAAGACCCTGCTCGGCGAAGGTGTCGCCGATGAAGTCGAGCATCCGGCGGGCGAGCCGCTGACCCCGGTACGCGGAGTCGACGGCCACCTGCCAGAGGAAGTACGTGTCCGGGCTGTCGGGACGGACGTAACCGGTGACGTAGGCCGCCACCCGGCCGTCGGTGTCCCGCGCCACGACACTGGTCGCGGCGAAGTCCCGGCACCAGAGCGTATAGGCGTACGGAGAGTTGATGTCCATCCCCGTCTCGCCGGCCAACCGCCACATGTGTGGCCCGTCCTCCGGGGAGGGGTGCGTCAGGCGCACGCCCTCACGGCCCGCGGCCTCTGCGGTCTGGGAGCTCACAGCCCCGCCTTCAGTTCGGTCGCGTGCTTGGAGGTTCGTTCGTAGATGTGGCACGTCGATCGAATTTAGCGAACGAAGGTCAAATACGTTTCAGCGAGATTCCGCGCAGATGTTTCAAAGGTTTGAGATCGGGTAGGACTCGTTCATTTAGCAGCTTGAAGTCGCTCTGACCCGGGCTCACAGGTGACGCGCGGTAGCGGTCATCCGGGCCGCTCACGCCCTGCCCATCAGGGGGTTCGGCCCCGGAGGCGGGGGCGTGCGACCCGTGGTCCGGACGCGTCCGCCGACGGGCCGCCGACAGCCGTCAGGGTCAAACATAGAGCCTCGACGAGCAATATTAAGCGTGCGTTAAGTCACATCAATTCGGTGGAAACCTCGCGACATAACGCGTGATCACGACCCCTCGCACGTCACACGCTACGCCCGCCGCCCCTCGGAAGCACCCGTGCGCAGGAGATTCCGCCGATTCTCGGGCGATCTTCCGGGGCACCGACCTGGGCTGAGCCCACCCGAACCGGGGGGACACGGGCCCGGGCCACAGTCGAACGTCCTTGATGAATCGCCGGATTTACAGCAGACTCTGTGTAGTACGACCTCATGTAGTACTACAATTGGTCGCACCGCTGAGCCGAAGCCCGACAGGTCCGGACGCCCCGGGACGGCAGCGCGGCCACGAACTTCGCTGACCCGCCGTGGGACCACGGTGAGGACCACTGACCAGGGATCGGAGGCGCCCCGTGAACCGCCTTTACCACGAGAGCGAGGACTGGGTCGAGCAGGGGAACTGCCGCTCGTACGACCCTGAGATCTTCTTCCCGGTGAGCAGCACCGGGATCGGCCGTACCGACACGGAGCAGGCCTTGGCCGTCTGCCGCAGCTGTACTGTTCGCCCGGAATGCCTGCGGTGGGCCCTTCGCGCCGGTGAAGCTCACGGAGTCTGGGGTGGCACCACCCCGGAACAGCGCCGCTACATGCGTCGCGAGCTGGTACCCGCGGGATAGGTCGGGAGAGGGCCTGCCGGGTGCGTGAGGGATCGCATCCGGCGGGCCCTCCTTCGCCCCCCGGGGGCCTCGGGCTCCGAGACGGACGAGCCGGTTCTCACGTCCGGAGATCTTGCGGCCCCCGGGGGCACGATCTAGGTTCACTACCGTGCGACCCGCTCACGGCACGCTCCGCCTCACCCGCACGGCACTCCTGGCCGGTGCGTGCACAGGGCTGTCCTGGGTCGGACACAACCTCTGGGCCGCCAGCGCTGCCGGAGCCGGAGGCTTCCTCCTGGCCACGGCGTTCCTCTTCGCCCTCCTGTGGCGGTTCACCCGCGTCATGCGGGGCTTCGGCGACATCTTCGCCGTGCTGGCCCTCGCCCAACTCGCCCTGCACCTGCTCCTCCAGGGCGCGGCGGAACCCGGACTCCTCGCGCTCGCCCCCGGAACCGACCACAGCGGACACGGCCTGCTCCACGCCTTCGGTTTCGCACCGGGGATGCTGTTCGCACACCTGTGGGCGGCTCTGCTCGCCGCCGCACTGCTGGCCCGCGGAGAGTCCGCGCTCTGGTCGCTGGCGACCGCCGTGTTCCGAGCCCTGCCTCGTCTCCTGGGCGCCCCCGAGCTCGCGTTCGCAGCGCCCGGGCAGGCGCTCACCGCGCCTGTGCCCACCGCTCCCCCTCCCCCAGTACCGTCAACGCACGGACCCCGCGGGCCTCCCGGTTCGTCCGCGCTCCGCCTCGGCCCGCCCCCGGACCACGACCGGTCCCGGACCGCCGACGCGGACCAGACGAGGAACCCGGACCGGCACGGGCAGCCCCGTGTCCTCCGGGTGTGAACCGCATCCGAACGGCCTGAGAGAAGACCATGAGAAAGTCCCGTACCGCAGCCCTGATCGCCCCCTTCGCCGCTGCGGCCCTGCTGCTGGCGCCCTCCCCCGCACTCGCCCACGACGTGCTCACCGGTTCCGACCCCGAGGACGGCGACACCCTCGACACCCTCCCCGAAGAGGTGGTGCTGTCCTTCAACAACGCCCCGATGGAGGGCGGCAGCGGCAGTGCCGTCGTCGTGACCGGGCCCGACGGAGCGGAGAAGCAGGAGGGCGACCTGGCCTTCGACGGCACCGACGTGGCCGTGGGGCTGGCGCCGCTGGAGGAGGCCGGTGAGTACACCATCGCCTTCCGCGTGGTCTCCTCCGACGGCCACCCCATCCAGGACACCCTGACCTTCTCGGTGACCGAGGAGGCCGTCGCGGCCGCCGCGCCGGAGGAGGCCGAGGAGGAGGCCCCCGCAGGCGGCGCCGAGGAGACCGAGGAGGCCGAGGAGGACCCGATCGACGAGTCCCCGGCCGCGGCCGAGGAGGACGCGGCGGAGAACGGGACCTCCCCGCTGATGGTCCTGGTCGGCATCGTCGTGGCGGTCGCCGCCATCGGTGCCGTCGTGCTCGTCGTGGTGCGCATGCGCAACCGCCCCGGTTCGGGCGGGGGTTCGGCCCGGAGCTAGGCGCGAACAGGCGCCCGCGAACGACGGAGGGGCCCGCACGCCGAAACGCGCGGACCCCTCCCGGGTTCGTCGTGTGCCGTGTCAGCGGCGCCGGGCCAGCAGGATGCTGATGTTGTCCTTGCCGCCCGCTTCCATGGCGGCCTGCCACAGGGCGTGCACGGCCGCCTCGTCGCTGCCGGCCTCGGCGATCATCCGTTCCATCTCCTCGGGCAGCACCAGGTCCGACAGGCCGTCACTGCACATGAGCCAGGCGCTGGGGTCCGCGGCCTCGTCCCGGCCCACGTGGGGAACCATCGAACCGCCCGAACTGCCGCCCAGGGACTGGGTGATGAAGTTGGTGGTGACGGGGCGCCCGTCCTCGGAGGGCGGGAGCGCGGGGGAGTCGTCCTCGGAGAGCTGGCGCAGGTGGCGGCCCTCCAGGCGGTAGGTGCGGGAGTCACCCACGTTGAACCAGAAGTTGCCGTCGCTGTTGAGCAGGACCCCGGCGACCGTGGTCCCCATACCGGAGAACTCGGTGTGCTGGAGGGCGTGGTCCTTGATCTCCTCGTCGATGTTGCTGAGGAGCTGGGCGATCTCCTCCGGACCGTTGAGGCGCGGCCCCATCTCGGCCATCCGGTGCACCGCGTGCTCGGAGGCGATCTCTCCCGCTGCCTGGCCGCCGATACCGTCCGCGACCGCCAGGATGACCGGTTCGCTCACCGGCAGTACGCAGCGGACCGGGGAGGTCATGTTCGCACTGGCGACGGTGAGCGCACCCATGACCACGGAGTCCTCGTTGGCGGGGCGGATAGCGCCCCGGTGCGTGAGGGCCGTGACAATGACTTCCCCACCAGCGACACCCATACGCCCTTCCTCCCGTTTCATCGGCCGTGGCCGGTTGCCCGGCGCCAGGCGCCGGGTCTTTGGTCGAGTCCCGTACAACGTCTGGATTCTGCAACCGTACCGAGCCCCTGCCGGAGTCGGTCAAAATCCGCGTACATCATGGCGGAAAACACCCGGATATGCAGTTCCCGCACCGGTTTTCGCCGCCAAAAGTGTTGTGGCCGTTGGGCCTGGGGCGTGTGTTGTGCCGTCGTCCGCTTCCGCTCCGACAGTAGCGGTGCCGGGACCCGGCCGACAGGGCCCGGCTCCATGTTCGGTCAACCCGCAGTACAGAGCACTGGCCCGAAGGGGCGGCCGCCCCGGCGCCGCGGCCCCGGGGCGGTGGATCGGCGCCGGTGGCGGCCCGGAGCCACGTTGTCGGCTCGCCCGCCGTCTGGCAGAATGGGACCCGTTGGGTGTCTAAGACGCAGACACACACGACCCCGCCCCACGCGTGATCCTCGGTTCCCCAGGCACGCCCGGTGGCTCGATTCCTCCTTCGACGGTCGTTTGGTGTGGTCTTGTCGTGCGTCGCTCCCCTCTCCTTCACTCTCCGGTACCCGCCGTCCGCACACTTCGCGTGCGTGCGGTGCCCAGTGCTGCCCGGCGCCCCCCTCCACCGGTTCGCGGCCCCTCTCCCCCGGGCCCCTGAGCCCCGCGTCCCACCGCCCGGAACCCGGCGGTCCGGTGCCGGTCCACGGCACCGGCCGGGGACCAACGCACACAGTCCCGCCCGGTTGGATTCCGATTCCCCGCTCCGGAGTCCCCCGGGCCCATCCACAACGGACACCACGGCGGTGTCCAAGGAGTTCAGCCCAGTGAAGATCGCCATGGTCGCCGAACACGCCAACCCCCTGCCCGCCCACCGGGGCGAACCGACCTGCCCCGCGAGCCTGCACGTGTGCGCCCTGTCCCGCCAGCTCGCCAAACGCGGCCACAGGGTGACCGTCTACGCACGCCGCAGCAGCCCCGAACAGCCCGACGGCCGCACCCGCATGGCCCGCGGCGTCTCCGTCGCCTACCTGGACGCCGGACCGGCCCGGCCGCTCTCCGAGGACGAGCAGGCCGAACACACCGGGGCCTTCGGTACCGCGCTCGCCGCCGTCCTCGACGAGGACACCCCCGACGTCCTGCACGCCGTCGGTTGGACCAGCGGCCTGGCCGCCCTGCACGCCCAGGCGCACAGCGAGAAGGACCAGAGCGGCACCCCCCTCGTCCAGACCTTCCACTCCCTCAACGCCAGCGAACAGCGCTCCGGCCTCACCCACCGGCCCGACCGCGCCCGCATGGAGACGATCCTGGCCTCCCGCGCCGACCACGTCCTGGTCAACTCCACCGACCAGCAGGGCGAACTCGCCCGCCTCGGCGTACCACGCCACCACGTGAGCGTCGTGCCGTTCGGGGTCGACACCGACCACTTCAGCGTCGAGGGCAGCGCCTCCGCCGAGCCCTGGCAGGCCCGCCGCGAGGAGCGGCCCCGCCTGGTCTCCGTGACCTCCCTGACCGAGGCCGGGGGCGCCCAGCGACTGGTCGAGGCGATGACCCGGCTGCCCGAGGCCGAACTGCTGCTCGTCTCCACCGCGGAGGACCAGGACGTCGCCATCGACGAGAACGCGCGGCGGATCGAACTGCTCGCCAAGGAAGCAGGGGTCGACGACCGGGTGCACCTGACCGGACCCGCGGAACGCAAGGAGCTCCCCCGTCTGCTGCGCTCGGCCGACGTGTACGTCTCCGCCACCGCCTACGACCCCTACGGCGGTGCCGTGCTGGAGGCCATGGCCTGCGGCCTGCCCGTGGTGGCCACGGCGACCGGAGCGGTCCCCGGCGCCGTGCTGCACCGCACCAGCGGCGTACTCATGCGTTTCGGCCGCCCCGACGAGGTCGCCCGCTCCGTGCGCGCCGTCCTGAACACGCCCACCATGAGCACCGCCTACGGCATCGCAGCCGTGGACCGCGCCCGGTCCCGGTTCACCTGGCAGCGCATCGCCGTGGAGACCGAACTCGCCTACCGGCGTTCCCGTCCGCAACAGGCCGAACGCGACGACACCGAGGAGGAGGAGACCGACCTCCTCCTGTCCGGAGTCGTGAACTGAACGGACTCCCCCACTGATGACGTTCGAACACCAGGGCCTGCTCTTCCGCCGGGAGAGACGGTTCCACGAGGTGGCCGGAGAGCGGTTGCGGTCGGCCGTACACGAGGACGCGCACGCCGTGCTCGCCGTCGCCGACCCTGCCGCTCTCCTGGAGTCGCTCACCCCGCACGAGCGCGGCCGGGTGCACGTGGTCGACCGGGGCGCCCTCTACGACGCGCCCGGCCGCACCATGGCCGCCCTGCACCGCCTGGCCCTGGTCCACGACCCCGTGCCGGTCAGCGTGGTCGCCGAGCCGCCGCTCTTCGGCGGTGCGTTGGAACGGCGTGAGTGGCACCGGTTGGAGTCGGTGCTGAGCACGGCGCTGGCCCCGGTCCGGATGCGGCTGCTGTGCGTGCACGACGAACGCCCCCTGGGGCCGGGTGCCCGCTCCGCGGTCCGCGCCACCCACCCGGCGCTGGTGGACGCGGACGGCCCGCACCCCAACCCGGTCTACCTGGGCGTCCAGGCCTTCGGCCGCCGCCCCCGGACGCCGGAGCCGCTTGCCGTTCAGGGACCCGTCCACGGCCTGGAGATCGGCCAGTCGCTCCCCCGCCTGCGCGGCGAGCTCACGGCGCTCGGCACCGCCCTCGGGCTGCCCCCGGACCGGCTGGACGGCCTGGTCGTGGCGGTGAACGAACTCGCCGCCAACGTGCTCGAACACGGGGCGGGCAAGGGGAGTGTGAGCGTGTGGCGGGCGGCGGACCGGTGGGTGTGCGACGTCTTCGACGAGCGGGGCGGCCTCTGCGACCCGCTGACCGGGTACCGTCCCGCCGACGGCCTCCGCTCCCGCGGCTACGGGCTGTGGATCACCCGGCAGACCTGTGACTACCTGGAGATCTGCGGAGGCGGTGAGGGTTCGCTGGTACGGCTGCACTTCCTCGACGAGCAGGCGAGGCTGGACCGCAGGGCGCGGCTGGAGCGGCAGGCGCGGTTCACCTCCTGAGGCTCTCCACCGCGGTACCGGTGCTCGCGCTGATCGGGATGACCTGGTCGATCCCCGCGATCACGAACAGGCGGTTCACCTGCTGCTGGGGTTCGGCGACGATGAGGCCCAGACCCAGGTCGCGGGCCTGCCGGAAGGCCGAGACCAGAACGCCGATGCAGCGGGAGTCGCAGAAGCCCACCTTGGCGAGGTCGACCACCACCCCCCTCGGAAGGGGGGCCGTCAGGACCTCGTCCAGGGCCTGCGCGAGCGCGGGCGAGGTGACCGCGTCCATCTCCCCCACGGGTGTCACGACGACGACGCCATCCTCGCGGCGGATCGAGATGTCTGACGTCACGCTCGGCTCTCCTTGTCGTTCGCCTGCCCCGGGGCGGCGGTCCCGGGCGGGCCGACCGCCGTCGCTCACGGCAACGGCCCCGAGCCCTCATCATGACGGCTCCCGGTCACACTCGGGACTCAGCCCGAACCAGCCCCGGCACCGGTGCTCAGCGGCCGTCCGCCCGCGGCCCCCGCGGCCGCTGTGACCGCTGTGACCGCTGCGGCCCGGTGTTCTGCTCCACCAGGTCCCGGGCCACGTCCACGACCTTCTTCCGGTTGCGCTGAGCCACCTCCCGCAGGGCGGCGAAGGCGGTGTCCGCGTCACAGCCGCGCGCATGCATGATGATCCCCTTGGCCTGGTCGATCACGGTGCGCGCGGACATGGCGCGGCGCATGTGGGCGGACTCGCGGGCCGCGTCGGCCTGGCGGCCCGCCGTGTGCAGGGCCATCGCCGCGTGCTCGGCGAGCAGCGCGGTGAGCTGGGTGACGACCACCTCGTCGAAGGCGTCGGCCCGGCCGGAGTGCACCCCGAAGGTGAGGATCCGGTCCTCGTCACCGTCGCCGTCCCCGGCGAGTTTGCTGGGCTGGGTGACCGAGGAGCGGTCACCGCACTGGACCGCCATGCTCGTGTACCGGGGCCAGCGGTGCTCGCGCAGCACGTCGGCGACCCGGACCTGGCGCATCTCGCGAACCGCCTCCACCGTGGGGCCCTCGTCGGTCGTGTACTGGTGTTCCAGCGCCTCGGAGAGGTCGGCGTGTGACGCTCCGTAGTCAGTGACCACGTGGCGGATGGCCCCGTCCGCACCGACCACCTCGCGCCAGACCACCACCAGGGCGGCCGAGCACCCGGGGACGCCGAGGGCGGCGGCCCTGCTCATCTGATCCAGGGCGCGTTCGAGGGTGGTGTTCTCCGTCTGCCCCAGCGCGGCGATGTCACGCGCAAGGTGTTCGATCCACACCGTCCGAACCTCCTCCAGACGTCCAGGGTTCCAGCACCAAAGGTAACCTTCGGGGGACCCTCGACCGGACGACAGTCAGCTTCGGCCGGGAGACATCGGAGACAACCGTGTCAGACCCGCCCGCACGGGTGCTGGCAAGACGCCCTCGAAGATGACCGGGAGACCGTGAGCGTGCCGGAGAACCTCGCCGATCTGCAACGTGAGATCGCTGCGCTGAGTGAACGCATAGCCGCGTTGAGCGACACGCACGCCATGTACCCCGACGACGCCCAGGGCACCGCCGAGGCGGCCCTGGCCGAACTGGAGTACGCCGAACGCCTGCTCGGGTCGGTCGGCGGCGAGCTGGCCCGCGCCCACAGTGAGCCGCCCGGGCCGCGACGGCCCGCGGAGGACGGCGACCGCGCCCTGCTGCGCGCCGTCTTCGGCGAACTCAGCGTGCCGGTGGTCCTGCTGGACCACGACGGCTACATCCGCAGGATCAACAACGCCGGAGCCAACCAGCTGGGCAGCGCCCCCGGATACCTCACCGGAAAACCCTTCTCCCACTTCGTCGACCTGAGAAAACGAGCGGCCATGCAGTCGTGGCTGGCCGCCGTACTGCGCGGTGACGGTCCCGCCAACCTGGAGTCGCGGCTGGCCCAGCGCGGTTGGGCGGAGGACGTGCACCTGACCCTCACCCGACTGGAGCTGCCCACCGAGGCGCAGCCGCTGGTCCTGGTCGCGATGTCGCCGCCCATGAACGGCACGGAGGAGGAGGGCCCCGCCCCGTTGGAGGCGGAGGTGGAGGACCAGGTCGTGGTGCTGGCCGCCAGACGGTTGGACGTGCTGACCCGGATGACCAGGCTCCTGCTCCGCGGCACCACACCGACCAGGGGGCTCGCACTGACCGAAGCGGCCGACCTGCTGGCCGATTCGTACGCGGACTGGGTGATCATCGACGTCCGCGACCTGCCGGGGGACCCCGAGGCGGCCCGCCGCGCGGCCGTGGTCGGCCCGGCCGACGCCCCCGCGGGCCAGCGTGAGGAGGTCGCCGCGCTCACCCCCGGGGACTCCGACATCCCGGGCGAGGTGCTGGGGAGGGGCCAGTCGCTGCTGTTCCCGCTCATCGAGGACGAGACGGTCCTCGGCCGCACCGGGGCGGGGGCGCCGCTGCTCTCCATGCTCGGGGCGGGTTCGCTGCTGTGCGTACCGCTGCGGGGCAGCCGGGGCGTACGCGGCGCGCTCACCCTGATCCGCCGCAGCAACCGGGGGAGTTTCCGCCTCGCCGACCTGGGCCTCATCGAGGAGATCGGCGAACACATCGGCCTGGCCCTGCCGCCCCGGCCCTGAGATGTGCTTCTGTGTCTTCCCGGGGCCTCCGCCCGCCCGCGTGTCGCCCGCCACCGCCTTCGGCGGACGCCCGCGGCGCGGTCCTGCCCCTGGCTTCGGCCCGTGTCCGGGTGATGTTGCTTCGGTTGGGTTGACACCCGTGGTCCGGAGGTTCGTCCCTGGCCCGGGGGTCTGACAGGTGTGGGGGCGCCCCGTTTCCCGACGCGTGACGCTGCCCGCCTCCGCTTCGCGCGTAGCACCTGGCCGTGCCCCAACCCTCGGTGATCTTGCTACCAGGGGCGATTTCGGCGCCGAAGTTGCCCCTGGTAGCAAGATCACCGCGAAAAAGGGGACCCAAACCCGCCCGGGGCGGCCAGAAGGGCCCACCAACCCCCGGGCTTGTCAGCGCCCGGACCTGTCACCAGCACACAGGTGCCGGCCCGACCGAACACAACCCCTACTCCTCGGGGCCGTGCAGGGTGTCGACCAGGGTGGACAGCCGGGAGGCGGCGCGGTCGACGCGGCGGACGGCGTCCACCAGCGGCTGGTCGACCTCCTGGTAGTTGTCCACGATGTGCTCGCGCAGCGAGGCCAGGTCGGACTGGACCTGGCGGGAGCGCTGGGCGAGCTGTTCGGCGAGGTCCCTGCCGGGTTCGCCGGTCTCCTGGCCGAGGACGCGCTGGAGCGACCTGGCCTGCTCCCGCATCTGCGCCTTGAGCTGGTGCAGCTCCACGAACACCTCGACCTTGGAGCGCAGCACCCACGGGTCGAACGGCTTGATCAGGAAGTCCACCGCGCGCGAGGAGTAGCCGCGGAAGACCTGGTGCCGGTCGACCTCCTGGGCGGTCAGGAAGATGATCGGCACGTCCTTGGTCTTCTCGCGCTGCTTGATGTGCGCGGCGGTCTCGTATCCGTCCATGCCGGGCATGATCACGTCGAGCAGGATGACCGCGAAGTCGGTGCCCAGAAGGTGCTTCAGTGCCTCCTCACCGGAGTTGGCCCGGACCAGGTTCTGGTCGAGGGAGGTGAGGGCCGCCTCCAGAGCGATGAGGTTTTCGTCGCGGTCGTCGACGAGGAGGATGTTGGCCTTCTGAGTCACTGCTTGCTACTCCGAGTCTTCGGTCGGGGTGCTACCGGTGCTGCCAGCGGCCCCGTTCGCTTCGCTGTCGTCCCTGGTGCCGCTGTGGGGTTCGTCGCCCGTGGCGCCATTGTGCCCGCCCGGGGGCGCCGCCGTCTCACCGTCCTGCGCATCGTCGGCCGCGGCACCGGCCCGGGTCTCCTCCGGTCCGGCCGTGAGCCACCTGCGCATCACGTCCAGGAGGTGGTCGAGGTCGACCGGCTTGGTCACGTAGTCGGTGGCACCCGCCGCGAGGCTGCGCTCCCGGTCCCCCTGCATGGCCTTGGCCGTCAGGGAGATGATCGGCAGGTCCTCGAACTGGGGCATCTCCCGGATGCGCTGGGTGGTCTGGTTGCCGTCCAGCTCGGGCATCATCACGTCCATCAGGACGAGTGAGATGTCCTCGTTGGCCTCGAGTTTCTCGATCCCCGTGTGGCCGTTGTCAGCGTAGAGGACCTCCAGCCCCTGGGCTTCGAGCGCACTGGTCAGCGCGAACACGTTGCGCACGTCGTCGTCGACGATGAGCACGCGCTGGCCGGCGAGGACGGCACGCCGCTCCGGGTCGGGCCGGGCCTCCGCGGTCTCCTGGGACGACTCTTCCTCTGCGGGCTCGGGCGCCTTGAGCACCTGCACCATCGGCAGCGGTTCCTCGGGCTCCCCGGAGTCGGTCAGCGCGGCCACGACCGCGTCGAAGTCCTCGTCGGGCAGGTCGAGGTCGTGGTCGAGGTCGGTCAGGGGCTCGTGCTCGCCGCGGCCCGTCTCCAGCGCGGGGACCGGCTCCATGGCGGAGAGCGCCTCGGCCGCCTCCCCCGCGTCGTCGGGCAGCCGCACCGGGATCAGCAGGGTGAAGGTCGAACCCTGGTTGGCCACGCTCTGCACCCGGATCTCACCGCCGAGCAGGCGGGCGAAGCTCCGGCTGATGGACAGGCCCAGGCCGGTGCCGCCGAAGCGCCGGGAGGTGCCCCCGTCGCCCTGGTGGAAGGCCTCGAAGATCACCTGGAGCTTGTCCTCGGCGATCCCGATGCCGGTGTCGGCCACCGTGAACGCGATGACCTCCTCGTTCTCCACGAACATGTCGAGGTCGGTGTCCTCCAGCGCCCAGGCGGGCTCGATGAGCAGCCGGACCTCGCCCTGCGGGGTGAACTTGACCGCGTTGGAGAGCAGGTTGCGCAGAATCTGCTGGAGGCGCTGTTCGTCGGTCCACAGTGTGCCGGGGATGTCCGGGGACACGTCCACCGCGAACGCCAGCCCCTGCTCACCGGTGATCGGGCGGAAGGTGGCCTCCACGTAGTCGACGAGCTGCGCGATCGAGACCTCGCTGGGCTGCACCTCGGCGCGGCCCGCCTCCACCTTGGACAGGTCGAGGATCTCGTCGATGAGCAGCAGCAGGTCGCTGCCGGCCTTGTGGATGGTCTGGGCGAACTCGACCTGCTTGGCGGACAGGTTCTGCTCGGCGTTGTCGGCGAGCAGCCGGGCCAGGATCAGCAGGCTGTTGAGCGGGGTGCGCAGCTCGTGCGACATGTTCGCCAGGAACTCGGACTTGTACTTGGACGAGACCTGAAGCTGGTGCGCGCGCTCCTCCAGGGCGTTGCGGGAACGCTGGATCTGCTGGTTCTGGAGTTCGATCGCGCGGTTCTGGTTGGCCAGCTGGGTGGCCTTCTGACGCAGTTCCGCGTTCTTGCCCCGCAGCTCCTCCTGCTGGCGCTGGAGCTCGTTGGAGCGCTCGCGCAGCTGGCTGGTGAGCTGCTGGGACTGTTCGAGCAGGTGCTCGGTGCGGTTGTTGGCCAGGATGGTGTTGATCGTGGTGCCGAGGAGGGCGACCAGCTGGCGGAGGAAGTTCTTGTGGATCTCGCGGAACTCCTCGTAGGAGGCGAACTCCACGACGCCGAGCGAGCGCCCCTCCGTCACGATGGGAAGGATGTACAGGTTGCGCGGTGCGGCCTCGCCCAGCCCCGACTCGACCGTGACGTAGCCGGACGGGATGTTGGAGATCTGCTGTTCGACCTGCTGGGACAGGGCCTCCCCGGCCAGGCCGACACCCATGCGGATGCGTCGGCGCTCCTCCGAGGGTTGGAAGCCGAAGCCCGCGTAGAGGCGGAAGATGTCCTCGTGGTCCTGGTCCTCGGGCAGGTAGCAGGCGCCGTGCTGGGCGTCGATCAGCGGCGTCACCTCGGTCATGATCAGGCGGGCGAGCTCGTTCAGGTCGCGGTGGCCCTGGATGTGACCGGAGATGCGGGCCAGGTTGGACTTGAGCCAGTCGGCGTCGCGCTGGTCGGCGGTGGTCTCGCGCAGGTTGGACACCATCAGGTTGATGTTGTCCTTGAGCTGTTCCATCTCACCGCGGGTGTCGACCTGGATGTTGCGGGTCAGGTCGCCCTTGGCGACGGCGTTGGCGACCTCGGCGATCGCGCGCACCTGCGTGGTGAGGTTGCCCGCCAGGCCGTTCACGCTGTCGGTGAGCTGCTTCCACGTGCCCGTGACGCCCTCGACCTTGGCCTGACCGCCCAGCTGCCCCTGGCTGCCCACCTCGTGGGCGACCCGGGTGACCTCGGTGGCGAAGGCCGACAGCTGGTCCACCATCGTGTTCACCGTCGTCTTCACCTCCAGGATCTCGCCCTGGGCGTTGACGTCGATCTTCTTGGTGAGGTCGCCGGCGGCGACCGCGGTCGTGACCTCGGAGATGTTGCGCACCTGCGTGGTGAGGTTGTGCGACATCGAGTTCACGTTCTCGGTGAGGTCGTTCCAGATACCCGAGACGCCCTTGACGCTGGCGCGGCCGCCCAGCTTGCCCTCGGTACCCACCTCACGGGCAACTCGGGTGACCTCGTCGGCGAACGCGGACAACTGGTCCACCATCACGTTGATGGTGTCCTTCAGCTCCAGCATCTCGCCCTTGGCGTTGACGGTGACCTTCTTGGTCAGGTCACCGGCGGCGACCGCCCGCGTGACCATGGAGATCTGCCGCACCTGGTAGGTCAGGTTGTTGGCCATCGAGTTGACGTTGTCGGTCAGGTCCTTCCAGACCCCGGACACGTCGCGCACGTGGGCCTGACCGGCCAGCTTGCCCTCGGTACCGACCTCGCGGGCCACCCTGGTGACCTCGTCGGCGAAGGTCGAGAGCTGGTCCACCATCTTGTTGATGGTGTCCTTCATGTCGAGCATCTCGCCCTGGGCGTCGACCGTGATCTTCTTGCTCAGGTCGCCCTTGGCGACCGCGGTCGTCACCTGGGAGATGTTGCGGACCTGGTAGGTGAGGCTGTTGGCCATCGAGTTGACGTTGTCGGTCAGGTCCTTCCAGATGCCCGACACGCCCTTGACGTTGGCGCGGCCGCCCAGCTTGCCCTCGGTACCCACCTCGCGGGCCACCCTGGTGACCTCGTCGGC
>NZ_BMXJ01000001.1:40844-401184 GCF_014651695.1 Nocardiopsis terrae
CTCGACCTTGCGGGTCAGGTCGCCCCGGGCCACCGCCGTGGTCACCTTGGAGATGTCGCGGACCTGGTTGGTCAGGTTGTCCGCCATCGAGTTCACGTTGTCCGTGAGGTTCTTCCAGATGCCCTGG
The DNA here is from genome assembly GCF_014651695.1 of Nocardiopsis terrae. GTDB lineage: Bacteria > Actinomycetota > Actinomycetes > Streptosporangiales > Streptosporangiaceae > Nocardiopsis > Nocardiopsis terrae. The sequence goes on from NZ_BMXJ01000001.1 coordinate 40,972, forward strand.
ACCCCCCGGACGTTGGCGCGGCCGCCCAGCTTGCCCTCGGTACCCACCTCACGGGCCACCCTGGTGACCTCGTCGGCGAACGTGGAGAGCTGGTCCACCATCGTGTTGAAGGTGTCCTTGAGCTCCAGCATCTCGCCCTGGACGTCGATGGTGATCTTCTTGCTCAGGTCACCCCGGGCGACGGCGGTCGTGACGGTGGAGATGTCGCGGACCTGGAGGGTGAGACGGGAGGCCATCTGGTTGACGGACTCGGTGACCTCGCGCCAGGCACCGGAGACGTCCTCGACCCGGGCGCTGCCGCCCAGCTTGCCCTCGGTGCCCACCTCGCGGGCCACCCGGGTGACCTCCTCGGTGAAGCCGCTCATCTGGTCGGCCATCCGGTTCACCGTGTTGGCCAGGCGCAGCAGGTCGCCCTTGAGCTCGCCGCGGCGGCCCTCGGTCGAGGCCCTGCGGTTCAGTTCACCCTCGGCGACCGAGTCCAGGACGCGGGCGACGTCGGTGACGGGCTCGGCGACCTCGTCCAGGAGGACGTTCAGCGCTCTGGCGCTGTTGCCCCAGGCGCCCCTGGCGGGGTGGACGTTGACCCGCTCGTTGAGCCTGCCCTCGTCGCGCACCACGTCGCCGACCCGCTGGAGCTCGGTACTGAGCTGTTCGCTGTGGTCGATCACCTCGTTGAACACCGAGGTGATCTCGCGGAGCTTGCCGCTGCCCCGCGACCTGAGCCGGACGCTGAAGTCACCGTCGCGCATCCGGTACAGGGCACTCAGAATCTCGTCGAGCTGGTCGTCGGCCAGTTCCGTGACCGCCTCGGGCATGAAACCCCTCCTCAATCCCGCACGCCATCTCGGCTACCGGACCCGCACGCCTCGACCGGGCCGACCCACGCCGGGGCGGCCCCGCACGAACCGCGCGCACGGGACACGGGGGCGCGCGTGTAGCCACGGGCACCCTTGGTGACACTCCGTCACGCTACCGCCGCGAAGTACCACCCGAAAGAAGCGGATGTGTCGTCTTACACTAACCGGCCGAGCCACCGGGCACAGGAGGGTTCGCCATGTTGGGCACGGGAGGGTCGGCCGTACCGGTCTCCTGCCCGCTGTCGGGGCCCGCCAAGCCCGTCCGTTCCGGGAGCGCCCGCACCGTGGTTCGGGAGGGAACGCGGCGACCAGGTGGGCGGCACGCGTATCGTGGCAGTGGCCACTACTCCCACACCCGCGCCCAGTGACGAAGGACACCGACGGCTTGGCAGCACAAGACGCGTTGAAGGTCGCTCGACGAGAGTTCCCCCCTGCTCCCGAGACCGCGGCGGCCGCCCGAGAGTTCGTGCACGACACCCTGCTGACCTGGGGTGTGCCCGACCCCTTCGACGACATCATCCTTCTGGTCAGCGAACTGGTCACCAACGCCGTCATCCACGCGGACTCGGCGCTGGAGGTGGCCGTGCGCCGCTCGGAGGGTTCGACCGAGGTCATGGTCACCGACTCCGCGCCCGAGCGCGCCGTCCCGCAGGCCGGTCCGCTGGCCGTGGACACCTCGCCCTCCAGCGGGGACGAGCGCAACGGCGGCCTGGGGCTGGCCCTGGCGTCGGCCATCGCCTCCAGCTGGGGTGTCAGCTACGGGCGCAACGACAAGGCCGTGTGGTTCCGCATCGAGGACAGGGCCGGGGAGCACCCGTCGTTGGAGTCCCCGCCGGTGCGCAAGGGCCCCTCCCGTGCCGTGCGCCCGCCCGTGTGGTCGGCGCTGGACGCGGCGCTGAGCTCCCGGTTGTCCCTGCCCCAGCTGCTGGAGCGCACCGTGGAGTACGCGACCTCGGCGCTGAGCGGGGACGCCGCCTACATCGCGCTGGCCACCTCGGACGAGACCATGTGGGAGGTGCGCTCGGCGGTCGGCCTGACCGGCGGGGCGCCCTGGCGGCCGCTGCGGGTGCGAACCGAGGAGATCTTTCCGTCGGCCGCGCCCGAGCCCGGGCCGGTGATCAACGACGACCTGATGATCGCCCGTGCCACACGGGGCGCCCTGGCCAGGGCCGGAATGCGCTCGCTGGTGACGGCCCCGCTGATCGTGGACGGCCGGGTGACGGGGCTGCTCGGGGTGGCCTCCGCCCGGGCCCGGCACTTCGGCCCGGGGGCGGCCAAACGGCTCCAGGAGGGGGCGGACCTGATCGCGCTGCCGGTGGAGCGGTCCCGGCTGGCCGAGGTCGAGCTGAGCCGCCGTGCCTCGCTGAGCTTCCTGGCCGAGGCCAGTGACCTGCTCGCGGGCACCCTGGACGAGCGGATGACGGGCGCGCTGGCCGCGCAGCTGATCACCTCCCGCCTGGGCCGCTGGTGCGCCATCCACACCATCAACGAACTGGGGCTCTCCAAGCTGACCCACGTGGTGCACGGCGACGAGAACCTCAGCGACATCCTGCGTTCGCTGCTGACCGCCCTGCCGCCGCGCGAGCAGCGTGAACCGGGGCCGTTGTGGACGCACGAGGAGCTGGTCCGGGAGGGGCTGGACGAGCAGCTCACCGGAATGATCGCCCGGGGCCCGGCGATCAGCGTCCCGCTGGTGGCGCACGGCCGGGCGCTGGGCCAGATGACGATCGGCAAGAACGAGTCGGACGACTTCACCCGTGAGGAGGCCGACGTCGCCGACGACCTCAGCCGCCGGGTGGCCTCGGCGATGGAGAACGCGCGGCTGCACGAGCGGCACACGGCGATGAGCACGGCCCTGCAGCGCAGCCTCCTGCCGGCCAAGGACAAGGAGCCGGTGATCCCCGGTGTGGACCACGCGGTCTACTACCGGCCCTCGGACGAGCGCAGCGAGGTGGGCGGCGACTTCTACGACGTGTTCTCCGCGAGCGGGCGCTGGTGCTTCGCCATCGGTGACGTGTGCGGCACCGGCCCGGAGGCCGCCGCGGTCACCGGCCTGGCCCGGCACACCCTGCGCGCGCTGGCCAGGGAGGGATTCACCCCGGCGCACATCATGCAGCGGCTGAACCTGGCGATCCTGGACGAGAACACCTCGACCCGGTTCCTGACCATGCTGTACGGGGAGATGACCCCGGCCACGGACGAGGCCGGAGGTATGCGGGTACGCATGGTCTGTGCCGGGCACCCGCTGCCGCTGCGCCTCAACCAGAAGGGCGAGGTGCAGGCGTTCGGCAGCTCCCAGCCGCTGCTGGGCGCGTTCGAGGACGTGGGGTTCAGCACGGAGAGCGTGGACATCCGCCCCGGCGAGGTGGTGCTCGCGGTGACCGACGGCGTCACCGAGCGGCGCAGCGGTTCGGACATGCTCGGCGACGAGGGGTTGGAGAAGATCTTCTCCCATGCGGCCGGTCTGACCGCCCAGGCGGTGATCAGCCGGATCGACCGCGAACTGGAGGAGTACGCCCCGGGCGGCAACGTCGACGACACCGCGATGCTGGTGCTGCGCTTCCTGTAGGGCGGTGCTCGCCGGGGCCCGGCGCCGGTGGGATCCGGTGCCGGTGGCGCCCGTCGGCCCGCGGCCGGGCGGCCCGTCACCAACGGACCGGGGGCTCCGAAGCGCTCCGGGGCCCCGGGCCGTTGGTGACGGGTGCCTTCGGTAGGCGTTCCGTGTCAGTTCAGCACGCCTGAGGGGTCAACGCAGCGGACCGCACGCGGCCGGGTTGGTCGCTTCCATCGGCAGGTTCGGGTCCAGGTCGCTGGGGCCCAGGACGTCACCGTAGGTGCCGTCGCCGTCGTAGTCGATGCCGTGGATGACGATGACCGCGTTGCCCGCCCGGATCGCGTCCGCCGCGGCGTCGCTCAGTTCGAGGGTGCGGTCGTAGGAAACGCTCCCCTCCGGGGCGGTGGGGAAGCGGTCGACGGCGAGGCCGCTGGCGGCGCTGGTGTCCCCTTCGGTGGTGAGGGAGGTCTCGACCCCGCCGTAGGCGTCGATACCGTCCAGAGTGCTCAGCGCCCGCTGGCCGTTGTGGATGCCTGCGTCGTAGTCGGTGGGGCACTCGCCGCGCCCTCCGACATGGATGTGCTGCGCGTGCGGGTGATCGGCGAGGACGTCGTCGACGTGGATCCGGATCCGCGCGTCGTTGTCGGCCAGCCACACCTGTGCCGTGCCCGCGGCGTCGGAGTTGTTGACCGTGACCGGGTCGAGCCGGGCCGTGTACTTCTCGACGCCGTGGTAGCCGGACCAGTCGTCGGCCTGGGCGGTCGCGGCCATCATCGGAAGGGCGACGGCCGTCGCCGCCATCACGCTGGCGATGCTTCGGGCGTGCAGCATAGGACCTTCTCACCTAGAGGTAGTTACTCTTAGTGAGTATCCAGACACGAATAGATATGGCAAGGACATCGGTCCTCACCCCGGCCCGAAGCCGGTCAGAGCCAGCCCATGTCCTGGGCGGTGCGGATGGCGGCCATCCGGTTCTCGGCCCCGGTCTTGCCGATGGCGTTGGACAGGTAGTTGCGCACCGTGCCCTCGGTGAGGTGCAGGTTCCTGGCGATACGGGCCACGGTGGCGCCGTCGGCGGCGGCACGCAGGACCTCGGCCTCGCGGTCGGTGAGCGGACTCTCCCCGCCGACCATCGCGGCGGCGGCGAGTTCGGTGTCGATGTAACGACCGCCTCCGTGGACCTTGCGGATGGCCCCGGCGAGCTGCTCGACGGGGGCGTCCTTGGCGAGGAAGCCGCGGGCGCCCGAGGCCAGGGCGCGGCGCAGGTAACCGGGTCGGCCGAAGCTGGTGAGGATGACGACCCCGCAGTCGGGCGCACGCTCGCGCAGCTCGGCGGCGGCCTCCAGGCCCGTGGCACCCGGCATCTCGATGTCCAGGACGGCGACGGCCGCGCCGTGTTCGACGACGGTGTCCACCACCTGGTCGCCGCGGCCGACCTCGGCGACGACCTCCAGGTCCTCCTCCAGACCGAGGAGCGCGGCGATCGCTCCGCGCACCAGGTGTTCGTCGTCGGCGAGAACGAGCTTGGTGACATCTCCCCTCCCGGAGGGGAGGGGCTTCGATCCCTTGCGGGGTCGAGGTTCCTGTTTCATCGGGCCGTGCCTCCCCGGAGCTCTCCGGGGCCGGTCTTACCGGCCCTCCGCAGGCGTTTCAACTCTCCGCCAGCCCGGCGGCGAGGATGTTGGTTGCGGCGTTGACGTCGCGGTCGTGCACGGTCCCGCAGTCGGGGCACGTCCACTCGCGCACGTTCAGCGGCAGGGACGGGGCCTGGTGTGTGCACCCCGGGGTGGAACACAGCCTGGAGGAGGGGAACCAACGGTCCACGAGCAGCAGCTCCCGCCCGTACCACGCCGTCTTGTACTCCAGCATCGACCGGAGTTCGGTCCAGGCCACGTCGCTGATCGCCCGTGCCAGGGAGTGGTTCTTGAGCATGTTGCGCACGGTCAGGTCCTCGATGGCGATGGCTTGGTTTTCGCGTACCAGTCGAGTGGTGACCTTGTGCAGGTGGTCCCGTCGCCGGTCGGCGATCCGGGCGTGCACCTTCGCGACTTTCTTTCGGGCCTTGTCCCGGTTCGCGGAGCCCTTCTGTTTGCGGGACAGCTCGCGTTGGGTCCTGGCCAACTTGGCCCGGTCCCGGCGCTCGTACCGGGGGTTGGTGATCTTCTCCCCCGTAGACAAGGTCATCAGGTGCGCCAGCCCTGCATCGACCCCCACAGCCACCCCGGTCAAAGGCACCGCAGCGATCGTGTCCTGGACCAGGATCGAGACGAACCACCGGTCGGAACCGTCGCAGGAGACCGTGACCGACGACGGGTCGGCTCCCTCGGGCAGGGGCCGGTGCCACACGATCGCCAAAGGCTCGCGGGTCTTGGCCAGCTTCAGCTCGCCGCCGGTGAAAGCGAAGGCGTTGTTGGCGAAGGTCGCCGAACGGCGCGTGTTCTTCTTGGACTTGAACTTCGGGTAGCCCGTGCGCTTGGCGAAGAAGCTGTTGAACGCGACCTGTTGGGCGCGCAACGTCTGCTGGAGGGGGACGTTGGACACCTCGGTCAAAAAGTCCAGTTCCCCGGTGCGCTTCCACTCGGTCAGCCACCGGGCCGTGTCCACGTAGGACGTGCGAGCGCCGTGGTCCTTGTACCTGCGGGTTCGCTCGGCCAGAGCCTTGTTCCAGACCAGCCGAACGCATCCGAACGTGCGGTTCAGTAGCTCCGCTTGTTCGGGGGTCGGGTAGAAGCGGTACTTGTAGGCCCGCCTCACGGTCTGACTCATACTTAACATGATACCGCATGCCTGTGTTAAACGGCGCCGGAAGCGCGGCTTCCGCCTTGCCCTGACCCGCTACGCGAGAGGCCGCATTCCTCCCTCGCCTGAAGACGGGGGCTGCTGCGGAAACATGATCACGGGAACCTTCCCTGTCGTACCGCGGCCCGGGGCGCGGGCACGGTATGGTTCCGGACATTGTGCCGCATAGGACCCCGGATTCGCGCGGGAATCCGTGTGGGACGGGGCGCGTTCAGGTCTGCGGGAGCGCGACCGGCCAGGGGCGGAGTGAACTCGAAACCACGCTGTATCGGGCTCTCACCCTGTTCTAACCCACGCGCCCCAAGATGAAGCATGTCAGTACATCGTCCCGCCAGCCGGAGGATGAGTTGCACCCCAACGACCCGAGTAACGGTCCGGAGACCGGTGCGAGAGCCGAGCACGGCGACGCCGAGCACGGTCGTGCCGGGTCCGGTGCCACCGACCGCCCCAACGACACCGAGGCGGGCCCCGGCCAGGGCCCCCTCGCAGGCAACGGCCCCGCGGTGAACGACACGCCCGCGGCGAACGACGACCGCCCCGCCGAGCAGGCGGCGCAGCCATCCCCGAACGCCCCCGAGGCGCCCGGGGACCGGCCCTCGCCGCGTTTCTCCCCGCCCGAGGGCACCGAGCCCGGGTGGGCGACCGGCCCCAACGACACCGACCGGGCCTCCTACGTCTTCCCCGGCCCAGAGGGCCACACCGGGGGCTCGCCGGGCTTCCCGGGGGGCCAGGGCCAGAGCGGCCCCCAGCACGGGGCCCCCGGTGCCCAGCACGGACCCTACGGCGCCCCGCAGGGTCCGCACACCGCGGCCTTCGCGTCCGCGGGCCCCGGCGGCCAGCCCGGCCAGCAGAACGCCTTCGGCGGACCCGGCGGCCCCCAGGCGCCCGGTACCGGGCAACAGCCGACCGGCTCCCACCAGATGGGCGCGTTCGGACAGCAGCCCTACGGCCAGTTCGGCCAGGGCCCCTTCCCCGGCCAGTCCCAGGAGGCGCCCAGGAAGCGCGGCATGGGCAAGGTCGTGGGCATCGCGGCGGTGACCGCGCTGGTCACGAGCCTGATCGTGGGCCCGGCGGCCGCGTTGGGCACCGCCTACCTCCTGCCCGACGGACCGAGTTCACCGGTCAGCTCGCTCACCGGTGAACAGGGAACGAGCGCCACCGAGGGGGCCGTGGGCGACGTCGCCGAGCAGGTCCTGCCCAGCGTGGTCTCCCTCCAGGCCGGATCCGGCGGCGGCAGCGGGGTCATCATCTCCTCCGACGGACAGATCCTCACCAACTCGCACGTGGTGGAGGCTGCCCAGGACGGTCCCCTCCAGGTGCGGTTCAACGACGGGAGCGCGGCGGAGGCGGAGGTGCTCGGTTCCGACCCGGTCTCCGACATCGCCGTGGTCCAGGCCCAGGGCCGCAACGACCTCACCCCGGCTACTCTCGGCGACTCCGACCAGGTCGGCGTGGGCGGCGACGTGGTGGCGATCGGTTCGCCGCTCGGCCTGTCCGGCACGGTGACCGCGGGTGTGGTGAGCGCGCTGAACCGCCCGGTGAACACCGGGGTGACCGAGACCGGTGAATCCCAGACGTCGACGGTGATCAACGCGATCCAGACCGACGCCGCGATCAACCCCGGCAACTCCGGCGGCCCGCTGGTGAACATGGCCGGCGAGGTCGTCGGAATCAACACCGCCATCGCCGGCCTGTCCCAGGAGAGCGGTTCGGTGGGTCTGGGCTTCGCCATCCCGATCAACCAGGTCCAGCCCATCGCCGAACAACTGATCGAGGACGGCAGCGCGAGTTACCCGGCCATCCAGGCCACCATCGCGCCCAGCCGGGTCGGCGGGGCCGAGATCATGGGGCTGACCGAGGGCGGTGCCGCCGAAGAGGCGGGCCTGGAGGTCGGCGACGTGGTGGTGTCCGTGAACGGTGAGAGCGTCTCCTCAGCCGACCAGCTGATCGCGCAGATCCGCGCCCACCAGCCCGGCGACGAGCTCACCCTGGGCGTGCTGCCCGGTGGCAGCGGTTCGCCGGACGACGTCGAGGTGACACTCGGCGAGCAGAGTGCGAGCTCCGCCGAGGAGGAGACCTCGGAGGTCGAGGAGGACTGACGGAGGCGTTCTGCCTCGCGATCTCCGGAACGCGGGCGGGGGCGGACCGGCCCGGGGCCGGTCCGCCCCCGCCCCTGTGTGCGCCCCGTACCGGTCGCCGGTGCCCTCAGCCGGACCCCTGCGCAGTCACCCGAATCGCCCGAACGAACACGGAGAGCACTCTCCTGGGCGCCGTGTGCTGTACCGCCGGTCGCCTCGGCGTCACCGGAAGGTCGGCGGCGGTCCACGAGCGTGGACCACACTCGGGGTGGACCGCGCCGGACCGGAGCACGGACCAGCCGCTCGACGCCCCCAGGAGAACCGGTATGTCCACGTCCTTCGCCACCCGTTCCCCGGCCGTGCCCCGTGCCCCGGGCAGGAGCGGCGGGGGGCGGCCCGCCCGGGTGCTCATCGGCACCGACACCTACCCGCCCGACGTGAACGGCGCCGCCTACTTCACCGCGCGGCTCGCCCGCGGCCTGGCCGGGCGAGGGGCCGACGTGCACGTCCTGTGCCCCTCCCCCTGCGGCCGACCGCACGTGGCGGAGCGGGACGGGGTGGTCGAGCACAGGTTGCGCTCCCTGCCGTCCCTGGCCCACGAGAGCGTACGCCTGACCCTGCCGACCGGGGTGCGCGGCCATCTGAACCGTCTCCTGGACCGGCTGCGCCCGGACGCCGTGCACATCCAGAACCACTTCCTGGTCGGCCGGATGCTCGCCAGCGCCGCACGTGTCCACGGAATCCCCGTGGTGGCCACCAACCACTTCATGCCCGAGAACCTCTTCGACCCGATGCGGGTACCCGAGGCACTCCGCCCGCACGCGGCCCGGCTGGCCTGGTGGGACCTGGCCCGGGTGCTCTCCCGGACCGAACACGTGACCACACCGACCCCCGCCGCCGCCGAACTCCTGGCCGGCCGCGGGTTCGCGCGGCCGGTGGAGCCGGTCTCCTGCGGCATCGACCTGGTCCGCTTCCGGCCGTTCCCCGGGAGCGCCCCGGCGGCGGAGCGGCGCCGTACCCGCGCCCGGCTGGGCGTCCCCGACCGCACGACGATGCTGTTCGTGGGCCGGTTGGACGAGGAGAAACACGTCGACGAACTGGTCCGGGCCGTGGCGCGCACCCACGGCGTCCAGCTGGTGCTGGCCGGTCGGGGCGCACACCGGGCCAGGCTGGCTGAGCTGGCCCGGGCCGAGGGGGTCGCCGACCGGGTGGTGTTCCTCGGCTTCGTCCCCCACCGGGACCTGCCCGACGTGTACCGGTGCGCGGACGTGTTCACCATCGCGGGCACCGCCGAACTCCAGAGCATCGCCACACTGGAGGCCATGGCCAGCGGGCTGCCGGTGGTGGCCGCCGACGCGATGGCCCTGCCCCACCTGGTGGAGGAGGGCCGCAACGGCTACCTGTACCCGCCGGGCCGTCCCGGCGAGCTCGCGGCACGGGTGGGCGCGGTGGTCGCCGAGGAGGCGGAGCGGGTCCGGATGGGCGCGCACAGCCGGATGATGGCGGCCCGGCACCGCCTGGAGGACTCCCTGGAACGCTTCGAGCGGATCTACCGGAACGCCGCCGTCGGCGCCCGCCCCTGACTGACACGGTCCGCCGGGCCCCGCCCCCTTCCCGCAGGCGCTGCGGGACCCGCGTTCCGCCCGCCTAGGTGGCGATCGGGTCCGGTCAGGGCGGTCCGGGCGACTCCTCCGGGCCGGGAGCGGATTCGTCCCGGGGCGGGTGGTGAACAGGCAGGTGGAGGCCGATCACGGTGCCGCCGCCGTCGCGGTTGCGGGCGGACACCCGGCCGCCGTGCGCGTGGGCGATCTCCTTGACCATGGCCAGGCCCAGACCGGAGCCGGGCAGGCTGCGGGCCACGGTGGCCCGGAAGAACCGCTCGAAGAGGTGGTCGATCTCCTCCGGGTCCACGCCCGGGCCGCGGTCCAGCACCTCCACCGAGCCGTCACGGACCCGGATCTCGATCGGCGTGCTCCCGTCGGGGTCGAACTTCGCGGAGTTCTCCACCGGGTTGGCCAGGGCCCGTTCCAGGGCGCCCGGGCGGCCCCAGACGAGGCTGTCGTCCGCGTCCACCAGGATCTCCCGGCCGGTGCGGCGACGGCTCCGGGCCGCCACCCGTTCGGCGACGTCGGCGAGGGCGACCGCGCTCGGCGACTCGTCCTCGTGGTTTCCGGTGGCCAGCCCCACCAGTTCGTTGACCAGGTCGGTGAGCTCCCGAGTCTCCCCCTGGAGGTCGTCGATGAGCCGTTGGCGGCCCTCGGGGCTGAGCCGGTCCACCCGGCCGAGCACCTGCACGTTGGTGCGCAGACTGGTGAGCGGGGTGCGCAACTCGTGTGCGGCGTCCTGCACCAGGCGGCGCTGTTCGTCCTTGGAACGGGCCAGACGGGCCAGCATCGCGTTGAAGGCGCTGCCGAGGCGGCCCACCTCGTCGTTGCCCGGCTCCTCCGGCGCCCCGTTCCGGCCGTTCCCCTCCCCGTCACGGCCGCTGATGCCGGCGGTACCGTCCCCGTCGCCGTTGCCGCCCCGGTCCGGGGTGACCGGGTCCAGACGGCCGGTGGAGCTGACGTACTCGGCGGCGTCGGTGAGCCGGACCAGGCGACCGGTGATCCGGTGGCCGACCAGCCATCCCACCGAGGCCGCGCACAGGGCGACGAACAACCCCACCCACAGGATCTGGGTGGCCAGCCGCCCGACCATCTGCTCGATCGGCGAAAGCCGTTGCAGGAGCTGGATCGCGCCGCGCCCGTCCCCCAGGGAGACCGTGCCCACCCGGTACTTCTGACCGTGGACCTGCTGCTCGCGGGTGTCGACGACACCGGCCTCCTCGTCCCGGGCGACCTCCAGGTCGGCGTCGGTGGGGTGGAAGGAGGAGAGTTCGTGGCGGTTGGCGAGCAGTCGGGCCCAGGTACCGTCCGAGGCGAGGACCTGCGCGTCCAGGCTGCCCGGGGCCAGGAAGGTGAAGGTGCTGCTGTCCGGGGCGCTCTGGTTGTTCTCCGCGGAGACCACGAGCTGCCGGGACAGGTTCTGCACGGCGGCGTCGAACTCGCTCTCGGCGTCCGCCCGGATGAGCGCGGCCGCGGTGCTGTAGGCGAGGGTGCCCACGAGGGCGATCGTGACCGCCGCGACCAGCGCGAACAGCACCGCGAACCGGGTTCCCAGCCGCCACCCGCCCGGGTGCAGCAGGACACTGCCGCGAAACGCGTTCATCCGGCTCACCCCTGGGGACGCAGCGTGTACCCGACGCCCCGGACCGTCTGGATCAGCGGCGGGCCGCCGTCCTCCAGCTTGCGGCGCAGGTAGCTGATGTAGACCGCGAGGTTCTTGGACTCGGGCCCGAAGTCGTAACCCCAGATGCGGTCGTAGATGGTGGCGTGGTCCAGAACGATCCCGGCGTTGCGCATGAGGAGTTCGAGCAGGTCGAACTCGGTCTTGGACAGCTCGATCTCGCGTTCGCCCCGCCAGACCCGGCGGGCCCGGGTGTCCAGGAGGAGCTCTCCCACCCGCAGCGGCCCCTCCCCCGCGTCCCCCGTCACGGGAGCGGCGCGGCGCAGCAGGGCGCGCAGCCGGGCGAGGAGTTCGTCGAGCTCGAAGGGTTTGGCGAGGTAGTCGTCGGCACCGGCGTCCAGGCCCGCCACCCTGTCGGGGGTCTCCACCCGTGCGGTGAGCATGAGGACGGGGGTCCTGTCGCCCTCCGCCCGCAGGACACGGGCAACGCCGAGGCCGTCGACCCCGGGCATCATGACGTCGAGGACGAGCAGGTCGACGGGGTCGGCGTGGACGGAGGCCAGCGCCTGGACCCCGTCCGCCGCCGTCCGCACCGTGTACCCCTCCAGCTGGAGCGCGCGTTCCAGGGACTCCCTGATGGCCCGGTCGTCGTCGGCGACCAGGACGGTGGCGGTGCTTTCCATGGCCCCCATGCTCTCCCACCTTGGTGAGAGACCGGTAAGAGGCGGGCCGGAACGGTACTTGACCTTCTCCGTACCCTCTCCCTACCCGCCCGGGACGTTCCCCGGTCAGGCCTCCGGGTCGAAGGTACGCGTCCGGGAGAGGCCGGCCGCGCGGCCCTTGCCCGCCACGACCAGCGCCATCTTCCGGGACGCCTCGTCGAGCATCTCCTCGCCGAGCATCACGGCGCCCCGCCGGTCCACCGTGGTGGCGTGCGCGTAGGCGTCCAGGATCAGCTCGGCGTGGTCGTAGTCCTCCTGGGAGGGCGCGAAGGCCTCGTTGGCCGCCTCCACCTGGAGCGGGTGCAGCACCCACTTGCCGTCGAAGCCGAGGGCCGCGGTGCGTCCCGCCGCCCGGCGGAACGCGTCGACGTCGCGGACCTGGAGGTAGGGGCCGTCGACGGCCTGGAGCCCGTGGGCCCGGGCGGCCACGAGGATGCGCATGAGGACGTGGTGGTAGGCGTCGCCGGTGTCGTAGCCGGGCGGCTGCTCCCCCACCACCAGGCTCTTCATGTTGATCGAGGCCATGAAGTCCGCGGGCCCGTAGACGAGCGTCTCCAGGCGGGGTGAGGCGGCGGCGATCCCGTCGACGTTCACCAGGCCCCTGGCGTCCTCGATCTGTGCCTCGATGCCGATCCGGCCGACCGGCAGGTCCACGGCCCGTTCGATCTGGGTGAGGAGGGTGTCCAACCAGTGCACGTCCCGGGCGGCGGTCACCTTGGGCAGCACGAGGGTGTCCAGGTGGGCCCCGGCCCCCTCGACCACGGTGATGACGTCGCGGTAGGCCCACGCGGTGGAGACGTCGTTGACGCGCACCGAACGGACCCTGCCGTCCCAACCGCCGTCGTTGAGCGCCTTCACCACGTTCTCGCGGGCGGCCTCCTTCTCCGAGGGCGCCACCGCGTCCTCCAGGTCCAGGAAGAACGCGTCCGCGTCCAGCCCCCGGGCCTTCTCCACGAACCGGGGGTTGGACCCCGGCACCGCGAGTACCGACCGCCGTGACCTGAGCTCACCCATCGTCGTCCCGCTCCCCTGTTGTCGCTGGTCGTGACGCGGGCCCCGGGGCCCGCGCGCCCCATCATCGCACCGGGCGGTGCATAGAGTGTGGCCTGGGACGGGGAACCGCACCGTCCCGGAGATCCACACGGGGAGTGCACATGGCAGCGACGCTGCACCCGACCAGCGCCCACTGGGGCAGCTACCGGGTCGAGGTCGAGAACGACCGGGTGGTCGGGGTCCGCCCCGACCCGGAGGACCCCGCGCCCGCCCCCGTCATGGGCAACACCCCCCGGGCCCAGCACCACCGCACCCGTGTGGCCCGCCCCGCCGTGCGCCGCCGGTGGCTGGAGCACGGGCCCGGACCCGACCAGCTCCGGGGCGACCCCGGGGACTCCTACGTGGAGGTGGAGTGGTCCACCGTGCTGGACCTGCTCGCCGGTGAGCTGGACCGGGTGCGTACCGAGCACGGCAACACCGCGATCTACGGGGGATCCTACGGCTGGGGCAGCGCGGGCCGGATCCACCACGCGCAGAGCCAGCTGCACCGCTTCCTCAACACCATCGGCGGGTACACGCGGTCCCGGACCACGTACAGCCACGGCGCCCTGGAAGTGCTGTTCCCGCGCATCATCGGCACGCCCGCCGCGAACCGGCTGCTCAGCCGGGTTCCGTCCTGGGAACGCATCCGCGAGCACACCGAGCTGCTGGTGAGCTTCGGCGGGCTGCGGGTGTCCAACACCTGGACGACCTCGGGCGGCCGGGCGGCGCAGACCGCGGGCCCGGCGATGCGCGCGGCCTCGGACAGCGGGGTGGAGTTCGTGTCGGTGTCCCCGCTGCGCGACGACACCGCCGCCGAGGTCGAGTCCGCGTGGGTCTCCCTGAGACCGGGCACCGACACCGCGGTGATGCTGGCCCTGATGCACGTGCTGTTCAGCGAGGGGCTGGCCGACACCGCCTTCCTCGACCGCTACACCGTCGGCGCCGACCGGCTGCGCGCCTACGTGACGGGCGTCCGGGACGAGCGCGGCGGCCCCGGCGGGGTCGAGCGCTCCCCCGAGTGGGCCGAACGCGTGAGCGGGGTGCCCGCCGCCGACCTGCGGGCGCTGGCCCGGCGGATGGCCGAGAAGCGCACCCTGGTGAACGTCGGCTGGTCCGTGCAGCGTGCCCGTTACGGGGAGCAGCCGCTGTGGGCAGGGTTGGCGCTGGCGTGCTGCCTCGGACAGGTGGGGCTTCCCGGTGCGGGGTTCGCCTCGGGGTACGGGTCCATGGGCAACTACGGAGGCGGAGCGACCCCGCTGGGGCTGCCGCGCATGCCGCAGGGCAACAACCCGGTGGACTCGTTCATCCCGGTGGCCAAGGTGTCCGACATGCTGCTGCACCCCGGGCAGCCCTACGACTACGACGGTGAGCGCCGCAGCTACCCCGACATCAGGCTGGTGTACTGGGCGGGCGGCAACCCCTTCCACCACCACCAGGACCTCGCCCGGCTGACCAGGGCCTTCGGACGCCCGGACACCGTGGTGGTGCACGAGACCCACTGGACCGCGACCGCCCGGCACGCCGACATCGTGATCCCCGCGACCACCGCGCTGGAGCGCGACGACATGGCCGCCAGCCACGGCGACCTGGCCCTGCGCGCGATGCCCCGGGCGGTGTCCCCGCACGGGCTGGCCCGCGACGAGTACGACACCTACACCGACCTCGCCGAGCGGCTGGGCGTGCGCGAGGAGTTCACCGAGGGGCGGAGCAGCCGCGACTGGATGCGGGTGGCCTACGAGCGGTGGCGCGCCCTGCTGGCCCGCAGGGACCTGGAGGTCCCCGGCTTCGACGGGTTCTGGGAACGCGGTCGGATCGAGATGCCCGCCCGGGTCGAGGACGAGACCCACCTGGGCGAGTTCCGCCGGGACCCGGAGGCGAACGCGCTGCGGACCCCGAGCGGCCGGATCGAGCTGTACTCGGAGACCATCGCGTCCTTCGGCTACGAGGACTGCCCGGGCCACCCGGTGTGGCTGGCCGGTCCGGCGGCGGCCGGCGGGGACGGGGCGGACCGTGCTCCGGACGGCGGTGACCGGCCGCTGGTGCTGATCGCCAACCAGCCCTCCGGGAGGCTGCACAGCCAGCAGGACATGGGCGGGTACAGCACCTCCCAGAAGGTCGGCGGCCGCGCCCCGCTGAGGATGCACCCACGGGACGCCGAGGCCGCCGGGGTGGCCGCGGGCGACGTGGTGCGGGTTCAGGGCCCGAGCGGTTCGTGCCTGGCGGGGCTGGTGGTCAGCGACGCCCTCAGACCCGGTGTGGTGCAGCTGTCGACCGGAGCCTGGTACGACCCCTCGGGTGCGGACGTCACCTGCGCGCACGGCAACCCGAACGCCCTCGCCGAGGACGTGGGGACGTCCTCGCTGGCCCAGGGCTGCACCGGGCAGCTGGTGCGGGTCCGGGTGGAGCCCCACGAGGGCGCCCCGCCGAGGGTGCGCGCCTTCGAACCCCCCGAGGGTGTGCGGCCGCTCGGGGACTGATCTGCGCGGGCGCGCCCGTCCGGCCCGTGTCCGGGACTACCCCGGCTGAGCGGGCTGACTACCTGCTGATGAGGCGGTTCACCCGCCGGGGCAGGGCCATTCCGGCGAGCCCCAGGAGCGCGTACCCCACCTGGCCCGGGGCGAGCATGCCCAGGACGGCCCCGGTGTTGGCGGTGGGCGACCGGAGGAACTCGCCCATCCTCGGGTGGGCGTGCGGGACCGCGTTGCCCATGGTGAGCAGGCTGAGCACCGCCAGGCCGGTCAGCGCCGTCCACACCGTCGCGGCGGTGTCCGCCTGGGCGGCCCAGCCGTAGAAGAGTTCGACCGCCCGCACCGCGTAGGCGGGATCACCGCCGGGTCCGGGGTCCGGGGCGGGACCGGCGCCGGGTCCCGCCGTGGCGAGCAGCGCCGCGGCGGCCGCGACGACACCGCCGGTCCCGGCCAGACCGATGCGGCGGGCCAGGTCTTGGGCGTTGTGGGCGAGCTCCTCCTGGGAGGGGTAGCGGCGCCAGCTCTTCCCGCGCGAGCGGGCCTCGCCCATGGCGTTGGCCCGGCGCCACCGCAGGAACCGCAGGGCGTCGCACAGCGCACCGGGCCCCTGTTTGGCGGCCATCGTGGCGGTGGCGGACTCGTGCACGACCGTGGTGAGGGCCGTGGCGAAGGTGACCGGAAGGTCCACCCAGGACAGCGCGATCCGGCGGAAGAGCGGGGCGATGTCCGCGGGGATGCGCACGCGCATGGCCACCGACCTGCCGTGCGCCCACCGGCGCAGCCCCGGCAGCGGAGCCCGGCCGGGGAGCGGGGGCGTGGTCTCGGCCGCCGCCGCGATCAGCCGGTAGTCCATGGCGACCGCGAACACCAGGGCGAGCAGCAGCAGCCACGGGGTGAGCGCACCGCCGCCGAACACGCCGTACACGAAGGTGGAGACCGGGTCGAGGCGGGCCCCGGCGGCTCGGGCGTTCGCCTGGAGGTGCTCCAGGAACACCAGGGCGGTGGCCAGGACCGGCAGCAGCCACAGCCAGCCCCCGTACCGGCGGCCGACGACGGCGAGGCCGAGGGTGGCGCCGATGAGACCGGTGACGACGGCGTGCCCGGAGAAGACCGCGGAGGGCGAACCCGCCGGCCCCGGGGCGGCGCTCCCACCGGTCAGGAAGAGTCCGCCGCCCTGCTGTCCCGCCCCCGCGCCCGTGTCCGCCGGGGCGAAGAGGGCGACTCCGTTGAGCAGCTGTTCGGCCAGCTGGAAACCGGCCCCGGCGGCAGCGGCCAGCAGCAGGAAGTCGACCGCGGCCAGGCGGCGCAGCCGGCGCCGGGCCAGGAGCGCCAGGACCAGCAGCGGGGCGAGTTTGCCCAGTTCCTCCACGGTGACCGCGACGTAGGTCTGGCTGAACACGTGCTGGACGTCCAGCCCGAGAGCACCGCTGACCAGGGCGGAGAGGAGGGCGGTCGGCCACATCAGCAGGGCGCCGAGTGCGCTCACCCTCAGGAGGGTCGCGAACGAGACGGTCCGGGACCTGGCCAGCAGCGCCAACTGGAACAGCAGCCAGAACGTGAGGACCAGGGCCGGCAGGGCGATGCCCAGGGCCGGGACGGCCAGAGGGGCCAGCAGCAGGGTCCCGAACATGAGCCAGCACCACGTGCCGCGCAGTCCGCGCAGGAACCGGACCGGGCCGGGGGTGCGTCCACGGGCGCGTTCGACCCTGCGGGTGAGGCGTTCGGCCAGGTCGGGGCCGGGTCCGCGGGGCAGTCGGGAGTGCCGGGCACCGGGCTCGGCACAGTGGTGCTGCTGGGCGGCCCGCACCAGTTCGGGCCGGTTCCCCTCCCGGGCCCGCACCGCGAAGTCCGCCCGGGCCTGCGGGATGTCCGGACCGACGATCTCCCGCACGAAGTCGGCCGGGCCCGCGGCGACGGTGAGCTCGCTGGCGGCGACCAGGACCGCGGCGGAGAAGTCCTCGACGCAGACGAGGAAGTCGGTGGGTTCGGGCCCCCATCCGCGGATGAGGTCGATGAGGGTGCCGGTGTCGAGGGGTACTTCGGTGACCGGGTCGTAGGAGAACTCGGCCCGGGTGCGGCAGACCAGGAGGCGGTCCACGCCCATGGCCCTCCCGGCCGCGACGATCCCGCGGATCAGGTTGCGGTCGCGGGGCACCACGAAGGGGGTGGTGACCTTCCCCCCGGCGCCGACCCACTGGGGGTCGAACTCGGTGGCGCCGGCACAGACGCGCAGCACGAGGTCGCGCGCGAGCATCGCCTGTTCTTCCATGGACTTCCTCGTGCCGGGGGGCTGAGTACACGGGGCCCGCGCCCGGCGTCGTCCGGGTGCCGGGCGGCCCCGCACGAGCATAACGGCGGAGGGGTCCGGCGGAACATGCGCGTTCGGGGCTTGTGGCCGCTTTGGTGCCCGGGGTCAGGAAGCGGTTCCCGAAACGGCCGGTGAGACGGTTCCGTGCGGTTGCCTGGAGGGGCGCGGGCCCGCACCGAAGGCGTCCCCGCACAGCTGCACGAAGTGGCGCAGCACCGGCAGCGACGGCGATCTCGCCGGGGGCGGCCTCGACCAGCACCGAACCCTGCCCGTCGCTCTCGCGCGGCAGCAGGGAGAACCCGCCCACCCCCTCCAGCGTGAGGGCGAACAGGATCGGAACCGCGACCAGCGCGTTCGGGTGGCGCTCGTCGGACCGCAGCAGCGCGGCACCCGTCCAGGTGACCAGGGCGACCACCCCGTAGATGAGCGGTGCGGAGATGACCAGGCAGACCAGGCCCCACCGAGCAGCGGCCCGGCCAGCAGCAGGCCCAGGGTGGTGACGGCCATGGCGGCACCGACCGCGCTGTGGACCTGGCAGCACAGGACGACGAGCAGGGCCAGGAGGGCGGGCAGTCCGACGTAGAACAGGGTGGTCTGGTCCAGGCCGCCGAAGCGGATCACCCGTACGGCGAGCAGGGCGGCGAAGGCCAGGAGCACGATCCCGGCCAGGAGCCACCGGGCTCCGGAGATCCTCGGGGCTTCGGAGCGCCGTCCGACGAACGCGGGGGCGGCGCGGCGGCCCGCGGCGTAGAGCTCGGCCGCCTACCGCTCGGAGGTGCCGGGCTCCTGGTCGTCGGAGTTCTCGGGCGGTTCGGATAGCTGCGCCATGGGGGTCTCCTTGTCGCGCGGTACCGCGAAGGTCCTTGTTCGCTTGGTTAAAGCATACGATTTAATCAGTCGATTAAACCGTATGATGAAGCACGAACCGAGAGAGGGCCATGGCAAGGAGCGGCGGCGGAGTCCGCAGGAGCAGCACACAGACCAAGGAACGCCTCATCACGGCGGCGGGCGAGATCCTGCGCGAGGAGGGGTACACCGGTGCGTCGGCCCGGGCGATCGCCACCCGGGCCGAGGCCAACTCGGCGCTGGTCTTCTACCACTTCGGCGGGGTCGACCAGCTGCTGCTCGCCGCGCTGGACCGGTCCAGTACCGAGCGGATGGCCATGTACCGGGAGCTCGCGGGGCAGGCGCGCAACCTGGAGGAGCTCGTCGAGGTCGCCACCCGCATCTACCGCACCGACCTGGAGCGCGGCTACCTCGCCGAGTTCTCCGAACTGGTCGCTGCCGCGGTCACCGAACCGGAGCTGCGCGAGGAGATCAACCGGCGCTCGCAGCCGTGGATCGACTTCATCGCCGGAGAGTGGGAGCGTGTGCTCGGCGGATCCCCCCTGGGGATGCTGCTGCCCGCCCGCGAGGTCGCCTACGCGGCGATCGCCTTCTACCTGGGGGTCAACCTGTTCTCGGTCCTGGACGAGGACCGGAGCCGGACCGAGGCCGTGTTCGACCTGGCCGGGACCCTCGCCCCGCGTGCCAAGCTGCTGACGCTCCGCCTGCCGGGGCGCGGCGCCAAGACCAAGGAGGACCAGTGAGCATCGACGTCGCCGAGGGAATCGAGTTCCCCGACACCTCCGACGGCAACCGCTGGGTCGCCGGAGCCGTGATCACCGACGGCCGGGGCAACGCGTTCACCCAGCGCCGCTCGGCCACCCGGAAGGTGTTCCCGCACTGCTGGGACATCGTGGGCGGGCACGTCGAGGAGGGCGAGGGCATGCTCGACGCCCTGGCCCGCGAGATCCACGAGGAGACCGGGTGGCGGCTGTCCTCGGTGGAGGCGGAGCTGTACCGGCTGGACTGGGACCCGGGCGACGGGGTGACCCGCCGCGAGGTCGACTACCTGGTCCGGGTCGACGGCGACCTGGCCGACCCGACGCTGGAAGCCGAGAAGCACACCGAGTTCATGTGGGTCGACGACACCAGGGTGCACCTGCTGCGCGACGCCCGCGACCCCGGCGACTACTTCATCACCGACATCGTCCGGAAGGGGCTCGACGCCGCCCGCGCCCTGGCCTGACCTGGCGGCCCGGCGCTCCGACCGAGTCCGCCGGGCCGTCGAGATCGGGTCGGGGTCGGGGTCGGGGTCGGGGTCGGGTCCATCATCGAGCCAGGCGCACCTCGGTGGGGTCGGCCGCGTCCCACTCGATCTCGGCACTGCCCGTCTCGACCAGCGCGTCCATACCCAGGAGTTCGGTTTCGACACGATCCCGGTACACCATCCCGTCGTACTCGAACAGCACGACCAGGTAGCCCTGGCAGGCGGAACCCTGCTGTGGAGTGCAGTCCTGCCCGACGATCTCCGCCTCGCCCCGGACGGCACGCTCCTCCGGGACCGTGACCTCGGGGTAAGCCAGGTGGAGGGCTAGCAGGGTGGACATCACGGCCGCCAGGACGACCAGTGCGGTGATCCGCCCGGTGTAGTCGGGCAACAGCCGGAAGGGAGTCGGCGGAACCGTGACCGGGGCCAGATCGGCCTGACGGTAAAGGGCGGCCATCAGCAGCAGCGGGCCGAAAGCCAGCGGGGGCGCCGCCAGCAGTATGAGCCCCTCCGTAGCGAGGAACCCCGCCAGGACGAGGCCCAGCAGCGCCACGAACTCGCTGTCGGCCGGCAGGAGGCGGATCGGAGCGGGGGCGTGCGGGGCCGGAGCGAGTTCGGCGTGGCGGAGGAGGGCCTTCCCGGCCAGAACCGCACCGAACGACGCCAGGACCGTCGCCGGGACGAACCAGACATACAGCTCCGACGTCGAAACCAGCTCCACCGCTCCCGCAGCCGCGAAGGGCACCGTGTAGAGCCCGACCGACGCGGCCAGGGCGAGGGCTGCCGGGGCCGCGAACAGGCCGACCGGCAACCACGGGGCACGCCCCGGGCCGGGGGTGCCACCGGCCGCGGACGAGCGGTCGGACTCGTGGGCCTTCCGGCGACGCCGGTGCCAGCCCGACCGGAGTCCGCCGCCCCCGAAGTACAGGTAGCCCCCCGTGGCCAGCGCCAGAACAACCGGCACCAGGAACCACGGAAGCCACACATGGCCCTCTAGCACCGCCCGCTGGGGGGGCGTCCACCAGGTACAGCACGACCACCTCGCGGGGGTCGCCGTGCGCGAAGGGGCCGGGGAGCTCCTTCTCGTACCGCTCCCCCGCCCGAGTGCCGAAGGAGACCACAGGCTCCCCGTACTCGACGCCGACCACGGTGCCCGGTACGGCCGCCGACTCCGTCGCGAACGCGGCCCGGGTCAGTTCGTTGTGCACGACGAAGCCGATCCCCATCCCCGCATCCGCCTGAGCTCATCCCCCCTCCGCAAGCTTCTGAATGCTTACTTCCATACAGCACCGCTCTTCGGAAGAGTTCCTAAATACATCTCCCTTTCACGTTCCGGACACAACAATATCTCACATTTGTTCTTGGAGGTCCTCCAGGTCGGTGATGAACATCGTGGCATGCATAGAAGTGCTCCGTGCGAGGCTGTCCACCTCGGCACTCGGCCCCTCTTCAAGCTTTGCCACAGCGAGTAAAATCGACCGCTGGTGAGCCAACATTAGCTCGAGGAGCTCTTCGTCTTGTTTGTCTGAATCAATATCGGCGAAAACTTCCCAGCGCTCTGGTTCAATCTCCTCATGAGTTGGCATAGGGACGTCATCCGGATTTGGCATGTCTTCACCCCATTTCTCTGCTATCGCTTCCAACGTAGTCAAGTCCTGCCGATACAGAGAAGAGACCCCAGAGACCAGAATTTCAATCTGTGGGTCCCCGCCTTCGTAACTATCCATTGTCTTCAAGATCTGACTGCGAAGCAGGTACATTTCACTGATGAAACCCAAGTCGACTTCGGAGTACGGGGACGGCGACTCCATGGCATATTCGGCCGACGTCTCATTCGAATCAGCGTCGCCGCCCGGTTCCGACCTGGGGGAGAGCGTAAAATAGACGGTGCCGCCCGTAATCAGAATAATAGCACCGAGGGAGGCAAGGGTAAGTATCAGAGGGTGAGATGTTCGCATTTTTGTATCTCTGCTGGGCAATCTGAAAACCTTCTTGATATCGGTCGAATGATGTTCAGAGGACATTTTCGCCAACAAAAGTGAGTGCGGCAATGAAAACCCCTGAGACCATTGTTGCCGGCAGCAGGGCGAGAAGCACAGTAAAAACTCCCGCCACGATGCCTGTCGCGAAACCGAGCAGTGGTGACGGATGATCGGCTGCCACGCGGTGGCAGGACCAAGCTCCGGCGATCCCGGCCAGGGTCGCTCCCGGAACAATAGCGACCGGCATGAAGAGCCATCCGTAGTAGGCCAGGGGAGCGGCCACTCCGGCTGACATGATCATCGCCAGGGCGAGAACGCGTTCCGGGTGGGGGGTCAAGAGCGCTCTCAGGATGGCGAACCCAGCACAGCCGACACCGAAACCGAGTGCCGCCGGGAAGAGGGACCATGCCTTGTCGTACGGTCCGGGGCCCGCTAGAAGAGCGAAACACAGGCTTACATTCACCGTGCCCGCAGCTAACCCCAGGAGGACGAGCAAATCCCGGCGGAGGTCTCGGAACCGTCGGCGAACCAGAGCAGCTACGACCAGCAGGGCCGGGGGCGCGACTGACGCCCCCAGCCCTACCAGAAAGGGCAATCCGATCAACAAGTTCTCCGGTTGCTTGGCATATCGTAGAGACGGCCGATGTGGTCCTGTCCGCATCGGGTGAGGATCATCGTGCTCGCGTTACCATTCGTCGAGTACATCGGGTACTGGTACGACTCGTATGTGGGGAAGCCATCCGCCACCAAACTAGCTGAGAAACTGCTTCCTCCTTGGTGGCGGAAGGCAGTACTCGCATCGATATGCGCCGATGCGTATATAAACCCGGCCGTTACAGAATTCGGTGCTTTCCAAGCCACCCCAAAAAGGGAGGGAGACGCCTGTGTTGTCCAGACATAGTTACGGGTGAGTGGTACCCCGTCCCTCATGTTCGATGCGGTGAGACTGATCGGGAGTGCTGGAATGCAAGCTCCGAAGGTGCAACTGGACTGCCCTAGGGCCGACAGGCGACCTCGGTCCGCGTCCCATGCCACATGGATCCTCGCGCTGGCACTGGGTCGGGCGTCGTAACCCCGCTTGTCACTGATCGGGCCATAGATTCCCTCGTCGGCGATGAAGGCCCGACTGACCAGGATTCCTCCGTCCCGACCCATCCGGGGGGCACTCGTGTTGTCCCGCTTATAGCCGGGAAGGACCGTTCCTCCGAAGTACTGATTATGCGCCTCGTAATGGTAGACGTTGTGCATCAACGGGGTCATGGAGACAGGGGTGCTGCGTGCTCCGGCCGCACCGTACTTCGTGGAAGCCACAGCGAACCAGTGGAAGCCCTTGGTGAAGAGGTAGGTCGCACGGTGTGACGTCTGGGTCGTGGGCAGCGGCATCGGACTCATGGTCGGTTGGGTGAAGGGGTCCTGAGAGACCCCGTGGTACACGACGTACCCGTCGACCCCGGAAACCGAATTCCATGACAGTTGTGCTGCGTACGGCCCGGACCGCGACACGGTGAAGCCCCCCGGCATGGCGGGGGCGGGCACGAGGCGGCTGACGGTGGCGGTACGTGCGCCTTCCTGGAGACCGTTCAGCGCGAGCACCTGGAACTCGTAGGTGTGCCCGGGGGTCAGGTACTCGGCGGTCCATGAACCCTGGGTGACAGGGTAGGGCATGCGGGTGAAGGACTCATTGTTGCTGCGGTTGCGCATAAAAATGACATAACCGTCAGCCGTGGACGAACGATTCCAACGAAGCGTTGCCTGTCCTGGTGTGGCCGAAACTGTCAGACCGCTGACCTGTGGTCTTGGCCCCTGCGGCGTAACGGTGACCGTATTGGAGAAACCGCCCTCCTCATACCCGTCGACCGACTGGACGCGGAACTGGTAGGTGACCCCGTTGACCAGACTCCGGTCGATCCAACTCGTCTGTGCCAGTGGGAAAGGGAGCTGTTGCCATTCCTGACCGAGGGTGGTGGAACGCACCCAGACGTAGTAACCGGTTGCTCGTGAGGTTCCACTCCAGGACAGTGCCGCATTGCCGTTTCCACCGGTAACGTTCAATGTCTCTGGTCCACTCGCTCCAGGACCCGAAGGATTGGCTCGAACATGCGAACTCGTTCCGCCTGCGATGAGGCCATTGTATGCGCGCAACCGGTAGTCGTACTGACCACCGTTGACGAGCCCTTCGACCACCCAACTGTCCTCGCATATGGGGAAAGGAAGCTCCGTGAATGAGGTTTCCCCTTGGCTCACATCTCGTGCTTGCAGATAGACGCAAGTGGCGTGTTCCGGCATATCCCAAGTCAGAATTGCCTCGCGGTCACCGGAGCGAACACTGAGATTGGTTGGTGCGCCCGGTGCGGGGCCGGTCGGGGTGGCTCCTGCCGTGCTGCTTTGTGCACCTTCGATCAGTCCGCTGACCGAGCGGACCCGGAACTCGTAATCAGCTCCGTTGAGGAGGGCTTCGGCGGTCCAGGAGGTTTCGCTGATTGAGTAGGGGAGGCGGGTGAAGTCGCTTTCTCCTGCGTGGAGGTTGCGGGTGTAGATGTAGTAGCCGGTGGCGCTGTCGACCGGATTCCAGGTGAGTGTGACCTCTCCGTCGCCTGCCTGTGCGGAGAAGTTGGCGGGGGCGTCAGGAGGATCAACCGTCGGAGTGACTCGAACGGTACTGCTTTCCTCGCCTTCGAGGAATCCATTAACCGCCTGGAGTTTGTATTCATATTCGGCACCGTTGACCAGAAGGTCGTCAGTCCACTCTCCGCCGGACACAGGGAAAGGAAGGCGCGTGAAGTTCTCGTCTCCCAGGGTCACATTCCGCACGAACACGTAGTAACCAGTTGCGTTTTCGGACTCCGACCACCGAAGTGTAGCACTTCCGGCTCTGCTCTCAGCGGTAACGTTGGTCGGCCCCAGGGGGAGCGGTCCCACTGGAGTAACCCCGACAGGGTCGGTGATTCCTCCTGCTATAAAACCGTGCGAAGATTCCACTTTGAATTCATACTGGGCTCCGTTGAAGAGTAGTTCGGCAGTCCACTCTTCACCTGTTACCGGATAAGGGAGTCTCGTGAAATCCTCTTCGCCGAAAGATACATTGCGCACGTGGATGTAATAGCCTGTTGCTTCATCTGATTCCTCCCAAGAGAGCAACGCGCTTCCATCAGCAGGCTCCACGGTCAAGTTTTCGACCGCGGCGGGCGGGTCGGGGAGATCGCCTTCGATCTCGTAGGTGACGGTATTGGAGAACTCGCCGGGGATGTTGCCACGCGCGGCTTGGATCTTGTAACTGTACTGGCCACCGGGTAGGAGGCCCTCGGAGATCCATGGATTGAAGTCCATCGACAGGGCGTAGGGTAGACGCTCCCAATCGTCGGAATCAGGTTCCATGACCCAGACCCAGTACGCACTGGCTCCGTCGACATGCCCCCATGAGAGTTCAACTCGACCCGGTGACAGCTCCTCCAGGGACAGTTCCGGTTCTCCTACGGGGCCATTCTCTTCCACGTCGGGCAGCGGCCTGGCATATGGAGCCCCGACCGAATAACTGGAGGCGAGGACATCAGCAAAGTTTGCCGCAATCTTGAGTTCACCACTGGCGCCAGGGTGAACACCATCATAATTATCCTCCTCCCCGACGTAGTCCTCTGCTTCCGCAATGTCGATCACGGTGATCGGCGACTGGCTTGTGGACATTTCCACGGCGATTGAGTTCAGCGCTTCGTTGAAATCTTCAACCAGTTCGAAGAATTCTTCGTCCTCTCCTGCCCGTGCGGTCGGCAGGAGTTCGGAGGCAATGATATGAAGATCGGGGTTTCCTGAACGGGCGTTGGTGATGTACTGCCTAAAATGGGCCGACATCTCCTCTGTCGATGTCTCAAACCAGACGATGTCATTTAACCCAATCAGCAGCAGGAGGGCGTCGGGTTGGTATTCCTCGACTTCTTCGTCGATCGTCTCTTTTGCCTCGGCGACAGTATTGCCCCAGAGGGCGTTATGATCCTGGTCAAAATCTGGATCGCGGTAGGAGAAGACATGCTCTTCGGGATCCGCAATGGACTGGTCGTAGAGACCGTTGTAAGGTCCGACGAAATCGATGCTTTCACCATGTGCATCGAGATGTTTCCAGAGGCGGTAGCGCCACGTCCAGTCACCACCTGCCCCCTGGGAAATCGAGTCTCCAGCCACCATGAGCTTGTCGATGTTGATGTCGTAGGCGGCCGAGGAATCTGCCGAATGGTTTTCAGGACTTCCGGGCCGGCTGCTTGGCAGTCCAGTGTCATCAACAGCTTCAGGCTCGTCAGCCCCGTGGCCGCTGTCCTCCGAGGTATCGACCTCTGGAGTCGTGGCGTCTGGATCCGCAGCTCTATCTGAATAAATCTGCGAAGTCGGAGTCAGTTCGGGGGACTGGGGTGCAGGCGAAGGACTGCTTTGCCCTTCATCCGCGAATGACGGGGGCGCACTCATTAATGCTGCCATTACCGAAGCGGCAACAAAAGAAGCAGTGGGGGGTTTGAATTTCACTTGATTTAATTCTATATGGGGGATATTTTTGCCCAGGGGGCGTCTCAATTATAGTTTGGACACTGAGCCTTTTTCAACCCGGAGATGAAGGTCACGGTTCAGCACCGGTACGACATTCTTACTTCGTTACTGATTTATGATGTTTGGGTTGACGTCCGGGGGAGCTGGGAAGATCCAGGCCATGGAGCTTCCCCTCTCCTCTCCCCGCACCCCTGCCGAGTACGAGAAACGACGCCTGGTCGCCGCGGAGCTGTTCGACCAGGGCGAGCTGTCCCAAGCCGCGATCGCCCGCCTGCTCGGCGTGAGCAGACAAGCCGTCCACAAATGGCACACCGCCTTCAAGGGCGAGGGTCCCGCCGCGCTGGCCGCACGCCCCCGCGGCGCCGGACCCCTCCTGGACCACGAGCAGGAACGCGCCCTGGCAGCCCTGCTGGACTCCAGCCCCACCGAGTATGGCTGGCTCGACCAGTCCTGGACTTTGGACCGGATCAACCACCCCATCAGCGAACGCTTCGGCCTCTCCCAAGCCGATCCCTCCGGGGTGTGGCGCTTGCTGAAACGGATGGGATTCTCCCACCAGGTGCCCACTACCCGTGCCGCCGAACGCGACGAGGAAGAGGTCGACCGGTGGCGCACCCAGGTGTGGCCCCGGACCAAAAGAGCACGCTCAGACCCGCGGTGCGTGGATCGTCTTCGCTGATGAGTGCGGCACGAGCACGTCCCCGTCCACCCGCCGCACCTGGGGCCGACGGGGGCGCACCCCGCTGGTGGCCGCGCGTCGTGGCCGACGGGGACGGGCCAACACCGTCGGGCGGCTGTGCGTGCACCCCGCCACCGGAGAGGTGAAGCTGTTCCACACCGTGCAGTGCTCTGCGATCACCGTCGCGGTGCTGCCCGCCCTGTTGGATCGGCTGCACCGGGCTCTGCGGGGACCGGTGGTGCTGATCTGGAACAACCACTCCTCCCATTCCGGCAAGAAGATGACCGCCCACCTCGCCGAACGGGACTGGATACAGGTGGTGTCCCTGCCCCGCTACGCGCCCGAGCTGAACCCGGTGGAGACGCTGTGGTCGCACCTGAAACGGGTGCTCAGAAGCCGTCTGTTCCGGAGCCTGGAGGAGCTGGAGCAGGTGATCAACGCTCATCTGCGTCTGGTGCGCAAACGCACCGACCTGCTGCGGGGGTTCATCGATTCGGTCGGTTTGGAATCC
The DNA here is from genome assembly GCF_014651695.1 of Nocardiopsis terrae. GTDB lineage: Bacteria > Actinomycetota > Actinomycetes > Streptosporangiales > Streptosporangiaceae > Nocardiopsis > Nocardiopsis terrae. The sequence continues at coordinate 68,812 of NZ_BMXJ01000001.1, forward strand.
TCACCCTTCCCGTCAACCAAATAATCAAAGATCAGTACCAGCCTCGATTCTTCAGTGGTGAGGGTTGCTTGAGGAGCGTTTCGGGTTCGTCCCGGTTTGTCTCACAGATGTGAGCGCGGGGCCTTCGCGTGTCGCTGTGGGCCGCGCCGGTCGCTGTGGGCCGCGCCGGGCTCCACTGTCCCGGAGAAAGCTGCTCTCCTCCTTCCTGCTGCTCGTCGGGGTATCGACCGCATCATCTGAGCAAGGGCAGGGCTGCCAACCGCTGCCAGACCGTCGTGAACACCTCAGCCCAGGGCCAGGAACGGTCGATGGCCAGGTGCCGAGTCAGCCTCGCGGTCAGGTGGTAGAAGCGGTAGCACATGGTGACCGGCTCGGCCACCTCCAGCGCCTCCTGGTCGTGCAGGGTGAGCAGCCGCAGCCACGCGTCCAGGTCATGGGCGGTGTTAGCCGCCACCATCCAGCCGCGGTTGACTTCCCATCGTTGCGAGGGAAGGTTAGCCAGACCCATGGCCTTGTCGCACCGCACCCGGTCCTCGACCACCGCGTGGTGGCGGTGCAGCGCGTCCAACCACTGTGCGTGATGAGACCCGCCGATGCCACACACGGTTGATGCCGGTGGCGGTGCAGGGTTTTGGCGTGCCGCCCCGAGGGGCGCACCCGTCGCACGATCAGCCGCAGCCCTTGTGGCCAACCAGTACGGGTGTTGAGGCCGCCCAGCTCGGCGACCTGGTACTCGGGGTCCGCGCTCGCGTCCTGGTTCAGAGCAGCCGGCCAGGCGCTCTGGGGCAGGGCCGCGATCGTTTCCTCGTCGGCGGTGGTGATGGCCCATCCGACGGTGTAGCACACGGTACGCCGGGCGGTGTTCAGCCCTTCCAAGTAGTGGAGGAGGTCGTGGGTGACGCCGGCCCCGTCGATGCGAACCAGGGTCTCTGCTCGTGAGGCTCCAGGGATCTGGGCGAGCGCGGCATCCAGGACACGGATGTGGTCATCGACGGTGCTGGATCCGGCGTTGCCGGGCCGCAGTCGCATGGCCAGGCACCCGGAGGTGTTGGCGCACCATGCCGCGAGGGGTGGAAGCCGAAGGTGCGCTTGAAGGTGGGTGCGGCGCCTTCCTTGTTGGAGGAGGCGGTGATGATGGTGGCGTCGGCGTCCAGCACGATCCATCCGGTGAGCGTCTTCCCGCGACCGTGAGGCTGGAGAACCCTCCAAGGCGCAGGGCAAGCAGATTCCACACGTGGCGGCGGGCCCTGGCTCTGGCCTTGTTGAGCGTCTCCAGGAGGGTGTCGTCGATGGCGGCCAGGGTGCGGTGCAGGGCGGAGTCGGAGGCGGGGGCGCCCAGGAGCGGGATGTGGTGTGTTCCCGGGCGTTCGGCGCCGGAGAGATTCTGCGCTCCTAGACGAGTCTTTCCGAACACGTTCAGTGGTCGTAGGCGGTCAGCGAGCGGCTGACCGCCTGCCCCGTCTGGAAGTTGTGCCAGATCGCGGCAGAGAGCGCCAGCACCCGCTGGGCCACCCGCACACCCACGCCCTCGACCGTGCGACCACCATGTTGTTCCAGGTCAAGCTGGCCCTTGAGCGTGTCATTCACCGACTCGATGAGCTGGCGGACCTTCTTCAGCATCGGCTCTCCCGGCCGCACAACCTCCCTCTTACGCGAGGGCCGCAACAGGGTGATGCCCTGTTCGGACAGTGAGCGCTCGAAGGGCTTGGAGGCGAAACCCTTGTCGGTGATCAGCAACAACCCCTGCCGGTCGACCACCAGATCGGCGTCCACTTCCAACATCGCTGCCAGCACCTGGCGCTCACCGATCTTGGCATCGGCCACAGACCACAGGATCGGCATGCCCGAGGGGCTACGACCGCAGCCCCCAGAAAAACGTGAGTGTGACGCGCAGTAGCCGTAGCTGGCCCAGCCCGCGGGTTCGGAGCGCTTGACCGTGGGGCGCGACATCCCGCACGGCACCGGGGTGGAATCGGCGATCCACACCGTGTCGTACCAGAAGTCGGTGTCGGTTCCCAGGAGGCGGATGAGGCGTTTGATCTGCGGTAGGGCGGCTCTGAGTCGTTTGTTGTAGCCGGGTCCTTGAGGGATGAAGGGGAACATGTGGCGGTAGTGCGCGTTGGCGTAGCGCAGCCAGCGCGCTTCGGAGTGGAAGTCGAGCATGGCTTGCATGAGGGCCACGCACAGCAACTCGGAGTGACTGAGTTTGGGTGGCCGTCCGGGAAGTCTGGCGTTGGCGCGGTCGTCGTCGATTTCTACGTAGAGTGCGGTTACGAGGGTGTCCAGGTTCGTCGTCACAAACGATCATGGACACCCTCTCTGCGTGCGCTCAAGTCTTTCGGAAAGACTCGTCTAGGCGGCCCAGGTCACGTCCCGGGCACCCGCGGGTGTCTCCTGGGCTGCTCCGGCCCTTCCTGCGAAGAGAAACCCGGGGCGTGTCAGGCACCCGGGAAGGAGACCTCGGTCGCGGCATGCCGCACCTCGACCGCCGCGAGAGGCAGTGCCTCCACCAGGTCCGAGGCGCTGATCGGCGCACCGTCCCTCGCCAGCTCCGCCGCACGCCCGTGCAGGTAGGCGGCGCACATCGCGGCCTCCCAGGCCGGCAGCCCGGAGGCCAGCAGAGCCCCCGCAGCGCCCGAGAGCACGTCCCCCGAACCCGCCGTCGCCAGCAGCGGTGTACCCGTCGGGTTGACCGCTGCCGGGGCGCCGGGGTGCGCGATCACCGTCGTGGACCCCTTCAGCAGCACGGTCGCCCCGTAGAGCGACGCCGCCCTGGTGGCGTGTTCGAGCCTGCGTGCCTCGATCTCGGCCCGGTCGGCGTCCGGCAGCAGCCGGGACAGCTCCCCGGCGTGCGGGGTGAGCAGGGTGTGCGCCGTGCGCCGACGCACCAGCTCGGCGAGGGAGGCGCTACCCGCCAGCAGGGTGAGCGCGTCCGCGTCGAGCAGTACCGGGCACTCGCTCTCCAGCACCGCCCGCAGCTCCCCGGCGTTGGCGGGGCCGGTGCCCCGGCCGGAACCGACCACCGCCGCCGAGACCCGGCCCGGCCCCAGGTCGGTACTGTTCAGCGGGTCCAGGTTCAGCCCCACCGTCTCGGGCCAGCGCGCGATCACCTGCGCGAGGACGTCCTCACCGCCCCCGTAGCGGACCATGCCCACCCCCGTGCGCAGGGCACCTCCCACGCACAGGACCGCGGCGCCCCGGTACTGGTCGGACCCGGCGCGCACGGCCAGCACGCCCCGACGGTACTTGTCGTCCTCAGCCGCGGGGGACGGGAGGAGGCGGGCGACGTCCACAGCCTGTGGACAGACCAGGTCGGCACCGGGCAGCTCCGGAGCCAGACCGATGTCGACGAGGTGCACCCGGCCCGCCCGCTCCGCACCCGGATCGACGAACAGGCCGGGCTTGTAGGTACCGAAGGTGACCGTGGCGTCCGCGCGCACCGCGTGCCCGGCCACCTCCCCGGTGTCGGCGTCCACCCCGCTCGGCAGGTCGACCGCCAGCACCGGGGCAGGAGAGTTCGAGGCGAGGGAGGCGAGTGCGGCGAAGGGTTCGCGCAGCCCGCCGCGGCCACCGATGCCGAGGAGGCCGTCGACGACGAGGTCCGTGTCGAACAACGCCGTCTCCACCTCCTCCGGGAGCGGAACGCCGAGGGACTCGGGGAACGCGGCGTCCCCGCCCCCGACCACCCGGCCACCCGCCGCACGCAGGGCCGCCAGACCGCCCGGGTGGGTGCGGCTCCCGGCGAGCACAGCGCGCACGAACGCACCGCGGGCGGCCAGGTCCGCCCCCGCGAAGAGCGCGTCGCCACCGTTGTCACCGCCGCCGACCAGCAGTGTGACCCTCGACCCGTAGACGCGGGGCAGCATGCGGGAGCAGTGGACGGCCAGGCCCGTGGCGGCGCGACGCATGAGCGCGCCTTCGGGCAGTCGGCTCATGAGGGCCTGTTCGGCCGTACGGACGACACTGACGACATGGGCGGAGCGCACCGGTCACCTCCGAGGGGCGGGGTCGGGCCTCCCATCGTGGCGCATCCGGTTCGGAACACACCCGCACCGCCACGCACACCCGGGCGCTTTCCGGCGTACCCGCGCCCCGGAGAGGACCGCAGCATCCACAGAACATTAATCACTTTCGACTCATATAGCCCGTTGTCACGGGTTCACCACATAGAGAAGTCTTCGCTGGGGACAATAGGTGTATGCCTCGACCGAGCAAATACGTATCCAGGTCCGATCTGGGCTGGGGCACCTCCCCCGCCTCCCGAGCCAACCCCCGCTCCGGTCTCGTCATCCACTACGACAGCGTGAACCAGGGGCTCTCCGGCAAGGACCACTCCGCCTGCCTCACCTACTGGCGCAACACCCGCAACTTCCACACCGGCCCCTCCCGGGGCTGGACGGACATCGGGTACTGCGTGGACGAGGAGACGGAGATCCTCACCGAGAACGGCTGGCGCTCGTTCCGGCAGGTCCGCGCGGGCGACACCGCGCTCACCCTCGACCACACGACCGGGACCTCCCAGTGGCAGCCGGTCCAGGCCGTCAACGTCTTCCCGGCCACCGAACGCACCCTCGTCCGCATGCAGGGCCGCTCACACTCCTCCCTGACCACCCCGCACCACCGCTGGCCCGTGGAACGCGCCCCCCGCACCAGGCACGACGCCGAACACCCTCAGCCCGGGGAGCACTGGGCGACCACGGAAACACTCACCGCCCGGGACCTGATCAGGGCCGCCGCCCCCTGCGACCACCTGGCAGACGAACCCAAGTGGTCCCACACCCTGGTCGAAGAAGTAGCCAGAGCATGGGCCAGCAGGGCGAAGCCGAGCCCCCGCCTGCGAGAGCACCTCACGGAAGGGGTCCCCCGCCACGCGTTCCTCCGCGCCCTGACCCGGGAACAGCTGGACCTGCTGCTCAGGACCGCCGCACCGGAGGGGAGCGTCCCGGACCGGGCCTCGGCCGAGGCCCTCCAGTTCGCCGCCGTGCTGGCCGGACGGGCCGCGCACCTGCACCACGACGAACACGGCTGGGCCGTGGCACCCGACCACCGCTCCCTCCTCCCGATCAACCGCGACCAGGACGGCCTGACCCTCCGCGAGGAACCCTACGGCGGGCACATCTGGTGCCCCACCACACCGAACGGCACCTGGCTGGCCCGGCGGCGGGGGACGGTGTACTTCACCGGGAACTCCTTCATGGCCTGCCCGCACGGGTACGTCATCGAGGGGCGCGGGCTGTACCGCACCCAGGCGGCGCAGCCGGGAGGGAACTCATCGCACTACTCCTGCACCCTGGCGACCGGTCCGACCGACGCCATCACCCCCGAACAGATCAACGCGGTCCGGATGCTGCGGCAGTGGCTGATGGAGCCCGACACCTCCATCGCCGGGGCCGTGCTGGGGCACCGCGACTTCATCTCCACCTCCTGCCCCGGTGACAGGGCCTACCAGCTCGTTCAGGACGGAACATTCACGCAGCCCCCCGGGGCCGTCACGGAAGGACTCGACTTGCTCGGACTCAAGGAAGGCGACGGCATCCCCACCCCCTCCGAGGGGGTCAAGGCCGTCCAGAGGCTGATCGTGGCCGCCGGTTTCGGTGAGCACCTGGAGCCCTACGGGGTCGACGGCCAGTGGGGGAAGGGCACCAGCGCGGGTCTGCTCGCGGCCCGGCACTACGTGGGGTCGGGCGTCACCTCGATCAAGTCCATGACCGGCGAGTCCTACGCCCAGCTCATCCGGGCGTGCGCCCGGCGGGAGGCGGAGCGGGCCGTGAAGGGACTGGACAGCCCCGACAGCGGGGGTGACGGTTCGCTGCCCGGCACGGAGACCGTCGATGTGTCCGGCCAGCTGACCATCGAGCGGTAGGACCGGCACCCTCAGCGTGCACCTTCCAACCGACAGCACCCCGGGGGGCGCCCCTGCACCCCCAGGGGATTGCCGCGTTTGTCAGGCTCCCGCACCCAGGGGGTTCAGGCCCTCACCATGCGCTGTCGTAGGGCGTGCGGTGCAAACCCCCTCAGACCCAGGGGGTCACAGAACGTGCAGGTGCTCTCTCGCCTGTAGTGGTGGGGATTGGCCGGAGAGCGGTGGGCGGCGCCCGACCACAGGGGGTTTTCGCCAGTGGTGGGGACACGTATCCCTGGAACACGTCAGCAGTCCAGGGGGTTGGCGGGCTACTGGCCTCACCCTTTTCCGGAACCAGACGTAGAACCCGACCGCACGTCCCGCGAGGTGCGTAGCGGCCTCCGAGTACGCCTTACCCCAGCCCCCACAGGGCCCGGCCGGACGAACACCGGGCCCAAGCCACCCCAGGGGGTGTCCTGAACCCCCACCGCAACCCGCCCGAACCCGCACCCGGGCAGCCCCCTCCGCCGCAGCGAGTCTTGAACACTGCCCCAAGCCCCAACCCACCCGAACCCCCACCCACTCCCGTAACCCACACCCCCGTACAGGCTGAGTACGAGGCAGTACATCCGGGGTACTACAGTCTGTCGTAGTTTGGTTCGGTCCGCTGACATGGGCGGACACGCGTGGTGTGCGAGTGGAGGAAGCGTGGTCGACTGGCTGACCATGGCCATTCAGATGGTGTCGTTGGCGATGGCCGTGTGGTGCCTCATCTCGACCTTCCGCGACCAGCCCATGTTGGTCCCGCACCTGATCGGCGTGGGTGTCCTGTGGCTGCTGGTGCTTGGGCAGGTCGGTGCGACCGTGGTGACCATGGTCGGCGGCGAACGCCCTGACGAGATGGTCATGTTCGTGTCCTATCTCGCGACCGTGGTACTGCTGCCCCCCGCCTGTGCCGTGTGGGGTTTCATGGAGCGCACCAAGTGGGGACCGGCCGTGATCGCCTTCGCCTGTCTGATCCTTCCGGTGCTGATGGTCCGTATCGAGCAGTTGTGGAGCCCTGTTGTCTGAGGCACCGGAAACCGGGCCCGTCGCCGACCGGACTCTGCGCACCGGCCCCGGAAGAGTGCTGGTCGCGGTGTACGCGGTGTTCGCTCTCGCCGCGACCGCGCGCGGGAGCTACCAACTGGTGACGCGTTTCGAGGAGGCCCCTGCGGCGTACGGCCTGTCCGTGCTCGCCGGGGTGGTCTACCTGGTCGCCGCCGTCGGTCTGGCCCGTGCGGGGCGCACCTCTCGGGTGGTGGCCCTGGTCTCGGTGTCCGTGGAGATGGCCGGAGTGCTCGTGGTGGGCGCGCTGAGCGTGTTCGCGTCCGGGGTGTTCCCGGACGACACCGTGTGGTCCGGTTTCGGTAGCGGATACCTGTTCATTCCACTGGTACTGCCTGCCCTCGGTCTGTGGTGGATCCTGCATGTCCACCGCCTGGACCGCGAAGCCCAGGCCACCGGGGCCTGACCTGCCGGTCGAACCACCACTGAGGGTCGAGGCACAGAGACCCTCCGGTTCCGCAGTCACTAGGCTGTCGCCATGTCCGATCAGACGCTGTCCCTGCCGGTGGCCGTTTCGGCCGCCTGGCTCCGTGAGCACATCGACGAGGTCGTTCTCGTCGACTCCCGTTGGTACCTGGACGGCCGATCCGGCCGTGCGGCCTACCTGAGCGGCCACATTCCCGGCGCCGTGCACGCCGACGTGGACGCCGACCTCGCCGCGCCGGCCAGCCCGGAGGGCGGACGCCATCCCCTCCCGGCCGCCGCCGACCTCGCCCGCGCCCTGGGCCGCCTCGGCATCGGCGACCACTCCCGCGTGGTCGTCTACGACGACGCGAACGGTTCCGTGGCCGCGCGCCTGGTATGGATACTCCGAACTCTCGGCACCTCCGCGGCCTTTCTCGACGGCGGACTCCAGACCTGGACCGGTGAGTTGGAGGAGGGGGAGGCCACGGCCGTCCCGGTGCACCGCACCGCGCTCCCCTGGCCCGCCGACCGCCTGGTGGACACCGAGGCCCTCCAGAAGGAGCTGGCCGCTCCGGACCGGCTCCTGTTGGACGCCCGCGTCCACGGGCGTTTCACCGGTGAGCAGCCTGCGCCCGTCGACGCCCGGGCCGGGCACATCCCCGGTGCCCGCAGCGCCGAGTGGCCCGCGAACCTGACCGCGGACGGTCTGCTCGCCGCCCCCGACGTCCTGCGGGAGCGTTTCGCAGCCCTCGGCGCGGAGTCCGCGCACACGGTCACCGCCTACTGCGGTTCGGGGGTGACCGCCTGCCACGACCTCCTCGCCCTGGAACACGCGGGCTTCACCAACACCCGTCTGTACCCGGGCTCGTGGAGCCGGTGGGGAGGGGACGACTCCCTGCCGCTGGAAACCGGGGACACCCAGGCCTGACCGACCGCTCCCGGCACCGCCCGCACCCCAGCGACCACCACAGCCACCCGAACACTCGATGCCCCGCCGGGGCTCGCGCCGTCAGCGCGAACCGCGGCGGGGTTCCCGCTACGTCCCCCGCGCCTGCCTCCGCTCCACCAGCCCGGCACCCGCTCCACCAGCCTTGCCCCCGCTCCGCTTCCGGACCGTTTCCCGACCTGCCAGGCCGTCGCCGCACAGACCGTTCCCGGTCCCGGCAACCGCCTAGGCTGGGAGGAGGTGCAGGCCCGAAAAGTCCGAAAGGCCCGAAAAGAGTGGATGGCCTCACCCGAAGAGAGCGGGTGGCTTCAACAGCCCGCCGCTGGGAAAGGTTCCCACCTGCACCGTTCTGACCTGACCTGATCCGGCCAGGACAGGAACCAGAGCCCCCGAACCGGCGTCAGACAGAACAGTAGGATCGCCCGGCCCCGGAATACAGACAACGTGCTTCACCACGAAACGAGGAACACTGGTGATCGAACTCCTGCTGCTACTGCTTCTCATCGTCGGGATCGTGATCGGAGTCCTGATCTACAAGCAGCGCTCCCGCACCCAGAACCCGAAGCAGGACGCCCCGCCCCCGCCGCCACAGGACCCCTTCGCCGCGTCCTCCACCATGGACACCGCCGGTGACCCCCGCAACATCAAGGCGGGGGACATGATCGACTGGGGCACCGAGCGGACCTGGATCCGCGGCACCCTGCGTCTGTCCGAGGGCGGCTACGTCTGGTCCGAGCACTTCCTGGAGGTCGAGGGCGGCAAGCGCTGGCTCTCGGTCGATGAGGACCCGGACCTCGAGCTGGCCCTGTGGACCGGCCGTCCGGACCTGACCATGGTCCCCCAGGGCAAGACCATCGAGCTCGAGGGCGTCACCTACAAGCTGGAGGAGAAGGGCTCCGGTTCCTACCGCTCGGAAGGAACCACCGGCCTCAAGGCCCAGGGCGGCATGGACTACGCGGACTACGAGTCCGCGGACGGTCAGCTGCTCGCCTTCGAGCGTTTCGACCACGGCAGCTGGGAGGTCAGCACCGGCACCAAGATCGCCGCGGGTACCTTCACGATCTTCCCCGGGAGCTGATCCCGTTATGCGTGCGAGCATCAGCGCCCCCTTCGTCGACACCAAGGCCGACGACCTGGTCTGGACCCTGAACCACCCGTTGGTCGAATCCCTGGCCGCCCGGACCGTCGAGGTCCCGGGGTTCGGGGTCGAACTCCGGGTACTCGGGGCCTCACACCAGGTCGTCCTGCGGTCTGCGTCCGACGGCGGGGAGCTGGTGGAGACGGTCGCCTGCCTGCCGGGGGTTCCCGGCGGGCTTCCCGGCTGTGCCGGGCTCCCTCTGCCTGGGGTGGGCGACTACCGCTTCGACTCCGTCGTCGAGTCGTTGTCTCGCCGCGAACTGGCCCTCCGGGTCGCGGAGGTCCATGACGCGACCTCCGACTCCCCCGGCGGGCTGCTCGTCGCCTTCCCCGGTGATCCGCTGGCGATCACCGCGCTGCACCTGACCTCTGGCAGCGGGGCCTCCCTGCGCTGGCATACCTGGCACGCCTACCCGCAGAGCAACGAACTGGTGACGACGACCACAACCCTGACTTCCTGAGGAGGCCGACATGGCCAAGAGCAAAGCCCCCGAAGCACACGCTCCACGACACAGGATCGCCGCGGTCGGCGGCGCCGTCACCGTGCTGCTCCTTCTCTCGGCGTGTTCGAACGGCAACAACAGCGCTGACTGCGAGCCCCGTGCCAGTGCGACCGCCACCCCTTCGAACTCCACCAACTCCTCATACCGCAGCACCCCCAGCCCGACACCGACCGACGACTGCAACAACCGCAACGGCAACAACAACAGCGGTGGCGGCGGCGGATTCTTCTTCTTCGGCGGCGGAGGCGGCGGCTCCAACAGCAACGGCAGCGGAAGCAACAACCGCGGCGGCGGGTCGGGCTTCGGCAAGTAGGGCAAGCAGGGCAAGTAGTCTGCCGTGTCGGGGGACGGACTCGTTTCCGCAGTCCACACCCACCGACGCACCAACAATCCCGACACGGACGAGGCCATGAACGAGATCCTCAGCAGCTCCCTTTCCGCCCTGGGTTACGGCGTGGTCGGCACAGTCGTCATGCTGCTCGGCTACCTGATCACCGACCTGCTCACCCCGGGCAAGCTGCACCAGCTGATCTGGGAGGACCGCAACCCGAACGCGATCCTGCTGGTCTCCGCGAACACTCTCGGAGCCGCGGTCGTGGTCGTCTCAGCGATCATGTCCAGCTACTCCGAGCTGGGCCTGGTCCCCGGACTGGTCTCCACCGCGGTCTTCGGGCTCATCGGCCTGGTGGTGATGGCCCTGTCGTTCCTGCTGATCGACCTGCTGACCCCCACGAAGATCAGCCACATCGTCAGCAACGCCGAGTGGCACCCGGCGACCTGGGTCAGCGCGACCGCGCACCTGTCGATCGCTCTGGTCGTGGCCGCCGCCATCTCCTAGGGTCCGGGGCCGCTGCTCGGGACGTCCGTCCCCGGGCGGCCCGGCTTCCGGACCGGCTCCCGGCGGGCTGCTCCGGCCGACCGGACCCGCACTTCCTCGAGAAAGCAGTACCTTGACCGAGACCACGGCCCACTCGCGGCCCCGACTCCCGGTGCCCGCGCGCGCGGCCCGGTTCTTCATCCTGTTGGCGGTGTTCATCTGCGCCGCCTGCGGCCTGGTGTACGAGCTGGCCCTGGTGGCGATCGGCAGCTACCTGCTCGGCGACACCATCACGCAGGCCTCCGTGGTCCTGTCGGTCATGGTGTTCGCCATGGGTGTGGGCTCGCTGCTGTCCAAGCGGTACCAGGCCCGTCCCGCGCTGTCGTTCGCCGTGGTGGAAGGCCTGCTGTCGTTGGTCGGCGGCCTGTCGGTCCTGCTGCTGTACGGGTCCTTCGCCTGGTTGTCCGTGAACGCCTACCAGCCCACGCTGGTGCTGCTGGCGTTCGTCATCGGCACCCTCATCGGCATCGAGATCCCGCTGCTGATGACGCTCATCCAGCGCATCCGCAAGCAGGAGGCCTCCGAGGCGGTCGCGGACCTGTTCGCCGCCGACTACGTGGGCGGTCTGATCGGCGGGCTGGCCTTCCCGTTCCTGCTGCTGCCGCTGCTGGGTCTGCCCAAGGGCGCCCTGATGGTGGGTCTGCTGAACGCGGTCATCGGTGTCGCGGTGGTGCTGTGGCTGTTCCGCACGGATCTGACCAGGCTCGCCTACGTGGGGTTGAGCGCGGGACTGACGTTCATCGTCGTCGTGCTGGGGCTGGCCTACTACTTCGCCGAGCACTTCGAGGTGGACGCCCGGCAGGCCATGTACCGGGACCCGATCGCGTACGCGGAACGCAGCGAGTACCAGGAGATCGTGCTCACGCAGTCCCTGGACGGCCGGGACGTGCGCATGTTCCTCAACGGGTCCCTCCAGTTCTCCACGCTGGACGAGTACCGGTACCACGAGTCGCTCATCCACCCGGCGATGGACGGCCCGCGCGAGGACGTCCTGGTCCTGGGCGGCGGGGACGGCCTGGCCATCCGGGAGCTGCTGCGTTACGACGACGTCGACTCGGTGACCCTCGTGGACCTGGACCCGGCCGTGATCGAGCTGGCCTCCACCCATCCGGTGCTCCGCGAGCTCAACAACGACTCCTTCCAGGACCCGCGGGTGGACGTCGTCAACACGGACGCGTTCCAGTGGCTGCGCGACAACCCGGACAACTTCGACGTGGTCATCGCGGACCTTCCGGACGGCACCGACGTGGGCACCTCGAAGCTGTACACCATCGAGTTCTACGCGCTGTTGGAACAGGCCCTGAACCCCGACGGGCGGGTGGTGGTGCAGGCCGGTTCACCGTTCTTCGCCCCGGACGCCTACTGGAGCGTGAGCCACTCGCTGGAGGAGGCCGGGATCGCGGTCACCCCGTACAACGTGGACGTCCCGACCTTCGGCAACTGGGGTTTCTATCTGGGGGCCTCCGAGCGGGAATCGGGTCGGGCACCGGAACTGACGCTGCCGGACGATGCCCCCGAGCTGCGCTTTCTGGACGATGACCTGCTGTCGGCGGCTCTGGTGTTCCCGAAGGACCGGCAGGAGGGCGATGTCCGCCCCTCCACGCTGATGCATCCGCGGATCATCGGCTACCACCAGGACCGCCAGGCCTGGCGGGGTTACTAGCGCCGGGGAGCACGTGCCCCGGGCACACCGATGACACCCGTACCGGGGTACGGGCGCCATCGGTGTCAGACACCGCGCGACCTGGGATCTTGGGCCAGTGGGCGGCCACGCGGTGGTTTCGGCCGGGGGCGGGCCCGCAGGGGGAGCGGGTCACCTTCGTCGGCTCCCCCGCGGCCCGACGCCCATCCTCACCCCGGCCGAGTGGACGGCGCGCACGCCACGCCGCCCGCATCGCCCCGGATGACAACCCTTGACACAGACTTGCCGCCCCTTGCCGGAAACGGATGCTTTTCGTCCGGGCGTTCCCGGGCGACCGAACCCCGGGTGACCGGACCGGGGCCTGCCCGGTGTGGGGCGGGCAACGGCCGCGCGGACGGCCCTCACCCCTGTTCCGTGTGTTCCGAACGCTCCAGGGCCGCCAGGGCGGTGACCGCGCCCAGTTCCCAGCAGTCCTGCCTGGCGTCCGTTCCGGGACGGCCGGTGACGGCGACCGGAGGCCGGTGCCGGCTCCACCCCATGCCCTTGGTGATCGACTCCACCGCGCGTACCGCACCCGAGGTGTCGTTGTCCCCGTGCACGTAGAGCGAGTACGGGAGCCCCTGCGTGTCGGTCTGGACGGGGTAGTACACCGTGTCGAAGAAGTGCTTCAGGGCACCGGACATGTAGCCGATGTTGACCGGGGTCCCCAGTACCACCGCGTCGGCTTCCAGCAGGTCCGCGGCGGTTGCGACCAGGGCCGCCCTGGCCCGTACCTCGACCCCTTCGATATCGTCGGTACGGGCACCGTCGAGCACCGCTTCCAGGAGTTCCTGTGTGGCGGGGGAGACAGTGTGGTGAACGATGAGCAGTCGTGCCATACACCCACATTAGGCAGTGCTCCCCCCGGAACCGACGGCCCCTCGACGGGGTCGGAAGAACTGGCGCCGAAAGCCACCTGACCTCGGGCGATCCCGGACGCCCGCACTGACGGGCGCAGAGTTCAGCCGTTCCTACGGCCCGGTCACACGCTCCCGTCCTCAGCAGAAACCGTGGAAGAAAGCCAAGGGCCGCATGAATCAGCCTCCGCACGACCCCTACCAAGGCCCTCCGCCGGGGACGCCTCCGACAGGAGGCCAGCCGCCGATGGGCCCTCCCCCTCCCGGGTGGGCCCCTCCAGGAGGGGGCCACCCGCCGATGGGCCCTCCCGCTCCCGGAGGTCCGCCGCCGCCCGGCGGCCCCTACGGCGGTCCGCCCCAGGGCGGTGACCCCTACGCAGGCCAGTACGGTGGTCCGCCCCACGGCGGTGACCCCTACGGAGGCCAGTACGGTGGTCCGCCCCACGGCGGTGACCCCTACGGAGGCCAGTACGGTCCGCCCCAGGGCGGCAATCCTTACGGCGGCCAGTACGGCGCCCCCTACGGCCAGCCCGCGCCCGGGAAGGGGACCTCCCCCTGGCTGTGGGTGAGCCTCGGATGCGGCGGAATCTTCGTCATCGGTGTCGTCCTGGTCCTGCTGCTCTTCTTCGTCTTCGCGGAGGCCGAGGATGAGGGCACCGGTGGCAGCGCCGACCGGTCCGACTCGGACATGCCCGGCCTCGGCGAGGAGGTCGCGCACGACGGCCTGCTCTTCACCGTGACCGAGGTCGAGACCGGCCTGTCCGAGGTCGAGGACTGGCAGGCGACCGGTGAGTACGTCGTCGTGCACCTGGAGATCGGAACGGACGACTCCCTCTTCCCGCTGTTCTGGCGCGACGAACAGCACCTGTACACGGAGTCCGGCGCCCAGATCGAGGAGGACTACGAGGCCACCGGTGCCTACGACAACACCGAGATGAGTGTGCTCGTGCCGGAGGAGGGCACCGTGAGCACGGCGATCGTCTTCGACGTGGACGACCCCGCCGAGCTCTCCCACATCGGTCTGAGCGCGGAGACCTACGGCGGCAACGAGGTCGAGATCGACATCACCGGCTGATCCTGACCTCCCCCGCCACCCGCCCCGGAGCGACCCCCTCCCCGGTCCGGTCGGTGCAGGGGGCGAACCCCGGTCGGGGCCGTCGGGACACCCCTCCCGGCGGCCCTCCGGCATGCGTGCCCGCCTCCGAAGTTCTCGCTGATCCAGCAGCAAACGCAAGACGTCCCGGCACGATGCGGCCAGCATCGCGGTCGGGCGGCGCGCCCAGGGGCACGCGGTCCGGCGTCGGACGGCACCGCCCCGCACCCACCGGGGCGATGGGTGCGGGCCTCGGACCGCCCAGGCCCCACCGCAAGCCCCCGGGCGTGAGGGAACCCGCCGCCCGGCCTCGGAGCGCGCACACGATGCGCGTGCCCGGGCCGAGGGAAAGAGAACGCGGGGGACCAGCGCGTCCAACACCGTTCGGGACGCGCGCAGTACCGGGAGAGCACCACAGGGCACTCCCGCACACTGTTAAGAAACGGTTCACGCACGGCTGGACCTTCGATTCGGTGGTGCTCTGGCAGGAGCCCTTCGTGATCCACAGCCGCGTCCTGGACCGGACGGAGAACCTGGTCGTCGGCCCCATGGTCACCATCGTCCTGGGCAACCTCATCGTGCTGTTGCCGATGGTGCTGACCGGCCATGCGGGCGCCAGGTACGGCATTCCGTTCCCCGTGTTCGCCCGGTCCTCCTTCGGTCTGCGCGGCGCCAACCTGCCCGCCCTGCTGCGCGGCGCGGCTCCGAGTACTGGTACTCCGGCGGCTGGAACTGGCGCGCCCTGGCCGCCTTCGGGACAGGTGCGCTGCTGGCCGTGGGCGGATCGAACTCGCCCGAGGGCGAGGGTCCCTTCCCGACCGATGGGCTCGTCCCGCCGCTGGCCCCGCTGTCCGACTACGGGTGGCTGGTCGGTCTGCTCAGCGCGATGCTGGTGCACTGGGCGCTGGGCCGCTTCCTCCCGGACCCGGGGCAGCGGGCCGCCGAGGAGGAGGCCGCCGGCCGGCCCCGTCTCCTGAATCCGAGACGCGTCCCCGGGCGCCGCGCGGTGGTTCCACCGCGGGGCGCCCTTTTCGTACCCGGTTTCCGCACAGCGGATGTTGGCGAACAATAAACCCCCGGGAACCAGGCCATCACCCAAAGAAACGAAGAGGCGGACGGAAAACAACACGTCCACAATCGGCCAGCAGGTGAACCAGGCGAGCGAAGGGCACTTGAGCTGGTACTTCGTGGCGCCTGAAAAGACACAGAACCATGGCAACCCATCCCCCTCCCACAGCGTCCGCGAGGGATCCTGCATATTTTTGAAGATCCTCCTCATTCCTTCAGAAAAGCGGTATCAGCCATTCTTTCGGAAGAGGCATGATGGACCGGTCACCTGGAACTCCGGTCCCCGTCCGCCCGAGTCTCCCGGACCGAACCCCGCTTACCGCGCCGGTTTCCGCCCCCGGCGCAGGACAGCACCAGTCGAGAAGAAAAGGGTCACCATGACTCACCCCCAGTACCCCGGAGACGCGCCCCAGCCCCCGAAGAAGAAGTCCCCCGCCCTCCTCTTCGGATGCCTCGGGTGCAGCGGCCTGATTCTGCTCGTCCTCATCGTGGTGGGAGCCCTGGCCCTGGGCTCCGGTGACGAGGACGGCGCGACCGAGGACAGCACGTCCGCCGACTCCGGCGACGGCGGCGGGAACGACGAGGCAGCCGACGAAGGGGCGGACGAGGACCTGGCCGGCATCGGCGACCGCGTCGAGGTCGGCGGCCTGGCCTTCACCGTCACAGGGGTCGAGGACGGCCTCACCGAGGCCAGCGGCGCCCTGGACACCTACACGGCGGAGGGCCAGTACGTCGCCGTGTCCGTCACGGTGGAGAACACCGGCAACGAGCCGACCTACTTCGAGAACACCGCCCAGAAGCTGTACGACGCCGAGGGGCGCGAGTTCGGCCACGACTCCGACGCGACCATCGCGTTGGACGAGGGCCCCATGCTCGGGGAGCTCAACCCGGCCCAGAGCGGGGACTTCACCGTGGTCTTCGACATCCCGGCCGACGCCGAGGTCGACCGCATCGAGGTCAGCGACGACATGTTCGAGGACGGCGGCACCCCGATCAGCCTGAAGGGCTGATCCCCGCTCCGCCCTGACCAGGGGCGCCGCGCGGCGGTGTTCGCCGTGCGGCGCCTTTGTCGTACCGGACCCCGCGTGCGGCTCCCGGAGGCCGCCGGCAACGCCCCCGAGGGCGGGTTCACCCTGACCGAGGCCGCCCCGCCCCTCCGCGGACAGCAGAACCCGTCCCGGCGTTCAGGAGAGTTCGCCCCGGCGGCCGCGTTCGAGGAGGTCGTGCAGGCGTTCCACCCAGTCGTCGTGTCCGGGCGGGTGGAAGTGGTTGCGCTCTCCCCACTCCCGGCTGGGGCGCCGGAAGCGGGTGGCCCGCACGTCGGCCAGGGTGCCGAACAGGCCGCTGTCCTCGAAGACGGCGTTGCCCTGCGCGGCGCCCACGCCGAAGTCCGTGAGGACGAGGGAGGGCACCCTGCGCGCTAGGGCCTCCAGCACGGCCGCCGAACCCACCGCGACGAGGCCGCGGGCCCGGTCCAACTGCGCGGACAGGCGCCCGGACCGGAAGAGCAGCGCGCGCCCGTCGACCCGCCCGGAGGCGACCAGGGAGCGCCAGGCCTCCAGGTGGGGGCCGCCGCCCGCCCCCTGCTCCAGGTGCACGACCACCTCCAGGTCGGGGCGGTTCCCGGCCAGGGTCGCCAGGGCGAGGAGCGCGTTCTGACGGCCCCGCTCGGTGTGCGGGACCCCGGGGCGGGCCGCGTACACCACCCGGTCCCGCCTGACCGCCTCAGCGGGGTCCCGGTGTCCCAGGGGCAGGCTGGCCAGTCCCACCTCCCCCCTCATCCCGAGTTTCTCGCCCAGGGTCGTGTACTCGGCGACCTCGCGGTGGCTGTACGCCACGAGCAGATCGACCCGTGAACGGTGCAGCCACTCCCCCTCGACCGCGGGCACGGCGAGCGGTTGCAGCGCGGAGACCACCAGGGGCCGGTAGCGGCGGACCACCGAGCGCAGCGACCAGGACAGGGCCTCCACGACCGGGCCGGCGCAGTTGAGCACGACGGTGTCGGGGCGGCGGCGCCAGACGAGTCTGCGGACCTGGCGCGGGGAGAGGGCCGGGACCCGCAGGCCCGCCTGCCCGGTGCCCTCGGTCGCGTCGCGGACCCGGGCCGGAGGGGGTGTGCTCTCGGAGCGGACGACGGTCATCCCCACGGCGTTCCCCGGGCCGGAGAGCCGGTCGAGCATCGCGGCGCAGAGCCCGACCCGCTCGGTGGAGTCGGCCACCGCGAGGACCGTAATCGGGCCGGTCCGAGCACCGGGCCGACTCCATGGGGGCGTGAGGGACACGAAGCCGTCTCCTTGGCTTTCGGGGTGGACACCCCCAGGCTACACACGGAGAGTGATCACGCAGGCACGCATAACCCTGGTCGCACTCCGTCCCACAAGAAGCAAGATGGCGGTCGCGCCTCTTAGTCACCCCATCGACCAGTCATTACTATCTGGAGTGACTTTCCAACAACCCAGGGCAATCAATTTTGGAGTGCTCTTGCGAGTGACGGCCGTGATCCCCGCACGTGGTGGTTCCAAGGGCATCCCCCTCAAGAACGTGGCGCCCGTCGGCGGCGTACCTCTCGTCACCCGCGCGATCCGCGCCAGCGAGGCCGCCCAGACCGTGACCGAGACCGTAGTGTCCACCGACCATGGCGCAATCGCCCGAGCCGCCGCCGACGCAGGCGCACGAGTACTGGAGCGCCCCGCCGACCTGGGCGGGGACACCGTCTCCTCCGAAGCAGTCCTCCTCCAGGTGGTCGATGCCCTGGAGCAAGCCGACGGCTCAGCGCCGGACGTGCTCGTGTTCGTGCAGTGCACCAGCCCCTTCATCAGCCCGGACGACCTGGACTCGGCCGTTCGGAGAATCCTCGACAGTTCCGCGGACAGTGTGTTCGCCGCAGTCGAGACACACGCCTTCCTGTGGCGCGCGACCCCGGCAGGCGCCCGGGGGGTGAACCACGGGCACACCCACCGCCACCGCCGCCAGGACCGGGAGCCGCAGTTCCAGGAGACGGGCGCTTTCTACGCGATGCGCACCGAGGGCCTGCGCACCCACCGCCACCGCTTCTTCGGCCGGATCGCGGTCCAGGAGGTTTCACCTCTGCACGGGTTCGAGGTGGACGCACCCGACGACCTGCACGTGGTACGGGCCTTGGCCGCGGTTGCAGACCCCGAGCGGTTTCCCATCGACGTGGACGCCGTCGTCACCGACTTCGACGGGGTGCACACCGACGACCGGGCCACCGTCAGCGAGAACGGCGCGGAGTCGGTGACCGTGAGCCGCTCCGACGGCATGGGCGTCAAGCTCCTGCGCGAGGCGGGCGTACGCCTGCTCGTACTGTCGACCGAGGAGAACCCGGTGGTTTGTGCCCGGGCCGACAAACTCAAGGTTCCCGTCCTGCACGGCCTGTCCGACAAACGGGCCGCCCTGGCCACATGGCTGGATGAGGAGGACCTCGATCCCGCCCGCGTGGCCTACGTGGGCAACGACGTCAACGACCTGGGCTGTCTGTCCCTGGTCGGTTGGCCAGTGGCCGTCCCCGACTCGCACCCGGATGTCCTGGCCGCCGCGCGCGTGGTCCTGACCCGCCGGGGCGGCGACGGCGCGGTCCGCGAACTCTGTGAACGTGTACTCAAGACCCGGGAAGGAACCCGATGACCTCTGTCGTCGAACGCACCACCGCTCCCCCGCACCTGCGGACCGAGATCACCCCGGTCACGATCGGGGAACACCGGCTCGGCCCAGGACAACCGGTCTACGTCATCGGTGAGATCGGCATCAACCACAACGGTGACATCGGGATCGCGAAGAAGCTGATCGACGTTGCCGCGGAGGCCGGATGCCAAGCGGTGAAGTTCCAGAAACGCACACCGGAGATCTGCGTCCCCCCGGAACAGCAGAAGCGCATACGCCAGACCCCCTGGGGTGAGATGACCTACCTGGCTTACAAGCACCGGGTGGAGTTCGGCCGGGACGAGTACACCGAGATCGCCAAACACTGCGCCGGGCTCGGCCTGGACTGGTTCGCCTCCCCGTGGGACGTCCCCTCCGTGGAGTTCCTGGAGGAGATGGACGTCCCCGCGCACAAAGTGGCATCTGCCTCGATCACCGACCTCGAACTGCTCCGGGCCCTGGCCGACACCGGCCGCCCGGTACTGCTGTCGACCGGCATGTCGACCCTGGAGGAGATCGACACCGCGGTGACCGTCCTCGGTGCCCGGCAGTTGGTCATCATGCACTCCACCTCCACCTACCCGATGCCGCCGGAGGAGGGGAACCTGCGGACCATCGAGACCCTGCGCGAACGCTACCGGGTTCCGGTGGGCTACTCCGGCCACGAACGGGGTCTGCAGATCTCCGTGGCGGCCGCCGCACTGGGCGCGGTCACGGTGGAGCGGCACATCACCCTGGACCGCACGATGTGGGGCTCGGATCACGCGGCCTCCCTCGAACCGTCCGGTCTGAGCCACCTGGTCCGCGACATCCGGGTGATCCAGGAGGCCCTGGGGGACGGGGTCAAGCGCGTCTTCCCCGGTGAGGAGGAACCCCGGACCCGCCTGCGCCGCACCACCGTCTGACCCGCTACCTCCAAGTGTGAGGGCCGCGCCACACCCGCAGCCCTCACTCTTGGCGTTCACATCATCACCCCCGGTGGAGCCCGTATGACTTCCCTGTCCGTGATCATCCCCGCCAAGGACGTAGCTCCGTACATCGGCGACACCCTGAACAGCCTGACCCGAAACCACAGGTCCGACTTCGAATACGTGGTCATCGACGACGGCTCCACCGATGCCACCCCCGACATCGTCGACGGCTTTCGGAAGAAGCTCCCTGGTCTACGAATGCTCCACAACAGCGCCCCGACCGGTCTGTCTTCGGTGCGGAACCAGGGAGTCGCAGCTTCCGACGGGCGCTACGTCACCTTCCTCGACGGAGACGACTGGCTCGCTCCGGGCTATCTGCCCAAAGCGGTGGAGGCGATCCAAGTCCTGGGAGTGGACTTCATCAGGACCGATCACGTCCAAGTGACGGGCCAGAACCGCACTCTGCACAAGGCGCCCGAAGGAAGGGTCAACCAGCCCCTGCCGCCTCGATCAGGCATCCTCCCGACATTCACAAGGAGCATGGTCGACTATCCCTATGCTTCAACCGGTCTCCTCGACAGGCGCCTAGCCGACGAGGGACTCCTGGACTTCGACACTCGCCTCCTGACCTGTGAGGACCAACCCTGGATCTGGCGGCTGCACCTCAGAGCCGGCTCCTTCGCCCGGGTTCCGATCGTGGGGCTCTTCTATCGACGCGACGTCCCCGGGTCGCTAACCCAAGTGGGCGACCACCGGCAGATGCACTTCTTCGACGCCTTCGAGGGACTCTTCAACCAGATCGCGGATGATCGCGATGCCGATCTTTACCTACCCAAGGCAACCCGCGCTTTCTGCTCAATATTGATCAACCACCTGGACCGAAAGAAACGTCTTCGGCGCAAGGATCAAAAACAGTTGCCCGTCCGGGGCCGATCCCTGCTGAGGAGAATCCCCCACCACATACTCGACCCCACCCTGCGTGAGATGGGCGGCTTGCGCGAGAGCCGGCTGCGCTCTCTTCTGGGCCCAGGAAAAATGAGCCTAACCGCCTGAATCACATCCTGCGCATCGGACAAAATTTGAATTTCCCGGACCCATGCTCTTCCGAGGCAAGCCATGACACAAATCTTCGTATCATCCCGAATATTCGGCGCGGCAACTCTGGCGGCCGCAGTCGATAGCGGCCTCTTCGGCGACGAACGCCGAATCCTACTCACCGTTGACAACTCCGATGTCCCCGAGGCAGTTACGTCATTGAGTGCGGCCGCAGGCTTCGAAGCAATACGGAGACGATTCGACGATGTGCTTTCCTATAACGATCTTATCTGGCCCCAGCACCCCTCCCACTGGCAGGCTCACCAGAGCGACATCCCCATAATCCGCAGGCTGCTCGACAACCACCTCCGGCTGGGCGGGGAGGAGCCGGAACTGGTCGTGGAAGCGTTGCAGGGACAGCCCGCTCGCGGCTTGATCCAGCTCTTCGATGACGCACGGCTCACCCTCTACTCTGATGGCCTGGCAAGTCACGGACCCAGCCGGAGGCGCCTTAAGCGCGAGGATGGTTCCCGTTTCGAACGACTGATCCACCTCGGCCTGGTTCCCGGCGTCGATCCGCTCGTTCTCAGCGAATACGGGGTGGCCCCGGCGGTGGTCCCCGCAGAGGCTTTCCGCACGGTCATCAGTGAGATTGCCAAATATGCAGAGGTGGTGCCGACCGCCAGGGCGGGGGAACCGGCACCCGCGATGGTCGTCGGCCAGTACCTGGCCTCCCTCGAACTGATCTCCGAGCGCGAGGAGACCGATCTCACCGCCCGAGCGGTCACAGCGTGCGCCAAAGCTGGTCACCGCAGTGTCGTCTTCAAACCCCATCCGATGAACGCTTCACAAACGCTCCCGGCTGTGCAGGCCGCGGCCGACCGCGTTGGGGTGGAGCTAAAGGTCCTAGAGGGAGCGGTTCCGGTAGAGGCATGGTACGAGGTCTCTCCTCCAGCGCTGGTGGCAGGTTGCTTCTCCACTTCACTGAGCACCGCCAACACAATCTACGACATTCCAGTCGCCACAGTCGGCACAGAAACACTGCTGGAACGACTCAAGCCTTACGAGAACAACAACCGGATTCCCCTCACCATCGCGGATACCACCATGCCCAGACTCATGGATGACGGTCGGATCATTCCACCGTCCATCGGCCCCGAAAGATATCAGGAAGAACTTGCACCCCTCGTTCGGGCCATCGCGTACTGCATGCAGGCAGCTATCTATCCTCATCTCCGTGAATCGGCTGAGGCTTATATACGGAACTACGAGGGAGACCCGCTGAGGCACTTCAAACGAAAGCGGATTCAAGCTCTTGGCATGTCAGCTCCAAGAGCCCGGGTACCCATTCAACAGCAGCCCCTTGTTCAGGCTCTGCTGCGTCACCAAGCCCGCAACCTCCTGAACAAGGCACCAACGCTTCGAGCAGCAGCCACCGGGACACTCAGCCGGATCAGGGACCTACGGCGCGCACGTCGCTGATCAGGACCCTCGGGAAGGCCGGGGCGTGCTTCGAGCTCGCCCCGGCGCGCCCGCCGCACCAGGCCTTCCAGGCGCTCCGACCAGTCGTTCTCCGTGGAGTCGTGGAAGTAGTTCCGTTCGGACCAGCGCCGCTCCGGGTTGTGGAAACGCGCGGCCCGCACATCGGCGAGGGTGCCGAAGGCTCCGCTGTCCTGGAAGACCAGGTTGATCTGCTCGGCCCCCACACCGAAGTCGGTGAGGACAACCATGGGGACCTCCAGAGCGATGGCCTCCAAGGCCGCCGTGGAGCTGACCGTGACGAAACCCCGAGCCCCGGTCAGTTGCTCCGCCATGGCGCCGGCGGCGAACCGCACCGCGCCGTCCCGCACCCGTCCCTCCCCGGCCATCTCCCGCCACAGAGCCTCGTAGTGGAAGCGCTCACGGTGGGTCTGGGCCTCGTTCTCCCGCCCCCGGAGCTTGACCACCACATCCAGGTCGGGACGTTGTTCCGCCAGTTCGGCCAGGGCCAGAAGGATCGCCTCCCGGTCCACTCGCTGCTCGGGGACCTTGGCCTGGGCCGCGAACACCACACGACCGGCCGCCGGTGCGCTCCTCCGTTCCGCGGCGCCGGGCAGGAAGGGCAGAGTCGCCAGAGCGACCTCGCCGGTGGCACCGCACTTCTCCCGCAGAGAGTCGAACTCCGCGACCTCCCGGTGACTGTGCACGACGAACAGGTCTGTCCGGAAGCGGTAGAGCCAGGCTTTTTCCGTCGCAGGAACCGATATCCCCGGCAGCGCCGTCACCAGCACGAGTCGGTGTCCACGCACCGCCCCCGACAGAACAGGTGCCAGGGCGTCCACGACCGGGCCCGTGCAGTTGAGGATCACCGTGTCGGGGCGGTTCCTGCGGACCAGCCCCCGGATCTGGAGCGCGGTCAGCACGGGGATCCGCCGTCCGGCCCACCCCGTCCCCTCCACGGCAGCCCGCAGCTGGGTTTCGGAGGGAGCGATCGGGGACCGAACCACTACGAGTCCGCCCGTGTATCCCTGGCCGGGAAATGCGTCGAGCATGGCCGCAGAGAGCTTCACGTACGAGTCGGAGTCCGCGACGGCCAGGACCCGGATCCTGTTGTCCGGCGCCTCAGTTCGCCGCACTGTTCACCGCCCTGAAGTTCGCGCTGGCCGACAGGTCGGCGCGCAGCGCCGGTCGGGCGCGTCTGGTCCACCAGTGCTCCGGCAGTCCGACAGCCCGGATGTCAGCCCCCTTGGCCAGGGTGCGCAGGGACACCAGGGCGGTGGAGGGCGGTGCCATGACGGTGTGCTCCGGGCCCAGGCCGCGAAGGGAGAGTTCCACGGGGACACCAGAGCTGATCACCCGAATACGGGGATGTTGGTCCAGGAAGCTGAGCACCTCCGAATCCTCTCTGCGGTGCGGGTAGTAGGCGAGCGGACCAGTCTTCGCCTGTGTGTCCAGCCAGCTCAGGTAGATGGACCGGTGCACCAGGCCGTCCGCGACCAGGGCCGTGCCCAGAACGATCCGGCTCTCCCGGGGAGGAGCGTGGCCAGGCAGCGAACGCAGCATCCCGAAACCGTGGCGGACGACGCGTACCCCGGAAGCATCTGCCTGTTCGGCGAGGTCGGGGCTGATCGGCAGCATCGTGAAGACGGTAAGCCTGCCTTCGCGGGCCGCGTGGCGCAGGCGCAGGACGGCCGCGAGCCCCAGGGCGGAGCGGAGCGGGTTCGCTCTGGCTCTGGCGCGGAGGAGGGGCCGGGGGACCGGGGAGCTGAGCAGGCGGATAAGGCGCCAAGTGGCCAGTCCGTCGTCGACGATGACGATCCGACAGCGTGAGGCGGACAGCAGGGCGCGTTGCACCTGACCGGAGAATGCATCCCCGAGCGCCCAGACCCCGTTGGCCGTGGCGGGCGGCTCGGGCTCCCTGGCCGGGCTGGTGAGGGCGGCGCTCGCCGGAAGGAGACGGCGGAGCTCCGCAGCGGTCTCGGAGAGCCCCCGCACACCGGGGCGGAGCAGGATCTGCCCGTTCTCGAAGAGCTGCCCCGCGGCGCGGGCCTCCACGACGGACAGGAGCTGTAGCGGCGACTCCACCCATGCGGTGCCCTCACGGGCTGCGGGTGTGGTCCTGTTCCAGGAAGATGCAGGGTGCACGGCGCCGTTTCCTCGGTCAGACCAGTGGTGAACACCCACAGATTACATACTTAGGGTAATCAAACACAGACTCTAAGTAGTCAAGTTGTGGTGTTCCGGAAACGGCGACGGCGGCCGCCCCCGGGGGACGGCCGCCGTGCGGTGCGCGGAGGAGCTACTCGCCCTTCCACACGGGGGCGCGCTTCTCGGCGAAGGCCGCCGCCCCCTCCATGGCGTCCTGGCTGACGAACACCGGGCCCGCCAGTTCGTTCTGCCGGTCCCACATCTGGTCGGTGGACCAGTCGTCGGAGGCCTGGATGATCTCCTTGGAGACCTTCAGGGCCAGCGGGCCGTTCGGCGTGATGCGGGAGGCGAGGGCCCTGGCCCCCTCCAGAGCGCCGCCGCTCTCGGTGACCTGGTTGACCAGGCCCAGTTCCGCGAGGCGCTCGGCGCCGACGAAGTCGCCGGTGAGGGCGAACTCCATCGCGATGTTGCGCGGGATGCGGTGGTGGAGGCGCAGCAGGCCGCCGGCTCCGGCGACCAGGCCGCGCTTGACCTCGGGGATGCCGAACTTGGCGTCCTCGGCGGCCACCACCAGGTCACAGGCGAGCACCGCCTCGAAACCACCGGCGAGGGCGTACCCCTCGACCGCGGCGATCAGCGGCTTCTTCGGGCCGCGCTCGGCGAAACCGCCGAACCCGCGTCCCTCGACCACCGGGACCTCGCCCTTCATGAAGGCCTTGAGGTCCATCCCGGCGCAGAAGGTGCCGCCGGCGCCGGTGACGATCGCGACGTTGACGTCCTTGCGGGCGTCGACGTCGTCGAGGGCCTCGGCGATCCGGGCCGCGACCGCGGCGTTGACCGCGTTCTTGGCCTTGGGGCGGTTGATGGTGATGACGGCGACGCCGTCCTCAGCCGTGTAGAGAACCTCGTCGGACACGGTGTCCTCCTACTTGGGGGGCATGCGGAGGGCGCCGTCGATGCGGACGACCTCGCCGTTGACGTAGCTGACCTCGAGCAGGGTCCGGGCGAGCTTGCCGAACTCCTCGGCGGTGCCCAGACGCTTGGGGAAGGGCACCGGGGCGGCGAGCTTCTGCTTGAACTCCTCCGAGCCCGGGCCGTCGCCGTAGATGGGCGTCTCCAGGATGCCGGGGGCGAGGGTGTTCACGGTGATGCCGACGGCGGCGAGGTCACGCGCGGCCGGGAGGGTCATGCCGATCACGCCGCCCTTGGAGGAGGAGTACGCGATCTGACCGATCTGGCCCTCGATGCCCGCGAGGGAGGCGGTGTTGAGGATGGAGCCGCGCTCGCCGTCCTCGTTGACCGGCTCGGTCTTGGCGATCTCGGCCGCCGCCAGACGGAGCACGTTGAACGTGCCGATCAGGTTGACCTGGATGACCTTCTGGTAGCTGTCCAGGTCGTGCGGGTTGCCGTTCCGGTCGACCGTGCGGGTGGCCCAGCCGATACCGGCGCAGGAGACCGCGACGCGGAAGGGCTTGCCGGTGTCCGCGGCGGCCTGGACGGCGGCCTTGACCTGGTCCTCCTGGGAGACGTCGGTGGAGACGAAGACGCCACCGATCTCCTTGGCGATCGCTTCGCCGCGCTCGGCGTTCAGGTCGGCGATGACGACGGTGGCACCGGCGGAGGCGAGTTCCTTGGCGGTGGCCTCACCGAGGCCACTCGCGCCGCCCGAGACAAGGGCGGAGATTCCGTTGAGATCCATGTGCCGCACTCTACCGAGGATGTGACCCACACACTAGAACCGGGTTCGGTTAATCGTGGGTAATGCTGTGGCCAGCACTTCGGGGAGCCCGGAGCGGGTACGGGGAAACCGCCCCACTCCGTCGTCACGCAGCGCTACGTTCCCCTCATGCGAAGAACAGCGACACCAGAGTGGGCTCAGGAATCGACCCAGGAGGATTCGATGGCCGAGCCGCTCCCCGACTGGTTCCTCACCCCGCCCGGGGGTTGGACCGCCGACGACATGGACAACCTTCCACCGGGTGCCCCCCGGATGGAACCCATCGACGGAGCGCTCGTCCTGCTTTCCCCCCAGACCCGGTTCCACTCACAGGTCATGCGCCGCCTGGCAAACGAGTTGGAGGAGCCAGCGCCAGAAGGAATTGATGTCCTGCTGGAGATGACGATGAAACTCGGCAAGCACCAGCGTCCGGAGCCCGACATCCTCGTCTACGGGTTCGAAGAGGGTGCTGACGACCACCTCGACTGGTACCGGGCCACCCACGTTCCGCCCGAGGACGTGCTCATCGCCGTCGAGATCGTCTCGGAGGAGTCCCAGGACCGGGACCGGACGACCAAGCCGTTGAAGTACGCGGCCGCCGGTATCCCGCACTTCTGGCGGATCGAGCCCGAGGAGAACGGACCCGCGGTCCACGTGTTCGAGCTCGACGGGCTCCGGGACCCCAGGTACGTTCCGATCACCATCGCCCGGGAACGCCTCAAGCTGGACGTCCCCTTCCCGGTCGACATCGACGTGAGAGCGCTGTCCGGCCGGCGTTAGACGTCACCGCCGCAGGGCCCTGCCCAGGCGCTGCTGCCTGCGGCGCCCCCTCCACCTCGGCAGGGCCTCCCGCGCCAGGTCGGCGGCGCCGATCACCCCCGCCTCGTTGCCCAGGGCGGCAGCCGCCACACGCGCCTGCGGCCGGTAGCCCCGGCCGGTCAGCGCCTTGCCGAACGCGCTCCTCGCCGGGCCCAGCAGCAGTTCGCCCACCTCGGAGACGCCTCCCCCGATCACGAACAGCTCGGGGTCGAAGGCGGCGGCCAGGTTGGCCAGGCCCGACCCCAGCCAGCCGCCCGCCTCCTCCAGCAGCTCCCGGCAGGCCGGATCCCCCTTGCGGGCCAGCTCGCTCACCAGCGCTCCGGTGATCAGACCCGGATCACCTCCGACCGCCTGGCTCAACGCCCCGGCCACCGGCGACTCCGCCGCCACCAGCTCCCGCGCCTCCCGGGTGAGCGCGTTGCCGCTGGCGTACTGCTCCCAGCAGCCCCGGTTCCCGCACTCGCAGCGGTGACCGCCCGGGACCACCGTCATGTGCCCGAACTCGCCCGCGATCCCGTAACGGCCGCGGCGCAGCCGGCCGTCCAGCACGATCGCGCCGCCGATCCCCGTGCCCAGGTTCACGACCACCACGTCGTCCACGCCCTGGCCGGACCCGGCGCGCACCTCGGCCCAGGCGGAGGCGTTGGCGTCGTTCTCCACGACCACGGGCAGCCCCAGCCGCAACGACAGCGCGTCCCGGAGCGGCTCCTGGCGCCAGGACAGGTGCGGGGCGAACAGCACCCGGGAGCGCCGCTCGTCGACGAACCCGGCCGCGCCCACCCCCACCGCCCGGACCGCGAACTCCCGGCGCAGTTCCGACACGACCGACACGATCGTGTCCTCCACCACCGAAGGGCTCTTGCTCCGCTCCGGCGTCTGGGTGCGCAGGCGCGCCAGCACCCGTCCGCCGGGGGTGACCACGCCCGCGGCGACCTTGGTCCCGCCGATGTCCACACCGATCGTCAGGGAGTGCCCGTACCGCACGTCCGTCGCCATTCCAGCTCCGCTCCACCGCACCGCGTACACACGAGAACGCGCACCCGGGCCGCTCTGTGCCCGGATGCGCGCGAAAACCGGAAAAGTCCCCCGGAGGAGGACAGGCCGGAAGGAACCCTAGCCGAGGGCGGAACGGACCACCCCGGCCAGGCGCTCGGCCACGGCGGCGGCCTGCTCCTGCTCGGGGGCCTCCACCATGACCCGGACCTTCGGTTCGGTCCCGCTGGGCCGGATCAGCACCCGGCCGGTCTCGCCCAGCTCGGCCTCGGCCGCGCGGACCGCCTCGGCCAGCTCCTCGGACTCGGCGGCGCGGTCCCTGTCGACGTCGGGAACGTTGATGAGGACCTGCGGAAGCCGGGTCATCACCTTGGCCAGTTCGGCGAGGCCCTGCTTGTGGTGGGCCATGGCGGACAGCAGGTGCAGACCGGTCAGCAGACCGTCCCCGGTGGTGGCGTGGTCGAGCAGGATCACGTGACCGGACTGCTCGCCGCCCAGGCCGAACCCGCCGCGCTTCATCTCCTCCAGCACGTACCGGTCGCCGACCGCGGTCTCCACCACGGTGATGCCCTCACGGGCCATCGCCAGTTTCAACCCCAGGTTGGACATGACCGTCACCACGAGGGTGTCCTCGGCGAGCCTGCCGGCCTCCTTGGCCTCGGTCGCCAGGATCGCGAGGATCTGGTCGCCGTCCACGACGTCGCCGTCGGCGTCCACAGCCAGGCAGCGGTCGGCGTCGCCGTCGTTGGCGATACCGGCGTCGGCGCCGTGCAGACGCACCGCCTCCTGCAGGGCCGCCAGGTTCGTCGAACCGCAGCCCTGGTTGATGTTGTACCCGTCGGGCCGGTCCCCGATCGCGATGACCTCGGCGCCCGCCCGGCGCAGCGCCTCGGGAGCGACGGTGCTGGCCGAGCCGTGGGCGCAGTCCATCACGACCTTGAGCCCCTTGAGGCTGTGCGGAAGGGAGTCCAGGACGTGCCGGGTGTACATCTCGGCTCCGTCGCGGGACTCGGTGACCCGGCCGACCGCGTCACCCACGGCGGGGGTCGAGGGGACGCCGAGCATGCCCTCGATCTCCTCCTCCAGGGCGTCCTCCAGCTTCTGGCCGCCCTTGGCGAAGAACTTGATCCCGTTGTCCGGGGCCGGGTTGTGGCTCGCGGAGAGCATCACACCGAAGTCGGCTTCCAGCGCGCCGGTCAGGTAGGCGACGGCCGGGGTCGGAAGCACCCCGACCTTCACGACGTCCACACCGGTACTGGCCAGACCGGCGACGACCGCGGCCTCCAGGAACTCCCCGGACGCGCGCGGGTCGCGCCCCACGACCGCGCGCGGGCGGCGGCTCCCCTCCGTCCCGGCCAGGACCCGCGCCCCGGCGATGGACAGTTCCAGGGTGAGTGCAGCGGTCAGGTCGCGTCCCGCGAGACCACGTACGCCGTCTGTTCCGAACAGCTGAGCCACAGGCGACAACCCCTTTCAGAAGCGGCGCCGGATGACCCCGGCGCCGGGAAAGTTCAGCGTGGCGGAGAAAGCCACCGGAAAAACGAAGGCCCGTACGCCGCCCCGGCTACGGGGGCGACGTACGGGCCAAAGCTCAGCCGAGCAGGTGCCGGCGCATGAGCATTAACGCTTGGAGAACTGCGGGGCCTTGCGCGCCTTCTTGAGACCGGCCTTCTTCCGCTCGACCTCGCGGTCGTCACGGGTGAGGAAACCGGCCTTCTTCAGGGTCGGGCGGTTGTTCTCGGCGTCCAGGGACGCCAGGGCACGGGCGATGCCGTGACGCAGGGCGCCGGCCTGACCGCTGGTGCCGCCGCCGTCCAGACGGGCGAAGACGTCGTAGGCGCCATCGAACCCGAGGGAGACGAAGGGGTCGTTGACGGTCTGCTGGTGGACCTTGTCCGGGAAGTAGGCATCAAGCGGCTTGCCGTTGATCTTCCACTCGCCGGAACCAGGGGCGATGCGAACGCGGGCGACGGCCTGCTTACGACGACCGGTACCGGCGCTGGGGCCGGACGCGGTGGGGACGTAGGCGGCGGTCGTCTCTTCCGACTCGCTGGTGAACTCGGAGGGGAACTCCTCCGGGTTGTCGGCGATTTCCTGCTCGACGTTCTCGATGCCGGTGGGCTCGACCACGGTTATCCTCGTGCTTCCTGTAAAAGTCTGCGAACGCCTAGGCGGGCTGCTCGATCTTGGTGATTTCGAACGGAACCGGCTGCTGGGCCTGGTGCGGGTGCTCCGCGCCGGCGTACACCTTGAGCTTCTTGGCCATCTGGCGGCCGAGGGAGCCGTTGGGCAGCATCCCCTTGATGGCCTTCTCAATGGCCCGCTCGGGGTTCTTCTCCAGCAGGTCGGCGTACGCGATCGAACGCAGGCCGCCGGGGTAGCCGGAGTGCCGGTAGGCGCGCTTCTGCTCCAGCTTCTTACCGGTCAGCGCGACCTTGTCGGCGTTCACGACGATCACGAAGTCGCCGGTGTCGATGTGGGGCGCGTAGTAGGGCTTGTGCTTGCCCCGAAGCAGCGTGGCAACCTGGCTCGCCATACGCCCGAGCACAAGGTCGGTAGCGTCGACAACGTGCCACTGACGCTGGACATCGCTTGGTTTGGGGCTGTATGTGCGCACGATCGTTTGCCTTCGCTCTTCAGTCGGCTGCCCCATCCCGAACGGGATGGTGGACTCGTATTACGGAACACCCCAACGGGTGCGGGGCCGGGAACAGACCCCGCGGGTGCGGGGCTGTTACTTTGGCCGGATGTCCCATGTCCAATCAGGACGACCCGGTCGTGAGTGC
This sequence comes from Nocardiopsis terrae, assembly GCF_014651695.1. Lineage (GTDB taxonomy): Bacteria > Actinomycetota > Actinomycetes > Streptosporangiales > Streptosporangiaceae > Nocardiopsis > Nocardiopsis terrae. The sequence goes on from NZ_BMXJ01000001.1 coordinate 99,876, forward strand.
GCAGACGATGGTGCGTGGATCGGCACCCAGCTTCGGGAGTTTGGGGCCCACGGCAACTCAACGCACAACGACGAAATATCCTACCCGTCCACCCTAACGCAGGTCAAAGCGAGCGCCGGGCCGACCGATGGGATCGCCTGGCGGGAAAGCGCCGGGACGGGTTCACATCCGTGACCTCTCCGCCTTTTATTATGCCCGTTGTCAGGAGTGCTTCGTCCTGCCCCCGCCCGCGCGTTGGTTACCCTTGCACCGAAAGGCCGGTCTCCGCCCGGCACCACGGGCGAAGACGTGAACCTTGGAGACGCCCGTCACGGTCGACCGAACGCGCCGAACCAGCACGGACGCCACAGCGCGGACCAGGCCACGGGCCCGGCGAGCCGCGGTCCAGTCCCACCCTCAGAGCCTTCGGAGACTCCTATCAGTACCCATCCGAACCAGCCCCAGTACGGCCCAGACGGACGACCTCTCCAGCCGGGGGCCGGTGACGGCCAGGACCTGCTCGGTTCGCCCCCACAGCCTGAGGGCCAGCATCCCACACCGGACCCGCAGCGGCCGTACGGCGCGCCCGCCGGGGGCCCCTCGGGCCCGCAGCCGCCGCAGTACCCGAGCGGCCCGCAACCTCCCCAGGGCCTCACCCCGCAGGGGCAGTACCCCCAGGCACCCCGCCACCAGGTTCCCCCCGGCCCGCAGAGCGGCCCGCAGGTCCCGCCGGCTCCGCAGAGCGGCCCGCAGCTCCCACCGCACGCCGCCCCCGGCGGCCCGCACGCTCCGCTGCCGCCCAACGGCCCCCAACGGGGCGGCCCCCAACAGGGCGGCCCCCTGCCCGGTGGACCTACCGGCGGCCACCCAGGAATGGGACATGTCACCCAGGGCGGACCGAACTACCCCCAGGGCGGCCCCCACGCGGCCCCTCCCGGCCCGGGTCGTCCCAACCCCGGCCAGGCCCCGCCCCCCGGCGCGCCGGGGCCCGGGCCGCAGAGCGCTCCGCTGCCGCCGCACATGCAGGGCCAACCGCCCCAGGCGCCTCCCGGCCACCCGCAGGGCCCGCTCGGGACGCCCCAGGGTCCCCCCGGACCGGTGCAGGGCATGCCCACCGGCGGTCAGCCCCCGATGCACCACCAGGGGCCCGCCCAGCCGAACACCCTCCCGCCCCACGGCGGCCAGGGCGCACCCGGCCTGCCCCCGACCGGCACCCCCGCCATGCCGCCGAACGGTGGCCCCGGCGCACCCCCGCCCCCGGCCCCCCAGGGCCACCGGCCGCCCCCCGCGCCGTCCCGGCCCGAGGACGAACCCGTCTTCCCCGTGGACGCCATGGGCGCTACCCAGAACCTGAACGCGGTCCCCGGCCCCGGCGCGGCCACCGGTGACCGACCGCTGTACCGGGACGAGGTCCCCGAGGACGCCGGAGCCGACACCGCGCAGTTCGACGTCCGGGGCGTCCAGGACTACGACGACGATTACGACGACTACGACGACCAGTACCCGCAGCGCCCCTCGAACCGGCGCGGACTCATCATGGGCGCGGGCTTCGTCGCGCTGCTCGTGGTGGCCGGCGGCGGGGCGTTCTACTTCGCCAGCGGCGGCTTCGGCTCCGGCGGAGCCAACGCCGTCACCGTCGCCGACGAGGGCAGCGACCAGGGGGCCCTCGCCCCGGACACGCTGTTCCCCGCCGAACTGGAGATCGACGGCCAGGGCGCGTTCAGCCGCGTGGCCGTGGACGACAACGAGGACTGCGCCGCCGGCACCCACGGCGACTACGGTCAGGTCCTCACCGACAACGACTGCCGCCAGCTGGTGCGCGCCTCCTACCTGAGCGAGGACCAGAACCACGCGGTGACCGTCGGGATCGCGGCCATGCCCAGCGACGCCGAGGCCGAGACGGCCCTGGGCGCGCAGGACCTGGTCGGCGCCCAGTGGTTCGCCGGGCTGCCCGGCGAGGAGGGCTCCCCCGCCGAACGCCTGGGCTACTCGGGCGGGCACGGCAGCAGCGGCCAGTGGGGCCGCTACCTCCTCTTCTCCCTGTCCGCGAACAGCGACGGCAGCGACGACGACTCCGACGGGGAGGGGGCCGGGGCCACCGAACTGCGCGACATCGGTGAGGGCTTCATCGAAACCGCCCATGAGGCGCTCGCCGAGGACCGCGCCTGACCCGCGCACAGCGGCGCCGCCTCCGGGCCACCGATCGTGGCCCGGAGGCGGCGCCGCTCACAGCCGGGCTCCGCCCGGCCCCGCGGGGCCCGTGGGCGCGACCAGCGCCCCGGCCCCGTGCGCCTCACCCCGAGTGCCCCCTGCACGGCAGCTCACGCACCCGCCGGGTGAGGACGGCGCGCTCCGCCAGTTCCTCGTCGGCCGGATAGCGCACCTCCTCGAGGCTCAGCCCCTGAGGGCCGACCACGTGCACCGAGGAGTCGCGTACGGCGGCGCCCAGAACCCGGCCGGGCCACTCGACCTCCCTACGCCCGTCGCCCACCGCCAGGAGGGCCCCCACGAGCGCGCGCACCATGTTGTGGCAGAACGCGTCGGCCTGGATCGTCCCGGCGATCAGGTGTCCGTCCTCGCGCACCCACTCCAGGCGCAACAGCTCCCGGATGGTCGTGGCACCCTCGCGCTTCTTGCAGAATGCCGCGAAGTCGTGCTCGCCGACCAGCAGTGCGGCGGCCTCGTTCATCCGGCCCACGTCCACCGGGTGCCGGTGCCACAGCACGTCCCTGCGGCGCAGCGGGTCCACCCCGTAGGGAGCGTCGCTGATCCGGTACACGTAGCGGCGGAACAACGGGGAGAAACGCGCGTCGAACCCGGGAGGCGCGACCCGGGCGGCGTTCACCCGGACGTCCTTCGGAAGCACCCCGGCCAGCCTGCGCAGGATCCACTGCCCCTCGTTCTCCCAGGTGGCGACCGGAACGTCCACCTGAGCCACCTGGCCGCGGGCGTGCACCCCCGCGTCAGTGCGCCCGGCGCACGTCACCGAGGCCTCCGGCAGCCGGAGCACCTTCGCCAGGGCCGCCTCCAGCTCCCCCTGTACGGTGCGCCGGGTCGGCTGGGCGGCCCAACCAGAGAAGTCGGTGCCGTCGTAGGCGATGTCCAGCCGCAGCCGGACGTTCGTTTCGTTCTCGTCCATCCCCACCCCGATCAGGTAGCCGGGCACCGCAGGCCCCGGAAAAGGAAAGTGCCCGACCCCCGCGGGGATCGGGCACTCGTCGAGCGTGTCGTGCGGGCCTGGGCCCGGCACGTCAGCCCTACTTGCTCTCAGAGCTCTCCTCGGTGGCCTCGGGGGCCTCCGCGGCGGTGTCCTCGGCCTTGGCCTCGGCGGGCTCCTCGACGGGAGCGGACGCCGGGGCGGCGGGGGCGCTCAGCGCCTCAACCAGCTCGATGACCGCCATCGGGGCGTTGTCGCCCTTGCGCGGACCGATCTTGGTGATACGGGTGTAACCACCGGGGCGGTTCTCGAAGCGCGGGCCGATCTCGGTGAAGAGCTCGTGCACGACGGCCTTGTCCGTGATCTTGGTCAGGACCTGGCGACGGGCATGCAGGTCACCGCGCTTGCCGAGGGTGATGAGCTTCTCGGCGTACGGACGCAGGCGCTTGGCCTTGGCCTCCGTGGTGCGGATGCGGCCGTGCTGGAACAGCGAGGTGGCAAGGTTCGCCAGGATGTGCCGCTCGTGAGCGGGCCCGGAACCCAGACGGGCGCCCTTGGTAGGCGTGGGCATGGTGTCGTTCTCCTAGTGATGCGGTCCACGGCCGCACTCGGCCGGGGACCATTGGGCGACGAAGGTCAGTACTGCTCCGTCTCGACGAAGGAGTCACCCTCGTCGTCCTCGGAGCCGTAGGAGTCGGCCGCAGTGCTGGGGTCGAATCCGGGCGGGGAGTCCTTCAGGGACAGGCCCATGTCGATGAGCTTCTGCTTGACCTCATCGATGGACTTGGCACCGAAGTTGCGGATGTCCAACAGGTCCTGCTCGGAGCGGGCAACCAGCTCACCAACGCTGTGGATGCCCTCCCGCTTGAGGCAGTTGTAGGACCGGACCGTGAGGTTGAGGTCCTCGATCGGCAGCGCCAGGTCCGCCGCGAGGGCGGCGTCCGTGGGCGACGGGCCCATGTCGATGCCCTCGGCGTCGACGTTGAGCTCACGCGCCAGACCGAACAGCTCGACCAGGGTCTTGCCCGCGCTGGCCACGGCGTCACGGGGACGGATGGCCGGCTTGGTCTCGATGTCGACGATCAGGCGGTCGAAGTCGGTGCGCTGCTCGACTCGGGTGGCCTCGACCTTGTAGGTCACACGCAGCACCGGCGAGTAGATGGAGTCGATCGGGATCCGACCGATCTCCTGGCCCTGCTGCTTGTTCTGCGTCGCGGAGACGTAACCGCGGCCGCGCTCGACCGTCAGCTCCATCTCCAGCTTGCCCTTACCGTTCAGCGTGGCGAGGTGCAGGTCGGGGTTGTGCACCTCGACACCCGCCGGCGGAGCGATGTCCGCGGCGGTCACCACGCCGGGGCCCTGCTTGCGCAGGTACATCAGAACCGGCTCGTCGTGCTCGGAGCTGACGACCAGGCCCTTGAGGTTGAGGATCATCTCGGTGACGTCCTCCTTGACACCGGGCACGGTGGTGAACTCGTGCTCGACGCCCTCGATGCGGATGCTGGTCACAGCCGCGCCGGGGATGGAGGACAGCAGGGTACGCCGAAGCGAGTTACCGATGGTGTAACCGAAGCCCGGCTCCAGCGGCTCGATGACAAACCTCGAGCGCAGGTCCGAGACGACTTCCTCGGCGAGCGTGGGACGCTGTGCGATCAACATGGTCCGTGTTTTCCCTTCCACATGGCCGTCCGCTATATGACGGCCACCGGATGGGCACCCCCGGAGCGGTGGTGCCCTCTACTCGGATTCCTACCCTGCCCGCGCGGCCCCCATCCGGGGCCGCGGCGGGCGCACCAACGGGGCGCCCGCGCGGTAGGAGGCGCGGACGCCGGTGCCGATCAGACGCGGCGGCGCTTCGGCGGGCGGCAGCCGTTGTGCGGAACCGGGGTGACGTCCTGGATGGAGCCCACCTCGAGGCCGGTCGCCTGGAGCGAACGGATGGCGGTCTCCCGACCCGAACCCGGGCCCTTCACGAAGACGTCGACCTTGCGGACGCCGTGCTCCTGGGCGCGACGGGCAGCGGCCTCGGCGGCCATCTGCGCGGCGTACGGGGTGGACTTACGCGACCCCTTGAAGCCGACCTGTCCCGAACTGGCCCAAGCGATCACCGCACCGGTGGGGTCGGTGATGCTCACAACCGTGTTGTTGAACGTGCTCTTGATGTGAGCGTGCCCGTGGGCAATGTTCTTCTTTTCCTTGCGGCGCACCTTGCGCGCGGCACCCTGACGGCCCTTAGGCGGCATGAGCGAAACTCCCAGAGATCATCGGTCCGTGTGTGTCTTCTCGGACGCGGTTGACAGGTCCGAGTCGGACTACTTCTTGCCGGCCTTCTTCTTGCCGGCCACGGTCTTCTTCTTGCCCTTGCGGGTACGGGCGTTGGTCTGCGTGCGCTGACCACGGACCGGGAGGCCACGACGGTGGCGGATGCCCTGGTAGCTCCCGATCTCCATCTTGCGACGGATGTCGGCCTGGACCTCGCGTCGCAGGTCACCCTCGACCTGGTAGTTGGCGTCGATCCACTCGCGCAGCTTGACCAGGTCCTCTTCGGACATCTGGTAGACGCGGGTGTTCCCGTCGACGCCGGTGTTCTTCAGCGTTTCGAGGGCGCGGGTACGGCCAACCCCGAAAACGTAAGTGAGAGCGATCTCCACCCGCTTGTCGCGGGGGAGGTCAACGCCGGCAATACGTGCCATGTGGGCGAGACTCCATCCATGCATGTGCGGAGGTCTGACCCGTTCCATCCTCTCGTCGCCCAATCGACGAGGCCCCGGCCTCCGACCGGGGGTTCTCCCCCGCACGTCCTCGACGGCGGGAGATCGGAACAGGTTTTCGTTGTTTCACTTGCCCGGCGGGGAGGTGCTCCCCTACCGGGTCCTCGCTGTGCGGAAGCCGCGGCGAGCGGACCGGGGTGACTAACCCTGGCGCTGCTTGTGGCGCGGGTCCGAGCAAATGACCATGATCCGTCCGTTACGGCGGATCACGCGGCACTTCGCGCAGATCTTCTTCACGCTCGGCTTGACCTTCATGGTGACTCCGAACTCATCACATCACCAGTCTTGGGCCGTGCGGCCCCTGACGGGCTACTTGTAGCGGTAAACGATGCGCCCGCGCGTGAGGTCGTACGGGCTCAGCTCCACGACGACCCGGTCGTCGGGGAGAATACGGATGTAGTTCATCCGCATCTTGCCGCTGATGTGGGCAAGGACCGTGTGCTTGTTGTCGAGCTCTACCTTGAACATAGCGTTGGGTAGCGACTCGACAACGGAACCCTCGATCTCGATGGCGCCGTCTTTCTTCGCCATGTCCTCCACGCCTCGCTCATCAATTGGTTGATCATGACAACCCGACGCGACCCCAGTGGCCTCGCATGACACGAAGGCTCCGGCGATCGCGGTGGACCGGATCGCCAAAGCCGAAACACACTGGAAGCTCGGGCCAACTGCAAGAGAGCGTACGCCTGTGGAATGACGTGGCACAAAGAAGGCAGACTGACCCAACAGCCCGCGTATGGGCAGTGTCAGTCTATCCCCTTCGGACAAGTACTCCTAACCGGAGGACGCAGCAGCCTACACCGTCCGCGGCTCGGGCCTGACCGGACGGCGACCTCCCCGCTGACCCCGTCGGGGCCTCACCATACAACACGGGTGCGGGGCGTGCCGTTTCCTCAGCCCTCGCCCTGCTGCCCGCGCTGGGCGGCGAGCACACCGAAGGTGACCACCGACATCAGGACCCCCCAGGGGCCGAGCACCCACAGGAACCAGGGATAGTCGGCACCGGTCGTGAAGTAGAGGATCAGCCAGATGGAGAAGCACAGGAGGTTCACGCCCCCGTAGAGGACCCACGGGACCATGAGCGCCGGGTCGCGCATCCGCAGGGGCGGTACCGAGCTGTCGGAGACGGCGACCCGGCCGATGTCGGCCAGGTCCCGTTCGGGGAGGTCGGTGGTGACCCTCGCCAGCTCGTCCACGGTCCTGGCTCGGTAGACCTCGCCGAGGCGTTCGGTGAACTCCTCGTGGTCGAGCCGGCCCTGTGCGAAGTGCTCCTGGAGCAACTGCGCGACACGGTCGCGTTCGGAGTCGGACGAACGCATCGACGGCGCCGGATCGGACACTGCGCACACCTCGCCTCTACAGCCGTGAGTGGTCGCATCCCCGCCCCGCCCGGTCACCGGAGGGGCCGGGAGACGGGCCCGCCGTCACCAGGTCGGTTGGACGAACCCCATACGGGAGATTTTATCGCGGTTCGACTCGCGCGCAGTCAGCACCATAGGGCCGTCCGCGGTGATCGCGACGGTGTGCTCGAAGTGGGCGGCGCGGCCGCCGTCCCGGGTGACGACGGTCCAGCCGTCGTCGAGCTCCACCACATCGTGCCCGCCGAGCGTGGTCATCGGCTCGATCGCCAGGCACATGCCCTCGACCAGCCGCATGCCGCGGCCCTTCTTCCCGTAGTTCAGCACGTGCGGGTCCATGTGCATCTCGGTCCCGATGCCGTGGCCGCCGTACTCGCGTACGTTGCCGTAGTCACCGTTGGCGCGGATGTGACCGCCGATCGCGTGGCCGATGTCCCCCAGGCGCATGCCCGGGCGCATCTGCGCGATCCCCTGCCACATGGACTCCTCGCACACGTCCATCATCGCGAGGTCCTCGGGCCGGCCCTCGCCGACCGCGATGGTGACCGCCGAGTCGCCGTGCCAGCCGTCGAGGATGGCGCCGCAGTCGACGGAGATGATGTCACCCTCGACCAGAGTGCGCTCGGCGCTCGGGATGCCGTGCACGACCTCCTCGTTCACCGAGGCGCAGATCGAACCGGGGAAGCCGTGGTAGCCCTTGAACGAGGGGACGGCCCCGGCGTCCCGGATGACCTTCTCCGCGACCGCGTCCAGTTCGAGGGTGGACACCCCGGGCCGCACCGCGGCCCGGAGGGTGTCCAGGGCGCGGGCCACGACCTGGCCCGCCGCCCTCATCTTGGCGATCTGCTCCGGCGTCTTGATCTGCACGCTCGGATCCGCCTTTCGAAACATCAGGCCGCCGACCGCTTCTCGGCGATGGCGGCCTTCGCGCGGGCCGTCACCTCCGCCACGGACCCCGTGGCGGCGATGGTGGCCAGCAGGCCTTCCGCGGCGTAGAACTCCACCAGCGGCGCGGTCTGCTCGCGGTAGACCTTCAGGCGGTGCCTGATGGTCTCCTCGCGGTCGTCCTCGCGCTGGTACAGCTCGGCGCCCTCGTTGTCGCACTTGCCCTCGCTGCGCGGGGCGTCGTACTCGACGTGGTACACCCGGCCGCACTCGGGGCAGGAACGGCGCCCCGAGAGGCGCTTGACGACCTCCTCCTCGTCGACCCTCAGCTCCAGGACGACGTCCAGGCCGCTGCCCAGGTCGGAGAGCATCCCCTTGAGGGTCTGCGCCTGGGGGACGTTGCGGGGGAAGCCGTCGAGGAGGAAGCCCTCCGTCGCGTCGTCCTGGGCCAGTCGGTCCTTGACCATGGCGTTCGTGACCTCGTCGGGGACGAGGTCGCCACGGTCCATGAACTCCTTGGCCTTCTTGCCGAGTTCCGTACCACCGCTGACGTTGGCCCGGAAGATGTCACCCGTGGACACCTTCGGCACCGACAGCTCTTCCGCGAGGATCTGGGCCTGGGTGCCCTTGCCGGCCCCAGGCGGCCCCACCAATACTGCACGCATTTATCGCAGAAAACCTTCGTAGTTCCTCTGCTGGAGGTGACTCTCGATCTGCTTCACCGTGTCCAGCCCGACACCCACCATGATCAGGATGCTCGTCCCGCCGAAGGGGAAGTTCATGTCGGCGCCGGTGGCACCGAGAGCAACCATGGGCAGGAGAGCGATCACACCCAGGTACAGAGAGCCGGGGGTCGTCAGTCGAGTCAAGACGTAGTCGAGGTACTCGGCGGTCGGACGCCCTGGTCGGATACCCGGGATGAACCCACCGTACTTCTTCATGTTGTCGGCGACCTCAGTGGGGTTGAAGGTAATCGCCACATAGAAGAACGCGAACCCGATGATCATGACGAAGAAGGTCGCCATGTAGACGGGGTGGGTGCCCGTGAGGAAGTAGGTCTGGAAGAACTGGGCCACCGGGTGGGTGGAGTCCTGACCGATCAGACCGACGACCAACTGCGGAAGGTACAGCAGCGAGGAGGCGAAGATCACGGGGATGATGCCCGCCTGGTTGACCTTCAGGGGGATGTAGGTCGAGCTGCCGCCGTACATGCGGCGGCCGACCATCCGCTTGGCGTACTGGACCGGGATGCGGCGCTGGGCCTGCTCCATGAACACCACGGCGGTGATCAGGGCCAGACCCGCGATGCAGATGATGATGAAGATCCAGACCGACCGCTCCTCGTACATCCCCATGATCGAGGCCGGGAACATCGCGATGACCTGGGTGAAGATCAGCAGGGACATACCGTTGCCGACACCGCGCTCGGTGATCAGCTCACCCATCCACATGATGATCGCGGTACCCGCGGTCATCACGAAGACGATCGTCACCATGGTGATGATGTCCTGGTTGGGCATGTACGTCGACGGGGAGATCGAGTTCTGGAAGAGGGCGCCGGTGCGGGCCATGGCCACGATGGAGGTGGCCTGGAGCACGGCGAGCATGAGGGTCAGATAGCGGGTGTATTGGGTGATCTTGCTCTGTCCGGCCTGGCCCTCCTTCTTGAGGGCCTCCAGACGGGGGATCACCACCGTGAGCAGGTTGATGATGATGCTCGCGGTGATGTACGGCATGACCCCGAGCGCGAACACCGCAAGTTGCAGCAGCGCGCCGCCGCTGAACAGGTTCACCAGGGCGTAGACACCGGACTGGTCCTGCGCGGTGATGAACTCCATCTGGTCCCGGATCGCCGCCGAGTCGATGCCCGGAGCGGGAATCACCGAACCCAGCCGGAAGATCGTCAGGATGAACAGTGTGAACAGCAGCTTATTGCGCAGGTCGGGCGTGCGGAATGCACGAACGAACGCACCTAGCACGTCTCCTCCTGCGCGGCTTCGGCGGCGGAACGGGTTCCAGACATCGCGGCCGATCCTGAATCGTCGTAGAACGTCAGCACCGGGCCTGTCGCCCGGTGCTCGGAAGTACTCACATTACGTCAAGCGGGGAGCTCAAACAGATGGCACTGTAACAGTCATCACCCGACGAAGGGGTTCGTGAGGCATAACGATCAACACTCACAACACACAGGGGCGCCCGCCGGCAGGCCCTTCTCGGACCTACCGGGCGGGCGCCCCCAGTGCGCATCGTAGGGAGAACCCTACAGCTCGGTGACAGTGCCGCCGGCGGCGGTGATCTTCTCCTTCGCCGAGCCGGAGAACGCGTTCGCGCTCACCTGCACGGCGACGGTGATCTCACCCGTGCCCAGCACCTTGACGGGCTGGTTCTTGCGAACCGCGCCCTTGGCGACCAGGCCCTCGACGGTGACCTCGCCACCCTCGGGGTAGAGCTCGCTCAGCCGGTCCAGGTTGACGACCTGGTAGGTCGTCTTGAACCGGGCGTTGCTGAAGCCCTTGAGCTTCGGGATCCGGCGGATGAGGGGCATCTGCCCACCCTCGAAACCGGGTCGGACGGTGTTACGAGCCTTCGTGCCCTTGGTGCCGCGACCAGCCGTCTTGCCCTTGGAAGCCTCGCCGCGACCCTTGCGGATCTTGGCCTTGTTGGCACCCGGGGCGGGACGCAGGTGGTGCAGCTTGAGCAGCTCGTCGGGGTTGTAGTCGCTCATTCTGCGACCTCCTCGACAGTGACGAGGTGCGAGACGATCGTGATCTGCCCGCGAACCTCAGGGCGGTCCTCACGGACGGTGGACTTACCGATCCGACCCAGGCCCAGCGACTGGAGAGCAGCGTGCTGCTTCACCTTGCCGCCGATCTTGGAACGGGTCTGCGTGATCTTGATCTTGGCCATGATCAGGCTCCTGCCTTCGCCTCAGAGCGAGCGCGCAGCATGGCAGCCGGGGCCACATCCTCGATCGGCAGACCACGGCGGGCCGCGATCTCCTCAGGCTGGTTGAGGCCCTTGAGCGCCGCCACCGTGGCGTGCACGATGTTCAGCGGGTTGGACGAACCGAGCGACTTGCTCAGAATGTCGTGAATGCCGGCGCACTCCAGGACGGCGCGCACGGGACCACCGGCGATAACACCGGTACCCGGGGCGGCCGGACGGAGCAGGACGACGCCGGCGGCTTCCTCGCCCTGGACCCGGTGCGTGATCGTGCCCTGGATGCGGGGGACGCGGAAGAAGTTCTTCTTCGCCTCCTCGACACCCTTGGCGATCGCGGCCGGAACTTCCTTGGCCTTGCCGTAACCGACACCCACCATGCCGTTGCCGTCTCCGACGACGACGAGCGCGGTGAAGGAGAAGCGACGGCCGCCCTTGACGACCTTCGCGACCCGGTTGATGGTCACGACCTTCTCGATGTAGGAGACACCCTTGTCTGCGGCGCCGCCGCGGCGATCGTCACGGCGATCACGCCGCTCGCCACCGGCGCCGCGCCGCGGTGCTGCAGCCATCAGTGGTTCCTCTTCTCGTGGTTGTTCTTCGCCAGTACAGAGGTCATCGAACTAGAACTCCAGACCGCCCTCGCGCGCCGCGTCGGCGAGCTTGGCGATACGACCGGCGTAGCGGTTACCGCCACGGTCGAAGACGACCGCGGTGATACCGGCGTCCTTCGCGCGCTGCGCGACGAGCTCACCGACCTTGACGGACTTGTCGGACTTGGTGCCCTCGGCGCCACGCACGTCGGTCTCAACGCTGGAGGCGGCGACCAGGGTGTGACCCCTCGTGTCGTCGATCACCTGCGCGACGATGTGCTTGGAGGAGCGGAACACGGCCAGGCGGGGACGCTCGGCGGTGCCCACGACCCTCTTGCGCACGCGGAACTGGCGGCGCTTACGAGCGGTGGTGGCCTTCGCGGTGCGCTTACGGCTCACGGTGATGCCCATGCCTACTTACCAGCCTTTCCGGCCTTGCGGCGGATGTGCTCACCCTTGTACCGCACGCCCTTGGCCTTGTACGGGTCAGGCTTGCGCAGACCGCGGATGTTCGCGGCGACCTGGCCCACCAGCTGCTTGTCGATACCCTCGACGTGGAGGAGGGTCGGCTTCTCCACTCGGAAGGTGATGCCCTGCGGGGGTTCCACGACGACCGGGTGGCTGTAGCCCAGCGAGAACTCCAGGTTGGAGCCGCGGGCCTGGACGCGGTAACCCACACCGTGGATCTCCAGCGTCTTGGCGTAACCCTTGGAGACACCCTCGACGAGGTTCGCGACCAGTGCGCGGGTCAGCCCGTGCAGCGACCGGTTCTCCGGCTTGTCGTCGGGACGCACCACCGTGACGATGCCGTCCTCGAAGGAGGCGGTGATCGGCTCGGCGATCGTGTGCTTCAGTTCGCCCTTCGGCCCCTTGACAGTGACGTCTTGCCCGTTAATCGTGACTTCGACGCCCTTGGGGACCGAGAGCGGCAGTCGACCGATTCGCGACATGCTTCAGTCTCTCCCTATTACCAGACGTAAGCGAGGACTTCGCCGCCCACGCCACGCTTCTTGGCCTGCTTGTCAGTCATCAGGCCACCGGACGTCGAAATGATCGCCACACCGAGGCCACCCAGCACGCGCGGGAGGTTCTCCTTCTTCGCGTACACCCGCAGACCGGGCTTGGAGACCCGGCGGATGCCCGCGATGGAACGCTCTCGGGTGGGGCCGTACTTCAGGTCCAGGACGAGGTTCTGGCCGACGGGGGCCTCCTCGGTCCGCCATCCCTGAATGAAACCCTCCTGCTGGAGGATCTCGGCGATGTGCGCCTTGATCTTGGAATACGGCATCGTCACGGTGTCGTGGTACGCCGAATTCGCGTTACGCAGACGCGTCAGCATGTCTGCGATCGGGTCGGTCATCGTCATGGCCGGCTGGCCCTTCCTCACCGCGGTTTCCGAGTGCGGGCTTTCCCAGAGCCTGCCTCCCTGAAGGGTTGCCCCCCGGGAGTGCACAAACGGACCTTCGGCGTGGTCGTGGGCACCGCGGTCCCTCTCGGGACTGCCGTGCCCTGATGGTTGGATGTTGCTGGACCGCGCACCGCCCGGTGGCGGCGGCGGACACTGCTATGAGCTACCGAGCAGGTGGTGGCTCGGGGGGCCGACCGCGCTGTGCGCAGGGTCGGCCCCGCCGGGAACTACCAGCTCGACTTGGTGATGCCGGGCAGCTCGCCCCGGTGCGCCATCTCGCGGAAGCAGATACGGCACAGGCCGAACTTCCGGAAGACGGCACGCGGACGGCCGCACCGCGAGCATCGAGTATACGCACGAACGCCGAACTTCGGCTTCCGCTGCGCCTTCGCAATCAGGGACTTCTTAGCCATCTGTGGTAACCCCTCAGGCTTCCTTGAACGGGAAACCGAGCCGCTTGAGCAGGCTGCGGCCTTGTTCGTCGCTGGTCGCCGTCGTGACAACCGTGATGTCCATCCCACGCTGACGGTCGACCTTGTCCGGGTCGATCTCGTGGAACATGACCTGTTCGGTCAGACCGAACGTGTAGTTGCCGTTCCCGTCGAACTGCTTCGGGGAAAGGCCACGGAAGTCCCGAATCCGGGGCAGGGCCAGCGAGAGCATCCGGTCGAGGAACTCCCACATCCGGTCGCCGCGCAGCGTGACGCTGGCGCCGATCGGCTGTCCCTCGCGCAGCTTGAACTGCGCGATGGAGTTCTTGGCCCGGTTGATCTTCGGCTTCTGGCCGGTGATCGCCGACAGGTCGGCGATCGCGCCCTGGATCAGCTTCGCGTCACGAGCCGCCTCGCCCACGCCCATGTTGACCACGATCTTCGTGAGACCGGGGATCTGCATGACGTTGGCGATGTCGAACTCGTCCTTGAGGCCCGCAGCGATCTCGTTGCGGTACTTCTCCTTGAGCCGCGGCATCGGAGGTGCGGTGATGTCGTTGGTAACCGTCATCAGATGTCCTTACCGGTGCGGCGGGAGACCCGAACCTTGGTTCCGTCTTCCTCGAAGCGGTAGCCGACCCGAGCGGCCTTACCGTCCTCCGCGAGCGCAACGTTGCTCACGTGGATGGGGGCCTCCTTGGTGACGACCTCGCCCTGCTGGCCGCCCGCCGGGTTGGCCTTCCTGTGCTTCTTGACCAGGTTGACGCCCTCGACGATGACACGGTCGTCCTTCGGCATGGCCTTGACGACCTTGCCGGTGGCACCCTTGTCCTTGCCGGCGAGAACGATGACCTCGTCGCCAGATTTGATCTTCATCGCTTAGAGCACCTCCGGCGCCAGCGAAATGATGCGCATGTACTTCTTGTCACGCAGCTCACGGCCGACCGGGCCGAAGATGCGGGTGCCTCGCGGGTCCCCACCGTCCTTGATGAGCACGGCAGCGTTCTCATCGAAGCGGATGTAGGAGCCGTCGGGCCGGCGGCGCTCCTTAGCGGTGCGCACGACAACGGCCTTGACGACGTCGCCCTTCTTGACTCCAGCGCCAGGCAGGGCGTCCTTCACCGTGGCGACGATAGTGTCGCCGATCCCGGCGTAGCGCCGACCCGAGCCACCGAGAACACGGATGGTAAGGATCTCCTTGGCACCCGTGTTGTCGGCGACCTTGAGTCGCGACTCCTGCTGAATCACGTCTGCTCCTGATGTGATGCGTGCGGTCCACTGCCGCACGGCTAGGTGGTCTCACCCCTCGCGTCGGCGGCCGACAACGTGTGTCGGCCGCCGACAGGCTGGGGTTACTTAGCCTTCTCCAGGATCTCCACGACGCGCCAACGCTTCGTCGCGGAGAGCGGCCGGGTCTCCATCATGCGGACCCGGTCGCCGACGCCAGCGGAGTTCGCCTCGTCATGGGCCTTGTACTTGGTCGTCCTACGGATGACCTTGCCGTACAGGGCGTGCTTGACGCGGTCCTCAACCTCGACAACGACGGTCTTGTCCATCTTGTCGCTGACGACGTAGCCCTCGCGCACCTTGCGGTAGTTGCGCGTCGCGGTCTGGTTCTCACTCATTCGGCTGCTTCCTTCGTCTCCTCAGCCGACTCACCAGACAGCGGGACGATGCCCAGCTCGTGCTCGCGCAGGATCGTGTAGATCCGCGCGATCTCGCGC
This sequence comes from Nocardiopsis terrae, assembly GCF_014651695.1. Classification (GTDB taxonomy): domain Bacteria; phylum Actinomycetota; class Actinomycetes; order Streptosporangiales; family Streptosporangiaceae; genus Nocardiopsis; species Nocardiopsis terrae. The sequence goes on from NZ_BMXJ01000001.1 coordinate 115,122, forward strand.
TTGACAGTGCGCAGACGGCTGTGGTTGTCGAGCTGACCGGTGGCGGCCTGGAAGCGGAGGTTGAAGAGCTCTTCCTTGGCTTCCTTGAGCTTCGTGACCAGGTCCTCGACGGACTGGTCGCGCAGCTCGTGGGCAGTCACGGACTTTGCCACTACTCCCACACCTCCCGCTTAACAAACTTGCACTTCATCGGGAGCTTGTGCATCGCACGGCGCAGGGCCTCCTTGGCCACGGCCTCGGGCACGCCCGACAGCTCGAACATCACACGCCCGGGCTTGACCGGCGCGACCCACCACTCGGGCGAACCCTTACCGGAACCCATACGGACCTCGGCGGGCTTCTTCGTCAGCGGACGGTCCGGGAAGATGTTGATCCACACCTTGCCGCCACGCTTGATGTGACGCGTCATGGCGATACGAGCGGACTCGATCTGACGGTTCGTCACGTAGGCCGACTCCAGAGCCTGGATGCCGTACTCGCCGAAGTTGATCGACGTGCCACCCTTGGCCTTGCCGCGCAGGTCCGGGTGGTGCTGCTTGCGGTACTTGACCTTACGAGGAATAAGCACGGGTCAGCTCCCCTCGGTCTTCGGGGCCTCGGCCGAAGCACCAGCCTTGGCCTCGGTGTTCGGGCCACCAGCGGCGCCGCCACGGCGACGACGCTGCGGACGCTCACGACGCTGGCCGCCGCCGGCGGTGCGCTGGGCGGCCTGGGCCGCCTCGCGCTCGGCGCGGGTCACAGGGGCGTCGCCCTTGTAGATCCACACCTTGACGCCGATACGGCCGAACGTCGTACGGGCCTCGAAGAAGCCGTAGTCGATGTCGGCGCGCAGCGTGTGCAGCGGGACCCGGCCCTCGCGGTAGAACTCCGAGCGGGACATCTCAGCCCCGCCCAGGCGGCCACCGCACTGGATCCGGATGCCCTTGGCACCGCTCTTCATCGCGCTCTGCATGGCCTTGCGCATCGCGCGGCGGAAGGCCACGCGGCTGCTCAGCTGCTCAGCGACGCCCTGGGCGACGAGCTGCGCGTCGATCTCGGGGTTCTTCACCTCGAAGACGTTCAGCTGCACCTGCTTGCCGGTGAGCTTCTCCAGGTCCGTACGGATCCGGTCGGCCTCGACGCCGCGGCGGCCGATGACGATGCCCGGCCGGGCGGTGTAGACGTCCACGCGGACACGGTCACGGGTGCGCTCGATCTCGACCTTGGAGATGCCCGCGCGCTCCATGCCACGGGTCAGCATCCGACGGATCGCGACGTCTTCCTTGACGTAGTCCTTGTAAGACTTGTCGGCGTACCAGCGGCTCTTGAAGTCGGTGGTGATGCCGAGGCGGAACCCGTGCGGGTTTACCTTCTGCCCCACTATCGGGTCCTTTCCTTCGTCTTGGACGAGGCGCCCGAGTTCTCAGCGACGACCACGGTGATGTGGCTCGTGCGCTTCGTGACCCGGAAAGCCCGGCCGAAGCCTCGGGGGCGAATGCGCTTCAGGGTCGGACCCTCGTCCACCCACACGCGCTCGACCACCAGGGTCTCGCGGTCCAGCTTGTCGTTGTGCTCAGCGTTGGCGATGGCGCTTGCCAGCACCTTGCCAACAGGCTCGCTAGCCGACTGGGGCGCGAACCGGAGCACCGCCTGTGCCTCGTCAGCGGGCAACCCGCGAATAAGGTCCGCCACCCGGCGAGCCTTCCGGGGCGTAACGCGGACGAACCGCGCCTGTGCCCTCGTTCCCATCGCTTTTCCCTCGCTCACGGAAATTCATTCCCCACTCACCGTGGAGAAAATGGTTCTTACAACTGCTGCAACCGCTAACGGCGGCTACGGCGGTCTTCCTTGACGTGGCTACGGAAAGTACGCGTGGGAGCGAACTCACCGAGCTTGTGGCCGACCATCGACTCCGACACGAACACCGGAACGTGCTTGCGTCCGTCGTGGACGGCGATCGTGTGACCGATCATCTCCGGGACGATCATGGACCGCCGGGACCACGTCTTGATGACGTTCTTGGTCCCCTTCTCGTTCTGGACTTCCACCTTCTTGATGAGGTGGTCGTCGACGAAGGGACCCTTCTTAAGGCTACGTGGCATCAGACGTGCTCCTTACCGCTTCTTCTTACCGCTACGCCGACGCCGCACGATCAGCTTGTCGCTGGCCTTGTTCTTGGTCCGGGTCCGGCCTTCCTTCTGGCCCCAGGGGCTGACCGGGTGACGACCACCGGAGGTCTTGCCCTCACCACCACCGTGCGGGTGGTCGACCGGGTTCATGACCACACCGCGGACGGTCGGGCGCTTGCCCTTCCACCGCGAGCGGCCGGCCTTGCCCCAGTTGATGTTGGACTGCTCGGCGTTGCCGACCTGGCCAACCGTGGCGCGGCAGGAGATCTCGACCATGCGCATCTCACCGGAGGGCATACGCAGCGTGGCGTAGCCGCCCTCCTTGGCGAGGAGCTGGATCTGCGACCCCGCGGAACGGCCCAGCTTGGCACCGCCGCCCGGCTTCAGCTCGACCGCGTGCACGAACGTACCCGTGGGGATGTTGCGCAGCGGGAGGCAGTTGCCCGGCTTGATGTCGGACTGGGGGCCGTTCTCGACCTTGTCACCCTGCTTGAGGCCGGCGGGCGCCAGAATGTAGCGCTTCTCACCGTCCACGTAGTGCAGCAGGGCAATGCGAGCAGTGCGGTTGGGGTCGTACTCGATGTGAGCGACCTTGGCCGGCACGCCGTCCTTGTCGTGACGACGGAAGTCGATCACGCGGTAGGCGCGCTTGTGGCCGCCACCCTGGTGACGAGCGGTGATCCGGCCGTGGCCGTTACGACCGCCCTTGGAGTGAAGCGGACGAACCAGGGACTTCTCCGGCTCCGAGCGCGTGATTTCGACGAAGTCGCTCACGCTGGAGCCGCGACGACCCGGCGTCGTCGGCTTGTACTTACGAATGCCCATCTTCTTCGCGCATTCCTTTACGTATTGCTTGGTGTGTAGCGGTCAGACCCTGAGAAGGTCAGACACCGAAGATGTCGATCCGCTGGCCGTCGGCCACGCTGACGATCGCTCGCTTGGTGTCGGGACGCTTCCCGAAACCGAAACGGGTCCGCTTGCGCTTACCCTTCCGGTTGATCGTGTTCACGCTCGTGACCTTCACCTCGAAGATCTTCTCGATCGCGATCTTGATCTGGGTCTTGTTGGCGTCGGGGCGAACGATGAACGTGTACTTGTTCTCGTCCATGAGCCCGTAGCTCTTCTCGGAGATCACCGGCTCGACGATGATGTCCCGGTGGTCGGCGATCCTCACTGGTCGTCCTCCTCGGACTCAGCGGCCTTCGAGGTACCGGCCGCGTGGGCCAGGAACTCGGCGTAGCCCGCCTCGGTGAAGACCACGTCGTCCGCGTACAGGACGTCGTAGGTGTTCACCTGGTCCGCGTCGAGGATGTGCACCTCTTCGAGGTTGCGCAGGGCGCGCCGGTTGTGCTCGTCCTCGCGGGCCAGGACGACGAGAACCTTGTCGGACTCGGTGACCTGGCGCAGCGCCTTCAGAGCGTTCTGCGTGAGCTTGGCATCCGCGTCCTCGGCCACGAACTGGCTGACGACGTGGATACGGCCGTGGTTGGCCCGGTCGGAGAGGGCACCGCGCAGGGCGGCGGCCTTCATCTTCTTCGGGGTCCGCTGGCTGTAGTCACGCGGCTGGGGACCGTGAACGGTGCCACCACCGGTGTACTGCGGGGCGCGGATCGAGCCCTGACGGGCGCGACCGGTTCCCTTCTGGCGGTAGGGCTTCTTGCCACCGCCGCGGACGTCGCCGCGGGTCTTGGTGGCGTGGGTGCCCTGCCGACCGGCAGCCAGCTGGCCGTTCACGACCTGGTGGATCAGCGGAATGCTGACCTGCTGGGCGAAGACGGACTCGGGAAGCTCCACGCTGCCCTTGGAACCGCCTTCAGGGTTCTTGACCTCGATCTGGGCCATGGCTTACTTGTCCCCCTTCACAGCGGTGCGGACGAGCACCAGACCGCCGTTGGGACCGGGCACAGCACCCTTGACCAGGATGAGGCCCTTCTCCGCGTCCACGGAGTGGACGGTCAGGTTCTGGATGGTCTTGCGCACGTTGCCCATGCGCCCGGCCATCCGCATGCCCTTGAAAACGCGGCCGGGAGTGGCGCAGCCGCCGATGGAACCGGGCGAGCGGTGCTTGCGCTGGGTGCCGTGCGTGGCGGAGAGACCACGGAAACCGTGGCGCTTCATCACACCGGCGAAGCCCTTGCCCTTGCTCTTGCCCGTGATGTCGACCTTCTGGCCGATCTCGAACGAGGCGGCGTCGACCTCCTGGCCGAGCTGGTACTCGGAGGCGTCGGTGGTGCGCACCTCGACGTAGTGACGGCGCGGGGTCAGGTCGTTCGCGCGCAGGTAGTCGCCGAGAGGCTTGTTGACCTTGCGCGGGTTGATCTGCCCGTAGCCGAGCTGGATGGCGGAGTAGCCATCGGTGTCCGGAGTCCGGATGCGGCTCACGACGCACGGACCGGCCTTCAGGACGGTTACCGGCACCATCTTGCCGGCGTCGTCGAAGACCTGGGTCATGCCGAGCTTTTCGCCCAGAACTCCCTTGATCTGCTTGGTGGCCATGTCTGTGCGTCCTTAAAGCTTGATCTCGATGTCAACGCCAGCCGGCAGGTCGAGACGCATAAGCGAGTCGACCGTCTTCGGTGTGGGGTCGATGATGTCGATCAGCCGCTTGTGGGTGCGCATCTCGAAGTGCTCGCGCGAGTCCTTGTACTTGTGCGGCGATCGGATGACGCAGTAAACGTTCTTCTCCGTCGGCAGCGGCACCGGGCCCGCGACCTGTGCGCCAGTTCGCGTCACAGTCTCAACGATCTTGCGCGCCGAGCTGTCGATGACCTCGTGGTCATAGGCCTTTAGCCGAATGCGGATCTTTTGTCCCGCCATGTGGCCTGTTCGTCCTTCGCTTCAGTGTCCGTAACGGTGAGCTGTCCCGGTCACAGACGCCCAGGCCCGTCGGCGAATCCGCCGGCGTGTTCGGCCGTGAGCCCCTATTCCCTTGAGAAACCGCAACAGGGCTTGCCCCTGCGGTGCGTCACCGTCACAGAGCCCGATGACGTCTTGTCAGTGTGGTGGGTGGGCCGCGGTGAGGCGGCCCACCCACCACGTCGGGGCGGCTCCTCAGGGGGCCACCCCAACGTGTGTGCTACTTGAGGATCTTCGTGACGCGACCCGCGCCCACGGTCCGGCCACCCTCACGGATGGCGAACTTCAGGCCCTCTTCCATCGCGACCGGCTGGATCAGCACGACGGACATCTCGGTGTTGTCACCGGGCATGACCATCTCGGTGCCCTCCGGCAGCGTCACGACGCCGGTGACGTCGGTGGTGCGGAAGTAGAACTGCGGGCGGTAGTTGTTGAAGAACGGCGTGTGGCGGCCACCCTCGTCCTTGGACAGGATGACGACCTGACCCTCGAACTCGGTGTGCGGGGTGGTCGTGCCGGGCTTGATCACGACCTGGCCGCGCTCGACGTCCTCGCGCTTGATGCCGCGCAGGAGCAGACCGACGTTGTCGCCGGCCTGGCCCTGGTCGAGCAGCTTGCGGAACATCTCAACACCGGTGACGGTGGTGGTCTGCTTGTCTTCCTTGATACCGACGATGTCAACGGTCTCGTTGACGTTGACGATACCGCGCTCGATACGGCCGGTGACGACGGTGCCGCGACCGGTGATCGAGAAGACGTCCTCGATCGGCATCAGGAAGGGCTTCTCGGTGTCACGCTCGGGCTCCGGGATGAAGCTGTCGACCGTGCCCATGAGCTCCAGGACGGCCTTGCCCCACTCGGCGTCGCCCTCGAGCGCCTTCAGAGCCGAGACCTTGGTGACGGGAACGTCGTCGCCGGGGAACTCGTACTCGCTGAGCAGCTCACGGACCTCGAGCTCGACGAGCTCGAAGATCTCGTCGTCGTCCACCATGTCGGCCTTGTTCAGGGCGACGACGATGGCGGGGACGCCGACCTGGCGGGCCAGGAGCACGTGCTCCTTGGTCTGCGGCATCGGGCCGTCGGTGGCGGCCACGACCAGGATCGCGCCGTCCATCTGCGCGGCACCCGTGATCATGTTCTTCACGTAGTCCGCGTGGCCGGGGCAGTCGACGTGAGCGTAGTGACGCTCGGTCGTCTGGTACTCGACGTGAGCGACGGAGATGGTGATACCGCGCTCGCGCTCCTCCGGAGCGTTGTCGATGTCCTCGAACGGGGTGAACGGGTTCAGGTCCGGGTACGCGTCGTGCAGCACCTTGGTGATGGCTGCGGTCAGCGTGGTCTTGCCGTGGTCAATGTGACCGATGGTGCCGATGTTGACGTGCGGCTTAGTCCGCTCGAACTTTTCCTTCGCCACTGGAAGTCTCCTAGACGTACAGAACTATCTGACTGTGGTCCAACCCGCGGTTGCGGGAACAGCCTGGTTGCGTGTTCGCGACTATTCGCCGCGAACCTTCGCCACAATTTCTTGGGCGACAGCGGACGGAACCTCCGCGTAGGAGTCGAACACCATCGAGTAGTTGGCTCGACCCTGCGTACGGCTGCGCAGGTCACCCACGTAGCCGAACATTTCCGAAAGGGGCACCTGGGCCTTGACCAGCCGGACACCGGAACGCTCGTCCATGGACTGGATCTGTCCACGACGGGAGTTCAGGTCACCGATGACGTCGCCCATGTACTCCTCGGGCGTGGTGACCTCGACGGCCATGACCGGCTCGAGCAGCGCAGGCTTCGCGAGCCTGACGGCCTCCTTGAAGGCCATCGAACCAGCGGTCTTGAACGCCATCTCGGAGGAGTCGACGTCGTGGTACTGGCCGTCCTGCAGCGTCACCTTGATGCCGACGAGCGGGTAGTGCGCGAGCACACCCAGCTCAGCGGCCTCCTGGCAGCCCGCGTCGACCGACGGGATGTACTCCCGCGGGATGCGGCCACCGGTGACGGAGTTGACGAACTCGTAACCCGACGCGTCGCCCTCTTCGGCCACGAGCGGCTCGAGGTCGATCTTGACCTTGGCGAACTGGCCCGACCCACCGGTCTGCTTCTTGTGGGTGTAGACGTGGCCTTCGACCTTCTTGCGAATGGTCTCGCGGTAGGCCACCTGGGGCTTACCGATGTTCGCCTCGACCTTGAACTCGTCGCGCATGCGGTTGACCAGCACCTCGAGGTGCAGCTCACCCATGCCGGAGATCACGGTCTGGCCGGTCTGCTCGTCCGAGGCCACCTGGAAGGAGGGGTCCTCGTCGGCCAGACGCTGGATCGCGATGCCCAGCTTCTCCTGGTCGCTCTTGGTCTTGGGCTCGATGGCCACCTCGATGACCGGAGCCGGGAAGGTCATGGACTCCAGGACGATCGGCGAGCCCTGCTCACAGAGCGTCTCACCGGTCGTGGTGTCCTTCAGGCCCATGACCGCGACGATGTCGCCCGCGCCGGCCTCGGGGATCTCCTCACGCTTGTTGGAGTGCATGCGGTAGATCTTGCCGATGCGCTCCTTGCGGCCCTTCAGGCTGTTCAGAACCTGGGTACCTGCGGTGAGGACGCCCGAGTAGATGCGCACGTAGGTGAGCTTGCCCAGGTGCGGGTCGCTCATGATCTTGAAGACCAGTGCGGACATCGGCTCGTCCACGCTCGGCTTGCGCTCGAGCTTGGTCTCCTCGCTCTCGTCCTTGGGGTCGTGGCCCTCGATGGCGTCCACGTCCAGGGGCGAGGGGAGGTAGGCGGTGACCGCGTCGAGCAGGGGCTGGACGCCCTTGTTCTTGAAGGCGGTGCCGCAGACCACGGGAACGGCGGTGCCGGCGATGGTGGCGCGACGGATCGCGCTCACCAGCTGCTCCTCGGTGGGCTCCTGGCCCTCCAGGTACAGCTCCATGATCTCGTCGTCGGCCTCGGCCAGCGTCTCGATGAAGGAGTCGCGGGCCTCGCGGGCGGCGTCCGTGTGGGTCTCGGGGATGTCGACCGTGTCGTACATCTCGCCGAGCTTGGCCTCGTCGTTCCAGACGTAGGCCTTCATCTTCACGAGGTCGATGACGCCCTGGAAGTCGCTCTCGGCGCCGATGTTCAGCTGGATCGGCATGGCGTTCGCGCCGAGGCGCTCACGGAACATGTCGACACAGCGCTGGAACTCCGCGCCGATCTTGTCCATCTTGTTGACGAAGCAGATCCGGGGGACCTTGTAACGGTCGGCCTGGCGCCAGACCTGCTCCGACTGGGGCTCGACGCCTTCCTTGGCGTCGAACACCGCGACGGCACCGTCGAGCACACGCAGCGACCGCTCGACCTCGACCGTGAAGTCGACGTGGCCAGGCGTGTCGATGATGTTGATGGTGAAGTCGTCCCAGTGGGTGGTGGTAGCAGCCGAGGTAATGGTGATACCCCGCTCCTGCTCCTCCTTCATCCAGTCCATGGTGGCAGCGCCATCGTGGACCTCGCCCACCTTGTGGGTCACACCGGTGTAGTAGAGGATCCGCTCGGTCGTCGTGGTCTTGCCCGCGTCAATGTGGGCCATGATGCCGATGTTGCGGACCTTGGCCAGGTCAAGCAAAGTCTTAGCCATGAGGCTCGTCTTCCCTAGGTCTCAAGGAATCGATTCGCCGCGGGATTACCAGCGGTAGTGGGCGAAGGCCTTGTTCGACTCGGCCATCTTGTGCGTGTCCTCACGCTTCTTGACAGCCGCGCCCAGACCGTTGCTGGCGTCAACCAGCTCGTTCATCAGACGCTCCGTCATGGTCTTCTCACGACGCTTGCGCGAGAAGTCGACCAGCCAGCGCAGGGCCAGCGTGGTGGACCGGGAGGCGCGAACCTCGACCGGCACCTGGTAGGTCGCGCCACCGACACGGCGGCTGCGGACCTCCAGCGCGGGCTTGATGTTGTCCAGGGCTCGCTTGAGGACGACGAGCGGGTCCTGACCGGTCTTCTCACGGGCGCCTTCGAGGGCGTCGTAGACGACGCTCTGTGCGATGGAGCGCTTGCCGTCGAGGAGCACCTTGTTGATGAGTGCGGTGACGAGCGGCGAGCCGTAAACCGGGTCGGTGATGAGCTGGCGCTTCGGCGCCGGGCCCTTGCGCGGCATGCTTACTTCTCCTTCTTGGCGCCGTAGTGGCTACGGGCCTGCTTGCGGCCCCGGACACCCTGGGTGTCGAGCGAACCGCGGACAATTCGGTAGCGGACGCCCGGCAGGTCCTTCACTCGACCGCCACGAACCAGCACGATGCTGTGCTCCTGGAGGTTGTGACCAATGCCGGGAATGTAGGCCGTGACCTCGATGCCGCTGCTCAGCTTGACGCGAGCGACCTTACGCAGAGCGGAGTTCGGCTTCTTCGGCGTAGTGGTGTAGACACGCGTGCACACACCACGACGCTGCGGACTCCCCTTCAGCGCCGGGGTCTTGTTCTTTGCGACCTTGTCCTGTCGGCCCTTGCGGACCAGCTGCTGGATGGTGGGCACCGCGTCTCCGTCTTCCTCGTGACCTACGCCGGTTCTCGTAGCCGATATCGCTATTGACCTGCTGAATTTCCCGAAACTCCCCGACCCCCGGGGTCGGGCGTGTCGCGCTTGTTCCCACGCATGGCGGATGGCGCACACCCGGCCGTAAGGCCGATTCACAGGAGGGGGTTCACATGCGCCGCGCGCCTTGCGTCCGTCCTGTGGAGGACTGGGGCGCCGCACACGCACGTGTGACCCGTCGACTCACGGGCACAATCACACAGGCTACCGCTTACCGAACAGGCGGTCAAAACGGTGTGCGACATGGCGAGACAAGCGGAACCGGTTCTCGCGTAGCCGTGGGTCACCCCTAGTCTACGCGCTTCCAGACTCGTTTCGCCCCATGTTCTCCCGCCGGGGGGCGGGCGGAGGGCCGTAAAAGGGCAACGGCCGCTCCCAGGGGGTCAATTGTCCCCCGGAAGCGGCCGGGAAGCTACAGCGCGAACCAGATCGCGACGGAGATCACCGTCACCAGGATGCCGATGACCGCGAAGACGGTACCGGTGGTGATCAGACCCAGCCCGTCGAGTGTGCCGCGCGACTCACGGATCGTCCTCTTGGCCTTGGGGCCGGTGACGAACAGCGCCAGGACCGCGGTGATCACACCGAGCCCCGGGAGCAGCGAGGCCACACCCAGCCACAGGGTCAGGTTCGCCCCGGGCTCGGTGTCGGCCAGGAAGTCGACGCTGTCGTAACCGGGGTAGGCGTCGCCCACGTCCCCGCCCAGGGGCGCGTCGTCGAAGCCCGGGAAGTCCGCGGCGATCCGGTCCCGGCGCCGCCGGGACTGCCTGGGCCGTTCCGGCATCCCGTAGTCCGCGGGGGTGAAGCCGTCCTCGTAGTCCGACTCCTCCTCGCGGAGCTCGTCCTCGGCGGCGCGTTCCCGAAGGGCCCGGTCCACGGGCGGCGGCACCGCCCCCAGGTCGGAGGGGACCCCGGGCGCCACCGTCTCCTGTTCCTCCGGCGGACCGTCGAGTCCGTCGCGGGCCCGGTCGTCGTAACCGTCCCCGTATTCGCCGTATTCGACGCCGTCGTCGAGCCGGTCGTCGTAACCGTCCCCGTCCTCGTGGACCCGGTCCGGGTAACCGTCCCCGCCGGAGGCGGCCCCGCGCTCGTCGTAGCCCAGCTCGTCGTAGCCCCGGGGCTCCTCCCGGTCCCAGGAGGCCCGGGTCCCGGCGGACCAGTCCTGACGGGCTCCGTCGTCGAAGCCGCCGGGATCGGCGGGCCCGTCGAAGGAGGGCGCCGTGAACATCTGGGTGGAGCCCTCGCCCCCGCGCCAGGAGCCGTCCTCGGCAGCGGCGGCGGAGCCGCCCCAGGAGGGCTGGTCCAGGGGGTGTTCGTCCGGGACCGGCCGACCCCACGACGGCTCCTCGGCCGGCGGCGCGTCCCAGGAGAGCTCGTCCCGCGCGGGTGCGTCCCACGGGCGCTCGTCCCACCCCTGGCCGGGGCGCTCGTCCCACCCCTGACCGGGGTCGGGCCCGTACTCCTCCTCCGCGCCCGGGTCCTCCTTGGCCCTGGCCCGCGACTGCATGTCGGCGATGGCCGCCAGGGGGTCCTCGGATGTGGCTACGGCCGCGGACAACTCGCCCGTGTCGGGCCCGCCGTCCCGCTCCCCCGCGGGTTCCCCGGCGGGGACGGCGGTCCAGTCGGTGTCAGCGCCCCAGTCGGTGAAGGAGGGCTCCTCCGGGGCCGTGTCGCGGCGGCGGCGCTCGGCGTCACGGACCACGTCGGGCAGGCGGGGATCGTCGCGGTCGAAGGCCCAGGTGTTCCCGCTCCCGCTGCCGATCCCGTCCTGTTCGGCGGAGGCCGCTTCGGGCGAGGGCGCGGAGAGCTCGTCCTCGTACCCGCCGGTCCGGTCGCGGGTGTACTGGTCGTGCGCCGGGAACTCGTCGAGCGGCGGCACGGGCCGGGGTGAGAGTTCGTCGTCGTACCGGTCAACGCCGTAGGAGGGGGCGGGGGCCGGGTCGCTCCACTGCCGGGTGGTCGGCTCGGCCCAGGGCTCGGTGGTGCCCGCGCCCCTCCAGACGTCACCGCTGTCCGGTACGGGGCTCCAGCTGTCCAGGCCGCCGGTGCCCTGCCACTGCTGCGGCTGGTCCCGGTCGGGCTCGGGCCTCCAGGTCTCCCCGGCCGCACCCGCCCAGGTGTCCTGCACGGGTTCGGGGGCCGACGGTTCGACCGCGGGGGCGGGCTCGGGCTCCGCGGCCGTCTGCGGCGCCCAGGAGTCCTCGACCGGAGCGGTCCAGCCGTCCTGCGCGGGTTCGGGGACGGAGGGCTCCGCTCCCCACGGTCGCGCGGCCGCGGCGGGCTCCGCTGCTGCCCGGTCGTCGCCCGCCGCCCGGGGCGCCTCGGCGGACCAGGTGCCGTTCACCGTTCCGGGCGCTTCGGCCGCCCACGGCTGCGCAGCCGGAGCGTCCGTGTCCGCTGCCCGGGGCGGTTCGGCTCCGGGTTCCTCGTCTGCGGGGGCCTCCTCGGGCTCCTCCTCGGCGGGCCGGGCGGCCCACGAGTCGTTCCCGCCCGCCGCCCAGCTGTCGTGGGCGGGTTCCGGAGCGGGTTCGGAGCCCTCCGGCGGCAGCGGGACCTCGGCGCTGGCGGCGATGCCCGGGTAGCCGCCGGTTACGGAGCTCTCCCGGGTCTCCACCGGCCCCCCGGTCTCCGCGGAACTCCCGGTCCGCGAAGGCCCCTCCGGCTCCGGGAACCCCCCGGGCGCGCCCAGCGGGTCGCTCTCCCCCGGGATCCGGGTGACCGGCTGGTAGGCCGCGCTCCCCGCACCCGGGTAGGAGATGCCCGGAACGTACGGGGACTCCCCTCCGTAGGTCGGCGGGGTCTCCTGCGGGGTCTCGGACGGGCCGCCCAGAGCGTCCGGGTAGGGCTCCACCATGGCCGGACGCGAGGCGCTCAGCCCCGCGTAACCCCCGCTGTCGGGGAAGACCGCACCGCCGGCGGGGGCGTCGCCGCCCTCCCCGGTGCCTTCCTCGCCCTCCAGGGGGTCCTGGTACTCCGACTGCGTGCGATAGCGGTTCTCACTGGGCTTGAACCACGAGTCCGCGTCCTGCTCGGACGACCGGTTCCCCGGTGCGTCCCCCCCGTTATCAGTCACTTGCCTGCTCTCCCGCCAGCGCCGTAGCGCCCTCTCCCCGTCCACACAGCGGTGTGCGGACCGACAACGACGAAACGGCGGCGGGGCCACCCCCGGTGTGGGGGTGGCTGACCGCCGCCGTCAGCTCAGCCAACGTTCAGGTTGACGCTTACCGGTTGTACGGCCCGAAGTCGTACTCCTCCAGGGGAACGGCCTCTCCCGATCCCTGACCGAAGGTGTACTCGCTGGGCTCCTCGTAACCGGAGACCGAGTACATCGAGGCCTTGGCCTCCTCGGTCGGCTCCACCCGGACGTTGCGGTACTGCGGAATTCCGGTACCGGCCGGGATGAGCTTACCGATGATGACGTTCTCCTTGAGGCCGAGCAGCGGGTCGCTCTTGCCGTGGATCGCGTTCTCGGTCAGCACCCGGGTGGTCTCCTGGAAGGAGGCCGCCGACAGCCAGGACTCCGTGGCCAGCGAGGCCTTGGTGATACCCAGCAGTACCGGACGTCCGGCGGCCGGCTGGCCGCCTTCGGACACGACACGTCGGTTGATCCGCTCGAACTTGGGCCGCTCGACCATCTCGCCGGGCAGCAGCTCGGTGTCGCCCGACTCCAGGATGTTCACGCGCTTGAGCATCTGGCGGACGATGATCTCGATGTGCTTGTCGTGGATGGACACACCCTGCGACTTGTACACCTCCTGGACCTCCGACACGAGGTGCTGCTGCACCGCGCGCGGGCCCTGGATGCGAAGCACCTCGTGCGGGTTGATCGCACCCTGGATGAGCTGCTGGCCGACCTTGACGTGGTCGCCGTCGCCCACCAGGAGCTGCGCACGCATCGGGACCGGGTAGGCGATCTCGTCCGTGCCGTCGTCGGGGATGACGACGATCTTGCGGCTCTTCTCGGTGTCGTCGATCCGGATCCGGCCCTCCATCTCGGAGATCGGAGCCATACCCTTGGGGATACGGGCCTCGAAGAGCTCCTGGACACGGGGCAGACCGTGGGTGATGTCCTGACCGGCCGAACCACCCATGTGGAAGGTACGCATGGTCAGCTGGGTACCGGGCTCACCGATGGACTGGGCCGCGATGATACCGATCGCCTCACCGACGTCCACCGGCTTACCGGTCGCCATGGAGCGGCCGTAGCAGGTGGTGCAGACACCGATCTTCGCCTCACAGGTCAGCGACGAGCGGATGCGCACGCGGGTGACCCCGTGTGCGACGAGCTTGTCGATGTTCTGCTCGGAGGTGTCGGACAGCGCCGGGAGCACGAGGTTGCCCTCGGGGTCCAGCGTGTCCTCGGCGATCGTCCGACCGAAACCGGTGTTCTCGACGTTGTGCTTGCGCACGACGACGCCGGCGGCGTTCTTCTCGCCGATCTCGTGCCAGAGCGAACGGTCGGTTCCGCAGTCGATCTCACGGACGATGACGTCCTGCGCGACGTCCACCAGACGCCGGGTCAGGTAACCCGAGTCGGCGGTACGCAGGGCGGTGTCGGCCAGACCCTTGCGCTGACCGTGCGTGGAGATGAAGTACTCCAGCACGGACAGGCCCTCGCGGTAGGAGGACTTGATCGGACGCGGGATCGTCTCACCCTTGGTGTTGGAGACCAGACCACGGATACCGGCGATCTGGCGCACCTGCATCGGGTTACCACGCGCACCGGACTGGACCATCATCCACACCGGGTTGTCGGCGGGGAAGTTGTCCTCCATGTTCTTGGCGACCTCGGCCGTGGCCTGGGTCCACACCTCGGTGAGCTCCTGACGGCGCTCGTCGTCGGTGATCAGACCGCGGTCGTACTCGCGCTGGATCTTGTCGGCCTTGCCCTCGTAGCCGCTGAGGATCTCGGCCTTGCGCGGAGGCGCGACGACGTCCTCGATACCGATGGTCAGGCCGGACCGGGTGGCCCAGCGGTAACCGGCGTCCTTCAGGGCGTCCAGGGTCGTGGCGACCTGGACCTTGGGGTAGTTCTCGGCGAGGTCGTTGACCAGGACCGAGACCTGCTTCTTGCCCACCTGGAAGTTGACGTACGGGTAGTCCACCGGGGTGGCCTCGTTGAAGAGGTACCGGCCCAGAGTGGTCTCCAGGACGTAGACGTCGCCCTGCTCCCAGCCCTCCGGCGGCGTCCAGTCCTTGGGCGCGGGAGCGCCGTCGGCGATACGCAGCCGGATCCTGGCCTGCAGGTCCAGGTCGCCCAGGTCGTAGGCCATGATGGCCTCGGCCGGGGAACGGAAGGCACGGCCCTCACCGGCTGCGCCGGCGCGCTCCGTCGTCAGGTAGTACAGACCGATGATCATGTCCTGGGTGGGCATGGTCACGGGCTTGCCGTCGGACGGCTTGAGGATGTTGTTGGTGGCGAGCATCAGCAGCCGCGCCTCGGCCTGGGCCTCGGCGGACAGCGGCAGGTGCACGGCCATCTGGTCACCGTCGAAGTCGGCGTTGAACGCCGTGCACACGAGCGGGTGGATCTGGATGGCCTTGCCCTCGACCAGCTGCGGCTCGAAGGCCTGGATACCCAGACGGTGCAGCGTGGGAGCACGGTTCAGCAGAACCGGGTGCTCGGTGATGACCTCTTCGAGGACGTCCCACACGACCGGACGGGACCGCTCCACCATGCGCTTGGCGCTCTTGATGTTCTGCGCGTGGTTCAGGTCGACCAGGCGCTTCATCACGAACGGCTTGAAGAGCTCCAGGGCCATCTGCTTGGGCAGACCGCACTGGTGCAGCTTGAGCTGCGGACCGACGACGATGACCGAACGGCCGGAGTAGTCGACTCGCTTACCGAGCAGGTTCTGACGGAAACGGCCCTGCTTGCCCTTGAGCATGTCGGACAGCGACTTGAGCGGACGGTTACCGGGACCGGTGACCGGGCGGCCGCGGCGGCCGTTGTCGAACAGCGCGTCGACGGCCTCCTGCAGCATCCGCTTCTCGTTGTTGACGATGATCTCGGGCGCGCCGAGGTCCAGAAGCCGCTTGAGGCGGTTGTTCCGGTTGATGACGCGGCGGTACAGGTCGTTGAGGTCGGAGGTCGCGAAGCGGCCACCGTCCAGCTGCACCATCGGACGCAGGTCCGGCGGAATGACCGGGATGCAGTCCAGCACCATGCCCATGGGGCTGTTGGTGGTGTTGAGGAACGCCGAGACGACCTTGAGCCGCTTCAGGGCGCGGGCCTTCTTCTGGCCCTTGCCGGTGCGGATGGTCTCCCGGAGCTTCTCCGCCTCCTCGTCCAGCTCGAAGTTGGACAGGCGGTCCTGGATGGCCTGGGCGCCCATGCCGCCGCGGAAGTACTTCCCGAAGCGGTCCCGCATCTCGCGGTAGAGCATCTCGTCACCCTCGAGGTCCTGGACCTTGAGGTTCTTGAAACGGCTCCACACCTCGTCGAGGCGGTCGATCTCGCGCTGGGCGCGGTCGCGCAGCTGCCGCATCTCGCGCTCGGCGCCCTCGCGCACCTTGCGGCGCGCGTCGCCCTTGGCGCCCTGCTCCTCCAGCTCGGCCAGGTCGGCCTCGAGCTTGCGGTGGCGCTCCTCGATGGTGGAGTCGCGGCGCTGCTCCAGGTGCTGCTTCTCGACCGAGATCCGGGCCTCCAGCGACTGGAGGTCGCGCTCACGGGCCTCGGTGTCCACCCACGTGACCATGTAGGCGGCGAAGTAGATGATCTTCTCGAGATCCTTCGGCGCCAGGTCCAGCAGGTAGCCCAGCCGGGAGGGCACGCCCTTGAAGTACCAGATGTGCGTGACGGGGGCGGCCAGTTCGATGTGGCCCATCCGCTCACGGCGCACCTTGGCACGGGTCACCTCGACGCCGCAGCGCTCACAGATGATGCCCTTGAAGCGGACGCGCTTGTACTTGCCGCAGTAGCACTCCCAGTCCCGGGTCGGACCGAAGATCTTCTCGCAGAAGAGTCCGTCCTTCTCGGGCTTGAGGGTGCGGTAGTTGATGGTTTCGGGCTTCTTGACCTCGCCGTGCGACCACTGGCGAATGTCGTCGGCGGTGGCGAGGCCAATCCGCAGCTCGTCGAAGAAGTTGACGTCGAGCACTTAATTCGTCCCCTGCTCTCGGATTCCGCGGAAGTTAGACCTCTTCGACACTGCTCGGCTCTCGCCTGCCCAGGTCGATTCCCAGTTCTTCCGCGGCGCGGAAGACGTCCTCGTCACTGTCCCGCATCTCGATGGACATACCGTCACTGGACAGCACCTCCACGTTCAGACAGAGCGACTGCATCTCCTTGATGAGCACCTTGAAGGACTCAGGGATACCCGGCTCAGGGATGTTCTCGCCCTTGACGATGGCCTCGTAGACCTTGACGCGGCCCACCACGTCGTCGGACTTGATGGTGAGCAGCTCCTGGAGCGCGTAGGCGGCACCGTAGGCCTCCAGCGCCCAGACCTCCATCTCACCGAAGCGCTGACCGCCGAACTGCGCCTTACCGCCCAGCGGCTGCTGGGTGATCATGGAGTACGGACCGGTGGAGCGGGCGTGGATCTTGTCGTCCACGAGGTGGTGGAGCTTCAGGATGTACTTGTAGCCGACGGAGATCGGCTCCGCGAAGGGCTCACCGGTACGGCCGTCGAACAGGCGGGCCTTGCCGTCGGTGTTGATGAGGCGGTCGCCGTCCTTGTTCGGGCGGACCGACTGGATGAGGCCGCTGAGCTCGTCACCGTGCAGACCGTCGAATACCGGCGTGGCCACACGCGAGTTCGGGTCGACCTCGGCGGCGCCGATCGCGTGCAGCGACTTCTGCCACTCCTCCTCGACACCCTCCACCAACCAGCCGTTCTTGGCCAGCCAGCCCAGGTGGACCTCCAGTACCTGACCGACGTTCATTCGGCCGGGGACGCCCAGCGGGTTGAGGATGATGTCGACCGGGGTGCCGTCCTCCAGGAAGGGCATGTCCTCCTGGGGCAGGATCTTCGAGATGACGCCCTTGTTGCCGTGACGGCCGGCGAGCTTGTCACCGTCGGTGATCTTGCGCTTCTGGGCCACGTAGACGCGGACCATCTCGTTGACGCCGGGGGCGAGCTCGTCGCCCTCGTCGCGGCTGAACACCCGGACGCCGATGACCTTGCCGGTCTCGCCGTGCGGCACCTTCAGGGAGGTGTCGCGGACCTCGCGGGCCTTCTCGCCGAAGATGGCGCGGAGCAGGCGCTCCTCCGGGGTCAGCTCGGTCTCGCCCTTGGGCGTGACCTTGCCGACGAGGATGTCGCCGTCGACGACCTCGGCACCGATGCGGATGATTCCCCGGTCGTCGAGGTCGGCCAGGACCTCCTCGCTGACGTTGGGGATCTCGCGGGTGATCTCCTCCGGGCCCAGCTTGGTGTCGCGGGCGTCGACCTCGTGCTCCTCGATGTGGATCGAGGAGAGGACGTCGTCCTGCACCAGGCGCTGGGAGAGGATGATCGCGTCCTCGTAGTTGTGGCCCTCCCAGGACATGTACGCCACGAGGAGGTTCTTGCCCAGCGACATCTCGCCCTGGTCCGTGGAGGGACCGTCGGCGAGGACCTGCTTGGCCTCGATCCGCTGCCCCTCGTACACGATGGGGCGCTGGTTGAAGCAGGTGCCCTGGTTGGAGCGCTGGAACTTGCCCATCCGGTACGTCTTGCGCGTGCCGTCGTCGGCCATCACGGTGACGTAGTCGGCGGTGACGTCCTCGACCACGCCGGCCTTCTCCGCGACGATGACCTCACCGGCGTCGGTGGCGGCGCGGTACTCCATGCCGGTGCCGACGAAGGGCGACT
The DNA here is from genome assembly GCF_014651695.1 of Nocardiopsis terrae. Lineage (GTDB taxonomy): Bacteria > Actinomycetota > Actinomycetes > Streptosporangiales > Streptosporangiaceae > Nocardiopsis > Nocardiopsis terrae. The sequence goes on from NZ_BMXJ01000001.1 coordinate 133,441, forward strand.
CGGCGCGGAGCAGCGGCACGGCCTGGCGCTGCATGTTGGAGCCCATGAGCGCACGGTTGGCGTCGTCGTGCTCCAGGAACGGGATCATGGCGGTGGCGACCGACACCATCTGGCGCGGCGACACGTCCATGTAGTCGACCTCGTCGGTGCTGACCTGCTCGAACTCTCCGCCCTTACGGCGGACGAGCACGCCGGCCTCGGCGAAGGTGCCGTCCGGGTTCATCGGCGTGTTCGCCTGCGCGATGACGTAGAGGTCCTCCTCGTCCGCGGTGAGGTAGTCGACGTGGTCGGAGATGCGACCGTCGATGACCTTGCGGTACGGGGTCTCCACGAAACCGAAGGAGTTCACGCGACCGTAGGCGGCCAGCGAGCCGATCAGACCGATGTTCGGTCCCTCGGGCGTCTCGATCGGGCACATGCGGCCGTAGTGGGACGGGTGGACGTCCCGGACCTCGAAGCCCGCGCGCTCACGGGACAGACCGCCCGGACCCAGCGCCGAGAGGCGGCGCTTGTGGGTCAGGCCCGCGAGCGGGTTGGTCTGGTCCATGAACTGGGACAGCTGCGAGGTGCCGAAGAACTCCTTGATGGAGGCCACGACGGGGCGGATGTTGATCAGGGTCTGCGGCGTGATCGCCTCGACGTCCTGGGTGGTCATCCGCTCACGGACGACGCGCTCCATCCGGGCCAGACCCAGGCGGACCTGGTTCTGGATGAGCTCGCCGACGGTGCGCAGGCGGCGGTTGCCGAAGTGGTCGATGTCGTCGGTCTCGACCGGACGGGGACCGAGGGCGGTCTCCTTCTCGACCTCGCCCGCGTGCAGGCGGACCAGGTAGTCGATGGTGGAGACGATGTCCTCTTCGGTGAGGGTGCCCTGCGTGAAGTCGGTGTCCAGGCCGAGCTTCTTGTTGATCTTGTAGCGACCGACCTTGGCCAGGTCGTAGCGCTTGGGGTTGAAGTACAGGTTCTCCAACAGCGCCTGGGCCGACTCCTTCGTGGGCGGCTCTCCGGGGCGCAGCTTGCGGTAGATGTCCAGCAGCGCGTCGTCGGTGCCCGCTGTGGGGTCCTTCTCCAGGGTGTTGCGGATCGACTCGTACTGGCCGAAGCGCTCCAGGATCTGGTCGGTCGTCCAGCCCAGCGCCTTGAGCAGGACGGTGACGCCCTGCTTGCGCTTGCGGTCGATGCGGACGCCGACGAAGTCGCGCTTGTCGACCTCGAACTCCAGCCAGGCACCGCGGGACGGGATGACCTTGCAGCCGAACAGGTCCTTGTCCGAGGTCTTGTCGACGGACTTGTCGAAGTAGACACCCGGGGAACGGACCAGCTGGGAGACGACTACGCGCTCGGTACCGTTGATGATGAAGGTGCCCTTGACGGTCATGAGCGGGAAGTCGCCCATGAACACCGTCTGGCTCTTGATCTCACCGGTGTCGTTGTTGATGAACTCCGCCGTGACGAACATCGGGGCGGAGTACGTCATGTCCTTGTCCTTGCACTCCTCCTCGGAGTACTTGGGCGGCTCGAACCGATGGTCGCGGAACGACAGCGACATCGTGCCCGAGAAGTCCTCGATCGGACTGATCTCCTCGAAGATCTCTTCGAGACCGGACTGCTCCGGAACGTCCTTGCGGCCAGCGTTACGGGCCGTCTCGACCCGGGTCTTCCACGTGTCGTTGCCCAGCAGCCAGTCGAACGACTCGGTCTGCAGGGCCAGAAGGTTGGGAACCTCGAGGGGCTCCTGGATACGGGCGAAAGAAACGCGGTGCGGACCAAGGGCGTTAGCGGAGGCGTTGCGCGAGGCTGCCAACAGGGGTCCTTCCGAAGGCTTGTGGCGGTTGAAGCGCGCACGCCAGACGATCCGTCACGAGAAGTACCGCCGCAACGCGGTTGAGACGGTCACATCGATCGGGTTCGGGCTTTCCGGATCCAGCGAAATGGGATGGCGGAAACCGAACACCGATACAGGGATCACCAAAGGGCAGCGCAAAAGAGCAGTGTAGCCGAACACCACACCGCTGTCCACTCACGGTCCACAGCGCCACTCACGACACCGGCAGGATCACCCGTGGAGGGCGATCCGTCAAGCCCGCCCCTCGTGCACCGGCGCCCCCGGCGGGGTGACTCCGGTCCGGGTTCCGACCGACGGCCGTCCCCGGGGGGAGGCCCTGGACCATCAGGGTGAAACAGCGCGCCTGCCCTGGCCCCTCGGGGGATGTGAGCCAACGGACACCCGGAAAGGTTCCCCCGCCCGAGGCGGGTAAACACTCTCCCCGTGCCCCGTCAAGATTCCCGGGACGGGAGGTTATCGCGTCCAGAGGACAGTTCGCACACGCGGGCTCGGCGGATTCCGCCCCGGACCGCCCCAGCTTCGCACACCACCCGGCGCACGGCAGGTCAGACACGGCGCCGTTCATGACATACGGGACGTCGGACCGTGCGGTCGACGGACGTTCGGTCCCCGTTTCCGGCCCGCGGGCCCGGGATCGTCGACGGACCGGATCCCCCGGTACCGTTCCGCCCCACGCCCGGAGGGGGCGTCAGCCCTCCCAGGACACAGGAAAGCGGCCGCCCCTCCCGGAGGAGGGACGGCCGCTTCACGCAGACCAGCGGGCATCTGGGGCCCGCAGAGGACTACTTGAGGGTGACGGAGGCGCCAGCGCCCTCAAGGGCGGCCTTGGCCTTGTCCGCGACATCCTTGCTGACGCCCTCGAGGAGCGGCTTCGGGGCGTTGTCGACGAGGTCCTTGGCCTCCTTGAGACCCAGGCTCGTGAGGCCGCGGACCTCCTTGATGACCTGGATCTTCTTGTCGCCGGCGCCCTCGAGGACGACGTCGAACTCGCTCTGCTCCTCGGCCTCCTCAGCGGCGCCGCCGCCGGCGGGGCCGGCAGCGACGACGGCGGCCGGAGCGGCAGCGGTGACGTCGAACTTGTCCTCGAACAGCTTCACGAACTCGGAGAGCTCGAGGAGGGTCATCTCCTCGAACGCGGCAAGCAGGTCCTCGTTGCTGAGCTTCGCCATGGTGCGATCTCTCTTTCTCTAACGACACGCGCGCCCAACGGCGCATCGTGCGAGCCAGTGGCCGGGCGCCGTCGGCACCCGCCGTGGTTCATGGGGTTTAAGCGGCTTCCTCGGAACGCTTGTCCGCCAGGGCCTGCGCGAGACGCACAGTCTTGGACGGGAGCGCCTGGAAGACGGCGGCGGCCTGGCCCTGCTTGGCCTTGAGCGCACCGGCCAGCTTCGAGAGGAGAACCTCTCGGGACTCCAGATCGGCCAGCTTGGTGACGTCCTCGGCGCTCATCGACTTACCGTCGATGAGGCCGCCCTTGATCACCAGGGGCGAGTTCGCCTTCGCGAAGTCACGCAGACCCTTGGCGGCCTCGACGACGTCCCCGCGGACGAAGGCGATGGCGGACGGGCCTTCGAGCAGATCAACGATCTGCTCGTCGACTCCGGCCTCCTTGACCGCGAGCTTGGTCAGCGTGTTCTTGACGATGCGAAAACGCGCTGTCTGACCGAGGCTGTTACGCAGTTCAGTGATCTGCGCAACAGTGAGCCCCCGGTATTGGGTCAGCACGGCGCCGTTCGACTCACGGAACTCGTCCGAGAGTTCGGCGACCGCGGCTGCCTTGTCCGGCCTCGCCATGGGACTCCTTCCAACAGTGAACGCTGGTTGGTTCCCAAGGACTCCACGATCGGCGTCAGCACGAGAAAAAGCCCCGAGCGCGAGGCGCACGGGGCACGACCGCGTTCTCAGAGCGTGGCTTGCACGCACCGGAACGGGAAAGCTCTGGTGACACCTGCGCGGGCGCCCATCAACGGGTCCTTGGGTCACCCGAGCGGGTGACGACCAGCGGTCTTCGGCAATTACCAATGCTAACGGACGAATGGGGGTGCTCGTCCAATCGGGGCCGCACACGGGGGTGATCCACACCTCATCCGCCCGGACCGGAACCGCCCCGCAGCAGCAAGAGGGGGAGGTGACATCACCGCTCCGTGAGGAACGGACACCGATCACGCCCGCCGACGGAACGCGATACCGGTAATGTCCGTCGAAGGTGGGAACATCGAGTCACAACTGACGGGCGCCCCCGCTCTCCGACGCGCCCCGTTTCCCCCGTCTCCCCCATCGAAGAAAGTGAACACTTCCCTTGAAGACCCGTACCCCGGCCTTCGTGGCCGCCGGTTCCCTGTCCCTGGCCCTCGCCCTCACCGCCTGCGGCAGCGACGCAGCCGAGGAGGAGACCACCGAGGCCGCGGCGGAGGAGGGGCAGGGCGACGACAAGAAGAGCACCATCGAGGACCTGCTCGGCAGCCTCGGGGACAACACCGACGAGCTCACCAACTACACCCTCACCCTCGACACGACGGAGTCCGACCCCGACGTGGGCGAGATCGAGGCTGGCCTGGTCTACGAGGTGATGGACGACCCCGAGGCCGTCCAGACCACCATGAACGTGCCGCTCCTCGGCGAGATGATGTTCGAGTTCATGTCCATTGGCGGCGAGCTGCCCGCCGACCTCACCGCCGAGGACCTGGGCACCTTCATCTTCATCACCGAGGAGGGCCAGGACCCGCTGGTCGCGGACCAGCACGGTCTCCAGGGCGACAGCCCCTGGCTCCGCAACAGCCCGGACCAGATGGAGCAGGACCCGGACGACTTCTTCGACCTCGAGTCGTTGCCCGATCTCGCCAAGGCCCTGGCCGAAGTCGACCAGGCCGAGGAGACCGGCACCGAGGCGATCGACGGCGTCGAGACCACGGTCGTCGAGGGCTCCATGACCGCCGAGGACCTGGACGGGCTCACCTCCGAGCAGAAGGGTGTGCTCGAGAAGCTGATGGGCGGCGACGTCACCGGGGCCCTGAACGTCACCCTGTGGATCGACGACAACGGCTTCCCGATGCGCATGGATCTGTCCGATGACAAGGCCGACGCCTCGATGGCGTTCTCCGACATCGACTCGACCTCCTTCGAGATGCCGACCGAGGACCAGATCGGCACCGCGTGACCGCACACACCGCGTAACCGCATACGCCGACGGCCCCCGTCTCCGCGAGGAGGCGGGGGCCGTCCGCCGTCCCGGATCAGGGACCCGGACAACAGGAGGGCCCCGGCCCGCCGGCTCGCCGTCCGGGGACGGCGGCGGTCGGGGCCGGGGCCCGCAGGATCAAGCAGGCGTGTCAGGCCTCGAGCGGAATGCTCGGACCCATCGTGGTGGTGACCACGGCCTTCTTGATGTAGCGGCCCTTGGCGGCGGACGGCTTGAGGCGGTTGACCTCGTCGATCGCGGCCCGGTAGTTCTCCAGCAGCTTGGGCTCCTCGAAGGAGACCTTGCCGATGATGAAGTGCAGGTTCCCGTGGCGGTCCACGCGGAACTCGATCTTGCCGCCCTTGATGTCGGTCACGGCCTTGGCCACGTCCGGGGTGACGGTGCCCGTCTTGGGGTTGGGCATGAGGCCGCGCGGACCGAGCACGCGGCCGAGGCGGCCGACCTTGCCCATGAGGTCCGGGGTGGCCACGACGGCGTCGAAGTCGAGGAAGCCGTTCTGGACCCTCTCGACCATCTCGTCGTCACCGACGATGTCGGCGCCAGCGGCACGGGCCTGCTCGGCACGCTCACCGGTCGCGAAGACCAGGACCCGAGCGGTCTTGCCGGTGCCGTTCGGCAGGTTCACGGTGCCGCGGACCATCTGGTCGGCCTTGCGCGGGTCGACGCCCAGGCGCAGGGCGACCTCGACGGTCGCGTCGAACTTGACCTTGGTGGTCTCCTTGGCCAGCTTCACGGCCTCGGCGGGGCTGTAGAGCCGGTCGCGGTCCACCAGGTTGTCGGCTTTGCGGTGGTTCTTGCTGCGCTTCACGCTGTTCTCCTAAGGGAACGTGTGGTCCTAGGGCCAGCGCCTGGCCCTGCCACTGTGGTTCTTGCCGTCGAGCAGCCCCGAGGGGGAGCTACTTGACCTCGATGCCCATCGAGCGGGCGGTACCGGTGACGATCTTGGCCGCGGCCTCGATGTCGTCGGTGTTGAGGTCGGGCAGCTTGGTCTGCGCGATCTCACGGACCTGGTCGGCGGTGATCGAACCGGCGGTGGTGCGGCCCGGGTCGGTGGCGGCCTTGTCCAGACCGGCGGCCTTCAGGATCAGCCGCGGCGCCGGGGGCGTCTTGGTGATGAAGCTGAAGGAGCGGTCCTCGTAGATGGAGATCTCAACGGGGATGACGCTGCCGCGCTGGGCCTCCGTAGCAGCGTTGTACTGCTTGCAGAAGTCCATGATGTTGACGCCGTGCGGACCGAGAGCGGTACCGACGGGCGGCGCCGGGGTCGCCTGACCGGCGGGGAGCTGCACCTTGACGAGTGCGGCAAGTTTCTTCTTCGGAGGCATATCGGGTCCTTTGCCTGATCTGCGTTGTGTGCCGGCCCCTGCCTCCCTGACGGCACCGCGGGGTCACGGGACCACGGCGGAACCGCTGCCGAAGGAGGCTGCCCGCGTTCGGGTACGGGGTACCCGGGCGCGGAGTCACGGCCCGTCGGGACCGGACGGGCCGGAGCGTGTCCCGCCTGGGCGGGGCACGCGACAGTGGGTCCGCCCATCACAGGGCGGACCCACCAAGTCTACGTCGCCCGGACAGTGGTCCGGGCGGGGTGTGGGGAAGACCCCACGGGGTCAGATCTTGGCGACCTGGTTGAAGGAGAGCTCCACCGGGGTCTCACGGCCGAAGATCGACACCAGCACCTTGAGCTTCTGGGTGTCGGCGTTGATCTCGCTGACGGTAGCGGGCAGGGTCGCGAACGGACCCTCCATGACCGTGACGGACTCGCCGACGTCGTAGGCCACGTCGGAGCGGGCCTCGCCGCCGCCGGAACCCTTGACCTGCTGGGTCTGCTCCGGCTCCTCCTCCGGCTCGGGGGCCAGGAGCTTGGCCACCTCGGTGAGGCTCAGCGGGGCGGGCTTGTTGGACAGGCCCACGAAACCGGTGACACCGGGGGTGTTGCGGATGGCCGACCAGGACTCGTCGGTCAGGTCCATGCGGACCAGGACGTAGCCGGGCAGGACCTTCTCGGTGACCTGCTGGCGCTTGCCGCTCTTGACCTCGGTGACCTCGTGCTCGGGCACCTCGACCTGGAAGATGTACTCCTCCATGTTGAGGGACTGGGTGCGGCTCTCGACGTTGGCCTTGACCCGCTTCTCGTAACCCGCGTAGGTGTGCACGACGTACCAGTCGCCGGGCAGCAGGACGAGCTCGTTCTTGTACTCCTCGACGGGGTCGAGGCGGGGCAGCTCGGGCTCGGCCTCGGCTTCGTCGGCCTCGGCGTCAGCGGCCTCGTCGGTGCTCTCAGCGGCCTCTTCGGCCAGCTCCGGGCTGTCGGCGTCGGTCTGCTCGACCGTTTCCTCGGACAGCTCGCCCGCCAGGCCGGTCTCTTCCGCCGACGACTGATCCGGCTCCTCTTCGGGGAAGTCGTCAGAGGTCAGTGGGGACTCGGACACGGCTGCTCTTTCTCTCGTCGGATTCGCTAGTGCGTGCGACGCACACCGAACAGGCCGTGCGTCGAACCCAGTTCTGCCAGCTTACGGTCTTTCCGGGCGACGCGGGACCAACGCGCGGACGAGCGGGGGCGGAACGGCCGTGGAAACGGCCGCCGACAGGGGCGCCAGCGGGGTTCACCCGAGGCGCGGCCCGGGGCTCCTAGGCGCCCGCGGGGCGGCCGAAGGTGCTGTAGAGCCAGGTCACGGCCTCACCGAAGGCGAAGTCCAGAAGGGAGACATAGGCGAGGACGATCACGACGAACACCAACACGACGATGGTGTAGGTGACGAGTTCCTTGCGCGTGGGCCAGCGGACCTTGCGCAGTTCCCCGACGACCTGCTTGGTGAACGTCACCGGACCGGTACGACGCTTCGGCTCCTTGTCGGGCTTGGCGTCGGCGTCAGTCTGAGTCACCTGGGGTCCTTAGGGTCGCGGGCTGCTTCGTATCCCCGTAGTTCCGTTGTCTCCGCGGCGGGGCGGCGCTGAACGCCACCCCGCACCACGTGCGGACTTGCAGGGCAGGAGGGACTCGAACCCCCAACCGCCGGTTTTGGAGACCGGTGCTCTGCCAATTGAGCCACTGCCCTTGAGCGGAAACTGCGCTCCCCACCATAGCCGGTTCTGAGTGCTGTCGCACACCCTCGGTGGTGTGACACCTGCATAACGACGAACCGACGCGAACGAGTGTACGCCCTCCACGCTGCTCGGGCCAAACCGTTGACGGCGGGCCCGGCCGGGCGCCCGGACCCCGGGTCCGGCACCCTCCGGGGACTTCGTCCGGCGGGACGGGGCCTTCCCCCGCCACCGGCCCCGGGGCACACATGACAACATAGGAGCATGACTGACCGACCCCGTATCTCTGCACGTATCAGCGCCATCTCCGAGTCCGCCACCCTCGCGGTGGACGCCAAGGCCAAGGCCATGAAGGCGGAGGGCCGTCCCGTCATCGGCTTCGGCGCGGGTGAACCGGACTTCCCGACCCCCGACTACATCGTCGAGGCCGCGGTGGCCGCGGCCCGTGAGCCGCGCTTCCACCGCTACACCCCCGCCGGCGGCCTTCCCGAGCTGAAGAAGGCCATCGCGGAGAAGACCAGGCGCGACTCCGGTTACGAGGTGGAGCCTGCTCAGGTCCTGGTGACCAACGGCGGGAAGCAGGCCATCTACGAGGCCTTCGCCGCCATGCTGGACCCGGGCGACGAGGTCATCGTCATCGCCCCGTACTGGACCACCTACCCCGAGTCGATCAAGCTCGCCGGCGGTGTCCCGGTCTTCGTCGTGACCGACGAGAGCACCGGCTACATGGCCGGCGTCGAGCAGCTCGAGGCCGCGCGCACCGACCGCACCAAGGTGCTGGTGTTCGTCTCCCCGTCGAACCCGACCGGTGCCGTCTACCCGCGCGAGCAGGTCCGCGCCATCGGCCGGTGGGCCGACGAGCACGGCCTGTGGGTACTGACCGACGAGATCTACGAGCACCTGGTCTACGGCGACGCCGAGTTCTCCTCGCTGCCCGTCGAGGTCCCCGAGATCGCGGACCGCACCGTCATCGTCAACGGCGTCGCCAAGACGTACGCGATGACCGGCTGGCGCGTGGGGTGGATCATCGGCCCGAAGGACGTCGTCAAGGCGGCGAGCAACCTCCAGTCGCACGCCACCTCGAACGTCGCGAACGTGTCGCAGGCCGCCGCCCTGGCCGCCGTCTCCGGCGACCTCACCGCGGTCGAGGAGATGAAGAAGGCCTTCGACCGCCGCCGCAGGACCATCGTGCGGATGCTCAACGAGATCGACGGCGTCCTCTGCCCCGTTCCCGAGGGCGCGTTCTACGCCTACCCGTCGGTGAAGGGCGTCCTGGGCAAGGAGATCCGCGGACGCAAGCCGCAGACCTCCACCGAGCTCGCCGAGGTCATCCTGGAGGAGGCCGAGGTCGCCGTGGTGCCCGGTGAGGCCTTCGGCACCCCCGGCTACCTGCGCCTGTCCTACGCGCTCAGCGACGAGGACCTGGCCGAGGGCGTGAGCCGCATCCAGAAGCTGTTGGCCGAGGCGAAGTAGCCCCGCCCCCTCTGACGACGAACGCGCCCCGGGTCATCGGCCCGGGGCGCGTTCGTCTCATGTGGTGTTGGCCATTCCCGGCGCGGTGGGTGCCCTTCATGCGGCAGGCTTACGTCATGGAGACACCGACCACCGCTCGCCGACTGGACCGGCTGCCCAAAGCACATCTGCACCTGCACTTCACCGGCTCGATGCGCCACGACACCCTGGTGGAGCTCGCCGCGGAGCGGGGCGTGCACCTGCCCCAGGCCCTGGCCAAGGAGTGGCCCCCCAAGCTGAGGGCCACGGACGAACGTGGCTGGTTCCGCTTCCAGCGCCTCTACGACATCGCCCGGTCCGTGCTGAGAAAGCCCGAGGACATCTACCGCCTGCTGCGTGAGACGGCCGAGGACGAGAGAGCCGCCGGTTCCCGTTGGCTGGAGATCCAGGTCGACCCCAGCGGCTACGCGGCGCTCTTCGACGGGCTGACCGCGACCCTGGAGCTGATCCTGGACGCCGCCCGCGTGGCCGAGCGCGACACCGGGGTGTCCATCGGCCTGATGGTGGCCGCCAACCGGACCAGGCATCCGCTGGACGCCCGGGCGCTGGCCCGGCTGGCCCGTCAGTACACGGGCAGGGGCGTGGTCTCGTTCGGGTTGAACAACGACGAGCGCCGGGGGCGCGCCCGCGAGTTCGAGGCGGCGTTCCGGATCGCCAGGCGGGCCGGGCTGCTATCGACCCCGCACGGCGGGGAGCTGAACGGGCCCCGGAGCGTGCGCGAGTGCCTGGACGAGCTGGCCGCGGACCGGATCGGCCACGGGGTGCGGGCCGTGGAGGACCCGTACCTGCTGGAGCGGATCGCCACCCAGGAGGTGACCCTGGAGGTGTGCCCGACCTCCAACGTGAGCCTGGGGGTGTTCGAGGAACTCGACCACGTGCCGCTGCGCAGGCTGTACCAGGCCGGGGCGCCGATCGCCCTGGGCACCGACGACCCGCTGCTGTTCGGCCCCAGGCTGGTGGAGCAGTACCAGATCGCCCGCGAGGTCTTCGGGTTCTCCGACCCCGAGTTGGCCGACCTGGCCCGGATGTCCGTCCGGGGCGCGGGTGCTCCCGACTCCCTGAAGAAGGAACTGCTGTCCGGGGTGGACGACTGGCTGGCGGGCGAGCCGGAGCCGGTCGAGGGCTGAGCCCGCGCCCCGAACCGGCGACGCGGGCGTCCCGTGCGGTCCTCCTCCAGCGCTCCGGTTCCGACGGCGGTGCGGGGCAGGGGCTCCGTCGGCCGACCCTGCCCCGACGGACCGGGCGGGTCAGCCCTTGTCGACGGGCAGACCGGCCCCCGCCCAGTCCTCGATACCCTCGCGGTACTTGCGGACCCGGGTGTAGCCGAGTCCCTCCAGGGCGGTCGAAACGGCCTGGCTGTTGCCGCACGCGGGGTTGGAGCAGTACACGGCGATGAGGGCGTCCTTGTCGGGGAGCAGTCCCGCCGCCTTGTCCGCGACCTCGTCCGCGGTCAGCGGAAGCGCGCCGGGCAGGTGCTGCTGCTCGTAGTAGGCGCCGCCCAGGGCGTCCAGGACGGTCACGGTGCCGTCGTCGATGTGCTTCCTGAGTTCGTCTCGGCTGATCAGCGCTGTCATGTCACTCTCCCTGCCGGACCGTGGTCCGGCCTCCACGAAAATCGGACCGAAGTCCGCTTATGGCCGCGAGCCTAACCGGACTTGAGTCCGCTTGTCTAGTAGGATGGTGCCCGTGAACGACGAACTGCTCCAGGTCCTGCGCCGGCCGCCCCAGGAACGCGCCGACGCCGCCCGCAACCGGACCCGCCTGCTGGAGGCCGCGGCCCGGCTCTTCGCGGAGGGGGGTGTGGAGGCCCTGACCGTCGACGCGGCCGCCCGGGCCGCCGGTGTGGGCAAGGGGACGGTCTTTCGCCGGTTCGGCGACAAGTCCGGGCTGGTGGCCGCCCTCCTGGACCAGCGCGAGCGCGAACTCCAGGAGGCGATCATCTTCGGCGAGCCGCCTCTGGGTCCCGGGGCGCCCGCGCGCGAGCGGGCCCTGGCCTTCTTCGACGCCTACCTGGGTTACCTGGCCGACCACCTGGACCTGGTCCGGCTGTCGGAGACCGCCGCGCCGGGCGCCCGCTTCCGCATCGGCGCCTACGCGTTCTGGCACCGGCACCTGGCAATCCTGTGCGCGCACAGACCCGATCCCGACCACCTCGCCCACCTGCTCCTGGGGACGGTCGCCGCCGACCTCAACGCCGAACTGCTCAGACAGGGGCTGGGGTGGGACCGGATCCGCGCGGGGGTCGCCTCGACCGTCGACGCCCTGGTCGGCCCCTCGTCACCGGAGGCCCCCTGAAAGGGCGGGTCGGACGGACGCGAGGAGCCGGAGGCGCCCCGGAGCCGATGGAGCGCGTACCGGGTTCCGGCTGGCTCCGGCCGGAACCGGCCTCCGTCGGCAGGGATGGCCGTGCGGCGCAGCGGGCATCAGAGGGGAAGCGCGTCCGACCTCTCGGCGGTCGGCGCACGGGTGGCTGGAGGCCCCTATGCCCGTTCCCCTCATCGCCTGGGCAGTCGTCGCGGGCGGTGCCGCCGTCACGACGTACGTGGTGCGCAGGATGTCGAAGGACGAGGACTTCGCCCAGAGGGTCCGCAAGATCAGGAACGCCGCGGGCGAGGCCGCGGGACAGGTCGCGGGCGAGCTCGCCGGCAGTGCGGTGGCCGTGTTCGAGGCGGCTGAGCTCCTGAGGATGGAGGAGCAGGTCGCCATGCAGCACATCGACAGGATGGCCGCGAAGGCGGAGGACGAGGAGTGGAGGCGCTTCACGACCTCCCTGGAGACCTGGACGGCCAACCCCGACGTGAGCGAGGAGACCAGAGCCCTGGCCGGACGCCTGCGCATGTACGCGGGGCGCGTGAGGTGACCGGACAGTTCCCCGCCCGGGGTCGTGTGAGGGGCCCGTCCGGAACGGCGACCGTTCTCCGGACGGACCCTGCCAGTCCGGCGACCGCACGGATCGGGGCGGGGGCTCAGGCGAGGAGCATCCAGGCGCCCTGGACGAGCATGGCCGCGCCCGCGGCGAAGAACAGCACCGCGGCCCCGATCTGGATGGCCCTCTCCGGGAGCTTCTTGCCGAGTACGGCCCCGAGGGCGATGGCGATCGCGTCGGCGGCGACCATGCCGACCGTGGAGCCGATCCACACCGGGAGCCAGTGGTGCTGCGTGCCGACGGTGATGGTGGCGAGCATGGTCTTGTCACCGAGTTCGGCGACGAGGAAGACCACGAAGACCGTCATGAAGCCCGAGCGGATCCGGCGGGAGGCGGCGCGCTCCTCGTCCTTGGCGGTCATCTCGTCGCCGCGCAGGGTCCAGGCGCCGAAGAGCAGGAACGCGATGCCGGCGGTGAGGGTGAGCCAGTCGGTGGGGATCGCGGCGCCGAGGAACTCGGCGAGGAAGACGCTGCCCAGGTGGACCGCCGCGGTGGCGGCGGTGATGCCCAGGAGCACCGTGAGGACCCGGTGGCGGGTCGCCAGCGACATCGCGACGAGTTGGGTCTTGTCGCCCATTTCGGCGACGAAGATGGCGAAGGCGCTCACACCGAGGCCGACCATAAAAGCTGACATGCGCTGCTCCCGCTGTCCGTGATGGGCAGAAGGAGGCGGAGGACGCCCCTTCAACCCGGTCGTTTCCTACCGGGTCAAAGGTCTCGTCCGCCCCGAACACCGAGGGGCTTGCGCTCCGCTCAGCTGCGCTCAGTCGGGCTCACACGGCCGGGGCTCCGGGCCCAGTATGTCGACCGTGCGGATTGGGGACTACTCCCCTTCGACAGGGAAGACATTACCAGAACCATTTTCCATTGCAATTTATTGCCCTGTCGAATTCATTCAGCAGCCTTGCCTTAAAAAGGTGTTTGGCGCACCCAACTCAATTCTTCGCCCTTTTGTTCCTGCTGGGCGGGGCTCACAGGCAACACCCCAGGTCAACCACGGGGTCCCCTGATGCGTCACACTTCAGAGACCACTCCCGTCCCCCACCCGAGGAGAGTCCCCCATGCGCAGGAACCCGTCAGTCGCCGTCGGAGCAGTAGTGGCAACACTCCTCGTGACCGCGTGTTCAGGACACAGCTACGGCCAGGACGAGCACCGCGAAACCATCGAGGCCTACGGGGTCAACGTCCGGGACATGGACTCCGTCACCGAGAGGTTCGAGTCGGCCTGCGGCACCGAGGACCCCCAGGCCTGGACCGACGACTACATGAATCAGGGCAGCGACGCCGGACTGCTGATCGTCGGTGTCGAGCAGATGTGCCCGGACCGGGTCGGGGAGTTCGAGCAGGCCCTCGAGAAGCACGGCTGGTAGCCGGCCGGAGCCCGGCACGGGCCCCGGCCATGGGTGGCGGAGGCGGCCGGTGCGCCCCGGCGGTCACCGCGCCGGGGACCGGTCACCGCCCTCAAGGCTGACGCCCACCATGACCGGTTCGTTGACCAGGCGCACGCCGAAGGCCTCCTCGACGCCGGCACGCACCTCGCGGGCCAGGTCCAGCAGGTCAGCGGTACTGGCACCACCGGGGTTGGTCAGGGCGAGCGTGTGCTTGCCGGAGATCCGCGCGGGACCGGCCCCGTAACCCTTGGCGAAACCGGCCCGGTCGATCAGCCAGGCCGCGGACAGCTTCACGTTGCCTTCGGGGTCGGGGTGCCCGGGAACCTCGGCGTCGGCCCCCAGGCGCGCGGCGGCGCGCTCGCGGAAGGCCGCGTACTCCTCCGGCGCCAGGACCGGGTTGGTGAAGAAGGAACCGGCGCTGCGGGTGTCGGGGTCGGCCGGGTCCAGGACCATGCCCTTGCCCCGGCGCAGTCCCAGGACGACCTCCCGCGCCCGGGCCAGCGGGACCCGCTCCCCCGCTGCCGCACCCATGGTGCGGGCGACCTCGGCGTAGCGGACCGGGCGGCTCAGACCGCCCCTGCGGAGCTCGAAGACGACCTCGCACACCACGTACCGGTCGTGCCCCTTGAAGACGCTGTCCCGGTAGGTGAACCCGCAGTCGGCGTTGGACATCGTGACCAGCTCACCGGTGGTGCGGTCCAGGGCCAACACCTCCCGGACGGTCTGGCTGACGTCCTGACCGTAGGCGCCGACGTTCTGGATGGGGGTGGATCCCACCCGGCCGGGGATACCGGAGAGGAACTCGATGCCGTTGAGGCCCTCCTCGACGGCCCGGCCGACCAGGGGGTCCCACTCCACGCCCGCGTCCGCCCGCAGCAGGACGACCTCCTCGCCGGTCTCCGGGTCGGTCCCGGCCCCGGTCAGCGTGACGCCCTGGGAGGCCACCAGGACCACGGTGCCGGGGAACCCGTCGTCGGCCACCACCAGGTTGCTGCCGCCGCCGAGCACGAGCACGCGCTCACCGTCCCGGTCGGCCCCGGTGACGAGCCGGACCAGCTCGTCGGTGCTGTCAGCGGTGTGAAAGGCCTTGGCGGGGCCGCCCAGGCCGAGTGTGGTGTGGTCGGCGAGCATCGTGGACACGGGCATACCTCTGGTGAAGGGAACGGACGCGGGCGCGGGGCGGCTAGGGCAGACGGACGACGGCGGAGGCCTTGGCGAGGACCTTGGCGCCGCCGGAGCGGGCGGTCAGCAGCACAGTGACGGTGCCGTCCTCGTTCTTGGCCTTGACCTTGCCGGCCACGGTGATCTCGGCACCGTCATCGTCGTCGGGCACCACCACCGGGGCGGAGAAGCGCACCGAGTAGTCGACGAGGCTGCCGGGGTCGCCGGTCCAGTCGGTGATGACCCGCCCGGCCTCGGCCATGGTGAACATGCCGTGCGCGATCACGTCGGGCAGGCCGACGGACTTGGCGAAGCGCTCGTTCCAGTGGATGGGGTTGAAGTCACCCGAGGCACCCGCGTAGCGCACCAGGTCCAGGCGGGTGACCGGGAAGGTCCGCTCGGGGATCTGGGTTCCGACCTCGACGTCGGCGTGGCTGATCCTGCTCATCTTTCTTCCCCGCTTCCTAGGAACCCCGGACGACGAGCATCATGCCCGCCGTCACCACGTGCTCGCCGTCGGCCGCCTCCGCCACCGTCTCCAGGGTGAGCAGTTCGTTGCCGCCCAGCGCCTTGATTCCGGTGATGCGGGTGAGGGTGGTCAGGACGTCGCCCGCGCGGAGCGGGCGGCTGTAGTGGAAGCTCTGGTCGCCGTGGACCACCCGGGAGAAGTCCACCCCCAGGTCGGGGTCGGCGACGGCCAGGGCCGACCCGGCCATCCCGAGGATCACCGGGAAGGTGGGCGGGGCGATGACGTCGGGGTACCCCATGGCCTTGGCCGAGGCCCGGTCCAGGTAGACCGGGTTGAGGTCGTTGATCGCCTCGGCGAACTCGCGGATCTTGCCGCGGGTCACCTCGTAGGCCTCGGGGGCGGGGTACTCCCGGCCGAGGTAGTCAGGGTTGATCGCCACGCTCTGCCTCTCCTGGTGCACTGTGCGGCCGCACGGGGCCAGCCATAACAAAAGCCCGGTGAGCGATGGGCTCACCGGGCTGGAGTCTACGAGAAACCGACCGCTCCCCGCCTGGGGCGAACGGACCTTCGAGAACCTAGCGGGTCTCGCGGTGGTCGTTGTGCTTGCGGCAGTTCGGGCAGAACTTCTTGATCGTGAGACGGTCGGGGGTGTTCCGACGGTTCTTGCGCGTGATGTAGTTCCGGTGATTGCACTCCTGGCAGGCCAGGGTGATCTTCGGCCTCACGTCTGTGGCAGCCACTTCGGAGTGCCTTTCTCGCTGGAGACATTACCTAGGCGCAGTTGAACACTGCTGAAGACCCGCGACGACCCCTGAGTTCTCTGCCTCAGGGGTCAGCGGGTTGGTAGCGGGGGCCGGACTTGAACCGACGACACAGCGATTATGAGCCGCTTGCTCTACCGACTGAGCTACCCCGCCCCGGATCGGACGGGAGTCGATCCAGTTCGGAACACTCCCGGCCCAGGCCGGTGACGTTCCACCGGCCACCCACCTGAGTGGACCGGAACCTCATCAAGTGGTGGAGCCCCTTTACGGAATCGAACCGTAGACCTTCTCCTTACCATGGAGACGCTCTGCCGACTGAGCTAAAGGGGCGCGCTGTGGGGCTTTCTCTCGTCCGCCCCGGGGGCGTTGCCCCCTTGCGCTGGTCATGACTATACAGGGATCTGGGGGTGGTCTGCCAAATCGAATACCCGAGGCCGCCCCGGCCGCCCCGCCCCGGTGCCCCGCGACCCCGCCGCCGAAGCACGAAAGACCAGTTCAGAGCAGCTTCCCCAGATGCGGAGAGCTTCCCGGGAAGAGCCCGGAAAGAGGCCGAATGTGACGCCGTGCACCCCCGCGGAAACCACTGTGCGCCCTCTGGGGGCCACCGGGCTCACGAAGCGCCCTCGGCAAGCCAGACGTTGGACATCGCGTCGCGGTTGATCGTGCGGATGTCGGCGGGCAGGCCCAGCCGGCGCAGGGCGTCGGACAGCCTGGTGTCGTGGGTGAACACGATGAGCTGCCGGTGCCGCCCCACCTCCGCCAGTACCGAGGCCAACCCCTCGACCGTCTCCGTGTCCATCGCCTGGACCGGATCGTCGAGCAGCAGGAAACCGAACGGGTTGCCCTCCACCAGCGTGCGCGGCAGGCAGATGGACAGCGCCAGGGCCTGGAACTCGCCCTGGCTGAGCAGCCCCGGCGCGCTCGTCTGGTCGGCCACACCGTCCACGGCCACGTCCACCTCGACCCGTCGGCGGGCGCCGCGACCGATCAGCCGCATGCCCTGGAGGTCGATGTGGCGTTCCTGGCGCAGCCGGAACCACACCTGCTCGGCCTGGTTGGCCACCGGCCCCAACCGCTCCGCCCGCACCCCGCGGGCGTAGTCGGCCAGCCAGTTCAGCGCCGCCTCGGCGGCGCCCAGGGCCTCGCTGGCGGCCACCGCCTCCCGGGCCTCCTCCAACCAGCCGGAGAGGCGGTCTGCGAGGTCGGCCCAGCCGCCCGTGGGGTCCTCCAGCCGTTCGGCGGCGTCCCGCCGCGCGCTGACCGCCGCGGCCCGGAGCCTGCGGCCCACCGTCTCGATGTGCTCGGCGAGCTCCCCGAGGTCGTCGATGTCCGAGCCCGACTCCCAGAGCGCCCACACCTGGCCGAGCTCGCTGTCCGGCGGCAGCCACCCCGGCGTGGGCGAGAGCAGGAAACGTGCCTGGTCCCGGGCTGCCTCGGCCCGCTCGTAGGCGGAGGAGGCGCTGGCCGCCTGGGGGCGCAGGGCGCGCAGCTGCGCGTTGGCCCGGCGCACCCAGTCGGGGCCCAGCGCCCCGGTGGCGGAGCAGGTGGGGCAGGTGGTCTCGGTGGGATGGCGTTTGTGGTGTTCCAGGGCCTGTTCCAGGAGCTGGACCACGCCGTGCGCGTGGTCGCCCTTGGTTCCGGCGGCCATCGCCAGCTCCATGGCGGCGCCGCGCAGCTCGTTGACGACGTCGCTGATGAGCGCGCGTTCGGGCACAGAGAGGCGGCGCAGGCGGCGCAGGACCACGTGCAGGGCCGGGTCGCTGGGTCCGTCGTCGGCAGCGAGGCGGCGCAGGGCCTCCAGGTCCGTGCTGGGCGCGGAGAGGAGCTGGACGGCCTGGACGGCCCGGGGGTCGTCGGAGGTGCCGAGCGCCTCCAGGAGGGGGCGCACCTCCCTGGAGGGTCGGTCACGCCGCCGGACCAGGCCGTCGCAGACCTTGGCCAGGCGGCGCTCGGCCTCGGCCAGCCCGGTGAGCCCGAGCAGGGCGGTGAGGGTGTCGTAGAGCTCGGCGGCGCGGCCGGTCACGGTGCGGCCGAGCTCGTCGTAGGACAGGAAGGGCCGGTAGCGGACGAGGTTCTCGCCCCAGTCGAGGGTGCGCAGCGGGGAGATCTCACCGTCGGGGTGGACCACCTCGCCGCGCGCCGAGCGCACGCTCTCCCCCGTCCAGCGGCGGCTGATCCGGGTGGGTCCGCTGTCGCCGGCGATGTGGATGTCGACGGTCGCCTCGGTGCGCTCGTCGTAGTGCAGGTTGCGCCAGCCGTCGCGCCAGCCGGTGGGCATGGCGTCCCAGCGGGGGTTGCGTCCGGTCAGCGCCGCCTCCGCGGCTTCGGCGAAACTGGACTTGCCGGAGCCGTTGCGGCCGACGATCACGGTCAGTCCGGGCCCCGGGGGGAAGGTGAGTTCCGCGGGACGCCCGATACCGCGGAAGCCCTGGACGCGGATACCGGTGAGGTAGGCCCGGCGCACCCGCCCGGGCGGCGGCCCCGAGGGCCCGGCCGGCACCGTCTCGGGTATGTGCTCGCCGCGCAGGAGGGCCTCCAGCGCGTCCTCGCCCCAGAGCGCCGCGTTGACCCAGGCCCTGGCCCGGGACGGCATCCCCGAGCGCGCCAGGGCTTCCAGGAGGGCCGTCGCGGTGGGGTCGTCGGTCTGGGGTGCGGCCCCGTGGCCGTCCCGTCCTGCGTGCGTGTCCGCCTCGGGTATCCGAGTCACCTTCGCCACCCCGCTCCGTTCTCGAACCTGCACCAGCAGAGTAGGACAGGACGGGATGAAGTGCGCTGGTGATGCGCACAACTCCTACACCCCGACGAGCCTCCTCCGACTACCGTCCCAGGTGAAGTGCAGCGTCGCGATCCCCGGGACGTTGGGGTCGCGCAGGCACTCGTAGATGTTCAGGCTCGGCACGCTCGCGAAGCAGCCCCAGACGCGTTCGGACGTGAGGACGAAGTCCAGGTCCAGTTCGACCAGCAGGCCGAGCAGGCGCCCGTGGGTGGGTTCGTCGACCTTGGCGAAGGCGTCGTCCAACAGGATGAGGCGCGGCGCCCACGGCGCCCGCACCGCCAGGGCGTCGAACTGCGCGGCGGCCGCGGCGAACAGCACCAGGTAGGCGACCACGCGCTGCTCGCCCTGGCTGAGGGCGGTGCGGTGGCCCAGCCGGCGCTCGTCCCCGGCGGAGTCGGTGACGTAGACGGTGAAGGTGAACCAGGAGCGGTAGTCGAGGGCGGCGCGCAGCTGGGCCCCGCCGGTGGCGGTCGGGTCCAGTCGGCGGATCGCCTCGATGCAGCGGCGCAGGGCGTCGCGCAGCCGGGTGGTCTGGACGCGGGTGCGCTCCTCGGCCGGGGTGGCCAGCAGCGGGACGACCGCCTCGATGTCGGCCCCGGCGTCGGGCGCCAGGCTCCAGTCCAGGCGCACCCCGAGCCCCGCGGACGTGGTGACGTCCTTGAGGACGTCGTTCATGGTCGCGATGAGGGCGCGGGCCTCGTCGATCTGGCGGGAGAGGTGGCCGGCGAGCTCACCGAGCAGGTGGCGCTCGAAGGCCTCCTCCTCGGCGAGGGCGACGGTCTCCTCGGCGCGGACGACGGCCCCGGCGACGCGCTCGGCGTAGGCGGTGACGTCGTGGGCCCCGTCCTCGTCGTGGACGGTGAGGCGTTTGACGCCGCGCGGCTCGGTGAGTTCGGTGCGGGTCTGGGACAGGCCCACGGAGGCGAGGAGGCGGTGCAGCTCCTCGCGGCTGCCGAGGATGGCGCTGTCGTCGACCTCGTCGACGTCCCCCTGCGCCGCCAGGCCCTCCTCCAGCTGGCCGGCGAAGGAGGCCAGGAGGGTCAGGCGCTCGTCAGGACCGGACGCCTCGGCCTCCGTCCTCCCGTTGACGGCCTCCAGGTAGCGGGCCAGGGGCGCGTCCTGCGCGGCGCAGTCCTGCAGACCGGCGGCGCGGAGCAGGACGGCGTCGGGGACGGTGTCCTCGGCCCCGGTGACGGCCTTGCTGCCGGGGTCGCCGACGGTGGTGACGGAGGAGACCAGGGTCCGCCCCGCGGCCAGGGCACGGCGGACCTGTTCGGCGCGTTCGGCGGTGGCGGCGTCGAGGCGGGCCTCGGCGCTGACGCGTTCGTCCCGGGCGCGCTGTGCCTCGCGTTCGAGCCCGGGAAGGCGCTCGGCGGCCTCCTGGGCGCGGGCCCGCACCTGTTCGCGGGCGGCGTCGATCTGCTCGGCCGCCACCCCCCGGGCGCGGTCGCCGAGCTCGAACTGGCGGCGCACGGTGATCATGTCGTCGATCGCCGCGGCACGGGCGTCCTCGGCCAGGACGCGGGCGGCCCGGGTCCGGGACCAGGCGGCCACGTGGCGTTCGTGGTCGGCGAGCACCCAGGCCAGGACTTCGAGGTCGCGCAGGCCCGAGGCGATGAGGACCCGCAGGTGGTCCAGTGCGCGCAGGGCGCTGTCGAGTCCGGCCCGTGTGGTGGGCAGGCCCTCGTCACCGGCCGCCTCCGCCAGGCGGGAGCGAATGTCGAGGAGTTCGGTGCGCGCGGCCCCGGCGGCCTCCTGGGCGGTCTCGTGCGCGCGCCGGGCCGCGGCCACGTCGTCCCGGGCGACGTCGAGGGCGGCCCAGGCCCGGACGAGCGGAGCGGAGTCGGGCAGGGAGCGGGAGACGTCGAGCAGCTCGGCGTAGGAGTGTTCGACCGCCCAGCGGCGCTCGCCCGCCTCGGCCAGGAGCGCCTCGGCGATGGCCATCCGGCGGTCGGTGTTGGCGGCCTGGCGGTCGCGGGCGCGTTTGCGGGCGGCCTCGCCGATGAACTCGGGTTCGTTCTTGTGGTGGGCTCCGGAGGCCACGCCCAGCCGCCAGCCGCCGGAGAGCGACATCGAGCTGACGGTGGCCACGGAGCTGTCCCGGCGGTGCTTGGCCTCGGTGTCGTCAGTGCCGGCGGGCGTCTGGGAGTCCTCGGAGTGCAGGGCGACGGAGGCCAGGAGTGCGCGCAGGTTGTCGTGGTGCACACTGCGGTCGGGGGCCGGCACGGGGACGAGGACGTCGAGGAGGGTGCGGCCCTTGGCCGTGCGGGCCGGGGTGACGATGAGGTCGCGGCTGCCGGGGTCGTGGAGGCTGCCGTCGGCGCGGACCCACCCGGCGAGCAGGCCGCTGGCCTCCAGTGCCGCCTCCAGTCCGGCCTGTTCGCGGAGGCTGAGCCCGTCGGCGAAGTCGACGGCCAGGTGGAAGGGGACGCCGTCCTCCTCCGGGCGCGGGTAGGTGGCCCATGCGGGGCGCTCGGGTGCGCTGTCGGCGTTCCGGGCCCGGCGGGCGGCGAGGTCCGCGAGTTCGTCGGAGAGCTGGCCCTCCTCGTTGACGGCGACGTCGCGCCGGGCGCGCAGCTCCTCCAGGAGCGGGTCGACGGCGGTGTGGGCGAGACGGGCGACGGTGGCCGGAACCCCGGGGTCCAGGACACGCAGGGAGTCGGTGATGGGCAGTTCGACGCTGCCCTCCAGTTCGTGGATGGTCTCACCGAGGGCGTGGGCGTGGTTGGAGTCGCGCAGGCCGGCCGCCCAGGAGCGGACCCCGTCGGCGTAGGCGGTGCTTTCGGCGCGCAGGTCGTCGATGGCCTCCTGCTCACGGGTGTGGGCGCGCTCCAGGACGGCCTCGGCGCTCTCGGCCTCGCTGGTCAGGGCGACCAGACGGCGGTCCGCGGCCGCCTCGGCGGTGGTGAGGCCGGTCAGCCGGACCGCGAGGTCGGTGCGGTCGGCCGCTGCGTCGGCGGCACCGGTGAGCTGGTCGTGCAGGAGGCCGAGGTGTTCGCGCAGGTCGGTGAGGTCGATGCCGTCGACCGGGGCGCGTTCCACGGCCTGTTCCAGCCCCTGGAGGTCGACCCGGGTGGTGTTCTCCCGGGGCGCGTGGACCGCGGTGGTCGCGTCGGGGACCTGGCCGAGGGCCCTGGGGTCGAGTCCCGCCGCGGTGGCCGCGCGGGAGGCTTCGACGTGGGTCTGGCGGAGGACCTCCAGCGCGCGCTCGATGGCTGCGGTGTCCTCGCCCAGGCGGTCCACGGCGTGGGTCTCGGTGGTCACGGCGTGTTCGGCCGCGGCCCAGGCCGCCTCCGCCGCACGGATGTAGGCGCCGACGGCGGCGTCGTAGGCGCGGCGTTCGTTGGTGGTGGCCGTGGCCGCGTCGTTCTGTGCGGTGGCCAGGGTGCCGTCGTCGGCGTTGGCGGTGTCCCGGGTGCGGCGGGCCTGGTCGCGCTCCTCGGCGACCTGGCTCTCCGCGGTGATGAGCTCGTCCAGCTCGGCGCGCAGGCGGTCGGTCTCCTCCGTGCGGCGGGTGCACGAGTCGAGCTGTTCCCGGACCTCGGCGGCGCGGGTGCGCAGGGTGTGCAGGAGGTAACCGTGGTAGTCGGCGAGGAAGGCGGTGACGCCGGCCCCGGCCTCGGTGAGCTCGTCCTTGTCGGTGCGGGCCTGTTCGAGGTCGGCGATGTTGCGGGCGACCTCGTCCAGGATGGACTCGTCCATCGGGGGGAGCGCCTCGGAGAGGACGCTGACCAGCTCACCGGCCTCCAGCCGGTCACCGATGGTGGGTCGGCGCAGGCGGTAGAGCAGGTGGATGAGGTTGCGGTAGCGGACGGAGTCCTCGATGCCGAACAGGCTCCGCATCACCCGGGCCCGGTAGGGGACGGCGCTGGTGAAGCAGTTGTCGGCGCCGATCTCCGAACGCAGCCGGTCCACGGGTTTGGGGCGGCCGTCGGTGACCAGTTCCAGGTCGTGTCCGACGCGGCGGTCGGTCACGAAGTACACGCAGCGGGGGTCGGCGTCGCCGACCGCCATGACGGCGGCGCCCAGGGTGAGGTGCCGGGGCGGGGCGTCGGCCCCGTCCTGTGCGGAGTCCGCGGGGGAGGCGGCGTCCGCGGCCTCGGGGCCGGTGGCCGGGGCGGATGCGGTGAGCAGTGCCGACGCGGAGCCGGGCCCGGTGGGGAAGCGGGCGGCGGAGTCCAGGCCGCGGTCGCCGCGGGCGGTGGTGAACTCCACCCACAGGTAGCCCAGGCGGGTGGCGGGCCCGGACTCGTCCCCGGTGTCCTGGCCCGCGGGGGACTCGGGCCCCTGGACGGGTCCGCCCAGCAGGTCGGGGCCGGTGTCCTCCTCGTCGGGCCCGCGGGAGGCCCGGGGGTCGTCGGCCATGAGCCAGCGCAGGCTGGTGCGGTTGGTCCCGGTGGTGTCCAGCCGCCGGACGTCCCCGTCCAGCAGGAAGGGGAGCAGCATCTCCAGCGCCTTGGACTTGCCCGCGCCGTTGCGGCCGCGCAGCAGAAGCCGCCCCTCGGCGAAGTCCAGGACGTGGTCGTCGTACTGCCAGACGTTCCGGATTCCCGCGCGTTCGAGGCGGTAACGGGGGGTGTCGGCAGGATCAGCCGGAGCCGTCCCGGGGGCCTCGATCGTCTCCTGTGTCACCACTGGTCGCGCTCACCTTCTCGTTCGCCACCGCTTGCAGCACGGACGCCACCCGGTCGAGGTCGCCGCGGGGGTCGGCCTGGGCGTCGGGCCCACCGTGACCGGAACCACGCGGTTGCGCGGGGTGTGTCCGGCTGTCTTCGTCATTGTCCTGGATCCGGGGGACGCGATCGTCCACATCGGCGCCGAAGCGGGCCGCCGCCGCGCTGAGGAGCCGCTCCCCCGGTCTGCCCGTGAGCAGACCGAGGCCGCTGAGGAGCTCCAGGACGAGAGCGGACAGCCGGTCCGGGCCGGGGAGTTCGGGTCCGGCGGTACGCGCCCACTCGGAGCGGGCCGGGGCGTCAGCACCGCCGAAGGCCTCCAGCGCAGCGTGCAGTTCCTGTTCGGGGACGGGGACGGAGGTGGTGGGGCGGCCGGGGTGCAGGCGTCCGGAGAGATGGCGGACCAGGGCGAGGGCCGTGTGCCCGACGGGGTCGTCCGAGGGGAAGCACGGGGTCGCCGCGGCCTCGTCCGGCATGACGAGCGCCACACCCTCGGCTCGGATCTCGGTGTCGCAGCCGAGGAGGTTGCCGAGCGCGGCGGCTGCTCGCCACTGGTGGGCGGCCAGGCGGTCGCGCTGGCGGTCCGGGAGCCGCTCCCGGTGGACGACGGCGGTCTCGGCCAGGAGGCGGCGCAGGGCGACCTCGCCCGCCTGGTCGCTCTCCGGGTCCGGGTCGACCGTGTCGGCGAGGAAGGACTCGGGGTCGTCGCCGGCCCTGGGCAGATGTGCGGCCACCGAACGCAGGACGTCGGTGTCCGGGAGGAGCCCGGCGTCGACGGCGGCGTCGGCCTGGTGCTCGCGGACCGTGCCCGAGGTCTCGGTGAGCGCCCCGAGGCCGATCAGGTGCTGCAGTGCGGCGCAGAAGGCCCGGCGTTCGCCGAGGCCGCGTGCGGGGTCGGCGTCGATCCCGGCCTCCCGGGCGGCGGCGCGGACCTGCGCGGCGAGGGAGCGGACCGTGGTGGGCCCGGTCCGCTCGACCAGGACCGCGAGGGCCAGGGCGAGGTAGGTGTGGGTCCGGGGGGTGAAGCGGGAGCCGGTGGGGCGGGTGAGGGGCCGGACCACCTCGCTGACCAGGCCGCGCTTGACCAGCCGGGCGTGGTCGTCGGCCACGGTGAGGCGGTAGCCGAGGACCCGTTGGAAGCGTTGGACGAGCCATTCCGCGTGCGAGCGCACGAGGGAGAACTCGGCGGGGTGGGTGCGCCGGGTGAGCAGGGGGCGGGCCATGAGGGTGCGTGCGGCGGCCTGACGCTCACCGATGAGGGCGGCGTCCTCCGTGTGGGTGTTCGTCTCCATCACCCCCACCTCCGCGTCCAGGGCGTTTGCGTCGTGATCTCGATGGGACCGGTGGTCTCCGTGTCGGGGTCCTGGTTCCGGTCCTGGTCGGGTTCGGGTTCGGGTTCCGGGTACGCGTCCGGTTCGGGTTCCGGTGCTGTCTCCGCTTCCCTGAACGCGTCCGGAATCCGGATCGGGGCCGTGTCCGGTTCCGGAGAGGCATCCGCACCCGGCTCCTGGGCCGGTTCCGGCTCCGGCTCTGGGTCCGGTTCCGGGGCGGTTTCCGGTTCCGGGAACGGGTCCGGGGTCGCCTCCCGCTGCGGAGCCGCCTCCTGCTCCGGGGTTGCGCCCGGTTCCGGTTCCGCGAACGTTTCCGGTCCGGGGAGGGTACCGGTGGGAGCCGGTCCACCGACAGGGTCGTTCCCGGCGCTGACCGGCGCGACGGCGGACGGGGCCTCCTCGTGCCGGGTCGGGTTCCCGGACGGGGGCTCGGTGTCCAGCGTGTGCTGCTCGTAGGAGGTGACCCGCAGCCGCAGCCCCTCCAGGGTCAGGTCGCCGCCCTCGCCGCGGACCGTGACCTCGGCCCCGGGAGCGGCGTACACGTGCAGGCGCAGTCCGAACTCCAGGTCGCCCGCGGAGGTCGGCCGGCGGGAGGCGTCGCCGGAGCCGAGGGCCGCGGTGAGCAGTTCCATGAGGACCTCCATCCCGGCGCCGGACAGGTCCAGGCGGGCGTGGTCCCCGGTGGGTCGGGTGAGAAGGGAGCGGATCTGCTCGGCCCCGGCGCGACGCCAGTGGGCGGAGGACTCGGCGGCGTCCCGCAGCCGGGCCTGCTGGGCGCGGTGGTCGCGTACGGGTTCGGGCAGCCGGGTGCCGGGGTGTTCGGTGACGGTGCTTCGGTCGGGCTCGGCCTGCCACCAGCTGGTGGTCGCCGCGACGGTGTCGTCGACGCGCCCCTCGATGTGGCGGGCTGGGTGGAGGGCGAAGGCAGCCGCGGCCAGTTCGTCGGCCCGGTCGGGTTCGGCCTCCTCGAACCAGGTGGCCAGGCGCAGCAGGGCAGCGCGGCCGTGCCGTGGCACCGGCCGGTCACCGGTGCCCTGTCCGTCGTCCGCGCGGTCGTCCGTCCGCTGGTTGAGTCCCACAACTCAGCAGACTAGAGACCTCCGGAGCCCGCCACGCCCGATTCGGCTCTCTCCGACCCCGGTAAACCGACCCGGACAGCCACTCTGAACAGGACTTTTGTTCCTTTTCTGAACTTTGCAAGGATTCGGCGGGGAGCGGCGGGAGTCGAAACTCACGTCCGGTCCCGCACACCTCCGGCCCGTGACGGCCAGGCCGCGCTCCGGTGTCGTACCCGTGTCACCGGGGCCGGGCGGGGACGTTGAGGCGTCCGCCGTCGGCCTGCTCCAGCGCGTCCCGCTGCTCCTCGGGCATGTCCTCGTCGTACTCGGTGACGGTGTACGCGGAGAAGTACCGGGTGCCGTCCGCCTCCACCGGCTCCCCGAGCTCGATCTCGACGTCGTAGGGGTCGTCCTGGCACCCCTGGTCCATGCACCAGGTGCCCAGGACCTCTCCCCCGCCCCGGGCGCCGGCCCCGCTCCACTCGTCCCACTCCATGTCGGAGAAGGTCGTGAACTCGGAGGCGACGTACTCCGTAGGCCGCTGGTCGTCGAAGCCCTCCTCGTCGCCGTACAGGTTGAGGACGTACACCTCCTCCCCGTCCGCGGTACCGCCGTCGGCGGCGGTGTCACCCGAACCACTGTCGGTGGCCGTCCCCTCGGGGGAACCGTCCGCCTCCGGGGAGTCGCCGCCGGCCGTGGTGCCGTCTTCCTCGGGCTCCTCGGCCTGTCCGCAGGCCGACACCGCCAGTGCCAGCACCGCCCCGGCCAAGAGTGTGCGTTTCATCTCGACTCCTCGATTGCGACCAGAACGGTCGCGGACAGCGGCGAGGCCCCCCGGCAGCTGCCGGGGGGCCTCGGTCCCGCTCTTTTCCGTCACTGGGGCCTCAGGGCCCCGTCACCACACCGGGGTGGTCAGTAGCCGTGACCGTGGTCTGCACGGTCGTGGCTGACGTTGGTACCCGCCGGGCCGTTGACGCAGTCGCCCGTGGTCTGCGGCGACAGGATCGGCACGTTGGCGCCGACCAGACCCACGGCCAGCTCGGTGTTGCACAGCTGAACCGGAACCAGCTGAAGGTTCTGGTTGAACTGCTGGTCGCCACCGTGCGACGCGGAGGCCGGAGCGGCCGCGAGCATCGCGCCGAGCGCGACACCGGCGATCGCCGTGGCGGCGGTGAACTTGCGCAGCATCTTCGGACCCCCTAGTCGATGTTGGTGCTGACCGGGCCGTTGACGCAGTCGCCCGTGGTCTGCGGCGACAGGATCGGCACGTTCACACCGGCGAGCAGTCCGACGGCCAGCTCGGTGTTGCACAGCTGAACCGGAACCAGCTGAAGGTTCTGGTTGTACTGCTGGTCGCCGCCGTGCGAGGCGGACGCGGGCGCCGCGGCGAGGATGGCGCCCAGGGCGACACCGGCGATGGCGGTGGCAGCGGTGAACTTACGCATTGTGGGGTTCTCCTAGTCGATGTTGGTGCTGATGGGGCCGTTGACGCAGTCGCCGGTGGTCTGCGGCGACAGGATCGGCACGTTCACACCGACCAGGCCCACGGCGGCACTGGTGTTGCACAGCTGGACCGGAATGGCCTGGAGGTTCTGGTTGTACTGCTGGTCGCCGCCGTGCGAGGCGGAGGCCGGCGTGGCGGCCAGAACGGCGGAGAAAGCGGCACCAGCAACGAGGCCGGCAACACCGAGCTTACGCAGCATTGAACTACCCTTCGAAAAAGTTTGAGATATTGTCTCGGTCAAGCTAATTGCCGGAACTAGCTGATGTTGGTGCCGACGGGGCCGTTGACGCAGTCGCCGGTGGTCTGCGGCGACAGGATCGGGACGGTGACGGCGACCAGGCCAACGCTGCCGGTCAGGTTGCAGGACTGCACCGGAACGAGCTGGAGGTTCTGGTTGAACTGCTGGTCACCACCGTGCGAGGCGTGAGCGGGAGCCCCCATGAGGAGCGCACCCATCGCGGCACCAGCGACCAGGCCAGCAGCGGTCAGCTTCTTGATCATGTTTCCCCCGGAAATCAGGCGAGGCATTGACAGAAAAAGACGCAGGCGCTTTTGCACCTGTGTCGCGGTGGACTGATGCAATCATCATCCGCCCCCCAGTTTTTGTCAACGCCGAAACCCGGAGTGCAG
The DNA here is from genome assembly GCF_014651695.1 of Nocardiopsis terrae. Classification (GTDB taxonomy): domain Bacteria; phylum Actinomycetota; class Actinomycetes; order Streptosporangiales; family Streptosporangiaceae; genus Nocardiopsis; species Nocardiopsis terrae. The sequence continues at coordinate 161,723 of NZ_BMXJ01000001.1, forward strand.
TTTGTCCAAATTGCCGGAGGAATTCCATTCGCCCCATAAACCAAATAGGACAATGCTGTGATTTATCGGCACACTCGGAGGATGGGACGGCGGACGATCCTCACTCAGAGTGATTTTTCTGTGTCCGGAGCGTGACACTCCCGCAATCGCCCGAATCACCTGACTCTCCGTGATGGGGGACACGCGGAGTGAAGAGGGCCGCAGGGTGGTCAGACTGCCCCCGGACACGACGAAGCCCCCGGTACCTCGGGTACCGGGGGCTTCGCTCCCCTGTGGCAGGTGAAGGATTCGAACCTTCGAAGGCTAAGCCGACGGATTTACAGTCCGCTCCCATTGGCCACTCGGGCAACCTGCCTGGGCTGCAGCGACGCTTGGCGTCGCCGTGCATGAACGACCATAGCGGATGATCGGCCCGAACCTGAAATCGATAAACCCGGCGCGTTCCCGGCAGGCTCTCCCGGACGGGGCGGACGGTGCGCAGCTAAGCTCTGAACCCGGCCCGGACCGGGCCGAACGAGACGCGCACGGGCGCCCGTCGGCGCCCGTGACCCATGAGAAGTAGCGGGGTGTGAGAGTACGTGGCCGCCGAATCCAGTTTCGACGTGGTGTCCAAGCTCGACCGTCAGGAGGTCGACAACGCCCTGAACCAGGCGGGCAAGGAGCTGGCCCAGCGGTTCGACTTCAAGGGCACCGGGACCACCATCGCCTGGCAGGGTGAGAACGGCATCGAGATCAAGAGCGGCTCCGAGGAGCGCGCCGCCGCCGCCCTGGAGGTCTTCAAGGAGAAGCTGATCAAGCGCAAGATCTCCCTGAAGGTCCTGGACGCCGCCGAGGAGCCCAAGCCCTCCGGCAAGGAGTACCGCCTTCCGATCAACCTCAAGGAGGGCATCTCCTCCGAGGACGCCAAGAAGATCTCCAAGCTCATCCGGGACGAGGGGCCCAAGGGCGTCAAGGCCCAGATCCAGGGCGAGGAGCTGCGCGTCAGCTCCAAGAAGAAGGACGACCTCCAGGGCGTGATGAACCTCATCAAGGAGAAGGACTTCGACCTGGCGCTCCAGTTCGTGAACTACCGCTAGCCCCTCCCGAGGGGCCGAACGGCCGCCCGCCCCTCCCGGGGCCGGCGGCCGCAGCGCTGTCCGGGCCCGTACCCACCCGTGCGGGCCCCGCGCGGCTCAGCCCATGTCCCAGCGGCGGCGCAGCTCCCGCAGTCGGTGGATCCTCTCCTGGACCGGCGGGTGCGCGGCGAACATGCGGCCCACCCCGCCCGGGAAGGGGTTCGCGGTCATCAGATGCGCGGCGGCCAGCAGGACGCGCTCCCTGGGCAGCGGGTGGGCCCGGTTGCCCGACTCCAGTTTGCGCAGCGCGTCAGCCAGCCCCAGCGGGTCGCCGGTGATCTCGGCCGCCCTCTGGTCGGCCCGGAACTCCCGCGCGCGGCCCACCCCGCAGTGGACGACCACCGCCGCCAGGGGGGCGAGCAGGACCACCATCAGGCCGCCCAGCAGGTCGGGCAGGTCCGTCTCCTCCGAGTCCCCCAGCGGGATCAGGAAGGAGATCGCGGTCAGGGCCGTGATGAGCGTGGTCAGCGTCGCCGCCACCGAGCTGATCAGGGTGTCGCGCGCGCGGATGTGCGCCAGCTCGTGGGCCAGGACCCCGCGGAGCTCGCGTTCGTTGAGGGTGCGCAGGAGACCGGTGGTGCAGCACAGGGCGGCGCGGCGCGGAGTGCTCCCGGCGGCGAAGGCGTTGGGGGAGCGCACCGGGGACAGGTACAGCTTCGGCATCGGCTGGCGTGCGGTCGTGGCCAGTTCACGGACCATCCGGTAGAGCTCGGGGCGCTCGATCTCGCTGACCGGTCGGGCCCGCATCGCCCGCAGCGCCAGGGTGTCCCCGAAGAGGTAGACCAGGATTCCGGCACAGGCCACCAGCACGACCGCGAGCTGGACGCCCTTCCCCGCGCCGCACAGCCAGCCGATCACGACGGCGGCCGCCGAGACGCCGGCGAACAGTCCGACCGCGCGGATCGCGTTGACGTGCACGCGCCCTCCCTCCGCTGTTCGCCGCTGCCCGGCTTTGGATGCGTACATGGTGACAAACGTGCGGGTCGGCGTCTTGCGTTCCCCATGTGACCAGCTGTCCGTCACATCCCGCTTCCGGGGCGGCGGCGGGCCCCGCGGCGGAACCCCCTGTGACAATGGCCACCCGCCCCGCCCCTGGCCGGGGCCGAAGACCTATAGTGCGAACGTGGCCCTTGTCACTCCGCGGGCCGAGGAGGGGATGCCCCGCCGAGGTGAGCGGAGGACCGTGCCGTCGTAGGTTGGCAGCCGCACGGCCCGGTCGCGGTTCCGGACCGCCGAACGCCGCGCTGGGTTGGCGCACCCAGTGCGTGCGGGGGGCCACGCCGTCCTCCTGTCCCCGACCCACACCCGGCCCGCAACGGTGCGGCAGGACCGGGGGCAGACAACCGAGCGCCGCCGCCCGTCATGACCGGCGGCTCACCAAGGAGGTCGTCGATCTCAGTGGCCAAACAGATCGAACAACTCGACCGGGTCATCATCCGCTTCGCCGGGGACTCCGGCGACGGTATGCAGTTGACCGGTGACCGTTTCACCCAGGAGACCGCGTCGTTCGGCAACGACCTGTCGACCCTGCCGAACTTCCCGGCGGAGATCCGCGCCCCCGCGGGCACCCTCCCCGGCGTCTCCAGCTTCCAGTTGCACTTCGCCGACCACGACATCATGACTCCGGGGGACGCTCCGGACGTGCTGGTCGCGATGAACCCCGCCGCCCTCAAGGCCAACCTCGGCGACCTGCCGCGGGGGGCCACGGTCATCGTCAACACCGACGAGTTCACCAAGCGCAGCCTGGCCAAGGTCGGGTACGCGGTCGACCCGCTCACCGACGGGACGCTGGACGCGTTCAAGGTCAGCGCGGTGGGTCTGACCTCGATGACGGTGGCGGCCCTGGCCGACTCCGACATCTCCAAGAAGGACGCCCAGCGCGCGAAGAACATGTTCGCCCTGGGGCTGCTGTCCTGGATGTACAACCGGCCGACGGAGGGGACGACCTCGTTCCTGAAGTCGAAGTTCGCCGGCAAGCCGGACATCCTGGCCGCCAACCTCACGGCGTTCCAGGCCGGGTGGAACTTCGGTGAGACCACGGAGGACTTCGCGGTCTCCTACGAGATCAAGCCCGCGCGCCTCCCCGCCGGCACCTACCGGAACATCACCGGGAACCTGGCGACCGCCTACGGGCTGATCGCCGCCTCCCAGCGTTCGGGGCTGCCCCTGTTCCTGGGCTCGTACCCGATCACACCGGCTTCGGACATCCTGCACGAGCTCTCCCGGCACAAGCGCTTCGGGGTGCGCACCTTCCAGGCCGAGGACGAGATCGCCGGGGTCGGCGCGGCCCTGGGCGCGTCGTTCGGCGGCTCGCTCGGGGTGACGACCACCTCGGGCCCGGGCATGGTCCTCAAGCAGGAGGCCGTCGGCCTGGCCGTGATGACCGAACTGCCCCTGCTGATCATCGACGTGCAGCGGGCCGGGCCGAGCACCGGCATGCCCACCAAGACCGAGCAGACGGACCTGCTGATGGCGCTCTACGGGCGCAACGGCGAGTCCCCGGTCCCGGTGGTCGCCCCGGCCTCCCCCGCCGACTGCTTCGACGCGACGCTGGAGGCGGCCAGGCTGGCAGTGGAGTACCGGACCCCGGTGGTGGTGCTCTCCGACGGGTACCTGGCCAACGGTTCGGAGCCGTGGCAGCTGCCCCGGGTGTCGGAGCTGCCGACGATCGACCCCGCGTTCGCCGACGGGCCCAACGGTCCGGACGGCGAGTTCCTGCCGTACCTGCGTGACGAGCGGACGCTGGCCCGCCCGTGGGCGGTGCCGGGCACCGCGGGGCTGGAGCACCGTATCGGCGGGATCGAGAAGCACGCCGAGAGCGGCGACATCTCGTACACGCCCGGCAACCACGACCTGATGGTCCGGACCCGTCAGGCCAAGGTGGACGCGATCGCCCGGGACATCCCCGAACTGGAGGTGTCCGACCCCACCGGTGACGCGAAGGTCCTCGTCCTGGGCTGGGGAGGCACCTACGGGTCCATCACCGCCGCGGTGCGCCGGGTGCGGCGCGCTGGCGGCCGGGTGGCCCAGGCGCACCTGCGCCACCTCAACCCCTTCCCGGCCAACCTCGGTGAGGTGCTGCGGAGCTACGACAGGGTCGTGGTCCCGGAGATCAACCTGGGCCAGTTGTCGCTGCTGCTGCGCGGCCGGTTCCTGGTGGACGTCATCGGTTACAACAAGGTCCGCGGACTGCCCTTCAAGGCGGAGGAGCTCGCGGACGTGCTGCAGGAGGTCATCGACCGTGACTGAGAACGCGAGCCGCGAGGGCGAGCTGGCCGGCCTGCGGCTGGTGCCCAAGTCGGACACCGAGTACAGGATGAAGGACTTCAAGTCCGACCAGGAGGTGCGCTGGTGCCCGGGCTGCGGTGACTACGCGATCCTGGCGGCCTTCCAGTCTTTCCTCCCGCAGCTGGGCGTGCCGCGCGAGAACATCGTGATGGTGTCCGGGATCGGCTGCTCCTCGCGCTTCCCGTACTACCTGAGCACCTACGGCGTGCACTCCATCCACGGACGCGCCCCGGCGATCGCGACGGGGTTGGCGACCAGCCGCCCCGACCTGTCGGTGTGGGTGATCACCGGGGACGGCGACGGGCTGTCCATCGGTGGAAACCACCTCATCCACGCGCTGCGCCGCAACGTCAACATCAACGTGCTGCTGTTCAACAACCGGATCTACGGGCTGACCAAGGGTCAGTACTCCCCCACCTCGGAGGCGGGGAAGATCACCAAGTCCTCGCCGGTGGGTTCGCTGGACCAGCCGTTCAACCCGGTGTCGTTGGCGCTGGGCGCCGAGGCGGGTTTCGTGGCGCGGACCGTGGACTCCGACCGCAAGCACCTGACGTCGGTACTGCGGGCGGCGGCGGACCACCCCGGGGCCTCGTTCGTGGAGATCTACCAGAACTGCCCGATCTTCAACGACGACGCCTTCGAGCCGTTGAAGGACCCGACCGCACGCGACCTGCGGCTGCTCCGGATGGAGCACGGCGAGCCGTTGCGGCTGGGCGAGGACCGGGGCGTGGTCACGGGCGAGTTCGGCGGTCTGGAGGTCGTGGACGTGGACTCGGTCGGCGCGGACCGGCTGATCCGGCACGACGCGCACCGGCAGGACCCGGGGTACGCGTTCGCGCTGTCGCGTCTGGACCACCCGGCCTTCGAGCACGTGCCGATCGGGGTGTTCCGGGACGTGCGCCGCCCCACCTACGACGGTCTGGTGAACGAGCAGATCTCGGACGCGCGGGCCGAGCGCGGCGACGGCGAGCTGGCCGAGCTGCTGGCCAGCGGGGACACCTGGACGGTCGAGTAGCCGGACTGTCGGCTGAAGGCCGGCCGGAGGGCGGTGCCCTCCGGCCGGGGGTATTCCCCCCGGGCGGCGTCGTGAAGTTCACCGGCGCCGCCCGGGTCTCCTCAGGGGATCGCCGGGCTCCAGGCAATACGCTTCCCCCATGCGTATCGTCATTGCCGGAGGACACGGGAAGATCGCTCTACGGCTGGCCAGGCTCCTGGCCGACCGCGGTGACCGGCCCGTCGCCCTCATCCGCAACCCCGACCACAGCCAGGACGTCGTCGACGCGGGGGCCGAGCCGGTCCTCATCGACCTGGAACAGGCGACGGTCACCGAACTGACCGAGAAGATCATGGACGCTGACGCCGTGGTGTTCGCCGCCGGTGCCGGACCGGGCAGCGGTGTGGCCCGCAAGACCACCGTGGACCACAAGGCCGCCTCCCTGACGGCCGATGCCGCCGCGCTCGCCGGGGTGCGCCGCCTGGTGCAGGTCTCCGCGATCAACGTGGACCAGCCGGTGCCGGAGGGCACCGACGAGGTGTGGGCCGCCTACGTGGCGGCGAAGAAGGCCGCGGACGACGAGCTCCGTGAGCACGACCTCGACCTGGACTGGACGATCCTGCGGCCCGGGCGGCTGACCGACGAGGCCGGAACCGGCCAGGTGGACCTGGGCGAGGAGGTGGAGCGCGACTCGGTGACGCGGGACGACGTGGCCGCCGTGATCGTTGCCCTGTTGGACGAACCGGGTACGGCCAAGCGGGTTCTCAACCTGGTGAACGGTAGGACACCCGTCGTCGAGGCCGTTCGCGCCGTCGCGGGCCGGCCGCGGGCGTAGGCGCCCCGACCTGGCGGGTGGGGCCTGTCCAGCCTTTTCGGGGGTTCCGGTCCTCTGTGGCCAGATACCCCCATAGGAGGCATGATGGGGGCGGAGCCCGGCAGGATCCCGTCACGGTGGACGCGGGCGACCGGGAACGACCCCGACGGGTGAAGCAGCTCCGCAGAGCAGATGGGTACGGTTATTCATGAGCGTCACACAGGTCGTGCGGGACAGCACGGTCGTCGAGCACGCCAAGGTCGCCGCGCAGCAGAAGCGCCGGATGTTCATCATCCAGCTCGAGGTCAACGCCTACGACGAGACTTCCAGCAAGCTGCGCCCCGGACTGACCCGCATCCTCGAGGGCATCGAGGAGGCCGGATGGCGCCTGGAACTGATCACCCCGAGTGAGACCGGTGAGTCCGCGGCCGCCCGCCTGTTCATCTTCCGTCCGGACGAGTCCGCGAAGGGCGCGGGGAACGAGCAGGCCGAGGCCAGGCAGCCCCACCACCACCAGCAGCCCCATCAGCCGGACCAGTCCGGGCAGCAGCAGCCCTACCCGCAGTACCCGACGGGTGCTCAGCAGCAGGACCCGTACGCGGGCTACGGCCAGGGCTACGGACAGCACCAGCAGCCGTACCCCGGTTACGACCCGCAGCAGTACCCGGGATACGGGCAGCAGCAGCCGGGATACGGCCAGCAGCCCGGCTACGGGCAGCCGTACCCGGGTTACGGACAGCAGCAGGGCTGGTAACCGAACCCGTTCGCGAACGCAGGGCCCGCACGGACACCGTGCGGGCCCTTTTCTATGTCCGGTTTCGTGCGCCCACGGCGAGCCATGTCGGACAGTGCGTGATTCCGATGCATTCGCCAGGAGCATGTCTGGGACATGCTTTCGGTTGTGTAACTCAGCCAGGAGCGAAGAGACGACATGTCCGTCATGTCTGTCGTGAAGCCGAAGAAATTCCTTGCGATCTCTGGAATCTTCCCCAAAACTACTTCGAGCACGCGCCCAGCTACGCTAAGTTAATTCCGGCGGCCGCAGCCAACCTGTTTTGCACTTCCGAAAGGTAACCACCATGACCCGTATCGCCAAGGTTTCCGGTTTCGTCCTCGCTACCGGTCTCGCCCTGGGCGCCATGACCGGTACCGCCGCCGCGGACAACAACGCCCAGATCCAGAACATCACCGTCCCCGTCTGCCTGGACGTCCTGAAGGCCTCCGGCTTCAGCGCCAGCGGCTGCAACGTCGTCGACTGGAACTCCACCTCGGGCATCTCCGTCCACGACTAGCACCCGGTCGCCGCGGCCGCCCGTCAGACCTGCCAGAACCAAACGCACACAACGAATCGAAAAGGAAGCACACCATGAAGCGCATCACCGCCGTCTCCGGCCTCGTCCTCGCCACCGGCCTCGCCCTGGGCGCCATGACCGGCACCGCCGCCGCGGACAACAACGCCCACATCCAGAACATCACCGTGCCGATCTGCGCCGACGTCATCTCCTTCGCGGGCTTCAGCTCCGAGGGCTGCAACGTCACCAGCATCACCGAGACCTCGGGCATCTCCGTCAAGAACTGGTAGTCCGCACTCCCAGAGCGCGGATGACGCGGGGCACGGTGTTCGTACACCGTGCCCCGCGTTCGTCGTCTCACCCCGGTGGAGCGGACAGGCCGGGCGTGTACACCCGCACGGTCCTCCGGTCACCCGCCGCAGACACCCTCCGGGACGCCTTCCACCGGGTCCGTCACCAGCCGCGCGTGCATCCCCGTGTCGTAACGGGAGGTCCCGTAGCGGAGCTTGGCCCGCTCGATCCCCTCAGGGCGAAAACCCGCCCGCCGCGCGGCCACGCACGACCCCGGGTTGTTCAGCCGGTGCCCCGTCTCCACCCGGAACAGGTCCAGTCGGTCGAAGGCGAACTCCGTGGCCAGCCGGGCCCCGGCCGAGGCCACGCCCCGTCCCTGCTCGGCCGGGTGGGTCCAGTAGGCCAGCCAGCCGAAGTCGTGCCTGCGGCTGGACACCGAGACCTGCACGTGCCCGAGGGCCCTGTCCTGGCCGTCGACCACCACGAACCCGTGCACGTCCCGCTCCTTGGCCAGGACCGCCCGCCCGGCGATCCACTCCAGAGCCTCGTCCCGGGTCCGCGGCACGTCGCTCTCCTGCCTGGCCAACTCCTCCCAGGCGAAGGCCGTCAACAGCCGGTCGGCGTCGCCCCGGTTCCACTCCCGTACTCGGTACAACCACAGCCCCTCTCACTGACAGCTCGGGTCGCGCCAACCTAGAACCGCACCGGGGGCGGTGCAAGCCGTTTGCCGGTACCGGCGGCCGCCCTCCGTCCGCCGGCCGGCCGCCCCTCCTGGTCACACCTGCCCGAGGACACGGCCCTGTCCGGAACCGGTCAGGGGCATGTCACACCAGGCGCACTGTGGTACGTCTTCCCCGACATGAGGGCAACAGAGGTCTTCGAGGAACACCGCCCCCTGCTGAACGGGGTCGCCTACCGAATCCTGGGAACGGCGGACGACGCCGAGGACGTGGTCCAGGAGGCGTGGCTGCGCTGGTCCCGGGTGGATCCGGACGGGATCGACAACCCACGCGCCTACCTGGTGACCGTGGCGTCCCGGCTGTCCATCGACCGGTTGCGCAAAGCCAGTGCCCAGCGCGAGTCCTACGTGGGCGAGTGGTTGCCCGAGCCGGTCAGCGACCTGCCCGACGCGGCCGAGCGGGCCGAGCTCGCCGACTCCGTGGAGTTCGCGCTCCTGGTGGTGCTGGAGACCCTCAGCCCTCTGGAACGGGCCGTGTTCGTGCTGCACGAGGCCTTCCAACTGCCCTACACGCACATCGCCCGGGTCATCGGCCGGAACGAGGCGGCCACCCGGCAGTTGGCCCGGCGGGCCCGGGACCACGTTCGGGAACGCCGCCCCCGTTTCGAGGCCGACCGGGCGGCGCGCCGCCGCATCACCGAACGCTTCCTCCGGGCCTGTGCGGAGGGCGACCTGGACGGGCTCAAGGGGCTGCTGGCCGAGGACGCCACCCTGGTCAGCGACGGCGGCGGCAGGACCCCGGCGCCCCTGCGGGTGATCCGCGGTGCCGACAAGGTGGGGCGTTTCCTGGCCGCGGTGTCCCGGGAACGCAACACCTCGCGCTTCCTCCGGTCCCTGGGCCTGGCATCCGCGGCACCGGTGCACATGGAGATCACCGGGGTCAATGGCGGCCCCGCCGCGGTCCTGTCGGTGGAGGGGGTTCCGATCACCGTGCTGACCCTGGACGTCTTCGAGGGCCGGGCCCGGCACGTGTACATGGTGGCCAACCCGGACAAGATGTCGCGCCTGCGGGCGATCGGCCCGTCCCGGACATAGGGACGTCACCGTCGTGGCCGGGGGCGGCGCGGATTCCGGTGGATCCGGGCCTGTGGAAACCCGTCGGTAACCCAAAGTGACCATCGATACTGGTCTTCATGCACCCGAGGAGGCAGTATGTCTGTCATGACCACCAGGCACCCGGACGTACCCGAACGACGGCTGACCGCGGACGACCTGGAGAACACACCGGACGACGGGCAGCGGTACGAGCTGGTCGACGGGAGGCTTGACGTGTCTCCCGCCCCCACCAACACACACTTCCGTGTCGCCAGCCGTCTCAACACCTACCTCAACAACCTCTGCCAGGGCGAGTTCGAGATCGGGGAGGGTCCCGGGGTCAATCTCAACTCGGAGCGGACCACCCACCGCATCCCGGACCTGGCCGTCTTCGACTGCGACATGCCGGAGGGCAAGTACTTCGACGTACCTCCCCTGTTGGCCGTGGAGATCGTCTCCCCGGAGAGCGTGTTCCGGGACAACCACATCAAGCGCCAGGAGTACGCGGCCTTCGGCATCGCCTCCTACTGGATCATCAACCCGCTGGCCGACAAGATCGGCCTGCTGGAACTACGGCTGCTCGACGGCCAGTACCAGGTGGTCACCCAGGTCTACGGGGAGGAGGTCTTCGAAACCGACCTGCCCTTTCCCGTCAAGCTCGTACCGCACTGGTTGCTCGCGAGCGGTCCGTGGTTCAAGAACCTCGGCGGTCCGGCGGAGAGGAACTGACCGTCGGGTCAGGCAGGGGCGTGGCTGACCGCCTCGACGTTGTTGCCGTCAGGATCTCGTACGAAGGCCCCGTAGTAGTGCTCGTGGTACTCAGGCCAGACCCTCGGCTCGTGCAGTACCTCCGCCCCCGCAGCGACCGCGGCTGCGAAGAAGGCTCCGACCATCGCCCGGTCAGCGGCGGCGAAGGCGACGTGCGACTCCCGCGCCGGATCGCCGGTCTCGCTCGGGGAGATCCAGAACCGAGGGTGATCACTGCCGTAGCCGATGACCGGCCCGTACTGGAGCATGCGCCGGTGCCCCAACGTAGCGAGGACGGCGTCGTAGAAGACGGCGCTGGCTTCGGGGTCGGCGACCTGGATACCGAGGTGATCAAGCATGCTCCGAGCATGACGCGAACCACTGACATTCCCGGGCTGGCGACCCCCACACTCCCGAGAGATCAAGTCGGCGGAAACCCGTCGGTAACCCAGCGTGTTCCCCGATACTGGCCTTCCCGCACCCGAGGAGGCGGTATGCCCGACATGCCCACCAGACACCCGGCGGCTCCCCGCCGACCTGGAACAGGGCGTGCTCAGTGGGCGGGCCGGAGGCGCGGGGGCGGAGAGAGCGCCCGGGCACGGTCCGCCGGAACGAGCCGCGAGGTGGCACGATACCCTCGTCGGACCGGTCGAACCCCACGTCCGTGGGGCAGGGAACCCGGTGTGACTCCGGGACTGACGCGCAGCGGTGAGGATGACGGACGGGCACGTCCGGGGTGTTCCCCCGGACAGCCACTGGAGTAGAACTCCGGGAAGGCGCCCCGTACCGGTCGATTCCGAGTCCGAAGACCTGCCGGTAGCGGCGGACACCTCCGCCGAGTCATCCGCGGGCCCGCGAACAAGCCCCTGACCCGAAAGACGTGCATGTCCCTGCCCGGCACCCCGCCCTCCGCCCGAACCCCCCACAGCCGTACCCGGCGCGACCGTTGCCCCGGCGCGCTGAGGCCCTGGGCCGCCGACGACGGTCTGCTGGTCCGGCTCCGGCTCATCGGCGGCCGGCTCCGCGCCCGCTCACTGCGGGCTCTGGCCGCCGTGGCCGAACGGCACGGCAGCGGCCGCGTCCACGTCACGGGCCGCGCGAACCTGCAACTGCGCGCCCTGCCCGGGAACACGGGACGGTTGGGGTCCGAGGTGCTCCGGGACCTGGAGGCGACCGGTCTGCTGCCCTCGGCCAGCCACGAACTGGTACGCAACGTGATGGTCTCCCCGTGCACGGGGCCGAAGGACCCGGCACGCCCGGACGGTGCCGTACCGGGCGGCGGGCGGGCCGACCTGCGGCCCGTCGCCTCGGCCCTGGACACGATGCTGTGCTCCGTGCCGCGCCGCGCGGACCTGCCCGGGCGGTTCCTGTTCGTGCTGGACGACGGAGCCGGGGACCTCATCGATCGCCCCTGCGACCTGGGGCTCGTCGCCCTGGACGAGAGGACCGCACAGTTGAGGGTCGGCGGGCGCTGGGGGCCGGTGGTACCGCTCGACGAGGCGCCCGCCGCGCTGCTGCGGTTCGCGGACGAGTTCCTGGAACGCCGCGGTCAGGGCCCCACGGCGCCCTGGCACGTCGCCGAACTCCCGGCGCCGCTGGCCGCTCCGGCGGCCGCCGACCCTCGGCTGCCACGACCCTCGCCTCCGCTGCCGTACGGGCCGCTGCCCGGGGGCGGACTGCACCTGCGGGTCACCGACCGGGGACTGGACCGCTCCGCCGTGGAGGATCTCGCCGAGCGGGCGACCGCCGCGGGCCACGGAGAGCTCGTCGTCACGCCCTGGCGCGGAGTTCTGGTGCCCGGGGAGGTCCGATGACCGCCCCCCGCCGGCCGAACCGGCACTACGAGTACGTCGACGACGGCCCCGCGATCTACACCGACTCCTTCGCCACGATCCGTCGCGAGGCCCGGCTGGGGCACCTGCCGGGCAACGCCGAACGGCTCGCCGTGCGGATGATCCACGGCACCGGCCAGGTCGGCCTCGCCGACGACCTGGTGGTCCACCCCGACCTGGTTCCGGCGGCCCGCGCGGCCCTGGAGGACGGCGCGCCGATCCTGTGCGACGCACGCATGGTGGCCGCCGGGGTGACCGCGAGCCGCCTGCCCGGCGACAACGAGGTGCTCTGCTTCCTCGGCGACGCACGGGTCCCCGATCTGGCACGGGAGTGGGGCACCACCCGGACGGCAGCCGCGGTGTCCCTGTGGGAACCCCTGCTGGAGGGTGCCGTGGTCGCTGTCGGCAACGCGCCCACCGCCCTCTTCCACCTGTTGGAGATGCTGGTCGACGGGGCGCCGCGACCGGCCGCGATCGTCGGCTGCCCGGTCGGTTTCATCGGTGCCGCCGAGTCCAAACAGGCGCTCACCGAGTTCGCTGACCGGCACGGGACCGACATCCCGTACGTGACGGTCCGCGGCCGTCGCGGAGGGTCCGCGATGACCTCGTCAGCTCTGAACGCACTCGCCAAGGAGGAGGAGTGACCGGACGTTTCCACGGGGTCGGTGTGGGTCCGGGCGACCCCGAACTGATCACCCTCAAGGCGGCCCGACTCATCCGCGCGGCCGACGTCGTCGCCTACCACGCCGGGGTCGGCAAGCGGTCCAACGCCCGCCGCATCGCCGAGGACCTGGTCCCGGCCTCCGCGGTCGAGGAACAGCTCACCTACCCGGTGACCACCGGCACGACCGACCACCCGGGCGGGTACGCGGGGGCGCTGGCCGACTTCTACGAGGAGTCCGCCGCGCGGCTGGCCGCCCACCTGGACGCCGGACGCGACGTCGTCCTGCTCTCCGAGGGCGACCCGCTGTTCTACGGCTCGTACATGTACATGCACGACCGGCTGTCCGAACGGTACGAGACCGAGATCGTCCCCGGGGTCCCGGCGTTCGGCGCGGCCGCCGCGGCAGCGGCGGCACCGCTGGTCCGGCAGACCGACGTGCTCACCGTGCTGCCCGGGACCCTCCCCGAGCCGGAACTGGCCCGCCGTCTGGCGGGCACCGACGCCGCGGTGATCATGAAGCTGGGCCGGACCTTCCCCGCGGTGCGCCGCGCCCTGGAGGCGGCCGGGCGGTTGGAGCACGCGGTGTACGTGGAGCGCGCCTCCATGGCCGGGGAGCGGCGGCTGCCGGTCGCCGAGGTCGACCCGGCGACGGTGCCGTACTTCTCACTGATCCTGGTCACCGGGGACAGCCGCAACGGCAGGAGGTCCCGGGACCGGGCGGTGCCGGCTCCCGTGTCGGGGCCGGAGCCCGCGGCCGCGGCGGCCGAGGACAGGGCGGCCGAACTGCTGGTCGTCGGCCTGGGCCCGGGCCCCGACCACTGGCTCACCCCCGAGGCCTCCGCCGCGCTGGCCGAGGTGGACCACGTGGTGGGTTACGGCCCCTACGTCGACCGCGTCCCGCAGCGCCCCGGCCTGACCCGGCACGCCTCCGGCAACACCGTCGAGATCGACCGCGCCCGCCTCGCCCTCGGACTCGCCCGTGACGGTGAGCGCGTGGCCGTGGTCTCCGGCGGGGACTCCGGTGTGTTCGGCATGGCCACCGCCGTGTTCGAGGCGGCCGAGGACCCCGCCTACTCGGACGTTCCGGTCCGGGTCCTGCCGGGTGTCAGCGCCGTTCAGGCGGTCGCTGCCCGGGCGGGCGCCCCCGTCGGCGGTGACTTCGCAGTGCTGAGCCTGTCGGACCGGCTCAAGCCCTGGGAGGTGATCGAGCGCCGCCTGCGCGCCGTCGCCGAGGCGGACATGGTGCTCGCGGTCTACAACCCGGCCTCGCGGTCACGGACCGAGCAGGTCGCCACCGCCCGCGAGGTCCTCTTGGAGCACCGCAAGCCCGACACCGTGGTGGTCGTCGGCCGCAACGTCGGCAGGGACGGCGAGTCCCTGACGGTGACCACGCTGGGTGAGCTCGACCCCGCGGACATCGACATGCGCTGCCTGCTGATCGTCGGTGCCTCCGGTACCCGCGTCTCCCGGTCGGGCCGGGTGTGGACACCGAGGTGGGTGAAGCCGTGACCGTGCACTTCGTGGGTTCGGGGCCCGGAGCCGCCGACCTGCTCACCGTCCGCGCCACGCGGATGCTCAACGCCGCCGACGTGGTCCTCTACCCCGGCACGTACCTGGACCCGGAGGTCCTCACCCACTGCGCGCCCGGGGCCGAACTGGTGGACACCCAGGGCCTGGACCTGGACCGGATCACCGAACGGCTGGTCGCCGCGCACCGCGCGGGACGGGACGTCGTACGGCTGACCTCGGGTGATCCCTCGCTGTACTCGGCACTGGCCGAGCAGACCCGCCGCCTCGACTCACACGGTGTGCCGTGGGACGTCACCCCGGGGGTGCCCGCCTACGCGGCCGCCTCGGCGCTGGTGGGCCGGGAGCTGACCGTGCCGCTGGTGGCCCAGTCGGTGGTGCTGACCCGGACCAGTGCCCGTTCGACGGCGATGCCGGAGACCGAGTCGCTGGCCGCGTTCGCGGCGACCCGCGCCACGCTGGTGCTGCACCTGGCGATCCGGCGGGTGCGTGAACTCATGGCCGAGATCGAGCCCGAGTACGGCGTGGACTGCCCGGTCGTGGTCGTCTACCGGGCCAGCCAGCCGGAGGAGGCGGTGCTGCGCGGCACCGTCGCCACCATCGCCGACCTGGTGGCGGAGGCGGGGCTGCGGCAGGCCGCGGTGGTGCTGGTCGGGCGGGCGCTCGACACCGAAGGCGGCGAGTCCTACCTGTACGACCCGGCCCGGCCCCGCTGATCCCCGCACAGTTCCGGGGCGGCCGCCTCAGCGGGTGAAGCGCTTGAGCCCGGTGGTGTCCAGGGTGACTCCGGTCCCGGGGATCGGCACGGCCTCACCGTAGGGGTGGACGCTTCGGTCCAGGTACTGGCCACGGACAGGGCGGCTGTGCACCACCACGGCGTTGGCGTCGCGGTCCACCAACAGGTAGACGCCGATACCGGTCTCCGCGTAGGCGGCGGGCTTCTCGACACGGTCGCGGGCGTGGGTGTCGGCATCCCAGGAGGTGACCTCGACCACGGCCAGGACGCCGTCCGGTTCGGCCCACTCCCCCGCCTGGTCGAAGTGACCGATCGGAACGAGGACACCGTCGGGGCGGGCGCGACCGTTGCGGTAAGTATCGACCTTGATGCCCAGCCCGCTGGTGAGGAGGTCCAGATCGGGACGGTGGGCCATGAACTCACGCATCAGCCAGGTGAGGATCCCCGCGTGGGCTCCGTCGGTCACTTTGTGGACCCAGACCTTCCCGTTGAACATCTCCATACGAACACGGTCGGCCTCGAACGCCTGTTCCGCGAGGTGCTCGAACAGGTCGGTCCCCATGGGGAACGTCGGCATACCGGGCGGCGGGTGGTGCTCTGTGACGGTCATGTGGCCCCCTGAGTGATGCCGGTGGCGGGTGGTGACGACACGGACGCGATCTCCGGCACGAGCGTTCGGTGGCTCGTCGAGGAAGTCGCCGAGCGCGGTGGTTCGGGACCCTCCACACGGCCAGAATAACGCCGGGGAGGGAGCACGGGCACGCCCGTGGTGGAAATTCCGGGAGCCGGGACCGACCGGCTCACTCCGAACGTCACCGGTCGGGCACGGTCAGGCACCACTGGGTGACGGTGCGGGCGGGGGTCCAGCCGGTGAAGGTGCCGATGGGCGCGGTGGTCTCCACCGCGATCCGGGTCAGCTCCCCGCCGTGGCGCCGGTAGGCGTCCGCGAGCAGCTGCTCGGTCTCCAACGTCACCCCGTGCACCACGAGTCGGCCGCCCGGCCCCAGCGCGTCCAGGCAGGTGTCGAGCACGCCCGGCCGGGTGGCACCGCCGCCGACGAACACCGCGTCGGGGGCGCCCAGCCCGGCCAGCGCGTCCGGTGCCCGGCCGGTGACCACGCGCAGGCCCGGGACGCCGAGCCGTCCCGCGTTGCGCCCGATCCGCTCGGCGCGTCCGGCGTCGGCCTCCACCGCCGTGGCCGTGCACGAGGGGTGGGCGCGCATCCACTCGACACCGACCGAGCCCGCGCCCGCGCCCACGTCCCACAGGTGCTGCCCGGGTGCGGGCGCCAGCCGGGCCAGGGCGCAGGCGCGCAGGTCCCGTTTGGTCAGTTGGCCGTCGTGCTCGAACGCCTCGTCGGGCAGTCCGGCGACCAGCCCGTACCCCGCGGGTCCGGCGAGTTCCACCGCCAGTACGTGCAGTGCGGGGACCTCCTCGGGCGGGGCGCCGAGCCAGTCGTGGGCCGTGCTCTCCAGCCGTGACTCCGCGGTCGACCCCAGGTCGCCGAGGACGGTCATCCGGCTGCCCCCGTAACCCGCACCGGCCAGCAGGGCGGCGACCGTCCCGGGTGTGCCGGCGCCGGAGGAGAGCACCAGGACGCGGTGGCCGGGCGCCAGTTCACGCATCAGCAGTCGCGGGTCGCGCCCGACCAGGGTCAGCACCGCGCACCCCTGCGCCGGCCAGCCCATCCGGGCGCGGGCCAGGGACACCGAGGAGACGGCGGGTTCGACGTGCACCGCGTCCGCGCCGAGCAGTTCGACCAGGGTGCCGCCGATCCCCGACACCAGGGGGTCTCCGGAGGCCAGCGCGACGACGGCGCGGCCTTCGAGGGAGACGAGCAGTCCCGGCAGGCCCTCGCGCAGCGGGGAGGGCCAGGCGCGGCGTTCCTGGCCGGGTGCGTCCGGCAGCATGGCCAGGTGCCGGTGCCCGCCCAGTACCGTGTCGGCCGCCAGGACCAGCTCGCGCAGCCTCGCGGGCACGCCCGGCCAGCCGTCGGCGCCGACGCCGACGACGGTGATTCGAGGAGGGGACGTCTCGACCTTCATGGGCAGGACGCTATCGTGGCGGCCGAAGGTGTGAGGTGCCCCGGCTGCCCAGCCATCGGAAACGGTGGGGACGGTGCCCGGGGAGAATCTGGGAAGCCCGGTGAGATTCCGGCACAGGCCCGCTGCGGTGAGCCGAGCCTCCGGACAGGAGGACTCGGTAAGTCCGAAGACCGGCCCCGCACCCGCCCATGACCGATGGCGAAACGAGCGGGAGCCTCACATGCCGTTGCGGACGTCCCACTACCCCTTCTCCGCGATCGTCGGCTGCGACGCCGACCCACTCGACGACCTGGGCCTGGCGCTCGTTCTGGCCAGCGTCTCCCCGGAGATCGGCGGCGTCCTGGTCCGCGGCCAGAAGGGCACCGCCAAGTCCACCGCGGTCCGGGCCCTGGCCTCCCTGCTGCCGCCGGTCGAGGTCTACCGGAGCGACCGTTTCTCCGTGGACCCCGCCGACCCCGCGCAGGAGTCACCGGACGGTCCCTTCCCGGCGGGCACGGCCGTGGAGAGCCGCCCGGTACGCCTGGTCGAACTCCCGGTCGGCGCCACCGAGGACCGTGTCCTGGGCTCCCTGCACCTGGAGCAGGCGCTCACGCACGGCCAGGTCGCCTACGAACCGGGGCTGCTGGCGCGGAGCCACCGCGGTCTCCTCTACGTGGACGAGGTCAACCTGCTCCACGACCACCTGGTCGACCTCCTCCTGGACGCCGCCGCGACCGGTCGGGTGACCGTGGAGCGGGACGGGTTCTCGGTGGAGCACGCCGCCCGCTTCCTGCTCATCGGCACGATGAACCCCGAGGAGGGCGAGCTGCGCCCGCAGCTGCTGGACCGGTTCGGGCTGACCGTCGAGGTGGCCGCGCCCGCCGACCCGGCCGCCCGGGTCGAGGTGGTCCGCAGGCGGATGGCCTACGACTCCGACGCCGCCGCGTTCGCGGAGCGCTACGGCGCCTCCGAGAAGGCCCTGGCCGAGCGGATCGCGGCGGCCCGGGAGACCGTCCGGCACGCCCGCCTGTCCAACGCCGCGCTGTTGAAGATCGCGCAGGTGTGCGCGGCGTTCGAGGTGGACGGCCTGCGCGCCGACATCGTGACCGCGCGCACGGCCCTGGCGCACGCCGCCTGGGAGGGCCGGACCTCGGTCACCCGGGCCGACATCCGGCGCGCCGCCCTGCTGGCCCTGCCGCACCGGCGCCGACGGAACCCGTTCGACGCGCCGGGGCTCGACGAGGAACTCCTGGACCGGATCCTGGGTGACGAGGAACCGCCGCCGGACGACCCGGAACCGCCGGGCGGCTCCGACGACTCCGACGACCCCGATCCCGGCCGGGACGGCGGGCCCGAGGAGGAGGGCGACCCGGCCACCGACGGCCCGGAGGCGGACCCCTCCCAGGGCCCGGAGACGGGACCCGATCAACCGGACACAGGTTCTGACCAGCCGGACCAGCCCCCCGCACAGCCCCGGGGCCCGGAGGACTCCCAGGACCCGGAATCGTCCCAGGGACCGGAGGGGGCCGAGGGCGACGGGCACCAGCCCGCGCCGGGCACCACGGTCGGGGCGAGCACCCCCTACCGTCCCCGGACGTTCACCGCCCGGGGCACCGGGATCGGTGCGGACGGCCGACGCAGCCGCGCCCTCGGCACCCGGGGCCGCCGGATCGGAGCCGAGCCTCCCGGCGGCGGCTCGGGAAGCTCGCTCCACCTGGTCGAGACCGTCAAGGCGGCGGCCTCCCGCCCGCACGGCGGCGGCCGGGTCAGCCTGCTCCCCCGCGACCTGCGCGTCGCGGTGCGTGAGGGGCAGGAGAGCAACCTGGTGCTGTTCTGTGTGGACGCATCCGGCTCGATGGCGGCGCGCAAACGCATGGGCGAGGTCAAGACCGCCATCCTCTCCCTGCTCCTGGACGCCTACCGGCGCCGCGACAAGGTCGGCCTGGTGACCTTCCGGGGGACCAGGGCCGAGCTGGTGCTGCCGCCGACCCGTTCGGTGGACACCGCCGCCGCCCGCCTGGACGAACTGCCCGCCGGGGGGCGCACCCCGCTCGCCGAGGGCCTGCTGGAGGCCGCCCGGATCCTGCGGCGCGAGCGCCTGCGCGACCCGAGACAGCGTCCGCTGCTCGTCCTGGTGACCGACGGCCGGGCCACCGGGGGCCGGGGTTCGGTCGGCCGTTCACTGGCGGCCGCCGACCACGTCGCCGAACTGGGTGTGGCCACCGTCGTCGTGGACGGTGAGTCCGGCCCGATGCGGCTGGGCCTGGCCGCAGCCCTCGCCACCCGCATGGGTGCCGAGCACCTCCCCGTCAGCGAGGTCAGCGCCGACGCGCTGAGCACCGCCGTGAGAGAAAGGGCCGCCTGATGCCCCAGGGCAAACCGCTCGTCGTCCCCGATGACGGGCTCACCACGCGGCAGCGCCGCAACCAGCCCGTGCTCGCCGTCCACACCGGGGACGGCAAGGGCAAGTCGACCGCCGCGTTCGGGCTCGCCCTGCGCGGCTGGAACCAGGGCTGGCGGATCGGGGTGTTCCAGTTCGTGAAGTCGGCGAAGTGGCGCATCGGCGAGCAGACCGTGCTCGAACGCCTGGGTCAGCTGCACGAGGAGACCGGAGAGGGCGGCCCGGTGGAGTGGCACAAGATGGGTTCGGGCTGGTCGTGGAGCCGCCGCAAGGGCAGCACCGAGGACCACGCGGCGGACGCCGCCGAGGGCTGGGCGGAGATCAAGCGCAGGCTCACCGAGCAGACGCACGACCTGCTCATCCTCGACGAGTTCACCTACCCGATCAACTGGGGCTGGGTCGACGCCGACGACGTCGTGGCCGCCCTGCGGGACCGTCCGGGCCGCCAGCACGTGGTGGTCACCGGCCGCCGCGCCGACCCCGGGCTCGTGGAGGCCGCGGACCTGGTCACCGAGATGACCAAGGTCAGGCACCCGATGGACGCGGGCCGCAAGGGCCAGCGGGGGATCGAGTGGTGACGACCCCGGCGGCCCCCGGGCCGACGGAGCCACCCCGACCTGCGACCCCGCCGACGCCCCTGCCGAGGCTGATGGTCGCCGCGCCCATGACCGGGCAGGGCAAGACCACGATCGCCACCGGGCTGATGGCCGCGCTGGGAGACACCAGGTTGGCGGTGAGCGGCCACAAGGTCGGCCCGGACTACATCGACCCGGGCTACCACGCGCTGGCCACCGGACGTCCCGGCCGCAATCTCGACCCGCACCTGGTCGGTGCGGAGCGGGTGGCGCCGCTGCTCCTGCACGGGGCCCGGGGCGCGGACGCGGCCGTCGTCGAGGGCGTCATGGGGTTGCACGACGGGCGGATCGGCACCGACGGGTTCGCCTCCTCCGCGCACGTGGCGGCCCTGACCCGCACCCCGGTGGTGCTGGTCGTGGACGTGTCCCGGATGTCCCGTTCGGTGGGTGCGCTGGTCAGGGGCATGGCGGACTTCGACCCGGCGGTCGAGGTCGTCGGCGTGATCCTGAACAAGGCCGGTTCGGCCCGCAACGTCGCCGAGATCACCCGTTCGGTCGGGCTGCCCGTCCTCGGCGTGGTCCCCCGCGACGAGCGGATCGCCAGCCCGTCCCGGCATCTCGGCCTGGTTCCGGCCGCCGAGCGGCAGGGGTCGGCCCGGGTGGTCGAACGCCTCGGTGAGCACGTGGCCGACCACGTGGACCTGGACGCCCTGCTGGAGGTAGCCCGTTCGGCGTCCGTGCTGGACGCCCGCCCCTGGGAGCCGGCAGCGGAGGTGTCTGCGCCCGCCGGGGGCGACCGACCGGTGGTCGCCGTGGCCGGGGGCCGGACCTTCACCTTCCGCTACACCGAGGCCGAGGAGCTGCTCACCGCGGCCGGGTGCGAGGTCGTCGCGTTCGACCCGCTGGAGGACACCGGGCTTCCGACCGGCACCCGGGGCGTCTACCTGGGCGGCGGTTTCCCGGAGGTGTACGCGGGCGAACTCGCCGCGAACCGGAACCTGCTGGCCGAGCTGCGCGAGGCGGTCCGCAGCGGGATCCCGACCGTCGCCGAGTGCGCTGGCCTGCTCTACCTGGCCGAGTCGCTGGACGGCCACGGCATGGCGGGGGCGATCCCGGCGCACGCCCGGATGACGAAGCGGCTCACCCTGCGCTACCCCGAGGCGGTCTCCCCCGGCGACACCCTGCTGACCCGGGCCGGGGAGCGGGTCACCGGCCACGAGTTCCACCGCACGGCCATGGCCCCCGGTTTCGGGGATCGTCCGGCCTGGGAGATCGACGGTGCGCCGGAGGGGTTCGCCTCTCCGAGCCTGCACGCCTCCTACCTGCACACGCACTGGGCCGGACACCCGGAGCTCGCCGCGAGGTTCGCCGGGGCCGTGCACACCGCCCCGGCCGTCGCCGCGGCACCGGCGCCCGGGCCCTCCCCCGCCGCCCGGACCACCGGAGCGGGTGTCGCGCCGCTGGCCGACCCGCTCCGCCACCACGGCGACGTGGAGGCGCGCGGCGGGCTGCTGGACTTCGCCGTCAACGTCCACCCGGGGCAGCGGCCCGCCTGGCTCGACCGGGCGCTGCGGGAGGGCCTGGACCACGCGGGCGTCTACCCCGACCCCGAACCCGCACGCGGGGCCGTCGCGCGTCGGCACTCCCGGGAGCCCGCCGAGGTCCTGCCGACAGCGGGCGCCGCGGAGGCCTTCACCCTGGTCGCGCGGCTGCGTCCATGGAAGCGTCCCGTCGTCGTGCACCCGCAGTTCACCGAGCCGCACGCCGCCCTGGAGCAGGCCGGGCACACCGTCACCACCGTGCTCTGCGCCGAGCGCGACGGGTTCGCCTTCGACCCCGCCGCCGTTCCCGAGGACGCGGACCTGGTGGTGGTCGGCAACCCCACCAACCCCACCGGTGTCCTGCACCCGGCCGAGGCGCTGCGCGGGCTGTGCCGCCCCGGGCGGCTGGTCGTGGTGGACGAGGCGTTCATGGACGCCCTGCCCGGGGAACCGGAATCCCTGGCCGGTGAGCGGATCACGGGGCTGGTGGTGCTGCGCAGTCTCACCAAGCACTGGTCGGTCCCGGGCATCCGGGCCGGGTACGCGGTCGGTGACGAGGCCGTGGTGCGCGAGCTGGCCCGGGTGCAGACGCCCTGGTCGGTGTCGGCGCCGGCGATCGCCGCCACCGTCGCCTGCATGGGTGGGGAGGCGGGCGCGGAAGCGGAACGCCGGGCGAAGGAGTTCGACGGCTGGCGCGCCGACCTGGAGGCCGGGCTACGCGGGGCGGGGCTGGAGTTCGTGCCCTCCCGGGCCCCGTTCGTACTGGTCAAGGCGGGCGAAGGAGTCCATGCGCGGCTGCGCGAGCAGGGCATCGCCGTGCGCCGGGCCGACACCTTCCCGGGGCTGGACGCCGCCTGGGTGCGGGTGGCCGTGCGCCCGCCGGAGACCACACGGAAGCTGTTCGATGCCCTTGCGAAGGTACGACCGGGCGGTTTCTCCGGGTGACACCCTCCCGGAGTCACAGCCGACGGCTTCGGTGACTCCGGAGGCCTCGCCGTCAGGCTGCGGGGTGGCGGGGCGACCCCGTCTCCGACTTTCGGCCGATCCGCCGAAAGGACCGCCCGGCTAGCCTGTAGCCGTGCACGGCTTACTCCGTTCCCCGTGGAACGAACCCCGCCCTCCCGGCGCGCGGGGGCCCACGTGGTGGGACGGGGTCCTCGTCGTGGTGTGCGCGCTGGCGGCGCTGACCGAGGGCGCCCTGCGGCCGGATCTGCCCTGGCCGGTCCCGACCGTCGCGGTGGTCGCCGGTCTGGCCCCCGCCCTGCTGTGGCGCCGGACCCGCCCGCTGGCCGCGGTCACGGCGGTCTTCGGCGGCGCGACCCTGCTCACCCTGGTGACCGGCGGAGGGGCCGGGCAGATGTACACGACGGTGTACTTCCTGGCACTGCCGTACGCGCTGGTGCGGTGGGGATCCGGCCGGGAGGTCGCGGCGGGGACCGCGATCGTGCTCCTGGCCTCCTCCGCCGACCTGTTCCTCGACGCGGCGCGGGCGGCGGACCTCCTGGGCGGTGCCGCCGTCCTGTTCGCCACCGGCGCCCTCGGCTCGGCGCTGCGCTACCGGGGCAGGGCCAGAGCGCGCGAGATCGACCGCGCCCGCCTGCTCGAACGCGAACACATCGCCCGGGAACTGCACGACACCGTCGCCCACCACGTCTCGGCCATGGCGATCCGCGCCCAGGCCGGTCAGACGGTCGCCCGGACCAGACCGGAGGCCGCCGTCGAGGCCCTCAGGGTGATCGAGTCCGAGGCCTCCCGTGCCCTGGACGAGATGCGCACCATGGTGCGGGCCCTGCGCCGGGACGGGCCCGCCGAGCGTTCGCCGAGCCCGGGCATCGGTGACCTGGAGGAACTAGCCTGTCGGGCCGGACCGGGCCCGGCCGTGGCGGTGGAGGTCACCGGCTCCTTCGACGGCCTCCCCCCGGCGGTCACGGCCGCCGTCCACCGGCTGGCCCGGGAGTCGGTCACCAACGCCAGGCGCCACGCCCGCGACGCCACCCTCGTCACCGTTCGCGTGGACGCCGACGAAACCTCGGTGCGCCTGAGCGTGAGCGACGACGGTGACACCGGCCGCCTGCGGCCGACCGCCGCGCCGGGGTACGGGATCATCGGCATGGCGGAACGCGCCGAACTGCTCGGGGGTAGCTGCGAGGCCGCCCCGAACCCCGACGGAGGTTGGACCGTGACCGCCGTGCTGCCCCGTTCGGGGGCGCCCGCGTGAACATCCGGGTGGTCGTGGCGGACGACCAGGAGATCGTGCGTACCGGCCTGTCCATGATCCTGGACGCCCAACCCGGCATCGAGGTGGTCGGCCGGGCCTCCGATGGGCGCGAAGCCGTGGAACTGGGGCGGCGGCTGCGCCCGGACGTGTGCCTGTTCGACATCCGGATGCCCGTCCTCGACGGGGTGGAGGCGACCCGCGCCCTGGCCGGGCCCGGGGTCGAGGACCCCCTCGCTGTCGTCGTCATCACCGTCTTCGACCTCGACGAGTACGTCTACGCCGCCCTCAGGGCGGGCGCCCGGGGGTTCCTGCTCAAGGACGCGGGTACCGACCTGCTCACCCGGGCCGTGCGGGCCGCCGCGGAGGGTGAGGCGCTCATCGCCCCGAGCGTGACCGCCCGGCTGCTCGACGCGTTCGCCGGTTCCGGGCCGACCGGGCCCCCGGCCCAGCCCCTGCAGCCGCTGACCGACCGGGAGGAGCAGGTCCTCGCCGCCGTGGCGCGCGGTCGTACCAACACCGAGATCGGCGAGGAGTGCCACATCGCGCTGAGCACCGTCAAGACACACATCACGAGCCTGCTGGCCAAGCTCGGGGCCCGCAACCGCGTCGAGATCGCCATGTGGGCCTACGAGACCGGGCGTGTACGGGGAGGCCGGGACCGGTAGGACGGTGCGGCACCCGTACTTTCGGCCGAGCTGGTTCGGGCCCATCCTCCGATGTCCGGCGCCCCTCCCGGCGGCCACCATCGGGGCATGACCACCACCGTGAAACCCCCGGCCCGGGCCGAGTGGACCGTGATCGCCCTCCTGATCGTGCTGAGCGTCGTGCCCCTCGTAGCCGGGGCCTTCCGCCTCGGCGATCTGGCCACCGGCGCGCCGGTCACCGCCGACAACGCCCGCTTCGCCGCCTCACCCCTGCCCGTGGTGCTGCACGTCCTCGCCGCGGCCCCCTACTGCCTGTTGGGGGCCCTCCAGTTCTCCCCGACCCTGCGCCGCCGCCGTCCCCGCTGGCACCGGGCCTCCGGCCGACTACTCGTGCCCCTGGGCCTGGTCGCTGCGCTGTCGGGGCTGTGGATGACGCTGTTCTACGCGATCCCGGCGATCGACACGGGCTTCCTGACCGTGCAGCGGCTGGTGTTCGGTTCGGCCATGGCCCTCGCGCTGGTCCTGGGCTTCGTGGCGGCGCGGCGCCGGGAGTTCGCACAGCACGGCGCCTGGATGATCCGCGCCTACGCGATCGGGATGGGGGCCGGGACACAGGTGCTGACCCACCTTCCCTGGACGCTCCTGGTCGGTGAGTACGACCAGCTCAGCCGGGCGCTGCTCATGGGAGCCGGGTGGGTGATCAACATGGCGGTGGCCGAGTGGGTCATCCACAGGACCCTTCGCCGTCCCCGCAGCGTCCGGCCCGTTCCGGAGCCCTCACCCGGGTGAGGGCGGTGGCCGGGTCGTCGGCGGTGCGGCACTCCCATCGGCCCTGACGGAGGCCGGGGGCACCGCACCGCGACGCTGTCCGGACGCGGTCAGGCCGCCGCGAGGACGCGGCCCGTGCTCCGGCCCCGGGGACGTGCGGCGGGCGGAGCGGGCGGAGCGGTGTACGTCCACACCGTCAGGAGGAGCGTGTCGACGTCGGGGGCCTCGATCATGCCGGTGGGGGTGGCGGCCCAGAACGATTGGGTGGCCTCGCCCCACCAGATGACCAGGTGGCGGTGGTGGGTTTGGAGCTGTGCGGCCTGGGCGTGTTCGCGGGCGTACTCGGAGCGGTGGCCGCCCAGGCGGGGCAGGTTCTGGGCGCGGCGCTGTCGGCAGGAGGGGTGATCACAGACCGGGCAGGCGGGGCCCTGCAGGGGGTGGCGGCGGGGCAGGGGGCGGAAGTCGTCGGAGCGTCGGGGCCTCGGGATAGGGTTGGACATCAGATCCTCTTTCCTTGCATATGCGGTGTTGGGTTTGGGGGGTCCAGGGCCCAGGGCAAGCGTTGGCGCGCTTTCCTGGGCCCGTCTCATGCGCGGGGCATGTGTGGCGGCTGCTGGTTCAGAGCCCGGCGGTGGTGTTGTTCCAGCGGCTGTGGTCCAGGTCGTGGGCGAGGTAGAGCCAGACGCTGCGGTACTCGGCGTTGCCGTTGTCGCCCCAGTCGGTGGCCAGGGCGTCGATCATGGCCAGGCCCCGGCCCGATTCGGTGTTGGGGTCCAGGCCACGAGGGTCGGGGACCAGGGGTGCGTTGCGGGTGCGCAGTCCGCCCCGGTCGCGGCAGGTCAGGTGCAGGCCCTCCTTGTGGCGGTGCACTCGCAGGGTGTAGCCACCGCCCGGGTGCCCGGAGAGGGTGTGGCGGATGGCGTTGTTGGCGAGCTCGCTGCCGAGCAGGGTGAACAGGTAGCGGTAGTCGCCGGATTCGGTGGCGGCGCAGGTGTCCAGGAAGGCGCGGACCAGCGGCATCACGGCGGGGGTTCCGGCGAAGTCGTAGCTGCGCGCCCGGTAGTTGGGGCGCTCTGGCGTCCCGGAGAAGTAGTGCCGCTGGAAGGGCCGGATGAAGCTGGCCAGCGGCACCGTGGCCTCCCCCTGGACGGGTACGGGCGCGAGGGCGGGTGCGGTTGAAGGCATGACGAACACACTCCTAGGCATGGCGGTACATGAGCAGGGGTCGTGCTGAGTGCCCGTGGGGGAGGTTCGCGGTTGACCTGAGGCGCGGAACGGGCGAGGCGTAGCCTGACCGACATGAACCCTGTGTGATCCATCGGTCACTGACTACATCTCCATATTGAAACTGCGAATCTCAGTTGTCAATCGCTTTGCTGAGATTCGGAAAAGATTCTTGCTAGGTTGGTCCCATGCATCGCCCCTACAGCCCCACCATCCGTCGCAGGCGTCTGGGCTTCGAGCTACGGCGTCTACGTGAAGAGCACGGCTACACCCTCGATGAGGCCGCCAAGCGGTCTGCTGTACCCCGGGCAACCATCGGCAAGATCGAAACCGCAGAATCCAGGCGAACCCGTACTCGGGACCTGGACGCGCTCGCGGACCTCTACAACCTGGACGAGGAGAGTCGTGCGGGACTTCACCAGCTATCGCGCGAATCCAAAGAGAAAGGCTGGTGGTCCCGATACAAAGATGTCTTCAGCGAGCACACACTCCCCGACTTCGAGTCAGAAGCATCGGCGATACGTACCTACGAAGCCCAGGTGCTCCCTGGCCTGTTCCAAACACCTGACTACGCGGAAGAGATCTTCAAGGGAGGTCGAGCCACCGAAGATCCGAGCATCGGCAGGCAGGTCGAAGCTCGACTCGCGCGCCAGCAGATCCTCTCCCGCGTCAACGCCCCTCACATGACAGCGGTCATCGACGAAGCCGTCTTGCTCCGCCTTGTGGGCAACCGTCAGGTCATGATCGAACAGTTGGAGCACCTGGAACACCTTGCGATCCGGCACAACATCGACATCCAAGTGCTTCCCTTGAGCAGCGGAGCCCATCTCGGCATGGCAGGCGCATTCACCATCCTGGACTTCCCTGAGCCCAGGGACCCTACGATCGTCTACGTCAGTACAGCCGCAGACGGTCTGTATCTTGAACAAGAAAGCGACATCAAGCGCTACAACATGGCTTTCAGCAATGTTCAGGGCATCGCGCTATCGTCGACCGCGTCCATGCGGAGCATCGCGAGCGTCAAGGCGTCGATGGAGGGTGAACAAGGATGATTCTGGAGTTCCGTAAGAGCAGCTACAGCGCGCAGGATGTGAACTGCGTCGAGGTCGCACACATCCCCGCCAGCTTCCGGAAGAGCACCTACAGCGGTGCCGGTCAGAACTGTGTCGAGGTCGCCGACCTCCCCTGCGGTGCCGCCGTCCGCGACTCCAAGCACCCCACCGCCGGGCACCTCCCCTTCCCCAGCTCCGAGTGGACGGCCTTCCTCCACTCCGCCCTCTCCCCCTGAACAGCCGAGAGCAGGAGCGCCCGGCTATCGCTGCTCCCCCATGGGCAACCGGGCGCTCCTACCTTCTTCCCTTCTCAAGGCGGGCACGCCTGGGGTCCCCCCTTTCCCGC
The DNA here is from genome assembly GCF_014651695.1 of Nocardiopsis terrae. GTDB lineage: Bacteria > Actinomycetota > Actinomycetes > Streptosporangiales > Streptosporangiaceae > Nocardiopsis > Nocardiopsis terrae. Next base: position 189,590 of record NZ_BMXJ01000001.1, read on the forward strand.
CGCGTGAGTGTGGCCGCCCGCACCGCACGCGTCAAGGTCGTACGTCCTCGCTTCGCTCCGGGCGCTCCACCTTGACCCGCACGCCACGGGCGGCGGGTTGGCGGCTATCGGGAAACGGGGAGGTGTGGTCGGGTGGCGAACGGTGCCCGGGCTTCGCCCGACCCCGGTCCGGCCGTGGCCGGCCGGATTCCCGCCCATCCCTCTGGCTTTCTCGGCAGGCGCGTCCCCATCCAGTGACGGGTAGGCGACGAAGGGCCCGAGCCGCCGGGTAGGGGCCGGGCGCGTCCCACCGGGCTGACCGGCCCGGGGGTGGCGGAGGCGGCTCGTCCCCCGGGTCCTCGGGGCGGATTCGGTCCCTTTTCCGCGGTGATCTTGCTACCAGGGGCAACTTCGGCGCCGAAGTTGCCCCTGGTAGCAAGATCACCGGGGATAGAGGGGTTTCGGAAGCAGCGGACAGACAGAGATGCGGGTTTCGGGCCCACGGGCCACCGGCCCCGGCCTTTCACCGGCCCGAACAGCCCTTATCCGCCCTGCGGACCGCTGCTCCTGCTCCTGCTCCTGCCCCTGCCCCTACATCCTGCCTCTGCCGCTACTCCGCCGCCGCTGTTTCGCAGGAGCGAATGACCGGCCGCGACACGCCCAGGCGTTGAGCGGCGGGCTGGGGAAGAGGGGGTTGCTCGGACCGAGGCCGAAGGCCGTGCAGCCGAAGACCGGGACAGCGGGCCCGGCAGGGCCCAGGCTGTCCGGCCTGTCCCGGCTGTCCCCGGCGGGGCCCGGCCTACTCAGCCTGCCCGGGCGAAGCCCGGGAGGCGTCTGCCGCCCCGACCACCCTCCCCCCTTCCCCGATAGCCGCCAACTCGCCGTCGCAGCGAAGCGGGTCAAGGTGGAGCGCCCGGAGCGAAGCGAGGACGTACGACCTTGACGCGCGAAGCGAAAGACGGCCACCATCACGCGGCGGGGAAGGGGGGACAACCCACACCCCACCCGCAAGCAGGCACCGGGCACCAGACACCAGACACCAGACACCAGACACCAGACACCAGACACCAGACACCAGGATTCCTCGGGAATCCCCCGAGGACTCACCCCAGTTCAGTCACCCAGTCGAAGGCGTCCGCCACCCTGTGGACCGTGGGCACACCCTCCGGCCCGGCCGGGCGCCGCACCACCACAACCGGAACGCCGAGCCGCCCGGCAGCCGCCATCTTCGGCCAGGTGTAGGTGCCTCCGGAGTCCTTGGTGATGAGCGCGTCCGCCCGGTGCTCAGCCATCAACTCCAGCTCACCTTCGAGCCGGTACGGGCCCCGGCTGGTCAACAGCCGCCAGGCACCCGGGAGTTCGAGATCGGGCACGTCCACCACCCGGGCCAGGACCGCGCGCTCGCCCAAGGCGGACACGAGCCGGGCCAGCTCCTGGCGGCCGACCGTCACGAACGGCCGCTCCCCCAGCCCGGCCGCCAGTTCCGCCGCCTCCTCGTGGGTGTCGGCGTAGTGCCATGCCGGATCCGGTTCCCACCCCGGCCGCTCCAGCCGCAGCAGCGGCAGATCCGTGCAGGCGGCCGCCGCGTTCGCGGTCATCCCGAGCGCGAAGGGGTGGGTGGCGTCCACCACCGCGTCGTAGTCGGCCAGGGCCGCGCGCAGTCCGGGCACTCCCCCGAACCCGCCGATCCGCACCTTCCCCACCGGTAGGCGCGGCCTGGCCACCCGTCCGGCCAGCGAGGTCGTCACGTCCACACCGGACTCGACCAGCAGCGCGGCCAGTTCACGGGCCTCGGAGGTGCCGCCCAGAAGCAGGATCCTCATCGGGCGAACTCCTGACCGAGTAGGGGAAGTTCGGCGGGCGCACCCTCGCGGGCCAGTTCCAGCAGCGCGTCGACGTCCAGATAGCGCTCCGCGAGGTCCGCGAGCAGGTCCATCCGCCGCTCGCGCGCGGCGGCGAACTCCGTCCCGGACGGCCCGTGCCCCAGCGTCCGGTCGAGGAAGGCCGCCCGGAAGGCGTCGCCCTCCAGGCTGCCGTGCCACATGGTGCCGAAGACGTTGCCCGAACGCGCTCCGCCCAGGAACTCCTCCGCTCCCGCGCCCACGGTGACGCGTCCGTGGTGGATCTCGTAGCCGCTGGCGGGCGCGCCCAGCGCCTCGCCCTCGGGCAGCCGCAGGGTCTTCTCGGCGGTGAAGTCGGTGCGCACGTCCAGCAGCCCCAACCCCTCCGCCGACGAACCCGGCGCGGCCTCGACCCCCTCGGGGTCGGTGACGGTGCGCCCGAGCATCTGAAATCCGCCGCAGATCCCGAGCAGCGGCCGCCCCCGGCGCACGTGCTCGGTGATCGCGGCGTCCAGCCCGCGTGAGCGTAGCCAGGCCAGGTCAGCGAGTGTGGAGCGGGTGCCGGGCAGCACCACCAGGTCGGCGTCGGCGACGTCGCGCGGCCCGGAGGCGAAGACCACGTCGAGCCCGGGTTCCAGGCCGAGCGCGTCCACGTCGGTGAAGTTGCTGACCCGTGGCAGGCGCACCACCGCCACCCGCAGTGCCGCCTCCCCGTCGGCCCGCCGCCCCTCCAGGTCCAAGGCGTCCTCGGAGTCCAGCCACAGCCCGGGGTCCCACGGCAGCGTCCCGAACACCCGACGGCCGGTGATCCGTTCCAGGTCGTCCAGGCCCGGCCGGAGCAGGCCGTGGTCGCCCCGGAACTTGTTGACCACGAAACCGGCGATCAGGTCCTGGTCGGCGGGCTCCAGCAGCGCCACCGTCCCGTACATCGCGGCGAACACCCCGCCCCGGTCGATGTCACCGACCACCACCACGGGCATCCCCGCGTGCCGCGCCAGGCCCATGTTGACGTAGTCGCCCGCGCGCAGGTTGATCTCGGCGGGGCTGCCCGCACCCTCGGCGACGAGCACGTCGTAACGGCCGGCCAGGTCGTCGAAGGCGGCGTGCGCGGCCCCGGCCAGGTGGCGCCGTCCGTTCTCCCAGTTCGAGGAGGACACGTCCCCGGCGGAGTGACCCATCAGCACGGCGTGGCTGCGCCGGTCGCTGCCCGGTTTGAGCAGCACCGGGTTCATCGCGGGTTCGGGGACGGCGCGGGCGGCCAGCGCCTGCACCCACTGGGCCCGCCCGATCTCCGCAGGACGCCCGTCCGGGCCGTGGCAGACCATGGAGTTGTTGGACATGTTCTGCGCCTTGTACGGCGCCACCCGCACGCCCCGGCGGGCGAAGGCCCGGCACAGGGCGGTGGTGACCACGCTCTTGCCCGCGTCGGAGGTGGTCCCGGCGACCAGCAGCCCGCTCACCCGGGCCTCCTCAGCAGCGCCGTGTCCATCACCCAACCGGCCTTCTCCTTGGCCCGCCGCCGGGCCGCCCCGATCTCCGGCAGCACGTCACCGAGCCTGCCCGCGACCAGTTCCTCGGAGTCGGCGCCCAGGTTGGCGCCCCACCACAGGGACCAGTCCTCCAGACCCTCGAAGCCGTGCCGGCCACCGAGCATGACGACGATGTTGTCCTGCCCCGCCTCCACGGCCTCGCGCAGCCGCCGCGCCGGGGTGACGTGCACCGGGCGCCCGACCCCGTGCAGCACGATCCGGTGCCGCGCCGCCAGGATCTGCGGTGCGCTGATCCCGGGGAGCACGTCGTAGTCCAGGGCGACGTTCCCGCGCTCGGCGATCCGCACCACGATCCGCAGGGTGGAGTCGTACAGCGAGGGGTCGCCCCAGACCAGGAAGGCCGCGGTGCCGCCGCGCTCGCCCAGCACCCGTTCGAAGGCGGCCACCCGGGCCTCGTGCCAGTCGGCTACCGCCGCCGGGTAGTCCGCCGGGTCGTCGCGGTCGCGCTCGGGGTCGGCCACGGCCACCAGCGGCAGGCCGAAGGCGTCACAGACCTCCTGACGCAGGGCGAACAGGCCGTCGTCGTCCCGTTTGCGGACGGCGACGGCGTAGTCGCAGCCCCGCAGCGCCTCGGCCGCCTCCCCGGTGACGTGCTGGGGACCCATCCCGATCCCCAGGATCCGCACCCTCACTCGGACTTCTCCTCCAGATCGCCCTCGACCTCCAGGTAGACCTCGGTGAGGGCCTCCATGGTGGCCGGGTCCGGCTCCTCCCACAGACCGCGCCGGGCCGCCTCGTGCAGCCGCTCGACGATGCCGTGCAGCGCCCAGGGGTTGGAGCGGCGCAGAAACTCCTGGGTCTGCTCGTCCAGCACGTACTCGGCGGCGAGCTTCTCGTACATCCAGTCGTGCACGACCCCGGCCGTGGCGTCGAAACCGAACAGGTAGTCCACGGTCGCGGCCAGCTCGAAGGCGCCCTTGTAGCCGTGGCGGCGCATGGCCGCGATCCAGCGGGGGTTGACCACCCGGGCGCGGAACACCCGGGCGGTCTCGTCCGCGAGGGGGCGGGTGCGCACCGCGTCGGGCGAGGTGGAGTCACCGACGTAGGCCTTGGGGTCCGCCCCGCTGAGGGCGCGGACGGTGGCGATCATGCCGCCGTGGTACTGGAAGTAGTCGTCGGAGTCGGCGATGTCGTGTTCGGCGCTGTCGATGTTCTTCGCGGCGACCTTGATCCTTCGGTAGTTCGCCCGCATGTCGTCGGCGGCCGGAACGCCGTTGAGGCCGCGCCCGTAGGCGAAGCCGCCCCAGGCCGTGTAGACCTCGGCCAGGTCCCGGTCGTCGCGCCAGTTGCCCGACTCCACCACCTGGAGGATCCCGGCGCCGTAGGAGCCCGGGGCGGAGCCGAAGATCCGGGTGGTGGCTCGGCGCTGGTCGCCGTGCTCGGCCAGGTCGGCGTGCATGTGAGCGCGCACGTAGTTCTGCTCGTCGGGCTCGTCGAGGTCGGCGACGAGGTTGACCGCGTCGTCGAGCATCGCGACCACGTGCGGGAAGGCGTCCCGGAAGAAACCGGAGATGCGCACGGTGACGTCGACGCGCGGGCGCCCCAGCTCCTCCAGCGGCACCACGTCGAGCTGACCGACCCGGCGGGAGGCCTCGTCCCACTCCGGCCGCACGCCCAGCAGGGCCAGCACCTCGGCGATGTCGTCGCCGGAGGTGCGCATGGCGGAGGTGCCCCACACCGACAGGCCGACCGACTCCGGGTAGGTGCCGGTCTCCTCCATGTGGCGGCGCAGCAGTGACTCGGCCATGGCCTGCCCGGTCTGCCAGGCGAGCCTGGAGGGCACCGCCCGGGGGTCGACGGTGTAGAAGTTGCGGCCGGTCGGGAGCACGTTGACCAGGCCGCGCAGCGGCGAGCCGGACGGGCCCGCCGGGATGAAACCGCCGTTCAGGGCGTGCAGGACGTGGTCGAGTTCGTCGGTGGTGCGGGCCAGCCGGGGCACCACCTGCTCGGCGGCGAACTCCAGGACGCTGCGCACCTGGGGGTCGTCGTGCATACCGGTCACGGCGGCGGGGTCCCAGTCCGCGGCCTCCATGCGCTCGACGAGGCCGCGGGCCAGCGCCTCGATCCCGTCGACCTCGTGGGTGGGCGCCTCGTCCTTCAGGCCGAGCGCGGCCCGCAGTCCGGGCACCGCCCCGCCGACCCCGCCCCAGACCTGGGCGGCGCGCAGCACGGACAGGACCAGGTTCACCCGGGCCTCGCCCGCGGGGGCCTCCCCCAGCACGTGCAGGCCGTCGCGGATCTGGGTGTCCTTGATCTCGCACAGCCAGCCGTCGACGTGCAGCAGGAAGTCGTCGAACTCCTCGTCGTCGGGCCGCTCGTCCAGGCCCAGGTCGCGGTGCATCTCGGCGGCGCGCATCAGGGCCCAGATCTCGCCCCGGATCGCGGGCAGCTTGGCCGGGTCCATGGCGGCGATGTTGGCGTACTCGTCCAGGAGCTGCTCCAGGCGGGCGATGTCGCCGTAGCTCTCCGCGCGGGCCATCGGGGGGATGAGGTGGTCGACGACGGTGGCGTGGGCGCGGCGTTTGGCCTGGGCGCCCTCCCCCGGGTCGTTGACCAGGAACGGGTACACCAGCGGAAGGTCACCGAGGGCGGCGTCGGTGGCGCAGGCCGCGGACAGCGCGGCGTTCTTGCCGGGCAGCCACTCCAGGGAGCCGTGCTTGCCCAGGTGCACGACGGCGTGGGCGCCGAAGCCGTGCTCCAGCCAGCGGTAGGCCGCCAGGTAGTGGTGGCTGGGGGCCAGGTCGGGGTCGTGGTAGATCGCGATCGGGTTCTCACCGAAGCCGCGCGGCGGCTGGACCAGCACGACGACGTTGCCCGCCCGGAGCGCGGCCAGCACGAGTTCGCCCTGTTCGTTCACGTACAGCTTGCCGGGCGCGGGGCCCCACGCCTCGGTCATCGCCTCCTTCAGGGCCGGGTCCAGCTCCCGGGTCCATTCGGCGTACTGCTCGGGGGTGATGCGTACGTGGGCCTCGGTGAGCTGGACGGAGGTCAGCCAGTCCTCGTCCTGGCCGCCCGCCTCGATCAGGGCGTGGATCAGGGCGTCGCCCGCCTCGGTCTCGTCGGGCAGGTCCAGACCGGGCAGGGCGTCGGGCTCACCCAGGTCGTAGCCCTCCTCTCGCAGGCGGCGCAGCAGCCGTACCAGCGAGCGGGGGGTGTCCAGGCCGACGGCGTTGCCGATCCGCGCGTGCTTGGTGGGGTAGGCGGACAGGACCACGGCGAGCCGCTTCTCGGCGGGCGGCACGTGCCGGAGCCGGGCGTGGGCGACGGCGACCCCGGCCAGGCGGGTGCAGCGCTCGGGATCGGCGACGTAGCGCGGCAGGCCGTCGCTGTCGATCTCCTTGAAGGAGAACGGCACGGTGATGATCCGGCCGTCGAACTCGGGGATGGCGATCTGGGTGGCCGAGTCGAGCGGGGTGACCCCGTCCTCGGACTCCTCCCAGTCCGCACGCGGGCTGGTCAGGCACAGGCCCTGGAGGACGGGGACGTCCAGGGCGGCCATGCGCTCCACGTCCCAGGCCTCGTCGTCGCCCCCTGCGCTCGCGGACGCGGGCACGCTGCCGCCCGCCGCGAGGACGGTGACGATCAGGGCGTCGAGGCCGCGGAGCGCCTCGTAGAGGTCGTCGGGGGCCGAACGCAGCGACCCGGCGAAGACGGGGACGCCCACGGCCCGGCCGGTCGCGTCGACGGCGTCGGCCAGGGCGTGCGCGAAGGCGGTGTTGCCGCCCGCCTGGTGGGCCCGGTAGTAGAGGATGCCCACCTTCGGCAGGTCCGGATCGCGCGGGCGCTCGCGCTCGGCGAAGCCCCACAGCGGTAGGGCCGCCGGGGGTTCGAAGCCCTCGCCGGTCAGCAGCACGGTGTCCGACAGGAAGGCGTGCAGGCGGGCGAGGTTGGCGGGGCCGCCCTCGGCGAGGTAGCGGTGGGCCTCGGTCGCCAGCCCGATGGGCACGGTGGAGTGCTCCATCAGCTCGGCGCTGGGCTGCTGCTCGCCGCTGAGCACCACCAGGGGCGTGCCCCGCTCGCGGACGGCGGCCAGGCCGGGCCACAGGTCGTGCGAGGAGCCCAGCAGGCGCACCACCACGAGGTCGGCTCGCTCGACGGTGTCGGTGAGTTCGGCGTCACGGGCGCGGGACGGGTTGGCCCACAGGTATGCGGCGCCGCTGGCCCGCGCGGACAGCAGGTCGGTGTCGGACGTGGACAGCAGAGCGATCCGGACCGTCATGGCCGGGCTCCTCCCTCGGGGTTCTCGCCCCATCGGCGGTCGGACTGCCCGGGGCCAGTGTCTGGCTGCACCCCGGATCGGGGTGTCACAGTGGCGGAACCGCCCCGGACTCGCACCGGGTTCCTGTACCACGAGCAAAGGATTCACACTTTAGCCGGGCCGTTCCTGCGCCGCCCCGGCGGGGAGGTCAGGGGCGCGGGGAGGCCGGTCGGGGCCGGTCCGGCCCGGTGGGGCGGACCCCCGGCGCAGGAAGCGGACCACCGGGTGGTCGGAACCCGGGGTGACCTCGACCGGGACCCCGTAGACATCCTCGATGAGGGCGGGGGTCAGGACCTGGGAGGGCGTGCCCTCGGCGACGGCCCCGCCGTCCTTGAGCACCACCAGGCGGTCGCAGTACATAGCGGCCAGGTTGAGGTCGTGCAGGGCGATCACGGCGGTCACCGGCAGGCCGGTGACCAGCTCCAGCAGGTCGAGCTGGTACTGGATGTCGAGGTGGTTGGTGGGTTCGTCGAGCAGGAGCTCGCCGGGTTCCTGGGCCAGGGCCCGGGCGATCTGGGCGCGTTGGCGCTCCCCGCCGGACAGGGTGTGCCAGGACTGGTCGGCCCGGTCGGTCAGGCCGGTGCGTTCCAGCGCCCGCGTCACGGCCGCCAGGTCGTCCGGGGTCATGGGCGACCAGGAGCGGCGGTGCGGGATGCGGCCCAGGGCCACCACGTCGCGGACGGTCAGCTCGGTCTGGGTGTGCGCGTGCTGCTGGACGGTGGCCACCCGCCGCGCCACGGCCCGGCGCCCGACCCGGTTCAGGGGGCTCCCGTCCAGGGTGACCACGCCGGCGGAGGGTCCGAGCACCCCGGCGAGCAGCCGCAGCAGGGTGGACTTGCCCGACCCGTTGGGACCCAGCAGGCCGATGGTCTCCCCCGGACGGGGGACGAGGGTGACGCCGTCGAGCAGGATCCGGCCGCCGATTCCGAGGCTGACCCGGTCGGCGCGCAGCCCCTCCTCCGAGGTCCGGACGGGGTGGTTCACGTCTTGCTCCTCACGCGGTACAGCACGGCGACGAAGGCGGGCACCCCGATGAGGGAGGTGACCACCCCCACCGGGATCTCCTGCGGGTCCAGCGCGGTCCGGGCGACCGTGTCCACCCACACCAGGAAGACCGCGCCCGCCAGCACGGTGACCGGCAGCAGCCTGGCGTGGGAGGAGCCGGTGAGCGCACGGGCGGCGTGCGGCAGGACCAGGCCCACGAAGCCGATCGCGCCCGCGGAGCTGACCAGTACCGCGGTGAGCAGTGCGGTGACGCTCAGCAGCAGTACCCGGGCCCGGCCCACCTGGACGCCCAGGTTCGCCGCGGCCTCCTCACCGAAGGCGAAGGCGTCCAGGGTGGTGGTGTTCGCCAGGCAGACGGCGAGCACCAGTGCGAGCACGGCGGCGCACAGGAGCACGTCGGTCCAGCCCGCGCCGCTGAGGGAGCCCAGCAGCCAGAACAGCACCCCGCGGGTGGTCTCGGCGTCCGCTGAGGTCAGCACGGTGAACGAGGTCAGCGCCGAGAACAGCTGCATGGCCGCGACCCCGGACAGCACGACCCGGTCCATGCTGCCGCCCAGGGAGTGGCTGAGCAGCATCACCATGGCGAAGGAGAGCAGGGCGCCCACGAAGGCACCCGCCGACAGCGAGACCACACCGGCGCCCCAGCCGAGCACGATCACGGCGACCGCACCGGTGGAGGCCCCGGAGGAGACCCCCAGGACGAAGGGGTCGGCCAGCGGGTTGCGCAGCAGGGACTGCATCACCGCGCCGCACAGGGCCAGCCCCGCCCCGCAGACGGCGGCGAGCAGGGTGCGGGGCATGCGCAGGTTCCACACGATCCCCTCGCGCAGTTGCGACAGCGGGCTCTCGCCGAGGCCGAACCGCGCCGCGACCGACCGCCAGACCTGGTCCGGGGTGATGTCGGCGGGGCCGATGGTGACGGCGACCGAGACCGACAGGGCCAGGAGCAGGAGGCCGGAGGTGATGAGCAGTGCCGGGCGGGCACCTCTCACCGGGTGTACCCGAGCTCGCGCAGACCGTCCGCGAGCAGCTCGATGCCCTCGACCGTGCGGATGGAGGGGTTCATCGCCTGGCCGCTGAGCAGGACGTACCGTTCCTCCCGCACCGCGGTGAGGTTGCGGGTGGCCGGGTTGGTCTCCAGGAAGGCGATCTTGGCCTCGGCGGTCTCGGCGGTCTGGGACTCACGGGTCAGGTCGCCGAGCACGATGACGTCGGGGTCGCGGTCCGCGACCGTCTCCCAGTTGATCTGGGGCCACTCGTCGTGGGTGTCGTCGAAGGCGTTCCGGGCGCCGACGGCGCCGGTGATGGCGCCGGGGGCGCCGCAGCAGCCCGCGAGGTAGGGCGACTGGGAGTTGGCGAACCAGTACATGAGGCTCACGTCCGAGACCTCCAGGTCCCCGGTCGCGGTGTCCACCCGGAGCTGGAGTTGCGAGACCAGTTCCTCCCCGCGTTCCTGCACCCCGAACACCTCGGCCAGGTCGTGGATCTCGCCGTAGACGGAGTCCAGGGTGAGCGGTTCGCTCCGGGAGCCGTCCTCGCCGCTCTCGTTGTCCTTGCCCGCGGCGCAGTCGGTCGGGGAGACATAGGTGGGGACGCCCAGTTCCTCGAACTGTTCGCGGGTGGCGACGCCGCCGGTGCCGAGCGTGGAGACGAAGGAGGCGGTCACGAAGTCGGGTTCGGCCTCCAGGACCCGTTCGAAGGAGGGGTTGTTCTCGGCCAGCCGGGGGATGTCGGCGTTGGCCTCCTCCAGCCCCGTCATGATCGGGTCGGTCCAGGTGGCGGTGCCGACCACCCGGTCCTCCAGGCCCAGGGACAGCAGGATCTCGGTGGAACCCTGGTTGAGGGAGACCACCCGTTCCGGGGGCGCGTCGAGGGTGACCTCGTGGCCGCAGTTGTCGATGGTACGGGGGTAACCGGATGCGGTGGCCGCTTCGGTGCTGTCGTCTTCCCGGTCTCCCGGGCCGCCGCAGGCGGTGAGGGCGAGGGCGGGGACGAGCAGGAGGGCGAAGGACGGGAGCGCGTGACGCGGCATGGGGACGCCTCGGGTTCGGGGCTCGAACGCGGAGCCCGGCACGGGTTCGCCTCCGCGCACTCGACGCGGAGGGGCCAGCAGGTCTTCGGACTCGGGTTCCTCCGGACGGGGTGCCTTCCCGGAGCGGTGCCGCGCGGCCGCTGCCGCCCGCGCACCCGTGCCCCAGTGGCTCGCGTACCCCGCCCGTCCCCCACACCGCTGCGCGTCAGTTCCGGATTCGCACCGGATTCCCTGACCACCTGAGTGGTACGACTGGCCCCCGCAGGGTACCAAGGGGCCTCCCTGCGTCTCCGTGGCGGGCGGGGGGCAGGCGCCGAGGGCCCGCTCGGGAGGCGTCCTAGGCTTCTCCGGGCACAACAGCCGGCGTGCGCAGAGCCAGGACGGCGACGTCGTCGTGACCGTCCCCGGGGGCGTTCTCCACCAGGGCGCGGCACAGATCCTCCAGGGACCCCTCCGCGTGTTTGGCGGCGACCTCGGCCAGGGCGTCCATCCCCCGGTCGAGGTGGTGGCGGGGATGCTCGACCAGGCCGTCCGTGTAGAGCACCACCGTCGTTGACGCGGGCAGCGGACACCGGTGGTCCGGGCGGTCGAAGGCCGCGTCCACTCCGAGCGGCAGTCCGGGCTCCCCCTCCAGGTAGCGGGGTTCGCGGCCCGGGGCCAGCAGGAGGGGCGGCGGGTGGCCGGCCGTGCTCCAGCACAGGTCCCAGCCGTGGTCCGCGGGTTCGATCCTGGCCAGGCAAGCCGTGGTCACGGGGTTATCGGTGATGGCGTGCAGCGTGTGGTCGAGCTGGGCCAGCACTCTGCTGGCGGGGGTGCCCCGGTCGTACAGCAGGGCGCGCAGCATACTGCGGGTCTGGGACATGGCCGCCGCGGCGACCAGATCGTGGCCGACCACGTCGCCGATCACCGCCGCGCAGGCACCGTCGGGGAGCATCAGGGCGTCGTACCAGTCCCCGCCGAGGTGGTGGCGGCCCTCACTGGCTGGATGGTAGACGGCGGCCACGTCGAAGGGCGACAGGTCGGGCAGGCGCGGCAGCAGCAGGCGCTGGAAGCGCTCGGCCCCGGAGCGGACCTCCTCGAACAGGCGTGCGTTCTCGATGGCCATCCCCGCGGCACCGGCCAGGGCGGTGACCACCTCTTCGTCCTGGACGTCGAAGGGCAGGCCGTCGTGCCGGGTGGACAGGTACAGGTTGCCGTAGACGCGTCCGCGCACACTGATCGCGACACCGAGCAGGGTGCGCATGGGCGGGTGGCCGGGCGGAAACCCGGCGGAGTCGGGGTGTGCGCCGATGTCCTGGACCCGCAGCGGTTCACGCTGGTGGATCATCCTGCCGAGCAGGCCCTGCCCGGTCGGGTGGTCGATCCCTGTCAGGTCCCCGATCTCCTCCTGGCTCAACCCGACCGGGATGAACTGGGACAGGCCCCCACCCTGTTCGTGGAGGACTCCGAGAGCCCCGTACCGGGCCCCCACCAGGTCCATCGCGGTGGTGACCACCCGGCGGAGCACGGCGGACAGTTCCAGGTCCTGGCTGAGCGCCAGCACCGCCTCAAGCAAGGAGTTCATCCGCCCCTGGGCGCGCACCAGCTCCTGGATCTGCTGTGTGGCGTGGTGCAGGGCCTGCTCCGGAGCCGAGCCGACTCGCGGCCCGGACCTGTGCGAGCCGTTCTCACCTGTCACCGTGTCCTCCTCCGGCGGCACCGGGCACCCATCTGCCGAGTTCTGCCGTCTCATCCAAGTATGTCTGGTTCCCGCAGCTCGCGGGGGTCTTCCGGCACTGGACACCCTGAACTGCGAAGGCGCACCCTGGTGAGGAGAGGGGAAGCCTCGGAAAGGACTTCGATCATGCACGGCTGGGGTTGGGGATACGAAGGAATGGGTGGCTGGGCGTTCGGTTTCATGACCGTCGGAATGATCCTGCTGTGGATCCTGATCGTCCTCGCGATCGTCGCGCTCGCCAAGTATCTGCTGCGGGAGAGCCGGTCCACCGCGTCGAAGGACGCTCGAACTCCCGAAACGGTGCTTTCCGAGCGCTTCGCGCGCGGGGAGATCGACACGAAGGAGTACCGCGAGCGCCTCGACGCGATCCGTGAGGCGGGACACGGCTGACCCGGCCCGCGGGAGCGGTCGCGGGCGCCGCCCGGATCAGACGATGACGCGCAGCAGGGGGACCCGCTGGGCGAGAGCCACCAGCACCAGGCTGATCGCGGCGGTCGCGACCGCGTAGCCCGCGGCCGCGAACAGCGCGAGGAAGCCGTCGGGCACACCCCAGAGGTCGCGCAGCGTGTACAGCACCATGACGTGCACGAGGTAGACGCCGAGGCTCAGTCCGGACGCCACCCGGACGGCGCGTCTGGTGGCCGCGGCGGCCGGGCTCTGCGCCATGGCCAGCCGGGTGCCCGCGGTGCGCAGCACGAGGTAGGCGCCCGCCCCGGCGAGGATCATCGGCGGGGAGAGGAAGCCGTAGAAGTACGTGCCGCCGGGACCCCACTCCCCCGCCATGTGGGCGGCCGTCCCGGCGCCCGCGGCGGTGCCGGCCACCCCCAGGACGAGCGCGACGGCCCCGTAGCGCGTGGCCCGGGGGCCGGTGTCGGTGGTCAGCAGCAGCCAACCCAGCAGGTAGTAGCCGAGGAACGGCAGGAAGCGGGTGACGGCGCTCGCCCCGCCGGCCCCTTCGACCAGTGACAGCAGCTGGTCGGCGACCCCCACCGCGAACGCCACCCCGGTCAGCCACCACAGTCCGGTGCGCGAGGTGTGTGCGACCACCGTGCGCAGGAACGGGGTGAACAGGTAGAGGCCCGCGATGACGTAGAGGAAGTACAGGTGGATCGACGGCGAGCCCGAGGCGGCCTGGGCGGCGGCCTGGGCGGCGTCGATGCCCTCGCGCCAGTAGTGCCAGAGCAGGTAGGCGGCGCTCCAGACCAGCAGGGGCACACCGATCCTGGCCCACCGCTTGCGGTAGAAGTCACCCGCGCTCTCCTCACGCGGGCGCAGCAGCAGCGCGCCGCTGATCATCACGAACACCGCGACGCACCAGCGCACGGCGGCGTCCACGACGTTGGCCGTCCACCACGTGGGACCGCCGAGTTCGGCCTGGAGGGTGCTCACCAACGGGGAGTAGGCGTGCACGAGGATGACCGCGACCATGGCGGCGACGCGGGCGAACTCCATCCAGGACGTGACCGGAACGGTGGGGGTTGGGGCTTGGCCGTCCGCTGGGGCTCTCTCGACTCGCACCCCCCATCGATACCACTTCGTTATCTTCAAGTTCAACCCGGGTTCCCTGCCAGCGCCCCCTGGAAGACCTCCCTCGTGTGCCAGGCGGAGTATTCACGGCCGACTGCGGGGGATCCTTTCTGCGGTGGACCCACGGAGCCCCGGCCATCGCCGCCACCGGCAAACGCCCAGATCAGCGAGGTCACGTCCGACCAGGACCCAGACGGCACCAGAGCAGGGCAGAACGGAAGCGCGACTGTCGTAGCGGGCATGGTCGAGCGTGGTGCACCTGCCCGAACACTCCCCTGAGCTGAACCCGGCCGGGACGCTGTGGTCAGAAGGACCATCTGGCGAACCGGGTGTTCCAGATCTTGGAGGAGCTGGAACGGATGATGAGGCCTCACCTGCGTCCGACCCAGCGGCGGCCGGGGTTGCTGCGCGGGTCCATCCGATCGATCGGGTTGGATCCCGAGCCCATTCCGCAAAACACCTAATCAAAGATCAGTAGGCGCGAGAAGTGGCGCGACCCCAGCGAAGCATCATATCGCCCTGTAGTGCACAGACACCCTTATTAAGGCCCCACCTGACACAACTTCAACCCTCCCTTTAACATGAAGAAGCCCGATCGCCGTTCTGACTTGGATCACCAGCCCTCACGAACTCACGACAGTTCCCCCAAAACCCGAGCCATAGCCCTGGGCGCGTCTAACCTGGGTGTATCCAATTCGACGCGCCACCAACAGGCCCCGGAAGGCACACGCAAGAGACCACCGGCCAAGAAAAGCCAATAATTAGATACATAACACCCATTTCAGATAACCGCATCGCTTCCCATTCCTCATGACACCCGAAGCGCACTCGCAGGCACAGCGAAAGGAAGGCCGGAGATGAACAACCCGATCAAGCTCGAAGAGAACTTCCAACGATCCCGGGAGCACCTACGAGGAGTCGCCTTCCGCATGCTCGGTTCCGCCGCTGACGCCGATGACGCCCTACAGGAGACATGGTTGCGGGCATACCGGAGCGATGTCAGCGACATCTCCAACATGACGGGATGGCTGACAACGATCATCGGGCGCATCTGCCTCGACATGCTCCGAGCGCGCAGGAGCCGTCACGAGGAGAACGCGGAGATCAGTGAGATCGAGCCGATCCTCTCTCAGCACCAGGAGCTGGGGCCCGAAGACGAAGCCGTGTTGGCCGACTCCGTGGGGCTGGCCCTACTCGTGGTCCTGGACAGGCTCCAACCAGCCGAACGTGTCGCCTTCGTGTTGCACGACATGTTCGCGGTGCCCTTCGCCGAGATCGCCGAAATCGTCGAGCGCTCCCCTGCGGCGACCAAGAAGATGGCGAGCCGCGCCCGCCAGAGGGTACGGTCGGGCACCGATCCCTGCCAACCGGATCGCACCCGCAAATATGAGGTCGTGCACGCCTTTCTCAATGCCTCGCGCGCGGGCGACCTCGACGGCCTGCTGAGGGTCCTGGCTCCGGACGTCGTCCGCAGGGCGGACGCTTTCGCGCTACGTGAAGGCGAGCCCGCGAGCCTTCACGGTGCCCGCCCTGTCGCAGAAGAGACCACCAGCAACTCCCACCGGACCCGGTTCGCCCAGCCTTTGCTCGTGGACGGTTCCCCGGGCGCTGTCGTCGCTCCGAACGGACGGCTCCTGTTCGTGCTGAAGGTCGAGATCCGCGGTGACCGTGTCAGTGAGGTCGAGATCATCGGCGCCCCGGAGCGTCTGGGGAAGCTGGACCTCTCCTTGCCGACGGAAGCGGAGGAGCCGACCCGAACACCGACGAACGGATAGTTCCGATTGTGTGACATTGGGTGCGCCCTCGCAGCGAGTGGAAGCGGACCCGGGTCACCTCCGGCCTTCGCCCTCCGTCAATAGGTCAGGGACGCTCACCGGTCGCACCTGTGGGGAGACACCCGTCACCAGCACAGGAAGCGCGCAGGAGTGCCCGCAGGACACGAGGGAAAACGCATCACTCACCGGACGGGGAAGAACGATGACGTCTCTGCTTCACCTGGATTCCAGCCACTCGAACGACTCGGTGAGCAGACACTTGACCGGCCTGTTCGCCCGGGCATGGCGCCAGCTGCACGGATACGGTGACTATCGTTACCGGGACGTGGCCGCCGAACAGGTTCCGATGATCACCTCCGCCTACTGCTCCTTCGCGCAGAGGGTGCAGAGCCACGGTGCGTTGCCTCTGGCCGCGGTGGCGGCCCTGGCGGGGACCCCATCCGAGCGACGCGAGTGGTCGAGGACCGTTCCCCTGGTCAGGGAGGTCCTGGAAGCCGACACTCTCCTCCTCGGTGTCCCCATGTACAACCTGACGGTCCCCCCCTCACTCAAGGCCTGGATCGACCGGATCACTTTCCCCGGGGTGTTCACGAACCCCGAAACCGGGAGCCCTCTGTTGAGGGGGAAGCAGGTGGTGGTAGCCGCAGCGCGGGGAGGCGGTTACGGTCCGGGAGCTCCGAAGGAAGCATTCGACTTTCAGACGCCCTACCTACGCGCGTACTTCGAGGGCATGGGCGTCCGGGAAGAGGACGTGCACATCATCCACGCCGAGCTGACCAGGGCCGCGGACGTCCCCGAGCTGGCTCGGTTCCAGGATCTGGCCAAGCGCTCCCGGGCCCAGGCGGAGTCACGGATGGCCGAGCTACCCGAGCGCCTGAACAGGCGGGAAGCGACCGCGCGCTGACATGACTCGCTGCCCGGCCGGCGGGCTCCTCCAGCCGGGCAGCCCGATCAGGCGGAGACCGCTTCCCTGTCTTCCCCCAGCAGGAAGCCCTCGTAGTCGGCCTCAGCCACGTCACGGAGCTTCTGACGGTAGTTGCCGAGACCCGCGAAGTAGAACAGGACCCTCTTCTTCCTCCCGGGGATATTGGCACCGAAGATCCAGGAGTCGACCTTGGGGAACAAGGAGTTGCCGGCGATCTCCGCGCAGAGGTCGGTCCACTCCTCCTCTGCCTTCAGGGTCGGTTCGATAGAGGGCAGTTCCCGCTCCTCCACCATGCTGACCAGGTCAGTGATCCACTCGACCTGGGTCTCGATAGCCGTCGGCAGATTACTGAAGACGCTGTTCGGGCCGTACACCATGAACATGTTGGGGAATCCGGAGACGTTGACTCCGAGGTAGCTGGAAGGCGCGTCGCCCCAGTGCTCCTCCAGCGTCACCCCGCCCCGGCCTCGGATGTCCAGTTGCCGGTAGCTGCCCTCGACCGCTTCGAACCCGGTCGCGAAGACGAGGACGTCGAGCTCGTGCTCGACACCGTCCTCGGTCACGAGGCCCTTCGGAGTGATCTCCCGGATCGGGGTCTCCTTCAGGCTGACGAGGCTGACGTTCTCACGGTTGTAGCTCTCGTAGTAGTCCTCGTTGCAGATCGGCCGCTTCGCGTAGTAGTCGGTCGGCTGAAGCTTGCGCGCCGTCTCGGGGTCCTCAACGATCTCGTCGATCTTCGACTTGATGAAGTCGGCGGCTTCCTTGTTGGCCTCGGGGTCGAAGATGAGGTCCGAGAAGGTGCCGAACATGAAGCGGAAGCCGTTCCCGCGCTCCCAGTTCTCCTGGAAGACGCGTTGGCGCTCCGAGGCCGAAACACTCATCGCTGCTGTCTGGCTCTCCTCGAAGCCGCAGGCCACACGCGACTTCTTCGCCTGGTCCCAGATCCGGTCGTAGTCCTCCCGGAGCTTGATGAAGTAATCCTCGTCCAACGGAGCATTGCCCGAGGGCACGTTGTACTGAGGCGTCCGCTGGAACACCGTAAGGTGTCCGGCCACCTTGGCGGCCGCACAGACGAACTGTGTCCCGGTGGAACCGGTGCCGATGACCCCCACCCTCTTGCCCTCGATCTGGAGGTCGTCGGGCCAGGAACCGGTGTGGACGATGCGGCCCTCGAAACTGTCCCGGCCCTTGAAGTCGGGGAAATGGGAAGTGGACAACGGACCGAGCGCGGTCACCACGTAGCGGGAGGTGAAAGCCTCACCCGTACCGGTGGCCACGGTCCACAGGCCTTCTGTCTCGTCGTAGACCGCTGACTCGACACTCGTGCGCAACTGGATGTCCTCGGAGAGGTCGTGGCGTTCGACGACCCTCTCAAGGTAGGCCAGGATCTCCTTCTGTGACAGGTAACGCTTCTCCCAGGTCCATTCCCGGAGCAGATCGCGGTCGAAGGAGTACTGGTAGATGAACCCCTCACTGTCCGACATCGCGCCGGGGTAGCGGTTCCAGTACCAGGTTCCTCCGACTCCGCCGGCCTTGTCGAAGACCCGGACGGAGAGGCCCAGTTCGTTGCGGAGTTTGTACAGCGCGTAGATGCCGGCGAATCCGGCACCGATGACTATCGCGTCGAAGTCGGCGTTCTTCTTGTTGCTCACAGTGCGGTTCCTCGTGGTGTGGGGGTGGATGGTTACCAGGTGGTGGGGAATCGGCGGGGGCCGTCGAGGGCACGGGCCCACAGACGGCACGGCCCGGATCAGGTTGCGGGGCAGGCTGCAGAACGGGGCCAGGGCTCGGGCGTCATGGGGGCGTATCGGGCGGAGCTCCCGCTCAGGGTTGGAGCCTCACCGTGCTCCAGCCCTCGGCGGTGCGGTCGTAGCGCAGCCTCCGGTGGAGTCGTCCGGGGTCGGCGGCCCAGAACTCGACCACGTCCGGTTTCAGGTGGTAGCCGACGAACCGCTCGGGCCGGGGCAGGGGAACCCCGTTCTTTGCCAGCTCACCCGCCCGGGCCAGGAGCCGATCGGCGTCGTCGAGCGGATCGCTCTGCCTGGAGACCGTGGTCATGGGGTGCAGTGGTGCGGCTCGAGCGGCCCACAACCGGTCCGACTCGGCCTCCGGGAGGGTTTCCACGGGACCGGAGACGATGAGTTGCCTGGCGTTCTCCCGCCAGTACAGCAGCCCCGACGCCCAGCCAGTGGCCGCGATCTCCTTCCCCTTCTGGCTGCTGCTGTGGCTGGTGAAGACCAGCCCCTGCCCGGAGAGCTCGACGACGGTGACCATCCGGTTGGAGGCGCGGCCCCGGGCGTCCGCCGTGGCGAGCGCGAGGGACAGCGGCTCCCGGACCTTCTCCTCCCGTGCCGCTTCGATCCACTGCCGAACCAGGCTCATCGGGGCGGCCGGAGGTGCCTCGTACTCCGCGAACCCACGGTCCGTAACCCCGGTCAATGTCTCGAACCTACTGCTCATACGCGCTCCTGTAGCCAGTCAGACATAGATGGTCCCGCTCGCGACGACGACTCCGGCGCCCCTGACCCTGACCTCGGTGACGGTGTCGCCTGCCCCTGCGGCCCAGGCGCGCATCAGGGAGTGCCGACCGATCTCCACTCCCTGGTGGATGTCGATCCACTCGCCGTACTGCGCGCGGCCGTGGCGGGCCAGATGGACGGCGAGCGGACCCGCGGCCGACCCTGTGGCCGCGTCCTCGACCACGCCGTAGGCGGGGGAGAACATGCGGTTGCGCCAGTGCGCTCCGGTACCGGCGAAGCAGTTAATCGCCATGTCGGGGAACTCGGCGAGGGCGCGGTGGTCGGGATTGACCTCCGAGAGCCCGGGAATGCTGCGCAGTCCCACCAGGACGTGCCGGGGGCCGTTGGTGTAGATCTCGACCGGCAGGTCGGGCTCGGGCACCCCGAGGGCCACCAGCAGCTCTTCGGCGCGGTCGAACCGCTTCCAGGCGGGGATCGGCTGCCCCATCTCGACGGTGGTGGTCCCAGCGTCGGAGCGTCGGATGCGGAAGGCGACGGTTCCCACCGCCGTCTCCAGGTGGAGTTCGTCCTTGCCGAAGGACCGGGCGAGGGCCACCGCGGTTCCCAGGAGGGGGTGCCCCGCGAAGGGCAGCTCGTTGACCGGGGTGAAGATTCGGATGTGTGCGTCACCGTCCTCTCCCGGCGGGAGCACGAAGGTCACCTCCGAAAGGTTCATCTCCCTGGCCACCTCCTGCATGCGCGAGGCGGGCAGGTCCTCGGCGCCGAAGAAGACCGCGACGGGGTTGCCCCTCAGGGGCGTGTCAGTGAACGCGTCGACGACGACATAGGAGTGTTCCCCCTCCCCGGGGGCCGGACGGTCGGTCATGCGCTCAACGTCCTCTCCGCGGAGGAGCCAATGATGTGGGGACCGTTGCGGGTGAGTACGGATTCGGCGTGGAACTGCATCGAGGAGAAGCGGTCCCCCCGCAGGGCGTGCACCTCACCCGACTCCTGGTCCCGGCAGACCTGCAGCGCACCGACGCCGTCGATGTCCACGGCGTCCGCCTCGGACCACGCGGCGAAGGTGTTGTAGAAGCCGACGCGCCGCCGCTCCCCGAAGAAGTCGATCTCCTTCTGCACGCCCTGGTTGGGAGACGGGCGGCGCCGGAGCTCGAAGCCCAGCCGCGAACTCAGGATCTGGTGGCTTAGGCAGACCGCCAGAAAGGGCCTGCGCTGGGCGAGCAGCGAGTCCACGGCTGCCCGCAGGTTCGCCATCCGGGGGTGCCCGGCGTCGCGGGGGTCCCCGGGCCCGGGACCGAGCACGACGAGGTCGTATCCGTCGAAGGCCGGGATGTCGTCGTGCGAGCGGAGCGTAACCGACATACCCAGGTCATCACACTGGTGGCTCAGCATCGAGGTGAAGGTGTCCTCGGCGTCGACGATGAGTGTCCGGAGGCCTTTCAGGCCCGGAAACTCCACGGCGTCCCCACCGCCCCCGCCCGCCACCCAGAAGTCGGCGATGCTCTCCTTGCGCTGCCTCAGCGCCTCGCGCACCTGAGGGTGCGCACCGAGGTCCCCGCCCTGGTCGCGCTCCATCGCCGAGAGCAGCCCAGCTGCCTTGGCCCGGGTCTCCGCGACCTCCGACACGGGGTCGGAATGACGGACGAGCGTGGAACCGACGCCGATACTGACCCTTCCGCCGTCGTCGATCTCGGCGGTGCGGATGAGGATGGACGAGTCCAGGGTTCGCTCCCCCTGCCCGTCCCGTCCGATGAGGGCCGCCACCCCGCTGTAGTAGCCGCGGCCACCGGACTCATAGCTCTGGATGACACGGCATGCGTTCTCCAGAGGGCTGCCGGTGACGGTCGGGGCGAACATGGTTTCGCGGAGGATGTCGGGGATGCCCCTGACGGTTCGCCCCTCGATGAAGTACTCGGTGTGCGCGAGCCGCGCCATCTGCTTGAGCTGGGGCCCTCTGACCTGAACGCCTGGCTCGCAGACCCGGGTCATCATCTTGAGTTCCTCGTCCAGGACCATGGAGAGCTCGTCGGTCTCCTTCTGGTCGCCGAGGAAGTCGACCATGCCGGAGAGGGAGGGGCCGGAGGACGGATAGCGGTACGTTCCGCTGATGGGGTTCATGGTGGCGCGGCCCTCCCGGAGCGTGACGTGCCGCTCAGGGGTGGCGCCCACGAAGGTCCTGCTCCCGGTGTGCACGATGAAGGTCCAGTACGCACCGGCCTCGACCTCCAGCAGTCTCCGGAAGACGGACAGCGCCGTGTGAGGGGTGTAGTCCCCGATATCGGCGACGAAGGAGCGCTTGATCACGAAGTTGGCGCCCTCACCCTCACCGATCACCTCCTTCAGAACCCGGCGAACCGTCTCCGCGTACTCGTCGTCGCCGATGTCGAAGCGCCCGTCGGACAACTCGACGGGCACACGGGGGATACGGGTCAGCGCCTGGGCAGCCTCGACCGTCTCCTGTTCGGTCACGGTCATCACGAGCAGCGGTGAGCCGTCGTCATTGCAGTCGAAGCCGCGCTCGGTGATCTGCCGGTAGGGGATGAGCGCCAGGACGTCATGGCGCTCCGACCTTCCGTCCGGCGCTCCCTCCGAGGATGTGTCGGGCAGGGGGATGTCGGCGATGCGGGAGACGGTGGACATCTCCCCCACCAGGACGTCCAGCTGATCGGCACGGTTCGGGCCCGAGCGGACGAGGAGGGCGAAGGGGGGCGGGTCCTCCCCCAGCACGGTGCCGAGGAGATCTTTGACGCCTGGTCCGGCCGGTGGCCGGGTGGCCGGCTCGCTCATCCGAACACCTCCTTGGCGGGGAGCACCACGGCGCAGCGCTCAGCCGCGTACTGGACGGCCATCCGGTGGTAGTCCGCGTTGAAATCGGCGACGGCGTCGGGGACGAGGAACGTCTCGATGTCGTTGGTGTAGGCGTCGACCGCCGTCATCAGGACCCCGACGTGGGCGTAGACACCGCACACGATGAGCTGGTCCCGGCCCGCGGACCTCATCCGCTCCAGGAGATCCGATTTGTGGAAGGCGCTGTACCTCAGCTTGGTGAAGATCCAGTCCTCGGGCTCGGGGGCCAGTTCGTCGACCACCAGCCTGTCGGCGGGCTCTCTACGCATACCGGGCCCCCAGAAGTCCTTGAGGAGCCCCCGCTGCTCCGCGCTCATGCTCCCGGGTTGAGCGGTGTAGGCCACGCGGACGCCGAGTCGGGCGCTGCGATGGCGTAAGAGGGCGATGTTGCCGACCAAGTCGTCCCTGACCTGTTCGGGAAAGGGTCTGACGAAGAAGCGCTGCATGTCATGGATGAGCAGAACCGCCCGGGAGGGGTCCGGCACCCACTGGGCCTTGTTGTCGGGAAGGTCGCCGGAGGCAGGAAGTGAGTAGGGCTCGATAGCTGGAATGCCGGGCATCGCTGTCCTTCGGGTTCGGTACCTGCTGGTCAGTCACTCCACGCGGCGATCACAGACGCTGCTTGCCAGGTAGTCAGACGCGGATCGCACAGGGTCGTGTACCGCTCTGCGACCTGGTCGAAGTCACGCGTACTCGCCACGCACTCGGTGACGTCGTCGGGGGTGGCTTCCAGGTGCAGTCCGCCCGGGACACCTCCTGCCGACTCGACCGCCCGTACGAAACCGCTGACTTCGGCCCTGAGTTCCTCCACGACGCGGGTCTTGTGCCCGTCGGGGGTGCGGACGGTGTTGCCGTGCATCGGGTCGCACAGCCAGATCACCGGATACCCCGCGTCCCGGACGGCCTCGACGAGAGGCGGCAGCCGGGCAGCGACCATGTCGGCACCCATCCGAGCGATCAGCGTCAACCGCCCCGGCTCCTGCCGCGGGTCGAGCCGCGCACAGAGGGCGAGCAGCTCGTCCCTCATCATCCCGGGCCCGACCTTGCAGGCCACAGGGTTCACGACCTCGGCCAGCAGGGCGACGTGTGCCCCGTCAGCCTGGCGGGTGCGCTCACCAATCCACGGCCAATGGGTGGAACCGAGCACCGCCTCGCCAGTCTTGTCCGGCCGGAGCAACGGCACCTCGTAGTCCAGGACCAGGGCCTCATGGCTCGTCCACACCATCGGTTCGTTGACCGAACGGCCGAACGACCCCCTCCAGCCCAGGTGCTCCATCACATCGCCCGCCGCCATGTAGCCGGTGAGAAGACGGAGCGGATCAGGCCTCCTGCCCTCAGGCGTCGGCTCGGGGCTGTTGACGAGATGGCCCCGAAACGCCGGAAGCACCATGTTCCCGACCTTCTCCGTCGGGCTGGAACGGGGCTTGGCGAACTGTCCGCCGATACGAGCCGCACGCAGGACCGGTTTGTGCGCAGCCATCAGGAAGGAGCCGGCGAGCACATCCAGCATGGCGATCTTGTTGGTCACGTGTTCGCGGGTGGTCTCGGCGGGGTCCTCCGCGCAGTCCCCCGCCTGAATGACGAGGGACTGGCCGAGGGCGACCTCGGCCAACAGCGAACGCAGGGTGAGCACGTCCTCCGTCCTCACCAGGGCAGGCCGGGAGGCCAGCGCCTCGCCCACGCGCTGGACCTGGTCGGGGTCGCCCCACTCGGGTTGCTGCAACGCCGGTCTCGATTGGATTTCTAGCATCGTGCTGTCCATGGATCTCCAACTCGGTTATGTGGGAATCCCGGCGCGCTTGATCACGGGTACGGGAATTCCGAGAGCCCGGAACTGATCCAGGGGGTTCATGAACTCGCGCTGCTGCACGATCTTCCCTTCCTCAAATTTGAAGGAATGCAGGAAGTGGTTCTCGTAGTATCCTTCGGGATACCCCTCGAAACGAATCAGGCCCTGACCGTCGCACTCGACCCAGAAGAAGTTCGGGTCCTGCGTCTCGAAGATCTCGATGTTGATCCACGCCCAGTCCGGGAAGCACTTCAGAGACCAGACCGCGTGCTCAGCCAGACGGTCCTGTCCGCGAATCAAGATAGGTTGACCCGTGTCATTTGTCCATAGCCCGCCGACCCCTTCGGGAGCAAAAAGAAGGTGACGCTTCAAGCGGTCCTGACCCCTGGTGTTCATGTACTTTTCAACTACCGCACGGTTGCTCTTCCTGGTGGCGTTCTCTTCACTACCGGAAGAAACAGCAAAGCCTTCGGACATACCAAGCACCTACTTTCTCCTGAGACAGGTGACTGCACAGGATTCGATGGTAATGAAACAGCGAAATGAGATCAGGAGTTCTTAGGGCCTGTCCAACTTATCCGCAGGAATCATGCGGGCAAGCTCCCTCAGTTCCTTTGAACGCTGAATGAAGACGTCACGCACCAGAGGGATACAGTGTTCAGGGATCGTCCTGAGGATCTGGTCCCACTGGCCGGAGTCGACCTCCGTGACCATGAGTACGCGCAGCAGGGCGCGACCGGACTCCGTGGCGCGTAGCGAGGGGTCCCTGACAAGTTTGCGAACTGCCTCCGCCGTGACCACCGCCGCACGATCAGCAGCTGGACCGCTCCTGGCCTGGCTGCGGGTGGTCGGCGCGCCGGGGGCGGAGTCGGTCGGGCAACTGTCCGCATCCGTGCGGCGGAGACGCTCCGGCAAGGGGTCCTGCCCCTGGATCACGCGTTCGCGGACATCCCGAACGGTGGCCACCGACAGCCCGCTCTTCCTGGAGACCTCGCGCAGGGAGCTCTCCGGATTGGCCTCGAAGAGGGCGGCAGCGCTGCGCCTTCCCTCAATACTGCTGAGCGGCCTGGCCTTCCCGTCCGCCCCGACGCGGACCCCCGAAACGAGCTCGTCCTTCGTGCTTTCCCTGCGGATCCTGCCCACCGTCTTGGCGTTCAGGCCCGTCTTCTTCGCAACGACCCGGTCCGACCAGTGCGGGTGGGAAACCACGATACGCGCGGCCGAGGCCTTCCGCTCGTTCAGCGTCAGCGGAAGGCCGTGTCCTATGTTGCTCTGCACAGCCAGGACGAACGCGTCCTCGATGCTGCCGCTGAAGAAACAGGCTTCTATCTCAGCCTCCCCCCTCATCTGAGCAGCGCGCACCCGATGAGACCCATCGATCACGGACATCGTGTCAAGATGGACGACAATAGGGTCCACGCCTTCATCTATACCGGCCAGCCTGCGAATGTGTTCTAAGTTTTCTTTCCCTTTTCGAGGAGTCAGGGAAAAGGATAGATCCTTGATGGCGACAAGCCTTCTGGAAAGATCGGAACTCAGAGCCTCGGGGTCAGAAAGCAGAAGGTTCTTCTGCGGATGGCTATTCATAGGATCAGAGAATTTTTGCGTGGCTTGGATGGTCACAGCTGAGACCCCTCCTCAAAGGACTCTGAACATGCGTTTTATACCAGAAAGACCCCATCAGCCGTAAGCTTAGGTCGAAACCCTCCATAGCGCCAGACCAGAGCTGGCCATTTGTGGACAGAGCGACGCGGAAGCAGCACCACACAAGGAAGTGATCCGGGCGTCCCACTACCCCCGGAGTGATCAGCCCCTGGCTCCCAGGGCCCGGACACGCGGCACGCATTTAGCACTATCGGTCGGCTTCGGGGTTCCCTGATAACAGCGGCCAAGGCGCCGACAACAACATTGAGAGTCGGCTGAACTGGGACAATAATGATCACCTAAGTCTTTGGCCGGCGTGAGGCGGAAGCACCCTCCTGCTGAAGGCCGCCTACTGTCCGGGTCCGCAGGCGTCGAACGACAGCAGCGGAACGGTTCCCCGAGCGGAGGGCTCCGCGAGGTCCATGCGGTCGGATCCGAGCTCTGGCAACGGAGGAGTCCTCCGCGCACGCCTCCGAACTCGGATTCCGCTGGGCCCTTCCGTCCGGCGGGTTCCGGCCGGCACCCGGTTGCCCACCGCGCCACCCGCTTCTCCCATGCACGCGGTTGAGGGCCTGCGCCCAGGCGGTCGTCACACCGCCGGCAGAAACGACCAGGACTTCGACGGAGAGAACGAGTCCGCCTGCGATCGGGAAGATCGCAGCTCGGAGACAGCGCGCCTTCGCGCTGCGGGCGACGCAGCGCCCCCGGTGGTCGCCCTCGTGCCACCTGCACGTCACGACAGGGAGGACGCAGGTCGTGGTTCTCGGTTCTCCTCCTGTCACCTTTCACCCCCGGGAGCCGTCATGGAGGTAGAGGACGTGGGCGGCTGGACGGAGGTGCGGAGGATGGCCGGTGCGATGTTCCGGGGCGGTAGCGGTCGCCTCCCCTCCTCCCGAGCTGTGGGGCGGGTCCGGCAGCGGGGACAGAATCAAATATCGCGGCCGCTGCTGCGCTACCATTCCCCCACTGCACGAGCACTTCTCACCCACCCCACCGAAAGGCCGCCCATGCTCACCCACCCACGGCTGTCGGTTCTCTTAACAAACGACCAGCAAGCAACTCTGGACTTCCTGACACAAGCTCTCGGATTTCGTTTGGACGTCGACGTCCCCTATGGCAGCGAACGGCGCTGGATCGAAGTCTGCCTTCCTGGTTCACCAACCAGCGTCGTCCTTGCCCAGGTCGACGTCGACACACTTGGAAAAATTCGGGACCAAGCCGGGCGCATGACTCACGGATGGTTCAATTGCGACAATCTTGAAGCAACCTGCGAAAAACTCAGGAACGAAGGGGTGGAAATTCTCGAAGAACCTCAGGCGACCAGCTGGAGGCAGGGTAATCAATGGGCTCAGATCGCTGGATGGGACGGAAATACCTATGGACTGATCGAAACCACCACCTGAACCCTTCGCAGACAACGGCCGCTTCTCCCGCAGGAGCCGCACAGCCCGCACGGGCTCCGGATGGAGTTCAACTGAGCATTTTACCCGGTTGCACACACAGGCACTTCCGGGTCTGACCCCGAAACCCCCGGGGTCGACAATGTCATGCCCTTTGACCTGCGCCTTCTGCCTATCAGTCACACATTGGGGCTTTGCTTCAGTTGTGTTCTTGGGGTCCAGCCAGCCGCCCGGGCCGGCCAAGTGGAACCATCCTCCGACACCATCGGAGTTCCCATTCTTGCACAAGAAAAGCCAAGGCCAAGTCCTACCACCTGAAAAAGATCGGCGCACAAGAAGACAATCGACCGAACCAAGGAGTGAACCAGGCCGCATAGGTTTTCTCGAAGGAGAACCCGCACAGCACCGCACACAGCGGGACGACAGATGAGACGACTGGGCCGATCGCATTCCGGCCGGCACCGGTCGCAGCAGATGGGTGACAGCCACCGGCACGAGAAGCGGATCTCGTTCTTCCCGGTGCCGCCATCCATTCTTTTCCCATTCCCAAAAAGTTTCCCAAAGGAAATATTCATCCACACCACCTGACTTCGTTCGCACCCTCTGATAGAGTCTGCCCCATGAGTGAGACTATTATTAGCGAAAATGATGGTATTGCCACACTGGTGAACGTCTTCGAGGTGGAGAAAGAGAAGCAGCAGCAGCTCGTTGACATTCTCAACGAGGGCGTCGAGAAGGTCATGAAGAACCGTCCCGGCTTCATCTCCGTGAACATTCTCGTGAGCAAGGACGGGACCCGGGTGATCAACTACGCGCAGTGGAACAGCCCGGAGGACATCCAGGCGACCATGGCTGACCCCGAGGCCCAGGCCTACGCCAAGAAGGCGGGCGCGCTGGCCACAGCGTCACCGTCCCTGTACTCGGTGGCCTCGGTCCACCACGCGTAGATCCCGTGCGGGGAATCCCGCTTCCCAGGCGGGCGAGGGCTCGGCCGAAGGTTCTCAGCCGCATCGGTCTCCGGGCCCGAGCCCGCCCCTGGTCCATGAGCGCGGCTCCGCCCCAGCCTGACCGTGAAACGCGCCGGAGGCGCGCGGTGCTCGCGGGGTTCACGCGTAATCCGACCAGCGGACTGAGGCGCGCTCAGAAACGGTCCCCCTCCCAGACACACGAAGCCACGAAGGACTTCCATGACCTCAGCCAAGGGTGCTGACATCGTCATCGTCGGTGCGGGGATCGGAGGGCTGACCGCCGCCCTCGCCCTACACAACCAAGGAATCAGGGCCACCGTCCTTGAAGCTGCTGAGGAGATCCGCCCCCTCGGCGTAGGGATCAACCTCCAGGCCGCGGCCGTCGCCGAGCTGACATCCCTCGGCCTCGGCGACGCGCTCGCCGCGACAGCCATCCCCACGAGGGAACACCTCTATCTCGACCAGGCCGGAAACACTCTCTGGAGCGAACCTCGCGGGGTGGCCGCCGGAAACCAACACCCGCAGTACTCGATTCACCGGGGCGAGCTCCAGACGATTCTGTTGGAGGCCGTCCGCGCACGGCTGGGGCCGGACTCGATCCATACCGGTTTGCGCTTCGAATCCTTCGAGCAGGCTCCGACCGGTGTCCGGGCCCTGGCGCGCAACCGGCGCTCTGGCACGACCATGGTCTTCCCGGGAGAGGCTCTGGTCGGTGCGGACGGACTGCACTCGCAGGTACGAGCGCAGCTCCACCCCGGCAAGACCGGTCTGTCCAGCGGCGGCGTCCATATGTGGCGCGGCCTGACAGAGCTGGACAGCTTCCTGGACGGGCGCACGATGATCGTCGCCAACGACGAGCGGTCCGCCCGGCTGGTCGCCTATCCGATCTCGGCCCGCCACGCTGCACGGAACCAGGTTCTCCTCAACTGGGTCTGTCTGGTGCCTGACCCGAACATCGCACTGGACGCCGACTGGGACCAAGCTGGAAAAATCGAGGAGCTGGCCCCCCACTACGAGCATTGGGACTTCGGCTGGATCGACGTCCCCGGTGTACTCGCCGGGAGCAAGCAGATCCTTCAGTACCCCATGGTCGACCGGGATCCTCTGGACAGTTGGGGAGAGGGGCGCTCGACACTGCTGGGAGACGCAGCCCACCTGATGTATCCGATCGGGGCCAACGGAGCCTCCCAGGCCATCATCGACGCGACCGTACTCGCCGCGGAGCTGAGCCGGGGAGAAAGCGTGGTCAGCGCCCTCCGAAGTTACGAGAGTCTCCGTCTTCCTGCGACCAATGCGATCGTGCGAGCCAACCGGGATATGGACAGCTCCGAGCGTTCCATAGCCGGGCGAACAGAGAAGGCGAAGACTTCCCTCCTGGCGGAGGTCACCGATCGCTACCGTGAGACCGTCGAGCGGAACCTTGCTTGAAGGTTGTTCCGCTGACGGCTCCGGAGCCGTGGTGATGTTGCTTCGGTTCGGTTGACACCTGTGGCCTGGGGTTTGCCGCTGGTGGGAGTGTGTGGTCGGGGCAGCAGGGGCGAGGCCCTCTTTGGAACCGAAGGGCCCTCGGGTTTGGGCCCGGACCAGGCCCCGGGCCCTTCTCCCGCACGGGTCCGCACGGAGTTCCCCCGCCCCACTGCCTCGGGTCTTCGGCCGGTTCCCTTCCTGGTTATGCGCGTAGCACCGGGCCGTGTCGCGGCCAGCCCTGCCTGCTGCGCCACAGCGGCAGCGAGGGAGGCCGAGGGTCGGATGGCTGCTCAACGGTGGCGGCCAGGTCAGCTAGGTGCAGGGCGGTCCCTGAGGGGCCAGCCGTGAAGCCCGCAGCGTCCGAAACCCGTCCGGCAGGGTGTCCGCTGCTTCCGACAACGGCCGAACCGCGGTGATCTTGCTGGTGTGTGCCGGGAGGGTTTCGACGGGAGCCGCCCGGCAGCGGGGCACAGGCCACGACCTGGCAACTGAAGCCTGCGGCCACCACTTCGCAGATGCTTCACAGGCCCCAGCCTGGCCCCGTGAGGGGCGTGATTCTCGCCGCCGCCTCGTCTCCCAAGAGACCACAGCGTGCCCGCAACGGATCCAGCGGGCAGGTACCTCTCGCTCCCAACCATCATTCGATGACGGCTGAGCCATCGTTCGAGCGTTCGCGGGCGTACTCGCACGTGCTCGGGCGTACTACTCGGCTGCGCGCCCGGAGTCCGCTTCGTCCGAGGTCACGGCACCGATCGGGCAACTGGCACCGGTGCCGCCGATCCCGCAGTAGCCGCCCGGGTTCTTGGCGTCGGACAGGTACTGCTGGTGGTAGTCCTCGGCGAAGTAGAAGACCCTGAGCGGGGCGATCTCGGTGGTGATCGGACCGTAGCCGGAACGGGTCAGGGCTGGTTGGAAGGCGTCCCGGGTGGCCTCCGCGGCCTCGCGCTGGGACTCGGAGTGGTAGTAGACCGCCGACCGGTACTGGGTGCCGACGTCGTTGCCCTGACGCATTCCCTGGGTCGGGTCGTGGCCCTCCCAGAACACCTTGAGGATCTCGGTGTAGGAGATCTTCGCCGGGTCGAAGACCACGCGCACCATCTCGGTGTGGCCGGTCAGGCCCGAGCACACCTCCTCGTAGGTGGGGTTGGGCGTGTAGCCGCCGGCGTAACCCACCGCGGTGGTGATGATCCCGCGCTCGGCGCCCAGCCTCCAGAAGGTGCGCTCGGCACCCCAGAAGCAGCCCATCGCCAGGTCGGCGATCTCGCTGCCCTTCGGGTAGGGCGGGGTGAGCGGGGTCCCCAGCACGGTGTGTCCGAAGGGCACCGGCATCTCGGTGCCGCGGCCGGGAAGGGCGCGTGCGGGGTCGACCATGGTCGTCTTTCTACCGAACATGGCCCCAGACTAACCGGCGCGTCCAGCAACCCCCGGAGCTGCGCACAGCCTGTGGAGAAACCGCCCGGGAGTCTTGTCCACAGGCGGAGAAAGAGGGAGGCAGGGGTAGGGATTCATCCTACTATTGCGGATGTGTTGGAATCCACCCGCGGCGTCGCCCTCGGAGCGACCGCCTTCCTCATGTGGGGCTTCACAGCCCTCTACTGGCCCTTCCTCTCCGCCTCCGAACCCACCGAGGTCCTCGCCCACCGCATGGTGTGGGCCCTGGCCGCAATGTGCGTCTTCCTGTTCGTGGCCCGACGCGGCTGGTCCTGGCTGCCCCAGGTCCTGCGCAACCCCCGGAAACTGCTCCCGGTCGCCGCGGCCACCGTGCTCATCTCGGTGAACTGGTGGGGGTTCATCTACGCGGTCTCCACCGTCCAGACCCTCCAGGCCTCACTGGCCTACTTCATCAACCCCCTCATGACGGTCTGCCTGGCGGTGGTGTTCTTCGCCGAGCGGCTGCGCGCCGCCCAGTGGGTGGCGGTCGGCTTCGGCGCGGTGGCGGTCGGGGTGATGACCGTCGCCTACGGCTCCACGCCCTGGCTCTCCCTACTGATGGCCTCCTCCTTCGCCGCCTACGGAGCGGTGAAGAAGTATGTGGACCTGGACGGCATGCAGAGCCTGACCGTCGAGACCCTGGTGATGTTCCTGCCCGCGCTGGGGTTCGTGGTCTACCTGGAGGCGACCGGGTCGGGCACCGCTCTCTCCGTCTCCCCTGCGCACACCGCCCTACTGGTGGGCGGGGGGTTCGTGACCGCGCTCCCGCTGCTGCTGTTCGGCCTGGCGGCGCGCCGGGTGCCGCTGAGCATCATCGGCATGCTGCAGTTCATCGCACCGACCATGATGTTCCTCATCGGCTGGCTGATCCAGAACGAGGAGATGCCGCTGAGCCGCTGGATCGGTTTCGTGTTCGTCTGGCTGGCCGTGTGCGTGTTCGCCTTCGACCAGATCCGGAACTCACGGGCCCGGGCCACGGCCGCACGAACCGCCGCCTCCTCTGCGGCGGCCGCCCCGAGCACGACAGAGGACGTCGACCGGGACGACCCCGTACGCCCCGAGTCCCCGGGCCCCGAGGCCACCAGCCCCGCCGACCCCCGGGCGTGACCCTCTCCGGCTTCCCGGCCTCGGCTATTCCAAACTACTCTCGGTGACACTGTGCTAACGTCAGGTCGTGGGCGTCGGGCTCTGCCCCGCCCCGACCTGGCAGCACGTCCCGGAGGGTCCCCTTGATACCTCGCACCAGCCGAACCGGCACGCTCCGTGCCGTCTCGGCCGCGTGCGCGGCGGCACCCTCCCTGCTCTGCCTTCCACTCCTGATCGGCGCGTTCCTCACCGTGCTGTGGCTGCTCTGCTCCGCAGCCCCGGCACAGGCCGACACCTCTCCCGCGCACCCGGACGCCGAGAACACCTCGGCGACCCGCGGAGCCCTCCCCGCCGAGGCCCTGACCTCGGGGAGGAGTCTCGGTCTGGACGAGGAGAAATCCCTGGAACAGGTCGTTCCGGAGAGGGTCGCCGCGCCGGTGAACACGACCCTGGGCACCGTGCACGAGAACCTGGGCAAGCACACGGCCGACACCGCCGCTGCCGCCGCCTCCCTGCCCGAGCCGGCCGTCACCGAGGTCCGGAGCGAGGTGCGCGAGGTCGTCACGGAGATCGGTCGCACCAGCGACACGGCGGTCGAACAGGGTCTGACCCACACGCTCCCGGCCACCGAGGCCAGGGCGTCCCGTTCCGCCCCCGCCGAACCCGCCGAGGACGGTGCGGAGCCGCGGCCGCGGGGGGACGAGGAGGCCGATCGGCCCGAAGCGGAGACCGGCCGGAACCCCGCCGTCCTCGATTCGGCAGCCGCCCCGCACCACATCCCCGCACCGGCC
Organism: Nocardiopsis terrae; assembly: GCF_014651695.1. Taxonomy (GTDB): domain Bacteria; phylum Actinomycetota; class Actinomycetes; order Streptosporangiales; family Streptosporangiaceae; genus Nocardiopsis; species Nocardiopsis terrae. Next base: position 222,102 of record NZ_BMXJ01000001.1, read on the forward strand.
GGAGACCCGGCCGAGGCCGCCGGGACGGCGGAGCCCGACCACGGCGCAGCCGACCGCGCGCCCGAGCACCAGCGCGTCCAGCAGACCACCGGCTCACCCGCGCCCACCGCCAACGGACCGGCCAGCGCGCCCTCCGTCGCCGGTTACCTCACGAGCGCACCCCTTCCCGCACCCGCCGCCGACACGATGCGCCTGGCCGCGCACCGGCTGCACGCGGTGCCCGTCGACCCGGCCGACGACCCCACGGTCTCACCCGACTAGCGAACGGTCCCGCCCCGGCGCCTTCCATGCGCCCCGGACCGTTCCCAGCCAGCACTTCTCCTGGGAGCTGACCTGAGTCCCGTGCCGTCGTTCACGTGATTCACGTCAGCCGGTGGTCCGCCCCGGCTCCCCACGGCCGCCGCACGCGGCATTACGGCCATCTCGCACACCAGAGCTTCACCAGGGAAGGAAAACCATGACGCAGACCAAGCGTTTCTCCGCCCGAGTCGTACTCCTCGCCACGGGCACCGCGGGCTTCGTGGCCCTCGGCGCAGGGGTCGCCGGCGCCGAGGACATGAAGACCCCCATGCACGAGATCGCCCCCGTCGTCGAGCGGGCGCTCGTCGAGGGCGTGGCCCCGACCATGAACGAGCTGGCCCCCCAGGGCCTCACCCCGGTCGCCGGGAGCGCCCTGAGCGAACTCCAGGACACCGCGAACAACACCAAGCCCGCACCGGACCTGGGCGCCGTGCTGCCCGACTCCCCGCTGGCCGACGCCGCGGCCCGGACGCAGGACGCCACCGGCCTGGACGGCGACCCGCACGACACCGTCGGCCAGGCCGCGGGACGGGCCCTGGAGGCCTCCGCCGAGGACACCAGCGTCGCGTTGGAGGACACCGCCCGCGAGACCGGGACGTCCGTGGAGGACACCGCCACCGAGGTCCTGCCCCACACGGTGGTGGCGGTGACCGAGCTGCGCGACGAGATGCTCACCCTGCCCGACCTGGACGCCCCCCGGGTGCCCGAACTGTCCGAGGCGCCCTCGCTCCCCGAGGCCGGCGAGGTCACCGAACTGACCGGGGGCAACGCCCTGGTCCTGGACGAGCTCGGCCCGCTGGGCGGCCAGGGGGCCACCCTCCCCATGAGCCACTCCGAGGCCGCGGCGCCCACCGCTCCCAACATGTGGGACCTGGCCGCCGCCTTCGGCCTGGAGGCCCCGGACCAGATCCAGGACGTCGTGGAGTCCACGGAGCTGACCGAGGACAACTACGTGAACCTCGGCGAGGAGGAGGTCCTGGGCATGGTGGGCAACCGCGCCTGGGAGGACCGCGACCTGACCGTCCCGCAGAGCTCCGCCGGGGACACCGGCGCCCCGGAGGCCCCGGGTGTCCAGGACCTGACCGACGCCGTGGTCTCGGGTGTGTCCGAGCCCGGCGCCGCCGAGCCCGTGTCCCTGGACGGCCCCCTGTCCGAGGCCCAGCTGCCCCGGGTCGCCGAGGGCATCGACACCACGACCGCCGAGGACCTGGTGAACGGTCTCGGCCAGGGCGACCTGCTGGGCCAGGTGGACACCAGTGACCTGGTGTCCGTCGAGGGCGGCACCGCCGAGCAGGAGACCCCCGAGGGCATGGTCGAGCACCCCACCTTCATGGACCTGCCCGGTTCCGAGGCCCTCCCCGTGATCAGCTGACGCTCCCCGAGCCGACGGCGCCGCCCCGCGAACCGGGGCGGCGCCGTCGTCATGTCACTCTGCTTCCGTCATTCCCGGAGAGGACGGCGAACGTGCCGGTACGGCGGCTGAGGAGATCACCACGCAGCCGCCCCCGGGAACAGCAGCGCCCCGACCGCCCAGGCGGCCAGAAGGGCTCCCGTCACCGCGGCCAGGGCCCGCCGCCTTCCCCGCCCGCGGGGCCGCGCCAACCGCAGCCATCCCAGGCGCACCAGCTCGGCCGTCTGCGCACCGTCCGCGGTCAGCCCGCGGAGCAGTTCCGGAGAGCGGGGGCGCAGGTCCGGGTCCTTTTCCAGTGCGGCCTCGACCAGGGGCAACAGGTCCTCGGGAACCCCTGCCAGATCGGGTTCCTCCCAGAGCACCCGGCGTGCCACCTCCTGTGGAGCCCCCTCCCCGAAGGGTTCCCGCCCGGTCGCGGCGAAGGCCAACAGCACACCCCAGGCGAACACGTCCACCCCCGGCCCGGAACCGCCCCGCCGGTACCGTTCGGGTGCGGTCCGGCCGGGAGCCCCGGCCAGCCCTCCGGTCCGGGCAAGGACCGCTTCGTCCAAGGCACGGACGATCCCCGGGTCGAGCACCTTCGGCCCCGTCGGTGCGAGCTTGACGTTGTCCGGCCCGAGGTTCCGGTGCACCAGGCCCCGGGTGTGCAGGGCGCACAGGGCCTCCAGGGTTCCGGCGGCCACCGCGAGCAGCGCCTCACCGGTCAGCGGCCCGCTGCCCGCCACCCACTCGCCGAGGGTCGGTCCGGGAACGAGCTCCGTCGCCGTCCAGGGAGGGTCCGCTTCCGGGGCGGCGGTGACGAAACGCGGGATGTAGGGGCTGTCGACCCGCCGGACCAGATCGACCTCCTCCCGGAGCCGGGCCCGGAAGCCGGGGTCGGCGGTGCACCCGGGACGGAAAACCCTGATCGCGAAGAGTTGCGAGTCGTGTCCCAGAGCCGCGTAGACGGTGCCCAGCCCGCCCGCGCCCAGCCGCCCCACAAGCGTGTGGCCGCCCACCCGCACGGGATCGCCCGAGGTGAGCGGGGACAGTCCCAGATTGCGGCGGGCGGCCTGCGGGGGTGCGGGCATGGTGTCCGGCCTTCCGTCGGGGAGCGTAAGGACGTCACCCGTTGAGACGCCGCCTCCCCGGCCGCGGTTGCGGTTCCTCGGCCCGTACCGGAACCGTCGACGATCCGGTCCCGAACGCACCGCGGGCCCCGCCCGGAGGATTCCGGTCGGGGCCCGCGGCCACAGGTCCGCGGTGCCGGTCAGCCCGAGCGTTCCACCACGTAGTCGCACAGGGCCAGGAAGGCGTCCCGGGCCGGGATGTCCGGCAGGGTGACCAGCTCCGAGCGGGCCCTGTCGGCCCAGCCGCGCAGGGTGGCGTCGGCCTCGGCCATGGCGGGGTGCCGGCGCAGCAGTCCCAGGGCCTCCTCGGCCTCGGTGTCGTCGAGCGGACGGCCCAGCAGCGACTTCAGCCGCTCGTCGGCCGGGTCCTGCGAACGCATCGCGTAGAACATCGGCAGGGTGAGCACGCCCTCGCGCAGGTCCGTTCCGGGGACCTTGCCCGAGTCGGCGCTCTCGCTGGCCACGTCCAGGATGTCGTCGGCCAGCTGGAAGGCCATCCCCAGCGCGTCGCAGGCGCGGGTCAGGGTGCTCACCGTCTCGGGGTCGACCTTGCCGAACATGCCGCCGAACTCCGCGGAGGCGGCGATCAGCGAGGCCGTCTTGTCGTCGATGACGTTCAGGTAGTGGTCGAGCGGGTCGATCCCGTCGCGCGGTCCGGAGGTCTCCAGGATCTGGCCCTGGACCAGGCGGGCGAAGGTCTCGGCCTGGAGCCGGACCGCCTCGGTGCCCAGGTCGGCCAGCATCGTGGAGGCCTTGGCGAACACGTAGTCGCCGGTGAGGATCGCGATGGTGTTGCCCCAGCGCTGGTTGGCGCTGGCCCTGCCGCGGCGCAGCTCCGCCTCGTCCATGACGTCGTCGTGGTAGAGCGTCGCCACGTGGGTCAGTTCGACCACGGCGGCGGCCGGGATGAGGTCGGGGACCCGGGGGTCGCCGAAGTGGGCCGCGAGCAGCACCAGCATGGCGCGGAAGCGCTTGCCTCCCGCGGCCAGCAGGTGGGAGGCGGCCTCGGTCAGCATGGGGTCGCTGGACCGGACCGATTCCCTCAGCAGGTCCTCGACCTTCTCCAGGTCGTCCTTGACCTCCCGGGCGAGGCTCGGGTCAACTCTCGGCAGAGCGAGAAAACCGCTCGGGACAGCACCGCTCACCGTAAAGCTCCACCTGTTGAACGGGCGTGTGACGGCCCCCTCGGGAGGGGGCCGTCACACGCTCAGCACATGAACATGATCCGACTTGCCACGGTATCCGACCCGGAATGATCGTCCAAAGCCACACCCGGGTAGGCGGTCACTCCTCGCCCGGAACCGCTGTGACCTGGTCAACCATTACCGCGGCGGGCTCCTGGCCCGGCTCGGAGGACGGCAGGAGGTTGTCCAGTACCGGCCCCGGGAAGATTCCGAGCGCCAGGGTGGCCGCGACACCCACGGTGATCACACCGCCGGTGAGCAGACCGGCCCGGGCCACCGTGGGGCCTTCACCCTCGGAATCCCGGAAGAACATCACAACGATGATGCGAACGTAGAAGAACGCGGTGACGGCGCTGCTGAGGACGCCGACGACGACCAGCGGGGCCGCCCCGGCCGCGACGGCCGCCTCGAAGACCGCGAACTTGCCGATGAACCCGCTCGTGAGCGGGATGCCGGCGAAGGCCAGCAGGAACAGCGACAGCGCCAGGGCCAGGGCCGGGGAACGCCGCCCCAGACCCGCCCACCGGTCGATGTCACCGAGCTCCTGGCCGCCGTCCCGGGTCCGCACCAGGGTGACGACGGCGAACGCGCCCAGCGTGGTGAACCCGTAGGCGGCCAGGTAGAACATGGCGCCCGCGAGCCCGTCGACGCTGCCCGCGACCACGGCGGTGAGGATGAACCCGGCGTGCACCACCGAGGAGTAGGCCAGCAGCCGCTTGATGTCCCGCTGGGTGACGGCGACGAGCGCGGCGACGACCATCGTCAGGACGGCCACCGTCCACAGCATCGGCTCCCAGATCTGCGCCGAGGTGCCGAACGGGACGAAGAACACCCGCAGCAGGGCACCGAAGGCGGCCACCAGCGTGCAGGAGGCCATCAGCGCGGTGATCGGGGTCGGAGCGCCCTGGTAGACGTCCGGCTTCCAGTTGTGGAAGGGCACGGCGCCGACCTTGAACAGCAGGCCGACCGCGACCAGGCCCACACCCATGAGCAGCAGCGGCTCACCGTTGCCGTCGGCGAAGATCTCCGCCCCGCCCGACTCCACGGCCAGGCGGATCACACCGAAGTTCACCGAGCCCGCGTAACCGTAGACCATGGCGATCCCGAACAGGAAGAACGCCGAGGAGAACGCGCCCAGCAGGAAGTACTTGACCGCGGCCTCCTGCGAGAACAGGCGACGACGGCGGGCCAGGCCGCACAGCAGGTACAGCGGGAGGCTCATCACCTCCAGGGCGATGAACATGACGAGGAAGTCGTTCGAGGCCGGGAACATCAGCATGCCCAGCACGGCGAACAGCACCAGCGGGTAGACCTCGGTGTGCTGGGAGCCCGCGAGGATGTGCGTGCGCTCCTCCTCGCTGCCCGGGACGGTGGCGGCCTGGGCCGAGAACGCGTCCCGACCGTCCCGCCGCTCGGCGATCAGCATGAGGCTGACCAGAGCCAGAACGGTGACGGTGCCCTGGAAGAAGAGCACGGTGCGGTCCACCGCCAGCACACCGTTGGCGACGGTCGTACCGTCCCCGACCGCCTCCACCTGGAGGATCAGCAGGACGAACGTGACCAGCAGGGCGAGCGCCGCGAGGGCGATCTGTACGGTGCGGCGGGAGTCCTTGGGCCAGAAGGCCTCGAACAGGACCGCCAGCACACCGGCGCCGAACAGCACCAGGAACGGGGCGAGCAGCCACCAGTCCAGGGCAGGCGGCGCCTCCGTGACTCCGTGGAGCGCCGGGGGCGCCCCGTCCGCAAGGTTGAGGGGGATCACTCCTCGTCTCCTTCCGCGTCGCCGTCCGTGACCGCCACTGCGGTGTCGGCCTCGGCCTCCACGGTGCGTTCGACGGCGGGGTTGATCACGTTGAGCATGGGCTGCGGGTAGACGCCGAACGCGATGATCAGGGCGACCAGCGGGGCGACCGCCCACATCTCACGCCCGGACAGGTCCGGCAGCCCGGACAGCCCCTCCGGGGTGGGGCCGGTCATCGTGCGCTGGTACATCCACAGGATGTAGAGCGCCGCGAGGACCACACCGGCCGTGGCGATGACCGCCGGGACCGGGTTGAAGGCGTACACGCCGACGAACACCAGGAACTCGCTGACGAAGGGGGCCAGGCCCGGCAGCGCCAGACCGGCGAGCCCCGTGACCAGGAAGACCCCGGCGAGTTTGGGCGCGACCTTCTGGACGCCCCCGTAGTCCTCGATCCTGGAGCTGCCCCGGCGGGCGATGAGGAAGCCCACCACCAGGAAGAGCGCGCCGGTGGCGAACCCGTGGTTGACCATGTACAGGGCGGCTCCGGCCTGCGCCTGCTGGGTCAGGGCGAAGATTCCCAGGGTGATGAAGCCGAAGTGGGACACCGAGGTGTAGGCGACCAGGCGCATCATGTCGCTCTGCCCGATCGCGAGGATCGCACCGTAGACGATGCTGACCAGGCTCAGCCCCACCACCGGCCACACGAACCAGGACACGGCGGCCGGGAACATCTCCAGGCAGTACCGGAGCATGCCGTAGGTGCCGACCTTGTCCAGCACACCGACCAGCAGTACCGCCGTGCCGGGGCTGGAGGACCCGGCCGCGGTGGGCAGCCAGGTGTGCACCGGCCACATCGGAGCCTTGATCGCGAAGGCGATGAAGAACCCGAGGAAGAGCCAGCGCGCCGTGGCCGGGTCGACGGCCGCGAGGGCGCCGCCCGGGTCGGTGAGCTCGGTCCACAGGAACGTGCCGCCGACGACGTACACGCCGATCACCGCGACCAGCATGATGAGGCCGCCGGCGAGGCTGTACAGCAGGAACTTCATCGCGGCCCTGGCGCTGTCGGCGCCGCGCCCGTACCGCCCGATCATGAAGTAGACCGGGATGAGCATGGCCTCGAAGAACACGTAGAACAGGAAGACGTCGGTGGCGGCGAAGACACCGATCATCATCGCTTCCAGGGCGAGGACGAGAGCGAAGTAGCCGCGTCCGCCGTCCTCGCGGTCGGAGTGCTCGTTCCAGGCCGCCAGCACCACCAGCGGCACCAGGACCACGGACATGAGGACCAGCACCAGGGAGATGCCGTCGACGCCGACCGCGAAGTGGACCCCGAAGTAGGGGATCCACGGGTAGACCTCCTCGAACTGGAGGCCGCCCGCCCCCGAGGTGTCGAAGTTCAGGGCCATGGCCGCGACCAGGAGCAGGGTCGCGACCGAGAAGCCGAGCGCCAGGCGTTTGGCGGTCTCGGCCGGGGCCGCCGCGCCGCCGGTGGCGGCGGGGCGGGACCTGGTGGCCGTGGCGGTGCCCGAACCGGCGTCGGCGCGGGCCGAGGCGCCGGCCTGGGCCGCGGTGTCCGCGGACGCCGGGGCCTTGACGCGCGGCAGCGCCCAGATGACGGCAGCGCCGACCGCGGGAAGCGCGATCGCGAGAGTGAGCCAGGGGATCATTTAGAACCTCACAACCAGCGTCGCGGCGACGATGACGGCGCCGAGGAGCATGGTGAGCGCGTAGGTGCGGGCGAACCCGGTCTGTGTCCTGCCGAGCCCGGTGGAGGAGTCGCGGACCCCGGCACCGATCCCGTTGACCGCGCCGTCGACGACCTTGTCCTCGATGACGACCAGCGCCTTGGTGAGCACCTGGCCGGGCCGCATGAACAGGCCTTCGTTGATCTCGTTGCCGTACAGCTCGTTGCGGGCCGTGTCGGTGACGAGGTTGCCGTCGGGCGCGGTGCGTGCCACCGGCTTGCGCAGGTACGCGAACCAGGCGAGCGCCACGCCGAGGACCAGCACGGCCAGGGCGGCCAGGCCGTAGGGGGCGGTGAGGGCGTGCCCCACGGTGAAGTGGTGCGGTTCGGCGCCGACCGCCGGGGCGAGGAAGCCCGCGAACCGGTCGCCGAGCACCAGGAAGGCGCCGAGGAAGACCGATCCGATCGAGATGACCACCATGGGGGCGGTCATGCTCACCGGGGACTCGTGCGGGTGCACGCCCTCGTCCCAGCGCTTCCTGCCGAGGAAGGTCATGAAGACCATCCGGGACATGTAGAAGGCGGTGAGCGCGGCTCCGAGGATGACGGCGGTGCCGAAGACCATCCCGGCCGTGCCGCCGATGCCGAAGGTCGCGGAGATGATGCTCTCCTTGGTCCACCAGCCGGACAGGAACGGGACGCCGATGATGGCGAGGTAGCCGAGGCCGAAGGTGGCGAAGGTGATCGGCATCTTCGACGCCAGCCCGCCGTACCCGCGCATGTCGACACCGTCGTTCATACCGTGCATGACCGAGCCGGCGCCGAGGAACAGCCCGGCCTTGAAGAAGCCGTGCGTGACCAGGTGGGCGATGGCGGCGACGTAGCCGACCGGGCCGAGCCCGGCGGCCAGCACCATCATTCCGATCTGGCTCATCGTGGATCCGGCCAGGGACTTCTTGATGTCGTCCTTGGCGGAGGCGATGATCCCGCCCGCCAGCATGGTGGCGGCGCCGACCGTCATGACGGCGGTCTGGGCCACGGGGGCGCCCTCGAAGATCGGTCCGGCGCGCACGATCAGGTACACACCGGCGGTGACCATGGTGGCGGCGTGGATGAGCGCCGACACCGGGGTCGGGCCCTCCATCGCGTCGAGCAGCCACGCCTGGAGCGGGAGCTGCGCGGACTTGCCGCAGGCGCCCAGGAGCAGGAGGAGCCCGATCGCGAGGAGGACGCCGTCACCGGCGCCCGGCACCGCGGCGAAGACGTCGCTGAAGCTCACCGCGCCGAGCACGGTGAACATGATCATGATCGCCACGAGCAGGCCGATGTCACCGACCCGGTTGATCAGGAACGCCTTCTTGGCCGCGGTGGCCGCCGCGGGCTTGTACTGCCAGAACCCGATGAGCAGGTAGGACGCGAGTCCCACACCCTCCCAGCCGAGGAACAGCAGGACGAAGTTGTCCGCGAGCACCAGCACGAGCATGGCCGCGACGAACAGGTTCAGGTAGGCGAAGAAGCGCCGCCTGCCGGGGTCCTCGGCCATGTAGCCGAGCGAGTAGACGTGGATGAGCGAACCCACGAAGGTGATCAGCAGGACGAAGCTGATCGAGAGCGGATCCACCAGGAGGTTGATCCGGGCGGAGAAGTCGCCTGCCGCGAACCACTCGTAGACGGGGACGGAGACGCTGCGCTCGGCCGCGTCCCGGCCGAGGAGCTCGAACAGGGCCAGGACGGCCCAGACGAAGGAGCCGACCGGCAGGGCGGTGGCCAGCAGCGGCCCCCACCCGTTGGTGCGCCGCCCGCCGAGCAGCAGGATCGCCGCGCCCGCGAGCGGCAGGGCGATCAGCAGCCAGGCGTTCGACAGCACCGCGCTGTCGGCCGCGGTCGCCACCGCGGGTTCGGCGGCGAGGTATGCGTGATGTCGTGTCACTGCCACGTCGCCTTCTAGTGCTTGAGCAGGTTCGCGTCATCAAGCGACGCCGACCTGCGGGTTCGGAAGATCTGCATGATGATCGCGAGGCCGACGACCACCTCGGCGGCGGCCACGACCATCACGAAGAAGGCGACGACCTGCCCCTCGATGTCCCCGTGCATCCGGGCGAACGCGACGAACGCCAGGTTGCAGGCGTTGAGCATGAGCTCCACGCACATGAAGACGATGATCGCGTTGCGCCGTACGAGGACGCCGACCGCGCCGATGGTGAACAGAAGCGCCGCGAGGACGATGTAGTTCATCGGGTCCACGTGGACTCGACCTCCTGCCCGTTGCCGTTGCCGTTCTCTTCGCCGTCCGGTTCGGAGGCGGTCCCGTCCTCGGCGTGCGCGGCGGGGCGGGACTCCCCGTCCGCGACCGGCTCTGCCTCCTTGGAGCTGGTCGGGTCCGACGCCCCGCCTGGGATCGCGGACCGTCCGGTCCGGACCTCGCCCGGGATCCCCGACTGGTACTCGGGGTCGCGGGCGGTCAGGACCGGGTTGAGGGAGAGCTGGGAGACCGTGCCGTCGGGCAGCAGCGCGGGCATGTCGATCGCGTTGTGCCGGGCGTAGGTGCCGGGTCCGGGCAGCGGGGTCGCGTGGTCGCCGCGGATGCGGTCCTCGGACATCTCCCGCTGGGTGCGGCGCTTACCCGTCCGGGCGGTGTGCGCGAGCACCATGGCACCGAGCACCGAGGTGATGAGCAGCGCGGCCGTGGCCTCGAAGGCCACCACGTAGCGCAGGATGAGCTCGCCGGCGATCCACGGGATGGTGCCGCCCACCGGGGCCGCCGCGGCGGCGATCCCGGTCGGGTCGCCCACGGCGATGCGGGTGATTCCGGTGGTCAGGGCGCCGACGAAGCAGATCGCGACGACCGCCGTCATGAGCCGCTGTCCGCGCAGGGTCTCCACCAGGGAGTCCGCGGAGCTGACGCCGACGAGCATCAGCACGAACAGGAACAGCATCAGGACGGCGCCGGTGTAGACGACGATCTGGACGACCATCAGGAACGGCGCCTCGTTGATGCCGTAGAAGATCGCGAGGCCGACCATCGCCAGCGCCATCGACATGGCCGAGTGCACGGCCTTGCGGGAGAAGACCACGCCCAGGGCTCCGAGCACGACGACCGTGCCGAGGATCCAGAAGACCGCGGCCTCCCCCGAGCCGATGGGGGCCGGGGCGGCGAGGTGGAACGCGGGGGTCGCGGGGGTGAGCGGGTTCAACGGACCGCCCCCGTGTTCTCCGGCCGGTCCTGCGTCCCGTGCTCGCCGCGCCCGGTGGCGTAGTAGTCCTGTTCGGTCTCACCGAGCCGCATCGGGTGCGGCGGCTGTTCCATCTCCTCGCGGAGCGGGGCGAGCAGCTGTTCCTTCGTCCAGATCAGGCTCTGCCTGCTGTCGTCGGCCAGTTCGTACTCGTTGGTCATGGTGAGCGCGCGGGTCGGGCAGGCTTCCACGCACAGCCCGCACAGGATGCACCGCAGGTAGTTGATCTGGTAGACGCGCCCGTAGCGTTCACCGGGCGAGTACCGGGCGTCCTCGGTGTTGTCCCCCGCCTCCACGTAGATAGCGTCGGCCGGGCAGGCCCAGGCGCACAGTTCGCACCCGATGCACTTCTCCAGGCCGTCGGCCCACCGGTTCAGCTGGTGCCGTCCGTGGAAGCGCGGCGCCGTGGGGCGCTGTACCTCCGGGTACTCGACGGTGGGCACCTTCTTGAACATCGTGTGGAAGGTGACACCGAAACCCTTGACGGGGTTGAGCCAATCAAGCACCGGTAACCTCCCCCTTCTTCTGGTTGCGTTCGGCGGTGGCGGCCGGGGCCGTCCGCGGCGGTTCGGCGAGCACGCTGCTGCCGTAGTGGGCGGCGGTGCTCGGGGGCACCGGGAAGCCGCCGTAGGAGGGCTCCCGGTGGGCGCGGCTCGCGTTCTCCGCGCGCTGTCGGGCCTCCTCGGCGCGTTCGCGGCGCACGAAGCGGACCCAGGCAGCGATCGCGGCGACGGTGGCCGCGGTGAAGCCCGCGACCACCGCGGCGATGACCAGCGGGTGGGCCCCGTCGAGCACGAGCATGCGGACGACGGCGACACCGGTGATCCACACGAGCTGGATCGGGATGAGGACCTTCCAGCCGAGCTTCATCAGCTGGTCGTACCGGACGCGCGGGAGGCTGCCGCGGGCCCAGATGAACAGGAACATCACGGCCACGAACTTGAGCAGCCACCACAGGACGGGCCACCAGCCCTCGTTGGCGCCGGGAAGGATCATGCTGACCCCGGGCGGGGCGTACCAACCGCCGAGGAAGAGCGTCACCGACACCGCGGCGACGGTGCACATGTTCACGTACTCCGCGAGGAAGAACATCGTGAACTTCATGGAGCCGTACTCGGTCATGAAGCCGCCGACGATCTCGCCCTCGCCCTCCGCGAGGTCGAACGGGAGCCGGTTGGTCTCACCGACCATCGTGACGATGTAGATGAGGAACGACGGCAGGAGCAGTACCGCGAACCACAGGTTCTCCTGGGCCGCGACGATGCCGGAGGTGGTGAGCGTCCCCGCCATGATGAAGACCGCGACGAAGGACAGGCCCATCGCGATCTCGTAGCTGATCACCTGCGCGGAGGCGCGCAGGCCGCCGAGCAGGGCGTAGGGCGACTGGGAGGCCCAGCCGCCGAGCACGAACCCGTACACGCCCAGGGCCGCGGTGGCCAGGACCAGCAGGGCGGCGATCGGCAGGTCGGTGAGCTGGAGCGGGGTCATGACCCCGAACATGTTCACCTCGGGCCCGAGCGGGATGACCGAGAAGGCGATGAACGCGGGGATGGCCGCGATCATCGGGGCGGCGATGTAGACGAACCGGTCCACCCCGCGCGGGATCAGGTCCTCCTTGAGGGAGAGCTTGATGCCGTCGAACAGGGACTGGAGGAGGCCGAAGGGACCCATCCGGTTGGGTCCGTGGCGCTGCTGCATCCGGCCCATGACCTTGCGGTCGGCCATGATCATCATGAGCACGCAGACCATGAGGAAGACGAAGATCCCCAGGGCCTTGATGGTGGTGATCCACCACGGGTCGTTCCCGAAGGCGCCGAGGGTGCTCTCCGAGGCGAGGTGGACCACGCTCGGTTCGAGAGCGGCGGGGGTCACTGCTGCCTCCCGTTGGTGGTGTGCGCGGCCAGGGCTACCGGCTGACCGGCGGTGCCGCCCAGGTCACGGCGGATGTCGCAGCCGTGGGCGTTGGCCGGGAGCCAGACGACCCGGTCGGCGATGTCGGTGACGACCACGGGGACGGTCACCGAGCCCCGGGTCCCGGTGACGCGGAGCGATCCGCCGTCGGGGACCCCGACCTCGTCGGCCGTGGCCTTGGACAGGTAGGCGCGCGGCTGGCGGGCGGTACCGGCGAGGTAGGGCTCGCCGTCCTCCATCCGGCCGGTGCCGAGCAGTTGTCGCCAGGTGGACAGGAGCGCCTGGCCCGGTGCGGGTTCGGGCGGCGGTACCGGCCGGACGGCGGGTCCGGCGGCCCGGTCGCCGAGCCACATCCCCATCTCCAGCAGCTCGTTGTAGGCGCTGGCGGAGTCGGGCAGGCCCAGGTGGACGTCCATCTCGTCGGCTACGGCGGACAGTACCCGCAGGTCCGAGAGGGCGCCGGGCACCTTGAGCGCGTCGCCGAAGGGCCGGTGACGGCCCTCCCAGTCGACGAAGGTGCCGGACTTCTCGGCGACGGCGGCCACCGGGAGGACCACGTCGGCGCGGTCGGTCACGTCGCTGGCGCGCAGTTCGAGGCTGACGACGAACGGCACCCTGGCCAGTGCGGCGCGGGCCGCCTCGGGGTCGGGCAGGTCGTCGAGCTCGACCCCGGCGATGACCAGTGCGTCGAGCTCCCCGGCGGCGGCCGCCGCGATGATCGCGCCGGTGTCGCGTCCGGGGTCCCGCGGGAGGGAGCCGACGTTCCAGGCGCGGGCGACCTCGGCGCGGGCCGAGGCGTCGGCGACCGGGCGGCCCCCGGGCAGCAGGCCCGGCAGCGCCCCGGCGTCGACGGCGCCCCGTTCACCGGCGCGGCGCGGCATCCAGGCCAGCCTGGCGCCGGTGCGCTCGGCCAGGGCCGCGACGGCGGTGAGGGCTCCGGGGACGGCGGCGAGCCGCTCGCCCGCCAGGATGACGGCGCCCTCCTGGCCGATCGCCTCGACGACGTCGGGGTGGTCGGCGTCCAGGGCGTTGAGGGCGCGGCCCTCGTCGCCGGGGGCGGTCCGGACCAGGGTGCCCTTGGTCTTGGTGAGGCCGAGGCTGGCGTGCGAGGCGATCGAGTAGACCTTCAGGCCGCGTTTGCGCGCCCCCTTGCGCAGGCGCAGGAACACCAGGGGCGACTCGTCCTCGGGTTCGAACCCGGCCAGCAGCACGGCGGGGGCCTTCTCCAGGGCCGTGTAGTCCACGTCCACCGGGGTCCCGGCCACGTGGGCGGCCAGGAAGTCGGCCTCCTCTGCGGAGTGCTCGCGGGCGCGGGCGTCCACGTCGTTGGTGCCCAGAGCCACGCGGGCGAACTTGGCGTAGGCGTAGGCGTCCTCGTAGGTGAGGCGCCCGCCGACCAGGACACCGACCTTGCCGCGGGCCGCCTCCAGCCCCCGGGCCGCGACGCTGATCGCCTCGGGCCAGGAGGCGAACTCCAGGGCCCGGGAGTCCTCGTCGCGGACCAGCGGCCGGGAGAGGCGGTCGGACCGGGTGGCGTAGGTGAACGCCCACCGGCCCTTGTCGCAGTTCCACTCCTCGTTCACCTGCGGGTCGTCCCCGGCCAGTCGGCGGGTGACCTTGCCCCGGCGGTGGTCGGTGCGCTGGGCGCAGCCGGCCGCGCAGTGCTCGCACACGCTGGGGGTGGAGACGAGGTCGAAGGGGCGCGACCGGAACCGGTAGGCGGATCCGGTGAGGGCGCCGACCGGGCAGATCTGCACGGTGTTGCCGGAGAAGTAGGAGTTGAACGGCTCCCCCTCCGCGATACCGACCTGCTCCTGGGCTCCGCGCTCCATCAGTTCGATGAGCGGGTCCCCGGCGATCTGCGCGGCGAAGCGGGTGCAGCGCGCGCACTGGATGCAGCGTTCGCGGTCGAGCAGCACCCCGGTGGAGAGCGCGATCGGTTTGGGGAAGGTCCGCTTGACGTCGATGAACTCGGTCTCGCCCTGCCCGGTGGACATGGCCTGGTTCTGCAGGGGGCACTCGCCGCCCTTGTCGCAGACCGGGCAGTCCAGCGGGTGGTTGATCAGCAGGAACTCCATGATCCCGCGCTGGGCCCGCTCCGCCGTCTCGGAGGTGAGGTGGGTGTTGACCACCATCCCCTCCATGACGGTGATGGTGCAGGAGGCCGCGGGCTTGGGCATCCCGCGCCCGTTGCCCATGTCGGGGATCTCCACCAGGCACTGGCGGCAGGCCCCGACCGGGTCGAGCAGCGGGTGGTCGCAGAACCGCGGGATCTGGATGCCCAGCAGTTCGGCGGCCCGGATCAGCAGGGTGCCCTTGGGAACCCGGATCTGGAAGCCGTCGATGGTGACGGTGATCAGGTCCTCGGGGGGCGGGGCGGGCGTGGACCCGCCGGAGGTGTTGGAGGTGACGGTCACTGGTTCCCTCCCTCTTCCGTGGTCGGCCGGTCCGCCCAGACGGTGGACCTGGAGTGGTCGAAGGGGCAGCCGCCCTTCTCGAAGTGGTCGACGTACTCCTGGCGGAAGTGCTTGATCGAGGACATGACGGGGCTGGCGGCACCGTCGCCCAGCGCGCAGAACGAGCGGCCGAGCAGGTTGTCGCAGATCTGCAGGAGCTTGTCGATGTCGGCCTCGGTACCCTCGCCGCGCTCCAGCCGGTCCAGGACCTGGACCATCCAGAAGTTGCCCTCGCGGCAGGGCGTGCACTTGCCGCAGGACTCGTGCGCGTAGAAGGCGATCCAGCGGCCGACGGCGCGGACCACGCAGGTGGTCTCGTCGAAGATCTGGAGGGCGCGGGTGCCGAGCATGGACCCGGCGGCGCCGACCGACTCGAAGTCGAGCGGGGTGTCCAGGTGCTCCTCGGTGAAGATCGGTGTGGAGGATCCTCCCGGGGTCCAGAACTTGAGCTGGTGACCGGCGCGGACGCCGCCCGCCATGTCCAGGAGTTCGCGCAGGGTGATCCCGAGCGGCGCCTCGTACTGGCCGGGGTTGGTGACGTGCCCGGACAGCGAGAAGAAGCCGAATCCGGCGGACTTCTCGGTGCCCATGGAGGTGAACCACTCGGCCCCGTTGGCGACGATGCCGGGGACGCTGGCGATGGACTCGACGTTGTTCACCACGGTGGGTGAGGCGTAGAGCCCGGCCACGGCGGGGAAGGGCGGTTTGAGGCGGGGCTGGCCCCGGTAGCCCTCCAGGGAGTCCAGGAGGGCGGTCTCCTCACCGCAGATGTAGGCGCCGGCCCCGGCGTGCACGACGACGTCGAGGTCGAAGCCGCTACCGAGGACGTCCTTGCCGAGCAGTCCGGCCGCGTAGGCGTCGGCGACCGCCTGGCGCAGCCGGCGGACGACGTGGACGACCTCGCCGCGCACGTAGATGAAGGCCTGGTTGGACCTGATCGCGTACGAGGCGATCGCCACGCCCTCCACCAGCACGTGCGGGTTGGCGAGCATGAGCGGGATGTCCTTGCAGGTGCCCGGCTCGGACTCGTCGGCGTTGACGACGAGGTAGCGCGGGTTGGGGTTGTCCTTGGGCAGGAACCCCCACTTCATCCCGGTGGGGAAGCCCGCGCCGCCGCGGCCGCGCAGACCGGACTCCTTGACCAGGTCGACGATGGAGTCGGGTTCCATGGTCAGCGCCCTGCGGAGCGAGTCGTAGCCGCCGGTGGCCCGGTATCCGTCGATGGTGAAGGAGTCGGGGCGGTCCCAGTTCTGGGACAGGATCGGTGTCAGGGTGGTCACTTCGCACCCTCCTCACCCTGGTCGTCGGTCGAGGGGGCGGGGAGGTTCCGGGGGTCCGGAGCCTCCCATCCGTTGCTTCGGGCGAGTTTGAGCCCGGCCAGCGAGGGGGCGGCCGCCTGCACGCCCTCGCCCGCACGGCCGTCGTCGAACCCGGCGAGCACGCGCGAGGCCTGCTTCCAGGTGCACAGGCCCGCGGGGCCGCGGGTGGGGGCGACGTCCTTGCCCAGCCGCAGGTCGTCCACCATCTGCCTGGCGGTGGCGGGGGTCTGGTTGTCGAAGAACTCCCAGTTGACCATCACCACGGGTGCGAAGTCGCAGGCCGCGTTGCACTCGACGTGCTCCAGCGTGACCTTGCCGTCCTCGGTGGTCTCCCCGTTGGCCAGGTCCAGGTGCTCCTTGAGCGCGGAGAAGATCTCGTCGCCGCCCATGACCGCGCACAGGGTGTTGGTGCACACGCCCACCTGGTAGTCGCCGCCCGGCTCGCGGCGGTACATGGTGTAGAACGTGGCGACCGCCCTGACCTCGGCGAGGGTGGTGTCGAGCTGGGCGGCGCAGAACTGCATGCCGGCCTGGCTGACGTGCCCCTCCTCGGCCTGCACCAGGTGCAGCAGCGGCAGGAGCGCCGAGCGCGGCTTCGGGTAGCGGCTGATGATCTCCTTGGCGTCCTGTTCCAGGCGCGCCACGACCTCGTCGGTGAAGACCGCGGGGGTCTCCTCGGTGGTGTTCTCGTTGTGCTCGCTCACCGGTCCACCCCTCCCATCACCGGGTCGATACTGGCCACGGCCGCGATCACGTCCGCCACCGTCCCGCCCTCGCACATGGCGGCGACGGCCTGGAGGTGGGTGAACGAGGGGTCGCGGAAGTGGACGCGGTGGGGGCGGGTGCCCCCGTCGCTGACGGCGTAGCAGCCGAGTTCTCCCTTCGCGCTCTCCACCGCCGCGTAGGCCTGGCCCGCGGGGACCCGGAAGCCCTCGGTGACCAGCTTGAAGTGGTGGATGAGCGCTTCCATCGAGCCGCTCATGATGTGCGCGATGTGGTCCGGGGAGTTGCCCAGGCCGTCCGGGCCGAGCGCCAGTTTGGCGGGCCAGCCGATCTTGGCGTCCTCGATCATCACCGGGCCGGGCCGGAGCTTGTCCAGGCACTGCTCGACGATCTTGAGGCTCTCCTCCATCTCGGCGATGCGCACCCGGTAGCGGGCGTACACGTCGCCGCCGTCGGAGACCGGGACGTCGAACTCGTAGTCCTCGTAGCCGCAGTACGGTTTGGCCTTGCGCAGGTCCCAGGCCAGGCCCGAGGCGCGCACCAGCGGGCCGGTGACGCCGAGCGCCATGCAGCCGGGCAGGTTGAGGTAGGCGACGTCCTGGGTGCGGGCCAGGTAGAGGGGGTTCTCGTCCAGGAGCTTGCGCATGACCTGGATGCGCTTGGGCATCTCCTTGAGCAGTTCCCGGATCTTGCCGACCGCACCGGGCGGCAGGTCCTGCGCCACCCCGCCGGGCCGCACGTAGGCGTGGTTCATCCGCAGGCCCGTGACGAGCTCGAAGATGTCCAGGATCATCTCGCGCTCACGGAAGCCGTTGGTCATCACCGTGGTGGCGCCCAGCTCCATGCCGAACGTCGCCATGGCCACGAAGTGCGAGGCCATCCGGTTGAGCTCCATGAGCATGACGCGGATGACGCTGGCGCGCTCGGGGACCCGGTCGGTGACGTCGAGCAGCTTCTCGACCGCCAGGCAGTACGCCGTCTCGTTGAAGAGCGGCGTCAGGTAGTCCATGCGGGTCACGAACGTGGTGCCCTGCGTCCACGTCCGGTACTCCATGTTCTTCTCGATACCGGTGTGCAGGTAGCCGATGCCGACCCGGGCCTCGGTGCAGGTCTCGCCGTCCAGCGTGAGGATCAGCCGGAGCACCCCGTGTGTGGACGGGTGCTGTGGTCCCATGTTGACGACGAGGCGCTCGGCTCTGGTGCCCTGGGCCTTCTCGACGACGTCGTCCCAGTCCCCACCGGAGGCGTCGATGTAGTCCTCGGTGACGGTCATGCCGTGCCTCCCTTCCGGAGGAGCCTTCGTGTGGCTGGTGTGCTGACAGGGCTGATCACTGGTAGGACCGCCGCTCGTCCGGCGGGGGCACGGTGGCTCCCCGGTACTCGACCGGTACGCCGCCCAGCGGGTAGTCCTTGCGCTGGGGGTGGCCGTGCCAGTCGTCGGGCATCTGGATCCGGGTCAGCGCCGGGTGGCCGTCGAAGACCATCCCGAAGAAGTCCCAGGCCTCGCGCTCGTGCCAGTCGTTGGTCGGGTACACCGACACGATCGAGGGCAGGTGCGGGTCGGCGTCGGGGCAGGTGGTGCAGACGCGGATCTCGCTGTTGTGGGTGATCGACCGGAAGTGGTAGACCGCGTGCAGCTCGCGTCCGGCGTCCTCGGGGAAGTGCACCCCGACCACGCCCGTGCACAGCTCGTAGCGCAGGGCCGGGTCGTCCCGCAGGACGCGGACCAGCTCCAGCAGCGCCTCGCGGCGCACGTGGAAGGTGATCTCACCGCGGTCGACCTCGACCCGCTCGACATCGCTCTGCCGGCCGATCCCGGTGAGGGCCGCCTCCAGGTCGTCGGCGACCCGGTCGAAGTCCGCGGTGCGCGGGTCGCCGGGGTCGGTGAAGGGGCGCCGGCTGTGGGCGGGAGCGCTCCCCCGCACCTGGAGTCCGCCGAAGCCGGAGGTGTCGCCCGTGGTGTTCGCGCCGAACATGCCGGTGCGCCTGACCGGTGCGGCCAGGCGCTCACGGCCGAGCTGGTCGGGGAGGTTCTCCGCGGCCTCGTCGCGCTCGTTCTCGTTGCTCATGTCAGTCCTTGGTCACCAGGGGCAGCGAACGGCGGAGCATGCGCTCCTCGGTCTCGGTGATCTCCTGCTCCCGGTGGGCGCCGAGCTTGGTGTTCTGCACCTTGTCGTGGAGCTTGAGCACGGCGTCCAGGAACATCTCCGGCCGCGGCGGGCAGCCCGGCAGGTACATGTCGACCGGCACGATGTGGTCGACGCCCTGGACGATCGCGTAGTTGTTGAACATGCCGCCGCTGGAGGCGCAGACGCCCATGGCGATGACCCACTTGGGTTCGGGCATCTGGTCGTAGATCTGTCGCAGGACCGGGGCCATCTTCTGGCTGACCCGTCCGGCGACGACCATCAGGTCGGCCTGGCGCGGGGTGGCGCCGAACTTCTCCATGCCGAACCGGGCGAGGTCGTAGTGGGGGCCGCCGACGGACATCATCTCGATGGCGCAGCAGGCCAGGCCGAACGTGGCGGGCCACATCGAGCTCTTGCGGGCCAGTCCCACGACCTGTTCGACCGTGGTGAGGGCGACTCCTGCGGGTAGTTTCTCTTCGAGTCCCATCAGCTGCGGACCTCCTCCGGGATGAGCGGCTGGGGCTGGTGTGGCTGGACGCGGGGTGCGCGGGTCGTCCCCGTTCGGGTCAGTCCCATTCGAGGCCTCCGCGGCGCCACTCGTAGGCGTAGGCGATGGAGACGTTCACCAGGAAGAGGATGATCGCGACCAGACCGAACCAGCCCAGGGCGTCGAAGTGCACGGCCCACGGGATGAGGAAGATGATCTCGATGTCGAAGACGATGAACATCATCGCCGTCATGTAGTACTTGACGGTGAAACGGCCGCCGCCCGCGGGCTGCGGAGTGGGTTCGATACCGCACTCGTAGGCCTGCATCTTGGCCCGGTTGTAACGCTTGGGGCCCATGACCGCACCGGCGACCATCGACACCACGACGAACGCGGCGCCGATCCCACCGAGCACGAATATCGGTGTGTACAGCTCCACGGCTCACCCTCCTCCACTCAATGGCTGGTCGGAGTGCGCGACCGGCAGTCTTGTGAACGTTTTCACGTGCTTCTCGAATCCGTTTCGGCGAGGCCGGGCCGCTCCGGAGAGCGCCGGGGGCCCGGGCCCCGCGCCGCGGCGCCTGCCCGGGTCTGCGCGCTTGGCCTCGACCCGTGCCCGGGCGCCAGGGAAAGCCGGGGGTCCCCTCGTCCGCGCCCTGCCCGTTCTGGTGGCTTGGTTCTTCCCGCGGACCCCCGGCGGCGCCCTCGCCTAGGCGGCGGGCGCGATCTTGGTCAGTCCGTTGATGACCCGGTCCATGGCGTCGCCCTTGTTCGGCTCGGTGAGGTTGGCGAGCATCTTCAGGGCGAACTTCATGAGCGTGCGCTGGCGCAGGCCGTACTTGGTCGCGTACTTCATGAACTCGGGCTGGCCGATGACCTTCACGAAGTAGCGGCCGAGCGTGTAGTAGCCGCCGTAGGTGTCCGCCAGTACGTCCGGGTAGTGCAGCAGCGCGCGCTCCCGGGTCTGCTGGGTGGGGCGCCCGTGCGCCTGCACGATGACGTCGGCGGCGATCTGACCGGCCTCCATGGCGTAGGCGATGCCCTCCCCGTTGAAGGGGTTGACCATGCCGCCAGCGTCGCCGACCAGCAGCAGGCCGCGCGAGTAGTGCGGAACGCGGTTGAAGCCCATCGGCAGCGCGGCGCCGCGGATGCCGCCCTTCTGGTTCTCCTCGGTGAAGCCCCACTCCTGCGGCATCGAGTCGGTCCACCGGCGCAGGAGCTTGCGGTAGTCCATGTCCTGGAAGGAGGAGGTGGAGTTGAGGATGCCCAGGCCGACGTTACTGGTGCCGTCGCCGACCCCGAAGACCCAGCCGTAGCCGGGCAGGAGCACGTCCTTGTCGCCGCTGCGGTCCCACAGTTCCAGCCAGGACTCCAGGTAGTCGTCCTTGTGGCGGGGACTCTCGAAGTAGGTGCGCACGGCCACGCCCATGGGGCGGTCGTCGCGTTTGCGGATGCCCATGGCCACGGAGAGCCGGGAGGAGTTCCCGTCGGCGGCGACGACCAGCGGCGCCCGGAAGGTCACCGGTTCGCGGTCGGCGTTCTTGGCGCGCACCCCGACGATGCGGTTGCTGCGCTCGTCCATGAGGGGCCCGGTGACGTTGGTGCGCTCCAGGAGTTTGGCCCCGGCGGCCACGGCCCGGTTGACCAGGATCTGGTCGAAGTCGAAGCGCGTGCGCACGAGCCCGAAGCCGGGGTAGGCGGCCAGGTCGGGCCAGGGCAGTTCGAGACGGACGCCCGCGCCGATGATGCGCAGACCGTGGTTCTTGATCCACCCTTCGTCCTCGAAGGTGATCCCCATGGCGGTGAGCTGTTTCACCGCCCTCGGGGTGAGTCCGTCGCCGCAGACCTTCTCACGGGGGAAGGAGGTCTTCTCCAGGAGGAGGACGTCGAGTCCTGCCTGGGCCAGGTAGTAGGCGGTGGTGGAGCCAGAAGGGCCAGCGCCGACGACGATGACATCGGCGTCGTACTCGATCCGTTCCCGGCCTCTGGGAGAGGAGGTGGCTGTCTCGCTCACGGATGTGTCCTCGACTACTTGCGCGGTACTCCGTGGCGGGTCAGTGCGGGGTCGACCCGCTCACGGGGGGTGTTATGGGACGTTTTGGGACTTCCGACATACCCGACATGGGTCTTGTGCCATATGACTCGTGTGCTTGTGAAGCACTTCACAAGCCTCTTTTCCGCAGTCTAGACCCTCCCGGGCCGGGAGGCGACCCCCCGGGGGGCGTTCTTCAAGAAATCGGGTATAGCGCCCACAAGACCACTCATGCGCACCAAAGAGGTCACTCAGTGCCAGAAGTGCAGCTAGCGCCACCACAGGGGGCACAAGTGACTCATGAGTAACAAGAAACCCCGAGGAACGGACCGTTCCTCGGGGTTTGAGTTCTTTTTAGTTGAAAGAGAAATCTTTCGCCCTTTGGGCGTTATGTCGGATTTTACTTCTCTCGGAAGCCGCGGTGCAGGGCCACCGTGCCCAGGGTCAGGTTGCGCCACGCGACCCGCGACCACCCGGCGCCCTGGAGGTACTTCGACAGCTCGGCCTGGTCGGGCCAGGCCATGATCGACTCCGACAGGTAGTCGTAGGCCTCGCTGCGGCCGGAGAAGGCTCCGGCGATCCTCGGCAGGGCCGCCATCAGGTACGTCGAGTAGAGCCTGTCCACGAACTCGACCGGGATGTGGCTGAACTCGCAGATGACCAGACGGCCGCCGACCCGGGTCACCCGGCGCAGCTCCCGAAGCGCCTGGTCCACGTCGGCGACGTTGCGCAGGCCGAAGGAGATCGTCACCGCGTCGAAGGTCTCGTCGGCGAAGGGCAGGGAGAGGGCGTCACCGGCCACGAAGGTCACACCGCCGCGCGAGGCGCCGCCGCGCCGCCGGGCCCCGTTCTGCAGCATGCCCAGCGAGAAGTCGCAGGCGATCACGCGGGCGCCCTTCCTGATGAAGGACTCCGAGGAGGTACCGGTACCCGCGGCCAGGTCCAGGACCAGCTCGCCGCTGTGGGCGTCGACCGCGTCGACCACGGCGCGCCGCCAGACGCGGTCCTGGCCGAGCGAGATGACGTCGTTGACGAGGTCGTAGTTCTCTGCGATGCCGTCGAACATCGCAGCGACGTCCTGGGGCTTCTTGTCGAGCTTCGCGCGGGTCATGGAAACAGCCTAAGGGGGCCCGGACAGCAGCCCGGACCGGCCTTGTCTCAGACGGGGAACTCCCCCTGCCAGGAGCGCTCCAGCAGGGCACGGGGCAGGTAGTCCGAGCGCACGTCCATCCGGTAGCCCGGGTCGTGGTCGACCCGGTCGAAGGCCAGGCCGGCCAGGCCGAGCAAGCCGAGCGGCAGCACCTCCGCGAGCGGATCCCCCCGCCCCGCCGACCGGGCGTGGTACTCCCCGAACGATTCCAGGCCCCGGACCAGGATCCGCTCGAACTCCTCCGGCTCACCGCCCAGGAACGCGCGCAACAGGTCCAGTTGGGGAAAGACCAGCAGATCGAGTTCGAGGGCCGGAAGGTCGGCCCCGGGCTGCCGGGGATCGGACAGCTCCATCGCCGAACGCAGGTGCGGGACGATCCGGTCGTCCCCGTTGACGAGCGCCTGCAGGGCGCCCACCCAGTGGTGGAGGTAGGCCGGGTGCGCGGCGCCCCCGGCCTCCCGCAGGCGTTCGACCGGGATGCTGGCCAGGTCCCGCACCCGCTTCTCGTCGCGACCGACCAGTGCCAGGAAGAAGGCCCTCGTCCAGGCACTGGCGTCGGCGGCGGCCATCGGCCCGGGCGAGGTCAGACGGCGGTCCCCGTGCTCCACCCGCCACTCGAACTCCGTGCCGCGGGGAGCGGTCCCCAGCGCGACGACGGCGTGGTGGTACTGCGTGGCCAGGACCCAGCTCTCCCATCCCCAGAGCCAGTCGCAGTCGGGTGCGGCCGCGAGGGTCTCCAGCACGGGCCGGTACACCTCGTCCAGGCAGGCGCCGGCGGTCGCCGTCCGCTCCTCGAGAAGGGCGGCGTAACGGGGCCGTTCGGCCTCGATCTCCTCGATCCGGGCCCGGTCGACGGACACACGGACCGGCGAACGCCTGGGAACGAACACCACGGACTTCACTTCCTCACGGAGTCGGCATGGGCGGGTCGGTCTCAGCCGGGGGACGAACGCGGCCCGCGTCGGACCGGCCGGTTCCCGCGCCCGGGCGATCCGGTCCCCCGCCTCACACAACACCCCGACGGGGGCTTGCGCCAGGAAACTCACCCGAACGGCGACGAGCCGGTTTCCCCGACGGGCGAGCCGTACGGCCTCCGGTACCGGAGGACTCTCCCGGGGGCGGGGCAGGCGGCTCGCGGCTCTCCGGGCCCGGGCGCCCGGGCCCGGAGAGCCGCGGACGAAGCGGGAACGCCTGACTACTTGGAGTAAGCAACCAGCAACAACATGCAATAATGGCGTCTCCGAAACCATCCCGCCGTGCGTCGAGGAGAGTCCCGTGAACCCGGCCCGATCGTTCGTCGCCCTGACGATGAGCTCTCTGCTCCTGCTTCCGCTGGGGACCGCGGCCGCCTCACCGGCCTTCGCGGCCCCGCACGAGGGCGTGGTCAGCGAACAGCCCGTCCAGTGGACCCCGCACGTCCTGGACGGGGCGGTCAAGGACATCCTCCGCCTCGGCGACACCGTGGTGGTGGCCGGGGACTTCGACCGCGTCTCCGATGCCGACGGAAGGCGCACCCACGACCGGCACAACCTGTTCGCGTTCAGGCACGGCAGCGGCGAGGTCCTCCCGGGCTTCACCCCGGCCGTGGACGGCACCGTCACCTCGCTGGCGGCGGGGCCCGACGGGACGGTGGTCATCGGCGGCGGCTTCGAGCGGGTCAACGGTGCGGACAGCCGGGGCGTCGCACGGATCGACACGGCCACCGGGAGGGCCGTCAGGGGGTTCGACGCCTCGGTGGACAGCGGGAAGGTGCACCGGCTCACCGGCGGCGGGGACCACGTCTACCTCGGCGGGGACTTCTCCGGGGTCAACGGCCAACGGCGCACCGGGCTGGCCCGGATCGACACCGCCACCGGGCGGGTCGACCCGGACTTCGCCCCGACCCTCGCCGAGCAGCGCCGCGGCAGCCTGCGCGTCCAGGAGCTCGCGCTGAGCCCGGACGGGAAACGGCTCGCCATCAACGGAACCTTCACCGAGGTGGAGGGGCTGGACCGCTACCAGATCGCCCTGATCGACACCGCGACCGCGGCCCCCACGGCCTGGTCGACCTCCGCCTACGAGGCGTCCTGCGACTACTCGGCGATGCACACGTACATGCGGCAGATGGCGTTCTCCCCCGACGGCTCCTACTTCGTGGTGGTGACCGCGGGCGGCCCGAAGATGAAACCCGGCCTGTGCAAGGCAACGGCCCGGTTCGAGAACAGCGACACCGCGGACTCCGAGCCCACCTGGACCAACCTGACCGGCGGGGACTCGCTGTACTCGGTCGAGGTCACCTCGTCGGCCGTCTACGTGGGCGGCCACCAGCGCTGGATGGACAACGAGCAGGGCGCCCTGAACCCGGGCCCCGGGTCGGTGGCCCGGGAGGGCGTCGCCGCGGTGGACCCCGGCACGGGGCGGGCCCTGCCCTGGAACCCGGGGCGCTCCCGCGGCCACGGCGTGGAGGCGCTGCACGCGACCTCCGACGGCCTCTACGTGGGCAGCGACACCGAGCGCCTCGCCGACGAGTACCACGCGCGCCTGGGGATGTTCCCGGCCCCGTGAGGCCCTCCCGGCCGGACCGGGGCCGGGAGGGGCGGCTCCGCGGAAAGCGGGGCCTGCCCGTCCGTCAGTTCCTGGCCTCGGCGGCCCCGGTACCCTCCGCGGCAGCGGCCCCGGCGCCCTCGGCGGGGGCGGCCTCGGACCCCTCCGCCCCCCGGGCCTCCAGGAGCTCGTCCTGGATCTCGTCCTCGCGGGCGGCACCTCCGGAGAGCCGGGTGCCCACCGCCCTGTCCTGGCGCTTCTTCGACCAGTCGACGACCGACGCCGACATCTGGTCGCGCCACTTCGAGAGCAGGACGTAGGAGGCGAGGCCGCTGACCACCCACGCGAGGATCAGCGCGACCCACGACCTCGCGCCGAAGAGGTAGACGACTCCGAAGGCGCCCGCGAACAGCGCCAGGCGGGCGGCGGTGTAGGTCAGCCAGCTACGCATCAAAAAGCCTCACAACAGACGATTACCTGCACTAGATTGGTCGGCGCACCCGCCCGCGCATGATCACGCATGTGGTCGGCCGAGTCGCACGACCACGGTCGAAGGGATGGCGTTCCGCATCAGGCAGCCCTTACCTCCAGGTTAAGGGTGTGCCTCCGTCGGCGCGCACCAGGGCGGGGTGTGTTCCACCGCAGGCCGGACCGGGCGTGATCGTCATCGGATTCGGATAGTCATGGGATGTTTCCAATCCCGACAGCAGGGCCCGAACATCACGTTCCGATCACATATCTCCCACTCCTCCCCCCAGCGGAGCAATTTCTCCGAAAACTAGGGAGGAAACGGACCAACTCGTGCACACTAGGGGATCAAACGCCCGCCGCCCCCTCAGTCCAGGCGGGCACGATTGGGGGAATGTGAAGGTGGAACGAGCAAGCGAACGCCTGTTGACCCCCGGGGAAGTGGCCTCACTCTTCCGGGTTGATCCCAAGACCGTCACCCGCTGGGCCGCCTCCGGGCGAATCAGCAGCATTCGGACGCCCGGCGGCCACCGCCGTTTCCGGGAGTCCGAGGTACGCGCCCTCCTGCTCGGAGAGCCGAGCGAGAGTACCCCCTGACCGACCGGCGTCCGACACGCCCCCGACGGCCCCGGACCCGACGATCCGCGCGGTCTCCCGCACCTCTGGGCAGGCGCACCCGGCTGTGCGGAGTCGACAGCAAGAGTAGGCTGGAAGCATGGTGTGGCTCGGTGGCCTGATCACGCTCGTATCGATCGTTCTGTGGGTGTACGCGTTCTTCGACGCGTTGACCACCCCTGCCCAGGAGGCTCGGAACCTTCCGAAGGTCCTGTGGCTGGTCGTCATCGCACTGTTCATGCCCGTCGGCTCGATCCTGTGGCTCTTCCTCGGCCGTCCGCGCAGGCCCGCCTCCGTTGGTGGCACGCCCTCTCCGGAGCAGGCCGCGTCCGTGGACGACCTCGACCCGTCAGACTTCGCCAAGCCCTCGGACAGCCCGCACCCGCTCGGCCCCGACGACGATCCGGAGTTCCTCCGACGCCTGAACCGTCGGATCGACCCGGAGGAGTAGTCCACGCGGTACCGCCGAACGGCATCTGCTGAAGGGCTTCGCAAACAACAGACGGTGGGGCCGTACCCGGGCGGGTACGGCCCCACCGCCGTTCCCGGGCGGGACCCTTGGAGTCGGGGGCGCCCGGCCGCCGGACCGGGGGCTACAGGAGCCCGGCCCCCACCGACCGGGGCAGCCCCCGGACCGCGTGCACCGGCTCCACCTCGTCCACCAGCTGCGGCACCCAGGTCAGTCCGGTCCCGAGCTGGTCGTCCGGCCGGAGGGCGTTGTGCTCGGCGACCAGGTCGACCGGGGTGAGCCGTCCGGACCCCTCGGTCAGCAGGACGTTCCCGTGCTCCACGATGTCGGTGCCGCCCCAGTTGCGCAGCAGCTCACCGGCCCCGATCCCGTCGTGGAGGTCGAAGAGGTTGTTCTCCGCGTACAGGTGCGACTCCTTTCCCACCCCCAGGCTGTAGCCGAAGTGCTCCGGGTCCCGGACCGTGTAGTAGTTGTTGTGCACGTGTACCTGGCCGTAGCGCACACGCGGCGCCCGCTCCCCCAGGCCGTCGAAGTGGTTGTGGCGCCAGGTCACCCGCAGGTAGCCCCGGTCGGTCGTACGGCCGTCGCTGTTGCCCAGCAGCATCGCCTTGTCCCGACCCTCGAAGTGGTTCCGGGAGACCGTGACGAGGTCGGTGGCCCGCACGATGTCGAGCAGGCCGTCGTGCACCTCGTACTTGCGGCCGAAGTACTCGGGAAGTTCGCTGCCGGGGTTGTCGCCGTCGTCGAAGGTGTTGTGGTCCACCCACACGTTGGTGGATCCGGAGACCTCGACCTGGTCGTACTCGGAGTTCCAGTTGCCGCCGCCCCCGTCGCCCGGGTCCCAGCCGGGGAAGCAGTCGTGAGCGTCGGAGAAGGTGAGGTTGCGCAGGATGACGTTGTCCGCGTTGTGGACCCGCAGGTTCATCCCGGTGATGGTGGCGTCGTCCCCCACCCCCACGATGGTGGTGTTGGAACCGACCGCGACCCGGATCTGTTCGGCCTGGACGGCCGACGAGGCGGCCCGGGCCTCCTCCAGCGGGCCCTCGGGGTCCCTCCAGCCCCAGGTGTCCGGGTCGTACTCGGCGAGGTAGTCCTCCTGGGTGTAACCGTCCACCGCGTAGTCCTCACAGCTCAGGGCTGTCCCGTCCGGGGCGGTGTTGGCGTCGATGACGCCCTCGACGTAGACGATCACCGGGGTGTCCCCGTCCCGCTCACCCACCGCCGCGCGGAACTCCGCCAGGGTGGAGACCCGGTGGACGTTCTCCGGGGACGCCTCGGAACCGCCGGTCGTCCCGTTGCCCGCCGACCCCCAGCCGTCGCCCTCGGACAGGGTCTGGCGGCCGATGCCGCGGGGGTCGTCGACGGGGTCCGCCGCGGCCGGGGCGGCGGTGGTGGCGACCAGTGCGGCCGCCAGGGCCAGAGGTGGGACGAACCTTCGCATCTGTCTGCTCCTTGGTCGGGGGTCCTGAGCACATACCTGCAAACGTTTGCAAGTATCTCTCCGCATTTGTCACCCCCGTCAACCCTCTTTCAGCCGCGTTTCGACTGGAAAAGAAGGAAAAACAGTCGTTGAGCCAGCAGGAATGACAAACAGGACGTATGTCGACCGGGCTGACATCCGACAAACGATTGCCGTATTGTCGAGGCAGCGAGAACAGTCGGCGGAACGGAGGCCCCGGTGGCCGTCACCATCAGGGACGTGGCCCGGGTGAGCGGGGTGCACGTCTCCACCGTCTCGCGCACCCTCTCCGCGGCCCACCTGGTCAGCCCGGACACCCGCGCCCGGGTGCTCGCGGCCGCGGACGCGCTCGGCTACCGGCCCAACCGCGCCGCCAGGGCCCTGTCCACCAGCAGGACCGGCAACCTCGGGCTGATCGTCGCCGACATCGCCAACCCCTTCTTCCCGCCGCTGGTCAAGTCCGCCCAGGCCCAGGCCAGGGAGCGCGACTACCACGTCTTCGTCGCCGACACCGACGAGCGGCCGGAGGTGGAGGAGGAACTGGTCCGGTCCATGGCCAAGCAGGTGGACGGTGTCCTGTTGGTCGCACCGCGGCTGGCCAACCGCGTCATCGCCGAACTCTCCCGCGAGCTCCCGCTGGTTGTCGTCAACCGACGGCTCCGCGGGGTCCCGGGGGTCCTGATGGACGTCGGTTCCGGTGCCCGACAGGCCCTCGATCACCTCCTCGGGCTGGGCCACCGGGAGATCGCCCTGGCGACGGGGCCGCACACGGCCTGGACCAGTCGGGAGATCGAACGCGCCGCCGAGGGGCTCGCCGCCGAACGGGGGGTGCTCCTCCAGCGGATAGGCCCCAACCCGCCGACGGAGGAGGGCGGCCGGTCCGCCGCCGAGGAGGTCGCGGCCAGCGGGGCGAGTGCCGTGCTGGCCCACAACGACCTGATGGCCTTCGGTCTGGTGCGGCAGGCTGCCGGGCTGGGCCTGTCGGTACCCGGGGACCTGAGCGTGGTCGGCGTGGACAACAGCCACGTGGCCCAGTACTGCAGTCCGGCCCTGACCACGGTGGAGATGCCGGTGTCGGCCGCCGGGCGCGGAGCCGTCGACCTGCTGCTCCAGGCCGTGGGGGCCGGGGACCCCCCCGGGACTGTCTCGTTGGAGACCGGTCTGGTCGTACGCGAGTCGACCGCGCCGCCCCGAGGGGTCGGCGCGGTCGACTGAGTCCGTGCGGCCCGGAGGACTACGCGTAGGAGTGCAGGCCGCTGAACATGTAGTTCACGGCGAAGAAGTTGAACATGACGGTCAGGAAACCGATCACGTTGATCCACGTCGCCTTCGGACCGCGCCATCCACCCGTGGCCCGGGCGTGCAGGTATGCGGCGTAGACCACCCAGGAGATGAAGGACCAGACCTCCTTGGGGTCCCAGCCCCAGAACCGGCCCCATGCCTCGTCGGCCCAGATGGAACCGGCGATGACGCCGAAGGTCCACAGCGGGAAGGCGAACAGGATGAACCGGTGCGAGATGCGGTCGAGCAGCTCGGAGCTGGGCAGGCGACCGGCGATACCGGCGACCTTCTCTCCCAGGGCGCGCCTGGCCTCGGCCCGGTGCGCGACGAGATAGGTGACGCCCGTGACACCGGAGACCATGAAGGCCCCGCCCGCGATGATCACGGCGGTCACGTGGATCGGGACCCAGTAGGAGTGGAGCGCGGGGATGAGCGGGCCCGGGTCGACGTACAGCCAGCGAACCCCGATGCCCAGCAGGAGCAGCACCGGGACGAGT
Organism: Nocardiopsis terrae; assembly: GCF_014651695.1. GTDB lineage: Bacteria > Actinomycetota > Actinomycetes > Streptosporangiales > Streptosporangiaceae > Nocardiopsis > Nocardiopsis terrae. The sequence continues at coordinate 252,286 of NZ_BMXJ01000001.1, forward strand.
ACGAAGGCGCCGAGGAAGCGGGCCTGGTAGCGCCAGGAGGCGTAGAGCAGCGCGCCGACGGCCACCAGGCACATCGCCACGACGAACTCGAACATGTTGCCCCAGGGCCAGCGGCCCGCGGCCAGCCCCCGGGTGACGACCTGCGCGACGCTGAACGCGAAGCCCAGCGCGGTCACGCCCAGGGCGATCCTGCCCAGAACGCTCTGGGAGGCCTGGGCCGTGCCCTCCGAGGTGCGGACCTCGACCTCGATGTCGCCGTCGTCGGCGTTCTCGACGGCCCCGGCGCCCACCGGCATGAGCCGGCCTGCCCTGAGCCTGGTGCGTCGTCCGTAGGCGGCCTCGATGGCGAAGAGGAACAGTGCGGCCGCGTACGCCACGATCATCGCGATGATCAACGTGTCACTGGCCGACGCCATCGTTTCGTCCACCGGTCCGGCGAGTGTGTACGTCACCGGTCACTCCCTCTTGTCGTCGACTCTGGCGGGTCGGATGGTGTGCGGGGGTTGTCGTCGGACTCGCTCCGGAGCCGTCCGGCAAGCTGTTTGGTGATCTCGTGGAACTCGGAGTTGTCACCGGCCGCCTCGGTTTTGCCGAGCCCGGCCAGCTCCACCCGGGTGCGGCCGTCCGCTCCCCGCGTGGCGCGCACCCACACCCGGCGCGGGCGCACGAAGAGGGTGAGGAGCAGACCGGCCACGGCCGTGGTGGCCGCGCCCAGGGCGGGCAGCCGGGCCCCGTCCCGGTTGCTCTGGAGGGTGGCGTACTGCTTGTAACCCTTGAAGGTGACCGAACCGGCCTCCTCGGGCAGTTCCCAGGTGTCGCCGACGGCCATCACGGGTGATTCGCCGAGCTCCTCCATCCCCGTGGTCCGGAGCTGGTAGACCGACTGCGGCTCGGACATCCCCAGGTCGCCCCGGTAGGCCTCCAGGGTCACCGCGGGGTTCTCCGGACCGGGGAAGGTCGAGGTCAGTTCGCCCTCGGCGTCCTCGGCGGCCGTGGGCAGGAAGACCCCGACGAAACCGATCTCCTCGCCGCCGGTGTCCGGGACCTTGATGACACCGTCGGAGGTGTAGCTCCTGGTCTCGCGGTGCAGGAACGGGACCGCCTGGTCGAAGACCACGTCGCCGTCGGCGTTGCGGACCTCGAACTCCGGGGCGTAGCCGTGCCCGAGCAGGTAGACCTGGACGCCGTCCACGCTCAGCGGGTGGTTCACCTCCAGTCTGTGCTGCCGCTCCGGCTCCCCGGGAGCCTCCGTGTAGGTGACCTCGGCGACGTAGGACTCGGCCTGCCCGCGCAGGTCGCCCTCCTCGATGAAGCTGGCCTCGAAGCTGTCGAGGTGCATCGTGAAGGGCTCGAACTGGTCGGTGTCGGTCCAGTGGCCCGGGTAGACCGCGTCGTAGGACGGCAGCGTGTTGGCGAACCCGTCGCCCTCGACGATCAGCATGTTGCCGCGGTAGCCGAAGAACGCCCCGGCCGCGAGGGCCAGCAGCAGGGCGAGCAGGGCGAGGTGGAACAGCACGTTCCCGACCTCGCGAAGGTAGCCGGTCTCCGCGGAGACCGAGTCGCCGTACCGTTCGGTCCGGTACCCCCTGAGTACTCCGCCGACCCGCTCCAGCGCTGTCTCGGGTGAGGCGTCGGTGCTGAACCGGGCCACGTAGGGCATCCGGCCGAGGTTGCGCGGGGTGGGCACCGGCCGCGCCCGGACCGCTTTGGCGTGCACGAGGGCGCGTGGGAGCACGCACCCGGCCAGGGAGACGAAGAGCAGCAGGTAGATCGCGCCGTACCAGGGCGAGGAGAAGACGTCGAAGAGGTAGAGGCGGTCCAGCCAGGGCGCCAGCTCCGGGTTCTCCCGGAAGTAGGCGTTCACCTCGTCGACGCTGACCACGTTCTGCGGCAGGATCGAGCCCGGGATCGCCCCCAGCGCCAGCAGGAAGAGCAGGATCAGGGCGGTGCGCATCGAGGTGAGGGTGCGCCAGACCCAGCGCGCCCAGCCGATGGCGCCCAGGCCCTTGGGCCGGTTCCCGGGGGGCTGCTGTCCCCCGGACGTGTTCTCCGAGTTCTCGGACGTGGTCGTGGTCAAGTCAGATCACCGTCTGGAAGTTTGCGGCCCAGCCCTGCATGGCGGTGGTCATCTGCGTCCAGAGGCCGGTCACCATGGCGAGGCCGACCAGGACGAGCATGACACCGCCGAACACCGTGACCGTGCGGGTGTGGCGTTTGAGCCATCCGAACGCGTTCAACGCGCGCCGGTAGAGCAGCGAGGCGAGGATGAACGGCAGGCCCAGCCCGACGCAGTAGACGAGGGACAGGAGCATCCCCCGGCCCGCGCCCCCCTCGACGAAGGCGAGCGTCTGGACGGCGGCCAGGGTGGGACCGATGCACGGGGTCCAGCCCAGGCCGAAGAGGACACCGAGCAGGGGCGCCCCGGCCAGCCCGGCGCGGGGCAGGCGGTGGAAACGGAACTCGCGGCCGAACCCCGGCAGGAGGCCCATGAAGGCCAGGCCGAGGACGACGGTGAGCGCACCGAGCACCCGGGTGACGGGGTCGGTGTAGTCCATGAGGAGGTCGCCGAGCCAGCCGATGAACCCGCCGACCGCGACGAAGACGAAGCTGAAGCCCGCGATGAACAGGACGCTGCCGGTGACCATCGTCCACCGGCGCTGCGCGAGCTCGGCGTCGATGTCGGCGACCGTACGGGTGGCCGCGGCACCGCCCCCTCCGGCCGCGGTGCTCTCCTCCCGTTCCCGGACCTGGGTCCCGCTCATGCCGGACACGTACGACAGGTAGCCGGGGACGAGCGGGAGCACGCAGGGGGAGAGGAAGGAGACCAGTCCGGCGGCGAGGGCGAGGGGCGCGGCGAGGAGGAGGGAGCCGGTCAGGACGGTGGTGCCGATCGGGTCCATCAGTCGCCGTCCCCGTCCGGAGCACCGTCGGCGGCGTCCTGGTCGGTCTCGTCGGCGGTCTCCGGGGCCTCGTCGGCGCCTTCCCCGGCGCCGCCCTCGCCGTAGCCCTCGCCGTAGCCCTCCTGCTCGGAGACGCGGGGGCGCTCCTCGGGGTCGCCGAAGGCGAACTCGACCACCAGCGGGTCGAGGAGACCGGTGAGCTGGCCGTAGGTGGTGGGGCCGATGACGCGGGCGGCGATGTTGCCGTCGGGGTCGATGACCAGGGTGCTGGGGATCGCCCGGGGCGGGACGGTGTCCCGGAAGGCCTGCGGGATCTCTCCGGGCTGGTCGTACAGGCTCGGGTAGGGCACGTCCTTGTTGTCGGTGTAGGCCAGCGCGGCGGTCTCGTCGTCCTTGATGTTCACACCGAGGAAGTCCACCCCGAGGCCGCCGTACTCGGTGTACACCTCGTCCAGGACGGGCTGTTCGGCCCGGCAGGGGCCGCACCAGCTGGCCCACACGTTGAGCACGAGGATCTCGCCCGAGTAGTCGCTCAGGGAGATCTCGCCGCCGTCGAAGGTGGTCCCGGTGACGTCGGGAACCGCTTCGCGCTCGCCGGTCTCGAAGACGGTGGCGCTGCCGTCACCGGAAATGAACCGGTCCTCCTCGCCGCCGGACTCGATCTCGTTGCCTCCGGCGCAGCCGGACAGGGCGAGGACGGCGGCCAGCGCCGCGGCCGACAGGCGCGGCACGGCGCGGCGGCGTCGTGTACCTGCGCTGGTACTGGGCATCGAGGGAACCTCGCGAACGCGGTGTGAACAGGGCGGACTACAACAACGACAAAGTGTAGTAGATGCCCTGGGGACCGCTCGGCCGCCCCGGCGCAAGGGCGCGGAGCAGCACTCGGCGAAGTGGACCCCTTACGGGGGCGATGTCGGGGAGTCACCGCCCCCTGATGATCGGCGGACCGGGCGCTGGGCGTGTGAGCCCCGCACCCGGGTCCGGCCCGGCCCTGTCAACCAGCCTCGACGAAAGCCTCGCGGAGGTAGTCGTGCACGGCTCGCTCGGGTACCCGGTAGGAACGCCCCACACGGATCGCGGGGAGAACTCCCGAGTGCACCATTCGGTAAACGGTCATCTTGGACACACGCATGATCGTGGCGACCTCCGCCACGGTCAGGAACCTGACCTCTTCGAGAGGCGGCTTGCTCCCGTTCATCTTCCGACGCCCTCATTCCCGGACGTGAGCATTTGTCTACCGTTCAGCCCTGGCGTGCCCGGCAGTGGTTGGGCGACCCCGGAAACTGTGCCCGTCCCACCGACACGCCAGCGTGTCGTGCTGTCACTACTGACACGTCCGTTTTCAGAGTAGAGCCGAGTTCCCGTCTACGGAAGGTCGTTCGTGCTGTCTTCAGCGCCATACGTTGACCACGGGTCAGATGAGGTTTAACGGTGGGTATAAATGGTCGGCCCTACTCAGACAAGGCCCGCGCGGGCCAGGACGTAATCGCGCAGAGGGGCATAGTCCTCGGGCAGATAACCATCGTCCAAAGGCACCGTGACCAGTAGTTTCCCCTCGTGCTCGGCGAGAAAGAGCGCGGGGTCGTTGCAGTCGGCGAAGCCCATCGTGGGCACCCCCGCCTCCGCCGCGGCCCCCGCGAACCCGTGGTCCGCGATGACCAACTGCGGCCATGGCTCGTCCCGATCGGCGAGCTCCGCCAGGATGGCCCGCATGGCGAAGGGGTGGTGGCTGTGCCGGGGGAGGTGCCCGTCCGTCACCAGCGCCACCTCGTCCCGCCAGACCACGATCCGGCGGTTGGGGGGCCGTTCCGTGGTCACCTCGTAGGAGTAGCCCCCCGCCGCGGTGATGACCTTGCACCCGCGGCCGGACAGGGCGTCCTTCCAGTCCCGGTAGGTCTCCCGGAGGTTGCGGGGGTGGCCGGTGGCGAACATGACCGTCTCCTGGCGCTCGGCGGCCAGTGCGAACCGGTCCGCGAGGGCCTCCAGGGCGTCGATGGTCAGGTCCGGGTCGATCGTGTCGATCCCCCAGACGTACTCCTCGTCCCCCACCACACCGCAGCGCTTGTTCATCAGGGCGAGGACCTCCGAGACGGTCCAGTCCTGGGAGAAGGTCAGCCCGAACTGGTGGTACGGGTCCTTCTGCACGAGTCTCCGGTAGTGACGCAGGTTGTTCTGCCGTGGGGTGTCGACGTGCCCCGCAATCCCCGTGCGAACCAGATAGGTGATGAGTTCAGCGCGTGTCGGCGGCGTCACCTGCGTTCCCCTTCCTCGTCAGCGCGGCGAGCTTCGTGAAACGCCGCGCGACCGCCACGACGTCGACTCCTGTTCGCCCGGTATTCATCCTCTTCCTACCCGCTGAACGCGCGCCACGCGGCGATCTGGGATATTTCACCGGGGTGTGACCGGGCGGGCCGCTCCGACGCCGCCCGGGGACCCGGTCGGGGGCCGACCCGAGCGGACTCAGAGGGTCGGGTCGATCCCGTGGCTGGGGAAGACGGCGGTGCGGGTGGCGTGGATGGCCCGGTCCACGGGGTCGCCGGGGTCGTACCCGCGCTCGAAGGGGGTGAAGGAGACCTCGCGGCCGTCGGTCATGTAGAGCGGGGCCAGTTCACCGGTGCGCCGGCGCACGAAGTCGCGCCACTCCTGCGGGGTCTCCCGCTCCGGGTCCACGGGGGAACCCGCGGCCTCGGCCAGCAGATGGGTCCAGGCCCTGGGGACTACGTGGACGAGGCCGTAGCCGCCGCCCCCGAACAGCAGCCAGCGACCGCCCGCGGTCTTGCGCGCCAGCCTGTGCAGCTCCTCGTAGGCCCGGCGCTGGCCGTCCACGCTCAGCGTCAGGTTGGCCAGGGGGTCGAGGGCGTGGGTGTCACAGCCCTGCTGGGTCACCAGGATCTCGGGCTGGAACTCGTGCAGAAGAGGCGGGACGACCGCGTCGAAGGCGCGGTGCCAGCCGGTGTCGCCGGTCCCGGCGGGCAGGGCGACGTTGACCGCGTACCCCTCCGCGCCCGGTCCGCCGACCTCCGAGGCGTGGCCGGTGCCGGGGAAGAGGGTCGCCGGGGACTCGTGGAGGCTGATGGTGAGGACCCGCGGGTCGTCGTAGAAGGCATTCTGGACGCCGTCGCCGTGGTGGACGTCCACGTCGACGTAGGCGACGCGCTTGGCGCCCTGTTCCAGGAGCCAGGCGATGGCCAGCGCGGGGTCGTTGTAGACGCAGAACCCCCACGCGTTGCCGTGCATGGCGTGGTGGAGGCCGCCGGCGATGTTGGCGGCGTGCGCGCTCTGGCCGGTCCACACGGCCTTGGCGGCGGCCACCGAGGCGCCGGAGATCAGCGCGGAGGCCTCGTGCATGTCACGGAAGACCGGGTTGTCCGCGGTTCCGAGCATGTGGGCGTCGTCCGGTTCCAGGGTCCGGCCCGCCCGTTTGACCGCCTCGACGTAGGAGGGGTCGTGCACCAGGGAGAGGAGTTCGTCGGAGGCCGGTTCGACGTCCAGCAGGTCGACCCCCGCCCCGTCGAAGACCCCGAGTTCGCGGCTGAGCGCCATGGTCAGCTCGACTCGGATCGGTGCCATCGGGTGCTGCGGACCGAAGTCGTAGGCGGTGAGTCCGTCGTCCCATGCCACCCGAAGCGAGCAGGACGTGCGCCCTCCCATGTGGTGACCCCCGTTCCAGGTGTGCGTGCTCCGAAGCACACAGTACGCAAGGCCGCGGCGGGGGCAGGACGCCGGGGCGTCCGATCTCCGGGGGAGGGGCGGGGCCCCGGCGCGAAGGGGTGCTTCACGCCGGGGCCCGGGCCGTGGTCCGCCGGCGCCCCACGGGGCCGACGGGGAGGAGGGGTCGGGTCAGTCCGCCTCACCGCGGTAGAAGCAGTCCGCGTAGGTCTCCCCGGCCTTCATGTCGACGTCGCCGTGCAGGGGGCGGTCGAACAGGTTCTCGGTCGAGCCGATCACGATCCGGTACTTGCCCGGGTCCAGCGTCAGGTCCATGGCGTTGGGGTCGCTCATGCAGGAGGTGTCGGTCGGCGGGGAGGAGACGTCGCAGTCCTCACAGGGCTCGATGATGACCTCCCCGTGCACCGCGTCCGGGCCCACGTAGAGGAAGCGCATCTCCTCGTCGGTGTAGTTCACGTACTCGACGGAGACCTTGTCGCCGCCGCCGGTGCTGTAGGCGGCCGCGTCGAGGTCGCTCTCGCCGAGAAGGACCGCGGTGTCCATCTCCTCCTCGATCCGGCCCGCACCGACGTGCCGGACCAGGTCCTCGACCTCGTCGGCCTCGTGGTCCGGGTACTCGGCGGTGAGGAAGTCCGCGCGCGCCTCGGCGTCGTCGAAGTCGCCCGCGTCGACCTGGGCCCAGCCGCACTTGAGGGCGGCGTCGGGGCGCTCCTCCTCGATGCGGTCGGCGATCTCGGGGGCCGCGTCCCAGCTGAGGTCGTCGAACATCCCGATCTGGTCGGAGGCCGAGCACCAGCTCTCCGCGGAGTAGTCACCGGTCGCCAGGTCGTACAGGTCGTTCAGGGCGGCGGGGACCTCGGCGGCGGCCGGGGTGTCGGAGAAGTCCTCGGCGACGAAGGCGTAGGTCTCCTGGGCCTGCCGGAAGGTCTCCCTGACCTCCTCGGTCACCTCGCCGCTGTAGAGCTCGTCGGCGTCGGCCGCGAGCTGGGAGGCGTAGTCGAGGTGGATGTCGGCGATGCTGCCGTCGGTGTCCTCCCAACGGGAGGCCTCGTGGGCGAAGTAGTCGCTGTAGGACTCCAGTGCGTGGTCGAAGGCCTCGTTGTCCACGTCGGACTGGGCCCGGCTCAGGATCTGGCAGGCCTCACTGCCGGAGCGCGCCCGGTCCATCAGCGACGGCGACATGGAGAGCTGGAAGCCGCTCTCCACCTGGCCGTAGACGTCGATGGCGGTGTCGCAGTCGCCGCGTGCGTGGGCGGCGTCGGCCACGCGCAGCCGCCACTCGCCGGTCTGCCAGACGCCGAGGAGCGAGACGGCCATCACCAGGGCGAGGCAGGCCGCCAGCACGAGCGTCACGGGTTTGGCCGGGGGCTGTTCGCCCCGGGCCAGGAGGCGCCGGTCGTGGGCCCGGCCCGCGAAGAGGCCGTGGACGGCCGTGATCAGGATCCAGACCAGGATCGCCGGGGCCCAGATGAGCAGGTCGTCGGCGGCGCCCATGATGGCGGCGGCGACCAGCAGGCCGAGGGTGACGGCCAGGTTGATCCCGAAGAACACCCAGCTGCGCAGGTAGAAGTAGCCCGCGCCGACGCCGGACAGGTTCATCAGGGCCGCACGCAGACCGGACTTCGACTTGAAGAGGCCGAGCGGGGGCAGGGGCGGCGGTGGCGGCGGCCCGCCGAACTGACCCGGGGGCGGCGGACCGCCGGGGGGCATCCCGCCCGGGGGCATACCGCCGGGAGGCATTCCGCCCGGGGGCGGGCCGAACGGCGGGTTCGGCCCCGAGGGGGGTCCGCCGGGAGGCGGCCCGCCGAACTGACCCGGGGGCGGCGGACCGCCCGCGGGGTTTCCGCCGGAGGGGGTCCCGCCGGGAGGCGGGCCCGCCGGGGGCATGCCGCCGGGGGGCGGGCCCCCTGGTGGCGGTCCGCTCGGGGGTCCGCTCGGCGGCGGCCCGATCGGCGGTTGACCGCCGGACGGGTTCTGGGGTGCGGGACCGCCTCCCGTCGGGGCGCCCCCAACGGGACTCTGCGGGCCGCTCGGGACATGGGGCGGCGTGGCGGGAGGCCCGGATTGTCCGGGCTGGTGGGAAGGGTCCGAAGGGGGTTGAGGAGTTGTCATGGGGCCCCGGAATCAGGAGGATGCGAACACGTACACAGGAGAGGAGACAGGAGGGTCAGCCCCCTCTTATTCCGACTTTATGCACCTGGTGTGACGCGGCGTCCGGCGCCCCATGACCATCACGGCTGGAAATTTCTGTGTGACATGCATCACGAGAGCCGTGGTTCAGCTCTCGGAGAGCGCCCTGCTCCGGTCCCGGGCCGCCTCGATCGCGTCGGTGAAGGCGGTACGCACCCCGTGTCGTTCCAGTTCACGTAGGGCGGCGGCGGTGGTGCCCCCCGGAGAGGTGACGGCTTCCCGCAACACCACCGGGTGCTCGCCCGAACCGTCGAGCATGGCCGCGGCTCCGGTCATCGTCTGACCCACGAGCTGCTGCGCAGTGACACGGGGCATACCCATGGCGACCCCGGCCTCGATCATGGTCTCGGCGATGAAGTAGAAGTAGGCCGGCCCGCTGCCGGAGATGGCGGTGACCGTGTCCATGTGCTGTTCACCGACCCGGAGCACCTCGCCGACCGCGCCCAGCAACTCCTCCGCCCGGTCCAGGTGGGCGGCTTCGGTGTGGGCCCCGCCGGAGACGGCGGTCATCCCCCTGCCCATGAGCGCCGGGGTGTTGGGCATCGCGCGCACGACCGGCACCCCCGGGTGCAGGTGACTCTCCAGGACGACCGTGGTCAGCCCGGCGGCCACCGAGATGACCAGGTGCTCACGGCCCAGATGCGGGGAGATGTCGTCCAACAGGGCGAGCATGTCCTGCGGTTTGAGGGCCAACAGCAGGGTGTCCGCCCGTTTGGCGGCGTCCTGCGCCGGAACCGTCTCGATCCCGTAGCGGCCGCGCAGCTCCCGCGCGTGCTCCGCGCGCGGCTCCGTGACGAGCACGTCCTCCGGTGTGTGGCCCTTGGCCAGCAGCCCGGCGAGCAGCGCCTCGCCCATCTTTCCTGCACCGATGATCGCGATCATGTGGGGTCCTCTCTGCGGATCCCCTCCACGCTAGCCCCCCGGCCCCGGGGAACGGACCGGTCGTCCCAACCACTGGACAACCGGCCGACCGGGGTGTCAGCCCTGGTCGACCGAACCCTCGTCGTCAGCCGCTCCCCCGGGGTCCACCGAGAAGCGCCGGGGCGGCGACTGGGGCCGCCTGCGGAGCAGCGCGATGCGCTCGCGGCGGCCCTGCACGGATTCGGAGCCCGGAGGCCCCTGGGCGAAGTGCAGCCGGGTGAAGGCCAACGCCTCGGCGAGTTCCCGCATGCGCGCCTGGCGGTCGGGGGCCTTGCGGGTGCTCACCTCCAGGACGAGTTGTCCCTCGTAGCCGTTGCCCGCCAGGTGTTCGAGCAGCTCGGCGACGGGCTGGCTGCCGCGGCCGGGGATGAGGTGCTCGTCGAGGTTCTGCCCGCCGAGCCCGTCGGCGACGTGCACGTGGGAGAGGCGGCTGCCCAGTTGTTTGGCCATGTCCATCGCGTCCGATCCGGACATGGCGGTGTGCGAGAGGTCGAGGGTGACGTCGGGGTAGTCGCGGTCGAGCGGGTTCCAGCTCGGTGCGTAGGGGACGACCTCCCGGTCACGCACCCGCACCGGGTACATGTTCTCCACGGCGAAGATTACGTCGGTCTCCTCCTGCATGCGGGCGACGCCGTTCTCGAAGTCACGGGCGTACTCGCGCTGCCAGCGGAAGGCCGGGTGCACCACGATCGTGCTGGCGCCCAGGGCCTCGGCCATCTCCTTGGAGCGGACGAGCTTGCCCCAGGGCTCCCGGCCCCACACGCGCTGGGTCAGTACGAGGCAGGGCGAGTGGACCGCGGTGACGGGCATCTGGTGGTAGTCGGAGAGGCGCCGGAGGAGTTCGGTGTCCTGGCTGGTCGGGTCGGAGGAGACGAGGACCTCGACACCGTCGTACCCCAGTTTCGCGGCGATCTCGAAGGCCGCCGGGGTCTTCTCCGGGTAGACCGACGCCGACGAGAGGACCACGGGCGCGTCTGGGACCTGGATAGGGCTCACGGGAACCAGACTATGCGCTTCACGGCTCCCCGGGGCGTCCGCCCGGGTGAACGTGGCGTGGCGGGCGGCCCCTCTTCCCCTCCCTCCGGGGGCCGGCGCGGCAGAGGGGGACGGCCGCCCCCAGGAGCACGGGAGACGGCCGTCGTCAGCTGTCGGGGCGCCTTCGGGCGCCTGTTCGGGGCCGGTTCAAAGACGCACGGCGCCGGCGAGGTTGTAGTGGTTCACGGCCCGTTCGGAGATACTGCCGCCGGAGTTCGGGGCGTCGATCATGCGGCCGCCGCCGAGGTAGATGGCGACGTGGTAGGCGTATCCGCCGCTGTCGGTCCAGTAGAGGAGGTCGCCGCGCCTGGCCTTGGCGTAGCTGACCCGGGTCCCGGAGTTGACCTGGTCGTGGGCGATCCGGGGCAGGCCCACCCCCGCCCGTTTGAAGGAGTACTGCACCAGGCCCGAGCAGTCGAAGGAGTCCGGGCCGGTCCCGCCCCAGGCGTAGGGCTTGCCCTTCTGGGCCTCCGCGGCGCTGATGGCCTTCTCGACGGTGCTGGAGGAGAGTGCCTGGTGGATCCGCTCGGAACCGCGTGCGCCCTCCGCGGCGACGGGGGCGGCCGGTGCGGGCTGGGCCAGGGCCGGGGCTCCCCCGGCGGCCAGGGCCGCGGCCGCGAGAACGGCGACGGCGAGCACGCGCGGCGTGCGGCGTCGCGACTGGGCGGTTACGGCCTGCCGCCCCGGGTCCGTGGTGGGACGGCAGGCCCGCGTTTGCTCGTGGTGTCGCGGTAGTCGCATGGCGTGGTTCTCCCTGTGTGGTCCGTCGGGGCCGCCCGCGCCGCTGTGACGCGGGTCTCACGACCACCGACCCACCACCATTGGTCACACAGACACCAAGAGTTGTCACTCTCCGTAGCCAAATCGGTATCCAAAGACGGTAAAGCCTGCTTGACTTCGGTAGACAAAACGGCCAGAGAACCACTAACCAACCGCGTACCACCGAGAGCAGTGACCGTGCGCTACGGGACCGGCACCCCCAGGGAGGAGTGGACGAAGTCGGTCGTCGCGGCCATACCGAGGTTGTTCGGGTGGATGGGCGCCCCGTCCTCCGGGATCAGCCCCTCCACCCAACGGGTGTCCGAGCCCTGGCAGACGTCGTGACCGCGTTCGAAGGTGTCGACGAAGACGGCCCCCTGGCCCTGCGCCTCCTCCCTGAGCATCTCGTTGAGCGCGGTCTGGACCTCGTCCAGGAACGGAACGTCACCGCGGGCGATCGGCGTGCTGGGCCAGCAGCCGCCGCTCTCCGGAAGGATCTGGAGGTAGCCGACGCTGAGGACCGTGGCGTTGGGGCTGCGCTCCGCGATGTCCGCGTAGACCCCCGAGACCTCGCTCCGCAGCCCCTCGATCCGCTGGTCCAGCTCGTCTCCGTAGTGGTTCGCGCACGGGCTGCCCCACGGGTTGCGCAGGCTCTGCTTCGCGCACTCGACGAGCACGTCGGAGAAACCGAAGTCGTTGCCCGCGATACCCACCGTGACCAGGTCGGTGTCGGGCCGGAGCGCGTCCAGCTGCGGCGGGGTGTCGTCGAACTGGGCCTCGTAGAGGTGGTCCATCCGCGCACCGGAACAACTCACGTCGGTGATCTCGGTGATCCCCAGCTCCTCCGCCAGGAGCTTGGGGTAGTTGACCGAGGACTGCATACAGCCCAGGAGCGGCATCCGGGCACTGGCGACCATGGGGCCGGCGACGAAGGAGTCCCCGATGGCGACGTAGTGGCCGAAGGCCGAGGCCTGCGCCTCGTCCGCGGCGGCGGGCGCGCTGACCAGGGAAGTTCCCAGTGCTGCCAGGGCCAGCGGGGCCGTGATCCGGGCGAGGCGGCGCAGGGCTCCCGGACGGCGGTCGCTTCGGGTGCTGCGGGAGACGGCGGGGGATCGGCGTGTACGGAACACGTGGGTTTCCTCTCTCCAAGGAGCGGGGGCATCGGAGCGTTCGGACCCGGGGAGTGACTCCCCAGGAAGTCTCTAACACGACCTACGAAAGAAGGGCCCTAACCCGTAGGTAACTTTCCTGTGTCCCGGGCCACCCCTGCCGTGGCAGCGAGAGCTGTCCCCGGCAGCCGTTAGCGTGTCGACCATGGCAAAAGCAGCGAAGACCACGTTCCGGTGCGCCGAGTGCGGATGGAGCACCCTCAAGTGGGTGGGGCGCTGCGGGGAGTGCCAGGCCTGGGGCACCGTCGAGGAGGCAGGCGCTCCCGCGCCCGCCGCCGTCGCTGCCGCCCCCGTGACCTCCCGGGCCCGCCCCATCACCGAGATCAGCGTGGAGAGCGCCGAGGCGGTCCCCACCGGGGTGGACGAACTCGACCGGGTACTGGGCGGCGGAGCCGTCCCCGGCGGTGTGGTCCTGCTCGCCGGAGAACCGGGCGTGGGAAAGTCGACCCTCCTCCTGGAGGTCGCCGCGATGCGTGCGGCCGACGCCCCCGTGCTGTACGTGACCGGCGAGGAGTCCGCCGGGCAGGTGCGCCTGCGCGCCGAACGCCTCGGCGCCCTCTCGGACCAGCTCTTCCTCGCCGCGGAGACCTCGGTGGCCACCCTGGTCAACCACGTGGAGGCCGTCGCCCCCAAGCTGCTGATCGTGGACTCGGTACAGACGATGGTCTCCCCCGAGGCCGCCGGCGTCCCGGGCGGTGTCACCCAGATCCGGCAGGTGACCGGGGCGCTCATCCAGATCGCCAAGGAGCGCGGCATCGCGACCGTGCTGGTCGGCCACGTCACCAAGGACGGTTCCATCGCGGGACCCCGCATGCTGGAGCACCTGGTCGACGTCGTCCTGCACTTCGAGGGTGAGCGCCACTCCCAGCTGCGCCTGCTCCGCGCGGTCAAGAACCGGTACGGCCCCACCGACGAGATCGGTGTCTTCGAGCTCACCGAGAAGGGCATCTTCGGGCTACCCGACCCCAGCGGCCTCTTCCTCACCGAACGGACCGACCCGGTGCCGGGCACCTGCGTGACCGTCGCCCTGGAGGGTCGGCGCCCCCTCATCACCGAGGTCCAGGCCCTCGTCGCGCCGACCCCGCTACCCGCTCCCCGCCGGGCCACCTCGGGTCTGGACACCTCGCGGGTGAACATGATCCTGGCGGTGTTGGAGAAGCGGACCGGGATGAGGCTGGCCAACATGGACGTGTACGCCTCGACCGTGGGCGGCGTGAAGCTGGGCGAACCTGCCGTCGACCTGGCCCTGGCCCTGGCCGCGGCCAGCTCCAGCAACGACGTCGCCCTGCCGAGGGGGTTCATGGCGGTCGGTGAGGTCGGCCTCGCCGGTGACGTGCGCAGTGTGAACGGGGTACGCCGCCGGGTCGCCGAGGCACAGCGCCTGGGCTTCACCGAGGCGGTCGTGCCCCAGCACTTCGGCGACCCGGTCCCGGGCATCCGCGTCCACGAGGTGGAGGAGCTGAGCGAGGCCCTGACCCGGGTCGCGCGGCGCCGCCGCTCCCGCAGGGAGGAGTGAGCGCGGGCGCCCGCCGCTAGAAGTCCAGGACCGCGCCCTTGGCGCTCTTCATGACACAGGCGTTGCTGAAGGTCTCCTCGTACTCCTCCGCTCCGGTGACCCTGGCGGTGACCGGCTGGTAGACCATCGTGCAGACATCGTCCCCGGCCCCCTGGATCCCGGCGATGCCGCCGTGCTCGGCGATGAGGCCGCAGGCCTCCTCTGCGCGGGGGTGGGAGCCCCCGGGCTGGTCACACGTCAGGACGACCGCGCGGTACCAGCTCATACCGGTCTCCTCGCGCTGTTCGGCGGGGGTGTAGAGCTCCAGCTTGTACACGGGGGCCTGCGCGGTACCGGTCCGCGCGGTGTCCGCGTGCCCGGGCGCGGCCAGGGCGAACGAGGCGGCTGCGGCACACGTCAGGACGGCGGCGATGCGTTTCACGGCGGACTCCAGGGTCGGGGAAGCAGAGTTCACTCCGAATGGTAGTCATTCAATGACCAAGGGTCATGACTTTGCGGCAAGCCACCCCGGACACACGAGAACCCAGCCCGGAGACGGGCTGGGTCGGCTCGGGTCGGGTTCTCAGGCCTTGAGCTGGAACACGAGCTGGTCGACGTTCCCGACGTGTTCGCCGTGCAGGTTGGCCTTGTACCAGCCCGGCTGGGCCTTCGCACTGCTCTCCCGGCAGTCGGTGAAGGAGCGTTCCCGCGCCCAGTCGAGGGTGTACTCGTGCGGTCGGCCCTGGCTGAGCTGGCGCTCCTCCTCGGCCTTGCCCTCGACGCAGTCCGCGGAGGAGTAGACCCGGTCGTCGCCGGAGTGAATCCTCAGTTCGATCGCCTCCGGCCCCACGCCGGCGGTACAGGTCTGCTCGGCGACGTTGACCACGGTCACCTTGAAACCGGGGCTGGCGCCGCCGCCGTACACCTCCCGGTCGTCCTCGGCGAAGTCGAAGGTGACGACGACGTCCTGCGGGCGGCACGGGTCCTCGGGGCGCTCGGGAGCCGCAACCTCGCCCCCGTCCTCGCTCTCCGCCTCCCCGGAGCCGCCGCCGGCGTCCTCCCCGCCTTCGGCCTCCCCGCCTTCCGACGGAGAGGGAGAGGGCGAGGCGGACGGGTCCTCCGCCTCTTCCTCCGTTTCGGGTTCGGAGGGCTCGTCCTCCGCGATACTGGGAGAGGCCCCGGGTTCCTCCAGTGCCGCCTGCGAGCCCGTCGGCTCGCCGTCGTCACCGGAGGGACGGCACGCGTACGTGATGAGCGCGAGCACCAGCATCAGACCGGCCAGCACGAAGGCACGCCGCCTCCAGTAGATGTCCTTGCTGACGGGTGCGGGGTGTCCGGTACTTGACGCCATGGGCCGTAGTATTGCGGTTTTGCGCGCCACCCACCTACTCAACCCGCCGATTTCCCGTTAAAGATGAGCGATAACCCTTACAGCACCGCCGTTCTGGCGTGGTACGAGACCAACGCCCGAGACCTCCCCTGGCGTGCGCCGCACGCCTCGCCCTGGTCCATCCTGGTCAGCGAGATCATGCTCCAGCAGACCCCCGTCGTCCGGGTCCTCCCCGCCTGGCAGGCCTGGATGGAACGCTGGCCCACCCCTGCCCACCTGGCAGAAGAGCCCTCCGGCGAGGCGGTGCGCATGTGGAACCGGCTCGGCTACCCCCGCCGGGCCCTGCGCCTGCACGCCTGCGCGGTCGCCATCACCGAGGAGCACGGCGGCGTGGTCCCCGGGGACCACGCGACGCTGCTCTCGCTCCCGGGGATCGGCGCGTACACCGCTGCGGCCGTGGCGAGCTTCGCCCACGGGCAGCGGCACGCGATTTTGGACACCAATGTGCGGCGGGTCCTGGCTCGGGCCGAAACCGGGGTCGAGTACCCGCCGAAAACCCAGACCAAGGCGGAGACCGCTCTCGCCGAGTCCCTCCTGCCGCCGGTCCCCTCGGTGGCGGTCCGCTGGGGCGTGGCCGTGATGGAGTTGGGCGCCCTGGTCTGCACCGCACGTTCACCGCGTTGCGCGGACTGCCCCATCGCCGGGCAGTGCGCCTGGAAGCTCGCCGGGAAACCCGCCTACGACGGCCCGCCCCGGCGCGGACAGACCTACGCGGGCACCGACCGCCAGGTGCGCGGCAGACTTCTCGCCGTCCTGCGCGACTCACGCGAACCGGTCGCCAAGGACGCGTTGGACTCGGTCTGGGACGACCGCGTCCAACGTGAACGAGCCCTGGACGCCCTGGTCCAGGACGGTCTGGTGGACCCGTTGGACGACGGCCGCTACGCACTGCCCGGATGAGACGACCGGTGCGTGTCGGCGGGGACGCTCAGTTCATCCGCTCCTCGAGGGCCCCTGCGCCCTGGGCGTCGAACTCCGCCTGGGTGCCGTCGTAGGCGCCGGTGCACGGCGCTCCGGGTTCCGGGGACTCCTGGCTCTGCTCGTACTCGCGCAGGAAGGCGCCCAGTTCCGGGTCCCGGGGGTCGTCCGTCCTGAGCTGGGCGCCCCAGGCGGAGGCCACCACCGCGGAGGGCAGGCCCTCCATCGGGCTGACCAGGACGTAGGAGCCGGAGAGGTGGTATGCGGCCAGCGCCTCGACCCCGGCCGGGTCCAGACCGGGGTCGTGGGTGATCCAGACCGCACCGTGCTCGAGGGAGTGGACGGCCGCCTCGGTCAGGACCGGTTCGTCGTAGACACCGCAGTTCTGCCAGAAGCCGTAGTGCTCACCGCCCACCGGAGGAAACTGCTCGTAGTCGACGGTCTCTCCGGTGTCCACGTGCTCCCTCGACAGGCCCTCGAAGGTCTCGGTCTCCGAGGCTCCGCCTCCTGCCGCGACGCCGTTACCGGACCCGCCGTACAGCCACACCCCGCCGAGGACCACACCCGCCACCAGGACCAGCGCGAGCACGATGCCGCCGACGATCAGCCACGGCGCCGCGGACCGCTGTTCGGGTGCGGGTCCGGGAACCCCCGGATAACCGTACGGCGGGTAGCCGGGGGGCGGACCCTGCGGTGGGTAGCCGGGGGGCGGACCCTGCTGCGGATGACCGGGCGGCGGACCCTGGCCTCCGGGAGGCCCCTGGGGCGCCTCGTACGCCCCTGAGGGACCGTGCGGGAACGAGGGGCCGGGAGGAGGCCCCTGCGGCGGCTGGGGGCCGCCCTGACGGGGATCGTTTGGATAGGCCACGGACGGCACCCTAGCGTCTCCCGGTCCCGCGGCCCCGACCCGGCCGCCCCGCCCCGGAAACGCCGACGGGGGCACCCCCGAAGGGATGCCCCCGTCCGCACTCGGACCGGTACCGGCGGGTGGCCGGTCAGCAGCGTTACTCGCCCTTGGCGGCGGACTCCACCTCGGGGGTGTCCGGCACCTCGGCGGGCTTGGGAACACCCTTGAAGGTGAACTTGGCGTCCGTGCCCTCGCCCTCGGCGTCGATCACGACGATCTGACCCGCCTTGAGGTCGCCGAACAGGATCTTCTCGGAGAGCTGGTCCTCGATCTCCCGCTGGATGGTGCGACGCAGCGGCCGCGCGCCCAGGACCGGGTCGAACCCGCGCTCGGACAGGACCTTCTTCGCCTTGGGGCGAAGCTCGATGCCCATGTCCTTCTCCTTGAGGCGACCGTCCAGGCTCGTGATCATCAGATCCACGATCTGGAAGATCTCCGACTCGGTCAGCTGGTGGAAGACGATGACGTCGTCCACACGGTTGAGGAACTCCGGCCGGAAGTTGGTCTTGAGCTCCTCGCTGACCTTCGCCTTCATCCGCTCGTAGTTGGTGTTGGCGTCGTCCTCCTTGGCGAAGCCCATGGCCTGGCCCTTGGAGATGTCCCGCGTACCCAGGTTGGTCGTCATGATGATGACCGTGTTCTTGAAGTCGACGTTGCGACCCTGGGCGTCGGTGAGACGACCCTCCTCCAGCACCTGGAGCAGAGAGTTGAAGATGTCGTTGTGGGCCTTCTCGATCTCGTCGAAGAGGACCACGGAGAACGGCTTGCGGCGCACCTTCTCGGTGAGCTGGCCGCCCTCCTCGTAGCCGACGTAGCCGGGAGGCGAACCGAACAGCCGCGAGACCGTGTGCTTCTCCATGAACTCGGACATGTCGAGCTGGATCAGCGAGTCCTCGTCCCCGAAGAGGAACTCGGCGAGGGTCTTGGACAGCTCGGTCTTACCCACACCGGACGGACCGGCGAAGATGAACGAACCACCGGGACGCTTGGGGTCCTTCAGACCGGCGCGGGTACGGCGGATGGCCTGCGAGAGCGCCTTGATGGCGTCCTCCTGGCCGATGACCCGGCGGTGCAGCTCGTCCTCCATGCGCAGCAGGCGGGAGCTCTCCTCCTCGGTCAGCTTGAAGACCGGGATGCCGGTGGAGGCGGCAAGGACCTCTGCGATGAGCTCCTCGTCGACCTCGGCCACGACGTCCATGTCGCCGGCCTTCCACTCCTTCTCCCGCTGCGCCTTCTTACTGAGCAGCTGCTTCTCGTCGTCACGCAGGGAGGCGGCCTTCTCGAAGTCCTGCTCGTCGATGGCCGACTCCTTGTCGCGGCGCACGGCCGCGATCTTCTCGTCGAACTCACGCAGGTCCGGCGGAGCGGTCATCCGGCGGATGCGCATCCGGGAACCGGCCTCGTCGATGAGGTCGATCGCCTTGTCCGGCAGGAACCGGTCGCTGATGTAGCGGTCGGCCAGTTGCGCGGCGGCCACGAGTGCACTGTCGGTGATCGAGACGCGGTGGTGGGCCTCGTAGCGGTCACGCAGGCCCTTGAGGATCTCGATGGCGTGCTTGGTCGACGGCTCGTCCACCTGGATCGGCTGGAAGCGCCGCTCCAGGGCGGCGTCCTTCTCCAGGTACTTGCGGTACTCGTCGAGCGTGGTCGCGCCGATGGTCTGCAGCTCACCCCGGGCCAGCATGGGCTTCAGGATGGAGGCGGCGTCTATGGCACCTTCCGCCGCCCCCGCGCCGACCAGCGTGTGCAGCTCGTCGATGAAGAGGATGATGTCGCCGCGGGTGCGGATCTCCTTGAGCACCTTCTTGAGGCGCTCCTCGAAGTCACCGCGGTAGCGGCTGCCGGCGACCAGGGCGCCGAGGTCGAGCGTGTACAGCTGCTTGTCCTTGAGCGTCTCGGGGATCTCCCCCTTGACGATCTTCTGCGCAAGGCCCTCGACGACGGCGGTCTTACCGACGCCGGGCTCACCGATCAGCACCGGGTTGTTCTTGGTGCGCCGTGAGAGCACCTGCATGACGCGCTCGATTTCCTTGTCCCGGCCGATGACCGGGTCGAGCTTGGACTCGCGCGCGGCCTGCGTCAGGTTGCGGCCGAACTGGTCCAGCACCAGCGAGGTGGAGGGGGTGGACTCGGAGGAGGCCCCGGTGGCCTGCGGCTCCTTGCCCTGGTACCCGTGCAGCAGCTGGATGACCTGCTGGCGGACGCGGTTGAGGTCCGCTCCGAGCTTGACGAGGACCTGGG
This sequence comes from Nocardiopsis terrae, assembly GCF_014651695.1. Lineage (GTDB taxonomy): Bacteria > Actinomycetota > Actinomycetes > Streptosporangiales > Streptosporangiaceae > Nocardiopsis > Nocardiopsis terrae. The sequence continues at coordinate 271,880 of NZ_BMXJ01000001.1, forward strand.
CGGCGACGCCCTCACCCTCGCGGATCAGGCCCAGCAGTATGTGCTCGGTACCGATGTAGTTGTGGCCGAGCTGAAGCGCCTCGCGCAGCGACAGCTCGAGGACCTTCTTGGCGCGCGGGGTGAAGGGGATGTGCCCCGACGGCGCCTGCTGGCCCTGCCCGATGATCTCCTCTACCTGCTGCCGAACCGCTTCGAGGCTGATACCAAGGCTCTCCAGAGCCTTGGCGGCGACGCCCTCACCCTCGTGGATGAGGCCGAGCAGGATGTGCTCCGTACCGATGTAGTTGTGGTTGAGCATCCTGGCCTCTTCCTGGGCCAGAACCACCACTCGCCGCGCGCGGTCGGTAAACCTCTCGAACATGTCTCGTCGCTCCTCTACAGAGCGGTCAGGCAGGGACGGTTCTTTCCGACCCAACTCTTCCGCATATCGGCCCCACAGGGATAACCGCCCCGGGGAGCACTGTCGCACCCGTCCATCCTGTCGGCGGCTGCCGACGTGGATGGACATCTCCGCACGGCCGACCGCAGCCGTCCGTGTCAGAGACTTTCCCCGACGATAGGGCGTTCACCCAACATCCAACTACCAATTGCCGCGTCAGATTTCCCTGTACGCCGAAGGCGAACGACCCGGGCACTCCCATCCATCGCGAGAGTGCCCGGGCCGCACGTGTGCAAGCCGGATTATCGGCTCTTAGCGAACAAGCCGAAGTCGTGTTGTTCTTCAAGCAGAAATGCTCCGGACCGTCGTCCGGTGACGGACGCGTGCCCTGCGCGCCCCGAGAGGGGCGAAGCCGTCCAGGACGGCTTCGGGAACCGGTTTCCCGGCCTCCCCGGCGGGCCCGGGCGCTCCCCGGAACACCTCGGGGTCCGACGGTGGCGGGACCTGACGGCCCCGCGTGCCCCGGGCTCCCCCGCCGCGGTCCCTCGGACCACGGCACAACGGTACCCGCCCCGCCAGCATCGCTGCTGTCGGCGGGGTCCTGCCCGCCCCGGCCGCCGACACGGCCCGCGGCATCGGAACAGCTCCACGCCCCCGGAGTATCCCCTTCGCCCCGCTTGTCGCGGGATCCCGGTGTCACAGGCACTCCGGCGCTACCGGTCCTGCCGGCGCACCGGACACAGCCGGTCCGGCCCGCGATGTCACGCGGATACCGGGCCCGGCGGTTCTCCGGCGCCTCGAACGTCCTTGCTCATGGGACGTTCGGGCCGATCCGGGCCTCGGGATGTACGGGTTCGGGGCGGTGAACTGAAGCCGCGGGACGAAATCTTGATCAAGAACTGACAACATTTCGGCCGACCGGGGCAGTGGCAAACCTAACCCTTGACGGCCTCGTATTCGGCGACGATGGCCGCGGGGATACGGCCGCGCTCATTGACGGGCTTCCCGGCAGCCTTCGCCCAAGCGCGAATCTCGGCGCTGCGCTCACGGCTGGGAGCATTCCGGCTTCCGCGCCGGGAGCCACCACGAGCCTGCTTCGCCGGGGCCTTGCGGGAAGCTTCGACGAACGGGGTAAGGGCCTCGCGGAGCTTGGCAGCATTACCCGCGCTGAGGTCGATTTCGTACGTCGATCCATCGAGACCGAACGTCACCGTCTCCTCGGCCTCGCCGCCGTCGAGGTCGTCGACCAGGAAAACCTGGACCTTCTGTGCCATGGAATCAAACCTTTCAGAAGAGCGGTGTCTCCACACCTGAATATAAAGCTATCTCGCGAGAACGCGAAAGACAATTCCCGGCGTGCCAGAAATCATGCGGATCCGGATCGGCGTGATTCGGGGTCGCCGAAGCAGCGCGGGGCGGCCAGCGGCACACGCACGCATGTCCCCCGCTTCGGGAGCGTTCGGGTCCGGGTTCGTCGGACCCCGGGGCTAACGACCGTCGGATTCGGTGCGTTCCCGACCCTGGGCAATCGGCGTCTCGTTCGTCGCCTCGGTCTCGCCGACCTTGGCCGCGCCCTTGTCACCCGCGTCTTCCGCGCCGGTCTCCTCGTCGCTGACCAGGCTTCCGTCCATCCTCCGCGGCGCCATCTCCTTGCGCAGCAGCTGGATGACGAAGGCACAGAACACGGTCGCGACTACCACCGGCGGGATGAGCGCGGACAATACGTCGATCAGTCCAGGGGGAAGCACCGATGACAAAAAGTCACCCATCGAAGCGGCCTACCCTTCCTGGTTGTTACTTATTGCAGCAAATACCCGACTCAGTGTCGGGACTGCCCTGGGGGATGGCGCTCCGGCACCGCCGGGCAAACGCATACCAGACATCATAGACATCGTTTGCCACCGGTTTGACACCGGACGTACCGAAGACGCCTCGGCAAAGACCCATGACGGCCAATGTCCGGTCCGCTCTCGCACCGTCACGCGGAAGACCGCTGACGCTCAGACGATCGAACACCGGGGATCCGGAAAAACTGGGATCCGCAACGTCCGATCGCCACTTCGCCGGCCCACCGACGATCCGGACGGACGCAGGTACACATTACCTGCCTTGTTCCACGCCCATACCACCCGGTGCGCTTAAGCGCGCACGGCGGGAGGACCCGATGAAGCGGAGGGAAGGGGAAGCGGATCCTATCCGGGACCCAAATCCTTTAGCCAGGCGCGCTTGCGGAGTCGGCACCCAGGTGCACAAGCATCCGGGTGTTCCCCAGGGTGTTGGGTTTGACCCGCTCAAGATCGAGGAATTCGGCCACCCCCTCGTCATAGGAACGCAGGAGTTCCTCGTAGACACGCAAGGAGACGGGGGTCCCCTGGATCGGGGCAAAGCCGTGTTTGGCGAAGAAACCGGTCTCGAATGTCAGACAGAACACACGCTGTACGCCCAACTCGCGCGCGGTGTTCAGAAGTTCAGTCACGATTCGGTGACCGACACCGAAACCGCGTAGGGAGGGGTCCACCGCAACGGTGCGTACCTCCGCCAGGTCCTCCCACAGGACGTGGAGGGCGCCGCAGCCGACCACACGGACCTCACCCTCCGGCCGGAGGGGGTCGCCTGGGGTGTCGGGGGAGTCCTCCTCCACCTCGGCCACCCAGAACTCCTGGATGTCCTCGTAGAGGTTGACCGTGCTCTTGGAGAGCACCCGCCGGTCAACGGAGTAGGTGTCGACCAGGCGGCGGATATGGGCCACGTCGCGCGTCCTGGCGCGGCGGACCCGGACATGACGAACGGGCATAGCCGGACCAGACTACGCCCACGCGGCCTCCCGCCGGAACGCTCTCCGTCCGGTGGGTGCCGATGCGCGGCTTCCTGGGCCGGTATGCCCGCGGTGTCTCCCGGCGGCGACCGGGAAGCGTCAGATCAGATGAGCTGACGCCTCGCGGCCCACACGACCGCCTCGATGGGTGTGTTCACGCCCAGCACGTCGCAGATGTTGCGAATGCGACGACGCAGGGTCCGGGCGCTGAGTTCGAGGTGCCGAGCAGCCACCTCGGTGGTGACGCCGGTGGCGATCTCGGCGAGCAGCTCCAGCTCCTCGTGACTCAGATCGACCGGCGGGTAGGCGCCGTTGAGCGTGGTCTCACGCGCACGGGCCTGCAGGGGAACCACGTTCTCCCGGTGCTCCCGCGGCGCGAGGGTGTTCTGGTCCTCAACGGTACGTCGTACGAGTGTGGCCTGTTCCACTCCGTCCTCCCTCATCCATGTGAGTGCGGAACATCAACTCGTCGCCTACGGATCAAGCGCGTCCGACTGGCTGTCGGCGCGGGCGAGTCCCGGCCACCCCGACCTGCCCCCGGAACCCCTCTGGCACAGGGGTGGGAGATGGAGGGGAGCACAAGGACACACGACCCCGGGCGTTGCGGTCTGGGACGGACAGACCACACCGTGGGCACGCGTGCGGTGGGTTCTCGGGCCGTTCTCGGCCCTGACCCCTGCTCACCGTTGTTCTCGATCCACTTCGGCAAACTCGCGGGCCAGAGCCCGCTCCCAGCACGCTAAGGCGGCGCGGGTTATACCGTCAAGGCCCCATAAATCACCATCTGTGATTACCCAAAACCCCTGTGTCACAGCTTCCTCGGAAAGGAAATAATCCTCACACCCTGACCTGCGAAAACAATCTTCGGCAAAGGCAGGGTCCCGGTAACGGAACTTCTGACGGAAAAACTACGCTCTGGCCTCGGAGACATCTGCCTCTGGCTGGGAGTTTGTTCTGTATGACCGTTAAGTGAGGCAGGTCTCATGGTGTTCGCCCCATCTTCGCAGGCAGGGACCGACGCGTCGGGGCCGTCGCAACGAAGGTGCGACGGCCCCGAATTGGCCTTTCGGTCCTCCCCCTACCGGGGTTCGAACTCTCCCGTTTCCCGGCAGAGGGCAAAGGACCGCGTCTAGTCTCCGGAGGGCTTCACAATCGGGAAAAGCACAGTTTCCCGAATGTTCTTGCCGGTGAAGGCCATCAGCAGGCGGTCGATACCGACGCCCACACCCCCGGTGGGCGGCATGCCGTACTCCAGCGCCCGCAGGAAGTCCTCGTCGAGCTGCATCGCCTCGGGGTCGCCGTCAGCAGCCATCAGCGACTGCTCGGTCAGCCGGCGGCGCTGCTCGACCGGGTCGACCAGCTCCGAGAAGCCCGTGCCGAGCTCCATACCGAAGCCGATCAGGTCCCACTTCTCGGTGAGCAGCGGGTCCTCACGGTGCTGACGGGTGAGCGGGCTCGTCTCCACCGGGAAGTCGCACACGAACGTGGGCTGGATGAGCGTGTGCTCCACCAGCTCCTCGAAGAGGTGCTCGACGAGCTTGCCCGGACCCCAGTCCTGGCTGAACTCGACGCCCCTGGCCTCGGCCAGCCGACGGACCTCGTCGACCGGGGTGCGTGGGGTGACCTCGGTGCCCAGGGCCTCGGAGACCGAGCCGTACAGGGTGATCCGCGGCCACTCCCCGCCCAGGTCGAAGGTCTGCCCGTCACGCTCGATCACGGTGGAGCCGAACACCGCGCGGGCGGCCTCCTGGATGAGCTCGCGGGTCACCTCGGCCACGTCGTTGTAGTCGGCGTAGGCCTGGTAGAACTCCAGCATCGTGAACTCGGGGTTGTGCGTGGAGTCGGCACCCTCGTTCCGGAAGTTCCGGTTGACCTCGAAGACCTTCTCCAGACCGCCCACGACCAGCCGCTTGAGCGACAGTTCGGGGGCGATGCGCAGGTAGAGGTCCATGTCGTAGGCGTTGATGTGCGTGGTGAACGGACGCGCCGTCGCGCCGCCGTGCACCCGCATCAGCATCGGGGTCTCGACCTCGATGTAGTCGCGGGCGCTCAGCCCCTCGCGGATGGCCCGGATGGCGGCCGAACGGCGGCGCACCATCTGCTGCGACTCAGGGTTGACGATGAGGTCCACGTAGCGCTGACGGACCCGGGCCTCGGGGTCGGTCAGCCCCCGGTGCTTCTCCGGGAGGGGACGCAGGCACTTGGCCGTCAGCGTCCAGTCGCTCACCATGACGGAGAGCTCGCCCCGCCTGGAGGTGATGACCTCGCCCTGCACGCCCACGTGGTCGCCGAGGTCGACGTCGGCCTTCCAGGCGTCGAGCCGCTCCTTGCCGACCTGGTCCAGGGACAGCATGATCTGCAGGTCCCCGGTCTCGTCGCGCAGGGTGGCGAAGCACAGCTTGCCGCCCGAGCGGTAGAGCATGACGCGACCGGCGATGGCGACCTTCGCCCCGGTGTGGGTGTCGGGCTCAAGGCCCTGGTGTTTCTCACGCACAGGGCCGATCGACGTCGTCCGCGGGTAGTTCACGGGGAAGGGATCGGTGCCCTCCTCCCGGAGACGGTCCAGCTTCTGCCGCCGGACCCGCATCTGTTCGGGCAGGTCGTCGTAGTCGTCGTGCGTGTGATTCACGGCCCCGATCCTACCGGCGTGGCGGACCCCGGCCGAACCGGGCCGCACGAGCGGGACACGGGGTGGGCGGTCCGGGCGCCCACCCCGGACCGTCAGCCGGCGTTGCGCTCGAAGACCAGGCGCAGACCGATCAGGGTGAGCCAGGGCTCGTGCACGTCCACGGTCTCGCACTCGCCCACCACCGTCGAGGCCAGGCCCCCGGTGGCGACCACGGTGACGGCGTCCGGGTCGTCGGTGAGCTCGGCGACCATGCGGTCCACGATCCCGTCGACCTGTCCGGCGAAGCCGAAGACGATCCCCGAGCGCAGCGCCTCGGTGGTGTTCCTGGCGATCGCGGCGCGCGGCCTGACGATCTCGACCATGTGCAGCTGCGCGCCCCTCCGGGAGAGGGCGTCCACCGAGATGTCGATACCCGGCGCGATGGCGCCGCCCACGTACTCGCCCTTGACGCTGACCGCGTCGAAGGTGGTCGCGGTCCCGAAGTCCACCACCACGCAGGGACCGCCGTAGAGGTGGCTGGCGGCCAGCGCGTTGATGATCCGGTCGCTGCCCACCTCCTTGGGGTTGTCCATCCGGATCGGCACGCCCGTCTTCACACCGGGTTCGACGATCACCGCGGGCAGGTCGCCGAAGTGGCGGCGGAACATGTCCCGCATCTCGTGCTGCACGGAGGGGACCGAGCAGCACAGCGCGATGCCGTCGACCTCGTTCAGGTTGCTCAGGGAGCTTCCGTCGATGAGCCCGCGCAGGACCACGGCCCATTCGTCCGCCGTACGCCTGGTGTCGGTCCCCACCCTCCAGTGTTCGAGAAGATCGTCGGATTCGAAGAGACCGAGGACCGTCTCGGAGTTACCGACGTCGATCGCGAGCAGCATTCTGGGGGCCTCACTGGTCGAATTGGTGTGTACCAAGGGAATCTTCCACCAAACGGGTCCCTCACAACAGGTCGAGCGCGATATCGAGCGCGGGACTCGAGTGGGTGAGGGCCCCGACCGCCAGGTAGTCGACCCCGGTACGGGCCACGTCCGCAGCCGCGTCGAGGGTGAGGCCGCCGCTGGACTCCAGGCGGGCCCGGCCGTCGACCAGGGCCACCGCCTCCGCGAGCCGCTCCACGGTGAAGTTGTCGAGCAGGATCTCCTCGGCCCCGGCGGCCAGCGCGTCCTCGATCTGGTCGATCCGGTCCACCTCGACCTCCAGCGGCAGGTCCGGGAAGCGCTCGCGGACGGCGCGGACCGCCTCGCCCACCCCGCCGGCGGCGACCACGTGGTTGTCCTTGACCAGCCCGGCGTCGCTGAGCCCGTACCGGTGGTTGACCCCGCCGCCGCAGCGCACCGCGTACTTGTCGAGGGCGCGCAGGCCGGGTGTGGTCTTGCGGCTGTCCCGGATGCGGGCGCCGGTTCCGGCCACGGTGTCCACCCAGGTGCGGGTGGCGGTGGCGATCCCCGACATGTGGGTGAGCAGGTTCAGCGCGGTGCGCTCGGCGGTGAGCAGGTCCCGGGTGCGGGCGGTCACGGTCATGAGCACGTCGCCGCGCTTGACGGAGTCGCCGTCCCCCGCCTGCCGGGAAACCTCCAGCGCCCCCTCCGCGACCAGCCAGAAGACGAGTTCCGCGAGGGGGATGCCGCTGACGGTGCCGTCGGCGCGGGCGACCACGTGGGCGGTGCGGACCTGGTCGGCGGGGATGGTCGCCACGGTGGTGACGTCGATACGGGGCCCGGCGGTGAGGTCCTCGGCGAGGGCCCGGCGGACGGTGTCCGCGTGCGACTGGTGCGGCGCGGTCCAGGGGAGGGTGAACTCGGCGCGGGACTCGGGTGCGGGGTCCGGTCCGGCGAGGGGCAGGGCGATGGTGTCGAGCTCGGCTGCGAGGGCGGGCGGGAGGTCGGGCTGCCTGGTCTCGTCGGTGGCCACGATCGTGTCCCCTTCCAGTCGGACGACCACGGGCCGCAGACGCAGCTCGGGCCGGGGTTCGGGTGCGTCGGCGCGCTGGTGCGCGCCTCGGCTCTCGGTGCGGTGCAGTGCGGCGGCGGCCACGAGGCGGGCCACGGTGAGCAGGTTGGTGGCCTCCCAGGCGGCCACGTCGGGCGCGACGTGTCCGGTGGGCGAGGACAGCGAGTCGAGCCGGGCGGTGAGTCCGGCCAGGCCCTCCCCGGTGCGCAGGACCCCGGCGTCGCGGGACATCAGGGCACGGACCGTGGCCGTGGTGTCCGGGTCCACGAGCGGGACGGTCGCGCCCGGGGCCGGTGCCCCGCCCGGGGGCCGCTCCGGGACCCGTTCGGCCGCCCGCGCGAGACCGGCGGCGATCCGGTCGGCGAAGACCAGGCCCTCCAGCAGGGAGTTCGAGGCGAGGCGGTTGGCGCCGTGCACGCCGGTACGGGCGACCTCGCCCACCGCCCACAGGCCGGGGACCCCGGTGCGCCCGTCGATGTCGACCTCCACCCCGCCCGAGGCGTAGTGGGCGGCGGGGGCGACCGGAACGGCCTCGGTGAGCGGGTCGATGCCGTGGGAGCGGCAGGAGGCCAGGATGGTCGGGAACCGGCGTTCCCAGGTGGCCCGGCCGAAGTGGCGGGTCTCCAGGTACACGTGGTCGGTGTCCTGGGCGGCCATCGCCCGGGCGATGGTGCGGGCCACCACGTCGCGGGGGGCGAGGTCACCGAGCTCGTGCACCCCCTCCATGATCCGGCGGCCCTCGGCGTCGACGAGGTAGGCGCCCTCCCCGCGCAGGGCCTCCGAGACGAGGGGCTGGCGTCCGCGCGCCTGCGGGCCGAGCCAGAGGACCGTCGGATGGAACTGGATGAACTCCAGGTCGCGCAGGCGCGCCCCGGCCCGGGCGGCCAGGGCCAGGCCGTCACCGGTGGACACCGGCGGGTTGGTGGTGGCGGCGAAGACCTGGCCCATGCCGCCGGTGGCCAGCACGACGGCGGGGGCCACGACCGCGCCGACGCCGTCGCGCTCCCCCTCCCCCAGGACGTGCAGGGTGACCCCCCGCACCGCACCGTCGTCCCCCTCGCGCAGGGTGTCCAGTGCGACGGCGTGCTCGACGACCTCGATCCGTTCCTGGGACAGGACAGCCTGGACCAGGGCCCGCTGGATCTCGGCGCCGGTGGCGTCGCCGCCCGCGTGGGCCACCCGGTCGGCGCGGTGGCCGCCCTCCCGGGTCAGGGAGAGCCCGCCGTCGTCGTCCCGGTCGAACTCGGCGCCCAGGTTGATGAGCCAGCGCAGCGCGTCGGGGCCGTCCGTGGCGAGGACGTTGACCGCGTGGGGGTCGCAGAGCCCCGCCCCTGCCAGCAGGGTGTCGACCATGTGGGCGACGGGCCCGTCCTCGGGCGCCATCGCCGCCGCGATGCCGCCCTGGGCGTAGGCCGTGGAACCGGTGGAGAGGCGGTCCTTGGTGACGAGGACGACCCGGCCGGCCCCGGTGCGCTGGACGTAGCGCAGTGCGGTGCTCAGGCCCGCGATGCCCGAACCGATCACCACGACGTCGGCGTGCACGGTCCAACCGGGCTCGGGGGCTTCGATCCGGGTCTGTCTGGCAGAACTCATCTGGGGTCTCTTTCCGCGATGTCGCCGGAGGGCGGCTGGCCGGGAGCGGCCCGAGTCAGAGGGTCACCGACACGTTGTCGATGAGCCGGGTGGCACCCACCCGGGCGGCGACGGCCAGGACGGCCTCGCCCCGGTGGTCGGCTCCGGCCTCGGCGAAGGTGGCCGGGTCCACCAGGGCCAGGTAGTCGAGTCGGACCGGCGGAACGGCCTCGGCCGCCTCGGCCAGGACCGCGAGTGCCGCCCCGCGGACGGCCTCAGCGCCTCCGGGTGCGGCCTCGGCGCCGGCGCGCAGCGCCCGGGACAGCGCCAGGGCGCTGGTGCGCTCCCGCGCGGAGAGGTAGACGTTGCGGCTGGAGGAGGCCAGACCGTCGGGGTCGCGCAGGGTGGGCGCGCCGACGATCTCCACGGGCAGGTCGAGGTCGGCGACCATGCGGCGGACCAGGGCGATCTGCTGGGCGTCCTTGGCACCGAAGACGGCGAGGTCGGGCCGGACCAGGTTGAACAGCTTGGCGACCACGGTGAGGACCCCGGTGAAGTGACCGGGCCGGGAGGCGCCCTCCAGGCGTTCGCCCATGCTCCCGGCGTCCACCGTGACCATCTGCGGGAGGGGGTACACGGTCCCGGTCTCCGGAGCGAAGACGACGTCCACGCCCTCCTCCGCGCACAGCAGGGTGTCGCCGGGCAGGTCGCGCGGGTAGCGGTCGAGGTCCTCGTTCGGGCCGAACTGGAGCGGGTTGACGAAGATGCTCACCACCACGGTCTCGGCCCTGCTCCGGGCCAGGCGCATGAGGGAGCGGTGGCCCCCGTGGAGGGCTCCCATGGTGGGGACCAGTGCCACGCGTCCCGTACCGGCCAGGGCCCGGCGCAGTTCCTCCGGTGTGCGGACGACGAGGGGTTCCCCGACGGTCTCGCGCGGAGCGGGTTCGGTCATGGTCGTACTCTCCTTGCTGGTCTGCCGGGTCGGCATCGCGTCCGGGCTGTGCCCGGTACCCGTGTCGGCCCCGGTGGACGTCGTGGCCGCGGTCCCCCGGCCGCTGCGGCCGGGGCGCTCCGTGTGCCCGGGAGGGGTGGTTCGGGCCGTTCAGCGCCTGAGGACGTCGAGCAGGCGTGCGGCGTCCTCGGGTTTGAGCATCCCGGCGTTGATGGCGCGGTCAGCGGTGAGCCGCGCGAGTTCGACGTAGCTGGCCACGCTCTCGGGCGCGTTCTCACGCAACTGCTCGACGTGTCCGGCCACGGTCCCGGCGTCACCGCGCAGGACGGGGCCGCTGAGCCCGTGGATGCCCAGGCGCAGGGCGTTGTCCAGGGCCGCGCCGAGCATGGGCGCGAGCATGCGGCCGGGCTCGGCCACCCCGGCAGCGGTGAGCAGGGAGGCGCTGTCTGCGACCAGGGTGACCAGGTGGTTCGCCCCGCCCGCGAGAGCCGCGTGGTACAGGGTGCGCTTGTCCTCGGCGATCCACACCGGTTCCGCACCCATCTCGACCACGAGGGCCTCGGCGATGGGCCGGAGTTGTTCGGGGGCGGTCACCCCGAACGCGCAGTTGGCGAGCCGGTCGAGGTCCTCGTCCCGGCCGGTGAAGGTCATGGCCGGGTGCAGGGCCAGGGGGAGGGCCCCGGCGACGGTCGCGGGGGCGAGGATCCCGTAGCCGTGGGCTCCGCTGGCGTGGACGAGGATCTTCCCCCGCAGGTCGGTACCGGTTGAGGCGAGCCCTTCCACCAGGTCGGGGAGGGCGTCGTCGGGAACGGTCAGCAGGACGAGGTCACCGGCCTCGGCCACCCGGGCCGGTTCGAGGATCCGGGCTCCGGGCAGGCGTTCGGTGACCCTGGCCACCGAGGCGTCGGAAACCGCCGAGGCCGCCACGACCTTGTGCCCGGCCCGGGCAAGGGCGGCGCCGAGTACGGAGCCGACCCGGCCGGCCCCGATGACGCCGACGCGCAGGCGGGCGGGACGCCCCTCTGTCGTCTCCATGTTCCGTGTCCCCTCGTGGTCCCGGCGCGTGCGTTTCTTCCGCGCCGTGGTCTGCGGGCCGTGTTCGGCGGATGCACGCCCTGCTGCGCGCCGTACCGCCGAAGACGCCCCAGCACACGATAGCCCTCCCGGACCGGTGACCTGCCGCCCCTCCCCCCGGGGAAGGGGCCCGGAACGGCGTGGCGGCAGGTCCCGGACACGCGAACGGGGGCGGGCGCCTTCGCCCGCCCCCGTGTCCGTCCCGCGGGGCCCTGGCAGGGGCCGCGGACGAAAGGGGTGCTGCCCCGCAGGACGGCCGGGCCCGGGGGGAAACGGAACCCGGGAGCCGGTACCGGTCAGTTCTGGATGATCACCCCGGAGTTGTAGCAGGAGCCCAGGGACTGGCCCAGGACGGCGTTGGAGTTGCCGCAGCCGTCGTTGGCGGCGTCCACACCGTTGATGTAGGCGATGTTCCCGCTGACGTCGGAGCCGCCGTGGCCCGAGGTCCAGGCACCGGCGTGCGCCGCGGCCGGGGCGGCGGAGAGGAGGACCCCGGCGGAGGCGAGGACCACGGCGCCGGCGGCGAGCGTCTTCTTCAGCACTACTTGTCTCCTTCTGTGTCCGGACGGGGGCCGACCGGACTTGCGGTGTCTCTTCGGTGGCACCCGGGGGGTACCGAGACAGAAGCTATCCGCGAACAACCTCCGTACACATGCCCTGAACTGCATTGATCACGGAAAATCCAATAATGTTCACACTGGGTGCTGATGCATTCCGGAACCGTTCGGGACAAAGGACCGGACTTCGCCGCCCTCCCGCGCACGCAGTGTCACCAGAGGCCGGGGTTGTAGCCGGGCGCCAACCGGAGTTCCGGACACACGTAAGGGCGCCGCCCCGTCATCACGGAGCGGCGCCCTGCACAGAAAGCCCGCGGGTCCCGGTCCGGGCGGTTCGGCCGGGACTCCCGGCCGGACACCCCCGCCCGGCCGGGCCGGGAAGTCAGGCTGCTACCAGTTCTTCACCGTGGCGTCGGAGTCGGTGCAGTTCGCACCGGCCACGCCCAGGACGGCGATGGCGTTGCCGCAGACGTTGATCGGCACGTCCAGGTCGGCGACCAGCTGGTTGCCGCCGAGGATGCTGCCATTGCCGGAGGTGAAGACGTTGCTGTTGGCCATGGCAGGAGCGCCGGCGAACAGGACGCTGCCAGCGGCAGCCGCGATGGCCGTGGCGGCGAGAGTCTTCTTCAGCATGTGTTTTCTCCCGTCAGACCGGCGGGCGGGGGCGCCAACCGGTCGATAACGTTGACGATGTGTATGACAGTGAACACTCAACGTGTTCAACCACTATTTAGCCACACTCGGTCGCCCGCCGTGGCCGAAACGCGAAAGCGTTTCGCGGCCCTGACCTGGAAGTATCACCATGAGTGGGAAGACATGTCGGACATGAAACCCCCAACCGGAACCCCTCCAGCCCCATGATGTGACACACGACACACTTAAGTCCCGGGGGTGTCTTTCGGAGCGCCGATCGTCGGGCTTTCCGGTCCCTCTTCCCCGTCCCGCCTCGGCGCGGACTCCCCGTGCATGGTCGACCGGGTGGCCCACCGTTCCGTTCCGGCGGAGGGCACCCGCGCCCGCCTCGCGCGCTCCACCAGGGCGTCCAGGAACCGGCGCGCCTCACCCGCCTCACGGTCCCAGGCACGGGCCGCGACCGGCCCCGGGGGCGTGTCCACATCGATGGTGGCCCTCCCCCTCAACTGTGCGAACGGCCCCGAGGACAACCTCAGCGTCTGCATCCTCTCCACCGGGACGATCTCCGTCACCCGGCAGAACAGGCCGCGCACGCTCACGAACAACCGCTCGTCCACCCCCGCCGCGTTCGCCAGCAGGCGGCGGTTGACCACCAGCGGCACCACCGCCGCATCACTGTCCGGGAACACCTCGTTCACCAGGGTGAACGCCCTCCCGCGCGGCGCGACCGGGAGCAGGTCCGCCGAGTCGCCCTGGCGGGCCCCCGCGTACCCGGCAACCGTCGCCTCCACCCGGGCCACACCCAGGGCACGCCACAGCAGGGGCTCGACCACCCGCACGGCCTGCACCCGTCCCGGCGGAACGGTCTGCATACGGCGCTGGAACATCCCGTAGCGCAGCCGCAGACCGTCCGAGGACAGCGAGGCGTAGAAGTCGGTGTAGCGGGCCAGCGGGCCCCAGTAGTAGCGCAGGAGCCCCAGGACCAGCGGGACGGCGCCGCCCAGCGCCCCGGGTTCCAGGAAGACCGCGAACGCCGTGAGCAGCAGGAGCAGCAGGACGAACGACAACAGCACCGGCACCCGGAAGGTCAGCGCGCCGAGCAGCAGCAGGAAGGGGAGCCGGTAGAAGGGCCACTCCGGCGCCTCAGGCGACCGTCCGGACAACCCGGCCGCGTGCGCGAGCACCGCCGCCCTCAGCTTCTCCGCCAGCTTCCGGCGCAGGCAGCGCAGCCGGATGGCGCTTCCGTCGCCGCCCGCCAGTTCGATCCGCAGTTCCGCCAGCCCGAACACCTGCATCAGCAGGGGCTGGACCACGTCCACCGCCTGGAGGCGGCTCAGCGGGATCTCCCTGGAACTGCGCCTGATCAGCCCGCTGTGCACGACCAGATGGTCCTCGCGCAACCCGAAGGAGCCGTACCACCAGGCGGGCAGCGCATAGGCGAGGGAGCCGAACACCACGGCCACGGCCAGCACCAGGACCCAGGCGAAACCGAACTGGGTCAGGATCGGCCCGACCAGCGCCGCGAACACCAGGGTGACCGCGAGGACCTGGAACGGGATGATCAGCCAGTGCGCGCGGAAGACCCCGGTGGTGACGTCGTCCTCCGGCCGCGGCCGGGGCCGGGGCGGCGGAGGGGGCGGCGTCCCCCGGACCTGCTGCGGCGGCAGGAACGCGGGGCCCCAGCCGGGCGGCGGTGGCGGCCCGGGCTGCTGCGGCTGTCCGTGCACTTACAACCCCGTTGAGAAGCTCTCGCTGCGCGCCGCGAGCCGGTCGCGCAACTGGACGGCATCGGCGAGCGGGAGGCCCACCACCCGTGTGTCCGCGGTGCTCGCGGCGGTGCGCACCCGCACCGTCGCGATCCCCAGCGCCTGTTCGAGCAGGTCGGCGGTGACGTCCACGACCTGCATCCGGCCGTAGGGGACGACCACGAGCTGGCGGACCAGCACCCCGTAGGTGAGGTACAGCTCGGCGGGCGCCTCGGCGTATCCCCAGGAACGCTGGAAGCCGCCGGCCAGGAACCACAGGACGACGGCGGCCGCCAGCACCGACCCCGCCCAGACCCCTGCCAGAAGCGGGAGGTCCCACAGGAAGAGCAACAGCGCGCCCCCTGCGCCGACGGCCAGACAGGCCGCTCCGGTCACCAGGCGGCGGTACCAGGCCAGCGCCTTGGGTATCCGCAGCCAGGGCGTGCCCTCGGGCGCGGCGAAGGCCGTGTCCACGGCGCGGGGCGGCCGGGAGGCTCCCGCCGCGGGCGGTGGTGTCGGTTCACTGGTGTCCACGACCTCAGTCAACCATCAGCGGGCAAGCCCCGTCCGAAACGGCTCGGCCGGAGCCGGGAAAGGGCCCCAACCACGGTGATCTTGCTACCAGGGGCAACTTCGGCGCTGAAATCGCCCCTGGTAGCAAGATCACGGCGAAAAGGGGGGCTCAAACCGCCCCGAGCAGACACCCCTACCTCGCTCCGGGCGTGTCATCGTCGTCGCCGTCGTCCTCGGGCACCCGGCAGGCGTGTTCCAGGTACAGGGCCGCGGCCAACAGCAGGGCCGCGGAGGCCGCCGTGCCCAGCGCAGTCAGGAAGACCTCGCGGTGGCTGGCCAGCTCCAGCCGGTCGGACACCGACAGCGCCATCCCCGCGAAGAACCCCGTCGCCAGTGCGGCGAACAGCGCGCTCGCCTTGGCCAGGGCCAGCAGCCGGGCAGCGCTGAGCGGTTCCATCGGTTCCGTTCCCGGCTCCCGGCGGATCCGGCGCGCGGTGCGTCCTGCCGTGAAGGCCTCCGCGAAGGCCAGCAGCAGCAGCGTGGGGATCGCCGACCACGGCATGAGCGGCAGACCCGTCACGGAGTTGGCGACCAGCAGACCGGCCAGGGCTCCGAGGACCGCCAGCAGGGAGGGGACACGCCACCCGGTGGGGGTGAGCGTGCCCCTGCCGTCATCGGACACCGTCCGCCTCCCCGGGCAGCCGCAGTCGCAGGTCGCCCCGGCGCACCAGTTCCTGTTCACCGCCGGTGTCCGCCGCCTCGACCCCGGCCAGCAGCGCGGCGACCGGGGCCCGGCCGGGCAGGACAGCGGCGGGGTCCGTGTCCAGCCAGGGGCGCAGCACGAACGCGCGCAGGTGGGCGCGCGGGTGCGGCAGGGTCAGGACCGGGTCCTCGTCGGTCAGGTCACCGAAGGCGATCACGTCCACGTCCAGGGTCCGCGGCCCCCACCGGACCTCGCGGACCCGTTCGAAGGCGCGTTCCGCTGCCTGGGCCAGGTCCAACAGTTCCTTCGCTTGGCCCTCGGTGTCGACGACCAGGACCGCGTTGAGGAAGGCGCCCTGTTCGGGGCCGCCCACCGGAGCGGTCTCGTAGACGGGTGAGACCGCCGCCGGCATGACCCCCGGTCCGGCCGACAGCAGGTCCACGGCGCCCTGCAGGGTCGCCATCCGGTCTCCGAGGTTGGATCCCAGGGAGAGCACCGCGCGCGTCACCACTGGCCCCGCCTCCCCCGGGTGACGGTGACGGACACGTCCGAGAACTCGTGTTCGATGGGTGCCGACGGCTTGTGCACCGTCAGTTCCACCCCCTCGACCAGGGGCTCGGCCGTGCACTCGGCGGCCAGGCGCTCGGCCAGGGTCTCGATCAGGTTGACGGGCTCACCCGTCACCACCCGGACCAGGCGGTCGGCGAGCAGGCCGTAGTGCACGGTGTCGCCGACGTCGTCGCTGGCCGCGGCGGGCCCGGTGTCCAGGTACAGCACGGCGTCGACCACGAAGTCCTGGCCTTCGCGGCGCTCGAAGTCGAACACCCCGTGGTGGCCCCGGGCGCGCAGGCCGCGGAGCTCGACGCGGTCCCGCATCAGCCCTCCGTCTCCGTCTCCTCGTCGTCCTCCATCAGCACCGGGGAGGCGTGGTGCGACCACAGCCGCCACCCCTGGTCGGTGTCGACGAACAGGTTGGTGGTCACCACCTGGCCGCCGGCCACGAACCCGGGGCTGCCGTCCTCGGCGGTCAGCACGTTCTCCTCACAGGTCACCATGGCGATGTCGCCGCCGACCCCGATGTGGGTCTCGGTGAGCACGTACTGGATGTAGGTGACGTTGGCCATGATCAGCGACCAGGCGCGCATGATCTCGGTGCGGCCGCGCAGCAGCGGCCAACCGGGGTTGACGCACACCAGGTCGGGGGCCTCGTGTTCCTCCGCCCAGACGGTACGCATCAGGTCGATGTCACCGTTCTCGATCGCACTGTAGAACTGCGCGTTGGCCTCGCCGACGCGCTCCATGACTTCCTGGCGCGACTTCACAGGCCACTCCCGATGCTCTGGTCCCGGCCCTGGTCGAGGCCGGCCCCGCCGTCGGCCCAGGCGGCCGCCACCCGTACGGCGTCGGCGTTGGGCCGGACGTCGTGTACCCGCACCGCCCAGGCGCCGCGGTGCGCGGACAACGCGGTCACGGCCGCGGTGGCCGCGTCGCACTCGACGAAGGGCCGGTCCCGGCCCTTGGCGTCGCCGAGCAGACGGCTGAGGAAGCGTTTGCGCGAACCCGCCACCAGGACGGGCCGACCCAGTTCGTGGAACCGGTCGAGATGCTGGAGCAGCGCCCAGTTGTGCGCCTGTTCGGGGCGCTTGGAGAATCCCAGCCCCGGGTCCAGAACGATCTGCCCGGGGTCGACACCTGCACTGATCATGGCCTCCATACGGTCGCGGAGCTCATCGAGGACCTCCTGGACAACATCCGTGTACACGGCACGGCTCTGCATGTCATGACTATGCCCGCGCCAGTGCATCAACACGTAGGCGACACCGGAAGAAGCGACGAGCCGGGCCATCTCCGGGTCTGCCAGCCCACCACTGACATCGTTGACCAGTACCGCGCCGGCGTCGACCGCCCGCGCGGCGACTTCGGCACGCATGGTGTCGACACTGACCGCGACCCCGCGCGAGGCGAGTTCGCGCACGACCGGCTCGACCCGGCGCAGTTCCTCGGCGGCCTCGACGCGCTGCGCACCGGGGCGGGTGGACTCACCGCCCACGTCGACGATGTCCGCGCCCTCCTCGACGAGGCGCAGACCGTGTTCGATCGCGCGCTCGGGGTCGAACCAGGACCCTCCGTCGGAGAAGGAGTCGGGGGTGACGTTGACGACCCCCATGACCAGGCACCGCCCTCGGTCGGGCAGCCCCGGGAGTGTGTGTTTCGGCGCCATGCGCATCACCCTACGCGCACGCCGAGGGGCCGGGGGCACACGGCCCCCGGCCCCTCGGCCGGTGTCGCGGGGGCTCGGGCGTGTCCGGCTGACACGCCCGGGCCGGCGGGTTCGGCGGCGGTCGGTTCAGTTCCTGCCGAGGATGAGGCTCATGGCCTCGGCCCGGGTGCGGTCGCTGCTCCGGAAGCTGCCCCGCACCGCGGAGGTGACCGTCTTGGCCCCGGGCTTGCGCACCCCGCGCATGGTCATGCACAGGTGTTCGGCCTCGATGACCACGATCACGCCGCGCGGGTCGAGGTGCTCCATGATCGCGTCGGAGACCTGACCGGTCAGACGCTCCTGCACCTGCGGGCGGCGGGCGTAGACGTCGACCAGCCGGGCGAGCTTGCTCAGCCCGGTGATGCGGCCGTGCGCCCCCGGGATGTAGCCCACGTGCGCGACCCCGTAGAACGGCACGAGGTGGTGTTCGCAGGTCGAGTACAGCTCGATGTCCTTGACCAGGACCATTTCCTCGTGGTCGGCCTCGAAGACCGTGGTGAGGACGTCACCGGGCTTCTGTCCGAGTCCGGCGAACTGCTCCTCGTAGGCCCGGGCGACCCGCTCGGGGGTCTTGGTCAGTCCGTCGCGGTCGGGGTCCTCCCCGATGGCGATGAGGATCTCCCGGACGGCGCGGGCGATGCGCTCGCGGTCCACGGGTCTGGCGGGCAGGTCCTCGCTCACGCCTGGTCTCCTTCGGTGCTGGCGGGCTTCCCCGGGAGTCGACCGTTGGTGGCGGAGCCCTGGACCTCGGCGCTGTTGAGCATGGCCAGCTCCTTCTTGGAGCGGACCGGGGGCCGCTCGGAGGGCTGGCGCTTGCCGTATCCGGTGTACGAACCGCGGGAGGGGCGCTTGCGGACCGGCGCGAAGATCTCCAGCACCTGGGTCTTGGTGAGCGTCTCCTTCTCCAGCAGCTGCACGACCAGCTCGTCGAGCACGTCCCGGTACTCGACGAGGACCTCGTAGGCCTCGTCGTGCGCGGACTCGATGAGGCGACGCACCTCCTCGTCGATGATGGAGGCGATCTCCTCGGAGTACTCGCGTGCGTGGGACATCTCCCGGCCCAGGAACGGCTCGGAGTTGGCCGAACCGAACTTCCGGGCGCCCAGGCGCTCGCTCATGCCGTACTCGGTGACCATGTTCCGGGCCAGGTTGGTGGCCTTGTCGATGTCGTTGCCCGCGCCCGTGGTCGGCTCGTGGAAGACGAGCTCCTCGGAGGCGCGGCCGCCGAGCATCATGGCCAGCTGGTCCATCATCTGCGAGCGCGAGGTGAGGAACTTGTCCTCGGTCGGCACCGACATGGTGTAGCCGAGTGCGCGGCCGCGCGGCAGGATCGTGATCTTGTGCACGGGGTCCGCGTTGGGCAGCGCGTGGCCGACGAGGGCGTGCCCGCCCTCGTGGTAGGCGATGACCTTCTTCTCCCGGTCCGACATCACCCGCGACTTGCGTTCGGGGCCGGCCATCACGCGTTCGATGGCCTCCTCCAGGATGGCGTGGGTGATGACCTTGTTGTCAGCCCGCGCGGACAGCAGCGCGCCCTCGTTGATGACGTTGGCCAGGTCCGCACCGGTCATCCCGGCGGTCTGGCGGGCGATCACCGCGAAGTCGACGTCGTCGGCCATGGGCTTGCCCTTGGCGTGCACCTCGAGGATGTCGCGGCGGCCGTCCAGGTCGGGGCGGTCCACGACGACCTGCCGGTCGAAGCGGCCGGGGCGCAGGAGCGCGGGGTCGAGGATGTCGGGGCGGTTGGTGGCGGCGATGAGGATGACGCCGCCCTTGACGTCGAAGCCGTCCATCTCGACCAGCATCTGGTTGAGGGTCTGCTCGCGTTCGTCGTGGCCGCCGCCCATCCCGGCGCCGCGGTGGCGGCCGACGGCGTCGATCTCGTCGATGAAGATGATCGCCGGGGCGTTCGCCTTGGCCTGCTCGAACAGGTCGCGCACCCGGGAGGCGCCCACACCGACGAACATCTCGACGAAGTCCGAACCGGAGATGGAGTAGAACGGGACCTCGGCCTCGCCGGCGACGGCGCGGGCCAGCAGGGTCTTACCGGTTCCGGGCGGCCCCATCAGCAGGACGCCCTTGGGGATCTTCGCCCCCATCGACTGGAACTTCTCCGGGCTCTGCAGGAACTCCTTGATCTCGTGGAGTTCCTCGATGGCCTCGTCCGCCCCGGCCACGTCGTCGAAGGTGTTCTTCGGGGTGTCCTTGGTGATGAGCTTGGCCTTGGACTTGCCGAACTGCATCACCCGCGAGCCGCCGCCCTGCATCTGGCTGAAGATGAACCAGAAGATGACGATGATGATGATCAGCGGAAGGAGGCTGAACAGGGCCGTCGTCCAGATCGGGGTGGTGGCGACCGAGACCTCGTAGGAGTCCAGGTTCCCGTCGGGGTTCTGGCTGGACTCCTGGAGCATGGTCGCGAGCTCCAGGCCCTGCCCCTCGACCCAGTAGGCCTCGTAGATGTCGTCGTCGACCGTGGTCAGCTGGATGCGCTGGTCCCGGTCGATGATCTCGGCGTTGTCCACCCGATCCTGCTCGATCAGCTGGTAGACGGTCGAGATGTCTTCTTCCTCGGGCTCCGGTCCGGCCCCTACGTCGAACACGCGGAAGCCGATGACGAGCATGAGGGCGACGACCAGGATCCAGATCCACGGGCCGCGGAAAAAACGCTTCAGATTCATGTGAGCGGAACCCTGTCGGGTCCGTCCCTCCTGACCAGGCCGCCCGCCCCAGAGGACTTTCCGAAGCAGGACCTATCGGACACGTGCTCCCTGCGATGACGCCGGGATATTCGACGGTACACCTCGCCGTGCGGAGCGGGCACACCGCTCAGGCCGGACACGGGGCCGTCATGGGGGCAACGACTGCGACCCGTCCGGTTGTTCCCGGCCGACGCCGTACGGGCCGCAGGGACCCGTACGGCGGCCGTGACGCTACTCCTCGTAGACGTGCGGCGCGAGCGTGCCGATGAACGGCAGGTTGCGGTACTTCTCGGCGTAGTCGAGCCCGTAGCCGATGATGAACTCGTTGGGCAGGTCGAAGCCGATGTACTTGACGTCGAGGTCGACGTCGAAGGCCAGCGGTTTGCGGACCATGGTGCAGATCTCCACGGACTTCGGGCCGCGCGACTTCAGGTTGCCGACCAGCCAGGAGAGGGTCAGCCCGGAGTCGATGACGTCCTCGACGATCAGGACGTCGCGGTCCTTGATGTCGGTCTCCAGGTCCTTGAGGATGCGCACCACACCCGACGAGGTGGTTCCCGCCCCGTAGGAGGAGACGGCCATCCAGTCCATGGCGACGGGGCTGTGCAGCGCCCGTGCGAGGTCGGCCATGACCATGACCGCGCCCTTGAGCACCCCGACGATCAGCAGGTCCCTGCCCGCGTAGTCCGCGTCGATCCGCGCTCCCAGCTCGGCCAGGCGCGCCTTGATCTCTTCCTCGGTGACCAGGACCTTCTCCAGGTCCTGACCCATGTCCTTAGCGTCCACGCTCACTGTCCTCGCTGCTGGTTTCCCCGTTTGCGGCAACCAGGATAAACGTGTCGAACGAGGCCATGGTGCCCGACACCTGGACCGGAGGCTCCGGTTCAGCGTTCGAAGAGGATCCTGCCGGCGGCCCGGCGCCCCCGGATCCCGCCGGGCAGGTCGATGTGGGCCTGCCCCCGCCACTCGGTGACCAGGCGATCCAACTCACGTACGTGGCGTGCGTTCAACGCGCTGGCCGGACAGCCCGCCTGGAGCGCCGCACGGTGCAGCACCCGGGAGCGCAGGGAGGGTTCGGCGCGCTCCAGCGGCCCCACCGCCAGGTCCGTGCCCTTCCCGCCCGCCAGGGCCCGCCCGTGCAGGTCCGCGGCGAGCGAGTCCAGGGTGTCGGCGTCCGCGCGCAGCATGCCCGCGGTCCTGGCCAGGGCGGCGGCGATCCCGGGGCCCAGGGCCTTCTCCAGCGCGGGCAGCGCCTCGTGGCGCACCCGGGAACGGGCGAAGCGCGGGTCGTGGTTGTGCGGGTCCTCCCAGGGGCTGAGCCCCATCAGGGAGCAGGCCGCACGGACCGTGGCACGGTCCAGGTCCAGCAGGGGCCGCAGGTAGCGGCCGGTGCGCGGGGCCATCCCCGCCAGGGAGCGGGCGCCCGAGCCCCGGGCAAGGCCGAGCAGGACCGTCTCCGCCTGGTCGTCGAGGGTGTGGCCGAGCAGGACCACCGCGGGTGCGTGGGCGGCGGCCGCCTCCCCGAGCGCCCCGTAGCGGGCGCGCCGTGCCGCAGCCTCGGGTCCGCCGCTGCCCCGGACCCGCACCGCGGCGGTCCGGACGGGGTCCAGACCGAGTTTGCGCAGGACGTCCGCCACGGCCTCGGCACGTTCGCCCGAACCCTCCTGGAGGCCGTGGTCGACGGTGACCGCTCCCGCGGCCACCCCCGACCGGGGGGCCTCGAAGGCCACCGCGCCGGCCAGGGCCAGGGAGTCGGCACCGCCGCTGCACGCCACCAGGGCGGTGGTCCCGTCGGGCAGCTCGGACAGCACCCGCCGGACCGCCGAACGGACGGCGGCCACGGCGGGGGGCGGCCCGCTCACTCGGTGATGGCGGCGGGGCGCACGATCCGCTCGATCCACATAGAGGGGTTGCGGATCTCCTCAAGCGTGGGCAGCGTCTCGGGCGAGGTCCACACCTTGTTGAACTCGGCCATCCCCACCTGGGCGACGACCTGCCGCACGAAGGCGGCGCCCTCCTCGTACTGCTTCATCTTGAGGTCCATGCCCAGGAGCTGGCGCATGATCCGGTCGATGGGGTTGACGGTCCGGCGCCGCTTCTGGAAGCGCTTCCGGATGGTCTCGACCGAGGGCACGACCTCCGGACCGACGGCGTCCATCACGTAGTCGCCGTGCCCCTCGGCCAGGCTCATGACCGCGGTGACCCGGTCCATGAGCGCTTTCTGCTCGGGGCTCTGGAAGGCGGTGAGGAGGTTGCCCTCGCCACCCCGCACCGCGTCGGCCACGGCCTCGCCCGCCTGCCGGAGGCGGTCGATCAGGTCCGAGGCGTCCATCTCCGTGGAGAGCAGGAGTTCCTGCATGAGCTCCTGGACGTGCGCCCGCAGCCACGGCGTGGCCGTGAACTGCATCCGGTGGGTTTCCTCGTGCAGGCAGACCCACAGGCGGAAGTCACGCGAGTCGACGTCCAGCTCACGTTCGGCGCTGACGATGTTGGGGGCCACCAGGGTCAGGCGCCCGGTCGGCGAGCTGCCGTCCGGGTCCGGCGGCAGGAAGAGTTCGTACTGGCCGAGGACCCGCCCGGCCAGGTAGGACAGGACCGCCCCGAGCTGTACCCCGGTGATCCGCGAACCGACCGCGTTGGTCAGGTTCCCGGCCGGGCTGTTGTTCAGCCGGTCGGCGCCCATCTGTTGGAGCACGGGTTCGAGCACCACCCGAAACCCGTCGACGTTGGCTCGAATCCATCCCGGGCGGTCGACGACGACCGCCGGCCCGGAGGGTTCGAGGGGGTTCATTCCGGTGAATTCGCGCACATGCCCGGCCGCCACGGTGGAGAGCTCGCGCAACTGCGCCACGGCCTGCCGCGCGTCGGACAGGTCCACCTGCGGCCCAGGGCGCACGAGGCGGACACCGGTGTTGACGGCTACGTCCCAGTCGATCACAGTCACACCGCCAGCCTACCCACGCCAAGCCCGGCGGCACGGGGATCAGGGCTCTATTTCAGGGCAGGTCCGGGGTCAACCCCGAGAAGGACCGAAAGAGATCCCACCCCCGAGGCCCGCTCACCCAGCCGCGAGAGAACTCCCCTCCACCTGAGTCACGGAGGAGCACCCTCCCGCCCACCTGAGCCACAGGGGAAGCACCTCCCCACTCACCGTCACCCCAGGGGGTGTTCTTTCGTTCGGGCGCCGCCAGGGTTCTGCAAGACGAGTCAAGCCGTCGGCGAGGAACGAGCCAGGCGCAGACGAGGATGAAGAATCCCTGGCTTATTGGGCGCCCGAACACGGGCCGAAGCGAAGCGGAGGCCCAAAAGATCAAGAACACCCGCACTGGCTGAGTGCGGCCGCCAGGGTGTCCAGTTGGGGCCCGGAGGCGCCTGGGCTGTTGGCCATCAGGGCGAACACGAACACGTTGCCCTCCTGGTCGTGGATGGTTCCGGCCAGGGTGCTCACTCCGTTCAGGGTTCCGGTCTTGCCGCGGACCATTCCTGCTGCGGCGCTGGAGCTGGAGTACTCGGAGTAGCGCCCGGCGAGGGTTCCGGTGGAGTGGGCGGTGGGCAGGCCCGTGATGGTCGCGTTGAGCCGCGGCTGCTCGGCGGCCGTGGTGACCAGTTCGACGAGGGCGCGGGGTGTGATGCGGTTCTCGGTGCTCAGGCCGCTGTTGTCGGACAGGCTGACCCCGTCGATGCCCAGGGAGTCCATCGTCCGGTGGGTGGCGGTCGCGGCCCCGGAGGCGTCGGGTTCCTCCCCCAGTTCGAGTGCGGCGATCCGGCCGAGGGACTCGGCCATGTTGTTGTCGCTGGCCAGCATCATGTGCTCGACCAGGGCGTGCATGGGCATGGAGTCGACGGCTGCGACCGGGTCGCCGGCGGCCTCCTCCTCGGTCGGGGTGCCGTCGACGGTCAGCCCGGCCTTCTCCAGTTGGTCGGCGAAGGCCTCCGCGGCGGCGAGGGGCGGGTTCGGGGAGCGGGTGGACACGTCCGGGTCCACCCGGCCGCTGTCGATCATCAGCGCGTGGATGGTGGCGGTGCTGCCTTCGGTGACGTAGTTGGGTTTCCAGCCGGGCGCGGTGTCCGGTCCGGTGAAGTACGAGTCGTCGTACCCGACGGAGACGGTGTCCGGGCCCGGGTCGGCGAGGGCGGAGGCGGTGTCCTCGGCGAGCTCCTCCAGGGTGGCTACCTGCGGGTAAGCTGCGGAGTCGGCGGTCGCGGTCAGCGTCACGTCGCCCTCACCGCGTAGCACCACGCGGTTCTGCGCCGGGTCGAAGTAGGCCTCGGTCCGCAGCACGTGGTCGGGGCCGACGGCGTCCAGGACGGTGACGGCCGTGGCGATCTTCGTGGTCGACGCCGGGGTCACCGGGGCGTCCGCGTCCCGTTCGAAGAGCGTCTGTCCTGTTGCGCCGTCAATCACGTAACCGGAGAGGCCGTCCCCGAGCCCGGAAGCCGACATGGGATCATCAAGAACGTCCGCGATCCGATCCGGGTCCGCCGGGGTCGGGGCCGCGGGTGCAACCGCCGCCACGCCGTCGGCGTGCGTGACGGGGTTGGGCACCGCCGGAAGCGGCCGTGCCTCGATCACGTCCAGGGCGACGAACCCAGTGATCAGCACGAATATGTTGAGCAGGGCCAGCGCGAGGAACGCCTCGCCTCGTACCCGTCGCACCCGGGGCACCTGCCCTTCCTTCGGTGTCGCGGCCTGACGTTGTAGTTATACGGCGACATTAGTCGCATTGGGAGCCGAGATCAGCATGGAATTCGACGTTACGATCGAGATCCCCAAGGGGGAGCGCAACAAGTACGAGGTGGACCACGAGACAGGTCGTATCCGTCTCGACCGCATGCTGTTCACCTCCACGACCTACCCCGCCGACTACGGTTTCGTCGAGGGGACGCTCGGCGAGGACGGCGACCCCTTGGACGCTCTTGTCCTGCTCAAGGCTCCGACTTTCCCGGGTTGCCTGATCCGGGCGCGTGCCATCGGCATGTTCCGCATGCGTGACGAGGCGGGCGGCGACGACAAGCTGCTGTGCGTTCCGGCGACGGACCCGCGCCAGGAGCACCTGCGTGACATTCACCACGTCAACGAGTTCGAGCGCCTCGAGATCGAGCACTTCTTCACCGTGTACAAGGACCTTGAGCCCGGCAAGTCCGTGGAGGGCGCCAGCTGGGCCGGCCGCCACGACGCCGAGCAGGAGATCATCGCCTCGGTGAAGCGCGCCGAAGAGGCCGGTACGCACGGTGACGCATCGCACATCACCAGCGAGGGCAAGTAACCGGCAGCACCACACCCGTCTCGGTGTCTCGTAGGGCCCGGCAGGGGTTTCCCGCCGGGCCTTCGCCGTACCCGCGATGCCCGGAGCACCCTCCGCGCCGCCTCCGACGGCTCTGCGGGCAGGCCCGGGGGATCACAGGGCTCCGGTGCTCCGGGAGGCCCCCGCCCCCACTTCCCGTCCGGGGTCCCGGGCGAGCGCGTATCCGGCCAGCGCGAGCACCAGGAGCGCGCACAGCACGGCGAGGGCGACGGGCAGCGCGGCCAGCAGTCCGCGTGAGACGTGCGGGGCGTCGGGGGGCAGCGGGAAGCCGTCGCGGCCGAAGCGGTCGGCCCGTGCCGCCACGTGCGTTCGGTAGCCGTCCAGTTCGGGGCCGCACATCGCCTTCAGCACCCGCATCCGGACCAGGTCCGTCCTCTCCGGCAGCGCGAGGGCGGGCGCGTCGTCCGCGGGGGCCACGCGTGCCCGGTGTCGTGCGCACTCCGCTTCGGCCAGCGCGTGCAGCCACTCCCCCAGCCGTTCGGCGTCCGGCAGCCGCCGGATGTGCGCGTGGGCGGCGATCAGGGTGTCCCTGAGGACGACGTGCGCGGCGTCCCTGTCACGGAGAACCAGGATGCAACGCCGGTACAGCTCCTCTCCGTAGGCGTCGAGGAGCCGCACGTACGCGTCTGCCGACGGGGTCTGGCCGGAGCGCAGGGCGTGCAGAAGATCCTGGTCCGTCATAGCCCTAGAATCTACGCCGCGCACGGGACGGTGCTCTCCGGTTTGTCGAAAGACGCACCGTTCACCCGGAGTGGCGCGGGGGGTGTCGGCGGCCCGGAGCCGTTGGGTCCTGCGGGCCCTGCGGGGGTTCCGGTCCCCCGGGCGGCTCCTCGGTCCCCTCTCCGCCGGCGTCCCGGCCCGGTTCGGGGAACAGGGACCGTGCGTACCGTGACCGCGCCCACAGGAGCACGTGGGTGAGCACGGTCAGGAAGGCCACCAGCAGCGCCGCCTCGGGCCCCAGGAAGCCGAGCGCCATCACACCGGCGGTGACCACGACGAGGGCGCGCACCAGCACACGTGCCCACAGCCCCTGGGCCTCCGGGTTCAAGGCTGCCCTCTGGGGACGGACGGCTGCACGGCCACTCCTGTCACTACGGCTGTACTGGGGGATGGGGCCCGGTCCGGCGGACACGCCGTGTTCTCGGGATCCACATGTCACCACCACCGGACGCCGCCCGCAACACGTTCCGGACGTGCGGGTGAGCGGTACGACACGCACGATTCCCGGCGTTCGCTTGACTCACCACCGGCTTTGCTGGTCTCCTTACCTTCATGTATCCGCGCACCCGCACCGACGCCACGGCTCGTACGACCCCCGGGGTCTCCTGCCACCTGGCCCGTGCGGCGTGTCCGTGTTGTCGTCACTGAGTCGTAGCCGAGGGGTCTTCGTCGACCGACCCCGCACGACCGGTCCGTGAGCGGCCTCCACCGTCCGGTGTGAGGGGCCTGCGAGCGGCCTACACCAGGGTGATTCTCCCCTCCGAACGCCCGTTCGGAGCGACTGGCCCTGCCGCCCCGGCACCCCCGGGGTTCCCTGACGACATCCTCGCGGCCCCTGGCGTCAGCCCCGGCCGCGTACACGTGAAGGATCTTCTCACGATGCCCCAGCAGGCCTCCGCCGTGACCGCCGTTCGCCCCGACCCGACCGAACGCGCCCCCCACCCCCGTGCCACGACCGTCTCCCTGGACGGGATCGGTGACGTGGTCGACGCCGGACGCCCCTCCGGCTACGCCCACCTGGGCGGACTCCGGCTGCCCACCACCGGCCAACTGGTCGCCGCCGCACGCGGAGCCGCCTCCGCCCTGCGCCGGCCGACCCTGTGGCCGACCCGGCGCGGACGCTGGCAGCCCGCGCCCCGCAGTGCCCGACGGCACGCCAGCGGCCGTTTCCGGGTGACCGCCGTGGCCCTGGAACCGAACAGCTTCGTGCCCGGCCCGACGCCGCGCTCCGGCCGCCCGCACACCATGGAGGTCCTGCACCTGGTCAGCGGGAAGGCTCACCTGATCACTTCCGGCCCCGACGGCCAGATGCGTTCGGCCGCCGAGCTGGCCGTGGGACGGACCCGCGTGGTGGGCGACGTCGGCGCCCCCGGCCGGGGCCACCACCATCTGGTCAACACCGGTGACGAGGTCGCCGTGCTGGTCCGGGTGACCGCCTGATCCAGGGGCGCACCGCACCGACCGCTCACTCATGGTCCGACCGTTCCGGTGCCGCCGCGCGCAGCGCGCCGTCCACGGCCTCGACCGAGCGCAGGACCCCGGCGGTGCGCCGCCCCTCGGCGAGGTAGGCGTTCATGACCTGGTCGAGGGCGTGCGGTGACAGATGGTCGCGTAGGTCCACACGGGCGGTGCGGTACCCCTCCCGGGCCGCCTCCAGGGTGGCGAGGACGTACTGGCGGGCCAACCGGGAGAGGGCCACGGGGTGGCGCCGTAGAACCCCGTGCAGGCGGTAGTCGGCCGGCACCTGGTCGAACAGCCAGTCCAGGGCCGTCTGTTCGAAGGAGTCCGACCCGGGCGGGTGCACGCTCGCGGGCCAGTCCGACGTCAGGGGCTGATCGGGCATGTCCCACAGCATACCCGCCATTCGAAAACACGTTCGATACCGAGTGCCGGGACACGGAGCCGCCCGGCCGTGCGGGGACGTCCGATCAGCCGGGGCCGTCGGACTCGGCGGAGACGTCCGACCCCTCGACCGGCCCGGTCGTGTCGGACTCCTCGGCCGCCCTCTTCTCCAGTTCCACCCGGAGGGCCTGTTCCGCCGCGTCCACGGCGGCGCGGGCGGTGATCGCGTTGGTGTGCGCCCGGTCCAGCTCCTCCAGCAGGATGCAGTCGAACGAGACCCGCGCATCGTGGATGGCGGCTTCCAGCTGTCGTGATGCCTCTTCCAGACTCATGCCCCTCCCCTACCCCAGAAATCGGCACCTGCACACACCCGCCCCGGTCCGCTTCGGGCAGGTGGCGGCAGGGTAGGTCACTGGTCGGACCGCAGCACGCCGACAACGCAGGAGCGCCCATGGTCTACTTCATCCTCGTCCTGCTCGCGATCTGGCTGATCCTCGCCATCCTCGGCATCGTGATCAAGGGACTGTTCTGGCTCGCGGTCATCGGCGGCATCCTGTTCGTCGCGACCGCGGTGTGGGGCTGGCTACAGAACCGCCAACGCCTGTGACCCCGGCCCGGGGCCCGGTCCGGGCCCCGGCCGGTCGCCCGCCCCGCGCTCCGGACGGTCCGGTTCCGGGGCTGCTTCGGCTCAGGGCTCCAGAGCCGGACGGCCTCCGCCGCCCAGGCGCCGAACGGCCCTGCGGGCACGCCCCTCATCGCCGTCCAGGCGGACCCGGACCAGCCGGACCGCCTCGTCGTCCCGTCCCAGCGCGAGCAGGTTGCGCACCCGCGTGCGCAGTTCCTCGGGAAGCTCGTCGGAGTTCCGTGGAGCGGGGACATAGCCGCCCACCTGGGAGTCGGGCACCGGTTCGGGGGGCGGTTCCGGTTCCGCCACCGGAACGCGCTCCTCCATGTGGGCGAGGACGCGGCGCAGAGCGTAGGAGCCGCCCCCGAGAACAATCACAGCGCCCATCAGGGCAAACAGCATGAACATCAGACTCATAACGCCCACCTACCCATACTTCGGACACGGCAGGCGCAACACCGATACACGCAGAGTAATCATTCCGCCAAGGGCGGCCTACCCGGGCCCTCCCGCCGGAACATCCTCGGGCAGCAGCGTCTGAAGCTCCGCCACGTCGAGGCCCTCCCCCGCCAGGGCCGCCGCCTCGATCCGCCGTGCCTGCCGGGTCGCACTCGCCTCGAACAGAGCGCGCACCTCGTGCCCGTTGCCCTCCGAGAAGCGCTCGACGTCCGCGCCGACCAGCACCGACAACCTCCCGCGGGTCTCCTCCGGAACCAGGAAGCCCGCGCCCTCGGCCATCCCCGCGAAGATCTCCACCAGCTCCCCTCGATCACAGGGGGCGAAATCCACGGTGCGGGAGAACCGTGCGGCCAGCCCCGGATCACCCGCCAGCAGCCCAGCCGTGTCCCGGGGACGGACCGACACGATCACCACGACCTCGTCGCGGTACTCCTCCATCAGCCCGACGAGGGTCTCGGCCGCCCCCCGCGCGCTCCCCGGGCCCCCGGCGGGCCCCCCGTCGGACTCACGGGCCCCGGTCACGAACAGCACCCCGCCGCGCGCCCGCTCGAACAACGCCCGTGGCCGCGGTACCGCCCGCCCCCGGGGCGCCGGCGCCCCCGCCAGGTCCTCCGGAGCCGCCTCCACCACGTGCCCCCGGCCCAACACCCCCAGGGCGGCCAACAGCCCTCCGTAGATACGGGCCACCGTGGTCTTACCGGTCCCGGACGGCCCCGAGAACACCAGGTGCGGCGACGGCCCCGACCCGCGCCGACGGGCCGCCGACAACAGGTCCACGACGGCCCCCACCTCACGTTTGGCCTCCGTCAGACCCACCATGCCGTCCAGGTCCGCCAACAGGGCCGCCACCCGGGAGCCGTCGCCCGGCCCGCCCCCGAGCCCGGCGAGCCCCGCCGCCACCTCACCCTCCAGGTCGGCCGGCAGGACCCGGGTGAGGTCCTCCACCGTCTGGTAGGCGCCCGTCACGATCCGGTCGGCCTGGGCCCGGCGCACCTCCTCGAACATCCTCCGCACCTCCCGGGCGTTACCGAAGGCCTCGTCGCGCCGCTGCCCCGCGAAGTGCCGGACCAGGAGCTCGTGCACCCCCTCACCGAGGAGGTAGCCCTGCTCCCCGGCCATCCCCTCGAAGAGCCCGCTGAGTTCCTCCGGGGAGTAGTGCCCGAACTCGATCATGCGCGCCACCCGTGACCGCAGCCCCGGATTCTCCTCGAGGAAGGAGCTCATCCGGCCGGAGCCGCCCGCGAGGACGACCACGACTTCCCCCCGCAGGTCCCCCATCAGCCTGACGAGGGTGTCGACGGCCTCCTGCCCGCAGGCCCTCCCGCCGCCGGACCCCGCCAACAGCTCATCCGCCCCGTTCACGAACAGCACACCGCCCCGGGCCCGCTCCACCAGGTCCGCGGTTCGGCGTGCCGTCCCGCCCTGGTGCTCAGCCACCAGGTCCGCCGGTGACGCCTCCAGGAACTGGCCCTTGCGGAGCAGCCCCAGCGAACGCAGGATCTCCCCGTACAGCCGCGCCACCGTGCTCTTCCCCGTCCCGGACGGCCCCGAGAACACCAGGTGGCGGCTGACCTTGAGCGCTGGCAGAGCCGCCTCGACCCGTTTCGCGCTCACCTGCTGGAAGTTGACCAGGGAACGGATCTCCTTCTTCACCCCGTCCAGCCCGGTCAACCCCTCCAGTTCGGCCAGCAGCGCCTCCAGGGGGCGGGACCGGGCGCGCAGGGCCCCGTCACCCGCAGCCGTGGCCCCGCCACCCGGGGGTTCGGCCGCACCCGCGGTCCGGGCGCTGACCCGGTCGCCGTCCCCACCCCGGTTACCGCTGAAAGTGGTGTCCTCCAGGTACACCGAGGCGTTGTCGGCCGCCCACAGGCCCTCCTCGTCATTGCCGGAGACGGTGCACCGCACCAGGCGCACCCGACCGCCGTCCTCCACCATGAGGCCGTCGCCCCGACCGTCCCGGACCGCGGTGTCCTCCAGCGCGGCGACCCCGCCCTCACCCACCCGGACACCGCGCTCCCCGCTCCCGCACAGGGTGGAGGAGCGAATCGTGACGTGCCCTCCCTGGACGTAGACCGCGTCCTCCCCGCAGTCGGACAGATCGGCCTGGTGGAGTTGGATCTCGGTGCCGTCGAGGATGTTCAGGCCGTCCTCCCGGGCGTCGCGCAGCACCATGCCCCGCACCGTGATCGTGGCGTCCTCACGGCTGTGGATTCCCGAGCCCACGTCGTGGCCGACGATGTCCTCGAAAACCCCCCGGCCGCCCAGCACGATGGCCATCGGTCCGTGCCAGCGGCTGACCCGGAGGTCGCTCACCTCGAACCGGGAGCGGACCGAGGCGATCGCGCCGCGCTCCTCCTCGCTGCTCTGCGCGACGGACATCCCCGTGACGGCGGCCCTGGCCCCGTCCGCGACCAGCAGGGCGGCCTTCCCGATCCGCGTACACCGGAGGTCGGTGATCTCCGCCTCGCCACCGTCGACGAACACGGCGTCGGCGGCGACGCCCTGCAGGGTCAGCCCCCTGGCGGTGAGCCTGCCGCCCTCGATCGCCACCCCGGTGCGGGTGGCATCGGTGATCTCGCAGTCGTTCAACGTGCTCTCGGAGTCACCGTGAACGAAGAAGGCGTCGGTGTCCTCCTTGCGGGAACCCTCCACCACCATGCGGGTGAAGGTCGCCCTGGAGCGCTCGTAGACCCGGACCGGCCAGTCGTAGGACCCGGTGATCCGCAGGTCCGTGAACTCCGGCCGCGCCCGGTCCCGGACGTAGACGCCGCCCCCGTCGACCAGGGCGCAGTCGGTGAACTCCGGGGAGGCGTTGGCGACGTAGAGGGTGTGCCAGTCCTCGTGGGCACCGGTGAAGACCGTCCCGCTGATCCGCGGCGAGCAATCACCCTGGACGGCGATCACCGCCCCGGCGAAGTAGCAGTCCCGCACGCTGCCCTCACTGCCGTCCCACAGCAGTCCGCTCTCCTCGAACCGGCAGCCGACCACCTCGGCGCGGGCGCCCACCACGTTGACCCTCCTGGAGGCGGTGAAGACACAGTCGTCCGCCTTGAACCGGGCGCCTTTCTGCACGTACACCGGCGGGTACTCCTTCGAGGAGCTCCGCACCCAGACCCCGTGGAGCTCCAGCTCCCCGCCCGCGTGCACGTTGAACACGTTGGTCTCGTTGGCCGCCACGACCGCCACCGACCCGGCTTCCTCGGTCGGCACCACGACCACACGCCGCTGCACCCCGATGACCTGCGACTCCACGTACTCACCGGGCTCCACGCACAGGCGCAGGGCCGCCCCCGGATAACGGTGTTCCCGGATCGCCTGCCCGAGGGAGGGGCTGGCGGCGGGGTCTGTCTTCGAGACGCGGACTGTGATCATCCATCGGCTCCCAAGGGGGGGTAGCGGCCCCGGCGCCGCGCCGGAGGGTCTGCGCTATGTACCGTATCCACCTCGTCCGCCGGGAATCCGGGACGGCGCACACGCCTGTGGCCAGGGTCGGTCAACCTGCCCGGGCGGCGGGTCGTTCCCGGTCGTGATACCCCTTCGACGCCCTCCGGTCCCAGCATCCGGAGCGCGGTCGCCCCAGGCCTCTTCCCCGGTGGTGCCGCCGCCCCCGCCGAGCCCGTCCGGTCACGTTCTCTCCTAGGAGCTTTCGGACCACGCCGCCGTTTCGGGCCGGCGTCGCCCGGCCCCTGGCGTCGAGCACCCGGACTCCGGCGTCGTGCCCGTCCCGGAGGCGGGGGACCAGGAACCGCGGGAACCCCGCGAACGCGTCAGGCCCGCCCGGATGGACCGGACGGGCCTGATGTGGCTGAGCCGCCTATCGGAATCGAACCGATGACCTATTCATTACGAGTGAATCGCTCTACCGACTGAGCTAAGGCGGCACATCACCACGTGGTGCACGTGGCGAAGCAGGAACCAGTCTAACGCCTCCGCCGAGTGGCGCGTACCAGTCTCCCGGGCTCCCGGGCGCCGCGCCTACCCGGCCGCCTCCGCCAGATGGTCCGCGCAGGCCATACCGTCCTCGGGCACCGCCAGCTCCAACAGGTACTCGTCGACCATCGTGTCCACGCAGTGGTCACCCATCCGGTAACCGGTGTGGCCGTCGCCGTCGCGGGTGACCAGGAAACCCGAGTCCAGCTGGGAGGCGAGCGCCTCGGACCAGGCGTAGGGGGTGGCGGAATCACGCGTGGTGCCCACCACCATGATCGGATCGGCGCCCGCGGCGTCGAGTTCACCGGGCGGGGCCACCGCCTCCTGCGGCCAGAACGCACAGGCCAGCGCGCCCCAGGCGAGCATCGGGCCGAACACCGGCGATTCCTCGGCCGCGTCGGCCGCCGCCTCCGCGTAGGCCTCCACATCCCGGGGCGCGGCCGAGTCGGAGCAGTTCACAGCGGTGAGCGCGGCGGTCGAGTTCTCGTACTTGGCGGTGTCACCGCGCCCGTACAGCTCGTCGCCGAGCAGCAGCAGGCCGGTGCCGTCGCCCTCCTCCGTCGCGTCGGTGAGCGCCTCCCGCACCATGGGCCACCGGTTCTCGGTGTACAGGGCGGCGACCACACCCAGTTCGGCGCGGGCCCGGTTGACCTCGCGGCCGTCACCTGTGATGTTGCTCAGCGGTTCCTCCCCGGCCGCCGCAAACAGTGCCTCCAGTGCGGCGATCCCCTCGTCGACGCTGGTCCCCGGGCCGCCGAGCGGGCAGTCCGGCCTGTCCAGGCAGTCCTGGACGAAGGAGCGCAGCGCCGTCTCGAATCCGGTGGCCTGTTCCACGCTCACGCTCAACTGGTCCTGGCTGGGGTCGACCGCGCCGTCGAGCACCAGCGCCCGGACCCGTTCCGGGAACTGCTCGGCGTACCGCGCACCGATGTGCGTGCCGTAGGAGGCGCCGAAGTAGCTGAGCTCCTCGTCGCCGAGCAGCCCGCGCAGCACGTCCATGTCGCGGGCGACGTCGGCGGTGCCGATGTTGCGCATCAGCTCGGGGGCGTTCTCCTCACAGGCCTCGACGAAGGCCCTGTTGGCGGCCTCGATCTCGGCCAGCCCCTCGGGGCCGAGGTCGGCGAGGTCGTCGGCACCCTGCTCACCGCCGTAGTCCGCACCGAGGAACTCGTCGATCTCCTCGGCGTCCAGACAGGTCAGCGGGGTGCTGCGACCGACACCGCGCGGGTCGAACCCGACCACGTCGAAACTCTCGCGGACCGCCTCGCTGAACTTGTAGGGGGCGTGGTCGACGAAGTCGTAGCCGGAGCCGCCGGGACCGCCGGGGTTGATCAGCAGGGAGCCGATGACGTCGTCTCCGGTGGCGGGGAGCCGTTTGACCGCGATCTCGATCCGTTCACCGGCGGGGTCCTCGTAGTCCAGCGGCACCTCGAAGACCGCGCACTCGCTTCCGGGAAGGCCGCTCTCGCAATCCTCCCAGACGAGTTCCTGCTCGGTGGCGTCCGCGCGGACCCCGCCCCCGCCGCCCTCGGGCGCGTCCTCACCCGCCGTACACCCGGAGACCAGCACCGCCCCGACGAGCAGTACCGCCAACGGACCCCGAACCCTCGTGCCCACCCGTAACCGCCTTCGCTCGAATCCCGTAGCCGGACCATTCTCCCGGGGGCCGACCCCCGGCCGAGCCCCGACCCCTAGCCGGACAGGAGTGCGGAGGTCATCGCCTCCATGGCGATCTGCGGGTGGACGTTGGCCGCGATCCGCTCCCGGCAGGCCATGATCGCGTCGATCCGGCGGAGCGTGGACTCCGGTGTACCGGATCGTGCGATCCTGTCCAGGTCGCCGGAGCGCTCGGCGGTGGACAGCTCCACCGTCGCACCCAACTGGAGGGCGAGCACGTCCCGGTAGAAGGCGGCCAGGTCGAGCAGCGCCCGGTCGTAGGAATCCCGTTTGATCCGGGTGGCCCGGCGCTTGTGCCGCTCGTCCAGGTCCTTGAGCGCCCCCGCGGCCCCACGGACCGCCCTGGCCACGCCCTTGCCCGTCGAACCCTCACCGAAGGCCGCCTTGAGCTCGCTCCTCTCCTTCTCGTTGAGGGCTGTGGTGAGCGCCTTGGACTCCTCCTCGGCGATCTCGTAAAGGCGCGCGGCCGCGGTGACACAGGCGCCGAGGCCGTCGAGCCGGGCCGGGATGGACAGGACCTCCTCCCGGCGGCGGCGCGCTTCCGGGTCGGTGGCCAACTGCCGGGCCCGGTCGACCCGTCCCGCGGCGGCGCGGGCCGCGGCCTCGGCCGCGGCGGGGTCCACCCCCTCCCGCTGGACGAGGGCGTCGACGATCTGCCGGGTGCCGGGGGTGGCCAGGGTGACCAGGCGGCAGCGGGACCGGATGGTGATGAGGAGGTCGTCGGGGGTGGGCGTGCACAGCAGCCACACGGTGCGCGGCGAGGGTTCCTCCACCGCTTTGAGGAGGGCGTTGGAGGCGGCCTCGGTGGCGCGGTCCGCGTCCTCGAAGAGCACGATCCGGAAGTTGCCGCCGGAGGGTTTGGAGCCGGCGCGGAGCACGAGGTCACGGGTGGCGGCCACACCGAAGCTCAGGCCGCTGGGCCGCACGTAGAGCATGTCGGGGTGTGTTCCGGTCAGCACCTGGTGGCAGGAGTCACAGTGCCCGCAGCCCCCGTCCCGGCACTGCAGGGCGGCGGCGAAGGCCCGCGCGGCCTCCTCCCGCCCGGACCCCGGGGGCCCGGTGAACAGCCAGGCGTGGGTCATCCCTGCGCCGGTTCCGCCGGCGAGGAGGTCGGACGCGCCGGCGACGGCGCGGTTCAGCTGTGCGCTCGCCGCATCCTGGCCGACGAGGTCGTCGAAGACCGTCAAGCTTGCCCCCCGAGCCGCGTGGAATGTCTGCTCCCAGGATAGGAGCCCCCGATGACACCCGAACCGTTTTCCACAGGCCCTCTCCCCCGTTGACCGCGCCGACCGCGGACGGGTCCGGCGGCGGGGCGATGAGTTTCGTCCCCTCGACGGGTCCGTTCCCGTGGAGGGAAGGAGTCCCCATGAGTGAACCGACACCCGTGACCGACGTCTGCCCGGACTTCAGCAGCACCGGAGCTCCCCCGGTCCCCTGGGGCCGGGCCCGCGCGGTCCTGACAGACGCGCCCCTGTACTGGGTGACGACAGTGCGCCCCGACGGCCGACCCCACGCAGTGCCCCTGCTGGGCGTGTGGGTGAACGGCTCCGTCTGCTTCTGCACCGGACGGGAGGAACGCAAGGCGCTCAACCTGGCGGCGAACCCGCACTGCGCCATGAGCACTGGGGACAACCGGCTGGAGGGCGGCCCGGACGTCATCGTCGAGGGAACCGGAGCCCCGGTGGACGATCCGGCCGGACTCGACCGGATCGCTGAGGCCTACGAACACAAGTACGGCACCGCCGTCACCGCCGAGGGCGGCACCTGGTACGGGCTCGGCGACTCCGTGCGCGAGAACGCGGTCCTGGTCGTCCGGGTCACCCCGGCGAAGGCCTTCGCCTTCGGCAAGGCGCCCGTGTTCAGCCAGACCCGCTACACGTTCCCCTGAGCGGTGGGAACCGTACCGGCACCACGTACGGCGGGAGGGGCTCCTCCCCTGGTGGGAAGAGCCCCTCCCGCCGTCGAACGGGTACCGCCGGGTGCTACTCGGGCCTGATCACCGGGATCATGCCGGTGACCGCCTCGGAGCTGGAGTCGACCGGGTCGGGCAGCAGCGGACGCATCCGCCGCTGGATCTCCCTGGTGATCCTCTCCTGCGGCTCGCGGGCGTCGAGCACCAGGTAGCGGTCGGGGTCCTCCTCGGCCAGCGCCCGGAAGCCCCTGCGGACCCTGTTGTGGAAGTCCACCGACTCGGACTCGATACGGTCGGCCGGTCCGCCCAGGCGGGACAGGCCGTCCTCGGGCCGCACGTCGAGCAGCACCGTCAGGTCCGGGACCAGGCCCTGGGTGGCCCACGAACTGATCGTGCGGATCTCGTCGACCGCGAGGGAGCGTCCGGCCCCCTGGTAGGCGAGCAGGGAGTCCACGTAGCGGTCACTGATCACCACGGCGCCGCGGCGCAGCGCCGGAAGGATCTCCTGCTCCACGTGGTCGGCCTTGTCCGCGGTGTACAGGAGTACCTCGGCGCGGTCGGTGATGTGCGAGTTCTCCCTGTCGAGCAGGATGCCGCGCAGGCGCATGCCGAGCTTGGTGGCGCCCGGCTGGCGGGTGCCCACCACCTCGAAGCCCTGGTCGCGCAGCCACACCGTCAGTTCGCGCACCTGGGTGGACTTGCCCGCGCCCTCACCGCCCTCGATCACGATGAAGGCCCCGGTGATCCGGGAGTCCTCCTCTTCCTCCTCGACGCCGGGGGTGACGCCGCGCAGGGCCGCGAAGAGTTCGGGGAGCAGGCCGGGACCGGCCTCCGGGTCCTCCCGGTTGGCCTGCGTGTAGGCGACGACGGCCGCGACCAGCGCGACCAGTCCGCCCGCCATCAGGACCAGGCCGCTGCCGTGCAGGTCGTAGGTGATCGGGCCGCCGAGCGGGATCTCGTGGTCACCGGCGAACCCGGCGGCCAGCGGGGCCAGGACGGCGCCCAGGAGCACGGCCAGCCGACCGGTGCCGTGCAGCAGGGCGAACGCGGCGTCGCGCTGGTCCTCCTCGACCTCCACACCGATCAGGGAGGTCCCGGTCACCCAGGCCAGGCCCGCGCCCAGGCCCAGCAGGAGGACCAGGACCGCGGAGAGCACCATGTCGGCGATCGCACCGGTGAAGAGCAGTGCCAGGGCGGCCAGGACGGCGGCCAGGCCGAGGAGTCGGCGGCGGCTGAACTGCTTGAGGATCCGCGGCCCGGAGACCAGGCCCAGACCCAGGCCCAGGAAGAGCGCGGCGACCAGGACGCCGAAGCCCGCATTGCCCGCGCCGAGGTCCTCCACGTGCGGTCGGCCCGCACCGAGGACGAGGCCGCCCGCGGCCGCGGTGGCCGCGAGGCCGGTGACCACGCCGCGCACGAGCGGTCCGCCGCCGACCGCGGTCCGCCCGGCGAGGACCGCGCTGAGGATGTTCGCGTCCCGGCCGGGGCTCAGCGAGTCCCTGGAGACCGTGTGCTTGGGCAGCGGCAGCCCGGCCACCACGATCGCCGCGACGAAGAAGGTGAGGGCGTTCAGGTAGAGGGAGACGTCGGCCTCGGGGTTGGCCATGGACGGCACCAACGCGCCCAGCAGGTTGCTGACCGAGGCGAGCACCGCGAACAGCAGGGCGGCGACCGGAGCGGCGCCGTAGGTGGCCAGCAGGGTCAGCCTGTTGGCCTGGCCGAGCATGCGCTTGGGCACGAGGCTGGGGATCGTGGCGTCACGGGCGGGCGTCCAGAAGAGGGCGGTGATCTCCGCGAGCAGGCTCGCGATCAGCAGCCACTGGAGCGCGAAACCGGAGGCCAGAAGTCCGACGACCGGGATGGAGGCGTAGAGGAGGCCCCGCAGGACATCACCGCCGACCATCGTCCACCGCCGGTCCAGGCGGTCCGCCACGGCCCCGGCGAGGGGGCTCAGCAGGACCGAGGGGGCGAGCTTGACGGCGACGACGCCGGTCACGGCGAGGTACTGGACGAGAGTGGAGCTCTCGGCGGTGAAGATGGCCGCGAGGGACACCAACGCCAACAGGCTCAGCCAGTCCCCCAGGCTGGAGAGGGAAAGCGAGATCCACAGCCTTCTGAAGGGTGTGATCGCGAGGACGTTCTGCGCCTCGGCCGGCGCTCCCAGGGGTGCAGATCTGCTCATAGCGCTCAAGATTATCGATGAGGGGGATAGGAACTGACAGGCGTCGGTCGCCCATCCAGGGAATCGGGGGATACGTCCAAGGGTCACACACGATTCTGTGTCCCCAGCCGTCACGCACAGACTAGTACGGAAGATCATCCCCGAACAGGGGGTGAGGTGGCGTATCCGCCGTGGTGCCCCGAAACACTCACCTGGGCGCCCCTGTGTGGGAACGCCCAGGTGGGAAAGAGGCTCCGCGGTCCGTGACCGCCCGGCCCGAACGGCAACGGCGGTCGAACGGTCACCGCGGCCGCCGGTCCCGGAGGGCTCAGTCGGACTTCTTCGCGTCCGTCCTCGGCTCTCCGGTCTTCTTGGCGGTGGTCCTGCGCGCCGTCGTCGCCTTCTTGGTGGCCGTGGTGGCCGTGGTGCTCTTCTTCGCCGCGGGCTTCTTCGCCGGCGCCTTCTTCTTGGCCGGCGCCTTCTTCTTGGCGGGGGCCTTGGCCCGGCGTTCGGCCAGCAGCTCGGCGGCGCGCTCGTCGGTGATCGACTCGACCTCGTCGCCCTTGCGCAGCGAGGCGTTGACGTCCCCGTCGGTGACGTAGGGGCCGAAGCGGCCGTCCTTGACGACCATCTTGGCGCCCGAGGCCGGGTCCTCCCCGAGCTCGCGCAGCGGCGGGGCGGCCGCACGGCGGCCACGCTGCTTGGGCTGGGCGAAGATCGCCTGCGCCTCCTCCAGGGTGACCGTGAACATCTGCTCCTCGGTCTCCAGGGAGCGGCTGTCGGTGCCCTTCTTCAGGTACGGGCCGAAGCGCCCGTTCTGGGCGGTGACGTCCTCACCGTCGAGCTGGCCCACCACGCGGGGCAGGGACAGCAGGCGCAGCGCGTCCTCCAGGGTGACCGTGTCCAGGTCCATGCTCTTCAGCAGCGAGCTGGTGCGCGGCTTGACCTTGGCCTTCTTCGACTTGCCCCTGGTTCCGCCCTCGGCCTCCTCCGGCTCCGGAATGACCTCGGTGACGTAGGGGCCGAAGCGCCCGGACTTGGCCACGATCGTGCGGCCGGTCTCCGGGTCGGCGCCGAGCTCCCGGTCGCCGCTGGGCTGGGCGAAGAGCTCCTCGGCCTTGGCCTCGGTCAACTCGTCCGGGGCCAGGTCCTCCGGCACGTTCACCCGGACGCCGTCGCGGTCCAGGTAGGGGCCGTAGCGCCCCACCCGCAGCACGATGTCGGTACCGGGCAGCGGCAGGGAGCTGACCTCCTTGGGGTCGATCTCGGAGAGGTGGTCGCCCACCAGCTCCTTGAGACCCGTCTCCTGGTTGCCGTCGGAGTCCTGGCCGCCGAAGTAGAACCGGCGCAGCCAGGGCAGGCTCTCGGCCTCGCCCCGGGCGATGTCGTCGAGGCTGTCCTCCAGGCGGGCGGTGAACTCGTAGTCCACCAGGTTGCCGAAGTGCCGCTCCAGCAACTGCACCACGGCGAAGGCCAGGAAGGACGGCACCAGCGCCGTGCCCTTCTTGAAGACGTAGCCGCGGTCGAGGATGGTGCCGATGATCGAGGCGTAGGTGGAGGGGCGACCGATCTCCCGCTCCTCCAGCTCCTTGACCAGTGTGGCCTCGGTGTAGCGCGCGGGCGGCCGGGTGCTGTGCCCCTCGGCCTCCAGGTTCTGCGCCTTGACCGGGTCCTCCTCCGCCATCGCGGGCAGGCGGCGTTCACGGTCGTCCAGGTCGGCGGCCGGGTCGTCGGACCCCTCCACGTAGGCCTTGAGGAAGCCGTGGAAGGTGATGACCTTGCCGCTGGCGCTGAACTCGGCGACCTCGCCGCCGGTGGAGGTGCCCTCGATACGCACGGTGACGGACTCGCCGACCGCGTCCTTCATCTGGGAGGCGACGGTGCGCTTCCAGATGAGCTCGTAGAGCCGGAACTCGGGGCCGGACAGCCCGGTCTCGGCGGGGGTGCGGAAGCTCTCGCCCGCGGGGCGGATCGCCTCGTGCGCCTCCTGCGCGTTCTTGACCTTCTTGGCGTACACGCGCGGCTTGTCCGGCAGGTAGTCGCCGCCGTACAGGCGCCGCACCTGGTTGCGGGCGGCGTTGACCGCGCTGTCCGACAGCGTGGTGCTGTCGGTACGCATGTAGGTGATGTGACCGTTCTCGTACAGCCGCTGGGCGACCTGCATGGTCTGCTTCGCGGACAGGTTGAGCTTGCGGGACGCCTCCTGCTGGAGGGTGGTGGTGCGGAAGGGCGCGTAGGGCGAGCGGCGGTAGGGCTTGCGCTCCACCGACCTGACCGCGAACCCGGCCCCGGCCAGGCGCTCGGCCAGGCCCCGGGCCGCCGCCTCGTCCAGGTGGCGTACGTCCCGGTCGGCGCGGATGGTGCCCTGGGAGCTGAAGTCGCGTCCGGCCGCGATCCGCTTGCCGTCCACGGACACCAGGGTGGCGGGGAAGGTGGCGGGACCGTCGGAGGCACCGGCCTCGGTGGCGTCGAACACCGCCTTGAGGTCCCAGTACTCGGCGGAGGTGAACGCCATACGCTCGCGTTCGCGCTCGACCACCAGTCGGGTGGCCACGGACTGCACACGGCCCGCCGAGAGCTTCGGCATGACCTTCTTCCACAGCACGGGGGAGACCTCGTAGCCGTAGAGGCGGTCGAGGATGCGCCGCGTCTCCTGGGCGCTGACCAGACGGGTGTTCAGGTCGCGCGTGTTGTTCGCGGCGTGCTGGATGGCGTCCTTGGTGATCTCGTTGAAGACCATCCGGCGGACGGGGATCCTGGGTTTGAGTTCCTCGCGCAGGTGCCAGGCGATGGCTTCGCCCTCGCGGTCCTCATCTGTGGCCAACAGGAGTTCGTCGGCGTCCGCCATGAGCTCCTTGAGCTTCTTGACGTGTGCCTTCTTGTCGGTGTTGACGACGTAGAGCGGTTCGAAGTCACCGTCCACGTCGACACCGAGCCGCGCCCAGGGCTGCCCCTTGTACTTGGCGGGAATCTCGGCGGCCTTGGTGGGCAGGTCACGGATGTGGCCGATGCTGGACTCCACGACGTAGCCGCGACCCAGATAACCGGCGATGGTCTTCGCCTTGGCAGGCGACTCGACGATGACGAGGGCGGTACCCGCCCCCTGGCTTCCGCTGTCCTTCGAGCCGTTCTTGCCGGCGCTGCCCTTCTTGGGTGGCACGCTGTTTCCCCTACGTCTAGCCTTACGTGTTCTGTCGGCCTCGGTCCTTCGACTCCCGTGGGAACCGACAGTAACCGAACTACAGGCACTCCCCCGTCGGTGAGCGGGTCCGTTCCCCCGTTCGGGGAGGACCCTTCGCGGGATCCGGACCGCCGTCCACCGGCACCCGCAGAATAAGCGCTACCCCGACCGGTACCGGCCCGTAACGTGCGCTCCCGGCCGTGGCGACGCTCTCCTTCGGGCCGTTACCGACTCTGACGAGCACCTCTAACACCTTGTCATGGTGACTTGCCTCACACTTAAGGGCTCAGGGTGTCTCTGCCTCCAGAATGCGGCGAGTCCTCCCGGATATTCCCGGGAGGACTCGGCTCACGTCCTGAGCTCGGCCGTCACCTCCACCCTCCCGCAGTCCACCGCGTTCCATAACGGAACGGGAGCGCGGAGGCGACCCACCGGTCTCGGCTTCGGACGCACACGGCACCTCGGTGCCGGTCGCGGGGACACCGTCCCGGCCACCGCGTCCGCCTCACCCGGGAGTCCGGTTTCCCGCAGTCCACCGCGTTCCATAACGGAACGGGAGACCGCACTCCCCTGGTCCGGCGGGCGTCCGTGAACGGGCGCGCCCCACTCAGGTCCTCTCGGACCCGTGCTGGCCCCTA
The DNA here is from genome assembly GCF_014651695.1 of Nocardiopsis terrae. GTDB lineage: Bacteria > Actinomycetota > Actinomycetes > Streptosporangiales > Streptosporangiaceae > Nocardiopsis > Nocardiopsis terrae. The sequence goes on from NZ_BMXJ01000001.1 coordinate 314,812, forward strand.
CAGACCGACGCCAGCGGCGCCCAGCAGGTCACCGACGGGGTCGACGGAAGGCATCTCGGCGGCCTCGGGCAGTTCGTCGGCACGCTCCGGAGCGTGCTCCTCCACCGACTGGGCCGCGGTCTCGCTCAGGTCGTAGCCGACCGGCAGCATCTCGGAGACGGGAACCTCGGGCAGCTCGCCGACCACCGGCGCGCCGTCCAGGGCGGAGCTCTGCGCCTCGGTCCCGGCGCTCTGGTGGACGACCTTGGAGTCGCTACCGGTGGAGGAGGCGCCCGCCACACCCGCGACGGCGCCGACCGCGTTGCCCGCGACGTTCACCGGGACGTCGGCGTCGCCCACGAGCTGGTTGCCGCCGACCAGCGAACCGTTGCCGGAGGTCGCGATGTCGTGCTCGGCCTCCTTGACCACGGCGTCGCTGTCGGTGGCGGCCGCACCCGCGACGCCGCCCACGGCGCCGACGGCGTTGCCGGCCACGTTCACGGGCACGTCCAGGTCCAGGACGGCCTGGTTCCCGCCGAGCGCGGAGCCGTTGCCGGAGGTCGCGATGGACTGGTGCTCACGGACCGGGGCGGACTGGCGCAGGACGCCCGCGTCCACACCGGAGGTGTCGGGCAGGAGCGAGGCGTTCTCGACCGCCTCGGTGACCACGTCGGTCGCGGTGAGCTGACCGGACTGGTGCTGGACGGGGGCGCTCTGGTGCTCACGGACGATCGCGTCGGCGTCGGTGGCGGCCGCACCCGCGACGCCGCCGACGGCGCCGATCGCGTTGCCGGAGACGTTCACGGGCACGTCCAGGTCGCCCACGAGCTGGTTGCCGCCGATGAGCGAGCCGTTGCCGGAGGTCGCGACCTCGGGGTCGTCGTGCTTGTGGCCGTGCCCGTCGCGCAGGACCTTGGAGTCGCTGCCGGTGGAGGAGGCGCCCGCGACGCCGCCCACTGCGCCGATCGCGTTGCCCGTGACGTTCACCGGGACGTCGCCGTCGACGACCAGCTGGTTGCCGCCCAGGACCGAGCCGTTGCCCGAGGTGTGCACCTCGTCGTGGTGGTGGTCGATCACCTTGGCGTCGGAGCCGGTGCTGGAGGCACCCGCCATCCCGGCCACGGCGCCGACGGCGTTGCCGGTGACGTTGACGGGGACGTCCGCGTTGAGGACCGCCTGGTTGCCACCCAGCACGGAGCCGTTGCCGCTGGTGGCCGCGTCGGTGTCGGCGAAGGCGACGCCGCTGCCCAGGGCGACGAAGCCGGCCGCCATGAGCACGGACTTCGCGGAGGTGCTAGCCCACTTACGCATGTGGGAAGTCCTTTCGAAAAACGAGTTGATGAGAAGGTGTCGTGCACGGGCCACAGGCCGTTCCACACCCCTGGGTGGGGCGCGGGCCTTCGGCCGGGGCCGGGGATCATCCGGTCGGCTCCGCACCTGGTCGGTGCGTGGTCTGCCGGTCTGTTGGGTGTGGTCTCGTCACGTCTGCGCTGGCTGCGTACGGACGACCGCGCCCCGTCGATCAGCTCCGCTCTGGTTGAGCGGCGGCTGACGTGAACCCCGAGCACGTGGCCTCGGCCGGTGCTGCGGGACTCGCGTCAACCCCCGGGCCGCACGGCCCGGGCGGCTGATCAGGCCCGGGTCCTGCGGCGCTTGCCGAAGAGCAGGAGCCCGGCGCCGGCGGCGACCGCGAGGACGGCGGCGGCGACCAGCCCGACGAGGGCGCTCTGGTCGGCACCGGTGACCGCGAGGCGGCTCTCGTCGGCGGGCGGGGCGGACGGGGATGCGGACTCGGAGGGCTGCTCGGAGCTCTCCTCGTCCGTCTGCTCCTCGCGGTCCTCCTCTTCCCCCTCCGGGGCCTCCTCCTCGGGGCTCTCCTCCGGAGCCTCCTCCTCGGGGGACTCCTCGGGGGCCTCCTCCTCCGGCTCCTCTTCCTCCTCCTCGTCCTCTTCGGGCTCGTAGTCGTCGTAGCCCGGGTAGGGGTCGGAGGGGGCGTCGGTCACCTTGGCGTCGCCGCCGGTGCAGTCGGCGCCGGCCAAACCGAGTACCGCGACGGAGTTCCCGCAGGCGTTGACCGGGGCGTCGAGGTCGAGCTCGACCTGGTTGCCTCCGCCGATCGATCCGTTACCGCTGGTCGTGGTGTCGGCGTGGGCGATGCCGTGGGTGGTGGCGAGGAGACCTGCGGCCACGAGGGTGGCGACTCGGAGATGGGTTGACTGGGTCATCGGCTGTCCTTTGGTCGACGAGGAGGTCTACTGGCTACTCGTGGGACCGCGGACGGATTCCCGGCATGGGAGCCAAGGGAAGGAGAGCACGCCCACCGAGAAGAGGTGAGGCGGCTGTGCGCAGGGCGCACGGACCGGCCGCGGTCTGGAGCGCGACTAGTCGGGGGAGAAGGAGGGGTCGTCCGCGGCGTCGCGGACAACCAGGGTGGGGTCGCCGGGCAGGGCGACCCGCTGGGCCCGGAGCACCATGTGACCGGCGCGGGCCATCAGGAAACCGGCTGCGCCGGGTGTCGGGAAGGACGGGGCGGAGGCACCCGTGGTGTCCGGCCCGACCTGGTGGTGGGAGCCACCGCCGATGAGGCGGATGCGCTCGGCCGAGTCGTCCTCGGAGTCCGCGCGGTCCTCGCTCTGGGCGGCCTCGTTGGCCACCCGCCAGGAGGTCTCGGCGACGTGGGCGGCGACATCGCCGTCGACGCGCACCACACGACCGTCCCGGTCGCCGCTGTCCTGCTCGTCCTGTTCCCGGTCGCCGCGCTCGCCCTCGTCCGCCTCGGCGTCGGAACGCTTGTCGGCGGATGCGGCCGCGGGCGCCTCCGTGGAGCCCAGGATCGGCAGGCCCAGGGGCCCGTCGGAGTCGGTCGCGGACTCGATCCCGTCCCGGCCGACCGTTTCGGTCAGGCCCTCGGTGACGCCGTCGACCAGTGTGGTCTCACGCAGGGACTCGTCCGTGGACTCGACCACGCCCTGTCCGGTGCGGGCGACCCCGGTGACGAGGCCGGTGGCCTCGCGCGCCGTGTGGTCGACGGTCTGGCCGGTGTCGTGGACCACCTCGTTGGCGACCGCGCCGACCGTGCTCTCCTCAACGGTGGAGGCAGCTCGGGACGTGGTCTCGGAGATCCGGGCCTGACGGAGTTCGTCGGCGGCCTGACCGGCGCGTTCGGTGATCTCACCGACGCCCAGGACGTCGCCCCCGAGTCCGCTGGGCTCGGGGGAGGTCTCGCTGTGCGCGACACCCACTCCCCCGGCCAGCCAGGCCACGGCGACGATGCCGGACAGGAGCAGCAACCGGGCGTAGAGGCCACGGGCATCACGAGCAGCGCGGCTGGAGGAAACCAACCACCCTCGGCTCGCGAGCACCATGGATGCCCCTTCGTTTCGCTACTGCTGGACGGTCCCGTGCGGCGGCGCCGCTGACGGTCGTACGACGGAGCCCCGAAAACAGGAACACCGTCGAACCCAAAGCAACCGTAGCATCACGTTGGGTTATTAGGCGTCGAAAAACAAACCGCGCTGAGAAACTCTCAGCGCGGTTCGTCCGGTTTTGCAGGACTTGGCCCGGAAGATTCAGCCCGGGTTTCGGTCAGCCGAGTCGGTCAGCTCATGCCGACGAAACGGTCCAACACACGGACCCCGAACTGGAGCCCGTCCACCGGAACGCGCTCGTCGACACCGTGGAACATGCCGGCGAAGTCCAGCTCCGGCGGCAGCTTCAGCGGGGCGAAGCCGTAGTTGCGCACACCCAGACGGGAGAAGCTCTTGGCGTCCGTACCGCCCGACAGGCAGTAGGGGACGGCCTTGGCCCCCGGGTCCTCGGCCAGCAGGGACTCCGACATCGCGTTGACCAGACCGCCGTCGAAGCCGGTCTCCACCGCGGGCAGGTGGTGGATGAACTCGCGGCTGACCTTCGGGCCGAGCAGCTCGTCGATCCTGGCGAAGTACTCCTCCTCGGTCCCGGGCAGGAAGCGCCCGTCGACCTGGGCGGTGGCCTCCCCCGGGATGACGTTGGCCTTGTAGCCGCCGCCGAGCACCGTCGGGTTGAGGGTGTTGCGCAGCGTGGCACCGATCATCTTGGCGATCGGACCCAACCTGGCCACCGTGGCGTCCACGTCCCTCTCCTCGAAGGGGATCCGGAACTCCTCGCAGATCTCCTCCAGGAAGGTCCGCACGGTCGGGGTGAGCTGCACGGGGAACTCGTGTCGGCCCAACCTCGCGACCGCCTCGGCCAGCTCGGTGACAGCGTTGTCCCGGTTGGTCATCGAACCGTGCCCGGCGGTACCGCGCGCGGTGAGCTTCATCCACGCGATGCCTTTCTCCGCGGTCTCCACCAGGTAGAGGCGCCGGTTCTCGCTGACCGTGAAGGAGAAACCGCCGACCTCACTGATCGCGGAGTCGCAGTCGGCGAACAGTTCGGGGTGCTCGTCCACCAGGTACTGGGCGCCCCAGGTGCCGCCCGCCTCCTCGTCGGCGAGGAAGGCCAGCACGATGTCCCTCGGCGGCCTGCGCCCCTCGCGCAACCGCTGGCGCAGCATCGCCAGGACCATCGCGTTCATGTTCTTCATGTCGACCGCGCCGCGGCCCCACACACAGCCGTCGGCGACCTCACCGGCGAAGGGGTGGTGCGTCCAGTCCTCGGGCGCGGCCGGGACCACGTCGAGGTGGCCGTGGATCAGCAGCGGCGGCCGCGAGGAGTCCTCACCGGTGATCCGTGCCACCACGTTGCTGCGTCCGGGGTGCTTCTCGTAGATCCGCGACTCCACCCCGACCTCGTCGAGCCTGCCCGCGACGTACTCCGCGGCCTTGCGCTCCCCCGGCCCGGAATGGTCGCCGTAGTTGGAGGTGTCGATCTCGATGAGCTCCCGGCACAGGTCGGCGACCTCCGCCTCACCCGCGCTCGGACCCCTGTCTGGTTCCACCATCTGGCTCTCCCGTCTCCGGCCGCACCTTTCGACCTAGACACTGCCACGACCACCCCCCACCGGAAAACTGGTTCAGGCGCCCCCAGACCTTTGCTATGGTTAAACCTGTTCGGCGCAACAGAAGCCGAACGACCCGGTCCGGGTGGCGGAATAGGTAGACGCGCTAGCTTGAGGTGCTAGTGGCCGTTAAGGCTGTGGGGGTTCAAGTCCCCCCTCGGACACAGGATGAAGGCCCCGCAGCGCGGGGCCTTTCTTCGTTCCCGGAGGCCGACGCGGAGGCCGTCCCCGCGGCCCGGGACAGCGACACCTTCCGGCACTGGGAGGTGGCCGGGACCTCCCGCTCGGCCTGGGCAGGCCGGATGCCCCGCGTGGACCAGGAGGAGCGCGACCTGGGCGGACAACCGAGTACTCCTGCGCGAAACGGCCTCCGGGGCGGGGCCGATCGAGTGGACCGGACTCGGACGCGTCGTGCGCGACGAGGACGGGTACGCGCTCGGGGCATCCGGCTCTCCGAGTTGGAGGCGCCCCCGTGCACCGAACACCGGCGCGAACGCCTCGCCGGAGACGGACCCGACCCATCCCGGGCCCGGCCGTTCCCGAACGGATCAGGCCAACGGGGCGGCCAGTTCGCGCAGGGCCCCGGTGCCGATGGGCTCCCGTCCGGTCAGGGCCAGTTCGACGGTGCCCTGGTCCCCGAAGCGTTCACGGATCTGTTCGAGCACGTCGGGGTCGGCGTCCGCCGGGACCTGGTTGACCACCACGGCCCCCAGGCGGAAACCCGTGCCCGCGAGCTCGCCGGCGGCGCGGTCGGTCTCGGCGAGGACCATCCGGCGGGGTACCAGGACCAGCCTGACCTCGGCTTCCTCCCGCAGGCGCCGCGCGGCCCGGTCCAGTTTGCGGCGCCTGGCGTGCAACCTCTCCAGCAGGGGGTCGTCCCCGTCCTCCTGGGAGCCGCCCACCACACCGACGGCGAAGCGGTCGGCGTCGACGGCGCGTTCGCGCTGGCGGACCAGCCCCTGGACCCAGGGGGCCAGGAGTTCGGGCAGGTGCAGCAGGCGCAGCAGGTGGCCGGTGGGCGCGCTGTCCACCACCAGGCGGTCCCACGTGCCGGGGACCTCCTCCATCGCGTCCATGAGCAGGTCGGCCAGCGCGGACTCGGCCATCCCCGGCCCGGCGGCCGCGTGTTCGAGGTGCCGGGAGACGGCGGGCAGGATCTCGCTGGGAAGGGCCGCACCGGCGTCGTCGCTGATCTGCCGGACCCGGCGGCGCAGGGCCGCCTCCGCGTCGGGCTCCCGGGCCCAGAGGTTCTCGACGACCCGGACCGGCCGGTCCCCGAGGGGGACGTCGAGTGCGTCACCGAGGGAGTGTGCGGGGTCGGTGGACACCAGCAGGGTGCGCAGGCCCTCGTCGGCCAGGCGCAGTGCGTACGCGGCGGCCATGGTGGTCTTGCCGACACCGCCCTTGCCGCCGAAGAAAACGATGGGCGGCGGCCCGCTCGGGCCCCGGGGCGGCTCCTGGCGCCGTCTGCCGAACCTCAACAGCACACACCCGGCCCGCCGAAATCGTCACTCCCCATGCGCTGATGCCATTCGTGCAGGTCAGCAACCATGTAGGGGATGAGGTCGAGGGTCTCGTAGGAGACCGGCCCCTCCACGCCCAGGGTCTCCAGGAGCAGCAGGGCCCGCAGGGTGTCCTCCTGGGTGCGCGCCTCCCGGCGCAGTTCCTGACGCCATCGCGAGGCGAAGACCTCCTCGTGGAGGGCCTCCACCCGTTTCCAGGCCTCCCGTGCGCGGGAGAGCACGCCCTGCGGATCCACGGTCCTGCTCCTCCTTCGGGTTCGGGGTGTCGGCAGCCGCCCGCCCCGCGGGTGGCGGGTTCCGAGCGCCGCCATGATCCCGTTTCCGCGCTCGTCACCCGGCGGGATCGCGGTCGAGGAGGATGGGTTAGGGTCAGCAGAAATTAACATGCGGCATTCCTCACACATAAGGCCCGGCCTTGACTGACCTCATCACGGTTTGGCAGCGGTCAACCGTCGCCGAACTCAGTTGGACCACCACCTCCGGCCCTTCGGGGATCCCCGTGGTCCCGCTGGTGTGGCGCGGCAGACCGTGTGCCGCCCTGCCCTACTCCATGGCCGAGACCGCCCTCTCCCTGCGTGGCCGACGCGTCGCCTTCAGCGTGAGCGCCGAGGACGCGGGGGGCCGGACCGCGGTGGTCGGCACCGGGCCCGTGGAGGTGTTCGAGGACGTCGAGGGAACCGAGTTCGTCGAGCACATGGTGGAACAGGAGGCGGTCAAGCACCCGCCCACCCGACTGCGCGCGGACAGCCTCATGGCCCGCCGGGAGAACTGGTGGTGGGTGTCCCGCCTGCTCGTGTCCCTGGCCTCGGTCGAGGAGCAGCACGAACCGCATCCGAGGACGCGCGCCGGTGACGCCCTGCTGGTGCGCGACCGGGCGGGCTCACCGGAGGTCGGGGTGGTCACGGCCGAGGACTGGTCGGACCGCCCGGCACGGAGCGTCGGACTGTGGTCACGGGAGGGCGGTCTGCTGGAGGGTGCGCAGGAGCCGGTCTTCGTGTTCTCCCACCAGTACAGTCCCGACTTCGAGCGGTGGGAGCGGTGGTCCCGGTCGGGTCGGCTCGACGGGGAGACCCTGGTCGTGGACGGAGTCGAGGGCGCCCCGACCGGAACGGACCCCTCCGGTCCACTACAGCCGTACCGGCTGCTCGAACGCCTCTCGAACCACCGCTCCCTGGCCCGGGCCTGCCGGTCGGGTATCACCGCGGCGGAGTCCCGCCTGGCCCCCTGACCCCCGGGACCAGGGGGAACGGGCGGATAGAATGCCCCGGTACCGCCGGACGGGAAGAAACGGGCATGGGGAATCTGAACAGCGAGCTCTTCGCGGCGATCGACAGCGTCGCCGACGGGGCCGAGGAACACGAGCTGGCCGCGTCCGTCCGGGAACTCATGCGTCAGTACCGGAACAGGGTCGACCCCCGGGACCAGGTTCTCGCCTCGGACACCGACGTCGTCGCCTACGCCGCCTACCGGCTCCCCGCCACCTTCTCGGCCGCGCGGTCCGCCTTCGAGTCGGCTGCGGCCTCGATGCCCGGGTTCGCCCCGGGCACCCACCTCGACGTCGGCGGGGGTATGGGGGCGGCCGTGTGGGCCGCTTCCTCGGCCTGGCCGTCCCTGCGCTCCACCACCGTCCTGGAGCAGTCGGCCCCGGCGATCAGGCTCGGCAGACGGATCGCCCTCAGGTCCACGGCCCCCGCGGTCAGTGGTTCGGAGTGGGAACGCTTCCGGCTCACCGGCGCCGTACCCGACGGCCCCCGCGTGGACCTGGCCACCATGTCCTACGTGCTCAACGAGCTGCCCCCGCAGGTCCAGGAGGACGTGGTGCGCTCCCTGGCCCGGCGCGCGGGGACCGTCGTCCTGGTCGAACCCGGCACCCCGGAGGGCTACGAACGCATCATCGCCGCCCGGGCGGTGCTCACCTCGGAGGGCAAGTCCGTCGCCGCGCCCTGCCCGCACGGGCACGCCTGCCCCATCACCCCGGGCGAGGACTGGTGCCACTTCTCCGAGCGGCTCAACCGCTCCGGGATCCAGCGCAGGCTCAAGTTCGGCACCCTGGGCTTCGAGGACGAGAAGTACTCCTTCGTGGCCGCCACGTCCGAACCCGTCGAACGCCCGGACGGCCGCGTCCTGCGCCACCCCCACAAACGCAAGGGCCTGGTCTCGCTGAACCTGTGCACCGACGCCCCGGGGATCGAGGAACGGCTCGTGTCCAAGCGCCAGGGCCGGACCTACCGCGCGGCCCGCAAGGCCGAGTGGGGCGACGGCTGGCCGCCGCCGGAGGAAGCCGGGCACTGACCGGCCCCGGAGGGACGTTTGCTCAGAGCCAGAGTGCCGGATCACTGCCCCAGCGGGTGGCGGGGGCGGCCCAGTCCCCGGGGCCGCCCTCGTAGCGCACCGGTGGAAGGGCGTAACGCAGCGGACCGTAGGGGGACGCGGCCCCGGTCAGCCAGGCCCCGGCGTCGTAGCCGCCCTCCGCGGCCGGTTCCGGGTCGATACCGTTCAGCAGCCACCCGGCGGTACCCGCCAGGGAGAACCGCAGCCGCCGCCCGCGGCCGTCCGCCTGGCGTTCGGTGAGCGCGCGCAGGACCCCGGCGGCCAGCAGGTAGCCGGTGCCGTGGTCCAGGGCCTGGGCGGGCAGGGCGCCGGGGCGGCCGTCGGGTCCCGCCTCGATCGCGGCGATCCCGCTCGCCGCCTGCACGAGGCTGTCGAACCCCCGCCGCTCCGCCCAGGGGCCCGTCCAGCCCCAGGCGCACAGCTGGGCGACGACCAGCCCGGGGCGGCGGGCGATCAGTTCCTCCGCCACCAGCCCGTGGCGGTCCAGCGCACCCGGCCGGTAACCGGTCACCACCGCGTCGGCGGTGTCCAGCAGAGCCTCGAAGGTGCTCCGGCCCTCGTCCGTGGCCAGGTCCAGCAGGGTGGAGCGTTTGCCCGTCCCGGTGTCGGTGTGGCTGTCGGGGTCCTCCGGCAGGCCCGGGGCGTCCACGCGCAGCACGTCCGCACCCAACAGGGCCAGTGTCCGGGTGGCCACCGGCCCGGCGATGACCCGGGTCAGGTCCAGCACCCGGACCCCGGCCGCGGGCAGTGCCGCCGGGGGCAACCGGCGGTCCCCGACCCCGCCCAACGTCTCGAACCCGGCCAGCGGGAGCCCCGCCGCAGTGAATTCCCCCGCCCCACCGGGGCCCCCTCCCGGACCGGGCACGGGGGCCATGGCGACCGCCAGACCGCCCTGCGCGTAGACCGTCTCCTGGATCTGGTGCGCGGTCCGGGACAGGAGTTCCTCGGCGAGCCCGTCGGGGCCCGTCCCCGTACCGAGTCCCAGGGCGGACAGCAGCCGGGCCCGGTGGTGGGGGTAGTTCGCGTGGGTGCGCACCCAGCCGTCGGCGGCCCGCCAGAACCCGGACAGCGGTGCGAAGGAGGTCGGCTTGCGGCCGTCGACCAGAAGGTGGCGTTCGCTGACGAAGGCGGTGGCCACCGCGCCCTCGTCGACCGGCACGCCGGGGACCGGCCCGCCGTTGCGCACGGCCAGCAGTTCGGCCGCGGCCAGCGAACACGCCCCGACGGTGGCGCGGGCCAGCTCACGCACCGGCAGCGCGGCCGGGAGCACCTCCCCCGCGCCCCGGTAGGAGACCCGTTCCACCAGGTCCGCCGCTCCACCGATCGCCTGCCATGCCCGGGTGGTCGCCCTGTCCGGCCCGCTGCCGCGTTCGTTCGCCATGGCGCCATTGTGCACACCCGCCCCTCGGCCCGGGTTGTCCGGGACCGGCCAACCCGGCGCCCTGCGACAGTCGCCAACACCCGGGCCCCGAGACGCGGAGGCACATATCATCACCAAGCGCAGGAGTCCCCCGACACGCCCCCGAAGGAGTCCGTCTGCCGGCTGTCCGCCTGCCCGAACACCTGGAGCCGCTACTCACCGACGAACCCGTGCTGGACGTGTACGGGTACGGGCCGTGTCGGGTGCCCGGCCAGGTCACCGAAGAGCTGACCGAGCTCCTCGACGGGGTGTTCCACACCTCGGCCACGCCCTTCACCGGGCGTCACCTCCCCTCCCCCGTCTTCCCGCGCGGCGCCACCGCGCCCCGCGTCAGTGGTGGGTCTGGTCCGCAGTGGCCGTCAGCACGGCACTCCTGCCCGGTCTGAAAGTAAGCGAAGCGGCAGGCGAGGGATCCATCCAGACCGCCGGATGCCTGGCCTGGAACTTCTGGTCTGCTGGTCTCCTCACATCCAGTCCTTCAGAACCTCCGGCCGATCACACGGACTCCCGTACCTCCGGACACGGGGACCGCCGCTCACTGTCGGCGGGCGCTGCGATACTCCCCGCATGCCGCTTCCCCTCCCCGCTGACCCCGCCACGTCCACCCTGTACCTGGACTGGGTCCGAGCCAACGCCCCCGAGTGCGAACCCCGGGCCCTCGACCTCCTCGACTTCCTCGATGAGCGGATGCGCTGGTCAGGCCTCAAGCCCGAGTACCTCCAAGGGGCCATGGTGGGTCGTCTCAGGGACGCCGGTCTAGCCGTGGAGCACGAGCCCTGGCTCAGCGACACGGTCGCGCACCGGCTACTCCGTTTCGGGGGCAAACATGCGACCGCTGCCTACCTGCGGGCACGGGAGCTGGAGTCCGAGCACGGACTCGCTCGCGACCCCCACCACACCGTGGAGAACGCCCTCCTGTTTGCCCGGCTCGGGCTGCTGCCCACCTCGGAGGTCAGCGCCCACCGGCACCGGCTGGCCGAACACCGCAGCGCGGAGGAGGCGCACCGGGAGTTCGTCCGCTTCCTGGATGCCTGGGCCACTGGCGGCGGGGTGGCAGCGGCCCAGGTCTCGTACCCCCACACCCGGGCCTCGGTAGGCGTCGCACCACCGGCCAACCTGGCGGCCCAGATCCGCGCCTCGGTGAAGACCCTGGGCCTGGGCAAGGAGGCGAGCGCCGAGGAGACCTCTCGCACCCTCGGTCGCTACCTGGCCGCCGCACGGGGCAACCCTGTCCCGGACGGACTGCTGAAGCAGGCGGCGGAGGTCTTCGCCAAGGCCCCACCCGCCCCGGAGGACCGGGGAGGGATCGCCGCCCTCTTCCCCACCTCCGTCACCGACGGCGCCGCCTGGCTGCGCCTGCTGGAGAGCGCCGGCATCGCTGACGCCATGGCCGACGGCCGGGTCCGCCCCGACGGTGGCTACAGCGCCTGGCTCTCCCGGTTCCACCACATGTACACCCACATGTGGACGCGCGGATGCGTGGGCACACAGAGCCTTCCCGACGAACTGTTCGCCCTGCTCCCCCGTCTCGCCCCGAGGCTGCGCGCGGAGAACCTCCCGGTCCGCCTGTTCGAGGGCAGGTACCGGCACAACCGTGTGGACAGCCGTCTGCTCATCGCCTGCGACGACCACCGCATCCCGGTGGACGCCCCCGAGGAGGAGACCAGGCGGATCAGGAGGTCCGTCCAACAGGCACGGAACCCCCGGCGTTCCCCCTCCCCCGAAGTGGTCCAGGAGGTGGAGCAGTGGATCGAGGATCTGCGCTCCGTACCCCTGGGCGAGGCCGAACACGTGCTGGCCGAACTCGACCTACGTCTCACCCACCTCGTGATGGGCGGCATGGACGGACTCCAGGAATCCCTGGACGGCCTCGACCTGGCCGAGCCGTTGGCACGAACCCTCCAGTTCGGCATCCCCGCTGAGCACACCTGGCCCGCCTTCGAGGAGGCCGTCGAGGAGGTCGGGGGGCGCCCGGGCGGAATCCTCGGCATGACCTCCACCTGGCCGGTGCTCACGGTCTACGGCCGGGGCGCCGCCGTCGCCGTGGACCATCAGGGGCGGCGCGGTTCCTGCGCGTTCTCCCTCCCGGAGGAGGCCGCCGCCCACGTCGTGCACTACGTGGGCGGCGACTTCCTGGTCACCTGGCTCCACTCCGAGGACGTCGGCAGCCAGTGGCCGAGACAGCCGAGGGCCTTCTGGTGTTCGGCCCCCGACGACACGTTCGAACTGGACAGCGACCCCGGCCTGTTCGACTACGGTTCGGCGCATCGCTACGACCTCGGCCTGGTCCTGGAGAGCCCGGACAGGGGGCGATACGACAAGGAGCGCGTCCTGCGCCCCGGAGACCGGACCGGCGTCACCTACGGACGCGACCACGCCACCGACGGCACCCGGGTGTGGACCGACGGGGGCCGGTGGGAGGCCGGGGCCACCGAACTGGACCCGGCGACCGGTGCCGCGCTCGCGCGTTCCAGCCCCGGGTTCCTCACCCCGGACCCGCGCTTGGACTACGGGGACCTGCTGAGCACCCGCCTGCACCTGGTCCGTCTGCCCGAAGGTGTGTCGGACTCACCCCTGGGCGCCGGGGACGGGCTCGCGGGCGCCCGCGTCGTGTGGATCGGCCCCGGCGCGGAGGGCGACCGCTACGCCGAGCGGGCACTGGAGGGGACGGACGGTCGGCGGGCCGCTTTCCAGGAACACCGGGACCTCACCTACTGGGGTGTCCTGCGCATGCCCGACAACCCCGCCGAAGGGCTGCTCGCCTACCGCTGGCAGGCGGGGCACACCGTGATCCAGTGCCGGGACACCACCGACGACACCCTGCTCTGGGAGACCTGGGCCTACCCGAAGGGCGGGTTGAAGAACCTCGACCTCGTGGGACGGCGCCCACTCACACCACCCCCCGCCTACTGGCACTTCCTGGCCCCGCGCGCCCCGGAGTCCACCCGGGCGCTCCGGGAACTGGACACCGGCACCGCGCGGCAGCTCGTCGAGATCGCGCTCACGACCTCCGTTCCCCGGGACCCCGCGCCTGCGGTGGCCCTGCCCGAGATCGCCGAACAGGTGTCCCGGGCCCGCGCGGCGGCCGTCCGCGAGGCGCTGCCCGTCCTGCTGCCCGGGGTCACCGAACCGGCCGTCGCCGACGGCGTGGTGTGGGCGGTGCTGTGGACCGTCGAACTGCGGCTCAAGGTGGCGGGAATGTCCGACCGCACCGCACGTATCCGCTCCGGAACGCCGCCCCGGCCAGCAGGGGAGGCCCCGGACCAGGACCTGGCCGCGGCGGTGTCCGGTCTGGTCCCCAAGAAGGCGTTCAAGCTCGGCTTCCCCACCCTCCCCGGCATGATCTCCTCCATCGCCGCCGACGGCGCCCGGCTGAGCGGTCGGGCCAGCGAAGAGGACCGGCGGCTGAGCCCGCCCGGTACCCCGGCGGCGTCCTGGACCCACTTCTTCGGGGTGCCGGACGCGGCCATGTGGCGACTGGCGACCGGGGCGTTGACCGGCAGGAAGGCGGACGCCCTGATCGCGCTGCTGCGCACATGGGCCGGCCAGCCCTTCGCCGAACAGGGCACGGGCTGGGTACTCGGAACGGCCAGCGGTACCGCGCTGGCCCCGCTGCTGGCTCAGGGAGAGGCCGTGATCACCGAGCCGCCCTTGGACGGACAGCGCTACGCACACACGAACGGGAAGGCGCCCGCACCGCACTGGTCGGATCGCTACCTTCCGCAGCGGCGATACTCCTACGTGCGCTGGGAGAGCGCTCCGACGCCCGAGGGCGCTGAGGAGAGCGAGCCCCTCCGTATCGAACGCGACGAGGTCGGACGGCTGCGCCGCTTCCTGGACCTGCTTGACCGGAACGGCCCCGTCAGCGCCGAGCCCGAGGCGGTCAAGGTCTTCCGCAAGCACACCGGGGTGATGAAGCCGGTGGCCGAGTTCGTCCTGTCCGGTCAGGCGGGCTGGCCGAGATCGGTCCCGCCCACGAGCAAGGGAGCCCAGACCGAATACCGCAAGACCGGGGCCACGCTGTCCGAGGCCGACACGACCCGGTTCCTGGGTGCAGCCGTGCCCGACGACCCCGCCGAACTGTGGAAACCCGGTGGCACGGTCGCGGCCGCCGAACGCATGGCCCTGATGTGGGTGGAACTCCTCGGGGTCCGTCCTTCGAAGTCCGATCCCGCAGCGATCCTGGCAGACCTGCCGGCCCTGCTCCAGAAGGAGATGGACTTGGGCCCGGAGTGGGCCGCGCAGCTCACCGAACCGGCGGTGGCGACGACGGCGGCCATCGAAGGGAGCACCGATTGGTCCCGTTCCCTCACCCTGTCCAAGGCGTTCGGGCCGCTCGTCCACGAGCCGGGCAACAGCGAACGGCTCCATGACTTCCCCGAGGACGAGGGGACCCGACCCTACCTGCGTACGGCCTCACTGTTGGCCTGGGCGCTGACCGAACTCCCGGTGGGCCACCCCGCCCAGGCCCGAGTCGCAGGGCTGCACGAACGGATGACCGAGCGGCTGCGCTCCCCCGATGTGTACGTGCCCGTGGTTCCGCATCTTCAGGACGGACAGCTCGACGGGTGGTCGGAGCGGGTCGGAGCCGCCGAGGTCCGGGTCGGAGCCGAGGGCCAGCTCGAACCCGGAACCGGCCACTCCCTCCACGGCGACGCTATCCTCGCCCTCCCCCGAAGCGGGGTCTACCGGTTCCCCAACGCCCTGATGCTGACCTCAGGGCTGTTCGAGGAGGAGGGTTTCCAACGCTGCACACGCGCGCTGGACGAGTTCGACATGTACGAGCTCGCCCTGACGGTCCTCCAGGCCAGGGTGGTCTGCGGCGGCGGTCTCGCCCGCATGGTCGAACGGGCCGCCGACGCCCCGGTGCCCGTGGGCGGGTTCGAGGTCGACCCCAGGCTGAGCGCCCCTGAACTGGTGGCGGAGGTGTCCGGGAAGTTCGGTGTGGACGCGGCCGCGTCCGCCCTCTACCTGCAGCTGCTCACCCTGGCCCACCCCACCGACCGCCGGGTACGCCGGTGGAACGGCTGGTCGGCGGGCCAGCACCAGAAGGCCGCCGTGCAACTGCTGGAGAACGGGCTGGTCACGAAGGGGAAGCGAACCAAGGCCGGGCGCACGCTCTTCCTGCCCGGGGGTTGGACCGAACTCAAGGCGCCGTTCCCGTCCATGGAGACGGTCAAGCTCGGCACCCACCTGCTCGCCGTGGACTACCTGGGGCGGGTCCGGGGTACCTTCAGCCGTCCGCTGCCGGTCGCTCCCCCGCACGAGATGTTCTCCGCGGCTTGGCAGTCACACAGCACCGGCTGATCCCGGCAGCTCGGCAGAGCAGCCTCGAAGCCCAGCGCGAGGGTTCTGCGCTGGGCTTCGGTACTGGTGAGGGAGGTCTGGGCGGGCGGGCCGGGCCCGGTCCCTCGGTCACCGGAGAGCGCCTCGGCTGCGGTGCGGCATAGGGTCGGGCCATGGACGGCCACGCGGACACCGTGGTCCTCAGACCGGGGATCGACGGCATCGCCGAGGTGTTCCACACCCATCTGCGCCAACACGCCTACCCGATGCACACGCACCGGTCCTGGACCCTGCTCATCATCGACTCCGGGACCGTCCGCTACGACCTGGGGCGGCACGAGCACGGGGCGCTCGACCGGACCGTCACCCTGCTGCCACCGCACGTCCCGCACAACGGCACCCCCACCACCGCGCAGGGGCTGCGCAAACGGGTCCTGTACCTGGAGCCCGAACAGATCGACACGGACCTGGTCGGCCGGGCCGTGGACCACCCGATGTTCGACGACTCCCTGTTGCGTCACCGCATCCACCAGCTGCACGGTGCCCTGTTCCAGCCGGGGGAAGGGCTGGAGGCGGAGAGCCGGCTCGAACTCGTCTCCGAGCGCCTCCGCCAACACCTGCGCGGCACGCTGGGCCCGCCCCCGGCCGCCGCCGACGACCCCGGCCTCGCCGAACGGTTGCGGGACCTGCTGGACAGCCGAACCGTCGAGGGAGTCTCCCTGACCGAGGCGTCCGGGCTGCTGTTCACCCACCCCGCCTACCTGACCCGGGTGTTCACCCGCCGGTTCGGCATGCCCCCGCACCAGTACCTCGTGGGACGGCGGGTGGACCTCGCGCGGCGGCTGATCCTCGAAGGGCAGGCTCCCGCGCACGCGGCGGCGGACGCCGGGTTCCACGACCAGGCGCACCTGAACAGGCACTTCAAAAGGATTCTCGGCCTCCCACCCGGGCGGTACGCTCGCGCCCTCAGCCGTGCATCCGGGCGCCCTTGAGGATCTTGTCGACCCCGTTCCTCGGCCCGTACACCGCCAACCCCACAAGGTCGAGCGAGTCCCGCCCGACCGCCCGGACGGCGGCCCGGTTGTCCCGGTCGTTGCCGGTGGCGAAGAGGTCGGAGGTGAACACGGCGAGGTCGACGTCCCGGGACAGGGCCCGGGTGTGCGCCTTGGTCAGGGTCTCCTTGGTGCCCTCGAAAACCAGGACGGGCTGACGGAACATCGGCAGGTAGGCGGTGCCGTCGGCGTCCTCGTAGGGTTCGCCGACCAGCTCCGGGACACGGGCCCCGAACCCACTGACCAGGAAGGCCGTCACGTTGAGCCGCTGCCATACCTCAAGGTCCGTACGGAGCAGGACGGCGATCTTGGTGTCGAAGCGCTTGTTGCCGGGGGGCACGGGTGCGTCTGTGGTTTCCATGCCCCGCATCCTCTCCGGGCTGCGGTCCAGCGGTCTTGTACGTTCCTCACCCGCCTCGACCCCGCCGGGCCCGTGAAGTGCGCCACATGACCGAATCCGGCCAGTCCCGCTCCGCGGGACGCTGTCCACCCCGGCGCGCGTGTGACCTCCTGCGATGTCGGGTTTCGTGCCGCAAGTCCCTTCTGGCGGGTGATGCCGAGCCGGGCAGGACACGACAGAACCCGACAGAATCAGAACCACGACTACGCACAGCGCGACTCACACAACACGAAGCCATCCAGCTCGTTGAACGGAGTGGAGGGACAGGCCCGTGAAGTTCGAATTCACCCCGGAGGAGGAGTGGGACCCACTCCCCGAACCAGACCCTGCCCCAGAGAGCGTTTCCGAGGCCCGGCCCCCCGCGCTCCGGATCGCCATGGCCTCCGCATGGCTGCACACCCGGGCCCGTTTCGACTCCGACCGGCTGCACGCCTCGTTGAACCGCATGCTGTACACGGTCGAGGCCTCCCGTCCCCAGCCCGGCCCGTCCTTCGCCGACACCGGCCCGGAGCTGGGCGTGGACGTCTTCCGCCCCGAGGTCTTCGGAGGCAGCCGTGGGTAGCTGGGATGTGAACCCCCAACAGGTGGGCGCGGTGCTCACCGAGACCGCCGGGCACATCGGCGAGGAGGGCGGGACCGAAGGCCTGCTGGGCCACATGAACCAGCTGGAGACCCGGGTCACGGCGCTGAACAACCACATCAACAGCGCCCCGATCGGGATCGCGCTGGGCGAGTTCGCCGAGCACTACTTCGGCATGGTCGGCGACATGCTCTCGCTGACCGCCTCGGCGGTGCAGGGCACCAGCGAGGCCACCACCTTCTATGTGGAGGGCGACCGGGAGATGGCCTCCGAGGCCCAGGGAACCGCGGGGACGATCCCCGATCCGCCCCCGCCGCCGACACCGCCCCCCGGCGTCAGCCTGACCTGACCCCCACCGGCCCAGGCGGGCTCTGCCTTGCCTGACCTGACCCCGTACGCGCCCCTCTGCCTTCGGCTTCCCTCCTTGTTGTCCCCTTGAGTTTTGGAGACCCCCGTGCTGCCCGGAGATCCCGGCACCGCCCCCGCCGCACCCAAGAGCATCCAGGAGCAACACGCCGCCCTGACCGACGCCGAGGAAAAGATCAGCCCGCTGACCTTCCCCGAGCCCTCGGTCTCACCCGAGTACGTGAACGCGATGGCCTCGGGCCTGCGCACGGTGGGTGGCTCGATCAGCGAGACCGGCAACAGCATCACCGGAGCCTGGTCGGGGCTGCGTGAGTACTACTCCGCCCCCGAGAGCGAGACCCTCTACGAGGTCCTGGACCCGGTGGCCACCGACGGCGAGGAGGTCTCCGAGGCCCTGGCCAGCGCGGCCACCGCCTTGGAGACCTTCGCTGAGAACGTCGAGAGCATCAAGGAACGCTGGGCCTCCCTGCGCACCGAGGCCTACGAGCTCCTGGGACGCATCGAGGCCGAGGGCGAGGACTGGGACAAGGCCGACGGCGTGAAGGGGTTCTTCGGCGGCGAGAGCGGCCTGGTCGCGGAGAACGCGGCTCTGGTCTCCACGGGCGAGAAGATCATCGAGGACTACGCCGAGTACGAGACCGCCTGCGCTGACGCGATCAACAAGGACGTTCCCGAGCGCACCAGCTTCGCGAAGATGCCCGAAGGCGATGTCGAGCTCGACCCGAACGTGTTCTACCACGGCTACGAGCAGGACCTGTCAGAACTGGCCACCGAGTGGGGGTCCGCGCCGGCGGACACCGACCACGGCTGGTGGGTCGATGCCGGGGCCGCGGTGTGGGACTTCGGTGTGGGTGCGGTCGAGGACACCGGCGCGATGCTGGGCTTCCACTCCTCGGAGGGGTGGTTCAACCAGTCCTGGGGTGATTCGCTCAAGGAATACCACATGGACAACCTCCAGTCCGCGGCCTCTCTGGTGGGGTTGTACGACAACGAGAGTGGCGAGTTCGGACTGGCCAGCAAGGACAGCGTCAAGGGCGCGTGGAAGGATCTGGCGCACTCGGTGGTGCCCTGGGAGGAATGGGGGGACCGCCCCGGTTATGTGATCGGCACCGCCCTGCTCAACATCGGGGCGACCGTGGGTGGTGCGGCTCTGACCGCGACCGGCGTGGGCGCGGTGGTGGGTGTGCCGCTGATGGCCTGGCGCGGGATGGCCATCGTGGACGGCATGGGCGGTTCCGGCCGCGGTCCGGATGTGGATCTGCCCGACCTCCCGGACATGCCCACGAACACACCGATCAACGCGCAGGTCGACTCCGGCCAGATGGAGATTATCAAGGCCTACATGGACCAACTGGTCAACCCGGTCTATGCAGATAGCGGGGATCTGGGCGGGGGGACCTCCCACAGCGGGTCCGAAGGTTCCGGAGCCGGTCGTGTTGGTGTCTCGAACTCGCAGCAGCAAGGGGATTCCTCTGGAGTTCCCGCCTCACACAGGCGTAACGGTGAGCAGGGCGAGGCGACGGCCGAAGAACTCCGGGTGTTCAACGAGTTGATGGAGAACGATCCTCAGCTGAAAGAGCGACTGGAGGAGCACGAGCCTGCCTTCAGGGAGCTTGATTCCGGTGACGGCAGCTGGACAGGAGGAAGTGGTGCGAGCCGCCCTCTGATGGATGGTTCTCCCGGTGGGGCGCACAGGTCCATGGAGGCTGACTCTGACCCCCATCAGGATCAGCGGGTCGATCTGAGCGATACGAACGAACCGGGGTCGAGGCCGCGCAGCGGTGGTGACTCGACCCATGCCCCAGCTTCCGAGCACAGTCGTGGCCCCGTGGCGGTACTGGAACGGGAAGGCGGCGGTTCCGGGGGCGATGGTCCCAGTGGCCGTGATGGCCAGGACAGTTCTTCCCGGATGACGGAGGATGGACAAGGCCGTACCACCACGGCCGGTGGAGCACTCACAGGGGGTGGCCCTTCCTCGGGTGGGCCAGGTGGGTCGGGCCATGGTCCTGACGCAGGGCAGGGCTCCAATGACGGTGGGGACCAGAACGGATCCCAGGACGACGGCACCAACACGGGTGGCTCTCGAGACGGTGACCATGAGGGCAACCCCTGGGACCAGGAGTGGAACAACGACAAACTCGACAAGCGCTATCGGGCTCCGGTTGTACCAGAGGCGCGCACACATCCCCTCAAACCTGGTGACAGTGGCCCTCCTTCCTTCCCTGAGGACGGCAAACGTTTCGCCGTGGATGAGAGGCTGGAGCCGAACTCGGTATGGGACGTCGAGGGGAGAGGGAAGTTCTACACCGATGGCGATGGGAAGATCTTCCACATCGACACTCACCCCGGAAACAAAGTTGACACCAACCCGGAGCTGGAGAAACCCAGGAAAGACACGAAATACGCTGTCGATGTTATTGAACACCCGGGGAAAAAATACCATTACGAGACGGACAGCGAGGCGAGAACCACACATGCCCATGGCGAGCTCCAAAGGCTGAGGTCGAGTGCAGATGAAGGCGGAATGAGCCTCAAGGAAAAGAATGAATTCTACAGAATAGACGACCAGACGGATGCCGGACACAAAGGGAAAGAGGAGTATCCTGAGAATGATCCTTACTACCACTTTGAGAAATGGGATGGCGGCCATTTCTTTGGCACGGGATTCGGTGGAAGTGGACACCATCTAAACCTTTACGCTCAGCTGCGCGAAGTGAACCAGATCCGCAAGAACACAGACGAGTCGAACAATTTCTACCGCCTGGAAAAGAGTTGGCGAGAACTCCTTGAGAACGAGAACAACAATGTGAAGGTCACCTTCGAAGCTGAGTATGCTGGCTCGAGCAAGGTGCCAGTCAGTGTAACCGTCAAGCACAGCGTGAACGGCGGGGATCCGGTGGTGACAATTTTCGAGAACACTCCAGATGTCAAGATCGAAGGCCAATCCAGGCGAAAGTACGGAGAGCGATTTCCCTCTGCCGCGGGGTCTCTTTTGGCTGGAGGGGCCCTCATCGGCGCTGGCATTTCTGGAGAAGCTTCAGAAGATCAAGATGCAGGACATCCTCATTCAGATCTTCCTCTACAGGCACAGTAGGCGATAGGAAAATTTATGACCATGGAACCAGAAGAACAGAATGCCGCACTTCAAGAATTCGGGCAAATACTTCTAGGGATAACCCCAGGAGAATGGAATAGAATCACTCTGAGCTTTGCAATTTGCCACCGCGTGAGCACTTATGAGATTAAGGTTTTGGCTCCCAATGGCACCGCCTCGCACCCTACAATCCCAAGCAATGCGATCGCAATTCTTAAGGATTTGCGGGTGGGAATGTATCGAGAAGGCCTCGGTGCGTGGTTCAGCATGAGTTATGAAATCTCCAGCGATCTCCAATTCTATGTGAATTACGATTACGATAGTGAACCTAATTTCAGTTTCGACATCGATCCGTACAGCTACTACAGGGACCTGGAGAAGTTCCCTCGGAATGAGGGTAATATTCCAGATTGGCTTCGGGAGAAGCTCCGCCTGGCAGAACAGGGAGAGGATTGAATCGTCGCCCCTGACTGAGGTTTGATTGTTCTCGTCGGAGTGGGTGGGATCCTATGAACAGTAGTTTCGGAAGTTCGGCATAGGTGCCACCGGCAACAGCATCACCGAATGGCCGTCGCCTTGTTTGAGCTGGGCCAGCATTGGACCGCTACGCTAACTCCAGCGGCCATTGACTGGCTCTTTCTATGTCTTCACAACCATCGATAATCAAGCGGTGGCCATTCATATGTCCGGCGATTCCCAGATCGAGAGCTCCTCATGGTTCCATCTCAGAAAATTCGTTCTAGACCAGAGCAAAAAGGAACTACAACTGGAATAATAGTGCAGCAGGACCCATTCAGATAACTGCACGTGCCTCCGGATTTACCGAGAACCTCACGGGACCGACGACACGACCCCATGCATCCAGTTCCGGAGCTGGTAGGCCTGTTCTAGCGCCCTCATGCTCGCCTTCCAGTATGAGCACTAACAGTCGCAGATAATGGCGCCCGCGCCCGGTTCCCCGTATATCTTCCCAAGCGATTTCATGAATCCCGCACAGCAGGAAAAATCACCACCATTGGCAAGTCGATCTTCCAGGCAGTGCCTCCTGGATGGATCGAGGCTGAATGTAAGCATGTTGGCCTCGGAGTCGCCGGAGAATGCTTCTTTCGAACTCGCGTCGAGGGTGAGGATTTCCGGGAAGGATCTGCGCCCTCGGAGGCCGCCCTCGCGTTCATGGACCTACGGGAGGGAATGCACAAGGATGACGTCAGAACTTGGTTCTCTGCGACCTTCCGAATTTCAAACAACGGTGACTATCGAGTTGAGTACGACTACGACAACAAGCCAGAATTCTCGAATCCGCAACCAAGTGATCTGGAGTTCCTGAACGAGCAGAGGTACTATCCACGCTCCGAGGAGAAAAAACCGACTGGTTCAAAGAGGGCATACGTCGGCTTCAGGAGAAGTGACCTCTGGTAAGGCAGCCTCTCAGGAGCGTCAATCCACCTGACCCGCTGCTCCCTGCGACCCTGTGCCTGGCGGCCCGTACTCCAGACCGATACCGCGCGCCCACAGGCGGGTCGCGGTTTCCACGACCACCTCGGGGTCGTGCTCCTCGCCGTACAGGAACAGCATCCGTGCGGTGTGCTCCACCATCCCGCCGAGCATGCTCGCGGTGGTCTCCACGTCGATGTCGGCCGAGGCCAGCCCCTCCTCCTGGAGGCGGCGGGTCCCCGAGGTGATCCGGTCGACGAAGAGCCCGCGGATCTCCAGGAAGAGGGTGCGGAAGTGCGGGTGGCGCGGGGAGACCTGTTCGATGACCTGCATGATCCGCGCGTTGTCCCGGTAGGCGGCCAGGAAGCGCTCCGTGGCGTACCGGATCCGGTCCACCGGCGCGGTGCCCGGAGGCGCGGCAGACCGGGCGGCGTCGAACATCTCCCCGGCCACACCCTTGGCGACCTCGTGGAAGACCTCGTCCTTGGAGTCGAAGTAGGTGTAGAAGCTCCCGTAGGCGATCCCGGCCCGGCCGGTGATCTGCGCGATCCTCGTCTCCTCGAACCCGCGCTCCTCGAACTCCTCGCGGGCCGCCTGGACGAGGGTGCCCCGTTTGCGCCGTCCGCGCTCCGTGGGCGGCCGCCCGGCCAGCGTCTGCTTTCCCACTCGTACCCCTCCTCGTGGTCAGCGCAGGGGAAGGAACTTAGCGATGACCTCGTTCATGATCTCGTAGGTGCCGCCTCCGATGCTGAACACCCTGGCGTCACGGTAGTGGCGCTCCACCTCGGTGCCGCGCATGAACCCCGTGCCGCCGTGCAGCTGGACGGCGTTGTCGACCACGTAGTCCATGGCCTCGGTCGCGGTGTTCTTGGCCATCGCCACCTCCGCGATCAGGGGCTCGCCGTCCTGCAACCGCTCCGCGACCCCCCGCACGTACGCGGTGGCGACCTCGGTGCGCCGGTGCATCTCCACCAGCCGGTGCCGCAGGACCTGGCGGCGCGACAGCGGCCCGCCGAAGGCCTCGCGTTCGCGGACCCATTCCAGGGACAGGTCGACGCAGCGCCGTGCCATCGCGCAGGCCTGTACCGAAAGGCCGATCCGTTCGCCGGCGAACTGGTGCATGATCTGGAGGAAGCCCTGGTCCACCCCGCCCACCAGCCGGTCGGCGGGGACCCGGACGTCGGCCAGGGAGAGTTCGGCGGTGTCCGAGGAGCGCCACCCCATCTTGTCCAGCTTGCGGGTGGCCGTGAACCCGGGGGAGCCGCGCTCCACGACGAAGAGCGAGATCCCCTCGTGCCCGGTGTCCGAGGTGCGGGCGGCGACCGTCACGAAGTCGGCCCGGTAGCCGGAGGTGATGAAGGTCTTCGCCCCGTTCAGCACCCACTCGTCGCCGTCACGGACCGCGCGGGTGCGCAGGTGGGCCACGTCCGAACCCGCGTCGGGTTCGGTGATTCCGAGTGAGCAGACGAGCTCACCGGCCAGGGCCGGGCGGACGTAGTCGCGCATCAGGTGTTCGCGCCCGTCGGCGACCAGAGCGGGAAGCGCGATGGTGTGCGTGAACAGCGAGGCCAGGACCCCGGTGGGCACACCGGCGAGGACGGCTTCCTCGGAGACGACCAACTGGTCGAGCATCTCGCCCTCCCCGCCCGCGGACTCCGGGTACCCGAGCCCGAGCAGGCCCAGTCGGGCCGCCGCCCGGTGCAGGTCACGGGGCAGTTCGCCCTCGTCCTCCCACCGTTCCACATGGGGAAGGACCTCCTTGGCCGCGAAGGCCCGCACCGTCTCCCGGAGCGCGGCGCGTTCCGGGGTGTTCCAGCGGTCCGTGCCGGGGGTATCGGTCGCGGTCATGTACGCACACTCGCATCCGTTTCGGGGGGGGGCGGCCCGGGCGGCGCTCCGGGTTCTGGCGACCCGACCCCTGGGAGAGTCAGGTCACACTTTGCTATGGTGCGCCGAACATGACAAGTCAGTCAACATTTGTCGGGCGGGGCCGGAGGACCGGCGGCTGCCCCCCGTGAGGAGTCCCCGTGGTCGACGCACAAGCCCTGGTAGCGGACCTGCGCGCGGAACAGGAGGACTTCGCCGCGCTGCTCGACGGACTCGACGCCGCCGACTGGGCCCGGCCGACCCCGGCACCCGGCTGGACCATCGCCGACCAGGTCGCCCACCTGGCCTTCTTCGACCAGTCGGCGCTGACCGCCCTGACCGACGCGGACGGGTTCGCGAAGATCGTTGAGGCGGCCGTGGCCGACCCCGAGGGGTACGTGGACACAGCCGCCGCACCCCTGGCCGCGCTGCCCCCGGACACCCTGCTCGCCGAGTGGCGCGCTGCCTCGGCCGCCCTCCGCTCCGCCCTGGCCGCGGCGCCCGCCGGGACCCGCGTGCCCTGGTTCGGCCCGCCGATGAGCGTGCCCTCGAAGGCGACCGCGCGGCTGATGGAGACCTGGGCCCACGGCCAGGACGTGGTGGACGCCCTGGGCACCACCCGAGAGCCCACCGAACGCCTGCGGCACATCGTCCACATCGCCCTGCGCGCCCGCCCCTACAGTTACTTCGCCCGCGGCCTCCCGATGCCCGAGGCGGCGGTCCGCGTGGAGCTGACCTCGCCCGACGGCGGACTCTGGAGGATGGGCCCCGAGGAGGCCCGTGAGGTGGTCCGCGGCGACGCGGAACAGTTCTGCCTGGTCCTCACCCGCCGCCGCCACGTGGCCGACACTTCCCTGACCGCCCATGGCCCGGCTGCCCAGGAGTGGCTCCGGGTCGGCCAGACCTACGCGGGCGGCCCCGGCGAGGGCCGCGAACCGGGCCAGTTCTCCGGCCGGACCGGGTCCGGGCGAGACTGACCGGACGGCCTGCCGGACGGCAGGCACCAGGTCCTTCCGATGTTGACCACCCTGTCAGGTCCCTACTCCGCTCCGTGGAGGGGGCTGCCCGCCGAAGAAACCGGCGATCGGGGGAGCATCCCGGTTCCCGCCCGTTCCGGCCCCGTTGGCCCCGGCGGGCTCAGGACTCGGACCGCATCGACTGCATCAGGGATTCCAGGAGGGGCCGGAACTCCTCGTCGGAGGTGAAGAGCGAGATCTCCCTCTTCTCGTCGTCGACGGTGATCGCCACCTCTCGCAGGTCGGGGAGGTCGCTGCCGCGCGAGTCGGGGTGCCACCAGTACAGCTTGTCGCTGACCGGCTTGTTCGTGTCGGCTGCGTACCGCTCGGCCAACTCCTGGAGGTGCTCCATGGCCGTGACGGGGTTGCTCCGGCCCAGGACGTGCGCCACGACCACCGACGGGGAGGGGAGCACCACGAGGGCACCGTGCGGGGCCTCGCCCAGGTAGCGGTCGAGGACGTTCAGGTGGGCGAGGGTGTACTCCTGGTTCCCACCGCCGATGTGCACGATCGGGGTGTTGAGGAGGTCCGTCTCGGAGACCTCGAACGGTTCCTCCAGGGAGTTGGCGACGGCCGCCTCCAGGGCCCGCTCCTCGGTCATGCCGCCCAGCTGTTCGCGCCTGAGCACCAGCATGCTCTCCGGGTAGTCGACGACGACCACCAGCCGCAGGTCCGAGGTGAGCGGACGTGAGACCAGCGTCGGGAGCGCCTCCTCGGGAAACGACGACTCGGGGCGGACGCGGACCCGCAACCGGTCCTCGGAGACCGAGGTCTGGACTCCCCGGGCGTAGTCGCGCTCGAAACCCTCCACGTACTCGACCGCGTACCGGGAGACGGCGTCCCCGTCGAGGCCCTCGGCGGCCGCGAGGTACCGGTGGGCGTGGAGCGTCCTCTTTTCGGCGTCCCCGAGGAGGGCCACGGTGTCGGGATCGGTGAAGTGGGCGTCGTGCCCCCGTTCGGACAGTGCGGCGAGCAGGGCCCGCCTGGTGTGGTCGTCGGACCGGGGCGGGTAGTGCGTGCCCAGCGGGATGCCGCGCTCCCGCATGTTGCGCATCATCGCGAGGACCACCTGTTCGGCCAGCTCGGGATGCCTCTCCTCCGGGTGGTCGGCGAGCTGGGCGATGGGTTCGGTGTAGTCGATGACCGTGGTCCCGTAGCCCGGGAGTTCGACGCCCAGACCGGCCGGGGGAACGATCTCGACCTCGACCCGCGCCCTGGTGTAGGCATCGACGAGGAGGGCGAGGAAGGTGTTCGTGTGTGACATACCGAGGTGGTCCTCCGACTACCCGCGCGGTGCGGATGCCTGGTGGTTGGTGGTCGGGGTGAGCGGCGGGGGCCACAGGAACGTCGTTCCGGGCCTCCGGGAAACCGGCCCCGTCAAGCTACCGGGTCCCGGAGAGGACCTTCTTCTGGAGGGCATCCAGCGGGCCCTGGCGGAAGTGGCGCTGGACCGGGCCCACGGAGGCGCCGAGTTCGTCGGCGACGTCCACGAAGGTGGTCATGGCCGGACCCGTGCACAGGAGGGCCTCGGCGACCTGGCGCCTTCTCTCGTCGTGGTCAGCGGTGCGAGGCATACAAAAACATGAAGGAGAATGTGTCATCTTCACAAACCGTAGCCGCTTGCAGCCGCGCCCCGCGACCGGCATGGCTCCGGAGCCTCCTCCCGGAGCCGTACCGGTCGGACATGCCCCGATAATGCGGGGGTGACGTGCCCCGAACCGGAGGGCACGGAGGTCTCGGGAGGCGGCGTGAGCGGAGGCGGACGGGGTTCGGAGCGTGCCCCCCGGCCCCTCGTGAGCCGGAGGTCCCTGCTGGCCGGCGGGGGTGTGCTCCTGGGCGGCTCGGTGGCGCTCGGCGCCTCGGCCCGGATGTCGCGGGAGCGGTGGGACGTGGCGGTGGTCGGCGCCGGGGTGGCGGGGCTGTCGGCCGCGCGCAACCTGGCCGACCACGGGCTGTCCGTGGTCGTGCTGGAGGCCCGCGACCGGATCGGCGGCCAGCTCCACACCGACCACTCCTTCAGCTCGGTCCCGGTCGAACTGGGAGCCGGACTGATCCACGGCAGGGAGGCCTACACCTGGGAACTGGTGGATGCGGTCGGGGCCGAGACCGTCCGGGTCCGCGCCGGGGCCGGGGCCGGCTCGCCCCTCCGGACGCCGGGTTCCGCCCGCGACGACGAGGACGCCGCCTCCTACCTGCGCAGGATGGGCGTTCCCGAGGACCGGTGGCCGCCGGTGGCCGTCGACAACGAGCCCCTGGAGCGGTGGAGCGCCGTCTGGATGCGCGAGTACGGGATCTTCGACTGGTGGTCCGCGCCACGGGAGGACTTCCGGGTGGTCGGCGGCTACGACACCCTCCTGCCGCCGCTCTCCAACGGCCTGGACATCCGTCTGGAGCACGCGGTGCGCCGAGTGCGCTGGTCCGGCCGGGGTGTGGCACTGGACGTGTCCGCCCCGGGAAGGGGAGGCGGCGGAACCGAGGTGCGTGCCGACCGGTGCGTGCTCACCCTGCCGATCGGGGTCCTCAAGTCCGGTGGCGTCACCTTCGACCCCGTGCTCCCCACCGGGCACAGTGACGCTGTCCGCGCCCTCGACCGCACGGACGCCCTCAAGCTGGTGTACGAGTTCGACCGCGCGGTCTTTCCCGCCGACGAGAACCTCCTGGGGTGGGGCGAGGGGTCGGGCTTCGTGTTCTGGTGCCTGTCCAGGGAGGCCCCCGAGGTGGTCGTGGCCTGGGCCGCGGGCGAAAGCGCCCGCGAACTTCTGGCGATGCCGCCGGGCCGGAGGTTCACCGCCGGGCTGGCGGCACTGGCCGAAACGCTTGGCGAGGGGGTCCCCGAACCGGCCGCTCGTACCACCCATGACTGGTCGGCCGACGAGTTCAGCCGGGGCGCGTACCTGTTCGTGCCGCCGGGGGCCCATGACGCGCCGGACGCGCTGGCGGAGCCCCTGGAGGGGGTTCTGTACTTCGCGGGTGAGCCGACCACCGGGGAGAACACCGTGGACGGCGCCTACGCCAGCGGGTACGACGCCACCGACGCCCTGGTCGCGGAGGTGTGAGGCCTTCCGCCGCCGGCCGCCTAGACTTGTGCGGGCACCGGCGCGGCACCCTCCCGGGCCAGATTCAGTCCGATATGCCTGAAATAACCAGTTGTGATGCAATATCCAGTGGGTTCGTGACCCGTGAGGGCCCCGGCACCGCGCAACAGCACAACAAGCAGAGGGAGGTTGGCGATGACCAACCGCGCGTACGTGATCGCAGGGTCGGAGGCCACCGGCGGCGCCGGAATCCAGGCCGACCTCAAGGCCTTCCAGGAACTGGGCGTCTACGGGATGGGGACGATCACCTGCATCGTCTCCTTCGACCCCGGGAACGACTGGAGCCACCGCTTCGTCCCGGTCGAGCCGGGCGTCATCGCCGACCAGATCGAGGCGGCCACCGCCTGCCACGACCTCGACGTCGTCAAGATCGGCATGCTCGGCACCCCGGACACGATCGACGTGGTCTCCGAGGCGCTCCAGCGGCAGCCGTGGCGGCACGTGGTCCTCGACCCGGTCCTGATCTGCAAGGGCCAGGAGCCCGGCGCCGCGCTGGACACCGACAAGGCCCTCACCGCGCAGATCCTGCCGCTGGCCACCGTCATCACCCCGAACCACTTCGAGGCCCGCACCCTCGCCGGAATGGAGTCCCTCGACACCGTCGACGACCTCGTCGAGGCCGCCCGCCGCATCCGTGAACTCGGCCCCGCGCACGTGGTCGTCAAGGGCGGCACCGAACTGCCCGGACCTGACGCCGTCGACGTCTACTTCGACGGCGAGGAGGTCACCGTCCTGAGCGCACCCAAGATCGGGGAGGAGCGCGTGAGCGGCGCGGGCTGCACCTTCGCCGCGGCGATCACCGCCGAGCTGGCCAAGGGCGCCGAGGTGGGCGAGGCGGTACGCACCGCCAAGGCCATGGTTCGCGAGGGCATCGCCGAACGCCTGACCACACGCGCACCCTTCGCCTCCGTCGTCCCGATCGCGCCGTCCGAGGCCTAGGCTCCGCCGCCCGGGGTATCGTCCCCGGCCGTCGGGAGGGACACCTCACTCCCGCGACATCCGTGGCCCCGGAGATGATTCAACCGCCCGCGGAACGGACAGGGATCCCGGTAGAACCGATCGAAGGAGGCTCCCATGTCCGAAGAGGACAAGGCTGAGAACAAGTTCGACGAGTTCAGGGGCAAGGCCAAGGAGGGCCTCGGCAAGGCCACGGACAACGAACAGTGGCAGGCCGAGGGCAAGGCCGAACAGACCAAGTCCAAGCTCAAGCAGGCAGGTGAGAAGGTCAAGGACGCCCTCACCCCGGACAACGGCCCCAAGAAGGGCCAAGGCTAGTCCGGAACAGGACTCCGAGGGGGAGGTCCCGTGCGCGGGGCCTCCCCCTCGTGTCGCGGGAGGTCGGGTTCACGGGGGTACCGCCCCGCTTCCGGGCCACCCCGGCCACGCGACACCCGGAACCGGGTTCTCAGGCCCGCGGCTCCTCCGGCGCGGTGTCGCCCAGGGAGAGCAGCAGCTTGCGCATCAGGGCGGCGAGCTGGTCCCGTTCGGCCGTGTCCAGCCCTTCCAGCAGTCTTGCCTCGTTGGCCACGTGCCCCTCCACGACCCGGTTCACCAGGTCCAGCCCCCCACCGGTGAGGCTGACCAGGACGCGGCGGCGGCTGGCGGGGTCCGCCTGGCGCTGGACCAGTTCCCTGCGGACGAGGCGGTCGACCCGGTTGGTCATGGCAGCCGAGCCCACCATCATCATCCGCACCAGCTCCTTGGCGGTCAGCTGGTAGGGGGCGCCGGACCTCCGCAGTGTGGCCAGCACGTCGAACTCCCAGCGCTCCAGGTCGTACTCCGTGAGGAGTTCGCTGACCCCCCGGCCCAGGATCTGCTGCAGGCGGTTCGTCCGCCCGACGACCCCCATGGGTGAGGTGTCGAGGTCGGGTCGCTCACGGGCCCATTGGGCGAGGAAGAGGTCGACGGCGTCGTTCATCCGGCGATCATAGCGCCGCGCCCTTGACGGGCCGGACCCCCGCACATAATCTTTCGACATCGAACAATTAGACGTCGAAAGGTAATCCCGTGGCGCCTCCCACCGTCACCCAGGTCATCCGGACCCGGCGCAGCATCCGCCGTTTCCGCCCGGACCCGGTCCCCGAGCACCTCCTGCGCGAACTCCTCGAACTCACCCTGGAGGCGCCCTCCAGCTGGAACTTCCAGGCCCGGTCCGTGGTGGCCGTCCGAAACCCCGCCAACCGGGAGGCGCTCTCCCGAGCCGCCAACGGTCAGCGCCAGCCCCGCGAAGCACCCCTGACCCTGGTCTTCCTCGCCGAGGCCGAGGGGTGGCGCGCGGACCTCAGCGACGTCTACGCGAGAGCCCGGGAGAACCGGGCCTGGGACGAGGACTTCGTGCGCAGCACCGCCACCCACGGGATCGAGTTCCAACGCGACCTGGCCGCACGCGGCCTGGCCCGCGAGTACGCGGTCAAGGACGCGATGATCGCCGCGACCCACGCCATGCTCGCCGCCACCGCGTTCGGGCTGGCCACCTCGCCGATGAACGGCTGGGACGAGGCCGAGGTGCTCAGGGCGGTCGGCGCCGGCCACCGGGACGACCTCGCCGTCGCCCTCCTGCTCTCCGTCGGCTTCCCCGCCGAGGAACGCCGCCACCCCGGCAGGCGCCCCCTCGCCCGCCTCGCCTTCGGCGAGCGTTACGGGGAGGGGCTGTGACCGGCCGCGGCCGTGTCGCCGCGGACTCCCTGCTCACCGTGCTCGCCCCGGCGATCTGGGGGAGCACCTACCTGGTCACCACGGAGTTCCTCCCACCCGACCGCCCGTTCCTGGCCGCGATGGTCCGTGCCCTGCCCGCCGGGCTCCTCCTACTGCTGTTCACCCGGTCCCTGCCCTCCGGCGTGTGGTGGTGGCGTTCGCTGGTCCTCGGCACCCTCAACATCGGCGCCTTCCTCTACCTGCTCTTCGTCGCCGCCTACCTGCTCCCGGGCGGGATCGCCGCCCTGGTGATGTCGGTCCAGCCGGTCATCGTGCTGCTGCTGGGGGCCCTGCTGCTGCGCCAGGCGGTCCGGCCCGCGCACCTCCTGGCCTGCCTGCTCGGCGCCGCCGGGGTCGGCCTGCTCGTGGTGGGTCCCGAAGCCGCCCTGGACCCGGTCGGCGTCCTGGCCGGACTGGCCGCCGCGGTCTCCATGGGCACCGGCATCGTGCTCACCAAGCGCTGGGGCCGTCCCGCGGGGGTGGGCCTGCTGGGCTTCACCGGCTGGCAGCTCACCGCGGGCGGGCTAGTCCTGCTGCCCGCCACCCTCGTGCTGGAGGGGCTGCCGGCCTCGGTCACCGCGGTCAACCTGGCCGGGTTCGCCTACCTTGGGCTGATCGGCGCGCTGCTCTCCTACGCGCTGTGGTTCCGCGGCCTGGAACGGCTACCCGCCCTGGCGGTCTCCTTCCTGTCCTTCGCCAGCCCGCTCACCGCCACCGTCCTCGGCTTCCTCGTGCTCGACGAGACACTCACCCCCGTCCAGGGGATCGGCGCGCTCGCCGCCGTCGGGGCGGTGCTGCTGGTCCAGTTCACCGCGCACCGGCCCCGCCCCGCGGCGGAACCCGACGGCGCCCCCGGGTCCGGTGCCCGCGGAACAGGAGGGTCCGGAGCCCCGACCGCCCGGAGGCCCGGGGCCCCGGAGGTCGCAGCCCGATAGGGGCCCTCCCCCGGGCTCCGGGGGGCGTCCGGCCCGCGCGGCAGCGGTACCGTCCCCCCTCGGTCAGCCGATCGGGAGGAAGCCCAGGCGCAGGTGGTGGCGCCCGGCGGGCAACCGGTGCTCGGGAAGGACGCCCGGACCGCAGGAGGCCGAGCCCAGGCCGTGGTGGGCGAGGTCCAGTCCCAGGTGGATCCGGTCCTGCGGGGACAGCTCGTGCGGGTGCTCGGCGGCGTCCAGGGCGCGGTCGTCCCAGCGCCGGGCCGTCAGGGCGAAATCCGGCCCGCCCTCGATCCGCAGGCCCGCCCCGTCCGGTCCGCGGAGCTCGGCCCAGCGGACCCCCATCCGGTTCCCGTTCTCCTGCGGGCGCAGGTAAGGGGTCTGCAGCCCGTCCACGGTGTCGAGGAACCGACCGACCCGCACGCCCTGCGCCATGTCCCGGTACGCCTCCCCCGGCCCGTACCCGAACCACTCCACCTCGCCCAGTTCGGCGGGGACCGTCAGGGCGAGGCCCAACCGCGGCAGCGGGCAGATCCACTCCCCCGTCGCCTCCGCCGTCAGGTCCAACCACAACCGGTCACCGTCACCGGTCCACCGGTAGACCACCTCCATGCCCAGGTCGCGGGCGGCCGGGGCGACCCGGGTACGCACCATCAGGGCGTCGGGTTCCGTCTCCACGGCCACCCGCCGTTCGGTGAGCCTGTCCAGGCCGACCGCCCGCCAGAGGGAGGAGACCGCCACGCCGTGCAGACCGTCGTCGTTGTCGGTCGGCGCCCGCCACAGGTTCAGTCCGGGAGCACCCACCGCCACACCGCCCACCGACCGCAACAGCCCCGTCCGCGGGTCGAACACCCCCGGCCCGACTCCGAGCGTCCCGCCGTCCACGACCGGCGCCGAGAGCGGTTCGGTCAGGCCTCCGGCCACGGAGCCCTCCGTGACCGGAGCGGTGGCGGGGGGAACGGCGCGGGCCTGGGCCCAGGCGACCTCGTGACCCGTTTCGGCCCAGGCGCACCCCTCGGTCAGGTGCGCGGAGACCGTCAGCCAGCTCTCCTGCCCGGTCGCGCCCCCGGCCGCGGTCGGCAGCGCGACCACGGCCTCCTCCCCCGGCCCCAGCGCCGGTACCGGTAGGAGGCCCTCCGCGGTCAGGACCCCTTCCGCCTCCGTCCGCCAGCGGAACTCCAGCCCGGAGGTGTCCAGTACCTCCTGGCCGTTGACCACCCGGACCGTGCCGCCGCCGGCCTCCGCCGCCGCGTCCGTTCCCGCACCCGGCGCCGTTGCCGTTCCGGCCCCGGGCTCGACGGTGATCCGTACCGGGGCGAAGGTCCGGGCCAGGGCGGTCAGCCCCGGGCTCGGAGTGCGGTCGGGGAACAGCAGACCGTCCGCCACGAAGTTGCCGTCGTGCAGTACCTCGCCGAAGTCGCCGCCGTAGGCGAACCACTCCGTGCCGTCCGCCTCCCGCCGCCGCACCCCGTGGTCGATCCACTCCCAGACGAACCCGCCCTGGCAGCGCGGATACCGCTCGAACAACCGCTGGTACTCCTCAAGACCGCCCGGGCCCGGGCCCATCGCGTGCGCGTACTCGCACAGCACGAACGGCAGGCCGCGCCGGTGTGCGTCGGCCTCCGGGTCCTCAGTGCGGGGTTCGCGGCCCTGACCGATCGCCTCGACCTCGTCGTGCGGGGCGTACATCAGTGAGTACACGTCCGCGTAGGAGCTGTCCCGGTCGCCCTCGTAGTGCACAGGCCGGGTGGGGTCGTGCTCGCGCGTCCACTCCGCCATCGCGCGCAGGTTCTCCCCGGTGCCCGCCTCGTTGCCCATCGACCACAGGATGACGCTCGGGTGGTTGCGGTCCCGCGCCACCGTGCGCCGTATCCGGTCCAGGTAGGCGTCCCGCCAGCGCGGGTCGTCGGAGGGGTTGCCCCGCCAGTCCACCACCTCGAACCCGTGCGTCTCCAGGTCGCACTCGTCCACCACCCACAGCCCCAGCTCGTCGCAGAGCTCGAGGAAGTCCGGGTGCGGCGGGTAGTGGCTGGTGCGCACGGCGTTGACGTGGTGCCGCTTCATCAGCAGCACGTCCTCGCGCATGGTCTCCCGGGGCACCGCCCGGCCGTGGTCGGGGTGCCACTCATGGCGGTTGACCCCTCGCAGCAGCAGGGGGACCCCGTTCACGCGCAGTCGCCCGCCCTCGGTGTCCACCGTCCTGAAGCCCACGCTCAGCCGAACCCGTTCCCCCGGTGCGACGACCTCGGCCTCGTACCGGCGCGGGGCCTCGGCCGACCACGGTTCCACCGGGCCGACCTCGTGCACGGTCCCGGTCCCGGCTCCGAGGAGACCCAGTTCGGGCAGGTCGACCACGGTCTCCGCGGAGCCCACGACGTCCACCCGCAGGGTGCCCGTGCCGGTCCGGTGGTCGTAGTCGGCGCGCACCGTGACGTCCTCGACCCCCTCGTCCGGCCGGGACAGCAGGGTGACGTCGCGGAAGATCCCGGACAGCCACCACATGTCCTGGTCCTCCAGGTAGCTTCCGGCGGACCACTGGTGCACCCGTACCGCCAGGACGTTGCGCCCCGGCCGCAGCAGGTGCCCCACCTCGAACTCGCTGACCAGTCGGCTTCCGGTCGCGAAGCCCACCTCGGCCCCGTTGAGCCACACCCGGAAACAGGAGTCCACCCCGTCGAAGCGCAGCACGGACCCGCCCGCGCGGGCCCCCGCCCCGGTCTCCGTCGGCCAGTCCCCGGGCAGGTCGAACTCCCTCCGGTGGTCGCCGGTGGGGTTCTCGTCCGGCACGTGCGGCGGATCGAGCGGGAAGGGGTAGTGGATGTTGGTGTACGCGGGGGCGCCGTAACCGTGCATCTGCCAGTGGGAGGGGACCGGCAGCGCGTCCCAGGCGGAGTCGTCGAAGCCCGGCTGCTCGAATCCGCCGGTCCCGCTCTCCGTTCCGTCGGTGGCCTCCGGCAGCAGCCGGAACCGCCACGTGCCGTTCAGTGCGAGTTCCGGGGCGTTCGAGGACAGCCGGGCGCGCGGGGCGCGGGCTCCGGCGGAGGGGGTGAAACCGTCCAGGTAGGCGGCTCTGGTCCCGGGCCTGGGACCGGTGTGCGCGAAGGACACTCAGCTCTCCCTTGGGGGTACGGCCTGCGCCGGGTCGGGGTTCGGCGTCCGGCGGCCGGACCGGTTCGGAACGTCACGCGCCCGTGAGCACCGCCACAGGGAAACACCCACATAGTCAACACTTCACCCGGCACCTGTCAACACTTACAAACAATAACCAACAAGCAACCAGTCAAGATCCAGCATTGACAACACAAACAAACATCAGGACACTACTTTCGAACAAGAACCAACAGAGCCAACCGCCTTGGGAGACGGATGCTGGCCGCACAACGGCAGGAGCTGATCCTCGAACAGGTCCGGCGGGACGGGGGCGTGCGCGTCACCGAGCTCGTCGAGGCCTTCGCCGTGTCGGACATGACCATCCGGCGCGACCTCGACACCCTGGAGGGCCGCGGTGAGCTGCGCAAGGTCCACGGCGGCGCCGTAGCCCCCGAGGGGGCGCGCACCGAGGAGCCCGGGTTCGAGGCGAAGTCGACGCGGCAGTCCGGGGAGAAGCACGCGATCGCCCGCGCCGTCGCCGGTCTGATCCGACCGCACAGCGCCGTGGGGCTGTCCGCCGGAACCACCACCGCCCTGGTCGCCGAGTACCTGCACCAGACCCCCGGGCTGACCGTCATCACCAACTCGGTCCACGTGGCCGAGGTGTTCTACCGCTCCGAGCGCACCGACCAGACCGTGGCCCTCACCGGCGGTTTCCGCACCCCCTCGGACGCCCTCGTGGGGCCGATCGCCCTGGCCTCCGTGCGAGGGCTCAACCTGGACGCCCTCGTCCTGGGCGTACACGGCATGCACGAACGGGCCGGGTTCACCACACCCAACCTGATGGAGTCCGAGACCAACCGGGCCCTGGTCGAGTCGGCCGACAGCCTGGTGGTCGCCGCCGACCACACCAAGTGGGGCACGGTCGGCATCAGCACCATCGCCCCGCTGGACCGCTGCGACGTACTCGTCACCGACGAGGGGCTCTCCCCCGCCGCACGCGACACCCTCCAGGACCGCGTGGGCCGCCTCGTGGTCGCCGAAGTCCCCCGGGAGGACCGATGAGGAAGACCTCCGCGCACCTGGCCGACGGCCGGGAGATCATCTACTACGACGAGGACGGCGGCACCCGGGTGCAGGCCCCGGACCTGCGGGAGCTGCCGCCCGCCGCCCCGGGCTCCGAACTGCGCTGGGACCCGCTCAGACGCGAACAGGTGATCCTCGCCGCCCACCGCCAGGGCCGCACCCACCTGCCGCCCAGCGACGAGTGCCCGCTGTGCCCCTCCGGAGGCGACCGGCTCACCGAGGTGCCCTCGTCCTCCTACGACGTGGTGGCCTTCGAGAACCGCTTCCCCGCCCTCAGCGGCACCGAGGGCCGGTGCGAGGTGCTCTGCTTCTCCTCCGACCACGACACCTCCCTCGCCGGGCTCGGCCCCCGGCGCCTGCGCACCATCGTGGACGCCTGGGCCGACCGTACCGAGGAGTTGTCCGCCCGGCCCGGAGTGAAGCAGGTGTACGTCTTCGAGAACCGGGGCCCGGAGATCGGGGTGACCCTGCACCACCCGCACGGGCAGATCTACGCGCTCCCGTTCGTCACCCCCCGGACCGAGCGCGACCTGGACTCGGCCCGCCTGCACCGGGCGGAGACCGGGCGCGACCTGTTCGCCGACATCCTGGCGACCGAGGCCGCGGGGCCCCGGGTGGTACTGGCCAACGAGCACTGGACGGCCTTCGTGCCCGAGGCGGCCCGCTGGCCGGTGGAGGTGCACGTGTACCCGCACCGGGCCGTGCCCGACCTGCCCGCCCTGGACGGGGCCGAGCGCACCGCGCTGGCCGAGCTCTACGGCGACCTCCTCGGACGGGCGGACCGGCTGTTCGACGGTCCGCTGCCCTACGTCTCCGCCTGGCACCAGGCGCCCGTCGACGACCCCGGGCTGCGCGGGCTCGCCCGGCTGCGCCTCGAACTGTTCTCCGTGCGGCGCGCCCCGGGCAAGCTCAAGTACCTGGCCGGGACCGAGTCCGGCGCGGGTGTGTTCAGCAACGACGTGGCCCCCGAGACCACGGCCCGACGACTCAGGGAGGCCTGACCGTGAAGCTCCTCGTCACCGGCGGTGCCGGCTACATCGGCAGCGTCGTCACCGCGCTCCTGCTGGAGGCCGGGCACGGGGTCACCGTGCTCGACTCCCTCTCCACCGGGCACCGCGACGCCGTACCCCCGGGCGCCGCCCTGGTCGAGGGGGACGTCCACGGGGCCGCCGACGTGCTCGACCCGTCCTTCGACGCGGTCCTGCACTTCGCCGCGAAGTCCCTGGTCGGCGAGTCCGTCCAGGACCCGGGCCCGTACTGGGCCAACAACGTCGGCGGCACGCTGGCGCTGCTGGAGGCGATGCGCAGCCACGGGGTGAACCGCCTGGTGTTCTCCTCCACCGCCGCCACCTACGGCGACCCGCTCTCCGAGGCGCCGCTGCGCGAGTCCGACCCGGCCGTTCCCGCCAACCCCTACGGCGCGAGCAAACTCGCCGTGGACCACCTGCTGTCCGGCTGGGCGCAGGCGCACGGGCTGGGCGCGGTGAGCCTGCGCTACTTCAACGTCGCCGGGGCGCACCTGGGGTTCGGCGAGCGGCACGACCCGGAGACCCACCTCGTCCCCAACCTGCTCCGGGTGGCCGCCGGGCGGGCCCCGCACGCCTCGGTCCTCGGTACCGACTACCCCACCGGGGACGGCACCGCGGTCCGCGACTACCTGCACGTGGCCGACCTCGCCGAGGCCCACCTCCGGGCGCTGGAGCGCGCGGAACCGGGGAGCCACCGGGTGTACAACCTCGGCAGCGGCGGCGGGTACAGCGTCCGGGAGGTCCTGGCCGCCGTCCGGCGCGTCACCGGGCACCCCGTTCCGGCGGTCGACGGGCCGCGGCGCGCGGGCGACCCCGCGGTACTGGTGGCCGCCAACGCCCTCGCCCGCCGGGAGCTGGGCTGGAAGCCCGTGCGCACGCTGGACCAGACCGTGGCGGACGCGTGGGCCTTCGCCCGCGGTCGGGAGGCCGACGCGTGAGCGGCGTCGCGGCGGAGTTCCGGAGGCTGTTCGGCCGGGAGCCCGAAGGGGTGTGGACCGCACCGGGACGGATCAACCTCATCGGCGAGCACACGGACTACAACGACGGTTTCGCGCTTCCGATCGCCCTGCCCCACTCACTGGACGTCGCTGCCGCACGCCGCCCGGACGGGGTGGTCCGGCTGAGCTCGCGGCAGTTCCCGGACGTCTTCGAGGCGCCCCTGGCCGACCTGGTCCCGGCTTCGGTGCCCGGCTGGGCCGCCTACCAGGCCGGGACGCTGTGGGCCCTGCTCGACGAGGGGTACCCGGTCAGCGGGATGGACCTGCTGGTGGACAGTGCGATCCCGACGGGTACCGGGCTCTCGACGTCGGCGGCCGTGTGCTGCGCGACGGTGCTCGCCGCGACCGGCCTGCACGGCTGCGCACCGGCTCCGGCCGAGGTGGCGCGGCTGGCGCAGCGCTCGGAGAACGACTTCGTGGGGATGCCCTGCGGGATCATGGACCAGTCCGCGGTGATGCTGTCCGACCGGGGGCGGGCACTGTTCCTGGACTGCCGTTCGCTGGCGGCCGAGCAGGTGCCGTTCGACCCGGCCGCGCACGGGATGTCGCTTCTGGTGGTGGACACCCGGGCACCGCGGCGCCTGGTGGAGGGCGCCTACGCGCAGCGGCGGCGCTCCTGCGAGGAGGCCGCCCGGATCCTGGGGGTGCGGGCGCTACGGGACGTCTCCCCCGAGGAGTTGCCCGGCGCGCTGGCCGCGCTCCCGGACGACCTCGTCCGCCGCCGGGTGCGGCACGTGGTCACCGAGAACGCGCGGGTGCTGGAGACCGTCGACCTGTTCCGGGAGGGGCGGCCGCGTGCGGCGGGGCCGCTGTTCACCGCCTCGCACGCCTCCCTGCGCGACGACTTCGAGGTGAGCGTGCCCGAGGTGGACACGGCGGTGGAGGCCG
Source organism: Nocardiopsis terrae (assembly GCF_014651695.1). GTDB lineage: Bacteria > Actinomycetota > Actinomycetes > Streptosporangiales > Streptosporangiaceae > Nocardiopsis > Nocardiopsis terrae. The sequence continues at coordinate 353,948 of NZ_BMXJ01000001.1, forward strand.
CCCTGTCGGCGGGGGCCCTGGGCGCGCGGATCACCGGGGGCGGGTTCGGCGGCTGTGTGATCGCGCTGGTGGAATCCGGTCTCGTGGCCGAGTGCGGCAGGGCGGTGCGTGCCGCCTTCGCCGAACGCGGGTTCGGTGAGCCCGTGGTGTTCACCGCCCTGCCGTCCGCCGGGGCCCGCCGCCTGAGCTGAGCGGGGACCGCCGTCCGACCGCGGACGGCCTCAGCGCAGGTGCGCGCCCACCCGCTCGGCCTCGGCTCCGTGTCCGATACCCCGGTACAGCCGTACCGCCACGACCAGGTGTTCGCGCCAGTCCTGCGCCCCGGAGAGCTGGTCCACCCCGGCGAGCACCTCGCGGACCTTGGCCGTCTGGTAGGTGTGGCCCCCGGACTCGAAACCGGACAGCGCCCGTTCCAGCTCCCGTCGGGCCTGCGCGGTCCGGCGTTTGCCGTTGAGCGCGCGCCCGCGTTCCAGGCGCACTCTGGCGACGTTCATCCCGTCCGCGTCCCGGCCGTCCCGCGGCGCGGTGAAGACCTCCAGTGCCGCGTCCAACCGTTCCAGGGCGTGGTCGAACCGGCCCAGACTGACCAGCGAACGCCCGCTGAGCAGGTCCAGGACCGCGATTTCCCGTGGTCCGCCCATGGCCTCCCTGAGGGGGCGGGCGCTCTCGAACAGCGCCAGCGCGGCCTCGTCCCTGCGGTCGTGCTGGGCGACGGCCCCCATGCACTCCAGGGCGGCCGCGCGAGCCCGGTCGTCCCGGTCCGCCTCGGCCAGTGCGTGGGCGGCGGCGGACTCCTGCCCGGCACGTTCGAGTTCGCCGATGTCGAGCAGGGCGAGCGCCAGGAAGTTGCGCATGCGCGCCTCCCACGAGGTGTCGCCGAGGGCCAGCGCGGCGCGCACACCGGTCTCGACCATCTCCAGGCGTTCGGTGGGGAGTCCGCTGTCCCGCAGGTGGCTTTCGACCGCCTCCACGACCCACAGGACGGTGGTGTGGCGCTCCTCGGTTCCGGCCCAGCGCACGCAGGAGGCCAGGGCCTCGCCGTTGGTCCGCATCCACTCCCTGGCCTCGACCTCGGCCTCGTCGTAGGGCGGACGCGGGCCGGTGCTCCCATCCGGCCGGGCCAGGGGCCGGCTGCGGGTGATGAGGGCCGCGGCCCGGACAGCGGTCTCGGCCAAGTGGTGGATGGTCGGCTCGTCGTCCATCGGTTCGGGACTCACCGGTTCGGCCCCTTCGTCCGGAGTACTGGCGTCCGTGGAGCGGGGGGTCAGGCGGGATCCGCCGAGGTTTCCGTCAGTGCTCTGACCTGCGCCCGCAGGTGACCATGATGGGGGAACCCCGAAGAGATCACCAGGAGTTTTCCGAGGCTGGGCGCGACACCGTTCACGTAATCCTCGGGCAAAGCCCGGCCCACCTGTGCTTTTGCCGGAACGGCCCCGGGGCCGGCGTCCGCATCCGGCCACGTCAGCCGGGGCGGGCGACCCCTGTCCGAAGCCCGTCGGGGGGGCGTCCGTTGCCCGTCCCCTCTGCCCGCCCCTTGATGGGAGCGTTCCCATAGGCCAGGGTGCACATGGTGGATTTCTGACCTTGGAGGGACGCATGGGACTGCGATTCGGCCTGCTGGGCACCGGCCACTGGGCCCGCGAGACACAGGGTGCGGCACTGGCCGCCCACCCGGAGGCCGCCCTGACCGGGGTGTGGGGGCGCGATCCCGCCAAGGCGGCGGCGCTGGCCGCCCGACTCGGCACCCGGCCCTACGAGGACGTGGACGCCCTCATCGCCGATGTGGACGCCGTCGCGATCGCCCTGCCACCCGACGTCCAGGGCGAGCTGGCCCTGCGCGCCGCCCGAGCCGGCAGGCACCTGCTGCTGGACAAACCGGTCGCCCTGGCCACCGAAGCCGCCGACGCGATCGTCGCCGAGACCGAGGCGCGCGGGCTGGCCTCGGTGGTCTTCTTCACCAGCCGCTTCTCCGACACGGTGAACGACTTCCTCGCCGGGGCCGCCGCCGACGGCGGATGGCACGGGGTGCGGGCGACCCTGTTCGCGTCCATCTTCCAACCGGGCAACCCGTACGGGGCCTCACCCTGGCGCCGTGCGAAGGGCGGGCTGTGGGACGTGGGCCCGCACGTGCTCTCGGTGGTACTGCCCGTACTGGGCCCGGTCGAGGAGGTCACGGCGGTCAGGGGGCCACGGGACAGCACCCACGTACTGACCCGGCACCGGGACGGGGCGGTGGGTTCGCTCTCGGTGACGCTGGACGCCGCGCCGGAGGCGAACACCTTCGCGGTCGACCTGTACGGGGAACACGGGTGGCGGCCGGTCCCGGCCGGGGACCGAAGCGCGGTCGAGGCCTTCGGTACGGCTGTCGACCGCCTGTCGGACCAGGTTCGCGGTGGCCCCGGCGACCCCTGCGACGTGCGGTTCGGCCGCGAGGTCGTCGCGGTGCTGGCCGCGGCGGAGGCCTCCGCCGGAACCGGCCGGACGGTGCGCGTACCCGAGGCCGCCGGATCCGGTCCGACGGCCTCGGGCTGACGCGGTGGGTCGTCGGTGCGACGGCCTGTCAGGCGGTTCCGTGTACTTCGGCCGCGGTCAGGCCGTGTTCGCGTTCTTGGAGTACATGCCGTCCGCGAGGTAGACGATCCCCGCCGCCACGAGGACCTGAACGATCAGCACGAACAGGAAGGCGTCCCAGATCATGCCGCCGATCCACCCACCGATGAAGGCGGCCACGATGCCCAGGAGCAGGGTCAGCCAGATGGGCAGGTGCTGCTTGCCGGGAACGACGAGCCGCCCCAGCGCACCGATGATCAAACCGATGATGAGCGCGCTGATGATGCCGGAGATCTCCACGGGTCCTCCCCCAAGGTAGACGCCCTCACCCCGTTCCCACTGGGGGCGCTCGGAACACCGCCTGGCACCACCCGACCCGAAGGTTTTGCCCGTGCTTGGCGACTTCACGTACTCCGCGTGCGTCCGCGCGGCGGAAGGCGCCGTGCCGAACCCCGCCCGGCACGGCGTTCTGCCGCCCGCAGAAGGCCACCGGATCCCCTACCGCTACGGCTGCCCCCGGCATAGGCTCGAAGGCCTGGACCCAGAACGACCGGGAGGCACCGATGTCCGAAAGCGTCCTACGCTCCCTGGACGGGGCCCGCGGGGGCGACCGCGCCGGGGAGGGCGCGGCCGAACCCCTGATGCGCGACCTCATCGGTGACCTGCTGCGCCGCACACGCACGGAACAGGCCCGGACCCTGCGCGAGGTGGCCGAGGCAGCCCAGGTGTCCCTCCCCTACCTGTCGGAGATCGAACGCGGCCGCAAGGAGGCCTCCTCCGAGGTCCTCGCCGCGGTCTACCGGTCCCTGGGGCTGGGCATCGCCGACGTCCTCGGCGAGCTCCACCGGCGCACCTCCCCCGCCCGCTTCGAGCGGGTCGGGCAGCGCCGGGCGCACCTGTCGCGCGCCGGTACCACCGCGCCCTCCCGTTCCGGGCAGGCCCTGGTCATGTCCCTGGCGGCCTGACCCGTCCGGGCCCCGGAACCCGGGGCCCGGACAGTCCTCAACCGACGGCCGGACCGGGCTCGCGGGTGGTGATGATCCCGTCCACCAGGCCGTACTCCCTGGCCTGGTGGGCGGTGAAGATCTTGTCCCGGTCGGTGTCGGCCCGCAGCCGTTCCTGGCTCTGACCCGTGTGCCGGGACAGGATCTCCTCCACCTGGGAGCGGACCCGCAGGATCTCGGCGGCCTGGATCTCCAGGTCGGCGGCCTCTCCCCGGCCCTCGGCGGAGGGCTGGTGGAGGAGCACCCGGGCGTGTTCCAGGGCCGCCCGCTTGCCCGGGGTCCCGGCGGCGAGCAGCACTGCCGCGGCGGAGGCGGCCTGTCCCATGCAGACCGTGGCCACGTCCGCGCGGACGAAGCGCATCGTGTCGTAGACGGCGGTCAGCGCGGTGTTCGAGCCGCCCGGCGAGTTGATGTAGAGCTGGATGTCCATGTCCGGGCTCTCGTAGTCCAGGTGGAGCATCTGCGCCATGACGACGTTGGCGACGTCGTCGTCGATCGGGGTGCCCAGGAAGACGATCCGCTCGGACAGCAGACGGCTGAACACGTCGAACGAACGCTCTCCGTGCGGGGTCCGCTCGACCACCATCGGTACCGTGTAACGCCCGCTCACCTGTCGCCTCCCGTCCGCGTCGCGAACCCGGGCGAGGTGCCGCCCAGGCGCATCCCGACCGCCATCTGGCCGACCGAGTCGACCACGTGGTCGACGAACCCGTAGTCACGGGCCTCCTCGGCGGTGAACCATGCGTCCCTGTGCTGGTCCCCGGCGATGGTCTCCTCGCTCTGGCCGGTGTGCCTGGCGATGAGTCCGACCATGGTCCGCTTGGTGTGGGCCAGGTTCTCGGCCTGGATGGCGATGTCGGCGGCGGTCCCGCCCAGTCCGCCGGAGGGCTGGTGCATCATGATGCGGGCGTGCGGCAGGCTGTAGCGCTTACCCGGGGTGCCCGTGCAGGCCAGGAACTGGCCCATGCTCGCGGCGAACCCCATGACCAGGGTGGAGACGTCGTTGGGTACGAAGTTCATCGTGTCGTAGATGGCCAGCCCCGCGGAGACGACCCCGCCGGGGCTGTTGATCGCCAGGGTGATGTCCTTGTGGGGGTCCTCGTCGGCGAGCAGGAGGATCTGGGCGCAGACGCGGTTGGCGCTGTCCTCGTCGACCTGTGTGCCCAGCATCACGACGCGGCTGCGCAGCAGGCGCGCGGCGAGCTGGTCGTCGAAGGTCCCGCTCGGCGCGTACTCCGCGGCGAGCCGGTGGTGGATCGGCATGAGCTCTCCCTGTCCCGGCGCCTCGCGGAGCGGACCACTCGTCCGTTCCCGCCGGTGCACCCAGCCTGTGCCGCGCAGGTCTGCGACCTCCACCTTTTCGGCCCGGGGCAGATCTGCCCACGGCAGACCCGCCCGGGGCCGCTCAGGCCCGGGGGCGGATCAGGTGTCCTCTATGGCCTGTCGCAGATCGCGCAGGACGTCGAGGACGACGGGGCGCAGCGAGGGCCTTATCGCGTCGAAGACCTGGCGCTGTTTGCACTCCATGTAGCTGCGGCGTTCGGCGAGGGCCCGCTCGCCCTCCGCCGTGATGGTGACCACGGTGCTGCGTTCGTCACGTTCGGAGCGGCGCCGGACCACCATCCCCTTGCGTTCGAGCTGCTGGATCATGCGGGTGGCCGAGGGTGAGGACACGCCGACGATGTGGGCGACCGCACCGACACTCGGGCCGTCCATTCCGCGCACCGCCTCCATCAGCAGCGACTGTGTCAGTGTGAGGTCCCCCGTGCCGCGGTGGCCGTGTCCGCCCCGGGAGCGGGCGTGGAGCGCCGCGTTGATCAGCTCGGTCCACACACGTTGGAACTCTTCGAGCTCCGCCGCCTCGGACTCGGCGGGTTCCTGCTGGTCGGAACAGGGCTCGGGGGTCTCGTCGGGCACGAAACAGTCCTCGCAGGCTGGGCGTGTGACGCGGGTACTCGACCCGCGCGGTGGTTTGACGTTTGTGTAGTCTAGCTATTAGATAGCTTAAGTACGCAAATTCAAGTAGATCCATGCCCCCTCGAAACGCTGGCGACACCCCGCCCACTGATCCGGTTGCGGGCGAAGCGATCCGCCGCGGGGGCGGTGGACGTCCGCCCGAACACCCGGGTGGGCCCGGACCGGTCCGGGAGGGGCGCATTGACAACAGTGCTGGTCGCGCATTTCATCACCGCTGCGGTCGCACCGTTACTGGTGCGTCTGTGGGGCCGTAACGGCTTCTACGCGCTCGCGGTCGTCCCCGGCCTGGCCACCGTGTGGGCCCTCCTCCAGCTCCCGGACGTGCTCCGCGGCGGCACCCGGTCCGAAAGCACCGAGTGGGCGCCCGAGTTCTCGCTCCGACTCGGCCTCCACATGGACGCCCTCGGCCTGGTGATGACACTGATCGCCGCCGGCGTGGGCACCCTGATCCTGGTCTACTGCGCGCGTTACTTCGAGGACTCCGAACCCGGCCTCGGGCGTTTCGCCGGCGTGTTCGTCGCCTTCGCCGGCGCCATGCTCGGCCTGGTCCTGGCCGACGACCTCATCCAGCTCTTCGTCTACTGGGAGCTGACCACGGTCTTCTCCTACCTCCTCATCGGACACAAGGCCGAGGCGAAGGAGAGCCGCCGCGCGGCGATGACGGCCCTGACCGTCACCACCTTCGGCGGCCTGGCGATGCTGGTCGGCATGATCACGCTCGGCGAGGCCGCCGGAACCTACGTGATCTCCGACATCGTCGCCGACCCGCCCGCGGCCGGCGCCGCGGTCAACACGGCCCTCGTGCTGATCATGGTCGGGGCGATGTCCAAGTCGGCGCTGTTCCCGTTCAGCCTCTGGCTGCCCGCCGCCATGCAGGCGCCCACACCGGTCTCCGGGTACCTGCACGCCGCGGCGATGGTCAAGGCCGGCGTCTACCTGGTCGCCCGCCTCACCCCGGCCTTCGGCGACACCGTCGTCTGGCAGGGCATGGCCCTGCTCTTCGGTGTGGGCACCATGCTCCTCGGCGGTTGGAAGGCGCTGCGCCAGTTCGACCTCAAGCTCGTCCTGGCCTACGGCACCATCAGCCAGCTCGGTTTCCTCATCGCCCTGCTGGGCACCGGCACCCGGGCCGCCGCCCTCGCCGGTATCGCGATGCTCATCGCGCACTCGCTGTTCAAGGCCCCCCTGTTCCTCGTGGTCGGCATCATCGACCACAGCACCGGCACCAGGGACCTGCGCGAGCTCTCCGGCCTGCGCAGATCCATGCCAGCCACCTTCTGGACCACGGTCCTGGCGCTGGCCTCCATGGCCGGTCTGCCGCCCACAGCGGGTTTCGCGGCCAAGGAGCTCGCCTTCGGCGCCTACACCCACGGCGGCACACTCGACACCCTGGTCCTGGCAGGTCTGGTCGCGGGCTCAGCCCTCACGGTCGCCTACAGCCTCCGCTTCCTCTGGGGCGCCTTCCTCGACAAGGAGGGCGTGCGGCCGACCCCGGTCCACGCCCCCGGGGCCCTGTTCCTGACACCCGCGGCCGTCCTGGCCGGACTGGGCCTGTTCGGCGGCCCCGCCTCCGGCTGGGCCGACCCGTTCCTCGCGGTCTACGCCGACACGGTCCCGCCGGGGCCGCACGAGGAGTACACGACCCATCTCGCGCTGTGGCACGGCTGGGAACCACCGCTCCTGCTGTCCGCAGCCTGCGTGGTCGGCGGCCTGGTGCTCTTCCGCTTCCGGCACCGGGTGGTGTGGCTCGGCAACCGCCTGTCCTTCGTCAACCCGGAGCGCAACTACCGGCGGATGCTCGCCGGGCTGGAGAACCTGGCCCTCCAGGTCACCGGCAGCACCCAGCGCGGTTCGCTGCCGGTCTACCTCGGCACCATCCTGATCGCCCTGGTGGTGGCGGCCGGAGTCCCGATGGTCACCGGCCGGCTCTGGGAGGGCCCCAGCCCCGACCTCCGCCTCTGGGACACCCCGGTCCAGGTCATCCCGGCCCTGATCATCGTGATCACCTGCCTGCTGATCCTGTTCGTGCGACGGCGCCTGTTCGCGGTGATCCTCGTCGGCATCGGCGGGTACGGCGTGGCGGCCCTGTACTACCTCCAGGGCGCACCGGACATCGCCCTCACCCAGTTCCTCGTGGAGACCGTCAGCCTGGTGGTCTTCGTCCTGGTGCTGCGCCGCTTCCCGACCCACTTCTCGGTCCCCGCCCTGCGCGGCCGCCGCATCTGGAACATGGCCATCGGCCTGGCCACCGGCCTGGTGATGGCGTCGATGACCTGGTTCGCCCTGGCGGGACGGCAGGAGCCCTCGATCTCCGAGGGCTACGAGGCCGCGGCCGACGAGGCTGGCGGCTACAACATCGTCTCCGTGCTGCTGGTCGACGTCCGCGCCTGGGACACCATGGGTGAGATCTCGGTGCTCGCCGCCGCGGCCGCCGGTGTCGCCAGCCTGATGTTCGTCCGCCGCCGGGCCCAGCCCCGCAAGGCGCCCGGCGGGGTGATGGCCCTGTCCGTCACACCGGCTCCGGAGCCCGCCGCCGGACACACCCGCCCGGACCTGGGAGACCTCCGGATCGCACCGCGGAACCTGCACGTCAAACCCCGGTGGGAGCGCACCTGGCTGCCCGGGGCCGGAAACCTGCCCACCGAACGCCGGTCGATCATCTTCGAGGTGGTGTCCCGCTTCCTCTTCCCGGTGGTCATGGTCCTCTCGGTGTACCTGCTCCTCACCGGTCACACCGACATCGGCGGCGGGTTCGCCGGCGGTATCGTGGCGGGCCTGGCGTTCATCGTCCGCTACCTGGCGGGCGGCAGGTTCGAGCTGTACGCCACCGCGTGGGTACAGCCGGGCGCGCTGATCGGCGCCGGCCTGGCCCTGGCCACCGGCACCGCCCTGGGCGGGGCGGTCTTCGGCGGGGACGTCCTCGCCGGCGGCGACGCCCACATCAGCTTCGGCTTCCTCGGCGAGGCCCACCTAACGGTCTCCCTGATCTTCGACATCGGCGTGTACCTGCTGGTGATCGGACTGATCCTGGACATCCTGCGGAGCCTGGGCGCGCGCATCGACGAACAGATCGAACGGGACGCCGTACACGTGGGGGAGACCGCCGGGGCCGAGGGCCGGGCACGCGCCGAGGAGGTCACCTCGTGAACGAGTCACCAAGCCTGACCCTCGTCCTCGTCATCGGCGTCCTGGTGGCGGTCGGTGTCGTGCTCCTGCTGGAGCGCAGCCTGACCCGGGTGCTGCTGGGCTTCATCGTGATGAGCAACGGCGTCAACCTGATGATCATGGCCATGGCCGGTCAGGGGGGCGGGCCGCCGCTCCTGTGGTTCAACGACGCGGACGAGATGACCGACCCCCTGCCGCAGGCGATGATCCTGACGGCCATCGTCATCACCCTCGGCATCACGGCGTTCCTGTTGGCCCTCGCCTACCGGAGCTGGCAGCTCGAAGGCAACGACGAGGTCCAGGACGACGCGGAGGACCTGCGCATCCTGCAGGGCGAGGGGCGCCGCGCCGTGCGGCAGCGCTTCCTCAAGGAACGCCGCAGGCTGCGGGCGGACATCCGCCGCCAGCGCGCCGAACTCCAGGCCACCATCGCGGCGGCCGACGCCCAGGAACTGGCCGAACAGGCCCGTATCAAGGCGGAGATCGCGGCAGCCCAGGCCGAGCTGGCCAGATTCGAGGTCGAGGCCGAGGACGGCCGCTCCGACGAGCACTCCGAGGAGACCGTCCGCCGCCTGACCGACCGCCAGCAGAACATGGTCAACCAGGTGACGGAGCTGCGCGGCCGCATCCGGCTGGGCCGCAAACGACTGCGTGAGCACCGGCGCGCCGACCGCGCCGCCGAGCGCGAGCTGTGGCGTGAACTGCGCCGCCGCATCCGCTCGCAGCGGCGCCAGGCGCGCCAGACCATGAGGGCGGAGCGGGAACGCCTGGCACGCGCCGAGGACAGCGAACTGCAAGGGAACGACTGACCATGGGATGGGACTACTTCGCCGGTATCCTCCACTACCTCATCCCCCTGCCGGTGGTGCTGCCGCTCTTCGCGGCCGGGGTCAAACTGGCCATGGGCATCCGCTGGCCGCGGGTCCAGCAGTGGCTGAGCGTCATCTCGCTGGCGCTGGTGCTGGTGATCGGGGCCGCGCTGATGGTGGGCGCCGACGTGTTCGGCCCCCAGGTGGTCCACGTGGGCGGCTGGGAGGCCCCGGTCGGCATCAACCTGGTGGCCGACCGGCTGTCCGCGCTGATGGTGACGGTGTCGGCGGCGATCACGCTGGCCGTGCTGGTGTACTCCATCGGCCAGGGGATGGCGGGCAAGGCCGAGGTGGCGCCGCTGTCGGTGTACCAGCCGACCTACCTGATCCTGGTCGCCGGCGTCTCCAACGCCTTCCTCGCCGGTGACCTCTTCAACCTGTACGTCGGGTTCGAGATCCTGCTGACCGCCAGCTACGTGCTGCTGACCCTGGGCGGCACGCAGTCGCGGATGCGGGCGGGCGCCATCTACGTGGTGGTCTCGCTGGTCTCCTCGGTGCTGTTCCTCATCGCCATCGCGCTGGTGTTCGGCGCGACCGGCACGGTGAACATGGCCCAGCTGGGCGAGCGCATCCCCGAACTCTCCTCCGACCTGGCCCTGGTCCTGCAGGTGATCCTGCTGATCGCGTTCGGTATCAAGGCCGCGGTGTTCCCGCTGGCCGCCTGGCTGCCGGACTCCTATCCGACCGCGCCCGCCCCGGTCACCGCGGTGTTCGCGGGTCTGCTGACCAAGGTCGGCGTGTACGCGATCATCCGCACGCAGACCCTCCTCTTTCCGGGGACCCAGCTCAACGACGCACTGATGTGGGTGGCCCTGGCGACCATGCTCATGGGCATCCTGGGCGCCGTGGCGCAGACCGACATCAAACGTCTGCTGTCGTTCACCCTGGTCAGCCACATCGGCTACATGGTCTTCGGGGTGGCGCTGGGCACCGAGCAGGGCATGGCGGGGGCGGTGTTCTACATCGCGCACCACATCACCGTGCAGACCACACTGTTCCTGGTCACGGGTCTGATCGAACGCAGGGGCGGGTCCACCTCCCTGGACCGCCTGGGCGGTCTGGCCAAGATCGCCCCGGTGCTCGCGGTCCTGTTCTTCATCCCCGCGATGAACCTGGGAGGCATCCCGCCGCTGTCCGGTTTCCTGGGCAAGGTCGGGCTGCTGCAGGCCGGGGTGGACGCGGGCACGCCGCTCTCCTACACACTGGTCGGCACCTCGGTGATGACCAGTCTGCTGACCCTGTACGTCATCGCACGGGTGTGGAACTACGCGTTCTGGCGCACTCCGGCCGAGGGCATGGTGGCCGAACCCGGCACCGTCCTGGAGGACTCCGAAGCCGACGACACCTCGACCGCGGCGCTCGGCCCCTCGGAGGAGGCGGTCGGCCCGTCATCGCGGCTGAGCGACACCACCACCGCGGCCACCCCGGTGGTGACCTCGGTGGTCCTGCCGAAGAGCATGGTGGGCGCCACGGTCGCACTGGTCGCGTTCGGCCTGGCCATGACCGTGTTCGCCGGACCGCTCATCGGCTACGCCTCCGACGCGGCGGTCGACCTCCAGGCCCAACGGCCCTACATCGAAGCGGTCCTGGGAGGTTCCCGATGAACGACCTGAAGACCAGGAGGGGCAGGGGCCTGAACGCGCTCCGGCGCCGGCTCGGCAAGGTGCAGATCCCGGTCGCGCTCGGGATGACCCTGGTGTGGATGCTGCTGTTCAAGGGGTTCGAACCCCGCCCGGAGTCCCTGGGGATCGCACTCCTGGGGTTCCTGGTGTCAGCGGCGATCATGATGGTCTTCCCGCTGCCGCCCATCGTGCCCGGTTTCCGCTTCTGGCCGGTGCAGTGCGTCCGCCTGTTCTGCCACGTCCTGGGGAAGATGGTCGTCGCCAGCTTCCAGGTGACGGCTCAGGTGTTCCGCCCCGGCCCCCCGGTGCGGAGTTCGGTGGTGGCCGTGCAGATGCGCACCGACTCCGACCTGATGCTCGTGTGCACCGCGATCGCCGCCTCGGTGATCCCCGGCAGCGTGATCGTCGAGGTCGCCCAGCCCGAGCACATCCTGTACGTGCACATGCTGGGCGCGGAGAGCGATGCCGAGGCTCAGGAGTCCAAACAGATCATCCTCACCCTGGAGGAGCGGATCGTCCGGGCGCTCGGCACCCGGAAGGACATCACCGATCTGGAGGCCGCGACGGCGGCCGGGAAGGAGAACGCGTGAACGCGCTGTGGGTCGTCATCGCCGTCCTGCTCGGTGTTGCCTCGCTGCTCGGTACCGCCCGGCTCCTGCTGGGGCCGAGCATCCTGGACCGGGCGCTGTCCGTGGACGTGCTGTTGGCCTCCGCGCTGACGGGGCTCGGCGCCTACGCGGCCTTCAACCGTGATCCCACGATCCTGCCCACCCTGCTGGTGCTGTCACTGCTGGGTTTCGTCGGATCGATCAGTATCTCCAAGTTCGTCGCCAGGCGTCCCGAGGAGCACGCCCGTCCGGAGGACACCGTGTACCCGGCGACCACCGAACAGGGGGAAAGCCGTGAGTGAACAGTTCGTCAGCGTCCTGGACTGGGTCGCGATCCTGTGCATCCTGGCCGGGGCCCTGCTGTCCTTCGTCGCCGCGGTGGGCCTGATCCGCTTTCCCGACCTGCTCTCCCGGATGCACACCGCGGCCAAGCCGCAGGTGCTGGGCATGCTGCTGGTACTGCTCGGTATCGGGCTGCGCATCATGCCGGTGGAGGAGACCGGGGTGTTCGACTTCGGCACCCTGGTCCTGGTCGGCCTCTTCCAGATCGTCACCGTCCCGGTCGCGGGCCATATCGCGGCCCGGGTGGGATACCGGACCGGCCGGATCCGCCACGACCTGGTGGTCACCGACGAACTGGAGGAGCGGCTGGAGGCCAAGCGCCGAGCGGTACGGGACCGGCCGCCCGGCGAAGGCACCTCCTAGCGGGGTGCGGACCTCTCTGAGGGGTCCGCACCGGTCCTCAACCGGTGGCTCGGGCAGGTCGGTGCCCCGCGGTGAGTGGCTGGACGCAAAGAGCGTGGAACACACCACAAAGTCCACTAAGGCCCTTTTCTCCAGTGTCACCTGATTCTGCAACACTGTGCGCATGACCCATCTCCCTGAGCATCCGAAACCGTACCCGGTTCCCCCCACGGCCGCTCCGACGGCCCGGGCGCCCCAAGCTCCCACAGCACAGAAGACACCGGGCAAGCGCGGCTACCGGTGGTCAGGCGGGCTCGCTCTCACAGCGGTGCTGCTGTTCGGGCTGTCTCTCCTGTTGAACGGCAACCCGATCAAGGGTTCTCCGAACGCCATCGAGCAGTTCACCCCAGACGAGACGGTCGAATTCGACGTCGGTGAAGGCGAGGCCGACGCCTGGGCGCTCTTCAGCTCCGGTCCCGAAAGGGGAAGCTGTGTCTACTACCCGCCGGAGGGCTCCTTCCGTTCCCCTGAGACGCGCTACCAGCACGCGGAAGGCTACGGGGAATGGGACGCTCTGGGGCCCCTGGACACCTCGGAACCAGGCCTCTACAGGATTGCCTGTACGGACTCGGCGAGCAAGTACGCTCTCGCCTCCGCGAGCCCCCTCCAGGCTGTGGACAGCCAGATCTTCGTCACCGCCGCCATCACCGTCTTCGTGGCTCCGCCCCTGCTACTCGCGGCGATCGTGGTCGGGGTGTTCACGGCGCTCCGCCGGAGTTCAGCGCGCAAGCTGGCCCTTGCCATCCGGGAGCCCGCACCAGACGCCCCACATCACCAACGAACCCCCCAGCAGAGCTGACACCGAAAGCAGCAGACCCCCTATGCCGATCCCCGAGGAAGGCCCGCCGCCCGGCGGGCACCAGCCGCCCTCCGCTTCTCCTCCACCTCCGCAGGACCTACGGCTGCCGAAGGCGCCGCAGGGCGCCCCGCCGCCCACGCAGTACCTGCGACCGCAGCACCCACCCGCCGGGCCCCCGCAGCACGCCGGTCCCCCCGATCCGCCCGTCGCACCCGCACGACCGGGCACCGGGGAACCGCTCCCCGACGTGAAGCCCGCTCGGTTCTGGTACTGGGTGGGCGGAGCGATCTTCCCGGTGAACCTGCTGATCAGCGTCCTGCTGCTCAGTGACAACCCCGAAGCCTCCCCGGCCCTGATCGTCGGCGGCATCCTGTCCCCGATGCTCACCTTCCTGGTGTCGCTGGTCGTGTGCGTGACCGTACTGGTCATGCGCACCAGCAGGCTGTCCAGCCGGCGCGCACAGCGCCGGTACTCGGCCGTGGCCGCCCACGCCCCTCCCCCGGGGTACGCCCCTCCCCCCGGTTACGCCACGTCCCCCGGATACGTCGTGGTCCCTCCCCCGGTGCACGTCCCCGCGCAGGACGTCCGGCCCAGACTCCGCTGGATGCTGCTCGGGCCCGTCGGTCTGGTGCTCTGCGTCGCGCTGGGCGCGTCCGCCTTCTGGCTGTTCGGCAGCAACGCCCCCCAGGACCCGCCCGAGTTCGCCTCCGAGGTCGTGCCGGGCGGCGGCAGCACCGTGTTCCAGGTGGAGGAGGGGCAGACGGGCTCACTGGGCCTGTACGTGGCGCCCCGCGACGGGGACCCCGACTCCTGCCGCCTGTCCGGCTGGGGCGGCCCCCGGCTCGTGGAGAGGGTCGTCAGCTACAGCCACGGCGAGTGGCGGCTGGCCCACTCGGTCTCGGTCAGCTCCCCGGGCCAGTACACGCTGGAATGCTCCGGCTCCTCCGACACCGAGTACGTGATCGCCGACACCGACATCGCGGTCGAGTACGACCAGGCCATGCTCACCGGGTTCGGGACACTGATGCTGTCGGTCGCCCTGGGCGCGCTCCTGTCCGTGGCCCTGCCGGTCGCGGTCGCGATCAGGCGCGGCAACCACCGCCAGCGGCTGGTCCGCGAGTACCAGGCCCGCGCGTACCACGCCTGGGCCAACGGGCAGGGCCGGCGGCACGGCTGACGTCCCCGGCAGGAAACCGTCAGGGAGGAGCACGGAACCGGAGCGCGTCCTCCGTGCGTCACACCGGACACCGGCGGGCGCCCGCCGGTGGACCCCGCCCGTACCCGGCACGAAGGTGCAGCCATGAGTTTCCCCCACCCGCCACCGCACGGCCGCCCCGGCCCGGCACCGATCCGCGTCGACCCGCGTGAACTGCGTCCCGGCCGGTCCTGGTACGCCGTGGGCGCCCTGGTCCTGGTCGGCGGGCTCGTTACGGCCCTCGTCGGATTCCTCGTCTCCGTTCTCTCCACGGTGGCCCTGCCGGAGTTCGAGGCCAGGGTGTCCTCCGGTCAGGAGACCGTCTTCACCGTGACGGAGACCGACACCCTCCTGGGCCTGTACTCCTCCGGCGGGGACGCGGACACGTGCGTCCTGGTGCGGCCCGACGGCACCGAATCCGGGTTCGGCCTACCGGGGTACAGCCACGACGTGGACACCGGTTCGGAGAGCTGGTCGTTGGTCGGGGCCCAGGAGGCGCCGGGGACCGGGGAGTACACGCTCTCCTGCCCCGGCACCTCCGGCGGCGCGGAGTTCGCGGTGGCCGACGTCGGTGACGGCGGCGCCGAGTTCGTCCGGGGTGTGGCGGGCACGTTGCTGTGGGCCTTCGTCCCGTCGTTCCTGGGCCTGCTGCTCGGGCTGCCGGTCCTCATCACCACGGCGGTCCGGCGCAACCGGCACAGGCGGCGTCTGCTCGTCGAACGCCGTCAGGGCTTCCACGGGCCGGCGACCGGCTAGGACTCCGCTTCCCGTTCCCCGCCCAGGTGCTCGGCGAAGAAGGACCCGATCCGCTCCCAGGCGTCGGCCGCGGACTCCGGGTGCGGTCCGGTGCCCATCGCGCGCAGCACCACACGCAGCGGCTTCGGGCCGTTGGGGGCCTCGTTGAGGAAGGAGTGCCCGGCGTCGGGGTACTCCTTGACGTCGTTGGGCACGCCCGCCTCCCGAAGAGCGCCCCGCAACCGGTCGGCGGCCCCGACCAGGGTGCGGTCCCTGCCGGCGTAGCTGGCGACCACCGGGCAGGAACGGGCCGCGACCGCCTGGAGGTCCCCGGGCAGGTACCCGTAGTTGGGTGCGGAGGCGTCGAAGTCGGGAGCCGAGGCGATCGCGAAACCGCCGCCCAGGCAGAAACCGAGCACCCCCACCCTCCCGGTGCAGTCGTTCCGGGCGCGGAGCCAGTCCCGCCCGGCGAGCAGGTCGGTGAAGGCCCGCCCGTGTCCGGCACCGAGCGCGCTGACGACCCCCCGGACACAGCGCAGCCCGCCGCCGTCGCTGTAGAGGTCCGGAAGGACCGTGAGGTAACCGGCCCGGGCCATCCGGTCGGCGTGCCGGCGCATCTGTTCGTCGGCCCCGAAGACCTCGTGCGCCACCACCACCCCTGGCCAGGGCCCCTCGCCCTCGGGCCGGGCCAGGTAGGCGCGCAGGTTCGGCGAACCGCCGCCGTCCCGGGCCAGGTCGCTGAGATCGATCTCCGGCATGGCTCTCTCCCGTGTGTCGGTGGCCCCCCGGGCCGCTCCCCGCCCCGCCGACCCTAGGGCAGGGGCCCGCCGGAGGGCTCGCCGGGCCCGGCCCCGCCGCGCACGGTGTGACCGGAAGCGGCCGTTACGGCACGCTGCCCCCCGGACGCCCGGGCCCGCGGATAACCTCCCGAAGAGAGGCGAGACTGAGGGGGCGTTCGATGGGCGTGGAATCCGAGAGCACCCGGGCGGCCAGGGACGCGGCCGCACGGCTCTGGGCCAAGGCCAGCCTGGTCACCCCGATGGCGATCCGGGCGGTGGCGACCCTGCGGGTGGCCGACCACCTGGCCGACGGTCCGCGAACCGCCCGGGAACTGGGCGAGGCGGTCGGGGCACGGCCCGAGGCCCTGGCCCGGGTGTTGCGGCACCTGGCGGGCGAGGGCCTGTTCACCCGGGAGGGCGAGCGGTACGCCCTCACCGGGACCGGCGCCTCGCTGTGCTCGGACCACCCGTACTCGCGGCTGGACTGGTTCGCCGCCGACAGCGCGCACGGGCGGGCGGACCTGTGCCTGGCGGAGCTGACCGAGGCGCTGCGCACCGGGCAACCCGCTTACGGGCTGCACTTCGGAGGTTCCTCGTTCTGGGAGGACCTGTCCGCCGACCCGGAGCTGTCCGCGTCCTTCGACAACATCATGGGGGCGCGCATGGCCGCCCAGGCCCGGACCCTGGCCGGGATGTACGAGTGGGAGGCGCTGGAGCACCTCGTGGACGTGGGCGGCGGGGACGGTTCCCTGCTGCAGGTGCTGCTGGAGCGCTTCCCCCGGCCGCGCGGAACCGTCGTGGACCTGCCCGGACCGGCGGCGGCCGCCCGGGAGGCCTTCCGGCACGCCGGGCTGGCGGACCGTGCCACGGCGGTCGAGGGCAGCTTCTTCGACCCGTTGCCCGAAGGCGGCGACGCCTACCTGCTGTGCTGGATCCTGCACGACTGGGACGACGCCTCGGCCCGCGCGATCCTGCGCCGCTGCGCCGAGGCGGCCGGACCGAGCGGGACCGTGCTGGTCGCCGAGTACGGCGGCGGGGAGGCGATGAGCGAACTCGACGTGCGGATGCTGGCGTACTTCAACGGACGGGAGCGGGACGGCGAGGAGTTGGCGGCGCTGGCGGCGGAGGCGGGGCTGAGCCTGGCCGGGGACCACGAATCACACGGGATCAGGCTCCAGGAGTTCACCGTCGGCCGCCCCGAGTGACCCGGGGCGCCGCTCGCGCCCGTCACCACGGGTGACGCGCCCCTCCGCATCCGCTCCCCCGTCGACGCGCACGCCGCCCGGATCTCACCGCCGGGCGGGACGGAAGCCGCTCCGTGGCGGGATCAGCGGCTCCGGTGGGCGGCCGGGGCCTCGGTCTCCTCGTACCAGTGCCTGGCGGTGGCGCCCTCGTTGAGGACGAGGACGACGACAACGATGACCAGCCCGATGACGTTGAAGTCACCCATCAACAGATTGAGCGCCAGACTCGCGACGCCGATACCCACCACCGTGCGGACGAGTGTCCGGGTGCGCTCGCCGCCCCGCCCGATGGCCGCGGCGACGTAGCACTCGAAGAGGGTCATACCGACACCGATCACCAGGAGGAAGCCTGGATCGCTGTGACCGCTCCGGGTCTGGGGGACATGGGGACTCCTCGTTCTCACTGACACGCCCGGCGCTTTCCGCCTCGGGCACGGTCTCTGTGAGACACACGGTCGAGGTATCGGGTTCTGCTCCTCCGGCCCCTTTCTCCAGCGGGCCCGACGGCCCCGGACCGTCAGCCGCCGGTGTACTTCGCGCCCCGCTGCGTCACCTCGAACCACTCGCGGGAGGGAGCCCTCTCCACGAGCAGGACGACCGCGACGGCCAGTGCCAGTGCGACGACGGCGTTGAGCCACCGCCCCAGCACCAGGTTGAGCAGCACACCGGCGAAGCCGAGACCGGCGGCCGTCCGGGCGAACGTCTGCGCCCGCCGCCCGCCCCGTTTCACGGTGGCCGCGACGTAGTAGTCGAAGACGGCCATCGCGGTCCCGAGCAGCAGCAGGAACGCCAGCACGCCCTTGGTCATCCCGTAGTCGAGATCGGCCTCGGACCGGCTCATGCCGTCCAGGAGCGCCAGGGTGAGGACGTAGGACAGGACTCCGAGCGCGAACCTGACAAAAAGCAGGATCCGCGCGACGGACAGGGTCTGGGGCAGCGGGTGGTGATACGACACGGGGGCTCCTGGCACAGTCGTGGGGGGTGGTGTGTCCAACAGATGTACCACCCGGGCACCTCACGCAACACCCGGTTCCGTTCGGTTCGTCCTGTCGGCTCGTCCTGCCGACAGGCGGCTACGGCCCCGTCCGCGTGGTGCCCGCCCCGGGCTCGGCGAGACCGAGCGGCCCGTCCGGTGCGGGGTCGAAGGCCCGGGCGACGTCGGTGTCGGCGACCTCCGCCAGCGCGGCCGGGGACCACCTGGGCCGACGGTCCTTGTCGACCACCTGGGCCCGGATGCCCTCCGCCAGGTCCGGCCAGGCCAGCGCGGCCGTGGAGACCCGGTACTCCTGTTCCAGGACCTCCTCCAGGGTGGCCAGCGCACGGGCCCGGCGCAGCGCCGCCAGGGCGGTCTTCACCGAGGTCGGCGACTTGCCCCCGACGGTCTCGGCCGCCTTCGCCGCCTCCGGGTCGCCGTGGGCGCGCAGCCGCGCCACGATCTCCTCGGCGGTGTCGGCCGCGTAACAGGTGTCGATCCAGGCCCGCCGGGACGCCAGGTCCCCGGCTGGTGCGGTCTGCGCGAAGCGGCCCACAACCTCGACGACGTCGGCCTCCGTGACCGTTTCCGCGAGCGCGCGGACCAGTTCGGGCAGGTGTTCGGAGGGCACGTAGTGGTCGGCCATGCCGGTGTACACGGCGTCCGCGGCACCGACAGCGGCACCGGTGAGCGCCAGGTGGGTCCCGGTTTCGCCCGGGGCCCGTGACAGCAGATAGGTGCCGCCGACGTCAGGCACGAACCCGATGGTGGTCTCCGGCATGCCCACCCTGGAACGCTCGGTGACCACACGGACCCCGCCGTGCGCGGAGACACCGACCCCGCCGCCCATGACCACACCGTCCATGAGAGCGACATACGGCTTGGGATAGCGAGCGATCTGGGCGTTGAGGCGGTACTCGTCCCGCCAGAAGTCGGCTGCCCGCCGGTCCCCGGTCACGGCGCTGGCGCGGATGGCGCGGATGTCGCCGCCCGCGCACAGACCGCGTTCACCGGCACCGTCGAGCAGCACCGCCGAGATCCTCTCGTCCTTCTCCCAGGCGGTGAGGGCGTCCGCGAGCACACGGACCATGCCGTGGTCGAGGGCGTTGATGGTGCGCGGCCGGTTGAGCGTGGCGCGGGCGAGCGAGCCGTGGACGCGCAGCAGCACCGTGGCTTCGTCGGGGGTCCCGTCACTGGTCATCCGGCGGCTCCGGTGGTCCGGCGAGCGATGATGGGGCTCATGGTCTCGGTGGTTCCTTCCAGGATTCGGGGCGCCCGAAGGCCGCACACGATCCTCTCAAGACCGTCCTCGGCTCGGTAGCGGTGCCCCCGGGGAGCCGGAGGTCCCGGTCGGCGGGCCTCCGCCGTCCTCTTCACGGTCGGCACCGACTGATTTCCGGATTCCACCAGCATCGCGCGACTACTCTCTGTAGTTTCATGCCATGCCCGGATTCGACCACGAACTGCAGGTAAGGCTGTTCCAGAAACAGCCCGCCCTGGCCCCGCTCATGCTGCGTGACACGATCGGCTTCCCCGTACCCGACTTCGCCCGCGCGGAGCTCGGCTGCGGCGACCACACCAAGCTCACGCCCCAGTCCTTCAAATCGGACAAGGTGGTCGTGTTGTACGACCACGACTGCACCAAGGTGCTGGCCATCATCACCGAGGTCCAGCAGAAGGTGGACGAGGACAAGCCCTACACCTGGCCCCTGTACCTCGCCACCGTCAGAGAGGAACTCCGCTGCCCCGTACGGCTGATGGTGGTGTGCCCGGACAACCGCACGGAGCGGTGGGCCCGCACCCCCATCGAGTTGGAGACCGGAGGGGCGGTCCTCAGGCCAGCGGTCCTGGGACCGAGCAACACCCCGGTCGTTGACGACATCGACCGGGCGAAGCGCCTCCCCAAGCTCGCCGTCCTCTCGGCTGCCGCCCATGGAGACAACCCGGCGGTGCTCAAGGCCGCCGAATCGGCCCTGGACGGCCTGCCCGAACACACCCGTCTCGTTTATTATGACTTCATCGAGTCCAAGCTCAGCGCGGCGGCTCGACTGATGTGGGAGGAACTCATGGCAACCGGCACCTACGAGTGGCAGAGCGACTTCGCCCGCAAGTACGTCGGTCAGGGACGCGAAGAGGGCCTTGAGGAAGGCCGAGAAGCGGGCCTGGTCCAGGGCAAACGAGAGGCGCTCCTCCGCCTTCTGGACGTACTCCCCGTTTCGGTCGGACCAGACGCGCGCAGGCGGATCGAGGAGTGCGCCGACTCCGACCGGCTCGACACCTGGATCACCAGGGCCGTCGGGGTGAAACACACCGACGAGCTCTTCGACTGACCCGCCGGACACGGGGCCGGGCGCGCCGCGTCCGGCCCCGCTCGCCGCGTGCCCCCGACCGCGACCCAGCCTGGCGCCGTGCTCCGGCGGCCTGGTACGCGGGCACGACGCCTGAGCCCCCGCCCGTGCCCCCTTCCGGCTCCCGGCGGGGCCGGTCGGGGTTCCGGGCGGTCTCGGCCCCGTCGCCTGGACGGTGTCAGTTCCCGAGGGTGTGCAGCATCCCGTAGGCCTCGTCCACGTGCGTGGGGAAGAGCTCCGGCCCCTCGGCCAGCCGCATCGCGGTGAGTTCGCAGGCCATCGCGGCGTGGCCGGCCAGGACGGCGGTGTTCTCGTCCGCCCCCGCCTCGGTCAGGGCCCCGGCGAGACGGAACGCCCGCTGCTGTCGGGTGAGCAGGTAGCGGGATCTGAGGTCGACGCTCTCTCTGAGCAGGCGGACCAGGACCGCGGAGTGGGCGGGGGACAGTGCGGCGTAGGGCCTGGTGGCGACGGCGGCCTCGCGAAGCAGGGTGAGCGCGGCCCCGAGGTCGCCGCCCAGCGGCCGGTCCGCCTTGTCGAGCACGTAGGCGCACATGCGGTCCACCTCGGCACCGTCGTCGGCGAACAGCACCTGTTGTTTGTCACCGAAGTACCGGAAGAAGGTGGTGCGGCCGACCTCGGCGCGTTCCGCGATGGCGGCAACCGTGACGTTGTCGAATCCGTGCTCGGCGAAGAGTTGGAAGGCTGCTGACACGATCGTGGCCCTCGCCTTACGACGTTTGCGAGCGTGGAGTGTGTCCGGGGGGTGGTGCATGGGGCGACCCTATCGAGTGGGAACTCGGTTCTCTTTGGTACGCGGGACCGGCCATAGGGACGGTGGTCCCGAAACGGACCGGGAGACCGAGGGAGCGGGAAGTCTTCCGGGCTGGATGACGGGCTGTCACCGGCCGTCCGAGGCCTGGGAGGGCCTCGGATGCGAACACCGGTTGGCCCGGGAGTTTATTGCAAAGAGATCTGGTACTGACAACCGCCTTCCCCTCGCCGCGGAACCCTTGCCCGGAAAAGGTTCCCTCCTCACAGAAGTTATCCCTCTGGGAGGGTCACCATTTTCACTCAAGGCGAATTAGTCACCACGGCAAATCGTTCGGGTTCCTAACTATTAACTTACCGAGACGTCCGCAACCCCTTGGGCAAGGTCGCCTCGGCGCCCCCCGCACCCCTCCCCGCCGGTCCCCCCGAATGTCACACCCCTGTGCCAGAGTGGAGACCTGACTCACACTCGGGGGTTCTTCATGGCATATCTCCTGGTCATCGGTACACGTAAGGGCCTGTTCACGGCCCGGAGCGAGGATCGGCGTGCGTGGGAGGTGAACGGACCGCACCGCCTCGACGAGGCCAACGACGCCGGGATGAGCCCCGTCTACACCGTCGGGATCAACCCGTACACCGGGCGCCTGCTCGCCGGAACGGAGAGCTGGCACTTCGGACCGAGCGTCTGGCACAGCGACGACCGCGGCGACACCTGGAGCGAACCGGGGACGCCGCCGATCGCCTTCCCCGAGGACACCGGGGCCTCACTCACCCGCGCCTGGCAGTTCGCCTTCGGCCCGGACCCGGACACCGTCTACGCCGGGGTGGAGCCGCACGCCCTGTTCCGTTCCTCCGACGGCGGCGACAGCTTCGACCTCGTCCGCGCCCTGTGGGACCACCCGCACCGGAGCAACTGGTTCCCCGGGGCCGGGGGCGCCGCGATCCACACCGTCCTGCCCGGCGTCCTCGGCGCGGGACGCCGCTCCCCCGAGGCGCTCACCGTGGCGATGTCCACCGGTGGTGTCTACCAGACCGAGGACGGCGGAGCCAGTTGGGCGCCGGCCAACCGCGGTATCTCCGCGGGGTTCCTGCCGGACGAGGAGCCCGAGTACGGCCAGTGCGTGCACAAGGTCGCCGCCGCCTCCGACGGTTCGTTCTACGCGCAGAACCACCACGGGGTCTACCGGAGCGCGGCCCCCGCCGACGACGGCTGGACCCGGATCGAGGAGGGCCTGCCCACGGACTTCGGCTTCGCGATGGTCACCCACCCGCACCGGCCAGGGACCGCGCTGAACTTCCCCGTGGTCAGCCAGGAGGTGCACTTCCCGCCGGACCACAGGCTGAGTGCCTACCGCACCGACGACGGCGGCGACTCCTGGCGGCCGGTCAACCGGGGCCTGCCCGAGGACCCGTACTTCGGGATCGTGCTGCGCGACGCCGCCTGCACCGACGGCGCCGACGTACCCGGTTTCTACTTCGGCACCCGCTCCGGGGACGTCTACGCCATCACCGACGACGGCGAGCGCTGGCACCAGGTGGCCGCACACCTGCCCGATGTGCTGTGCGTCCGGGCGGGGCAGGTGTGAGATGCGGGTGACCGTGCACCTGACCAGCGTGCTGCGGGCCGACGCCGAGGGGGCCGCCCACGTCCCGCTGGAGGTCGTCGACGGCGCCGCGTTGGGCGGGGTACTGGACGAACTGGCCGCCCGCCATCCGGGCCTGGACCGGCGGATCCGGGACGAGCGGGGCGAACTGCGCCGGTACGTGAACGTGTTCGTGGACCAGGACGAGTGCCGGTCCGTCGGCGGGCTGGACGCCCCCGTCCACGAGGGGGCGGACGTACGCCTGCTCCCCTCGGTGGCCGGGGGTTGAACCGGGGGACCCGGGACCGAAACGAACGTTTCCGGGCCCGGACCCCTCGTGCGACGTGCCGGAGGTGCGGCTATCCGGCGTGACCGCCGTGCCCGGGCAGCACGGCGCTCTCCGGACGCCGCGGCTCCCCCTCGTCCCGCACCCCGCGCATCGGCATGGGACGCAGGTAGGTGAGGCTCCGCCAGACCCACTCCAGGGGGCCGAGCCTGAAGCTGCCCAGCCACCAGCGGGCGAAGAGGGCCATCACCATGAAGTAGGCGGCGGCGATCCCGTACTGCGCCAGGATCGGGATCACCCCTTCGAACGGCTTCATGGTCAACAGGAACACCGCGGTGCTGCCCAGGTAGACGGTGAGCGTCATCCTCCCCAGCGGGGCCAGGGCGCCCAGGGCCCTGGCAGCGGTCCGGTCACGAGTGAACAGCCACCACACCAGGCCAAGGAAGAACAGGCCTCCGCCCAGGCCGGAGAGGCTGCCTCCGAGGGACATCATCATGTCCGCGCCGGGGTGGACCACCGGCATGCCGTCGGGTCCCAGCGCCGGGATGCCCTGAGCGTCGAACTCCATGGGGAAGAACAGGTCGGAGCCGAACATGGTAACCATGCCGAGCACCTGCCCGACCAGTCCCGCCCACAGCAGGCGCAGCGGGAGACGAGCGGGTCCGCCGACGCGCTCCGGCGAGAGTTCGGGCCTGCGTGCGAGCCACACGCCCACGCAGAAGAACCCGAGGGTCTGCGGGATCAGCATGACCAGGCCGCCCGGGCCGCCCGGGAGCAGCTCGCCCGCCCCGTACGCGAGGAACGGCGCCGCGGCGAACAGGGCCACCGCGGACCAGAACGGCCGGGCCCGCGAGCCGGACAGCAGGAACGGCATCAACGGGGCGAGCAGCAGTACGGTGAGCGAGTAGTGGGTGAGGATGTCCCCGGAGAACACCATCAGGTGCGGCGCCCCGAAGAGCAGGCCCAGGACCACGTAGCGGCGCAGCATGAGCACCATCGGCCGTCCCCCGCGCCGGGCCGCTGCCCGCCAGGCGAGGACGGCGCCCACGCCCAGCAGCAGCATGAGCAGCGCACGGGCCTTGCCGGACATCAGCACGCTCAGCCCGCCGTCCACGACCGAGGCCAGGGTGCTCTGTTCACGCTCTCCGAGCCGTTCCGCGGCGAAGACGACGGTGGGCGCGTTCATCGCCACCACACCGATCATCGCCAGGGCGCGGGCCGCGTCCAGGAAGGCGACCCTCCTGCGGGGCGCGGGCGCTCCCCCGTCCGCGGGTGTGCGCGGGTCTGCTTCGGGCGGCGCTGCGGCCGGGGTCGGCTCTGCGGTCACGGGTCCTCCTTGTGAGACGGCCCCCAGCATCACCCGCCCGGTACCCGCCGCACATCACCCGAACAGCCGAAACGCCTCCCCGCCGGGTCAGCCTTTCGGCCGATCGACGACGCCCGGCGACCGACGGCGCACCGCTCACGCCGGAGGGGCCCGGCGGGACTCCCCGCCCCGCCGGTGAACGTGCTCCGCGGTTCGTCCCTTTGACCGATGCCCGCTCCGGGGCATCGGCCTAACCTGAACACCATGAGCCGCACCACCGTCCTGAGCAGGTTCTTCGCCGCGTTCGACCAGAGGTCCCGGACACTGCGGCACTTCGCGGCACCCGGCCTGTCCGCGATGATGATCCTGCTGTGGGTGCTGGACCTGCGGGCCGCGCTGCAGATCCCGACCGTCGAGGACTGGCCCGGCCCGCCCACGGGCCCGATGGACTTCGCCGGTGCGGTCTCCGGGGCGGTCTGTGTCCTGGCCGTGGTCCTGGTGTCCGTGCCCCGGTCGGGTCCCCGGGCGACGCTGGCGGCCGGGATCGCGGTACCCCTGTCCGTCCTGACCGTGTCGGTACTGCTGTGGCCGCTGCCCAAGGGGATGTTCGGCTTCCCGATCACCATGGCCGAGACCGCCGGAGTGATCGTGGTCCTGGCCCTGGCCGGACTGCGCTGCCGAGCCTGGCAGATCGCCGTGGTGTCGGTACTGGCTTTGGCCGCCTTCTTCTCCGACTACCTGCGCGAACCCACCGGCCTCTACCTCTCCAGCACGCTGCTGATGGTCGCGACGGGGCTGGCCCCGGGCCTGTACCTGCGCTGGCACGCGGCCGAACGCCGAGGGCACGTGGAACGGGTCCGGTCGGCGGAGCGGCTGGCCATCGCCCGCGACCTGCACGACGTGGTGGCCCACGAGGTCACCGGGATCGTGGTGCAGGCACAGGCGCTGCGGCACATCGCGGACCGCAACCCCGCGGCGATCCGGGCGGCACTGCCCGAGATCGAGGCGTCGGGCACCCGGGCCCTGGAGTCCATGCGGGGGATGGTCTCCCGGCTGCGGGAGCCGGGTGAGGCACCGCTGGCTTCCAACCCCGCCGAGGGGCTGACCGCGCTCGCTGCCCCCGCCGCGCCCGGGCGGCCCGAGGTGACGGTGCACGTGTCCGGCCCGATCGGGGAGCTGCCCCCGGAGGTGGGCACGGCGGTGCTGCGGATCGCCCAGGAGTCAGTGACCAACGCGCTGCGGTACGCCCGGGGCGCCACCCGGGTGAGTGTGGTGGTGACAGCAGATGACGGGGAGGTCCTGATCCGGGTCGACGACGACGGCCGGGGCGCCGGGAGGCCGGTGGGCGGCGGCCACGGGCTGGTGGGGATGGCCGAACGCGCCCGCCTCCTCAACGGTGAGCTGACGGCGGGCCCCGACGGGGTGGGGCAGGGTTGGACGGTGCGGGGGACCATCCCCGCCCGAAACGGAGGGGACGGCCGGGAGTGACGGTTCGGGTACTGCTCGCCGACGACCAGCAGATGGTCCGGACGGGTTTTCGCTACATGCTCGACGCCGAGGACGGGATCTCGGTGGTCGGGGAGGCCGGTGACGGGATCGAGGCGGTCCGGCTCGCCGGGGAGCTGCGGCCGGACGTGGTCCTCATGGACATCCGGATGCCCGGGATCGACGGTCTGGAGGCGACCCGGCGGTTGGCCGGTCCGGACGTGGCCGACCCCCTGCGGGTGGTCGTGGTGACCACCTTCGACCTGGACGAGTACGTGCACGCGGCGCTGACCGGCGGCGCGGTCGGCTTCCTGCTCAAGGACGCGGGGCCCGCACTGCTGATCGAGGCGGTGCGGGCCGCGGCCCGGGGCGACGCGCTGGTCTCGCCCCGGATCACGGTGCGTCTGCTCCGGCACTTCGCGAGCGCCCCCGCCCCCCGGCGGGACCCGGCCGGGGCCGGACTGACCGCGCGCGAACTGGACATCGTGCGCACCGTGGCGCGCGGGCTGACCAACACCGAGGTGGCGGCGGAGCTGCACGTCACCGTGAGCACGGTCAAAACGCACCTGGCCCGGGTCCAGGAAAAGCTGGGCGCCCGCAACCGGGTGGAGATCGCCGCTTGGGCGTACCGGGGCGGACTCATGTCCTGAGCAGCCGCGGAGGGCCGCGGCGCTGTCCGCTTGACGAAAAAGTAAGCGGCTTCTGACCCTTTTCGCCCGTGTCGTCCTTGTAGACACCCCTGCACGAAGCGTGATGATCGGTGGGGGAATGAGTGTCAACGACACGACTGCGAGGAATGACCTATGGCCACCATGCGCGCGGCCCGACTGAACACCACCGACCGGTCCTTCGGGGTCACCGACGTCCCCAGGCCCGTTCCGGGCCGGGGCCAGGTCCTCGTCCGGGTCCGGGCCGCCGGTGTGTGCCTGTCCGACATCCACCTCATCGACGGCTCGCTGAGCCCGCTCCACCTCGAAGGCGACACTGTCACCCTGGGGCACGAGGTGGCCGGGGTCGTCGAGGAGCTGGGCCCGGAGGTGTTTGACGTCGGAGCCGGCGACCGGGTGGCGCTCCAGGCAGGCGAGTACGACCGGCGCGGGCGCCTGCTCACCCGGGGTGTGGACTACGACGGCGGGTGGGCCGAGTACGCGCTGGCCGCCGAGGAGACACTCGTCCCGATCCCGGACGACCTCCCCTTCGAGCAGGCCGCGATCATCCCGGACGCCGTCTCCACACCCTGGGCCGCGGTGACCGCCACCGGTGACGTGCGCCCGGCCGAGGCCGTGTGCGTGTGGGGTGTGGGCGGCCTCGGCGCGCACGCCGTCCAGCTCCTGAGGATGGTGGGTGCCGCGCCGATCATCGCCGCCGACCCCGACGAACAGGCCCGGGACCGCGCCCTGGACTACGGGGCGGACGTCGCCCTGGACTCCACGGCACCGGACTTCCTCACCCGGGTCGGGCAACTCACCCACGGCCGCGGCCTCGACGCCGCCTTCGACTTCGCGGGGGTGCCGGTCGTGCGCGAGCAGGCGATCCAGGTGCTCGGCGAGCACGGCCGCCTGGTGCTGGTCGGCCTGACCGCCAAACCGCTGGAGGTCGAGGACGGCACCCGGTTCAGCTACCTGCGCCAGCAGATCCTCGGCCACTACGGTTCGGAGCCCGAGCACGTGACCCAGCTGGTGGACCTGGTCCGGGCGGGCCGCCTGGAGTTCAGCCGCTCCATCAGCGGCACGTTCACCCTGGAGGAGGCCCCCGAGGCCGTGGAGCAGTTGGAGAAGCGGATCGGTTCCCCGGTCCGCCTGGTCCTGCTGCCCTGACCTGCCCGGCCCGGGCGGGTCGCGGGGCCGGGGCGGGGCGGTGGTCACCAGTTCGCGGGCCGGTAGTCCTTGAGGAAGCAGCCGTGCAGGTCCTCGCCGAGTTCCCCGCGCTCGGCCCGATTCCCGCTATCGGACCAGCCGCACCCGCCCGCTCGGAGCCGCCTCCCAGGCAGGCCCTCACGCCCCGTAGTTGCCAGGGGTGCACCGCTGTTCGACGAAAACACACCCGCGCGTACACACATTGTGCGTACGATTTGGGGTATGACTACCGTCATGAAGGCCGAGAGAATCCACCTGAGAGTCGATGACCAGCAGAAGGCTCTGCTTGAGGCCGCGAGCACCGTCTCGGGAGACACGGTCTCAGCCTTCGTCCTCAGTGCAGCGACCGAAGCAGCGGCGAACGTACTGGCGGACCGGCGTACCTTCACGTTGGACGAGCAGGATTGGGCTGCCTTCGACTCGGCATTGGAGCGCCCCGCACGGGACGTCCCCGGACTGCGGGAGCTGCTGGCCGGTCCCACGGTGCTCGACGCGAACAGCCCGCAGACTGATGAGGGCGACACGTGAAACCGAGGTTCGGACCGGTCGAGCCGCTTACCGCACAACACCGTGCAGCTGGCTTCGACTGCGGATCACGTGCTCAATCCGACTGGTTGACCGAACATGCGCTCCAGGCGCACCGCTCGGGTGGATCACGTGTCTACGTCGTATGCGACGCAGAGGACATGGATTTCCCCGTGGTCGGCTACTACGCCCTGGCCGCTGGGAGCATCGCTCCCGCTGTGGCTCCCAGTCGGCTTCTGCGCGGCGCCGGCAAGTACCACCAACCCGTTGTCATCCTGACCCGGCTGGGGGTCGACACCCGTGTCCAGGGGTCGGGGCTCGGCAGGGCGCTCGTGGTCGACGCGCTGCGCCGGGTCGCAGTGGCTTCCGAAACGATCGGTGTTCGAGCTCTCCTCATCCACTGCGAGAGCGAATCAGCGCGGCAGTTCTACCTCGGCCTCGCTCGGTTCGAGCAGAGCCCGAGCGATCCGATGCACCTTGTACTGCTGTTGAAGGACCTCCGCCGCGCACTCCGCTGATCCGTAGTTCCACCCAGAACGCGGAGAGCCGTCCGCGAACGCCGCTACCAGTTCGCGGGCCGGTAGTCCTTGAGGAAGCAGCCGTGCAGGTCCTCGCCGAGTTCCCCGCGGACGATGGGGTCGTACACGCGGGCCGCGCCGTCCTCCAGGTCCAGGGGCGCGTGGAAACCCGCCTCGGCCATCCGCTCCCGGTCCGGGTGCGGCCGCTCGTCGGTGATCCACCCGGTGTCCACACTGGTCATGAGGATGCCGTCGGTCTCCAGCATCTCCTGTGCGCTGGTCCGGGTGA
The DNA here is from genome assembly GCF_014651695.1 of Nocardiopsis terrae. GTDB lineage: Bacteria > Actinomycetota > Actinomycetes > Streptosporangiales > Streptosporangiaceae > Nocardiopsis > Nocardiopsis terrae. The sequence goes on from NZ_BMXJ01000001.1 coordinate 383,176, forward strand.
GCATGTTCAGCGAGGCCTTGGCCATGTTGGTGTGCGGGTGGCCCGGCCCCTTGTACCCGCGGCCGAACACGCCCTCCATCGCGGACACGTTGACGATGTACTTGCGCCGGGCCGAGGAGGCGGCCATCGCCGGGCGCAGCCGGTCGACCAGCAGGAAGGGCGCGCTCACGTTGCACAGCTGCACCTCCAGCATCTCCACGGGGTCGATCCCGCCGATCCGCTGGGTCCAACTGTTGACCGGCGCCAGGTCCGGCACCAGCCCGCCCGCGTCGATCGCCCCTCCCTCGCGGACCCGGTCCGGATGCGCGGCACCGGTGGTCAGCGCCAGCGAGGTGAGCATCTCGGGGGTCAGGGTGTGCGGCGCGGCCTCGGCGACCTCGGCCTCCGCGGCACCCGCCAACTCCCGGGGCCGGACCCCGCCGAGCACCAGCGGTTCGGGCAGGCCCTGACCGGTGACCGGTTCGGCCTCGGCCGCGAGCAGCGGGGCGTAGGAACCCGGTGAGCGGCGGACGGTCTGGGCGGCGTTGTTGACCAGGACGTCCAGCGGTCCCTGCTCGGCCACCGAGTCGGCCAACCGCACCACCTGGCCGGGGTCGCGCAGGTCGAGGCCGACCACCCTCAGCCGGTGCATCCACCGGTCGCTGTCGGGCATCGCGGCGAACCGGCGCACGGCGTCGTTGGGGAAGCGCGTGGTGATCGTGGTGTGGGCGCCGTCGCGCAGGAGCCGCAACGCGATGTACATGCCGATCTTGGCACGGCCGCCGGTGAGCAGGGCCCGCCGCCCGGTCAGGTCGGTCCGGGCTCCGCGGCGCTGCCGGTTGAAGGCGGCGCACCCCGGGCAGAGCTGGTGGTAGAAGGCGTCGACCTCCTGGTACTTCTGCTTGCAGACGTAGCAGGGCCGGGCCTTGCGCAGGACCCCGGCGAGCCGCCCGCCCTCCTCGGCACCGCCCGTGCCGGTAGGACCCGTATCGGCGAGGCCCGGGGCGGCGGTACCGGTACCGCCCCCTGCGCCGTCGCCGTCCTCGCCGTCGGCCAGGGCACGGCTGGTCAGGGCGCGGCCGTTGGTCTCGTCGTCGATCCGGTCCGGCGCGGCCGTGGCCGTGGCGGCGAACACGGCCTCGTCATGGGCCCTGCGGGCGGCCTGGCGCTCCTTGCGCCGACGCTCCTTGAGCGCCTTGAAGAGTCGGGCGGTGGCCCGCTGGAGGGTTTTGGAGTCCTCGTGGTCGCCGGGCAGCGCCTCCGCCTCGGCGAGCACCTCCAGGCACACCCGAAGTCTGTCCGGGTCGATCCCGTCGACTGTCGTCCGCGTCACCGTTTCCGTCACCACTGCACCCCGCCGCTGTCTCCGATGGCCGCCCTGCCGGGCCATCAGGAACCCTATGCGCACTCCGGCACCGGACGGTCTGGGGGTCTTTTCTCCCGTTCAGGGCACGACGGAGCCCGGGACGGGCCACCATGGGAGGGAACAGAGTCGATACGTGTGCACCAGGTGCCACGGGTAGGGGGAGTTCCGTGACCCAGCAGACATCCGCCCCGGCCGAGAACGGGCGCGGAGCCGGACGCGAGTTCGTGGTCCTGTTGGACGAGGAACACGAACCGGTGGGGGTCGCCGACAAGGCCACCGTGCACACCGAGGACACCCCGCTGCACCTGGCCTTCTCCTGCTACGTCGTGGGCCCGGACGGCCGCGTGCTGCTCACCCGGCGCGCCCTGGGCAAGACCACCTGGCCCGGGGTGTGGACCAACAGCTGCTGCGGTCACCCCTCCCCGGAGGAGACCATGACCGAGGCGGTCCGCCGCCGGGTCCGCCAGGAGTTGGGGATCGGTCTGACCGAGGTCGCCGAGGCCCTGCCGGACTTCCGCTACCGGGCGGTGTCGGCGGAGGGGATCGTGGAGAACGAGTTCTGCCCGGTCTTCTGGGCCCGGACCGAGGACACCCCCGACCCCGACCCCGGGGAGATCGCGGAGTTCGCCTGGGCCGCCTGGCCGGACGTGGTGGCGCTCGCCGAACGGACCCCCTGGCTGATCAGCCCGTGGGCCGCCGAGCAGGTCCCCCGGCTGGCCGCGGACCGGCCCCCGGCGGTGTGAGCGCGGGCGCCCCGAACGGGTAGGAACACTCCACCCCTCAGGAGTTTGGAGCGCAGCCGATGCCCCCTCACCCGCACGGTCCCGCCCGTCCCGCCGCCCTGGTCTTCGACGTCCTCGACACCCTCTTCCCGCTCGGCCCGTTGGAGTGGCGTTTCCGGGAGGCGGGTGTCCCCCGGGTGCTGATGGCCCGGTGGCGCGACCACCTGTTGCGGGACGCGTTCGCGCTGGCCCTGCTGGGTGGGGAGCGGACCTTCGAGGACGTCGCCCGGGGATCGCTGCGGGACATCACCGGGAACCAGATCGCCCCCGCGGCGGAGGACGTCGTCATCGACGGCCTCACCCGCCTCGAACCGCGCCGTGAGGCCGCGACCGCCCTGGCCGCGGCACGCGGACGGGGGGTCCGGACCGCGGCGCTCGGGCACGGCGACGACGGGGACACCCGCCTGCTGTTGGAGCGTTCCGGGCTCCCGGTGGAGGCGGTCGTGGGCGGGGACGGCCTCGGGGCGCGGAGGCCGTCCCGGGGGCCCTATCTGGCGGCGGCCCGTGCCCTGGACGTGCCTCCGGAGCGGCTGGGGCTGGTCACCGCGCACGGGTGGGACGCGGCGGGTGGCAGGGGGGCGGGCCTGGTCACCGGTTGGTCGGCGCACCTGGAGGGGCGTTTCCCCTCGGTCTTCGAGCGCCCCGACGTCGAGGGCCGGGATCTGGCCGAGACGGTCGAGCTCATGCTCGCCCTGCCCGAATGGGGAGGACGGGAGTCGGGAGGAGACCGCGCCGCAGGCGTCCGTTGAGGGCGAAGGGCGACATGGGAAAGGAACCGCGCCGCAGGCGTCCGTTGAGGGTGGTGGCGGGCGACGGGTGGGCGGCCCTCAGCCCTCCCAGGTGCGGTCGTATTCGGGGTGGCCCCGGTAGACGGCGGCCAGGTACTTGACCGCGAGCCGCCAGGCCAGCAGTTCGGACCAGGGGTCCCCCTTGGCCTTCGCCGCCTGGGGAGAGGTGTCGAGGAGGCGCATGCTCGCGCTGTGCGCCTCGGTGTAACCGCGGACGATCTTGCGTTTGGCCGACACCTCGGCCAGTGCGCGCTCCCGACCGCGTGAGCCCACCGGCACGGCCTTGGAAGCGCGTTCGTCCTCGTCCAAACGTGCGTTCAGGAACTCCACGATGGTCAACGGACAACTCCTCTTCTCTCCCCCCCAATGCCCTACACAAGGTTCAGTATCTGCCATACGGCCTTCTCGGACCACCCGGAGGCCCCCGCTGATCCGAGCGGACACGGCGACGTGGTCCCGGGTCTCACCCGAGGCGCACGACGCCCCGTGAGAAGCTCCAGGCCCGTGAGGAGCTCTAGGCACAGCCCTCGAACTGCGGGACGCTCCGGACCACCTCCAGGTCGGTCTCGCCGAACCACTCCTCCAACAGGCCGACCGCGGTCCCGTCCTGGTACATCTCGCTGACCGCCTTGTTGACCGCCTCGCAGGCCGCGACGTCGCCGTACGGCAGGCCCACGCCGTACTTCTCGTCGGTGAACGGGTTGTTCACGAACCGGAACGCGTCAGGGTCCTCGGCCAGGAACCCGGCGAGGATCAGGTTGTCCGTGGACACCGCGTCCACCGAACCCTCGCTCAGCCGTTCGATGCAGGCGCTGTAGGTCTCCGCCTCCTGGAGCTCGCGCACCTCGATGCCGAGGCCCTCGGTGATGCGGGTGGCCGAGTTGGAGCCCGCCCCCTGACAGACGCTGCGGCCCTCCAGGTCGCGTACCCCCTCCACCCCGGTCTCGTCCGCGCGCACCAGGATGTCCTGCTTGGCCACGTAGTACGGGCCGCCGAAGGTCACCTCGGTCCTGCGCGCCGGGGTGATGGAGTAGGTCGCCACCACCATGTCGACCTCCCCGCTGATCAGTTTCTCCTCGCGTTCCGCGGAGGTGACGCCCACCAGCCGCACGTCGTCGATCCCCATGTGCCCGGCGATGTAGGCCGCGACGTCCACGTCGAACCCGACCAGCTCGCCGTCCACGTCCAGCCCCAGCCCCGGCTGGTCCTCCTTGACCCCGACCGTCAGCGAGGTCGCGTCGACCAGGGACTCCTCCCCCTCCGCGGAGCAGGCGGGCAGCGCCATCACCGCCACGGCGCCCAGAGCTGCCGCGGCCGCGCCACGGCGGTGTCGAAACCACATCGGCCTGTTCCTTGTCTCTCGGGGTCAGCGGTACTCGGCGAGCCGGGGGCGGACCCCGGCCACCACCAGTGCGAGCAGGACGAGGGATCCGAGCGGCAGCCCCCAGGACCAGTGGGACAACGCGGCGTCGCCCCGCCGGATGCCCGTGGTGAATTCCTCCCGGTGGAGGTCGGTCAGCCCGTCCAGGGCGTCCGTGTAGGCGGTGAACACCCCGTCGTCGGCGTGGGCGACCCCCATCCGGATGTCGATCGCGGCCGCCGTGTCCCCTCGCTCGGCGGCGGCACGCATCCGCTGGTCCTCCTCCTGGAGGGCGCTGTAGGCACTGAGGACCTCGGCCAGGGCGTCCTCCCGGCCCGACAGCAGGGAGGCCTGGGCGCTCTGCCCGAGGTATCCCAACGTGCCCGGGTCCCGGGGGTCGGTGCTGTCCGGGCCCGGCAGGTCCGGGTAGGCGTCCGGGATCTCACCGATCGCCTCGTAGTAGTCCGTCAGCGTGCTGGCCGGGCGGAACAGCACCTGCTGGGCGCGCTCCAGGTAGACCTGCTGGTAGTTGTCCGCGAAGTCGTCGTCCAGGAGGTAACGGCTCTGGTCCGCCTGCATGTCGGTGGCGATGGCCCCGGCCCGGGCCAGTGCCATCGCGGCGTCCAACCCCTCGTCCCTGGCTCCGCTCTGGTGGGCGCCGCTGCTGTTCAGCGCCAGGACGACGCCGAGGGTCAGCGCCACGGTCCCGGCCGTGGCGGCCAGCAGCGGGGCGTTGAACCGGCGGCGGAACCGCACCCGCAGGTAGAGCTGCAGCCCGATGAGGGCGGTCACGGCCGCCGCGCCCACCACACCGACCCACACGAGCCCGAGCGCCACCGAGGACCGCCCCGCCTCGTGGTTGGCGCGCACGATCGCGGAGGAGTCGAGCCCCAGGTTGAACGCCTTGGGCAGCAGTTCGGTGTGCATCAGCCGGGTGGCCTCCCGGTACACCTCCAGGGCCCGCGGGTCCACATCCCCCGGCGGGGCCTGGGCCTCGTCGTTGAGCAGGCGCGCCTCGCCGACCTTCTGGTCGTAGGTGCCCATCCCGTCCAGAACCGCCTGGACGTTGAACTCCTCGACGGTGTCGCCCTCGGTCAGCGACGCGGCCTGGAGCAGGGCCTCGTTGGCCCTGGCCCGACTCGCGTCGTACTGCGCCAGGGCCTCGTCCCGCCCCGAGCCCAGGTCGTGGTCGGTGCCCATGAGCAGGACGTCCGCGACGACGGCGTCCATGTCGGCCAGTGCCAGGTACAGCTCGGTGGTGGCCATGGCCTGCGGTCCCGCGTCCCGGCCCAGGACGGTGAGCCCGTCACGGGCCTGGTTGAGCGTGACCGTGGCGGACCCGAACAGGCCGGCGATGATCAGCAGGCACAGGAGCGTCAGGGCCCGCAGCCGAGCGGGCGTGGTCCGCATCGACCCGCGCAGGCGCGGCCCCCAGGAACGGAGCCGTGCCGGAGGGGGGTCCGGCTCCGCTCGCCCGGCCGCCGGGTCGGAGTTGGGGGGCATCAACGGGGTTCACCCCTTCTGAAGGATGATGACGGTCCATGCGCCGACGTAGATACGGTCACTGTCATTCAGGGGAACCTCCACGTGGCGGGCGATGGGGTCGGCGGTCCCGTTGACCGTGGTTCCGTTGGTCGACCCGGGGTCGACCAACGACCAGGTACCACCCGGGCGGGCCAGCAGGACGGCGTGGACGTGGGAGATCGCGGGGTCCCCTCCCGGTCCGCCCAGGTCGATCTCGGGGGTGAACCCCCTGGACCTGCTCCGGCGCCCGATGTGCACCCGGTCGCCCTGGAGGGTCACCCGACGCTGCCGGACCCCTGCGGGGAAGCTGATCCGGTTCGGGTCGAGCATCCCCCGGTCCACCATGTACTGGTAGTAGGCGGGGTCCGCCGCGACGACCGCACGCCAGGGCACACCGGTCGGCGCGCTGCCGGGCGCGGAGGCCCGGAGCTGGTGGCTGCCCGACCGGGAGGCGAAGTCGTAGCCGCACTCCTCGCAGAACCGGCCGGCCCGGGAGGTGCCGCACTCGGGGCACGGGCCGCCCCGGGGCCCCGGTCCCGGTCGGGAGGGGGCGGGAAGCGGGGCGGTCAGTACCTGGAGGCGCAGCCCGCAGACGTCGCAGAGGTCGGTGGCCGTGGAGTGGTGCCCTGAAGGACAACTCGGCATGGGTCCCTCCTACCCGGGTCCGGGGGTACCGCCGGTTCCCGGAGAGCACTGGCGGGGGCGGGTCCGTGCGGTCCGGGTCGAGTCGGTGTCGAGGGCCGTCTCGTCGGCCTTGTCGGCGCTGGGCCTGAGGCAGGTGGTTCCGGTGGCCGCGGCGGAGCGGCACCCGGGTTCGGCTGACCGGTCAGACCCGTGCGGCACGGGGACCCCCTCGTCCAGCGGGCACCGGCACGAGCACGACGGTGATGTTGTCCTTGCCGCCCGCTCCGAGGGCGAGGCTGACGTAGGTTCGGGACGCCTCGTGGGGTGTGCCCGCCGCTCCCGGCACGGCTTCGGTCAGGTCCTGTGCCTCGGGATAGTAGTTCCAGAGGCCGTCGCTGCAGAGCAGGACGGCGCCCGGGCCGGTGGGGGTGACGGTCGAGATGTGCGCGTCGATCTCACCCGAGTCCGCTCCCATCCAGGCGATGAGCGCGTGTGCGTTGGCGGAGCGCATCGCCTCCTCCCGGGAGAGGGCGCCCATCTGCACCATCGCCTCACTCCAGGAGTCGTCCCTGGTGAGCAGGGCCGACGCGCTGGACGCCCCTCCTCCGGAGATCCAGTAGGCGCGGCTGTCACCGACCCAGCCCACGGTGACGGCCCCCGTCGCCGGGTCCACCACGGCCGACACGAAGGTGCAGGCCGGAGCGGAACTGGGTGAGTCGGCGATCGCGGCGACCGCCTCGGCGGCGCGGATCATCGCCGTCCCGGTCGCCTCGCGGGGATCGGCACCCTGGCGCATCCGCTCAGCAAGCACGGTCGCACCCGTCTCGGCTGTGACCCGGGATGCCTCGTCGGACCGGGGTGAGCTGGACACCCCGTCGCAGACGACGGCCACGACGGTCCCGGCGGCCCGGGGCGCGTCGTCCTCGATGACCCGGATGGCCATGGCGTCCTCGTTGCGTTTGTGCCGCAGGCCGCGGTCGCTGACACCGAACGCGCGCCGGGCGCGCACCTCGACGTGGTCCCGGCCGGTCGGCTGGAGGAAACCGCACGTGCCGCAGTACCCGTCCACCACCCCGCCCGGGCACCACACGCACAGGTCGGGGTTGTCCACCGCCACGGGGTTGCTGCCGACGGAGGGCGGCGGCCAGTCGGGGACCGCCTTCGGTGCCGGGGGCGGAGCGGCCGGTCCGGGTACCGGGGGCGCGGTCTCCCGGAACAGGATCTGGGTGTCCTGGGCGCCGACGTCGTCCCGGTCCGGCTCCGGTCCGTCCGCGACCCCCTCCGCGCCGTCGTCCGTGTCCTCGTCCACGGCGGTGTGCCCGGCCGCCGCGGGTCCGACTGCACCGTGCAGACTGACCTGGGGTGCGGTCGGTGCGCCGTCGGCGGGTGTCAGGCCGGGCCGCTCGACCACCGTCGTCTCCGCCTCCGGGGACGTGCCGGAGGCCTCCGTGCCCAGTCCGGACAGGCTCGGCTGGGGCGCGGTGGGCACCTGGTCGGGTCCGCCGCGCCCTCCGGCCCCGGGCCGGTTCCGCTCCGGGAGGGTCCGGCCGCAGCCCTCGCAGAAGGAGTCGCCCGCTGACACCATGCCGGCGCAGGCAGGGCAGGTCCGTACCTTTGTCATCGCCGTTCCCTCGATCCTCACAGCAGCGTCACGGGGCGTAGGGAGTTCGCCCTGTCGATGAGTTCGTAGCGTTCCGAGGTCCGGCTGGCGCGGTGTGCCAGGGACCGGTAGCGCCGCTCCAGGTTGGCGCGGACGCCCTCCTCGGTGAGCTGGCCGTCGAGGAGCCGCCGGCCTTCGGGGGGCGCGCCGCCCGAGCGGAGCCACCCGAGGGCGGCTTCCAGGACCCGGGCGGCCAGCCGGTCGGCGGACTCGCTGTCCAGTCCGATCCGGCCGAGCCGTTCACCGGCGCGTACGTAGTCCGAGCCGTCGGTGGAACCGCTGGCGAGCACGGAGATCAGCGCGGTCTGGGCGCGGACGTACAGGCTGGACAGCTCGGGGACGGTGTCCAGGACCCTGACGGCCGCGGTCCGGTCCCCCTGCGCCAGCCGGATGCGGGCCAGGCCGAAGGCCGCGCTGACGTAGGAGTGGTCGGTGGACCAGACCGTGGCGTACTGGCGGGCGGCGGTCTCCAGTTCCCCGAGGTGCTCGCAGGCCAGGGCCAGGCCGAGCTTGGGCGCCGCCTCCCCGGGGAGGTGGCTGTAGAGCTCGTCGAAGTGGTTCCTGGCCTCGTGGAGGCTGCCCGTGCTCAGTTCGGCGACGGCGAGGTACCACATGGTCCGCCAGTCGCCGGGGACGGTCGAGCTGAACTGCTGGAGGACGTTCAGGGCCTCGCCCTGCCGTCCGACCGCGATCAGGGCCCGGGAGAGCATCAACAGGGTCTCGGGGGTCGGTGCCCGAGCCGCGCGCAGGGCCGGGACGAGCTCGGCCGGGGGCATGCCCGCGAAGCTGCGCAGGAGTTGTGCGGCCGGATCGGCCGGGTCGATGAGCGGTGCGGGGAGCAGCTCCGCGGCCCCGGTGGCGGACGGCGGGCCGAGCATGTGGTCGGCGTCGCGCGCCCCGGAGTCGGCACCGCTGGTGAAGCTCTCCGCCCCGAAAAGCGCGGAGGCCGCCGGGTGCGGGGCTCCCTCCGCATCGGAGAGGACCTCGCGGAGCACGCCGGTGAGCTGGTCCGCCATGTCCCCGGCGTCGTGGAAGCGCGCCTCGGGTTCGCGGTGGGTGGCGCGGCGCAGGAAGCGGTCGTAGGACTCGTACCGCTGGAGCAGGGGCACCTCGTGTCGGGGCGGGATGCTGTGCGGATGCCTGCGCGTGAAGCTGAAGCGGAAGCTGAGCACGGCCAGGAAGCGACCCACCGAGTAGAGGTCGGCGCTCACGGTGGGCCCCGGGCCGCGGAGTTCGTCCTCGGGGACCCGGTAGCCGGGTGTCGTGTAGACGGGGCTGAGGGTGTCGCCCGTGCGCCGGACGCCGCCCAGGTCGATGAGCTTGATCAACTCCTCGCTCTGGAGGACGTTGTCCGGTTTGAAGTCGCAGTAGAGTAGGCCCCTGGAGTGGAGGTAGCCGAGGGCGCGCAGGCACTCCAGGCCGTAGGCGATCACCTGGGCGAGGGGGAGGACCTCCTCCCCGTTTCCCTGCTCCCGCCGTTCGACGAGGAGTTCCCGCAGGGACTTGCCGCCCACGTACTCCATGACGATGTGGCCGCCGGGGATGCCGGTGCGCGGGTCGGGGTGCTGGGAGAAGTTGATGATCTTGACGATGTTGGGGTGCTCGACCTCGGAGAGGAACGCGCGCTCCGCCGCGGCCGCCTTGTGCGCCTCGGCGTCACCGGCGTTGAGCAGGCCCTTGAGGACCACCCAGCGGTCGTTGACGTTGCGGTCCCTGGCCAGGTAGATCCAGCCCAGGCCGCCGTGGGCCAGGCAGCCGAGGACCTCGTACTGGCCGCCGACCATGTCGCCCCTGACCAGTTTGGGGGTGAAGGAGAACTGGGTTCCGCAGTGGCGGCAGAACCCCTCGGTGCGGCCCGGCCGGCCGCCCCGGCTGCGGCCCACCCTCTCGCCGCAGTTTCCGCAGAAGCGGTTCTTCTCCGACACGACCGGGTCGGTCATGACCGCCTCGGAGGGGTCCTTCGCCGGCACCAGGGGGATCTGGACCATGCCCAGGCCCAGCATGCCGCGTCTGGAGCCGCGGCCGGAGCCGCCCGGTCCGCTGACCGTGCCGACGGTCGTCCCGGAGACGGTGCCCGGGCCGGAACGTCCGGAGAGGCGGATGTCGCCCGAGCTGATCGGGCGGGAGTGCGCGGACGGGTCGTTGCCCGCGGGGTCCCGGGTGAGGGGGTCGGAGGTCGGCGGACGGCCGAGGGGATCGCTCCCGGACGGGGAGGCCCTCCGGTGCCCGGTCGGCGGACCGCCTCTGGGGGGCGGCACCCCGGCGGCCGTCCGGGGGTCCGGAAAGCGCGCGGTCACGGGGGCGAGGCCGCACACGACACAGAAACCGTCCTCGATCCGGCCCCGGCAGCTGGGGGAAGCGCACTTGGTCATCTGCTCACACCACCATCAGTCTCGCCGTCTGACGCTCCGTTTCCGGGGGTGGTTCTGTTCCCCGGGTGTCCGGTTCCGGAAAGTTCCTGGATCGTCCGCTGGTAGGCGGACAGCGCCACGGTGGCCGCTCGCAGGTCACAGGGGGCGTTCCACAGCTCCCAGTGCGCCTGTCGGTGGAGTCCGCTCAGCCGCGTGTGTTCGGCCAGTCCGAGGCGGACCGCCCGAGCCCGGAAGGCGTCCAGGCGGCCCCGGAGCTCGGCCCTGCGGCGGAGCAGTCCCGACAGGCTCCGCTCCCGTTCGCGCGCGTCGTCGCCGGCCTGGTGGATGGAGCGCTGCAGCCGCCCCAGCCGTGCGCCCAGTCCGCGCCAGTCCCCCTGGGCGCGCAGGGCGTCCATCTCCACCACCGCGGCGCGCAGCCCCGGCACGGGGTCGGGGACGTCCGCGGCGGAGGGTGAGGAGATCTTCGCGACCACCCGGGTACGCAGGTCGCGGGCCCGGCCGACGGCCTGTTCGACGTCGTCGACGGCCGACACGAGGCGCTGGATGTTCTCCGTGTAGGAGTCGCGCATGCGCAGGGCGTCGCGGAGCTCGCCCCTGCTCTGGTCGAGAAGGTCCCTGAGGCGGTCCAGGGAGGAGGTGTCCACCCGGGTGTCGGTGACCAGGCGGAGGGGGTCGCGGCGGACGGTCTCGCCCTCCCGCACCAGTTGTTCGCGGAGCCCCTCGTGCTCCTCCGGGTCCAGTTCGACCATGTCGGAGAGGGTGCCGATCTCCTGCCACATGGTTTCGAGCTCCCCGAGTCTGGGGTGGAGGGTGTCCCAGGCGGTCTCCACCGCCGAGACGACCTCGGTGGCCGCCTCGTAGTCGGCGGTCATCCGGGCGACGGCCTCGGCCGGGGTGATGCGTTCGGTGTCGGGGCCGGGCAGCCCGCGTTCGTGCGGGGACCCCTCCGCCGGAGGGAGGACGACGGACTCGTCCGTCAGCAGGAACGTGAGGTCGGGCAGGGGGTCTCCCCCGCCGTTCTCCCGGATCCCGAGGGCCCGGTCGACCACGGCCCGGAAGGCGTCGTAGACCTTCCGCAGCCTGTGGACGTGTGCCTGGGCCCCCTCCCAGCGGTGACGGGTCCCGCCGTCCAGTTCGGCGTCCCTGAGCAGGCGGTAGCCCACGTGCCGGTCCAGGGACGCGAGCCTGAACGAGATGTCGTCGGCCTCCCCGCACACGCGGTTGAGCGCGTGGTCGACCCCCTCCCAGCTCATCGGCGGAACACCTGACCCGGACGCCCTCGCCACCTGCCGAACCACCTCCCGCGGGCCGGTCCGGCCCTCGTTCTCCCGCTGCCTAGGACAAGAGTCTGGCCGCGCACACCCCGAACCACAAGGGAGTACCGGGTTTTGCGGCCGCCGACGGCCACCAGCGGCCACAACCGCAACACACACGTCATCTCCGGGGGCCCGTGCACTGGGTACTACAGCAGCATGGACGAAGCAGAGGAAGAGTTCCCCGGTATCGGCGCCCCGGCCCGCCGGGCCCTGATCCGCGCCGGATACACGCGCCTGGAGCAACTGGACGGGGTGAGCGAGAGCGACCTGATGACCCTGAGCGGGATGGGGCCCACCGGAACCGACATCCTGAGCGACCTCCTGGCCGCCCGGGGCATGTCACTGGAGGCTTAGGACGTGTTCCAGGAGGAATCGGGCGCGCTCGGCGACCGGTCCCCGGGGCAGGACGACGAGTTCGTATCCACAGGCCGGGTAGGCCTCGCACATCGCCTCGAAGGTCCGTTCGGCCTCCTCCTGCGACTGGTGGCGTTCGGTGTCCCCGGTGAAGATCTCCGGCCAGGGCGGGGCCGCGAAGGCCGTGCGGTGGTAGCGGAACCGCCGGGCCGCCTCCCACACGTGTTCGGGGACCGGTAGGCCGCGCAGCATCAGGTAGCCGACCGTGTCCGGCACCCCGCGGTCGCAGACCACGAGCCCGTCGTGTCCGGCCGCCTCCCGGTGCGAGCGCATGTCCCAGGCGAGCATGAGCTCGGCGAACAGGACGTCGTCCCGCCAGGCCAGACCATGCCCGCCGATCCGGCGCTGGTCGCGGATGACCGCCCGCCCCGCCTCGGCCGTGCTCCCGTACCCGAGTCCGGCCAGGTGGTCGACCAGTGTCGTCTTGCCTGATCCCGGGCCTCCGGTGACGGCGACGAGATGGTTCACGGTGTTCCTCCGTACGTTGTCGGGCGGCTCGGCCGGACAGGGTGCGCGGCTGGTGGGTCCTGGGGCGACGAAGCACGGCGGTGCGCCGCGCCCGGGAAGGGCACGGCGCACCGCCGTGACGGGAAGGGCGTCGGGAGGGTTACGCGGTGGCCCCGTCGGCCTCGGCCTCGATGAGGTCGGCCGCGTAGGAGGCGCCGCCCTCCCGGAGCCGGGCGCTGATCCCGGCCAGCCGCTCGGCCACGTCCGGGTCCGAGGTCAGTTCGAACAGGGCCGCGCGCAGCGTCTCGGCCGTGGCGTCCTCGGTGTTGATCCGGCGGGCCACCCCGACCTCCTGGAGGCGGTCGGCGTTGTCGAACTGGTCGACCGCCTGGGGCACCGCGATCATCGGTGTGGCCGTGTACAGGCCCTCGCTGGAGCCCCCCATCCCCGCGTGGGTGACGAAGGCGTCCGCCTGCCGGAGGATGTCCAGCTGCGGCACCCAGGAATGCACCTCGGCGTTGGCCGGCACGTCCCCCAGTTCTTCGCTGTCCACGTACCTGCCGACCTGGAGCACCACGTGCCAGCCGGGCAGGTCGCCGAAGGCCCCCAGGCACTCCCGGTAGAACCCGGGCAGGTTGGTGTAGGCCGACCCGAGGGAGACCAGGAGGACGTGCTCCGCCCCGGCGGGCCTGGTCCAGGTGCCCTGGTCCTCCCGCTGGCCGAGACAGGGGCCCACGAACGTGACCGCGTCGGAGACGGTGTCGGCGTGCGGCTGCATCTCACGCGGGATCATCGCCAGTGCCCGGTCCGGCGCCCCGGCGAAGTTCGCGTGGTCCAGGTCCGTGATCCCGTTCTCGGCCAGCCAGGCGTCGAACTTGGCGTGGTGCTCGGCCGCACCGGGCTGCGCGCGCAGCCACTCCATGACGGTGTTCGCGTAGTCCGCCCAGGCCACGTAGGTCGGGGAGAGCTGGATGGACGGAATACCCCAGTTGATCCCCAGGACCCGGGCGGAGTAGCCGCCGATGTCGTACAGGAACACGTCGGGGCGGTCGTCGTCGTAGGAGTCGCGCAGGACCGGCAGGGAGTTGATCGCGTCGTCGAGGAAGATGTCCATCCCCTCGATCGGGTCGTCGGCCCACTCCTCGTCCCCGGTGGGCAGAGTGGTCGTGAAGCGGACGAGTTCGGCGCCGGTCGAGGCGATCAGCTCTCCGACCCGGTCCACGGGGTCGTTGGCGTAGGTGACGCGGTGGCCGCGGTCGACCAGTTCCCGGATGATCTCCAGGCTGGGCAGGACGTGGCTCACGGCGGGGACGCCGACCATGGCGATGTGCAGGCGACGGGTCATGTGATCTCTCCAGGGGCTGTCTACAGGTAGGACTGACGGGCGCCTGTCCCCCGGGGGGACGGCGCGGGGCGTCGGGGACGCCGTGTGCCTAGCTGTAGATCAGGGCCTGGAAGTACATGCCCCTAAGCTAACCGGACAGCCGCCGTTCGTTCAACGCCTTTTCCATCCGGCGGGCCCTCTGGAAGGAGGAGGACGGTGTCCGTTTCCCCTGTCGCTCTCGTCATCTCGATCCGGGTCCTGCCCGGTCGGCGTGGGGCGTTCCTCTCCGGCATCTCCCGCAACGCGTCCTGCGCGCTACGGGACGAACCCGGCTGCCTGCGCTTCGACGTCGTCGGCGACCCCGAGGACACCGAGGCGTTCTGGGTGTACGAGGTGTTCGCGGACGAGGAGGCGCTGGCCGCGCACCGCCTGACCCCGCACTTCCTGGCCTGGCAGGAGGAGAAGGCCGCACTGGCCGTTCCGGGAAGCCAGGTCGACCGGCGCGGCCCGCTCCTGCTCAGCGAGGGCTGACGCCCCGGCCCGAGGTGTCCCGGGCCCCGTGCCTAGGGGGTGTCCGTGCCCTCCCGCGGGTCCTTCGGGGCCCGGTGCCGTCCGCTGCCGGGGGTCGCGGTCTCGTCGTCCCCGGTCCCGCGCCCCTCCCCGGTACCGCTCTGGTCGCCCCGGAAGCCGTGGGTGTAGCCGCCGGCGTACCCCTCGTCGAAGGCGCTCACCCCGCGGGTGCCGCCCTCCTCGCCCGGCTCCCCGGTGTCGAGGAGGTCGCCTCCCCCGGCACCGGCGGCCCCGGCTCCCGCGGCGCCCTCCCCGCCGGTGTCCGGGGCCCCGGCTGCGGGGCCGCGCCCCTCCAGCGGTGCGATGTGGTCGGCGGCGCCGCGCAGCCGGAAGCCCGCGACCGCCATGACCACACCGAACACGATCGCGTAGATCCCGACGACCAGGACGATGGCCTCCGCCCCCGCCAGCGGCCAGAACCACAGGAGGAGGCCGAAGATGATCGAGAGCGCGCCGACGAAGATCAGCAGCCACTCGGAGCTGATCTGGGCGCGCAGCCGGACGGCGGTGACGATCTCGGCGACCCCGGTGACGACGGCCCACGCACCGATCAGGAAGACGAGCGCGATGACCGCGGCCATCGGCCAGATCAGGGCGAGCAGTCCCAGGATGATCCCGAGGCCGGCCTGGAGGGCCAGGGACGTCCTGGCCCCCGGGGCCGCCCGGTAGGCCGTGAAGGCGAGTGCGACCCCGTCCACCAGCGCGAAGGCACCGAAGACCACCGCCAGGGCGACCGTGGTCATGCCCGGCCAGACGAGGGCCAGCAGTCCGAAGAGCACGGCGGCCACACCCCGCAGGACCACGACCCACCAGTTTCGGCTCAGTTCTCCGAGCATGTCACCGGCCAACACGTACCGGACCATGACCAGGCCCCCTTCCTCGTGCGGTCCCGCCCCTTGTGCGGGGTCGCTCTCTGCAACTTCTCTCAACGTCGCACACTGATGACAGAAAGTACGCAAAGGGCGGGGAAAGGGAGGTTCTGCACCCGGTACGAACCCGGACACGCGGCCGCCCGCCCCGTCGGTGACGCGGGCGGGCGGTCGGAGTACTCCGGCAGGGGCGGTCAGCCCTGGCCGGGGTAGCGGCGCTCGGGAGAGCCGATGTAGTGCTGACGCGGGCGCGCGATCCGGAAGGCCGGGTCGACGCGCTGCTCGCGGTAGTGGGCGACCCAGCCGGGCAGGCGGCCGATGGCGAACAACACGGTGAACATGTTGGACGGGAAACCCATGGTGCGGTAGATGACGCCGGTGTAGAAGTCGACGTTCGGGTAGAGCTTGCGCTCGGTGAAGTACGAGTCCTGCAGCGCGGCGGCCTCGAGCTTGAGAGCGAGCGAGAAGAGCTCGTCCGGGTTGTCGTGCCGGTCGAGGATCTGGCTGGCCAGAACCTTGATCTCCTTGCTGCGCGGGTCGAAGTTCTTGTAGACCCGGTGGCCGAAGCCCATGAGGCGCATCTCGCGCGCCTTGACCTTCTCCAGGAAGTCCTCGATGGAGATACCGGAGTCGCGGATCTCCTCCAGCATCTCCAGGACGGCCTGGTTGGCGCCGCCGTGGGACGGGCCGGACAGGGCGTTGATGCCGGAGGCGACGCTGGCGTAGATGTCGGCCTTGGAGGAACCGACCACGCGCACGGTGGCGGTGGAGCAGTTCAGCTCGTGGTCGGCGTGCAGGACCAGCAGCATGCCGACGGCCTTGTTGAACAGGTCGCCGAGCTCGCCGGTGGGAGCCTTGTCACCGAAGGTCATCCGGATGAAGTTGTCGACGTAGTCGAGCGAGGTGTCCGGGTCGATCGGGGACTCACCGATGGAGTTGCGGTAGATGCGGGCCGCGATCGTCGGCAGCTTGGCCATCAGCCGGATCGTGGCGAGCTCCACCTGGCCCTCGTCGTCCGGGTCCACGCTGTCGTCGTAGTACGCGGCGAGGGTGTTCACGGCGCTGGCCATCAGTGCCATGGGGTGGCCGTTGCGAGGCATCGCGTCGATGAACGCGCCCATGTCGGCCGGGATGTCGGAGTTGTCGCGGAGCTTGTCCGAGAACTCCTTGAGCTGGCCGGGCTCCGGCAGCTCACCGTAGATCACGAGGTAGGCAACCTCGAGGAAGGTGCTGTTCACCGCGAGGTCCTCGATCGGGTACCCGCGGTAGCGCAGGATCCCGGCGGCCCCGTCAATGTAGGTGATCTTCGAGCTACACGAGGCGGTGTTGCCGAACCCGGGGTCCAGGGTCGTCATACCGGTCGACCCCAGCAGGGTCTTCAGCTCGATGGTGCTCTCACCCTCGGTACCGGTGAAAACCGGCAGCTTCAGCACGCCGCCCTCGTAGTGGAGCTCCACCGTGCGCTCTTTGTCATCGCTCATGCCCGAGGTCAACCTTTCCAGGCGGGGGATACGTGAGGTGCGTCAGACGCGGGGCGGTCCGCCACCGCGTTCTTCATTCACTCGTTATTGTTCTGTTTTGTTAAACGACAGTTAAGCAAAATCATATAAGTTTCTCCGATTCACGAACAGGTGACATGCAACACATACCCAGACGTGATCAGAATTACCGCAGAGTGAAGATTTACAAACTTTGCCGAACGTCGTTAACACCTCGCCCTGAGACGTCACGGACGACGACGGGGGTTCTCCCGCCCTGCCGCCCCCGACCTCCTGGACCGGTCCCCTGGGCACCCCGACTCCACCCGAACCGGGCCCTCGCGCGCCGTCCTTCACAGATGCGGACAGACCCGAGCAGAGTCCAGTGCGGCCAGGTCCTCGAACGTGCCCTAGTGGCCTGGCATCAGGTTACCTTCGCCCTGATCACGGGGGCTGACGCGGGGTGCCCCCGACTCGGTGATCTTGGCCTCTGCCATGCTCCCGGGCGTCCCCGGGGAGTCCCCCGGGGCGGCCTCCCCACCCGTCCCGGGACCTGAATATGTGCCCCGGGCACGAGGGTTCACACACCCGCCGGGCCGGCGGCCGACCCTCCGGCCCCGGGGCAGGGACGAACGGCCCGAACCAGCGGGCCAATTGACGGCCGAGCAGGACAAAAGTCGACAGTCGGTAACCGTCATTCACCTGGGGTAAACAATGTGGGTGCGCATTGCCGAAAAACCCGGCCCGGTGTCAGGCCGGTGCGGGGCACAGAGGCAGAAGGGCCCGGAAGGAGACGGCCGGGGTTACTCGCCCTCGTCGACGCCGCCGGCGAGCAGCGGCTCCATCAACAGCGACGGGTTGTCCCGCTCGATCACCCGCAACCGCCACTTGTTGTGCACCAACACCAACAACTCCCCGTCGTTGCGCCGCTTGAGCACCTCCGCACCCGAGAGCGCGTGCAACACCGGAGCCGACTCCGCATCCGTACGCCGCGCCACCGAGTACTCCAACGGCGAAGCCTCGATCGGCGAACGGAACTCCTGCTCCATCCGGTGCCGCACCACGTCGAACTGCAACGGACCCACCGCCGCCAGCACCGGAGCCTGCTCACCCCGCACATCCGAGGTCAGCACCTG
>NZ_BMXJ01000001.1:401352-474933 GCF_014651695.1 Nocardiopsis terrae
GCCCGCATCCACCGCACGCGCCACCACGAAGTGCTCCGGAGCGAAGCTGGGAATCGGCGGGAAGACCACCTTGGGACCGTCGTAGAGAGTGTCACCCACCGACAGAGCATGCGCGTTGACCAGCGCGATCACATCCCCCGGATAGGCGGTGTCGATCGTGGAGCGGTCCGAACCGAACACCGCCTGGGTGTACTTGGTCGCGAACGGCCGCCCCGTCGAGGCGTGGGTGAGCACCATCCCCCGGTCGAACCGCCCCGAGCTGACCCGCACGAACGCCATCCGGTCCCGGTGGTTACGGTCCATGTTGGCCTGCATCTTGAACACCTGCCCGGAGAAAGGCCGACCCACCGCACGGGGCCGCCCCTCCTCATCGGCCTTGGCCGAGGGCGCCGGCGCCCGGCCCACCACCGTGTCCAGCAGCTGGCCCACCCCGAAGTTGGACAGGGCCGCGCCGAACAGCACCGGAGAGGACTCACCCGCCATGAAGGAGTCGTAGTCGAAGTCGGCGCCCAGCGCCTCCAACAGCTCGATCTCCTCGGTGGCCTGCTCCCAGGCCTCCAGCTCGACCTCGGCGGCCTTGTCCGCGTCCAGGACCTCCTCGATGGCCTTGCTGGCGCCGCCCGGGGTGCGGGTCATCTTGGTGTAGGTCCCGCTCGTGCGATCGATGAGTCCGCGGAAGTCGCCCGCGATACCCACCGGCCAGTTCAACGGGGTCGGACGCAGGCCGATACGCTGCTCGATCTCGTCCAACAGCTCCAACGGCTCACGCCCGGGCCGGTCCCACTTGTTGACGAAGGTGATCACCGGCATCCTGCGCGCCCGGCACACGTCGAAGAGCTTCAGCGTCTGCGGCTCCAGGCCCTTGGCCGAGTCCAGCAGCATGATCGCGCAGTCCACCGCCGAGAGCACCCGGTAGGTGTCCTCGGAGAAGTCCGCGTGACCGGGGGTGTCCACCAGGTTCAGCACCCGGTCCTCATAGTCGATGCGCAACGCGGCCGAGGTGATCGAGATCCCCCGGTCCTGCTCCATCTCCATCCAGTCCGAGGTCACCCCCCGACGGTCGCCCTTGCCGTGCACCGCCCCGGCCGAGGAGATCGCCGCCGCGTGCAGCGCCAGGGCCTCGGTCAGCGTCGACTTACCGGCGTCCGGGTGGGAGATGACCGCGAAGGTCCGCCTCCGCTCCGCCTCGTGAACGACCTCTGACTCCTGCTTGGTCGCACCCGCCGTGTCCGCGCTCATCTCCGCTGTCCGCCCCGCCTCGTGTGCTGCCCTGTTTTCGGCCCCGTCCAGCCTACGCGCGCCGGGGTGTGCGCGGGACGCGCCCGGAGGGGCCCCCTACCGGTCCCGGTCCACCGCCTCGACGACGCACCGCAGCAGTTCCGCGCGCTCCACCCCGTGCGGGTAGACCGCCACCAGGACCCGCTCCCGGCCGCCCCAGCCACCGGACCCGGGCCCGGGCCCGTGCCCGCCGAGCATGGGCGCCGCCAGGTCGCCGACCCTGTCCATCGCCTCGTCGAACCGCTCCCACACCCGGTCGTCCTCCGGGTCCCGCAGCCACCCGCGCAGCACGTGGTTGTGCGCGGCGATGAGCGCCGCCGAGACCACCTCGACCTCCAGGGACGAGCGGTCCCCGCCCGCGCACTGGGCAAGGTAGTGGCTGAACGCCGCCTGGTACCGGGCGGTCATCGCCACCTCCCGGTCCCGCAGCCGCGGGTGCGCGCGCACCAGCCGGTACCGCGGCACGGTGATCTCGGGGTCGCGGACGTACCCCTGGAAGACCAGTCGCGCGGCGGCGACCACCGTGGGCAGCGGGCCGTCCGGGGAAGCCTCCATGTACCGCACGACCGTCTCGAAGAGCTCGTCGTGCTCGGCGAAGAGGATGTCCTCCTTGGAGCCGAACCTGCGGAAGAGGCTCCTGCGGCTCACCCCGGTGGCCTCCGCGA
Source organism: Nocardiopsis terrae (assembly GCF_014651695.1). Lineage (GTDB taxonomy): Bacteria > Actinomycetota > Actinomycetes > Streptosporangiales > Streptosporangiaceae > Nocardiopsis > Nocardiopsis terrae. Next base: position 403,296 of record NZ_BMXJ01000001.1, read on the forward strand.
CGCCCTCCATCGTGGTGGCCTCGAACCCCGCTTCGGTGAACAGTCCCACCGCCGCCAGCACCACCTCCCGGGTCTCCCGCGGCGGTGCTCCCCGCACCGCGCGCCCACCTGTCGCGCCCATGGCTTCCTCCTCCCGCCGGGTGACCCGACCTCTGGCGAAGGTAGCCGAACCCGTCGGTGTACTTCGCCCCTTTCACCCCCTACTCTGGCACTGAATGCCAGACATCGGCACCTAGTGCCAACTACCGGGGATCGTGCACTTCCTCGGGGAGGGAAGAACATGAGCGACTTCGACCTGTTCAAGACCAACGAGGAGCACGAGGAGCTGCGCGAGGCCGTGCGCTCGGTGGCCGAGGACAAGATCGCCCCGCACGCCGCCGAGGTGGACGAGAAATCGGCCTTCCCTCAGGACGCCCTCGACGCCCTGGTCGCCACCGACTTCCACGCCGCGCACATCGCCGAGGACTACGAGGGCGTGGGCGCCGACGCGCTCGCGACCTGCATCATCATCGAGGAGGTCGCCCGGGTGTGCGCCTCCTCCTCGCTCATCCCCGCGGTGAACAAGCTCGGCACCATGCCGCTGATCCTGGGCGCCTCCGAGGAGGTCAAGCAGCGCTACCTGACCCCCGTGGCGCGCGGCGAGGCAATGTTCTCCTACGGCCTGTCCGAGCGCGAGGCCGGTTCCGACACCGCCGCCATGCGCACCCAGGCCGCCCCCAAGGGCGACGACTGGATCCTCAACGGCCAGAAGTCCTGGATCACCAACGCCGGTGTCAGCGACTACTACACCGTCCTGGCCGTGACCGACCCCGAGGGCAGGCGCGGCCGCAACATCTCCGCGTTCGTCGTGCACGCCGACGACCCCGGCTTCACCCTGGGCGAGCCCGAGCGCAAGCTCGGCATCAAGGGCTCCCCCACCCGGGAACTGTTCTTCGACGACGTCCGCATCCCCGGCGACCGCATCGTCGGAGCCCCGGGCGAGGGCCTGAAGATCGCGCTGCGCACCCTGGACCACACCCGCGTCACCATCGGCGCGCAGGCCGTCGGCATCGCCCAGGGCGCCCTGGACCACGCCGTGGCCTACGTCAAGGAGCGCAAGCAGTTCGGCAAGGCCGTCGCCGACTTCCAGGGCATCCAGTTCATGCTCGCCGACATGGCCATGAAGCTGGAGACCGCCCGCCAGATGGTCTACGTGGCCGCCGCCAAGTCCGAGCGCGGCGACGAGGACCTGCCCTTCTACGGCGCCGCGGCCAAGTGCTACGCCTCCGACGCCGCCATGGAGATCACCACCGACGCCGTCCAGCTGCTGGGTGGTGCGGGCTACGTCAAGGACTTCCCGCTGGAGCGCATGATGCGCGATGCCAAGATCACCCAGATCTACGAGGGCACCAACCAGATCCAGCGCATGGTGATGGCCCGCCAGCTCCTCAAGTAGGCCGCAGACCCCCCGGGCCCGGCTCCGCGGGCCCGGGGTCCCGAACGCCCGCCCTCCCCTCCGGGGGCGGGCGTTCGCCGTTCCGGGTCAGTGCAGGGACTCCCGGGCGAACTTGGCCATCGGGGCGGGGTCCCGTCCCAGAGCACGGCGGACGTCGTCGGTGACCACGGCGGCCCGGCCGTTGGCGATCGCACGGAACCGCTCGTTGAGGGTGTCCACGTACCGGTCCGACCAACCGATGTCGGTGGCGCGGAAGTAGAACCCGGCCTCGTCCACCTTCTTGTACCGCCACACCGGGCTCTCCGTGCCCTTGGTCATCCTGACGACCTCGCGGAAGGTGACGGCGGCGGGGCCGGTGAGCGTGTACTCGCGGCCGTGGTGCCCCTCCTCGGTGAGCGCGGCGACGACGGTGTGGGTGACGTCCCGGGCGTCCACGAAACTGGCCGCCGCGTCCTTGGCCAGCGGCAGCTCCAGGCGCCCCTTGCGGGAACGGGCCAGGCGGGCGAAGACCCCTTCGGTGAAGTCCTGGTCCAGCCAGTTGGGGCGGACCACGGTCCAGTGGTCGAACAGTTCCCGGACCCGGCGCTCCAGCACGCGCTGTTCGGAGTCGGGCGGCCCGTTCTCGGTGCCCATCGCGGTGGTCAGCACGGCTGTCCGGACCCCCGCCGCGACCGCCCTCTCCAGGAAGGCCCCGACCCGGTCGGTGAGCCCGCTGGCCATGGGGACCGTCACGAACAGACGCTCCACACCCTCCACCGCCGGTTCCCAACTGGTGGTGTCGGTCCAGTCCAGCCGCACCTCGCCGTCCCTGGAGGCACCGGCGGCCGACAGGCCGCGCCTGCGCAGTTCGGTCAGGACACGTCGGCCCACCTGTCCGGTGGCGCCGGTGACCAGTGTGCTCATTCGGGTGATCCCCCAGGTTCACGCGCGAGTGCTCCGCCTGCTGACGGTACCCACTCCCGCGAGCGAAACAGGCGCGCAACGGCGCATCGGCACAGCGCGCCGCACCGTCCCGCCCCCGGGCGAGGGGGCTCAGGCCCGGCGCCGGGCGGACGGCGACGCCTCCGCGGCCACCACGAGCACGACCCCGCAGACCGCCAGGCCCAGGTTGGCCAGCAGGGCGTTCTCCTGGAGCACGGCGACGTTGCGGACGACGAGGCGGTTGAAGGCGTTGAGCACGACGCCGAGGATCGGCTGGGTCCAGAGGTGGTCGACGGCCCCGCTGACCCCCATGAGGGTGATGAGGGCTCCCAGGCCCTGGAGGAACTTGCGCATACGCCGAACCTAGGAGGCGGAGCCCTCTCACCGCATCGGTCGAAGGCCCGCCCCGACCGAACCCAGGTCTACCGCTGTCACCTGCGGTGTTCGACCAAAGTAGGGGACCGCCCGTCCTTGGTACCGCGTCGGCTCGGGGAGGCCCTGTCGGGTGCCCGCCGCTCGTAGACTCCGAGCGATGAACGACACGGCCACTCCCCCGGAGCGACACCGGCGCAGCGTACGCGACTGGATCGTGGACGCGCTGATGTTCCTGATCGCCCTGGGGTTCGGGCTGCTCGGCTCGGTGACGTTCCCCGGGGACCCGCCTCCCCCGCCCCGGCCCGAACTGTTCACCGTGGCCGACCAGCTGGTCGCCCTGGGCGGTTGCACGGCCCTGTGGTGGCGGCGCCGGTGGCCGGTGCGGATCGCTGTGGCCCTGGTGCTGCTCTCCGCGGTCTTCCCGCTGGTCGGCGGTGCGATGCTCGCCGCCCTGTTCTCGCTGTGCGTGCACCGTCCGCCCAGGGTGGGGCTGTCGGTGCTGGCGCTGAGCTTCCTGGCCTCCCTCGTCAACGTCACCATCCACCCGGAAGGCGGAGCTCCCTTCCTGGTGATGTTCCTGCTCGCGGCGGTCTTCCAGGGGGCCGTCGCCGGCTGGGGGCTCTCGGTCCAGCACCGCCGCCAGCTGTTCGACTCGTTGCGTGAGCGGGCGGTCCACGCCGAGACGGAGGCCCGGCTGCGCGCCGAACACGCGCAGCACCAGGTGCGCGAGTCGATCGCCCGGGAGATCCACGACGTCCTCGGGCACCGCCTGTCGCTGCTCAGCGTGCACGCGGGCGCCCTGGAGTACCGTCCGGACGCCTCACCGGAGGAGGTGGGCCGGTCCGCGAAGGTGATCCGGGAGAGCGCGCACCAGGCCCTCCAGGACCTGCGCGAGGTGATCGGGGTGCTGCGCGCCCCCGTGGGCGAGCTGCCGCAGCCGACCATGGCGGACCTGGCCCAGCTGGTCGCGGAGGCGGGTGTGGCCGGGGCGGGCGTGGAGTTCGTCGAGGAGTACTCCGGGACCGTCCCCGAACGGACCGGGCGCACGGCCTACCGGATCGTCCAGGAGGCGCTGACCAACGCCCGCAAGCACGCGCCCGGTGCCCGCACGTCCGTGCGGGTCTCCGGGGGGCCGGGCCGGGGCCTGAGCGTGGAGGTCCGCAATGGGCCGGAGGGGCGGCCCGCGGCGACCGCCTCCGAGGGGCCGGGGAACGGCCGGGGCCTCGTGGGGCTGAGTGAACGGGTGTCCCTCGCCTCGGGCCGGCTGGAGTACGGGCCGACCGGCGATGGTGGCTGGAGCCTGTCCGCATGGCTACCGTGGCCGTCATGAGCGAAGCGGCGCGGGACGGGGACCGGCGGATCGGTGTGCTGATCGTCGACGACGACGCACTGGTGCGGGTCGGTCTGGTGATGATGATGGGCGGCGCTCCGGACGTGAGCGTGCTGGCCGAGGCCGAGGACGGCGGCGAGGTCCTGGACCTGGTCGCGCGGCACTCGCCCGACGTGGTCCTGATGGACATCCGGATGCCCACCGTGGACGGGCTGACCGCCACCGAACGGCTGCGGGCGCTGCCCCGACCGCCGGAGGTGCTGGTGCTCACCACCTTCGACGCGGACGAGCACGTACTGCGCGCCCTGCGCGCGGGGGCCGCCGGGTTCCTGCTCAAGGACACCCCGCCCGAGGAGATCGTGGAGTCGGTCCGGAGGGTGGCGCGGGGGTTCCCCGTGCTGTCGCCGAACGTGACGCGGCGGCTGATGGACCGGGTGGCCCACGCCGACCACAGCGAGCGCGCCGACCGGGCCCGCGACCGCCTGGCCGTGTTGAACGCCCGGGAGACCGAGGTGGCGGTGGCGGTCGGTGAGGGCCGGTCGAACGCGGACATCGCGGCGCGGCTGTTCCTGAGCGTGCCGACCGTGAAGACGCACGTGTCCAGCATCCTCACCAAGCTGGACCTGAACAACCGGGTGCAGATCGCCCTGCTGGTGCACGACGCGAACCTGCTCGGCGAGGACCAGGGCTGACACCCCGGGGGCACCCCCGGGACGGGCTCTGTCCCGGGGGGCTCCGGTCGGCCGTGCCGTCAGTCTGCAGGCTCGAAGGATTCCGAGATCCGGTCCAGGAGGTCGTGGTTGTAGTCCTGGGGCTCACCGCTCGTCAGGAACAGCGCGTACCCGGTGTCCTCGGTGTGGAAGCCGCGGTTGATCGCGTGCATCTGCCCGCCGTCCCCGGAGTAGGTGAACTCCCAGTCGGCGGCGCTGACGTAGTCGTCGGCCCAGTCTGCGTCCACGTCCTCGATCCCGATGAGGGAGTAGCCGCCGAAGTTCTGGCTGCCGGCCGGCTCGAAGTCGCGCCAGTCGTCCCCGGCGTCCGGGTTGGGGTCGGAGGTCTGGTCGACCAGGAGGTAGCCGCCGTCGGGGTTGTGGAAGTAGACCATGTGGTCCCGGTGCTCGAGCTCCCAGTCCTCGGGGACGTCGACGGAGAAGCCGCTGGGGTCCTCGTGTCGGACGAGGAAGTCCCACTCCCCGTCCTCTTCCTCCTCCGGGTCCTCCTCGTCCGGCTCTTCCTCCTCGGTCCCTGCGTCCTCCTGCTCGGCGCCCTCCTGGTCACCGTCGGCCCCGGCCCCGGCCCCGGCCTCGGCCTCGGGGTCACCGGTGGGGTCGGCCGCGGTCTGCTCCTCGCTGGAACCGGCCAGCCCCGCGTCCGGGCCCCCCGGACGGTTCATGCTGACGAACAGCGTGGTCGCGGCTGCTCCGACCAGCAGGACCAGGACGGCCGCGACGACCATGAACGCCCGTGTCCGGGAACCGGCCGGCCTCTCGCGAGTGCGCTGGGGGGCGTCGGCGGGCGGCGAGGGGCTCGGTGCGGACCCGGCGGCGCTGACCGCCCGGTCCACCGTGCCCTGGCCGGTGACCCGGTTCCACTCCGGTCCGGCACCGGGGTCGGAGGCCTCCGGTGAGGAGTCGGCCGTGTCGGGGGCGGGGGCCACCGTGGTGGTGCTCGCCCCTCCGGCGCTGCGGACCTCGCGCAGGAGTGCGCGGACCTCGGAGACCGAGGGGCGGTCCTCGGGGTCCTTCTCGCACAGCGCTTCGAGGACGGGGCGGAGCGCACCCGCGTTGGGCGTCTCCGGCAGGTCCTGGGTGACGATGGCGGTCAGGGTGGCCATCGGGGTGGGCCGGTCGAAGGGCAGCCCGCCCTCCACCGCCTGGTAGAGGGTGATGCCCAGCGCCCACATGTCGGAGGCGGGTGTGGCCGAGCGGCCGTGCGCGATCTCCGGCGCGAGGTAGCTCGGCGAACCGATCAGCAGCCCGGTGCTGGTCAGGTGGGTGGAACCGTCCAGGTGGGCGATACCGAAGTCGGTGAGGACGGCCCGGTCGTTTCCGGCGATCAGCACGTTGCCCGGTTTGATGTCGCGGTGCACGATGCCCCGGTTGTGCGCTTCGGCGAGCCCGGCGGCCATCTGCTCGCCGATGTCGGCGGCGCGGCGGACCGGGAGCGTCCCCTCCTCGCGGATGATGTCGCCGAGGGAGGGCCCGCGTACGAGCTCCATCACGATCCACGGGCGCCCGTCCTCCTCCGCCACGTCGAACACCGTGATGATGGCCGGGTGGCTGAGCTGGGCGGCGCTGCGGGCCTCGCGGAGCATGCGGGTGCGCAGGACGTCGACCTCGTGCGAGGGGAGGTTCGGCGGTGTCGTCAGTTCCTTGACCGCGACCGTCCGGTCCAGCAGGGTGTCCGTCCCGCGCCAGACCCGGCCCATACCGCCCGCGCCGATGATCTCGTCCAGGCGGTACCGGTTGGCCAGGACACGACCGGGCTCGGCTTCCGAACTGTTCATGTGTGCGCGCAATCCTCTTCGGGGGAGGGGCCTTCCGGGGGAGGAGGGCTGAACCGGGGTTGGGACAGGGCAGGGGGTCGTGGGGGACCCTCCCGAGTCTAGGAGCCCGAACCCGCCCCTTGGTGCTCCCCCGAAGGTGCCGACAGTGTCCCCATGACCGGACAGACCCACCCGAAACGCCCCTGAAATGCGAAGATCCCGCCGGGGGACGCCGAAGCATCCCACGACGGGACCGGGAAAACCGGGCGTGTCCCGCAGGACTCCGGTGAGCGCGGCCGGATCGGGGTCAGCGCAACCGGACCGGGAGGGCCTCCACCCCCGCGGAGATGATGGACGGCGACTCGGCCAGATCGGCCTCGTCCACCGCCACGTCGAGCCCGGGGAAGCGTTCGAACAGGCGCGGCAGGAGCTCGTTGACCTCCATCCGGGCCAGGTTCGCCCCCAGGCAGTAGTGCCGCCCGTGGGAGAAGGCCAGGTGCGAGGTGTCCTCGCGGGTGATGTCGAACTCGCCCGCCGTGGAGCCGTGGCGTTCGGGGTCCCGGCCGGCGGAGGCGTAACCGAGCATCAGCGCCTCGCCCTTGGGCAGGCTCACCCCGGCGAGCTCCATGTCCTCGGTGGTGTAGCGCATCGGCACGTACTCGCCGGGCGGGTTGAGGCGCAGCACCTCCTCGATCGCCTCGGACCACTCCGCCTTGCCCGCGACGATCATGTCGAGCTGGTCGCGGTGGCCGGTGAGCAGCCGCACCGCGTTACCGATGAGGTTCATCGTGGTCTCGTAGCCGGCGCTGATGAACAGCACCAGGTTCCAGATGAGCTCGTCCTCGGTGAGCTTGTCCTCCTCGTCGCGGGCGGCGATGAGGGCGGTGGTCAGGTCGTCTCCGGGCTCGGCGCGTTTGGCCGCCACCAGCCCGGTCAGGACCGCCCACATCTCGAAGAAGGTCGACATGGCCTCGTCGGGTGTGACGCTCTGGTCGAAGAAGACGCCGACGAGCCGGTGCAGCTTGGGCCGGGTCTCCTCGTCCAGCCCGAACAGGTCACTGATCACCGTGAGCGGGAGCGGCTGCGCGACCAGGGACCGGAGGTCGACGACGCCGTCCCCGCTCTGCCCGGCCGCCCGCTCCAGGTCGTCGAGGAGCGCTTCGACGATGCCCGTGACGGCCGGGCGGAGCTGCTCGACGCGGCGCGGGGTGAACGCCTTGGACACCAGCCTGCGCAGCCGGGTGTGGTCCTCCCCGTCCTTGGACAGCATGTTCTCGTTGATGATCCAGGAGATCAGCGGCCAGTCCGGCGGGACCTCGCCCTCGTTGAACGCCCTCCAGTGCCGCTTGTTCTTCTGGATGCGCGGATCGGCCAGCGCGTCGCTGACCGCCTGGTGGGAGGTCACGACCCACGCATCAACCTGACCAGGAAGTTCGACAGGGACGACAGGGGCGATGTCCCTGAGGTGGTCTGCCTGCGCGCTGATGTTTCCGGGGGCGAGTCGGATGCGGTCCAAGGTGTTCCTTCCACTGGGGGGCGGGGTGCGGCGGGAGGCTGCGGGGGGAACCCGACCGGGAGCTCGACCGGGATCCAGGACAGGGCCGACAGGTGCCAGCGCAGGTCCTGGGGAGGTACCGCCAGGTGCAGTCCCGGCAGCCGGTCCAGGAGGGTGCGCAGCGCGATGATGGTGATCGTGGTGGCCTCCTCCCGCGCCGGGCAGCGGTGGGCCCCGGCGCCCCAGGCCACGTGGGCCCGGTTGCTCGACTCCGCCATCTGCTCCGCGTTCTCCTCCAGGAAGAAGCGGTTGGCGGCGGCGAAGCCCAACAGGATCGGCGAACCCGCCTGGATGGTGCGGCCGCCGCCGATCGGCACGTCCGTCCTCGGGTAGATGACGGGATAGTTGGTGATCGGCGGGTCCTGCCACAGGACGCGGTCGACGGTGTCGGCGAGGACGGTCGGGGAGGGCGCACCGCCGCCCGCGGTGTTGGGGTCGGCGAGGACCGCCCGTACCCCGGCGCTGATGAGGTTGGCGGTGGGCTCGTTGGCCGCGGCCACCAGCAGGAGGAGCTGCATGATCACCTCCTCGTCGCTGAGCGCCGCCCGGTGCTGGATCAGCCGGGTGGTGACGTCGTCGCCGGGTTCGCGGTGCTTGGCGGTGACCACCTCGGACAGGGCGCGTTCGGCCTCGGCGTTCGACTTCTCCGCGTCGATACCGAGCCAGAGGTTGCGCATGGCCTCCGCGAAGCGCATGCTCTGGTCCCGGTCGAAGCCGAACAGCTCGTTGATGACGAGGAGCGGCAGCATCCGGGCGTACTCGTTGAGGACGTCGGCGCGGCCCCGTTCACAGAACTCGTCGATGAGACCGTTCGCGTACGACTGGGTCACCTTGGTCAGGCGCTCCGATCCGACCGCTCCGAGGCTGTCGGTGATCGCCCTCCGGTAGCGCTGGTGTTCGGTGCCGTCGGTGAAGAGGGCGTTCGTGCGGGGGGCCATCATCGGCAGCACGGACGCGTCCGCGTCGATCCGGCCCTCGCGGAAGTCCTTCCACAGGCGGGCGTCGTGCCCGAACGCGGTGGTGTCCCGGCTCCAGGAGATCAGGGTGGTGTAGTCGGTGACCAACCACCCGTGCACGCCGGGTTCCAACTCGACCGGGACCACCGGCCCGTGTGCGGCGCGCATCTCGGCGTACACGGCGTAGGGGTCCGGGTGCGGTTCGTCTCGGTACAGCTTGGCGCGGGGGCATCCGGATGTCACGGGGACCTCTGTCGTGCGGGGGCGGATAACAGGTGCGGGTTGACCGTCCTTCGGTTGGCCACCGGCGTTCAGCCGGTCCGGGTCGGGCGCGGACGGGCCGCGCGCATCACGCGGAGCCCCACGGGGTGGAGCTCCGCGCAAACCCTAGCGGCCGGGGGTCCGCGGGGCGAGACCTGGGCCACACCTGGCCAGAGCGGGCGGGCACCGGTGGTGCTCCGCCCGCTCCCGGGCGGCCCGGACCGCACCCGGCCCCTCCGGTGCCCCCGCGACCCGCCCGTGTTCCGGCCCCCTGCTCAGGCTCCCTTCCCGCTGAAGCTCCGCCTCCCCCGCACCCGGGTCTCGTCCACCCGGGTGTCGCCGTCCGCGTGCGGGGCGTCGGAGGGGACCGTTTCGTTCAGCGGGCGGAAGCGGCGCAGGCGCTGGCTGTTGCTCACCACGAACACGCTCGACAGGGCCATCGCCGCGCCGGCGAGCATGGGGTTGAGCAGCCCCATCGCGGCCAGTGGCAGGGCAGCGGTGTTGTAGGCGAAGGCCCAGAACAGGTTGCCCTTGATGGTGCCGAGGGTGCGCCGGGACAGCCGGACCGCGTCGGCGGCCGCCCTCAGGTCCCCCCGGACCAGGGTGAGGTCGCTGGCCTCGATGGCCACGTCGGTTCCGGTGCCCATGGACAGCCCCAGGTCGGCCCGGGCGAGCGCGGCGGCGTCGTTGACCCCGTCGCCGACCATCGCCACCGTGCGCCCTTCGGCCTGGAGCCGGGTGACCACGTCGACCTTCTCCTTGGGCAGGACCTCGGCGATGACCTCCTCGATCCCCACCGTGTCGGCGACCGAGCGGGCCACCGCCCGGTGGTCGCCGGTCAGCAGGATCGGGGTCAGCCCCAGAGCTCGGAACTGGCGGACCGCCTCGGCGCTGGTCGGCTTGACCGTGTCGGCCACCTCCAGCACGCCCCTGGCCCGGCCGTCCCAGCCGACCGCGACGGCGGTGCGGCCCTGGGCCTGGGCCGACTCCAGCGCTCGGGCCAGTTCCTCCGGCAGTGCCTGTGACCACTCCGCCAGGAGCGCGGCCCGGCCCACCAGGACGGCGTGGCCGTCCACGACGCCCTGGACGCCCCGTCCCTCGATGTTGGCAAAGTCCTCCGGGTCGGGGAGGTCGCCGACCCGCGCCGCGGCCCCCGTGGCGATCGCCCGGGCGATGGGGTGTTCGGAGGCGTTCTCCAGGGCTCCGGCCAGCCTCAGGACCTCGTCCGCGTCCTCGCCGCGGGCCTCGGTGACGCCGACCAGGGCCATCTTGCCGGTGGTGACGGTGCCGGTCTTGTCCAGCACGACGGTGTCCACCCGCCGGGTGCTCTCCAGCACCTCCGGGCCCTTGATCAGGATGCCCAGCTGGGCGCCGCGCCCGGTGCCGACCATCAGCGCCATCGGGGTGGCCAGCCCGAGGGCGCAGGGGCAGGCGATGATCAGCACGGCGACGGCGGCGGTGAAGGCCGCTCCCGCCGGGTCGCCGGTGCCGAGCCAGAAGCCCAGGGCTGCGACCGCGATCATGATGGCGACGGGGACGAACACCCCGGCGACCCGGTCGGCGAGCCGCTGCACGGCCGCCTTGCCGTTCTGCGCGTCCTCGACCAGGCGCGCCATCTGTGCGAGCTGGGTGTCGGAGCCGACCCGGGAGGCCCGCACGACCAGGCGGCCGCCCGCGTTGACGGTGGCCCCGACCACGGCGGATCCCGGTGCGACCTCGACCGGCACGGACTCACCGGTGAGCATGCTCATGTCGACGGCGGAGGTGCCCGACTCGACGGTGCCGTCGGTGGCGATCTTCTCCCCGGGGCGGACCACGAAGCGGTCGCCGACCGCCAGCCGGTCCACGGGGACCGGTTCCTCGCGGGCCGCGGCGCCCTCGCCCCGCAGCACGGTGACCTCCTTGGCGCCCATCTCGAGCAGGGCTCGCAGGGCGGCGCCCGCCCGGCGCTTGGACCGCGCCTCGAAGTACTTGCCGAGGAGGATGAAGGAGGTGACGCCCGCCGCGACCTCGAGGTAGATGTTGGCCGAGCCGTCGGTGCGGGCGATGGTGAACTCGAAGGGGTGGGTCATGCCCGGTGTCCCGGCGGTGCCGAGGAACAGGGCGTAGAGGGACCAGAGGAACGCCGAGGTGACACCCAGGGAGACGAGGGTGTCCATGGTCGCGGTGCCGAGCCTGAGGTTCTTCCACGCCGCGGTGTGGAAGGGCAGAGCGCCCCAGACCACGACCGGCGCTGCCAGGGTCAGGGAGGCCCACTGCCAGTGGGTGAACTGCAGGGCCGGGACCATCGCCATCGCGATGACCGGGGCGGACAGCACGATCGAGATGATCGCCCGGTTCCACAGGGCCTGGGAGGGGTCGGCCGGGTCGGCCTCCTCCGGCCCCTGCTCGGACTCGGACCGGGGCACCGTGGCGGTGTAACCCGCCTTCTCGACCTGGGCGAGGAGGTCCTCGACCGGGATCGCCGGGCCCTCGAAGGAGACCCTGGCCCTCTCCGTGGCGAAGTTGACGGTGGCGCTGACGCCCTCCATCTTGTTGAGGCGCTTCTCCACCCGGTTGGCACAGGCCGCGCAGGTCATCCCGCCGATGGCCAGTTCCACCGGCTCCACTGCGGCGGACGCCGTCTTGCTGCTACTCATATGCCGCTCCAGGCTTGGTCAGTGTTCGGCACTGTCGCCGCCGTCGTGGTCCTGTTCGCCCTCCGCGGGGAGCTCCGTGCCCTCCGAGTGCCCCTCGGGCCACTCCGGCAGGACGGGGCCGGCCAGGGAGCCGGCCCCGAACGCCGCGGCGAACACGACCACGAGACCCACGGCGTAGAGCCCTAGTTTCGTGGCCACACCCATGTCAGCCGGCCACCTCGTAACCGGCCTCGTCGATGGCGGCGCGCACGGCGGAGTCGTCGATCTGCCCCTCGCCGGTGACGGTCACCTTCTTGCTCTCCAGGTCGACCTGTACGCCGGTGACGCCGGAGACCCCGCCGACCTCCTCGGTGACCGAGTTGACACAGTGCCCGCAGGTCATGCCCTCGACGGTGTAGACGGCGGTGCTGGCCATTCCTGCCTCCTGGTGCGATCTGCCGCGCTGGTTCGCGCGGTCGGTTCCAACAGGGCCCAATATACCCCCCAGGGGTATATTTCTGTCAAACCCCCATGGCGTCCTGCCACCGGAACGCGCTCGCCACGTTACCCCAGGGGGGTACCAAAAAAGGGCAAAGCACCCACCAGAGCAGGACAGCGGGGCTCCGGCCCCGCGCCCGGGCGCCGCCCCGCACAGCAGAACGGGCCCCCGCAACGGACACGGGGACCCACGGATCATCGGGAATCAGGGCAGGACCAGCGGCGACGACACGCCCGGAAGGGGGAAGGAGGCTTGGAGGTATACCCTCCCCCCGTTTATGGGGAACGCTCCCAAGAGCGCGTCACTCCGCCTTGAGAGCGAGCCTGGCCACCACCCTCTCGCTCGTGTGGTGGCCCTGGATGGTGAAACCGGCCCGGCGGAACATCTCCACCGTGCCGGTGTAGACCTCGGCACTGGGGGCACGGCCGCCCGCGGTGTCCACCGGGTAGGCCTCCAGGACACGCGCGCCACCCGCACGGGCGTACTCGATCGCCCCGTCCAGCAGCCGACTGCCCAGCCCGCGCCTGCGTCTGCGCGGCGGCAGCCAGAAGCACACCAGGGACCACACGCCGGGTTCGCCGGGATCGGCCGGGCGCAGGGTCCGGGAGCGGGACAACCGGATGAAGTCCTCCCGCGGGGCCACGGAGACCCAGCCGCACGGGCCGTCCCCGTCGTAGGCGAGCAGCCCCGGGACACGCCCGTCCAGGGTGAGTCGGCGCAACTCGTCCTTGTTGTCCAGACCGCGTGTGGAACGATCACACGAGACGCTCGCCGTGTGGTCCTTGGCGCGTCTTCGGAAGAACGTGCACCAGCAGTGCCCGTACGCTCCGGTCGGTCCGAACAGGTTCTCCAGGTCATCCCACCGCTCGGCGGTGGCGGGCTCGATTGAGACGATGGACATCGGACTCCCTCGCGAGGCGCAACTCTGACCGCCACAACTGTGATGCAGCACACTAGCGGTGATCCGCTGTGACCGAAAGAACACAGATGCGTGAAAGCTCCTACTGTTAGCGATTTGTGCGCTTCTCCGGTGGAAACGGGCACGCCCGCGGACGGCGCGGGGCGCGCCCGGACCAACCGGACGCGCCCCGTCTCCCGTCGTTTCCGGATCAGGAGGAGGTCTGCTCCCCCGCCGCCGAAGCGGTCCTCCCCTCGGGGTCCCAGCACTCCACCCCGCGCAGGTCGGGCATCCGGTCCCGGGTGAAGACCGGGTCCAGCCCCTGCTTGCGCTGCTCGGTGTAGTCCTTGAGCAGACGGAACGCGATCGCCGCCAGGGGTGTGATCGCCACCAGGTTGACCAGCGCCATCAGACCCATGGTCGTGTCAGCCAGCGTCCAGACCAGGTCGATCGATCCCAGCGCGCCGAGGAAGGTCGCCGTCAGGAACAGCACCTTGTAGACGAACATGGCGTTGGAGCTGTTGGTGAGGTACTCCAGGTTGGACTCGCCGTAGTAGTAGTTGCCCAGCACCGACGTGAACGCCACCAGGACGATGATCAGGGTCATCAGGTGCATCGACCACGGCCCGAGCATCGCCGTGACCGCGTGCTGGGTCAGGTCCGGCTCACGGGCCCCGTCCAGCGTGCCCTGGTAACCGAGCAGGATGATGAACGCCGTCATCGAGCAGACCACCAGCGTGTCGAAGTAGACGCCCAGGGTCTGGACCAGCCCCTGCTTGACGGGGTGGGAGACCGAGGCGCTGGCGGCGGCGACCGGGGCCGAGCCCAGGCCGGCCTCGTTGGAGAACATGCCCCGGCGCACGCCCTGGATGATCACCATCGCCAGACCCGCGGCGGCGAACTCGCGGACACCGAAGGCGTGCTCGACGATCAGCGCGAACATGGCCGGGATCTGCTGGTAGTTCATCACCATGATGACCAGGCCGAGCACGAGGTAGGCCAGGGCGAAGGAGGGGATGAGCGCCTGGGCGGTGTGCGCGATGCGGCGCACCCCGCCGAAGATCACCAGTGCGGTGACGCCCACCAGGACCGCGCCGACGACGACCGGGAGCAGCCAGCCGTCTCCGCTGACCACGTTCGCGGTGGAGTTGCCGACGGCGCCCACGATGGTGTTGCTCTGCACCGCGTTGAAGACCATCGCGAAGGTCGCGAGGATCGTGATCGAGAACAGGACGCCGGCCCAGCGCGCGCCGAGCCCGCGCTCCATGTAGTACGAGGGGCCGCCCCGGTAGCCGCTGCTGTCACGGACCTTGTACAGCTGGGCCAGGGTGGACTCGACGAAGCTGGCCGCTCCGACGATCAGGGCCATCATCCACATCCAGAAGACCGCGCCCGGACCGCCGAGCGAGATGGCCACCGCGACGCCGATGATGTTCCCGGTGCCGATGCGGGCCGCGGCCGAGATCATGAACGCCTGGATCGACGAGACGGCCTTCCTGCCGTCCGGCGCGATCTCCGGCTTGCTCTTCAGCACCCGGAACATCTCCGGGAGGAGGCGGACCTGGACGAGCCCGGAACCGATGGTGAAGTACAGGCTCACCACCACCAGCAGCGGGATCAGGATCCAGGACCAGAAGATCTCGTTGTTGAAGAACGCGATCGCCTCGGTGAGGCGGGCGTCAAGTGTTGTTGCCTCAGCAGCGAGTAACACGGGAGTGGGGCTCCTTTGCTCCGACGAATAACCGCCAGATCATGCCCACATAGTGGGACGGGACACCATTTGTCGCACGCTGTGTCCGGATGGTGATGTTCCCGTTAGCCCCCGGGCCCCTGGTCAGCCCGTGTGGACGAGGTCCGCGTAGTCCGGGTTCCGTTCCAGGAAGGCCTGGGCGAACGGGCAGATCGGCACGATCTTCAACCCCCGGCCCCGGATGTGGTCCAGGGAGTCGCGCATGAGCGCGCTGGCCACGCCCCTGCCCTCGAACGCCGGTTCCACCTCCACGTGCGGGAGGGCCAGAACCCCCTCGGCGATCAGGTGGTAGGCGGAGAAGCCGACCACCTTCCCGTCCGCGCTCACCTCGTACCGAGACCGTTCCGGAACGTCGACGACGGACAGATCCATTGCCACTACCCCCGATTCGAGTGTGTCCCGCACACGCGTTGTGCGCTTGGTGGGCCCCACAGGATGCCACGTTCCCACATCGACCCCCCTCGCACACCCCGGGGTACCTGCGCCGGCCCCGGTCAGTGGCCCGCCCGGTACGGGTCGGTGACCCCGCCCGGGCAGGCGAGGGCGTCGACGTCCCAGCCGAGCCGCCCCGCCCCGGCCCGGTAGGCGCTCTCCAGGAACTCCAGGACCGCCGCGCGCGGATCCGGCTGTTCGCGCGCCTCGGCGTACCGCAGCAGCGCCAGGTGCCCGCTGCCGCTGGGCACCCACTCCGCGGCCGGGCTGAGCGGTTCCTCGGTCAGCCCCTCGGGTTCGGGCGCCGCGTAGGCGTAGAAGCAGGGTTCTGGGACGTTGTCGTCGCCGAACCAGAACCCGAAGCTGACCACCTCGCGCGAGTAGGCCTCGCGCACCAGGCCGCCCGCCTCCTCCGGCTGTTTGACCGGGTGCTCCGAGAAGCGGGTGAGCGCGATGTCGAACGTGTGCCAGAAGTGGTGCACCGGGCTGGTCTTGCCGGAGAACCCGGACGCGAACTCCTCCAGCACCAGGTTCACCTGGCTCAGGATCTGCCAGTACCTGGTGGCGTGCTCGGGCACGTACACGGCGTGCTCGTGGTCGTCCACGAAGGGCCGTTCGGCGTCCGGGAGGTCGAAGGGGCGCGCGAGCGGGATGCTGCCGTCCACCCCCAGGCTGTCCAGGGCCGACTGGAACCGGAGGTAGAACGAGGAGACGCTGTGCCCCCGGAGGGGGAAGGCTGCCGTGTCCCCGTCCAGGTTCGACGCGACCAGCTGGTGCCGGACGAAGTCGAAGTCCACCGTGAACACCGGGTTGCCGTCGACGAACCCCATCGGCCGGGAGGTGATCCCGCTTCCGGTGAGGTGGAAGGGCACGTGCCACCAGTGGTTGCGGCGGGGGCTGTGGCTCAGCCGGACCTTGCCGACGATCTGTTCGAAGCGGTGGATGGTTTCCTTGGTCTCGTGCCACTCGTCGAGCGGGAACGACGGGAACAGCTCCATGACGACGGTTCTCCTCGGTGCTTCCGGAACGGGTCGGGGCGGCTCTGGGTTCGGACGGGACGGGTACGGGACCGGTCCGGGACGGTGCGGGACCGCGGCCCGGTCACCAGCCCCGACGGGTGGCCCGCTCCGCCTGACCGGCCCCCGCGGGGTGCTGGTCGCGGGAGCGGTAGAGGACGTAGGGGCGGAACAGGTAGCCGACCGGAGCGCTGAAGGCGTGCACCAGCCGGGTGAAGGGCAGCAGCGTGAACAGGGCCAGGCCCATCAGTGCGTGCAGCTTGTAGGGCGCTTCGGCCGCGGCCATGGCGGCGATGTCGGGCTGGAGGACCCAGACGGACCGGAACCACGGCGAGACCGTCTCCCGGTAGTCCTGGGTGTGCCCGCCCGCGAGCTCCACACCCGCGAAGTAGACGGTCATCCCCAGACCGGTCAGGATCGCCAGGACCAGGACCGCGTACATGAGCTTGTCGTTGCGGGTGGTGGCGCTGAACACCGGCCCGGTGGTGCGCCTGCGCCAGATCAGCAGGGCGATCCCGGCGAGCGTGCAGAAACCGGCGACCAGGCCGAGCGAGAGCGCCGTCACGTGGTAGAGCGTGTCCGGGACCCCGAGCGCACGCGTCCACGTGTCGGGCACCAGCAGCCCCACCACGTGGCCGGCGATCACCACCAACAGGCCGAAGTGGAAGAGCGGACTGCCGATCCGCAGCAGCCGGGACTCGTACAGTTCCGAGGAACGGGTGGTCCAGCCGAACCGGTCGTAGCGGTAGCGCCACACCAGCCCTCCCACCACGAGCACCAGTACCACGTAGGGCAGCACGCCCCAGAGCAGGAGGTCCGCCGGACCGAACCCGCTCATCCCCGTCTCACCGCCCGTCGCCGTCCCCCGGCTCAACCCTGCCCCCCGGCGGTGTCGGTCCGCGGCAGCGGGACCCTGGGCCGCGCCCCGTAGGGCTCGGTGCCCACGTCCTCCGCCGGCGGGCCCTGAGCCGCCAGGCGGCGCACGCGCTCCTCGTCGGCGTTCCGGGGCGCCGGGAGGGTGTGCCGCACCGCGTCGACCACCCGCGCGTAGGGCGTCCCGTACTCGGCCAGGGACCGGGACAACAGGTCCAGCCCGGCCCTGAAGTCCACCAGGAGCCCCCACCCGGCCTCGGCGTCGCCCCGGGCGGCGAACTCCAGCATGACGGCCAGGTGGTCGGGCAGCTCCCGGGCGGACACCCGCCACCCCGCCTCGGCGTAGACCCGTTGGATCTCGGCCAGCGCATGGCCGCGGCGCCGGGTGTCGCCGTCGGTGTAGTAGGTCATGTGCAGGGCGCGGCGCCGACGCAGGTCGAACACGTCCACGTAGTGCTCGGCGAGTTCCGTCTCGGGTGTGGTGGAGGCGTGTTCGCAGAACTCCAGCAGGTCGGTGCGGGCCTGGCCCCTGGGCAGTTCCGCGGCGGCGCGCGCGACCAGCGGGAGCCGCTCGAAGAAGGTCTCGTCCGGGTAGCCGAGCAGGACCGACGCCGCCTGGTGGGTCACCGCCCTGGCGTGTGCCCTGCGTGCCGCCCGGCCCGCGCCGAGCCAGCCCGCCCCGCCGGTCCTGCCGCCGGTCGCCTCGCCGTCCGTACCGTTGGTGGTGGTGCTCATGTTCGACCCCCGTCACGTGGTTCGGGGCCTGGGCCCCGCTTTCCTCCGTTGTCGGTACCGCCGCCCCGGCGGGGCGGGAAGAGTCCTCGGGGACGCCCGTTGCCGTCCCAGTTCAGAAGGTTGACGCGGCCCTCGGTGGCGTCCCGGCCGTCGCCGCCCGCCCCCTCGCCCGCCGCGCCGTCACCGGTCTGGCGCTCGCGCAGGGCGTGGAAGGTCTCCACGGACGCCGCCTCGGGGCGCCCGGAGGCCTCACCGAAGGGGACGTCCCCCATACCGCCCATACCGGGTCCGCCGTCGAAGTCGAGGCTGCACCCGACCTCATCGATGACACCGCGGTCGGACTCGTCCACACCGAAGGCGGTGGGGATGACGTAGCGGTCGTCGTACTTGGCCAGGGCCAGCAGCCGGTACATGTCCTCGACCTCGCTCCCGGTCATCCCGACGGCGGCGGCGACGGACTCGTCGCGCTCCTGCCCGAGGTTGACCCGGCGCATGTAGGAGCGCATGGCGGCCAGGCGCCGCAGCACCAGGTCCACCGGTGCGGGGTCCCCGGCGCTGAACAGCTCCGCCAGGTACTCCACCGGGATACGCAGGGTGTCGATGGCGCCGAAGAGGTTGTCCGCCTCCTCACCGTCGTGTCCGGTCCCGCTCAGCGCGTCCACCACCGGTGACAGCGGCGGGACGTACCAGACCATCGGCATCGTGCGGTACTCCGGGTGCAGCGGCAGGGCCACCCGGAAGCGTTTGGCCAGCGCGTACACCGGCGAACGGACCGCCGAGTCCACCCAGCGGCCGGGGATGCCGTCCCGGCGGGCCGCAGCCCGCACGGCCGGGTCCGAGGGGTCGAGGAAGACGTCGAGCTGGGCCTCGTAGAGATCCTTCTCGTCCTCCACCGAGGCGGCCTGCCCGACCCGGTCCGCGTCGTAGAGGACGACCCCCAGGTACCGCAGGCGACCCACACAGGTCTCGGAGCAGATGGTGGGCATGCCCACCTCCACCCGCGGGTAGCAGAAGGTGCACTTCTCGGCCTTGCCCGTCTTGTGGTTGAAGTAGACCTTCTTGTACGGGCAGGCGGTGACGCACATGCGCCACCCCCGGCAGCGGTCCTGGTCCACGAGCACGATGCCGTCCTCGACCCGCTTGTAGAGCGCCCCGCTCGGGCATGCGGCCACACAGGTGGGGTTGAGGCAGTGCTCGCAGATGCGCGGCAGGTAGAACATGAAGGTCTCCTCGAAGGAGAGCTTCACCCGGTCGCCGAGCCTGCGCACGATCGGGTCCTGCGCGGCGAGCTCGGGACCGCCGCCCAGGTCGTCGTCCCAGTTCGCGCTCCACTCCACCTTCATCGGCTTGCCGGTGAGCGCCGAACGGGGGCTGGCCACCGGGAAGTCGTCGCCTAGCGGGGCGTTGGTCAGGGTGTCGTAGTCGTAGGTCCAGGGTTCGTAGTAGTCCTGGATGGAGGGCATCACCGGGTTGGCGAAGATCGTCGCGAGCCGCCTGATCCGGCCGCCCGCACGGGGCACCAGCCTGCCGTCGGGCCTGCGGACCCAGCCGCCCCGCCACCGCTCCTGGTCCTGGTAGGTGCGCGGATACCCCTGGCCGGGCCTGGTCTCGACGTTGTTGAACCACGCGTACTCGACGCCGCTGCGGTTGGTCCACGCCTGTTTGCAGGTGACCGAGCAGGTGTGGCAGCCGATGCACTTGTCGAGGTTCATCACCATGGCGACCTGCGCCATGACCCGGCCGATCGGGCGCTCCCGCGCGCCCGCGCCCTCCCCGCCGTTCCGGCTCCGCTCAGCCATCAGTACCGCACCTCCGTCGTCCGCTTGCGCACGACCGTGACCTCGTCGCGCTGGTTACCGGTCGGGCCGAGGTAGTTGAAGGCGTAGGTGAACTGCGCGTACCCGCCGATGAGGTGCGTCGGCTTGACCAGCAGCCGGGTGAGCGAGTTGTGGATGCCGCCCCGTCTGCCGGTGGTCTCCGTCCTGGGCACGTCGACGGTGCGTTCCTGGGCGTGGTGCATGTACACCGTCCCGGTGGGCATCCGGTGGGAGACGACCAGGCGCGCGGCGACGACGCCGTTGCGGTTGACCGCCTCCACCCAGTCGTTGTCCCGGGCCCCGATGGCCTCGGCGTCGGCCACGCTCATCCAGATCGTGGGGCCGCCCCGGGAGAGGGTCTGCATGAGCAGGTTGTCCTGGTACTCGGAGTGGATGGACCACTTGGAGTGCGGGGTCAGGTAGCGCACGACCACCTCGCGCTGCCCGGTCGGGCCGATCTGCGGTTCCCCGAACAGGCGGCTGACGTCCAGCGGCGGCCGGTAGACCGGCAGGGCCTCGCCGAACTCGTGCATCCAGTCGTGGTCGACGTAGAAGTGCTGGCGGCCGGTGAGCGTGTGCCAGGGCTTGTCGTGTTCGAGGTTGATGGTGAAGGGCGAGTAGCGGCGGTCCGAGGACTCCTTGCCGGACCACTCCGGGCTGCTGCCCACCGGGGTCGGCCCCCGCCTGGCGTCGTCGAAGACCACCCGGCGTTCGGCCGAGTGGTGGATCAGCTCGTCCATGTCGGTGCCGGTGCGCTCCGCCAGGCGTTCGAAGCCCTGTGCGGCGAGGCGTCCGTTGCTGGTGCCCGACAGCGCGAGGATCATCTCGCAGGCCTTGACGTCGGTGTCCAGGGACGGGCGGCCGTCGGCGACCCCGCCGCGTACGGCGCCGTTGCGCCGGCGCAGCCAGTCGATCTCCCGGTCCGGGGTGAACGACACCCCCTTGACCGGCAGCCCCCGGTCCTCGGCCAGCGGGCCGAGCGCCGCCAGCTTCTGGGCGACGGCCGAGTAGTTGCGGCGCACCGGGACGATGCCCGGCATGGTGCGTCCCGGGACCGGGCGCTCCCCGGCCGCCTTCCAGTCCGGCGGCACCCCGTGCGGCTGGGCGAGTTCACCGGCCGTGTCGTGCTGGTGGGGCACCGCGACCAGGTCGGTGACCTCGCCGAGGTGGTCGGCGGCCAGCTCGCTGAACACCCGCGCCAGGGCGTGGAAGGCGTCGAAGTCGGTGCGGGTCTCCCAGGGCGGGTCGATCGCCGGGTTGAAGGCGTGCACGAAGGGGTGCATGTCCGTGGTGGACAGGTCGTGCTTCTCGTACCAGGTGGCGGCGGGCAGCACGATGTCGGACAGCAGCGTGGAGCTGGTCATCCGGAAGTCCATGGTGAGCAGCAGGTCCAGCTTGCCCTCCGGGATCTCGTCCCGCCAGGCCACGTCGCCGGGCCGGTGCTCGGGCCCGGCCGGCTCCGACCGGAGGTTGGAGTGGGTGCCCAGGAGGTGCTTCAGGAAGTACTCGTTCCCCTTCGCGGAGGAGCCGAACAGGTTGGACCGCCACAGGGTGAGCGTCCGGGGCCAGTTGGCCGGGTCGTCGGGGTCCTCGGCCGCGAAACGGAGGGTGCCCGCGTGGAGCTGGTCGGCGACGTACTCCGCGGGGTCCTGGCCGCGTTCGGCCGCCTCCCGGCCGAGTTGGACCGGGTTGCGGTTGAAGGTGGGGAAGGACGGCATCCAGCCCATGCGGGCCGAGGCCGCCACGAGGTCGGCGGTGTGCTGGCCCCGCACCCGCCCCGGGCCGAGCGGTGACATGAGGGCGTCGGCCCGGTAGGAGTCGTAACGCCACTGGTCGGTGTGGGTGTACCAGTAGGCGGTCCCGGCCATGAAGCGCGGCGGCCGGGACCAGTCCGCGCCCGAGGCGTAGGCGGCCCAGCCCGCGGCCGTGCGGCACTTCTCCTGTCCCACGTAGTGCGCCCAGCCGCCGCCGTTGACCCCCTGGCAGCCGGTGAGCAGCAGCAGGGAGAGGAAGGAGCGGTAGGCGTTCTCACCGTGGAACCACTGGTTGGTTCCGGCGCCCAGGACGATCATGGCCCGCCCGCCGCTGGCCCGGGCGGTGTCGGCGAACTCCCGGGCGATCCGCACCGCGCGTTCGGCCGGGACCGAGGTCAGCGCCTCCTGCCAGGCGGGGGTGTAGGCGGCGTTCGGGTCGTCGTACCCGTCGGGCCAGACGCCGGGGAGCCCGGGGCGGGAGACCCCGTACTGGGCCAGGACCAGGTCGAACACGGTGGTGACCAGGCGGCCCCCGACCCTGCGGACCGGGACTCCCCGGGTGTCGACCTCGGCCGTGCCGCCCGGGGTGTCGAAGCGGGGCAGCGCCACCTCCACGGCCTCGGCGCCTTCGGCGTAGAAGGTCAGTTCGGGCGTGCGCCCCTCCAGGTCGAGGTTCCACCTCCCCTTGCCGTCCTCGCCCCAGCGGTGTCCGATCGTGCCGTTCGGGGCGACCGGCGCCTCCTCCCCCTCGGGCCAGAACACGGGCTTCCATTCGGGATTGGCCTCGTCGGCGTTGTCGGGCAGGTCCGAGGCGGTGAGGAACTTACCGGGCACGAACCGGCCGTCGCGGCTGTCCAGGGCCACCAGGAAGGGGAGGTCGGTGTAGGCGCGCACGTACTCGGTGAACTGGGGGGTGGGACTGTCGACGAAGCGCTCCCTGAGGATCACGTGCCCCATGGCCATCGCCAGGGCCCCGTCGGTACCGGGGTGCGGGGCCAGCCACTCGTCGGCGAACTTGGCGGCGTCGTTGTAGTCCGGGGCGACCACCACGACCTTCTGGCCCCGGTACCGGGCCTCGGCCATCCAGTGCGCGTCCGGGGTGCGGGTGACCGGGACGTTGGAGCCCCACAGCACGAGGTAGGCGGCGTCCCACCAGTCACCGGACTCCGGAACGTCGGTCTGGTCGCCGAACACCTGTGGCGAGGCCACCGGCAGGTCGGCGTACCAGTCGTAGAAGGACAGCATGGAGCCGCCGAGCAGGTTCACGAAGCGGGCGCCCACCCCGTGGGAGACCATCGACATCGCCGGGATGGGCGAGAACCCGGCGATCCGGTCGGGGCCGTACCTCTTGATCGTCAGCACGTGCGCGGCGGCCGCGATCTCCAGGGCCTCGGCCCAGGTCGTGCGGACCAGCCCGCCCTTGCCCCGGGCACGCTGGTAGCGGCGGCGCCGTTCGGGGTCGGTGGTGATCTCCTCCCAGGCCAGCACCGGATCTCCCAGCCGCTGGCGGGCCTCCCGGTACATCTGGACGAGGACACCGCGCGCGTAGGGGTAGCGCACCCGGGTCGGAGAATAGGTGTACCAGGAGAAGGCGGCGCCGCGCGGACAACCGCGTGGTTCGTACTCAGGACGGTCCGGGCCCACCGACGGATAATCAGTGGCCTGAGTTTCCCAGGTGATGATTCCATCTTTTACATAAACATCCCAGGAACAGGAACCGGTGCAGTTCACACCGTGGGTCGAACGGACCACGCGATCATGGCTCCACCGGTCCCGGTAGAACACATCACCCTCACGACCACCATGCCTGACCTGCGCACGATTCCCGTCCAGGGGCTCCGATCGGGTCAGGTAACTCCCCAGTCGAAGAAGGCTGTCACCCGCCCTCCCATCTTTGCCCTGTTTCGCCATAAGGAAAACACCCCGTTTGCCCGACCGTTGCCCGGAACAAGGAAAATCACATCCAGCCCCGACCACATTCCGTTAATGAATATGCCTTCTCCGGCACGGATGTCACGTTTCCCACACCGCTTCGGGTGACAATCCCCGTGAACCGAGAGACGAAGGAGCCCTCATGCGTGCGGAAACCGGGGAGCGGACGGCCCGTTCCGGAACGGCGGGCGGCAACCTCGCCCTCGCGACGGCGGCGTTCGCGCTGACCTTCTGGGCCTGGAACCTGATCGGCCCGCTTTCGCGGACCTACAGCGACAACCTGGATCTGACACCGACCCAGACGTCGGTCCTGGTGGCCTTCCCGGTGCTGGTGGGTTCCCTCGGACGCATCCCGGTGGGCGCGCTCACCGACCGCTACGGCGGCCGGGTGATGTTCACCGCCGTCTGCCTCCTCAGCATCGTCCCCACCTTCCTGGTGGGGGTCTCCGCCTCCTCGTACGGGATGCTGCTGCTCTGGGGCTTCTTCCTCGGGATAGCGGGCACCTCGTTCGCGGTCGGCGTCCCGTTCGTCAACGCCTGGTACCGGGCCGAACGGCGCGGGTTCGCCACCGGCGTGTTCGGCGCGGGGATGGGCGGTACGGCGCTGTCGGCCTTCCTGACCCCGCGCCTGGTCGAGGGCCTGGGCGTCTTCACCACCCACCTGCTGATGTGCGCGGCGCTGGCCGCGATGGCCGCCCTGATGTGGCTGCACGCCCGGAACTCGCCCGCGTGGCGGCCCCGGACCGAGCCCGTCCTGCCGCGCATGCGCGAGGCGCTCGGGCTGAAGGCGACCTGGCAGGCGTCCGCGCTGTACGCACTGGTCTTCGGCGGTTTCGTGGCCTTCTCCACCTACCTGCCGACCCTGTTGACCACCGCCTACGCGTTCACCCAGACCGACGCGGGCCTGCGCACCGCCGGGTTCGCCGTGGCCGCGGTCGTGGCCCGCCCGGTCGGCGGCGTCCTGTCGGACCGGATCGGACCGGTGCGGGTCTGCCTGATCTCGTTCTTCGGCACCTGCGCCTTCGCCGTCGTGCTGGCGCTGCACCCGCCCGCGGAGTTCCCCGCCGGGCTGGCCTTCGTACTGATCGCGCTCTCCCTGGGTCTGGGGACCGGCTCGGTGTTCACCCTGGTCGCCGAACTCGTGGACCCCTCGCGGGTGGGTACGGTCACCGGCCTGGTCGGCGCCGCGGGCGGCCTCGGCGGTTACTTCCCGCCGCTGCTCCTGGGCGTGGTCTACCAGGCCACCGGCGCCTACACGCTGGGCTTCGTCCTGCTGGCCGTGCTCGCCCTGGTTGTGGCCCTGTACACCTCACGCGCCTTTCGCGACGCGGGCTGAGAGCGGTCCCGCCGGGGCGGTCCCGCCGGGGCGGGGGCGGTTCACAGGGCGAAGGCGAGGTCCCGGGCACGGACCAGGGCCGCCGACCGGTTGCCGACCCTGACCCGCTCCAGCGCGCGGATACCCTCCGGCAGCGCCACCCGGCGCGTACGCGCCGTCACCACCACCACCGCGTGCGGGGACAGGACACGGCCCATCGAGGCGAGCAGCCCCCGGATCGGGCCCCCCTCCGGGACCCCGCCCTCCCAGTGGGTCATCTCGCCGTAAGGGACGTCGGTGACCACCAGGTCGGCGTCGACCGGATCGGTCAACCCGAACACGTCGGCCACAGCGGAGTCATGCGGGAGGTCCCCGCCCATCGCGGCCAGTCCGGCGGCCAGGTCGCGCGCGGACCCGGCACGTTCCACGAACGCCACCCGGCCGAAGTCGCGGGCCGAACGGCGCAGCTCCCGCTCCCGCTCGGCGAGCCCCTCCGCCGTCAGCAGCTCCAGGTTGCGCGCGGCGATGCCCACCGCGTCCTCGTCCACGTCCGTGGCGCGCACGTGCGTCAGCCGGTCGCGGTGCAGCAGTCCCAGGACGGTCACCAGGTACCCGCTGCCGCAGCAGGGGTCCCACAGGCGCACCCGTTCCCCCTCGGCGTGCACCATCGCCCGCTGGAGGAGTTCGCTCGCAAGTCTCACGGGGAAGCCCGGGTATCCGGGCGCGGACCGCAACACCTGTCCGCTCGCCAGTGCCGAGTGGTCCGTACGCTCGGTGGCGTACCGGTAGCTCACAACCGTCCCCCTCGTTCTCCCCGACAACGCCGAAGGCCCGGTGTCTGGGACACCGGGCCTTCGATGATGCGGTCCTGACGGGATTTGAACCCGCGGCCTCCACCTTGACAGGGTGGCGAGCACTCCTAACTGCTCCACAGGACCTCGTTGCGTGTACAACTCTAGCGCGACTTTGGAGCGCTTCGTACCGCGGCCGACCTAGAGTGGCTCAGAACGCACCCGAAACCACGAGAGGACCCCGGTGTGAGTGACTCGTCCGCCCCTCTTCCCTCCGGCCCGGACTCCACGCGGGTCGACCGTTGGCTGTGGGCGGTACGCCTCACCAAGACCCGCGCCGACGCCGCCCAGGCCTGCCGCGGCGGGCACGTGCGCGTCAACGACCGCCCGGCCAAACCGGCCATGGCGGTCAGGGTCGGCGACAAGGTCAGGGTCCGGCTGCACGGCACCACCCGCATCGTCGACGTGAGCCACATCATCGTCAAGAGGGTCGGGGCGCCGGTCGCGGCCCGCTGCTACGTCGACCGCACCCCGGCGCAGCCGCCGCAGGCCGCCCCGGTGATCCGCCGGGACCGCGGCGCGGGGCGGCCCACAAAGAAGGACCGCCGCCAGCTCGACAGGCTCCGCACGGACTTCCCGCCCCCGATCTGAGACCCTGGCGGTCCCCCGAACAACAGGATCAGGAGTCGCCGTGACCTCCCCCCTCGCCGCCGGGCGCGACGCGGACGTGTTCGCCCTCGACGAACACCGGGTGCTGCGCCGGTACCGGGGCCCCCAGGACACCGCGCCCGAGGCCGCGGCCATGGCGCACGCGGCGGGGCACGGCTTCCCCGTGCCCGGCGTGTACCGGGCGGAGGGGGCCGAACTGGAGATGGAGCGGCTGTACGGGCCCACGGCGCTCGACGCGGGCCTGAACGGCGAGCTGGGCCCCGAGGAGACGGCCCGGACTCTGGCGGAGCTGCACGGACGGCTCCACGCGCTCCCGCCCCGCTCCGGTGCAGGCCGCCTCCTGCACATGGACCTGCACCCGGGCAACGTGGTCCTCACCCCGGAGGGCCCGGTGGTGATCGACTGGACCAACGCCCGCGACGGCGACCCGGACCTGGACCTGGCGGTGACCGCGCTGCTGCTGGCCGTGGTCTCGGAGAGCGCCCTGACGCCCCTGGCCGAACTGGCCGGGGCCTGCCTGCCGCACTACGTCGGACACGTCACGGGCGACCCTGCCCGCCTGGTCGACGAGGCGGTGGCCCTGCGCGGGGACGACCCCAACCTCAGCGCGGGAGAACTCTCCCTGCTCCCCCGCGCGGCCGGCCTCGTCCGGCGGGCCGTGGACGCGGGGGCGAAGGACGCGCGGCCCTAGGGCGCGTTGAGCGGGTTCCGGGCGAGAAAGGCCAGGGCCGCCTCGGTCGCCTTGGGCGCCGCCTCGTGCAGGTAGCCGTGGCGGACGCCGGGCAGGACCAGCAGCTCGGCGCCGGGGATCCGCTCAGCGAGCAGCCCGGCGTTGCCCACCGGGGTGAGCTCGTCGTCCTCGCCGTGCACGACCAGCGTCGGCACCCGGAGCCGGGGCAGCAGGTCCCAGCCGTCGTACCCGAGGCTGGCCTCGTAGTGCCGGCGCTGGGCACGCAGCGGGTTGCGGGGCAGGATCCGGGTGACCGTCTCCGGGTGCGCGGCCGCCCACCCCGGCGTGTAGAAGAGGGGCGCGATCAGCTCGCGCCCCTGCGCACTGCTGGCCCGGCGCAGGGCGAGGGACGCGTGCCGGGGGCGCTCGACCTCGTTGTCCCCGCCGGGCGCGGTGGACCCCAGGACCAGGGCGCCGACCCGTTCGGGAGCGATCGAGACGAGGGTCTGGGCGACCTTGCCGCCCATCGAGAAGCCGTAGACGTGCGCGCGCCCGACACCGAGGTCGTCCAGGACCGCGAGGGCGTCCCCGGCGAGCAGCTCCATGCTGTACGCCCGTTCGACGGGGGCGTCGCTGCCGCCGGATCCGCGCAGGTCCACGCGTACCACCCGGTGGCGTTCGGCGAGGTCCTCGTACACCCCCTCCCACATCTCGTGGTCGAGGGACTGGCCGTGGATGAGCAGCAGCGGGTCCCCGGCCCCGTGGACGTCGTACCAGAGGCGGGTTCCGTCAGCAGCCGTCGCGTGGTTCACGCCAACGGACACTACCGGACGAACCAGGCATCCTCACGGACAGAAGGGCTGGAGACCTACGAGTCGAAGCGGCCGTCGGTGATCATGCCGCGGGCGCACGACCCGATCACCACACACGCCATGAGCATGACGAACACCCCGGAACCCATGGAGTCCTCCGCAGCGCCCAACGACGGGAACCAGCCGAGAAGACACAGGGCCGGGGTCAGGACGCACAGGACAACGGTCGTCACCAGCACGCCCTTGGACGGCTCTTTGAAGCAACCCAACGAGAAAAGCAACAGAAGCAGGAGCACCACGAAGGCGAGTGCGAACGGCCAGTGGACCTCCCGCGCTGCGGCCCCGAACAGATCCCAGCCCGTGGCGTAACCGTTCAGCGAACTCGAACTGACCACGCCGTCGTCCACGAAACGGAGGCCTCCCCCGTCACGGACCCACGGCAGCGCCATCGAGAGGAACAGGGCGACCGCGCCGGCGGCGAACGCCGCTGCCCGGGCGCGTTCCCGGGGAGCGTCCGCTTCCTGCCGGTACGCCCTGGCCTCGAGTCGGAGCAACCGCTGCCGAAGCAGTTCGATCTCGCTGGGCCTGTCATGACTGTTTCGCGACAAGGAACGACCTCCTGCGATGGTCGGGAGAGGACACAGGGACAGATACCGGCCGTGGCGCTTTGGTTCGTCCCCGTGTCAGTCCCGTGCTCCGGGCGCCTCGTCGATGCGCTCCGACGGGCTCCGGGGTTCACGGTGCGCACCGGCGGCTGCCCACCCGCGCCCCGTTCGTGACCTGCCCGAGCGAACCAACCCCCCGGTCCCGGGCATCTCCCCAGGTCCCAACGTCTATGGGTGCGGCCCCGCACGACCCGGCCGAAGGAGAGCGCATGAGTTCCCCCGTCATCGCCACCGACACCGACCAGGGCCCCAGGCCGAGCCAACAGGACGCCTGCTCGCACCGGGTCGAACCCGCCACCGGGGGATGGCGGGCCGCCGTGGCGGACGGGTTCGGCGCCCACCCCGGCACCCGGGAGGCCGCGCAGTTGGCCGCCGACACCGCCACCGCGGCTCCGGGCGGGGCCGCGGACGCCGTTCTTGCCGCGGCCCGGGCGATCACCCGGGCCCACCCGGGGGCCGACTGTGTGATGGCGCACGCCCGCCAGGACTCCCCCGACGAGCCCGTGGACATCGCATGGGTGGGTGACTGCCGGGTCTGGACCTGGAGCCCCGGCGAAGGGCTGCGCCAGCACACCCGCGACCACACCCGCGGCCAGGAGATGCGCGACCTACGGGTGTCGGACCACCTGGCGCGGAGCTGCGACCACACCGTCACCGCCTCCGTGGCCACCGCCGCCCCCGGAAGCGTGGGGACCGCCACCGCGCCCGCCGCAGACCTCGTCCTGTTCACCTGCGACGGCATCCACGACCACGTCGACGAGCGGCTGCTGGCCGAACTCGTCACCGACCACGCCCACGACCCCGACGTCCTCGTCCGGGTCCTGGTGGACGCCGCCCGCGAGGCGGAGAGCACCGACAACGCCACCGCCCTGGTGATCGGGCTGGTCCCGGACAGGCGCACACGGCACCGCACCCGGCAGGAACGCCTCCTGTACGGCATGGAGGGCTTCGGCGGGCCCGGGGACCGTCTCCCCGAGGACTCCGAACACCTGCTGCGCGTCCTCGCCGAGGACCGCACCGCCGGGATCGCCTGCGACCGGTTCCTCCTGCGCGACGGAGCCACCTACTGGTGCACGAAGGACTCCGACCACACCGACCGCCACGTGAGCTGGCACGGCGTCAGCTGGTCCCAGACGTACTGACGGCGGGCGGGCCCGTTCACACCCGGCGGGTCCGGGACCGGCGTCCTACGAAGGCGCACCGACCGGGCACCCCGGTTCCCCGCATGTCTCCCCCTGCCCGCCAGGGCCCACCAGGACGGGCTCGGGCCCGAAACCGGTGAGGCTCCACGATTCGCAGTCCGGGTCCGGGGCCACACCCAGCCCGGTGCCGTCGTCGAACTCCAGGCGCAGGGCACCGCAGTCGGCGACCCCGGTTCTGGTGACAGTCCTGCCGAACAGACCGAGCAGCGGCGCCAGAGAGGTACCGGTTCCCGGCTCCAGGACGACCCGGCTGCCACCGGCGTCCGTCACGGACAACGCGGTTTCGATGACGAGCTCGACGTCGATGCGGACACGGCCGTCGGGACTGTGGCCGGTGAAGGAGATCCGGACCTGGTAGTCGAAGGAAGTACATGTGACCTGGGCACCGACCAGTTCCACCGGGTTCTTCACCACGTCTCCCACCGTGCTCCGTCGCGCGTCGAAGGCCAGCGGACACGCTGCCTGACCCCACCGCGAGAGGTTACGGGTTCGGCTGCCCTTCCCGCTGGGGGCGCTTGTACACGCGGCCCTCCTTCATCACGAAGTCCACCTGGCCGGTCACCTCGATACGGGTGAACGGGTCGCCAGGCATCGCGATGAGGTCGGCGACCTTCCCGGTCGCGATCACCCCGAGGTCGTCGAGGCCGAGCATCCGGGCCGCCACGCTGGTAGCCGCCCGCAGTGCCCGTGCGGGCGTGATCCCGTTGGAGACCATCGCCGGGAACTCCCGCCAGTTCTCCGCGTGCGGGAACATCCCCGCGTCCGTTCCGAAGGCGATCTCGACCCCGCTGTTCGCGACGTGCTCGGCGCAGTCGAGCAGGGCCCTGCCGTACCTGCGGAACTTGTCGCGCTTACCCGCGGGTTTGTCCGCCCAGTACGCGTCGTCGTCCACCCTGCGCGCGTCATCGGTGATCGTGAACTGGGTGGGGACCAGGAAGACCCCCTCGTCCGCCATCATCCGCAGCGTGTCACCGGAGGCGAGGTTGCCGTGGTCGATGCTGCGCACTCCGGCCCGCACCGCGCGCCGCACACCCTCGTCCCCGTAGCAGTGCGGTGTCGCCGGGCGGCCGAGGTCACGCGCGGTCGCGACCAGGACCTCCATCTCCTCCTGGGTGTAGGTGCAGTGCGCGGGGTCGTCGGAGGGGCTGGAGAAACCGCCGGTCGCACCGAACTTGATCCAGTCGGCGCCGCCCCGGATCTCCCTGCGCACAGCGGTGCGGATCTCGTCGGGTCCGTCCGCGGCGGCCAGTTCCAGCGGGGAGGGCCACCTCTGGAGGTCGGGCGAGACCGCCGCGGAGAAGTCGCCGTGTCCGCCGCGGGCGGAGAGCAGGTGCGGGGCGACGAGCATCCGCGGACCGTCGATGACCCCCTGTGCGACCGAGTCGCGCAGGGCGACCACGCCGAACCCGGGATCGGCGCTCATCAGGTCGCGCACGGTGGTGAACCCGTTCAGCAGCATCGTCCGCAGGACCGGTACGGCCCGCAGCGCACCTGCGGCGGAGGAGAGCAGGAGCGAGGACATCAGGTCCGGGGTGATGGTGACATGCGTGTGACAGTCCATGAAACCGGGTGTCACGGTACGGCCCGACAGGTCCACCACCTCGGCTCCGTCGGGCGGAGGGATGTTCTCCGCCACCCGGGTGATGCGGCCGTCCTCGACCAGGACGTCCCGGACCCCCAGTGGGGCGTCCGCCACCCCGTCCCACACCGTGCCTTTTGTCAGCAACGTGGCCACGGCTCCCCCGTTCGTGTTCGGCTCTGCGGGCCGTGACCGGCGCCCCCTGCCAGTCACGATCGATCAGAGCCGATGATGCAACACGGTGGTTCCCGGGTCCCGGTGCCACGCGGGACCGTCGCTCACGGCCCGCCGGGCGTGACCCGGAGTTGGCGGGAAAGCAGCGCGGAACATTCCGGCAGAGTCTTTCGGGTGGCGCACGTGGACGCGTATTGGCCGTAGGCACCCACCGGGACCTGCCACCGGGCACCGGCGCACGAAAAGGCCCCGCCATCTGTTTTCGCAGGTGGCGGGGCCTTTTTGCATGTCTGTGTGTTGTGGCTAGGGGCGGGGTCGAACCGCCGACCTTCCGCTTTTCAGGCGGACGCTCGTACCAACTGAGCTACCTAGCCGCGGCGCCGATTTCCTCGACGACGCTTGCGGTCCTGACGGGATTTGAACCCGCGGCCTCCACCTTGACAGGGTGGCGAGCACTCCTAACTGCTCCACAGGACCTTGTTCAGTTTTCACACCCGGCTGTACCGGCCCGGTGTGTTGCTGCGGTTCTCATTCTGCCAGATGTCCGACAGTGCTCTGACCGCTTCGTACCCCCAACGGGATTCGAACCCGCGCTACCGCCTTGAAAGGGCGGCGTCCTGGGCCGCTAGACGATGGGGGCCCGTGTAGACAGCCCAAGCATAGGGGAGATTCCCACCAACGCCAAAGTGATGGCCCGAGTCGGGCGAAACCTTCACGACCTGCGGGAACGCGAGGGCTACTGCTCGCCCTCCGTCTCGGAGGCCTCCTCCTCCGGTTCCCCCGACTCCTCGGACTCCTCGCCCGCTTCACCGACCGGACGCTGCGGATCCTCCTCGATATGCCGCTCGACCTGCGCGGACGTGAGTCCGATACCGCCGAGGTCGATGTCGTCGCGCGCCTGGAGGCGGCCGGTTTCGGCGTCGAAGTACAGGACCGAGGCCTGGTACGGGGTGGGGCGACCTGGGCCGTGATCCAGCCCACTCAACCCGGCGCCGCCAGTGGACCCCTGAACGAGGAACCTGGTGCCCAGCTCGGTCAGTTCCGTGGAGCGCAGGTGCTCGTTCCCCGCCAGCACCAGCGGAACCACACCGTCGAACGGCTCCGCCTGGGTGCGCGTGTGCAGGACCGCGACATCCACCTCCGCGTCGCCGCCCGCGACGGACGCCGCCTGTTCCTCACCCAGGGCGGCCACCCCCGCCTCGTCGGGGTTGAGGCGGGTCGCGTCCGGGGTGAACCGGGGGTCCCCGGCCCCGTAGAAGGTCAGCCCGCCGACCTCCTCGACGTCCCCGTCCAGGACCACGGTGTTGGGCTGGGACTCCACAGCGCGTTGGGTGCCCATGGAGTCGTGCTGGCCGCGCACCCACACGTAGGGCACGTCCAGCTTGCCGATCTCGTCGGCGAAGACGTCCTCCGCCGCGCTGCCGCGGTCGGTCAGGTCGCCGGAGTCCACGACCACGTCCGCGCCGTACTGCTCCCGGAGGGTGCTGATGATGCTCCACGAGGCCGGGTTGAGCTGGATGTCGGACACGTGCAGGACGCGGATGACCGACTCGTCCTCGTCGTAGACCGGCAGCGTCGAGGTCGCCTCGTAGATCATGGACACGTTGCCGACCAGGCCGGCGAGCTGCTCCTGGTACTCGCTGAACCGGCTGACCACGTCGTCGGCGCTGCCCACCACCTGGGGGGCGCCCGCGATGAGTCCGGTGTAGCGCGGCTCCGCGATCGCGCTCGGGTTGAAGGTGAGCCCGGCCAGCCCGCCGAAGGACACCAGGACGAGCAACGAGGTGACCCCGCTGGCCAGGGCGCGCCAACCGCTGCGGAACAGCAGGAGGCCCATCACGATCGCGCCCACGGCCGCCGCGAGCAGGGAGCGCAGCAGGAGCGCGGTCACTCCGCTGGTGAGGTCGGAGCCGATGCCCGCGGCCATCCGGTTGATGGCGTCGGGGTCGGAGAACATCTCCTCTGCCGCGGCCAGCCTGATGTCGGTGATGGTCGCCTCGAGTTTCAGCGGCGCCGCATGGGTGTCGAAGGCCAACTGTCCCAGCGGGGCGACGTTGACGACCGTCTCACCGTGCCACTGCGGGCTCAGGGCGAAGGTGACGTCGGCGGGGCCGATCGGCGTGACCACCTGGCCGCCGAGGGCCAGTCCGAGCCAGCCCCCGACCAGACCCGCGAAGAGGACGCAGCTCCAGCGCCAGACACGCCCGGCACGCCAGCGGCGGAGGACTCCCCGGAACCGGCCGAAGGCTTCACGGTAGTCGTAGGCACGGATCTCTCCCCAAGACAACACAACCCCCATCATGCCGTTGACTGGAGCTGTTCCCAATGCTTCCTCCCATCCAGAGTGTTATGTCTCTTCCTCGACGCTCCGGGAAGGCAGCACAATGGCAGGTGTGGTTGAACTGACACGCGGGGACTTCGAGGAACTGGTGGCCGACGCCCTGGACCAGATCCCACCGGAGCTGGCCCAGCTCATGGACAACGTGGTGATCACGGTCGAGGACGAGTCCCAGGAGGGCCTGCTCGGCCTGTACGAGGGGATCCCCCTGACCGAGCGGGGCGACTCCTACTTCGGAGTGCTGCCGGACCAGATCTTCATCTACCGGCGCAACATCTGCGCGATCTGCCGGTCCCCGGAGCAGGTGGTCGACGAGGTGCTCGTCACCGTCGTGCACGAGATCGCCCACCACTTCGGGATCGACGACTCCCGGCTCACCGAACTCGGCTGGGGCTGACCCGACGGCGCGGCCCCGAACCACCGGCCCCGGGGCCCGTACGGCCCCCGCCCCGCACCCCGGCTGCCGAACCGGTACGGGTGCGCCCGTGGACTCCTTCGCGTTCACCCAGGGCGACATTCAGCCAGAATTCATCCGCTGATCCCATAAAAATGACCCCTTGGGACGGGGTTCCGCTTTGGCGACGCCGTGTCTGCGTGTAACGACGCATCTCGACCACCCGGCACGCCAGGCGCCCGAAAAATTCTTCTTCCCGACCGGAACCACCTGGGAAAACAATCCGAATACCCAAACCCGAGGGCTCGAGGAAGCGCAGAGGAGAGCATTACTGGGAGCAACGAATCAGACACGAATTAGTCCAAACGACTTGTCATCGAAGCCCACTTCCGGAACCGTTGGTCATGGGAACACGACACAGCGTGATTCCACCCCCTGTGAAAGTAAGGGAGTGCCGGGTGGGCAATCCGAGCCTCGACAAATCCCCTGACAACGGAGACCACGAATCCTCCGCGACGCAGGACAACAAATGGCGCAGTAGTTACCGCGACGTCATGGCGATCGGTGAGTTCCGCTCCATGTGGCTGGCCCACGCCCTGTCGATGATCGGCACCAACCTGCTGAACATCACGGCGAGTGTCCTGGTCTACCAGCTGACGGATTCGGCCTTCGCCGCGGGAATCACGCTGGCCGTGACATTCCTGCCCCCGATCCTCGCCGGCCCCCTGTTCTCGGGGCTCGCCGACATCCTGCCCCGGCGCCGGGTCATGGTCGCCTGCGACGTGATCCGGGCGGTCGTCATCGCC
The DNA here is from genome assembly GCF_014651695.1 of Nocardiopsis terrae. GTDB lineage: Bacteria > Actinomycetota > Actinomycetes > Streptosporangiales > Streptosporangiaceae > Nocardiopsis > Nocardiopsis terrae. The sequence goes on from NZ_BMXJ01000001.1 coordinate 438,353, forward strand.
AGCGTGGGAATCCCCGGCATACCGGTCTGGCTGGTCTGGATCCTGCTGTTCCTGTCGATCCTGCCGTCGATCCCGTTCGCCTCCGCCAGGGCGGCCCTGCTGAGCCAGATCGTCCAGGGCGAGCGCTACGTGGCGAGCACCGCGATCCTTCACCTGACCACACAGGTCGGGATGCTCCTCGGGCTGATCGCGGGCGGCGTGATCGTCACGTTCGTCGGCCCCCACACCACCCTGATGTCGACGGGCATGCTCTTCGTCCTGTCCGCGCTGATCCTGCGGTTCGGAGTCAGGGCACGGCCCACCCCGCTCAGGGAGCAGACCGGAGAGAAACGGCCCGGGCTCGTGGCGATGACCACCGGCGGCGCCAAACTCGTCTTCGGTGACCCCAGGCTGCGCACCCTCGCCCTGCTCGCCTGGCTCGCGGGCCTGTACTCGGTTCCCTACGGGCTGGCCAACCCCATGGCCGCCGAAGCGGGCGCCGGGCCCGCGGCGGCCGGGTTCATCATGGCCGGTCAGGCGATCGGTGCACTCGTCGGCGGGCTGACGCTGACCCGGCTGGTCCCGCCGCCGACCAGGATCAGGCTGCTCGGCCCACTCGCGGTCCTGACCTGTGTGCCACTGCTGCTCTGGGTCTTCCAGATGCCGTTGTGGATGATGATCACTGCGCTGGCCCTGTGCGGGGCCGCGGGTTCCTACCAGTTCGTGGCCAACGCGGCCTTCGTCCTGTGTGTGCCCAAGGAGGGCCGCGGTCTGGCCTTCGGCCTGGTCGCCTCGGGGCTCCAGGCCGCGCAGGGCGTCGGCATCCTGCTGTCCAGCTACTTCGTGGAGATCACTGACACGAGCACGGTCATCGTCGGGGCGGGCCTGCTCGCCCTGCTCTCCGCGATCGCCCTCGCCGTCCCGTGGTCCCGGATGTCCGGGGAGGTCTCCGCGCGCATGGAGGAGACCGAGTCGGAGTCGGCCTCCTAGGCGATCGGGCCGATCCTGCCGTCAGCGGGCCGGGCCCGTCCAGCCCTCGTCCGGGCCCGGTCCCCGCCACTGCCCGTCGCGCCCTGCCGGACGTCCCGTCCGGTCAGCACTCGACGCCGTGTTCCACGTGCTGCTCGCGGGACTCCTCGGTCTCGCGTTCCTCCCGCTGGGCGCGCAGCTCGCGCCGCTCCCAGTCCGGGTGTGCTCGCAGGCTCCACATCAGTTCTCGCTCCCCTTTCCCTGGAAGTTGCGGATGATCTGCTCCAGCAGCGAACGCCGCTCGCTCTCGGCGGGCATCAGCAGCCAGGCCAGGATGTAGATCGGAATCCCGGAGAAGCCCAGCAGGGTCAGGACGACGAAGACGATCCGGATGATGGTGGAGTCCAGACCCGTGTAGGCGGCGATGCCCCCGCAGACACCGGTCAGGAAGCGGTCGGATTCACTGCGCTGGAGTCGCTTGCTTCCGAATTTCTCGTTCATACCTCCACCTTGCCCGCAGCCGACGACGATTCCCATCGGGGACAGCCCTGGGCGGCCCCTGACTTCCTTCCCCGACTCCCCGGGGAGGCCGGGCACGGGGTCGCGGAACCCCGTAGGGGGTCTGACGGTTCACGGGCCCACGGCGTTCCTGAGGCGTACGGCACACCTTGTGGCGGGTGCGGCTCGGGAGATCGGGCACCCCACCGTTCCCGCGGGTGACGGGTCGGGGTCAGGCGTCCGTCTCGGGCGCGAAGACCTCGCCCAGCATCCGCAGCGACTCACTGAGCCGACCGTGCAGCTCGTCGATCCCCTCGCCGCTCCCGTAGGGGACTCGCTTTATGGCGTGGCGTACGGCGGACATCGCGGCCGCCGCAGCCAGTTCGGAGCGCGCGTCGTCGGCGGGGGCGTCCGAGCGTTCGGCGATCGCCCCGGCCAGGCCCTGTTCGACGTTGTGGAAGCGGGTGAGCAACCCGGGCAGGAGCTGGGGTTCGCGGTCCATGAGCTGTTTGCGCAGCGCGGTGTCGGCGCGCTGGGTGGCGAGGTCGCCGGAGGTGACCAGGGAGGCCACCAGCAGGACGACGAGGTCCTCCGCGAACACGCCGGTGGGCCCGCCGGCCACGAACTCCCCGCGCGCCTCCTCGTCCGGGGCGACGGGGACGTCCCCGAGGAGCGCGTCCTCCTTGGTCGCGAAGTAGTTGAAGAAGGTCCTGGCGGAGACGTCGGCGGCGGCCGAGATCGCCTCCACCGTCACGTTCTCCAGGCCGTGCTCCAGCGTGAGCCGTACCGCAGCGCCCTGTAGTGCGCGGCGGGTGGCCAGTTTCTTGCGTTCCCTCAGCCCCATGGGTCCTCCCCTTACACGATCAATAATTTCATGCCGTGCAATGTTTCTCAACGTGTATTTTTTCATGGCGCAGCGGAAGGACCCCGCTTCACCGGGACGGGCCGTCATCCCGGGCGTGTCGTCCAACCGGCCGGGACCTCCGACCGGGTCTCCTCCCGGAGATGGAGAGCGGGTGATCGGGGAAAGGAAGAACGGGACACAGATGACCCGGCTCAGCAGGGCGCCCCGTTGGTCCCGGCGGCCGGGCCCCGTGGGTCACTCCTCGCCCGACCGCAGCAGTCCCCGCCGGAACCCCGCCGCGACCGCGGCCGCCCGGTCGTTGACGTCCAGCTTGGCGTAGATGTGCAGGACGTGGGTCTTGACCGTGGCCTCGCTGATGAACAGGCGGGCCGCCGCCTCCCGGTTGGTGGACCCTTCCGCGATGAGCCGGAGGATCTCCGACTCACGCTCGCTGAGGGCCGCTACGGGCTCGCGGACCCGGCCGACCAGACGGGTCGCCACCGCGGGGGAGAGCACGGTCTCGCCGCGCGCGGCCATGCGGACGGCACGGACCAGCTCATCGGGGTGCGCGTCCTTGAGCAGGTACCCCGTCGCACCGGCCTCGATGGCCGGGCCGACGTCGCTGTCGGTGGTGTAGGTGGTCAGTACCAGGACCCGAAGCGGGAGGCCCGACCCCGTGAGCTCCCGGATGGCCGCCACCCCTCCCGTCCCCGGCATACGCAGGTCCATGAGGACCACGTCGGGCTCCAGGGCCCGCGCGAGTTCCACGGCACGGGCGCCGTCGGCGGCCTCCCCCACCACCTCGAGCCCCGGCTCCGCCTCGAGCATGCCGCGGATACCGTCACGGACCACGGGGTGGTCATCGGTGACCAGGACGCGGACGGGGGCTTCGCTCACCGGGGTCCTCCTTCAGGAAGGCGGGGACGGTCACGGAGACCGCGGTTCCGGCACCGGGCTCGGACTCGATCTCCAGTGTGCCCGCCAGGCGGGTCACACGCTGCCGCATCGACGTCAGGCCGAACCCGCCGTTCGGTCCGTCGCCGCAGGCGGAGGCCGTGGATTCGGGTCCGCCGGCGGGTTCGCCGGGCGGCTCGGAGACCGACGCCCCCCATCCAGGACCCGTCTCGAACCCCGCGCCGTCGTCACGCACGTCCAGGGCCACCAGATCCTCCATGTAGGACAGCGTCACCCCCACCCGGTCGGCCCGGGCGTGTCTCGACACGTTGGTCAGGGACTCCTGGAGGGTCCGGAGCAGAGCCGCCTCGACCTCGCCGTGCAGGGGCCGGGCCGGACCGGTCGCGGTGAACTCGGCGCGTACCCCGTGGAGCCGCGACCACTCGGCCGTGAGGTCGGCCAGGGCGTCGGGCAGCGGAGCCGCCGCCAGGGGCGCCGGGCCCAGGGCGTGCACGGACCTGCGCGCCTCGACCAGGTTCTCGCGGGCCAGGCGGGTGGCGTTGGCGACCCTCAGCCGCCACTCGGCACGGTCCCCGTCGACGGCTTCCGCGGCCCCGGCTCGGCTCTCCTCACCGGGCCGGGCCTCAGCCCGCTGGGCCGCCTGGAGCTGGGTGATGATGCCGACGAACCCCTGGGCCAGGGTGTCGTGGATCTCCCGGGCCAAGCGCTCGCGCTCGTCGTGCACCCCGGCCTCCCGGGCCTGGACCAGCAGCTGGGCATGCAGGCCCTCGTTCTCCCGAATGGTCTCCCGCAGCCGCTCCACCATCCGCCTGCGCTCGTCACTGCGCTCCTCGGTGATCTCGCCGAGCTGGCTGAAAACCACGACCAGGACGACCACGGCGGCGGCGAAGAACAGGTGGAGGAGGACCGAGGAGGGCGTAGGGTCGGGGGGTCCACCCATATAGGCGGTGATGGTGACGGCAGCTGTCGCGGCCACCCCCAGGAGCCGCCACGGGCCCCGGAGGAACTGCCAGGAGTAGATGTAGCCGGTGAAACCGAAGAATCCCGCGAACCAGACGCTCCGGGTACTGAGTACGGCGATCATCACCACCAGGGCGGCCACGAAGGCGGGCATCAGCCCCGGCCGGGAGGCCCACCTCGGCTTCAGGCCGGTCATCGTCCACATGAGGGCCGCCGCGACGACGGCGAGGCCGAGGGTCTCCGCGTGCCGCGGCCAGAGAGGGCCGTGGGTGGCCAGGGTCAGACCGGTGGAGACCGCCAGGAGGGCGTAGGGAACGGAGGCGGTGAGACGGCGCAGCCGTTCCTCCCGCAGGCCCAGGTCGTGCTCCGGCACCGTCCCCATACTCACTCCCAGCGGAAGAACCTGGCTGCGACGAGGCTGATGACCACTGCGTACACGGCCATGGTGAGCAGGGACAGCGGTGTGGGGCCCGCGCCGCTCCAGACGTTGTGGAGGCTCTGCCGGAGGGCGCCCATCGGCGTATACCCACCGGCGAGCGCAAGGATATCGGGCATGTGCTCGACGGGCTGCATGAGTCCGCCCAGGTAGGCCAACGGGAAGAAGAGGAGCACACCGAAGCCGTTGGCGGACCGCCCGTTGGGGGCGAGCGCCGCGATGAGAAGGCCGACGGAGAACATCGCGGCGGTGCCGAACAGACAGGTCATCAGGAAGTGCGGGGCCCGGGGCGTGTGGGCGCCGAGGAAACCGACCCCGACCGCGAGCAGCACGGAGACCGCGGCCACGGTGAGGACCAGTTGGAGCAGGAGCTGCACGGTGAGCAGGTTGCCCGGGCTTACCGGAGTCACCGAGAGCCTGCGCAGGATGCCCCGCTCCCGATAGGTCGCCAGGGTGGTGGGGAGTAGGTAGAGGCCGACCATACCGACCGCCAGCGTCACCGCGATCGGTAGGAGGACGGTGTCGCCCTCCGTTATCGAACCGCCGAAGACGACGAGGATGAAAAGGGGAATGAGCAGGGAGAACACGGCTCCGGGTTCGCGGACGAGCAGCTTGGTCTCGACGGTGGTGAGTTTGGTGAGCGTCTTCACGGCGGTTCCTCATGATTCTCGGAGCGGCAGTCGCGACCGTTGCGGGGTCAGGCCTGGAGGGAGCGTCCGGTCAGGGCGATGAAGGCGTCGTCCAGGGTGCGCTTGTCGATGCGCAGATCGGAAACGAGAACACGCTCGCGGGCCAGGCAGGCGGTGACGGCGGTCGCGAAGTCGCCCCGCCCGGACACGACGACCAGGTCGCCGGTGCGGGATACCGAGGCCACCTCGTCGAGGTTCCCCAGGAGGTCGCCCGGATCGGGTCCGTTCGCGTCCATGAGCCGGAAGGTCATCCGGTACTCGGTGTCGACACCGTCGATCAGTCCGGCCGGACTGTCGACGGCGACGATGCGGCCCCGGTCGAGGACCGCGACCCGGTCGCACAGTTCCTCGGCCTCGTCCATGAAGTGGCTGACCAGGACCACGGTCACACCCTCGGCGCGGATCCGCTTGACCAGTTCCCAGGTGGCACGGCGGGCCTGGGGGTCGAGCCCGGCGGTGAGCTCGTCGAGAAACGTGACCTTCGGGTTCCCGACCAGGGCCAGCGCGATGAACAGGCGCTGTTTCTGCCCCCCGGAGAGTTTCGCGAACCGCGTGTTCCGCTTGTCCGCGAGGTCCCACTGCTCCAGCAGCGCCCGCCAGTCGCGGGGGCTGTCGTAGAACGAGGCGTAGAGGTCGAGAGCCTCCCAGGCCTTGATGGTCTCGGGGAGCTGGGTGTGCTGGAGCTGGACGCCGATGTGCTCGCGCAGTTCCGGCCCCTGTCGGAACGGGTCGAGCCCGAGCACCCGGACCGTCCCCGAGTCGGGCCGGCGCAGGCCCTCCACGCACTCGACGGCGGTGGTCTTGCCCGCACCGTTGGGGCCGAGGATCCCGAAGACCTCGCCCTCCGCCACGGAGAAGGAGATCCGGTCCAGGACCGTGTGGCCGTCGTATCCCTTGCCGAGCTCGTGCACCTCGATGATCGCCATGCCCACAAGCCTGGTCGTCCGCCCTGTGGAGCGAATCGCCCGTCCAGCCCCGATTCGCCAAGGATCCGGCCGATCCCGGCATCCACCGAACGGTGGACCCCTCCCGACCCGTCCAGCCGACCAGAGCCCGTACGGCTGCGGTAGAGTTGTCCCGGCGACGAGCCCAGAGCCGTCGTGGGGCCTTAGCTCAACTGGCAGAGCAGCGGACTTTTAATAAGCGTGATCACACCGCTTAGTCGCTACAAACCCGCAGTTCAGAGCAGGTGCATTGCACAAATCGGGCACCCATTCCACCTTGGTTTCGCTCCATGTGCGCTCGCCAGCCTCGCCCGTGTCTCGAGGTCCACGAGAACCTACTGTGTTCTTCGTTAGTTGTGTGGGCATGAAGCGTTCGGTCGTTTGAGCATGGCGGCGTGCCCCTCCGAGCTGCACCCGATACCCCCGAAGCTGTTCCGCCGCGGACTGGCCCGCAACTGGCCGAAGCCCGACGGATACGCGCGGTCGAAATCCTGGACCAAGGCCGCCCCCAAGCCCAGGTCGCGCGCATGCTCGGAGTCACATCCGAGAGCGTGCGGCGATGGCAGCGGCAGATGGAGCAGGGCGGTGTGGCCGCGCTACGCCACCATCCGCCCACCGTCCGCCCCCGCAAACTCACCGACGAGCAAGTCGAACAGATCCGTGTCGCTCTGGAGGGGGCGCCCTGACCCAAGGGCGCGCCTCCGTTCTATGGACCCTGGAGCGTGTGGGCCGGGTCGCCGAACAGCACACGGGGGTGTGCCTGTCACAGGCCTCGGCATGGCGGCTGCTCACCGGGCGGTTGGGGTGGAGCCTGCAACGAACCCAGCGCAAAGCGGTGGAGCGCGGTGAATCCGAGATCGCCCGGTGGGTGGCCCATGAGTAGCTACGAATCAGGCGTATCTCTGCTACCTCAGGTGCGCCGAACTTACGCACCTCGCGGCCGCGCCCCGACCCTGCGGTATCGGTTGGAATGGAAGCGGGCTTCGCTGGCCGCCGTCTTGGACTACCACGCCACCGAGGCCGAACGCGGTGCCCGGTTGTGCTTCGACCTGCGCCCGGGCAGTTACAACACCGACGATTTGATCGCGGCGCTGGAGCAGCTCAAGGCCTTCTACGAGGGTGAACAAGTGGTGCTGGTCCGGGACGAGCTTTCCGCGCATAGGAGCCGGGCCATGCGCACCTGGGCTGATGCCCAGGACTGGCTCACCCTGGAGCGGCTGCCCGCCTATGCCCCCGAACTCAATCCTGTGGAGATGCTGTGGTCAGCGATCAAGACGCGGAAGCTGGCCAACGTCACCGAAGCAGCAGAACGAGGTATCAACCGCACCTGCGAAAACGACCGACTCTCACGCTTCTTCCTAACCCACACCAGGCTGGAGATCCATCCTCCAACCTAATAAATCTAACGCAAACCACAGCAAGAGGAGGAGCTAAAATTTCACCTATCAAGCTGACTCAAGCAAGAAACCATAATCTTCATCCTCAGAACAGCCCAGACCCCCAACGGCAAAAATTCCAAAGCCAGTTTTCACCAATTCAACCCCGTTTCCGCAATTTCCTTTTTCGACAGAAACGTTAAAATGATTTACCTCATTCTCCTGAACCTCAAAGACACTAACTCCTGCACCTGAAGCAGAGATAAGAATGTTTTGATCCAGTTCATAAAGACCACCCACATCAAGTGGGGCCCGACGATATTCAGCAAAACCATAGATATTCCTTACTCCAAAGCGTTCCACCTCATATTCCAAAAAATTACCATTATAAGTAAGTAGGCTATTGTGGCCATCTTGGGAAATTATTAGCAAATCTCCGTCGCTTGATACAGTCGACCCAAGGGCTCGCACTTTTTGATCTTCCGCATCTACAAATTCAATTCCCTGCACAGAGAGGTCCTCCAAAGAAAATACTGCTCCTCTCATTTCACCATGATCGCTCATTCCTAGTAGGTAAAAGTCCCCCGAAGCAAGTTCTTCCATCTCATAAACAAAAAAATCAACGGGGACAGCCTGCCATGCGTCGTCAAGGATTGAATAAATAAGAAGATCCTTGTTTTTTCCATTCGGACCAGAACCACCCCCAACTACTAGTTTTCCCTGAGAGTACCTAGCAACAGAATTGCTACGCCCTTCAGGGGCATCTGCTATTTTTCTCCATCTTTGATCCTCGATATTAAAAGCATGCCCATCTCTAGCTAGCCGGTCGCCGGTAACATCATCGAACCCATCAAGAAATCCTCCCCATACAATCATTTCTTTTTCAGAAATAACGGCAACGTGTCCAGATCGAGGCCTGATGTCGCTTTCAGGAATTTGACTCCACTCTGATTTCTGGAGATCATACATAAAACCATCATTTAGTGCATTATCCTGACTTCCAGTATTTCCTCCCCAAACAATTACGGATGATTCACTTGCAACCAATGAATGCCCTCTTCGGTGATCTCCAGGAAACGGACCCAGAGTACTCGTCGAAACACTCGAACTCTGGTAATCTTCTTGATTGAAAAATGAACATCCAGTTGCCAGAAGCAAACTAATTGAAGAGAGGGCCCAAAAAATACCCGAGACGAATTTCATGAGTAATCCCACCTTTATGATACTACTGCATCCAAGCATTCCGTAGTTCCATCTGAAGAACTGTGTGACACTTCTTCTGAATTAATCCATGTTCCATTTTCAATTGAACCAAAGCTATCTCTTACAAGCCAAGGCTCCGTTAGCGGATCAGCATCGGCTACAACGATACAAAAATTTTCTGCACTGATTGATAGGATGCTTTTCCCGCCTTCTTCGCTATCAATGGACGAACATGGCAAATGCATCCCTTCCAGAATCGACATATGACTGTGCTCAGAGTATGAAGTCGGCTCCCAGCCATCAGATACAGCGCAGACCTCAGAGAGGTACGCAAGATACCCTGGGGATATAGACATCTCTCCGTATCGCATCCAAAAAGAGTCTGACAATTGACCAGCCAAATAATCATTTGATCTTGAGTTCAATTGACCAGAGTAGGAAGATATATCCTCAGAATCTAGATAACCTACGGCAATCTCGGCTGATAGATAGTCAAACTCATCCACTTCGATTGACCTGCTGGGAGCATCCTTCGAGATGATCTCCTCTTCTGAATTGTGTTTAATTTTTTCATAGATATTTCCGACTTGATTCGATCGACTTTCCATAAGTTTCGTTCCACTCGCCCCTACCGGAAAAGGCCTGATTAGAGAAACCCAATCAAATTCCCAATTTTCGAGATATGAAAGCCGAGCCGAGCCGAAAGAGTAACCAAGAAACCCATTTACGCTTACCGACTCAGACTCTTCAATCGCTGCGACAACTTCCGAATATGTATTGGAAGAGAATCCCCAGTTTCCTCCACCTGCTCGAATTTCGCATGCTTCGACGAGGTTATCGGCTTCCTCTTTATTCGGACCGCCTGGATCTCGTGAATTCATGTAAAAATTGCTCAGGCCACTTTTGCATTCATCAGAAGTTGGTTTGCGAACCCAAGGCTCTTCAATAAAGATGACACTATAATCCTCTGGAAGCGACAAGGAAGAAGTCAAATCATTCAAGTTGACATCTCCAGAAAGGATTGATGACCCAGGTCCACCTACATCGACTACGGCTGCCACATCGCCTGTTCCACGGATTATTCTATATCTGAATTCTCCTATACTAGTAGATACAAATGAGCAATCTTCTTTTGGGGTTGGGTCTTTACACGGATCCAATACTTCTTGAGAAGAATCCTGAAAACTTTCATCAATTTCTTCTGGCATATTTATGTACGCCACTACAGAAACCAAAAGGATAATTGATACAATTGAAGAAATAAGAAGAAAAATGGGCGGGGTGCCCCCATTTTTGCGAGGCACCCCTGTATTTTTACCGAGTGGCAACTTTATTTACCATCCGCTATCGGTGTGGACATATTTATACGTCGGAATCTGTGTAGGATTGCACGGAATTACGCCACAGTTTCGAACCTCTGCCCACATGTAGTCGGCAAACATGGGGATGATGGTGTCGTTCGTTGCCGTTATGTGCATGGCAAAGTCCAAAGCCATCTGCTGTCTGGTAGAAGATCCATCCCAGTCGATACCCATGGATTTTTCACCGATCTCCGGCAAAACAGACATATCTTCGCAGTTATCGATATCAACATTAAGGCCAGCACCATAATAAGTGAGGTCAAAACTTCCGCCAGGGTTGCACTGACTTGAAGGAGAAGTAGGAACCCACTTGTTAAGCTTGCTGATACGGGATTCCATTCCCTCCCAAGGCCGACTCCTCAGCGTGAGATCGATCGTTGCGGCCGAACCGAGCAGGGGGCTAGCCTTTGACCAAATACCCCACCGATTATAAGCCCATTGACGGGTTCCGCTTTCGGCCCACTTTTCATAGCAGCTCACCATGTTGTGGTCATTGTCTGCCACACTGGCATAGTAAGAATTAAAATATCCGCCCCAACAGTCGTCAGCATGTAGACGCATTCCATTGGAGGTTGCAGATTCATAACCCATGCCAGTTCTTCCTGGGTTAATATCCCTTCCCTGGTCCTGGTCCTGGTCCTGTGCCATTGCTACACCAAGACCACTCTGACTCTGATCTTCCCCCAGAGAAATCTCTGATCTATTGACTTCAGCTGGAGAAAGCCCATCGACCCAAACAAGATCAATAGACCCTGATTCCAGTGGATCCATCAGTTTCGCAGAATTTACCTGTTCGATATCAACAAGGTTCCCTGAGCGTGCCTGGCTCTCGAGATACTGATTCACGGGGGAGTCTTCTGTGCTTTGACTTCTGAGACTCGCCACCCCAGAAGAGGTGCTCTGCTGAATCTCTTCCATGCTAATACTGGCTACTTGGAGATTCTCAAGAGGATCTCCTTCAAGTTCGGAAGCTTGGACGTTTGCTTGCATAAAACCAGCGAGGCCGATTCCTGCAAGTGAAGCAGCAAAAAACTTTCGTCTCTGGGGGATCATTTTTTCCTTATTTACGGGGGTTTTATCAAAAATGCAAAAACTATGCTATCACAAGTGTCAACCCACAGGAGCCCATGCCATCTTGACATGTCATATCACAGATAATCTTGTAAAATGTTTTTTGCTCGATCTTATTGGGGGAACCAGGGAAAATGTTGACCAAGATTGGGATGGAAGGGGAGTCGTCGCGCGGCGCGCTTCTGGTGGGAGCCAGGGATGCTTCAAACTTAGGAGCGCGAGAAATTAAAAGTGATCAGATCGAATCGCACTTCAACAAACAACGGAGACTGCTACTGAACCTTGAACAAGCTCTTAACGGAGTAGAGGCGGGATCCAATCTCGACTTATCGGATGAATCCGTGCAGGATCCTGAGTTCTCTCTGGGCCGAGCGAAGATGGGTCCCCATCACCCGCTCCAGCTCCTCCAAGCTCCGAAACGCCCGGTACGCCAGATGGTCCTTCAGGTGTGACCACAGCGTCTCGACCGGATTCAGCTCAGGCGCTACTTGGGCAGGTGCACCACGCTCAACCAGGCCTGCTCGGCCAGCTCCCGACTCACCCAGCGGGCGGTAGGCGAGGAGTGGTTGTCCCGCACCAGCACCACTGGAGCCCTGAGTTGAGAGTGGAGCCTGCAGATCAGATCGGACAGGTCGTGTTGGGTAATGGAATCGCGTTGGGCCCCGTACACCAGCCGCACCCGCCCATCGGCGTGGTTGACACACAGCCAGCCGCTGGCATTCATCCGCTGGCGCCGCTTGCGCGACACAGCGATCAGCGGGGTCTGCCCACGCCTGCCCCACGTCCGACGCACCGGAGGATCGGTGCTCGCACCAGTCCCATCAGCGAAAACGATCCACACCCCGAATCGGAGCGCTTCCTCTTTTGACCCGCGGCCACACCTGGGTGCGCCAAGCCGCGATGTCCTCCTCATCCCTCTCAGCGGCCCGCACCGCAGGCGCCTGCCAGGACAAACCAAGCCGGTCTATCATCCGCCACACCCCGGAAAGATCCGCGTAACAACGCCCGAGCCGCTCCTTGGTCAGGCGATTGATCCGGGCCAGGGTCCACTGCTAGTCCTCCCAGCCATGGGCGCCCGGGCCTTGGAGGAGCAGGCTGACCAGCTCACGTTCCTGCTCGGGGTCCAGCAGGGCGTCAGCTCCCTGCTGGCCCGGGGCCAGCGCGTTGGCACCGCCCTGGGGCCAGGCGCTGTGCCAGTGGTGGACGGCTTGCCACGAGACACCAAGCACGCGAGCGATCTCGGCTTGGGAGTGCTTGCCGACCTCGAACAGGGCAGCAGCGAACATCCGACGGTCGTGGCGTTCTTCAGGGATTTGAGGCTTCTGAGGGGCCTCCATATCTTATGACACGACAGGAATCCCCGTCCGTCAACACCCACCTCAAAGATCAATAGCCTAGCAAAAACGGTAGGCCCCCAGGGGCTCGAACCCTGAACCCACGGATTAAAAGTCCGTTGCTCTGCCAATTGAGCTAGAGGCCCGCGCGTGCGACCTGGAGCCTGACCCCTGGCCGTCGCCGCGACAACTCTACCGCAGCCGTGGGCGCTTGGGGCGTCCGGTCATGGCCAACTGCCAAGGTCGCACCTCGACGCGGTGACGGGCGAGCAGGAGGCACACACGCTCCTGACGAACACCCGAGCCATCACCGAGCACACCCCACCCGGCTCATGCGCGACGTTGCAGGAGCCGTTGGTGTCTACCCGCACCGCGACCGGTCCTCGGACCTGGGCACTGACCACGAAGCGGCCCCGCTGGGGACCGTAGACAGTCTTGTTCCCAGCGGGGCTCGACGGGCCCTCGGTCAGGCGCGATGGGCTGCGGGCTTCAACATCGCCGCCGTAGCCTCAGCTGCTGCTTTGGCCACGTCGGGGAACACCGTTTGGTAGGTGTCCTGGGTGAAGTGGGTCGTGGCGTGCCCGAGCTCAGCAGAGACGACCTTGACGTCCACCCCGGCGGCCAGACTCATCGACGCCGCCCCGTGGCGTAGCCCGTGTAGGGCGATGGGCGGCAGTCCGGCGGCTCGGGTGATGCGGTGGAACCAGTCGGTGACCTGGGCCGGGTGCCAACCCCGGCCGTCTTCACGGGTGAATACCAGCCCGGTTTCTGGCCACTCGGTTCCGAGGGCCATCTTGGCTTCGAGCTGGTGGCGCTTCCAGGTCCGCAGCACCCGGACGGTGGTCGCGTCCAGGGTGATGGTGCGTTCCCCGGCGGTGCTCTTGGGTGTGCAGGTGTGGGTTTCCCAGCCGAGTTGGACGACCTGGGTGTGGATGTCGATCTCTCCGTCCACCAGCCGCGTGTTCGCCCACGGCAACCCTACGGCTTCGCCACGCCTCAGGCCCTTGACCGCGATGAGGTGGAAGAGCGGGAAGAGCCAGGTGTATTTGCGGGCGTGGTCCAGGAAGCGGATGGTCTGGTCGGGTGTCCAGATCATCACCTCCCCCGGGATGGTGCCGTTCTTCTCCCACTGTTTGATGCGGTCGGCTGTCCAGACCAGGGGTTTCTTCCTGGGACAGGATGGCAGGCGGGCGTGGGAGGCGGCGTTGAAGGTTACCGGCAGGTCGGGGCGGCGTACCGCGTCTGACAGGGCGCTGCGGAGTGTGGCGCGGACGCGGTGTTTGGTGGCCAGTGAGACCACCCGTCGGCGCTCCAGCTTCGCCCACGCCTGGGAGTCCCCGGCCTCGCGGCACTCGATGATGCGTTCGTTGACCTCCTCAATCGCGGTGAACATCGCCTCCACGTGGCGAGCCTGGAGTTTGTCCAGACGGATCCTGCCCAGGTGCGGGACGAGGTGGTTGGTGATGTGGCTGCTGTAGGAGCGGCGGGTGTTGCGGGTCAGGTCGGGTTTGTCCTTCAACCACTCGGCCAACCACTCCTGGACGGTAGGCACTTCGGCTCGTAGGTCCACACCCAGGTGGAGGCGGCGTTTGACCTCGCCTGTCTCCGGTAGGGGCCGGCGGGCCCTGATCTCGGCTTGGATGAGATCAGCGACCTGGATCAGGTCGTCCTGTTCCTGGCCCGCGAGGTCGAGCAGAGCCCGTACCCGCTGGAGTGCTTCCAGCGCGGCTTCTTGTGAGGCCAGGCCGATCTGGCGGGCCTGGCGCCTGCCGCCCTGGGCGGTGCGGGGCAGTTCGACCTGGTAGCCCCAGCGGCCGTGGGTGGAGCTCCAGGTGCCGCTGCGGCGGCGCAGCATCACGCACCGCACCCCGAGGAGTTTTCCGTTGTCGTCGCGGCATCCGCAGCGTTTGAACGTGGAGCCTTCATGTGCGGCCAAGATCGACCTCCTGGTGCTGGTCACGGCGCGCACCGCATCCGCAGCAGACCCAGGTGAGAGGCTGCAGGCCCAGGTGGGCGAGTATCCCCGCGGTGGGGATGCGCCACTGGCGACCCACCTTGTAGGCCGGTGCGGGGAAGGCATCGGCGTCGAGCAGTGTGTAGACGAACGTTCGGCTCATGCCGAGCAGGTCTCCGGCCGTGGCCGGGTCCACCCAGACCGGCAAAGCGCCGACCTCGTCCATCGTGACCGTCTTACTCGCTGCCACCTGCCCACCTTTCCACCACCTGTGAACTGCACGGATGCGGTGCGCGGCCTCGCGTTTTGCGGGGCACCACGCATCCACGCTCGACCTCACCGAGCATTGCAAGCGGATTCGACGATTCCCCCAGTGGATTCACCCTCCCCCGACAACCACCGACCGATATCGACCAATAGGCCGGAATCGTTGCCGGTGGCCGTCAGCGGCCCACATAGGCCCCGAACACCCCGGGCGGCCCCATGGGCGCATGGGGCCTGTTCAGTGCCGCACGATGCCCCACACGGCCCGTACCGCGCCCGAACCGTCCCGCCCTGGTTCCGGCCCTGTTGTCGTCCACGTGTTCGGCCAGCCGACGATGGTGTTTCCGCCCCGGGCGTGCCATCCCCAGGGGCCGCTGTCCTGGGAGGGTTCCTCGTCGCGGATCCACAGGTCGGTGTTGGTGCGTGTCATCCAGAGCGTTCTCCTCATCCATGGCGCTGTTCGACTCAGTGGCTTTGAAGCGGCGAAGCACCCGTGGGTCGTTCCGCTTCGATCTCTCATCCTGTGAAGAACGCGCTCCTGCCCACTGGATTCGACAGCGGACCTACAAACCTCATCCAGCGGCTCCAGGCACAAACACCCCATGCCAGCGCCTCGGTGGGTCCTCACCGGCAGGCTTCTGGAGGCCGACGGTGCGGGACCTCGTCTCAACCGGGTGCGAGGGCAAGCCGTTCAGGCGAGCGCCGCCTCGGCCCAGGCATCTCGATCGACGGCCGAGCTGCTCGCGCGGACGCTGCCGGGCTCCGCGCCAGGTCGGTCGGCTCGGACCTTGAGAAGCTCCGAGAATCTCTGCTCGGATGCAATCAATCGCATGGGGGTCCACGGTGTGGACGATCAATTTCTTGTGTCTGGTGTGGTTCCGGCCGATCACCAGGACATTCAGAAAAGGGGCTGATGCAACCGAGTGGAGAGCTTTTTGTTCTCCGGAGACGGGTTGGGAGGGGCGGGGTGGGGAGAGTGGCCGGAGACGGCAGCAGGTAGAGCGGGCGGTCGGCCGTTAGGCCGACCGCCCGCCGGGCTGGGGCCGCCGCCCCTACGTGAGGGTGACTACCTACTGGTATAAGTCTGGACGCCACAGGCCCAGGTGGACCCCGGTTGAGCTGTGTGAACGCGCGTTCGGGGTGGGCCAGCAGGAGGCCCTTGCAGTGGCCCACCCGAAAATCCGGGTTCAGAGGGCGTTCACCTGTCTCTCTGGGCAGGTGAGACACCTCTCGAGTGCTGGATGGCGGCGCCTGCAGCGGGAGCGCGCACTTCCGAGTGCGCGAGGTTGCACGGCGTGGCCCGGCTGAGTCCTAGTGCCGGATTCCAGGCAGAAAAGTGCCATCCCTTTTTGCAGCACAGGGGTACTTCGGCGGTGGCTGAATTATTTCGTATGCGCAAGAACTGCCGGTGCCGTGAATGGCTCGCTTCACGTGATGGACCGGGACATTGCGAGGTGTGGATGGGCTCGACGACAAGGAGCCGAACCCGCGCGCTAGCCGGGGCCGTCTCCTTGCTGGAGACGGCCCCGGCTGACGGACCTCCGAGGTCAGGCCACAGGCTGCTGGAGCATTTGCCACTGACGTACCAGCACGGTCAGCTCGTCCCACTCTCCGGGTTGCCCGGCCCTCTTCACGTCCACGGGGATGCGGGGAGCGGTGGCGTCTCGGGAGGTGGGCGGGGCCAGCAGGTCACCCCGCGAGGCTCGTTGGCGGCGTTCGTGTGCAACCAGGTAGGGGCGCACCGCGCGTCCACCGGTGTCGTCCTCACACCAGCCTGTCTTCGGCAACCGCTCCACCGTGGCTACGGCCGCGTGTTCGGTGTAGAGCTCCCGGGCCCGGTCAGCGTGCTCCCGCCGCGCCTGGTCATAGCGTCGCACCCAGGCCGGTTCCCGATACTCGGCCTCAGGGGCTGAAGGTGCGACTCGGGGCACCGGCCTAGGCCTCTTCTCGTCTTGGCGTTGCGGTCGGCGCGGAGCACTCGTCGCACCGACGATCGCGCACAGCATTGCGCCCACCGCCCAGCGAAGGCGGCTTGCCCAGCCGCTTCGACGCCTTCGGTGGCGGCCCGTACCATTGGCCATGATCTTCCTCCTGGGTATGCAGGTGGGTGGATCACGCCTCGGGTGGTGTTACCGCACCCCCGAGGCGCCTTGTTTTCTTCTCTTGTGCAGCCACCGGTTTTGCTGTTCGAGGGCGGGGCGGGTGTCAATGGCCCGGCCGGGTCGTACGCCCCTGCCGGGCTGCGCTTCCTCACTCCGCCCGATACAGCGCCCGGTGCTCCTACCTGTCCCTCAACGCGCCTGGGACCTGCTCGTTCTGCTGGTTGAGAGCAGCGAGTTCAGGCATCACGAATAAACCCCTTTTTTCGGGCATAAGAAGCACAACGGAAAAATAGGAATGCCACCGTTCACCCGGGTTGAACGGTGCGGGTGCGATGTTTCCCTATACTCGCGAGAAGTTTCAACCCCGCATTTCGTAGAAGTCATGGACCAGCACAAACAGCGAAATGGGGCTGTGCGGACGGCGGTGTCCGCACAGCCCTACCGGTCACGGCGGCCCCGATCCCGCCGCTACCGGTGCCGCCTCACCCCGGGTTGAGGTGCCGTCGGGCGATATCCACCAGGTCCAGGGGATCGCTGCCCTGGGGTGTTCGCCAGATGCGGGCGGCGGGCCCCGAGGCCGCGAGCGCGCCGTGTGTAGCCACGTAGGCTCCCACCTGGCCGGACACGGACCGGGCCATCCTGGTGGTGATGCTCGCCTGCCTGCGTTCGGAGTGCACGGCCACGAGCACGACCGAGGGCAGTCCGGAGGCCACGGCCAGCCGCTTGTAGCTGGACATCTTGCCCACGACCCTCGTCACCGGCTCGGTGCCGGTGTCGTACTCCCAGAACGCTTCGAGCGCGGAGCTGCCCTGGACCCAGCGCATGAAGGCGTCGGGGCGCACGAACTGCCCCCACTGGCGTGCGCACTCCCGTTCGGAGTCCCAGCGCTCCAACTCCGCGTCGGCAACGGTGCGGGCGGCCTCGGTGGTCAGGGTGAAGCACTCGGTCAGACCGAGCATGTGCCCCAACCGGCCGGAGAACGCCCACCGGTACACCTGCTCCTGGCGAAACCCCAGCTCGGCCACCCCGATGTCCCGGTGGGCGGCGAGTACCTCCGCCCCGGCCCGGGAGAGCACCCAGTGGTCAGGGACGTAGGCCCCGGAGAAGGGGCGGAACCGGTGCAGCAGCCCGTACCTCAGCAGGGCCAGGAGGCGACGGCGGGCCCGCCGGTCCTGGGCCTGGGCGAAGTAGAGCCGGTGTAGATGCAGGGTGGTCATCACGTTGTGGTCATACACCCCGGCCAGGATCTCCAGGTCCCGGGAGGTCACCCGGGACGCCAGGGACTCCAGCAGCGAGCGCGTGCCCTGTCGGCCTGTCCCGTTCGGCTTGCTCACCCCGCGTTCCCCTTCCTGCCGCCCATGGACGGGGACGGTGTCGAGCTCCTGGGCTGGGCGGGTTCTGTGGCACCGAAGCGCCTGGCGGCCTCGCGTACCTCGGTGGCGCGCCCCGGGAGGCCTTCGGGGAGCGGGCGGGTCCGCACGGTGACCGCACCGAACTCCTTGGCACCCACCAAGGGGCGCACCACGGCCTGGAAGGCCCCCAGATGGGTGAGGTCGTAGGTGCCCAGCACCGGCCGGGTGTGCTGTTGCAGGCTCGTGGCGTCATCTGGCGAAGCACTGAAGTACACCTTGGTGCGGGCGTTGGCCGAGACCGCCTTCCTCAGGTCCCCCGGGAGCTGCCCGAGCTCCTGGTGGGCCAGGGTCAACCCGAGACGGTAGCCGCGGGCTTCGGCGAGCATGTCCTCCAACGATCCGGGCAGGTTGAGGAAGTTCTGGGCCTCGTCGATGTAGGCGCACAGGTCCTTGCGCTGGTGTTCGGGTGTGTGGATGCGGGCGGTGACCGCCTGCCAGGTGGCAGCCAACGCGAACGAACCGATCAGCGAGCTGGTGTCCTCTCCCAGGCGGCCCTTGGGCAGGCGCAGCAGCACCAGGTGCCCGGTGTCGAACAGCTTCGGCAGGTCGATGGTGGAGGGCCCCGAGGCCACCACCTGGCGCACCCACGTGCGCAGCAGCGCCGTCCTGAGCTTGTTCAGCACTGGCCCGGTCACCGACGACCTAGCTGAGACGGTGAGCCCGGAGTACCACCTCCAGAAGTCGGACAGGGCCGCGTCGTCGCCGCTGCGAGCGATGACCTGGGCCATCGTGTCCGCGCGCAGAGCGTCATCGGAGAGCAGACGCGGCACGTCCCCCAACGTCAGGGACGGGTCCTTGGCCCGGGTCAGGGTCAAGGTGGCGGCCCGCAGGATGTCGTCGGTCCTGGGCCCCCAGTACTCGGCGTAGATACGGCGGAAGATGCCCACCACGGTGTCGGAGGTGAAGTCAGCATCACCGCCCTGGAGCAGGTTCAGCCGGGGCGGCAGGGCGTTGTCGTCGGGGTCGAAGAGCACCACCTTGTCCACCGCGTGCTCGGGCAGGCGGGCCAGGATGTCGGTGACCAGGTCCCCGCGCGGGTCGATCACCAGCCCCGCCCGCACCGCTTCGGCGTCCTGGAGCACCAGGTTGGCCAGCAGCGTGGACTTGCCCGACCCCGTTTTGCCGAGGATGTGGGTGTGCTGGCGGGCCTCCACCACCCCCAACGCGACAGGACGGTGGGATCGGGCGTCGGAGTCCCCGACCACCCGGGTGTTCTCACCCCCGCGCGGAACGGCCGGCGCGGGTGCGGCCGGGCGCGCTCCGGCGCGGGCCAGACCGGGCACGCTGGTGTCGGTGGGCAGGTGCGCGATCCCGGCCAGCTCGGCGGTGGACAACAGCGCACCTCGGGCCAGGAACCGGTTCACCGCCCACCAGGCGGGTGTGAACATGTGGCGGCGGTGCAGGTGGTTGGTGCCCGAGGTGAACGCGGCGAACGCCGAGGCGACGCCGTGAGCGCGGCCCCGCAAACGCTCACGGGCCCGGTCCCCGGGGCGGGTCGTGGTCAGGATGTAGGAGAGCGAACAGGCCAGCCTCGGGCTGCCCGCCTTGGTCAGGATGGCGCGGATGTCATCCCCGGTCCCCGGAAGTGTCAGCGGACGCCGCGTGCCCGCACCGGTCCCCGGAGGGGCCAGCGTTAGGAGAGCGAACAGGCCAGCCTCGGGCTGCCCGCCTTGGTCAGGATGGCGCGGATGTCATCCCCGGTCCCCGGAGGTGTCAGCGGACGCCGCGCCCCGACACCGGTTCCCGGAGGGGCCAGCGTTTCGACCACCATCGAGGCCGTCCCGGCGTGCCCGGCCAGCCGGGCCGCCGTCTGCCGTGCCCTGGCGGCCCGCCATCCCGTCACTGGTCGGGCGGTGATCCGCACCAGGGCGTGTTCGCCCTCGGCCAGGTCCTCGAATGCCCCGAGCAGAGGCCGGGCGGGGTCGTCGTCGAACTTGGTGCGCAGCGGAAAGACCTCCTCGCGCCCCAAGCCGAGGTGTCCTCCGGTGGTGTATTCACCTTCCGGAAGCGGCGACTCCTCCGCCTTCACATGGCGGGTGGAGGTGGTGGCCCCGGGCCAGGCCGCACAGACCGCCCGCTCCACCGTTCCCGGAGGGACGGGGCCGGGCACCCACACCTGGAAGCGCACCCCGTCCGCTGAGGCCACGATCTCCAAAGCCAGGTGGGGTTGGAGCAGCCACCGCGACCAGCGCGGCCGCAGCAGCCCCATCACGTGCTGCCAGAACGCGCGCGCGTTCTCCAGACTGGCCTCGGGCGGAGGCAGGATCTCCACCACCCGCGCATCGCGGGAAAGGTGGCGGTGCCGGGCCAACCGCGCACCGAACACCGCCGCGCCCACCACTGCCCCGGTGAGCGGTATGGCCCCGATCAACAGGAAGACCCCGCCGCCCAGGAGGAAGTCGAGCATCAGACCACCCGCCCGACGCTGTGGGAGCCACCCGGGCTGCGTTGCTGCTCCGCCCCATGATGGGTACCGGCCTCTACCGAGGCCCTGCACACTGCCGCGCCGCACTTGCGCCGTGAACTGGCGGTGGTTGTCTCCCCTCGGGCTTGTGACGACTCGCTGGTGCTCTCTTCAGGTGCGGGCCGCCCCTCGCACGTGCGGGCTGCGGCCGTGGTCCTGCACAGAACGCGCATGCACTTCCCCTCTCCAGCTCCGGACCGGAGCGGACGAGGGAACTGGCCCCTGATCCGCTCCGATCCCTTCAGCGCGACCCCGGGAAACACCGGCCGTGAAGCTCACGTCATGGCCGGATTCCTTCGGCTGCCTTCATCTACTTAAGAAGCCAGCGGAAGTCGGGGAATCGACTCCGTCTGCGAGGCGGATGTGCGCATGGCGTGGATATTCAAGGTCAAAGTAGGAGATCCCGCCGCCGCGGGTTCGTCCGCGCGGCGGTGTTCACGGGAGGGCCGCAGCCCGGCGGCGAGGCGTGCCTCGGCCCTTCGGCGGCGTTTGGCCAGGGTCTTGTAGGCCACCCCGAGCTCGGCCGCGACCGTCGCCAGAGGCACAGCCTCCAGACGGGTCCGGGCGATCACTTCGGCGTCGGCCCCGGAGATGATCCCCTCCCGCGCGGCGGCAAACAGCACCTCCTCGCAGGACCCCGCCGTGTCCGGCTCGCTGCCAGCATCGGGCCGCTCTGTCGGGTGGGTGAGCAGGTCCGGAGCGGCCAGGGCCCGCTTACGCGCGCTCAGCGCCGCACGCCGTACCCGGCAGCTCAGGTAGTAGGCGATGCGCGCGTACTCCAGCCGGATGGTGCGGATCTGCTGCATGGCGGCGGCCAAGGACTCGGCTTCGACATCGGCAACGCTGTGCGGGTCTAGGCCGCGGCGGGCCATCCGTACAGCGGAGCGCAGCATGGGCATGGCCAAACCGAGCGCTCCGAGCATCCAGTCCTTCGAGCGGCGAGCGGCCGCGATGGTGTGGCGCCAGACCTGGTCGCGGACGGCGTAGGGCGTCCCTCGGGTCATGAGGATCTCGCGGAGTTCGTCGAGCCCGTAGGGCCGGTCCTGGAGCCAGGGATGGACCGAGTGCCCCCGCACGAGCAGGTGCGTGCGGGTCAGTCGTATGAAGGACTCTTCGGTGGCGGCTAGGGGTGATGAGGTGACGGACACGAAGGCCTCCCGGGGTGCCGGTGCTGTGACACCGACACCTCACACCAGGCCACGCTCAGAACAGACTCAAACGTTGCTCAGGGCACGCTCAGACTGGACTCAGATGTGACTCACAGAGCGCTCAGCGAGGTAAAACTTCGACCAAGTAGGCGAGCGTCCGATCCCCTGTCCGCTCTGCGGGGATCACGGCGCACTCAGAGTCCGCTGAAGATCCAGGGAGGGTTGGGCTGGACTCAGTCGCTGCCCGGAAAGCATGGTCCACGGGTGGCCGACTGCCCGATGTAAGGTTCGCCCCACTGCGCTGATCTCATGTGCTGCCAGCTCAGACCGTGTTGGTGAGCCGAGAGCACTGAACTTCTCAGCATCCGTCGCCCGGCCTTCTTGCGGCCCCGGAGTTGCGACAGCCACCAGGGACGGATCAGGGAATGTCAGCCCGCTGAGTCCCCCGTGAGCGAGCCGTGAGTCCAAAATCCTGCCCCATGGCTCACAGGAATTTGCTGCTCCGAGCGCTCCCCCGGCGTGTCCGCTCCGTCAGGGGCGGGGCTTTTCGGCCTTGACGTCGCCCAGGAAGGCCTCCCACGCCGCCGGGGTGAAGCTGAGGTGCCCGAGCTCCCTGTTCTGGGTGTCGCGCACAAGCACGATCTCTCCCTCCGAGACCTCGACGCACTCCGCACCGCTGCTACCGCTGTAGGAACTCTTGTGCCAAGTACGGTGGCTCATGATTCTCCCGCTCGTCGCAAATCTCGGATGAGGCCCAGGCTGTCGTGGGGGGACAGGGCCTCGCCTTGAAGTCTCCCGTAGACGCTGACGGCCCTGCGAATCAGGTCCTGCTCCGACTCGTCGATCAGTACCTCGTCGAAGGCGTGCTCCGCAGCCACAAGCGTCTGCATCTCGAGCACCATCACCCGGAAGCCGCCCGCGAGCCCCGGCTGGTTGGGTGCGTTACGAGGTAGCACCTGGCACTGGATCCACCGTTTCTCCATCAGGGCCGCGATGTGATCCAACTGCGCGGACATGACCGATGGGCCGCCTACGCCACGTCGTAGGACCGACTCCTCCAGGACGACACATACTATCGGCCGTTCAACTCGGTTGAATATTTTCTGCCTTCGCATGCGCTGTTCAACGAGCAGTTCGATCCTGGCTTCGTCCGCCTGGGGCAGATCGGCCACGAACAGGGCACGCGCGTATTCGGCCGTCTGAAGGAGCCCCGGCACGAGGACGGGGTTGTAGAAGCGCAGTTCCAGAGCGTCCTTCTCAAGGTCGACCGTCTTTCGGAAGCCGGTGGGGACAAGCCCTTCGCCCTGGCACTTGTCCCAGGAGAGCATGAGCTTCCCTTCAGCTCCGAGCGTCTCGTCGATGGCTTCGGCGTGGTCCTGCTGCGGCGCCATCTTGCCGTTCTCGATGTAGGAGAGGGATGACTCGGACAAACCCACCTTGGGTGATAGGTCCTTGAGGGTAAGCCTTGCCGCTTTCCTCCACTTGCGCACGTCGGAGCCGTATTTCTCCCAAGCAGGACTGATCCGCTTCAGACCCATTCGTGTTCCTATCGGTGGTTTCAACGGCTCCTTGAGGGGAGCTTCGGCAGGAAATCAACCAGGATTCGATCCCCTCCAAGTTCTACAACGAACTTGAGGAAAGAGTGAAGAGTATAGACACACTCACACCACTCGCATCAAGGTCGTCATCACGACGAATTCCCTGGTCAACCAAACGCGGCACCGAGCGAAGGACCGCGGGACCCCAGAGGAGAAACACCTTGGAAGTGGTTGAAGTGGCTGTCCGCGAACTGCCCGCGGCAACAGTGCCGCCCTTGCCCAGACGACTGTCCGGCTACTCAACCGGCGAACTCGGGAAGACGCGGGGACGCCGTCACGCCTCGGTGTTCAGCTCGGCCACGAAGCTCTGTGTCTCCGGTGCGAGGCGTTGGGCGCGCCTAGTCACCGGCCTCCCCCAGCACGAGGCCTCCGGGCTCGAGATCGTCGTGAGCGAACTCGTGACCAACGCGCTCGGCCACAGCGCGTCCGGGGAACCGGGCGGACTCGTCACCGTTCGGATCGCGTTCCTCGACATCTCCCGCATCCGGATCGCCGTCACCGACTCCGGCCCCAAAACGTTCGGCAGGCCCGGTTTCCCCGACTGGAGCGGGAACTGCCCGAACGCTGAACACGGTCGAGGGCTGACCTTGGTACAGGCGTTCAGCCGACGGACCGGAGTCATAGGCGTCAGGGGCGAACCCCTGACCGTCTGGGCGGTCATCGACCGCGCTGACCTTCGCCGCCAGTGAAACACGAGCCCCTGAGAACCCCCGCCCCGGTACACCTCACGATCCGGCGCGGCGGTGCGGTGAAGCCGCCCCCGTAAGCGGTGAGCGCTCCTCCCCTTTGCAAAGCGCGCCCCGCACCGCCGCGCCCACCAACCACAACAACCCGGAAGGACCCTGGTGAGTGCCCCAACCCTCGACGACACCGACCGAGTAACCGGCGAGCTGATCGACACCTACCTGCCCATCGCGCAGGAGGCCGACCACAGGATCAACCCCCGCCGGTGGCGGCTCGCGGACTACTCCGCTGCTGAGCAAGGCAGCGTATTCCGCTCCTACGAAGATGCGCTCCAGTGGATGGACTCCTCCGCTTCGATCATCCGCGGGTGCATCCGCATCGCGAACACCCTCGGCCGCCGCGAGGAGTCCTGGCAGTACGCCGAGGCCACACAGTCCTTCTTCCGCGTTCGCAAGGACTTCCGGTCCTGGAGGATCTCGCACGAGGTCGCGGAGGAGTCCGCCCGCGGGTGCGGTCCCACCGCGCACGCGCGGATGCTCGCCAGTCTGGGTGAGTGCCACATCTGGTTGGAGGACATCGGCGTCGCCGAGGCCTACCTCCAGCGGGCGCGCGCCCTCTGGATCAAGGGACGCCACGTCTTGGGCGAAGCCTCCTGCCTGGAAGCCCTGTGCATGGTGGAGATGAAGAAGGGCAACCCGCCGAAGGCCCGCCAGCACGCCTCCACGGCCCGGGACATGTTCTCCGGGCAAGCACGGGAGCGGGGCGTGGTTCTCGCAACGCGACGCGTGGGTGAGACCTACCTCGCCGAGCAAGACCACCGCCAGGCGCTCAAGTCCTTGGAGCACGCCTACGACTGGTTCCGCGACACCGGCGACGTCTACCAACAGGTCCGCACGGGCCGGAGCCTGGTAGCCGCCCTTCGAGGATCGGGGCGGTCCGACGAGGCTAATCGTGTGCTCCAGGACCTCGTCGGTCTCGCCGAGTCGATCGGCGCACACACCGACGCCGAAGAGCTCTCCCGCATGACTAAGCCGGTCACGACGGAAGCCTGAACGCCGCCGCAGCGGGACGAAGCCCTTGACCCAGCGACATGTGGATGCCGCGAACGAGAAGCACCTGAACCCCGCTCGGCCTTGAGGAACCACCACTGCCCAGGCCGGGAAGCAACGCGAAGCCCAGGAAGGGACACATGGTCCGAGCACGAGCACCGCCCCGCGCAGAGCACACCCCCCGAATCCAACGAGGTACGAGGAGATCCTGATGGACAGCACCACGCAGTACGCCGACGACGAACTGGTTCTCGCGGTGGAGGACATCGCGGCCGTCCGGTCCCGCGCCGAGCAGCCCTCCGACGGCGGCAGCACCGGCAGGGGCGACACCAACGACAACGGCCTGTACTAGGAGCACACCTTGACCGCTGACCTGATCAGCGGCCGTCTGGGCGGGGACCAGTTCCCCGCCCGGGTGCTCGGCCGCGAACACCGCCGCTACCCGGCCGGCGAAGGCGAACGAGAGGCCTTCGCCGACCTGCTGAACTGGTCGGATCTGAACACACTGCTCGCGCACCAGCGGCTCGACTCCCCCAGGATGCGGCTCGCCGCAGGAGGGGTCATTGACGCTGGTACCTACACCCGGCTTCGGCAGTACCGCCGGATGCCCGACTGGAACCAGCCCGTCCCCCACCTGTTCCAGCAGCAGCTCAAAGAGGGCGCGACGCTGGTTCTGGACGCCATCGACGAGATGCACCCGCCGATCGGACGGCTCATCAGCGAGCTGGAAGCCTGGCTCAGGACCGGAATCCAGGTCAACGCCTACGCCTCCTGGACCAGCCGGGAAGGTTTCGGAGTCCACTGGGACGACCACGACGTCATCGTTCTCCAGGTGTC
Source organism: Nocardiopsis terrae (assembly GCF_014651695.1). Lineage (GTDB taxonomy): Bacteria > Actinomycetota > Actinomycetes > Streptosporangiales > Streptosporangiaceae > Nocardiopsis > Nocardiopsis terrae. The sequence continues at coordinate 464,444 of NZ_BMXJ01000001.1, forward strand.
GGGGCGCAAACGGTGGCGCATCTACGGCAACACCCGTCTCGCCCCCTTGCATGAGGACGTCGAGTTCGCCGAAGAGGAACCCACGGAGACCATCGACGAGTTCGTCATGGCTCCCGGGGACGTCCTGCACGTCCCCCGAGGATGCTGGCACGCGGTCGCCGCCTCCGAGGGTGAGCCGAGCCTGCACCTGACCTGCGGTCTGGTGACCACGACCGGGGTGAACTTCCTGCGCTGGCTGGTCAACGACCTGGTCGGGCACGACGAGATCAGGGCCGACGTTCCGCGTGCGGCTACCGAGCACGCGCTCTGGGCCCGGCGTATCTCCAAGCTGGTGTCGGACCGTCTGCGTTCTCCGGAGGTGGTGGAGGAGTACTGGCGAAGCCAGGACGAGACCTCTGCGGCACGTCCGGTGTTCAGCCTGCCGGTCGCGGTCACCGGCGACCTGACGCTGTCCTCCGTCGTCCGGTTCGCCTCCCTGCGGGGCACGGTCACCTCCGAACACACCCAGGTGGGAGACGAAGTGGTCTATGCCGCGCAGGGACGGCGCTGGCGCCTCTCGGCCAAGGTCGCCCCGGCGATCGCCCACCTGAACCGCAACGGCCCCACCTGCGTGAAGGAGCTGCACGAGCTGGTTCCTACTGTCTCGGAGAAGGCGCTTCTGGGGCTGCTGCACAGGTTGATGGACGATGGTGCGCTGGCCTGGGAAGGCGACGTATGACCGTCCTCGGCATGGGGACCTACCGGAGCCGCGACGCCGCCACCTCGGTGAGCATCACGGCTTCGGCCGGGTGCCCTCTCATCGACACCGCACCCGTGTACGGAGGGGGTTCGCACCAGGCCGCGATCGCGCCCGTGTTGCGTGAGCACCCCCATCTCCGTCTCTCCACCAAGGTCGGCTACATGACCGGTGGCCAGGCCCGGGTAGCGCTCACCAACGGAGCGCTTTCCCAAGAAGAGGCCGCGCTCCGGCACAGCATCGCCCCCGACTACGTGCGCCACCAGGTCGCCATGTCGCGCACCGAACTCCGGCAAAGGCCCGACCTGGTGTACCTGCACAACCCTGAACACCACCACCAAGAGCGGGGCGACCTCCACCAGCGTCTACGGTCCGCCTTCGCCGCCCTGGAGGAGCTACACGCCTCGGGTGCCATCGGCGGGTACGGCGTTTCCACCTGGAGCGGGTTCGAGACCAGGGCGTTCACCGTCACCGACTTGCTCCGCCTCGCCGAGGAAGCCGCAGGCCGACCCGAGAACGGGCTCCGCGCGATCCAGCTCCCCGTGTCCATGGTGAAGATCGCCCCCGTCCGTCAAAGCTTGGAAGGAAGCGGCCCCATCGCCCAGGCCAGCCAGGCAGGATTGGAGGTGTGGGCCTCGGCCCCCTTCCACGGCGGTGAACTGTTGCCGCTGATCACCCCGAAGCTGGCCGAAGCGGTGCAGCCCGGAGCGGACCCCGTTGAGGCCGCGCTGAAGGTCGCCGCGTCAGCGCCGGGGCTGACAGGGGTACTGATCAGCACCACCAACAGCAGGCACTACGCGCAGGCGGCCGAAGCAATCCGCGAGCCTGTACCCGACTACCGACTCAAGGAACTCTGTGACCTCCTCGACCCACCTGCCCGCTGACCTGACCAGGCGATGGCACCAGTCGGCCGAACACCTCGAAGCCCGCGCCCCTGCTGGTGTCTCGTTGCACTCCGGGGTGGGCGGACGCACACTGAGCGGCCCGGTGACCGCGACCGGTGGGCTCCCGGCCTGGTTGCGGCTCATGGCCGCGCCTCGGCCGGAGGGAAAGATCTGGGAAGGCGCCGCACTCGCGGACACGCTGCTCGGCGAGGCGGTCCCGCGCCCGGTGATGCTCGGCGAGCACGCATGGCAAGAGGAGCAAGGCGCGTTCCAGGCGACCCTGTGGAAGCGCCTGCGCGGGCAGGTTCTCTCACCGACGCCGGACCTGCCCGATGCGGTTCCGGTGGACGACCAGTGGTGGCAGAACCTGCGCGCCTGCCTGGAAGAGGTCCGCGCTACCCCGGTTCCACCGGGACGGGAGGTGATGACCCAGGCGTACATCAACCGAATCCCCCGATTCATCCCCGAACTGGCCGGAGAGGACCTGACTGTGCCCCGCTGGGAAACGGCTCACGGAGACCTGCACTGGGCCAACCTGACCCGCGACCCGCTGGAAGTCATCGACTGGGAAGGGTGGGGAGCCGCCCCGGCCGGATACGACGCGGCCGTCCTGCTGGCCTACGCCCTGCCCGCTCCGGCCACCGCCGCGAAAGTGCGCGAGGTGTTCGGCGACGTGCTCGACAGCGGCCACGGTCGCCTGGCCCAACTGGTGATCTGCGCCGAGATCATCCAGGCTTCCGAGCGAGACGACGTCCACGCCCGGTTGAAGCCGTACGTAGAACGGCTCGCTGGCGAAGTGCTCGTTCCGCAGTAGCCGCGCTCGGCACGCCTTGCCCGATCATCCGGATGGGGTGGCCTGGTTCATGCGCGGGCACAAAGCAGAGCTTCCATCACACCCGGCCCGAAACACCAGTACCCCGCCGGTCAGGCAAAAGTGCGAGGCTGTTCCTTTGGTTTCCAGGACTTCTCAGCCACCGGTTTCGTAGGCATGCTGCCATCGCCAGGCCGACATGCGGGTGATGAGTTAGGTGCAAGCGATCTGGGCATCGGTGGATCTGAAGTCAAAGTCGTCCGCGGCGGCCATGCGCACCGCCTCGCGTCGCTGGCGTTCTGCGGCGGTCAGCCCGCCGCCAGTGGAGTACCTCATATCTTCGCTATACTCCGGCGGGACGGCCTGTCATGAACGACAATCCCACAATTAAAGTTCAGCAGAAGTCCGGGGCCTCTTCAGACCCCGAACCCAACACACGTCAAACCCTCCAACGCACCTGACAGAAAACACTCAGCTACGAAAGCAGCGTTCAAGCGCTGGTAGCAGCGTTCCCCCGTGACACCGACGCATGCCCTCGCCGGATAGGCGCTGGAGACCTCCGTGTTCCTCTCAATCCAGAGATCATGGCGAGTTTCTCAGGATCAACCACGAGGATTGAACGGTGCATCGTTACGATGACCTTTCGATCCCGCCAGTTACGCAGGATCCTTTCCACCGTCCCCCTGGAAGACCCGATCCAGGAGGCAAGCTCGTCCTGGCTCAGTGGAATCTCGTGCCTCTGGTCGTTAATCCTCTGACCTCGGCGCGTAGGCATTTCCAGGAGTGCTCTAGCGAGTCGCTGGTTGGCATTCTCGCCTGCGGCCTGAGAGAGCCTCTTCTCCGCGTCAGTCAGACGAACCTGCAGATCGCGGGTGACCAGCTGCCAAATTTCAGAGTGGTTCCTCACCAGCTCACTGAAGTCCTTACCGCGGATAAACCTCGCGGAGACAGGACTGAGGGCGCGAGCCTGGCTGCTCCTAGGAGAGGATGTTCCAGTCCTACTAAAGGTCTTCTGGTTGATTCCATCCAAAACCTCACGCTCGCCGACCAGGTCACCTGCCGAGCGGATGTCCAAAAGTGTCTCTGCCCCTGTGGCCGTGCGCGATGTCAGGGCCACTGCACCACTCAGGATCAACACGACGAAGCCACCCATGTCGCCCTCGCGGTAAAGCATCTGCCCTTGGCTGTACCGGCGATTCGTGGAGAACTCCATGAAGCCCTTCAAAGACGACTCCGTGAGTCCTTCATAAAACGTGCCATAACGCACGATCTCAACAGCAGCCATGATCAGCGCTCCCGCAGAGACCGGATCATGCCAGCAATCGCCGTGAGAACGGCCGCCAGCGCGGTAAGCACGGCAGCGACCATCACCGGTTCCTGATCGCTCACCTGGTAGACGACAAAGCCGATGAGGGCGAGCGCCGCCAAGGCCACGAAAGCCTTGATCCAGACGTGTCGCTGCCCTTCACTCAGGCCTTTGGGTACGAGTTCGCGAGAGTCCGCGGTCATTCTGTTGCTCCTTGCCGAGCCCGATAAAAGATCCACACCCGACCTTCCGGAACCTGGTAGGCGGTTCCGCGTCCCGGTGGTAGGCCCGGGCCGCAAAGGATGGCCATGATGTGCGAACACCAAGATATCCGTCTCCGAGGACAGCGAAGGGCCGTGCACCCTGGGGTGTACGGCCCTTCGCGACGGTTGGCTCACCATGGGCTACCACCCCCACAGCGCTCCTACCTGCAGCTATATGTCGGGCTCGGCAAGAGACACGACCTGCGATACCCCCACCCTAAGCCCGTACGCCGAGGCCAACTTCCCTCATATGTTGGATTCGTTCTCGATGAACCCATAGTACGAGTTATGCACACGGCTGGCCTCCCGCCCGGATGACCAAAGATCCTGCTCGATGCCACCGCTGCAATGACGTCGGGGCACCGGGACTTCGGTCGAGATGCTACTCGCCTTCGCCCTGTTCACCCTTGAGATGTCGGAGCATCTTTCCAGCTCTGGAGGGGCGCTACCTGCTGTTTTGACGAACCGCATCACGTTGTCCGCGTGACCGAGCAACCGACGCAGATCCCCCTACCGATGTCGCTGGAGATGGCCCTGCGGTAGGCGATCCTGGCGTACTCCGGCCGGGAGCTGGGAGAGATGGTCTGAAGGAAGAACTCTGATGCTCCCTCATCCTCGGCTTCCAGGATCCCGTCCTTGTCCAACGCCGACAGAACGGGGACGGCTTCCTCACAGGTAGTGCCTGGGAAGATTGACCACCGGTTGTGCTGAGGTGGTGGTCAGTGGCCGCGTGCTTGCGGAGGCCGCATAGTGGTCACGGCACGCTGGCCTTGAGTATCCAGCGGATTCTGACGGCACCCTGGTGGTGCCCGAACTAGCTCCGTTGTGGCTCCGGTGCTCCGGAACCCCCTGGTCTGCGGTGGTCTTCCGTGGTCTCCGACGGCACGGCAGCACCCGGGCAGGCCGGAACGAACCACCACATGGTTGCACGAACCGCCCACCATCCCGCCGACTTTTAATCCGCGGGTTCGGGGTTCGATCCCCCGGGCCCTACCAGGGATAACCCCAGGTCAGAGCGTGTTTGATGCCGCTGATGACCTGGGGTTTTCGTATGTCCGGGGCCTCGGAGGAACTCCGGATGCGTTCCCCGGTTCAGAGCGACTGCCATGTTCGGGACAGGCATGACCTTGATCGCCACAGCCGTCCGCCACCTGTCTCACCAGCTATCACGCACCAACTCGTTGAAACTCTCGCCATAGACCGGCGAAGGAATGGCAGAGTACGAACCTCGTTTGCGGGTCGTGACACGTTCGTCAACCAGCACCCCGTTCGTCGAGGGATCACTCACCCGGGGCTGTGGTGCAGTGAGGCTCGATTCCACGAAGCAAATACCGATGGTCGGCGACCCATCAGTAGATTGCGTAGGCGCACCAGCCAAGCAGCGGCAGGCGGTAGATACGGGTCAGGGGGATGCCGAAAACGGCCTGACAAGCTGCGTCCATAGCTCCGGCGCCGACTGAGGCGCTATTTTCTGAGCCGAACCATCGAACTCTTTCAAACGCTTGTTCTCGCGTTATTTCAGTCACCTTCAAAACATGGTGCCCCTGCAACGGAAACGTGCGTAGGCGGTGATCGTGGTCGCGGCACAACAGGGCTTCACCGCGCGAGTACAGAAACCACAGTCACCGCCGAAGACCAGCATTATACTTCACTGCGGAAAATAGAGGCCCCCACTGAGTTCGTTGATACGAATCCGGGATACAATGTCCCCGCTGGAAATAATGACGTCTTTACTGCCCAATTCTTACACCCCCAACGAGTCCTGCGGAGGATTTCGGAAGGGTTCACGAATTTAGGCGCGGCTGATTTCGGACATCGCGCATGGCATATTCTTCTCACCGCCGAAACCCCAGGCCATGCTTTTAAATGCAGGCCAGAAGCAGCCTTTACCTGCGGCCTTCCATGTTAGTGATGATGTATTTCACACATAGAGATCGAGCCGAAACCCAGGGCGTGCCGACATTTTATAGAATCGCAACACAAAGGCGCTGACCAGGAAAAATTACCTTCCTTTCTCAGCTTGTCTTCCCAACGTCAGCGCAAGCACCTCCCTGCCTTGCAGGGCCTCAAGCCCTGACTCCATGGTCTTCATCATTCCTGGTCATGGCCATTCCTGCCAGACGAACCGACCGACTGCATGCTTACGGAGCGAGGGCATGAGACGTCTTACGCCCTCACGATGCTTGACAACCCACTGCATTGACGCAGTGGGCCCTCACACGATTCGATAGGCGCTGCCGCGAGCAACTCGCGTCACTACAGTGACCACAATCAAAAGAAATGCGCGACCATCATGGAAGTACTAGCCTCGCTCCTCAGTGCTGCAGCAGGCATTGCCGCCGTATCTGGAGTGGCCCACCACATCAGACGAGCAACCATGAGCGGGAACCTGGGAAAGAACTCCGCGGTCGGCCTAAGAACGCGAATCACGAAGTCGTCGGATGCCGCCTGGGAATCAGGCCACAGGGCCGCTGCCCCATGGTTGCTGGCCTGCGCCTACACAGGATATTCCAGTAGCGTACTGACAGTCGTGTTTGCGGTTGTGGCGGCTGTCGGAGGATTTTCCGGAGTCGGGGCCATGATCATCCCAGCCATCGGATTTGTGGCCGTTATCATAATTCTCGTGGTCGCGACGGCCATTGCCCATAGAGCTGGCAAGGACGCCATTCACAAATAAAGGAGAAGGGGTTTACGGTTTGAAGAACCGGATCACAGCCACTGCGGTGGCCGCAACGCTCGTCGTTGGCTCCACGGTTACCGTGTCGACCTCCGCCTTCGCCGACACCACGCCCCCGGTCAACTCCAACGCCTCCGGGAACGAGAGCCGAGCCGAGCTCATCCAGAACACGGAGGAGTTCCGAGAGGCAGCACACTACTCCCAGGAGGAGATTCTCCAGCTCCTCCTGGCGGGCCAGGGGCCCATCGCCGAGGCCCACCCCGACCTCCTCGACACGCTGGGATTCTCTCCGGAGAAGCCCCACACCGATGAGGAGGCCCTGGACCAGCTCATCAGCGACTACCTCACCTACGAGAAGGACTTCGAGGAGAAGGTCGCCGTACCGGTACGGACCGGCGATCCGCAGAAGGTGGAAGCGGCCCTGGTTGCGCTCTCCGAGTCCTTCATGGGCTTCCTTGACGCCTCCGCAGACAACACCGGCAGTTCGCCCACCGCAGCCGGCTGGACCTACCAGGGGGTCAACGTAGCGATCTACGCCAACGCGGTCGGCGTGGTCAACGTCGCCGGCTACACCAACGCGGGGGTCGCGACCCTTGCATTGGCGACGCTCGCGGTTGTGACCCTCTACTTGGAGGACGAGGACGCCAGCCAGAACGGCTTCGAGAAGCAGCACGTCATCAACGAGCTCACCGAGGCCATGGCCAGCTGATCTGTTGACTGTGAGGCTCCCGGCGGAGACGGCTTGAACCCTTCATCTCCTCCATTCCGGAAGTCTCTGAGCCGCTCTCGGGCGGCCAGTCGGGGCCGCGCCTCCGCGCGGGGTCCCGACCCTGTCGGTATGTCGGTAGAGAATCAGTGACGAAGAGGCTTATCAATTGGCCGCTCACCAAACCGGTGCGGAGAAGGATGCTGACAGAGGGCACCGGGGCGCTGGCGCATCGGTCACCTTGGCCCTGGTCATCCTCGCTCTTGCGGGATCGATCTTCTATGCCCTCCCCAGTAACACCCTCTCCTTTCGCGACGGCGGAACCGTGCGAACCCTCTTCGCGCGCACCATGCCGCAGAATTGGGCGTTCTTCACCAAGCCGCCGAACGATCCGGAGCTCGTGCCTTACACAGTCAACGAGGCTGGAGCCGTCGAATTCGCCTCCACGATGCCTAACGGGAGGGTCGACAATCTTTACGGGTTGAGCCGCACACAGCGTGCGCAGGGCCCGGAGATCGCCAACCTGGCCAATCAGATCGAGGAGTGGACGGACTGCGGATCTCTGAATGGTGATTGCCTAAGCGGGGTGGCTTCGGGTGCACCCGTCCAACGAATCGAGAACACTTCTCCGGTACCGACGCTGTGCGGCAAGGTCGTCATAGCCAGGACTGAGCCTGTGCCCTGGACTTACCGGGACAAATACCGGGGTTGGAGAATCGACGACGAGATGGCGCTGATCGAGGCCCGATGCCAGTAATGACCGCAGTGAAGGCAACAGCGAACCGGGTGTTCTCCCGCGTTTCTGCCGCCTCCGCAGCCTTCCCGGAGCAGTCTCGCGTCCTAGGCCTGGGACGCACCATCGTGGCACTCGCCCAGGCGTCCGTGCTCGGGCTGACCCCCTCGGCCTACCTGTTCGTACCGGTCGGAACTGACGAGTTCGAGCCCACGTGCGACGCCCCGTACGCAGTGGGTGCCTACTGCCTCGCAAACGGCATCGATCGGCAGATCGTCAGCTGGTTCCTGCTGGCGATCCTCCTCGTAGTCGCCTCCGGCCTCCTACCGAGATACACGGCACTGCCGCACTTCTGGGTCTCCTTCTCCATCCACGGTCATATCGCCCTTCTGGACGGTGGAGAGACCGCAGCGCAAGTCGGCACTGCATTCCTCGTACTGGCCTGTGCAAACGACCGCAGGATGTGGCACTGGCAACGGCCTCGCAATCCCGAGAAAGCATCAGTGTTCCAGGGCGTTGCGTGGGCGGGCCACTGGGGCCTGCGACTACAACTGGCCTACCTGTACTTCAACAGCTCAGCTGCCAAGCTGGCTGTTGAGCAGTGGGGGTCGGGAACCGCCGTGTATTACGTCACCCGTATGGAGTCGTTCGGAGCGTCCGGGCTGTTCGCCGACACTGCTCTGTGGCTCACGGCCGTACCGGCGGCAACCCTCGTGCTGTCGTGGGGCACGGTCGTGGGAGAGGCAGGACTGGCATTCTTGATCTTGCGAGGCGGCCGTATGCAGGTCTTGGCCTTCGCCGTGTGCGCAGTGCTGCACATCGGGATCATACTCAGCATCGGCATCGTGAGTTTCGGGCTTACCATGGTCGGCTTGGTGATGTGCGCGACGTCGCGGGGTCTGTCCGAGTACGCACGCAGGACACGTGTCCGCGGTCAAGAGGATCGGGAGGTCCTCGGGCCGAGCACCCAGGCACCCAAGGCCTCGGAGAAGCCCGCGAAACGGCCGCAGACTACCGGACAACACTGATCGGCCCAGCTCTCCCGCAGCTAGCGAGTTGGTGCGTGATAGCTGGTGAGGAAGGTGGCGGACGACTGCGGCATGATCCGACCGTGGCGATCAAGGTCAACCTTGCGCCCCTGTCCCATCCGTGGCTTACCGGGACCTCCCAGAACCACCTGGCCGTTTGACCTAACCCTGGCAGGCCGCTCTCGAAGCTCGAGTCACCGATCCGCACCTCGTGGGTGACCGGATTATCTCCGTGGTGGCTCCGGTGTTCCAGAACCCCCTGGTCTGCGGTGGTCTTCCGTGGTCTCCGGTAGCACTGCGGGGCCCAGGCAGGTTGGAACGAAACACCACATGGCGTCGCAAATCACCCATCATCCGATGGACTTTCAAGCCGCGGGTTCCGGTTTCGATCCCCCGGGGCCCTACCAGGGAGAACCCCGGTTCGGAGCGTGTTTGATGCCGATGCTGACCTGGGATTTCCGTATGTTCGGGCCCGTGCCCGGCGGGAAGGGCGGGCGGAAAAGGAAATCCCCGCCCGGTTCAGGGGCGGGGCTGCTGTTGAGTCTCAGAACAAGGCTCGGGCGGGCACCCGGGGCCGGGCGGTACACCCTCAGTTGGACGGGTCGGCGGCGCGCAGTTCCTCGTTCATGCGCTTGGCCTCCTCCAGCTGGTCCTCCAGGATGATGATCCTGCACGCGGCCTCGATCTGGGTGCCCTCGTCCACGAGTTCACGCGCCCGGGCGGCGATCCTGAGCTGGTAGCGGGAGTAACGGCGGTGTCCGCCCTCCGAGCGCAGCGGCTCGATCAGCCGGGCCTCACCCAGTGCGCGCAGGAACGCCGGCGTGGTGCCGAGCATCTCCGCGGCGTTGCCCACCGTGTAGGCGGGGTAGTCGTCATCGTCGAACCGGTCACCGATATCGGCACGGGACAAATGCGTGTCTTCCTTCTCCTGAACGCACGTCGAGGGCCCCAGCGCCGCCTGGCGCTGGGGCCCGAGAGTTCAATACCACCTACCGGCCGCTGCCGGTCTTCCGCTTCCCGGGGTCAAGCTGGGACGGGATAGCGGGGATCGCGGTTGTGTGACCGTGGACCACCTTCTTCCGAACCGGGGCCTGCGGTACCCGAGCGGAACAACCCACGCTCAGGCGATCCTGATGGCATCTACTCCTCTCGATCTCAATTCGTGCAGTGCTATCTGCTGTCCTACCGGCTCCCGGCGCCTTGAAGCACGTGCGCGCCGTCGAGCCGTCCTGCTTCCTGCTACGGCATCCCCTGTCCGAGCGGAACGCCGGTACTGCGTTACTGCTTTACCTCAGTACTGCTGTCCTACCGGCTCCCGGCGCCTTGAAGCACGTGCGCGCCGTCGA
>NZ_BMXJ01000001.1:474943-933861 GCF_014651695.1 Nocardiopsis terrae
TCCTACTGCGGCATCCCCTGTCCGAGCGGAACGCCGGTACTGCGTTACTGCTTTACCTCAGTACTGCTGTCCTACCGGCTCCCGGCGCCTTGAAGCACGTGCGCGCCGTCGAGCCGTCCTGCTCTCTTCCTTGTTGCACGGCCTTCCCCGTACGGGCGGAAAGCCGCTTGCTGCGGTACTGCGGTACTGCTCTCCACCGGTGTATCCGGTGGCCCATCCGTGTAGCTCTGTGGCTACGACAGGAAATTTAGCAGCACGATCATCGAATGTCTACTCCAGCCACTACAGATTTCCGGGAGTGACGCAATCAGGTTCCTGAGGCCCGCGTCGGCACGCCGCCGGGGTCCTCCGTAGGCCTCCCCCTCCGAACGGCACGGCAGAGGAGCGGTGGCAGCCGCACGGGGCGGTCCCTACGACGGGCTCCCCGCCACGGCGGGCGGCACCTGTCCAATCCGGGGGAAGAGTTGGCGCTCCCCTGCCCTCCGCGGGCTGTGTCCCGGGAATGCCGTACACGCAAGAGGTCCGGCACGGGTCCGTGGAGAACGAGGGTCCGTCGCCGGAGCGGGCATTCCCACCGGGCGGTTCCGTGTCCTCGGCCCGGGCCGGCTCTCCCGGCCCCCGCGACGACGGGACCGCTCCAGAACACAGGGGGCGATTCGATGACCGCTTCTACACCCTCGGACGGCGCGGTGAGCGGGGACGGCTCATCCGGGAGGGGCTTCTCCGCGGGTTCGGTCCCGCCCCGGGTGTGGGTCGCCCTGGTCCTGGTCGTCATCACGATCGTCTTCATGGTGCAGAACCGGGACTCCACCGAGATCCAGGTCCTGTTCTTCTCCCTGGTGGCCCCGCTGTGGGCCACCCTGGCCGTCGCCGTCGGCGTCGGTGTGCTCATCGGTCTCCTCCTGCGCCCCTCCGAACGCAGGAGACGGAAGGCCGCGAGGAGGGGGTGACCGCAGGCGCTCCGACCAGGGTTCCGCGCAACCGACCGCACCGCTTCCCCGGGCCGCCCGCCCGACCCCGGAGAAGCGGTGTGCACCCGGCAAAGGGGAGGTTGACCGCCCCTTGGCCCTAACCCGGACGCGCCCCGGGTAGACCCCGGCCGCGACTTCCAGCGTCCGGACCGACAACACACCCCAGGAGGGGCTCATGGCGCGTGCCGCCGAGACCGGAAGCAGGACCACCGGCGTCCCCCGGCCGACCAGGCCGGGGGACGCCCGCGCGGGTGCGGGAGGGCCGTCCCCGGACGACACCACCGACTTCGACAACGCCAACCGGGGCCTCATCTCCGCCGGCCCGCAGAGCGTCACCGACGAACAGGGCAAGTCCGTCTGGGACCTGCGCGACTTCTCCTTCCTCCTCGACGGCACCGAAACCGCCCCCGGGACCGTCCACCCCCACCTGTGGCGGCAGGGCAGGCTGACCGCGATCAACGGCCTGTTCGAGGTCGTCGAGGGCATTTACCAGATCCGCGGCATGGACCTGTCCAACATGACCCTCATCGAGGGGCGCGAGGGCGTCATCGTCGTCGACCCGCTGGTGTCCGAGGAGGTCGCCGCAGCCGGCCTGGCGCTGTACCGCGAGCACCGCTCCGACCGGCCGGTCACCGCCGTCATCTACACCCACCCGCACCTGGACCACTTCGGCGGAGTGCTCGGGGTCGTGGACGAGGCCGACGTCACCTCCGGCAGGGTCCCGGTCGTGGCGCCGGAGGACTTCATGGAACACGCGGTGTCGGAGAACGTCTACGCCGGTACCGCCATGATCCGCCGGGGCATGTACTTCGCCGCCTTCGGCCTCGGAGCCGGACCGGAGGGCCGGGTGGGCATGGGGTTGGGCATCGGCACCTCCCAGGGCAGGGTGGGGCTCGTCCCCCCGACCCTGGAGATCACCCGCACCGGCCAGGAGGAGGTGCTCGACGGGGTCCGGTTCGTCTTCCAGATGACCCCCGGGACCGAGGCCCCGGCGGAGATGAACTTCCACCTCCCCGAGAGCAGGGCGCTGTGCACGGCCGAGAACGCCTGCCACACCCTGCACAACCTGCTCACCCTGCGCGGCGCACAGGTCCGTGACGCCCGTATGTGGTCGCGCTACGTCAACGAGACCATCGAACTGTTCGCCGACGACTCCGACGTCGTCTTCGCCTCCCACCACTGGCCCGTCTGGGGGCGCGAGGAGATCCGGGGGTTCCTCTCCGAGCAGCGCGACGTCTACGCCTACCTGCACGACCAGACGCTCCGGATGATGAACAAGGGGTCGACCGGTATCGAGATCGCCGAGGAGCTGCCAATGCCGCCCGGCCTGGAGCACCCGGGGCTACTACGGTTCGATCTCGCACAACATCAAGGCCGTCTACCAGCGTTACATGGGCTGGTTCGACGGCAACCCCGCCCACCTGTGGCAGCACCCGCCGCAGGCCCAGGGGGAGCGTTACGCCCGCGCCATGGGCGGCGTCGACGCCCTCATGGACCGGGCCCGCTCCTTCGCCGACGAGGGCGACCTGCGCTTCGCCGCCGAACTGGCCTCGCACGCGGTCTTCGCCGCCCCCGACCGGGACGACGCCAAGGGGCTGCTGGCGGACGTCCTCACCCGGCTCGGCCACGGGGCGGAGTGCGCCACGTGGCGGAACTTCTTCCTGGTCGGGGCCATGGAGTTGCGGGAGGGTGTGCCGCCCACGGCCATCGCCCTGGCCGAGAGCCTGGCCTCCGCGCTCAGCGTCACCCAGATCCTCGACTCGGTGGCCATCCGGGTGGACGGCCCGCGCGCCTGGCAGGAGGAGCTGTCCCTGGACCTGAGCATGACCGACAGCGGTGAGCGGTACCGGGCGATGCTCTCCAACGGTGTGCTCATCCACTACCCCGAACCGAAGGACGGGGACGCGGACCTGGCCCTGACCCTGACCAAGGAGCAGTTGCTCGGGCTCCTGAGCACGGGCGACCTGGACGGGGTGGAGCACCGGGGGGACGCGGAGGTGCTCCGGCGGCTGATGTCCGTCCTCGACGAACCCCGACCCGACTTCCCGATCGTCACCCCCTGAACCGGGGCCGTCCGCGAACCGTCGGACCGTCGGCCGGGAGCGGCGCGTGCGCTCCCGGCCGACACCGCCCGGGCACGGAGGCGCTCATCCGCCCACGGAACCGGCCTCGACGCGTTCGCCGCGGGTCGTCTCCACCACGACCCTGAGCTGGTCGGGCACCCGACCGCGCAGATCCGTGAGCAGGGCGCCGACCGGTGGCGGCTCCTCCTCGACGCGGACCTCCACGTGCAGCGTCCGCGAGGCCGTGTACACGCTCGTCACCGAGGCGTTCGGCTGCTCCGACACCCAGCGGTCGGCGGCCTGCCCGGCCCGGTGCGTCCACACCTCGACCAGGAGGGTGGCGGTCGTGTTGGCGGCCAGGAGGACGAACACGAAGGAGAACAACAGCCCCAGCACCAGGCGTGCCCGGCTCCCCGACCGGGTGTCGCGGGCCTCGCGCGGGATGCCGTGGCCGGAGGCCGCGAAGACGACCATGCCCGCGAAGACCAGTGCGAGCAGGTTGGACAGGAACAGCACCGCCGCCCCCGCCGCCAGCCACAGCGCTCCCTTACCCAGGCACACGCCCACCACCACCAGGGGCGGGACCAGGGAGATGGCGATGGCCACGCCCGGCAGGACGGCGGCGACGTCGCGGCGGGAGAGGCCGACCGCTCCGGCCGCACCGGTCGCCAGTGCGGCGACCAGGTCCAGCAGACCCGGTGAGGTGCGCCCGGCGACCTGGTCGTTCTTCATCAGGTCGTACCCCGCCGGGACGACCACCGAGAACACCACGCCGACACCGATCACCAGCAGGCAGCCCAGGACGACCGTCCGGACTGCCCCGGTCTGGTTCTGCCGGACGATCCCGAGGGCGATCCCCATGATGGGCGTGGACAGCGGCGCGATGATCATCGCGCCGATCACCGTGGCCGTCGAGTCGGTCAGCACGCCGCCCGCCGCGATGACCGCCGACAGGGTCAGCATGCTCCAGAACGCCGATCTCTTGGCCCGGCTGTCGCCCGCCGACAGGTCCAGGTCCTGTACCAGGTTGTCCGGGGTGCGCAGTTGTGAGGCGGGCAGGACGCGTTCGAGGATTCCGCTGAGCATGGGTCGAGTATCGCGACGTCGCCTCGGAGAACGCCGAAGGCGCGACCTGGTCGCTGCGGGGCCGGCCGGAGGCCGCGGGGCCCGGCCGGGAAAAGGAGTACCCCCGGGCGTCCGCGACCGGTACTGTCCGCGGTCATGAGCACACCGACGCCCCCGGACTGGCGTGAGGCAAACCGGGCCCTCTGGGACGAGCGGGTCCCGCTGCACGTGGCGAGCGACTTCTACGACCTGGACGGCTTCCGGGCCGGTGGTGAGGCGCTGCGTGACTTCGAGCGCACCGAGGTCGGTGACGTCACCGGGAAGTCACTGCTGCACCTGCAGTGCCACATCGGGCTGGACACCCTGTCCTGGGCCCGGCACGGCGCCTCGCGCGTCGTCGGGTTGGACTTCTCCGGCCCGGCCGTGGCGGCGGCCCGCGGGCTCGCCGCCGAGATCGGCCTGTCCCCCGAACGGGCGGACTTCGTCGAGGCCGACGTGTACGACGCGCCGTCGGCCGTGCCGGAGGGGTCCTACGACATCGTCTACACCGGCACCGGGGCACTGTGCTGGCTGCCCGACATCGACCTCTGGGCGCGGACCGCGGCCTCGCTCGTGGCCCCTGGCGGCTTCCTCTACCTCGCCGAGTTCCACCCGTTCACCGACGTCCTCGACGACGGAACCGGCACCCGGGTCGTGCGCGACTACTTCGCGCGGGACGCGCGGGTGGAACAGGCTTCCGGCACGTACGCGGACCCGGGGGCCGAGACCGAGCACAACCGCAGCGTGGATTGGCAGCACCCGATCGGCGAGGTGGTCTCGGCCCTGGCCGCGGCGGGGCTGCGCCTGGAGTTCCTGCACGAGCACGACGTCTCGCTGTTCCCCCGCTTCGATTCCTTCGAGCGTTCCGAGGACGGCTACCACCGCTTCCCGCCCTCCCACCCCCGCATCCCCCTGATGTACTCCCTGCGCGCGAGCAGGACATGACCGGTCGGTCCCGGCCGTGCCTGGGCGGGGGCTCCCTTCCTGGCACGGCCCGCCCCGCTCACTCGGGGTCGGTGAGCAGGTCGGAGTGGGCGGAGGCGTTGCCCAGGGAGCGGAGCAGCTCGCCGACGAGGCGGTCTGTGGCACCGCCCGGCCTCTCCAGCTCAGTCTGGGGTACGCGGGTGGCCTGCTCGTAGCGTTCGGCGTCGTACTCCGCGCCCGGAGCGGACCGGCGGTCCCCGCTCCAGGAGGACACCCCGTGTGTGTTGGTGACCGCCACGCCCACGTCCCAGCTGCCCCCGTACCCGGCGTCCTCGGACAGGCCGGCGAGCAGGTCGAGGAAGGCCCGCACCCGGAAGGCCAGGGCTCCGTCGAAGAACAGGTAGCGGTCGGCGTACCGTGCGGCGGCGCGGCCGCAGTACAGGGACACCTCCCCGCGTTCCCGGACGACGAAGCGCAGGTCCCCCTCCTCCCGCGCGTCGGCCGAGGACTGGCTGGCGATGCCCACCCCGCCCGCGGTGCGGAACCCGGACACGAGGTCGCCGAGGACCGGTGACACCCGGGCGGCCTCGCCTCCGAGTTCCCGGGTCCGCTGCGAGACCCCGTCGCGGACCAGGTCGAACAGCAGCGGTTGCGCGTTCTCCGCGGCCGTCCAGGCCTTGAACATCCCGGGGATGCGTCGTGAGGGCAGCGCGAGCAGGTGCAGGTGCGCCAGCTCCCCGCCGGGGAAGGGGTCCTTGTCGACCTGTTCGCGCAGCGCGGTGCGCACCACGTCCAGCGAGGCGTCCCTGGCCCGGATGAGCCGCTCCACCTCGGCGTCGGACAGGCGCCGCTTCTCCCGGTCGCCGCGCCCGTAGTACGCGCCGCCCGCCATGTGCGGGGCCAGCGGTGAGGCGGGCACCTCGATGAGCAGGTAGCCGTGTCCCGGAACCTCGCTGTCGAGCCAGTCCACCGAGACCTGGAGCGGCGGGTCGCAGGAGGAGGCCGCGATCCTGGCGGGGCTCTCCAGGATCTGGTCGGCCCACTCGACCGGGGCCAGCTCGAACCGGCCCTCGGCCTTGACCTCCCGTACCCCGACCACGATCAGGCCGCCGTCGATCGCGAACGACGCCATGTCCTTGGCCTGGTCCTTCGAGCTGCGGAGCTGCTGTTTGGCCTCGCGTTTGGGGGTTTCGGTGAACGCGCCCTCGTTCAGGGCGGCTTCGAGTTCGGTTTCGCTGGAGGGACGCCATGTCGGAGGGAGGACTCGATCCATGTCCGCATCATGCCCACTCTCGCCCTCAACTCCGCAGGGCTGTCCGAATCCGGGCGGTCGGGGTTTCCGGGGAGTCGGGGTTCAGACCTCGGCATCCGGGGTCCCCCGGAAGGTGCGGCGGTAGGCGCTGGGGGACACCCCGAGTTCGGCGTGCACGTGCTGGCGCAGCGACACCGCGGTGCCGAAGCCCGCCTCGTGCGCGATCCGGTCCACCGACAGGTCCGACTCCTCCAGCAGCTGCCGGGCACGGTCCAGTTTCTGCTCGTTGATCCACCGGCCCGGCGACATCCCGGTCTCCTCCCGGAACCGGCGGGTGAAGGTGCGCACGCTCATCGCCTCCCGCTCCGCCATGTCGGCCAGGCTCGGGCGGAGGTGGAGGTGGTCCAGCGCCCAGGAGCGGGCGCGGGCGGTGGCGGAGCGTTCCGGATCGGGCACGGGGCGGCGGATGTACTGGGCCTGGCCGCCGTCCCGGTGCGGCGGCACCACGGTGTTGCGGGCCACCTCGTTGGCGACGGAGGCGCCGTGGTCGGTCCGGATCATGTGCAGGCTGAGGTCGATCCCGGAGGCGACCCCGGCGGCGGTCAGCACCCGCCCGTTGTCGGTGTAGAGCACGTCCGGGTCCAGGTCGATGTGCGGGTACATCGCACGGAAGTACCCGGCGGACAGCCAGTGCGTGGTCACGCGGCAGCCGTCGAGGAACCCGGCGGCGGCGAGCACGAACGCCCCCGTGCAGATGGAGGCCACCCGTGCGTGTCCGGGGATCCGGGCGAGGGCGGCGGCCAGTTCGGGGACGAGCGGGTCGTGCGGGCGTTCGACGTAGTCCTCCTCGGCGGCGGGCAGGACGACCGTCTGCGCCTCCGCCAGGGCCTCGGGGCCGTGCCGGACGTTCAGGGTGAGGTCGGTGTCGGTGGTGACCACCCCCGGTTCCAGGGCGCAGGTGAGGACCTCGTAGAGCGGTTGGTCGTCGGCGTCGCGGACCCGGCCGAACATGCGGTGGACGATCCCGGTCTCGATGGGCAGGACGCCGTGCCGGACGAACACGGCCACCCGGTGGAGTCCGGGCCTGGTGAAGACACTCATGGCCGGATTCTTTCGCATGTTGGCTTTCAGGTCACTGTCGACGGCGGGTCCCGAAAGGGAGTCTGGACCCATGTCTTCCAGGACCGTTCCCCAGAACCCCGACCCCGGCGCCGACGACGGTGCCTCCCCGGACGCTGCCGGGGCCGCTCCCCCGGCACCGGCCGGAGGTCGGCGCCCCGCCGCGGGGATACACCGCGCGTGGGCCGTCGCCCTGGTCGCGGGCATGACCATCGTGGCCGCGGCGGCCTTCGCCGCGATGCCCGGGCTGCTCGTCGACCCCCTGCACACCGAGTACCGGTGGACACGCGGCTCCATCGGTGCGGCCGCCTCGGTCAACATGGTCGTCTACGGCCTGGTCGCCCCGTTCGCGGCGGCACTGATGGACCGGTTCGGCATCCGCCGGATCGCCCTGGCGGCGCTGACGGCCATCGTCGTCGGGGCCGCCCTGACCACGGTGATGACCGCTTCCTGGCAGCTGACCCTGTACTGGGGGCTGCTCATCGGCGCCGGTACCGGATCGCTGGCGATGACCTTCGCCGCGACCGTCGCGAACAACTGGTTCGTGGAGCGCCGCGGGCTGGTCATCGGCGCGCTGACCGGGGCGAGCGCCTTCGGGCAGATGGTCTTCCTGCCCGCCCTGGCGTGGATCATCGACCACCAGGGGTGGCGTCCCGCCATCGTGACCCTGGCCCTGACCGCCGCCACGATGGCCGTCCTGGTCGCCCTGGTGCTGCGCGACCACCCCGCAGACGCGGGGCTGCGCCCCTACGGTGCGAGGACGGACGTGCCCAGGCCGAGGGTGGAGCCGGGCGCGGCGCGGCGCACGGTCCGGGTGCTGGTCGCCGCGGTGCGCAACCGCCGGTTCTGGGTGATCGGCGGGAGCTTCGCGGTGTGCGGGGCGACCACCAACGGGATCATCTGGACCCACTTCGTGCCCGCCGCCCAGGACCAGGGGATGGCCGTGACCACCGCCGCCGCGCTGGTGTCGGTGATCGGGGTGTTCTCCCTGGCCGGGACCGTCCTTTCGGGCTGGCTCACCGACCGCTTCGACCCGCGCCGCCTGCTGGTCGCCTACTACGTGGGCAGGGGGCTGCTGCTGGCCGCACTGCCCGCCCTGCTCGGCCCGGACGCCGGGGTCGCGATCGTGGTCTTCGTGGTGGTGTTCGGCCTGCTGGACGTGGCGACCGTGCCGCCCACGGTGCTGCTGTGCCGCCGGGTCTTCGGCGCGGACGGCGCCATCGTCTTCGGATGGGTCAACGCCCTGCACCAGGTGGGCGCGGGCGCCATGGCGATCTTCGGCGGTTTCACCCGCGACATGGCCGGGGGTTACGGCCCGGTGTGGCTGACCGCGGCGGCGCTGTGCGGGTTCGCGGCGGCGCTGGCCCTGCGGATCGCCCGTCCCGGCGAGGTCCCGGACGGCTCGGAGGAGTCCGAGAGCCCGGACGCGCAGGGGGATTCCGCGGACGACCGGACGGCGGGGGTCTGATCACCGTGGCCGGAAACGGGACCGGGCACACCACTGGGGAGCCCGCCGAGAGCGCCGTCCACCGGGAAAGGGGAGGCGCCCGTGCGAGGAAGGGGAGGGTGCCCGGTCGTCCATCCCTCCCCTTCTCCGTCGTGCTGCTGCTCCTGGCCGCGGCCGTGGCCCACGTGGGGCTGTCCGGGTTCGACCAGAGCCTGCGTGCGGCCCGGGGCGAGGGGGTGCCGGGGGTGTTCACCGCGGTCAGCCTCAGCTGCGTCCAGCACCCCGGGCACGAGTCGTGCACCTGCAACGGCACCTTCCTCCCGGAGGTCTCCGGGGGCCTGCCGGAGGAGGACGGCCAGGCGCGGAGCGTCTACCTGCACGCCGCAGGCCGGGACACCTGCCGGGAGGGCGGGACGGTCCCCGCGGTCGACGCGGGCGCGGCCAACCGGGTCTACGGGCCGGACGGCTCCCGGGAGTGGCTGTTCTCCCTGTTCCTGGTCGCGGGGCCAGTGGTCGTCGCCGTGGGCGTCGCCCTGGTGTGGGCGCGGTGGGCCCTGTCCGGGCCGCGTCGAAGGTCGGCTCGGTGAGGGAACTCAGTGGGGGAAACGGAGACGGAGCAGCCAGGGCGTCGGGACGAGCGTCACTATCCTGGCAGCATGCCCGAAGACCGTCGACGGACCCCGCTGAGCAGCGAGACCGCCCAGCGGGTGGTCGACCTCATCGCCCCGACGATCAGCCACAACATCAACGTGATGGACGAGCACGGCACGATCATCGCCTGCCTGGACCCCGCCCGGGTCGGCACCCTGCACCACGGGGCCCAGCGGGTGATCGCCGAACGCCGCGCCGTGCTCGTGACCGAGCCCGGGCCGGGTACCTCGGACCGGCCCGGCGCCAACGAACCGCTGCTGATCGACGGTGAACTGCGCGGGGTCGTCGGGGTCACCGGGGAGCCCCGGCAGGTCGAGGACCTCGCCAGGGTCGTCGCGCTGACCGTCCAGCTCCTCATCACCCAGGAACACGAACAGGACGCGGTCAGCAGGCGGCACACCGAGGCCCGGGACCTGATCGCCGCGCTGGGTGCGGGGACGACCCGGCCCGGGGACGCGCGGGACCGGCTGGCCGCCGCGGGGCTCCGGCCCCCGTGGTCCCTGGCCCTGTGGACGGCGCAGGCGCCCCGGCCCGGCGGCTCGGCCTCCCCTCCCCCTGCGGCGGAGTCCGCCGCGGCCAGGGTGAACGGCGACGGCGGGCGGCGGGCGGCGGTCCTGCACGGCGCCCTCTGGCTCCTCGGCTCCGGCCGGGTCCCCGGTACGGACGCCCTGGGCCTGCCCGCAGGATGCCGGCACACCAGCACCCCGGGGACCGAGGACGTGGAAACACTGATGGCCCACGCGGAGGAGTCGCGGGCCCTGTGCCGTTATCCGGGGCTGCTCCCCGGTCCCGGGCACCCGGGGCCGTGGTCCCGGGAGGTCGCCGTGGCCGTGGCCCACCTCCCGCGCCGGACCCTCGACCGGATGGCGGCCCGGACCGCCCCGCTCAGTACGGCCCAGCGACGGACCGTGACCGCGATGGCCTCGTCCGGTTCCATGCGCGAGGCCGCCGACACCGTCTTCGTGCACCGCAACACCCTGCTCCAGCGCGTGGACCGGATCCGGGCCGTGACCGGGCTGGACATCCGGCGCCCGGACCACCTGACCACGGTGCACATGTGTCTGTACGCCGAAGCCGCCCTGGGCGTTTCGCACATATCCCCGGGGTGAAACCGCAGGAAGACTGGGCAGCGCACCGTCGAAACGCACCGGGTCGAGTTCTATGCTCTCGCCCATGTCCAACGTTTCGCAGGAACACACCGGGGCCTCCGACGGCCCACCGCCCGTCCGCGTCGCGGTGATCCCGGACTCGTTCAAGGGGAGCGCGTCCGCGGTCGAGGCCGCGGAGGCGATGGCCCGCGGTGTCCGTGAGGCCTACGGCGAGCGGGGGATCCCCGTGTCCGTCCACACCCTGCCGTTCGCCGACGGCGGCGAGGGCACCCTGGACGCCCTGCTCGGTGCCTGGGGGGCGGAGCCGCTCACGGTGGAGACCACCGACGCCCTCGGCCGCCCGATCCGTGCCCGGTTCGGGGTGTCCCCCGACGGCCGCACCGGTGTCATCGAGGCCGCCGAGGCCAACGGGCTGCCCGCCGTCGCCGACGTCCCGCTCCAGCCGCGCACCGCGAGCAGTCGGGGCGTGGGCCCTCTCGTGACCGAACTCCTCGACGCGGGGGTCGAGGAGATCCTGCTGTGCATCGGGGGGTCCGCCTCCACCGACGGCGGCACCGGCGTGCTGAGCGCGCTCGGTGCGCGCTTCCTCGGCGCCGACGGCACCGAACTCCCCGACGGGGGCGGGCGCCTGCGCGAACTGGCCGCCCTCGACCTCGGAGCCCTCGACCCGCGCGCCCGCACCGTCCGCTGGCGGGTGGCCTGCGACGTCACCAATCCGCTGGTCGGCCCCGAGGGCGCCGCCGCCGTCTTCGGCCCGCAGAAGGGCGCGGACCCCGAGGACGTGCGCGTCCTGGACGAGGGGCTGGACAGGCTGGCCGACGTCCTGGCCGAAACCACCGGCGATGACCTGCGGAACGTTCCCGGCATGGGTGCGGCCGGCGGCATACCCGTCACCCTGACCGCCCTCCTCGGTGCGGAGGTGCTCCCCGGGTCGCGCATGGTGGCCGACGTCCTGGGCGCAGGGGAGCTCCTGGCCGGGGCCGACCTCGTCCTCACCGGCGAGGGCAGCTTCGACAGCCAGTCCCTGGGCGGGAAGGTCGTCGACGCGGTACGCCGCCTCACCCCCGCGCACGTGCCCGTCGTCGTGATCGCCGGAAGCGTGTCGGTCGGCTCCGAGGACCTCCGCCGCTCAGGTGTCACCGCGGCGTTCTCGATCGCCCGGGGCCCCCGGACCCTGGAGCAGATGCAGGAGGAGGCCGTCCCCGCCATCACCTGGACCGCAGCCAACTGCTGCCGCCTCCTCGCACCGGGGAGGACCGCGGCGGGCTGAAGCACCCCGGACGGGGGCCGGCGTCGGTACCGTGCCCGGCGGACGGGGAGGGCACCGGCGGAGGCCCGGGCCCCGGGTCAGGGCCTGCGTGCGGCCTGGCGGGTCCGGCGGAGGCAGTCGACGGCGTCCCACACGGCGACGGCGATCACCACCGCTGCGAGCGGGGCGGCGGGCGCCGACCAGTCGGCGGGGACACCGAACACCGCACCGAGCCGTTCGGGGAGGTCGGGGGCGATCAGTTCGTCCCGGAGCAGCAGCCACACGGCCGCGGTCGCCCACGTGGCGCTGGCGAGCACGTTGACCGCCGCGAGTCGCGGGGTCCAGTGGCCGGTGCGCCAGACCGCGACCAGTACGGCGATCTCGGCCGCGAGCACGCCGACGAGGAGTGCCTTCCAGGACGGGGCGAGGCCGGGGTCGAGGACCTGGACCTGGGTGGCGGGGTCGGAGACCCCGGCGAACTGCCAGACCAGCACGGCGATCACCAGAGCGATGAGGAACACCTGGACGAGGGTCCCCGCCAGGTGGACCTGGCGCCACGGGGCCTCGGCGGGCAGTTGGTCGGTGCGCCAGGCGGTCAGCGGCCGGTCCCGCTCGGCGGCGGGCCGGGTGCGTTCGACGGTCGCGAACACCAGGGTCACCCAGAAGGCGACGTGCACCGTGACCCCGAGCAGGGCGCCCACCGCCTCCAGCGCGATGTCACCGAAGCCCCCGGTGCCGGACACGAGGCCCTCCACCAGCACCAGGCCGAGGGCGAGCGGAACCAGGACCGCCAGGAGGGCCCTGAGCATGCGGACGTACTCGGGGTACAGGGCCGGGCCGACGAGGTGGCCGGGGAGCTCCCCGTACTGGCGGGCGAGGACCTCGGGGTCGCCGAGCTCGGTCAGCGCCTCCTCCTCGGCCCGGGCCGGGTCCGTCCCGGCCTCCACCTTGGCGTCGACCGTGTCCTGGAGGGATCCGCGCAGTTCACGGGCGATGTCGGGGCCCGTGTCCGCGCCCAGGTGTCGGGTGACGGACCAGACGTACCGGTCGATCAGCGTGGAATCTTTTCTCTCAACCATCGGCTTCGCCTTCCGTGAGGGCGCGGATCGAGCCGTCGAGGGCGCGCCACTCCCCCGTGAGTCCGTCGAGTAGTTCCGTACCGGCGGCGCTGACCCTGTAGAACTTGCGCGGTCTCGCCTCCTCGGTGTTCCACTCGCTGGTCAGCAGGCCCTGTTTCTCCAGGCGCCGCAGGAGTGGGTAGAGCGTGTTCCCGTCGACCGAGAACCCGGCGCCGTCCAGCGTCTGGAGCAGCGCGTAGCCGTAGTGGGGGCGCCGCAGGATGGCCAGACAGGCCAGCACGACGGTGCCGCGCCTCAGTTCCTGGAGGTGTCCGGCCAGGAGCCCGTCTTCCTTCATGCCTCACACGATAGTGTGCCTCACACACCATAGTCAATGACACACCTTGGCCTGCCGCGCACTCGGGGCCGGAGGCGGGGCGGCCGGAGGCGGGGCGCGGCCCGGAGCGACCGAGCCGGAGCCCCGACCGGAACCCTCTGGAGCGGCTGCTGTCAGCGCCCTCAGCCGCCGGAGGGAACCCCTTCGGCGTTCGCGGAGGGTGCGTAGAGTTCCGCGACCTCGCCCACGGCGCTCCAGGCGTCCTCGGGGGACCCGCCGTCCGCGGCCAGGGCCAGGGCGTCGAGCATCACGTGCCAGCCGGTGGCGAACTCGGCGGCGGGTTCGGGGAGGAGTTCGCCGTGCACGAGTACGAGCCGGGTTCCTCCGGGCACCCCCTCCAGCGTCCAGCGGACGGCTGAATCGGGCACGCCCGGCCAACGCCAGCTGTGCACGAGGACCCCTTCCTGCCCCGGCGGAACGACCTCGCTGACCACGCCGGTGGCGGTGCCCTCGTCACCGAAGTCGAAGCTGACCGTGCCCCCGACCCGGGGGTCGATCGCGCAGCCGGGGAGCCACCGCTCCAGCTTCTCGCGCTCCGTGATCCACGACCACACGCGTTCGGGGGCGTGCGCGAGGACACGCTCGAAGCGGATCCGGAACGCCCCGTCCGGACCGACGCCGAGCGTGCCGCGCAGGGGGTTCGGGTTCGTCATGGCTCCTCACCTTTCTTCCGGGGGTTCGTTCATCGCCTGTTCCAGTGCGTCGAGCGCCCGGTTCCACCGTCCGCGCTGGACTTCGAGCCAGTCGCCCACCTCGTCCAGCGCGGCCGGGTCGACCGAGTAGAGCCGCTGACGGCCCTCACTGCGCACCCGCAGCACCCCGGCCTCGACGAGGACCCGTAGGTGCTGCGAGACCGCGGGGCGGCTGATGTCGAACCCGGCCGCGATCCCGCCGGCGGAGAGCTCTCCCGCCGCGAGGACCTCGACCACGCGCCGACGGTTCGGTTCTCCGATCGCCTCCATGGCATCCACGAAAATATGTAAGCATTCACTTACACATTAGGTCAAGGGGTGCCCCCGCGCCGGAGTAGCCGCAGGGACGCGGGCCAAGGGGGACCTGGACGGGTTCGCCTCCCTGCCGTCACGGGGCACGCCCGGGACGACCCGCGCGCACACCGCCGCGTGGGTCAGCAGTGGGCCGGGGCCGCGTCCGCCCCCGTGGCCCCCTCTTCTGCGGGGCCCTCCTCGGTGGTGTCCTCCTCCGTGGCGTCCGGGCGGACACGGCGCGGCAGCCAGATCACGGCCAGGTCCACCGGGGCCAGCACGGCCGCAGCGAAGCCGTACCCGGCCTGCACCGCGGTGGTGAAGGCGGCGAAGGCGGCGTCCACAAGCTGCTCGCCCCGGTCGGCGGGGAGCCCTCCGACCACCCCGACCGCTCCGCCGACGCGCTCGGCTACTTCGACCCGGCCTGCCTGGAAGCGGTGCACCTCGCCGGCGAGGTGGCGTGGCTCCCGGTGGAGGAGTAGGGGCGCGGAACCGGTCGGGGGCGGGGGCGTTGCCCGGGCAGCGGTTGAGTCCGCCCCCGGCCGGGTAGTGCCAGGTGTGTCCGCGCAGGTCCGGGCGGGTGTTCGCCCCTCGGGGGCCGACGGCGGCCGGGCCTCTCACTACCGGGAGGACGAGCGATGGGCGTCAAACGTGGCCGTAGCGGGCTCCGACAGGTCCTGGCCGGGATGGATTTCCCCCAGCCCCGGGACGCGGTCGTGACCGCGGCCCTGGAGGCGGGCGCCGACGAGGAGATCGTGAGCGCCCTGCGGTCCATCCCGGACGCGGAGTACAACGAGGCCAACGAGATCCTGGGCTCGGTGCCGCTGCCCGAGTACGAACCGGGTTCGCACACGGAGTCGGCACAGGCCCAGGAACGGGACCAGTAGGCCCGGGAGAGGGCCGGCAGGGCGCCGGGGTCGGCACGGACCGGCTCAGGCGGGCTTCCTCGCGCGCAGCGAGGCGCCCGTCCGGTGCATGTGGGTGAGGGCCTCGACGTGCGAGCGGACGAAGCCCGTCTCGTGGTACGGCACCCCGATCTCCGCGCAGTAGTCGCGCACGATCGGTTGGGCCAAGGCCAGGTGGGGGCTGGGCATGCTCGGGAACAGGTGGTGCTCGATCTGGTAGTTGAGCCCGCCGAGTGCCAGGTCGGTGAAACCGCCGCCCCGGACGTTGCGCGAGGTCAGCACCTGCTTGCGGAGGAAGTCGAGCTTCTCGCCCTTCTTCAGCGTCGGCATGCCCTTGTGGTTGGGCGCGAAGATGCAGCCCAGGTAGACCCCGAACAGGCCCTGTTGGACCGCGATGAACACGACGGCCGGTAGCGGGTCGAGGACGGTGAAGACCGCCCCGAGGTAGAGCACGAAGTGGGCGGCCAGGAGCGCGCCCTCCAGGACCCGGTGCTTGGTGGTGGGCTTGAAGAGTGCCCGCACGCTCCCGTAGTGCAGGTTCAACCCCTCCAGCAGGAGGACCGGGTAGAAGAGGAAGGCCTGGTACTTGCCGAAGAACGCCGGGATCCCCCGTGCGGCCCCGGCCTGGCCCTCGGACCACACGAACAGGTCGGCGTTGACGTCCGGGTCGTGCTCCTCGTGGTTGGGGTTGGCGTGGTGGCGGGTGTGCTTGTCCTGCCACCAGCCGTATCCCAGGCCGATACCGAGGTTGCCGACCACTCGGCCGACGGCCTCGCTGATTCTGCGGCCGTTGAAGATCTGCCGGTGTGCGAGCTCGTGGGAGACCAGTCCCACCTGGCCGAAGGCGGCGGCCATGAAGACGGCGGTGACGATCTGCCACCACGAGTTCCCGATGAGGAAGAACGCCACCCACGAACCGACGAAGGCCAGGGCGATGAGGCTCAGGCGTACGGCGAAGTAGATGGGGGTGCGTTCCATGAGTCCTGCTGCCTGGATCCGCTGGGACAGCCGGGCGAAGTCGCTGCCCCTTCTGGTTCCCAGGGTCTCGGTGGTGTTGTCGGGCATAACTGCTGCCCCTCCCCGAAGTTGGTGGGGCCCCGAATCCGGTGGCACCTATGTCAACGCTAGGTCCGTCCCGGGACGGGGGCCATGGCGTCCGCACGCCGTGGGATAGGGGTGCCTGCACCCGTGCTTCTCGGCGCCCCCCTGCTTTGCTACCTGCCAGTACCCCGCCCCGCCGACCGCGAAACGCCACCCCTCGGGCAGCCCGTGGGCCGCCCACAGCCTGCCCGAGTCCCCGGGACCGGCCGGATCAGCGGTAGTAGACGCCGATCCGGGCGCCGCCGACCTCCTCGACCCGCACCTCCAGGTCGAACACGTCCAGGAGCACCTCGGAGGTCATGATCTCCGCCGGGGTGCCCGAGTACGCGACCCGGCCTTCGCGCATGGCGATGATCCGGTCCGAGTAGGCCGAGGCGAAGTTGATGTCGTGGATGACGACCACCACCGTCTTCCCGAGGCTGTCCGCGGCCCGGCGGATCTGCCGCATCATCGACACCGCGTGCTTCATGTCCAGGTTGTTCAGCGGCTCGTCGAGCAGCACGTAGTCGGTGTCCTGGCACAGCACCATCGCCACGTACGCCCGCTGGCGCTGGCCGCCGGAGAGTTCGTCGAGGAACCGGCCGGCCAGCGGCACCAGGTCGAGGAAGCCCAGGGCCGCCTCCACCTGGGCGTGGTCCTCCGCTGTCAGCCGCCCCTGCGAGTGCGGGTAGCGGCCGAACCGGACCAGGTCGCGGACGGTCAGCCGGGTCGTGAACTGGTTCTCCTGGCGCAGGATGGACAGCCGTTTGGCGAACTCCCGGCCCGGGGCGCGGTCCACGTCCATGCCGTCGACGGTCACCCGGCCGCCGTCGGAGGCGAGCAGTCGCCCGATGATGGTCAGCATCGTCGACTTGCCCGCGCCGTTGGGCCCGATGATCGACGTCACCCCGCCGCGCTCGATGCGCAGTGACACCCCGTCCAGAACCGTCGAGGACCCGTACGTCTTGGTGAGCTCGGTCAGTTCGATCAACGTGCGGCCTTTCGCAGCAGGAAGTACAGGAAGAGCGCGCCGCCGGTGAACTCGATGACCACGCTCAGCGTGCCCGCGTGCCCGAGGACGTGCTCCAGGACGAACTGGCCGCCCACCAGGGTGCACAGACCCACCAGGAAGGCGGTCGGCAGCACGTAGCGGTGCTCGTGCCGCCCGGCGACCTGGTAGGCGAGGGTCGCGGCCATGAAACCGAAGAAGGTCATCGGGCCGACCAGGGCGGTGGACACCGAGACGAGCAGCGCGACGATCATCAGCATCCGCACGGCCACGCGCCGGTGGTCCACGCCCAGGTTGACGGCGGTCTCCCTGCCCAGGGAGACGACGTCGAGGAGCCGGTGCCTGCGCCACACGTAGATCCCCACGAGGACCACCGCGACCGCCACCCACGGGAGCAGGTCGGCGTCGGCGCGGGTCAGCCGGGCGAAGAGCCTGCCCTGGAGCGCGTCGTACTCGTTGGGGTCCAGCAGCCGCTGCATGAGCCGCGACAGGCTGTTGAACAGCACTCCGAAGACGATCCCGACCAGCAGCGTCAGGTGGAGGCTGCCGATCCCGCCGGTGAACATGCGCTGGAACAGCAGCAGCGCGAACACCACCATCAGGGCGGTCTGGGACAGGAACGCCGCCACCGGCGGCAGCGCGGACAGGCCAGCGATCCCGAACACGAACACCAGGCAGGTCTGCACCAGAACGAACAGCGCCTCCATCCCCATGATGGACGGGGTGAGGATGCGGTTGTCGGTGACCGTGTGGAACAGGACCGTGGAGACCGCGCCGGCGAACGCCACCACGAGCATCGTGAGGACGACGGTGGTCCGCCGTTCCACGACGTAGGCGACGTTCCCGCTGACCCCGTAGGTCAGGTAGAGGGCGGCGCAGAGCACGGCGAGGGCGGCCAGGGCCGCGATCCGGGCCCAGGCGGGGACCGTCCGCGGCCCCAGACGCCGCGGTCCGCGGGCCTGTTCCTCGCCCTGTTCCGGGCGTACGTCCTGTTCAGCCGACATTACGCCTCCGAAGCAGCATCACCAGGAACACGGCGGCGCCCACGACGCCGAGGACGGTACCGACGGGGATCTCGAAGGGCTGGCGGATGACCCGGGAGACGATGTCGCAGAGCACGAGGATGCCGCCGCCGAGCAGACAGACCCAGGGCACGCCCTTGCGCACGTGGTCGCCGACGACCATGCTCACCAGGTTCGGCACGATCAGCCCGAGGAAGGGCAGCGTGCCGACCACGGACACGACCACGCCGCTGACCATCGCGACGATGCCCACCCCGAGCGCCACCACGGCCCGGTAGTTGAGGCCGATGCTGACCGCGATGTCGCGGCCCAGCCCGGCCACGGTGAGGCGGTCGGCGACGAGGTAGGCGGTCAGCGCCATGATTCCCACCAGCCACAGTTGTTCGTAGCGGCCCCGCATGATCCCGGAGAAGTCACCCGACTCCCAGGTGCCGAGGGTCTGGAGCAGGCCGTAGCGCAGTGCGAAGAAGGTGGTGACGGCGCTGATGACGGCGCCGAGCATGATGCCGACCAGGGGGACGATCAGCGAGGACTTCAGGGCGACCCGGCGCAGCACCCCCAGGAAGAGGAGGGTGCCCAGCAGTGCGGCCACGCACGCGGCGGTCATCTTCACCGGCAGGGGCGCTCCGGGGAAGAGGATGGTCACCAGCAGGATGCCCAGCGAGGCCGACTGCACGGTGCCCGCCGTGGACGGTTCGACGAACCGGTTCTGGGTGAGCATCTGCATGATGAGGCCCGCGACGCTCATGGCGGCGCCCGCGAGCAGGAGGGCGAGGGTACGGGGGACCCGACTGAGGAGGAAGAGCTCCCGGGCGTCGGGGTCCCCGACCAGCCTCGCCGGGGTGATGTCGCTGGCCCCGACGAAGAGGCTGACCACCGACAGGGCCAGGACGGCGGCCCCGGCGGCGGCCGCTGCGAGGTAACCGCGGGCGCCCGGCCCCCGGTTCTGCTGCCGGGTTCCGGGCGCCGTGGCGGGGGTTGTCGCTGCCACTGCCTAGGACAGGGCGTCTTCGATGACGTCCAGGGTGTTCAGGTGCGCCTGGATGCCGCCGACGAGGTAGATCTCCTCGGAGTTGAGGTGGATGATCTGGTCCTCCTGGGCCGCGGTGGTGCGGTCGACGAGGTCGTTGTCCAGGACCTGCTCGGCGGGGGCCGCGCCCTCCTCGCCGATGGCGCCGTCGCGGTCGATCACGTACAGCCAGTCGGGGTCGGCGTCGGCCAGGGCCTCGAAGGACAGGACCTCGCCGTGGCTGGCCTCCTCGCTGGTCACGTCGATGGCGGGCGTCAGGCCGAGGGCGTCGTAGAAGAAGCCGTAGCGGGAGCCGGGGCCGTAGGCGCTGATCTCGCCCGCTGAGGTGATGATGACCAGGCCGTCCCCGGAGTCGGCTACCTGCTCGCCGACCTCGGCGATGCGGGAGTCGAACTCGGCGACGAGCTCTTCGGCCTCGGTCTGCTTGTCGAAGACCTCGCCGTAGGCCAGGGCGCGGTCCTTCATGTCGCCCACCGTGTCACCGGCGAAGACGGTCATGTCGAGGGTGGGGGCGATCTCCTCCAGTTCGGGGATCGCTTCGGAGCTGCGGCCGCCCGCGATGATGAGGTCGGGGTCCATGCCCGCGACCGCCTCGAAGTCCGGTTCGAAGAGGGAGCCGACGTTCTCGACGTCGGGGTCCTCGACGTAGTCGGAGAAGAAGGAGGGGTAGGTCTCGGCGGAGGGGATGCCCGCGACCTCGACGCCGAGGGCGTCCAGGATGTCCAGCTGGGTGTTGTCGAAGACGACCACGGTCTCGGGGTTCGTGGCGACCTCGATGTCGCCGTTGAGGGCCTCGACGGTGACGGTCTCCGCGGCCGCCTCCGTACCCGCCCCGTCCGCGTCCTCTGCGGAGCAGCCCGCGAGGACCAGAGCCGAGACCGGCAGCAACGAGAACAGGGCGGCGGAACGTGGGGACACGGGGCACTCCAGGGGTCAGGAAGTGGGGGGATACTTCGGTAAGGCTTGGCTAAGTAAGGCAAGGCTAAAGTTACACACCCACCCGGAACGCCACAACGCCGCCCCCGAAGGTCACACCATCACCCCAGGCCACAACCGCAGCGGAAACCCGCACACCACGGGGATTCAGGCACGCGCCGGGGAACGGCGAACGTGACCCGGATCACCTCTTCGGCTCGCCGATACTGGGATCATGCGCACGCCCCCGGCCGAAGTGACCCCCACCCCCGGACTCGTCCGACGGCTCCTGCGCGAGCAGCACCCCGACCTCGCGGAACTGCCCGTCGCTCCCCTCGCCAACGGGTGGGACAACGTGCTGTTCGGCCTCGGCGAGCACCTGTGCGTCCGGATGCCCCGGCGCGCGGCCGCCGCCCAGCTCGTGCTGAACGAACAGCGGTGGCTGCCCGACATCGCCGAACGAGTGGGGGTCCCCGTTCCCGTGCCGCTGCGCACCGGACGCCCCGGCCACGGATACCCCTGGCACTGGTCGGTCAACCCCTGGTTCGGCGGCCGTGCCGCCGCCGAGGTCCCGCCCGCCGAGCGCGGAACCCTGGTGGAACCGCTCGCCCTGTTCCTGTCCCGACTGCACGTGCCCGCGCCCCGGGGCGCCCCCGAGAACCCGGTGCGGGGCGTACCCCTGCGCCAGCGCGACGGGCGGGTGCGCGAACGGCTCACCGGCCTCGACTCCCCGCACGCGGCCCCGCTCCTGGCCCAGTGGGAGGCGTTGGTCGACACACCCGGCTGGTCCGGGCCGCCGCTCTGGCTGCACGGCGACCTGCACCCCGCGAACATCCTGGTGGGCGACGGGCCGAACGGGCGGGCCGACCTGGCCGCCGTGATCGACTTCGGCGACCTGACCTCGGGTGACCCGGCCACCGACCTCGCCCTCGCCTGGCTGCTGTTCGAGGCCGGGGACCGGGCCCGGCTGCGCGCCCGCCTCGACCGGCTGTCCGGGATCGACGGGGACACCTGGAAGCGGGCCCGCGCCTGGGCGGTCAGCTTCGCCTCGGTACTCGCCACCAGCACCGACGACCACCCCGTGCTCGCCGCCGCCGGTGAGCACACCATCGGCCAACTGCTGGCGGAGGGGTAGTTCCGGGGCGGGTGGGGACGGTCCGGCCCGCTCCCGCCTCCACGGTGCGTGCCCCCCACCGGGCGCGGCACCGCGAGCACGGGCGCCCCGCCTTCCGGAACACCGAGTGGTCAGGGCTTCCGGGCACTCTTAAGCGCTGACGCGAGCGGGTACCCCGTTCCATACCCGGGGTACCCCCTTCCCTTCCCGAGGAGGCAGCGCGTGCGGTGGTTCGAGTCCAGCTACGGCGGCAGTGGCGGCGGCGACTGCGCCGAAGTGACCTGGCGTAAGAGCAGCTACTCCAACAGCACCGGCGGCGAGTGCGTCGAGGTCGGCTGGCACGGCTCCGGCCACACCGGCGGCCGGGGCAACTGCGTCGAGGTATCGGAGGAGCCGAGCGTCCTTGTTCGGGACACCCGCAACCGCCCGCTCGGGCACCTCGCCTTCGGCCCCTCCTCCTGGCAGCACCTCCTGCGAACCCTCGCCCGCTGAGCGCCCGGGCGGTTTTGGTCCCTCTATTCACGGTGATCTTGCTACCAGGGGCGATTTCGGCGCCGAACTTGCCCCTGGTAGCAAGATCACCGTGGTTGGGGTGGTTTCGGAAGCAGCGGGCACCGCCGGGCTCCGGCCCGACGGCAAGGCGACCAATCCGACCAGGAGCTGAGTCCGCTCAGCCGTCCGCTTCGGTCACCAGCGCCCGGACCTTCTCCGCGGACTCGTAGAGGGACAGGTGTCCGGCGCCCTCCAGGACCCGCAGTTCGGAACCGAGGAACCTGCGCACCGGGGCCTTCAGCCGGGACGGGGGGAAGAAGACGTCGTCCGAACCCGTCGCCGCCAGGACGTTCCCGCCCTGCCAGCGCAGCAGGGTCTCCAGGACCAGCGGGCCCGGAGCGAGGCTGGTCCGGCAGTGCCGACCGACCATCGTCATCCAGGCGGCGAACGGGTGGACGGGGTGCCGGAAGGCGGGGCCGCTCATGAAGTTGAGCAGCCTGGTGCTCTTGTCCTCGCGCGGGTTGATCATCCACGGCAGGGTGACCCGCATCAGCTCGGGGGAGGTCGCGACGCCGGTCAGACCGGCCGGGTTGACCAGCACCAACCCCTTGACCAGGTCACACGGCTGCGAGGCGAGGGCGACGGCGCCCCCGAGGGAGTGGCCGAGGACGATCGCCGGACGGTCCACCAGCTCCGGCAGCACCTCGTCGAGCCACGCCCCGTACGCCTGCGCACGGCTCCCCTTCGGGCGCAGCCCGCAACTGAGCCCCGGCTGCCCGGGGAGGTCGACCAGGACGACGTCGCGGTCCTCGGTCATGTCGGAGGCGGGCGAGGCGCTGAGCGCGCTGTTGAAGTTGGTTCCGCTGAGCACCACCACCGGGGCCCCGGAGCCACCCGACATCCGGAAGGCCCGGGTCGGCCCGAGGGAGGTGGAGATCTCGGCCACGGAGCTCAGGTCCGGGTACTCGTCGAGCCGGTCCCGACACCAGCCGCGGACGATCCTCTCCGCGGACTCGGATCGGTAGACACGCGCACCGTGGAGTGCGGTCTCCGGCATGGGGCACCTGGTTTCGGGTAGGGACGGACATCTTCGCCGACCAGTCTTCCCCGCCCACCGGTCGGGGATGTGCGTCCGGGACCGGCTTCGGGCCGGTTACGGGCGTCCCGCACGCACGGCCTGTCGGCGACAGGTCATAGTAGCTGTTCAGGGACTATATTGGACAGGACTTTCGCGTGTCGGTGCCGGTCCGTTCCCCGATCGGGCCCGATGGCCGAAAACTGGACAGAACTGCCCCTATACACGAATATGGGCGCGGCGCCGCGCGCGCCATCTGCCCACATCGACAAGTATGGGCGCGGCGCTGCACGCGCCAAAAGGTGTGCCGGGAAGACTGGTCGGCGTCCCTACGACCCATACCCCGGA
This sequence comes from Nocardiopsis terrae, assembly GCF_014651695.1. Taxonomy (GTDB): domain Bacteria; phylum Actinomycetota; class Actinomycetes; order Streptosporangiales; family Streptosporangiaceae; genus Nocardiopsis; species Nocardiopsis terrae. The sequence continues at coordinate 498,261 of NZ_BMXJ01000001.1, forward strand.
GCCCACCACATGACCCGGAACCATACACCCCTCCCGACCGCGCTGCGCCGAAGCCGCTTCGGAGAGCGGCACAGGCTTCCGGCCGGAAACCGCCGCCCGCTCGGCACCAACGGCTACACCAACGCCTGGGGCACCAACGCCCACGGCGAACTCAGCTCCTGTCCACCGGGACCCGGTTGACCGCGCCCCCGTCGGCGCCGTCCCGAAACCGCTCCTACCCGTGTCGCCGCGCGGACCGCATCGGACGCCCTCCCGGGCGCCGTGACACCAGTCCGCGCGGCGCCAGGCTGTGAAAGGACAGTGGCGTGGTGCTGCTGATTCTCCTCATCGTGCTCGCCGTGACCGTCGCGAGCACACCCTTACTGGACAGGCTGTTGGGCCGGAACGCCGGCTGGCCGATCGCCGCGGTGTTCCTCGGTCTGACCCTGCTGGTGGCCGCGCAGGCCCCCCAGGTGCTGGGGTCCGGGGAGCCCCTGGAGTTCTCCCGACCGTGGATGCCGCAGATCGGGGTCGAACTCCACCTGCGCATGGACGGACTCGGCTGGCTGTTCACCATGCTGGTCACCGGGATCGGTGCGCTGATCATGGCGTACTCGACCCGGTACTTCCCGCCGAGGCGCAGGTTCGGCTTCTACTTCCTGATGACCCTCTTCGCCACGGCGATGTCGGGTCTGGTCCTGGCCGACGACGTCGTGCTGCTCTTCGTGTTCTGGGAGCTCACGACGATCGCGTCGTTCTACCTGATCGGCCTGTCGGGGCCCTCGGCCAGCCGCCCGGCGATCCGCACCTTCCTGCTCACCGCCATGGGCGGACTCGCCCTGCTCGCGGCGGCCGTGCTGCTCATCGTGCGCACCGGGACCTCCCAGCTCAGCGTGATCCTGGCGGACACCTCGTGGACCGAGGACACCGGGTTCGTGTCGCTGGTGGCGGTGCTCGTCGCCGTCGCGGTGTTCACCAAGTCGGCCCAGTTCCCGTTCCACTACTGGCTGCCCGACGCCATGGCGGCGAGCACACCGGTCAGCGCCTACCTGCACGCCGCGGCGATGGTCAAGGCCGGGATCTACCTGGCCATGCGGTTCACCCCGGCCTTCGGCGACCTGCTGCTGTGGAACACCCTGCTCATCGTCCTCGGTCTGACCACGGCGGTGGTCGGGGCGGTCTTCGCGCTGCAACAGCACGACCTGAAGCGGCTCGCCGCCTTCTCCACCGTGAGCCAGTTGGGCTTCCTCGTCGCGGTCATCGGTGTGGGAACCCCCGAGGCCCTGGTCGCCGCGGCCGTGCACACCGTCGCGCACGCCCTGTTCAAGTCGGCGCTGTTCATGTCGGTCGGCCTGGTGGACATCCAGGCCGGCACCCGCGACCTGCGCCAGCTCGGCGGCCTGCGCAGGCGGATGCCGGTCACCGCGGCCCTGGCCGCGCTGGCCGCGCTGTCCATGGCGGGCATCCCGCCGCTGCTCGGCTTCATCAGCAAGGAGAACCTGTTCGAGGCGTTCCTGCACGCGCCCGGCCCGGCCTGGTTCGGTCCGGTGGCGGGCGCCGCCGCGGTCGGTGCCGCGGCCTTCACCTTCGCCTACTCGTTCCGGTTCGTGTACGGGGCGTTCTGGGGCGAGCCCCGGGGCGACGCGGAGGAACGCACCGCCTCGGAGGCGCGCCCCAGCTTCTGGCTCCCCGCCATGACCGCCTCCCTCGGCGGTGTGCTGCTCGGCCTGACCGTGCCGATCCTGGACACGATGGTCAACGAGGTCGCCCTGAACGCCACCCACGAGGCCGCCGACGCGCACCTGCTGCTGTGGCACGGCCTCAACGCCGCCCTGGGCATGTCCGCCGCGGCCGTCGGCCTCGGTGCGCTGCTGGCCTGGCGGAGCCGTTCCGGCGACGCCCTGGCCGGACGCGACCTCGTACCGGTCACCGGGGTGTGGATCTTCGAGTTCCTGCACGAGGGGATCGTCCGGGTGGGCAGGCGGACCGGTGACCTCACCCGGACCGACTCCCCCGCGTTCCACCTGGGGGTACCGGTCGTCCTCATCATCGCGCTGGCCTCGGTCGTCGCGGTGGTCGGCCTGGACCTCCCGCCGGTGGCCGGGCAGACCGCCATGGGTCTGGACTGGCTCCTGGTGGGCCTGATGGCCGTGGCCGTCGGCGCGGCCGTGGTCACCCGCTCCCGGATGGCGGGGCTGGCGCTGGTCGGCGTCGCCGGGTTCACCGTCGCCCTGTGGCTGTTCTTCCTGGGCGCCTTCGACGTCGCCCTCACCCAGCTCCTGGTGGAGATCCTGACCGTGGTCGTCGCCGTGCTGGTGCTGCGGCGCCTGCCCAAGAAGTTCCACCGGGTGAAGCGGAGCCGCACCGCGCTGACCGCCGTCATCGCGATCGGCGCCGGGCTCACCGCGGCCGTGGGCGCCTACGCCCTGACCGGACGCCGGGAGATATCCGCCGCGGGCGAGTACTTCCTGGGCAACGCCCCGGAGGACACCGGCGGAACCAACGTGGTCAACACCATCCTTGTGGACTACCGGGCGCTGGACACCTTCGGCGAACTGGTGGTGCTGGGCGTCGCCGGGCTGATCATCATCGCGGTGCTGCACTCCAGCGGCCTGCTGCCGGTGCACAGCTCCCGCCGGGTGGTGGTGGGCGGGACCAACGCCGCCTACCCGCCGGAGGACAACACCGTGCTGATGCGCACGGTCGGCCGCTTCCTGATGCCGCTCCTGGTCCTGTGGTCCGTGTACCTGCTGTTCCGCGGACACAACGAGCCGGGCGGCGGCTTCATCGCCGGACTCGTGGGCGGTTCGGGCTTCGCCCTGCTTTACCTGGCTGCCCCGAGCGACGACAGGGCACGCATCCGGCTCGCCTACCCCGCGATCATCGGGGCGGGCGTCCTGGTGGCCGCGTTCTCCGGGTTCCTCGGCTACGCGGACGGGTCGTTCCTCAAACCGCTGCACGCCGAGATCCCGCTGGCCTGGGGCGGATACTTCCACTTCACCACCGCGCTCGTCTTCGACGTCGGCGTCTACCTGGCGGTGGTGGGCGTACTGCTCACGGCGCTCAACGAGCTCGGCCTCGAACGGGGGGAGGGCTCGGTCCGGGAACCCGAGGGGTTCCGGACGGACCGTCCCTCGGCCCAGGCGTCCGGCGACGACGCACCCGCCCTGGACGGCTCCACCACCGGAGGTAACCGATGACCCTCGCCATCACCATCGGCATCATGGTCGCCGGGGGCGTCTACCTGATGCTCCAGCGCGGCATGGTGCGCATCGTGCTCGGCCTCGTCCTGCTGGGACACTCCGTCAACCTGCTGATCATGTCGGCGGGCGGCGTGTTCCGCCGGGACCTTCCCCTGCTCCAGTTCGGTACCGCGCTCACCGCGGGCGACCCGCTCCCGCAGGCGTTCGTGCTGACCGCGATCGTGATCGCCTTCTCGATCGCGATCTACATGCTCACGCTCGCCGCGTCCGGTAGCGACGACGACACCGAGGACGCCTCATGAACACCTCGTTGCTTCCTCTCTTCGTCGCGGTCCCACTGGTGTCCGCGGGGCTGCTGATCGTACTGGGCGGCCCCCTGTGGCTGCGCCGGACGCTGCTGCTCGCACCGAGCTCGGCGGCCCTGCTGGCCAGTACCGGGTTGATCTGGCTCACCCGGGACGGGGCCGTGTTCGCCCACAACGTGGGCCTGTGGCAGGACGGGATCGCGATCCCGTTCGTCGCGGACGTCCTCAGCGCCCTGATGCTGTGGACCACCTCGCTCCTGGCCCTGGTGTGCTCGGCCTTCGCGATCGCCACCGGGGACGACCGGCGACCCTTCTTCGCCACGCTGGTCCTGGTGCTGACAGCGGGTGTGTCCGGTGCGCTGCTCACCGGCGACATCTTCAACATGTTCGTGTTCATCGAGGTCATGCTGCTGCCCTCGTACGGACTGCTGGCGATGCTCGGCGCCCTGGGACGGCTGCGGGCCGGACGGATCTACGTCACCGTCAACCTGCTGACGTCCACGATCTTCCTCGCGGGGGTCGCGCTGGTCTACGCCTCCGCCGGGACCGTGCACCTGGGCGAGCTCGCCGGAGCCGCCAAGGAGGACCCGGCGGTCGCGGTCGGCGCGGGCGTGGTCATCCTCGCCCTGTCGATCAAGGCCGCGGTCGTCCCGGTGCACGGCTGGCTGGCCCGTACCTACCCGGCCGCCTCCCCCGCCGTCACCGCCCTGTTCTCCGGTCTGCACACCAAGGTGGCGATCTACGCGATCTACCGCCTGTACGCGATGATCTTCGACGGGGACGCGAAGTTCCTCTGGATCGGAGTGGTCGCCTTCACCCTGACCATGGTCATCGGTGTGCTGGGCGCGGTCGGCGAGAACACGACCCGCTCGATCCTGGTGTTCCACATGATCAGCCAGATCGGTTACATCCTGCTGGGTGTGGCCCTGTTCACCGAGCTGGGGCTCATGGCGGGCATCTTCTACCTGATCCACCACATGATCGTGAAGGCGTCCCTCTTCCTGTCGACCGGGGCGATCGAGCACACCTACGGGACCGGGGCGCTGGACCGGCTCGGCGGTATCGCCCAGCGGGAGCCGCTGCTGGCCCTGGTGTTCATGGGTGCGGCGCTCTCCCTGGCGGGGCTGCCGCCGTTCTCCGGATTCGTCGCCAAGCTGACCCTGGTCACGGCAGCGGTCGACGACGCGCAGTGGACAGCCGTGGCCGTGATGATCGCGGTCAGCCTCATCACGCTGATGTCCATGCTGAAGATCTGGGGCGGCGTGTTCTGGGGCAGGGAACCGAAACCGCACGAGCTGCCGGAGCCCGCGGTCGTCGGCGCCGACGGCTCCGTCGCCACCCGGACCACCGTGCCCGTGAAGATCCGGCCCGCGCTGATCGCTCCGGGCCTGGTCCTGACAGCCACGACCCTGTGCATCGGCCTCGGCGCCCAGGTCCTGCTCGACCTGAGCGCGCAGGCCGCCGCGGGGCTCATGGACACCTCCGGATACGTCGAGGCGGTGCTGGGACGATGACCCATCTGATGTGGGCGCTGCGAGTGCTCCGGTTCCCCTTCTACGCGGGCTGGGAGATCATCAGGACCTCCTTCGAGGTGATGTGGGACATCGTCACCCCGGGGAGCGCCTCGACCCCGGCCTTCGTCGAGGTACCGATCCGCTGCGGAAGCGACCTGGAAACCACCATGCTGGCCAACCTGATCTCCCTGACCCCGGGGACGGTGACCGTGGCCGTGCGCCGTGCACCCGCCACTCTGTGGGTGCACGGGCTGTACGTGAAGGACCGGGCGTCCTTCCTGGAGGGGATCCGCGAGATGGAGAACCACATCCTCGCGGCCACCCGGCTGACGGGGCCCCCGGAGAGCGCCCCGGCCGAGGGGGGACGGAACTGATGCACTACATCGACATCGGCCTGGCCGCGATCGTGCTGGCGATGGCCATCGCCACGTACCGCATCCTGACCGGCCCCTCGGCCGCGGACCGGGGCGCCGCCTCCGACGTGGTCTTCTTCGGTTTCGTGGGGCTGGTCGCCATGCTCGGCTACCGCCTGGACACCGAACTGGTCGTGGACATCGTCCTGGTGAGCGCACTGGTCGGTTTCCTGGCCGCCCTGTCCCTGGCCCGCCTGATCACCGGAGGTAAGCGATGAACGCGTTGGACGTCGCCGGGATCGTCTGCATGACCGCGGGGGCCCTGGTGTTCCTGGTGGGCTCGATCGGCCTGCTCCGGCTCCAGGACTTCTACGCCCGGCTCAGCGGGGTCAGCATCGCCGGCGCGCTGGGCACGGCCCTGCTCCTGCTCGGTCTGCTGCTGCACTACCCGACCGTGGACAACGCGATCAAGATCGGCCTGGCCCTGCTCATCCAGTTGGCCACGGCGGCGGTGGGCGGCAACGCCATCGCCCGCGCCGGTTACCTGGTCGGGGTGAAACCCACCGAGAAAACGCAGTTCGACGACCTCGCCGCCACGGAGAAGGACGGCTAGACACTCCGGCGGGCAGCGGTGGGCCCCCTCGTGTCCGAGCGGACGCGACGGGGCCCATCCGCGTCCGGGAACCCCGTCCAACTGGGAAAACCCGGGTGAACACCTTCGGGGCCCCGATCGTTACCACGTTCGACGGTGCCTTGTGACACACCCCGATTATCCGCAGGATCGGAAACCCTGTGCTAGGTTGAATGAAGTTGCAGTCGTGATACCCGTTTGGATTTACATCGTTTTCGGGTGATCACCGCGGTGACGGGAAAATCGTCAGACCGCGGTTTTCTTAACATGCTCCCGAGCGAGAGGTACATCCATGGCTACTGGCAAAGTCAAGTGGTTCAACGGCGACAAGGGCTTCGGCTTCATCGAGCAGGACGGCGGCGGCGCTGACGTCTTCGCCCACTACTCGGCGATTCAGGCCAACGGCTACCGCGAGCTCGCGGAAGGCCAGGCCGTCGAGTTCGACGTCACCCAGGGCGCCAAGGGTCTCCAGGCTGACAACATCACCCTGATCTGACCGAACACGCCCTAAGGCTGTTCAGACGGCAGGGGCCCGCCCTCAGGGCGCAGGGCCCCTGTCCGTTTTACTGTTTCCAGGACCGGATTTCTGGCCGTCGTTCTCCGACTGGCACCGGTTCAACCGCCACGACCCCGGGATTTCCGTGCGGGCCGTGGATCTCTATGCATTTCCTCCGGCGCACACCCGGTGCCACAGGCCGAAGCCCCCAGGGGTTTCCCGCCCGGCAAGCGCCGTCGGCGAAAGGTCTTACATGAACCATCCTCGCGCCAACACGCGTCACGGCCGTCCCTCCGGCGGTCCCGGCGGTTTCAACCGTCAGCGCCCCCGCCGTTCCTTCGACGGCCCCCGCGGCGGCTATCAGGGCCGTTCCGGCGGCGGCCGCTCCGGCGGTGAGTTCGCGCTCCCCGTCACCGTCAACCCCGGGCTCGACCCGGTGGACGACTTCCAGAACCTGGAGATGCCCGCGCCGCTGAAGTCGACGCTGACCCGCCAGGGCCTGACCACCCCGTCCGCGATCCAGGCGGCCACCCTGCCGAACTCGCTGGCCGGACGCGACGTCCTGGGCCGCAGCCAGACCGGTTCGGGCAAGACGCTCGCCTTCGGCCTGGCCCTCCTGGCCCGGCTCGACGGCCGCAGCGCGAACGAGCACCGCCCCATGGCCGTGGTCCTCGCGCCGACCCGCGAGCTCGCCCAGCAGGTCACCGACTCCCTCACCCCCTACGCCCGTTCGGTGCGGGTGCGCATGGCCACCGTGGTGGGCGGCATGCCCATCCACCGCCAGGCCCGCGCCCTGCGCCAGGGCGTCGAGCTGCTCGTGGCCACCCCGGGCCGCCTGCGCGACCTGATGGAGCGCGGCGACTGCGTCCTGGACGAGGTCGAGGCCGTCGTCCTGGACGAGGCCGACCAGATGACCGACATGGGCTTCATGCCGCAGGTCACCGCGATCCTGGAGCAGGTGCCGGCCGACGGCCAGCGCATGCTCTTCTCGGCCACCCTGGACCGGAACGTGGACCAGCTGGTCCGCCGCTTCCTCAACGACCCGGTGGTCCACTCGGTCGACCCGTCCGAGGGCGCCGTCTCCACGATGGAGCACCACGTCCTGCACGTGGCGCACGCGGACAAGATGTCCACCGCCACCCACATCGCGGCGCGCGAGGGCCAGGTCCTGATGTTCCTGGACACCAAGCACGCGGTGGACCGGATGGCCCAGCACCTGCTGAACAGCGGCGTCCGGGCGGCTCCGCTGCACGGCGGCCGGTCCCAGCCCCAGCGCACCCGCACCCTCAAGCAGTTCAAGGAGGGCACGGTCACCGCGCTGATCGCCACGAACGTCGCCGCCCGCGGCATCCACGTGGACGGTCTGGACCTGGTCGTGAACATCGACCCGCCCACGGACCACAAGGACTACCTGCACCGCGGCGGCCGCACCGCCCGCGCCGGTGAGTCCGGCAACGTGGTCACCCTCGTGACGCCCAACCAGCGCCGCGAGATGACCCGCCTGATGCACCGCGCCCGGATCGAGGCGCAGACCGCCCAGGTGAACGCCGACGACCCGGAGCTGGCCCGCGTGACCGGGGCCCGCACCCCGACCGGTGTACCGGTGTCCCTGCCGAGCGAGCCCCGCCGGGAGAACCGTCAGCGCGGCCCGCGCGGCGGCGGCTACGGCGGCTCCCGCGGCGGCGGCTACGGCGGCTCGCGCGGCGGCTACGGCGGCGGCGGTCCCCGTGGGGGCTCGTCCTCCCGCGGACGCCGTCCCCGTCCGGCCGCGCAGGCCTAGCCAACGGCAGTAGCAGTCACGGAGCCCCGTCACCCCTTCGCGGGTGGCGGGGCTCCGTCGTGTCCCGGGGCGTCTCACACCGCGGCGGGTCCGGCCCCGCGCAGGCCGGGCAGCCCGAGCGAAGCGCTGGGTCGGGAACCGCCCTGCCGCAGTCAGTCCCGCAGGGACTCCCGGTAGGCCGGCCAACCGCCGTGGCGGGTGATGTCCTCGGCGCCCTCGGCCGCGGCCGGTTCGCAGCCGAAACCGACCACGGTCCGCCCGTCGGCGAGGGTGACGGCGCCGAGCGACATCGGGGCGGGAAGCGCCGCCAGGAACGTGCCCAGTCCGGCCGGGGAGATCGACCACACCTCGCAGCGCAGTGCCGAACCCCCGCCGTTCACCCGCAGCAGCCCGGGTTTGGGCGGCGTCGTCGCCAGAGCCACCATCCGGTAGTCCCCGCTGGTCGCGGTCGCCTCCACGAACCTGGCGCCCAGCTCGGTGAGCTGGTGGTTGAGCGGCTGTCCGCGCAGGTGCGCGCCGAACACCGCCAGCTCCACCCCGGTGCCGGGCAGCGCCTGAACGGGCTCCCCGCCGGTGATCAGCCCGGCCAGGTCCAGGGCCGCCTGGTCCTCGAAGGCGGGGGCGACCACGGTGACCCCGAACGTGTGGCCGTCGGCGGTTCCGGCGGGGACGGCGACCGCCGCCAGGTCGAGCAGGTTGACGAAGTTGGTGTAGGTGCCCAGGCGCGAGTTCTCACCCACCGGGTCGGCCGCCACCTCGGCCAGCGTCGGGTGGCCCACCGTAGTCGGCACCAGCAGCCCGTCGAACCCGTCCAACAGCTCCCGGGCCAGGGACCGGTACCCGGCCAGCCGGTGCTGGTCGGCGGCGAGCCGGGTGGCGGGCAGCTCGGCGGCGGCCAGGATGATCCCGGCGACGGTGGGGTCGGTGTACGGGGAGTCGCGGTGCTCCGCCAGGAACGCGCCCACCGCCGCGTACCGCTCGGCGACCAGGGCCCCGTCGTAGAGCAGCCGGGCCGCCTCCAGCAGCGGGGCGATGTCCACCTCCTCGACCTGGACCCCCGCGCCGGTCAGGGCGGCCACCGCCGTCCGGAAGGCCTCCCGTTCCCCGTCGCTGAGCGGGGCCAGCCCGTCCGCGTCCGGGACCGCCGTCCGTGCCGGGTTCCGGGGGGCCAGGCGCACGTCGGCGGGCCAGTCACGGCTGGCCGGGTCCCGGGGGTCGGGGCCGGTCATCACCTTCAGGGCCCGCTGGCCGGCGGCCAGGTCCCGGGCGAACACGGTCACACAGTCGTACGGTTCGGCGGCGGGCACGACCCCGGTGTTGGGCACCAGGCCCAGGGTGGGTTTGAGGCCGACGAGGCCGTGCAGGGCGGCGGGCACCCGGCCGGATCCGGCGGTGTCGGTGCCCAGGGCGACGTCGGCGATTCCCAGCGCCACCGCCACGGCCGAGCCCGAGCTGGACCCCCCGGAGATCCGGGTGGGGTCGAGGGCGTTGCGGACCGCGCCGTAGGGGCTGCGGGTCCCCACGAGCCCGGTGGCGAACTGGTCCAGGTTGGTCTTGCCGAGTACCAGCGCCCCGGCGCCCGTCAGGCGTCGCACGGCGGTCGCGCTCACCTCGGGGGTGTACGCGAAACCCGGATGCCCGGCGGTGGTGGGCAGGCCCGCGACGTCGATGTTGTCCTTGACCGCCACCAGGGTGCCCGCCAGCGGCAGCTCCTCCCCCGAGGCCAGGCGCTCCTCCAGCGCCTCGGCCTCCGCCGACAGCTCCTGTTCGGGGCGCAGCGCGATCCAGACCTCCGGCCGGTCGGCCTCGGTGATCCGGCGGTAGGCGGCGCGGACCCTTTCGGTGGGTGCGGGCATCAGGCGGTCTCTCCTTCGGTGATGACGGCCAGGGGGTGCCCCGGGTCCAGGTGCTGGCCCGGGCTGACGAGGACCTCGGCGACGGTCCCGTCCCCGGGCGCCCGGACCACCACCTCCAGCTTCATGGCCTCCAGCCGGACGACGGGCTGACCCTCCCGGACAGTCTCGCCCGGTTGCACGTCCACCTTCCAGACACTCGCGGACAGCGGTGCCTCCACCAGGGACGCGCCCGGCGGCAGGTCCGGTCCCCCGGCGGGCGCGACCGGCTCGGGTTCGGGCCGGTCCTCGAACTCGCCCGCCTCCTCCCAGCGCCGCCGCTCGGCCTCGAAGGCGGTGGCCTGACGGCTCTCGAACTCCGCGATGGAGTCGGCGTTCTCCGCCAGGAAGCGCTCGTGGTCGGCGAGGACGAACTCGCCCTCGGCGACCTCCGGTTCGTGGCGTCCGGCGAGCAGGTCGGCGCGGATGTCCAACAGTTCCTGATGCCCGACCGGGTACCAGGTGATCCGGTCGAAGAACCGCAGCAGCCAGGGGGTGCCGGGCTCGAACCGCCCGTACTGGCGCAGGCCGGACCAGATCGGCACGGTACGCCCGATGAGCTGGTAGCCGCCCGGGCTCTCCATCCCGTACACGCACAGGTAGGCGCCGCCGATACCCACACCGGCCTCGGGGGTCCAGGTGCGCGCGGGGCTGTACTTGGTGGTGACCAGCCGGTGCCGGGGGTCCAGCGGGGTGGCGGCGGGCGCGCCCAGGTACACGTCGCCCAGGCCCAGCACGAGGTAGGAGGCGTCGAAGACGATGTCGCGGACCTGGTCGACGCTGTCGAGGCCGTTGATGCGTCGGATGAACTCGATGTTGTCGGGGTTCCAGGGCGCGTCGTCGCGCACCCCGGTCCCGTAGCGGGCGATGGCCTCGTGGATGGAGGGGTCGTCGAAGGACATCGGCAGGTGCAGGGTACGGCTGGGCACCCGCAGCCGGGAGGTCGGCGGCAGCTGCGCCTCGATCTCCTGGAGCAGGCCCAGGAGCGTGCGCAGCGGCAGGACCTCGGGGTCGGTGTGCAGGTGCAGGGAGCGCACACCCGGGGTGGTGTCCACGATGCCTCGGGGTGCGGCCCGGTCCAGGGCCGCCATCAGCGCGTGGACTCGCATGCGCAGGCCCAGGTCCAGGACCATCGGCCCGTACTCGACGAGGAGGTTGTCGTGTCCGCCGCGCCGGTAGGTGACCTCCGGGGTGCCCTCGCCCGCGGGGACGCGGGCCAGCACGCCGTCGTCGCCGTCGGATCCGCTGCCGCGCAGCAGGGCGGCGGCCGCGGGTTCGGTGTGCAGCCGTTCGGCGGCGGCCTCGGTGACCGGGTGGAACCGGACGGTGTCGCCGGGGCGGAGCTGGCCGATCTTCCACCGGGCGCCGGTGACCGCGGTGACCGGGCAGACGAACCCGCCGAGGCTGGGGCCGTCGGGGCCCAGGAGCACGGGGGTGTCGCCGGAGAGGTTGACCGCGCCGACGGAGTAGGCGGTGTCGTGCACGTTGGAGGGGTGCAGCCCGGCCTGGCCGCCGTCGGGGCGGGCCCAGGTCTGTTTGGGGCCGGACAGGCGGACGCCGTTGCGGGCGGACTGCGGATGGACCCGCCAGGCGGTGGCGTAGAAGTCGGCGAGGCCGTCGCGGGTGAGGAACTCGGGTGCCGCGTGCGGGCCCTCGGAGACCTCGATGTCCCAGTGGACGCCGTCACCCGTCCCGGCCCCGCCCCGGCCGGACGCGGGGAAGGCGGGGCGGTCGGCCTCCGGGACCGGGCGCGGTTCCGCGGTACCCTCCGGGGAACCGGAGGCGGGTCGGCCGGTACCGGCACCGTTCGCCGCGGGGCGGAGCACGTCGCCCGGGCGCAGGGCGCGGCCCGCGTGCCCGCCGTACTCCCCCGCGGTGAACGTGGAGGCGCTGCCCAGGTACTCGGGGACGTCCAGGCCGCCGCGGAACAGCACGTAGGTGCGCATGCCCGGTCCGGTGGCGGGGCCGACGTCGAGCAGCGCGCCCGCGGGCACCCGCACCGGTTCCCACTGCGGCACCGGGTCGCCGTCCACGGTGACGTCGGCGGGGGCGCCGGTCACGCACACGGTCGCGGCGTGGGTGAAGCGCAGCGCCGGACCCTCCATGGTGCACTCCAGGCCCGCCGTCCCCTCGGGGTTGCCCAGGGCGGTGTTGCCCAGGCGCAGTGACAGGTCGTCCACGGCTCCCGACGGGGGCACGCCGACCTGCCAGTATCCGGTGCGGCCCGGGAAGTCCTGGACGGTGGTGAGGGTACCCGCGCGCTCCACCTCGATGCGCGGTTCGGGGTCGCCGACGGTCGCGCAGGTGGCGGTGGTGTGGGTGGCCGCGCGGACCCGCGGGTGGGCGGTCAGGGCGCGCAGCAGGCCCAGGTTGGTCTGCACCCCGTCGATCCGTACCCGGGCCAGGGCGCGGCCGAGCCGGTCCAGCGCGTCCGCGCGGTCCTCGCCGCGCACGATCACCTTGGCGAGCATGGGGTCGTAGTCGCTGGTCACCCGCTGGCCGGTCTCCACCCAGCCGTCCACCCGGACGTCGGCGGGCACCTCCACCCGGGTGAGCAGGCCGGAACTGGGCCGGAAGTCGTGGGCGGGGTCCTCGGCGTACACGCGGGCCTCGACGGCGTGGCCGGTGCGGGCCGGTCCCCGGGGCGGGACGTCGGAGAGCACGTCCTCGCCGCGGGCCAGGCGCAGCATCCAGGCGACCAGGTCGATCCCGGCGATCTCCTCGGTGACCGGGTGTTCGACCTGGAGCCGGGTGTTGACCTCCAGGAAGGAGGCCTCCCCGCGTTCGACGTCGTAGACGAACTCCACCGTCCCGGCGCTGCGGTAGGACACCCCGGCGCACAGTTCGCGGGCGGTGCGGTGGAGTTCGGCGCGCAGGGCGTCGGGCAGGTCGGGGGCGGGGGCCTCCTCCACGACCTTCTGGTTGCGGCGCTGGAGCGAGCAGTCGCGGTCCCCGAGGGTCACCACGTTGCCGTGGCCGTCACCGAAGACCTGCACCTCGATGTGCCGGGCCTCGGCCACGAAGCGTTCCACGAACACGCCGCCGTCACCGAAGTGCGTCCGCGCCATCCGGCTGACCTGGTCGAAGGCGGAGCGCAGGGAGTCCTCGTCGAAGCAGGGGCGCAGACCGATCCCGCCGCCGCCCGAGGTGGACTTGAGGATCACCGGGTAGCCGATGCGCTCGGCGGCCCGCACCGCCTGCCCGGCGTCGGGGAGGATCTCGCTGCCCGCGACCATGGGCAGGCCGGCCGCGGCCGCGGCCTTGCGGGCGGTGTGCTTGTCGCCGAACTCCTCCAGGTGACGGGGCTCGGGTCCGACGAACACGAGTCCGGCGGCCTCCACGGCGTGCGCGAACTCCGCGCTCTCGGACAGGAACCCGTAACCCGGGTGGACGGCGCCGGCCCCGGTCGCGGCGGCCGCGGCGAGGACGCGTTCGATGTCGAGGTAGCTCCGGGCGGCGGGTGCCGGGCCGAGGCGGACGGCCTCGTCGGCCATCCGGGTGTGCGGCGCGCCCGCGTCGGCGTCGGAGTAGACGGCGACGGTGCGCAGGCCCGTCTCCCGGGCGGAACGGATGATGCGGCAGGCGATCTCGCCGCGGTTGGCGACGAGCACGGAGTCGAACACGGGGCTCTCCCTCGGGTCGGAGGCTGGGGCTGGCGGTCGGGAGCGCGGGAGGTGCGGCGAAGGGGTCAGAGGCGGTCGGTGTGCAGAGCCATCCGGGTCAGGGCCCGGCGGGCCCGTTCGAGCACGACCGCCATGGACGCGCCCACGTGTTCGTGCAGGGCCCGGTAGGCGGAGTCGAGTTCGTCGGCGCGCAGGTGCTCGACGATCCGGACGTGCTCGGTGATGGTCGAGGTGATCCGGTCCTCGGTGAGGAAGTCGTACATGCGCACGCGGCGGATCCGCTGGTTGACGGAGACCAGCGACGCGGTGAGGGCGGCGTTTCCGGAGGCCCGGGACAGAGCGGCGTGGAACTCCTCGTCGAGGAGGACGAACGAGGGGTCGGGCGCGGGCGGGTCGGCGCGCAGCTTCTCCCAGCGCTCCAGTTCGTCGTTGAGGATCCGCGGGTCGTGCCGGATGGTGCGGTCCTCCACGGCGCGGGCGATACCGCGGAGTTCGAGGGTGACCCGGAGCTCGTAGAGGTCGCGCAGCTCGGCGAGGTCGGGGACGGTGACGTAGAAGCCGTTGTCGCGGCGTTCGACCAGGCCGTCGGAGTGGAGCCGGGCCAGGGCCTCGCGGACGGGGGTGCGGGAGACCCCGAAGCGTTCGGCGAGCCGGACCTCGCCCAGGCGGGTGTAGGGCGTGACGCGGCCGCTCAGCACCTCCTCGCGCATGAGGGCGTGGACCCGGTCTCGGCGGGAGACCGCGGTGTTCCCGGTTCCGGCCGGGTCGGGCCGCGTATACAGCGGTGTGTCCATGGGCCCAGACGCTAGGAAGCGCTTGTTTCACCGGGCCTGTCGCCGGGTGAAGCCTGGGTTTCCCCGTGTTTCGGCGTTCCTCGGTGTGTTTCGCGCCCGGCCGTACCGGTGGCCCGGACGGGACCCGGAACACGGCAGGGGGCGCCCCGCCCGGTTCCGCTGGACGGGAGCGGAATCCGGGCGGGGCGCCCGTGGGAGTGCCGGGGCGGCGTCCGAGGAGGAGGCGCCGCCCCCGGGGGTGGGGCCCGAAGGTCAGAGGGAGACCCCGAGAGCCCAGGTGACCAGGCCGTACATGGTGGCGAGGGTGAGGAACAGGGCGATCAGGTTGAGCCAGAGCCCGCCCTTGAGCATCTGGGTGATGTTCACGTAGCCCGAACCGAAGGCGATCGCGTTCGGCGGGGTGGCCACCGGAAGCATGAACGCCATGGTGGCGGCCAGGACCGCCGGGATGATGAGGACGAGGACGTCGACCTGCATGCCGACGGCGACGCCGCCGAGGATCGGCAGGAAGGTGGCGGCGGTGGCGGTGTTGCTCGTGAGCTCGGTCAGGATCAGCACCAGCGCGGCGACCGCCGTGATCAGGATCCAGGTCGGCACCCCGGCCAGCCCGGAGACCTGGCCGCCGATCCAGGCGCTCAGCCCGGAACCGGTGAACTGCGTGGAGACGGCGAGGCCGCCGCCGAAGAGGAGCAGGATGCCCCAGGGGAGCTTGACCGCGGTGTCCCAGTCCATGAGCGGGGTCCGGCGGTCCACCGGGATGAGGAAGAGCAGGACCGCGACGGTCATCGCGATACCGGCGTCACTGACGCTGCCCAGCCACGGGGCGGCCTCGGCCACGGCGCCGATGTCGGCGATGATCGGGACGAAGATCCAGGAGAACGCCGCGAAGGCGAAGAGGGCGAGCACCAGCTTCTCGCCGCGGGACATCGGTCCCATCTCGGTGAGCTCGGTGCGAATGAGCTCCTGGGCGCCCTCGACCTTCTTGATCTGCGGCGGGAAGACCCTGATCAGCACGAACCAGGCCAGCAGGAGGAAGACGGCGGCCAGCGGCAGGCCGACCATCATCCACTCGCCGAAGCCGAGGTGGATGTCGTGGTTCTCGGCGAGGTAGGCGACCATCAGGACGTTGGGCGGCGTGCCGATCAGGGTGGAGACCGAGCCGATGGAGGCGGCGTAGGCGATGCCGAGCATCAGCGCGGTGGCGAAGTTCGCGTCGGTCCTGCCGTTGCGGAACTGGGCGATCAGCGCGACGACCGAGAGGCCGACCGGGAGCATCATCACGGCGGTGGCGGTGTTCGACACCCACATGGAGATGAAACCGGTGGCGATCATGAAGCCGCCGATGAGCCCGGCGGTGTTGGAGCCGACCCTGGAGACGATCGTCAGGGCGATGCGCTTGTGCAGGTTCCACTTCTGCATGGCCAGGGCGAGCATGAAGCCGCCCATGAACAGGAAGATCGTGGCCGAACCGTAGGAGGTGGCCACGTCACCGACGGCTGTCCCCTCCACCATCAGCGGGAAGAGCACCAGCGGCAGGAGCGAGGTCACCGGGATCGGGAGGGCCTCGGTCGCCCACCAGACGGCGATCCAGGCCGTGATGGCGGCGACGGCCGCTCCGTTGACGGACATGACCGCCTCGGTCTCGCCCTCACCGAGCGGCAGTGCCATCTCCGGCATCGCGAGGTAGACCGCGAGGCCGAGCAGGGGCCCGAGAACGAGGCCGATGACGCGGCTGCGGGTCAACCCCTGCGAGGACTTCTCCTCGCGCTTGACCGGCGCCTTGTCGGGGGTATCGACGCCCTTCTGGGTCGCCATGGGGTCCTCCTTCACTGGGCGCCGGAGCCTGCCCCCGCGCCCGTCTTCGCAGGCCTGAACCGCGCGTTGCCGCTGGGTTACCTGCGAATTACGTCCTGACCCAACAGATGGTGAGTTCACAGGGGTGTGTGTGCAAAGTAACTCCCGCATTCTTGGGATTCCTCTGACATAGAGCGACATACGGTGCACGTCCGGAAACGACGGGTGAGGCGGGATGGTCCGCTCACCCCACGCCGCACACTGTCTAAGCTGCGGGTATGGAATCCACGGGACCGACCAGACGAGCCGCCCTCCTGGGGGCCGCGGGGGCGCTCGTGATCGGCGCCGTGGGCGGTTGCACCCGCAACCCCGCCCCGGACCTGCCCCGGATCGTGATCGCGACCGGCCCCCGGGGAGCCGTCTACCGGGAGATCGGCGGAGCCGTCGCCGCCCTCCTCGACGACCGCCTCCCCGAGAGCGAGGTGGTCACCGTCGAAACCGGGGCCTCACACGACAACCTGATCCTGCTGGAGGAGGGACGGGCCCACCTCGGGCTGGCCAACCTGGACTCGGTGCTGGAGTTCGGCGCCGAGGGGTCGCTGATCAGCGCGGTGGGCAGGCTCTACGACAGCTTCGTCCACCTGGTCGTCACCGCGGACTCCCCGGTGTGGCGGCTCACCGACCTCGAAGGGCTGCGGGTCTCGGTCGGCACGGTCAACTCCGGTACCGAGTTCACCGCCGAGCAGCTCCTCGACGTGACCGGGGTGGCCCCGGAGGTGGTCCGGCTCAACCAGGCCGACTCCGCGGCGGCGTTGGCGGCGGGCGGGATCGACGCGATGTTCTCCCTGACCGGCCTGCCCACCCCGGCCATCACCGACCTCGCCGGGGAGAACGACCTGAGACTGGTGGACCTGGGCGAGGCCGCCGACCTCATGGCGGCCGTCCACCCGGAGGCGTACTTCCCGGCCACCATCCCGGCCACCACCTACACGGGTGTCCCGGCCTGCCCGACGATGTCCATCCCGAACCTGCTGCTGTGCCGGGACGACCTGCCGGAGGACCTCGTCCACCTGGTGGCCGACACGGTGTACACGGGTGCGGCCCGGATGGCCGAGCAGCGCCCCGAGGCGGCCCAGATCAACGTGCGCACCGGCATCTCCACCGGTGTCACGCCCCTGCACCCGGGGGCGGAGCGCTGGTACCGGGAGAACAAGCCCGCCTCGGAGGGGCCGGGGCCGACGGAGGACGAACCGGCCGCTCCGGCGCACGCGGACTGAGGGTCAGTCCCGCGGGTCCGACGGAGCCGATGGGTCCGACGGGGCGGCCGGCGGGTCGGGTGGCTCGGCCGACGGCTCGGCTGGGGGCAGGATGATCACCACACCGAACCCGCGCCGTTCCCCGTCCGCGAGGCCCTCGCCGAGGGTGAGCCGCCCGCCCGCCTCACGGACCAGGTCGGCGGCGATCGCCAGCCCCAGACCGGTGCCCTCCGTGTTCTGGTGGCCGGGTGAACGCCAGAACCGTTCCAGCGCGGCCCCGCGTTCCTCCTCCGGCAGCCCCGTGCCGTTGTCGAGCACCCCGATCCGCACCTGTTCCCCGTCCTCGGCCCGCACCTCGATCCGGGTGCCTCCGGACAGCCGCAACGCGTTGCTGACCAGTTCGTCGAGGATGCTCCCCAGACCGCCCGCGGGGGCGTGCGCCCACACCCGCTCGGGCAGGTCCGTGCTCACCTCGATGCCCCGGGCACGGCCCAGGGCGTTCCAGCGCGCCACCCGGGTCTCGACCAGCCCGGCGACCTCCACCGCCTCGGTGCCGGTGACGCTCTCCAGCCGGGTCGCGGCCAGGAGCGAGTTCAGCATGCGGTGCATGACCGTGGTCTCCTCGATCGCGACCGCGTGCGCCTGGCGCGCCTCCTCCCCCCGCAGGTAGGGCGCGAGGTTCTCCACCGACAGCCGCAGACTGGCCAGGGGGTTGCGGAGCTGGTGCGAGGCCTCGGAGACGAAGGAGCGCTGCCGTTCCAGGGCCCGGCGCACCACGTCCACCATGGTGTTGAAGGACTCCGTGAGTCGGCGCAGCTCCGGCGGTCCGCGTTCGGCGTCCACCCGCACGTCCAGGTCGCCCGAGGTCACCGCGGTGGTGGCCGCGTCCAGTCGGCGTACGGGCCGCAGGACCCACCGGGACAGCGGCATCGACGCCGCCACCAGCAGGGCCAGCGGGAGGGTGCTGAACAGGGCCATCCACCCCCACGTCCCCAGGATGGCCTCCCCCAGCTCCTCGGTGGGCGCGACCAGCACCACCGCCCCGGCGACCTCGCTGTCCCGGCCGATGGGTTCGGCGACCACCAGGGGGTCCGGGTCCCACGGCCACACGGTCACCGGCGGTGCCGGGCGCTCCCCCGCCAGGGCCGCGATGATCCCGCCGCCCGTGGCGGCCTCCTCGGCGACGGCCCGCATCCGCGGGGGGTCGCCGGAGCCCGCGACCACCCGCCCGTCGGGGGCCACCACGACCACGGGGATGCCGTAGAGCTGTTCGTACCGGGACATCTCCTGGGTGAGGGCGTTGCGCCGGTCGGTCTCCAGGGCGGTCCTGGCCAACGCGGCGAACCGGCCCGCGTCCCCCAGCCGGTCGACGTAGACCTCCTGGGTGCGCTGTTGGGCGATGACCGCGCCCAAGGGGGTGACGACCGCTCCGACCAGGACGAAGGCGACCGGGAGCAGGATGGTCAGGAGTCGGCGGAGCACGGGTCAGTCCTCGTCGAGCACGTAGCCGACCCCGCGCACCGTGCGGATGCGCGGCGTCGGCCCGACCTTGGCGCGCAGAGAGGCGATGTGGGTGTCCAGGGTCCGCGAGGAGGCCTCCCAGGCCGCGCCCCACACCTGGTCGAGGATCTGGTCCCGCGCCACCACCCGCGGGGAGCGCTCGGCCAGCAGGCGCAGCAGGTCGAACTCCTTGCGCGTCAACGGGAGGGGTTCGTCCCCGGCCCGCGCCTCCCGGGCGTTCAGGTCGAGGGTGAGCCGCCCGGCCCGCAGCGGCGGGTCCTCCCGTTCGGGTTCGGCCCGCGCCGTCCGGGTCCGCCGGAGCACGGCGTCGATCCTCGCGAGCAGTTCCGCGACCCCGAAGGGTTTGACCACGTAGTCGTCGGCGCCCGCCCGCAGCCCGCGCACCCGGTCCCGCTCCTCGCTGCGGGCGGTCACCGCGATGATCGCCGTCTGCGGCCGTTCCCGGAGCCTGCGCAGGAGGTCGATCCCGTCCGCGTCGGGCAGTCCGAGGTCGAGCAGGACCACGTCGGCGGGGGGCGCCGAGAGCGCCCGCTCCGCGGTGGCCACCCGCTGCACGTCGAAGGAGGCCGCACGCAGGGCGGTCACCAGCCCGCGAGCCACCCGGTCATCGTCCTCGACCACGAGAATACGCATGGCTAGTCATAGTAGGCAGAGTTCGGAGCGCCCGTAGTCGTCAGCACACGTCAGCGGGGGTCGGGGCCTCGGTCTCCGGGGCGGGGGCCGGGCAGGAGAGGGGCAGCGGCACACGCCGGGCGCGCCCTTCCTCAGGCCGGTGCGTCTCCTCGGGAACCGCGCTTCCACTCCATCTCCACCTGCATATTCCCCTCGACGGAGGACTTCGCGATGACGGCCCCCGCCTCGGCCGCGAGTTTGACGCCGAAGGTCACTTTGATGGTCTCGGGCTGGAGGGTGTTCCCCAGTTCGGTAAGCGTAACCGAAACCGCTTTACGTACCGAGGAGAGTTTCTCGGTGAACGTCTCGGTGGCTTCGACAATCGCGCCGTCCGCGCTGACCAGGGAGGTCCCCAGTTCGTCCTCGTCGACCTCCACCAGGACGTCTTCGGTGTCGTCGATCCTGAAACGCACTAAACGCGCCACTTCATAACCTCCCCGGCCCGCTGTCAACATCTGGCCAACATGATCGGTTTGCCAGCGGGCATGTACAAGGCGGATGTCGGTCCATCAGAATACACGGGAGAACTGGTTCCGAACAGACCTGGTCTTTCACGATGATCCGGTAAACGGAAGCGACCAATGATGGACCTGGGAGAAAAGAGGACATTTCGTGTGTAAAGCAGTCCAGCGGAGGCCACCCTGGCAGGAGTGTTCGTGAAAGGGTTGGGCAGGGACCAGGGCCGGTGGCGCAAGTCGAGTTACAGCGGCGCGATAGAAAACGGCTGTGTCGAAGCCGTGCTCACAGTTGAGGGGCGTGTGGGCCTTCGGGACTCCGAGAACGTTTCCGGCCCCTGCCTCGACCTCTCCCTCTCGGCCTGGGCCGAATTACTGCACGGTGTTCTCACACCCCGGTCCCGGGAAGCTCGCCGCGACGGTGAAATCCCCGCCTGATGCTCACAGACCTCCGATATAGATGTCGGCGTCGCCCCGTGAACGCTGTCGAAGGCTGGTGGTCGCGGGGTGGTCCGCCCCCATGACCTCGCGGTAGGAGGACTCCAGGGCATCGAAGCCGGATTCCGCGTCGGAATCGGCGGCGGTCTGGTTCAGCATCAGGTTGCGGCGGGCGAGAAGTGTGAGCGGATGCTCCCGCCCCAGGGACGCCGAGGACAGCTCCAGACTGTTCTCGTCACGCTCGCGGGCCCCCGTGGTGTCCCCTGCCTGGAAGTGGTCGCTGGCGAGGTTGATGGCGCAGGCCAGGGCACTGGGATGGTCCGGGCCCAGACGCTCCTCAAGCAGGCGCATCGCCCCCTCGTCCAGTTCCCTCGCCTCGGCCAGCCGGTCCAGGCGGCGGAGGATGATCGCGCGGTTCACCTGAGCGAACACGACGTGCGTGTGTTCCTCCCCGAACAGCTTGGCGTACTTCTCCCCCGCCTCCTCGGCCAGTTCCAGGGCCTCGGCGAAACGCTCCACCGCGCAGAGCGCCAGCGAGTGGTGCAGGGCCGCGCGCAGGGTGCCTGCGTCGTCCGCACCCAGTTTCGTCCGGAACTCCCGCAGGACGTGTTCGGACAGCTCGCACGCCTCCTCCAGGTTCCCCGACCGACGCATCATGGTGGCGAGCGTGCCCTGCAGACCCAGCACCCCGGAGTGGTCGGCACCGAACAGGGACCGGGCACGGTCCACGAGCGCCTGCTGGACGTCCCGGGCCTCCCGGTAGCGGCCCGACTCCATCAGGGTGTCGGAGTAGCCGTCGATACTGGCCATCGTGGAGAAGTGGTCCGGCCCCAGGACCGTCTGCCTGCGTTCCCAGGTGTCGGTGTACCGCTGCAGCGCCTCCTGGATCCTGCCCACCAGGCGCAGGTCGTAGGCGAGGAAGTGCGCCGCCGTCAGGGTCTCCGGGTCGTCCGGACCGAAGAGCCGGAACCTTCGGTCGAAGTTCTCGGTGGTGAAGTCCAGGGAGTCCTGGAACAGGCCGGCCATGCGCAGGTTGCGTGCGTGTTCCTGCTCCGCCTTCAGGTACTCCGGGGAGTTCTCTCCCAGCACGGAGCCGATCTCACGCATCGTGCTCTCACACATCTCCCGGGCCCGGTCCAGCTCACCGCCGTCACGGACCGCCCGGGAGATCTGCAGCGCCATGCGCAGGGTGTCCCGGTGGTCGCTGCCCAGACGGTCCGCCCACCGCTCGTGCGCCCGGCTGCCCAGACGCAGGGCGTCACCGTAGTTTCGCTGGAGCAGGGCGACCTCGCACAGCTGGATGACCAGGCTGCGCACCCAGGCGTCCTCACAGTCCCACGCTTCGGAGGCCAGCACGTGGGGAAGCAGTCGCGCGTAGGTGCGCATGGCCTCGGCGGAGTCGTTCTGCGGATCATTGCGGGAGAGCAGCTGATGCGCGCAGTGTTTGAGCCGCTCCTGCTCCCGCTCGCTCATCGACGCCTGCACGGCCGGCTTCACCAGCCGGTGCAGTGAGATGGTGTCCTGCTGGTGGTCGACATGGGCCAGGCTGTACCGGCCGACGTCCCGGATCGCCATCCCCAGCAGGGGCGGGTCGCTCAGGATGGTCCGCAGTTCCTCGGGGCCGTCGATGTCCCGGCCGAACCTGAACAGTGAACGGGGGATGGGCACCGTGCCCAGGAACGAACAGAGCTGGAGGAGTCGGATGGCGCCCGGGCTGTCGACGGCCAACTGTTCCAGGGAGACGTTCCACGCCGCGGCGACCGGGATCGGGTAGTCCGGGTCCACCGGTTCGAGCAGCCGGATCATCTCGGAGGACTTCTCGGCGAGGCGGCGGAGGTACTCCGGCACGTCCATGCCCACCTCGTGCAGCCAGACCGCGGCCTGGTTCAGGGCCAGCGGCAGGTTCCCGAGCTCCTCGGCCAACCGTCCGGCCTCGTCCTCGGTCAGGCCACGCGGCCCCCGACGGCGCAGGAGCTCGACACTCTCCTGGCGCGAGAACTCCGTGATCTCCAAGGACGCCTCGGTGCCCGCCCGCTGCCAACTCCTGTCCTGGGAAGTGATGATCACGTGCCCGTCTCCCGCGACGGGAATGTACCGGTCCAGAGTTTCACGATCCCCCGCGTTATCAAACACCAAAAGCCATTTCCGGAATACTTCGCCCTGTCTCAGCGACTCCAGCACACCATGAATGACGTGGCCACTGTCGGCGCGGGTGACGTCCAAGCCGATCTTAGCAGCGATTTCGGTGAAGGCCTGCCGGATCTGGTTCTCGTGTCGGGACGGAATCCAACAGATCAGATCGTATTCTTCGGAATGGAGGTATATATACTCTTTTGCGAGCTCAGATTTCCCGACTCCGGACATACCGTTCAGAGCAGTGATGACCTGCCGGTTACGGTTTCTTATGTTGGACCGGAGGTCCTGGAGAAGCTCGGTTCTGCCGACGAAGACCGGCGCACGCCGGGGGACCTGGATCCATGCGGCTCCGGAGGGCCTCCCGCCGACGACGGACACCACACTCACCGGGGGCGCCGGCTGACTCACTTCCGGATTCTCGTCAAAACGGTTCAAGGAGGCTCCACCCGCAGAAGATCCAGGAATTCGGCGACGATGGTCCCGATCTTCGCCTTCGAGGCCTCCACCGCCATACTTCGGGGCACTCCGGACAGAGCCCGAGGAACCCCCAGAAGAGGCCAACACTACAGGATCTTCGGCATTCACGGACCCCTCGTCATGTGACCCCTGTGAACCATGTTCATCATTGTGATTGATGTAAGCACCGACGACTTCCGGAAATCTCTCATCAAGGGAAATACTCACCAAAGCGGGAAGGACCTGTTTCACCCAGTGATAGGACATCCGACCGACCTGCGGACTGACGTCCTCCTCTCCCCTGAGCATCGCCCCCAGCACGGGGAAGAAGGGGTCCGCGTTCCAGAGTTCCCCGGAAGCCGACAGCAGCAGGGACCTGATCTCCGAGACCCGGCCGCCCAGCGCCAGGAGTTCCCCGCGTACCCCGGGGCGAAAGTCCCACACCGGAGGCCCGTCACCGGGAGCGTTCCACAACCCCTCGGAGAGCTCGACCAGGTCGGCTCCGCCGAAGAAGATCTCGCTCAGTTCGGAGCGGGGCGCCCGGCGCAACACGTGCCGCCCGAGCATTCGGATCGAACGGAGGTCCATCGGGACCGCCGCCAGGGCCACCGCGAACCGGAACGTACTCGGTGCCGCCTGCTGCGCGAACCTTCGCACGAGGGCCCGCGCCGACTCCTCGCGCTCCCCCTCCGGCGCCGACGTCTCGTCCGGCGCCGCCGGCCCCTCGGGCACCTTGCCCGGCACCGGTAGGACGTGCGACCGCAGGGTGCCGCTGCCCCGACCCATCACGAAGAGAGCCCACGCGTGCAGCTGCTCCGCGGACAACGACAGGACCGGCACGCTGGTACCCAGGGAGCGGTCTCGCGAGGCGGCGGCCGGGGCGGCCCCCGGACGAGCGCCCAGTCTCCGCCTGGTCGCACGGTAATGGCTGTTGGGGCACGCCGGGGCGACGCTCAGGGGTGCCGTGAGCTCCGCGGGTACCGCCTGGACACCGCTGCGCCGCCACAGGTGGGGATCGAGCAGGTGGACGATCGAGACCGCCGCCCGCCTCGCCCGGCCGTTCAGCCAGCCGCGGAATCCGTGGTCGCGCCAGGCGTGGCCGATCCCGTCCGTCAGGACCATCACCACGTGCGGGCCCGGATCCCCGTCTCTCCAGGGGTCCCGCGCGTACCCCCGGGTGTCCCGCAACACGGGGGCCCCGGCGAGCCCGGAATCGAAACTCAGCTCGCGTACGTGCCGGAAGACACCACTGCCGCGCAACAGTCCGAGCAGCGACCGGACGACCTCGTCCTGGAAGTAGTGCATCGAGGCCCCGGCGTCGAGGAGGACCGTGAGGCCGACCGAACGGCGGGGCCGGGCCCGGAGAACCGGCAGCAGCGGCATCCGCACCGCCCCGGGCGATGCCGTCGCACCCAGCACGGACCTCGCGTAGTCGCTCGCGGTCCTCTCCGCGTCCAACTCCTCCCGCGGACCACGGGGATCACGCCGGTGGAACGGCCCCATGGCGGCCACCATCTCCTGCCCCGGGAGGGCCGGCCCGACGGCCCCCTCCCCCGCCCCCCGGTCCAGGGAGGGCAGAGCGGCCCAGAGGCCGCTCCGGCCGCGCGGCCCCGAGGGGACGGACTCGATCCGGGTGGGCGGAGCGGGTGCGGCTCCCGTGGGGTCGGCGGCTTCCTCCGCGTTCCGGGAGGGAGCCGTGTCCGGGGCGGGCGGCTCCGGCGGGTCCTCCCCGAATCCGGGTGTCTCCGGTTCGTCGACCGGCCGGGGCTCCTGAGGCGCCTCGGTTTCCGCCGGACGGGAGGGCGGTTCCTCTCCGAGCGGCGAGCCGGGGTCCCCTTCCCCGCTCGCCCGGTCAGCGGTGGAGTCGTTCGTGTACCGGGCGCGTACCGCGGCCAGGAAGAGGGCTTCGGCCAGCTCCCTCGGGGGCAGGCCCAGGGGCGCGGTCGAGGGGGACGTCCGGGGCGGATCCGCTTCCCCCCCGACGCCCTCGTCACTTCCGGCCCCACTCATCCCGCCGGTTCCGTGAGGTAGTGCCAGACCACCTTCTTGAGATGGTCCATCTGCTTACTGTCCAGGCTCTTCACGCCCGGCGACGTGGTGGCCACGAGCTGGACCGCGTTCAGCAGCTGGTCGACCGAAAGCCGGCCGGTGGCGCTGCGTTGCAGGAACTCCTCCACCAGCTGACGGGCGACCGGCGGCGGGTCCCCCCGGAAGTGCCTGGCCACCATCCGGAGCAGTTCCTCCTCCGAGGGCAGCCCCACCTGGGCCGGTATACACCGCCGCATGAAGGCCTGGGGCAGCTCGCGCTCGGAATTGCAGGTCAGAATCACGATGGGGAAGGCCGAGCAGACGACCCTGCCCCGGGTGACGGGCGCGGTCCGACCCGGATCGTGTGTGCCGACCTCGATCGTCTCGGCCACGCCGGACAGGCGCTCCAGCTCGGGGATGGGGAACTCTCCGTTCTCGAAGAGGTCGAGCAGGTCCCCGGCCAGGTCGAAGTCACCCAGGTCGAAGTCGTCGACCAGGAGGACGCGCGGCAGTTCCTGGGGGAGGAAGGCGGTACCGACCGGCCCCAGGGTGAGATAGCGGCCGATGTGCTGTGCGCCGCTCCTGGGTCCGTCCGCGCCGGGGGCCTCGGGGTCGGCCCTGCCCATGTCCAGGTTGATGTCGTGGATCCGGCTGATCGGATCGTAGACATAGCAGGCGGTGCGCACGGTGGCGGTGCTGTTCACGCTCCAGACGAGCACCCGGCCCAGGCCCAGTTCCCGGGCGATCTGGTGCGCCAGGCTGGACTTGCCGACCCCGGGGGGCCCTGACAGCAGGAGCGGCCTGCGCAGGTACAGGGCGGCGTTCACCTTGTCCAGGAGGTCCAGCCGGGCGGGATCCGCCGGCCTGGAACCGTCGTCGGTGCGGTGCCCGGTGCCCAGCAGCCGGTCGCCCCTCTCGTCGCCGGGCGGCGGGGGCAGGTGCGGGCCGCCGCCGTAGACACGCCATGGGGGCACGGCCCGCAGCCGTGCTCCGAGGTCCAGTTGGGGGCGGGGGGTTCCGGTGCCGCGGAAGAGCCACCACTCCGGCGGTGGAGGCGGTGCTGAGGGGTCGCGGTCGGTAGGAGCACTCATACGGTCGGCCTCCGGGCCTGGGGGGTGTGGAGGAGGGGTCCGTCACCGAGGGAGAGGGGGCTGGGTTCCAGGGGGTGGGGAAGGAGGTCGTGGAAGATCATGCCCACGTCAAGGCTGTCGGTGATGCGTCCGCCCAGGGGTTCGACCGTGCCCCGGCCGGACTCACGCAGGAGCGCGGGCAGGGATGCGACCGCCTCCAACCGCACTTTCTCCTCCTTTCCAGCCAGAACCGCACGAAAAGTCTCTCGGGATGAACGCTGCCGGGTCCGCCAGAGGATGACGGGCACCCCCACCATCATCGCGCTGTGGATGTCCCGGTAGACGTCCTCCGGTTCATGGTGCCCCGTGGCGAACAAGATCACGCGTTCGTTGGTGGCATATTCAACGAACCTTACCGATTCCGGAATTTCGTCACACTGCCGGTCGACCATGCGGGCCTCCCGTTCCCGGTCGATACGCCCCCAACGGCGCCGCATACTCCTCCGCGCGAAATCGTGTTCCACATCCCCGAGCAGGAGGAATTCCTCAACCCGGTAAATGATCTCCGCGTCGATCCCCAAACGTATCCGTTGGGAGAGGAGGGACGACGGTGGTTCCCAGTGCCTGGCCTCCAGCCCCATGAGCACGTCGAAGGGGGCGATCAACTCGACCCTGATGCGGTCGTGGTGGTGGCACCAGGGGTGCCCCTTGAGCCTGTGGAGCAGTTGGAACACCGTTTCGGGGAACTTCCCGGGGACGACCCGGGTGTTGAGGATGTTCGCCGGACCGATCTGCGGAGGCCTACCGGGCTCGGGGCTGAGTACGTTCCAGGACTTCACCCAGAAGCGCGGCTCGTCCCCGGGGTCCGGCCGTTCGTACCTGCCCCGTCCGTCCTCCTCCGGCTCCTCCGGCCCGGTGAGGGTGAACCACACCAGGAGCCGGGCGGGAGGGCTGTCGTCCTCCCCCGCCTCCCCGGCGTCCGCGTCCTCCGTCGACCCGTCCCCGGGGTCGGCCGGGGCGGTTCCCTCACCGAGCGACCGCAGCGCGATCCACTGGCGCAGAGCCCCCACACCCGTACGGTCCCGGTGGTCTCCCTCGTCCTCCAACCGTTCGGCGAACAGGCTCAGCGGCGCGGCTCCGTCGTACCGGGGGGCCTCGGCCAGGTCGGTGAAGCACTCCCAGAGGCAGGTCGGTTCGGGTACCGACATGTTGAGGGCCCGGGGTCCCATCGCTTCCAGGTAGGCCTCCCGTTCGCGTTCCGTCGGCTCGGCGCCCTCCCTGCCGCGGGCGAAACAGTCGCGGAGTCTGCCGAGGATCCTCCGGGCCTCCTCCCTGCGCGCGGATCCGATCCCGGACAGGAGCCTGTCCTCCTCCTCCCGGACGATGAGCGGCTCGACTCTGCCCCAGGCTCTTCGCGCCGACACCGAGCCCTGGTCCAGGAAGTACACGATGCGCATCAGCTCGGCCACGCGCTGCTCGGCGAGCGCGAACTGGGAGACCTGGAGCACGTACTCGGTGGAACCGTGGTCCGTGCCCAGCCCCGGCCACGCGTCCAGATACCTCGCCAGGGCCCCCCTGAGCCCGCTCTCCTTGAAGGTCAGGGTGTTCTGGAGAGCGGTGACCAGGAGCATCTCCGCCCGGTTGCTCACGTCTCCTCTGTCCCGAGGAGAGGTCCCGCCGCCTCCCACACCCGCCGCATGCCCTCGCTGCCCTGCTCCCGGTCGTCCAGCCGGGTGAGGACCTCGCGGAGGCAGGCGTAGTCCCGGTGGGCGAGGGTGACCAGGTTCGAGGAGAAGACGAAGGGGTCCTGGTCAGCCCGGAGACGGCCCGGCAGCGGGGAGGGCAGAGCGAGGTAGAACTCCGTCCTGTGGTCCGGGATCAGCAGGGTCCGCAGACGGGAGACCTCCCGGGCCAGGGTCGTCAGGGCACCGACGCCGGCCTCCCGGCGGCCCCGGGCGGCTCCGCCGCCGGTTCCGGCCCGGGGGGCGGTGCTCCTGCGCGCGGACCGGGGCATCCCCGGCACCGGGGGGACGATGTCCAGGGGGATCATCCAGCCGGCCCGGCCCGACGAGCCCTTCTCGGTGACGATGCCCAGAAGGTCACCGCTGTTCAGGTCCCGCACACCACTACCGCTGTACCCCTTGGACACGGTGATCCCCGCGGCCGAGTCGGTGTCGATCTGCACGTACTCGTTGTGTGTGCCGCCGGTGCCGATGAGCCTTCCCGTGATCCAGTAACCGGCCTCGGCACGCGGACCTCCGACGAAACGCACCGGCCGCCCCGGGGTACGGGCGTCCCCGTCCGGCGCCGGGACGGCAGGGGGGACCGTCACGGCATGGTCCAGGCGGAGCACCGCCGCGTCCCACGGGCTCGTGTCCTCCCACCATCCGTCAGGGACCACGGTGGCGGTTGCTCTCCACCGGGCGTCGCCGCGGGGGGCGTCCAGGTGGACCACCGAGCCCGGACCTGCCTCGCGGCCGGTACGCGCCAGAGCCGTCTGAACCACGTGAGCGCAGGTGAGCAGGTGGTCGGCGGAAACGAGAACGGCGGCCCCGCACATTCTCGTGCCGTCGTCATCGATGACACGGAACTGCCAGTCGGATTCGCGGGTCCGGTTGGACACAGTTCTCCCGTTCGGCATGTGGGTTCGAAAACGGGGGGTCGACCCAGGCAATGCACCCCTACCCTGTCAACACGACTTTCTCCGGCATCGATTCTACCGATCGCTTCTCAAATGACCAGGCAGCGAAGAAATCGACAGAAAGATCCGTATGTTGCTTTTTGTCGAATTTGTTAAAAGAGTCAATGAAGTTGTGCCTGGGGCAAAGCGAACGGCCGCCCACCATCGTCGGCGGACGGCCGTTCCGGTGAATCGGGGGTCTGCTCAGGCGGAGGGCACGGACTCCGCGGCCTCGGTGCGGCCGCGGGCACGACCCCAGGGCAGCAGGCTGTCGACCGAGTAGCGACCGCCGGAGAAACCGAGGGCCAGCGCCGCCGCACCCAGCACCAGGGGCAGCTCGAAGCCGCCGACCAGGGGGTCGCCGACGTGGGCGAAGAAGTACGCGGAGGCCATCATGAGGGCGAGGAGCAGGCCCGCGGCGGGCAGGGCGAAACCGACGAGGAGGGCCGCACCGGCCCCTACCTCGATGGCCGCACCGAGGAGGGCGGTGAACTGCGGGAGGGGGACGCCCATCGCCTCGAAGCCCTGGGCGGTGCCGCCGGGGTCCGTCATCTTGGGCAGCCCGTGGGCGATGAAGACGACCCCGAGGACGACCCTGGCCAGCAGGGCCGCGGCGTCGCCGAGCCTGGATCTGAGCGTTGCGGTCATGGTGGTTCCTGTTCTGTGAGCGGGTATCCCGGAACCGGTGGGCCCCAACGCGCGACTACAACACTTGAGACCACAACCTTTTCCTGGAAAAGAGATACTAGTACGCATCCGCCCGAACACATAGCGTGGGCGGGGACGAGTTGGGAACGTCACGTGGCCGCCCTGGTCAGGACGGAGAACAGAACACGGTTCAGTCCTGGTACCGGGCCCCGTCCGGGTCGGGGTACCTGGGCTCCTCGCCCTGGGGGTCGAGCGCGGACAGCATCGACTCGGAGATCTCCCGCAGCTGACCCACCTGCTCGGAGCTGAGCGTGTCGAACAGGACCCTCCGCACCTCGTGCACGTGGCCGGGGGCCGCGGATTCCAGGGCCTTCATCCCCTCGGGCGTGATCTCGACGATCGTGGTGCGCCGGTCGTCCGGCCTCTTGAACCGACGGATCATCCCCTCGCCCTCCAGCCGTGCGGCCGCGTGCGAGAGGCGACTCGGGGAGGAGCGCAGCAGTCGGGCCAGCCGGGTCATCGTCAGCTCCCGACCCGGGGCCTCGGAGAGCATCGCCAGGATCTGGTAGTACGCGTGCGGCAGCCCGGAGTCGTGCCTGAGCTGGCGGTCCAGTGCGCCGTCGAGCAGATTGACGGCGGTCAGGAAGGCACGCCAAGTCTGCTGCTCGCCGTCGTCGAGCCAGCGCGTCTCGCCCATCGGACCTGTGCCCCCAGAAATACTTGAGCGTTCAATTGTGTTGTTGCCGCACACGGAACCGAATCCCCGCCCCGGAGGCCGCCATGGCGACACGCATGCCCACGCTGTACCTGAGCCACGGAGCCCCACCACTGGCCGACGACCCCGTGTGGACCCGCCAGCTCGCCGACTGGTCTGGTGACCTCGACCGCCCGACGGCGATCCTGGTCGTCTCCGCGCACTGGGAGGACGCACCGCTCACCGTCGGCGCCACTGCGGACGACACCCCGCTGACCTACGACTTCTGGGGTTTCCCGCAACGCTACTACGACGTGGCCTACCCCGCCCCGGGAGCTCCCGCACTCGCCGAACGCGTCCGCGAGCTCGCTACTGGTCCAGGCGGGAGCATCCGTCAGGACCCCGTCCGGGGACTCGACCACGGCGCCTACGTCCCCCTCCGGGAGATGTACCCGGAGGCCGACGTCCCGGTGCTCCAGGTGTCCATGCCGACCCTCGACCCGGCCAGGCTCCTCGAACTCGGCCAACGGCTCGCCCCGCTGCGCGAGGAGGGCGTCCTCATCATGGGCAGCGGGTTCACCACCCACAACCTGCGGGAGATGTCCCGGCAGGCCCACGGCGAGGCACCCTCCTGGTCGGTCGAGTTCGACGACTGGACCCACCGGACCGTACTCGACCACGACGTCGACACGCTGCTGGACTTCGCGCACAAGGCGCCGGCGGCCGCACTGGCCCACCCGCGCAGCGACCACTTCGCCCCGCTGTTCGTCGCCCTCGGCGCGGGCCTGGACGGCCACCGGAGCTCCACCTCCACGGTGGACGGATTCTGGCACGGCCTGGCCAAACGGTCCTTCCAGTTCGACTGAGGGGCTACCGGAGTGTCCCCGGGGTCTGTAAAACTCCCGTGCATGACAGGCACACGCAACCCTGCCGACGCGAGGACCGTGGAGGATCTGCTCCGGATCGACGGGCGGATCAAGTACCTGCACTTCTGGGGGCACCAGCCACCGCCCGAAGGGGTGTCGGCAAGCTGTTTGTCCCAGTGGTGGCCGGCCGACTTCACCGTCGACGGAACCACCTACCCCACCGCCGAACACTTCATGATGGCCGGGAAGGCACGGCTGTTCGGCGACACCGGGGCCGTCGAACGGATCGTGGCGGCGGGCCACCCCCGGGACGCCAAGGTGATCGGCCGCGAGGTCCGCGGATTCGACCAGCAGGTCTGGGAGCGGGAGCGTTTCGAGATCGTCGTCCGCGGCAACGTCGCCAAGTTCGACCAGAACGAGGACCTGCGCGTCTTCCTGCTCGGCACCGGTCGGCGGGTGCTGGTGGAGGCCAGCCCCCGCGACCGGGTGTGGGGGATCGGAATGGGCAGGGAGAACGAGAACGCCGAGCACCCCCGCTTCTGGCGCGGGCGCAACCTGCTCGGCTTCGCCCTGATGGAGGCCAGGGCCCGGCTCGCCGCACAGGACGCGGAGCCGGCGGAGACCGCATAGGGGCCGCCCCGGCGACCTCGGACGGAACGGGACCCGAACGGAGCACACCCCGGTCGGGTTCCGCCCGGCCCCGCGTACACAGCCGTTCTCCCCGATTTCACTTCGGATTCTTCCGTTCACCCTCCGTGTCGACACCGGCGGGAGTAGAGTCCCAACACGCGGACAGCACGGTGCCCCGGCACCCGCGCCTGTTTCCCGCACTCGGCCTCAGGCACTCCACGCCACCGAACCCGCGGCCCGACCCCGAGGTCCTGCCGCGCCCGGGAGACAGACCTTCCAGCTTCGTCGAACGCGCGTGTTCCGGACTCCACCGTCCTCGCTTTCCAGGACGACACTCAGGGGACTCCCATGGCCTACTACCGCATCCAGTTGAACGACGGCTCCTCCCACACCCTCCAGGCGGTGCGCATGCGAACCGACGCGCGCAGCCTCTACCTGGAGGAGCGCGCGGCGGGCGACTGGCGCGAGGTGTTCAGCAACCCGATCGACGACGTCGAACGCGTCCAGCGCCGCTTCACCGAGAACGACGGCACCTGGACCTGGCTCCAGGAGCGGCTGCCCGCCCCGGTCCGCGGGGTCCGCGCCTGGTGAGGGCGGTCGGCGCGGAGCACAGCGGCCCCGCGCCGACCGGAGGGCCGCGCCCGGTGCCGCCCGGTCACCAGGGCAGGACACCGTAGCTCTCCGGATCGTCCTCGGAGGCCAGATGGCCCCACAGGACACCGCTGGGCCCGTCGTCGGGCAGGGTCGCCAGGTGCAGGCTCACCCGGGCGCCCTGCTCGGCGGTGCGACCTCCGCTGTGCCCGTTCAGGTCGGTGGCGCAGAACCCCGGGTTGGCGGCGTTGACCTTCACCGGCGTGTGCGCGAGCTCCTTGGCGTACAGGGCGGTGAGCATGTTGACCGCCGTCTTGGACACCGGGTAGGCGGGCGATCCGGACATCCCGAAGAAGGGTCCGTCCGGATCGGTCATGGCGGTGATCGAACCGACCTCGCTGGACACGTTCACCACCCGCCCCGCCGGGGACCGGCGCAACAGCGGCAGGAACGTGTTGCTCACCGCCACCACGGACACCGTGTTCACGTCCAGGAGTGCGCGCAACTCCCCGGGATCGGCGGTACTCGGGCCCGAACCCGACCCCAGGGCCGCCCCCGCGTTGTTGACCAGCACGTCCAACCGCCCGTACTCGGCCTCCACCCGTGCCGCGGCCGCCTTCACGCCCTCCTGGTCGGTGACGTCCAGGGAGACCAGGTGCGCGTCCGACCCCTCCGCGCGCAGGGCCCGCTCCGCCGCCGCGCCGCGTCCGAGGTCCCGCGCGCCGAGCAGAACCGTCATGCCCTCCCTTCCCAACAGCCTGGCCGTTTCCAGGCCGATGCCCTTGTTCGCACCCGTGACCAGGGCGACCTTCGCGCCGTCTGCGCCGTTCCCGTCGTTCGCGGCGCCGTTCGGGTACCGCATGCTCTGTTCCTCGCTCATGCCCCCAGCGTGGGCGCCCGCACCGCCCCGGAAAAGGGACCGGACGATGGTGGTACCGGCAGTACCAGTGTCACCGGGGTCCCCGTGGTGCACCCTGGAGGCGAGAACCGAACCCGTGGCACCCCGAGGAGACCGTGATGACGGACCGTCCCGAACTCGCCGCGTTCCTGCGCAGCCGTCGCGCGCGCCTGCTCCCCTCCGACGTGGGGCTGCCCGGGACGGGACGGCGGCGGACCCCGGGACTGCGCCGCCAGGAGGTCGCCCAGCTCGCCGGGATGTCGGTGGAGTACTACGTACGTCTTGAACAGGCACGCGGTCCGCGCCCGTCCGCACAGGTGCTGTCCGCGCTCTCCCGGGCACTCATGCTCTCCGCGGACGAGCGCGCATACCTGTTCCGGGTCGCCGGGGAGGAGCCGCAACCGGTCCGGGGCCCCGACCGGCGGGTGTCGCAAGCGATCCGCCACCTCCTGGACAGCCTCACCGCCACCCCCGCCTACGTGCTGGACGCCAAGTACGACGTGCTCGCCTGGAACACGCTGGCCACCCACTTCATCGGGGACATGTCCGCGGTCGAGGACACCGAGCGCAACATCATCACGTGGATGTTCCGCCTCCCCGACGACGATCCGCGCGTGACCGGACAGGCCGGCACCGACTGCATGGAGCGCCACTCGGTTGCGGATCTGCGCGCCGCCTACGCCCGCTACCCCGGTGATCCCGGCATCGGCCGGATGGTCACGACGCTCCTGGGGTCCTCGTCCCGGTTCGCACGGCTGTGGGAGGAGCGCGACGTCCAGGAGCGCCGCGGATTCCACAAGCGGGTGGGGCACCCGCTCGTCGGCCCGCTGGAGTTCGAGTGCCAGGTGCTGCACGTACCCGAGAGCGACCAGCGGGTGATGCTGTACTGCGCCGAACCCGGCTCCCCCAGCGAGGAGGGCATGCGCCGGCTGGCCGCCGACCACGCCCCGCCAGGGGCCGGAGACTTCCCCGGCGGTGCCCACAACGCCCGGCTGGCCCGCAGGAAGGGCTGACCCGGCTGCGGAGGCCCGCCCGGACGGCGTTGGGCCACCAGTAGTCTGGCTCCGTCCCGAACCCCCTGCCCCTTCGAGGATCCGTGTCCGACTCCCCCCGGGACCACCCGCACGAGGACCCTGTCCCCGCCGTGGACCCCCGGCTGCCGAGGACGTTCGGCGCCGTGTTGCGCCTCCCCTTCGCCCTCTACGCACGACACCCGTTCGCCCTGTTGGCGGCGACCGCCCTGCCCCTCCTACCGGGCCAGGTGCTCGAAACCCACCTCCGTCTCCGGGAGACGGACGGCGCGCGTGTGGTCGACGGGGAGCTGCTCGCACCACCGGAGCGTTCCGAAACCACCCCCCTGGGGCCCTACATCGAACTGGCGCCTGGTTGGCCCGCGGACGCGGTGACCCTTCTGGGGTGGATCCTCGGGGTGGCAGCGGGTTCCCTGGTGGCCGCGGCCCTCCTGCTCGGCCGCCGCCTCCCCCTCCGTGACGCGGCCCGGGCCGCGCTGTTCCGCCTCCCCCTCCTACTGGTGTGGACATTCCTACTGCTGGGAGCGCTGGCCGTCACCCTGTTCACCGTCGGGATGGGGGCAGCCTCGGTACTCAGCCTCTCCCCGGGGCTCTCATCGGAGATCCCGGGCGCGGTGCTCTGGCCGCCCACCGCTTTGGTGGCGCTGTCAGCCCTGGCAGCCCTGCTGGTCGGCCTGCCGATCGCCCTGCTGCGCGACCTCACCCTGTCCGAGGCGATCAGCGCCGCTTGGCTGCTGGGCCGTGGGCGCAGGATCGCGTACCTGCTGTTCCTGGTGCCGCTGGCCGTCCTGCTGTCACTGCCCGCGATGGCCGGGGAACACGTGGCCGATGCGGCGACCGGGACCGGAGCCTCCCTCGGAGCCGCGCTCGGTGTGAAGGTCCTGCTCGTCCTGTTCCTCGCTCCGCTGCCCGCGCTCCTGTTGACCGGGCAGGCCCTGTGGACCAGACCCGTCCCGGGGCCGGTCGGCCGACTGTCGGAGGGCAGTCGGATCGCCGACCGCCTGGACCGCCTGGGGGCCACCACCGAGGTACCCGCCCACCGCCCCGCGGCCGCCGCGGCATGCACCGCCGTGCTCGTGCTGATACCCCTGGCCGGGGCCGGGGGCCTGTGGACCAACCCCCACGGCACTCCGGGCACGAGCACCGAGCGGCTGGACCGGAGTGAGTTCGAACGGCTCGCCGGGGACGGCGGTCCCGCGCCCGGGGACCCCCGCGCCACTCTGCTCCGGGACGAGGAGGCACGAACCACTGTCCTCCTCGCCTGCCCGGACGCGGAACCCGATTCCAAGACAGGCGCGGCCTGTGAGGACCCCGTGGAACGGGAGTTGGTGCACGGGTGGGGCGGGGCGAGCGTGATCGTGCGTTCGGATGGCCGCCCCCTGGTCGCGGACCGGGACGAGGAGGTCCGCCTGCTGGACTGCCGGGACCCCGTGTGCTCGGAGTGGGACACCGTCCTGCTGGGCGGCGGACCGGCCAACAACCGCCACGGACCGCCGGACGTAGCCGTCGACGGCCGGGACCGTCCCCGGGTCGCCTTCGTGGACGGACGGAGCGGACTCCTGACCTTTCTCGCGTGTACCGACCCCGCCTGTCTCTCCCGGGAGTCGGTGGAACTCCTCGCGCCCTCCGATGTCCCGGTCACTGCCGCCTCCGAGCACCCCTCGGGCACCGTGCCCGTGCGTGTCCTCTCCCTGGGCGAGGGGCGGCCGGAGCTGCTGCTGGGACACACCCGGGTCACCTGCAGCGAACCGCTGTGCGGTCTTCCCGGGGCGTAGCGACCCCGCCGCACGGCCGTCGTGACGCGGCCGTGCCCGGCGGCGTCGGCGGAACGAGCGCATCTCGGTAGCGTGAACGGTGTCCCGGGCGCCAAGCCCTCGGCCGTCGGGCCGGGGCGCCCCGGGGTACGAGGAAGTGGAGAGCAGGAATGAGTGAGACGCCCCCCGCGAGGACCGGTTCCCACGAGGGCCTGCCCCCCGAACGCGCCCCGCGCAGGCGGGTGAACCGGCGCGAGCAGATCCTGCGCACCGCGGCCGACGCGTTCGCGGCCCAGGGCTTCAACAACACCTCGCTGGCCGACATCGCCGCGATGCTC
Source organism: Nocardiopsis terrae (assembly GCF_014651695.1). Taxonomy (GTDB): domain Bacteria; phylum Actinomycetota; class Actinomycetes; order Streptosporangiales; family Streptosporangiaceae; genus Nocardiopsis; species Nocardiopsis terrae. The sequence continues at coordinate 534,787 of NZ_BMXJ01000001.1, forward strand.
GACATCACCCCGGCGGGCGTCCTGCACCATTTCGGCTCCAAGACCGACCTGCTCACCGCGGTGCTGGAGCTGCGTGACAGCAACGACCCCGCGCCCTCGGGCAGCGGCATGCTCGACCACCTGGTCGCCACCGCCGAACGCAACGCCGCGCGTCCGGGGACCACGCAGTTGTACGCCGTGCTCTCGGCCGAGAGCGCCACAGCCGGGCACCCCGCACAGGAGTGGTTCCGTGAGCGATACACGGTGCTGCGGCAGGAGGTCGAGGAGGCGGTCCTGGACCGGATCGGCCCCGAGCACCGGGAGGCGGCCCGCACCCCGGGGCCGAGCGGCCACTCCCCCGCCCGGTCCGCGGCCGCGGCGGTCCTGGCCACCATGGACGGCCTCCAGGTCCAGTGGTTGCTGGACCCGGAGGCCGTGGACATGGCCGCCGTCACCGCTCTGGTCGTGGACGCCGTCGTGGCCGGACTGAGCAGCCCGACCGCCGCGGAGGACGCTTCCGGGGGCACCGGGTCCTAGGGACCGCCGGGCCCGGGCCCCGGGTACGCGGAAGGGGCGCCGCGGTGCTCGCGCACCGTGACGCCCCTCGGGTCCGTCGGCCTCCGGGCCCGCGGTCAGCCGTGTGTCACAGGTCCTCGCCGTGCACGGAGCCGGGCGTACCGTCGGTGGTCATCTGCGGCTCGCCGGTCTCGCTGCCCTCGAGCCACTCGTCCCAGGACTTCTGCCAGTAACCCCAGCCGTTGTCGAACTCGAACTCGCGGTCGGTGCCGGTGGTGTCGAGGACGTCGCCCATCAGGGTGTTCTCGAAGAACCACCTGGCGTCGTCCATCCGCAGGTTGGTGCAGCCGTTGGAGGTGTTGGCCGAACCGATGTTGGTGTTGTAGGACGCCTCGTGCACGAACTCGCCGCTGTTGGAGGTGCGCACCGCGTACTGCACGTCCACCAGGTAGGAGCCCGGGTCGTCCTCGGGGATGCCCACGGTCGCGGAGTCCATGGTCAGGTGCTCGTAGCGCTCCATCAGGACGTGCGTACCGGTGCTGGTGGTGTCGAAGTGGCGGTTGGCCGCGCCGTTGCTCACCTCGATGAGGCGTTCCTGTTCACCGTCGACCTCGATGACCATCTCGTGGTCGGGCACGTGCATGGTCGCGATGAGCTCACGGCCGATCTCGAAGTCGATCTGGTAGTTGGTCACGCCGTAGACGCCCTCGGAGGCCTCGACGCCGGCCAGGTTCAGGTCGACGGTGACGTTCTGGTACGGCTCCCAGTACTCCTCCGGCCGGAACACCGCCATCTGGTCGGTGATCCAGTTCCAGGCGCCGGCGGTCTCCTGTTCGGCGACGACGTTCATGGAGTTCTCGACCTGCGCCTTGTTGGTGACGGGCAGGTCGAAGTTGATCACCACGGGCATACCGACGCCGACGGTGTCACCGGAACTGGGGAAGTTGGAGACGAGTTCGAGGCGCTGGCCGGGGGTCGCGTCGAGGGTGGTGAACTCGGTGGTGAGTTCGGTCTCCTCACCGGCCTCGTTCTCGGCTGTCGCGGTCACGACGACCTCCGCGCCGGGCCGCAGGTTCCAGTCGCTGATCCACTCGCTGCCGTCCTCGTTGAGGGTGCCGGTCATGGCGTAGAGGTCGCCCTCGTCGCCCTCTCCCTCGACAGCGGCCTCGGTGACCACGGCCTGGTCGACCTGAACGTCGGTGATGGCTCCGCGCTCGGCGCTGACCCGGATGGGGGTGTTCGGAGCGATCTCCTCGCTACCGGCCTCCGGGGTGATGCTCAGTTCGGCCGCTTCCGCTTCGGTCTCGGCGGGATCAGCACTGCTCTGCGTCTCGGCGTCACCTGACGTACAGGCCGTGGCGACGAGCGCGAGCGCCACCAGCCCGATACCGAACCGACGCGTCACCGCCGAGTGGGTCTTGCCCGTCACGTCTGGACCTCCATAGATGAAACTCGAACCCGTCTTACCCTGCCACCGGTTGGACGCCGGCACACGGGAAAAGGTTCTGAACTTCCGCGCATCGGTACGGAGCGGTTATCCGGGGCGCAACCGCCGTGCCCGGAACCGCCGAGGATACACCTCGGGGGTACACGCCTGGTCCACCAGGGGACGGCTTTCCGGACGCCCGAAAGCCCGGTGCTTGCCCTGCCCATCATGCCTGACATAGAATCTTGTTCAGTTGATCAGGTTTCATGCGGAGCAAAAGCTGTTCGTTTGCTCAGGTTCCAGTGGGCGAGGAGACGTGACATGCCGTGGATCTGGCTGGCCGGGGCGATCGCCCTGGAGGTGCTCGCCACCACCTCCCTGAAGTTCTCCGAAGGCTTCACCAGGCTCCTGCCCTCGCTCTTCGTCGTCGCCGGTTACGCCGGGGCCTTCTTCATGCTCTCCCAGGCACTCGTCCGGGGCATGCCGCTCGGTGTGGCCTACGGTGTGTGGGCCGCCATCGGGATCGCACTCCTCGCCGCCATCGGCGCCCTCTTCCTCGGGGAGTCCCTGACCTGGATCCAGGTGGGCGGCATCGCTCTGGTCATCGCCGGGGTCATGGCCCTGGAGATGGGAGGTCAGCACTGACCGGCGACGGCCGTCCGGCAGGATGGGGCAGCGTGAGCAGCATCCGGCCGGGCGAGGACCCGGAGAACATCAGCGACGGCCGTCGGCGCAAGGGCGAACAGCGGCGGCGACTACTCCTGGACGCCACCATGCGCGTCATCGAAAGGGACGGTGTCACCGCCGTCAGCCAGCGCCGGGTGGCCGCCGAGGCGGAGGTCCCGCCCAGTACGGTCACCTACTACTACGCGACCGTCGACGACCTCCTCGTCGACGCCCTCACCAGAGTCAACGACGCCTACGTCGCCCTCGTCGACGCCCTGCCCGAGGACCCGGACGAGGCACTGCGCGGCTTCGCCGCCCTCATCGCGGAGGGGGCGGGGGCCGACCGGGCGCACGCCCTGGCCGAGATGGAACTGTTCCTCATCTCGGCCCGACGGCCCTCACTGCGCTCACAGACCGAACGCTGGTCCGCCGCCGTGGACGCCTTCCTCGCGCCCTACCTTCCCGACCCCGCCGCCCGGGCCGGGGTCGCCGCGGCCTCGGACGGCTACTTCCTGCGCTGCTGCACCATGGACCCGCAGCCCAGTGCCGAGGAGGTACACCGGGCCCTGCGCCGCCTCATCGACCGCGAACACCCCGCCCGCTGACCTCCCCGGGCCCGAACCGGGTCACCGACGCGGGCGGTCCCCGCCGTCCCGCACCATGTCCACCAGCAGGCGCAGTACGAACGTCGCCGTGGTCGCCAGCAGCAGCCAGGCCAGCAGGTTGAGCGCCTGGGTGTGGGTGGCCAGGTCGGGCCAGGCCACCCCGGTCTGTTCCGTGACGTTGAACAGCCCCACCGACATGAACCCGGTGACCACCGCCAACACGGTCATGACCGCGCGCCGCGCCACCGAGCGCAGGAGCTTTCTGTCCTCGGCGTGGGCGAACATCCGGACCTGCACGGTGAAACGGCCCTTGTGCAGTTGGTCGGTGATCCGGTCCAGCCTGCGCGGCAGTCGGCGCAGTGTGGGCAGCAGGGCGATCAACTCCGCCGAGGCCATCTCCCTCAGGTTGCCGCTGCCCAACTGTTCGGACATCCGCGCCCCGGCATACCTTTTGGCCTCGGCCACCGTGTCGAACCCGGGCGAGAGGTGCACCAGGGTCCCCTCCAGGGTGGCCAACGCCCGGAAGACCGCCGCCAGCTCGGCGGGCAGGACCAGCCCGAACCGTGTGACCAGCATCAGCAGCTCGGTGAACATCCGCATGCTGGCCGTGGTGCCGCTGTGCAGGTAGCGCGCCATGAACTGGCCGAGCGACCGGCGCAGCCGCTCGGCGTCGATCTCCCCCGGGTCGTCGACCACGTCGAGCAGGGTGTCGGTGAGCAGGACCGCGTCGCCCCGGTCGATGGCCAGCAGCATCATCTGCAGGGCCTCCCGGGTCTGGGCGTCCAGCCGGCCCACCGACCCGTAGTCCAACAGCCCCACGCCGCCCCCGTCGAGCAGCAGGATGTTGCCCGGGTGGGGGTCAGCGTGGAAGATGCCGCTGGACAGCACCTGTTCGAGCAGGCAGTCCAGGAGGGTCTTGGCGACCTGCTCCCCCTCTTCCGCGGGCAGTTCGTGCCCGCTCACCTGGGTCCCGTACAGACGCTCCATGACCAGGACGCGACGGCTGGTGTAGGCCTCGTACACCTGGGGGATACGCACCCGCGAACCGCTGGCCGCGTCGGCGACGGCGGCGATGTTGGCCGCCTCCACCTCGAAGTCCAGCTCCTCCAGCAGCGCCTCGGCAAACCCCTCCGCCAGTTCGAGCACCCCGATCGCGGGCCCCCAGTCGGTGTGCTCCTCGAAGCGTCTGGCGAGCCTGCGGATGATGTCGAGGTCGCGCCGGACCACCGGGGCGATCCCGGGGCGCTGCACCTTGACCACGACCTCCTCCCCGCCGTGCAGGCGGGCCAGGTGGGCCTGGGCGATGGAGGCGGCGGCCAGGGGCTCGGGGTCGAACTCGGCGAAGACCTCGCCCGCCTCACGGCCCAGTTCGCCCTCCACGCAGTCGCGGATCCGTTCGTAGGGGACCCGTGCCACCTCGCTGTGCAGGCGTCCCAGCTCCTCCACGAACACCGGCGGCAGCAGGTCGCGCCGGGTGGCCAGCACCTGCCCGAGCTTCACGAACACCACCCCGGCCTCCTCCATGGAGCGGACCAGGGAGCGGGCCAGGCGGCGCTGGGCCGACGTGTCCTCCACCCCTTCCCGGCGGCCGACGACGTAGCCGCCCAGCCCGTGCCGGGCCAGGATCCACAGGATCCGCCGGTAGCGGCCCAACCGGCCGAACCAGCCCCTCGCCTCACGGACCACGGCGACCGGCCGGAACCGGGTGCCCCGGGGCAGGAGTAGTTCCAGGGCGACGAAGGCGAGCATCGCGCCCACCGCCATGGCGAAGAGCATGAGCGCCATGAGCCCCGGTTGGTCCATCTCGGCCGGGTCGGTGGAGTTGAGCGCGTCGAAGGTGCCGTAGTAGGCCAGGACCGCGCCCACCGCCCCCGTCGGGGCACCGAACAGTGCCGCCAGCACCAGTCTCGGCAGGTTGAACGGCACGTCCATGAGCCGGCTGGCGAGCTTGCCCAGGCCCAACAGGACCAGGATCAGCATGACCAGTGACAGGACCTGGCCGAGGACCATGCCGAACACCGAGGTGAGGGTCAGCGTTTCCATGAACATCCTTCTGGGGCCGCCCCGCGTACGCGGAAAGCGGAGGGGCGACGGAGAGCGCGGGAGGACAGGAACAACAGTGCCAGCTCCGGGCTGTGGGCGACAGCCGTCACCCACAGCCTGTGGACAACCTTCGGCCGCACCCCCAGCCGGACACGCGGCCGCCCCGAAACACACCGGCGCCCGTGGGAGCGCGGCCCCCCGGCCCCCGGATCAGCGGGTCAGCAGGTCAGCTCCCAGGAACACTCCAGTTCACCGCCGCCTGCCACCGCCCCGTGCCGGGAGAGCGCCGCCTGCTCTGGGATCCGGTTGCCCAGGTGCTCGGCCAACCGGACCGCGATCGCGTCCTGCACCCGGGTGGGCGCGTAACCGGAGTGGCCGTTGTTGACCACGCTGAAGTACAGCTCGCCGCCGGGCCCCTGCACGTAGCCCGAGAGCGCGCTCACCCCGGTCATGGTGCCGGTCTTGGCCTGGACGGCCCCCGCCGCGGGGGTGCCGCCCATCCGCCGGGCCAGGGTGCCGCCGACGAACGGGTCGCTGTCCCCGGCCACCGGCAGCGAGTGGTGCCAGACCTCGTACCAGGGGGCCTCCTGGGCCCGGGCGAGCAGGTCGACGACGGTGTCAGCGGTGACCCGGTTACCCCGGGACAGCCCCGACCCGTCGGTCAGGACCAGGTCGGAGGTGTCCACGCCCAGGTCCCGGAGCGCGGCCTCCTGGGCGGCCAGGCCCGCGCCCCACGCCCCCTCCCCGGAGACCTCCCGGCCGATGCTCTTGACCAGCATCTCGGCGTGGCCGTTGTTGCTGAACTTCACCAGCGGGACCAGAAGCTCCTCCAGGGGCGGGGACGTGTGCTCGGCGACCACCCTCGGACGGTGCCACTCATCCGGCACCTCGGCCTGCGCGACCTCGCCGCCGACGGCCACGCCGTGCTCCTCCAGCGCCTGCGCGAACAGGTGCCCGGCCAGCCCGGCGGGCTCGTCCACGGTGCGCAGCACCACCCGCGGGCCGGCGTCCACGGGCAGCGATCCGGTGACCTCGATGGTGTTGGTGCCCACCGGACGGTCGACCACCAGGGTGTCCTCTCCCCCGGCCGACCCGGTGACGGCCCGGTTGTCGAGCTCGACGTAACCGGCGGCGGCCCCCGGGTCCACGCTCACGGGCTCACCGTCCCCGGTCGCGGTCACGGTCACCTCCGTCACCCCGGTGTCATGGCGGTCGCCGTGGGCCACGGTGAGGGCCGAGATCTGCGCCGAGTAGGCGTAGGGCTCGTCCTCGGGCCACCAGTCGTCCACGAGCCGTTCGTCGTCGAACCAGGAGTCGTCGGCGTACAGGTCTCCGACCGAGGTGACGCCGGAGGCGGCCACCTCCGCGGCCATGGCGTACAGGTCCGCCCCGTCGAGTGCCGGGTCGCCGCCGCCGACCAGGTAGAGCTCGTCGACGGCGCCCCGGCCCGGGCGGCGCTCCACCACGGCCTCGGTACCGAAGGTGTGGTCGGCCCCCAACACCTGGAGTGCGGCGGCCGTCGTGAAGGGCTTCATGTTGGAGGCGGGCAGCAACCGGGTGCCGGCCTCTTCCGAGTAGAGCACCTCTCCGGTGACGGCGTCGGTCACCACCACCCCGGAGGTCGCGCCCTCCAGCATCGGGTCCGCCAGGATCGCGTCGATGTCCGCGCGCAGCCCGTCGGCGCGCTCGGCCGGGTCGGCACCGGCCCGGTAGGTATCGGCCTGGTGGATGTCGGCAGGGGTCACGGTGGCGGCCCCGGCGGGCACGGCAGCGGCCGGGGTGAACCAGAGCAGCGGGGCGGAGACGAGGGCCGCGGCGGCCCGCCGTCCCCGTGTGCGCCGCGACTGCTGTCCGCGGGGGGCCGTGGGGGTCATGGGGAATCTCCTCCGGGGTCAACCGATCGGGAGCACGCCAAGCGAAAATAACCGAAGGTGCCCACGATGCGCCATACCGTGACCGGTGGTTCGCGCACGGCTCCGGCTGGCCGCACGTGAAGAGGCGGGCAGGGAGAACCCCGGCCCGCCCCCGTACCCGGACTCAGAAGAGTTCGACCACCTGCGAGTAGTGGCAGGCGTCCTCGTGCCCGGCGCCCCGGTCCAGCAGCTCCGGCGGCTGCTCCACGCACAGGGTGCGCTCGGCGTCCGAAAGCCCGTCGGCGAACTTCGGGCAGCGGGTCCGGAACCGGCAGCCCGACGGCGGGTCGGCCGGGCTGGGGATGTCGCCGGTGACGGTGATCCGCTCCCGGGTCCGCTCCTTGACCGGGTCCGGCAGCGGGATCGCCGAGATCAGCGCCTGCGTGTACGGATGCGCGGGCGCCCTGAACAACTGCTCCGTCGTGGCCGTCTCCACGATCTTGCCGAGGTACATCACGGCCACCCGGTCGGCGATGTGCCTGACCACCGACAGGTCGTGCGAGACGAACAGGTACGACAGGCCGAGCTCGTCCTGGAGGTCCTCCAGCAGGTTGATCACACCCGCCTGGATGGACACGTCCAGGGCCGACACCGGTTCGTCCAGGATCAGCACCTTGGGTTTGAGCGACAGGGCCCTGGCCACGCCGATCCGCTGGCGCTGACCACCCGAGAACTCGTGCGGGTAGCGCGAGCCGTGCTCCGGGTTGAGCCCCACGAGTTCCAGGAGTTCCCTGACCCGCCGCTTCGCGGAGCCGTTCGCCTCACGGTGGATCCGCAGCGGTTCGGCGATGATGTCCGACACCGTCATGCGGGGGTCCAGGGAGGCGAACGGGTCCTGGAACACCAACTGCAGGTCCCGGCGCAGCGGCCGCATCTGCTTGTCCGACAGGTCCTGGATCGGCTGGCCCATGTAGTGGACCTCGCCCGAGGTCAGCCTGACCAGGTTCAGCAGCAGACGTGCCGTGGTCGACTTCCCGCAGCCGGACTCGCCCACGAGCGCGAGGGTCTCGTGCTCCCTGAGCTCCAGGGAGACCCCGGAGACCGCCTGCACCTCACCGATCCTGCGCTTGAGGACGCCCTTGGAGAGGATCGGGAAGTGTTTGACGAGTTCCTCCGCCCGCAGGAGGACCTCACGGCCCTCCGGTTCCGGCTCCCCGACCTCCGGTTCCGGTCCCCGGCCCGCCTCCGGGACGGGAGCGCCCCCGGTCGGCTCCGCCGACGCACCGGCCTTCCCTGCTTCGGAGCCGAAGAGGTCCTCGGGCGTGGCCGAGACCAGGTCCCCGCTGAAGTGGCAGGCGGCCCGGTGCCGGCTCACCGGGTCCTCGTTCCGTTCCCCCTCCGCGACGGCGGCCTCCACCAGTTCGGGGTCCTCGGTGCGGCAGACGTCCCGTGCCATCGGACACCTCGGGGCGAACGTGCACCCCACCGGAAGGTTGAGGAGTGACGGCGGCGCCCCCGTGATGGGGGTGAGCCGGTGGTCGCGGCCCCCGTCCAGGCGGGGCAGCGAACCCAGCAACCCCAGCGCGTAGGGCATCCGCGGCCGGTAGAAGACGTCCTCCACCGTCCCGGCCTCCACCAGGCGGCCCGCGTACATCACGGCCACCCGGTCCACGTGACCAGCGACGACGCCCAGGTCGTGGGTGATCAGCACCAGGGCGGCGCCGGTCTCCTGCCGTGCCGCCTCCAACGCCTCCAGCACCTGAGCCTGGACGGTGACGTCCAGGGCGGTGGTGGGTTCGTCGGCGATGATCACGTCGGGTTCGTTGGCCATCGCGATGGCGATGACCACGCGCTGACGCATACCGCCGGACAGCTCGTGCGGGTACTGGTCCACCCGCTGCTCCGGGTTGGGGATCCCGACCCTGTCGAGCAGGTGGACGGACTTCTCGCGGGCCTGGGCCCTGCTCACCTTCCGGTGGGTCAGGATCGCCTCGGAGATCTGCGCACCGATGGTGTGGACGGGGTTCAGCGAGGTGAGCGGGTCCTGGAAGATCATCGCGATCCTCTGCCCCCGCACCTTGCTGAACTGCGCGTCGTTGAGCCCGATGACCTCCTGGCCCAGGACCCGGGCCGATCCGGTGACCTTCGCGGTCCTGGGCAGCAGCCCCATGATCGCCATCGAGGTCACCGACTTGCCCGAGCCGGACTCCCCGACGATGCCCAGGGCCTCGCCCCGGCGCACCTGGTAGCTGACCCCGCGCACCGCGTGCAGGGGGCCGTCCTCCGAGGAGAAGGTGACGTTGAGGTCGTCGACGTCCAGGACGACGTCCTCGTGGTTGTGGTTCTTCACGTGCGTGCCCTCAGCTTCGTGCTCTGTCATACTCACCGCCGCGAGATCGTCTGTCGCGGGTCGAGCGCGTCCCGCAGCCCGTCACCGATGAAGTTGATCGCCAGGCAGATCGCCACGATGATCAGGCCCGGCGGATAGAACAGCCACGGCCGGGTGAAGGCCGCCGTCCGGGCGCCCTCGACCATCTTCCCCAGCGAGATGTCCGGGGGCTGGATGCCGAAGCCCAGGAAGGACAGCGCCGCCTCGACCTGTACCGCGATCGCGATCAGCAGTGTGGCCGCGACGATGATCGGCCCTGCCGCATTGGGCAGCAGGTGGCGGAGGATGATCCAGGAGGCCGACGCCCCGGAGGCCCTGGCCGCCTCGATGAACTCCTGCTCGCGCAGGGAGAGCACGCTTCCGCGTACCAGGCGGGCGATGCTGGCCCAGGAGAACAGGCCGATGATGAGCGCGACCGCGTACCAGGTGGTGCCGCCGGTGAGGTTGCCGCCGAGGGCGGCCACGGCGACCAGCAGCGGGATGATCAGGAAGATCTCGGTGACCCGCATCATGACCGCGTCGATGCGGCCGCGGTGGTAGCCCGCGATCGCACCCCACAGGGCCCCGAACCCGGTCGCCATCACCGACACGGTGAGCGCGACCTTGAGGGACTGCTGGGCTCCGCGCATGGTCTGCGCGAACACGTCCTGGCCCTGGTTGGTGGTGCCGAAGGGGTGCTGCCAGCTCGGCGACTGGTTTCCGGCGATCTCCCGGTAGACGCCGTGGTCGTAGGGCCACACCAGCGGGAGGGCGAAGGCGAACAGGGTGAGCGCGACCAGCACGACCAGGCTGAACATCGCGGCCCGGTGGCGCCGGAAGCGCCGCCAGACCAGTTGGAACTGGGTGAGTTGCTGGCCCTTGTCGACGCTCTCCCCGGCCGAACCCGCGCCGTTCGAAGCGTCGCTCTTGATGTCACTCATAACGGATCCTCGGGTCGAGAACGCCGTACAGCAGGTCGGCGATGAGGGTGCAGATGATCACGAAGAAACCGCTGAGCATGAGCCAGGCCATGATCGCGAAGGAGTCCTTGTGGGTGAGTGCCTCGATGAAGAAGTAGCCGAGGCCGCGCCACTGGAAGACGGTCTCGATGATCACGACCCCGTCGATGATCCCCGCGACCGCGACCGTGGTGACCGACACCAGCGGGATGAGGGCGGTCCGGAGGGCGTGCCTGCGCACCACCGTCCGGTAGCGCACCCCCTTGGAGCGGGCCAGGCGCACGTAGTCGCTGTTGAGTACCTCCAGCATGGAGGTGCGCTGGTACCTGCTCCAGGAGGCGTAACTGGTGAGCATCAGTGTCAGCGTCGGGAGGATCAGGTGGCCGGAGGAGTCCAGGAAGTACTGCCAGCCGGTCATGTCGTCCACCCGGGCCGAGTTGGCCCCGATGGTGTAGAAGAACGTCGAGTCGGTGGTCCGGTTGATCCAGAGGCCGCCCTCCCGGATCAGGGCTCCCAGCCAGAAGGTGGGCATGGCCAGGGCGAGGAAACCGACGAAGGTCAGCGTGTAGTCGAGCTTGGAGTACTGGCGCATCGCGCTGATGACGCCGGAGATGATCGCCAGCCCGAGGGCCAGGAGGACGGCGGCCGACACCAGCCGGACGGAGACGTGGAGGCCCGCCCAGAGCTCTGCCCCGATGACGTAGTTGCCGCCCCGTACCGAGGGACCGAACTGGCCCTGGAGGATCCCGATGTCACCGTTTCCTCCGAGGCCGGTGAGCCACAGCCAGTACCGCTCCGGGATCGACCGGTCCAGGTAGAGCCGTTCCTCCGCCGCGGCGATCGTGGCCGGGTCCGGCGCGGGCTGCATCGACCTCAGGTCCGCCAGCGGGTCACCGATGACGTCCACCATCAGGAACACGAGAACCGACGCCGCCACAAGCGTTGGGATCGCCACTGCGATGCGACGCGCGGTGTATACGAGCATGGAAAGGTCCTTCGTTAGCGCTCCCGCCGCAGGAGGGCGGGCCGCGCGGTTGGGGGGTACCCGCGCGGCCCGGTCCGGTCCCCGGCCCGGTGGTGTTCCGCGTGCCGGGTGCGTCCGGTCGAGGCCCCGGCGCCCGCAGGCGGGCCTGCGTGCGCCGGGACGGGACCGGACCGCCCTGCCCTCGGGCGGGAGTGGAGTGGTCCGGGAAAACCGCTAGTCGACCGCGGTCCACTCGTGCTGGTTCCACAGGGCACGACGCGACTGGGCGTTGTTGTCCTCGACGTTGTCCACGTAGTTGGTGTCCACGAAGTAGAACGTCGGGGTGTCCACCAGGGGCAGCACGTAGGCCTCCTCGGCCACGAGGCGGGCGGCCTCGTTCGCGTGCTCGGCGGCCTCCTCGGGGGAGCTCGTGTTCTGGGCCTTGACGGCCACCTCGTCGACCTCCTCCACGTCGAGGTGGCCGAAGTTGCTGCCGCTCTCGCTGTGCCAGTACTGCTCGGGGGAGCTCGCGAAGTCCGGCGTGGTGCTCCAGCCGTAGAGCATGATGTCGAAGTCGCCCTCGGCGAGGGTGCCGCCGAGGTCGTTGGTGGTGTCGATCTCCAGGCTGATGCCGATCTCGGCCAGGTCGGCCTGGGCGAGCTCGGCGATGATCTCGCGGGCGACGTGGCCGGCGGTGTAACCGATCCGGATCGGCGGTACGGCCTCCCCGTCCCGGGTCAGGCTGTCGCCGTCGAGCTCGTATCCGGCGTCCTCGAGGATCTCGACGGCGGCGTCGATGTCGCCGGAGCCGTGGCCCAGCTCGGTGATGACGTCCTCGTGGAAGGGGCTGCTCTCGGAGAAGACGTGGTTGGTCCGGGGGGTGATGTCCGGGAAGTTGTCACCGTAGGTACGGGTGGCGATGTTCTCGACGTCGAGCGCGGTGAAGATCGCGTGCCGCAGAGCCTCGTCGGAGAGCCAGTCGTGCTTCATGTTGACGTCCATGTGCTCCCAGCTGGCGCCGGGGTTGACGCCGTACTCGACGCCCTCGATGCCGTCGAGCTGGTTGATCACGTCGTCGGACCAGGTGGCAGGGGAGGCGCCCTGGACCTCGCCGTTCTGCAGGGCCGGGACCCAGCTGCCCTCCTCGGTGTTGACCTGGAGGATGATCTCCCCGATCTCGGGCTTGTCGCCCCAGTACTCCTCGTTGAGGGTCTTGATGACCCGGCCGTCGAGCTCGGCGCCCTCCTCCATCACGTAGCGGCTGCCGGAGACGGTGGGCTGGTTCTCGTTGAACCAGTTCGAGGACTCGAGCATGCCCTCGGGGGTGTCCAGGTCGAACTGGTCCGCGACCAGGTGCGAGGGGTACAGGCCGTCCTCACCGAAGACGAACCACTCGGGGAACAGCTCGCCTTCCTTCATGGTGATCGTGACGGTCTTGCCGTCGTCGGAGCCCTCGACGCTCTCGAACTTGGACGGCAGGGTGGTGCCGCGCGAGTTGCAGTTGTCCGCGCACAGGTCCTCGTCGCCGCTGTTCATCTTCCAGGCCCAGATGAAGTCGTCGGCGTCGATCGGCTCGCCGTCGCTCCACGCCGCGTCCGGGTGGATCTCCAGCTCCCAGGACATCGGGTCCTCGCTGAGGAGCTCGGGCTCGTTGACGATCAGGTCCTCGTTCCAGTACCACTCCGAGTCCGGGCCCCAGTAACCGGTGTAGGGCAGGACGTCGTGGAGGAACTGGATGCCGTAGACCGAGCCGCCCTCCGGTGTGTTGTGGTTCCAGCCGTTACCGGGCTGGTTGACGATCCACGTCACCGAGTTCCCGCTGTCCGAGCCGTCGCCGCCGGGGGGCGCACAGGCTCCGAGCACCAGAGAGGCGGAGACGCCGAGTCCCACGGCGCCCAGCCATTTCCTACGATTCTCCATCAGTCACACCCTTGATCACTGATACGGGCCGTCCGCGCGGGTCTCGCGCTTGCCAGGCACATCCCGCCAAACTTAGGCGATTAGTCGCTTAGAAGACCATTAAGAGAAATGCCTGCATAGCCCCAATGCCGGATTCGTGACCCATCCGAAACCGGCTCGCGCCCGTGCCCGAACCACGAAGGCGCAAACTCCCCAGACGCCCGCAACAACCGGGAAATCTGTCATCAACGCAGGCCAGATGGGCAGGACATGGAACCGGCAGCCCACCGGAATTCGGACAAGACAGAAAAGAATTGCGGGTTAATCGAGCCGCCAGCCAGCGTCCGGCAAAAGTAAACGACGTTTAACTACCACCCCGAAGTGCGTGACTACCGAGAGAGAAGCAGACAAAGATCTACAAATAGATCACCTGGCAGCACTCGCACAACAAAAGGCGACTTCCGCCCCACTGGACTCAGCTGAAAATGCCAATGTCAATTCATAGGAAGATCCTGTCATTGACCATAAAAAGCGACAGAAGGCAGGAATCCACCCAGGGCATGTCCTGAACCCCACACACGAGCTGACCGAAACGGAGAGCCCCGCACCCGCGGAGCGGATAGGGTTCCCTGTGACGCCCTCCGTCACCCTCAACGCCCCGCCCAGCGAGAGAGGCATCCGCCGTGTCCGAACCGGTCCGCCTGGTCTGCCCCGTAGGCCGCAAGTACGTGGAACTGTCGGGCGGTTACGCTCTCGTGGCTCTGGGGGCCGGGACCGTGGCCCTCGACCCCGGACACTGGGCGAACATCACGCTCGGTGTCATCCTCGCCCTCCTCGGCGCCGTCTGCGCGGTGCACGGACACCTGATCAAGGCGCCGGTCCTGGAGGTCTCCGACGAGGAGTTCCGCTACGAGCGCGGGGACTACGTCGTGCGGATCCCCTTCAACGAGATCGGCTCCTACCACGTGCTCCCCGGACGCATCCGCTCCCTGGGCCTGTGCGACCGCGCGGGGCGTCCCAAGCGCTTCCCGTCGCTGAAGAGCCGCCGGACCTCGCGCACCCACCTGCCGCTGACCGGGATGACCAACCCCGCCAAGGTGGAGTCGTTCATGGCCATGGCCGGGATTCCGCCCCGCAAGCGCTCCCTGACCTCCTGAGCCCGAGCTCCTCCGGCCCCTGAACCCAACGTGTCGCCCCCCGGGCCGCACCGCGCCGATCGCCCGAAACCCCTGAGCGTCTGCGCACCCCCGACCGTCGGACCGGTCGCAACTGTGAACACATCGGACCAATCGCCCACACGCGCCCCACGGACATACCGCCCCAAGACAGTTTGATCTAGTCTCGATGGGGTGAAGCAGTCCAGAATCACCGCCATCCTGACCGTAGCGGGGATGCTCGCGGCCATGTGGGTCCTCGAGATCCTCGACACCCCTCTCGGGGGCCGTCTCGACCGCCAGTTCGGCATCAGGTCCGGAGAAGCCGACGCACCCTGGGCCGTGCTGACCGCACCGTTCATGCACGGCAACTTCGCCCACCTGATCGGCAACTCGCTGCCGTTCCTGGTGCTGGGTTCCCTCGTGGCCTTCAGCGGCCTGGGCCGCTTCCTGATCACCACCCTGATCGTGGCCCTGGTCAGCGGCGTGGGCGTGTGGCTGTTCACCGCCGACAACACCGTCACCGTGGGGGCCAGCGGCCTGGTCTTCGGCTACTTCGGCTACACGGTCCTGCGCGGCATCATCGAACGCAAGACCATCGACATCGTCATCATGATCTGCGTGGTCATCTTCTACGGAACGATGATCTGGGGGGTCCTGCCCCAACACCCCGGCGTCTCCTGGCAGGCGCACCTGTTCGGCTTCCTCGGCGGGCTGCTGGCCGCCTACGTGCTACCCAGGCGCGAGAAGCCGAACCAGGCGAACCAGGGCATCGGAGGCGCCCAGGGCGGCTACTACGCCCCCTGAGCCCCGGACGTCCCGCACGCGCGGCGGGGGCCGTCCTCCCATCCGGGAGACGGCCCCCGCCGCGCGTTCCCCGGAGCCCCGCGGGGGCGGGGCGAACACTCAGAACTCGAGGTCCCCGGCGTCCTCCTGCAGGGTGCGCTCCAGGAACAGGGGGTTCCGGGCGAGCCACTGCCGGGCACCCTCCGCCGGATCGGTGACCCCGGGGCCGACCGTGAGGGTCTCCAGGGAGGCGAGCTCGTCATCGTTCATGGACCAGTTCCTGATCCAGTCGGTCAGCTCGGGGTAGTCCTCGGCGAAGCCCGCACGCCCGATCGAGTGCAGGCCCTCGGTACCGCCCATCGCCCCCTGGGGGTCGTCCAGGTCCTTCAGGTCGTACTGGGCGTAGGCCGGGTGCGGACGCCACAGCGTCACGACGACCGGCTCCTGAGCCAGGACGGCCTCGTCCAGCTCGGCCATCATCTCCGCGCCCGACGACGTCTCCAGCTCGAAGTCCTCCTCCAGGCGGTACCCGGGCATGGCCTGGTCCCGGGTGACCTGGGTCAGGCCGGCGTCCGGTTCGATACCGACGATGGTGCCGTCCAGGTCCTCGGCGTACTCCGGGAGGTCGTCGATCGAGCGCACGTCCTCCATGTACTCGGGGACCGTGAGGGTCAGGACCGCGTTGTCGTACCAGGAGCCCAGGCTCTCGATCCGGTCCCGGTGCTCCTGCATGTACTCGTGGTGGGTGACCGGAAGCCACATGTCCAGGTACAGGTCGAGATCGCCGTCGGCCACCCCCTGGAAGGCCGGGGCGACGTCGACCTCGGTGACCGTGACGTCGTAGCCCTTCTCCTCCAGGATGACCTCCCACATGTGGGTGACCGCGACGGCCTCCTCCCAGCCGATCAACGCGATGTTGATCTCCTTGGCGTCCTCGCCGCCGTCAGAGCCACCGATCAGGCTCCCGTTCTCCCCGGCACAGGAGGTCAACAGGAGCACACCGCTCACACCGGCGGCGGCCAGAGCCGTCCCGCGCCTGTGGCTGTCCATCATGAAATCGTCTTCCCTCAGTACGTGCTTGCGCGGGGCCGGTCCGCGTGAGGGGGGACCATCGGTACCGGCTCCGGAACTTCGCCCAGACGACGGCCGCCCCCACACGCGGTGGAGGCGGCCGACTTCGTATTTCTACCCGATGATCCGGGCGTTTTGTACGCCCTGTGACCGGGGCGACACGTGGGAGTCCTAGAAGTCCAGGCCCTCGGCGTCCTCGCCCAGGGTGCGCTCCAGGAACTCGGGGTTCTCGGAGAGCCACTCGCGGGCGCCCGCCTGCTCGTCCTCGACGCCCTCACCGACCGTGAGGACCTCCAGGGAGGCGAGCTCCTCGTCGGTCATGGTCCAGCCTTCCATCCAACCGGTCAGGTCGGGGTAGTCCTCGCCGAAGCCCTCGCGGCCGACCGCGTGGATCTCCTCGGTCTCGCCCATCGCGCCCTCGGGGTCCTCGAGGTCCTTCAGGTCGTACTGGGCGTAGGCCGGGTGCGGACGCCACAGCGTCACGACGATGGGCTCCTCCTCGGCGATCGCGGAGTCCAGCTCGGCGAGCATCGCGGCGGTGGAGGACTCCATCAGCTCCCAGTCCTCCTCAAGGCCGTAGGCCGGCATGGCCTCTTCCTTGGTGACCCGGGTCAGACCGGCGCCCGGGTCGATCCCCACGATCCGGTTGCCCAGTTCGTCCGCGTGGTCCGGGAGGTCGGCGATGCTGTTGACGTCCTCCATGTACTCGGGGACGGTGATGGTCAGCACGGCGTTGTCGTACCAGGTCCCGAGGTCCTCAAGCTGGTCCCCGTAGTCCTCCCAGTAGTCCGCGTGGGTGGTGGGGAGCCAGGTGTCCAGGAACAGGTCCACGTCGCCGTTGGCGGCGCCCTGGTACATCGGGGCCACGTCGACGTCGGTGATGCTGACGTCGTAGCCCTTCTCCTCCAGGATGACCTGCCACATGGCGGTGGTGGCGATGGCCTCGTCCCAGGCGATCAGCGCGATGTTGACGTCCTTGACGTCCTCGCCGCCCTCGTCGGAGCCACCGGTCAGGTCCTCGCCGCCGCCTCCGCAGGCGGTCAGCAGGAGGATGCCGCTCATACCGGCCGCGGCCAGACCTGTCATTCGCTTACGGCTGTACATCGTGGGATGTCCTTCCCTAGTGCTTCTGTGAACCGGCCTGCGTCAGGGCTAACCGTCGACGCGGGCCTGCGGGCTGTTCTTGGTGACGGCGGCGGTGAGGCGGTCCAGGAAGATCGCCAGGATGACCACGGCGATGCCCGCCTCGAAACCGAGTGCGCCGTCGTTGCGGGTGATGCCCTGGTAGACCTGGCTGCCCAGGCCGCCGGCGCCGACCATGCCCGCGATGACGACCATCGACAGGCCCAGCATGATGACCTGGTTGACGCCGGCCATGATCGTCGGCAGGGCCAGGGGGAGCTGGATACCGGTGAGGATCTTGCTCCGCGGGGCACCGAAGGCCTCACCCGCCTCGACGAGCTCCTTGTCGATACCGCGGATGCCGAGCTCGGTGAGGCGCACGCCGGGCGGCATCGCGAACACGATGGTCGCGACCACGCCGGGGACCGCCCCGATGGAGAAGAAGAAGATCGCGGGGATCAGGTAGACGAACGCCGGGAGGGTCTGCATCAGGTCCAGGACCGGCTTGATGACCTTGCTGACCAGGTCGCTGTAGGCGGCCAGGATGCCGATCGGGATCGCGATGACCACGGCGATGAGGCTGGCCACCAGGACCAGGCCCAGCGTGTCCATGGCGTTGAACCACTGGTCCACCGAGGCCACGAGGGTCAGCGCGATCAGCGCGAACAGACCCATGCGCCAACCGGCCACCGTGAAGGCGAGCAGGCTGAGCAGCAGGATCATGATCAGCGACATCGGCGCGGTGACCAGCATCGGCAGGACCAGCCAGCCGAGCAGCACCAGGGCCAGCCAGCCCCCGGCGACGACGGCGGCGCGGACCCGGCTCCGGCTCTCCACGAGTCCCAGTGCGGTGACAGCGACCAGGAACACCAGGGAGATGACGAAGTACGGTTCGACGTTGGTGTCGAAGAGGTTCATCGCCCACAGGAAGAGCACCGGAACGCTGTTGATGACGACGGTCACGAGACCGAACAGCGCCTGGAGGATGTACAGCAGCGAGACGCCGACGACGATCCCCAGCAGGGGCGTGCGGCGCGTGCGCACCAGCGGGACCGCGATGATCACGGCGGCGATGAACGCCAACTGCCCGGCGCCGGGGTCGACGAAGAACCCGGACAGGACCGCGACGGCCCAGCTGATGAAGTCACCGGTCAGCTCGAAGAACAGGCCGAAGGTGGACTTGAGCCAGGTGTTGAGCGCCTCGAAGCCGTCACCGATCGGGATGTGCGGCGGGAAGTCGACGGGTGTCACTTGTTCTCCTCCCCCTTCTCGTCGGAGGCGAGGGAGGCCAGCACGGACTCGCGGGTCACCATGCCGAGCACCTCGCCCTCGTCCGAGACCACCCGGAGGCGGTCCGTGGTGGAGACGGTCGGGTACAGGTCGGCCACCAGGGTGTCCGGGCTGACCTGCGGGGCGCTGGTGTCGGTGGCGGTGCCGGCGTCGATCACGGCCGAGGCGGTGAGCACGCGGGAGCGGTCGACGTCCTCGACGAAGCGCTCGACGTACTCGTTGGCCGGCTCGCCCAGGATCTCGGCGGCCGCACCGATCTGGGCGACACGGCCGTCACGGAGCACGCAGATCCGGTCTCCGAGGCGCATGGCCTCGTTGAGGTCGTGCGTGATGAAGATGATCGTCTTGCCCAGGGAGGCCTGGAGTTCCAGGAGCTGCGTCTGCATGTCCCGCCGGATCAGCGGGTCGAGCGCGCTGAAGGCCTCGTCCATGAGGATGATGTCGGTGTCGGCGGCCAGTGCGCGGGCCAGGCCCACACGCTGCTGCATGCCGCCGGAGAGCTGCTGCGGGAGCTTGTCCTCCCAGCCGTCCAGGCCCACGAGCCCGAGGGTCTCCTTGGCCTTCGCCTGGCGTTCGGCACGGGGCATCCCGCGCAGTTCCAGGCCGTAGGCCGCGTTCTCCAGAACCGTGCGGTGCGGAAGCAGGGCGAAGTGCTGGAAGACCATGCTGATCTTCTCGCCCCGCAGGTTCAGGAGGTGCTTCCTGCTCAGTGCGGTGATGTTGACGCCGTCGACCTCCACGGTGCCCGCGGTGGGCTCCAGGAGACCGTTGAGCATGCGGATAAGGGTTGACTTGCCCGACCCCGACAGGCCCATGACGACGAAGATCTCGCCCGGTTGGACCTCGAAGGACACGTCGATGACGGCAGCGGTCACGTCGAGGTCGGCGATGGTGTCACGGTGGCTGCCGTCGGAGAGCCGTTCGACGGCTGCCTTCGACTGTCTTCCGAACACCTTGTACAGGTGGTCTGCGCGTACTACTGGCACGGTCTCCTCTATGGGGCTGTCCCGGCCGCGAGGCGCAGTGGGGCTCAAACCCCCGATCCGGCCCGCGGTTTCCGCAGGTAGCCGGTTTGCGCAGAGCCCCCCCGTGCGCACCCTAAGCGGGCGAAACCGCTACCTGGTTCACGTCGGGGCGCCACCTTACCCAGATGTGTACGCACAGTTCAGGCGGTATGTCACTACCAGATAACATGTTTAACCGCCATAAAAACCGTCTGCCGACCTATGACAAGGGATGCCGACACTCCAGAACGCCCAGATGTGATCTATACCACCGGCAATTCTAGGGCGATGAGGGTCACAATTACGTGACAGGCACGCCAGACGACAGAACGTGTCAAACCATGACCGTACCGTAAGCCCCGGTTGGGCCACCAGAAGGCCCCCGGGTCAGGGCCCCTCCTCCACGACCTGGGTCCGCGAGAAGTTCTGGTGCGACCGGGAGGGGGTCGGCCCGCGCTGCCCCTGGTAACGGGACCCTCGGGCGGCGGAACCGTAGGGGCGCTCAGCCGGCGAGGTGAGCCGGAACATGCACAGCTGGCCGATCTTCATCCCCGGGTAGAGCTTGATCGGCAGGGTCGCCACGTTGGAGAGCTCCAGGGTGACGTGGCCGGAGAAACCGGGGTCGATGAACCCCGCGGTGGAGTGCGTGAGCAACCCCAGGCGGCCCAGGGAGCTCTTGCCTTCGAGACGGCTCGCGATGTCGTCCGGCAGGGCCACCACCTCGTAGGTGGACGCCAGGACGAACTCACCCGGGTGCAGTACGAACGCCTCGTCGCCGTCGGTCTCGACCAGCCGGGTCAGATCCGGCTGTTCCACCGACGGGTCGATGTGCGGGTACTTGTGGTTCTCGAAGACCCGGAAGAAGCGGTCGAGTCGGACGTCGATACTCGACGGCTGGATGAGGGAGGGGTCGAAGGGATCGATCCGGACCCGCCCGGAGTCGATTTCTGACCTGAGATCGCGATCGGAGAGCAGCACGTTCCGAACCTACCGCCTGCGGGAACAGCCCGGCGGCGCCCGAGCCCGCCCCCGGGACGGCGCCGACTTGCCCATGGGGCCCGGAGTTGGGCTAGGATAGCCAGCGTTGGCCGGGAGCCCCGGCCCAGCAGCGCGGATGTAGTTCAATGGTAGAACTTCAGCTTCCCAAGCTGATAACGCGGGTTCGATTCCCGTCATCCGCTCCAAAGACACAAAAGGCCAGGTCGTTCAAGGTTTTTCGAACACCTGGCCGTTTGTTTTTCCCGGGGTGTGAGCGGGTCGCCGTGCCACACACGTGCCACAGGCGTCGGAGCGGGTGAGGGTCAGCGACGGGTCTCCTCGGAGGGCGGATCGTCGCCTTCTGGGTCCCGTTTGTTGTCCCTCAGTTCCTCGGCGGCCCTCTCCCCCAGCCGGTCCGCGATCTCGCGTTCGCGTTCGTCCCGTGCGTGGAGGTAGATCATCGCGGCCCGCGTGCTGGAGTGGCCCATCCGCCGCATGAGTTCGCGCACGGAAGCCCCGGCCTCAGCCGCGTAGGTGTTCCCGGTGTGCCGGAGGTCATGGAGGTGGACGTCCTCCAGGCCCACGGCAGCGCAGGCGTCCGCCCAGTACTTCGAGAAATTGCCCCGCCGGAGCTGGTTGCCGCGCACCCCCACGAACACGAACCCGTTCGGCCCCGGGGCGGCGAACTCGTCCAGGTGGCGTCGCAGGTCCGGAACGATCAGCTCCGGGAGTGAGACGGTCCGGTATCCCGCCTTGGACTTGGGCTTGCCCTTGTACAGCCCGCCCACGTCCGAGACGGTCTCGCGTACCCGCACCGTTCGAGCGTCCAAGTCCAGGTGCCGACGGCGCAGACCAGCCAGCTCGCCCCACCGCATACTGCCGAACGTCGCCAGCAACACCAGGGACCGGTACCGCGGCTTGATGGCGTCCGCCAGTTCGAAGACCTCGGAGACCGACAGCACCGGGCGTTCCTCGGTGTCCTCCAGCCCCGCACCGTCGATCTGGCAGGGGTTCTCGCGGATCAGCCGGTCCTTGACGGCGGTGTTGAGCACGGCCCGCATGAGCCGGTACGCCTTGGGCACCTGGGCGCGGCCCGTCTTGCGTCGCAGCCGGGAGGAGCGCCACCGCCGGATGTCCGCCTCCTTGATCTCGCTCAGGAGTACGTTGCCGAACGTCGGCTCCAGGTGGAGGCGGAGCAGATCCTCATAGGTGCGCCGGGTCTTACGGGTCAGGTCCCGGTGTTCGATCCACTCAGCCGCGTACTCACCGAAGGGCAGCGCCCCGGCCTCAGGGTCGAACCAGTCCCCCTGAGCGATCTCCGCCTCTTTGAGCGTCAGCCAGCGCTGTGCCGCCTTCTTGGTCGCGAAGGTGGTCGGGGCCGGGCGCATACGCCCGTCAGGGCTGCGGTAGCGGACCTGGAAGCGCCCCGAGGACAGGGAACGGATGTTGCCGAAGGCCCTCTTCCTCTCGCCAGCCATCAGGCCGCCCTCCCCCGGCGCAGCCGGACCGGTTCGACGGTTCCGGCGGTGATGAACTCGTCCAGTGCCGATTCCGGGATGCGCACGTGGCGGCCGACCTTGACGAAGGTGATGCGGCGTTCCTCGATCAGCCGCCGGGGGTAGCGGACGGAGGTGTTGAGAAGTTCGGCCGCCTGGTCCACGGTGAGCAGACGGCCGGTCGGACGGATCTTCTTGCTGGCCATCAGGCAGCCCTTTCCGTTGCCGAATGTTCGGGGGTTCGTGCGGCGGTGAGTTGGGCGCGGCGTTTGAGGGCTTCGCCCACGGCCCGGAGGAGGCGTTGTTCTCGGGGAGCCACGTCCGGATCGGTGGGGCGTGCGAGTTCCCAGGCGAAGTCACCGGAGTTGACCGAGGTCAGCACCGGAGGCCGGTGGGTGCCGTCGTCGCCCTGGTCCTCGCCTGTGGGGTCCACGCCCAGGGTGTCCAGGACCCAGGCCAGCCGGTCCGCCTTGTGATCGGCCAGGGTCTTGCCGGACCACTTACGGGAGACCAGCACGCGACGGCCCGCGTAGCCGAGGTGTTCGCGTCGGTGGGCTTTGGAGCGGCAGAACCCCGGACGCTGACCGGCTTTGGCGTCCTGGGGTTGGATGCCGTAGCGCAGCCAGTTCGAGCACCGAGGAGAGCACGGCTCGTACCGGAGGGTTTCCATGAGCCGGTCCACGTGCTGTTCCTGCCGAGTCGTCTCGGCCGCGTGGCAGTCCGCGATGTCCTTGGTCAGGTACTTGGCCAGGTAGCGCACGCACCGGGCGGCGTCCTCGGTCCCGGCCACGACCCCCTTGGCGTCCACCTGCTTTCCGAAGCGGACCACGTGGAACGGTTCCGGATCAGGATCAGCGTCGAGTTCGTCCAGCGCTTCGTCCCAGGTCGGGAGGACCTCCCCCGTGGTGGGGTCAAGGTAGGTAGCGGCGTCGGCGTCCCACACCGGTAGGTGTTCGCCCTCGAAGACGACCGTGTCAGCCGAAGGCCACCACACCTGGTGGTAGGTCGCAGCGGCGATCTGACGCAGCTCCGAGCGCGGGAGGGTGCCGCGTGTGGCCATATGCAGGTGTGGAGCCAGGCGCCGTTGGGGTTCCACGGAGGCGAAGTACTGCACGTCGAATCCGGCCACCCGACGCAGGTTCTGCACGAACCGGTCGATGAGCTTGGAGAAGTGCAGGGTGTCCCGAGCTGCCCGACGGTAGTCGTAGGTCGAGAAGTCGACGGGGGTCCCGTCCGAGCGCACCCGCCCGTACGAATCGAGCGTGAGGGTCAGGAACAGGGAGGGTCGGAACACCTTCCCCGAGCCAGGGTCAGTGAAAGCCCGACCGACCGTCTTCCTCGTCATCGGACGCTTGGGCAGATCCGGAACGTCCTGACGCCTCTTGGTCGAGCGCACCCGACGCGGCCCCGAGCCGGAAGAGGTGGAGCGGGTGACTGATCCCCGCAGCCCAGAGGCAGTGATCTCCTCGTCCAAGTCCGCGATCGCAGCGTCCAGTGCGGCGAGTTGCTCGGGTCCAGCGGCTCCGGTCGCGGCCAAGCGGTCGCGTTCGGCGGTGACCATGGCCCGCTGTTGTACCCACTGCTGTTGCTGCTGTGTGGGCGGATCGGGTTCCACGACGGGTTCGGTGGCCAGGTGCCAGCCCTCTTCGCACTGGGAGCGCCGAAGGGACCGTTTCCTCTTTGCGCAGGCCGGGCAGCGGGATTCGAGTGTGGACCCGCACGGGACGTCGATCACCTCGGTGGCACCGGTCGTGATGTTCGTACGTCGAAGGGAGACCGGCCGGATGCACACACCGTGGTCAGTGGCGACCTGTTCGGCCACTTCCCGGGCCAGGGGTTGCGCGAGTCGTTCGGCCCGGGTGGACTTACCGGTAGGAGTCGGCATCAACCCACCACCTGGAAGGCACGAAAGCCTTGTCTATGGACGAACGACGCCGCTTTCGGCTCATACTCTTGTGCATGCTGCCCCCGATGCTGCTCATACAGCTTGTCGACTTCCCGGCAAACTGGATCGGAGCCGCCCTGTGGTGGGCTTTGATATTGGCGTGGGCCGAGTGGTATCGGCGTAGGAAGGCACGGGCCAACACCCATCAGGCCACCTCCGAATCGGAGGACGAAGCCGCGCCGTAGATGTCGGTCATGGTGGTGATGTCCTCGTCCGAGACGAACGCGGCCCGTACCCGGACCGGGGCCGGGGAGGTTTCCAGGCGTACATAGGCCACCCCGGGAAGGGTGGGGTCGATCAGGTGCGCCTCAGCACCGCGTTCTCTGGCTCCTTCCCCGAGGACCATGTCCACTTGGGAGGCCTCGTCCAGACGCAGGGCGATCTTGTCCGGGAACAGGTTGCGCAGGTTCATCACCTCTTTCCGGGGGTCCTGGAGAGCGGCCAGGACGCAGAAGCCGACCGAGCGTCCTTGTGAGGTCAGGGTGGCAATCGCGTTCTCCGACCTTTTCCGCACGTCCCGATCAGGGTGGTAGGCGGTGAGAAAGGCGACCTCGTCCAGGACCACCACCACGAACGGATCAGCCGTGGTCGGAGAGTGTGAACGCTGCTTGCCCGCGTAGCGTTCGGCGCGTTCCTGCATCTGGGCCACCGCGTGTTCGAGCAAGGCCACCGCGGATTCGCCGGTATCCGCGTAGCGGGCGAACAGGGAACGCCCGTAGGCGAGTTCCATGCGTTTGGGGTCGATCCCCCACACCTGCGCTGTCCCGTCCGCGATGGCGGGGAGCATGGCCCGCACCGCCGACCAGAGCACCGAGCCCTTGCCGGCCCCGGTCACCCCGACCACGAGCACGTGGGTTCCGTGGAGACGCAGTTTCCACGGGGTCCCGTCCTCCCGCTTGCCCACCGACAGTGCGGCCAAGTCAACGTGGTGGGTCATCGGGAAGGCGTCGAGGGGTTCGGCCAAGGTGTCGTGTCGGAGGAACTCCAAGGTGATGTCACGCGGTCCGTTCACGGTGACGCGGCAGGAGGGTGCGGCGAACCCGTGCGCCAACTCCACCACCCGATGCTCGAAATCCGCCGGGGAAGTTCCAGCGACCGGGGAGACACGGACGTAGTCGGCCCGGGCGTTGCAGCGCACCGAGCGGATGCGGGGCAGGTAGCGGCGTTCCTGGTAGGACTCAGCCAACCCGGAGATGACCAACACGGGTTGCCAGTGACGGCGGTACACGGCCAGGTGCCGCCACCAGGCCAGCAGACGCCACGTGACGCAGTACCGGTAGGAGTGCGGCCAAGTGCGCCACCAGATGAGCGAGACCACAGCCAGCACCCCAGCGAGCGCGGCCAGTCCGGGCCAGGACAGGTACCACCAGCAGGCGGCGACAACCACGGTCGAGGTGACCATGACGGGGAAGCGGAACGGCAGCAACACCAGCAGCCGGACCAGTCGGTAGATCCAGGAGGCCAGGACGACGATGCCGGGGGTTTCCACAATCGGGGTCGTCCAGCGCACCCCTTGGGCCGGAGTGGGCAACGTCGGGGAGGACTGCGTGGCCCCTACCTTGGGTTGGCGCACCATCACCGACCACCGCCGTTCAGTGCCTCGTTGGCGGCGACCTCGGCCCAGAGCAGGTCGGAGTCAGCACGAGCACACGCGGCGAACCGGGCAGCGTCGGGGTTGCCGTCCCGCTCAGCGATAGCGGCGAAGATGCGGGACTTGAAGTCGAAGAACTCCGCCCGCTCCGCCTTGGTGGTGCGGGGCTTGTCGTACTCGGCCAGGAAGGCCCGGACCAACTGGGGGCCCGTCAACGTGGACAGGTCTTCGGGAATCTGGGACATACTGGGGGCACCTCTTCTGAGATTTCGCAGTCCAGCGGGGGTTTAGGGGCGGCTAGGTGTTGGAGCACCAGGCCGCCCCGCTTACATGTCGGGGGTCAGGCGGCGTCCTTCGCAGCCGGAGCACGACGACCACCAGCACCGCCGGGAGCCTTCACGCCACGGGCCCGCAGCGAGTACGCCACCCGAGGGCGACGGCCGTTGTCGTCGACGTAGGGCATGACCGCCATTGCCTCAAACTCGATCGGGCGAAACGGCAGCCCCGGCACCTCGTCCGGCAGGGTCGGGCACACCTCGGCGGCGACCTTGACCTTCACCGACTTAGCCTTACCGCGCGCTTCGGGATCGGCGTCGATCACGTCCACCGCCCACAGCGGCAACCCCGTGTCCTTGTCCAACTGGGGGCGCTTGGTCTCGAAATCGGTGATCGCCTCCACCCCCAACGCGAACGCACCGTGCGGGAACACCGTGCCGAACGCCACCGGCAACGCACCCTGAATAGCCATGGAATGAGTCCTCTTTTCGTTGTCCGTGCTGTTCATGACCCTCGTCACGATCGACGAGCGGTCGCCTCAACCGAAGATCGATACATGTATAGCATGTATCTAAGTTGGCAACTAGTGGTAGCCGCACGCTCCTGTTCTTTGCTGTCGCATCCGCCGCCGCTCTCGGGCGGCGGCGAGGGTTCCACCATCCCTTGCAGGGCCGGGACGGGATCACTACATGGCTGGACGTGTTCAGGACGTCTCGATAATGTGAGCGCGTCCCCAGACATCCAGCGAACCCCCGAGGTACATGCCGAACGAGAGGTTGCGAGCCGCGCTGCTCCAGCGCGGGGCCACCCCGGCCGATCTGGCCGAGGAGATCGGCGTGGACGCCAAGAGCGTGGAACGCTGGATCACCCAGGGGCGCACCCCCTACCGCCGTCACCGCTACGCGGCAGCGGCCTACCTCGGCGTGGAGGAGACCTACCTCTGGCCCAAGGCCCTGTCCCCCGAACAGAGCAAGGCCGCCTCACAGAGCGAGATCGTGGAGATCTACCCGCACCGGTGGAGCGTGCCGAACGATCTGTGGCGGCGCATCTTCGAGAACGCCCAACAGGAGATCTCGATCCTGGTCTTCAGCGGATTCTTCCTGGCCGACGATCCGAGCATGATCAAGCTGCTGGCGGACAAGGCCAAGGCTGGAGTCCGCGTGCGCGTCCTGCTAGGAGACCCCGACAGCGAGGCGGTCGCCCAGCGCGGCCGGGACGAGGGTTTGAACGAGCTGTTCGCCGCGAAGATCCGCAACGTCATCGTGCTCTACCGGTCGTTGCGCCAGGTGGAGGGTACAGAGTTCCGTCTCCACGGGACGACGCTGTACAACTCGCTCTACCGCGCCGATGACCAGTTGATCGTCAACACGCACGTCTACGGGGCGATGGCCTCGGAGGCCCCCGTCTTCCACCTGCGCAAGATCCCGGGTGGGACCCTGGTCGGCACCTATCTGGAGAGCTACGAGAAGGTCTGGACCGAGGCGACCCCACTCGACTGAGGAGAGGCATATGGGCAAGCGGATTGACTACTACGACGACCCCCAGGCCCCGACCGCGAACAGCCTCGTCCCATCGGTGAACGTGTTCGTGGTCAACCACCGCGACGAAGTGCTGATGATCCGCCGCACCGACAACGACAACTGGGCCGTGCCCGGGGGCGCGGTGGACCTGGGCGAGTCCGTCCCCCAGGCCGCAGTTCGCGAAACGCTGGAAGAGACCGGGGTGACGTGCGAGATCACCGGGATCGTGGGCATCTACAGCGACCCGAAGCACATCATCTACTACACCAGCGACGGCGAGGCCCGACAGGAGTTCTCGCTGGTCTTCACCGCCCGACCGCTGGCGGGTGAGCCCACACCGAGCGACGAGTCCAAGGAAGTCGTCTGGGCGCCCAAGGCCGACCTGTCCGGATACCGGATGGACCGGTCCATGCGCATGCGCGTGGACCAGTTTCTCAGCGGAGGCCCGACCCACATCGGTTGAGCGGTCAGCCGGCCTCTGCCAGGCGGCGTTCCACTGCCCGCACTGACACCGTCAGCAGCGGTGAGGAGCGGGTGATGGAGCGGTGGACCAGGTCCTCAGGGGCGTAGCGCTCCAGGATCTCCGACAGGCGCCGTTCCACGGGCAGGTGTGTGCCGTCCGGACCGGTGGTCATGTCCGAGTAGGTGAGCGCGTCCAGCAGGTCATCCGGTGGAGCGTCGAACTCGTCCTTGAGCGGAGCGAGCAGGCCCCGTTCCTCGGCTTCCACCACGGCGCAGGAGTGGTAGGCCACCAGGGAGACCAGGGCTTCGTCAGCCTTCTGGACCTCGCGCAGGTAGCGGGCGCCGTCGAGGGGATGAAAGCCCGTGGTCGCCAGGTCCGGGGAGTACCCGATGTCGTGCAGCCAGGCGGAGGCTTCCACCAGGTCGGCATGTGCGCCGAGCACGCCTCTGAGGGACCGCGCCTGTTCGGCTACCCCCTGGGAGTGCGCCCAGCGTCGGGGAAGCGGCCGTTCGAGCAGTTCTCGCGCGAGATCCCGCGCCCAGTGAACATGTCCCACATGTGCCAGGCTAACCCGCGGTCGTTTCGGCCCCTTTGACGAACCGGCCCTTGCCGTGGACGGCGACGACGAGCCCGGTCCCCTCCAGTTCGGAGAGTGCTTGCCGGGCGGTCCCGCGCGACACCGAGTACTGGCGGACCAACGCGGCCTCACTGGGCAGGGCATCACCGGGAGCGAGGTCACCGCTGGTGATGCGCTCTCGCAGGTCAGCGGCGATGCGCCGGTACTGGGCAGGCGGGGTTCCGTCCGCAGGCGCGCTCTCGCGTTCCTCAACGGTGCACACGACACGACCGGTCCCCGGAAGAGCCTTGATCAGCCGCTCCGTCTCCAGTTCGGCCAGGGCGCGGCGCACGGTGGTGCGGGAGACGCTGAACTCCTGGCGCAAGGCCGCCTCGGAGGGAAGCGCGTCACCCGGGGCGGGGTTCCCCGCAGTGATCCGCGAACGCAGAGCTTCCGCGATCTGGTGGTACGTCCCCCACGGGGTGCGCGGACTCAAGCGAGTGCCTCCCAGGCAGGTACGAGGAACAGCAGTGTCTTGTGAAAGCTACTTTTGAAACTGGGTTGCGCAACTCTGTATAGATACCTGATATTGCACAAGGACTGCGCGAACGTCCGCCGATGCCGACCCGACCCGAGAGCCTTCCCCTCGGTCGACACCAGCAGACGCCCCAACCGCAGAGCCGCAGAACCGGCCTACGGTCGGCCCTCACCCCTGCCGCGAGCCAGTCTCGGCACGTGACTCGGTTGCGCGGAGGCGTTCACTGGACAGCTCGGAGTTGCCGATCCCCGGAGGCGGATACTCCAACTGGTGAACGAAGACCTCCACGTCCTCCTCGATCAGCGTCGGCGCGTGCGTGATCTGCTGTCGGGTGGCGGTAGCGATCCACAGGCCCCCGTGACGGCGGATCGACCACTGCTGCGCGTAGTGGCGTTGCAGGACATGGAGGAGCGTGTTCGGGACATCCCCGGTACTCATGCGGCGGCAGCCTCCAACCGGGAGATCTCCAGGAGCAGTTCCAGACCGAGTCGGGATTGGTCGGCCAGCTCCACCGGACGATGCCTCGTGCCGTCCACGACGTAGGGACGGACCAGTTTCGCCAGCGGCGCAACAGGATGCGCCGGAGGTGGAGGAGTAAACGGGAGTCTCACGCATGGCGAAAGCTTGGCGGTCCGGAGCCGTGTGGGGCCGGGTGTCCGAAGGTGTGGGATCAGGTTCCGCATGGTCACCCCTGGTGAGTTCGGGTGAGACTCGCGGCGAGACGGCGGGAAGCGCCGGAGTCCTCTTACATGCGGAAACGATGCTCTGTGTGAGCGGACATGTGTACCACGTATCGGACAACTTGAGGGACGTCTAGGGACGTCTTCTGTTATCGTCGGGTTCCCGCACCCCGGAGGGCACAGACGTGAACGCTGCACTGCGCAAGGCATTGGCCGCGTCCCGACTCACCGAGATCGACGTGGCCGCACACCTCGGCGTAGACCCCAAGACCGTCCGCCGCTGGCTCTCCGGCCAACGGCCCTACCCCCGCCACCGCTGGGCACTGGCCGACCTCCTCCAGGTCCAGGAGAACCGTCTTTGGCCGCAGGGCAGCCAGCCCACCGAGAAGCGGGCTTCGACCTCCGAACACGCCTACCGGGTCTATCCGCACCGCTGGGAGGTACCTCGGGAGGTCTGGCACGACCTGTTCAGCGAAGCGGAACAGGAGATCGGCATCCTGGTCTACAGCGGCCTGTTTCTCGCCGATGACGCGGGAATCCTACGTCTCCTCGAAGCGCGGGCACGTGAAGGCGTGAGCGTCCGCATCCTCCTAGGCGACCCGGGTTCGGAGCCGGTGAAACAGCGCGGGAGAGACGAGCGCATCGGAGAGGCCCTGTCCGCCAGAGCAAGCAACGCCCTACTGCTCTTCCGAACGCTCCTGGACGTCGACGGCGTCGAGATCCGGACGCACTCAACGGTCCTGTACAACTCCGTCTACCTGACGGAGAAGAAGCTCCTCGTCAACCAGCACATTTACGGGCTGCCAGCGTCGAAGTCCCCTGTGGTCGAGGTTGACCGCGAACTGTCCCCCGACATGGCCAACACCTACACACAGAGTTTTGATCTGACTTGGGAGAGATCGAGGGTTCCTAAAATGTGACAAACAAGTTAATTAATCACGAAAATGGACATCGGAAGCCAGCCCAGATGGCTAAGTAGATCCAGAACCTAGAGACCACCAAGCAACCAAACTCGCCCGCCGTACGTCTAACCCTAAAATTATGCCGGACTTCAACCAAAGATACTGGTGACCATGGCCTTTCCAAGCTTCACTGACGACCCAATTTTCTGGGCAGCAGTTGGCTCCCTAGCAACCGCCGGAGCCCTACTAGTGAGCATCGTTCTTTTGATGTTTCAATTTCGCGACCGAACCAAGGCAAAAAAGCAGGAGAAGAGATTTTCAGCGGAGCATGTTAGCGGCTGGATCAACGTAAACTACGAACCGAAAATTATCAAGAAAGGAAAAGAGGATCTGGAGGGACTCAAAAAGAAAGTCAAAGTGAGCTTAAAAAATACTGGAAACCAACCCGTGTTCGATGTCTCCATGCGAGTTGCAGAGAAGTTCCCAGGGAGTGACTACGTCAAACTTGGAAATCTAGGACTGCCAACAACCATCCCGGTACTACCCCCAGAGGATGGGGGAGAGTGGGACATTTCTGACCAGCTTGCACACTATGATGTCCTAACTCATATGTACCTGGAGGTAACTTTTCGCGACTCCGCCGACCGGTACTGGAAAAGGGATTTTTCTGGAAAGCTTAAAGAAATAAATCCCAAAAAGAAAAAATACCAGAAAGCAAACGAGTCAGAGATGCATCGCCAACTAGGGCACCCTTCTCCGGAAAATCCTTTTGCCATTGCCATAGCATTCTACACCTTGATCACCAGCGAGTCTCCTAGCGACTGGCAGGAAGCACTTAACTACACCACCCCTGAATCTGAATGGGGAGACCCTGAAAAATCACACAATCTACTTACTGAACTCGGGATGACGACATACCTCGAATACCCAACAAAGGGGGTAGCTTACGTCAGATTCGTGGCCCCCCAGAAAGATAATGTAGTTGTCAAGGCAGATCACATGGGCCCACTTGTAGATGCAAGAATCATGACCCTTCAATATCGAGAAGAATTTGAATCTTGGAAGGTGCATAGCATTGGGCTTCCATGCCCTCCAGAGCACCTGCCACCCAGAAAAAAATAGAGACAGAAAAACTAGCCGCAGAAGCACCATTGCCGAGTTAAGCTGTATGGGATCAAGGCGACGGCGCGAACGCCGTCGCGCAGCCCGCCGCCCGCTCGGGCTGCGGGCTGCCGCCCGGTCCCGAGCCGGGCACCGGGCGGAGTGGAGGAGCAGCGCCGGGGCTGACCCGGCAGAACCAGTTCTGGCCCCGCGTGGACCACGGGGGTTGCTGACGTGTTCGGACCCCGAGGCACCCGAGAGCGGAATGCGTCTGTCTCGGGTTGCTCGTTCCGGCGCTCTCGGGCACCTCGGACCGAAACCGTTGTGACCGAGTTCCATGAAAAACCAAACTTACTTCTCGCAGGTTTTTTAGAAGAGAGAGAAGGGTCGCCACGGGAATTTCCTGCTAACGAAAAGGTGGATCCGCTCTGATTCGTACGGCCATCGCGCCACACCCGCATCCTGGATAACGTGTAGCACTGAACGACTTGCTTTAGTTGTCCCAATTTCCAATGGTACCCTGCCTGGTTTAGCTTTCTCAACCAGATAGAGAGGACCTGGCACATCCTCAGGGCAAAGGAAATAGGCGACACCAGTCGATCTCTCCACATAGATGGGTTCATCCCACTCCAACCATCCATCCTGGTCACCGTTCCTCTGATTCAGGTCAACCGTCGCCCTGAATGGACGGGGAAGGTTCGAGAGTGCGTCGGAGTTCTCGACTCGATAACGGTCCCCAGAAGGGGTTTCCCCCACGCCTATCTGAACACTTCTCAAAATTCCTTCCATCAAATATGAATGCATTAGCGCAAATGAGCAGATTTGCTCAATCGGCCACTGTCGCGGTTCGAGGCGATAATCTTGCCCAATTGCTCTAATGTATTCCTGACTCCATCTACCCTCCATGAACCCTTCGAAAATATTAATTAAGGCTTTTTGTCCTTCAGGGTCTTTGAGCCAATCTTTCGCTTGATCAAGGGCAACGTCCTCATGCATGGTTCCCATGGAGGCAGAGTAGATCCCCCTAGCGACATTTCCCTTGACCTAGGGAGATTCCGACCTGAGCACACAGCAAACTGGGCGGCGACCGTCTCCAGCACTACCGGGCGCTCCGGACCGACACCATGATTGCCGAGAGCTGGAGCCAGGGAAGGCGCAAGGGACTCCACAGCAGGTCAGCGTCGTTCTTTAGGAACAGTCCGCTGACCGCCCCCATACCCTGGCAGGTCAAAGGGAGCAACCCCTTCCTCCCCCGCGCGCGATAGCCCTGATCCATGCCACACACGTGCCACACAGGGCGGTCAACGGCGGGGAACCACGGGGAATCGCGGACAGACGAGCCGTGTCAGCGCAGGTAGACGAGTTGCGAGGTCAGCCGTCAGGGGCGTTCTCGGCTTCCCAAGCTGATAACGCGGGTTCGATTCCCGTCATCCGCTCCACCAGTAGAACGGCCCCTGGCCTGCGAAGATCCTTCGCACACCAGGGGCCGTTCTCGCGTTCGGGGTGCACCAGCGGGTGCACGGGGCCTCAGATGACGCGCCCAGCTCCCGTCATACGCCCCTGCTTGGGCGTGCGCCCCGCCGGTGCACGGCCAGCAGGCTCCGGCCTCTGCGGCGCGGCACAGGGCGCAGCAGAGGCACACGCGCTCAGCATCACGAAGCCCGAGATCGTGTCATCCAAGGTGACCACCGTGCCTTCATGAACCTGTCAACCCGCACAGGGACACAGCGCGGCCGGACCCCCTGTCTGCCGTGTGCGGCACCGCGGCAGACACAGGATGTCCCAGTTCTTGGTCTGGGCGATCTCTCATCTCCGTGCAGGTGTACCAAGACCAGGAGTGCTTGCTGGGTGGAAGCCAGAAGGCCGGGCTCCGGCTTGCTCTGATGGTGCAGCAGGACAGAAGGAGTACCGGGAAGCCATGTGCGCTCTCCGGCGGATACTCACCGGCCGCGTACACGCGCCGTGGTCAACGGCGCCCTGTTCGGCCACCCGACGAGCCGGGGGTTGCGCGAGCCGTTCAGCCCGTGTCGACTTACCGGCAGGCGCTGGCATCAGCCCGCCCCACAGCCACAGAGCGGGAGACCCACACGATGATCACCGAAACCCGAAAACGTTGGCCGATGATCTTGTACGGGTCCTTGACCGTCGTGGGTGTGGCACTGGTACCGCTGATCTGGGTCATGCAGGAGCGTTTCTCCTGGCTGGCCTGCCTCGGGACGGTAGGTTGTGCCGTTTCGTTCATCACCGAGGTCAAACAGGGCCGTCGCAGCACGTCAGAAGCCAGAACCCGTCAGGCTGCTCCGCCTTCCGACGAACAGCCTGCACCGTAGGAGTCCGTCGCGGCAGTGATGTGGCCCTCGAGAGCGGATCGCATACGAACGCTGCGGCCCGGCCCCACAACCACAGACCGGAAGAGCCACCACCACATGCCCTTCGACAAGCCACCCCGACCGTGGTATCTGGCCCTGAGCGTTCTGCTCACCCTGACCGGGGCCGTGCTGCTCTGGTTGGACTCCGACGTGTTGGTACCGTCCCAGATCTGGGTGTTGACCCTCGTGTGGGCGACGAACATGGTGGGCTGCCTCGTCCTGTACGCACTCAACCGGGTTCGCTCCCGTAGCCGTCAAGCAAACTCGATCTCCAAGAGCGAGCCTGCCGAGTGAACATCAGCCCTCGCAGGCGGACAAGGAGAGAGGCCGGCACATACGCAGTAGGCGCCGCCCCAGCCATGGCTTCTGATCGTTGCTGTCACTTCCGTCTCGTTGACGACGAGTGTGCTGCTCTGGGCCGAGGACTCGCTGCGAACGGACCGGATCTGGGCGGCGTTCGTCTGTTCCCTGGTCACCTTGGTGGCGTTCGGGAGCGGCTACGTTGCCGAGTGGGTCGGTTACCGCCGCCAGCACGCCTCTTCTCCCCCGTCGGATGAGACGCCCAGCTCGTAACCGCCCGCCATCGCGGCGGCGTCCCCGCCTCGGTCGGGTGATGAGCCCCGAGAGGCCGTGTGAGCGCACAGGCGCCAAGCACCCGAAAGCTCCGGGCCGGGAGCTGGTGGATCCGGTCGGACCACACGAGGGGAATTTCCCCTTGGGTATGAATTGATCCGAATTACCCCCGCCTCTACCCCAGGGCTGACCGGCCTTCCCCCTTCTGTCCGCATGTGGCCAAAAAAGAGATCACGGACAAAGAAGCGAGGTAGGACTTGCCTCAGAAGGGGCGCGGAGTACGCGCGCCTTCAGAGAAGCACATCTCCCGATTTCGACATCCTTTTATCCAGCCCCTGTCGGGGCTCCTTCGAGAACCGAACACAAAGGCAGGGGGCCACCATGGGAAAGACCTCGAAACACGGGATCGCCACTGCTGTCCTCTTCGCGGGAATCACCGCAGGAGCAGCGGGAGCGGCCCTGGCAGGGACCCATATCGGAGGCGGGACCTGGTACCACGGCGTCTCGGTCTCCACCGTCTACTCGAACTACCACCATTCCCACAACTGCCACGGGTCCACCGCAGTGGGTACCTACACCGACCGGTCCAGGAACGCCGCCCCCGGCTACACCTCCTATGCCAGCGCGCCCAAGGCCTGGACCAACAACCAGACGTACTACCGCAGCGGCTGCTGAGGAGGGAACACCGTGGATTCCCTGAAGCGCATTCTCGTGAACGCGGCCTGCATCGCCGCCATAACAACAGGCGCCGCCGGAACCGCCCTGGCCGGGCATTCCTACATCGGAGGCGGGGAGTGGCACTGGGGCATTACCGGACCCCCCGGAGTGGGAGACACCTACTCCCGGTACCACCACGGTTCCGCCTGCCACGGGGCCACCGCTGTCGGAACCCGCACCGTCCGCGTCCGGGCGCAGGCCGGGGTGTGGGCCGAGGCCTTCGCCCCGCGCGCCAACGGCAACAACCAGTCCTACTGGCGCAACGACTGCTGAGGGAGAGGAACCTCCGTGGAAACCCTGAAACGCGTTTCCGTCACACTGCTCGTCACCGCCGGGATCGCCGCGGCGACCGCCGGAATCGCCGCCGCCGAACGCTCCACCGTCGGGGGCGGGGTGTGGGAGCGCAACCTCACCGGTGTCCCCGGGCAGGGCTTCGTCCGCTCGGACTACCACCACCCGCGGAACTGCCACGGCGCCACCGCCGTGGGCACCCACACCGAACGCGCCCACGCCCCGTCCGGGACCTGGGCCAGGGCCGAGGCCTCGCGGGCCCTGGCCAACAACCAGCAGTACTGGCGTGACGGCTGCTGACCCCGGCCCCGCCCCGCGGACCCGTCGTCACCCCCGTCAACGGGTCCGCTCCGTCCGCCCCGACAGGACTCCCAGGTGCCGAACAGGACACTCTCCTTCGCCTACACGGCGTGCGTCGCGTTCGCCGCGCTCATCGCGTTCCTCCTCTCCGCCACCGCCGAACAGACCCTCTACGTGCTCGACGACTCGGAACTGGTCTGGATCACCGAGAACGACGGCACCCACGACACGGACGAGGTCGCACGAACCGTCCAGGAGGTCGCCGACGACCACGGCACCGCCATCGGCTACGGCGTCCTCGACGTCAACGAACCCTCGTCACAGGCCCACCTGTACCTGGCCGTCTCCGACCCCGACTCCCGGCACGCCCGCTGGCTGAACGACGGCTACCGAACCTTCAGCCGCAGCTTCACCGTCCACACCCACCCCGTCACCGACTTCGGCGAGGTGGGGCCCAACGGCTACTACCTGGTCTTCGGCCCCCCGGAGGCCGCTTCGGCCCTGCGCCAGGCACTCGCCGACCACGGCCTCACCGAGGCCCCCGGTGCCCGGACGACCCGGCTGTGGCACTTCTTCTCCGGGGGGCACCTGCTCCACCTGGCGGCCGTCGCCCTGCTCAGTACCGTCACCGCCACCGCGGCCGGGGTACTGCTCGCCGCACGCGACCACGCCGTCAGGCGGCTCCAGGGTCACTCCTACCTGAGCGTTCTGACCGGGGAACTGGTTCGGGTCGCCCGGCTGTGGGCGATCATCCTGCCCGGGACGGCCGCGGTCACCCTGGGCCTCCTCGACATCTACAACGGATGGAGCCAGCTCGGTTTCTACACACCCCTCGCACTCGCGTTCCTCGCCGCGCTCGCCCTGCCCTGCCTGGCAGTACACGCCGCCGCGCTCGCCCTGGTGCACACCACCGGCATCCTGCCCGCGCTCAGGGGGCGCCTTCCGCTGCGCAGCACCACCGCCGCCATCTACCTCGTGCGTGTCCCCGCGCTGGTCCTGGCACTGGTCATCGTCGGAGGCGTGGTCGCCGCCGCACAGGAGAGCCGTGACCGGCGCACCGCACTGGAGGTGTTCGCACAGTACGGCGACACCTCACGCCCCGCGCTCAGCGCCAACTACGGCTGGGCGGACGCGGACGCGGTCGACGGGGAACTCGGGCCGTGGCTCCGTGCGGCCGACACCAGCGGCGACATGGTGCTGGCCGTTCCCCTCGCGCCCTCCGAGATCGTCCCCTCCGATCCCGCGGCCCCGCGGAGGGAGCGGTTGGCGGCCCCCGTCCTCATCGTCAACGACACCTACCTGGCACGGGAGGAAGTCCTGTCCCCGGCCGGAGAGCGGTACGACGGGGCGAGCGGGACCGTGCGCGTCCTGCTGCCCGAATCGGCGGCCGCGCGCGCCCGGCCGGTGGCCGAGGGCGTGGCCGGGTGGCTGGAGGTGAACGGCGGCCACGGCCGTGTCCCCGACGTCGAGGTGCTGCCCGCCGCCGACGGCCAGACCGTGTTCACCTACGGCACCCAGGAGCGCCTCGGCCTGGTCCTGCCGCTGCTGCGTGAACCCGTCATCGTCGCCCTGCCGAACGGCGGGGCACTGTCCGACAACAGCTACGTCAACCACATGTCGGGGCGGTACACGGTCTTCCCCGACCCCGGGGTGGTGGCGGCGCTGCGCGCCGAGGACCCGCAGGCGTCCCGCTACGTCTCCATGGTCGAGGCCCTGACCACCGGCGCTTCGAAGGCACACGCTCTCGCCCTGGGCACGCTGCGCGGTGAACTGTTCAACCTGCTCGGGGCGGCTTCCGTACTGCTGCTGACCGCGGTGGCCGCGTGCGTCGTCCACGTCCGCACCCGTGCTCAGACGATCTTCGCCCGGCACATCAGCGGATGGAGCTTCCCCGCCACGCACCGGCGGCTGCTGACCGTCGAAGCGTTGATCGCTGCAGTGTTCGTCGGATGGGCCGCCTGGGGCGCCGCCACCGCGTCGGCCGGGTCGAACGACCCGGCCCGCCCGCTGCCGCCCGGCACGGCGTCCGC
The DNA here is from genome assembly GCF_014651695.1 of Nocardiopsis terrae. Classification (GTDB taxonomy): domain Bacteria; phylum Actinomycetota; class Actinomycetes; order Streptosporangiales; family Streptosporangiaceae; genus Nocardiopsis; species Nocardiopsis terrae. The sequence continues at coordinate 572,818 of NZ_BMXJ01000001.1, forward strand.
CACGGGAGCCGAACCCTTCCACGCCGCGGGGATCGCTCTGGCCTCACTCGCGCTGACCCTGGGCGTGCTCGTGCTCTTCCACCACCGCATCGTCCGCGAGGGCTCGTCCCGGGCCTGACTCCGACCCCGGTCCCCGACCAGGGAGCCGAGAAGGCGAGGAACCACATGATCGTCCTGGAGGAACTCACCAAGTCCTTCGGCCCGCGCACCCTGTGGGAGGGCCTCACCCTGACCGTCGAACCCGGACGGATGCTCGCCCTGGTCGGCGCCAGCGGTTCCGGCAAGACCACCCTGCTCAACTGCATGGGCCTGCTGGACGAACCCAGCAGCGGCCGGATCCTGTTCGGGGGCGCCGACCTCCTCCGTCTGGGCCACGGCGGACGGCGCCGCTTCCGCCGGAACCACCTCGGCTACCTGTTCCAGGACTACGCCCTCATCGAGAACGCCACCGTCAGGGCCAACCTCGACGTCGCCCGGCGGCGCAGGGCCGGGGCCGACCACGCCGGAGCACTGGCGCGGGTCGGGCTGGCCGGCCGGGAGAAGGAGAGGGTGCACCACCTGTCCGGCGGCGAACGGCAGCGCGTCGCCCTGGCGCGGCTGATGGTCAAACAGCCCTCCCTGGTTCTGGCCGACGAACCGACCGGCGCCCTGGACAGCTGCAACGGTGCCATGGTCGTGGACGTTCTGCGCCGGATGAGCCGCCGGGGCTGTGCCGTGGTCATCGCCACGCACGACGACAGGGTGCGCGGGGCCTGTGACACCGCCTTCGACGTGCACGCCCGGCGGGAGGTCGGCGGGTGACCGGTGGCCCCGCGCACGGGTCGGCCGCGTTCGCCGGGGCCGTCGCACCGGCCCGCCGGGACTTCGGCGCACCCGCGGCCCTGGCCCCGCAGGTGCGCACGAGCCCCTCGGGGACGGGTATCCCGTACCGGAGCTGTAGCATCTGTGGCGGATTCTCCCCTCGTCCGCGTGCTCCCCGGTCCCGGAGAAAGCCGTGCGACGGGGTTGCCCCCAGACACGGAAACGGACGGCATGGACGCTGAAGAGACCCAGGTCATGACCAGGACCGGCCAGTTCACCACGACCCTGAGTTGGGAGACCTCCGTCAGAGGCCGGGTCGCCGCCGCGGTCGACCGGCTCTCCGGACCCCTGGCCGAACTCGCGGAGCGCGACGCCAACGACGGTGACACCCGCATGCTGGTCGCCGACTTCTTCAGTGTCGGTCTAAACTTCAGCAAGTACCAGGACATGACCACGGAGTACCGCACCAGCGGGGACTCCATCGACTACGCGATCGTCCTGGACGGTGAGCTCTTCGCCCCCGTCGAGGTGCGCAGGATCGGGCAGGAGGACCTGGACCTGCGCAATATCCAGATGGCCCGGCGCCTAGCCGTGGAGGAGGGCGCCGAGTGGGTGTTCCTCACCAACGGCCGGATCTGGCGGGTCTACCACCTGCGCCCCGACGCCGACGGCGGCTCGCCCCAGCCGGTCACCGTCGTGGACGTGGACCTGTTGGACGAGGACGCCTACCAGAGCAACATCGACGGCCTGTTCCACCTCACGCGCGAGGCCGTCGAACACGGTCGGCTGGACGCACTGCGCCGTTGGCGGGAGACGGCCGAAGCCGCCCCGGTGGCCCGGGCCCTGCTCAGCGACGAGGTGGTCGAGGCGGTCCGCGACCGGCTGCGGGAGAGCGCCGAGCACCCCGGCCACCTGGGCGAGGACGAGGAGATCCGCCGTGTCCTCGCCGAGGAGGTCGTCGCCCGCGGCCTGCTCGACTGATTCCGACCACGGACGCCACCGGGGCGGTGCGACAGTCGCACCCGCACCGGCGGCGACCCCTGCGGCTGACCGGCCGAGGGCGGTCCACCGTCGCTGACGGCGCCCCGAGGGGGTTGGCGCGGTGGCTGCTGGGAGCGGGCGGCGTCCTACTACTCCAGCGGGACGTTCACGATCCGGTCGTCGCCCTCGGCCGGTGAGCCCCAGGAGTCGTGGTTGCTGGTGCTCAGCCACAGGGCGTCGCCGTCCGGGGTCGGGACGACGGTGCGCAGACGGCCGAGCTCGTCCACGAAGTGCGCTTCGGGTTCGCCCACGGTGCCGTCACCGGTCAGCGGGACCTCCCACAGCCGTGCGCCCCGCAGCGAGGCCACGTACAGGGAGTCTCCGACGATCGCCGCTCCGCTCGGCGAGGCCTCGGCGGGCTCCCAGGTGAGCAGCGGGTCCGTGTACTCGTCACCGCCGCCCGGGCCCTCCGCCTCCGGCCAGCCGTAGTTGTTCCCGGGCTCGATCAGGTTGACCTCGTCCAGGGCGTCCTGCCCGAACTCGGTCGCGTACAGGTTCTCCTCGTCGTCCCAGGCCAGCCCCTGCACGTTGCGGTGGCCGTAACTGTGGACGGGGTTGTCGAACGGGTTGCCCGGTGCGGGCTCGCCCGTGGTGGTGATCCGCAGGATCTTCCCGCCCAGGGAGTCGGTGTCCTGGGAGTTTCCGGTGTCCTGGGCGTCCCCGGTCGCCACGTACAGGTACCCGTCCGGGCCGAAGGCGATCCGGCCGCCGTTGTGGTTGTCCGCGGCGGGTATGCCGTCCAGGATCACCTCCGCCTCGCCGAGGGTGTTCGCGTCGGCGTCGTAGGAGATCCGGCTGACCCGGTTGTCGGAGTCGGAGGTGAAGTAGACGTAGGCGTAGGGCTCCTCAGGGAAGTCCGGGTCCACGGCCAGCCCGAGGAGGCCGCCCTCGCCGCCGTGCTCGACCCCCTCGACGGTCCCCGCTTCGTCGGCGGTGCCGTCCGGGGCCACCCGGACGACGGCCGCGGAGTCGCGCTGGGCGACCAGGGCGGAGCCGTCCGGCAGGAAGCCGATCCCCCACGGGACTTCGAGGCCGGTGACGACGTCCTCGGGCTGGCCGGGGCCGGGAGCGGTCGCCTCGGCGGACCCGTCACCGGGTTCGGTGTCCTCCCCCGCACCGACTCCGTCGGCCCCGGTGGTGGAACAGCCGCTCAGGAGAAGGGCGGTTCCCAGGAGGGCGAGGGTTCGGATGGTGGTTCTGTTCTTCCGTGTGTTCACCGGTGTCCGTTCCATGTCCGAACCCTGCCCGCTGGGCGCGTGCGTACCCTCACCCGCCGTCCGCGGGCGCTCCGTCCCCGCGGGTGCTGTTCTCGTAGCCCTGGTTGATCTCCTCGAAGAGCCGTTCGGCGTCGGTGAGCAGGGCGCTGTGGACCGGCCAGAGGTCGTCGTCCCACTGCTCGCGCATCCGCGTGCGTTCCTGCTCCACCAGCCGCAGTGCCTCGTTGACCTGTGCACACAGCTCGTCGGAGGCGACGCGGCGTTCGGGCTCCTCGGAGTCGTGGATGGTCCGGAAGATGTCCGAGGCCCGTTCGAGCAGCGGGGCGAACTCGCGGAGGAAGGTGTCGCCCGGCCCGGGAAAGCGCGAGTCGGAGCGGGTGGTGGTGCGCAGGGTGCGGACCATGGACTGCACGTGGCTGGCGGCCCTGGTCAGCGCGGAGATCCAGTCCTGGTAGGTGTCCATGTCCCGGGGTGAGACGGGGCGCGCGGAGGCGAGCCGCCGCGGGTTGAGCCGGGTCCGGTCCTGCTGGCGGCGGACCGCCTCCTCGGCGTTGCGAGCCGTCCCGTCGAACCCGTTGGAGGCCTGGCCCCAGTGGTCCAGGTCCAGGCCGTCGCGTCCCTGGCTGAGCCCCTGCGCCATCTCCTCGGTGAGGGAGCGCAGCCCGTCGGCGAAGTCCAGGACGGCGTTCTCCGCGTCCCGGAACCGGATGGCGGGCGCGAAGAGCGTGTTGGTGGCCAGGGCGCTGGCGGCGCCCACGCAGACCATCAGCAGGAGGTCGCCGAGGTCCGTGGGACTCTCGGCAGCGCCGCCCGCGAGCGCGAAGGCCGCGACCACGGGCAGTTGGGTTCCCTGGCTGCCGAAGAACCGGAACTGCCCGGCGGCCATCGCGACCAGGACTATCAGCGCGAACGACCACAGGTGCGCGCCGACGGTGAGACCGACCAGCCCGGCGAGCAGGGCACCCGCGAAGACCGCCGCCACGTAGCGGGAGGACTGGAGCACCGACCCGTACACGCTCGGCCGGACCACGAGCAGCGCGGTGAAGGGCGCGAACCCGACCTGGGAGGCGCCCCCGAGGAGGGTGCCCACGAACCAGGCGAGGGTCGCGGCCACCACGCACTTGAGGATGACGACGCCGGTCTCGCGCTCGAACCCGCGCCGTTGGCGGGCACGCCTGACCCCGTTCCGCAGACGTTCGAACACCCTTGCCTCCGTTCAGGTGTGTGAGGGAGCCGTGGCCAGGTACACCGTGTTGGTGGCGGGCCGCTCCTGGTAGGGGTTGGGGAAGCTGACCACCTCCGCGCGTGCGTCCGTGAACACGCCGCGCAGTACGGACAGGTAGTCCTCGTCCGGCGGGTCGTTGGACCACAGGGCGAAGACCCCGCCGGGGTGCAGGTGGCCCAGAAGGCGGCGGGCCCCGTCGGGTTCGTAGAAGGGTGCGTGCGAGGGGTTGAGCAGGTGGCGGGGCGAGTGGTCGATGTCCACGACCACGGCGTGGAAGCGGCGTTCCGGCTCGGCCGGGTCCAGGCCCTCCCCTGCGGCGAGCGCGAAGAAGTCACCCTGGGTCAGGCCGCAGCGGGGGTCCGCGGTGAGCCGCTCCCCCGCCGGGATGAGTTTCTCCTCGTGCCAGTCGACCACCTCGGGGAGTGCCTCGACCACCACGAGGGAGCGCACGTCGGGGTCGTCGAGCACGGTCAGGGCGGTGTGTCCGAGTCCCAGGCCGCCGACCACCACGTCGTATCCGCCGTCCGGGACGGGGCCGCGGTGGAGTTCGGCCAGGGCGAGTCGGGCCACGTCGATCTCACCCTGGATGAACAGGCTGGACATGAGGAAGTCGTCGTCGAGTTTGATCTCGTGGACCTCGGCCTTGGCCATCGGGTCCCAGCGGACCCGGAGACTGATGACCCCCATGGGTGTGGGCCGCCAGTCGAGCTCCTGGAAACGCAGGTTCACGGTGCCCCCGGTTGGTTCGTGTACGCGGTCGCGTGCAATCCCCGAGCCTAGAGCGTGGAGCGGCGCCGGGGGCGGAGTCACACGGGCCGCCCCCCGGTGCGTCGCCCTACCTGCGAACCATGACGAGGACCCCGCAGGACCAGCCGAGCAGCGGGAGCCGTTCCCAGCCGGAGCGGGACTCCAGACCCTCGATGAGGGCCTCCACGGCCAGGCAGTGGTCCTCCGGGACGGAGGTGCCCGGGGGCTGGCGGGCGAGGTCGTCCACCACGTAGAAGCCGCCCCGGTCCACCAGGGACAGGGCCTCGTCGAGGTGGGTGAACTTGCCCGGGCCGGTGTCGGCGAAGACCAGGTCGTAGCCGGGGCCGTCGTCGGTGGCGCGGGCGCCGAGCCATTCGCCGCCGTCGGCCTCGAAGATCGTCACCCGGGGGTCGGCCGTGTGGTGCCGACGGGCCACGCCCAGGCACTCGGGGTCGTTGTCGAGGGTGTCCAGCCTGGCGTCCGAGTCCATCCCGGCCAGCAGCCAGGCAGTTCCCGCCCCGGTCCCGGTGCCGAGTTCGAGGAGGCGGCCGCCGGGTTTGGAAGCGGCGAGGGCGCGCAGGAGGTGGCCGACGCCCTCCTCGCAGGACATGCGGAAACCGATGCCCTCGGTGTCTTTCTCGATGGCGTCCAGGGTGGCGGGGCGCGAAGCGGACCGGGTGGCGACCACGGGGACTCCTCGGCTCGGCGGACTCGTAACCGAAGGTTATGCCGGAGGTGGCGGCCGATCCAGGAGCCGTCCCGGAGCGGGTCGGGTAGGGCGGCCCGGTGCCGCCGGAAGCGGGGATCGCGTCCGGACGACAGGCCGCCGATGGAGGGCGGCCGGCTCTTTCGCGAGCGGCACGGGACACAGGTCGGCTCTGGCCGGAGATGTGTGGCCGAGGGTTTCCCGACAGGGCCGGGAGGACTCCCGCCCGGGCGCCGTAGGCTTCCCCACAACCCCCAGTAGACGAGGTTCGTATGCGCTTCTTCCGACTCTGGCGGCGGCCCCGGAACGACCCGCGGCGGCCCGGACCACCTGAGGCACCCGCTCCCGAGCCGCCCGCACCCGAACCGCTGCAGGGGGAGCTGCCCCATTACCACGACCACGTGGTGCGTATCGGGGTGGAGGTGGAACCACGGGACGAGGCGGCCTTCCTCGGAACGGTGGGCGGCCAGCCCTGGCAGACGCAGAGCCTGGGCGAGGGCCGGTACGACGTACGCGTCGCGGTCTCCGGTGCGACTCTGGGCTCCACGAGGGCGGCCCTGGCGGAGTTCCACCGCACCTTGAACAGGGACGGGGCGGGTGTCCGGGTCCTGTTCGCGGCCCGGCTGCGTCCGAGACTGTCGCCGTCGCGCCGGTACCTGGTGATGCCCCGGGGCTGGATGACCGAGCGGAGATGGCTCGCTGCCCCCGTCCGGGGTCTGATGGCCTGGCGGGCCCGGGGAACCATCCAGGCGGCCTCGCTCGCCGAGGCCGGAGCGAGGCTGGCCGACTTCGCGGACCGCAACCCCGAGGCCGGTTCGCCGGACGATCTCACGGTGGTCGGCCCGCCGGACCGTCCCGGCGCCACGAGCCCCGCCCCTGATGCGGCGCCGGTGGATCTGCTGGACGACTGGCGTTTCCTCCTCGCCACAGCACTCCTGATCGGTGCCGGGGCGGTCGCGGTCGGCCTACGCGTCACCGTGTGGCGGCCCGAGGGGATCACGCTCGGAGCCGCCATCGCCTTCCTGGTCGCCATCCCCTGCCTGTTCGGGGTGTGGCAGATGCTCCGCCGGATCCCGGAGGGGCGGATCAACACGTGGCTGCCCCTGGGACTGACCGCCCTGGCCGCGCCCTCGGCGATCGCCCTGAGCAACTTCAGCCAGGACGTCTACCTGGAGGCCTTCGGGATCTCATCCGGGGAGGTGACACCGACCGGTGCCGGTCGGCTCTTCGCCCTGGGCAACACCCTGCCGCTGGTGTTGTTCGCGCTTCTCGTCTCTCTGGGGTTGTTCGGGCTCCTCCAGTACTTCCACCTGTCCAGCCGCGGGCATTTCCGCCTCCTCCAGTGGCTGATGGTCGTCATCGTGGTCGTCCTGTACGGGCTCACCGCGGTGGTGGTGCTCCTGGAGCGGGACACCGAGCGGGGCCTGGCCCACGTCGCCGATTACCAGGACGAGGGCGGACCGGCTCAGAGCTATGTGGGCGTTCGGCCCTCCGTGGTGTGTGTGGAACCCGGCAAGGATCCGGTCAATCGGATCGGGCCGCCGCTGACCACTGACCGACCGGTGCTGTACTTCGGCGGAGCGAACAACGTCGACCTCCTGTGGGACCGCGAGGAGGGGCTCACCAAGGTGACGCGCTTCTCGGTGAGCCTCACCCCGGTGACGAATCTGAACTCCGACTGCCCTGAACCAGAGGCTGCCGAATGAGCAGGACCGTGGTGCGGCGGGTGCCGGTCCGGTGGTCCTCCCAGGTCCGGGGAGCCGTGGAACCGGGGCGGCCGCGCTGCGCCGCGCACGCCCCCGGGACTTCCCGCCGCCCGCCGGTGGGGAGGACCTCCCGCACGACGTCGCGCTGCGGAACCACACGGGTTACCGCTCTCAGGAGGGTGTGAAGGTCCTGAGGAAGCGCTCCGGCCCCTGTGTGCGACCCACTTGCCATCCCTTCAACCGGCCTGCTTCTCCGTACCTGTCACCGAAGACCCCCCGGTGACGGGGCTTGGGCCGTTTGTGGCCGCACCGGGCCCGCGTTCCGGTGCGGCCTCTTGAGTGGTCCGATACTTCGCCGGGCTGATGGTGCTGATGGTTCAGCCCAGCAGCCCGCTGAGGTTGTGGGCCAGGGCTCCGAGTGCGGCCGAGAGGGTGTAGCCGGTCAGGATCCATCCGGTGCGGCGGCGGGGTTTGCGGTGGCTGGCCGGGCGCCGGGGGCGGCGCGGCAGCGGCGGCCGGGAGGGGCGGGGAGGTGTTGACGGTTCCCGCCCCGGGGCGGGGCCGTCGTCGGGTGCGGGCCGTGGGCGCGGTACCGGAGGCACGACCGGTGCCGGTTCGGGGCGCGATGCCTTCCGGTGCTGAGCGAAGTGCATCCAGTCGGGGAGGTCGCCGTGCCGGAGCCGGTGCTCGACCCGGGGGTTGCCGCGCATCTGCGCCAGCATGAGTTCTTCGCGGGAGGGTTGCCGGTCGGGCCGCCGGGTGGCCTGCGGGGCTGCCAGGCGCTCACCCGGGCGGCCGAAGCGGCGACCGTGCGGGCTGTCCAGGACCCTTCGCACCCCCGGGGTCATCGTGGTCGCGGTCATCACGCACCTCCGCAGACGCACGCCTGTCGGCGGCGGGCAGCGGGGACGGGGTAGGTGAACTCGGCCCACAGGACCGCGCCCAGCACGTCACCGGTGTCGGGGTCGGCCCAGCGCTGGGTGCCCCACTCGGTGGCCAACTGGTGGATGAGGAGCAGGCCCCGCCCGGACTCGGACTCCTCCCACTCCTGGACCGAGCGCTGCGCGGGGACCATCGGGCGGGTGTCCATCGGCCCGTCGTCCAGCACCGACAGGCGCAGGGTGGTCTGGTGTCCCATCACGACCGGGGTGGAGAGCAGGCGCATCACCGTGCCGCCGCGCCGGTGGGAGCGCGAGTGCAGGACGGCGTTGGCGAACGCCTCGCTCGCGCAGAGTTCGACGTCGTCGCGGATCTGGGAGGGCGCACCGGCGAGGGACGCGAGGTCCAGGCGCAGGTCGGAGCGGAAGACCGGGCTCGCGGCGAGAACCCCGGGGTACTGCCGGGCCTCCCACCTCCGGCCCGGGTAGGCAGGGGTCGGGGTTTGGGGAAGAATGGACACGTCGGCAACTCCTGTTCGAGGTTTCGTTGCTGGCACGGCCCTGGCGGGTGGTGCAAGCACCCACCAGGGCCTTCTTCATGTCTGGCCGAAGCGCACTTCGACCAGGCACGTGAGCCCCACTTGCTCTTGCTGGTCCCGGGCTCTGCGCGCTGAAGCAGAAACCCTCAGCCGATCTCGCTGAGCGCCCAACACCGTGCCAGAACTGGTGGGATACTCACTGAGAACAGAAGACAGTGTTGCCAGTTGAAAGTCAAGTGGAAATTCCACTTACACTGAATCAGGCCACCAGGCTGGAAGAATGAACTGGACAAAGCGGATTCTAGAGACAGGTGAGTGAGTCATGGTGAACCCAGGACCACGGGTTCTACGGCTCCAACTGGGGCGTGAGATCCGGCGACTCAGGGAGAGCTCAGGCCTCTCCAGGGAAGATCTCGCAAAGGCTCTGGGATGTGGGACACCCAAGGTCAGCAAGATCGAACTCGGATACAGCACGCTGAGTAGCGCTGAGAGCAACAAGCTCACAAAGCTGTTCGGGCTGACCGGTGAGGAGGCTGGGGCCTTCCGCGATCTGGCTACCTCAGCCCGCAAGCGCGGCTCATACGGCAAAGTGGTCGATTTCGCCCGCGGCTACGTCAGCATGGAAGCGGACGCCACCGACCTGAAGATCTTCTACGAGGAGCTCATCCCCGCCCTGTTCCAAACTCAGGCCTACGCCGAGGCTGTCTGCTCCACGTCGGTCACCATTGCACCGGCCGACATCAGTCACGTGGTGCAAGGACGTTTGAGCCGAGCCTCCGTCCTCTCCCAGGAGAACCCTCCCAACGTAGGACTCATCCTCGGCGAGGGTGCTCTGATGCGGACCGTCGGCGGCTCGGACACCCTCCGAGAACAGCTGGAGCACCTGCGTCTGTTGGCCCACCAGCCCCACATTGACCTCCAGATTCTCCCCTACTCCTCAGGCGAGCACGCAGCCATGGGGACCGGGTTCACGCTTCTACGCCTGGACGAGGTGGAAGCGACCTATGTCTACCTGGAGGACCTCACCAGTTCCGACTTCTGGGACCGCCCTCAACACACTGGCGTGTACGAACTCGTCTTCAACAAACTCCAAGTGGCTGCCCTCGGCAAGCGTGAGAGCATAACTCGCATAGAGGAACGCATCCGAGAACTGGACGAGGGGGCCCGCTGATGTCTCAGCAGAAACGGGCGTCAGCAGCTTGGCACAAGAGCACCTACAGTGCCGGGGCCAACAACTGTGTCGAGGTCGCGGAAGGTCTGGTCACGGCTGTCCGCGACACCAGACACCGTGAGCTCGGGGCGCTCTTCTTCTCCGGCAGCGAGTGGGAAGCCTTCCTCCGCACCGCCAAGCACTGACACACGACCGGCCCCGGCGTCCCCGCCCTCACAGGGACCGCCGGGGCCGAGGTGTCTCCGACACTGCTCGATGGGCTGCGTGCGCACAACGGCACGACGACACCTTCCCTACATCTGGCTGGCCGACCAGCGCGGTGACCGCAAGAGGGAGCCGGACTCGTCCCTTGCCGTGCTCATCTTGCCCCGCGTGCGGTCCTGAGCACGCGAGCACCGCACTACGAGCGAGACTCTCGGGAACGGCCGAGCTCACGCCGACAACGGCTCCGGTCAGTCCGGGAGCGATCGCTCCACCAACGCCGTCACACGGCCGAGCCAACTCTTCCCCTGAGCCAGATTCGGATGTTCCTCACGGCCGGAACGACACGCCGAGGCTCCACTGCGGTCCAGGTCGCCGCGCAGGCGGAAGACCCTCTTTGGACACGACGCTGACCTGCAACAGCGAGTTTTGGTGCATAGCGTGTCGGGAATGTCACGAATCGCATCATTCGTGGGTGTATGTCCTGTTGAGCTGTTCGTGGCACCGAGCGTCCTGGGTGAGCGCGTGCCTGGCCGCAGGATCCACCGAGATCACGAGGGGGGCACATGAACCTGGCCCACACCGCAACGACCGCTGCCGCGACCCTGGCCTGCGGCGCCGCACTCGCTCTGGGAGCGGGTGCCCCGGCCATGGCCGAAAACTCGATCCCGGCACCGCCGCCGGACCTGGACTGCGCGGACATCGATGAGACCGACTTCGAGGTCAGCGAAGGCGACCCGCACAACTTCGACGCCGACGGCGACGGCATCGGCTGCGAAACCAATGGCGGGAACGGCTCCGCTCCGTCAGGCTCGATCCCGTCACCGCCGCCGGACCTGGACTGCGCGGACATCGACGAGACCGACTTCGAGGTCAGCGAAGGCGACCCGCACAACTTCGACGCCGACGGCGACGGCATCGGCTGCGAGACCTTCGACGACGGCACTGCCCCGCCGGAAGACGAGGAGGACACCGACTCGACCTCCGACAACGGCGACGAGCCCGCGACGGACGACGAGAACGGGACCATGGCCGAAGACGGGACCATGGTCGAGGACGAGGACACGGCACCGGTCGGCGGTGTGGACACCGGTGGCGGCGGAACCGCGAACGGGTCGCCGGACGCCTGGCTCCTCGGCGCAGGAGGCGCCTTCGCCGCGGCCACGGTCGGCGGGTTCGTCCTCACCCGGAGACTGGGCCACAACGGCTGACCCATGGGCCGACACTCTCGACCCAGTCGTGGCCGCCGCGGAAGCATCATCACCGCAGCGGCCACGGTGGCGTGTGCCGGCATCGGCACCGTCCTGCTGACACTCGGGATGGCGGAGGAACAGAGCCTCCCCCGACCCCCCGTCGCAGCGACCGGGCCCGCCCAACCCTCGATCGCCCCGAGCCCGACCGACCCGCCGAACAGCGCGGAAGACGTCGCTCCCCTTCCGAGGTCCGCCCCGGTGGCCCTGACCATTCCGGCGATCGAACTGCACACCACGCACCTGGTCGAGCTCGGCCTCACCCCGGAGCGCCGCCTCGAAGCCCCCCGGGAATGGCAGGCGGTCGGCTGGTACGCCCGCGGTGCCGCCCCGGGCCAGACGGGCCCCGCCGTCCTGGCCGGGCACCTCGACTCCGTGGACGGCCCCGCCGTCTTCCACCGACTGGGCGGACTACGCCCCGGCGACCGGGCGAGCGTGCGCCGCGCCGACGGCACGAGCGCCGAGTTCACCGTGTACGCCGTCGAATCGCACCCCAAGGACGCCTTTCCCACCGACAGCGTCTACGAGGACACCCGCCAGCCCGAGCTGAGGCTCATCACCTGCGGTGGCGGCTTCGACGCGGCCACCGGGCACTACACGGACAACGTCATCGTCTACGCCCGGCTCGCAGCCGAACACGACCGGCAGGGGACGCCTTCGGGGTAGTTGCCAGGAAACCCCGTTTCAGCGACGGTGGGGGGTGCCGCCGGGCGATGCACTGGTCCGGTCGGGGGCAGGGCCAAGGCGCAGGAACAGCACCAGCTATCTTGCGTTTACTTCGCTTGTTTCGAATAATGCGACTATAGATTGGGTATCTACTGCTGGACCGAGCGAAGAGGAGGAACCATGGCCGTGTTGTCCTCACACCCGGACAGGAAGCAGATCCAGGCAGCCGAGAGCGCCCTGCCCCAGATCCGTCGCTATCTGGACGAGCACCAGGAGGCGTTGACGCCTGTCCCCGTGATCGTCGAGGACAACCAGGAAAAGCTCCTGCTCCCCCGGGCGGCTGTCGAGCTGTTGGTCGGCGTACTCACGCACATGGCAGCCGGGCGGGGAGTGTCCATCGTTCCGGATCACGCCGAACTGACGACCCAGCAGGCCGCGGACATGCTCAACGTCTCGCGGCCCCACCTGATCGGCCTGCTCCAAGCCGAGGAGATCGACTACCGCAAGGTCGGCACCCATCGCCGGGTCCGGGCCGCCTCACTGCTGGAGTACATGCGCAGAGACGATCAGCGCCGCCGTGAGGCCGCAGACGAACTGTCCGAGTTGAACCGGGAACTGGGCCTGGACTGAGATGCCCTTCGCCGTCTTCAACGCTCCAAACAAGACCGCCTCCGGCAGCATCAGGGAAAGCTCCGTGCGTACAGTGGCACTGCATACGACCTTGCCACCTCAGGCACCAAGGACCAGAGACCCGGAGGCGAGATGTCCACCCCCTCAGCTCCGAATGACGACTCGGCTTCCTACGTCAAGGCCCAGACCAACGGCGGATCCGACCCGTGGACCGCGCAAGGGACGCACGCGACCCAGCGCCTGTTGGAGGTAGCTGAGGTCGACGCGCCGGACGACGTCCTTCAGGCACTGAAGCAGAAGCGCGTCACAGTGCGCCGCAGGCTGATGCTCTTCGACGGCGTCCCCGTCGAACTCACCGACTCCTACTACCCGCTCACCGTCGCATCAGGCACCGCCCTCGCGGAGGAGCGCAAGGTGCGCGGTGGCGCGCCCACCCTGCTCGCCGAACTCGGCTACGTGGCGCACGAGGTCACCGAAGACGTATGCGCGCGCCCCGTCACCCCAGCGGAAGCGACCGCGCTCGACCTCCCCGAGCGCAGCACGGCCCTCGTCCTGCTGCGCGTCACCCGTGACCGGGAGGGCCGCCCCTTCGAGGTCTCACGGATGGTCATGCGCCCCGAAGGGCGTCATCTCCGCTACAACTGGCTGGTCGACTAGAAACATGGCAAAGAAGACAGACACCCGCCCCAGACACCAGCAGATCGCTGCCGAACTGCGCACCGCGATCATGTCGGGAGTCCTGCAACCCGGAGAACGGCTCCCCACGACCCAACAACTCATGGAGCGCTACGAGGTCACCAGTCAAACCGTGCAGCGCACACTCCAGGTACTCAAAGGCGAGGGGTTCGTCCTCGGTAAACCGGGCGTCGGGGTGTTCGTCCGACCTGAATCACCTCTGGGCATCCAGGTTGCCTCCTACCTCGGAGCGCCCCGAGCCGGTGAGGCCCACCCCTGGTTGAAGCACGCCCGGGAACGGGGGCAGAAAGGTTCGACGACTCTTCTTCGGGTCGAACGAGTCGAGCCACCGGGCCAGATCACCGAAGCACTCGAACTCGCCCCGGGCGAGAGCGCGGTTCTCCGCCACCAACTGTTGTCCCTGGACAACGAACCGACCGAACTCGCCTGGAACTACTACCCCCTAAGCATTGCCGAGGGCAGTGCTTTGGAGGGCAGAGCTCGCATCCGGGGCGGCTCCCCAGCTCTACTCGCCGCGCTGGGTTTCCCTCCCCGGGAGCACATCGACCGCGTGTCGGCCCGCCTTTCAACCACCGGGGAGTTCGAGGCCCTGGAGCTGCCGGACGATGTCCCGGTTCTGCGCACACTGCGCACCGTCTACACCGACGACGCTCGCCCTGTGGAGGCTTCCGTACTGGTCAAAGGTGGCCACCGGTACGAATTGGTGTACCGGGACAGCATCACTTGACCGACGGACCTCGGCGACCTGTGGGGGCTTCCAACCCATCTTTACCTTGATGGTTTAGGTAGCAAGGTAGTTTGGTAGAACTGCTCTGGGACCACCCCCTGATCCCAGGAGCGTCGCTGTGTTGGAAGACTTCGAGCGCACGAAGATCGCCGACTACTTCACCCGGACGGCCAATGGCACCGCACCCATGGGCAAGCCCGCGTCCGTGGTGATCACCCACCTTCTGCCCGAACGTCCGACTTTCCTGGAAGCACTCGCTCGGATCACCGACCTGCGCTCCGTGCTCCCCAAGCCCAAGAGCATCAACACAGCCGCGTACAACGAGGTGAGTGGCCGGTGGCGTTGCGATCATCTGGACCGCACCGCGTTCGCCTCACCTGACAAGGCACTCGGCTACCTGGAATCCAGGGCTCCGGGAGAGCGCCTCGTGCTCCTCGACGTCGGCGGCTACTTCGCCGCAGCACTCCCCCAACTGTGTGATCGTTTCTCCGGACAGATCCTTGGCGTTGTGGAGGACACCGAGAACGGGCATCGGCGCTACCTCGAACACGGCAAGCCGCCCTGCCCGATCTACAGCGTCGCCAGGTCACCGCTCAAGACCCCTGAGGACTTCCTGGTGGGGCAGTCGGTGGTGTTCTCGACCGAAGCCCTGATCCGTTCACGCGGTGACATCCTCTATGGGAGGGGCGCCACCGTCATCGGCTTCGGGAAACTGGGCTCCTCGGTCGCGGGCATGCTGCACGCCCGTAACGTCCGGGTCACCGTCTACGACACGGATCCGGTCAAACTCACACACGCGATGTCCCAGGGCTTCCAGACCGCTTCCTCCCTGAACCAGGCGCTGAGCGGTGCGGGAATCGTGATTGGGGCGACTGGCAACCTGGCTCTGCGCCGCTCCGACTTCGAGTACATCCCCAACGGCGCCTACATCGCGTCAGTGACCTCCTCCGACGACGAGATGGAACTCGACGCCGTCCAAGCCGCCTACACCCGGAAGGAGATGGGCCCCAACGTCATTCGCTACTCCCGCACCGGCCACTACTTCTACGTCCTCAATGACGGCAACGCCGTGAACTTCCTGCACGGCGCCAGCGTGGGGGCGTTCATCTTCCTGGTCCAGGCCGAGATCCTGGCAGCGGTGGCGCTACTCGTCGAGCGCGAGCACGAGCCTGGACATCACGAACTTCCCGCGGACATCCGCGAATCGATTGCGGCAAGCTGGCTCGCCCACTTCACTGGAGCACTGTGAGCATTCCGAACTCCCACGTCCGAACCGTCCTGGACCGCTATCTGGACCGGTTCCCGGAGGAAACCGAAGGCACCCGCCTGTTGAGGCAGGTGCTGGAGGCCGACCACGAACTCAGTTCACGCAAGGAGTTCCGAACAGGGCACGCGACCGCTGGCGCCGTTGTCCTCGACCAACACGACCGGGCCCTGCTGATCCACCACAACGCGCTGCGCACGTGGCTTCTGCCCGGCGGACACCTGGAGCCGGAGGACAACGACCTCCAAGAGGCGGCCCTGCGCGAACTCTCCGAGGAGACCAGCCTCCCCCCGGACGAAGTCACGGCGGTCGACGCACTGGTCCCCCTGGACCTGGACATCCACCGGATCCCGGAGAACCCGGCCAAGGGAGAGCCTGAGCACTGGCACTTCGATTTCCGTTACCTGTACCGGGCTTCGGGCGGCGAGGTCAGTCTCCAGGCTGAGGAGGTCAGCGACCATGCGTGGCGCTCCCCGGCGGAACTGCCCTCCGAACGTCTGACGGACAAGGTCTCTCAGTACCTGGCTGCCACCCGAACCAACTGAGGTGACCGGGCGGGGCCGCAGGGGGTCCGGTCCCGCCCGGCCGGTGAGACCGCAGGCTCCTACTCGTCCAGGTGCTTCTCGACCCAGGCGTCCAGCGGCTGGCCCTGGATGGCCGCCGCCATCAGCTCCGGGAAGGCATCCGGGGTGCAGGCGAAGGCCGGGACGCCGAGTTCGGCCAGGGCGGCGGCGTTCCGGCGGTCGTAGGAGGGCGCCCCCTCGTCGGACAGGGCCAACAGCACCACCACCTGGACCCCGGCGGACCTCATCGCCGCCACCCTCCGGAGCATCTCCTCCCGGACGCCGCCCTCGTACAGGTCGCTGACCAGCACGAAGATCGAGTCCTGCGGGCGGTCGATCAGCTCCTGGCCGTAGCCGATCGCCCTGTTGATGTTGGTACCACCGCCCAACTGGGTGCCGAAGAGGACCTCGACGGGGTCGGTGAGCTGGTCGGTCAGGTCCACGACCGCGGTGTCGAAGACGATCAGGGACGTCTTCAGGGTGCTCATCGAGGCCAGGACGGCCCCGAAGACGCTGGCGTAGACCACCGAGGAGGCCATCGAACCGCTCTGGTCGACGGCCAGCACCACGTCCTTGTGCACGCCCCGGCTGCGGCGGCCGTGACCCACCAGGGTCTGCGGGACCACAGTGCGGTGTTCGGGCAGGTAGTGCGCCAGGTTGCGGCGGATCGTGGCGTTCCAGTCGATGTCGGCGACCCTGCGCGGACGGTGCGTGCGGGCGGTCCGGTCGATCGCCCCGCGAACCACCGACCGGGTCTTCTGGGCGACCCGCCTCTCCAGGTCGTCGACCACCGTGCGGACGACCGCCCGGGCGCTCTCCCGGGCCTCGGCGGGCATCACCCGGTTCAGGGACAGGAGTGTGCCCACGAGGTGCACGTCGGGTTCGACCGCCGCCATCATCTCCGGTTCCAGCAGGAGCTGGTGCAGGCCCAGCCGGTCCATGGCGTCGGACTGCATCACCTGGACCACCGAGGACGGGAAGTACTCCCGGATGTCCCCCAGCCACCGGGACACCCGGGGCGCCGAACCGCTGAGGTCGGCCCCCCGCTCGTCCGAGTCGGGACGACCCGCCCCGGGGACCCGGTCACCGCGGTTGTACAGGGCCTCCAGCGCCGAGTCCATCGCCTGGTCGGTGCCGGACAGGGTCGCACACCGCGACTCCCGGCCCAGGACCAGGCGCCAGCGGCGAGCCCTCTCGCTCACCGCGGAACCCTCCGTCGTCGCCGCCGCGCTCATCCGCCGCTCCTCTCCAGTAGTGCCGTCACGGCCGCCACGGCGGGGGCCGCGCGCCCGGTGTCGATCGGGCGACGAGTGCGGGGCGGCGCCGCCGCCCCGCCGTCGGCCCTGGCCACGGCCTCGCCGATCTCCTGGCGTTCGGGGCCGCCGAAGGCCCCGAAGGTCCTGCGCAGCAGCGGCAGGACCGCGGTGAACCGGTCCTCGGACAGGCCCAGCAGCCAGGTGTCGACGAGTTCGAGCAGCCGCTCGTCGTGGACCAGGACCAGTCCGCTGCCCTGCAGGAACCCCTCCAGCCAGACCGCGGCGCGGGTGGGTTCGGTACCGGGCGACATCGCCAGCCCCAGCCGTGCGCGCAGCTCCTCGGGTCCGGTGCGGCCCGCGTCCGCCAGGATCCGGTTGGCCCGGCCGGCGATCCGGCCCGGGACGTTCTCCCTGCGGGCCAGTGCCTCCAGCGCCTCCGTCCAGTCCTGGGTGCCCTCGCCGAGGAGGCCGGCGGCGTGGTGGGTGCTGTCGATCGCCCTGGTGAACACAGCCGCCGCGTCGTCGTCCAGCCCGCGCACCGCCGGGGCCAGGCCGACGCACACCCGGGCGAGGAGCCGCCGGGCGACGGTGCGCAACCGAGCCCCGTCGGTGCCGCGCACGTCCCCGTACCTGGCCGCGCGGGCCAGCGGCGGCAGCGCCGACATCAGGTGGGTGATGTCGCTGTCGGTGGCGGCCCGGTCGGTGAGCCGGGCGAGCACCTCGGGCAGCGCCTCGCCGAGTTCGGCGAACAGGCACTGTTCGGTGAGCGCGGTCAGGGCGGGGAGTTCGGCGTCGGCGGCGCTCTCCACCGCCCGGGCGGTCGCGGCGGAGGCGACGGTGGTCCCCCACGGCGCGGCCTCGATCAGCGCCACGTCCATGTCGGGGTCCCAGCACAGCCGCCAGGACTCCCGGAAGGTGCCCCGGGCGACGCCCCCGGAGGCGCGCGGCACGCCCCACTCCACGCCGAGCAGGCGCAGCCGGTGCAGCAGGACGCTGCGTTCGCGCTGGCCGTCCTTGCGCAGGTCCAGGTCGAGGTCGCGCTCGAAGGCCTCGGGTTTGAGCCGGAGCCGTCGCTGCGCGGCCACCAGGTCGCGCTGCAACGGCACCATGGGCGTGTCCGGGGGGACCGAGCCCAGCCGTTCACCGACCGCCATCCGCCCGTGCACCAGGGCGGCCCGGGTCTGTTCGCCCTCGCAGAGCACGGCGGTGACCGCCTCGGACACCTCGTCGATCCCGGCGAGCGGGCGCCCGCGCAGCACGGCGAGGCTCTCGGCGAGCCGCACCCCCTCGATGACGTGCGAGGAGGAGACCGGCTGGCCCTCCTGGCGCAGGATCCGGGCGGCCTCGGTGAGCCACCGGTGGACCGGCAGGTCGGGGGCGGTGAACAGGTGGTGGTACCAGCCGGGTGCCCGCACCCCGGCGCCGTATCCGCTGGCGGCGGCGAGCCGCCCGTGCGTCCACGGCACCCAGGTGGCGGTGGTTCTGACCTTGGGCAGCCCCCTGAGCAGTGCGGTGTCGTCCTTGATCCGGTAGTCGGCCAGGTCGCGCAGGGCGGGCGCGTGCCAGGCCCCGCACACCACTGCCACCCGCTGGTACCCCTCCTTGAGCACGGAGCGCAGCGTCTGGCGCATGTACGCCTCGCGACGCGCGTCCCGCCCGGCCTCGGGGCCGGAGTCGGCGCGGACGGCGGCCATGGCGTCGGCGATCGCGGGAAAGGGCGAGGGCTCACCGTCGCCGCGCTGTTCGACGACGTCGTCCCACCAGCGTTCGGCGTCGTCGTACCCGGCGGCCTCGGCGAGCACCCCGAGCGGGTCGGCGCGGACCCGGGGCGTCTCCTTCGGAGCCTGGTCGACCGCCTCCGGTTCCTCCTCCGGGGCCGACTCGGCGGCCTCCGCACGCGCGATCCGCTCGGCGAGGGTGTGGGCCGCGGGCAGGTCGCAGAAGCGCACCGGAACCCCGCGCCCGTGCGCGTGGACCAGGGCGGCCCACTCCGGGGAGAAGGACGCGAACGGCCAGAACCCCCAGCCCTCCCGGGAACGCACCGTGCCCGCCTTCGGGGTGTCCGACAGGTGCACCAGCAGCGCCACCGGTGGCTGCAGTCCGCCGACCAGGGAGGTGATCGCGTCGGCCTCGGGCGGCCCCTCGATCAGCACGATGTCGGGTTCGAGCTCGGCCAGGGCGGCCCGCACGGCCCGGGCCGAACCCGGGCCGTGGTGGCGTACGCCCAGGACACTCACCTTCGCGGTGTCCGGTCGGGGTCCCGCCATCAGGCGCCCACCTCCCGGCAGGCCCGGTAGAAGTCGCCCCAGCCCTCGCGTTCGCGGGCGACGGTCTCCAGGTACTCGCGCCAGACCACCCCGTCGGACACCCGGTCCTGGACGACGGCGCCCTGGATGCCCGCGGCGACGTCGGCGGGGCGCAGCCGTCCGTCGCCGAAGTGGGCGGCCAGAGCGATCCCGTTGGTGATCACGGAGATGGCCTCGGCGGTACTGAGGGTGCCGCTGGGCGACTTGACCCTGGTGGTGCTGTCCTCGGTGACGCCGGAGCGCAGTTCGCGGAAGACGGTCACCACCCGCTGGATCTCGGTGAGGCTGGTGGGCACCTCGGGCAGGTCGAGGGAGCGGCCGAGCTGTTCCACCCGCTGGGTGACGATGCGGACCTCGTCCTCGGCGCTGTCCGGGACCGGCAGCACCACGGTGTTGAACCGGCGGCGCAGCGCGCTGGACAGGTCGTTGACGCCGCGGTCGCGGTCGTTGGCGGTGGCGATGATGTTGAACCCGCGCCGGGCCTGGACCTCGATGCCGAGTTCGGCGACGGGCAGGGCCTTCTCCGACAGCACGGTGATCAGCCCGTCCTGTACGTCGGAGGGCATCCGGGTGAGCTCCTCGATGCGGCCGATGGAGCCCCGGGCCATGGCGGTCATGACCGGGCTGGGCACCAGCGCGGCTTCGGAGGGCCCCTCGGCGAGCAGGCGGGCGTAGTTCCACCCGTACCGGACGGCCTCCTCGGAGGTGCCGGCGGTGCCCTGGACCAGCAGCGTGGAGTCACCGGAGACCGCGGCCGCGAGGTGTTCGGACAGCCAGGTCTTGGCGGTGCCGGGGACGCCGAGGAGCAGCAGGGCGCGGTCGGTGGCCAGGGTGGCCACGGCGATCTCCACGACCCGGCGGGAGCCGATGTACTTGGGCGTGATCTCGGTGCCGTCGTCGAGGGTGGCGCCCAGCAGGTAACGGGTGACCGCCCACGGGGACAGGTGCCACCCCGGGGGGCGCTGGCGGTCGTCGGCCTTGGCCAGCGCTTCGAGCTCGGCGGCGTAGGTCTGCTCGGCGTGGGGCCGCAGAGCGGAACCGGAGCGGAGGTCTCCGTTGGGGGCGGCGGCGGAGGTGGTCAACTAGAGCTCCCTGTGCATGTCGAGCCGGAATCGGAGGGTTTTGCGGAGGCGGAGGTAGGCGGCTTCCTCCTCCGCGCGGGGTGGTTCCCCGGGTAGGAGGTCGAGGTGTTCGGGCGGCATCCGTCCGGCGGCGGCCTCGCAGAGGAGCCGGTAGCCGCGCGGGTCGCCTCGGCCGTGCGGCTCGGCCGGGGCCGCCAAGCGGCGGACGACCTCCTCGGAGAGCTCCCGGGTCCACGGGGCGCCGACCGCGAGGAGGATCTCGCCCAGTTGCGGGGGTTCCTCCCCGGAGCCGATCGCGGCCAGGACCCGGGCGCACCGTTCGGTGACGGGCAGCGGGGCGAGCAGGGCCCGCAGCCGCTGCCGCTGCGGGTGCTGGGCGCCGGGGCGGACCAGGTGGGCCAGCCCGGACCGGGGGTGGTCGAGCACGGCCCGGGTCCAGTCGGGGTCGGCCTGGACGCAGGCGGCGTCGGCGAGGGCCTCGTACAGGTCCTTCTCCTGCTCGGCGAGGGCCAGGACGCCGACGGGGCCGGTGTCCAGCAGCCCGGTCCACACGTCCAGCGGGGTGTGCGTGACCAGGACGCGGCTGTGCTCCCAGCGTTCGTCGCGGGACTGCGACCGGTTCCCCGGTGCGGCCAGTGCAAGGTCGCGCAGCAGGTCCGTGCGCCGGGGGTCGGTGGCGGTGACCTCCACCGGGCAGCGCGGGGTCGCGTCGAGCCGCACGTGTTCGCGCAGGTAGCCGCGGAGCCGGTGGGCGTGGGCGCTCTCCGGGAGCCGGGTGAGCAGGGCCAGGGCGAGGCCGCGCACGTTGGCGCCCCGGTCGTCCAGGGCCGCGTCGAGCAGTCCCGCGTCGTCGGGGCCGAGGTTGACCGCCAGGGCTTGGAGGAGGCCGCGCCGTTCCTCCCCCCGGCTTTCCCGGGGCCAGGCTGCGGTGAGCAGGGACCGGGCGGCCGCGGGGTCGGTGGCGCGCAGGGCGAAGAGGGCCCTGCGGCGTTCGGCGGGGGTGCCGTCGTTCCAGGCCGCGTCGGAGTAGGTGTCGGTGGGCAGGGGTTCGCCGGCGACGAAGGACCACGTCCTGTTGAAACCGGCCAGCCAGGTGCCCCGGTCACCGACGACGGTGGCGACGGCGGAGCGCAGTCCGCTGTCCCGTGCGGCGCGTTCGAGCAGGTCGGGGATCTGGGCGTGGTTGACCCTGCGGCCGGACCGGGCGGCGTGGGAGAGCCATTCGGGCAGGAGTTCGGAGCGGTCCGTGAGTATGGCGTCCAGTCGGCGGGTGGCGGCGGGGCCGGTCTCGGGGCGCGGGTCGGGCGCGTCGGGGGTGACGGGTTCGGCGGTGTGCGCGGTGTACCCGGCGCGGGCGCGCACGGTGTCGAGGGCGGCCAGGTCCAGCAGTGCGGCGGCGCCCCGGCCGGGGCGGCGGGGCAGGTCGGGCAGGTCCGGGACGGGGCGGCGGGAGGTGCCGACCAGTGCGGTGGAGACCAGGCGGCCCCAGGAGGGGGTGTCGGGGTGGTTCACAGGGCGAGGGCCTTTCCGTCGGCGTCCCACACGGTCATCGGGGCCAGTCCCGTGACCGGCGACCATTCGGCGGCGACGGTGGCGGGGCGTCCTCCGGTGGCCGCGAGGAGCCGCCACAGTTCACCGGTCTCCATCGGCAGGGATGCCCCGGTGGGGTCGGCCAGGTGCCAGCCGTCGGCTCGGGCGGGGACCGCGTTCTCCAGGACCACGGGCCAGGCCTCCAGCCAGGGGTCCTGTGCCAGGGCCGCCGCGTAGGAGTCCAGTGCCTGGTCGACGGTGCCTCCGGGCGGCGGCGAGGCGGGGCGTTCGGGTGTCCGGCCGACCCGGACCGCCCTGCGCCCGTCCGGGTGGAAGGCGAGTTCTCCGTCGGTTTCGGTGCCGCACCGGAACGGGGAGTCCGGGGCCTGGGCAGGCCGGGCGTAGGTCAGGGAGAGCGCCCATCGGCCGGTGGCGGACCCGTGCAGCCACGTGCGGCGGCTGCGCATGCCGTCGGGGGTGAGGCCCTCCCGGCTGCCGAGGACCCGCCAGGTGTCCCGGACGCGCTCACCGGAGGCCAGGACCTCCTCGGTGCGGGTGCTGATGCCCGCCCGGGACCGCACCACGGCGCGGAACCGGGCGTCGGTGCCGTCCTCGGCGAGGTAGCCCTCGACCAGCAGGTGCAGCAGGCCGAGGCGTTCCAGGAGGCGGTCGGGCCAGCGGTCGCCTCCGTTCTGGGGCAGTTGGGTGACGAGGGAGGCCGCGCCGCCCGCCTTGGCGTCCACCAGGCGTTTGGCCATGCGGTCCCAGTGGTCGTAGCCGAGTTCGGGGGCCCCGGCGAGGCCGCCGTCGACCTGGTCGCGCAGCCACAGCCGGAGCTCCTCCAGGCCGGCGGTGACCGCGCGTTCCCTGGCCCGGAGGGTGGCCGCGGCCCGTTCCGGGTCGACCGGGGCGGCGGGGGTGCCGTTCACCGCGCGTTCCTGACGGGCGTGGCGGGCGGAGAGCCACGCGGCGACCCACTCGGGCCGGTCCCGTCGGTCGGCGACCGCGCCCCGGCTCCACAGCGCGAGCAGCGCGAGGACGTGTTTGCAGGGGATCTTGCGGCTGGGGCAGCTGCACTTGTAGGCGGGCGCCTTCTCCCCGTCCAGGTGCGCCGCGGCCAGGTACGGTTTGGCCCCGCTCCCCTCGCACTCACCCCAGACGGCCAAGCCGCCGCCGTCGGCGGGGACCACGCCGCTTCGGGGCCACGAGCCGGCCCCGGCCACCTTGAGGGCGGCCTTGCGGGACGAGGGGTCCGGAGCCAGATCCCAGACTTCGTCGGTACTCCATCGATCGCTCACACGGATAACCCTAGGGAGCACCACTGACAATCCGGGGCCTTCGGGACACCGGCCGGGGCGGCACAGAAAAGAAAAACAAACATCCCGCCCAAAAGGGTCACGCCCATAGTAGGCGCGTGTTGAAAAAGCGCCGACGGGAATCCTAGAATGCCTCGATCAGGGCGGCCCGATCCCCGACCGCCGCACCGCTCCGGCCACGACGCGCCCCGCTTCCCCTTTCCGGTCACCACGGCAGCGCCACGTCTCCTCGAAGGGAGGGAAGCGGTCCCCGCGAACGCCGTTCCGGGGGTCCGTGCACCCGAGATGACCACGACCCGGCACGACCAGGGGGACACCGCCCCCGCCTCCGCCCGGGGCTGCCCCGGCGACGTCACCCGCCTGTACGGCACGACCCCGCCCGGCGGCCGCGACGCGCTGTGGGAACGGCTGCGCGAACAGCACGGACCCGTGGCCCCGGTGGAGCTGGAGCCAGGCGTGCACGCCTGGCTGCTGCTCGACTACCAGGAGAACCTCACCCTCCTCCAGCAGCCGCACCTGTTCTCCCGGGACACCCGGCACTGGCGCGAGGCGGTCGAGGGCCGCGTCGACCTCGCCAAGACCCTCCCGCTGATGTCCTGGCACCCCAGCGCCCTCTACGCGGACGGTGCCGAGCACGCCCGGCTGCGCACCCCCATCATGGACGCTCTGGCCAGGGTCGACATGACCGAGGTCGCCCACACCGTGCGCCTGCTCGCCGACGAACGGGTGGACGCGTTCACGGCCGCCGGCGTCGCCGACCTGATCGGCGAGTACGCCGGACGGCTGCCGGTCCTGGTCGTCAACCGGCTCTTCGGGCTCCCCGACAGCTACGGGCACATGCTCGGCGACCTCACCACGGACGTGTTCGGGGAGGACGCGGCGCGCGCCGACGACGCGATCACCCGGATGCAGCAGTACTTCGCCGGTCTGGTGGCCCGCAAGGCCGACAAACCCGGCCCCGACCTGGCCACCTGGATGCTCGAACACCCGGTGGGGCTGGCCCCGGACGAGGTCGCCTACCAAGCGGCGCTCATGGTCAGTGCCAGCCACATGCCCACCACCCACCTCATCGGCAACACCATGCGGACGCTGCTCACCGACGACCGCATCCGCTCCGCCCACGCCGACGCGCGCCTGTCCACCCATGACCTGCTCGACCACGTCATGTGGACCGACACCCCCTTCCAGATCCTGGCCGGACGGATCGCGCTCCAGGACGTGCGGATCGGCCAGGCGCGGATCCGAGCGGGCGACGCCCTGCTGGTCGGGATCGACGCGGCGCACCGCGACCCGGCGGTACGCCGGGGCCCCGCCGACCCCGGCACCGGAGCGGCCGTCGGAAGCCGCGCCCACCTGGTGTTCGGCGCCGGGCCGCACAGCTGCCCGGCCCGGGGTCTGGGCCGCCTGGTGGCCTCCACCGCGGTGGACGTGCTGCAGGAACGGCTCGGCGGACTCCGACTCGCGGTGCCCCCGGAGGAGCTGCGACTGGTGCCCTCCGCGTTCCTGCGCGGACTGCGGGAGCTGCCGGTCACCTTCACCCCCGGCAGCCCGGTCGGCCGCGGCTCCGCGCCGACCCGGCAGACGGCCCGGGTTCCCGCCGTGGCCGAGGAGGAACAGCCCCCCGAGGACCTGCTCGGGAGGTTGCTCAGCTGGTGGCGCGGCCTGGGGCGCTGACCGCCCGGGCGGGCCGCCTCACCTCAGTGCCTGCTCCATGCGGCAGATCTGTTGCGCCAGCTCCTCCTCGAAGAAGGTGAAGAAGCCCTCCGGGTCGGGGCCGGCGTTGATCAGGACCAGGTGGTCGAACCCCGCGTCGACGAACCCCTGAACCGCCGCGAGGTGCCGTTCGGGGTCGGGGCCGTACCCGAACGCGTCGGCCATGTCGCCGGAGTCGATCAGGGCGGTCGCGGCCTCGAAGTTCACCGGGTTGGGCAGCTCCGACTGCACCTTCCAGCCGGTGAGTCCGAAGCGGAACAGCTCCCGGGCGGATTCCAGGGCCTTGTCGTCGTCCGGGGCCCAGGCCAGCGGGACCTCGCCGTAGCGGGGGCCGGCGCCGCCCGCCTCGTGGTACGCGCGGGTGAGTTCGGCGTCGGGTTCGGTGGCGAAGAGCCCGCCCCCGGCCTGGGCCGCGAGCTCGGCCGCGCGGGCGCCCCCCGCTGCCACGGCGATCGGGGGCGGCTCCTCCGGCAGGTCGAACACGCGCGCGTCCTCCAGCACCAGGTGCCGTCCCTCGTAGGAGTGGTAGCCGCCGGACCACAGCAGGCGGATGATCTCGATCGCCTCGCGCAGCATCTCGTGGCGGGTGGTCGCGTTGGGCCATCCCCGGCCCACCACGTGCTCGTTGAGCCGCTCGCCCGCGCCCAGCCCGAGGGTGAAACGGCCGTCCGAGAGCAGAGCGGTGGTGGCCGCCGCCTGGGCGACGATCGCGGGGTGGATCCGCAGGATCGGGCAGGTGACCCCGGTGACCAGACCGATCCGCTCGGTGCGTTCGGCGATCGCGGCGAGCATCGACCACACGAACCCGGAGTGCTGGTGGCTGAACAGCCACGGATGGAAGTGGTCACTGATCTCGACGAAGTCGAAGCCCGCCCGTTCGGCGCGTACCGCCTGCTCCACGATCTCGCGGGGCCCGTAGCCCTCGGCGAACAGCTTGTAGCCGACCTTCATCCCGACCCCCGTCAGGTCTGCCGCGGCCTCCGGGACCGGAGGCCGTCCTGTCGCTCTCCCGCCGTCCCCCGTCGCAGGACTCAAGGGTTTCGACGGGCTCGTTCCCGCCCTGCCCGGGGGCGGGTCAGGGGAAACACCGGAGCAACCCAACCGTCACATACCAGGACATAGCAGACAGATCTCCGGGTCACACCGCCCAGAGTGACCGCCCCTCCACGGAGAATCGAAAGCCATTCACCGATGCTGAACAGGGGCGTTATCAGCACTGGTGGTTCAACGGATGCACGTTCACACGATCGACTTCATAGTCGAACCCACGCCCCATAAGGACGACCGAGAAGAAGGAACTTTCCGGTCACCCCCCTTTATGGGGACCCCGGTCCGCGGAAACACTGAATTCCGTGGATTCCCGCTGCACGAGAAAAGGAAAAGACGTGCGAACAGAGAATCCCCCCTCCCCCGTCTCCCCCAAGGTTCCGCGAAGCCGCTCCTGGCTCTCCGGGATCGCCGCGAAGTCCGCTCTGGTCATCGGGCTCTCCCTCTTCGGCGCCGGCGCCGTCGTCGCCCCGGCCCAGGCCGCCAACCCGCACGAGCGCGGCCCGGACCCGACCGAGCGAAGCGTCACCGCCTCCCGAGGCCACCTCGACACCGACACCACCAGCGTCTCCTCCTTCGTGAGCGGCTTCGGCGGCGGCACCATCTACCACCCCACCAACACCGACGAGGGCACCTACGGCGGCGTCGTGATCGCGCCCGGCTACACCGCGAGCTCGACGTCCATGTCCTGGTACGGGCACCGCATCGCCTCCCAGGGCTTCGTGGTGTTCACGATCGACACCAACACGCGGTACGACCAGCCCGACAGCCGCGGCCGCCAGCTGGACTCGGCGCTGGACTACCTGGTCGACCGCAGTGACGTCAGAGGCATGGTGGACGAGGACCGCCTGGCCGTGATGGGCCACTCCATGGGCGGCGGCGGCACCCTCGCGATCGCCGAGGACCGGCCGGAGCTGCGCGCGGCGATCCCGCTGACGCCGTGGCACCTCCAGAAGCGCTGGGGGGACCTGGAGACCCCGACCCTGATCATCGGGGCCGAGAACGACTCCGTCGCGTCGGTCCGCTCGCACTCGATCCCGATGTACGAGAGCCTGGACAGGTCCCTGGACAGCGCCTACCTGGAGCTGCGCGGCGCGAGCCACTTCGCCCCGAACTACTCCAACACGACCATCGCGAAGTACAGCATCTCCTGGTTGAAGCGGTTCGTGGACGATGACGTGCGCTACGACCAGTTCCTGTGCCCGCCGCCCCGGACCGGGTTCGGCACCGACTTCTCCGACTACCGGGACACCTGCCCGCACGGCGGCTGATCATCCCGGCCCCGCTCACGGCGGCGGCCCGGAGGGACTTCTCCCTCCGGGCCGCCGCCTTCTTCGTGTTCCGCCGCGTCCTCGTGCCCGAACCGGGGAACGAGGAACGCGGGGGACCAGCGCGTCCGACACCGTTCGGGACGCGCGCAGTACCGGGAGAGCACCACAGGGCACTCCCGCACACTGTTGAGGAACGGTTCACCGGATCCGCCCCTTCTCGGGACGGACCCGCCGCCGGCGCGGTCCCGAGCGCGAGACCTGTACCGGGGGTCAGGGCCCTCGGGGACGGAGACCACGAAGGCGCCGCCCGCCCCGCCCGGCCCCGGCCCCGGCCGGAATCCCGTCCCGTACGGGGGCCCGGTCGGAGACCGCCGGGCGGGGTCCGTGCCCCCGGTACACATCGCGCGAGGGGTGCACCGACCCGGAAGGCGTCGGCCGCAAGAGCCCCGGCAGGGCGGGGTTCCCGCACGACGGACACCCAGCCGGCCCCGAGGCCGGGGGCCGCCCGTCACGGCCACGCACACGGCGGCGGCCCGGAGGGGATCCCTCCGGGCCGCCGTTCCTCTCGTGCTCCGCCACGCCCTTCGGACACCGGCGGGGTCGTGACCGGCCGGTCGTGACCGTGTCAGTCGTGAC
Source organism: Nocardiopsis terrae (assembly GCF_014651695.1). GTDB lineage: Bacteria > Actinomycetota > Actinomycetes > Streptosporangiales > Streptosporangiaceae > Nocardiopsis > Nocardiopsis terrae. The sequence continues at coordinate 601,003 of NZ_BMXJ01000001.1, forward strand.
CCTTCTAGTCGTGGAAGGGGAGCTCCTCCGGGGAGAGCCGCTCGAAGTCGGTCTCCTCGATGGGGCCGCCCTCGCGGTCAGTCACCCGGGCCTCCTGGACCATCTCGATGTTGCCGCCCGCCTCGTACTGGACGACGTACACGCCCTGGTGCCCGCCGTGGTCACCCTCGCTGGAGGAGAACGGCGTGTAGCCGGGCCCCTGCCACTCCTGCGTCTCCAGGGCGTCGATCAGGGCCTGCCGGGTGAGGTCCTCACCCGCGGACTTCAGAACCTGGGCGAACATGACGGCCTGGGTCATGCCGAAGATGTGCGTGTTGGTGAGGGCAGCGCCGTCGCCGTCGCCGTACTCGTCGTAGATCGCGATGAAGAACTGTCCCCAGTCGTCCTCCTCGTCCTCAACCCGCGGCATGTAGCTCGTGATCAGCATTTCGTCGAGGAAGGCGTCGGCCGGGACGTCCTCGGCGTCGGAACCCTCGGTGAACTCGGCCAGCAGCGCCTGCAGCGTCGCGGTGTCACCGCCGATGCTGGAGACCACCCACTGGGGCTCGTAGCCGATCCGGGCGGCTTCGAGCATGGCGAGCGCGGTGAAGGTGGGGATGCAGGAGCAGACGACCACCTCCGCTCCGGAGTTCTCCATCTCCGCGATCTGCGAGCTGAGGTCGGGGACCTCCGACTCGTAGTGCTCACGGGCCACGACCGCGTCGCTGAGGTACTGGTCGAGACCCGCCTGGGAGTCCTCACCGATGTCGTCGTTCTGGTACAGGTAGCCGACGTTCTGGTCGGGGAAGTTCTCGGCGATGTACTCGCCCTGGATCTTCGCTTCCTTGGTGTAGTCGGTCTGCCACCCGTAGGTGAGCGGGTGCTCCTCGGTGTTGTTCCAGGCCAGTGCGCCTGAGGACGGGAAGACGTCGGGGACGCCCTCCTCGTTGAGGTAGTCGAGGACACCGCTGTGGGTGGGTGTGCCCAGGCCGCCCACCATCGCGAAGATCTCGTCCTCGATGACCAGCTGGCGGGTGACGTCGATGGTCTGGGACGGGTCGTAGGCGTCGTCCTCGACCCGGTAGTCGATCTCCCGGCCGTTCACACCGCCCTGGGCGTTGACGTAGTCGAACACGGCGGCCGCCCCCTGGGAGACCGCCAGGTAGCCGGGCGCCGCGGGCCCGGTCAGGGGCTGGTGGGAGCCGATGACGACGCTGTCGTCGGTGACACCCGGAGCGATGTCCAGGTCGGCGTCGGCGCCGTCGGTGACCTCGCCGGCACCGGTGCAGGCGGTGGCCAGCATGACCAGGGCCAGCCCGGAGGCCAGAAGGGCCCGGGTTCCACTGCGTGTACGCATGGTCTTCTCCTTTACTAGGGGGTCAAGAGGAGTTGCTGCGGGCTCGGAGACGGGCTCTGAGGTTCTGGAGGGCCCCGTGGACGCCCAGGGGCCAGAAGCGCAGGACGAGGATGAGAACGATGCCGAAGAACACGATCGGCAGGTTGTTCTCGGCGTCGCGGGTCATGTTCAGGGAGCGGGCCAGGTCGGTGGCCCAGATCTCCAGGTAGACGATGGCGACCGAGGCCCAGAGGGCGCCCCACAGGCTGCCGATGCCGCCGAGGACCAGGGCCGCGAGCAGGGTCAGCGAGAGCACCAGGGTGAAGCTGCTCGGGGTGACGGTACCGAGCACGTAGGCCTGGAGCCCTCCGGCCAGACCGCCGGCGGCGGAGGCGATCACGAAGGCCACCACCTTGGTCTTGCCGACGGGGATGCCCGCCATCGAGGCGGCGGTCTCGTCGTCGCGGATGGCGCGCATCCGGCGGCCGAGCCGGCCGGCGGAGACGGTGGCGAGCAGGGCCAGGCCGACGACGACCGTGGTCCACACGACCAGGGTCCGCCACTCGCTGGTGGTCACGAGGCCGTCGAGGAAGGGCGGGACTCCGGCGGTGCGGATGTTCAGACCGTTGCTGCCGCCGAGGAAGTCGTGGTAGCGGTGCGTGAGCCCGGGCAGTCCGACGGCGAGGATGAGGGTGGCGCCGGCCAGGTAGGGGCCGTGCAGGCGCGCGGTGGCGGCGCCGACCGCGACACCCGCCACGATCGAGACCAGGACGATGATGCCGAGGTTGGCGACGATCGGCAGTGTCGGCTGGTGCAGGACGAGCAGGGCCATCGAGTAGGCGCCGATCATCATGAACGCGCCGTGGCCGAGGGAGACCTGGCCGGAGCCGCCGACGAGCAGTTGAAGGCCCGCGATGGCGAGCATCGTGTACCCCACCGCGGCGATCCGCAGGGCGGTGAGGTCGCCGGTGGCGAACAGCAGTCCGGTCACGGCGGCGAGCCCGAGGGCGGCCAGCAGCAGGTGGCGGGCGGGCAGGGGCAGCGCTCCCCAGCGGGAGGTGCCCGGGGTCCGGGGCGGGGTCGTTCCGGCGCCGGAGGCGGCGGGGCGCTCTTCGCGCTGTGTGGTGGGCGAGGTCATGACTGGCTACACCTTTCGCGCGGTCGGTCGGGACAGGATGCCGTCGGGGCGCACGCTCAGGACGATGACGACGATGGCGAGAGCGGTCAGGGTCGCCAGTTCGGGTCCGACGTAACCGGACACGTAGGACATGCCGAGGCCGATGAGCAGGCCGCCGATGACGGCGCCGAAGGGGTTGTCCAGTCCGCCGACCACCGCCGCGGTGATACCGAAGACGAACACGACGTCGAAGACGTTCGGCGAGATGAACGGCGGCCCGGCGAGCATGCCCGCGAGGGCGCCGATGAGGGAGGCGATGCCCCAGCCCGCGGTGAGCATCATGCCGACCTTCACTCCGCTGAGCCGGGCGGCCTCGGGGTGGAAGGCGGCGGCGCGCATCCGCAGCCCGAGCGGGGTGAACCGGTACAGGGCGAACAGCAGCAGGGCGGCGATGCCCACGGACACCAGCGCGAACACGTCCGAGGGGGCGAAGCGGCCCACGTAGCTGAACGCGTAGCCGAAGCTGTGCTGTTCGTTGCCCCAGATCATGCCGACCCCGCCCTGGACCACCAGGAGGAGGCCGAGGGTGACGATGATGGCGTTGAGCTGGGAGGTGCGGGCGATGGGCCGCACGACCACGCGTTCCACGAACGCGCCGACGAGCAGACCCGTTCCGAGGGCGGCGGCGAAGCCGATCCAGTAGGAGCCGGTGAGCTGGGTGACCGTGTAGGCGGCGTAGACCGACAGCAGGGCGAGGGCCGGCTGGGCGAAGTTCACCAGCCGTGTGGCCTGGTAGATGATGACCAGGGCCAGCGCCAGTGCCGCGTAGGCCGCCCCGGACGCCAACCCGTTGAGGGTCAGGGTGATGAAGTAGTTCATGGGTCTCCCTCAGAAGCCGAGGTAGGCGTGGCGCGTACGGTCGTCGGCCAGGAGTCCGTCGGAGGGCCCCTCCGCGGCGACGCGTCCCTGGTTGAGGACGAAGCCGTGGTCGGTGACGGACAGGGCCCCGGCGGCGTTCTGCTCGACGAGGACGACGGTGAGGCCGGTCCGGTCGCGCAGGTCGCGCAGCAGGCTGAAGATCTGTTTGGTGATCAGCGGCGCGAGACCGAGCGAGGGCTCGTCGAGGAGCAGCACCTTGGGCCTGGCCATGAGCGCGCGGCCGATGGCGAGCATCTGGCGCTCACCTCCGGAGAGGGTTCCGGCGGGCCTGGACCGGCGTTCCACCAGGGGCGGGAAGAGGTCCATGACCTCGTCGAGCGTGGTGCGGTCGCGCCGGTCGGAGCGCCACAGGGCGCCCAGGCGCAGGTTCTCCTCCACGGTGAGCTCGATGATCACGCCGCCGCCCTCGGGAACGTGGGCGAGGCCCCGGGTGATGACCTTCTCGGTGGGCAGCCGGGTGATGTCCTCACCCGCCAGCCGGACCTTCCCCGAAGTCGCCCGGTGCAGGCCGGTGAGGGTGCGCAGCAGGGTGGTCTTGCCCGCGCCGTTGGCGCCGAGGACGGCGCACAGGCCGCGTTCGGGCACGTTCAGGCTGACCTCGTCGAGGGCGCGGACCGCGCCGTAGGAGGCGCTGAGGCCCTCCACGCTCAGGAGCGTCTCGCCGGTCTGCGGGGTGCTGTTCAGCGGTGCGTCGCTCATCCGGCGGCTCCGTTCCCGTTGCCGTGCGTGGGTTCGACGGCGGCTCGGCCGCCTCCCGAGGCTTCTTCGGAGGCGGGTGTGCCCAGGTAGGCCTGGGTGACGGCGGGGTCGGCCCGGACCTGCGAGGGGGTTCCGGAGGCGATGACCTTGCCGAAGTTGAGGACCACGATGTGGTCGCAGACCTCCATGACCAGGTCCATGTGGTGTTCGACGAGGACGACCGCCATGTCCTGACTGAAGCCGCGGATCTGCTTGGCGAGGGTGTCCATCTGCTGGCCGGAGAGCCCGCTGGCGGGTTCGTCCAGGAGCAGGAGTTCGGGTTCGCCGACACAGGCCCGGGCGAGGGCGACCTGCTTCTGCACGCCGTAGGGGAGGGTGCCGGGCAGGCGGAGGGCGTGCTCGGCGACCCCGAAGCGTTCCAGGGCGGCCATGGCGCGCTCCCTGAGTTCGCGCTCCTCGCGGTGGTGCCTGCCCAGGCCGCTGATGAGGGAGAACGCGCCGCCCCTGGCGAGGCGGTCGGCGCCGACCATGACGTTCCCCAGGACGGACATCATCGGGAAGAGGTTGAGGCCCTGGAAGGTGCGGGCGATCCCGGCCCTGGCCAGGTGGTGCGTCCGCTTTCCGGGCGGCGGCGCCCCCTTCCAGGAGATGGTTCCGCCGGTGGGGCGCAGCACCCCGGACAGGACGTTGAAGAGGGTCGTCTTGCCGGCTCCGTTGGGGCCGATGAGGCCGACGACGGAGCCCGGCTCGACCTGGAGTCCGACGTCGTCGAGCGCCGTGAGCCCTCCGAAGCGCACGGTCACCCCGTCCGCTCTCAGGAGATGTTCCGGTGCGGTCGTTGTCATGACTGCCTTTCTCTCGGTTTCGACCAGAGAACCCGTACCGACCAGTTGGTATGACCCTGTTGGTATGAAGGGGCGCCGTCCGCCTCGTCGCGGCCGGCCCCGGGGTGGTTCAGTTCAGAAGACGGGCCAGGTCCACCCGGGACCTGATGTTGAGCTTGCGGAAGATGCCCCGCAGGTGGTGCTCCACGGTGCGGGGGCTGATGAACATGTGCGCGGCCACCTCGCGGTTGGTCGCGCCCTCGGCCACCAGCCGGGCGATCTGCTGCTGTTGGGCGGTGAGCTCCCCGGTCGCGGGGGGCTCGGGGCTGCGCTCGGCGGTACCGATGGCGCGCAGCTCGGCGCGGGTCTGTCGGACCCACAGCCGGGCACCGAAGCGCTCGAAGGTCTCCAGCGCGTCGTACAGGTGCTCCCGGGCCCGTCCGGGTAGGCGGGCCCGACGCAGGAAGGCGCCGAAGAGCAACTGGGTGCGTGCGTGTTCGACGTCGTCGTCTCCGCAGGCCCGGTGCAGGGCCAGCGCGGTCTCGAAGTGGTCCGCCGCCTCGTCGCCCGTCGCGAGCAGGGCGTCCCCGCGCGCGGCCAGGGCCAGCGCGCTCGGACTGTCCACGGCGTCGGCCCAGCCACGGTATCCGGCCTGGGAGGCGCTCGCCCACTCGGTCTCACCCATGCGGACCGCGGCCTCCACGAAGTGCGGGGCGGTGAGCAGGCGCATGGTGGGGTGGCCGTGCCCGGGGCCGGCGTGCACCAGGGAGCGCAACCGGAAGAAGGCCTCGGCCGCGTTGCCCCGCGAGAGCTCCAGGACCGCCAGGGCCCAGGCGGCCAGGGCGGCGGGCAGGCCGAGGCTGTTCTCCCCGGCCTGGGCGGTGACCGCCCGCGCCCGGATCCGGCAGGTGTCGACGTCGCCCTGGATGGCGGCGATCATCGCCAGCGAGGCCAGGTGCTGGGTCGCCCAGATGGACTGTCCGGACTCGCGGGAGGAGCGCAGGCCGGTCAGCGCGGTCCCGGCGGCCGAGGGGAAGCGTCCGCTCCAGAACTCGGAGAAGACGAGGAAGGCCAGGGCCGAGGGGACGAACGAGTGCTCGCCGCGGGAGCGGGCGGCCTCCACAGCGCGGGCGGTGATGGTGCGGACGTAGGGCGTGTCGGCCAGACGCAGACCGCAGATGCCCGCCCACACCATCTCCGAGGGCTCGTTCATCTCGTTCGAGAGCCGGACGGCCTCGCGCAGCAGCGGGGTCGAGTTCACGTAGTCGCCCCGGAAGGAGACCGTGCACCCCTCCAGGTAGGCCGCTATCAGCCGCATCGAGGCCGAGTCGTCCGGCCTGACCAGGGGGACGGCGAGATCCGACGCCTTCCTGTGGCGGACCGGATCGCCCGCGTAGGAGGCGCTGTCCGCCGACCGCACCAGAGCGCGCAGGGCCAGGTTCCGGTCGTGCGGGACGAGGTCGCGGCCCACCTGGTACAGCCGTTCCGCCGCGTCGATCGCGTTGCAGTCCCGCATGTCGAACTCGGCCTCGATGAGGGCGACGGTGGCCCGGCGCCGGTCCGAGACCGCGAGCGGCCGGGCCTGGCCGAGCAGGCGGGCTGCGCGGGCGGAGTCGCCGGCGACGTAGGCCTCGTAGGAGGCGGTGGCCAGACGGCAGGTGCGTTCGTCGGGGTCGGGGGTGAGCGCGGCGGCGCGCTCGTTGGTGTGCGAGGCCGGAAGCGGACCTTCCAGGCGCTTGGCGCGCCGGGCGGCGGAGGCCACGTCGTCGGCGAGCACGGCGTCGGGGGCGTCGGCTCCGCAGACGGTGTGCCGGGCGAACTCGACCGGCGAGTACTCGCGGTCGGTCACCCCGGCCAGGGCGCGGTGGGCTTCGCGCAGCCGACCGGCCGGGGTGCCCTGGGCGATGGCCTTCCGCAGGAGGGGGTCGACGAAGACCACGGCGTCCCCGTCCACCCGGACCAGGCCGCGTTCCTCAGCCGGCTCCAGGGTCGCGACGGACGTGCCGGGCCCGCCCGCGGCGTCGAGCAGCCGGTGGACCCGGGGTTCGGCGGCCAGCGCCGCGAGCAGGAGGATCCGCCGCGTCTCCTCGGGAAGCTCCCGGTAGGGGGCGAGCTGGGCCGAGCGCAGACGGGAGGTGAGGGGCAGCGGGTCGGGCAGGGGCCGGTCGCCCTGGACCTGCTCCGTGGTCAGGGCCGACAGGAAGCCGAGGACCGCGGCGGGGTTGCCGTGGGCGGCGAGGACCAGTGCGGCGCGGACCGAGGAGGCCAGGTGGGCGGGGGCCCGGTCGGTGAGGACGTCGTGCACCGCACGGTCCTCCAGGGGGGCGAGCACGTGTTCGGTGACCCCCGGGACCAGGGCCGTGTCGGCGCCCTCGCCGCGGCCGACCCCCTCCGGGGCGCCGGTCCGCCGGGGGCCGACGGGCTTGCCGCGCCCGGCGCAGGCGGCGAACACGGCGGCGACGTGGGTTCCGGTGAGCCGCCGGGCGACGAAGGCCAGGGCGTCGAGGGAGGCGCCGTCGAGCAGGTCGGCGTCGTCCACGCACAGCAGGAGGGGCTGCTCGGCTCCGATCAGGGAGAGGAGTTCGAGCAGGGAGGTGTAGAGCGCGAACCGGTCGGTGTCGGCGACGCCGCCGCGGGTGAGGGCCTCACGGAGGAGGTCCCGCCGAGGCGCGGAAAGCCGGTCGAGCGCGGGTTCGACGGGACGGAGGAGGCGCTGGAGTCCGGAGAGGGCGAAGTCCGCCTCGTCAGCGACCCCGGCCACGTGCAGGACGGTGAAATCACCTGCGGTGTTGCGGGCGTCATCGATGAGGACGGTCTTGCCGTGGCCCGGAGCGCCCGTGAGGAGTACGGACGCGCCTCGGCCGGACCTCGCGTCGCCCAGGGCGTCAGCGAGGATCCGTTGTTCGGCGTTCCGGCCCCGGAGGCGTACTCTCGGGTGCTCCGCGTACCTTTCTGTCACGTTGATCACATTCGCACAGCTCGCCCCTGTTACGGCAGGTCTCTATGGTCACACTGGTCGTTTCACCGATACCCGCACGGAGTCGCACACGGTACTCGCGCGGTGGGACTCCGGAGCCCTCGGGACACCCGCCGCCAGAGGCGCCGAGGGCGCGGAACCCGGTATCCACCTGCGCTTCCGGCTCCCGGGGGAGTGACCCCGGTCACCACCGAACCTCCGGCGAACACCCCTGACGGCCCGCCATCCGGCCTCACCCCAGTTATCAAGACGTTACGTGCGTGCAACACCTCACCCGCGAAACCGGCAAACCGTACATACAGCCCTCCGGATAGCTTTTTGTCCTCCTGGGGACACTGTCCCGGCCGTCCCGCACGGGATATCCAGTGCGGGACGCACTGGATCGGACAGCCGGAGGACCCGCATGGAGAACTGCTCCCTGACAGCGGACGAGAGCACCGTCCCCGTCGGCACCGCGAACCGACCCCTCACGTTCGGTGTGGAGGAGGAGTTCTTCGTCGTGGACCCGCGCACGCGCCGCATCCTCTCGCGGGCCCCCGACGTCCTGGCCCGCACCCGGGTCCTCGGAGCCCACCTGTGCGGTGAGTTCACCGGCGCCCAGGTGGAGGCCAACAGCCCCGTGTGCACCACCGCCGAAGACGCCCGCGCCTTCCTGGAGAGCGCACGGGGCGAACTCCGCCGAGCCGCCGGCGACGCGGGACTGGCCGTGGCCGCCACCGGCACCGCCGTCCTCGGCGACCCCGGCGCGGCCGCGGTCAGCAAAGGCCGCCGCTACGCCGACATCGCCGCCTACTTCGGCGCACTGCGCGACGCCCACGTGGTGTGCGGCTGCCACGTGCACGTCGGCATCCCCGACCGGTCCACCGCCGTGGCCGTCAGCGACCACCTCCGCCGGTGGCTTCCCTTCCTCGTCGCCCTCTCCGCGAACTCGCCCTTCCAGTCCGGCCGGGACACCGGCCACGCCAGCTGGCGGACCGTCTCCTGGAACCGCCTCCCGTCCGCCGGTCCGCCGCCCCTGCTGCGCACCCTCACCGGACACGAACGCGCGGTCCGGGGGCTGGCCGCCAGCGGGGCGATCCTGGACCGGCACATGGTCTACTGGGACATCCGCCTCTCCGACCACCTGCCCACCCTGGAGGTCCGGGTCGGCGACGTGGCCGCCACCGCCGAGGAGGCCCTGCTCTTCGCCACCCTCACCCGGGGGCTCGCCGCCCGGGCCCTGGCCGACGTGCGGCACGGCGTTCCCGCCCCCGAGCTCAGCGGCCAGACCCTGCGGGCCGCCGTGTGGCGCGCGGCCAGGGACGGCCTGGAGGGCGTCGTGCCCGACCCGCTGACCGGCGAGGCCCTGACCGCGAGCGCCGCGATGGAGCGGATCCGCAGGGCCGCCTTACCCGGCCTGGCCCTCACCGGCGACACCGACCTGGTGTCCTCCCTGCTCGACCGGGTCCTGACCGCCGGGTCGGGCGCGGCCCGCCAGCGCTCGGCCTACGCGCGCAGGGAGCGGATGAGCGACGTGGTGGACCACCTCGTCGCCCAGACCGGTGAGGGGCTGCGGTGAGCGCCGTCCGCCCCGGCGCCCAGCGCCCCGGAGCTAACCGCCCCGGACCGGCCCCGCGGCCAGCTCCGCCGCGGTGGGCGGGTCGGCGCCCTCCCTGGTGACCGTGTGCGCGGCCACCGCGGCCGCGTAGGACAGCAGGTCCGCCAGAGCGGCCCCGGTGAGGCCGGTCAGGCGGCTCCGGGGGTCGGATCCCAGCCGTCCGTCCAGGTCCAGGCGGTGGAGCAGGGCGCCCATGAAGGAGTCGCCGGCCCCCACCGTGTCCACGACCTCCACCTGCGGAACGGTGACCGAGGCCGTCACCCCGTGGGAGAGGGCCAGGGCACCGTCCCCGCCGAGGGTGACCACGACCAGTGCCGGACCGAGAGCGGCGAGGGCCTGCGCGGCCTCCGCGGGCGTGCGCCCCGGGTAGAGGAAGTCGAGGTCCTCGTCGCTGGCCTTGACCACGTGCGCGTGGGCGGCGTGGTGCAGGGCCAGGGCGCGGGCGGCGTCCGGATCGCCGACCACGTCCTGCCGGATGTTGGGGTCGAGGGTGACGGTCACCCGCCCCCGGTCGTGTTCGCGCCGCAGCAGCGCCCCGATCCGGGAGGCCCCGGGTTCCCGGAACAGGGCGATCGAAGCCGCGTGCACGGCCCTGACCCCGTCGCCCAGGGACTCCGGTAGTTCTCCCGGGCCCCACCGCCAGTCCGCCGCGTCGTCCATCCGGAAGTCGTAGCGGGCCGAACCGTCCGCGGCCAGCGTGGCCAGGGCCAGCGCCGACGGCTCCGGCGCGGTGACCAGACCGGAGGGGTCCAGCCCCTCGGCCAGGAGGCGGTCGCGGATGAGGCCGCCGAAACCGTCGGAGCCGATCCGGGCGAGCAACCGGGTGGGCAGGCCCAGCCGTGCCGCGGCCACCGCCGTGTTGGCCGGGCCTCCCCCGGGGGCCGCACGTAGGATGCCGGGCCCGTGCCCGGTGGGCAGCAGGTCCATGACGTTCTCCCCGACCACGACGAGTCGGGCCGATCCGGCGCTCATGCCGTCTCTCCGTTCTGACGCGCGGCGGGCAGGGCCGCCGCGATGGAGCCCGCGAGTCCGACCTGGGGCAGGAGCGCGGCCTGGTAGGCGTGGTAGACGTCCGGTTTGCCCGCCCACACCGACCCCGAGGGCTGGTTGGCCGGGTCGAGTTCGTGCCGCCAGCTGCCGTGTTCGCGGTCCACGTGGAACCGGTCCGCGTAGGACCACCAGCGGTCGTAGTGCCCGGTGTAGGCCTCGTCCCCGGTGCGCCGGGCCAGCGTCCACGCGGTCATGGTGGCCTCGGCCACCACCCAGTGCATGCGCTGGCGCACGACCGGCCGGTCCTGCCAGTCCAGGGTGTAGGCGAACCCCTCCGCTCCGTCGACCGCCCAACCGCGGCGGACGGCGTTGGCGAAGAGGAGTTCGGCGTCGCCGAGCAGCCAGTCCGGGGCGCTCTCCCCCGCGCGCTCCAGTGCGAGTTCGAGGTGGACGAGGAGACGGGCCCACTCCAGGAGGTGGCCGGTGGTGCTGCCGAACGGCCGGAACGGGTGGTCGGGGCGGTCCCGGTTGTAGTCCGGAAGCGGCTTCCAGTCCGGGGTGAAGTGTTCGGGCAGGCGCCAGTCGTGCGCGGCGGCCACCCCGTGCACCAGGCGTTCGGCGACGGCCAGGGCCCTGCGGGTCCAGAGGGCGTCCCCGGTGGCGTCGGCCGCCGCGAGGAACGCCTCGACGCAGTGCATGGCGCTGTTGGCCCCCCGGTAGGGCTCGGTCGCGCTCCAGTCCGCGTCCCAGCTCTCCCGGACGCAGGCCGCCTCCTCCTCCCAGAAGTGCTCGTCGACCACGCGCAGGGCCTCGTCGAGCAGTCCGCGCGCGCCGGGGCGATCGGCGAGGACGGCGGAGGACGCGGCGAGGACGACGAACGCGTGCGGGTAGGCGGACTTGTCCGGACGCTTGCCCCCAGCTTTATGGGAGCGCTCCCGAAGCTCGTTCGCGCCAGCCCCCTCCGGCACCTGGTCGAACCATCCGCCCAGGTCGGCGTCGCGCAGCGGCCCGGAGAGGGCGGCCAGACCGTGGTCGGCGAGCTTCGCCGCCCCGGCGTCGCCGCGCAGGTGCGCGAGGGAGAACACGTGCGTCATGCGCGCGGTGATCCAGGTCTCGGTCGGGCGGTCGGGCTCCACCTCGCCCCGGGCGTCCAGCCAGCCGAACCCGTCGGGGACGGCGGCCCCCGCGGCGAACTCGACCAGATGCCCCTCCTGAGCCCGCAGCCAGGCGGGATCGCCCGGTACCGGGTGTGTCGATGCGGTCAAACCAGTGCCTCCTCGGGAGTCGTTGCGCGCGTAACCGTATCCCGTGCCCGACCCTCCGGGGAAGGCCGAGGTGCGCCGTTGACCGGCGCGAAGGCGGGCCCCGCCCGGTTGCGGCGCCGCCTCGTCCAGTGGTTACGTCTGTCCGGGCCGCCCCGGAGGCGCCCGCGTCCGAGCGGCCACCGAGTCGGGGCGCCCACACCGCCAGGAACGCCCAGGAGGCAGACAGTGATGCTCGCTGCGGGGGAGACCCCCGTGTACCTAGGCCCCATCGTGGCCCTGCTCGTCACCGCGGGGCTCATCGGGGCGCTCTTCGTCCGGTTGAAGGTCGTCCCCATCGTCGGGTTCCTCCTCGCGGGCGTCCTGATCGGCCCGCACCAACTGGGGGTGGTCGCGGACGAGAGCCAGGTGGAGGCGGCGGCCGAGATCGGTGTCATGCTGCTCCTGTTCACCATCGGCGTGGAGTTCTCCGTCGAACGCCTCGCCAAGATCAAGAGGTTCGTGCTCGGCGGCGGCACCCTCCAGGTCCTGCTGACCACCGCCGTCGTGACCGCCCTGTGCACGGTGTTCGGGGTCGACTGGCGGGTCGGCGTCTTCACCGGGTTCCTCGTCGCCCTCTCCTCCACCGCGATCGTGCTGAAGGTGATCGCGGCGAAGGGGGCCACCCAGCAGCCGGTGGGCCAGGCCTCGGTGGGCGCCCTCATCCTCCAGGACCTCGCCATCATCGTGATGGTCCTGCTGATCCCGATCCTGGGCGGCCAGAGCGAGGGTGTGTGGGGCATCGTCCGGGCCCTGGGCACCGCGGCCCTGGTCCTGACCGCCGTGATCGTCATCGCCCGCAAGGTGATGCCCCCGCTGCTGGAGCGGGTGGCGCGCCTGTGCTCCCCCGAGATCTTCCTGCTGTCCATCGTGGCCATCGCCCTGGGCGTGGCCTACCTGACCTCGCTGGCCGGGGTCAGTGACGCGCTGGGGGCCTTCCTCGCCGGGATGGTGCTGAGCGAGTCGCGGCACAGCGCCCACGCGCTGAGCGAGATCATGCCGCTCCAGATGATCTTCAGCGCCGTCTTCTTCGTGTCCATCGGCATGCTGCTCGACGTCGCCGTGCTGGCCCAGCTGTGGTGGATGGTCCTGCTGGCCGCCCTCGCCGTCGTGGTCGTCAAGGTGGTGACCGCCTACGCGGCGGTCTCCGTCCTGCGGGTCGGAGCGCCGACAGCGGTGGGAGCGGCCTTCCTCCTCGCCCAGATCGGCGAGTTCTCCTTCGTCCTCCAACAGGTGGGCGCCGAGTACGGGCTGAGCCCCGCCGGGATGGGCGCCGACGGCGACCAGTTGCTCGTGGCCGTCACGGTCGTCCTCATGACCGCCACGCCCGCGCTCGGCGCGCTCGGCGAGCGCCTGGCCAAGCGGGTGGGCGGGCGGCCCGCCCCGGCGGCCGACCGGAGCGCACCGGAAACCGGCGACACCCGGGACCGCGTCCTGGTCTCCGGCTGGGGCCAGGTGGCCCGGCACCTGTCCTCCTACCTGCGGTCCAACGACGTCCCGGTGACGGTGACGACCCTCAACCCGGACCTGGCGGCCCAGGCCGAGGCCGAGGGGCACACCGTCGTCCGCGGGGAGGTGACCAAGACGAGCGTCCTGCACGAGATCGACATGGACCGGGTGAAGCTGATCGTGGTCGCCGAGAACACGGCGGAGGAGGCCACCCACATCGCACACATCCTGGGCGGGGTCGCCCCCGGGGTCCCGATCGTGGTGCGCCCCGTGGACACCCCGGACGTCCCCGGCCTGTACGAGGCGCACGCCGACCGGGTGGTGGACACCCAGCGCGCGGTGACCGAACCGCTGGGCCACACGGTCCTGGACCTGCTCGGCATCGGCCGCACCGGGGTGAAGCGCCCCGACCCCACCGTCATGTCCCTCTTCACCCCGGACCCGGCCTCCTCCTGCGTGCACACCGAGAACCTCCAGCCCGTCCTGCCGAAGAGCCCCGGGTGCACCGAGTGCCTGCGCCAGGGCAGGCACGACTGGGTCCACCTGCGCCTGTGCGCCCACTGCGGTTTCGTGGGCTGCTGCGACGACTCCCCCGGCAGGCACGCGACCGCCCACGCAGAGGGGGTCGGCCACCCGGTCGTGACCTCCGTGGAACCCGGCGAGGACTGGGCCTGGTGCTACCTGGACTCCGTCAGGATCGAACCCGCGAGGGGCTGAGGACCCGGTCCCCGGCACGACAGGTCCAGCGGATGTGTCCGGAGACGGCGAGGGGGTCGTCGGCCATCGGGATGTGCCCGGCCCCGATCAGCGACACCATTCGCGCCCCGGGTATCCGCCGGTGCGCGTGCCCGGCGCCGGAGGGCGGCAGCATCCGGTCCCGGTCGCCCCAGGCGACGGTGACCGGGCAGGGGATCGGGCGCGCCGTGAAGTCGTAGTCGGCGATACGGGGCACCAGCCGCACGTAGGAGCCGCCGGGTTCGAGCTCCCGGACGCCGAACCGGGCGGTCCTGGCCCCGGGGGACGCGGGGTCGCCGCGCAGGGCCCTGCGTGCGGCGGCCCGTGCGGGCGGGGTGTCGGCGAGCCGCTCCCGGACCGTCAGGGGGACGCGGGCGGCGAGGTTGGCCGCCAGGCCGGCCGTGCGCATGCCCCAGCGGGCGAACCTGTCGGAGAAACCGGCCGGGGAGAACACCGTCACCGAACCGGCGACCCCCTGGACCCCCAGTTCCAGGGCGATGGAACCGCCCAGGGAGTTGCCCGCCAGGTGCGGGCGCTCGAAACCGTGGAGTTCACAGAACTCCCGCACCACCCGCACGAGGCTGGCCACGTCGTAGGACTCGCTCCGATCCGGGGCCGGGGACTCGCCGAACCCCGGCAGGTCCACGGCGACGACCTCGTAGTCACCGGTCAGGCGGGGAGCCACGGCCCGCCAGCTCTGTCGGCGGTCGCCGAGCCCGTGCAGGAGGATCACCGGCCGGCCGCTGCCCCACCGGTCGTAGGCGATGTTTCCGGGGTTCATGCCACCGGTCTACCCGAAGCGCTCCGCCCCGCCGACGGCGACAGGCCGTGCGGCCGGGCCGGACCGGGAACCGGTTCGGCCGCCGTGGCGGGGCCCGGCCCCAGGAGGACCGTCAACGCTGCCATGCCCACGGGCGGGGACGCGCCCCGGCCGCGCCGGGTACGCGCGGGGCAGCGGTCAGCAGCAGCCCGGACACCACGGCCACCAGGCCCAGCACCGGGGCCAGACCGAAGCCCAGCCCGGCCACCGTCAGCGCCAGCAGGCCCCCGCCGATCAGCGCCGCGGCGACCAGCGCGCGCACCGTCCCGGGGTCGCCGCCCAGGACCTTCGGCGGCTCCTCGAACCGCACCGCCCAGTGCGCCAGCGGAAGGATCAGCGGCAGCAGGACCGCCACACCGAGCACGCCCCACAGCAGCCACAGCCCGGTCATCGGCTCGGGCGTGTCGACGCCCAGGCCGTACACCAGGACCCCCGCGACCACGCTGATCGGGAGCATGTGCCACAGGTACACCGTCATCAGCTGCGGCGAGACCCTGTCCAGCATCCTCGCCGGTCCGGAACGGTCCGTCCACGCGGCGATCCGGTCCCGGAGCAGCATCGCGACCCCGACCTGTACCGCGCCCACCGCGGCCAGCACCAGGGTCGGCGGGGCCACGTTCGAGTTCTCGGCGGCGAACACGCCGGTCATGTTCAGCGAGTAGGGCCCCGCGGCCACCAGGACCACGGCGGCGACGGCACCGGCACCGGCGAACCACGCCGCGTGGGAGCGGCGGATCGCCCCCGTCGCGTAACGGAAGCCGAGCTGGTGCACGGCCAGCCAGACGAACGCCACGTTGAGGAAGCCGAAGGCGTCCACACCGGACGCGTACCGGGCCAGGTCGACGAGCACGGCACCGGTCAGCAGGCCGGCCGGGACCCACCAGCCGAACCGGTCCTGCGCGGCCGCCAGCAGCGGCGTGGCCACGACCACCAGCACGTACGTGGCCAGGAACCACAGCACCATGCCCGCGGCGCCCGCACCGACCAGCACCGGCTGCTCGGGGGCCCCGGCCAGCACCAGCAGGTGGCAGGCGAGGATCCACACCACCGCGAGGGGAACCACCGGCCACGCCAGCCTCCGCAGCCGCTTGGCCCACCAGACCGAGGCGGACTCCCCGCGGGCCGAGGCCGAACGCCAGCTGATCAGGTTCGCGGCACCGCCCACGAAGAAGATCAGCGGCATGACCTGCGAGACCCAGGTCAGCGCGAAGCCGCCCGGGGTGCTCAGGACGCTGCCCGCGGCGAGTTCGCCCTCGGACTGCACGGTCAGTACCGGCAACCACCAGTGCTGGGCGACCACCAGGACCATGACGAACAGGCGCAGGGCGTCGAGGAAGCGGTCGCGTCCCCCGCCCGGCCGGGGCGAGGTGCGCACCGGTACGGCGGCGCGGCCCGGGGCGGGGGCGGGGGGCCTGCCCCCGTCTGTCGGTTCGACGGTCACGGTCATCGGCTGTCGCTCCTTGGTTCTACCGGACTCGGGCCGACCCGGGTACGCGGCGGTGCCCTCGTCGTACTGCCCGGGGTCAGGGGGGTGTCGACACGTTCCGGTGCGCCGTGTCCACGAACGCACACCGGTACGGGTCCTCGAGACGGTGACGCGTCGTCGGAAACGACACTAGGTGCGACGACGGGGTGCTGGCGAGGGCCCTGGAACCCCTCCCGTCCCCACGGCCCACCCGACCTCGGGAGGTGGTGCCAGCACTACCGGCGCTCCGGCGGCACCGGCGGGAGGGGGCCGTTCGGGCCCGGACGCGGTCAGGGCACGCTCAGGGCGCCGTGGGCAGGGCCCGCTTGTGGGCGGTCAGGCGGTAGCGGTCGACGAGGGTGCGTGCCACCTGGTCGGAGACCGGGAGGCCTTCGAGGAAGTCGTCGATCTGATCGTAGGTGAGGCCCAGCGCCTCCTCGTCGGGCTTCTGCGGGGTGAGCGTCTCCAGGTCGGCCGTGGGTACCTTGCGCACCAGGTCGTCCGGGGCGCCCAACCGGGCGGCGACCGCGCGCACCCGGCGCTTGGTCAGACCGGTCAGGGGGACCAGGTCCGCCCCTCCGTCACCGTACTTGGTGAAGAAGCCGGTGACCGCCTCGGCGGCGTGGTCGGTGCCGACCACGAGGCCGCGCAGCCCGCCCGAGACCGCGTACTGGGCGATCATCCGCTGCCGGGCCTTGATGTTGCCGACCACGAAGTCCTCCGCGGCGGCGTCGGCGTAGACCATGCCCGACTCGGTGAGCGAGGCCGCCATGGCGTCGGTGGCCGCCCGCACGTCCACGGTCAGGCAGCGGTCGGGGGAGGTGAACTCGACCGCCCGGGCGGCGTCCTCCTCGTCCTTCTGGGCGCCGTAGGGCAGGCGCATCGCCACGTACTCGGCCGTGTGCCCGGCCTCCCGGGCCCGGTCGACGGCCAGGCGGCACAGGCGTCCGGCCGTGAGCGAGTCCACCCCGCCGCTGATCCCCAGGACCAGGGCGCGGGCGCCGGTCGTGGTGAGCCTCTCGGCGAGGAAGGCCGCGCGGCGCCCGATCTCGGCGTCGGCGTCGAAGCTCTCGGGAACCTCGAGGTCGCGGATGATCTCGCGACGCTCCTGGCTCAGCTCGGTCTCGGTCACGTGCGCTCCCTGCGTGTGGTGCATGCGTTCCCCGATTATCACCCGTACCGGGGGGCGCTTCAGCACCCGGGGCGGGGGTCGCCCGGGTGTTCGGCCCCCGAACGGCTCAGGCGTCGGAGCGCAGGCGGCGGGCGAACCGCTCGTAGTCCACCACCAGGCCGTTGCCGTCCACGGACAGCCGGTACTCGCCGTGGAGGGGGTCCCGGTAGGTGTACCGCTCCAGGCCGTCCTCGGCCGGATACCGGGTGTAGCGCTGGCGGACGCGGCGGACCCGCAGGGAGGGGATGTCGATCCACACCACCGCGATGTCCCGGTGCTCGCCGGGGCGCAGCCCGAGGCGGCGGATGGGGAGCGTGTTCGTCAGGGGGGTGGCGGCGACGTCGACGTCCAGGCATCCCACCAGCTCGGCGAGGGGGCGGCCGTCGGCGTCGGTCCAGTGGCCGTCCTGGGCCCGGAGGGTGACCGACTCCGGGCCGGAGGCGGACAGCACCTCGGCCCGGACCTCACGGGTCGTCCAGGCCAGGTCCGTGCGGACGGTGAAGCGGGTGAAGAAGCGCTCCTCCCCCTCCACCACGGTCTCCCCCGCCTCCAACCGGTGGCCGTCCGGTTCGGGCAGGAGCGTGCCGAGCCCCAGACCCTCGGGGACGTCGGTGCGGGTCCAGGCTGCCGGGTGTTCCGTCAGTGACGACATGTCACCGTTCTACCGTTCCCGGGCGGGGGGCGCCAGAGCGCCAGCGGCCCCGTGCCGCATGCGACACGGGGCCGGAAGCCGTTCGTTACGGGCCCGGGGCCGCCATCCCCGCGGGGCGCGGGACCCGGGCCGGAGGAAGCCGGGGTCAGGCGGTCGGTTCGGCCGCCGGGGCGCGGCCCTCCCCGATCTCGCGGACGACCTTGTCGAAGTCCTCCTCCATCTGCGCGCTGACCCGGCCGAGGCCGTTGAGGGCGAAGATGGCGACGAAGCTCAGGATGACGGCGGGCACCATGGCGTACAGGCCGGTTTCGAGGTAGGCGCCGTCGACGATGTCCCAGATGATGGCGGTCGCGCCGCCGACGACCATGCCCGCGAGCGCACCGACCCAGGTCATGCGCTTCCAGAACAGGGCCAGCAGCAGGACCGGGCCGAACCCGGCGCCGAAGCCCGCCCAGGCGTAGCCGACCAGGTCCATGACGGACTGGTTGCCCCACAGGGCCACACCGGCGGCGACCGCCGCGACGGCGACCACGGTGCCGCGGCTGATCCACAGCAGCGACCTGGGGGAGGCGTTCTCGTTCACGAAGGCCTTGTAGCCGTCCTCGGTGAGCGTCGAGGCGGCCACCAGGAGCTGGGAGTCTGCGGTGCTCATCACGGCGGCGAGGATGGCGGCCAGCAGGAGGCCGGCGACCAGCGGGTGCGTCAGCGCCTCGATCAGGCGCGGGAAGACCTGCTCGGGAGTGTCGAGCGGGGTGTCGAAGTAGGCGATGCCGATGAAGCCGACCACGACGGCCAGGGCCATCGCGGAGACCGCCCAGGCCACGCTGACGAAACCGGCCTTGGGGATGTCCCTGACCGAGCGGATGCCCATGAAGCGGGCCAGGATGTGCGGCTGGCCGAAGTAGCCGAAGCCCCAGGCCAGACCGGAGACGATGACGACCCAGCCGAGGGTCTCGGTGGAGACCCAGGCGCCGGTGTCGGTGTCCAGGGCGGTGCCGCCCACCGCGGACAGCAGGTCGTCGCCCCTGCCCGCGACCCCGTCGGCGAGACCGGAGAACCCGCCGATGGCGGTGAGGGCCATCACCGGGACGACCAGCAGGGCGGCCCACATCATGACGGCCTGGATCACGTCGGTGTAGGAGACCGCGAGGAACCCGCCGAGCACCGTGTAGAGCACGACGATGCTGACGCCGATGACGATGGCCGGGGCCGGGGACAGACCGAAGACCTGGTCGAAGAGGGCGGCCATCGCGACGAGGCCGGAGGCGACGTAGAAGAAGTAGAAGACGATGATGAGCACGGCCGAGACGGCGCGCAGGGCGCGTGAGCGGTCGTTGAAGCGGTTCTCCAGGAAGGAGGAGAGCGTCAGCGAGTCGGACTCACCACCGAAACGGGAGTCGCTGACCCGCTCGGTGTAGACCCGCAGGCGCGGGGCGATGAGGATCCAACTGCCCGCGAATCCCGCTGCCAGACCGACGGCGATCCAGGCCTCTCCGAGACCGGAGACGTAGATGGCTCCGGGGAGCCCCAGCAGCAGCCAGCCGCTGAAGTCGCTGGCGTTGGCGCTCAGGCCGGCGACCCAGCTGTTGAGCTGCCGCCCACCGAGCACGAAGTCGGACTGCGAGACGGTCCTCCGGTAGACCCAGAGTCCGATGGCCACCATGACGGCGAGGTACACGCCGAAGGTCGCGACTGACGCGAGCGTGGAGTCGTTCACCCGTCTCCTCCTTTCCTTTGGGGCGCGGCAACTGTGCTCACGCGCGCTTGACGAACTTTGTCCGTGATCATCACCCCTCGTAGCCCGGATCACAATGCCCCGTGTGTGGAACAACACCTGTTCGAGACCTCACCGAGTTGTTGACCAGGCATTATTGTCCGCTTGGCCATCGTCGGGAACGCCCGTTTGTCTGATCGGACATACACGACATCCGGTAATCGGACCCCTGACTGTTCGGGTTCCGTGGCGGCTGGGGCGCGTGTTCGGCCGGGGATCCGGCCCGCCGAAGATGGCGGGAGAAGGTGGTGGGCGAGGGCGAGGGGGGCTACCGTTACGGCATGGACGCACAGCCCGCCGCCATCCGCGCCCGCAGCATAGGACCGTCCGGGATCTGTCCTCGCGGGGAACACGACTGGCAGCCCTCGTCACCCGGTTCGGCCCGACACCTGTGCACCAAGTGCAACTCGATGATGACCCGGAACTACACCCCGGACCCGGTCCCGGCGGCCCCGCAGGCGGACTGACCCGGCCCCGTCCCGACAGGTCCCGGAAGAGTGCCCGCTGCTTCCGAAACCATCCAAACCGCGGTGATCTTGCTACCAGGGGCAACTTCGGCGCCGAAGTTGCCCCTGGTAGCAAGATCACCGGGAAGAATGGGCCGCTGCGCCCCGGGCGGACACCGCGCAACCGACGTCCGCGCCCTGCTCACGGACGGCACACCCACCACCCGGCCCCGGACACGCGAACGGCCCCGGACACGCGAACGGCCCGGGGCGCGCGCCCGCCCCGGGCCGTTCAGGGGAGAACCAGCGCTCTCCCCGGAGAGGACCTAGTCCCAGTCCAGGCCGCCACCCGTCTGGTACTCGATCACTCGGGTCTCGAAGAAGTTCTTCTCCTTCTGGAGGTCCATCATCTCCGACATCCACGGGAACGGGTTCTCCGTCTCACCGAAGATCGGGGCCAGACCGATCTGCTCGGCGCGGCGGTCGGTGATGAAGTGCATGTACTTCTCGCACAGCTCGGAGTTGAGCCCCAGCACGCCGCGCGGCATGGTCTCGCGGCCGTAGGCCACCTCCAGCTCGCAGGCCTCGGTGAGCATCTGCCGGACCTCGGCCTGGAACTCCTCGCTCCACAGGTGCGGGTTCTCGATCTTGATCTGGTTGATCACGTCGATGCCGAAGTTCAGGTGGATCGACTCGTCGCGCAGGATGTACTGGTACTGCTCGGCGATACCGACCATCTTGTTGCGGCGGCCCAGCGACAGGATCTGCGCGAAGCCCGTGTAGAACCACATGCCCTCGAAGATCACGTAGAACGCGACCAGGTCACGCAGGAAGGCCTGGTCGGCCTCGGGCGTACCGGTGCGGAACTCCGGGTCCTCCAGGTTCTGGGTGTACTTGAGCGCCCAGGCGTCCTTCGCGGTGATCGAGGGGACCTCGCGGTACATGTTGAAGAGCTCGCCCTCGTCCAGGCCCAGGCTCTCGCAGATGTACTGGAAGGTGTGCGTGTGCACGGCCTCCTCGAAGGCCTGGCGCAGCAGGTACTGGCGGCACTCCGGGTTGGTCAGTTGGCGGTACACGGCCAGGACGATGTTGTTCGCCACCAGCGACTCGGCGGTCGCGAAGAAACCGAGGTTGCGCTTGAGCATGAGGCGCTCGTCCTCGCTCAGCCCGTCCTTGGACTTCCACAGCGCGATGTCGGCCTGCATCGCGACCTCGGTGGGCATCCAGTGGTTGTTGCACCCGGCCAGGTACTTGTCCCACGCCCAGGTGTACTTGAGGGGCAGCAGCTGGTTGACGTCGGCGCGGGCGTTGATCATCGACTTGTCGTCGACGTTCACGCGCTCGGCGTCGCGCTCGATCTCGCCCAGGCCGCTGGTGGCGGCGGCGCTGTTCTCGGAAACCGCGGTCATGCTCGGTACTTTTCCGTTCTCCGGTCGTGCCGGTGTCGTCTCGGGGAGGGGCTGTGCCGTCGGGGGAGGGCGCCCGCCGCGCTCGGCGGGCGCCCGGCCGGGCCCGTTACTGGCAGGCCTCGCACTCGGGGTCCTCGATGCCGCACGCCTGGCCGTCGACGATCTCGAACTCGTCCTCGTTCGCCTCGGGCCCGGCCGCGGGGGCCGGGCTCGGAGCCGGGGAGGGGGACGGGCTCGGCGCCGGGGAGGCGGGCACCGCGGCGGCGGCCGGGGTGGCCGACACCGCGTTGAGGCGGCCGTCCGTGCCCTTCAGGGTGCTCTTCTCCACGTGGGTGGCGCTCTGCGAACGCAGGTAGTACGTGGTCTTGAGACCGGAGCGCCAGGCGCGGCGGTACAGGGCGTCCAGCTTCCTGCCGCTGGGAGCGCCCATGTACAGGTTCAGCGACTGGGCCTGGTCGATCCACTTCTGGCGGCGCGAACCGGCGTCCACCAGCCAGTCGGGGTCGACCTCGAAGGCGGTGGCGTACAGGGCCTTCAGGTCGTCCGGCACGCGGTCGACGGCGCCGAGGCTGCCGTCGTGCATCTTCAGCGCGGACACCATCTCGTCGTCCCAGAGACCGCGCTCCTTGAGGTCGCGGACCAGGTAGTCGTTGACCACGGTGAAGTCGCCGGACATGTTCGACTTCACGAACAGGTTCCGGTAGACCGGCTCGATCGACTGGCTGACGCCGGTGATGTTGGCGATGGTCGCGGTCGGCGCGATCGCCATGACGTTGGAGTTGCGCATCCCGGTGGACTTGACCCGCTCGCGCAGGGAGTCCCAGTCCAGGGTCTCACCGCGGTCCATGTCCAGGTCGCCGCCGCGGGAGTCGGCGAGCAGGCGCAGGGAGTCGATCGGCAGGACGCCCCTGCTCCACAGCGAACCGTCGAAGCTCTCGTAGGCGCCGCGCTCGCCGGCCAGCTCCATGGACGCCTCGATGGCGTAGTAGCTGATCAGCTCCATGCTCTCGTCCGCGAAGGTCACCGCGCCCTCGGAGGCGAACGGTGTGCGGATCTTGAACAGCGCGTCCTGGAAACCCATCAGGCCCAGGCCCACCGGGCGGTGGCGCATGTTCGCGCGGTGCGACTCGGGGATCGTGTAGAAGTTCACGTCGATGACGTTGTCGAGCATGCGCACGGCGGTGCGGACGGTGCGGCGCAGGCGCTCGACGTCGATGCCGTCCGGGCCCACGTGCTGGGCCAGGTTGACCGAGCCGAGGTTGCAGACCGCGACCTCGTCCTTGCTGGTGTTCAGCGTGATCTCGGTGCACAGGTTCGACGAGTGCACCACGCCGGTGTGCTGCTGCGGCGAGCGCAGGTTCGACGGGTCCTTGAAGGTGATCCACGGGTGGCCGGTCTCGAACAGCATGGTGAGCATGCGGCGCCACAGGTCCACGGCGGGCAGCTTCTTGGAGACCTTGATCAGCCCGGCCTCGGCGTCGGCCTCGTACTTCTCGTACGCCTCGACGAAGTCCCTGCCGTACTTGTCGTGCAGGTCGGGGACCTCGTCCGGGGAGAACAGGGTCCAGGTGCCCTGCTCCTCCACACGCTTCATGAACAGGTCCGGAACCCAGTTCGCGGTGTTCATGTCGTGCGTGCGGCGGCGCTCGTCACCGGTGTTCTTGCGGAGGTCGAGGAACTCCTCGATGTCGATGTGCCAGGTCTCCAGGTAGGCGCAGACCGCGCCCTTGCGCTTGCCGCCCTGGTTGACCGCCACGGCGGTGTCGTTGGCGATCTTCAGGAACGGGACGACGCCCTGGCTCTTGCCGTTGGTGCCCTTGATGTGCGAGCCCAGGCCGCGGACCGGGGTCCAGTCGTTGCCGAGGCCGCCCGAGTACTTGGACAGCATGGCGTTGTTGCTGATGCCGTGGAAGATGTCGTGCAGGTCGTCGCCGACCGTGGTCAGGAAGCAGGACGAGAGCTGCGCCCGCACCGTGCCCGAGTTGAACAGGGTGGGTGTGGAGGCCATGAAGTCGAACGAGCTCAGCAGCTCGTAGAACTCGATCGCGCGGGCCTCGCGGTCGTCCTCGTTGAGCGCCAGGCCCATCGCCACGCGCATGAAGAACGCCTGCGGGAGCTCGTAGCGGACCTCGTCGCTGTGCAGGAAGTAGCGGTCGTAGAGGGTCTGGATACCGAGGAAGGTGAACTGCTCGTCGCGCTCGGCGTGCAGGGCCCTGCCCAGGCGCTCCATGTCGAACTTGGCCAGCGCCGGGTCGAGCTGTCCCAGGTCGATGCCGCGGCCGACGTAGGCGGCCAGGTAGGTGGCGTAGCGCTCGGACATCTCGGACTGGCTGGCGGTCTCGGGGGCGCCTCCGACGAAGCTCAGGGCCTCGGTGCGGAGCTTGTCCAGCAGCAGGCGCGCGGCCACGTACGAGTAGTTCGGGTCGACCTCCACGAAGCTGCGGGCGGCCATGACCAGGGCCAGCTCGACCTCGGAGTCGGGGATGCCGGGGTAGAAGCCGCGACGCGCCTCGGTGAGGACCTTCTCCGCCGAAACACCGGTGAGCCGCGCACAGGCCTCGGTTACGACGTGCTCGATCCGGTCGATGGCGGCGCGGGCGCCACCACCGTCGGTCGGCTCGGGCCGAACGGATGCGGGCACGGCCTCGACGTCAAGGGTCATACAGCGGCTCCAACCTCGGTAAACAAGAGTCCCGGCGGGGAACGGGGGTTCACGAGCGGCAGGCGCGCGGCTCGCACCGGTGGACCGCCGCACTGGATGCGGAGGATCCTGTGACCGGTGGGTCGCGGCGACTCCCCTCGACGCCCCCTCGTCTGGGTAGCTGGTGGCAGGGCCTGGGGCCCGCGGGTGACCTACTCGTCCACCGACGTCCGGGGCCGGTCGGACCCCGGTCCGGGTGGCGGTCGTCGTTCCCGCCTGCTTCACCAGGGCGGGAACCCCGGTGAACCACCAACGGGTCCCGATACTACATCTAGGGGCTCCCGCCTTGGAACACCGCAAGATAATGGCGTGTTGCGGATTTCTCAGATTCTTCGACACCCGTCGAACACACGCATGGAGCGTGGTATGAGTGCCTCGCGAACACCCGATTCCGGTGCACGCCCCGCCGGGTTCGCAGGCTTTCGGAGAGGGTCGGACACAGCCTAGAACGTCGCCGGGGCGGACGTGTCCGAGCCGCTCCCGGAGATCGGCCACAGAACGGCGCAGGAGCGCCGGGAAGGGACCCGTGCACGGGGGGCCGCGTCGACGGAACCCGGCGTACCAGGTCGGTACGGTGCGATGGGGCTGCCGTCACGTGTCCGGAACCGGACGACGGCCCCCGGCCCAGGATCACCGGGGCGCGTCAGAAAGCTCACTCCTCGTCGAGACGGCGGTCCAGGTCGTCCTCGGACAGGCCCAGATCGGTCCGGATCCGGAAACGGATCCTCAGGAGCTCCACGAACAGGTCGCGGACGTAGGCGGGCAGCGCCCCGCCCGCGAACCGGCGGGCGCCCTCGGTCGCCCAGCGTTCGGCCTCCTCCAGGTCGTCGTGGGCGTAGAGGACCTCGGCGACGTGGATGTGGGTCGCCAGCCCGGCCCGGGGGCCGCTCTCCAAACGCTTGAGGTGGTCGTAGGCCCGTTCGCGCTCGTCCAACTGGAGCAGGGCCCCGGCGCTCAGGGCGCGCGCGTCGACCACGGTGGGGCCGCCGTCGTCCATGGCCCGCTGGTAGGCGGCGCAGGCCCGCTCGAACTCCTGGGCGATCTCCCACTGCTCACCCGCGCGCACGAACAGCTCCGCGCGGGTGACCTCGCTTCCGGCGTCGACCCGGTTGGCCAGATCCAACAACTGGGCGGCGATCCTGCCGTGCTCACCGGATCGGACGGCGTGGAATTCCAACCGATCGAGTTCTGCCGTCGTCACCTGGGTCAACCGCATCGCCCCCATCCCCTACTCGCTCCCCCCACACCCGTCAGGCCCTGGCACGCTCCAACGCCTGCCAGAACCCGTGGCGCAGTCCGTCACGGACCTCGTCGCGCAACAGGTGGTCAATCGGGAGCGAGGAGCCCTGGAGCAGGCGCGCCTCCAGGTCGGAGGGCATCCGGGGCCTCCGGGCCAGTACGGCCTCGACCCACAGGGCGGGTGCCTCACGTGCGATCGACTCCGCGAAGTCGTTCCCTTCCTTGTGCGCGACACGCACCGCGTCATCAACGGTATGTGCGGCGGAGCCAGTCTGCTGGGCATATCCAGGACTGTGACCGGATTCCTGGTAACCACCGGCGCTGAACCGGCTGTCGAACTCGGGACCAGTAGGTTGCCGTTCCCCGAAGCGGGGCCCGGCGTGACCGCGGCGTGCGGCGTCAGTTTCCGTACTGGTCCCATAGGTAGGGTTTGCTTCTGCCCCACCTCCGAAGCCTGGATCCTCACCGGGTCCGAACCTCAGGTCCTGTTGGGGTGGCGGGGTCTTTCTCTGCGGTGGCCTCTGCTGGGGTGCGAAGGAGACCTGTGGACCCGTTCCGCTGTCGAAGGCCCTCTGCGGCCCGGTCCCGTGGAAGGACTGCTGCGGGCCCGTTCCGTGGAAGGACTGCTGGGGTCCGGTCCCGTGGAAGGACTGCTGCGGGCCGGTGCCGTCGAAGGGCGGCTGGGGGCCGGCCATCGGCTGACCCTGGCCCTGCGCCGGTCTGTTGGGGAGCCCGTAGCCCCCCTGTTCGGCACCGCCCATGGCCTGGTGTCCACCGGTTCCCGGAGGCGCGTACCCGCCCTGGCCGTTGGCTCCGTGCCCGTTCTGGGCCGGGTGCCCTCCGGCGGCGCCGGGGTAGGCACCGTTGCCGTTGGACGGGGCCTGGCCGCCCGAGGGGAAGCCGTTCGCGTCGATCCCGCCGGGGGCCGGGGAGGAGTTCTCCGTGCCCGGCCCGGCCAGGTGGTCGACACCGCGCTGTTGCGCTATCGACCGGCGCATCGCCCGCAACTGGTCCATCGCGCTGCCCTGGGGGACGGACTGGCCGCCGGTGCCCGCGAACATCGCCTCGAGCCCGCCGGTGGAGGTGTCGGCCGGTTCGCCCATGCCGGTGTCAGCGGTCGCCGCGGGCTGGCGCGGTCCGGGCTGGCGCGGCGCCTCGGGTGCGGACCGGGCACGGCCGTTGGCGAAGGGCGTGGTCGTCTTCGCGGCGTTCTCCTGGGTGGACCCCCCGCCGGAGAGCAGGCTGACGTGCGGACGCAGGTGCCCCGCACCGATCTCGATGAGGTCGTCGCACTCCCGGCGCAGCGCGCGGGAGATGGTCCAGTTGCCCTCGACCGAGATGTGCACGACGGTGACCCGTACACCCATGTCCTGGACGTCGGCGACCACCGGGGCCATGTCCTCGTCCCCGCTGACCAGGACCGCGTCGCACAGGACACCGGTGCGGGCCAGGGTGGTGAGGTCGCGCTGGACGTAGCTCTCCACGCCCTCCCTGCGGCCCGGCCGTATCCGGGCAGCACGGAACTTGACCCCGGGGATGTCCGCGATCCCGTCCTGCTCCTGGCCTCTCCGGTCGTCGGCGACCGCCTCGTACCAGTAGCAGCGCAGCAGCGGCAGCCCCGTCCGGTCCCGCGCCACCTCGTTGAGGAACTGGACGAGACCGGAATAGTCCCAGGCGACGGAGTCCCGGTTACGGGTTCCGTGCACGGCCATCGCACCGTCGGCGAGAAGGTATCCCGCGTCGACGAACAACGCGCAACGGTCCACGTGACACCGCCCCCTTCCCTGTCGATCTCTGGGCCATGTCCATGACCGGGGCACAGCCTAGCCAAGTCTGTATCGGTTTGCGTGCCCACTATGAACACTGACAGTTACGGTCTTGCTACGCACAAACGGACCTCCGGGGTGGAGACCGGCCTACCGACCACCCTCTGAGGACCGGAAACCGCCTAGCGGCAGCTGGCTCTCAGACGCGCATCGGGGCGGTGAGGGCGACGACGCCCACCACAACGGCATCCTGTCCGGAGGAGATTCGGATATCCGTTTCGCGCCCGAGTACTGCGTCGAATCGGACCACGTCGACCCCGAACACCATCGGGTCCCCGACCGCCCCCCTCGCGGAGCTCGTGAAGGCGTTGTCCGCACCGCCGTGCCCCCCGGTCGGCGCGAGCGGGGTCCCGCCCACCGTCACCCGGTCGCCGCCCAGGTCGGCGTCACCCTCCCAGGCCACCACGTCGAACCGCGCCGGGACCGACTCCGGCAGCAGACCCGACACCGGGAACCCCGCACCGGCCCGGTCCTGGAAGACCGCGGTGGTCTCGTCCAGGACCATCGCCTGGTGGGCGCCCTCCACCGCCGGGTCCTCCAGCACCACCACCAGGCTCCAGCCCGCGTGGACGCCCCGGCCCTCCCGGGCCGGGATGTCGCCGACCCACCACTCACCGCCGCCGTTCTCCCGGACCAGCTCGGTGACGTTGGCGAACGCCTGGTAGGCCGGGTATCCGGGCAGCTCGGCGGCGCGGGTGTCGGAGGAGGCGACCGTCGTGTAGTCGGCCATGCCCGGCCCCTTCACCCGGGCGGTCGGCGAGCCCGGCTCCCCCGCCGCGGAGAAGTACAGGCCCGCCCAGCGCACCGAGCCGCCCTCGGGGAGTTCCCAGGTGGCGGAGCTGGAGGAGGTGGTCGTGGGGTTCTGGTCCCGGTCCAGCGGGGCCATCACCCAGTTGTCGTTGTCGAGCCGATCGCCCGACCGCTCGCGCGCCCGCGCGCACTCTCCGGGCGCCTCCTCCGAGCCCTCCTCCTCGTCGTACCCGGGGGCGGGCGAGGGTTCGGCCGGGGCCTCGGGTACGGGCGGGCCCGTACTCCCGGCCCCGTCCTGGGCGCCCTCCTCGTCGGCGGCCTCCTCCTGTCCGACACCGTCCGTGCCCTGTTCCGCCTCGGGCACATCGTTACCGGATTCGTCCTCGGAGCCGTCGAGAATCCCACCGCCCCCGAGAACATCACCGAGCCCATCATTCACACCGGGCCCAGGACTCTCCGGGTCGGCCGGAGCCCTGCGCAGGTCGGCGTCCTCCTGCTCCTGCGCACCGGGCGTCGCGGGCCCCTCCTGGGGCCCGGGCGGGACGGCGGGGCGTTCGTCCGGTGGGCTCTCCGGCAGCCCCGGCCACCCCCACCACGGCCAGGGCCACCCGCCCTGCGGCGGTTCCGGTTCGGTACAGGTCAACAGGGCGTTGCCGACGGTCTCCGTACGCACCTGGCCCGCGGTGGCGTAGCGCGCCGTGGTTCCGTCCGGGGTCACGCCCCGCTCGCCGGTGGCCCGGAAACTCACCCCGTCCGAGGAGATCACCACGCTGGCGGGCACGTCGACGTCGGCGTCGGGCGCCACCCGGACGTCGAGGAACTGGGTACTGCTCTCCCCCTCGTCCATCCCGGGGCGCACGCACTCGCCGCCGCCGCTCCCGGCCGCACAGCCCCAGTCGCCGTGGCCGACCGCCATCGGGACGGCGCTCCCCGCGCCGCCGGAGGAGATCATCTCCACCCCGGGCGGCAGGGTGATGGCGGCGACCACGTCCTCCACGGTGGACGCCCCCGTGTTGAGCACGTCCAGGACCATGATCCCTTCCTCCCCCGGCACCAGCGCGCCGACCGGGTCGATACCCGCCGCGAACAGGGGTCGGGGCGCCTCGGGCTCCTCCGGGGGCTCAGGGGGGCCGGGTACCTCCGGGGTCTCGGGATCCTCCGGGGCGGGTGCCGGGGCCGGGGGGACGTCAGCCGGAATCGCGGGCACCGGTTCCGGTGCCGGGGCGTCCGGGGCGGGCGGAGCCTGGGCGGGCGGGGCCGCCGGGGGGTCGGCGGGGGCCGGTTCCCCGCCGGGCCGCTGCTCCGACTGGGGGGCCGCGGCGGGCGGAGGGTCCGCCGGGGGCGCGCCCTCCCCGCCGACCAGGGCGAGCGCCACCGCGACGGCCACACAGGCCGACGCCGTCGCTCCGGCCGTGGCCTGCTGCTGGCCCCGGGACATCCGGTTCCACCAGGCACCGGCCGCGATCCCTCCCGGCGTCGCGGTGAGGTAGCCCGTGGCACCGAAACCGACCACCAGGGGGAGGACGATCCCGCGCAGACCGACGTTGACGTCCATCAGCTCCGCGTACACCTCGCGGCAGTCCGCGCAGTCGTCCAGGTGCCGGTCGACCTTGGTGGTGTCGCGTTTGGACAGGCCGCCGCGCACGTAGGCGCCGAGCAGCCCGAGCGTGGGACGGCAGGCCTCCGCCGCTCCCCCGCCCGCCAGGTGCATCTGGAGGTAGGCCTGGCGCAGCCCCTCACGCGCCCGGTAGGCCAGGGCGGCCACACCGTTGGCGTTCATCCCGAGGATGGTCGCCGCCTCCGCGGGCTTGACCCCCTCGATCTCCGTGTGCCAGAGCACGGACTGCCAGCGTTCGGGCAGGGAGAGGAAGGCGCGGGCGATCAGTGATCGTTCCAGGCCCTCCAGGGCCGGGTCGACGAAGGGTTCGCCGGAGTCGTAACTCTCCATGTCGTCGGTGACGACCTGGCGCTTCTCCCCTCTGCCCCGGTCGTAGGCGGCGTTGCGGACCGCTGTGAGCAGGTAGGGGCGGAAGGCGTCGCTGGGTCCGCCGCCGCGTTGGATGACGCTGAGCACCTTGGTGAACGCCTCGGCGACCGCGTCCTCGACCTCGGCCTCACCGCGCAGCAGCTGACGCGCCAGACCGCGGGCGGCCCCGGCATGGCGTTCGTAGAGGGTTCCGTAGGCGACGTTGTCACCGGACTTCACCCGTTCGATGATTTCGGCGTCACCGAGGAGTGTCTCTGTGTGATCGCCTTCGGCGTCGGTCACCCAGCGCCCTTTCGTGGTCAGCTCCCCCGCCGCGAGCCAGCCGGAGGCGCAGGGGGCGGGTTCGGTGTCGAAGAATCACGTGCTCAAAAAATATCCCGTATCCGCGTCATAGCCGCCACCGATCTCCGTGATTGGAGTGAGGGAGAGCGGAGGGGGCCCACCGCGGGGGCGCGGACCCACCTCCGTTCACCTGGCCGAACGACGACCGGGAGCAGTGCCATGGGCGAGATCGATGTGGGTGCCGGGGCGCGGGGCCGTGTGGTTCGCCGTGCCCGGGAACTGCGTGCGCCGTGGGGGCGCCGGAGCAGGGAGGAGGGGTGGAACCCCGCCGAGGACTGGTGGACGCCCTCGGTGGACGCCGTCTGTGAGGCCCACGCGTGCGGGGGCGACCTGACCGGTGCCTGCACCCGGCTCGGGGAGGCCCGGGCCCGCTCCGGGGTCGGCATCGGCCGGGCCCTGGCCGACCTCGACGCCTTCGCCCGGGTCGCGGGCTGGGACCTCGTCCCGTTCCACCTCGTCCTCGCCCTGGCCGAGGGCTGGGTGGAGGGCGGACGCGGACGGAACACCTGCCAGGACCCGCTGACCGGCCTGGCCAGCGAGGAGTACCTGCGCACCCGGGTCGGTGAGCTCTACCGGGGCGCGAACGAGACCGTCCCCGCCGCTTTCGGGCACCAGCTCGTCGTGGTCGCGCTGGACCCCTCGCTCGACCCCTGGCGACGGACCGCCCGGATGATCGTCCTCGGACACGAACTGCGCCGCTTCTTCACCCGCGGCGAGTCGGTGTGCCTGGTCAGTCGCGGCCGGATCGCCGTGGTCGCCCGGGACGGCCCCGCGTTGACGGCGGAGCTGGACGAGCTGCGCGAGGGGATCTGCTGGGACCACGGGGCCGCAGTGTGGTCGGTCCCGATGCCCGGAACCCACCGGGAGGCCGCTTCCCTGCTCGACGGCCTGGGGAGGCCGCGACGGGGCCGATGACCCACCGACGCCGTTCCGGACCGTGCGGCCCTCCTTGAGGGGGGAGGGCCCGGTTCGGACGGCAACGCCGACCGCCGCGCGAAGCTGAGGGGACGAGCGCGAAGCGGTCGGCACCGTCCGACGGGGTCCCCGGGCCCTCTGGCCCCCACGAGAGGGCGGCCCGCGGGACCGTCGGACGGGACGAAGGCGCCGCGCGACGGCGGCGCCCGGAGGCGCGCTCACACAGGGGAGGTGGGCGCGCCTTCCGTCATCTCAGCGGATGACCGGGCCCCGGGTGAGAGGTCATCCGACCTTGAGCAGACCGAAGCTGGCCCGAAAGACAGCCCTTCCCAGCAGGGAGGCGGGTACCGCCCGCACGCCGGCGATGCGCTCCTCGAAACCACCCGGAACCGGCAGGGGCCGGGCGGGTGCCGCAGCGCTCCAGGGCTCCGTGCCCGTAACGGGAACCCGCTCGGCGGGCTCAGCAGGCTCAGCGGGCTCAGCGGGAGCCTGCTCAACCGGCAGGACCGGCTCGGCCGGAACCCGCTCCACCGGCTGGACCGGCTGGACCGGCTGGACCGGCTGGACCGGCTGGACCGGCTGGACCGGCTCAGCGGGAGCCTGCTCCACGGGCTGGACCGGCTGAACCGGCTCGACCGGGGCCCGCTCCACCGGCTGTGGACCGGCCTCCCTCCGAGGCGGAGCCGCAAGAGGTTCTTCGGGCCTGCTCGGCGGCCCGGACCTGACCGGTCCGGGCACGGGGGCGGGAGCCCCCGGGGGTCGGGCCGACGGCGGGGGCGGCACCACACCGTGCGGCGGCGTGGGGACGACGGGGCCGGGCTGGGGCCCCGGGGGCGGCGGTGAGTTCCGTGGCCCCGGACCCGGGGCTCCTCCGGGCGGCGGCCCCTGGGGCGGCAGTCCCTGGGGAGGGGAGGCCGCAGGAGGCCCGGGAGGGGCGGGCGGAGGAATCGTGGTGCCGGAGAGGAAGGCCTCGGTGATCGAGTCCCACGCTCGGACTCGCGGAGGCACCGGGGGGCGTTGGGGGCCCGAGGGCGCACCCGGGGGCGGCGGAGGGGGTCCCGGTCGGTGCTGGGGGCCCGGGACCGGCGGGCCCGGAGGCCCCGGAGGGCGCTGAGGCCCCGAAAAGGTGCCCGGGACCGCTTCCCCCGGCCTCGTCCGGTACGGGACGGCGGGGGTGTGCGGCTGTCCGTGGTTCGGGCCGGGGGGCTGCGGCGGGGCCGCTCGGGGAGGCTCCTGGGGCTGTTCCGCCCCTGGCCGGGACGGAGCGTCCTTCGGGTCGGCCGGTCGCTTCGGATCGTGCTGGTTCACACCCACTCACCTCTCCCTTCCGTTCCCTCTGGCCGGGGCCGAACGTCCACCGCGCTGTTGACCGCCTCGGCGGCGATGCGGAGCGCTGCCCGGTGGGTGACGTCCGCGATTCGGCGTGTGTCCACAGCCAGCCCCTGGGCCAGATGCCGATCATGCGGCATGAGCACGACCTTGGCTCCGCTCTCGGCGATGATCCGGGTGACGCGCGCGGCGTCGAAACCCGGGTCCTCCCGTTTTTCCTGGTCGAAGACGACGACCACGCTGCGCTCCACTTCATCCCGGCGGCCGTACCGGAGGAGCTCGTCGATCCTGCGGCCCACTTCGAGGGCGGCCTCCCGGGTCGCACGCACGACTCTGATCCGGGAGTGCGCCGTTTCCGCGACGGCGTCCACGAAGGTCCCGCCGGAGCCGCCGGCCACGAGCGTCACCCCGAAGAACCGGGAGATCGGCAGCAGTCCGGAGGCGTGGACGCCCCCGTCGTCCTGCGCGGCCCGGACCGTCCACAGTCCGGTGGCCGCCGCGCCGAGGCTCTTCTCGGCGAGCTCGAAACTGCCCGTCTCCACCCCTTCTCCCAGGGCGTGCTCGGTCCGGGCGCCCAGCCGGGCACCGAGGGTCGGGAGCCGGTCGGTGGCGTCCACGGCCAGCACCCGGTCGTGGCGGTGGTGGGCCAGGGCCCGGGCGACCAGGGCGGTCACGACCGCGGTGTCCGCTCCGGTGCCGAGATCGTCCACGACGATCCGGCGGCCGGTGGCGCTGGCGCGCTGGAGCCGTCCGCGCACCTCGATGGCGTCGGCGACCTCCGACACCGAACGGAAGGGCGCCAGGGCGGCCCGGCCGAACCGGCGCACCCAGAGGTCCCCGTGGACCGACTTCGTGGGGCTCATCGCCCGCCTCCCCGTCAGAAGGTCGTGAGCAGTCGTTGGAAGGTCCCGAAGGCGCCGACCGCCAGCGGCACCATCACGACCACGGCGATCACCTCGAACCTGCTGGTCACACCGCGCAGGCGGGCGCGCACGTGCTCGGGCTGCTCGATGGACAGGACCACCGCGGGGATGATCGCCGTACCGGCGGCGATACCCAGCGCGGGCCACACGCCCCACGGCTCGGCGTCGGCCCACGAGGTGAGGAAGACCACCAGCGTCACCAGGCTCGCCGCGATGAGCGCCACCTTCTGCGCGATCAGCGGGAACAGGCGGGAGCGGCTCGCCACCACGATCGCGAGCGCGGCGGACAACCCGCCGGTCCAGGGGGTGAAGTTCGTGGCCAGTCCCAGGCCCGCGACCGCCGCCACCACGGCGACGGCCAGGGTGGCGATGACCAGGCTGCGGTGCGCCCGGGCCACCGACGTGAGCACGTCGGCCCTGGTGACGGACCCGCCCGAGGTGCGCCGGTCGTCCAGGACCGCCAAACCGGAGATCATCAGGGCCACCCGCAACAGCAGGCTCAGCGAGATCACACAGACCACGGCCATGACCACGGCGACGAGGTCGGTGGACAGGCCCAGGGCACGGCAGACCGTCCACACCGCCGTCATGGCCAGACCGACACCACCGCCGGCCAGGCCGCCCAGGCCCAGCCCGGAGGTGAGTCCGAGCAGCAGTACGAGCCCCGAGAGCAGCGCGGCCGCCCCGCCCCACAGGGCCCACTCCGGCCAGCCGTACTGCTCGCTGCCCAGCCACAGCGCGAGGACCCCGGCCGCCGCCCCGCTGACCGCCAGCGCGGTCCCCAGCGGTTCCCGCCAGGTCGGTCCGACCGTGGCCCCGGTCGCCAGCAGCACACCGGCGACCACCGCGATCGCGGCCGTGCCCCCGCCTCCCGGCGCGTGGCCGTGGACCAGCCAGGCCATCCCGAGCGTCAGGGTGACCAGGGAGAACGTGGCGCTCCACCGGGCCGCCTCCGGAGTCCAGCGGCCCCCGTGGTCGTCCAGTGCCTTCGCCACCGCCTCGGGCACCTCGTGCACCACGGGTGCGGGCACCGGGGCCTCGTCCCGCACCAGCCTCAGCACGGCACCGTCCCGGATCTGCCGTTCCTCCAGGGTGTTCTCCCCGGCCAGGACCGCACCCGAGGCCGTCACCAGATGGCGCAACCGGGCCGGGTTCTCGGGTTCGTCACCGAGCAGCTCCAGTACCTCCGGCATGAGTGCGCCGACGGGTTCGTCCGCCGGAAGTACCGCGTCGACCCTGCGCTCCTCGCCGACGAGCGTCACGCGGCTCCAAGCGGTCATGACCTTCCAATCCTGGTGCTTCCTGCTGTGTTCGCGGTGCGGTCCGCCGTGGTTTCCGGACCGGGGACGGGTGCGGGGCGGGTGTACCGCCCCGGGGAGGGGTCAGTCGGGGATCGTGTCGACCGAGACGCGCTCAACGTACCCCTGGCCGACCAGCCAGCGCAGGGTGGGGGCCGCCGGCACCTCGGCGAACCCCGCGGTGTCGAGGGTGAAGCGGACTCCGCCGCCGGGGCTGCCGTCCTCCGCGGGGTCGGTGGTGGCGGTCACCCGGAACGGGTGGACGACGCGGTAGCGGTGGTAGAGGTCCTCGCCCTCGGTGCCGGTCCGCACGTAGTCCGGCAGACCGCGTTCGGCGAAGGGCATCCCGTCGGGGAAGAGGTACCGTCCGCTCTCCGGGCCGAAGGCGTCGAGGGTGTCGCCCGGTTCGAGTGTGTGCAGGTAGGAGTCGGCGTTGCGCTCCTCCAGACCCGCGCGGACCTCCTCGCCGATCTCCTCCGAGGCCTCCTCGGTGGCGGTCTCGTCCGCCGCGCTGAGCGTGCGCGGGTCGCCCTCGGTGGTGGCCAGTTCCTGGAAGAGCCAGCGTGCGGCCTCGTCCTCGCTGCGGAAGTCCATGCCGGGGCGTCCCTGGTCGAAGTCCATCACGGACACGGAAAGGAAGCCCTCCGCGTCCTGGGTGACCAGGTAGTAGCTGCCCACGGTGCCGGGTTCGGGACGCGGCTCGCCGGGCAGGACGTAGAGGCCCTCGGGCACCTCGGCCCGGTCCAACTCCTCGACCAGCATGGGGAACTCGACCTGCGCGCCGACCCAGTCGCCGGGGATCGGCGGGATGGCGTTCTCCACCGGCCCGGACTCGGCCTGCTCCCGCTCCAGACGCTGGCTGCTGAGGGTGTTGCTGACGAAGGACCAGCCGACCGTCCCCGCGCACGCGACGGCGGCCAGGCAGGCACTGATCATGATCTTGCCGAAGTTCTCGTCCAGGCGGCGCTTGGTCCGCTGTCCGCCGAACAGCACCGCCTCACGCAGGCGCTGCCGACGGACCGCGACGGACTCGAGCAGCTGGTTGTCGTAGTCGCGGCCCACCGGTGCTCCTCGTCAGATGTCTCCCCCTCCCGACCGGGCGGGGTTCAGATGGCCTGGACGGCGTTGCTCGCGTTGGTCATCGTCTCGGCCGCGATGTTGTCGTACTCCACGAGCGTCCGCTCAACGGCCTTGATGATGCCCCGGACCTCCATCGCGGCCTCGGCCCACTTCTGTTCCTTCTCCGTGTACAGCGTGGTGGCCTCACCGGCCTCGATCTCGGACATGGCCGTGCCGACGTCGATGCCGCGCTGGTCGATGAGGCTCTCGACCTTGCTGGTGACCTGGTTCAGGGTGCTCTGCACTTCCGCGGAGACCGCGGGGTCGTAGGCTACGCGTTCACTCATCGCGCTACTCCTTCAGGGGTGCTGGGGCTGTCTTCGGAGGTTCGGGGGCGGGGAGCTCCGGGGACGTCCGGGCCGGATGCGCGGCCGGGGCCCGGTTAGCGGAACTTGGCGGCGTCGAAGTTGGCGGCGCTCATCTGGGTCCGTGCCTCGTCGGCCATGGTCTCGTCACCCGCCATGATGACCTTGCTGAACTCGGCCTGGCCCTCGTTCATCCGGCCCAGTCCGCGGTTGAGGTCGGCCGCGACCTCGCCGGCCCGCCTGTTGAGCTCGTCGAAGTCCGTTTTGGCCTGGCCGGAGAACGAGTCGCCCATCGGCTCCGCCGCTTCCATGAGTTTGGTGACCTGTGAACCGAGCTCCTGCAAGGCCTGCTCGGTGGTCGTCATCAGATCGCTGGCTGAGTCAGCGTTGACGTCGATGTGCTGGCTGGACATCACTGCACCCTTTCTCGTGGGCTCTGAAACGGCTCCCGTGAGCCCTGTCACGGGTTCGGCACAGGGTGGTGCGGCCCCCGGGAAGACGCGATCCGGACAGCGCCGGTTCTCATAATCCATCACAGAAGTCCGACAGGGACACAGATCCCTCCTCCTGTGGACCGAAAGTGCGCAGGCACCGCAAAAAGCACATCGATTCCGCTTTGAACTGCGCAGATACAGACCGAAGCCGGGACGCCACGCCTCCTTGGCCACCCAGGAGGCCGACATCGTGTGACTCAATTCACATAACGGCCCGATCGATATCCCGCCCTCCGGCCGGACGGCCCCTACTCACTCCCGCCCTTTCAGGAAGGAAACCCCGACCACCGGGCCGCCAATCACATGAGATGACGGAAATACCACCGAACAACACTTCGGTAGGGTTTCTGTCGCTCCTGACCGATCTCGTGTTCCCCCTGAGTCGAGAGGAACGCCGATGACCCTCCGGGTCGTACACCGGCCGACACGCACCACCCACCCGGCCCCCGAGCAGGAGCCCCGGGAGGTGGAGGCCCCGCCCACCCTCCCTGACGGGAAGTCGCAGGGAAACCCGCTGATGACCGTCCTGCCGCTGGTGGGCATGATGGCGTCGCTGTCGATCATGATGGTCATGCGCAACCCGGCCTTCATGGCCCTGGGCGCGGTCATGCTCTGCGTGGCGCTGCTCGGCGCCGCCCTCATGCTGTTCTCCCGGCGCGGTCAGGTCGGCAGGCAGCGGCGCAACCAGCGCGAGCTCTACCTCCAGTACCTGGAGGAGCTGCGCGAGACGCTCAACGAATGGGAACACGAGACGCGCGCTCACGCACGCCTGATCGACCCTCCCCCCGAGGCCCTGTACGACGTCCTGCGCGACCCCAGGCGCCTCTGGGAGCGCCGCCGCCGCCACGCCGACTTCCTGAAGGTCCGCGTCGGCACCGGCATGGCCCGGGGACACCGCCTCAACCTCGCGGAACAGGGCACCGCCCTCACCCCCACCGATCCGTTCATGCAGTCCGAGGCCGAGGCGGTGATCAGACGGTTCGAGACCATCCCGGACATGCCGTTCACCCTGCCGCTGGACATGACCGGCAACGTCAGCGTGGTCGGCGAGCGCGAGGACGTCATGTCCCTGGTCCGGGCCATGATCGCCCAGTTCGGGGTCTTCCACGCCCCCGAGGACGCCGGGATCGCCGTGTCCTACCCGGAGGAGAACGCCGACGACTGGCCATGGCTGCTCTGGTTCCCGCAGGTCCTGGACCCCCAGCGCCGCGAGGCCGGGGTAGCGGCGCGAATGATCGCGCCCACCCCCCGCGAGCTCGGCATCCTGCTCTCCGACGAACTGCGCTCCCGGAGCGACTTCGCCTCCGAGGTCCGCAGGGGGATGGGCCGCCGCGAGGCCTACCAGACGCTCCGCCGCCTGCTCGTCATCCACGACACCCACGGCGAGGTCGCCACCGAACTGGTCCGCCCCGACCACACCGTCGACCCCGCGGCCCTCGGTGTCACCGTGCTGCACCTGGTGTCCCGGCAGATCGACGAACCGGGCGACGTGAACATCCGCGTCACGGTCAAGGGCGGCGAGGTCGTGGTCGAGGACCTGCGGCCCACCGACCCCGTGGTCACCTCGGGAACGCTGGACGACGTCTCCCCGGCAACCCTGACCGGCCTGGCACGCATGCTCGCCCCGCTGCGGCTGTCGCCCGAGTCCGTCGAGGAGACCGCTCAGGAGGGCGGCCGCGTCGACTTCCCCGCGATGATGGGCGTACGCGACCCCGGCAACATGGACGTCCAACGCCTGTGGGCGCCGCGCAGCGAGCGCGCCTTCCTCCGGGTACCGATCGGCGTGGACGAGATGGGACAGCCCCTCGTGCTGGACCTGAAGGAGTCCGCCCAGCTGGGCATGGGCCCGCACGGCCTGTGCGTCGGCGCCACGGGTTCGGGCAAGAGCGAGATGCTGCGCACCCTGGTACTGGCCCTGGCCGCCTCCCACCCGCCCGAGCGGGTGAGCATGGTGCTGGTGGACTACAAGGGCGGCGCGACCTTCGCTCCGTTCGAGGACATGCCGCACGTCGCCGGAATGATCACCAACCTCGAGGACGACGCCGCCCTGATCGAGCGGGTCCACGCGAGCCTGTCCGGTGAGGTGCAGCGCCGCCAGCAGATGCTGCGCGACGCGGGCAACGTCCCCAGCATCGGCGACTACGCGCACAAACGGGAGCAGGACCCGAACCTCCCCCCGATGCCGCACCTGCTGGTGATCATCGACGAGTTCGGCGAACTCCTCACCGCCCGGCCCGACTTCATCGAACTGTTCCTGTCCATCGGCCGGATCGGACGCAGCATCGGCGTGCACCTGCTGCTGTCCAGCCAGCGCATCGAGGGCGGCAAGCTCCGCGGACTGGACACCTACCTGTCGTACCGCCTGGGCCTGCGCACCTTCTCCGAGGAGGAGAGCCGGACCGTCCTCAACACCCCGGACGCCTTCCACCTGCCCTCCCTGCCCGGGTTCGGCTACCTGAAGGTGGACACCACCGTCTACCAGCGGTTCAAGGCCGGATACGTGTCCGGCGCCTACCGGGGCCCGGTGGTCGAGGAGGAGGACGACGAGGGCAGGACCCCGTCACCCCGCCCGTACACCGCCTACAACCCGCCCCCGGAGGAGGAGGCCGAGCGGAACGAACCCGACGAGGGCTCCGGCATGCCCTCCCGGACCACCGGCCCGACCCTGCTGGACGTGCTGGTCAACCAGCTCGGCCGCCACGGCGAGCCCACCCGGTCGGTCTGGCTGCCGCCGCTGCCGAGCGCCACCACCCTGGACGAGGTCGCGGGCGCCCCCGAGGAGACCGAGCGCGGCCTGCGGCTGCCCGGCGAGCGCCCCGCCCTGCACGTGCCGATCGGGCTCCTGGACGACGCCACCCGGCAGTGGCAGGGCGAATGGCTGCTGGACCTGACCGCCTCCGGCGGGCACGTGGCCGTCATCGGCGGCCCGCAGAGCGGCAAGACCACCCTCCTGCGCACCCTGGTCCTGTCCCTGTCCCTCACCCACACCCCCGAGCAGGTGTCCGTGTACTGCCTGGACCTGCTCGGCGGCGGGCTGCAGTCGCTCTCCGGGCTCCCGCACGTGGGCGGAGTCGCGGTGCGCACCGACGTCGAACGCGTC
This sequence comes from Nocardiopsis terrae, assembly GCF_014651695.1. Lineage (GTDB taxonomy): Bacteria > Actinomycetota > Actinomycetes > Streptosporangiales > Streptosporangiaceae > Nocardiopsis > Nocardiopsis terrae. The sequence continues at coordinate 641,011 of NZ_BMXJ01000001.1, forward strand.
CGGCGCACCATCGAGGAGGTGCGCGGGATGCTCGAGCACCGCGAGGAGGTGTTCCGGGAGCGCGGCATCGACTCGGTGGAACAGCTCCGGCGCCGACACGCGCGCGGCGAGGTCCCCGAGCTGGCCAGCGCCGACGTCGTCCTGTGCGTGGACGGCTACGGTTCCCTGCGCAAGGACTTCGAGGAGGTCGAGGCGGTCGTCAACGAGCTGCTGCAGCGCGGCGGCGGGTACGGCATCCACATCGTGGGCGCCATGCTCCGCTGGAACGACGTCAGGATGGCAGCCCAGTCGAACTTCGGCCAGCGGGTGGAGCTGCACCTCAACACTCCGGGTGACTCCTCCATCGCCCGCAAGCTCGCCGAGACCATCAAGGAGGACGCCTCCGGGCGCGCCCTCACCAGCTCCAAGCTGTTCGCGCAGACCTGCCTGCCCCGGTTCGACGGGGTGCCCTCCACCGAGAACCTCGGCGAGGTCACCGAGCACGCCGTGCGCGCGGTCGACCGGGCGTGGAAGGGCCCCCGCGCCCCCGAGGTGCGGATCCTCCCGCACCTGCTGTCGGTGCGCGCCCTCCCGGACAGGGAGGAGGCACCCGCGACCGTACCGATCGGCCTGGACGAGCGCGCCCTCCGGCCGGTCCAGCTGGACCTGTTCGAGCGGGACCAGAACCTCCTGGTCCTCGGCGACGGCGAGTCCGGCAAGTCCAACCTGCTGCGGATGATCTCCGAGGGGTTCGCGGAGCGCTACTCCCCCAAGGAGGTCGTGTTCGCGATCATGGACCCGCGGCGCAGCCTGCGCGACCTCGTCCCCAAGGACTACGTGGGCGGGTACGCCACCACCCCCCGGGTGTGCAACGGCCTGGCCACTGGTGTGGCCAAGGAACTGGAGGCCCGCATCCCCCAGGACGGCGGCGCCGAGGACCTCGAACCCGGCTCGTTCTCGGGGCCGCGCGTCATCGTGATCGCCGACGACTACGACGTCCTGACCACGGCGGGCCAGAAACCGCTGGCCCCGTTCGTGCCCTACGTGTCCAACGGGCGCGACATCGGTCTGCACTTCGTGATCGCCCGCCGGGTCGCGGGCGCCAACCGCGGCATGTACGACCCCCTGCTCCAGTCCATGCGCGAGGTGGGCAGCAGCACGCTGCTGATGTCGGGGGACCGCGGCGAGGGCCAGATCTTCCCGCGCGTGTACGCCACGCCCCTCCCGCCGGGCCGGGGCCGGTGGATGCCGAGGGGCGGCGCCCCCCGCCTCATCCAGACCGCCATACGCGACCAGGCCTGATCCGGGAGCAACGGAGGAGGCGCGAGCCGTCCGGCCGAGCGTCACCGCCATCCCGGACCGACACCCCGCCCCGGAGGAACGTTGAGCTACGACACGGTCGCGCTGGTCGCCCAGGAGCCCGACCTCGCAACGGTCGCCCGCGTCCTGGAGCACATCGCCCCGGGGCTGTGGCTGCAGCCGCACACCGACAGCGGCCTGCTCGAACTGCGGGACGACCGGGGCTCGCTCCTGGCAGCCGTGGAGCCCGGTCTGGCCCTGGGCTCACGCCAGGAGATCGGGCGCCTCCTGGGCCCCGAACAGCAGGACGCCGCCCCGGACCCGTGCTGGTGGGTGGAGACACGAGCCCGTCCCGACGCCGCCGGACACCGGATCGCGGACGATGTCGCGCGAACGCTGACCGCCCGCCTCGGCGGCACCGCGTGGGCCTCCGGGCAGGCGGACACCACCTTTCGTGCGCAGACGCCGCACCCCGCGGCTGACCAGGTCACCGACCACGCCGTCCTGGTGACCCAGGACCGCCCTGTCGTGCCCTGGTCCTCCTGGCTCGCCGATGCCGTGGTTCGGGCCCTGGGCGAGGCCGATGTGCTGGACACCTTGTGGGCGCGTCACCGCACCGGTCGTTCTGACACCACCCACGAGCCCGCCTGGCGTGCTCCGGGTTCGGCCCTGGGGTTCGCCGTCGGACCGCGGCGAGTGCGCCTGGTGGGACTCCCCGCGACCGAGAACGGTCCGCTTCCGGGGACCCCCTTCGGCCCACCGGAACACCGGTCCGTGTGGTACCCGGCACTCGGGGACGTCGACGATCCCGGACGTGCTCCGAAGGCGTTGCGCACCCAGTGGGAACACCTGGCGGCCCACGCGGGAAAGGGGTCACCGAGGCGTACGACGGACGAACAGTGACCCGGTCGTCTCTCGACAGGCATCCGAACCGCTGGCCGGTGAGCCGGTGGCCGCTTTCGGCCACACGTCCTCCGGTAAACACCTGATCCCCTGCGAACCTTTTGTCCTTGTCGGTCGTCTTCTCCAGCGGATTCGCTACTCAGCGCAACAACACTGCCCTGAACAGTAACCCCCCGTTAGGACGGAGTATCCATGAAGTTCGACCTGCACGACCCCGCACCTGAGGAGTCGAACTCAAGCGCTCCCGCCTCCCCCGGGTGTCCGGCCCCGGCGCCCGCCGAGGAGTTCGAAGTCGGTGGCGTGAAGAGCAGGTACGGGCGCGCCATCGACAGCACCCTTTCCTCCCTGTCGCAGCTGCGCGCCCACGTCGCGGGGCGTCCGGCACCGCAGGAACCGCTCGGGCGCGATGATCTGCCGTTCGACGGTGAGGACAGCGCCCAAGCACTGTTCCGACCCGACCTGTTCTCCGGCCGGACCGGAGGTGGGCGATGAGTTCCTGGAACATCGACGTCTACGGCGTCCACGGCGTGCTGAGCGTCTACAACAACCAGCTCGGCACCGAGGGCGGCGGACTGTCCGACGAGATCGACTCGACCGCGCACGGCATCGACATGGCCCTGGAGAACGCCAAGAGCCCGCCGGTGGAGACGGCGCTCGCGGGCTTGTTCGAGTACTACTCCAACGAGACCGAGACGATGTTCCTGAAGGGCCTCTCCTGTCTGAAGGGCCTCTCCTGTCTGAAGGGCGCCAGTGACGCCACCAACGCCTACCAGAACGGCGACCACGAGATGGCCCTGACCGCTCAGGGAGAGGCTGGGGAAATCGACGCCCTCGACCTCGACGGGGGCAGTGACGAGGGCGGTGGCTCGTGAGCGGCTTCGAGCCGACCGAAGCCCAGACCGGGGTCGGCTACAACTTCATGACCCTCATCGACCCGGATGCGATCCCCTACCCCGAGACCGACACGTGGTCGCTCAACTACGCCGCCGAGACCCTCCGCACCGGCGGTCAGGAACTGGGCTCCATCACCGAGAGCATGGAGACCACCTGGCAGGGGTTACAGGAGCACTACGAGGCGCCCGAGTCCGAGACCCTGTTCGCGGCGGTGGGCCCGGTGGCGACCATCGGTGAAGGCTTGGAGGGTGACCTGGCCACGGTGGCCACGGCCCTGGAAGAGCTGGCCGAAGCAGCAGCGGAGGCCAGACGCAAACTCAACAGCCTCAGGATCGAAGCGCAGGTGTTCGTCCGCGGCTTAGAGGACCGCAAGTGCTGGTGGCTGACCAAGGACGAAGACAACGACGACTGGTCCATCGACACCAATTTCGGCCTGAAGTCGGACGTGAACAGCGCATGGTCGGACTTCACCGCGGCCGAGATCGCCTGCGCCAACACCATCACCGGAGTCTTCGGCGGGGCTACCTTCAGCAATCCTGATGATGCCACGGGGGCCGACAACGAACTCGTCTACGGCGAGTCCCTGTTGATATTCGATCCGGGGGAGGACAGCCGTTCGGCCGCCCACGCTGTTGCCGCATGGTCGTTGGACAACGTCACCGAATGGGCCGGCCAGGAGCTGAATCCGGAGTCGGTCGAGTTCGACAACAGCAATGTGCAGGCGGCCTGGGACACCATCGCCCTCGGGTGTGTCTGGGGCCCCGTGCAGGGCGCCGTCACCAAGACGGGGTACTGGCACAAACAGAACGGCTGGGCCAGCAACAACGAGGAGTACCTCGACAACCTCGAGATGGCCTGGACCGATACCGCTCTGGACGCGGGGGAACTGTTCGGCGTCCGCAACGAGGACGGCTGGCTCTACGACTACCGTAGCGACGACCCCACGGAGAACCTCAGCTGGGACTGGTGGCTGGGCAACGCCAAGAACTCCCTGGGCGAGGTGTGGGAGGGCCACTCGGCATGGTCGAAGCGCGAGAGCGACCCCGCGTACACGGGAACCCACACCGCGATCAACACCGCCATGCTCGTGACCGGCCCGGTCAAGTTGGGCATCGAGGTCCTCAACCTGGGCAACGGCCGTTCCGGAGACGGTACGGGGGCCGAGGACGGTCCGTACGGCGGCCAGGGCTGGGGTCCCGGCGTCGGAGAGTCGGACCGCGAGATCGCGGACATCATCGGGGAGGGTCGCACTCCGATCAGCGAGCGCCTCGGGGACGTCCTGGAGCAGACACCCACTCTGCCGCCTATCGCCCCGGACCGCCCCAGCACACCGACGCCGGGCCAGGCCCCCACCAACCAGGGCCCCGCTCAACAGGACTCCACCCAGCAGGGCTCTAACCAACCGGACCCCAGGCCCACAACCGCCCCACCTGTGAACGGGAGGGACGGTCAGGGTAACGAGCCCAGACAGCCAAGGAGTGAGGAAAGCTCACACGATGATGACCGACAGGGTCACGGGCCCGGTGACGAAGAACGTCGCGGCAATGACTCGCCCACACCAGTCACCAAGGACAGCAACCAAACTACCGGGGAGCACAAAAACAGCAGAACAGAATACCGTGTAGAACGTGAGGACAGAGAAGAGCCCACACGACCCATAAGCGAAGAACAACATCCAGAGAGGCCTCCTGGTCGCCGCAACGACGAGCAGGGGCAAACTGGACAGGAGAAAACCGGATCCGAATCACGGACGAGGCAGGATGAAGAACCGGCACCGCCCCCTGAGGCAGACGCCGGTGGTAGTGGAAATGGCAATAGAGATGGGGAGCCGCCAAGAACCGGAGGTGAGGATGGTGACGGTGATGGCGACAACGACCGCGATGGCAGCGACAACTACCCCCAAGATCGACCTGAACCTACGCATCCGGACAACCGCAAACCGGATCACGACGGGCCAATGCCACCCGAACTCCGGCCCGCTCTCAAGGAGAGCATCCAGCAGGTCCCTGGTTTCAAACAACTCGGCTTCAACGACAAAGACTTTGCAAACCTGTTCAACTCACTAGAAAACAAGAGATCCAGCACAGGAGCACAAACAGCCGATATAATCCTACAAGGACGCCTGTCCAAAGTCGAGGGATTCAGCGAAATAATCGCTTCACTGAAAAATAAAAACGACCTCCCCGCAAGAAACCAAGAAATGAGAATAGCCCTGGATCTTCTGGATTCCGGATTTCCGCCAGATCGTGTTTCATTCCCCGGGAAAAACCAGAGAACCGGTGAGGATCTTGACGTGGCCGCAAGGAGGGATGGTGGGGCCATCGAGTACGGCTACCAGGCCAAGGTGGTCGAAAACCCCGAGGGCATCAGGAGTGCGCTAAGGAAGATCAAGAAACAGTTTCCCGAAACCTCTGATGCGAGCCACAGAGCTGGGATCATCGAGGCTAACTTCAATATTGACCAGCTTCTGGACAGAGACTTGAAGCCTCTTCATGACGCGATCAGAAAGCAGAACATATCATTCCATATCCACTTTCAGGATGGAACCCTCGATTTCCCCCCAGGGTCCTCGATCTACCCGAATAGATAAGGAAAATATATGCCAATTCTCATGCGGTCACCTGATGAAGTCGGATCGTGGATCTGGTACGTAGAAGCGCCCGAAAACCCTGACATCAGAGACTGCCTCGATGTCCTTGCCAGGGTCGCAGGAGTTCTGGAAAACCACGACCTGATGAAGTCGAATGTCATAGAAACCTGCTGGAATCAATATGGCAAGGGAAAGATCGGAATCTGGACAAAGTCATCTCTCAACACCCCCTTCTCCGACCCTTCATCCGCAGAATTCGTACAGCAGAGCAAACCTGCTGGATTCCCTGATTCTTATGCTGATTATATCGAGACCGTGAGCCTTGGCACCTGGATCGATGAAACTGGCCGAAGGCGCCAGGAGCTGCAACTAATAAATTTGTCAATATCTCCCGAACCCGGAGAGATTCAGGTGGAAATTCGTGTTCACCATGACATCTGGTCCTGGTACGACTTCTCAGGGCACCCTCATCCCAAGGTATACAAACAGAACGCTCCACGCCTTGCTGCGGCACTCGAAGAAGTGGGAAAAACGCTCGAGGTCGATACTGAGAACGGAGAAAGTACGTACTTCGGGGTCTCGGAAGGCTTCTGGATCAAGCGCCCAGACGAAGAAGACCTTGTGGATGGACTCGCCATGGATGCCACCGACAGACTGTGAACCATAGAAAAGGAAATAATTTTCTAAAATTAATCAGGAGAGGACCAGAGAAGCGTGAACTTGGCTTTGACCTACCTCACGCGCGAGTGCACCCACCCCAAGGAACATGCTACCGACCGCAGAACCTGCCTGCCACATTCTCCTTGAGGATAAATTTATGAAACCTCAAATAATACAGACCCTCGGATGGAGAGATAAATACGACAAGGAGGGAGGTTATCTGCGGAGATCTCTGAAGGACACAGCTTCACCAATATTCGGGCCTTGAAGGCGTATCGGGATCACACCACCGCGGAGCTGGCGGCAGGAAGCACCAGCAGAATCGTCTCAAGGCAACTGTTGACCCCAGCCTGTCTGGCCAAGGACGGTTGGCCTCCCTGGAGGTCGAGTCCGACTACCTTCCCGCGGGGATCGTGAACGGTGTCTGACTCGACGCCTTCCCTGTGCGAACCCGCCCCTGTGTCGTCCCTGTTTGTTGATTCCGTGAGGAAGTGAAGCCCATGGTGTTCGTTCGCCGGTCCCGGTGTCGGTCGATCAGACCGGGATCGAGCAGATCGAAGCCGGTCTTTCCCCAGCTGGATCTGTTGCGCGCCTTCCTAGGTGGTGAGCCTGAGGAGTTCGAGCAGACCCTCGTCCAGGAGCTGGAGTCGTTCAGGGAGTACCACGCTCGTGAGGAAGGGCAGGGGATTCGCTCGCGCAGGTGCTGCCGCTCGGGTTTCCGGTAATCCGGTCGCACTTGGAGTCTCGGGCTGATCGACCCCCCGAACATGAGACGGCCACCGCTGTGAGCATGTGGGTGTTTTGGAACCAGACGATCGGCAGTGCCCGTGCCGCCCACCGTAGTAGCGATCGCCCCACTCGACTGGGTGAGGGGGCAGGTCGGGCGTCTCGGCACGGGGCGTGCTCGCGGCCTGACGGCAACGGCGTGGGCGAAGTGCTCAGACCGCTGTCCCCTCTCAAACACGCTCCAAGCCCTCCACCGAACCAACTCAGCCCCGGCCCCCTGCCAGGGGCTTCAGTGTTTCCGGCCGGAGAGGGGATGACGTGGTAGTACGAGGAGGAGCGGCGTGCCACCACGGGGAGGCAGGCACCTCAATTTCATTCACCTATGAATCAAAATACTCAAAACTGCATATCGGCCCCAAAAGTCAGTACCGACATCGATAGCGGTTGGTATCTTCCAGTGATGCTCGCACGCTTCTCGGGGTTCTTCGTCGGTTCGGTGTTCGGATTGGCGTTCGTGCTGATCAACAGTGGTCCGCCCCTGCCACCGGTCGTGTCCCTCGCGCTGCGGGCCCTGGCCGTCACCGTGGCCGTCGCCATCGTCGTACTGGCGCTTCTCGCCATGCGCAGGGACGGCCGGAACACGGGAGGCTCCGCCAACGAGCCGGGGGAAGGACCGGTCGCACCGCGTTTCGGAGCCCTCTTCCGCACCGTCACCCTGGTCGAGTTCGCCCTGATCCTCGGCGGGGTGGCGGCGCTCAACTCCTTCGGGGCCCCGTCCCAGGCGGGGGTGGCCTGGGTCGCCTTCATCGTCGGCCTGCACTTCTTCCCGCTGGGCCTGGCCTGGCGGCAGCGGGAGATCCTCCACCTCGCCTGGTACGCGACCGCCCTCGGCGCGATCGGCCTGGTCATGGTGTTCGCCGGGTACCCGGACTGGGTTCCGCTGGTCAGCGGGGTCGTCACCGGTGCGGGGATGCTGCTCGGCGCCCTCACGGCCCTGGTCCTGATGCACCGCGAGGCCGCCGCCCCGACACCCGAACGCCCGGCCTAGTCGGGCAGTTCGCCCAGCCCGAAGTAGGGCAGGCACGGCTCCAGGCCCTCGACCGTCACCGGGACCGTGCGGTGCCTCTCCCAGTCCTGCCTGGTGAGCCGGTACACGGTCTCGCTGACCTGCCTGCCCCGGACCGCGACCAGGCGTGAGCCGTCCGGCCGGTACCCGAGCCGCCGGGACACCCCGTGCGAGGCCTCGGAGTCCTGGAAGGCCTCCGAGACGGCCGCGTCCGCGCCCAGGCACCCGAAGGCCAGGTGCAGGACGGCGGCACGCATCTCCGTGCCCAGCCCCATGCCCTGGTGGCTCCGGGCCAGCCACGAACCGGTGCCCACCTGTCGGGCGACCGCGAAGTCCTTCGCCGTCATGTCCTGAACGCCGATCACGGTGCCCTCGTGCACCACGACCGCGTTGAAAGTCCACTTCTCCGGTGTCCACGAGGCCATGGACGACCAGTTGTGCTGAATGACCCCGAGCGCCAGGCGGCGGGGCGTCTGGTCCGTCCACGGAACGATGAAGGGCATCCGCTCCGGTTCGTGCACCCCCGAGACCGCGGCCTCGGCCAGTCGGGCGAGGTCGTCGTCGGAGGGCATCCTCAGTTGGAGGCGGGGCGTGTTCAGACGCAGCCCCATCGGGGGGAAGTGCTCGGCGATCATGTCCCGATTCTGGCCGCACGGCGCACCGCTGTCACTCGTGTTTCACCGCCCCGGAGAGCCCCGGACCGCCGTTCAGCGGGTGAGTTCGCCGACGAGTGCGGCCAGCTCGGCCGCCGCCTTCGAGCGGTCCCCCGTGACGTCCCGGACCACCCAGCCGCGCATCCCGGCCAGGTGCGCGGGGTGCGCGAAGGCGGGGTCGGTGAGCAGGTAGCCGCAGGGCGCGTCCGGCCAGTCCGGGACCGCGGGCAGGCGCTCGGTCCGGTAGGCGGCGGGTTCGCCCTCCCTGTCGGGGAGTCCGTCGAGTCCCTGGTTCCGGGAGATGTCCGCGCGGGTCGGGCTGCCCGGCTGGGGCAGCGGGGCGTCCACCAGCACGTAACCGAGGACCGGACGGTGCGCGGCGCGCTGGGCGGCGCCGATCGCACCGAGGAGCGGACCGGAGTCCCCCTCGGCTACGAGTACGGTCGGCGCCCCCGCGGCGACCAGCCGGTTGATCTCCAGGCTCGCCCGTGCGACGTAGCGGGCGGCGTGGGGCGGCGTGTCGTCGTCCGGAACCTCGGGGAGGGCCGGGGGGCGCCCCCGGGCGGTGAGCTCTTCCGCCGCGCCCGGGAGGGAGAAGGGGGCCCGGAGGGTGGGGGGCAGGAGGACGGTGATCACTCGGGGCCGCCCCCGCGGGTCTCGTCCCGGACCCAGGACAGGTAGGCCGGGTTTCCACCCGCGACCGGTACCGCCACGATCTCCGGCACCTCGTAGGGGTGCGTCCGGACCAGGTGCGCCACCAGACCGTCCAGGCGGTCCGCGGCGGTCTTGGCCACCACCAGCCACTCCTGGTCGGCCTGGGTGGCGCCCTCCCAGCGGTAGAAGCTCGTGATCGGTCCGCTCACCTGCGCGCAGGCGGCCAGCCGGTGGTCGACCAGCGAACGGGCCACCTCCTCGGCGCCCTCACGGCTGTCGACGGTGGTCTCCACCCGGACGGTCCCGGTGTGCTCCTGCATGCTCGTCCCAACTCCGGGCCGGGGCAGCCCTGGTCCGCGCGGCCCCACCCGGTGTCCTAGGCTCACTGGTCATGAGCGAACGTGATGAACTCCTGCGTCAGATCAACGATAAGGCGGTCGTGCGCGGGAAGGTGACCCTGTCCTCCGGCAAGGAGGCCGACTACTACGTCGACCTGCGCCGGATCACCCTGGACGGGGAGGCCGCGCCCCTGGTCGGCTCGGTACTGCTGGACACCGTCTCGGACCTGGAGTTCGACGCGGTGGGCGGTCTGACCCTGGGCGCGGACCCGGTGGCCGCCGCGATGCTGCACGCGGCGCACGCGCGCGGCCGCAGGCTGGACGCCTTCGTGGTGCGCAAGGCCGGCAAGGCGCACGGGCTGCAGCGCCGGATCGAGGGGCCGGACGTCCGGGGCCGCCGGGTGCTGGCGCTGGAGGACACCTCCACCACCGGCGGTTCGGTGATGACGGCAGTGGAAGCGCTGCGCGAGGAAGGCGCCGAGGTCGTGGCGGTGGCGTTGATCGTGGACCGCGGCGCGCGCGCACGGTTGGAGGAGGAGGGCCTGGAGTACCGGCCCGTCTTCGAGGTGTCCGACCTGGACGTGTGACCCCGGCTCAGCGGCGGTTCGCGGGCGGGGCCGGTCGGCCCTGCCCGGACCGGGGCCCGGTCTAGGGGTTCAGCGTGAAGGTGTGGCCGGGGCTGCGGTCGGAGATGTCGCGCTGGCTGCCGTTGACGTAGACCTCGACGGCGGCCGGGTCGCCGATGCTGACCTCGAGGCCGTCGGTGTTGTCCGGGTAGTTCACCGAGTGTCCCTGGGCGAGTTCCTGGTCCAGGAGCACGTCCCCGCCGGGTACCCGGACGAACACGTCGCTGGACTCGCCCACCACGCGGATGAAGAGGACGCCCATCTCGTCGGCGTCCACACCCTCGGCCGCGGCCTCTGACGCGTTGGCGCTGACGCTGTCGCCGGTGCCCGGCAGCGAGCGGTACAGGAAGTACCCGCCGAGGGCTACCAGGGTGACCAGGAGCACGACAGCCCCGACGATGGCCATCACCTGGCCGACGCCGCGCGGATCGTTCCTATGCCTTCCCACGGCGACGAATGTAGCGCGTATCACGACAAAAAGCGACAGCAGTCGCCCGGAAGTCCACGATTCACCACTATTCGTGACATAGCCACCCAGGCTCTCTCGGCTTCCCCGGCGCCCCCGCCCCTTGCTTCCACCGAGCCCCGTAAGCTGCGGGTACGTAGCCGATCCGGAGCATTTTGGTCTAGACCTTTCCAATGGCTCCGGCTATTCGGGATACTTGGACGACACCCGGTGGACACGTCCGGACGCAAGGCCCGCGGGCCTTCCCCTGACGACCGGTTCCTCCCACCGGGGGCAACGCACGCGGGGTGCCGTCGGCACGCGAGAGCATCGCACCGGCGGTCGCTCGATCCAGGCCGAACCAGGGAGAGTCAAGCCATGCCCATCGCCAGCCCCGAGGTCTACACCGAGATGCTGAGCCGAGCGAAGTCCGAGGGCTTCGCCTACCCGGCGATCAACGTGACCTCCAGCCAGACGCTGCACGCCGCCCTGCGCGGCTTCGCCGAGGCCGAAAGCGACGGCATCGTCCAGATTTCCACCGGCGGCGCCGAGTTCCTCTCCGGCGCTTCGGTCAAGGACATGGTCACCGGCTCGGTCGCCTTCGCCGAGTTCGCTCGCGTGGTAGCCGCCAAGTACCCGGTGAACATCGCCCTGCACACCGACCACTGCCCGAAGAACAAGCTCGACGGCTTCGTCCGCCCGCTGCTGGAGATCTCCAAGGAGCGCGTGGCCAAGGGCCAGGAGCCGCTGTTCCAGTCCCACATGTGGGACGGCTCCGCGGTCGAGCTGGAGGAGAACCTCCAGATCGCGGACGAACTGCTCGCCGCCTCCAAGGCCGCCCGGACCATCCTGGAGATCGAGGTCGGCGTGGTCGGCGGTGAGGAGGACGGCATCGTCGGCGAGATCAACGAGAAGCTGTACACCACCCCGGAGGACGCCCTGCGCACCGCCGAGGTGCTGGGCCTGGGCGAGAAGGGCTACTACATGACCGCCCTGACCTTCGGCAACGTGCACGGCTCCTACAAGCCCGGCTTCGTGAAGCTGCGCCCCGAGGTCCTCAAGTCCGCACAGGAGGCCGTGGCCGCCAAGCACGGCAAGACCAAGGCCTTCGACTTCGTGTTCCACGGCGGCTCCGGCTCCACCATGGAGGAGATCCACGAGGCGATCGGCTACGGCGTCGTGAAGATGAACATCGACACCGACACCCAGTACGCCTACACCCGCCCGGTCGTCGACCACATCATGAAGAACTACGACGGTGTGCTGAAGGTCGACGGCGAGATCGGCAACAAGAAGGCCTACGACCCGCGCGCCTACGGCAAGGTCGCCGAGGCCGGGATGGCCGCCCGGGTGGTCGAGGGCGCCCAGCACCTGAAGTCCGCCGGCAACAAGATGAAGTAGGACCCCCGCCCGACCGCTCCCCGGCGGTCCGGCGCCCGGTGCCCGGCGGTCGTGCCCCGACCGCCGGGCACCGTCCTTTCCGCCCGGGTTCCGCCCGTTCTCCCGTGACCCGCCCGCCCCGCCCTCTCCGGTGGCACACATAGGTCGCGGCACGAAACGCGCCCGCGGACCGTCCGCATCACGCGGACCACTGGCCTCCGGCACCCCCGCACGAGAGAAACGCGGGTGCACTTTCCACTGCATTCCCCCGCAGTGCGCCCAAAGGCGAGAACGGGCCGCCGACCTCCGGTTTCGAGATCGGGGGCACGGGCATCCCTCCTGCCGCTCTCCCCTCGGACGGAATGAGGACGTGTGAAGGACAGGAACGGACCGGGTCCGCCCGGCGGCCGTCGGCGTGCCCGTTACGGGCATCGTGACCGCCTCGCCCGACAGGGTCGTGGCCGGGAGCAGCCGGACCGGGTTCTCCAAAGGGCCGCTCGATGCTTCCGGGAACTGCGGCGGCAACGGAACGTACTTCACCGAGGCCAGGAGTCCGAGCGGCAACGAACTGTCGTCCGGAAGGGTCGACAGGTGCTGACCAGGACTCCCAGCAGTTCTCCGGCGCAGGGAAAGGGACGGTCCCGTGCGCATCACCACTGAGGGTCTGGACTTCGGTTACCGGGGCCGGAAGAAGGTCCTGGACGGCCTCACCTGGACCGTGGAGCCCGGGGTCACCGGGCTCCTCGGCCCGAACGGCGCGGGCAAGACCACCCTGCTGTCGCTCATCGTGACGCTGCTCCCCGTGCGGGGAGGGCGCCTGCTCGTCGGGGAGCACGACCTGGCCACCGGTACCGGCCGGGCCCGGGCCCGCCGCGAGCTGGGGTTCGTACCGCAGCGCTTCACCCTGGCGGGCGAGCTGACCGTGGCGGACACCGTCGCCTACGCCGCCTGGGTGCACGGGCTGGACCGCCGCGAGTGCGGGGAGGCCGCCCGCCGGGCCCTGGACTCCGTCGATCTGGCCGGGCTCGCCGACCAGCGCACCCGATCCCTGTCCGGGGGCCAGCGCCAGCGCGTGGGCATCGCCGCGGCCCTCGCCCACGACCCCCGGGTCCTGATCCTGGACGAGCCCACCGCGGGTCTCGATCCGGGGCAGCGGCTCCGGGTGCGCGAGGTCGTGGCCGGTCTGGACGAGGACCGGACCGTGCTGATCTCCACCCACCTCATCGAGGACGTCGCCCACCTGTGCTCCCGGATCGGGGTCCTGGCGGGCGGCCGGATCGAGTTCCAGGGCACCTTCCCCGAGCTGGAGGACCTGATCGACGACACCGCTGAGGCGAGTGCCTACGGCTCCGGGTTCGAGCGGGCCTACGACCGGCTGATCGCCCGGGTCGGAGAGCGCCCGTGAACCCGCTCCGGAGCCGGGAGCCCCGGAGCGGGGCGGCTCGGGGCCCGTCGGCCCAGGGCACGCTGACCCGGAACACGTCGGCCCGGAGCAGGTCGACGGCCTCGCCCCTCTTCTGGCCGCTCCCGCCGCCCCTGGTGCTGGTCCCGGCCGTGCTCATCCTCCTCATGACACTGGCTTCGACCTGGGGTCAGCTCTCCTGGCGGGCCCTGGACTGGGTGTACCTCTCCGGGCAGGTGGGGGTCCAGGCACGACTGCCGGTCGTGGTGACGGCCGGGACGGCAGCCCTGGCGGCGGCCCGGTTCACCCGGGCGAGTCTGGTGTTCGCCCAGCCCTGGCAGCCCCGTCTGGGGCGGGATGTCCCGCTGCGGCACGCGACAGTGGTCATCGGCTGGTGCCTGGGCGCCTATCTGGTGGGGCTGCTCCCGCTGACCGCCGCCGTCGCCTCGCAGGGCGCGGGCACGCCGCACCCTGTGCCCGTCCTGGGTGCGCTGACCGGGTTCGCGGCCCTCACCCTGCTCGGCTACCTGTGCGGGGTCGCCCTGCGCGAGCTGATCGCCGTCCCCGTGTCGATCGGTCTTGTCTTCGTGTGCACCAGCCTGCCCCTGGTCGCCGACACCTGGACCGCGCTGTCGCTCCAGCTTCCGTTCACCCCCTCCCTCGGTGTGCGGGAGAGCATCCCGCTCGGCCTCTACCGGCTGGGGTTCCTCCTGCTCCTGGCGACCGCCGCCGTGTGGACGTCCGTCTGGCTCCTGCGGGCCCCACGCCGGTGGTCGGCCCCGCAGGTCACGGCGGTGGTCGCGGTGGCGACCGCCGCTGCCCTGCCCCACCTGTACGCGTTCCCGCTCGTGACCTACGCTCCGGGCGGCTCCGAGGTCTGCGCTGAGCACGAAGGGGTCCGTTACTGCGTGCACGAGGGGCACGCGGACGAACTCGCCCTGATCGTCGAACTGGCCGCCCCGGTCTTCGCCGCCTACGGGTCGTCCGAAGCCGTCCCCGCGCAGGTGCGCGACCACAGCCTGGCCACCGGGGACGACGAAGTGCTGCACGGCGCCGAGCACGGCGTGCTCTGGACGCGCGTCTATCCGGGCTGGGACCCGTACCAGGAGGTACCCGCGACGGCGGCCGTGTGGCTGCTGCCCGACATGTTCGTGTGCGGCGAGAGCGTGGGCAATCCGGACGGGAGGGCACCCTCGGAGCAGCGCCGGGTGACCGTGCTGGTGGAGCTCAAGGCCTGGCTCGTCTCGCGCCCCTTCCCCGGCTCCGCCGACGGCGGTCTGTTCGCCGGGGCCGACCCCGACGAGATCCGGGACTGGATCAGCCGGAACGAGGAGCGGATCGCGGCGTGCGAGGTGGAACCGGAGGAACTGCCGTGGCGACCCTGACCCGGAGCCCAGTCCTCACCTCCCTACGCCCCTGCCTGCTGCCGATGCTGCACGCCCTGGCCGCGGCCGTCGCGGCGGTGGTTCTGGGCCTGGCCGCCCCGGGCGTCGTGGTGCCGGTGGCGGTGTTCGACTGGCCCAACGAGGAACAGCGGATCCCCGTGGCCGAACTGCTGTGCGTGTGCGCGGCCGCCGTCGGCGCGTGGGCGAACCGGCCCCGGCTGTGGGAGTGGGAGCGGCTGGGCGGGGCCCGGACCCGAATCCGGGCGGCCGCGGTGTCCGCTCTCGGCGTGCTGCTGTCCGGAGGCGCCGCACTGGCGCTGCTGCCCCACGCGTCGGAGGCGGAGAACTCCTGGCTACTGGTGACCAACGTCCTGCTGGCGGTGTCCGCCGTGTACCTGCTGGCGCCGTTCCTGGACGCGGTGCCGTCCGGACTGGTCGTGCTGGCGGGGATCCTCCTGGGGGCGGCGGCCTGCAACACGGTGCCGGGGCTGAACCGGGTGAGCCCCTACGCCTACGTGGGATCTGACGGGTGGAGGGCCCCGGACCTGCTCGCCGGGGCGACGGTGCCCGCCCTGGCCCTCGGGCTGGCCCTGGCCGCGGTGGCGGCGCACGCGGTGACGCACGGCTCCACCGCACGGGTCCGGCGGCGCGAGTCGGAGACGGGTTGAGCCCGGCGCTCGGGGGGACGCCGTGCCCGGTGGCAGGATGGGGGGCATGAACCTGCACCAGAACCTGCTGAACGAGCCGCCCGAGACGCGCCTGCCCGACGACCCCGAGGCCCGTGAGGCCCTGGCCTCCGCCGACGACCCCACCCCGGTCGCCGGGCGTTTCCCGTCCTACTCCGCCGCCTGGGCCCGCCTGGCCGAGCTGGCCCTGGCCGACGGCCAGCCGGTGACCGCCTACGCGTACGCGCGCACCGGCTACCACCGCGGCCTCGACCAGCTGCGCCGCTCCGGTTGGAAGGGCCACGGACCGATCCCCTGGGAGCACGCGCCCAACCAGGGCTTCCTGCGCGCCCTGCACGCTCTGAGCAGGGCCTCGGAGCGAATCGGGGACGCCGAGGAGGCCGAGCGCTGCGCCACCTTCCTGCGCGACTCCAGCCCGGAGGCCGCCGAGGCGCTCGACGGCTGAGGCCCCGGCTCGAACACCGCCGTGCCCGGCCCCGGCCTCCGCGGGGGCCGGGCACGCGCCTGCCGCCCGCGCCCCGAACCGCGCCAACCTCCCACTTAACGCGGTTCAAAGGGTCGTGTACGCTCAATACGCAACGGCCCCTGTCGCTGCCTTGCGCCAGGGGTTCATCCATGTTCGGGGTCGGAAAAGCCCCGGTCAGGTGTCGAGCGAAGAGGTAGAGACCAATGCCGGCGATCACGCTCGTGGGTGCCCAGTGGGGCGACGAGGGCAAGGGCAAGGCGACCGACCTGGTCGGTGACCGCGTGGACTACGTGGTCCGTTACCAGGGCGGCAACAACGCCGGGCACACGGTGGTCATCGGCGACCAGAAGTACGCCCTCCACCTGCTCCCCTCGGGCATCCTCTCCCCGAACGTCGTACCCGTCATCGCCAACGGCGTCGTCATCGACCCGGGTGTGCTGTTCGAGGAGCTGCACGGCCTCCAGGAGCGGGGCGTGGACACCTCCCGCCTGGTCATCTCGGCCAACGCGCACCTGATCATGCCCTACCACCGGGCCCTGGACAAGGTCAGCGAGCGCTTCCTCGGCAAGGGGAAGATCGGCACCACCGGACGCGGCATCGGCCCGACCTACGCCGACAAGGTCACCCGCCAGGGCGTGCGCGTGCAGGACATGTTCGACCCCAAGATCCTGCGCAAGAAGATCGAGCTCGCCCTCCACGACAAGAACCAGCTCCTCACCAAGGTGTACAACCGGCGCGCGCTCGACGCCGAGCCGATCATCGAGGAGTACCTGGGCTACGCCGAGAAGCTGCGCCCCCACGTCGCCGACACCTCGCTGATCCTCAACAGGGCGCTGGACGAGGGCAAGACGGTCTACCTGGAGGGCTCGCAGGGCACCCTCCTGGACATCGACCACGGCACCTACCCCTTCGTCACGTCCTCCTCCCCGACCTCGGGCGGCGCGGCCGCGGGCGCCGGTATCGGCCCGAACCGCATCACCAAGGTGGTCGGCATCCTGAAGGCCTACACCACCCGTGTCGGCTCCGGCCCCTTCCCGACCGAGCTCCTCGACGAGCAGGGCGCCTGGCTGCGCACCCAGGGCGGCGAGTACGGCGTCACCACCGGCCGGGACCGCCGCTGCGGCTGGTTCGACGCCCCGATCGCCCGCTACGCCACCCGGATCAACGGCGTCACGGACTTCTTCCTGACCAAGCTCGACGTGCTCACCGGCCTGGAGCGGATCCCGGTGTGCGTGGCCTACGACGTCGACGGCGTGCGCCACGACGAGATCCCGATGACGCAGACCGACTTCCACCACGCGACGCCGATCTACGAGTACTTCGACGGGTGGTCCGAGGACATCACCGGAGCCCGCAAGTTCGAGGAACTCCCCGAGAACGCACAGGCCTACGTGCGTACCCTTGAGGAGATGGCGGGGGCCCCGATCTCCGCCATCGGTGTCGGACCCGGCCGCGACGAGACCCTCCAGCTGCGTTCCCTGGTCTGAACCGGAGACCACCCGTCCTTCCTCCAGACAGAAGAAGAGGCCCTCTGCAGTGAAAGCCCTCGTTCTCGGCGGCGGAGGCCGCGAGCACGCACTCGTCCGCGCTCTGTCCCTTGATCCGGGTGTCACCAGCATCCACAGCGCCCCTGGCAACCCGGGGATCTCCGACCTGGCCGAGAACCACGTCATCAACGTGACGGACGGGTTGGCCGTGACCGAGCTGGCCGCGCGCATCCGCGCCGAGCTGGTCGTGATCGGCCCGGAGGCCCCGCTGGTGGCCGGGGTGGCCGACGCCCTGCGCGACCGCGGCATCCCGGTGTTCGGCCCCGACAGGGAGGCCGCCCGCCTGGAAGGGTCCAAGGCCTTCGCCAAGGAGGTCATGGAGGCGGCCGGGGTGCCCACCGCGAAGGCCAGGGTGTGCCGTAACGCGGGCCAGGTCTCCGAGGCCCTCGACGAGTTCGGGGCGCCGTACGTGGTCAAGAACGACGGTCTGGCCGCGGGCAAGGGCGTCGTGGTGACCGAGGACCGCGCCGCCGCCGAGAAGCACGCCCGCGAGTGCGGCCGCGTGGTCATCGAGGAGTTCCTCGACGGCCCCGAGGTCTCGCTGTTCGTGCTCACCGACGGGGCGCACGCGCTCCCGCTGCTGCCCGCGCAGGACTTCAAGCGCGCCTACGACGGCGACCAGGGCCCCAACACGGGCGGCATGGGCGCCTACGCCCCGGTGCCGTGGGCCCCCGCCGGGCTGGTGGACGAGATCATGGAGTCGGTCGTGCGGCCGACCGTGTCCGAGATGAACCGCCGCGGCCTCCGCTACCAGGGCCTGCTCTACGTGGGTCTGGCTCTGACCGGCAAGGGGCCGCGCGTGGTGGAGTTCAACGCCCGCTTCGGCGACCCGGAGACCCAGGTCGTGCTGGACCGCCTGGCCACCCCGATCGGGACGGTCCTGCAGGCGACCGACACCGGCGGCCTGGGGTCGATCGGTTCGCTCCAGTGGAAGTCGGGTGCCGCGGTGACCGTCGTGGTCGCGGCGGAGAACTACCCGGGCGACCCGGTGAAGGGCGACCTCGTCGGCGGCCTGGCGGCCGCCAACTCCCTGGAGGGCGCCTACGTGCTGCACGCGGGCACCGCCTGGGACGGGGTGCGCGACGTCAAGTCCAACGGCGGCCGGGTGCTGAGCGTGGTCGGCACCGGATCGGACCTGCGACAGGCCCGTGAGCGCGCCTACGAGGCCGCGGGCAGGCTCGAACTGCGCGGGTCCTTCTACCGCACCGACATCGCCGAGCGGGCGGCCGCGGAGGTCTAGGGCGTGCGTCCGCGGACACGCGCCCCGGGACACCGGCAGGACCAGAGCACCGCCCTCACCGCGGTCGTACGGCAGAACCCCCAGAAAGCAGCGTCATGAGTGGCTTCGTCACCGTTCCCGAGCCCGTCGAGGTCCCCGGGCTGACCCACCTGCACACCGGCAAGGTGCGCGACCTGTACGCGACGGCCTCCGGCGAACTGGTGATGGTGGCCAGCGACCGGGTCTCGGCGTTCGACTGGGTGCTCCCCACGGAGATCCCCGGCAAGGGCCGGCTGCTCACCCAGCTGTCCCTGTGGTGGTTCGAGCGCCTCGGCGACCTGGTCGCCAACCACGTCGTCTCCGACGTCCCGCCCGAGGGCGCCCCCGCGGACTGGGCCGGCCGCACACTCGTCTGCGAGAGGCTGGACATGGTGCCGGTGGAGTGCGTGGCCCGCGGCTACCTCGCGGGCTCCGGGCTGTCCGAGTACCGGGTGGACCGCACGGTGTGCGGCGTAGCACTCCCCGAGGGCCTCACCGACGGCTCAGAGCTCCCCGAGCCGATCTTCACCCCCGCCACCAAGGCCGAGGTCGGCGACCACGACGAGAACGTCTCGTTCGGCGTCGTGGCGGCCAGGCACGGCGAGAAGCTCGCCGCGGAGCTGCGCGAGCTCACCCTGCGGGTGTACGGGCGCGGCCGGGACACCGCCCGGGAGCGCGGGGTCATCCTCGCCGACACCAAGTTCGAGTTCGGCCGGAGCCCGTCCGGCGGACTCGTCCTCGCCGACGAGGTGTTCACCCCGGACTCCTCCCGTTACTGGCCCGCCGACGAGTGGAGCCCGGGGCGCGCCCAGCCGTCGTTCGACAAGCAGGTCCTGCGTGACTGGCTGACCTCACCCGTGTCGGGGTGGGACCGTGCTTCGGACACTCCGCCGCCGGAGCTCCCGGACGGCGTGGTGGAGCGCACTCTGTCCCGTTACACGGAGATCTATGAGCGTCTGACCGGCGGGAAACCCGAGCTGTGACCGTCGTCAGCCGCGTGATTCAGCGCACGCGGACGTCGTTTCGGCTGTGGGAGCGCGTATGGTGGTGGAGTCGTATGCAACACCGGAGTAACGGGCAGCCATGCGTACGATCCCTGGTCTCTCCCTCCGGCGTAATGCCTCTTTGGCCGTTTGGCGGGACTTCAACCGCGATCTGCGGGTATACCACGTTCTGGACCGGTTGGCGTGAGCTGGTTGCTATAGAGTCTTCGCGAACCGACCGGTTCACCGGCCGCGCAGGTCACAAGCAAGATGGTCGCAACGTTCCAGGGGAAACCCGCGTCTAAAACGCATACAGGCGATACCCGACGAGGGTGACCTTTTTTCACATCTGCCTCACAAAGGAGCACATGAGCATGGGCCAGGAGGTTCGTTACCGCGTTCGCGGCGGACGCCCCCTCAGCGGAACGGCGTTCATCCAAGGCGCGAAGAACGCCGTCCTGCCGATGATCGGGGCCGCCCTGCTGGCGGCCAAGGGCCGTACTGTGCTGCGGAACGTCCCGGTCATCGAGGATGTCTACCGCGCATTGGAACTCGCCGAGCACGTGGGCGCCAAGGTCGCCTTCCACGAGGCAGAGCGCACCGTCGTCATCGACGCGTCCGGTCTCAACGACCCCGAGCGCGCCGTCCTGCCCGCCGACATCGCGGCCCGGTTCCGCGGTTCCGTGCTCTTCGTCCCCGCGCTGATGCACCGCACCGGCCACGCCCGCATCGAGGGCGTCGGCGGCTGCAACCTCGGCAGCCGCAACCTCGACTTCCACTACCGGGGCTTCGCCCGGCTGGGCGCCGAGGTCACCGAGGACCTCGAGCGCAACCACATCAACGTCGAGGCGAGCAAGCTCCGCGGCGGCCGCCTCTACCTGGACACCCCGTCCCACACCGGTACCGAGAACCTTCTCATGGCGGCCGTCCTGGCCCCCGGTACCACCGTGATCGAGCACGCGGCCCTCGAGCCCGAGGTCATCGACGTCATCGACTTCCTCAGCGCCATGGGCGCGAAGATCAGCGGTGGCGGCACCGGCCTGATCACCGTCGAGGGCGTCGAGGAGCTCACCGCCGTCGAGCACACCATCATGTCCGACCGCATCGACGCCGGCGTGTTCGCGATGACCGTGGCCGCCACCGGCGGCGAGGCCAGCCTGGTGGGCGCCAACCTGGACCACCTGGGCGTGGCCCGCTGGAAACTCGAGCAGATGGGCGTCGGCTTCTCCCAGGAGGGCGCCGTCCTGCACGTCCAGCGGGACCCCTCCGTGCCGCTGCGGCCGATCAACGCGGTCACCTCGCCCTTCCCGGGCTTCGCGACGGACCTGCAGTCCCCGCTGATGGCGCTGGCCAGCCTGGCCGACGGCGAGAGCTACATCCACGAGGCCATCTACGACGGCCGCTTCGCGCTGGCCGACGAGCTCAACAAGATGGGCGCCAAGATCGAGGTCGAGGGCACCCGCGCCATCGTGCACGGTTCCACGAACCTGCGCGGTGCCGAGGTGGTCGCGCACGACCTGCGCACCGGTGCGGCCCTGGTCCTCGCCGGACTGGTCGCTGAAGGTGAGACAATCGTGGCGCCTGGTTATCTGGTTGACCGCGGTCACGCTCAGTTCGCGTCGCGGCTTGCCGCGCTGGGCGGTGACGTGGAGCGCGTCACCGTCTCGTAGTAGTCGTAAGCGCAGCTCAAGCCGGGGTGGGGGGTCTCCTCCCACCCGGGCTTTCGGCGTTGATATGGAAAACGATCTTCTTTGGCCCCGCACAATGGGTACGATCTCGGCAATCATGCCGTGACAGAGATCGGGTCGGGAAACCAGTGGGCGCACATAGTGAAGAGCGTGGAATGGTAGCGGGGAGCAACCCGAGGTGAGTGCCCAGCGTACTGGCGATTTGACGATCGGCGTCATAGGGCCCCATGAGGTGGTCGAACGGGTCATGCTCATGGGTCCGGGGTCCACAGGACCCCTCAACGCCAGACTCATCGCCGCCGCATACCGAGATGAGCAAGAGGCGACGGACAAGGTCGTCAGGCTGGGTTCGGCGATCGACGCCTATCTGTTCGCCAGCCCTGTCCCGTACGAGTTCGCGCGGAAGGCGGGCGTGCTGACCATGCCCGCGACCTTCGTGCCGCTCGGCGGGGCCAGCCTGCACGAAGCCCTGCTCCGAGCGACCCTGGACGAACGTTACGACCCGACCAGAGCCAGCCTGGACGTGCTCAGCCGCGCCGACGTGGTGGAGGCCTACTCCGAGGTCGACCTGCCCGTGGACGGCATCCACGTGCACGAGGAGCTGACCAACACCGCCCAGCTCACGTCCTTCCACGAGGGCCTGTGGCGGCGCAAGGCCACCAAGATGGCGATCACCTGCGTGCGCGGGGTCGCCGAACGCCTGGAGGCCATCGGGGTTCCGGTGATCCGGCTGCGGCCCACCAACGCGGGCGTGCGCAGCGCCCTGCAGACCGCCGGTCTGTTGGGGGCGCACCACCGCCTGGAGGAGGCCCAGCTGGGTGTGGTCGTCGTGGACGTGCCCACGCTGCGCGACTCCTCCCGGCGCTCCACCCCGCGCTACTGGCGTGACGAGCTGCGGCTGTCCCTGCACCGCCTGCTGCTCCAGGAGGCCCACCGGATCAACGCGACGGCGCACCGGCTGGACGACCACTCGTTCATGGTGACCGCCACGCGGGGCTCCCTCGTCACGGCGACCGAGGGGTTCCGGCAGCCCCCGTTCGTCGAACGGATCAAGGCGGAACTGGGCATCGCGATCGAGGTGGGCATCGGCATGGGCCGGACCACCCAGGACGCGGAGTCCCACGCCCGCGCGGCGCTCAACCGGGCCCAGGCCTCCCGGCAGAGCTTCGCGGTGGACCGGGAGGGCCGCTCGCTGGTCCCGGCGCAGCGCGCCCCCGCCCGCCAGTCCTCCGAGCCCCTGCGCACCAAGGGCCGGGAGACCCTCGTCCGGCTCTCGGAGAAGATCGCCGAGGAGGACGGCCCGCTGGTCGTCGACGCGGAGAACGCCGGGCGGATGCTCGGCGTCACCTCACGGACCGCGCGCCGGCTGCTGCGCACCCTGGTGGAGGAGGGCCTCGCCTGGCCCCTGCCGCCGAACCGCACGCTCCAGCCCGGCCGTCCGCGCCAGCTCTACCGGTTGATCGTGGAGAAGCTGGACAAGGACGCGGCGGGCAAGTAACCCGCGTGCTCGACGGAGCGGGGCAGTCCTACGGGACCGCCCCGCTCTTCGGTCCAAGGCCGCTCGAGCCTCCGCACAGATCACGTATCTTGCTAGATTGCTGACAGTCTTGAATTGATCACATCCGTATCACCAGGTGACCGAGGGCTGCTCCGGCATGCGCCTGGCTCGGACCAGAACCGCTGATCGGGAGATGTAGTGCTCACTCGACTAGAGGTCGACGGGTTCAAGAACCTACTGGGCCTCGTAGTGGACTTCGGACCTTTCACCTGTATCGCGGGCGAGAACGGTACAGGCAAGTCGAACGTGTTCGACGCAATCCAGTTCCTGAGCCTCCTGTCGAGCCGGTCACTGATCGAGGCCGCCTACGAGGTGCGGGGGGCTGCCGGAGGCGAACGTTCCGGGAACCCACGCGAACTGTTCTGGAACGGCTACGAGTCCCAGGACAGGCACATGGTTCTCGCCGCCGAGATGATCGTCCCGGAGTGCGTTGAGGACGACTTCGGGCGCGAAGCCCGGGCTACCAGCACCTACCTGCGTTATGAGGTGGAACTGGGGTTCCAACCACCGTCAGGAGCGAACAGGACCGGAGGTCTGGTCCTCCTTGGGGAGCGACTGAAGCACCTCAACCACAGTGAGGCACGAGACCGGCTACGTTTCCCTCACAACAAGGTCGAGTTTCGCGACAAAGTCGTAAAAAAGGGACGAAATAGACCAGACTTCATCTCAACGACCTTCCACGACGAACAGGTCGTTATCAACATCCATCAGGATGGTGGCAGCCGAGGTCAACCCAAGGGAGCGCTCGCCTCACGAGCCCCAGCAACACTCGTGAGCACTGTGACAAGCAGTGACGCACCAACGATCCTCGCCGCTCGTAGAGAGATGCAAGCCTGGCGACGGCTCGCACTGGAACCCACCGCTCTACGTGCGGCAGACCGCTACACCGACCCGCAGACAATGGATGTCAACGGACAGCACCTGCCGGGAACCCTGTTCCGCATCGCCCAGCAGGAGCCGCACGATGACCCCGAACGCGTCTACGCTCGGGTGTCCGGCAGGCTCGCCGACCTGGTGGGTGCCTCTGTCGACCAGTTGAGCGTCGTCGAGGACGAACTACGTGAACTCCTGACTATCCAGCTCAAGGAGTCAAACGGGCTTCGCCTGCCCGCGCGCAGTCTGTCCGAGGGCACCCTCCGCTTCCTCGCGCTTTGCGTCCTCCTCGAGGACACCACCGTTGAGGGCGTGCTGTGCATGGAAGAGCCCGAAAACGGCATCCACCCAGCCCATCTTCCCGCGATGGTGGAACTGGTACGCGACCTCGCGGTGGAACCGGAATCCGCCCCCGGCAAGGACAACCCGTTTCGACAGGTCCTGGTGAACACCCACTCACCTGGCATCGTGCGGGCTGTCGACACGGCCGACCTGCTCTTCGCGGACACGGTGCTACAGAAACGCCCTGACGGACATCTCGCCCGTGCTCTCCGACTACGTCCTATGACAGGTACGTGGCGAGCGGCGAGCCCGGAGACGGACGCCGTGGCTCTTCCCGACATCCTCCCTTACCTGACGTTCGCCCCTGGCGCGCAGCTCACCCTGGAGGGGCTGTGACTGTTCGTATCCTCTTCCTACGCGAGGGCACGAGCGACGATGGCATCGCAGAGCATATCGAGAACATCGCCGCAGGCCTGGGTATCGAGGTCGCCCTCACCAACCCTGACCTGGACCGCCTCAACGCCCAAGGGCACACTATTGGCGACAAGCTCAGCAGGGTCCTGGCACTGGGAGGCTTCTACGAACTGGTGGCCGTCCATCGCGATGCGGACAACGCGGGCCGTCAGCCCCGGGTACTCGAGATCGAGGAAGCCGTACGCACTCACATGCCCGGGGTAGTCCACGTGCCAGTGGTCCCCGTCCGAATGACCGAAGCCTGGCTTCTTGTGGATGAGCCAGCGATCCGCAGAGTCGCGGGCAACCCCAACGGTCGCTGCGCGCTCGGTCTTCCCCAGGCCAGCAGGGTGGAGACGATAGCTGACCCGAAGAAGCTCCTGAAGCAGGCGTTGGCCGCTGCTTCAGAGCTCTCCGGCCGCAGGCTCAAACGGTTCAATGACCGCTTCCCCGAAAACCGCCGACAGCTTCTTCAGAGACTGGATCCCAACGGTCCCGTCACCAGGCTGCCGTCTTGGCAGGCTTTCGTCGGGGCTGTGGAAGACGGCTTGTACCGGTGCGGTGATTAGAGGCCAGGCGCCAACCGCACGCCCGACGGGGGCGGCCCACGCCGGGCCGCCCCCGTCCGCGTGTCGGCGGGCGGCGGTCAGCGGCGCCTGGCGTAGCCGGTCGCGACGGAGAGGAACGCGTCGTTCTCCTCGGGGGTCCCCAGGCTCACCCGGGCCCCCTCGCCGTCGAACGGGCGCACCGCGACACCGGCCTCGGCGCAGGCGCCGGAGAAGTCCATGGTGTCCTCATCCAGCCGCAGCCACACGAAGTTGGCCTCGGTCGGGGGCACGGTCCACCCGGAGGCCACCAGGGCGTCACGGACGCGCTCACGCTCCTTCACGGTGGCGGCCACGCGCTCCAGGAGCTCGTCCTCGGCGTCCAGCGAGGCGACCCCGGCGGCCTGGGCGATGTGGTTGACCGCGAAGGGCACCACCGTCTTGCGCGCCGCGGAGGCCACCGGGGGGTGGCCGACGAGGTAGCCGAGGCGCACCGCGGCCAGGCCGTAGGCCTTGGAGAAGGTGCGCAGGACCGCGACGTTGGGGCGGTCCCGGTACAGGTCCAGGCCGTCGGGCACCTCGGGGTCGCGCACGTACTCGCGGTAGGCCTCGTCGAGGACGACGAGCACGTGCTCGGGGACGCGGTCGAGGAAGTCGACCAGCTCCCGTTCCCGGACCGCGGTACCGGTCGGGTTGTTCGGGTTGCACACCAGCACCATGCGGGTGTCATCGGTGATCGCGGCGAGGATCGCCTCGAGGTCGTGGGTCTCGTCCCTGAGCGGCACCCGGACCGACGTGACCCCGGCCAGCTCGGCGAGCAGCGGATAGGCCTCGAAGGAGCGCCAGGCGTAGACGACCTCGACGCCCGGCTCGCCGACGGCCGTCAGGAGCTGCTGGAGCAGGCCCACGGAGCCCGCGCCGAGCGCCACGTGGTCCTCGGGCACGCCCAGGCGTCCGGCCAGTCTGGCGACGAGCTCGGCGGCGCCCGGGTCCGGGTAGCGGTTCAGGTCCGCGGAGGCCCGGGTGACGGCCTCGCGCACGGACGGGAGCGGGCCGTAGGGGCTCTCGTTGGAGGAGAGCTTGACGGAGCGCCCGTCGGGCCCGACGACCCTGAGTCCGGGCTTGTAGGCGGGGATGGACTCCAGTACCGCCCTCAGATATGGCGATTTCGACTCCGACACCATTGTCCTTCCTCAATACTTTGTGCTAACCCCGCAGCACTCTCGGCAATGAGAGGCCCGGGGCGGCCACCGCTCCAAACGGAAATATTGCACAAACGAGGAGATACCACCATGCGTTTGCGTCAAAGTCCTGCCCGCTCCACACCGACCGCGGCCCTGCCCGTCGCGATCGCGCTGGCCTCGGCGGTCGCCCTGACGGCCTGCGGCGGGCAGGAGGGGGAGCAGAGCGAGGACCCCAACGCGGAGGCGGCGGCGCAGCTGCACGACGCCCAGCCGCTGAACGTCGAGGACGTGACGCTGCTCCCCGAGAGCAGCGAGGCCGGAACCTACTCCGAGCTTGTCACAGTGCAGTACTCGGAAGAGGTCCGAGCCAGCACCGAACTGGACAAACCCGAGTGCACGGACGCCGCCAACCGCTGGAGCGACCTGGAGGCCGTGCGGGAGGCCCCCGCCTCCGTGGCCGCCTACGAGTGGGACCGGGGCAACGTCTCGCACATCCTCGTCCGGCTCGACGAGGGATCCGCCGCCGAGGCGCTGGCCGTCGAACCGCCCGAGACCTGCGCCGAGTACACCGCCACCTACGAGGACGGCAGCAGCTCCGACTACGGGGTCGCCGACCTGGACGTCCCCCCGGTCGGCGACGAGTCCCGCTCCTTCAGCATCCGGGTCAGCGACGACGGGGGCGAGAACCACATGTACACCGTCATGTACCGCAACGGCGGCCTGCTGGGCACCACCTCGGTGATGGGACCCGGCGACGCCGGGGACTACGAGCAGATGCTCGTGGACTTCAGTGAGGCCGCGATCAAACGCCAGGACCAGATGCTCTGACCCCGTCCGGCAGAGCGCGCCCGGACTCCCCCGGAGGTTCCTCGGCGAGGGTCCCCGGCCGCGCACCGCCCCGGCCCGCGGCCTCGTCCCGCCTGGCCGCCTGACGCGGACCGGGCAGCCTGCGCGGCGGCCCCTGGAGGTCGAGCGTGGTCACCGCGCCGAAGGTGGCGACCACCGTGCCGCTCTCCCGGTCCACCAGGGCCGCGCGCACCCCGGTACGGCGCGGGCCGCCGATCCGGACCGCGTAGACCACGTCCACACGGCGGCCGTGGCGCATCCCGTCGTAGCGCAGGAACCGCCAGCAGCCGTGGCGCCACGTCTCCTCGGGTTCGCTCCTGATCATGACCTTGGCGTTGGTCCGCCAGACCTCGCTCCCGCGCAGGCGCCGGCTGGTCCGCCGCTCGGAGACCTCGCGCAGCGCGCACGGTTCACGGGTGGCGGCCCGGGCGGCCACCTCACGCAGCTCGGGGCTGAGCAGTGCCAGCACGATCAGCTGCACGCCCAGGACCGCCCCGTGGAGCGGGTCGGGCGCGGAGGCCACCTCCCACCCGGAGAGCGGCGACCCGACCGTGGCGGCAGCGGCCACCGCGAGCAGGGCGGCCCGGGTGAGCGTGCGCCAGCCGATCGGCGCCCGGCTCAGTCCGCCGAAGCAGCCGCACCCGGCCTCGGGATCGCGGCGGCGGGCCGCCAGCAGCAGTACCACCGACACCGCGAACATCAGGGCGGTGGCGACGCGGGCCGCCTCGCCCGGGAGGCCGGTCGCGGTCAGCAGCGCCACCGCGAGGGCGGCCTCGGCCAGACAGGTGGCGAGCGTGGCCGGTCCGCGCAGCCGCTCGGGCAGCAGGACGGCCGCACCCGTCCCCGCCGAACGCGGGCTGGCCTTGGCCGCCGCGCCGAGCAGGAGCAGCGCCGCGAGCAGCGGTAGCTGGAGCTCGCGGGCCGCTTCGAGAACCTCCGGGAACATCGGTCACCCCTCCTGTTCGGCGACGGTCATGGTCGCGTTGAAACAACCGGCCTCCAGCCGCCCGCCCAGGGCGACGAAGGAGGTCATGGTGAGGGAGGCGAGCCGGCCCGCGCTCTGGCTGCCGCAGGCCGGGCACAGGTCGCACAGCCAGCTGTCGGCGGCCGCGCAGCCGACGACGGGGACCACGGCCGTGTCCCGGGTGCAGTCGTTGCGCAGGTTGAGCGAAGCCCCGGTCGACAGCAGCGGCAGGGGCAGGCAGGAGGTACGGCGGTCGCACCGGCCCTCGTGCCCGACGGGGTCGAGCGCCGGGTAGGCGGCCCCGTTGACCACGGCCCTCGGGTCGAGGTGGCTGGAGCGCCCCCAGGCGGGGTCGTACCAGGTGGCGATGCCGGTGACGGTCGTGGAGTGCTGCCGGACGGGCGGACGGTGCGGGGTCGATCTCAGCGGGTACGGCGGTTGGGTGGTGACCGGGCGCACGGCCCGGACCTCGCCGTCCCGCCAGGTTCCGACGGCGTCGAACAGGTAGCCGGGTTCCAGTCGTGGATGCCGGACCGAGATGCGTCCCGAACTGCGGTAGGGCAGGACCACGGTCAGGCGGGGTCGGCCGTGCCCGGGGTCGACCCGCAGACTGTCGCCCTCGCGTTCGACGATGACACCGGTGGCCCGGGCGGTCTGCGCCCAGACGCGTTCGGCGACCAGGCGCCCGTCGTGCGAGCACAGCACCACCGCGTCGTCGCCGGGTCGCAGTTCGGTGGGCAGGACCTCCCCGCCGCGCCAGAAGGTCGTGGCCCGCTCGTAGAGGAAGCGCTCCTCCCCGTTCGGCGTGGCCAGGCAGAGCATGTAGGCGGTGGAGTCGACGACCACCCCGCGGGCGACGCGGTGGTGGACCGGTGTGGGTTCGGGAGCGGCCGCGGCGCCGAGCACGGCGGCCGTGAACCGCCGACGATCCCGTCCGCTGTCCGTCATCACTGACATGTCCTGAGCGCCCCCTTGTCGACCGACTCGTCCGTTGGTGCCCATTGTCGCCTTCGGACCCGCGAACGAACGCGCACACGCCGGAACGGAACCGTTCGTTTCGGTGACATGCCCTGGTTATTGCACTGTTCGACCCGGTTTGTCGGCACGTGGCGCCCAGATTCCCGGGCGTTTGCGTTCGCTGTGTGAGAGTGAGGACCAAGGGCGGCGCAGAGCCGCGGTGCACAGCGAGGACGCGCCTCGAACCGGCGCGGCCGGAGGTCGGTGATCGGCGTGACGGGAGCCACCCGGACCCCCAGGTCCGACGAGTTCAGCCGCTACGTGTCCGAACGCGGCCCGGCCCTGCTGCGGATGGCCCGCTCCCTGACCAACAACCACGCCGACGCCGAGGACCTCCTGCAGGCGGCGCTGGTCAAGACCTTCCTCGCCTGGGGGCGCATCGCCAACCCCCGCGCCCGCGACGGCTACGTCCGCCGGGCGATGGTCAACACCCAGATCTCCGAGTGGCGCCGCACCCATCTGGACGTGTACCCCACAGACGAGATCCCCGAACAGCGGGTGGACGACCCCACCTGGCGCAGCGACCTGGCCGACGTCGTGGGCCGCGCCATCGAACGCCTCCCCCGGCGCCAGCGCGCCACGGTCGTCCTGCGCTACTACGACGACCTCACCGAAGCCCAGATCGCCGAACGGATGGGCGTCACCATCGGCACCGTCAAGAGCACGCTCTCCCGAGCCGTGGACAAACTCCGCAGCGACGCCGACCTCATCATCGAACGCACCACCAGCTGACCGCTCGGCACCGACCCGACCTGGCCACCAGGTTTCCCGGGGCCGCGGCGGCCCCCCCTCGTTGCGGACACCGTGCGGACACCGGCCCACCAGTCACCGGCGCCCTCCCCCGGTGCTTTGCGCGCGGCCGATTCGTACTGGTATTCGGATCGCGACTTTCCCCCCGGATCCGTTCCGCTCCCCGGCCCCGGGTGCCCGGCCCCGCCGGGTGCCGCTCCCCCCGGGCCCGCGATCCGGTCCGTCCGCAACCGTCGGCCCCTCTCCCGGACGTCGTGCTCCCGGGTGATGATCGGCAGCGCCCGAACCGCCCCGACCCCCAGGAGGAACCGCCGTGCGCACCACACACGTCCCCCCAGGCCGAGGACAGGACCACTCCGGACAAGGCCTTGACCTGCCCGAGCTCGCCCCGCCCAGGTGGAGTCGGCACAGCGGGACCGTCGCCGGGGCCTCCTGGCTCCGGATCGCCCGCCGGATGCCCGCGCTGGTCGGCCAGGCCGCCGTCCTGGCCTGGCGGAGCGGCCCCCGGGAGGTCGTGACCACCGTCCTGTTCAACCTCGGCTCCGGGGCCGCCACCGCCTGGGCACTGGTCGCCACGACAGCCGTGCTCGCCGAACTCTTCGCGGAGGTGCCCACCCCGGAACGGGTGACGACCGCGCTCCCCGCCCTGGCCCTGCTCGCCCTGGCACTCGTCGCCCGGGGCGGCTGCGGCGCCCTGGCCGGACGGGCCCAGGCCCGGCTGGAACCCAAGGTGGTCCTGGCCGCCGAACAGCGCCTGCTGCGCGACGCCGCCTCCGTCGAACTCCGGGCCTTCGACGACAGCGAGTTCCACGACCACCTGTTCCGGTCCCGCACCCGGGGCTGCGACGAGGCGGGCATACTGGTCCGGCAGACCACCGACCTGCTCACCGGCCTCGTGGGCATCGTCGCCGCGGCCGGGGTCCTGAGCACCCTGCACCCGGCCCTGGTCCCGCTCCTGCTGCTGGCGATGGTCCCCCAGTGGTGGGGCGCGGCCGCGTCCGCTCGGATGCGGTACCGGATGGTGCTCGCCTTCACCGAGGGGAGCCGCCGCAAGCACATGCTCGAACAGCTCCTGACCGCGCGGGAGAGCGCCGCCGAGGTCCGCTCGTTCACGATGGAGCGCCGACTGCTCGCCGAGTTCGACCGCGTCGCCCGCCGGGAGCTGGACATCCACCTGGGGCTGGCCACCCGCCAGTCCGTCGTCAGGCTGGCCGGGGCCGCCGCCGGCGGCCTGGTGACCGCCGGGGTGTTCGCCGTGCTCGCGGTGCTGCTGGCCCGGGGCGTGGTGCCGATCGCGGTCGCCGGGGCCGCCGTGGTCGCCGTGCGGGTCGCCCAGGGCGCGCTGGGCAACGCCCTGCACGCGATGACCAGGGTGTACGAGTCCGGCCTGTACTTCTCCGACTTCGTGGCCTTCCAGCGGGAGGCCCGCGCCCGGCTGCCGCGCCCCGGACTGGCGCCCGCCCCGTCGGGGTTCGAGCGGATCGAACTGCGGGACGTGACCTTCGGCTATCCCTCGGGGGAGGGCCCGTCCCTGACGGACGTGAACCTCACCCTCCGCCGCGGCCGGACCGTGGCGCTGGTCGGGGAGAACGGTTCGGGCAAGAGCACGCTGGCCAAGCTGCTGTCCGGGCTGTACACGCCCCAGCGGGGCAGCGTGCTCTGGGACGGCACCGACCTGGCCGGGGTGGACGGGGTGAGCCTGCGCGAACGGATCTCCGTGATCGCCCAGGACCACACGCACTGGCCGCTGACCGCGCGCGGCAACACCGTGATGAGCAGCGCCGAGTGCCCCGAGCGCTTCGCCCGGGCGACGGCCGCGGCCCAGGCGGACAGCGTCGTCGCGGAGTTCCGGAACGGCTGGGAGACCCTGTTGGACAAGCGGTTCGCGCACGGTGTCGAGCCCTCGGGAGGCCAGTGGCAGAGGCTGGCCGCCGCCCGCTCCTTCTACCGGGGCGACGACGGTGACGAGGTGCCGCTGCTGATCGCCGACGAACCCACCGCCGCCATGGACGCCCGCGCCGAGCACGGATTCTTCACCTCCGTGCACTCCCACGCCCGCCGCACCGGCGCGACGGTCGTGTTGATCACCCACCGGCTGGCCTCGGTGCGGATGGCCGACCACATCGTGGTGCTGGACGGGGGCCGGGTGGCCGCCCAGGGCAGCCACGCCGAACTGATGGCCGGAAACGGCCTGTACCGGGAGTTGTGGGAGCTCCAGGCCAGCGCCTACCGGGCCCCGTCAGTACCGAAACCGCGCACCCCCTGACCTCGGGCGGGAGGGCGCGGACACGCTGCCGTCCTCCCGCCCCGGACATTCGTTTTGCGCAGGACCTCCGCGCTCTGTAGGCTGGTCGCAGCCAGGAGGATTCGCCTAGAGGCCTAGGGCGCCGCACTGCTAATGCGGTTGGGGAGCAATCCCCTCCGGGGTTCAAATCCCCGATCCTCCGCCGGTAAGAAGGGGTCCCTGCCCACGTGGTAGGGGCCCCTTCGTCTTTCCCGCTGTTCCCGGCCGGTGGACCCGCTCTCCGGGTCGGGCCCGACGGAACCCGGGGGCCTGCGCGCTCAGCCCACGATCGGACGCTCCTCGGGGAGTTCGTAGGCCCGGCTGCGCCGCCGCATGGCCAGCGCCGACGCCAGGGTGATCGGGCCGATGCGCCCGACGAACATCAGGAACACCAGGACCAGCTGCCCGGACACCGGCAGGTCGCCGGTGATACCGGTGGACAGCCCGACGGTGGCGAAGGCCGAGGTGGTCTCGAAGAGGACCTGGTCCAGGGTGAACGGCGTGACCGTCATCAGGACCAGCGTCGCGGACAGCACCAGCCCCAGCGACAGCAGCACGACGGTGGTGGCCTGGGACACCGTGGCCTGGCTCAACCGCCGACCGGCCGCGTGCACCGTGGGTTCCCCGCGCACGTTGGCGTAGGCCACCAGCAGCAGGATCGCGAAGGTGGTCACCTTGATGCCGCCCGCGGTGCCCGCGCTGCCGCCGCCGATGAACATCAGGATGTCCGTGGCCAGGAGCGTCTGGGTGTTCATCGCCCCGAAGTCCAGGCTGTTGAAACCGGCGGTGCGGGGCATCACGGCCTGGAAGAAACCGGTCAGCAGTCTCTCCCGCACGTTCAGGGCGCCCATGGTGGCCGGGTTGTTCCACTCCAGGGCCAGGAAGGTCACCAGGCCGATCAGCAGCAGACCCGCGGACATCCCCATCGTGATCCTGGCGTGTACCGACCAGTGCCGGGGTTCTCCCCTGCGTCTGGAGAACCGCCACAGCTCCACCCACATCGGGAAGCCGAGCCCCCCGGCGATCACGGCCAGGGCGAGGGGCACCGTGATCCACGGGTCCGTCGCGTACCCGACCATGCTGTCGGAGTAGAGGGAGAACCCGGCGTTGTTGAACGCCGACACCGAGTGGAAGACACCCGTGTACAGGGCGTCCGGGAGGGACAGGCCGTAGGCGAGCCACCAGCGCAGTGTCAGCAGGACCAGCAGTACGCCCTCGAACAGCAGGGTCACGTAGAGCACCCCGGTGACCAGTTGGCGCACCTCCCCCAGGGAGACCCCCTTGGCCTCCGAGCCGGTGTAGACGGCCATCCGCAGGCCCAGGCTGCGCCCCACCACCAGCGCCAGCACCGTGGCCAGGGCCATCACCCCGAAGCCGCCGACCTGGATCAGCAGGAGGATCACCGCCTCGCCCAGCGGTGACCAGTACGCGGAGGTGTCCTCCACCACCAGCCCCGTCACGCTCGCCGCCGAGGCCGCGGTGAACAGGGCCGTGAGCGGGGGCGCGGACCCACCGCTCACGGTGGCCTGCGGAAGGGACAGCAGCCCGGTGCCCGCCAGCACCAGGGCGGCGAAGGCCACCACGGTGAACTGGGGAGGGCTCGCCCAGAACCACCTCCCCCGCCGGTGCCACCGGCGGACCCGGCCCGGCCGGAGGCGTCGTCCGGGGATCACGTGTCCTGCTCCCCCGTGCTGAACCTGTATCCCAGCCCCGGCTCGGTGAGGAAGTACCGCGGTCGGGGCGGGTCCGGCTCCAGCTTCTGCCGAATCTTGGTCATGAAGACCCGCAGGTAGTTGGTCTCCCGGCCGTAACCGGGCCCCCAGACCTCCTGGAGCAGCTGCCGGTGGGTGATGAGCCGGCCGCGGTTGCGCACCAGCACCTCCACGATGTGCCACTGCCGGGGGGTCAGCTGCACCGCCTCCCCGCCCCTGGTGATCTGCTGGGCGGCCAGGTCCACGGTGAAGTCCGCGGTCACCACCGAGACCTTCTCCTCCGCGGGCGCGGTCCTGCGCATCGACGCCCGGACCCGGGCGAAGAGTTCGTCCATGCCGAACGGTTTGACCACGTAGTCGTCGGCTCCCAGGTCCAGGGCCTGGACCTTCATCGGTTCGGTGTCGCGGCCGGACAGCACGACGACGGGGACCCCCGTCCAGCCGCGCAGCCCCCGGATCACGTCCAACCCGCTCATCCCCGGCAGCCCCAGGTCCAGCAGCACCAGGTCGGGGCGGTGGTGGGCCACGAGCCTGAGCGCGCGTTCCCCGGTGTCGGAGAGCAGGGCGGTGTAGCCCCTCGCCCGCAGGTTGAGGTCGAGCGTCCTGAGCAGTCGGGGGTCGTCGTCGACGACCAGGACCGCCGGTGCGGCGGTGTTCCGCTCGTTCATACGGGTCCGTTCTGTGCCGAGTCAGCGCGTTCTTCCCTATGACGCCTGAACTGGTTCTTCGCCGCTTCCGTCCGGCATCACGATGGTAGGAGGGCGTGCCCTGAGCGGAGCTCGGGGCACACCCGTGAGGCGCCCTTCCTGCCCGGGGCGCCTCGTCCGACTGTGCGGCAGCGCGGACGGCGGGTGGTACCTCGGTAGCGTTCCCTTAGCGGCCACCCGAGGGGATTTAGCGGACAATTAGCACAGAACCTCTCAAAAGCATGCGGTGACCGGTGAAGATGGTTCCCGGGGAGGGACTGCTGTGACACGTGGGAGCTTGCGGGTCTATCTGGGAGCGGCACCCGGGGTGGGCAAGACCTACCGGATGCTGGACGAGGCCCACCGGCGCCGCGACCGGGGCGCGGACGTGGTCGTGGGGTTCGTGGAGTGCCACGGACGGGTGATGACCGAGGCGATGATCGACGACCTGGAAGTGGTCCCGCGAGCCCGGACCACCCACCGGGGCCGCACCTTCGAGGAGATGGACCTGGACGCGGTCCTGGAACGCCGCCCCCGGGTGGTCCTGGTGGACGAACTCGCGCACGGCAACGCCCCCGGCAGCCGCAACGCCAGGCGCTGGCAGGACATCGAGGAGCTGCTGGACGCCGGCATCACCGTGCTGTCCACGCTCAACATCCAGCACCTGGAGTCCCTCAACGACGTCGTGGAACGCGTCACCGGGATCCGCCAGGACGAGACCGTGCCCGACGCGTGGGTGCGCGCCGCCGAGCAGATCGAACTCGTCGACATGACCCCCGAGGCCCTGCGCAAGCGGCTCGCGCACGGCAACGTCTACCGCCCGGAGAGGATCGACGCCTCCCTGGGCGACTACTTCCGCGGCGGCAACCTGTCCGCCCTGCGGGAACTGGCCCTGCTCTGGCTGGCGGGCCGGGTCGAGGACGAACTGGAGAGCTACCGCAGCGACCACGGTGTGACCGACACCTGGGAGACCCGGGAGCGGGTCGTGGTCGCGCTCACCGGCGGCGCCGAGGGCGAGACGCTCCTGCGCCGCGCCGCCCGTATCGCCCGACGCGGCCGGGGCGCGGACCTGCTGGCCGTACACGTGGCCCGCAGCGACGGGCTGACCGGCGCCGACCCCGGGCTGCTGGCCCGGCAGCGCGTCCTGGTGGAGCACCTCGGCGGCACCTACCACCAGGTCCTGGGCGAGGACGTGGCCCGTGCGCTGATCGCTTTCGCACGCGGTGTCAACGCCACCCAGCTGGTGCTCGGGGCCAGCCGCCGGGGCCGGATCGCCCGGCTGCTCTCCCCCGGGATCGGGGCCGCCGCCACCGCCCTGTCCGGACCGATCGACGTCCACCTGGTCTCCCACGAACAGGCGGGGGTACGGCCCCCCTCGGGTCCGGGGACCACGCTCTCCCGGC
The DNA here is from genome assembly GCF_014651695.1 of Nocardiopsis terrae. Taxonomy (GTDB): domain Bacteria; phylum Actinomycetota; class Actinomycetes; order Streptosporangiales; family Streptosporangiaceae; genus Nocardiopsis; species Nocardiopsis terrae. The sequence goes on from NZ_BMXJ01000001.1 coordinate 677,196, forward strand.
GCCGCAGGCTGGTCGCCTGCGGGCTGGCGCTGCTGGCCCTGCTCCTGGCGGGGTTCGGGCTGGGCGCTCCGGCGGAGGAGGCCTACCTGAGCAGTGCGATCGTGCTGGTGTTCGCCACGGTGACGGTGGTCGCCCTGGTCGGGGGGATGTGGCCCGCGCTGCTGACCTCGGTCAGCGGCTTCGCGGTGCTCAACTTCTTCTACACCGAGCCCTACCTCACCTTCACCGTCGCCCGGATGCAGAGCCTTCTGGCTCTGGCGGGCTTCGTGGTGGTGGCGGTGTCGGTGAGCGTGGTGGTGGACCAGGCTGCGCGCCGCACCCGGGAGGCGGCGCAGGCGGGGGCGGAGGCCCAGATCCTGGCCACCGTCGCCGGCAACGTCCTGCGGGGCTCACGCCCGCTGGCGGCCCTGATGGAACGCCTGAGGGAGACCTTCTCCCTGGCCTCGGTGGCCCTCCTGCAGCGCAGGCCCGGTTTCACCGCGCGCCCCGGCCAACGGCGGGACCAGCAGGGGTGGGAGGTGGTCGCCGCCGCCGGTGAGGACCCTCCCCGCTCTCCGACGGACCGGGACACCGAGGTGCCGGTGGACGAGGCCCTCACCCTGGTGCTGCGCGGGCGGCGGCCCCAGGCGGGGGACCGCCGGATCATCGAGGTGTTCGCCGCCCAGGCCGCGGTCGCCCTGCGCCAGGAGCGGTTGGAGCGGGAGGCGGCCTCGGCCCGCCCGCTGGCGGAGGCCGACCGGATGCGGACCGCGCTGCTCTCGGCGGTCAGTCACGACCTGCGGGCTCCGCTGGCCTCGGCCAAGGCCTCGGTGACCAGTCTGCGCAGCCGCGAGGTGCACTTCAGCGACCGGGACCGGGACGGGTTGCTGGCCATGGCGGACGAGTCCCTGGACCAGCTGACCCGGCTGGTGACCGACCTGCTGGACATGAGCCGCCTCCAGGCCGGGGTGCTGGGGGTGACGGCGCGTCCGCTGCAGTTGCGCGAGTCGGTGTTCTCCGCGCTGGACCAGATCGACGGGTCGGGGGCCGACCGGGTGCGGGTGCTGGTCCCCGAGGAGCTTCCGGACGCGGTGGCCGACCCCGGGCTGCTCGACCGGGTGCTGGTCAACGTCGTGGGCAACGCCCTGCGGTTCAGCCCCGGGGACCGGCCGCCGACGGTCTCCGCCTCCTGGACCGGTGACCGGATCGAGGTGCTGGTGGCCGACCACGGGCCGGGGGTGGCGGAGGAGGACCGGGAGGGCATGTTCGTGCCGTTCCAGCGGTTGGGGGACACCGACAACCACAGCGGCCTCGGGTTGGGCCTGGCCCTCTCGCAGGGGCTGGCCGAGGCCATGGGCGGTTCGCTGGAGGCCGACGCGACGCCCGGTGGCGGGCTGACGATGCGGTTGACCCTGCGGGTGCCGGAGTCCGGGCGGGGACCGGACGGGCTCGGAGACCGGGGCTGACCCGTCCGGCGGGGCCCGGGCCGACACCGACCCGGGCCCCGCCGGGTCCCCGGTCCGGGACGGACCGGACCGGGGACCGCAGGAGCGGCTGCCCCGGCACGGTCAGGGCACGTCGGCTGGGGTGAGCAGGGTCAGATCCTCACGTGTGGGTTCGGCGAGGGCGACGGTGCGGCCCGCCTGGCGGGTGATCATGCGTTCCAGGACCTGGCGCGCGTAGCGGGCGTTGCCGAAGGAGTCGGTGCGCGGCACCGAGGCGAAGTGCTCCCCCAGTGCGGAGGCGGTCTCCTCCGGGACGGTGAACCCGCTGTCAGCGGCCATCCGGCCCACGATGGAGACCAGTTCCCCGTCGGAGTAGTCGGCGAACCGCACGTGGTGGGAGAAACGCGAGGCGAGCCCCGGGTTGGAGTCGAGGAAGCGCCGCATCTCCGCGTCGTATCCGGCCACGATCACGGCCACCTCGTCCCGGTGGTCCTCCATCAGCTTGACCAGGGTGTCCACGGCCTCCTGGCCGAAGTCGCCGTTGGCTCCGGACGGGGTGAGGGTGTAGGCCTCGTCGATGAACAGCACCCCGCCGCGCGCCTTCTCGAAGGTCTCCAGGGTGAGCTGGGCGGTGTGGCCGATATAGCGTCCGACCAGGTCGGAGCGGGCCGCCTCCACCGTGTGGCCGCCGGGGAGCGCGCCCAGGGCGCGCAGCAGCCGGCCGTAGAGCCGGGCGACGGTGGTCTTGCCGGTGCCGGGCGGACCGGAGAAGACCAGGTGGTGGCTGAGGCTGGGCGTCGGCATGCCCATCCCGCGCCGGCGCTCGGCGGAGACCAGCACGTTGACCAGGTCGTTGACGGTGGACTTGACCTCGGCCAGGCCGGTCAGGGCGTCGAGTTCGGCACGGAGCCCGGCGACGTCGGCCCCGCCGGGGCCGGACGACTGCTCGGGACGGGCTCCCAGGTCCTCGGGGGTGAGCACGGTGAGCTCGGCGGGGTCGGCGGGCGGGTCCTCGCCGAGCCGGTGCGCCTGGCGGTCCACCATCTCCTCGAAGACCCTGCGGGCCTCGCGGCCGTTCCCGAACGTCGGCCCCTTGGGCAGCGCCTCGAAGTGCTGCCGCAGCAGCGGCCGCAGGCCCGGGGAGAGGCTGTAGCTGTGGGCGGCGCCGAGGCGCTCGACGATGAGCACCAGCTCCTCGGTGCCGTAGTTGGGGAAGGTGACGGTCCGCGAGAAACGCGAGGCCAGGCCGGGGTTCGAGGACAGGAAACCGTCCATCTCGGCCGCGTAGCCGGCGACGATCACGACCACCTCGTCCCGGTGGTCCTCCATCAGCTTGACCAGGGTGTCGATGGCCTCCTGGCCGAAACCGCCGCCGTCCTCGGCCGAGAGCGTGTAGGCCTCGTCGACGAACAGCACGCCGCCGCGCGCCTTCTCGAACACCTCGGTGGTCTTGATGGCGGTGGCGCCGACGTACTGGCCGACCAGGTCCGCCCGGGCGGCCTCGACGACGTGCCCGTAGCGCAGCACGTCCAGGTCGGCCAGGACACGTCCGTAGAGGCGGGCCACGGTCGTCTTGCCGGTACCCGGCGGACCCGCGAAGACCAGGTGCCGGGCCACCGGCGGCGAGGGCAGGCCCATCTCGGCGCGGTGGCGGGCCATCCTGTTCCGGTTGACGAGGGTGGTGACCTCGTCCTTGACGCCGTCGAGGCCGATGAGGGCCTGGAGCTCGGCCAGCGGCCCCCGCTCCTCGTCCTCCTCGGGGTCGTCCCCGGCGGCCGTCCCCGTCGCGGTGTCGGCGGGGACGGCGTCGGGCCCGTACCGGTCCTCCGCCTGGTTGTCCTCGCTGACCAGGGAGTCCGCCCTGAGGCGGCCTCCGGCGACGGTCTGGCGCAGCCCCGCCCTGCCGTTGGCGCGCACGGTACAACCGTCGAGGACGACGTCCTCGCCGCTGCCGACGAGGACCCCGTCGCCGCCGTTGCCAGCCAGTTCGCAGGAGCGCAGCACGGCGCGGCCGCCGGCGGCCACCAGGACCCCGTTGCGGGTGTTCTCGTGCGAACGCACGCGCAGCGCGGTGATCTCGCCCTCGGCGTGCACGGCCACGCCGTCGCCGCCGCACCCGGAGGCCTCGCCGTCGCGCAGGTCGAGCACCGCGCCTCCGACGGCGGCGAAACCGTTCTCCCGGGCACCGATGACCCGCACCCCGCTCAGGGAGGCCCGGGCTCCGGCCGCGGCGTACACCCCGGTCCGGCGGGCGCGGGCGATCTCGAAGTCCTCCACGCGTCCGCCGCCGCCGTCCCAGCGCACACCGTGGCTCCGCGCCCCGGTCACCGTGCCGTTGCGGAGGAAGGGCGCCGCACCGGAGAGGATCTCCGCCCCGGGCCCGGCGGTACGCCCCACGGTGACGCGGTCGAACTCGGCGGTGGAGTCCTCGGTGACGCGGATCCCGGCGGCCTCCGTGCCGTGCACGGTCAGACCGCTGAACGCGGTGGAGGAACGACCCGTGACACCGACCCCCTCCGCACCGGAGTCGCGGACCTCGCAGTCGCGGACGTGGCCGCGGGCCTTGTCCTCGGCGACGATGCCGGCGGCGCCGCTGCCGGTGATCCGGACCCGGTCCAGCCGCGGGTCGGTGCCGGCGCGCAGAACCAGGCCGCGGCCGGCGGGCTGCTCGACGACGAGGTCGGTGACGACCACGGACGAATGGGTGGAGAGCACGACCCCGTCGTCGGCGACCGCGTGCACCCGCAGTCCGCTGAGGCCCGTGGCGGCGTGTTCCTCGATCACCACGGCGGCCTTGGCGGTGCCCGAGACGGTGCAGTCGCTGATGTGGCCGGCGCCGCCGCCCGCGGCGTAGAGGCCGTTGGCGCCGGCGTCCCGGATGGTGCACCGGCGTACTTCCGGGGCGCCCCTGTCGTTGATCACGACACCGCTGGTGCCGACGTCCTCGATAAGGCAGTCCTCGATGACGCTGGGCTGGGCGGAGGTGACGACGATGCCCGCTCCGACGGTGCAGCGGACGGTACAGCCCCGGAGTGCCAGGGCCCCCTCTCCCCGGGCGAGCACCGCCGCCCACGCGGCCCCCTCGACCTCGCAGTCGGCCAGTTCGACCTGCCCGGCGGCGGCGTCGACCACCGGGGCCTCCGGGTCGCGTCCGCGCAGGACGAGGCCGGTGAGTTTGACCGCCTCGGCCACCGAGGTGACGGCGGAGCCCGAGGAGCACAGGACCTCGACGGTCCCGGGCCCCTCGGCCGCCATCAGGGTGACCACGCGGGTGAGCACGAGCCGCTCGTCGTAGCGGCCCGGCGCCAGGGACAGTACGGCGCCGTCACCTGCGGCGGCGAGGGCTTCGCCGATGGTGCGGAACTCGGCTCCGCCGGAGGGGTCGACCGCGCGCACGTGACGGTTCATCGCCTGTCGTCTTCCTTTCTGTGCCCGCGGACCGGTGGGTCCGCGGGCTCGTCCTACTTCTGTACCGGTTCGGGGTTCTGGGCGCCTACGCTCCGGTCAGCGGCATTCGGCCTCGACGACCGACAGGGGGAGCTGGGGCGCCTCGCCCCCTTCGGGGACGGCGCCCGCGTTGCGCGCGCGCAGCGTGAACGACTCCCCGACGTCGTGGATCTCGGTCAGTGCCCAGTACCGGCCGCTGTCGGGACGGGTGACGTCGAAGCCGCCGCGGGGGGATCCGCCGGCGGTCTCGCCGTCGAACACCTCGTAGTGGGTGGGCACCCCGTTCGCCCACAGCGGTTCGGGGCCGTTCTGCACGAGGATCTTGACCGTGCAGGTGGCGCCCGGGCGCCCGGGCCAGAACGTCCACTCCGCGGAGGTGTCGCCGCCGCCGGGGTCGCCGCTCACGGCCATGACGTCGAAGCCGTCGTCACATCCGGAACCGGAGTAGCCCGCCGGTCCCGAGCGCCAGACGCCTCCGCCGTGCACCTGGTACCGGGCCCCCTCCGCCTGGCAGCCGGGTCCGGCGACCGCACGGAAGGGTTCGGGCGCGGGCGCGGGTTCGGGCGCGGGTTCCGGCTCCGGCGCGGGGGCCGGTGCGGACGCGGGCTCCGGTGCGGGCTCGGGTTCGGGTGCGGGCTCGGGTTCGGGTCGGCTGCCGTCGGCCCCCTCCTGGACGCTGTCGGCACCGGCGCTGAGCAGCCCCGCCTCCGCGACGTCCCCGTCCGGCCCGGCGCCCTGCTCGGCGGAGCCTTCCTCGGCGGGGTCTTCCTTCCCGGTGCTGCGTGTCCCGGCAGCCTCGCCGCCCCCGGTGTCCTTCTCGGAGTCCTCGCCCCTACCGGGCGCGGGCTCCTCGGGCTCCCCGGGTTCTTCGAGCTTCGCGGACCCGCCGGACTCCTCGGGCTTCGCGGGCTCCTCGGGCTTCGCGGGCTCCTCGGGCTTCGCGGGCTCCTCGGAACCCCCGTCACGTTCGGCCAGCAGGTCCGCCAGCAGCGATCCCTCCTCCACGGTCACGCCCACGGGCTCGCTCCCGTCACCGCCCCCGCCGTCCCAGGCCTCGCCCCGGTCGTCCTCTCCCTCGGACGATCCGGGGACGGGTACGCCCTCGGGACCACCGGACCGGGGTTCCACGGGCCGTTCGGGCAGACCGCCGCTGCCCGGTCCCCCGGAGGACCCTTCCGCGACGGAACCGGGTGCGGAACCGGCCCCCGGGTCGGCTCCGGAATCCGCTCCGGGAACGCCCGGGCTCTCCGGCAGCACCTCGGGGACGTACCCCTGCACCCCCTCCTGGGCTCCTCCCTGGGCTCCTCCCGAGGCTCCCTCCTGGGTCCCTCCCCCCTGTGCTTCGGCGCCCGAGGCGGTGGCGGTTGCCGGGTCGGTGGAGGCACCCGAGGCGAGGTCACCGTTGAGGAGCGCGGCGCCCTGGTGCTCCTCGGCCACGGAGAGGCCGAACGGGGCCGCCACCAGCAGCAGACCCGCGATGGCCGCGACCGCGAGGACCGGCCGACTCGGCCGGTAACGCTCGCTGTCGGTGTTGTCGGCCCCGTCGACGGGGCGGGCGGCGCCGACGCCGCGCATCGCCAGCGCGGAGAGCAGGGCCCGGCGTCCGCGATCGGCGCTCTCGGCCGTGGCCCCGGCCGCGACGGGGTCGGGGGCGTAGGGGGCGGGGGCGGACCGGGCCGGGCTCCGCTCGGGCGGGGACCCGATGGCGTCCTTGGCCGCCGCCGAGGGGGCTTCCCCCGTCGAGCTGAGGACGGGCCCCGCACGGCCGGGGCCGCGTGGTGTCTGGGTTCTGTCCGTCATTCTTCGTCTCGTCCTTTCGGGCACCGGATGTCTTCCGGCGGATCGGGGACCGGCCGCGGAGGGGCGGCGCGGGTGGGGATGGTTCCGGGCGCCTATCCGGCGGGCGGGTTGAGGGCGCTGTCGAATGCCGCCTGCAGGGGCGTGGTGCCCGCCGGCGGCGCGGGAGGGTCTGTTGGTGCGAGAGGGTCGGGTCGGGCCGGGGGTGCGAAGGCGGTGTCCAGGGCCGTGAAGTAGGCGTCCAGGGCCGCCCGGTGCGAGCTCAGCGCGGTGTGCAGGGCGTTTCGGCTTTCGACCAGGTCGCGTAGTGCTCCCACCGTTTCCGCGGGGAGCCCTCCGGGGGTTCCCGTGCCCCGCTGGAGCGCGGTCAGCCCGTCCAGGGCGGCCCGGTGCTCCGCCTCGGTCCGGTCGGCCGGTCGGCCCCAACCGTGGTCGTCGTCCGTGGAGCCGAGGTAGTCGCGTACGGCCCGAACCCCTTCGGAGGTCTCGGGCGCCCAGATCCGGGGGTCCGAGTCGGAGCCGAGGGACAGCAGGTCGGCGGCGGTGCGGGCGCTCGCCCGGGCTTCCTCCGACCGGTCCAGACCCGCTTCCCGGTCGACCGCCGCGCCGAGGGCCTTCTCGGTGGCGGCGGCCTCGGTCTGGCGCTGTGCCACGGCGTCCCACGAGGCGACGGAGTCGTCGTTGACTCCGGTGGCTATCGTCCGGAGCTGGTCGGTGCTGAGCCACACGTCGACGGTGGACTTGGCCCACTCCGCCCGAGGCGGCCCGCCCGACGCGGTGTCCTGGGCGATGAGCAGGGCGTCGACGGGAAAGCGCACCAGGTAGCCGCGCCCCTTGACGGGGGCGGCGGTGTCGGTGCGCATCGTGGAGGACGACTGCTTGCCGCCGCCCGCCGCGGTGCTGTTCGCTCCGGCGGTGGCCACGCCGCCGCCGACCAGAGCCCGGCTCTCGTTGAAGTCGGAGACGGGCTGTTGCACGGCCTTCATACCCGACAGGTCCAGCCCGGTGGTGAGCGCGGTCGATCCGGCGTGGGCGGTGGAGCGCTCGTCCCGGTGCAGCTTCTGGGTGTCGTTGCCGGTCGCCAGTTCCCCGGTCGCCCCGATGACGGTGGCCCCGCCCGGGTCGACCTGGGTGAACAGCCGGGTCTCCAGGCCGGGGACGGCGAAGGGCCCCTGGGGGTCCCTGCCCACCAGGACGGCGCCGCGGCTCCCGGAGGCCGCGTCGAACAACCCGCGCAGCACCTGCTCGTCGACGGCGGCGCCGAGCATGTGCGCCCGGGACCCGGGCCGCCCTTCACGGAGGTGTTCGGCGGCGGCCCCGGGCGTGACCCGCTCGGCGGCGTCGGGCTGCCACCCCAGCGCCCGCGCCTGGGCGAGCAGCGCCGCGTCGGCGATGGGGCGCTGCCCCACCCCCTCCACCGGGGGCAGGGCCGTCTCCCCCCGGCCGAGTCGGCCGCGCCAGTCGCGGGCGAAGACCTCGGGGTCGTCGGCGCCTGCCCGGGAGGGGGCGACCGGGGCGGAGGCCGCGGGGGCCGCGGGGGCCGCGGGGGGCGCCGTGGGGCGGAAGGTCCCCGCCTGGAACACCTCCCTGCGGTTTCCCGCGTCGACGGTGCCGGTGATGACCGGACCGCGTGAACCGCCCCGCCAGTTGTCCACGGACAGGGTGAAGTCGACCCTCATCGGGGTGGTGGCGGTGACTCCGGGGACCTTGACCGTCCGCGAGGTGTTCCGTGTGTCGGTGTCGGAGGCCAGTTCGGTACTGGTGGTCGCGGTTTCCCAGCCGGTACCGACGGTGCCGGTGTTGGTGTAGTAGCGGTCGCCGGGGAAGGCGGGGGCGCCGCCGGGGCCGGTCCCGGTGGCCGGGACGGGGTTGAAGCCGCCGTCCGCGGTGGCGGTCACACCGTGCTTCTTCTGCCTGCCGCGGGACTCGTTGTGTTCGGTGGACTCCGAGACGGAGCGCTCCGAGGACAGCCCCGACTCGACCGGGCCGAAGGCGGGGTCGCCGTTGCGGCCCAGTTCCAGGCGCAGCCAACCGCCGCTGCTGAGGCGCTGTTCGCCGAAGGCGTCCTCGCGCACGCGGACGGGCAGGACGAGTCCGCCGGTCTGCAGCCTCCGGTTGGTCCCCCGGGTGTTGGTGGCCGACAGGGCCACCTGGATGTCGTGTTTGCTCTGCTCGGTCAGTTCGAACCCCCGGCCCCGCACCCGCTGGGCGATGCCCTCGACCGCTCCCGCGGTGTCGATGCCGTTGAGGGCGTATCCGGAGCTCTCGCGTCCGGGGACGAACCCGGTGCCGTCGGGGGCCGCGCGAGCGCGCGCCAGTGCGGCGTCGAGGCCGGAGGTACCCGGCAGGGCGGCGTTCTGGGCGAGGTCGAGGACGCGGTAACGCGCCTCGGTGGACCCGGGCTCACCGTGGCGGTCGGGTGCGGCGTCGTGCCGGGCCCCGTCGTCCCGGTTCCGGTCGCCGCCGGTGCCGCCGGTGCCGCCGGTCGCGTCGGCGGGACCTGCGGGCCCCGGGGGTCCGGCGGTTTCGGTGGTGGAGCTGTAGGGCACCGAGACGAGGAGGTTCCAGCGGCTGCGGATCCTGGCCTGCACGGTGAACCGGTCGGCGGTCGTCACGTCCACGGTGCTGCCGGACAGGGAGACCTTGTCCTCCTCGCCGAACGTGGTGGTGTCCCCCTCGGTCCGGGTCTGCTTCGAGGCGTAGGGAACCGCGCCCGCGCTGAAACGCAGGCGGTTGTTCCTGGTGTCGGCCGGGTTGGGGGTGCCCTGCCCCTTCACTCCGACCGCCGTGTTGTGCGATGAGCTCCTGCCGGCTCCGGTGACCCTGTCGGATTCGGTCTTGTAGGTGAGGTCGACGCCGCTTTCGCGCAGTGCGCCGGAGGTGCGCATCGACGTGCGTTCGGCGTGGAGGGTGAGGGAGAGGTCGGCGCGCCTGCGCACGCCGTCCTCGAACTGCCCCTGGAGGGGGAGCCCGGCGTTGTGCACGTCCATGGTGTGCGCGGCGAGGGCCTTGGCCGAGCTGAGGACGCGCCAGTGGCCGATGACGGCCTCTCCCGAACGGGAGGCGGCGGTGAATCCGGGGGCGGAGCGGACGGCTTCCACCACGGTGTCCCAGAGGCTGCGGGCCTCGGTGTGCTTGGGCGCGTGCGGCAGCGCGTCGAGGTCGAGGTCCGCCCGGGGGCGCGGTGTTCCGGCGCGGTCCCCGGGGGCGGGGGCCCCGGTGCGGTCGCGGTCGTCGTCGGTGCGGTCCCCGGGCGTCCGAAGGCGCGCGTCACGCTCCAGCGCGAACCGGTGCTCCTCTCCGCGCCCGTGCGCGGCGGCGGCACCGGCGTGCGCCCGCCGCTCGTCGTCCAGCGCCTCCGTGAGCTCCCGCTCCCTCGCGGGGAGGTCACGCTTCGCGGCGACGGACTCGTCGTGGTCCTGACGCGCCTCGTTGACGCGGAGCCCGGCCTCCTCAACCAGGCGCTTGGAACCATCGGCCTTTCGCCGGGCGGTGTCGGCCTCGGCACGGCGATCGGAGGCTTCGCCCTCGCGCAGCTCGGCGTTCTCCTCCGCCCCGGTGGCCCTGTCGTCCTGAGCGTCGGCCTCCTCGTTGCGGCGATCGGTGGCCTGTACGGCCTCTCTGGCCGCCGTGCGCAGCTTCTCGACCGCCGGCGGGGTCGTCGGCCGCGGCGGGGCGGCCGTGCCGCCGTCGGAGGACGACTGCCGAGGGGGTGCGCGGAAGGCCGTCTCGGCGGCCCTCACCTCACCGCCCGCGTCCCGTGCCGCGTCCTCCAGTGCCTCCCAGTTCTCGACCGCCGTGTCCCAGGCGCGGTCGACCGCGCTCTGGGCGGCGTCATCGCCGAGGGCGTCCGCCCCCGTGTCGCGCGGCTGCGGCAGCGGTGCGGAGGCGGGGGTCCGTTCCCGCGACGGTTGCGCTGCTCCGCCGTCGTGGCGGTCGCGGGCCTCCGTCTCCGTGCGGAGCGCCTCGGCGTAGGCCCGCATCTTCTCGATAGCGTTCCTGCGCAGGTCCGCCGCCTCCTGCTGGGCCCGTGCGGCTTCCAGACGGTCAAGGACCGCCTGCCGCCGTGCTTCACGGGCGACGTTCTCGGCTTCGGTGGCGGTACGCTCCCGCGCCTGGGCGGCCCGATCGTCCTGCGCGGCCTCCTGGCGCGCGCTGTCGGCTTCGCCCTGAGCAGCGGCCAGGCCGGCCTCCCGGTCCGGGAGCTCCTCGGTGAGGCCGGCCAGGCGGTCCCGTTCGGCACGCAGCTCGTCCACTCTGCCACGGGCCCGCCGGACCTGGTCCAGTGCCTGCCGGGCGTCCGTGCGGGCCCTGTCCGCCTCGGCGGCGCGGTCGGTCTCCGGTCCGAACGGGCCGAGCTCACCGGGGACGGGGGCCGTTCTGGGGCCCTCGACCAGGAGCCGGGGCCCCGCCGCGGTCGCACCGGCGCCCGTCGGGGTGACGTCGACGGGCGCGTTGCTCCCGATCGAGGCCTCCAGGTGGAGCGCGTAGGTCCACGCGTCCAGTTCGCCCTTGGCGCTGGAGGAGGATTCGACGCCGGACTTGCGGGTGCCGGACGCGGGGGTCGTCTTCTCCCGCTCGTAGGCGTATCCGGCACCGACCTCGACGATGCCGCGGGGCATGGCGGCGGCGGTCTCACCGGGACGGACCTGGAGCGCCGCCGAACCCTCCACGCCGTAGGCGGTGGTGTCCTGCCTGCCCGACCCCTGGGAGGTCGAGGCGTTGAGGCCGGAGCTCAGCGACCCGCCTCTCCGGGAGCCCGCGAAACGGGCGTCGTCGAGCCGACCGCTGAGCCGGACGGTGACGAAGTCGGCTCCGTCGCGGTCGTCGGTACGCACGGACGAGGCTCCGGGCAGCGCACCGACGACCGTGCGCAACCGTCCCGGGGCGGGCGTCAGGGCGTTGCGCAGCCCCCCGGCCCGCAGGACGATCCGGACGCCGTCGGTGATCAGGCTGTCGGCCTCGGCCGACGCCCTGCCGACCTGCTCGTGGATCGCCAGCGTGTTGAGGGCGCGCAGGTCCGGTCCGCGCCACAGGCGCCCCCAGAACCCCCGGCGGTCTCCGCCGGGGCCGGCGGGGTCGTTCACCAGCTCGGGGTGGGCGGCGAAGACCGCTCGGTGGACGCGGTTCGCCACGGCGGTCAGGGGCGCCTCTCCGTTGGTGTCGCGCAGACGTCCGTCGTTCCATTCGGCCCGCACCGGGACCGATTCACCCAGGTGCTCCACCCGGTCGGCGCGAAGGCCCGGGGTGGCGGGGGCGGCCGGACCGCCCCGGGGGGCGTGCCCCGCGCCGTCCCCGGCCAACGCCCGGGCGTCGGAGGTCGACACCTGGTCGAGGGTGGTCAGGTCCAGCGTGCCCGCCCGCACCCTGGGCTGGTGCCGTACCGGACCGCCGTGGTGCCCGGCGCCGTCCGTGCCGTGCGGGTCGGCGGCGGTGTCGTCACCGGTGTTCCCGGCGGCGTCGGGGGCCGCGTGCTGCTGTTCGGTGGTCGTGACGCGGTAGGTACGGGTCACCCGGTAGAAGGCGGAGTCGCCCTTGGTGCCCGGCCCGTGCACGCGCTCGCTCCCGTGTTCGGTGGTGCGCGTGTACTTCTGGGCTCCCTTGACGCCGCCGACCACCTCGGGGCCCACCCGCAGCAGGGAGGACGACCCCGCTCCGGGGATGATCGTGCCGAGGAAGCTGGCCCCCGCACGGATCTCCTGTTTGTTGGTGCGCCCCGCGTTGCTCTGGGCGTTGGTGGAGGACTTGTCGGTGTCGGAGAAGGAGGAGTCGGCCATCTCCGGGCCGATCCGCTCGTAGGCGACGGGGCCGCCGCTGAGTTCGGCGAACTGCCAGTCGCCGGAGTCGTCCCGGTAGGGGATGTGCAGCACCTCCCCGTGGTCCATCCGGACCAGGGTCTCGCGCAGCGTCCGCATGTCGAGCGGGAAGTTCTCGGGCGGTCCGCCGTCGAGGACGCCCAGCGTGCGCGAGAAACGGGGCGCGCGGACCGGGGTGCCGTTACCGTCGCCGACGCGCGAGGCGGGATCGTCGGTGCGGAACCCCCGGGGAGCCTCGCGGCGGTCGGCGGTGCGCTGCCCGCCGCCGTCCACGGCACCGTCGTCGCGCACGTGCCCGGGCAGGACCACGTCGAAGGCGTCGTCCAGCCTGGCGGTGAACCGGACCGGCTCCGGCGGCCGGGGCGGTCGCTCCCGTCCGTCCTGCCGCTCCGGCCGGTCCCGGGTCCCGGGAGGCGCGGGCGGGGGCTGCTGCCCGCTCGTCCCCTGCTGCTCGGTGCCCCCGTCGGGCGGGACCGGCGGCGGGGCGACCTCCAGGGAGGCCGTCACGGTGAGGTCGGCCGTGAAGCGGGCCGGGTTCTCCCCGTCGACGTCGACCTTGCGCTTGTGGCGGCGTTCCGCGCTCGTCTGGTATTCGCTGCCGCGCTGGCGGACGGCGACCGACCCCTTCAGACGCGGGGAGATCAGCATGGTCTTTCCGGCGATACTGCCGATGACGGTCGCGGGAAGCACGGGGTTGACGCTCTTGCGTGACTGCTGGGCCCCGGCACCCACGGCCTTGGCCCGGGTCTCCACCGTGTGGGTGGCGCCGGTCCGCCGGTCGGGGGAGTCGGTGGTCTCGCGCCACGCCCGTTCGACGGTGAACCGCACCTGCCCGCGCACCGGCGGAGGGGCGCCGTCCCGCCCGGCGCGGTCACCGGTGGGGACCTCGCGGACGGGGACCCCGATCTCGTCGCCAGGGCGGGCGCGGCCGTCGGTGATGCGGTCGAGGGCCTCGCCGAGCGCCGTGCCGTCCGGTTCCACGCCGTGCCGGGTGAGCTGGTCGCGCAGGCGTCGCCCCAGTCCTCGGGCGTCAGCGCCGGAGTTCACGCGCAGGCCGGGGTACCCGCCCCCGTCCGCGTCGGTTCCGGCGTCGGCGAGTGCGTCGAGCATCCGCACCGTCTCCGCGTCGACCGGCCTCGCTGTCGGCGGCCGTTCCGGAGGAACGCCCGTGGCCTCGGTGCCCACCGGCCGGGGCGGTCCCTGCCGGGTCGGCTCGTTCTGAGTCGGCTGGTCGTTCTGGGTCGGCTGGGGCCGGTCCTGTTGCGACGGGGGCGTCTCCCGGCGAGGGGCACCCGAGGTTCCCTCACCCGTGCCGCCGGTGGTCCCGTCACCCCTGTTCCCGCTGTTCCGGTGCCGGTTCTCCGACAGGTCCCGCATCGGATGGTCCTCGGGCCTGCTGCCACCGCTCCCGTCCTTGGGCCGGAAGATGTCGGAGAGGGGGCCCGCGGCGCGGTGCTCCGCGCCGCCCTCGGTGGGCACCGGTGCGGGGCGGCCCGGCATCCGCGACAGCGGTGCCTCCATACCGGCCGTGCGCGCCGTGCCGAGGGCGCGTTCCAGGCGACCGTCGGACGTCCACTCCGCGACCGTGCGGTCGAAGCGGTCCCGTAGCCGGGGCGGCAGGTCGGCACGGACCCGGTCCTCGTCGAGACCGCGCACACGGCTGTCGTAGGCGGCACCGAACAGGGAGACGGTGTCGGAGGGGTCCTGCCGCCCTTCGGGATCGAGCAGGGCGGCCAGGTCTCGGTGCACGGGGTCGGGAAGGTCGGCCAGCCGGGCGGGCGGATCGTAGCGGGAGGCCCCGTGTGCCTGCGATTCGATCTGCTCCAGGTAGCGGTTGAGGATCTCCGGAGGCCGGCCGTCGCGCCCGCCGGGCGCGTCCATGTAGCCCCCGGCCTCGTGGACGGCGGTGGAGTCCGGTGAGCCGCGCAGCACGGCCTGAGGTCGGCCGGACCGCTCCTGGGGAGGGTCGCGGTACTCGTCGTCGAGGCCGAGCCGGTGCAGGGTCTCGTGCAGCCAGACGTCGGCGCCGTCGTCGAGGCGCCAGTTGGCGGTGTCGCTGCGCCCGGGCAGGTCCGGGTTGTCGCGGACCCAGGTGACGTCGGCGTGCGGGCGGTCGTCGGCACCGACCGGCTCCACCCGGACGTGGAGCTGGTCCCCGCTGTCGGGCAGCCGGTAGCGCTGGTTGAGGACGTCGTCCACCCGGTCGAGGAAGACCCGCTGAGCGGTGTCGGCCTCCTCGGGGCGGACGTCGTCGCCGGGGTCGAAGTTGATCCGGACCGTCAGCTCGGTGACATGGGTCGGGCCCTCGGGCCCGGGGTCCGGGAGGGGGACGCGGCGCACGTCGAAGCCGCGCTCGGCGACCGAGACGACCGGGCGGTCCCTGGTGGAACCGTCCAGGATCTCGACCCCGTCGGTGTCGATGCCTGAACCGTCTCGGTTGGTGCCCACCCGCGCGGTCTCGGCACCGTCACGGGCGTCCTGCCAGGCTCCGGGCGGGCGCAGCCCTTCGGCGACGGGGGCCGGGGCGTCGGGCTCGGGGCGGGGCCGGGCCGCCGACGGTGTGTCGGTCCGGCTCGTGGGCGGGGCCTGTCGGCGTCCGTCCCCGGCGGACTCCTGGCCCTGCGCGGCGGGGTTCACCGGCGGGGGCGCGACGACGGACCCGGGGGCACCGTCCGCGTGCTGGGGCGGGTCCTGCGCACGGCCGTCCGCGGAGGCGGGTGCGCCGAGGTCGCCGTCGTCGCGCGGCAGGCCCTGCTGGTCGCCCTCGCCACGGGAGGGCGCACCGGGGCCGCTGCCCTCCCCGATCTCTTCGCCGCCCGGGGGCCGAGCTTCGTCGCGGCCCTCTCCAGCCCCTTCCCCGTCCGGGCGCGGCGGGTTCGCCGTGTCGGCGTCCGTTCCCTGCCCGTTCGGCGCCGGACTCGGATTCGGCGCCGGAACCGGAGCGTCCGGAGTCCGCCCGTCGGCGTCGGTACGGTCTTCCGTCACCCGGGTCGGGGCGTCCTCGTCGGAGGTGCGGTCCTGCCCGTCGGGCGACCGCTCCGGACCACCGCTGATCGGCGCGGCACCGGTGCTGTCCGAAGCACCTACCCCGCTCGCGCCGCCCCCGTCGTTCACCTGAGCCGTGTTCTCCGGTACCCGCTGATCCGGACGGTCGAAGACGGCGCCGCCCTGGTTCGGGACCTCCCGCACCGGAGCGTTCTGGCCAGAGGCGTCCTGATCTGGAACGTCCTCAGCGGGAGCGTTTCCTACCGGCACCTCCTGGCCAAAGGCATCCCGAACCGGAGCCTCCTCAACAGGAGCGTTTCCTACCGTTGCGTCATGTCCAGGAGCGTTCCGAGTCGGAACGTCCTGGTTCGGAACATCCCGTGAGGTCGTGTTCGGGGTCGGCACGTCCTCGGCCGGAGTGTCAACGGCCTCGTCGGAGCCCCGCACGGGGGCGCCCCCGGTCTCGGGAAGGCTGTCCGCACCGGGGTTCCCGGAGCTCGGCGCGGCGGGCCGGTAGGGGCCGGTGTCGGTCGGGCCGTTCATGGCGGAGGACTCGGTGACGACCCGGTCGGGCGGCGGGGGAGCCGGAGCCTCCGGGGAAACGGCCGTCGTGTCGCCGTCGTGTGCGCCGCGTGCGTCACCGCCCTCGGCATCGCGCGTGCCGCCGCCCTGCTGCTCCGGCGTGCCGTCCCCCTGCGGGCCACGGGTGCCGCCGTCCTCCTCCGAAGAGGACCGGTCCGGGGAGGGCCGGTCAGAGCCCGACCCCGTCCCCGGCGCTCCGCTGATCCGGTCCGGGGAGTCGTCACCGGTACCGCGGTCGCCGTCCTCAGGGTGTGGACCCATCGGCGGATCGGGCAGTTCGGGTACCCCGTCGGGCAGACCGGCTCCCTTGAGCTGGTCGATGAGCATCAGGCCGCCCTGGGTGAGGCTCTGCTGGACCGCCCCGGAGACGAACCCCGAGACCCCGGACAGCCACGTGATGGAGAAGGTCTTCTCGTCGCTGAAAAGCAGGTTGAAGAAACCTTCGCCGAGTATCCCCTGAGCCGCGTTGGCGATGCCCTGGCCCCCGAGCTGCGCCAGGAAGTTCTTCCAGTGCGAACCCACGGCGGAGAGCCCGTCGCGGACCCCGCCGGGCACCCCCGTGGTCAGGAAGTCGCGCATCTTCGGGTCGAGGCCGTGACCGTACTTCGACACCACGTCACCCAGGGCGTCGTCGAGGCCGCCCCGCCCCCAGTGGCGGGCGAACGCGTCGGCGTAACGCTCACCGAAATCGCGCGCCTGGTCCCGTCCCATGGCTCCGCCCAGGGAGTCGGCGAACCGGTCCCCCATGTCGGTGCGGAAGCGCTCCCCGTCGACCGGGCGGGACCACCCGGGCCGGTCGTCCATCCCGTACGGGCGCAGCAGCTCGTCACCGTTGCGGCCCATCACCGAGCCGATCCCCTCGGGCAACCCGCCGCCCGTCCCCGGGCCGTTGCCCGGGGGGAAGCGGTCGTCGAGCTGGTGGGCGATGGCCGATCCGGTGTTGTTGCCGAGCAGTCGGTTGAACTGGTCCGAAAGCGCGTTGCCGCCGAAAGCCGCGGCGGTGCCGAACAGGCCGTCCAGCATGGCGCCCTTGGCGGCGTCCTCCGTGAGCTTGGTGTCCCACTCGTCGCGGACGCCGTTGTCGATCTGGATCCGCTGGATCAGCGCGTCCAGTGTGAGCGCGAAGAACTGGCTGATCATCATCTGCTGGAGCAGCTCCGAGATCAGCCGGAACATGACCCGCCCGACGACGGTGCGGGCGATCGCCTGGAAGATCGGGATCTTGGCCAGGGAGGCGCCGAACGTGAACGGCGCCATGGCGATCGCCCAGGCGATCTCCGCGGCCAGCTGCACGAGCTGGCCGATGATCATCCACTTGGCGTACTGCACCTGCGTGCCCGCGTTGTGGACGTATTCCTGGAGCCCCCGGGCCACCGCCGTGCCCTCACCGAGGTAGTTGCGCTCCCCTGCCGTGAACTGGTCCACCGACTCGTCGAAGAAGTCCGCCGCCGTGGCGTCGAAGTTCTCCCGAACCTTGTTCTTGATCCGGATGACGAGCTGGGGGAGCTCGACCTGCAACCGGTCAGCCGTGGTCCCGTAGACCTGGGCGAGCTGCCACAGCCGTGTCTCGTCGGCGGTGGGCCACTCCGACCCGGTCAGGACCATGAACAGGTTCCGCAGTTCGGGAGGCAGTTCCATTCCCATGGGGTCAGTGCTTCCCGCCGCCGGGGGCGCCGCCCTGGAATCCGCCGAGGCGCGTTGCCGCGTCGATGCCGTACTGCTCGGAGCGGGCGAACTGCTTGGCGGTGTCGACCGTGCCCTCGGCGGTCTTCTCGAACGCGGTGCCCAGCGCCTGCAGGAAGACGTCGAACCGCTCGCGGGCCGGGAGGTACTTCTTCTCGAACGACTTGGCCACGGCGTCACCGTCGCCCCAGCACTGGCCCAGGGCGTCGGCCGAGTCGATGAACCACCGGTGGATGGCGCGCACCTCCGCGGCGAGTTCGTTGATCTCGGCGCCGTCCCTGGCGACTGACTCCGGGTCGACGGAAAGGCGGTCGGCCATGGTCCCTCCTGCCTCGTTACGTGTCTTCGTGTCCGTGCGGTGGCCGCGGTGCGGGACGGCGGTGGCCGCCCCGCACCGCGGCGGCCCGTCACGCGGGCGGGTTGACCTTCCCCAGGCCCAGTTCCTCCAGCAGGGCCGAGGGGTCGCCGGCCACCGCCTGCTCCCGTGCCGCGGAGTCCCCCGGCACCAGTCCCCGCATGGCCTCGGAGACCTTCTGGGCCACGTCGCGCCGCGCCCGTTCGATCACCTCGGTGACGGCCGAGGCGAGTTCGGCGGGCGCCATCGACCGGTACTTGTCGGTGTGGAACCTCAGCTCAGCGATCTCGCCTCTGGCGTTCACCGTCGCGCTGACCATCCGGTCCTTGGACACCGCTTCGGCGGTAACCGACTCCAGGTTTGCGCTTGCCTCCGCCAGGCCCCGCTGTGTCCGACGAAGCTGTTCGAGGGACCTCTCCATCTGCCCTTGCAGGGACATGTCCACCGCTGCTCACTCCCTTGTCCTGTCGTGTTCCCGGCCGCCCCAGCGAGGCGGGTCCGCCCCGTGCGGAAGTGCCCCACACCCGTTCGTCCTCCGCGAGCCACGTGGTGCGGCTGCGTTCCTGCGATCCGGCTCCACCACCGCCCGCGCCGCCTGCGCCGCCCGGCGGCATCATCGGCATGCCTGGTGTGCCCGGAGTTCCGGGTGTTCCAGGGGTGCCGACGGCTCCTGACTGGAGGGAGCCGTCAGTTCCCCCTCCCGCGCCGAAGGCGCCCAGCGGGCTGGTCCCACCCGGCCCGGCACCCCTGCCACCGCCGGATCCTTCGGTGCTCCCGCCGACGGAGCCCGAGTCCGGCCGGGCGGTGATCTCGCTGCCTCCTGGGAAGCCGGAACCGGCTCCTCCCGGGCTGTCGAGGGAGCCGAGCCCGGAGGGTGGTGTGAGCACGGGGGGTGGTGTCAGCACGGGACCGTCACGCCCGATCGGGGTACGGTCGCCGCTGCCGCCCGCCCCGGAACCCGGAGCCGACGAGTCCACCTCGCCCGGGGCCCCGAGGTCACCGGAGCCACCAGGCGCAGGCAGACCCAGATCATCCGAACCCTCAAGACCACCCGAACCGCCAAGGATCGGGGACTCCGAACCACCCGGAAGACCCACACCCCCCGAATCCCCGAGGCCACTGGAGCCACCAGGCACAGGCAGACCCACACCGCCCGGACCCTCAAGACCACCCGACCCACCAACAACCGGGTCATCCGAAGTCCCCGGAAGATTCACACCGCCCGGACCCTCAAGACCACCCGAGCCACCCGAAGACGGAAGGCCCAGACCACCGGGACCACCCGAACCACCAAGAACCGGATCATCCGAACCACCCGGAAGATCCACACCCCCCGGACCCCCGAGACCACCCGAAGACGAGAGGTCCAGACCACCGGGGTCACCCGTCCCGGTGGGCACACGGCTCGGCGGTGGAACCAGTGCGCTCCTGTCGTCGTCGTCCGGGGAGGACTCGAACTCTCCCGTGCCGGGCGGGACTCCCCCGATGGACGAAGGCAGACCGCCGCTACCACCGTCGGCTCGGGAACCGTCCGGGAGCAGAGTGCCGTCCGGAAGCGGTCCCCCCTGGTCCCGCCGCCCGGAGTTGCCCGCGCCGCCTCCGGAACCACCGAGACCCATACCGCCCATGCCCGGGGCTACGGGAGGCGGGACGAAACCTCCCGGCCCGCCGCCGTCCGACGAGGAGGAGAGGTCACTGCCGTCGCCGAAGCCGTCAGGCGAGCCGTCCGCGCCGAGCGAACCGGATCCGTCGAGGTTCTGTGAGCCCGGAGGATCCTCCAGGTCCAGCGATCCCGGAGAGCCCGGTGAGCCGTTGAGATCACCCGAACCCCCGGGAACGGGTTGTCCCCCGGAGTCCTCCGGAAGCGGCCCCCCGCTTCCCTCGGGACCCTGGTTGTTCAGGTGATCGTCGACGATGTCCTCGACACTGCGGCCATCACCACCAGTACCGCCACCGGCACCATCACCGCCGCCGTCACCAGTGCCGTCTCCGACACCGCTGCCGCTGCCACCGTTCAGGTAGTCGTCAACGATGTCCTCGACCGTGCGACCGTCACCGCCATCAGTGCCATCACCGTCACCGCCACCGTTCAGGTAGTCATCGACGATGTCCTCGACCGTGCGACCGTCACCGCCATCAGTGCCATCACCGTCACCACCGCCGTTCAGGTAGTCATCGACGATGTCCTCGACCGTGCGACCGTCACCGCCATCAGTGCCATCAGTGCCATCACCGTCACCACCGCCGTTCAGGTAGTCGTCAACGATGTCCTCGACCGTGCGACCGTCACCGTCACCACCGGTACCGGAGTGCGACTCGCTGGAGGTCGGGACGGGCGTGAAGGGCAGAATCGCCGAGGAGGCGTTGTTGTAGGACGTGGCGACGTCGGAGATACCGCCGGTCACGGCCTTGCGCAGCGATTCCAGGCTCTCCCACCAGCGCTCCTTGACCTCCGTCTCGAAGGTCTCCCAGGTGGCCTGTTCGTCGGTCCGCATACCGCGGATCTTGATGATGCCGCCCTCGTAGGTGACCTGCTGCCGCTGCTCCTCCCACCAGGTGCGGATCAGGCGGCGCGGGGAGTGCTCGGGGCTGCCGACCCATTCGTTGTAGGCGCTGATCACCGACTGGATGTAGGTGGGGTTGGCGGCCCTGCGCGCCGAGTTCACCGCGTCGACCGCCGGGTCGACGAAGTTGGCGATGTTCTTGAATTCGAGGGCCACGGTCCTCATGTACTGGCCCAGAGCCTCGGCCCCCGCGCCCTCGAACTTCTCGTTGCCGGGCTTGATCTCCTCGTACAGCGCCCACAGGTCGTCGTAGCGGGCGTTGGCGAAGTCGCGGAAGTCGCCGAGGTCGGTCTCGATCCGGCTGAGAACACCGCTGTTGAAGGTGTCACTGCCCTGCGAGGGGTCGGAGGCGGCGTTGAGGATGGTGGGCATCCGGTCGATGAAACGCCCCCATACGGTGTCCCCGCGCTCCTTGACGGCGTCGTTGACGTGGATGCCCGAGTAGACCGCGTACCCCCACTCGTAGCCGCCGAGCAGTTCCGCGTCGGAGGAGCGGTCGGAGAAACCGAACCACTCGTCCGCGTCCTTGGGGTCGCCGACGTTCCAGAAGTAGTTGGAGAACCAGTTGGTGTCCCGCACCGCCTGGGCGGTGCCCATCGGGGGGACCGAGCCCTCTTCGTCCGCGTCGGCGAAGACGTTGACGGCGTGGGCGACCTCCTCGCTCTCGGAAGCGCCCCCGTCAGCGGGGGCGTCGGGGTCGGTTCCCTCGCTCTCGGGGAGATCCTCGTCAGCCATGGAAGTTCCTCAGGGGGCGGGGTGGGCGGTCAGCGCAGAGCAGGCGGGGCGGAGCCGCCGGCCGGGGCGGCTCAGGACGACTCGGAGGTCTCTTCGGTGGGGTCGCCGGTTCCGTTGAATCCACCGGAACTCAGGGGCGCGCCGCCGGACACGATCTGGTTGACGCGGGCTGCGTCCAGTTCGGCGTCGGACTCCAGCTCGTCGAAGTGCATCTCGCTGTCACGGATGCCGACGGACATCCCGACCAGGCGTTCCTCCAGGTCGGTGATCATGGTGGTGAACTGTGTGAGCACGGTCGCGACCTCCTTGGAGACCTCGCCGGCGGCAGACATGAGGTCGCTGTTGCCGAAGGGCACGTTGACACCGGAGGCGGTCCCGTCTCCTTCGTAGTGCTGTGACGCGCGGGTCTTCATCGCCGACACCTTCTCGCGCAGCGGCTCGACCTCGCCCGTGCGCAGAGTGCGGAGGTAGTCCAGAGTGACCTTGGTCCTGTCCTCTGACACGTGTCGTCCTCTCCTGTGCTGTCCTGCAACTCGTCAGGCCGCGGCGCGGCGTTCCCGGTGGCCGCGGCGCGGGTTTGTCGGAGCCGCGCCGCGGCCGTCGGGGGAAGGTCAGCGCCGGGCCTGCCAGTTGCCGGCTTCCTGGAGGTCGCCGCGGCGGTAGCGGTCGGTGATGTCGCCCAGGGAGACCTGTGCGTGGCCCAGCAGCGCGCGCATGTCCGCCACGTTGCGGCGCCAGGCGGCGAGCCGCTCGTCGTACTGCTCGGAGGCCTCACCGATCCAGTCGGCCTTGACCACCCGGACCTTGGCGTCCAGTTCGTCGATCGCCGCCGCGATCACATCGGTCTGCTTGCGCAGGTCCAGGCCCGCGTCGTCGGCCCCGCTGTAGGTGATCTCGAATCCGTCGATACTCATGGCGCCGGTTCCTCTCGGTGGTGCGCCTCCGGTCCCGGAGGCGGTCGGGGTCGGGTCAGCGGGCGGCGACGTCGCCCTGGTTCGGGTTGAGCTGGGTGATCCAGTTCGCGGACAGCATGTTCTCGTCTTCCATCTGGTGGAAGTTGCGCTCGGTTCCGCCGAGGATGCCGATCATGTCGTTCATGTCGTTGGTGATCAGACGCAGCTCCTCGAGCCACTTGACCAGGGCGGTGTCGTACTGGGTGGCGGCGCCGCCCCGCCAGTTGCCGCCGAGCAGGTCCCGCACGGCGTCGACCGTGGTGTAGACGCCGTTGCACGTGGTGTGGGCTGTCTCCATGGCCTCGCGACCGGTGCGCATGGCCTGGTCGGTACTGCGCATCATCGACATGGGAGTCTCCTGTTCTGTTGCGCGTCAGTGGGAAAGGCACCGGGGTTCTCCCGGTTCCGCGAGCGCGCCGACGGGTTCCGCGGCGGCCTGCGGGGTCAGGTCGGGTCCGGTGGGCAGCAGGTCCAGCAGGGCGGTGGTGACGGTGGCCGCCCCGCCGGGCGCGTAGCCGAGCCGCTCCGCGGCCCCGGCGTCGGGCACCGGGTACTTGGCTCCGGTGTCGGTGACCAGGAAGTAGGCACCGCGGAGTGCGGTTCCGCCCGCCGGGGACGCCCTGACCAGACCGCCCTCTCCGACCGGGATGTCGATGAGGTCGGGGGCGGTGCAGGCGGCCGTGCTGCCGACGGGAGGGCGTGCGGCACGGCCGCCGATCTCGGCGGGGGCGGTGAGCGAGAGCGTCGGCGTCCCCTCCCCCCGGTGGACGGTGCACAGCGCCGCGCCCTGCGGGTCGGTCAGGGGAGGCGGTGTGGCGGGCAGTCCGCCGGTGACCGGCTCCTCATCCGACAGGTGCTCGCGCACCTGGGAGGCGGCGAGTTCGACCGGTGCGGCCTCGTCGCCCCCGTAGGCGTCCTCCGCGGTGAGCGGATGCCCCAGCAGCAGCCGGGCGCGGGTGGTGTCGGTGGGGGTGAGGCCGCCCCGGGTGAGCACGTAGAACTGCGCGGGGCTGCCTTCGGCGGCCGGGACGGTGAAGACCTGGCCCACCCGGGTGTCCGCGCCGCCGATGCGCGGCCCGGCCCCACCGCGTCCGTCGATGTCGGGCGAGGCGAGCTCGGGCCCGGCCGGCAGTCCGTCCAGCAGGGCGGCCGAGACGGGGTGGGGGGCCGTGGTGCCGTATCCCAGGGACTCCAGGGCGCCGTGCTCCTCGTCGACGGCCAGGCGGCTGCCGTTCCACAGCAGGTGGCTCCCCCCGTCGGAGCCGCGGACCAGGACGGCGCCGTCCTCCCCGACCGGGGTTCCCGTGGGCGACCGGCCCAGGGCGAGCGAGGTCAGGGTCTCGGCTCCCCCACCGGCGTCGACGGTGGTGGCGCACACCTGCCAGGTGAGGGGGCCCTCCGCGTCGGTGGCGGGCAAACCGTCGGGGGCCCCGGCTATGCCCAGCGGGGCCCCTACCGGGGTGCCCTCGAGCGAGTCGGCGGCGACCTGGACCGGTTCTCCCGCCTCCGCCAGCAGCAGGGCCGAGGCCTGGTTGGCCACCGGCCAGAGGACACCGTCGGAGAAGACGTACCGGCCGGCGCCGCCCTTGACGGCGACGACCGTCCCCTCGTTGCGCCAGGTGGTGGCTCCGCCGGGGAAGATCAGGCCGAAGACGAGGAATCCGACGCACAGCAGTGCCGCGAGGACGAGTCCGATGAAGGAGCCGTTGCGGGTGCGCCGCAGGGGCGCCTCAGCGGCGTCGGGGTCGGCGGCGGACACGGCCGTGGAAAGCCTGCGCACCATGAACGAGTGCGCCTGAACCTGGTCGCGACGGGTCTGCATCAGCTCGCCCGCCTTCCGATGCGCCTCATCCGCCGATCCCCCTCAGCAGCGCCAGCAGCCCGAGGTTCGCGGGGACCAGGCACACCAGGACGATCGCGGCGAGGCTCTGGACCAGTTCCCCGGCCCGCCCCCAGTGCGGGACGGGACGGGTGCCCGGCACGGACCAGGCCGCCAGGAGCAGCACGAGCGCCGCGACCAGGAGCAGGCCGAACAGGACCATGCGGGCCGTGTCGCCGCCGAGGAGCCCGCCCCCGACCGCCAGGGCCACCGGCCCGTAGACGCCGGGCCCCAGCAGGAAAACCCGGTGCCAGACACCGCTGAGCCCGCGCGCCTGGAGCAGCAGGACCACCGATACGCACACGCCGGCCGAGGAGGACGGCCAGCCGGGGTAGGCGGCCAGGACGGTCAGCGCGACCGCGCACACCGCTCCGGCCACGGCCAGCAGGGCAGCGAGGTAGTGGTCCGCGCGGCGGGTGCGCGTACGCACCTCGCGGGCCGCGTGGGGGTCGATGTACTCGCCGAGCTGTGCGGCTCCGGCCGGCAGCGGGGGCAGGCGCATCCCCGCCATCCGGAAGGCCAGGGCGGGGGCGGGGGAACAGAGCAGCAGCGCCAGGGCGGCGGCCGCGGCGGCCGCTCCCTGCGGCGGGGCGTTGTCCCAGAACATGAGCAGGGCGCCCGCCGCGGCGGTGAACAGGGACGTGCCGATGACGGCCGCGAAGAAGGGCAGGCAGGCCGCCACCGCGGCGATCGCCAGGACCGCCGCGCCGGTCGCGGTCGAGGCGGCGGAGAGCATCCGTGCCCCGGTGAGGGCGGTGCCGGGGTCGCCGTCCGGCAGTGTGGCGCCCGCGAACGCCATGAACAGCACGGCGGCACCGCAGGTGACGGCGCCGGCGACGGGGGCGTCGAAGGCGCGGGCGGCGGCACCCGCGGCGAGCAGGAGGAGCAGGCCCGTCGCGGCGGCGGTGGCACCGGCGATCCAGACGGGGCCGAGCATCGTCAGCAGGCCCAGGGCACCGGCGAAGCCCACCGCCGCGGTGGCGGTCAGCGCTCGCCGGGAGACGGCCGGGCCCCACGCGTCGGAGCGGTCGGCCAGTGAGTCGGCCACCCCGTCGACGAGGTCGTCGAAGTGGATCTCCGGCATCTGGTTGGAGCGCTCCCGCAGGTGGAGGGTCTCGCCGTCGGTCAGACCGAGCGTCTCGACCGTCTCGCCCTCGTCCAGCGGCGGTGACCCCAGCCGTTGGAGCACCCATCCGCCGTGCTCGAGCCCGCTCTCGTCCAGGTCCTCGTTCTCGTTCTCGGCGTAGAGCACGAACGTGGGCAGCAACTCGGCCAGCGGCAGGTCGCACGGGACCGCGATCTCGAAGACGGCGTTGGGCGCGCGCACGACCAGGCGGCACAGGTCGGCGGTGACGGCGTCCGGCATCGGCCCTCCTCACTGGACGACGGTGGCTGGGTCGGAATGCGGGGTGTGATAAAGACACCCCGGGAAGGGACGAGGTCAGGGTTCGCCATTCCTTGCCAGAACGCCCGAAGGCGGGACGGCGCACCCGATCGCGAAATGCTGGGCTAGAGTAGCACCACTTCCGAAATGCCGGTCATGACGCTTTGGAAAACTCTGCCCCGGGGTTACCGGTGCTCATTTGAGCGCGCCGCACCCGCCGCCGGAAACCGAATCCGACTCCAGACACCCGCCCAATTGAGCCCTCGGAATTCACCAGGGCCGATCCGCCCTGCGCCCCTGCCGCACCCACCGGACCAGGGGAAAGAGAAGGGAAACGCTGATCAGCACGATCCTCATCCGCAGGCCGGCCCGCCGACCCGGCCCCGAGCCGCCCGAGGGCGAGCTCTCCCTGCAGGAGCCCCCGGTCCTCCCCGAGCACGAGAACAGCATCTCGGGCGTGTTCATGTACCTGCCGATGGCGCTGAGCTCGCTCGCGATGGTGATGATGTTCATCCGGCCGGGCGGGGGCGCCCTGGGCACGGCGATGCCCTTCATCGCCGGCGGGATGATGCTGGTCGGGGCGGTGGCCATGGTCGGCGGACAGTTCCTGCGCACCCGGATCGAGCGCAGCCAGCGGCTTTCCGGGGACCGCCGGGACTACCTGCGCTACCTCGGCCAGATGCGCGGCCGGGTGCGGGGGATCGTGGCCGCCCAACGCGAGGCTCGCGCTTGGAACGGGCCCGACCCCGCCGCGCTGTGGTCGCTGGTGCGCACGAGCAGGCTCTGGGAGCGCCGCGGTGGGCACGACGACTTCGCCGAGGTCCGCATCGCGCTGGGCGAGCAGCCGCTCCAGACCCGCATCGCTCCCCTGTCGACCAAACCGGTGGAGGACCTGGAGCCGCTGTGCGCGCACGCGCTGCGCCGTTTCATCAACGCCTACGCCACCGTCGAAGACCTGCCGGTCTCACTTTATCTACGGGGGTTCGCCCATCTGGGCCTGCGCGGAGACGCCGAATCCAGCCGTGCGATTGTGCGCGCGCTCGTGGGGCAGATCACAGTTTTTCACGCTCCAGATGAATTGCGCCTGGCAGCCTGCGTGAACGATCAGCGAATACCCGACTGGGAATGGATGAAATGGCTCCCGCATTGCCTGCACCCGACCGAGCGGGACGGCGCCGGCCCCCTGCGGCTCATCACTTCGGACGCCATGGAGCTCGAACGGCTCGTCGGGCCGGAGCTGGCCGACCGGCCGCCCTTCGATCCGCAGGCGGCACCCGGTCGTGACGAACCCTTCACGGTCATCATCGTCGACGGCGGAGCCGTGCCACAAGGGTCGAGATTACTCAGCGGAGGCTTTCGAAACGCGATCGTGATCGAGGTGGGCGCCGAACGGGCCTGGGACGGCGCCCCGCACACACTGGCCCTGCGGGTCACACCGGATTCGCTGGAGATGAGCGAGCTGGACCGGTCCGGGCGGGAGACGTTCTCCCCCCTCGGCCGTCCGGACGCGCTGGACCTGCCCCGTGCCCGTTCCCTGGCCCGCATGCTGGCGCCCTACCGGGTCAGCGTCGCCGCCGACGTGGTGGAGCCGTTGACCACGGACTTCGACCTCACCACCCTGCTGGGCATCCCGAACCTGCACACCTGGGACGCCGCCCGCGAGTGGGAGCGCGAGCGCCCGGAGAGCCGGCTGCGGGTGCCCATCGGTATCGCGGCCTCGGGTGCTCCGCTGGAGCTGGACCTCAAGGAGTCGGCACTGGGCGGGATGGGGCCGCACGGGATGCTGATCGGCGCCACCGGATCGGGCAAGAGCGAACTGCTCCGCACGCTCGTGCTGTCCCTGGCGCTCACCCACTCGTCCGAGACGCTCAACTTCGTGCTGGTGGACTTCAAGGGCGGCGCCACGTTCATCGGCCTGGACCGGCTGAGCCACACCTCGGCGCTGATCACCAACCTGGCCGACGAAACGGCCCTGGTGGAACGCATGCGGGACGCCCTGCACGGCGAGCTCGTGCGCCGCCAGGAGCTCCTGCGTTCGGCGGGCAACTTCAGCTCGGTGCACGAGTACGAGAAGGGACGCAGGAGCGACCCGGCCATGGAGCCCATGCCCACGCTGCTGGTGGTCGTGGACGAGTTCAGCGAGCTGCTCGCCGCCCACCGCGACTTCATGGACCTGTTCGTCATGATCGGGCGGCTGGGCCGGAGCCTGGGCGTGCACCTGCTGCTGGCGTCCCAACGGCTGGACGAGGGCCGTATGCACCAGCTGGAGAGCCACCTGTCCTACCGGATCGCGCTGCGCACGTTCTCGGCGATGGAGAGCCGGGGCGTGCTCGGGGTGGCCGACGCCCACCAGCTCCCCCCGGCGCCCGGATCGGGCTACCTCAAGTCCGACACCGAGGAGCTGGTGCGGTTCAAGGCCGCCTACGTGTCGGGCCCCTACCGCGCCAAGCGCCGCGCCGCACGGGCGTCGACCGCCGCACGCGAGATCGCCCCCTTCCTCACCGGATACGTCGCCGGTCCTCCCGCACCCGCGGTGGAGCCCGAACCGGAACCGGAGGAGGGATCGGACGCGACCCTCCTGGAGACAGCTCTGGAGGCGGTGCGCGACGTCGGACCGCCCGGCCGACAGGTGTGGCTGCCCCCGCTGGGCGATCCCCCCACGGTCGCGGAGCTGCTCCGGGCGAACGGGGCTGGGGCACTGCCCGCCTGGGGTGCCGAACCTGTCCTGTCCGTACCGGTGGGCCTGGTGGACCGCCCCTTCGAGCAACTGCGCACACCGCTGACCGCCGACCTGCGCGGCGCCGGCGGGCACACCGCGGTCATCGGCGGACCGCAGAGCGGCAAGAGCACCCTCCTGGTCTCACTGATCACGGCGCTCGCACTCACCAACACGCCCGAACAGGTGCAGTTCTACATACTGGACTTCGGCGGCGGCACGCTGCGCGGTGTCGCGGACCTGCCCCACGTGGGCGGTATCTGCGGCCGGATCGACACCGAGCGCATCGTCCGCACCATCGCGGAGATGACGGCGCTGCTGAGCCGACGCGAGCAGTTCTTCGCCGAACAGGGCATCGACTCGATCGGCGCCTACCGGCGCCGGCGGTCCGCCGGGGAGTTCCCCGAGCAGCCCTACGGGGACGTCTTCCTGGTCATCGACGGCTGGGCCACGGTGCGCTCGGACATGCTCGACCTCATCCCCGACATCGTGCAGATCGCGCAGCGCGGCCTCAACTACGGCATCCACCTGGTCGTGGCCTCGCCGCGCTGGGCCGACGTGCAGTCGAGCCTGCGCGACCTGCTGGTCACCCGGTTCGAGCTCCGCCTGGGGGACGCGGTGGACTCGGCGATCAACATGCGCCAGGCCGAGAAGGTCCCCAGGATCCCCGGGCGCGGTCTGACCTCCGAGCTCAAACACTTCCTGGCCGCCCTGCCGCAGGTGGCGGAGGGAGCCGAGGCGTCGGTGGCGGGCGTCGTGGAGGCCGTCACCCGGGAGTGGACGGGCCCGTCGGCCCCACCGGTGCGGATGCTGCCCCTGTCGCTGCCGGCCGCGGACCTCCCGCCGACCGAGGAAGGACCGCGGATCGCACTGGGGCTGGAGGAGCGGCGCCTGGAACCGCTGTGGCACGACTTCTCGGTCCTGCCGCACCTGCTGGTCGTCGGCGACGACGAGAGCGGCAAGACCAACCTGCTGCGGCTGGTCACCCGCACCATCCGGGAGCGCTACAGCGCCACCGAGGCGCGCGTGGTCGTCGTGGACCCGCGGCGCGGCCTGTTCAACGCGATCCCCGAGGAGCAGCGGCTCGGCTACGCGGTGACCGGGGAGAGCGCCCGCGAGATGATGCAGGCCGCGGCACAGGCGCTCAAACCCCGGCTGCCCGGGCCGGAGGTCACCCCGGAGCAGTTGCGCGAGCGCTCGTGGTGGAACGGGCCCGAACTGTTCGTGGTCATCGACGACTACGACCTGCTGAGCTCGGGGGGCGGCGGCGGTCCGCTGACACCGCTGATGGACATGCTGCCCCAGGGCGCCGACATCGGGTTGCACCTGATCCTGGCGCGTGGGGCGGGGGGCTTCAGCCGCGCCATGGGCGAACCGGCCCTGCGGATGCTCATCGACGCCAACACCCCCAGCATGGTGCTGTCCTGCCCGCCCTCGGAGGGTGTGCTGTTCGGATCGCTGCGCCCGCAGCGGCTGCCTCCGGGGCGGGCGCTGCGCTTCGACCGCCGCGACCCGGTGAAGGTGCAGTTGGCGCTCGATCCCGAGACGGAGGAGGCCGCCGCCCGGGGCTGAGGGCTGTGCGCGTACGGGGGCGCCCCGCACGTGTGAGGAGGCAGGCACCGGCCGCCCTGCCGGAGGCAGAGCGGTTCGGGCGGTCGGCGGTACCGGTGGACAGGAGCGGGAGGCCCGGTGGCGAACGGAACGAAACGGAACCGGATACGGGTCGGGGCCGGGGTGTGCGCGACGGCCGCGCTGCTCCTGGTCGCTGGAACGCCCGCGGCGGCGCAGGACGAGGTCGCGCCCGCGCTGCCCCGGGTCGCGCCCGCGCTCTCCGGGGACACGTGTACCGGCCCCTCCGAGGAGGTGGTCGACCAGGAGGTGTGGACCGAGTACGCCCTCGGGCTCCCTCGGGCGCGGTCCACCTCCTCCGGGGCGGGGACGACCGTGGCCATCGTGGGCACGGGCGTGGACGACTCCTCCGCCGCCCTGGCGGGGGCGGTGGACGGGGCGGGCGAGGACTGCACCGGGTTCGGGACCTTCCTGGCCGGTGTCGTCGCCGCGCGCCCGCAGCCGGGCAGCGCTCTGGTGGGGGTGGCGCCCGAGGCCCGGGTGTCGTCGGTGCCCGTCACCGACGACCGCGGTCTCACCGACGCCGACGCGGTGGCCGAGGGCATCACCGAGGCCGTCGGCGACGGCGCCGACATCGTCCTGGTGGCTGTCGCCATCCCGTTGGGGAGCCCCGAACTGGACGCCGCCGTGGACACCGCCACCGAGGCGGACGTACTGGTGGTGGCCCCCTCCACGGCGGTCGTGCGGGGCGACGTCCACGCCGCCGTCCCGGCCACCCGCACCGAGGTGCTCGGGGTCGTCGCGACCGGCACCGACGGCTCCCCGCTGAACGCCGTGCCCGCCTCCGGGGAGGAGGGCCGCTTCTCGGCGCCCGACCTCGCCGCCCCG
Source organism: Nocardiopsis terrae (assembly GCF_014651695.1). Lineage (GTDB taxonomy): Bacteria > Actinomycetota > Actinomycetes > Streptosporangiales > Streptosporangiaceae > Nocardiopsis > Nocardiopsis terrae. The sequence continues at coordinate 707,973 of NZ_BMXJ01000001.1, forward strand.
GGGCAGGCCGTGCTGGGCCCGGCGCCCGGCGGGGACGGCCACGCGGTCGCCGAGGGTGACGCGGTAGCCGCGGCCTTCGTCGCCGGTGCGGCGGCACTGGTCCGGTCCCACCACCCCGAACTCGACGCCGCGCGGACGGCCGAGCGCCTCACGGTGTCGGCGTACCCGGACGCCGGTGCGGGGCTCGGCGCCGGGGCCCTCGACCCGGTGGGTGCTCTGACCCGGACCCTCGGGCCGGTTTCCTCGGGTGAGGGCCCCGGAACGGAGTCCTTCGCGCTGGACCTGCCCGCGGAACCGACCCGGGGCCGCGTCCTGGCCGTGCTCGGGGGCACCGTTCTGCTCGTGGCGGTCTGCGGTGTGGGAGCCGCGGCCGTCCGACGCCGCAGGGGCACGACCCCGGCCTGAGTCCTTCCGCCGAGGAGCCCCGGCAGGGGCCGGGGCGTGCGGGCGGATCGGGCCGCCCGCGCGGCCGGGCCGGTGGCCCGGCCGGGCAGTCGGCCTAGTTCAGGCCCTTGCGGGCCAGCAGGGGCTCCATGCCGGGCTCGCGGCCCAGGAAGTCGGTGACCGCCCCCATCGGGTCGACGCTGCCGCCCAGGGACAGCACCCTCTCCCGGAAGCGGTCGCCGCCCGCGCGGGTCAGTCCGCCGTTCTCCTTGAACCACTCGACGCTCTCGGCGTCCAGGACCTCGCTCCACACGTAGGAGTAGTAGCCCGCGCTGTAGCCGTCGTCGGAGAAGATGTGCTGGAAGTACGTGCTCCGGTAGCGGGGACGCACCAGCGGGTGCAGGGCGCCCGCGGCCTCCAGGGCCCTGGCCTCGAAGGAGGCCGGGTCCTCGACGGTCTCGCCGGGCGCCAGGCGGTGCCACGCCCAGTCGAGCAGCGCGGCGGCGAGGTACTCGAAGGTGGCGAAACCCTGGTTGAACCGGCTGGCCGCGGTCAGCCGACGCACGAGTTCGTCGGGCACCGGCTCACCGGTCTCGTGGTGCCTGGCGTAGTGGGACAGCACCTCCGGCCACAGCGCCCACATCTCGTTGACCTGCGAGGGGAACTCGACGAAGTCGCGCGGCACGCTCGTGCCCTCGACCCTGGGGAAGCGCACCGCCGACAGCAGCCCGTGCAGGGCGTGGCCGAACTCGTGGAAGGCCGTCTCGACCTCGTCGAAGGTGAGCAGGGCGGGTCCGGAGACGGGCTTGGTGATGTTCAGGTTGTTCACCACGACCGGCCGCTCGTCCAGGAGGAGGGACTGGTCGACCAGGTTGTGCATCCACGCGCCGCCGCGCTTGGTCGGACGGGCGTAGGGGTCCAGCAGGAACAGGCCCAGCGCGGAACCGTCCCCGTCGAGGACCTCCCAGGTGCGCATGTCGGGGTGGTACCCCGCCAGGTCGGGGCGCTCGGTGAAGGTGACGCCGTAGAGCAGGGTCGCCGCGTGGAAGACGCCGTCCTCGATCACCCGGCCGAGTTCGAAGTAGGGGCGCAGGACACTCTCGTCGAAGTCGTACCGGGCCTTGCGCACCTGCTCGGTGTAGTACGGCCAGTCCCACGGTTCGATGTCGTGCCCGGCGTACTCGGCCAGCACCCGGGCCTCCTTCTCGACGTTGCGCCGTGCCGGGCCGACGAGCTGTCCGAGCCGCTCCTCGACCGCCTCGACGGTTCCGGCGGTCTGGTCGGCCACCTTGTACGCCGCGTGGTCGGGGTATCCCAGCAGCCGGGCCCGCTCGGCGCGCAGCTCGGCCGTGCGGGCGGCGATCTCCAGGTTCTCCGGGGCGCGCCCGACGCTCAGCGTGTACAGGCGCTCCCGGGTGGCACGGTCGGTGAGCTGGGCCAAGGCGGGTTGCACGGTGGTGTTCAGCAGCGGGAGGACGTACTCCCCGTCCTTCTCGATCGCGCTGAGCTGCGCCTCGTCCAAACCGTCGAGGTCGGCGGCGTCGGTGGTGACCAGGGAGGCCTCACCGGTCGCCCGGACGACGTTGGCGGAGAACTCCGTACCGAGCTCGGCGAGCCGGGTGTTGAGCTCGCGCAGTCGCTCCTGCTCCCGGTCTCCGAGGCCGGCCCCGGCCTTGACGAAGTCGAGGCGGTACCGCTCCAGCAGCCAGGCCTCCTGCGGGTCGTCGGTGGTGACCTGCTGGATGCGGGCCCACAGGTCCCGGTTCAGGGATACGGCGTCCGCGTGCTGCGAGGCGCGGGGGGCGATCTCCCGCTCGATCTCCCGGATGCCCTCGGTGGCGTCGGACCCGGCGAGGGTGTGCAGGACGGTCTCCACCCGCTTCAGGGTCGCACCGGAGCGCTCCAGTGCCGCGATGGTGTTGTCGAAGGTCGCGGGCTCCGGGTTGGCGACGATCGCGTCGACCTCGGCGAGGTGCTCGGCGACCCCCTGCTCGAAGGCGGGCAGGAAGTGCTCCTCGCGGATCGCCGCGAAGTCGGGCAGCCGGTAGGGGAGTTCGCTGGGTGACAGGAACGGGTTGGCGGTCAAGGGGTGGTGCTCCTCGTTCTTCGGGGCCGGGGCGCTGGTCACGGCCTGGGCGCTCGTGCCGTTCTACCGTGCCGACCGCTCGCTGTCACCCGGGTTCGGCTCACCCGTCCCCGACGACGTGCGGGTCGGGCAGCGGCTCCTCCGCGTCGGCCATGGGCAGCTCCACGATGGGGACGTAGCGTCCGGTCGCCTCCCCGGCGCCCTCCGGGCTGTAGGTGAGCGTTCCGCCGCCGGCGCGGACGTCGTGTGCGGAGTTGAGCAGCATCAGCCTGGCCCGTACCTCGGCGGGGGTCGGGGTGCTCCCCTCGGCCCCCAGCCCGTTGGTCATCCGTACCGCGTGGGCGGCGACCGCCACGGCGTCGTGGGTGACCAGCGCGTAGCCGTTGCTGAGCCCGTCGACGCGCGCGGCCGGGGCGTACTCCAGGTAGGCGTCGCGGAAGTCCGGGTAGCCGGGCGGAACCGCGTCCGAGGCGGGGTCGGCGGTCTCCCACCGGGTGTCGGTCCCGGAGGCGTACACCAGGGAGATGTCGTTCTCGGCCAGGAGCGCCATGGTTTCCTCGTCGCCGAGGACGCTCAGGCCGGTGGCGACGAACAGGATGCGCAGCGGACGGGACCCGCCGCACCTGTTCGAGGCCAGGGCGGCCAGGAACTCGTCGAGGTCGGGGGAGCGTCCGGCGAACAGGATCGTGTCGACCCCGGCGCCGCAGACGTTCTGGGTCACGTCGTGGAACAGTCCGCTGACCGGGGCGTCGCCGACGGTGGTGCCGTCGTACTGCTGGGTGGAGCCGTCGATGTGGTCGTGGAGCTGCTCCTGGTAGGCCTCGTACAGCGTGGAGACGAACAGGTCCGGTTCGGTCCGGTCGTGCACGATGAGCGCCCGGACCGGTTCGGAGAGCCCGTCGAGGTAGGCGTCGAGCGCCCTGACGTACTCGGTGTTGCTGGGGAGCACCCGGATCACGCCGGGCAGGGCCGGCTCCCCCTCGGCCCCGGCGTCGTCCAGCCCTCCGGGGCCGTGCGCCAGGCCGTCCGCGGTGAGCGCCGAGGAGACCATCGGGATGTTGTTCTCGTTCAGCCGCGCCGCGGCCTCGCGGGTGCTCTGGATGCTCACACCCATGCCGGTCACGGCCACCAGCGGGCGGTCCTCGTCCCGCGACATGGCCACGAGCTCGTCCACGACCGGCTCCCACTGGCGCTGCTGGCTACCGATGTTGGCCAGGACCAGCTGGATCTGCGGGGTCGGGTCCGCGAAGTCACGGGTGTGGTTGGCGCGCATGACGGCGGTGTAGGCGCCCTCCAGGGAGCGGCGCATCCGCTCGGGGTCCATCGGGCTGACCCGGTCGAAGGTCAGGATGCCGAGGAACGCGATCCGGACCACGGGGGTGCTGTCGGAGAGGGCGTCGACGCGCTCGTTCTCCTGCCTGATGAGTTCCTGGACGTCGGTGAAGTCCTCGTGGAAGACGTGGGAGCCGTCGGTGACGCCGACGCACTGGCCGCCGGTCTCCCGGACCCCGTTGCCGGGACCGCCGCAGGTGAACCGGTCCCACAGGGCCACGGTGGTGACGACGAGGGCGACGGCGAGTGCGGCCGCCGATCCCAGCAGCAGGGCTCGTTTCCAGTCCTTACCACCCGTGTCCGCCATCCGTGGTCACCTCTCCCTCTGCGGTCCGCTTCCCCCTGCGGCTCCTCCGGTCCGCCCTCCGGCGGGGCTTCCGGAGTCCGTCCGCTGGACGGTCAAGGACCCATGATGCGCGTTTTTCCTCGATGTATGAGTGGCTCCGCCTTTCGTAACGCAGGCGTTATAAGAACTCCCTCACTTTTCGCACTAAAAATCACCGGAATCACTTCTGATACCTCAAGTCGGCTTCGGGACCTGAGGCCTGAACCACGCCCCCCACACTGTTCCCCCGCTCCCCTACCTCTCGGACGGAACCGTCCGATTCCCGGCCCGCACCCCATCCGAAGACCCTCTCGGGGCTCTGGTCACATGGGGTGCGACAGCTCACACGAAGGTGTCAGTTGCCCGGTCCCGCGGGCGTCCCCGACCCTTGGGGAACCCGGCCCCGGGGGACCCGGCCGCTCCCCCGCGCGGGCAGTCGCCCCGCACTCCGCATCCGGTTTCGGTGACCCACCGGAGCACTCGCCCGTGGCCCTCCGGAGGGCTAACCGGACCGCGGGGGTGAGGGGCGTTCGTGGACGTGTTCCAGGCCGTCGATGTCGTCCCACTGCTCGCCGACCCGCTCGAAGCCGAAACCTGCGATGGTCGCCAGGGAGGCGGCGTTGTCCGGTCGGATCGAGGCCCGCACCGTGGCGACCTCCGGGGAGGCGTCGGCCCTGCGGAGCAGCTCGACCAGGGTCGCCCGCGCGTAGCCGCGGCGGCGCACCTCGGGCACGACGGAGTACCCGATCTCCACCATCCGGCGCTCGTCCGGGGGACCGTGGAAACCGGCGTGGCCGACCGCCCGGCCGTCGTCGGCGTCCACGACCACGTACGCGAGCCAGCCCGCCCGACTGGGCACGGCCCGGAGCTGGCCGAGGCGGTACCGGCTCAGCCAGCGCATCTCCTCACTCGCGAAGTGCTCCCCGAGGTCGGTGCCGAGCAGCGCGCCCGCGGTCTCCGTGTCCCCCTTCGCCAGGGCGGCGAGCACGGGTTCGACCATCTCCACCAGCCGTATCCGGGGCGTGCTGGTGCGTCGCGGTCCGAATGGTGGGTCCGTGTCCGTGTCCGTCACCGTTCCATCCTTCCCCCCGCGGGCACCCGGTACAACGTGTTTCCGCCCGCCTCGCGTCCCTGACCGGGCTCCCGTCCGTCCGGCGGCCCGCGGACCGTCGGAGCCGTCCGGGACGATGGACGCAGCCGTCCGTACCGCCTCTTCGGGGAGCACCTGTGACCGACACCGACGACCGCCGCTGCGCCTGGGCGCGGAACGCGTCCGAACTGATGACCGCCTACCACGACACCGAGTGGGGGCGCGTCTCGCACGAGGACGGGTACCTGTTCGAGATGCTCGTCCTGGAGGGCGCCCAGGCCGGCCTGTCCTGGTCCACGGTGCTGAACAAACGCGAGAACTACCGCCGCGCGATGGACGGTTTCGACTACGGGCGGATCGCCGCCTACGGGCAGGCGGAGACGGATCGGCTGCTCGCCGACCCCGGGATCGTCCGCAACCGCCTCAAGGTCGCCTCCGCGGTACGCAACGCCCGGGCCTTCCTGGCGGTGCGCGAGGAGTTCGGGAGCTTCGACGCCTACCTGTGGGGATGGGTGCCGGGCCCGGTCGTCGGCCACTGGACCTCGGCCGGGCAGGTCCCGGTGACCACCGACCTGTCGGACCGGCTGAGCAAGGACCTCAGGAAGCGGGGGTTCAACTTCGTGGGGAGCACGATCGTCTACTCCTACCTCCAGGCCACCGGCCTGGTCGAGGACCACCTGGAGGACTGTCCCGCCAAGCCCGGGTAGGCCCGCCCGAAGCCCCTCCCGACCCGCCCCGGAAAGAGGGCACCAGAAAACTTTACGCCCTAAGGAATTATTTTCCCGGACTCCCGCGTTCCCTTGTCCGTACGCCGTACTGTACGAGGTACGAACGAGGAGGGACCCCATGGCACCAGCACCGGCGCGCACAGCGCCAGCCGTCAGCGCACGCGGGATCGGCAGGAGGTTCAAGGACAGGTGGGCCCTGCGAGGGTTCGACCTGGAGGTCGGCCGGGGCACCGTCCACGGCCTGCTCGGGCCCAACGGCGCCGGGAAGTCCACGGCGGTCCGCGTGCTCACCACCCTGCTCCGCCCGCACGAGGGCACCGCGGAGGTCGCCGGGTACGACGTGGCCGCGCAGGGCGCCCGGGTCCGCCACCGGATCGGGCTGGTCGGCCAGAACGCCGCCGTGGACGAGGTCCTCAGCGGCCGCCAGAACCTGGAGCTCTTCGGCCGCCTCCACCACCTGGGCGGCCGGGCGGCCGCCCGCCGGGCCGCCGAACTCCTGGATCGCTTCGGCCTGTCCGACACCGGGAAACGTCCGGTCGGCACCTACTCGGGCGGGATGCGCCGCAGGCTCGACCTGGCCGCCGGGATGATCCTCGACCCGCCCGTGGTGTTCCTCGACGAACCCACCACGGGCCTCGACCCGCGCGGCCGCGACGAGGTCTGGTCCGCCGTGCGCGGTCTGGTCGGCGGGGGCACGTCCGTCCTGCTCACCACCCAGTACCTGGAGGAGGCCGACCGGCTGGCCGACCGGATCTCGGTGGTCGACACCGGGCACGTGATCGCGGAGGGCACGCCCGCCGAGCTCAAGTCGAGGATCGGCGGGGACCGGATCGACGTGGTCCTGCACGATGAGCACGCCCTGGCGGGGGCCGCCGCACTGGTGGAGGAGGCCACCGGGCACTCCGTGCGCACCGCCCCGGAGGAGCGGCGGATCAGCGCCGAGGTGGACGACCGCGCGGCCTCCCTGACCCGGGCCGTGCGCGCCCTGGACGAGGGCGGGGTGGCCGTGGCGGACGTGGTCCTGCGCGGCCCCAGCCTGGACGAGGTCTTCCTGCACCTGACCGGCCCCCGCGCGGGTACCGGTTCTCCCGCTGCCGCCCGGGTGACCGGCGGCACCGCCGCACCCGAGCAGCAGGACACCCGCCAGGAGGCCCGGCGATGAACCGCACCGCCCCGCGCCCCGCCGCGCCCGCCGTCCCTGCCCCCGCGCCGCCGAGCGGCCCCCTGCACCGCCTGGCCTGGGCCGCCGCCGACGGCTGGACCGTGGCCCGGCGCGACGTCACGCACTGGCTGCGCCAGCCGTGGGAGCCGCTCTTCGGGCTGCTCTTCCCGGTCCTCATGGTGCTGATGTTCGTGTACCTGCTCGGCGGCGCCATGTCGGTACCGGGCGGCGGGGACTACACCGAGTACCTCATGCCCGGCATGTTCGCGATGGTCATGGTGTTCGGCCTCGGGGAGACCGTCACCGCCGTGGCCGCCGACTCCGCCCGCGGGGTCACCGACCGGTTCCGCTCGATGCCGATGTCCGCCTCCGCCGTGGTCGTCGGCCGCTGTCTGGCGGACATGCTCCGCTCCGCGGCCGCCCTGGTGGTCCTGATCGGGTTCGGGTCGCTCGTGGGCTGGCAGTGGCACGGGAGCGCGGGGGCGGCCCTGGCCGGGTTCGGGCTGCTGCTCCTGCTGCGCTTCGCCCTGGTGTGGATCGGCGTCTACGTGGGCCTGGTCATGCGCGGCCAGGGCGGCATCGCCGTCATCCAGACCCTGGAGTTCCCGATCGGCTTCCTTTCCAACGCCTTCGTGGCCACCGCGACCATGCCGGTCTGGCTGGGCGCGGTCGCCGACTGGAACCCGATGTCGTCCACCGTGGCCGCCGTACGCGGGCTGTTCGGCAACCCGGCGGCGGCCGGGGACGGCTGGGTCGCGCAGAACGCCCTCCTGATGGCGGTGGTCTGGCCGCTGCTGCTGGTCGCGGTGTTCGCACCGCTGTGCGTGCACCGGTACCGCAACCTCGACGGCTGATCCGGCCCGGGCCGTGCCCCCGCCCGGCGTACACTGGCCCGTACGCCCTACGGAACCAGTACCAGGACGGACCGATGTCCCCGCAGCACAGCAAGAGTGGCGACCCCGCGCGCAGCCTGGCCCTGCTGTGGCGCACCCAGGAGCCCGCGAGCCGCCGCCGGGGCAGGCCGGGGCTGAACGTCGACCGGATCGTGGCGGCCGCCACCGCCCTGGCCGACGCCGAGGGGCTGGCCGCGCTCTCGATGCGCAGGGTCGCGGAGGCCCTGGACGTGGGCACGATGTCGCTCTACACCTACGTGCCGGGCAAGGGCGAGCTCATCGACCTGATGGTGGACACCGCCTACGCCGACCTGGACACGCAGGAGCGCTCCGGCGCCTGGCGGGACCGGCTCCGCCGGATCGCGCACGCCAACCGGAAGCTGTACATCCGCCACCCGTGGATGCTCCAGACCGTCACCGTGCGCCTGCTCGGCCCGAACGTGATCGCCAAGTACGACCACGAGCTCTCCGCGGTGGACGGGCTCGGCCTGAGCGAGGTCGAGATGGACTCCACGGTCAACCTGGTCAACGGTTACGTGGAGAGCTCCGCCCGGCAGACCCTGGGCTCCGAGCAGGTAGCCCGGGAGTCCGGCATGGACGACGAGCAGTGGTGGCGGACCCACGACCCGCTGCTGGCCGCGCTGGTCGACGGCTCCCGGTACCCGACGGCCTCCCGGGTGGGTACCGCCGTCGGCCGGGCGCACCAGGCGGTCCACGCCCCGGAGCACGAGTTCTCCTTCGGTCTGGAGCGGGTCCTGGACGGCGTGCAGGTCCTGGTGGACGCCCGTTCCGCACCGGCTGCGGGTTCCTCCTGACCGTCGGCCGCCAGGGGCCCGCTCCCCGATCCGCCGCCTCTGCTGTTCCGCGGCCCCGGGCGATCCGCGCCCGCCACTCGTCGTCGACCGCGGCGTCCCACGGGTGGACGAGCATGACGGAACCCTCCCGGATGGACATGCAGACTATTGCATGCCTTCACAGGAGGGTTCCAGGGTTCCACGGGCTCCGGATCAGGAGCCCAGTGCGGCCGCCTCCCGGGCGAGCTCGGTGACCGTGTCCCAGCGTCCCCCGGCGACCAGGTCCGCGGGTGTCAGCCAGCTACCGCCCACGCAGCCGACGTTCGGCAGGGCGAGGTAGTCCGGGGCGGTCCGGGCGGTGATGCCGCCGGTGGGGCAGAAGCGGAGCTGCGGCAGCGGCCCGTTGAGGGACTTCAGGAACGCCGCCCCGCCGGAGGCCTCCGCGGGGAAGAACTTGAGCTCGGTCAGGCCCAGTTCCAGCAGGGCCATCGCCTCGGACACCGAAGCCACCCCGGGCAGGGCGGGCAGGCCGGTGTCGGCCATCGCCCGGGCCAGGTTCGGGGTGCACCCGGGGCTGACCAGGAACCGGGCCCCGGCCCTGGCCGCGGCCGCGGCCTGCTCGCCGTTGACGACGGTGCCCGCGCCCACCACGGCCTCGGGCACCTCCTCGGCGACGCGCTCGATCGCGGAGAGGGCCGCCGGGGTCCTCAGGGTCACCTCGATGCCGGGCAGGCCGCCCGCCACCAGGGCGCGGGCCAGCGGGACCGCGTGCTCGACCTCCTCGACCACCACCACGGGCATCACCGGGGCGAGGGCGAGGACGTCCGCACCGGAGCGGGGGAACGTCGTCATGGCTGTCTCCAAGGGGTCTCGGGTCAAAGGGGCGGGGCGTACGGACGCCTCGCGGTCGGGATCACGGACGAAGGGACTCAGTGGCCGAAGACCCCGGCCCCGGTCTCGGCCGGTCCGACCGCTCCGCGCAGGGCTGCGAACAGTTCGCGGCCGGTACCGGTGGAGGAGTCCACCGTGGGCCGGGCGTCCTCGCGGCCCTCCAGGTCGGCCAGGACCTCCAGTGTCCCCTGGACCGCGTCCAGCCTGATGACGTCGCCGTCCCGGACCCGGGCGAGCGGTCCGCCCGCCTCCGCCTCGGGGGAGACGTGGATGGCCGCGGGCACCTTGCCGGAAGCACCGGACATGCGGCCGTCGGTGACCAGCGCGACCTTCTGGCCCCGGTCCTGGAGGACGGCCAGCGGCGGGGTGAGCTTGTGCAGTTCGGGCATGCCGTTGGCGCGCGGGCCCTGGAAGCGCACGACCGCGACGAAGTCGCCGTCGAGCTCGTCGGCGGTGAAGGCCGCCTGGAGCTCGGCCTGGTCGGCGAACACCCTGGCGGGGGCCTCGACGACGTGCCGCTCGGGTGCCACCGCGGACACCTTGATCACGGCGCGGCCGAGGTTGCCCGCGAGCATACGCAGCCCGCCGTCGGGGGCGAAGGGGTCCTCGACCCCGCGCAGCACCGTCTTGTCCGAGCTCTCCACGGGACCGTCCACCCAGGTCAGCGCCCCGTCCTCGGCGAGCTGGGGCACCTGCCGGTAGCGGTTCAGCCCCGGCCCGGCGACCGTCCGGACGTCCTCGTGCAGCAGCCCCGCGTCGAGCAGGGTACCGATGAGGAAGGCCATGCCGCCGACCTCGTGGAACCGGTTCACGTCGGCGGCGCCGTTGGGGTACATGCGGGTGAGCAGCGGCACGGCCTCCGACAGGTCGGCGAAGTCGTCCCAGGTCAGCTGGATCCCCGCCGCGTGGGCGATGGCGACCAGGTGGAGGGTGTGGTTGCTGGAGCCGCCGGTGGCCAGCAGGGCGACCACCGCGTTGACGACGGCCTTCTCGTCGATCTGCTCGCCGACCGGGGTGTGGTGGTCGGTCAGGGCGGTCAGCCCGAGCACCCGGCGCCCGGCCTCCGCGGTCAGAGCCTCCCGCAGCGGCGTGCCGGGCTGCTCGAAGCTGGCCCCGGGCAGGTGCAGGCCCATGACCTCCATGAGCATCTGGTTGGAGTTGGCGGTGCCGTAGAACGTGCAGGTACCGGGCGAGTGGTAGGAGGCGGACTCGGCCTGGAGGAGCTCCTTGCGGTCCACCTTGCCCTCGGCGAACTGCTGGCGGACCCGCGCCTTCTCCTTGTTGGGCAGACCGGAGTGCATCGGCCCGGCCGGCACGAACGCCACCGGGAGGTGGCCGAAGGACAGGGCCCCGATGAGCAGGCCCGGCACGATCTTGTCGCACACGCCGAGCATGAGCGCGCCGTCGAACATGTCGTGGGACAGGGCCACGGCGGAGGCCATCGCGATGACGTCCCGGCTGAACAGGGACAGCTCCATGCCCGCGCGGCCCTGGGTGATGCCGTCGCACATGGCGGGCACCCCGCCGGCGAACTGGGCGACGCCGCCCGCCTCGGAGACCGCCTTCTTGATCAGGGCCGGGTAGGTCTCCAGCGGCTGGTGGGCGGAGAGCATGTCGTTGTAGGCGGAGACGATCGCCAGGTTGGGGGTGACGTCGCCGGCCAGGGAGAGCTTGTCGCCGACCCCGCAGGCGGCGAACCCGTGCGCGAGGTTGGCGCAGCCCAGGGAGGTACGGGCCGGGCCCTGGGCGACGGCCTCGCGGATGCGGTCAAGGTAGGCGGAACGGGTCCGGGCGCTGCGTTCGGCCAGGCGCCGGGTGACCTCGGCGACGACCGGGTGGGTCTTCGCCCCTGCTCCCGGGGCGCTGGTGCTGGGGGTGTGCGCGGTCATGTCTGCTCCTCTTCGTGCCACATGCGACCGGTCCGGCTGATGAGCCGCTGTGCTCCTGCGGGGCCGGAGCTACCGGCGGGGTAGGTTTCGGGTGCGGTGCCGAGGCCGTTCCAGGCCTCGATGATGGGGTCCACCCACCGCCATGCGGCCTCGACCTCGTCGCGGCGCATGAAGAGGGTGGAGTCCCCGGCCAACACGTCCATCAGGAGCCGCTCGTAGGCCTCGGGCGAGCGGGTGGCGAAGGTGTCGGCGAAGCTGAGCTCCAGCGGAACCGGCCGCAGCCGCAGCGCGCCGGCGCCGGGCGTCTTGGTCAGCATGGTGAGGTGTATGCCCTCGTCCGGCTGGAGGCGGATGACGAGGCTGCCCGCTCCGGGCGCGGTGGCCGCACCGGGGAAGATCGTGTGCGGGACGTCGCGGAAGCGGATGACGATCTCGGAGCGGGCGTGCGACATGCGCTTGCCGGTGCGCAGGTAGAAGGGGACGCCCGCCCACCGCCAGTTGGCGACCTCGGCGCGCAGGGCCACGAAGGTCTCGGTGCCGCTGGTCGGAGGGCCGCCCGCCTCGTCCAGGTAGCCGAGCGCCTCGTCACCGTGGACGGTGCCGCGGGTGTACTGGCCGCGGACGGTGTGCTCGGCGACCGCTGACCCGGAGATGGGTCTCAGGGACTGGAGGACCTTGAGCTTCTCGTCCCGGACGGCGTCGCGGTCGTAGCTGGCGGGGGGCTCCATGGCGGTGAGGCAGAGCAGTTGGAGCAGGTGGTTCTGCACCATGTCGCGCATGGCGCCGGAGGAGTCGTAGTAGCCGCGCCGACCGCCCACCCCCACGGTCTCGGCCGCGGTGATCTGCACGTGGTCGATCCACCGGGAGCTCCACAGGGGTTCGAGGAAGACGTTGGCGAACCGCAGCACGAGCAGGTTCTGCACGGTCTCCTTCCCCAGGTAGTGGTCGATCCGGTAGGTGTGGGCCTCGTCGAAGACCGCCCCGACCTCGTCGTTGACGGCCTGGGCGGAGGCGAGGTCGCGGCCGAGGGGCTTCTCCATGACCACGCGGGAGTCCGGGGTGACCAGGCCGGCGTCGCGCAGGCCCCGGCAGATGGCGCCGGAGATCATCGGCGGCACGGCGAGGTAGAAGACGCGGTCGCGTCCGGGGGTGAGCGCGGCGGCGAGGTCCTCCCAGCCGGAGGGGTCCCCGCCGACGTCCACGGTCACGTGGGAGAGGCGTCCGCGGAAGCGGCGCAGGACCTCGGGTTCGACGACCTGGACGGCGCTGTGGCCGCGGACGGCGGAGGACGCCTTGTCACGCAGGTCGGCGTCGGTGAGACCGTCCCGGGAGACCGCGATGACGCGGGTGTCCCCGACCAGGTGGCCGTCGCGGTCCAGGAGGTAGAGGGAGGGGAGCAGTTTACGCATGGACAGGTCACCGGTTCCGCCGAAGACCACCAGGTCAGTGGGACGGGGGTCGGGCTGCTGCGGCATTCGGTTAGCTCCTGCGGGAGGGGAGATGAGCGACGAGGGCTCCGGGGGCGGGTGGGCCCGGGGCTCTGGGCTGTTGCCTGGGGGACTTACGGCCCGGTTTCGACCCTAATCGCACTATGGTAAAAAACCAAGCACACTTCAGAACATAAATTTACATAAGTGAACGGCCTTCGAGGCGCCCAGCCGAGTGAATGGTTCAATGAGGCATGGCCAGAACCCCCGGACGCTTGTCCTCCACCGCCACCAGCGGGCACATCCTGGAGATGATCCGCACCGGCGCCGCCGCCAGCCGGGCGGAGATCGCCCGCGCGACCGGCCTGTCCCGGCCCTCCGTGGCCCTGCGGGTCACCGAGCTGATCGAGAGCGGGCTGGTCACCGAGGGGACCCGGGCGGCCTCCAGCGGGGGACGGCCGCCCACGCTGCTGGAGTTCAACGCCTCGCACGGGCTGATCCTCACCGGGGCCCTCGGCATGGCCCGCAGCCAGGCCGCCGTGTGCGACCTCGACGGCCGGGTACTCGTGCGCGCCCCGGGCTCCCCCGAGATGGAGCAGGGGCCCGACGCCACCGTCCCCTGGCTGCTGGACACCTGGTCCGATCAGCTCCGCGAGCTGGGCCGCTCCCCCGACGACGTCCGCGGCGCCGGCATCGGCCTGCCGGGCACGGTGGAGTTCCACACCGGGCGGGCCGAGGACCGCCCCTTCCTGGGCAAGTGGGCGGGCGTGGCCCTGGCCCCGCTGGTCGCCGAGCGCTTCCCGGTCCCGGTGACGGTGGACAACGACGTGAACGTGATGGCGCTGGGAGAGCACATCGCGGGCGGTCACGGCCACACCGAGGACATGGTGTTCGTGAAGGTCTCCACCGGGATCGGCGCCGGGCTGGTCTCCGGCGGCAACCTGCTGCGCGGCGCCCTGGGCGCGGCCGGGGAGCTCGGCCACATCCCCGTGCGCGACGGGGGCGGCCTGCCGTGCCGCTGCGGTAACACCGACTGCCTGGAGGCGATTGCGGGCGGGCGCCGTCTGCTGGTCCGCGCGGCGGAGCAGGGCAGGCAGGTGTCGGGGCTCAAGGAGCTGGTGTCGTTGGCCGCGGAGGGCGACCCGGTCGCGGTCACCCTCGTACGCGGGGCCGGGCGGCGGTTGGGCGAGGCGCTCGCGGGCGCGGTCAACCTGCTCAACCCGGAGCTGATCGTGCTCGGCGGCGACCTGTCCGAAGCCTACGACCACCTGGTGGCGGGTGTACGCGAGGCGGTCTTCCAGCAGTGCACCGCCCTGGCCACCCGTCAGTTGCGGATCGTGTCGAGCACCCTGTGGGACGACGCCGGTGTGCGCGGCTGCGCGGCCGTGGTCAGCGAGGAGATCCTCTCGCCCGAGGCCGTGAACAAGTTCCTGGCCGGTTAGGGCCGACCGGAGACGCCCTCGGGCGGGGCCCGGTGAAGAGGGTCCGGCCCGGGTGGAACGGCCGGAAGGGGCTGCCCGGACAGGGGCACCGTCCACAGCCTGTGGGCAGGGACGTTTACCCGTCCCGGCTGCGGGCAAGCGGTAGACAGGGCGAAGTGTCGACAATGCCCCCGTCCGTACTGACCTGCGAAGGCGCCGTCCCCACGAGCGCCCGCCCCGTCGTGACCCTTGACAACGAGTACTGATCTGCCGAATAGTCACGCACCCGAGTACTGACCAGTACCCCCGCACATCCCCGTCACCCCGTGACCATGACCCGTGCGGCCCCCCGCCCGGAAAGGTCTCCCGTGGAAATGCTCACCAACGACGCCGCGCTCATCGTGCTCGGCGCCGCTATCAGCCTCGTCACCAGCGTGGTCGTGACCGCCGTGCACGCCCGGCAGATCCGCCGCTCCGAGCTGCGCACCGCCACCCGCACCTCCGCGCGCAACCTCACCAGCGCCTTCATCGCGGAGCGCGACGGCACCGCCGAGGGCACCGACTTCCTGAGTGAAGCGGAACTCACGGTCATGTCGATGACCGACCGCAAGGCCCGCGAGCGGCTCGGCCGCGTCGTCCGCCTGCTGCGCGAACACGAACTGCCCGAGGTCGAGCAGTTGAGCGGCGTCAGCTCCGCCGCCGCCAAGCGGGTCCTGTGCGACCACGCCCTGGACGTCCTCGGTGCCCACCTGCGCGCGGACCGCCTGCCCGAGGTGCCCGACGTGATGCGCAGGATGCTGAACGTGGAGGAGGAGGCCCTGAGCATCCACTCCGGCGAGGCGCCCAGGCCCAGCGCACCGATCGAGAAGAGCCCGGTCACCCCCCGCCCGCGGCACACCGGCACCGCGAAGACCGCCGGTGGCACCGGCAGTACCGGTGGCACCGCGCGCAAGACCGCCAAGACCGCCAAGACCGCCGCCAAACCGAGCGGGAAGAGCGGCGGGCACAGCACCACCGCCACCGAGGAGGAGCCCAAGAAGGAGAGCGCCTTCTGGGACGACTGATCCGAACAGAGGACGACAACGCATGATCTTTGCGTCGAACACCGTTTCACCGGAGGGAAACCGTGTTTCACCGGCGGGTCAGAGGTGATTCGCGCGGGAGCGGATGAGACAGTCGGACAGGAAAGCCTCAGGCGACTGCCCCCGGCGAAGGAATTGTGCGGCGCAATTGTGGTCAGGAACCGCGCGCGTGGACAACCCGAGCGCGCGCTCATCGGGAACTTCACCTAGGATCACTGCCACGCGCGGGTTCCGGTATTCTCAGCGCCCTCTGGCCGCTGCCGCTCCAGCTGTCCTCACGGATTCGCCATCCCCCCTCGGTGACTTTTCGGCCAGGATTCCGGTCTGCCCGCGCGCATCCCCCGCGCGACCTCCGCCCCTCTCGGACACGGACGCGTGACCCGCCAGGGTCGGTGTCCGGCCGTTGGCGCACCCAGCCGTCCGAACTCACCGAGATTGTCACTATGCCCGCTGACGAGAACCCCGCCGATCCCGGCACGGACCACACACCAGACCAGACCCCCGAGTATCCTCCCCGGACCGAGAGCGCCGGGGAGGGTGCCGCCGAGCCCGACACCGGACGGGCCGCCGACGAGGGGGTGAACCCCGGGGCCGAGACCCCTGAGGAGGATGCGGGACGGTCCTCCGCCGAGGGCCCCGACCGGGACGACGCACCCCCCGCGGACGGGGAGGACTCCCCGGAGACCGTGGTCATCGACACCGGGGTGCCGGTCGAGACCACCGCGGACACCGCAGCCGCGGACACAGCGGGTGCCGAAAGCCCCGCGGACACCGGGGCCGGGACGGAGTCCGACCGGGACACGGCACCCGCCGCCGCAACCGCTGCGGACGCCGCGGCCGGAGCGGGTGCCGGAGCAGGGACGGACCCGGACGAGGCGGGCGCCGGGACCGCCGCGGTCGAGGACGGCGCCGCGGGGGACCGAACCCCGGAGGCCGACGCCGGGCCCGCCGGGAAGAAGCACAGACGGGGCCGCCTGCGCAGGGTCGCCCTGTGGACCTCCGCGACCCTGGCCCTGGTCATGTGCGCCGGCGTGGCCACCGCCTACGGCTACTACCACTACCTGCGCTCCGACATGGTGCAGCACGACATCGGTGCGCTGCTCAACGAGGAGGAGCGTCCGGACAGGCTCAACGACGCGGTGAACATCCTCTTCATCGGCTCGGACGGGTACGAGGAGGACAGCCCCGCCTACTCCACGGAGTTCGAGGGCGAGCGGTCCGACTCCCTGATGCTGGCGCACATCTCGCCGGACAACCGGGCCTCGGTGATCAGCTTCCCGCGTGACTCCCTCGTCCAGCTCCCGGAGTGCGACGCCTACGGTGAGGCCCAGGGGACCTACGGTTACTTCGGCATGATCAACGCCGCGATGTACCACGGCGGACCTCCCTGCGTCGTGCGGACCATCGAAACCCTCACGGACATCCGGGTCGACCACTTCGTCCACCTGAGCTTCGCGAGCTTCCGGGACGTGGTGGACGCCATCGGCGGTGTGGACATGTGCATTCCCGAACCGATGCAGGACCGCCGCGCCAAGCTGGACCTCGAAGCCGGCGAGCAGACCCTGGACGGGAACGAGGCGCTGTCCTTCGTCCGCGCCCGGTACGACATCGGTGACGGCGGCGACATGGGGCGCATCGACCGGCAGCAGATGTTCCTCGCCGCGCTCGCGGACCAGGCGACCAGCAGCGACGTACTCACGAGCCCGAGCAAGCTCAACGGCATCCTCCAGGCGGTGGTGCGGCACAGCGCCACCGACCGGGAGCTGACCCTGGACCGGATGCTGTCCGTGGCGGTCACGATGGCCGACGTGGACCTGGCCGACATCGAGTTCCACACCGTGCCCTGGTACCAGGCGCCCTACGATCCCAACCGGGTCATGTGGAACGAGGCGGAGGCCGCCGAGCTGTTCTCCGCGGTGCGCGAGGACCGCAGCCTGCCCGAACTGCTCGCCGCCGACGACGCGTCCGCCCCGCAGGAGCCGCCGACGGCCGAGCCGACCCCGGCGGACTCGGAGGCTGCCGTCGGAGAGGGCGATGCCGTGCCGGACACGCCCGCCCGACCGGGCGTGGGCCGGGACGCCACGTCCGACCCCTGCCAGGACGGTCTCGGTTTCGGCACCGGCGAGAACGACTGGTAGCCGGACCCGACCGACGCCACGGGCCCCCGCCGCGCGAATGCGGCGGGGGCCCGTGCTGTCCGTTGCGGCAGAGGGCCCGCGCTCCCGGGACCGGGGGTGTCGTCACGGCCCCGGGAGGGGGCGGCTGCCTCGGGCGGCGGGGTCTCTGCCGTCCCGCCGGTACGCGCCGGGGAACCCCCACAGTCCCCTGGCGCCCCAGTCGACGGGGGTGGTCCCGCGCACCGCCCGAGGCGGTGTGCGCCCGCCGGTCGTGGCGGGCGCACGTTCTGGGGTCAGGACATGTTCGGCAGGTCCTCACCCAGCAGGTCACCGGTGGGCAGTTCCCCGGCGAGGGGCAGCTGCTCCACCGGCAGCAGGTCACCGGTGGGCAGGTCGTCGGCGGGCAGTTCCCCGGCCAGGGGCAGCTGCTCGGTGCCGACCTCGGGGGCACCCAGCTCCGGCAGGCCCTGGACGTCGACCAGGTCGCCGCCGGGGGTCTGCGGCAGCAGCCCGCCCTCCAGCTCCGTCCCGGCACCGCTCATCGGCAGGGTGTCGTTGACGTCGCTGGGCAGCAGGGTGGTGAGCCCGCCGGTCAGGTCGGCGTTCTCGCCCGCGTCGAGACCGACCGGGTCGCTCATCGGAACGGTCTCGCCGACCTGGGCGAGGTCGATGTCGTCCAGGCCCACCAGCTCGGGGTTGGCCTCGTGGAGACCGCTGCCGACACGGTCGCCCAGCTCGACGGCGGTGTCGTTGACGACGTCCGTGCTCTGCTCCAGGGGGAGCGGCGACCCGGGGTGGCTCAACGGCAGGGTCTGGCCGCCACCGTTCAGGCCCAGGCCGTCGAGCAGGCCCGTCCCGCCCAGCAGGGTGGAGACCGGGTCGACCGACCCGCTGCTGAGCGGCAGGGTCTCGGCGGCGCTGTCCAGCTCCAGCGGTCCGACGCCGGTGGAGTTCTCCTCACCGGTCTGGAGCGGAGCGTCCGCGGAGATGCTGTCGCTGGAGACGGTGTCGCCGACCACGTGGCCGAGGGGGCCGTCGTCCTGGCCGGACTGGTGCTGCAGCTCGGGCTGGGCGGAGAGCTCGCCGGGCTGGACCTTGACCAGGTCGCCGACGGGCGAGGTGACGCCATCGGTCAGGGTGGACGGAACCTGGCTGCCCAGGTCGCCCAGGGGGAGGCCCTCCGTGGCACCGCCGAGCGCGTCAGCCCCTGCGACACCGGCGCCGAGGGCGACGAATCCGGCGGCGCCGGCGGCCACCAGCAGGGTCCGGGCGGAGGTACGGGCGGTGTGGAACATGGAATGTCCTTCCGGAGTGTGTGTTCGGTTCGGGGGCGCGACGGAGCGGGTGTCGTGCCCCGTTCAGCGGTCCGGGTCCCTGGCCAGGGGCTCCGGGCCTGATGGTCGTACGGGTGAGCTCTCCGGCCGGTGAACCCCGCCGCCCCTGGTGGGAGCGGGTCGGGTTCGGGCCGGATCCAGTCGGTCGGTCTGGCGGACCACCGGCTGACGTGAACCTCGCGAACGAGGTGCGGGGCTCACGTCAACCCCCAGGTGTCACTGGGTACGGGTGTCGCTGGGAGGGCGCCGGTCGAAGGGGCGCGCGGGAAGCGGACGCGTGCGGCGCGCGCGGCTCGGGGCCTGCGGGGCGGGACGCGTGTCCGGTGGTGCGCTAGTCCGGGGAGAAGGTCGGCTCGTCCGCGGAGTCGGCGGGGGCCGAGCGCAGGACGTGCCGGGCGGCCTCGAACAGGCCGGGGGCGGGGGCCGGGGATCCGGCGGTCTGCAGGTAGCCGGCGACCGCGGGTGCGGCGCCGCCGCCGACGGCAGAGGTGCCGTTGGCCACGGTGGTGACCGTCTCGGCCCCGCGGGGTCCGGTGTCGACGGTTCCGCCGCGTTCGCGGGTACCGGTCTCCTCGGCGGAGGGGTCGGTCTGCGGACGCGCCGTGACGGGGGCCTCGTCCGCGATCCGCTCGTCCGCCGCCGACTTCTCGGGCTGCGCGGCGGCCCCCTGCTCCCGGCGGGGCTCGGCGGGGGCGTCCTCGCCGTCGCCGACCGGGGCGGGTGCGGTGACCTGATCGGGGTCGGGGATGACGGCCTCGGGCAGGTTCCCGGGACGCGGCAGGGAGGTGTCCCGGACCGTTTCACGGACCTGCTGGACGGGTTCGGCCGCTTCGGTCTCGACCGCCCGGGCGGTCTCGGCTGCTCCGTCCAGCGCCCTGTCGGCCTGCCTCGCGGCTTGGTCGCCCACGGCGGTGACCGCTCCGCTGATAGAACCGCCGAGCGTCTCGGCGCTTTCAACGACGGTGTCGCCGGGTAGGGCGTTCCCGGTGACGGGTACCTCCTCGGCATGCGCCGGGATCGCGGCGGCGAGCCACACGGTGAACAGGATTCCGGCGAGCAGGCCGGCGAGCAGCAGGGCCCGGCGGAGTGCTTCCGGCCACACGGCGGGACGGACGCCGATGGCGCCGACCGTACCGTGGTATCCAGACACCGGGAGGTTTCCTTCCGCTGTGGGAGCGAGTCCGCCCCGGCGAAGTGCCGAGGAGCGACAACATCAGGTGTGCGTGCGAATAGCACCGGAAAACAGGGGTTACATGCGCTGGACGCGAGGTCAGAGAGGCCTTCGTGCGCCGACTGACCGTGACGTTAGCATGAATTGCCGAGCCGCCGCCCCCGATTCCCGGGGAATTTCCGGGCTCTCGGACAAGCTTCCTAGCAGCCAGATGTGGCAAACCGGGAAAAAACCAACGACAATTCAACTATTAGCCCTCAACCCCTCAACGGCTCTGCGGAGGTTGACCCACACATGACCGAGATCCCCCAGAGCCACCGGTTGTCCCCCAGGCCCCTGGAGGAGCTCCTCTCCGAGGTGCACTCCCAGATGAACCCGGGGCTTTCCGCCCAGGGGAGGGTGCACTCCCTGCTCCAGGCGGTCCTGGCCATCGGTGGTGATCTGGATCTGGCGACCGTGCTGCGCCGGCTCACGGAGGCCGCCGCGCACCTGGCGGAGGCCAGGTTCGCCGGGCTGGGCGTGATCGGTGAGGACGGGAGCTTCACCGAGTTCATCCCGGTCGGTCTCTCCCGGGCGCAGGCCGAGCGGATCGGCCGTTTCCCGCACGGCAAGGGGGTGTTGGGCGCGCCCCTGTACGAACGGACCGCGCTGCGCCTGGCCGACCTGCGCGACCACCCGGACTTCGGCGGTTTCCCCGAGGGGCACCCCGCGATGTCGAGTTTCCTCGGCGTGCCGATCCAGGTGCGCGGCGAGATATTCGGCAACCTCTACCTGACGGAGAAGGAGAACGGCGGGGAGTTCGACGAGGAGGACGAAACCATCGTCACCGCGTTGGCCACCGCCGCGGGCGTGGCGATCGAGAACGCCCGCCTGTACGAGGAGACCCGGCTGCGCGAGCGGTGGCTGGGCGCCTCCACCGAGATCACCACCCGGCTGCTGTCGGGAGCCGACACCGACGAGGTGCTGGCGTTCATGGCGGCCCAGGCAAGGGAGATCGGCGGTGCGGACACGGCGGTGGTGATGCTGCCGGACCCGCACGCGCGCGGGCACCTGTTCGCGGAGTTCGCGGACGGCCCCATCGCCCAGGAGATCCTGGGGACCCCGGTGGAGATCCACGACTCCGTCTGCGGGCTGGTCTATGAGACGGGTGAGGCCACCGCCCTGCCCGACCTGCGGCTGGCCAACTGCCCGATGCTCACCCACCGGGGTTACGGCCCCGGTCTGCTGGTTCCCCTGGGAACTCCCGGGAACACCCGGGGGGTACTGCTGCTCGGCAAGCTCTCCGACCGGGCGCCGTTCGACGAGAACGTGCGGCGCATGCTGCACGCCTTCTCCGTGCAGGCGGGGGTGGCCCTGGAACTGGCCGAGACACGGCGGGACAGCGAGCGGATCGTGGTGCTGGAGGAGCGGGACCGGATCGCCAAGGACCTGCACGACGTGGTGATCCAACGGTTGTTCGCCTCCGCGATGACCCTGATGAGCACGGTCCGGCTGATCGGCTCCACGGAGGCCGAGGAGCGGGTCCAGAGCACCATCGACGAACTGGACGGCACGATCCGGGAGATCCGGTCGACCATCTTCGACCTCCAGAACCCGCCGAGCAGACGGGACACGTCGCTGCGCGGGAGGATCCTGCGGCTGGCGGAGAGCACCGCGCACAGCCTGGGGTGCCACCCGGGGGTGAGCCTGGACGGGCCGATCGACGCGTCGGTCCCGGACGAGGTGGGCGAACAGCTGCTGGCGGTCCTGGGCGAGGGTCTGACCAACGTCGCCCGGCACGCCCGGGCCACGGAGGTGCACGTCTCGGTGACGGTGGAGGAGAGGTCCGCGACCGGACGGCCCACCACCCTGGCGCTCACCGTCACCGACAACGGGGTGGGGCTTCCCGAGGAGGGGCGCCGGAGCGGTCTGCGCAACCTGGACCAGCGCGCCCGGGCCCTGGGCGGCGTGTTCAGCGCCGGCCGGGGCCCCGGCGGCGGCACCGTGCTCGTGTGGAAGGTCCCGGTCGAGGACCCCGCGGCCTGAGCGGGCTCGGGAGGCCGGGGGGCACCACGCGCGACGGGCCCGGCCCCGCGGGGCCGGGCCCGTCGACCGCTCAGGCCGAGGCCTTCCGGGCCCTTCCGGCCACGAAGGCCGTGGCCAGGGAGAGCACCGCGACACCCCACCAGACCCCCTGGTAGGCCAGGAGCGCGGGTTCGTCGGTCCCGGCCGTCAGGAAGTAGCCGAGGACACCGGCGGAGACCGCCCCGCCGACGCTCCCGCCGAGTGTCTTGAGGTTGTTGAACACCGCGGAGGCGCTCCCCGCCCGGTCCGCCGCGCTGGCCTCGACCACCAGGGTCGGCAGCGCGCCCAACGCCATCCCGCAGCCCAGCCCGACCAGTGTGAACAGGCCCAGGAACAGCGGGAGCAGCTGCCACGCGAACGCCATGCCGGTGAGCCCTCCGGCGATCAGCGAGAACGCGACGAAGACCGTGCGCCGGTAACCGAGCCGTCCCGCGACGGCCGCGATGGTGCTGGCCCCGACGAAGGCCGTCGCCGACGGCAGGATCACCGCCAGGGCGAGGGCCATCACCCCCAGCCCGAACCCGTATCCGACGTCCTCCGGCGAGGCCGACAGGTAGAGCACGATGCCGCTCTGGCCGCCGAGCAGCACCACGCCCAGGACCGCCCCGGCGAAGTAGTGGGGCGCGACGGCGGCGGAGGCGACGCCCGCCACGTCCACGAGGGGGTGCTCCGTACGCAGTTCCAGCCGCACCCACACCGCGAACAGCACCGCTGCCGCCACGAGCCCGCCGAGGAACAGCGGTGAGGTCCAGCCCCAGGTGTTGCCCTGGGAGATCGAACCCAGCAGAGCGACCAGGGCGAGGCCGAGGAGGACCCCGCCGCGCCAGTCCATACCGCCCTCGGCCCTGTTCCGGGACTCGGGGATCCGGAAGTACGACAGGGCCAGGCAGGCGACCGCGAGCGCCGCGAGGAGGGCCAGGGTCACCCGGACGTCGCCGACCAGGCCCTGCACCATCCCGGCGACCAGGGCTCCCAGGAGGGATCCGAGGGTGAGCGAACCCACCAGCATGCCGATGGCCCGGCGGCTCTGTTCGGGTGAGAGGCGGTCCCGCACCAGGCCGATCTCCAGGGGGAGCAGTGCGGCGAGCGGGCCGAGCAGGGCCCGGCCGACCAGCAGCACCGTCAGGTCGGGCGCGAGGGCCACGACCACGCTGCCGACGGTGATGAACAGCAGTGCCACCCGCAGCATCCGCCGGTACCCGTACAGGTCGCCCAACCGCCCGAAGATCGGGACGCTCACGGCCGCCGCCAGGTACTGGACGGCGTGCACCCAGTGGAGTTGGGCACTGGGGACGCCCAGTTCCGACTGGATGGAGGGGAGCAGGGGGTTGGTGGCGCCCTGGAGCAGCCCGCTGGTCAGTTCGAAGAAGACCAGCAGGCCGACCACGGCGACCACTCCCGTCACCGTGTGCTCGGCGGTCCCGGGACTGCGCTCACTCAATGGTCGCGCCCTTCTGTGCGTGGGGGATCGGGGGTTCAGACGGTGCGGGCCAGGCGGCGTACCGCGAGTTCGGCCAGGAGGGCGGCCTGCCGGGGCAGGACGGCGTCGTCGTAGTGGGCGTCCGGTGAGTGGTTGGCCGGTGCCGTGACCGGATCGGTCCACTCCGGGGCGGCGCCGAGCATGAGCATCGCCCCCGGTACCTCGCGCAGCACGAACGAGAAGTCCTCGGAGCCGGAGGCGGGCACCGGCGAGACGAACCCGCTCTGCGCACCGAACAGGTCGTGCACGGTCTCCATCGCGAAGACGGCTTCGGTGTCGTCGTTGACGGTGGGCGGGTACTGGACGTCGTAGTCGACCTCCGCGGTCAGCCCGTGCGCCTGCGCGATGCCCTTGACCAGGGCGGGGAGGCGTTCCTGGAGCACCGCGTGGTTGGTCTCGGAGAAGCTGCGGACCGTCGCGTCGAACTCGGCGCTGGCGGCGAGGATGTTGTTCTGCGAACCCGCGCTGAGCCTGCCGACGGTGACGACGACGGGGTCGAAGACGTCGTAGGTGCGGGTGACGTGGTTCTGGAGGGCGGTGACCATCTCGCAGGTGGCGGGGACCGGGTCCTTGCCGTGGTGCGGGGACGAGCCGTGCCCGCCGACCCCGTGCACGGTCACCCCCATGGCGTCCGAGGCGCTCATGACCACGCCCGACTTGGTGGCGAGCACACCGTGCGGGACCAGGTTCGAGGCGACGTGGATGGCATAGGCGGCGTCCAGGGGCTTGCCCGCAGCGTCCAGGACGCCCTCCTCGATCATCCTGGGGGCGCCGCTGAACCCCTCCTCGCCGGGCTGGAACATGAACACGACGTCGCCGTGCAGTTCCTCGCGCATCTCGCAGAGGATCCTGGCGGCGCCGACCAGGCCGGCGACGTGCATGTCGTGTCCGCAGGCGTGCATGCGGCCGTCGATGGTGGAGGCGTAGTCGACCTCGGCGGTCTCCTGGAGCGGAAGGGCGTCCATGTCGCCTCGGAGCAGGACCGCGCCGCCGGGCCTGCCGCCCCGGAGGACGGCGGTCACCGAGGTGAGTCCCTGTCCGAGCGTGAGTTCCAGCGGCAGGCCGTCGAGGGCCGCGAGGATCCGGTCCTGGGTGAGGGGCAGGTCCAGTCCGAGTTCGGGCTCGCGGTGCAGGGCCCGGCGCAGCTCCACCATCTCCTCGCGGAACTTCTCCGCCCGATCGACCATCAGCATCCTGACCTGCCCTTCTCTCGTGTGCTTCGCAGGACAGAATGGGGTGGAGAGCCAGGAAGTGGACGAAAAAAGCAGGAAATTCGCAAAACTGGAGCAACAGGTGCAGACAAACCGCATGCTTGACGACGTGGACCAGCAGCTCGTCCACGCCCTCCAGATCTCGCCCCGGGCCGATTGGTCGCTGATCGGTGACGTGCTCGGCATCGACGCGGTGACCGCCGCCCGGCGCTGGCAGCGGATGTCGGAGTCGGGTTCGGCCTGGGTGAGCGTGGCACCCGGTACGGGGTTGAGCGGGCAGGGGAAGGGCTGTCTGGCGTTCGTTGAGGTGGACTGCGTGAGCGGGGCCCTGCTCGACGTCGCCCGGGCCTTCACCTCGCTCCCCTACGTGGTCACGGTCGAACACGTCACCGGCGACCGGGACCTGCTGCTGACGGTGATGATGGAGGACGTGGGGACGCTGTCCCGATGGGTCGTGGGATACCTGGACACGATGGAGGGCATCCGTTCCAGCCGCACCCACGTGGCCGGGGCGGTGTTCACCGAGGGCAGCCGGTGGCGGCTGCGCGCTCTGGACCCCAAACAGGTGGACCGGATCGCACAGGACGTGCCCGCGCTCGAACCGGCGGGCGAACCGGACGCCCTGGACCGGCGGTTGATGGTGGCGCTCTCCGTCGACGGGCGCGCGTCCTACACGGACCTGGCCCGGACCTGTGGCAGTTCACCGGACACCGTGCGCCGCAGGGTCCGCCGCATGTTCGCCTCCCGTGTCGTGCAGGCCCGCTGCGAGGTGTCCCGGCCGCTGTCGGAGTGGCCGGTCGCGGTGATCGTGTGGGCGCAGCTGCCGCCGGACGGGATCACCGCGGCGGCCCAGCGGATCAGCAGTATGCGCGAGGTCCGGTCGTGTGCGGGGGTGACCGGCCGCCACAACCTGATGGTGGCGGCGTGGAGCCGTTCGGTGGAGGACGCCCAGCGGTTCGAGGCCGAACTCGTGCGCACCGCACCGCAGCTCGTGGTGGGCGACAGGTCGATCGCCCTGTGGCCGATGAAGCTCAGCGGGCACCTGCTCGACCAGCACGGTTTCCGGACCGGGATGGTTCCCGTCGACCCGTGGGAGGTGGACACCGGACACGGGTCACGAGACGCGACGCAGCCGTGACGAAACTACGCAACGAAAGCAACCCCGCTCGGAGCGGCGGTCCCGGCGGTGCGGGGTGAAACGTTTGCCGCTGCGGCCGGGAGCCGTCCACAGGCTGTGGACGGCCGGCCGGGCGCCGACGGGCGCGCTCAGGAGCGGGGGTCCGGCTCCGGGGCGCGCCGAGCGGCCTGCGCGGCGTCGGCGGAGGGGACGGTCAGCAGGCGGATCCCGTAGGCCGCGACGAACGCGCACACCAGGGCGATGGCGCCGCCCGCCCAACCGCCCGCATAGGACTCACCCATGAACGAGACCCCCACGATCGCCGCCGCGACCGGGTTGGCCAGCGTCGTGACGCCCAGCGGAGCCCCCAGGTCGACCCCCTGGTAGGCGGCCTGGGCGAGGAAGAGCCCGAGGACCGCGATCACCGGGGCGGCCAGCGCCGACGGATGCGCTATCCCGGCCGACACCCCCTCCCCGAAGGCCCACACGGCGGTCTTCACGGCCGCCGAGGAGACCCCGAAGGCCACACCGGCGGCCGCTGCCAGCAGGTAACTGCGCCAGGCCGGTGACGGAACCCGGCCCGCTCCCCAGGCGACGGCGGCGAGCAGGGCGACGGTCCCGGCGCCCACGAGCACCGAGTCCTCGGCGGACAGCACCCCGCCCCGACCTCCGGTGACCGTGACCGCGAGCAGGGCCCCGAGCGCCACCGTCGTGTAGGCGGTGCCGCGCCACTCCGCCCGGGTCACCCGGCGGTGCGCGAGCCTGGCCGACCAGGGAACGCCGAAGATCAGCACCAGGACGCCGAGGGGCTGCACCACGGTCAGCGGCGCGAAGCTGACCGCGGCCACCTGGAAGCCGGCGCGTCCCCCGTTGAACACCAGGGACACCCACCAGAGCGGGTGTCGGAGCAGCGACCCCAGTTGACCGCGTCCGGTCAGTGGTTCGGTGATACGGACTGCGAGCCTGCGCTGGGCCACGGCGGCGGCCGTGTAGGCGGCGCAGGACAGAACACCGAAGGTGATTCCGAGCCACACCTCGTAGGACGAAGCGGTCATATCGACCATCCTCCCGGACCCTTCCCGCCCTGGGCAACGGGGGCCGGGAGCCCGGTGGCGGGCCTGGTCAGGGGAGACACGGAGGCGATCGGGTTCCGGCCGGTGCGCGTTACGCGCGGACGGTGCGGGCCCGGCCGGTGCGCGTTACGCGAGGGCGGCGCGGGAGAGGGATGCCCCGGCGTGCCGGAGGTCCCGGGCGGCGACCGCGCCCCGGGCCCCGCGGAAGTACCGGTTGGCTCCGGGCAGGAAGGCCGACACCGTCGCCACCACCACGGCTCCGACGTAGACGAGCGTGTGCGCGACCCGGATGAGGAGGACGGCCCCGTGGCCCTCGTAGCCCAGTCCGACGAACACCCCGAACCCGGACAACACCCCGAGCCCCATGGAGACCAGCACACTCGCGAGCCCCACCCCGGTCATGAGCACCACCAGGGTGATCCGCGCCCACCCGTGTCCCCGGGAGAACCAGGCGACCAGGAGCGCGGAGAAGGTGTAGAGCAGCCCGCGCGTGACCAGGGCGAGCCACGGCACGGCCCCGCCCCCGGCCAGACCGGGGGCGACGGCGAGGGAGGTCTCGGTGATCCCGGCCGCGATCGCCACCGACCACAGGATCGTGGCCCAACGCACCGGGCTCGGAAGGGTTCTGTCCATACGACCCAGGTTCGCGCGCGGGGGCGGCCTTTTCCATGGTGGTGATACCACCACCTTCCGGGGTGCGCGCTCCCTGTCCCGCACGTTCCCGCCCCGGGGCCCGGGCCACCGGCCTCGCGCCCGCCCGGGACCGCGGTGTCCGGCCCCGGGCGGGCCGGGTCACGGCGCGCGGCCCCCTCGGTACAGGGCGGACACCACCCCCTCGATGTCGGGTTCGCGCAGGGTCAGGTCGGCCACCTCGTGTTGCCGGGTGACTGCCGCGATCACCCGGGCCGGGTTGTCCGCCAGCTCCAGCCACTGGCGCGGGCCGTCCACCCGTACCGCGGTGGCGCCCGCCACCTCGATCGCGGGCGCCGGGGCCACCAGGTCGACCACCAGCACCCGCGGGGTCGGGACGGTGGCGCGCAGCTCGGTCAGGCCCCCGTCGAAGGCCAGACGGCCGTGGTCGATCACCATCACCCGGTCGCACAGCCGTTCCACGTCGCCGAGGTCGTGCGTGGTGATGAGGATGGTGGTGCCCCGCTCCCGGTTGACCCGCAGCAGGAACTCGCGGATGGTCGACTTGCTGACCACGTCCAGCCCGATGGTCGGCTCGTCCAGCACCAGCAGGCGCGGGGCGTGCAGCAGTGCGGCGGTGAGGTCCCCGCGCATCCGCTGGCCCAGGCTGAGCTGGCGTACCGGGGTACCCAGGAACGGCCCGAGCTCCAGGAGTTCGGTGAGTTCGGCCAGACGCTCGGCGTGCACGGCGGCGGGCACCCGGTACAGGTGCCGGGTGAGGGTGAGGCTGTCGCGCAGCGGCAGGTCCCACCACAGGGTGGTGCGCTGGCCGAACACGACCCCGATCTCCCGTGCCAGGCGGGTGCGCTGCCGGGACGGTTCCATCCCGGCGACCCGCACGCTGCCCGAGGTCGGGGTGAGGATACCGGTGAGCATCTTCATGGTGCTGGACTTCCCGGCGCCGTTGGGGCCCAGGTAGCCGACGATCTCCCCGGGCCGGACGGTGAAGGTCACGTCCCGGACGGCGCTGACGGTGCGCCTGGTCCTGCGGAGGAACCGGCCCTCGGAGCGGACGAAGTCGCGGCCGAGCCCGACCGCCTCGATGATCGGCCCGCCTTCCCCGTCGGCGGCGGTCTCGCCCGCTGTGCGCTCACGGGTGGCGGTCCCGTCGGCGGTGCTCTCGTGGGTGGGCATCGGTCAGCTCCCGGTGGATCGGTAGTGGCGCAGGCCTAGCCGCCAGACCAGGGCGGCCGCCAGGGCGAGGACGACGGCGACGAGGGGGCCGAGGAAACGCAGGACCCCGGGGAGGCCGGTGGGGTCGGGCCGGTCCAGGAGGTAGAGCGCGGGCTGCCAGCTCACGAAGGCCAGCGGGACCACGAAGGTCACCGCCCGGACCAGGCTCCGGCCGTAGATGGCGACGGGGTACTCGGTGAGCGCCTGCCCGCCGTAGGTGAGCGAGTTCGCGGCCTGTCGGGCGTCGAGCACGAAGAACTGGAGGCAGCCGCCGAGCAGCCACACCGAACAGCAGATGACGACCCCGGACACCACCAGGACGGGAAGCATCAGCACCCGCCCGGCGGTCCAGTCGACATCGCACACGACCAGCACGAACACCAGCACGATCAGCGCGGGGACGGCCTTGCCGAGACGGCGCGGGGAGAACTGGTCGGTGGCCAGCTGGACGAGCGGCGGGACCGGGCGGACCAGCATCGTGTCGAAGCTGCCCGAGCGGATGTGCTCGCCCAGCCGCTCCACCGACCCCATCAGGAAGTCGGCGGTGCCGAAGGCCGTGGCGGCCAGCGCGTAGACGAGCAGGCCCTCGTACACCGAGAAACCGGCCAGGGTCCCGGCGTGGCCGAACACCACTGCGACGGCGCCCATCTCCGCCAGCGAGCTGAGCGCCACGCCGAAGGTGAGCAGGGACAGCGCCATCGGGTACTGGGCGACCGCGCGGCACCAGGTCCAGGCGAGCAGGACGTAGGCGCGCAGGGCCCGGCGCACCTCCCGGAGGAAACCGTCGCGCGGGCCGGGACGGGGCGGGCGCGGGGGGCGTGGCGCCTCCGGGGCGTTCGCGGGGAGGAGGTCAGCCACCCTGGACCACCACCCTGCGCATGGCCAGGGTGGTCAGCCGGGCGGCGAGGGCGAGCAGCACGGCCGCCCACCCCGCCTGCAACAGCAGCCCGCCGTACACGCTCCCGCCCGGCAGGGTGTCCTTACCGAGGAGGACCTCCGCGGGGATCTGCACCATCGACGCCCACGGCAGCAGCCGCAGGACCTCGGCGGCGGGGGCGGGGAAGAGGGTGAGCGGGAGCAGCATTCCGGCGGCTACCGGTCCGACCGGGCCCATGACCGCCCACACGCCCCGGGTGTCCATCAGCCAGAAGCCCACCACCGAGTACAGGTAGCGCAACGCGAAACCCACCACCGTGGCCAGGGCGAACGACAGCAGGGTGAGCGCCCAGCGCAGGGCGTCGCCGGGCAGGGCGAGCGTGAACAGGAGCGCGCCGACCGCGAAGGTGGGCACGCTGCGGAAGAGGAGGTCGAAGGTGGCGCGGCCCAGGTCCTGCGCCAGCCACCAGCCGAGCAGGGAGACGGGGCGGAGCAGGTCGGTGCCGACGGCGCCGGTGCGGATGCGCTCGCTGAGTTCGAGGGCCGGTCCCATGATGGCGAGGGGCGCGATGAGGGCCTGGGCGACGTACACCTGGGTGACGGCGTCGGCGGCGTCGTAGCCGTTGATCTCCGGGCGGGCCGCGAACAGGGCGAGCAGCACCATGGCGTTGATGACGCCGAAGACCGAGTTGGTGAGGATTCCGGCGACGGCGGCCGCACGGTAGGTCGAGTAGCGGCGCAGCCCGCGGGCGTACACCGCGCAGTGGACACGCACGGGCGTGGCTCCCTGGCAGGTGGAGAACGTGCAGAAGGGTCCGGTCTCCGTCACGAGGG
Source organism: Nocardiopsis terrae (assembly GCF_014651695.1). Classification (GTDB taxonomy): domain Bacteria; phylum Actinomycetota; class Actinomycetes; order Streptosporangiales; family Streptosporangiaceae; genus Nocardiopsis; species Nocardiopsis terrae. Next base: position 738,617 of record NZ_BMXJ01000001.1, read on the forward strand.
GCCCGGGAGGGCTTCGGGAGGGACACGGGTCCGGCACGTCCCTGGGCCACGGGGCCAGGTCCGGGTCGCCGCGAGGAAGCGACGTTAGCACAGGGCGCGGGCGGACGGGGCGGGTTCGGTGCAGCCGGTGGGGTCGGGGTGGGTGGGCAGCACGCAGCGGGCGGGGCGCAGGCTCCCCCGTGTCGACGGTAGGCCGCCGGAGTGCTCCGGGGCCAGGTCGGTGTGTCGACCTGTGGACAACTCGACCCGACCGACTCCACCCGTGCGGCTCGACCCGGCTGGTCGGCCCCGCCCGGGACTGCTCAGCCGCGCCCGGCGAAGGGCATCTCCCGGGCCATCACGGTGACGGTCGGGACGTTCACGTCCGTGGGCAGGGAGACGATGTGCGCGATGGTGTCGGCGACGTGGACGGCGTCGATGGTGGGCTCGGGGCGCACCGAGCCGTCGGCCTGGCGGGCGTTGGCCCCGAACCCGGCGGTCATAGCGGTGGCGGCGTTGCCCACGTCGATCTGGGTGCAGGCGATCCCGTACCCGCGCAGGTCCAGGTTCATGGAGGCGGTGAGCCCGCTGACGGCGTGCTTGCTCACCGTGTACGCCACGCTCGACGGCCGGGGCGCGTGCGCGGAGACGGAGCCGTTGTTGATGATCCGCCCGCCCCGGGGTTCCTGCTCCTTCATCATCCGCGCGGCCTCACGGGCGCAGTTCAGCGAACCGGTGACGTTGGTGTCCAGGACCTCGCGCCAGTCCTCGTCCCCGATCTCGTCCACCGACGCCGCGGGACCGAACACCCCGGCGTTGTTGAAGAGCACGTCCACCCGGCCGAAGCGTTCGCGGACCAGTCCGAACAGTGCCCGGACCGACTCGGCGGAGGTCACGTCCGCCTCCGCCACCGTGGCCCCGGGGCTCCCGTCCGCGGTCTCCGCCAGGCTCTCCCTGCGGCGACCGGCCAGGACCACCGAGTGGCCGTCCCCGAGCAGCCGCCGCGCGGTCACCCGTCCGATCCCGGCGCCCGCCCCGGTGATCACGATGACCTTGTGGTCGTTCGCGGTGTTCCCGGCAGTGTCCACGGTCGGCTCCCTCGTTCGTCCCAGCCTTCGGCCCGGCAGGGAGGAGACTACCGATAGCGGTTGCCGAGCCGTCCACCGGACCGTGGGCGGACCGCATCCGATCCGCTTCCGTCCGGCCGAGCCGGGTGCCGGACCAGCACAGAGCCGGGGCCTCCCCGCGCCGGGGCGGCGGGACGACCCCTTTCGCGCTCCGTACCGGGGCCGGAGCGGCCCGGCAAGCCCCTCAGGCCCCCTCCGCCGCCTCGAAGAACCACGCCACCGAGACCGCCCCCGGGTCGAGCACCTCCTGCACCCGCTCCCCCAGGTAGCTGGCGCGGCCGCGGTGGGCGATCATGCCGCTGGTCGAGTCGGCTCCGGCCCGTGCGGCGCGGGCCGCCCCGCGCACGGCCTCCCGCCAGGAGTGCGTCTCGGCCGAGGTGAGCGCCTCGGCGGCCGGGGCCATCGCGTCCACCATGGTCTTGTGCCCCACCTCGGCCTTGCCGAGCCGGCGCACCGCGCCGGTCGCCGTTTCGAAGGCCCTCCCCAGGTCGGCCACGCTCCAGGGCGCCGACGGCCCGGCCCCCAGCCGCCCGAACCACAGCCCGAACAGCGGGCCGCTCGTCCCGCCGGAGGCCAGGAAGGCGTCCGAAACGGCCTGGAAGACCTCCGCCGGATCCTGCGCGCCGCTCTCCTCCAGACCCGTGCGGGCCCGTTTGAGCGCCGAGCTGATGTTCCAGCCGAAGTCGCCGTCACCGGCCTGTCTGTCGAGTTCGGTGAGCTCGTCCGCGTCCGCGACCACCCGGTCGGCGAAGGCCAGCAGCCAGGCCCTGGCCCGCGCTCCGGTGAGTTCCGTCCCGTTGCTTGCCGACATCTGCACTCCTTCGCTCACCAGACCAGCGCGGGGGTCCGCACCGGTGCGTCCCAGAACTTCACGAGGTCGTCGGTCAGCACGGTGAGCGTGATCGACAGCCCCTTCATGTCCAGCGAGGTCACGTACGGGCCGACCAGGGTCCGGGCGACGCTCACCCCCAGCCCGTCGAGGACCCGGCGGGTCTCGCGGGCCGCCACCCCGAGCTCCAGTCCGTGGGTGGCGCCGAGCCCGTTGACGATCGCGAGCACGGAGTCCCCGCGTTTGGCCCCCACCGACTCCACCAGCGGGCCGACCAGGCTCTCCACCAGGTCCGCGGCCTCCGTGACCGGGCGGGTCTCGATACCGCGTTCACCGTGGATCCCCACGCCGAACTCCATCTCGCCGGGTTCCAGCTCGAAGGAGCGCCTCCCCGTCATCGGGTTGGTGCAGGCCTCGAAGGCCACGCTGAGCGTCGCCGACCGCGCCACCACGTCCTGGCCGAGCGCCCGCACCTCGGCGACGGGCGCCCCGGCCTCCGCGGCCGCCCCGCACACCTTCTCCACCGCGACCACGGCGGCGGTCCCCCGGCGGCCGGGGCCGCCCTCGTCCTGGCTCTGGGTGGCGAGGTCGTCGTCCACCAGCACCTGTTCGACCCGGTGCGTCTCGGCGAGGAGTTCGGCGGCGATGGAGAAGTTGAGGACGTCGCCGGTGTAGTTCTTGACGATCATCACCGTGCCCTCACCGGTGTCGACGGCCCGGATCGCCGCGCGCACCTGGAGGGCGGTGGGGCTGGCGAACACGTCTCCGGGCACCGCGGCGTCGAGCATGCCGGGCCCGACGAAACCGGTGTGCAGCGGTTCGTGCCCCGAACCGCCGCCGGACAGCAGGGCGGTCTTGCCCGCGGCGGGCACCCGCCGGGTGACGAACAAGGGGTCTGTGTGCACGTCGACCAGGCCGCCGTGGGCTTCGACGAGCCCCTCCAGCGCCTGTTCGACCAGGGTCTCGCGTTCGTTCATGAAGAACCGGCTCATACCGCCTCCTGGGGTCGGATCCCTCGGCCGGGCACCGCGCGACGGACAGGGCGCGTGTCCCATCCCCCTGCCTACCCAGTTCCGGCCGCTCGACCGTCCGGGGCGACACCTGTGGACGACGGCTGCGGAGCGCACCGCCCGGTTGGGCGCCGCGCGGTCCAGGGGCCGAGGAGGGGTCAGGGGTGTGTTCGGACGGGGGCGGGGGCCTTCCGGGCCCTCCCCAGCGGCCCGGGGCCCGCACCGCCCCCGTCGCTCAACCCGAACCCGCGCGGGTGTGCCGCGGGTTCAGGCGAGTCTGCGGCCGGACGGCTGCCCGGAGACCGAGATGCGCAGCACCGTCGGCAGCCGGTCCAGGTCCAGGGAGAGGCGCAGCCGGGCGAGCGCGTCGTCGCGGCACCGCTGCCACACGGCGACGGGGTCGGCGTCCTCGGTGAGGACGAGGTCCACCAGCAGACAGGGCTCGCGCGGGGACTCGGTCAGTTGGGCCCGCCCCCTGTACACACCCGGGTACTTGACGACCTCCCTGGTCAGGGCTTTGCAGGCGGCGCGGGCGAGGACGTCGGTGCGGCCCCGGTCCCCCTCGTCGAGGCGGAGCTCGGGCACCCGGGCGGAGCGCCCCTGCACGAGCAGCCAGCGCAGGGCCAGCAGAACCACCCCCACGGACAGCACCGCGGCGGCGTACGGGACCCACGGCGCGGCCAGCAGTGGGGCGATCCGCTCCCCCGCCGTTCTGGGCGCCTGCCCAGGGCTCCCCGAGGCGAGGAGGTGGAAGGGGCCGTGCACCAGCAGGGGCACGGCCGAGCCGGCAGCCAGCAGCAGCACGCCGACCAGGGCCAGCCCCTGCCGGTTGCCCCGGGCCGTCCGGCGTGCGGCACGGTGCGGGTAGCGCCTCACCGGAGCCCCACCTTCGCCTGGCGGATCCGCACGCGCACGCGTACCGGACGGGCGGGCCCGAGTTCGAGGAGGCGCTCCCGGACCCCGTCCTCCACTCGCGTCCGCAGTCCGGCGTCGGCGGGCTCGGGGGCGCGGACCGTGATCCGGACGGTGCGGCCCCGCGTCCGGGCGCGGGCCCCGGCGACACCGTCCACCTCGCGGGCGGTGCTTTCGGCCATCCGGCGCAGCCCTCGCCGGGAGAGGCCGATGACCAGGTCCCGGTCGTCGGTGCGCAGCACCATGTGGCTGCCCCTGCCCGGAATGAGTGCGGTGAGCAGCAGGTACAGGCCGACGACGGCGGTCGCCGCGGAGGCGATGACCATCTCGGGCCCGCCCCAGCGGGCACCGATGGTCGGTTCGGGGACCCGTTCCAGCGGGACGCCCCGCAGCGGGGCCCCGACCAGCGCGGCGATCACCCCGGCGGCGGCCACCCCGGCGACCAGCACGGTGACGGTGCTGACCAGGACGGCGGTGGTCGACCGCCGGGGACGGAAGGTGCGGACCGCGACGCGGTGGGCGGAGCGCGCCTCGGGGCCGGACACGGTCGGCCCCGGCGTCCCCGGACCGGGCGCCGTCGGGTTGGGGGCTGCCGTGCTCACCATCGCGCGCCCCCGTCCTGGCGGGCGAAGAGGGTGGCCAGGTCCGTCTCCCCGGCGTAGGCGCGGCCCGCCAGGAACCCGGCGGCGCCGAGGACCAGGACGAGGAGGAAGGCGCCGAACCCGCCGAAGTAGGCCACCAGGCCGAGGAGGGACCCGTAGGCCAGGCCGGTGATCGACCACATCGTTCGTACTCCTTACTGCTGTGGGGGAGGGGCGCGTCAGCGGACACGGGGCTCGGCCGGTGCCTCCTGGGCTTCGTCGTCCGGGAGGTGGATGTCGTCGACGGTCACGTTGACCTCGGTGACCTCCAGGCCGGTCATCCGCTCCACACCGGCGGTGACGTTGCGGCGGACCACCGCGGCGAGGTCGGGGATGGAGACGCCGTACTCGACGACCAGGTTGATGTCGACGGCGGTCTGGGTCCGGCCGACCTCCACGGAGACGCCGCGGGCGGCGGCGTTGGTGGAGGTGGAACCGGGGATGCGCTCGCGGACGGCGTCGAAGGCGCGTGCCGCTCCCCCGCCCATCCGGTGGACGCCGCGGACCTCGCGGGCGGCCATTCCGGAGATCTTGGCGACGACGTGGTCGGCGATGTCGGTGCGGCCGTTGTCCTCGGACCGGTCGGTGCGGGCGAGGTCGGTGCGGGCGAGGTCGGTGCGGTTGGAGGACTCGTCGCTGCGGGCGGACGGGGCCTGGTGGATGTCGGTGTGCGCGCTCGCGGTGTTCCTGGCTGCCATGGGGTGCTCCTGTGGTCCGTGCGGACTGGTCTGCGCGGCCCCCTGTTCGGGCCGTCGTGTGGAGGACACGTGGGAGGGGGGTCGGCTCACGCAGGAATCCATGTGACCTGGAACACGTTTACCGATCGTGAGTCTGCTACTTAATGTAGTTAACTACTTACGACATGTAGTTACCCCGGCTTCGGGAAAGCTGAATCCCGCAGATGCACACGGACACCGCACTACCGGAGAGCGTGCTCGTGGAACGAGCGCAGGACGGCGACGACCAGGCGTTCGAGAGCCTCGTCCGTCGCCACCAGGACGTTGTCTACCGCATCGCCCTCCGCACCCTCGGCAACGCCGCCGAGGCCAGGGACACCGCCCAGGAGGCCCTCATCACGGCCTGGCGCAGACTGCCCGACCTCCGGGACCCGCACACCTTCCCGGCCTGGCTCCACCGCATCGTCAGCCGCCTCGCGCTGAACGCCCTGCGCGCCCGCCGCCCCGAGGACCCCGCCGAGGCGGAGGACTCCGGACTCAGGGAACGGAGCGCGGGGCCCGACGACCGGGCCCTGGCCACCGGCCTGCACGAGGCGCTGCGCGGAGCCCTGGCCGGACTCCCGCCCCCGCAACGGATCTGCTGGGTTCTCCGGGAACTGGAAGGATTGGGTTATGAGGAGATAGCGGAGATCGTCGACACGACCCCGACCGCCGTACGCGGCCGCATCCACCGCGCGCGTACCCATCTCGTGGAGGCGCTCGAACCATGGCGGTAGACCCGTCCGACGACCACGACCAGCTACCCTGCGGCACCTCCGCCGACGCGCTCCTGGACCACCTCCGGAAGGGCACCGTCACCGGACACGAGCGGACCTGCCCGCACTGCCGGGCCGCCGCGGAGGAGTTCCGGCCCCTGCTGGCGGCTCTGGACAGCGAAGGTGAGATCACCGCGCCGCCCGGGCTCCTCGACGACGTGATGCGTACCGTGCGCGCCGAGGGGCGTTCCAGGCAGACCCTCCGGCTGCCCGGCGGCGGCCCCGGCGACACCCGCGTCCGCCACTCCGCGGTCTCCGCGATGCTGCGCGCCTGCGTGGACCCGGCCGAAGGGCTGATCGTCGGCCGCTGTCGGATCGAACAGACCCCGGACGGCCTGGTCGTCGCCGCCACGGCCCGGGTCCTGAGCGGCACCGTCATCCCCGAGGCCACCGCCGCGGCGCGGCGGGCCATGGGCGCCTTCGTCCAGAACCGCCTGGGGCTGCGGGTCGGGCGGATCGACATCGACGTCACCGACGTCATCGAACGCCACGGGCGCCCCTGACCCGGACACGGGGCCGGACCACCCGCGAACACGGACGCCCCGTTCACGGCTCCTCCCCGGCCCGGGTACGGGAGGCGCCGTGAGCGAGGTCACCCTCCGCGTTACCGCGACGACACAGAACGACGAACGGACGCAACCTCGGCCTGACACCGTCGGCGGCATGGACGCTTCGAGTGGCAGCCATCGAACCGACGACCGTCACGGATTCCTCGGCCGCGAGGTGCTGGAGCTGGGGACCCTGCTGTTCGCGGCGGGGGCGGCCCACCTCCTGGTGGTCTCCCTGGGGCACAGCGACAGCGGGGTGCGAACCCTGATCGGGCTGGGGGCCCTCCTCCTCGCGTTCTCCGCCCTGCACCGCTGGCACCTGCACCGCCGTTCCCGCGACCGGGCCGCGCCCCCGGCCGGGGCGACCGACCCGGCGGCCGGACGGGCCCGGTCCGCCTCCCCGGCCGAGGACCGGCTCTGGAGCGTGCGGGTCACCGTCGCCGACGTGCCCGGCGGACTGGCCGCCCTGACCGGGCGGTTCGCTGCCCTGGGGGTCGACATCCGACTGATGCAGGTCCACCCCGACGGCACCGACGCCGTCGACGAGTTCTTCGTGAGCGCGCCCGCCTCCGTGGGCGAGCCCGAGCTCCACCGGTCCGTACGGGACGCCGGCGGGCGTGACGCCGTGGTGCGCACCGCCGACGTCCACGAACTCAGTGACACCACCAGCCGCACCCTCACCATGGTGGACGCCCTGGTCACCGGAACGACCACGCTCGAACGCTGCCTGCTCGCCCTCGCCGCCGCCCAGGACGTCCGGTACACCCGGGTGCCCGACCGGCAGGACCCCGCACGGGAACTGTCCGGCACCGCGATGGTCCTGCCCGCCCCCGGCGGCGGCACCCTGACCGTCCACCGCGCCGACGTCCCGTTCACCCCGGTGGAGTTCGCCCGCTGCCGTGCCCTGGCCCAGGTGGCCTGCTCCCTGCACGAGCGTGCGTACCACCGCTGACCGGGCCGCCGACCGGCCGGTCCGCACCCGGCCGCCCCGAATCCGGGACAGCGCCGGGCCTGTGGGTAAATGGGACGTATGGTTTCCCCCCGATCACCCTTCGCAAGGAACCCCCTCCGAACGAGCACCCTCGCCTTCGGCGCGGCCTGCGCCCTGGCGGCGGGGCCGGCGCTGACGGCCGCGCCGGCCCACGCCTCCCCCGTCCCGAGCTCCTCTTCCGCATCCGCTCCCGCGGCCTCCTCTCCGGCCGCCGCCCCGAGCGCTCCGGCCGTGACCGCGAACCTGCGCAAGGGCGACTCCGGCGCCCAGGTGAGCGCACTCCAGGGGCGGCTGGACGAGCTCGGCTACTGGATCGACGGCGTCGACGGCCAGTTCGGCATGCACACCGAGCACGCCGTGCTGGCGCTCCAGAAGGCCGCCGGAATCGCCCGGGACGGCCTGGTCGGTCCCGACACCAGGGCCGCGCTCGCCGAGGGCGCGGTCCCGTCCGCCAGCACGGAGTCCGGTTCGGTGGTGGAGATCGACCTCGAACGGCAGCTGATGCTGGTCGTCGCCGACGGATCGGTGGAGAGCGTCATCCACACCTCCACCGGTTCCGGCAGGCCCTACGAGGGCTCCGACGGCTCCGAGCGGATCGCGACCACGCCCACCGGCGAGTACACGGTCTTCCGCGACGTCGACTCCTGGGACCCCGGGCCGTACGGGGCGCTGTACCGGCCCAAGTACTTCAACGGCGGGATCGCCGTGCACGGCTACCCCAGCGTTCCGTCCCAGCCCGCCTCCAAGGGCTGCGCCCGGGTGAGCCTGGCCGCCATGGACTGGCTGTGGCAACAGGGCCACCTGGACCTGTACGCCACCGTGGTGGTGCGCTGACCCGGCTCCCGGCAGGCCCCGCGCGACCCGGATCCCGGGCGTGCGGGGCCTTCCGTGTGCCGGGGACCACCCGTGTGCCGTGGCCCCTCACGGGTAGGAGGGCTCCGTGCCCTTCCTTCTCGCCACGGAACCCGGACGCCCCGACCACCCGAACGAGGACTTCGCCGCGGTGACCGCCACGGCCGCGGTCCTGCTCGACGGGGCCAGTGCCCCCGCCGGCGTCGACAACGGCTGTTCGCACGGGGTCGCCTGGTACACGCGCCGGCTGGGCGCCCTGCTGCTGGCCGGAGCGGACGCGGGGGCGGACCTGCGCGAGGCGTTGGCGGAGGCGATCCGGTCGGCGTCGGCAGCGCACGGCGGGACCTGCGACCTGGGGAACCAGGAGACGCCCTCGGCCACGGTCGTCGCGGTCCGAATCAGCGGGGACCGGCTGGAGTACCTGGTGCTGTCGGACTCGGTGCTGCTGGCCGGGGAGGGCGGGGGCCTCCGAACGATCGCGGACACGAGGCTGGACGACCTGCGGCCCAGGGTGGGCCCGGGGACCGCCGTCCGCGCCTGGCGCAACGTTCCCGGCGGGTTCTGGACCGCGGGCGCCGACCCCCGGGCGGCCGATGAGGCCCTGGCCGGGACGGTGCCCGGGGGGCCGTTCCTGGCGATGACCGACGGCGCGACCCGGGTGGTGGAGGTGTTCGGGGACCTGTCCTGGGAGGGCGCTTTCGCCCTGGTGCGCCGCCGGGGTCCCGGCGCCCTGCTGGAGCGGGTCCGGGAGCTGGAGGCCGCGGATCCCGACTGCCGAAGGCATCCACGGGCGAGGGTGCGGGACGACGCCACGGCCCTGTGCTGGTCTCCGTAGTTACGGACAACCTCAACCCCTAATTTAAGACAGGGCATTTCCCGGGGGCGAAAGATCGTTTTTCGACCATACCGCAGTGAACAGGGAAAAGAATGTTCCTGTCATTACAGACGTTTCTCCTGGCACCCCAGATCACCTTTGATTAGGTTTCCGGGAAAAGTTCCCAACGGGACACCCCGTGGCGAAGCGACCGTGTCGGAAAGAGACGCACGCCTCCCGCAAACCCGGACACCAGGCGCTTTCGCACACCGCCTCCATCCGGTAGATTCCCCTGTAACCGATCGGTCGGCGTTCCCGCCACAACGCCCGCAGCCGATGGTCGGTGTTCTGAGAAGCCTCTGCCCACGCCCCCCGCACGGGCGCTGGAGCACCCTTTCGCAATCTTGGCCGTCGTGACGACCGCCGAAAAGGAGACCCAGTGAGTGTTCCGGGCGTCCTCGAACCGACCGGTCCCAACCGCTCACTCCCCCGGACCGGTTGGCTGGACCTCGTCCCCTCCGAAGCCATGGACACCCCCGTCGAGACCACACACCCGGAACCGGAGCAGCGCCCCGACCCCGCGGACGCGAACACCCCCGCGGAGTTCCTGCTGACCATGCGCCGCTATCTCGCGTGGGCGGGCGACTGGTCGTACCTGGAACTGGAGTACAAGTGCGGCGGCGTGGTCAGCGCCACCAAGTTCCAGCGCGCACTGGAGGGCACCGAACTCCCCGGCTACGTGTTCCTGATGGCCTTCGTGACCGCGTGCGTCGGCACGGACGAGGGCGAACGCCTCCGCTGGGCCACCTCCTGGCACCGCCTGCGCCGCGCCGCGCGCGCCGAGGAGGACGCCCGTCTGCGCCGCGCCGAGGAGGAGGCCCGCCTGCGCGCCCAGCGCCAGGACGGCTGACCCGGCCGGGCCCCGGAACGGCGGGGCAGCAGGGCGACGGATAGGCGAGACGACGGAGCAGGGTGACGGCGGAACGGCCGACCTGACGCCCCCGTTCGTGGAGGGCGCGGCCAGCGGGTGAGCAGCGCGCGGTGACCGGCCTCACCGCTTCCCGAATCCCCCGCTGGCAGGGGATTCCAGCCTGTGGTTCGGATCACCGGGGATCCCGGGTCAAGCGGGGATTGCCATCCCATGGCCACCCGTTGCACGCGGAGTGTCCCCGCGTGGGACCCGTCCCGCAGGTGCCCCACCCGAAGGTGGCTCACGGCGCCGCAGATCACCCCAGGTCGACCCCGACCTTCCACAGCCCTGCTTTGGAGAGCTCGTGAGCCTTACCCTCGTGCGCCCGGACAAGCGCCGCAGCAGCCGCCCGGAGACGGCGGCCCCGGCACCGCGCCGTCCCGTCACCCCGACGCCCCGACGCTCCGTCACCCTGCTCGTCCTCGTCCTCGGTGTCCTGTCCGCCATCGGCCCGCTGGCCACCGACCTCTACCTGCCCGCGCTCCCCGAGATCGCCGCCGACCTCGGTGCCAGCGAGTCACGGGTCAAACTGACCCTGACCGCCGTGATGGCGGGCCTGGCCCTGGGCCAGCTGGTCACCGGACCGCTGAGCGACCGCTGGGGCCGCCGCGCGCCCCTGCTCGTGGGCACCGCCGTGTTCACCGCGAGCACCTTCGCGATCGTCTTCGTCTCCTCGGCCGAGGCGTTCATGGCGCTCCGCTTCCTCCAGGGGCTGTCCGCGGCGACCGGGCTCGTGGTCTCCCGAGCGGTGGTCCGGGACGTCTTCCACGGCGAGACCGCCGCCACCTTCTTCTCCCGGCTCGTACTGCTGACCGGGCTGGCGCCCATGCTCGGACCGCTCCTGGGCGGGCAACTGCTCCTGCTCGGGCCTTGGCAGCTGATCTTCGGAGCGCTGGGGCTGACCGGCGCGGTGACGTTCGCCCTCGTCCTGTTCGCCCTGCCGGAGAGCCTGCCGCGGGAACAGCGGCGCCGACAGGACCCGCGCGTCCTCGCCCGCACCTTCGCCCGGCTGCTGCGCGACCCGGGGTTCATCGCCCCGACGGCGGTCCTGGCGCTGAGCTTCGGGATGAGCTTCACCTACATCTCGGCGTTCTCGTTCGTGTCGCAGTCCCAGTTCGGGGCGAGCGCCCAGCAGTTCAGCCTGGTCTTCGGGGTGACCACGCTCGGCATGATCATCGGCAACCAGGTCAACGTGGTGCTGATCCGGCGGATGGAGCTGCGCCGCCGACTGGGCCTGGGGCTCGTGGGCGCGGTCGCCGCCGTGCTGGCCATGGCGCTGCTGTCCCTGACCGGCGGGGCCGACCTGGTGACGGTCACCGCTGCGCTGTTCGTGATGATGGTCTTCACCGGACTCATCTCGCCCAACGCGACCGCGATGGCGCTGTCCGGGCAGCCCTCGGAGATCGCCGGAACCAGCTCGGCGCTCCTGGGGACCCTCCAGTTCGGCGCGGGTTCGGCGCTGGCCGCCACCGCCGGGCTGACCGGTTCCACCACGATGGCGAGCATGACCGCGGTGATGCTGGCGACGGCGGTGGGCGCCGCCCTGGTCTTCCTGTTCGCCGCCGTGCGCGGCGGCACCCCCGCTCCGGCGGTCTGAACCACCGGGGCGCCCCGGAACGAGGGCCCCGACCGCTGGAGTCCGTCCGGACCGGCACGGGTCGGGGCCCCGGTTCGCCGTAGCTATACACGGCGCGTATACACCGCATGTATAGTCGTTGGCATGTCACTCGGACCAACCTTCCTGGGGCTGCTGGAAACCCGGCCCCAGCACGGCTACGACCTCAAACAGACCTACGACGAACAGTTCGCTACCAAGCGGCCGCTCGCCTACGGCCAGGTGTACGCCACCCTCTCCCGTCTGCTCAAGAACGGCCTGGTGGAGGTGGAGGCGGTCGAGCCCGGCGCGGGCCCCGAACGCAAGCGCTACACCGTCACCGAGGCCGGGGTCACCGACGTCGAAAAATGGCTCGCCGCCCCCGAGAGCCCCGAGCCCTACCTGCAGAGCACCCTGTACACCAAGGTCGTGCTCGCCCTGCTCACCGGCCGCCCGGCCGACCAGGTCCTCGACGTCCAGCGGACGGAGCACCTCAAGCAGATGCGCGTGCTCACCCGCCGCAAGGCCGACGGCGACCTCGCCGAACAACTCATCTGCGACCACGCGCTCTTCCACCTCGAAGCCGACCTGCGCTGGCTGGAACTGACCGCCGCGCGGATCGACGACCTGGCCGGGGAGGTACGCGGCCGATGACACACACCGCCCCCCAGAACTCCCCCGCCCCGGAGCACGCCACGGAACCCCTGCTCACCGCATCCGGACTGAGCCGCTCCTTCGGTCCCACGACCGCCCTGGTGGACGCCTCCCTCACCCTGTACCCGGGGGAGATCGTGGCCGTCATGGGCCCCTCCGGCTCCGGCAAGTCCACCCTGCTGCACTGCCTGGCCGGGATCGTGCGGCCCGACGGCGGCCGTGTCGACTACGACGACACCGACCTCGCCGAGGCCTCCGACTCCCGGCTCAGCGACCTGCGCCGAACCGACTTCGGCTTCCTCTTCCAGTTCGGCCAGCTCGTCCCCGAACTCTCCTGCGTCGAGAACGTCGCTCTGCCCCTGCGGCTGGGCGGGGAGCCCCGGCGCCGGGCCGAACGCACCGCCCTCGACTGGCTGGAACGGCTGGACGTGGCCGAGGTCGCCGGGAAGACCCCCGGTGAATGCTCGGGCGGCCAGGGCCAGCGGGTCGCGGTGGCCCGAGCCCTGATCACCCGCCCCCGGGTGGTGTTCGCGGACGAACCCACCGGTGCCCTCGACTCCCTCAACGGGGAGCGGGTGATCCGGATGCTCACCGAAGCCGCCCGGGACAGCGGGGCGGCCGTGGTCCTGGTGACGCACGAGCCCCGGGTCGCCGCCTACGCCGACCGCGAGGTCGTGGTCCGGGACGGCCGCACCCGGGACCTCGGAGGTCTCGGATGAGTCTGCGCGAACGCACCCCCGAGGTCCGACAGGAGCGGGTCCGCCGGTCCTTCCCCAAGGACCTCTGGCTGGGCGCACAGCTCTCCCTGCACGGCGGCAGGGAGGTCGTACTGCGGACCGCGCTGACGGCGCTCGGAGTGGGCGTGGCCACCGCCGCCCTGCTTCTGGCCGCCGCCCTGCCGACCGTCATGGCCCACCTGAACGAGCGGCACGCGGACCGCTTCGACTACCAGGTGGCGGAGTACCCGCCGCCCCCCGCGGGCGAGGACACCCTGCTGTTCAGCATCGCCGACACCGACTACGAGGGCAGGAAGATCTTCGGCCGGGTCGTCCGTGCGGAAGGGTCCGGCCCTCCTCTCCCGCCGGGGGTGGCCGAAATCCCCGGCCCCGGGGAGATCGTGCTCTCCCCCGCCCTGGCCGAACTCCTCGAGGACCCGGAGAACGAGGTACTCCAGCGCAGGTTCGACCACACCGTGATCGGGGAGATCGGGCCCGAGGGCCTCATGGGGCCGCACGAGCTGGCCTTCTACCTCGGCGACGAGGACCTGACCCTGGACAGCGCCGGGAACCGGATCACCAGCTACGGCGGGGAGCCGAGTCCCAGCGGGGACGAACCCGTCATCCTGCTGCTCGGCGCGGTGGGCGTCGTCGTCATGCTCACCCCCGTGGTGGTGTTCCTCGGCGCGGCGGTGCGCTTCGGCGGCGAGCAGCGCGACCGGCGCCTGTCAGCGCTGCGGCTGATGGGCGCCGACCGCGGGGCCACCCGGCGCATCGCGGCCGGGGAGACCCTCCCCGGGGTCGCGCTCGGCCTGGCGCTCGGAGTGGGGTTCTTTCTCGCCGGACGCCCGATCGTGGAGTCGGTGCCGATCTCGTCCGGGTTGTACACCGCCGACGTGACACCGCACCCGGTGCTCGGCCCCCTGGTGTTCGTCGCGGTACCGCTGTTGGCCCTGTGGGTGGTGCTCGGCTCCCTGCGCGGTGTGGTGGTCGACCCGTTGGGCACCGTACGCCGCGCCGAGCGGCCCCGCCCCAGGCTGTGGTGGCGACTGCTCCTGTTCGTGCTGGGCATCTCCCTCATCGTTGCGAGCATGCGTCTCAGCCCCTCCGGAGGCCAGTGGGTCCCGATGGTGTCGGTCGGGCTCCTGGCCGCCCTGTTCGGCACGACGGCCGTGCTGCCCTGGTTGGTCGACCGGCTCTTCGGCCGCGCCTCGGGCGGCCCCCTCTCCCTCCAGCTGGCCCTGCGCCGCCTAGGCGCGGCGGGCGGCGGGCCCACCCGAGCGGTCAACGGGATCGTGGTCACCGTCGCGGGCGCCATCGCGTTGCAGAGCCTGTTCGCGAACGCCTGGGACGATTCCACGGTGGAGCTCGCGGAGACCGTCGAGGAGGTGTACGCGGCTCAGGAGTTCGGTGCGTCCGGGTTCCAGCTCCAGACCGAACTGCGGTCGGTCCCGGTCGGGAGCGACCCGGCCGGTGCCGTGGCTCAGGTGCGGGGGGTGGAGGAGGTCCTGGCCTACAGCAGCGTGGGCGGCGTCACCGACGACGGCTCCCAGGTCCGCGTCCTCGTCGCCGACTGCCCTTACCTGCGGGAGATGGCCGACCTGCCCGAGTGCTCCCCCGGGGACGCCTTCAGCGGGGTACCGGGGCTGGAACCCGGGGGGACGCTCATGGTCGGAGGCGGCGAGGAGGTGGACGCGGCCCCGTGGACGGTGCCCGAGTTCACCGAGTTCGACGGGCCGCTGGCCGAGCACCCCTGGTACTCGATGGGGTACACGGCGCAGAACGCGATCCTGGCCACTGAGGAGGCGGCCGCACTGCCCGAGGGGATCGCGGTACCGGGCTCGCTCTGGATCCGGGTCGACCCGTCCGCCGCCGGAATGGGGGAGGAGCTCAAGGCCGCCGTCGCGGCCCTGGACCCGACGGCCCGAGTACAGGTCCCGACCGCCAGCGCGACCGTCCCCGCCATGGTCAGGATGCGTGACGCGCTCATGGCCGGAGCCCTCGCCTGCCTGACGGTGATCGCCGCCGGTCTGGTCGTGGGCACGGTCGAGCAGATCCGCGAACGCAGGAGGGTGCACGCGGTACTGACCGCCTTCGGCGCCCGGCGACGCACCCTGGTGGCCTCGGTGCTGTGGCAGACCGTGCTCCCCGTGCTCCTCGGCATCGCCCTGGCAGCGGTGGCCGGGACCGCTTCGGGGGCCCTGATCCAGCGGTTGGCCGGGCTACCGGTGACCTTCGCCCCGGCCGACATCCTGACCATCGTCGGCGCGGGCGCAGGGGTGGCGGTCCTGACCACCCTGCTCGCGATGCCCGCGCTGCTGCGGACCATGCGCCCGGAGGGTCTGCGCTGGGAGTGAACCGGCGGGTGTTCGGCCGGGCCCCGGACCCTTCCGACGGGAAGGGCCGGGGCCCTGACCGGGTTTGTGCCCGGCGGCCGTTCAGTGGCTTCGCTCACCAGAGGTTTTTCCGAAAGCAGCCGCCCGCTCCGCAACACGCTGCTATCACTCGGGTATGCCCCTCCCCCTGAGCAAGTCGCAGATCGTGCGGCTCGGTGAACGTCTGGTGCGCCAGGCCGAGCCTGCGGAAGATGATCTCGGCTGCCTCAACGAGCTTCTCCTGGCCTACGACGAGGCCCTGGAGCACTCCATGGAGCTGCTCCGGGACCTGGGCTTCGCTCCTTCCGGACGTATCAAGAACACCGGAACGATCCTGGAGAAACTACGCAGGCACGGCGGATCGTGGCTGAAAAGCATCCAGGACCTCGCTGGCATGCGCGTCATCATCAGGGGTGGACGCAGAGAACAGGACGACGCGGTCGCCAGAATCGTGCGCGCCTTTCAGGGGCAGGCCAAGCAACCCCGAATCACCGACCGCCGTGACCAGCCAAGCTCCGGTTATCGCGCCGTCCACGTCATCGCCTACCCGGACGGTCTCCCCGTGGAGATCCAGGTTCGGACGGCCTGGCAGCACGAGTGGGCGGAGATGTTCGAGAAACTGGCGGACGTCCTCGGCCGGGGAATCCGATACGGCGAGGCACCGACCGACTGGCGAGATGCCCTGGACCTGGATCTGGAGCCGACAGAGGATCGACGCCTCATCATGCGCAGACTCGCCGACGCCGCTTATACGCAGAGAGTCCTCATGGTGCGTCTGGCCCTCACCGTCGGCGACTTGATCGCAGTGCTCGAAGAGGCCGAACTGGACGGGGTGGCCCCTGACTCCCCCGAAGTACAGGAGCACTGGCAAACAGTTGAGCATGACCTGGAGGAGCTCCAGTCAGGCGTACTGGAGCTGGAACCGATCCGAGACAGGTGAGCACGTGTCAGGTACCTTTGAAACCATGACCAACCTCCTCGTGGTGTATGACCGTTCCTCCGGTCGCATGGTGCGTGAGCAGGAGTACACACACAGGCGAAAGGCTCTGGAGGCACGCTTCGAGGCTGAGCGGGAGTTCCGTGGGAACCCCTCGGTCGAAGTTGTGGTTCTCGGTGCGGAGAACCGTGAAGCTCTGCGACGCAGCCACGGACGTTACTTCCTGGACTTCGACGAACTGTCCGCCCGCATCGCCTGAGAGCTCATACGCCAAAGAGACGATTGACACCGGGGCGGGTCCGGACTCGAACAGCAGCGCGACTCTCGGTCAGAAGCTGACCAGGGTCGCTTTCTGCCGTCCACCCACTCGGATGGCCCTGGGCCGAGGTGACCGAGGTCCGCCGCCTCGCCGGGAACAAGCTCTGGGCTTCACCCAGTACCTCGACCACCGTGACTTCTCCGCCGAGCCGGGCAGACGTGAGGCCGGGGACCTGGGCACCGAGGGGCTGGCCTTCGTCAGTGCCGGGGACTACCCGTCCCGGGCGTGCCGCTGCTGGCCGTCACCAACGAGGTGTCCGGCAACACCACCCTGTTCCGCGTCGACCGGAGCTGAGCGGTCATGTCGGGCCCCGGCCGCGCCCGCCGCCCCGTGTCTCCCAGCCGTCCCGATCCGAACACGGCACAATGGTGGGAGGGTGCCCTGACCGGGTATGAAGTGACCCTCAAGCCGAGACACGGGTGGTCGACATGGCCGTCAACGACGAGCTGGTCGAGATGTTCGCCGGGCTGCTGGAGGACTCGCACCTGACGACGATCGAACAGCTCCCCGCGACAGTGCGCGGACGCGCCGAGAGGGCCGGGCTCCACCACGTGGCGATCTACGTGGCGGACCTCCAGCAGGACGTGCTACGACTGCTGCTCCACGACAAGGACCGGGGGGACCCCGAGTACGAGGAGACCGAGCTTCCGATCAACGGCACCCTGGCCGGACGGTCCTTCGAGACCCTCACGCCGCTGAGCGAGACCGGACCCGGGCTCGACCGGTGGTGGCTCCCCCTCCAGGACGGGGCCGAGCGGCTCGGGACGCTGCGCGTGGACGCCGAGGAGTCCGGTGACGACACCCTGCGGGCCATGCGGGCACTGGCGGTCATGGTCGCGATGCTGGTCGTGGTCAAACGCGAGTACAGCGACTCCTTCGCCCGACTGTGCCGCACCCGGCCGATGAGCGTGGCGGCCGAACTCCAGTGGAACCTGATGCCGCCGAGCGAGTTCGCCAACCACCAGGTGACGATCAGTGCCGTGCTGGAGCCCGCCTACGAGGTCGGCGGCGACGCCTTCGACTACGGGATCGACGGCGACGTGGCGCACGTGGCCGTGTTCGACGCGATGGGCCACGACGTGACCGCGGGCCTGGCGGCCAACCTCGCGGTCGCCGCCTACCGCAAGAGCAGGCGGGAGGGCGCCACCCTGCTGGAGACGGGAGCAGCGATCGAGGCGACCCTGGTGGAGCACCTGGGCACCGTCCGCTACGTGACCGCCCTCATGGCCGACCTGAACATGAGGACCGGGCAGCTGACCTGGGTCAGCCACGGACACCACCCGCCGGTGCGCATCCGGGGCGGACGCCTGGTCGACCTCCCCGACTGCCTCCCGGGCTCCCCGCTCGGCGTCGACCTGGGTTTGGGCGCGGCCCTGTGCGAGGAGCAGCTCCGACCGGGGGACCGCCTGGTGCTGTTCACCGACGGGATCACCGAGACGCACGACCCGGGCGGCGACGAGTTCGGGCTGGACCGGTTCGTGAACTTCATCGTCCGCCACAACGCGGAGGGCCTGCCCGTCCCGGAGACCCTGCGGCGGCTGATCCACAACATCCTCAGCCACCACGGCGACACCCTCCAGGACGACGCCACGGTCCTGTTCATGGAGTGGCTGGGCCCCTGAACCGGGGTGCCGGACCAGTCCCGGGGCTCTGCTCAGCCCCGGGGGAAGAGCGCGTCGGTGAAGGGGTTGCGGAACTTCCCGTCCGGGTCGAAGCGCTCCAGCAGGCCCGCGAAGTCCGCGGCGCGTTCGTAGCCGCCGACGACCTCCGACGGTAGCAGCGTGGTGAGTTTGCCCCAGTGCGGTCGGGCGCCCAGCGGGGCGAGCCCCTCCTCCACCGCCCGCAGCGCGGGGGCCACCCTCTCCGGGTCCCGGACCCAGGTGAAGTGGAAGGTCGCCGAGTCCCGTCCTTGGGCGGGGCTGAGCCACAGGTCGTCGGCGCGGACCGTGCGCACCTCGGCGGTGTACAGCACCGGGGCGATCAGGTGCCCGATCCCCCGCAGCGCGGCGAAGGCCTCCGGGGCCGCCGCGCGCGGCAGGTAGAGCTCGGACTGCAGCTCCTCCCCCGCGCTCGGGGGCAGTTCGGGCCGGAAGTGCGGAAGCCGCTCGAACCAGGGGCCAACGGATCCCAGCTGCTCCGTGGCGGCCCCGGTCGGCATCCCCGGCACCGGGTGCTGGGGGTCGGCCGCCGGGCGTCCCCCGCCCCAGGCGCCCTCCGGTGAACCCTCGCGGTGCTTGAGCCAGACCCGGCCGGTGTCCGTGTTCCAGTCGGTGAACAGGCTGACGCTGTGGGCGGCACCGAACACCTCGTCGAACCCGGCTGCCGCCTCGTCCAGGGGCACGTCCAACCGGACCCGCTGGGACATCTCGAAGGCCGGTTCGATCTCCAGGGTGAGCCGGGTGACGACACCGAGCGCCCCGAGCGCCACCACCGCTCCGGGGAAGGTCCCGGGGTCGCCGTCCCGGCTCAGCCGCACGGTGCCGCCGTCCGGTCCGACCAGTTCCAGGCCGCGCACGGCGGCGGACAGGCAGCGCTGCCGGTCCCCGGAGCCGTGGGTTCCGGTGGCGCAGGACCCGGCCACCGAGATGTGCGGCAGCGAGGCCAGGTTGCCCAGGGCCCAGCCCTCCCGGTGCAGTGCGGCGGAGAGCTCGGCGTACCGGACCCCAGCCGCGACGGTCACGGTGGACGCGGACGGGTCGACCTCGATCTCCTCGGGGAGGGCGTCCAACCGGAGCAGGTCGTGCCCGGAGTCCGCGACCCCGTTGAAGGAGTGCCCGCTGCCGAGCGCACGGATCCGCGGACTGTCGCGGACCAGGGCGGAGAGTTCACCGAGGCTGGTGGGGCGGTGGATCCGCGGGCTGGCGTAGGTGAGGTTCCCGGCCCAGTTACGGACCGGCTCGAACGAGGGAGGCACAGAGGAGGACATGGCGCGCTCCGGAGGTAGGGGTGGCTGTGCCAGACCCTACCCGGGAGCGGTTCCAGAGACCGGGCGGCGCATACCGTCAGGCCCTCCGCCAAGAGGGGCGGGCGCCCGCGGGGTCTCCACTCCCCGCCGGGCTCATAGGCCCTCGCCGTGCACGGGGCCGGGGGTGCCGTTCCCGTCGGTCAGCTGCGGCTCACCGGTGGCGCTCTCGGCCAGCCACTCGTCGAACTCCAGCTGGAAGTAGCTCCAGCCGTTGTCCCACTCCACCTGGCGGTCGGTACCGGTGGTCTCCAGGACGTCGCCCCTCAGGGTGTTCTCGAAGAACCACAGGGCGTCGTCCATCCGCAGGTTGGTGCAGCCGTTGGAGGTGTTGGCCGTGCCGATGTCGGGGTTGCCGGACGCCTCGTGCACGTATTCGCCGCTGTTGGTGGTGCGCACCGCGTAGGAGACCACGGTGCTGTAGCCGGGAAGGCCGTCGGGGATGGCGGTGGTACTGGAGTCCATCTCCTCGCGCTCGTGGTGGGACATGAGGACGTGGCTGCCGCTGGTGGTGGTGTTGAAGTCGGTGGTCGCGGCGCCGTTGCTCACCGGGATGGTGCGCTGCTGCTCGCCGTCGACGCTGATGACCATCTCGTGGTCGGGCACGTGCATGGTGGCGATCAGTTCGCGGCCGACCTCGAACTCGAGCCGGTAGTCGCGCAGCCCGTAGACGCCCTCGGACGCCTCCACCCCCGCCAGGTGCATGTCGACGGTGACGGTCTGGTAAGGCTCCCAGTACTCCTCGGGCCGGAAGACCGCCCTGGTCTCGCTCAGCCACCGCCACGAGCCCGGGACCGGGTGCTCGGAGGTGACCTCCATGGAGTTCTCGACCTGAACCTGATTGGTGACCGGCTGGGTGAAGTCGACGATGACGGGCATGCCCACGCCCGCGGTCTGCCCGCTGTTGGGGAAGTTGGAGGCCAGGTCCAGACCCTGTTCGGCTCCGGCGGCCAGGGTGGTGAACTCCGCGACCTCCTCGGTCTCGGTACCGTCCTCGCCCTCGGCGACCGCGGTGACCGTGACCTGCGCCCCGGGGCGCAGGTTCCAGTCGCTGACCCAGTCGGCCCCGTCCTCGCCGAGGGTGCCGGTCATCTCCCCCAGCGCGGGGTCCTCGCTCCCGGCCTCCGCGGAGACGTCCTGGTCCACCCGCACCTCGGTGATGGTGCCGCCCTCGGCCGAGACCCGCACGGGGGTGTTGGGAACGACCTCGGAGGTACCCGCCTCGGGCGTGACGCTGATGGAGACGTCACCGCCCCCGGTCGTGGCCTGCGGCTCGGCCTCGGTGGGGGTGCAGGCCGCGGTCGCCAGCGCGAGCGCCGCGGCCCCGATGCCGTACCGGCGAACCGCCGTTCGGGGGAACCTGAACATCCTGCCGGACCTCCTACTGCCGTGTGCGCTCTCCACACGTAGTAAGACCTGCGGCAGCCGGAAGGGTTCGCGTCCGACGGAAGTTTTCTTGTGGTTTCAACTGTTTCGTCCGCCGGGTTCCCGCCACCCGGTCCTCCGGGAGGGCTGCCCCGACCGGGGCCATGGGGCCGGGGCAGCCGCAGGCGGGCTCAGCCCCGCTGGGGGCCGGCCCCGTCGGACTCGGTCCGCAGGTTCGCTCCCTCGATGTCGACGTCCGGCAGAACACGGCCCAACCATCGCGGAAGCCACCAGGCCGCCTTGCCGAAGAGCGCCATCACGGCCGGGACGAGCGTCATCCTGACCAGGAACGCGTCCACCAGGACCCCGACGGCCAACGCGAAGGCGACCGGCTGGATGGTGGTGTTGTCGCTGAAGACGAACGACGCGAACACCGCGAACATGATGACGGCGGCGCAGACCACCACCCGGGCGCTGGCACGGAAACCGCTCACGACGGCGTGCCGGGCGTCCCCCTCGTGGATGAAGTCCTCCCGCATCCGGCTGACCAGGAAGACCTCGTAATCCATGGCCAGACCGAACAGGGTTCCGATGAGCACGATCGGCAGGAACGACAGCAGTGTCTCGGTGGGTGTGACCCCGAGCAGGGCGCTGCCGTGACCCCACTGGAACACGGCGACCGTCGCGCCGAGCGCCGCACCCATGCTCAGGACGAAACCCAGTGCGGCCTTGAGCGGCACCAGGATGGAACGGAAGACGAGCATCAGCAGCACCAGGGCCAGACCCACCACGACCGCGAGGAAGAGCGGCATCGCCTCGGCGATCCGCTCGGAGGTGTCGATGCTGGTCGCGGTCGCGCCGGTGACGGAGATGGTGGCTCCGGTGTCGGACTCCCAACCCGAGCGCGCGTCACGGATGTCGTGCAGCAGTTCCTCGGTCCGCACCGAGGAGGGTCCGTCCTCCGGTACCGCCACGACCATCGCGGTGTCCCCGTCGTCGTTGCGGACCGGCGACTGCACGCTTTCGACCGCGTCGAAGGACTCCAGTTCTTCCCGGACCCGTTCGGCGTCGCCGGTGTCCTCGGACTCCACCGTCACCAGCAGGGAAGCGTTGAAACCCTCGCCGAACTCCTCGGTGATGATGTCGTAGGCCCGGTGCTGGGTGCTGTCGGGAGCACTGGACTCGTCCGTGGGCAGGCCCAGCCTCATGCTCTGGATCGGCAGCAGAGCCGCCCCGAGGACGACGAGAACCGCGATCACGGCCAGGATCGGGCGCCGGGTCACGGCACGGGCCCACCGGGAGCCGAGCGTGGATTCGGCCGTCAGGGCCCTCTCCGCACGCGCGCCCAGTCCGGGCAGCCGCCCCGCGCGCACCCGCCCGCCGAGCAGGCCCAGAACCGCGGGCAGCAGGGTGACTGCGACCAGAACCGAGAAGCTCACGGTGACGGCGGCGGAGACGCCCATGACCGTCAGGAACGGGATCCGGACGACGGACAGACCCAGCAGGGCGATCACCACGGTCACACCGGCGAAGACGACCGCACTTCCGGCCGTGCCGATGGCCCGGCCCGTGGACTCCTGCGGATCCATGCCCTCCAGGATCTGCTGGCGGTGCCGGGCGAGCACGAAGAGGCTGTAGTCGATGCCCACGGCCAGCCCGAGCATCAGCGCCAGCAGGGGGGCGGTACTGGTCAGCTCCAGGATCCGGGAGAGTGCGTAGACCAGGGCCATGCCCGCGCCCGCGCCGGTCAGGGCCATGAGGATCGGGAGCCCCGCCGCCACGACGGCTCCGAAGTTCAGGATGAGAACGCCCAGCGCGACGAGCAGGCCCACGCCCTCGCCGCCGTGGATACCGGCGACCTGGGCGGCGGTGATCGACTGGCCGCTGAACTCGACGGTCAGCCCGGCCCGCTCGGCCTCGTCGCCGCTGTCGAGCAGTTCGTCCACGGTCCGGGAGGGAACACTGCCGTCGGGTTCGACGAACTGCACCTGGAGTAGTGCCGTGGTCCCGTCGTCGGAGAAGAGCGGGATCTGTTCCCTCAGTTCGTCGTCGATCCGCTCGGTGGCCTCCTCGGGGAGGTCGTCCTCCTCGATACGGCGGTCGACCTCCTGCTCGACCTGGGACCGGGCCTGCTCCTCGTCGAAGCCGGGCGCCTGGGAGCGGACCTGCTCGCGTGCCTGTTCCTCGGCCTGCTCCAACGCCTGCTCACGGCCCGGCGCGCCCTCGGGGAACTGTGCCTCCGCGGCCGAACGCGCCTGTTCGACGGCCTCCTCCTCGGCATCGGCCAACTCGGAGTCGTACTCCGCACGCGCCTGTTCCATGCCCTCCTCCACCATGGAGGAACGCACCTCGTCACTGTTCAGGGCCTGGTCGTAGCCCTGTTCGTACAGCTCGAAGGGGTCGGTGACCGACTCGACGCCGTCGATGTCCCCGACCTCGTCGGCGGTGTCCCGGACGGCCTCCTCGTACTCGCCGGAAGCGATGTCCTCGTCCTCCGGGGCTTCGAGGACCACGGTGGCGCGGCCCCCGCTGCGTTCGGGGAACCGCTCCTGAAGCATGTCCACGGTGTCCTGGGACTCGGTCCCGGGGATCGAGAAGGAGTCGTTGACCGGAACACGGAACACGGCGGCGGCCGTGGCCAACGCGGCCACCAGGGCGATCCACGCGATGATGACCGACCACCGGTGTCGGTAGGTGAACTTTCCCAGCCGGTACAGGAGCGTTGCCATCGTTTCATCTCTGTAGTCGTCGGGTATTCGGCGCCATCAGGCCGGGCAGCCCGCTTACCGGGCGTTCCTCCGCCTCTGACGGCTCACAACGAGTCCGCGCGTCGCACGGCGAGGACCCTCGCGTGCGGTTGTGCACTCACTCACCCTGGGTCATCTTCGGTGCCGGACCGGGGTGCGTTCACTCCTCGGCGTGTCCGGGAGGCGGGCGTTCGCGACGTCCCGGACCGGCCTGGCCGGATGCGGACACGGAATCACCCGGGGTGAAGGGGCTGTCGTCCTCCGCTCAACCGGGACCGCGCTGCGACAGGCCCGCACCTGCACGTCCCCGTCGGCCGCCAGGACGAAGCATCCGGAAGGAGAAACCCTTGACTGACCCTGGGTGCCGCCAACAGACGACTCCCCTTGAACCGCTCTCGCCGCCTCTGTAGAAAAGGCCCCGAAGAATTCCCCTCCCACGGAAAAGCGATGAAGATGATCAGACCGAAAGAAGCATCCGCACGGAAAGGCACACGCCGGCCGGTCCTGGCCGGGCTCTTCGCCCTGACCGCGGCTGCCTCCCTCGGCCTCGTGGACCTGGCCGCGGCAGACCCCGCGCAGGCGTGTGTACGCGGCACCCGGGACGTCACCCTCTCCTATGCGCGCGCCAGCACATCCACCAGCGGCTGCACCGCGGAGGGGCGTTCCTGGGCCTACCATGGGAGCGCTTCCGAATCCACCGGCTGGCATCAGGTGAGCACGACCGCCTACGCAGCCAGCAGCCGCGGAGCGACCCCCCGCTTCGCGGACTACTCGTTCCGCTGACCCCCCGTCGCGGCTGCCCGGGGAACCGCCTCAGGCAGTCGCGGCCTTCGGAAGGAAACCCATTGCACAGGAAAGCCGGAGCCAGCGCCCTCCTCACGGTTCTCGTGTTGGCCGGCTGCGGAGCGCAGGAGTCGCCGGAGGGGATGTCGGAGGCCGCGCAGGCGGCCGGGACCATGGACGAGAGCCTCACCGAACTCCTCGAGGCGGCGAAGGAACGTTCCACCACCGACTTCGAACGCGAAACCCTCGACCGCGCCGTGGAGAACGGCGGCCTGACCCAACAGGACTACGAGGAGGCCTTCAACCGGTACCAGGAATGCGCCGAAGCCGCCGGCCTCCAGGAGACGTACCGGAAGATGCCCAGCGGCCTCTACCGACTCGTCGAGACCGGGAGCGGTGACAGCGAGGACTCCATGGCCACGGCCATGGACGCCAACGCCGAATGCGCCGACGGGACCATCATGCGGATCGAGTCGATGTACGCGCTACAGATCGGCAACCCGCACATGCTGGCGGACTCCAGGGCCGCGGTCATCCAGTGCCTCTACGAACAGGGGCACATCGAGGCCGACTACTCCATGGCCGACTTCGACCGCGACATGGAGGACGGCATGCGAAGCGCCCCCTTCGACCTGGCCGACGAGGCCGTGGACGACTGCTTCTACAGTTCCGGCTTCGCGATCTCCGCGCAGACGTGAGAAGGGGCAGAGTGCGGTTCCGCCCCAACGGAGGCGCTCCGCTGACGGCCCTGGTACTGGTCGCGGCCGCAGGCACAGCGGGCTTCCTGCTCCGCCCCGCGGAGCCACCCGCCAACCTGGCCTCCGGCGGGGCCGCGGACTCCGCGCCCTCGTCCGTGGAGAGCTTCTCCGACGAGCACAGTGTGGAGGTGGGCCTGGAGGCAGGCCCCGATCTCGACCTGGAGGTGGGCCGCGGGGGCCGGGTGACGGCCACGGAGTGCACGACCGGGGCGACACTGGTGTCCGGTGAGGCTGCCGCCGAAATCGACGGCGAACCGGTCCTGGCCCTGGCGACATCCGCTCCCCTCCACCGCGACCTGTCGCAGGGCGATCGCGGCCCGGACGTGACCGCGCTGCAGGGCGAACTCAACCGGCTCGGCCACGGTACGGCCGAGGACGGCACCTACGGCGAGGGGACCGCCAGCGCCGTGCGCGCCTTCCAGCGGGACGGCGGACTGTCCCGCCCGGACGGTCGGATGTCGTTGGCGGACACCCTGTGGATACCCGCTGCGGAGGCCGTGGTGGGAGAGTGCCACGCACCGCTCGGCAGTACCGTGGGCGCCGGCTCCCTCTTCGCGACGGTTCCCGGGGCCCTGGCGGGGGTGACCGTCGAATCCCCGTTCACCACGCGCGTCGACGGCGAACGCGTTCTGACGGTCGGCGGCGTCACCGGCCCGGTCGACGCCGACGGGCGGGGTGACGACCCGGACTTCCTCCGGGAACTGTCCGACACCGCGGAGGCCCGTGCTGCCCGTGGGGGAGACGAGACCCTGGTCATGGGCAGCCTCGCCCTCGCCGAACCGGTGGAGGTTCTCAGGGTCCCTCCCGGAGCGCTCGCCGGAAACAGCGACGGCACCGGATGCCTGGTATCCGAAGGACGCACCCACGCGGTCGACATCGTCGGCTCCACCATCGGCTCGACCCTGGTCGTCCCGGCCGGGGGCGGGGACCCGGCGACACTGCCCGGTCACGTGGACCTCGGGGGGACCGGGGCACGGACCTGTCGGGGAACGGAATCGTGACCGGCGGGGCCCGCGTAATGGCCACAGGTCTCGGTCACCGGTTCCCCGGGACGTCCTGGCTCTTCTCCGGCCTGGACCTGGACCTGCGGCCGGGAGAGGTCACCGGGCTGTGCGGCCCCTCCGGATGCGGCAAGTCCACACTGATGTCCGTCCTCGCCGGGTGGTCTCCGCCCGTGGAGGGCACCGTGCGGTCCGAGGGAGTGCGGCGGACGGGCTGGATCTTCCAGAACCCCCACGGCGTTCCGGGACGCACCGCGCTGGACCACGTCGCCCTGCCGCTGCTGGCCCGCGGTCACGCCCGCGGCGATGCGCAGGAGCGCGCACTCGCCGCCATGGCCGACTTCCACCTGGGCGGACTCGCCTCGCGCCCCTACCGGGAACTGTCCGGCGGCGAGGCCCAGCGGCTGATGCTCGCCCGCGCACTGTGCTCGGCGCCGGACCTGCTCCTGGTCGACGAGCCCACCGCGCAACTCGACCTCCGAACCGCCCGGAGCGTCAACGCCTCACTCGGCCGAGTGGCCGCGGAGGGCGCCATCGTGGTCGTGGCCACCCACGACCCGGGCACCCGAAGAGCCTGTACCCGCATCGTTGACCTGGAAGAGTACGCGTGAGACCGTCCGCGATCCTGTCCGAGGCATGGCGCAACCTCGCCACCGGCACAAGCCGGGCCGCGGTGTTCGGACTGGGCCTCGCCGTAGTGTGCGGGGCACTGGCGGTGGCGGACGCCCGGAACATCGTCGCGCTGGAACAGCGCGCCGCCGAGTTCGTGGCCTCCGGAGCGTCCGTGCGGGTGCTCAGTGCCGAGTCAAGCGTGAACGGATCGTCCTGCGACGCGCTCTCCGGTGTGCCGGGGGTGGGCGGCGCCGGTGCGTTGCGCGAACGCGCGGCGCTCCGGTTGGACGCGATGCCCGACAACCCCCTCCCGGCCTACACGGTGACCCCGGGGCTCGCGGCCGTCCTCGGAGTGGAGACGGTGACGGCGGAGGGCGTGTGGCTCTCCGAGGAGACCGCGCGGACGCTGGAGGCCACGCCGGGCCAGAGCCTCGGCACCGCGGAGGGGGCGCTCACCGTGGCGGGCACCTTCCCCTACCCCGATGACGGCCGGGACGTGCGCCCCGGGTACGCGGCCCTGGTCCCCTCAGCGGACACCGACCCCTTCGACGAGTGCTGGGCCCGGGTGTGGCCGCCCTCGGAGAGTACGCAGGAGCTACTGCTCTCCGCAGTGGCGGCCGACTCCCCCGCGGATACGGCCCTCACCACCGGTCAGCTCAACGCGAGCCTCGGCGAGACCTTCGACGGCGCTGCCGAGTTCAGCGACCGCATCACCCGCTTCGTGCCGCCCGCCACGGCCCTGGCCGGGCTGCTGTTGGGCTTCGTCTCGGTCCGGCTGCGCCGGCTGGAGTTCGCGAGTGCCCTGCACGTGGGCCAGTCCCGACGCTCCCAGCTGGTGACGGCCCTCCTGGAAACCGGGGTGTGGTCGACGTCGGGGCTGGTGCTGGCCGGATGCGCCCTCGTCCTGGCCTCCCATGCGGGCAACCCGGGTGAACCCGGCGCCGTCCTCGCGGTGAGCGGCCCCGGGCTCGTGGCGGCGGTACCGGCGTGCCTGGCCGGTGCGGCCCTGGCTCTGGCGGGTGTCCGGGAGAGACACCTGTTCCGGTACTTCAAGGAGCGGTGAGCGCTGCCGGACCACGCGGCCCCGCCCGGGAGACGACCTGTCCCACCGGTGTCAGCGACTTCCGGGGCCGGATTTCGGGCATGGGGGCAAACCGCTGACCCGCAAAGCTGCGTGGACGCACGGCCGTGAAATGCGAAAACGCGTTCCCCTGAACACATGGCCGCTGATCTGCGGCCTGCGGTGCGCGCCCCGTGGCGTACCTGGGCGACGGATGGATTCCGGATCAGGGCTCGCGGCGCCCCGGACACGTGTGGCACGACCCGGGGACGCGCCCGAGCGGGGTGCAGGTGCTGGACTGCTGCTTCGAGGGCTGCACCCGTGAGGGGGTGCACGCCTACGTCTGGAACCGGTCGGCCGTGCACGCCGACAGCTTCACGGAGTGCTCCGGCGGAGTGGCGGTCGCCGCGATCACCGACGCCGAGGACGACGACGCCCGGCCGTCCGGCTGGGGCGACCCCGCCGGGTTCCCGTAACCGGTCATGGACGTCGTCATCACCGGAAACACCGTCAACGGAAGAGCGCCTTCACGGAGCGAGGTCGGTTTCTCCTCGCCGAAACCCCGAGTCCTGAATACCGGGCAGCGCATGGGGATATGAGTACAGGCGGAGAGCCGACATGCGCAGAGCACATGGATGAGATGTACCCCAGCCCATTCTGTCCCATTGTGGCCAAGGGGTCTTCGAGCGGGTTGCACGTCCTTGTCGAGGGCCATCAGATCTGCTACTCAGACGCGGGTTCAGGCTGTCGCCCCGCATGATCCGGCGCCTTCGGAGGCGAATTCATGCTTTCTTCATGTAAACCTTCGATCGAATAAGGCGTCCTTTTTCTTTTTGATCTTCCCCTATATCACCACCAGACAATAGCGATATATACGACTCATGGATCATGGGTTAATCTCTGTCGTATATTTCCATACCTATCCCCCCGATTCAGCGGTCACCCGTGGACGAGACGCATGCCGAACCCCCGACAGTCCGTCCCCCGTTCCCTCGGGAGCAGTAGCACGCACCGTGGTCCCACCGTGTGCCGGACGCGTGCGTTCCACCGAGCATTTGGAGTCACCAGTGGTAGCGCTCAGCGCCATCGTTCCGATCTACAACGTCGAGAGGTACCTCGACGAGTGCCTGCGGTCCCTCCGGGTGCAGACCTGGAAGGATCTGGAGGTAGTCATGGTGGACGACGGCTCTCCGGACGGGAGCACGTCGATCGCGGCCCGGTACGCCGAGGAGGACCCCCGGTTCAGACTCGTCCAACAGGAGAACGGCGGTTTGGGCGCGGCCCGCAACACGGGCCTGCGACACGCCGGGGGCGAGTTCATCACCTTCGTGGACAGTGACGACGTGATCCCGCCCTACGCCTTCGGCCACCACGTGGAGAGCCTGAGGCGCAGCGGGTCGGACTTCTCGTCGGGCAACGTGCACCGCCTCAGCGAGCTGGGCACGCGCCAGTCGCCCATGCACCGCAGGATCTTCCGTACCGCGAGGACCCGCACCCACATCACGCGCGAGGACACGCTCCTGGTGGACCGGCTGGCCACCAACAAGGTCTGGCGGCGCTCCTTCTGGGACAGGCACGGCCTGACCTTCCCCGTGGGCGTCCTGTACGAGGACGAGTCCGTGGTCATCCCCCTGCACTTCCTCGCCGAGGCCGTAGACGTGCTCTCGGACCCCGTCTACCTCTGGCGCGAGCGCCCCAGCGACGACAGGTCCATCACCCAGGACCGGTTACGCCCCCAAGCCCTGGAGGACCGCTTCACCGCTGTCACCGCGGTCAGCGACTTCATCACGAAGAACCTCCCCCCGCTGCAGAAACGGCGCTGGGACGGAGCCGCCCTCGGCAATGACCTGCGTACCTTCCTGGAGGTGCTGGACCACGCTGACGAAGCGTTCACCGAGCGCCTCGTCAGGCTCGGCAACACCTACCTGGACACGGTGGACGAGAGGGTACTGCGCGACCTTCCCGCCATCGAGCGGCTGAAGTGGTACCTGATCCGGAAGGAGAGGACCGACCAGCTCCGGGAGGCCGTCGTCTTCAGCAAGAGCGCGGAGAGGAGGAAGGCCAAGGCCGTTCGGCACGGGCTCCGCTACTACGCGGACTATCCCTTCAAGGACGACCCGAAGCAGGGCGTCCCCCGCTCGGTCTACCGGGTACGGTCCGAGCTCAGGCTCCGCCAGAAGACGGAGGGGCTCGCCTGGGCCGACGGCAAGCTGGTCGTCAGCGGGCGGATCTGCCTGAAGTACCTGCGCCCCAACAAGCGTCTCCAGCAGCAGGTGAGGGCCTGGGCGGTCAACCCCGGAACCGGCGGGAGGGTGCGTCTGAACACGACCACGCACCAGGCCAACGAGTTCCGCCTCTCCCCGAAGACGACCACGTCCCGCACGGACTGGGGCGGCTACCGGATCGTCATCGACCCCTCAGCACTGGTGGACGACGGTGACTGGCACGTGGAACTGTCCGTGGTCAACCGGGGCTTCCGCCGGGTGGAGCGGCTGACGAACCCGGCCGCGGCCGAGGTGCGGATGGTCGGCTCCGAGCAGGTCCGGCCAGGGGTCTGGGCGCGCCCGCACTGGGTGGACGACCACGAACTGCGCCTGACCGTCGAGTGTCCGGTGCTCGTCCTCGACGGGTCCCGGGCCGAGGGGGCCTCCCTGGTCCTCGACGGGCGGATGACAGGGCCCCCGGTGAAGGACCTGGACGCCTGCGTCCGGCGTCTCCCGGGCGGGAGCGAGGTCCCGGTGCGGACGGAGACGGACGGCTCGACCGCGCGCCTGCTCGTAGACCTCGCCGACCTCACGGACGGGCACCAGGACAGGACCGCGATCCCCGGAAGCGACCCCCACGAGGAGTGGTCGGTCCACGTCAGGGACGGCGCGGGGCGTTCCGGATGGGTTCCGTTCGCCGACGGCGGCCCCGAGGACCGCCACCCCCACGCCGGCCTGAACGTGCGGGTGGTCCCGGACTTCGCCGGACGGACCAGACTCAGGGTTGAGCGGCCCCAACCCCTGCTCACCGACGTCGCCTGGGACGGTTACACCCTCAACCTCCGCGGCGACTTCCCCGAGGCCCACTCGAACGGCCTCTCCCTGGTGGTCAAGGCCATCGGCCGGATGGAGGAGCACCTCTTCCCGCTGGAGACCAGCGGTGAACGGTTCACGGCCTCCGTCCAGCCCACCGCGGTCCCCAACTTCGGCACGAGTGTCCCCCTCGGCCCCGGCGACTACCGCTTCCTGCTGCGGATCGACCGCGGGGACGACGAGTGGGACGACCGCAGGATCGGCTTCTCCCGGGAGCTGCGCACGGCCGCGTTCCCCGCTCCGCAGGAGGGCGGCTTCGACCTGGAGGTCAGACCGGACAGCAGGGCATGGCCGGTCCTGCGGTTCGGCTCGGTGCTGCGCCCGGAGGAACAGGGGTCCTACGCGCAGCAGATCCTGCGCGAGCAGACCTACCCGAGGCTGCGCGAGAAGCCGGTGCGGTCCGGCATCGTCTTCGACAGTTACACCGGCAAACAGTTCTCCGACAGCCCGCGGGACATGTACGAGGAACTCAGCCGCCGCGGCGTGGACGCGCCGATGTCGTGGCTGGCGCGCAACCGCCAACTGACCCTGCCCCCGGGGCTGACGGAGATCAGGCACACGAGCCGGGAGTACTTCGAGGCGCTGGCGCGCTCGGAGTACATCGTCTCCAACACCCACCTGCCCATGTGGTTCGAGAAGCAGCCGGGCCAGAAGGTGGTACAGACCTGGCACGGATCGATGCTCAAACGCATCGGCCTGGACATCGAGCACGTCCGGTTCGCCAGCCGCGACTACCACGACCGGCTCAGGCGTGAGACCGGCCAGTGGGACTACCTCGTCTCCCCGAGCCCCTGGGCAACCCCGATCCTGCGCAGGGCCTTCGGGTTCGAGAACGAGATCCTGGAGACCGGCTACCCGCGCAACGACATCTTCCACCGTCCCGGGCGCGAGGCGTTGGCGGAGAGGGTCCGCGAGCGCCTGGGGCTGCCGGAGGGTAAGAAGGTCATCCTGTACGCGCCGACCTGGCGGGACGACAAGTTCTACTCGGCCGGCAAGTACAAGCTGGACCTGCACCTGGACCTCAAGCGGCTGTACGACGCCCTGGGCGACGACCACGTACTGCTGTTCCGCAGGCATCCCAACATCGTCGACCGGGTGCCGAACGCGGGCACGGACTTCGTCTTCGACGTGTCCGCCTACCCCGAGATCCAGGAGCTGTTCCTGGTCACGGACGTCCTCGTCACCGACTACTCGTCGCTGATGTTCGACTTCGCCAACACCGGCCGTCCCATGCTCTTCTTCACCTACGACCTGGAGGAGTACCGGGACAGTCTGCGCGGGTTCTACTTCGACTTCGAGCGGACCGCCCCCGGTCCGCTGCTGCGCACCTCCGACGAGGTCATCGACGCGGTCCGGGACGTCGACCGCGTGCGGAAGGCGCACGAGGACCGGTACGGGGCCTTCGTGGACCAGTTCTGCCCCCTGGACGACGGCAAGGCGGCCTCCCGGGTCGTGGAACAGGTCTTCGGCCCGCTCCTGTGAGGGTGGGGGAGGCAGAGTGGAACGACGGGGCGGGCACCACGGCGGTGCCGCCCCACGGGTGCGGGAAGGACCGGGATCGTGCGGATTCTACTGACCGGAGGGGCCGGGTACATCGGTTCGCACACGGCGGTCGAGCTGTTGGGACGGGGCCATGAGGTGGTCGTGCTCGACAACCTCGTCAACAGCAGCGGGGAGGCCGTCCGCCGGGTCGGGAGGATCACGGGCCGACGGGTCCCGTTCGTCGTGGGGGACTGTACGGACCACCGCGTCGTCGAGGAGGTCTTCGGCGGGTACGCCATCGACGCCGTCGTGCACTTCGCTGGACTCAAGGCCGTCGGGGAGTCGGTGGCCCAGCCCCTGCGGTACTACCGCAACAACCTGGACGCGCTGCTCACCCTCACCGAGGTGATGCACGGGGCCGGGGTCCGCGACCTGGTGTTCAGCTCCTCGGCGACCGTCTACGGCGACCCGGAGAGCGTGCCGATCACCGAGTCCGGCGCGCTGCGGGCGACCAACCCCTACGGCGCGACCAAGCTCTTCGGTGAACGCGTCCTGGAGGACCTGGCGGCCGCCTCCCCGGACTGGCGGATCACCCTGCTGCGCTACTTCAACCCGGTCGGGGCCCATCCCAGCGGGCTGATCGGCGAGGACCCCAACGACATCCCCAACAACCTGTTCCCCTACGTCTCCAAGGTCGCGGCGGGGCGGCTGGCCGAGCTCACGGTGCACGGGGACGACTACGACACCCCGGACGGCACAGGGGTGCGGGACTACCTGCACGTGGTGGACCTCGCCCGGGGACACGTGGCGGCGCTCGACCACCTGGGGGCCCGGGAGGGCCTGAGGGTCTACAACCTGGGCACCGGCAGGGGCACCTCCGTGCTGGAGGCGGTCCGCGCTTTCGAGCGGGCCTGCGGTACCCCTGTCCCCTTCCGGGTGGGTCCGCGCCGGGACGGGGACATCGCCACCTGCTTCGCGGACCCGAGCAGGGCCAACCACGAGCTGAGCTGGCGTGCCGAGCGCGACGTCTCCCAGGCGTGCGAGGACGCCTGGCGCTGGCAGTCGCGCAACCCCGACGGTTACGACTGACCCGGACCTCCGCGGCTCAGGGGCGCACGTTGCCGACGGCTGGTTCCGCGTACGCGGTGCCGGCCGTCCTGTCCCCCTTGGCCTGCGCGAACGCGTGCGGGAGGAGTACTCGCAGAGGGACTCGCGGGGCGCCCGTCGACCTGTCGGCAAGCCGACGGGGCCGCCTGTTTCCGCGCACCGGTCACCGCCCTCCACGGGCGTGGAGACCCGTGTGGTGATCGCGGTCCGCTCCTGCGTGCCCGGTCTCTCAGTACCTGCCGGGGCGCCATGTCGCGGCCGCCCGGGCCGAGGCCGTCCCCGCTACCAGTCCGGCGGCGAGCGCCAGGACGACCGCGCCCAGGGTGATGGCGGCCAGGGTGTCGGGCGGGGCGACCGGGACCTGGCGGTTCTGCTGGATGACCGTGCCCAGCGGCAGGCTCAGCGCCGCCGACAGGACCGCCGCGAGCGCCATGGGAGCGGTGATGAATCCCAAGGCGATGCCGAGGTGCCAGCGGCGCCGACCGGTGAGCACGCTCAACGGGGCCGTGGAGCGCACCGCCTCCGCGATGTGACCGCCCGCGCTGATCAGACTGGCAACGGCCAACAGAGCCAGCCCGTAACCGCCCAGGAGCGCACCCCACTGGGACAGGCGCGCGTTGGCCGGGGTCATCTCCGGTGAGACCAGCCGGTCGACCTGGGCGGTGGGCCCCAGGACGGGCTGGAGGGTGTCGCGGACCTCGGCGAGGGTGAGGGGGTCCTCCATCGGGGAGAGCACCGCCAGTTGCTCCACGCTTCCCTCGGCGGGCGGGGCCGGGGATGCCTGGAACCGCACGTCGCTGTTGATCTGCCAGTTGACGAGTGTGGTGAAGCGGATGTCGCCGGTTCCCGACTCCACCGGGGCGGGCTGTTCGGGGCAGTCCAACCGCAGGGAGCGCAGGGTCGGGCAGGGGGCCCGCAGCACGGTGGGCCCTTCTCCCTCGTCGGCGGTGTCGACGGCCATGAGGTGTGCCCGCTCGGGCAGGGCCCGGGCCGCCTCGGTGACGCGCCGGGCGGTCAGGTCGTGCGCCGATACCCGCAGGGCGCTGTCGGCGAGGCGTTCGTCGGCCTGACGGGCCTGCACCGAGGTCAGGGTCTCCGAGGCGAGGAAGTAGTGCATGTTGACCAGGGTGACCACGCCGATGACCACCGGGGCGACCAGGCGGGCCAGGACCCCGGGGCGGTGCTGGCACCAGCGCCCGGCCACGATCCAGGAGGGGCGGCCGGTGCGCAGGCCCCGGTGGGCCACCGCGGCGCCGACCCGGGCCAGCAGGGCCGCCAGCGCCGAGGGCGCGAAGGCCAGGGCCCCGATGAGCCCGACGGCGTAGACGGGTATCGTCCAGGGGCTGCCCGCCGGGATGAGGGCGGAGGCCGAAGCAACGGTGGCGAACAGGGCGAACAGGGCGATCTTCCAGGTCGCGATGCGGTCGGTGGCCGGGCGCGGCCGGGTGGTGCCGCGTTGGGCCCGGCGGGCGTGCAGGGCGGCGTAGCCCAACGCGGCCGAGGCAGCCGCGACGGCCACGGCGACCGACAGGACCCACCACATCCGCCGGACGTCGGCGGTGCGCACGGTGTAGTCGATGCCGGGCACCGTCACGTCGGCCGCCAGCACGGGGACGACCGCCAGGGTGCCGAGGGCGGTTCCGGTCAGGATCGCCGGCAGGCAGGAGGAGAGGCCGACGAGGAACTGGTGGCGGGTGCGTGCGCCCAGCGCGGTCAGCAGGGCGGCGCGGCGGTCGCGGCCTGCCGCGGCGAACCGCGCGGCCACGACGAACAGCCCGGCCGCGGGCAGGACCACGAACGCCAGGTAGACGCCGATCATGAGGTCCTGGGCCGCGGGGGTGAGCGTCATCTTCTCACCGAAGAGGTAGTAGCCCTGCGGGCCGAACCCGGTGATCGAATGCATCCAGCCGTCGGGGACCGCTGCGTCCTCGGCCAGGCCCACATAGGCCAGGCGCTCGGTGGGGGAAAGCAGCCCCTGGGGACCGATGGTCCCGGCGTGCTCCCCGTAACGGTCCCGGACACCGGGGCCGGCGTCCGCCAGCGCGGGAGACAGGTAGACCTGTCCCGGACCGGGCCAGGAGTCCAGACCCGGCGGAGGGGCTGCGGCGGGATCGACGGGGTCGAGGTAGACCACCGAGTGCTGCCACCGCCCGACGCTGTCGGAGTTCTCACCCCACCAGGCCGTGGCCTGCTCGGGCGAGGCGGTGAGGACGGGCTGGCGCATGGCGTCGCGCAGGTCGCGTCCGTCGAAGGTCGCCGCGATCACGGCCAGGCCCAGCAGCACCGCCGTGAGCGCGGCCGTGGCGGTGGCGAGCACGGCCTGGCGGGTGCGCTGGGACACCCCGCCGGTGCGGGCCCGCCCCAGTCTCAGCAGCTGTCCGGTCAGGCTCGGGGCGCTGTCGCGGCTCATCGCCCCACCTCGCTCAGGCGCCCTCCCCGCAGGTGGAACAGGTGGTCGCTGCGCTCGGACAGGTCCCGGTCGTGGGTGACCACCACCAGAGCGCAGCCGCGCTGGGCGGGCAGGGCGAACAGCAGGTCGGCGACCTTGTCGCGGTTGTCGGGGTCCAGCGCACCGGTCGGCTCGTCCGCCAACAGCAGCGAGGGCTCGGTGATCAGGGCCCGGGCCACGGCGGTGCGCTGGTGCTCACCACCGGAGAGTTCGCCGGTGGACTCGGCCGCGGTGGTGACGTCCAGGTCGGCGAGCAGGGCGCGGGCCCGCTGCACGGCCTCCTCGGCGCCGAGCCCGGCGAGCAGCCCGGCCAGGGCGACGTTGTCCACGGGGGTGAGCTCGGGCAGCAGCTCACCGTCCTGGAACACCATGCCGATGTCACGGCTGCGCACCGCGGCCATTTCCCTGCGGCGCATCCGGGTGATCTCGCGTCCGGCGACGCGGATGCTGCCCGAGTCGGGCGCCGCCAGGCCCATGACGCAGGCCAGCAGGGTGCTCTTGCCGCTGCCGCTGGAACCGGTGACCACGGTCGAGGTGCCGCGGCGGGCACTCAGTTCCGCCTCGTCCAGCAGCAGGCGGCCTGCGACCGTGTAGCTGACTCCGCTGAGTCGGAGCGGTACCTCCTCCGCAGAGGTGCGGCGCGGGGTCGGTGCGTCGGTGCCGTGCGGCATGTGTTCTTCTCCGGGCAGGTCTTCTCGCCATGAAACAAAGCATCTGATCAGGCTGCGACGGACCCTGGCACAGGGACCGGAGAGAAACAAAACGAGTACGCCCCGGCAGGCGCACGGAAGCTTCGTTGACGCACTTGGAGGGGGTGGGGCTGGATCCGGCCACCGAGCCGGTGATGGCACCGGAGGACCCGCGGTGGCCTCCGTCCAGGAATGGGCCGAACGCTACGCGGGCAAACGGCGCTCGCACATCCCCACCACAGCTGATCCGTTTCCTCGACAGGATCGCCCTCCGCCTCGATGAAACATCCCAGGTGGACATGGCCCTCGGGGAAGGCGCCAGAGAACGCGGTGCTGAGTCGCACTTGATCGACCCCCGCCCGGTCCGGGTCCGCCTACGTATGACTGGAGACCTCGCCCCCCTTTTCGGGTGCGGACCGCGTACGTGTTCATGTCCCCGTCCTGTCACTACCGCCGACCAGTCTGAATAAATGCAATTTGCATGCACCCGATCACACTTTGTGATTCCCTTGCGGCCTCGAGTCGGGCGGCAGCGGGCGCCCGACACTCCTACATGCCGTGGACGATGCTCTGAGTCGGTCGGACGTGCATATTCCATGGCACGCTTCTGTCCTCACATCAGCAACACCCACCTCAAATGTCACTGCCGCCGTGCTGGCGTGGCCTGCATGTGGCCAGGGTCCCGTTGCGACCATAAGCTCACGTGATCCTTTCGGTGGGCCGGATCGGGCGTGAGTCAGCCCGCCCTTCCACGGTCGCGACTGCGGTGTCCGCATCATGCCATGCATTAACAGGACACTATGGGAGCCTTGCCCATTCCGCTCTCCTGGTGAAAACATCAATCCCGGATGGGCCCAGTGCCGTGCCCTTGGAAAATATTCACAAAAATGGGTGGTTGGACTTGAGGCGTGGGCTGAACACTTTTCTTATTGCTGCTGTTCTGGCGATTTTTGCATCCAGTCAGCATGTAGATTCCAATTCTTCGGACCTCCCGCACGGGGGCGAGGCCGAAGGCGCTTTCCCCCTGGAGACTCCGAGGCAGATCAGCATCTTTCCCGACGACACGGGATGGAACTAGGAGCTGTGCTTTGTTTGGTGATTCTGAATTATGGTCATGAATTTAACCGCGGACTTACCGGGGGGGCAGTTGCTGGATTCTAAGAATGTCGCGCAAGAGGTTGTCGAGGGGTTCTTCGAGGCTGGATTCAGGAGTTTTACGGGGGTTCCGTGCTCGCTTCTCAAGGGCCTGTTCCGAATCCTGGAGGACGCGTCAACGCCCGCCCGCTATGTCCCAGCACCACGTGAGGACTCCGCACTCGGCGTGGCTTCCGGGCTGGCCGTGGCCGGGGAACGTCCGGTCGTCATGATGCAGAACTCCGGTCTCGGCTACTCCCTCAACGTCCTCACCTCCTTCAACCTCATATACGACGTTCACATGCCGCTTATCGTCAGCTGGCGGGGCCATGGTGGGAACGATGCCGTCGAGCACGATGTGATCGGACGAGAACTGACCAATCTCCTGGATGTCTTCGGCCTGGCCTGGACCGTTCTCGACCCGGAGAATCCCCGGGCATCGGTCGAGGCGTGTCTGAAGGACCACGACGATGGACGCAGGACCTCGGTGCTCATCGTCCGTGAGGGGGTCTGAGCGTGCTCGACATACGCGAAGCCATCCACGTCCTCCTGTCGGGCGCGCCATCCGCCGTCTGCGTGACGACGTGCGGGTTCATCACCCGTGATGCGTATGGGGCTGCCGACCGGGACGGCAACTTCTACCTGGTCGGCTCCATGGGTATGGCCGCTCCGGTGGGCCTGGGTATCGCACTGGCCCGACCCGAGCGTCAGGTGATCGTCCTCGACGGGGACGGCTCCTTCGCCATGAACCCGGGCTGCCTACCGATGATCGCGGGGCAGCGGCCAAACCTCGTACACGTCGTTCTCGACAACGCCGCGCACGAGAGCACCGGCGGCCAGCGCACCTCACCCCTCGGTGACCCCGTCGCCCTCGCCCTCGCCTCCGGCTACACCGCCGCGCACGCGGTCTCGACGCTGGAGGAACTCCGCGGCATCGACCTGACCGGTTCCCCCGCCCTTCTGCACGTGCGCTGTGAGCCGCGCTCGAGGAGACCCGGGCGACGGGTCGAACTCACGCCGCAGCAGCTCGTGGCCCGGTTCCGCCGTGGCCTCGCCGCCCGCCCTCTCCAGGGAGAGGAAGCCGTTCGATGCTGAAACCCACTCTGCTGGACTGCACACTCCGCGATGGCGGCAACCAGAACGACTGGCGCTTCACCGCGGCTGACGTCCAGACCATTGTGAGCACACTCGACTCCGCAGAAGTCGACGTCATCGAGGTCGGATACCGGGGAGGTTCGGGAAGTCGTCACAGCCCCACAGCGGGAGCCTCCGCGCACTGTTCCCCCGAGTACCTGGCGGCATTGCCGGTCACCAAGCACGCGGAGCTGGCCGTCATGGTCGTACCGTCCGTGTGCCCTGTCCTGGCCATGGAGGACCTGCCTGACAGCCCCGTCAGCATGGTGCGCCTCGCCGCCTACCCGTGGAACATGGGTCAGATCCCCGCTTACATGAACGCCGTACGCTCCATGGGACTGCGGGTCAGCGTGAATCTGATGGCGGTCAGCTACGTCGACGTGCCGCGGCTACGTGAGATCGCCAGGGAACTGGCCTCCACGCCGCCCGACGTCATGTACGTCGCGGACTCCTTCGGCGCCCTGAACCCCGACAGCCTCCGGGAGCGGGTGGACGTGCTGCTGCACGAGCTCGACATTCCGGTCGGCGTGCACACACACAACAACCTCGGCCTCGCGGCCGCCAACGCGCTCGCGGCGCTCGACACAGGAGCCACCTGGCTCGACGCCTCACTGTGCGCCATGGCTCGGGGTGCGGGCAACCTCGCGACGGAGCAGGCCGCCGCCATCCTCTCCTCCTGGCCCAGGTACGCGACCGACGTCCTGCCGGAGCAGGTGTGCGAGGCCTCGGAATACGTGGCCGAGCGGGTACTGCCGAGGCCGATGGCCGTCCGTCGCGTGGAGATCGCCGCCGGTCTCAACGATCACCACTTCTACTACCAGGACCGCGTCGATCGGATCAGCGCCGCCCATGGCCTGGACCCGTGGAGGGTGGGCCGCGCCCTCGGAGCCATCCGGCCGCGCAAGGTGACGGACGAGGTTGTGGAGCGCGTGTGCCAGAACATGAGCGAAGAGAGTCCCGCATGAGCCAGAAGAACACAGCCTCCCCCGCGCGGCGTCTGCTCGACGCGCTCCGGGGACCCCAGCTGACCCGGGCGATGGGCGCCCACAACCCTTTGAGCGCCCGTTTGGCGGAGGAAGCCGGATTCGACGTGATCTGGTCGAGCGGCCTGGAGATCTCCGCTGCCGCGGGCCTGCCCGACGCCAACATCCTCAGCATGCCGGACTGCCTGCGGGCGGCCACGGACATGGCCGCGGCCCTGTCGGTTCCCGTACTCGCGGACTGTGACTCGGGGTTCGGCAACGTCAACAACGTCCTGCACATGATCCGTTCGTACGAGGCCCGGGGCGTCGCCGGTGTCTGCATCGAGGACAAGCAGTTCCCCAAACTCAACAGCTTCGTCGAAGGCGATCAGGAACTGGCGCCCATCGACGACTTCGCCGGAAAGATCCGCGCGGCCACCGAATGCCGTGAGGAACTCGTCGTCATCGCCAGACTGGAGGCCCTGATCTCCGGCCAAGGCATGGACGAGGCACTGAGGCGTGCCGAGATCTATGAAAGGGCGGGCGCGGACGCATTGCTGATCCACTCCAAGCTCTCCGAGCCGGACGAGGTGTTCGCCTTCCGGGAGGCCTACGACGGCGATCTGCCAGTGGTCGTCGTGCCGACCACCTACCACAGGGTGACGGTGGCGGAACTTCGTCAGCGCGGCTTCGCCATGGCGATCTACGCCAACCACTCCTTGCGCAGCTCCATCCACGCGATGCGCGGGACTCTGCGTCGTATCCTCCAGGACGGGACGACCCTCCACGTGGAGCCCGACATAGCTCCGCTCAAGGAAGTCTTCG
Organism: Nocardiopsis terrae; assembly: GCF_014651695.1. Classification (GTDB taxonomy): domain Bacteria; phylum Actinomycetota; class Actinomycetes; order Streptosporangiales; family Streptosporangiaceae; genus Nocardiopsis; species Nocardiopsis terrae. Next base: position 779,524 of record NZ_BMXJ01000001.1, read on the forward strand.
ACCTCCAGGGCGTGCACCAGATGCTGGACAGGCAGAGCCACTACGAGGCCGCTGGCCGTGAACTCGCGGAGGTGGAGCGGTGACGGTACCGACACTGGCCGGAACGCTGCGCCTCTCGTTTCTCGACACCGCGCTGGACATACGCTCCGAACCAGGCGCTCATGTGGAGGAGGCACTGCGCTTCCTGGAGACGCACCTCCTGGTGGAACCCTTGTCCGAGGAGACCGACGCCCCGCCTCCGTTGGCCACCCTGTACGTGGCAGCCAAGCCATCCGCGCGGCACTCGCCGTCGGATGAGGCCGCGTGGGAGCCGATCCACGTGCGCAAGAGCGCAAGCGACTTCTTCACCATCCCCGCCCGGCGGACCAGCGAGGCAGGCCGGGAGTACGTCCACTGCACCAGGACCGGAACCCTCTTCGCCTTCGACCGCCAGGCCGGGAGGATCGACGTGGCAATGGGTCCTTCAGGGGCGCTGGACCTCATCGAACTACTTCGTGACCTGTTCCTGAAGGACCAGGAGAACCGGGGCGCCGCCGTACTGCACGCCACCTGCGCCCATCGGGACGGGGGCGCCGTCCTCGTCACCGGGGCCAAGGGCGCGGGCAAGAGCACGATCCTGCTGGAGCTGGTGGAGCGGTTCGGCCATCAGGTGATGAGCGGGGACAAGACCGTGCTGCGCCTCGAGGCGGACGGGACGGTACTGGCCGCGGGCTGGCCCGACTACCCGCACCTGGGCTACGGCACCATCGCCAAGTACCCGGGGCTGCGTGAGATCGCCGGTATCGGCGATAACTACACGCCTCCTGCTGATCACGCCTTCTCTCCCACCGGCAAGTTCGCGGTCGATCCCCGGCGTTTCCGGGAGCGCTTCCCCAACGCACCTCGGGGCCTCCGAGTCCCGATCGCCGCCGTCGTGCATCCCGCGATCGGCCCTGCCGGGTCCACTGTGTTGGAGCCCTACCAGGACGGCGACGACGCTCACGCGGCCGTACTCGCGGACAACGTCGAATCCGCCTTCGACGGCGCCAACTCGGGGTGGCACCGGTTCATCGACGACGGACGCGCCGCACACGCGCGAACACGCGAGCGAATCGTGCGGGAGCTGGCGGGGCACCCTGCCTGGACCCTGCGGGGTCCGGGGGACCTCACCCCCGAGGGGACACCCGCACTGATCGTGAGGGGAGCGGGCGGATGATCGAGCTGGAGGTCCCCAGCACGGGACTGAACTCACACTACGATCTCACCGACACGATCGCTGAGCGGCTACGGGAGCGGGGAACAGGAGACGGGCTCGTGGGCGTGTTCGCACGCGGGAGCACCGTGGGCCTGACCGTCATGCGCTACGAACCCGGAACCGCCCAGGACCTGCTCCACGCACTCGAACGCCTCGCCCCGCATGACGAGGTCCGTTACCTGCACGAATTGACCACCGGTGACGCCAACGGATTCTCCCACCTGAAGTCGTCACTCCTGGGAACGAGCGTACTGGTCCCCTTCCGTGAGAACGCGCTGGACATGTCACCCTCACACCGCGTGGTGCTCTTCGACTTCGACCTCAAGGCGGCCCCCCGCAAGGTGCTGATCGACGCTCCTCACGCGAGGAAGGGAGAATCCCGATGAGACAACGCCTGGCGACCCCCGGTCCCACCGAAGTCCCGCAGAGGTTGTTGCTGGCCGGTGCGCGAGAGATCGTCCATCATCGCTCGACACAGATGGAGGAACTCCTCCACGAGGTCAATAGCGGACTGCCTCCCCTGTTCGGTACCACCCGTCCCGTGTACACCATTGCTTCATCCGGAACCGGCGCCATGGAGGCGGCCGTCGCTAACTGTTTCTCACCCGGCGACGAGGTCCTGGTGGTCTCCAACGGGTACTTCGGTGAACGGTTCCGGGACATCGCCCTTGCCTATGGCCTCGTCCCGCACGTCGTCGAAAGCGAGTGGGGCACGAGCGCGGACCCGGAACGGGTCGCCGCCTCCTACGCCCGACACCCCGAGGTCAAGGGTGTCCTGGTCGTCCACAGCGAGACCTCCACAGGAGTGCTCAACGACGTCGAGGCCATCGGGCGCCTGTTCCGTGACACGGACGTGGTCGTGGTCGTGGACGCGATCAGTGGGTTGCTGGTGCACACGATGGAGGCCGACGCGTGGGGACTCGACGTCGTGCTAGCGGCTTCGCACAAGGGCTTCATGCTTCCCCCCGGTCTGGCGTTCGTCTCGGTGTCGGACCGCGCCTGGGCGGCGGTGGAACGCGCGTCAGGGCCGCACTATTACTGGTCCTTCCAGAGGCTCCGGCGCTTCTATCCGATGTCGTCGTCGTCCCCGGCGGTCTCCCTCGTCCAAGGCCTCAGCGAGTCCTTGAGGCTCCTCACGGAGGAGGGAATGCCCGCCTTCCGCGAGCGCCACGCCCTGCTCGGTCAGGCGACCGAACACGCCCTGACCGCGCTGGGGTTCGTGCCCTTCGTGCGGGAGCCGCACCGGCGCGGCAATGTCGTCACCTCCGCCCTCGCTCCTGAGGGGATCGACACCTCCCGGTTGTTGAAGACCCTCTCCAACCGCCACGGCGTGACCATGACCGGTGGCCAGGCCCACCTGAAGGGCAAGCTCATCAGAGTCGGCCACGTGGGGGCAACCGACCCGTTGGACCTGTGCGCGATCATCGCCGCCGTCGAGATGTCCCTGCTCGAGCTCGGCCACCGGTTCTCTCCCGGTTCCGGAGTGGGCGAGGTCATCCGTACCCACCAGGAGGCGAACGCCTGATGCTTGTCCTGTTCCAGCGTGAGACCTGCCCCGACTGCCGACCGGTCCGGGAGCTGCTCACCCGCCTCCAGGTCTCCTACGTCAATGTCAACGTGCCCAAGCCTCGCGATGAGCGGCACGAGCTCATCCGTGTGACCGAGAGCAAGTACATTCCCGCCCTGGTCGACGGGGCTACGGTACTGCCCGGCAGACTCAGGGAGAACGCCGAGATCATCGCCTACCTTCAGGAACGGTTCGCCGAGCCGGGCGGGCCCCCGCCCGAGGACCCGATGGCGCCCGGGAAGCATTCGGAGGGTACGGAGTGACTCCCGGTCACCGCCCCGTGGTCGCGGTGGTCAGCGGGACCGCTTCCCTTGTCCGCGCGGCCCACGACCTCGGCGTGGACGTCGTTCTCGTTCACGCCGGGGCCGCGCCCGCACCACAGGTCCTCGAGAGGGTCGAGAGCGCCGTGGCCGTCGCCGAACTCAGTGACCACGAGGCGCTCCACGCCGCCCTGGAGCCGTTCCACCGCGTGAGGCGGTTCGCACGTGTGCTGTCCCTGACCGAGAACGGCCTCCTTCCCGCGGCCGTCGTCGGTGACCGGCTCGGAGTCCCCGGGAATCCGAGCCGTGCGGTGAGGCTGCTCAAGGACAAACGGAGAATGCGCGACCTGCTCAACGCTCGAGGGCTCAGTCCGGTTCGTGCCCGACCGGTATCCTCCTCCGCCGACCTGGCCGCCTTCCTCGGCGAGGTCGACGGACCCGTGGTCCTCAAACCGGCCACCGGTGCCGGAAGCCACGCGGTACTTCGTGTGGACCTGCCGGGGGAGGCCGAGGACGCCTGGCGGCGGTTCACCGACGAGGGCGGTGGCGACCCTGTCGCCGAGGAGTACCTGGCCGGGCCCGAGATCAGTGTCGAGTGCTTCTCCCACGAGGGCCGGCACGTGGCCGTGACGACCACGGACAAGCACCTTCTGGGAAACCTGGTCGAGGCCGGGCACACGGTTCCCAGTTCCTTGGCGGCGGAGGAGGTGGACCGTGCCGTGAACCTGGTGCGGGATTTCCTGGACCTGGTCGGGCTGCGTGAGGGGCCTTCCCACACCGAACTCCGTATCACTGTCGCCGGCCCCAGAATCATCGAGTCCCACAACCGGATCGGCGGCGACAAGATCCGTGAGCTCGTCCGCCGGGCCCACGGCGTGGACCTCGTCCGGTTGACCGTGGGCGCCGCGCTCGGCCTTCTTCCCCCGCTCACCGAGCCTCCCCCCGCACACGGTGGTGCGGCCGTCCGCTTCCTCACCCCGGCACCGGGCCTGGTGCGCTCGGTCGAGCTGCCCCGGTTCGAGGACAGCCGGACGACCGTGTCCGTGGACGTCGGTCCCGGAGACCGTGTGAAGTCCGTCCGCCGCTCAGAGGACCGTTCCGGGTACGTGCTGGCGGAGGGTGCCGACGCGGCCGAGGCGGCCCGGGTCTGCGAGCGGGCCGCGGCCCTGGTTCGCATAGGGACGGTTCCGGACAGGGCTGAGGAGGCCGAGCCGTGCGCTATGCCATCGTGACCGACATCCACGGTGACGTCACGGCGCTGCGCGCCGTGGTCCACCAGGTCGAACGTCAGGGGGTCGACGGGCTCCTGTGCCTGGGTGACGTGTTCGAGTGCCTGGTGAGCAAACGGGACGTCACGTCCCACGTGTTCGGCGGTGTCTCCGAGGTCTTCGACCCGGACCCGGAGGTGGCGGCCCTGCTGGAGGGAGCCGCCCACGTGCGAGGCAACCAGGAGGAGCGGATCGCCTCGCTCATCCCCGGGGGCGCGTTGCCGGACTGGGCCCGGCCACTCATACACGCACCGCTCGAACGCCGTACTTCCTCGGCCTCGTTCTGCCACGGCCACACGCTGTCCTGGCACCAACCGGAGCCGGGCCTGTGGTCTCCGGTGGCCGAGTCCGCTCTGCGAACGCTGCTCGTCCACGGGCACCACCACCGAAGCGTGGTGCACCGCTTGCACGCCGACCCCGACGGTGTCCGTTCCGAACGCGTCCCCTTCCGTTTCGGGGTGGAAACGCACCTATCTCCCGATGTTCGGCACATCGTCAACGTCGGTTCCGTCCGCGGACCCGCTCCCGCCTGGGCGGTGATGGACGAGGAGGCATTGTCCCTCACCCACCACCGTGTCGGAGGAACCCCATGACCCGCCACGTACTCCTGCTCAACTCCGACAAACCCGAGGTCCTGCGTGCCCTGACGCGCCGCTCCGACGTGCGGGTCCGGGTCCTGACCCGGGAACGTTACGTCTCCTTCCACGAGGGGCTCGAAACGGCCGTCGTCGAGAACTTCGAGGATCTGACCCAGGTCGGGACCGCCGCGTACGAGCTGGCGGCCTCCGGTCCGGTCGACCACGTCGTCGCTGCCACGGAGAAGAGCATCGTCGCGGCCTCCCTGATTCGCTCCCTGCTCGGTGTGCCCGGGCTGTCGTTCGACCAGGCGCTGTGGACGTCACACAAACGGGCGATGAAGGACCGGCTGCGAACGGCCGGGCTACCCACAGCTGACTTCAGCCAGGTCGCAACCGTGGCGGACATCCCGTCCGCGGCCGAGCGCATCGGTTGGCCCGTGGTGGTCAAACCCGTCTTCGGCTCCGGTTCGCGTTCCACCCACCGGTTGTCCTCTTCTCGGAACTTCGCCGTGAAGCTGCGGTCCGGTGCTCTCGACGATCTGGCCGCACGTGGCGTGCCCGTCCTGGTCGAGGAACAGCTCCGGGTGCTTGACGAGTACCACTGCGATGGGCTCGTCCACGGGGGAGAGATCGTCTCCGCCGCGGTGTCCCGGTACTTCGACCCGCCCTTGGATGCGCCCGGAAACCTGCAGGGAAGCCACCTGGTCGCTTCTGGGAGCACTGCCTCCCAACGCATCCTGGAGCTGCACCGGAAGGTGGTACGTGCCCTGCGCCTACGCGACGGCATCACCCATCTGGAGGTGTTCGCAACGCCGGACGGGCACGTGATCGGTGAGGTGACCACCCGACCCGCGGGTCTCGGAGTCCCCCGCATGTGGGAGCACGCCTTCGGACTCAACCTTTGGGAGGGCTTCCTCGGGGCGGTACTCGGGGAGGGAGGGGGCATCTTCAATCGGCCCCACCCGGGGCGGCTCCTCGCCTGGACCCACCTCCCCGACCGGTTCGGGCTGGCCGAAGAAGTCACGGAAACGCCAGGCGTGTTCGAGGTGCTCTCACCCGCGGAGAACGGGTCTCCGAACATTGAGGTGCATTTCACCGCATCGGACGCGAGTATCGCCGATGAGGTCAACACCGCGCTCCACTCCCTCGCCGACGCGAAGGCGCCGTAGGCGTCGCGATCCTTTCGTTCCCCTCCTCCGTATTCCCGCCAGCTCTCCCGAAGGTTGACATGTCCCTGAAGACATCTCCCCACCTCTGCCCCGATTCCGTGACCCACGTGCTCGTCGGCTACAGCAAGAACGTGCTCGACGACCTGGACGCCTTTCTGCCCGAGGAATCCGTGCTGGTCCTTGAGGAACCAGAGGTCATCACTGCCCGCAGGGTGTCGGCGAAGATATCCAGACATCCCAGCGCCGCACTGCTTCTGCCCGCTCCCTGCCAGGACGAGAGCTTTCCTGAGCGGTTCGTGGAAAGTGTCCTCCGCCCCGGGAACGTACGCGCCGTCATCCCCTCCGTGGAGTACGGGGTCGTGGCCACCGCGGCGCTCGCCGACGCCTGGCGGCTTCCCGGTGCCTCGCTCTCAGCGGCCAGGAACCTACGGGACAAGATCGCGTTGCGCACCGCGGCGGACCGGGCCGGTATCCCCCAGCCGAGGTGGACCGAGGTGTGCGGACCGGAGGAGGTACGGGGTTTCGCCGACTCCCTGGGGGTTCCCTGCGTCCTCAAACCGGCGAACCGCCAGGCGAGTCTGGGGGTTCGCTTCCTCGAGGTCGGAGAGGACACGCGGGAGGCGTGGGAGCACACCACGACGGCCAACGAGGCCTCGATGCGAGCGGACTACGCCAATATTCCGCGGTTCATGGTGGAGGAGCGAGTCGACGGACCGGAGGTCAGCGTCGAGGTACTCGTCGACGAGGGCACGGTCGGGTTCACCAACGTGACGGCCAAGGCCGTACAGGACTTCCGGTACCCGGTGGAACTGGGGCACACGGTTCCTGCTCTTGTCCCTCGGCATGTGATCGCCTCCTTGACCCGGCGAATGGAACAACTCGTCGCGGCGACGGGGTTCCGTTCCGGTGTACTGCACGCCGAGTGGATCCTTGCCGGAGGCGACAGCCCCTACCTGGTCGAATGCGCGGGTAGGCCACCCGGTGACCGCATCACCACCCTCATCGACCTCGCCTACGGGGGGTCCCTCCTGCGGGACTTGGTCGCGCTCCTGGAGGGCGGGTCGGCGTCCGGACCCCGGCGAGCCTGCACGGGGGCGGCCATCCGCTTTCTCAGGGCTTCCCCGGGAGTGGTTGAGGAGATCGAAGGCGTCGACGGCCTGGGGGCGATGCCGGGCACACATGACTTCCGGGTCAGCGTCACCGAGGGCGACACCGTCCATGACACCACGAGCTCCTGGGACCGCGTCGGCTACGTGATCGCCACGGGCGGGGACCCGGCCGAGGCCAGCGCCAACGCCGAGCGCGCGGCCGACTCCGTCACCATCCGCGCCCGTCCTTCCGTGGCGTCGGCCGCGCCCCGGTACTGACATGGCAGACCGCGCTGAGACACCCACGGCAGGAGACCATCTGTGTCCGCCTCCACCTCGGATTCCCCTTCCCCACGCACCCGACTCCGCCCGGGGCCCTTTCACAACCGCGACTTTCGGTGGTTCTTCACCTCACGCGCCCTTGCGGACACCAGCACCGAGATGGGTGCGATCGCTGTGCCGCTGCTCGCCATCACACTCCTCCAGGCCTCTCCGGGTCAGGTCGGGGTGCTCGGGGTGCTGTCAACGGCCGCCTTTCTCCTCATCGGACTGCCCGCCGGGATCTGGGTAGACAGGACACGGCGCCGCTCGATCCTGGTCGTGGGAAACCTGTGCCATGGACTCGTGCTCCTCTCGGTTCCGATGGCTTGGTTCTTCGGAGTTCTCACTCTCTGGCAGTTGTACGCCTGCGTACTACTGGGAGGAGTGACCACGGTCTTCACGCGGGTGGCCCAGCAGAGCTACCTGCCGTTGCTCATCGATCAGCGCGATCTGGTCCGGGCCAACGCGGCGCTGACAAGCGCGTCGTCCACAGCGGGCATCGCCGGGCGCGGTGCGGGCGGGTATCTCGTTCAGGCCCTTGGCGCGACGCTTGTGGTGTTGTGCAACGCGTTCGCCCTGGTCAGCTCGGCGTTGGCCCTCCTCATGCTCCGTTACCGAGAGCCGCGCCCGGAGCGAAGGCCGGACGCACGCCTACTCAGGGATATCGGGCATGGGGTCCGTTACGTGGTCACACATCGGCTTCTGCGGCCGATCGCGATGTCGTCGGTCATCACCAACCTGGGTTTGAACGCCATCATCGTCATGGTGCCGGTGATGGTCGTGACGGAGCTGGGCCTGCCTGAAGGGAGGGTCGGCCTGTTCTTCATGGTGGGAGGCGTCGGAATCCTCGCGGGTTCGCTGAGCGCACAGATGATCGCTGGTTGGCTCGGGCACGGCCGCTGCCTTTGGATCGTGGGTCTCGGTGTGGGTGCGGGTACCTTGGCCGTTCCCCTCCTTGACACCGGTCCTCTCTTCTGGGTCGCGTCCGCGGGGTGGGCGCTGAGCCAGTTCGGGATCGGAGTGCACAACGTCGTTCAGATCAGTCTGCGCCAGCAGATCACGCCCGACCATTTGCTGGGGAGGATGACGGCGACCATGCGCTTCCTGCTCACCGGAAGCTTGGCGATCAGCGCCGCATGGGCAGGCACCCTCGCGGAGTTCCAAGGGGCCAGGGCCGCGTTGTGGGTCGGTGCCGGGCTGTGCGCGTTCTGCTGGTTACCGCTGTTGCTGTCCCCTCTGCGGTCGATGCGTGGGGTCCCGGCACATGACACGGAACACGAGGAGGAAGCGGATGGTTTTCGGAGCGCAGAGGTGGATGATCGCAGGTAAAGCGGTTCGATCCCACTATGTGAACATTCCTTAGATAAAGAACCATGCTGCTGTTATTATCTGCGGGCGCTTTGGAACGTATTTGTTCTTCAGTGTCGATGAGCCTGTCAGTGCTGCCTTGATTCAAGCGAGAAGCGCGACTCCGGGCGTGGTTCCGTCAGGTTCGAATCCCAGCGCCGGGGGAGGAGGTGCCTGATCTTGCTGGACGACCGCGATGACGTGGGAATGGATACACCTATCGTTCCTGTGTATGAACTGTGCTTGGAGTGCGGGCACTATGACGAGGAGTTACTGGTCAAGCGGCTGCCAGTAGGTGTGGGCGAGCTCCGAAGGGCCCGTGACGAGCTACTCGGGCTCGGGCTTCTCCGGGGTACGGGCTCGGACGAAAGCCCTCTGCTGCCTGTCAGTCCCGAAGCCGCAGAGGCGTCCGTCGTCGAAACCCGACTGCAGATTCTGACGGACAGGCGCAACGACCTCGTCAGGGTGAGGGATCAGATCAGGGCTTTTCGCTCAACTCACCAAAACTTTCTGGAGGCCCATCGGGCCATATCCAACGGGGTTTTGAACGTGGAGGATCCCGAGGAGGTGAAGACCATCGTCCGCTCTGCCTCCCGCTCCTGCCGCAAGGAAGTCCTCACCATGCAGCCCGGTGGCGGGCGGCCGCCCGCCACCATCGCCGAGGTTCGTGAGGACGATATCTCCCTTGCCAGGCGGGGGGTGCGAGTCCGGGTCCTGTACCAGCACTCCGCCACCTCTCACTTGGCGACCCAGGCCTACGTTCGAAGTCTGACCGAAGTCGGTGGACAGGTCCGCACGTCCCCCCAGCTTTTCGGGAGGATGTTCATATTCGACTCTGAACTCGCCGTTGTTGCGCACCCCCGTCGCGATGACTGTCCGCCCGGTGCAATGGTGCTGACCGAATCAAGGCTGGTGGATTTCCTCAGATCCGTCTATGAATATGTGTGGGAAGGGGCAGAGTCCTTCCTCCCCTCGTCCTCAAGGGAGACCTCCGATGGATTGACTGAGATTCATCGAACCGTCTGTTTGCTCCTGGACCAAGGCCATACCGACGAGGTGGTGGGCAAGAAACTCGGCATGTCCGTCCGCACCGTTCGTCGCTATGTCGCGGAAATCGTTTCCACCCTCGGTAGCTCCAGCAGGTTCCAAGCAGGGGCGGAGGCCGTGCGTCAGGGTGTCATCAACGAGCGTTCGGAGCGGACCGAGGTGCAAGCTCCGGATGGTAGGAACACGACCTGGCCCTTCACTGGTGCGGACGGCAGCGAAAGAGGCATATGGACGTAGTGGAAGCGTACGCGAGGAACAACGCCCAGGCATGGAGACACCTCCTGCCGGACCAGATCGAGGAGGCCAGTACTCATCGCGGGTTCGACGTTCTACGAACGAAGGACCCCCTGGAGACAAGGGTCAACCTCACATGTGCTTCGGCTGAAATCCCGGACCGCGTGTCGGCGTCTCTATCAGCCCCGGGGCGCGTCTACTTGGAGGATCCCTTCGGGACGCTTCTGCCCCCAGAAGGATTCAAACGGGTTCGCTGGCCCGTCATGGTGCGTCGAGGACCTGCGCCACAATCCCGTTCGGGCGTTGACGTTGTGGCTGTGGGTGACGAGAAGACCCTGGTCATGGTGGAGCGACTTATCGTGGACGGCTTCCCCATGCGGTCCCGTCAACCCCACACACCTCAATGCGTTCTTCCTGTCGGTCTGCTGGACACGGAGGGATGGCGAGTGTGGCTCGCCCGGGACCAGGGCTTCCCTGCCTCGGCCTGCCTGACCTTCGCCCATGGCGGCGTGGTTGCTCTCTACTGGTTGGTCACCGCACCGAGTCACCGCTCGCGCGGAATCGCGCGAGCGGTGTTGTCGGTGATTCTGCGCTGGTGCCAGGGGGACGACGTCGTCCTTGTCTCGACCGATGAGGGACGTCCCCTCTATGACTCGCTTGGTTTCGTTGAAGTGGGGCGAGGAAGTCTCTACACGAGGAAGAACGCCGGGCTTTCAGACGATCGCGACCATGGCCCCGGACCGCCACGGGCATCTGTTCCCGGACCGTCTGGACTAGGTCGCTGAAGCCGTGGATGCCGCTCGGACGCGGGTGTTCACGGCCTGAGAACCCATGTGCAATGAATGTGCAACGCGACCCGGAAGAGGGCTTTTCGACCCCTGCTACAGAAGAAGCCGCCCGAGCTGTCTTCACAGTTCGGGCGCGGGGTTCGGACCAGCACAAAAGCGACCGCCGGGCTGTTTTCACATGCCCGGCGGTCGCTCCACTGTCTCAAGGTGGTGCACTCGGGAGGACTCGAACCCCCAACCTTCTGATCCGTAGTCAGATGCTCTATCCATTGAGCTACGAGTGCAGGTCTTCAGTTGTGTGTCGCCCGGTTGAGCTGTGCTCTCCCTTGCGACGTCTCCGACTCTATCACGGTGTGGGAGTGCCTTCGCGCCATATTCCGGTGTGACGCGGGCCATGCGGACGCCGCCGGGTCCCCGGCGGCGTCCGGGCTGGTCAGGTGGCTTCTTCGACCGAAGCCGCCCACAGTTCGAGGGCGGTGTCGACCTGGTCGGCGTTGACGACGAGCGCCGGGATGAACCGCACGACGTTTCCGGCGGGGCCGCAGGTCAGGAGCAGGAGCCCGTTCTGGGCGGCGGCCTGCTGGGCGCGCGCGGCGGCGGCGCCGTCGGGGCTGCCGTCGGGTGTCACGAACTCGTTGGCCCGCATCAGTCCGCGGCCCCGGACGTCACCGATGGCGGGGTGGGCCTCGGCGATCTTGGCCAGGCCCTGCTGGAGGCGTTCGCCCTGGCGGGCGGCGTTCTCCACCAGGCCCTCCTCCTGGATCACGTCCAGGGTGGCCAGGGCCGCGGCGCAGGAGACGGCGTTGCCGCCGTAGGTGCCGCCCTGGGAGCCCGGCCATGCCTTCTCCATCACTGAAGCGGGCGCGGCGATGGCGGAGAGCGGGAAACCGCTGGCCAGACCCTTGGCAGTGATGACGATGTCGGGGCGCACACCCGAGGGCTCGTGCCCCCAGAAGGTGCCGGTGCGGCCGAAGCCGGTCTGCACCTCGTCCATGACCAGCAGGAACCCGTGCTGGTCGGCCCGCTCGCGCAGACCCTGGAGGAAGGCGTCGGGGACGGGCACGTAGCCGCCCTCGCCGAGGACGGGCTCGATGAACACGGCGGCGGTGTCCTTGGGGGAGGTCACCGTGGCGAACTGGTAGTCGAGCTCGCGCAGCGCGTAGTCGACGGCCTCTTCCTCGGTCATGCCGAGCCGGTAGGCGTACGGGAAGGGCGAGACCACGACCCCGGGGACGAGCGGGCCGATCCCGGCGCGGATCTTGACCCCGGAGGTGGTCAGCGAGGCGGCGCCCATGGTGCGCCCGTGGAAGGAGCCCTGGAAGACCACGGCGTTCTGGCGGCCGGTGGCCTGGCGGGCCAGGCGGAGCGCGGCCTCCACGGCCTCACTGCCGGAGTTCACGTAGAACAGCCGGTCGAGCCCCTCGGGCAGGACCTCGCCGAGCCGCTCGGTGAGTCGGAGCAGGGGGCGGTGCATCACGGTGGTGTACTGGCCGTGGATGAGCGTCGCGACCTGTTCCTGGGCGGCGGCGACCACCTTCGGGTGGCAGTGTCCGGTACTGGTGACGCCGATCCCTGCGGTGAAGTCCAGGAAGCGACGGCCGTCCTCGTCGTAGATGTGGACACCCTCGCCTCGTGCTGCGACGACCGGGGTCGCCTGCTTGAGGGCCGGGGAGAGCTCCGCCATGCGATGGCCTCAATTCCGTGTATCAGGTTCCGTAGGATTGTTGACAATCGACGCTGCTATGGAAACATCCGGGGCGTGGCGGTGTCCAGCGGGCGCACGTCGGGCAGTTCTGACCACAGGCCGCCCATACCGGGGCGGCCCGTCGACGGAGGAGACAACATGTCGGATCGCGAAGCACGGGTCGTCGAGCAGGTGGAGAAGAGGCTCTTCCTGGCAGGGAAGTGGCAGGACTCCTCCTCCGGCGCCACCTTCGGGGTCGAGGACCCCTCGAACCGGAAGGTGCTGTGCGAGATCGCGGACGCGGGCAAGGAGGACGGCCTGCACGCCCTGGACGCGGCCGCGCGGGCCCAGCCGGAGTGGGCCGGGACCGCGCCCCGCGAGCGTAGCGAGATCCTGTACAGGAGCTACCAGCTGCTCATGGAGCGCCAGGAGGACCTGGCGGTCCTCATGACCCTGGAGATGGGCAAGCCGCTCGCCGAGGCGCGCGGCGAGATCGCCTACGCCGCCGAGTTCTTCCGCTGGTTCGCCGAGGAGGCCGTGCGGATCGAGGGCGGGTTCGCCACCTCACCGGACGGCAAGTCGCGCTTCCTCGTCATGCGCCAGCCGGTCGGCCCCTGCATGCTGATCACCCCCTGGAACTTCCCCATGGCGATGGGCACCCGCAAGATCGGCCCCGCCATCGCCGCCGGGTGCACGATGATCCTCAAGCCCGCCCAGCAGACCCCCCTGTCCGCGCTGGCCCTGGCCGGCATCCTCGGTGAGGCAGGCCTCCCCGAGGGCGTGCTGAGCGTCCTGCCCACCACCGACCCCGGCGGGATCACCGAGCCCCTCCTCACCGACGGCCGGATCCGCAAGGTCTCCTTCACCGGGTCCACCGCCGTGGGCAGGAAGCTGCTGGAGCAGAGCGCGGGCCAGGTCCTGCGCACCTCCATGGAACTGGGCGGGAACGCGCCGTTCCTGGTGTTCGACGACGCCGACCTGGACGCCGCGGTGGACGGGGCGATGCTCGCCAAGATGCGCAACATCGGTGAGGCCTGCACGGCGGCCAACCGGATCTACGCGCAGTCCGGGATCGCCGAGGAGTTCTCCCGCCGGCTCAGCGAACGCATGGGCGCGCTGCGCCTGGGCCGGGGCCTGGAGGACGGCACGGACGTGGGCCCGCTCATCGACGAGAAGGCCAGGGACAAGGTCCAGGGTCTGGTGGACGACGCCGTCGAGCGGGGCGCGCGCGTGCTCGTCGGCGGCGGCCCCGGCGAGGGCCCGGGGCACTTCTACCAGCCGACGGTGCTGGCCGACGTGCCGTTCGCCGCGGAGCTGTCCACCACCGAGATCTTCGGCCCGGTGGCGCCGGTGCTCTCCTTCGACACCGAGGAGGAGGCGGTCCGGGCCGCCAACGACACCGAGTTCGGCCTGGTCAGCTACCTGTACACCCAGGACCTGAACCGGGCGATGCGGGTCAGCGAGGCCCTGGAGACCGGCATGGTCGGCCTGAACCAGGGGGTGGTGTCCAACCCGGCGGCCCCGTTCGGCGGGGTCAAGCACTCCGGGCTGGGCCGCGAGGGCGGCCGCGTGGGCATCGACGAGTTCCTGGACACCAAGTACGTGGGTATCGGCGGGCTCTGAATCCCTTATGTCGGGTCATATCTCGTACGAGATATGACCCGACATCGGGCGCTCCACACGTACAATGGGGGGATGAGCGCGAGAATTCTCAGCACCATCGGAGTGGACGAGGCCCGCACCAGACTCTCCGAGCTCCTCACCAGGTTGTCCTCCGAACCGGAGAGCGCCCCTGTGGCGGTGGGCGCCTACCGCAAACCCCAGGGGGTGCTCATCTCGGTCCAGGAGTACGAAACCCTGCTCCGGGTCTACGAGGAGCACATTCAGCGCAGGGAGACGGAAGCCGCCCTCATGTCCGTCCGCGCCGAGGGCGGCGCCCCCTCCCCCGGGGCCGTCAACGACGTGGAGCGTGCCGCTGCGGGCGAGATCACCTATGACGAGGCACGAGACCGGATACTGGAACGCGCTCATCAATGGACAACGACCCCTACTGCTATCCAGGGACAGGCGTCCTCAGGAACCGCTTCCATATCCTCGATCCAGACCTCCTCGGACGATACGAGGACGACCTCTCACTACTGAACCTGCGTAGGTTGGCCGACCACCCCGTGCCCGGCGGCTACGACCTCGCGCACCTGTGCCGCTTCCATAAGGAGATCTTCACGGATCTGTACCCGTGGGCAGGACAGATCAGAACCGTGAACATCGCCAAGGGGACCTGGTTCTGCCCTGTCCAGAACATCCAGCGCTATGCGACCGACATCTTTGAGCGGCTGGCCGGACAGGACCATCTCCGCGGACTCGGACGTGAGAAATTCGTACCCGCCCTCACTGAGTTCTACGGTGACCTGAACGCACTGCACCTGTTCCGTGAGGGAAACGGGCGCGCACAGCGGGCATTCGTTGGTCAGCTCGCGCGGGAGGCTGGTTACAGAACCGCCTGGGAACGCCTGGACAGTGAGCGTAACGACCAGGCGTCCGCGGTGAGTCTGAGCCGAGGGGAGCACGGCCCTCTCCTCGCCCTGTTGGACGAACTCGTCGAAGGGCCTGCCTGATCCGACGGCAGAGCCCTCCGCTGTCAGACTTCGGTCTCCGGAGCCGGGGCCCCGTCGTCGGCCGGAAGCTCGGCCTCGGCCGGGGCATCGGCGTTGATGCGGGCGACGGTGTCGAACATGTGCGACTCGATCAGCGTCAGGAGGCGGCCCTCGGCCCCGTCGACGATCGCGTCCAGGATGCGGCGGTGCTCCTCCAGCAGCTCCTCGGGTTCGGGGTAGACGTCCTGCATCACCGTCAGGCACATGCGGGTCTCCACCAGCAGTGTCTGCGCCATCCGCTCCAGTCGCGAGTTGCCCGCGCAGCTGACCAGGGTCTGGTGGAACTCCTGGTCGGCGTCGCTCATCGCGGTCCGGTCCCCGCTGGCCGCGGCCTCGGCCAGCCGGTCCACCGCGGGGGTGAGGCGGGCCAGGGCCTCGCCCCGGTTGCCCCGCATGATCAGCTCGCAGGCGGTCCGTTCCACCGCGAGGCGGGCCACGTAGACGTCCCGGACGTCGTCGGGGGTGAGCTCGCGGACGAACAGGCCCCGGTGCCGTTCGCTGCGGAGCAGCCCCTCCTGGACCAGGCGCTGCATGGCCTCGCGGAGCGGCCCCCGGCTGACACCCAGCCGACCCGCCAGTTCGGCCTCGCCGAGCTGGTCCCCGGGCGCGAGGGAGCCGTACATGATCGCGGATCTCAGCTGGTCGGCGATCAGCTCGGCGGTGGACCGTCTGGGGACGGGTCTGAGCTGGCCTGGGGCTGACATGGGGTTCCCTTCGGATGGGGACGTACACGGACGGATCGGCAGGCCCCGAGGTTAGGGCATGCACGGCGGGTACACGCTCTACCCCCCGTCGAAGGCGCTCCTGACCACGGAGGCGCCGGAGCGGAACAGGGTGCCGGGGCCGGGTCTGGCCGCGCCCCGGCCCGCGAGCCGGAGGCCCTCCCAGACGCTCACCTGGTTGGCGGTGAGGACGGTCTTGCCCAGGAGGGCCTCCATCGGTTCGATCAGGTCGGCACTGTGCAGGGCGGTGTCCGGGACGAGGACGGCCTCGGCCCGGGGGTGGTCGTTGGAGATGGCGAAGTCGAGCGCGTCGTCGGGGTCGAGGCGGCCCACCTCGGCGGCGGTGGCGATGCCGTGGCTGGCCGTGGACAGCACGGTGACGCCCGCCGCGGCGAGGAACTCCGCGAAGTGCCGGGCGACGTCGTCCGGGTAGGTGGCGGCGACCGCGACCCGGGACAGGCGCAGTTGTCGCAGCGCGTGCACGAAGGCGAAGGACGTGCTGGAGGCCGCGACGCCCGCGGCCTCGCGCACCCCCCGGACCTGCTCCCGGGCGCCCTCCCAGCCGTACACGAAGCTTCCGCTCGTGCAGGCCCAGACCGCGGAGTCGACCTCCAGCGCGGCGAGCTCCCGGGCGCCCTCGGCGAGCACGCCCTCGCTGCCGACGTCCAGCAGGGCGTCCACCCGGTGGGCGTCCTCGCGCATCAGCGTGTGCACCACGGGGAGTTCGACGTCCCCGCCGAGTACCGACGCGAAGGTCTTGTAGTCGTCTTCGGCACTGTGGCCTGGGTACAGGATTCCGACACGGGTCATGGTTCTCCTCCGGGCGCGGGCGCCCTCCCTGGCGGCGGTCAGGCGGCGCTGGGCGCCGCCACGTCGAGCAGTCGCTGTCCGTGGGCCACGGCCCGACGGTCGGCGGCCCGCAGCAGGTCCCACATGGTGACCTGGTTGGCCGCTATCACCGGTTTACCCAGTTCCCGTTCCAGGGGCGCGATGATGTCGTAGGTGAGGACGTTGGTGCAGCTGATGTACACGGCCTGCGCGTCCGGGCGGTCCACCTCGTGCACCGCCCGGGCGACCTCGGCGTAGGTGACCCGCCAGATGTGGCTGAGCAGGCCGAGTCCGACGCTGGAGGTGACGCCCACGCCGTGTTCGGCGAGGTAGCCGAGGAGTCGTTCGGTCACGCTGTCCACGTAGGGGGTGACCACGGCGATCCGGTCCGCCTCCAGGGTTCTCAGGGCCCGGATGAGCGCCCCCGAGGTGGTGACCGCGGCCGGGGCGCCCGCGGCCAGCATGGTCCGGTGGAGTTCCCGTTCGCCCGCCGCGCCGTGCACGAAGCTGCCCGAGGCGCAGGCGTAGCCGACGGCCAGGGGTTCGGGGGCCAGGAGCGCCCTGACCGCCCTGGTCACGCCCTTGCCCCTGCTGAGGGCGGCGGCCTGGTCGACCGTCACCGGGACGTGCACGTACGGCAGGCGGGTGAGGTGCAGCGAGACGTCGTCGGGTGCCCACCGCCACAGTTCGCGGTCGAGCGCGAAGTCGTAGGGCGCGATCACGCCGATCCCCGCCTGCCACGGGGTCAGCATCGCCCCGGACAGTTCGACGGCCCCGCGCGGGACGGTCTGCTCGGGTACGGGTGCGGTCGCCTGCAGGGGCGCGTGTTCGGCGCCGTGCTCCGGTCGGTTTCCCTCGGTCCGCATCGGTCACTCACCTCCCAGGGGGTGCTCTCTCGGGGTGTCGGGTGGGGCTGTCGTCCGGTGGGGCCGGTCAGCGGTCGAGCCGTTCGTACAGGAGCCGTTCGCCGACGCTGCCGGAGCGCCAGACGTCGTTGCACGCCTCGGCCATGGCGGGGAGGTTCTCGACGACGGTGCCGAACACGTTGCCGGGCACCCAGCCCACGTCCCCGTTGAGCAGGAGGTTGTTGCGGCCGTAGAAGAGGGCGAGGTCGATGACCCCGGGCAGGTGGTCGATGCCCTTGTCCTCCTTGAAGCTGCGGTCGAGCATGCCTCCGTCGAAGGAGAAGTAGACGAGGTCGCCGGGGATCGGGGTGACGGTGGGGTTCTCCTGGCCCGGTTCGGGGTCGGCGAACCTCGGCACCATCGTGTAGACCTCGTTGCGCGCGTACTTGGCGTGCTGGACGGCGCCGCCCTGCGGGAGGGCGTTCCACACCGCGTCGCAGGTGCGGGGCGCGTCCTTGTCGAGCAGCTCGGCCACGCAGGAGACCCCGCGTTCGGCGAGTGTGACGGTCATGTACCTGGGCACGTGGAGTCCCTTCGACGGGTGGGCGGGGATCCTGGTCGGCCGACTGGGTCACGAGAGCGTTGATTGTCGACAATCTTATGATCAACATGCCGAAGGCGGCAATAGACCCCCGGGTGCACGGGTATCCCTCCGGCGTCGGGCGGGCATGTCGCGCCCTTTGATGCGGAAACAGCCCTTTTGTGGATTGTTGACAATCCTATGACGGCTCCCTAGCGTTTCCCGTGCAGGGCGGACCCTCACCTCCCGACGGCAAGGCAGTCAACCGTCGCAACCGGAAAGCGCGCGCCCGTGAACAGTTCCAGCACCACCCCTTCCGCCCCCGAACGCCCGCGCCTCCTCGTCCTCCGGGGGGACGACCTTCCGCCGGGGCACGAACGCATCGACGACCACCCCGGCCTCGGCGAGGTCGTCTACACCACCGCGGACGAACTGTCCGCCAGGCTCCCCGGCGCCGACGCCCTGCTCGTGTGGGACCTGTTCACCGAGGCGCTGTCCTCCGCCTGGCCCAAGGCCGACTCCCTGGGGTGGGTGCACGCCGCCACCACCGGCGTGGACAACCTGATGTTCCCCGGTCTGGTGGAGAGCGGCGTCGTCGTCACCAACTCGCGCGGGGTGTTCGACGAGCACATCGCCGAGTACGTCCTCGGGCAGGTCGTCTCCTTCGCCAAGGACTTCCACCGCAGCTGGGACTACCAGCGGGAACGCCAGTGGAAGCACCGTGAGACCGAGCGGGTGGCGGGCGCCCGCGCCCTGGTGGTCGGCACCGGGCCCATCGGCCGCGCCATCGCCCGCAAACTCCGTGCCGTCGGCATGGACGTCCGCGGCTCGGGCAGCCACGCCCGGGACGGCGACCCCGACTTCGGCCACGTCGCCGAGTCCAGCCTGGCCGAGCGGGCCGACAACGGCGGGCGCACCCTGCGCGGCGAGCTCCCCGAGGCCGACTACGTGGTGATCGCCGCTCCGCTGACCCAGGCCACCCAGGGCCTGGTCGACCAGAGCTTCCTCGACCTGATGAAGCCGACCGCGCGGCTGGTCAACGTGGCCCGCGGCCCCATCGTCGTCCAGTCCGACCTGGTCAACGCCCTGGACCGGGGCTCGATCGCCGGAGCGGCACTGGACGTCTTCGAACGGGAACCGCTCAAGGCCATCAGCCCGCTGTGGGGCCTGCCCGGATCCGTCGTCTCGCCGCACATGTCCGGTGACGTGGTCGGTTGGCGCGACGACCTGGTGGAGCTGTTCCTGGACAACCTCGCCCGCTACCTGGACGGGCGGGAACTGTGCAACGTCGTGGACAAGAGCCGGGGCTACGTACCCGGCTGACCCCTCGCGTGACTTGGGAGGCTGAAGTGACGATCCGTTCCGACCGGGCCGAGACCGACAACGCTGGTGCGGCCGTCGGTGCGGCCGAAGGATTCGCCGGGGCCGAGGCGGGGGCCGCACGCGGCGTCCCGTCGGCGCGCTCCGGAGATCCTGTGACACCGGCCGACCTGTCCGCCGAACAACTCCTGCACGCCTACTCCACCGGGGAGCTCTCCCCGGTGGAGGCGGTGGAGGCGGTGCTCGAACGCATCGAGCAGGACAACCCCGCTTTGAACGCCTTCTGCCTGGTGCGCCCGGAGGAGGCCCGGGAGGCGGCCCGCGCCTCCGCCGAGCGGTGGCGGCGCGGCGAGCCCTCCGGGAGGCTCGACGGGGTGCCCGCCTCCGTCAAGGACATCCACCTGACGAAGGGCTGGCCCACCCTCAAGGGCTCGGTGACCTCCTCGCAGGAGGGCCCCTGGCAGGAGGACTCGCCGGTGGTCGCCCGGATGCGCGAGCAGGGGGCGGTCTTCGTCGGCAAGACCACCACCCCGGAGCTCGCCTGGAAGGGCGTCACCGACAACCCGCTCACCGGGATCACCCGCAACCCGTGGGACCTGTCCACCACCCCCGGCGGCTCCAGCGGGGGCGCGACGGCCGCGGTGGCGGCCGGGATGGGCCCGCTGGCCACCGGGACCGACGGGGGCGGTTCCATCCGGATACCGGCCAGCTTCAGCGGGGTCTGCGGGATCAAACCCACCTGGGGCCTGGTCCCGCACTACCCGGCGAGCCCGTTCGGGTCGCTGGCGCACACCGGGCCGATCACGCGGACCGTGGGCGACATGGCGCTGATGCTGGACGTGATCTCGGGCTTCGACTCCCGGGACTGGATGGCGATGCCGACACCGGGGCCCGGTCTGGCCGAGGCCGGACGCGGTAACGACCCCGAGGAGCTGGTCCGGGGGCTGCGTATCGCCTACAGCCCCACCCTTGGCGGCCTGGACGTGGACCCGGAGGTGGCCCGTGCGGTCGCCGAGGCGGTACGGGTGTTCGAGTCGCTGGGCGCCGACGTGGAGGAGGCGGACCCGGGCCTGCCGGAGTCCGTGGACCAGTTCCACGTGCTCTGGTACTCGGGTGCGGCCAAGGCCACGGAGAAGCTCACCGAGCGGGAGCGCGAACTCCAGGACCCCGGTCTGCGGGAGATCATCGAGGAGGGCCTCACCTACTCGGCGCAGGACTACCTGACCGCGATGGCGATGCGCATGGCCATGGGCGCCCGGATGGGCCGATTCCACGAGACCTACGACCTGCTGCTGACGCCGACCATGCCGATCGTGGCCTTCGAGGCCGGGCTGGAGTCGCCGCCGGAGCTCTCCGGGCGGCGGTGGACGTCCTGGGCCGGGTTCAGCTACCCGTTCAACATGACCCAGCAGCCCGCCGCGAGCGTGCCCTGCGGGTTCAGCGGTTCGGGGCTGCCCATCGGCCTCCAGGTGGTGGGCCCCCGCCACTCCGACGCACGCGTGCTGCGGGCCTGCCGCGCCTACGAACTCGCCCGCCCCTGGGCCGCGCGGCGGCCGTGACCCGCGGTGGACGGTGACGAGATGGTGACGATAGGGCGACGGTAGTCACACACGCACCGGCCGTGATCAGGCACGTTACTCCCCGGGCAGGATTTTTGTCCGATTCCAGGACCTTTGCCCGGGGAGTTCGGTGCCCTAAGGCCCCCGCTGGACCCCCCGCAGGCGTTAACGTCTTCCTCGAAGGGGTGTCACGTGCGCGCGAACGCGGGATGAGGGAGAGAGATGACTGGCGGTGGGGCCGAGGGTGCTCGGAAGCAGATCAGGGTCTTCCTCGTCGACGACCACGAGGTCGTCCGGCGCGGTGTGGCCGCGCTGCTGGAGACCGAGGACGACATGACCGTGGTGGGTGAGGCCGGGACCGCCGAGCAGGCGCTGGCACGGATCCCCGTCGTCCTGCCCGACGTCGCCGTGCTCGACGTGCGGCTGCCCGGGGGCTCCGGCGTCCAGGTGTGCCGGGAGATCCGCTCCGACCACCCCGAGATCGCCTGTCTGATGCTCACGTCCTTCGCCGACGAGGACGCCCTCTACGACGCCGTCATGGCCGGTGCCGCCGGCTACGTGCTCAAGCAGATCCACGGCGCCGACCTGGTCGGCGCGGTGCGCACGGTCGCCGCGGGCGGCTCCCTGCTGGACTCGGGCAGCACCGGGGCGATGCTGGAGCGGCTGCGCGGCGCCCAGGCCGAACCGGACCCGCTGGCGGAGCTGACCCCGCAGGAGCGGCAGATCCTCGACCTGATCGGCGAGGGCATGACCAACCGGCAGATCGGCGAGCGGCTGTACCTGGCCGAGAAGACCGTCAAGAACTACGTGTCCGCGCTGCTGGCCAAGCTGGACCTGAAGCGCCGCACCCAGGCCGCGGTCCTGGTCGCCGAACTCCGCGGCCGCCGCTACTAGGGCGGCCCCCTACCAGGGCGCCCCTTCCCGGGCCTCCGCGCCGCGCTGGGCCCGCAAGGCGGGTTCGGAGCGCATCGTGACGGTACGGGGCACGGGGTACCGGCTCGACGGCTGAACGGTCGACGGATCCCTCCCGCCGACCCGTGGCCGCCCGGGCCGCGCGCGTACCGACACCGGCGCTCCGGGGTCCGCCCGGAGGAGGGGCCGCTGCCCTAAGCTCCGGTCATGGTCATCATCGGTTTGGCGTTCGCGCTCGTGGGCGCGCTCGTCCACGTGTACATCTTCGTCCTGGAGTCGCTCCTGTGGACGTCCCCGCGCGGTCGGGCGGTGTTCGGCACGACGGAGGAGGGTGCCCGGGCGACCCGGGAACTCGCGTTCAACCAGGGGTTCTACAACCTCTTCCTGGCGGTGGCCGTGGTCGTGGGCACCGTGCTCACGGGCGCGGGGGCCACGGGCGCCGGGGCCGCCCTGGTGTACGCCGGCGCGGGTTCGATGGTGCTGGCCGGAACGGTGCTCGCCGTCTCCTCGCCGGACAAGCTCCGTCCCGCGCTGATCCAGCTCGTCCCGCCCCTGGCGGGCGTGGTCCTGCTGACCCTCGGGCTCCTGGGGTAGGGGCCGCCGAGGCGTGAGCGGGGCGGTCCCGGGCCCGGCGCTCACTGCCCGCGGCCCCTCCCCCGGGAGGGGTTCACGAACACGCAGGTGAGAGCGGTGAACGTTTCACGTGAAACATCCGGCCCCGCCCGCACGGGCGCCGGAGGACGGGCGGCCGCCGCCTCGTAACCGGTCGAGGCGGCGGCCTGAGCCGTGAGCCCTCTCCCGCTACAAGAGTGGGGCCACGGCTCCTCAGATGCTGCCAGGCGCGGTGCCGGAAGTCACGCCGTTGTTCTGGCCCCGCCCGGCAGACGGGGAAGCGGGACACCGGCACCAGAGCCCGGTCAGTCTCCGGGGCGCAGGTCCAGCCCGCGGAGGAGCTGGGCGTTGAGCGCGACGATGATGGTCGACAGGCTCATCAGCACCGCACCCACGGCGGGGGCGAGCACGAACCCGACGGGCGCCAGGACACCGGCGGCCAGCGGTACGGCCACGATGTTGTAGCCCGCCGCCCACACGAGGTTCTGGATCATCTTCCGGTAGCCCGCCCGGGACAGCCGGCGCACCGACACCACCCCGCGCGGGTCGTCCGAGGCCAGCACCACCCCGGCGGACTCGATGGCGACGTCGGTCCCGGCCCCGATCGCGATGCCCACGTCGGCGCGGGCCAGCGCCGGGGCGTCGTTGACCCCGTCACCGACCATGGCGACCCGGCGCCCGCGCTCCTGGAGGTCGCGGACGACGGCGTCCTTCTGGTCCGGGAGGACCTGGGCGAACACCTCGTCCAGCCCCAGTTTCGCGGCGACGGCGTCGGCGACGTTGCGGGCGTCACCGGTCACCATGGCCACACGCACCCCCTGTTCCTGGAGGCGCAGGACGGCGGCGGCCGATTCGGGTCGGACCTCGTCGGCCAGGGCCAGGGCACCGGCCACGGCCCCGTCCACGACGACGTGCAGGACGGTCGAACCCTGTTCCCGCCAGGGGCGGGTGCGTTCGGCGAGGGTGTCGGGCTCGGCGAGGTCCAGGTGCTCCAGGAGCGCGGGGCCGCCGACGTACACCTCGGTCCCCTCGACGGCGGCCTGGACGCCCCGTCCGGTGAGGGAGCGGAAGTCCGAGGCCTCGGGCACCGGCCCGGCCTCCCCTGCGGCGCGGACGACGGCCCTGGCGAGCGGGTGCTCGGAGTCGGCCTCCACCGCCCCGGCCAGGGCCAGCACGCGCTCGGCGGACTCCTCCCCGGTGGCCGCGGTGTCGCTGACCGCGGGCGCGCCCTTGGTCAGGGTGCCGGTCTTGTCGAAGAGCACCGTGTCCACCAGGCGGGTGCGCTCCAGCGCCAACCGGTCCTTGACCAGGATGCCGTTGCGGGCGGACAGGGCCGTGGAGATCGCGATGACCAGCGGGATGGCCAGCCCCAGGGCGTGCGGGCAGGCGATGACCAGAACGGTGACGGTCCGTTCGACCGCCTGGCCGCCGTCGCCGAGCAGCAGGCCCCAGACCACGGCGGTGATGACCGCGGCGGTGAGGGCGAACCAGAACAGCAGGGCGGCGGCCCGGTCCGCCAGGGCCTGTGAGCGCGACTTCGACTCCTGGGCCTCGGTGACCAGGCGTTGGATCCCGGCGAGCGCGGTGTCCTCGCCTACCGCGTCCACCCTGACCCGGACGGAGGAGTCGGTGGCTACGGTTCCGGCGACCACGCGGTCGCCCTCGGAGCGGGTGACGGTGCGGGACTCCCCGGTGATCATCGACTCGTCCACGGCGGCGCGGCCCCGGACGACGGTGCCGTCGGCGGGGACCCGGCCGCCGGAGCGGACCAGGACGGTGTCCTCGGCGCGCAGGTCCGCGATGGCGACCTCCTCGACCTCCCCGTCCGAGCCGACCCGTTCCGCCTGGTCGGGCAGGAGTGCGGCGAGGGCCTCCAGCGCCCCGGAGGCCTGGCCGAGGGCGCGCATCTCCAGCCAGTGCCCGAGGAGCATCACCACGACCAGCAGGACGAGCTCCCACCAGAAGTCGAGCCCCGATCCCACCACGCCGAGGGTGGCGAGCATGCTCGAACCGAAGGCCACGGTGATCGCCATCGCGACCAGGGTCATCATCCCGGGGCTGCGTTCGCGCAGCTCCCCCGGGACCCCGGCGAGGAAGGGCCATCCGCCGTAGAGGTAGACGACCGTGCCCAGGAGGGGAGGCACCCAGGTGAGGGCGTCGGGGACGTGGTAGCCGAGCCATCCGGAGATCATGTGGCTGGTGAACACCACGGGGACGCTCAGGAGCAGGCTCCACCAGAACCTGGTGCGGAACATCGCCGCGTGGTCGCCGTGCCCGCCGTGGCCTCCGCCGTGTTCACCGCGGGTCCCGGGGTCCCCGTGGTCCTGCCGGCTTCCGTGGTCCTCCCGGTGTTCGGTGTGTTCGGAGCCGCGCCGTCCTGTACTCATCTGATTCCCTCCCTGTCCGAAAATACCTCTGAGGGGTATCTGAGCCGGGGACGCCCGCCCGGTCCGCGCGCCCTTGTGACAGACATACCCCCTATGGGTATTTCAGGCAAGGCCCGCGAGCCCACGGTCCCGGACACGGAAGGGCCCGGACACACGGGAACGCCCGCCGGACGACGACGGGCGTTCCTGTGCGTGTTCCCGGCCGGGAGCTAGACCCCGGCCCCCCTGCCGTACCAGGGCCACCACTGGACGGTGTGCCCGTGCGGGATCATCCGGTCCAGGCGGATCGTGAGCCTCAGCGCGAACCCGCCCGCGATCATCCCGGCCACCAGGTCCGTGAACCAGTGGAAGTGCAGGTAGATCGAGACGGTCGACTGGAGGATCGCGATGCCCACGATGCAGTAGGCCAACCGCTTGATGATGTGCGGCCGGGCCGCGCCGAACCTGATGATGAGGAACAGCACCAGCCCGTAGATGAGGATCGCGTTGGCCCCGTGCCCGGAGGGGAAGGCGACGTTGCCCGCCCCGGCGAAGAAGTCGGGGTCGTAGTTCTTGGCATGGCCCCGGCTGAACAGCAGCTTCATCACGGAGACCATCGACATCATGCCGAAGACGCCGCCCGCCCCCAGGATGATCGGTCGCCAACTCCGGTGCCAGTAGGCCAGCTGGAGCGTGGTCACGCCCAGGACCGGCAGGGCGACGTAACGGGAGGCGACGTTGTCGGGCCAGAAGATCAGCGGCTCGCGCAGGGCGTCCCAGTAGGGCCGGTGGAACTCGTTCAGAAAGTTGTCCACCGGATGGAGCGGACCCGCGGCCAGCATCGTCATGACGATCAGCGCGACGAAGAGCATGATCGCGATCCGGTCCGAGGCGAGCCCCCACGCGATCTCGCTCACACTCGGCCACTTGACGGCGCGCACGACGGGTGGCCCCGGCGCGTACTCCTTGGCTCGCACCACGGGAATGGGACCGCTGTAGGGGCCGGGCTCGGGCTTGCGCTGCTCCGGCTCGTGCGGCGTTTTCGACTGTCTGGACCGCGCGTGCCGGGTCCGCGAAGGTTGCGTCATGTGCTCAGTGCTGTCTCACATGTTGTGGGCTTGCCTGTGGCACTGCTGAGGCGTGGGGGACGGGCTAGCCGAGGTTGTTGGGACTGGTCCTGACGTTCCCGGGGCCGACACGGGGTGTTGGTAACGTACCGGGGGGCTTGCCCCCTACACCCTCGTTCGACGGTCGAACCTTCGGACTGGTTCACGGCGTTCGTGACCGGCCCTGCGCAGGCTCGACTTCCAGGGAACGGAACTGGTCGACAGTGGCGCCCTCGTTGGCGCCCGTCACCGCTTCGGTTCGGTCGGTCAGCGCGGGTCAGTGCGCTCTCGTGAGCCCGTCGCCGTGACGCGGGTGACGTCCCGCACGGCTTCGGGGTGGATGTTGCCAACATGCGAGCCTACCCGGACACTTCCCCTCATTGGTGGTTCCGCGGGCCAAGTGTGACCCTTCCACCTCGGACTTTGCCCTGAGACCACCCCCGGTACCGCCGCACTTCACTCGGGAGCGACCGGTTCGTGAGGCTTCCGTTAGCTGTTCGAGGCCGACCGTCCGGTCGACCCGCGCAGGTGTGGCACTCTTCAAGGAGCCTGTCAGACGCTGGAGTGTGCGGGCCCGTGTACTGGTCGTACGCGGGCCGGAAAACGGAAGGGCCCTGGATGGTCGACCTCCCACAGTTGCCGGACGACCCCTCGAAACTGGCTCGTGAGCCGTTGCGGGAGCAGATCCGGCAGGTACTGGTCGAGGGTCTGCTGTCCGGACGGTGGCAGCCCGGCGAACGCATCGTGGAACGCAGGGTCGCGACGGAGCTCAGGGTCAGCCAGGCACCGGTTCGTGAGGCCCTCCGCGAGCTGGAGACTCTGCGGCTCATCGAAACCGTGCCGAACAAGGGGGCCAGGGTCAGGGCCTTCGGTGTCCAGGACATGGCAGAGATCTACCCGGTCCGCGCCGGTCTAGAGCTGGTGGCGGCACAGTTGGCCGCCCCGCGTCTGGCCGGGGACCCCTCCTCCCTCGAACGCGAGGTGGAGGCACTGCAGCGGGCCACCGCCCGGGGGGACGTCACCGAACAGATCCGGCACAGCGTGGAGTTCCACCGCGAGGTCGTGCGGGCCGCCGACAACAGCGTGCTCCTGCACACCTGGGAGTCCCTGGGCGTGGAGGTGTGGACGGCCCTGTCGGTGCGCTGGCTCAACATGGAACTGCACGCCAAGGCGGCCGACCACGCGCAGATCACGCAGGCTTTCCGGGAGGGGGATCCGGCCGTGGGCCAGATGCTCAGCGACCACGTCCTGAACTACGTCGAGGCGGCGCTCAAGACCCACGAGGGCAGTCACTGACGCCCGCCCGGCCACCCTGGCCCGTCGGCCCGGCCGACCGCTGGCCGGGCCCCTCCTACGCCCCGCACGCTGGCATTCCGCCATCACCTGGTGCTTTGCACCAAACTTCGGGTATCTGCCGTAATGTTGTATTGATCGATCATCGATCAGACCGTAGAGTGTGCGCGACGCACGTCACAGCTCCGCACGCGCGTATCCCTGGTGGTACGGGGTCGTTCATCCGGCCGGTGAACGAACTCGGACGGCCTCCCGGCGAATGCTTACGGCACTCCAGACCGGGAAGCAATGCCGTCAAGGGTTACCTGCGCGACAACTGCACACGCGACCCGCATCGCTTCGCGTCCGAAACCGGGCCCAGCCACGGCCCGGCCCCGGACGCGCCCCGCAACAGCCACAGTGCCGCCGCCGATGAGCCCGGCGGCGGCACACGCCAGGACCACGCCCGACAGCGGGTCCCTGGCGGGTCACACCACCCGGCCCACAGGCCGGGGCGGCGAGGCCTCACGCGCACGTAGAAAGGCACACCATGGCTGACACGGCCAAGCCGAAGGGCGGCACCGCCCGGGGCTCCGCGTCCCGGCGCCGGGGCCGCAAGGACACCGGCCTCGGCAACGAGAAACCGGAGACCCTCCTCGACTACTACCGCCAGATGCTCTTCGTCCGACGCTTCGAGGAGCGCACCGGGCAGGCCTACACCCAGGCCCGCATCGGCGGTTACTGTCACCTCAACCTCGGCGAGGAAGCCACCGTCGTCGGCCTGATGACCGCACTCCAGGAGCGCGACTACCTGTTCACGAACTACCGTGACCACGGGTACGCGATCGGCAAGGGCATGGACCCCAAGCGGGTCATGGCCGAGCTCTACGGACGCGCCGACGGCGTCTCCAAGGGCTGGGGCGGCTCCATGCACATGTACGACACCGAGACCCGCATGCTCGGCGGCTACGGCATCGTCGGCGGCCAGCTCCCCCTGGCCACCGGTGCGGCGCTCGCCGTCACCTACCGCGGCGGCGACGAGGTCGTCATGTGCCAGATGGGCGACGGCACCACCAACATCGGCGCCTGGCACGAGTCCCTCAACATCGCCAAGCTGTGGAACCTGCCGATCGTCTTCGTGGTGATCAACAACTTCACCGGCATGGGCACCACCGTGGACATGTCCTCCGCCGAGCCCGAGCTGCACAAGCGCGGATCCGCCTTCCGCATCGAGGGCGAGCGCGTCGACGGCCGTGACGTCCTGGCCGTCCGCGACACCGCGACCCGGCTGGTCGAGCGCGCACGCGAGGAGCAGACGCCCTTCCTGCTGGAGGCGTGGAGCTACCGGCAGAAGGGCCACTCCGTGGTGGACCCGGCCAAGTACCGCACCGACGAGCAGCGCGACGAGGCCCGTTCCGAGGAGAACGACCCGGTCGCGATCTTCGACGAGCGGCTGACCAAGGCCGGGATCCTCACCGACGACCTGCGCGAGGAGATCGCCGCCTCGGTCAAGGCCGAGGTCACCGAGGCCGCCGACTTCGCGGAGAACAGCCCGAAGCCGGACGTGTCCACGCTCTTCGACTACACCTACGCCACTCCGGTGCCGAACGAGTCGCGGCGCATGCCCGCCGACCCGGTGTTCGCGGAATAGGGAAGGAACCACTCACATGTCCGTGATCACCTACCGCCAGGCCCTGCGGGACACCCTGCGGGCCGAGATGGTGCGCGACGAGAACGTCCTCGTGATCGGCGAGGAGATCGGCGTCTTCGAGGGCTCCTACAAGATCACCGAGGGGCTCCTCAAGGAGTTCGGCCCCCGGCGGGTCAAGGACACCCCGATCGCCGAGGAGGGCTTCGTCGGTGCCGCCGTCGGCGCCGCCATGCTGGGCCTGCGCCCGGTCGTGGAACTGATGACGATCAACTTCTCCCTGATCGCCATCGACCAGATCATCAACCACGCCGCCAAGATCTACGGGATGTTCGGGGGCCAGACCAGCGTCCCCATGGTCATCCGCACCCCCGGAGGCGGCGGCCAACAGCTCGGCGCGACGCACTCGCAGAACATCGAGCTGTTCTACTCCTTCATCCCCGGCCTCAAGGTGATGGCTCCCAGCACCCCGGCCGAGGCCTCCTCGATGCTGCGGGCGGCCATCCGCGACGACGACCCGGTCCTGTTCCTGGAGAACCTGGGCCTGTACAACTCCAAGGGCGAGGTCCCCGAGGACTACGCCGAGGCCTCCTGCGACGAGGTCGCGACCATCGGTCGCGCCGGCGTGTCCCGCGAGGGCAGCGACATCACCCTGATCGGCTACTCCCGGATGGCCACGGTCGCGAACCAGGTCGCCGAGAAGCTGGCCGAGGAGGACATCAGCGTCGAGGTCGTGGACCTGCGCAGCCTGCGCCCCCTCGACCGGCAGACCTTCGTGGACTCGGTCAAGAAGACCGGTGCCGCGGTGATCTGCGAGGACGACTGGCTCACCTACGGGATCGGCGCGGAGATCGCCGCATCGATCCAGGAAGGGGCCTTCGACTACCTGGACGCCCCGGTACGCCGGGTGGCCATGGCCGAGGTGCCCATGCCCTACGCCAAGCCGTTGGAGACCGCCGCTCTGCCGTCGGTCGAGTCGATCAGCACCGTGATCAAGGAGACCCTGAGCGCCGTCGGCAAACGGGTCGGGTAGAGGGAGTAGTCAATGAGCGAGATCCACATGCCGCGCCTCTCCGACACCATGGAGGAAGGCGTCATCTCCACCTGGGTCAAGAAGGTGGGGGACAAGGTCGCCTCCGGTGACGTGCTGGTCGAGATCGAGACCGACAAGGCCGTCATGGAGTACGAGGCCTACGAGGACGGCTACCTCGTCAAGCAGAACGCCTCCGAGGGCGACACCGTCCCGATCGGCGAGGTCATCGGCTTCATCGCCGACTCCCCGGACGCGGTGCCCGAGGACTCCGGCACGCCCTCCGCTCCGGCTTCGGAGAAGAAGGAGGACGAGGCCGACGAGGAGAAGGAGAGCGCGGAGGAGGCTCCCGAGGGCGAGGAGAAGCCCGCCGAGTCCGGGTCCGCCGCTCCGTCGGCCCCCGCCGGCGGCGGTGACGCCCCCGCGGACCGCCCCCGTACCTCCCCGCTGGCCCGTCGGCTGGCCAAGGAGTACGGCCTGGACATCACGAAGATCAAGGGGTCCGGGCCCAAGGGCCGGATCGTGCGCGCCGACATCGAGGCCGCCGCCAAGGAGGGTCCGGCCACCGAGTCGGCTCCGGCCGCCGAGGAGAAGCAGGACAAGCCCGCCGCCGCCAAGGCGCAGACGGCTCCGTCCTTCGACGACGGGCGCGACTCGGAGCAGGTCAAGACCAGCAACGTGCGCAAGGTGATCGCGCGCCGTCTGACCGAGAGCAAGCAGACGGTCCCGCACTTCTACCTGCGCCGGGCGATCGACGCCGAGCCGCTCAAGGCCTTCCGCGGCCAGATCAACGAGCAGCTCTCCAGCACGGGTGTGAAGGTCAGCTTCAACGACCTGATCGTGAAGGCCTGCGCCACCGCGCTCAAGCTGCACCCCGCGGTCAACACCTCCTGGGTGGACGACAACCTGGTCCAGCACAACCGGATCAACGTCGGTGTGGCGGTCGCCGTGGACGCCGGTCTGGTCGTGCCGGTGCTGCACGACACCGACAAGGCGACCCTGTCGGAGATCTCCACGAACACGCGTGAGCTGGCGGGCAAGGCCCGGGACAACAAGCTCAAGCCGCAGGAGATGAGCGGTGGCACGTTCAGCGTGTCCAACCTGGGCATGTTCGGCGTGGACAGCTTCTCGGCGGTGATCAACCCGCCGGAGGCCGCCATCCTGGCCGTGGGCGCCATGCGCCAGGAGCCGGTGGTGGTGGACGGCGAGGTGCAGGTGCGCAACCGCATCGCGCTGGAGCTCTCGGTGGACCACCGCGCGGTCGACGGTGCCGTGGGCGCCGCCTTCCTGAAGGAACTCGCGGAGATCCTGGAAGAGCCCATGCGGATCATCCTGTAGCGACTCCGTACGCGACGCCCCGGCCGGGTCCCTTCCGGCCGGGGCGTCCTGCGTCGGCGCGGACCGCCACAGGTTGTCCACAGCCTGTGGACAGAGGTTCGGCTAAAGGACCAGCCTGGCGAGCTGGCCGATCATCATCCCCGCGACCAGCACCGCCCCGTAGCTCGGAACGGCCCAGCCGTGCCAGCGGCGCGGGGTGCGGCGATGACGACCGCGCGGGAGCGGAGTGGGTTCGGGCTCGGGTTCGATCACACCCGCTCGCCCGGCCTCCCGTTCCTCCGATCCCCCGTGTTCCTTCGCCACGCGCATCCACCCGGGTAGGACGCCGTGCTCCAACCGGTGGGCGACCTTCGGGTTGCCCGCCATCTGCCGCAGGAGGTGCTGTTCGCGGACCTGCCGGTTCTCCCGCACCGGTGCGGGGGTCCGGGAGAACCGGTGGCCCCGGGGGGCGTCCAGGACCGACCGCACCCTCGTCTCGACCGTGGTCACCGGTCACCACCGCCCAGCGCGAACTCGGCCCAGACGGCCGTGCCCAGGTCCGAGCAGAACGGGAAGGGCACGACCGGGTAGGTGCCCCACCTGGCGGCGAGCACGTCCACCAGCAACAGGCCCCGGCCGCGTTCGGCGCTCAGCCAGTCCCCTGCCGAGCGATCCGGGATCTCCGGCGAGGACTCGCGGGTTCCGTCGTCAACGACCACAAGGCGCAGTACGCCCGGCTGCGGGGCGAAGAGCGCCCGCAGCACCCGGCCGTCCGGGGCTCCCGACCGGCTGTGCTCGATCGCGTTGGCCACGATCTCGCTCCCGCACAGGACGGCGGCCTCCGCCAGGTCCTCCCCGAACCCGGCCAGGTCGGCGCGCAGGTCCGCGCGGACGGTGCTCATCTGGGCGAGGTTTCCGGGATAGATCCGCGCCTGCCAGCGGGCAGGGCTCACGTGGGGCACAATGGTCATGTCGACAACTCGCTTTCTTGATGGATGGTCTTGTCGGCCTGCTCTGGGGGTGTGGGTGCACCCGCCAGAGCTTTTCTCTTGGTTGCCCCGGCTACGGGGCGACGGTGGTTCCGGGTGCGGGGGTCAGCGCGTGGCCGTGATGGTGTGCCCGCAGTGGCGGCAGGTGGCGGTGGCCGTGTTGCCGTGTCTGACCGGTGGTTGGTCCGGGACGTAGTCGTGCCCTGCGGTGCCGGGGCACGTGGTCTGGTTGTCCACGCCGCCTCACGGGGCCTGCGGGCGGAGCGGGCCCCGCGGGCTCACCTCTGTTCTTCCAGGTGGTTCCAGGGGTTGTCGGTGAGGTCGTAGGCCAGGGTGAACCAGACCTTGCGGGTGATGGGGACGCCGTTGTCGCCCCACTCGGAGGCCAGGGCGTCGATCATGGCCAGACCGCGACCGGCCTCGGCGTCGGGGTCCAGCCCGCGCGGGTCGGCGCTCAGGTGCCGGGGGTGGTCGG
The DNA here is from genome assembly GCF_014651695.1 of Nocardiopsis terrae. Lineage (GTDB taxonomy): Bacteria > Actinomycetota > Actinomycetes > Streptosporangiales > Streptosporangiaceae > Nocardiopsis > Nocardiopsis terrae. The sequence continues at coordinate 812,344 of NZ_BMXJ01000001.1, forward strand.
CGTCGAAGGACCCGACAGGCTGGGTGCCCTGGTCCTGGCAGGTCAGCCGGAGCCCGTGCCGCAGGCGTTCACAGGTCAGGGAGTAGTGGCCGAACCGCTCCCCCGAGCGCGTGTGCCGGATCGCGTTACTCGCGAGTTCGCTGCCCAGCAGGGTGAAGAGGTACTGGTAGTCGGGGCTCTGGCGCTCGGCACAGGTGTGCAGGAAGGCACGGACCAGCGGCATCTGGAGGGGTCCGGCCCCGAACTCGTAGCGGCGGTGGCGGAAGGGGGCCCGGCCGGAGTCCGGGTCGAAGTAGTGCCGGTGTTTGGACTGGACGGTCGCGAGCAGCGGCAGCGTCACCTCCGGGAGTTCCAGCGTCCGCGCGTTCACGCGACCACCCCCGGGACGAGTCGCCATGGCACCGGAGCACCGGGCCCACCAGGCCGAGGCCGGGGGGTCGGATGCGGTGAGGACTCCCCTTGATCCCGTGAAACCTCCAGGCCAGAGGGGCCAGGTGCTCCGAACCGACTCTGGATGACGAACCGGCGCACACGGGAAGCCCGACGCTTCCAGGGCAGATTGCTCAAAGCACCGAAGGCCAGTGCGAAGGTCAAGCTACTTTGACCCACATCGAAATACTTCACGTGAAGGACTCCTCACAGCGAGTTCCAGACAAGGACATAGAAGCATGGGTATCGCACTTACTCAAGTGAAAACTCGAAATTTGCATGATCAGAGTCAAAGAGTGAGGGCTACACTCACAGCATGGATCGTCGAACGCACTCCCCGACCGTGAGACTCCGCCGACTCGCCCGCCACCTGCGTCGTGCCCGTGAGGAGACCAACCGGTCTCTCACCGAGGCCGCGAAACTGGCGGGCTGGTCAGGGGCCAAACTCGGCCGTTTGGAGAGTGCCGAGACCCGGCGCATCAAATCCGCCGACCTCGACAGGCTCGCTGAGCTGTACGAGGTCGAAGAGGACATGCTCGCTGAATGGCACTCCTTGGCTACTCAGGCGAAGGAGCGTGGATGGTGGGCGAAGTACAAGAAGTCAGGCGTGTTCACCGACGACCTGCCGGACTTCGAGGCTGAGGCGTCCTCGATCCGAACCTACGAGCCCCAGGTGATCCCCGGCCTGTTGCAGACACCGGAGTACGCGGAGCAGATCCTTCGGGGCGGGCAGGCCCAGGACGACGCAGAGATCAGCGCACGGGTCGACGCCCGGATTCAACGACAGGACATCCTGCACCGCCATTACCCGCCGGACTACTGGGCGATCATCGATGAAGCCGCGCTCCGGCGCGGCATCGAGGGTTTCCCAGGCGTGATGGCCGACCAGATTCGGCACCTGCTGCGGATGGCCACTCGTGCGGGCGTGACCATCCAGGTACTGCCTTACTCGGCCGGAGCGCATGCAGCGAGTACGGGATCCATCGTCATCATGGACTACGCGGAAGTTCTGGACCCTTCGATTGTCTACGTGGAGTCCTACGCCGCTAGCCTGATGATGGAGGAGGCGGACGAGATCTCACACGTGAACGCGGTCTTCGCACACGTGTCAGCGTCGGCCCTCCCAGGCGCCGAGTCTGCCGAGTTTCTCCGTGCCCTCCTGGAAGCCCTAGAAAGTGATTCTGATGCCCGAACTCGAATTCCGTAAGAGCAGCTACAGCGGCACCGGGAACAACTGCGTCGAGGTCGCTGACATCCCCGGCGCCTCCGCTGTACGCGACACCCAGAACCGGCAAGCCGGGCACCTGCTCTTCCCGGGTGCGGAGTGGGCCGCTCTGCTCAGCACCGCCCGCACAGACCAGGTCTGACCCCTCCCAGAACCGCTCGCATCAGGAACGGAGCCCCCGTGACACCTGAGTTCCGTAAAAGCAGCTACAGCAACCAGGCGCAGAACTGCGTGGAGGTCGCTGACCTGCCCGGTGAGCACCTGGTCCGGGACACCCAGAACAGGGACGCCGGACACCTCGGCTTCACCGGACCGGAGTGGACCGCCGCCCTCGGCGCCATCCGCACCGACCAGGTCTGAGCCACCCCCACCAACTCCGCCCCTGGCCATCCGGCTGGCCGGGGGCGTCGCCGTGTATTCACCACTCCAGACGTACAACCCCTGCCAGGCTTCTTGGCCGCATCCGGTCACGCTGAACGACTGTCCCGCTCCCCAGAGTCATGTCACGATAGTTGAAGAATATTCTCGACTATGAGAGCAGGCGCTGATGCGGCTGACGTTCCTGGGCACTGACAGCGAGGACGGCCACTGCCCCACCCTCTACAAGACCGACCGCGGCACCATCGTGGTCCAGGGCTACAAGATCAACGACCCCGAAGCGATGGGCGACGTCCGCGACCTGGCAGAGAACGAAACCCTGGTCGAGATCCCCCGCGAACTCCTGCGGTTCGCCAACGAGGGCGAGTGACTTATGACCAGGACCATCACCAGCGACGAGTTCACCCAGCAGTTCAAGGACTTCAAGCACACGGCCTGGAAGCTGGAGGTCCGCGACCGCTACAACGTCAGCAAGGAAGCCTCGGACATCCAACACTTCCTCCGGACAGGCGACCTGGGCCGTAAGGAGAACTTCGCCCAGACCTCCAAGTGGCACCGGAACGTCACCAGCGGCACCGCGGAGGGCAAGGTCTGGCAACGCGTCCGCGTAGTCTCCGAACCCCTGAGCGACTACATCCGCTGGGAACGCGCCGTCACCCGGTTCAACATCGAAGCGGGCGAAGACATCCGCTGGCTCCCCCGACACCACCCAGCGGTCCAGGAACTGCCGGACTTCGACTTCTGGCTGTTCGACGACTCCTGGGGGTGCCTGCTGCACTTCGATGACGACGACTCCCCAGGCAAGTCCGAGCACATCGACGACCCGGCCACCATCGCCCTCTACCGTCAGTGGCGAGACATCGCCTGGCAGCACGCGATCCCGCACAGCGAGTACGACCCCCAGAGCAGTAAGCGGTTCAATACCTAGGTGACCTACAGCATCGAACGCGCCCGGCAGGAACTGGGCAGGCGGCTACGCGAGATACGCCGGTCAGCGGGACTGACCGGCGTACAGCTCGCGGAGCTGTTGGCATGGAGCCAGTCGAAAATCTCCAAGATCGAGACCGGCCGCCAGGCCCCAGAGGCGGCTGAGATCGCGGATTGGACCCGGGCCTGTGGCAGGGAGGACGCATCGGCCGACCTCGCCAACCGCTTGAGCGAGCTGGAATCGATGTGGGTCGCATGGAAGGACCAGCTGCACCACGGCCACAGCGGCATTCAGGCTCGGATCGCCAGCCAGGAAAAACACGTCCGAGTCTTCCGCGGCTACGAGCCAATGCTCATTCCCGGCCTGTTCCAGACTCCGGACTACGCACGCTCGGTACTGGAATCAGCGAGCCGCAAGAACCGGTCAACCTACGATATCGAGGACGCCGTCCAACGACGGGTTCAACGCCAGGACGTGCTCTACCGCCGCGACAAAAGCTTCCGCTACATCGTCTCCGAGGCCGCCCTACATCACAGACGCGGCGATCGAGACACCATGGCGGCCCAGATGGACCGGCTGATCACTTTGAGCAGACTTTCCAACGTCTCCTTCGGAATCATCCCCTTTGATTCCTCTCCCCCCTACCTGCCCAACCATGGGTTCTGGATTCAGGACGAAACATCCGTTGTTATAGAAACCATTTCCGCCGAGCTGACCCTCACCCATGACGTCGAGGTCGAGCAGTACCTCCATGTCTTCCAGATGGCTTCCTCAGGGGCCTGCTTCAACGACAGGGCAAGAGCCCTGCTGGGAAGGGCTGCGAAGCAGTCTAGTAGTTGACATCCTGAGGGCCTCGGATGAAGACGTCCGGGAACATGCCAATTTATGCGGCACGCCCTCAACCACAAGACCTTCGCTCGAATATCTGAGAATTTTCGCACGTGACCAGAACTACCTTCCGTAGCTTGTTCACAGGTTCAACGGGAAGGATGGGAATGGTCCTTTTCCTCAACGGCCCGGTCCAGAACGACGACTTCACGTTCCGCGATACCCCGGGCAAAGCTGTGGGGGTCCGGCTCGCCTCAGCCATGAACAACATCCTTGGCCATGGCGAGGCTCCACATCTGTGGAACACCGCCACGCTCTCCGGCGACATCCGCTACCGCGCCCAGGATCCTTCTCAGGCTCCGCCGCGAGCCGCGTTCGAGCACGAACGCCTGAAGAACAAGTACGGCCCCGGCATGCCCCGGCCCTCATCGCTCGTCACCGATGCCGACCCCAGCGTGGCGGCGCTGGCGTTGACCATCGTCAACGAGCAGCTGGTCAACGGGGTACTACGCATCGGCGCGGCGACCGTCCAGGAGTGCGCGGGCTGCGGTCACACGGTCGGTCTCGGTGCCACACGGTGCACCTCATGCGCGAGCGAACGTCTGCGCGCTCGCTCGGTCCGTCACCTCTCTGGATCCCGGGCGCCAATCCCAGGTGCACCGACTCGGCTTGGCCGGGAACCCCTGAGTCGATCTCTCGGCGAGGCGAGACGATAACGTCCAGCCCATGGCCCACATCCTGCACCTGACCGAACTCTCCCGCTGGCGGTCCGGCGGGGACGTCGAAGCCGAATCCCTCCGCACCCAGGGTTTCCTGCACGCCTCACCCGACGACGCCACCCTGCTCGCGGTGGCGAACGCCTTCTACCCCGAACCCGCCGAGCCCCTGGTGGTCCTGGTCGTGGACACCGACCTGGTCGACGCCGAGGTCAGGTGGGAGGCCGCCGACCCCGCTCCCCCGCCCGGGGCGCCCGAAGGGGTGCTCTTCCCCCATGTCTACGGGCCGGTCCCGCGCCGCGCGGTGGTGGGAGTACGCCACCCGCGCCAGGACCCCGGGGGCCGGTACACCGCCTTCGAGGAGCGGCCCGGGACCGCGGAGGAGCTGGATCTGCTGCCCCACCCCGAGGGCGGCTGGTACCGGCGGACCTGGCGCCCCGGAACGGAGGTCCATGCTGCGGGCTATCCGGGACCCCGACCCACCGCCACCGGCATCCAGTTCCTGCTCGGGCCCGGCGAGGTGTCGCGCTGGCACCGGTTGCGCTCGGACGAGATGTGGGTCTTCAACCGGGGCCGACCGCTGCGGCTGGAGTTCGGCGGCACGGGCGGGGCCCCCGAACCCGCCGACGGCTTCGTTCTGGGGCCGGGAACCGGGGAGGGCGAACACCTCCAGGTCCTGGTCCCGGCCGGCACCTGGCAGAGCGCCCGCCCGCTGGACGGGGAGTCCCTGGTCAGCTGCTTCGTCTCACCCGGGTTCGACTTCGCCGACTTCGAGACCGCCCCGGACTAACGGCCACCGGCGCAGGCCCTCAGCCCGCCCTCGCCCCGATCCGGTCAGCGAGGTCGCCGTCGCGGGCGACCCGGGTCAGGCCCGCAGCGAGTGCGGCCATGTCCTCGCCGTCCACGAGCCTGCCGAGCTTCTCCTCGTCCGCGGGCAGCCCCACCTGCTCGGCCCCGCTACGGGCGAGCTTGTCGGTGTAGGGGCGGAGCCAGGGCCACACCGCCTGGGCCTCGCGGCAGAACATCGCGGCACCCGTGGGGCCGATACCCGGAAAGGCGCGCAGCCCGGACTCCAGGCGGCTCCGGTCCCGCTCCGCGCTCTCAGCGAGTCGGCGCAGGTCACCCCGGTACTCGTCGCGCACCAGGTCGGCGCACTCACCCAGCCGGGTGGCGGTGCTCTCGTCATAGCGGACGTAGTGTCCGCGCCCCAGCGCGTCGACGCGGCCCTGCCAGCCCAGCGAGGCCGTTCCGTCCGGGGTCGTGGCGCCCGCCCTGTTGAGCTCGCGCGCGGCCGCGACCGCGATCCGCGCCGAGATCCGGGTGGACAGCAGGTTCACCAGCACCAGCAACTGCCACAACGGGGCCGGTTGGTCCGCCATCCGGATCCCGGCCTCGGAGGCGAGGGTCCTCCCCGCCTCGTCGACGACGGCGCGGGCGATCTCCGTCTGCTTCGCCATTCCGCTTCTCCTTCCACCACGGTGAGAGGACTCCGGTGGGGGCTACTACCCGGCCTGACCAGGGGCGGCACGATGTCGGGTCGAATTGCCAAGACTTGTCCACAGCCTGTGGACAACATTCCCCACCCCCCGGGCCCCGACCGGAGAACGCACCCCGGTCACACCCGGACACGCGGGAGCCCCGGGCCGCGAAGGAACACCTCCGCACCCCGGGGCCCCGGCGGTCCCGCTCGGGTACGGCCGCCTCAGGCGTGGCCGAGGCCGGTCTGGTCGGGCGCGACGTCGCTGTGCTGCCCGACACTGCTCGGGACCGCGTGGCGGGCGCGACCCTTGTCGATCCCGAGGAACCGGTTGAGGTGGCCCTTCTTGCCGACCACGAACCAGGCCACCGCCCCGAACACCGGGAACCAGAGGATGAACAGCACCCACAGGAGTTTGCCGCCCCCCGTGGTGTCGCCGTCGGCCAGCGTGGAGATCAGCGCCGCGATCACCAGGACCAGCACGGCGAGGAGCACGATCAGGAGCAGAACGCCGGTGATTCCGCCCATCCAGGCGACGGCGGGGCTGGTGTTGTCCGCCAACTCCGACAGCCTCGTCCGGTCCGCCAGCTCCGACAGGTTGGTGATCATGTCTCCCCCAAGCAAAACGTGGTTGCCTCAATACACAGGGTAATAATCCAGGATGTTCAGGCACACACATTCCGACGCTTTCGGGCGATTCCTCGCATCAGCCTCCCCGATTCCGATTCCGCGACCCCGCACAGACAGGGCCGACTACTTTCGGGTAGAGCCCCCCACCAGGCTTTTCCACTGCTTTACTGGAACCATGGGCGAGCTTCGGCGATCTGGCAGGTCCACCCCCACCCTCCGGCCCGGGATCAGCACCGGAAACGGTGACGGCGCGGGCACCCGTGACCACCGACCCGCGCACCCGGCCAGAACGCTCCCGCCGACCGGGGGCGCCACCGCAGAGGCCGGGTGAGCGGTGCCCCGGAAACCCCGCTACCTCTGGCTGGCCGAACAACTACGCGAACCGATCCTCAACGGCGAGATGCCCCCCGGCACCCGGCTGCCCTCCCGCACCAGCCTGGCGCGCACCCACCGGGTCAGCGAACAGATATCCCGCACCGCGCTACGGCTCCTGGTCACCGAAGGGCTCGTCGAGGCACGTCCCGGCTCCGGGTACTTCGTCCGGCCCGTCCCCGAGGTCTTCCGGCTTTCCCGGACCGACGCCACCTCCGGCTCCGGGCTGGGACGGCTCAGCCGTGAACGGGTCAGCACCGAACAGGAACGCTGCACGGCGCCGCTGAGCTCCAGGCTCCGGCTCCGCGACGGCGAGCCCGTGTACCGCACCACCTCGCGGGGGCTGGCCTGCGACCGACCGGTCACCCTGCACCGGTCCTGGGAACCCGCGGTCCTCACCGCCGGAACCCTGCGCACCCCCTTCGACGCCGCCGGCACCGGCCCCCTGGAACGCCTCGGCGCCGCCGGGTTCCCCGTGGACCGGGTCGTGGAGGAGGTCGGGGTCCGCGCCCTGCGCGACTCCGAGGCGGCGCTGCTGGGATCCGCCCCCGGGATGCCCGTGCTCGTCGTCGAACGCACCCACTACTGCGGCGACCGGCCCGTCGAGACCTCCGACCTCATCGGATCGGCCGAACAGTGCCGGCTCCTCTACAAACTGAGCCTCGCCCGGCCCCGCAGCCACGGGTAGGCACAGCGAAGGGCGGTGGCCCACCCCCTCCGTGGAGGGGACGAACCACCGCCCTCAGTCACCGCCCTAGACAGGGGGCGCTTGCGTTCGGGCGCCGGCAGGGTTTTGGAGGTGCCGGAGGTGGGATTGCGAGGAACGAGCCATCACACCGTAGGTGCCGAAAGTTCCTGCCCTCATTGGCGCCCGAACACGGGCCGAAGCGCAGCGGAGGCCCAAGGCAAACACAACCTAGCCCTGGGTGAACTCCCCGGCGACGACCTCGGCGATCTGCGCGGTGTTCAGCGCGGCGCCCTTGCGCAGGTTGTCCCCGCACAGGAAGAGGTCGAGCGACTTCGGGTCGTCGATGGACTGGCGGATACGGCCGACCCAGGTCGGGTCGGTGCCCACGACGTCGTTCGGGGTCGGGAACTCGCCCTTGGCGGGGTCGTCCAGGACCTGGACGCCCTCGGCGGCACCGAGCAGCTTGCGGGCGTCGTCGGCGGCGACCTCGCTGTCGAAGGTCGCGTGCACGACCAGCGAGTGCGTGGTGATGACCGGGACGCGCACACACGTCGCGGAGACGCGCAGGTCCGACAGGCCCAGGATCTTGCGGGACTCGTTGCGGACCTTCAGCTCCTCCGAGGACCAGCCGTCGTCCTTGAGCGAACCCGCCCACGGCACGACGTTGTAGGCCAGCGGCGCCGGGAACGGGCCGAGCTCGTCGACGGCCGAGCGCATGTCGCCCTGCTGGTCACCGAGGGTGCGGTCACCGCCCGCCTTGGCCATCTGGTCGCGCAGGACGTCGATGCCCTCCTGGCCGGCACCGGAGGCCGCCTGGTAGGAGGAGACCACGAGCTCCCTGACGCCGTAGGCCCGGTGCAGGGCACCGACGGCCACGATCATCGACAGGGTCGTGCAGTTGGGGTTCGAGATGATGCCGCGCGGACGGTTGCGCACCTGGTCCGCGTTGACCTCGGGGACCACCAGCGGGACGTCGGGGTCCAGGCGGAACGCGCCGGAGTTGTCGACGGCGACCGCGCCGCGGGCGGCGGCGATCGGCGCCCACTCCTTGGACACCTCGTCCGGTACGTCGAACATGGCGACGTCGACGCCGTCGAAGACCTCGGGCGCCAGCGCCTGCACGACGACGTCCTCGCCGCGCACGCTCAGGACCTTGCCCGCGCTGCGCGGGGAGGCGACCAGACGGATCTCGCCCCACACGTTCTCACGCTGGGTGAGGATGTCGAGCATGACGGTACCGACGGCGCCGGTCGCGCCGACGATGGCCAGGGTGGGAAGACGGTTGCTCATCGGCCGGTACCTCCGTAGACGACAGCCTCGACCTGGTCGGCGTCGAGCTGGAACTCCCTGTGCGCGGCCTGCACGGCCGCGTCGACCTGGTCCTCCTCGACGATGACCGAGATGCGGATCTCCGAGGTGGAGATCATCTCGACGTTGGTGCCGGAGGAGGCGATCGAGTCGAAGAAACGCGCGGTGACGCCCGGGTACGAGCGCATGCCCGCCCCGATCAGCGAGACCTTGCCGATCTTGTCGTCGTAGCGGAGGGAGTCGTAGCCGACCTTCTCCTGGACCTTCTTCAGGGCGGCGACCGCCTCCTTGCCGAAGTCCTTGGGGACGGTGAACGAGATGTCCGTGCGGGAGGTGGAGACCGCCGACACGTTCTGCACGATCATGTCGATGTTGATCTCGGCGTCCGCGAGCGCCTTGAAGATCGTCGCGGCCTCACCGACCTTGTCAGGGACGCCGACGACGGTGATCTTGGCTTCGCTCCGGTCGTGGGATACCCCGGAGATGATCGGCTGTTCCATGCCTTCGCTTTCCTCGACTTCCGAAACGATCCACGTTCCGGGCTTCTGGCTGAACGACGAGCGGACGTGCAAGGGGATGTTGTACTGGCGCGCGTACTCGACGCAGCGCAGGTGCAGGATCTTCGTGCCGCTGGCGGCCATCTCCAGCATCTCCTCGTAGGAGATCTGGGGAATCCGCTGAGCGGTGGGCACGACGCGCGGGTCGGCGGTGAACACGCCGTCGACATCGCTGTAGATCTCGCAGGCGTCCGCGCTGAGCGCGCCGGCGAGAGCGACGGCGGTGGTGTCGGAACCGCCACGACCCAGGGACGTGATGTCCTTCGTGTCCTGGGAGACGCCCTGGAACCCGGCGACGATACAGATCGCGCCCTCGCCCACGGCCTCCTGGATACGTCCGGGCGTCACGTCGATGATCTTGGCGTTGCCGTGCAACGACGTGGTGATGACGCCGGCCTGGGAACCGGTGAAGGAGCGGGCCTCGTAACCGAGGTTCTCGATGGCCATCGCCACGAGGGCCATCGACATGCGCTCACCAGCGGTGACGAGCATGTCGAGCTCGCGCGCCGGCGGCATCGGAGAGACCTGTTCGGCCAGGTCCAGCAGTTCGTCGGTCGTGTCGCCCATGGCCGAGACCACGACCACGACGTCATGTCCCGCCTTTTTCTGAGCCACGATCCTTTGGGCTACTCGCTTGATGGCTTCCGCGTCAGCCACGGAAGACCCACCGTACTTCTGCACGATTAGGGCCACGATCGATGCTCCTGAGGAGTTGGGATCAAGACAATTACCTATGGAGTGTAGCCAGCGACGCCCACCACACCCCTTCCGACCTGCGGAGGGAGGGCGTGGCGTCTTGACACACCAGCGCTCGGGCCTACCCGTTCGAACGGAGGTTACTCATGTTTCGACCAGATTACGGCCAAGTGTGAGCTAGAACTCCAGGCTTCGGCGGCCCTCGAAGGCGCGCCCGAGGGTGACCTCGTCGGCGTACTCCAGGTCGCCGCCGACGGGCAGTCCGCTGGCCAGACGGGTGACTTTCAGGCCCATGGGTTTGACCAGCCGCGCCAGATAGGTCGCGGTGGCCTCCCCTTCCAGGTTCGGGTCGGTCGCCAGGATCAGCTCGCTCACCTGGCCGTCGGCCAGGCGGGTCATGAGCTCCTTGACCCGCAGGTCGTCGGGGCCCACACCCTCGATGGGGCTGATGGCGCCCCCGAGCACGTGGTAGCGCCCCCGGAACTCGCGGGTGCGCTCGATGGCGACGACGTCCTTGGACTCCTCGACGACGCAGATGACTGCGAGGTCGCGGCGGGCGTCACGGCAGATACGGCACTCGGTCTCTTCGGCGACGTTGCCGCAGATCGAACAGAAGCGAACCCGCTCCTTGACCTCGACGAGTGCGTTGACCAGGCGTTTGACATCCGCGTGTTCCGCGGACAGCAGGTGGAAGGCGATGCGTTGCGCGCTTTTCGGACCGACGCCGGGCAGCCGCCCGAGCTCGTCGATCAGATTCTGTACCGCGCCTTCGTACATGCCTACCCACTCGGTCGGAACCGGGCCTGGACCCGGCGGGGCCACTCCTGCCCCGAACCCCACCGTATCGGGGGGCGGCGACCTCTTGGGACCGCGCCCGGCCGGCCCCCGGCGCCGCCCCGGTGCCACGGGGGCGGCGGAGCGGCCGCAGGGGCCGGGCAGGGCGGGAAATCCGGGGCCGAAGACGGGCCCGGAGAATCCTAGAAGCCGGGGAGGCCGGGGATGCCTCCGCCGGGCATCCCACCGCCGAGCCCCTCGGCCAGCGGGCCCATCTTCTCCTGCTGCAGGCGCTCGACCTGGGCCTCGGCGTCGCGGATGGCCGCCAGGACCAGGTCGGCGACGGTCTGGGCGGTCTCCCCCGCGTCGGCGGGGTCGACGGCCTTGGGGTCGACGGTGATGTCCTCGACCTGGCCGCGCCCGCTCAGCTTGACCTTGACCAGGCCGCCGCCGGAGCTGCCCTCGACCTCGGCCTCCTCCAGGGCCTGCTGGGCGTCGGCCAACTGCTGCTGCATCTGCTGGGCCTGCTGGAGCAGGGCCTGCATGTCCATTCCGCCAGGGTTCACGGCCGTCTCCTCGCCGCACACGTGGTGCTGTTCATCGCTGCCTGTCACTTGTCTGTGAGGGTAACCGGTCCGGCCGGGCGGGCTCGGCCGCGCGCACAACCCGCCGCGGAGGCGTTCACCGGGCGTTCGCGATGACCTGGTCGAGGGCCTGCCTGGTGTGCTCCAGACCGCGGATCGCCTCGCTCACCCGGACGCGTTCGGCGCACAGCCAGTCGAGCAGGTCCGGCGCGGGGTCCCCGCGCTCCTGGGCGTACACGCAGGGCAGCAGTTCGCGGATGGTCTCGGTGTTGAGTCCGGCTCCGAGGAGGCACTGGACGCGGTCGACCCGCTCCACCGCGTCCTCTCCGTACTCGCGGTGCCCCCCGGCGGTGCGTTCGGAGGTGAGGAGCCCCCGCTCCTCGTAGTAACGCAGCGAACGGGGGCTCGCCCCGCTCCGCGCGGACAGTTCACCGATACGCACGGCCACCTCCGGTGAGCCTGGTCACGAACACTTGAACCTCACATGGATGTCAGATTCTACGCTCACCTCATGAACACACCGAACCAGTACCCGAACCCGTTGCTCGACACCTACGGACTCGGCTCCCTCCGCCTGCCCAACCGGGTGGTGATGGCCCCGATGACCAGGCTGCGCGCAGACCGGAGCGGGGTACCCGGCGACCTGATGGCCACCTACTACGCCCAGCGCGCCGAAGCGGGCCTGATCGTCTCCGAGGGGATCGCGCCCGACGTACCGGGGCAGCAGTACCTGACCGAACCGGGCCTGTACACGGACGCGCAGGTCAGGGGGTGGCGCCGGGTGACCGACGCCGTACACGCCGCGGGCGGCCGGATCTTCGCCCAGCTCATGCACGCCGGCCGAAGCGGACACCCGGCCAACCGCCCCGACGGCGGGACCCCCGTGGGGCCCTCGGCCGTGCCCCGGACCGACCCGGTGCACACCCTGGACGGCAAGGTCGCTCCGGTCGCGCCCCGCGCCATGTCCGTCCGGGAGATCTCCGAAACCGTGGCCGCGTACGCGGGCGCCGCCCGCGCGGCACTGCGCGCGGGGTTCGACGGGGTCGAGATCCACGGGGCCAACGGCTACCTGCCGCACCAGTTCCTGGCCGACAACACCAATCTGCGCACGGACGCCTACGGGGGCGGGACCTCCGGGCGGGTCCGGTTCCCCGTGGAGGTCACCGAGGCGGTCGCGGACGCCGTGGGGGCCGACCGGGTGGGGCTCCGGATCTCCCCCGGCAACAGCCAGTTCGAGATGGTGGAACGCGACCCCGACCCGGTCTACCGGGAGCTGCTGCGCCTGGTCTCCCCGCTGGGACTCGCCTACCTGCACGTCACCGAGGACCCCGCCCGCACGGTGCTGGCCCGGGCCCGCCGCCTCTGGGAGGGCGCGCTGGTGGGCAACACCGGTGAGCACGAGGAGACCACCGCCGAGAGCGCGACCGCGCTCGTCGCCGAGGGCCGGGCCGACCTGGTGTCCGTGGGACGGCCCTACATCGCCAACCCCGACGTGGTCGGACGGCTGGCGGCCCGGGTGCCCTGGGCGACGATCCGGGAGAAGGACTTCCACTACACGACCGGGCCGCGCGGCTACGTGGACTATCCGGGCCACAACGGCACCAAAGGGAACTTTGTTGCACCGTTGACCTGATTTCACCAGCGAAAAGAGCGAGGGGTAGCGCGAATGTCACGTTCGGTTGAAAGAATGCCCCGTGGGCCCGTTGGCCCCTGAGGTGTCCTCGGGCACCGTCCTTGAACAGCGAGAGCAACAGGGGACTGAGGACGTGTTGACCGCCAGAGAGCGCAACTCGGCTCTGATCGAGGCGATAATCGCGGACGGCCTGCTGAGCGACGCGGCACTCGTCGACGCCTTCCGGTCCGTGCCCCGCCATCTGTTCATCCCGGAGTCCGGCGCCCTGACCGCGAACGGCGGTTCCCTGAGCGCCACGGGCAACCCCGACCGCTGGCTGACCGCCGTCTACACGGACAACGCGATCGTCACCCGGGTGGAGGAGACGGAGGTGCCGCGGCAGCGCGGAGCCGACCGGACCGCCGCCACCTCGTACAGTTCCGCGCCGACCGTGCTCGCCCGGATGCTGGAACTGGCCGACCTCGCGAACGGGCAGCGGGTGCTGGAGGTCGGCACCGGGACGGGGTGGAACACCGCGCTGCTCGCCCACCGCCTCGGCGACGCGGGCGTCACCTCCGTGGAGATCGACGAGAGGCTGCTGGGCGCGGCCCGGCGGGCGCTGCGCGAGGCGGGCCTGTCCCCCGGGACCCATCTGGCCGACGGGCACGAGGGGTTCGAGGAGGCGGGGCCCTTCGACCGGATCATCAGTGCGTGCGGGGTGGGCAGGGTGCCCGGGGCCTGGCTCGACCAGCTCGCCGAGGGCGGACTCGTGGTGTGCCCGTGGGGGCTGCTGGAGAACGCGGGGGTACTCATGCGGCTCGAACGGCAGGCTGGGGGCGCGGCCCTGGGGACGTTCCACGGCGGTGTGGGGTTCGTCCCGTTGCGTACGCCCGGCCCGGTCCCGCCGCCCGTCCGGGACTCCGGGCAGCAGCCGGACGAGTACCGGCTCACCCAGACCGATCCCGTCGCTCCGATGCTGGCCTTCGCCTCGGCCTTCGCGGTGTCGGTGATGGTCCCGAACTGGCGGATGCGGCGACGGTGGATCGGCACGGGTTCGGGGATGTGGCTGTGCGACCGGGGCGGGAGCTCGTGGGTGCGGATCTATCCCTACGGGACCTCGTGGATGATCGAGCAGGGCGGGCCCAGAAGCATCTGGGACGAGGTCGAGGAGGCCCTGGCCGGATGGTCCCGTCTGGGGGAGCCGGGGCCGGACCGGTTCGGCCTGGCGGTGGAGACCGACGGGGGGCAGCGGGTGTGGCTGGACTCACCGGACGGGCACTCGTGGCCGGTCGGCCCGCCGGACTGAACCGGCCGCCCCCGGAGCCCTCTCCGAGGGTTCCGGGGGCGGTTGCGGGAGCTTTCGTCCGCGAGGACGCGGCGGCCCCTCGGATCCGACCTGCCGACGGGGGCCGCCGGGCGTTCACGACTGGGCTTCGGCCCCCTCGGCCACCTGTGCGGACTGCCTCTCCCGGAGCTTGCTCAGGAGTTCCTGCCTGCGCTCACGGGCCTCTTCGCTGGGGCCGCCCCCGGCCCCGCCCTTGCCGCCGCGCAGCGCGGAGCGGGAGACGGTGGCGCGCTGGCCACCCATCCCGAGAAGGTTGTCGCTGTTCTTGGCCATGTGTTTGGCCTCCTGTCAGAGATCGACGGGACGGGGATCCCCGTTCCGTCTCGTGTCCCTGATCCTACCGGATGCAAGACGATACGTCTCGTCTTTTTCGTCGGATACGGATACCGTGGGGCCATGGCCGACAACACCGCTGAACAGACGCGACGGTCCCCGGACCCCCGACGTCGCAGCCAACGCGCGCGCAACGCCATCCTCGACGCCGCCGCCGAGCTGCTGGGTGAGGTCGGGTACTCCAAGTTGACCATGGAGGCCATCGCCGCCCGGGCCAGGGTCGGAAAACAGACCATCTACCGCTGGTGGCCCTCCAAGGCCGCCGTGGTCTTCGACGTGTTCACCCGGCTGACCGGCGCCACCGCCGGGGCTCCCCTGCCCGACACCGGGGACCTGGCCGCCGACCTCAAGACCGTTTTCCGCGCCACCGCCGACGAGTTCACCGACCCGGAGACGGACCGGACCACCCGGGCCTTCACCGCGGAGATCCAGCACGACGAGGAGCTCGCCAGGGCCGTCACCGAGCGGCTCGTCGAACCCAACAACCGGGCGGTCCGGGACCGGCTGAGCTCCGGCCGGGCGGCCGGTCAGATCGCTCCGGAGGCCGATCTCGAACTCGCCGCGGAGATGCTCAGCGGTCCGATCAACCACCGGTGGCTGCTGCGCACCGGACCGCTGACCCACGAGTACGTGGACCGGCTGGTGGACACGGTGCTGCGCGGCCTGCGCCCCTGAGCAGCCTGCCCCCGAGCTAGGCCCCGGGTGCGGCGCCGTGCTCGATCTCCTCCAGCAGCTTCCCGCCGAGCTCCGTCTCGATGAGTGACGCGCCGCCGCCGGAGCCCCCGCCGGAACCGCCCTTCGAGGCGCCGGAGGCCGGACCGTTGGACGCGGGAGCGCCGCCCCGGTCGCCCGTCGTGGGCGCCTTCGGGGCCTGTGCCTGCCGTTCCGGGGCGTTGCGCGCCGGAGACCCGGACACCGGAGCACCGGACTGCCCGCGCTGGTCGGGGCGGCCGAAACCGCCCTCGTCCGGCGGCGGGGCCGAGGCGCCGTCCTCGTACGGGTCGGGAGGCGGTTCCTGGAGGCCGGTCACGATGCGGTCCGGCGGCGGCCCGGCGGGCTGAGCGGACGCCTGGGCTGGGCCGGGGCCGGGGGCAGCGGGTCCCGCCTCCGGGGCCGGGGCGGGCGCGTCCCAGCCCGCGGGCTCGGCCGTGGGCGGGGCGGCGGGGCGCGGAGCGGGTTCCGCGCGACGCGGAGGTGCGGGCGTGTTGCCTCCGGCGGGGGCGACGCGGACCTCGACACCGAGAACCTGCTGGATCGCCCCGGCGACGACCTGGTCACTGCCGCTGTTGGTGAACCCCTTGGCCTCGTTGGGCTTGTTGAAGCGGAGCAGCACGCTGTTGCCCTCGACACCGACCGGCTGGACGTCGCTGCCGGACAGCACCATCCAGGTGAACCGGCGGCGTCCCTTGACCGCCTCCAGGATCTGGGACCAGGCCCCCTGGATACGGCCCAGGTCGAGTGTTCCGCCGGCCGCGGGCGCGGTCGCACCCTGGGCCGGTTCGGACCGGTTCCGCTGCGGGGCGTCCCAGCCGCCGGGTTCACCGGCGGGCGCCTGCCGGGGCTGGCTCGGCGCGGGTTCGGGGGCGCTGGGGCGGGCCGGAGCCGCGGGCTGCGGAGCAGGGGTCGCGGGCGCCGCGGGCCCGCTGGCGGGAGCGGCCGGGGCGGCGGCAGGCGTCGGAGGTGCCGGTGGAGCGGGGGCGGGGGTCGCGGGAGCCTGTGCGGCAGGAGCGACGGCGCCGGAGGCCAGCTGGCGCTCCAACTGCTCCAGGCGGGCCAGCAGAGCGGTGCCCTGGGCGCCGTCGGTGGCGGGCAGCAGGATCCGCGAGCACACGAGTTCCAGGAGCAGGCGGGGCGCGGTCGCCCCGCGCATCTCGGTCAGCCCCTGGTTGAGGATGTCCGCGGCGCGGGACAGTTCGGCCGGACCCATCCGGGCGGCCTGGTCCTTCATCTGCTCCACGGACTCCGGGGAGACGTTCACCAGCCCCTTGTCCAGGGCGTCCGGGACGGCGGCGAGCACCACGAGGTCCCGGAAGCGCTCCAGCAGATCCGTGGTGAAACGGCGCGGGTCGTGCCCTCCCTCGACGATCCGGTCGACCAGGCCGAACGCTGCGGCACCGTCGCGTGCGCCCAGGGCGTCGACCATCTCGCCGAGCAGGCTGGAGTCGGTGTAGCCGAGCAGGGAGACGGCGCCCTCACGGGTGATACCGCCCTCGTCCGAACCGGCGATGAGCTGGTCCAGGACGGAGAGGGTGTCCCGGGCCGAACCGGCCCCGGCCCGCACCACCAGGGGCAGCGCGGCGGGGTCGTAGGACAGGCCCTCCTCCTTGAGGAGGTCCTCCATGAGCTCCTTGAGGGTGCTCGGCGGGATGAGCCGGAAGGGGTAGTGGTGGGTCCGCGAACGGATCGTGCCGATGACCTTCTCGGGCTCGGTGGTGGCGAACACGAACTTCAGGTGCGGCGGGGGTTCCTCCACCAGCTTGAGGAGCGCATTGAAACCCTCGCGGGTCACCATGTGCGCCTCATCGATGATGTAGATCTTGTAGCGCGAGTTGACCGGCGAGAAGAACGCGCGCTCCCGCAGGTCGCGGGCATCGTCGACACCGCCGTGGGAGGCGGCGTCGATCTCGATCACGTCGATGCTGCCGCCGCCGTCGGGGGCGAGCGACACACAGGAGTCACAGGTCCCGCACGGGTCCGGGGTGGGGCCCTCCACACAGTTCAGGGAGCGCGCGAGGATGCGCGCGCTGGTCGTCTTTCCGCAGCCGCGCGGCCCGCTGAAGAGGTAGGCGTGGTTGATACGTCCGCTGCGCAGCGCCTGGCGCAGCGGGTCGGTCACGTGTTCCTGACCGCGCACCTCACCGAACGTCGCGGGACGGTACTTGCGGTACAGCGCGATGCTCACGGTGTGATCACTCCCCTGGTCCCTGCCACGGTCCCATTCAACCCGTTGGCGGTGACAACTCGCGCCGGGTTCGGGAAACCGGGAGGGGGCGGCTCCGGGGCGAGGTCCCCCAGAAACAAGAAAGGACCCCCCGCGCACCCGCCAGAGCCCACTTATCCTTGCTGCCTTCCGGCCCTGGGGAGGTTCGTAGGGTGACGCCGCACGAGGGGTCTGCCCCGAGTGTATCCGAACCGGGCACCCCCGCAACCCGGGACGGGCCGCCGTCCGGCCGCCGTCGGGACACGTTCCGAGCACCCCCGGAAAGCCTGTAGAGTTGTCCACGGAGGATTCGCCTAGTGGCCTAGGGCGCACGCTTGGAAAGCGTGTTGGTGGCAACGCCTCAGGGGTTCGAATCCCCTATCCTCCGCCACAGCCCACCAGGGCAGACGGAAGGCCCCGATCGCACAGCGGTCGGGGCCTTCGTCGTTGGTGGTCTCCGCCTCGGGGTCAGGTCGCCGAAGCCCTCCCGGTGGCTCCGCGCCGCGGCACTGCCGGGACCGGAAGGCGGGCTACTTCCCGACCGTGCTGGCGACCCAGTCGCCGTGCTTGGCCGCTTCGGTGAAGACCCACGGGCCCACGCAGGCCACGTTCTCGTCGTAGTCGCCGTCACGGCTGACCAAACCGACCAGCTCCCAGTCCCCCCTACTGCCGCGGATCACAGGGCTGCCGGAGTCGGTCGAGCAGACCTGCGCCTCATCGGTGGGGTGTTCGGAGCACAGGTCGCCGTCGAGCTCCGCGCACCGGTCGTCGGGCACGATCTCGGTGTCGAGCTGCTGCAGGATCTCCGGTTTGGGCTCCCAGCCGAGCTCATCGACCACACCCCAGCCGAGGGCGCGCACCGCCGCACCCGGCTCCGGCCGGTCCCCGGCGACGCGAACGGGCGCCTGATCGACCGGGGAGTCCAGCTTCAGCAGTGAGAGGTCCTTGCTTACGAGGAGAAACGAGTGGGGGTAGTCGGGGTCGTCGCTGACGTCCTGCGCCTCGTAGTCCGGGTGCTGGACCACCTTGGTCACCTCGCGTTCGCTGCCGCCCTCGCCGATGTCGTTGCTGCCCACCCGCACGGAGATACCCTCCGTCACCAGCAGGTCGGAGTCGGAGCAGTGGGCGGCGGTGAGCACCCACTGCTCATCGATCAGCGCCCCCCCGCAGTAGTGCAGGCCCTGGTCGTCGAACAGGGCGGTCACGAACGGATACTCCTCGGTGGCGTCGACCCCGCCGAGGACAGCGGAGGCGGGGGCGGCCAGCACCACCGCACCGAGCAGCGTTGCCAGTCCCGTCGCCCCCGCGGCTGCCGCCACGCGACCCCGGTTTCGTCCGTTCCCGTTCCCGCGAATACCGACCATGTCCGACCCATCCCTCAGGTTGCACCAGTGACCAAGCCATTGCTTTCTGTCACGCACAACCCTAGGAAGTCTGCCCTGTCCGGACATCGTCCGCGAGAGCCAACTCGCCCCCCTACAAAAGTCGGCCCCGCAACGCCTTTCGGCTTACGAAGGTCGGCCTGCGGGCGCGCCTCTCAGGCCTTTCGCGTCATCTCGGCTCCGGCCGCCGGCAAACCCCCTGAAACGGGCGGTGAAGGCTTCTCGGCGCCTTGGAGGATGGCCCGTCACAGGTACCTACGGGTACTCGACCGACGTCGCCGCGCAGACGGGTTCCGGCTCCCCCCACCGCCTTCCGCGAACGCCTCCGCACGGTGGTGGGCACCAGACCGCAGACCCGCCGCAAGGCCTTCCGGGGAAGTGGGGCAGCCGATTCCGGATAGGCGACACGGGGATTGACCGGCCTGGCGACCTGTGGACGGGTCAGGCCGATCTACGGCCGGGGG
Organism: Nocardiopsis terrae; assembly: GCF_014651695.1. Lineage (GTDB taxonomy): Bacteria > Actinomycetota > Actinomycetes > Streptosporangiales > Streptosporangiaceae > Nocardiopsis > Nocardiopsis terrae. Next base: position 831,990 of record NZ_BMXJ01000001.1, read on the forward strand.
ATGTTGCGCAGGTTGGATCGGGCGAGGTCGATCATCGACCCCACACCGCCCCGGAGCACGGTGCGCCCGGCCGACAGGGCGAACCCGGTGACCTGGTCCGCGGTGATCCGGGAGGGCATCGACAGCGCGTTGGGGTCGGTGACCACGTCCACCAGCACGGGCGCGTCCGCGTGCAGCGCCTGGTGCAGGGCCTCCCGCACGTCCTGCGGCTCCTCCACCCGGATCGCCCGCATCCCCATGGCCTCCGCGACCGCCGCGTAGTCCACCGGGGCGTGGTCGGTCTCGAAGGCGGGCATGCCGTCCACCATCATCTCCAGCCGGACCATGCCGAGCGAGGAGTTGTTGAAGACCACCGTGGTGATGGGCAGGTCGTGCTGCCGGACGGTGATGAGCTCGCCGAGGAGCATGCTCAGGCCGCCGTCACCGGACATGGAAACGATCTTGCGGTCCGGCGCGGCGTAGGCGGCCCCGATCGCGTGCGGCAGGGCGTTGGCCATGCTGCCGTGGGTGAAGGAGCCGATCACGCGGCGGCGGCCGTTCGGGGTGAGGTAGCGGGCGGCCCACACGTTGTTCATCCCGGTGTCGACGGTGAACACCGTGTCGTCCGGGGCCAGGGAGTCGAGGACGCTCGCCACGTACTCGGGGTGGATCGGGGCGTGGTGCTGGATGTTCTTCGTGTAGGCGTCGACGACCCGGGTCAGGGCGCGTTCGTGGCGGCGGAGCATGTCACGGAGGAAGGAGTCGTCGGTCTTCCTGCGCACCAGCGGCCGCAGGGCGCGCAGGGTCGCGGCGACGTCCCCCTGGACGCCGAGCCGGAGCGGGACGCGGCGGCCGAGGCGGCGCGGGTCGCGGTCCACCTGGACGACGTTCCTTCTCGGCAGGAAGTCGTCGTAGGGGAAGTCGCAGCCGAGCAGGACCGTGAGGTCGGCGTCCTGGAGCGCCTCGTAGCAGGCGCCGTAACCGAGCAGCCCGATCATGCCGACGTCGTGGGGGTTGTCGTACTGGATCCACTCCTTGCCGCGCAGGGTGTGCCCGACCGGTGCTTTGACCTGGTCCGCGAGGGTGACGACCTCCTCGTGCGCGCCGCGGACCCCGGCACCGCAGAACAGGGAGACCGTGTCGGCCTCGTTGATCCGGCGCGCGAGCTCGCGGACGTCGTCCTCGCTCGGCCAGGCGGTGGCCCGGCCCGCCGTCACGGGTGTGGTGTCGGCGGGGCCGCTGGCCGCGCGCCCGGCGACGTCCCCGGGCAGGACGAGTACGGCCACGCCGGGGGTGCCGAGGGCGTGCTGGACGGCGATCCGGGCCAGCCGGGGCATCTGGTCGGGGTGGGAGACCAGTTCGCGGAACTCGGTGACGTCACCGAAGAGCCGTTCGGGGTGGGTCTCCTGGAAGAAACCGGTCCCGATCTGGTGCGAGGGGATGTGCGAGGCCAGCGCGAGCACCGGGGCGCCGCTGCGCTGGGCGTCGTAGAGCCCCTGGACGAGGTGGGTGTTGCCGGGGCCGCAGGACCCGGCGCAGACGGCGAGCCCCCCGTCGACCTGGGCCTGTGCGGAGGCGGCGAAGGCGGCGGCCTCCTCGTTGCGGACGTGGACCCACTCGATGCCGTCGGTGGAGCGGACGGCGTCCACCACCGGGTTGAGGCTGTCCCCCACGACCCCGTAGACACGGGTGACACCCGCGGCGAGCAGTGTTCGTACGAGTTGTTCGGCGACGGTGTTCCTGGTCAAGACGGACCCTCCCGGGGCGCGGCGCGGCCGGGGGCCGGGTTCCCGCCCCCGGACAACGCTAGGAGCGTCCCGAGCGGATGTGCCGGACCGCCACGCTCCGGTCTTCCGGCGCCGGGACGGGGGTCGTCCGAACCCGGGTGGCGCACAGGGTTCATAGTCGTCTTTTTGATTATTGTTCGGTGGTAACCAGGAAAGGGGCGGGACATGAGGTTGGACGGGGACCTGCGCTACGTCGCGCTCGGGGACAGCCAGACCGAGGGGCTCGGGGACGGCGACGAGGAGTCCGGCTACCGGGGGTGGGCGGACCGGTTGGCGGAACGGCTGGCCGCCACCGGGGCACGGGTCGACTACGCCAACCTCGCGGTGCGCGGCCGCCTGGCCGAGCAGGTCCGTACGGAGCAGCTCGAGGACGCCCTGGAGCTGCGCCCGGACGTGGCGACGGTCTTCGCCGGGGTCAACGACCTCATCCGCCCCGGGTACGACGCCGGCGCGGTCGTCGGCCACCTGGAGACGATGTTCGCCGAACTCACCGGGGTCGGCGCGCGGGTGGCCACGCTGACCTTCCCCGACATCGCGAGGATCGCCCCGCTGGCCAGGCCCCTGGTTCCGCGCGTACTGGACTTCAACGCACGTGTGCGCGAGGCGGCGGAGCGGCACGGGGTGGCGGTGGCCGACACCGCCCTGCACGAGGTCGCCACGGACCGTCGCCTCTGGCGGGGCGACCGGCTGCACTGCTCCCCCGAGGGCCACGAACGGATCGCCGGGGCGGTGGCGCACGCGCTCGGCATCCCCGGCAGCGACGACTCCTGGGCGGACCCGCTGCCGCCGCTGCCCGCGCCCGGGGTCCTGCGGACCGTCGCGGCTGAGGTCCGATGGCTGGGTTCGTTCCTCGGCCCCTGGGTGGTGCGCCGGGTCCGGGGCCGGTCCTCCGGTGACGGCCGGACCGCCAAGCGCCCCGCGCCCCTTCCGGTGGTCCTCTGCGGCGAAGGGTCCTGAACCGTTCCCGGCCGATCACTGCCCCCTCCGGGGCTCAGTGAGGCCCCGGGGCCCGCCCGCGCGGGGTTTACCGGAACCCCCGTGCGCTTCATTGTGCAACTTGTTGCATAATGAAGGCGGCCGGCAGGACACCGGCCGCGAGGCACCCCGCGAGGAGACGTCATGAGCGAGTACCCCCACCTTCTGGAACCCCTGGACCTGGGCTTCACCACCCTCAGCAACCGCGTGATCATGGGCTCCATGCACGTCGGCCTCGAAGAGGCGCCCAACGGGTTCGAGAGGATGGCCGCCTTCTACGCCGAGCGCGCCCGCGGCGGCGTCGGCCTCATCGTCACCGGCGGCATCGCCCCCAACCCCGAGGGCGCCACCCACGGCGGCAGCGCCAAGCTCACCAGCGAGGAGGAGGCCGCCGAGCACCGGGTCGTCACCGGGGCCGTGCACCGCGAGGGCGGCAGGATCGCCATGCAGATCCTGCACACCGGCCGCTACGCCTTCAGCGAGGAGTCCGTCTCCGCCAGCGCCCTCCAGGCGCCGATCAGCCCCTTCGTGCCGCACGCGCTCACCGAGGAGGAGATCGAGCGCACCATCGAGGACTTCGCCCGCTGCGCCGAACTCGCCCGCAGCGCCGGGTACGACGGCGTCGAGATCATGGGCTCCGAGGGCTACCTCATCAACCAGTTCATCGCGCCCGCCACCAACCGGCGCGAGGACCGCTGGGGCGGTTCCTTCGACAACCGCGTCCGCCTCCCCCTGGAGATCATCCGCCGCGTCCGCGAGCGCGTCGGCGAGGACTTCATCCTCATCTACCGGCTCTCCATGCTCGACCTGGTGCCCGACGGCTCCACCTACGACGAGGTCGTCGAACTCGGCAAGCGGGTCGAGACGGCCGGAGCCGACATCATCAACACCGGTATCGGCTGGCACGAGGCCCGCGTCCCCACCATCGCCACCTCCGTGCCGCGCGGCGCCTACACCTGGATCACCCAGCGCCTCAAGAAGGAGCTGACGGTCCCCCTGGTCGCGGTCAACCGCATCAACACCCCCGAGATCGCCGAACAGATCATCGCCGAGGGCAGGGCCGACATGGTCTCCCTCGCCCGCCCGATGCTCGCCGACGCCGAGTTCGTCGCCAAGGCCGCGCAGGGGCGGTCGGAGGAGATCAACACCTGCATCGGCTGCAACCAGGCCTGCCTGGACCACACGTTCAGCCTCAAGATCACCTCCTGCCTGGTCAACCCGCGCGCCTGCCACGAGACCGAACTGGTCCTGTCCCCCACCCGGACCCGCCGGAACGTGGCCGTGGTCGGCGCCGGCCCCGCCGGGCTCGCCTTCTCCGTCTCGGCGGCCCAGGTCGGCCACAGCGTCACCCTCTTCGACTCCGCCGACGCGGTCGGCGGCCAGCTCAACATGGCCCGCCGGGTGCCCGGCAAGGAGGAGTTCAACGAGACCCTCCGCTACTACCGGGTCCAGCTCGCCAAGCACGGTGTCGACGTCCGCCTGAACACCACGGTCTCCGCGGCCGACCTCGACGGCTACGACGAGGTCGTCATCGCCACCGGGGTCACCCCGCGCACCCCCGACATCCCGGGCGTCGACCACCCCAGCGTGGTCAGCTACGTGGACGTGCTGCGCGGCGGCGCCGCGGTCGGCGAGAAGGTCGCGGTCATCGGTGCGGGCGGCATCGGCTTCGACGTGGCCGAGTTCCTCACCGACGGCGGCGAGGGCGCCAGCCAGGACCCCGAAGAGTTCTTCCGGCAGTGGGGCGTGGACACCGACTACAGGGAGCGCGGCGGCCTCGGCGCCCCCGAGCGCACCGCACCGCCCCGCTCGGTCCACCTGCTCCAGCGCAAGACCAGCAAGGTCGGCAAGGGGCTGGGCAAGACCACCGGGTGGATCCACCGGCTGGAGCTGCGCCACCGCGGCGTGGAGATGGTCGCTGGCGCCGACTACCGCCGGATCGACGACGAGGGCCTGCACCTGACCGTGGACGGCGAGGAGCGCCTGCTCGACGTCGACACCGTGGTGGTCTGCGCCGGCCAGGACCCGCGCCGCGAACTGGCCGACGAGCTCACCGCCGCCGGACGCACCGTCCACCTGATCGGCGGCGCCGACGTGGCTGCGGAACTGGACGCCAAGCGCGCCATCAAGCAGGGCACCGAACTCGCCGCCGCCCTGTGACCACCCCGCCTAGAATGCGCTCATGTCCCTGCCCCACGCGATCCTGACCGCCCTGCTGGAGAAGCCCTCCTCCGGACTGGAACTGACCAGGCGGTTCGACCGCTCCATCGGTTACTTCTGGTCCGCCACCCACCAGCAGATCTATCGCGAGCTGGGCAAGTTGGAGAAGGCCGGGCTCATCCGGGCCCTGCCCGCCGACTCGCCCACCCGGGGCCAGCGCAAGGAGTACGAGGTGCTGCCCTCGGGGCGGGCGGAGCTGGAGCGCTGGGTCGAGGGACGGGACGAGCCCCGCGACCCCCGCGACCCCCTGTTGCTGCGCCTGCGCGCGACCGGGGTCGTGGGGGTCGGTGACGGCCTGATCTCCGAACTGCGCCGCCACCGTGAACTGCACGCCGCCCGCCTGGCGGAGTACCGGGAGTTCCAGCAGCGCGACGCGGCCCGCGGGCACGGGACGGAACGGGACCGCGTCCACGGCCTGGTGCTCCAGGGCGGCATCGACCTCGAACTCTTCTGGGTGAACTGGCTCGACAAGGCCATCGACGGCCTCGACCGCCCCGAACCGGCCGAGCAGGCCTGCGGACCCACCACCTGAGGTCCGGCCCGGCGTACCGCCTTCCGGGGCCCGGCGCGCCGCCCGCGGCAGGGTCCCGGCGCACGAAAAAGCCGCCCCCGGCGACTGCCGGGGGCGGCTGATGCGGTGGATGAGGGATTTGAACCCTCGAAGGGTTGCCCCTTACCCGCTTTCGAGGCGGGCGCCATCGGCCACTAGGCGAATCCACCGAGAGAAACTCTACCGGATACGGCGCCGTGCGAAAAACCGAACCAGCAGATCCGAGCACCTCGCGGCGACGTCCTCGCTGATCAGATCCGGTGGAACGACTTCGGGACGGTGGTTCTGCCGGGGGTCGCGGACCAGGTCCCACATCGAACCCACCGCTCCGGCCTTGGCGTCGCGCGCCCCGTACACCAGGCGGTCGACCCGGGAGAGCACCACGGCCCCCGCACACATCACACAGGGCTCCAGAGTGACCACCAGGGTGCAACCGGACAGGCGCCACTGTCCGTGCGTTCCCGCGGCCGCGCGCAGCGCCAGCACCTCGGCGTGTCCGGTCGGGTCCCCGGTCGCCTCGCGTTCATTGCGGCCACGGCCCAGGAGCGTCCCGTCCGGGCCCAGCACCACGGCACCGACCGGCACGTCACCGGTCTCGGGGGCGAGCTCGGCTTCGGCCAGGGCGGCGAGCATCGCGTCGTCGAGCGCGTCCCGGTCGAGTTCGGGCAGGCCCCCCACCCGTTCACAGCCTCATCGAGTCGAGGAGGTCGGCGAATCCCGAGCGTTCGGCGACCACCGCGAGGACGTCGCTGGGCAGCACACCGCCGCCCACGGACAGTGAGGCGAGCTCATCCTCGGTCACTCCGAGGTCGGTGAGCAGGTCACCGTCCCCGTCCGGCCTGGGGTCGGGCCGGGCGCCCGCGCTCTCGGCGGGCTGCGGGGCGCCCAGCCCCCCGGCCTCGGAGAGCACCTCGGCCAACGGGTGGTCGTGCACGACCCGGCCGTCGGAGAGGTAGACCTTCGGGTCGGTGCCCGACTCGTCCACCCGGACGACGGCGAACCACTCGTCGTCCGCCTCGACGAGCAGAAGGGTCAGATCGGTGGCCCATTCCGTGGCGAAGTCCAGCATGAGATCGGTGACGTCGTCGATGGCGTCCACGTCACCGAGATCGACCTCACTTCCCCGCCAGGTCTTCCCGTTCGGAGCGAAGACGGCTGCGAACGTCGACACCGCGTGCCCTCCTGTCTCTCCAGGTCGTTTTCCAGGCGATCCCTACCCCATCACGTCCAGGACACGCTGGAAGGACTGGGCGAATCCCAACCGCTCCGCCACGCTGGCCAGCACCTCGTCCGGGTACAGGTCCAGGTCGCCGGCGAGGGCGCCCAGCTCCATCTCGTCCAGACCCAGGTCCGCGACCACGGACAGGTCCCCCGCGGGCAGGACCTGGTCGAGGTCGTCATCGTCGGGAAGGTCGATGTCCAGGTAGTCCAGGACGTCCCTGGCGACCTGCCAGTCGACCGACGCGGTCACGTCGGACAGGAAGAGGGAGACCTCGCCGCCGTACACCCGGACGATGATGAAGAAGTCGTCGCCGACCGACACCAGGCCGAGGGAACCGCTGATGCTCGGCTGTTGGCGCAGGGCGTGGATGAGCCCTTTGAGGTCGTGCGTCAGCGCGACGGGGAGGAGATCGACATCCCAGTACTCCTCTTCCCTGTACGCGACGGCCGCGAAGTCACCCGAGTCGTCGTCACCATGATCGAGCACTGTCATCGTCACCCCAACCCGGACGGTGTTTCGGTGCGGACGAGAGGAGCCCGGCTCGTCCGTGCGAGTGTCATGGTAACGATCACTCCCACCTCGCCGTAGCCCCTCGTCCACCGTGGAACGGACCCAACGTTCTCACGACAGGCGCCTCTCCCGCGCCCCCGTGGCCGATCCCGTTCCCGGCGGCCCCCGGTCAGGGGCGCCCGAAGCGGTACGGGCGGAGGCGGCGAGGCGCCTCGGCGCCCTGGTCCGGGTGATACGCGCGGTTAGACTCGGGCTGGCCCCTCGCCCCCTCAACCGCCATGTTGCCCCAGTTCACCCGGAGAACGTTTTGGAAACCCTGGTCGTCGACCACCCCTTGGTCGCGCACAAACTGACCACCCTGCGCGACGTGCGGACCGACTCACCCACCTTCCGGCGGTTGACCGACGAGCTGGTCACCCTGCTCGCCTACGAGGCGACGCGGGACGTCCGCGTGACAGAGGTCACCATCAAGACCCCGCTCGTGGAGACCACCGGCACCCAGCTGAGGCGCCCCACCCCGCTCGTCGTCCCGATCCTGCGCGCCGGCCTGGGCATGCTCGACGGCATGACCCGCCTGCTGCCCACCGCGGAGGTCGGCTTCCTCGGCATGGCGCGCGACGAGGAGACGCTCCAGCCCGCCACCTACGCCGACCGCCTCCCGCAGGACCTGTCCGGCCGCCAGTGCTACGTGCTGGACCCGATGCTGGCCACCGGCGGCACCCTGGCCGCGGCGCTGAAGCTCCTCGTCGAGCGCGGCGCCGACCACATCACCGCGATCTGCCTGCTGGTGGCGCCCGAGGGCCTGGTCGCCGTGGAGCAGAAGCTGACCGAGAACCTGCCCGAGAACCACGGGGCCACGCTGCGCGTCGTGACCGCCGCGGTGGACGAGCGCCTGAACGAGAACGGCTTCATCCTCCCGGGCCTGGGCGACGCGGGCGACCGGCTGTACGGCTGCGCCTGACCCCGATCCCCGCGACAGCGAGCGTCCGCGCCCAACCAGATCACCGGTTGGGCGCTTTTTCGGCTCTTTTCGGCTTGGGATGAATGAACGCCCGAAAATCGGGCACTGGTCCCAGCGTGCCCGGGTGTACCCCCAGGTCGAGCCCGCTCGCCCGGCTTCGGGCGACACGTTATTGCATTAGCCGAATTCATTTCGAGATTGGAACGTAACAGATTAGAGTGATCATGGTTCCTGACCACCCGTAACCGGGTGCACCCGCTAGACCGAAACCACCCCACAAGGGGCTCAGCCCACTGATACCCGAACGTCGCCGCCCGTTTCCGGCGCGGCGCTCCGGCAACCCTCCAGTGGCTACATAAAGACCCCGAGTGCACACGCGCCGTGCTGTTCCGCCCTCGCAGCCCTAAGGAGTGAGATGCCCGAGAACCCCTCCCCCTCGACAACCCAGGCCAACCGCGACCCCCACTTCAGTCCAGTCATCAGTCGCCTGTCCTCGGAGTTCTCCGGCGTGCACCACTCCGCCACCGTCTCCCGCTGCGTGGACGCGGCCAGACACGGCGCCCAGGACGTGACCGGTCGGGCCACCCCCGACCTCGTGGAGCGGATCGCCCGCCAGCACCTCCAGGTCCTGGCCCTGGCCTTCGCCGAACAGCACTGAGGGCCCGCACTCGCTCCGGGCGGGTTTCGGGCCTGCATTTCCTCCCGCTTCGGAACGCAAAGAACTGGCTTGCCCACTGTCTCCCGTCCCGAATCGACGCTCCTCCCGTCGGAACCCGGCAGCCGCCTCCAGCCCGGCCGCACCGGACCAGAGCGCTCCCCCTTCTCCCTTCCACCCCTCTGACCTGCACCTGAAAGGCACCCCTTTTCCGGACCACCATTCACGGGGTCACCAACACCACCGGAACCGGACACAGCCCGCAAGAGCCGAACGTCCGACATACCGCCACGCCGAGGGTGCGCCCCAGGCTTTACGGGCATGATGGTCGATGGAACAATCACTGCTGGGTTGGTGGGTCAGGTGGATTCCAAGGGGAGTCAGTCGTGGCGAAGTTGAAGAAATGGGGCGGTTACGCGCTCATAGGTTTCGTGGCTTTTTATCTGCTCACGCAACCAGAAAGCGCGGCCGGCGTGATCCAGAGCGGACTGGATCTCCTGGTGGGCGGCGCTGAGTCGATGTCCCGGTTCGTCAACACGCTGCTGTCGTAGCCGGATGGATCGGATGTCATGAAGCTCGTCGCCTCGAGCAATGCGGCTCCAGCGTCAGTCAACCGCTATCTCCTGCCCCATGAGCAGGACGTCGTGACCATCCGTCGGCACCCAGCGGTCCTGATCGGCCCGGTGGGCGCGGTCCTGGCGGCCCTGGTGTTCGCGGCGATCCTGAGCAGGACCATGGGCGCCGACAGCACCGCGACCCTGGCCGTCATCTGGTGGCTCTGGCTGCTCGTGCTGGTGTGGTTCGTGTGGCGGGTCGCCGAGTGGTCGGTCGACTACTTCGTCATCACGTCGGCACGACTGCTGCTCACCACGGGACTGATCACCCGGCAGGTGAACATGATGCCGCTGGGCAAGGTCACCGACATGCGGTTCGAACGAACCCTGGTCGGCCGTTTCCTGGGCTACGGAACCTTCGTGATGGAGTCCGCCGGTCAGGACCAGGCCCTCAGCCGGATCGCCTTCATCCCCTACCCCGAGCAGCTCTATCTCGAGGTCGTGGGACTGATCTTCAAGGAGTAGCCGGGCCGGACCGTCGGCCCCGAGCACTCAGGGAGCACCCGCCCAGGTGGCGGGTGCTTCTTCGCGTTCGGGGCAGCAGTGGTTCCCGACCCGTTCACCTTCCGTTCACTTTTGAGGCCGGAGGGCCCGCGAGTCCCAGCCCAGCCACGTCGGCAAACAGCACCGGATTGACTCGAAGGTGAACATAGGGTTAACTTAGCTCATCTGATGAGGAAACGAGGAGGGCTTCATGGCACGCAGCACCGAACCCGGGCCGCACCTCACTCGCTCCGTGACCACCCCTCGGCGCACCCGGTCCGCCGCCACGAGCCGCCGACTGGCCGGCCTGGCCCCGGAACCCGCGCTGGTCCCGAAGCCGCGCGAGGACGCCGACACGACCACTTCGGAGCACCCGATCATGCACTGGGTCCTGGTCACCGACGACAACGGACGCACCCGACCCGAGGCGCGCTGGCTCTAGCCCCAGCCCCCACCGGACGCGACACGAAGGGCCGCCCGCAACACGCGGGCGGCCCTTCGCCATGCCCGGCGAAGGGCTCTCCCTGTCACTTTCCGAAGCTGCTTCATCGCTATGTCGACAAATCGGCAAGGCAATAAATGCTGTTTCGGATGTCCGCATAAGGGCCAGACAGCGGGAACTCCGAGTGACACCCGTCTCACTCCGGCACTGTTGACGCCCAATAAAACGAGACGTATCGTCTCATTCATGAGGCTCTACTTCTTCCTGTAACCCCGCGCCGGACGCCCGCGTTCCGAGCAGCCCCACCGCGACCGCGGTTCCGGGCGGCTCCGTCGGCGTCAGCACACCGCGGTCGTGTACGGACAGCCTCGTACCCCCCTGTTTCGGTCCTTGTCATAGCTGTGTTCGCACATCCGAAACCCCAGGGCTCTCCCGGTCGATCCGCGGCACCGAAAAGAACCGGTACCACACGGACCAGGAGAACCCCATGCTCGGTACACGACTCCGACACCGATCCCAACTCGCCCTCAGCGAGATCAGCAAAAGGTACGGGGACCACACGGTCCTCGACCGTGTCAGCCTCACCGTCAGCCCGGGCGAACGCGTCGGCGTGATCGGGGACAACGGGTCCGGCAAGAGCACCCTCCTGCGCCTGCTCGCGGGCGAGGAGGAAGCCGACAACGGAGAGCTCACCGTTCGGACCGCCGACGGTGTCGGCTATCTGCCCCAGACCCTGGAGGGGGTGTCCGGCGGGGTGCCGGACGGAACCGTCGGCGACGCGATCGACGCCGCGCTCCGGGACCTGCGCGAGCTGGAGTCCCGGATCCACTCGGCCGAGGCCCGCCTCGGCTCCGCCCCGCCGGAGGAACTGGACTCCTACGGCGACCTCCTCGCCGAGTTCGAGGCGCACGGCGGCTACGGCGTCGACGCGCGCGTCGACGCCGGACTGTACGGCCTGGGCCTGCCGGGCCTGGACCGGGGCCGGCCGCTGCGCACCCTGTCCGGCGGGGAGCGTTCGAGGCTGGCGCTGGCCGCGATGCTGGCCGCGTCACCCGAACTCCTGCTGCTGGACGAGCCCACCAACGACCTGGACGACCGGGCGGTCGCCTGGTTGGAGGACCGGCTCCGGCGGCACCGGGGCACCGTCGTCGCCGTCACCCACGACCGGGCCCTCCTGGCCGGGGTGACCGACACGGTGCTGGAGGTGGACGCGGACACGCACCGGATCACGCGCCACGGCAACGGGTACGACGGCTTCCTCGCCGCCAGGGCCGCGGCCCGAGCCCGCTGGGTTCGTGAGTACGAGGAGTGGAAACAGGAACTGGCCAGACAGCGGAGGCTGGCCGACAACCACATCGCCGCGCTGCGGGCGATTCCGCGCAAGATGGAGAAGGCCGCCTTCGGGCACGGCGCGTTCCGGATGCGCGGTGCCGCCCACGGTGCCATGGGCCGGATCCGCAACGCCAAGGAGAGGGTGGAACGACTCACCGAGAACCCGGTGGCGCCGCCGCCGGTACCGCTCCGGATGGCCGGCGAGTTCACCGGTCCCCGCACTGAGGAGGAGTCCCCGGAGGCGTCCGCCCCGATCGCCGAACTGGAGCGGGTCCGCGTCGACCACAGGCTGGACATCGGTGCCCTGTCCCTGGCGCCCGGTGAACAGGTGCTGATCACCGGACCGAACGGAGCCGGGAAGACCACCCTGGTCCGGGTCCTGTCCGGGGAGCTGGCCCCGGACACCGGCCGGGTCGCCCTACCGGACCGGATCGGCCTGCTGCGCCAGGAGGACGCCCGGATCGCCCCGGGGCGGACCGTACTCCGGGCCTACGCGGCCGGAAGGCCGGGGGACCCGGAGGAGTACCGGGAGGAACTGGCCTCGCTCGGCCTGTTCCGGCCCGGAGAACTCGACCAGGAGGTGGGCTCGCTGTCCGTGGGCCAGCGCCGCCGGATCGAGGTGGCCCGGCTGACCTCGGGCGCACACGACCTGCTGCTGTTGGACGAACCGACCAACCACCTCTCCCCCGGGCTTGTGGAGGAACTGGAGGAGGCGCTGGCCGGGTACACGGGCGCCCTGGTCCTGGTGACGCACGACCGGCTGATGCGCGAGCGCTTCCGCGGCCGCCGCCTCGAACTGCACGACGGAGCCCTGATCGGCGACTCCGGCCGCGCGTGAAGTCGACGTATCGCTTTGTCGACATTTTGGTTCGCACATAAGTCGACTTATGGATTGACCGATACAACGGGGCGTGACCATGCTGGTCACGCCCCGTACTCATGGGCCGCGGTTCACCGGACCCCGTTCACCGGGGCGCCCCGCTGGACCGGCCCGGGCCCGCGGCGGTGCGCCCCAGGGCGAGCGCAACGACCCCGGCCAGCAGCGAGACCGCGGCCAGAACCCAGAATCCGGCATGGGTGCCGGCCGCCGCGGCCGTCGGCGCGGAATCACCGTTATCCAGGCCGACCGCCGCTGCGGCGGCCGAGACCGGGGCGACGACCGCCAGCCCGACCCCGGCTCCGGACTCGTTGAAGGTGTTGAGCAGCCCCGAACCGACCCCGGCGTGCGTGACCGGGATCGGGGCCGAACCGAAGGTGTACAGCGGCACGAACATCGTCGGCAGACCCAGCCCGAACACCGCCAGCGCGGCGATCACCACGGCGGCCCCACCGGTTCCCGAAGCGGTCCCGGCGAGGATCACCGCGATCGAGGCCGCCTGAACGAGGACCCCGGCCAGGTGGACCCGGGTCATCCCGATCCGAGCCGCGAGGCCGGGGACCGCGAACGCCGAGACGAGAGACCCCAGACAGAGCGGCAACAGCGCGAACCCGGTCTCCAGCGGGGACATCCGGTGGACCGCCTGGAGGTGGTTGCTGGACAGGTACAGCGCTCCCAGCATGAGCGTCGCGGCCAGCAGCAGACCGAGCCCGGCCCAGGCGTAGGCCGGGGTGCGCAGGAGGAACACCGGCAGCAGCGGGTCCGCACTGCGGTCCTGGTGTCGGAGCAGCAGGGTGAGGAGCACGGCGGAGGAGGCGAGCGCGGCCCACGGCCACGGTCGGCTCAGGCCCTCCTGGAGTTCGATGAGCCCGAAGCACAGCATCCCGGTCCCGAGCGTGGCGGCGGCCGCCGCGGGCAGGCGCAGCCTGGTCCCCGCCGCCCCGGGCATCGGAGCGAGCCAGGTGAACGAGGCGGCGACCACCGCGACGACCACGGGGATGTTCACCAGGAACGCCCACCGCCAGGACAGGTACTCGACGACGACCCCGCCCAGGACCACACCGAGCACCGCGCCGATGACGCCCAGACCGCTCCACACCGCCAGGGCCGTGTTGAGCTGGGCCGGCACACGGCCGTAGACGGAGACGATGACGGAGAGCGCCGAGGCCGAGAGCACCGCGGCCCCGGCCCCCTGGCAGAGGCGGGCCGCGACGAGAACGGCTTCCGTGGCGGCGACTCCACAGACCAGCGAGGCCGCACCGAACAGGACGAGTCCGAGGAGCAGTGCCCTGCGCCGCCCGAGGGCGTCGGCCAGACGACCGCCGAACAACAGCAGCGCGCCGTAGGTGAGGAGGTAACCGCTGATCGTCCACTGCAGGGCGGTGGTCCCGGCCCGGAGGTCGCGGCCGATCGACGGGAGCGCGACGTTGACGATCGTCGAGTCGAGCATGACGAGCATCTGCGCGATGCCGACGATCGCCAGGGCTGACCAGGAGGCTCTGGCCGTCACCGGGTCGGGCGGGAGCGGTGCGGCTTGCGAAGGGGTTCTGTCGGTCATCGTGCGGACCTTTCCCGACGGGGGCGAAGCGTGATTTATATGCTCGCGCATATTGTTTCGACCGACAGAGTACATGCCCGGGCATACAATAGGGGCGGGAGAGAGGAGAACCAGTGACTGCACCCCGCGCAACCGAGGCGGCGGCCCACCGCGCCCTCGAAGCCTGGCTCGGCATCGCCCGCCCCGTCGAGGCGGTCAGCGCCCGCGTCGAGGCCAAACTCGGCGAACAGCACTCCCTCTGCCTGAGCGCCTACGAGATCATGGCCCACCTGATCGGGCACCCCGGCTGGACACCCCTGTCAGAGGTGTGCCGGGCGGTCGGCCGCTCACAGCCCCGCATCTCCCGCCTGGTCACCCAGATGCAGGACCAGGGACTGGTCGACCGCGAACGCGTGGCCGGTGACGGCCGCGCCTTCCAGCTCAGGCTCACCGACGAGGGACACCGCGTCCACTCCCGGGCCTCGACCACCCTCGCCCGGACCCTGGAGGAGGCGACCCGCGAACACCCACCGCTCGCAGAGCTCCTCCCCCGTCCCGCGACCGGGCCCGACGCCGTGTCGACGAATCAACCTGGCGCCATGTCGACGAATCGGCTGTAGTGGCCCTGGAAGGCGACGGTCACGTCGGCGGTCGGGCCGTTACGGTGCTTGGCCACGATGATGTCGGCCTCGCCCGCGCGCGGGGACTCCTTGTCGTGCACGTCCTCGCGGTAGAGCAGGATGACCATGTCCGCGTCCTGCTCGATACTGCCCGACTCGCGAAGATCCGACACCTGTGGGCGTTTGTCAGTGCGCTGTTCCGGGCCACGGTTGAGCTGGGACAGCGCCACCACGGGCACCTCCAACTCCTTGGCCAACAGCTTCAGCGAACGCGACATCTCCGAGACCTCCTGCTGACGGCTCTCCACCCGGCCGGGCGAGCTCATCAGCTGGAGGTAGTCGACGATCACCAGCTTGAGGTCGTGCTGCTGCTTGAGGCGGCGGCACTTGGCCCGGATCTCCATCATCGACATGTTCGGGGAGTCGTCGATGAACAGGGGCGCACTGGCCACCTCACCCATCCGTCTGGCCAGCCGCGCCCAGTCCTCGTCGGTCATCAGGCCCGAACGCATGGTGTGCAGCGGCACCCGCGCCTCCGCCGAGAGCAGGCGCATGACGATCTCGTTGCGCCCCATCTCCAGGCTGAAGAAAACGGACGTCATCTCGTTCTTGATGGACGCGGCACGCGCGAAGTCCAGGGCCAACGTGGAGTTGTGGGTGGGCACCATCGACCGCGTGGCGAGGAAGAGGTGATCCGGGTGATCGACCTGGACACACCGCACAGGAACACTGTCGACCAGGCGCACGTCGGTGATGAACCTCGACCCGGTTCGCGCGTGGGAACGCCCCTCGGATCGTTCACGGTGCGCAGCCTTCTTGCGTTCGATCCCGAAGACCTCCCGCTCGGATCCGAAGGTCATCGTGTAACAGGTGGAGCTCTCCTCGGTCCGCCCCTCGACCCTCTTGGTCGACAGACCGGTGCGGTACCCCAGGCTGTGCGCGAGCTCCCGGAAATCCATCGCCAGGCGCTTGTTGGTGACGGCGAACTGCACGGACCCGCTCGTGTTGACGGTTCCGTCGCTGTCCAGAAGACCGGCGAGAAGTGCTCGCCGCTGAGCGACCGAGGATCGCAGATAGTCGGTGGGGATGTGTTTGTTTCCCAGGACACCCAGGGTCCGCAGCAGCGCCTGGACGCTCCCATGATCATCGGTGCACTGACGACACCGGGATCTGGAGAAACGGGGTCGACCGCAGTCGGGGCAACTGGTGTGCGGAACCGGCTCGGACATGAAACGGGCCTTGCTTCCGCAGGACTGCCCGCAAGTACGTACATGCGGCAGTTTCGGAGTGAAACCGGCCCCGCAGACGACGCAGGTCTTCTCTGCGGTCTCGGTCTCCTCGGTCGGGAGGAAGACGCCGTAGGCCCCCTTCGTCCGGCCGACCGGTTTGGTCACCAGCCCTTCTGCCTCGATGTTCCCGAGGACCTCCAGGTCGTTGGTGGTGATCCGTGCTGCTTGAGAGGCACCATCGCCCAGCCACATACCCAGGAAATAGGGCGGCAGAAGCAGTTCCCGTTCAGGCAGATCCAGAGGTCCGGTGTTGTTCACCGAGTGGTTCAGCCTACGGTCAGCGGTCTTCAGGCGCACTGTGCGAGCGATCTCCGCCGTGGTTCGGACACCTGGCAGAACCTTGGGGGCGGTTCCCCCGGCCCGTGCCTCCTGCGCCGCTCGACGTGTGGCCCGCGTGTCGGTCAGCCACTGGTGTTGGGCGTCCGCGACCACCACGGTGCCGTCGTCGAACGTGACCTCGTAGCAGGGCCGGTCCCGCATCACGTCCGTCGCAGCGACAACACGGGTGGGACTGCCGTCGGCTGCGATGAGCTCGTCGCCGACCCGGACCTCACCCATCGTGGTCCACCCACCCGGGGTCGGCAGAGGCGTGTCCAGGGCCAAGGCCTTTCCCACGGCCGGCCTGGCGGCGATGATGACCATCTGCCCGGGGTGCAGGCCGTTGGTGAGGGCGTCGAAGTCGGCGAAGCCGGTGGGGACACCGGTCATGCTGCCGTCGTTGGCGCCGATGGCCTCGATCTCGTCCAGGGCGCCCGGCATGATGTCGCCGAGGACCACGTAGTCCTCGCCCGTGCGCTTCTCCGCGACCCGGTAGATCTCGGCCTGGGCGTGGTCGACGAGGTCGTCGACCTCTCCGTCCCCCGCGTAGCCGATCTGCGCGATCCGCGTGCCGACCTCGACCAGGCGGCGCAGGACGGCGCGGTCCGAGACGATCTTGGCGTAGTAGCCCGCGTTGGCCGCGGTGGGGATCGCCTCGGTGAGGGTGTGCAGGTACGGCGCCCCGCCGACCCGGGTGGCCTCGCCGCGCTTGGTCAGCTCCGCGTTGACGGAGATGGCGTCGACGGGTTCGCCCCGGGAGAAGAGGTCGACCACGCTGTCGTAGATGATCTGGTGCGCGGGCCGGTAGAAGTCCGCTGAGCGGATGATCTCGACGACCTGGGTGATGGCGTCCTTGGACAGCAGCATGCCGCCGAGGACGCTCTGCTCGGCCTGGATGTCATGGGGTGGGGTGCGCTCGTATCCGCCTTCTTCAGGTGGTTGCCCAGCGACGCTCACGAACTTCTCCCCACACCGGCCGCGTGCGTCGGCCCGGGTCGGACCGACCCTTCCAGGATGCCCCATCCCGGACGCCGGGGACGCCGCCCGGCACGCCTGTAGACAGTCCTCTACCACCACATCCGGAGCCATGTGCGGCATTGCGCGCACAGGTTATGCACATCACCTGTGGATAACTTTGCCGCGAACCATCAGCAGCCCACCTGAACTGCGAAAACATGGACCATGGGCGGGACGTGCAAGATGTCTCACAGGGTGGCTTTCCACAGGTTATCCACAGGCTTCGGCGGCCCTGTGGAAAAACCCACAGGGAGGGTCGAACGCCTGTCCGGTAATGTGGCTCCGTCATGGCCACACTCCTCTCGGCTGCCCCCTTCCGGCACCGCCACGACCGCGAGATCTTCGCCCTCGCCGTCCCCACGTTCTTCGCGCTCATCGCCGAACCGCTCTTCCTGCTCACCGACGCCGCGATCGTCGGCAGCCTGGGCACCCAGGCGCTGGGCGGGCTCGGGGTCGCCGGCCAGGTCCTGCTGACCCTGGCCGCGGTGTGCATCTTCCTCGCCTACGGGACCACCGCAGCGGTGGCCCGCAAGTTCGGTGCGGGCGACATCCCCGGCGGCATCCGGGACGGGGTGCACGGCCTCTGGCTCGCCCTCCTGCTGGGAATCGCCGCGATCGGGATCGGCTGGCCGCTGGGCCCGTGGATGGTCGACCTCCTGGGCGCCTCCCCCGAGGTCGCGCCGTACGCCCTCACCTACCTCCGGATCAGCCTGCTGAGCACCCCCTTCCTCCTGGTCGTGATGGCCGGGACCGGGGTGCTGCGCGGCCTCCAGGACGCACGGACCCCGCTGGTGGTCGCGGTCGCCTCCTACGCCGGGAACGCCGCGCTGTGCGCGGTCCTCGTGTTCGCGTTCGACTGGGGAATCGCCGGTTCGGCGTGGTCGACGGTGATCGCGCAGGGGGCCGGCGCGTTCTGGTACACGGCCGCCATCGCCCGGTCGGCACGGAGCAGGGGGGTCTCCCTCCTGCCGACCGCGTCGGGCCTGCGCACCTCCGCGTCGGCGGGTTTCGCGCTGTTCCTGCGCAGTGTGTCCATGCGTGTGGTGGCACTGGTGACGACCGCCGTCGCCGCCCGGCTCGGCGACGAGTCGATCGCCGCGCACCAGGTCAGTTACAACATCTGGGCCCTGCTGGTTTTCGCGATGGACGCCATCGCCATCGCCGGGCAGTCGATCGTGGGGCGCTACCTCGGCGCCGGAGACGTCCGGGGCACCAGGGACTCCACCCGGCGCATGGTCGAGTGGGGCGTGATGTCGGGCCTGGTCTTCACCGTCCTGGTGTTCCTGGTGCTGCCCTGGGCCCATGTTCCCTTCACCTCGGACCCGCAGGTGGCCGCGCTGATCACGGTCTCCCTCGTGGTGGTGGCGCTGATGCAGCCGCTCAGCGGGGTGACCATGGTGCTGGACGGCGTCCTCATGGGCGCCGGCGACCAGCGGTACCTGGCCTGGGCCTCCCTGTGGACGATGCTCGCCTTCCTGCCGTTCGCCCTGGTCCTCCCACGGCTCGCCGTCTCCGACGTGTGGGGGCTGGTGGGGCTGTGGACCGCGTTCTCCGTGTGGATCCTCGCCCGCGCCGTCACCCTCGGCCTGCGCGCCAGGGGCGAGGCCTGGCTGGTCACCGGAGCGACCAGGCCCTGAGGCGCCCGAACACGGACCGAAGCGCCAGCGGAGGCCCAGGGCAAACACAGCAAACACGAAACCGCCCCTGCGGCGGGGAGCAGGGACGGTTCCGGGGGGGTCTTCGGTCAGGTGGTCGTGTCGAGTTCCCCGATGGCGGGACCGTGGTAGAAGGTCGCCACACGTTCGGACCGCGGGGCGGCCGGGTAGGTCGGCAGCTCTTCCAGGGTCAGTTCCTGCCCGACGTGCCTGCTGAGGTGCCGGAGCTGTTCGCGCAGCCTGGTCCCCACGTCGTCGCGCAGCTCGGGCAGCATCGAGTAGAGCTTGTCACCCGGGCAGTTGGTGGCGTTGTAGTCGCGGTGTCCCACGATCGCCTCCTGCGGGTCGAGCCGGTACACGAGGCACAACCACGCGCAGGTGTCGACCAGGGAGGACATGAGTGCGCCGGGCGGGCTCACCGAGGTGTAGGTGCCCTCGTTCTCGATCCCGACCGTGTGCGAGTTGTGGTTCGCGGTGTGCGCCCCCAGGACGTGGCCGCCGTCCCGGATCGCCTGGAGCGTCCTGTCCCGCCCCTCCATGATGTGGCCGCCGCGGCTGATCGTCAGTTGCTGCCCGGTGTCGTTCCACCCGTTGTGGTCCATGTGGTAGCGCTGGATGGACCGGGACAGCGCGGCGGCGTGGCTGGTGGAGGTGTCCGACGCGTTCCCGGTCGCGGTGTGGTGGACGACGATGTGGGTCGGCCCCTGACCCAGTACCTGAACCGCCCTCTTGGGCGCACGCGCCCCCCAGTCCGACCGGGTGTAGACCTTGGGTATCGCGGCGGCGGCGGCCGGTGCTGCCGCTGACACCCCCAGTGCGCCGCCGAGGAGCACTCCTCCGGCGGCCAGAGCGGTTCCTCGCAGCATCGTCCTGCGGTCGACCGCCCCGGGGCGGTCGGTCTCGGGTCGTCTCTCAACGGCCATCGGTATGCTGTCCTCTCCGTGCGGAGCGCCGCGGGACGCGACGCGACACAGAGAACACGTTAAGTTACAAAGAGTAATCAAAGGGTTGTTTTCGCAGCCCGGGCGTGTTCCGCCGACGCAGCAGGCCCCGCCCCTCCAGAGGAGGGACGGGGCCTGGAACCGGGACGGTCAACGCCTGCTAGGCGCCGACGATCTCCAGCTTGATCGTCGCGGAGACCTCGGGGTGCAGGCGGACCTGGACCTTGTAGTCGCCGACGGACTTGATCGGGTTCTTGATCTCGATCCGGCGCTTGTCCAGCTCGGGACCGCCGACGGCCTTGACGGCCTCGACGACGTCCGCGGGCGTGACCGAACCGAACAGACGACCACCCTGGCCCGCGCGCTGCTTGAGGCGCACGTTCAGGGCACCGACCCGGCCGGCGACCTGCTGGGCCTCGTCCAGGGTGCGGATGTCACGCGCCTTGCGGGCACGCTGGATCAGGTCGATCTGCTTCTGACCGCCACGGGTCCACCGAATGGCGAACCCGCGGGGCAGCAGGTAGTTGCGACCGTAACCGTTCTTCACCTCGACGACATCGCCGGGGGCTCCGAGACCGTTGACCTCGTGGGTCAAAATCAGCTTCACGACAAAAACCTCCCTCGGATATCGCCGCTAGCGAGCGGTGCTGGTGTAGGGCAGCAGGGCCACCTCGCGCGCGTTCTTGATCGCGGTCGCGACGTCGCGCTGGTGCTGGGTGCAGTTGCCGGTCACCCGACGGGCACGGATCTTGCCGCGCTCGGAGATGAACTTACGGAGAAGCGTGGTGTCCTTGTAGTCGATGTAGGACTGCTTCTCCTGGCAGAAGAGGCAAACCTTCTTCTTGGGCTTGCGCGCTGCCGGCTTAGCCATCGTGGTGCTCCTTCGCAAGAGCCCCGGGGTCCTCCCGGGGATGGGCTGGGACAAGGGATAAGGTGGCTCGGCCCCGAGGGGCCGGGCCGGGTGTTACGCGGGGTGGGCGCCGTCTAGAACGGGGGCTCGTCGGAGAAACCTCCGCCGCCGCCACCGAAGCCGCCGCCACCGCCGTTGGTCGCCCACGGGTCGTCGGCCGGGGCACCGCCGCGGCCGCCCTGCGGGCCGCCGAAGCCGCCGCCCTGGTTCCCGTAGCCGCCGCCCTGGGGCTGTCCGCCCTGGGGCTGGCCGCCACCGAAACCGCCCTGCTGACCGCCGAACCCGCCGCCCTGGCGCTGCGTCTTCGTCACCTTGGCGGTGGCGCTGCGCAGAGCCGGGCCGACCTCGTCGACGTCGATCTCGAAGACGGTCCGCTTCTCACCCTCGCGGGTCTCGAAGGACCGCTGCTTCAGACGGCCCTGCACGATGACGCGCATGCCGCGCTGAAGGCTCTCGGCCACGTTCTCCGCGTACTGCCGCCAAACGGTGCAGGTGAGGAACATGGACTCGCCGTCCTTCCACTCCCCTGCCTGCTTGTCGAAGGTACGGGGCGTCGAGGCCACACGGAAGTTGGCGACCGCGGCTCCACTGGGCGTGAAGCGCAGTTCAGGGTCGTCGACGAGGTTGCCGACGAGCGTGATCTGGGTTTCGCCTGCCATGGATCGGCTCCGGTTCGAGATAGTTCGGATCAGGCGGTTTCGCCTGTGCCCCGTATCATCCACGTCCCTGGGGACAGAATCGGATGCGCGGGGTCAGGGGGTCGGGGCAGCGGGCTGCCTAGTGAACCTCGGGACGCAGAACCTTGGTGCGGAGCACGGCCTCGGCGATGCCGAACTGGCGGTCGAGCTCCTTGACCGTCTCGGGCTTGGCGGTCAGGTCGATGACCGCGTAGATGCCCTCGGAGTTCTTGTTGATGTCGTAGGCGAGACGACGCTTGCCCCAGATCTCCGTCTTCTCGACCGAACCGCCGTCGTTGCGGACGACGCCCAGGAAGTTCTCCAGCGACGGAGCGACGGTGCGCTCGTCGAGGTTCGGGTCGAGGATGACCATGATTTCGTAACGACGCATAGGCGTACGTTCCTCCTCTGGACTGTTGCGGCCATGGAATCTCCATGGCAGGAGGGCAGGAGCCCGGGACTACGCCGCCCCGGTCGGGCCGGGGCGTGCCACTCGGGCTCTGAGCCATACGGGAGCCAAGGCTACCAGCAGCGGCGCACCACCGGTGCTGGGCTGTGGATGCGGCCGAGCACAGAGCCGGGGGCCGGCGAGCGGAGGGAGACCCCTCCGCACGCCGGCCCCCGGAGGAACCGCGCCCGATCAGTCCCTCGGCCTGATCAGGCTGTTGTTTCCGTTGTCACCGCCCTGCTGCTCGCCCCCGGGCTGGCCGGGAACCTCGGGCTCCTCCTCGTCGCAGTGGTCGGGTCGGTCCCAACCGTCGCACTCGTCCGGCGGCTCGGGGCTCTCCTCGTTATCGCAGTTCGGATCGAAGATGGGGCACTCCTCCGGCGGCGACTCCTGGTCGCACTCCTGCTGCATGGGATCGCACTCCGGTTCGGTGGGCTCCTCGCTCTCCTCCTCGACCGGCTCCTCCGACTCCTCCGCCTCGGGCGACTCGCTCGGGGTGGGGGTCGGCAGGAAGCGCTGGTCCTCGCCCACCCACTGGGCCGCCGGGAACTGCTGCTGTTCCTTGCCCTCCATGGCGACCTCCATGAAGGCCTTCCAGACCTTCGCGGAGGTGGTACCGCCGTAGACGTCACCGACCTCGGGGCCGAAGTCCAACGGATCGCCCCCGAAGCGGCTCAGCCCCACCGCGGTGGAGAGCTGCGGCGTGTAGCCCACGAACCAGGCCGAGACCGCGTCGGTGGAGGTACCGGTCTTGCCCGCCACCGGGCGCCCGTCACTCAGGGCCGCCCTGTTGCCGCCGCCGTTGCGGACCACTTCCTGCATGGCGTGGGTGGCGTCGGCCGCGACGGCCTGGGTGAGGACCTCGGCACCCTTCTCCAGCTCGTCCTTGTCGTCCGGGTCGATCACCGTGCCGTCGGCCGTCCTGACCTCGGTGACCATGTGGGCCGGGAAGTGGCGCCCCTCGGCGGCGAAGGTCGCGTAGCCGCTGGCCATGTCGAGCGCGTTCACCTGGTGTGTGCCCAGGGCGATGAGCGGACCGACGGTGGAGGTCGTCTGGCGATCGGGGTCCACCCCCATCTGGACCGCGAGTTCGTCGACCCTGGCTTCACCGACCCGGATCGCCAGGTCCACGAAACTGGTGTTCACCGAGTCCCGGGTGGAGTCGATCAGGTCGACCTCGCCGTAGTCGACGTGGCCGGAGTTGTTGACCGGGCTGGCCAGGCCGGGGAACTCCCGTCCGGTGTCGCCGTCGAGCTGGGTGCGCAGGCCGATGTCGTCCATCAGCGCGCGGGCCAGCACGTAGGGCTTGTAGGACGAACCCGCCTGGGCCTGGTGGACCAGGGAGTTGTTGATCACCGTGGAGACGTCGGGGCCCCCGTTGAAGGCGACGATCCGGCCCGTGTCCGGTTCCACCGCGGTCAGGCCGTGCATGGTGTCCTCGGCCGCGGTGTCGGGCAGGACGTCGAAGGCATCCTCGGCCGCGGTCATCAGCGCCGGGTCCAGCGAGGTCTTGATCGTCAGGCCCTCGGTGGCGATGTCGGCGCCGTCGATGCTCGACCCCTCGTAACGGCGCTCGACCTCGTTGATCACGGCCTGGCGGACGTACCCCAGTTTGGGGTCGTCGGCCGCCGCCTCGGGGTTGTAGTCGATGAGTTCGGGGATCTCCAGCTTCTCGGCCTTGTCCCGGGGCAGGCCGCGCTCGCCGTCGGTCTCCTCGTACATCAGGGCGAGCTGGTCCTGGACGTAGGGCCAGCGCTCCTCGTTGAGGTAGGTCTCCGTCCAGGAGCCCTCCTCGGGGTTCTCGAAGTTGCTGGGCATCTGGATGATGATGCCCAGGAAGGCGCCCTCGGCCTCGTCGAGCTCGCCCACGCTCTTGCCGAAGTACTCCTGGGCGGCCATCTCGATACCGGAGGCGCCGCGGCCGAAGTAGATCGAGTTGAGGTAGGTGGTGAGGATCTCGTCGTGGGAGACCTGCTGGTTCAGCTTGATCGCGATGAAGATCTCGCGGATCTTGCGGGTCAGCGGCTCCTCGCCCTGGAGGTCGCTGTAGTAGTTGCGGGCCATCTGCTGGGTGATGGTCGAACCGCCGCCGGCGTCACCGCCGGAGAGCACCGCGCGGCCGATACCCATGATGTTGATGCCCGGGTCCTCGTAGAAGGTGCGCTGCTCGGCGGCGAGCACACCGTTGACGACCTCCTCCGGGATCTCGTCGCGGGTGACCGCCACCCGCTTGACCTCGCCGGTGGTGAGGGCGATCTCCTCCTCGCCCTCCTCCCCCGCCCAGTAGATCTGGGTGGCGGAGACGGTCTTCTCCGCGTCCTCCTTCAGGTCCTTCTCGTCCGGGGCCATGGCATAGAGGACCGCGAAGGCGGCCACGCCGCCGATGATCATCAGGCCGCAGAAGGCCAGTGCGGGTTTCCACGCCTTGGACAGGAAGCGCTTGAACCAGGGGCGGTCGTCCGGCTCGTCCTGGCGGGGGCGCCGACGACCGCCGCCACCGCCGCCACGGCCTCCGGCGCCCGCGGCGGCACGGGAGCCCCGGCCGCCGGCGCGGCGCCCCTCGGACCGGGATCCGTGTTCACGGTCGCGGGGGTCGCGGGGACCGGCCGCACGACGGCGGCCGCCCGCACGCGGGTCGTCGGGGCGACGCCGGGGTCGGTCGCCGTCCTCGGGCCGCCGAGGCCGCTGGCCGTCCGGGCGGCGGCGCGGCCGTTCCCCGTCCTCGGGGCGCCGGGGGCGCTGGCCGTCCGGGCGGCGCGGGCGCTCACCCTCGGCGCGGCGCCGGCCGCCCTCCGGGCGCGGCCGTCCCTCGGAACGGGCCTCGGCGCCGGGGGGGCGGGTCCTGCGGGAACGCGGGGCGGGCTGGTCGCCTCCCCGGAGACCTTCCTCGGAACCAGGTCGGCGCCGGCCGCCCGCACGCTCTTCCCGAGGAGGGCCCTCGGCCCTGCGCCTTCCGCCGTTGCCGCGCGGGCCGTCGTCTGGGCCCTCGGCCCGGCGACGGCCGCCGTCGGCACTACGTCGTCGTTCGGTACTCACGTGGTCCTCGATTGCCTCTCACGGCCGGTCGGCCTGACGATTCCTTGGCGGAAACGGGGGACGGTCCCCCTGGGGGATCGGTGATTCGCGACCTGTGGTGGTGTACCAGCACGGCTCATGGGCCGGTGGACCTGTTCCCACCTCTGTTGCCTGTCGTTCAAGGCTTGATAAAGAGACGCCCAGTTGCGGGCGAAGGTTTTCAACAGGCCGCGAAGACGTTGGCCGCTACTTCCTCCTGATCGTTGGCCTGCGGGAGCGCTACCCCTGGCCCGTCGGTGCTCTGAGCCGACGTGGACGCCGCCGCGGCGGTGGCTTCGTCCGGGGGTCTCTACCGGCTGCGCACGCAAATCAAGGGTCACGTTAGAGCGATCGAACCGTATAGCACAACCCACGCGCGAGGGTATCGCGCACTTTGGAAGATCTGGTCACCCTCTGCCGGGAAACGCCCGTCCTCGCAGTTCAGCTCCGCGGTGGCCGGCGGGGCCAATCATGTGAGCGCGATCACCGGGAAGTCGAAGCGCCGCGTTCTCCCTGTTCGGTGACGTGTGTGTGACATTGAGCGCGCAGGTGTCACCCGCCCCTCGCCCACCGCCGTCACTCCCGGTCACATGCCCTTCGGTGGTACTGACCGCATACGTGCTCACCATGAAGCGAAGATAGAGTCATAGCAGAACAAACCAGCCAGACATGCATAGTTCTCCCCCGTAGTCGACGGCCTTGAGGGGGAACAGAACCACGGTGCGCGCTGCTGACCACATACGGAATACGAACGCAGGATGACGAGCCCCGGACCGCCGTCGGCGCGGGCCCGTCGCCGTGCGCTGTGGCATCCATGTTCGCGAAGAAGAAGGAGCAAGGACCAATGGGTTCGGTACGTGTAGCCGTCGTGGGCGTCGGCAACTGTGCGGCGTCGCTCGTCCAGGGTGTGCACTACTACAAGGACGCCAACCCGGAGTCCCGGGTGCCCGGCCTGATGCATGTCCAGTTCGGCCCGTACCACGTGAGCGACGTCGAGTTCGTCGCCGCCTTCGACGTGGACGACAAGAAGGTCGGGCACGACCTGGCCGACGCCATCGTCGCGAGCGAGAACAACACCATCAAGATCTGTGACGTCCCGCCGACCGGCGTGACCGTCATGCGCGGCCCGACCTACGACGGTCTGGGCAAGTACTACCGCGAGACGATCCAGGAGTCCCCCGAGGACGCCGTGGACGTGGTCGCGGCGCTGAAGGCCAGCGAGGCCGACGTGCTCGTCTCCTACCTCCCGGTGGGTTCCGAGGAGGCGGACAAGTTCTACGCGCAGTGCGCCATCGACGCCGGGGTGGCCTTCGTCAACGCGCTCCCGGTGTTCATCGCCTCCGACCCCGAGTGGGCCGAGAAGTTCACCAGGGCGGGCGTGCCGATCATCGGCGACGACATCAAGTCCCAGATCGGCGCCACCATCACCCACCGGGTGCTGTCCAAGCTGTTCGAGGACCGGGGCGTGGTCGTGGACCGCACCTACCAGCTGAACTTCGGCGGCAACATGGACTTCAAGAACATGTTGGAGCGCGAGCGCCTGGAGTCCAAGAAGGTCTCCAAGACCCAGTCGGTCACCTCCCAGATCCCGCACGAGCTCAACGCCGGCGCGGTGCACATCGGCCCGTCGGACCACGTGCCGTGGCTCGACGACCGCAAGTGGGCGTACATCCGCCTGGAGGGCCGCGCCTTCGGTGACGTCCCGCTGAACCTGGAGTACAAACTGGAGGTCTGGGACTCCCCGAACTCCGCGGGCATCATCATCGACGCGGTCCGCGCCGCGAAGATCGCCAAGGACCGCGGGATCGGCGGTCCGATCCTGGAGCCCTCCTCCTACTTCATGAAGTCGCCGCCCGTGCAGTACAGCGACGCCGAGGCGCACGAGAAGGTCGAGCAGTTCATCTCGCCCGAGCACGACGCCCAGGGCTGACCCCCACCGGAACACCGGCCGACCGCCCGGGGCCGCCTCGGCCCCGGGCACGCCCTACCCTGAAAACGTGTCCTTCTTCGGCGATCTGCGCACGGTCCTCCAGGGGTCCCGGTTCCGTCGGCTGTTCGGTACCCGGTTGGTCTCGCAGTTCTCCGACGGGGTCTACCAGGCCGGGCTGGCCGGCTTCGTCTTCTTCAACCCCGAGCAGCACACGGGGGCGGGAGAGGTGGCCGCGGCCTTCGCCGTGCTGCTCCTGCCCTTCTCCGCGGTCGCCCCGTTCGCGGGCGTGCTCATCGACCGCTGGCCCCGCCGTCAGGTCCTCCTGCTGTCCTCACTGGCCAAGGCCGTCCTGGCGACGGTGACGGCGCTCCTCGTCGCCAACGGGGAGGGACCCGCGTTCTTCGTCGCCGCCCTCCTCGTCCTGAGCGTCAACCGCTTCTTCCTGTCCGGACTGTCCGCGGGCCTGCCCTACGTGGTGCCCCGGGACAAGCTGATGATGGCCAACGCGGTCACACCGACCTGCGGAACCGTCGCGAGCTCCCTGGGCACCGGAGCGGGCCTGGCGATCGGCATGCTCGGCGGTGCGCAGGCCCTGGGCACCGGGATGGTCCTGTTCGCGGCCGCGCTGGGGTTCGCGGGAGCCGCCCTGGTCTCGCTCACCCTGCGGTACCGGGAGCTGGGCCCGCACCTGGAGGAGGAGCCCGAGGAGGTCCGGGCCGCGCTGCACAACGCCGTCCGGGGCATGGCCAGCGGTGTCCGGCACATCTGGGAGCGGGTGCCCGCCCGCGACGGACTGCTGACCATCGGCGGCCACCGCGTGCTCTTCGGCATCTCCACGCTCCTCACCATGCTGCTGTACAACAACACGTTCACCGGCGGCGGCGTCGCCGGCATCGCCGGGTTCTCGGTGGCGGCCGGACTGCTCGCCCTCGGGTTCTTCCTGGGTGCGGTGGCCACGCCGTGGGCGACCGCGCGGATCGGCGAGAGCGCCTGGATCGCGGCGCTGCTGGCCGGGGCGGCCGTCGCCCTGCTGCTGTTCGGTCTGCCCTTCTCCGCGGCCCTGTTCCCGGTCGCCGCCTTCGTCCTGGGGTTCGTGTCCCAGGCGGTGAAGGTCACCGTCGACACGTTGGTTCAGCGACATGTCGACGACGCCTACCGCGGCCGCGTGTTCTCCGTCTACGACGTGCTCTTCAACGCCACGTTCGTACTGGGTGCCGCACTGACCGCCGGGCTGGTCCCGCAGTCCGGGGTGAGTGTCCCGGTGGTCGGCGCGATGGTCCTCTCCTATCTCCTGATGGGCGCGGCCTGGACGGTGCGCGCCCGGCGCCCGGGCAGCCGGGGGGTTCCGATTCCCGGAACGCCGGAGGCCGGGGCTCCGGGACCCGGGGCACCCGGTTCCGGGGCACCGAAGCCCGAGACGGTCTAGTCCGCGGCGCGCGTTGGTGCGTACGGACTCCCCCGTGCACGCCGCGCCGCGGGCCCTCCGTCCGGGTCTACATGTCCGCCTGTCACTTCGGCGACATGTCGACCTGTCCACCAGTCGCCTGGTCCGCGACCGTCTCGCGGTAGAGGCGAAGTCCGCGCGCCTCGTAGTTGGCGAGGGCGTGCTCCCCGTCCAGGGAACAGGTGTGCAGCCACACCCTCCGGGTGGCCTCCCGCCCCGGCCAGCGTCCGGCGAGGTCCCAGGCCCGGCGGACGGTCTCGGTGAGCATGTGGCCGCCCAGGCCCCGGCCGAGGAAGCCGGGCATGAGACCGAAGTAGACGATCTCGACCGCGCCCCCGTCCTGGGCCTCCAACTCCGCGTAGCCGGCTGGCGTGCCCCGGTCGTACAGCACCCAGGTCTCGACCCCGGGGCGCTCCACCCGGTCGCGCCACTCCTGGTCGGTCCAGGGGCTCCGGTCGAACCACCGGTAGTCGCGGCCGACCGTCTCGTAGAGGAACCGGGAGAGTTCGGGACTGGGCACCTGCGCGCGGGTGAACCGCACCGGGCCCTCCGGTTCACGCCCGGGCCTCAGTTCGGCGGGGTCGGTCGTCTCCAGGTACCAGGTGGTTTCGCTCATCGCGTCATCCTCGCACCGTCCGCCCGGCGGCCACCGCCCAGGGGCGCTGCCCGGCGCCCCGGCAGTCGACGGGTCGACATGTTGCCACATCAACAAGTAATCAAAGAGTCACTTGCTGTAGTCTCCCCCCGCAGGGATTCGTCACGGCAGGGGATGGTGGCCATGGGCTTCGGTTACGGACTCGGCGGCCCCTCGGGCTCCTCCGGGGCCCAGGGTGTCGCCAGGCGGGTCGAGGCGGTGCGCCGACAGCTGCCCGCCCGCGGCGACCGCCTGCTCGACCTGGGGTGCGGCGACGGCGCGCACACCGTGGCACTCGCCACGGGGTACGTACGGGTGGACGCCGTCGACGTCGAACCCGAGCGGCTCGACGCGCTCACCGAGCGCGTCGCCGGCACCGGCCTGGAGGACCGTGTCGGCGTGCACAAGATGTCCGCGGAGGCGCTGGCCTTCGACTCCAACACCTTCGACCGGGTCACCGCCTTCGACCTGGCCGAACACCTCGACGACCTCGAAGGCGCCCTCACCGAGGCCCACCGGGTGCTCAAACCCGGCGGGGCCCTCTCCCTGACCACGTCCAACCGGTGGTCCCCGCTCGACAGACACGGGGTGCGGTGGGGCCGCCGGGACCGCTCCGCGCTGACCGCCCCGTTCCTGCCCTGGGTGCGCCCGCTGCACGAGCGGATGGCGAACGCACGCTCCTTCACCAGCCAGGAGTTGGGGCGCCTGCTGCGCGGCCGCGGGCTGCGGGTGCGCGCGATCGACTACCTCATGCCGCCCCTCGGAGACCGCCCCCGGGCTCCGCGGGGCGTACCGGAGGCGCTGGAGCGCACACCGCTGCGCGTGTTCGGGACGACGATGGCCGTCACCGCGGTCAAGCCGGTCCGGTGAACCGGCTCCGGTCCCGCGGCCCCTACTGCGCCCGACGGCCTTCCTGCTCCAGGTGCTCGGCCGCCCAGGAGCGCAGCTCCGCGGCGACCGCGTCCTTGTCCATCGGCCCGTTCTCCAGGCGCAGCTCCAACAGGAACCGGTAGGCCTTGCCGACCAGCGGACCGGGCCTGACGCCCAGGATCTCCTGGATCTCGTTGCCGTCCAGGTCCGGACGGATCCGGTCCAGCTCCTCCTGCTCGGCGAGCTTGGCGATACGGCGCTCGATGTCGTCGTAGGAGCGGGAGAGCGCCGCGGCCTTGCGCCGGTTGCGGGTGGTGCAGTCGGCCCGGGTGAGGATGTGCAGCCGCTCCAACTGGTCCCCGGCGTCACGGGCGTACCTGCGCACCGCCGAGTCCGTCCACTCTCCCTTGCCGTAACCGTGGAAACGCAGGTGCAGCGCGACCAGGGTGCTGACCTGACCGACCACGTCCTTGGAGAAGCGCAGCGCGGTCAGCCGCTTACGGCTCATGGAGGCGCCCACGACCTCGTGGTGGTGGAAGGTCACCCGGTTGCCGCCCTCGAAGGCGCGGGTCTTGGGCTTGCCGATGTCGTGCAGCAGCGCGGCCAGGCGCAACACCAGGTCGGGCCCGTGGCCGCGCTCGCGCTCCAGGTCCATGGCCTGGTCCAGCACGGTGAGCGAGTGCTCGTAGACGTCCTTGTGCCGGTGGTGCTCGTCGATCTCCAGCTGCATCTTGGGGATCTCGGGCAGCACGTGCTCGGCGATCCCCAGCTCCACCATCAGCTCGACGCCCCTGCGCGGGTCCGGGCTGAGCATGAGCTTGGTCAGCTCGTCGCGCACGCGCTCGGCCGAGACGATGGTGAGCCGGTCCGCCATGTCCCGCGCGGCCTCGGCCACCTCGGGAGCCAGGGTGAAGCCGAGCTGTGCGGCGAAACGGACGGCGCGCATGATCCGCAGCGGGTCGTCGCTGAAGGAGTCCTCCGGGCGCCCCGGGGTCCGCAGCACCTTGTCCCTGAGGTCGGCGAGTCCGCCGAAGGGGTCCACGAACTCGTGCCCGGGCAGGTGCACCGCCATGGCGTTGACGGTGAAGTCGCGGCGCAGCAGGTCGTCGTGGATGTCGGTGCCGTAGGACACCTCGGGCTTGCGGGACTCGGGCGAGTAGGCCTCGCTGCGGTAGGTGGTGATCTCCAGCTGGAGTCCGCGCTTGCGCAGGCCCACGGTGCCGAACTCGATCCCGACGGTCCACACCGCGTCCGCCCAGCCGTCGACCAGTTCGAGGATGCGCTGGGGCACCGCGTCGGTGGTGAGGTCCACGTCGTTGGAGGCGCGCCCCAGGAGCGCGTCGCGGACCGGACCGCCCACGACGGCGAGCTGCTGGCCGTGCGAGGAGAAGAGGTCGCCGAGCTCCTCGGAGACCGGTTCGATCGAGTCGACCAACTCGGTGATCGCCGCGCGCTGCTCACCGGTCAGGGTGCCCGCGCGCGGGTTCACCTCGGCGGACCGGTTCTGGACGGCGTCGTTCTCACTCGGAAACTCTGTGTTCGGCACACCAGGCAGGTTAGGCGGCCGCACGGGGTAACCGCGAATCGCCGCCGCCGACGCGGCGGGCCGACACGGGATCTGGCGCGTGACCCCCGGCGGATGAAAGGCTGGGCCGACCACACACCCGAACAACGGTCCGCACCAGAACCGGGGTTCGGGGAACGCGGTATCTTCGGGTGCAGTGGTGGCATGTCACGGCCAGTCCGAGGCCACCAGCCCCGCTTCCGCTGAGCGCGCCGCGCGGGCGCCCGACCGGTCCCGCCCCACCTTCCGTATCCCTGGCGGGACGGACACCCGGACCCGAATCAGGAAACCAAGCGTTGCGTCGAACTGCTTCCGCAGCCGCGGTCATGGCCATGGCCGCCGCTCTGCTTCCGATACCGGCCACCCTTTCCTCCGCGTCGGCGGAGCCCGATGACGAGGGCTCCGCGGCGCCGGTCGTCGTGGACCGGATCACACCGGACGCCGTCGACGAGGACAGCACCCTGCGGGTGGCGGGCGAGGTGACCAACACCACCGAGGACTCCGTCGAGGACGTCACCGTCCGCATCCGGTACTCAAGGCACCCCTTCACCTCACGGGACGAGCTCGACGAGTTCGCCTCCGGTGAGGGCTGGCAGCCCAACGCCTCCGGTCCGGAGGAGGAGTTCGAGGGCGAACTGGCGCCCGAGGACACCCTGGAGTACTCGCTGAGCACCCCGGTCGAGGACCTCGGACTGAGCTCCTACGGCGTCTACCCCCTGATCGTCGAGGCACTCGACGGTGACGGCGAAGCCATCGGAGCGCAGTACTCCTTCCTCCCCTACACCGCCGACGGCGACGACGTCCCCTCCCTGAACCTGGCCTGGGTGTGGCCGCTGATGGAGGACCCGCAGCGCGCCGACGACGACACCTTCCTCAGCGAGGAACTCCACGGCTCCGTCGGCGCGGAGGGGCGTCTGGGGCGTCTCCTGCAGTCCGGGGCGCAGGTCCCCCTCTCCTTCGAGGCGGGTGACGGGGACCTCGTCGAGGAGCTGGGCCTGGGCGAGGAGGAGGAACCGACCGGGGGTCCCCCCACCGCCGGAGAGGAGGCCACCGCGGAGGAGGACGCCGACTCCCTCACCCCCGAACCGTCCGAGGAGGGCTCGGACGAGGACGAGGACTCCGGGAACGGCGAGGAGGACGAAGAGGAGGGGGAGGAAGGTGAGGACTCCCCGGAGCGGACCGAGGGTGTCCCGGTGACCTGGGCCGTCGATCCCGGCACGCTCGACGACATCCTCCGGATGGCGAGGGACGAGCACGAGGTCCTGGAGGACCTCCTCGCGGTCCCGGCCGAGGCCGAACCGGCCCGACACGACCAGGCCGCGAACGAGGCGGCCCAGGTGTGGCTGCGCGAGGCCCGCAGGGCCCTGGCCGCCGACACCGTCGTCTCCTCCCCCTACGCCAACGCCGACCTGGCCGCGCTGCTCCGCAACGACATGGACGCCGAAGCCGAAGCCTCGCTGTGGCTCGCCCAGGAGGCGATGTCGCGCTCACTCGGCCTGGAGGCCGACGACAGCTTCGCGGTCCCGGCCGGGGGCCTGATGGAGGAGAACGTCCAGGAGCTGTTCGCCGAGAACGGCGCGCACCGCTTCCTGCTGGACGAAGAGGCGGTCCCGCCCGCCCCGCGGATCTCCACCACACCCACGGCCCAGGCTCCGCTGCCCGCCAGCGGCGCGGAGGGGGACGAGGAGCCCTACGCGCTGGTCGCCGACTCCGGGCTGACCGACGTGCTGTCGATGCCCTCCTCGGAACCCGGCGAATCCGCCCTGGCCCTCCAGCGCTTCGCCGCGGAGACCGCGATGATCGCCGGTGAGAACGCCGGCGAGGACCGGGTGGTCATCGCCGCGCCCGAGGCCGGCTGGGACCCCGGCCCCGAGTTCGCCGACGGGGTGCTGGAGGCCACCGACAGCCTCCCCTGGCTCTCGCCCCGGCGTCTGGACGAGGTGGAGCTCCCCGCCCCCGAGGAGCGGGAGGACACCCGGCAGGGGCTGACCTACCCGGAGCGGGCCTACGGGGAGGAGCTCAGTTCCACCTACCTCGGCCAGGTCAACGACGTCCGCCGGGACGTCCGCCTGTTCAACAGCATCCTGGTCGGCGACAACGACCCCTTCCGCCCCTCCCTGGTTCGCCTGGAATCGGTGTACTGGCGGGACCGCGAGGCCCTGGCCGGTGCCACCCGCTCCGTGGTGGAGCAGGCCGTGCAGAACCGCATGGAGGACGTGCGGGTGATCCCCGGCGAACCGGTCACCCTGGCCAGCAGCACCGGTACCACGGGGGTGCTCGTTGCCAACGACCTGGAGGACGAGGCGGTCTACGTCCACCTGTCCATCTACTCGGAGAACTCCGAACGCCTGAGCGTCGGCGAGTACACGACCCACTTCGAGATCGCCCCCGGCGCCAAGACCACGGTCTACGTCCCGCTGTCCGCCCGGATCAACGGCACCACCACCGTGCACGTCAGCCTCCAGAACGCCGACGGTGAGCCGATCAGCTCCCAGGACACCCTGATCCAGGTGAACGCCACGGGCCTGGGCACCCAGGCCCTGATGATCAGCGGGATCGGCCTGCTGATCCTCATCGCGGCGCTGGCACCCCGGGCCGTGCGCAAGTGGGCACGCAAGCAGTCGGCCAGGGCCAACGCGGCCGCGGCCCCCGACGGAGCGGACGCGACGCCCGGCACCGGGGGCGCCTCGGCCGGGGGCGCCGGCGTTGCCGCGACCGGAAGCACAGCGGCTGAGGGCGCCGAGAACGCCGGTGGCGGCTCGGACGGCGCCGCCTCCGCGCCGGAGGAGACCCCCACCGCGGCCGAGGAGTCGTCTGCCGGACCGGACACCCCCGCCGGCGCGGAGACGGAACCCGAGGGCCGGTCGGACGGCGGCCCCGAGAAGTGACCGCCACCGCTTGATCCGCGGCACCGTGCCACGGTGCCGCGGCACGAACCTCCCAGTCGGACGAAAGGAACCCTGATCCACGGTGGTCACCGACTCCCCGCACGGCGACGAGCAGGACTCTCGTCACACACCCAAACACCGAAAACTGCCCGCGGAGGGCCCCATGCCCGGAGAGAGCACGGTCCGCCCCGCAGGCGGACCGACCCCGTCGTTCGAGGAGGGTGAGATCCCCGAAACCGAGACCCCCGCCCCGAAGCAGGACTCGGGTTCCGGCGGCATGATGCGGTCCAGCATGATCATGGCCGTCGGCACCATGGCCTCCCGCCTGTCCGGCTTCGCCCGCACCATCGTGCTGGCCGCCGCCATCGGCACCCACCTGCTCGGTGACGCGTACCACACGGCGCACACGATCCCCTTCATCCTGAACGACCTGCTCATCGGCGGCCTGATGGCCTCCGTGGTCATCCCCTTCCTCGTCAAGCGGCGCAAGCGCGACGCGGACGGCGGCAAGGCCACCGAGGACCGGCTGTTCACCTCGATGGTGCTGGCGCTGCTGCTCGTGACGGTGACCGCCATCGCCGCGGCTGAGGCCCTCATCTGGCTGTACGGTTCCCGGTTCACCCCGGTGCAGTTCGACACCTCGGTCTACCTGGCGCGCTTCCTGCTCTCGCAGATCTTCTTCGTGGGGCTGAGCGGCCTGCTGAGCGCGATGCTCAACACCCGGGGCAAGTTCGGCGCGGCGGTCTGGGCCCCGGTGCTCAACAACTTCGTCATCATGGGTGTGGCCGGGATGTTCCTGGTGGTGGCGGGCCCGGGCCGCACCCCGGAGACGGTCTCCACCACCGAACTCACCCTGCTGGGCGCGGGCACGGCCGCGGGCATGGCACTCCAGGCGCTCGTGCTGTTCGTCGCGCTGACCCGGACCGGCTACCGGTGGCGCCCCCGCCTGGACCTGCGCGGCTCCGGCCTCGGTGAGGCCCTGCGCACCGCCGGGTGGATGATGCTCTACACCCTGCTGACCCAGGCGGGCCTGTGGATCACCACCAACATCGCCAACGCGGCGAACGTGGCCAGCATCGAACAGGGCCTGGACGTCGGTGCCGGTATCAGCGCCTACAACCTGGCGTACCAGCTCTTCCAGCTCCCCTACGCGATCATCGCGGTCTCCCTGATCACCGTGCTGCTCCCCCGGATGAGCGCGCACGCCGACGACCGCGACTGGGACGCGGTCCGCTCGGACTTCTCCCGCACCCTGCGGATCTCCGCCTTCGTGCTGGTCCCGACCGCCTTCGCGGTCGCGATGTTCGCCGAGCCGCTGTCGGTGCTGGCGTTCGCCCGCGGTTCGGTCTCCGTCGCCGACGCGACCGCCATCGGGCAGATCCTCGCGGTGATGTCGCTCGGGCTGCTGCCGTTCACCGTGTTCCAGCTGATGCTGCGCGTGTTCTTCGCGATGGGCGACACCAGGACCCCCGCCCTGATCGGAGGGGCCAACCTCGCCGTCCACAGCGCCCTGGCCCTGGTCGCCTACCTGCTCCTGCCGCCGAACCTGGTCGTCGTCGGCGTCGCCGCGGGCTTCATGGTGTCGTTCCTGTCGGGTCTGACCATCGCCGGACAGGTCCTCAGCCGACGTGTCGGGGGTCTTGACGGAAGGCACATCCTTGGCACATTGTTGCGGCTGCACCTGGCCGTCGTGCCCAGTGTCGCGGCCGGCTTCGGTGTGCTCTGGTTCTTCGAAACCCGGGTCGGTCCCGGTCTGGCCACCTACGTGGGTGCCCCGGTGGTCGGATGCGCCGTCGGCGCGCTGCTCTTCCTGGTGTCCGCCCGTGTTCTGCGCGTGCCCGAGCTGAGCGCCGCCGTGCAGCTGATCCGCACCCGCCTGGGCCGTTAGACGCCGTACCCCCTCGGCCCGGACCCGCCGGAACCCCGTAGCCGCCCCCGCCAGAAAAGGACCGCCCGACGGTGTCCAGCGACCAACTCCGCCAGCACTCCGAGGAACCGGAACGAGGACCGGAGGAGCACCGGGACCCCGCGTCCCGCCACCACATGGTGATGCCGGGTGACGTGCTCGACGCCTACGAGCGCTCCGAGCCCGACACCGAGCCCGAGACCGGGCTGAAGGCGGCCCGCGACCCCAGCGAGATCGGTGACGTGGGCACCGCGGACCGCGCCGGCCTGGAGGACGGCGACGAGATCGGCGGTACGGCGCACACGGCGCCGGGCAACCTCGCGAGGTCGACCGCGATCATGGCGGTCGGCACGATCGCCTCCCGGGTGACGGGCTTCGTCCGCACCATCGTGCTGGCCGCGGCGATCGGTACCCAGCTGCTGGGGGACGCCTACCAGACCGCCGGCATGGTGCCGTACATGATCTACGACCTGCTCATCGGCGGGTTGTTGGCCAGTGTGTTCGTGCCGTTCCTGGTCAAGCGGCGCAAGCTGGACTCCGACGGCGGGAACGGGACCGAGCAGCGCCTGGTCACCCTGATGCTGCTGGCGCTGTTCGCGCTCACCCTGGTGTCCGTGCTGATCGCGGAGTGGTTCATCCGGATCTACGCCGGCGGGTTCAGCGGGGCGCAGTACGAGGTCTCGGTGGTCCTGGCCCGCTACCTGGTGCTGCAGATCTTCTTCATCGGCGCGAGCGGCCTGTCCAGCGCCATGCTGAACGCGCGCAACAGGTTCGGCGCCCCCATGTGGGCCCCGGTGCTGAACAACCTCGTCATCATCGGCGTCTGCCTGTGGTTCCTGTCCGTCGCCGGTCCGGGGCGTACCCCGGACACCGTGACCCAGGGGGAGATCGCGCTGCTCGGCCTGGGCACCGCGCTCGGCCAGGTGGTCCAGGCCGCCGTGCTGGTCTGGGCCCTCGCCGCCGCGGGTTTCCGCTGGCGCCCCCGGCTGGACCTGCGCGGGTCCGGTCTGGGGGAGGCCGCCGGCGCCGCCTCGTGGATGATGCTCTACATCGTGGTCGCCCAGGTGGGGGCGCTCGTGTCCACCAACGTCGCCACGCGGGCCGGCGCGATGGCCGCCGAGCTCGGCCACGAGACGGGTTCGGGCATCGCGGCGTACAAGTTCGCCTCGATGCTGTTCCAGCTGCCGTACGCGGTCATCGCGGTCTCGGTGATCACCGCCCTGCTCCCCCGGATGAGCGAACACGTCGCGGCCGGGCGCAGGGACCAGGTCCGGAGCGACTTCTCCCGGGGTTTTCGGCTCTCCTCCGTGCTGATCGTCCCCATCTCGGTGGCGATGATCGTCTTCGCCGTCCCCTTCTGTGTGATGATCTACGCGCAGGGCAGCACCAGCACGGAGGACGCGGCCGCGATCGGCCGGATCCTGATGGCCTTCTGCGTGATGTTGATCCCGTTCACGCTGTTCCAGCTCCAGATGCGCGTGTTCTACGCGCTGGGCGACACCCGCACCCCGGCACTGGTGTCG
This sequence comes from Nocardiopsis terrae, assembly GCF_014651695.1. Classification (GTDB taxonomy): domain Bacteria; phylum Actinomycetota; class Actinomycetes; order Streptosporangiales; family Streptosporangiaceae; genus Nocardiopsis; species Nocardiopsis terrae. Next base: position 869,822 of record NZ_BMXJ01000001.1, read on the forward strand.
ATCCCCTCCGAGATCGCCCACGCGGTCACCGCGCTCAGCCTGCTGTACTTCATGGCGGAGAGCCCGCAGCACATCGTGGTGTGGCTGCCGGTCCCCTACGGGCTCTACTACATCGTGGGTTCGGCCATCATGTGGTTCCTGTTGAACCGCAGGCTGAACGGCCTGGACGGGCGCAGGACCGCCGCCACCCTGTTCAGGCTGCACGTGGCCACGGTCCCGGCCGCACTGTTCGGTGTGCTGATGACCTACGCCTTCCAGGGCCTGCCGGGTGATCTCTGGCCCGCTCTCGCGTCCATGGTGGCCGGAGGGCTGGTCGGTGCCGTACTGTTCGTGGTTGCCGCCAAGTTCCTAAAGGTGACAGAAGTCACATCATTCCTCGATTTGGTCAGAACCCGGCTGCGACGCCGCTGATCACCTGGAATGGATGACGTTGGGTAGTCACGTCCTGGTACTTCCCAGAAGGTGAACGAGCACCCGGTGTCCTCCAAAGAGGCTGTTCACGCGTCCTAGCATGGACAGACACCGCTTTACCGCCAGAGCATCGATGATCCGAGCTGCCCGAAGGGAGGCTGGGGACAGCAGACAGAGCCGACCCCCTCGCGTGCGCCCGCAACGGCACCACGCGATCCAGCGGCACTGGCGCCCGTCACTCCCATCATGAGCACCTTCCTGATCGAACCCGGGGCGAAGCTGGCCAACCGCTACCGACTCGACCACGTGGTGAGCGAGACCGGTGGTGCGACCCGGTGGAAGGCCACCGACGAGACGCTCGCGCGTCCGGTCGCGGTATGGACCTTCGCGGACGGATTCCCGCGCACGTCAGAGGTCGTGCACGCGGCCCGTGCCACGAGCCGCATCCCGGACGCCCGCGTCACCCAGGTCTTCGACGCCGACGACACCTCGGCCGTCCCCTACGTCGTCGAGGAATGGGTGATCGGTTCCTCCCTCTCCGAACTCCTGGCGCAGGGGCCGATGGAGCCCGAGCGCGCCGCCGGCCTGGTCGCCGAGGCCGCCGAGGCCATCGCCGCGGCGCACGCCAGCGGCCTGCACCACCTGGGCCTGACCCCCGGAAAGCTCATGTGGAGCAGCGGCGGCGCGGTCAAGGTCACCGGTATCGGCGTGGACGCCGCGCTGCTCGGCAACAACGTCCCCCACCCCGGCGCGGTCGACGCCCAGGGGCTGGGCAGCCTGCTGTACGCGGCGATCACCGGGTACTGGCCGGGCGGCCCGCAGAGCGGACTGCCCGGCGCCCCGCAGGGCCCCATGGGCCCCTATCCGCCCGGACAGCTCCGTCAGGGCGTGAGCGAGCCCCTGGCCGCCATCACCACCCGCGCGGCCCTGCCGCAGCTGGTGGGGCAGCTGGTGCCCGGCCCGCCCATCACCAGTCCCGCGGAGTTCTGCGCGGCGCTGGCCGAGGTGCCCCGACTCATCCCGCTGCCGGTCTCCCCGACGGAGGCCGTCCCGCAGCCCGAACAGGGGACCTCCCGGCGCACCGGTGAGTTCGGCTCCACCAACGGCCAGCGGCGCGGCTCCCGGGAGGACGCGGCCCCGGCACGCAACGCGGCCAGATCGGCCCCCGCCTCACGCACGGAGCAGCGCACCGCCCGCCAGGAGGGCGGTTCGCTTCGCAAGGTGCTGGTCGGCGTGGTGGCGGTGGTACTGCTCGCCGCGGTCGTCACCGGCGCGTGGATCGTGGGCACGATGGTCGGTGGCGGGGACGAGACCCCCGACCCGGGCGCCAGCGCCTCCGAGGAGGCCACGGACAGCGTGGAACCGGAACCCCTCGCCATCGGCTCGGCCCGGGGCTTCGACCCGATGCCCAACGGCGATGGCGACGAGCACTCCCAGAACGCGCCCCTCGCCTTCGACCAGAAGCCCGACACCGGCTGGAGCACCCAGGGATACTGGGACCCCCTGAGCGACCAGAAGGCCGGGGTGGGCCTGCTGCTGGACCTGGAGTCCGGCCAGGAGGTCCACGAGGTGGACCTGATGCTCTCCGGCGGGACGCACGGCGTGGAGATCCGGGTCGGGGACAGCGACGAGGTCAGCGACGAGGAAAGCCTGGACGCAAGCCTCCCGATCGCCTGGTCGGGCAGTGTCGACGGTGAACAGACCATCACCCTCGACGAGGGTGCGACCGGGCGGTACGTCCTGGTCTGGTTCACCGAGCTCCCGCAGGTCGACGGAGACTGGCGTGGGACCATTAACGAGGTCGAGGTACGCGGGACCTAGGTTCTAGTTGTGGGGTATGTGATCAGCGCTGATGGACGCGGCCCAGGAGCTTCCTGACAAGGAGCTGTTGTCGAGGCACGCTCAGGGTGACGAACAGGCGTTCGCGGTACTGGTACGCCGACACCGTGAGCGCCTTTGGGCTGTCGCCATCCGGATGACCGGCGACCCCGAGGAGGCCTCGGACGCGCTCCAGGACGCCTTCCTGTCCGCGTTCCGGGCCGCCGGGCGCTTCCGCGGCGAGTCCCAGGTCAGCACCTGGCTGCACCGCATCGTGGTGAACGCCTGCCACGACCGCCTCAGACGCCGCAAGGTGCGTCCGGCCACCCCGACCGAGGACGAGACCCTCGACGTCATCTCCAACGAGCGCCTGAGCCGTTCTGGCGGCGGCACCGACCACGCCTCGCGGACCGAGGCCCGCCTGGACGTGCACGCGGCCCTGGACCTCCTCCCGCTGGACCAGCGCATGGCGCTGACCCTGGTGGACATGCTCGGTTACCGGGTGGACGAGGCGGCCGAGATCCTCCAGGTGGCCTCGGGCACGGTCAAGAGCCGGTGTGCGCGAGGTCGCGCCAAACTTCTTCCCTCCCTGGCCCATCTAAGGAACCCTCAGCCTCCCCGAGACGTCACATCTGGGAGAGGAGGTGCCAACCCATCGTGACGTCCCACCCAGACACGGAGGCGCTCGCCTTCTTCGCCGAGGGTCTCACCGACCCCGACGAGGAGAACTCGGTCGCCGCCCACATCGATACCTGCGCGGAGTGCGCTGCCACCCTGGAGGAGCTCTCGGGGGTCACCCGCGTCCTCAGCGAGGCACCGGTACCCGCGCTGCCGCAGGGCGTCGCGGACCTCCTCGACAGCCGCATCGCCGAGGCCGTCCGCGAACGCTCCCCGTCCGCGGCGGGCACCGCGCCCCCCGAACCCGGCGTCCCGTCGGCCGGAGACCCGGCACCGCCCGTCCCGGACGCGCCCGCACCGGTCGTCCCCATCGCCTCCCGGCGCCGCGGTTTCGGCCTGCCCAAGCTGATGGCGGCCGCCGCCGCGGCCGTCTTCGTGGTCGGCGGCGGGACCGCGATCGTCAACGGGCTGATGGTCGGCGAAACGGAGAACGACGCCGCGGCCCCCATGTACCAGGAGGACTCCCAACCGGAGTCCGCCCCCGACATCGCCCAGTCCTACTCCGCCGAGTCCACGGCGAGCGGCACGGTCTACACCGAGGACCAGCTCGGCGCGCAGGCGGCCGAGGTGCTGGCCGACTCGGAGGATACCGCGGAGGGCATGGGAGCCCAGGCGCAGAAGCCGGTGACCGCACCCGTGCAGGGGTGCGTCGACCGGTTCGAGGAAGCCAACGGCGTCCGGGGCACCCTGGTCGACGAGGCCCTCTTCGACTCCGGTGACGGCGCCGAGCGCGCATGGGTCCTCTTCACCCAGGACACCGGGGGCAACGGCGTGGTCGTGCTCGACCCGCGCTGCGCGCAGGGCGGCGACATCAACACCAGCGTCCTCGCCGAAGCGGACCTGTGACCGGCCGGGGGCCTCAGCCGCCTCCGGGCCGGACCAGACCGCTCTCGTAGGCCGGCCTCCACCACCCTCAACGGTCGCCTACGGCGCACCACTTGCCCACCCGTCCCCCTCCGCGACCATCCGGACCGCCGCCCGCGGTTCACGCGGACCGGCGTCCTTGAGCTGGAACCCGGCCGCGCCCAGGCGCAGCGCGGAGAACACGTTCGCGTCCTCGCCGAAGGTGCTGAGGACCACGACCCGGGTGTCGACATGTCGGCGCCCCGACGTGTCGACACGTCGACGTTCCAGTTCCCGCAGTACCCCGAGCCCGTCCATCACGGACATCTGCGGGTCCAGCAGGACCACCTCCGGACGGAAGCGGTCGACCTCCACCAGCGCCTGCCGACCGTCGGTCGCCTCCGCCGCCGCCTCGATGTCGCCGTCCCTCTCCAACAGCGACCGCACACCCGTACGCACGAGCGGCTGGTCGTCCACGAGCAGGACCCTGATCACGCGCCATCCCCGACCGGGATCCGCGCGCACACCCGGAACCCGCCGCCGTCGACCGGAAGGCGGACGAGACAAGCCCGAAGGGTCAACGGATGCTCTCCGGCATCGGCTGAGGCGTGGTCGGACCGTACCGGTTGCCCCCGCCCCTTCGGGGTTACTCGGTTCACCCCCGAAGTCATACTGTCGGAAAGTTGAACTTTCTGTCGACGAGGTCCATGCTGAGAGCGAAGGAGGTACCCCACCATGGCAACGACAGAAGGAAGGCGTCGACGACGATCGGTGATGCGTCGCAAGAACCAGCTCACCCTGCCTCGGGAGGTCACCGAGGCGCTGCACATCCGCGAAGGCGACGAGGTCGAGTTCGAGATCGGCGAGGACGGCCAGGTCGTGCTGCGCGGCATGACCGTGGTCCCGGCCGATCAGGCCTGGTTCTGGGATCGGCAGTGGCAGCGGGGCGAGCGGGAGGCCAGCGAGCAGATCGCCGCCGGCCGCACCGAGGAGTTCGAGGACGCGGAGTCGATGTTCGACGCTCTTGAACAGGAGCGCTGAAGAGTAGTTGGCCACGTTCGCTACCACCCCCCGCTTCAAGGCGGACTTCAAGAAACTGACCAGGGAACAGGCCGCACGCTTTCGGCTCGTGGTCACGGGCGAGTTCGCGCCCGACGTACAGAAGGGGGAGTTCCGGCCCGGCCTGCGGGTCAAGGGCGTCCAGGGCGCCCCGGGGGTGTACGAGATGACCTGGGCCCCTGACGGTCGAGCCACATGGGAGTACGGGGACGAGCGCTTTCCCGGCAAGCCGCACGTGATCTGGCGGCGGGTGGGTAGCCACGCCGTCTTCAACCCCGGCCCGCCCTGACCCCGAACGCAGAAAGACCCCGGGCAACCATCGGCGAACTCCAACTGTCGTCGCAACACGTGAGGTCAGTTGGTTGCCGCGAGGAGCTCAGTGAGGCGCTCGCCCTGGTCCGCCCCTGATGAGCACCACCGGGGTCTCGGAGGCGATCGGTTCACCGCCGGCGCAGATCGCCTCGACCCTGGCCGCCACCGCGACCTGGATCGTGGCGGTGGTCGTGGCACGTGTCCCCCGCCCCTTCCTCACCCTCGTGTACACGGACTCGGCCTACGGGGTCCTCCCGATCGTGCTGAGCGCGGCGCTGTCCCCGTTCTTCACGGGAGAGCTCCGGGGGCCGACCACCAACCCCTTCGGCCCGGTGGCGGTCCTGGTCACGAACGCCCCGTGGGGGCCGCCGCAGGCGAGGTCGCCCCGGCCGTCCGCCGAGGGGCCGACCGCACCGGACGCCGCCGCTGAGACCCATCTCCCGCCCGCCGCGCGCCGGGCGGACACCCGAGGGGGAATGCCCTGCGCCTACCATCGGTTGTGCTAAGCATCTTTCCCTCCGGTCACGCCCCCGTGGCCAGGACAGCGACTGTGTGAAGGGCCTACGAGCGTGAGTGACGTCCGCAATGTCATCATCATCGGTTCCGGACCGGCGGGTTACACCGCCGCCGTGTACGCCGCGCGCGCAGAACTGCGCCCTCTGGTGTTCGAGGGGTCCATCACCGCCGGTGGTGCGCTCATGAACACCACCGACGTGGAGAACTTCCCCGGTTTCCCCGACGGGATCATGGGCCCGGACCTCATGGACAACCTGCGCAAGCAGGCCGAACGCTTCGGTGCCGAACTGGTCCCCGAGGACGTCACCGACGTGGACCTGACCAAGCCGGTCAAGGAGGTCACCGTCGGCAGCGAGACCTTCCTCGCGCACACCGTCATCCTGGCCACCGGCTCCGGCTACCGCGAGCTGGGCGTCCCCGGCGAGAAGGCGCTGTCCGGCCGGGGAACCTCCTGGTGCGCGACCTGCGACGGCTTCTTCTTCCGTGACCAGGACATCGCCGTGGCCGGCGGCGGCGACACCGCGATGGAGGAGGCGCTCTTCCTCACCCGCTTCGCCAAGTCCGTGACGGTCATCCACCGACGCGACGAGCTGCGCGCCAGCAAGATCATGGCCGAGCGGGCCTTCGCCAACGACAAGATCTCCTTCCTCTGGGACACCGAGATCACCGAGGTTCTCGGGAAGGACCGTGTCAGCGGACTCCAGCTGATCAACAACAAGACCCACGAGGTCAGCACCCTGGACGTGACCGGCCTGTTCGTCGCCATCGGCCACGACCCGCGCGTGGAGCTCTTCCAGAAGCAGGTCGAGCTCGACGAGGAGGGTTACGTGAAGGTGGACGCGCCGTCCACCCGGACCAACCTCGACGGTGTCTTCGCCTCGGGCGACGTGGTCGACCACCAGTACCGCCAGGCGATCACCGCCGCGGGCACCGGCTGCGCCGCAGCCCTGGACGCCGAGCGCCACCTCGCCGAGATGGGCAACTGACCCCTCCCCCGTCCTCTTTCCCACCGGTTTCGTCGAACCAAGGAGAACCAAGCAGTGTCCACCGTTAAGACCGCCACCGACGCCTCCTTCAAGGAGACCGTCCTCGCCAGCGACAAGCCCGTCCTGGTGGACTTCTGGGCCGACTGGTGCGGCCCCTGCAAACAGATGGCCCCGGTCCTGGACAAGCTGGCCGAGGAGTACGCCGACAAGATCGATGTCGTCAAGCTCAACACCGACCAGAACCCCGAGACCCCGCGCGCCTACAACGTCATGTCACTGCCGACCATGAACGTCTACAAGGACGGTGAGGTCGTCAAGCAGATCATCGGGGCCAAGCCGAAGCGCCTCCTGGAGAAGGAACTGGCCGAGTTCCTGTAACCCGGAACCGCACCGAACCCGCGAGAGGCCCCCAGGTCACCCCTGGGGGCCTCTCGTCTTCTCATGCGACCGGCCTTCGGCCCACTCGCTCCACACCGCCCCACGCCCCCTGTGCCACCCCTCCATGGGACACCCCGGCGGGCGAGGGGCGCCGGGGCGGCTCGGACCGCCGAGGCCCTTCGCGTGCACCCCCTGTTTCACGTGAAACAGGGGGTGCACGCGAAGGGCCCGCATACGGCGTTGGCGGTGTTTCACGTGAAACACCGCCAACGCCCGGGTGGAGGGTCAGTCCTGCCGGTCCATCTGGCTGATGATCCGCTCCAGGTCCTCCATCGTCGCGAACTCCACGACGATCTTGCCCTTCTTCCGGCCGATGTCCACCTTCACCGTGGTGTCGAGCCGGTCGCCCAGACGGGTCGCCCACTCCTCGACCTGAGGGGGGTTGCTGATCCTACCCGCGGAGGAGCGGCGGGGCTTCTCCCCCTCGGGACCCTCCTCCCCGGGGATCTCCCGGAGGGCGACGATCTCCTCCAGGGCCCGGACCGACAGGTTCTCGTTGTTGACCCGCTGAGCCAGTCGTTCCTGCGCTTCCGGATCATCGATCGAGAGCAGCGCGCGAGCGTGGCCGGCGCTGAGCACCCCGGCCGCCACCCGGTTCTGCACCCTCCCCGGAAGGTTGAGCAGGCGCAGCGTGTTGCTGACGTGCGAGCGGGACTTGCCCACCCTCTGGGCCAGCTCCTCCTGGGTGGTGTCGAAGTCGTCCAGCATCTGCTGGTACGCGGCCGCCTCCTCCAGCGGGTTGAGCTGCTGCCGGTGCAGGTTCTCCAGGAGCGCCTCCCGGAGCAGCTCGTCATCGTCCGTCTTGCGGACGATGGCGGGGATGCGGTCGAGGTCCGCGAGCTTGCTCGCCCGGAACCTGCGCTCCCCCATGATCAGCTCGTATCGGTCCTCGCCGCGGCCCTCGAGCTTGCGAACCACGATGGGCTGAAGCAGACCGACCTCGACGATCGAGTCCCTCAGCTCCTCCAGGGCCTCCTCGTCGAAGTGCGTCCTGGGCTGACGGGGGTTGGGGGTGATCGAGGCGAGCTCGACATCCTCCAGGTAGGTCCCGTCCGGCAACTCCGCCGGCCCTTGGACCTCGGGGGTTTCAGGGGCGGACAGCTCCACCTCGGGAACGCTCTCCACCGGCGCGGGGGCCGTCGGCCCCTGCGGGATGAGCGCCCCCAGCCCCTTACCCAGTCCGCGCCGCTGCTGGCTCACCGGCAACTCCCTCCACACTCCTTGCGTGCTGTTCCGCCCGACCGCAGCGCGGCCGGGCGGAGTGTTTCACGTGAAACAACCGGCGTCAGCCGGAGATCCTCTCGGCCCGGTAGGCGATCTCACGGGACGCCTCCAGGTAGGCCACCGCACCGGTGGACGCGGGATCGTAGGTCATGACCGACTGCGCGTAGCTCGGCGCCTCGGAGACACGGACGCTCCTCGGCACCAGGGTCTCCAGGACGAGTTCACCGAAGTGCGAACGCACCTCGTCCGCGACCTGCTGGGCGAGCCTGGTCCGGCCGTCGTACATCGTCAGCAGGATCGTGCTGATGGACAGGCCCGTGTTCAGGTGCGACTTGACCAGCTCCACGTTGCGCAGAAGCTGACCGAGCCCTTCCAGTGCGTAGTACTCACACTGGATCGGGATCATGACCTCGTCGCACGCCACCATCGCGTTGACCGTCAACAGGCCGAGCGAAGGCGGACAGTCGATGAGGATGTAGTCGAGGTCCGACGTGTCGTAGGCGGCGAAGGCCCGCTTGAGCCGAGCCTCCCGGGCGACCAGGGAGACCAGTTCGATCTCGGCCCCGGCGAGGTCGATGGTGGCCGGGGCGCACCACAGGTTCGGGATGTCCGGGACCGGCTGGGCCAGTTTCCGGATCTCCTCGTCCTCGACCAGGCAGTGGTAGATCGACCGGGTCTGGGTGTCACGCTCCATACCGAGCGCGGTGGACGCGTTCCCCTGCGGGTCGAGGTCGACCACGAGGACACGCTGCCCGTGCATGGCCAGGGCGGCGGCGATGTTCACCGTCGTGGTGGTCTTACCCACCCCGCCCTTCTGGTTGGCGACACTGATCACCCGGCAGGCCTTGGGGCGGGGCCAGTGGTCCTCGTGCCCGCGAACCGCCATCGCGGCATGGGCCGCGCGGGCAAGAGGAGTGTCGGGGACGCCGTCGGAGGCCGTGTCACCACTCTGTGTTTCACGTGAAACAGAGGGCTGGCCCGCCGTGGAGTCCGCTGCTGTTTCACGTGAAACATCGAGCAGGTCTCCATAGGCGCCCGCCGGGGTTTCACGTGAAACACCGGCGTTGTCGGCTGGGTTCTGGGGCACGAATGAGTTCACCTCTTCCGTCCGCGCTTCTTTTTGCCGCTCCGCGCCTTCTTCTGGGATCCTCCGGGCGCGGGCGGACCACCGTCGGATGTCACCGTGACGCGAACGACCGTGGTAGCGGGATCGACTTTACCCCGACCCACCCTGATCACATCGCAGACGCCAGGACGCAGTTTCGAAACGTCTTTCTCCGCCTCGGCCAATTCGGCCTCCGCCTGCTCCCCCTTCAGGGCCAACAGGCTCCCGCCCTTGCGGAGCAGCGGCAGCGACCAACCGGCGAGACGGCCCAGCGGGGCGACCGCGCGGGCGGTGACGAAGTCGGTGTACAGCTCGCCGTGCGCCTCCTCGGCACGCCCCCGCCGAACCTCGACGTTGGCCAGGCCGAGTGTCTCGACAGCCTCGTCGAGGAAGACCGTCCGTCGCAGCAGGGGCTCCAGAAGGGTCACCCTGACATCCGGGCGCAGCAGACCGAGCACCAGACCGGGCAGCCCAGCACCCGATCCGATGTCCACCACCTCCGCCCCCTCGGGGATCAACTCCTCGACGACAGCACAGTTGATGAGGTGTCGCTCCCAGAGGCGGGGCACCTCACGGGGGCCGATCAACCCCCGGCGCACCCCGTCGTCCGCGAGGAGTTCGGCATAGCGCGCAGCCGTGGGCAAGGTGTCGCCGAAGACCGCTCCGGCCTGCGGGGGCGGGGCGGGGAGCGTAGCGCCGGGCTCCTCAGTGCCCGAGGTCATCGGTCACCACCTGTCGGAACTCGTCCATCATCACTTCCATGAACCGTCGGGTCGCCATGTCGACCTGTCCATTCGGAGCATTGTCGACCGGCGTGGGAAACGCGCGGAGGATCACGGTCGCCCGCACGCACGGGGTTGCCCCCTCCCCCCGCACGGACCGCGTGGCTCGCGGATCCACTCGCGGCGTCGTCCCGGAGTGCCGGGGCGGAACGGCTCGTGGGCGGGAAGGCCCCGGAGACGATCCTATGTGTGGGACGCACCCGGGTTTCACGTGAAACACCCCCGGCACCCCTCGCGGCCCCCGCCCCCGCGGTCCGCCCCGCGCCCGTGTCCGCTCTCCACGCCATCCGTGTCGAGAGTCCGCCCCGCACAACGAAGGGGCGGTGTTTCACGTGAAACACCGCCCCTGACATCTGCCACCCGAAACGCTAGTCGGCTGGATGCACCACCACGTAGCGGTTGGGCTCCTCGCCCTCGGACTCACTGCGCAGACCGGCCGCGGCGACCGCGTCGTGCACGACCTTGCGCTCGAACGGGGTCATCGGCTCCAGCGGGTGAATCTCCCCGCTCTCCTTGACCTTGTTCGCGGCCTCGGTGCCGATCTGGAAGAGCACCTTGCGGCGGCCCTCGCGGTAGCCGCCGATGTCCAGCATGAGGCGGCTGCGCTCCCCGGTCGCGCGGTGCACGGCCAGACGGGTCAGCTCCTGGAGGGCCTCCAGGACCTCACCGTCGTCACCGATCAGTTCGTCCAGGGTCGCGCCGACAACGGAGACCATCGCGCGGTCCCCTTCGACGTCCATGTCGATGTCGCCGTCGAAGTCCGCGATGTCGAGGAGGCCCTCGATGTAGTCCGCGGCGATGTCACCCTCGTTCTCCAGGGCTTCGATGTCGATTCCGGCCTCGGGTGCCTCAGCCACCGCTACGCCACCGCTCTCTTCCTCGCTACTTCCCACAGCGATCCCGTCTCCTCAATCCGTCAGTCCCTGGCCGCCGTACGCCTCAGGGGCATTGTCGCCTGCGTACTAGAAAGTCGTCGCCGCCGACACGAAACAGGAAGGCCCTCAGTTGGGCCCGCCGCTGCGCTTGGAGCGCGGCTGCTTCTTCGGCTGCTTACGTTCGATCTTAGGCTCTTCCTTGGGCTCCGGAGCGGTTTCCGGGGCCTTCTTCCGGCCGAGCATGCCCTTGGCCGAGCCCTTGGCGGTGCTGCCCTTGCCCGACTGGTCCCCGTCACCGGGAAGGGGCTGGTTCCGGTAGAGGTAGTGCTGCTGCACCATGGTCCAGACGTTGGACGTGACCCAGTAGACGAGCACACCGACCGGCATCGCGAGACCGAAGAGCCCGAACGCGGGCGCCAGGTACATCATGATCTTCTGGGTCTGCATCATCGGGTTGTCGGGCTGCTGCGCCATGCTGCGCTTGATGCTCTGCCGCATGGTCAGGAACGTCGTGGTGCCCATGACCACACAGGCGATCGCGATGACGATCTTCGCCATGACGGGGTCGGTCGCGCCGAGCTGACGCAGTTCCTCCGGGGTGGTGTTGAACTGCGCGGCGATCGGAGCGTGGAAGATCAGCGCCTCGCGGGCGCTGTTGGCGAGTTCCTCGGTGAAGCCGTACCGGGCCTGGCCTTCGGCGACGCTGCGCAGCACGCTGAACAGTGCGAAGAACACCGGCATCTGCAGGAGGAGGGGGAGACAACCCATGATGGGGTTGGTCCCGCTCTCCTGGTAGAGCTTCATCGACTCCTTCTGGAGCCGCTCCTTGTCGTGCTTGTAGCGCTCCCGAAGCTTCATGATCTTCGGTTGCACTTCCTGCATCTTGCGCTGCGTGTTCATCTGCTTGACGAACAGCGGAACGAGCAGGAGCCGCATGACAACGGTGAGCAGCACGATGGACAGGCCCCACGCCCACCCGCTGTCGGGGTTCAGGCCGACGAAGGACAGACCCGCGTGGATCTGGACCAACGTCCAGCCGACGATGTTGTAAAGCCAGTCCAGCACCGGCCAACTCCTAGTTCAGTGAAACTACTGGTCCCCGGAAGCGGCGCCGGTGTTCCCGGTTCCGCCCGCAGACTCCTCGGACTCCTCGTTCCCGCGCCCCCTGGGCGGCGGAACCGGATCAAGACCCCCCGGGTTGAAGGGATGGCAGCGGGCGATACGCCTGACAGCCAGCCACAACCCGCGCAGGGCTCCGTGCACGCGGAGCGCCTCGACGGCGTACGCGCTGCACGAAGGGTAGAAACGACAGACCGGGGGGAAGAGCGGGCTGATGAAGCGCTGGTAACCACGGATGGGCAGGATCAGCAGCCGTGCGAACGACGTCGGTCTGTGCTCGGTCATTGCTTCGCCCACCGTTCTCCGCCCCTGGGTGGGCGACGGTCACCGTCTGCCTCGCTCCTCGCCGACTCGGCCGGTTCGGGGCGCGGGCCCCCACGGCCCCGACGACGCTTGGCAGCCCCCCGGGGCCGCTGCGCCGCGGCGATCGCGCTGTCGAGTTGTACTGCCAGATCCTGCTGCCGCATGTTCGCGGCAGAGGGCTTGGCCCGCACTACCAGCAGGCTACCGTTTGGCAGAACAGCCAACCGTGCCCGCATCAGGTGGCGCAGCCTCCGCTGTACGCGTTTGCGCACCACCGCTCCCCCGACCGCCTTACTCACGACGAAACCGACGCGCGGCGGTGCCGCGGCGTCGGTGTCTTGGTCGGACGGCTGTCGGGGGGCGAGGTAGATGACGCCCAGGGCCTCACGCGATGCGCGCCGGCCCGAGCGCATGACCGTTCCGAACTCGGCGCTGTGACGCATCCGGTTCTCCGGCGACAACATCGGCGTTCCTCCGGGAGAGGGGGCACGGCCCTCGACTACCGGATCCGTGCCCCACGACAAAGGGACCGACCGGCAAGAAGGCCGGACCGGTCCCAGTGAAGACTTGAGGCTTACGTGGCCCTAGTGGCTCACGGTCAGCGCGGCGCGTCCCTTACGACGACGCGAGGCGATGATGGCGCGACCGGCGCGCGTACGCATGCGCAGCCGGAAGCCGTGGACCTTCGCGCGACGCCGGTTGTTCGGCTGAAACGTACGCTTGCTCACTACTGGCTCCAGGGGCGTGTCAGGAAAGTACTACGACAGACCCCCAGGATATGCGGGGCCTTGCTGTGCATGTGTCGATGCCGCGCTCTCATGTCGGACATGAGCGCGGACAGAATCATCGGCATAAGCATAAAGAAGATACGACCTGGTCGGGCCGTGGTCAAATCAGACCGCCCGCCGGACCGGGTCCCGAGTCCGCCGGGCGCGGCCCGGCCGGTGGCGGACACCACTGCGCACAGCCTACCCCCACCCCTGTGGACAACCAGTTGTCCACAGGGGGCGCAACTTCCACAGTGGGGCGTGTCCTGTGGATAACCTCAACCTGTGGATAACTCTCCCCTCGCCTCGCCCCCAGCCTCCCAGAAGCTGTGGACGAGCGCTTTACACACCTTCTGACCTGCAAATTGTGGATAACCCCACAGAGTGCACAGTCAGCTGTCATCCTGTGGATAAACCTGTGCACAACCTGTGGACAACCCTCTGATGCTGTGGATACCCAGAGGTAGTCAAACCCTTGGCTGCTGCTGATCGATCCCGCTGTCCACAGGCCCCGCACGACCAGACGAACCCACCACACCCCCTGACTCCCTGCCCCGGCACCCCCTGGAGGGGAGGACAATGGGAGGGGCGGGCCCCGCAGGGGCTCAACCGTGCCCGTGACAGGCCGTACCAACCTCCCCCGTCCCCTCACCGCTACCAATCCGCACCGAACAGATCCGCACCGAAGGGACAGCAACCATGGCAGGTCACCTTGGCTGAAGCACAGGTCAACCTCGCAATGGTCTGGTCAAGCGTGCTGGACGGGATCGACAACGACTCCCTGCCCGCGCACCAGCGCGCCTGGCTGCCGCAGACCCGTCCGCTGGGTCTGATCGAGGACACGGCGCTGATCGCAGCGCCCAACGAGTTCACCAAGAAGGTCCTGGAGACACGTCTCTACCCGGCGATCAGCAAGGCCCTCTCCGCACACCTGGGCCGGGAGATCCGGGTCGCGGTGACCGTGGACCCCACCGCGGTGCCGACCCCGCCGCCGACCCCCGCACCGTACGGCGGGGCGCCGGGAGCGCACGGCCCCCTCCCCGCTTCGCAGGGTCCCGCCCCGACCGCGCCGCGCTCCGAACCCCCCGCACACGAGCCCTCTCCCCAGGAGGGCACGGCGCACGAGTCCCGCGGCCAGCACGCACGCCCGGCCGAACCGCACCCCTCCGAAGCCCTGGGGGCGCACCCCGGCCACGCCCGAGCCCAGGCTGCCCAGGCCGACCTGCTCGGCACCGCTCCCCCGGCCCAGGAGCCCCAACAGCCCCAACAGCAGGCCGCGCCCAGCCACCCCGCGCCCCAGAACGGTGACCGGTGGTACGCGGCCCCGGGGGGTTGGGCACCTGACCAGGACCAGTCGGCGCAGGGGCAGCACGTGCAGAGCCCGCGGCCCCGGCCCGAGCAGACGCACCCCCAGGGCCCCCGTTCCCACCCCGCGCCGCCGGAGGCGTCCGCGCCCGGCGCCCAGGGGCCTCCCCCCTCCTCCCGCTCCCCGCGCTGGGAACAACCCGCCCAGGAACAGCTGTGGCAGCAGCAGGCCTGGGGGGACTCCTCCTGGGACCAGCCCAACCGCTGGGAGACCCCGGCCGCGACCGCTCCCGCGCCGGAGCCCGCGGCGCCCGGCCCCGAGGGTCCGGCCCCGGGGCGGGAGCAGCCGGCCGAGGAGGCCCAGGCACCTGCACGGGAGCCGTCGGAGGAGAAGGGGGCCGCCAACTCCCCCGCCTCTCCCCCCGGGCGCTCCCCGGAGATCCCGCCGGGCGAGCACGCGCGGCTGAATCCGAAGTACACCTTCGACACGTTCGTCATCGGTTCCAGTAACCGGTTCGCGCACGCGGCCTCCGTGGCCGCCGCCGAGGCCCCCGCCAAGGCCTACAACCCGCTGTTCATCCACGGGGGCTCCGGGCTGGGAAAGACCCACCTCCTGCACGCGATCGGCCACTACACGCACCGGCTCTACGAGGGCTCCCGGGTGCGGTACGTGAGCTCGGAGGAGTTCACCAACGAGTTCATCAACTCGATCCGGGACGGGAAGGCGGACGGCTTCCGCCGCCGGTACCGGGACATCGACGTACTCCTGGTGGACGACATCCAGTTCCTGGAGAACAAGGAGCAGACGCAGGAGGAGTTCTTCCACACCTTCAACACGCTCCACAACTCCGACAAGCAGATCGTCATCTCCAGTGACCGGCCGCCCAAGCAGCTGACCACGCTGGAGGACCGGATGCGGAGCCGGTTCGAGTGGGGCCTGCTGACCGACGTCCAGCCGCCCGAGCTGGAGACCCGGATCGCCATCCTGCGCAAGAAGGCGGCGCAGGAAGGGCTGGCCGCCCCGCCGGAGGTCCTGGAGTTCATCGCCAGCAAGATCTCCACCAACATCCGTGAGCTGGAGGGCGCGCTCATCCGGGTGACCGCGTTCGCCAGCCTCAACCGGCAGTCCGTCGACCTGGACCTGACCGGCCAGGTCCTGCGGGACCTGGTCCCCAACGCCGAGGTCCCGGAGATCACGGCCAGCGCGATCATGTCCCAGACCGCGGCCTACTTCGGGCTGAGCCTGGAGGACCTGTGCGGGACGTCGCGGTCCCGGGTCCTGGTCACGGCCCGGCAGATCGCCATGTACCTGTGCCGTGAGCTCACGGACCTCTCCCTGCCCAAGATCGGCCAGCAGTTCGGCCGGGACCACACCACCGTCATGCACGCCGACCGCAAGGTGCGTGCCCTGATGGCGGAGCGCCGCTCCATCTACAACCAGGTCCACGAACTGACCAGCCGGATCAAGGACCAGCCCTCGCTGACCTGACCGTGCCCTGCGCGGGAACTCCGGGGCGGGGGCAGGGGAGCGCAGGAACGCCGAAGGTGCACAGAGGGGCCGCGTCCGACGGAGGACGGCGGCCCCCTCTGCTCCTCCGGGCCCGG
Organism: Nocardiopsis terrae; assembly: GCF_014651695.1. Classification (GTDB taxonomy): domain Bacteria; phylum Actinomycetota; class Actinomycetes; order Streptosporangiales; family Streptosporangiaceae; genus Nocardiopsis; species Nocardiopsis terrae. The sequence goes on from NZ_BMXJ01000001.1 coordinate 885,968, forward strand.
GTCCCGGGCCCGGCCGCTGTCGATGTGTCTCCGTGTCGACAGCTCTACCCGTCGACCCGCCTCCCTCCGGTGGCCGGTACCGGCCCGACGGCTCAGCAGGCGGCCCTGAGCCGTCCCGCCCCCCGGGGTTCAACCGCCCACACCGAGTTATCCACAGGCTTGTGTGGTCATTGCTCCCGTGAGGCCGGGTGCGTCCGTGTCGTACCCGTCCGGCACTGTCCGTGCCGGACACGCCCTGCTTCCCCTGTTTCCCCAGGCCTCCAGCGTCTGTTGCCCTGCCCACACCGCTCTCGAAGGAGCCTGGTCGGAGACCGTGACAACGATCGGGGTTCGTAGTTCGCCGAGGGCCTGTGGAAAACTCTGTGCACAGACTGTTTGTCCAGGTTCGCGAGGTCTGCGCGCGGTTCGGAAAAAAACTTTTCGCGCTTCTCGGCCAAGTTATCCACAGGAAGAGCATCAAATCTGTGGACAACCCTGTGGATAATCTGTGGACAACTACCCCGAGCCTGTGGGTAACCGGGGGTCTCCCTGTGGACGCAACCATGGGTCATCGGATCACCGAACCACAGGCTGTTGTGGACAACCTGGGGAAAACCTGTGGACGAACCTGTGGACGAGGTGTGGACAACCTGAGGGCCCTCTGTTCCGTCCACAGGGAGGCCGAGTTATACACAGGGTCATCCACAGGACCTGTGGACAAAAATTCGCGGGATGACCTGCGGAAACGATGGTTATCCACATTATCCACAGGCCCTACTACTACTACGCACCTTGATTAACCAAGAGGGGGCTTCAAAACAGCTCCGCGTCAAATCTGTGGACAAAGCCCCGAGATCGAGGTGACGGCGGTCCTGTCCCGAGCTGGCAGCGGCAGGCGGTGAATCCGGGTAACGTGTGGTCTCGCCCCTGTCCTGAGCCGCCCAGATCTGAGCGGTGACCCCTACGGGAACCGAGGCCGCTCCAGTGGCACGGTCCGCGTTCGTCGCGGACAGCGTCCACACCCTGTTGACGGAGCCGCCCGGCAGACCCACGAGACACCCACGAGCTGCAACGTTGAGGCTGCGACCGGTCCACCGGTCGTGCGGAAAGTGAGTCGGAAAGTGAAGTTCCGGGTCGAACGCGACGTACTGGCCGACGCTGTCGCCTGGACAGCGCGAACACTGCCGACACGCCCCTCGGTACCGGTGCTCGCCGGAATCCTGCTGGACGCCGGCGAGACCGACGGCCGTCAGCGGCTGCGCCTGTCCGGCTTCGACTACGAGGTCTCCGCACAGGTCTCGGTCGACGTCGAGACCGAGGAGGCCGGGCAGACCCTGGTCTCCGGCCGTCTCCTCGCCGAGATCACCCGCAACCTGCCTCCACAGCCCGTGGAGATCTCCACGGACGGCTCCAAGGCCGTCGTCACCTGTGGAAGCGCGAAGTTCACCCTGAACACCATGCCGGTCGAGGACTACCCGTCCCTCCCGGAGATGCCCGGGGTCAGCGGGACCATCGGCAGCGACGTGTTCGCCGCGGCCGTCAGCCAGGTCGCCGTGGCCGCGGGCCGCGACGACACGCTGCCCATGCTCACCGGTGTCCGGGTCGAGATCGAGGGTGAGACGATCACGCTCGCCTCCACCGACCGCTACCGCCTCGCCGTCCGCGAGCTGAGCTGGAAGCCGGAGAACCCCGACCTCTCCGCCGTCGCCCTGGTCCCCGCCAAGACCCTGCACGACACCGCCAAGACGCTGACCTCGGGCGCCGAGGTCTCCATCGCCCTCTCGGGCAGCGACTCCGGCGAGGGCATGATGGGCTTCGAGGGCGGCGGCCGCCGGACCACCACCCGGTTGCTCGACGGCGAGTTCCCCAAGTACCGGGCCCTGCTGCCGGACACCTTCAACACGGTGGCCGAGGTCAGCCGCTCCGAGTTCGTCGAGGCCGTCAAGCGCGTCTCGCTCGTCGCCGAGCGCAACACCCCGCTGCGGCTGGCCTTCTCCCAGGGCGCCCTCGTCCTGGAGGCGGGTACCGGCGAGGACGCACAGGCCGTGGAAACCCTGGAGGCGGACCTGGACGGCGACGACATCCAGATCGCGTTCAACTCCGGATTCCTGCTGGACGGACTCGGCGCCATCGGCACCGACGTGGCACGCCTGCACTTCACCACCTCGACCAAGCCCGCGATCCTCACCGGCAAGCCGGCCGAGGAGGGCTCGTCCCCCGAGTACCGATACCTGATCATGCCGGTGCGCCTCTCCGGCTGACCCGAACGCCCGTCCGACCGCACGCGTCCGCCGCGCCCGGGCCGGTCGGCTTCCACGTGTCCACAGGTGCCCAAGGGGGAGTCCACACATGCAACTCGGAATGATCGGCCTCGGCAAGATGGGCGGCAACATGGCCGCCCGGCTCCGGGAGAAGGGGCACGAGGTCGTCGGCTACGACGCCTCCCCCGGCGACCGGGACGTCGAGTCCCTGGCCGAGCTGGTCGACCGCCTGGAGGCCCCCCGCCTCGTGTGGGTGATGGTCCCCGCGGGCGACCCGACGGCCACGATCATCTCCGAGCTCGGTGACCTCCTCTCCGAGGGCGACGTCATCGTCGAGGGCGGGAACTCGCACTACGCCGACGACCGCGCCCGCGCGGAGACACTGTCCGCGAAGGGCGTCGGTTACGTCGACGCCGGGGTCAGCGGCGGTGTCTGGGGCCGCCAGAACGGCTACGGGATCATGGTCGGCGGCCAGGCCGGGGACGTGGAGCGCCTGCGCCCCGTCTTCGACTCCCTGACCCCCGACGAAGGCGGCGGCTTCGTGCACGCCGGAGCGGTCGGCGCCGGGCACTTCGTGAAGATGGTCCACAACGGCATCGAGTACGGCATGATGCAGTCCTTCGCCGAGGGCTACGAGCTCATGGTCGCCTCGGGTCTGGTTGACGACGTCCCGGGCACCTTCGAGAGCTGGCGTGAGGGGACGGTCGTCCGTTCCTGGCTGCTGGACCTGCTCTGCCGCGCCCTGGAGGAGGACCCGGACCTGTCGGAGCTGCGCGGCTACGCCCAGGACTCCGGCGAGGGCCGCTGGACGGTCCAGGCCGCCGTGGACCTGGCGGTGCCCGCTCCGGCGATCACCGCCTCGCTCTTCGCGCGGTTCGCCTCCCGGCAGGACGACAGCCAGGCCATGAAGGTCGTCGCCGCCCTGCGCAACCAGTTCGGCGGCCACGCCGTCACCAAGGCTGACGAGCAGGCCTAGCCACCGTCTCTCCTCCGGGGGCGGTCCGGTGTACCCCGGACCGCCCCCGATTCCTCTTCCGCACTCCTTTCCGCTTCTGCGCTCCCCTCCAGGAGGAAGGCCGGATGTACGTCTCCCACCTGCAACTGGCCGACTTCCGTTCCTACGAGTCGGCTCTTCTGCGCCTCGAACCCGGGGTGAGCGCGTTCGTCGGATCCAACGGCCAGGGCAAGACCAACCTGGTCGAGGCGATCGGTTACGTCGCCACCCTGGGCAGCCACCGGGTCTCCTCCGACACGCCGCTGGTCCGCCAGAGCGCGCCCCGCGCCATCGTCAGCGCCAAGGTCGTCCGGGACGGCCGGGACATGATGGTCGACCTGGAGATCAACCCCGGGCGGGCCAACCGCGCCAGGGTCAACCGGGGCGCCGCGGGACGCCCCCGCGACGTGCTGGGCATTCTGCGCACGGTGCTCTTCGCCCCCGAGGACCTGGCCCTGGTCAAGGGGGACCCGGGAGAGCGGCGCCGTTTCCTCGACGACCTGCTGGTGGCGCGGGCGCCCCGGATGGCGGGGGTGCGCTCCGACTACGAGCGGGTGCTCAAGCAGCGCAACGCCCTGTTGAAGTCGGCCTCGGCCCGGTTGCGGCAGCGGGCCGCGCCCGACCTGAGCACGCTGGAGGTCTGGGACTCCCACCTAGCGGAGACCGGAGCCGAACTCCTCGCCGCCCGGCTGGGCCTGGTGGAGGAGCTGCGTCCGCTGATCGCGCACTCCTACGCGGGGCTGACCGACTCCGGGGGTCCTGCCGTGCCCACCTACCGGAGCTCAGCGGTCCCGGAGGGGGCGGAGGTGCCGCGCGAGCGTCCACAGCTCGTGGACGCGCTCCGCGAGGCGATGGCCCAGGCGCGTGAGCGCGAACTGCAGCGCGGGATCAGCCTGGTCGGACCGCATCGCGACGAACTTCACCTGCAACTCGGCGACCTGCCCGCCAAGGGTTACGCCAGTCAGGGCGAGTCCTGGTCCTACGCCCTGTCGTTCAAGCTCGCCGCCTTCGAGCTGCTGCGGGCGGAGGGCGACGACCCGGTGCTGATCCTGGACGACGTCTTCGCCGAACTGGACGCCGAGCGCCGCCGGAGGCTGGCCGAACGGGTGCGTGACGCCGAACAGGTCCTGGTGACCGCCGCGGTCGGCGAGGACATCCCGAAGGAACTGGACGGTGCCAGGTTCGGCGTGCGTCAGGGGGTGGTCGAGAGTGAGTGACCGTTATCCACAGCCTGTGGACCCCGGATCGAGCCGGGGCGCTCCGGAGTTCCCCGCCGACGCGGCCCGTCCACAGCCTGTGGACGAGAACCCGCCCGCGGCCCCGGCCTCCGGGGCGGACCTGGCCCGCCAGGCCCTGGCCCGGGCCAAGGCGGAGGCGCGGGAGCGCGGAGCCGTTCCCCGGGGGATGAACCGCACCCGCAGGCGTGGCCGGTTGCGGTCACGGAACGAGCCCCAGCTGTTCGGTGACGCGGTGCGGACCTGGCTGATCGAGCACGGCTGGCAGGAACAGGTGGCCATCGGCGGGGTGTTCGGCCGCTGGGCGGACATCGTGGGTGAGTTCAACGCCGAGCACCTCCGGCCGGAGAGTTACTCGGAGGGCGAACTCGTCGTGGTCGCCGATTCGCCGACGATGGCGGCCCACGCGCGAGCGATGGTGCGTGATCTGGTCCGCCGCCTCAACGAGGAACTGGGGGACGGCACCGTCGTCTCGATCAAGGTCAGGGGGCCCGGTTTCCGGCGCCGGTGATCCCCTGCCGCAGGGGTTCCGGGACGCTGAGAACGCCTGTGACCTGGGGGTCCTGAGGGTCTTTTCAGGCGTTGTGGGGTGTTTGGGCTCCCGAGTGTGCACTCGCTCCACCTGCGGGGCTGCGGCCGGGGACAGGGGGTGACCGCCCTCCCAGGGCACTCAACCGCGCCGGGACTTGCGCAAGGGGTCCCCCGCGTGTAGGGACTCGGCTCCCGCCCCAAACGTTCGTTCTGGAGCGGCACAGGGCCGCCAATGCCACTTTGTCGCACCGCGCGGGGTATCATGGAGACGGTTCTTCAGACGCCTGTAGCCGGTACCACGCCCCCATGTAGAGGGTGGGCGGACGGCCCGTGCGGCGAACGGTGATCCCCGGGTGTCGCGGCATGTCGACCCTGCGATCACCCTGCCGTGGGTTGACCGTAGTCCGCTCGGCCGCGGCCGACAGGCGTCCCCAGCAGGAGGGTGTTCCCACTTGGCCTACGACGCAGGATCAATCACGGTTCTCGAGGGGCTTGAGGCAGTACGCAAGCGCCCGGGCATGTACATCGGCTCCACCGGGGAGCGGGGTCTGCACCACCTGGTTTACGAGGTGGTCGACAACTCGGTCGACGAGGCGCTGGCGGGTCACGCCGACGCCATCGAGGTGACCCTGCTCGCCGACGGCGGAGTCAGGGTGGCCGACAACGGCCGGGGTATCCCGGTCGACCTCCACCCCGTGGAGAAGCGTCCGGCCGTCGAGGTCGTCCTCACCACGCTGCACGCGGGCGGCAAGTTCGACGGAAAGTCCTACGCGGTCTCCGGCGGTCTGCACGGTGTCGGCGTCTCCGTCGTCAACGCGCTGTCCACAGCGCTGGACGTGGAGATCCGCCGAGACGGCCACGTGTGGCGCCAGCACTACGAGATGACCGCCCCGACCGGCGATCTCATCAAGGGTGAGGCGACCGACGAGACCGGTACCCAGACCACTTTCTGGGCCGACGGCGGCATCTTCGAGACCACCACGTACTCGTTCGAGACGCTGGCCCGCCGGATGCAGGAGATGGCCTTCCTCAACAAGGGGCTGTCCATCACCATCCGCGACGAGCGGCCCGACCACACCGACGGCGGACCCACCGTCAACACCTTCCACTACGAGGAGGGGCTGTCGGACTACGTCCGGCACATCAACGCCAAGAAGGAGCCGGCGCACGCGTCGATCATCTCCTTCGAGGAGGACGGCGAAGGCATCTCGGTCGAGATCGCCATGCAGTGGAACCAGTCGTACACCTCGTCGGTGCACACCTTCGCCAACACGATCAACACGGCGGAGGGCGGCACCCACGAGGAGGGCTTCCGTTCCGCGCTCACCACACTGGTCAACCGGTACGCCCGGGACCAGAGGCTGCTGCGCGACAAGGAGGACAACCTCACCGGCGACGACATCCGCGAGGGCCTGACCGCGATCATCTCGGTCAAGCTCGCCGACCCGCAGTTCGAGGGCCAGACCAAGACGAAGCTCGGCAACACCGAGGCCAAGTCCTTCGTGCAGAAGGTCACCAACGAGCACCTGCGCGACTGGTTCGAGCGCAACCCCGGCGAGGCCAAGGACATCGTGTCCAAGGCCAGCCAGGCCGCCCGCGCCCGCGTGGCCGCCCGCCAGGCCCGCGACCTGACCCGCCGCAAAACCCTCCTGGAGACCACCTCCCTGCCGGGCAAGCTCTCGGACTGCCAGTCCACCAACCCGGAGGAGTGCGAGGTCTACATCGTCGAGGGTGACTCGGCCGGTGGCTCCGCCAAGGGTGGGCGCAACCCGCACAACCAGGCCATCCTGCCCATCCGGGGCAAGATCCTGAACGTGGAGAAGTCCCGGATCGACCGGATCCTCAAGAACAACGAGGTCCAGGCGATCATCACCGCCCTGGGCACCGGTATCCACGAGGACTTCGACGCCGAGAAGCTGCGGTACCACAAGGTCATCCTGATGGCCGACGCCGACGTCGACGGTCAGCACATCCGCACCCTGCTGCTCACCCTGCTGTTCCGCTTCATGAAGCCGCTGGTCGAGGCCGGGAACGTGTACCTGGCCGCGCCGCCGCTGTACAAGATCAAGTGGGACCAGAAGGGCTCCGACGCGAGCTACGCCTTCTCCGACGCGGAGCGGGACCGGCTGATCGAGGCCGGGATCGCCCAGGGGAAGAGGGACCCGCGCCCGCGCGACATGGTGCAGCGCTTCAAGGGTCTGGGCGAGATGAACGCCAACGAGCTGTGGGACACCACGATGGACCCGGACCGCCGTGTCCTCCTCCAGGTGAGCCTGGAGGACGCGGCCCAGGCCGACGAGCTGTTCAGCGTGCTCATGGGTGAGGACGTCGAATCGCGACGCGCCTTCATCCAGCGCAACGCCAAGGACGTCCGCTTCCTGGACATCTAGGTTCCTCCCGCGTTCCTCCCACCCGTGCCCGAGCAAGCTTTAGAAGGGATCGACATCCGTGACGGATGCGAACAGCCCCGACACCCCTGAGGGCGGTGACTCCCCGGTGGAGTCCCTGCCACGCCTGACCGACCGGATCGAACCCGTCGACATCCAGGTCGAGATGCAGCGCAGCTACCTCGACTACGCGATGTCGGTCATCGTGGGCCGCGCTCTGCCCGATGTCCGTGACGGCCTCAAGCCGGTACACCAGCGCGTGCTCTACGCGATGTACGACGGCGGCTTCCGGCCCGACCGCGGGTACTTCAAGTGCGCCCGCGTCGTCGGTGACGTGATGGGTAACTACCACCCGCACGGTGACAGCGCCATCTACGACACCCTGGTCCGGCTGGCCCAGTGGTGGTCGATGCGGATGCCGCTGGTCGACCCGAACGGCAACTTCGGCTCGCCGGGCAACGACCCGGCCGCCGCCATGCGCTACACCGAGTGCAAGCTCGCGCCGCTGGCCATGGAGATGCTCCGGGACATCGACAAGGAGACCGTCGACTTCCGGCCCAACTACGACGGCCGCTCCGCCGAACCCGTCGTGCTCCCGGCCCGCTTCCCGAACCTGCTCGTCAACGGTTCCTCGGGTATCGCGGTCGGTATGGCGACCAACATCCCGCCGCACAACCTGCGCGAGGTCGCCGACGGCGTCAACTGGTACCTGGACAACCCCGAGGTCGAGGACGAGGAGCTGCTCGACCAGCTCATCGCCCGGGTCAAGGGTCCCGACTTCCCCACGCGCGGACTCATCGTGGGCAAGCGGGGCATCGAGGAGGCCTACCGGACCGGGCGCGGCTCCATCACCATGCGCGCCGTGGTCGAGGTCGAGGAGGACAGCCGGGGCCGCCAGACCCTGGTCATCACCGAGCTGCCCTACCAGGTCAACCCGGACAACCTCGCGCTGAAGATCGCCGACCTGGTCAAGGACGGCAAGATCACCGGCATCGCCGACGTGCGCGACGAGAGCAGCGGTCGCACCGGTCAGCGCCTGGTGATCGTGCTCAAGCGGGACGCCGTCGCCAAGGTCGTGCTGAACAACCTGTACAAGCACACCCAGCTGCAGGAGACCTTCGGCGCGAACATGCTGGCCCTGGTCGACGGGGTGCCGCGCACCCTGCGCCTGGACCAGATGATCCGCCACTGGGTCAAGCACCAGGTCGAGGTCATCGTCCGCCGGACGCAGTACCTCCTGCGCAAGGCCGAGGAGCGGGCGCACATCCTGCGCGCCCTGCTGCGGGCCATGGACCGTATCGACGAGGTCATCAGCCTCATCCGGAGCAGCGCCTCCGCCGACGCGGCGCGCACCGGCCTGATGGGCCTTCTGGAGATCGACGACATCCAGGCCCGCGCCATCCTCGACATGCAGCTGCGCAAGCTCGCCGCGTTGGAGCGCAACGCCCTGACCGCCGAGTACGACGAGCTGATGTCGCTCATCGCCGACTACAACGACATCCTCGCCTCGGACGTCCGCCAGCGGAGCATCATCCGCCACGAGCTGGGCGAGATCGTGGAGAAGTACGGCGACGAGCGGCGCACGCACATCATCCCGTTCGAGGGTGACATGCGCATGGAGGACTTCATCGCGGAGGAGGACGTGGTCGTCACGATCTCCCGCGGCGGGTACGCCAAGCGCACCCGGATCGACAACTACCGGGCGCAGAAGCGCGGCGGCAAGGGGGTGCGGGGCGCCCAGCTCAAGCAGGACGACATCGTCCAGCACTTCTTCGTCACCACCACCCACCACTGGATCCTGTGCTTCACGAACCAGGGCCGGGTGTACCGGACGAAGGCGTACGAGCTGCCGGAGGCCGCCCGCGACGCGCGCGGCCAGCACGTCGCCAACCTGCTGCCCTTCCAGCCGGGCGAGGAGATCGCGCAGATCATGGCGCTGCGCGACTACGAGGCCGCTCCCTACCTGGTGCTGGCCACCCGGGAGGGCCTGGTCAAGAAGTCGCGCCTGGAGGACTTCGACTCCGCGCGCGCGGCGGGCATCATCGCGATCAACCTCCGTGAGGAGGACGAGCTGATCGCGGCGCGTCTGGTCTTCCCCGACGACGACCTGCTGCTGATCTCCAGCGACGCCCAGGCGATCCGTTTCCCGGCCGCCGACGAGTCGCTGCGCCCCATGGGCCGGGCGACCAGCGGTGTGATCGGGATGCGGTTCCTGGAGGGCGACTACCTGCTCTCCATGGACGTCATCCGCCCCGGGGACGGCTCCACCGACGTCCTGGTCACCACCGAGAACGGGTACGCCAAGCGCACCCCCTCGGAGCAGTACCCGGTGCAGAACCGCGGCGGCAAGGGCGTGCTCACGGCGAAGGTCGTGGAGGCGCGCGGCAAGCTGGTCGGCGCCCTGATGGTGGACCCGGGGGTGGACGAGATCTTCGCGATCACCTCCGCAGGCGGGGTCATCCGCACCGGTGCCGCCGAGGTGAAGCAGTCCGGACGTACCACCATGGGTGTCCGGCTGATGAACCTGAGCAAGGGCAACAAGATCGTGGCCGTCGCCGCCAACGCCGAGGCCGCCGAGGAGGCCGAGGCCGAGGAGGTCGCCGATGCCGTCGAGGCCGCCGAGACACCCGACACGGGTGGGGAGACGGTCGCCGGGGATGGCAACTCTGAGGCATAGACTGCGCGTTAAGCCCAGTAAGTCCCGCGGGGTTCTTTTCCGGAGCCCCGCGGGTCACACGGATCGACCCGTCTCAACGAAAGTCCAGCGGTAACGCTTCTATGTCTGAGAACCAGCGGAACACCACCAGCAACGAGTCCGATGCGGCTGCGACCGCCGGTGACACGGACGTGGAAACGGCGGAGCCGACCGCTCAGAGCGCATCTGAGCCGACCGCGCCGACCGAGTCGGAACCGGAAGGAACGACGGTGAAGACCGAATCCGAGCCGGAGCCCGAAGCCGCCAAGTCCGAGGGGGCGGGCGCCGTCAAGGCGTCCCTGACGAGCCGCAAGGCCCACCTGACGGTCTCCCGGGTGGAGCCGTGGTCGGTGATGAAGTTCAGCTTCGTGGTCGCCCTCGTCTGCTTCATCATCCTGTTCGTCGCGGTCGCCGTCATCTACGCGACCCTGTCGATGCTGGGTGTCTTCGACGAGCTGACCAACATGATCGGTGCCCTCCTGGAGGGTGACGGGGCGGAGGACGAGCTGGGTCTGAACCCGGCCGCCTGGTTCTCCCCCGGCCGTGTGCTGGGTTACACGGGTGTCATCGGCGCGCTGAACGTCGTGCTCCTGACCGCCCTGTCCACGGTGGGTGCGATGCTGTACAACCTGGTCGCCGACCTGGTCGGCGGCGTTGACGTCACCCTCTCCGAGGCCGAGTAGTCCCCGAGCGCCCGTCGGGCCCGGCTCTCCTGGTTTGAGCCGGGCCCGACGTCTGTCCGGGGCTGTCCCGAGCACTCGTGAAACCCGCTAAAATGGGAGGTGAAGAGGGACGCGGCAGGCCCGTGTCGCCTCCTGCCAGCCCCGAGGGAACCGGTTCGCTCCGGCCCCCGGGATGCGGTAGAGTTCTCGTCGGAACAAGGGCGTATAGCTCAGTCGGTTAGAGCGCATCCCTGATAAGGATGAGGCCCCAGGTTCAAGTCCTGGTACGCCCACCCAGTTTCATCTGGTCAGAGCCTTGCTTCTCCACTCGGAGAGCAGGGCTCTTTCTGTTGTGGCCGTCATCCGACCGCGGGACCCCACGCCCGTCCCCTGTCCGATCCTGTGCTTCCCAGGCACTGAGCGGTATCGACAGGACGCCGAGTCGACAACAGGTCGAATCGCTGTGTCGACTCGACCCCAGCCGACGCGCCCCCGGTGGGAAGAGGAACGCCCGACAGCTCCAGGAGCTCCGCGGTGGCCATCCAGTAGGTCCCGCCGTAGCGGAGCAGCCGGCAGGGGAACTGGCCGCTTCCGGCGAGCCCGTGCGCCGTCGTCCTCCCCGTGCGCAGGGCGCGTGCGGCTGTCAGCAGGGGCGTCGGTGCGAACAGCGAAGGTCCTGGAGAGGAAGAACCCCGGGAGCTTACGTGTGGGTCTACCGGGTCAGCCCGAGGAACGCCACCCAATCGGACACGGGAACCCTGAGGTGGCCGAGCTCGCGGTTCTGTGTGTCACGCACGTCCGCACTGCTCGCGCTCTCCCGGACCTCCACGCAGTTCGAGCCGCCGTCGGAGTACGTGCTCTTGTGCCACGTCGGCTTACCGTCCATCGTCTAACTCCTCATTTCCACCCTCGGACTCGGGAGGGTCTAAGCACATCAGAGTGATCGCCCGAGGCGGTCAGCCTAAACGGGCCGTCGGCGTCGGGATCTTCCGTGTGTCCAACGGGACCGTCCTTAGGGGCGCTCTTCAGCGACCGCGGGTTCATGGTGGACCTGGTGGAGAAGTCGGACGAGCTCACGCCACGTGGCCTCGAACGCGAGCACGGGTCCCTACGCGCTCGTGCTGTTGGAAGGACGGGCACGTGCGGACCGACCCTTTCCCGACTTCCTGGGTTCGTACCTTCCCGGCCGCGCTGGAGCGCGGCCGGTCCCCGTGGTGCGGATGTGCTGTGCCGGTACAGGACGATTCGTTGACAGGCCGACACGGCGACATGTCGACTGACCGATCCGTCGACAGGGCCCCACAGGTGGACCGGCGCGCACCGGTGTTTGCCGTACCCGGACGGCCCATGGACCCCTCCGGGGCCGTGACCGGGTAAGGCTTGTCCCATGGACAACCACGACGACCGCATCCGGGTGCGCGGCGCCCGCATCCACAACCTGAGGAACGTGGACACGGAGCTGCCCCGGGACTCCCTGGTCGCCTTCACCGGTGTCTCCGGGTCGGGAAAGTCCTCGCTGGCCTTCGGCACCCTCTACGCCGAGTCCCAGCACCGGTACCTGGAGTCGGTGGCGCCGTACGCGAGGCGCCTGCTCCAGCAGCTCCCGGCCCCGGACGTGGACGACGTCACCGGGATGCCGCCGGCCGTGGCGCTCGCCCAGCCGCGCTCGGCGCCCTCGGTCCGCTCCACCGTGGGCACCCTCACCACGCTCTCCAACACGCTGCGCATGCTCTTCTCCCGGGCGGGCACCTACCCGCCCGGGTCGGAGCACCTGGACTCCGACTCCTTCTCCCCCAACACCGCGGCCGGTGCCTGCCCGGTCTGCCACGGGGAGGGGGTCGAGCACGAGGTCACCGAGGACTCGCTGGTGCCCGACCCCGGGCTGAGCATCGCCGACGGGGCCGTCGCCTCCTGGCCCGGGGCCTGGCAGGGCAAGAACCTGCGCGACATCCTCGACACCCTCGGGTACGACATCCACCGGCCCTGGCGGGAGCTCCCCCAGGACGAGCGCGACTGGATCCTGTTCACCGGGGAACAGCCCGTGGTGACCGTCCACCCGGTCCGTGAGGCGGGCCGTGTCCACCGGCCCTACCAGGGAAAGTACAGCAGCGCCCGGCGACTGGTGCTCAAGGCCTACGCCTCCTCCGCCAGTGAGGCCCGGCGGCGCAGGGCGGCCGAGTTCATGGTCAACCGGACCTGCCGCGAGTGCGGCGGCCGACGGTTGCGGCAGGAGGCGCTGCGGGTCACCTTCGCCGGGCACACCATCGCCGAACTGGCGGCGCTGCCGCTGACCGAACTGGTCACCCTGCTGTACCCCTGGCGGGAGGAGACGGGGGCCGCCGGGGCGCTCGTCGGGGAGATCACCGGGCGGGTCGAGGTGCTGGCGGAGCTGGGCCTGGGCTATCTGAGCGTGGCCCGGCCGGCTCCGACCCTGTCCACCGGTGAGCTCCAGAGGATCCGTCTGGCCACCCAACTGGGCACGGGGCTCTTCGGGGTGGTCTACGTCCTGGACGAGCCCTCCGCGGGCCTGCACCCGGCCGACTGCGAGGCGCTCACCGGGATCCTCCGGCGCCTGCGCGACGGCGGCAACACCGTGTGCTTCGTCGAGCACGACCTGGACATCGTGCGCGGCGCGGACTGGATCGTCGACGTCGGACCGGAGGCGGGCGAGCACGGCGGGCGCGTCCTGTACAGCGGCCCGGTGGCCGGCCTGCGCGAGGTCCCGGAGTCGGTGACCCGCCGCTACCTGTTCCACGACGTCCTCCCGGAGTACCGGCCCCGCACCCCGGGCGGGCAGCTGCGGCTGCGCGGAGCCACCCGCAACAACCTGCGGGGACTGGACGCCGACATCCCCCTCGGCGTGTTCACCGCCGTCACCGGGGTGTCCGGTTCGGGCAAGTCCTCCCTGCTGGCGGAGGTCGGGGACCGGGCCGCCGAACACGGCCGGGTGGTGTGGGTCAGCCAGCAGCCCATCGGGCGGACACCGCGCTCCAACCTGGCGACCTACACCGGGCTCTTCGACACGGTGCGCAAGCTGTTCGCGGCCACCGAGAAGGCCCGCTCGCTCGGTTACGGGCCCGGCCGGTTCTCCTTCAACGTCGCGGCGGGGCGCTGCCCCACCTGTGAGGGGGAGGGATTCGTCTCGGTGGAGCTGATGTTCCTGCCCACCACCTACGCGCCCTGCCCGGCCTGCGGCGGCTCGCGCTACGACGAGGACACCCTCCGGGTGGAGTACCGGGGGCGCACTGTCGCGGACGTGCTCGCGATGTCGGTCGAGGAGGCGGCGGGGTTCTTCACCGGGGAGCCGTCGGTACGGCGCTCCCTGGAGACCCTCTCCGGGGTCGGCCTGGGCTACCTGCGCCTGGGCCAGCCCGCCACGGAGCTGTCCGGCGGCGAGGCCCAGCGGATCAAGCTCGCCACCGAACTCCAGCGCCGCCGGGTCGCCGACACGGTCTACCTGCTCGACGAACCCACCACCGGCCTCCACCCGCATGACACCGACGTCCTCGTCAGCCGCCTGCGCGACCTCGTCGGCGCGGGCGCCACCGTGGTGGCGGCCGAGCACGACATGCGGGTCGTGGCCACCGCGGACCACGTCATCGACCTGGGCCCGGGCGGTGGTTCGCAGGGCGGCCGGATCGTCGCGCAGGGCGCGCCCGCGCTGGTCGCGGCGGCCCCGGACAGCCGGACCGGCACCTATCTGAAGGGGCTGCTCTGATGCGCCACGCCCTTTCCCCGAGGTGACCACACGCGCCGAGGCGGAGAGCGTGATCGCGGGTCCGGATCCCGGCGGGGGCTGAGGCCTCCCGCTCCGGGCGCCTCCCGGCCCGAGGGGATCCGAGGGGACATGTCGACAGGCCGACCTGTCGCCACGCGGCCGCCCCCGTCTCGAAGGATGGACGGCGGAGAATTTTTCTTTCTGGTCGTGACCGGGCGGTCGCATGCCGGAAAGCTCCCTTGTCAGAGGGGGATTTCTCACCGACCGTTCGGTCAGGACACATGCATCTAGCTGGGAAAAGCGTGACCCGATGTAGAAAGTGCCCTGCATCACATGGCATGGTGTCCTGGGGCTCATGGTCTGTCCCGGTATCCCCCGTTCCGCCTTCGGGCCGTGGGCCGACCTGCCCGGGCCCAACAGCGAACCCGGCCCCCTCGAGCCGGTAGAGAACTACGGAGCAGCAATGGCGACACCCGACGCCACGGTCCCAGGACCCGGTGGAACCCTCGACCCCAAGGAGAAGCGCAAGGTCCTCGCGGGGACCATGGTCGGTACCACCATCGAGTGGTACGACTTCTTCATCTACGCCCAGGCCGCGGGCCTGGTGCTGGCACCCCTCTTCCTGGCGCCCCTGTCGGACGCCAGCCCGGCCGTGGCGCAGGTCCTCTCCTTCGCGACCATCGGAATCTCCTTCCTCTTCCGCCCGCTGGGCGCGATCGTCGCCGGGCACCTCGGGGACAAGTTCGGTCGCAAGCGGATCCTGGTCTTCACGCTCGTCATGATGGGGGCCGCCACCTGCGCGATCGGCCTGCTGCCCACCTACGCCCAGATCGGCGTGGCGGCACCGGTCCTGCTGATCCTGATGCGCATCATCCAGGGTTTCTCCGCCGGCGGTGAGTGGGGCGGCGCGGCCCTGATGTCGGTGGAGCACGCTCCGGTCGACAAGCGCGGCTACTTCGGCGCCTACCCGCAGATCGGTGTGCCGTGCGGCATGATCCTGGCGACCTTCGTGGTCTGGGTCATCACCGCGGTCATCGGCAACGAGGCCTTCCTGGAGTGGGGCTGGCGCATCCCGTTCCTGCTGTCCTTCCTGCTGATCATCGTCGGCCACCTCATCCGCAAGACGGTCGAGGAGTCCCCGGTCTTCAAGCTCATGCAGCAGCGCCGGGCCAAGTCCTCGGCCCCGCTGGGCCGGCTGTTCCGCAAGAACAGCAAGGAGGTCATCCTCTCCGCGCTGATCTTCGTCGCCAACAACGCCGCCGGTTACCTGGTGATCGCCTTCATGGCCACCTACGCCTCGCGGCCGGTCGAGGAGTTCGGCCTGGGCATGGAGCGGGGGCCGGTCCTGCTGGCCACCACCCTGGCCTCCTTCGGCTGGCTGGTCTCCACGCTGTACGGCGGTTGGATCAGCGACCGGGTCGGCCGGGTGCGGACCTTCCAGATCGGCTACGTCCTGCTCGCCGCCTGGGCGGTGCCGATGTGGTTCATGGTCGACACCGCGAACATCTACATGTACTTCCTGGGCCTCTTCGTCTTCACGCTGACCTTCGGCCTGAGCTACGGCCCCCAGTCGGCGCTGTACGCGGAGATGTTCCCGGCCGAGGTCCGCTACTCGGGCGTGTCCATCGGCTACGCGCTCGGGGCGATCCTGGGCGGCGCCTTCGCCGCGATGATCGCCGAGCTGCTGCTGACCAACTTCGGCGCCTCGTGGACCATCGGTGTCTACGTCGTCTTCCTCTCGCTGATCTCCTTCGTCGCGGTCTCCCTGGTGAAGAAGAACATCCAGGGCGTCGACCTGCACGCTGACGAGGACGAACCCACCTCCGTGACCTGATCACGGGGTGGGCCCTCCCTGCGGGGGCGGTGGTCCGCGGCCGCGGACCACCGCCCCCGCTCTGCGTCCGTCGACTCCCCTGCCCGTCCGGTCGACGGGGCCGTGCCGGTAAGTCCCTCTGTCGACATGGCGATCCGGGGACCTGTCGGCACGTCGACAGGGGGCCTGGGCCGGAAGCGGGTCAGCCCAGGGCGCCGCGGACGTGGTCGATGACGCCGCCGTTCCACATCATCGAGATGTGTTCCACGCAGCCGGCCCCGATGTTGTCCGCGCCCGGCAGCGAGGTGCTGCTCACCGGCGAGATGACCAGGTCGCAGCGCGAACGGATGGTCGTGTAGGAGACCGGTCCGGGTGTGGGGTCCCCGCTGTTGAGGTCGTTCAGGAAGTTCGAACCGTGCCGCATCTCCCCGCAGGGGGTGAGCAGGGACGGGCACAGGTTGGCGACGTCGGTGCCGTTGTTGGGGCCGCCGATGGAGATCCACTGGTCGACGGCCTCGGTGCCGCCGAGGTTCTTGATGTAGTGGCGCGAGGACAGGCCGCCCATGGAGTGGGTCACCAGGTGTACCCGGTCGGTGCCGTGCTGTCCTCGGACCTCGTCCACGCGGGCGGCGAGCTGCCGGGCGATGGTGGTGTTCGAGCGCGCCCAGTCGTAGGAGAAGACGTGCAGGCGCTCCTGCGGATAGCCGGAGTCCACCAGGGCGGACCGCATGGAGTTCCACTGGCCGCCCTTGCCCATGAATCCGTGGACGAAGACGACCGGAGTGTGCGTGTTGGCGGAGGCGGGGGCGGCGTGCAGGGCCGCGCTCAGGACGAGTACGAGGCCGCACAGCAGAGAGAGCAGAGGTCTCATGTGAGCTCCGTCGGTGGGGGATCGGGGGGAACTCGATTGTGTGCTCTGCGTCACTGGGGGCGCATCGGCTGAATAGCCGGTCCCTTTACTCTTGTTTAACCGGTGGGTAACTTATGGGGGTGATCAGCGTGAACCCGCTCACACGCACCACGCCCCTGTACGGGCGCGCCCACGAACTGTCCGCCCTCCGCCACCTGATCGAGGCCGCACGCTCCGGAGTGAGCGGCGGCCTGCTCGTGACGGGCGCCCCCGGGGCGGGCCGGACCGCGCTGCTGGACCGGGCCGCTGAGGAAGCCCGCGATTTCACGGTGCTCCGGTCCCTCGCCGCGCCGGGTGAGGGCCTGCTCCCCCTGGCCGGGCTGCACCAGCTCCTACGGCCCGCACTCCCCTATCTCCCGCGCCTGCCGGAACCGCAGCGCGAGGCGCTCACCCGCGCCCTGGACACCGGAGAACCGGGCGATCCCTTCCCGCTCGCCAGCGCGGCCCTGGAACTGCTCTGCGAGATCGCGGCGCAGTGCCCCCTCCTGCTCTGCGTGGATGACTTCCACCTGCTCGACCGGCCCTCCCGGGAGGTCGTGGCCTTCGCCGCGCGCAGGTTGGACCAGGAGGGGACGGCGGTCCTGCTCAGCGCCCCGGACGGGGACGCGGACCGGTTGGCCGGGATCCCCGTGCTCCGGTTGCGTCCCCTGGACCGCGAGGCCCTCCTGTGCGTTCTGTCCGACGAGGGCCTGGTGGGCTCGGTCGCCGGGGAGATCGCCGCCGCGGCCGAGGGCAACCCCCGGGCCGCGCTCGAACTGCTGGACGGGACCACCGCCGAACAGCGATCCGGTTCGGTTGCGCTCGAACAGCCGCCGCTCTCTCGGGGCGAGCTCACCGAGGCCTTCGCCCGAACCCTCTCCCGGCTCCCCGGCACCACACGCCTGGCCCTGGTCCGGCTGGCGGCCGAACACGGACGAGGCCCCCTGCCGCCGGACCCCGACGTCCTCGAACCCGCCCGGGCGGCCGGCCTGGTCGCCGAGGAGGGCCGACACGTGGTTCTCACCCACCCGCTGGCCCGCTCCGCCTGTTACCACCGGGCCCGCCCGGCCGAACGGAGTTCCGTCCACCTGGCGCTCGCCCGTGTCTGTGAGGCCGAACAGGAGGAGGACCGCGCCGCCTGGCACCGGGCCATGGCCGGGAGCGCTCCCGACGAGCGGATCGCCGCAGCCCTCCACCGGGCCGCCCAGCGCACCGCCGACCGGCGCGGCCACGCCCACGCCGCCCTGCTCCACGAACACGCCGCCCGGCTCACCCCCGATCCCGCCGCCCGTGGCCTGCGCCTGACCGAGGCCGCCCGCTCCGCCTGGCTGTCGGGCGACCCGGTCCGGGCCCGCCGCGTGCTCGAACGCGTGCGCTCCGCCCCCGACCACGCGGACCTGCTCCGCGCCGAGATGGATCTGCGCTCGGGGGTGGCCATCGACGCCTCCCAACGACTCGGGGCCACCGCCGACCGGCTGGCCGGGAACGACCCCGGGGCCGCACTGCGGATGCTCTTCCAAGCCGGGGAGGCGAGTTGCCTCTCGGGCGACCACACGCGCTTCTTCGCCACCGCGGAGCGCGCCCGCGCCCTCGTGGCCGGGGCAGGACCCGGTACGGGGGCGGAACCCGGTCCGGGACGCGGCTCCGGGACCGGCCCCGCCCGGCCCTGGGACCGGCTCGTGCTGGACTACATGACGGGCAAGGCCGCCATGTTCCAGGGGCGTCACCGTGAGGGCGCCGTACTCCTGGCCAGGGCGGAGGAGGCCGCGGAGCTCATCGGTGACCCGCAGGCCCTCGTACTGGGCGGGATCGCGGGCCTGCTCCGCGGGGACCACGTGCGCACCCGGTCCCTGGCCGGGCGCGCCGCTGCGGTGGCCCGCCGAACCGGGGCACTCACCCTCGTACCCCAGGCCCTGGAGTTCCTGACCTACGCCGAGATGTGGTTCGGCCGCCTGTCCCTGGCACAGGCGAGCGCGACCGAGGGGCTGCGCCTGGCACTCGACTCCGGACAGGACAACTGCGCGAGCCACCACCGGGGTGCCCTCGCCTTCGTCGCCGCGATCCGCGGGGAGGAGGACACGTGCCGGGAGCACGCCGGAACCGCCCTGGCGATGGCCGTGGAACACGACGTCGGGCTCCCCGCCGGGCTGGCGGCCTGGGCCCTGGCCCTGCTCGACCTCGGTGCCGGACGCACCGCCGAGGCCGCCATGCGGTTGCGCGTGCTGGCCCGGTCCGGCCCCGGCAGCGGACACGCGGCGGTGCGGTTGCTGCTCACCCCTTACCTGGTGGAGGCGTCCGTGCGCGGCGGGGTGCGGGTGCGGGTCCGCTCCGGGGTGGAGACCTTCGCCAGCTGGGCCGAGGCGACCGGGAACGACACCGCCCGGGCCCTGGTGATGCGTTGCCGGGGCCTGCTCAGCGAGGGGGAGGAGGCGAGCGTGTTCTTCGAGAGCGCGCTCGAACTGCACTCCTCCGGCTACTGCGACTTCGAGGAGGCCCGCACCCGTCTGCTGTTCGGCGGACACCTGCGCCGCTCCCGGCATCCGGGCCGGGCCCGCGAGCACCTGTACACCGCGATGGAGGCCTTCGAGCGGTTGGGCGCCCGGCCGTGGGCGCGACAGGCCGGGGAGGAGCTGCGGGCGGCCCGCGGCAGCGCGGTGGCGCGCCGGAGAACCGGGCTGGAGCCGCTCAGCCCGCAACAGCTCCGGATCGCCCGGCACGTCGCTGACGGCGCCACCAACCGGGAGGTCGCTTCGCGGCTCTTCCTGAGCACCCGCACGGTCGACCACCATCTGCGCAACATCTACAGCAAGCTCGGGATCCGCTCCCGGGTCGAGCTCTCCCAGCTGATCGGCGTTCCACGGGAGCGGGGGCACGACCCCGGGTGAGCTCCCCGTTCCATGCGGCCGCGGGGCCGCGGTCCCTCTGCGCGGAGCAGGGGCGAGGAGTGTCCGGGAAACGCGGTGCGGCCCCGGACCTCCGCGGGTCCGGGGCCGCACCGGCTTCCGGCCGGGCCCGCCTCAGCGCTCGGTCACACGGCGTTCGTTGGGTACGCAGTGGGTCATGGTCAGACCCGAGACGTCCCGGGGGCCGTTCGCGCCCAGGTTCGCCAGGCGCTCCCGGTCCTCGTCCGTCAGGTCCTGGCCCCGCAGGGGTTCCAGGTGGGACACGTCCCCGGGCTCGATCCCCAGCCCCTTGCCGACCCGTGTGCCCAGTTCGTCCTCGACCAGGAGGAGGTGCCAGACCATCCGCTCCTGGACGGCGCGGTCGCACTGGGAGAGCAGGCCGGTGAAGTTGTGCACCAGGTCGTCGCGCTCCCACTGCTCCATCAGCAGATACCGCTGACCCGCCTGCCGGTAGTCGTTGGTGCGGCTGATGCGTTTGCGGGTGAGCCGCCCCCTGATCTCGGGGCCCTGTTCGTCATGGGTGGGATACTGCCCCTCCCGCAGCCCGCCGGTGATGGAGGGCTCGTAGTTGACGTGCGGGTTCTCGCCCCCGGTGTCCTGGTGGTAGGCCATCAGCCCGTCGCGCTGGTTGGTGCGCACGGACGCGTTCCTGGCCTGGTTGACCGGAAGTTGCAGGTAGTTGGGGCCCACCCGGTACCGCTGGGTGTCGCTGTAGGAGAAGGTGCGGCCGACCAGCATCTTGTCGTCGGAGAAGTCCAGCCCGTCCACGAGTACGCCGGTGCCGAAGGAGATCTGCTCGTTCTCTGCGAAGTTGTCCGAGACGTTCCGGTCGAGCACGATGCGCCCCACCGGCTTGGGTGGGAAGTCCTGCTCGGGCCAGGTCTTGGTGTCGTCCAGGGGGTCGAAGTCGAGTTCGGGGTGCTCCTCGTCGCTCATCATCTGCACGAGCAGCTCCCATTCGGGGTACTCGCCGCGGTCGATGGCCTCGTGCAGGTCCCTGGTCGCGTGCCCCGTCTCGGACGCCTGGATGTTCGCGGCGTCGGCCTCGGTCATGCTGCGGACCCCCTGCTTGGGCATCCACGTGTACTTGACCAGGACGGTCTCGCCCGTCTGGTTGACCCACTTGTAGGTGTTGACCCCGAACCCCTGCTGGTGCCGGTAGTCCGCGGGGATGCCGCGGGGGCTGAAGAGGTTGACGAGCATGTGCATGCTCTCGGGGGTCTGGGACATGAAGTCGAAGATCCGGTTGGGCTCCTGCCGGAACGTCACCGGGTCCGGTTTCAGGGCGTGGATCACGTCCGGGAACTTGATGGCGTCGCGGATGAAGAACACCGCGAGGTTGTTGCCCACCAGGTCCCAGTTGCCGTCCTCGGTGTAGAACTTGACGGCGAAGCCCCGGGGGTCCCGCGCGCACTCGGAGGAGTCTCGCCCGCCGATCACCGTGGAGAAGCGCAGCGCGATGTCGGTGCGCTTCCCCTTGCCCTGGAACAGCTTGGCGCGCGTGTACCGGTCGACGGGCTCATCGCCCCATTTGCCGTAGGACTCGAAGTACCCGAAGGCGGTCACCCCCCGGGCGTGCACCACCCGCTCGGGGATCCGCTCGCGGTCGAAGTGGCTGATCTTCTCCAGGAACTGGTAGTTCTCCAGGGTGGCGGGGCCCCGTTCGCCCACAGTGCGCTGGTTCTGGTTGTCGTAGACGGGGTGGCCCTGGCGGTTGGTGAGCACTCCGCGCTCGTCTTCGGGCGCGGGCCCCCGGCCGGATACGTCGGTCATGCGGCTGGTCCTCTCCCTGCGGGTCAGGTTTCCTCACCCCTGCCACTGCCCGTGATCACGCTGGGTGATACGCGCATGGCGGAAACATTGCCAAGGAAGGGGCCGGGGCGGAGTGTCGACAGGTCGCTTCGCCGACAGGCCGATTCGCGGGGAGGCGCCGACGCGGTTCGCCGGGCGGGCGTTTCACGTGAAACACCGGAGGTGCCGTGCCCTCCGGCCGGAGGGCGGAGAGGGCGCCGAGCCGGCCGGCGGGAGGGTGCCGTGCGGATCAGGCGTCGCGCACCTGGTCCTCGCGGTGGACGACGGGGGGCTCCACCGACCAGGGGAAGTTGATCCAGCGGTCCGTGTGCTTCCACACGTACTCGCACTTGACCAGTGACTGCGGCTTCTCGTAGATGACCGCGCTGCGCACCTCGGCGGTGTGCTCGGCACAGAAGTCGTGCACCAGCTTGAGCGTCTTGCCGGTGTCGGCGACGTCGTCGGCGACCAGCACCTTCTTCTTGCTCAGGTCGACCACGTTGGGCACCGGCGGCAGCATGACGGGCATGTCCAGCGTGGTGCCGACCCCGGTGTAGAACTCCACGTTCATCACGTGCAGGTTCTTGACGTCGAGTGCGTACCCCAGTCCGCCGGCGACGAAGAGGCCGCCCCGGGCGATGGACAGGATGATGTCGGGCTCGTACCCGTCGTCGGCGATCGCCTGGGCCATGTCACGCATCGCGGTGCCGAAGAGCTCGTAGCTCAGGTTCTCGCGCTCGTCGCTCACGGTCTGGTCCCCCCGGTGTTCTCGGTGTGAAGTGCGCCCGGCGCCTCGCAGGTCAGGCCGCTCGCGGCACCGGTACATGCTAACGACGACCGGGCCCGAACGGCGGCGGGGCGGGCCCCGGAGGGCGGACGGTCGGGGAGTCGGCATGGAGACAGGTCGACAGGTCGACCCGTGCGACCACGGTCACGGGGGCAGGTGTCCCCGGCCACATGTCCACCGCACCCCGTGTCCCGGGTCACATGCATGGACAAAATGCTCGGATATCGGCGAACTCCCATGACATTTTCTTGATCTCTCCTGGTTTGTGGCGAACAGATGGTCGTAAATAGCACCATGTCCCTGTACAGATCTTCCGTGAACCAGGAGGTTGCAGCATGGCTGAACACCAGGGCCTTCTCCCCTCCGAGCAGCCGCTACGGCTGCTCGACGAGTCCGGAGTCCCGGTCAGCGAGACCGACCTGCGGATGCCGGGCTCCCAGCGCCTCCTCGAGGCCTACGCCTCCCTGGTGATCGGCCGCCGTGTCAACGACCAGGCCAGCGCCCTCGTCCGCCAGGGCCGCCTCGCCGTCTACCCCTCCTCGCACGGCCAGGAAGCCTGTCAGACCGGCGCCGCGCTCGCCCTGGCCGACGGCGACTGGCTGTTCCCGACCTACCGCGACACCGCCGCCGTCGTCGCGCGCGGCGTCGACCCGGTCGAGGTCCTCACCCTCCTCAAGGGCGACTGGCACGCGGGCTACGACCCCTACGAGCACAACGTCGCGCCCCAGGCCACCCCGCTCGCCACCCAGCTCCTGCACGCCGTCGGCGTGGCCCACGCGGCCCGCCTGCGCGGCGAGGACACCGTGGTCATGGCCCTGTGCGGCGACGGCGCCACCAGTGAGGGCGACTTCCACGAAGCCCTGAACTTCGCCGCCGTCTTCAGAGCCCCGGTCGTGTTCTTCGTGCAGAACAACGAGTACGCGATCTCCGTCCCCCTGGCCAAGCAGAGCGCCGCCCCCTCCCTCGCCCACAAGGGCGTCGGCTACGGAGTCAACGGCGAGCGGGTGGACGGCAACGACGCCGCCGCCGTCCTCACCGTCCTGGAGGACGCCGTCGGGGCCGCCCGCTCCGGCGAGGGCCCCCGGTTGGTCGAGGCGCACACCTACCGGATGCAGGCGCACACCAACGCCGACGACGCCTCCCGCTACCGCAGCGAGGACGAGGTGGACCCCTGGGTGGCCCGCGACCCGCTGCTGCGGATGGAGGCCTACCTCCGGAAGAAGCGGGTGCTCACCAAGGCCAGGCAGACCGAGATCACCGAGAGGGCCGAGGCCGTCGCCACCGCCATGCGCGAGGGGGTCAACCGGGACGTGCAGCCCGACGGCGCCGAGCTGTTCGCGCACGTGTTCGCCTCCCCCACCCCGCAGTTGACCGAACAGGCCGCCTTCCTGGCCGACGAACTGAGCAGAGAGGGCAACTGACATGGCGACCGAGAAGCTCTCCATGGCGCAGGCGCTCAACCGGGCGCTGCGCGACTCCCTCGCCGAGGACCCTGCCGTGTACGTCTTCGGTGAGGACGTCGGCCCTCTCGGCGGTGTCTTCCGGATCACCGACGGCCTGACCGCGGAGTTCGGCGAGGACCGCTGCTTCGACACCCCGCTCGCCGAGTCCGGGATCGTCGGCATGGCCGTGGGTATGGCGATGAACGGCATGCGCCCGGTGGTCGAGATGCAGTTCGACGCCTTCGCCTACCCGGCCTTCGAACAGATCGTCAGCCACGTCGCCAAGACCCGCAACCGCACCCGCGGCCGGGTCGGGCTGCCGATGGTCATCCGAGTCCCCTTCGCGGGCGGTATCGGCGGGGTCGAGCACCACTGCGACTCCTCCGAGGCCTACTACGCGCACACCCCGGGCCTGAAGGTCGTCACCCCCGCCACCCCCGAGGACGCCTACCACCTGCTGCGCGAGGCCATCGCCTCCCCCGACCCCGTGGTCTTCATGGAGCCCAAGAAGCTCTACTGGGCCAAGGACGAGGTGGACTTCGACCGCCCCTCCCCCGGGATCGGCCGGGCCGTGGTCCGCCGCGAGGGGACCGACGCCACCCTCATCGCCTACGGGCCGGCCGTGCCCACCGCCCTGGAGGCCGCCGAGGCCGCGGCCCAGGAGGGCCGCAGCCTCCAGGTCGTGGACGCGCGCTCGGTCGTGCCCTTCGACGACGAGACCGTGTGCGCGGCGGTGCGCTCCACCGGCCGCGCCGTGGTGGTCGCCGAGGCCAGCGGGTACGCGAGCGTCGCCTCGGAGATCGTCGCCCGCGTCACCGAGCGCTGCTTCCACTCCCTGGCCGCCCCGGTCCGACGGGTCACCGGCTTCGACATCCCCTTCCCCCCGCCCAAGCTGGAGCGTTTCCAGCTGCCCAGCGTGGACCGCATCCTCGACGCCGTCGACGACCTGCAGTGGGAGGACCAGTGACCGCCCAGACCTTCGACCTCCCCGACCTGGGAGAGGGCCTCACCGAGGCCGAGGTCGTGAAGTGGCTGGTCGCCGTCGGCGACACCGTCGCCGTCGACCAGCCGATCGCCGAGGTGGAGACCGCCAAGTCGATCGTCGAGGTCCCCTCCCCCTTCGCCGGGACGGTCAGCGTCCTGCACGGCGAGGAGGGCGAGGTCCTGGAGGTCGGCAAGCCGCTCATCACCGTCGGATCCGGCTCCCCGGCCGAGGCTCCGGCCGCGGAGCCCCCCGCGGCGGAGGAACCCGACGCGGAGACGAAGTCACCGGCCCCGGCAGCCACGGGGGCCGAGGCCGACACCGCTGGTGAGCGCTACCGCGAGGAGGAGCGCGCGGGTTCGGGCAACGTCCTGATCGGCTACGGCACCCCCGAGTCCACGGGCTCGGGTCGTCGCCGCCGTCCGCGCAACCGTCCGCCGTCGCACGGCTCCCAGCCGTCGGCCCCCGCGGCCGCTCCGGTCCCCGCACCGGCGCGCCGGGTCCCGCTGGTCACCTCACCGCTGGTCCGCCAACTGGCCCGGGAGGCCGGGCTGCGCGTGGCCGACATCGAGGGCAGCGGCCCGGGTGGGCTCATCACCCGCCGCGACGTACGCTCCGCGATCGAGGCGGCCGGTGCCAACACCGCTCCGGCCCCGTCCGCCCCGATCGCGGCCTCCACCCCGGCGGCCCCCGCCCAGGCGGAGCCGGGTGCCGTCGACGCCCGCACGGGCCTGGCCGAGTCGAAGCGGGAGGCGATGGGCGCCTTCCGCAAGGCCGTGGCCACCTCGCTCTCGCGCAGCCGCAGCGAGATCCCCGAGGCCACCGTGTGGGTGGACGTGGACGCCACGGAACTGGTGCGTCTGCGCCGGTCCGACCCGGAGGGGCCGGGCCTGCTCGCCTACGTGGCACGGTTCGTGCTCGCGGGCCTGCACGCCTACCCCGAGCTCAACGGGCTGGTGGACACCGAGCGCGAGGAGCTCGTCCAGTACGACGGCGTCAACCTCGGCCTGGCCGTCCAGACCGACCGCGGCCTGGTCGCTCCCGCCGTCATGGGTGCCCACAAGCTCACCACCGCCGAACTGGACACCGAGATCAAGGAGCTCACCCGGCTGGCACGGGCGGGGAAGGCCACCCCCGCCCAGCTCACCGGGGGCACGTTCACGCTGAACAACTTCGGGTCGCTCCGCGTGGACGGCAGTGCCGCGATCATCAACCACCCGCAGGTCGCCATCCTCGGCATCGGCCGGATCATCGACCGCCCCTGGGTGGTGGACGGTGAGCTGACGGTCCGCAAGATCACCCAGCTGTCGTTCGCCTTCGACCACCGCGTCTGCGACGGCGGAGCCGCGGCGGGCTTCATGCGCGTGGTCGCCGACGCCATGGAGAACCCGGCCAGGGCCATCGCCCGCCTGTAGACCGGGGCCGCCGGGGGAACCCGGCGGCCCCGGAACGGAGCGCCTCGGGGGAGTCGGCACCCCCGAGGCGTTTCCCGTGTCCGGGGTCCGTGCGCTCCGGTCAACCCTCCAGAGCGGTGTGCATCCGGCGCAGCCTCGGTCCGAAAGCGCCCCGGATGCCGATCGCGGCGGCGAGGTCGCCCGCCGGGCCCAGCCCGGTGCTGATCTCCACCAGGTCGGTGTGCCGGGTGCCCGTCCCGTGCGGCTCGACCGTGTGGGTGTGCCGCCAGTACCGGAACGGTCCGCGCACCTGGAGGTCGCTGAACGAGCGCCCTGCCTCGTAGCCGTCGATGACGGCGGTCCACCGCACGGGGTGGAACCCGGCCGCGCCCCAGCGCAGGTCCAGGACCTCGCCCTCCCCGAAGCGCTCGGGCCAGCGCAGGACCTCCACCCCCGGCGGCATGGCGTCCAGGAATCCGGCCCTGCTGAGGATCAGCGCGAACACCCGGTCGGCCGGGGCGTCGAAGTCCTCGACCACCCGCAGCTTCGTGGTGCGCCTCGGCCGAACCCTCGGGTCACGTCCTCGCACGGATGCCCTCCCCCGTCTCCTGGACCGAGCTCCAGCATGGCAGGGAGCACCGTGCCGGAGAGCTCGCCCGGGCCGGTGTTTCGCGTGGTTGGTAGGGTCTTGTCGCTTCGCCCCGCCATGAACCGCGCGGCACGGGACGACCGCGACGAGGTGCTGGAGGAGTAGTGGCAGAGTCCGGCGACTTCGGGTGGGCAGGCGAGTACCGGCTGGTCAGCCGGTTGGGAGCCGGGGGCATGGGCGAGGTGTACCTGGCCCGTTCGGCGGGCGGCCGGGCGGTCGCGGTCAAGACGGTGCACGCCCACCTCGCGCGGGACCCGGAGTTCCGCCGCCGATTCGCCCGCGAGTCCGAGGCCGCCGCACGGGTCGGCGGGACCTTCACCGCCCCGGTGCTGGACGCCGATCCCGAAGCCACCGTGCCCTGGCTGGCCACGGCCTTCGTCGCCGGGCCCACCCTCACCGACGCGGTCGCGGCAGCCGGCCGCCTGCCCGGCGGTTCGGTCCGCACGGTGGGGGCCGGACTGGCCGAGGCGCTCCTCTCGATCCACGGTGCGGGGCTGACCCACCGGGACCTCAAACCCGGCAACGTGCTGCTGTCCGCCTCGGGGCCGCGGGTCATCGACTTCGGCCTGGCCCGGGCCGAGGACGCCACCGCGTTGACGGACACCGGGCAGGCCGTGGGCACCCCCGGGTACCTGCCGCCGGAGGTCCTGGAGGGCGGGGAGGCCGGTCCGGCCGGGGACGTGTTCGCCCTGGGCGGGCTGCTCGCCTTCGCCGCGACCGGGCGCCATCCCTACGGGGAGGGTCCGGTGGTGGCGATCCTGCGGCGGGTCCTGCGGGAGCCACCGGACCTGGCGGGGATCGAGCCCGGGTTGCGTCAGCTCCTGGCCGCCTGCCTGAGTGTCGACCCCGGGGCGCGACCGCGTACTGACGAGTTGCTCGGCGCGTTCGGCGGCACCGGGACCGGCGGCGGGCCCGCCCCGCTGCCCCACACGGTGACCGACCTGATCGCCGAACGCGAGGCCTGGGCGGCGGAGCGCCTGGCGGAGGTCCCGTACGGGGAACCACCGGGGCCCGCTTCGCCGACCCCCGGAACACCGGGGCAGGTGCCGGGGGAGACGAACCCGGAGGACGAGGAGCCGGGCGCGGGACGGCCGCCCGCCCGGCCCCGGCGGCGCCCCTCCGGCCTCGCGCTCATCGTGGCCGCGACCGTGGTCGCGCTGGTGGTCGTGGCCGGGTTCCTGATCCCCCGTGTGTGGTCCGGCATCAGCGACTCGGGCGCCCGCTCCGGTTCCGGCGATCCTGCGTTCGCAGGCGGCCTCGCTCCCCCTTCGGAGGGCGCTGAGCCGCCCGGTGAACCCGCCGCGTACACCCTGGTCGCGGCGCACGAGATCGACGTCCCCATTCCGGAGACGACCTGGTACCAGTCCATAGCGCTCTCCCCCGACGGCGGCACCGCCTACATGAAGGGGTCGTCCACCCCGGTGCTCGCGGTGGACACGGGCAGCGGCGCTCCCCTCCACGCCAGTGAGTTCTCCGGTACCGGAGCGATCACCGTGGCGCCGGACGGGACGATGCTGGCAGTCCAGGCCTGGGGGGAGACCATGCCCCGTGAGGGGACGTGGGACAGTGCGGAACCCGTCGTCGTCATCGACCCGGAGAGCGGTGCGACCCTTGCGCGGACGACGGTGGGGGCGAGGGGAGGTGAGGTCGCCTTCACCCCCGAGGGCCGGCTCGTCGTCACCAGTCCCTGGGGCGATACCGCCCTGTGGGACACGGAGCACGGCGGGAGAGTCAGGGTCATCGCGCCGAACGGCGGTCAGAGTCTCGCACTCAGCTCCGACGGCTCCCTCGTTGCCTTCCTCAGGGAGCCGACGCTGATGGAGGACTCGGCGGACGAACCCGCGCGCATCGAGGTGTGGACCTCGACCGGGGAACAGGTGGCCGAGATCGACGCGACGGCGGACGAACGCTACGGACACCTGTCCTTCCAACCGGGCACGACCCAGTTGACCGCGATCGGCAAGAACAGTGTGAGTATGTGGGACGCCACCACCGGAGAAGAGCTGGGTGGCTTCGAGCACGAACTGGGCATCGCGCCGCGGGGTGCTGTCGACGAGGGGACCGGGAGGCTGCTGGCCTGGTCGCTCGGGGGCACCGTGGTGGACGTGGATCTCGACGCCCGTGTCTCGTTGGGGCCGGTGACGGTGCCGGAGGAAAGTGCCCGTGCGGATCTGGCGGCCAACACCTCCGGCGTGGGCCTGTCCGCCGACGGCGGAGTTCTGGTGCGCCTGGGGCACCGACCGCAGGAGGAGAACGAGGAACTGGACGACTACCACCTGTACGTCTGGGAACGGGTCTGACGGGGAGAACTGACACGCATGGAGCGGCTCGACGAGGACGATCCCCGGGAGATCGGCGGTTATCTGGTTCTGGGGCGGTTGGGAGCGGGCGGGATGGGCCGCGTCTACCTGGCCAGGACTCCGGGGCATCGGAAGGTCGCCCTCAAGGTGATCCACCCGCACCTGGCCGGTGAACCGGGCTTCCGTTCCCGTTTCGCCCGCGAGGTGGCGACCGCACGGAGGGTCAGCGGAGCGTTCTCCGCCGCCGTCGTGGACGCGGACCCCGAAGCCGAGGTGCCGTGGATGGCCACCGAGTACCTGGCCGGGCCGACCCTGCGGCAGGCGGTGGTCGAGGGAGGCCCCCTGCGGAAGCGGGAGCTTCACGGGCTGGCGGCGGCCCTGGCCGAAGGACTCGCGGCCATCCACGGTGCCGGTCTGGTCCACCGCGACCTCAAGCCGGGCAACATCGTGCTCGTGGGGGACGGGCCGCGCGTGATCGACTTCGGGATCGCCAAGGCGCTCGACGCGGTGGAGGCCACCCACACGGCCCGGGGGTTCGGGACCCTGGCCTACGTGTCACCGGAACAGGCGCTGGGTGGTGCGGCGACCGAGGCCAGCGACGTGTTCTCGCTGGGGTCCGTACTGTTCTTCGCCGCGACGGGCGAGCCGCCCTTCGGTACCGCACCGCAGGCCTCCGTCATCCACCGGATCGTGGACCGGGAACCGGACCTGGAACGCGTGCCGGAGGGGCTGCGGTCACCACTGGCGGCCCTTCTCGACAAGGATCCCGAGGACCGGCCGAGCGCTCGTGAAGCGGTACGCGCCCTGGGCGGAGCCCCGGAAGCGATTCGCTGGGAACCGGAGGGGGCGGTCGACCGCCTGGTCGTGGACAGCGAGTGGGAGACCGAGCGGCTCACCGAGCCTCCGCCGGAGCCGGTCCGGCCGACTGACCGGTCCACCGGACAAACGCCCGGACCACGGGTCGGAAGGGGGCGGGCCGCGGCCTACGCCGACGGTGCGCTGGCCGTGGTCGTCTCGGTCGCGCTCGTGGTCTCCCTCGCGTCCGACGGTGTTCCGGAACCGGTCGGAGCCGAGGCCGATTCCGGACCCGAAGCCGGGAACGAAGCAGAGGCCGATGCCGGGAACGGGGCCGGGGACGAGGAAGTCGAGTACCCGGAACTCCCCCTCAGCGTGTTGGAACCGGTCGAGGCCAACCCGTTGGACGTGGAGTTCGACGCGGACCTGACCCGGGGGATCTCACCGTCGGGCGAGGTCTTCGCATGGGCTCCACCGGAAGAACTGGAGCCGGTGCACTTCGTCTCCCTGCCCTCGGTGCCAGAGGTGGAAACGGCGGGTAACAACCGTTCCTACGAAGTCCCGCGCCACCTCGCGGTAGCCGACCGCCCCTGGTTCTGGGGCACGGTCTACGAGGACGGCTCCTCCGTGATGAACATATCCTCGGACGGCTATCCCGAGTCCGACGACGGGGACGCCCACCATGGGTACACCGCTGTCGACATCGACGCCCTCGGGCATGTTCCGGTGGTCGGCGCCGGGGACGGCACCTTCGGGACGAGGTTCGGAGAGGGCCGTCTGGCCCACACCCACCGGAACCCGGACGGATCCCGGGCCGTGCCGGCCGCCGTCGACGCCGTCGCCGTTGACCGGGAGGGCGAGTACATGGCCGGCGCCGCCGCGGTGGGCAACGACCGCAGCATCCGGGTGGTGCCGTTGGAGGGGCAGGACCGCAACGCGGGAGACGATCTGTACGTCAGCCCGGAACAGGTCCGGGAAGCCGAACTCCTGCCCACCGGCGAGGCGGCGGACGGTAGCCCGGGCGGGCCCGGCGAGGCCTCGGACGCGGGTGACGAGGTCACCGCGATGGAAATCGGCCCCGACGGCGCGGTGGTGGTCTTCGCGGTCGGCACGGCGGTCTTCCGGTGGAACACCGGTGACGACACCGCCGAACCCCTGCCCCGGGGCGCGGGCGACGGTGTCGTGGGATCGCTCGCGTTGAGCCCTGACGGGACCCTGGCCGCCGCGTCCGGGGAGACCGGCGCGGTCAACGTCTGGCACGTCCCGTCCGCGCAGCGGGTCGCCACCATGGAGGTCCCCGAAGGACCCGCACCGGTGGCGTTCACTGAGGACGGCGGCGCCCTGCGCACGGTGGACGCCGAGAACGTGTTCACCGAGTGGGACGTCGGCGGCCTCGTCTGACCGGCCCTCGGCGCCCGGTTCCGAGCACGACGGCGCCCCCCGGTCCCGGGGGCGCCGCCGTGTCCGCACAGCGGTCCGTGGACCTGACGTCATACCGCCACGCAGCCATACCGCCCTGTCGGTTTGTCGACAGGGCGACGAGGCGACAGGTCGATCAGTTGACGGGTCGACCTGTCCCCGTGTCTACTCCTCGCCCTTGGCCACCAGGGTGAGGACGTCGTAGGTGGCGACCGCCTCACCGTCCTGGTCGGTGACGACCGCGTCCCAACGCACCTCGCCGTAGTCCGCGTTGGTGCGCGGGGTGATCTGCTTCGCGGTCAGCTTCACCCTGATCACCGCGTCCTCCTTCACCGGGGTGAGGAAGCGCAGGTTGTCGACGCCGAAGTTGGCCAGGACCGGCCCGGGGGCCGGATCGACGAACAGGCCGGCGGCCAGCGACACCACCAGGTACCCGTGTGCCACGATCCCGCCGAACAGCGGGTTGGCGGCGGCTGCCTCCTCGTCGGTGTGCGCGTAGAACGTGTCACCGGTGAACTCGGCGAAGTGGTCGATGTCCGCGCGGGTCACCGTGCGTTCGGCGGACTCGACGGTGTCGCCGATTCGCAGCTCGGTCAGGTCCTTGCGGAACGGGTGCACCTCGCCGACCATGCGGCGCGAACCCGTGGTCCAGTGCCCGGTGATCGCGGTGAGCATGTCGGGCGAACCCTGGACGGCGGTGCGCTGCATGTGGTGCTTGACGCCGCGCACACCGCCCATCTCCTCGCCGCCGCCGGCGCGGCCGGGGCCGCCGTGCACCAGGACGGGCAGCGGTGAACCGTGGCCGGTGGACTCCTTGGCGTCCTCCCGGTTGAGCACCAGGATGCGGCCGTGCCAGGGGGCGACGCCCAGGACGACCTCGCGGGCGACGTCCTCGTCGTTGGTGACCAGGGAGCCGACCAGGCTGCCCCGGCCGCGTGCGGCGAGCTCGACCGCCTCGTCCACGGTGTCGTAGGTGATGACGGTGCTGACCGGGCCGAAGGCCTCGACCTCGTGCGGCTCCTTCGCGCCGGGCTCGGCACGGAGCAGGATCGGCGACATGAAGGCGCCGGACTCGTCGTCGGCGCCGGTCACCTCGACTCGCTCGGGGTCGCCGAACACCAGCTCGCTGGAGGTGCGCAGGGCCTTGACCGCCTTGCGGACCTCCTCGCGCTGGTCGAGGGAGACCAGCGCGCCCACGCGGGTGTCGGGGTTGTCGGCGGCGCCCACCACGGCCTTGGACAGGCGGTCGGTGAGGGCCTCGGTGACGGCTCCGGCCATGGCGGAGGGCACGATGACCCGGCGGATGGCGGTGCACTTCTGTCCGGCCTTGACGGTCATCTCCGTCA
Source organism: Nocardiopsis terrae (assembly GCF_014651695.1). Classification (GTDB taxonomy): domain Bacteria; phylum Actinomycetota; class Actinomycetes; order Streptosporangiales; family Streptosporangiaceae; genus Nocardiopsis; species Nocardiopsis terrae. Next base: position 918,940 of record NZ_BMXJ01000001.1, read on the forward strand.
CGACCTGCTTGACGTACAGGTCGAACTCGGGGTCCTCGACGGTCACGTCCGGGCCGAGGATCGAGCAGTTGAGGGAGTCGGCCTCCACGTTGAGCTGGACGCCGCCGCTGACCACGTTCGGGTGGTTGCGCAGGATCGCTCCGGTGGCGGCGGACCCGGTGAAGCCCACGACGTCCTGCGGGCCGAGGGCGTCGAGCAGGCCCCGGTGGCTGCCGACGAGGAGTTGGATCGAGCCCTCCGGCATGAGACCGGACTCGACCATCCGCTTCACGACGGCGACCGTTAGGTAGGCGGTCTGGCCGGCGGGTTTGACGATGCTGGGCAGGCCCGCGAGGAAGGCCGGCGCGAGCTTCTCCAACATCCCCCAGACGGGGAAGTTGAACGCGTTGATCTGCACCGCGACGCCGGGGCGGGAGGTGTAGACGTGCTGGGCGACGAAGGTGCCGCCCTTGCTGAGGGGTTCGAGGGGCCCGTCGAGGATGACGGTGGAGTTGGGGAGTTCGCGTCGGCCCTTGCTGGAGAAGCTGAAGAGGGTGCCGAAACCGCCGTCGACGTCCACCGCGGTGTCGCGCTTGGTGGCGCCGGTCCGGTGGGAGAGGGCGTAGAACTCGTCCTTGTACCCCATGAGGTGCTTGGCGACCTCCTTGAGGGCGTTCGCCCGCTGGTGGAAGGTGAGCGCGCGCAGCGCGGGCCCGCCGACCTCACGCGCGTACCCGACCATCGCGGCCACGTCGGGGCCGTTCTTCGAGATCCGTGCGACGGTCTCACCGGTGTTCGCGTCGGCCAGGGGCGCGCCCTCGTCCGCGGGGGCGAACCACGACCCCTGTGCGTAGCTCTCCAGTACTTCGGACACGTGACGGTCCTCTCCTCGGTGTGGGTCTCTGGGAACAGTATTACAGACCGATCGGTCAGTAAATAGCCCCGCAGCTGCGGAAGTACGCCTCACCAGCACTTTCACCAACAGGTCCGGGCTGCCCGCCTGGCCCGTGCAGGGGTGCTTGGCGTGGCCCCGTGACCAGCTACGCCCGGATGTACCGTCTTGGTTTCACGCCCTGGGAGCGCTACGGCCCCGCAGCCGACGCACAGCTCCGGTCCTGGCTCGACCGCGAGGCCGAGGAGCGCCCGAACGGCCCCGGCTGGGCACTGGACATCGGTTGTGGACACGGGCAGTTCACCCCCGAGATCGCCCGGTACGGCTGGGAGGCGGTGGGCGCCGACCTCGTGCCCGAGGCGATCGGGGCCGCCCGGCGCAAGGGGCCGACGGAGGTCGCCTACGTCGTCGGTGACGCGGCCGACCTGGGCGCCTTCGATCTCTTTGTCGACATCGGCTGCTTCCAGGGGCTCGACACGGCTCAGCGGACCGCGGAGGGGACCGGATGACCCGGAGGCCTTCCGGTGGGGCAACCGTGAGGGTGACGCGGTCGTCCTACGTGGACACCCCCGAAGCCGAGGAGAGTCCCATGTCCCCCGTCCAGATCATCCGCCTGGCGGCCCTCGCGTTGGTCGCCGGTGGTGCAGCCCTCGGCTTGGTGCCCAGCGGGCCGTGCGGGTCGGGGTGGCTGACCCTCCCGGCCGGTACTGACGAGCTCCACGGGTGGTTCGTCATGGGGGAGGCGCCCGACCTGGTGATGGTGACGTGTGGAGCGGCCATGGCTCCGGCGGGGTCGTGGGCGATCGCGTTGATCGTGATCGGAGCGGTCCTCTTGGTGGGAGCCCGGCTCAACGCCCCGTCCCGGCCGAGGACGCCGGAGCCGTAGGGCCTCGCCGAGCGTCCGACGACGGGCCCCGGGACCGGCGGGTCCCGGACCACCGCACCGTGTGAGGGCGCCCCCGGGTCCGGCGCAGCTACGGGTACTCGCACGGACCGGGTACCTGCACGGGCAAGGCGGCGACACCCGGTGCCCGAGCAGGCAAGGGGGCGCACCGAAAACCGGGACGACCAAGCCGAAACCATTCATGGATTTGTCGACAAACCGACCGGGAGAGGACCCCCGGCGGCGGGTTCCCTCCCCCGCCCCGTCCGGGCGCCTCGTACCCGCGCGGTCCCTAACGTGTCAGGGACAGTACCTCGGCGCCCGGCAGTTCGGCCAGCAGCGGCCCGGGGACCCGCAGCTTGGACCCGCGCAGCCCGCTGCCCACCACCACCCACGGGGTGTCGTACACCCTCTTGTCCACCAGGATCGGCCAGCCGCGCGGCACCCCGAACGGGGTGATGCCGCCGTACTCCATGCCGGTCAGTCCGGTGGCCTCGTCCATCGGGGCGAACGAGGCCTTCCGTGCGCCCAGGTGGCGCCGGAGGACACCGTTGACGTCGGCCCGGTCCGTGGCCAGCACCATGCACGCCGCGTACGTCACCTCACCGCCGCGCTTGGCGGACAGCACCACGCAGTTCGCGCTGGTGTCCAGGGCCAGCCCGTAGGCCTCGCAGAACTCCGCCGTGTCCGCGAGGTCCGGGTCGATCGAGGCGGCCCGGACCGAACCGTCGAAGGGGGCGATGGCCTCGCGCACCGGCTCGGCCGTCAGTTCCGGGTGGTCGTGTGCCGCTACCCATTCGATCCGCTCCGCCATGGCCGCTCCCCGTTCCCGTACCGATCCGCGTTCCCGCTTCCGTGCGCCACCATGATGCCGCACGCGGCGGGGCGCGATGCGGCGCCGAGCAGGACCAGGGCGGGGTGGTCGCGGGTTGACTCCACCGAGACGCTCACTGTCCGTATCCGGCCTGATAGAGGGCTCTGTGCGGGGATTTGTCACCGTACAATCCGACACATGGAGTCCCCCACCCCCTCCCCCCTCTCCGGCGTCACGCTGCACGGACGTGTGCTCATCGGCGCGCGGGTCGGCGGCGACGGCTCGGTTTCCGTCCACGAAGGGCACGACACGGTGGCGGACCAGCCCGTCACGGTCACCCTCCTCGGTCCGGAACCGGCCGCCGATCCAGCCATCGCGCACGCCTTCCTCGGCCGTGCCCAGACCTTCGCGGGCCTCACCGCGCCCAACCTCGTGCGTGTCCTGGGAGACGGACAGGACGGGGAGCACGTGTACGCGGTTACCGAGCACACGCCGGGGGACACCCTCGCCGAGGTGCTCGGCGGGGGTGAGCGGGGACTGCGCTACAGCCCGCACATGGCGCTCTCGATCGTCGCCGACGTTCTCGCGGCCCTCCACCCGGCGCACGACGAGGGGCTGGTGCACGGCGCCCTGAGCCCGGACAACGTCGTCCTGGACGACGACGGCGGGGTGACGGTCACCGGTTTCCGGTTGGTGGGGGTCGAGGAGGCGACCCCGCGCACGGACGTGCACGCCGTCGGGATGCTCCTGCACACCCTGCTGACGGGAGCGCTCCGGGCCGCGGACAGCGCTCCGCTGCGCCCCTCGGCCACGGTCCCCGGCCTGCCGCCGGACCTGGACATGCTGGTCGCCAACGCCACCGAACCGAACCCGCGCTACCGTCCGCGTGACGCCGGACAGTACCTCACCCTGGTCGAGCAGGTCCTGAGGTCACTCCCCCGGCCCCAGGACCCGGCCGCCGCCACCCAGCCGATCCCGGTGGCGGGTTCCGACGCGGAGACCGGGCCGTCCGCGCACCGGGCCGGGGACGGTACCGACGAGGACCGCCCCGCCCCCTGGCGCCGTTTCCCGGTACTGGCGGCCGCGGGGGTCCTCGTGCTGGCGCTCTTCGCCGCGGGGTGGGCCCTGGCCCCCGACGAGGCGGTCGAACTCCCCGACCTCGCCGGGTTCTCCCCGGAGATGGCGGAGGCGGAACTGGCCGCCCTCGAACTCGACCTCTCCTTCACCTACGAGGACGCCTACAGCGACGGTGTCGAACCCGGCGAGGTGGCTTCCACCGACCCCGCCGCGGGCACGGAGCTGGAGGCCGGCGGGTCGGTCGTCCTGGCGCTCTCCGTCGGCCCCCGGCACGTCGGGGTCCCGGACGTCGTGGGCGGTACCGAGAACGAGGCCCGCAACCTCCTGCGGGAGGCCGGTTTCACCGTTGTGGAAGTGGTGCAGGAGCACTCGGCGGAGGAGACCCCGGGGACCGTGCTGTCCTCCGAGCCGGAGGCGGGCGAGACCGGTGACCGCGAGGAGACGGTGACCCTGCACGTCAGTGAGGGTGTCATCGTCCCCGACCTGATGGGCATGGGGCGGACGGAGGCGTCCGACGCGCTTGGCGGGATCGGTCTGTCCGTCACCGTCGTGGAGGCCCCCAGCGGCTCCGTCCCCGAGGGCGGGATCAGTGGTCAGGACCCCGAACCCGGCGCGATCCTGCCCGAGGACGGCACGGTCACGATCACCGTCTCCACCGGGCCCGAGGAGGTCGTGGTGGAACCCGAGGAGCCCGAGGAAGCGGAGGAGGAGCCGGCTGAGCCCGAGGAGGGGCCGGACGACGACGCTGAGCAGGAGTCTCAGGGAGCTTCCTGCTCCGGTGAGTCCTGGGACCCCCGGACGGTCTACGACGAGGGTGACCGGGTGCACTTCGGGGGCCGGGTGTACGAGGCCCGCTGGTGGATCCAGGGGATTCCGCCGACCGTCGGCGGGGAGTGGGGTGCCTGGTCCGACCAGGGGCCCTGTTGAGGCCGCCGCGCCGTCCACCGCGGCACGGGTCCGGCGTCAGCCCCCGGGGGCGAAGTCGGCGGCGTGGTCGCGGGCCCAGTCCCGGAAGGTGAGGGCGGGGCGGCCGAGGACCCGGGAGACGTCCTCGGAGACGGGTTCCGGGACGTCGCCGTTCTCGGACCAGTGCCCGATGATCTGGTCAGCGAAGTCCTCGCCCACCGCCTCGGCCAGTTCGGCCCGGGCCTCGTCCAGCGGCTGCTCCTCCCAGCGCGCGTGGACGCCGATCGTCTCGCCGAGCACACGCACCTGCTCGGCCTGGCTGATCACCTCGGGTCCGGTGGCCACGTAGGCCCGGCCGACGTGCGCGTCGTCGATCAGCGCCCGTACCGCCACCGCGGCCAGGTCCCGCTCGTGCACCACGGAGCGCCGGATGCTTCCGAACGGCGCGCGGACCACCCCGCGGTGGACCTGGTCGGACCAGGCCAGCGCGTTCGCGGCGAACCCGCCGCCGCGGATGAAGGTCCACTCGCGGACCGACTTCCGGACCGCCCGCTCCACGCTCCCCCAGACCCCGCCGTCCCCCTCCGTCGCGCCGGTCGAGGACAGGTGGACCACCCGGTCGACGTGCCCGCCCAGAGCGGCGACGACCTCCGCCGCGCCCTCGGCGGCCTCGTCGGTTCCGGGCCACACCAGGTACGCGGCACAAGCGCCCTCGGCGGCGGCGGAGACGTCCTCGGGGCTGGTGGTGTCACCCGCGACCACCTCCACCCCCTCCGGTAGCCCCGCACGTGCCGGGTCCCGGGTCAGGGCGCGTACCGGGACGCCCTCCGCGAGCAGCCCCGACACCACGTGGCGTCCGGTGTTCCCTGTGGCTCCGGTGACCAGAATCGGCTGTGTCATGGTCCGTCTCCTCTCGGTGGGCCGGGAGGGGTCTCCCCGGCCGGGCGCCCCGGAGGCGCCCACGGACCACACAACTGCCTAAACCAATGTTGAGGTCAAGTCCCGGCGGAGGCGGCGCACCCGACGGCGGCAAGCCCTAGAGACCCTCCGCGTCCCGGGCCAGCTCGCCGAAGTGGGCGACCGCGGCCCCCAGGGCGAAGTGCGCGGCCTGGTGCTCGGTCATCGGGACGATCCCCGCGGGGATCTGGACCCTGAACGGGAAGTCGTCCTCGGGTCGGATCCGGAAGTCGTCGATCACCCCCTGGGACAGCAGGAGGGTCAGGGCCTCGCGGACGTGGCCGGTGCGGTTGTCTGACGCCCAGATCGACATGTGACCACGTTAACCCGGAACGGTCCGGAAGAACCGGTGCGGGCGGGCTCCGAAGTCCGCCCGCACCGGCTTTCCGCAGGCAGGGAGAGGACGGGCACGACCCCCGTGGTGTCCGTCTCCTGCCGTGTCCGCGGCCGTCAGCGTCCCCCGACGGCGGCCGCGGAGCGGGAACGCCCAGCCCTCAGGGCTCCTCGACGACGCGGGCCTCCCCCGCGAGGACGTGGGCGGTCAGTCGGCGCAGGGAGAGTCTGGTGGCCTCGAACTCCTCCTCGGGCAGGTCGATGACCCGCCCGACGGCCTCCGGGACGCCGCGGGCGCGTACCCGTAGCGCGGCCCCCTCCTCGGTGGGCAGGACCCGCACCGAGCGCTCGTCGGCGGGATCCCGGTCCCGGCGCAGGAGGCCGTTGGTCTCCAGGCGCTTGAGCAGCGGTGTGAGCGTTCCGTAGTCGAGTTGGAGCACCGCCCCGATCTCCTTGACCGAACATTCCCCGCGTTCCCACAGCAGCATCATCACGAGGTACTGCGGATAGGTGAGGCCGAGCGGAGCCAGGAGAGGACGGTAGAGGTTCGTGACGGCACGCGAGGCGGCGTACAGCGCGAAGCACATCTGCTCGTCGACTGCCGGGAGTTCGAAGTCGCCCGCGGGGGCTGGGGATCGGTCGGGCATCACACAACATCGTAGTAACCGCGCACCCGATGTCAAAGCCCACAATTGCCTTGTGCACAAGCAAAAAAGGGACGTCGGGAACAGGGGTGTTCACAAGTGTTCAGAAGTACACAGGAAAGCGCCGGTGCGGACGGACCGCACCGGCGCCACACCCCGAACGGGGCCTGCTCGACCCTGCCCGACTACTCCCGAGCCCGCACGCTGCTCGGCAACCGGCGCTTGACCACCTTGCCGGTGGCGTTGCGCGGCAGATCCGCCAGGACCACCACGTCGCGCGGAACGGAGAACCGGCCCAACACCTCGCGCACGTGCATGCGGAGCTCGTTCGGATCGACGGAGGAACCCTCGTAGGGCACCACGTACGCCGCGAACCGCTGCCCGAACTCCTCGTCCGGGACCCCCGTCACCACCACCTCGCGCACCGCGGGCATCGTCACGATCGCCTCCTCCACCGGGCGCGGGAAGACGTTCTCGCCGCCCGAAACGATCATGTCGTCGTCCCGGCCGGACACGTGGAGCAGCCCGTGGACGTCGACGTAACCGCGGTCCCCGGTCTCCATCAGCCCGTCGGCCATCCGCTTGCTCCGGCCGCTCGTGTAGCCGTCGAAGAGCATCTCGTTGCCGACGTGGATGGCACCCCTGCTCCCCTGCGGCACCTCCCGGCCCTGCTCGTCCAGTACCGCGATCCGGGTGCCCAGCGGCGGCCGCCCCGCGGTGGTCGGGGCCGACCGCAGGTCCTCCGGGGTCGCGATCGTCGCCCACGACACCTCGGTCGACCCGTACAGGTTGTAGACGACGTCCCCGAACACGTCCATGAAGTCACTGATCAACTGCGGGCTCATCGCCGAACCGCTGCACGCCACGATCCTCAGCGAGGAGGTGTCGTACCTGTCCCGGGTCGACCTCGGCAGGTCCATGATCCGCCTCAGCATCACCGGCACCGCGAACAGCGCCGTACACCTGTGCTCCTGGATCGTCCGCAGCACGTCCTCCGGTTCGAACAACCGGCGCATCACCAGGCTCGCCCGCATCGACATGCCGAGCTGGACCCCGGCCAGCCCCCAGGTGTGGAAGACCGGTGCGGACACCAGGATCCGGTCCCTGGAGTTCAGCGGAATCCGGGACAGCACCGAGGCCGCGTCCTGCGGACCCTTCGGGGTGGGACGGCGCGCGCCCTTCGGCGTCCCCGTCGTCCCCGAGGTCAGCACGATCAGCCTGCCCGGCCGCTCCGGAGGCTCGGGGTCCACCGCGTCGGACCCCCGCTCCCCCTCCGGGAACCGGGGCCCGGGGGCGCCCGACTCCCCCCAGGCCGTCACCCGCGGGAGCTCCGGCGGCAGCCCGCCGCACAGCTCCTCGAACTCGGCGTCCGCGACGAGCAGCGAGATCTCGTTCTGCTCCACCACGTCGACCAGCGGCCCGGCGGCCAGACCGGTGTTCAGCAGGACGGCGTCGGCGCCCAGGCGCCCGCAGGCCACCATGGTCTGCACCATCCCGGCGTGGTTGCGGCACAGGATCCCGACCCGGGTTCCCTGCCCCGCCCCCATGCCGTGCAGCTCCCGCGCCAGGGCACGGCCGAGCAGGTTCATCTGCCCGAACGTGGTACTCCCCGCGTCGTCGATCACGGAGACCTGCCGGGGGACCCGCTCACCGGCGGCGGCGTAACCGCCCGCGATGGTGGCCCCCCAGGTCCGCAGCGCACGGAGCTGGCGGACCACCCTGTCCGGGCGGCCGGGGGCGAGGACCCCGGCCCTGACGAGCACCCTCACGACCCGGAGGGTGTGGCGCAGTTTCGACGGTGCGGGCGGACTGCCGGTCTGGGCGGCCATGGGGACTCCGAAGGGGCGTATGGGACGGGCGAAGCGGTCCGCGCCCTCCGGGAAGCCTTCGCCTCGTGACTCCACGGAGTACTGCGACCGTAGGCGAGGGACCCGTACCGTTTCTTCTCCTCGGAGTGAGTGACTACCCGCGCGTACTTGTCACTACAGGTCGAACTTCATCGGCGGCTTACTGGGTTCGGGCATGCCTCCCTCGGGCTCCAAGGTGACACCCACCTGGACGGGTTCGCCCATGTCGTGGGACATCGCCGAGTACCGCCCGTCCGGAGACGGCTCCAGCATCCCCGCGGAACGCATACCGTCCTCGTCCACGTACCAGACCTGGTAGGCCATCCCTGGCGGGGTGTCGGGCAGACCCTCCACCACCAGCATCAGAGCGTCCATCTCGTAGGACGTGAAGGCCGTCGCCCTCGCCTCGTCCCCCAGGGAGCCCTCGTGCATGTGCGTGTCCGGCGCCGCGAGGAGGGCTTCGACCTCGGCGGTGTGCCGGCTCACGTCGTCCCGGTGGCGGTCGACCGCCACCAGGGCGGCGCCGAGCACCACCGCCACCAGGGCGCACGCGGCGGCCACCAGCCAGGGGAACCGCCCGTACCACCAGCGGCCCGGTCCCGGAACGACCCCTTCGGGAACGGTGGGCGGGGGGTTCTGCCTGGTCCGCCGAGCGGACGCGCTGATCCGCGACCACAGTTCGGCCGAGGGCTCCTCCGACTCCGCGTAGGCCATACGGACCAGGGTCTCGCGGAACTCCTCCAGGTCGCGGCGGCACTCGTCGCAGGCGGCAAGGTGGCGTTCGGCCTCGGCCCGCTCCTCGGGCTCCAGCGCGTCGACCGCGTAACCCGCGATCAGGCCGTGCGCTCGCATGTCGCTCACGTGATCACCCCCAAGCAGTCCCGAAGCCGGATCAGGCCGTCCCGCAGACGACCCTTCACGGTGGTCAGCGGCACCTTGAGGAGCTCGGCCGCCTCCCGCTGCGTGTGCCCCGTGTAGTAGGTGAGGCGGACCACGTCCTTCTGCAACTGCGTGAGCCGGCGCAGACAGCGCCGGACCTTCTCCCGTTCGAGGGTGTTCTCCACGTGCCTCTCGACACCGTCGGCGGGTGTCGTCTCCGGTTCCAGCCGGCCGGCCGCGGCCACCCGCGCGGTCGCCGACTCCTCCGACCGCACGCGGTCGACCGCCTTGCGGTGGGCTATGACGAGCACCCAGGAACGTGCGGTGCCCCGTTCCGGAGCGAAACGCCCGCAGTTCCGCCACACGTCGAGGAAGACCTCCTGGGCCACCTCCTCGGACTGAGCCTCGTCCAGGAGCACCCTGCGGACCACCCCGAACACCGGGCCGCTCAGCTCCCGGTACACACGCTCGAACGCGGCGAAGTCGCCGAGGGCCGTCTGCCGCACCAAGGACGCCAGGTCCTCGTCCGACAGGGCGGATCCGCGGCCGGGCCCTCTGGCACCCGTCCTGATACCACTCACCTGTTCCACTGCCATCTTCCTCCCAGCGCCGTCACCCCGGCATTCGGTGCCAGGCGCCCGGAGGAGACGCCCCCGGAGAGGGATGGTTACCTTTTCGTGATCATATGGTACGTCTCCTTCGCGCCGACGGCTCCGAACCAGGGGCATGTTCGACACCAACCGCACCACGGGCCCGGTCCCGGGAGCGATCGCCGGTCTCGTCGCGACCGGGGCCGCACTCGCCGTCGCCGAGGTCGTGGGCGCCCTCGTCTCCCGGTCGGGGTCGACCCCGGTCCTGGCAGTCGGTGACGCGGTCGTCGACCTGACGCCGCAGCCGTTGAAGCAGTTCGCCGTCGACACCTTCGGCACCGCGGACAAGATCGCCCTGTTCGTCGGTATGGGCGTCATCCTCCTCGCGTTCGCGGCCGTTCTGGGCGCCTGGTCCGGGAAACGGCGCCGGATCGGATACGCGGGCATCGCTGTGTTCGCGGCCGTGGGCCTGGCCGCCGCGCTCACCCGGCCCGACAGCGACGTGCTCGACGCACTACCGACCCTCGCGGGCGCCCTCGCCTGCGCCGCCGTCCTGCTCTGGCTCCTCCGGATCGCCGGGACCGGCCCGGCCGAGCCGACCGGTGACGGACCACCCCCTCAGGGTTTCGACCGCCGACGGTTCGCCCTCGTCGCGGGTGTCGCCGCTGCCGCCTCGGCGGGCGCGGGAGCCGCGGCCCGGGCACTCGCCGGCTCCGGTGCGGAGCTGTCCAGATCAGACGTCCTGCTGCCGCGCCCGGCGTTCCCGGCGGCACCCGTCCCGGACGGCGCGGACCTGGAGATCGACGGGCTCGCCCCCTTCCTGACGCCCAACTCGGACTTCTACCGGATCGACACCGCCCTGTCGGTCCCCCGCGTGGACGCCGCCGCCTGGGAGCTGCGGATCCACGGTCTGGGCGCCAGGGAGCGCGTGTACACCTTCGCCGACCTGCTCGCCCGGAACGACCTCACCGAACGCGACATCACCCTGGCCTGTGTCTCGAACCCGGTCGGCGGCGACTACGTGGGCAACGCCCGGTGGATCGGGGTCCCCCTGGCGGCCCTGCTGGCGGAGGCCGGGGTGCGTTCTCCCCGGGACGGCGGGCGTGCGGACCAACTGGTGTCGCGCTCACAGGACGGGATGACCATCGGAACGCCCGTCGCCGACGTGATGGACGGCCGGGACGCGCTCATCGCTGTCGGCATGAACGGACGCCCGCTCCCCCACGAGCACGGATTCCCCGCCCGCATGGTGGTCCCGGGCCTCTACGGCTACGTGTCGGCGTGCAAGTGGATCGTCGAGATCGAGCTGACCACGTTCGACGCGTTCGACGCCTACTGGGTACCGCGCGGTTGGTCCGCGCGGGGTCCGGTGAAGACGCAGTCGCGCATCGACACGCCCCGTGCGTCCTCCACCGTCGGGGCCGGAACGGTGACCGTCGCGGGGGTGGCCTGGGCGCAGCACACCGGAATCGACGAGGTCGAGGTCCGGGTGGACGGCGGAGAGTGGCAGCGGGCGGGCCTGGCGGCGGAGGACACCGCCGACACCTGGCGCCAGTGGGTCTTCGACTGGGCTGCCGAACCGGGGGAGCATGAGATCACCGTGCGTGCGACCGACCGGCGGGACAGGACCCAGACCGCCGACTCCGCTCCCCCGGCCCCCGACGGGGCGACCGGCCACCACACCGTCCGGGTCACCGTCGAATGACGGCGTCCCCACAGAGCTCCCGCGCACCAGGCGCGGGGAGTGCCGGCCCAAGAACCGGTACGAAGGTACGAGAACCGAACAGCAGGAGAGATGATGACCGCTTCCGCCACCAGCACTGTGCGCCGGCTCCTCGTCGCCGGGGCCATCAGTTTCACCGCGGCCCTGACCATGGCGGCCTGTGAGAACACCTCCTCCGACGATCCCGCTGTGGAGAGCGAGGAGATGGAGGACGAGGAGATGGAGGAAGAGGACTCCATGGAGGAGGACTCCATGGAGGACGGGGAGGACGAGGACTCCATGGACGACGGCATGGGTGACGAGGAGTCCATGGACGAGGACATGGACGAGGAGATGGACGAGGAGATGGACGACGACAGCTGACGCCGCGCCGGTCCCATGGCTCCTCGGCACGGGGCCGAGGAGCCATGGTCCCGGGTGACCGGTTCCGGGGGTCACTGACTCACGTCAGCGGCCCCGGAACACGGCTTCTCAGGAAACGGTGATCGGCGCGGACGGGTTGTCGGCGTTGGTCACCTCGTAGGTGGCGGTGAAGTCCGACTCCGTCGCGTTGGTCGGGCACCCGAAACCGCCCTCGACCACGACCGGAGCCGAGGTGTCGAAGGCCAGCGTGGAGGCCGGGTCGCCGTTGGTCCAGGTGCCGCTGATGGCGGCTTCGGCCTCGGGGCTGACCGTGGCGGTGCACGAAGCCAGGCCGCTGGTGGTGACCACGATGCCTCCGGCCGGAACCATCATCGTTCCGGTGGAGGGCGATCCGGCCTGCATCGACATCTCCCACACCGCGTCGTTCACGGTCACGTCCGCGCCCACGAAGGCCATGTTCGTGTCGCAGTCGTCGAAGTTCGGTGCCTGAATGGTCCCCGAGACAGGGCCGTCGGGGTTGTGGTTGTCCGGGGCGTCCGGGACGAGGTTGTGCCCGCCGCCGGGCATGGTGGCGGAGACCTCGCAGGTGACGATGGTGGAACCGGCGGAGAGGGTCGCCGTTCCGGTCATGGACGCGGAGAAGGCGGCGCCGGCGGGCTCGACGGTGGTCGGGTTCGCCTGCGCGGCGAGGGCGGGGCCGCCCCAGGCCAGGACGAGCGCCCCGGCACCAGCGACGGCGAGGCAGGAGCGGTTGCGGGATCTCGGTTGCGGAACCGACATGAGTACTCCTTGTGTGTGACGGCCGGACGGCACACTGCGGGCGCCCGGCGGCAACTGGGGGTGTTGTTCGCGCCGACGTAGGTAGATGTCACTTGCCGGAGGACAACCGGAGACGCACGGGGCGGGATACTGCCCCGCGCGCCTCCGGAGGATCAGTAGCCCCGAAGCGCCCGGAAACAGGGAGCGGTCAGTCTTCGGCCGTGGTGGAGGCCGGGAGGGGCACCGTTTCGGCTTCACCCTCCGACGACTCTCCCCCGCGCCCCCTTCTCCGGGTTCCCTTCCGCCCGAACCGCCGTTTCCGGGGCGGGCGTGCGACGGGCCGCCAGGAAAAGGCCAGGCCGCCGCCGACCAACGCCAGGAGTGTGCCGATCACCAGGCCGCCGAGGTTGGACAGGATGAGTGCGCCCAACCCGAGGAACCCGGCCAGCGAACCGGTGATGACGTGCTGGTTCGGGGTGAACCAGGTGACCGCTCCGAGGACGATCAGCATCCCGCTGAACACCAGGGAGGACACCCCGGCGACACCGGTGTGGATCATCAGTTCCACCGGCATCGCCACGAGCGCGCCCATCTCGATCCCGGCGAGGATCATCAGGAGCCCTCCCGCGAAGGGTCGCCGCCTGGACCAGTTGCGCCAGGCGGTCCACAGGCTCCGGAAGGACCTCAGAAGCACTCGTTGCTCCCACTGCTGATGCCGAGGCTCAGGTCAGCCAGCCGGAAGGTCCCGGCGGTGGCGGAGATGGCGGTCTGCTCGAGGTCCTCGACGTAGATCGTGTCGGACTGCATGCCGAAGAGGTCGTTGAATCCCTTCGCGGCCTCCGGACCCTTGTCCAGGGTGGAGGCGTCCCGGCCGATCTCCATGTTGTTGAACTCGGCGTTGCCGTCCATCTGCTCCATGTCGATGATCAGGTTGCTCGCCTGGACGGGGGTGTCCCCGGTTCCTGCGGTCAGCTGGAGCGAGACCTGCCCGATGATCGGCATCTCGGTGAGTACCGACTGGCACAGGTTGTTGAGCTCGGCCTCGCGGATACCGGCGACTGCGGTCGGTACGGCCTCGCCGCGGATGGTCTCGTTGACCCAGCCGTACTGCACGAACCCCTCACCCTGGAGTTCGTCGGCGGAGATCTTGAACTCCTGGCCGGAGACGGTGAAGGAGGCGGCGAGCGCTCCCGAGGCCATGGCGACCAGGATGCCTCCGACCGCGGCCGTCGCTGGGACGGAGAACAGGGCGAAGCGCTTCCAGCTGGTGTGGCTCTCGGGTGTCTCCGCGGCGTCGACGGAACCCTCGGCCGTGTCGGGGGATGTGGTGTCCATGCGAGTCCTTCCCTGGGTGCATGGCCGCGCTGCGCCCGCCGTCCCCCCGAACATCCGGCACGCGGCCTGGTCTGATTTCCCCGTGTAGCGGGGTGGCACCGGACCAGAATCGGTTCCAGTAACGCTGCACATCATGTATCGGAGCCGGTCGGATTTCAAGGGTGTTAAGAGAACTTTTGTGTCTTCCCCGTTCTTTCCGAGAATGATCTTGCATGTGGCTGCCAAAGCTCTGACGTGCGGCGATGTCAACAAAGTGGTGCATGCGAGGTCAACGTCAACGGGGGCCGCCCATTCTTCGTCGACAGTGCTGTTCCGGGTCGGTCACGGCTTGGAGAAGAACGTGATCCTGGAAGGCGCTCTCCTTTGTCATCGGGGTGAGGGGTTTCCTTCTCCGAGTTCCTCATTTCGGTGAGTGGTCGTGACCTGTGGGGCCCAGGGGGCGGCCAGGCAGGAAGCCAGGGGGCGGCCAGGCAGGAAGGATGAAGAACGCGCGCACGCGCGTGCGTGAGGGGAGGGCTGTGTCCCGACAGGGGTCGGCGCACGGGGGCGGCCCGGCCCTCGGGCCCAGGGACCGCTGGGCTTGCAGTGACCGGGGACACAGGCGTTTCGGTTTGCTTGGGGTGGGGGCCACGGGTAATGTTCTCCAGGTCGCCGCGGGACGGCGGGCGGAGCCACTTCAGGGTTCCAGCCCAGAACCGGGCCGCGATCACAGACACCTCTTCCGAAACAGAGTGGTTCGAGCAGTGCTCGGAACATGTAAACTTCGGAGAGCCGCTTCAAAAGCCCGGTGGAAACGCCAAGGCAAACGAAGCACACGGGCTTTACCCCGAACAGGAATGACACAAACCGCCAGTTTGGCGGGGCGCGGAACACCTGATAAAGTAAAGACACAACACAGCGAGAAAGCCGCACAGCGGCCGGACCGCAACAAAGCTTCCACG
>NZ_BMXJ01000002.1 GCF_014651695.1 Nocardiopsis terrae
CCTCGAACGCCCCGACCAACGAACCACCCGAAAGCACACGCCCCGTGTCGTTGAACCCCTCCACCACACGCGACCGCTCACCCCACGACACCACGTCCAGAGCGCCCACGGGCAGGTCCGGGTCATCCGCGATCAGCTCAAGCACCCGGACGAAGCCCTCGAGCAGTCCGCGCGCCATGTCGGAGCCCACGACGTCGGCCCGGTGGTCGAACCGCATCCGGAGCGACTCCCCGGGGACTACGATCAAACCCAGCGGATAGTGGGTCGCGTCCTCGACCGCGAAGTCATCGACCCGCACCCCCCGGGCTTCGGCGCGTAGGTCCTCCGGATCCAGGGGATAGTTCTCGAAGACGACGACGGTGTCGAACAACTCGCCGTGCCCGGCGGCGCGCGCCACCTCGGTCAGGGACACGTGCCGGTGTTCCATAAGCTCGGACTGCTCGCGCTGGATACGCTCCAAGACCTCGGACACCGGCTCGCTGGGGCGTGTGGTGACCCGCACCGGCAGGGTGTTGATGAACATGCCGATAGTCCGCTCGACACCCGTGAGGCTGGGCGGACGGTCAGCGGCGATCGCACCGAAGACCACGTCGTCACGGCCGAGCACGGCGCCGAGGAGCAGGGACCAAGCCCCCTGCACGACGGTGTTGAGCGTGAGTCCCCTGGCGCGTGCGGTCGCTGCGAGCGCGGCGGTGCGCTCGGGTGTCAGTTCGGTCCAGATCTGTTCCGGGAGCGCGGTCCCTCCCATCGCGGGCACTGAGGCGACGAGGCTTGGCTCGTCGAGCCCACGGAGGTGGGACGCCCAAGCGTCCATCGCCGTCGTCTCGTCCTGTCGTGCCAGCCAGGTGAGATAGTCCCGGTAGGGCCGGACCGGTTCGAGGGCGGCGGGGTCGCCCCCGGCGCCGTAGAGGGCGAAGAGCTCCCGGACGAGCAGAGGCATGGACCACCCGTCCATGAGCAGGTGGTGTGTGGTGAGCAGGAGGCGGTACTCGTCATCGGCAACGCGCGCGAGGCAGAACCTCAGGAGCGGCGGCGCGGCCGGATCGAAGCGGTGCTCACGTTCGGACCGGCTCAGCGCGTCGAGGCGGGACCGGGTCTCCTCGGATGTCCCACGGCCTCCGTCACGCAGATCGACCACGTGCCAAGGTATCTCCACCTCGCGGGGGATGACCTGGACGGGACGTCCCCGGTCACGCTGCCTGAAGGCCGCTCTGAGGTTGGGGTGGCGGCTTAGCAGGGCCTGTACCGACGCCCTCAGTCCACTCGTGTCCAACGGCCCGCGCAGGGTGAAGGACATGTGAACGTTGTAGACGTCGATCCCCTCGCTGTCGAAGACCACGTGGAAGAGGAGGCCTTCTTGCAGGGGGGTGAGCGGCAGGATGTCAGTGATATCCGAGCGGGTCACTTCCGCACCTTCCATTCGTCCTCGAACCGGTCGATCTCGTCTTGGCTCATGGACACTAGGGGCAGGTCAGAGGGTGTCCGGCCGCCCGCGTCAGGGTGGTCGGAGCGTGTCGTCACGGCTCGCAGCGCGCGGAACCAGGTCGCGTTCAAGTCCGCTACCTCATCGGACGTGAGCAGGCGTGGTGCCCACGACCAGACGGCGGTCAGCCTGGGGCCCTTCTCGCCGTCCCGCACGACGGCGTTGACCTCGACCGCGTGCGCCAGGGGCAGCTCCGGATCAGCACTGTCCAGCAGGGCGAGGGACACCGGCTCGGCGCTCCAGTCCCGGGCCGAGGACCCTCCGGAGCGTCCCAGGTAGTTGAAGCCGATGTCGGGGCGCGGCAACCGGGCGAGGCGGGGGCCCGTGTCCTCGTTGAGGTAGCGCAGGAGGCCGTATCCGATCCCGCCGCGCCGCACCTGGCGGAGTTGCTCCTTGACGCGTTTGAGCGCCCGGTCGAGCCCGGCTCCGCCCGCCAGCGCCTCCCGCCGTCCACCTGGGCCTGGCGCGAGGAGAACGGGGTGAAGGTTCGTGAACCATCCGACGCACCGGGAGAGGTCGAGACCGGTGTCCCCGGGCTCCCGCCCGTGGGTCTCCACGTCGATCAGCACTCCGTCTGCGTCGCCGAGCCCGCGCCGGTGCCTCCAGTCCGCAACGGCCAGGGCCAGCGCGGTGAGGAGGACGTCGTTGACGTTCCCGTGGACGAGGCGGGGGACCTCGGCCAGGAGCGGGGCGGTCTGTTCCTCGGCGAGCTCGACCGTCAGGCTCTCGGATGTGCCGACGGTGTCCAGGTCGGCGTCGAGCGCGGCGGTGACCGGCGGTGCGTTCTCCGCCGAGAGCACACTCGTCCAATGCGCCATTTCTGCGAGCGTTTCCTCGGCCTCGGCAAGCTCTTCGAGATGGGCCGCCCACGCGCGGTAGGAGGTCCCCCCGCCCGGTCGATACGAGGCGCGGCCCGCCCGGACCGCCTCACACTCCTCCTGGAGTTCGGGCAACAGGATCCGCCAGGACACACCGTCGACGACGAGGTGGTGCAGAGTGACGACCAGGTCTCCGAGGTGATCCTCCCCTCGGTCGACCCAGACAACGTCTCCCATGCGTCCGGATCGCGGATCGAGGCGGCGGCGGGACTCGGCGGCGACGTCCCGCGGGCTCACGCCACCGGTCTCCGCGGGGATCCGCCTCACCCAGTCCCGAGACGGGACACGTCCGGGCTCGGCGATGCGCAGGCCCCACCGTCCGTCCTCTCCTTCGGTGAGCGTCGAGCGCAGGACGCCGTGTCGGTCGAGGAGTCTCTGGAGGGCTCGGACGAGCGTGTCCTCCCCCAGTCCTCCCGGAACGCGCACGCACATGGACTGGGCGAATCCGTCCACGGGGCCGCCGCGAGCGCTCAGCCAGTGCATGATCGGCGTCGCCGCCGCCTCTCCGGCCGCCGACGCATCCCCGCCGCTCCCGCTCCCGGGTTCGGCGGTGGCGACCGCGGCGAGGCCCGCGACCGTCTTGCGCTCGAAGACGTCCCGGGGGGAGAACACAAGGCCCTCGCGCCGCGCGCGGGCGACGAGCCTGATCGCGATGATGCTGTCGCCGCCCAGGTCGAAGAATCCGTCCTCGGCTCCGATGTCCTCACGGTCGAGCATCTCCGCGAACAGGCGGGCGATGAGGCGTTCGTTCGCGCTGCGGGGGGCGCGTCCCGTGCTGACCGCGAACCCGGGTGCGGGCAGTGCCGCCCGGTCCAGCTTGCCGTTGGGGGTCAGCGGCAGGCGTTCCAGGGTGACGAGCATGGCGGGAACCATGTAGTCGGGCAGGGCCGCGGCCGCCTCCCGAAGGACGTCATCGGTGCGGATCCGGGCACCGCTCGCAGGTACGACATAACCGACCAACCGCTTCTCGCCCCGATCGTCCTCGCGCGCCATCACCGCGGTCTCGCCCACGTCGGGATGGGCTCCGAGGACGGACTCGATCTCGCCCAGTTCGACGCGGAAGCCGCGCACCTGGACTTGGTGGTCGATCCTGCCGATGAACTCCAGTGTCCCGCTCCGGCGCCGTCGCACGAGGTCGCCGGTGCGGTACATGCGCGTGCCCACGGCACCGAAGGGATCGGCCACGAACCGCTCCGACGTCGACCCGGGGCGGTCCAGGTAGCCGCGGGCCAGGCGCGCGCCACCGATGTACAGCTCGCCGAGGACACCGGTGGGCACCGGTTCGAGGCGGGGGCCGAGGACGTAGCACGAGGTGTGGTCCAGGGGTGTGCCGATGGGGATGGTCGTCTCCTGCCGCCATGGTGCGGACATCGCATGACGGGTTGTGAAGGTCGTCGCCTCCGTCGGTCCGTAGCCGTCGACGACCCTGGTGTCCGGACAGGCTCGGAGGACGCGGCTCACGGCGTCGGGAGCGACCACGTCACCTCCGGTCCAGACCTCACGCACTCCACGCAGGCACTCCGGGCGCTCCCGGGCGACCAGGTTGAACAGGCCGGAGGTCAGCCACATGCCGGTGACCGCGCCCTCCCTCAACAGCCGTTCGAGCGTGTCGAGATCCGGGTCCTCCGGCGGAGCGACGACGACGGTGCCTCCGGAGAGCAGGGGGACCCACAGTTCGTACTGGGAGGTGTCGAAGGAGTAGGGGGAGTTGAGGAGCACGCGCTCGTGGGCTCCCCCGGGCCAGCACCGGTCGGTGGCCAGGACCGCAACGTCGCGATCCGTGATCGCGACTCCCTTGGGGACACCCGTGGAGCCGGACGTGAACATCACGTAGGCGAGCTGTTCGGGGTGCCGGGGGGCGCGTGGCCGGGGCGGGCCGTCCGATGCGTCGACCGGTGCCGCGTCGGTGCGGTCCACAACGATGACCTGGACGTCACCGGCCCAGGACTCGCTGGCGTACTCCTGGTTCACGACCTCGTCGGTGAGGAGGACCGGAGCACCGGCCGCCCGCATCAGGTGCCCCAGCCGGGCCGCCGGATACCGGGTGTTGAGGGGGACGTAGAAGCCGCCGGCCTTGAGGACGGCCAGGAGTGAGACCACGAGGTCGGCCGAACGCCGTTGAAGGATCGCCACGGCCGTCTCAGGTCCGACGCCGCACGCCGACAGGCGTCGCGCGAGCCGTTCGGCTGCCCGGTCGAGTTCGGCGTAGGTCAGCTTCACGCCCTCCGCCTCGACGGCGACGGTGTCCGGCGTTCGCGCGACCTGGGCCTCGAAGAAGTCGGTCAGGGGCCGATCCGGCGGGGCCGTCGCGGGTGTGGGCGCCTGGAGATGGCGTTCCTCGTCCTCGGTCAGCAGGTCGACGCCGCTGATCGGGCCGTCGGGGCGTTCAACGGCCGCGCGCATGAGAACGGTCAGGCGGTGGACGATGGCCTCGGCCGTCTCCCGGTCGAACAGCTCGGCCGCGTACTCCAGGTCGCCGTCGACCCCCGCCGGGGCACCGGTGCGTCCGTGGGACTCGACCAGGTTGAGCGTCAGGTCGAACTTCGCCACACCCAAGTCGACGGGGACGCGGCGCACCGACAGGCCGGGCACGCGGACCGGTGCCTCCTCACGCTGGTGGGACAGCACCACCTGGAAGAGCGGGTGGCGTGCCGGGGAACGGTCGGGACGCACACGGTCCACAACCATCTCGAACGGGGCGTCCTGGTTCTGGTACGCGTCCAGGAACACGTCGCGAACGCGGCCGAGCAGTTCGCGGAACGTCGGGTCCCCCGAGGTGTCGGTGCGGAGCACAACCGGGTTGACGAAGAAACCGACGAGGGCGTCGAGTTCGCGTACCGGCCGCCCGGCGGTCGGGCAGCCGACGGTGACGTCGGTTCCCGCACCGAGCCTGGTGAGCAGTGCGGCGAGCACCGCCTGAAGGACCATGTGCACGGTGGCGCCGACCTCGTGCGCCAGGTCGGCGAGCTTCCGGTGCAGCTCGGCTCCCAGGGACACGGGCACCGACCCTCCGCGATGGCTCATGGACGCCGGGCGTGGCCGGTCGGTCGGCAGCTCCGTCTGGTCCGAGAGCCCTCTCAGAACTCCGGCCCAGTGCTCCAGAGCCTCGTGGAGCCGGCTCCCGGGATCGTCCGGTTCGCCGAGGACGTCCTTCTGCCAACCGGAGAAACCGGCGTACTCGGTGGCGAGCGGGGCGAACCTGGGCTCCCGTCCCCGGGCCCGGGCCGTGTAGGCGCCGGTGAGATCGGTGACGAGCGGGGCGAGTGACGCCCCGTCACCGGCGATGTGGTGCATCAGCAGGAGCAGGACCGTGTCGGCGGCACCTACCCGGAAGAGGTGTGCACGGACCGGCGGCCGACTTTCCAGGTCGAGGGATTCGCGAGCGGCGGCGGTGAGGGCCTCGTCCAGAGCGGACTCGGTCACCGTGTGGTGTTCGAGTGTCAGCGGCGCTTCGTCAGGGGGCAGAACACGCGCGTCACAGCCGTGCGGGCTCTCCGGGTACACGGTGCGCAGGGTGGCGTGGCGGTCCACCAGGTCGTCCAGTGCCTCGGCCAGCGCCGACTCGTCCAGCTCTCCCGTGAACCGGAGTGCCACCGGCATGTTGTAGGTCGGGGAGGCCCCCTGCATCCGGTGGAGAAGCCACATGCGGCGCTGCGCGTACGACAGCGGGGTGTCCCCCGTACGCGTGCCAGGGGCGAGCGGAAGCGGCTCGTCCGGGGTGAGCGCCTCGGATCCGCGCATCCGGGCGGCCAGTCCGGCCGGTGTCGGGTGGCGGAACACGTCCCCCACCGTGACCGGGGTGCCCAGCACGCGACGCAGGTCGATGGTGAGTCGGGCGGCCAGGAGCGAATGGCCGCCGCGAACGAAGAAGTCGTCGTCCACACCGAAGCCGTCGACACCGCACGCCCGCGCGAAGGCATCGCACACCAGCTCCTCCTCCGGTGTGCGGGCGGCGGCCGTCGCGTCCCAGTCCGGCGATGGCGGACCGGGCAGCGCATCGCGGTCGAGTTTGCCGTTCGCCGTCAGCGGGATCTCGTCGACCGGCACCAGGATCGAGGGCACCATGTGGGCGGGCAGGTGCTCGCCGAGATCGCCGCGCCACCGGCGCGTATCGGCGGTGCGGCCCGCTTCCGGGACGGCGTAGGCGACCAAGCGCTCGCCACCGTTTCCGTCAGCGCGCGCGACGACCGCGGCCTCAGCGATCCCGTCCACGGCGACGAGGTGGGCCTCGACCTCCCCGGGCTCCACCCGGAAGCCGCGGATCTGCGCCTGACGGTCGACGCGCCCCATGTGGACCAGTGCGCCGTCGGAGGTCGTGCGCGCCAGATCCCCGGTCCTGTACATACGCGTACCGGATGCGCCGAACGGGTCGGCGACGAATCTCTCCGCCGTCAGTCCGAAGCGGTCGAGATAACCGCGGGCCAGTCCGGGGCCCGACACGTACATCTCGCCGACGCAACCTGGTGGTACAGGACGCAGGGCGGTGTCGAGGATGTGCACGTTCAGGTGTCCGAGGGGCGTACCGACGGACGACGGACCCTCGGCGGCCGGGACGGCGGGGTCGACGGGGCCGTGGGTCACATGCACCGTCGTCTCGGTGATGCCGTACATGTTGGTCACCGCGGCCGCCGCCCCGCCGGGCCGGGAGAACCACGGTGACAGGCGTGCCGGGTCCAGAGCCTCACCGCCCAGGACCACGTGGCGGAGGGCGAGCCGTCGGGCACGGCCCCGTGCCCGACGTTCCCGGTCGGCGCCGATGAGCTGGTAGAAGGCGGAGGGCGTCTGACTGAGTACGGTCACCTCCTCCGATTCGAGCAGGTCGAGGAGATCGTCGGGCGAGCGGGTGGTCGAGGCCGGAACGACCACCAGGCGTCCCCCGCGCGCCAGTGCTCCCCAGATCTCCCACACGGAGAAGTCGAAGGCGTAGGAGTGGAAGAGTGTCCACACGCCCGGTTCGGCCAACCCCAGCGAGTGCTCGGCCTCATCGAGGAGCCGGAGGACGTTGGCGTGGGGGACGACGACGCCTTTGGGGCGGCCGGTCGACCCCGAGGTGTGGATGACGTAGGCCGCGTTCTCGGGCCGTGCGCGCGTCGGGGGGTCTGAATCAGGCATCTCGGACAGGTGCGCCGTGTCCGCCTCCATCTCGACCCGGGCCGTCCCCGGAGCGAGCCCGGGGACGTCGCGTTTTCCGGGGGCGGTGATGACGGCGATCGGGCGGGTGTCGGCCACCGTCCAGGCCGTACGCCCGTCCGGTTGGGTGGGATCGAGCGGAAGGTAGGCGGCCCCCGATTTGAGGACGGCGAGAAGGGCGACCACCAGGTCGCACGAGCGGGGCAGGGCGAGAGCCACGACCTTCTCCGGTCCCGCCCCCAGGCCGATCAGCTTGTGCGCCAGCCGATTGGCGCGCGCGTTCAGTTCCGCGTAGGTGAGTGACCGCTCCCCGTCCGTGACGGCGATGGTCCCCGGGAGTGCGGCTGCACACCGTTCGAAGGCGCTCGGCAGAACGTCGGCGTCGGGACGGGAGCCCTCGGACCTCCCCTGCGGCCGGTCCGTCCGCACTTCGGTCAGCTCATGGGGCAGCGCCGCGTCGAACCGCCCGAGCGGTGTCTCCTCGTCGGCCCACCCGATCCGCTCCAGGAGACCGATGATCCGGTCCTTGTGTGCCCGGGTCTCCGCTTCGTCGTGAAGGCGGGGGTTGGCCTCGACGTCCAAGCGCAGGCCTCCCCCTGGCTCCTCGTATACGGAGATCTTCAGATCCGTCACCGGCCCCGTCGCCAGCGGCCGGACGACGCCGGTGACCGTGCCGAAGCGCTCCCCGTGGCCGGCAGGCATGATGTTGACGACCGGGCCGTGGGGCGGCGGGTCCTCCGGGGTCATTCCGAGGTCGCGCCGGATCTCCTCAAGCGGGTGGTGCTGGTGTCGCAGCGCCTCGCTCAGCCGCTCGTGCGTGTCGGCGATGAAGGCGGAGACCGTGTCGTCCGGACGGACCCGGAACCTCAGCGGGAGCACGTTGACGGCCGTCCCGAGCGCTCTGCGGGCCGTGCTCGTCGTCCGTCCGCTCACCGGCAGGCCCAGGACCACGTCGAAGGAGGACACGAGTCGATGGGTGTAGACACCGGTAGCCGCGAAGACGACCGTCGGCCACCCGGTCCGCGCCGTGGCAGCCGCCTTCTTCAGGCGATCGCGGGAACTTCGTCCGAGGTAGCCCGTCGCGCGGTGCGCGACGCCGTCCGCGGTGCGGTCCTCGCCCACCCAGACACGCCGGGGCCGGTCGGCCAGGGTGGCCCGCCAGTAGGCCCGGTCCCGCCCGGCCTTCACGGACGCGCGGTGCTGGCGCTCCGCCTCCACGAGTCGCCCCGGCCCGGGGAGGGGCGCGTCCCCTTCCGGGCCGCGGCCGTCGAGGAGGCGTGTGTAGGTGTGCGCGACGTGGTCGACGAACAACCGCAGACCGAACCCGTCGAGGAGGATGTGGTGGACGCGGTAGAACCAGAGCAGGCGGTCGTGGGCGACCCTGAAGAGGATGTGCTCGAACAGGGGCTCGTTCCCCGTCGGGTCGACCGGTGTTCGCAGCTCCTGACGCATCATGTGCTCGGCGACGGCCACGGGGTCGACCTGGCCGGTCAGGTCGACGTGCCGCGGCCTCCAGCCGGGGTCGTGCGCGGCCGCCATGAACTGGCTGACCCGCCCGTCGTCCTCGGTGTGGAAGCGCGTGTGGAAGGCCTCGGTAGAGAGGACGGCTTGGTGCAATGCCTCGTCCAGCAGGTCCGCGTCGACCGGGCCGCGCAGGTCGACGTACTCACCGACGTTGTACACGTGGCTGGAGGGATCACGCTGGCAGGCGAACCAGATCCCCTGCTGGGCGGATGTGAGCGCTAGACCGGCCTCGTCCTCGACAGCCACGCCTTTCTCCGTTCTCTTCGTCTTGGGAGGTTCACGCATGGTCGGCTATCGGGATGACGGCATTCTGATGCGCCACTGACACGCGGTGCTCCGGCGGGCCGTACTCAGCCCGTGTTGGCGCGGCCCGTCCTGAAGGCGTAGACGACGGCCTGCACCCGGTTCTCCAGCCGCAGCTTGGACAACACGTTGCGGACGTGGGTCTTGACGGTGTTCAGCGACACGGTCAGCTCCGCTGCGATCTCGGCGTTGGACAGGCCGCGGGATATCAGCGCGAGGATGTCCCGTTCCCGTTCGGACAGGTCGTCCGGCACGTCGTGCCGCCAGGGCCGGCCCTCCCGTCCGTCCTCGCCCGCTACGCCCGCTGCCGGGGCGCCTCGCACGAGCGTGTAGTCGACCGCCGCCACCGTGATCGCGGCGGCGAGGAGCGAGGGGGAAGCGGTGTCGGGCAGGTGCCCTCGGACGACCTCCGAGCCCGGAGCGGGGCAGGCCCCGACGACGATGGCCCGCAGGCCCGGGACGGAGGCCACGGCGGCCCGGCCCAGGGGGGACTCCTCCCAGTCCTCGGAGATCCCGTGCAAGACGAGGACGTCCGCGCCCGCCACCGACAGTGCGGACGCACCTTGGGCGCCGAGGTCGCCCTCCCCCGCCACGGCCACGTAGGGGGCCTCCCCGAGCAGCGACCTCAGGCCCGCGCGCGCCAGCACGTCCGGACCGGCCACGAAGACCCGGGTGACCGGGGGCTCCTCCATCGCGTGGATCTCGGGAAGGGACGGTGTGTCCGCCCCGCTCGGCAACGCACGCAGCAGGGTACCGGCGCCTCCGTCACGGATCTTCCCGCCGCCCATCTCACTCATGGCACTCCTCTGTCGAAACCAGCGTCACAAACTGTTTTACGACAATACCCAGGAGGAGGTTTTGTGCCCATTTTATTCAACGAACATAAATCACGACACCACCATGGCTCGAGTTTTATACAACATCACTAGAGAACCACTTGAACCCTCGTTGAAATCAGCAATAAAACGACTTCGCAAGAGTTCGACTATTTCCCCGAAACAGGACGGGTGGTAGCTTTCATCCATGCAGAAGAAGCACGCTGCCCAGGGTGCGTACACGAATCCCGAGCCCGTGTACGACCACACGAAACTCAAGGAACTCGTCGCACGCGAAATCGGCGTTTCCCCAGATGAGATATCCGAAGACGAGGACCTCGTCGACCACGGACTGGATTCCGTAACGGCGATGCGCGTCCTCAGTTCGTGGCAGGAGTCGGGCCTGGACGTCGACTTCTCCGACATGATGCGCGCCCCAACGATCACGGCCTGGTCGAACCTCGTCGCCGACCAGCACCGGAAGGACTCCCAACGACCAGAGGGCGGCTCAACGGCCACCTGAACCGCACCCGCACGACTCAGCCGTCCCCCACCCCTTTCGACGACCCCAACAGGTTCCTGTGAGCGCACCATGCACTTTCGCATCCTGGGCCCAATCGAGGTCTACGACCAGGACAGGGAGATCTTTATCAGGCCTCCCGGAGCAATGCAGAGGTCCCTACTCGCGACCCTGGTGGCCAAGTCGGGCCACGCGATCTCGATCTACCGGTTGATCTGCGAGCTGTGGAACGACGACCCCCCGTCCAACGCGACCAACGCCCTCCAGGCACACGTGGCTCGGCTGCGCCGACAGCTCGACGGGCCGGCACGGCCCGGTCTCTCCGAGGGGAGGATCCACACACGTCCGGTCGGGTACGTACTGGACCTCTCCCGGGACGAGACGGACGCGGAGCAGTTCATGGAGCTGTCCACGCGCGGCAGAGCGCTGCTGGGGTCCGACCCCGGACGGGCCATGGACGTCATGCGCTCGGCGCTGGCCCTGTGGCGGGGACCGGCGCTGGAGGACACTCTGCCCGGCGACATCTGCTCCACAGAGGCGGCGCACCTGGAGGAACAGCGGTTGTGTGCCCTGGAGACCCTCTACGAGGCGGGTATCGGGGCGCGCCGGTACGGAGAGATCACCGGAGAGCTGGAAACGCTCACGGAGCGGCATCCGCTACGGGAGCGCTTCTACGATCTGTACATGACCGCCCTCTACCAGTCCGGACGCCAGTCCGAGGCCCTCGGTGTGTACGAGCGGGCCCGGCACCGTCTCCTACACGAGCTGGGCGTGGAGCCCGGACCGGCCCTGCACGCCCGGATGCAGGCGATCCTGTGGCACGCTCCCGACCTGGCCGGGCCGGTGGCAGTGCACGAGGTCCCCGGCCTCGATCCGGTGGTCCCCGCGCCCGCGCACGGACATGAACTCGGTACCGAACTGAGCGTCCTGCGCCATCGGCTCGACCTCCTGGCCAGGGAGCAGGAAGCGCTCGTAGACCGGTTCGAACGGCTCACGACCGAGGTCTCCGGGACCTGACTGCCCCGAGGCCCCTCCCCCGTGCCCCGCCCCGGGCCACCCAGAGCGGACCGGAACGCAGCGGCCCCGAGAGCGCCCCTAAGAGTCCGGGGCCCCCACCAGGTGGACCGGAGCGTCCGGCTCCGGGCACAGGGACTCCAGGGAGGCGTGCGGGCGCCAAGGGAATCCGTCACTGACCCGGACACCCGTCACCGGGGTGTGTGCGCACTCGACCGCGAGCGCCAGCAGCGTTCGCCGTCCGGAGGTGAGTTCAGCGAACCCCCACACGCCGTCCCGGTCGTCGTCCGGGGGGACGAAGCCGAGTACGCCCCGGCCAGGGGCCAGGTGGAAGGCGAAGGAGTCGAAGGGTAGTCCCAGCCCCAGGCCCCGTGCCTTGGCGTAGGCCTCCTTGAGCGTCCACAGGCGCAGGCCGGCCCGGGCGCGTTCGGCGGGATCCGGCATCGCGGAGATCCACCCGCGTTCCTCGGTGGTGAACGCACCGACGAGGCGGTCCAGGTCGAAATCCCTCCGGTCGCACCTCTCGACGTCTACACCGACGCGCCGGTGCCGCACCACGGCGAGGGCGTTCGTGCCCCGGCAGTGCGAGAGGTTGAAGTCGATCCCTCCGGCCCCGCGCGGCCAGCCGCCCTCCGGTTCGCGGAGGAACGGCCGCCCGCGTGCGGTCCTACCGAACTCCAGACCGCTCTCCGGCACACCGGTCTCCAGGGCCAGGACCCGACGCAGCATGGCGTGGGCCACCGAGTACTGGCGTCGGTCGTGATCGAACACGAACCGCTTGACGGAAGCTCGCTCCCGGTCGTCCAACCACTCCGACGCCAGGGTCACGGCCATACCGTACGGGAGGTCGTCGTTGGAGCACCTCCATAGGCGGACCACCTCCTCCGTTCGGGTGGGGTCCCGCGGAGACCTGCCCGTCACCGCGGTGCTCCCAGTACACGTCCGGTGAGTGCCCGGTCGACCTCCGCCACGATCCGCCGCGTGACGTCGTCGGCCTTGTCCATGAAGTAGAAGTGACCGCCCGGGTACACGTACATCCCCTGAAGCCGCTGGGCGTACGCCGCCCAGGCGGCGAGGCGGTCCCGCGTCACCAAGGTGTCGGACGCTCCGCCGAGGATCGACACG
This sequence comes from Nocardiopsis terrae, assembly GCF_014651695.1. GTDB lineage: Bacteria > Actinomycetota > Actinomycetes > Streptosporangiales > Streptosporangiaceae > Nocardiopsis > Nocardiopsis terrae. The sequence goes on from NZ_BMXJ01000002.1 coordinate 12,793, forward strand.
GGAACGGTAAGCGGCGGGGTCCCCGGCCGCGGGCGCCAGGTCTCGACGAGCTTGAGGTCGTTGCGGATCATCGGCTCGAACATGTCCCACACGTCCGGATCGGCCAGTACATCGCGCGGTGTACCTCCCATGGCCTCCAGGTGGTGGCGCAACTCCTCCGCCGGCATGAGGTGGCGGTCCCCGGGTTCGGCGCCGATGCGCGGCGCCCCCCGAGCGGACAGGCCCAACCACACGGGGGCCGGTCCACCCTCGGCTGCGAGCCGGTTGGTCAGCTCGTAGGCGACCAGCCCGCCCATGCTGTGACCGAAGAAGGCGAAAGGACGGTCCAGGAGGTGGGCTATCTGGCCCCGGAAGAAGTCCACGAGGGCGTCGGTGTCACCGCACGGCGGCATCCCGGACAGCCGCCCGCGTCCAGGCGCGTCCAAAAGGCACACGTCCCAGTTCTTCGGCATCCGCGCGGCCCAGTCGCGGTAGACCAGGTGCGAACCCCCCGCGTGATGGAACAGGAAGATCCGCACCGCCGCGTCCGGCACGGGGGCCGGTCGGATGACGGCGTCCACTGTCTGATGTGAGTTCACGGCTTGTTCTCCTTCTGTACCCGTCCAGCGGCGGCGGGCGCCCGGTCGGCGCGCTCCGCCTCGGACTTCTGTTCGCGCCGTATCTGGCGCAGCATGCCCGTGAGTACCCGACCGTCCCCGACCTCGGTGAACTCGGGCTCCGGGAGGGTGAGGAGCCCCTCCATGGTCTGACGCCACAGGACCGGATGATGGATCTGCTCGATGAGGAGTGTGGGGGCGTCGGCCGTGTACTCGCGGGCCGTGCGGTTGGAGATGACCGGGAAACGCGGGGGCGCGAGCCTTGCCGACCGCACCACGGGAGCGAACTCCGCCGCTGCCGGTTCCATGTGCCGGGAGTGGAAGGGTCCGCTGACTTCGAGCGGGCGGACTGCCCTGGCACCCGCGTCCTCCAGGATCGGCTCGACCTCGGTGAGGTCCTCGGTGGGCCCGGCGATCACTGTCTGTGTGGCCGTGTTGAAGTTGGCCGGATCCAGACCCGGGAACCCGGCGCGCACGAGGAGGAAACGCAGCAGGGTCTCCCGAAGCCCGATGACGGCGCTCATGCCTCCACCCGAGATCCTCCCCATGGCCCGCGCCCGCGCGGCGACCAACCCGAGGCCCTCGGCGAACCCCAGGGCCCCCGACGCTTCGAGTGCGTTGTACTCGCCCAGGCTGTGCCCGACGGCGACATCGGGTGGCGGACCGTCCTCCAGTGCCGCACGGTAGGCGAGCGCGTTCACCGTGAAGACGGCCGGTTGCGTATAGCGGGTGTCCCGGAGCAGCCCGCCCTCATCCCGCAGGCACAGCTCCCGGACGGAGTAGCCGAGGACTTCACTCGCCTCGCGTTCCAGCACGGGGAACCGGTCGAACAGCGCGCGCCCCATTCCGACGCGCTGCGACCCCTGCCCCGGAAACATGAAAATGTGTGTGGTCATCGTGGTCACCTCCTTGTCTGACGGTTCTTCTCCTCATTCGGCGGGCGCACCGGGGCCGAACGCCTCCTCTGCCAGTGCCTCCAAGTCAGAACAGTCGAACAGCGTCTCCAGTCCCAGCTCTCTCCCCCCGTCCCCGGCGACACGGGCTGCGATCCGCATGAGCTGCCGACTGGTCGCTCCCAGCGCCAACAGATCGTCCGCAGGCGACAACCGCCCCGGCTCCACCCCGATCTCGGCGGCGACGACGCTCCGGAGGCGGTCGAGCGGTCCAGGTCCCGCATCGCGCGGCCCTTCCCCCTCAGGTGCTTGCGGAGCCGACGGGGCGCAGGCGGGCGTGGGAAGGGGGTGGTCGGCCGTCCTCAGGGGCGTGGCGGGCAGGGAGATCCGGCGTACGCCAGCCGGGACGGCCGGCCAGGTCACCTCGTGCCCCGACAGCCACGCCCGCAGCACGTCGGCCTCCTCCGCAGGAGGAGAGCCCTGCCACTCGGTGATGCCCGCTCCCTCGCGGTCGATCCGGTCGGCCAGCGAGCGCAACGCCTCCGCGGCCCCACCCCGCGACGCCACGACCGCGCAGCGGACGGACCGGTCCGTCCGGCCCTCGCGCAGCGTCTTGGCCACCTCGGCAAGGGTGGAGCGCGGGTCACGGTCCAAGCACTCCGAGAGTGCCCGGGCGGAGCGGGCGACGTTGCCCGGGGTATCGGCCGACAGGGGCAGCACGCGGACCCCGTCCTCCTCCGGGTCGCGGACGGACTCCCGGGGCGTGGGTTCCTCCACGACGACGCAACCGTAGGAACCAGTACCCGCGAAGCCGTTGATGAGCGCGCGGCGCGGCCGGTCCGCCGCCCTGTCCCAGGGGACGGTCCGCTGGACCGGACACACGGTGTCCGCGTAGGCACTGACCGCCGGGCTGAGTCCGGACGTCGTCCGGTTGGCATGGATGCGTCCGGCTCGGAACTGGATGATGACCCGGGCGAGCTGGGCGAACACGGATGCCGCCTCCATGTGGCCGAAGACGGGTTTGACCGTGCCCAGCGGGACGGGCGTGCCGGGCGTGTCCGCGAACAGGCGGGCCACGGCGCGTGCCTCCAGCGCGTCCGCCATAGCGGCCCCGCTCGCCGACGCTTCCACGTATCCGATGTCGGACGGTTGGACACCCCCGTCGTCCAAAGCGGCACGCATGACGTGCTCCTGCATATCGGGGTCGGGGACACCGAACCTGCGGGTCCGCCCCGAGTGCAGCAGCGCCCCGCCACGGATCACCGCGTGGATCGGGTCGCCGTCTGCCAGGGCCGCGTCCAACGGTTTGAGGAGGACCGCGGCGACACCTTCACCGACCAGCCACCCGTTCGCCCGGTCGGTGAAGGCGCACGAGTCGGCGTCCTGGGCGAGAAGCCCGAGTTCGGAGAGGGCGTCCAGGTGATCGGGGTGCAGGACCAGGTTGCTCCCGGCGGCGAGCGCCGCCGCACACCGACCGGCCGAGACCGAACGGAAGGCCGCTTCCAGCGCGGCGGTGCCGGACCCGCACGCGCTGTCCAGCACGACGCTCGGGCCTCGCAGGTCGAAGGCGTGGGAGACGCGGTGGGCCAACCCCGAGCGAGTCGCGTGCACGCGGCTTCCCCCGTCGACGCGGTGGAGGGCGTGGTCGTTCCACATGGACCCCGTGAAGACGCCGACGGGCCCGTGCTCCATCACCGCCGACGCCGGAGTGACGGCGGCGTCCTCCAGGCAGCGCCGGACCACGGACAGCATCAACCGCTCCTGCGGGTCGAGTGCGGCCGCCTCGTCCTCGGGGATGGCGAACTCCTCCTCGGTCTCGGTGACGTCCGCCAGGTATCCGCCGACGGCGGCACCCCCAGCGGTGGCGCGGACGTACCCGAGTCCCCTTCGCTCCTGTGGGACGGGACCCAACACCGTCTCCCCGGAAGCGATCAGCCGTTCGATGCCGTCGAGGGTCCGTGCGCCGGGCAGGTCGGCCGCGAAACCGATGACCGCGACCGGAGGGGCCGGCCCGTCGTCGGGGTCCGGCGCCTTCGCCGGAAGCGCCGAGGGAGCGGACGCCGTCGGGGTGAGGCGCGCCCGGCGGTCGATGGCCTCGTTGGTGAGCCCGCCGCCCCACAGCGAGACCAGCAGGTCCTGGTCGGCTTCCAGGTCGAGGCGTTCCCGCAGGGCATCGAAATCCATGCGTCCCACGGGGCACAGCCCGAGTCCGCGCTCGGGGGCCTCCGTCATCAGGAGCTGGGCGAGGTGCCCCGCCTCGATCATCGAGTAGCGCGCCGCCGCGTCACGGCCGTAGGCGGGCGCGATAGCCGCCGGAGTCGAGACGAGGAACAAACCGAACGCTGCGCCCTGGGTGATCCGACGGTTGTGCTCGACCTGCGCGCCCATGTCCGGGGCTCCGGGCGGTCCGACTCGTACCAGGGCGCGTTCACCGGGGTGGACGTAGTACAGCCCGCCGTCCAGTCCGTCGACGCGCTCGGGTTCGACGCGGACGTAGACCTGCACGGGGTAGAAGCCTCCCGCGGAGGGGTACCGGCGCTTGGCGCGCCCGTCGAGGTCGCCCCAAGCGGTCATGGCCACGAGGTCGAGGACGGCGTCGGCCGAGACCGGTGCGGAACGGTAGTCGCGAAACGAGGTGGCGTCGTAGAGTCGCCGTCCGTCGTCGGGCCCGGGTTCCGGGAAGTGAATCCGCGGCACAGACGCGTCGAAGGCGCGTTCGGCCACACGGGCCTCCTTGAACTCCGCCTTCGCCTGCGGGTCGAAGGCGATCCGCACGTCGCTCGCGCCTTCTCCCCCCTCGGCGGCCCCCGCGCCCGCCTCGGCGGAACCCGCCACCCCCCGAGGTGTCGGAATGTCGATCAGGGCGTCGACCTCGACCTCCGCCCCGTACCTGTCACGGATCTCCTGCGCCAGACGGATCATGGTGAAGGAGCTGGCGCCGAGGTCGAACAGGTCGTCGTCGGGGCCCACCGAGTCCCTCCCGAGGAGGTCCGATGCCAGACTCGCGACCCGTTGCCAGCTCAGACCCGGGTTATGGGCGGTGTCCCCGGGCTTCGGGTCCGCGGTTATGCCGTCCGCGGTGAGGTCGTGCACAGGCTCCTCCGCAACGACCATCGCCGCGGCCGCCGCGTGGTCGAGCTTGCCGTTGGGTGTGAGCGGGAAACGGTCGGTGAATCGGTAGAGGTTGGGGACCAGGTAGGCGGGCAGGGAATCCGCGAGCGCCGCGCGAACGGCACCGACCGACGGCGGCCCGTCCGGTTCCGCGATGCACAGGGCGACGAGGGATCCGTCGTCCTGGCCGGACCGTCCGGGGATGGCGAGCACGCGCGCGTCCGCGATCCCCGCCACCGAGGCGAGGGCCGTCTCGACCTCCTCGGGCTCCACACGCAGCCCCCGGATCTTGAACTGGCGGTCCTCGCGCCCCGCGTAGCGGATCTCGCCGTCGTCCCCGAGCCACCCGAGATCCCCCGTGCGGTAGAGGGTCGGAGAGGGGCTGTCGGGAAAGGGTGACCGCACGAAGCGCTCCGCGGTCAGCTCCGGCCGCCCGTGATAACCGAGGGCGACGCCCCGGCCGCCAATGACGATCTCGCCGGCTTCTCCCGGTTCCACCGGGCGCAGCCGATCGTCCACGATGTAGACGCGCGTGTGATCGATGGCCCGGCCGATGGGGACCGTCGCCTCGTCCCAGTCCGGACGGCATCTCCAGTGTGTGACGTCGATCGCGGCCTCGGTGGGGCCGTAGAGGTTGTGCAGTTCGGTACCGGGCAGCACCTCGAAGAAGCGCCGCATGGTGGGCACAGGCAGGGCCTCGCCGCTGGACACCACGTGGCGCAGCGTGGTGCACGCCGACGCGGCGGGTTCGCGCAGGAACACGCCCAGAGCGGAGGGGACGAAGTGGCAGACCGTCACCTTCTCGGCCCGCATCAGCTGCGCCATGTAGGCCGTGTCCATGTGCCCGCCGGGCCGGGCCACGACGATCGACGCCCCGGAGAGCAGCGGCCAGAAGAACTCCCATACGGAGACGTCGAATCCGTACGGGGTCTTCTGGAGGACTCGGTCCTCCGGCGTCAACCCGAGTCGGTCCCGCATCCACGACAAACGGTTGGCCACGCCCGCCTGCGTGTTGCGACAGCCCTTGGGCATGCCGGTGGTCCCGGACGTGTAGATCATGTAGGCGGCGTCGCGGGGATCAACACGGACGTCGGGCGCAGCCGCTTCCGCGCCGTCCTCCGCTCCGAGGTCACCGTCCGGTCGGACGACCCGCACTCCCGCCGTCTCCAGGAGATCCGCGTGTTCGCTGTCGGCCACCACCACGCGCGCACCGCTGTCCTCCAGCAGGTAACGCACCCGGTCCGGCGGGTTGGCGGGGTCGATCGGCACGTAGGCCGCACCGGCGCGGACGACCGCTATGAGGGCGGTGACCAAGTCCACCGAACGTCGCATGTGCACCGCGACGTGTTCTCCCGGACGTGCGCCGAGCGACTGGAGGCGCCTGGCCAGCCGCGCCGTACGGAGGTCGAGCTCGCGGTAGGTGAGGGTCTTCTCGTGGGCGCGCACGGCGACCCGGCTGCCATGGCGCGCGAACCCCTCTTCGACCAGCTCTAGGAGCGTGCTCGGCCGGTCCGCTCCGAGGAACCGGCGCACACCCGCGACGTAGGAGTCGAACATGGCGGTCAGCCGGTCGGAAGGCAGAGCGCCCTCGGCCGCGTCCCACTGGGTCACGAGGGCATCGCCGACGAGGATCGGCACGTGGTCCAACGCCACCTGCGCGGTCTGCGACTGGCTCACCCGGAGCTCGACCCCCCGGGGGGCGAAGGACGGGTCCGGTTCGGGGACGCGGGTGAAGACGGCGGGGAAGGGCGCGCGACCGCGCGACCGCAATGTGCGTGAGCGTAGTTCGGCCAGTCCGGATCGCACCTTCGCCCGCTCCGCGTCGGCTCTGACCCGGGACCACAGCTCGCGCGCGCGACCGTCGAAGTCATCGGGCAGGTCGGAGTCCACCGCGACCCAGGCCAGCTGTGTGAAGTCGGCGACGACCCGTTCGGCTCCGGGCGGGTCCTCGGGACGGTCCCAGGAGACGACGGTGACGGTGAAGGGCTCCGGGCCGAACTCGCCCCTGAGCGCATCGACGTAGGAGGTGAACAACACCATGTCGGCGGGCACCCCGATCTCCCTCGCCCGCTCGGTGAGCCGACGCCACGACCCCAGATCCGCTCTTCTGTGTTCGCGCGGGCCGTCGCTCTCCGGAAGCGGTAGGGGGGGACCGGGGGGAAGGACCTCGAATTTGGCCCGCCATTCCGCGATGGCACGGGTGAGGGCGCTATCCGTCCCCGCTCGCGCGTCGGGAGCATGCGGAGCGACCGCCCGGAGGTAGGGCCTGGGGTCGGCGGGTGCGCCGAGATCACGCTGATCGTCCTCGCACAGGGTGAACAGTTGCCCGAAGAGCAGCGCGTAGCTGCGGGCGTCCGCCAAGAGCGCGTCCAGGACCGCGTGCACCACCACACGCCCGTCTGGGAGCGTACTGAGTTCGAGGGCGTACATACCGGGTTCGCCGAGCGGTAGCGGTGTCCGAACCATCCGCCGGGCGACGGCCGTGAGTTCGGCCTCGGCTTCCGTCCCGTCCAGGTACCGCAGGTCGTGGCGGGGGATCTTCTGGGGCAGCGAGGGCACGATGGTCGACGTGCCGTCCTCATGGACGGCCGCACGCAGCATGGGGTGGTGGTCGACGAGTCTGTTCCATTGTTCCTCGATGGTCTCCGGGGACCGGCCATCGACGAGAAATTCCTGGTAGACGCGGGTCTCCGCTCCTCCCCCTAGGCCGCTGACCCTCCCGACCAGATAGGCGGACTGCAAGTCCGTCAGCGGGATCGGCCCGTCCGCGGCCCCTGGGGCGAGGGCGGTAGCGGACTCGTCGAGCACGGACGCCCCGCGTTCAGCAAGGCGGCCGAGGATCCGTCGCAGCCGTTCGAAGGCCTCGCGCACGTCCTCCGCGTCCAGGGCCGCCGGGTCGTAGTCCCAGGACACTCGCAGGCCGTCACCGTGCTCAGCGATCTGGAACTCCAGACACACGCCGGACGTACGTGTGGCCGACACCTCCCGGTCGATGTGCCGACCCCAGTGCTCGGGGTCGGACACCTCGTCCGGCTCGGTCCGCACGGACCCGAGCAAGCTGGTGAACACCGCCGGAATCGCCATCCCCCGGGACGCGGGATCGGTCCGTGCGCGCTCACGGAGGGCCCTCACCCCGGTGACGGAGGCATGCTCCAGATCACGCCACATCTGTTCCTGGGAAGCGGCGAGGAGTTCCCGCAGCGGGGTGGTACACGGTGGAGCGACGAAGACGGAGGTCGATATGAACGGCCCCACGATCCGCCGCACATCGCGGTGCACGGGGCGACGGTTGTACGTCGTGACGACGACGGGGAGCGGGGCCGTCGCCTCCTGCCCCCGGACCGCCACCGCGCACAGCGTCAGGAACAGAAGCGGCAGGGTGGTCCCAGCGCTCCGGGCGACTTCGCTGATCCGTTCCCGCTGCGCGGGGTCGAGATCCAGGGCCAGCCTCCAGCCGCCCGCCCCCGTCCCACCGCGCCCGGGCCGGAGGGGCAGCGGCCGGCCCAGGTCGACGTCGGCGAGTTTCTCACCCCAGTACGCGAGCGCCTCCGACGAGGGCTGGGCCGCCCCCACCCACTGTGCGTAGTCACGGAAGGTGATCTCGGTGGGTTCAGGGTCCGTGCCGTCCCTGTACAACCGGTACCAGGAGCGAAGGAGAAGCACCGCGCTCGGCCCGTCGACGATCAGTTCATCGAGCGTGCACATCACCCGTGTACGCCCCGAAGGCACACGAACGGCGCTGACGGCGAACAGCGGCCACGATCGCGGATCGAACCCCCGCGCGGACTCCTCCCTGACCCCCTCCAGTTCTCGGGCCAGTGTGGTGGCGTCGGCCGCCCTCAGGTCGACGCGCTCGATGCGGTAGTGGGGCACCTGTTCGGCCACGGCCTGGCGGCCGTCGGACAGCACACGCGCCCGGAGCATGTCCACGTTCGCCACCAGGCGGTTCCAGGACTCCTCGAGACGGTCGACATCGGCGTCGACCTCGAACTCGAGGTGGACCTGGGTCCCGCCGCCCCCCATGGCCCGGCCAGCGTAGAACGCCTCCTGGACCTCGGTGAGCGGGAACGGCTCCTGCGAGGAGCCGGGGTCCGGGGTGATCATGAGGGGTCTGGGCAACCGCTTGCCGGTCGTCGATGCCATGTGGTTCTCCGGTTCTCCGAGTTCAGGCCGAGGGCGCGGCGAGACGGTCGGCGAGCTGTACCGCGTTGATCGCGCTCAGCTCCCGCAACGACATGTCCTTGCCGTACTGCTCGATCAGTTCGAAATTCAGCGACACGAGATTGATGGAGTCGATCCCCAACTGGAGAAGGGAACTGTGGGGGTCGATCGGCCCCTCGGCTCCGGGGATGAACGCCGCGACGAGATCCGTGATCCCGTCGACCCCGCTCCCGTCCGGGCCGCTCGGCCCCGTGCCGGGTACCGATGCCTCGGCTTCGCGCTCCGTGGGCGGCGGAGCGGGCATACGGACCCCGGACTCGGGCCGGGGACCGGGTTCAGGCTCGGGCCGGGGACCGGGTTCAGGCTCGGGCCGGGGACCGGGTTCAGGCTCGGGTGCGGCCGACCGCTCCGAAGCGTGTACGGGTTCTGCGTGCGGCGTCCGTGCGGCGTCGGTTTGCCCGAACCAGAACGATCGGCGGATGTGTGCGGACGGGGGCAGTGAGACGACGCGCGCAGCCCCCTCGGTGGAGCGCGCCAACCCGCACCAATCGATCTCCACCCCCGCCAGCCAGAGCGAGCCCAGCTGGTCGAGTCGGCGGTTGCGCCAGAGCTGTTCGAGGTACTCCCGTGTCTCCGGCACCAGCCCCAGCCCTTCGTTGCCGGACCAGTGGCCGTCCGATTCGCTCACGCGCGCGCCTGGCGAGCCCCCGGGTCCGTCACCGGAACGGGCGAAGTCCTGGAGCACGCGTACAAGCTCGTGCGGATCGGACACAACGGCGGCCAAGCGCACCTTCTCCTCCTCCCGTCCCACACGCAGCGTGTACGCGAGATCGGCCAGGTCCGGGGCGGTTCCGTCGCGTTCCGCGGTCGAGATCCACTCAGCGAGCACGGAGGCCGTCCCCCTCAAATGGCGGCGGGTGGGTGCCGAGAGCAGCACCAGCTCGGGTCCGGCTTCCCGCACGCGCGGCACGGCGGACCGGCTCGGTGGCTCCTGTACGAGCACGTGGGCGTTGACGCCTCCGGCACCGAACGAGCTGATACCGGCACGTCGCGGTTGGGGGCGTCCGTCGGTGAAGCGGTGCGGCGTCCAGGACGAGGCTTCGTGCTGGACCTCGTAGCCGCTCTCCTCCAGGCTCAGCTCGGGGTTGGGCCGTCGGGCGTGGAGCGACGGAGCGAGCGTTCTGTGGCGAAGCTGCATCAGGACCTTGGTCAACGCCGCGATACCGGCTACCGACTCCCCGTGCCCGATGGCGGACTTGACCGAGCCGAGGGATCGCGGTGCGCCCCGCGTGCCAGGAGATCCGGAACCATAGGACGCTCGAAGACCGGCGAGTTCCACCGGATCACCCAACGCGGTACCCGTACCGTGGGCCTCGATCACGCCGACACCGTCCGGGTCGACCCCGGCGTCCTCAAGAGCGCCGCGGATGGTCCGGGCCTGCGCCGACGGGCTGGGCGCGGTGAAACCGCTACCGCGTCCGGCGTGGGCGACAGCACCGCCCAGGATCACCCCGTGCACATGGTCTCCGTCCGCGAGAGCGTCCTCCAGCGGTCGGACGAGGACGGCCCCCGCGCCCTCCCCGGGCCCGAAACCGGTCCCGCCCTCGCCGAAGCTCCGGCAGCGGCCGTCGTCGGACAGGAACCCCGACTGGCGCAGGGCATGGAACCTCGACGGGTGCAGGTAGAGGTTGACACCGCCCACGAGCGCGGCGGCGCACTCTCCGCGCCGAAGGTCGGAGACCGCCTGGTGCAGCGCGACGAGCGAGGACGAGCACGCCGTATCGATGGCCTGGCTCGGACCGCGCAGGTCGAACAGGTAGGACAACCGGTTGGGCGGGCTCCAGTAGTGGCTCGCGGGCACCTCGCGGTTGCCGTTCGCCCAAGCGCTGGCGCCGAGGAGCCGGTAGTCGCCTGAGGTGACGCCGACGTACACTCCGACGTCACGGGGTTCGCCGCTGACGCCCTTCAGGAAGTCCAGGCGGCGTCCCGCATACCCTCCGTCCTCCAGTGCGTTCCGAGCGACCTCCAGCAGGAGCCGCTCCTGCGGGTCCATCAGTTCGGCCTCGCGGTCGGAGAGTCCGAATCGGAGCGGGTCGAAACGGTCGACGGCGTCGAGGAAGTAGCCGCGGACCCCCTCGGAGGAGCCGTTCCAGCGTTCGACCGGTGCGTCGGAGGCCAGATCACGTCCGGCGACGAGGTTCTCCCAGAACACCTCCAGATCCGGAGCGCCCGGATAGCGGCCCGACAGACCGACGACGGCGACGGCCCCGGAGGAAGGGCCTCCGTGCGCTGACGGAGGAAGCGGGGGGACCCGTGACGCAGGGGATGCGCCGACAGCGTCGGGCGCCGGGCGTGTGCCGGCGGAGGCAGCGGACGCGGCCCGCACGCCGGTTGTCCCCGAGGGGGGCGCCGCGTGCGTGTGATGAGGCGGGGGCGGCGGGGACGCTGTCGGGGGCGCCGACGCGAGGAGGTCAACGACCTCGCCCAGGTCGCGGCATCCGAACAGTTCCTCTGGTCGGATCGGAGCGACCTCCGACGTGAGTCGGGCGGCGAGTGAGCGCATCATAACCGAGTCGAGCCCCAAGGACTCCAGGTTCGTTCCGGTGCCGATCTCCGGTTCCGGACGCCCCACCACCGCTGTGACAGCGCGGCGGACACCCTCCGCAACCGCGTCCCGGTCAGCGGTGGGCTCGGTGCTCTCGGGCGTTCCGCCCGAGGGGGCGGCCGGCACGGGCACCAGGTCGTGGGCGGCCAGATGGCTGCGCCAGACGTCGCCGTCACCGTGGAAGAGCGAGACCACCTCCGGCCCGTCCGCCGCCAAGAGCGTGTCCAGGGCCGCCAGACCGGTCTCGACGGGCAGGGGCCGCATACCGGTCCGCTCCCGGACGACCTCCAGCACCGGCTCGGGTACGGCCATGCCCGGCGAGTCCCACAACGGCCACTGGACCGACAGGGTCCGTCCGCCCCGGCCAGTGGTGCGGACCCGCTGCGCGCGCTCACGCGCGAACCCGTCGAGGTAGGCGTTGGCGAGCGCGTAGTCGGACTGCCCCTCGTTCCCGGTGACGGCCGCGACGGAGGAGAACAGCACGAAGGCGTCCAAGTCCACGTGTGCGGTGGCCTCGTCGAGCGCTCGCGCACCGGCGCTCTTGGGTGCCAGCACGGCCGCCGGGTCGTCATCGCCCTTCCGGACCAGATAGGCGTCACGCACCACACCCGCCGCGTGGAAGACACCGTTGAGAGCGCCCTCGCGCTCGTGGAGGTCACGCACCAGCCCGGCCGCTTCCGCGCGGTCGGACACGTCGGCGCACACGTAGCGGATCCCGCCCGTGCCCGCCGGGTCGGGGCGCAGCGCTGGATCCAGTTCCTCCCAAGGTGTGCGGCCGCACAGCACCACCCGTGCACCGTGCTCGCGCACGAGCCACGCTGCCAGTGCCCGGCCGATACCGCCCATGCCGCCGGTCACGAGGTGCACACCGCCGAGTCGCGGTGCTGGGCCTGCCGTGACCGTGGTCGGCTCCAGGACGGCGCGGAGCCGGGAGCCGTGGCGGCGGTCGACCAGGTGCCCCAGCCCCGGCGACGTGTCGGCGAGCTCGGCACTCACGTCGCCGACCGCGGAGGCCCCGTCGTCGGACACGAGGACGGCCCGTCCGTCCACTCGCGGGTTCTCCAGACGAACGCTTTTGACCAGGGCCGACGCCGCCGAGGCCAGGACCGGTTCGGCGCTGATCGCCAGCACGGTGATCCGCTCCGAACGGAAGCGCGTGAGGACGGCACGAACGGTGTCGACGGCCCCGAGGACGTCTTGGTCGTCCGTCGCGCCGACCAGCCTCAGCACGACCGTGACACGCCCGCACGTGTCGGCCCGCGCCAGCTCGGCTGCCGGGACTACCGGGAACCCGGCGTCGGCCAGGGCGCCGGAGAGCACACCGTCGCGGTCGTGGACCACCACCGGCCCGTCCGGTCGGGCGGGTGCCAGCTCCATAGGGGCGTCTTCCCAGCCCTCGCGGAACAGCAGGACCTCCTCCTCGCTTGCGGAGGCTCGCGGCGCGCGGACCGAGTACGTGTCGGGCGCGAAGGGGTAACCGGGCAGCGACACCCTGTGGTGGAGATCCGTTGGGAACAGCTGTTCCCAGTCGACGGCCTCGCCGCGCACGTACTGGGAGGCCGCGTGCCGAGCCGAGTCCGTGGGAGCGTCGGGGCTCGCGCTCGGGGGCGCATCCCCGGCGAGGCGCCGTGAGTCGGGACGCCCCTGCGCGAGCAGGTCCAAGGACGTGAGCAGTTCGCCGCGTCCGCGCACCACCAGCGCGGTGCGGTGGGGGTTGTGGGCGCGGGCGACGGCGAGTGTGTAGCCGACGTCCTCGGTGCGGGCGTCGGTCCCCGGGCCGCGAAGGAACGCGGCGAGGCGGGCCGCCGCCTCCGGGAGCCGGTCACGCCGCCGTGCCGAGAGGACGACCGGCACCGGTCGGTCCGTCGTCGCGGGCATCGGGGCGGTGTCTGTGGCCGGCGCCTCATCTACGACGACGTGCGCGTTGGTCCCGCTGAACCCGAAAGCGCTGACGGCCGCACGTCGCGGACGGCCCTTCGTGCCGAGTTCGAGGCCGCGATCGGCGACGCGCAGGGGCCCCTCGGCGAACGGTGCCTGGGGGTTGGCGTTGTCGTAGTGGGGGGTCGGCGGCACCAGACCGGTCCGCACGACGCCGACGGCCTTGAGCAGCCCCGCGATCCCGGCGGCGGCGGACGTGTGACCCGCGTTCGCCTTGACCGAGCCGATGGGCAGCGTGCCACGCCGCCGGTCGGCGAAGACCGTGTTGAGCGCGCCGACCTCGATCGGATCCCCCAACGGCGTCCCCGTGCCGTGGCACTCCACGTAGTCGACGGTCGAGGGGTCCACACCGAACCTGTCGTAGGTCCCCCTGATCAGCGCGCTCTGGGAAGAACCGCTAGGCGCGGTGATGCCGTTCGTGCGTCCGTCCTGGTTCGTTCCGGACGCGCGGATCACCGCGTGCACGGGGTCGCCGTCGGCCAGGGCGCTCGTCAGTTTCTTGAGGACCACGACCCCACACCCCTCCCCCGGCACGATCCCGTCGGCCGAGGCGTCGAAGGGACGGCAGCGGCCCGTCGGCGAGAGCATCCCGGCCCGGCTCATGTACACGTGCGGGAGTTCGGTCAGGTAGAGGGAGACTCCTCCGGCCAGCATCAGATCGGCCTCGCCCAGCCAGAGCGACTGGCAGGCCATGTGCACAGCGACGAGCGACGAGGAGCACGCGGTGTCGATCGTCGCGGCGGGCCCGCGCAGGTCCAGGTGGTAGGCGATGCGTGCCGACAGGAGCGAGTTGGAGTTGCCCTGCATCACCTGCGGGAGCAGCGCGTGTTCGCTCTCCCGCTCGATGAGGTCCCCGTAGTCGTTCAGCATCACGCCCGCGTAGACGCCGCAGCGTGCCCCCGTGAGTGCGCTCGGAGGCTGCGCGGCGTGTTCCAGGGCGCGCCACGCTTCCTGGAGGAAGACGCGGGCCTGGGGGTCGGTCAGCTCCGCCTCGCGCGGGGTCATCGCGAAGAAGTCCGCGTCGAAGGTCTCGGCTCCGTCGACGAACCCGCCCCACCGTGACACCGAACGGCCTTCGGCCGAAGGGTTCGGATCATAGTGGTCCTCCACGCTCCAGCGTTCCGCCGGGACCTCCGTCACGAGATCGTCCCCGTCTGCGATCCGGTCCCAGAACGCGTCGGCGTCGTCCGCGCCCGGGTACCGGGCGCTGTACCCGATCAGCGCGATGGGCTCGAGCGCGGCGTCCGGCTGGCGGGGGGCGTCGTTGGTGAGCAGATCAGCAGCGGCCCGCCGGTCCAGCCGTCCGTCCTTGAACGAGGTCAGGATCTGTCTTGTGTCCATGGGTCCGGGGTCCTCACTTCTCCAGGGTCGTTCGAGGGTGAGCGGCTGCGAGGTGGGGGGACGGGCCGTAGCGGCCCAGGATGCGCTCCCTGACCTCGGGCAGACGGAACGCCGTCTCGTGCATGCGTGCCTCACTGTCGATGGCCGCCGTGGTGGAATTCATCCGTGCCGCTGCCAGCTCACGCTTGAGCAGTTCGAGCGAGGTTCGCGGCGCCTGGGCGACGGACCGGGCCAACTCCTCGGCGGCCGGTTCCACCCGGTCGTGCGGTTCCACCCTCAGCGGCACGCCGCGTGCGCGCAGCTCCGCTCCCCGGTAGTTGCGGGCCGTATAGAGCATCTCCACCCCGAGCTCGTGGCCGAGCCGGGCCGGGAGCAGGTGTGTCGCGCCCATGCCCGGGGTGAAGCCGTACCGCATGAAGTTCGCCGCGTAGACCGACCGTTCACTCAGCACCACGAGGTCGGCGTACAGCGCCATGACCAGACCGCCGCCGATCGCGTGTCCGCGTACGGCCGCGACCACGGGCAGGGGGCAGCGGGCGAAGACCCGGAAGAAGTCGTCGGTGTCGAACCGGCCCTCGCCCCGTGCGAAGCGGAGCAACTCCTCCTTGGTGCCCCCGGAACAGAAGAGCTCGGGCAGTCCCGTGACCAGGAGTGTGCGCACGTGTTCGGTCGCGACCGCACGGTCGACCGCGTCGACCAGGTCACCGCACAGCCGGGGGCTGAAGCTGTTGCGTCCGGCGCTGTCGCGCAGCTGCACCGTCGCGACGGATCCGTCGATGTCGAGTCCTACCGGCGTCCTCACTCCGCTCTCCGTAGACGTAGCCGATCGAACCGCTCGCGGGTCCTCGGGTCGGCGAGGAGTTCGAGGAACACCTCTCCCGCATAGTTGCCCAACCCCTCCGGCTGGGGGAAGAGCCGCCCCCGGTACTCCTTGAGGACCGACACGGTCGCCCGGTCGACCCTGCTGAGCCACACGAGGTGCCGCCGGAGAAGGTCCTCGCCGTCCGGGCCCGCAGCGTCCGCGATCCCGGTTCCGACCGCTTCCTCCGCCGCGATCTCCTCGGCGAGGAGGGTCGAGTAGAAGGCGCGCTGTTGCCCCGTGCGTCGGGCGACGAACGGAAGGGCCATCGCGGGAACGAGTCCCACCAGCGCCTCGGTCAGACGGAACCGCGCACGCGGGCCGGCGAGGACCAGGTCGCAGGCGGCCGCCAGGCCGACCCCTCCGGCGGTCGCGTGTCCGTCGACGAGCGCGACCGTCACGACCTGGGTGCGCGTCAGCCGTTCGAGCAAGTCCCAGTAGGGCAGCGTGCCGCCGCTCGGCACCTCACCGACGGAGGCTTCCCACAGATCGGTTCCCGAACAGAAGTGCTCCCCGTGCGCGGACAGGACGAGGACCCGGCAGGCGGCGTCGTCCTCAGCAGCGGTGACGGCCGCGGCGAGCCCGTCGAGCAGGTCGGGATCGATGGGGTTGCGGCGGTCGGCGCGGTCCATCACGGCTCGGAGGAAGCCCCGCCCGCGGGAGAGGGTGACGGCGCCGCCGCGGGAGGTCCCGGTCATCGGCCCGCCTCCAGCCAGGTGTACTCCCGGTGGTAGTCACGGACTGCTTCGAGGACCAGGCGCGGCCGTGCGGAGGCGAATCGCTCCCTGAGGATGTGCGGGAACCGGTCGAGGTCCATCGTGTGGTCCCGTGTGCCGAAGGCCAGCTCGGCGGTGGCCGAGAGGAGTTCGTCGTACTCCTCGACGGGCAGTCGGTACCGCGCGTCCAGCGCCTCCTGGATGCCCATGGCCCGGACCGCCCGTTGGGACGCGGGCGAGACCACTGCGCTGTAGAACTCCGAGCTGCACCCGGAACCGTAGGAGAAGATCCCGACGCGGGTCTCGCGGTCGATGGGCGCGTTGTCCAGCGCGCTGGCGAGTGCCAGGAACACCGTCCCGGCGTAGATGTTACCGACCTGCCCTGGGTAGCGCACCGAGGGAGCGAGCCGCCGGTCGAAGTCGGCGTCGATGCTCGCCGGATCGAGCCGCTTCGTCCGGCGCAGGACCGTGCGGTGCGCGCCCTTGACCATGCCGGGGAACGGCGTGTGCATGGCCAGCAGGTCGAAGGTGTCGAGGAGATCGGCCCCGTCGACCTTGTCGGCGTAGTCACCGAAGGCGCCCTGGAGGCAGTCGATATAAGTCAGAAGGGACAGGTCGACGTCGCCTGCCTCCGCCTCGGGGGTGGGACGGCAGGTGTCCATCACCTCGTAGCTGTGGAATCCGTTGGCTCCGTGGTCGAACTCCGCGACCACCGGGGCGTCGCCGATGAGGACCGCCACCGCGCCCGCACCCTGACTCGGCTCAACGTAGGTGTGGGGGACGGGGCGGGCGACGTCGCTGCTGATGACCAGAGCGCGTGTTCCCTCGCGCGGGCTCGCGGCGACCACCGCGGCGGCCATCTGCATGGCCGCGGTCCCGCTGTAGCAGGCCTGTTTGATCTCGAAGAGCCTGCACGACCGCGGCAGCCCGAGGTGGTGATGGACGTACGTTGCCAGGGACTTGCCGAAGTCGATCCCGGACTCGGTCCCCACGATCAGGAGTTCGACGCCCGCGAGCTGATCCTCGGTGAGCGAGTCCACGATCGGCTGGGCGGCGTTGACGGCGAACGACACCGCGTCCTCGCAGTGGAGCGCAACGCTTTTGCGCGCCATCATGAGGTTGTCCATGCGGGCGTCGTCCAGGTCGCGCGCCGCGAAGAGCGCGGGCACGTCGATACAGGTCTCGCCGCAGTAGGCGTTGACCGCTTCGATACCGACCGGTTTCATGGTGCTCTCCGTTGTCAGGGCCCGTGACGGGCCGTGTTCGTGGGGTCAGGGGCCGTCGACGGCGCGCAGCACGACCGAGGCGCTCAGCCCGCCGAAGGCGAAACTGTTGCTGAGCGCGGCACGGATCCGGTGCGGTACCGGCTGGTCGCCGACCCAGGCCAGGCCGGGCTCGACGGGATCGGTGAGGGTCGGATTGGGGTGGCAGGCGCCGACACGCATCTGCGCGATCACGGCCACGGCCTCGACCAGTCCGGCCGCGCTCAGACAGTGGCCGGTCAGCGGCTTGGTGGAGTTGAGGAGGGGGCCCGAGCGGGTGCCGAAGACCGCGCGAAGCGAGGCGGCCTCGACCCGGTCACCGACATGGGATCCGGTGCCGTGTGCGTTGACGTAGTCGACGTCGCGCGGGCTGGCTCCGGCCGCGTCGAGGGCCGCACGCATGGCCTCCACCTGCCCCCGAACCTCGGGGCGGGTGCCCCGACGCGCGTCAAGGCGCTGCCCGTGGCCGGAGATCCGGGCCAGCGCTCCGACTCCTCGGCGTTCGGCCGCTTTCTGGGATTCCAGGACCATCGCGGCGGCCCCCTCGCCGCGGACGAACCCCCGTCGACGGCGGTCGAACGGACGGCACAGCAGCTGGGGAGGCAGGCCAGGGTCGCCGTCGGCATGCGCTCCCGCACGACGCATCGCCTCCACATCGGCCGGTGCCGGGTCAGCGGAAGGCGCGACGACGAGGACACGCTCACGCCAACCTGCGCTGATCGCTCGAGCCGCCTGGATAAGGGCGACGGTCCCGCTGGCGGAGGCCGCGCCGGCTGTCCACCCCTCACCGCGGACACCCGTCAGTTCACTGATCGCCCCCACCGCGTCCACGTCGAGGGCGGTGAGGGCGTAGGAGGCGCGGAGCCGCCCCGTCCGTCCGTAGGCACCGGAGACGTCGGCCTGGTGTCGCTGGGCCAGGCCGCCGCCCGCCACGACCAGCGCAGCGTCGTGGCCCCAGCCCGGCTCCAACCGCGCGTGACGTACGGCAGCGAGAGCCGCGCTCGCCCCGGTGAGGGTCGGTCGCGCCACACGTGACATGAGCGGCCGCAGGGCCCGGACCTCCGATTCGTCACCGGAGAAGCGGTCGGCCCACTCCTCGGGCGCGAACGGACCGAGGTCCGCGACGGGCGGCCCCTCACCGTCGCGCCCGACCGCGCGTACGCCGCTGTCGCCCGCCATCAGGGCATCACCGAACACGGTGAGGTCGTCGCCGAGCGCGGTGAGGACGGCCATCCCCGTGACCACGGCGTCATCGGCACCGTCGCTCCTCACACGTGCCGCCCGAACACTTCGAGGAGGGAGGCGATGTCGTCGACGGACGCCAACTGAGAGCTCGGCACCGTGATCCCCAGGTCCTCCTGGGAGGCGATCACCACGTCCATCCGGTCGATGGAGTTGGCTCCCAGTTCCCGCATGCTGTGTTCCAGGCGGATGTCCGCGTCCTCGAGTTCGGGCACCACCTCCATCAGGTTTCGGCGGACGACGGTGAAGATCTCCTCGTCGGTCATGTTCGTCACTCTCCGGGTACTCGTGTGGTTCGGGCGGATCAGGTGAGGTTGGCGGCGGAGCCCGGCCCGCCTTGGGAGCGCAGCAGGTGCAGCGCCTCGTCGACCGACATGCGTTCCGCACGGACGGCGTCGAGCACCGCTACGACGTCGGTCTCGACCGTGGCGGGGACGTCGGGGACGGGAAGGGCGGCGGCGGTCCCGGTCGGCGTCGGATCGGCCCCGCCGAGTCGGGCCGCGGCGATGTGCCGCGCCAGCTTCTCCAGGCCCGGATGGTCGTAGAGGACACCCGCCTTCTCCTCCAGCCCGTATGCCTCGTTGATGAGAGAGACGTATTCGACGCCCAGGATTGAGTCCAGACCCAGCGACACGAAGCTCGCGTCCGGTTCGAGGGCGTCCGGGGTGGAGTAGAGGATCTGGGCGAGCAGGGCCCGCAGGTCATCGGTGATCCGACGGACCCGGTCGGCCTCTGGCTCTTCCGCGCGCACGGGATCGGCGGGGTCCCCGGCCCGGGACTCGTCCGCGTTGGACGCGGTGCGCACGCCGTTCGCGCTCTCCGCCGCGAAGTGCGCGAACGCGGCGGGTGTCGGGTGGTCGTAGAGCGCGGTGGCCGCGATCGTCGTTCCGAGCCTCGCGTTGACGCCCGCGGTGAACTCGACGCCCAGGATCGAGTCGACGCCCATGTCGGTGAAGGCCAGTTCCGGCTCGATCCCTTCCGGATCCGTGAACAACACCTCGCCCAGCACCTCCCGAACCGTGTCGTCGGCCTTCCGTCTGGCTGTGTTCGAGGGCCGCGCGGTCCCGGAAGCGGGCACGGGGTCCGGGGCGGGAGCAGGGGCGCTGGGCACCGCGGGCTCGGGTACGGGCTCGGGCTCGGGCGGGGCGGGCTCGGGCGGGGCGGCCGCCGTCCTCGTGACGGAACGGAGTTGGACCTTCTTCTTGGCGGGCATGGGAGCCTCCTCCGAGGGGGTAGGGGAGAACGCCGGGACGGGAGCCGGACGCGACCGCGTCGGCGGCGTCACAGCGGCTTCCGGAGTCAGCCCGGTACCGGGGCGCCGCCCGAAGTCGCGCAGGTGCGAACGGACGGATGCGTCTTCTCCGGAGTCCTCGTCCCGGTCTCCCAGGTGGGCGATCTGCGCGTCGTACCAGCATCGGACCCGTTCGAACGGGTAGTGCGGCAAGGGGACACGGCGTGCGCCCGCCCCAGCGCCGCACGCCTGCTCCTTGTCGATCCGTTCGCCGCGCAACCAGTCCGCCACGGGCCCGTCCTCCTCGTCGGTCGAGCCCCGGACCCCGCCCTCCGCGATCTTCACCAGGCCCTGGAGCAGCGAGTCCGCGTCGTGTGCGCGGACGGCCGCCCGACACGCGAGGTCGACACGGCCTACCGCCATCGTCAGGGCCACATCCGCCGGACGCGGCGCCTCACCCCGGTCGGTAGCGGCCGTGAGGAAGGCCCGTAGGTCGCGGGCGTAGGAGGCGAGAGCCTCGTCCGTTCGTGCTGAGAGCAGCACGGTGACAGGGCCGTCGGCCGGATCCGGCTCCGCGCGCGGCGGTGGGGCCTCGACCACGACGTGGACGTTGGCTCCTCCAGCGCCGAAGGAACTGATACCGGCGCGCAGGGGCCGCTCCGAACCGTCGCGGGTCCTCCACGGCTCTACGCCCTTCTGAACGCTGAAGGGCACGCGGTCGAAGTCGATCTCCGGGTTGGGCGGGTCGGAGTGGAGGGAGGGGACGAGTACGCCGTGCCTCATCTGGAGCAGGACCTTGGCGAACGCGGCCGCGCCCGCCGCCGACTCCAGGTGCCCGACATTGGACTTGACCGAACCGATGGGGACGTCGTGGGGACCGGTGACCCCGCCTCGCGCAAACACCGACGTCAGCCCGCGGATTTCGATGGGGTCGCCCAGCGACGTGCCCGTACCGTGTGCCTCGACGTAGTCGAGCCCTCCCGGCCCTATCCGGGCGTCCGCGAGCGCGTCGCTCACCAGATCCGCCTGGGCACGGGGGTTCGGAACGGTGTATCCGTTGGTCCGCCCACCGTGGTTGGCCGCCGTGCCGCGGATGACCCCATGGATGTGGTCACCGTCCCGGAGGGCGGCGGTCAGGGGTTTGAGGAGGAAGGCTCCCACGCCCTCGCCCGGGACGTAGCCGTCCCCTCCCGCCCCGAAGCTGCGGCAGCGGCCATCGCTGGCCGCGAATCCCCCGCGGGCGAGCATGAGGTACTTGTTCGGGTGGATCAGGACGTTGACGCCGCCCGCGATGGCGACCTCGCAGCGTCCCGCGCGCAGCGCGTCGACCGCCGTGTGGATCGCGGTCAGCGCAGAGGAACAGGCCGTGTCGACGGCGACGCTCGGCCCCTGGAAATCGAAGAAGTAGGACACCCGGTTGGCGATCGACCAGTAGGCGCTGTTGGCCAGGATGGGATTGCCGCGCAGCCGTTCCTCAGCCTCGTGGAGTTGGTACTCGCCGTACATGACCCCGGCGAACACGCCCACCTGACGGCGCCGGGACGGGTTCTGAGCCTCCGTCAGCCGGTCCGGAGTACGGCCCGCGTCCTCCATCACCGCCCAGCACGCCTCCAGGAAGAGACGGGCCTGGGGGTCGATGATCCCGGCCTCACGAGGGGAGATGTTGAACAGCGGGGCGTCGAACTCCTCAACGCCGTCGATGAACCCGCCCCACTTGGTATAGGTGCGATCGGGCCGGAGACGGTCGGTGTCGTACAGCGCGTCCGCGTCCCACCGGTCGCGCGGGACCTCCGTCACGCAGTCGCGCCCGTGCACCAGATGGTCCCAGAACTCGTCTAGGCCGTCGGCCTGCGGGAACCTACCAGCCATCCCGATCACCGCGACGTCCGTCTCCCGCGGCCCTGTCACCTGAGCGGGAACGAGGGCGGGCGAGGGGGCGACGGCCTCTCCCTGGCTCCTGCGCGGGTCTGCCGCGTCTGGCGCCGGCGGTGCCGTCTCCGGGGCGGCGTCCGCTGCTTCAGCCTGCCCGTCCCGGGAGCCGCCGGCGAGGCGGGCGCTGAGCTCCGGGTACTCGTCAGCGAGGAAGACCGCCAGTTCAGCGACTGAGGCGCATTCGAAGAGCAACGTCTTGGGTAGTCGGCCGAAGTGCTCTCCGAGTAGTTCGACGACGCGTATCGCCAGCAGGGAGTCGACTCCGAGGGCGTCGAAGGGTCCCTCTGGAGTGATCTCGTCGGTATGGAGGCCGGTCGCTTCGGCCACAGCTCCGATGAGCAGTGGTTCCAGCGCATGGGCGAGTGAGGTGTCCTGGCCCGGCTCCCCCGGCCGTTCGGGGGCGGTGTCGTGCGGACGGTTGGCGGCCGGGGCCGCGGGTTCGGCCGCGGGCGTGACCTCAGCCGGTCCCCGCAGCGCGGGGAGGGCCCGGGTGAAGGAGTCGCGGTCGCCGCGGATCACGAGTGGCGTGACGGGCTCCGGCCGGCCCAGGAGCTCCTCCAAGACAGCGAGGCCCTCCGACGTCTCCAACGGCTCCATTCCGTGCTCGGCGAGGACCTCTTCGGTCGTCCCGCGCTCGCCCATACCGCCATCGGCCCAGTAGGGCCACGCCACGGAGAGCGATCGCCCGCGCCGTGCCCCTCGCTCGCGGAGCCGCTCCCGGTGGCGGACGAGTTCGTCCACGGCGGCGTTGGCGAAGGCGTAGTCGGCCTGTCCCTGACTCCCGAGGGCCCCCGACACGGAGGAGTAGACCGCGAAGAAGTCCAGCGGCCAGTCGGCGGTGGCACTGTCGAGTGCCTCGGCTCCCGCGAGCTTGCCAGCGACGACCTCGCGGACCTGGTCCGATTCCTTCCGGATGACGTAGGAGTCACGGACGGCCCCGGCGCAGTGCACGATCCCCGCCACCGGGGCGCCCCCGCCGGCCAGGCGCAGGGACACGTCCCGCACCGCGGCCCGGTCAGTGCAGTCGAGTCGGACGTACTCGACCGATCCGCCCACCCGTTCGGCCCGCTCGGCCAGGAGGCGCACGTGTCGCGCCCGGTCGCCGTCGAGTGGGGAGCGCCCGGAAAGCACGAGGCTGGCCTCGTAGCGGTCAACGAGGTGGTCGGCGAGGCCGAGTGCGAGGCGCCCCGCGCCGTTGATCCAGTAGCGTCCGCCGCGCACGAAAGGCGTCCCGGCGTCCACGGTGGGCTCCAGGGGGCGGAACGCCGGGGTGCGGAGCGGTTCGCGGGCCTTCACCACGAGATGGCGGGACGCCGGGGCGTCGGACGCGCCCGCGGCGATCGCCCGGTGCAGATCAGCGTCCCCGGTCCCGGGTTCCATGGCGGCTGCCACGAGCCGGAAGCGGGGGTTCTCCAGCGCCAGGGAGCGCCCCAGCGCGGCGAGGCCGCCGGCTGCGATCCTCGCTGAGGGGTCCTCCGCCGGATAGGGGACGAGCACGGTGCACCCGCGCCGGGCCCACGGCCGCAGGAGGGCACGCAGGAAGGCCAGGGTCGTGACCGCCCTGTCGATCGCGCTGTCGGCGGCGCTGCCAGGCACCGTTCCCTGGGCGACGGGCCAGACGACTACCGGCGGATCACCGTCCGGGAAAGCGGCTCCTACCTCCTCTCCCAGTCGCATCGCGCCGTCGGCGTCGACGGGCTCGGGCCAGTGCCGGTCCGCCCCGACGGATGGTGCGTCCCCGATGACCGCGATCGGGCCCGCGACGGGGGCGCCGTCCGGGTACGGCTCCTCTGCCTCCTGGAAGAGGTGCACACGCTCGGAGCGGTACTCCGCGGCGACCCGTCGTAGCGCGAGCCCGGCCAACGTCAGGAGAACGGTTCCGTCGTCGTCCGCCACGGTGACGTCGAACCTGCGGACCCGCGCGCCCGAGCGTGCGGGAGCGCACGGGCGGACGTGGATCCACACCTCGTCGCGGGGGGTGCCGTGGAGCGCGATCCGGTCGATGGCGAAGGGCAGCATGGTGCCGCCCGTCAGGTCCTCGTCCCACACGCAGCCGAGCACGGACTGCAGTGCGCCGTCGAGAAGGGCCGGTGACACGGCCCGTCCCCGGGGACCGCCGCCCTCGGGTAGCGCCGCCCTCGCCAGTGCCCCGCCCTGGCCCCGGCGCAGCTCCCGCAGGACGCGGAAGGTCGGGCCGTAGTCCACGCGTCCTTCGGAGAACCGGCGGTAGAGGGATGCGGGGGAGATCGGCTCCGGGCAGGAGAGCCGTGTACCGGCGATGTCGAGCCGCTCCGGTCGCGGTGGGACCTGGTCGGCCGCGACCACCCGCGCGGTGGAGACCGGCTCCGGCGCACACACGCGTACGTCCCCGTCCTCGATGCGGGCCACGATGCGGGTCGGCTCGGTGATCCACACGGGCCGCAGCAGGACGACGTCGGTCAGGACCGCGGGCGCCCCTTCCTCTCCGAGTGCGGCGAGGGCGGCGTCGATCTGCACGGCCGCGGGCAGGAGCGGTCGCCCGTCGACGCGGTGGTCCGCCACGATCGGATCGCCGGGACCGAGCTTCGACCCGTCCTCGCTACCGGGTCCGTCGTGTCCTGGACGCCGCCAGCGCTGGCGTGCGAAGGGGTATCCCGGCAGACGGATCCTCCGCGCTCCGGGAGCAGGAGGCACCCGGGGTACGTCACCGCCGTCCAGCCAGGCCAGATACTCCGGAGTCGCGCCGGGCGTGGTGTCCGCGCCCTCACCGGAGGCGATGGTCCGCAGTTTCTCGGCGAGCTCCCCCGCGCCGTCGGCTCTCACCAGCGCGCGGACCTCCAGGTGGGACCTGCCCGCCCACAGCGTGTGGGCGACGTCGGCCGGACGGATCCCCGGGTCCGCACCGACCCGGTCCGCGAGTGAGGCCGCCAGGGCGCGCAAGGCCTCGCCGGTCCGCGCCGACAGGGGCACCCACACCGTGCCGGACGGCGCCGCTTCCCCCGGGGGGGCCGCGGCGGACGGGGCCTCCTCCACGACCACGTGCGCGTTGGTCCCCCCGACTCCGAACGAACTCACCGCGGCCCGCCGCGGCTCTCCGGACGCCGCCCACGGGGCGCGGTCCCGCGGTACCCGGAGCGCCCCCGTACCGCGGATACGCGAGTTGAGGTCGTCGAAGGAGGCCTGGGGCGGGATCTCCCCGTGTTCGAGTGCCAGGACCGCCTTGATGAGACCGGCGATCCCGGCCGCCGTGTTGAGGTGGCCGATCGTGCCCTTCACCGAGCCGAGCGCGGCCCCGTTCCCGGCTGTGCCGTAGACCCGGTCGAGCGCGGCGTACTCGATGGGATCGCCGAGGTGGGTGCCAGTCCCGTGGGTCTCGACGTAACCGACCGATTCCGGGGCTGCGCCGGAGACTGCGAGCGCCTCGCGAATCACGTCTTCCTGCCCCCCGTCGGAGGGCGCGTGGTAGTCCATTTTCGCCGCGCCGTCGTTGTTGACCGCGCTGCCCCGGATCACGGCCCGGATCGGGTCCCCGTCACGGAGTGCGTCGCTGAGGCGGCGCAGAACCACCACTCCGACACCGTTGCCGAAGACCGTCCCGTCGGCGTTGTCGTCGAAGGGGCGGCACACCCCCGAGGGTGAGAGGATCATGCCCGGGGCGGACAGGTATCCCGCCTGTGGAAAGTGCAGAGACGCCGCACCGGCCAAGGCGAGATCGCACTCTTCCCCCAGGAGGCTCTCGATCGCCAGGTGGGTGGCGACGAGACCGCTGGAACAGGCCGTCTGCACGGTCATGCTGGGTCCGGTGCAGCCGAGGACGTGCGAGATACGGGTCGCGGCGAAGTCCTTGTCGGACGAGGAGAACCGTGCCATGCCCGCGGCGTCGAGGTCGGTGATCCGCACGGGCGGGTGCGTCGACTGCCCCACGGAGGCGAAGACGCTGGTGCGCGCGCCTCCCCGCCGGGGCGGCACTGACGCGTCTTCCAGGGCGTGCCAGGCACTCTCCAGGAGGATTCTGTGCTGTGGTTCCAGCCATTCGGCGTGCTGGGGTGTGTAACCGAAGAAGCGCGCGTCGAAGGCGTCGGCGTCGTCCAGTACCGAACCGACGGGGACGAAGTTCGGCCTCCGGGTCGTCTCGGTGTCGTGGCCCAACCGGATGAGGTGCTCGGTCTCGTGGCGACGGATACCCGTTCCGCCTCGGCTGACGAGTTCCCAGAGCTGATCGGCAGAGTCCGCGGGGCCGAATCGGCACGCGAGTCCGATCACGGCCACCGCGTTGGGGTCGTGATCGGCGAGCGGTGCGCTGGCTTG
Organism: Nocardiopsis terrae; assembly: GCF_014651695.1. GTDB lineage: Bacteria > Actinomycetota > Actinomycetes > Streptosporangiales > Streptosporangiaceae > Nocardiopsis > Nocardiopsis terrae. Next base: position 38,967 of record NZ_BMXJ01000002.1, read on the forward strand.
GGTCGAACCGTGAGTCATAGGGTTTCTCCGAGTCGGTACGCGCGCCGCAGTTCACGGCGGGAGGCGGTGTCCGGCCCAGCCGGCGCGGGGGCCGCGCCCGCTTCCGGTGACGGCCGTGGCCGGTCCGGCCGGGGTGGGCCGATTCGACTGGTGAGGAGTGCCGACTGGGCGTCCACGGTGGGGTTGGCGAACAGGTCGGTTACCTCCAGCTCGGCTTCGGGGTAGAGCGCGTCAAGTCGTGCCAGCAACCGTCCGAGCAGTAGGGAGTTCCCGCCCGCGTGGAAGAACCGCTGGTCGTGCTCGACGCGCGCAACGCCGAGGACGTCGCACCACGCAGCGGCGACCCGCTCGCGCACGTCCGCCTCACCCGGCCCCCCGTCAGCGGACGCGGGACCGGAGGGGTCTTCCTCGGAGTCGATGAGCTCGGCCGCTCTGGCACGGTCCGTCTTGCCGTTGAGCGTCAGCGGCAGGGCGTCGGCGACCACGGTCCGGGCGGGCAGCATCCACGGAGGCAGGACCGTTGAGGCCGCCTCGCGGAGAGCCGCGTGGGAGGGCTCAGGTGCGCCCCGGACCGGTTCGATCACGGCGACGATCCTGGCGTGGGCGCCCTCGCCTCGGGCGTAGGCGACCCCACGCGCCACACCGGGGTGTCGCTCCAGCGCGGCCTCGACCTCGGCCAGTTCCACACGGTGCCCGCGGATCTTCACCTGGGAGTCCGCCCTGCCCAGGAAGACCATCCCTCCTTCCGGGACGGTCCTGACGAGGTCTCCCGTGCGGAAGTACCGTCCACCGCCTTCGCGGAGCAGGGGATGGGCCGTGAAGCGCTCGGCAGTGAGCTCGGGCCGGTTCCAGTACCCGCGCGCAACCCCGGGGCCACCGATCCACAGTTCTCCCGGTTCCCCGGGCGGTGCCTCGCCGGACCCGCCGACCCCGGTGACGACCAGATCCGTCGCACCGATGGGTTCGCCCAGGGACACCCGGCCGCCGTGCTCGATCTCGGCGATGGTCGACCAGATCGTCGCCTCGGTCGGCCCGTACACGTTCCACAGCCGGCGGACGCGCGCCGTCAGCTCCCGTGCGAGGCTGTCGGGCAGTTGCTCGCCTCCGCACAGCGCGGTCAGCCCCGGGGTCCCCCGCCACCCCGCGTCGACGAGCAGGCGCCATCCAGCCGGCGTCGCCTGTAGGGCGGTGATACGGCGTTCTGTGAGTACGCGAGCCAGTCTCCGGCCGTCCACGGTGTCGGCCTGGTCGGCGATCACGACCGTGCCGCCCGAGAGCAACGGGAGGAAGATCTCCAGGACCGAGATGTCGAAGCACACCGTCGTGACGGCGAGCAGCCGGTCCGAGCGCGTCCATCCGATGCGCCGCGCGATCGCGTCGAGGGTGTGGACGACGTTGGAGTGGGTCACCGCCACACCCTTGGGCCGACCGCTGCTCCCCGAGGTGAACATGAGGTAGGCCAGGTCGGCGGGGGCGACCCCCGGAAGGTCGCGGGGATCCGACGGAGAGGACGTGTCCTGGGACACGGCCGCGGCGGCGTCCAATCGCCGTACGCCCTCCGGGAGCCGGTCGGCCAGGTGCGCGTCGGCGACCGCGACCGCACAGCCTGCGTCCTCGATGATCATCCGCAGCCGCTCCAGCGGATAGGAGGCGTCGAGCGGCACGTAGGGTCGTCCGCTCCTCAGCACGCCCAGCAGAACCACGGGTAGGCGGACCGAGCGGTCGACCAGCACCGCGACCGGTTCTCCACCGCCCGACTCATCCTCCACACGCGCGGCCACCCGATCGGCGCCCTCGCTGAGCTCGGCGTATGTGAGCGATCCACCGGCGTCCTCGGCCGCGACCGCCTCGGGACGGGCTTTCGCCTCCGCGTCGAAACGCGCCAGCAGGGTCGCTGCCTCCGGAGACATCAGGTCGCCCACGACGGCGTCGTGCGAGTGCCCGATCTCCGTGACCATGCGGCGCAGGTCGTCGACGAGCGCGTCCACCGCTTCACCGTCCAAGGTGCTCGACCGGTGGTTGGCGATCACGTCGACCCCGGTGGCGGTGACAGCCACTTCGAGCCCCAGGTCGAAGTGGCCGCGCTGGCCACGACGGTAGAAGTACCGGTCGGGAAGGATGCGACGCGGGCTCGAGTCCCGTTTCCAGTTCTGGAAGGCGAGGGTCACGGAGGGAACGGACGGTTGGCCCCCCGCCTCACGGCACATCTCGGCGAGAACGGGGTACGGCGTCTCGGCGTGTGCGAGGGCGTTTCGCACCTCCTCCTGGATCTCACGGAGCCAGGTTGCGACCGGACGCGCCGGGGTGAGATCGACCTGGATCGGTACCGAGCCCATGAAGCACCCGACAGCGGACTCCTCAGCCGCGGCCCCCCGGCCGTGGACCGGGACGGCCACTCGGAGTTCCCTGGCCCCCGTGGCGCGTCCGAGGGCCGCGCTGAAGGCCGCCAACAGCACCGCGAAGGGAAAGACCCCCGCACGCGCCGCCGTCTCGTGGAGCAGGTCGGCGACGCCTGAGGGCAAGCTGTACTCGCGGTGCTCGCCCACGGCGTCGTCGGCTGCCCGCGTCGGGAAGGGGCGGCCCGTGGCGGGCTCGGCGAGGCGGCGGCGCCAGTAAGCCGCCGCACGTTCCCCGCCCTCCCGCTCGTCGGCGTTCTGACGGCGCAGGACGTCCGCGAAGTCGGCGGCGGGGGGCAGCGGCGCCTCCTCGCCCGCCTGGGCGCTGTACAGCGCGTCGAAGTCGCGTCGGAGGATGTCGGCGGACCAGCCGTCGACCGCGAGGTGGTGCGTGGTGAACTGGAGCACGTCTCCGTCGGCGCCCGTCCAAAGCACCGTCCGCAGAAGCGGTTCGGCGGACGGATCGAAGCGACGGTCTGCCTCGGCCCGTACCAGCGCGTCCAGGTCGTCCTCGGGACCGACCCGTCGACTGACCGGTTCGGGCGGGAGGCCGGACGGTACGAACACGAGCTCCCCGTCGGCGAAGCGTACGGACGCGGCGAGTACGCGGTGGCGTTCCACGAGCGCACGCACCGCACGGGCCAGCGCGTCCCGGTCCGCTCGTCGTGGCAGGCGCCAGGCGAGCGAGATGTTGTAGGGCGCCTCAGGGGCCGCGGTCTGGTCGGCGGTCCAGATGCCAACCAGCCGGTCCGGGAGCAGGACGTGCTCGTCGGAGCGCACCTCGGCCCTCGGTGACGGCGGTCCCGCTGGCTCGACCGTCGCCCCGGTCGTCGCGGAGAGCCGGACGGCCAGGTCGTTCAGCGTGGCGCTGTCGAGGAGAACGGACTGGGGCACACGACCGAACTCACCCTCCAGGGCGCGGTTGAGTCGCAACAGGGCGACGGAGTCCACGCCGAACTCCTCAAGCGGCGCGTCCGGCCGGATCACGGCCGGATCGACGCCCACCGCCTCGGCGACGTGCCGGGCCAAACCGTCGATGATCCGGGGGTCGGAGCCGCGCCTCTCGGTACCCGAACCACTGACTGGGGCGGAGCCGCTGGGCCCGACGTCGGGCTGCTCGACCCCGAGCGCCCGCTCCCACCGGTCACGGTCGCCCGCGACAAGGGCGACGTGAGCGGAACCCGCCTCCGGTGCCAAACGCGGCCACAACGCGCGCACCGCGCCCGCCGTGTCGAGGGGCCTCAGTCCGTAGGTGTGGTGAAGGTGGTCGAGCGCCGCCTCCGGGGGGCTCATACCGGCTCCGGCCAGGATCGGCAGTGCCACCGCGGCTGTGCGTCCGCTACGGCTTCCCTGGGCGGCCCACCGGTCGCGAGCCCGGGCGAACCCGTCGAGGAACCCGTTGGCGAACGCGTAGTCGCCCTGCCCCTCGTTGCCGATGAGGGCGGCCAGGGACGAGGCCATGACGAAGAAGTCCAGCGGGTGGTCCGCGAAGGCGGCGTCGACAGATACCGCGCCGAGGGCCTTCGCCCGGCAGACCTCCTCCACGTCCTCAAGGGACTTCCCGCGCAGGAAGCCGTCCCGAAGGAGGCCCGCCATGTAGAAGACGCCGCGCAGACGGACGCCGTCGCGTTCCAGGTTCGCCGCCAACGCGCCGACCTGTTCCCGGTCCCCGGCGTCGCAACGGTGATAGGAGAGCGCGGTCGGCCTGGCGGCCACCCCCGCGGTCTCACGCAGGGAGTCGAGCACGGCTGGATCCGGCTCGGAACGGCCGGTCAGGACCACCCGTGCGTCAGGGCAGGCCCCCAGGACGGCCGAGGCGACCCGCCTGCCGAGCCCTCCGAGTCCTCCGACGATGAGATAGGTGCCGTCGGGGCGCACCAAGTCGGCTGGGGCCGCGGGCGGCAGCCCGGTTTCGGGTCTGAGCACCGGCGTGCGCCGGCCGTCCGCGCCGCCGAGGCGTACCCAGTCGTCCGCGGGGTCGTCCTCCGCGAACAGGCGGGGCGCCAGGGACGCCTCGTCCGCAAGGGCGTCGCGTTCGACGAGGACGAGACACGGCCGGATCCGCGAGGTCTCCGCGCCCAGAGTCCTCAACAGCCCGTGGAGCGCGTGGTGCACGGGACCCGTGTCGTCTCCGGCGTCCGCGGTCACGAGGAGCCGCACTCCGTCGATGCCTCGCGTACGGATCAGGTCGCGGAGGAACGTGAAGACTGGGCGCAGGGTCGAGTCACGGAACTCCTCCCAGCCGGTCACGACCCCGTCGATGTCGAGTGGTCGGGCGCCGAAGTCGCACCCGACGACGCCGTCGAGGTCCACGAGGACGGTCCTCGGCGCACCGGTCTCCTCGAGCAGGCGGAGCAAGGCCTTCTCGTCCGCCTCGGCCAAACCGCTCAGCTCAGCGTGGGCGAAGCGCGCCAGCGCCTGGGCTGGACGTCCCGAACCGATGACCCACACGGGCCCGTCGGGCCCGGCGGACCGCCCTGGCCGGGGGGCCGGTTCCCAGCCGAGTCGGTAGCCTCCCACGTCGGGGGGCCGGGGGGTTTCGGAAGTCCGGGAGGTTTCGGAGGTTCCGGGAGTTCGGGGGGCTTCGGAGGCGGGGCGGCTCTGCGCGGCGGCCTCCTGGACACGGACCCGGAATCCGTCGGCCTCAGCGATCACCCGTCCGTCTTCGGACGAGACCACTCGCAGATCGAAGACGTGGGTCGCCCCGTCGTCGGCCTTCCGGGCCCGCACCGTGTGGAGATACACGGCGCCGGTGACCGGGCCGTGCACCGACAGGCGGTCCACCGCCATGGGTCGGTAACGGGCGCCCCCTTCGGGCGCCTCTCGCAGGAGTCCGTACACGGCGGTCTGACAGGCGGCATCGAGGAGGGCCGGATGCACGACGTGACGGCCGTCGGGATCCTCGCCCTCAGGCAGTGACGCGAAGCCGAACGCCTCGTCTCCATCGCTGAAGACCCGGCGGACGGCGCGGTAGAGCGGCCCGTAGGAGAATCCCCGGTCACGGAAGACCCGGTAGAACGCGTCTGCTCCGACGTACGCCTCCGCGAGGCGCCCCTCCAGGGCGTCGAGCGCGTACGTCAGTGTCGGGCGCACCGTTTCGCGGGCCGAAGGAGCCAGGTGCCCTTGCCCCACCGTGGTCGTTCCCGCCAGGACTCGGAACGCGCGTGAGCCGTCGACGCCCGGTTCGTCCAGTTCGGCGCGGACGGTCATCGGCAGGCCCCCGGCCGCGGCGGTCCACACCAGGTCGCGGATCTCGTGTTCGTACGGTGACACGCCACAGCTCAGCAGCGCCTCGTAGACGAGTTCGGGCTGCAGCGCAGCGGGCAGGACGGGCTCACCGTCCACGGTGTGGTGGGCCACCCAGCGCGCTCCGGAACCGAACCGCACCGACGCCCGAACGGCGTCGGGCGTGCGCAGGCTGTCGGAGAGTGGTAGGTCGGTCCGTCGCTCGTCCGAGCCGGTGGGGACCGACGGCGTCGGGAACACCACGCGCTCGAACGGGGTCGTGGGCAGAGCGACCCGCCGCCTCCCCGCATCGACCGCTGATCGCGGCCAGGCACCGTCGACGACCCACGCGCGGGCGGTCGCCTCGGCACGGACGGCGTCCTCCTCCGTGGTGAGCGCGGGGTGCACCCCACCTTCGGCGAGCGCCGCGAGGGCCGCATCGAGTGCGGCGCGGTCGTCGGTCTGGATCGCGGCGCGGTGCGGCCAGCACTCCCGCCCCACCGCGAGCGTGTGCGCCATGTCGGCCAGTCGGACAGGGTGGCGCGACAGGTGTCCGTCGTCGGGCTCGGCCGAGAGCCACGCCCGAAGCCGGTCCGCGAGCGCCCGCAGCCGGGGGCGGCTCGGAGCCGACAGCGGTATCGTCAGCGGCCCGTCGGGGCCCCCGCCCTCGGGCTCCTCGCGTGGGTGCCCCTCCAGAACGACGTGCGCGTTCGCCCCGCCTGCCCCGAAGGAGCTCACGGCCGCGCACGGCGGCCCTCCGCCCGGGCCGGTGGGCCACGCCTCCAGGTCTCGCTGCAATCGGAAGGCACCGTCACCGAGGTCGACTTCCGGGTTGGCGGGCTCGCTGTTCAGGGTGGGGGCCAGGCGTCCGTGGAGCATCTGGAGAATGGTCTTCGTCAGACCCGCCACACCGGCGGCGGCCTCCGCGTGACCGATGTTGGATTTCACCGAGCCGATCCGTACGGCGTCCCGCCGTCCGGGCCGGTCGCCGAAGGCGAGGGCCAGAGCCCTCAACTCGATGGGGTCACCGAGGCGCGTACCTGTTCCGTGCGCCTCGACGTAGTCGATGGCCTCGGGTCGTACTCTCGCCCGTTGGAGCGTTTCACGGACCACGTCGGCCTGAGCGCCGGGGTTGGGGACGGTATAGCGTCCGGCGCCTCCCCCGTGGTTGACACCCGTTCCACGGATGACGGCGTAGACGGTGTCGCCGTCGGCTACCGCCCGTTCGAAGGGCTTGAGCACGAGTGCACCCGCGCCTTCCCCCGGCACGAATCCGTCGCCTCCGGCACCGAACGCCCGGGTGCGGCTCCCACGGCTGGGCATCCCCAGGGCGCACAGTCCCGCGAGGCGGTCAGGATGCAGGTAGAGGTTGACGCCTCCGGCCAGGGCCATGTCGGCGTCTCCGGCCTCCAGGGCACGGCACGCCAGGTGCACCGCGGTCAACGATGAGGAGCACATGGTGTCGACCGCGAGGCTGGGGCCGTTCAGGTCGAGGGCGTGGGAGACGCGGTTGGCCACCGACGCCGCCGCCGTCACCGCGTATTCCGGATTGTCCGCGCCCGACCTCCGCGCGTCGCGCTGCGCGAGGAGGTGACTGTTGGCGGTGACTCCGGCGAAGACGCCCACTCGGCGCCCGGCGGATCCGGAGAGCGTCCGGCGACTGTAGCCGGCGGTCTCGAACGCCTCCCAGGCGATCTCCAGGAAGAGCCGTTCCTGTGGGTCCATCACCGCCGCATCACGCGAGGTGATGCCGAAAATATGGGGGTCGAACCGGTCTTCTCCGTCGACGAAGCAGCCCCAACGCGCATACCCTCCGCCGAGTGACCGGGCGGTCCGCCAATCCCAGCGGTGTCCGGGGACCTCGGTGACCGGACTGCGCCCCTCCGCCAGGAGGCGCCAGAACGCGTCGAGATCGGAGGCACCCGGATAGCGCCCCGCCAACCCGACCACGGCGACGCCGTCACCGCGACCGGACGGGGGGGTCGGACCGCGCGTCTCGACGGTAGGAGCGGCCGTGGGGGGCGCCACGGGCTGCGGCACCGGGACAGGTGACCCGGTGCCGGGGACCTCGCGGTTCTCCGGCGGGGCGGTGCGCGTGTCCGCGAGCCACCGTGCCAGGGCCAGGGGGGAGGTGTGCTCGTACAGGATCGTCGCGGGGAGGTCGTGTCCGGGGAAACGTTCCCTGAGGGCGTCGACCATCTCTCCGTTGAGCAGCGAGTCGACACCCAGGCCGGGGAAGTCGGCCCCGGAGTCGAGTCCGTCCGGTGCGCGGCCCGTCAGGCGCGCCACCAGCGTGAGGATTTCGGGCACGAGGTCGTCCGCCCCTTCGGGGGGGAGCCGATCCGCCTCCGGGGACGGGGACCCCTCCGCCCCGGCCTCCGGCGCCCGGAGCGCGGCCGTCCCGGACGCGCTGGTGGGCACGCAGCGCAGCACGGCCAAGGCCCCGGGGGAAGATCGGTGCGCGGACGCTTCGCGCCGTTCCCACCCGTGGTCCCGCAGGACCCGTGACCAGCCGTCCATGCTGAGCAGCGGCCCGTGCGGCAGCCGGTACCCGGGATCGGTGAAGCGCCACCAGCCTTCGGTGAGCCCGAACGTCACGGTGTGGCACACGGCGGGCACCACGATCTCCGCCATGAGGAAGGTCCCGTTCTCGGCGAGCAGTCCGCGGACGTGGTCCAGCGAGCGTGCCAGGTCCCGTGTCGCATGCATGACGTTGCTCGCCAGCATGATGTCGAACCGCCCCCGTTCGAAACCCTGCTCGCCGGGGTCGCGCTCGATGTCCAGGAGCCGGGTGTCCACACGGCCCCCGAAGCGCGTCCGACCGTGGTTGAGGAAGGCGGGGGACACGTCGGTGTAGGTGTACTCGGCGGAGGCCCCCGCCCGGTCCAGTGCGTTGAGGACGGCCTCGGTCGTTCCGCCGACACCGGCGCCGACCTCCAGGACGCGCGCGGGGCGTCCGGTACGGCGGTTGATGTCGGTGACGGCCGCTGCCAGGTGCGTGGCCACGTCCTCGTTTGCGGGGTCGAAGAGCCCGTTGCCGCTGTAGATGGCACCGACCGCGCTCATGTCGCCACCCGGGAACAGGACACCGGTCGCCCGGAGTTCCCCGCGGAGAACAGGCCCGAGGTCGGCCAGTGCCGCGTCGAGGAGATCGACGTGGCCCGCGAGGTCCGGGTGGTCGCGCAGGAGCCCCGCGCGCGTGTACCCGAGTTCGTGCGTGTCGGGAGGCGGGCTACCGCCGGCGGGGAGCACGTCCATGATCGCCGCCAGAAGCCGCCGGTGCCCGTCCACGATCCCGAGCCGCTCGGCCACCGTGTCGGGATCGTCGGTGCCTCGCCGCGCTTCGGTCAGCCCCAGGTCGGCCATCGCGCGCGCGAGCGCGGAGCGGGCGTACCCGTCGAGCCGGACGGCCGGGTCCGGACGGCCGTCCCCTGGGGACACGCCCAGGGACCGCAGTTGCCGCGGGTCGCCCGCAACGGCCAGGATCCGCGAAGCGCCGCCGCGCATACCCGCGTCCAAAGCGGCCGCCCCTTTCTCCGGAGGGAAGTCCTCGATCCCCGGGTACTGCTTCCGGACGTGGGCGGAGTAGCGACGGGCCAGGCCCGTCCCGCGCCACAGTCCCCAGTCGAAGGTCCGTACGGTCGGCCCCGTCCCGTCGCCCGCGGTCGCGTAGTGCCCCAGGAAGGCGTTGGCAGCCGCGTAGTTGAGGCCTCCCTCGCTTCCGAAGACCCCGGCGACCGATGAGAACAGCACGAGGTCGGTATCCGGTGTCCCCCGCAAGGCACGCCGGAGTTCGACCACCGCGCCGACCTTCGACGCGAGCGACCGGTCGAGATCGGCGGCGGTCATCTCCGTCAACCGCGCGTCGCTGACGGTCCCGACGCTGTTGATCACACCGTCAGGTTCACCGAAAACGCTCACGCACTCCTCGAGGAGCCGTCGCACGTCCTGCGCTGAGGACGCGTCGGCCCGCCGGTACACCGCCGTTCCGAGTTCCTCCAGGAGGTCGCGGATGCCGGGGTCCGGCTCCGACCGGCCCACCAGGACGAGCCGCGCTCCGTACCGGGAGGCCAGATAGCGGGCAGTCTCCGCGCCAACCCCCCGGGCGCCGCCGAGGACGACGTAGAGGCCCCCCTCCCGGAAGCCCCCGGCACCGGGCCCGTCGGACGGTTCCGGGAGCTCGACCAGGATCTGCCGGTACCGGCGCCCGCCGCGCAGCGCCACGAGCGCGGGAAGGCTGGCGCAGGGCTCATCGAGGACGGCCTCGACTGCGCTCGTGCCACCGCTGACGTCCTCCAGAACCCCGCCGGGCAGGTCCACGGCCGCGACGGTGAACGCCGACGACTCTCTCGGCAGGGTCCGCAGGGCACCGATGAGCGCCCCCTGGAGGGCGGCTCCCGGGGCGGGGAGGCCTCCGTCCGGTGCGGTCAACGCCGTGGTGGCGAGCCGGATCCGCGCGACGGCTCGCGCGCGGGACAGACTCTGGGCGGTCTCCACCAAGGAGAGGAGCCAGGAGCGCAGGTGTCCCACGCCCTCCGAGTCATCCGTCCATCGCGCACCGCCGACCAGGAGGCAGACGCGCACCGGGCCGTCGCCGGCTGAGGCCACGGCGTCCCGGACGGCGGACACGATGTCCTCGGACCGGTCCCCGGTCCCGACAGCGACCGCACCGCAGGAGGACCACACGGCACGGACGTCGTCGGCCAATGCGGCCGTGGCCCGGTCATACAGCACGAGGTGGGGGCCCTGCTCCCCTTCGGCTCGCGGCCCTTCCTCCTCGGCCCACCGCGAGTCGAACAGGCGGACGCGGTCGGCGCCCCGCTCCGGCGGAACGGTCAGGCGAAGTCCGCGCAACGACAGAAGCGGCTCCCCCGTGCCATCGGTCACACCGACGTCCACGGTGGCGTTGTCGTTCTCGGTGCCGACCAGGCGAGCGGTGAACTCGGCCCGGCCGGGGGCTCCGCCCGTCCACACGAACGAGTCGACGCCCGCCGCGAGGCGCGGCCGGTGGTCACCGACGGCGACGCACGCCGCCTGGAGCACGGTGTCCAGCCACGCGACCGGACACGTCCACCGCTCCCCCTCCCCGGGTACGGACAGCCGACCGGTCACCCAGCCGTCGGACTGGCGCAGGTCCGTCACAGCGGAGGAGAGGGTGTCTGTCTCCACCCCGCGGCGGGCGAGCTCGGATCCCAGGTCGGCGCTCCTCGTCCGAAGAGTCGACGGTGGCACGGGCGGGGGCTCGACGCGCCCGTCCGCGGGAACGGCTCGGGCCGCGCGTGCGTGCACGGTCCCCGAGCAGCGGACGGTTCTTCCCCCTTCGCCGGTGGCAGCCAGGTGGAGCGCGTGGCGGTCCTCCGGGTTCACCGGCGTGATGAAGCGGACCCCGTGGAGCTCACTACTCCCGCGTTCCGACATCAGGTCGAGGAGGTCCGCCCCGGATACGACCTCGCGCCCCGAGACCCGGTGCGCGGTCCCGGTCCGTTCGGCCCGGGGGTCGGCCCTGTCGCCCTCCGTCGCGTCAGCGGAGCCGGGCTCGTCTGCGGTCCCCGGGAACCAATGGGACCCCCGCTCGAACGGGTAGGGGACGAGCGGGATCCGGCGCGGACGGTCGGCCCCCTGCCACAGGGTCTCGCCGTCCGCGTCCTGGCCGCGCAGCCACGCGCGAACTCCGTCGCGGAAACCGTCGCCGGAGGGGAGCGCGGTCAGAGCGGCCTCCCGCCCCGGGCGCGCCAATGCCCCGTCCTCGTCTCCACGCGCGAGGGCACGTGCCGCCTCGACGAACGGTGCCGGACCCCGTGCGCAGAGCACGGCGCGCGTGCTCAGCGACTTGCGGCCGGATTGCAGCGTCCACGCCAGGGCCGCAAGGTCCGGACCGGTGCGCTCCACGAAATCGGCGAGAGCGGCGGCGAGCCGTCGCAGGGACCGCTCCCCGTCAGCGGAGAGGGGTATCGCGTATATTGCTTCGCCCCGGTCGCGCACCCGGGTTCGGGCAGCGGGTGGGGCCTCCTCAAGGACCGTGTGCGCGTTCGAGCCGCCGAAGCCGAAGGAACTGACGGCGGCACGGCGCACCTTCCCGTCGGCTTCGGGCCAGGACACCGCTCGGTCCGCCACGGCGAGCGGCGCCTCCCTGAAGTCGATTTCAGGGTTGAGGCGGTCGACGTTGGGCGTCGGGGGGATCAGCCCGTTGCGGAGGACGTGGACGGCCTTGATCAGACCGACGAGGCCGGAGGCGCCTTCCAGATGGCCGATGTTGGCCTTGGCCGACCCCACCCACATGCGGCCGTCTGGCCCCGCCGCGGTCCCCGGGGCGTCGACCGGTTTCGTCAGGACCTCGCGGACGGCCTCCAGTTCGATCGGGTCGCCGAGCGGCGTCCCCGTTCCGTGGGCTTCCAGGTATCCCAGGTCCGCGGCGGTCAGGCCTGCGCGGCCGAGCGCGGTGGCGATCAGCGTGCTCTGTGCGCGGGGGTTCGGCGCCGTCAGGCTCGCCGACCTCCCCCCGTGGTTGACGGACGTTCCCCGGATGACGGCGAGTACGGGATCGCCGTCGATCATGGCGGAGCGAAGCGGCTTGAGAACGACCCAACCCGCTCCCTCACCCCGAACGAAACCGTTCGCGGCCGCGTCGAAGACTCGGCTCTCACCGGAGCGGGAGAGCATTCCGGCGGTATGGAACGCCGTCGCGTTGAAGGCGTTGCTGAGGATGTTGGCCGCACCGACGAGGGCGACGCCGCAGTCACCCGAGCGCAGCGCGGCCTCGGCGAGGGAGAGCGCTGTCAGGGCCCCGGAGCAGGCGGTGTCGACGGTGATGCTCGGTCCGGTCGTTCCGTAGAAGTGCGACACACGGTTGGCGAGGAAGGCGGGAAAAGTCCCGACCGTGGCGTAGCCGTCCGCCTGACCGGTCGCCACGAGCAGCTCCCGGTAGTCGTAACTGCACGCGGCCACGTACACGCCCGTGTCGGTTTCCTCCAGGTGGTCCGGGTTCAGCCCGGCGTGCTCGAGCGCATGCCAGCTCGACTCCAGGAGTATCCGCTGCTGGGGGTCCATGGATGCCGCCTGCCGGGGCGTGACGCCGAAGAACTCGGCGTCGAACCGGTCGACACCGTCGAGCATCGCGGCCCGGAAGCCGTCAGGGACCGCGCCCGCCAGGCGCCCCGGGGGCACCTCGGCTATACGGCACTCCCCTCGTTCGAGCAGCCGCCAGTAGGCGTCCGTGTCGGCGGCTCCGGGAACGACGCACGACATTCCGACAACGGCGATGTCGCCGTCATCCGCCGGGGGCGCGGACTCCTCCGCCTCGGCGTCCGGCGTTCCACCGCCGCCGTCGGAGTGCGCGGACCCCGCGCACAGACGGGAGAGCGCCTCCAGCGTGGGGTGTCGCCACACGGCGGTAACGGGCACACGAGTGCCGAACTCCTCGCTCAGTTCCCGTGTCAGCTTCACGGCCCGCGCGGAATCGAACCCCTGTTCCCCGAGCGGGCGGCGCGGATCGAGGTCGTGCCCGGCGACACGTGCGGCGATACCGCCGACCCTGCCGAGGACGTCTCCGCCCGCCATCGTCCGCCGGAGCGGCGGGGCCGCTGACGGGCGGCTATCCGGAGCCAACGCGCGCACACCGTCCACGACCGCTCCGAGGTAGCGGGCAGCCCCGTGCCCGTTCATCACCGTGTGGTCGAAGGCCAGGACGACGCGGCGCACACCGGTCGGACCGGATTGTTCCGGTGCCCCGAGGAACAGTGTGGCGACAGCGGGAGGGACGACGACCGGGACGGCGAAGGTGACGTCCTCGTCCCCCAGGTGCGAGAGGGTCAGCGTGACGCTGCCGTCTGCCTCGGACTCCCCTTGCAGGGCGCGTTCGACAGCTGATGCGTAGGCTGTACCGAACTCCTCGTCGTCGAGGCGGTCCGCGCTACGCACCACGCCGACCGTCAGGTCGCCGTTCTCCTGGGCGCACGCGATCCCGAGGTCGGCTCTCTCGAACACGCGGACCCGATCATCGCCCACGCGTCGCGAACGTAGCGCGGGGAAGTCGGCGCAGGCGCGCGCCGCGGCAACGGCGAAGACTTGGAACGGGGTCGTGAACGCCCCCGTCTCGCCGGTACCGGTGAAGCCACGGGCCGCGCGCTCCAGTACGTCGTCCTCCAGATTCACCGAAACGACCGCGGTCACCGCCTCGGCCGCCCCCGTGCGCATCACCGCGTTGAGCCGCTTCTGCGACGCGCTGATCGGCTCGTCCACCGAGTCGTTACGCGACGTCCGCATGCTCGCCGCGTACCGCTCCACGTCGGCCGGCATGACGCTCTCCCCGCGTCGGGGGATGTCGGGCAGGAGGTTCTCATCGAAGCCCAGCCTTCGGGCATAGGCCCTGGTACGCGGGGGGATACGCGGACGCTCACCCGGCGCCGCCGGTCCCGCGGCTCGCGGTGACGCGCCTTGGGCGGGCTTCGTCGGCGGCGGTGGGGGCTCTTCCGCGGAGACCTCCGCGACCGGCGTCCCTACCGGGACCACTTGTCCCTCCTCGACCAGCCACCGGGCGAGCACCCCGGACGCGGGGGACTCGATGGCCAGCGCGGCCTTGTCGTGCTCGATCTCGTAGACGATCTCGTCCTTGGCCACTGTCTCGCCTGGACGCTTGAGCAGGGAGGTGACGGTGACCTCGACGATCCCCTCGCCGAGACGGGGAACAGTGAGTGTCGTCATGCGTGGCTCCTCCGTCATCGCAGAACCGAGTGGATCGCGGCCGCCACGTCACCGACCGAGGGCATGACCTCGTCCTCCAGGTCGGGGTGGAAGGGAACATGGATATCGTCCCGGGTCACCAGGCGCGGTGGTGCCAGGAGCGAGTAGAACTCCTCGTCCGTCTGGATGAGGTCGGCTAGGAGGCCCGCGCCGAAACTGCTCGTCCTGTTGTCCTCCTGGACCACCACGAGCCGACCGGTGCGGCGCAGGGAGGCCGCGACCGTCTCTCTGTCCAGGGGCACCAGCCACCGCAGGTCGATGACGTCGGTCGTGACGCCTTCCCCGATCAGCGCGTCGACGGCTGCCAAGCTCAGGTCCACGCCGTTGCCCCACGTGACGAGGGTGACGTCGGAACCCGTCCGTAGAACGCGGCTTCCCCGCGAAGGTGAGGGAGGGGCGTCGGTACGCTCCCGGCGCCGCATCAGGTTCTTGGGCAGCAACACGAGGGTGGGGTCGGGGGCTTCGAAGGATTCCAGGAAAACCGCCTCGGCGTCGGCGGGCGTCGAGGGAACGGCCACTCGCAGCCCCGGGAGGTGGGTGAAGAGGCTCTCGTTGCTCTGGCTGTGCCAGATCCCCCCGCCCGGGAGGTAGCCGCCCCAGGGTGCGTAGATCACCACCGGGCAGTTCCACGCCGAGAGCGTCCGCCAGCGCAGAGTGGTCAACTGAGCCGCGATCTGGTTCCACGCGGGGCCGACGAAGTCGATGAACTGCAGTTCCACGACCGGACGCATACCGGCCGCGGCCAGGCCCACCGCGGCGCCCACGATCGTGGCCTCCGCCAGCGGTGAGTTGGTCACCCGGCCGTCGGAGGTCTCACCCAAGCCCTTGGTGAATCCGAAGACACCGCCTTTGGGGTCTTCGACGTCCTCACCGAACACCACCATCTCCGGCTGGTCCCGCAATCCTGTCCGGAGGGCGCGGTTGACCGCGGCGACCATCGTGTCTCCGCTCCTGGCGGCCACGGGTCCGATCGCCTCGCACGCGGCGTCGCGCTCGGTTTGGGGCGCGAAGAGGTGGTCATGAACGGCTTTCGGGTCAGCCGTCGGCTCCGCAGCGACGCGGTCGAACGCCTCCTCCACATGCTCGGCCACGCGTGTTTCGGTGTCCATCAGCTGTTCCGGGGTGACGGTGCCCTCACGCAGCAGGCGGCTCCGAAAGACCTCGATCGGGTCGCGGAGCACGGCAAGTTCGTCCGGGGTCCGGTAAACGCGCTGGTCGTCGGAGGAGGTATGCGAATCGAGCCGGTCCAGTCGGCACCACAGGACAGCGGGACCGCCCCCTCCGCGCACGCTCGCGATGGCTCGCGAGGCCGCGTCGTGCAGGACGTCGGGGTCTGCCGCGTCGATGTCCCACATGACTCGGTCGGGGACCATCCCGAGCCCCGACGGGACGAAGTCCGCGGTCGGTGTACTGATCCCGTAGCCGTTGTCGGAGACGAGAAAGAGCACGGGCAGGTCGCGTTCCAACGCGAACGCGAGCGCCTCGAAGAACTCCCCCTGGCGGGTGGTGGCGTCCCCGACGGAGCAGAGAACCACTGACGACTCATCACGGAAACGCGCCGCCCAAGCGATTCCTGACGCGGGAAGGCACTGGCTGCCAGTCGGGCTCGCGATCGAGAAGACGTTTCCCGGCTGATAGCAGAAATGTGAGCTCATATTCCGCCCTCCGGAATGCGAGCGGGCTTTCCCCATGAGATCCCGAGCCTGCTCCTCGACATCCATTCCACGGGAAATCATGAGCGCCCGGTCGCGATAATGAGGAACAACGAAGTCGCCGCCCTCAAGCAGCTCACCCAGCACCGCCAACCCCTCGTGGCCAGCGGATGAAATATGGAACCAGGCCTTGCCCTGGCGGTAATACACTCCGGCTCGGCGGTCGCACTCACGCGAGAGCAGCATCCGTTCCAGGAGGCGACCACGGCGCTCCGCAGGCACGGGGAAACGGACGTCCTCCTGCACCCCGACCACCGAACCCTCTCGTCGTTTCCACGCGTCAGTCTCTGCCATTGCGGCCCCGGCTGTCGGTACTGATCTCCTCATGGAGAATCCTCGCGGGGATCAGCCTGAATTGGCAATCGCCCGAAAGTGTGAACTGAGGAAGCGGTTCAGGCCCGGGCTCCTTCTGAGGGGTTCGTTCCCGCTCATGACCAACGGCCCGGACTCACCCCTGGAAGTGAGGGGGCGACGACGGCTCCCAGCGCGGGGGTGAGCCTGGTACTACGTTCGAATTCGTGCGGACAGGGGTCCCCGAGTCTTCGGCAGAGGCTGATCATCGCGCGTCTTCGGTGCACGCCCCGCAAGTATGACCAGTTCAGCACGTGTCCGATATGAGCGAGCCCGGACCGGGCCAGGAGTACCGTCCACGTGAGCTGCCGACGGATCTCGGCGGCCTCACCTCCTCCCATCGGCTCGTTGTTCTCCCTGTTCAACCCGCTGCATGGCGAGGAAGACCCGAACGATTACCACGGTCGCGGTGTGGCGGTACCAGGACGGGTCTGGTGGCGTGGCGGATGCTGGCGGGTACACCGGCGGTGGCTCGGCGGCGTCCCACCCCCGGGGCAGGCACAGGCGCCGGGCATAGGGGGTGTGAAGCCCAGGTACAGGTCACGATGGCCTGGCGGTTTCCGACCTGTCCGGTCAGGCCACGGTTCTGGCGGGCGGTGCCGACCGGGCGGTTCCCCTTCCCGATGATCCGGGTGTCGTTGACGACCAGAACCGCGTCCGGTGAGTGAGGTGGTCGCGGGTGTGGGCGGCGGGTGCGTCGCGACCCCGCCGACCAGGTGTTCCGTGGCCAGGCTCAGTGGTACCCGGCGGGTTGTCGGGAGTTCTTGCGGTCCACGTCTGCGAGCAGGCCACGGACGTGGTCGGTGAAGGCGGCGCGTGGCGCACCACGGGCGAAAAGGTGGTGGGTGAGGTCCCCGATGAAGGTTCCGAGGTGTCGGTCCCAGGTCTGGATGTCTTCGGGGCGCCAGCGGGGCCCATGCTCCTGTCCGGGCGCTTCGCCGCGTCGTCGAACGCCATGGGTCTCGACGAACTCGTACTCGTCCGTCACGGACGTTCCTTGGCGCAGTACGCCGCTGCTTTTCGGGAACTCGATCTCGCCGTCCTGTCCGCGGTCGATCCGCACGAGCCCCCGAGGCGGGCGCGCTCGCTCATACCGAGCCCGGTGTCGTTCGAGGGGTCATCTTCCCGGTGGTCCTTCACCCACAGGAGCAGTACCTCGGATTGGATTCCGGTGCCTTCTGCAACTCCTTTGCCCCGGAGACCACTGAGGCCCTCATCGGTGCTCCGGACGCAGGGGTGGCTCTCCGTCCGGAGGCGGGTGCGGCAGCATCGCCACGGAATCATCGAAGGCGCCGGAGCCGGTCGCACGGGGCTCGCCCGCACGACCTACCCCGGCGCTGGGTTCGACGTGTCAATCAGTCGGCTCGTCGGCCTCGAAGGGCATCCGTCCGGGCTCGATCCGCCACCACCTGGTGATCCCGATCTCCCTCAGGAAGGCGTAGTCGTGGCTCGCCACGAGCAGGGCGCCCTTGTAGGCCGACAGCGCCTCGGTCAACTGGCGCACGCTGTCCAGGTCGAGGTTGTTCGTCGGCTCGTCCAGCACGAGGAGCCGAGGAGGCGGATCAGCCAGGAGGAGCCGAGCCAACGACACCCGGAATCGCTCACCGCCGGAGAGAACCGACGCCGGCTGGTCGACTCGGTCGCCCCGGATGAGGAAACGCGCCAGGTTCGCCCGGACGTCGTGCGGGGTCGCGGTCGGTGCGGCCGCCCGGACGTTGTCCAGCACACTGAGCCGGTCGTCGAGAATGTCCAGCCGCTGGGGCAGGTAGCCGACCCTGTCGGTGACGTGCTCGACCGTGAGCTCACGGTGGTCGGAGTCGCCCGTGATGGCGCGTAGGAGCGTGGTCTTACCCGCACCGTTCGCCCCCGTCATGGCGATGCGCTCGGGCCCGCGCACGTACAGTCGCCCGTCGGAACCCTCCAGTTCCAGTACGTCCTGCCCCGCCGCCACCCGCGTATCGGGAAGCGAGATCCTGATGCGGTCGTCGTCGCGCACCTCGCACTCCGCGTCGGTCAGCGAGCGCTTGGCCTCGTCGAGCTTGCCCGCCTGCATGATCCGGTGCTTGCCCGCGGCGACCTGGGCGTCGCGCTTGCGCTGCTTCATCACGACCTTGGGCTCACGCTTATTGGCGTACATCTTGTTGCCGTAGCGCACGCGCCGGTCGAGTTTGATTCGCGCTTCCTTCAGCTGCTGCTTCTCCTTGCGCACGTCGGCCTCGGCCACGCGGACCATTCGCTGCGCGGCCTCCTGTTCAGCCTCCAGCTGCGTGATGTAGTCGGTGTAGTTACCGCCCCAGATGGAGACGCCCCCCTGGCGCAGCTCGGCGATCTGGTCCATCCTCTCCAGCAGTTCCCGGTCGTGACTCACGACCACGAGGACACCGGGCCAGGATTCGACGGCTTCGTACAGTCGCGTGCGCGCGTCGCGGTCGAGATTGTTCGTGGGCTCGTCAAGCAGGGTGACCCCGGGCTTGGACAGGGCCAGCCCGGCCAGAGCGATCAGGACCGCCTCACCACCGGACAGACAACCGACAGTACGGTCCAGCGGCTCCGCGCCTTCCAGGGCGATACCGAAGCGCTCCAGTTTGGCCAGTGCCTGTTCTTCGATGTCCCAGTCATCACCGACCAGGGAGAAGTTTGCCTCGGAAGCGTCTCCGCCCTCGATGGCCCGAAGCGCGTCCCGCTTCCGTGCGATACCGAGCAGCTCGGCGACCGTCTGATCCGTATCCAGGGTGAGCTCCTGGTCGAGATAGCCGAGCGCGCCCTCCACCGCGATGTGGCCCGAGACCGGCGACAGCTGGCCGGTGATCAGCTTGAAAAGAGTGGACTTACCCGAGCCGTTGAGACCGATCAGCCCGGTACGGCCCTGGTCGAACGCTACGTCGAGGCCGTCGAAGACGACCGTGCCGTCAGGCCACTCGAAGAACAGATCAGTGCAGACGATGGCTTTGGACATGGAACCTTCCAAGACTGGATGGACGGCGAGCGCTGGCTCGAACTGTCGGCGGTCTCGACCAGGAGGCCCATGGAGAATCACACCCTTCGCGCGGAGATCTCAAAGGTTCCAAATCTGCTTCAGGCGGCCTTCGCCACCGTAGGAGCATGACATGCCGAACTCCGCTACTGCAACTATAGTCGCATTATGGCTTCCACCAACGACCGGAGCACAGCTTCCGCATCCCAGGACAGGACGGTGCGGCCCGGAGGCCGGACCGCGCGCAACACAGAGGCGGTACTCGAGGCGACCCTCACCGAACTAGGAACACGCGGCTACGCCGGACTCACGGTCGAGCGGATCGCAACCCGGTCGGGTGTGCACAAGAGCACGATCTACCGACGTTGGGGCGGCGTCGACGGCCTTCTCAGCACCGCGCTCGCCCGTAGCGGAACGGGCTCGTGGCGGCCGCCCCAGACAGGGGCTCTGCACACTGACCTCCTCGCCCTCCTGCATCGGGTGACCGAGAACTTCACGTCGGAGCGGGAAGGCCCCGTCGCCACCGCGGCGATCGCCGCGGCGTTCGAGTCCGCGCGGGCCGCCTCCGCACTGCACGACTTCTTCGTCGACCAACACGGGCGGTCGGCCGTGGTGGTCGAGGCGGCGATCGCACGGGGCGAGGTTCCCGCCGGGACGGACGGACGCGAGGTCGTGCGGTCGGCCGTCGCACCGATCTACTACCGCCTGTTCGTCAGCCGAGAACCGGTCACCGACGCGGACGTCGAGCTCGCCGCGCGCGTCGCCACCGAGGCCTCCATCGCCGGGCTCTTCTGCCCGGTCGACTGACCTGGCCCCGGACACGGCGTGACAGCGGGCCCCGGCTGGATCACCCGAGGGGATCGGCTCGGTGCGAGCGGCGGGGGCGATGCCACGTCTTCGGTCGGGCGCGGCCTCACATGGCGGACCGCTCCACGGGCCCGCCCGGACGCGGTCGCGGCATCATGTCCAGCGAGGGGTCAGCGGTCAGCATCGCCTGATGGAGCTTGCGCATCTGGGGTGACAGTTCCAGCCCGAATTTCTCGACGGAACGGGCCCGTAAAGTCTGATAGACCTGCAGAGCCTGGGACTGGCGCCCCGAGCGGCACAGGGCGATGATGCACTGCGCATGCAGTCCCTCGTGGAAGGGATAACGGGCGATCAGGGCGATGAGTTCGGCCAGGATTTCCGTGTGTCGACCCAAGCGGAGGTCGCATTCAATTCCCTGTTCAAGGGCGTTCAGTCGGCTTTCCTCAAGCCACTTGGACTCGATTTCCAGAAATGGCCCGGCAGGGACGTCGACCAACATCGAACCACGCCACAGATCCAGGGCCTCCCGGAAGATTCGGGACGCCGTCTCGTCGTCACCGCCCTCAACGGAGCGCCTCGCGGCCGCTATCAGTTGCTGGTACAACTCAACGTCGACGCAGCCGTCCGGAACTCGCAACCGGTAACCGCCGTACTGTTTGATCAGGATGCTCTTTGGGTCAACAGGCGACTCGGGGCCGAGAGCGGCGCCGATGCGGCGCCGGAGCTGGAGTATGTAGGTCTGCAGCGTGGCCAGCGCACTACGCGGAGGGGCGGACCTCCACAACTCCTCGATGAGCATGGGCACAGGGATCACTTGATCCGGGTACAGCGCGAGCAGCGACAGCACCTTCCGTGGCTTGCCAGCGGTGGGGACGACCGTTCTTCCATTGATATCCACTTCGAGCGGGCCTAGGACCCTGACTCTCATCGCGTTCTCCCAGTGAAAACAGTCATCCCCCGTTCGAAACGCTGTGACTTGCCCCGGCTGACAGCAGCGCATCGCGAATCCCCCCTATAGTTCACATAAGCAACACCAGCAGCATGGTACAGACAAGGGGGCACAGCAAGTGTGATAGAGCAACATAATCTACTTAAAAGACAACCTTATAAAGGAGAACCGTCAGTGACCTTTGCAAACGCTCTCACGCGTGAACTCGTGGACTCGTTCTACGTCGTCATGCAGATGACCGAAACCCGGACCCAAACCTTCTCATCCGATGGCCCGCAGGTTCGAACCCTGCCGGGTGCGCCACAGAATCCCAGGTCAAACAGAGCGAGCGAGGACCTCGCGGCCCATGAAGTGAACTGGCCCGTGCGGATCGGCTCATCCCCGAACAGGCTGCCCACTACCAGCATCGGGCCAGCAGCGACCACCTGGGCGATGTCCTGAACGGCCTCGGGACCGTGACACCGAGGGAGGTCCTCTTGGAGCTCATCTCATGTGGATTCTCGGCAACCTGGCCGCGTGTCGATGGTTGAACGCCTTGTGCCGGATGAGCTGTGGGAACTGTTCCAGCGAGTGGTGCCCGAGGCACCGATCGAACCGGACTTCCGATCTCGATGGCGATCTCGGATGCGAACCTGCACGGCAGCCAAGCTCTGCAACCGCTGGTGCGTGCGATACCGCCCATCAGATCCAGGCGGGGCCGCAGGCGACGCAAGCCGGGCAAGCTTCACGGAGACAAGGGATACGACGACACCCACCTGCGCCGATGGCTCCGTGAACGCGGGATCGTCCATCGCCTGGCCCGCAGGGGCGTGGAGTCCTCGAAGCGGTCGGGGCGCCACCGCTGGCAGGTCGAGCGGGCCATGGCCCGGCTGGCCGGATGCCGCCGCCTACACCGCCGCTACCGGCTGAGCACTTCCTCGCGTTCGCCGGCATCGCCTGCACGTTGATCTGCTTCCGCAGACTCACCAAATGAGATGAGCTCTAACCCCAGGTGGCGGTTCTCCTCTGGTCTCGAACAGGAACTGGATGTTGCCACCACGGCGGTGTTTGTGATCGCTGCACCACGCGTCTGTCCCACCGTTGGAGCTCAGTTCCACGCAGCGATCGCACGGGAAGGGTTACCGTCCAAGGCCAGGCGCTCGTTGGGGACCGCGCGGGCGTTGACGAGGAACTCGTGCAGTTCGGGGGCTTGCTGAGCCGGTGCGTCAAACAACGCCTGGATGGCTGCCGCGACGACCGAACCTCGGTCCAAGTATCCCGCAATTCGCTCCTTCAGCGCTTCTTCTCTTTGCGACACATGGGCCTTCAGGCCTTCCCCCATTGTCATCACCGTGCGCAAGACCCTGAAAGAAACCTATCTTCTCCACCGGCATCAATTCACCCTCCCGGCCTGAACATTCTCCATAGATCGGATGAAAAGCTCTTACTGGTGCTACTCGGCCCGACGAAGAGCGTGCCATGGCGTCCTGCCCACAGGGTATCCACAGGAGCCAGGACGTTGACGCCGAGCTTGTTCGAGAGGTTCTGCGCGAAAGCACCTTGAGGGATCCCGTCGAGCACCACAGCCTCACGCGAGGGACCGCCATTCACAGACGGAGGATACAACGGGCGAACCTCCGAGCCCTTCAGCGATCAACCTCGGCGAAGAATCGAGGTCAATTGCACACCCAACCACGAACTGACGCCCGAAAAGATCATTCAAGGTCGTCCAGAGAGTTTTTTATCAAGACATGTAGATCTTCACATCTCCCTGAATCAAGCATGCCTCGATACACCTCAACAGCCCTTTTCCTGAAATCCGAATTATAGACTTCGCACATCAGAACCAGGTCGACACATGAGACATTTCCTTCGCTTTCGAGGATTTCACAGTAAAGGGAAAATTATTTGATATATTCCATGCAGCGAGACCAGGAAACAGGTCCGACCATCCGCGAATCCACGTGATCATCGTGTCCCCCAGAAACCTCTGAAAGGATATCTATTACCGCGTCCCTGGAGACACCAGAGCACACACCCAGGGCCTCGGACAGGACAGAAGAAAGCGCTTCCGCAGACTGAGCCAACCTCCCTTGAGAAAGGGCCAGCCCGCCAGTAATAGCCATGTACGCAGACTCCACCTCCTCGTGTGATCTCCCAGTAACAAGCGATCGAATCACGGTCGGAAGAAGGTCAGGATTCGCAGAAAAAGTCTTCAGTTCTCCCAGTCATGACTCGCAAGTTCGCGCTCCAGTAGTTTCATTTCACCACTAGTCCCAAAGCCTCAAAACATCGGATTCATATTTGGTCCCGGGGAGAAGAACGAATCCCTCCCGAACCGGGCCTCACAGAAGAGGCAGACTGGCTTCTGCTGCATGAACCTGCGGTTGCTCGTACTCACAGCCGGCGTGAATCGAATAGACGCACTCTCCGCACCCGCCGACTCCCCCACCTCAGGGGCCTCGCGCTCAGTGGTTCCATCCACCCGGATCTCAACCAGGGTCTTGAACCCCTCACCGTCGATGGTCGCCGCGACCGTACGCGCACCCTGCTCACCGGTCTCAGGATCGGTGGCCAACACCGCATCGCCGACCTCAACAGCCTCGATCGCCTTGGTCGACCCGTCGGCCATCACCACACCGGTGCCGGGCACGAAACTGTTACACGAACTGCGCCCCGCGCTGGTGGGAGCCGACGAGGTCGGCGCCGGCTTGGGCGCACTCGCCGCCGGCGCGGGCCGCGGCGGCTTCGGCGGCGGAGGCGGCTGCGGCGTGCGCGGCTTGACCGCCGACGAACGCGCCGCATTGGTCACCCCCGAACGGGTCCCGCTGGAGCCGGCACTACCCACCCAGGAGGACACACGGCTACCCACCGCACCCGCGATACGGCCACCGATCGCACCGCCGGCCGCGCCCAGCGCACCACCGACCACCGTCGAGGTCGCAGCCCCGGTGAAGGACCAGTCATCGCGCGGGGTGTCCATCCCGTACTGCACCAGGCCGCTGGCCGCGCCGCCCAACGCGGCACAGCCCACCGCGCCCGCACCGCCGGTCAGGGCCGTGCAGCCCACACCGACCGCGACACCCACACCCACGGAAGCGATGGTGCTCTTGTTCTCACTGACCCAGTTCTTGGTCGAGTTGTAGCCGGACTTGACGGCGTTACCGACCTTGCTGGCCCCGGACGAGATCGCACTGCCGATCTTGTCCAGGAACTCGCCCGTGGGGTCGGAGTAGGTCATCGGGCTGTTGTTGGCGTAGGCGTAACCGTTCATCTGCAACGGGTCCGACGGGTCCACGACGGGATCCGCCGAGATGAACCGCCCCAGCGCCGCGTCGTACTCGCGCGCGCCCACCAGCGTCAGCCCCGTGGAGGCGTCCAATGCTCAATCAAGACTCATCTGCTTCCTTGCAGAATCGTCACGAACGCTCTGAGCAGTGCAGATTTTCTACTGAACAACCAGAGTTCCGATCTTCTCCACAAGCCTCTCAGATCCCATCTCCTTTGACATAATCACAAGCCTTCTATAGTAGGGCGAGCTCACGGGGAGACCATCCTCGTATATCCATGAGCACATTGTGTCAAAGGCAAGGGAATATTCACCGGCAACTAAGAAGTCTTCCACATCCTCGACTATGCCAGAATCAGCCAGGGGCGACTCCAGCAACAGGCGCTCGATTTCACTTCGATACCACACCGAATCCATGATCGAAACACCTCCCCATGCTACCGAAATGGAAACGCAGTAATGATTCTGTCATAGGCTGGCTCGTAGATCGTGCGGATATTGACTCCGTCCACAACCCCTTCAATCTTCCACCGAGATGGATGATCATTCCTTGTGAACAATGCACCACGCCTTCCGGTTTGCTGAGTCCAAACGCTAGCTGGATTCGTAGCCACATCTGCCACGCTGTTCAAGATCTTTTCAGTACCCCAATGGGAGGGGAATACGCTTTTACCTGGCTGCCCAGGCCACTTGTGCCCACCGCCGGTCCGGTCGCCACGGACGATATGGAACTGAGCCTGGCCATCAATAAGGTCACGGCCAGCGTTCCCAGAGCAATTCGTGTTATGGGCGAGCACCGAAGTGGTACCTGCCACCACATGGTAGGTGTGCACCCCCTCCACTGTCAGGTTGTGCACCTGCGCGGGTTGCGTGTCCACCTCGACCGCGGAGATCTGCACCCACGTACCGGACGAGGTCTGCAACCACATCCCCGGCGCCAGATCGATGGCGTCCACCCAGGCGTCCAGCTCCGGAACCCAGAACGGATGTTCATCGGTCGCCGTCACCACATCCCCGGCCACCACCGGACCCGGAACCTCCGACGCACTCTCCGCACCCGCCGACTCCCCCTCCGGCGGAGCCTCACGCTCAGTGGTTCCATCCACCCGGATCTCAACCAGGGTCTTGAACCCCTCACCGTCGATGGTCGCCGCGACCGTACGCGCGCTCTGCTCACCGGTCCCGGGGTCGGTGGCCAACACCGCATCGCCGACCTCAACAGCCTCGATCGCCTTCGTGGAACCGTCGGCCATCACCACACCGGTGCCGGGCACGAAACTGTTACACCCCGAGCGGCCAGCGTTGGCGGGAGCCGCCGTGCTCGGCGCCGGCCTGGGCGCACTCGCCGCCGGCGCGGGCCGCGGCGGCTTCGGCGGCGGAGGCGGCTGCGGCGTGCGCGGCTTGACCGCCGCCGAGCGAGCGGCGTTGGTCACCCCCGACCGGGTCCCGCTGGAACCGGCACCACCCACCCAGGACGACACCCGGCTACCCACCGCACCCGCGATACGACCACCGATCGCACCACCAGCCGCACCCAGTGCTCCGCCGACCACGGTGGAGGTCGCAGCTCCGGTGAAGGACCAGTCGTCGCGCGGGGTGTCCATTCCGTACTGCACCAGGCCGCTGGCCGCACCGCCCAACGCGGCACAGCCCACCGCGCCCAGGCCGAAGCTCAGGGCGGTGCAGCCCACACCGACTCCGATGCCCACACCCACTGAGGTGATGGTGCTCTTGTTGTTGCTGACCCATTTCTTGGTCGAGTTGTAGCCGGACTTGACGGCGTTACCGACCTTGCTGGCCCCGGACGAGATCGCACTGCCGATCTTGTCCAGGAACTCGCCCGTGGGGTCGGAGTAGGTCATCGGGCTGTTGTTGGCGTAGGAGTAGCCGTTCATCTGCAACGGGTCCGACGGGTCCACGATGGGATCCGCCGAGATGAACCGCCCCAGCGCCGCGTCGTACTCGCGCGCGCCCACCAGCGTCAGCCCGGTGAAGTGGTCCACGGTCTTACCGAGGAAGCCCTTGTCGTCGGGCCAGGCCCAACTGGCGCCGCCGCGCTCCTCGCCGAAGGGTGTCAGGTAGCGGCGCACCGACTCCTCGGAGTCGGCGTTCATGGCTACCTGACCGGTGCCGTGGTGATCGGCGGCCAGCAGGTCCACCCGGTCGGGGGTGCGTACGGCCACCCTCTGCCCGGCGTGCTCGTAGTAGCGGACTCCCTCCACCTCACCGGTGAACTTGTTCGCCCTCAGCTCCATCCCCGGCAGATAGAGGATGTCCTCGAAGGGGGTGGAGTGCACCAGGCGCTCGCCGTCGGCGGAGTAGACGAAGGAGGTTTCCCCCTCGTCGGTGGAGACGGTGTCGAGGTCGCCCTCGGGCGTCCACTCCAGTTCCTGGCGCTCGCCCGCCAGCTCGCGGACCACGGTGTTGCCCGCGTCGTCGTAGTCGAAGGAGGACAGGGTGTCGCCCTGCGGGGTCTGTTCGACCACCTCGCGCACCGTGTTGGGCTGGCCCTGCCCGGAGTCCGGGTAGGTGTAGTCGCGCACGGCGTCCTCACCGGAACCGGTGGTGTCGTGCAGGGTCTCGCTGACCCGGTTGCCCGCGTCGTCGTAGTCGTAGGAGTGCCAGTAGGCGGCGGGTCCGCCCACCTCGTCGGCGGTGGGCTCGGCGGCGCACTCCCCGGAGTCCTCGTGCGGCAGGCTCCAGGCCTCGGTGAGCTGGAGGAGGGGATCGTAGCCGAAGCACTGCGTTTCGGTCTGGCCGCCCTCGGGGGCGTCGGTGACGGACAGGACGTTGCCGGCGTCGTCGTAGTCGTAACCGGTGTCCATCAGCGGAGCCTCGCCGCCCTGGCGGTCCACCCGGGTTCCGAGCAGGCGCTTGGTGCCCTTCTCGTACTCGTTGGTGATCCACGCCTTGGGACCGGAGCCCCCGGAGAGCTCCGTCTGGAGCACCTGGCCGAGCTGGTTGTACTCGGTGCGGGTGACGTAGGAGCTCTCACCGGACAGGCTGGTGGGACGGCCGATGTCGTCGTAGCCGATCGTGGTCGACTCGGCGGGCAGCCCTCCGGCGGCGGGCAGCCCCATGCCCTGGACGGTGCCGTCGATGTTGTAGCTGATGGAGAACTCGTAGTCACCCGCCAGCACCCCCTGGGACTCGGGGATCCCGTAGAGGATGTTGGTGGGCCGGTCGAGTTCGTCCTGGCCCACGATCCCGATCCGGTAGTCCCCATCGGGGGTGTGCCGGGTCTGGATGAACAGCTGTCCCTTGAGGGCGGTGTCGTACTCGTGGCTGGTGAGCTTGGTGCCCTCGTCGGGCTCGCCCTCCCAGGTCTCCACGTTCCGTCCCAGGTCGTCGTAGACGTGGGAGAGGGTCGTGCCGTTGGCGTCGGTGGTCGAGACCAGCTGGTCGAGGTCGTCGTAGACGTTGGTGGTGGTACCGGTGTCGGGGTCGTGCACGGCCGTCTGACGGCCCCGGTGGTCGTACTCGTAACTCCACTCGCTGCCGCTGGGAGTGGTCATCGAGGCGATCTCGCCGCTGGGGGTGTGGGTGTAGCTGGTCGAGACGTGGTCGCCCTCGGGGGTGTCCCCGGTGTACTGGCGCTGTTCCACCTTCTGGCCGCGGGCGTCGGTGATGACCGTGGTGGGCACGCCGCCCTCGGGGGGTGTGACGTGGACGCGGTCGCCCTCGTGGACGGCGCTGGTGCGCCACACCTCGTCCCCGGCGACCCGCTGGACCGTGGCGGTGAGCCGCTCGGCGCCGTCGTAGGTGTAGACGGTCTGGCCTTGGACGTCGCCGTTGCGGACCACGAGCAGGTCCCCGCCGGGTTCGTCCTCGGCGTAGTAGGTGTCGTTGGTCCTGGCGACCCTGCCGATGCCGTTGTGGAAGGTGTCGGAGACCAGGCGGCCGCCGTCGGGGCCGGGCACCTGGGTCTGGCGGGGTCGCAGGAAGCCGTCGTAGATCTCGTACGAGGTGTCGTAGTCACCGTCGTTGCGGATGGTGCTCGTGGAGACGGAGGCCGGCTCGTTCTCGGTGATGCTGTACCCGAACTTCATGTTCGGAGTCATGTCCCTGCCCTTGGGCCGGTCGGGCAGCCAGACGCCGGTGAGCCGCCCCAGGGGGTCGTAGGCGGTGTCGGTGCGCCGACCGTTGGCGTCGATCTCGGCGTGCACGATCCCGCGGGCGGGGTCGACGCGGTTCTCCACGGTGTGGCCGAGCGCGTTGGTCACGGTGAAGCCGGTGACCAGACCGTTGTCGTAGGAGTACTCGGTGGTCTCGTTGACCAGGCCCTCGGCGTCGGTGACCTCGGTCTCCTGGCCGTACTCGTCGTAGGCGGTCTCCTTGACCGTCGTGTAGACCGGGTCGCCGTCGTCGTCGCGGCCGTCGAACTCCTCGGTGAGGGTGATGTCGCCCCTGTCGGGTGCGTCGCCGTAGCCGCCGCCGTCGTAGTGGCGGCGCACGTCGGAGACCACGTCACCGGACCCCGCGTCCTCGGAACAGGCCACGGAGACGCTCTCCGCGCGGGAGATGTGGGTGAGGATGTGCGCGTCGGTGTTGTCCGCGTAGGTGGTGCGCGTGCACATGTCGTCGGCGTCGGTGGAGGTGTCGCCGAGGTCCTCGACCCGTTCGGAACGGCCGGTGTCGGTGTCGAAAGTGGTGGTGGTCTTCGTCTCGCGCCATTCACCGTCGGCCAGGGCGGTCAGGGCGCGCTTGACGCCGGTGTTGGTGAAGGCGGCCCTGGTGGTGCCCCAGTCCTCGTCACGTACGGCGGTGACATGGCGCCAGGGTTCGGAGATCGTCTTTTCGACGACCTCGTCGCCGTCGTAGGTGATCTCCTCCAGCTGGTGGCCGGCGAGTTCGTCGTGATCGGTGTGCTCGGTACCGGTGGAGTCGGCGACCTCCGCGGAGACGGTGCCGCCACCGGGGTCCTTTCCTCCGTGCAGACCGCGCAGGAAGGTGTAGTCGGTACGGGTGGGCATGTCCTGGCCGTCACCGGTACGCACCCGGACGGTCTCGTAGCCGCGCCACTGGCCCCAGGTCTGGTACTCCTCGTCGGTGATCCCGTCGGGGTCGGCGTGGCGCCAGCCCGCGTCGCCGACGTACTCGTACCGGGTGACCTGGTCCGGTGAGCCGCCAGTGCGGTCGGACTCGATGATCTCTTCAACCACGTACTTGTGGAACCAGTCGGTGACGGGGTCCTCCGCACCGGGCGGGTTCCACTTGACCGGGTAGCAGCGTCCGGTCTGCTCCCCCTCCTCCGGCAGGTCGTCGGGGTCGCAGTCGCCGCCGGAGTAGTTGACGTCGATCTGCCCACCGGTCTCGGTGTAGACGGTGGAGAGGCGGAACCGCACCAGGGGCTGGATGTTGTCGCCGGGGTCGTCGACACGGTTGGGCAGTTGGATGCCGTCCAGCTGCACCGGCGGCAGGCTCTCGGTCTCGTCGCCGTCATGTCCGGTGCGGGTGATCTCCGACAGCCACAGCGTGCGTGAACCGTCACCGTTGTCGGTGAACAGGTGGTCCAGCTTCCAGGAGTCCACCGTCTGGTAGCCGTCGCCGGTGTCGTACTGGGTGCGGACCTCCTCCAAGCGCTTGCGGGTCCAGAACGAGGGTGCGGTCTGGGAGAAGGAGCATTCGTCGCCCGCGTCGCAGGCCCGGTCGTGGGGGACGTCCGGCCAGTGCTTGGCCGTGTCCTCGTCCAGGTCGTCCGCGTCGCAGTCGAAGTCGTCGTCGGGCAGGCAGCGCTCGGCGGTGTCGAAGACCACGCGTGCTGGGGCGTCCCCGTCGTAGACCTCGCCCTCGCGCTGGCCGTAGTCGACGCGCTTGAGGTAGCCGCCCCGGGTGTAGGCGGTGCCCTCGGTGTCGGTGTCGGCGTCCAGGGCGTAGTGGTTGGTCTCCTTGCCGTAGAAGTAGGTCATCACGTTGCCGCGCGAGTCCTCGACGTAGTCGAGGTTCCAGCGCCAGCCCTGCTGACACCAGGAGTCGGAGAAGGAGTCGTCGTGGCAGGGCTCGCCGTCGTCGTCGCCGAAGACGGGCACGGTCCAGGTCGAGTCGGTGGTCTCGTCACCGCTCTCCCAGCCGGGCAGGCGGTGGCGGCCGAAGTGGTAGCGGGTGCCGTCAGTGGTGGTGACCCGCCAGTACTCACCGTCGTCGTCGCCGTTCTCGGCACCGGTGAGGTGTTCGATCTTGGAGCCGTCGTCGGACTCCAGCCGCCACTCGCCGGTGTCGTCGTCCTTGACCAGTCGGCCGGAGGCGCCGTTGAGCATCAGGGTGGCGTTGTCGGTGCCCCAGCACTGGTCGCCCTTGTACTCGTGGCCGTCGTCGGCGCAGGCCTTGTAGGAGCGCTCGATGTAGCCGGGCTCGTAGGAGAAGCCCTCGCCGATCCACGAGCCCTGGTTGTTGGTGGCGCTGGTGCGCCCGTCCACGGTCTGCGAGGAGTAGTCCAGCGCCAGCTGCGGCATGAGGCTGGAGGGCACCGGTACCGGGTCCAGGGGGTAGGACCAGGAGAAGACACCGGAGGAGGGGGACACGCTCCACTCGGAGGAGGGCTCCAGGGGGGTCGCCGAGTAGTCGCCCCCGGAACCGGACTCGGAGGCAGCCAGGGCGAAGACCCCGGTGGACGAACCGGTCGGCTCGGTGGGTGCGGCGGCACCGGTCGCCGAGGGTGCGCGGGCCTCGTCCGCGGGGGCCGGTGCGCCCTGTTCCGGGTCGAACCGGGCGGCCACGGTACCGGAGGTGCCCGTCACCGGCTCGCTCCGCACCGGGGTGCGGCACTCCGGAACCTCCGGGGTGGAGGTGAAGCAGTCGGGCAGCCGGGTGAGCGTCAACCGGTCGCCGTAGGAGCCGCCGTAGGCGTCGGCGAAGTCGGAGGGGTCCACGTGCACCTCGACCTCTTCGTCGGCCTCGATCCGCAGCAGGAGCCCGTCGACACCGGCCTCGGCAGCCGCCTCGCGGCCGAGGACCTCCGCCTGGGCGCTGCCGCCCCCGTCAGCGACCGCCTGGACGGGCAGGCCGCCCACCGACACCATGGCCTCGGGGTCGACCGCTTCGGAGACGGTGAGGGTCTCCCGGGCAGCTGCGGGCCAGGAAGCCTCGGGGTCGCCTTCGGCGGCCTCGGCCAGCTCCTCGCCCCGCTCGCGGGGCTCCACCTCTCCGGTGCTGCCGGCGACCGGGTCGGGTATCTCCTGGGTCTCGGGAACCGAGTCGTCGCGCAGCCAGTCCGGCAGGGCCGGAAGGGTTTCGATCAGGGTTGCGGTCACCGCTACGGCCATGAGGGCGGATCCGGCGGCCAGGAGCGCGGGACGGGGCCGGAACCGGCCGGTACGGGCCTGTTCACCGTTCTGGGCGGGGGCGTCGGATGTGGAGGGCATACCGGTTACAGCTCCGGGTTCTCGGTGGTCCGGTTGAGCGCGGAGATCAGGACGCCGTCGGCGGCTCCGGAGTAGACGCGGACGTCGTCCACGGCACCGGAGTAGTGCTGGTGCCAGTCGCCGCCGTCCTTGGCGCGACCGACGTTCAGCATCGGCCACGGGGAGTACTCGTCCTCGTCCAGGGCCTCCGGGGAGGGCCACAGGGGGAGGAAGGTCCGGGTGGAGGCGTGCGTGCCGTTGACGTAGAAGCGAACCTCTTGGGCGAAGACGTCGAAGACCAACGACAGGTGGTCACCGCGCATCTCGGAGCTCGGAGAGACGTTGTCCGCCTCCAGCACGGTGGTGTCGGCGTCGGCCTCGTCCGTGTTGGACAGGACCGCCTCCCAGCGTTGGCTGTCAGCGTTGTAGCGGATGTCGACGAGGGAGTTGTAGGCGTTCTGGGAGAGCACCGTCATCGTCTCCGTGGGCTCGGCCGCCGCCAGGCGGGTCCGAAGGCTGAGCGTGAAACTGCCCTTCAAGGGCTCGTCCACGAGGGCACCCGCGAAGTCGCCGTCACCGTCGAGTTCCAGGTGCCCCTGACCCACCAGGGCGCTGTCGCCTTGCCAGGGGTCGGCGGTGTGGATGCTCGCGTCGCCTTCCAGGAACATCGGGCTCAGGCCCTCGGCATCCGGGCTGGTGCCGTCCTCGGCGGCTTCGTTGAAGGGCCAGTAACCCTGCCGGTCCACCGGCAGCATGCGGAGCCGGTCGAACTCGTAGCCGTGCACGAGCCGGTCGAAGACGCGCACGTCGGCCAGGGCGCCGTTCAGGTGGCGGTCGTAACCGCTGCGGGTGACCGCACGTCCGATCTGCACATCGCCCGGTGCATGCCAGACCGTGTCCCGCTCAACGGTCCCCTCCAGGGCACCGTTGACGTAGAGGCGGGCCGTGTTCGCGTGGCCGTCGTGAGTCATCGCCACGTGGGCCCACTCCCCCTCCACGACCCCGCCGTCGGCGGATACCCCCCACTCCGTGAGGGCGTACATGTCCGAGTCGGGGAAGGCCAGGCGCCAGGCCTGGTCGGAGGCGTCGTAACCGAGGGTGAATCCGGGCTCTCCGGTGCCGTCCTGGGAGAGGACGACCTGGTCCCTGTCCAGGTCGTCCAGGCGGACCCAGGCGGCAGCCGAGAACAGGCCGGTGGTGTCGACCAGATGCGCGGCGGGGGTGAGGTAGTCCTCTTCCGAACCCTCGAGTACGACCGCGGAACTCGCATCGCCTCCGGGGCCTTCCCCTCCGAAGGCGACCCCGTCTCCAGCAAGGGCGGTGTGACCCGCATCCGAGGTGTCAGCGGCCCCGTCGGACCCGGCGTCGTCGGCCATGGACCACTGCCCCACCGCGGGCCTACCCCCGTCGACGAGGAAGAGGTGGCTGGCGCGGGAACTGGTCTTGCCCGCCTGGTCCACAGCCTCGACATAGAGGCTGTGCGGGCCCTCGAACCACGGGCTCGTGGTGAGGACCGCCGTGCCGTCGCTGTCGGGGGTCAGCGTGTTCTCGGCGGAGGGGTCCTCGTTGATGCCGTAGCGGTACTCGACGACGTCGTCGGAGTGCGAGTCGATGGTGAAGTCCCCGTAGACGCCCACGCCGTCGTGCCAGTCATTGTCGGCCGGGAAGTCGGTCGAGGAGATCTCCGGCGCCTCCGGCGCGGTGGAGTCGTAGACGAACTGGCACCGGGTCTGGGAACCCGCCCAGCTCCAAGGACCCCAGGCGTGTCCGTCGGAGGCCCGCACGGTCCAGGCGATGGTCGTGTTCTCGGGAATGTCGTCGGGGACCTGGTAGTGGAAGAAGGAACCTGCCGCCTTCTCCGACGTGGTGTAGGTGTGTTCCTGGTCCGCACCGTCCTCATCGGTCCAGAACACCCGGAACTGGGCCTTGAGCTTCTCCCCGGCGTCGGTGAACTCCTCGGCGTCGGACAGGTACGCCGACACCCGCGGCGGCTCGTCCACGTAGGGGCGCTCGGCGCCGTAGACGCAGGCCCCGCCCGGAGACATCCCCATCCAGGCCTGGTCCGGTGTGTCGGGAACCGTGTTGTAGCGCACTTCCAGGTGGGCGTTGTCGCAGAAGCGCTTCCACTGGGTGTAGGTGGACTCATCTCCCGTGCGCAGCCCGAAGGAGGTGGTCGACCAGCCGTTGGATGCGGCGCTGTCCACGGCGTCGGAAACGTCGAAACGTACGTTCTGGTTGGTCCGGGTGCAGGAACTGGTGGGGTTGGAGGGGCTCTTGGTGTCCTGGTGCTGGACCCACGAGGGCTGGTTGTTCCAATTCGTGGAGCTGTTGAAACCACCGGTGCGGTAGGCCTTCACCGGGTGGGAGCCGGAGTCGTAGGTGTGGCGCAGCGTGACCGCCAGTTCGGCCGACAGGATCTGCTTGTCGGCGTAGGCACCGGTGGGGATGCGGTACAGGAGTCGTTTGACCCCTGAGCTGTTGCAGTAGTAGGGGTCCCCGGCCAGTTGCGGGCATCGGCCCACGCCCTCGTTGTCCTCTCCGGAGAACTTCCAGAAAGAAGTCGTGGAGTAGCCGGAGGAGACCATCGTCCAGGCCGAACGCGTGGAGGTCTTCCACACCGGGTCGATGTAGAGCGGGTAGGAGGTCTCCGCGTCGGCGGCCATCTCCTGGTCGGGGCGCAGCACCAGGTCCTCGCCTTCGAGGTCGACACCGACGGGTGCGATACGTGAGGACTCCGAGGGCCCCTGCGCCAACCGATCGCCCTCGGTGTCCGCGCTCCCGGGCGGTTCCTCGGCGGGCTCGCTCCGGGGCGTGATCGCCTCCTCCCCGTCCCCGGTGCCGCCGGAGTCCCACATGAGGGGCTCGGCGGCCTCGAACACGGCACCGCCGACACCGCTGTCGACGGCTGAGAGGCCGTCACCGTCCTCGGTCAGCTCGACTCCGTCCGCGGTGGTCCCCAAACGCAGCTCGGACAGTTCCTCGCTGGTGGCGGCCTCGGGGGTGTGGACCACGAGCACATGGGAGAAGCCGTCCACATCGGCGCGCACCACCAGGTCGACGTCCTCGGCCACCGAGGGGTAGCGGGCCTCGTCCCCCTCCAGTTCGGGTTCGGGGAGGGGGGTGGGCCACTCCAGGGCCATCTCCTTGCCTGCGCGGTTGAGTACGGCCAGCGGGCCGTCCCCGCCCGGGGAGAGGGTGAGTCCGACGGTGACGGCCTCGGGTGCGATGGTCCCGTCGTCGTGGCGGACCAGGGTGGCGTCCGGCTCGACCCACGCATCGCCCTTCAGGACCCGGACGGGATCGGCGTACTCCTTGGCGGTGAAGCTGCCGTCCGGTTCGGCGTGGACGGTGCGCCGCTCCTCGCGCAGACCGGTGACCTCGACGGGTTCGTCGAGTTCGGCGGCGAGTTCAACGGCTCCCGCCTCGGTGGGCGCGGTGGGGTCCTCCTCGGCCGAAGCGGTGTCCTCGGGGTTACCGGCCACGGGCAGCGCCACGGTCAGGGCCGTGACGAGGACGGTGACCGCCAGGGCGGCCGCGACGCGGTGGGCGGGTCCGGGAGTTCGTGGGCGCGACGATTCGGGGGCGCCGTGTGAGGGCACGGAGAATCCTTCCGGATGTGGAGGGGGATGATGCGTGGGCTGCGGGGGGTATCAGCCCACCGCTGCCCCGAACGCTCGGCCGTCGTCGGGAACGCCGCCCTCTCCTGGGCGCCACGTGCGCCAGGCGGGTTCACCGTCGCTTCGCAGCTCGTCCCAGGACACGGCGTGCACCGCCCCGGGGTCGCCGGTGTCGAAGGGGGTGGCGGCGTAGAGATCGTCGGCGGTCACGTGGAGGGACATACCGAAGTGGCCGCCGGCGACCGGAGCGCCCAGCGCGTCGTGCCCGGAACGGTCCAGGTCGATGCGGTCGTCCACGGAACCGCTCAGGGGATGGAAGACCTGGAGGAGTCCGGCCGCGCGCTCGTCGCCGACCGTGTGCCCGGGGGTGCCGGCGACGAGTTTGACGGAGGTGTCGGAGGCGTTCTCGCCGGGATCGGTGTCGATCAGACGGACGTGTTGGCCGAGGAAGTCCGAGCTCTGCGCCAGGTCCATGCCGTCGGTGTTGCGGCCCACGGCGAAGATCTGGCGCCGGGTGCCGTCGGGTTCGGAGCTGAAGACGTGGACGCCGCCGACGTCGGTCTCGTCGTCGGCGAGGTCCTCGCCGGGGGAACCGACGGCGACCATGGTCTCAGCGGCGCCGTCGGAGGTGCGGTAGTCGATCACGTCGACGGAGGTACCGGTGCGGTCACCGGTCTCGGCACCCCCGTTCACCCCTCCGGGAAGTTCCGAGTCCTGGTGGAGGTCGCCCACGTAGTCGGGTCGGCTACCGGATTGCTCGTGGTTGAACAGGTGCACTCCCCCGGCGAACTCCTCGTCTCCGATGGACTCGCCCGGAGCGCCCACCGCGATGAGCGTGTCGTCGGCCGCCACGTCGAACCCGTAGCGGTCGTTGATCTCGGCGGTGCCGGCCACACCGTCGGTGTCCTGGTGGAAGGCGGAGGTGTCATCCCCTCGCACGTACTGGACGAAACCGGCGTCGCGGACGTCTCCGATGGACTCACCCGGAATCCCGATGACCGCGTAGGGCTCCCCGTCGGGGGCGTTGCCTGCGGCTACCGCGTGGCCGAACCAGTCACCGGCCTCCGGTCCGCCTCCGAAGCCCGCGGTGTTCTGATCCCATACCTCGGGCGCCTCCCCTTGGCCCAGACCTTCCGGAGAACCGGGGACCACCAGGGCCGCCCCGGCCTCCTCCCTGCCGTCGACCTCCTCGAAGGGCAGCCCCACGAGCAGGTCGGCACAACCGTCACCGTCGTGGTCGAAGGTGTCCAGGACCTCGCCGAAGCGGTCGCCTCGCCCGGGGTCTCCGGGGACCGCTTCGGTACTCCGGTCCAAGGTGGTCGGTTCGGCGTCTCCTCCGTAGACCACGGTGATCCGTCCGGCGCGCTGGTTTCCGTCGACTGTCGCGTCCGGGTCCCCGACCACCAGGTCGCGAACACCGTCGCCGTCGAAGTCGGTATCAGTGCCTCCGGAGCACCCGTCCGCGAAGGCGGCTGAGGGTGTCCCCAGCGTCGCGGCGGCCACGGCGCAGGCGGCCAGCGCAGCGGCCGTCCGCCTGGGGGGCAGGCAGGGGGATGCCATGTGGAGGAAGTCCTAGCGGTGAGCACGGAAACGAACGGTGCGTGACGCTAAGTATCCGACAAAACGCGCACATCACGGGAAAGGTTTCCTTGTCCTCTGCGATACCCCTGCAGGGGACATGAAGCGGGAAGCACGATTCCCCTTTTCCAAGGCCCCACCGAAAGCGAGCAGAGGAAGGAGTGCACGGGCCCGCCAACGCCCTCATCAGTGCGGAGGCGGCAGAGGAAGCACACGAACAGCCCCGGGGAGCCGCCCAGGGAGAGCACATCGGGCGCACCCGAAAACGCCGACAAAAGCCGAACGTAAGCTATATGAGAACGTTATATTCGGTGCGAGCGCCGTATCCGCTGCACACGAAACAGAATGAGCACTCCACAACTTCAACCAGGGGACCTCTGGTCCAGTGGCCAGCCGTCCCTGACCACGAGGACACCCCAGTCCAGGACGGGTGAACCCGCATCCTCACCTGGGGCAGAAGACCCTTTGGGACTCCTGGTGCACTCCCCTGAACCGGCTACCGCACCGGAACCAGACCACCCGACCTGTCTGTGCGCGGCGCTGGCCGGGGCCCACTCCCTGACCGTGATCAGCTAGTGGGCGACCAACGCATCCCAACACCCTGGCCCGGCTGGGAGCCCGCACCGCCTGTCCCGCCCTCGGGGTCCGCCGACCTACGAGCCCGACACCATCCGCCGAGTGCAGACCAGCCCGGCCCCGCCGCGCTCGCCCGCCTGACCACCACTGCAGACCTGGCCGTGCTCATCGTCGACGGCAAGCACGGAAGGCGCACGGTCGAGGTACTCACCGCACCCCGAATCTCCTTCCCCCGCACCAGGCGGGTGTTGCGGGTACACCAGTGGGTCAAGGAGGTCTCCACCGGCCGGGTGTAGCGCGCCTACGCCCAGGCCATCACGAGCCTGCCCGGGTCGGCTGGCCTGGCGCGGGGTCTCAACTGGCGGATCGGGGTACTGCACCGCATGCGGGATGCGGGCTTCACAGAGGGCGCATCCAGGGCGCGGACCGCAGGGATGTGTCGATGCTGCGCAACCCGGCGATCCCGCTGTTGAGTGAGCTGAGGATGATCAGCACCTCCGAAGCGGTGCTCCGGGTGTACCAGGAGACCTCCACCCGCCCTCTCGAGCTACTCCACATCCCCTGAACAGGGCAGAAACGTCCCTCACCCGACTTTCCAACAGCCCTGGGCAGTGCACTGTGTCGGTGCTGCCCGACGGATGCTTCGTTGGGTTTTCGGCCCTCAGGACCGGTGAGCCTGTGGGCTTTGAGGGGTGCGGGCACCGTGGCCCCAGGCTTGAATGCTGTTGCGATCAACCATGGCACCGGTCACCCAGACTGGTGAGCGTTTCCGGCCACAGCACTGGCCTGCACTGGCCCTCCATCGCTAGCGTGGCCGTATGAGCGATGGAATCCGTTGGATCGGAGAGCACAATCTGGCGGCCCGGACTCCTGGCCTCCCGGGGATGCGGGAGGCCGTTTCCCTCACGGTTGCCCGTGACATCAGTGCAAGAGAGTTCCTCATCAGCCTCGGAGCACACGCGGAAGACCTCAACAAAGGGACCCTCTTCAAAGATCAAAAGAAGAAAAGCACCGCAACCTTCCACTCTCTCGCCATGTACGGGACCTGCGGGGGCTGGGTGTATGTCCTGGAGAACTCCCCCGATGCCACCTGGTACACGAAGAGCCTAGCTCACCAAGAATCACAGGTACTGACTGGTGCAGAAATTGTTTGCGTAACCCAGCGGGAAGATGACCCGCCGCCTTACGTTTCACACGTCACACCCGAAGGCCACGCGTCCCACGCAGAGTGGGGCGCCCCTACGGGGCATCCAGATTTTGATGAGGCGCTTCGCTCCGCTGGGGCGATCTACCCTTCCCTGCCGGACTCCTCCGAAGAAGTAGTGGAGACGTACTGGGAAGAGCATATGGATGATCTTCTACCGAGGATCTTCACCGCAGTTGGCAACTACTGCAAGCTGGAGATCAGCCAAACCGAAGTTGAAGCAGGAAGTCTTCCTCTGGTCGTATTCCCTCCCGCATCATAATATGAGTACCGGGAGGCGCCTTCTGGCATCCCCAAACGCCGATCAGCAACAGGTCGGGGGTGTTCATCTCGCAGATGACAGACTCCGCAGGAGCGCCGCCCGCCGTGTACCGGCGCTCACCACTCATAAGGGAATCCAGCCAAAAAGCACCCCCGACCCTCCGTTGCGGCGCTCGAGGACCAGATGACCGGCCAAGGTGCGCGGCCTGGTCGATGCCCGTAACTACGCCGCGTACGGCGTGAAGGACGGACGCTCTACCAGGTCGGCGATGGTGAACTCCTCGAAGGTGACGTCGGTCAGGACGCGGAAGAGGCACTCCGAGGCAGACATCGGCAAGCACCGCCAGGGGTCGACCTCGGTCCGCGCCACCACCGGCCAGTCCTGCGGCGGAACCTCGGCGTCAGCGGCCCAGTAGAACTCGACCGCCGTCACCGACATGGCCCAGGGGATCAGGCCCGCCCCACCCGGACCGTAGAGACCGTACGGATCGAAGCTGTCCCGCGTGAACGGATATTTCTCCAGTGTCCGTCGCAACGACGCCAGCTCATTCACTATCTGCGAGTCGGCTCCCCCCGGCGCACCGTACACATGCAGATACTCGCTGAACTCCCCCACGCCGAAACACCGGCAGAGCTCCTTGTAGTCGTCGGGAAGCGCAGTACCCAGGCGCGCCTCGATCACGTCCCACGCGATGTCGACGTCTATCGACCGCCACTCGACGGTGTCAGCGATCCGACTGACCCACGACACGGCGCCTCCCCTTCCGATCACCCCAGCCCGGTGGCGTCACAGCCTCGGGCCGACACCACGATCCCTGAGAGGACACCGGTGTTGAGAACCTCGCGAGGTGCCATCGGACGCCGCCGAGGGTCGGTGTGTGCTCCGCAGCTCCGGGCCGGCACAAGCCCAGGCGGAATCCCTTGCCACGAAACGATCGTAGCGATCACAGGAACAGCGGGGCGGACCGCCGTGCCTTCGGCCCGCCGGTCAGCAGGCGAGGCACGCACGCGGTGTCCGCCCGGTGAACCGGCGCGCCTCGTGTGTGAGGTGGGCCTGATCGGCGTATCCCGCCGAGAAGGCCACATCGGCGAGAGTCCGCGACCCGCCCGCGCGGATCAGACGCAGGGCTCGCTGCAGGCGCCCGACCTGCTGGACGGTCTTGGGGGACAGCCCGGTCTCACGTTCCACCAGGCGACGTCGGGTGGCGTGGTGTCAACGCCACCCGACGGGCGAACCCGTGTCCGCACCGTCGCTGTCCGCCGCTCTGGTCCGGCCACGGGCGGGCCCCTCCGGGCGGGAAGACCGCGGCCATCGTTCCCCCACAACGCACGCGGCCTCCGGTTCTCCCCACCGGAGGCCGCGCGGTGACCGGTGTGTCAGCCGTCGGCGCTGGACGGGACGACCGGTTTCCGTACCGGGCGGGCGAAGGTGTTGCGGAAGAGCTGGACCTTGGTCTCCTTGCTCTCGTAGTACTTGACCGTGTGGTACGAGGTGGTGACGAAGTCCAGTCTGCCGTCGCCGTCCACGTCCAGGACCGCGATGTGGGCGGTGGAGTCCTTGCTCACCCACTCGCGCACGACCACACGGCCGGTGGAGTCCAGCTTGAGGTAGAGGACCCCCTGGGTGGGGTGGGCGGCGTCGCTGTTCTGCGGCCCGCGCAGGGCGATGAGGAACTCGTCGTCGCCGTCCCCGTCGAAGTCCGCGGCCACGACGTGGTGCCCGACCGCGTCGTACTCCTTCCTCGTGCCCTCCTCCTCGGAGACGATCGGCTGCGGGAAGACCGTCACCACCCGGCGCTCCCAGGGGCGCTCGAACGGACTCCTCGTTCCCCAGGGCCGGGTGTAGACCGCGACGGTGTTGCCGTGGAAGGGCTCCACCGCGACGATGCAGGAGGCGGCCTGGCCTCCGACCCGCCCGATGGCGACGTTGCCGCTGCCGCCGAACTCGGGGGGCTTCTCGTAGTTCTCCGGCGTGCCGATCTCCTTGGACACGCGCGGAGGAACACCGTCGCCGATGTGCCTGCGGATCCAGTTACCGTTTCCGTCCGGACCGATCCAGTCCAGGCCGCCGCACAGGGACGAGTCGCGGTGGGAGGCGACGATGAACGACTGGAGGTCCGGCCGCGGCGTTCCGGGGAAGTACCCGGCGACGACCGCGTGGATGAGCCGGAACTTCAGGGAGTCCAGGCCGGGCGCTGGCGTTCGCTTCCACTCCTGTGCGGGGTCGGTCGGGATGTCGTAGAGGACGGGACTGTAGGGCTTGAGGAACCCCTCTTGGCCCCTCTTGTGCTCCGCGACGTCCGCGTCGGCCTTGCCGACGACGGGGAACGCCGCCAGCTGGGGGCCCTGGGTCCTGGTGAAGTTGCCCAGGCGTACCCGGTGGGTGGCCACGAGTGAGGCCACCTCCTTCCGGGTGTACTTACCGTTCGCGTCCGGCTTGAGCCAGGAGATCTTCCCGTCGTCGCTCCCGCAGCCGAACATGCACTGGCCGTAGTTGTGGCAGACCACGAGGTCCGGGTGAGGGGCGCCGCTGAAGGAGGCGTGGTCCAGCGCCACCGGCTTGTTCAGACCGGTGGCGGTGAAGTCGAAGACGTCGCTCCTGATCCAGGAGGCGCCCGAGTGCCGGTACCCCTCCACCTTCTGTTTGGTCAGCCCCGAGGTCACCAGTCCCGCCTCGGTCCGGTGGACCCAGTAACCGTCCCCGGTGTCGGCGGCGATGCTCTCCTTCTTGAAGACCGGTCGTGCGTGAGCCGTCATCGGCTGCCGCCTCCCCCGGTCGATCCGAGCAGGGCGCTGACGGTCGTGTGGGCTTCCTTCGCGTAGTCCAGGGGCTTCCCGGGCCCGTGGAAGTCACCCTCGTAGGGCTGTTCGGCCTCCACCACGAGCCACTTGCGCCATTTCACGGTGGGGTGCGGCGCCTCCCCCGTCTTCCTCCAGCGGTCCTCCCGCGCGTAGTCGACGTCGTCCAGGGCCTTGAGCACCTTGTCGAAGGGCACCGTCCACTTGCCGTGGTCCGCAACCGGAACGTTGAAGATCCCGGCCTTCACCCCGTCCTTGAAGGAGGTCCTGGCCAGGTCCAGGCTCCTGAGCTTGTCCGGCCTCAGGTCCTTCAGGTGTATGTGCTTGATCCGGTCACCGTGCCGGTACACGGCGGCCACCGGGTCCCCGCCCGCCCAGGTGAGGTGGCCGGTGTCCAGGAGCAGGTGGACGTGCGCGGCGTCGGTGCCCGCCATCAGCCGGTCCGTCTCGGGCTGGGTCTGCACGCCGGTCCCCATGTGCGGGTGGTAGCACAGGCGGAACCCGTCCGCGGCGGCTCGCCTGCCCAGTTCGTTGAGGCCTTCCACGAGGGTGTTCCACTGCTGGTCGGAGAAGCGGTTGCGCTGTTCGAGGGGGACGTGCGGCTTCAGGTGTACGGCGTTGCCGAATTCCGCGGCCCCGATGTTCTGCACCCCGCGGTCCGACCACTGCTTCTTGCTCTTCTCGTAGAAGTCCAGCGTGCGCTCGTAGCCTCC
Organism: Nocardiopsis terrae; assembly: GCF_014651695.1. Lineage (GTDB taxonomy): Bacteria > Actinomycetota > Actinomycetes > Streptosporangiales > Streptosporangiaceae > Nocardiopsis > Nocardiopsis terrae. The sequence goes on from NZ_BMXJ01000002.1 coordinate 81,476, forward strand.
GGCGGTGGTGAACCAGGTGCTGATCCAGGGCTCCGTGACATGGAACTCCCGGCCGTTCGGCAGCCCCGCCGCCGTCAGGAAGCTCTTCCAGGCAGCGGCGTCCTTGGGGAACTCCCGGTCGTCACTGCACCCGGTGAACTTGGCTTCGATGATCTCCTTCAGGCACTTATCGGCCGGGTAGTACTGTTTTCCTTTCGAATCTGCGGTCAGGTCCGGGAAGTCGGCGTTGCGCCACCCGGTGGGCGTGATCCCGAGCCGCACACCCGTGAGAATCTGCTTGCCCGTCGTGTTCCCAGCCATGAGACCCCCTTCAGTGATGCGTGTTCGCGTTGAGGACGCTGAGCACGTCCTGGACGGCCACGTGCGCCATGGCCATGCTCGTGTGCGTCGGGTTGCTCGCGTTGCCGAACGGGTGCAGGCCGTTGCCGCCGAGCCAGAGGTTCGAGGTCCCGCACACCCTCGACTTGGGCGTGACCACGTGGTCCCGTTCCTCCACCACCTGGGCCTTGCCGTCGTTGACGGGATCGTTGCCCATCCGCGTGGTCCCCGCCACGTGCAGGGGCAGCCCCGGAACGAGGAACTGGGGTTCCGAACCGGGCATGAAACCGCCCAGGTGGGAGGCGACCTTGACCATGTCGGCCATCATCTCCCCGGCCGTGCGCCGCTCCTCCTCGGTGAGCTGGAAGTGGAAGGTCGGCTGGGGCATGTCGAAGGAGTCGACGTTACGGAACCTGAGCTTTCCCTGATGGTCCCGGTAGCGCTCGCTGAACTCGACACGGTTGCTCGCCCGGGGCCGGGACAGACCGAACCAGCGCAGGTCCACGATGAGGCGGGTGTCGATGTTGGGCGGGACCGCCCCGTAGCTGAACGCGTCACGGTGGATCTGGCAGTGCCAGGGGCGCGCGGTCGAGGCCGGGATGTACAGGTTGGGCTCAGGCTCGTCCTTGGGGAACGGAATGGGGTCGGCCGGGTCCTTGCGGAAGTTCTTCTGGTTCTCCCTGAGGATCTCGCGCTGGGCGGCGCGGTAGGCCTCGACCCGCTTCTTCGCTTCCTCGGCAATCGGCTTGTCATCCTTTCCGGCGACCCCGTCCAGGTGCTTCTCCAGGTCATCCAGGTGTTCCTGCCTGAGCACCACCTGGCAGAAGGCCATGGGCTGTTCGGTCATGTACTTGCCGACGGGCAGGTTGAGCTTCTCGTCCAGTTCGGAGGCGTAGAGCAACTGGGCGGTGAGGATCGGGCCGCAGGCGATCACGTAGGCCCTGGCCTCGACCACCGCGGTCTTGCCGAGGTCGCGCAGGTTGCGCAGGTGGACACGCTTGACGCTCGCCGCCGTGGTCGAGGACCCCCCTTCCAGCTCGATCCGGGTGGCCTGCCACTCGGCCCGGAGCGTGAAGCCCGCCTCACCGTTCCCCTTCTTCCAGGCAGGTTCGGCGAGCTCGCCCAGCACCGTGTCGGCCGCGCTCCAGGTGACGAACTCCCGGTGGCCGTGCTCGTTCTGGTCCTTGCGCCGCTCCACCGCGAGGGGCAGCTCCGAGACCTGGAAGCCCGCGTCCTGGTTGAGGACCTTCTTCACCAGTTGGTGCCGGGCCGAGTGCCGGTAGGCCTCGGTGGTGCGCTTGAGCGCTTCGGTCGAGCGAGCGTAACCGGGCTTGAGCTCCCCTGCGCTGAGCGGATACTCGGCCTTCTCACCGTTCGCGTCCACCCAGGTGCGTTCCAGCGCCTCGTTGAACTCGGGCATCGCGCAGGTCCAGTGGGTGGCCATCCCGCCGACCGCGTAGGTGGCGGCACAGGCGCCGAGGTTGTCCTCCTCCTTCTGGTGCGGGTTCTGGTTGTTGAGTACGAAACCCGCGTACTCCTCCGCGTCGTAGTGGTAGGAGGAGGGGTCCAGCGTCGTCGGGATGTCGCTTCGGGTGGACACCGACAGCGGGTGCAGGTGCCCCTTGATGACGTTGACGAACTCGTCGATGTTGCGCTGGTAGAGGAAGGAGTTCTTCTGGTGCTCGCCGTAGCGCCCGGCCGTCTGCGGCCCGGCGTCCACCATCAGCACGTTCTTGCCCTTGGCGTGCAGGTCGCGGGCGAACAGCGACCCGATGGGCCCCGATCCCACGACGAGGACGTCTGGGGTGATCTTCTCCGCTGAGGCGGCATTCTCCACCACTGTGTGTTCCTCCCGGTGCTCCGTTGTCACTTTCCGGCGGGCTGGTAGTACTTGTAGGCCCTGCTGACGGGGTCGCCGAGAACCAGGCCGACGTTGTCCCCGCGCCTGAGGCGGGCGTCCGTGCTCACCGTGGACGCGGTTCCCTCACCGGCGGCCTGTGCGATGCGCTGGACCGATGCGGCGCGCACGTCGCCGGCCGCGAACAGCCCTTCCTCGCTGGTCTGGAAGGCCAGGATCTTCGGTCGCTGGTTCTCGGTGTCGGGGTCCTCCTCGCCGTTCGGTTTGTACTTGCGGGGGTAGGGCCGGGGGATCTGTTCCGTCAGAACGAAGCCGGCCCTGTCGCGGGCCACCCGGGCCGCATGCTTGTCCGGGGCTTCGGGCTGACGCAGCCATTCGGTGTCGGGCACACCGCCGGTGAGCGCGAAGACGAAGTCCGCGGGGATTCGCCGGGTGCCCTGGTCCACGTGGGAGAAACCCCTGTCTCCCCCGCCCCTGGCGACGAAGTGGTTGATGCTGGCCCCCGCCAGGCCCGCGGGGCCGCCACCCACGATGAACAGGTCGAAGAGCTGGTTCTCTCCGCCCTTCTGGAAGAGGCCCAGCTCCTGCGCCAGGGCTGTCAGCGAAGGGTCGTCCAGCAGCACGAAGGGCCCCGAACCCCACTGCACGATCACCAGAATCCAGTCGGTGGAGATGTTGACCGGGACGGGGACGCGGTTGACCCAGTTGAGTGCCGGGAATCGCCTGGTCCGGTGCGCGTGCGGGCTGGACTGGTTCCCGACGACCCGCACCAGGTGTTCGGATTCGTGTTCGGGCAGGAGTTCCCGAATGAGGCGGAGGGTTCCGCGGCCGGTGAGCCGAGCGCATCGCGGGTCCGGCCCAGGTCCGGGGCCGTGATGAGGCGGGCGTCGTCTCCGGGCCAGTCCTCGAGCGTTCCCCGGAGTGTCTCCAGGCGGCGCTGGTCGGGGTCGGAGAGGACGATGACAAGGTTTTCTTCGGACAAGGAGGACACCGTCCACGAAATAAAGGGGGCACCTTTGAATGAAAAACGGATAAACCAGCCGACCCCGAGGGCGAACCAGCGATCAACAGAACCGTAACAGCGGGGGGCACGGGGAGGCGGCCGAAAGAAGGGGGAATTAAATTACACACAGACCGAAAACAAGGCACAGGACACCCGCGGCGATAATCAGCAGAAAACTTCAGCACCAAGGGACACTAAACACGAACACAAGGGAAGTAGTGGACATGTGTTTCGATTTGCCTTGTCACGTGTTCTTTTCCAGGGGCGGCGGCGCGGGGCCACCCCCGAACCCAGGGGAGATGTGGCACGTGGAGCAAAGACGGAATGCCACACGGACGACGGGGCGGACAGGGAGGAGGCACAGGAGTTCTTGTCTTTTTGATTATTGAATTTTAAATAAAAGATGCGGACCTTACGTGGTTTCCGAAACCGCGAGCCCGCACCCAACAGCGATGAGGCTGAATTATCGTGGTTCGGATCCATACCGGCCGACTTCGGGTGGTGCCGTGCGGAGCGAGGACCCCGTCCCGTTCGGTGACGGCGAAAAGCATTTCGCGGGTGCCCGGTCCCGAACACCCGGGTACCAGGACGCACGGACCAGCGCACGGCCCCGGGGCCGTGACGAGACGAGCGGCCGGAGGCCCGACCCATCAGACCCTCCGGCCGCTCCCCGGCCCTCGCCGGCATCGCCCGCACACCGATCCGCTACCGCGGGCCGCCCCCCGGAGACGGGCTCTCGTCCTGCTCCCGCCACGGCGCGACCGGTCGCACGGGAAGCGGAAACGGCCTCACATCCCCTCCTCGGCCTGGACGTCGGCCGTACCGGGCCCGTGGTCGGGCATGGCCGAGCGGGCCTGCGCCTCCCGGTGCAGGCGCAGGAACTCCAGGTGCCGCTCGTACTCGTCGAGGATGTTCCCGATGAGCTGCTCCTTGGTGTAGCCCATCACGTCGTAGCCCTGGCTGCCCTCGGTGAGGTAGACCTCGAAGCGCACGTAGTTGTCGTGCTCGGCGAGCGAGCGTATGGCGAACGCCGGGGTGGGGACCACGATCGGCCACACCCGGTAGGTGAACTCCTCCTCGGAGCCCATCGGCACCCGCAGGTCCAGGTGCGGGATCCCGACCTCCTTGTCGACCCCCTCGGTCACCGACGCCTCCGCGCCCTGGTCTCGCAGCCCTTCGGCGACGTCCTCGAAGGCGGGGCGGCACACCTCCCGGACGAACCTGGTGGCCGCACGCTTGCCGGGGAAGTTCACCGCCCTCGCGATCCGCTGGCGCCAGTTGCGCTCCGCACCCCGGCGGTCGACCGCGGTCCGGTCCGACAGCGAGGACGACAGGGTCGTCCGGAACGCGTCCTGCCGGAACCTCTCGACCCTCAGCGCCTTGTACAGCCCCCAGATGATCAGGAGCATCACGAACGAGAACGGTAGCCCCATGATGATGGTCGCGCTGGTCAGCGCATCCAACCCGCCGACCAGGAGCATGGCGAGGGTGAGCAGGCCGGTCGCCGCCGCCCAGAAGACACGCAGCCACGCCGGCGCGTCGGTGGTCGGTGTCGGCAGGTAGGAGCTGAGGTTGCCCATCACCAGCGCACCGGAGTCGGCCGAGGTGACGTAGAGGAGCAGCCCGACGACCGTCGCGAGTCCGGCGCTGAACAGCACGCCCGGATACTGCGTGAGCAGTGTGTAGAACCCCCGTTCGGGTTCGTTCATGGCGAGCTCTCCGAACGCCACGTTGCCCTGGCGCACGACACTCAGGGCGCTGTTGCCGAAGACCGAGAGGAACGTCAGCGTGTACAGCAGCGGGACCACCAGGGTCGCCGTCACGAACTGTCGGATGGTGCGACCGCGCGAGATCCTGGCCAGGAAGAGCCCGACGAAGGGCGCCCAGGCGACCCACCAGGCCCAGAAGAACAGCGTCCAGTCGTTGAGCCAGTCGATCGGCGGATCGTAGGCGAAGGTGTTCAGCGTCATCGAGGGGAACCGGCTGACGTAGTCGCCGATGTTCAGCACGAGGGCGTTGAGCAGCTGGACGGGGTTCTCGAAGACCAGCACGTAGAGCATCAGGACGATGGCGAGCACGACGTTGAGCTCCGACAGCCGCCGGATGCCCCGGTCGACGCCAGCCACGGCCGAGACCGTGGCCACCAGCACGGCGACGAGGATCAGGCCGATCTGCGCCGCCGTCCCCTCGGGGATGCCGAAGAGGAAGTTCAGTCCGTAGTTGAGCTGGACGACGCCGATGCCCAGCGACACGGAGATGCCGAAGATCGTGCCGATGATGGCAGCCAGGTCGACCGCGTCACCGATGCGGCCGTGGATGCGCCTGCCGATCAGCGGGTACAGGGCCGAGCGGATGGCCAGGGGAAGGTGGTAGCGGAACGAGAAGTAGCCGAGGGCCATGCCCATCAGCGCGTACATCGCCCACCCGGTGATGCCGTAGTGGAAGAGCGTCCAGACCACGCTCTGCCGCGCCGCCTCGACGGTCTGCGCGTCGCCCTCGGGAGGGGCCAGGTAGTGGGTGACCGGTCCGGCCACGGAGAAGAACATCAGATCGATGCCGATGCCCGCCGCGAACAGCATGGCGGCCCACGCGAACACCCCGTAGTCCGGCCGGGAGTGCTGGGGGCCGAGCTTGATGGCACCGTACCGGGAGGCCGCGACGAACACCACGAACCCCAGGTACAGGGTGGCGGCGAGGAAGTAGTACCAGCCGAACACCCGGCTGATCCATCCCACGACGGTGCCGATGACGTACTCGGCGCCCGTCGGAGTGATGATCGCCCAGATCGAGAGCGCGAGGATCAGGATCGCCGAGCCGAAGAACACGGCCGGTTTGAGCTGGCTCCGCCCGGGTTCCTCCCTCTCCAGATCCGCCGGCGTCTCCGGATTCGCCGCGCCGTCCTGACGATCCTGTCCTCCGTCATCGGTGGCCACCGATCTCACCTCTCGTTCCTGCGGTGCCGGTAGTGGCTTCCCGCGGGCGGCGGTGCCGGGGACGACGAGGAGGGGGCCGGGGGCCTTCCGCGACCGCGGCCGGGCACCGCGCTCGGGAGCACGCGGCCTCGGCGCGGACCGCACAGCCCCGTCCGGCGCCCGCCTAGGTGCCGTCCCGGCGCCGTGAGGCCGGCGGGAAGCGAACCATGGGACTCGGGTAGTCCACGGCGCCATCTTCACCGACCGTCCGTCACGGGGCCCGTAACCCGCGCGCGGCGGCGTGGCGTGTCGCCCCTGGTCACGCGGCGGGGCAACGCCGTTCCGGTGCCGTGAGGGAGCGGTGTACGAGGCGGGCCGCCGGGGTCTCGCCGTCCGGTACCGGGCACGGCCCGTCGTCCGTCGAGGTAGTGGGACACAGGGTCCGTGCAGGGGTTTCCGGGGCGGAGGTCGGCGGGCAGGGCCGGGCGTCCGTGGTGGGGGCCGTCCGCTCCGCCTGGATCGACCCGCGAGGGCGCGCCACGGAGGCGAACCGCCGCTTCTCGAGGACCGGGCCGGGGGCCGGAGCCGGGTGCGGGGAGGCGATTCCGGCACACTCCGGAGCTCGCGCCGAACCCGCCACGAAACAGGGTGGGAGCAGGGCATGCGTTCGGCTGCGCCGGACCACTCGGTGATGCCGCGCATTATGGCCTGCTACGAATCAAGTTTATGGAAGCACCCAAGATCCGCAACCCTGATCCGCTTTGATGACACAATCGACAATGGCTTGCATCTTTCCTGACAGCAAACACTCGCTGAACTCCATCGCCCCGCCAATGATTAACCATTGAATCGAATTGATCAATGTGGTTGCCTGCCGACAGGTCCAAAAGCGTGGGGGCGGACACGAAGCCTCCCAGGCATTGCCGTCACTGGTTCGTTTCCAGGGGATGTGTCGGCAGGGCTCGCCACAGGGGACGCACGGACCGGCGGAGAGAAAATGAAGATCATCAAGGGATTGTCGGTCGCCGGGGCTGCCGGGGCGCTGGTGCTGTCCGGGTTCTTCGGATCAGGAACCGCATTCGCCAGCACCTCCTCGGCGACAAGCGGGACGACCTCGGTGGAGACGGCCGCAGTGGAGAGAAGGTCCTTCTCCTGCGAATGGGAGTCGGGCAACCTCAACTTTTCCTGGGACAACGGAATCACCAGTACCCGGATTTACTACAACAACCACTGCAGCGACGTTCGGTACGTCACCGTTCAAATTCACCAGGTCAACGGTGGAGAGCGCACTGTCTGCTGGCGTGTGCCCACGGGGAAGAGCAGCAAGCTGTTCTCCAAGGGGGCAGGCGAATCCGTCCACACCATAACCAGGCACTGCTAGTTTTCCCAGCGACGCGGGGATCCGCCGGACGGTCAGAAGTCCTTCCCAGCTGACTTCCGGCCGCCCGCGGACAGGGGCCCCGTTTCACGTGGTGACTGGTGGAACGGGGCTCCTTCGTCCTTGTGGAATTCCAAGGTCCGACGTCGTCCGGGGCGCGTACGCCTGCGCCGCCGATCGAGAGCGCCCCGGAAGGCGGAACGATCACGGACGCATGGCCGGACGAGGGCACGGGAACAGCCCGTACGTACACGTTCGGTACTCACCCGGGGGTGACCACCCCGGCCCCGCAAACGGCCCCGGGCCAGTGCTTCCTCCCGGGCGTGAACGCCCGGTACAACGCCCGGGGCTCCGCGCAGGGTCAGGCTGAAGTCCTCACGGACAATCCCTCACGGAGGCGAAGAAGTCCCCCTGCGAGGGTCAGCAACGGATGAGAAGTTTGTCAAGCCGCCCCCAGCGGTCTCTCCAGTGAGTTCGGAAAGCACGGACCAGGACTCAGCGCGAACAGTTCACCTCGCACGAACGGCTCGCCTCGCACCGGGCAAGGGGATCCTGCCATCCGTGCCCATAACAGAACCGGCCACCTCTTTGGAAGAGCACTCCTTCCTCTGTTGATCTGTTGTGCGCACATCTACGACCGAATCCCGCCGCGCCGGTGACGCCCAGGAGCGCGATGGTTTTTGAGACACCCAGTTCGTCACCACTGCCCACCCGAGAACCCCATGACCAGGACACCGAACACCCTTGATCCACTCTGACCTCCCCAAACGCAACCGTTACAGACCTCTCAAATCTTCTTAAATCCATAGATTTCCGACAAAACTTCAGTAACCGAAAAACCACGCCAGACAGCGCACACACCTCTCCAACCTGCCGTTATTCGTTTCTTCCGAATATTGAAACTCGCCAACCCGAGATGCGGCGAGGAGGACCGTTCAGGCGCCACCAGGGGACGAACCTCCAACGAATCCGCTGGCAGGAGCGGTAAATCCGCGCAGATAAGACCGAGAAGGACACTCCCACGCCAGCCACATAAGTTAATCGCGAGTAAGCAATGACCTGAAAAATCACATTGAAAGGTATAGACACAGGGATAAACCCCATGCCACTATCTGGAATGCCACTGACCGAGACGACCGTGAGGGAGTTCGTATGATCAAGGGGTACGGTGTGTTCTGCGACGCCGACCACTACTTCTACGACACGCCCCACCGCCTCTGGTCGGGATCCGGCGCCTCCGGGACGGTCGGCGAACGCGACCGGGTTTTCGGAACGGCCGAGCGTCCGGTACCCGAAGGGTGGCAGAGCCACCGCGCCGGCGACTGGCTGGCGCTACGCCCCGTGGAGCACCATCTGCCGGACCAGGGATGGAAGATCCACGTCTCCGCCTGCCTGGACAACGCGGAAGCGATCCTGGCCCGGGTCTGGGACTACTGCGTGCCGCGGGGCGTCTCCTTCAAGTTCGTTCCCACCAGGTACCTGCTGCACAACCGGAACGCCAAGTACGCCGATCGCGGGGGCAGCGGGAAGTTCATCACCGTCTACCCGGCCGACGAGGACGAGTGCGCCTCGGTCGCCGCCGGTCTGGACGCACTCGTGGGCGGCGAACCCGGCCCGTACATCCTCAGTGACGTGCGCTGGAACGCGGGACCGGTCCACCTGCGCTACGGAAGCTTCACCAGACGGCACTGCTACGACGAGCACGGCGAGCCGGTGCCCGCCCTGGAGAACGCCGACGGCGTGCTCGTACCCGACCAGCGCGGTCCGGTCTTCCGAACTCCTGAGTGGGTGACCGTCCCCGACTTCCTCCGTCCGCACCTGGAGGCGCGCAGCGCCGTCGACGTCACCGGACTTCCGTACGACATCGAGCGGGCCCTGCACTTCTCCAACGGCGGCGGTGTCTACGCCGGGCGGGACCGGCGCACCGGTGAGCCCGTAGTGCTCAAGGAGGCCCGTCCGCACGCCGGACTGGCCGCCGACGGCGCCGACGCGGTGCGCCGCCTGGAGCAGGAGCGCACCGCCCTGGAACGCCTCTCGGGGCTGGGCTGCACCCCCGAGGTCAAGGACGCCTTCGACCTCGGCGACCACCGCTTCCTGGTGATGGAGTACATCCAGGGCAAGCCGTTGAACTCCTACTTCGCCCACCGCCACCCTCTGGTCGAGGCCGCCCCCGAACCGGAGAGGCTGAGGGAGTACGGCCGGTGGGCGATGCGCCTGCACGGCCTGGTGGAGGAGGCCATCGAGGCGGTGCACGAGCGCGGCATCGTCTTCAACGACCTGCACCTGTTCAACATCATGGTTTCCGAGGACGAGTCCTCGGTGGTGCTGCTCGACTTCGAGGTCGCCCGAGACGTCGAGGAGGGCGGTCGCCAGACGGTCGCCAACCCGGGGTTCGTCGCCCCGCGGAGTCGCCGGGGCTTCGACGTGGACCTGTACGCGCTGGCCTGCCTGCGCATCGCCCTGTTCCTGCCCCTGACCAGTGTGCTGGCCGTGGACCGGAGCAAGGTCCGGCACCTGGCCGAGGAGGCCGCGCGTGTCTTCCCCGAGGCCCGGGAGTTCCTGGAGCTCGGCGTGGCGGAGATCCTGCGCGACCCGGACGGTGGAACGGTCGCGGGCACATCCCCGGAGGGGGCGGGCCCCGCGTTCACCGGCACGCACGGCCCCTACCCGCCGGCCGAGCCGGGAGACTGGCCGCACAGCCGGGACTCGATGGTCCGCGCCATCCTCGCTTCGGCCACCCCCGACCGGGACGACCGCTACTTTCCCGGCGACATCGCCCAGTTCACGACGGCGGGCGGCGGGCTCTCCTTCGGCTACGGCGCCGCCGGGGTGCTCTACGCCCTTGCCGAGAGCGGTGCCGCACGGAGCCCCGAGGCCGAGGAATGGCTGGTGCGGCACAGCAAGGAGCCCGTGTCAGGGACCCCGCTGGGTTTCTTCGACGGACTCTCGGGCCTGTCCTGGACCCTGCACCGGCTCGGGTACGAGGAGCCTTCCCAGGCACTGGCCGAACTGGTCCTGGCTCAGCCGTGGGAGGGTCTCGGCCCCGGACTGCACGGTGGGACGGCCGGCATCGGCCTGGCCCTGGACTCCCTGGCCGCCGACACCGGAGAGGCGGAGCTGCGCTCGGGCGCGCTTCGCTGCGCGGAGCTGGCCGCGCACGGCTTCCTGAACGCCCCGCCCGAGCGGCGCCGCACCGGGCTGCTGCACGGGGGCGCGGGCGTCGCCCTGCTCTGCCTGCGCCTGTATGAGCGGACCGGCGACACAGCGCTGCTCGACCTGGCGGAGCGGACACTCCGGGCCGACCTCGACCGCTGCGTCACCAGCGCCTTCGGCACGCTTCAGGTGGACGAGGGGTGGCGGACCATGCCCTACCTCGGTGCGGGCAGCGTCGGCGTGGGGATCGTGCTCGACGACTACCTTGAGCACCGTTCCGACGATGTGTTCGAGCGGGTCCGCCCGGAGATCGTCGGGGCCGCGCGATCCGGGTTCTACGCCCAGCCCGGCCTCTTCCGCGGACTGGCCGGCATGGTGCTGTACCTGAGCCGGACGACCGCCCCCGGGCCCGGCACCGGACCCGCGGAAGTGCGCCGCCAGATCGACGCCCTGTCCCGGTACGCCATGCGTTACCAGGGCCACCTGGCCTTTCCCGGAGAGCAGTTGATGCGGCTCTCCATGGACCTTTCCACGGGCACCGCGGGATGTCTCCTCGCGCTCGCCGCAGCGCAGAGCGAACAGCCCGCCCGGCTGCCCTTCCTTCCTCCGCTGCGGCGGACCCAGAACCGGCCACTGCCATGGTCCGGAACAAATGAATAGAAGAGAAGAAATTACCGAACGGAAGGATATCAGTTATGACCCTGCTCGACCTGCAGTCCCTGGAGACCGCCACGAACGAGGCCCACGGCGAGGTCGCGGGCACCAGCACCGCCAGCCTCCTGCTGTGCGGCGACAGCAGCCTGAGCGTCACCACCTGCTAGGGGCGCGCCGCGGATGACGCGGCGTGACCGAGCCGTGGGGCCGGATCGTCGGCCCCACGGCGTCGGGTCCGGTGAACGGGCCCTCCCTCCGGCCCGGCGGCGCCCGCGTGCGCTGCCGGGCTCCGCCACGAGCCATGCAGGAAGGCGACCGGATGGTGTCCACCCGCCCGCCGGACGGTACGACCGACGAAAGCGTCGCACGGTCCGCGGACGCCCTGCTCGTCCGTGTCACCCGGGCGAGCGCCGGACGCACCGCGGGAATCCTGCTGTGCGCCGCCGCCGCGGCGGCCGCCTCGCTCGCCCTGCCCGCCATGCTCGGCCGCACCCTCGACCTGCTCCTGGAAAGCCACCCTGACGCAGGACGCGCACTGGCGGTGACCGTGGCCCTGACCGCTGCCGAGGTCGCACTGGGCGCGGCCGTCGCCCTGCTGTCGGGAACGGTCGGTGCACGTTCCACCGCCTGGCTGCGGCTGCGGACGGTCCGGCGGTTGCTGGCCGCCGCGCCCCGAGACGTGAGCCGGTTCTCCCCCGGCGACGTGGCGACCCGCCTCTCGGTGCACGCAACCGAGGCCGGGGCGGCGCCGGCCGGTGCCGCCCAGATCATCGCGGCGGTCCTCGCTCCCGTCGGGGCCCTGGTCGCACTGTTCGTGATCGACCCGTGGACCGGGCTGGCCTTCGTCCTGGGACTACCTGCCCTGGGCCTGCTGCTGCGGTCCTTCGCCCGCCACTCCTCGGACAGTGTCTCCCGCTACCAGAGGGTGCAGTCCCTGCTCGCGACGCGGCTGACGGACGCCCTGGGCGGCGCACGCTCCATCGCCGCCGCCGGAACGGTGGACGAGGAACGCGCCCGTGTCCTGCTGCCCCTGGGCGAACTCGGCACCGAGGGGCGGCGCATGTGGTCGGTGCACGGCTCCGCGATGGCGCGCAGCGGAGTACTGATGCCCCTGCTCATCACCGCCGTGCTCGCGGTCGGCGGGTTCGGCCTGGCGGACGGGAGGATCAGTGTCGGCGACCTGCTGGCGGTGTCCCGGTACGCCGCGCTGGCCGCGGGGCTGGGATCGGTGGCCGGTCCGCTCGGAGCACTGGTCCGCGGCCGAACGGCGGCCCGACGCGTGAACGCGCTCCTCACGGTCCCTCCGCTGACCCACGGGCGGGCGGAACTGCCTCCCGACGGCCCCGGAGCACTGGAACTGCGCGGTGTCGGGGTGGCGATCGACGGGGCGTGGGTGCTGCGCGGCGTCGACCTGTGCGTGCCAGGCGGCCAAACGGTGGCCGTCGTGGGACGTTCCGGCTCCGGCAAGTCGACTCTGGGGGCCGTCGCCGGACGGCTCACCGACCCCGACGAGGGCGAGGTCCGCCTGGACGGCGTGCCCCTCGGCACCGTGGCGGCCGACGTGCTGCGCCGGGAGGTCGGGTACGCGTTCGAGCGGCCGCATCTCCAGGGCGCCACCGTCGGGGACGCGATCGCGTCGGGGGCCGAGACCGCTCCGGCCGAAAGCGTACGGGCGGCAGCACGGGCGGCCGGAGCCGACGACTTCGTCCGGGCGCTTCCCCTGGGGTACGCCACACCGCTGGAGGAGGCGCCGTTCTCCGGTGGGGAGCTGCAACGGCTGGGTCTGGCTCGGGCGTTCGCCCACGCTGGACGCCTGATGATCCTGGACGACGCCACCTCCAGCCTCGACACGGCCACCGAACGGAGGGTGGACCGGGCTCTGGCGCACGAGGTCCGTGCCGGCACCCGCGTCGTCATCGCGCACCGGCTCTCCACCGCGGCGCGCGCGGACCTGGTGGTGTGGCTGGAAGGCGGCCGTGTCCGGGCCGTCCGCACACACGCCGAGCTGTGGCGGGACCCCGGCTACCGTGCGGTCTTCGGCCACGGCGACACCTCCGGCGCCCGGGGGGACCGGTGAGGTCCGGGACGGTGGTGGAGGAGGCCGCGTCGACTGCCCGGCGCCCGACTCGGCCCGGCCGCCGCCGTGGCACGCTGCGCGGGCTGATGCCGCACGCCCGGCCTTTCCTGTGGCGTCACAGGCGGGTGCTGCTGCGCCTGGGCGCCTGGTCGCTGATGGAGTCCGCGCAGACCTTCCTCGTCGGGATCTGTCTGGCGCGCGCCCTGGACCAGGGGTTCCTGGTGGGACAGCCCACCGTAGGCCTGGCGTGGCTGGCCGTGGCCGCGGTCTCGATCCTCCTGGCCGGGCCCGTACTGCGCGGTGTGTTCGGTCAGCTCTCGGGACTGGTGGAACCGTTGCGGGACGGGCTGGTGCGGCGCGCGGTCAGGGAGGCCCTGCGCCGGGCCGTGGCCGATCCGGCGCGGGCGGCGGGGGCTGAGCGAGCTGCGGTCTCGCGGCTCACCCAGCAGACGGAGATCGCACGGGACAGCTTCGCCGGACTGGTCCTGACGGTGCGTTCCTTCCTGTTCACCGCCGTGGGAGCGCTCGTGGGGATGCTCACCCTCGCCCCCGAGCTGCTGCTGGTCGTGGTGCCGCCCATGCTGCTCGGGCTGCTGCTCTTCCTCCTGACGCTCGCTCCCATGGCCGCGGCACAAGGCCGGTTCCTCGACGCCGACGAGGTTTTCACCAACCGTGCGGGAGGTCTGCGGGGCCAGCTGCGTGACCTGGTGGCCTGCGGAGCCACGGGCACGGCGGCCGACAGGACCGGGGGCCTGATCGACGAGGCCGCCGCGTCGACGCGTTCCCTGGCCCGGTGGACGGCTGTGCGAACGCTCGCACTCGGCACGGCCGGGCAGCTCCCCGTCCTCCTGCTGCTCGCCGCCACACCGTGGCTTCGCGACCAGGGTGTCACCACGGGGGCGCTCATGGGCGCCCTGGCCTACCTCGTGCAGTCCCTGCTGCCGGCGCTACAGGCGATGATGACCGCCGTGGGCGCTGCGGGCAGCCGCCTCGTGGTGGTCCTCGACCGATTCGTGTCCGCAGAGGCGGACGGCACCGACACGGGAGAGCCCCGGGAAACGGAGAGCGGTGACCAGGGGGCGTTCGCCTCCCCGGTTCCGGGAACGGCGCCAGCGGTGTGGTGTCGGGGGTTGCGGGTGTCCTACGGCGCGGGCACACGGCCCCTGGTGGAGGACTTCGGACTCTCGGTCGAGGCCGGGGAGCGCATCGCGATCGTCGGCCCGAGCGGAATCGGCAAGTCCACGCTGGCGCATGTGCTGTCCGGGCTGCACACCCCGGACGAGGGCTCCGTACGGTTGGCGGGCGAGCCGATCGCCGGGCGCTCCCCTCGGGAGCTGGCCCGGATGCGGGTTCTCCTCCCCCAGGAGGGCTACGTCTTCGCCGGGTCGGTCCGGGAGAACCTCGCCCAGTTGGAGCCCGGTGCCGGGGACGACCGCCTCTCCCGGGCGGTGTCGGCGTTGCGCCTCGGGCCGCTGGTGGACCGCCTCGGCGGGCTGGGGGCCGACGTGGACCCCGGGGCGCTCTCCGCCGGGGAGCGGCAGGCGCTCTGCCTGGGCCGGGCCTATGTGTCCCCGGCGCCGCTGCTCATCCTGGACGAGTCGACCTGCCACCTGGACCCGGCCGCCGAGGCGCACGCGGAGAACGTGCTGGCGAACCGTCCGGGCACGACGCTGTTCGTCATCGCTCACCGGCTGTCCTCGGCTCTGCGGGCCGACCGGATCCTCGTCCTGGACGGCACGGGTACGGCGTTCGGCACGCACGAGTCCCTGCTGCGCGACTCCCCGCTCTACCGGGACCTGACGGGGCACTGGAACGCGTCCGGCTGAGTGTGCCGGGGCCGGCACCGCGTTCGGAACCGTGCGGAGCCCGGACTTCGACCGGGGCCGTCCCCTGGCCTACGCTTCGGCTCGTGAAAGCAACTATCTGGAGCGGTGTCCGTGAACGGGTCGAGGCCCTGGCCCACAGGGACCGGACGTGGGATGTCCTCGGGGCCTGGGACCGGTACGGGGGGACGGGCCACCACTTCCGGCTCGCCGCTCCGCTGTCGGAACCGGAGGTCACCGAGGCGGAGACGCAGTGGGGCGTCTCGCTGCCCGAGGACTACCGCGGCTTCCTCCTCGATGTCGGCGCCGGCGGCGCCGGGCCGGGATACGGGCTCAGCACCCTGCACCGAACAGGCACGGGGTGGGAGTGGACCGACGTGGGCGGCGAGACGCGGCACGAAGCCCTGACGGTCGCCTTTCCCACCTCCGAGGAACGAGCGCGGCGCCTGGCCGAGCACGAGGACCGGGAGCCGAGGCGGTCCGGCTTCGCGACCCGGGAGGCGTTCGAGGCCGCGTACCGCGTGTGGCGGGACGCCGACGACGAACTCTTCGAGACCTCTTCCGACGGAGCGGTGTGCCTGAGCCACGAGGGCTGCGGCCACTTCCTCTGGCTCGTCGTGACGGGCCCCGAACGCGGCAGTATGTGGGTCGACGGCTTCTCGGCCGAGGGCGGCTTCCGCCCCCTCGGCACGCCGCACGAGAGAGTCGGATTCGCGGACTGGTACCTCGAATGGGTCATCAGGTGCGAGACCGCCGCCTGAGGGTGCCCGGCCGTGCGGGTGACAGTCCTGAAGCCGGGTTCTCCGAAGTCACCGCTGTTCGACGAAGGAACGGTAGCTGTCGAGCACCTCGGGTGCGAAGAGCGCACGGGGCCAGAGGACGGCGGTCAGCGGTCGCGTCAGCGCGGAAGTTGCGGAGCGCGTGGGCCAAGGACGTGAGCCGGGAACGCTTCGAGGAGTTCCACGCCATGCTTCCCCCGGCATACGAGCACCTGGTCCACGCGGCCAACGCGGCCCCGGACCGGCCGGACGCGTTGAACCACCTGCAGTGGTTCGGCCTGGGAGCGGGGATGTCCCGGGAGGACCTCGACTTCCTGTGGGACCGGATCATCGAGCGCGATCCGTGGCACCCCATGAGCCACCAGTCCCGCCTCCAGGTCCTGTGCCAGAAATGGGAGGGATCCCACGAGGAGATGTTCGCCTTCGCCCGGCAGGCAGCCGCACTCGCCCGCAAGGGCGACCCATTGCTGGAACTGGTACCGCGGGCGCACGTGGAACGGTTCATAATGCTGTAGCGGGAACGGGAGGACGACGTGGTGACCGTCGGCGACTTCAACTCCCTGCGCCGGGAGTACCTCACCGACCCCGGGGTACGGTCGGAGATCGCCGACGCCGCGGACCTGTGGCTGTCCGGGGACAACGACCACCCCACCAGACAGGAGACCGCGCACGAGTTCGGCTCAGCGCTCTACTTCGCGGACGAGAAGGAGCTCGCGGCCCGTGCCCTGCGACTGGCCGGAACGACCGTCCCGGAGTCCTCGGCATGGGTCCAGTGGGAGTTGAGCTCGGAATACGAGTACGTCCGCGCCTGCCAGAAGTTGGAGATCCCGCTGTCCGCCCGGACCGAGGCGTAGTCGGCTTCCGGTAATCGCATCCGGCACGCTCCGCCTTCCCCCGGCACACCCTTCTCCCGACCCCATGGAGGGCACCACCGTGCGAAGATTCGCGCCGAGGATCGCGCTCACGCTCGTGATCCTCTTCGTCGTCCTCGTCCTGGCCGCCAGACACCTGCTCGTACCGGCGAACCGGTCCTTCGAGTACGGCGACGGGATCAGGCTCCAACTCCTGAGCATCTCCCACGAGGACGTCGACGGACAGGAGAGGGTCACGTGGGGGGTGGAGGTCATCAACGGGACAGACGGGCCGCTGGACCTGAGCCTGTCCTCGACCTGCCGTCACGCCGTACCGCCCCTCGAGTCCGGCCCCTCCGACCTGGCCGAGCGGAACGGGGAGGAGGTCTCACTGTCGGCGGGGCTGGCCACGGACGTCGCGGACTCCTGTCCGTCACCGAGGTCGGGCTCGTGGTGGGTCTACACCCTCACCCTGGAGGACGAAACAGGCGGTGTCGGCTCCCGCACCGTCACCTTCACGGGCCGGGCCCACTGACCCCGGCCGTACCGGCTGACCGTTGACGGGCACGGCCCAAGTGTCACCGCTCGGCCGAATCCGTGGCGTCGTCCGCGAGCGCGCGTATCTGCGCGTCGACGGTGCACCCCAGGACACGCACACCCTGTTCGAGCGGATGGTGCGCCGGGTACTCACCGGCCTCGTCGAGACGCCCCTGCCTGCTCAGCCCCGGCGCGGCCCGGCTGCAGCGGTTCCGGGCCGCGCGCGGTGGGGTGGACCGTCTTCCCCGCCTCCCTCCAGGAAGGCCCCGGGCCCGTGGGCTCCACTCCCCCGAACCGGGCGTGCGACCCTCCCGGGGTGCCCACTTCCCCTGGTGCGTCGAAGAACCGGGCGGGCGCGGTGTGCATAGGGTGGCCGGAGGCAGGGCCCTGCGAGGGCGTGGTCCGGACCGGCGAAGCCAGGAGGGCGACCGTTGTTGTGGGACGTGGCAGCGATCTCGGCCGCGGCGCTGATCCTCGTCATCGGCGGCGGCCCGTTCACCCGGCTGGTCGACCGGCTCGCCGACCGCACCGGCATGGGCGAGACCCTGGCGGGCATCGTCCTGGTCGGCGCGGTGACCTCACTGCCAGGACTGATCACCAGCCTCGTCGGGGCGGCCCACGGTGACGCCTCCTTCGCCATGAACAACGCCCTGGGCGGAATCGCCGCACAGACGGTGTTCATCGCGTTGGCGGACATGTTCTACCGGCGCGCGAACCTGGAGCACGCCGCCGCCTCCCTGCCCAACCTGCTCGCCCCGATCGGGCTCTCCATCATGTTCGGCGTGGTGCTGGTGGCCGGGATGGGGCCGCAGTTCAGCCTCCTGGGCATCCACCCCGCCTCGCTGGTCCTCGTGGCCTGTTACCTGTACTGGCTGTGGCTCTCCCAGAAGGTCCGCTCCAAACCCATGTGGCAGGTGGAGCACACCCGTTACACCCAGGCCGACGAACCGGACCCGGCCTCCCTCGACAGCGACGAGTCGCTCGGGGGGATGTGGGTGAAGTTCGCGGCGCTCGCCTGCCTGGTGGCCGTCACCGGCTACGTCGTGGGTGAGGCCGGACTGTCGTTGGCCGAGCGGACGGGGATGTCGAGCGGCCTGGTCGGCGCGCTGATCACCAGCGTGGTCACCTCCCTGCCCGAGCTGGTGACGGTGCTGTACGCCATCCGCATCCGCGCGCTGCACCTGGCGCTCGGGGACATCATCGGCGGCAACGGCTTCGACATGCTCTTCCTGTCCGCCTCCGACGTCGCCTACCGGGAGGGATCCCTCTACAGCGCGATGGACGCCCGGGTGGTGCTGCTCATCGGCCTGGGCATCGTTCTCAACCTGCTGGTCGCGGCGGGGCTGATACGCCGGCAGGAGTCCGGCATCGGCTTCGAGGGCATCGCCCTGCTCGGCTTCTACGCGGCCGGGGTGGCCATGCTGGTCTCCCTCGGGTGAACGCGCGGGCAGTGCCACGGGGCCGGTCAGGCCTCGTCGGTACGGGCGCGACGGGCGTAGGCGCGCGCGGCACGGGCCCGGTCTCCGCAGCGGGTGGAACACCAGTGACGGCGGCCGTGGCGCAGCAGGTAGCGGTTGCAGGGGGCGGAGCCGCAGGCGGTCAGGCGCACGGCGTCGGAACCGGCCAACAGGTCGGCGGCGTCGGCGGCGAGGCTTGCCAGGGCGTGGTCGACGATCTCACCGGTGGGGTGCGGCGTCGCCCGGTAGGGGCCGTTCCGCTCGTCCCACTGCAGCAGGGGGGCGGTGGGCACCTTGGTGAGCGCGTCGTTGACGGCCGTCAGGGCGGTGGGGCGGGCGGGGAGTCCGGCGACGTGTGAGGCGAACAGGGATCTGAGGTGTTCGCGCAGCACGTGCAGTTGTGCGGCGCACATCTCCTGCATTCCGGCGTCCACCGGGGCCAGACCGCGCTCGGTCATCCACCGGTTGGTCTCGGCGGGGGTCGCGAGGAGGTCCACGAGACGTCCGCCGGGCAGTGCGACGACGCTGTTGGCGAGGGCGAGGGAGTGGTACTGCTCCGCGCCCGGCGCAGGCGGCAGGTCTAGTTCTTCGGTCACGGTCTCGTCCATGCATCTCATGGTACAACTTGCGCCATCCGTGAGAGGCGGCTACCGTTCATCACGGTTGATTTACTTCCATCCGTGAGGTGTATGCATGTCCGTCGCAACCGAGCAGTTCCCCGTCCGCGTCTTCGGCGGCCCCACCGCCCTCTTCGAGTACGGCGGGCTGCGTTTCCTGACCGACCCGACCTTCGACGGCCCGGGAGACTACGAGACGCCCGGCGGCCCGACACTGACCAAGACCGCGCCCTCCGCCGGCGCCCCCGCCGACCTCGGCCGCGTCGACGCGGTCCTGCTCTCCCACGACGAGCACGCCGACAACCTCGACAACGCAGGACGCGCCCTGCTCGCCGAGGTCCCCCTCACCCTGACGACCACCGGCGGCGGGCGGCGCCTCGGCGACGGCGCCAGAGGACTGGCCGACTGGGAGGCCGCCGAGTTGGAGCGGCCCGACGGTGGCACGGTCACCGTCACCGCGGTCCCGGCCCTGCACGGGCCCGGCGCGCGTGAGGACGTCGAACCGTTCACCGGCCAGGTCGTGGGCTTCGTCCTGACCGGCGAGGGCCTTCCCACGGTCTACGTCAGCGGCGACAACGCCTCGCTCGAACTGGTCGAACAGATCGCCGAGCGCTTCGCCCCGGTGGACACGGCCCTGTTGTTCGCGGGAGCCCCGCGGTTCTCCGTCCTCTTCGGAGGTCGGCCCCTCGTCCTCGACAGCGCCCAGGCCGCCGAGGCCGCCCGGATTCTGGGAGCCCGCCGCGTGGTCCCCGTCCACCACGACAGCTGGACCCACTTCACCGAGGGCGCCGGGGAACTGACCGCCGCCTTCACCGCAGCTGGCCTGGCCGACCTTCTGGACTGGGGACAGCACGGCTGACCAGCGGTGATCCCCCCGCCCTCCCGGCACCGCGCCCCGGAGGGCGGGCGGGGCACCCGGGGGGGCGCCCAGCCCGCGTCCGGCGACTATGACGGCCGGCTGCCCTGCGCTCCGGGCCGGGAGTGCGCCCGTCCCCCGTCGGGGTGCAGCGCGTCGAGGATCAGAGCGAGCCCGAACCCGAACTCCCCGTCGTAGTCGTAGCCCTGGCCGAAGGCGTGCTCGCTGATGACCGCCGCCAGGTGCGGATAGGTGTCGGCGGGCAGGCCGCCCAGGATGCCGTCCGCGAGCTCGTTCGGCCCCTCCTGCTCGGTGAAGGGCAGGCTCAGCTCCTGCAGGACGAACCCGTAGAGGTAGCTGTCGATCACCGAGACGGCCCGGGCCGCCGCGGTGGCGGAGAATCCCCCGGACCTCAGGGCTCCCAGGACGGCGTCGTGGTGGCGCAGGGTCGCCGGGCCGGGTTGCTTCCGGGAGTCCATCAGGCCGACCGCCCAGGGGTGGCGGCGAAGGGCCGTGCGCGCCGAGGCGGCGCGGTCGCGCATGTCCTGCCTCCAGTCCGCCCCCGGCACCGGCAGGTCGATCTCGGCGAACACCGCGTCGACCATCCCGTCCAGGAGGTCCCCCCGGTCGGCCACGTGGTTGTAGAGCGACATCGCCTCGACGCCCAACCGGGCGGCGACCGCCCGCATCGTGACCCCCGGTCCCCCTTTCTCGTCCGCCAGTTCCATCGCGGCGCGAATCACGCGTGCCCTGCTCAGGGGCTCCCGCCCCGCCCGCGTGCGCCGTCCGGTGCCGCGCCCGCCCATGATGCGTCCTCCTCTGGCACTTGCCTTACTTACAAGGTAAGTCTATCGTTACTTACACCGTAAGTTCAGCAGGGTGAGAGGGAGGGCCGGAACATGGGTACGACACCGGTGCGAAGGATCTGCGTCATCGGGGCCTCGGGCAAACTCGGGCGGTACATGGTGCGCCACGCGCTCGACCGGGGTCTGGAGGTCGTCGGCGTCTGCCGCGAACGCAGCGTCCCCAAACTCTCCGAGTTCGCCGACCGGATCACCGTCGTCCCCGGCGCCACCAACGATCCGGAGGTGATCCGGCGGGCCGTGGCCGGATGCGACGGGGTGCTGACCGTGCTCGTGCCCTGGGGGGTGCAGCAGTACTCGTCCGGTACCGCCCAGGCGGTACTCGACCACGCCGAACCCGACGCGCGCCTGGTCTTCTCCTGCGGCTGGCACATCAGCCGGGACGGCGGGGACCGGTACTCCTGGAAGCTCAGGCTGGCGATGCGGATCATCACCCCGCTGGCCCGTCTGGTGCGCGCCGTCGACGTGAACGACCAGGTGGAGGCGTGCCGACGGATCTTCGCCAGCGACCGGCGGTGGACCGTCGTCCGGGGCAGCGACCTCGAGGAGGGCGACAGCCAGGGGCTGCCCGTGTGGAGCCGCCACGTCGGGGACCCGGTCCTGGCCAGCAACCTGACCCGGCGGGTGGACTTCGCGCTGTTCATGGTCGAGGCGCTCACCGACGACACACTCGTGCACGAGGCGCCGGCGATCGTCGGCCGCCGCTCCCCCAGTGCCCTGGCCCACGCCGCCGAAGCGGAGCGGGGAGCGACCGGACCATGACCGGCCACGACCACTCCCCCCGCCCGGGGGAACGCGCCCTCGCGCCCGACCTCGCCCGCGGGATCATGCTCCTGTTCATCGCGCTGGCCAACGTGTCCTGGTACCTCTACGGCGCACCCACCTCAGCGGCCTCCGCCCACCGTGCCGACGCCACGGGGCCCGACGCCCTCTGGCAGAGCGTCTCGATCGTCGCCGTGGACGGGCGGAGCTACCCCCTGTTCGCCTTCCTCTTCGGCTACGGCATCTGGCAGGCCTACACCAGACGGCGCACGGCCGGCCAGGACGAGGCGGACGCACGCCGGTCCCTCCAGTCGCGGCACCTGTGGCTGCTCGCCTTCGGCGCGGTGCACGCCGCGCTGCTGTGGCAGGGGGACGTACTCGGCGCCTACGGGCTGATCGGCCTCATCGTGACCGGGCTGTTCCTGCGCCGGTCGAACCGGACCCTGGCCGTGTGGGCCCTGGTGCTCGGCGGTCTGCTCGGGCTCCTCTCCGTGCTCACACTGGTCGCCGGGGCGGCCGCCCCGGCGACCGGGGCCGCGGTGTCCGAGGGGGCGGTACCGCAGTTCGCCGCCGTCACCCCGTACGCCGACTCGATCCTGGTCCGGCTCCGTATGTGGCCGCTCCTGACGGTCGGCCAGGGCGTGCTCGGACTCGTCGTGCCGGTGGCCGTCCTCACCGCGATCCTCTGCGCCCGGCACCGGATCCTG
The DNA here is from genome assembly GCF_014651695.1 of Nocardiopsis terrae. Lineage (GTDB taxonomy): Bacteria > Actinomycetota > Actinomycetes > Streptosporangiales > Streptosporangiaceae > Nocardiopsis > Nocardiopsis terrae. The sequence goes on from NZ_BMXJ01000002.1 coordinate 104,081, forward strand.
GAGTCCCCCGAGCGGCACCGGCCGTTGCTGTCGGCCGTGGCGGTCGCCGGCGTCACCGCGGGGTGGCTCGGCGCGGTCCCCTCCGTGCTCGTGCAGCAGGGATCGTGGGACGTCCCGGTGTGGACGCCGCTCATGTTCAACGGCCTCACCGGGCTGTTCGCGGCGTTCGGCTACGTGGCGCTGATCGCCCTCCTCGCGGCGCGCCTGTCGGCGGCGCGGGCCCACCGGGGCCCCGTGCGGGCCCTCAGCGCCCTGGGCAGGCGGTCCCTGTCCGGCTACCTGCTGCAGTCGGTGCTCTTCGCGCCGCTGCTGTGCGCGTGGGGACTCGGACTCGGCGGTGTCCTGGCGCAGTGGCAGGCCGTACTCGTGGCGGTGGCCGTATGGCTGTTCACCCTGGTCCTCGCGGCAGTCCTGGACCACGCGGGCAGGCCCGGCCCAGCGGAACGGCTGCTGCGCGCCCTCGTCCACCGCGACAGGCGCCCCCGCGGGGCTCCCGTCGCCTCCTGAGAACGGGCGGGCCCCGGCCGAGGAGCCGTTACCGGGTGGAAGGAGACGAGGGCGCCATGCGGGCGGCCTCCTCTCCTCCCCCGACGGCCCGTGCCACCGCGCACGGATACGGGTAGGGGTTCGGATACGGACAGTACGGGGGGCGGAAACCCCTCCTGACCAGGAAGGGAGGCGTTCCGTGGGACGCGAGAGCGGTGTCGGGCACGGAGGAAGCGACCTCGGACGCAGGGCCGCGGCGCGCAGGGAGGAACTCGGGCTGACCCGGGAGGAGGTCGCGGATTCGGCCGGCATGGATCCGGGATACGTGGCCTATCTGGAGGAGCACGCGCCACGGATGCCCAGGGAGTCGCTGTACCGGCTCGCCCGTGCGCTGAACACCAGCCAGGACTACCTGCTGGGCACGGACACCGATCTGCCTCCGGGTGCGGCGACCACGGCGGCGCCGCTCCCGGAGACGCACGCGCTCTCCCCCGACAGGTGCATGGAACTCATCGGCCCGGGAGGTGTAGGGCGGATCGGCTTCGTCCCCGAGGGCGAATCGGCGCCGACCATCCTCCCGGTGAACTACCTCGTCCGTGACGGCGCCGTGGTGTTTCGCACCGGGGACCACGGGGTGATCGCCGAGTACCTACCGGGGGACGCCGCCTTCGAGGTCGACCGGGTCGACGGTGCGACGAGTGAGGGGTGGAGCGTCCTTCTGGTCGGTCGTGCCGCAGCGGTCACCGACGAGGCCGAGGCGGCCGCGCTCCGCGCCGGCGCCCGTGTCCGGCCGTGGGCGGGAGGCGACCGCGACCTCTTCGTACGGGTCACCCCGGACAGGGTCAGCGGGCGCGAGGTGAGCGGCCGGACCTCCGGGTGACCGGGTGACGGGCGCGTGGTCGCAGGTCAGAGTTCCTGCGCCGGTGGCGCGTGGCGGACCGTCAGCGGGTATGAGCACGGAAGGGGCCCGGTCCAGTGGAGGTCTGCCGGGGCCGGTACCGCGCACCCGTGGCGTCCGCTCCCGGAGCACGTACCCGGGCCCTTACACAGGTGACACACGGGTGAGAACAACCGGTGGGGAGAAACCATGGACCAGAAGTCGACCGCACCAGTCGTGGTGGCGGTCAACGGATCACCGGAGAGCGGACGGGCTCTCGACTGGGCTGCGGAGGACGCTCGGAGGCGGGGGCTGCGGCTGCGCGTCGTGTACGCCTTCGACTGGCCGAACTACCACTCCGTCCCGCGCGGCCTGCCCGGGTTCGACGTGCACGAATTCGCGCGGCGCGTGGTGGACGAGGCGCGCGAACGGGCGCTGGAACAGGTTCCGGGGCTGTCAGTCGAAGCGGTGCACGTCACGGCGGACCCCGAACCGGTTCTGCTGAGCGAGAGCCAGAAGGCGCACACCCTGGTCCTCGGTGCCCACCGCATGACCGCGATGGACGCGGTCCTTCCGGATTCCACGGCCCTGGAACTGCTCGTCTCGGCCTCGTGTCCCGTGGTCGTCGTTCCCGACCGGGAACCGGGCCCCGCCACCGGCCGGGTCATCGTCGGTGCCGACGGGTCGGCTACCGCGAGGACCGCCGCCGAGTGGGCGTTCTCCGAGGCCGAACTGCGCGGAGCGGCGCTGCGCGCGGTGACGGTGCGCAGGGAGGCCCCCTGGTGGCGTTTCGGAGCACTCGAGGAGCCGACCTGGACCAGGCCCGACGATGACGGGGAGACAGAGGAGTCCGCGGCCGAGGGCTCCGCCCGCCAGGCGCTGGCGGAGTCGGTCGCGGACGCGCGCGCCCGGCACCCGCAGGTACGGGTGGAGGAGGTGGTGAGGGTCGGCCATCCGGTGGAGGTCCTGTGCGCCGAGGCCCGGGACTGCGACCTGATGGTCGTGGGGTCCCACGGGCGGGGCGGTTTCGCCGGAATGCTGCTGGGTTCGGTGAGCCGAAACGTGATCTCGCACAGCCCGTGCCCGGTCGTGGTGGTACGCGCGCCCCGCAGCTGACCGGGGAACGTCCGCAGGCGCCCGGAGGCGGGCCGAGGTGAGCGCCCCGGGCCCGCCCTCCGTTCCAAGGGTGGTTCGGGAAAACGGAAGCGGCCGTTCTGAACGCAGGTGGTAAAGGTGTTTCTCGCCGGTCGGGTATTTCCTTCCGCCGAGCCCGGTTCCGCCGGGGCGGGGCGATCGTGGTGTCTGAACGGCCCGGTCCGGTCCGGCGGAACCGCTGTCCCTCCGGCGGTCCAGCCCGATAAAATCAGGTAATGGATTTTGAGCAGAATTCCGAAGAATCCGGCTCGGAAAAACTACCCCTCTCCCTCAGCGCCACGGTCATGGCGCACCCCTCCCGTTCCTTCGGGGCCGAACGCGTCCTGGCCGAGCTCTCCCTCCCCGGCGCCGAGGCGGTCTTCGACCCCCGCCCCGACGCGCCGCCGGGTTCGCTGCGGACCGCGGCCGCCGCGCTCTCCCGCGCCACCCCCGAAAAAAGCACCCACCACCTCCTCCTCCAGGACGACGTCCTCCCGGCCGAGGACCTGCCCGCCTCCGTGCTGGAGTGCTGCCGCCTGCACCCGGACGCGGCCCTGTCCTTCTTCGTCGAATGGGGCTCACGCACCGCCGTTCTCGCCCGGATGGCGGTCTTCTCCGGAATCAGCGCGGTACCGGTGATCAACCCCTACATGCCCTCACTGGCCCTGGCGATGCCCAGCGCCCTGACCACCGGGATCGCCGAGCGGATGGGCCGGGGAAGCGACGGCGGAGCCGACGACGGTGAGCCCGACGACCGGGCGCTGCTGCGCCTGCTGCGCGAACGCGGTGTGCGCACCCTGACGATGGTCCCCAACCTGGTCGAACACGACGACCTGCCGAGCCTGACCGGCAACACCGGCCAGGGGGTACGGCGCTCGGCCTGCTTCACCGCCGAGCCGGGGGTGCCCTTCGACGCCTCCGTGCTCGACCTGCCCCGCCTGCTGCCCTTCTACGCCTGGAACACCGGCGACGCGGTCGTCATCGACACCGCCGAGGACGTGCCCGCCGCGCACCGGCCCACCGAAGAGGTCCTGACCGGCTGGGGTCTGGGCCAGGACACCTCCCGGCGGGCCCTGGCCGCCACCTCCGGCGCGGCAGCCCTGGCCGGAACCGTGCGCCCCGACCTGCTGCTGGACGCGTGGAACACGGCGGTGGCCCTGGGCGCGGTGCAGGAGCACACCGACCCGGGCAGCGTCGCCACCCTCCGGGACCGGGCGGGTCTGCCCCTGGTGCGGCGGGCCCTGTACACCCACGTCCCCGGGGCGCTGCGCGTCTTCGTGGACGCCGTCTCCCTGGAGCCGTTGGAGGAGGAACTGGTCGAGCTGACCCTGGCCGCACTCGAACTGGGCGCCGGGCTGGACGTGCCCCCGGGCGAGCTCTGACGCCCGGCGTCCGCTCCGACCGGGGCCGGTCTCCAGCGGCACGGACGACCTCCAGCGTTACCGGTTTCCCGACGGCGGCGGCCCCGGCACCGGTCCGGCTCCGGGACCACCGCCCCGGTTCACCTTGTCCAGGCGCGTTCGCGTAGCAGCCGTAGGCCGTTGAGGGCGACGACGACGGTGGACCCCTCGTGTCCGGCCACGGCCAGCGCGAGCGGCAGTGTTCCCACCAGGTCCCAGGTCACCAGAACCACGATGAAGGTGCCCGCGATGCACAGGTTCGCGACCACGAACCGGCGGGCCCGGCGGGACAGGGTGATCAGCCGGGGCAGGGTCGACAGGTCGTCGCGCACCACGACGGCGTCGGCGGTGTCCAGCGCCAGGTCGGAGCCGCGCCGCCCCATGGCCACACCGGTGGTGGCCGCGGCCATCGCGGGGGCGTCGTTGACGCCGTCGCCCACCAGGAGCACCCGGGTGCCCGCGTCCTCCTTCTCCTTGACCAGCGCGGCCTTGTCCTGGGGGAGGAGGCCGGCGTGCACGCGGTCGACACCGGCGGCCCGGGCCACGTGTGCGGCGGTGGCGGCGTTGTCCCCGGTGAGCAGGTGTACCGGCTGGGCGGTGAGCGCGCCCACCTCGGCCACCGTCCGGGCGGTCTCGGGGCGCAGGGCGTCGGCCAGGGTGATCCGGCCCCGTACCCGCCCGTCGACGGAGACCAGGACCCGGGTGCTCGCCGGGCCCTCGGCGTCGGCGGGGGCGCGTTCGACCCGGACCCGGGAGCCGTCCACCGTCGCACTCACCCCGGTGCCCGGCTGGGACTCGAAGTCCTCCACCCGGGACGGCGCGGCCACCCCCTGGTGTTCGGCGTGGGCCCGGATGGCGCGTGCCAGGGGGTGTTCGCTGTTGCACTCGGCCGCCGCGGCCGGGGCCAGGACCTGGTCGGCGGTGTGCCCCGGTTCGGGCTCCACCCCGGTGACCCGGGGTTCGCCCCGGGTGAGCGTACCGGTCTTGTCGAAGGCCACCAGGTCGACGCGGCCGATCTGTTCCATCACGGTGGCGGACTTGACCAGGACGCCGTGGCGTCCGGCATTGGCGATCGAGGCCAGCAGCGGCGGCATCGTGGACAGCACCACCGCGCACGGGGAGGCCACGATCATGAACACGATCGCGCGGAGCAGCGCGGCCTCGAAGTCGTGCCCCAGGAAGAGCAGGGGGATACCGAGCACCAGCAGGGTGGCCGCCACCACCAGGGCTGAGTAGCGCTGCTCGATCCTCTCGATGAACAGCTGGGTGCGGGCCTTGGTGGCCGAGGCCTCCTCGACCAGGGTCACGATCCGTGCGATGACCGACTCCCCCGCCGGCCTGTCCACACGCACGCGCAGGGCTCCGGTGCCGTTGATCGTGCCCGAGAGCACCCCCTCCCCGACCCGGCGCGGAACGGGCACCGACTCACCGGTGATCGCCTGCTGGTCGACCTCGCTGAAGCCCTCGGTGACGGTGCCGTCGGCGCCCACGCGTTCGCCCGGGCGGACCAGGACGGTGTCGCCCACCCGGAGCCGGGAGGTCTCCACGACCTCCTCGTGTTCGCCGTCCGGGGTCCGGTGGAGTCGTACGGCGCGCTCGGGTGCCAGGTTCAGCAGGGCGTTCACGGAGTCGGCCGTGCGTTGGGTGACCACGGCCTCCAGGGCGCCGGAGGTGGCGAAGATGACGATGAGCAGGGCCCCGTCGAAGACCTGGCCGATGGAGGCGGCGGCGACGGCGGCCACGATCATCAGCAGGTCCACGTCCAGGGTGCGCTCCCTGAGTGCGCGCAGCCCGGACAGGGCCGACTCCCAGCCGCCGGTGGCGTAGCAGGTCAGGTACAGGCTCCACCACAGCCAGGCGGGGGCGTCCAGGAGTTGGGCGGCCCAGCCGGCCAGGAACAGGGCCAGTGCGGCGGCGGCCCAGCGCACCTCGGCGAGCCGGACGCCGGTGGCCAGCAGCGAGGGCGGTCGGACCAGGTGGTCCCGGGTTCGGGCGGTGGGCGCGGTCGGGACTGTGGTCACGGGCGGCCGCCCTGTGTCCGGCCGGTGTGGTCACGGTCTGTGCGCTCCGGGTTCGCGGTCCGGGCGCGGTGGTGGGCGGGCTCGACCTCCAGGGCGTGTTCGGCCTGGAAGACGGCGTCGGCGACCAGCTTGCGGGCGTGTTCGTTGGCCAGGCTGTAGTACATCCGGTTGCCCTCGCGGCGGTAGGCCACGACGCGGCCCATGCGGAGCTTGGCCAGGTGCTGGGAGATCGCCGGGCCGGGCCTGTCCAGGCGTTCGGCCAGCTCGTTCACCGACAGCTCGCCCCCGCGCAGGGCCAGGATGATCCGCACCCGGGTGGCGTCGGCCAGCAGGGTGAGGATCTCCACGGCGTACTCGACGTAGGGGCTGTTCTCATCAAGACTGCATTCATGCGTACCTGCACTCATACGCAGATACTAAGTTCATCTGCCGCCGGGTGCCAACCCCGAGGTGGACGTCATCCGTTACCCGCGCGCCCTGTCGGCCGCGCTCGGGGCGAGGCCGACAGACACCGGAAGCGGCACATCCGCTACCCTCCCCTTTGATCCCTTCGTAAGCGGAAACGGCCCATGAAACCCCTGCGCCCTGACGATCCCCGAGAACTCGGGCCCTACCGGCTGCTGCGCCGGATCGGTTCGGGCGGTATGGGCGTCGTCTTCCTCGCGGTCGCCGTCGACGGCGCCGACGGGGACGACCTGGCCGCGGTCAAGGCCATCCGGACCGAGTACGCCGAGGACCGGGAGTTCCGCGCCCGGTTCACCGGTGAGGTCGACCTCGCCCGACGGGTGCGGGGCCCCTACACCGCCCGGGTCCTGGCCGCCGACACCGACGGCCCGCGCCCGTGGCTGGCCACCGAGTACATCGCCGGACCGGCCCTGCACGAGGCGGTACGCGAGAGCGGACCCTTCCCCGAGGACTCGCTGCGCGCCCTGGCCGCCGGCCTGGCCGAGGCGCTGGCGGCCATCCACTCGGTCGGGCTGGTCCACCGCGACCTCAAACCCGCCAACGTCCTGCTCTCCCCGCGCGGGCCCCAGGTCATCGACTTCGGCATCGCCCGCGCCACCGACGCCACCGCCCTGACCCGCACCGGGCAGACCCTGGGCACCCCCGCCTACATGTCGCCCGAACAGGCCGTGGGATCGGTCGTGGGCCCGCGCAGCGACCTGTTCGCCTTCGGCGGCGTGCTGCTGTTCGCCGCAACCGGCCGCCAGCCCTTCGGCACCGGCGACCCCGCGGCGCTGCTCTACCGGGTGGTCAACGAGGAACCCGACCTGGACGGGGTACCGGAGGAGATCCGCCCCCTGGTCACCGCCTGCCTGGCCAAGGACCCCGGGGACCGCCCCGAACTGGGAGCGGTACTGGCCGAACTGGCCGGTACCGCACTGCCGCGAGGCGACGACGACCCCACCGAGTGGCTGCCCGAGGCCGTCGCCACCAGGGTCCTGGACACGGTCGCGGCGACCCGGATGCTGCCCACGCGGGCCCTCGCGGAGGAGGACACCGGAGAGGAGCCGGAGTCCCGGGCTCCCGGAGCTGCGGAAGAACCCGCTCGGAACGGGAAACCGGCCGGACCCGGGACCGAGGGCCCTGAGGGGTCGCGCGGGTCTGAGAGCCCCCGGGAAGATGAGGAGTCCAGGAGGGACGAGGGGAGTCCCGGAGCCGAGGAGATCCGGGGAAGCGAGGAGTCCCCCGCAGCCGCGAAACCCACAGGGGCCCGGGGAGGCGAGGGCGGCGAACGGTCCGAGCTCCCCGCCTGGGCCAGGCGGACCGGAGGACGCGGCGGCTCCCGGAGGCCTGACGGAGCCGAGGAGGCGGGAGGGCACCGCTCTTCCGGGGAGACCGCGAAGCCGTCCGCGGGAGACCCGGAACCCGAACGGTCAGGCGCGGGCGGAAGGCCCCGCGACCGGCGGGGAACCGACGGCCCGCAGGCGGCCGAACGGTCGGTCCCGTCGGCGCCCGAAGGGCGGGGCGCCCCGTCTCCGGCCCGTAACGCCCCCTGGGCGGTGCCCGACGCCCACCGTGTCGTCAAACGGGCCCCGGAACCGCGCCGTTCCTCCGCCGGGGCGGCCTGGGGCGCCGCGGTCTCCGTACTGTCCCTGCTGGTGGCTCTGGTCGTCGTCCTGAACCTGGGGGACGCCGAGGACGCACCCGGCGCCACCGGAGCCGACGGGCGGGCCGCCGAGGAGGGTTCACCGGCACCCGCCCGCGACCCGGACACCTCAACGGCCCCCGAACTGGCCGAGCCCGCCGAGATCCAGGAGGTCGCCTTCCTGGACGGGGACCGCTTCGCCGTCCTGTCCAGCGTGGGCGTGCACCTGTACGAGACGGACGGGTCCGGACCGACCGAGCAGTTGGTCGACGCGGACTCCCGTTCTCTGGGCCGTTCGAAGCTCGTGACGGACCGGGACGGAACCGCGCTGGCCGTCCAGGACGGAGGCCACTCCTCCGGCGCCGAGTCCACGGTCGTGGTCTGGGACCTCGAGGAGGACGAGGAGCACCACGTCAGGCTTCCCGAGGCGTTCCGCAGCGGTGCGCCCCTGGCTCTCTCCCCCGACGCGGAGACGCTGTTCGTGGGGAGCGGCCTGGTGTCCGGGCCGGGGAGGAACCGGGTGACCGCCTACGAGACACACACCGGGGAGCAGCTCTACAGCAGGGAGATTCCGGAGGACGGGGAGGGCCTCCAGGACAGCGTGCAGGACCTGGGCACATCCCCGGACGGGGAGTTGCTGATCGCGGCGCTGACCTCCGGGCTCGCGGTGTGGAACGCGGCGACGGGGGAGCCCGTGCCCGGCGTCCCCGAACTACGGGAGTGGTCGGGCAGCCTCTCCGGCCCGATGGCGATCACCGACGGTCTCGTCGCCACCGCCTCCTACGAGCACCTCCTGCTGTGGGACCCCTGGTCCCAGGCGGGACCGGAGAGCTTCGAGGTGACGTTCGACGACTCCGGGGGCCACCCCGAGCTGGACCCGGAGGCCAACCCCTGGATCACGTCGCTGTCCGTCGCCGACGACGGCGACACGATCGTCGCCGCGGGCCACGTCAGCAGGTTCCACGGTTTCCTGCACAGGTGGGACCGGAACGGGGAGACGCTGGACGAGCAGTGGACCGACACGGTCCAGTACCGGGCCGCACAGGCACCGCCCTCCGGCGGGGGCGTCCTGGTCGCGGCGCACCCGCTCGCCGGAGGGGGACCGGACTCGCTCACCCTCCTGGACGGGGACCTGGAGACCGCCACCGGGTTCGCGCTCCCGACCGACCAGTCCTGAGACCGCCCGGGCCCGACCGCCCCGTCCTGACGAGGGGACGACCGTGTCCTGGGCGCTGTTCGACCTCGACGACACCCTGCTCGACCACGACTCGTTCGCGCGGTTCACCCTTCACCTGCTGCAACGCAACCCCGTTCGGGCCACGGCGGCCGTGCTGCTCTCGCCCCTGGTCGCAGCCGTGTTCACCCGCCGCGCCTGGCGTGTGCACGCGGGGTCGGTTCTGCTGTGGCTGGGCACGGTCGGGGTGAGCGACACCCGGCTGGACCGGATCGTCCGGGACTACCTGCGCCGGCTCGACGTACGCGGACGACTCGTACCGGACGGCGAGGCGGCCTTGGCCCGACACTTCGCGGCGGAAGACGGCGTCGCGGTCGTGACCGCCTGCGCAGAACAGCTCGCTGTTCCGCTGTGCCGCGCGATCGACCCGCGGATCCGGGTGGTCGCCTCCACCCTGAAGCGGCGCGGGGGCGGCCTGGTCGCGGACCGCCACTGCTACGGCGCCCGCAAGGTCGAGATGCTCCTCCGGTCCGGTGTGGGCGGTGAGATCGCCGCAGCCTACAGCGACAGCGCCTCCGACGGCCCGATGCTGGACCTGGCCCGCACCGCCGTCCTGGTCAACCTGCCCGAAGCCACCGTGGAGAGTCTGCGCGCACAGCTCACCGGACCGGAGCGGTGGGTGCGTGTCGACTGGCGTCCGCGGCACCGGACACAACAGAACCGGCCCGACCTGTGCAGGTCGGGCCGGTTCCGGGTGACGGGAAACCGGGGGTCGACGCCCTGGGAGCTCCGGGAGCCCGGGGCGGAACCCGGTCCGTGAACTAGACCAGGTCGAACCGGTCGGCGTTCATGACCTTGTTCCACGCGGCGACGAAGTCCTGGACGAACTTCTCCTTGGCGTCGTCGGAGGCGTACACCTCGGCCACGGCGCGCAGCTCGGAGTTGGAGCCGAACACCAGGTCGACGCGGCTGCCGGTCCACTTGACCGCGCCGGAGTCGTCCTTGGCCACGAAGGTCTCCGAGGTCTCGGAGGTCTCACCGGTCGGGAACCAGTTGGTGCCCAGGTCGAGCAGGTTGACGAAGAAGTCGTTCGTCAGCGCGCCCGGCTTGTCGGTGAAGACGCCCAGGTCCGAGTTGTCGAAGTTGGCGCCCAGCACGCGCAGGCCGCCCACCAGGACGGTGGTCTCCGGGGCGCTGAGGCCGATCAGGTTCGCGCGGTCCAGCAGCAGGTACTCGGCGGGAAGGCGGTTGGCCTTGCCGTAGTAGTTGCGGAAACCGTCGGCGACCGGCTCCAGGTAGGCGAACTGGTCGACGTCGGTGTGCTCCTCGGTGGCGTCCACGCGGCCCGGGGTGAACGGGACGGTGACGTCCTGGCCGGCGGCCTTGGCCGCCTGCTCCACACCGACACCGCCGGCGAGGACGATCAGGTCGGCGAGGGAGACCTTCTTCTCCGAGGAGGCGTTGAACTCCTTGGCGATGCCCTCCAGCTCGGCGAGCACGCCGCGCAGCTCGGCCGGGTTGTTGACCTCCCAGTCGATCTGCGGGGCGAGGCGGATGCGCGCACCGTTGGCGCCGCCGCGCTTGTCGCTGTCGCGGTAGGTCGAGGCCGAGGCCCAGGCGGTGGACACCAACTGGGCGACGGACAGGTCGGACCCGGCGATCCGCGCCTTCAGGGCGGCGATCTCCGCGTCACCGATGACCTCGCCCTCCCGGGCGGGCAGCGGGTCCTGCCAGATGAGGTCCTCGGCCGGGACCTCGGAGCCGAGGTAGCGGACCTTCGGGCCCATGTCGCGGTGGGTCAGCTTGAACCAGGCGCGGGCGAAGGCGTCCTTGAAGGCCTGGTGGTCCTCGTAGAAGCGGCGCGAGATCTGCTCGTAGACCGGGTCGACGCGCAGCGACAGGTCGGTGGTGAGCATGGTCGGCTTGTGCTTCTTGCCGGGGACGTGGGCGTCGGGGATGATCTCCTCGGCGTCCTTGGCGACCCACTGGTTGGCGCCGGCCGGGCTCTTGGTGAGCTCGTACTCGAACTCGAAGAGGTTCTTGAAGAAGCCCTCGCTCCACTCCGCGGGGGTGGTGGTCCAGGTGACCTCCAGGCCCGAGGTGATGGCGTCGCCGGCCTTGCCGGTGCCGTGGTTGTTCTTCCAGCCCAGGCCCTGCATCTCCAGGCCGGCGCGCTCGGGCTCGGCCTCGACGTTGCTGTCCGGAGCGGCACCGTGGGTCTTGCCGAAGGTGTGGCCGCCGGCGATGAGCGCGACGGTCTCCTCGTCGTTCATGCCCATGCGGCCGAACGTCTCACGGATGTCGCGGGCGGCGGCCAGCGGGTCCGGGTTGCCGTTGGGGCCCTCCGGGTTGACGTAGATGAGGCCCATCTGGACGGCGGCCAGCGGCTTCTCGAGGTCACGGTCCCCGCTGTAGCGCTGGTCGTCGAGCCAGGTGGTCTCGGGGCCCCAGTAGACGTCGGCCTCCGGCTCCCAGACGTCCTCACGTCCGCCGCCGAAGCCGAAGGTCTCGAAGCCCATCGACTCGAGGGCGACGTTGCCGGTGAGGATGAACAGGTCCGCCCAGGAGATGTTCTGGCCGTACTTCTTCTTCACGGGCCACAGCAGACGGCGGGCCTTGTCCAGGTTGCCGTTGTCGGGCCAGCTGTTCAGCGGGGCGAAGCGCTGCTGACCGGCGCTGCCGCCGCCGCGGCCGTCGTGCGAGCGGTAGGTGCCGGCGCTGTGCCAGGCCATGCGGATCATGAGCGGGCCGTAGTGCCCGAAGTCCGCCGGCCACCAGTCCTGGGAGTCCGTCAGGAGAGCGGCGATGTCCGCCTTCACGGCGTCCAGGTCCAGCGCCTCGAAGGCCTTCGCGTAGTCGAAGCCCTCACCGAGCGGGTTCGACACGGGGGTGTTCTTGGCGAGGATCTTCAGGTTGAGCTGGTTGGGCCACCAGGCTCGGTTGCCGTCACCCAGGGTGGGGTGCGGGGTCTGGTCGCCGTGTGCGACCGGGCAGCCGCCGGCCTGCGGCGGGGTGGGTGCAACGACCTCGTTGTTCTCAGACATCGACTTCCTTAACAGGGAAGGGGTGAACCTTGCGGTTCCGGGGCTGTGTGGTTCAGGAGGTATGTGGTTCAGGAGCTGTGGCTGCCGGAGCAGTCGGCGCACAGGCCCCAGTAGACGACCTCGGCCTCGTCGATCGCGAAACCGTGGTCGGTGGACGCGGTCAGGCACGGTGCGTGGCCGACGGCGCAGTCGACGTCCGCTATGGCACCGCAGGACCGGCACACGACGTGGTGGTGGTTGTCTCCGACCCGCGTTTCGTAGCGGGCCACGGAGCCCTGCGGTTGGATACGCCGCACCAGCCCGGCGCCGGTCAGCGCCTTGAGCACGTCGTACACGGCCTGCACGGAAACCGCGCCCAGCTCCCCGCGCACGAGGTCGATGATCGACTCCGTGTCCGCGTGTGGGTTCCTGTGCACGACGGAGAGCACAGCCAACCGAGGGCTCGTCACCCTCAGAGCGGACTCGCGCAGCATTTGCTCGAAATCCGAAGAGGTTGCCATGCTCAGCAGTCTGCCCCTTTTTCTGGAATGAGTCAAATTATGGAACCAGTCAGAGTTCTCCCGGGCCGGATCCGCACACGCGTCCGCCCCGCCCTGGCGAACCAGGACGGGGCGGATACGGGTCGGCGGCGGGGAACCGCGGCGGCGGTCGGCGCCTAGTCGGTGCCTGACTCGATGGCGGCGTAGTCGAGCAGGTCGTCCTCGGAGCCCTGGCCGCGGGAGGCGATCGTCTCGGCGCCGCCTTCGGGCATCGCGCCGATCAGGCCGGTCGAGGCCGCCTGGGCCGCACCGATGGTCGTCGGGTGCGTGTCGCCGACCATGCCCAGGGCGGAGTACTCCTCCAGCTTGGCGCGGGAGTCGGCGATGTCCAGGTTGCGCATGGTGAGCTGGCCGATCCGGTCGCTGGGGCCGAAGGCGGAGTCCTCGGTGCGCTCCATGGACAGCTTGTCCGGGTGGTAGCTGAACGCCGGGCCGGTGGTGTCCATGATCGAGTAGTCGTCACCGCGCCGCAGCCGCAGGGTCACCTCGCCGGTGACCGCGGTGCCAACCCAGCGCTGCAGGGCCTCGCGCTGCATGAGGGCCTGGGGCTCCAGCCAGCGGCCCTCGTACATGAGGCGGCCCAGGCGACGGCCCTCGTTGTGGTAGGTGGCCAGGGTGTCCTCGTTGTGGATGGCGTTGACCAGCCGCTCGTAGGCGGCGAACAGCAGCGCCATGCCGGGGGCCTCGTAGATGCCGCGGCTCTTGGCCTCGATGACCCGGTTCTCGATCTGGTCGGACATGCCCATGCCGTGGCGGCCGCCGATGGCGTTGGCCGCCAGGACCAGCTCGACGGAGTTGGCGAAGGTCTTGCCGTTGAGGGTGACCGGGCGGCCCTTCTCGAAGCCGATCGTCACGTCCTCGGCGGCGATCTCGACCTCGGGGTCCCAGAACCGCACGCCCATGATCGGGTCGACGATCTCGATGCCGGTGTCGAGGTGTTCGAGCGCCTTGGCCTCGTGGGTGGCGCCCCAGATGTTGGCGTCGGTGGAGTAGGCCTTCTCGGTGCTGTCGCGGTAGGGCAGGTCCCGGTTCTGCAGCCACTCCGACATCTCCTTGCGGCCGCCGAGCTCGGTGACGAAGTCGGCGTCGAGCCACGGCTTGTAGATGCGCAGGGAGGGGTTGGCGAGCAGACCGTAGCGGTAGAACCGCTCGATGTCGTTGCCCTTGTAGGTGGAACCGTCGCCCCAGATCTGGACGCCGTCCTCGAGCATGGCCCGGACCAGCAGGGTACCGGTGACGGCACGGCCGATCGGGGTGGTGTTGAAGTAGACGCGACCGCCGGAGCGGATGTGGAACGCCCCGCAGGCGAGGGCGGCGAGCCCCTCCTCCACCAGGGCCTCGCGGCAGTCGACCAGGCGCCCGAACTCCGCGCCGTAGTCAGTGGCACGGCCCGGCACCGAGGCGATGTCGGGTTCGTCGTACTGGCCGATGTCGGCGGTGTAGGCGCAGGGGACAGCGCCCTTCTCGCGCATCCACGCGACCGCTACGGACGTGTCGAGGCCTCCGGAGAAGGCGATTCCGACACGTTCACCGACAGGCAGGGAAGTGAGCACCTTGGACATGCAAAAAGTATGCACGTAAATGTATGAACATGCAAACTGGTGCTCCAGCCAGGGCCCCCGGCCGCCCCGGAACCCCCGCCCGAACGACCGTCCCCGACATCCGGCCCGGAGAGGGGGCGTTCGGGGGATTGACGCGGCCGTGACGGCCGGTATACCGCTGATACACGGTGAGTCCCCTGACGTAGGAGCCCCATGATCGTCATCGGCCTGTCCTCCGGGACCTCGGCGGACGGGATCGACGTCGCCGCCGCCCGCCTCCGACAGGAGGGCGACGCGGTCCGGCTGGCCCCGCTGGGGCACCTCACCCGCCCCTACCCCGCCGATCTGCGGGAACAGATCCGCGCGGCGCTGCCCCCGGCTCCGACCACCCTGGAGACCGTCTGCCGGCTGGACACCCGGATCGGCCAGGAGTTCGCCGCGGCGGCGCGCAACGGGATCGAGGAGTTCACCGGCGGGCGGGCCGACCTGGTCGCCTCCCACGGCCAGACCCTCTTCCACTGGGCTGACGGCGGCACCGTGCACGGAACCCTCCAGCTCGGCCAACCCGCCTGGATCGCCGAGGCCACCGGCCTCCCCGTGCTGTCGGACCTGCGGGCGGCCGACGTGGCCGCCGGCGGCCGGGGCGCCCCGCTGGCGAGCACCCTGGACCTGCTGATGCTCGGCGGCCGCACGGAGCCGACCGCGGCACTGAACCTCGGCGGGATCGCCAACGTGACGGTGGTGCGGGACGGCGAGCCGCCCAGCGCCTTCGACACCGGACCCGCCAACGCCCTGGTCGACGCCGCCGTGCGCCTGGCCACCGGCGGGAAGGCGGACCTCGACGCGGACGGCGCCCTCGCCCGCACCGGCCGCCCCGACCCCGCACTCCTGGAACGCCTGCTCGCCGAGCCCTACTACCGGCTGTCCCCGCCCAAGACCACCGGGTTGGAACTGTTCGGCGCCGAGTACCTGGAGGCGGCCCTGGGCCCGGGGGAAAGGCCCCCGGACGGGGACCTGCTCGCCACTCTCGTGGAGCTCACCGCCGTGACCGTCGCCGACGCGCTGCGCCCCTTCGGGGTGGCAGAGGTGGTCGCCTCCGGCGGGGGCGTACGCAACCCCTTACTGATGGAACGGCTGGCGGCCCGGCTCGCCCCCGCCCGGATCACTTCCTCCGAGCGGCTCGGCCTGGACGGTGACGCCAAGGAGGCCTACCTGTTCGCCCTGATCGGCTTCCTCGGCTGGTACGGGCTCGCCGGGTCCGTCCCGGACTGCACCGGTGCCCGCAGAGCCCCGGTCGCCGGGCGCCTCACCCCGGGCACCGCACCGCTGCGCCTGCCCGAACCCGCCTCCGTCGTCCCCCGGCGCCTGTACGTGGACGACCCCGGTTCCTGACCGTCCCGCCCGGACCACCGACCGCCTCCGCCGCCGGGGCCCCGGGCACTGGAGCCCCCGATCCCCCGCCCGCCGACCAGCCCCGGGAGTCGCGCAGTGCAGACCATCGACCTCGTCGTCATCGCGGTGTACCTGGCGGCCTCGGCCTGGCTGGGCCTGAGGCTGTCCGGCAAGCAGCGCAACGTCAGGGACTACTTCCTCGGCAGTCGGCGACTGCCCTGGTGGGCGGTGTGCCTCTCGGTGGTGGCCACCGAGACCAGCGCCCTGACCGTGATCAGCGTCCCCGGGGTGGCCTACCTGGGCGACATCACCTTCCTCCAGGTGGCGGTCGGCTACCTGATCGGGCGCGTGGCCGTGGCCTTCCTGCTCCTGCCCCGCTACTACCGCGGCGAGATGACCACCGCCTACGCCTACCTCGGCCTGCGCTTCGGCCGGGGTATGCAGAGCACCGCCTCGGTCACCTTCCTGTTCACCCGGGTGCTGGCCGACGGGGTACGGCTGTTCGCGGCGGCCATCCCGATGAAGATCATCCTCGACTCGCTCGGGGCGGGGATCTCCTACTTCGCGATCGTCGCGGTCATGGGCGCCGTCACGATCGTCTACACCCTGGTCGGCGGGATCCGGGCAGTGGTCTGGGTGGACGTGTTGCAGATGGGCCTGTACTGCGTCGGCGGCGCGGTCGCGCTGACCGTGATCGCCGGCAGCGTCGACGCGAACTTCCTCGCGGTCGCCGCGGACGCCGGGAAGACCCGGTTCCTCGACTTCACCTCGAACCCGGTCTCGGCCCCCTACGCCACGGTCACCGCGGTCCTGGGCGGCGCCCTGCTCTCCACCGCCTCGCACGGCGCCGACCAGATCGTCGTACAGCGGCTGCTGAGCTGCCGGAGCCTGCGCGACGCCCAGAAGGCGGTCATCGTCAGCGGCCTCGTGGTGTTCCTCCAGTTCGCCCTGTTCCTCACCCTGGGCCTGGCGCTGTACTCGTACTTCCAGGGGGCCACGGTCGACCAGCTCGGCCTGAACAACTCCGACGAACTCTTCCCGGTGTTCGTGGTGGAGGCGATGCCCCCGGGCCTGGCGGGGCTCCTGCTCGCCGGGGTCATCGCGGCGGCGATGAGCACCCTGTCCTCGTCCCTGTCCGCGCTGTCCTCCTCGACCATGGCCGACCTGTACGAACAGTTCTCCCGCCGCAGGCTCTCCGACGCGCGGGCGCTGCGGCTGAGCCGGCTGTTCACCCTCGGCTGGGGGCTGGTGTTCATCGCCGCGGCGGCACTGTTCACCGGCACGGACAGCCCGGTGGTGGAACTGGGCCTGTCCGTGGCCAGCCTGACCTACGGGGGTCTGCTCGGCGCGTTCCTGCTGGGGCTGTGGGTACGCAGGGCACGACAGGCGGACGCGGTCGTCGCCTTCACCGTCGCGGTGGCGGCCATGTCCTGGCTGTTCCTGTTCCAGCCGGGGCTGATCGGGTTCACCTGGTACACGGCGATCGGCACCGGCATCGTGCTCGGGCTGGGCTACCTGCTGTCCCGCCGCCACCCCGGGGACTCCCCCACGGCGGACGCCGGTACGCCCGAGGACGTCGGCACCCCCGACCGCGAACCCGACCGGAGCGGTGAGGGGACCGCCTAGGCGTACTGACCGGGGCCAGCCCCGGGGAGGTTCCACGGGACCACAACGCCTTCTCCCACGGCCCTCAGGGGAAGCGCCGGGCGCCCGCGCCGTCCCGGCCCAGAACGTCGTCGGGGTTGGAGTAGGGGCAGGACACCAGGGACAGGCACCCGCAACCGATGCAGTTGGAGAAGCGGTCCCTGAGCGCGGTGAGCTCCTCGATGCGCCGGGTGAGCTCGTCGTGCCACTGGCGGGAGATCCGGGCCCAGTCGCGTTTGGTCGGCAGCCCCTCCTCCGGAAGCTGGTCGATGGCCTCCCTGATCCGCTCCAGGGAGAGGCCGAGGCGCTGGGCCGTCCGGATGAACGCGATGACGCGGAGGGTGTCCCGCCGGTACTCGCGGCGGTTGCCCGCCGTGCGCCGACTGCTGATCAGCCCGAGGCTCTCGTAGTAGTGCAGGGCGGAGACCGCCACCCCCGCCCGTTGGGCCACCTGGCCCGGTTTGAGCCAGACGGCCTTCGGATCCAGCTGGGGCATCGTCCCTCCTCGGCCT
This sequence comes from Nocardiopsis terrae, assembly GCF_014651695.1. Classification (GTDB taxonomy): domain Bacteria; phylum Actinomycetota; class Actinomycetes; order Streptosporangiales; family Streptosporangiaceae; genus Nocardiopsis; species Nocardiopsis terrae. The sequence continues at coordinate 121,934 of NZ_BMXJ01000002.1, forward strand.
CGGTCGCCGTGTGTCGGCGGCCAAACGCCACCGCCCGCCACCACACGACTTGACATCAAGTCCACTTGACGAAGTGGACTCTACGCGACGGACACGGCAGACGAGAGTTCGGAGTGTGGGATGACGACGGTCACGGTGTGGGCGGATGTCAGGTGCCCGTGGTGCTGGATGGGCCACCGGCAACTGGGGGCCGCGGTGCGGCGGCTCGGGGCGGACCGGGGGGTGACGGTCATACGCCGGAGCTACCTGCTGGAACCGACGGGCCCGGACGGTCCGGCTCCGACGGTACGGGAGGCCGCGCTGACCTCCTGGGGCATGGACCGGGCGGGCTGGGAGGCCATGCGGGAACGGGTGGCGGCCGCGGCCCGCCGGGACGGCCTGGCCATCGACATGGACGGGGTCCGCAACGTCGACTCCCGGCCGGTCCACCGCCTGCTCAAGCTGGCCGAAGCCCGGGGCGCCGACCCCGACCTGGCCTGGGACCTGGCCTTCTCCGCGCTGTTGGAACGGCACGAGGACGTGGCGGACCCGGCGGTACTGCGCCGTCTCGGTGCGGCGTTCGGGCTCGACCCCGCCGAGGCGGACGGCCTGTCGGACTCCGACGGCTTCGCGGAGCAGGTCGGGGCCGACCACCGGGCCGCGGCGGAGCACGGGGTGCGTTCGGTCCCGGCGTTCGTCCACGGGGACCGGGTGCTGAGCGGTCGGCGCGGCGCCGGGGAACTGGCGGCGTTCCTGAGCGGCGAGGGGGTTGTGCGATGACCGCCCCGGAACACGCGGCTCCCGAACACACGATGCGCGCCGCCGCGATCGACGCGTTCGGCCCGGCCCGGGTACTGACCGCCAGGACTGTGCCCCGCCCCGTGGCGGGACCGGGCGAACTGCTGGTCCGGGTGCGGACGGCGGGCGTGCAGCTGACGGACGCCGCGATCCGGGACGGCTGGACTCCCCCGGGCGCGACCGTCGAGTTCCCGCAGATCCTCGGCAACGAGTTCGCCGGAGTGGTCGACGGGGTCGGCTCCGGGGTGCGGGGGTTCGCGGTGGGCGACGAGGTCGCCGGGTACCGGGTGCTCGGCTGTTACGCGGAGTACGTCAACGTGCCCGCCGAACAGGTCGTGCACAAGCCCTCCGGTGTGTCGTGGCTGACCGCCGGGGCCCTGTCGGCCTCCGGGCAGACGGCGCACACCGCCCTCGAACGCCTGCGGGTGGCCGGGGGCGAGACCCTGCTGGTGCACGGCGCGGCGGGCGGGGTCGGCACGGTGGCCGTGCAACTGGCCGTGGCGCGCGGGGCGCGGGTGGTGGGCACGGCGAGCCCGGCCAACCACGAGTACCTGCGCTCCCTGGGCGCGGTGCCGGTCGGGTACGGCGCGGGGCAGCTCCGGCGGATCCGGGCGGCGGCGCCCCAGGGGGTGGACGCGGCCCTGGACGCGGCCGGGCACGGCAACCTCCGGACCGCGGTGGAACTGGTCGGGGACCGGGACCGGATCGGAACGATCGTCGACATCGGCCTCACCCGGGAGCTGGGCTGCCAGTGGATCAGCAGCGACCGCTCGGCGGCACGGCTCCGTGAACTGCTCGATGCGTGCGAGCGGGGCGAACTCACCGTCACGGTCCGGAAGACGTTCCCGCTCGACCAGGTGTGGCGGGCCCACCTGGACGTGGAGACCGGCCACGGCCGGGGCAAGGTCGCCCTGGTGGTCGGTGACGGGGCGCCATGACCTCCGGACTGGGGGTCCCCTCCCCGGCCACCCGGCTCTGGGCTCCCGGGTCCCGGATGCTGGTGGTCGGCGTGTTCGGGCTGATGACCTTCATCGCCTTCGAGATCTTCGCCGTCACCACCGCCCTGCCGGTCGTGGCCCGGGACCTGGACGCCGAACGGTGGTACTCGCTGGCCTTCGCCGCGGCGGTGACCACCGGGCTCGTGGGCATGACCCTCGGCGGCACCTGGGCGGACCGGAGCGGTCCGATGCGGCCCCTGCTGTTCGGCGGGGCGGCCTTCCTGACGGGGCTCGCGCTGTGCGCGGCCGCCCCCGCCATGGGTGTCTTCGTCGTCGGGCGGCTGCTCCAGGGTTTCGGCGGCGGCATCGACTCCGTGGTCCTGTACGTGGTCATCGCACGGTTCGTACACGAGGACGTGCGACCGCGCATGTTCGGTCTGCTGACGCTGGCGTGGTTGCTGCCGTCGGTCGTCGGCCCCCTGGTCTCCGGAATCCTGGTGCAGACGGTGCACTGGCGGACGGTGTTCGCGCTCGTCCTGGCCGGGTCGGCGGTCTCGCTGCTGTTCCTGCTCGGGGTCGTGCGCCGGGCTGGGCCCGGCCACGGCGGCGGTTCGGTACTGGACGGGCGGATGCTCTGGGCCGGTGTCGCGGCCACCGCGCTCCTGGGGCTGCACGTCTCCGGGCAGCAGTCCGCCGCCGTCCTGACGGCGGGAACGGCGGCGAGCGTGCTCGTACTGCTGGTCACCGCCGTGCGGCTGCTGCCGGAGGGCACCCTGCGCGCCCGGGCGGGCGTCCCCCGGCTGGTGCTGCTGCGCGCTCTGCTGGGCGGGGCGGTCTCCGCCACCGACATCTACCTGCCGCCCTACCTGCAGCACGAACTCGGCTACCCGCCGGCCGTCTCCGGTCTCGTAATCGCGGTGGGGGCGCTCGGTTGGGCGGCCGGCGCCTGGTTGCAGGGGCGTTCGACCTCCGGCCCGCACCGCCCCGACCTGCTGTGGCGGGCAGCGGCGTTCGTCCTGTGCGGCCCGGTCGGGGCCGCCCTGGTCGTCGGCGGACTGCTGCCCGTCCCTGCGGCCGCCGTCGCCTGCGTCCTGATGGGGGTCGGCATGGGCATCGCCGCCCCGCAGGTCAGTTCGACGGTGCTGACGATGTCTCCTGAAGGACTGCAGGGCAACAACAGCTCGGCCCTCCAGATCGCGGAGTCCATGGTCACCTCCGCCCTGATCGCCGTGACCGGAGGCGTGCTGACCGTCTCGTTCCTGGGCGGGTACCTGGCCGTCTACGCGCTGACCGGGGCCGTGGCGCTGGCCGCCCTCGCCGTCACCCTGACCCTGCGCCCGGCCGGGGGAGCCGGGGAGGGAGGGGGCTTCGGCCGGAACGGGTGAGGGTTCGGGGAAGGGCTCCAGGAGCGGCGAACCCCGCCCGGCCCCGGAGCGGATCCGGGGATGGGCGGGGTTCGGGCGGTGGTGGTTGCGGACCCGGGGTCAGTCGGCGGCGAAGGCCTCCAGCTCCACGAGCAGTTCGGGACGGCCGAGCCGGGTGATCTCGGCGCAGACGCCCGGCGGGCGGACGTCGAAGGCCTCCAGGCGCTCCGCCATCATCTCCCCCGCCTCGGTGAAGAAGGCCTCCACGTCGGTGACGTAGGTGTTCATCCGGACGATGTTCCCCAGACCCATTCCCGCCTGGCGGAGTACCGCCTCGACGTTGTCCAGCGCCTTCGCCGTCTGGGCGCGCAGGTCACCCGGGTACAGGGACTCCCCCGTCTCCGAGACCGAGCACTGACCGCTGACGAAGAGCAGGCGCTGGTGGCCCTCGATGAGGATCCCCTGGTCCATACCCTCCGGATAGGTCCAGGGGTTGACCGTGGTGCGTCGCATGGCCGGTCCTTCCGGTACTGGTCACTGGGCGGACCCCACCGTAAAACCTCAACTTCTATTGAGGTCAAGGGCGACGGCCGGGGCCCGGTCCCCGGAAGCGCTTCCGGGGGCCGGGCGGGCACCGGGACCGGTCCCGGTCAGAAGGGCCGGTCGCCGACGATCGCGACGCGCTCGGCCACCCGCGGGTGCGGGTGGTAGTCGTTCACCGCGTAGTGCTGGGTGGCGCGGTTGTCCCAGAACGCGACCGAGTTCCGCTCCCACCGGAAACGCACCTGGAGCTCGGGGGTGTGCGCCTGTTGGAAGAGGAAGCGCAGCAGTTCGTCGCTCTCCGCCTCGTCCATGCCGACGATCCGGGTGGTGAAGGAGACGTTGACGAACAGCGTCCTGCGGCCGGTCTCGGGATGGGTGCGCACGACGGGGTGCTCGACCGGCGGGAACCGGTCCTGCCACTCCAGCAGCCGCTCCTCGTCCAGGAAGCGGGAGAAGCCGGGGATCACGTCGTGCACGGCGGTGCGCCCCTCGATGCGCTCCTTGACGTCCTCGGGCAGGTTGTCGTAGGCGGCGGCCATGTCCGCCCACATGGTGTCGCCGCCGACCGGCGGGACCTCCACCAGGCGCAGGACGGCGCCGAGTGCGGGCGCCTCCCGCCAGGTGACGTCGGTGTGCCAGACGTTCTCGTAGCTGGGCGGGGCCTCGCTCTTGGCGAACCGGGCGACGTGGGCGTCGTCGCCCTGGTCGATGAACGGGTTGGTCTCCAGCTCGCCCCACAGCCGGGCGATCTCCTGCTGGCGGACGGAGTCGATGGGCTGGTCGCGGAAGAAGATCACCTTGAACTCCAGCAGTGCGCGGTTGAGTTCGGCGCGCAGCTCCTCGTTGATCTCCTCCCGCAGGTCGATCCCGTGGATCTCCGCCCCGATGAGGGCGCCCAGCGGCCGGACCTCGAACAGCTCGTAGGGGCGGGGCACCTCGCCCTCGGGGAGCCTGTGCAGCGTACGCGGCCCCTCGACCAGGGCGGTGTCGACGGCGGCGCTCCCCCGGAGGGCGGGTTTCGCGGGCCGGGTGGCCTCGGCGGCCCCGGTGGCGGTTCTCGGGCTCAGGGTCGGGTTCATGTTCTCTGTCTTTCCGGTCGGAAGCAGCGGCAAAGGGTTCGGTGGCCCGGGGCGGGTGATGGGTTCGCGAAACCGGGTCCGGGAACGGACGGGACGGCCGGGGCCGAACGGGATCGGGCTCTGAGGGCCTGGGAGACCGTGCGAACGCTGCGCGAGCCGATCGCCCCGGTGGCGGGGCTGGGCCGAAGGAGGGGCACGGACGAGGCGCGTCGGGATGCCGACGGTCGCACCGGAGCCGGGCTCGGGCGTGGAGACCGCTGGCAGTCGCTTGGCGACGGAGGAGGAGCGACGCATCGGAGGTGACAGCCCCCGCGCCGGGGAGCACGGTCCTCAGGAGGGAATCCGGCGCATCGCCGGTGCCCGCCGGTGGCTCAGCGGCGAGGCGGAGAACCCAGGCGGCCGCGGCGCAGGATGAGGCCCGGCGTCCCGCGGCGTGCCCTGTCGACCGAGGCGGACCGGCGAGCGGTCGAGCGGTTCAACAAGGGGGTTCTCATACCTGCGAGCGTGGGGTACCGGGCGCTGTCTGTCAACCGTCCGGGCTTCGGAACCCGGTTCGGCAGGGGGTCTCCCGCCCGGTGGGGCCTACCGGCCCCCGGGGGCCGACCGGCAGGAGGAGGGCGGTGACGTTGTCGGGTACGCCCTGGTCCAGGGCGTACCCGACCAGGGCGCGGGCCGCGGGCAGAAGGCCGTCGCGGAGCGGTGGGGAGCGCACACCCGGGACGGTCGGCTCCGCGTCGGCGCCCAGCCGCTCCGGAATCGCGCCGGACCCGCCCGTGCCGGAGGACACCACCCCGAGCCCTGCGTCCTGCGCTCCGTGTACTGCTCGGCACACCCGCACCCGGAGTACCCGCAGCCGGGGCCGGGGACGTGGCCCGCGAGAAAAGTATTAACATAGGCGTGCCTAACCTTAGTTGAACGGAGTCCCATGTCCCCCGGTTCCGCCCCGCGTGCACTCGCCTGCGCCGTACTCCTCCTCCTGCCGCTCACCGCCTGCGGCGCCGCGGAGGGCGACCCGCCCGGAGCCGGCTCGGCACCGCAGGCGGAGGAGGGCGCCTTCCCCGTGACGATCGAGCACGAGTTCGGCAGCACCACCGTCGAGGAGGAGCCCGAGCGCGTCGTCACCCTCGGAGTGACCGACGCCGACGCGGTCCTGGCCCTGGGGGTCGTTCCGGTCGGCAACACCGGCTACGTCTTCTACGAGTCCGGCCTCGGCCCGTGGACCGACGAGTTGGTGAAGGGCTCCGAGCTGACCCGGATCGACTCGGACTCCGAACCCAACATCGAGCAGATCGCCAACCTCGCCCCCGACCTCATCATCGGGATCTCCGCCGGTTTCGACGGGAAGGTCTACGAGAACCTCTCCCGGATCGCCCCCGTGATCGCCCGCCCCGCCGGGTCCGCCGCCTACACCGTTCCCCGGGAGGAGGCGACGGAGGTGATCGCCACCGCGCTCGGCCGCCCGGAGGAGGGTGCCGAACTCAACGAGGCCACCGACGAACTCCTGGAGCGGACGCGCGCCGAGTACCCGGGCTTCGCCGGGCTGACCGGGACCGCCGTGCTGCCCTACGACGGCAGGTACGGCGCCTACCTGCCCGGCGACGCCCGGGGCCGGTTCCTCCTCTCGCTCGGCTTCGAGGTCCCCGAGGCGATCGCCGAGCGGGACGACGGGGACGACTTCTTCGTGGAACTGTCGACGGAGCGGGTGGACCTGCTCGACGGTGACCTCCTCCTGGTGATGAGCGAGGACGAGGACTTCGACATCACCGAGGGCGCCAGCGTGTTCGACACCCTCGACGTGGTGCGTGAGGACGCCGTGGTCACCACCACCCTGGACGAGCGCGGCGCGGTCACCTACAACTCCGTGCTGTCCGTTCCCTACGCGCTGGACCACCTGGTGCCCCGGATCGACGACGCCCTGTCCCAGGGGTAGGGCCCCGGGGCGGTGCGACGGTGAGGGGTGGGCTGACCAGGGCCCGCCCCCCGTACAGTGAGAAGCCCACCACGGCTCCGGGCACCCGGTGATCCGTGCCAACACACCTTCCCCGCCCCGGCGGGACGACCCAGATCGGACCTCCTTGTACCTGTCCCGCGTCAAACTCGACCCCAAGCGCAGCGCCGGCATGGAGCAGTGGGCCGTCATGGGGCGGGCCGTGCGCAGGGCCCTCGACCCCGACCCCGACTCCGACGCCCGTGTGCTGTGGACGCGCACCTCCCCGACCACCCTGGTGATCAGCTCCGACACCGCTCCGGCCTGGGGCAAGATCCCCGGTGCGGTCTCGGCCGCGATCCTGCCGATGCCCCGGCACCCGGAGGGCGAGACCATCCGCTGGGAGCTCGTCACGGCGCCCACCGGGCAGCGCGAGGCGGAACCCGCCGCCGAGGGGCAACGCCCGCGCGGCAAGAAGAAGACCGCCCTGCCCGAGTCCGAGTTCGAGGGGTGGCTGGACACCAAGCTGGCGGAGGCCGTGCACATCACCTCGGCGAAGTGGAAGCGCCTGGGCGGTCGGCCCGCCCGCTACCACTTCATCGGCGAGGCGGTCGTCCAGGACAGTGAGGCGCTTCAGGAGATCTCCCTGCGCGGCATCGGAGCGGGAACCGCGACCGGGGCCGGGCTGCTGCTCACCTCTCCTCTGGACGACGCCGCGGAGGAGTGGTAGGAGGCACCCTCGAAATCCACAACAAAAGGGATTTTGATTAAAAAGGATCCCATTTCACCCATCTGGCTCAACCTCGGGTAGGAGTGTTGCATTCAGCGGGTAAATCGTGAAGGTTCTCTGCTAAGCCCAAGCTGACCGTCGCATCCGGGCCACGGGAGGGGCGCCCCGGCGCCTTCCCGGTCCCTTCACCGGCGACGCAAGCCTGAAGGAGCAACCTTGGCGTACCCGCACCGGCACCGATCCGCGGCACGATCCGAGCCCTCGGCCCCGTTCCCCCGCACCGCCCGCGAACCCGTCTCCCGCACCGCCCTGTTCGGCGGAACCCTGGTCGGCGGAGCCCTGGCCGCCGCGCTGACCGCGGCACTGCTCCACGCGCCGCAGGCCGCGGCGGAACCCGCGCCGCAGGGCCGCGCCCCCTGCGAGACCGACCCCCAGGCCCCGCCCAAGCACCAGATGCGGGCGCAGTGGATCGCCGGGGTGTACAACATCGACTGGCCCACCGAACAGGGCCAGAGCCCCGAGGAGCAGCAGGCCGACCTGGCCGACCTGTACGACGAGGCCGTCGCCAACGGCCTCAACGCCGTGTTCGTGCAGATCAGGCCGACCGCCGACGCCTTCTGGCCGTCACCGCACGAACCCTGGTCCGAGTGGCTCACCGGTGAACAGGGCGGCGACCCCGGGTACGACCCGCTGGAGTTCGCGGTCGAGGAGGCCCACGCCCGGAACCTGGAGTTCCACGCCTGGTACAACCCGTACCGGGTGGCCATGCACGACGACCCCGGCGCCCTGGTCGAGGACCACCCCGCCCGGCGGAACCCCGACTGGGTGTTCGAGTACGGCGGCAAGCTCTACTACGACCCGGGGGTCCCCGAGGCCCGTGAGTTCGTGATCGAGGCGATGATGCACTCGGTCGAGAACTACGACCTGGACGGGGTGCACTTCGACGACTACTTCTACCCGTATCCGGTGGCCGGCGTGGAACTCCCGGACCAGGACACCTACGCCGAGCACGGGGACGGGTTCGACGACGTCGGGGACTGGCGGCGCAACAACGTCGACCTCATGGTGCGGGAGATGAGCGAGGCCGTGAAGGCCGCCAAACCGCACGTGAAGTTCGGCATCAGCCCGTTCGGGATCTGGCGCAACTCCAGCACCGACCCCGAGGGCTCCGACACCAACGGCTCGCAGTCCTACGACAACCAGTACGCCGACAGCCGCAGATGGGTGCGGGAGGGCTGGCTCGACTACATCAACCCGCAGGTCTACTGGGAGATCGGTCTGCCCGTCGCGGACTACGCGGTCCTCGTCCCCTGGTGGGCGGAGGTGGTCGCGGGCACCGGCACGCACCTGTACATCGGGCAGGCCGCCTACAAGGCCGGCAACGAGGGCGCCTGGTCCGATCCCGGCGAACTCTCCAGCCACCTGGACCTCAACCGCGACCACCCCGAGGTCCTGGGCGACGTCTACTTCAGCGCGACCTCGCTGCGCACCAACGCGCGGGAGGGCATGGAGGCCGTGGTCGAGGACCACTACTCCAGCCCCGCCCTCGTACCGGTCAAGGAGGACCTGGGCGGAACCGTGCCCGCACCGCCGCGGGCGAGTGCCCGGAGCGGTGCGGAGGGCACCGAGCTGGACATCACCCCCGGACCCGGCGAGGCGCCCGCCTACTACGCGGTGTACGCCTTCGACGGCCGGCCCGACCGGGACGACGCCAGATGCGGAGTCGAGGACCCGCGCGCCATGCTCGGCACCGTGCGCGCCGACGGCGACGGCTCCGCGACCTTCACCGCGCCCGACGGCGGCGACACCACGTACTACGTGACCGCGCTGCACCGGCTCCACCACGAGAGCCGGGCCAGCCGACCGGTCCGCCTGCCCTGACGCACCGGACCTTCCACCGATACTGCTGCGCTGACCAGCGGTGACGGATCATGTTCCGTCACCGCTGATCCCGCTGCCGGGCCTCCTCGGCATCCTCCGGCGGGGCCGGATCGGTACCCCTTCGGGGTAGGGGTACCCTGACTGCATGTCACCGTCCCGGCCGCACCGCAGCCGCACGGGATCCGCCTGGGCGCGCATCCTGCTGCTCACCGCGCTGCTGCTCGGGTTCGGCGCCATGCACACCCTGGGCCACCTCCAGCACGAGGCCCACGCCCCGGCCGGCCCGTACGGCGGGCTCGCCGAACCCACGGCGGCGCCGCCCGCGTCCGGTCACGGCGACCGCTGGGCGGGCTCCGCCGAAGCACCCGCGTCCGGTCACGCCCCGGGGACCGCCCGCGCGCCCGCGGCCGACCACACGGCCCCGGCCGGGGCGCACTCCGCGGTGTGGGAGGACCGGGTCCAGCTCCCCGAACTGGACCCGACCTCCGCGTGCCTGGCCCTGGCCGCCTTCACCGCCGTACTGCTGGGGGTCGGCGCCGTCGCCTTCACCCGCTGGCCCGTCGTCCCCGTGAACCCCGTGGACCCGGCCCTGTGCTCCGCGCGGCCCCCACTCCCCGGACCGGCCAGGCCCTCCCTGGCCCGCCTGCAGGTGCTGCGCGTCTAGATGCCAGCGCGGGCCGACACCCGTCGGCTCCGCGCCCGCGCACCGCCAGTACCGCGCCGGAGCCGGACTCCGCGCGGCAAGGAGTCCAGAGAGGAAACACGGTCGCCATGACCTCAATCGAACATGCCCCGAACAGGCGGGTCCTGACCGCGATCGCGGCCGCATTCGCCACCGCCCTGTTCGCCGCGGCCTGCGGAAACGACGGCGGGGACGCCCCGAACACCACGTCCGACAGTGAGGAGCAGACCGCCGGGTTCAACGAGGCGGACGTGGAGTTCGCGCAGATGATGATCCCCCACCACGAGCAGGCCGTGACGATGGCCGACCTCGCCGGGTCCCGGGCGGGCGAGGAGGTCCGTGCCCTGTCGGAGGAGATCCGCGACGCCCAGGGCCCGGAGATCGAGCAGATGGAGACACTGCTCGACGCGTGGGGCGCCGGAACCGGGGACGGCACGGACCACTCCGGGATGGCCGGGATGCTCTCCGAGGAGCAGATGTCCGAACTGGAGACCGCCGAGGGGGAGGACTTCGACACCCTGTTCCTGGAGTACATGGTCCTGCACCACGAGGGCGCGGTGGACATGGCCCGCACCGAGCTCGACGAGGGGGTCGACCCCGAGGCGCTCGAACTGGCCGAGGAGATCATCGCCGCCCAGGAGAGCGAGATCGAGCTGATGAACGAGATGCTCGGCGCCGGGGAGCCGGGAGCGGACCCGGCCTCCGAAACCCCCGAAGCCGGGGAGTCGGACGGCGGGACCGCCGAGGACGGCCACTCGGAGCACTGAGGCACGGGGCCGGTGCCCGTGTGCCGCGGGCGCCGGCCCCGCGACCCGTGGAACCGAAGTGGACCCCGAGAGGCCGGAGAAGATCCATGCGCAACAAAGAACGAGCACACAGCCGAACCCTCACCGCGCTGACCGCGGCGGGGCTGCTCGCCGTCACCACCGCGTGCGCGGAACCGGAGGAGGGCGTGCAGGCACACGCCGGGGCACCGGGCAGGGACGCGAACAGCCTGGGGGTCGCCCTGCCCGAGGAGGCCGGGCACGTGCACGGGGTCGGTGTCGACCCCGGCTCCGGGGAGGTCCTGGTGGCCTCGCACGCGGGCCTGTACACGGTCCCCGCACCCGAGCGGCGAACCCGGGAGGCGACGGTACCGGCCCATGTGGGCCCCGTGATCGACCTCATGGGCTTCACCGTCCGGGGCCCCGGCCACTACCTGGCCAGCGGCCACCCCGGGGGCGACACCGACATGCCCGACCCGGTCGGGCTGATCGAGACCCGTGACGGCGGCCGGAACTGGGAGGCCCTGTCGCTCGCCGGTGAGTCCGACTTCCACGCGCTGGCCTCCGGGGACGACCTGGTGGTCGGCTTCGACGGGGCGCTCCGCGCCACCGGGGACGGCACCGCCTGGACGGACCTGGACCCGGAGGTGGCGGCCATCGACCTGGCGGTGTCAGACGACGGCGGGACCGTGATAGCCGTCACCGACCGGGGCCCGGTGCGCTCGACCGACGGCGGGGCCGGTTTCGAGGCGGTGGCGGGAGCTCCCCCGCTGGCGCTGGTCGACTGGGTGCCCGGGGGCGGGACGGTGTTCGGGGTCGCGGTGGACGGCGGGGTGCACCGGAGCGAGAACGCCGGCGCCACCTGGGAGCGCACCGGAGAACTTCCCGGCGGTCCGGAGGCGCTGCACGCCGACGAGGACCAGGTGATCGTGGTCGCCGACCGGCACGTGGCCCGCTCCACCGACCTGGGGGCGACCTTCGACGCCTGGTGAGGGCGGCCCGCGGGGCCCTCCGGAGGCGGGCCCCGCGGGAGTCCCGCTGAAGGGGTGCTGCGGGGGACGGCCCGGGGAGCGGCCCCGGCCACTCCGGGGCCGTCCCCTCCCGCCCGGCCGAAGGTCCGGTTCCCGGCGGGGCCGGGGCACTGCGAGACTCGGGGGATGGGAGAGTTCGTCACCGTCCGGGAGCACCCCGACGTCAGCCTGTTCTGCTCGTCCCTCGGGCCGCCCGACGGTACGCCGCTGCTCGTGGTGCACGGCGGCCCCGACTGGGACCACAGCTACCTGCGCCAGCCCCTGGACCGGTTGGGCCGCCCGGTCCTCCTCCCGGACCTGCGGGGCTGCGGCCGGTCGACGCGCGGTCTGGGCCCCGACGGCTACTCCTTCGAAGCCGCCGCCGCGGACCTGGTCGTCCTCGCCGACCGGCTCGGTCTGGACCGCTTCGACCTGCTCGGGTTCTCCACCGGAGGGCAGATCGCCCAGCGCGTCCTGCTGGCGGCGCCCGAACGGGTGCGCCGGACCGTGGTCGCGTCGAGCGCCCTGTGGCCGGTCACCGACGCCGACTTCGGCCCGTGGCCCGAACGCACCGCCCTGCGCGCCGCCGAGGCCGGGGTGTGGTCCGGTTCCCACCTGACCGGCCCCGCACTGGTCCGGGAGGCCGCCGTCGCCGGTGCTCCGGCCAACGTCCACACGCCGGAGCGGATCCCCGGCTACCTGGCCCTGCTGGACCGCGTCTCCTGGTCGGCCGAGTGGCTGGAGGCGTTCCGAGCGGGTTCCCTGGACTCGCCCCGGCCGCCGGAGGGGCCCGAACGGCTGCGCGGGCTCGCCGCTCCCCTGCTGTTCCTGCACGGCCGCCAGGACATGGTCTTCCCGGCCTCCTTCGCCGAACGCGCGGCCGGGTTCCTGCCGGGAGCCCGGGCGGTGGTCCTGGAGGGCGCGGGGCACATGGCGCACCTGGACCGGGGCGAGGCGTGGCTCGATGCCCTGGACGCCTTCCTCTCCGAGCCCTGAGCGCGGCGCGGCCGCTCCCGCAGCCGCGAAGCCCTGCCGGGCAAGGCTTGTAAGCGGCACAGAAGCCACCTAACATCCTGCAATGCGCACCCCCTCACCCCTTCCCGACCGCCTGTCCGGCTGCCTGTTGGGCGGCGCCGTCGGCGACGCGCTCGGAGCCCCCGTCGAAGGGCTCGGGCTCGACCAGATCCACGAACGGTACGGCGGGAGGGGCCTCACCGAGTACGCCGAGGGCTCCTACGGGGTCGGAGCGATCACCGACGAGACCCAACTGACGCTGCTCACCTCCGACGCCCTGGTGCGGGCCTCGGTCCGGGCCCGGGACAAGGGCATCGGTGGGGCCTCCGTGGGCATGGTCCAGACGGCCTACCTGGAGTGGGCGCGGATCCACGGGAGCGGCCCCGACACCGCCCCGGCACCGTCCGGGCCGTCCCCCGCGGACCCGACGGCTCCAGCGGGCCCGGCGGGCCCGTGGAACGGCCCCGGCCCGCTGCACACCCCGCGCGGTTACGGGGCCGCCACCGTGGCCGCCCTGCGCAAGGCCGCCGCCCGGAACGAGCCCGGTCTGCCCCTGGGCACCGTGACGGAGCCGGTCAACAACTCGAAGGGGTGCGCCGCCGTGGTCCGGACGGCCCCGTGCGGGTTCGGGACGGTTAGCGCCGAGTACGCCTTCGAACTGGCGGAGCAGGTGGCCGCGCTGACGCACGGGCACCGCACGGCCCAACTCGCCGCGGGGGTGTTCGCCGCCACGGTGTGGGGTCTGGTCCGCGGCGGGGAGCTACCCGGGTCCCTGGCCCGGGCCAGGGACCTGTTGGAGGCCAGGAGGGGGCACGGGGAGGTCTCGCGGGCGCTGGACTCGGCCGCCTCGGTGGCCGCCCGGGGCGTCCCGGACGCCTGGGACCTGGCCGGGCTCGGTGACGGGTGGACCTCGGAGGAGGCCCTGGCGGTGGCGGTGTGCGTGGCCCTGCGCGCCGAGGACCTCACCGTCCCGGACACCAGTCCGGGTTCCCGGGGCCCGGGGCACCGGGGGCTCCCCGAGGCCGGGCGGCACGGTCTGCGGCTGGCGGTCAACCACTCCGGGGACAGCGACACCATCGGGGCCCTGTGCGGGAACCTGCTCGGCGCCCGGTACGGGGTGCACGCCTTCCCCGGGCACTGGCAGTCCCAGTTGGAGGTGCGGGACCGGGTGCTCGGGCTGGCCGCCGACGCCGCGCTGGAGTACGGCCCGTGTCCCCCCGCTTCCCTGGAGCACGGCGGGGTGCACGAGTCCTGGGCCCCGTCCTGTTTCGGTTGAGCCCGGGACGGAGGTCTGTAAGGAGTTCCCGGTGGGACGGTCAGGTGCGGGAGGGCGGGAGGGCGCTGGTCGGGTCGGCTCCTGCGGTCCCTCCCGTCTGTTCCTCTCCCACACGTGCCGGCGGGCACCTGCGCCCCGTCCCTTCCGCCCGCGTGCGGAATCCTCGTGTATTCCTGGAATCCCTTACACGGCGCTTATTCCGCCTGGGTAGGGAGTTCCCGTCAAGCCAGGCGCAGTGCGCCCACGGAAGGAACGAAACGCGATGATCAGCGAAATGATCGATTGGTTCAAGGGCCTGTTCGGCGATGCCTCGGAGCAGGTGACGGACGGGGTGAGCGGCACCCTGGACCAGGTGGGCGGCGGGGCGGAGACGGCTTTCAACGGCCTTGAGGGGGCGGGCCAGGACCTCGGAGCACAGGGCCAGGCCTTCGCCGAGGAGGGCCTGGGCGGCGCGACCGAAGCGGCGCAGGGGTTCCAGGAGCAGGCGCAGGAGTTCGGCGGCATCGCGGAGGACCCGATGGGTGCCGCCACGGACGAGGTCCGGGACCGCTTCGGCGGACAGGGCTGAGACCGGTGGGCGCCGGCGTGTGCTGACGGCGTGCCCGGACCGGGGCCGGAACGGTCCGGGAGCGGCCGGTGGGGAAACCAGCGGCCCCGCCCGGACGGGCCGTCAGGCGGGGGCCGCTACGACCACCGCCGGTCCCGCACCGCGGTCAGCAGCCCTCCCGCGTACCCGAAGAACCCGTGGGCCGACTAACCCGTCCGCAGGTCCTCGACGATGCGGGCGACCGCGGCCCCGGCGGTGCGGCCCGCGCCGACCAGCGTGTCGGACGCGGCCCCGGTCCAGTCCCCGTAGCCGATCAGGTGCAGCCTCGGCTCACGGACACTGCGGTTCCCGTCGAGCGGGATCCGACCGTCCGCGTCGAACGGCTCCAACGGGGCCAGGTGGTCCAGGACCGGGCGGAACCCGGTACACCACAGGACCGCGTCGGTCTCCCGTTCGCTGCCGTCGGCCCAGGCCACGCCGGTCCGGGTGAGCCGCTCGAACATCGGTAGCGCCGTGAGGACGCCCCTGTCCCGCGCCCGGCGCACACTGGGCACCATGACGATGTCACCCGGGGACGCGGCGCCCCTGCCCGTTCGCCCGCCCAGGGCGCGTTGTGTGTCCGCGTCGAACAGCACGCGGCCGTCCACGTCGTCGGGCATGAACCTGACCGGGCGCCGGGCGACCCACGTGGTGTGGGCGACCTCCGAGAGGTCCGCGAGGAGCTGGGCCGCGGAGTTGCCGCCGCCCACGACCGTCACCCGCCGCCCGGCGAACTCCTCCGGACCGCGGTAGTCGGCCGTGTGCAGCTGCCGGCCCTCGAAGAGGTGCCGGCCGGGGTGGTCGGGCGTGTACGGGCGGCGCCAGGTCCCGGTCGCGCTGACCACGTGCCGGGCGCGCCACGTGCCCGTGGAGCCGACCACCTCCAGCGCCCCGTCGGCGCGGCGCACCCCGGTGACGGTCACCGGTCGGCGTACGGGCAGCCCGTAGCGGCGCTCGTACGCGGCCAGGTAGTCGGCGACGTGCCGCGCCGAGGGGAGCTCCTGTCCCGGCTCTCCCGGCATCCGCCAGCCCGGCAGGGAGCTGTGCTCGGCAGGGGAGATCAACCGCAGGGAGTCCCAGTAGTTGCTCCAGGCCCGGTCCCAGAAACCGCCCGGCGCCCCCTGCCCGTCGAGGATGACGTAGTCGGCCTGCTCGCGTGTCAGGTGGTACCCGGTGGCCAGCCCTGCCGGGCCGCCTCCGATCACGACGACGTCGGTCTCGGCGTCAGCGGATGCGGCCACGTGTTTCCTCCGGGTGGTGTGAGTCGGCCGACGGCTGGGGGACTGGTGTGGCGTCGGGGCCGGCTTCCCAGTGTCGATGACGGGTCGGCCTCAGCGCCCGGGGAGGGCGCCGCCGTTGACCCCCAGCACCTGCCCGGTCGTCCACGAGGCCTCGGGGGAGGCCAGGAACGCCACCGCCGCGGCCACGTCGTCCGGGACGCCCGCGCGGCCGACCATGGTCTCGGCCGCCAGGGCGTCGTGGCGGGCCGACCGGCCCTCCCCGGTGAAGAACTCGGTGTCCTGAACGTATCCGGGGGTGACGGTGTTGACGGTGATCCCGTCCGGGCCGCCCCGTCCGGCGAGGTCGATCCCCCAACCGCACAGTCCGGCCTTGGCCGCCGCGTAGGCGTCGCCGCCGCCCCGGTGCGCGGCGATGGAGCTGATGTTGACGACCCGGCCGCCCGGGCGTCGGAAGGCGGGCCAGAGCGCCCGGGTCAGCATCATCGCCGAAAGCAGGTTGGCGTCGATGGTCCTCCGGTAGATGTCGAAGGCGCCCTTGAGGTCGACCGGGGCCTCCTTGAGGATGCCGCCCGCGTTGTTGACCAGGACGTCGACGGGTTCGGCCGCGAGTTCTCGGGCCGCGGCCAGCACCGCGTCCTCGTCGGTGAGGTCGACCGGCAGGGGGAGGATCCGCGCTTCGGGGTTGTGCGCCACGACCCGGTCCAGGGTCTCCTTGCGGCGTCCGAGGATGTGGACCTCGTCCCCCTCGGAGGCGAGGCGTTCGGCGATGGCCCGGCCCATGCCCGTTCCGCCGCCGGTCACGATGACTCTGCGCATGCTCTTCCTTCCCGCTGGGGTGGTCGCGCGCAGGAAACCACGGCTCCGGGGCAGGGGCAACCGCTTTTCCGGCTCGGTGGCCCGTGCCGGCGGAGGGTAGGAAGGGGCGGACACCGGCAGGTCGTGACGGACCCACCATGCGAACAGTGAGTAGCATTCTGAACACCCATAGCCACAATTCGTTGTCGAGCCGCCTTGGAGTCCGTATGAAGCCGCCCTTCAGACCGCACCAGCTGGCCCTGCGCATCGCCACCGGCGCCTCCATCCTCAACTCGGGGCTGGACAAGCGGGGCGCCGACGAGGACACCGCGATGGGCCTGCACGGGATGGCGGTCGGCACGTACCCGTTCCTGGACAAGGTCGATCCGGCCACCTTCACCAGGATCCTGTCCGCCGGGGAGATCGCCCTGGGCACCGCCCTGCTGGTGCCGCTCGTGCCGAGCAGGCTCGCCGGTGCGGGGCTGAGTGCCTTCGCGGCCGGCCTGCTCGGCCTCTACCTGCGCACGCCCGGGATGCACAAGCCCCGGAGCCTGGCCCCCACCCCGGACGGCCTGCCCCTGTCCAAGGACCTGTGGCTGCTGGGCGCCGGGCTCTCCCTGGTCCTGGAGGGCTGCGAGCGGGACTGACGCACGCTCCTCGCGCCCGGGCCGGACCCGGGGGCGGTCGCCCCGGCGTCCGGCCCCGGGCCGAGCCTGTTGAACGTTGGTCAACTAGGGTGGTGCGCGCCTCTCCCCCGACCCGAAGGGTTCCCCGTGCCCCCTGCCACCCCCTCGTCCCCCTCCCGTCGTACGGCGCTCGTCACCGGAGCCTCCTCCGGCATCGGGGCGGCGGTGGCCGCGGCACTGGTCGGGCGCGGCTACCGCGTGTTCGGAACCAGCCGCGACCCCGCGACGGTCGCCGATCCGGTCCCGGGGGTCGAGTACCTGCCCCTGGACCTGACCGACTACGAGTCCGTGGAGGCGTGCGCCAGGGCCGCGGGCGAGGTGGACGTCCTGGTCAACAACGCGGGCGAGAGCCAGAACGGCCCGATCGAGGAACTGCCCATGGCGGCGGTGGAACGGGTGTTCCGGCTCAACGTGTTCGGCGCGGTCCGCCTCACCCAGCTGGTCCTGCCGGGGATGCGCTCGCGCGGGTACGGGCGCGTGGTCATGGTGGGCTCGATGCTGGCGAGTTTCCCGCTGGCGTACCGCTCCTCGTACGTGGCCGCCAAGGCGGCGATGAAGGGTTTCGCGGACGCCGCGCGGCGCGAGGTGTCGCCGTTCGGGGTGGGCGTGACGACGGTGGAGCCGGGTTCGATCAACACCGGGATCAGTGAGCGCCGCACCCAGTACGTGGGTGAGGACTCCCCGTTCCGGGAGGAGTACCGGACCATGGTGAACGCGCTCAACGCCAACGAGGCCAGGGGGATCTCGGCGGAGCGGGTGGCCGCGACCGTGGTCGGGGCGATCGAGGCGAGGCGGCCGCGGCCGCTGTACGCCGTGGGCAGCAACGCCCCGCTCGTGTTCGCGCTGCGCCGTCTGCTGCCCCGCGCCGCGATGCTGCGGATCGTGGCCCGCAAGCACGGCCTGGGATGACGCGGGAAGGACCCCGGGGCACAATCAGTGACACGGCGGGCTTCCCGCACCCCTGAGCCCGCAGTCCCGTCATCCATTCCCGGGAGAGCGATGTTCACCTTCCACAGCAGCGACGGCCTCACCGTGCACGTCCACGAGTGGCAGCCCGACGGCCCGCCGCGCGGAATCGTACAGCTGGCACACGGCATGGGCGAGCACGCCCTGCGTTACGCTCCCCTGGCCCGGGCACTCAACGAGCGCGGGTACACGGTGTACGCCAACGACCACCGGGGCCACGGAGCCACCATGCACGCCGCGCCCGGCCACCTGGGCGCGGACGGCTGGAACCTGCTGGTCGCCGACATGGCCGCGCTCTCCCGGATCCTGCGCGACCGCCACCCCGGCCTGCCGCTGGTACTGATCGGGCACAGCCTGGGTTCCTTCGCCACCCAGCAGTACCTGCTCGAACACGCCGACCTGCTCACCGGGGCGGCGCTCAGCGGCACCACCGCCGCGGACCTGTTCCTGGGCTCGGTCCCGCCGGGCACCACCGACCTCGACGAGGTGTTCAACGCCCCCTTCCAGCCGGTCCGGACCGGAGCGGACTGGATCAGCCGCGACGAGGAGCAGGTCGACCTGTACGTCGCCGATCCCCTGTGCGGGTTCGCGCTGGACGAGGACGGGCTGACGGGGTTGGCCACCGCGGCCTTCGGCCCGCTCACGGACCCCTCGGGGCTGCGAGGCGACCTGCCCGTGTACGTCCTGGTCGGGGACCACGACCCGCTCAACCACCGGTTGGAGTTCAGCGACGCGCTGGTCGAGCGCTATCGCGAAGCGGGCGTCACCGACCTCGTGTACCGCACCTACCCGGGCGCGCGGCACGAGGTGCTCAACGAGACCAACCGGGCGGAGGTCGTCGGTGAGCTGGTGGAGTGGGTGGATCGGGTGACCGGCGCCTGAGCTGGTCCCTTAGGTTGGCCTCAGCAAGGCATCCGACCGACCGGAGGTACACGCGTGACCAGTGTCGTCAAGTTCAACGTCCTGACCGTCCCCGAGGGCGAGGGCTCCACGCTGGAGGAGCGTTTCGCCAAGCGCGCGGGTCTGGTGGAGGACCAGGAGGGGTTCGAGGAGTTCCAGCTCCTGCGCCCCGTCGAGGGCACCGACAAGTACCTGGTGTACACCCGCTGGCGGTCCGAGGAGGACTTCCAGAACTGGGTGAGCGGCCAGGCCTTCCGGAAGGGCCACGCCCAGGCCGCGGCCGACGCGAAGAAGGACGGCCACGCGTCCGGCGGGCACGGCGGTCCGGCGGCGAGCAACAGCGAGATCTGGGGCTTCGAGGTCGTCCAGCACGTCACAGCCCGTAGCTGAGCCCGGTCGCCCTCCCCTTCCGGCCGGTACGTGTGACCGGCCGGGAGGGCGGGCGACAGGCCCGGACACGGGCCTCACTCCGGCTTGCGGGCCTCGATCAGGTGGCGGGCGGAGTGGGCCACGAACGGCCCCTGCGCCGTGATCCGCTCGTGCAGCTCCCGCAGCCGGTCGCGGTACCCGTCCACGGTGAATCCGGGCACCATCCACACGACCTTGCGCAGGAAGTACACGATTGCTCCGACGTCGTGGAACTCCGTCCTGAGCCGCTCCGCCCTGAGGTCGACGACCTCCAGCCCGGCCGCTTCGGCCCCGGCCGCCTCCCGGTCCGGGTGGCGTGCGTCGCGGACCTCCTCCGGCTGGGGGCCGAGGAAGTACTCGACCAGCTCGAAGACGCTCGACGGCCCGACGTGCTGTGCCAGGTAGGTGCCGCCGGGGGTGAGGACGCGGGCGATCTCCTCCCACCAGACGGTCACCGGGTGGCGGCATACGACCAGGTCGAAGGCGGCGTCGGCGAAGGGCAGCGGGGGTTCGTCCGGGTCGGCGACCACGGCCACCCCTCTGGGGTGCAGGAGGCGGGTGGCCCTGGCGACGTTGGGCGGCCACCCCTCGGTGGCGACGGTCAGTGGCGGGTGTCCGGGGATCCCGGCGAGGACCTCGCCGCCCCCGGTCTGGATGTCGAGGGCGGCGGAGGCGCGGGCCATCCGCTCACCCATGAGTCGCTGGTAGCCCCAGGAGGGGCGCTGCTCGGTGGCACGGCCCTCGAACCAGGAGAAGTCCCAGCCCTCGGTCGGCTCGGCTGCGGCCCCGGCGAGGAGCTCGTCGAAGGTTCTGCTCATCCGCACATCCTCCTCCCAGGTCAGGGCCCGGATCCACCGGTTTTCACCCCGCCGCGTCCGGTGGCCCCCACCCGGTTGCCGGAGCTCGGTGGTGGGACGACAGGATGGTTCGTTATGAGAACGCTCGCCCGGCGTGCGCGGCACGCCTTTCCCCTGTCCGCCGTGACCGCCGGGCTCATCGCCGTCCTGGTCGGGGTGACGAGCTCGGCCGCGATCGTGTTCACCGCCGCCGAGGCCGCCGGAGCCTCCCCCGGGGAGATCGCCTCGTGGATGCTCGCGCTGGGCGTGGGCATGGCCGTGACCTGTGTCGGCCTGTCCCTGCGTTACCGGGCCCCCGTGGTGACCGCCTGGTCCACGCCGGGGGCCGCCCTGCTGGCGGTCGGGTTGGACGGGGTGACCATGGCCCAGGCCGTGGGCGCCTTCCTGTTCTCTGCCGCGCTCATCACGCTGAGCGGGGTGACGGGGTGGTTCGAGCGGGTGATGGACCGCATCCCGGTACCGCTGGCCGCGGGGTTGCTGGCGGGGGTGCTGCTGCAGTTCGGGATCGGGCTGTTCACCAGCATGGAGGGCGACTTCGCGGTGGTGTTCGCGATGTTCACGGTGTACCTGCTGTGTCGCCGGTGGCTTCCCCGGTACGCGGTCCTGCTCTCCCTGCTCGCCGGTGGCCTGGTGGCCGCAGCACAGGGCTCCCTGCGGTTGGGGTCGGTGGAACTCGCCCTGGCCGCGCCCGTGTTCGTCGCCCCCGAGTTCTCCCTGCCGGTGCTGGTCAGTGTCGGCCTGCCGCTGTTCGTGGTGACGATGGCCTCGCAGAACCTGCCGGGGGTGGCGGTGCTGCGCGGCGACGGCTACCGGGTGCCGATCTCCCCGGTGATCGGGTGGACCGGGGCGACCAACCTGGTCCTGGCCCCGTTCGGCTGCTACGGGATGAACCTGGCCGCGATCACCGCGGCGATCTGCACGGGCCCGCAGGCCCACCCGGACCGGGAGCGCCGCTACCTCGCCGGGGTCTGGGCGGGTGTCTTCTACCTGTGCGTGGGGTTGTTCGGCGCGACCGTGGCGTCGCTGCTGGCCACACTGCCGTCAACCCTGGTGCTGGCGATCGCCGGGCTGGGGCTGCTGGGCACGATCGGCGGTTCGCTGGCTTCGGCGGTCTCCGACGAGGGGTCCCGGGAGGCCGCGGTGGTGACGTTCCTGGCGACGGCCTCCGGGTTCACCCTGTTCGGGGTGGGGTCGGCCTTCTGGGGCCTGCTCGCCGGGGTCCTCACCCTGCTGGTGACCCGCCCGCGCCGGGCTCCGGCCGGGGTGGCGGAGCAGACCGCGGACGAGCCCCCGCTGGAGGTGCCGCCCCGGGATCCCCTGCGGTAAAGGGCTTGCGGGAACGGAAGCTCCGCCGCTATAAATGCTGTGGCCGCGTCCGACCCCCGGCGCGGCGGAGACCAGAGAGGAGGCACATCCGATGTTCCCCGTGATCACCGCGTCCGTGTCCTCCCGGGTCAGCGACCACCGCTGACCCCGGCGACGGCGGGCGCACACACCGAAGGTGCTGCCTTGACCGTTCTTCCGAACGCCCTGACCGTCCGTCCCATCACCGGTCCCGAAGAGCTGGAGCTCTTCAACCGGCTGCCCTACGTGCAGAACCCCGAGTTCGCCGACGACCTCGCCAAGGGTCGCCGCCGCCCCTCCTGGATGTGGGTGGCCCTCGACGGCGACCGGCTCCTGGCCCGCCTGTCCTGGTGGTGCCGCAACCATGACGACGCCCCCTTCCTGCTGGACGTCCTCGACGTGGACGACAGCGCCCGCGACGTGGACCGTGTCGGCGTGGCCGAACACCTGCTGCGCACCGCGAACGAGGCCCTCTTCCCGGAGGGCGTCCCGGTCCCCCAGGGCACTCCCCCGCCCGAGTACCTGCGTTTCGTCCCCGCCGACTGGCGCGAGGACGGGGCGGCCCGGCGCACGGTGGAGGACCGTGTGCACGCGGTCGAGCGGGTGGGCGCCGTCCCGCTCGTCGAGCGCCTGCGCTACGAGTGGTTCGCCGGGTATCCGGTCCCCCGGCCGAGCGGGCGCCTGCGGTTCCGCGGGATCGAGGGCACCGAGGACATCCTCGGCCTCATGGCCCGCGCCCTGGAGGGGACCCTGGACGCCCACGACCGCGTCGACCTCGACGAGAAGTCCGCCGAGGAGGTCGCCGCGGCCAACTTCGCCGACGAGTTCGCCAACTACACGACGCCCCGGGACTGGTGGCGGGTGGCGACGCTCCCCGACGGCGAGCCGGTGGGCTTCGTCATCCCCGCCCGCAACGCCTACCACCCGATCATCGCCTACATCGCGGTGCTGCCCGAGCACCGCGGCAACGGCTACATCGACGACCTGCTCGCCGAGGGCACCCGGGTGCTGGCCGAGGAGGGTGTTTCCAGCGTCCGGGCCGCCACGGACGTCGGCAACGCGCCGATGGCCGAGGCGTTCACCCGGGCGGGCTACGACACCATCAGCGCCGTGGTGAACATGACCTGGACGAAGTAGCGGCGCAGGCGCGGGCGGGGACGTGGGAACGCCCCCGCCCGCGCGTGGGGTCGGCGGTGCCGTCGGCTCCGGAGAGGCGCCGTTCGGCGCTACCGGGCCCCGGCGATGATCCGCCCGGTCTCGGCGACCGCGGCGAGGAGGTCCTGGGGGTCGGCGGTCATCCCGGCGACCACGAAGTCCACCTCCTCCAGCCCGGCGCTGGCGAGCAGGGTCCTGTCGTTGGTCGCCCACTCGCCGCGGGCGGCCAGTACGGCGTGCGCGGTCTGCGAGGCGGCCTGGGCGATCAGCCCCGCGCACCGGGCCACCCGGCCGTACGGCGCGTGGTCGTGTTCGGCGTGGGCGAGGTTGGCCGAGGCGAACCCGCGCCAGAGGGGCGGTGCGCTCCGGCGGAGCGCGTCCGGGTAGCCGGGCCGGGGCAGGTCACCGACCAGTACCCGGCCGACGGCGAGTTCGGCGACGACCAGGTAGGTGGGGGCGCCCACCAGGTGGAACATGAGCGGTTCGATCCGGAACCGGCCCTGTTCGGCCTCGGCCAGTTCGTGTTCGACCACGTCGAGGTCGCGGTAGTGGACGTCCACGCCACGGCCGTCGATCCGCAGCCGGGCGCCGCCGTTGAACACGCCCCCGCCCCAGCCGCCGATCTCCGAGACCTCGCCCTCCCATCCGGTCTCCCGAAGCGCCCGGGGGTCGAACCCGCCCGCGGTGCCCCGGTAGTAGAGGGCGAGGTCCCAGTCGCTGTCCGGCCGGTGGGTGCCCTGGGCCCGCGAACCGCCGAGGGAGACCGCCTCGGCCCCGGGGAGGGCGGCGAGCCGGTCGGCGGTGGCGGAGAGGAAGCGTTCGTCGGAGCCGGCACGGCCGTCGGTGTGGGTCATGCCTCCATGGTGCCCCTGCCCGGCACCCCCTCCGCCCCTCCTCCCCGTCCCGGTTCCCGGGCCGCGGTCAGGCGGGTCCGCCGGTCTCCCGGCCGCCGACCCCGTTGGTCCCGCTCTCGGGACCGTTCGGACCGCCTCCGGCATCACGCTGCTGATCGCGCCGCATCCGACGGGACCGTGCCGTCAGGGGAGCCTTGCGCTGCCGTTGGGTACCGGAACCCTCGGCGAACTCCGCCTGGAGGGACTTCACCAGCGCGGCCATCATGAAGAAGCCGATCACGAAGAACGGCAGCCCGAACACGATGATCGTCTGTTGCAGCGCGTCAAGGCCCCCCTCGCCGGACGCCGTGAGGACCGTGGCGGCGACCACCCCCTCGGTGATGCCCCAGAACACCCGCTGGCGGGTCGGGGAGTCCGACGTTCCGGAGCAGAGCATGTCCACCACCAGGGACGCCGAGTCCGAGGAGGTGGTGAAGAAGATGACCACGATGACGATGGCTATCACCGAGAGCAGGGTCGTCAGCGGGTAGTGGGTCAGGAAGGCGAAGAGCGCGCCGGGGATGTCCCCCTGCTCCACGACCTCCTCCACCAGGCCGCCGCCCTGGTTCATCTCGATGTCGAAGGAGGAGAGCCCGAACACGCTGAACCAGACGATGCTGAACGCGGTGGGCAGCCCCAGCACCCCCAGGACGAACTCCCGGATGGTGCGCCCCTTGGAGATGCGGGCGATGAAGATCCCCACGAACGGCGACCAGGTGATGGTCCACGCCCAGTAGAAGACCGTCCAGGTGCCCTGCCACCCCGTGTTACCGAACGCGTCGTTCCAGAACGAGAGCGGGATCAGCCACTCCAGGTAGATACCGGTGGTCTCGATGACGCCCTTGGCCAGGAACAGGGAGGACCCGGCGAAGAACACGAAGAGGAGCAGCCCGACCGCCATCACGATGTTGATGGAGGAGAGCCACTTGATCCCGGTGTCCAGACCGGTCATCACGGAGATCACCGCGATCAGGGTGATGACGGAGATGAGGATGATCTGGGTGAGGCGGCTCTCCTCGATACCGAACAGCGTGTTGAGCCCGCTGTTGATCTGCATGGTGCCCAGGCCGATGGTCACCGCAACACCGAACAGGGTGCCCAGCACCGCGAAGATGTCGATGAGCCGGCCGAAGGGGCCGTTGATCCGCTCCCCGAGGAAGGGGTAGAAGATCGAGCTGACCCGGAAGGGCAGGCCCTTGCGGTAGACGAAGTAGGCGAAGGCCAGGGCCGGCAGGCAGAAGATCGTCCAGGTGTGCAGCCCGAAGTGGTAGAGCGTGAACCCCATGGCCTGTTCCGCGGCCTGGACCGATCCGGGTTCGACGTTGCCCTGCGGCGGGTTGGCGAAATGGCTGATCGGTTCGGCCACACCCCAGAACATGAGGATGCTGCCGATACCGGCCGCGAACAGCATGCAGAACCAGGTGAGGTTGCTGTACTCGGGTTTGCTGTCCGGTGAGCCGAGACGGACGTGTCCGAACCGGCTGAGCGAGATCCAGATCAGGAAGATGAGGAAGCTCGTCACACCGAGGATGTAGAGCCAGCCCATTCGGGACAGGATCCAGCCCGAGGTGGCGCCGAAGACCAGGTCCACCGTGTCGGTGAAGGCGATGGCGCACACGACGAACAGGACGGTCAGTGCGGCCGATATGAAGAAGATCGCCGGATTGGTTTCCAATCCCAGCTTGTGTGCCAGCTTTTCGAACATGCCGACTGCTTTCTGGTTTACCGGTTTTGTCCGACAACGCGGTCCGACCCTTCCACCCCGCTGTCTGCCTCGGGCAAGGATACGCACCGGGAAGGGCTTTTCCCCTTCCTCCTTGCCGTTGCACGGACACCAGAACCATTTTCTTCGGACATTACACAGAAAAAAGAAAAAGCATCCTGAAACTACTCAAAAACCAAAAAGTATGACAAAAATCCCGCACGTTCGGGGTATCCATCCGGGCGCGGGGGTTCGCCGGGGACGTGCGGGGAAGGAGCCCCTTCGCACCCCGACCGAAGACCGCCGTTCGACCCCGGGAGCCCTTCTTGGACGCTGTGCTGTTCGACATGTTCGGTGTGGTCGCCATGGACCAGTCGCCGACGGTCCGCGAGGCGATGGTGGAGTACTCCGGACACGGCCACGACGCCTTCTGGGCCGCCTACTGGGCGCCGCGCAAGGACTACGACCGAGGCGACCTGGACGGACCCGCCTACTGGCAGGCGGTGGGCGGGCTGCTCGGCACCGCCTTCTCCCCGGACCGGGTCGAGCGGCTCCTCTCCCTGGACCTGGAGAGCTGGTCGCGGCTGAACGAGGAATCGGTGGAGCTGGTCTCGGAGCTCGCCGACGCGAGGGTCCCGCTCGGGCTGCTCTCGAACATCCCCCCGGAACTGGCCGCCCGCTTCGAGGAGCGCCACGCGCGCCTGCTGGAGCTGTTTCCGGTGCTGGGGCTCTCCTGCCGGATCGGGCACGCCAAACCGGAGGCGGACGCCTACCGGTGGTGCCTGGAGCGCATGGGCGCCGCCGGGGAAGTGCTGTTCGTGGACGACAACCGGTCCAACGTCGAGGCCGCCCGGGCGCTCGGGCTCCGGGGGCACGTGTTCACCTCGGTGCCGGAGCTGCGCCGGGCGCTGGGCCGCCCCTGAGGACCCCACCCCACCGGTACCCGGACACGACTCAGGCGTCGAGCTCGCGGAGGAGTTCGGCGACCTTCTCGGGCTGCTCGTACAGGGACAGGTGCCCCGCCCCTTCGATGGTGTGCACACCCGTGTCGAGGAACCGGCGGGCCGGACCGTGCAGACGGGCGGGCGAGAAGAACGGGTCGTGTGAACCGGTGGCCACCCGGACCGGGGTTCCGGCCCAGGCCAGGAAGGACTCCGCCTGCAGCGGGGTCGGCGTCGAGTGGGTACGGCAGTGGCGCGAGACCAGGGTCAGCCACTCCGCCTCGGACCGGTGCTCCGCGCAGCCGGTGTCCGTGGACGGTCCGCTGAGGAACTCTATGAGCCGGTTGCTGGTCTGCTCGTTGGGGTGGAGCATCCACGGCAGGGTGACGCGCATCGACTCCGAGCTGACGCCGGCCGCGGTCAACCCGGCGGGGTTGAGCAGCAGCATCCCGGCGACGAGCGGGTTCGGGGTCGAGGACAGCGCGATCGCCGCGCCCCGGGAGTGGCCCAGGACGATGACCGGCTCGTCGGTGATCCGGGGCAGCAGTTCGTCGAGCCACTCACCGTAGGCACCGATCCGGGAACCGGAGGTCCGCTGGCTACAGCTCAGCCCCGGCTGCCCGGGCGGGTCGACCAGCAGCACCGGACGCTCCGCGGCGAGCGCGCGGGCCGCGGGAACCGTGGTGGCGGCGTTGAAGTTGGTGCCCGACAGGACCAGGACCGGGGTGCCGGTCCCGCCCGAGGCGCGGAAGGCCTGCGTGGGGCCCAGCCGGGTCTGCACGGGAGGAAGGGGCGCGAGTTCGGGCCACTGGCTGAGGGCTCTGTGACACCAGGCGTGCACGGACCGCTCGGCTGTTTCGGAGCGGTAGACACGCGCGGCGCGGAGGGGGACGACGGTCATGGATCTGATTTCGCCTAGAGAGAGATGTGGTGTCCGCCGCGTGAACTTCCCCGGCGCACCAGAGAGGACTGTACGCCTCTGTCCGACCTCTCGCCACCCCGGGACCGGGGTCCCCGTCGTGGTGTCGCCGACCAGCCGCGTACGACGGGTTCCTACCCCCCGCACAGGGCTCCCTGTTGCATGTGTTCTCCCTGGGACGGGAGTTGACGATCCCGACCGAAAGCGGCCATTCGCCCCCGTGGGGTTTATCCCCGACCGGGTCCGGCGTCAGGCGTGTTCGCGCAGCCGAAGGGCCCGCCGAGCACTGCTCGACGGGCCCGGGGACGGAGGACCGCCGGGGCGGGCCGCCGCTGCGCCGCCCGGCCGCCCCGCGAAGACCTAGTTGAGCGTGTCGGGGTCCGGGCCGATGCGGCCGCCGCGGTCCAGCGAACCGATCCGCTCCATGTCCTCGGCGGTGAGCTCGAAGTCGAACACGTCGAAGTTCTCCCGGATCCGCGACGGGGTCACGGACTTGGGGATGACGACGTTGCCGAGCTGCAGGTGCCAGCGCAGCACGACCTGGGCGGCGGACTTGCCGTGCTTGGTGCCGAGTTCGGCCAGCACGGGGTCCTCCAGCAGGCCCTTGCCCTGGCCCAGCGGGCTCCAGGCCTCGGTCAGCACGCCCTCGGCGCTGTTGGCCGCGCGCATCCCGCTCTGCGCGAAGTAGGGGTGCAGCTCGATCTGGTTGATCGCGGGCACGACCTCGGCCTCGGCGACCAGGCGCTTCAGGGTGCCGGCGGTGAAGTTGGACACGCCGATGGCCTTGGCCCGGCCCTCCGCGTGGATGCGCTCCAGCGCCTTCCAGGTGTCGACGTAGGTGTCGCGCTCGGGGGTCGGCCAGTGGATCAGGTACAGGTCCACGTAGTCGGTGCCCAGGCGCTCCAGGCTGGCGTCGAACGCCTTCAGCGCCCTGTCGTAGCCCTGGTCGTCGTTCCACAGCTTGGTGGTGAGGAAGATGTCCTCACGGGCCACGCCGGACTCGGCGATGGCACGGCCGGTGCCCTTCTCGTTGTCGTAGATCCGGGCGGTGTCGATGCTGCGGTAGCCGACCTCGAGGGCGGTCGTGACGGCGCTGTGGGCCTCGTCGTCGGGGACCTGCCAGACACCGAAACCGAGCTGCGGCATGGTGAGGCCGTTGTTCAGCGTGACGTGCTGCAAAAGGGGTGCCTTTCGAAGGTTGCGGATCGCCGCGGCCGTGGCTGTGCCTCGGCGGTGGCCGTGCCGCGGCGGGTGTGCCGGGGCCGTTCCGGACCCCATGATGCCGACCTGGAGTGCACTCCAGGCAAACCGGGAGAAGCGCGGAGGGCGCCCGGGCCGGGTGCCGTGACGGGCTCCGGGCGCCTTGGCGGGCCGCGGGGGCTCCGGGTGGTCACGGAGCCCCCGCGGGACCGGGCCCTCAGGCGGGCAGGCGCACCAGCATCTTGCCGGTGTTGGCGCCGCGCATCATGCCGAGGAACGCGTCGACCGCGTTGTCGATCCCCTCGACCACGGTCTCCTCGGTGCGCAGGCTGCCCTCGGCCAGCCACCGGGCGGCGTTCTTCTGGTACTCGGGGGCCAGGTCGCCGTGGTCTCCCACGAGGAAGCCCTGGAGCTTGACGCGCTTGCCGACCAGCAGCCCGAGGTTGTCCGGGCCGGGCGCGGGCTCGGTGTCGTTGTAGGACGAGATGGCCCCGCACAGCGCGGCGCGGCCGTGGACGCGCATGCCCTGGATGGCGGCGCGCAGGTGGTCCCCGCCGACGTTGTCGAAGTAGACGTCGATGCCCTCGGGGGCGGCCTCGGCGAGCTGGCCCTCGAGGTCGCCCTCGCGGTAGTCGATGGCGGCGTCGTAGCCGAACTCCTCCACCAGGCGGCGCTTCTTCTCGGGGCCGCCGGCGGAGCCGACCACCTTCGAGGCGCCGAGCTGCTTGGCGATCTGGCCCGCGAGGCTGCCGACCGCGCCCGCGGCGCCGGAGACGAACACCACGTCGCCCTCCTTGAGCCCGGCGACGGCGGTCAGGCCCGCGTAGGCGGTGAGGCCGACCATGCCGAGCGCGCCGAGGTAGGCCTGGGCGGGTGCGGCGTCGGTGTCGACGACCTTGGCCCGCTCGGCGTCCATGAGCGCGTACTGGCGCCAGCCCTGGAAGTGCAGGACGCTGGCGCCGACGGGAACCTCGGGGCTCTCGGAGGCGACGACGGTGCCGACCGCGCCGCCCTCCATGACCTCGCCGAGTTTGAAGGGCGGCACGTAGGACTTCACGTCGTTCATGCGGCCGCGCATGTAGGGGTCGACCGACATCCAGTCGTTGCGGACCAGGATCTGGCCCGGGGCGGGGTCGGCGACGGTGGTCTCGACCACGGAGAAGTCCTCGGGCCTGGGCTCTCCGACGGGCCGGGCGACGAGGTGGACTTCCTTGGAAACGGGCATGGTTGGAGCACTCCCCCTGAAAGCGATTTCGTGGGACCGGGTCCGGTACGACCACGCGTTCACGACACTAGACCCGGATGACATACGACGACCAATAGAATCGGCGAGGTGACCTATAAGATTTCCAATAGTTCGGTCTCCTCTGAGGCTGTGCCCGCGGCGGACGGCCCCCTGGACCTCCAGCTGCTCCGCACCTTCCTGGCCGTGCACCGTTCCGGTTCCTTCACCGCCGCGGCCCAGTTGTTGCGCCTCTCACAGCCCACTGTGACCACCCAGATCCGCACGTTGGAGCGCCGTCTGGGGCACGAGCTCTTCGAGCGCCTCCCCCGCGGTGTGGCGCCGACCGCCGACGCGAACGACCTCGCCGCCCGGGTTTCGGGGCCACTCGACGACCTGGAGCGGGTGGCGATCCACAACGCCCCCGGCTCCTCCGCCCTGCCGCCCGCACCGCTGCGGTTGGCGGGCCCGGCCGAACTGCTCGGCGAGCGTGTCCTGCCCGCCCTGTCCCCGATGGTCGCCGACCAGGACCTGCGGCTGCGCGTACACACGGGGCTGGCCGACGAACTGTTGGAGGGGCTGCGGGCGGGGCGGCACGACCTGGTGCTGTCCACGGTCCGCCCCCGGGGCCGGACGGTGCTCGCCGAACCGCTGATGGACGAGGAGTTCGTCCTGGTCGCGGGGCCCTCCTGGGCGGAGCGGGTCGGGCTCGACCGGGTCCGGCGCCAGGGCTGCGCCGCCCTGTGCGGGGTCCCCCTGGTGGCCTACGCCGACGACCTGCCCATCGCCCGCCGCTACTGGCGGCACGTGTTCGGGGTGCGGCTGACCGTCGCCCCGGCGCTCACCGTGCCCGACCTGCGCTCGGTGATGGCCGCCGTGGCGGGCGGGGCGGGTGCGACCGTGCTGCCGCGCTACCTGTGCCAGGAGGCCCTGCTCGACGGGAGCCTGGTCGCCCTGCTGGAACCGGAGGACCCGCCGTTCAACACGGTGTACCTGGCCCGGCGGCCCGGCGTGGACGAGAACCCGCACCTGGAGCAGGTCCGTTCCTTCCTGACCCGGACCGCCCGCCACTGGTGACCGGGAGGCCGAACCGGGCCGCGCCCGGGCGCCCGTCTCGCTAGGTTGAACGCATGCTCATCATCGAACGCGCGCTGAGGACGGACGTGACGGCGATCGTCGCCCTGCTGGCCGACGACCCCCTCGGCGCCCAGCGGGAGACCCCCGACGACCTGTCCCGTTACCTGGAGGCCTTCGAGGCCATCGACGCCGACCCCCACCAGTACCTGGCCGTGGCCCGCCGCGACGGCAGGGTGGTCGGCACCCTCCAGCTCACCCTCGTCCCGGGCCTGTCCCGCCGGGGCGCCGCCCGCGCACAGGTGGAGGGGGTCAGGGTGCACGCCGACGAGCGCGGCGGCGGGCTGGGCAGCGAACTGTTGGAGTGGGCCGAACGTGAGGCCGAGAAGAGCGGCTGCGTGATGATCCAGCTGACCTCGGACGCCAAGCGGAAGGACGCGCACCGCTTCTACGAACGTCTGGGCTACGAGGCCAGCCACGTCGGCTTCAAGAAGAGACTGGGCTGAGCCGCCGCGGGCGCCGGTCCCAAGGCCGGCGCCCGCCCGGCGCCGTGACCGGATCCGTCCGGTCGGGGCCGGGATCGTGCCTGGTGCGGGGCACGGCCCGCTGGGAGGGTTCGGAGTATGAGAACTGATCCCGGCACCGGCAGGGCACTCCTGGTCGTCGACGCACAGCGGTCCTTCCTCCAGCGCGAGAGCTGGCGGGCGGCCTCCGACCCCGGGGTCGCCGGGCCGATCGGCCGCCTGGTCGACCACTTCCGCGACCGGGGCGACCGCCTCGTGTGGGTCCTGCACACCGAGCCGGGAACCGGCACGGTGTTCGACCCCGAGCGCGGGTTCGTGGAGCCGATGCCCGGGCTGTCCCCGGCGGGTGGCGAGCCGGTGCTGACCAAGACCGCGCACAGCGCCTTCACCGGCACCGACCTGCAACGCCTGCTCACGGGGTGGGGGGTCGGGGAGGTCACCGTCTGCGGGGTACGCACCGAACAGTGCTGCGAGACCACCACCCGCATGGGATCGGAGCTGGGGTTCGCCATGGTCTTCGCGGTGGACGCGACCGCGACCGAACCCATTGAGGCGCCGGGGTCGCCGCCCGGCCGACCGCTCCGGGAGGTCCTCGACGACCCCGGCACCCTCCTGCCCCGGGACGTCGTCACCCGCACCGTCTACGCCCTGTCCGGCCGCTTCGCGACCGTGCGCACGGTGGAGGCGATCGTCGCGGGGACCGGCTGAGCGGGGTGGGCCGGCCGTCGCGCTCCCCCGACCGGTCCGGACGTCCGGGTCGGTCGGGCTAGGCTGACCGGATCGTGCGCAAGATCGTCTTCCTGCTGCTGCCCGGGCTGCACCTGCTGGACCTGGCCGGTCCGGCGCAGGTGTTCTCCACCCTGTCCGGACTGGACCGCCCGGTGGAGCTCCACCACGTCGCGGACCTGCCCGAGGTGCCCACCGCCCAGGGGATCGGCCTGCGGGCCGCCACGGACTGGCCCCGGCCGGGCCCGGACGACCTGGTCCTGGTCCCCGGGTGGCGGACCGACGGCCCCGCCCCGCGCATCACTCCGGAGCAGGCCGGGGCGCTGGCCGCCCACCACGCGGCCGGAGGCACGGTGGCGAGCGTGTGCTCGGGGGCCTTCGCCCTGGCGCTGGCCGGACTGTTGGACGGACGCCGGTGCACCACCCACCACTCCCTCCAGGACGAGCTGGCCCGCCGGTACCCGCGGGCCCGGGTCGTACCGGACGTGCTGCACGTGTCCGACGACCGGGTGGTGACCTCCGCGGGTATCGCCAGCGGTATCGACCTGGCCCTGTACCTGGTCACCCGGTGGCACGGCCCGTCCGTGGCGGCGTCGGTGGCGCGGGAGATGGTGGTCTACGCCCGCCGCAACGGCGACGAGTCCCAGGCCAGCGCCATGCTGCGGTACCGGAGCCACCCCGTGGACGTGGTGCACCGGGTGCAGGACACCGTCGACGCCCGGTTCACCGAAACGCTGCGCCTGTCCGAACTCGCCGCCTCGGCGGGGGTCAGCGAGCGCACCCTCACCCGGGCGTTCACCTCGGCCACCGGGCTGACCCCGCTGCGGTACCAGCAGCGGTTGCGGGCGGAGCGCGCCGAACAGCTGATCGGTGCGGGGTGGACGGTGGAGTCCGCGGCCCGGGCCGCGGGTTTCCAGGACGCCCGTATGCTCCGCCGCCTGCGCACCCGGAGCTGACGCCCGCGCACCGCCGGCGGCCCGGAATCCGCCGCGCCCAGCGGGGCACCGGTCAGGGGGTCACGACGTCGAAGGTCGGGTCGGGCCGGTCCACCAGGTCGAGCAGCCGGTCCAGCAGCGCCCGGTCGCCCGCGAACGCCATCCCCTCGGTGCCCTTGCCCGCCAGCAGCCGCAGCAGCCGGAACTTGTTCAGGGTGATGGTCAACTGGGGTTCGCCCCGGCGCGGCTTCTCCCTGGTGGTGAGCGCCCCGTTGGACAGCGTCGTCCGGTAGGTGGTGTCCAGGTCGGCGAACACCCAGTCGATGACGAAGGACTCCTCCCACGCCTTGGGGCCGTTGATCCGGATCGCCACGGACTCGAAGAGCTGCCCCACCGAGAGCGCCGCCGCCATCCCCGAACCCAGGTCGGACGGCAGGTCCGGTTTACCGCGCCGCAGCTCCGCGGCGCCCTGGAGGTAGGAGTTGCGCCAGGTGCCGTTCTCCGCACCGAACCCCAACCGCTCGTACACCCCGGCCAGGGCCGCCCTGGCCCGGCCGTGCTCCGGCTCCGCGAACACCGCGTGGTTGAGCAGCGTGGCCGCGAACCGCAGATCGCCGTGGCCGCGGTACTCGTCCGCCCTGCGCACCACCTCGTCGACGCCGCCCATGCAGTCGACGTACCTGCGGGCCGCCTCCTGCGGGGGGTGTTCCCACAGGTGGGCCGGGTTGCCGTCGAACCAGCCCATGTAACGCTGGTAGATCGCCTTGACGTTGTGGCTGACCGAACCGTAGTAGCCGCGGGTGTGCCACTCCCCCGCCAGCCCGGGCGGTATCTGGAGGTGTTCGGCGATCTCCGCCGCCACCAGCCCCTGGTTGATCAGGCGCAGGGTCTGGTCGTGCAGGTAGGCGTAGAGGTCCCGCTGCTGGCGCAGGTAGGCGACGAGGTTCTCCGTCCCCCAGGTCGGCCAGTGGTGGGAGGCGAACAGCACGTCGGACTCGTGCGCGAAGAGCTCCACGGCCTCGTCGAGGTAGCGCGACCACATCCGGGCGTCCCGTACCGGGGCCCCGCGCAGGGTGAGCAGGTTGTGCAGGTTGTGGGTGGCGTTCTCCGCCATGCACAGGGCGCGGTGCTCGGGGAAGTAGAAGTTCGTCTCGGTGGGCGCCTCGGTCCCCGGGGTCATCTGGAAGACGATCCGCACCCCGTCCACCACCTCCTCCTGGCCGGTGCGGGTGATATCGCGGTTGGGGGCGATCAGGGTGACCGCCCCGGTGGAGCTGGTCTGGCCCAGCCCCACACCGATCTGCCCCCGCGGCCCGGGCTCCAGATGGGAACCGGTGTGGAACAGGCTGCGGCGGGCCATCGCGGGACCGGCGTGCACGTTCTCCGCGACCGCGTGCTCCATGAACCCGGCCGGGGCGAGGATCGGCACCATGCCGTCGGTGACACCGCCGACCCCGCCGAAGTGGTCGACGTGCGAGTGCGAGTAGACCACCCCGGTGACCGGGCGGTCGCCCCGGTGCTCCCGGTACAGCTCCAGCCCGGCGCGCGCGGGTTCGGCCGAGACCAGCGGGTCGATGACCAGGACCCCCTGGTCGCCCTCCACCAGGGTCATGTTCGACAGGTCCAGACCCCTGATCTGGTAGATCCCCTCGGTGACCTCGAACAGTCCCTGCCTGGCGCACAGCCGGGACTGCCGCCACAGGCTCGGGTTGGCGGTGTCGGGGCACTCCTCGTCGAGGAACCCGTAGGCGTCCGCGTCCCACACCACCCGGCCGTTCTCGTCCCTGATCTGGCCGGGTTCGAGCCGGGCGATCAGACCGCGGTCCGCGTTGGCGAAGTCGGTGCTGTCGGTGCTTTCGGAGCTGCCGGAGTGTTCTGCTCCGTTACCGGTCATCACTTCTCCTCGTCGATTCGACGCTGGCCGGCGGGCCGGGGCCGAGCGCACGTCCCATGATCACGGCGGGGGGTTCAGCGGGGTGCAACGCCCGGACCAGTTGTTCGCCAAGGCGGACGGTGCCACCCGCCCCGGGAAACGCGGAGCCGCCGGTGCGGGTGGCCGCACCGGCGGCGTGGGAGGGCTCGGAACCCGGGTCTCAGGCCCGCAGGGCCTCGACGAGTTCCTGCTCGTTGTCCTTGGAGAGATTGGTCTGGATGACCGTGGGCTCCAGCGGCCTGAAGGCGTCGACGACACGGTCGATGGTGGCGTCGTCCGCGAGCAGGAAGACCGCGGCCCGGTCCTGCTGGAGTTCGGCGCCGATCTTCTTGATCATGTCGTCGTCGATACCGACGTCGCTGAGCCTGCCCGCGATCGCGCCCGCACCCGCACCGACGGCCAGGCCCAGGAGCGGGTTCAGGAACAGCAGGCCGATGAGCGTGCCCCACAGGGCGCCGCCCGCGGCGCCGTAACCGGCGAGGTTGACGGTCTGGTGGATGCGGGGACGCCCCTTGTCGTCCTTGTAGGCGTAGGCGGCGTCCTCCAGTTGGAGGAGTTCCTGTTTGCTCAGGTCGGCGGCGATGTCGAGAGCCTTCTCGGCGGTGTCGCGGTCGGCCACCCCGAGTACGATCAGCTGCGCCATGGGTGTGTGTTCCCCCGTCGTCGTTTCCTGCCCGGCCCGCCGAGCGCGGGGCCGCTCCGCGGAAGCCTTCCCGGGGGCGGTTACGGCGAAGGCCACTGCGGGGCACTGATCACGCAAAATCCCCGGGGGCGGTCTCAGCGGGGCTGCCTCACCAGTCGCGGAGCGGGCCGCCGGGCCTCGGGGCGGAGTCGGGCCCGTCGGGGTCCTGTTCGCGGCGCCTCTGGCGGCGGACCAGCCGGTACAGGACGTACCCCCAGGCCAGGACGGCCGACGCGACCACCAGGTGGGCGATCGGTCCGAGTTCCACGCGGGCCTCCCGGGTTCGCGGATCACGGGTGCACGAGTGCACGGGTCTCGGCTTCCCTCCGGTTCCTACCCGGAGGTGTGCCTCACACGCGCCGGGCCAGCACCAGCTGGGTGGTGTAGGGGACCTCGACCCGCCCGTCGGGGAAGTGGCGGTCGGCGATGGCCCGGAGTTCCGCGCGGGTGCGGTCCTCCCCGATCTTCCGGGCGGCGGCCGCCGTCCTGCTGGAGGACATCGCCATGCCCAGGTACTCGTCGGGGGTGAGCGCCCGGGCCCAGGGCAGGGAGTGCTCCTCGGCACCGGTCAGGCCCCGGACGGCGGACAGCTCACCGACCAGGTCGTAGGTGCGGTAGTGGCGGTCGTAACCGGGGCTGTACCACTCCAGGAAGCTCTCGTGCTCGTCGATGAACGCGCTCCCGGCGAGGTCGCGGTTGTTGTTGAGCACGGCGAGGGTGCCGCCCGGGGCGAGGAGGCGGACGGACTCGGCGTAGAAGGCGGGCCGGTCGAACCAGTGGAGGGCCTGGGCGGTGAGGACGAGGGCGGCGCCGGAGTCCGGGAAGGGGACGCCCTCGGCCCGGGCGTCCACGTACTCGACCCCGTCGGCGCCGTCCGCACCGGCCTCGGCGGTGTCGCGCATGTCGTGCCCGGGTTCGACGCCGACCACGCGGGGGCCGGGGCCGAAGGCCGCGCGCAGGGCGCGGGTGGAGATGCCGGTTCCGGCGCCGACGTCGAGCAGGAGCCAGGGCTCGGGCCAGGCGTCGGTGGCGCCTTCCCGGACGTGGCCGCGCAGGGTCTCCAGGGTCTGCCCGGGGTATCCGGGGCGGAAGGCACGGTAGTCGTCGGTGAGGCCGGTGAAGGCCTGGGTGCGGTCGCTCAACGGGGTCCTCTCCGCGGTGGGGTGGACAGGATACGCACCTCTCGACCGCGGGCCGCGGGCACGGGGGACGGGGGCGTCGGGACCGGCGGCGCGGAGGCCCGGGTCGCGGGGACCGGCGGGCCGAGGGACGGGCCGCCCCCTCCCCTGGTCCTGCGGTACTCGGAGGGGCTCGTGCCCGCGTGTTTCTTGAAGGCGGTGCTGAACGCGAACGCGCTCCCGTACCCCACCCGCGCGGCCAGCCGTTCCAGGCCCAGGGACGGTTCGTCGACGAGCAGGTCGCAGGCGAGCGTCAGCCGCCAGGTCCGCAGGTAGGTCATGGGCGGGCTGCCCACCGCCGGTTGGAAGCGGGCGGCCAGGGTGGCCCGGGAGACCGCGCACTCCCGGGCCAGGGACTCCAGGGTCCAGGGGCGGTCGGGGTGTTCGTGCACCAGGTCCAGGGCGCGTGCGACGACCGGGTCGTTGCGCGCGCTCAGCCAGTTCGGTGCGGTGTCGGGGTGCGACTCCAGCCAGGCTCGGACCGCCATGACCAGGAGGCAGTCGAGGAGGCGGTCGTTGAGGGAGCTCTGCGCCACCCGTTCGCTGGTCACCTCCCTGGTCAGCAGGGAGACGAGTGCCGGGTCGACGGCTCCGGTGCGCAGCACCGCCAGCGGGGGCAGCGCGGCCAGGGCCAGACGGCCGACCTCACCGGTGTCCCCGTAGGAGCCGATGATGGCGCTGTCGGTGCCGTCGGGGTCGTTTCCCCAGGTCCCGACCCCGTGGCACATGCTGACGTGGAGTTCCCTGCCGTCCTCGGACACGCAGCGCTGCCCGGGTTCGATGGTGATGGCGGGGGTTCTGCCGGGGCGGTCGGAGAGCACGTAGGGTTCCGGGCCGCGGACCAGGACCACGTCGCCGGGCCCGGCCTCGACCGTCTCGGCCCCGGTGGTCAGCCACAGGGAACCGGAGGCCGCCACCAGCATGTCCAGGGCCGCCCCCTCGCGGACGTCGATCGACCAGGGCGGACTCATCACCGTGCGCAGGGTGAAGGCGCCCCGGGCCCGGGGGCCGTCGAGGAGACGAACCAGAGGATCCATGTCCCCAGCCTACGTTCAGACGTTCTCTTATGGAATCCAGCAGATGAACCATGTCCCGTCCAGCCGTTCCCCGCTGTACTTGAGGCATGGATACGAACAGCACCACACAACGAGTCCTCGTCACCGGCGGCACCGGCCTGACCGGCGGCCGCATCACCCGACTGCTGGCGGAGCGGGGGGTCGACCACCGGGTCGGCTCCCGGTCGGGCCACCCGGAGACGGGCACCCCGCGCTTCGACTGGCACTCGCCCGACACCTGGGACGGCGTCCTGGCGGGGGCCGACTCCGTCTACCTCTGCTACCACCCCGACCTGGCCTTCCCCGGGGCCGCGGACACCGTCGCGGCGTTCGCCGCCCGGGCCGCCGCGAGCGGGGTGCGCCGGATGGCGCTGCTGTCCGGGCGCGGGGAGCCGGAGGCCCAGCGCGCGGAGGCTCAGGTCCGGTCGGTCTTCCCGGACCTGACCGTGCTGCGCTGCTCCTTC
The DNA here is from genome assembly GCF_014651695.1 of Nocardiopsis terrae. Taxonomy (GTDB): domain Bacteria; phylum Actinomycetota; class Actinomycetes; order Streptosporangiales; family Streptosporangiaceae; genus Nocardiopsis; species Nocardiopsis terrae. Next base: position 160,305 of record NZ_BMXJ01000002.1, read on the forward strand.
TTCGCGCAGAACTACTCCGAGGGTTTCTTCCTGGGTGCGGTCCGCGCGGGCGCCCTGGCCCTGCCCGTGGAGGACGTGCCCGAGCCGTTCGTGGACCTGGACGACGTGGCCGAGGCCGCCGTCCGGGCGCTCACCGAGGAGGGGCACGCCGGTGAGCTGTACGAGCTGACCGGGCCGCGGGCGCTGACCTTCGCCGAGGCCGGGAGGGTGCTGGGCGAGGCGGCCGGCCGCACCGTGGGGTTCGTGCGGGTGGAACCGGAGGAGTTCGTCGCCGGGGCCGTGGCCGAGGGCGCACCCGAGGAGCTGGCCCGGGGGCTGGTGGCGCTGTGCGAGGAGATCCTCGACGGGCGCAACGTCAAGCCCGCCGACGGGGTCCTGCGGGCCCTGGGCCGCCCGGCGACCGCGTTCGAGGAGTACGCGGCACGGGCCGCCGGGACGGGGGTGTGGGCGCACGGTTGACCGACACCCTGTGTGGGCGCCCCGGTCCGGCCGGGCCGGGGCGCCTACGGATCTCCGGAAAACCCCCACATGGCGGTGGAGGACACGACATGATCCCCCTGTGCCCCTCCCCCGCGTGACCTGGACGAACCGGGTCACCGCCGGGAACCGAACACATCACGAGGAAACCCCTGTGCCCGGTCGAGAACACGAGATCCCGCTCAGGCTGGTGCAGAACCAGCCCGCCATGGCCCCCGCCCTGTTGGAATCCCTGGGTTTCGACATCCCGCACCACACCGAAGCGGTCAACACCAGCTCGGTGCTGACCAACTGTGATCCCAGGGAGCTCAACAGCGACGGCGCCGTCCTGCTCCGCGACGGCGACCGGAACGTCCTGGCGATCGTGGTGGAGCGTCAGAACGGCCGCGACGCCGAGAAGCGGCTCACCTGGCCCGCCTACCTGACCACCCTGCACACCAGGTTGGAGTGCCCGACGATGCTGGTGGTCCTGTGCCCCACCGACGCGCTGGCGCGCTGGTGCGCCGCGCCCATCCGCACCGGGCATCCGGGGTTCGACCTGGCACCGCTGACGATCGGCCCCTCCGCGATGCCGCTGATCGTGGACGGCGAGCGGGCGCGGGAGCTCCCCGAGCTGGCGGTGCTGTCGGCGCGGGCGCACGGTGACGACGATCCACGCACGTTGAACGCCGTGGTGGAGGCGCTGAACAACACGGCAAGCAGGAACCGCGCGTTCTACTATGACTACGTACTGGCCGGTCTGAACGAGGCCGCCCGGAAGGAGCTGGAGGGCTTGATGAGCGTGGAAACCTACCAGTGGCAGAGCGACTTCGCCCGCAAGTACGTGGGGATCGGCCGCGAGGAAGGCCGCGAGGAAGGCCGGGTCGTCGAGGCGACCCGGAACGTGGTCTCGATCCTCCAAGCGCGCGGGTTCTCGCTCCCTGAGGCGACTCGTGAGCGCATCGAGTCCTGCACAGACCTGGAAACGCTGGAGAAGTGGGTTCCGCTGGCCGTCACGGCCGACCGTCCGGAAGACCTCTTCGACTGACACCCGGAGACCGGTGCGGCGCCGCGCAGAAGCTCCGCACCCGCTGACCGGGGGCCGGGACGGCCTTCGGCAAAGCGTGTCCGGCAGACGGCCCCGCTCCTGACGTTGACAGGAGCGGGGCCGGTTTCAGTCGGAGGCCGGTCGTCGGCTCTGGTGGGCCCGGGCGGCCAGGGCGTCGATCAGGGCTTCCCGGGTGGGGGCGCGGAGGCGTTCGTGCGGGTTGCCCTCACCCACCCAGCCGACCGGGCGGTAGGCCACGTACTCCTGTGCGGTGGGTTCGCCCTCGATGCTGAGGACCCAGCGGCCGACGACGAGCTCGTCGAGGACGCGGTCGGCCGTGTCCCGGGGGTCTTCTGGAGCCCGTTCCAGCGGGGAGCGCCAACCGGGAGTCCTGCCCGGGGGTTCTGTGGCCGGGCCACGGGCGACGCGGGTGGTCGGGCCCCGGGTGGCGCCGTAGACCTCCCTGCCGTGGACGTCCCTGCCCAGGAGGCGGACCGGGGTCCCGTGGGCGTGGGCCCAGTCGCGGAGCGCTTCGGGGGTGGGGAGCTCCCTGATGTCGCAGAAGCGGGTCATCCGGGGCTCGGGGCGGCTCCTCGCCAGTCGCCTCTCGCTGAGTCGTTCCAGGGAGCTGACCGCGTCGTCCATGTCCAGATCGCCTGCGCGGAGCCGCCGGATCACCTCCCTGACCCCGGTGGTGCGCAGTTCGATGAGCTTCATGAGCTCCGAACGCCGGTCCGGATCGGTGGAGTCGGCAGGGGCGGTGGGGCCTACGGAGCCGGGAGGGGCGGGGAAGGCGAGGGCGTCATCGAGGGTGTCGAGGAAGTCCTCGGTCCGGATGTCGATCATCAGAACGCCTCCAGCCGGTAGAGGCCTTCGAGGACCCGCCCCAGGACCGCCATGGTGCTGGGGGCCACCCGGGGGTGGTGGTCCAAGGGCCGCCGGGGGCGGGGGATCGGGGGGATCAAGACGGGTGCGTAGGAGCGGACCCGCCGCGCGCGGCGAGGGCGCCGGAAGCGCACCGCCTCGGCGGCGAGGTGGTGGACAGCCACCAGAGCGGACGGGTGCAGGTATCGCGCCATAGCGGACTCCTGGTGCTCAGATGCCGGATGGGAGGTCCGGCTTGGGAATGAGTAAGCTCAGAAAACCATGAAATCCTCAGGGTTTCAATATATACAAGTTTTCACTTGGATCAGAGCATGAGGATTTCATGCTGTCTGTATCCGGATGCCCGAATCGCCGACCAGCCGTAACATCCTGAGAGACACCATCCGAGAGAGAGCTCATGCCTGACACACCACGCCTCAGCGTCCGCAGACGTCGGCTCTCGGAAGAGCTGCGCCGTCTCCGGCTGGCTGCTCGTATGACCTTGGACGATGCCGCCGCCGCTACTGAATGGAGCGTCGGCAAGGTCTCGAACATCGAGACCGGCGTCAGGCTCCGGCCCAGCGTGGTCGAGGTACGGGCGCTGCTCGACGTCTACGGCCTGACCGACAACCAGCGCCGTGAAGCCCTGTTCGCGATCACCCGCCAAGCGGGCAAGAAGGGCTGGTGGACGAAGTACAGCGATGTCTTCCCGGACGAGTTCCCCGTCCTGGAGTCTGAGGCCACGGCGATCAGCACATATGAGCCGATGATCATCCCGGGTCTTCTGCAGACCCCGGGGTACGTGGAGCTGTTGACCAGGTCGGCGAACCTTGTCCGCGACCCCATCGACATCCAGCGGGTGGTCGACGCCCGACTACGCCGCCAGGAGATCCTCACCGGCCAGAACAGCCCTGAGCTCTGGGCGGTGATCGACGCCGGTGCCATCGAGCGGCTGAGAGCCAACCCCGATGTGTGTCGTGAACAGGCCTCACACCTGGCCGACATGGCGGACAACGGTGACGGCGTCACGATCCAGGTGGTCCCGTTCAGCGCGGGCATTCACGCTGGCGCGAAGGGCAGCTTCGTGCTGATGGACTTCGCCGCGGCCGACCCCGTGGTGTACCTCGAAATGGACCAGGACGGGCTTTTCCTGGAGGAGTCAGACGAAGTAATCCGCTACCGGAACCTTTTCAACCACCTCGTGAGCAGGTCCCTCGACGTCGATGCGAGCGTCGCCTACCTGCGCGAGACAGCCAAAGCGCCCTGAAAGAGCAACCGTGAACCTCATTCCCAGCTTCGAAGCCCTCGACTTCCGCACGTCCAGCTACAGCGACCGAAGCAACTGTGTAGCCGTAGCCGACACTCCCGGGGGTGCTGTGGTCCGCGACTCCAAACACCCCGAACGCGGTCACCTGCCGTTCCCCGGGCCGGAATGGGTCGCGCTGCTGCGCACCGCGCGATCGTAGGCACACAGGAAAGGAGCCCCCGCACCAGCGAGGGCTCCCTCCTACTCATTCCCACGAGCACTGTACCCCGGTGTGTGCGGATTGAGAAGTGCCGTGCACAGCTCCGAACCGGCGCAGCGCGTGACCGCTCCTGGCCAGTGGTGACCGCCCCGGGCGAGTTTGGGCCCCCTTTTTTCGCGGTGATCTTGCTACCAGGGGCAACTTCGGCGCCGAAGTTGCCCCTGGTAGCAAGATCACCGCGGTTGGGAGCCTTTCGGAAGCAGCGGACACCTCTACCAAGCAGATTTCGGACACCGCAGGTGGTCAGCTCCGGTTCAGGTGGCGGGGCGGAAGTGGTTGTCGAACCCGAGTGCCTCCCACAGCGGCTCGTGTCCGGCCAACCGCCCCCGGTGGTCCTCCCACCCGGTCCGGTACTGGCTCCAGGCCTTCTCCGCGACGCCGGGCAGTCTGGGCAACAGCAGGAACGCCAGGTCACCGAAGCCGGTGAGGGACTCGCCCCAGATCGCGGCCTCCACTCCCGCGACCACCGTGCCGGGGGCCGCCTCCCGCGCGGCCTCGGCCGGGTCCCAGGCAAAGCTGTCCTGGACGGTGATCGGCGGGTAGGCGGGCAGCCCCAACCGGTCCCGGTCGCCCTCCTGGGCGGGGTCGGCGCACCCGTCGGCGTAGGGCCGGTCCAGGTAGAGGCGGGAGTTGGGCGACAACAGCACCGGCACGCCCCTCTCGGTGGCGGCCGGAACGTCACCGGGTGAGATCCTGAAGGTCTCGGCGGCCTGCTCCACCAGCGGGTGGAACTCCTCGGGGACCGTCCGCTTGACCGCCTCGGGGTCGAACTCGTCGGGAGCACCGATCCAGTACTGGAGGACGTCGTCCGCGCCCAGGGCCCCGGCACGGGCGGTCTCCTGCCATCCCACCGCGCGTTTGCCCTCCTCCCGCACCAACCGGTGGGTGAGGCGGACGAACTCCACGTAGTCCTCGTGGCCCATCCCGAACGGCTCGTCGCCGCCCAGGTGCAGGAACGGCCCCGGCGCCGCCTCGGCGAACTCGGCGATGACGTCCCCGGCGAACCGGCGTGCGGGCTCGGAGCCCGGGTGCAGGTAGCGCAGCCGGGGGTGCGGGTACTCGACGCCGCCCGCCAGTTCGGGGTAGGCGTCGAAGGCCCACCGTGTGTGTCCCGGCAGGTCCACCTCCGGCACCACCGTGACGTGGCAGCGGGCGGCGTGGGCGACGAGGCCGGCGAACTCCTCCCGGGTGTAGTACTCGCGGACGCCGTCCGGGCCGGGCCTGGTCAGTTCCGGCCAGGCCCGTGACTCCAGCCGCCAGCCCTCGCTGTCGGTCAGGTGCAGGTGCAGGGCGTTGAACTTGTACAGCGCCATCAGGTCGATGACCCGGCGCACCTCGTCCGGGGTGAAGTAGTGGCGGACCACGTCCAGGGACAGGCTCCGCCAGGCGTACCGGGGCCCGTCGACGACCACGCCCCGCGGAGCCCACACGTTCCCGTCGGCGTCCACGCTGAGCGTCTGCACGAGGCTGGTCAGCCCGCGGAAGGCCCCCTCGGCGCCGGCCGAGGAGACCAGCACCCGACCCTGGGCGACCTCCAACCGGTGGCGTTCGTCCGCGCCGGGCTCGGGACGCGGGTCCACCCCGGTGGCCGGAGCGACCGAGGCGAACTCCGAGAGATCGGCCCCGGTGCGGACCGCCACGTCCGCCTCCCCGTGGACGGGCTCCACCCGCAGGCCGTGCAGGCGCCCGGCCGCCCAGGCGAACCAGTCGGCGGTGTCGGGGACGGCACCGGACAGGGTCAGCCGTCCGCCGGTCCCGATCCGGACCGCCGCACCGGTCTGGGCCAGGGCGGCCGCGGGCACCAGGCCCCGTTCAGTGTGCTCGGGCATGGAAACGCCTCTCGTACTCGGCGCGGCGCTCGCTCTGGCGACCCGGGTCGGCGACCGGGGCGGACAGCAGCAGCCGCTGGGTGTAGGGGTGTTCGGGGTCGGTGGTGACCCGGTCGGCGCCGCCGTACTCGACGATCTGCCCCTGGTGGATGACCGCGACCCGGTGGCTGAGCGCCCGCACCACCGACAGGTCGTGCGAGACGAACAGGTAGGCCGTCCCGGTCCGCTCCTGGATGTCCAGCAGCAGGTCCATGACGGTGCGCTGGGTGGTCAGGTCAAGGGCGGAGACGGGTTCGTCGCACACGATCAGCCGGGGCGCGATCGCCAGCGCCCGGGCGATGGCCACCCGCTGGCGCTGACCGCCGGAGAACTCGCGGGGCAGCCGGTGCACGGCGTCCCTCGGCAGGGCCACCCGGTCGAGCAGGTCGGCCACCCGGGTGCGGGCCTCGGCGGCGGGCACCCCGTGGGCGAGGAGGGGTTCGGCGAGGGTGTCGCCGACGAGCAGGGACGGGTTGAGGGAGGTGTAGGGGTCCTGGAAGACCACCTGGATGTGTCGGCTGAGCTCGCGCCTTCGGCGCCGGGACGCCCCGTCGACGCGTTCGCCGTCGAAGCTGATGCTGCCGCCGGAGGCGGGCACCAGGCCGAGGACGGCGCGGCCGATGGTGGACTTGCCCGAACCGGACTCCCCCACCAGGCCGAGGGTCTCACCGGGGCGGATGTCCAGGGACACGCCCCTGAGAACCTCCGTGCGGGGCGCCCGCCACCCCTTGCCGGGGAAGGAGACCCGCAGGTCGCGCACGTCCAGGAGCGGTTTCGGGTCGGTGCCGCCGGTGTCGCCGTGCCCTCCGGCCGCGGTCTCCGGGTCGTGAGCGGGTTCGGAACCGTGGGCGGGGTTCGGGTCGCGCGGGCTGTTCGGATCGGTCACTGGGCCGCCTCCCGGGGCTGCCACGGCGCTCGGGCCGGGGTGTCGTCGAGTACCGCGTCGAGCAGCCCCCGGGTGTAGTCCTCCCGGGGGTCGCTCAGGATCCGTTCGGTGGTGCCGGTCTCCACGATCCGGCCGTCGCGCATCACCGCGACCCGGTCGCACAGGTCGGCGACCACACCGAGGTTGTGCGTCACCAGCAGCACGCCCATGCCGCGTTCGGCCTGGAGGCGCCGCAGCAGGGCCAGCACCTCGGCCTGCACGGTGACGTCCAGGGCGGTGGTGGGTTCGTCGGCGACGAGCAGGTCGGGGTCGCAGGAGACCGCCCCGGCGATGAGCACCCGCTGCGCCATGCCGCCGGAGATCTGGTGCGGGTGGCTGCGGAAGGTGCGTTCGGGGTCGGGGATCTCCACCTGCCGGAGCAGGTCCAGGGCGCGTTCGCGGGCCTGGGCGCGGGAGAGTCCGAGCTTGACCCGCAGCGGTTCGGTGAGGTGGTCGCCGATGGTGAAGGCGGGGTCCAGGTTGCTCATGGGTTCCTGGGGGACGTAGGCGACGGTGTCCCCGCGCAGGTTCCGCAGGGCCCTGTCCGTCGAACCCACCACCTCGGTGCCGTCGAGCAGGACGCTGCCCCTGGACACGCGTCCGCCCTCGGGCAGGAGGCCGAGCACGGAGAAGGCGGTCTGCGTCTTGCCCGAACCGGACTCCCCGACCAGGCCCAGCACCTCGCCCCGGCGCACGTCCAGGTCGACGCCGTGGACGACCTCCCGGGAGCTGCCGTCGGCGAGGGTGTAGGTGACCGCGAGGTCGCGGACGGACAGCAGGTCGGCGCGTTCGCCCGCGCTGTCCAGGGTGGTGGGGGCGTCGGCGCCGCCCCTGCGGGCACCGCGCCCGGTGGCGGGTGCGGTGCCCCGGTCCTCCAGGACGTCGCGCAGGGAGGCGGCGAGCAGGACCAGTGTGGCGCTGGTCAGGCCCAGCGCGAGCCCGGGCCACAGCATGAACAGGGGTGCGCGCTGGATGTTGGTGAAGGCCTCGTTGAGCATGGCGCCCCAGGTGGGCAGGTCGCCGCTGCCGATGCCGAGGAACTCCAGCCCGGCCTGGAGGCCGATGGCCATCCCGGCGACCAGGGCGCCCTGGATGATGACGGGGGCGCGCACGACGACGAGGACGTGGCGGGCGATGATCCGCGAGTCGCGCAGGCCGAACACCCGCGCGGCGTCCACGTACAGTTCGCCGCGCATCGCGGCGACGGCACCGCGCACCAGCCGGTAGAAGGCGGGGGCTACCAGGACGCCGAGCACGATCATGAGCACCCACACGTCGGTGCCCAGGACTGCGCGGGTGGCCAGCAGGACGACCATGGCGGGCAGTGCCATGACCAGGTTGACCCACCAGTTGGACAGGGAGTCGAACCAGCCGCCGTAGTACCCGGCGGCCAGTCCGCTCGGCACGCCCACGGCCAGGGCCACGGCCACCGCGAGGAGGGCGCCGCCCAGGGTGTTGCGGCCGCCGTACAGCAGCCTGGACCACACGTCGCGCCCGGAGGAGTCGAAGCCGAGCAGGTGGCCGCCGCCGGGCGGTCCGAAGGCGTCCTCGAGGTCGGCGGTGGTCGGGGCGTGCGCCGTGAACAGCGGGGCGAACACGACCAGGGTGACGACGGCGGCCAGGACCAGGGAGGAGCCCAGTGCCTGGGGGCTGGTGAGGAAGCGCCGGACCGTCGCCGACCGGCGTCCCGGCCCCGGAGGCCCGGCCGCCTCCGGCCGGTGCTCCGGCTGCGTGGCGGCCCTGCCGGGCGCGTCTGGTGTGACGGGGGAGCTCACGAGACCCTCGCTTTCGGGTTGAGCCAGCCGACGAGGACGTCCACGAGCAGGTTGGTGAGGATGACCCCGACGACGGTCACCATGACCACGCCCATGATCACGGGGATGTCCCCCCGGGTCGTGTACTGGACGGTCATCGCGCCGATGCCGGGGAGGCCGAAGATCTGCTCCACGATCACCGCGCCGCCGAGCAGGCCGACGAACTGCATGCCGAGCACGGTCAGGCCCGGGGTGGCCGCGCTGCGCAGCACGTGCCGGAAGACCACCCGTGAGGCGGGCAGCCCCCGGGAGCGCAGGGTGCGCACGTAGTCGCGGCCCATCACCTCGATGACGGAGCTGCGCACCTGCTGGGAGACACCGGCGATCCCGGCGACGGACAGCGACAGGACCGGCAGGGTGACGGTGGCGAGCCAGCCGCCCGGGGACTGGCTCAGTGGCGTGTAGCCGATGGCGGGGAACCAGCCGAGCCGGACGGCGAACACCAGCACGAGGACCAGGGTGACGAGGAAGCCGGGCAGGGCGTAGCCGAGCACGCCGACCGTCTGCACGACCCGGTCCACGGCGCCCCGGCGCACCCCCGCCCACACGCCGAGGACGAAGGAGACCACGGCGGTGACGAGGGTGACCCCGACCATCAGGCTGACGGTGACCGGGAGCCGGTTGGCCAGGGCACGGGAGACGTCCTCGCTGGTGAACCAGGACCGGCCCAGGTCGCCCTGGAGGGCGGAGGTGAGCCAGTCGAGGTAGCGCACGGCGACCGGCCGGTCGAGTCCGAGCTCCGCGTTGTGCGCGTCGACGGCCTGCTGCGGGGCTGCGGGGCCCAGGACGTGGCGGCCCACGTCGGTGCCGGGCAGGGACAGCAGGAGGTAGGCGAGGGCGGAGATGACGACCAGGAGCAGCAGCCCCGACCCCAGCCTCCGCAGGATGAACGAGAGCATGGTCCCTACTCGGCGGGGGCGTAGTTGTACAGGGCGGGGACGGCCATGCCGGACTGGGGTTCGACGTCGACGGTGCCGTCGCTGACGTGCAGGAACGTCATCCGGTAGAAGGGCACGAACCAGCCCTGTTCGACCAGGTGCCGGTTGAGTTCGCGCGCCTGGTCGGCGGCCTCCCCCTCGGGGGAGGTCTGGATGGCGCGGGTGAGTTCCTGGACGGTCTCGTCGGTGGTGCCGAAGAAGTTGAAGGTGCCGGGCAGGACCAGTTCGACCGTGGTCACCCAGTCCTCGGCGGGCTGGGCGTTGTTCATGACCATGCCCGGGTAGGCCTGCTCGGTGAAGATGCTGTTCAGGGCGCTGCCCGAGTCGAGGTTGTCCCAGGTCAGGTCGATGCCGACGTCGGCGAGGTCGCTCTGGAGGCTGGTGGCCAGCGGGTCGGAGACGATCTCGCTCATCCGGGGCAGGGTGAGGGCGAAGCCGTCGGGGTACCCGGCGTCGGCGAGGAGTTCGCGGGCGCGTTCGGGATCGTGGTCGTAGTAGGAGTCCAGCTCGGGGTCGTAGGCGTCGGTCTGGGGGCCGAAGATCTGGTTGGTGGTCTCGCCCTGGCCGTTGCGGAGCTGTTCGAGCATGGTCTCGCGGTCCACGGCGTGGTTGATGGCCTGGCGGACCCCGGGTTCGGCGAGTTCGGGGGTGATGTGCCCGTCCCGGTCGAACAGGATGATGCCCTGGTAATCGATGGCCTGGGGCTGGGTCTGCACCTCCGGGTCGGATTCGGCGACCGCCTGCTGGTCGACGTCCTGGAGCAGGGCGGCGTTGATCTGCCCGGTGCGCACGCCGTTGACGATCGCGTTCTCGTTGTCGAAGAGGTTGATGGCGACCTCGTCGTAGGGCAGCTCCTCGCCCCAGTAGCCGTCGGCGCGGGTGTACACCCAGGTGGTGCCGACGGCGGTGCGGCCGGAGTCCAGTTCGTAGGGTCCGGTGCCGTCCGGGTCGGTGGTGAGGGAGTCGCCGTCGAAGGCGGCCGGGTTGGCCATGAGGCCCGCGGCGTCGCTGAGGTAGAAGACCATCGCCGGGTTGGGCTGTTCCAGGTGCAGGACGGCGGTGGTGGCGTCGACGACCTCGACCTCCTCCAGCAGGGCCATGGTCTGGGCCTGGCCGCCGCCACCGTCGCGGAAGCGCTCCAGGTTGGCCTTGACCGCCTCGGCGTCGAACGGGGTCCCGTCGTCGAAGGTGACGTCCTCGCGCAGGGTGAGCGTGAGTTCGGTGAGGGACTCGTCGTAGGTCCACCCGGTGGCCAGCATGGGCGCGTAGCCGCCGTCGGGCTCCCGCTTGACGAGCGTGTCGTAGACCGCCTGGAAGTAGGGCATGGCGCTGCCCATCGCCTCGGCCGGGTCCAGGCTCTGCGGGACGGTCATGGTCCCGATCGTCAGGGACGAGGAGTCCGTGTCGGCGCTGGAACCGGCGCAGCCGGTCAGCATGAGCGCGAGCGCGCCCGCGGCGGCCACACCTGTGTTGATGCGGGTCTTGGTCTGCATGTCCCACTCCGGTGAGCAAGGCCCGAAGGAAACTCCGGGGGATTGGTTGTTGTGTCTGGCACCACAAATTAACCACATGGTAGGTTTCGTGTCGGTCACCGTACAACACCGAAACCGATCCAGGAAGAGCGGGAGAACGGGCGGCCGGGACCGTAATCTCGGAGCCACCACGGCCTGCACGGCCGCCGGGAGACACAGAAACTCGTGGCACGAACACGCGACAACCCGCTAGGAGACCGTCCCGTGACGGACAGAGAGCGCGCCCGGCAGCGCCTGAACCAGGGCAACCGCATGAGCAAGGGGGAACGCACCCGGCAGCGCATCATCGACTCCGCCACGGAGCTGTTCTCCCGCTCCGGCTACCGGGCGGTGTCCCTGCGCGACATCGCCGCGCACGCCCGGCTCACCCACGCCGGGGTGCTCCACCACTTCCCCAACAAGGAGGCGACCCTCATACACGTGTTGAGCAGGCGCGACGCGGTCGACGCCCCCCTGGTCCTCGACGAGGGCCTCACCCCCCGGGAACTCGTCGACAACGTCGTGGGGATCGTCGAACGCAACACGGGCACCCCGGGACTGGTCTCGCTCTACGTCAACCTGTCGGCCGAGGCCACCGACCCCGCCCACCCCGCGCACGAGTACTTCTTCGGCCGTTACCAGATCCTGCGCGGCCTGCTCGTACCCGCGTTCGCCGCCCTGCTCGACGAGCGGACCGAACCCACCCCCGCGCCCTCCCCCGAGACGGCCGCACAGCAGTTCCTCGCCCTCCTGGACGGACTCCAGGTCCAGTGGCTGCTGGACCCGGGCGCCGTCGACATGCGGGCCTCCGTCCTCGCCTTCCTGCGCAGCCTCGGGATCCCCGCCCGGGACCGGGGCCCGGGGGAACGGCCCGCGCCCGACCCCGACGACCCCACGCCCGGTGCCGCCGACACCACCGGCGCCACCGACAGCACCGGCCCAGCCGACCCCACGAGCGCCACCGACCCCACCCAAGAAAGGTCCAGATGAGCACCCACCCCCGCCTCGACCTGACCGTGAAGGCCTCGGTCACCTCCGGCTCCGACACCTGGCACAGCACCGGGGTGGAGGGCGAACTGCGCCCCCTCCACCTGGCCGACGGCCCGCACGGCCTGCGGCAGCAACCCGACGAGGGCGACCACCTCGGCATCGGCGGCAGCGTCCCCTCCACCTGCTTCCCGCCCGCCGTCGGGCTCGGCTCCACCTGGAACCCGGACCTGGTGCGCAGGGTCGGCGAGGCCCTGGGCGGCGAGGCCAGCGCGCTGGGGGTGGACGTCGTCCTCGGCCCCGGCATGAACATCAAGCGTTCGCCCCTGTGCGGCCGCAACTTCGAGTACGTCTCCGAGGACCCCCACGTCACCGCGCGGATCGCCGCCGCACTGGTGGAGGGCATCCAGTCCCAGGGCGTCGGCGCCTGCGTCAAGCACTTCGCCGCCAACAACCAGGAGACCGACCGGCACCGCGTCAGCGCCGAGGTGGACGAGCGCACCCTGCGCGAGATCTACCTCCCCGCCTTCGAGGAGGTCATCCGCACCACCGAACCCGCCATGGTGATGAGCTCCTACAACCGGCTCAACGGGGTCTACACCAGCCAGGACCCGTGGCTGCTGACCGACCTGCTGCGCGGCGAGTGGGGGTTCGAGGGCGTGGTGGTCTCCGACTGGGGCGCCGTCTTCGACCGGGTCGCCGCGGTACGCGCCGGGCTCGACCTGGAGATGCCGCCCAGCGGCACCGACCAGCTCGTCGCAGACGCCGTGCGCGGGGGCGAACTGGACGAGTCCGTGCTGGACACGGTGGTGGAGCGGCTGAAACGGCTCCAGGACCGGGTGCGGACCGACACCACCCGCTCCCCGGAGCACGAGGCGCACGACGCCCTGGCCCGCGAGGCCGCCCGTGAGGCGCTGGTGCTGCTGAAGAACGACGGCGGTGCACTGCCGCTGGCCGCCGACCGGTCCGTGGCCGTGGTCGGCGAGTTCGCCCGCACCCCCCGCTACCAGGGCGGCGGCTCCTCCCACGTGGTGCCGACCAGGGTGCACAGCGCCCTGGACTCCTTCGAGGCCGCCGTCTCCGAGGGCGCCCTCGCGGGTGTGCGGTTCGCCGCCGGGTTCACCCTGGACGGGACCGAGGAGCCCGCGCTGGCCGAGGAGGCCGTCGAGGCCGCACGCGAGGCGGACACCGCCGTGCTGTTCCTGGGGCTGCCCGAGTCCGCCGAGTCCGAGGGCTACGACCGGACCACGATCGGCCTGCCCGCGCCCCAGCTCGAACTGCTCGCCAGGGTGCGCGAGGTCAGCGAGCGGGTCGTGGTCGTGCTGTCCAACGGCGGTGTGGTCTCGGTGGCCGAGTGGCAGGACCGGGCCGACGCCGTCCTGGAGGGCTGGCTGCTCGGCCAGGCCGGCGGGGCCGCCGTCGTGGACGTGCTGACCGGGGCCGCCGCACCGTCCGGCCGTCTCACCGAGACCATCCCGGTGCGGCTGAGCGACCACGCCACGTACCTGAACTTCCCCGGCGAGCACGGCAGGGTCCGCCACGGCGAGGGCGTGTTCGTCGGCTACCGCCACTTCGACACCCTGGACGTCCCGGTCGCCTACCCCTTCGGGTTCGGGCTCACCTACACGAGCTTCGCGTACTCGGAGCTGGAGGTGGCCCCGAACGGGGAGAACGCGTGGACGGTGTCGTTCACCGTCACCAACACCGGCGACCGCGCGGGGAGCGAGGTGGCCCAGCTCTACACCGGCGTCGAGCAGGACCACCCGACGCGGCCCCGCCGCGAACTGCGCGGCTTCGCGAAGGCGGCGCTGGAACCGGGGGAGAGCACCCGGATCGAGCTCCCGCTGACCGGACGCGACCTGTCCGTCTGGGACCCCAGGGACCACCGCTGGTCCCTGGCCGCGGGCACCTACACCGTCTCCGTCGGCGCCTCCTCCCGGGACGTCCGGCTCACCGGCGGGATCACCACCGAGGGCGACCGGTACGTACGGAAGCTGACCAAGTACTGCACGGTGAGCGAGTGGCGCACCCACCGCGTCGGGGGGCCGGTGATGCGGGAGCTGATGTCCTCGTTCCCCGGGCTCTCGGACGTGCCAGAGGACCTGCTCCGGATGGCGGACTCCCTGCCGCTGATCACGCTGCGGACCTTCGGCCTCGGGGTCACCGAGGAGATGCTCGACCTCCTCGTGGACGACGTGGAGGCCAAACGCCGGGCGGCCGTCGAACGCGGCGAGATCACCGGTTGAGGAGGGGGACGACACGATGACGAACCTTCCCGAGGGGTTCCTCTGGGGCGCGGCCACCGCCGGGCACCAGGTCGAGGGCAACAACACCGACAGTGACATCTGGGCGCTGGAGAACACCGAGGGGTCGATCCTGCCCGAGCGCAGCGGCGACGCCTGCGACAGCTACCACCGGTGGCGCGAGGACCTGGACATCGTCCGGGACCTGGGGCTGAACAGCTACCGGTTCGGGATCGAGTGGGCCCGGATCGAACCCGAGCCGGGGCGCTTCTCCCTGGCCGAACTGGCGCACTACCGGCGGATCGTCGAGGGGTGCCTGGAACGCGGACTCACCCCCGTGGTGACCCTGCACCACTTCACCTCGCCCGCCTGGTTCCGTGCGGCGGGCGGCTGGACCGGCCCGGACGGCGTCGGCCTGTTCCGCCGGTACGTGCGCCAGGCCAGGGCGGTCCTGGACGGTGTGCCGTGGGTGTGCACCGTCAACGAACCGAACATGCTCGCGATGATGGCCAACATGTTCCGTCAGGGCGAGCGCAGGGAGGCCGTGGCCGGGGCGATGCCACCGCCGGACCAGGAGACCGCCGAGGCGCTGGTGGCGGCGCACCACGCCGCCAGCGAGGAGCTGTCCGACCTGCCGGGGACGGCCACCGGGTGGACCGTGGCCAACCAGAACTTCCAGGCGGTGGACGGCGCCGACGCCCTCGCCGAGGAGTGGGCGTACACCCGCGAGGACCAGTTCCTGGACGCCGCGAAGGACGACGCCTTCGTGGGTGTGCAGGCCTACACCCGGGTCGTGGTCGGGCCGGAGGGGCCGAGGGAGCCGGAACCGGGTGTCCGCCGCACCATCACCGGCTGGGAGTTCCACCCGCAGGCCCTCGAAGGGGCCGTCCGGCACACCGCCGAACGCACCGGCGGGGTCCCCGTCCTCGTGACGGAGAACGGTATCGCCACCTCCTCCGACGAGGAGCGGATCGAGTACACCACCGGCGCCCTGGCCGGGCTGGGCCGGGCGATGGCCGACGGGGTGGACGTGCGCGGCTACCTGCACTGGTCGCTGCTGGACAACTACGAGTGGGGCAGCTGGGCGCCCACGTTCGGGCTGGTCGGGGTGGACCGGAAGACCTTCGCGCGCACCGTGAAACCGAGCGGCCGCTGGTACGGGGAGCTCGCCCGCGGGGGTGAGCTGCCGAGCTGACTCCGAGGCGGTCCCGGTTGGCCCCGGGTCGGCCCCGGGCGGTGGTTGTCCACAGGCCCGGGGCCGCCCCTGGCGTACCCCCGCCGGTTCGCGGTTGACTCGATGTCAGGGGGAGTTCCGTCCCCGTCGGCTCCGTGCTGCCCGCCCCGTTACCCGCCCCACTGTCCTGGCCCGGCGAAACCCCCGCAGAAAGCGACGGCGACCACCGTCGAATAGCGTGGGCGGGCGTTCGACCGTCGTCCGAGAAGCCGCGGGAAGCCACAGCGTGTCCACGTCAGAGAAGTTCCAGAGTGTGTTCGTGGCGCTGGCCGCCGTGCTCGGGCTGGGGTCCGGGCTGCTGTGGCCGCTGGGTGCGACCGCGGGACACCTGGTGCTCCCCCTGCTGGTGGTGATGCTGGCGGCCGTGTTCGCGCAGGTGGACGCCGGGCAGGCACGCCAGGTGCGCGGCGCCCGGAAGGTGGTCGCCGCCAGCCTGGTGCTGAACTTCGTCTTCACCCCCCTCTTCGCCTGGGCCCTGGGGGCCGGGCTGCTGGGCGGCTCCCCCGACCTGCGCATCGGGCTCCTCCTGCTGCTGGTCACCCCGTGTACCGACTGGTACCTGGTGTTCACCGGGCTGGCGCGCGGGCACATGGGGGCAGCGGCGGCGGTACTGCCGGTGAATCTGGTTCTGCAGTTGCTGCTGTTGCCGGTGTATGTGCTGCTGCTCGGCGGCGAGGCCGCGATGGTCGACACCGGCACCCTGGCGGAGGCGGTTCTGCTGGTGTTGGTGGTGCCCGTGGTTCTCGCCGTGCTGCTGCGTCGGGGCGCCCGGCGCTGGCGGGGCGCGCGGTGGCGGGACCGGAGGGTCCTGCCGGTGGTGGCCGCCTCGGTCCTGCCACTGCTGTACGCGGCGGTCTTCGCGATGTTCGCCTGGCAGGCCCGCACGGTGGTGGGGCACCTGGGCGAGCTGGTGGTGCTGCTGCTCCCGCTGGCACTGTTCTTCCTGGTCATGCCGTTGGTGGCGGCGGGCACGGGCCGACTGCTCCGGCTCCCCGCCGACCAGCGGGTCACCCTCACCATGACCTCGGTGGCCCGCAACTCGCCGGTGGCGCTGGCGGTCGCCGTGGCCGCGTTCCCGGACCGCCCGCTCATCGCCCTCGCCCTGGTGGCGGGGCCGCTACTGGAACTGCCGCTGCTCGCGGCCCTGAGCCAGATCGTGCGGGTACGCGACCCCGGGTCCGGCACGGGCCCGCGTTCCTGACCCCCGCCCCTCCGGCCGCTTTCCTGCGGGCCCGTCTTCCTGACGGGCCCGTTCCGGAAACCGTCGGGACACCGTCCTAGGCTCTCCTCCATGACGAGCCACGCACAGCACTACCTCTCGGGCAGGCACGAGGAGGTCTGGGCCGACCTGGGCGCGTTGGGCCAGGTCCCCGACCACCTGCGCGAGGACGTCCGGGAGGTTGCCGACCTGACGATGGCCCGGGTGGCCGCCCACGTGTCCCGGCTCGCCGAGTCCCTGCCCGAGCTGGGGTTCGAGCCCTCCGGCGGGTTCCCCTTCCACACACCGCCCGGTCCGGACGCCCGGGCGGAGACGGCCGCACTCGCCGAGGAGATCGGGGGTGTGCCCGCCGCGTTGGCCGCGTACCTGAGCACGGTCGGGGAGGTCGGTCTGACCGGGGACTGGCCGGAGATCGGGCTGCACTACCACTCGGTCCCGACCTGGACGGAGGAGACCGATTTCTCCCCGGTTACCGGATCACCGGACCCTCTCTGCCTGCCCGGGATCGACCACCTGCGCTTCTGGGTGGAGGAGTGCCTCCGGGCCCCGGACGAGGACGAGGGGGTCCCTGGGGCCGAGGACACCCGGAACACCATCGCAAGAACTCGGCCAGTCAGTGCCGTGACCAGCTTCGACCTGGCACCGGACGAACTCCACAAGGCCAACGTCAGCGGCGGCACCCACGACGTCCTGCTGCCCGACGCCTCGGCGGATCCGGTCCTGATCGGCGTCCGGGGGCGCCCCGGGGTCACCCTGGTGGAGTACCTGCGCGCCGTGGTCGCACACGGCGGGTTCCCCGGGTGGGAGCTCAACGGGCTGCCCCTTCCGGAACCGCTGCGCGCACTCGCCGCCGCCCCCGACTTCTGAGACCTCGATCCGGGCCGGTGAAGAGCGCCGCCTCCAGCAATCCCCAGGGCGAGGAGTTCGGGGAGACAGTCCCGGGTCATGCTCCGCGCCGCGAGAACCACGCTGATCCGCCCCGCGCCCGGCGTCCCCGGGGCGGGTGCCGCCGGGCGGAAACGGGTAACGGGCAAGGGTGGGCATCACCCCCCAGCCCCCTCACCCCCCGGGAGCCCTGTGAAGCTGTACGCCGACACTCCGGTCCGCGCCTGCCTCCAACTCGTCTGCGACCTCGCCGCGCTCGTCTGGGCGTTCGTGTGGATCCACGCGGCCCTGGCCCTGCGTGAGACCCTCCTGTCCCTGAACCGTCCGGGCGAGCTCATGTCCAGCACCGGGGCGGGACTGACCGAGCACATGGACACCGCCGCCGAGAACGTCCGGCAGGTCCCCCTCGCCGGAGAGGCCCTGGCCGCCCCCTTCACCGGCCTCAGCGGGACCGGCGAGTCCCTCAGCGCCGCGGGGGACTCCTTCCAGGACTCCGTGGGCACGCTCGCCCTCACCCTGCCGCTGCTCGTGGCCGCCCTTCCGCTGTTCCTGCTCGCCGCCACCTGGCTGCCCGCCCGCGCCCGCTGGATCGTCCGCGCCACCGGAACGGTACGGCTCCGCGCGCTGGCCCCCGAGGCGCGTACCCGGCTGCTGGCGCTGCGCGCCCTGTCCGGCGCCCCCGCCGCCGGGTTGGCGGCGGTGCACGAGGACCCCGCCGGGGCCTGGCAGGAGAACGACCGGACGGTGGTGGCGGAACTGGCCGCGCTGGAGCTGCGGCGCCTGGGCCTGCGCCCGAAGGCCCGGAACGGAAGGCCTGTGTTCACTCGACGCGGATGAGGCCGCGTTGCAGGGCCGTGGTGATGGCCGCGGTGCGGTTGTCCACCCCGAGCTTGTCGAACACGTGCACCAGGTGGGTCTTGACCGTGGCCTCGCTGATGAACAGCTCGCGGGAGATCGCCCGGTTGGACAGCCCCCTGGCCAGCAGGCCGAGGATCTCCAGTTCGCGTCCGCTCAGCGCCGGGTGCGGTGAACGGAGCCGGGCCATGAGCCGGTTCGCGACGTCGGGGGCGAGCGCGGTCTGCCCGCGCGCGGCCGCGTGCACCGCCTCGCACAGCTGGTCCGGCGGTGCGTCCTTGAGCATGTAGCCGGTGGCGCCCGCCTCGACCGCGGCGAGGATGTCGGCGTCGGTGTCGTAGGTGGTCAGGACCAGGACCGGCGGCGGGGAGTCGAGTTCGGTGATGCGCCGGATCGCGGTGACCCCGTCCATGCCGGCGCCCATCCGCAGGTCCATCAGCACGACGTCGACCTCCGTCCGGCCGCCGCCCGGTCCCCCGGTGAGTACGTCCAGGGCGGCCCGGCCGTCGGCGGCCTCCGCCACCACGTCCATGTCGGGGCGTTCGGCGAACATCGCCTTGAGTCCGTGGCGGACCACCGGGTGGTCGTCCACCAGCAGGATGCGCAGGGGGCTGTCGGTCACCGGGACTCCTCCGGGGTCAGGGGCAGTCGGACGGCCACCGCGGTGCCCTCGCCCGGCGCGGACTCCACCTGCAGGTCCCCGCCCAGAGCGGCCACGCGCTCGCGCAGTGAGGCGATCCCGTAACCGGTGCCGTCCTGGCGCGGGCGGAGCCGTTCGGGCACGAAACCCTCCCCGTCGTCGTACACGTCCAGGGTGACCTCCTCCCCCAGGTAGCCGAGGGTGACCACGGCGGTGGTGGCGCGGGCGTGCGCGGTGACGTTGGCGAGGCTGGCCTGGGCGGCGCGCAGCAGCGCGACCTCGTAGCCGGAGGGGAGTTCGGCCGGGGTGCCGTCGGTGCGGAACCGGCAGTCGAGACCCCCGGTGCGGCCCACCCGTTCGCACAGCCGCCGCAGGGCGTCAGGCAGATTGGCCCCGGTCAGCGAGGGCGGGGCCAGGTCCCGGACGAACCTGCGCGCCTCGGCGAGGTTGGCGGAGGCGCTCTCCCGGGCCTCGGCGACACGGGTGGCCGCGAGACCGGGGTCCTTCGGCAGGGCGCTCTCCGCGGTGCGCAACAGCAGCACGATGCTGGACAGGCCCTGGGCGAGGGTGTCGTGGATCTCCCGGGCCAGGCGTTCGCGTTCGTCGAGCACCCCCGTGCGGCGCTGGGCGGCGGCGAGTTCGTCACGGGTCCGGGTGAGGGTGTCGATGAGTTCCCGGCTCCGTTCGCTCTCCCGGTCCAGCGCCGTGTAACCGGCGGCGATGGCCACCGCGAACACCGCTCCGAGCACCGGCCCGAGGACCATTCCCGCGGTGAGGGCCCCGCCGTGCAGGACCTGGCCCAGGACGGCGGCGGCGGTGATGACCACGACCGCG
The DNA here is from genome assembly GCF_014651695.1 of Nocardiopsis terrae. Taxonomy (GTDB): domain Bacteria; phylum Actinomycetota; class Actinomycetes; order Streptosporangiales; family Streptosporangiaceae; genus Nocardiopsis; species Nocardiopsis terrae. Next base: position 180,152 of record NZ_BMXJ01000002.1, read on the forward strand.
GCCACCGAGTGGAGCCCGCGCAGCAGGTGCAGGTGCAGGAAGTACAGCGGGAAGGCCAGCCACACGAAGTCCGGGGCCGCCCAGGACAGGAGGGCCCACAGCAGGGTGACCGCGGCGAGCCACACCAGGGAGCGGGTCCGGTGCACGTCGTGCCGGGCGGCCAGCGCCCCGGCGCAGTAGACCGCGGCGAGCAGAGCGGCCCCGCAGCCGACAGCCCAGTGCGTCCACTGCGGGTGGGCGGCGGCCGGGCCGGTGAGAGCGTACCGGGCGGTGCCGACCCCGAGCAGGAACAGGAAGCAGGCGTGCAGGAGCAGACGCAGCACCCGGAGCACCGTCACCACACCGGGCAGTTCGGGCGCCCACCCCCTTCCGTACCGCATCAGTGCAGCTTATGACGGTACGGGTGACCGGGTCATCAACCGTTCGATGGAGTCCGCGCTCCACCCCGCCGCCCCCGGGAACGCTCCGTTCGCCCGATGACGGCGGCCCCGGAGCGGACGAGGCTGGAGGCACGCATCCACCGAGTGTCCACCGAAAGGAGGGCCGCCGTGTTCGTCGCCCTTCGTGACATCCGCTTCTCCAAGGGGCGGTTCGCGCTGATGGGCTCCGTCGTCGCCCTCATCACCCTGCTCATCGTGCTGCTGTCCGGGTTGACGGCGGGGTTGGCCGACCAGTCCACGTCAGCGGTCGGGAACCTGCCCGCCAGCCGCATCGCCTTCGGCACGTCCGGTGACGGCGACCCCGAGGAGTCCTACGCCGACAGCACCGTCACCCGGGCCCAACTCGACGCCTGGTCCGCCGCCGAGGGGGTGGAGTGGGCCGAACCGGTCGGCGTGACCCGGAGCCGGATCGAAATCGACGGCGGCGAAGGGGCCGCCATCGCGCTGTTCGGGGTGGTCCCCGGCGGCCGCCTGGCACCCGGGGGTCTGGGTGCCGACGGCGGTCTGGTCGTCAGCGAGGAGATCGCCGAGGACCTCGGCGTCGCCGAGGGCGACACGGTGACCGTCGCCGGCACCGAGCTGACCGTCGACGCCCTCGCCCCAACCGAGCACTACAGCCACACCCCGGCGGTGTGGACCGGCATCGGAACCTGGCAGGAGCTCGACCCCCGGGTGCGGCACGCCGAGGGCGAGGACGCGCCGATCGCCAACGTGGTCGCCTCATCCGTCGGGCCGGAGGAAGCGGCCGGTGCCGCGGACGAGGCGGCGGGCACCGTCTCCACCACCCTGTCCGGCAGCCTCCGGGCGATCGGTTCGTTCTCCTCGGAGAACAGCTCCCTGGTCGCCATGCAGGGTTTCCTCTACGCGATCTCCGCCCTGGTCATCGGGGCGTTCCTGACCGTGTGGACGATCCAGCGCAGCGGGGACGTCGCGATCCTCAAGGCGCTCGGCGGCTCCACCCGCTACCTGTTGCGCGACGCCCTGGCCCAGGCCCTGATCGTGCTGCTCCTGGGCACCGCCGCGGGCGGCGCCGCGGGCGTGGGGCTGGGCGCCCTGGCCGGTTCCGCCCTGCCGTTCTCGCTGACCGCGGCCACCACCCTGGGCCCGGTCGCCGCCATGGTCGTGCTGGGCATGCTCGGCGCGGTCCTGGCCGTGCGCCGTATCACCTCCGTTGACCCGCTGACCGCCCTGGGAGGCGTCCGATGAGCCTGGAACTGAGCAACGTGACCCTGACCTACCCCGACGGCGACGGGGTGGTGACCGCCCTGGACCGCGTGTCGGTGCGGGTGGCCCCCGGGGAGGTGACGGCCGTGGTCGGCCCGTCCGGGTCGGGCAAGTCGAGCCTGCTGGCGGTGGCCGCGACCCTCATCCGGCCGGACTCGGGCACGGTGCGCGTCGGCGGTACGGACACGCTGGGGCTGCGCCCCCGGGAGACGGCCGAACTCCGCCTGGCCGAGGTGGGCATCGTCTTCCAGCAGCCGAACCTGATCAGCTCGCTGACCGCGGTGGAGCAACTGGTGGTCACCGGGCACATGCGGTCCCGTCCGGTGCGCGAGGCGCGGGCCTCCGCGATGGAGACCCTGGCCGCGGTGGGGCTCTCCGGGAAGGAGCACCGGCGCCCGCACCAGTTGTCCGGGGGCGAGCGCCAGCGGGTGAACATCGCCCGGGCGCTGGCGGGGCGGCCGAGCGCTCTGTTGGTGGACGAGCCGACGGCGGCGCTGGACCACGACCGGGGCGCACGGGTCATGGAGCTGGTCGGGGAGGCGACACGGACGTTCGGTGTGGCGACGCTGCTGGTCACGCACGACACCGAGCACCTCGGTGCGGCCGGGCGGGTGCTGGAGATGCGCGACGGCCGCCTGGGCGCCCCGGCGCCCGCCTGAGGTCGGCGCCGGGCCCGTCCCCCGGCTCGCACCGGCAACGTTTCCGGTCAGCCCGCTAGGCTGGGAGGCAGCCCAGCCCCTTGGAGCGTCCCATGTGCCAGGCAGCGCGACCCGAGTCCGACCTCCCCGCCCGTGACACCTCCGGTTCCGCCCCCGCGCGCCCGTCGCCCGGGCGGGAACCGGCCGGGGCAGCGGAAACCCGGAAGGGTCGGGGCGCACGCCTGCGGGGCGGGCGGAACCGCTCCGACCAGTCCTTCCCCGACCCCGGGGCTTATCCTCCCCAAGACCGTTGACCCGGAAAGCAACAGGCCCGCACCGTGGGTGCGGGCCTCAGCCGTCGGCGCCTGGGAGCTAGCACCGGAAAATAATGGGCAGCGACAACCAACTGTCAGCGAACCTCATGATGCCGTCGAACAGGTTCTTGCTCTTATCCACCTGCACCACCACCTTTCGCAGGAAGGCCTTAACCGGCCCCTCCTTGGCCGATTTATTACTCAAGGCTAAAGTGATAACAAAGGTCACAACATAGATAATAAAGTGAATGACGACTACGAGTTCGGCCGGGATTGAGCCGGCAAAAACTGCCCCGACTTTGGGGTCCCAAATGATGCCAACCCCGAAGCGCCATCACCCATTCCCCGACCCCGGGGCCCCGCGCGGCGCGGACCGCTGAACAGCGCCCCGGCCACGGCTCCGGTACCCGGGGCGCCCCTGCTCAGAGCACGAAGCGGATCCGTGTCCCCGGGCGGGCCTGGGCGGCCCGGGGCAGGTCGGCGGAGCAGACCACCGCGATGACCGGGTAGCCGCCGGTGACCGGGTGGTCGGCGAGGAACAGCACCGGTTCGCCGTCCGGGGGGACCTGGAGCGACCCGGCGACCATGCCCTCGCTGGGGAGTTCGCCCTCGCGGGCCCGTTCCAGGGCCGGTCCGGCCAGGCGGGCGCCCACCCGGTCGCTGCGCGGGGTCACCTCGTAGTCCCCGGACAGCAGGGCGGTGCGGGCCCGTTCGGTGAACCAGTCCTCTCGGGGACCGAGTTCGACCCGCAGTTCCACCCGGTCGCCGCCGACCGGCCCGACGGGGGCGTGGTCCAGGTTCGGGAAGGCGGCGGGGGCCGGTCCGACCGGCAGTACGTCCCCGGCCACGGGGACTTCGGGGCCGAGCCCGGCGAGCACGTCGGTGCTGCGTGAGCCCAGCACGGGCGGTACGTCCACTCCCCCGCGTACGCCCAGGTAGGAACGGAGCCCCCGTTCGGGGGCGCCCAGGGTGAGCTCGGCTCCGTCGGGCAGGTGCAGGACCTCGTTGGCCGCCGCGCCGCCCCCGTCCACCCGGACCGGTACCCGGGCTCCGGTCACCGTGACGGTGACCGTGCCGTGCGCCCGGACCCGCAGTCCGCCGAGCGTCACCTCCAGGGCAGCGGCGCCCGGGGGGTTGGCCAGGAGCCGGTTGGCGAGCGCGTAGGAGTCGGGGTCGGCCGCGCCGGAGCGGCCCACGCCGAGGGCGGCGTGGCCGAACCGGCCCGCGTCCTGCACGGTGGTCATCGGCCCGGTCGCCAGGACCTCCAGCGCGCTCCCGTCCGTGCCGCTCACGCGACCTCCTCGAAGCGCACCCGGACGCCGGGCCGCAGAAGGCCGGGCGGGTCCCGGTCCAGGTCCCAGGTCACGGTGTCGGTGCGGCCGAGCAGCTGCCACCCTCCGGGGGAGCTGCGCGGGTAGACACCGGTGAACTCCCCCGCCAGCGCCACGGACCCCCGGGGGACCCGGGTGCGGGCCTCGCCCCGGCGGGGTACGCGCAGGCGGGGGTCGTCACCGACCAGGTAGCCGAAGCCGGGGGCGAACCCGCAGAACGCGACGGTCCAGGTCGCCGCGGTGTGAGCGCGGACGACCCCGCGCGGGCTGAGTCCGGTGAGTTCGGCGACGTCGGTGAGGTCCTCGCCGTCGTAGTGGACGCCGATGGTGACGGTGTCCCCGCTCCTGAGGTGGGTCTCGGTGGTCAGGGGGAGTCCGGTGACGGCCGCGGCGACCCCGGCCGGGTCGGTCCCGGGTTCCAGACGCAGCAGGACGGTGCGGGCGGCCGGCACGACGTCCGCGACGCCCGGCAACGGGTCCGCTTCCAGGGCGGCGCCCAGGGCGATGACCTGGTCGAGGTCGGCGACCTCCACCAGTATCCCGGTGTCTGCGCACTTCAGGACGCGCACGTACGGCTCCAGATCGGGTCGGGTTCGGTCAGGCGGAGGCCGGCGGTGCGGCGGCGGGCGCGCCGGTGAAGGGGGCGATGGTGACGCCCTCGGCGCGTAGCCGCTCGGAAACGGCCCGGGCGGTCTCCACGGCGCCGGGACTGTCCCCGTGGACGCACAGGGAGTCGGCCTCGACCAGGATCCGGGTACCGTCCACGGCCTCGACGGGCTCGCCCCGGGCGATGCGCAGGCAGCGCTCGGCGACGGCCTCGGGGTCGTGCAGGACCGCACCGGGTTCGCGGCGCGGAACGAGGGTGCCCTGCGGGGTGTAGGCGCGGTCGGCGAATGCCTCTCGGTAGGCGGCCAGGCCCGCCTTCCCGGCCAGGGCCAGGAAGCGTGATCCGGGCAGGCCGAGGACGGGCAGGCCCGGGTCGAAGGCGCGGACGGCCTCGACGACCGCGGCGGCCTGCTCCTCGTGGTGGACGATCGCGTTGTACAGGGCGCCGTGCGGTTTGACGTAGCGGACGCGGTCGCCGGCCACCGAGGTGAAGGCGGACAGCGCGCCGAGCTGGTAGATCACCTCGTCGGTGAGTTCGGCGGGCGGCACGTCCACGAAGCGGCGGCCGAACCCGGCGAGGTCCCGGTAGGAGACGTGGCCGCCGACGGCGACCCCGCGGGCGGCCGCCTCCGCGGTGGTGCGGCGCAGCACCGAGGGGTCGCCCGCGTGGAAGCCGCAGGCGACGTTGGCACTGGTCACGACGGACAGCAGGGCGCGGTCGTCACCGAGCTCCCAGCGGCCGAAGCTCTCACCGAGATCGGAGTTGAGGTCGATACGCAACGTGGAGTTCCCCTTTCCTGATCGTCCTACCCGGCCGGGCGGCTGTTACCTCCCGCCGGCGGGCCGGGTGCCTCCATGATCCCGCCCGAACGGGCATGGTCGGCGCTTGGCCGGACACGGCCGGGCCGGGCCCCCGAACCACCTCCTGCCGCAGGTCCCGAAGTGCCAGAATGGTGCCCGTAATGGAACTGAACGGACGCCCCGTCAGCACGGGAGAACTCGCTGGCCTCGCCCTGTACGGCTACGGGCACTTCACGACCATGCTCGTCACGGACCTGCGGGTGCGCGGCCTGGACCTGCACGTGGAACGCCTCAGCCGGGACTGCGCGACCCTCTTCGGCACCGAACTCGACATCGCGCGCGTGCGCGAGCTCGCCCGCCGCTCCGCCCGCGCGCACCCCTCGCCCTCCGTGGTCCGGGTGACCGTCTACGACCCCGCCCTGGACCTGGTCCGCCCCTCCGTACGGCCCCTGCCCCAGATCCTGGTGTCCACGCGGGCGGCCCCGGGCTCCGCGCCGCCGCCGGTCCACCTCGGCACCCGCCTGTTCCACCGGGACACCCCGACGATCAAGGGGACGGGGCTGTTCGGGGTGATCCGGCAGCGGCGCGCGGCCCAACTGGACGGTTTCGACGACGCGCTGTTCACGGGTGTGGACGGCCGTGTGTCGGAGGGGCCCACCTGGAACATCGGCTTCCTGGAGGGGTCCGGGCTGGTCTGGCCTCAGGCCCCCTGTCTGCCCGGGGTGACGATGCGCCTGGTCAGCCAGGCCGCCGAGCGGCTCGGGGTCCCGGTCTCCACGCGCCCGCTGGCGGCCGTCGCGGCCACCAGGATGGCGGGCGCCTTCGTCACCAACGCCACCACCGGGGTCCGCCCGGTGGCGTCGGTGGACGGGGTCCGCCTGCCCCGCCCCGAGCTGCTCGACGAGCTCAGCCGGGCCTACCGGGAGCTTCCCGGCGAGCTGTTGTGAGCTGTCGCGCGCCCGTGCCGGAGACCGCGTCCGCACCGGTTTCCGGGCCCGGGTGCGCGTTCCGGCCCGCGCGCCCGGGCCACCACAGCCGGGGCCCCGCGTCCAGGGCGAGCGCCGGGATGAGCAGGGTGCGCACCACGAGTGCGTCGAGCAGCACCCCGAAGGCCACCAGGAAGGCCAGCTGGAGCAGGAACAGCAGCGGGATGACCGCGAGCGCCGCGAAGGTCGCCGCCAGCACCACCCCGGCGGAGGTGATCACCCCGCCGGTGACGGTGAGGGCCCGCAGGACGCCCTCACGGTGGCCGTGCAGGAGCGTCTCCTCTCGGGCCCGCGACATCAGGAAGATGCTGTAGTCGATGCCCAGGGCCACCAGGAACACGAACGCGAACAGCGGCACCACAGGGTCGGCCCCGGGCAGGTCCAGGACGTGGTCGAACACCAGGGTGCCCACCCCGAGGGCGGCGGCGAACGAGAGCACGTTGGCCGCCATGAGCAGCAACGGCGCCACCAGGGAGCGCAGTAGCGGGATCAGCACCAGGAACACGACGACCAGGACCAGGGGGACCACGACCGCGAAGTCGCGCTGGGCGGTCTCCCGGGTGTCGAGGTCGGTGGCGCTGACCCCGCCGACCAGGGCGTCGGCGCCGGGCACGGCGCGCACGTTCTCGCGCAGTTCGCGGACGGTGTCGACGGCCTCGGTGCTCTCGGGGTCGGCGGTCAGGCCGACCTCGACCAGGATACGGCCGTCCACCACCAGGGCGGGGCTCCGGGTTCCGGGCGGTGCGGGCTCGGTCACGGCTGCCGCGCCGTCCGTTCCCGGGGTCGCCTCCGCGGCCTCGACGACCTCGTCCAGGCGGTCGGCGTCGGCGGCCACCAGGGCGGGGGCCGCGCCGGAGTCCGAGCCGAATCCGCGTTCGAGGGTGCGCTGACCGTCGACCGCCTCGACCTCGGTGCGGAAGACGTCGGCCTGCCCGGTGCCCTCGGCGGTGAACTGGGGCGCGAACACGGCGGCGACCATCAGTAGGGCGGCGGTGCCCAGCCAGAGGGCGCGCGGGCGGCGGGCGACGGTGCGGGCGGTCCGCCCCCAGAAGGGGTGCTGCTGGAGGACCCCGTCGGTGGTCCGCCCCTCCTGCTGGCGGGGGCCGTGCGGGGCGGCGGGCCAGAAGGCCGCGCGCCCGCACAGGGCCAGGGCCGCGGGCAGGAAGGTCATCGCGGCGAGCATGGCGGCCACCACGCCGATGGCCACCACGGGGCCGAGGCTGCTGGTGGAGTTGAGGTCGGCGGCCAGCAGGCACAGCAGGCCGAGGATGACGGTGCCGCCGGAGGCCAGGACGGGTCCGGTGACCCCTCGTACGGCCGCGAGGACGGCGTCGGGCACCCGGTCGCGGACGGCGAGTTCCTCGCGGTAGCGGGCGACGAGCAGCAGCGCGTAGTCGGTGCAGGCGCCCACGACGAGGATGAACAGGATCCCCTGGCTCTGGCCGTTGAGGCTGACCAGCCCGGTGTCGGCTGCGGCGTAGACCAGGGCGCCGGACAGGCCGAGGGCGAGCAGGGAGGCGACGATGACCAGGACCGGCAGCAGCGGTGAGCGGTAGACGGCGACGAGGATGACCAGGACGGCGGCCACGGCCACCAGCAGGAGGGTGGAGTCGATGCCGCCGAAGGCCGCGGAGAGGTCGGCGGCGTATCCGGCGGGACCGGTGACCTGGGCCCGGAGGCCGTCGACGGGGTCGTCGGCGAGGAGGGCGCGCAGCTCGGCCACGGACTCCCCCGTGTCGTAGCTGTTGTCCACCGGGACCACGAGTTGGGCGACGGAGGGGTCCTCGGTGCCGGGGACGGGGCCGACCACCTGGCCGGAGACCCAGGGTTGTTCGCCGATCCGCTCGGCGAGGGAGGCGGCGTCGGCGAGTCGGGCGTCGGCGAGGTCCTCGTCCCCGGAGAGGACGACGACGGCGGGGACGCTGTCGGCGCGGTCGAAGTCCTCGGCGATCCGGTCGACCTCGGTGGACTCGGCACCGTCCGGGAGGAAGGCGGCGGGGTCGTTGGTCTGGACCTCGCCGAGTCTGCCGAGGAAGGCGCCAAGGGGGCCCGCGCCCAGGATCCACACCAGGGCGACCAGGAGGGCGGCCCCCACCCACCAGCGTGACCGCCGGGCCGGGGGTTCGAGTCGTGTACTCACCGTCGGTTGTCCTTCCGGGTTCGCTGAGATATAGCTAGAAATGCGAGCTTCTTGGAATCCTAGCCAATCCTGAGAGTGCACCGTCCCCTCCCCCTCACCCGCCCCACCGGTTCGGGGCGGGTGAGGGGGCTTCTCCCGGGGCGGACCCGCGGCTAGGCGCCCCGGTCCCGCTGGTCCCCCGCGGCGCCCTGCTCGGCCCGGGCGGCGATGTTGGCGGCCATCGACCCGAACACCACCCCGTGGAAGGGCGTCACCGCCTTCCAGTACAGGTGGCCCAACAGCCCGCGCGGGTGGAACAGCGCCCGCTGGTGGTACACGGTGCGCCCACGGGCCTCACCCACCCCCAGCTCCAACCAGGCCGGTCCGGGCAGCCGCATCTCCGCCCGCAACCGCAGCAGCCGTCCCGGCACGATCTCCTCCACCCGCCAGAAGTCCAGCGAGTCCCCCACCCGCAGGCGTTCGGGATCGCGTCGGCCGCGGCGCGGCCCCACCCCTCCCACGGCCAGGTCGATCCAGCCCCGGGCGGCCCAGGCCAGCGGCCAGGAGTACCAGCCCCGCTCCCCGCCGATCCCCTCGATCACCCGCCACAGCTGTTCGGCGGGAGCGTCCACCACCCGGGCGCGGCGGTCGGTGTACAGGCTGCCCCCGGACCAGTCGGGGTCGGTGGGCAGGGGGTCCGAAGGGGCGCTGGGCCAGGCCGCGGACGACCAGCGGGTGTCCACCCGGTCCTCGTCGATGCGGCGCAGCGCCAGCGCCACCGCCCGGTCGAACCCGATCCGCTCGTGGTCGTCCAACAGCTCGGCCAGGTCGTCCTCTCCGGCCACCGAGTCATGGCGCAGCGACTCCACCAGCGGACGCGCCACCGCGGGCGGAACCGGTGTGATGAGGCCGACCCACAGGCTGGACAGCCCCGGCGACAGCACGGGCACCGGGAGGATGAGCCTGCGGGCCAGACCCGCCTCGGCGGCGAAGCGCTGGATCATCTCCGCGTAGGTGAGGGTCTCGGGCCCGCCGATGTCGAAGGCGCGGTTGGTGTCGGCCGGCAGGGCGTCGGCCTCCACCAGCAGGCGCAGCACGTCGCGTACGGCGATGGGCTGTACCCGGCTGCGCACCCACCGCGGCGTGGTCATGGCGGGCAGGCGTTCGGTGAGGTGCCGCAGCATCTCGAAGGAGGCCGAACCCGAACCGAGGATCACCGCCGCGCGCAGCACGACGGTGGGCACCGGACCGTCCAGCAGGAGGTCGGCGACCTCCTTGCGGGAGGCCATGTGCGCCGAGAGCTCCTCCCCGTCCGGGGCGAGCCCGCCCAGGTAGACCACCCGGCCGACGCCGGCCTCCCCTGCGGCGCGGGCGAAGGTACGGGCGCCCTTCGCGTCGTTGCTCTCGAAGTCGCCGCCCCCGCCCATCGAGTGCACCAGGTAGTAGGCCACGTCCGCCCCGGCCAGGGCCTCGGCCAGGCCCTCGCCGGAGATCACGTCGCCGCGTACCACCTCCACCCGCTCCCGCCAGGGGTGGTCGCGGAGCTTGTCCGGGGTCCGGGCCAGGCAGCGGACCCGGTACCCGGCGGCGAGCAGTTCGGGGACCAGGCGGCCGCCGATGTACCCGCTGGCTCCGGTGACCAGTGCCAGACGCCCCCGGCGGGGCGCGCCGCTCACTCCGCCGCCCCGTCGGCGCGGTGGCGGCCGCGCACGCGCGGTGCGCCCCCGTCAGCGGCCGCGTCCCGGGCTCCGGCCTGCTGTTCCACCCGGTGGTCGGGTTCCCCTGCGGCGTCCCGGAGGCGTTCGTCGGTGCTCCCGTGACCGACGGACCCGCCGACGCCCTCGGCGCGCGGAGCCGGGACCCGGCCCCGGTGCCGGGACTCCCGGTGCTGGCGGAAGGGGTTGTCCTCGGCCAGGCCGCCGCTGAAGCGGCCGTACATGCCGAAGGTCATCACCATCAGGCCCACGACGAAACTGAAGATGACGTTGGGCATGGAGAAGGCCAGGATGTTGAAGTCGGTACTCATCAGGTAGAGGTTGACCAGCCCGCTGGCTACGAAGGCCGCACCGACCGCCACGCACACGGTGGAGGCGAAGATCCCGCCCAGCACCATCGCGCCCACCAGCAGCGATCCGATGGCGATCGACAGGAAGCTCAGCGCCCCGTTGGTGGACAGTCCCGCGATCACCTCGCCCTGGGTGTCGAACAGCGGGAGTCTGATCATCAGTCCCGCGGTGCCGAAACCGATCAGGACCAGTCCGGTGAGACCGGCGCCGATCCGGTAGACGATGTCGAGCCGCCGGTCCGCCCGGCGCTTGGTGTCCAGATCCATGTTGTCGCCCCTTTCGGTGCTCTCCCGACTAGAGTCGGAGGTCAGCGACGCGCGCCACAAGTCGCACCGCTTTCGCAACGTGTTGGGGTGCCATGAACGACGCACTCTCCCCGGGGGCCGCGGCCCGCCTGTTGGGGGTCACTCCGACCACGCTGCGCAGTTGGGACCGGCGTTACGGGATCGGTCCCGGGGAGCGCAGCCCCGGCGGCCACCGCAGGTACTCACCGGCCGACATGGACCGGTTGCGGGAACTGTGCCGTCTGGTCGGTGAGGGCGTGCCCCCCGCCACGGCCGCACAGCGGATCCTGGACCGGACCCCGGCGGCTCGGCCGGTCCTTCGCGCGTCCGCCGCCGTGTCCCAGAAGGATTCCCCGGACACGCCCGAGCGAACCGGACAGGATCACACTCACGCCCCAGCAGACCCCCACGGCACCCCGTCAACACCATCCGGGAGCCCCGCCCCGCCCGCCTCCGGACGGCCGGGGCGGCCCGGCGGGGACACCCTGCCGCTCGGCACCGCGTCCCCCTCCCTGCAGGGGATCGCCCGTGCCGCCATGCGCATGGATTCCGACCTGGTCGAACACCTGCTGCAGAGGGCACTGGCCGAACACGGCACCGTCGCGGTCTGGGAGAACCTGGCGATGCCGCTGCTGTACGGGATGGGCCGCAAGTGGGAGGACACCCGCCGCTACGTGGAGGTGGAGCACCTGCTGTCCTGGGCGGTCTCCTCGGCGCTGCGCCGGGTGCCCCCGGGACCGCCGGACCGGCCGGGACCGGGCCACGCGCCCGGGTCCGGCCGACCGGTGGTCCTGGCCTGCGCCCCGCACGAGATGCACAGCCTGCCGGTGGAGGCCCTGGCCGCGGCGTTGCGGGAGGCCGGTCGGGCCCACCGGGTCCTGGGGCCCTGCACCCCCACCGAGGCGGTCGTGCGCACCGTCCGGCGGATCGGGCCGAGCGCCGTGGTGCTGTGGTGCCACACCCGTGGCGACCAGGGCGCCGGGACGCTGTTGGCCGCCGCCGGGGCCGCCGCCGCAGCCAGGGAACACGTCGGCCTGTACACGGCGGGCCCGGGCTGGCGCGGTGTGCGGGCGGCCCGGCGGTTCGCCGACGGCCACCTGGGCTCCCTCACCGAGGCGATGGCCGCCCTGGCGCCCTGAACCGGCCCGGGATCCCGCCGGCGCGGGTGCGCAGGCTGTACCACAGGTGGTCGAGGGTGGTCCGGGACATCGCCCCGAGGGGGGTGGTCAGCCCCATCGCGAGCTCCCCGGGCAGGCGGGAGGTGCCGTCCAGGAAGGCCAGGACGTCGCCGAGCCGGTTGGCGGCGAAGAGCCGCGTGAAGAAGTCGGCGCCCGCCACCCGCCCGCTGTCCAGTGCCCGGAGCATGATGGCGTCCATGGCCAGGTGCCTGGCCCGGTAGGGCACCGGGGGCACCGGGGTCCGGCCCTCGGCCAGGGCCCGGGCCACCGCTGCCGTCTGGCGGGCCACCCCGCTGAAGGTGTAGCCGGTGGAGGGCCGGGTGGCCCCGCCCGCGGTGCCGATGCGGAACAGGCGCCGACCGGTACGGGTGGGGAAGGACGCGTCGGTCATCGGGATCACCCCCTGTTCCGCGGCGGTGACCTCGACGTCCCCCAGTCCGGCCCGGGTGCAGTAGTCGGTGAGCGCCACGTCGTACTCGGCCGTGGTCAGGGCGCTGCGCCCGAACTCGGTGTACTCCACCAGCGCCTCCCGGGAGGACAGCGGGAGCACGTACCCGAAGGCCACCCCGGTGCGGGGCTGGGGCGGACGCAGATCCATCAGAACGGCGGCACCGGGGTCGAAGGCGTCGCGGTGAGTGCGCACGAACCAGCCCCGGAAGTGCTGGAGCAGGGTGGTGCGCCCGTCCTGCGGCACGGGCGGCGGACGCGAGTCGAAGACCCACCGGGCCCTCAGGCGGACCGCGGTGCCGTCGGGGGCGGTGGCGTGCACAGTGGCGTGGTCGGGACCGTCGACCAGCCCGGTCACGTACAGCTCCCGCTGGTCGAGGTGCTCGTCGGCGCGGTCGCGGACGTGCGCGGCCACGTCGGTGGAGCGCAGCATCTTGTACAGGTAGGGGTCGGCCGGGGAGCGGTACTCGGCGCCGTCGGGCCCCAGCACGGTCAGGTCGCGCCACCGTGCGGCCAGGAGCGGGTCCCAGAGTCCGCCCTCCGCCTCCCAGAAGCACCAGGTGCGCGGGGGCGGCGTGTGTGGCCCGGACGGCGGTTCCAGCAGGGCGGTGCGCAGGGGCCGTCCGCGTCGTTCGTTGACCCCGCCCATGCGATGGGCCAGGGTGAGCCCTGCGGCTCCCCCACCGATGATCACCACTTCGTAGTCGGCCATACCACCAGCATGCCGGGGCGCGGGGCGTCCGGCGGGTGGACACGGGAGGAACATGACCACCACGACGGGCCGGATGAAGACCGGAGCGGTCACCCACGAGTTCGACCACGCGGCCGACGCCTACGACCGGCTGGTCGGCGCCAACCCCGGATACCACCGCGACCTGCGCACCTCCGTGCGGCGGCTACGGCTGCCGGGGCGGGGTGAGGGCCTGCGCCTGTTGGACCTGGGGTGCGGGACCGGAGCGTCCACGGCGGCCCTGGCGGAGGCGGCGCCGCGGGCCCGGATCGTGGCCGTGGACGCCTCGCAGGGCATGCTCGACGCCGCACGGTCCAAGGTCTGGCCGCACGGTGTGGAGTTCCACCGGGCACGGGCCGAGACGCTGACACCGGAGTGGGTGGCCGAGCGTCTGGGCGGCCCGGCGGACGCGGTGTTCGCCGCGTACCTGATCCGCAACGTCCCCGACCCCGACGCCCTGCTGTCCGCGGTCTCGGCGGTGCTGCGGCCCGGCGGACGCGTGGCCCTGCACGAGTACTCCGTGGCGGACTCGGTGTCGGCCCGGGCGGTGTGGACCGCGGTGTGCTGGGGGGTGGTCATCCCCTCCGGGCGGGCCCTGACCGGCCGCGCGGACCTGTTCCGCTACCTGTGGCGCAGCGTGGTGGAGTTCGACGGCGCCCGCGCCCTGCTGGCGCGGATGCGCGCCGCCGGGCTGGAGTCGGTGGCCGGGGCCCCGCTGCCGGGCTGGCAGTACGGGATCACCCACACCTTCGTCGGCGCGCGGCCCGGGGGCCGCTGGTGAACGCGGACGTACACGACCCGGCCGCGGAGGCGGTCCCGGCGCCCCCGCCGGTGGGACCGCCGCCCCGGCGCGCCCCGCGGGTGGCGGTGGTCGGCGGGGGCATCGCCGGGCTGTCGGCCGCCCGCGCGCTGTCCGAGCGCGGTGTCCGGGTGCGGGTCCTGGAACGCGAGGAGGGGCTGGGCGGCCGGCTGCGCGGCTGGGACACCGAACTGGCGGACGGCTCCACCGCGACGATGAGCAGGGGCTTCCACGCCTTCTTCCGGCAGTACTACAACCTGCGCGCGCTGCTGCGCCACGCCGACCCGGAACTGTCCGGCCTGGCGCCGTTGCCGGACTACCCGCTGGTGCACTCCTCCGGGCTGGCCGACCGGTTCTCCGGCCTCCCCCCGGCCCCGCCGTGGAACGCCCTCGCCCTGGCGGCCACCAGCCGGAGTTTCCCGCTCCGTGAGCTGGTCGGGGTGAACCTGCCCGCCGCGCTGCAACTGCTGGACGTGGACGCGCCGGGCGTGTACGAACGCCTGGACCACCTGAGCGCCCGGGAGCTGCTGGATCTGGTCCGCTTCCCGCTCAGCGCCCGCCACCTGGCCTTCGAGGTCTTCAGCCGGAGTTTCTTCGCCGCACCCGAGCACCTGTCCGCGGCGGAGATGGCCGTGATGTTCCACATCTACTTCCTCGGTTCCGCCGAGGGGCTGGTGTTCGACGTGCCCCGCTCACCCTTCCCGCAGGCGCTGTGGGACCCGCTGGCCGAGCGCCTGCGCCGGTCGGGGGTCCGTTTCCACCAGGGGGCCCGGGTGGACCGGATCACCCCGTCGGGGGCCGACGCGGCCACCGTGGCCTGGTCCGGCACCGGCGGGGAGCACGGCTCGTCCTTCGACGGGGTGGTACTGGCCGCGGATCCGCCCGGGCTGCGCCGCCTGGTGGCGGACTCCCCCGGCCTGGGCACCAGCGCCTGGCGGGCCCGGGTGGCCGCGGTGCCGTCCGCACCGCCGTTCCTGGTCTCCCGTTACTGGTTGGACCGGCCGGTGCGTCCCCACCGGCAGGCCTTCCTGGGCACGGCCGGGTACCCCACCCTGGACAACATCAGCGTCCTGGAACGCTACGAGGACCAGGCGTCGGCCTGGGCACGGCGCACCGACGGTTCGGTCGTGGAACTGCACGCCTACGCACTGCCGCAGGGGTGCGACCCGGCGGCCGAGCAGGCCTCGCTGTGGAAACAGGCCCTGACCGCCTACCCCGAACTGCGCGCTGCGCGGGTGGTGGACGCCCGGCACGAGGTGCGGCAGGACTGTCCGCTGTTCCCGCCGGGCGGGCACGCACGGCGTTGCACGGTGACCACACCGGTCCCGTGGCTGGTGGTGGCCGGGGACCACGTGCGGGTGGACCTGCCGGTGGCGTTGATGGAGCGCGCGGCCACCAGCGGTGTCCTGGCCGCCAACGCCCTGCTCGCCCGGTGGGGGCTGCCGGGCCACACCGTGTGGAGCGTGCCCCGCCGGGGCAGGTTCGCTCCGCTGCGCGCCGCGGCCCGGTCCCTGCGTCAGCCGGGCCAGCAGCCGCGGGCGCGAAGCAGGTAGCGGCGTTCGGCGTAGGCGAGGTCGTCGCGCCACAGGCGGCGGGCGGCCATCCGCATCAGCGGACGGACCGCCCCCGCGGCCCTGCGGGCCAGGGCGAAGCCGGTGCGTTCGGAGGCGGCGACGGTCGCCTCGATGACGGCGGTGCGGGGCACACCTCGGGCGTCCGTGCCCAACGGGGTGGCGTGGGTCTCCACCACGCTCCCCTCCCCTTCGCCCTCGATGATGCGCATGACCACGGTCCGGGGATCGGGGCAGGTGAACTCGGCGCGCACCGGAACGCCCCACCGGCCGGCCACCCTGAAGCCGACGTCCACCACCATCCGGTCCGGGTCGGGGTCGGGTCCGCTCGGCACTTCGGTCACCCGGAGCCCGACGAACGAGTAGGGGTGGAACCAGGATCCGTGCCAGGGGTCGAGCCGGTTGGCGACCACGTCCTCGGGTTCGCACCGGCCCGCCATGCTCTCCACCGCCGAGACGCGCAGGGCGGCCGCGGGGCGTTCGGGGACGACGGGTGCGTCCAGGGGCTCCTCGCCGCCCGCGCGGTCCAGGCGCACCCACACGAGCACGCCGTCGTCGTGGGCGGGGTAGGGGCTCCAGCCGGGGAAGCCCTCGGATCCCAGGGAGAGCCCGTGCCAGCGGCACACCAGGCGCCCCCGGTCCACCGCTCCCCGGCACAGCGGTGCGCCCAGGTGGGGGCAGGCCCCCGGGCCCGCGTGCACGGCCCCGTCGGGGGTGCGCCAGGCAACCAGTTCGGTGCCGGCCACCACCCGGCCGAAGGGGCGGTCGGTCCGCACCTCCTCGGCGGCGGCCAGGACGTACCAGTTGCCCGAGGGGCGGGCCAGGGCACGTTTGAGGGCCGCCCCGATCACCCCCGGGGCCGCCTCCCGCCAGGTGGGTTCCTGGCGGGCCCAGGTGCCCCTGGGCATCCGGCGCAGGGGGATCCGTCGCGGTTCGGGGTCGGGCAGGGACATCTGTGCTCTCCTCAGGGGGTGGAGCTGCGGGGTCGCGGGACGGCCCGCGCCCACAGCGAGCGGGCGAGGGCGGGCATGGCCGCCGCCATCTTGCGGGTGTCGGAAACCCGGTGGCGGACGCTCCACACGTCGAAGTCCGCCGCGGCGATCTCGTCCAGGATGGCCCGGTAGAGCCGCAGGGCGGTGGCGACACACGGCCGGGCCACCGGTTCGAGCATCGCCACCCCGGGTTCGGCCAGCCGGTAGAGGTCCCGGTTGACCTGCACCAGTTCGGCGACGGCCCGCCGCACCCGGGGGTCCGGGGCGCGGGTGTCGGCGCAGTGCGCCAGCAGGGCCCGGTCGACGCCGTGCCGGTCCAGGGCGTCGGCGGGCAGGTAGACGCGCCCGCGTCCGAGGTCCTCCGCCACGTCGCGCAGGAAGTTGGTGAGCTGGAAGGCCTCGCCCAGGGCGGCGGCGTGCGGTGCGGCCTCCTCGCGGGGCGCGACGGTGCCCAGGACGGGCAGGACCTGGAGCCCGATCACCGCGGCCGAGCCGTACATGTACTCCCGCAGGTGGGCGAGGTCGCGGTACCCGGTCTCCGTCAGGTCCATCCGCATGGAGGCCATGAAGGCGGTGAAGTACTCGGGGGGCAGTGCGTAGCGGCGTACGGTGTGCGCCAGGGCGCGCAGGACCGGTTCCGCCGGTTCGGCCCCGGACAGGGCGGCGGCGAGGTCGGCGTCGATGCGGTCCAGACGGGACCTGCGG
Organism: Nocardiopsis terrae; assembly: GCF_014651695.1. GTDB lineage: Bacteria > Actinomycetota > Actinomycetes > Streptosporangiales > Streptosporangiaceae > Nocardiopsis > Nocardiopsis terrae. The sequence continues at coordinate 197,383 of NZ_BMXJ01000002.1, forward strand.
TCCTCGACCGTGGTTCCGGGGGCCGGTTCGTCGACGATGTCGTCCACCCAGCGGGCGAACCCGTAGAGCGCGTGGATGCCGGGGCGGCGTTCGGGGGGCAGTACCCGGGTGGCCGTGTAGTAGGTGCGGCCGTGGTGGGCGTGCAGCCCGCGGCAGCGCAGGTAGTCCTCGCGCAGGCGCCGGGCGGTGATGCCCGCGGCGTCCAGTTCGGCGGTGGCGGTGCTCATCGGCGTCCCCGTCGTTTCGATGCGGCCAGAAGGCGCGCGGCGGCCAGTTTCCCCGAGAGCAGCACGGTGGGCAGTCCCACCCCCGGTGTGGTGCCGCACCCCGCGAGGACGGCGTTGGCGGTGCCGGGCACGGTGTTGCGGGGGCGGAAGGGGCCCGTCTGGGCGAAGGTGTGCGCCAACGAGAACGGGGTCCCCCGGGCCAGGCCCTGGCGGGCCCAGTCGGCCGGGGTGACCAGCCGCTCGGCGCGTACCGAGGCGTCCAGTCCGGTGAGGCCGCGCTCCTCCAGGGTCCGGACGACGGCGTCGCGGTAGCGCGGACCCTCCCGGTCCCAGTCGGTGTCGCCCGCGGCGAGGTTGGGGGCGGGGGCCAGAACGTAGAGCAGGTGGTGGCCGTCCGGGGCCAGCGAGGGGTCGGTGAGCGTGGGCTGGGTGACCAGCAGCGAGGGGTCGCTCATCGGGCGTCCCTGGTCGATGATCTCGGTGAAGGTGCGCTCCCACTGCTCTCCGAAGGAGATGGTGTGGTGGGCCAGGTGGTCCCAGGTGCGGTCGGTGCCCAGGTGCAGGACCACCGCCGAGGGCGAGAACCGGTGCGGCACCGGGCGCCGCGGACGGTGTCCCAGGAGGCGGTGGGCGGCGGGCAGGTCGACGGTGAGGACGACCTGGTCGCAGGCGATGCGTTCGCCCTGGTCGGTCAGTACCGCCGTGACGCGGTCACCGGACCGTTCCAGCCGGGTGACGCCGCACCCGTAACGCAGCCGTGCGCCCGCCTTGGCCGCGGCTCCCGCCAGGGCGTCGGCGATGGCGCGCATCCCGCCGCGCGGGAAGTACACGCCCGCGATGGTGTCCATGTAGGCGATGACGGCATAGGCGGCCAGCGCCCGTTCTGGTGCCACCCCGGCGTAGAGCGACTGGAAGGAGAAGATCCTGCGCAGGCGCTCGTCCCCGAGGTGGCGGCCGACCGCGGGAGCCAGACGGCCGAAGCCGCCCATCGCCGCCAACCGCGCCAGGTCCGGGCCGAGCAGGTCCAGGGGCGAGTCGAACCGGGCGTCGATGAACGAGCGCATCTCCACCTCGTACAGGCGGGTGAGCCACTCGCGCAGGCGCAGGTAACCGACCGCCTCCCGGATTCCGGCGACCCGGGCGACCTCGGCGGTCATCCGGCGGCGGTCGGTGTGCACGTCGATGACGGAACCGTCGGCGAAGGAGGCGCGGTAGGCCGGAGCCAGCGGCAGGAGGTCGAGGCGGTCCCGGAGGCTCTCGCCGACCGCCGCGAAGGCCTCGTCCAGGATTTCGGGCATGGTCAGGACCGTGGGCCCGGTGTCCACGCGGAAGCCGTCCATGTCCAGGCGGCCGGCGCGGCCGCCCGGGTGCTCCTGGCGTTCGACGACCACCACCTCGCGTCCGGCGCCGAGCAGGTGCAGGGCACAGGACAGGCCGGACAGCCCGGCGCCCACGACGACCACGGGGTCCCGGCCGGTACGGGGGCGCCCTGGCGGCCGGGGGCGCCCGGTGGTTCGCTGCGGTGTCTGGGCAGGGTTCACGGGATCTCTTCCGTTCATGGGTGGGGTTCGTGGGCGGGGCCGGTCAGATTCGTGCCGCGGTCTCGGCGAAGCCGACCAACCCCTCCCGCAGGGCCGGGGCGAGGTCGAGGTCGGCGAGACGGGCCGTCCCCCGCCTGGCCAGGGCGCGGCAGCGTCCGCGGACCAGGGCTCGGGCGCCCACGCGGTCGAGTGCGGCGGCGGCCTCGGCCGGGTCCACGGGGCCGGCGCCCACCCCCTCCAACAGGACCAGGGCGGCGAGGTCACCGCACTCCCGCGCCAGCTCGATCCCCGCCGCGAGGAGCATGGTGTTCTTGCCCTCGCGCAGGTCCTCCCCCGGTTCCTTCCCGGTGCGGGCCGGGTCCCCGTAGAGGTCCAGGAGGTCGTCGCGGAGCTGGAAGGCCACCCCCACGTCGCAGCCGTAGCCGCGCAGCGCCTCCTCGGTCGCGGCGGGGGCTCCGGCCATGACCGCTCCCAGTTGCAGGGGGCGTTCGACGGTGTAGGAGGCCGTCTTGAGCCGGTCGGTCCGCAGGGCGGTGCGCACCGAGCGCTCGGCGCGCGCCTGGGAGCGCAGGTCCAGGAACTGCCCGACCATCACCTCGGTGCGCATGTCGCTCCACACGCGGTACGCCCGGGCCCGGGTGGCCAGGTCGGCGAGTGCCCCGTACAGCAGGTCGTCCGCCCAGGCCAGGGCGAGGTCGCCGGTCAGGACCGCCATGGAGTCGCCGTAGCGTGCGGACTCACCGCGGTAGCGGCGCGTCCTGTGCTCCGCGGCGTGGGCGGCGTGCACGGAGGGTTCTCCCCGCCGGGTGGGTGCCGCGTCCATGACGTCGTCGTGGACCAGCGCGAAGGTCTGGAGCATCTCGATGGCGGCCCCGGCGGACAGCGCCGCCCGGGCGGGGCCGCCCCGGGCGGCGCCCCCGCCGGCGAGCCACCCCCACCAGAGCAGGACCGATCTGAGCCGTTTGCCGCCCAGGGTGAAGGAGACGATGCGTTCGGCCAGTTCACGGCCGCACCCGGGGTCGAGCAGATCCACTTCGCGCACCCGTGCGCCCAGGTGTTCGTGCAGGACCCCGCCCACGGCCGCCCGGACCCCGTCGACGTCCCCGGCCGGGGCTCGCCCGGGTACGGCGGGTGCTTCCCTACCGGTTTCGGTGATGACAACCTCCTCAGCGGAAGGCATAACGAACCAAATGTCTCGGTTTCCATGATTCTTATATTCCGAACTATTACACATCGTGCTCTTCCCAGGCCACCCAACACTTCGAGGTCCCCCTAAACTCGTTCCCGGTGACCGGAGGGCCCGATCACCGCGACGTTGGGAGACCCATGGACAGCGCGCCCAGAACCCGGCCCGCCGGGCCCGAGGGGTCGACCGCGTCCGGGGTGGAGGCGTCGGGGGTGAACGCGCCCGCGCCGGAGCCGGACGAACCGCACGGGTCCGGAGCGCACGGGCCGCGCTCACGTACGGACCTGTACATGGCGCTGCAGACCGACGGCCAGCAGTTGGCGGTGGGGCTGGTGCGGCTGCTGCACCGGATGTCGGAGCGCTCGGGCATGAACCCGACCGACTTCCAGTGCTACACACTGCTACGGGTGGCCGGAACCATGACCCCGGGGGAGATCGCGGACAGCCTGTGCCTGTCCACCGGTTCGGTGACCGGGGTGATCGACCGGATGGAGGCACACGGCCTGGTCGAACGCACCCCCCACCCGCTGGACCGGCGCAAGGTCGCGGTGCGCCTGGTGGAGGGGGCCGAGAAGATCGCCGCCGGCACCGCACCGGGGATGCGCGACGTCATGACCTCGCTGCACGAGGACTACTCGCTGGAGGAGCTGGAGGTGATCACGGGCTGGCTGGACCGGGTGAACACGGCCCTGGACACGCTCGTCGCCCAGCGGGCACCCCGCCGCCACTGACGGCTCCGCCCGGCCGCCACAGCGGACCGGCGCCCCCGCAGGACCGGAGCCCCGGGGACCGGCGCTTGGCCCCTGACTCCGGAGTTGCGTTCGAAGACCGACATGGCACACTTTGTCGGAACTCTCCGTGAGCGCGAGGTCGCTTTACTGCCAGGGACCAAAGCCTCTACCATCCCACGGGACATGTCCGTGGCCGGTGCAGGAACCGGCGCTCCAACCCCCGTACACCCAGCGGGGCTGGGAAGGAGCCACCATCTCATCCCTGCGCGAGTACGTTCGCGACCACACCAACCCACCCGTCTTCGTCGTCTCAGGCGCCGTCATCATCGCCTTCGTCGTGCTGGGGATCGTTCTCACCGACCCCCTGCTGGCCGGGGCCTCCGCCGCCCGTGACTGGATCGGCTCCCAGCTGGGCTGGTTCTACGTGCTGGCGACCACCTTCTTCCTCGGCGTCGCCGTCTTCCTGATGCTGAGCAGGTTCGGGAAGATCCGACTCGGACCCGACGACTCCAGGCCCGAGTTCGGCACGATCGCCTGGTTCGCGATGCTGTTCACCACGGGTATGGGCATCGGCCTCGTCTTCTGGGGCGTCGCCGAGCCCGTCACCCACCTGCACTCACCGCGCTCCAGCGAGCTGGCCCCGGTCGCCCCCGAGCCCGGCGCGGCCCCGGAGCCCCAGCCCGAGGCGGTCGGGGAAGCCCTGGGACTGAGCTTCTTCCACTGGAGCTTCCATCCCTGGGCGATCTACATCGCCCTCGGGTTGTCCCTGGGCTACTTCGCCTTCCGCAAGGGGCTGCCGCTGCGCCCCGCGTCGGCGCTCTACCCGCTGCTCGGCGACAGGGCCTTCGGCTGGCCGGGCAACCTGGTGGACATCCTGGCGGTGTTCGGCACCATCTTCGGCCTGGCGACCTCGCTCGGCCTGGGCACCCTGCAGATCAACGGGGGCCTGTCCGAGGTCTTCGGCCTGCCGAACAACTCGTGGTCCCAGTCGGCCATCATCATCGTCATCACCGGCATCGCCCTGTTCAGCGTCCTGTCCGGGATCGACAAGGGCATCCGCCGCCTGTCGGTGATCAACCTGTGGCTGGCGTTCATCCTGCTGGCGTTCGTCTTCGCCGTGGGACCCAAGCTGTGGATGATCAGCTCCACACTCACCGGAGCGGGCGAGTACCTGGGCAACCTGGTCCCCTGGAGCCTGTCCTTCCCGAGTCCGCTCGCCGACGAGACCGCCGCGAACTTCACCACCGGCTGGAGCGTCTTCTACTGGGGCTGGTGGATCTCCTGGGCGCCCTTCGTCGGTGTCTTCCTGGCCCGCATCTCCTACGGCCGCACCATCCGCGAGTTCATCCTCGGCGCCCTGTTCGCCCCGGTCGTGGTCTCCCTGCTGTGGTTCGGGGTGTTCGGCGGTTCCGGCCTGTACTACGAACTGTTCGGTGAGGGCGGCTTCAACGACGGCGACGAGGCCCAGGCCGCCTACCACCTGCTGGACGCCCTGCCCCTGGCACCGGCCGTCACGGTGATCGCCTCCGTCCTGCTGATCCTGGTGGTGACCATCTTCTTCGTCACCTCCTCCGACTCCGGATCACTGGTGGTGGACACCCTCACCAACGGCGGGGACACCAAACCGCTCCGGCTCCAGCGCGCCTTCTGGGCGGTCAGCGAGGGCGGCGTGACGCTCATCCTGCTGGTACTGGGCGGGACGAACGCCCTGGACGCGCTCCAGGCGGCCTCCGTGGTCACGGGCCTGCCCTTCGCGGTCATCCTCGTGTTCATGCTGTGGGGGCTGTTCAAGGGGCTGGGCAGCGAACCCAAGCCCGGTGAGGCCAAACGGCTGCGGGCGGAGGACCGGCCGCCGCCCGCCCGTACGGGAAGCGTCCGGGTGGACCGCAGGAACGAGGGCGACAATCCAGAGGAGGCAGAGGGCACATGACACCCAAGAGGTTCAGCAACCCCTTCCACGGGGTCGTTGACATGATCACCGAGATGAACCGCATCTCCGACACCATGTCCTCGATAGAGGGCGGTCAGGCCGGCGAACGCGAGCGCGGCTTCGCCGACGCCTGGAGTCCGCCCACCGACATCCTCGCCAAGGGGAACGACCTGGTGATCCGGTGCGAGGTGCCGGGGGTGTACGAGGAGGACGTGGCGATCAGCCTCAACCACGGCATCCTGACCATCAGCGGGGAGCGCCAGCGCGACGGCGAGGACGTCGTCTACTACTCCTCGGAACGGTTCATGGGCACGTTCCGCCGCGAGATCAGCCTGCCCGACGGGGTCGAGGAGGAGGACATCACGGCCAGTTACGGCGAGGGACTCCTGGAGGTCGTCGTGCGAGGGGCCGCCAACCAGCGGGGCCCCAAGCGCATCACCGTCACGCGGCGCAAGCGCCGCTGACCCCGCCCCCCGAGGCACCCGGCCCCGTCGGAGGACACCCTCCGGCGGGGCTTTTCCGTGTCCGTGGGAACCAGGGCCGCCGCGTGACCGACTCTCCTACCGAACGGCCGCATCCGGCGGCCCGCCCGAGGAGATCCCGTGACCCACGTCCGAACCCTGTCCCTGGCGCCGCTGTCCCTCACCCTGCTCCTGGCCCTGGCTGCCTGCGGCGGTACCGACACCGCCGAGGCCCCCGACACCGCCGGAGCCGACGGCTCCTCCGCGGAGGGCGGCGGGACCGGTACCGCGGCCGACGGCTTCTCCGTCACCGACCCCTGGATCAAGGCGGCCACCGAGGACGACGGCATGACCGCGGCCTTCGGCGAGATCGCCAACGGCACCGACACCGACGTCACCGTCGTCGCCGCCGCACACGAGGGTGCCGAGACCGCGGAACTGCACGAGGTGGTGGGTGGCGGCACCGAGGGGACCATGCGGGAGAAGGAGGACGGCTTCCTCGTCCCCGCCGGCGGAACCCTCCCGCTGACCCCGGGCGGGGACCACATCATGCTGATGGGCCTGACCGGGGACCTGGAGCCCGGATCGGAAACCGCCCTCACCCTGGAGTTCGCCGACGGCTCCACCGCCGAGTTCACCGCCCCGGTCAAGGAACACGCCGGGGCCAACGAGGAGTACGAGGGCGGCGACGGCCACGAGGACGGCGACCAGGAACACGAGGGCGACGACGAGCACGGGGACCACTGATGGGCGCCGCCGGGCACCCGGACGGGGGGCGGCCCCGCGGCCGGCTGAGCCGCCGAAACCTCTTCCTGGGCGGGGCGGCGGCCGGGGCGGGCGCACTCGGCGCCACCCTCGCCCAACGGGCGCTGCCCGCGGACGAACCCGCACCGCCCTCCACTCCTCCACCGCACGGTGAACAGAGCGTCGCCTTCCACGGGTCCCGCCAGGCCGGGGTGCAGACCCCGCCCCAGGCGCACGCCACCCTCCTGGGCATCGACCTGGACCCGGAGGTGGCGGCGGAGGGCGTCCGCCGGCTGCTGTTCCTGCTCAGCGACGACGCCGCACGCCTCACCCGGGGCGAACCGGCACTGGCCGACACCGAGCCCGAACTCGCCCGGGTGCCCGCCCGCCTGACCGTGACCTTCGGTTTCGGTCCGGGCCTGGTGGAGCGGGTGGACCCCGACGCGGTCCCGGACTGGCTCACCGACCTGCCCGACTTCGAACACGACGACCTCGACCCCGCCTGGGGCCAGACCGACCTGCTGCTCCAGGTGTGCGCCGACGACCCGGTCACCGTCTCGCACGCCGCCCGGATCCTGCTCAAGGACACCCGGGCGTTCGGTCGGCTGCGCTGGAGCCAGGACGGCTTCCGCCGCGCCCACGGGTCCCAACCCGACGGGACCACCATGCGCAACCTCATGGGCCAGGTGGACGGCACCGTCAACCCCGCCCCAGGCACCGAGGACTTCGAGCGCCTGGTGTGGGGCGGGGCCGGACCGGACTGGCTGACCGGGGGAACCTCCCTGGTCCTGCGCCGGATCGCCACCCACCTGGACACCTGGGACGAACTGGACCGCCCCGCCCGCGAGGCGGTGATCGGTCGCAGGCTGTCCGACGGCGCGCCGCTGACCGGGGACAGCGAGCACGACGAACCCGACTTCGAGGCCAAGGGGGACGGCGGGCTCCCGGTGATCGCCGACTTCGCGCACGTGCGCCGCGCCCGCACCGGGGACCCGGACGAACGGATGTTCCGCCGCGGCTACAACTACGAGGACCGCGCCAGGGGGGAGGCGGGACTGCTGTTCGTCTCCTTCCAGGCCGACCCGGTACGCCAGTTCCTGCCCGTCCAGCGCCGCCTGGACGAGCTGGACCTGCTCAACCAGTGGGTGACGGCGGTGGGGTCGGCCGTGTACGCGGTCCCGCCCGGCTGCGCCGAGGGAGGGTTCGTCGGACAGGGCCTCCTGGAGGGCTGACCGGCCCGCGGGGCCCGGGAAACGGGACCGGGCCCGCCCCGCGGCGTGCGGAGCGGGCCCGGAACGGACCGGCACACGGGAGCCTAGAACTCGCGGTCGGCCTCGTAGGGGCCGATCACGGCCAGCGCGCGCGGGCGGGCCAGCAGCTCGGCCGCGGCCGCGGCCACGTCGTCGCGGGTGACGGCGTCGTACCGGGCCAGGTCCTCGTCGATGGAGGAGTGCCGCGGCCGGGTGAGCTCGTGTGAGAGCAGGCGGCCCATCCGGGCGCTGGTGCCCTCGCTGCCCAGCACCATGGCCCCCTGGATCTGCCCCTTGGCCCGGCTCAGCTCCTCCGAGGTGATACCGGAGGCGGCCACCTTGGCCAGCTCGTCGCGGCAGACCCCGATGACCTCGTCGGCCTTCTCCGGCAGGCAGCCCGCGTAGATCTGGAAGGTGCCGGTGTCGGCGTAGGCCGTGTGGTAGGCCTGCACCGCGTAGGCCAGGCCGCGCTTCTCCCGCACCTCCTGGAACAGGCGGGAGGACATGCCGCCGCCCAGGGCCGCGCTGAGCAGGCGCAGGGCGTGCCAGCGCGGATCGGCGCGGGTCAGCCCCTCCGAGCCCAGGATGATGTGGGCCTGTTCGGTCTCCCGCGGCTGCACCACCGTGCCGCCGTACGTGCGCACCGGCTCACCGGGCCCGCGCGGACGGGACGGGCGGGCCTCGCCCGCGGCCGCCAACTGGTCGGCGAACATCGCCTGGACCTGCTCGACCACCTTGTCGTGCTCCAGGCTGCCCGCCGCGGTGACGATGAGCTCCGAGGGCACGTAGGCGTCCCGGTACTGCTCGGCGATGCGGTCGCGGGCCAGCGCCCCGATGCTGTCGGTGGTGCCCAGGATGGGGCGGCCCAGCGGGGTGTCACCGAAGAAGTGCTCCGCGAAGACGTCGTCCACCAGGTCGGCGGGCTCGTCCTCGTACATGGCGATCTCCTCCAGGATCACGCCGCGCTCGGTCTCCACCTCGCCCTCGTCGAGCACGGAGTTGGCGACCATGTCGCCGACCACGTCCACCGCCAGCGGCAGGTCCCGGTCCAGGACCTTCGCGTAGTAGCAGGTGTGCTCCTTGGTGGTGTAGGCGTTGTGGTCGGCGCCCACGCCGTCCAGCAGCGCGGAGATCTCCAGCGCCGACCGGGTCCTGGTCCCCTTGAACAGCAGGTGCTCCAGGAAGTGCGCCGACCCCGCGTGCGCGGAGTCCTCGTCGCGGGAACCGGTGGCCGCGGAGATCCCGAAGGCCGCGGACCGGCCCCCGGGGATGTTCTCGGTGACCACGCGCAGTCCGCCGGGCAGCACCGTCCGACGCACCAGACCGGAACCGCCGTCGGGCTCCAGCAGTGTCACGGTCGTGCCCGGATCCTGCTCGGCGGCGATGGGGACAGAACTCATAAATCCTTCTTCTACGCGTCGGAACATCCAGCAGAGCATACGTGTCGAACGACGGCGGGGCGGCCGCATCGTGAAAGACGCGACCGCCCCGTACCGGGTCAGGTGGGATCAGGTGTTCTCGGAACGCCCGCCCGAGCTACGACGCCGACGACGGCGCGGGGCGCCCTCACCCTTGTCGTCGCCCTTGTCGGAGCCCTCGTCCGCGGCTTCGGCCTCGTCGGGCTTCTCCGCCTTGGGGGCCGGTGCGGCCTCGGACTCGACGACCTCGACCGGGACCAGGGAGAGCTTCCCGCGGTCGTCGATCTCGCGGATCTCGACCTGGATCTTCTCGCCGATGCTGATCACGTCGTCGAGGTTCTCGATCCGCTGACCGCCGTGCAGCTTGCGGATCTGCGAGATGTGCAGCAGACCGTCCTTGCCGGGCAGCAGCGAGACGAACGCGCCGAAGGCGGTCGTCTTGACGACGGTGCCCAGGTAGCGGTCGCCCACCTCGGGCATGGTCGGGTTCGCGATCTGGTTGATCGTGTCCCGGGCGGCCTCCGCGGAGGGGCCGTCGGTGGCACCGATGTAGATGGTGCCGTCGTCCTCGATCGAGATGTCCGCGCCGGTGTCGTCCTGGATCGAGTTGATCATCTTGCCCTTGGGGCCGATGACCTCGCCGATCTTCTCGACGGGGACCCTGACGGTGAGGATGCGCGGAGCGTTCGGGCTCATCTCGGCCGGACGCTCGATGGCCTCCTGCATGACGTCGAGGATCGCCAGACGGGCGCCGCGGGCCTGCTGCAGGGCCAGGGCCAGCTGCTCGGCGGGGATGCCGTCGAGCTTGGTGTCCAGCTGCAGGGCCGTGATCAGCTCACGGGTACCGGCGACCTTGAAGTCCATGTCGCCGAAGGCGTCCTCGGCACCGAGGATGTCGGTCAGTGTGACGAACTCGTCGCCCTGGCTGATCAGACCCATGGCGATACCGGAGACCATCTCCTTGAGCGGCACGCCGGCCGCCATCAGGGACATGGTGGAGGCGCAGACCGAACCCATCGAGGTGGAGCCGTTGGACCCCAGGGCCTCGGACACCTGACGGATGGCGTACGGGAACTCCTCGCGGGCGGGCAGAACCGGCAGCAGGGCCCGCTCGGCCAGGGCGCCGTGCCCGATCTCGCGCCGCTTGGGCGAGCCCACCCGGCCGGTCTCACCGGTGGAGTAGGGCGGGAAGTTGTAGTTGTGCATGTAGCGCTTGGTCTTGTCCGGGTTGAGCGTGTCAACCGTCTGCTCCATGCGCAGCATGTTCAGCGTGGTGACGCCCATGATCTGGGTCTCACCGCGCTCGAAGAGGGCCGAACCGTGCACCCGCGGCAGAATGCCGACCTCGGCGCTCAGCTGGCGGATGTCCTTGGGGCCGCGGCCGTCGATGCGGACCTTCTCGCGCAGGACGCGCTCGCGCATGAGCTGCTTGCTCAGGCTGCGGAAGGCGGCGCTGACCTCCTTCTCCCGACCCTCGAAGTCCTCGGCGAGCCTCTCGGCGGCCTCGGCCTTGATCTTGTCGAGCTGGGCCTCGCGGTCCTGCTTGTCGGCGATGGTGAGCGCCTTGGCCAGGTCCTCGCGCACGGCGCCCTCGACGGCGGCGTAGGCGTCGTCCTCGTAGTCGAGGAAGATCGGGAACTCGGCCTGCTCGCGGCTGCTCTGCTCGGCGACGGCCTGCTGGGCCTTGCACAGCACCTTGATGAAGGGCTTGGCCGCCTCCAGGCCCTCGGCGACGGTCTGCTCGTTGGGGCCGACGGCCCCTTCGGCGACCAGCTTCAGGGTCTGGGTGGTGGACTCCGCCTCGACCATCATGATCGCGACGTCGCCGTCCTCCAGGACACGGCCGGCGACAACCATGTCGAAGGTGGCGTTCTCCAGCTCGCCGTGGGTGGGGAAGCCCACCCACTGGCCGTCGATCAGGGCGACGCGGACGCCGCCGATCGGGCCGGAGAAGGGGATCCCGGAGATCTGCGTGGACATCGAGGCCGCGTTGATGGCGACGACGTCGTACAGGTGCTCGGGGTGCAGCGCCAGGATCGTCTCGACGACCTGGATCTCGTTGCGCAGGCCCTTCTTGAAGGAGGGGCGCAGCGGACGGTCGATCAGGCGGCAGGTGAGGATGGCGTCCTCGGAAGGACGGCCCTCACGCCGGAAGAAGGAGCCGGGGATGCGGCCCGCGGCGTACATCCGCTCCTCGACGTCCACCGTCAGCGGGAAGAAGTCGAGGTTCTCCTTGGGGCGCTTCGAGGCGGTGGTCGCCGACAGGACGACGGTCTCGTCGTCCAGGTAGACCGTGGCCGCACCGGCGGCCTGACGGGCCAGACGGCCGGTCTCGAAGCGGATGGTACGGGTGCCGAACTTGCCGTTGTCAATGACGGCTTCGGCCGAGTAAGCGCCCTCCATGGGCGACCTCCTACTACACGTTGGACTGCGTCGCGTCCGGCTGGGCCGGAGGGCGCGACGCCGCTTTCTCGCCCGCGTCGTGCCCCGGAGGTGATGACGGCCGGTCATCGATCGAAGTCCACGGCACCGCAGCTGATGCGGTGTTGCCGGAGACCACTACCGAGGACCGACCCATATGGACCGGGGAAACGGCACGGGTGTGGCTTACCGTGCGGCGACCGTGTCGGTCGCCACTACGGTTACACCTTACTAACAAAGAGGGAGCGGCCGAAGCCACTCCCTCCGGATTCACCTAGCGGCGCAGACCCAGACGCTCGATCAGCGAGCGGTAGCGGGTGATGTCCTGCTTGGCGACGTACTTGAGCAGCCGACGACGGCGGCCGACCATCAGGAGCAGGCCACGGCGGCTGTGGTGGTCGTGCTTGTGGTCCTTGAGGTGCTCGGTGAGCTCGGTGATGCGGTGCGTGAGCAGCGCGACCTGGACCTCGGGCGAACCGGTGTCGCCTTCCTTGGTGCCGTACTCGGCGACGATCTTTTCCTTGGTGGCGGTGTCGATCGACACAACGCTCCTTCTCTGATGAATCGGTACGCAGGGCGAACCCCGGCACGTGACAGGGGTCAGACGCGGTGACCGCGCGTACGAACAGTCACCGTCGCGTGTGGTGTGCGCGGACCGACGCCGACGGCGTGGGTGCACCGCGCCCCGCCGGCTCCGCCACCCCTGGGGTGGCCCGACCGCGGGCACACGTGGACTCATCCACCTTACCGCAGTTCAGGTACCGCGGATCCCGCCCCGGCGGTGACCCCGGACTCGTCCCGGCGACGCCCGCTCAGGCGCTGTCGCCGGTCTCCGCCGCCAGCACGTCCCGGCAGCGGTCGACGTCGCGGTGCATCGCCACGATCAGCTCGTCGATGCTGTCGAACCTCTCCTGGCCGCGGATGCGCGCGGTGAAGTCGACCGCCATGCGCAGCCCGTACAGTTCCAGGTCGTCCCGGTCCAGCGCGTAGGCCTCCACCGTGCGCTCGGCCCCGTTGAACGTGGGGTTGGTGCCCACCGAGACCGCCGCGGGCCAGCGGCCCTCCTGTCCCCCCACCGGTTCCAGGCGGCTCAGCCACCCGGCGTAGACCCCGTCGCCGGGCACTGCCGTGTCCGGGGGCAGGTCCGCGTTGGCGGTGGGGAAACCGAGCAGTTCACGGCCGCGGGCCGCCCCGTGCACGATCCTTCCGCTCACCCGGTGGGGACGGCCCAACAGGTCCGCCGCGGCGGCCACGTCGCCCTCGTCCAGCAGGGAACGGATCCGGGTGGAGGTGATGGTCTCGCCCTCGGCGACCAGGCGCACCCCGTCGGCGGTGAAGTCGTACCTCTCACCCAGTTCGGCCAGCACGGCGACGTTCCCGGCCGCGCGGTGCCCGAACCGGAAGTCCTCCCCGACCACCACCGCGGCGGCGGCCAGCCGGTCGACCAGTACCCGCTGGACGAACCCCTCGGCGCTGAGAGAGGACAGCTCCTCGCTGAACGGCAGAACGCACACGGCGTCGACCCCGAAGGGCTCCATGAGCTCGACGCGGCGCCCGACGGGGGTCAGCACGGGCGGGGTGACCCCGCGCAGCACCCGCTGGGGGTGGGGGTCGAAGGTCACCACGACCACCGGGAGCCCGAGCTCGCGCCCGTGGGCGCGCGCGGAGGCCAGGATCGCCTGGTGGCCGCGGTGCACCCCGTCGAAGACACCGACCGCCACCACGGACCGCCCCCAGTCGGAGGGAATGTCCTCCAGCCCGTCCCATCGCCGCACGTCCGGTCCCCTTGTCCGTCGTCAGAGTTCGTTCGCCCCAAGCCTGCCACGGCGGCGGCCCTGTTTCCGACACTCCCCCGGTGCGGACTGCCGCTCCGGCGCGGCACGGCCGCGGCTCTGCCGTGGGCAGAGGCGGGTTGGCACGCCCACGGGGCAGGGCTTAGCGTGCCTGGATGGCGACGATCGACACCGGTACGACACGTTTGGCCTACGACGAGGCCGGGGCCGGTCCCGCGGTCGTCCTCGTCCACGCGGGGGTGGCCGACCGGCGGATGTGGGACCACCAGTTCGCGGAACTCGCCAGGCGGCACCGGGTGGTGCGCTACGACTGGCGCGGCCACGGGGACTCGGCCGACCACGAGGGGCCGGTCCGGCACCACGAGGACCTGCTGGCCCTGATGGACGCCCTGGGGATCGGGGAGGCCGCACTGGTCGGTGCGTCCTTCGGCGGCGCCTACGCGGTGGACGCGGCCCTGTACGCCCCGGAGCGGGTCAGCGCGCTAGCCCTGGTCTGCCCCGGGATGTCGGGTTACGTGTGGCCGGAGGTGTTCGTCCGGACCGGGCAGCAGATGGCGCTGTCCGCGGTGCCCCGTGAACGGCTGTCCGCCTACCGGGCGGGCGGCGCGTCGGTGGACCCGGCGGACGTGGCCGCGATGGCCGAGGCGCAGGCGAGGTTCATGGTGCTGGGCCCGGGGCGCTCACCCGAGGAGATGCCCACCGAGGCATGGGACCTGTCGCTGCTGATGCTGCGGGAGATGTTCGCCCGCCGCTGGGCGAGCCCCGCCAACCACGCGGAGTGGCCCGAGCGCCCGGCGGTGGACCGCCTGCACGAGGTCGGCGTACCGACCCTGGTGGTCAAGGGCCTGTCGGAGGTCCCCCAGGTCCAGGCGGTCGCCGACCTGTACGCGAAGGGGGTTCGCGGCGCCCGGCTGCTGGAGCTGCCCGAGACCGGCCACCTGCCCTCCGTGGAACGCCCCGGCGAGCTGACGGCCGCCCTGTCAGAGTTCCTGAACGCTCGGCGCCCGCCTGGCGGGAGAGCTCAGATCGACGCGAGGACCAGGGCGGATGCTTCTCCACGGACACCTTTTCCCCACGGGTTCGAAGAAGTCACCCCGTAGCGAACCTCGGGCCGTTATGTTACTGAGCGTGAGCAAAGTACAACATGAAGAGCGGATGCAGGACAGCACGTTTCCGATGGTCGGCAACCGTGCCCCCGGTATGGCCGGAACCACTCTGGGTACCGTTCAACCCATGAGCAGCTCGTACCAGGAATACTCCGTCAACCTCCCCAAGGACCTCGTGGACGAAGCACGGGGCAGGAGCGGCGACTCCGGGCTGTCCTCGTATCTGGAGCAGGCGCTCCGACACCGTGTCGAGCAGGAACGGCTCCACGAGCTCGCGACCTGGATGCAGGAAGCGAACGGCCCGGTCAGTGACGAGGCGATCCAACAGGTCCACGACGAAATCGATCGTGCCCATACGGAACAAGGTGTTGTCCCCGGATCCGAGAACCCGGGCCGGGAGGCGGCGTGAACCGGAACCGCACCTCCAGGACGAGTGCCCTCGTCCTGGACTCCGAGGGCCTGTCCCAGACCGTCCTTCGGGACAGTCGGATGACCCAGTGGGTCACAGCTGCTTCCGCGAAGGGAGTTCCGGTCTTGACCAGCGCAGCGACACTGGTCGAAGTCGTCCACCCCAGGATCAGGCGTCCGGCCCTGGACTGGGTCCTCTCCAGAATCATCATCGAACCCGTCACCAGGGACGTCTCCCTGTTGGCCGCGCAGTTGCTGCGAGACGCCGATCTTCACGGTCACAGGCACGCCATCGATGCCATGCTGTGCGCGACCGCGCTACGGGTCGGCGGACCGGCGACGATCCTGACGTCCGATCCAGACGACCTGCTGGCCCTGTGCGCGGGCAGAGCCGCCGTGATCAAGATCTGATCAGGCCGGGGAGAAGACCACGACCGGCTTCATGTGGCCGGGGCGGTTCTCGCCCAGGGCGATGACGGTGCCGTCGGGGGCGAACAGGCCCACGGGCCCCTCGCCCAGGGAGCTCGGACCGATGCGGTTGCCGTGCCGGATGGCGCGGGTCTCGGCCTCGTCCATGGTCCGCACCGGGAAGGTCGCGGCCACCACCTGGGCCAGCGGGATCTGGGTGTACTCCTCGGCGAGCTGGTCCAGGGTGCGGGCCTGCGACAGGTCGTAGGGGCCCACCCGGGTGCGGCGCAGCGCGGTCAGGTGTCCGCCCACCGCGAGGTCCGCGCCCATGTCGCGGGCGAGCGACCGGATGTAGGTACCGCTGGAGCAGGTGATGACCGCGTCCACGTCGACGAAGGCGCCCTCGGGGTCCGGGACGCGGCGGATACCGGTGACGTCGAACCGGGAGATCGTCGCCGTGCGGGCCTTGAGCGCGACCTCCTTGCCCTCACGGGCCGACTTGTAGGCCCGCTTGCCGTCCACCTTGATCGCGCTGACCTGCGGCGGCACCTGTTCGATCAGGCCGGTGAGCTTCGCGACGGCCGCGTGCACGTCCGCCTCCGAGACCCCGGAGGCGTCCACCCGTACGCCGGGCTCGCCCTCGGCGTCGTCGGTGTTGGTCACCAGGCCGAGCCGGATCGTGGCCTCGTAGGTCTTCTCCGTCAGGGTCAGGTGACCGAGCAGCTTGGTGCCCTTCTCGATCCCCAGGACCAGCACCCCGGTGGCCATCGGGTCCAGGGTGCCCGCGTGGCCCACGCGCCGGGTCCGCGCCAGACCCCTGGTCTTGGCGACCACGTCGTGTGACGTCCAGTCGGCGGGCTTGTCGACGACCACGACACCGCTCTCGGCCATGGGACTCCTCAGGGATGTGGGAAGGGGAGGGGTGGCGGCGCGGGCCGCGCCGCCACCCGGAAGGGTGTTACTCGTCGTCCTCGTCCTCGCGGGGGACCTTGTACGGGTCCGCCTCACCCGCGGGCTTGGCACCGGTGGCCCGCTGGGCCACCTCCTCGTCAGCCTTACGCGCCTCGATCAGCAACTTCTCGATGTGCTGGGCGTTCTCCTGGACCTCGTCGATGACGAAGGTCAGGCTGGGCGTGTGCCGGATGCCGGTCTGCCGGCCGACCTCGCTGCGGATCACGCCCTTGGCGCTCTCCAGAGCGGCGGAGCTGGCCGACTTCTCCTCCGGGGAGCCGAACACCGTGTAGTACACCGTGGCGTCCCGCAGGTCCGCGGTGATCCGGGCGTCGGTCACGGTGACGAATCCCAGGCGCGGGTCCTTGATCCGCCGGTCCAGCATCTCGGCGACGATGCGCTGGATACGGTCGGCGATCTTGCGCGCACGTGCGGCGTCAACCATCGTCAGTCTTCCTCTTCGTTGAAGAGCCGCTGCCTGGCGGAGAGCAGCTCCAGTTCGGGACGGCCCGCGACGAAACGCTCGCAGGTGTCCATCTGGTCCCGGGCGTGGGCGGCGGTCGGTGCGACCACCGCGACACCGATCTTCGCCCGACGGTAGAGGTCGTGCTCGCCGACCTCCGAGACCGACACCGAGAACTTCCGGCGCAGTTCGGCGACGACAGGCCTCACCATCGAACGCTTCTGTTTGAGCGAGTGGACGTCTCCGAGGAGGACGTCCAGGGTCAGCGCCCCAACGTACAAGTGATCACCTGTGGTGTTGTGTGAGCCGTCAAAGGCGGGGCCCCGGACACGGTCGTCCGGGGCCCCAGGTGGATCAGTCCTCGCGACTAGTCGCGGGGCTTCTCCTGCATCTCGTAGGTCTCGATGACGTCCTCGACCCGGAGGTCGTTGTAACCGACACCGATACCGCACTCGAAGCCCTCGCGGACCTCGGTGGCGTCGTCCTTGAAGCGACGCAGCGACTCGACGTTGAGGTTCTCCGAGATGACCCGGCCCTCGCGGATGAGACGTGCCTTGCTGTTACGGCGGATGATGCCGTCGCGGACGATGGAACCGGCGATGTTGCCGATCTTCGGCACCTTGAAGACCTCGCGGATCTCGGCGCTGCCGAGCTGGACCTCCTCGTAGATGGGCTTGAGGAGACCCTTGACGGCGGCTTCGACCTCGTCGATGGCCTGGTAGATGACCGAGTAGTACCGGATGTCGACGCCCATGCGGTCGGCCAGCTGGCTGTTCTTGCCCTCGGGCCGAACGTTGAAGCCGACGATGATCGCGTCAGCGGACGACGCCAGGTTGATGTCGTTCTGCGTGATCGCACCGACACCGCGACCGATGATCCGGATGCTGACCTCGTCGCCACCGGCGTCGATCTTGAGCAGCGACTCCTCGAGCGCCTCGACCGAACCGGACATGTCGCCCTTGATGAGGAGGAGCAGCTCGGAGCGCTCTCCCTCCTTGATGGCGGACTGCCAGTTGTCGAGGGTGACCCTGCGGGCCGACTTCGCCTGCTGGGCGAAGCGCTCGCGCGCCTCACGCTGCTGGGCGATCTGACGGGCCACGCGGTCGTCCTTGACGACCAGGAAGCTGTCACCGGCGCTGGGAACGTTGGTCAGACCCAGCACCTGCACCGGACGGGACGGCTCAGCCGACTGGACGTTCTCACCGTGCTCGTCGAGCATGGCGCGAACGCGGCCGTAGGCGTCGCCGCAGACGATGGAGTCACCGACGTTGAGCGTGCCGCGCTGGACCAGCACCGTGGCCATGGAACCGCGACCGCGGTCCAGGTAGGCCTCGATGGCCAGACCCTGCGCCGACATGTCCGGGTTGGCCTGGAGGTCCAGGGCCGCGTCGGAGGTCAGGACGATCGACTCGAGCAGGGCGTCGATGTTGTCGCCCTTGAGCGCGGAGATGTCCACGAACTGGACGTCGCCGCCGAACTCCTCGGCCACGAGGCCGTACTCGGTCATCTGGGCGCGCACCCGCTGCGGGTCGGCGCCCTCGACGTCGATCTTGTTGACCGCGACCACGATCGGCACCTCGGCCGCCTTGGCGTGGTCGATGGCCTCGGCCGTCTGCGGCTTGACGCCGTCGTCGGCCGCCACGACCAGAACCGCGACGTCGGTGACCTTCGCACCACGGGCACGCATGGCGGTGAACGCCTCGTGACCGGGGGTGTCGATGAAGGTGATCCTGCGCTCTTCGTCGTCCACCTCGGTCGCGACCTGGTAGGCACCGATGTGCTGGGTGATTCCGCCGGCCTCGCCGCTGACGACGTTGGTCTTGCGGATGGTGTCCAGCAGTCGGGTCTTACCGTGGTCGACGTGACCCATGACGGTGACCACCGGCGGGCGCGGACGGAGGTCGGCGTCGCCGCCCTCGTTCTCGCCGAACTCGATGGAGAAGGACTCCAGCAGCTCGCGGTCCTCGTCCTCGGGACTGACGACCTCGATGCGGTACTTGAGCTCCTCGCCGAGCAGCTGCAGGGTCTCGTCGGGCAGCGACTGGGTCGCCGTGACCATCTCACCCAGGTGCATCATGACCTGGACGAGCGACGCCGGGTTGACGTCGATCTTGTCACCGAAGTCCGACAGCGAGGCACCGCGCGACAGACGGATCGTCTGGTTGTTGCCGCTCGGGATCTTGACGCCGCCGAAGGACGGGGCCGAGAGCTCGTGGAACTCCTGACGCCGCTGCTTCTTGGACTTGCGCGCACGCCCGGGACGTCCGCCCGGACGGCCGAACGCACCGGCCGTTCCGCCGCCGCGACCACGGCCGCCGCCGGGACGGCCACCGAAACCGCCGGGACGACCGCCGCCGCCACCGGGACGCGGACCCGCACCCGCGGGAGCGCCGCCGCGGCCGCGGCCACCGCCGCCGCCGGGACGACCGCCGCCGCCACCGCGACCGCCACCAGCGGGCGCGGCCGGACGGGACGAGGGCATGTTCATCGGGCTGGGACGCGGACCACCGGGACGGGGACCCGGACGCGGGCCGCCGGCACCGCCCGGACGCGGAGCACCAGCGGCGCCACCGGGACGCGGAGCGCGCTGGTCACCCTGCTGCGGGCCGCCGGGACGGGGACCCGGACGCGGGCCGCCGGCACCGCCGGGGCGCGGAGCGCCGCCGCCGGGACGCGGGGTGCGCTGGTCACCCTGCTGCGGACCTGCGGGACGCGGGCCCGGACGCGGAGCACCGCCGCCGGGACGCGGAGCGGCCGGCTTGGAGCCCATGCCGGACGCGTTGGACGCGAACGGGTTGTTGCCGGGACGCGGGCCCGGACGGGGACCGCCCGGACGCGGGCCGCGGCCGCCCTCACGACCACCGGAACGCTCCGGACGGTCACCGCGCTGGGGACGGTCGCCGCGCTCACCGCGGCCACCGGCCGCACCGGGCTTGGGACCGCCGGGGCGCGGCGCGTTCTCGCCGCGGGCCGGCTTCGGGCCCGGCTTGGGGCCGGGCTTCGGAGCAGGCTCCGCGGGCTTCTCGAAATGCGGGACCGCGGGCTTGTCGACCGGCGCGGCAGGCTTCTCGGCCTTCGGCTCAGCCGGCTTCTCAGCCTTCGGCTCGGCGGGCTTGGCCGCGGGGCCCGGCTTCGGGCCCGGCTTGGGAGCGGGCCCCGGCTTGGGGGCCGCGGGACGCTCGGAGGAACCGGCGGCGGGCTTGGAGGCGGGGCCCGGCTTGGGAGCCGCGCCACCCTTCTTGCCGTTTCCGTCGGAACCGTTGTCGAAAGCTTCTTGTAGGCGTCGAACGACGGGGGCCTCTATCGTCGAGGACGCCGAACGAACGAATTCGCCCATCTCGTTGAGCTTGGCCAGCACAGCCTTGCTCTCTACACCGAACTCCTTCGCGAGTTCGTACACCCGGACCTTCGCCACTCTTCTCCTTCAGCTTCGGTCCGGGACATGGGCTTGTGCCGGACCGTCGTTAGCTCGAGTTACTCATCGCTGCGTACTCATCAGGCGCTCATCGCAATCTCGACCTGCTTCCTCATCGCTACACAACAATGGGCCAGCCCTTACGTGCCGACACAGCACTGCACGCCGACCTCGGTCTCTACAACCCTGAGGCCAGCCCAGACATTCCAACCCTATCCGGATCGGTGAAGCGCTCACTCACGCGGGGCGTCACCGAGTAGGGACGCCACAAGTGAGACGTCCCACCCGGTGGTGCCTCCACCGTTCCGTTTCCGGAAGGCGCGGGGCCACACTCTGCGACGTTCGGCGAGCTCAAGGCATCGCCGGTCGTGGTGCAGATAGGCGCCACGCCCCGGACGTCGACCCCGGGTGTCGGGCGTGATGACCGTGCCCTCGGCCACCAGCCGCACGAGGTCGGACTGGACTGTCCGCGACCGGCACCCCACGCACGTACGCACGGGACGGTCAGGACCGTCTCCGGCCACCATATCGTGTCGGGACATGGGCGCGATCCGATTAACCGGCCGAAGGGGCATCGTAATCGCCCGGGACGGGCTCGTCGACACCCTCCGCGACGGTCTTGGCGGGCTCGGCGTCGGAGCGGATGTCGATCCGCCAGCCGGTGAGACGGGCGGCGAGGCGGGCGTTCTGGCCCTCCTTACCGATCGCCAGTGACTGCTGGTAGTCGGGCACGACCACGCGGGCGACGCGGGCCGCCATGTCGAGGATCTCCACCGAGTTCACCCGGGCCGGGGACAGCGCGTTGGCGACGAAGACGGCGGGGTCCTCGGAGTGGTCGACGATGTCGATCTTCTCCCCGTGGAGCTCGGCCATCACGTTGCGGACACGGCTGCCGAGCGGGCCGATGCAGGCGCCCTTGGCGTTGACGCCGCCCCGGTTGGAACGGACCGCCATCTTGGTGCGGTGACCGGCCTCACGGGCGATCGCCGCGATGTCGACGGTACCGTCGGCGATCTCGGGGACCTCCAGCTCGAAGAGCTTGCGCACCAGGTTGGGGTGGGTGCGCGACAGGGTCACCGAGGGGCCGCGGTGGCCCTTGCGGACCTGCACCACGTAGGCGCGCAGGCGCTCGCCGTGGGTGTAGGCCTCCGTGGGGACCTGCTCCTGCGGGGGCAGGACGGCCTCGATCTTGCCGAGGTCGACCAGGACGTTGCGGGGGTCCTTGCCCTGCTGGATGATGCCGGAGACGATGTCGTGCTCACGGCCGGCGAACTCGCCCAGGGTCAGCTCGTCCTCGGCGTCGCGCAGACGCTGGAGGATGACCTGCTTGGCGGTGGATGTCGCGATGCGGCCGAACCCGGTGGGGGTGCCGTCGAACTCTCCGACGACCCCGCCCTCCTCGTCGGTCTCCGCGACCCAGACGACCACGTGGCCGGTGGACCGGTTCAGCTCGACGCGAGCCTTCTTGTCGGGGCCCTCCTCGCGGTGGTAGGCGATCAGCAGCGCGTCCTCGATGGCCTTGGCGACCAGTTCGACGGCGATGTCCTTCTCGCGCTCCAGGCTGCGCAGGACGCTCATGTCAATATCCACGGGGCTCCCCCTCTAGTCCGCCGCGTCGGCGTCGGCTGCGCGACGGAATTCCACCTGGACCCTGGCCTTGGCGATCGAGTCGTAGGCCAGGGTGCGGGGCCGTCCCTTGACGTCCAGGGTCACGCCCTGGTCGTCGGAGCCGGTGACGCGACCGGTGAGGTCGGCCCCCTCGACGGGGGAGACCTTCACCAGCCGGCCCTGGGAGCGCCGCCAGTGGCGCGGCAGGGTCAGCAGACGGTCCGCCCCGGGCGAGGTCACCTCCAGGACGTAGGGCTGCTCGCCCATGACGTCGGAGGCGTCCAGGGCCTCGTTGACGGCCTGGCTGACCTCACCGACCGTGTCAAGGTCGACCCCGTTGTCGGAGTCGACGACCACGCGCAGCACCCGGCGCTTGCCCGCGGGTGTCAGTTCGACGCCCTCCAGGTCCAGTCCGGCTTCGGCCAGTACCGGCTCCAGCAGCTCGGCGATGCGCTCGTTGCGCGCCTGCGCTCCCATGCGTGTTAGCCCCTCAAACGGCGAAATCCCGCCCGCTCGGCCGTGGGCCGTCAACGGGGCGGTCCAGCTCTGTACGTAGTGTCTGCGACGAATTCGCTCCGCGCCCCGGGAGGGACGCGAAAAGCGCCGCGCGTCGCGTGCGACGGCGGTTGTGCTGTAAGGGTATCCACACCTGAGTGCCCCCAGGGTCGGTCCGAGCGGGCGGGGCGCGTCGCCCGCACCGGCCCCGGGTCCCGCAACACCGCCCTGGTAGGGGGTGTCGGCGCGGCCCGGGCCCGCCGCCGCCCGTGGAAAGATGGGGGCTGACCGCCGTTGGCGGCGGTCCTGTCGACGCCGCGCCGAGTCGCGGGGCACGGGAGGAGAGCGCGTGGGTCAGGGGAGCGTCAGCCGTCGCACGGTGCTTGGGTTCGCGGTGCGGGGCTTCGCGGTGACGAGTGTCGCGTCCGGGATCGCGGTGACCGGCGCCGTGGGGCTGAGCGGTTGCGGCAGGACCGACTGGTACCCGTTCGACGTGACGCCCGACGTGTCCGTCCTGCGCTCGCTCATCCTGGAGAAGGAGCGGATGGTGGTGCGGTACGAAGCCGCGCTGGAAGACGGCACGGGGCCCGCCGAGCTCCTGGAACGGCTGTTGGAGCAGCACGTCACCCATCTGGACTCGCTCGTCGACGCCCTTCCGGAGGGGGTCGGGGCGAGCGAGGAGCCCTCGGCGGGGCCGGAGGGCGAACCCTCGCCACCGCCCGAGGACCCCGCGTTGGACGCCGTGCTCGACCTGGCGGGGCTGCGGGCGCTGACCGCCGCGGCGACCAGCGCCAGGCTCGACCAGGCGGCCGCGGTCACCGACCCGGCCCTGGCCCAGCTCATCAGCGGGATCGGTGCGTGCGAGGCAGGGCACGCACACCTGCTCGCCCGGGCCTGAGCGCCAGCCCGAACACCCGGAAGCGACCGAAAGGCAGTCAGGTGAGCGACAGCCCCACACCCGCGGAGAGCTCCTCGGAGAGCGCTGGCCCGGACGGTGCCGGCGATCCCGCGTCGGCGGCTTTGGCGGAGGCTCTGAGCGCCGAGCACGCCGCCGTGTACGGCTTCGAGTTCGTCGGCGGGGCCGCCGGGGACGAGACCCGGCGGGAGCGCGCCTCGGCGGCGACGTACAAGCACAGGGCGCTGCGGGACGAACTGCACACGGCCGCGATGGAACGAGGTGTGGATCCCCCGGCCGCGCGGACGTCCTACCCGCTGCCCGAGGGGCGCAGCGGCGCCGACATGGACTCCTTCGCGGCGGGCCTGGAGCAGACGACGATGGACGCCTACCTGTGGTTGAGCGCCGCCGAGGACACCGACCTGAGGATGACCGCGGCACGAGTCCTCCAGGAGGCGACCGTGCGCTCACTGGAGTGGGGTGCCGAACTGGACGCGCTCCCCGGTTTCGGCGACGGGTGAGACCGTACGTTCCGCCCGGACGCGGGTCGGACGGCGAACGGCGAGGGGGCTCCCGCGTGTGCGCGGGAGCCCCCTCCGGTGTCCGGCGGAGCGGCCGCGCCCTACCCGGCGCAGGCGGCCACGGTGCGCTCGACGATCTCCCCGACCGGCACGTCCGAGCGCTCACCGCTGCGGCGGTCGCGCAACTCGACGAGGCCGTCCTTGAGGCCGCGGCCGACGATGACGGTGGTGGGCACACCCAGCAGTTCGGCGTCGTTGAACTTCACGCCGGGGGCCGCCTTGCGGTCGTCGACCAGCACGCGCAGGCCCCGGGTCTCCAGTTCGCGGCCGATCCGCAGGGCCTCCTCGACCTCGCCGCCCTTGCCGGTGCCGACCACGTGCACGTCGGCGGGCGCGATCTCGCGCGGCCAGATGATGCCCTTGTCGTCGTGCGACTGCTCGACGACGGAGGCCACGGCGCGGGAGACACCGATGCCGTAGGAGCCCATGGTGACGCGCTTGGGCTTGCCGTCCTTGCCGAGGGCGTCCAACTTGAAGGCGTCGGTGTACTTGCGGCCGAGCTGGAAGATGTGCCCGATCTCGATGCCGCGCGCGGTGTACAGGGTGCCCCGGCCGTCGGGCGAGACGTCGCCGTCGCGCACCTCGGCCACGTCGATGGTGCCGTCCGGGGTGAAGTCGCGCCCGGCCACCAGGTCGACCACGTGGTGGTCGGCCTTGTCCGCGCCGGTCACCCAGGCGGTGCCGGTGACCACGCGCGGGTCGACGAGGTAGCGGACCTCGTTGTCCAGCAGGGCCTTCGGACCGATGTACCCCTTGACCAGGAAGGGGTTGGCCGCGAAGTCGGACTCCTCCAGGAGTGAGACCTCGGTGGGCTCCAGGGCCGCCTCCAGGCGCTTGAAGTCGACCTCCCGGTCGCCGGGCAGGCCCACGGCGAGGAGCTCCCACTCCGCGGAGCCGGGGGCGCGGGTCTTGACCAGGACGTTCTTGAGGGTGTCGGCCTCGGTGAAGTCGCGGCCCAGTCCGGCGCCGTTGAGGAAGTCGACCAACGTCTGGATGGTGGCGGTGTCCGGGGTGTGGTGGATCCGGGCCTCGGGCAGCCCCTCGACGGGCAGCTCCGCGGGTGCCGGGGTCCGGACGGCCTCGACGTTGGCGGCGTAGTCGGACTCCGTGCTGCGCACGAAGGTGTCCTCACCGGTGGGGGCGACGGCAAGGAACTCCTCGGAGGCGGAACCGCCCATGGCACCGGAGGTCGCGGCGACGATGACGTAGTCCAGGCCGAGCCGGTCGAAGATCCGGACGTAGGCGGCCCGGTGCTTGTCGTAGGACTCCTGGAGGCCCTCGTCGTCGATGTCGAAGGAGTAGGCGTCCTTCATGTGGAACTCGCGGCCGCGCAGGATCCCGGCGCGGGGACGGGCCTCGTCGCGGAACTTCTCCTGGATCTGGTAGAGCACGACCGGGAAGTCCTTGTAGGACGAGTACTCGCCCTTGACGAGGAGGGTGAAGAGCTCCTCGTGGGTGGGGCCGAGCAGGTAGTCGGCGCCCTTGCGGTCCTTCAGACGGAACAGGGTGTCGCCGTACTCCTCCCACCGTCCGGAGGCCTCGTAGTACTCCTTGGGGAGCAGGGCGGGCAGGAGGACCTCCTGGCCGCCCATCGCGTTCATCTCCTCGCGCACCACCCGTGCCACGTTCTCCAGGACGAGCTTGCCCAGGGGCAGCCAGGTGTAGACGCCGGGTGCGGCTCGGCGGACGTAGCCGCCGCGGACGAGCAGCTTGTGGCTCGGCACCTCGGCGTCCGCCGGGTCCTCACGCAGGGTGCGCAGGAACAGGGTCGACATCCGCAGTAGCACGGCCACTCCTAGGTGATCACGCCCCGGGGGGCGCAGGTTGGAAGATCTGGGGAAACCCAGGCTAGCGCCACCGCAGGGGGGTTCGCGCGCCGGTTCCCGACAGGGCGGAGGTGCGCCTAGGGTGTGAACGGTTTTCGAGGAGCGAAGGCGGGGGCATGGGCAGACGTGTGCGTGACAGGGTGGAGCCCGAGGAGGAGTTCTCGGCGGTGCCCGGAGTGGACCTGCTCGCCGACGCGGACCGGCCCGACTCGTGGTTCCTGCTGGTGGAGGGCACCCCGCAGTCGCACGTGGACCTGTCCGACCCCGGCTACCTGGACTTCTCGTACGTGCGGCGGATCGCGCACGCGGTCGACCTGGTGGCCCCGGAGGGTGAGCCGATCGAGGCGATGCACCTGGGTGCGGGGGCGCTGACGGTGGCCCGCTACGTGGCGCACCGCCGTCCGGGGTCGCGCCAGCGCGCGGTGGACGTGGACGCGGCGCTGGTGGAGATGGTCCGGCGGCGCCTTCCGTGGGACCGCAGGGCGCAGCTGCGGGTGGGGGTCGGCGACGCCCGGGACTGGATCGCCGCGCGGCACGCGTCCAGCGCGGACCTGATCGTGTCCGACGTCTTCGCGGGGGCGCGAACCCCGGCCCGGCTGACCTCCGCCGAGTTCTACACCGAAGCCGCACGGGTGCTGCGGCCGGGCGGTTTCCTGGTGGTCAACGTGGGCGACGGTTACGCCCTGAAGCACACCCGCGCCCAGGTGGCCACGGCCCGCTCGGTGCTGCCGCACGTGGTGATGACCGCCGAGCCGGGTGTCCTGCGCGGCCGCCGCTTCGGCAACCTCGTCCTGGTGGCGGGGCACCGGCCGCTCCCGGTGGAGGAACTGGGGCGGCTGGCGCACCGGGACCCGGAGATGGCGCGGTTGGTGGAGGGCGACGACCTGGACAGGTTCGTCTCCGGCCACTCCCCCGTGCGCGACGCAGACGCCGTGGACTCGCCCGCCCCGCCGACCGACATCTTCTGAGGCCGGGCCGCCGTTCGGCTCAGGCGAATGACCGGAAGCGGACATAAGCCCCTTCTTCGCCGCCAAAACCCCCTAACTTTGGTTCTGGCGCGCCTTCCCCCAGCGCTCTCCGGGCGGGGAGACACCCCCTCCCCCGCCCGGGGGCCTCCCCGGGACCCGGGCCCTGCCACCGCCATGAGGGGCCTCCGCAGGCGGGCGGTACTCCCCGGGGAGTAGACCAGCCCCGAAGTGTCCCCCTCGGGTGGACGGCCGGCGGTGGCGGTCCGTCTGCGGCACCGCGCTCGTGACGGGCAGCTGGGCCCTGGCCATCGCCTGGGGGCTGGTGCTGGCCGGTCTGCTCGGCAGCGGCCTCTCCGCGAACCCCTTCACCGTCACGTGTACGGCGGCGGTCACTTCCCTGTTCGCACTGCGCGGCGCGGCCTTCGGCGCACCGCGGCTGGTCGGGCCGGCCCCCGGGGAGAGCGCTGACACCGCCGCCGGGGCGACGCGGATCCTGGCCCGGGTGGCGCTGGGCTCCGTCGCGGTGACGGTGGTCGCCGCGGCGGGCTTCGGCGGGCCGGTACTGGTGCGCCCCGAGGTCGCGGTGGTACTGGTCGCAGTACTGGTGGCGGCCCTGACCGCCACCAGCGGCCTGAGCGGTCCGATGCTGTCCCGGCCCACCTCCGCTCTGGCGATCGCGGTCCCGGGGCTGCTGGTGGCGTCGTCCGCGCAGCTTCCGTCGGCGGACATCCCCCAGGTGACCGCAGTGTTCGTGTGGTCGATGCTGGCGCCCGCAGTTCCGGTCATGTTCCTCGGCCAGGTTTGGCTCTACCGAATGACCCGCCGCCCCGCGACCTCTCCCAGCGTCTTCGCCTGATCAACCCGGAGAAGTCACTGGTCAGCGCGGTGCCAATCGAGGGGAGCCGGATTCGCGCCCCCGGACCAAGGCAGGGTCAACTCCCCGCCTCGGGTTGGGAAAGCCGGGAGGCGGGCACTTCCTGTTGCGGGAAACGCACCCGTGACGCCCCTCCCGACCCCGGGGGGATCCGGCGTGATCGCGCACGGGCGCGGCGTCGAGCCCTGAGGAGGGACTGTGACCTACCCCCTGACCAGACCACCGAGTCAGAGCGGCTGCAACTGCGGCTCCGGATGCGGCTGCGGCTGCCAGAGCGGTGGTTCGTGCGGCTGTGGCGGCAGCTGCGGCTGACCGCCCCGACCGGGTGCACCCGTCCAGTTGACGGGCCCCGCCCCTTCCGGCGGGCCGTCCCTCCCCTCGGGGGCGGCCCGCACCCTTTGCCCGGCGGATCCCACCCCCACATCGCGACAATCCGCAACGATATGTGTACTCTAAGTCACAGCGCTTTTCCCTTGGGGATGAGCCGCTGCGTATCCACCCGTTGGGGGAGATCAGCGATGCCGCCGTTCACGAGACCAGCGACGCGGAGGGGACGACGCCTCTCCGACCACGCGAGGCTGCTCCAGTGCGTGCAGCAGATCCTGGAGCGCTCGACTCAGGCCGTGCCCTGGGAACCGGAGACCGTCGGACTTCCCGACGCCCGATCCGGCGGCGCACTGGCCCGGATCAACGACGTCGCCTTCTACGCGAACGCGCGCAACGAGGTGGCCACCCTGGCGGGCGTCTGCGTGGACCTCCTCTTGCTGCACAGCCCCGACGGCTCGGAGCAGCCCGACCAGACCGCCGGGCGCCGCTGTCGGAGTTGCCGCCTGGCCTGGCCGTGCCCGACCTTCGGCGAGATCTCACGACTCCTCGGCTGAGCATCCGCCCCTCCCGCAGACGGGGCTCGCACAACGGACGTCGCCCGTCGAAGTCGGGGCGCGATCCGACTTCGACGGGCGACGGTTCTTCGGTTCGCCTGCCGCCAGCGACACCCCACGACCGAACTGTCGGGTGCCCTCACCGGGCGAGGCTTACCCAGAGGTTAATACTGAAACCTGTTCTATCGCAAGACCCGAGCGCCACTCGGTTTGCTAGAAAACCCCTGACTACAAAGAAGAATCGATAGAGACAGAACCAAAAGCACCCATGGAACAGGATCTACTTACCAGGAATCGAGTACTGGATCGCGGCCCGGTCGCTCAGCAGCGGGCCGATGACCGCGAGGGCTGAACGGTGCTCGGGGTGGTCCCGGTAGGCGACGAAACCGGCCTCGTCCGCGACCTCGGCGACCACGGCGAAGTCGTAGGCGCCCCCGCTGATCCCGAGGTCCGGGCCGAAGGTGTAGGAATCAAGCGCGGGGATCGCGTCGGGAAGCGCGCCCAACAGTCTCTCGACCTGGGCGACCTGCTCGGGGGTGACGCCGTCCTGCCAGCGGAAGAGCGCGATGTGTCGAAGTGCCATACCCGAGAACCTACCCGGGTCCGGGCGTGAGGCGGGGCCGACCAGGCCCAGGGGCGGGGGACAGCCCCTGGGACCGGCGGCGGCAGGACGCCACGACCCTCACCCCGGGGACGAAGAACCCTCCCGCGAACACCGGGGCGCGCCATGCCCAACTGACGTTAACGAGGCACCGGTAACGCGAACACCCCCCTTCGGATAACCGGAACGTCTCGATTCCCACCACCCGACAGCCAAGACACCCGCCTGACCTGCTGCGACGCACTTTCCGCAAGGTGATGCACACAGTCCGTTCATCTGGCCCGGCCGGCATCGGGGCAGCAGGGCGGACCCGGCCTCGGGGGCTCGGCCCCGGGGCTCGGACTCGGCCGGGCGGGACAGGACGGCCTGGCCAGAGCGGCCGGACCAGCGCGGCCGGGGGAACGGCGAAGCCCCCGCCGGAAAACCGAAACAGGAACGTTCCGCAGCAACCAGGGGAAAGGTTGCGATGGGTTGCAATTCCAGCGGAGGCACAGACAAAGAGGTTCCCGGGTCATCCCGGGGAAGTGGTTCAGCTAATCCTGGTAGCTATCAGATACGCACTCGGCGAATCGGCGTCAATAATTTCCGTAACCCTCCACACCTGGCCGCCGACACTGAACACATCACCCACCCGGACATCGATCATGGGCGTGGGCCGCCACTCTTTCGGACCGCCGATCTTGGCCACCGGCTGACCGTCGTCGTCAGTCCAGAAGCTCCCTCCGCCAACGGGTCCGCCAGTGAAGCGGTCGTTGCGCCCGTAACTGATCTTCTCCTGCGCGCCGATCTCGTGGACCACCGTGGACTCAGTCCCAACCGTCTCGGATTCCATTGAAAACGCATCCATATTAACCCGGCCCGATCAATGACACAGGGAACCAGCAGACCGGATCAGCGTTTCAGCAGAATAACCGACAAAAGTAATGCGCGGGCCAGGACTTTAGTCCTGACCCGCGCATGCGGTGGTGAAGCTAATTCGTACCGCTCGACGAACCCCGACCGCCCTTGAGCCGACCCACGAGCGTTTCCAGCGCCGAGCTGAACGGGTGGTCGTGCACCATGTAGGTCCAGGTCATCGTCGGGCGTTTGACCCCGACAGAGCTCACGTCGAGCTCCCCGTCGACCACCTCCAGCTCCTCGAAGCTGGCGGCGGCCCGCGTCCGGGCCTCGTCCAGGAAACCCTTGAAGACGGGGACGGCCTCGCGGTTGAACTCGTCGAGGGGGTCCCGGCGGCCGAGGAAGCGCAGGTGGATGCCCTCCCGCAGCTCCGACAGGAACGCGTTGTGGTCGGTCCAGCCCCGGTCCAGGTGGTAGAGGGTGATCAACCGGGCGGCCCTGGCGACCTTCTCGGCGTCCAACTCCTCCACCAGCTCCTCGTGACGCTCCTTGCGGTCCGCCCTGATGTGCCGGTCGCCCTCGTCCCCGGACAGGACCAGCTCCCGGTGCTCCAGGACCACCTCACGCTGCACGTCGATGAGCTTGTTGTACCGCCAGGTGTTGCGGTGCACCTCCAGCAGTTGCCCCTCGGAGACCCGCTGGGCGTGGTCGACCATGCCCAGCCAGGCCTCGTCGGTGATCTCGCCCTCGGCCGTGGTCTGGAAGCCCGTGGTCTCGGGCGCGTGGTTCACCAGCAGGTCGTCGTCCATGCTGACGAAGAAGATGGAGTCACCGGGGTCGCCCTGACGTCCGGCGCGCCCGCGCAACTGTCCGTCCAGACGGCTGCTGGGGTAGCGGCCGAAGCCCATGACGAACAGGCCTCCGGCCTCCACGACCCGGTCACGGTCGGCCATGTCGCTGCCGCCGAGCCGGATGTCGGTGCCGCGGCCGGCCATCTGGGTGGAGACGGTGATCGCGCCGTGGGTGCCCGCCTCCGCGATGATGGAAGCCTCGTCCGCGTCGTTCTTGGCGTTGAGGACCACGCTCTCCAGGCCGGCCTCGCGCAGCCGGTCGGCCAGGAGCTCGGACTCGGCCACGTCCTGGGTACCGATGAGGATGGGGCGGCCCGTGGTGTGGACCTCCTTCACCCGGGCGACGAGGGCGTCCTCCTTCTCCTCGCGCGTGGCGTACAGGCGGGTGCCGTGGTCCTCCCGGATGTTCGGCTTGTTGGAGGGGATGACCGCGACCTCGCGCTCGTAGAACTCACGAAGCTGCTCGGCGACGGCCATCGCGGTACCGGTCATGCCCGCGAGCGTCGGATAGCGCATGACCAGGGCCTGCACGGTGATGGAGTCCAGGACCTCGCCGGTCTCGCTGACCGCGACCTTCTCCTTGGCCTCGACCGCGGCCTGGAGGCCGTCCGGCCAGCGCTGGAGCAGGGCGATACGGCCGCGCGACTCGTTGATCAGCCGCACCTCGCCGTCACGCACCACGTAGTGCACGTCGCGCTGGAGCAGCACGTGCGCGTGCAGGGCCAGGTTGACCTGCGGGAGGACCGAGGTGTCCTCCTCGGAGTACAGGTCGACCCCGTCCAGGGACTTCTCGACCGCGTCGATCCCGGCGTCGGTGAGCTGGACGTTGCGCCCCTCGCTGTCGACCTCGTAGTGCAGGCGCGGCTTGAGGGTGCGCACGACGTCGGCCATCTCCACGTCGGCGGGCATGCTCTCCGCCGCGCCGGCCAGGACCAGGGGTACCCGGGCCTCGTCGACGAGCACGGAGTCCGCCTCGTCGACGATCGCCACGTGGGGTTCGGGGACCACCCTGTCGTCGACGTCGGTCACCATGCGGTCGCGCAGCACGTCGAAGCCGAGTTCGCTGACGGCCGCGTAGGTGACGTCGCAGACGTAGGCGTCCTTGCGCTCGGCGACGGTGGACTCCTCGCTGACGAAGCCGACGGTCACCCCGAGCATCTTGTAGAGGGGCCGCATCCACTCGGCGTCGCGCCTGGCGAGGTAGTCGTTGACGCTGAGCACGTGGACACGTTTGCCGCGCAGGGCGAACCCCGCCGCGGCGAGGGTTCCGGCGAGGGTCTTGCCCTCACCGGTGGCCATCTCGGCGACGTGGCCGTCGAGCAGGGCCATGACACCGAGCAGCTGCACGTCGAAGGGGCGCTCGTCGAGGGTGCGCCGGGCGGCCTCACGGCCGACCGCACACAGGTTGACGAGGTCACCCGGGGAGTAGGGGAGCTCGGCGTAGCCGAGGTCGATGGCCTTCTCCGTCAGCTCTGTGTCGCTGAGTTCTCGCAGACCCTCCTCTTCGGCCTCGATCGCCGGCAGGAGCTTGGTATAGGGCCGCAGGTCCACCGCACCGGGCTTGCCCAGTAGGCGGCGGACGCTTTCCGCCATTCGTCCGAACACCACGCCAGGGTAACGCTGGACACAACCGATTGGTTCCCCCCGAACGCTCGCTTGACCGAACCAAAGAGGACAAAACACCACATACGTCCGGCATTGAGGGTTCCGGGGGTCAGTTGACGAGCTGACGCTGGGTCCGCTGCCGTGCCTCCACCGCCATCGCGTGCTTGACCAGGGTGACCAGGACCCGCACCACGGACCTGCGGTCGCGGGCGTCGCAGTAGACGACGGGGACGTCCGGGGTCAGGTCCAGGGCATCGCGCAGCTCCTCCGCGCTGTAGGCCGCCTCGGGGTCGAACTCGTTGACGGCGACGACGAAGGGCAGACGGTACTGCCGTTCGAAGTAGTCCAGGGCCTGGAAGGTGTCCTCCAGGCGCCGGGTGTCAGCGAGGATCACCGCGCCCAGGGCACCCCGGACCAGGTCGTCCCACATGAACCAGAAACGCTGCTGACCGGGCGTGCCGAACAGGAACAAGGTGAGGTCGGTGTCCAGGGAGATCCGGCCGAAGTCCATCGCCACCGTGGTGCTGGTCTTGTCCGGGGTGTGCGAGAGGTCGTCCACACCCGCGCTGGCCGCGGTCACCGCGGCCTCGGTGCGAACCGGGGGAATCTCCGACACAGCCCCGACGAACGTGGTCTTTCCGACCCCGAAGCCCCCGGCGATGATGATCTTGGTGGACAGTTCGGTGGGTGCGTGGACGTTGTTCGTGCTGTTAGCTGAGTGGGTCACAGTTTGTCCTAGCGAGAGTGCCGGGCCTGCACGGACGGTTGGCTCACACGACCCGGTCTGGAGGGGGCGCGGCGCTCCCGGGTCCGAACTTCCACAGGAACGACCGCATCTGGAACCTAACACCGGACGGCGCTGGAATCCGGGGTTTCCGAACAGTGGGGAGCGAGGTCACAACCCCGGCCATTGCGCCCTTTCCGGCCACCAGGCACCCCGAGAGACCCCAAGGTCGAATGTCCACCTCGTGGCGGGGAGTCCGCCTTGGCCGACGGACCGTAGTCAGACAAGCACACTCCCGTACCCCGGACGGTCGACTTTACGACATTGTGAGAGGCCGTTTTCGGCCGCTTTCGGCCGCGCCGATCCCTGTCCGGCGCCGCTCACGCCATCTACGGTGGAGAACAGGGCACCACCCAAGCGCGGTCGCACGAATCTCCTGGCACGAGGCGCGGCCACCACGGGGCCCTGGCGGCGCCCCGGGGCACACGACCACCGCCGACGTCTCGCTCTTCGACGTCGGACCGGCCGTACCCCCACAGGACGCCCCCACAACCGTCACCGGCCCACAACCGTCCACGTGGGCCGGTGACGTGTTTGCTGTGTTTGCTCGGGGCCTCCGCTTCGCTTCGGCCCGTGTTCGGGCGCCTGAGGGGAATGTCCGGGTTATAGCGGGCACAGCATCCTCGGCTGCGCCTGGCTCGCCCACCCGTCGCCCTTCGCCCTCAACGGACGCCTACGGCGCGGTACCCGTCCCTGCTGGCGGCTTGACTCGTCTTGCACCGTGTCTGCTGAAACCCGGACTCCCGCGCCCGAACGAAAGAACACCCCCTGGGGCGAAGGCGAGCGGGAAGGGGCACCCCCTGGGGCAGAGGGGACTCCCCCTGTGGCTGAGGTGGCTGCACAGGGGCGCCTCCTGGGGCGTGGGGCGCGGAGGTAGGCGCTCGAGGGCACTCCTGTGGCCGAGGTTGACCACTGGCCAGGGGCGGGGACTGAGTCCCGAGCCCTCTACCGGGCGAATTCGGGCTCCTCTTTCGCCGTGATCTTGCTACCAGGGGCGATTTCGGCGCCGAAGTTGCCCCTGGTAGCAAGATCACGCCGGGTGGGCCCCATCGCACGAGTGGGAGCTGTGGACGGGAGCGTCCCGGCGGCTGGGTGCGTAGGATGGGCGGGCACCCTCCCCGGACAGCTCCCGCCGCGGTGCGACGCGTGCGCGCGCGAACGGGTCGAGGGCCGATTTCCCGAACAGGCCGAACACTCCGGAGCCGAGAACCCCACATGTCCGATCAGCGCGTCATCCGCCCCACTCCCATCAGCGGTTTCCCCGAGTGGACCCCCCAGGTCCGGGCCGTGGAGCAGCGTTGGCTGGACCATATCCGCAGCGGGTTCGAGTCCTTCGGCTTCGCCTCCGTGGAGACACCCTCCGTGGAGAACCTGGACGTGCTGATGGCCAAGGGCGAGACCTCCCAGGAGGTCTACACCCTGCACCGGCTCCAGGCCGACGACTCCGATGACTCCGACGCCAAGCTCGGTCTGCACTTCGACCTGACCGTGCCCTTCGCCCGGTACGTCGCGCAGCACTTCAACGAGCTGACCTTCCCGTTCAAGCGCTACCAGATGCAGCGCGTCTGGCGCGGTGAGCGCCCCCAGGAGGGCCGTTTCCGCGAGTTCACCCAGTGCGACATCGACGTCATCAACGTGGACTCGGTGCCCCTGCACTTCGACGCCGAACTCCCCCGTATCGTGCACCGCGTGCTCAGCGGGCTCGACATCCCCGCCTGGACCCTCAACGTCAACAACCGCAAGGTGCTCCAGGGCTTCTACGAGGGCCTGGGCATCAAGGACCCGATCGCGGTCATCCGCGCCGTGGACAAGCTCCACAAGATCGGGGACGACGGCGTGCGCGCGATCCTGGAGGGTGAGGGGCTGACCGCCGAGCAGATCGACCCCTGTCTGGCCCTGGCCCGGGTGAAGGGCACCGGCGTCGAGGTGGTCGAGAGCGTCCGGGCGCTCGGGGTCGCCTCGGAGCTGCTGGAGGAGGGCCTGGAGGAGCTCGCCTTCGTCCTGAACGACCTCGCCGACCTGCCCGAGGACAGCGTGGTCGCGGACCTGTCCATCGCGCGCGGCCTGGACTACTACACCGGGACCGTCTACGAGGCCTCCTTCGACGACGATCCCGGCTACGGCAGCATCTGCGCGGGCGGCCGGTACGAGAACCTCGCCGGACAGTTCATCCGCAGGCGGCTGCCGGGCGTGGGCATCTCCATCGGCCTCACCCGTATCTTCGCCAAGCTGGTGGCCGAGGGCAGGATCGAGGGGGGCCGGGTCTGCCCCACCGACGTGATGGTGGTGGTCCCGAGCGCCGACCAGCGCGCCGAGGCGCTGCGCACCGGCGAACTGCTGCGCGAGCGCGGCTTCAACACCGAGGTGTTCCACTCCACCGCCAAGGTCGGCAAGCAGATCCAGTACGCCTCGAAGAAGGGCATCCCCTTCGTGTGGTTCCCGCCCTTCGAACAGGGCGGGGAGCACGAGGTCAAGGACATGGCCAGGGGTGAGCAGGGCACGGCCGACCCGGCCGCGTGGACCCCCGGGGGTTAGCCCCGCGACCCCACTTAGCAGTTATCGGCCCGGCACGGGTGGTTTTCGACCTCCCGTGCCGGAACCGGCCATTCCCGAGACAGTTCCGGGAACCGGGTGCCAGACTGGGACAGGCTGTACTCCGTGCCGTACCGCGCGTACGACGCGGGCCGATTCGGTGTCCTAGTAATCGAGGCCATGTCTCCTCCCCGCCACAACCTGCCCCTGTCCGCCGGCGAGTTCATCAGATTCGTCGGACGTGAACGCGACATCGTCGACCTGAGCCGCCTGCTGGGCACGGCCAGGATGATCACGCTGACCGGTACCGGCGGGATCGGCAAGACCAGGCTGGCGCTCCACCTCGCCGAGCGCGTACTGCGCCGTTTCCCCGACGGTGTGCGGTTCATCGACCTGAGCGAGGCCTCCACCCGCGAACAGGCGCTGCGCACGGTCGCGACGGGGCTGCACGCCGTCACCGGCGACGACCGGACCCTGATGGACGGCATCATCACGGCGTTGCGCACCCAGCACCTCCTCCTGCTGCTGGACACCTGCGAGCACGCCGTGGGACCGGTGGCCGAACTCTGCCAGGCGGTCCTGCGCGACTGCCCCCGGGTGCGGATCCTGGTGACCAGCCGCCAGCCCCTGCACATGCCCGAGGAGAACATCTGGCGGGTCCCCCCGCTCTCCCTGCCCGCGCGCCCCACCCCCACCGACCCCTACGCGCCGGTGCCGGCCCCCATCCCCCGGCGCGACGCCCAGCGCTACGAGTCCGTGCGCCTGTTCCTCACCCGCGCGCACGCGGCCCGCTCCGGGTTCGAGATGACCCGGGAGAACTCGGGTTACGTGGCGGAGATCTGCCGAATGCTCGACGGCATGCCGCTCGCCATCGAACTGGCCGCCGCCCGGGTCCGGGTGCTGTCGGTCCAACAGATCCTGCGCCGCCTCGACGACCGTTTCCAGCTCCTGACCAGTGACGGGACCGGCAACCTGCCCGCCCGCCAGCGCACCCTGCGCGCCGTGCTGGAGTGGAGCCACGGCATGCTCACCGACGCCGAGCGCCTGCTCCTGCACCGCCTGTCGGTGTTCTCCACCTGGTACCTGGAGGCCGCGGAGGACGTGTGCTCGGGCGCGGGGGTCGACGCCGCCGACATCCTGCCCCTGCACTTCTCGCTGCTGGACAAGTCGCTGGTGGTGATGGACTCCGAGATCAACGGCACCGCCCACTACCGGCTGACCGAGACGGTACGCGTCTACGCCGCCGAGCGCCTGGGCGCCGACGGTGACGAGCGCTGGGAGCGCTATCTGCGGTTCTGCGTCGCCCGTCTGGAGGAGGAGGCCAAGGAGGGCGCCTGTCCGCAGACCTGGGAGGAGCGCCTGGGGCGGCTGCGGATGCACGACCACCACCGGGACAACCACGCCCGGGTGGTGGCGTGGGCCCTGTCCAGGGGCCGGGTGGACGAGGCCCTGCGGATCTGCGTGGCCCTGCGCCCCTACTGGCTGGTGCGGGACCTGTCCGCCGAGGGCAGTCGGCTCCTGGAGCAGGTGCTGGCCTGTGAACCCGACGAGCAGTCGCCCCCGTTGCGGGCCCGCGCCCTGGCCCTGCACGCGGAGCTGCGTCTGGGTACGGACTCCGCGCCACGGGTCGACACCCTGGCCGCGTGTGCCCTGGAGGCGGCACGGGCCTGCCGTGAACCCGTCGCGGCGGCCTCCGCCCTGGCGACGATGGCGGCCCTCTCCCTGCGCAGCGGTGCTCTGGAGGAGGGCGGTCGGCAGGCCGAACGCGCCCTGGAGTGGGTCGGCCGGGCCGCGGACCCGATGACCGAGGGCACCACGCGGGACGTGCTGTCCCAACTGGCCCGGCGTCGGGGCGCCACCGAGGAGGCCGTCGCCCACCTGGAGGAGAGCGCCGGCCTCGCACGGGAGCTGGGCGACCGGTGGGGTGAGGCGCGCTGCCTGCACGGGCTGGGTTCCATCGCGGCGGAGGCAGGCGACCACGACCGGGCCCGTGCGCTGCTGTCCGAGGCCCTGGAGGTCTTCGGCGAACTGCCCTCGGCCCCCTACGCCGCCCAGTGCGCCGCCGACCTGGGCAGGCTCCACCTGGCCGCGCGCGACACCCTGGCCGCCCGCGAACCGCTCGGCCGGTGCCTGCGGGTGAGTTTCACCTCCGGTCGGCGGATCGCGGTGGCACACGCCCTGGAGGCCCTGGCGGAACTGGCCCTGGCCGAGGAGGAGCCCACCCGTGCCGCGGCCCTGGCCGGGGTGGCCGCGGACCTGAGGACCGCGCTGGACCGGCCGTCCGCGGAGACCGTCCGGCTGCGTTCGGCGGTGGAGCGGCGGGTGGGGGCCGGGCGGGCCACCGAGGCGTGGAACGCCTGGCGTTCGCTGCCCCTGGAGCAGGTGCGCGACCGGGCCCTGGCCTTTCCCCGGCCTCCGGAGTCCCGGGCGAGCGGCCCCGGCTCCCTGACCCCCCGGGAACGCGAGATCGCCACGCTGGCCGGGCAGGGCCTGTCCAACAGGGAGATCGCCGAACTGCTCACGATCAGCCAGGCCACCGCCGCACGCCATATCGCGAACATCTTCAGAAAACTCTCGATTTCCTCCAGAACGCAGTTGACCGGCTGGGCCGCCCCGCAGGAGTCCGGCTGAACGGACGCGTTCACCCGGAAGCACTTGCACAGTGCGCGTGCACCCGCTAAACCAGAAAGCCCAAGCCCCAGTGCCCACCTCATGACGTCCGTCTCCGCCGCCCCCTCGTCCCGCCCCGGTGGGACCACCCCCGACAGCCCCTACTTGTGAAGGCCATGGCACCTTTGACCGCGCCCGCGCGGCACAATCTCCCCCGGCCGGGTACCAGCTTCGTGGGCCGGGAGCGAGATCTGAGCGATCTGCTCCGCCTGCTCGGCTCCAGCCGGTCCGTAACCCTGTGCGGTGCCGACGGAATCGGTAAGACGCGGCTGGCTCTGCGCGTGGCCGAGCAGTCCACCGTGTCCTTCCCGGACGGTGTGTGGATGGCCGACCTGACCGACGTGCGCACGACCCTGGAGGTCCACGCGCGGATCGCCCACGCCGTGGGCGTGGTCGAGGAGCCCGGGCTCCCCCTCGCGGACACGGTGACCGAGGCGCTGCGCGACCGCCGGCTGCTGCTCGTGCTGGACTCCTGCGAGCACATCGCGGACGAGGTGGCCGAGGTCGGTGAGGCCCTGCTCGCGGAGTGCCCTGCGGTGTCGGTCCTGTTGACCAGCGAGCTGCCGGTGCGCCTCGCCGGCGGAACGGTGTGGCGGGTGCCCCCGATGGCGCTGCCGGTGGCCGCGCGCAACGCTCCGCCGCCCGATCCGGCCGACGCCGAGTCGGTGCGCCTGTTCCTGGACCGGGCCCGCGCCCGGGACCCCCGGTTCACCTCCTCGGAGACGGAACTGGAGACCGTGGCGACCCTGTGCGACCTGGCCGGCGGCGTCCCGCTGGGGATCGAGGTGCTGGGCGCGCGGGCCCCGGACGAGGGCATCGGGGCGCTCACCGAGGGGCTGCGCTCCCACCTGGCCTCCCCCGCGCTCCAGCCCGGGCCGGGGCAGGCCGTGTCCCGCAGCCAGGTGTTGCCGCTGGTGCTGGACTTCGTCTACCGGTCCCTGCCCGGCCCCGAACAGGTGCTGCTGCGCCGCCTCTCGGTGTTCCGGGGCTGGGACCTGGAGTTGGCCGAGCAGGTGTGCGCGGACGAGGACCTGCCGGAGTCGAACGTTCTCGACCTGCTCACCTGCCTGCTGGACCGGGCGCTGATCACGGTGACCGGTGAGTTCGAGGGCCGGGTGCGCTACCGGCTCCCCGAGGCGGTGCGCCAGTTCGCGCAGGAGCGCCTGATCTCCGCGGGCGAGGGCGAGGCCTTCCAGGACCGGCTGCTGGTGCGCATGCTGCACCTGGTGGAGGACCTGGGGCAGAAGCTGGAGTCGAGCCGGTCGATGCCGTGGTCCGAACGCGACTCCGGTCGTCAGCGGGTCATCGCCGAGTACGACACGCTCAGGTCGCTACTGCGCTGGTCCCACCAGCGCGGGGCGGCCGAACCCGGGCTCCGGTTGTGCGTGAGCCTGGTGGCGCACTGGGTGAGCCACAACAGTTACTCCGAGGGCGCCCACTGGATGGACCGGCTGCTGGCCCTGGAGGAGACCGCCAAGGCGCCCTCCCGGGCGAGGGCGCTCGTCGCCCGGGCCCAGTTGGCACGTGTCCGGCGGGACCACGCCCTGGCGCGCTCCACGGGTGAGGAAGGGCTCCGGCTGTGCCGGGAGGCCGGCGACGACGTGTTCGTCCGCACCTGTCTGAACCTGTTGGCGCTGGTGGAGGTGCGCGACCGCAGGCCGGACCTGGCCTCGGTCCGGGTCGAGGAGGCCCTTCGGCTGTGCCGGGAGGCCGGTGACCTGTGGGGGGAGGCCATCGCCCTGGGGACCAGGGCCTCGCTGGTGGCCCAGCAGGGCGACTACCCCGCCGCCGACCACCACTACAACGCCGCGCTGACCCTGCTGCGGGGGATCGACCACCGCTGGGGGGTGGGGGTGGTCCTGATCGGGCAGGCCCGCGCCGCGGAGGCCAACGGCGACCTGATGACCGCCGACCGCTGTTACCGGGAGGCGCTGGACACCCAGCGGCTGATCAGCGCGACCTCGGAGGAGGCGCGCTGCCTGGCCGGGATCGGCCGGGTCGCGCACGCCCAGGGCTCCGTCGGTCAGGCCTACGACTACCTGAGCGAGGGCCTGCTGCTCAGCCACGGGAGCGGACAGCGCGCCGAAGCGGCCCGGACCCTGGTCTCGCTGGCCCGGGCGGCGTTCGGTTCGGGGCTGCGCGAGCCCGCCTGCCGCCTGGCCGGGGCGGCCATGGCGGCGCGGGCCCAGGTCGGCCTGCCCGTACACGGGGCCCCGTGGCCCTTCCTGGACGTGGAGCGGGTCCGCCGGCGGCGTCGGCACCTGGTGGGTTGGTGGGAGCAGGGTTACGTCCTCGGTCTGTCCGAAGCGGTCCGGGAGGCGGAGCGGTTGGCCGAGGAGGGCCGTCGTCCCTCCTCACCGCCGAGCCCCCGGCCCGGTTCGCGTCGGGGGCGCGGGGCCAAGGGCGGGGACCGTGGCGGGCGGACCGCCAGGCCCTGTCCCGAGTCGACGGATCCCCGACAGATCCTCACCCGCCGGGAGCTGGAGATCGCCCAACTGGTGAGCACGGGCAGGAGCAACCCCGAGATCGCCCGGGACCTGTTCATCACACCGTCCACGGCCGCCAGGCACGTCGCCAACATCAACCGGAAGATGGGATTCCACTCGCGGACACAGATCACCGCGTGGATCGAGCGGCACCGGACGGCCTGACCCCCGCCGCAACGCCGCACCCGAACGTGCGCTCCGGCCGCGCGAGGGTTGTGTAGTTCCCCCTGCCATGAATCTACATATGCATCTGCATGGCAAGATGCATGTGCATATGGCTGTGAACACGCTAGGCTTCAAGCCATGGGACATCAGGCTCTCGGCACTGCGCGAACAGGGCCCTGCCGGTCCCAGAAACGGCCGTCGGATCCCGGGCTGAGCACCGGGGCCCCGTCGCGCCGTCGGTTCCGGAGGCGGCTCCGGAGCCGGTGGGCAACCGTGTCGGCGCGAGGGAGAACCTGGGGAGGTCCCTCGCGGCGAACGCCCGGCACGGCGCTTCCGGGCTCGTCACGTGGAGGGGGCGTGACGAGCCCGGGTAGCGGTCCCGCCAGAACGCTGGTCGGAGGGGAGAACGCATGGGGGTAGGGCTGACTTCTGGAACCGGACGACCCGGCCGTCACCTGCCGCGTCGGGACGACCCGATCGGCTCACTCACCGGAGGCCTGTGCGAGCGTCTGAGACTGCGGCCCGGCCGCGGTGGGACGATCCGGGGCAGGTCCGGCCGGACCGACGCGCTGGCCTTCGCCGCGACGGTCGAACAGGCCGCCGCGGGGCTGAGCCGCCGCGGCATGTGCCTCGGGGACGTCGTCGGGGTACTCGCCCCCGTCTCCCCCGACCGCTTCCTCGCCTCGTACACGGTGATGGCCGTCGGCGGACGCGCCCTGACCGTCTCGCCCGAATCCGACCTGCGCACCCAGTACCGGGCCCTGGCGGAGACCGACGCACGGCTGCTCCTGGTCAGCGCCGACCTGGCCGGACGGGCCCTGGAACTGGCGGAACGGTCGAGGATCCGGCAGATCATCACCTTCGGCACCGCCCTGGGCGCGACGCCCTTCACCGACCTGCTGCTGCCCAGCCCCGACGGAAACGGCTACAGCCCCGCACGCGGGCTGTTCGACAACGGGCTCCTGGGTTACGAGACCGTCGGCGACGACATCCTCACCACCCTGCACACCCACCACGACCTCCTGGCCCGCTTCGCGGAACTGCGTGAGGGGTTGGCCCTGACCGCCGACGACGTGGTCGCGGTGGGCGAGCGGGGGGACGAGGCCACCCGGCTCGCCCTGGTGGCGCTGGCGCTGTGGACCGGGGCCTGCGTGGTGGCGGGTGACGGCTGCCCTCCGCCGGAGGGCCGTCGGGTGACGGTCGCGTGCGACCCCGCGCCCGTCCGGATCAGTCTCCCCCACCCGGACGGCGTGCGTTAGGCGTACTGATCACCGGGGTCGGGGCGCCCGCGCGGGGGCCGTCGGCGCGGGCCCGTGCCGGGCCCCGCGCGGGGCCGCTCAGGCGGGCTCGGCGACGGCGACCTCGTCGTCGATCTCGAACCAGGCCACGTGGGTCGCCTCGCTCCGGTACTCGCCGCTGCGCGTGGCGCAGCTGTCGACGATGAGCTTGCCGCGCCCATAGTCGCCGCCGTCCTCTCGGACGTTACCGACCTCGGAGTCGGCCGGGTCACGTTCGCCCTGATCGGCGACGGCCACCCGGAGCCGACCCGCGTCGGAGCGGATGAACAGGGTCATCACCCCGCCGCTCTGCCCCGAACGCGAGTGCAGCAGGGCGTTGGTGGCCAGCTCGCTGACGGCCAGCTCGGCGTCGTCCATGGCCCCCTCGCTGTGCCCGGTCCTGGTGAGGAACTCACGGACCCGGGCACGGATGGACCGCACCGCGGTCAGGTTCCCCGCACAGCTCCACACGGTGTGGTCGGTGACCCCACCCGTGAGGTCGCCGACGTCGATCGTCGGTGCGGTCGACGTCGCGGCGTCTGGGGCATCCGCGGGCACGTGGTCCCGGAGTTGCCTCGCCTCAGCCATCCGGTCACTCCAATCACCCGCGACGGGCGCGCGGGTTGCGCCGCCTGCACTCACCTTAGACAAGGGTGTACCTGCTCCAGAACAGCACACCCGCGTTCCCAACGCTGGGGATTGGCCACAAAACCCCGTCCCGTGTCCTCCCCGATGAGGACAAAGGAAACTGCCCGGGGTCCAGTACCGGCCATGTGAGGTGTAACACGTTGGCAATACCCGGCAGCTACCGGACCGCCGTCCGACCCGCTCACACCCCGAAACGAGAACCGTCGTCGCGGGAACGCACCCGAAGCCGGCCCCTCCCCCGAACAAGCGTCACCCGGGGTAGCCGACCCCCCGGAAAACACGGAAAAGCAGCGACTAAACGCCACGTTTTCGCTACCCGGCGACAACGATGAGGACACAACGGGAAGCGATGGAAGCGCGCCCATGAGCGCTGGCACGGCTCGGGCGGCATCCGCAGACGACCGCTCGCCGCTTCCGCCGATACCACCTGAAACCCCCAGGCCACAGCGTGTTTCAACAGTCTCCCCAGCACCACTCCAGACAGACGGCATGAAATCTCCTGGACATCCCCATCCCGCTCACACCGTCGTTTGACGCTTCCTGTAGTGCGAACAAGGATCGTTGGGGGCCGATACCGACAAAAACCCCGGGGGTACCTCCAGCCCTGCCGTGTCACCACGGTGTCGGCCGCCCGAAGTTCCCCGTCCCACATGAGGTGTCCCGTGCCTGCCCTGCCCGAAGACTCCACCCCCGCCGCAAAGCGCTTCACCTCCCGCCGGAGCCTGCTCAAGGCCTCCGCCGCCGGTGCGGCCGTCGCCCCGGTCCTGGCCGCCTGTGGCAGTGACTCCGAGTCCGGCGGCTCCAGCAGCAACGAGCCCCAGTACGGCGGCCGCCTGAAGGTCGGCATCGCCGGCGGTGGCGCCAACGACACGCTGGACGCGCACAACCCCACCGACAACGTCGACATCGCGCGCAACTACGCCCTCTACACCTCGCTCATGCACTTCGCCAACGACGGCACGCTCGAGCCGTACCTGGCCGAGTCGATGGAGCCCAACGACGACGCCACCGAGTGGACCGTGGTCCTGCGGGAGGGTCTGCTCTTCCACGACGACTCCCCGGTCACCGCCGAGGCGGTCCTCTTCTCCCTGGAGCGCATCCTCGACCCCGAGAACCCCATGCGCGGCGCGGGCGACCTGGAGGGCGTCGACCTGGAGAAGACCGAGATCGTCGACGACCGCACACTGGTCATCCGCACCGGCGAGCCCTTCGTGACCCTGCCCGAGGCGCTCGCCGAGTACTACAACTGCGTCGTCCCGGTGGGCTACGACCCCGAGAACCCGATCGGTTCGGGCCCCTTCAAGTACTCCGAGTTCAAGGTCGGCGAGTACAGCGTCTTCGAGCGCCACGAGGGCTACCACGTCGAGGGCCAGCCCTACGTGGACGAGCTGGAGATCGTGGACTTCCCCGAGGACGACGCCCGCGTCAACGCGCTCAGCAGCGGCACCGTCCACGTGATCAGCCAGGTCCCGCACGCCCAGGTCGCCATCATCGAGGGTGACCCCAACGTGAACATCCTGGAGTCCGAGACCGGCATGTGGCTGCCGTTCACGATGAACGTCGAGAAGGAGCCCTTCGACGACGTCCGCGTCCGCCAGGCCTTCCGACTGATCGTCGACCGCCAGGAGATGATCGACCAGGCGCTGGCCGGATACGGCCAGATCGGCAACGACATGTACGCGCGGATGGACCCCTCCTACCCCGAGGACTTCGACCAGCGCGAGCAGGACATCGACGAGGCCAAGCGCCTGC
Organism: Nocardiopsis terrae; assembly: GCF_014651695.1. Lineage (GTDB taxonomy): Bacteria > Actinomycetota > Actinomycetes > Streptosporangiales > Streptosporangiaceae > Nocardiopsis > Nocardiopsis terrae. The sequence continues at coordinate 242,172 of NZ_BMXJ01000002.1, forward strand.
TGGCCGAGGCCGGCCACGAGGACGGGCTGGAGGTCGAGCTGGTCACCTCCGACATCAACGCCGGTGTGGTCGCCGCCGCCGAGGTCTTCCAGGAGCAGGCCCGCGAGGCCGGGGTCACCGTCAACCTGCGCCGGGTCAACCCCAGCGACTACTGGAGCCCGGAGGAGGGCTTCCCCTACGCCTTCGGCCAGGACTTCTGGAGCGCCCGCAACTACATCACCCAGACCGCCCAGGGCTCGATCGTGGGCGCGCCCTACAACGAGACCATGTGGGGCGAGCACGAGGAGTGGCTCGGCTACCTGGAGGAGGCGCGCCAGACCGCCGACGAGGACGAGCGCAACGAACTGATCCGCAAGGCGCAGAAGATCGAGTACGAGGAGGGCGGCTACATCGTGTGGGGCTTCGTGAACCTGCTCGACGCCTACGCCGCCTCCGTGCACGGCCTGGAGCCGTCGGTCTCGGGCCACCCGCTCGGCTCCTACGCCTTCCACACCATGTGGAAGGAGCAGTCCTAGCGGACGCCCGGTTCCCGAGCCCACCCCGCTGACGAAAGCTCACCATGACCCGACTCATCGTCGTCCGCCTCCTCTTCGGCGCACTGACGCTCTGGGCGGTGTCCCTCGTGGTCTTCGCGGCCACGCAGGCACTGCCCGGCGACGCGGCCCAGCTGATCCTGGGCCGCGACGCCACCCCGGAGCGGCTGGAGGCGCTGCGCGACCAGCTCAACCTGCACGAACCCGTGGCCGTGCAGTACATGCAGTGGCTCCAGGGGATCCTCCAGGGCGACCTGGGCAACTCCTTCTCCAACGGGTTGCCCGTCGCCGAGTACCTCAGGAGCTCCGTCCAGAGCTCACTGGCCCTGATGGGGCTGGCCGCCCTGGTCGCCACACCCGTCTCCCTGTTCATCGGCGCGTTCAGCGCCCTGCGCCGGGACCGCTCCTTCGACCACGCCTCCTCGATGGGCACCCTGGTCGTGGCGTCCATCCCCGAGTTCGTGGTCGGCATCCTGCTGATCCTGGCGCTCGGCCCGGGCGGTCTGGGACTGTTCCCGTCCGTCTACGCCCGTGAGGGCGGCCCCGAGCAGTGGATCCTCCCGGTGCTGACGCTGGCGCTGGCGGTCGCCCCGCCGATCGTCCGCATGATGCGGGCGACGATGATCGAGGTCCTGGAGAGCGAGTACGTGCAGCAGGCCCGGCTCAAGGGCGTGAGCGAGCGCACGGTGCTGTGGCGACACGCCGCACCCAACGCGATCGGCCCGGTGGCCCAGGTGATCGCCCTCCAGCTGGCCTGGCTGGCCGGCGGCGTGGTGGCCATCGAGTTCCTGTTCAACTTCCCCGGTGTCGGCAAGGACCTCATGGACGCCATCGAGAACCGCGACGTACCGCTGATCCAGGCCGTGGTTCTGCTCATCGCGGGGATCTACATCCTGGTCAACCTGATCGCCGACGTGATCGGGCTGGCGGCCAACCCGAAGGTGAGGGTCGCGAACCGATGAGTGGACCTTCGAAGAACACCACCCCCAAGGCGTCGGTGCGGCGCCGTCCGGGACTCTTCCGGACCGCGTGGCGGTTCGGCCGCACCAAGGTCGGTGTGGCCCTGACCGCCCTCATCGTCCTGATCGCCGTACTGGGCCCGTTCGTGGCCCCGTACACCCCGACCGAGTTCGTGGCCAAGCCGTACGAGACGGGCGTCGACGGCGCCCTGTTCGGCGGGGACAACCTCGGCCGCGACGTGCTGACCCGCTTCATGTGGGGCGGCTGGACGCTGCTCCTGCTGGCCGGTTCCGCCGCCGCCGTCGGCGTGGCCGCCGGGACGGTCGTCGGCATCATCGCCGGTTACCGCCGCGGCTGGGTGGACGACGTCCTCATGCGGACCAACGACGTGCTGCTGGCCTTCCCGCAGCTGATCGCCGCGCTGCTGGTGATGTCGATCATCGGCCCGAAGGTGTGGCTGATCGTGGCGGTCATCGCCGTCTCGCACATGCCACGGGTGGCCCGGGTCATCCGCGAGGCCACCCGCAAGGTGATCGAGCAGGACTACGTGAAGGCCGCCGAGGCGATCGGACTGCCGCGCTGGCGGATCATGACGGTGGAGATCCTGCCGAACGTGACCAGCCCGCTGCTGGTGGAGCTGGGTCTGCGCCTGACCTACTCCATCGGCGTGGTGGCCGTGCTCGGCTTCCTCGGCATGGGCCTGCAGCCGCCCACGGCGGACTGGGGCCTGATGATCAACGAGAACCGCCAGGGCATGGCCGTGCAGCCGTGGGCGGTGGCACTGCCCGTGACGGCGATCGCGGTGCTGACCGTCGGCGCCAACCTCATCACCGACGGGCTCTCCCGTGCGGCGATCGGTATCGACCGGGGGGTCGAGAAGTGACGGAGAACGAGCACACGGAGAACACGGACACCGGGTCCGCGGCCACCGGCGGCGCGGCACGCAGCGGCGAGGCCGTGCTGGTGGTCGACGGGCTGACCGTGATCGGTCGCCCCTCGGACGTCGAGATCATCAGCGGCGTCTCGATCACCGTGAAGCGGGGCGAGATCCTCGGCCTGGTCGGGGAGTCCGGTTCGGGAAAGACCACGCTGGGACTGTCGCTGCTGGCGCACTGCAAGCGCGCCACGGAGATCACCGGCGGCCAGGTGCGTGTCGGCGGCCAGGACCTGGCCGGGCTGGACGAGAAGGGGGTCCGGAGGCTGCGCGGCCGCGCGGTGGCCTACATCCCCCAGTCGCCCGCCTCCGCGCTCAACCCGGCCCTGCGCCTGGGTGTGCAGCTGCGGGAGGCCCTGCACGACGACTCGCTGTCGGAGCAGGACGTCCTCGGGCGGGTCCGCGAGGTCCTGCGCGAGGTGGCGCTGCCCGACGACGACGCCTTCCTGCGCCGTTACCCGCACCAGCTGTCCGGCGGTCAGCAGCAGCGGGTGGCGATCGCGATGGCGTTCGTGGGCCGTCCGGAGGTGATCGTGCTCGACGAGCCGACCACCGGACTGGACGTGACCACGCAGGCGCACGTGCTGGAGACCATCCGGGCGATGACCCGCGACTACGGGACCGCCGGTGTGTACATCAGCCACGACATGGCCGTGGTGGCCGACCTGGCCGACGAGATCGCGGTCATGTACCAGGGCGAGGTCGTCGAACGCGGACGCGCCGCCGAGGTGCTCTCCGACCCCCGGCACGCGTACACCCGGAAACTGCTGCTGGCGGTGCCGCTGCTGCGGACGTCCGGGCACGAGGAGGCCGAGCCGGAGGAGGAACCGCTGCTGCGGGTCTCCGGTCTGACCGCCGGGTACGGGCGCACGAAGGTGCTGGAGGGGATCGACGTCTCGGTCTCCCGCGGCGAGTGCGTGGCCCTGCTGGGTGAGTCGGGTTCGGGCAAGACGACCCTGTCGCGTTCGGTCGCGGGCCTGCACCACCAGTTCACCGGTGAGGTCCTCTTCGACGGCGATCGGCTCGCGACCAGCAGCTACCGTCGTACGGCCGCGCAGCGCCGCCGGGTGCAGTACGTGTTCCAGAATCCGTACGAGGCACTGAACCCGCGCAAGCGGGTGCGGGAGCAGATCCTGGGCCCGTACCGGCACCTGGTGGGCCGTCCGGAGGACCCGGACGCCGTGGTGGCCGAGTCCCTGGAGCGGGCCGCGCTGCCCGCCTCCTACGCGGACCGCTTCCCCGAGCAGCTCAGCGGCGGCGAACGCCAGCGCGTGTGTATCGCGCGTGCGGTGGCGACCGACCCGGCCCTGCTGGTGTGCGACGAGATCACCTCGGCGCTGGACGTGTCGGTGCAGGCGGAGATCGTGAAGCTGCTCCACGGCCTCCAGGAGCAGGGCATGGCGCTGCTGTTCGTCACGCACAACATCGCGCTGGTGTCCAACATCGCGGACCGGGTCGCCATCCTCAACAAGGGCGAGATCGTCGAGTACGGTCCGGTCGGTCAGGTCATGTCGGCGCCGGAGCACGAGTACACGCGCGCGCTGATCGCCGACACCCCGGACTTCGAGCTGTCCTTCCCGGGCGCCCAGGAGCGTCTGGGCCTGGCGGAGGAGGAACGGGCCGTGGAGGGCTGAGCCCGACGGGGCCGCGGGCCCGCGGAGGCCGACCGTCCGGAGGCGGGGCGCGTGATGCGCGCCCCGCCTCCGCTTTCGCCGGGGGCGTCGCGGACGACGCCCACACCCCCCGGAGGGCTACTCCCCCGGGGTCGGGGCGCCGGTGTGCGGGCCGGGCTCTCCGGCCCTGGCCGGCGGACGGGTCATGGTGGCCATGACCAGCAGCCCCAGGGCCGAGGTGCCGAACAGGAGCGCGCCCATCGGGACCGCCGTGGACTCGTCCAGGCCGACCAGGGGGGCGACTGCGGCCCCGATCAGCATGGGCAGGGCGCCCAGGAGCGAGCTGGCGCTCCCGGCCCGGTTCTCCTGGCCCTCCATCGCCAGGGCGAACGAGCCGGTGAGGACCATGCCCATGCAGGTCATGTAGACGAAGATGGGCACGACCAGGAGCACCAGCGGGCCCTGGAGGAGCGCGGTGGCGAGCACCACCGACGTGGCCGCCACAGCGGTGGCCACGGCCAGACGCAGCAGGGAGCGTTCACCGAACCTCTCGCTGAGACGGCCCACGGCGGTGCTGCCCAGGATGATCGCGATGCCGTTGACCCCGAAGAGCACCCCGAAGACCTGCGGGGACACCCCGTACAGGTCCTGGTAGACGAACGGGGTCCCGGCGACGTAGGCGAAGCTGCCGCCGTGCAGCAGCCCGACCACCAGGGTGTACCCCAGGTACCGGCGGTCGCGCAGCAGTGCGCCCATCGTGCGCAGACTGCCGCCCGGGGTGCCGGGGATGCGGCGCCCCCTCGGAAGGGTCTCCGGCAGGCGCAGGGCGACGACCAGCACGATCACGGCGCCGAGCAGGGCCAGCGTCCAGAAGATGCTCCGCCAGTCGGTGAAGGGCAACCACAGGACCCCGCCGCCGAGGACGGGCGCCGCCATCGGGGCCACCGCGACCACGGCCATGATCAGGGCGAAGAACCGGGTCAGCGCCGCGCCGTCGAAGACGTCGCGCACCACCGCCCGGGAGAGCACCACGCCCGCGCTAGCCGTGAACCCCTGGAGGAAGCGGCCGAGCACCAGCACCGCCGTGTCGGGGGCGAGTGCGCACAGGGCCGAGGCCAGGACGAACAGGGCGAGGCAGACCAGGAGCGGACCCCTGCGCCCCCGGGCGTCGCTGAGCGGCCCGATCACCACCTGCCCGACGGCGAGCCCGACCAGGCAGGCGGTCAGGCTCAACTGCACCCGTGAGGCGTTGGCCCCGAGGTCGGCGGAGATCTCCGGAAAGGCCGGAAGGTACATGTCGATGTTGAGCGGCCCCAACACCGTGAGCAGGGCGAGCAGGAGGGCCAGGCCCAGGCGGGCGCGCCCGGTCGGGTTGCGGAGCATCAGGCCTCTCTCGGGCACCGGGGGACGTGGGCGGGGCGGCCCGTCCACGGTACCGAGCCGTCGCGCCGACGCCCCCGTGCCCGGGTCCAACCTGACGGGAACCGGTCAGGAACGGGGTTCGGACGGGCGCGGGCATCGGGCGGGCACGGTCAGAAGAGCACCGACATGACCTCTCCGACCTGCCGGAAGCCGACCCGCTGGTAGGTGGCGCGGGCAGGGGCGTTGAAGTCGTTGACGTACAGCGTCACCCGGGGTGCGATCTCGGCCAGCGCGTAGTTGACCACCGCGGCCATACCCGCGCTGGAGTGGCCCCGGCCGCGCAGGTCCGGATGCACCCACACGCCCTGGACCTGGCAGGCGTGCCGGGTGACGGCCCCGATCTCGGCCTTGAAGACCACGCGGCCGTCCTCGATCCGCGCGAAGGCGCGGCCGGTGCGGACCAGTTCCTCGACGCGGGCGCGGTAGAGCGCGCCGCCGTCGCCGGAGTCCGGCGGCACCCCGACCTCCTCGGTGAACATGGCGACGCAGGCGGGCACCAGGGTGTTGATCTCGTGGATCCGGACGCGTCGCACCAGCGGGTCGGGGGCGACCTCGGGCGGCCCGTCGATCTCCAGGACCGGCTGGCTGGCCCGGATCACGCGGGCCGGTCCCCAGGCCGGGGTGACCTGTTGCCAGAAGTCGTTGACCGCCTCCACCGGGCCGACGATCGAGGAGCAGCGGCGGCCCCGCCAGCGGGCGTGGTCGGCGAAGCTGCGCACGGCGGCAGGCCCGGCGTTGACCGGGACGAGGTTGGCGCCCGAGTAGCACAGGGCGGTGAGCCTGCCGCGTTCGGTGTGGCCCCAGACCTCGGCGCCGCCCCCGGAGATACCGGTGGTCATCAGGCGTGAGGCGACGAAGACGTTGCCCACGGGGTCGGTGTCCAGGAGCGCGCTGACGGCCTCCCGGTCTCGTTCTCCAAGGATCCGAACCGCCGAGGTTCGCAGCATCGCATCTCCCCCATCTACCCGGTCACCGTGTCCGGCGGGGTGCCGGAGCGGCTCGCGGGCCCACGACGAATTCGCGCCGATTCCAGACTATTCGACCGCCTGCCCGGACTCACCTGGATGTTTCGAGTCCGACCGGGCCGAGCCGGTCCACCGGCATGCGGGGGGTGCTCCGGGCGGTACGCGGCTGTGGTTCGGGCCGGGCATCGCAGGTCAGGTCCGGTCCCTGGCTTCGGCTCCGCGGCAGGACCCCCGTCCGGAGGTAGGCGACGACGGCCTCGTCGACGCAGGTGTTGCCCGTGAGTGCGACGCCGTGTGTGACACCGCCCTCCTCGACGACCAGGGAGGAGCCGGACAGGCGGTCGCGCAGGGCGTGCGCCCCCTCCACGGGGGTGGCGCCGTCTTCGGTGGCGTGGACGAGGAGGACGCCGCCGTCGTAGGCCGGGTGCTCGTAGGGGCCGTCTCCGACCTGGAACCAGGGGTCGGATTCGCCCTCCCAGAAGAGACAGGGGGCATTGTACCAGATGTTGTGCCACCCCATGAAGGGTGCGTCCCGGTGGACCTCCCGGGCGTCCGAGCGCCAGGTGTCCCAGTCCCGGGGCCACAGGGCGTCGGTGCACTGGACCGCGAGGTAGCCGCCGTAACCGGCGTCGCTGTCCGCGTCGTCGCCGTAGGCCCCGTGCAGGGCGAGGAGCGGCTCGGGGTCGTCCTCGTTGATCCGGGCGGCCAGGGCGCCCGCGACGGCGGGCCAGGTCCTCCCGCTGTAGGCGACGACGATGACGGCGCCCTCCAGTTCGGTGGGGCCGACCGTGTCCCGGTCCGGGTCCTCCCCCAGTTCGGCGCGCAGGTCGTAGTAGGCCCCGGCGACGGTCTCCCCGTCGGCACCCAGGCCGTAGGTGTCGTCGTGGCGGGCGACCCAGTCGAAGAAGTTTCCGGCGGACCGGTCCAGGGCGCGGCTCTGCACGAGGTTGCTCTCGTACCAGGGGTTGTCCGGGTTGACGACGCTGTCCAGGACCAGGGCGCGCACGCTGCGGGGGTAGAGCGAGGCGTAGACGGTGCCGAGGTAGCTGCCGTAGGAGTAGCCCAGGTAGTCGATCTGCTCCAGGCCGAGGGCGACCCGGATGTCGTCCATGTCGTGCGCGGTGTCCTCGGTGCGCATGTGGTCCAGGAGCGGTCCGGCGGCCTCGGCACAGGCCGCGGCGTAGGCCTCGGCGTCGGCGAGCAGGGCACGTTCCGCCATGGCGTCGGCGGGGACGGTGTCCCTGCGGACCGGGGCGAAGAAGCCGGGGTCGCAGTTGACGGCGGGGGTGGAGGCCCCCATGCCGCGCGGGTCGAAGGCGACCACGTCGTGGGTCAGGCGGAGTTCCTCGGGCATCCGGTTGTGGGTGTGCGCGGCCCACATGCGCCCCGCGCTGCCCGGCCCGCCGGGGTTGACCAGCACGGTGTGCTCCGCGGTGCCGGTGGCGGGGACGCGGGAGAGGGCGATCTCCACGGTCTCGGCGAGGTCGTCGACGCGTTCGCCGCCGGTGGTCCGGGCCAGCGGGACGGTGATGGCGGCGCACTCCAGGCTCGTGCCGCCGACCGGTTCGAGGTCCTCGCAGGGCTGCCAGTCGAACGCCTTCTGATCGATGCGGGTGGCGGGCTCGGCCGCCGCCTCGCCGGGGGCGGCGTGCGCCGCCGGTGCGGTCAGCAGGGAGGCCAGCAGGGCCCCGGCGGAGATGGCTGCCCACTGCGTGCCCGTCGATCGCACTCGTCTACCCCCGATGCCGACCATATTGTCCTTGTGCATTGTCTCTGTTACTGAGGGTGACGTGGGGAAGCGACACGGGGCCCAGGTGGACACTCTCCCGGTAACATGTGCCCTGGTCGGATCAGACGTGGACAAAAGGGGCACAATGCGGCTTGATCGTGTCGATGAGCGGATCATCGCGATACTCGGCGCGGACGCGCGGATGAGCTTCGCCGAGATCGGCGGCGAGGTCGGTCTCAGTCCCTCCGCCGTGAAGCGCCGGGTGGACCGCCTGATCGAGTCCGGCGCCGTGCGCGGCTTCACCGTGGTCGTCGAGCCCCAGGCGATCGGCTGGACCACCGAGGCCTTCATCGAGCTCTACTGCCGGGCGCGCACCTCCCCGGGCGAGATCCGCGTCGGCCTGGCGGGCTACCCGGAGATCACCTCGGCGTGCACCGTCACCGGTGAGGCCGACGCCATAGTCCAGGTCCGCGCCCGCGACACCCACCACCTGGAAGAGGTCATCGAACGCATCGGCGCCGAACCCTTCGTGGTGCGCACCAAGAGCACCCTGGTGCTGTCCCGCCTGGTCGACCAGCCCGTCCTCGCCGGAGCCGCCGGCCTGGACTAGTGGCCGACCGGGAGCGTTGTCCAGCGCGGACCGGGGGCCTCCTCGCCCAGGAAAGGACGAGCCCGGTGGAGCCCTGCGGTCACCGCCCTAGTAGGTCTGCGCGAAGACGGCCCGCATGAGCAGGCAGAAGACCAGCGAGAGACCGAGGTAGGCCGGAACCGGCCACCAACTGCGGTCCAGGGTCACCGGGCCGCAGCGCCGGGGGCGGGCCGCACGCGCCGCCCGGCGGATCGCGGCGGCCGCCCGCTCCGCCTGCCTGCTGAGCGGAAACGGAAACTTCGGGCCACGCTGATGGGAGGTGGCCTTCACCACCTGACCGTTCAGGAGGACGATCCTGATCACGCCCCACTCGTCCACCGTGACCTTCCGGATGTCGGACAGGTCCAGCCGAGTCGTGGACAGGACGCCGTTCACCCGGATGTGTCGGGGGCCGATCCACACATGGCGCCCGAACACGGTGGCGAGGATCAGCCAGATCAGGCCCATTACCAGGAAGAACACCGGAACAGCGTCGACCGGACCTATGCGTGGGTCCGCGGACACGTACAGCATGCCCAGGGGCATGAAGAGCAGGAGGCACAGAGCGAGCGGCGCCGGAGACCAGAGCACCTGACGAAGCGAGGCCCTCGTGTGGGATGGCATGGGGGATGTGCTTTCACGGTTCTGGGGCAGAGAACCGGAACAAAGTACCAGGTAGGCGCAGGAAAGGACCCCGGGCGCGCTGTCGGGGAGCGCGTCCGGGGTCCTCGGAGACCCGGAAGGGGCCTCGTTCCGTGGATCGGCCCGCGGGTCAGTCCTCGGGGAGGGTGACCGGGGCCAGCTCGCCGAACAGGTCGCCCGGGCCGGGGTTGGACGGGTCGGTCCGACCGCCGAAGTGGTGCATGACGCCCCACACGGCGTTCAGGGCCGTCTGCACCGCACCCTCGGCCCAGCCGGCGGTCCAGGACACGTCGTCACCGGCCAGGAACAGCCCCCGGTGGCGCTCGGCCAGGTCGTCCTGGTGGAAGTGGGTGAACAGGCGCCGCTGGTACCGGTAGTGGCCGGGCAGGTTGGCCTTGAACGCGCCCATGAAGTAGGGCTCGTCCTCCCAGGAGACGGTCACCGGGTCGCCGGTGATGTGGGAGCGGATGTCCACGTCCGGGTAGACCTTGCCGAGCGAGGCGAGCATGACCTCCATGCGCTCGTTGGCCGACAGCGGCAGCCACTTCAGCGAGTCGTCGCACCAGGTGTAGGACATGCAGATCGCCGCGGGGGCCTCGGGGTCCTCGCCCTCCAGCAGGTAGGTGCCCCGGGTCATCCGGTCGGTGAGCGTCATGCTCATGACGTCCCGCCCGGTCTCGGGGTCCTTGTCCCGCCAGAACGCACGGTCCACCGGCACGAACAGCTTCGAGGACTCCATGTAGTGGGTCCGCTCGATCGCCGTCCAGTGGTCGATCGGCAGCAGGTCGTCGTCACAGTCGATCTTGGACAGCATCATCCAGGACTGCGCCGTGAACACCGCCGACGCGTAGGTGCGGATGGAGCCGGAGGAGTCCGTGACGGTGATGTTGCCCGCCGGGGAGCCCTTGGCCGCCGTACGGCGCAGGGCCGTCACGGCCGGCCGCGGCTCGCCCCCGTGCAGCGAGGCCAGGGAGGTGCCCTGCGCCCAGTGCACGAGCTTGTCCGGGGCGTCCTCCCACAGGCGCAGCGGAAGCTGGTCGACCCCGCCCACGATGCCCATGTGGTCGTCGTCGGCACCGGTGTAGGTGACCCGCAGGATCTCCAGGATGGAGTTGGGGAAGTCGGTGTCCCAACCGCCGGTGCCGAAGCCCACCTGGCCGAAGACCTCGCGGTTGCGGAAGGAGGAGAAGCCCGGGGACTCGCACAGGAAGCCGTAGAAGGTCTGGTTGTCCAGCTTCTCGACCAGCCGGTTCCAGATCTCCTTCTGGGTGGCCGTGTCGCGTTCCCGGATCGCCTTCTGCATCCGGGTGTGCTCGACGCTCTCCAGGGTCCGGTCCCAGGCCTGCGCCACGTCCCGGTACACCTGCGGCAGGTCGTCCAGGTGCGTCGCGTAGTGCGACTCGCCCTTGAGGTCGACGACGGTACTCGGGGTGGACGCCGCGAGCGGGTTGGGGAAGGGGCTGGTCCGCAGGCCCATCCGGTCCGCGTAGTGCCAGAAGGAGGTGGACGACGGCGGGAAGCGCATGGCGCCCATCTCGGCGACCACGTCGTCGGGGCAGCCGGGGAGGCGCTCGGTGCGCAGGCGGCCGCCGATCCGGTCGGCCTCGTACACGACCGGCTTCAGGCCCATCTTCATGAGCTCGTAGGCGGTGACGATGCCCGAGAGGCCGCCGCCGATGACGGCGACCTCGGTGCCGTGGTGCTCGGCGGGGACCTGGCCCAGCCCGGCGGGGTGCTCCAGGAAGGAGTCGTAGGCGAACGGGAAGTCGGGCCCGGACATGGTCAGCGGCCGTTCATCCGCCGGGGCGGTGGCGGGTGCGGTACCTGCGGCCGTGGGCACGGCAGACGTCATGAGGCCCTCCTTACGCTGGGGCTGGGTGTACGGGTTCGGGATACGGGTTCGGGGTTCAGCGCTCGAGCGCCGAGTACAGGGCCGGACGGCGGTCGTCCAGGTAGGACGGTTCCGCCCGGGCGGCCTCGGTGGCGGCCGGGTCGACGTCACCGACCAGCAGGGCCTCTGTGGGACCGGCCCGCAGCAGTTCGGTGCCGTCGGGGCCCACGAGGGTGCTCAGCCCGACGTAGTCGAGTTCCCCCTCGGTGTCGCAGCGGTTCACGTAGGCCAGGTGGATCTGGTTCTCCATCGCCCGGGCGGGGACGAGGAGGGTGGCCACCGAGGTGTCCGGTCCCATCAGGGCGGTGGGCACGACGAGGACGGTGGTCCCGGCCAGTGCGTGTGCCCGCACGGCCTCGGGGAACTCCACGTCGTAGCAGACCAGCAGGCCGACACGGTGACCGCCGAGGTCGACCTGGACGACCAGTTCGCCGCCGGGGGCGAAGAGGTTCCGGTCCAGGTCGCCGAACAGGTGCGTCTTGCGGTAGAGCGCGCGGGAGGCCCCCGTGGCGTCCACGAACCGCACCGCGTTGTACACGTTCCCGTCCGCCCGCTCGGGGAAGCCGTAGACGATCGCGACCCCGGTGTCGACGGCGATCCGGGAGACCGCCCGGAAGAGGGGCCCGTCGGCGGGCTCGGCCAGCCGTTCGACCTCGGCCCCGATGTTGTAGCCGGTCATCGACATCTCCGGGGTGACCAGCAGGGCGGCACCGTCGGCCGCGGCCGCCCGGGCCCGCTCCCGGAGCCGGTCCAGGGAGGATGCGGGATCGCCGCTGCGCCCCGTGCCCTGGTCGAGGGCCACTCGCAGTGTTTCGGGCATCACCTGGCACCTCCCGGTGTTTCGTCGCTGGTCGGCCGCGTCCACTCTAGGCGGGCGGGGACGTGGGAACCGTGTGTCGGACGGGCACTCTGTTGCGAGTTATCGCCGACATGCCCCGTTTCTTTGCGCAGATGCGCACACATGCGCAGGATCGTTCAGCCACGGCCCCGACGGAGAACACGGGGGCGGGCCCGGGGATTCCCCGGGCCCGCCCCCGGTCAGGTCACACCGAGCCCGGCTCGGAGCACGGCCCGTGCGCGTCTCAGGCGCGGACCTCGGCGGCCGGTTCGGCCTCCAGCGCGGAACGGCGCATGCCGTAGCCGAAGTAGACCGCCAGGCCGACCACGAGCCAGGCGCCGAAGGCGACCCACACGCTCAGCGGCATGCTGATCATCAGGTAGGCGCAGGCCAGGACACCGAGGACCGGAGTGACCGGGGCTCCGGGCATCCGGAAGGCGCGCTTGAGGTCGGGGCGGTTCCTGCGCAGCACCAGGACGGCCACGTTGACCAGGGCGAAGGCGAACAGGGTACCGATCGCGGTGGCGTCGGCGAGGGGGCCGAGCGGGATGAGCGCCGCCAGGACGGCGATGGACACCGAGGTGATGACGGTGTTCGCGCGCGGGGTGCCCTTGGCGTCGACCTCGGAGAAGGCCTTGGGGATGAGCCCGTCGCGGGACATCGCGAAGAGGATGCGGGTCTGGCTGTAGAGCACCACCAGGACGACGCTGGCCAGGGCCAGGACGGCGCCGGCGGCGAAGATGACCGCCCAGACCGGGGTTCCGGTGACCGCGGTCAGGATCCCGGCCAGGGAGGTGCGTCCCGCGGCGAACTCGGTCCAGTTGAGGGCGCCGATCGCGCTGAAGGCCACCAGGCAGTAGATCGCGGTGACCACGATCATCGAGAACATGATGGCGCGCGGCAGGTCGCGCTGGGGGTTCTTGGCCTCCTCGCTGGCGGTGGAGGCCGAGTCGAAGCCGATGTAGGAGAAGAACAGGGTGGCGCCGGCGGCGGAGACACCGGCCATACCCATCGGCATGAACGGGGCGAAGTTGCCGTCCTGGACGGCGGTGATCGCGATGGCCACGAACATCACCAGGACGGCGATCTTGATGGCGACCATGACGGCGTTGGCGCGGGTGCTCTCGCGGACCCCGGCGAGCAGGGCGAACATGGACAGCAGGACCACGACGGCGGCGGGCAGGTTGACCAGGCCGCCCTCCAGGGGGCCGGCCAGGAAGGCGCCGGGCAGCGCCAGACCCGTGGTCAGTTCGAGGAGCTCGTTGATGTACTGGCCCCAGCCGACGCCGACCGCGGCGACGGAGACGCCGTAGGTGAGCATCAGACACCAGCCGCACACCCAGGCCATGAACTCGCCCATGGTGGCGTAGCTGTAGGAGTAGGCAGAACCGGAGGCGGGGATCATCCCGGCCATCTCGGCGTAGGCGAGCGCGGAGAACAGCGCGGTGACGCCGGCCAGGACGAACGCCAGGATGACGGCGGGTCCGGCGACGGGGACGGCCTCACCCAGGACGACGAAGATGCCGGTGCCCAGGGTGGCACCGATACCGATCATGGACAGCTGCCAGAAACCCATGGTTCGGCGCAGCCCGGTGCCGCTCTCGGTCTCCGCCACCAGCTTCTCGACCGGCTTGCGCCGGCTCAGGCGCTGCCCGAGCGTGGGCACGGACGTGCCCACCGGCGCGGGGGTCTTCTGGTCCACCACGAAATGACTCCTCGACGTTCTGCGGGACGGGCACACCGGAACCGGCGCCGCTCATCGAACCAGCGGCGCCCCAAATGTGCCCCAGGCAACGGTAATGGTGTTGCCTGAGCAACATGACCCACATTCATTGCATTTGTCTGGCTTAAACGCTGCAATCGTGCGTTGCCGGACAAGAAAACGCACGCGGGCGTGATGCAGGTCATACAAAATTACGCTCCGTGACTGGCATCGTCTGACCTGCGACGACGTCAGTGGAGCGCACCGGTAGGTGTAACGCTCGCAGCCCCGTGCTGTTCCGTCCCGGCCGGGAGCGGACGCCGGACCCGCCGCCACCGCCCGGGCCGCCCGGCGACCCCGGACACGCGAAAGGGGGGTACGGCGGCCGCCGTACCCCCCTTTCGGAGAACGTGGTGCGGGTCAGCCCGCCACGGAGACGCTGGGCTCGCCCTCGGCCCCGGCCTCGCCCATCTCCTCGGCGATGCGCATGGCCTCCTCGATGAGGGTCTCCACGATCTTGGACTCGGGAACGGTCTTGATGACCTCGCCCTTGACGAAGATCTGCCCCTTGCCGTTGCCCGAGGCCACACCCAGGTCGGCGTCGCGCGCCTCGCCCGGACCGTTGACGACACAGCCCATGACGGCCACCCGCAGCGGCACCTCCATGCCCTCCAGCCCGGCGGTGACCTCCTCGGCGAGCGTGTACACGTCCACCTGGGCGCGGCCGCAGCTCGGGCAGGAGACGATCTCCAGGCCGCGCTCACGCAGACCCAGCGACTCCAGGATCTGCGCGCCGACCTTGACCTCCTCGGCGGGCGGTGCGGACAGGGAGACGCGGATGGTGTCGCCGATCCCCTCCGAGAGCAGCGCGCCGAAGGCCACGGAGGACTTGATGGTGCCCTGGAAGGCCGGGCCCGCCTCGGTCACACCCAGGTGCAGCGGGTAGTCGCAGGCCTGCGACAGCAGCCGGTAGGCGTTGACCATCACCACCGGGTCGTTGTGCTTGACCGAGATCTTGATGTCCCGGAAGCCGTGCTCCTCGAACAGCGAGCACTCCCACAGCGCCGACTCCACCAGCGCCTCGGGGGTGGCCCTGCCGTACTTGGCGAGCAGGCGCTTGTCGAGCGAACCGGCGTTGACCCCGATCCGGATCGGGGTACCGGCCTCACCGGCGGCCTTCGCGATCTCGGCGACCTTGTCGTCGAACTTCTTGATGTTGCCGGGGTTCACGCGGACCGCGGCGCAACCCGCCTCGATCGCCGCGAACACGTACTTGGGCTGGAAGTGGATGTCGGCGATCACCGGGATCTGCGACTTCCTGGCGATGATCGGCAGCGCGTCGGCGTCCTCGTTGGTGGGGACGGCCACACGGACGATCTGGCAGCCGGAAGCGGTCAGTTCGGCGATCTGCTGGAGGGTCGCGTTGACGTCGGAGGTGCGGGTGGTCGTCATCGACTGCACGGACACCGGGGCGTCCCCGCCGACAGGAACGTTCCCGACCATGATCTGCCGGGTCTTGCGCCGGGTCGCCAGCGGGCGCGGCGGTGTGGCGGGAATACCGAGATCGATGGTCACGCTTGATTCACCTCGTCTGCCGCCGAGAGGGAGAGCGGCACTTGATGTCGTCCGGTTCGTGGGAAAGGGCACACGGAGCACAGCGCCCGAAACCGCGTCCGGGATTCCGTCCGGGCGGCCTGGGCCGCGGCGTCGTTCCCGCAACGCGACCCCAAGGTTACCCGCCCCCGGGCGAACGCTCGGCACGTCGTGGCCCTGCTCACACCGGTTCGGACAGAGTTCACCCGCGGTTCCCGCGGCGGGGTCATCCGAACAGTCGGACCGGGTTGATCAGGTCGGCCACGAGCAGGATGACGCTGAACACGAGGAAACAGGCCACGACCACGTAGGCCACCGGGGTCAGCAGCGCCACGTCCACCGGCCCCGGGTCCGGGCGCCGGAACAGCCGGGCCGTCCACCTCTTGACGGACTCCCAGATCGCCCCCGCCATGTGCCCGCCGTCCAGCGGCAGGATCGGCAGCATGTTGAAGGCGAACAGGAAGAGGTTCACGCTGGCGAGGATGCTGAGCATGATCGCCACGGTGTCGATCAGCGGCAGGCCCTGGGACATGATCTCGCCGCCGATGCGGGAGATGCCGACGATGCCCACCGGGGAGTCCTCGGTGCGCTGCTCGCCCAGGAAGGCCGCGCCGAACACCTCCGGGACCCGGCTGGGCAGCGCGATGATGGCCTCGCCGACGCTGACCAGCATGGAACCCATCTCGGAGGCCGACTCCGTGACGGTGAGGGGCTGGCGCTCCTGCGTGAACAGCACGCCCAGGAAGCCGACCGTCTCGGTGGCCACGACCCGGCGCCCCTGTTCGTCGTAGACGAGGTCGCCCTCGGCGTCGGTCTCGTAGACGGGGTCGCCGTCGGCGTTCCGGGCGGCCAGCTCGTTCTCGACGATGTCGACGGTGGTGGTGAACTGCTCGCCGTCACGCTCGATGACGAACTCGGTGGGGCCGAGCGAGGCACGGATCGCCCGGTTGACGGTGGCCCCGTCGGGGGTGGGCTCGCCGTCGATCGAGACGATGGTGTCACCGGGCTCCAGCCCGGCCTCGTGGGCCGGGGTGGGGGCGAACTCGTCGCTGCACTCGGTGGCGGTCACCTGGGCGGGGACCACGCACTCACGGACCGCGCCGAGCTGGGGGACGTCCTTGGGGACGCCGATGCCCATGAAGAGCACGCCCAGCAGGACCACCGCGAGGACGAGGTTCATCGCCGGGCCGGCGAACATGACGATCAGGCGTTTCCAGGGGGCCCGCTGGTAGAACTGCCGGTCCTGGTCCTCGGGGGACAGCTCCACGTAGGAGGCCTCCCGGGCGTCCTCGGCCATCGCCCGCCAACGGGAGATCTTCCGGGCGCCGGCGCCCGCCCGGGCCCGGGCGGGCGGCAGCATGCCGACCATGCGCACGAACCCGCCCAGCGGCACGGCCTTGATCCCGTACTCGGTCTCACCCCTGCGCACCGACCACAGTGTCCGGCCGAAGCCCACCATGAACTCGGTGCACTTGATGCCGAACATCTTCGCGGTGGACATGTGGCCGAGCTCGTGCCAAGCGATCGAAAACAGCAGTCCCAGCACGAACAGGACGATCCCGACCACGGTCAGCAGCACGACCATGCATCTCTCCTCAAGCCGACGTCGGTCCTCAGCCGCGGGTGAGCAGCTCGCGCGCGCGGGTTCGGGCCCAGGTGTCAGCGGCGTACACGTCGTCCAGGGTCAGGGTCGAGGTTCCCGGACGGTCCACCCGCTGGTGTTCAGAGACTACCCGGGAGACGGTGTCCATGATGGCCGGGAACGCGAGGTTTCCCCCGAGGAAGGCGTCGACCGCCTCCTCGTTGGCCGCGTTGTAGACGGCAGGGGCCGTTCCGCCCGCGGCGCCGACCTCCGCGGCCAGCCGCACGGCGGGGAAGGCCTCGTGGTCCAGCGGCTCGAAGGTCCAGCTCTGCGCCCTGGTCCAGTCCATGCCCGGCGCGGCGTCGGGGACCCGTTCGGGGGCGCCGATCCCGTAGGCGATCGGAATCATCATGCTGGGCGGGCTGGCCTTGGCCAGGGTGGTGCCGTCCACGTACTCGACCATGGAGTGCACGATCGACTGCGGGTGGACGACCACGTCGATCCGCTCGAAGGGCACGTCGAACAGCAGGTTGGCCTCGATCACCTCCAGCCCCTTGTTGACCAGGGTCGCGGAGTTGACGGTGATGACCGGACCCATGCTCCAGGTGGGGTGGTCGAGCGCCTCGGCCGGGGTGACGTCGGCGAGTTCGTCCGCGCGGCGACCGCGGAAGGGGCCGCCGCTGGCGGTGACGACCAGGCGGCGTACGTCGCCGCGCCGGGCGTGCACCAGCCCCTGGGCCGGGCTGGCCAGCTCCCCCTCGGGCAGGTACGGGAAGCACTGGGCGATGGCGTAGTGCTCGGAGTCGACCGGGACGATCTGTCCCGGTGCGGCCAGGTCGCGCACGAGCGGCCCGCCGATGATCAGGGACTCCTTGTTGGCCAGGGCCAGGGTGGTCCCGGCACGCAGCGCGGCGAGGGTGGACTCCAGGCCCAGGGCGCCGGTGATCCCGTTGAGGACGACGTCGCAGGGGGTCGCGGCCAGTTCGGCCACGCCCTCGGCGCCGACCAGGACCTCGGCGGCCGCGCCCTGCTCGGCGAGGAGGCGGGTGAGCTCCTCGGCGCGCGCCGGGTCGGCCACGGCCACCCGGTCGGCCCCGAGCTGGACCGCCTGTTTGGCGAGCAGGTCCACCCGGCCGCCCCCGGCCGCCAGGCCCACCACCCGGAAGCGCTCGGGATTGCGCTGGACGATGTCGATGGCCTGGGTCCCGATGGAGCCGGTGGAACCGAGGATCACTACTGTTCGCTGCTGTTCTTCTCGCACCGCTCCATTGTCGCGCACCCGGCGCCCGCCCGCCGAGGGGTTGTGGACGGGGCCCGCGGCCGGTCCGCGGCTCCGGGCCCCGGAGGACACGGGAGGTTTACAGAGACGTCGGAATCGTTTAACTTGACCCGTGAGTAAGTTACCTCACAGTAAAGAGAGATGCCGATCACTGCCGGTGCGACCGAACACCGGCCCGCCCCGATGGCGACGGCGCGAGTGTCCATCGGAGCCTCCCCGCCTCCCCCACCCCCGAGGTTCCCGACATGTTCACCACCAGAGTGCGCCCCGCCCGGGGCGCGCGCACCCGAACGCTCTCCTGGGTCGTCGCGGCGGCGGTCGCCGCCGCCACCCTGTCCCCCGCACCCGTCGCCGCGGCCGCCGTCGGCTCCAGCATCAGCTACGAGACGATCGTCAGCCACGACGGCACCGAACTGAAGGCCAAGGTCATCACTCCCACCGGCGCCGAGGGCCCGCGCCCGCTGCTGGTGATGCCCTCCGCCTGGGGTACCCCGCACATCCTCTACGTCGGGGCGGCCAAGAAGCTGGCCGAGGAGTCCGGCTACCAGGTCGTCGCCTACACCTCGCGCGGCTTCTGGGACTCCGGCGGCGGGATCGAGGTGGCCGGGCCCGACGACCGGGCCGACGCCAGCGCCGTCATCGACTGGGCCCTGGAGAACACCGAGGCCGACGCCGACCGCATCGGCATGGCCGGCATCTCCTACGGCGGCGGCATCAGCCTGCTCACCGCGGCCGAGGACGAACGGGTCCGGGCGGTCGGCTCCATGAGCGGCTGGGCCGACCTGCAGGCCTCCCTCTACCCCAACGAGACCATCGACGTGCAGTCCGCCGAACTCCTGCTCCTGGCGGGCAACCTGCTCGGCACCCCCGGGGAGGCGCTCCGCGAGATGGAGCGCGAGTACCGGAGGGGCAACGTCGAACCCATCCTCGAACTGGCCCCGGACCGCTCCGCCGCCACCAAGGTGGACGAGATCAACGCCAACGGCACCGCGGTCATGATCGCGCACGGGTGGAACGACGGGATGTTCCCCGTCGGGCACCTCGCCGACTTCTACGAGGAGCTCTCCGGCCCCAAACGGCTGATGCTGGCCCCCGGCGACCACGCCACCCAGGAGGCGTTCGGCGCGGTGGGCCTGCCCAACGAGGTGTGGGAGGACCTGGCCCGCTGGTTCGACCACCACCTCAAGGGCGAGGACAACGGCATCGACACCGAGCAGCCGGTGCGCCTGAGGCCCAACAACGGGAACGGCGACTGGACCTCGCACCCGGACTGGACCTCGGTGAGCACCGGAAGCGACCAGTACTTCCTCGACAGGCCCAGCACCAGCTGGGGCCGCTGGCAGAGCAGCGGAGCCATGGAGCCCGAGCCCTCGACCGGATGGGACTACGACTTCCGCACCGGTATCGGCACGACGGCGCGCAGCGGCACCGTGATCCTGTCCGGGGCGCTCCAGCAGTTCTTCGACGTGCCCACCGGGGTCTCGCTGCCCCTCGTGGACCGTTACCGGGCGGCGGTGTGGACCAGCCCCGCCTACCCCGACGGGGCGCGGGTGGCCGGCACCCCCGAGGCGACGTTCACGTTCACCCCGACCACCGAGGACCAGTCGGTGTTCGTGTACCTGTACGCGGTCAACGGCCGGGGCACCGGTTCGCTGCTGAGCCACGCGCCCGTCACCCTGCGCGGCTCCGTCCCGGGCGAGCCGGTGACGGTGGAGACCGAGCTCTCCTCGGTGGTGTGGGACGTTCCGGCCGGGCACCGGCTGGCGGTGGTGGTGGACAGCAAGGACGCCCGCTACCTCGGTGAGAGCGATCTCGGGGACCGCGTCGAGGTGACCTCCCCCGAGGAGAACCCGACTCGGGTGACCGTCCCGCTCGGCTGACCCCTCCGGCCGTTCGGCGGCCGACAGAGCCGGCGGCCGGTCGGCCGCCTCCCCGGCCCCGGCGCGCAGACGCCGGGGCCGGGGGCTGCTTCCCGAGAAAGCCACGACACAAACCTAAAGTAGTCAATAGACTACTCCAAGTATGCAAAGATCGTGGCCATGACCTCGTCCACCACACAGAAGATCCTCGCCCCGCTGGCCGCCGCCGCGGTCGCCGTCGGGGGTCTGGCCCTCATCGACAGACTTCCCGCCCCGGCAGCGGCGGTGACCCGGGCCATCCACGCCCCGGCCGTGCTCCCGGCCTCCCAGGCCCCCGAGGCGCCGGCCCGCCAGAGCCAGGCCTCCCTCTCCCGAACGGACGGGACGGACGGGGTCGTCCACCAGGCCGGAGCGGTCACCGATGAGCAGCACGACGCCGTCCTCGACTACTGGACCAGCGACAGGATGGCCGCGGCCCAGCCCATCTCCAGCCTGGTCGACTCCGCCCTCGGACTCTCCGGGCCCCGCCGCGACGCCGCCGAGACCGAGCCCCAGGCCGCCCGCCCCGACAGCGACGGCGAACTCTGGGGCGACGGGGGCCCGGTCGCAAGGACCACCGGCAAGGTGTACCTGACCATGGACGGCCGCGACTTCACCTGTTCGGCCTCGGTCGTGGACGCCGCCAACAGCAGCACCCTGGTGACCGCGGGGCACTGCGCCAAGGACGGCCGGGGCTCCTGGGCCCGCAACTGGACCTTCGTCCCCGGCCACGACGACGGCGCCGACCCCTACGGCAGGTTCACCGCCCGCGACCTGATGGTCTCCCCGAAGTGGGCCCGCCAGGCCGACGACAGCTACGACTTCGCGATGGTGGTGCTCAACAGCGACGACGGCACCCCGGTACAGGACCGGGTCGGCGCCCAGCGCCTGGCCTTCGACACCTGGACCGAGGAGCGGGTCCGCGAGGGCGTACAGGTGTACACCTTCGGCTACCCGTCGGCCTCTCCCTACGACGGCCGCGACCTGCACTACTGCTCCGGGCGGACCGTCCCGGACACCGGCGGCACCACAGCCAACGGGGTCCGCTGCACCATGACCCAGGGCTCCAGCGGCGGCCCCTGGTTCAGCGACTTCGACACCGCCACCGGCAGGGGCACCGTCTCCTCGGTCGTCAGCTTCAAGTACGCCGACGACCGCAACACCCAGTACGGGCCGCGCCTGGGCGCGGAGGCCGAGCGCCTCTTCGAACACGCCGCCAAGCTGTAGGACCGCCGGGAACCGCGAACCCACCGGAAACGGCGGGGCGGTGGCGGCCCCGACCGGCCGCCGCCGCCCCGCCGGACACCCGGCCGTCGTCCCGTGCCGGCACGGGACGACGCCTCGGCACTAGAGGTCGATGCCGGTGAGCACCAGGACGCGCTCGTGGGTGAGGTCGGTCATGGCCGCGCGCAGCCCCTCCTTGCCCACGCCCGAGCGCTTGACGCCGCCGTAGGGCATCTGGTCGGCGCGGAAGGTGGGCACGTCACCGATGACCACACCGCCGACCTCCAGCTCCCGGTGGGCCCGGAAGGCGGTGGGCAGGTCCCGGGTGAAGACCCCGGTCTGCAGGCCGAAGTCGCTGTCGTTGACCGCGGCGAAGGCGGCGTCGGTGTCAGCGACCCGCTGCACGACCAGCACCGGGCCGAACACCTCCTCACGCACCACCCTGGCGTCGGAGGGAACGTCGGCCAGGACGGTCGGCGCCATGGTGACGCCGTCACGGTGACCGCCGGTCAGGAGCCGGGCCCCGGCGGCGACCGCCTCCTCGACCCAGGACGCCACCCGCTCGGCCGCGGCCTCGTCGACCAGCGGACCGACGTCGGTCCCCGGGTCGGCCGGGTCGCCGGTGCCCAGTGCCTCGACCCGGTCGACCAGGCGCGAAAGGAAGTCGTCGTGGACGGCGTCGGTGACCACGACCCGCTGGACCCCGATGCACACCTGACCGGCCTGGTTGTTGCCGAACAGCGCCACCCGCCGGGCAGCCCAGTCCAGGTCGGCGTCGTCCAGCACCACCGCCGCGGCGTTGCCGCCCAGTTCCAGGGTGACGTGCTTGTGCGGGGCGCGCCGCTGGATCTCCCAGCCGAACGGGCCGCCGGTGAAGGAGATGACGGGCAGCCGCTCGTCGGTGATCAGCGGCGCCGCGAGTTCGTTGGGCATGGGCAGCACCGAGAACATGCCCTCGGGAAGTCCGGTCTCGGCGAGGATCTCACCGAGGAGGAGGGCGGTCATCGGAGTGGCCGGTGCGGGCTTGAGGACCACCGGAGCGCCGACGGCGATGGCCGGGGCGACCTTGTGGGCGACCAGGTTGAGCGGGAAGTTGAACGGGGAGATGCCCAGGACCGGCCCCTTGGGGACCCGGCGGACCAGGGCCATCCGCCCGGTGCCGCCGGGATCGGTGTCCAGGCGCTGGAGCTCGCCGCTGTCCCGGCGGGCCTCCTCCGCGGCCCAGCGGAACACCGAGACGGCGCGCCCCGCCTCGGCACGGGCCCACTTGATCGGCTTTCCGCTCTCGGCGGTGATGACCCGGGCGATCTCCTCCGCGCGTTCGGCGATCCGCCGGGAGACGTGGTCGAGGGCCCCGGCCCGCACGTGCGCGGGCAGGGCGGCGGCCTCGGCGGCCACCGCGTGCGCGGCGGCGACGGCGGCCTCCACCTGGGCCGCGGTCGGCACGGCGACGACGCCGGCCGCCCCGCCGGTGTAGGGGTTGAGAACGGTCATCTCGGTGTCGCCGGTCGCAGCGGTGCCGGCCAGCCAGAACGGGTGCGTGGTCATGTCCGCGACGCTAGACCCCCGAAGACACCGGCCGCCTTGTCCACAGTTGCCAATCCGAACGCTCGCGTTGGCCACTGTGGCGCATTGACGGCGTCGGACCCCGCGTGGTCGGCGGTCGCGACGGCTGCGGGACGACAATCCCGCCAGCGGATCTTCCGTCAACCGGCTGGCGTCCGCGCGCTCCTTGATACACAGTGGTGGGAGAGGGCTCTGCCAGCACGTTCGGCCAGACCCTCGGGTCCACCGCCGCCGACGGGAACCCGGGAGTGCCCATTGCCGCTCGTCTACCGCACGCTCGTCGCCGTCCCCGACGACGAGGGGGACCTCGTCGCCGTCGCCTCGGCCGTACTCTCCCGCTGGCTGAGCAAACGCGGCAACTCGGGCGCGCGGGTGGACTTCGGGTCCTCCGGCCGCCATGAACTCAGCAACCGCTCCCGTGCGCTGGTCGCGCGGCACGACAACGCAGACGAGGGCCTCACCTTCCTCCGCCTGACCACGGAGTCCGAGAAGCCGGACGGGGTGTGGCGGACCCTTGCCACCGTCGTCGTCGACCCCGAACTCTCCCCGTGGAACCACGTGTGGATCGACATGACCGTCGACGCCGCGACCGCCGCCCCGGCACCGGACGCCCCCCGGCTGGACGTGATGCCGCCCGAGGCGGCACGGATGCTGCTGGAGTCGGTGGGCGCGTACGACGGTGCGCACCCGCTGCACCCCTGCCCCAGGATCGTGCGCGGCCGCGAGGAAGCCGACGTGTCCGCCCTGCTCTCGACCGTCCGCGACCCCCTCAGACGGATGGCGGTCGTCGCCACCGGCGCGCCCGAGGGCGTGACCGTCGCCGACTGGCGCAACACTATGGCGGGCGTGCTGTCCCGCTGCATGGGCATGTGCGCCGGGTACGTGCTGGACGGGGCCGCGCTGGAACGGGTGGGCCGCCTGCTCCCCCGGGACCTGGACGTCCCCGCCGGCGGGGTGCGCACGTTCTTACCCGGGGTGGACCTCACCGACACGGAGAACGCCCAGCGCCACCCCCGGATGAGCCCGGCCACGCTCGACACCGCCCGCGACGGCGCACGCGTGCGCAACTGGGTGGGCGCCGCCCTCTCCCGGAAGGTCCGCGACAACGCCCTCGGACTCACCCTGCCCGGGCCGCTCAGAGCGATCGACGCCCTCCTGACGGAGGAGACCGAGGACCTGCGCCGGAGACCGTACGCTCCCGCTCCGCTCCCTGCGCGGACAACGCCTACCGGATCGGGGAACGCCATCGCCCACCAGTCCGAGCAGGATTCGGTCACCATGGCGGAACTCGCCGCCACCCAGGCCCAGGAGGAGCAGACACGGCGCCTCAGGGAGGAGGTGCGCCGGCTGAGCACGCGGATCGGGGAGCTGTCGGAGGAACGCCAGGCGCTGCTCGCGGAGACCGCGGACCTGACCGAGGAACTGGACACCGCCCGGGAGGAACGGCGCGCCGCCCGTCACGAGGCCCGGTGGCTGCGCGACCAGGTGCGGGAGGCGGGCCTGTTCCGGTTGGCCGCGGCCCCGGCACCACGCGACCCCGAGCAGCGCCCCCCGTCCAGCGTGTCGGAGCTGTTGGAGCGGATCACCGACGGGACGGCGCTGCCCCACCTGTTCTTCACCATCGAGGACCAGACGGTGTACGAGCTGTCCGAGAGCCGCAAGGAGACGCTCTGGGTGACCCGGGCCTGGGAGGCCCTGCTGGCCCTGAACGACTACGCCCGCTACCAGTTCGACAACCCCGGCAGTGGTCTGGGGTTCCACTCCTACCTGCGCGAACCCCCGGACGGTTACCGGGTGATCCCGGTCAAGAGGCTGGCCTCGCAGGAGTCGGACTACGTGCGCAACCGGGGAAAGCTCAACGAGAAGCGGGTGTTCCGGGTCCCGGCCGAGGTGGACCCGGCGGGCCGGGTACCGATGTACGCGCACATCAAACTGGACATCGAGTACGGCATCTGTCCGCGCCTGTACTTCTTCCCGCACCTGGGCCCGGACACCACCAACCGGGTGTACGTGGGCTACCTGGGCCGCCACCTGCCCGTCCAGCAGTCCAACTGAGCCGCCGGGCCCGGGCGCGCGCTCAGAGCACCCGGTGCCCGAAGCTCCGGGAGAGCGGCGCCAGGTCCGGTTCACCGTGGGAGTCCACCATCTCCTTGAACCGGATCTCCTTGTCCGCGCCGAACCGCCGGACCTTGGCGGCGTAGCTCTGCACGGAGTGGAAGACCGGCGGGTCGGTCTTGCTGTGGAACTTGTCGGCGTACATCACCAGTTCCTCCTCGGGGGACTCGGCGAGGTAGTCGGCGACCGGAATGGGCAGGCCCTGTTCACGAACGTCGTCGCTGGTCACCCCCACACCGGTGTGGTGTGAGCAGAACCGGCACAGGGTCTCGGGCATCCCCTCCCCCGCGAGGAGCCCGTGGCCGAGCACCCCGTGGCTGACGTAGCGGGCGTGGTCGATGCGCCCGGAGCCGTCGATCAACCGGTAGACGCCGATGTCGTGCAGCAGGCACCCCGCGCGGACCAGGTCGGCGTTCACCCCGGGGGCCGCGCGGTCGAGGAGTTGTTCGGCCACGGCGCACACCGCCCGGCAGTGCGTGTACACGCGCTCGAAGGCCTCGGGGGTGGGTGCGTGCCGCTCGTGGAGGGCGCGGATCTGTTCGTCGGTGGGAATCAGCACATCCGCACACTAACCGCAGGCCCCGCCCCGTCTGCGCATACCCTGGGGCCCGTGACGGGAACGAGCACCGAGGCCGTGACGGGCCTGGCGGAGACGGAGTGGCGCGAGCGCGCCGAGCGGCACGAGCGGCGCGTGGACGCGCTGGTCGGCGACCACCTGCGGCGCCGAAGCGCGGGTGAGCGGCACCCGGTCGAGGACTTCCTGTTCACCTACTACAACCTCAAACCCGCGCAGCTGCGGCGCTGGCATCCCGGTGTCGGGTCGGTGCTGCTG
The DNA here is from genome assembly GCF_014651695.1 of Nocardiopsis terrae. Lineage (GTDB taxonomy): Bacteria > Actinomycetota > Actinomycetes > Streptosporangiales > Streptosporangiaceae > Nocardiopsis > Nocardiopsis terrae. The sequence goes on from NZ_BMXJ01000002.1 coordinate 268,118, forward strand.
GGCGGGGGCGCCCGGGACCGGCTCCCGGAGCGGTTCTACACCGAACTCCCCGGCGGGGTGGGTCTGGACGTGCCCGCGTTCCTGGCCGCCCGCCCGGTGCTGGACTTCGTGGAGCGCCTGCTGTCCTCGGTGGCCGAGCGCCCCGCGCACCTGGGCTGTTTCGGCCTGCACGAGTGGGCGATGGTGTACCGGACCGAGGAGGTCCGGCACGGCCAGGTCCCGCTGCGGTTGGGCCACGAGGGCACCGACCGGGTCGTGGAGTCGCACCGCGTCCAGTGCTCGCACTTCGACGCCTTCCGGTTCTTCACCGGACCCGCGCGCCCGCTCAACACACTCCAGCCGACCCGGGAGGCGCAGGCGGAGCTGGACCAGCCGGGCTGTCTGCACGCCAACATGGACCTGTACAAGTGGGCGTACAAGCTCACCCCGGCGGTGCCGTCGGAACTGGTCGCGGACTGTTTCGAGCTCTCCAGGGAGATCCGCGTGCTGGACATGCGCGCCTCGCCGTACGACCTCCGGGACTGGGGGTACCAGCCGGTGCGGATCGAGACCGCCGAGGGCAAGGCCGCCTACATGGAGTACCAGCGGGACTTCGCCGAACGCGGCGCGGTCCTGCGCGAGCGGCTCCTGGCCGTGTGCCGGGACCTGCGCGCGGCGTCCTGACGGGGCCGCGAGGGGCGGAGCGCCTCAGGGCAGGTCGGCCCGGCCCTCCTCACGGGCCAGGCGTTCCCGGGCGAGGCGGTGGCCCCGCCGCAAGCCCGTGATCAGCAGCAGCATGCCCGCGGACACCGGGCCCAGGATCGCGACGGTCTGGGCGTCCGGGTCGGAGACCAGCGGGGTGAGCACCACGGCCGGCAGGAAGGCCAGTCCTGCCAGGACCGACCAGCGGGCGCAGGCCTCGTGCACCGCGTACCAGGCGGCGTCACTGGACCGGGTGTACCTGGTGCGGATCCCGAAGAGCTCGTTGGGTCCGATCCGCCGTCGCGCCCCCAGGACACCCATCGCCACCAGTGCCACGGCCGCGCCGGACAGGCTCAGCATCACCAGGATCAGCGGGGCGAGGGGGATGGTCTGCTCGGCGGGCTGGGCGATCAGGGTCACTACCGGTCCTTCGTCGTTCTCCGTGCGGAGGTGTCCTCCGGGGGCAGGGCGCAGGCGGCGGTTCCGCCCGGGAGCCGGTACCGGTTGGCGGCCACGACCCGGTAGGCGGCACGGCTGAACAGGCGCACCCCGGGCAGCAGCATGAGGCGGCCCAGGACCCTGGCTGGGAGTCCCGACGCCAGCAGGACCCCGGCGACCGCGTCGCCCCCGGCGAGCAGCCGCCCGTCCGGGTAGACGACCCAGGCCCGCTCGTCGGCCTGCTCCGGGGTGAGCCCCGCGGCGGCCAGGTCAACGTCCTGCCAGGCCGCGAAGGCGGTCCGGGTGCGCAGCCGGTCCCGGGCGAAGCCGACCGCCCGCTGGCAGAAACCGCAGTCCCGGTCGTACAGGAAGAGCCCGGCACCGGGAAACGCGCTCGTGTCCGTTCCTCGTCCCATACCCCCATTCTGCCGCAGGTCCGCGCGCCGTGACAGTCACGGATGTCATGGTCCGTCCGTCATGCCCCCTTCGCGGGCCCGGGGCCCGTTTGGCAGAGTTGGCCCATGCCCGACCACCCACAGCGGTCGCTCCCCGACCTCCTCGATCCGCACGGCCCCCGGCCCCGGCTCCTGTTCCACCTGCTGTTCGGCGCCACCATGCTCGGCTTCGTCCTGGTGCGCGGCCTCGGATCGCTTGCCGAGGGGAGGGTCGTCCCGGCGCCCTTCCCGCACCCCGACCCGCTCTTCCTCGTCATGCTAGGCGCCGCCGTCCCGGTGTGCGCGCTGTGGCCGTTCACCGCCTGGGAGCGCGGTGCCCCGCTCCGCCGCCGGGCCGCGACCGCGGCCTTCCTCGCCGCCGCTCCCCTGCTCCTGCCCGCCATGGACTTCGGTGCCTACGGACTGGTGGCCGTCTCCGTCGCCGCCGCCGCGTGCGCCTTCGGACTGGCCGGAGGACTGGTCATGGCAGTGGTGTTCGGTCTGGTCAACGCCGGCGTCGGTCTGGCGCACCCGGCGCTGGCCAACGGGTACGCCCTGTTCAACGGCGCGCTCATGTCCGTCTACTGCCTCGGTGTGCTCGCCGCCGTGCTGGCCCTGGCCGGTGCCGCTCGCCAGGCCCGGCGCACCCGTGAACTCCTGGCGGAGCTGGAGGAGGCCCACGCCCTGCTGCGCGCGCACGCCGCACGCGACCGGGAGCGCGCCATCGCCGACGAGCGCGCCCGGATGGCCAGGGAGATGCACGACAGCACCGGCCACCACCTGAGCGCCGTCCACCTGAGCCTGGTCAACGCCGAACGGACCGCCGCCGCACTGCCGACGGACCTGTCCCGGGAGCTGATCGACGATCTGCGCGAGGACATCGGGCGGGCCCGGCGGCTGACCAAGGAGACCCTGGCCGACACCCGCCGCTGGGTCCGTGCGCTCAAGCCCGTCGGGCTGACCGGGCGGTCCGGGCCGGCCGCGCTGCGCTCGCTCACCGACTCCTTCGGGGAGCTGGGGGTGTCCACCGCCTTCACCAGCAGCGGCGGGTGGCCCGAGAACCTGGACGGAGAGGCCGAGCTGGTCGCCTTCCGCAGTGTCCAGGAGGCGTTGACCAACGCGCTCCGGCACTCGGCGGCGACCCGGATCGAGGTGGCCGTGCAGGCCGGGCCGGACCGGCTCGACCTCCTCGTCACCGACGACGGCCGGGGGCCGGGCGACAGCGCCCCCGGGTTCGGGTTGACCGCGCTGCGCGAGCGCCTCGCCGGGCTGGGCGGCACACTGGAGACCGGAACCCGCGACGGCGGCGGGTTCGAGTTCCGGGTCCGGCTCCCGGTCATGGCAGGGGACGGGGCCCGCCGACCGAAGGTGGCACCGTGACGGAGCGGGTTCGGGTACTGCTGGTGGACGACCACCGGATCGTACGGCGCGGGATGGCCCGGCTCCTGGCCGCGGAGGGCGACATCGAGGTGGTCGGTGAGGCGGCCGACGGACTGGCCGCCCTCGAACTGCTCGCCTCGACCGACCGGGCCGTGTTCCCGCAGGTGGCGCTGGTGGACGTGCACATGCCCCGGATGGACGGCACCGAGCTGCTCGGACGCCTCGCGGCGGAGCACCCCGAGGTGGCCGCGATCGTCCTCACCAGCTTCGACGAGGACGAGCACCTGTTCGCCTGCCTGCGGGCGGGCGCGAAGGGGTACCTGCTCAAGGACGCCGAACCCGAGGAGGTCGCGGAGTCCGTCCGGCGGGCGGCGCGCGGGGAGAGCGTCCTGTTCGGGCACGCCGCGGAACGGTTGATCGCCGTGCTGCCCCCGGCGGTCCCCGGAACGGCCGCCGCTCCGGCAGCCCCCGTCGGCCACGGTCTCACCGGACGGGAGCTGGAGGTGGCCCGCCTCGTCGGGTCCGGGGCCAGCAACCGCGAGGTCGCCCGCGGCCTCTTCCTGTCCGAGGGGACCGTCCGCAACCACGTCACCAACATCCTGCGCAAACTGGACCTGCGGGACCGCACCGCACTCGCGCTCTGGTACAGGTCGTGGGAGCAGGACCGGCACGGGTGAGCCCCGGCTCAGGACCAGGCGACCGCGAGCCCCCACAGCATCAGCGACCCCAGCCCGAGGGAGAGGAGCACCGACAGGGCGAACACGGGCACGTGCAGCCAGCGGAACCGGCCCGCCTCCACCGGTACCCGCCGCCAGTGCCACGCACCGACCGCGATCGCGGCCGCGACCAGGGCCGTGCCCAGAGCCCAGGCCAGCGCCGGGGTCGCCGTCCAGCTACCGAGCCGCAGTGCGACCAGGTTCCAGGCCAGGGCGCCAAGCGTGAGCGAGACGATCCTCAGCCGGTCCAGCGGCCGCTGGGTGATGAGGGTGCGGCGGCGCAGAACCAGGGCGAGCAGGAGCACGGCGGGGACCAGCACCATGGCGCCGGTCTGCGCCAGCTTGGCCGGGTCCGAGCGCCCGGGGATCTCCCGGGGGTCGTCACCGAGCAGCTGGAAGGCCAGGGCGGGTGCCTCGACGCCGAAGCTGTTGGCCATGACCACGACCGAGCTCTCCCCGTCGGTGGCGACCATGGTGCGGGTACCCAGGGTGCCGCCGCTGTGCCAGGTCACCTGGCCGACGCCGGGCACGTCGATCAGGTGCCAGCCCAGCGCCATGCCGAGCCCCTCCAGCTCCGGCTGGGGCACCGCGAACCCGACCGCCTCGTGGACGGGCTCCAGGGAGTCCGCGCCGGGGGCGTCGCCCTCGGCCACCGCGGCCATGAACCGGACCAGGTCCTCGGGGGTGCTCCAGGTCGCGACCCCGGCAGCTGCGTAGTCGGCGTTGCGCCAGTCCTGGACGCGCGCCCCGGGCTCGGTGTGCGGACCGGCCCCGCCCTCCGGCACCCCCGCGTCGCTGATCACGGTGTCGTCCAGGCCCAGCGGGTCCAGAACCCGTTCCCGGACCAGCTCCGGGTAGGGGATGCCGGACTCCTCGGCGAGGGCCTCACCGAGGAGTGCGTACCCGGCGTTGCTGTACATGAAGCTGCCCGGGGCGAGGGAGTCGGTAGTGGCCGCGAACTCCAGGGGCGGCACGGCGGTGCGGTAGCTGTCGCCGGTCCCCTGAGCGCGCAGCATCCCGAGCGGGCCGGTCTCGGTCTGCGTCACGAACCCGGCGTGGTGGGTGGCCAGGTCCTCCAGGGTCGCCTCGGCGAACGCCGGGTCGGCGAACCCGGTGTCCGGGAAGATCTCCCCGAGGGTGCGGTCCAGGGAGGTCTCGCCTTCGGCCACCATGTCGGCGAGAGTCATCGCGGTGAAGACCTTGAACACCGAGGCGGTCTCGAACGGCGTGTCCGGGGTGATCGGCGCAGTGCCGTCGGCGGTGCCCGCGGTCACCCACTCGACCTGGTCGGGGGCGCCGTTGGGGAAGCGGGCGACGGCCAGGCCCTGGACCCGGTCGGGGTCCAGGGCGGCCGAGACGTCGGCGGCCAGGGCCTCGTCGCCCTCGAACTCCGCCGCCGGTGCCGCCGAGCGGTTCGGCAGGAACGGGAAGAGCAGGAACGCGGTGGTTCCGACCGCCGCGCCGACGGCGAGCGCCCTCAACAGAACTGCACGGGGCGCGGGCCGGGCGCGGACCGGCCGGACGCGGTGCGGGTCGGGGGGCTGGGGTGCGGTCCGGCCCTGGGACGGTGCCGGGTGCGGTGAGTCGGGGGAGGGCATGCCCCGATTCTTCGCGCCCCGGGCCCCGGGGACCAGTCACGGATGTCACGGTCCGCTGCACGTCGGGCCGTGCCTGCTGTCATGACCGAGCCCCGGCCTCCTCCGCCCGGACACGGCGAGGGGCGGGACCCGTGCGGATCCCGCCCCTGTTGCGCACCTGGCGGAGCCGGTGCGCCGCGCTCTGCCTACGCCTCGGTGTCGGCGCCTTCGCCGCGGCGCTTACGGCTCATGTACAGGGCCGCACCGCCGCCGGCCGCCGCGAGGGCGCCCGCGGCCACCAGGCCGGCCAGGGCCGAACCGGTCACGGCGAGGTCGTCACCGTCGTCCTCCGGGGTCTGGCCCGGCTCGGTGACGGGGGTGGTGGGCTCGGGCTCCTCGGTGGCCCCGTCCCCAGGCTGCTCGGTCTCCCCGCCGGGGGTCTTGCCGTCGTCCGGGACCTCGGGGGTCTCCGTCTCCTCCGGGTTCTCGGGGTCCTCGGGGGTCTCCGTCTCCGGCTCGTCGGTCGGGGTGGGGGTCGGCGTCGGGGTCGGGTCGGTCTCGCCTTCCTCTTCCTCGTCGGCGCACTCGACCTTGAAGACCTTGTGCTTGGCCTTACCCTTCTGCCCCTCGAAGGTCCACTCCAGCTTGTAGTGGCCGTCGTCGAGGGTGAGGAGCTCGGTGCTGCCGGCGCCCTCCTCGTCGAGGACGAGCTCGCCGTCCAGCTTCACCGTGCCCGCGTCGTTCGACCCGCCGTGGGCCAGGATCTCCCAGGACACCTCCTGGACGGAGTCGAAGCCGAAGGCGGCGACCCGGAAGTCGCAGACCTTCGGTTCGTTGCTGTTGTCCTCGTCCGGGGTCTCGGGGTTGTGGATCTTCACCGTTCCGTTGTCACCGGGGGCGCCGGGGGCCGCGGCGGCGAAGGCACCGCTGCCGAGGACGAGACCGGCGGTGAGGGCTACGCCGGTGATGAGTCGGGTGCTGAGCGCACCGGTGCCGGGGGAAGGGAACACGGGGGACTCCTGTGTGGTCGATACGGTCCACCGGGGCGGGAGTGGACAGAAGTTGCGGAAGGTACACAAGAAACTTACTGCTCTTCCCCGTGGCAGGCCTGACAAACCCATAACCGAAAAATCACGATCAAGAAACTTGGCTCGGAAGACTCGGAATGGTTCGACCGCGAAGGGTGACCGCGAGGTTCTGCCTGTTCAGGACTCCGCCCGGGCCGGACTGTGGCCGCGAGGACGGCCCGCGCGGACGCAAAGCCCTTGGTGGCCCGCGTTCGGGCCACCGAGGCCGGACCCATGACCGACGCGGAGATCCGCCCCTACCGCCCCGGCCCCCTGCCACGAAGACCAGTGGCTCCTTGCCGGGCCCTGTCCTTCCCTCCGGCAGGGCCGGGAGTCCGCGAGTCCTCCGGGATCCATGAGATCCGCGGGGTCTGTGAGATCCGCGGGGTCTGTGAGATCAGTGGAATCCGTGAGATCCATGGGGTCTGTGAGATCCATGGGGTCGATCGCCCTGCAGGACGGCACCGTGGCGGGCCCGCTCGACACCCAGGTGTACGTGTGCCGCTGCTTCACCCGGCCCACCCTCGACCCGTGATCTTGCTACCAGGGGCAACTTCGGCGCTCATTTCGCTTCTGGTAGCAAGATCACGGAAGAAGCAGGGGGTTATCCACAGCCTGGCAACAGGGTCTCGCTTCCGAAGGGACGCCACCGCACGCTGAAGGCATGAACCCTCCCGAACCCCACCGGGGTCTCACCGCACCGCGACAGTCCGACCTCCACGCCCCGGGGCGACCCGCCGCTACCGCTCAGCGACGGCGCACCCATCCGTGCCCTGCCGCGCGCGGTACCCGCGCGGTCCCCGGCTCCGCTCTCGCTGTCGCCGCTCGGCAGCACGGCGTACTCAGCTGGGAACAGGCCCGTACCGCCGGTGTCACCAAGAGCGACGTGCGCCGCCTTGTTCGCAGTGGTGAATGGGGGCGCCCGCACACCGGCGTCTACTCCGTACGAAGCCTGACCGCCCCTTCCGGCCCGGACGCGCACCTTCGCTCGGCGGCCATGGCCGCCCAACTGGCTCTCGGACCGGACGCCTTCGCCGGTGGCGAGACCGCCGCACTCCTGTGGGGGATGCAGGGTCTTCCGCGGTGGGACGGACGGACCGTTCACATGGTCATCCCCGCGCTCGGAGCCCAGCGTCACCACCACCGCATCACCCTGCACAGCTGGCAGGTATCTCCTGGCGAGGTCACCACAACGACGGGCATCCGCCTGACCGACCCCGGCAGGACCCTGCGTGACACCCTGCTGCGGGTGGATCGGGAGACCGCTGTCTGCCTCATGGACTCCGCGCTGCACCGTGGGCTCATCCTCGAAGAGGACACGGAGGAACTGGAGCTGGCCAACAGGGGGCGGAAGGGCTGTGTGAACGTTCGCCGGTGGTGGCCCCTGGCCGACGGGCGCGCCGAGAGCCCTCTGGAGACCCGCGTGCGCCTGATCTGCGTGGACGGAGGAGCACCTCCGACGGACCTGCAGCACCGCTTTCGAGACGGCCGCGGCCGTACCATCGGCATCGCCGACTTCTGGTGGGAGGAGTACCAGCTCATCGGTGAGGCCGACGGGCACGGTCCGCACGGCCTGCCCCAGGCACTGCTCAGGGACCGGGAGCGGCAGAACGCCCTCCAACGCTGGCATCCGGGTGTGCGCATCGTCCGCTTCACCTGGCAGGACCTGAATCGGCCCCAGTACATTCTCGCCGCCATCACCCGCGCGGGAGGGTAGGCACCTCCCCAGCCCGTGGCCCGTGATCTTGCTACCAGGGGCGATTTCGGCGCTCATTTCGCTTCTGGTAGCAAGATCACGGCGGATGGGAGAGCGCGTTCGCCCCGGCTCAGCCCGCTCCGCGCACGATCCGTTCCGCCTGGTCCGCGCTCGGCCGGAGCTGCCCGGACAGGATCTGCTCGGCGTAGTGGCAGGCCACCCGGTGGGTACCGCTGCCCTGCACGCCGTGCAGGGGGCGCAGCTCGGGGCGCTCGGTGTCGCAGCGCTCCTCCTGCCGCCACGGGCACCGGGTGTGGAACCGGCACCCCGGGGGCGGGTCCGCGGGCGAGGGCAGGTCGCCGGCGAGCAGGATGCGCTCCCGGGTGTCCTCCACCGTCGGGTCCGGTACCGGCACCGCCGACATCAGCGACCGGGTGTAGGGGTGCGCCGGGGTCCCGTACAGCTCGTCACCGGTGGCTTCCTCCACCAACGACCCCAGGTACATCACCCCCACGACGTCGCTGACGTGCCGCACCACCGCGAGGTCGTGCGCGATCACCAGGTAGGTCAGCCCCAGCTCCTCCTGGAGCTCCTCCAGGAGGTTGAGCACCTGCGCCTGGATGGACACGTCCAGCGCGGAGACGGGCTCGTCGCAGATGATCAGGTCGGGTTCCAGGACCAGGGCGCGGGCGATGCCGATGCGCTGGCGCTGGCCGCCGGAGAACTCGTGCGGGTAGCGCTGGAGCGCCTTGGCGGACAGGCCCACCCGTTCCAGCGCCGCCACCACCCGGCGGCGCTGGTCCTGCGCGGTCCGCGCGCGCCGCTGTCTCCGGCCGAGCCCCTCGGCCTCCTCCTCGGAGGGCCCGCCGATCCCGTGGGTCTGCAGGCCCTCCAGGAGGATGGAACCGATGTTCTGCCTCGGGTTGAGGCTGCCCAGCGGGTCCTGGAAGACCATCTGGAGGTTGGCGCGCTCACGGCGCATCGACTCCGGATCGAGCCCGGCCAGGTCGCGCCCGTCGAACCGGACCTCGCCGTGGGTGATCTCGTTCAGCCGCAGGACCGCGCGGCCCAGGGTGGTCTTGCCGCAGCCGGACTCGCCGACCAGACCGTAGGTCCGGCCGCGCTCGACACTCAGCGAGACCCCGTCCACGGCGCGCACGTGACCGATGGTGCGGTCGACGACCACCCCGCGTCTGATCGGGAAGTGGACCTTGAGGTCCCTGATCTCCAGCAGGCTCATCCCCGCTCCTCCTCGCTCGCCGCGGCCGGGGTCTCCGGTTCGGGTCGGTCCGGGCCGGCGCGGCCGACGGGGTTCACACACCGGTGGATGTGGCCGGGGCCCTCCTCATCGCCGGATGCCCCGACGAGCGGGGGCGGCCCTTGGAGGCACTCCATCGTGTAGTGGTCGCAGCGGGGGGCGAACGCGCACCCGTCCGCCCAGGCGATGTTGTCGTTGACCGAACCGCGCACCGGGGTGAGCGGTTCGCCGCGCGGCGCGTCCAGACGGGGGATGGAGCCGAGCAGGCCCACCGTGTAGGGGTGGGCGGGGTCGGCGAACAGCGGGCCGCGCGGGGCGGTCTCCACGGCCTTGCCCGCGTACAGGACGTTGATCTCGTCGCACAGCCCGGCCACCACGCCCAGGTCGTGGGTGATCATGAGCAGGGCGGTGCCCTCCTCGGTGACCAGGTCCCTGAGCAGTTCCAGGATCTGGGCCTGGATGGTGACGTCCAGGGCGGTGGTGGGTTCGTCCGCGATCATCAGCTTCGGCCGACAGGCCACCGCCATCGCGATGAGTGCGCGCTGGCGCATACCGCCGGACAGTTGGTGCGGGTACTCGCCCAGGCGCCGGGTCGGGTCGGGGATGCCCACCCGCTGCAGCAGGTCCGCCGCCTCCCTGCGGGCCGCGGCGCCGCGCATGCCCCGGTGCCGGCTGAGGATCTCGGTGACCTGGACGCCGATGGGGACCACCGGGTTGAGTGAGCTGAGCGGATCCTGGAAGATCATCGCCAACTGGGATCCGCGCAGGTCGCGCATCCGCCGCTGGGAGACCTTCAACAGGTCCTGCTCTCCGTCGGGCAGGCGTATGAGGGCGCTCCCGCCGACCTTCACCCCCCGGTCCGGCAGCAGCCCCATCAGGGCCAGGGAGGTGACGCTCTTGCCGCAGCCGGACTCGCCGACCAGGCCGGTGACACGGCCCTCCTCCAGGGTGAAGGAGACCCCGTCGACGGCGCGCGTCTCGCCCTGCCCCTTCCGGTGGAACACCACGGACAGCTCGTCCACCGCCAGCAGCGGTGTGCTGGTAGTCATGGTCACTTCCTCAACTTCGGGTCGAGCGCTTCCCGCAGCGCCTCACCCAGCAGGGTGAAGCCGAGCGCGGTGATGATGATGCCCAGGGCCGGGTAGACGGCCAGGGACGGTGCGCTGGACAGGAACCGCTGGGCCTCCGAGAGCATCGTCCCCCACTCGGGGGAGGAGGCGTCCGGGTTTCCCAGGCCCAGGTAGGACAGTGCGGCCGCGTCGATGATGGCGGTCGCCAGGGTGAGCGTGGACTGCACGATCACCGGGCCCATGGAGTTGGGCAGGATGTGTGTGAGGGCGATCCTGTGCCTTCGCACGCCCAGCGCCTCGGCGGCCAGAACGTACTCGCGGCTGCCCTGGGAGATCATCGCCCCGCGCAGCAGGCGGGCGAAGATCGGGATCTGGGCGACGCCGACCGCGACCATGACCGTGGTGAGGCTGGGTCCGACCAGGGCGGCGACGGTGACGGCCAGCAGCAGGGTCGGCATGGCCAGCATCATGTCGATGACGCGCATGACGACGTTGTCGACCTGGCGCCCCCACCGGCCGCCCAGGACCGAGCAGGCGCCGGCGGCACCGCCGAGGAGAGCGCCGAACAGGAATCCGACGAGGGTGGCTACCACGCCGACCAGAAGGGTCTGGCGGGCGCCGATCACCATCCGGGAGAACATGTCCCGGCCCAGGTGGTCCAGGCCCAGCCAGTTCTCGGCCCGCGGGCCGACGAACTCGTTGCGGTTGGGGAAGACCTCGCCGCCCCAGGTCTGGGAGGTGGCGCCGTAGGGGGCGATGAACTCCGAGAGCAGCGCCACGACGACGAACAGCGCGACGATGGCCGCTCCGGTGATCGCCATCGGGCTGCGGCGCATCCGTTGGAGGGCCTCTCGCCAGACCCCGGCGCCGTGGCCCTCGTCGCCGCGCTCGCCCATGAGTTCGGCGAGTCGGTCGACCTTGGCGGCCCTGCGCTGGTGGAGCGGGACCTGGGACGGGTTGGTGCTCGGTGTCGTAGGCATCACTGGGCCCGCACTCTCGGGTCGAGGAGGCTGTACGAGATGTCGACCAGGAGGTTGATGAACACGTACATGGTGGCGATGAGCAGGATGAACCCGGTGAGCACCGGGTAGTCGCGGTTCTGCGTGGCCTCGTAGACGAACGATCCGATGCCCGGGAAGGCGAAGACGCTCTCGGTGAGGACCGCTCCGGCGAAGAGGCTTCCGGCCAGCAGGCCGACGGCGGTGACCACCGGCAGCAGGGCGTTGCGGAGCACGTGGCGGGTGCGCACGGTCGTGCGGTGCAGGCCCTTGGCGTTGGCGGTGCGGACGTAGTCCTCGCCCATGACCTCCAGGACGCTGGCCCGGGTCATCCGGGTGATGACGGCGAGCGGGATGGAGGCCAGCGCGAGCCCGGGCAGCACCAGGTGGGCGAGGGCGTCCGTGACGACGTCCCATTCCCGGGTCATCAGGCCGTCGAGGACGACGAACCCGGTGATGTCGGTGCGGCTGAGCCCCGGGGAGAGCCGGAAGGCCGAAGGGAACACGCCGAGCCGCTCGGCGAAGATCACCTTGAGGATGAAGGCCAGGAAGAACACCGGTGTGCAGATGCCCAGGAGGGAGCCGCCGACGGCGGCGAAGTCCAGCACCGTGCCGCGTCGGCGCGCGGCGAGGTAGCCCAGCGGCAGACCGGCCGTGACGGCGATGAGCATCGCGGTCACGGCGAGTTCGAACGTGGCGGGGAACCGGAGGAGGAACTCCTCCAGCACGGGGCGCCCGGTCTGGATGGAGGTTCCCAGGTCGCCCTGGGTGATGCGACGGAGGAAGGCCAGGTACTGGACCGCGACGGGTTCTTCCAGGCCGAGCGAGCGCCGTAGCGCGGCGCGCTGTTCGGCGGTCGCGTCGTCGGGGAGGAGGGCGTACTCCGGACCGCCCGGCAACCGTTGGAGCCAGACGAACAGCAGGATCGACAGGCCGCCCAGGGTGGGGATCAGCTGTAGGAGTCGCCTGACGATGAATCGCAGCACCTTCGCCGCCTTTCGCCAGTGGTGGGAACGATGGACGCGAAGCGTCCCCGCCGGGGTGTGGCGGGATGTACGTGTGGGTCCCGGGGTGCCCGGGAGGGAGGTGGTCCTGCGAGGCGGGCCCGGCCGGTCTGGGCCGGCCGGGCCCGGTGCGTGCCTCTCCCGGGGCGGGGAGAGGGGGTCCGGCTACTTCCAGGAAGCCTCGGCGAAGTTCTCCTGGGTCAGCGGGCTGACGTTCGGCGGGTTGACGTCCCCGGAGAACGCGATGGAGGGCGGTGAGCTGGAGATGGGCAGGCCCGGCAGGACGTCCATCACCATCTCGTTGAGCTCCTGGTAGCCGACGACGCGCTCCTCGGCGTCCGGGTTGGAGCTCACCTCGGCCATCCGGTCGAACAGCTCCTGGTCGTCCAGACCCCAGGCACTGCTGGGGCCGGCGAACCAGGTGCCGATGAAGTTGTAGGCGTCGTTGTAGTCACCGGTCCAGCCGAGCAGGTAGAGCGGGCAGTTACCGCTGTCGGTCTGGTTGAGGTACTCGGCCCACTCGTAGGAGGTGGCCTCGACCGTCACGCCGACCTCCTGGAGGTCCTCGGTGATGACGTCGAAGATGTCCTTGGGGGCGGGCATGTAGGGACGGGTGACCTCGGTGGGGTAGCAGAACTCGACCTCCAGCTCCCCCTCCCCGTAACCGGCGTCGGCCAGCGCCTCCCGGGCCAGGTCCGGGTCGTACTCGAACTCGCGCACGTCCTCGGACCATCCGTCGAGGGTGTCCGGGTGGAACTGGGTGGCGACCTCGCCGCCCTCGGGGAGGATGGTGTCCACGATGCGCTGGCGGTTCACCGCGTGGGAGAGGGCCTCACGGACCTCCAGGTCGGCCAGGGCCTCGTGGTCCTGCTGGTAGGCCAGGTAGAGGACGTTGAACACGTCGCGGGTGGGCACCTCGAAGCCCGCCTCCTGGAGCGGGGCGACGTCCGCCGGAGCGACCAGGTCGTAGCCGTGGATGTCGCCGGCCTCCAGCGCCTGGCGGCGGGCGTTCTCGTCCGGGATGGCCCGGATGATCATCGTCTCGAAGCCCGCCGGGTCGCCCCAGTAGCCGTCGAAGCGGTTGAGGGTGATCTCGCCCTGGTCCTGGTTCCACTCCTCCACCGTGAACGGACCGGTACCGGCGACCGTCCCCGGGACCTGGCTGTACTCGGGCAGGGTCGGGTTGCCCTCCTCACCACCGATCTCCTGGCCCTCCATGGCCTCCAGGCTGCTGGGGCTCATGATGCCGAAGGCCGCGAGGCTGAAACCACCCGGGTAGAGGGAGGAGTACTCGCTGACCTCGATGACGACGGTGAGCTCGTCCTCGGCGTCGCAGGAGGCGAAACGCGGCTCCGGCGGGGCGTGGTCCTCTTCGTTCTCGGCGAAACCACCGAAGATCTTCTGCCAGTAGTACGAGTTGTTGGAGCTCTGGTAGGCACCGGTCAGATTGAACCAGCGGTCGAAGTTGGCGCAGACCGCTTCGGCGTTCAGTTCGTCTCCGTCGTGGAACTCCACGCCGTCACGGAGGCCGAAGGTCCAGACGGTTCCGTCCTCGGACTGGTCCCAGGTCTCGGCCAGTCCACCGACGATTTCGGAACCGCCGGATTCGTGCTGCAGAAGGGTGTCGAAGACCTGGCGGCTGTAACGGAAGGTTTCTCCGTCGGTCGCGAGGAAGGGATCGAGCGATGCGATGTCGCCGGCGGACGCGAAGACGAACGGCTGTTCGCCGCCGTCAGAGGCGTCTCGGTCGCTTTCCGCGCAGGCCGTCGCCACGAGCGTGAGCGACGCCGCGGCGGCCAGGAGGCCGAGCGGCTTTCGGGAAGACTTCGTGAACATGGTCCACCTCAGTGTGGGGCCGGGGGGTCGGGTCCCTGAACGATGAGTCGGACCCTAAACCGCACCATGACCGCCTGGGAAGGTAGACGGCTTGGTATTAATACAACCGTTTCAGATCTGTGCCGTGATCCATAGGTCGGTTTTCGGCCCACAGATGTTCAACTGATGCCCGCCTCCGCGGGCTCTCCGGGGTTCGCTTCGGCGGTCTCGGCCATTCGCCCGCCCACCATTGCCAATTCCTTTATCCGACCATGGGACGAATAACTTTTTCGACGCGGTGTCCGTTTCCCGAGCCAGCCCGGGGGCCGCGCGGGGGGCGCCGCGCGTCCTATGATCTGCGGATGAACACTCCCCTTGACGACGCGGACCTCACCGCGTTCCTCGAAGGCCAGGACAGCGCCTGGCTGGCCGAGCAGCTGATGCTCGTCGCCGACGAGGACCCCATCACACGCATCCGCCTGAGCGCCGCGGCCGGAGCGGAGAGCGCGGTGGAGGAGGCCCGGGCCGTCGTGCTGTCCCGGACCACGGAGCACTCCTCCGCGGCTTCGGCCCAGGACCCCGACGACGGGGACCCGCTGCACCGGGCGCTCGACCTGCTGGACGACCTCCTCGACTACGGCTTCGAGGACGAGGTCGGCGACATCGCCGACGAGGCGCGCGAGCTCTACACGGCACGGCACGGCCAGGACGACAGCGAACACCTGGCCCGCCTGCACGTCCTGGCCGACGGCGAGGAGGACTGATCCGACCGGAGCGGCCCCGGGTCGGCCGCCGCACGTCCCCCGCACGGTGAAGGGCCCGGTGGGGCGGGGAGTTACCCCGCCCCACCGGGCCCTGGCGTACCGGCCCCGCGCGGGCCTACAGGCCGCACCAGCGGCGCACGCTGGTGCTCCACAGCGCGATGTTCACGATGATCGCGAAGAGGATCACCAACAGCCCGACGGCCAGCATCGGGGTGTCCGCCAGTTTGGCGGCCGTGTACAGCGCGGACACGGCCGTACCGAGCGCGACCAGCGCACCGAACTGGGCCGAGCGCCACAGCACGTGGCCCGCGCGGCGCACGGGCAGCGCCAGCACGGCCATTCCCAGGGCGACCAGCGCAGCCAGGACCAGCAGGAACCGCAGGTCGCTCACGACCGGCCCGGGAGCGCCCGCGTCAAGCATCGCCCAGGACTGGTAGGCCAGCAGGACGTACCCGGCGGCGGCGACGAACATCAGGACACAGGTCTGCCGAACGTCCTGCGGGGGCCGCACGCCCGGGTGGCGTACGGCGAGAATGCTCTGCCGGGGCGCCGGAACCACGCTGAAGGGCCGGGGGGCGGAGGAGACGGGGGACGTTTGGGTGTCTTGCATGACGAACAGGGTCGCGTGCCGGGGCGCACTACACAAGTGGAGCACGAACTCCCGCACACACGGTTGCCATATCGTCACATATACACAGAAACCTCTGCTCAGACTTGTGGGGCGCGTAGCCGCCCCGACACGTACTCCAGGGCCTGGGCGACGAGCGAGTCCAGGTCACCGCGCACGTCCAGCTCCACGCCCGCCTCGTCCGGGCCGAGCCTTTGCAGCGCCTCCATCTGGGAGCGCAGGAGGGCGGGCGGCATGAAGTGGTCCTCCCTGGCCCCGATCCGCTCCCAGATCACCTCGGTGGGCCCGTGCAGGTGGAGGAAGCTCACCCCGGGGGCCCCGGTCCGCAACACGTCCCGGTAGGTGCGCTTGAGTGCGGAGCAGGCCATGGCCGTGGCCTCGCCCCGCTCCTCGTGTCCGGCGATCCACCCGGCCAGCTCGCGCAGCCAGGGCCACCGGTCCCGGTCGGCCAGCGGCACCCCGGAGGACATCTTCGTGATGTTGGCCTCGGGGTGGAAGTCGTCGGCCTCCGCGAAGGGCAGCCCCAGCTGCTCGGCGACCCGTTCGGCGACACTGGTCTTACCGCTGCCAGATACGCCCATGAAGACAAAGTGCATGATCTCTCCGTGTCCTGGCTCGCCGCCCGGCCGCGACGCCGCCACCAATAGTGGTATCAATCAATCCGGCTAGGCTTCAGCCTGAGACCCCGGCCGGACCCGGCCGGAGCGGACGAAACCTGGGAAGCAACGGGGAACGACGATGGCGACCGAGCACCGAACGCTGCACAACCGGGTGCTGGCGGTCCTCGGCCCCGCGATCGCCGGCGGGGAGTACGTGTCCGGGCACGCCTTCACCCTCCAGGGGCTGGAACAGGAGTTCGGGGTGTCCCGGACGGTCGCCCGCGAGGCGGTCCGCGTCCTGGAGTCGATGGGGCTGGTGGTCAGCCGGCCCAGGACCGGTATCCGGGTCAGGCCCCAGCGGGACTGGAGCGTCTTCGACCCGCAGCTGATCCGCTGGCGCCTGACCGGTTCGGGCCGGATGGAGCAGCTGCGCTCGCTCAACGAACTGCGCGCCGCGGTGGAACCGGGCGCCGCCGCCCTGGCCGCCGAACGCGGCCCCGCCGACGAGCGGGCCCAACTCGTGGTGGTGGCCGAGCAGATGTCCCGGACCGGCCGGGCCGGCGAGCTGGAGACCTTTCTCGAACTCGACGTGGTCTTCCACCGCCGCATCCTGGAGCTGTCCGGCAACGAGATGCTGTCCGGCCTGGCCGAGGTGGTGACCGAGGTACTGGTCGGCCGTACCTCCTACGACCTGATGCCGCACAACCCCCGCCCGGAGGCCCTGCGCCTGCACACGGCGGTGGCACAGGCCATCCGGGACGGGTTGCCCGACGTGGCCGAGGCGGCGATGCGGTCGATCGTCACCGAGGTCGCGGACGCCCTCAGGGGTGACGGCCCCCCGCCTTCGCCCTGACCCGGAGCCCGCCCGCGCCCCGGGTCACAGGATCAGGTGGAGGCCGAAGGCGAACCCGAAGCCGACGAAGCCGATCAGGGTCTCCATCACGGTCCAGGTCCTGAGCGTGGTCCTGACGTCCATCCCCAGGAAACGGCCGACCAGCCAGAACCCGGAGTCGTTGACGTGTGAGAGCGCCGTCGCACCGGAGGCGATGGCGATCACGATCAGGGCCAGGTCGATCGAGCTGAGTCCGGAGGTGTTCTGCACGGCCGGGGCGACCAGGCCGGCGGCCGTGGTGAGGGCGACCGTGGCCGACCCCTGTGCGACACGCAGCGCGAGGGCGATGACGAACGCCGCGACGATGACCGGCATCCCGGTGGACTCCAGGCTGCTCGCGAGTGCGTCACCGATCCCGCTGGTACGCAGGACGCCGCCGAACATACCGCCGGCGCCGGTGATGAGGATGATGCCGCAGACGGGACCGAGCGCGCCGCCGACGATCTCCTCGACCCGCTGCCGGGTGAAGCGGCCCCTGCTGAGCACGGCCATCGCGTAGAGGACGGTGATGAGCAGAGCGATGGGCGTCTGGCCGAGCAGCAGCAGTGACTGGACCCAGACGGCGCCCTCGGACAGGGTCCCGGTGGCGACGAGGGTTCCGGTGCCGGTGTTGGCGAAGATGAGCAGCATCGGCAGCAGCAGGATGCTGAGGACCGTGGCCAGACGCGGCGGGTCCTCGTGGTTGACCTCGCCCTCGGGAGTGACGTCGTCGGGGGCGGGAAGTTCGAACCGCCGGCCCGCCCAGAGGCCGTAGAGGTAGCTGGCCAGGTACCAGGTGGGGATGGCCAGGACCGCGCCCACCAGCAGGGTGAGGCCCATGTCCGCGCCGATCTCGACGGCGGCGGTGACCGGACCGGGGTGCGGCGGCACGAAGGCGTGCATGACCGCGAAGGCGCCCGCCGTGGGCAGGGCGTAGGTGAGCACGGAGCCGCCGAGGCGGCGGGCCACGCTGAAGACGATCGGCAGCATGACCACGAGGCCGACGTCGAAGAAGATCGGGAAGCCGAAGAGCAGCGAGGCCGCGCCGAGCGCCAGGGGCGCGCGCTTCTCGCCGAACAGCTTGATGAGCGCCCCGGCGAGGACGGCCGCACCGCCGGTGACCTCCAGCATGCGGCCGATCATCACGCCCAGCCCCACGAGCAGGGCCACGTTGGCGAGCGTGCCGCCGAACCCGTCGAGGAGGGTGGGCACCACCCCGTCGACCGGGATCCCCGCCGCGAGGGCGGTGAGCACGCTGACCAGGACCAGCGCGATGAACGCGTGCAGCTTGAAGCGGATGATCAGGAACAGCAGGAGCGCGATGGCCCCTGCCGCGATCCCGAGGAGGGGACCCGTGCCGTAGACGGGTGCGAAGTTCTCCACGACGGAGCCTTCCAGTGGACGGGACGGTGGTGCTCGGCCGTGCCGGAACACGCCCTTGACCTGCTCTTGGAGCAGGCCCCGAGAATGGTAATACCATTTGTGATCCCATGTGAACTCAGGCTTCGATTTTGTGATGGAGGCGCAGGTCACAGGGCTGGAATCCGTGGGAGGCACCCCTCGACGCGGCCTTCCCGCCGACCTCCTGGAGTGCTCCCGCGCCCCGGCGCTCCCCCGCCCGCGGGGCACGACCGCCCGCGGGGCACGACCGCCGCGGGCCGGTGCCCCGCCCGGGGCAGAACGGTTTTTTCATGGCACCGGCGAATAAAACCGGAGCTGCTCGCAGCGGCCTCCGGGGGCCCGGTTTCCGAAAATTGACACCCCTGCGCCCCAGCCCCCAACCTCGTGCCATGGACGCTGAGCCCCGCACCCCCCTCCACCTGGCTGTCTACGACCAGATGGCCGACTGGCAGTACGGCCACGCGGTCGCGCACGTGCGTGCGGGCATCGGTCCGCACGGGGCCGGGAGCCGCCGGGTCCTCACGGTGGGGTTCACCGGGGCACCGGTCACGACGGCGGGCGGGCTCACCGTTCTGCCGGACCTCGCGCTGCCGCAGCTCAAGCCCTCGGCCAGCGCGATGCTGGTGTTGCCGGGCGCCCCCGAGTGGGACACCTCCCCCGAGATGATGGCCCCGCTGGCCTCGGCGGCGGGCATCTTCCTGGACGCCGGAATCCCGGTCGCCGCGGTCGGTGACGCCACCGCGGGGCTGGCCCGGGAGGGCCTGCTCGACCACCGGGACCACACCGGCACCCGGGAGAAACTGCTGGCGACGGGGTACGCGGGCGCGCACCGGTACCGGTCGGAACCGGCGGTCACCGACACCGACCTCGTCACCGCCGGGCCCACCGCCGCCGTGGAGTTCGCCCGCGAGGTCCTCGCCAGGCTCGACGCCCACACCTCCCGCACACTGGACGCCTGGTACCGGCTGCACGCCCTGCACGACCGGAGCGCCCGACTGACCCTGGCGGACGAGGGCTGATCCGCACCTGGCGGAACCCGGTCGCCGCCCGCCCCAGTATCGTCGGGGCAGCACCGCGTACTCGCGACGGCACCGCACCACACCGGGGGAACCCTTGATCGACCTGCGCTCGGACACCCTGACCCGTCCGACCACCGACATGCGCCGGGCCATGGCCGAGGCCGAGGTGGGCGACGACGTCTGGGGCGAGGACCCGACGGTGCGCGCCCTGGAGGAGGAGACCGCCGCCCTCCTGGGCCGCGAGGCCGCCCTCTACGTTCCCTCCGGTCACATGGCCAACCAGCTCGGGCTGTACGTGTCCACCCGCAGCGGCGAGGAGGTGTGGGCACACGAGCACCACCACCTCATCGGGGACGAACAGGGTGCCGCGGCGGTGCTCTCCCGGGTCCTGCCCCGCCTGTACTCGGGCGACCCCTTCCCCCCGCAGGAACTGCTGGAGTCCTGGATCTCCGGGCTCGGCGACGTCCACCGGGCCGACCCCGCCCTGCTCTGGCTGGAGAACACCTTCACCGGTCAGGTGGTGCCGTTGGCCGAGCAGCGGCGGGTGACGGACTTCGCGCACGCGCACGGGCTGCGCGCCCACCTGGACGGGGCCCGCCTGTGGAACGCCGCCGCACACCTGGGGGTCTCCCCGGAGGAGGCGGCCCGGGGGTTCGACACGGTGTCGGTCTGCTTCTCCAAGGGGTTGGGCGCCCCGGTGGGTTCGGCGCTGGCCGGTGACGCCGACACGATCCGGCGGGCCCGGCGGGGCCGCAAACTGCTGGGCGCGGGCATGCGCCAGGCGGGGATCATCGCCGCGGGCGCCCTGCACGCGCTGCGCCACCACCGGGAGCGGGTCGTGGAGGACCACCAGCGCGCGGCCCGGCTGGCCGAACGGGTGGACGGCCTGCCGGGGATCTCCGCTGCCGCCCGAACCAACATGGTGCTGCTCTCGACCCCCGAGGGGGAGGCGGCCCGGTACGCGGAGGCGTTCGCCGAGCAGGGGGTCCGCGGCCTGGGCGGGGGTTCCCGGATCCGGCTGGTGCTGAGCCTGGAGGTCACCGACAGCGACGTCGAGGAGGCGGCCGAGGCGATCGCGAGGGCCGTCGCGGAGCTCTGAGGGTGCTCGCCCGGTGTGACCGAATCGGCGCCTCAGGGAGCCTCGCAGGTCAGCGCGGTGGGCCGTCGGTACACTTGGCCGGTCGCGCGCGAACACGAGGCACCTGGAGGTGTTGCGCATCACATCGCGTAGTAGCATCGAGCGTATGACATTGTCGTACTAGAGAGTGGTAGCACCGCAATGCCGGGAAGAATCCAGTCCATCGAACGCGCCGCCGCGATCCTCCGGCTCCTGGCCAGTGGCGCCCGCGGACTGAGCCTGGCGGAGGTCTCCCGCTCCCTCGAACTGCCGAAGGGCACCGCCCTGGGCATCCTGCGCACGCTCCAGCACGTGGGCTTCGTGGAGCAGGACCCGGAGTCCGGCCGCTACCGGCTGGGCGGCGGGATGCTCAGCCTGGGCACCCGCTACCTGGACGGCAACGAACTGCGCACCCGGGCGCTGAACTGGGCCGACACCCTCGCCTCGCGCAGCGGGGAGAGTGTGCGCATCGGCACTCTGCACAAGCACCAGGTCCTGGTGGTGCACCACGTCTTCCGCCCGGACTCCACCCGGCAGACCCTGGACGTGGGAACCCTGCTGCCGCTGCACGCGACCGCGCTGGGCAAGGTGCTGATGGCCTTCGACCCGCTGGCGGTTCCCGAGGAGGTCGCCTCGGTGGAGCCCGACTCACCGGTGGAGCTGACCGCCTTCACCAGGCACACCGTCACGTCCATGGCCTCGCTGGAGGGACGGCTGACCGCAATCCGGGACAGCGGCTGGGGCTGGGAGGCCGAGGAACTGGTCGACGGCGAGGTCTCCATCGCCGCGCCCATCCGCGACCGGCGCGGAGTCACCGTCGGCGCCATCGGAGTGCGCGGCGCCGTCGAGCGGCTGCGCAGCGGCGACGGCAAACCCGACATGGAGCAGGTCTCCTACGTGCGCGACGCCGCCCGGGCCATCTCCCGCGAACTGGGCGCCACACCCTACTGAGCGCCCGGGGCGGCGGGTGTGCCGCCGAAGGACCGCCCGACCGCACCGCGGGACTCCCCGGTGCGGTGCTTCCGCGACTCCGCTCCCCCTGAGACAGTAACCATCCGAACACGTGATCCACGCGACACGATTACGTCACGCTGCCTTGACACGGGCAGGAAAGTCGGATGAAACTTACGCCTAATCATACGTCAATGTCGTACATCGTGCGGGGTCAACCGCTACTTGCGCACCGACCGAGAATCAACCGAGTCCGCACCCAGAGCCGTTCTCCTGAAGGCGAGCACCGATGAGTCAGCAGTACGTCGCCGCGATCGACCAGGGCACCACGTCGAGCCGCTGCATCCTCTTCGACCGGGACGGGCGCATCGTCTCGGTCGACCAACGAGAGCACCGTCAGATCTTCCCGCAGCCGGGGTGGGTGGAACACGACGCCCTGGAGATCTGGACCAACGTCGAGGCGGTGGTCCAGGAGTCCCTGCAGAAGAGTGACATCACCCCGGACCAGGTCGCCGCGATCGGCATCACCAACCAGCGCGAGACCACCCTGCTGTGGGACCGCGAGACCGGCGAGCCCGTCCACAACGCCATCGTCTGGCAGGACACCCGGACCGACGACCTCGCGCGCGAGCTCGGCGCCGAGGAGGGCCAGGACCGCTTCCGCCCCAAGTGCGGCCTGCCCCTGGCCACCTACTTCTCCGGCCCCAAGATCCGCTGGCTCCTCGACAACGTCGAGGGGGTGCGCGAGCGGGCCGAGCGCGGCGAGCTGCTGTTCGGCACCATGGACACCTGGCTCATCTGGAAGCTGACCGGCCGCCACGTCACCGACGTGACCAACGCCAGCCGCACCATGCTGATGAACCTGGCCACCCTGGAGTGGGACCCCGAGATCCTGGAGGCCATGCAGATCCCGTCCAGCCTGCTGCCGGAGATCCGCTCCTCCTCCGAGGTCTACGGCGAGGCCCGGGGCTACCTGGCCGGCACGCCCGTGGCCGCCTCGCTGGGTGACCAGCACGCCGCCCTGTTCGGCCAGACCTGCTTCGACGAGGGTGACGTCAAGGGCACCTACGGCACCGGCACCTTCCTGGTGATGAACACCGGAACCGAGCCCGTGACCTCGACCAACGGCCTGCTCACCACGCTGGGCTACAAGATCGGCGACGCACCGGCCGTGTACGCCCTGGAAGGCTCCATCGCGGTCACCGGTTCCCTGGTCCAGTGGCTCCGCGACAACCTGGGGCTGATCTCCACCGCACCCGAGATCGAAACGCTCGCGCTCTCGGTGGAGGACAACGGCGGCTGCTACGTCGTCCCCGCCTTCTCCGGGCTGTTCGCGCCGCACTGGCGCGGCGACGCCCGGGGCGTGATCGCCGGGCTGACCGGTTACGTCAACAAGGGCCACATCGCCCGTGCCGTCCTGGAGGCCTCGGCCTGGCAGACCCGTGAGGTCGTCGACGCCATGAACGCCGACTCCCAGCTCGACCTGACCACGCTGAAGGTCGACGGCGGCATGACCGCGGACAACCTGCTCATGCAGATCCTGTCCGACGTGCTGGACGCCGAGGTCGTCCGACCGATGGTCGCCGAGACCACCTGCCTGGGCGCGGCGTACGCGGCGGGGCTCGCCGTGGGCTACTGGCCCGACGTGGAGACCCTGCGCGCCAACTGGCACAAGGCCGCCGAGTGGAACCCGAAGATGGACCCCGAGGTCCGCGAGCGCGAGTACCACAACTGGAACAAGGCTGTGCAGCGCACCCTGGGCTGGGTCGAGCACAAGGACGACAAGTAACGGGGCGAACGCTCCCCGCCTCCCACACACACGACCGCGCCCCAGGGACACTAGCGCCAACTGGAACCCCTGGGGCGCGGTTCGGGGACACCTGTCCGGTGTCCCTCCCCCATCAACTCGTGACGGGTGAGTCCGATTATGCCTGTGGTGGAACGGTTCCGTCCCCCTGGCAGGGCACTCCCGTGACTCGGCTGCCCCGCACGGGGCGGAGGTCCCCATGGTCTATCTGGCAGAGTTCGTCGGTACGGCGATCCTGATCCTTCTCGGCGGCGGCGTCGTCGCCGGCGTCTCGCTCGCTCGGTCCAAGGCCCTCAACGGGGGCTGGATCGTGGTGACGTTCGGCTGGGGTATGGCGGTCGCGATGGCCGTCTACGTGGTCGGCACCACCAGCGGCGCCCACATCAACCCCGCGGTCACCGTCGGCCTCGCCAGTATCGGCGAGTTCGACTGGACCATGGTGCCCGGCTACCTCGGCGCCCAGGTCGCCGGCGCCTTCTTCGGCGCCTGCCTGGTCTACCTGGTCTACCTGGCGCACTGGGAGCACACCGAGGACGCCGACGCCAAGCTCGGCGTGTTCAGCACCTCGCCCGGGGTGCGCCGCCCGGTCGCCAACCTCGTCACCGAGGTCATCGGTACCGCGATGCTGGTGCTGGGCATCCTCGGCATCGGAGCCAACGAGGGTTCGGTGACCCAGGGAGACGCCGACCTGTCCGCCCTGTTCGCCCACGGCCTGTCCCCGCTGCTGGTCGGCCTGTTGGTGCTCGCGATCGGCCTGTCCCTCGGCGGCCCCACCGGGTACGCCATCAACCCGGCCCGCGACCTGGGCCCGCGCATCGCGCACGCGCTGCTGCCGATCCCGGGCAAGGGCTCCTCCGACTGGGGTTACGCCTGGATCCCGGTGGTCGGCCCTCTGCTGGGCGGCGTGATCGGCGCCTGGATCTGGAACCTGACCGGTTTCGGGGGCTGATCGGCCCCTCCTCCGCGCTCCCGGGGGCGCCCGGCTCGGGCCGGGCGCCCCCGACGTGTTCGGGGTGACCGGTCCGCCCTACGAGCTCAGGTGGACCTCCTCCAGGTAGTCGAGGGTCTCCCCCGGCCTGAGGGCGACCAGCCTGAGGTGGTTGACCAGGTTCTGGTACCGGGCCACGTCGTCGGGCTCCTCCAGGTAGATGCCGTCGGTCGCGGTCTCCAGGAAGACGACGGTGGGGTCGATGGTGTCGGGGAACTCCAGGATCACGCAGGAGCCCCCGCACCCGGGGTTGAGCTTGGCCGCCCTGGTCATCTGCACGGTGACGTTGGGACGCTGGGCCATCTCCAGGATGTGCTTCACCTGGGTGCGCCGGACCTCGGGGTGATCGGTCAGGCGCAGCAGGGAGCCCTCGTCGAAGATCGCCCACAGCTCCGGCGGGTCCTGGTCCTGGAGGATCCGCTGCCGGGTCATCCGGGCGTCGACGGCCCGGCGGATCTCCTGGGGGTTGGCCAGGCAGGACTGCGCGGTGACCGTCATGTACTCCGGGACCTGGAGGAGTCCGGGGATCATCAGGGGCTGCCAGGTCGTGATGGACCGGGCTTCGGTCTCGAAGCCGACGAACCTGGCCGCGAGGACGTCCCGGTACCGCGTCCACCAGCCGCGTTCGAGCGACTGCCGGCACAGGTCCAGGATCTCGTCGAACTCTCTGCCCCGCGGCACCTCGCACGCGTCCAGGATCGATCTGACCTCCTGGAGGCTGGGGCGCTTCTTCACCCCGGACTCGATGTTGGAGTACGTGGACTTGGACAGGCCCGCGTCCGCCGCGGCCTCTTCGCTGGTCTTGCGGACGGCGAGCCGGACGCGCCTGAGTTCGGCGGAGAGCCGGCGCCGCCGGATCGTGGGTGAGTACCTAGTGGCCATGATGTCGTTCATCGTAGGACCGGAGATGCCCCCCAAGTGGGGCAATCCGGGGAACCCGGAGTCCAGACATCGCTTCGTCTCGCAAAACCTGGACGCCATCTTCTCAGAACCCGGATTCCAGCTTCATTCTGATCGAGCCCCGCCCCGGCACCTCCGGCGGGAGCCCGCCCCGACACCCCCTCCGCCCAGAGTAAGCGTTCGACAATGCCGAACTCCAGGAACAGTAAGCAACACCCCGAACCCCTTGGGTAACAACCACCCCTTTCTCCACGGTCCAGAACCGGGACACTCCAGGGGACTCGCGCCAATAGCGGTGCCCATCTTCACCAACGTTCGGCATTGTCGTATCATGCATACGACGCCCACCTGAATCGTGGAGCCCGTTCAGGTACGTGCGGTAACCGCCCCCCTTCCCAACGGACGGAGCACCAGCCATGACCGCCAGCACCCACCGAAGCGACGCCCCCACCATCCGCGCGCACACGCGCGAGGAACTCACCCGGGGTACCTTCGACCTCCTCGTCATCGGCGGCGGGATCCTCGGCACCTCCGTCGCCTGGACCGCCACCCAGGCGGGCCTGCGGGTGGCCATGGTCGACGCCGGCGACTTCGCCGGGGCCACCTCCAGCGCCTCCTCCAAGCTCGTACACGGCGGCCTGCGCTACCTCCAGACCGGCAACGTGCGCCTGGTCGCGGAGAACCACAAGGAACGGCGCTCCCTCGCCTCCGACGTGGCTCCCCACCTGGTCAACCACCGCCCCTTCCTGGTTCCGATCTACTCCGGCGGCCCGCACGGCGCCGCCAAGATGGGCGCGGGCGTCTTCCTCTACTCGGCGCTGTCCGCCTTCGGGGACGGCATGGGCCGCCTGCTCTCCCCGCTCCAGGCCAAGCGCCTCGCCCCCGGGCTGCGCACCGAGGGCCTGAAGTCCGTCGCCGCCTACAGCGACCACCAGATGAACGACAGCCGGATGGCGGTCATGACGGTACGCGCCGCCGTGGACGCCGGAGCCGTGGTGCTCAACCACGCCGAGGTCCGGGGCCTGCGCACCACTCGGGGCCGGGTGACCGGGGCGGACCTGCGCGACCGGGTGGACGGGAGCGAGTTCGGGATCGACGCACGGCTGGTGCTCAACGCGACCGGCCCCTGGGTGGACCACCTGCGCCGGTTGGAGGACCCGAACGCCGCGCCCAGCGTCCGGCTGTCCAAGGGCGCCCACCTGGTGCTGCGCACCCCGGACCCGTGGCGGGCCGCGCTCACCATCCCGGTGGACAAGTACCGGGTCTCCTTCGCCATCCCCTGGGAGGGGCACCTGCTCCTGGGCACCACGGACGAGGCCTACGAGGGCGACCCCGCCGACGTGGGGGTGGTGTCCTCGGACGTGGACCAGATCCTGGGCGAGGCGGCCCTGGGCATCGACGCCCCCTACCTCGACCGCGACCGCATGACCTACTCGTTCGCCGGGCTGCGCGTCCTACCGGGCGGCCCGGGCGACACCAGTTCGGCCAAACGGGAGACCGTGGTCACCCAGGGGCGGGGCGGGATGCTCTCCGTGGCCGGCGGCAAGTGGACGACCTACCGGCACATCGGCCGGACCGTCCTGGAGGAGCTGCGCAAGGTGGCGACGGTCCCGCTGGCCGAGGACATGGCGGACCCGCTGCGGACCGTGCCGCTGCCGGGGCTGGCCAGTCCGGACGCGGTCACCCAGCGCCTGATCATCGACCGTGAGCCGGGTACCCGCCTGGACCCGCTGGTCGCCCGGCACCTGGCCTCGCACTACGGGAGCCTGGCCATGGACATCGCCGGCCTGGTGCGCGCCGACCCCGGGCTGGGCGAGCGGATCCACCCCGACGGCCCGGACGTGTGGGCCCAGGTGGTGTTCGCCCGCGACCGCGAGTGGGCGGTGACCGTCGACGACGTGCTGCGGCGCCGGACCACCGTCACCGTGCGGGGCCTGGACACCGCCGAGGTCCGCGAACGCACCCGGGCCCTGCTGGAGGCCTGACCCCCGCACGCACAGGACCCCGGAACCGTCAGTGACGGTTCCGGGGTCCTGTGCCGTCCGGGGCCGGACCCCGGACGCGCGAACGCCCCCGGAGGGTGGAAACCCTCCGGGGGCGTTCAGCGACGTCTACGCCTGCAAGGGGTGACGACGCTACGTCTTTGCGGTCTTAGATACCGACGACGTTCTCGGCCTGCGGGCCGCGGGTGCCGGCGACAACCTCGAACTCCACGCGCTGGTTCTCCTCCAGGTTACGGAAGCCCGTGCCCTGGATGGCGCTGTAGTGAACGAAGGCGTCGGGGCCACCGTCGTCGGGGGAGATGAAGCCGAAGCCCTTCTCGCCGTTGAACCACTTCACAGTTCCCTGAGCCATGTTTTCTCCTTCAGCTCGGTGTACACGGACGCATACTCACACGCCCGAAAATTGCCGCGAGCCGACTCCAAGAGAAACCGCCCGCCGGTCACAAACTCCGCGGGCAAGACACCAACTGCGAAATTCAACGACTAACAATCTCTAACGAACGTACCACAGCCTGAGCGGCTGTCGAGGTCTTCCGGTGTGGCAACTCGCACGGCCCGCCGGGGAATACCGGCGGGCCGTGCGGGGGACGCGTGTGACCCGGGTGAAGATCACCGGCGTGTCACGCAAATGTTACCCAGGGTTCACGAGGGCATCGTTGACGCACTTCAGCACAGGTGGCGCCGTCACGGCCCCCGGGTCGAGAGCCGCGCCGCCGAGCACCGTGAACGTGTGCGACTCGCCGGGCAACAGCGTCACCAGCGCGCTGTCGGCGCTCACCCCGGGGTCGAGTCTGTCGACGTTCAGCACCAGATCCCGCAACAGCACACGGGCTTGTACGTTCACCCGCAAATCGGAACCGTCCACCCGTGTTTCGACTTCGAATTCGGGTTTTCGGTAGTCCAGGTCGAGATCCCGGGAGAAGAACCACCAGGCCCGCTCTCCCGCACCGTCGACGGTCAGCACCTCGCGGCTGGCCGCACCCGCCCGCGCGACCTCCGGGGGCACCGGAATCCGCAACGCCCCGCGGGGCGCCACCCGGACCGGATGCGCGGAGGCGGACAACTCGGCTCCCGTCACGGTGTCGCGACGGGCCACCGTCACCTCGGCGACCCACTCCTGACCGGTGTCGTTGCCCAGGACCACCTGCAGTCCGCCTCCGGGGGCGGGCTGCACCGTGGCCACCCGGTCCGCGTACACGCGGCGCAGCGCGTACCACAGCGGTTTGTACCGCCCCTGCCCGTCGACCGCCGCCCACGAGGTGACCGGCCAGCAGTCGTTGAGCTGCCACATCACCGTGCCCGTGCAGTACGGCCAGGTGGCGCGGAAGTGCTCGATGCCCAGGGTCAGGGCCCGCGCCTGGTTGACCTGCGTGAGGTAGTGCCAGTCCTCGAACCCCCACTCGCGGTCACCGAAGTGCGCGGCGAGCCCGCGGGCGAGCTTGCCGTTGCCGTCGATCGCCTTCTGGTGGTGCATCACCCCGGGCGAGGTCGGGGTGAGCGGGTCGTCGGACACCGAACCGCGCAGCGTGGCGTAGGT
Source organism: Nocardiopsis terrae (assembly GCF_014651695.1). Taxonomy (GTDB): domain Bacteria; phylum Actinomycetota; class Actinomycetes; order Streptosporangiales; family Streptosporangiaceae; genus Nocardiopsis; species Nocardiopsis terrae. The sequence goes on from NZ_BMXJ01000002.1 coordinate 296,837, forward strand.
CGGCGGCGCCTGGTACCCGAACTCCGCGGCGAACCGGGGGCGGCGCTCCCGGTAGACGGTGTAGTCGAGCTCGTTCCACACGTCCCACAGGTGCATGGTCCCGTGCGAGGGCTCGTTGGGGTGGACCCCCTCGGCCTCGGAGTAGGGACTGCCTGCCCAGTAGGGGCGGGTCGGGTCGAGTTCGGAGACCGCCCGGGGCAACACGTCCAGGTAGTACCCGGCGCCCCAGGCCCGACCGTCGAGCTCCTCCTTCCACCCCCAGTCCTCGTGTCCCCAGATGTTCTCGTTGTTGCCGCACCACACCGCCAGGCTGGGGTGCGGCGCCAGCCGCGCGACCGCCTCACGCGCCTCGGCCTCGACCTCCGAGGCCAGCGGTTCGTCCTCGGGGTAGGCGGCGCAGGCGAAGAGGAAGTCCTGCCACACGAGGACGCCGCGCTCGGAGCAGAGCTCGTAGAAGTCCTCGGACTCGTAGATCCCGCCGCCCCACACGCGCAGCAGGTTCATCCCGGCGTCCCGGGCCTGCTCGATCCGCTCCCGGTAGCGGTCCCGGCCGATCCGGTGCGGGAAGGCGTCGTCGGGGATCCAGTTGGCCCCCCGGACCAGGATGTCGCGGCCGTTGACCCGGACCGCGAAGGCGGAGCCGTCCGCGTCGGGCTCGCTGCGCACCGCCACGTTCCGGAAACCGATCCGGCGCTCCCAGCCGTCCAGGGCCTCCCCGTCCGCGGAGAGCTCCACCCCCAGGCCGTACAGCGGCTGACCGCCGTGGCCGCGCGGCCACCACAGGTCCGGTTCGGCGACCACGAGTTCCAGGGCCGCCTCCGTCTCCCCGGCCGCCACCACCGCGGTGGCCTCCGCGCCCGCGACCGAGGCGGTCAGCGTCAGGTCCGTGTCCTGCCCGGGCCCGGTGCGCTCCACCTCCACCCGCACGCCGACCCGTCCCAGTGATCCGTCCGCGGAGACCGACACCAGCGGCCGGACCGAGGCCAGCCGCGCCGTCGACCAGGCGTGCAACCGGATCGGCCGCCAGATCCCGGAGGTGACCACGGTCGGCCCCCAGTCCCAGCCGAAGTTGCAGGCCATCTTGCGGATGTACTGGTAGGGCTCGTCATAGGCGGCGGGAAGCGCGCCCATCCGCTCCCGGTTGGCCTCCGCGTAGCGGTAGGGCGAGGCGAACTCCACCTCCAGGGAGGGGTCGGCCTCCCCGGCCGCCAGCGCATCGGTGACGTCGAAGCGGTACGAACGGTGCATGTTGGCCGTCCGGCCCGCCTCCCGTCCGCCGACCCGGACGGTGGCGACGGTGTCCAGGCCCTCGCAGACCAGGTCGACGCGCTCCGCGTTCGGAGCGCCCCGGTCCGCGCCGCCCAGGGCCCGGGCCTCCGCGGCCAGGGAGCGCGTGTACCTCCAGTCGGTCCGGCCGATCCAGCCCAGCCGGTCCTCGTTGTCGTCCAGGTAGGGGTCGGCGATCAGGCCGTGGTCGAGCAGGTCCGTGTGGACGCAGCCCGGCACGGTGGCACCGACCTCGCCGACCTCGGCGGCCGGTCCCGACAGGGCGCCCTCGTGGGGCACCGCCGTCAGCTTCCAGCCGTCGTGCAGGTCGAACCACGCGGTCATGCGTGTTCCTCTTTTCCCGTGGTGTGTGGCGGTCGCGGCGCGGCGCGGCTCAGTGCTGGTCGATCCCGACGAAGTGCCCCTTCTCGACCTCGGTGAGGGGAGCGGAGTCGTCGTCCTCACCGACCGTGGGCAGGACGACGTCCTCCGGCGGGTTGGCCGCCAGTTCCTCGTCCACCTCGGTCCAGGTGCGGTGCAGCTGGGGCACGCACGAGAGCAGGTGCCGGCTGTAGGGATGCATCGGGTTCTCGAACACCGCCCTGGTGGGCCCCATCTCGGCGATGGCGCCCTTGCGCAGGATCACGGACCTGTCGCTGACGTAGTTGCCCAGGGACAGGTCGTGGGTGACGAACAGGATGCCCAGGCCGCGCTCCTTGAGGTCGGCGAGCAGGTTGAGCACGTCGATGCGGGTGGAGGCGTCCAGCATGCTGATGATCTCGTCGGCCACCAGCAGTTTGATGTCCAGGAGCAGCGCACGCGCGATGAGCAGCCGCTGGAGCTGCCCGCCGCTGAGCTGGTGCGGGTACTTGTCGAGGACGTTGCCGGGGTCCAGCCGCACCGTGCCGATCGCGTCCAGGACCTTCTGTCTCCAGTCCGCGTCCGAGGTCGCGGGGAAGTAGGAGGAGCGGATCATCTCGAAGACGCGGTCGGCCTTGAAGATGGGGTTGAAGGAGCTGAAGGGGTCCTGGAAGACGCCCTGCACCCTCCGGTAGTACTCCTTCTTCGCGGAGAACCCGCGGATCCGGGAGACGTCGTTCCCCTCGAAGAGGATCTGGCCGGAGCTGACCCCGGTCAGGCCCAGCACCATCTTCCCGATCGTGCTCTTTCCGCTGCCGCTCTCACCGATCAGCGACACCACCTCGCCGGGTTCCACCGTCAGGTTGACGTCACGGACCGCGCGCAGCCTGGCGCCGCCGAAGGCGCCCACCCGGTACACCTTGTGCACGTGGCTCAGTTCCAGCACGGTTCTACCTCCCCGTCTTCCAGCAGGCGGCCCAGTGGCCGGGTTCGATCTCCACCAGGGGCGGAGTCTGCGAGCACTCCTCGGAGGCGATCGGGCAGCGGTCCTTGAACCGGCAGCCGGTCGGCGGGTGCAGCAGCCCGGGCGGGGTGCCCGGGATGCCCTCCAGGCGGGTGTCCTCCGTGGTCGTACCGACCTCCGGCAGCGCACCGATGAGCATCTTGGTGTACGGGTGCTGGGGATCGTTGATGATCGTGGACGCCGGGGCCTTCTCCGCGATCCGGCCCGCGTACATCACCATGACCGTGTCGGCCATCTGGTAGACGAGCGAGATGTCGTGGGTCACGAAGATCATGCTCTTGACGTAACCGCGGTCGCGGAACTCCACCATGGACTCCACCACCGACCGCTGGGTCGACACGTCCAGGGCCGAGGTCGCCTCGTCCGCGATCAGCAGCGAGGGGTCGAGCAGGGTGGCCATGACCATGACCACACGCTGCTTCATCCCGCCGGACAGCTCGATCGGGAACCGCTTGAGTACGTCCGGGTCCAGGCCGACCAGCTCCAGGCGGCGGTCCAGCTCCTCCGCGACATCGGCCGGACGCACGCCGCGTGAACGCAGCAGCTCGTTGATCATCCGGCCGATCTTGCGGGTGGGGTTGAGCGCACTCATCGCGTACTGCGGGATGAGCGAGATCTCGTGGTAGCGGAACCTGTTCATCGCGCGGTCGTCGGCGATGGGCACGTTCTCGCCGTCCAGCTCGATCGTGCCGTCCACGTGCCGCATCCGGCCGTCCAGCCGGATCAGGCTCTTGCCCAGGGTGCTCTTGCCGCAGCCGGATTCCCCGGCCAGGCCCATGATCTCCCCGTCGGCGAGGTCGAAGTTCACCCCGTCGAGGGCGTGGACGTCCCCGCGCAGGGTCTGGTAGTAGACCTTCAGGTCGTTGACGCGCAGGGTCATTACAGCTCCCGCAGCTTGGGGTTGAAGACCTCGTCCAACCCGACGTTGAGGATGTACATCGAACCGACCAGGAGGGTGATCCCGGCACCCGGTGGAATGAACCACCACCACATGCCGAGTTGGAGGGCGCTCCAGGCGACGGCGCTCTCCAGCATGAGGCCGAGGGAGACGCCGTTCGCGGGTCCGAGGCCGATGAAGTCGAGTCCGGCGGCGATGAGGATGGCCCCGCCGAAGAGCAGGATGAACGACATCACCAGGTAGGAGCTCATGTTCGGGGCGATCTCGGTGGTGATGATCCGCCAGGTGCGGCGGCCGCTCAGCCGGGCCAGGTCCACGTAGTCACGGGTGGCCAGGGACAGCGCCTGGGAGCGGACCGCGCGCGCCGCCCACGGCCACGAGGTCAGCCCGATGAACAGCGCCTGGACGACAACACCGCGCACGTCCAGGTAGGCGACGGCGACGATGAGCACGACCAGGGTGGGCAGGACCAGCACCACGTTGGTGAACATGTTGAGCAGCTCGTCGACGAGCCCGCCCTTGAAACCGGCGACGAACCCGACCGCGGTGCCCACGACGAAGGCGATGCCTCCGCCCAGGGCCCCGACCAGGAAGGTCGAACGCAGCCCGTAGACGAACTGGGCCCAGATGTCCTGGCCGAAGGAGGTGGTGCCCATCCAGTACTCGGAGCTGGGCGGCTGGCTCTTGGGACCGACGTAGACGTTGGGCCCCTGGTCGATGAACAGGGGTCCGATCAGGCCGGTGAACAGGAGCGCGAGCACGATCCCCGTGCCGATGAGGAGCTTGGGGTTGCGCCGGGCGAAGTGCAGGCCCTCGGAGACCTTGCGCTCGCCGGCCGGTTCCGGTGCCGCGCCGGAGTCGGCCGCGCCAGGGGTCGCGGGGACGTTGGTCATGAGGCGCCTCCCGTCATCTGGACTCGCGTGCGCGGGTCGACCAGGACGTAGATGATGTCGATGATGAAGTTGGCGATCAGCACCCCGACGACCACGAACAGGAAGATCCCCTGCAGCAGGAAGAAGTCGTTGTTGTTCAGGGAGTTGAGGACCAGGGTCCCCAGGCCGGGGTAGTTGAAGACGATCTCGGTGAGCAGCGCGCCCGCGATGATGGTGCCGAGCTGCACGGCCAGACCGGTGATCTGCGGCAGCATCGCGTTGCGGAAGGCGTAGCGGCGGATCAGCCGGCGCGGGGCTCCGAGCGCCTGGAGGTAGTTCGAGTAGTCCGCCTCCAGCTCGTAGATGATCATGTTGCGCATACCGATCGCCCAGCCGCCGAGGGCCACCAGGAACATGGACAGGAACGGCAGGAACCAGTGGGTGAGCAGGTTCGAGATGAACGGCCACGACCACGAGGGCGTGAGCGCGAAGCTGTAGCCTCCCGCGGTCGGGAAGAAGCCGCCCACCACACCGAGCGCCCAGGCCAGCAGTAGGGCGAGCCACATGTAGGGGGTCGCGGTCAGGATGTAGCCGAGCGGGAGCACGGTGTTGTCGAGGATCTTGCTGCGGGCGGCGAACGCGCCGAAGCGGTTGCCGACGATCCAGCTCAGGATGATGGCGGGGAGCAGCAGGCCCAGGGTGAACGGGATGTGCCGCAGGATGATGTCGGTGACGGGCTCGGGGTACAGCCACACGCTGATGCCGAGGTCACCGCGTAGGAGACCGCTCCAGAAACTGAGGTACTGCTGGTAGAGCGGGGTGTCGAGGCCGAAGACCTCGTTGTAGTAGGTGTTCATTCGCTCCAGGGCCTCCGGGTCGGAGACCGAGGCCCTGTTGAGCATGCTGCTGACGGGGTCGCCGGGCATGAACCGCGGGATCATCCAGTTGATGGTGACCGCGACGACGAAGGTGATGCCGTAGATCCCGAGTTTGCGGCCCATGTAACGCCACACGGGTGTCCTCCAGGTGCGGGGGCACGGGTGTGGAGCGCGCCCCGCACCGGGGGCGCGCTCCACACGTGCTATTCGGCCAGTTCGATCTCGGCGAGGGTGCGGACGGCTCCGAGCTCGAACCATCCGTCCCACATCGTGGCGTAACCAGGGTTGCCCTGGTCACTGGGCCAGTTGGTCCAGGTGGTGTTGGTCTGCTGCGACCAGAGGCCGTTGTACCAGAGCGGGATCGCCGGCAGCTCCGCCAACTGGATCTCCTGGATCTTCGAGGTGATCTCCGCGGCGGCCTCCACGTCGTCGGCCGGGACGGCGGCGAGCTCCTCGACGAGGTCCCAGGCCTCCTCGTTCTCGTAGCGGCCGAAGTTGACCGTGGTCTGCTGGTCGCGGAGCGGCAGCTGGAAGAGGTAGTCGTAGTACGTCCACGGGGTGTTGCTCAGCTGGCGGTCGTTGTTGACCACCAGGTCGTACTCACCCGAGTTGCGGTCCTCGACCAGCAGGTCGTGGTCGGGGAACTCCGCCTCGAGGTTGATCCCGACCTCCTGGGCGTTCTCCGCGATGACCCGGGCGGCCTCCATCCAGTCGGTCCAGCCGGAGGGCACCTGCAGGGTCAGTTCGATGGGGTCGCCGTCGGGGGTGTCGATGAAGCCGTCCCCGTCCTGGTCGGTGTAGCCGGCGTCCTCCAGGAGGGCGACCGCCTCGTCGGCGTTGTAGGTGTAGCCCTCCTCCGCGACCAGCTCGTGGTCGATGTAGGCGTCCCACTGGGGGAGCAGACCGGTCGGGTTGGCCGCCTCGACCAGGTTGGAGTAGGGGCCGTCGATGATCGCGCTCATGTCGACGGAGTGCGCCAGCGCCTTGCGGAACTCGACGTCGTTCATCGGCTCGCGGTCGTGGTTGAGCACCAGCCACGCGGTGTTGGCGGACTGCATGTAGGGCGGTCCGTCGTAGTAGCTGGTGATGGCCTGGCCGTCGATCATCTGGTCGATCCCGGGCAGGAAGTTGTTCGACAGGTCGACCTCGTTGTTGCTGATCATGTTCATCGTCACCTCGTTGGAGGCGTTGACGATGTCCACGATGTAGGTCGGCTGCATCTCAAGGCCGAGTGCCTCGGTGCCCCACCAGTCGTCGTTGCGGCTCCAGACCATGCGGTCGTCGGCGTGCGTCTCGTAGACGTAGGGGCCGCTGCCGACCGGCTCCTCGTTGGGGTCGTCGGTGAGCTGCTGCTGGTCCTTGTCGGCCCAGATGTGGTCCGGGACGATGGGGTTGCTGTAGGCCCAGTTCATCCACTCCTGGGGGCGGGACTCGGAGAAGGTCACGGTGACCTCGCGGTCCCCGGTGGCCTCGACGCCCTCGATGAAGTTCCAGATGTTGCTGTAGGAGACGTCCTTCTGGCCGAGCTCGATGGTGGTCACCACGTCCTGGGCCACGATCGGTTCGCCGTCGCTCCAGGTCATCCCCTCGCGGAGGGTGATGACGTGGGTGGTCTCGTCGGTCCACTCGTCGCTCTCGGCGAGCCAGTGGACGTACTCGTTCTCCTCCGGGTCGTAGTGGAAGAGCGGCTCGTAGGCCAGACCGAAGGTGCCCACGGCGTACTGGCCGCGCATGATCGGGTTCCAGTTGACCGGCGGACCCCAGGCGGTGCCGGTGGTGTACAGCGTCTCGTCCCGGGGGTAACCCTCCGAACCGCCGCTGTCTCCGCCCTCGCTCGAGCAGGCGGTGGCAATGAGCGCCGCCGCCGCCAGAACGGCGGGAAGCCTCAGAAATCTCATCTCGACTCCTCCTTCCACCCGGTCGGCCCTCCACATGGGGGGAAGCCGATTCCTGTCTCGGAAGGCTGGGAGCGCTCCCAATCGGGAGCGCAAAGGACCGTTGCTGAACCGGGTAAGTGACGTTAACAACAACACGGACTGACGAACCCCGTCAATCCCCGACACTTTGCTGTTATTCGCTTGTAACAGCAGATACGTGGGAAACCACCAGTGGACCCGTGCTCCCGCGGGGGTGCAGCTCACCGGCCGAGGACTCCTGGCTCGCCACCGGTTCGCCCTCCAGGACGCGGCCGAGCATCCTGGCGACCTGGCGTCCGTGACCGACCACGTCCCGGCCGATCGCGGTCAGTGAGGGCCGCACCAGACGGCAGAGCGCGGAATCGTCCCAGGCCACGATGGACAACTGGGAGGGCACGTCCACCCCCATCTCCGCCGCCACACCGAGACCGGCCACGGCCATGAGGTCGTTGTCGTACACCAGCGCGGTGGGGCGCTCGGCCGCGGCGAGCAGCCGCCGCGTGGTCCTGGCCCCCGCCTCCCCCGTGTAGTCGGAGTGCACCGAGTACGCCCCCGCCAGACCCGCCCGGTCCGCCGCCTCCCGGAAGGCCTCGCCCCGGTCCACGGTGTGCGCGAACTCCTCCGGCCCGGAGACCTGGACGACGTGCCGGTGGCCGAGTGCCGCCAGGTAACGGACCACCTCGCGCACCGAGGAGGAGTCGTCGGTGTACAGGCAGGGGAGGTCACCCGCCCCACCGGGGCCGCCGAGGAGCACGGCGGGCAGACCCAGGCCGCGGACCGCGGCCGGCCGGGGGTCGTCGACCCGCAGGTCGACCATGACCACCCCGTCGACGCGGCGCTCCGACGCCCAGCGCCGGTAGACCGCCAGTTCCGTGTCCGTATCCTCGGTGACCTGGAGTAACAGGTCGACCCCGGTGGCGGACAGCTCCGTCTCGATACCGGAGACCAGTTGCATGAAGAACGGTTCGATCCCCAGCGAGCGGGACGGCCGGTCCACCACCAGGCCGACGGCGCCCACACGGCCGCCGGCCGCCAGCGCCCGGGCCGGGTTGCTGGGGGCCCAGCCCAGGTCACTGGCGATGTCCAGGATCCGTTTTCGGGTACCCTCGGAGACCCCCGGACGCCCGTTGAGCGCGTACGAGACCGCCCCCTTGGACACCCCCGCGGCCTTGGCGATGTCCATGATGGTCGGCCGCCGCATCAGAGCCCCCACAGTGTTCCCCCCAGCACAGGTTCCTCCCCGACGCACCGCGCGGAGCCCGGTTCGGCTGAACCGGTTAAGCGATCGGTGGGGATTGTACACACGGGGGTCCCGGGCTCACAGGGGGTTCTCGGTCCGGAGCGCGGCGGGCGGGGCAGTTCGGACTACGCCTGGCAGCCGGGGCACCAGTACAGGGTCCTCCCCGACAGTTCGGCGGCGGCGACCGGCGAGGCGCACACACGGCAGGGCTCACCGGTCCGGTAGCAGACGTAGAGGGTGTCGGGCCGGGGCACCGGGTACGCCTCCGGGTCGGGGCGGTCCTGCGGGCGCGTGGTGATGATGTAGCCGTCCCGGACGCCGTCCCGCAGCAGCCCGGTGAGGTCCGCCCACAGGGCGTCCCAACGCTCCCTGGTGAGCTCGCGGCCTGGGGTCCTCGGATCGAGTCCGGCGCGGAAGAGGGACTCGGCGCGGTAGATGTTGCCGATGCCCGCGATCACGTCCTGGCGCATGAGGAGCACCGCGAGGCTGCTGCGGGAACGGCTCACCGTGTGCCAGGCCCGCTCGGGGTCGGCGTCGGGTCGCAGCGGGTCCGGGCCGAGGCGGTCCTGGACGGCGCGCTTGTCGTCGGCGGTGATGACCTCGCAGGCGGAGGCGCCGCGCAGATCGGCCCAGCCGGAGGAGTTGACCAGCCGGACCCGGACCGCGCCCACCGGCTCGGGCGGGACGACGAAGCCGTCGGGGTCGTGTTCCAGGTCGGCCCGGCCGGCGCCCTCGGACCTGGGCGCGCCCAGGTGGCGTTCGCCGTCGGCGTCACCGAAGGTCCAGGCGCCGTAGAGGCCCAGGTGCACGCGGAGCCACTCCCCGGAGTCGAAGCCGAGGAAGAGGTGCTTGCCGTGCGCCTCGCTCTCGGTGAGGACCCGTCCGTCGAGGCGGGCCGCTCCCCCGGCGAAGCGCCCCTGGGGGCTGCTGGCCCGTACGGCCGTGCCGCCGAAGGTCTTGTCGAAGTGCGCCGCCAACCGGTGCAGCGTATGGCCCTCAGGCACCCGTGCTCCCCTCTCCGCCCGTCACACCGCCCGGGCAGCCGGGCGAACCAGGTCCTTTCGGGCATGTTCTCGTCGCCCACAGGATAGTGCGCGCCCGGCGGTCAACAGGCGGACAGGATCTCCTCCACCAACCCCCGGGGGTCGGCCAGGCACCGCCAGGCGGGGACCACCACCACGAGGTCCTCCGTGGCCCGGTTGAGGGCCTCGCCCCTGGCCAGCAGGCGCCGCAGGGACGGCCCGTCCGGTTCCCGGTCGAGCAACAGGACCACACGCCGGGCGCCGTAGCTGACCACCAGGTCCGCGGTCCAGCCGCGGATGCTCCCGCCCACGGCCACCTCCGTGCCCGCCGCGCGCAGGGCGTCCACCAGAGCGGCGCCCACCGGGTCGGCTCCGGGCCGGGGGCGCCCGGCGAGCAGCTCGCCCAGCGGCCCCTGGCCGCCGGACCAGTACGCGCGGTCGCCCACCACCACGAGCCGCCCCCGGGTGCGGGTGAGCACCGACGACCACAGGTGGCTCGTCCCGCGCACCCGGCGTTCGGCGATGGCCGGGGCCCCGGCCGTCAGCATCGGCGAGAGCACGGTGACGTCGGCGGCCGCGGTGTCGCGGTCCAGCGTCGCGGGCCCGCCGACCCGCACCGGACGGCTCAGGGGGCGCTGGCGCAGCAACCTGCGGACCAGCGCCACCTGCGGCTGCATCGGAGCCACCACCGCCAGGCCGTGCCCCTCCGGCAGTTCCCGGTCGAGCCCGGCCACGACCACGGCGACCCGGTAGGCCTCCTCCCGGTTGACGTAGGAGGAGCCCGGAGCCGCCTCGCACTCCCCGCTGACGTCCCGCCAGTCGAGGACGGGCGCGCCGGCGGGCTCGGGGCGGCTCAGCACCCGGACCCGCCCGCCGTAGCAGTGCCGGGACGCGGCGCCGGCCAGGGCCTCGGGCGCCCCCTCGTGCTCGTCCAACCACAGCACCGGCGGCCCGGCCTCCCGCGCCGCGTGCAGGGCCGAACCCGTACCGTGCCGCAACGCGCGATCGTCCCACTGGTCGGCGGCGAGTCCGGCGGCGGCCAGGGCCCGGCGCTCCTCCTCCGGCTCCAGCACGGTCCCCGGACCGGGATGGGCGGGGTCGCCCGCCACCACGGCACGGTTGGCCCGGTAGAGCGCCGGCAGCAGTTCGCCGACCCGGGTCTGTTCGGCACCCACCACGACGACCAGGTCGAACAGGCCGGCCTGCGGCGGCAGGGAGCGGACCTGGTCGGTACGGCACACCCAGACGGGCAGGGTGTCGAGGAGGTTGGCCAGCCCGGGCCAGCCCTCTCCGTGGTTCCAGTTGAGCGTTTCGAGACGGTTCTCGACGGCCGCGCGGCCGCGCCGGAGGCGGGGCCCGGTGACGGCGGCCAGGCAGTCGGAGCCGGCTCGCCGGTGGGCGGCCAGGGCATCGGCGAGCTCTCCGGTGAGTTCGTTCAGGGGCGCGCACCGCGTTCTGCGGTCCACCGCCTCGCGCCACTCGCTCTCCAGGCGGGCCACCGAGCACAGCTGGCTCAGCCCTTCGGGGTCGGTGGCCACCCCCAGCTCCCGGCGGACGGCCGCCCGGTGGTGCAACCCGCCCAGACCACCCGCGGCCGCGCGTTCTGCTCGGTGCAGCCAGTACTCGGGGCCACCGCGTTCGGGGGTGAAAAGGCTGTCGGGGTCCCAGCCGCGGGCGATGCTGCGGCTGCGTTCCTCGGCCAGGCGGGCGAGGACGTGCCCGTCCGAGGCCATCGTGTCCATGGCCGCCCAGACCCGCAGGACCCTGTTCCAGGACGCGGCCAGCTCGGCCCGGTGGGGGGTGCCTTCCTCCCCGGGAGCCGACGGGCTCGCGACGGGCGGGGCGTCGGCGTCCCGGGCGAGCAGCCCGGTGAGGAGGCGGTGCTCCGCGGCGCGGTGTCCGGGCCCGCCCGCTCGGACCGCGGGATGGCCCGGCGCGGTGTCGGCCCGGGCCAGGACCTCGTCGAGGTCGGCCTCGGTGCGGCCGCACACCAGGATCCGCTGGCCGTGGTTGACGGCGGTGCGGGCCAGGGCGTCGACCAGGTCGTGGAGCCCGCTTCCGGGCGGGGCGGCGACCACGGTGAGCTGCTCGCGCATGGCGGAGCGCAGGACCGCGTACTGGGCCTGGCTGAGGAGGGTGGTCGAGACGGGCACCGGTGCCGGGTTGTGGTCGTCGGTTCCCGCGGCGCGGCGCTGGGACCGGGAGCTCCTGCGCAGGAGGCCGGGGGCCGTCCGCGGTTCGGCGCCCCGGTCGCGCGGGAGGCTGCAGAGCAGGGGCTCCAGAGCGGTTCCCGGGACGGCGTCCGGGTCGAGCCCGTCGCGGTCCGTGGGGTCCAGGTCGGCGAGAACGCCCTCGGCACCGCCACGCTCCTGAGCGCCGTCCGGTCCGCCTGGCCCGGCGCGGAAGAGCACGGCGGTGTTGTGGGCCCCCTCGGAAAGCGTACGGGGGCGGCCCCGGGGGCCGAGCGGGGCGATGTCGTCGACCCGTTCGATCTCCAGCCGGGTGAGCAGGGTACGCACCTTGGCCGCCAGGTCGGCGACGGCGGCGGGGCGCCGGGAGGTGTCGGGGGCTCCGGCGCGGAGCCGGGCACGCAGTTCGAAGAGGTCCTCGGGGTCGGTGATGCCGAGCCGGGCGAGGAGGGCCGTGTTGATGTCGGGCGGTCCCACGGCGCGGACCAGCGGGGCGGCGCCGCCCGCACGGCCGCCGTGCTCCTCGGCCCCGTCCGCGGCCCGCACGTCCACGGTGAGCAGCGGCAGGACCACGCGCTCGGCCCCCCGCCCCAGGACGACGAGGGGGTAGCCGTAGCGCAGGGCCTGGCCGTGGCGTCCGGCCAGGCGCAGGACCCGTGCGCCCTCCGGGTGCAGGGGAAGCGTGTCCCGGGCGCCGCTGAACAGCAGTTCGGGGCCGGCGGGCAGGCAGACACAGGCGTCGGAGCCCAGGTGCTCGGCCCGCACGGTGTGGGTGTGTACGGCCTCCCTGCGCAGGCAGGCCCTGAGGTAGGCCAGGAAGGCGCGGACCTCGCCCTGGTCCACCGGGGGGTTCCAGAGCCGGGACGCGGCGCCGATGCCGGTCCTGCCGGTCTGGCCGTATCCGCCGGAAGCGTGTCCGCCGGGCGGCGGGTACGGTCCGGTTCCGGTGATCTGTTCGTCGTCCCGCAGTGACCTCACGAGCCCCCCTGACCGTCCGACCTTTGGTGATCAGACGACTACTCCCCGCCATCAGGGTTCATTGTGGTGCATTTTCCGCGGGGCTGCCCGGAGAACGCCGGAACCCGTCACCACTTCGGCCCCGGCCGTCGGGACGGGTCAGGACCGGCCCTCGCGCACGCGCAGGGCGATCCACAGTTCCGTGCGGTGGTCGGGGTCGTCCAGGTCCCCGGGGAGCAGCTCCCGGATGCGCCTCATCCGGTAGCGCAGGGTGTGCCGGTGCACGCCCAACCGTTCGGCGGCGGCGTCCCAGCGCCCCGATGCGGCCAGGTAGGCGCGCAGCGAGGCGAGGAGTTCGGGGGCACCGCGCTGGTCGTCGATCGGAGCGAGCAGATCGTCGGCCAACCGGGCGCCTTCGGGGGTGTCCAGCAGGCCGAGGAGGCCGCCCGGAAGCAGGTCGAAGCGCTGAAGGGCGCTGCCGTCCTCCGCCGCGGCCGTGCGGGCGCGCTCGGCCTGGGCACGGGCGGCGGCCAGGTCCGGGTAGCCGACCGGGGCGCTCAACCCCACGGGCCCGTCCAGGACCTCACCGAACACGCTCTCCCCGGTCACCGCGGCCGTCAGCAGCACCGTGCGCCCCTCGTGCTCCGTCACCAGGGCCCCCTCGGGCAGGGGCCCCTCGGGTTGCGCCCCCTCAGCGACGGCCACCACCACGGGTTCGGCGGGCAGGACCGCGCGCAGCCCGGAGGCGCCCGGGTGCAGCGGGTCGAGGGCTCCGTCGAGCAGGGCCGAGAGCACGCCCGCACGCAGCAGGCCGACCCGGCCCGGGGACGGGCGTTCGAGTTCGAGGGAGAGCAGCGACACCGCCGCGTTCACCAGGGTGCGGTCCTCGGAGCCGGACACCCGCACCCCGCCGACCGCCAGGAACCCGCGGGGTCGGCGCCCCGTGGACAGGGGCTGGACGGAGACACGGTCGTCCCGGGACGCCACCGAGACGCTGGACCTGGGGCCCGCGCCGCGCAACCGGGAGAGTTCCGCGGCCAGCCCGGGGGCGCGGTCGGCCGCGGCGGCGGGGGCCGCGTGCCGGACGGAGCCGTCGGGTGCCAGCAGCAGGACCCACCCGCCCAGTTCCCGGGCGAGCCGGTCCACGACGGCGGACGCCCCGGTGAGTGCCGCCCGGGTGAGTTCGCGCTGGGCGTTGAAGGCCCTGTTCAGCCCCTCGTACTCCTCCTTGGCCAGCAGCCGTGAGACCTCCTTGCCGACCGCGATGAAGGGCGTCCGGCGGTCGACCTCGAGCAGGGCGACGCCGAACTCCTCGGCCGCGGCGCGCAGCTCCCCGGGGGTCTGTTCGAAGTTGACCGCGGCGCCGAAGCCGAGCCCGGCGACATCGCGTTCCGCCAGGCGGCGCACGTAGGCGCGCAGGTCGGGCAGGCGTTCGACCCACCGCACGCCGGTGGTGAGCACCAGCTCTCCCCCGGCCAGGTAGGGGGTGGGGTCGCCGAGCTCGCTGACCGCCACCCACTCCACCTGACGGTGCACCCGGTCCTGCCCGGCGAGCAGCCGCAGGCGCAGGTGGGGCGTGCGCAACAGGGCCCCCAGTGTCGGCGGCATCCGGTCTCCCCCCGTAGCTCTGCCCGTGGTCCGCCACGCCCTGACGCAATGGCGCAGGACGCTCATTCGATTATCCACTGTGTCCATGGGTGTCCGGTTCGACGCGGCCTAGTGTCTTGCGAGTCCGCACCCCGTACCACCACTCCACAGGGAGGCAGCCGTATGGCCCCGACCGAGGTCGCCCAGTCCCGCCGGATCGTCACCGAGATCCCCGGCCCCAAGTCCCGCGCGATCCAGCAGCGCCGTTCCTCCGCCGTCGCCCAGGGCGTGGGCAGCGTGCTGCCCGTGTACGTGGAGCGCGCGGGCGGCGGCATCGTCGAGGACGTCGACGGCAACGCCCTGATCGACTTCGGCTCCGGCATCGCCGTGACCAACGTCGGCAACGCGAACCCCCGCGTCGTGGAGCGCGCCGCCGAACAGCTCGGCCGCTTCACGCACACCTGCTTCATGGTCAACCCGTACGAGGCGTACGTGGAGGTCTGCGAGGCGCTCAACCGGATCACCCCGGGCGACCACGAGAAGCGTTCGGTCCTGCTGAACTCGGGCGCGGAGGCGGTGGAGAACGCCGTCAAGGTCGCCCGCAGCGCCACCGGGCGCCAGGCCGTCGTGGTGTTCGACCACGCCTACCACGGCCGCACCAACCTCACCATGGGCCTGACCTCGAAGAACATGCCCTACAAGCAGGGGTTCGGTCCGTTCGCGGGCGAGATCCACCGGATGCCCATGGCCTACCCCTACCGCTGGCCCACGGGCCCGGAGAACTGCGGCCCCGAGGCGGCGGCCGCGGCGATCGACCAGATCGCCAAGCAGGTCGGCGCCGAGAACGTGGCCGCGCTGGTCATCGAGCCGATCCAGGGCGAGGGCGGCTTCATCGAACCCGCCCCCGGTTTCCTGCCCGCGCTGGCGGAGTTCTGCCGCGCCAACGGGATCGTGTTCGTCGCCGACGAGGTGCAGACCGGTTTCGCCCGCACCGGCGACATGTTCGCCTGTGACCACGAGGGTGTCGTGCCGGACCTGATCGCCACCGCCAAGGGCATCGCGGGCGGCCTGCCCCTGGCCGCGGTGACCGGCCGCGCCGAGCTCATGGACGCCGTGCACGGTGGCGGTCTGGGCGGCACCTACGGCGGCAACCCGGCCGCCTGCGCGGCGGCGCTGGCCTCGCTCGAAGTCATCGAGTCCGAGGACCTGACCGGCCGCGCCCGGGAGATCGGCGAGCTCATGCTGGACCGCCTGCGCTCCTTCGCCGACAGGTTCGACGTGGTCGGTGACGTGCGCGGCCGCGGCGCGATGATCGCGATCGAGCTGGTCTCCGACGGCAGGACGCCCGACCCCGAGGCCGTGGCGCAGGTGCTCAGGCACTGCCACTCCCGCGGTCTGGTCCTGCTGAGCGCGGGCACCTACGGCAACGTGATCCGCATGCTTCCGCCGCTGGTCATCGGCGACGAGCTGCTCAACGAGGGCCTGAACATCCTGGAGGAGGCCCTGGCCGGGCTGTAGTCCGCCAGAGCGGCGGGCCGTGCTGGGGCGCCTCCGGGGAGGCGCCTCAGCGCTCGTTGCGGACCGAGTCCAGCGACAGCAGTGCCACGTGCAGCGACAGGCACGTCTCCACCGACTCCAGGTCCGCGTCGAGCACGTTGGAGATCCGGCGCAACCGTTCGTAGAAGGCCGGACGGGACAGGTGCGCGCGGCTCGCGGCCAGCGCCTTGTTGCGTCCCGCGCCGAGGTAGTGGCGCAGCATGTCGGCGAGGTCGCCGCCGTGCCTGGCGTCGTGGTCCAGGAGCGGGCCGAGTTCGCGCTCCACGTAGGTCTGGAGGCGCTCGTCGTCGCGGAACAGGTGCAGCAGCCCGCGCAGGTGCAGGTCGGGCAGCCGGTAGAAGGGGCGCCGGTCGCTCTGCTTGATGGCCACGTCACCGACCTGGCGGGCCTCCAGGAAGGAGCGGCGCACCTCGCGGATGCCGTCGGCGGTGGAACCCACCGCCAGCACGGCCCCGTCCCCGACCGCTCCCCGCAGGCGGTCCGCGAGCAGGTGCAGTGCGGCGTCCAGGCCCTGCCGGTTCGGCAGGGCCAGCAGGATGCCCACGCGCAGGTCGTCCAGGGAACCCACCAGGGCGGTCAGGCGGAGTTCACGGCAGGCCCTGGCCGCGCCCTCGGCGGTGTCGGACAGGCGGGCCTGGGCGGCCAGGCCCGTCCCGCCCTCGCGCAGGCGCAGGACGAGGCCGACCAGTTCACGTCCGTTGAGGGGTACCCCGACCGCGCGGGCCCGGACCAGGGCCTCCTCGGGGTCGGAGTAGGCGCGGTCGATGATGCCCGCGATGATCGTGCGGTGGGTCTGGCGTTCCAGGCTCTCCTGGTGGCGTTCCAGCAGGCGCCCCAGGGCGAGGGTGGTGGCGGCGCGCTCGACGAGCATGGTCTGGCGGGCGGGCGGCGTGGCTCCGGCGATGAGGATCAGGCGGCCCCAGTCCTGCCCCCGGGCGCCGACCGGGGTGACCAGCCACCCGGTGGCGGGCGCGTGCACGGTACGGGTTCCGGTGCGGATCGCGCGCGAGCGGCTCTCCCAGGAGGTCAGCAGGGTCCCGGGGTCCTCGCCGTTGAGGTCGCAGGCCAGGACCTGGTGGGTGAGGTTCTCCAGGACGATCGGGCAACCGGAGAGCTGGGCGGCCTCGTGCAGGATCTGCCCGGTGTCGGCCCCCTCGACGGAGAGCTGGGTGAAGACCGAGTGGAGTTTCTCGGACTCGCGCAGCTCCTCCAGCTGTTCGTTGACCACCCGGATGTGCACGGCCTCGGTGATCTCGACGAAGCGCGCCTCCCGGTCGAGCAGGATGACGGGGATCCGGGCGGCGCGGGCGGCGTCGAGGAAGGCCCCGGGGAGTTCCGCGTGGTACTTGCGGCCGAGCTCGACCGCGATGCCGCTGACCCCGGCGTCGGCGATGTCCTCGATGTAGCGGCGCAGGGCGTCGGGGTCGTCGGGCATGGCGATGCCCGTGCTGAGCACCAGCTCCCCGCCGCGCAACAGGTGGGCGAGGTCGGTGACCTCGGCGATGTGCACCCAGCGCACGGCCACGTCCAGGTACTCGGAACCGGCCACCACACGGGGTCGGGCCCGCTGCAGGGCGGGGAGTCGGAGGACCTCGGCAAGGGTGGGAAGCACGCCGACAGTCTAGGACGTTCTGTCAGCCAGGAGGGCATTTCGCTTTACATCGTGCATCCGCGGACCTGGCTTTGAGCTCCGGTTTCGCAGCCCGGCGGGCGCTTTACAGACCGTAAACGCACCCAGCATGTTGTCAACATGCTGATCCTGGCCATGCCCTCCGCTCCCCGGGAGACTGAGGGCATGTCGGAACTGCTCTCCCGCCACCGCGCGGTCATGCCCTCCTGGTTGCCCCTGTACTACGAGTCCCCGCTGGAGCTCGTCAGCGGCAGTGGCGCCCGTGTCACGGACTCCGAAGGACGCACCTACCTGGACTTCTTCACCGGCATCGTGACCAACATGCTCGGTTACGACGTCGCCGAGGTGCGCGAGGCGGTGGAACGCCAGATCGCCAGGGGGGTCGTGCACACCTCCACCCTGTACCTCATCCGCTCCCAGGTGGAGCTGGCGGAGAAGATCGCCCGTCTGTCCGGGATCCCCGACGCCAAGGTGTTCTTCACCAACTCCGGCACCGAGGCCAACGAGACCGCCCTGCTCCTGGCCACGCACGCGCGCGGCAGCGACGAGGTACTGGCCATGCGCGGCAGCTACCACGGACGCTCCTTCGGCACCGTGGCGGTGACCGGCAACAAGGCCTGGAAGAACTCCTCGCTGTCGCCGCTCAACGTGCACTACCTGCACGGCACCGACCACGCCTCCCCCGCCTTCCGGGGACTGTCCGAACGCGAGTACGTCGACGTGTGCGTGGCCGACCTGCGCGAGGTCCTCGACACCGCCGCGCCCGACGTGGCCTGCCTGATCGCCGAGCCGGTCCAGGGCGTCGGCGGGTTCGCGATGCCGCCGGACGGCCTGTACGCCGCCTACAAGGAGGTCCTCGACGAACACGGCATCCTGTTCGTCTCCGACGAGGTGCAGACCGCCTGGGGGCGGACCGGAACCAGCTTCTTCGGGATCGGCAACCACGGGGTGACCCCGGACGCCATGACCTTCGCCAAGGGGCTCGGCAACGGCTTCGCCGTGGGCGGCGTCGTGGCCCGCGGTGACCTGATGGACGGGCTCACGGCGCTGGGCGTGGCCACCTTCGGCGGCAACCCGGTGTCCATGGCCGCGGCCGGGGCCACCCTCGACTACGTCCTGGAACACGACCTCCAGGGCAACGCGCTGCGCCAGGGCGCCACGGTCGTCCAGGGCCTGCGCGAACTGCGCGAACTGCCGTGCGTGAAGGACGTCCGGAGCAAGGGCCTGATGTTCGCGGTCGAGATGGTCGACCCGGAGACCGGCGCCCCCTCCGCACCGCTGGCGGGCAGGGTCCTGGAGGCCGCCCGGGAGCGCGGACTGCTGGTGGGCAAGGGCGGCGTGCACGGCAACGTGCTGCGCATGGCCCCGCCGCTGACCCTGTCGGCCGAGGAGGCCGCCGAGGGCCGGGACATCCTGCTGGACGCCGTCCACGCGGTCGCCGCCGACCGGGCCTGAGGCCCCCGTGACGAGGAAGAAGGGGAAACCATGAGCGAGCACGTCACCCACTGGATCGGCGGCAGGGCGCACGAGGGGCCCGCCGGACGCACCGGAGACATCTACAACCCGGCTTCCGGCCAGGTCACCGGCACGGTGGACCTCGCCGGCCCCGACGAGGTCGGAGCCGCCGTGGCCGCGGCCGCGGCGGCCTTCCCGGGGTGGCGGGACACGTCGTTGTCCAGGCGCGTGCAGACGCTGTTCCGGTTCCGGGAGCTGCTGCGCGCCAACAGCGACCGGCTGGCCGCCCTGGTCAGCGCCGAACACGGCAAGGTCCTCTCCGACGCCCGGGGCGAGGTGGCCCGGGGCCTGGAGGTCGTCGACTTCGCCTGCGGCATCCCGCACCTGCTCAAGGGCGGCTACTCCGAGAACGTGTCCACCGGGGTGGACTCCTACTCGATCCTGCAGCCGCTCGGCGTGGTCAGCGGGATCACCCCGTTCAACTTCCCGGCGATGGTCCCGATGTGGATGTTCCCGGTGGCGATCGCCTGCGGCAACACCTTCGTGCTCAAGCCCAGCGAGAAGGACCCCTCCGCGTCGCTGCTCCTGGCCGAGCTGTGGGCCGAGGCCGGACTGCCCGACGGGGTCTTCAACGTGGTCCACGGGGACAGGGAGGCGGTGGACGCGCTCCTGGAGCACCCGGACGTGGCCGCGGTCAGCTTCGTGGGATCCACCCCGATCGCGGGCTACGTGTACCGGACGGCGGCCGAGCACGGCAAGCGGGTGCAGGCTCTGGGCGGCGCCAAGAACCACATGGTCGTGCTGCCCGACGCCGACCTGGACCTGGCGGCGGACTCCGCGGTCTCGGCCGGGTTCGGATCCGCGGGCGAGCGGTGCATGGCCATCTCCGCGGTCGCGGTGGTGGAGTCGGTCGCCGACGACCTCCTGGAGCGGATCAGGGAGCGCGTCGCACGGCTGCGCGTGGGCCCCGGCGACGACGACCGCAGCGAGATGGGTCCGCTCGTCACCCGTGAACACCGGGACAGGGTCGCCTCCTACCTGGAGTCGGGGGTCCGCGAGGGCGCGACCCTGGCCGTCGACGGACGGATCCACCCGGTCCTGGGCGGCGCCCCGGAGGGGTTCTGGCTGGGCCCCTCCGTCCTGGACCACGTCGGTCCGCGGATGTCCTGCTACCGGGAGGAGATCTTCGGCCCGGTGCTGAGCATGGTCCGCGTCGGCGACTACGACGAGGCCGTCAGGCTGGTCAACGACAACCCCTACGGCAACGGGACCGCGATCTTCACCAACGACGGCGGCGCCGCACGGCGCTTCCAGAACGAGATCGAGGTGGGCATGGTGGGCATCAACGTGCCCGTCCCGGTGCCCATGGCCTACTACTCCTTCGGCGGCTGGAAGCAGTCGCTGTTCGGTGACTCGCACGCGCACGGCACGGAGGGTGTTCACTTCTACACCCGCACGAAGACGGTCACGGCCCGCTGGACCGACCCGGGCAAACGGCCCGAAGGCGGCGTCAACCTGGGCTTCCCGACCAACGGCTAACCGGAGTTCACCGAAATGACGGTCGGATGTCTCTCACTGACGGTCTACGGAGCGCGACACGGAGTATCGTTGTGCACCGACGCCCCTCACGGGGCGTGGCCGTGGGCCACGTACGTCACGAGAGACCATCCTGGATGGACGCGCTCATTTCCCCTCCTCCCCATGGAAGCGGGCGTGTCAGCGGAAGCGCTCCGGGTCCGCACGACTCCCCCCGGACCCGGAGCGCGACCGTCTCCTCCTCTTCGCTTCCCCTCTTCGCCGACCGCCCGCGGCCGCCACCCGTCAGCGGGCCGCGACCAGCGGTCCGCCCGCGGAGACCGGCTGGTGGCCGATGATCCCCGCGCACTCGTCACATCCGTACACGTGACTCCCGTCCGGCTGTTCGCCCAGGACCCGGCGGGGCCGGGGCCACTTGGTGTGGCAGACGGCGCAGGCATCCCCCATGCGCTGCGCCCTGCTCAGCCAGCTCGGGTCGTAGACGTAGCTCTCGGATGCGGTGTCAGGCGTCGTGTCTGGTTTGCACATCGTGCTCGTTCCGCGCAATGTCCTTGCTCCCCCCGTGGTTTAGGACAGTCTGGCGGGCCGATAGTTACCGGCTCTTAATTGAATCAGAAGCTCTCGGCGCCTGGAAGGGCCCGGACCGATCTAAATCACTCCGTGCACGGCGATCATAACCCTAAGTAACGGACCCTGGGAAGACCCCAGAACACAGTCGGTTTTTCATACGAAGCGCCAGAAATGTACGGACGGAGGGGGACCTGGGACTCAGTCCTCGCCCTGTGAGGTGACCCCGAAACGGCGCAGCGACAGCGCCGGATTAGTGACACGCACCGCCTCCACACGCGCGGCCGAAACCCGGGCGGAAGCGACCTCGAAGGCCTGCTCCCCCAGTGCCGCGAGCGCGGTCCCCATCGGGTCGACCACCATGCTGTTGCCCGCCCCCGTGGGCGCCGCCTGCCCCGCGGCTGCCACGTAGACCGTGTTCTCGATGGCGCGCGCCCGGGCCAGCGTGCGCCAGTGGTCCTCCTTCAGCGGGCCGGGCACCCACTGGGCGGCCAACAGCACCACGTGCGCGCCGGCATCGGCGATCCGCCGCGTCACCTCGGGAAAGCGCAGGTCGTAACAGGTCTGGAGGCCGAAGACCACGTCGTCCACGGTGAAGGTCTCCGGCGCCTCGACCGGCCCCGGGGCCACCACGTCCGACTCCTTCACCCCGAAGGCGTCGTAGAGGTGGATCTTGCGGTAGAGCGCGATCCGCTCACCCTCGGGGGAGAGCGCGACGAGCGTGTTGGTGAAGCGGGTGGCGCCCTCGCCCCCGGACTCGTTCACCCCCAGGACGAGGTACACGCCCTCGCGGCGGGCGGTGTCCGCGGCGTCCGCGAGGAAGGGTCCGTCCAGGGGCTCCGCGGCCTCGACGTAGCGGTGGTCGGTGCGCGGCGCGGTGAACATCGTGTACTCGGGAAACAGCACGACACGCGCCCCGCCCGCGGCCGCACGGGCGGTCAGCTCCGCCACCGAACGCCGGTTCTCGGCCTTGTCCTGCCCCGGCGCGAACTGGGCGACCGCGACCTGCACCATCGAACTTCCCCCTCGTGGCCTGAACGCGACCCCTTCGGCCGCGCCGAACGTGCCCCGAGTGTACGTCCCCGGCCCGGAGGGCCCCTTGCGTCATGACTGAACAGGCGTTTAATCTATTGAACATGAGTTCAAGGAAGAAGGCCCCTCCCGACGAGGACCTCAGCACCCGCGCGCGCATCCGCGACGCGGCCGTCGCCTGTTTCGGCGAACGGGGGTTCGGCGTCACCGTGCGCGCCATCGCGGACCGGGCGGGGGTCTCCCCCGGGCTGGTCATCCACCACTTCGGCAGCAAGGCCAAGCTGCGGGAGGCCTGTGACGAGCACGTCAGGCGGGTGGTCTACGAGACCAAGAAGGAGTCGGTGAGCCGCCCCAGCGCGGACGGGATGGCCCGCTCGCTCCAGGAGATCGACAGGTACTCCGGGCTGCTGGCCTACCTCTTCCGCTCCATGCAGACGGGCGGGGACCTCGGCCGCCACCTGTACGAGGCGATGGTGGACGACGTGCAGAGCTACCTGGAACTGGGCGTGCGGGAGGGCACCGTACGGCCCAGCCGCGACCCGGCCAAGCGGGCCCGCTGGCTCGCCGCCAACGGCTTCGGATCGCTCCTGGTGCTCGCCACCATGTACCAGGACCAGGAGAACCCCGACTTCGGCCGGGTCCTGCGCGACTGGCAGGAGCAGTACGTCCTCCCGGCCCTGGAGGTGTACACCGAGGGCCTGCTCGTGGACCGCACCATGCTGGACGGCTACCTGCTCTACGTCAGCGATCCCCCGGCGGAGCGCTGACCTCCCCCAGGAACAGAGGATCCCCACCGGACCAGGAGTCGCACCACCATGACCGCACCCGTCATCGACGCCCGCGGCGTCGACAAGTACTTCGGACGCTTCCAGGCGCTCGACAAGCTCGATCTCACCGTGGGGACCGGCCAGGTCGCCGGGTTCCTCGGCCCGAACGGCTCGGGCAAGTCCACCACCATCCGCGTCCTGCTCGGCCTGCTCCGCGCCGACTCCGGCAGCGTCCGGCTCCTGGGCGGCGACCCGTGGAAGGAGGCCGTCACCCTGCACCGGCGCCTGGCCTACGTGCCCGGGGACGTCTCACTGTGGTCGAACCTCACCGGGGGCCAGGCCATCGACCTGCTGGGCCGCCTGCGCGGCGGACTCGACGCCCGGCGCAGGAAGGACTTCCTGGAGCGCTTCGAGCTCGACCCCACCAAGAAGGCCCGGACCTACTCCAAGGGCAACCGGCAGAAGGTCGCCCTGGTGGCGGCACTGGCCTCCGACGCCGAACTGCTCATCCTCGACGAACCCACCTCCGGACTGGACCCGCTGATGGAGGCGGTGTTCACCGAGTGCGTACGCGAGGTCAAGGAGGAGGGGCGCACGGTCCTGCTCTCCAGCCACATCCTGTCCGAGGTCGAGAAGCTCTGCGACACCGTGACCATCATCCGGCAGGGACGCGCCGTGGAGTCGGGGACCCTGGACGACCTGCGCCACCTGACCCGCTCCACCGTGCACGCGGAGGTCGAGGGCGACCCCGCCCCCCTCTCCTCCCTGCCCGGGGTGCACGACCCGGAGACCGACGGCCGCCGGATCTCGTTCTCGGTGGACCACGAGCACCTGGGGCCGGTCCTGAGCGAGGTCACCTCCCTGGGGGTGCGCTCCCTGGTGAGCAACCCGCCCTCGCTGGAGGAGCTGTTCATGCGCCACTACGGCGACGAGACGGCCGCGCCCGACGGCGGCACCGAGGGAGGTGAGCGCAGGTGAGCGGCTTCACCGGCACCGGAACGCTGACCCGGTTCATCCTGCGGCGCGACAGGATCCGCCTGTCGGTGTGGACCCTGGCACTGGCCGGGACCACCGCCGCCACCGTCCCCGTCCTGGACGACATGTTCTCCACCGTGGAGGAGCGTCAGGGCCGCGCCGCCCTCATGGACACGCCGACCGGCATCGTCTTCGGCGGCCCCGGTTACGGGCTGGACGACTACACCCTCGGCCCGATGATGGTCAACGAGATGACCATGACCCTGCTCATCGCCATGGCGGTGATGAGCATCCTGCACGTCATCCGGCACACCCGGGCCGAGGAGGAGAGCGGGCGCGCCGAACTGCTGCGCGCCAACGTCCTGGGCGGCGGAGCGCCGATGGCCTCCGCGCTGCTGACGATCACCCTGGTCAACCTGCTCATCGGCGGGACCATCGCGCTCACGCTGATCGGCTTCGACCTGGCTGCCGCCGACTCGCTCGCCTACGGCCTCGGCCTGGCGCTGGGCGGGATCACCTTCGGCGCGATCGCCGCCGTGTGCGCCCAGGTCTCCGGGCACGCACGCACCGCCTCGGGGCTGGCCTTCCTGGCCGTGGGCCTCCTCTTCATGCTCCGCGTGGTGGGGGACATGGCCGAGTCCGGCGGCAACCTGCTCTCCTGGCTCTCCCCGTTCGCCTGGGGACAGCAGGCCCAGCCCTTCCACGATCTGCGCTGGGTCCCGCTCGCCCTGTACGGCCTGGTCATCGTGGCCCTGGTGGTCGCCGCCCACCTGCTGTCCGGCCGCCGTGACCTGGGTGCCGGCCTGGTCGCGGCCCGCCCCGGCCCGGAGGGGGCCGGTCGGCTGCTGCGCGGTGTGACCACCCTCCAGCTGCACCAGCAGCGCGGCTCGATCATCGTCTGGACGCTGGCGGTCCTGCTGTTCGCGGTCTCCTTCGGCACCCTCGCCGTCGAGGTCGAGGGGATGTTCGAGACCAACCCGGACCTGCAGGCGGTCTTCGGCACCGGCGTCGACGACGTGATCGGCGGGTTCCTGTCCTTCGTCACCAGCTACGTGATCATGGGCGCCGCGGCCTTCGGCGCCCTGTCCGTGCTGCGGCTGCGCGCGGAGGAGAACTCCGGCCGCACCGAACTGGTCCTGGCCACCGCGGTGGGCCGGGTGGCCTGGCTCGGTTCCGCACTGGTGGTGGCAGCCCTGTCGACCCTGTTCGTCGTGGTGGCCGGCGGCCTCGGGCTCGGTCTGGGCGCCGCCGCCGTCCTCAAGGACGGGGCGTGGGTCGGCCGACTGCTGGAGGCGGTCCTGGCCCAGCTTCCGGCGGCGCTGGTGTTCGGCGCCCTGGCGGCCCTGGTGCTGGGGGCCGCCCCGCGGCTGACCGGCCTGCTCTGGCTGTGGCTGGGGTACAGCATCCTGGCCACCGTGATGGGCGGTCTGCTGGAGTTCCCCGAGTGGGCGATGAACCTCAGCGCCTTCGAGATCCTGCCGCGACTGCCGGTGGAGGACTTCGAGCCCCTGCACTACGTCCTGTACGCGGGCGCGGTCCTCCTCCTCGGTGCGCTGTCGCTGGTCGGGTTCCGCAACCGGGACCTGGCCACGGCCTGACACCGCCGGGCCGCCTCCGGGGATCACTCCTCGGGGGCGGTCCACTCACGTGCGGCGTCACGCAGCCGGGTCAACCGGTCCCAGTGTTCGGCAACGGTGCCGCGCCCGGCCGGGGTGAGGCTGATGGTGGTGCGGGGTCGGCCACCGGTGCTCTTGGTGACGGTGACGATGCCGCCCCGCTCCAGCTTGGACAGGTGGCTGGACAGGTTGCCCTTGGACAGCCCGGTGATCCGCTGTAGGAAGAGGAAGTCCGCGCTCTCGCAGGACAGCAGCGCGCTGGTGATCGCCAGCCGCGAGGGTTCGTGCACCAGGCGGTCGATCTCCGCCATGTCCTCGAAGGGCGTGCCCATGGTCAGTCCGTCCCGTTCTCGCTCACCGGGGTGAGGGTCCGCACCAGCGTACGGTGGTCCAACAATCCGTTCACCACGAACAGGACCGCCACGGTCACCTGGGCCAGGTTGGGGTACTCCCACTCGAAGGGGTGCACCCCGGAGGGAGTGAGCATCCCGAGGGGAGCCAGGAACAGCACGGCCAGGACCGCGGCGCTGACCAGGTAGTGGATCCGCTTCCGCCAGGGGCTCCCGACCATCATGAGGAAGACACCGACCATGAAGGCGATGAAGAGCCACACCCCGTTCACCCCGAGGTTGTTGGCGACGGCGATCGCGGTGAAGAAGGCCACGAGGGCCAGGACGGGCAAGAACGTGCGCGCGGCGATCCGTTGTGGTGTCTGTAACGGCCGGACGTCACCGAAACGCCGTCGGTAGTACGCCCTGACCAGCAGGCCCAGGACAACGAACACGGGCAGCCCCAGGATCAGGGGTTCCAGGTTCCCGTCCCGGACGAGGAACGCCATCGTGCCCAGGAGGAGGCCGATGATGACCAGGTAGAGACCCTTGAAGTCGGTGTAGCTGGCGGTGACCGCTCGGGCGTTCTCCAAGCGGTCGATCTCGGGGGGGGTGGGCATTCGAACCTCCGGTTTGTAGTGCAAACCTTTCCTTCACCGTAGGCGGCCTCCTTCTGGTTTGCAATACAAACCTGGATGCTTCCGCTCGTCACCGGGTAACCCGCACGGCAGGAACACCGAACACCCGCTGAAGGGAACCATCGTGACCAGCGCCAACGCCCGACCTTCCGGGCGTCGGGGAAGGCGTGCCCTGACCGTGGCCGCGGTGGTGGCGCTTGTACTGGTGGTGCTGTTGGGACTCCTGTGGGCCATGCAGAGATCGGTCGTCTACGTGCCCCTGGGCGGGGAGCCACCGCCCGCGGCCGAGGTGATCGAGGGCGCCGAGGACGTGCGCCTGCACACCGGGGACGGACTCGAACTCGGCGGCTGGTTCGTTCCCGCCCGGGGCGCGGACCGGGAGACCGCCGTGCTGGTGGCCAACGGCAACGCGGGGAACCGGGAGAGCCGGGCGCCCCTGGCCCGCGCACTGGCCGCCGAGGGGTTCTCCGTGCTGCTGTTCGACTACCGGGGCTACGGCGGCAACCCCGGAGGCCCCTCCGAGGAGGGGCTGGCCGCCGACGTCCGAGCCGCCGCCTCCCTCCTGGCCGAGCGGGGCTTCGACGCCGGGGACACGATCTACTTCGGGGAGAGCCTGGGCGCCGCGGTGGTCACGGAACTGGCCGTCGAACGGCCGCCCGCCGCGCTGTTCCTACGCTCGCCCTTCAGCTCCCTGGCCGACATGGGCGCCCGCCACTACCCGTTTCTGCCGGTGCGCCTGCTGCTGTGGGACCGCTACCCGGTGACCGCGCAGGTGGCGGAGGTGGACAGCCCCACCACCGTGGTCGTCGGCGCCGCCGACCGCGTCGTGCCGCCGGAGCAGAGCCGTGGGGTGGCCGCGGCCAGTGCGAACCTGTTCGAGGAGGTCGTACTGCCCGGGGCCGGCCACAACGACCCCGAGACGATCCACGGCCCCGAGGTGGTACGGGCGTTCGTCCGCCTGGCCGACGGAGCCTCCTAGCGCCCGCGCTTCCTCCCCCTCACCGCTCCCGGCGACCACAGCGAGAACCGGCACCTTCGGGACCGCTGCGGACTCTGCTATAAACAGAGCACTCGGTCTATTAAAGCGCGAGCCCCTGGAAGGTCGATGAGCGAAACGGACTGCAGGACGGAGAAACACCCCCGGGGCCCCGGGAGGAGCACCCGGCGGCGGTTCCTGCGCGGGCTGCTGGTGCTGGGCGGCCTGGGGGTCCTCGCCGGAGCCGGAGGCGTGGGCCACTACCTCGCCACCCTGTACCGCCCGCGGGAGGGGCCGCACCGGGGCCACCTCGCCCTGACCGGCGCCACGGTACTCACCGGGGAGGGCCTGGAACCGCGTGCGGACACCACGGTGCTGGTCTCCGACGGCGTCATCACCGAGATCGCCGACGACGGCGCCCTGACGCTTCCAGCGGGCACCGCGTCCGTGGACCTGAGCGGCCACACGCTCCTGCCCGGTCTCATCGACCTCCACGTGCACATGGGCTTCCCGCAGCAGGAACCCGGGGAGGGGTTGGGACCGGCCGACATGCCCGGTCTGGTCTACGAGGCGGTGCGCCACGCGCCCACCGCGCGCCGGGCCCTGCTCGAACACGGTGTGACGACGGTGCGCTGCCTGGGCGACGACCACGCCTGGATCGTGGAGATGCGGGAGCTGCTCCGCGCCGGAGAACTGGAGGGGCCCCGCCTGTACACCTCGGGCCCCCTGTTCACCACCCGCGGCGGCCACCCCGTCGTCACCTTCGGGGTGTCGGCCGACTCCGACACCGTCCGCCTGCCCGCCACCGCCGAGGAGGCCCGCCGTACCGTGCACGAGCTCGCCACCGGCAGCGCTCCGGTGGACCTCGTCAAGGTGGTGCAGGAGCGGGGGGACCCCGAACGCATGGAGATGGACCCCCTCCCCACCGGGGTACTCGACGCCATCGTGGCCCAGGCGCACGAACACGGCCTCTCCGTCACCGCGCACTGGGGCTCCGAACAGGACCTGGCCGACGTCCTGGCCGCCGGGGTGGACGGGGTCGAGCACCTGGAGGCCCGGGGCGTCCTCGACGGCTGGCCCGAGGACCTGTTGGCCGAGCTGGTCGAGCGCGACATCGCTCTCACGCCGACGCTGGCCGTCACCGAGGTGAACACCGACCCGGACCAGCACCGTCAGCTCAGGGACCGGCTGGAGGAGTTGCACGCCGCCGGCGGCCGGATCGTGGCCGGAAGCGACGCGGCCGTGCCCGGGGTCCCCTTCGGCGCCGGCCTGCACCGGGAGCTGGAACTACTGGCCGGCAGCGGGCTGGGCCCGCACGCGGCTCTGAGGGCGGCGACCAGCCAGGCCGCCCGGGTCCTGGGCACCGACCTGGTCGGCGCGATCGAGGTGGGCCGCGCCGCCGACCTGGTGGCCGTCACCGGCGACCCGCTGGCCGACATCGCCGCGATCCGCGACGTGGCCGCGGTCTACCGTGACGGCCGCCCGGTGGTAGAAAGGTGAGTCGTGCGCAAGGTCGACCCCGCCCGGTACCGGGCCAAACGCCGCAACGTCATGAATGCGGCCGCCCCGTTGTTCGCCGCCCGGGGTCTGGACGGAACCTCGACCACCGAGATCCGCCGGGCCGCCGGGATCAGTTCGGGGGCACTGTTCCACTACTTTCCCAACAAGCGCGCGATCCTCGTCGCCCTCCTGACCGACGAGGGGGGTGACAACGCCGAGCGGATCGCCGCCGCACGCGCCCACGACGACCCGTGGACGGCCCTCCTGGAACTGGTGGAGCACCTCGCCGCGCCGTCGGCGAGCCCCGTGGCCGCGGGACTGGTGATGGAGGGGCTACGGCAGGCCCGGCGGGACCCCGAACTGGCCGAGGCGCTGGAGGCCGACAGCAGCTGCGAACTCGAAACCCTCACCCACCTGGTGTCCCGGGCCGCCCGGGAGGGCCGGGCCGATCCGGTCCTGAGCGCGGAGGCCACCGCGATCTGGATCCAGACGCTTGTCGGCGCGCTCTTCCTGCGCGCGGCCACCGAACCCGGATTCGACGCCGCGGCGCACATCCGCGAACTGCGGTCGCTGCTGGTCCGGGTGGTGGGCGGTACCGAAGTCCGGGGGGCCGGTCCCGCCCGGCCGCGCGGGTAGGGCTTCAGAGGGGCAGGACGTCCATCGCCCAGCCGGGGGCCAGGACCAGGACGAGGAAGCGCGCGGTGCGGGTGACGAAGGTGACCGCGCAGAACAGCGCGATGTTCATCCGCAGGACCCCCGCCAGGACGGCCACCACCATGAACGGCGGCACGCTCGCGAAGGAGCTGAGGGCGAGCAGGCCCGCGCCCCAGGCGGGGCGCTCCTCCGCCTTCGCCCGCCAGCGGGCGGTCCGCTCGGTCCACCTGCCCGGGGTGGCGGCCTTCCGCCTGAGCCAGGGCGCGGTGATCGTCCCGTACCCCACGTAGTAGTAGGGGATCTTGCCGAGCGTCTGCCCCGCCGCCGCGGCCACGGCCATCGCGACGAGGGCGCCGTCGCCGTTGAGGGCGGCGGCGCCCAGCAGGTAGACCTCGATGTTGATGAGCGGGACCAGCCCTGCCGCGGTGGCCACGACGAAGGCCAGGGCGGTCTCGACCACCTCGGGCTACTTCTCGGCGGCGGCGAGCTGTCCGCAGGCGCCGTCGATCTCCTGGCCGCGGGTGTCGCGGACGGTCACCGACACCCCGTGGGACTGGAGCCGCCGCACGAACTCGCGCTCGTCCTCCGGACGCGAGGCGGTCCACTTCGACCCCGGTGTGGGGTTGAGCGGGATGAGGTTGACGTGCACCAGGTGGCCCTTGAGGAGCTTGCCCAGCAGGTCGGCCCGCCAGGCCTGGTCGTTGATGTCCTTGATCAGCGCGTACTCGATGGAGACGCGGCGACCGGTGGTCCCGGCGTAGCGCCAGGCGGCGTCCAGGACCTCCTGGACCTTCCACCGGGTGTTGATCGGCACCAGCTCGTCCCGGAGCTCGTCGTCCGGGGCGTGCAGCGAGATCGCGAGGCGGACCTGCATCCTCTCGTCGATGAGTTTGTTGATCGCCGGGACCAGGCCGACCGTGGAGACGGTCACGCCGCGCTGGGAGATGCCCATGCCGCCCGGGACCGGGTCGGTGATCTGGCGGACGGTCTGCAGCACCCGCTTGTAGTTGGCCATGGGTTCACCCATGCCCATGAACACGATGTTGCTGATCCGGCCCGGGCCGCCGGCGACCTCGCCGCGGTCCAGGTCGCGGGCGCTGGCGACCACCTGCTCGACGATCTCACCGGTGGACAGGTTGCGGGTCAGGCCCGCCTGGCCGGTGGCGCAGAACGGGCAGTTCATGCCGCATCCGGCCTGGGAGGAGATGCAGAGGGTGACGCGGTCCGGGTAGCGCATCAGCACCGACTCGAACATGACCCCGTCGAAGGCCTTCCAGAGGGTCTTGCGGGTCATCCCGTTGTCACAGGTGATGTGCCGGACCGGGGTGAGCAGGGTGGGCAGCAGCGCCTCGCCGAGCTTCTCCCTGGAGGCCTCCGGGAGGTCGGTCATCTTGGCGGTGTCCGACTCCAGCCCGCCGTAGTAGTGCTTGGCGATCTGCTTGGCCCGGAAGGGCTTCTCGCCCAGCTCCCTGACGACCTCCTGCCGCTCTTCGGGGCTGAGGTCGGCCAGGTGCCGGGGCGGCTTGGCGCGACGGGGTGCGACGAATGTGAGCTCGGCGGGCATAAGAATCCGTAAGGAGTGGAGTCGGTGGACTGCGCCCGGCGCGGGAGGGATGTGGTGTCGCGGGTCGTTATACGACCTATACGCGACCGCGGTGCTGCTCCGCCTGTCAGGGCACTAGCGTCGATTCTACTTAATGTGGGGACAGCCCGGGCAGGTCCGCCCCGGCGGCAGCCACGACAACACGAGAGCCCGTCGGTGCCTGGGAGGGCCGGTGACCGAGATCGACGTCCTGCTCGACGAGATCAGTCCTTATCAGAGCCGTCGTGTCGTCGTCGAGTGCGACTCCCACACCACGGCCGCCTACCTGCTGGACGCCCGTGAGCGCATCCGGGTCCCGGTGTGGCTGGCCAACCACGAGATCGCGCCCCTGGAGAGCGATTCGAGCGGTCTCTACCAGGGCCGGGCGCCGCTGATGCCGGAGGCCTACACCAAGCACCCGCAGGGGCGCCCCCGCTTCGACCCGGCCGCGCTGCGCGCGGTGTGGTTCGAGGAGGGCGACGGGGTGGCCCTCGTGGACGAGGAGGGCCTGCTCGCGGTGATACCGGGCTGGGCGGAGGCCGACAGCGGCCTGCCGGGGTACGCCCGGGAGGCGATCGGACGCAGCGCCTACGCCTGGGAACTGGACTCGGTGCGGAACCAGCTGTGGCCGCGGGTGGTGCACGCCGAGGCGTACTGGGACTGGCGGCGTGCCTCGGGCGCCTGGCGCAGCGTGCAGCGGACGGTGCTGAGCCATCTGAACCGCCGGGTGGGCGAGGCCGGACACTACTGGGACGTCTCGGACGGACACCCGCCGCTGCTGCGGGTCTCGGAGCGCCCGCCCTCGCAGGAGCGGCCGTTCACCGTCCTGTCCACGGTGGGCATGTGCGGGCAGCGGATGCCCACCCTGGACCGGTACATGGCCGACACCTCGGGGTACGCCCGGGTGGAGCTGGCACTGGCCACCACGCTGCCCGCGCACCACGCGGCGCGGATCTTCCGGTGGATCGGGGCGTTTCCGTGGCGGGCGGTCACCTGGTTCGGGGCCGGGCACACGGTCAAGTGGCTGGACAACCCCGAGGACCGGGCGATGCGCCGGGGCGCGGGCGCGGTCCTGTTGCTGGAGGACCCCGGACCTCTGGTGGACGACCCCTCCCGGACACCGCCGGACACCTCCGGGCTGGCCTTCCAGGGCGACCCGGTGCGGTGGCTG
The DNA here is from genome assembly GCF_014651695.1 of Nocardiopsis terrae. GTDB lineage: Bacteria > Actinomycetota > Actinomycetes > Streptosporangiales > Streptosporangiaceae > Nocardiopsis > Nocardiopsis terrae. The sequence goes on from NZ_BMXJ01000002.1 coordinate 329,031, forward strand.
TGGATCGTGCCGATCAGCCGCCCCGAGCACCTGTTCGCCAAGGAGCACGACAGCGCCACCCTGGTGGAGAAGCTGGCTGCGGAGGGCCGCAGCTGGGTCCTGGGTTAGAGGCGCTCCCCGGCGCCGGGTCCCGGGCTGGCGGCACGTCCCGGCGCCGGGTCGCGCGGCGCCTCGGAAAAAGGATTGCCCCCGCCTCCGCGTTCGGGGAGAGTGCTCCGGTCGGCAGGCTGACCGCGGGGACGGATCCGAGATGACGCAGACGAGGGGCCCCGGTCCCGGCATCACCGCGCCGCTGGCGTACCGGCCCTTCCGGGCCCTGGTCACAGGCCGGGTCCTGATGCTCTTCGGCAACGGCATGGCTTCGGTGGCCCTGGCCTTCGCGGTACTGGACGTGACCGGGTCCCTGGCCCAGGTGGGGCTGGTGGTGGGCGCGCGCTCGGCCGCCAACGTGTCCCTCCTGCTGCTGGGCGGGGTCCTCGCCGACCGGCTGCCGCGCGCCCTGGTGATCCAGGGCGCCTGCGTGCTCGCGGCGCTCTCCCAGGGGCTGCTGGCTCTGGCCCTGCTCACCGGCACGGCCTCGTTGGCGCTGATGGTCGCGCTGAGTCTGCTGAACGGGGCCGCGGCCGCCGCCAACCTGCCCGCCGTGGCGGCGCTGACCCCGCAGACCGTGCCGCACGCCCTGCTGCGCCAGGCCAACGCCCTGGCGGGGATCGCCAGACAACTGGGGATGTTCACCGGGATGTCGGCGGGCGGCGTGGCCGTGGGGCTCCTGGGGCCGGGGTGGGCGATCGGCGCGGACGCGGTGATGTTCGCCGCGGCCGGAGTGGCCTTCCTCTTCCTGCGGGTGCCGTCCACGGCGGTGCCGGGCGGCAACGGCGTGCTGCGCGACCTGCTGGAGGGGTGGAGCGAGTTCGTGGCGCGGCCGTGGGTGTGGATCATCGTGTTGCAGTTCATGGTGGTCAACGCCGGGTGGTCGGCGGCCACCTCGGTACTGGGCCCGGGGATCGCCGACGCCGCGTTCGGGCGGACCGTCTGGGGACTGCTGATGGCGACCAACAGCGTGGGGCTGCTGGTGGGCGGTGTGCTGGCGGCCCGGTGGCAACCGCAGCGGGCGCTGTTCTACGGCACGGCGCTGGTCACGGTGCAGACGCTGCCGTTCTTCGTGCTGGCCGCCCCCTCCCCGGCGGTGCCGCTGCTGTTCGCGGCGATGTTCGTCGCCGGGGCGGCGGTGGAGCAGTTCAGTGTGGCGTGGGAGGTCTCGGTACAGGAGAACGTCCCGCCGGAACTGCTCTCGCGGGTGTACTCCTACGACGCGCTGGGCTCGTTCGTGGCGATGCCGGTGGGGCAGGTGGCGATCGGGCCGGTCGCGGAGGCGATCGGGCCCGGACGGTCGCTGCTGGTCGTGGCGGCGCTGACGCTGGCGGCGACACTGGCAGCGGTCTGCGCGCGGAGCGTGCGTTCGCTACGCCGTCGGTGAGGTGCGGGCGCGGCCGGCGCCGCGACGGTCGCGGACCTGGCGGAACACGTGGTGCAGCCGGGCCATCTCCTCGTCACTGAAGCGTTCGACGAAGCGGAGCAGGGTCGCGTCGGGGTCGGGGCCGGTTTCGAGGACCTCGCCCATCACCCGGGCCGTGTACTCGGCGTGGCTCTCCCTGGGCCAGTAGACCCAGGCGCGGCCGTGCTTCTTCCGGTCCAGCAGTCCCTTGTGGAAGAGGATGTTCGCCACCGTCATGACGGTGGTGTAGGCGATGTCCCGGTCGTAGACCATGCTCTCCCGGACCCCGCGTACGGACAGCGGCCCCTCCGAGCGCCACAGGGCACCCATGATGGCCGCCTCCAGTTCCCCGAGCCCCCTCATGCGCCTCCCCCACCCGATGTGCCGGTGTCTGCACAGGCGATCGTAGGTACCGGCGGGGTCGCGGGGTGGGAGAACCGGGGAGAGCGCACAGATCCGGGCATCCCCGCCGCCGATCACCGGCGTTTCACCGCCGGACGGCCCGCGGGCGCCGTCGGTTGCTGTCCCGCGGCCCCGTTCAGGCTTCCGCGTGCGGGGCCCGCGCCCCCGCCCGGAAACGTGTGACGCGCCACAGCGGGGGTGGCCGGAGACGGACACGCACAGGCGCGCCAAAAAACCCGTCAAACATGAGCAAACACGACATGATGGCCACGCAATGCAAAGACACGGACACGCAGCGACAAGGTTCGTGTGAAAGATTGTTAGCTATCTCCCAGTTTCAACAACACCGAAGTTCCCGTCAGGGAGGCCGGTACAAGTAGCCTGGTATCCGACGAGTGCTGGCCAGGGCAGATTCTCCCCCTGTGCGGGGAGCGACCACATGCTTCTTTGAGCCCGCCTTGCCAGCAGCCACCCGTCTTTCCTACACATTCACAAGCGAGCTGCGGAAGTGGGCGATCTCCGCCGTGTCGTCTGAGGCGTCTCAACCCCTGACAGATTTCGGCCCGAACGAGTGGTTGGTCGAGGAGCTTTACCAGAAGTACCTCACCGACCCGAATTCGGTTGACAAGGCTTGGTGGAACTTCTTCGCGGACTACAAGCCCGCGGACTCGGCCAACGGGAAGGGTGGGGGCACTGCGGCCGCGAAGGCGCAGACCGAGAAGGCCCCTGCCGCGCCCGCGCCGAAGAAGAAGGCCGCGGCCCCCGCCGCTGCCGCCAAGGACAACAAGAGCACCGATGATGCACTCCAGGTCAAGGAGGAGCGGCTGCGTGGCGCAACCGCTCGCACCGCGACCAACATGGAGTCGAGCCTGGCCCTGCCGACCGCGACGAGCGTGCGCGCGGTGCCGGTCAAGCTGCTGTTCGACAACCGCATCGTCATCAACAACCATCTCCGGCGCGGTCGCGGTGGGAAGGTCTCCTTCACCCACCTCATCGGCTACGCCATGGTCAAGGCCCTCAAGGCCATGCCGGAGATGAACCACTCCTACACGGAGCTGGACGGCAAGCCCGGCGTCGCCAAGCCCGAACACGTGAACTTCGGTCTGGCGATCGACCTGCAGAAGCCCGACGGCTCCCGTCAGCTGGTCGTGCCCTCGATCAAGAAGTCCGACGAGATGGACTTCAACGAGTTCTGGGGCGGCTACGAGGACCTGGTCCGCAAGGCCCGCAACAACAAGCTGGGCGTTCCGGACTTCCAGGGCACCACGATCAGCCTGACCAACCCCGGCGGCATCGGCACCGTGCACTCCGTGCCGCGCCTGATGCCCGGGCAGGGCACCATCCTCGGTGTCGGCGCCATGGAGTACCCGGCCGAGTTCCAGGGCGCGTCCCAGGACACCCTGAGCGAGCTCGGCATCAGCAAGGTCATGACGCTCACCTCGACGTATGACCACCGGATCATCCAGGGCGCCCAGTCGGGCGAGTTCCTGCGCCGGATCCACCAGCTGCTGCTGGGCGACGACGGTTTCTACGACGAGATCTTCAACTCGCTGCGGATCCCGTACGAGCCGGTCCGCTGGGTGCAGGACATCCACGTCAACAAGGCGACCCAGCTCGACAAGACCACCCGGGTCCAGGAGCTCATCCACGCCTACCGCGTGCGCGGCCACCTCATGGCCGACACCAACCCGCTCGACCACGAGCAGCGCAAGCACCCGGACCTGGACGTGCTGGAGCACGGCCTGACCCTCTGGGACCTGGACCGCGAGTTCCCCACCGGGGGCTTCGGCGGCAAGCAGGTCATGAAGCTTCGCGACGTTCTGGGCGTGCTGCGCGACACCTACTGCCGCACGGTGGGTATCGAGTACATGCACATCCAGAGCCCGGAGGAGCGGGAGTGGATCCAGGCGCACGTCGAGCGCGAGCACGAGAAGCTCGACCGCGACGAGCAGCTGCACATCCTGCGCCGGCTCAACAGCGCGGAGGCCTTCGAGACCTTCCTGCAGACCAAGTATGTGGGTCAGAAGCGCTTCTCCCTGGAGGGCGGCGAGTCGCTGATCCCGCTGCTGGACGGGGTGATCTCCAAGGCCGCCAGGGCCGAGCTGGACGAGGCCGTCATCGGCATGGCCCACCGCGGCCGCCTGAACGTGCTGGCCAACATCTGCGGCAAGTCCTACGGGCAGATCTTCGGTGAGTTCGAGGGCAACCTCGACCCGCGCAGCGCGCACGGCTCCGGTGACGTCAAGTACCACCTGGGCACCGAGGGCACGTTCCAGACCGCCGACGGCGACAAGATCCAGATCACGCTGGCCGCCAACCCGTCCCACCTGGAGACGGTGGACCCGGTGGCCGAGGGCATCGTCCGCGCCAAGCAGGACGTCCTGGACAAGGGCCCGCAGGGGTTCACGGTCCTGCCCATCCTGATCCACGGCGACGCCGCGTTCGCCGGTCAGGGCGTGGTCGCCGAGACCCTGAACCTGTCGCAGCTGCGCGGCTACCGGACCGGCGGCACGGTGCACGTCATCGTGAACAACCAGGTGGGCTTCACCACCTCGCCGACCGACAGCCGCTCCAGCGTGTACGCCACGGACGTCGCGCGGATGGTGCAGGCGCCGATCTTCCACGTCAACGGGGACGACCCCGAGGCCGTGGTCCGGGTCGCGCACCTGGCCTTCACCTACCGTCAGACGTTCAACAAGGACGTCGTCATCGACCTCGTCTGCTACCGGCGCCGCGGGCACAACGAGGGCGACAACCCCGCGTTCACCCAGCCGCTGATGTACGACGTCATCGACGCCAAGCGCTCCACCCGCAAGCTGTTCACCGAGTCCCTCATCGGCCGCGGTGACATCACGGTGGAGGAGGCGGAGTCGGCGCTGCGCGACTACCAGACCGAGCTCGAACGCGCCTTCACCGAGACCCGCGAGGTCGAGCGGAAGCCGGTCGAGGCGGGCGCCGTGGTCAAGCCCGAGGTGTTCACCGAGTCCCGGCTGGACCACTCCAAGGTCGAGACGGCGGTCAGCACCGAGACGGTCAAGCGGATCATCGACACCCAGGTGTCGCTGCCCGAGGGCTTCACGCCGCACCCGCGGCTGTCGCCCCAGCTCTCCCGCCGTGCGTCGATGGTCGAGAACGACACCGTCGACTGGGCCACCGGTGAGCTGCTGGCCTTCGGTTCGCTGCTGATGGACGGCCACCCGGTCCGCCTGATCGGTCAGGACAGCCGCCGCGGCACCTTCGGCCAGCGGCACGCCACGCTGATGGACCGCGAGACCGGCGAGAACCACACGCCGCTCAAGCAGTTCGACAACGGCACCACCAAGTTCCACGTGCACGACTCGCTGCTCAGCGAGTACGCGGCGCTGGGCTTCGAGTACGGCTACTCGCTGACCAGGCCGGACGCCCTGGTGATGTGGGAGGCGCAGTTCGGCGACTTCGTCAACGGCGCCCAGACCATCATCGACGAGTACATCAGCGCCGGCGAGCAGAAGTGGGGCCAGCGCTCCAGCGTGACCATGCTGCTGCCGCACGGCTACGAGGGCCAGGGGCCGGACCACTCCTCGGCCCGTATCGAGCGGTTCCTGCAGCAGTGCGCGCAGGAGAACATGACCGTCGCGATGCCGAGCACCCCGGCGAGCTACTTCCACCTCCTGCGGTGGCAGGCCAAGTCGCCGTTCGAGCGTCCGCTCGTGGTGTTCACGCCGAAGTCGCTGCTGCGCCTGAAGGCCGCGACCTCGGCCGCCGAGGACTTCACCTCGGGCTACTTCCAGCCGCTGGTCGGGGACGACTCGATCGCGCCGGAGAAGGTCCGCCGCGTGGTCATCTGCTCGGGCAAGATCTACTACGACCTGGACGCGGCCCGCCGCAAGAGCGGTGACAAGCACACCGCGATCATCCGGGCGGAGCGGCTCTACCCGCTGCCGATCGAGGAGATCCGGGAGCAGCTCAAGGCCTTCCCGAACGCGGGCGAGGTCCTGTGGGTCCAGGAGGAGCCGGCGAACATGGGGCCGTGGCCCTTCGTCGCGCTGGTCTTCTCCGAGCAGCTCGACCGCCCGTTCACCCGGATCTCGCGTCCGGCCTCCTCCGCGCCCGCGGCCGGTTCGGCCAAGCGCCACGAGGCCGAGCAGCGGGCCCTGGTGGACACGGTGTTCCCGCCCGCCGAGTAGGCGGAACGGTATGTACTACACCGATCGCGGAATCGAGGAGTTGGAGAACCGCCGCGGCGACGAGGAGGTCAGCTTCGCCTGGCTCGCCGAGCAGCTGCGGGTGTTCACCGACATCAACCCCGAGTTCGAGACACCGGTCGAACGACTGGCCACCTGGTTGGCCCGGTTGGACGACGAGGACGAGGAGTAGTAACACGGGGCCGCGCTGAGCGGCGCCTCCGGCCGAGGGGCCCGGGTCGATCCGACCCGGGCCCCTCGCGTGTGTCCGGGCCTCAGGCAGTGGTCGCGCGGAACCACTCCCGGCTGGACCTGGCGAGCAGCAGGAGGAGGAGAGTCCGGGCAGAGTGAGCGCGCCCAGGATCGCGGCCCGGACGAAGGGCTCCGTGCCCCCGTTCAGGGCCGCGTCGGCCAGCGCGAGGGCCGCGTCGCAGCCGATGGCCACGAGGGCCCGGCGCCGTCCGGTCCGCCCGCCCCGGCCGAGCAGGGCGGCGGCGGTGCCGTAAAGGACCGCCCACAGGGCGGAGAGGGTCGCCGTGAGGCTGAACAGGACGCGGAGGAACCGCAGGGCGCGCGGCATGGGCGGGCTCTCGGGCAGGGGTGCCCTCTCGGGAGGGGCCTGTGGGGATGCGCGGTGGGGCACTCCTCGCTGTTCTGTGCGTATTCGCAGGTTGAGTCCCCGTCCAAGCGCAGTCCGCGCCACGCCTGCCGGGGGCAGCCCCTAGTCATCCCTGAGCCGACCCTGAAATCCGCGACATATCTTGAGTTCGGCAGACACGAGACATATCGTGAAGGCATCGAGAGCGAGTGGAAAGGGTTCACGATGGCACGATGGACCATCGACAGTCCGATGACCCACACCCTGGACGGCATCGTCGCCCTGAAGGTGCGGATCGTCGGCGGCCAGGTCAACATCATCCCCACGGATGACCCGGTCACCTTCGAGATCACCGACATCGAGGGCGAGCCCCTGGAGGTCACCCAGGAAGCGGGCATCCTCACCGTCCACTACCGGGACCTCACCGGTCAGGGCCTGTTGGACCGGCTCAAGCCCATCCAGCTGAGCGGGTACAGGAACGTCGGCTCGCGACGGGCCACGGTCAACCTGCGGGTCCCGCGCGCCTGCCCGGTCGAGGTGACCACGGCCAGCGCCCCCGTGGTGGTGGCCGGGCTGACCTCCCGCACCCGGCTGCGGACCGCCACCGGCGAGATCACCCTGGACGGCGTCTCCGGTGAGACCGAGCTCAACACCGCCTCGGGCAACGCCTCGGTGCGCGCCCCCGGCGGCACCCTGGGCTTCAACAGCGCCAGCGGCCAGCTGGCGGTGGCCGGCGGCCGCCTGTCCGAGCTACGCGCCAAGTCCGCCTCCGGCCACGTGCTGGTCGACACGGACCTGGCACCCTCCGCCCGGGTCCGGGTGAACACGGTCTCCGGCGAGGTGGCCCTGCGGGTCCCCTCGGAGAGCTCCGCCACCGTGGAGCTGCGCACCGTCACCGGGAAGGTGGACTCCGACTTCGGCCTGGACCGGCGCAGCGCTCCGGCCCGCAGCGCCCTGAGCGGCAAGATCGGCGTGGGTGTCGACCCCGCCTCCATCAGTGTCAACACCGTGTCCGGCCGGACAGCGCTGCTGCGGCGCGCACCCGAGGCTCCGGCCGCGATCCCCGAGGGGGCCTGAATGAGTACCATCTTCGGCCACGGCAGGCTGCGTCTCTACCTGCTCAAGCTGCTGGACGAGAGCCCGCGGCACGGTTACGAGATCATCAGCCTGCTCCGCGACCGTTTCCTCGGTGTGTACTCGCCCTCCCCCGGCACCATCTATCCCCGGCTCGCACGGCTGGAGGAGGAAGGTCTGGTCACGCACACCGAGGAGGGCGGCCGCAAGGTCTACAGCCTCACCGACAAGGGACGCGCGGAGCTGCGTGCCCGCAGTGGCGACCTGGACGACCTGGAGCAGGAGATCACCGACTCGGTGCGTGACATCGCCCGGGCGGTCAAGCAGGACGTGCGCGCCACCATCAGCTCGCTGCGCGACGAGCTCAAGTTCACCGCGGGCGGGAGCCGCCGCGACCCGGCCGGGGAGGCCGGAGGGGACCAGGGCCCCGAGGAGCACGAGCCGGGCGAGCGCACCGACGACGACCGGGGCAGCGGGCGGCAGCGGGACCGCGACTGCGGGGACAGCGGCCTGTGGGCCCGCGAGTGGGAGCGTTTCGCCCAGGGCTTCGGCTCCTTCGGGGCCACCTGGGGCCGTACCGGAGCCGAGCGGGACGAGCACGCAGGCGAGGAGACCGGCGCGAGGGCCGGGGAGGACGACCGCCCGGACCTGGAGCACGCCCTGCGCGACTTCTCGGTGCGTGTGCGCGACATGGTCCGCGGCGCCGGACAGGTGGGCGGGTCCGCCGCACACGACCTGCGCCGCATCCTCGACGACACCGTCGAGGTGATCCGTCGCGACATGAGTCGCTGGGGCCCGCCCGAGAAGGACCGCGAGGAGAGCCACGGGGGCTCGGAGAGCGCGGCCGAGGGGCCCGGGCGATCGCAGAGCACGGACGAGGGGCCGTCGGGCGAGGAGTCCGGCCCCGGGTCGCGGAGCCGGGACGCCCGGCCGATGCCGCCCACCGGCGGCGATCCCTGGTCCGCCGCCACCGGCGAGGACGACCGGAAGAGGGACTGACCGGCGGCAGGGGCCCGGAGGACCACGCGGGGGCGTGGTCCTCCGGGCCCCTCGGTCGCGTCATCCGAAGGAGAAGGAAGAGCCCGTGCTGGTCCCGTACACGATCGAGCAGGACGAGAACGGCGTCTGGTGCGCCCGCGCCCTGCTCCGCCCCGGCACCGGCGCCCGCGGCGAGGGGGAGACCCCGGACGCCGCACTCGCCGACCTGCGTGCGGCCCTGGCGCTCCTGGCCGAGGAGTTCGGCACTCCGGCGGAGCTGATGTGAGGGGCCCGGTCCGCAACCGTGCGGACCGGGCCCCGTGGCACGCCCCGGGTCCTCGCCCCGGGCCTGTTCCTAACGGCGGGCGACACCGTCCTGGCGGGCCTGGGCGGCGACCGCGGCGGAGACCGCCGGGACCACCCGCTCGTCGAAGGAGCTGGGGATGACGTAGTCGGCGCTCAGGTCGTCACCGACGAGCTCGGCCAGCGCCTTGGCCGCGGCCAGCTTCATGTTCTCGGTGATGTCGGTGGCCTGGACGTCGAAGGCGCCCCGGAAGACCCCGGGGAAGGCCAGCACGTTGTTGATCTGGTTCGGGAAGTCGCTGCGCCCGGTGGCGACGACGCTCGCGTACTTGCGGGCGACGTCCGGGTGCACCTCCGGGTTGGGGTTGGCCATGGCGAAGACGATCGCGTTCTCGGCCATGGTGGCCACGACCGACTCGGGGACCTCGCCCGCGGAGAGCCCGACGAACACGTCGGCGCCGTTGAGGGCGCTCTCGATGGAACCCTGGATCCCGGCCTTGTTGCTGATGGAGGCCAGCTCCTGCTTGACCGGGGTCAGGCCCTCGCGGCCGTCGTAGATCATGCCCTTGGAGTCGGCCACGGCGATGTCGCCGATACCGCCGTCGATGAGCATCTTCGTGACGGCGACACCCGCGGCGCCCGCTCCGGAGACGACGACGCGCAGGTCGGCCAAGGTGCGGCCGGTGAGGCGGGCGGCGTTGTGCAGCGCGGCGACGGTCACGATGGCGGTGCCGTGCTGGTCGTCGTGGAAGACCGGGATGTCCAGGCGCTCACGCAGCTTGGCCTCGATCTCGAAGCAGCGCGGGGCCGCGATGTCCTCCAGGTTGATCCCGCCGAAGGACGGCGACATCCGCACGACGGTCTCGACGATCTCGTCGACGCCGGTGCAGTTGAGCGCGATAGGCACGGAGTCGACGTCGCCGAACTGCTTGAAGAGCAGCGACTTGCCCTCCATGACCGGCAGGGAGGCCTCCGGGCCGATGTTGCCCAGGCCGAGCACGGCGGTGCCGTCGGTGACGACGGCGACCAGGTTGCTCTTCCAGGTGTAGGTCTCGACGAGGTCGGGGGTCTCGGCGATGGCGTCGCAGACGCGGGCGACGCCGGGGGTGTAGGCGAGGGACAGGCCCTCGTGGTCACTGACGTCCACGGAGGAGGTCACGTGCAGCTTGCCGCCGCGGTGCATGGCGAAAGCCGGGTCCTCGTCCAGCTTGGACGTGTTCTGGGTACGCGAAGAAAAGGTGGTCACTACTCAAACCCCTCGGTCTGCTGTTCGTCCACGTCGGCCATGACGGGGACGGTCGGCGTTAGCCACGGACCGCGCGCGAAGACGTAAGGGTGCTAGGGGAGCTCTCCGCGGCGCCGGTCGGCCATGACCGGTTGTGTCGCCGGGGGAGACAAGTCTTCGCCGGACTCCTATGCGAGTACTGCGCGTCCGCCTCTCACGGGGATGACCCGTTACGCAATCCTCTCACAACGGTGACCAGAGGAAAATCGCGGGTCGACACGATGGAACGTTACCGACGCATCACTGCATGAAGCATAATGTCCTGAATGTCGCTACCGACAGGCCGCGTCCAACGCTGAACCCGGCTCTGAACAGGCACTCCGTGCTCCCAGAAGGAGACCCCACCATGGCACTGCGCAAGCCCCTGTCCGAGCCCCGGACCTACCTCACCGCCCTCACCGCGGCCGGTGTCCTGGCCCTGGCGGCCTGCGGTGGCGGAGAGGACGCCACCGACGACACGGCGGCGCCCGAGGCTCCCGAGGTGGCGGTCGACGAGGAGCTCGCCGCACTCGTCCCCGAGGACATCGCCGAGGCCGGCTCCGTCACCATCGGCGTCGAGGCCTCCTACCCGCCCGGTGAGTACCTGGACGAGGACGGCGAGACCGTCCTCGGCTTCAACGTCGACCTGCTGGAGGCCGCCCTCGGCAAGCTCGGTCTGGAGGCCGACTGGGAGCCGACCACCTTCGACTCGATCATCATCGGCGTCGACACCGGCAACTACGACCTCGGCTCGTCCTCCTTCACCATCACGGAGGACCGGATGGAGGCCGTGAACATGGTCAGCTACTTCTCCTCCGGCACCCAGTGGTTCGCCCCGGCGGGCAACCCCGAGGGCGTGGACCCCGACAACGCCTGCGGCCTGCGCATCGCCGTACAGTCGAACACCACCCACGACGCGGACATCGAGGCCCGCAGCCAGGAGTGCGTCGACGCCGGCGAGGAGGCCATCACCGTCGAGAAGTTCCAGACCCAGCCGCAGGCCACCGAGACCGTCGTCTCCGGCCTGAACGACGCCTCCCTGGCGGACCTGCCGACCTCGCTGTACGCCCTGCAGCAGACCGGCGAACAGCTGGAGTTCATCGGCGACCAGTACGACGCCGCCCCCTACGGCATCCTCACCCACCAGGACGACGAGGAGCTCGCGGAGGCCGTCGCCGCCGCCTTCAACACCATGATCGAGGACGGCACCTACGAGGAGGTCCTCGGCGAGTGGGGCATCGAGGTCGGCGCCATGGAGACCGCCGAGGTGAACCCCTCCGTCGAGGAGTAGTTCCTCCGACCGCTCCCGCCCGACACCAAGCGAAAGTCTGAACGTGACCTCACCGAGCGAACCGGTGAGCGGCCCGGGGTCGAAGGAACCGACCCCGGGCCGTTCGGCCGCACCGATCACAGCCGTCCCCGTCCGGTACCCCGAACGGTGGGTGGCAGCGGGGATCATCCTCGTCCTCGCCGCGATGTTCGTGCACATGCTGTTCACGAACCCCGCGTTCAACTGGCCGTTCATGCTCGACAACATGTTCTCGGAACCGGTGGTCCGGGGCGTGTGGGTGACACTGAGCGCGACCGTGCTGTCGATGGTCATCGGCGTCGTCCTGGGCATCGTCCTCGCGGTGATGCGCCTGTCCGGGAACCCCGTCCTGGTCACGGTCTCCTGGACCTACACGTGGTTCTTCCGCGGCGTTCCCCGGCTCGTACTGGCGGTGCTCTTCGGCAACCTCGCCATCCTGTACTCGACCATCCACATCGGCCTGCCGTTCGACAACTACTGGATGCCGTGGCTCGGCCTCGAGGGCGACGCCCGCTTCTTCGAGATCGACGCGCGCACCCTGCTCACCGGTTACACCGCGGGCCTGCTGGCCCTGTCCCTGTCCGAGGGCGCCTACATGGCGGAGATCATCCGTGCCGGCCTGCAGTCGGTCGACAAGGGTCAGACCGAGGCGTCCCAGGCCCTGGGGATGAGCAAGAGCAAGATCATGCGGCGGATCACCCTGCCGCAGGCGATGCGGGTCGTCATCCCCCCGACGGGCAACGAGACCATCGCCATGCTCAAGGACACGGCGCTGCTCGCCTACGTACCGGTGACCATCGAGCTGTTCTACCAGCTCCAGGCCATCGGTACCCGGAGCTACCAGATCTTCCCGATGCTGGTGGCGGCGTGCCTGTGGTACCTGGCGATCACCAGTGTCCTGATGACCGGTCAGTACTTCATCGAACGCAGGTTCAACCGGAGCGGGCGCGGCACGGCCCGGGAGCGCATCGTCGGAGGGGCGCACTGATGGCTGAGAAGACCAGGGACCACGGCGAGCAGGAGGCCGCCCCCGAAACGGCGGAGGGCGCGGCCGCGCCCGGGGACGCCCTCGTGGTGGCCGAGAACGTGCACAAGAGCTTCGGGCGCCTGGAGGTCCTCAAGGGCATCGACCTGCAGGTCCGGCGAGGCGAGGTCATGTGCATCGTCGGCCCCTCGGGGTCGGGGAAGTCCACCTTCCTGCGCTGCGTCAACCATCTGGAGAAGCTCACCGCGGGCCGCCTGTGGGTCAACGGCGAGCTGATGGGGTACCGCCAGAAGCGCGGGCGCCTGTACGAGCTGCGCGACAGCGAGATCGCCGCCCAGCGCAGCGACATCGGGATGGTCTTCCAACGCTTCAACCTGTTCCCCCACCTGACCGTGCTCGGCAACATCGTCGAGGCGCCGGTCCAGGTCAAGCGGGTGCCCAGGGCCCGAGCCACCGAGCGTGCCATGGAACTGCTGGAACGGGTCGGGCTGCCGGACAAGGCGAACGCCTACCCCGAACAGCTCTCCGGCGGCCAGCAGCAGCGCGTGGCCATCGCCCGCGCGCTGGCCATGGAGCCGTCGCTCATGCTGTTCGACGAGCCCACCAGCGCCCTGGACCCGGAACTGGTCGGTGAGGTCCTGGACGTCATGCAGGACCTGGCCGGGGGCGGCATGACCATGGTCGTGGTCACCCACGAGATGGGCTTCGCCCGCGAGGTCGGCGACTCGCTGGTCTTCATGGACGACGGCGTCGTGGTGGAGTCGGGGTCGCCCGCCGAGGTGCTCTCCAACCCCCGGCACGAGCGCACCCAGGCGTTCCTCTCCAAGGTCCTCTGACACCGGGCACACCCGGTCGGATCGCCCCGGCCCCGCGTTCCTCCGCGAGCGCGGGGCCCCCGCGTCGCCCGGGCCCCTCGCGCAGACGCCCGCCGAGCCGGGGCCCGATGCCCTTGACCGGAGGGCCTCCCGACGCCAGAGTCATCTCCCAGGGGCACCCAGACGGTCTGGGGTGATCCGTGAATCAGGGCCTGGACCCCGGGGAGAGCCATGGACGCGCGTACGGAGAAGGCCCGCAAGCTCTGGGATGACCGGTCCGGGAGCTACGACTCCGGAGGCCGTTACGAGCCGCCGGCGATCCTGCGGACCCGTGCCCTGCTCTGCGGCGGTGCCAGGGGGCGCACCCTGGAGGTGGCCGTGGGGACGGGACGAAACCTGGAGTACTACCCGCCCCAGGTGAAGCTGACCGGACTGGACCTGAGCCCCGCCATGCTGTCCCGGGCCCGGGACAGGGCCGAGGAACAGGGGCGTCCGGTCTCCCTGGTGGAGGGCGACGCCCAACAGATGTCCTTCGCCGACCGCTCCTTCGACACCGTGGTGTGCGTGCTCGCCCTGTGCGCGGTCCCCGACCAGGAGCGTGCGCTGGCGGAGATGCACCGGGTGCTGGTGCCCGGGGGCCGGTTGCTGCTGGTCGACCACATCGAGTACACCCGGTTCCCGTTCCGGCTGCGTGAACGCCTGCGCAAGCACCCGCGCAGACTGCCCCGGGCCGTGGCCGAGGAGGTCGGCTTCGAGGTGGGCCACCACGACCGCCTGCTCCTCGGACTGGTGGAGCGGTTGGTCGCGCACCGGCCTCGCTGAGCGGACCGACCGGACGGGTCCCGCGGGCCGAACGCCACGCGGGTCCCCCGGCCCCCGCGAACCCCCTCCGTCCAGCGCATACCCTGGAAACGACCGCAGCTCCGACCCGCGACTAGGTGGACCGATGATCCGTCCCGCCCGCCCTGACGACGTTCCCGAGATCCACCAGATGATCCGGGAACTCGCGGAGTACGAGAAGGAACCCGACGCGGTCGTCTCGACCGAGGAGGATCTGCACACCGCACTGTTCGGACCGGATGCCTCGGTGTACGCGCACGTGGCGGAGCACGCGGGCGGCAGCGGCCCGCCCGCCCCCGCGGGGTTCGCCCTGTGGTTCCGCAACTACTCCACCTGGACCGGCCGACACGGCATCTACCTGGAGGACCTGTACGTCCGCCCCGAACTACGCGGAAACGGCTACGGCCTGGCCCTGCTGAGGAACCTCGCCCGGCTCTGCGTGGAACGCGGCTACACCCGGCTGGAGTGGTCGGTGCTGGACTGGAACATGCCCGCGATCGGGTTCTACGAGTCCCTGGGTTCGACGTCCATGGACGAGTGGACGGTCCGTCGCCTGGACGGCGACGCGCTGGCCGACCTGGGCTCCACAAAGGGCTGAGCCGGGCCGTTCGTCTCGTATCCGCGCCTTGACGGACGGACACGACCCACCCTCCCTGCGTCAGTGGCAGGGTGAAACGAGATACATTGCTCTCAAGCGGCAACCTCGCCCCCCGAAGGAGGGACGTGACCGAAGAAACCGCTGTGCCCACGGCCGACGCCACCGGTGTACGCGACGCTGTCACCGTCAACATGCCCGCCGACAGCGCTTATCTGTCTGTCCTGCGCACGGCGACGGCAGGGCTGGCAGCACGGCTCGACTTCACCCTCGACGAGATCGAGGACCTGAGGATCGGGGTCGACGAGGCGTGCGCGATGCTCCTCTCCCAGGCGCTGCCGGGCACAGAACTGACCACGGAATTCGAACTCACCCCCGATGGGATGCGCATCTCCGTCTCGGTGCTGACCGCGGACGGACGCCTCCCCGCCCGGGACACCTTCGCCTGGACCGTCCTGTCCGCTCTCGCGGGGGATGTCGACGCGGGGGTCGGCCCGGACGACCGCGTCTACATCGTCCTGTACAAACGCCGCGGCACCCTGGAGTCGGCGTGAGCGAAAGGGGGCCCGCTCTGACAGCGAAGACCGAGCACGCGGTGCCCGACCGGGCGCGCGCGAGAGAGTTGTTCGAGCGCCTTAACGAACTCGACGCGGACTCGGCCGAGCGCCGGAGGATCCGGGACGAGCTGGTGGAACTCCACCTGCCCTTGGTGGAGTACCTGGCCCGGCGGTTCCGCAACCGCGGTGAGTGGCTGGACGATCTCACCCAGGTGGCCACGATCGGGCTCATCAAGTCCATCGACCGGTTCGACCTGGAGCGCGGGGTGGAGTTCTCCACCTACGCGACCCCGACGATCGTCGGTGAGATCAAGCGTCACTTCCGGGACAAGGGCTGGGCGGTACGGGTACCCCGCCGCCTCCAGGAGCTGAAGCTCTCGCTGACAAAGGCCGTCAGCGACCTCTCGCAGCGGGAGGGGCGCTCCCCCACCGTGGCGGAACTGGCCCAGCACCTCCAGATGACCGAGGAGGAGGTGTTGGAGGGCCTGGAGTCCGCCAACGCCTACTCGACGGTTTCGTTGGACGCTCCCGACAGCGGTGACGAGGACGCCCCCGCGGTGGCCGACTCGCTGGGGATCGTCGACGAGTCACTGGAGGGCGTCGAGTACCGCGAGTCGCTGAAACCTCTTCTGGAACAGCTACCGCCCCGGGAGAAGCGCATCCTGCTGCTGCGCTTCTTCGGGAACATGACCCAGTCGCAGATCGCCCAGGAGCTGGGGATCTCCCAGATGCACGTGTCGCGTCTGCTGGCGCGCACCCTGGCACAGTTGCGGCAGGCTCTCACCACGGACGACTGACCTGGTCCGTGGCCTTCGGCCGCGGTGCTGGCTACCGGCGACCCTCTTCGGTCCCGGGGAACAGCACCGCGGTCGTCGGCGGTGCCAGGACCGCGGCCGCGGCGACGACGGCCGTGCCGAGCATGACCGCGCCGAACAGGTACTGCTCCCCCGTGAACATGTAGTACGCCACCACGGCCATGAAGAGCTGGGTGACCACCACCGGGGTGCGGGCCCAGTCGCGCAGCTGCCACAGCCCGCGCGCGACGAAGACCAGCAACGCACCGACCCCGACACCGATCAGGGTGAGCGGGATGGCGGAGGTGACCGGATCACCGGCCCGGCCGGTGATCGCGGTGTAGAGGCTGTAGAGACCGCCGACCGCCGCGGCCAGCCCGACCAGGGCCTCCAGTGCGGCGGCGACGACGAGGGTGATGGGACGCGAGGACACCCGACGAGCCTATACGTGCTCCGGGGCTCCCCCCTCCTCGCCCCCGCCCTGCTCCGGGTCGCGGAGATCCGCTCCACCCCCGGCGAGGCGCCCACCGCCTAGACTGGCCGGGTGCGAGCCCTATTCATCGTGAACCCCCATGCGACCACGACCACCTCGCGCACCCGTGAGGTGATCCTGGGCGCCCTGGCGTCCGAGCTGGACGTCGCCACCGTCGAGACCGCCTACCGCGACCACGCCCGTGAACTGGCCGCGACGGCCGCGGCCGAAGGCTACGAACTCGTGTTGAGCCTCGGCGGTGACGGCACCGTCAACGAGGTCGTCAACGGCCTCCTCGCCACCCCGCAGGAGCTGGCCCGCCCCCGCTACGCCGTGATTCCCGGGGGCAGCGCGAACGTGTTCATCCGTGCCCTGGGCGTCCCCGGCGACCCGATCGAGGCCACCGGCGCGGTGCTGGAGGCGATCCGGGCGGGGCGCGAGAAGGAGATCGGGCTGGGTCGGATCACCAGCGACCAGGACGACCGGTACTTCACGTTCTGTGCCGGATTCGGTTGGGACGCCGACGTGGTGCAACAGGTGGAACACGAACGCGGCAACGGCAGGAAGGCGACTCCGGCTCTCTACGCGGAAGCCGCGGTAAAGCTGTTCTTCCAAGGGGATATACGCGATCCGTCACTCAGCGTGTCCGGTGGCGGAAGGTCTCTGGACCATGTCTATTTCGCACTGGTCACGAACACCACTCCGTGGACGTACGCGGGAGCGCTACCGCTTCAACCGACCCCGGACTCCCGTTTCGAGCTCGGCCTGGACGCTTTCGCGCTGACCCAGTCCTCGCACGCGCTGACTGGCTGGGTTCTTTCCCAGATGTTCTTCCCCAAGGGTCTTCCCACACGTGGGGACGGCTACGTGACCTGGCACGACCAGTCGGCGCTCCGGATCTCGTCAAGCCATCCGAGAGCCTTCCAAATCGACGGTGAATACCTGGGAGAGCGCAAACAGGTCAACTTCCACTCGGTACCGAAGGCATTACGAATCTTCTGTTAATTACCGAGAAAGCAACCATTCACGACCACTGTGACGCACCCGACACGCCGAACAGGACCTTCGGCCTCGGGAGCTCTTGCATGGCCCCCGCGATCCTGTCACGCTCAAGTTATCGCCGCGAGTTACGGGCGAGTTAATTTGGGCGCTTCCCACGTGGCCGTGGGGTGAAACCTCAACTACCTCGGCCTGGACGCCCCCCCGGTGGTCCCCATCCACCGGGCGCCCTTGCACATTCCGATCGTGAAAAGCTTCACAAATGATCGCCTCACTGTGAGGAGTGGACCGCATGGACTGGCGCCATGACGCAGCCTGCCGTGACGAAGACCCCGAACTCTTCTTCCCCATCGGCAACTACGGCCCCGCACTGATCCAGATCGAGGAGGCCAAGGCAGTCTGCCAGCGCTGCCCGGTCAGTTCCGCCTGCCTGAAGTGGGCGCTGGAAAGCGGCCAGGACGGCGGGGTCTGGGGAGGGACCTCCGAGGAGGAGCGGCGTCGCATCAAGCGCCGCGGCTCCGCACTGCGGCCCATGGTCCGCAGCTGACCCTCCCGCTCCGTCACCGACGGACGACACGCGGGAACCGTCCCGGTACGCCCCGGAGCGCAACGGTGCCTCCGGGCACCGCGTGGCGGTGATGCCACCGACCCCCCGCTGGCGCGGCGGGGGACGGCACACGGCCGTGCGGGCACGGTCCCGTCGCCGGGCGGACGCGGCCGCCTAGGGAGCCTCCCTCTCCTCGTGTTCCAGAGGCAGGCTGATCGCCACCTCCGTACCGCCGCTCTCCTTTGGCTTGATCGCCAGAGTCCCCCCGAGCTCGCCCACGATCAGGGTTCGCACGATCTGCAGCCCCAGGCTCGTGGTCCCCTCCAGGTCGAAGTCCTCCGGGAGACCGCCCCCGTCGTCGGAGACGGCCAGTTCCAGGCTGCTCGTGCCCGGGAAGCCCGGCCCCGCATCGAACCGGTGCACCCTCACCTCGATCAACCCCGGACCCTGACCCAGCCCGTGCTCCACCGCGTTCTGCACCAGTTCGGCCAGAACCATCGACAGCGGTGTGGCCACCAACGCGTTCAACAGCCCGAAGTGCCCGTCCCGCCGGGGCACCACCGTGCTGCCCGTGGACGACACCTCCGCCGCCATCTGCATGACCCGGTCGGCGATGTCGTCGAAGTCCACGACCTCGTCCGGGGTGTGCGAGAGCATCTCGTGCACGATCGCGATCGAACCCACCCGGCCGACCGCCTCGTCCAGGGCCGCCCGAGCCTCGGGGATGTCCAGGCGCCGCGACTGCAGGCGCAGCAGCGCCGCCACCGTCTGGAGGTTGTTCTTCACCCGGTGGTGGATCTCCCGGATGGTCGCGTCCTTGGTCATGAGCTCGCGCTCGCGCCGCCGGAGCTCGGTGACGTCGCGGACCATCACCAGGGCGCCGATCCGCACACCGTCGATGACCAGCGGTATGGACCTCAACTGGACGGTGACCCCGCGCGCCTCGACCTCGGCCTCCTGCGGGGCGCGCCCGCTCGCGGTGTAGGTCAGGTTCTCGTCCCGGGCCTCCCCCTGGACGGCCAGCTCCAGCGTGGTCCGGTCCAGGCGCGCGCCGACCAGGTCCGCGGTCAGCCCCAGGCGCCGGTAGGCGGAGAGGGCGTTCGGGCTGGCGTAGACCACCTCGCCGTTCTGGTCCAGTCGGAGCAGACCGTCGCCCACCCTCGGGGAGCGGACCATGAGCGGCCCCTGGTCACTGAACGGGAAGGCGCCCTCGGCGATCATCTGGGCGAGGTCGCCCGCGCTCTGGAGGTAGGTGAGCTCCAGACGGCTCGGTGTGCGCGCCGAACTCAGGTTGGTACTCCGTTGGATGACGGCGATGAGGTTGCCCGCGCGGCGGACCGGAATGGTCTCCTCCCGCACCGGCACGCCGCCCGACCAGTCGGGGTCGCCGTCCCGGCAGATCCGGCCCTCGCTCCAGGCCCGGTCTATGAGCGCGCGGCGGCCGACCACCCTGGGGCCGGAACGGGACGTGACATCGGTCATGTCGTCCCTGAGCACCGTCTCGACCAGGTCGTCCTGGAAGGCGGTGGGCCCGGTGGTGGGACGCATCTGCGCGATGGCGACCCAGCCGTCGTCCCCGCGTAGGCGCACCCACAGCACGAGGTCCGCGAAGGAGAGGTCGGCCAGGAGCTGCCAGTCGGAGACCAGGGAGTGGATCCACTCCAGGTCCGCCTGCTTGAGTGACGTGTGGCGGCGAATGAGGTCGCTGAGGTGAGGCACTCACAAATCATCCCATGGAGCCGTGCATACTCAAGAGACACGCACTCGACCAGTGGTCCACACCAATCGGCGCCCGAAGGGCAGCCGGACCGGCCACTTCCGGGCGGGGTGTGGGACAAGCGCGGGACGCGGCGGAGGAGACTGATGACTGGGCAGCGCACACTGGACGGCAACCCCCGGGTGCCGAAGTACTACCAGGTCAAGAAGCAGCTGCTGGAGCTGATCGAGGCGATGCCGGCCGGGAACCCGGTCCCGCCGGAGCGTGCTCTGGCCACCCAGTTCGGCACCTCGCGCACCACGGTGCGCCAGGCCCTGACCGAGATGGTCGTGGAGGGGCGGCTGCTGCGCATCCAGGGCAAGGGGACGTTCGTCGCCAAGCCGAAGGTCGCCCAGGTCCTCCAACTGACCAGTTACACGCAGGAGATGCGGGCGCACGGCCTGCACCCGGCCACGCGCATCCTGGACGTCAGCTACATCAACGCCGACGACCAGCTCGCCGAACTGCTGGCGATCCGTTCCGGCGGCCGCGTGCTGCGGATCGAGCGGCTCCGCCTCGCCAACGGTGAACCCATGGCCGTGGAAACGGCCCACCTGGCCGCACGGCGCTTCCCCGGACTCCGTAGGCAGCTCGACCGCTACGCGTCGCTCTACGAGGCCCTGGCGAGCGCCTACGACGTCTCCCTCGCAGAGGCGGAGGCGTCGATCGAGACGGTCCTGGCCACCCCGAACGAGGCGCGGCTGCTGGGGGTGGACGTGGGCCTGCCCCTGGTCCTGCACTGCCAGCACAGCTTCGACGGCGACGGCCACCCGGTGGAGTGGGTCCGCTCGCTCTACCGCGGTGACAGGTACAAGTTCGTCACCCGCCTGCGTCCGCCCCGGGACTGAGCACCGCGCCCCCGGGCGGCGTACCGGTCAGCGGGCGAGCACGCTGGCCAGGGCGTCCACCACGCGGGGGTCGTACTCGCTGGCGGTGTCCATGCGCAGGCGCTCGACGACGGCGGCCCTGCGCTCGGCGTCGCCGTTCTCACCGACCAGGTCGTCGAAGGCGTTGGCGACCTTGATGATCCGGCTGCCCAGCGGGGGCACCCCCTCGTCACCGTCCCCCGCCAGGGGCTCGCACTGGCGGCGGACCATCTCCGCGACGTTGTCCAGCACCCCGGTCTCCCGGATGATCGCCGAGCCCAGTTCCGCTATCCGGCGCTGCTCCCTCGGCGAGGCCAGCACGGTCGCCCCGCCCGCTATGGGCTCGCGGAGCGAGAGCTGGCCGATGTCGTGCATCAGGGCCGCGTACTCCAGTTCCAGCAGCTCCGCCTCGGCCAGCCCCAGTTCGCAGGCGATCCCGTGGGAGAGCTGGCTGACCCGGCGTGAGTGTCCGTTCTCCACGTAACCGCCCACCTCGGTGACGCGGGACAGCGCCCGGACCGTCTCCAGGTAGGTGCGCCGGACCTCGGAGTGCCTGCGGAAGGCCACCTGGGACACCAGGAGGGGGGCGGTGAACACCAACAGGCCCACCAGCCCCGTCACCGTGCAGGCCAGCGCGATGAGCACACCGCTGGAAGCGATCGCCCCGCCCGTGGCGACCTGTGCCAGGGTCTCGTCGCGCATCGCCACCCGCAGCCGGGTGCGGAGCCGCTCGGCGCGCAGCACCGCGGAGACCGCCACGTCCAGCACCCAGGCCACCGCCACCAGAGCCGTCATGAGCAGGGCGACGACGACCGAGGGACCGGTCAACGACAGCGACTCCACCAGCGGCCGGAACGCCGCGGCGAGCAGGAGTGCCGTGAGCACCCTGCGAGCGACGTCCTCCAGCCGGGGGCTGCGTCCCACCGCCACGTGCGGCAGTTCGCCCAAGGCCACCCCCAGGGCGACCACCGCCGTCACCTGCCAGACGGTGTGCTGTACCGGCTCTCCGCCCAGGCTGGGTAGGAACGCGTAGGCGATCGCCCCGGCCAGGGCGATCGGGGCGGACTCCCGATGGCCGGGCAGCGTGATCCTGGCCAGCTCGCCGCCGGCGATCACCAGACAGAAGGCCAGCGCCACGAAGGGGTCGGCGAACCCGGTGGCGGCCGTGAACACCAGTGCCGCCAGGGCGGCAGCGCCCACCCCGCCGACCAGGAGCGCCCGGAGGGGCCGTGGAGTGCGCCAGAGCGGCTCACCGGAACGCTGGTGGCTGAGCGCGCCGCCCTCCGGCCCGCCGGACCCGGGTCCGGCGGGGACGGAACTGTCCGGCTGCTTCTGCGTCATCACCGGTCCTGACCACCCGTCACCGCTCCGGCCGACGTGGACTCCGCCACCGGTACCGTCCTCTCCGGGTCCGAGGGGGCGGGCACCGGAGCGCTCGGACCGTCGGGCTCGGGGTCCTCGGTCGCGCAGTAACGCCCGCCGGGCGGCTCGGCGATGTCCGGGGTCTGCCATCCCTCGCGGGAGACGGCCCGGACCAGGGCCTCGACCATCCTCGGGTCGAACTGGCTTCCCGCGCAGCGCCGGAGTTCGGCGATGGCGGCCTCGACCGACCAGGCCCTGCGGTAGGACCGCGTGGAGGTCAGGCAGTCGAAGACGTCGGCCACACTGATGATCCGGGCGGACTCGGGGATCTCCATTCCGAGCAGTCCCATCGGGTAACCACGTCCGTCGAGGCGCTCGTGGTGGTGCCGGATCCCCGCCAGTGCCTCGTCGAGGAAGCTGATCTCACGAACGATCTCGTAACCGCGCGTGGGGTGCAGCTTGATCGCGGCGTACTCGTCGTCGGTGAGCTTCCCGTTCTTCTGCAGCACCTTGGTGGGCACGCCGAGTTTGCCGATGTCGTGCAGCATGCCCGCGTACCGGATCTTCTGTACCCGTTCGGCGGGCATCCCCAGCTCCGCGGCGATCATGGCGGATCCCTCGGCCACCCGCATGCAGTGGCCCCGGGTGTAGTAGTCCTTGGTCTCCACCGCCTGGCACAGGGTGGCCAGGGTGGCCTCGTGCGCCCGCGCCTCGGCGGTCTGCTGGCCGAAGACCCACCTTGCGATGAACAGCGGTATCAGGACCAGGAGCGGGGCGATGATCCCCACCGCCCCCCAGATCGCCGCGATCGCCAGGCCGAGCATCTGGTAGCCGACGGAGGCGACCTCCAGGACGATCAGCGGACGCCAGCGCACGGGCCCGGGCCCGGTCGGCCGGGTGACGTCCAGGCACCACATGAGAACGCCGATGAGCACCGAGTTGAGCAGTGTGTGCGTCAGGACCGCGGCGACGTACGGGAGCACGATGCCGGGGAAGTCCGACTGACCCGGCACTCCGACGGTGCCGCCGAGCAGGAGATAGACGTGTCCGGCCGTGTAGGCCGCCAGTGCGAACTGCGCTCCGTTGAAGGCCCGTTTGACCGGGCCCTGTCTGCGTACCGCCAGACAGGAGGAGAACCCGACCACCGCGGCGCCGACCGGCCCCACCAGGACGACGGCGGCGAGAGCCACCGCCGAACTCGGTGAGATTCCGGCTTCCTTGACGTCGACGACGACGTGCGTGCTTATCGACTCCGCGACGACGAAGAGAACCGCGATGAGCACCAGGGTCCCCAGATCGATACCCGTGTAAGGACCGATGAGCACGATGGCGACAGCACTGACAACGATGATTCCGACGTAGACACGCGCGCCCCAAGGAAGAGCCCGCACCCCCGTTCACCCCCCGCCGACGACGACCGGCCTGTCATGGTTTCACCGGTTCTGTTCTACCACCAAGACCATCCGGTAAAAGTGGAAGCCATCAAAACAGCAGCCATCATGGCACCGAACACGCTGACGAACATCGTTGTCCCCTTCTCCCCACGGCGGCGGCCCCCTCATCCACCGAGCACGCCGCGCAAATTACCTCATTCGTTGGATAAGGAGTCCAGTTTAACGGGCCATGACACCTTCCTGATTACCCCCGACCCGAACCGGTGTCACCCCGGGCACCGACAGGGGGACCAAGTTCCGAAGCGTGGAATTACTAATTCAATTAGCAATTGATTACCACTACTCAGAGTTACAACACCCCACAAAGCACCCCCCAGGGACTCCCCTTCCTTCGGGAGATCCCGTAACACCCCACCCCGATAGCCATCAGCCATGACTACTGTTAGTTACCAAGCGAAACGGGCGCAGCGAAGGACGAGGAAATTTATTCCGAGTCGGTCACGACCGAAAACCGATTCCCAAGACCGGGCGTGTCGAACCCGCCGAGAACCACCCAGGGGGCGCCCCGATGACCAAAACCCCCGTAACGAAGGAGAGCAACCGGCCCCTTTGCACAAAACCACACAAATGGACCATAAGACAGCAGACCACAAGAACATTCACCGAACACACAAAAAGTGGCGAGAGCTGGAATTCCAGCTCTCGCCACCCTGTTTCGATCCGCCCGCGGCGGCCCGTCCCTCAGCCGGAGCTCAGGCGGGCGTTCCGGGGGACTCGGCCCTGGCCTCACGGGCCAACTGCTCGTTACGCGCCTCAGCCAGGCGCCCGAGGACCTTGTCGCGCAGGTCCAGCGGGACCGGATCGCAACCGCAGTGCTTGGCGACGAGCTTCTTCACGGCCTCCTCCAGGCCGTACTCGTCCAGGCACGGACTGCATCCGTCCAGGTGCTCCCTGACCTCCGCGCAGTTGCCCTCCTCAAGCTCACCGTCGATGTAGGTGTAGAGCTTGCCGAGCACCTCGCTGCACGGGGTGTCCGTCTCCGCTTTGTCGTGGCCGCCGCTCATCGCAGATCTCCTCGATCCGACCCACTCACCTGTGCCCGGCTCCCGGCCGGCGTTCCCGAGGCGACGGCCCCGGCGGTCTCGGCCGCTCTCTCGGAGGGGAGGAAACCACGGTCCACCGCGTACTCCTCCAGATGGGAGCGAAGCTGGCGCCGGCCCCGGTGGAGACGGGACATCACCGTTCCGATCGGGGTACCCATGATCTCGGCGACCTCCTTGTAGGCGAAGCCCTCGACGTCGGCGAGGTACACCGCGATCCGGAAGTCCTCGGGCAACTCCTGCAGGGCCCGCTTGACGTCGCTGTCGGGGAGGTGTTCGAGCGCCTCCGCCTCGGCCGACTTCAGCCCCGCCGCCGTGTGCGAGGCGGCCTGCGCCAACTGCCAGTCCTCGACGTCCTCGGTCCCGGCCTGCTTCGGCTCCCGCTGTTTCTTGCGGTAGGAGTTGATGAAGGTGTTCGTGAGGATGCGGTACAACCACGCCTTGAGGTTGGTCCCCGCCTTGAACTGGTGGAAGGAACCGAACGCCTTGGCGAAGGTCTCCTGGACCAGATCCTCGGCGTCGGCGGGGTTGCGGGTCATACGCAGTGCCGCCGAGTAGAGCTGGTCGAGGAAGGGGAGCACGTCCCTCTCGAACCGCTCGTCCCGTTCCTCGGCTGTCTCCTGGCTCTGATCCAAGCCCTTCGGCCTCCTCGCGCTGGTCCCGGGTGGGGCGTCCATATCCCAACGATACGGCCCCACAGCCAGGACCTGCGCACCGGTGTCGCGTGGCGTCGACACCGCTTCCCCGCGCTCAAGGCACGCTCCAGCGGTCGGCATGCTCCGAACCCAGCCCCTTCCCTGTCCTCGTGTCGCGAACACCCTCCGGGCATCTGCTCCTCGGACGGTGCTGGTGACAACAACGTCCTCCGCGAGCTGATTCCGCCCGTACCGGGGACCAAGGCCCCCTCCGCGGCCGAACTTTGTCGTTTGGCCCGGTCGGTGAAGGTGAGGCATGGCAGAGTGCGGGTAGAAACCTTGAAGGATGGGAGAGGAGTGCACGTGCGACCGTCCCCGACTCCGGCCTCCGACCGCCCCCGATCGCCCGCGGCGCAGTTCGCCACCACCGACCGACTCTCGGACTACTGGCGGTTCTACTGGGCGGTCGCGGAGGCGCAGATCAGCCGGTGGCTCCCGGCCGCGCCCTCCCGCCTGCTCGACCTGTCCAGCCCCGACTTCCACGGGACCCCCCGCGCCGTGGCCGCCGGACACGACGTCGTCACCCTGCTGCCCTCCGCGGACATGGCGATGCGCCCCCTCACCCTGGTGAACGGGCGGGCCACGGTCCCGCGTCCCGCCAGCAGGGGGCGGCTCCGCCACGTCGTCGGCGACTCCGCCTTCCTGCGCAGCTTCGCGCCCGGCTCCTTCGACGGGGTGATCGCCGACAACCGGGTGTTCTCGCGGCAACTGGCGACCGAGTCGTCGATGGCGGAGGTCGCGCGGGTCCTGCGTCCGGGCGGCCGGATCCTGGTCTGCGTGGACTCGGTGGTACTGGGCATGGCGCTACTGGCGGAACAGGACTACTGGCCCGAACTGAGCCACGCTCCCAGCGCGGACGTGCTCCTCGTCCCCTGGCCGGACGGCTCCATCACCCGTTGCTTCACCGCCGAACAGCTCACCGAGATGGTCACCGAGGCCGGGCTCGAACTGGAGTGGATCAAGCCGCGTACGGTGCTGTCGGCCTCCACCGTGGAGATGATGCTGGCCCGCGACCCCCGCTCGATGGGGCGGCTGGTGGAGATGGAACTGCACGCGGCCGACTCCGACGACTACGTCGGAGTCCACCTGGTGGCCAGCGCCCACAAGCCTCGCTGAGGCCCGTCGCCCCTCGCCCGGGTGCGGTGCGGACGACGGGCCCGCCGCGGGGCCGCGGCACCGCGGTACGGGACGGAGGAGGCCCTCCGTTCACACCCCGGTGAGGAGGGCAGCGGCGGCGGGCAGGGCGACCAGCAGCAGGGCGGGGCCCGCGCCCGCGCCGGTGGTGAAGCCGGGAGCCAGGTCCTGGCGGTGGGCCCAGCGAACCGCGAGGAAGGGCCACACGGTCAGCCACGCCCCCAGCACACACAGCACCGGGTTGGCCAGCACGGGGCTAGCGGGAAGAGGTGCGCCCCCGCCACGAGGCGGACCCACCGGGCGAAGTAGTCACTGCGGCCATGGACAGCAGCACGGGCACGCCGAGCAGCGCCAGGCCGGGGTCATGGCGGCATCGCGGAGGAGGAAGTCCATACGGACCTCTCTTGAGGGGGAGGCCCGCCCGGGCACGGGTCCGGGGGATCCGGCACCCGGGGGCTCCGTTACCTGCGGGCCCGCAGGTAACGGAGCCGCTTCCGGTCAGTCAGCCAGTGGCAGGTAGACGCGGTTGCCGCCCTCGGCGAACTCCGCGGACTTGTCGGCCATGCCCTTCTCGATCGCCTCGACGGTGTCCAGGCCGTTCTCCTCGGCGTATCTGCGCACGTCCTGGGAGATCTTCATCGAGCAGAACTTGGGCCCGCACATGGAACAGAAGTGCGCGGTCTTGGCGGGTTCGGCGGGGAGGGTCTCGTCGTGGAAGGACTGGGCGGTCTCGGGGTCCAGGGACAGGTGGAACTGGTCCTGCCAGCGGAACTCGAAGCGCGCCTTGGACAGCTCGTCGTCCCAGGCCTGCGCCCCGGGGTGCCCCTTGGCGACGTCGGCGGCGTGGGCGGCGAGCTTGTAGGTGATGACGCCGGTCTTGACGTCGTCCCGGTTGGGCAGGCCCAGGTGCTCCTTGGGGGTGACGTAGCAGAGCATCGCGGTGCCGTACCAGCCGATCTGGGCGGCGCCGATCGCGGAGGTGATGTGGTCGTATCCGGGGGCGACGTCCGTGGCCAGGGGGCCGAGCGTGTAGAACGGCGCCTCACCGCACAGTTCCTCCTCCAGGCGCACGTTCTCCTTGATCTTGTCCATCGGCACGTGGCCGGGGCCCTCGATCATCACCTGTACGTCGTGGGAGCGGGCGATGTGCGTGAGCTCCCCCAGGGTGCGCAGTTCGGCGAACTGGGCCTCGTCGTTGGCGTCGGCGATGGAACCGGGCCGCAGGCCGTCACCGAGGGAGAAGGTGATGTCGTACCGGCGGAAGATCTCGCAGAGTTCCTCGTAGTGGGTGTAGAGGAAGCTCTCCCGGTGGTGGGCCAGGCACCAGGCGGCCATGATGGAGCCGCCGCGCGAGACGATCCCGGTGACGCGGCGGGCGGCCAGCGGCACGTACCGCAACAGGACGCCCGCGTGGACGGTCATGTAGTCCACGCCCTGTTCGGCCTGTTCGATGATGGTCTCGCGGTAGATCTCCCAGCTGAGCCGGGTGGGGTCGCCGTCGACCTTCTCCAGTGCCTGGTAGATGGGGACGGTACCGATGGGTACCGGGGAGTTGCGGATGATGCGTTCGCGGGTCTCGTGGATGCGCTTGCCGGTGGACAGGTCCATCACGGTGTCGCCGCCCCAACGGGTGGCCCACACCATCTTCTCGACCTCTTCGGGCACCGAGGAGGTGACCGCGGAGTTGCCGATGTTGGCGTTGATCTTGACCAGGAAGTTCTTGCCGATGATGGTCGGCTCGGACTCGGGGTGGTTGCGGTTGACCGGGATGACCGCGCGGCCGATCGCCACCTCCTCGCGGACGAACTCGGGGTCCATGCCCTCGCGGGCGGCCACGAAGCGCATCTCGGGAGTGGTGATCCCGGCCTTGGCGTAGGCCAGCTGGCTGACCGATCCGTTCACGGGGTCCAGGGCCCAGGCCTCACGGGTCCTGGGCAGACCCCGGTGGACGTCGATGTCCGCGGTGTCGTCGGTGTACGGGCCAGAGGTGTCGTACAGATCGAAGTGGCTGCCGTTGCTGAGTTCCACCCGGCGTGCGGGGACGCGGAGCGTGAGACCTTCGGGGGTGTCGATCTCCCGGTGGACCTTCCGTGATCCCATGATGGGACCGGTGGTCACCCGGTGCTCGTCGGCGGTGGAAACCTCACGACCGTCAAGAGCCGTCATGGCATGCCTCCCTACGTCGGAATTACCCGAACAGGTTCTGCGGTCGGCGGCACCCTTGAGTCGCCCTCTCAGCCCGCCATGGCGCGAGCTCCCGCGTTGCGTATTCACATGTGTGCACGTCGAATGTGCCGGGACACCTCGATCACGGTGTCCCCAGCCCGGGGAAGCACTCCCCTGTGGCCTCGCACACCATACACAGGACGTCCCCGGGCCTGTCCAGCCTCCTCAGGGGTCAGAAAAGTGTCTCCGGCTGGTCCGGTCCGGTGTCCCCGACGGGTTCCAGCAGGTCGGGCCGATTGTTCTTGATGCTGTTGACGTCGGTGGAGACCTCGTCGACCTCGAACCTGTCCACCGGGGTCTCCCCCAGCAGGTGGGCCAGGTCGTCGGGGCCCGACCTCGGGTCGAGCCAGGCGGACCAGCCCTCGGCGGGCACCACGACGGGCATGCGTTCGTGGATGTGGGCGAGTTCGGGGGCGGCCTCGGTGGTGATGACCGCGCAGGACCACAACCAGGCGGCGGGGTCGCTCTCGTCCTGGACCTCGGGGTCGCGCCAGCGCTCGAAGATCCCGGCCAGGGCGAGGGGCTCCGCGTCGGAGTAGTGGATGGAGAAGGGCTTCTTGGCCGCCTTGGCCTTGCGTCTGCGGTGCTCGGGGTCGGTGACGGGTGAGGTGCTGGCCTGGGCGGTGCCGTCCCTGTTGAGCAACTGCCACTCGTAGTAGGCGTCGGCGGGAAGCAGGCAGCGGCGGCGCCGGTAGGCCGTGCGGAAGGCGGGCTTGTCCGCCACCGTCTCGCTCCGGGCGTTGATCATCCGGTAGCCGATGTTGCGGTCCTTGGCCCAGGAGGGCACGAGCCCCCAGCGCATCGTGTGCAGGGAACGCGGGCCCGTCGGACCCTCGTCAGCGCCCTGCGGCGGCGGTCCGAGCACGGCGTGGACGGGTCTTCCCGGCGAGATGTTGTAGTCGGGCTCCAGCTCCTCCAACGGCGGCCAGGCCCGCGGGTCCTCTTCCTCCCCGATCGCCTGTTCCGGCAGGCCGAAGGCGAGCTGCAACTGGTGCACGTTCCTGGACTGGGCATATCGACCGCACATGGGTCCGATTCTACGGTGCGGGTGCCCGCCGCTCCCGGTTCTCCACAGCCTCTCCCCCCGTCCGGGTCGCGCGCGCCGCGGTTCCTACCGGCTCTCCGACCCCCGCGGTCCCGCCCCCGGCCCGGGGGCGGGACCGCCATGCCTGGAACAACCCGGCGAACACGGCGAGCGCACCGAGCGGGCCCAGGACCCGGGGGGCCCAGACGTCCAGGGCCCGGAGCAGCAGCGAACGCACCCGGGCCTGCTCCGCGTAGGCGGAGACCTGCCCGTCGGCCAGGGCGAGTTCGGCGTCGAGCAGGGCCGTCTCACCGGAACCGTTCTGTGGACGCAGGGTCTCGGACCTGTCCTCCTCGATGTTGACCACCATGCCGGTGACCGGTTCGACCCAGAACGTCCTCCGCACCCGCAGCCAGCGTGTCGCGGTCGCCGTGCCCTCGGCGCCGGGGTCGAAGAGTGCCGCGGGGACCTCCCGTGCGGAGTCCGGGACCTGGGTCGCGTCGAGGTTCTGGGTGTAGCGGCGCACCGCCACACCGGCGACCTCGTCGTCCCCCTCGAACTCGACCGAGGGGGCCGAACGCACCTCGGCGTCGTAGAAGGAGTGTCCGCTCTCGGCCGCCCCGGGCGGCCAGTACAGGACCAGACCGGCCTGGCGTACCGCGTGGTCGCCGTTGACATGCTCACCACAGCAGTTGACCGCGCGGCCGGTCTCCCGGTGCACGATGACGCGGCGGCTCCAGTAGTCGATGACCCGGTCGGGGGCGGAGGTGTTCACCGTCATCTCCCAGGCGGACCAGTCGCCGGTGTGCGCGGAGGCCTCCACCTGGGTGACCTGTTCGACTCGGACGTCCTGCGTCCGGGTCCAGGAGGCGGTGTCCAGGTAGCTGGCCCGGTTGTCGACCATGCGCAGGTCGAAGGAGGCGTCCGCGGGGAGCGGGGCGACCCGGTCGTGGACGTAGAACGGCAGCAGCAGCGACAGGGTCAGCAGGAACGCGCCCGCCGCGACCAGGAGGGTGCCCCTGGGCAGGCCCGCCCCCGGGCCTCGGGGTCCGGGGGCGGGCGCCGCACCCGCGTTCGAGGACGTGCTCACCTGTGGGCCTCCTCTGCTCCGTGCCCGGCCACGACCCGCCCGGGCTCCCCGTCCGGTCCGGGGCCGGGACCGCCGTGCCCGTTGGCGGCGGGCGGGCCCGGCCTGCCCGCGTCCCCGTCGGCCGTACCGGTGCGTGCCCGGGCCGGAGGCCGCACGGCGGGCGGCGGCTCGTGCTCCGGTCCGCGCTGTCCCAGGGCGAGGACGAGGCGGGCCGCAGCGGGCAGGCACAGCGCCTGCGGGACCCAGCCGCGCAGGGCCGTCCCCAGGGTCTGCGTGATGTCGTGGAAGGGCATGTGCAGGGCCAGGTACGTCCCCGAGGCCGCCGCCAGACCGGCGAGGGACAGGGACACGGCGACCACCCACGGCCCGGCCAGGTGGGGCAGTATCCGGCCGCCCATGGCGGGCCTTCCCGGCTTGGCGTGGCGCAGCCTTCTGGGCGCCCGGCGCGCCAGCCACCACAGGGACAGCAGGAGCACGCCGACCACCGCGGCCCCGGCCCAGCCCGCGATCCACACGCCGTAGCCCAGACCCAGCGGCAGTACCGCCCAGCGGGGCAGCCAGCCGGGGCCCGCGCCGGGCAGGGCGCGTGAGCCCGTCGGAGGCCCGGTGCGGAGCCGGAGCCCGCCGGGCAGCCAGCGGCGCGGCCACAGCGCCAGGACCACGAGCAGCGCGGCGAGCGCCCCGCCCACCGCGAGGACGCGGTGGTAGACGGCATCGGGGGCGTAGGTGAGGGTGACCGTGCCGGCACTGCCCTCGGGCAGGAGCCAGGCCTGCTTCCAACCCTCCAGCCGGACCGGTTCCAGCGGCCCGTCCCCGCCCTCGATCCGGGCCTCCCAGCCCTCGTTGAAGTTCTCGTTCACCACGAGCAGGCTGTCCTCGTCGGCGGCCACGTCGAAACGGCGCTCGCCAGGCCCCCAGGAGTGCAGGGTCCCGACCTCGGCCATCCGGACCTCGGGACGGTCGGCGACACCCTCCTCGGCGGACTCCACCATGGCCGACCGCACCTGGTACCGGTTGCCGGGATCGACGACGACCCGGTTCCCGCCCTCGGTCAGGTCCAGGTCGGTGCAGGTCTCGTAGTTCAGCGGGCCACCGGCGAGCTGGTCCGCGAGGGTCCCGTCACTGATCCGGGTCTCCACCCGCTGACCGTTGACCCGCAGGGTGGGGCCGAGGCCGCAGGTGGTGGCGGCGTCGCCGTCGGGCGAGGCGTCCACCGCGGGGACGCCGGGGAGTTCGACGGTCCCGATCTCCAGGGCCTGCCCCTCGGGGCGTTCGAAGGTCAGCCGCAGGGAGGAGGCGGTCAGCGGCGCGAAGTCGACCCGGCCGCTGCCGTCGAGCCATCCTTCGCGAACGGTTCCGCCGCCCTCGACCGTGACCTTGATCGGCCGCATCACGCTGTCGTCCCGGGGGAAGTCGACCTTCATGTGGTCCACGGTCCTCGGGTCGCCCAACTCGATGTCGAGCCAGGGGTCCTTCTCCTCCGGGTCCGGGTACCAGACGGTGCCCTCCTCGTCGTCGAAAGCGCCCCGGCCCATGGCAGCGGGGTGCTGGACGGCGGTCGAGGAGCCGGTCACGTGCGGGAGGCCGCCGGACCGGTTGGCGGCGTTCTCCGCCTCGCGGGGGTCGGTGAGGACCACCTCCCCGGAGATCCGGTGGGCCGAGGCGGCCGCCTCGGCGGAGAGTTCGAAGGTGCGGTCGAGCCTGTTGGCGTCCTCGCCGTTCACCTCCAGCCTGGGGTTGCACACCCACACGTGCGAACCCTCCATGCAGCCGGGGGCGGTGCCGGTAGACCCGGTGAAGAGGAAGGTGCCGGCGTCGGCCGGCCCGGGAACGTTGAGGGTGCGGGAGGCCTCCAGCCCGGGGACGGAGATCGAGGAGACGCCCACCCTGGTGCCGAAGCGGAACTCCGGTTCCCAGGCGAGCTCGTCGATCCGGATCCGCAGTCTGGTGGTCCGCCCCGGCGGGGCGGTGAGTTCCTGCGGTTCGTCGGTGGCGGCGACGGCCGCCTCGGACCGGCCGTTGTCGGTGATGAGGGTGACCCGCGAGGGCGGCGGCTCGTCGGGCAGTTGCTCGAAGGCCACGCTCAGCCCGGTGAGGTCCCGGGGCTCGGTGAACTCGACC
The DNA here is from genome assembly GCF_014651695.1 of Nocardiopsis terrae. Lineage (GTDB taxonomy): Bacteria > Actinomycetota > Actinomycetes > Streptosporangiales > Streptosporangiaceae > Nocardiopsis > Nocardiopsis terrae. The sequence continues at coordinate 361,989 of NZ_BMXJ01000002.1, forward strand.
TCGATCCACTGGCGCAGGGCCCCGGCGAAACCGCTGGAGCGCCAGGCGGTTCCGAGGTCGTCGTCCAGGACCGCGTAGGGGGCGTGTCCCGGGTCCCGGTTGGCGGCGTGGGCCTCGGCCCCCGCTTCGGAGGTGGACGCGGTGACCCCGGCGACGCCCAGGTCCTCGGCGTGGGCGACGTACTCCTCCCACGCGGGGTCCAGGATGTCGGGGGCGGGGACCTCGCGTTCGAGTTCCTGGTCCCGTGTCATGGTTGCCGACACGTTGCGGCGCACGTCGGAGTAGACGACCTCGCGGCGGCGGGCGGTGTCGGTGACGATCGTGTCCCCGGCGGCGATCTCCTCGGCACCGGGGTCGTCACCGAGGAGGATCGGCCGGTCGTCGTTGAGCAGGCCCTGTTCGGCCAGGCTCAGGACGGACTCGGGCCCTCCGGTGACCCGCAGCGCGTCTTCGGCGGGCACGGTGCCGACCCGGGGCGCCGCCCCCTCGACCTCGTAGACGGTCAGCGCCGGGTAGGGCTGGTCGAACCACTGGGAGGCGGACTGGTGGTCCAGGGAACCGAGCACCGGCCCGAACTCGGCGGCCTCGGTGATGCCCGGCGAGTTCTGGAGGGACTGGTGGACGCGGGCGGGCCAGCCGCCGTTGTTGCCCACGCGCTGGAGGTCGTTGCGGACGAGCAGGTGGGTGACGCCCAGGCGCGCGAAGGTGTCCGCGAGCCCCGCGGAGCCGCGCCCGGAGGAGACCCGCTGGTCGATCTCGTGGTTGATCCGGGAGATGCCGGAGGAGCCCCACGGGATGATCTGGTGGTTGGTCCAGGCGCCGGAGAACAGGGGCTGCAGGGGCTCGTCCAGGGGGCGGCCCCACTGGTACTCCCCGCGGGCCGAACCGGGCAGCGCCATGGTCATGCCGCGTTCGTCGCCCCGATCCTCCAACCAGTCCACGGCCTCGTACCAGTAGTCGGGGATCTCCGCGAAACCGCCCCTGGGCGCGATGCCGACGGTGGCGATGGGGACCAGCGTGACCAGGAAGACCGCTGCGCAGGCCCCGGCGACGGTCCTCCTGACCCTGGTGAACGAGGACGGGCCGGCGCGGTCGGCCCGGCCCCGGGCGACCACGAGGGGCAGGTGTGCCAGGCCGAGGACGATCGGCAGCCGGATGAGCGCGTCGAACTTGTGGACGTTGCGGAAGGGCGCGAGGGCGCCGTCGAACAGCTCGCGCATGTGGGGCGCGAAGGGCCCGGTGAGGGCTCCGGTGAAGCCCGCGACGATGATCGCGGTTCCCACGAGGAGGCTGCTGATGAGGAAGAGGCGTTCGGGGGTGCGCCGGTTGACGAGCCCGGCCAGGCCGAGCCCCGCGACCAGCGCGGTGACCGCGACCAGCCAGGGGGTGAGGGAGAGTTCGGCTCCCGAGGGCAGGGCGGTGTTGCCCATGTCGGGCAGGAAGCCCATCCAGTTGGAGGTACCGCGCAGGGAGTTGAACAGGGAGGTGATCCCCGTGGTGACCGCGGCGTCCTCGGTGTAGGGCATGAACGAGTACACGTACCGCGACATGATGAGCAGCGGGACGATGTACCAGAACGAGGCGAGGACGAGCGCGCCCGACCACCACAGGATGAGCCGCCACTTGCGCGGGCCGTTCGCCCGGGTGAGCAGGTAGAGGCCGGGGACGACGAGGACGGCGAGCTCGGAGGCGGCGTTGGTGCCGCCGCACAGGAGGAAGGCCAGACCCGACAGCAGCGCCGCCCGTGCCGGGGAGTACCCCCGCCTGGCCCCCAGGACCAGGGGGAGCAGGATCCACGGCATCAGCAGCATGGGCTGGAGCTCGGCCGAGTTGTAGGAGAGCAGGGTGAGCACGCGCGGGGCGAGCGCGTAGGCCACGCCGGCGAGGATCCGGGTGTTGACGGTGCCCAACCCCAGGGCCCCGGCGACCTTGTAGACACCCACGAAGGCCGCGATGAGCAGGACCGCCATCCACAGGCGCTGGATGAGCCACTCGGGCATGCCGAGCACGTCGAACAGCAGGTGGAAGGGGCCGTTGGGGAAGAAGTACCCGTAGGCCTGGTTCTGGAGCTGGCCGAAGTAGGAGGCGTCCCAGAGGTGGAGGGCCCGCTCCATGAACCCCAGGGGGTTGACCGTCAGGTCGATCTTGGTGTCGCTGACGATCCTGCCGGGGTCGATGCTCGCTGCCAGTGCTCCCAGGAGCAGACACACCGCGAGGACCTTGAGCCGCGCCAGCAGCTTCTCGTCCACTCCGCCGGGGGCGGTCGGTGTTCTGGAATCCTCCGGTTCGCGCCTGGCGGTGGATTCCGCCGAAGTCACATCTTCGCTTTCTTGCCTGCTGTGGGGTCGGTGGTGACAAGGGGTGTGCGGGTGGATCCGCCGGTGCCGAGTTCGGCGGCGACGAGGCGGGTCATCCGGGCGCCGCTGGCCTCCCAGGTGAAGTGGGCCGCCCAGGCGCGGCAGGCACGCCGGACCTCCTCGGCCCTGCGGGGGTCGGACAGTTCCTTGAGGGCCCCGGAGACGACGTCCTGAAGGGTCTCGCCCTCGCGGACGAGCCATCCGGTTTCGCCGTCGCGAACCGAATCGCGAAGTCCGTCCACATCGTAGGCCACGGTGGGCACACCGAGCCGGGCGGCCTCGATGACGGTGAGGCCCCATCCCTCGAACTCGGAGGCGGTGACGTGCAGGTGGCAGGAGGCCAGGACGGAGTTCTTGTCCTCCTCCGTCAGGAAGCCGTGCAGGTCCACCCGTTCCTGGAGACCGTCCCGGCCGACCTGCTCGGCGAGGTGCTCGCCCTCGGGGCCGCGGCCGATGATGTGGACCCGCAGGCCGGGATGGTCGTCGCTGAGCGTGCGGGCGAGGTCGACGACCCGGGACACGCGCTTCTGCACGACGAGTCGACCGAGGCTGACCAGGGCGGGGGCGGTGTCCGGGACGGGGGCGGCGGGGGCGGCCTCGCCCGGGTTCTGCGGGGCGATGCCCCCGTTGTGGACGATCTCCACGGGTGCCCGCCAGCCGAGCTTGTCGCGCATGGCGGCGCGGGAGGACTCGGAGACGGTGACGGTGGTGCAGTTCCGGTAGACCCGGGAGGCCACGGCCGACTCCACGAACCGGCCGATCCAGGCCAGCGGCGCGCAGAAGTAGGCGTTGAACTGCAGGTCGTGGACGTGGTGGACGACGCTGACGACCCTGGTGCGACGGCGCAGGACGAGCCTGGAGAAGAAGGGGATGCCGTTCATGCAGTCGAAGGCGAGGTGGAATTCGCGCCTCCACAGGGTGAGCCAGGCCATCACCCGCGGGTAGACGGTGAACTTGCCGCCCATCCGGCGGATGACGATGCCGTCCTTGGTCTCGACTCGGGCCTGGTGGGGTTCGCGGCTGGTCAGGAAGGTGACGATGGCGCCGCGTTCGGCCAGGTGGCGGCTGATCCGCCAGGCGTACTCCTCGGCGCCGCCCGCGGCGGACTGCCAGGGGTCGCGCCAGTTGACCATGACGATCCGGGCGCCGTCGAGACGGGGCCCGAGGTCGGTCCGGGGCGGGACCGTGACGGGTTCGGGTGCTGCGGACTCGCCGGCCTCCGCCCGGGCGGGGGCGGGGATGGCGGCCGGGGCGGGGGCTACCGGGTGGTACCCGGGCTCCACCCGGGTCGGGACCTTCTGGAAGACCACACGCACTCCTTCCGCGCGGTGTCCGGCGCGACTCCTGAGCCTGATCACCCTTGGGAATTGACCAGGAACCTTGTGTGACTGCTTCGGGGTGTGCCGAGCGCACGCCGAACAGACCCGTCGACCGGACGTCAGTGGGGGGTGGGCGGCCGCGTGGGGTGCGGTCGCGAGGGGTGTGCGGGGCCGGGCGCCCCGCCGGCGACGGGACGCCCGCCCTCCGCAGAAAACGGCTGTCTAGCGGTCGCCGTAGTTGTAGAGGGTTTCGTTCACCGGTTCCGCGGTCGCGGTGGACTCGGTGGCGAGGCTGGTGGCCACCACGGTGGCACCTCCCGCCAGAGCCGCACCGATCACACAGGCGGCGATTACCTTGATCACTTGGGGATCTCCTTCCGCGCGCCCCGGCCCGTTCGTGGTTGGGGGCGCTGGAACCCGAGACTAGAACCTGATCTAGCTATAGACCAGATGATTGCCCCAACTGTAACTAACCCCCCGGTAACTTCCAACCCTGAGATGTCGTCTTTATCCGCCTTGATGTGCTGGTCCGACACTTCCAACAAGGTCATGTCGGATTCTTCGACCACCGGCGACAAAGTTTCGGCACCGGACCAGAACCGGTTATCGACTGGCGCCGACACGACGACGTAGCGCACCCCGAGGCCACCCAGGAGCTCCGCCAACGCGTCGGGATCACGCGACCGGCCGGACCCGGGCAGAGCGGTCTCGGGATCGGGTTCGAGCAGGCGGGCCGCCTCCCGCGCCCGGGCGTCCTCACCGGTCACCACGACGGACCCGCCGTCCTCGGCGCCCACCCTCAGGTCGTCGTTCCAGAGCGTGCGGCGGTCGAACAGCTTGGTCGCCGGATCGAGCACCACCACAGGTTCACCGGACCACTCCAGCCCCCGGTACGCGCTCCACGGCAGTACCAGGACGGCACCGGGGCGGTCGTCGGCGGCCACCGCGTCCCGCGCCGCCAGCCACGAATCCGGGTACTGCACCGGGGCCAACCGGCCCCCCGCCCCCCACAGCAACCCCGGCAGCACCACCACGGGCAGGAACACCGTGAACACCACAGCCCCCACCCGCCACAGAGGCAAACCGCTCCGGTCCCTCTCCCCCGCCGGACCCGTTCCGCCCGTGTCCGCAGCAAGGCCCGCGCCTCCCCGGACCGGCAGCGCCCGCAACAGCCACAGCAACACCGCTCCCAACCCGAGCGCCTGCACCAGGGCGAGCGGCGCCAGGTACAACTGACCGTCGCGCAGCGGCCCGAACCCCGGCCACAGGCCGATCAGCGCGGCCAGGAACTCCCTCCCCGGAGCGAACACCCCCAGGAGCGCGATCCCGAACCCCGCCGCGGCCGACACCGAGAGCCCGGTCCCCACCGCCGGAGGGGCCCGGTACAGCCACCACGCCCACCCGGCCAGGGAGGCCGCGCAGAGCAGGAGGCGCGCCAGCGCCGTCACCGGTTCGCCGTAGCCCGGCGGCACCGCGCCCGAGTTCCACACCCCGCCGAGCGCCAGCAGTGACCCCACCGCGCCGAACGGGGTGTCCGACCGGGCCGCGAAGGCCTCCACCCCGGCCGGGTCCGTGGCCGCGCCGCTGGACAGTGACGGCACCAGCCACGGCAGGGACACCAGCACCAACGCGAACAGGAACAGGCCCGCGGACCGCCAGCGACGCGGTCCCGCCAGAGCCTGCGGTCCGGCGGTGAGCGCGCTCAGCACCACCGAGGAGAAACCCCCGACCGCGGCCGGAACCAACGAGCACACCAGCCCGGACAGGCCCGCCGCCGGTCGTGCCGACGCCGTCCGAACCACCGCCCACACCACCCACGGCAGCCCGGCGTAACCGAGCAGGACCGCCCACTGGCCCAACAGCAGGCGTTCGGCCACGAACGGGTTCCAGACGTAGGCCGTCCCGGCCGCCGCGCCTGCTGCCAGCACGGGCCCCGGAACCCGCCCGGCACCGCACACCAGCCGGGCCAGCAGCCGGAAGGCGCCCGCTCCGCCCAGGGTGAACACCGCCAGCAGGGCGAGGGCCTGCACCACGTCACCCGGCAGGACCAGGGACAGGGCCGCCACCACGGCGTCGCTCGGGATCGCCCGCGGAAAACCGTCCGCCCCGGCCAGCACCGTGGGAAGCGAGAGCCCGGGGACGAAGAGCATGTCGTACCGGAGCACGTACCCGGGCCCCAGCGCGGGCCCCAGCGCGAGCACCGCCGCGACCAGCCCCACCGTCCAGGGCAGCACACGCGCGGGGGCTCCCATCAGTCCCCCAGGACGACGCTGTCGGAGTAGCCGCCCTCCACGTAGTCCCGGTAGGAGCGGACCACGACCTCGTAGGGCCCGGAGACCGTCGCCTCCCAGCGCGGCCGCTCACCGGCCGAGCCGAGCGTGCGCCAGCCCTCGCCGTCCTCGGGCCCCCGCCCGTCCCGGGGCTCGCAGGACGTGCCGCCCGAGGGCTCCGGGGCGGGGGGCGGGGAGGGTCGGGGGGCCGGTTCGGGTTCGGGCCGCGGTGTCTGCGGCGACGAGGGGGACGGTCTCGGATCCTCCTCCCCGGGCTCCCGGCTGCCGGTACCGTCCTGCCCGTCGGTGCCCGAGTCCTCCGTTTGGACGTCACCGGGCGCACGCCGGTCGTCGGCGGGCGCCGGGCGGTCGTCGGGGACGCACTCCAACTGCCGGACCCAGACCTCGTAGTGCCCGGCCTCCGCCACGTCCTCCCAGGTCACCACCGAACCCTCCGCCTGGACCCGCACCCAGGAGGGCCCGGGTGGCGGATCGTCGTCCCACACCAGCTGGATGGGCTCGGACTCCACGCCCTCGTCGCGGCCCTTGAGGGGACGTACGGTGAACTCGTAACGGGCTCCGCTGAAGAGCGACTCGACACGCAGGGAACGCTGGTCCCCCTCGCCGACGACCTCCGCGGGGATCACCGACGCCTCGTCCGGGGAGGGGTTCACCCTGCGCTGCAGGACCCGGTAGTCGGTGGCGCCCGGGACCGCCGCCCAGGTGAGCAGGAGTCCGTCGTCGGTCTCCTCGTAGTCGGGTTCGGGAGCGATCCGCGGGCCGGTGGAGAGCTCCGGCAGCGGCCGGGGGAAACGGGACCCCACGCCCAGCGGTTCGGCGAGCGCGTCGGCGAAGGCCGCGGCGATCCTGAGTTCACCCCGTACGTTCGGGTTGTTCGCGTCCCAGTTGTCGTCGGCCGGGGAGTAGTCCTTCGCGACCTGGGCGACGACCACGGGCGAGGACCCGGAGGACATCTGTCCGGCGAGGTCGACCAGGCCCATGTTGAACCGGGCGATCTCGTCGTTGACCCGCCCGTCGTCGTCGGTGCCGTGCACGCGGGGGAGCTCGCCGACCACGAACCGGGCCTCGTCGAGCACCACCCGCACCGTGGAGACGGTCTCGGCGATGCCGTCGAGGGCGTGGTCGGCGCCGCCCCCGGCCAGGATGTCCTCGGTCCCGGCGAGGAGGAGCAGGTACTGGGGTTCGTGCTCGGCGGCGACCCGGGCGATGTCGGAGGACAGGTCCTGGGCGGTGGCGCCCCAGCGGGCGGCGTGGTCGGTGTCGAAGTCCGGCTCGGCGTAGGTGTGGTCGCCGGCTTCCCGCTCGTCGAGGGAGTACATGCCGTCGCTGGGGCCGACGAAGTCGAAGTCGACGCCCTGGTCCGACAGGTGAGACCACAGGTGGTAGCGCCAGGTGTGGTCGCCGCTGCTGCCCTGGGTCGCGGAGTCGCCCACCATCATCATGCGCAGCCGCCCGTCGGGCGGCCCCGGAACGGAGACGGGTTCGTCGGCGAGTTCTTCCCGGCCTCCGCCCAGCCCGCCGGAGCCGGTCTGCAGGATCAGCAGGGTGGCGGCCATGGCGGCGAGCATGACGCCGAGCAGCCCCAGCGGGCCGGGTTCGAAACGGGATCCGGCCCGCTGCCGCGCCGCGAGATCGCGCCAGGTCAGGCCGCGCCAGTGCTCGGCGGTCAGCCAGGGGGGCACACGCAGGGACCAGCGGCTCCGGCGGGGGCCGTGTCCCGGGGGCTCCTCTTCGGGGGTGGCGTCGTCCTCGCCCGGGTCCTGCACCGTGCCCCATCTCCCGCCGCCGCGCCTCGCGGATAGTTACAGGTTCCTGTCCGACATCAGAGCACCATCACCCCCGGTCGGAGGACCTGGGGGCAGAAGCTCGCCAGACCAGACTAGAACTGGTTATATGGAGCCCGTCAACCTGCTGCCCAGCCGGACCCCACCACACCGAGCCGAAAGGTGCCCGCCGTGATCGGACTCCTGGTCGCGCTGCTCTCCGCAGTGGTCTACACGGTCGGCCTGACCGTCGAACAGCGCGCCCTGCACGGCTGCGAGTCGATCTCGATCAACCGCCCCCTGCACCTGGCCAGGGTACTGCTGGGTAACCCGCGCTGGGTGTTCGGCTGCCTCTTCGCCGCCCTGGGCAGCGTGGGCCTGATCGTCTCCCTCGGCCTGGCCCCGGTGTCCGTGGCCCAACCGGCCTTCGCGGCGGGCGTGGCCACCATGCTGCTGGTCATCACGCTGGTGCTGGGCGAGCGGATCACCAGGGGCGAGTACGTGGCGCTGGGCGTCATGCCGGTGGCCCTGGGTCTGCTCAGCCTGTCCACCGCCGACGGTGCCGAGACCGGCACGACCGCAAGCGCCCCGCTGCTGATCACGGTCAGTGTGGTCACGGTCGTGGCGTGCGTGGCCGCGATGGGCTTCGCGGGCGGCCGGGGCAGGTACGTCTCGGCCGCCGCGATGGGTGCCGCCGCCGGGCTCGCCCAGGGCAGCGCGGGGCTCCAGGGCAAGGGCCTGGGCGGCCTGCTCGCCGACAACGGTCTGCTGGCAGCGATCGTCCCCGCCCTGCTCTCGCCCTACCCCTATCTGTACGCGCTGGGCTGGGCGGTGGGCATCGTGCTCTTCCAGACCTCGCTCCAGCGCTCCCGCGCCTCCATCACGGCTCCGGTGTCCAACGTGGTCGGCAACGTGTTCGTGGTGGTGGTCGGCACGGTCCTGTTCGGCGAACAACTGCCCCAGGACCCGCTGACGCTGGCGCTGCGGGTCGGGGGTTTCGCGCTGACCCTGGTCGTGGTGGTCCTGGTCCGCGGCAACGTGGCCAGGGCGGAGGCCGACACCAGCAGGCTGCGCGGGGAGGGCGCCCCCGCACGGGCCGAGTAGTCCCGGACGGCGGACCACCGGCGGGCCCGCGGCGACCGGGAGCCGCCCGGCCCCGGCCGGGACCCGCGCTAGGCGGCGACGGAGACGGCCTCGCGCAGACCGGGTGCGGCCACGTCGGCCCAGGCGCGCACGACGCTCTCCGGCTGGCGGGTCTCGTCGGTGGCCAGGATCAGGCCGGGCTCGGCGACCCAGGCGCCCAGGTCGGCGAGGAGGATCCGCAGGTCCTCCTCGATGCCGCGGCTGTTGCGCAGGTCCTCGACGACGGCCAGCGGGACCGCGACCGTGTGGCCCAGGCCGAGCTCGGGCAGCCGGTCCAGGAAGACCTTGAGCAGCCCGGTGTAGGTGCCGTGCACCTGGGGGGAGGCCACCAGCAGCACGTCGCTGCGCTGGATCCGGTCCAGGGCCTCGGCCACGGCGTCCGAGGACTCGTTGAGCAGGTCCGGGCCCAGCTCGGCCAGGTCGATGAGTTCGGGGCGGGAGGTCACGCCGGCCCGGGTGGCGACCTCCGCCGCGGCGCGCAGCGCGGCCGTGTGCACGGAGGAGTGGGTCTGGGGTGCGGCGACGAGCACGGTGAAACGAGTCATGGCGGAGAACTCCTGGGTTCGGTCAGAGCAAGCCGGGATCGACCGGAAGGAACGCGGGGGGCGGTGATCGGAATCGTTGACACCGGAGGAGGACCGTTGTTCCTCATGAACCGAAGCGGAGCGGGACCTCGTCGTCCGGGGCTCGTGTGCGTCGGCTCGGGCGGGGTGCTCAATCGGACCAGTGGAAGAGGTCCGGGACCCAGTTGGGAGAGATGAGCGTCCGGTGTCTGCGTAAGGGCACAGGGGCACGGGTCAGAACCGTGGCGCGGGGCGCGAACCCCGCAAGGCGCTAGCTACGACAGAGCGCGCTCGCCTGCTGTCTCAGATCGACATGCAGGCGCTGGACAAGCAGCTCACCGGCGGACATGTCTCCATCATGGGGCGCTCCTGCCGCTATCGTCAATGCGTGCCGCCTCCCCTCCTTCGGGGCTGGCGGGCTCCGCGCGGCCCGGTCCACCTCGCGGACAACCGTCCCAGGGAGCGGGATCACCCTGTTCCGCTGGGAATACGTGACCCGGCTGAGGTGCGCACGGCCTCAGCCGAACCACTCGGTCATCCGGATGTAATTTACGACACACAAGACTCGGCACCCGCTCGACAGCGGACCCCCAGACGCAGGGAGAGCCCGAAACATGCTCCAGACACCCCTCATCCTGACCGGCGCGCGTGCCGTGACGGCCGACGGAACCCGTGAAGCCTGGGTCCGGATCGAGAACGGCAGGGTGGCCGAACTCGGTACCGGCGATCCCGGCCCGGGCGAGCGGCAGGACCTCGGCGGACGGTTGGTCGCGCCGGGGCTGGTCGACACCCACATCCACGGCGGTACGGGGCACGCCTTCCCCGACGCCGATCCGGACGGGGTTCGGGAGATCGTGGCCTTCAACCGCCGGGCCGGGGTGACCTCCCTGGTCGGCGGCCTGGTCGCGGCCAGCCCCCGGAACACGCTCCGTCAGGTCGAAGCACTGGCCGAACTGTGCGACGCGGGCGAACTGGCCGGAATCTACCTCGAAGGGCCGTTCATCGCACGGTCCAAGTGCGGCGCCCACGACCCCGACCTGCTGCGCGACCCCGACACCACCGAGTTCGACGCCTGGCTCAGGGCCGGACGCGGACACGTCCGGATGATCACGGTGGCCCCGGAGCTGCCCGGAGCCCTGGACCTGATCGGGGCGGCGCACTCCTCCGGCGTCGTGGCGGCGGTCGGACACACCGAGGCCAGCTACGAGCAGACCCTCGCCGCGATCGACGCCGGGGCGAGGGTGGCCACCCACGTGTACAACGCGATGCGCCCGCTGAACCACCGCGACCCGGGGCCGATCGCAGCGGTGCTGGGGGACGAACGCGTGACCGTGGAGCTGATCCTGGACAACGTGCACGTCCATCCGGGGGCCGCACGGCTGGTGTTCGACGCGGCCGGCCCGGACCGGGTCTCGCTGGTGACCGACGCGATGTCGGCGACGGGTCTGGGGGACGGCGAGTACACGCTCGGCGAGCTGCGCGTGCGCGTGACGGACGGAAGGGCACACGTGGTGGAGACGGGCGCGATCGCCTCCAGCACGATCGTGCTGCCCCAGGCGGTGCGCAACGCGGTCGCCGCGGGCGTTCCCGCGGCGGAGGCGATCCGCTCGGCGTCCTCGGTTCCGTCCGCGGCGCTGGGGCTGTCCGGCGTCGGGAGCGTCGAGGTCGGGGGCCACGCCGACCTCGTGGTGCTCAATGAGGACCTTTCGGTCGACGCCGTGATGTATCGGGGCAGTTGGGTAGCGTAACGGCGTGTCGTGCGCACGGTACGGATTAGTAACTTGCCCCTGGGCAACAATTATGGACAGGGCGTCGAGGAAAGCACCGTGCTTGACACGAAAGGATTCGCCATGGCCAAGTCGAGACAGGCCGACGAGCAGCAGCCGACCCGGGTGCCCTCCGAGGAACACGAACACCTCGGCAAACTCGCCAGCGAACTGTCCCGCTACGAGGTCCGGGCGGAAGTGGTCGACGAACCCGCGCTCTGTCTCCGGGTGCGCAACCCGTCCTCCGCGCACGCGGTCGAGGACGTGATCTGCGAGCGCCGTGAACACGACTTCGCGTTCATCGCCTCGTTCGGGGTTCATCTGGGCAACAGCGGGAGCGTGCCGCTCACCGCCCACAAGGTCGCATGGCTCGTCGGGGCCACCAAGGAATAGGAAGCCGTACACCAGGGGGCGGCGCCGGCCGGCGCCGCCCCCTCTCCGTGCCACCGCGGGAGTTGGTACCTTCACCGGAGGCGCCCCCGGACGAACAGGACCCTTCGTGACCACCTTCCGCTACGCACTCGACCCCGTCGACGAGACCTTCTTCGACACCGCGCCCATGCGCTGGCGCGTGGGGCTCGAACTGGCCGCCTCCCCCGACGAGGTCTGGGCCGAGCTCACCTCGCCCCTGCCCCTGTCCTGGTGCCGGGCGCTGCCCGACGTGCGCTACACCTCCGAGGCGCCCTACGGCGTGGGCACCACCCGCGAGGCGAGTGTCCTGGGGGCGTACCGGATGCGCGAGCGCTTCTTCCGCTGGGACGAGACCGACCGCCGCAAGTCCTTCCACGCCACCGAGGGCACCCTCCCCGTGTTCGGCGCCTTCGCCGAGGACTACCACGTGCTCCCCTTCGACGGCGGAAGCAAGCTCGTGTGGTCGTTCGCCTTCACCCCGTGGAAGGGTCTGGACAGCGCTCTCCAGCTGGGCAGACCCCTGGCCGAGAGCCTGCTCGCCTCCCTGGTCAAGGACACCCGAAACCACTTCGGCCCACTGACCGAAGTGCGCTGACCCCGCATCCGGACCGATCACGAGCCGACTCTCTCCCGGCACCGGGGCACGGTTCACCGGACAACGCGGAGAAAGCTCAAATGCGTACAACTTTTATGTGCACCAAGGTGCGATCGGTGACATGAGCGGGCACAGCACGGGCATCCGTGACGCCAGAGCCCACCTCTCCGAGCTGATCACCAAGGCCCAGCACGGCGATCCGACCGCGCTCACCCGGAACGGCTCCCTGCCGCGGCCATCGTCCCGATCGAGGACTTCGAAGCCCTGGAAGACGCGGTGGATGCCTACCTCGCCCGGCAGGCCGAGCTGGAGGAGGACGATCCGAGGCGCCCGGGCTCCGGCATCAGGGCTCTCTCCGGCTATGCGGACCGTTATCGCCTCTGGGCGGGCCGCTACCGGGTGATCTACGACGTGATCGACGGACAGGTGGTCATCCGCATGGTGGCGGTGGGCCACCGCGGGGACACCTACCGGAACCCCGGCCGCTGAACCCGGCCGGGTTCAGCGGTTCCGGACCTTGGCGAACAGTTTGAAGAGGAGCCAGAACACGAGGGTCATGGCGGCCACTCCCGTGGCAGCGCCCGCCAGGGCGCCCGAGAGGGTCGCCACCCGGTCCGCGGTATCGCCCGCCCGGAGGGTCTGTGCCAGACCGAACAACCCGGTGACCCCGACAACCAGGGCGATCGCGGTCACCGCCAGGCCCGGGAGACTCCAGAAGAAGCGTTTCCGGGCGGGCTCGGGCCGTTCGGTCAGCTCCGCCCGCGGGCCGACCAGCGCGGCCCGGGCCCGCTTGAAGTAGGCGAAGACGAAGTAGTGGCCGCACGGCTCCCAGCCCTCCGAAGCCAGCCGGTCGGCCGTCCGTGCCCGCTCCCTGCTCCCGAGGGCGGACTCCTGCCGGTACTCCCAGGTTTGGGGGTGTTCGCCCCGGTGGCTGACGAAGCGGCCCCTGGGATCCACCCGGTCGACCTCCCACCCCTGGGCGCCCATCTCGTTCATCCGGGCGGGCGACTCGAAGGCGTCCGCACCCCACACCAGGGTCTCGGTCCCGGGCCCGGTCGCGGATCCGGTCCCGCAGCCCTCCCCGGTGAGGTCGTCGGCGAACTCGGCCACCGGACCGAACTCCTCTTCCGGGTCCGTACCGCCCTCGGCCATGAAGGCAGCGAGGTCGTCCGTCGTGGCCCGGATCCACTCCGGCGCCACGCCGCGCTCGCGCAGCAGCTTCTCCAGTTCGTCCAGGTAACTCATCGGATACCGCCCTTCCCGAGGACCTCGCGCACGGATCCGTCGAACTCCAGCCACGCGGCGCCCTGCTCCGCGAGGACCTCACGGCCGCGGTCGGTCAGTTGGTAGTAACGCCGCCCCGGCCCTTTCGCCGCCGCCCGGAACTCCGCGACCACCAGTCCCGCCTCCTCCAACCGGTTCAGCACCGGGTAGAGGGTGCCGCCCTTGATCCGGCCGAACCCGGCCTCGTCCAGCCGGGCCGCCAGAGCGTAGCCGTAGCTCTCCCCCTCGGTCAGCCCGGCCAGGACCAGGAGGTCGAGGACGCCTTTCAACCAGCTCGATCGTCGGTCCATCAGTACTCCTTCAGGCCGCGGTGGCGACGCTCTCGGGCTCCCTGTCGGCGCTCCTGGGCTCAGGGGTGAGCAGGAACCCGCGCAGGTCGATCAGCACGTGCAGCAGGATCGGCAGCAGCAGACTCCCGGTGCTCAGGTACAGGTAGGTCAGGAAGAAACCGATAAGCCCGACCCCCGCCATCGCCTTCGGACCCTGGTACAGGTGAGCGAGGGTGAAGATCGCGAGACTGATCCCCGCCGCAGCGTAGAGCGGCAGTCCCAGGGAGACGCCGACGGCGATGAACAGGCCGCGGAAGACGATCTCCTCGCAGATCCCGGCGGTGACCGAGACACCGACCGCGTACCGGCGCTCACGCCCGTTCCTCGGCCGCAGCTCCGTCAGGATCTGCGGACCGAACCCGTACCGCCAGGCCAGAAAGGCGAACAGCGCGGTCCCGGCGAACGCCCCGGCCACGATTCCCGCGAACAAGCTCCAGTCCATTCCCGGAGTGAACCCCAGGTGCGCCCAGGAGACCCCCGGGGAGAGCAGGACGGCTGCCGCGACGAGGGCGGTCATGCCCCAGGCGCCCACCATGCCCCACCCGAAGAGACGCGTGAAGGCGTTCGGGTCGGTGTCGCGATCGCGTTTCATCCGCTCGAACCAGCTCTTCCCCCACAGCGGCTCGACCAGCAGCAGATAGGCGGCCATGACCGCGGCCACGGCCAGAGCCGGAGCAGAGAAGTCGGGGACGGGGAACTCGGGGGGCATGGTGTCTCCTTCATCGGTTGCACTACTTAGAAGGTAAAGCAATCTAGTTAGGATTACAACCTAGGTAGCCGCACGAACCCCTCCAGCACCGGGAGCGAGGGAGCAGACGGTGAAGCGCCCGCGGGACCCCCTTGACCCGCTCGGACCCGCACCCGGGCCCGGACACGGGAAAGCGCCCCGCGGTCCGGAGACCGAGGAGTGCGAGGGGGTCTGCGGCGGTTCCCCGGCAGGAACGACAAAACGGCCCTGTCCGCACGCGCGAACAGGGCCGTCTCGTTGAGGTGGAGGTGGCGGGAATCGAACCCGCGTCCTTCAGCACCGAGCCAGGGCTTCTCCGGGTGCAGTCTGCGATGTCGTTCTACTCGGCCCCAGCGCTTGCACAGACACATCGCTGACAGGCCCAGCCACGAAAATGTCCCACTCAGGCCCCGTGGCCTGATCTGAGCGGTGAGTCATCTGAATGGTGCCGGATCCCGAGCCGATGACGAGCCCGGACCGACAGAGTCACAATCGCTTAGGCAGCGAGAGCGAACTCAGTGCGCTTAGAATTGGCACTTGAATTTATGCGAATGCAGGATTAACGAGGTCACAAACGCAACCCTCGACCCGCTTCCCCTGGAACGACTACCGAAGTCGAAACCGATCACCCCCTGTGAAGTTGTCAAGACCCCCCGTCACCCGTGGGTTCGAGGAGGCCGACATGCGAGTGTGCGAGCACTCTCGTGTTCGTCACTCTACCTGTTGAACAGTGTGGGAACCAAGCTGATTCCCGCTACGGGCAAAGATCCTGGTTCGGACCGGGGCGGTCCCCCTACACCCTCCAGAACAGGGAGAAACCCCCGTGAGGCGGACTCCAGATCTGGTCTACGCAACTCACGGGGGCGGTCGGCAGGGTCGGGCCGACCTTTGGAACCGGCAGGGCCTCCCCCGAGACGAGGTCCTGCCCTCTGCGACTGGCCGCTACCCCCTGTCGCGATCCCAGTCATAGGGAAAGACGCCGCCGAAGCACCCGTGGGTTGCTCCGGCGGCGTCCCTCTTTTCTCCGCGTCTTCCGGTCAGGTCCCGTTGAGGTCGGTTTCGGTCCCCGGACCGGTTTCCGTACCCGGACCGGCCTCGGTTCCCGGACCGGTCTGGGTACCGGGTCCGGTCTGGGTGCCCGGAGCGTCCGTCGGCGGGGCCGGGGCCTCGACCGGGGGCACCTGGCCCTCGGTCACGGTCCCGTCGGCCATTCCGTTGAGGAAGCTCACCGCGGCGGTGACGGCGTACTGCTGCCACTGGGTCGTCTCGGGATCGACCTCGGCCAGCACCGCGAAGGCGACCTCACCCTGGTAACCGACGAACCAGTGCAGGGCCGTGTCGTCCTGTTCGGTGCGGGCGGCCTGGCCGGACACCTCTTCCCCGCCGAGGTTCAGCTCGGGCATCCGGTTGGCGACCGCGTTCCGCAACCCCTCCCGGACCACTTCCAGGTGCGCCTCGTCGAGTGAGTTCTCCCCGGACCGGGTCGGCCCCTCCTCGCGGACGAGGGTGGGCGCGTGCCAGGAGCCGTCGGCTACGGCGCCGGCGGCCAGGGCCATGGCGAGCGGGCTCGTCCGGACACCGTGCTCACCGACCATCGCGGAGGCCACGTCGGCGTCACCGCCGTCGATGTCGACGGTGCCGGAGGAGACGGGCAGCGGGAGCTGCCAGTCGGCGCCCAGGCCGAGCCGGGCGGCGGTGTCGGTGAGCGCCTCGGGGCCGACCTCGGAGGCGATGTCCACGAAGCCGACGGTGCACATGTAGGCCAGGTTGCGGGCCAGGGTGGGGTTGTCGGAGAGGAACCCGCTGCTGGGGTTGGTGAAGACCTGGTCACCGATCTCCGACTGGAAGCCGCAGGGCATCGGGGTGTCCCCGGTGACCGCGCCCGAGTCCAGGGCGGCCAGGGACGACACCAGGGTGAAGGCCCCGCCCGGGGCGTAGGAGCCGGTGAAGGCGCCGTCGTCGGCCGCGCTGCCCGAGGCGTTCGCCGCGGCCAGGACCTCACCGTTGGTGGAGTCGACGGCGACGATGTACCCGTTGCCGGGCAGCGCCTCCAGCGCGCTCTCCGCGGCGCTCTGCGTGGACAGGTCGAGGGTGGTCTCGACGCCGCCGCTGCGGACGCCCTCCCACGACTCCAGGACGTCGGTCTGCTCGCCGTCCCCTCCGAGGGTCACCACCTGGGTGGTGGCCGAGCCGGCGAGTTCGTGCTGGAAGATGTTCTGCAGGCCGCTCAGGCCGACGGTGTCGCCGGCCTGGTAGGAGCCGGAGACCCGGGCGGAGACCCGGTGCTCGGCTGTACCCGCGACCTCACCGAGGAGGAAGGGTGCGACCCGGGGGGACAGGTTGATCTTGACTTCCTGCGTGTCGACACCGGAGATCTTCCCGGCTTCGCGCAGGAGGGCTCCGTCCAGTTCCGCGTCGCGCATCAGGACCAGCGGCTGGAACTGCTCGGGCGGAGCGGAACGCACCCGGTTGAGCAGCGGTTCGGGCTCCTCCTCGAGGAGTTCGGCGAGCTCGGTGACGCCCGCCTCCTTGTCCTCCATGTCGGCGGGCAGCACACCGAAGGCGGTGACGCTGTCCGCGGAGACCAGGGGTTCGCCCTCCCGGTCGAGGATCTGACCGCGGTCCTCGATCTCGTAGCTGACCGCGAGGCGTTCACCCTCGCCCAGGTCGGGGTGGATGACCCCGGGCGACCAGCTGATCCGCCAGCCCGCCGGGCCGTCCTCCAGGGGCATCCGCCCGGTGTAGCTCCACATCGGGTCCCCGATGCCCAGGTCCGCGGCGACCTCGAACTGGGCGGTCGCGGACTCACCCCGCAGGGACATCTGGCCGAGGTCGAAACGGATGGAGGCGAGGTCGAGCTGGTCGTGGACGTCGGCCAGGGCCCGCTCGACCTCTTCGGGGTCACCGTCGGTGTGGCGGGCGGCCTCGGCGTAGTTCCCGTCCTGCCAGGCGAGGAGGAAGGACCTGACCGCCACCTCCGGGCTGGGGTGGGTTGTACACGCCGCAAGGCCCAGGGCGACGATCAGGCCACTGCTGGCGGCCGCGATCCTGCGGCCGAGGGGACGGGGGGACACCTTGTGTGTTCCTTTCAGGCGCCTCATGGGACGGCTCAACGGCGTCGGCGAAGCGCGCGTTCCATGTCACGCTTGGCTTCACGTTCGGCGATGGCGTGGCGCTTGTCGTACTCGCGCTTACCGCGAGCCAGAGCGATCTCCACCTTGGCCCGACCGTCGCTGAAGTACAGCGACAGCGGAACCAGCGTGCGCCCGGGCTCACGGGTCTTGCCGATCAGCCGGGAGATCTGCTCGCGGTGCAGGAGTAGCTTACGTGATCTGCGGGCCGAGTGGTTGGTCCAGGTTCCCTGGGTGTACTCCGGGATGTGCACGCCCTCCAACCACACCTCACCGTCGTGGATGTGCGCGAAGCCGTCCACGAGTGAGGCCCGCCCCTGCCGGAGGGACTTGACCTCGGTTCCGGTCAGGACCAGACCCGCCTCGTAGGTTTCGTCGATGTGGTAGTCGTGCCGGGCCCGCCGGTTCTGGGCGATCTTCTTCTGCCCGGTTTCCTTGGCCACGGTTGTATCCCTTCATGCGTCCGGGGGGCCACTGTGTGACCCCCCGGTACCCGGCCCGCCCGTGTCCGGCGGTGACCCGTCAGACCTTCAGGTAGCGGCGCAGGGTGAGGAACGAGGTAACGGTGCACAGGAGCACACCGAGGATCATCGACACACCGATGACGTAGAGCAGGGCACCCGTGCCGAGTGCCACGTCGAACTGGAACCACTCCTCGATCTGGGTGAGCAGCGTGTACCTGGTGGCCACGATGAACCCGGACGCGATCACACCGCCGATGAAACCGGCGATGGCGCCCTCCAGGAGGAAGGGCAGCTGGATGTAGAAGTTCGACGCACCGACCAGCCGCATGATGCCGGTCTCCCGGCGGCGGCTGTAGGCCGACAGGCGGATGGTGTTGCCGATCAGCAGTGCGGCGGCGGCCAACTGGACGCCGGCGACCACGAGGGCGGCCCACTTGAGCCCGTCGAGCAGCCCGAAGAACTGTTCGAGGACCCGCTGGTCGTTGGAGACCGAGTCGACGCCGGACGCGCCGTCGACCGCCGCGCGGACCGTGTCGTAGTGGTCGGGGTTGGTGAGCTGGACCCGGTAGTTCTCCGGGATGTCACCCTCCTGCGCGGCC
This sequence comes from Nocardiopsis terrae, assembly GCF_014651695.1. Classification (GTDB taxonomy): domain Bacteria; phylum Actinomycetota; class Actinomycetes; order Streptosporangiales; family Streptosporangiaceae; genus Nocardiopsis; species Nocardiopsis terrae. The sequence continues at coordinate 380,731 of NZ_BMXJ01000002.1, forward strand.
TCCGCGAGCGCCTCGTTGGAGGAGCCGATGCGCTCCTGGAAGTCGGCCCACGCCTCGGAGGCGGTGAGGTAGCGGAAGTCCTCGACCTCCGACAGCGACCGGAGCTGCTCCTCCAGCGCCTCGCGGTCCTCTTCGGTCGCGGCGCCGTTCTCCTGGCAGGCCGCGGTCGGGGAGATGTCGTTACACATGTAGACGGTCAGCGTGATCCGCTGGTCCCAGTAGTTGCGCATCTCGGAAACCTGCTGGTTGACCAGCAGACCGGCACCGAACAAGGCGAGGGAGATGGCCACCGTCGTGATGACGGCGATGGTCATCGTCAGGTTGCGACGTAGGCCGATCCACGTCTCGGAGAGAACGAATTGTGCTCGCATGATCTGTTAAAGGTCCATCCTTCGGGGCTTCGCCGTGCCGGTTGTCTCGCGGTCGCCGACCGACCGCGCGGCGACGAGCGTGCCAGAGGTCAGTACGCCTGGCCGTAGACGCCTCGCGTCTGGTCGCGCACCACCAAGCCCTCTTCAAGCTCGATCACGCGCTTGCGCATCGAGTCGACGATGGCGGCGTCGTGCGTCGCCATGACGACGGTGGTTCCCGTGCGGTTGATTCGGTCCAGGACCTTCATGATGCCGATGGAGGTCGCCGGGTCGATGTTTCCGGTGGGCTCGTCGGCCAGCAGGATCTGCGGGCGGTTGACGAAGGCGCGGGCGATGGCCACGCGCTGCTGCTCACCGCCGGAGAGCTCCCCGGGCATCCGCCCGGCCTTGCCTTCGAGCCCGACGAGTTCGACGACCTCGGGCACGACCTTCTTGATGAACCGCCGGGGCTTGCCGATGACCTCCAGGGCGAAGGCGACGTTCTCGAAGACGTTCTTGTTCGGCAGCAGGCGGAAGTCCTGGAAGACGCAGCCGATGCGGCGGCGCAGGTGCGGAACCTTCCAGTTGGACAGGCGCGCCAGGTCCTTGCCCGCGACGTGCACGCGACCCTCGTTGGGCTTCTCCTCTTTCAGCACCAAGCGCAGGAAGGTCGACTTGCCCGAGCCGGACGGGCCGACCAGGAAGACGAACTCGCCCTTGTCCACGTCGATGGAAACACCGTCGAGCGCGGGGCGCTTCTGGGTCAGGTACTGCTTGGTGACGTTATCGAAGTGGATCACAGGCGCATCACAAGGCTCTCGAAGGTATGGGCACCCGACGGAGAGAGCTCCGCTCGGGATCGTACCGGCCGCATGGCCACCGACAGTTTAGAGGGGGCCGCGGCCCGGATTGTCCAGGTCCCGTCACACCCGCGAGATCTGTGGAGATCAGAGCACTATCGGACAACAGCCACGAGCATATCGGAGGTGTCAACCGATGATAACGTTCACATATAGTAGTTTCGGTAAAACTACGGAGACGCGGGCGTCACCATCTGGATACAAGGCCGCTCGCCACGCGCATTCACTCACCCTGAGTGGGAATGCCGCGACCGGGCGTGTCCCCGCCTTCGGGGCGGGGACACCGCGGTTCGGAGGGCCCGGTGGGTCAGTTCTCCTCGTTCTTCTCCCTACTGCGCATCCACCGGATCTCGGCGTCGATGAAACCGTCGATCTCGCCGTCCAGGACACCCGAGGTGTTACCGGTCTCCGCGCCGGTCCGCACGTCCTTGACACTCTGGTAGGGGTGCAGGACGTAGTTGCGCATCTGGGTCCCCCAGCTGCTCACCGAGTCGCCGCGGATCTCGTCCAGGGCGGCCTGCTCCTCCTCGCGCTTGCGGGCCAGGAGCTTGGCCTGGAGCATCGACATCGCGGTCGCCTTGTTCTGCAGCTGCGAACGCTCGTTCTGGCAGGAGACCACGATGCCCGTCGGCAGGTGGGTGATGCGCACCGCGGAGTCCGTGGTGTTGACGCCCTGACCGCCGGGACCGCTGGAACGGTACACGTCCACTCGCAGCTCGGTCTCGTCGATCTCGATGTGGTCGCTCTGTTCGACCACCGGCACGACGTCCACGCCGGCGAACGAGGTCTGGCGCCGGTTCTGGTTGTCGAAGGGCGAGATGCGCACCAGCCGGTGGGTGCCGTGCTCCCCCCTCAGCGTGCCGTAGGCGAAGGGCGCCTTGACCACGAACGAGGTGGACTTGATGCCCGCCTCCTCCGCGTAGGAGGTCTCGTAGACATCCGTGGGGTATCCGTGCCGTTCCGCCCAGCGCAGGTACATGCGCTGGAGCATCTGCGCCCAGTCGGCGGCGTCGACGCCGCCGGCCTGGGAGTTGATGGTGACGATGGCTTCGTTCTCGTCGTGCGGCCCGTTGAGGAGCGTACGCACCTCCAGCTCACCGATGTCCTTGCGGAGCTGCTCGAGCTCACGGTCCGCCTCGGCCTTGGTGTCCGGGTCGTCCTCGGTCTCGGCGAGCTCGTAGAGCACCCCGAGGTCGTCGAGGCGCTGCCTGATGCCACCGACCTTGTTGACCATGGACTCCAGAACGGAGAGCTGGCGCGTCACCTTCTGCGCGTTGCCCTGGTCGGACCACAGGTCGGGGTCCGCGGACTGCTCGCGCAGTTCGGCGATCTGGGTCTGCATCGCCTCCAGGTCCAACACGGCGGTCACACTCGCCAGGGTCGCCGCGAGTTCCTTGATCTTCTCTGCTGGGTCCAGTTCTGCCACGGGACCCAGTGTAGGACCCAGTGAAGGGGCGGTCCCCCATCCGCACTTCCCGGAAGGCGCGAAAGGGGCGCGCGGTCACCCGCACGCCCCTCGTGTGCCCGTTCCCTAGCCGACCAGGGAACGGATGGACCGCAGGGCCACCGACAGGGTGGCCAGGTCGAAGCGCTCGTTCTCCTGGATCTCCGAGAGGGTGATCCCGGCGCGCTGCACCGCGGTCTCGTTCTGCTCGGTCCAGCCGGCGATCAGTTCGGGGTTGGACTCCGCCGTCCCCGACTCCAGGACCCGGCCGGTCAGGTCGGCGTGCGCCGTGTACAGGTCGTCGCGCAGCGCCGAACGGGCCATCGTGCCCCAGCGGTCGTCCCGCGGCAGGTCGATGATCCGCTCACGCCACCAGCTGATGTTGAACCGGTCGGCCAGTTCGAAGTACAGGCTGGCCACCCGGCCGACCGGGTGGCCGGTGCGGTGCGCGATCTCCACCAGGTCCAGGGTGGAGTAGGCGGGCACCATGGCGGCGACCTGCCCGGCCAGGCCGGTGGGCACTCCCATCGAGGTGTACCGGTCGCGGCGCTCCTCGAAGGCCTCCCGGTCGCGGCCGCGCAGCAGGTCCTCCAGTTGGGGCAGGACCTCGCCCACGCCCTCGGCGAAGAAGCCGATCTCACTGCTCAGGTCGAACGGGAAGGTCCGCTTGCGCAGCAGCCACCGGGCGGAGCGCTCGGCGAGCTTGCGGGTCTCCAGCAACAGCGCCAGCTGGCTGTCCACGGAGATCCGGTGGTCCAGCTCCTCGATCTCGCCCCAGAACCTGCGCAGCTGGAGGACGTCCTGGACCACCAGGTAGGCGCGGGCGATGTCCGCGGCGCTGGAGCCCAGCTCCTCGTTGAGGCGGAACGCGTAGGTGATTCCCGACCGGTTGACCATCTGGTTGGTCACCTGGTTGACGATGATCTCCTTGCGCAGCGGGTGGGACTCCACACCCGGGGCGAAGCGGTCCGAGCGCAGCGGCGTCGGGAAGTAGTCCGTCAGGGTCGACGCCAGGTAGGGGTCGTCGGCCAGGTCGGAGAGCTCGATCTGGTCCTTGAGGCTGATCTTGGTGTAGGAGAGCAGCGTCGCGAACTCCGGGCCGGTCAACCCCTTGCCCTGGGCTCGCCGTTCGGCGATCGCCTTGTCCGAGGGCAGGTCCTCCTGCTTGCGCTTGAGGACCTTGGCGCGCTCCAGTTGGCGCATGTAGCGGCCGTGCACGTGCAGCATCTCGTGGGCCTGCTTGCGCGCGGCGGCCAGCACCGTGTTCTGGGCGTAGTTGTTGTCCAGGACCAGCGAGGCGACCTCGTCGGTCATGTCGATGAACAGCTGGTCGCGATCGTCCTTGGCGAGTTCGCCGGCCTGCACCTCGCGGTCCAGCATGATCTTGATGTTGACCTCGTGGTCGGAGGTGTCCACACCGGCGGAGTTGTCGATGAAGTCACTGTTGACCCGGCCGCCCTCCCGGGCGAACTCGATCCGGGCGGGCTGGGTCAGGCCCAGGTTGCCGCCCTCCCCGACCACCTTCACGCGCAGCGCGGAGGCGTCGACGCGCACCTGGTCGTTGGTCTTGTCACCGACGTCGGCGTCGGTCTCGCCGCTGGCCTTGACGTAGGTGCCGATACCGCCGTTCCACAGCAGGTCCACCGGCGAGGTGAGCACGTACCGGATGAGCTCGTCCGGGGTGAGCGCCGTGACGTCCTCGTCGATACCCAGGGCCTCGCGTACCTGCGGGGTGAGGGTGATCGACTTGGCGGTGCGCGGGTGCACGCCCCCGCCCTCGGAGATCAGCTCGGGATCGTAGTCCTCCCAGGTGCTGCGCGGGAGGCGGAACAACCGCTCGCGTTCGGCCCAGGATGCCGCGGGGTCCGGGTCCGGGTCGAGGAAGACGTGGCGGTGGTCGAAGGCGGCCACCAGCTTGATCTGCTTGGACAGCAGCATCCCGTTGCCGAACACGTCACCGGACATGTCACCGATCCCGACAACGGTGAACGGCTGCTGCTGGACGTCGACGCCCATCTCGCGGAAGTGGTACCGCACCGACTCCCAGGCGCCGCGGGCGGTGATGCCCATCGCCTTGTGGTCGTAACCGACCGAGCCGCCGCTGGCGAAGGCGTCGCCCAGCCAGAAGCCGCGCTCGATGGAGATCGCGTTGGCGGTGTCCGAGAAGGTGGCGGTGCCCTTGTCGGCGGCGACCACCAGGTAGGAGTCGTCGGCGTCGTGCCGGACCGTGCGCTCGGGGTGCACGACGCGGCCGTCGACGAGGTTGTCGGTGACGTCGAGCAGGCCGCTGATGAACTGCTTGTAGCAGGAGACGACCTCAGCCGACACCTCCTCACGGCTGCCCCCGACGGGCAGCCGCTTGCAGACGAACCCACCCTTGGCGCCGCTGGGCACGATGACGGAGTTCTTCACCATCTGGGCCTTGACCAGGCCGAGGACCTCGGTGCGGAAGTCCTCGAACCGGTCCGACCAGCGCAGGCCGCCGCGGGCCACGGAGCCGAAGCGCAGGTGGACGCCCTCGACGCGCGGCGAGTAGACGTACATCTCGAACCGGGGCCGCGGGTTGGGCAGGTCCGGGATCTCCTGCGGGTCGAGCTTGAGCACCAGGTAGGGGTGGCGTTCGCTTCCGCCCTGGTAGTGGTTGGTGCGCAGGGTGGCCTGGATGACCGCCAGGAACGAGCGCAGGATGCGGTCGTGGTCCAGGCTGGCCACGCCCTCCAGTTCGCTCCTGACCTTGCCTGCGATCACCTCGCAGCGCTCGTCGCGGCCCTCGTCGGCCTGGTCGGGGTCGAAGCGGTTCTCGAAGAGCTCCACCAGCAGGTTGGCGATCCCCACGTTGGCGACGAGGACGTCGGCCAGGTAGTCGGGGCTGAAGGTGGACCCGGTCTGCCGCAGGTACTTGGCGTAGGCGCGCAGGACGGTGAGCTGGCGCCAGTCGAGCCCTGCGCGCACGACCAGGGCGTTGAAGCGGTCGGACTCGCTGAGATCGCGCCAGGAGGCGTCGAAGGCGTCCTCGAAGAGCGCCTTGAGCCGGGCGGGCGAGAGGTCCGAGGACTCCAGCGGACCGAGTCCGAAGTCGTAGATCCAGACCTTGTCGAGGCCCTCGACGTGCAGGTCGTAGGGGCGCTCGTCGACCACCTCGACGCCGAGGTGCTCCAGTACGGGCAGCACACGGGACAGCGAGATGGGTTCGCCGATCCGGGCCAGGCGGAACCGCCAGGTCGAGGCGTCGGCCCCTTCGGGCTGGTAGAGGCCGGCCGAGAACTCGCCCTGGCGGGAGCCCGGGGTGGTCCGCTTGAGCAGGTCCTCGACCCGGGCGATGTCCCTGGCGGCGAAGGCCGGGCTGTTGTCGACCTTGTACGCCTCGGTGAGCCCGGAGGCGTAGCGCTCCTTGAGCGTGGTGGCGCGGGTCGGGCCGAACTCGTCGATGAGGGCGTCGTCGAAGTCGACGTCCCAGGAGCGGGCCGCCTGGCGGACCTTCTCCTCCAGGGCGACCTGGTCGATGTCGGCGAGGGTGTGTCCGGGCCGGGCGCGGGCCACCAGGTAGAGGCGGGCCAGCGGGGCGGCGCCGATCATCACGTTGTGGTCCATGGTGGCGCCCTGGAAGGCGTCGGCGAGGACCTTCTGGATCTCCAGTCGCACCCGGGTGCTGTACTCGTCGCGCGGCATGTACACGAAGCAGGAGATGTACCGGCCGCCGTAGGGGTCGCGGCGCATGAACAGCTTGGTGCCGCGGCGGTCGCGCAGGCGCAGGACGCCGCGGACGATGTTGTAGAGCTCGCCCACGGGGATCTGGAGCAGCTCCTCGCGGGGGAAGGTCTCCAGGAGCTCGATCAGGTCCTTGCCGTCGTAGCTCTCGGCCTCGAACCCGGCCAGGGAGAGGACCTCGGCCTGCTTGCGGCGCAGGATCGGGATCTGGGCGATGCTGCTGGTGTTGGCCTGGGAGGTGAACAGGCCGAGGAAGCGGCGTTCGCCGACGATGTTGCCCTGGGCGTCGAACTTCTTGACCCCGATGTAGTCCAGGTACTTGGGCCGGTAGACGGTGGCGCGGGAGTTGGCCTTGGTGAGCACCAGGACGTAGGGCTCACGGGCCTTGGCCCGGATCTCCGGGGGCAGGGCCGCGAAACTGGTGGAGGCGGGCGAGTCCATCCGCAGGATGCCCAGGCCGGTGCCGGGCTCGGGGCGCAGCGAGTCGTCGCCGTTCTCGTCGGTGACGAGGGAGTACTCGCGGTAGCCCATGAAGGTGAAGTGGCGGCTGGCCATCCAGCGCAGGAAGTCGACGCTCTCGCCGATCTCACGCTGGTCGACGCCGCCCGAGACCAGGCGGTCCGGGTAGGCGGCCAGCTCGTCGGCGATCCGGATGACCCGGTCGTTCATCTTGGCGGAGTCCTCGTCCACGCAGCGGACGTCGTTGAGGACGCGCTCCAGCCTGGTGGTGATCTCCTTGACCCGGTCGGGATCGCTCTGGCGGTCGATCTCGATGTGCATCCACGACTCGTCGGTGGGCAGCAGGCCGTCGCCGCCGATCTCCGGGTCGACCTCCAGGAGGCGGCCGGACAGGTCCCGGCCGACGGTCATCTGGGGGTGGATGATCAGCCGTACCCCGGCGCCCAGGTCCCGCAGGGCCATGGTGACGGAGGAGACGAGGAAGGGTGCGTTGTCGGTGACGATCTCGACGATGCTGGTCTGCTGCTCCCAGCCGTCCCGGTCGAGGTCCGGTGTGTAGACCCGGACCTTGGCCCGCCCCTGGGCTCGCTCGGCGCCGAAGGAGCGGTGGGCCTCGGCGGTCCCGCAGATCTGCTCGGGGCTGCGCCCGCTGATCTCCTCGGGGTCCGTGTGCCGGTAGTAGAAGGGAAGGAAGCGGCGGACCGCGTCGGCGGACTCGGGGCTCAGTCGGTCCCCGGGACTCCACCGGGAGGCCGCGTCGCTGAGCAGCTTCTGGAGGATGACGTCGGATTGCCCGGACATAGGGATCTCTCACTCCTTTGTGAGCAACGTCGCACGAGCGCATGAGAGAACACCCGGTCATGTGACGTGTGTGGCTCGTCAGTTGACCTGTGAACTTCTGTGCTGAGTTGTGACTTTTCGTGAGTGCCTTGGGTCGCAGTGAACCCGTGAAGGCGGTGGTCGGCTTGGTACCTGTGCGCACAGGTCGCGTCAAACGGGGCGGTGGAACATCGTTGTCCCTGCCCCTGCGCGGTCCCCGCGACGCGGGGACCGTGAACAGGCTACTGCTTTTCGCGCCCGAGAACAGGACCAACACCGTTACACGGTGGTTACCTACTGTAAGAAACGGATTGCGGAGATCGCCGGGGCTCCTGGCCGCACCGGTCCCGGCACGGGCCTCGAGGCGGCTGACGGGGGTGCGCACGGAGCCGCGCCCCGCCTGCCGACGGCGCACGACCGTTATCGGGACGTCGCCCGGTGGACGGCGGTCATCACGGCCCTGGGATCGCTGAGGTCGGGGAGCACCATCTGCGCTCCGGCCTCCCGCAGCTGGCCCTCGGTCGCCGTCCCGTTGAGCACCGCGAGCGGCGTCGCTCCGCCGATCAGGGCGGCGCGCACGTCCGGAGCCGAACCGGTGACGAACACCGTCTCCTCCTCGGTGTAGGCCCGGCCGCCCTCGCCCGTGGCGTGCAGTCGGATGGACTGGATGAGGCTGGACTTGGGGTAGTTCACCGAACCGAACCCGCCCACGGCCAGGTTGAGGTGGGTGTCCAGGCCGAAGGCCACCAGTTTGGCGGTGGCGTTGGCCCGGGTGCTTCCGCTGACCACGGTCTGGACGGTGTCCGGCATGGAGGCGACGGCGGCCAGGGAGGCCGCGGCCCCCGGCATGACCCGGCCCTTGGCCAGGAGCTGCTCGTGGCGGGCGCCGAACGCCGTCTCGAGAGCGGCCAGGAAGTCGGCCAGGGTGTCGGTGTCGGGTTCGAGATCGACGTAGTTCCGGGCGCAGAACTCGAAGAACATCTCCGAGTCGGTGCGTCCCGCCGACGAGGTCAGGTAGACCAGCGGTTCACCCGTGACCTTCTCGAAGGCCTCGGCGTAGGCGGCCCGCATCACCTGCCCCACGTCGAGGAGGGTGAGGTCGATGTTCCATAGCACCAGGCGGCTGATGGCTGACTCCTCGGCGGTCGGGGTTCGGGGACGCAACCATTGTGCCGGACGGGCGATTCAGGGAGGAAACGACGTCCGAATCCGGCCAGAGGGCAGCGGCCGGGGCAGGGTTCCGAGCCCGCCCTGACAGGTTCGCCCCCCTTTCGCGGTGATCTTGCTACCAGGGGCGATTTCGGCGCCGAAGTTGCCCCTGGTAGCAAGATCACCGTGGTTCGGCCGGGCTGCGGAGGCGGTTCCCACCCCCGTCACATCCGGGACTCCTCGACGAGGTGGCGCAGTTCCTGGACGGCGAACCACATGAGTTCGTGCTCGTCGGCGGCGTCGGAGGAGGGGTCCGCCGCGGCCCTGGCGATGTCCTCGGCCGCGTCTGCGTCGTCCACGTGCGCGGACCTGAGCTTCTTGTAGGGCACACCGGCCCGGACGCTGACGCGGGCGACGCCGTCGGCGTGGCGGGCCTCGTGTTCGACGACGTGGTCGGGCATCTCCGCGGCGAGCACCACGCGGCGGCGGGGCGCCCCGGGGACCTGTGCCAGGAGTCCGAGCGAGGCGTCGGCGGCCGCGTACATGGCGTCGTACTCGGCCTCCTCGAGATCACCGCCCGGCCCGGGCTCGGCGGTGAAGGCGGTGAGTTCCGCACCCTCCAGGCGGCCCGCGTCGAGCAGGGCCGCCAGAGCGGGGACGGTGCTGGGAAGGAAGACGTACATGGGCACTCCAGGACGTGGTCGGGTCCCTACGAGTTTCCCAAAGAACCCGTGGTGACCGGACCGGCTCCCCGCCCGCGGACCGGTTCCGCGGTCAGACCCGCTGGCGTTCGGGTTCGCCCTCGGGGGCCAGGAAGCGGGACAGCTTCCGGCGGGTGCTGTCCACGTCGGTGTGCAGGATGCCGGTCATCCCGAGCGACTCGGCGGTCGCCACGTTGTGCCCCAGGTCGTCGATGAACACGCAGTCCTGGGGGCTGAGTCCCATCTGCTCGCAGGTGTGCAGGTAGATGCGCTCCTCGGGCTTGCGCATACCCACCTCGCCCGAGATCACCACGGTGTCGAAGGTGGCCGCGAAGTGTTCGCGCGGGTACCCGTTGCCCCAGGAGTTGGACAGCAGCGCGGTGCTGGCACCGCTCCCCCGCACCGAGCGGATGGTCTCGTACATGTCGTGGACCGGGTCGAAGTTCGAGAACATGCGGTGGATCAGCCCGTCCGCCACCACGGGGCCGCCGTGCGTGGAGCGCAGCAGGGCGGCGAGGTCGCGTTCGAACTCACCCGTGTCGATCTCACCCCGCTCCAGTGCGTGCACGGGGTTGTCGGGCAGGCTTCCGTCGAAGTACGGCCGCATGACCTCGTAGTAGTGCTCGGCATCGATCCGGTCCGCCTGGAGCCAGGCCCGGATGCCGTCGAGCAGGGGCGGTGTGAGGACACCGCCCCAGTCCGAGATGACACCGCGTCGGGCGCCGTTCATCCGATCCCCTCCCTTCCTGGACGTCTTCCGCCCGGAGGGGGCCGGGCGGGGAACGGTTCTTCCCGTTCCCCGCACCGTTCAACCACGCGGTCCGGTCAGTAGCCGAGCCCGGTTCCGGCGCTCACCTCGGCCCCGGGGATGGCCACCGGCAATGTTCCGGACGGGTCGAGCTCCCCCGCGATCGCCTTCGCCGCGGCCACCCGGGAGACCTCCACCGCCGAGTACAGGGCGAGGAAGGCGTCCACCTCGGGGAACGCCTCCAGGTCGTAGGGGCCGCCCTGGGAGACCACGACGACCGGTGTGCCCGCGGCCTCGCCCGCGGAGACCAGGCCCTGCTGCTCCTGCGACCCCCGGGCGCCGTCGGTGCCCACCACGAGCACCTCCTCGCCGCTGTCCACGACCTCCAGGCCGGCGTCCGCCAGGGCCGGGGAGAGCCGGTCGGCGCCCACGCCCCGCACACGCACGCGTGTGCCCTCGGCGAGCGGCAGCAGGGAGGCCTCGTTGCGGACGAGGGTGACCGAGGCGTCGGCCACCCGCTGGGCGGCCTCGGCGTGCCCGGGCTCCTCCAGGACCTGGGCGGCCCCGGCCGGATCGGCGGATCCGCCTTCGAGGATCCCGCGCCTCTCCTTGAGAGTGAGGATCCGCAGGACGGACCGGTCGATGCGCTCCTCGGTGATCCGCCCGCTCCCGACGGCCTCGCGCAGTGCGGAGACCGCCGCCGCGGGGTCCGGCGGCATGAGGAGCTGGTCCACACCGGCCTCCACCACCCGGACGGCCACCTCGCCGTCGTCGTGGCGTTGGCGCACGCCCTCCATGTTGAGGGCGTCGGTGGTGACCACCCCGTCGTAGCCGAGTTCTCCGCGCAGGATGCCGTCGATGATCGACGGGGACAGTGTGGCCGGGTCCGGGTCCTCCTCGGCGTCCAGCTGCGGCATGAGCACGTGGGCGGTCATGATCGCGTCCACCTCCGCGTCCACGGCCGCCCGGAACGGCGGGAGGTGCTCGTCCTCCCACTGGTCCCGGGGCATGTCGATGACGGGCAGCCCGGTGTGGCTGTCGACGTCGGTGTCCCCGTGGCCCGGGAAGTGCTTGACCACCGGGGCCACACCGTGCTCGGCGTAGGCGCCGGCCTCGGCGAGCACCATCTCGGACACCAGTTCCGGGTCGGAGCCGAAGGACCGGATTCCGATGACCGGGTTGTCGGGGTTGGTGTTGACGTCGGCGTCGGGCGCGTAGTTCATGTTGACGCCGACGGCGGTGAGCTCCTCGGCGGTGGTGGCGGCGCGCAGGGCGGCCAGTTCGGTGTCCCCGGTGGCGCCGACCGCCATGGCGTCGGGGAACCGGGTGCCCACGGGCATCCGGGCCACCAGGCCCTGCTCCTGGTCGATACCGATCAGCAGGGGGACGCCCTGCCCCTGTTCGGCGGCCAGGTCCTGGACACCCGCCGACATCCGGGCGATCTGCTCGGCGTCGTTCAGGTTGGCGTCGAAGTAGATGAGGCCGCCGGGACGGTGCGCCTCGATCTGGGCGGCGTTCTCGGCTGCCGTGGTGCCCTGCGCGGTGAGGACCAGGAGTTGGCCGATCTTGTCGTCCAGGTCCATGTCCTCGAGCAGCTGCGGGGCCAGGACCGGTTCGAAGGGTTCGGCCGAGGCTCCGGGGCTCCGGTCATCGCTCCCGGGCGAGGTGTCCACCTCCTCTGGTGTGGAGCAGGCTGTGCTGATCAGGGTGAGGGCCACACAGGCCGAGGCCAGGGCAGGTGGAACGGACGGTCTCATGGCGGGCTTCATTCTCCGGCGGGTCGCTGCTTGCCGCCGGAGACTACCCGGTCGCGGCGCCGGGGAGGGCGCACCCCGCCGTGGCGCGGGCGGGTTCGGGGGCCTCACTCCCAGAGGAAGAGGGCCTCTCCCGGTTCGACGGCTCCTTCGGCCTGTTCGGAGAGGGCCTCCGGCCGGGCGTCCAGGGCCACCACCGGAACGACCGAGGGTTTGCCCAGGGCGGCCACCGTCCCCGGCGACCAGCGGATCACCGGGGCGCCCGCCGCCACCTGCGCTCCCTCCCGGGCGAGGAGGACGAACCCCTCGCCGGCGAGCTGCACGGTGTCGATGCCCAGGTGGACGAGGACTCCGCGCCCGCCGTCGGGGGCCATGACCACGTAGGCGTGCGGGTGGAGCTTGACCAGGGTCCCGGCGATCGGGGCGACCGCCTCGTGCTGGGACTCCTGGCCGCCCTCCTGTCCTGGTTCGGGGTGGACCGCCACCCCGGGGCCGACCATGCTCTGGGAGAACACCGGGTCCGGCACTGTCTCCAGGGACATCGCCGTTCCGGTGACGGGGGAGAGTACGCGCAGCGCACCGTTCACGTCTGACATGGAGGAGATCTTCCCCAGGGACAGAACTTAACCCGCGAACCGGCCACCCGAAAGGACCAAAGTCCTGCCTTCGGGCGCCGTTCCGCCAGGACTAGTCGAGAAGGTCCCGAATGTCGTCGGTGAGGGAGTCCGCCTCCGGGCCGACCACCACCTGGACGACGTTTCCGGAGACGAGGACGCCGTGCGCGCCCGCCGCCTTCAGGTCGTTCTCCCGGACCAGTCCGGGGTCGGCGACCTCGGTACGCAGCCGGGTGATGCAGGCCTCGATGTCCTCGATGTTGGCCGCGCCGCCCAACCCGGCGACGATCGCCGCTGCCTTGTCCGCCATGTGCCCTCCGTGCTCTACCCGGGATCGCGTGCCCCGGGGCCTGGACCGAGCTTAGGGGTGACTTCGCCCACTTGCCAGGGTGGGCGCGGTGGCCGGTCGTCACCGGGTCGGCGCGGCCCTCAGCCGGAGCGCCCGGCGTCCCCGTCGGCCGGGCTCTCCGGCCCGGTTTCGGAGGTGCCGTCCGCGGCGGCCGGGGCCGTGTGCGGGGCGGCGGTCTCGTCGGGATCCGGCTCGCGTCCCGGGGTGGGGATGTTGAACCTGGTGATGAGCAGGTAGAAGATCCCGAAGTAGACCAGGAAGTAGAACGCCCCGAACAGGAGCAGGATCCCCAGCCCCTGGGTGTTGTCCTTCGTCGCGTTCAGCAGCAGGTCGATCAGGCCTGCGGAGAAGCCGAAGCCCAACTGGACGTCGAGGAGGTTCATCAGCGCCATCGAGATACCGGTCAGCACGATGTGCACGGCGAAGAGGACCGGTGCGACGAAGATGAACGCGAACTCCACGGGTTCGGTGATACCCGTGACGAACGCGGTCAGTGCCGCGGGGATCATGATCGAGCCGATCTGCGCGCGCCTGGCCCTGGACGCGGTCAGCCACATCGCGAGCGCGGCCCCGGGGAGGCCGAACATGAGGACGGGGAAGAACCCGGAGAGCATGCCGCCCGCGTCCGGGTCCCCGGCGAAGTACCGGGTGATCTCGCCGTGGGTGACCGTGCCGTCCTCGGCGGTGTGGGTACCGGAGACGAACCAGATGAACGAGTTCACCACGTGGTGCAGACCCATGGGGAGCAGAACGCGGTTGATGACTCCGTAGAGGCCGGCACCGAGCGCACCCGCACCGATGATGGCCTCGCCGAGGTTCTGGATCCACATGCCGACGAGCGGCCAGACCAGGCCCAGCACCACACCCATGAGCAGGGCGGCCAGGGCCGTGACGATGGGCACGAAGCGGCGGCCGCCGAAGAAGCCCAGCCAGGTGGGCAGTTTGATCCGGTGGTAGCGCTGCCACAGCAGCGCCGCCACCAGGCCCACCGCGATTCCGCCGAGCACGTCGGTGGGGTTCTTGACCGCGTGGTTGATCATCGGGGCGACGGCGTTGACCGCCTCCGGGCCGGTGAGCGGCTCCCTGGTCACCGGATCGACGGCGAGGGGGTAGCTGACCAGCCGTGAGCCGATGTCACCGGTGGCGCCGTCGAAGGTCACCATCGTCCAGGTGGCCACCCGGTCGAACACCAGGTAGCCGACCACGGCGGCGAGGGCGGTCGAACCGTCGGCGCGCCTGGCGAAGCCGATGGCCACACCGATGGCGAACAGCAGCGGGAGGGCCTCGAAGATCGCTTCGCCCGCGGTGCCGACGGCACCCGAGACGGGGTCCATCCAGCCCATTCCGCTGAACCCCGCCAGACCGTCGGCGCCGAGCAGGTCGGGTTGTCCCAGTCGGAGCAGGATCGCGGCGGCGGGCAGGACCGCGATCGGCATCATGAGGCTGCGGCCGAGCCGCTGGAGTACGGCCAGCGCCGAGGAACCGCGTTTGGTTCCGCGTCCGGTTCGGCGTTCGGCGTCCGGGGAAACGGGGGTCGGGTCCGACATGGCGGGGGGTACCTCCCTTTCGAACGCGCGCCCTGAGGGCGCGGTGCGTCAGTCGCCGTGCTGCCTCGGGTCGAGGCGGGAGTGCAGCTGGTAGCGGTCAGCACGGTAGGTGGACAGCGCGAGTTCGACGCACTGTCCCTTGGCGAAGCTTCGGCGCTGCATGATCAGCACCGGGCTTCCAGCGGGCAGGCCGAGGAGGCGGGAGTCGGCCGAGTCGCAGATCCCGGCCTCGATGGTCTGTTCCCCGGAATCCAACAGGATGTCGAACTCGTTTTCCAGGACCTCGTAGAGGGATCGTTCGGCGAGGTCGTAGTCCTCCAGCCCCGGAACCATGTCCGCGGGGATGTTGGAACGCTCCACCGCCATGGGTTCGTCGTCTGCGGTGCGCATGCGTTCGATGTGGTGGACGAGGGTCCCCGGGGCGATGTCGAGCATGCGGGCGGTGTGGCCGCTGGCCGGGATGACCTGACGGATCAGCTCGCGTGCGCCGGGTTCGTAGCCGCGGGCCCGCATGTCCTCGCTGAAGGACGCCAGGACGAGGGACATCTCGATCTTGGGCCGGGCGACGAAGGTGCCCTTGCCCGGAACCCGGTAGAGGCGCCCCTCCGCCACCAGCAGGTCGATGGTCTGGCGCACGGTCATCCGGGAGAGGCCGTAGGTGGTGCTGAGCTCGCGCTCGGAGGGCACCATGTCGTCCACGCCCAGCCCGGCCGCGGTGATCCAGTCCAGAAGCAGGTCACGGAGTTGGACGTACTTGGGCAGCGGGTTGCTGGCGTCGATCGGCATGGGGCGGGCGGCCTTCTCGGTCGGCGGTCGGGTTGGCGTTAGACCCTAGGGCATATCCACCGAACACGCCCTGGCGCGGGGCCTGCTCCGGCACCTGACTCGTACCGGCGCATACCGGATATCAACTGGTATAGTCCGGACTAGACCATAGCGCGACCCGCGTGTCAATCCACCTTGTGGCACGCGGAGCGAACCAGCATCGTGACTGGCCGTAGGCGTTGCCCCGGCCCGTCCACGAGCGACCAGCGCGGCCCCCGGCGCATGTCCAGGCCCGCCCGTCCACCCCGGAGGGTTCTCCATGACCAGCACGACGAGCCTGATGAGCTCCGAGATCGCCGAACAGCCCGAGGCGCTGCGCCGCACCTTCGCCGACCTGCTGCCCCTGCGCGCCGAGATCGAGGCGCTCGGCCGCAGCACCAAGCACGTCCTGTTCATCGCCCGCGGCTCCTCCGACAACGCCGCGGTCTACGGCAGTTACCTCCTGCAGGCGCACACCGGCCGTCTGGCCACCCTGGGCTCCCCCTCCATCGCGACCGCCTACGGTGCCAGGATCGACCTCTCGGACGTCCTCGCCGTGGCCATCTCCCAGTCCGGCAAGACGGAGGAGATCGTCGAGACCATGCGCTGGGCCGCCGACTGCGGGGCCCGTACCGTCGGCGTCACCAACGGCGCGGACTCCCCGCTCGCGGCCGAGGCCGACGTCGCCCTGGTCACCCGGGCCGGGAACGAGGTCGCGGTCCCGGCCACCAAGACCTACAACACCCAGCTGGCCGCCCTCGCGGTCCTCGCCCTGGGTCTGGGCGCGGACCTCGACCCCGGTGAACTGGACCTGGTGCCGGAGGGCATCGAGCAGACCCTCGCGGCGCCCGCGGACGCCCTGGAGGAGATCGTCGAGCGGATGGTGGCCGTCCAGGGAGCGGTGATCTCCGGACGCGGCATGGCCTTCTCCACCGCGCTGGAGGCGGCGCTGAAGCTCAAGGAGGCCTGCTACCTGCACGCGATGGGCCTGTCCTACGCCGACCTGCTGCACGGCCCGATCGCGGTCGTGGACCCGCGCACCCCGGCGCTGCTGGTGGCCGCGCCCGACGGCCCCACCCTGCAGGGCACGGTCGCCCTCGCGGAGCGGGCCCGTTCCGCCGGCGCACCGGTGTTCGGCTTCGGCGGCGGCGCGGCCCTGGCCGCGGCGAGCGATCTGTCCGTGCCGGTACCGGACGTACCCGAGTGGGTGTCCCCGATGAACCTCATCGTCCCCGCCCAGCTGCTCACCGAACACCTCGCCCGCCGCCTGGGCTACGACCCCGACGTCCCGCGCGGCCTCAACAAGGTCACCCAGACCTCCTGAGCCCGGCCCCGGCCCGGGGGCGGCCCCGGTGCCCGCCGCAACGCGGCCGGGGACCGCATACAACAGCGCGTGGGCGCGACCCCCCTGGGGGCCGCGCCCACGCGCGTGTCCGTGGCTTCCTCAGCGGCTACTTGGCCGTGGGGTCACCGTGGCACTTCTTGTACTTCTTACCCGAACCGCAGGGGCAGGGCGAGTTGCGCGCGGTGCCCGCGTACTCGTGGTCCACCGTCTCGCTGTGCCGCTCGACGCCGCCGTCCTCGCTGGGCGCGGAGTACTGGAGACGGTTCGGCTGGTCCTCACCGAAACCGGGGACCACCACGTCCCCGGCGGGCTCCGACTCCTCGGCTGGAGCGTCGGCCTCGACGGCCTCCTCGTCCTCCTCCACCGCCGTGGCGACGGCGGCCGCCCCGCTGGAGCCACCGCCCACGGCCGCGGCGGTCTGCGCGGCGGCGGAGGCGGTGATGGTCGGCTCCTCCTTCTTGCGGACCTGGACCTCGACGTTGAAGAGGTAGCCGACCGACTCCTCCTTGATCGCCTCCAGCATCTGCTGGAACATGTCGAAGCCCTCGCGCTGGAACTCGATCAGCGGGTTGCGCTGGGCCATCGCACGGAGGCCGATGCCCTCCTGGAGGTAGTCCATCTCGTAGAGGTGCTCACGCCACTTGCGGTCCATCACCTGCAGGATGACCCGGCGCTCGACCTCACGCATGGCCTCCTCGCCCAGCTCGGCCTCACGGGCGTCGTAGGCGGTGCTGGCGTCCTCGATCACCTGGGTGGCGATGAGGTCGCCGGTCAGGGTGTGCAGGTCACCGTTCTGCTCGATGAACTCGTCGACGGTGAAGCTGATCGGGTAGACCTGCTTGAACGCCCGCCAGAGCTTGTCGAGGTCCCAGTCCTCCGGGTCGCCCTGGGCGGTCTCCTCCACGACGTAGCCGCGGAGCACCTCCTGGAGCATCTCCACGACCTGGTCGCGCAGGTCCTGGCCTTCGAGCACCTTGCGGCGCTCGGCGTAGATGACCTTGCGCTGGCGGTTGAGGACCTCGTCGTACTTGAGGACGTTCTTGCGGATCTCGAAGTTCTGCGTCTCGACCTGGCCCTGGGCGGAGGCGATCGCCTTGCTCACCATGCCGGATTCGATCGGCTGGTCGTCCGGGATGTTCAGCTGGTTCATGAACGCCTCCAGACGACTGGAGTTGAACAGACGCAGCAGGTCGTCCTGGAGGGACAGGTAGAAGCGGGAGATACCCGGGTCGCCCTGACGGCCGGAGCGGCCGCGGAGCTGGTTGTCGATCCGGCGCGACTCGTGGCGCTCGGTACCGAGCACGTACAGACCGCCGGCCTCGACGACCTTCTCGTGCTCCGCCTCGAACTCGGCCTTGGCCTTCTCCAGCGCCTCCGGCCAGGCGGCCTCGTACTCCTCCGGGGTCTCCAGCGGGCTCAGGCCGCGGCTCTGGAGCTCCTCGTCGGCGAGGAAGTCGGGGTTTCCGCCCAGCATGATGTCGGTACCGCGGCCGGCCATGTTGGTGGCCACGGTGACCCCGCCGAGCTTGCCCGCACGCGCGATGATCGAGGCCTCACGGGCGTGGTTCTTCGCGTTGAGGACCTCGTGCGGGACGCCCTCGCGCTTGAGCATCCGGGAGAGGAGTTCGGACTTCTCGACGCTGGTCGTACCGACCAGGACCGGCTGCCCCTCCTCGTGGCGCTCGGCGATGTCCTCGGCCACGGCCTGGAACTTCGCGTCCTCGTGCTTGTAGACGACGTCCTTGACGTCCTCACGGATCATCGGCTTGTTGGTCGGGATGGGGACCACGCCGACGCCGTAGGTCTGGGTGAACTCCGCCGCCTCGGTCTGGGCGGTACCGGTCATGCCGGCGAGCTTCTCGTAGAGGCGGAAGTAGTTCTGGAGCGTGACCTTGGCGAGAGTCTGGTTCTCGTCCTTGATCCTGACGCGCTCCTTGGCCTCGATGGCCTGGTGCATGCCCTCGTTGTAACGGCGGCCGGCCAGGACGCGCCCGGTGAACTCGTCGACGATGAGGACCTCACCGTCATTGACGATGTACTCCTTGTCCTTGCGGTACAGCTCCTTGGCCTTGAGGGAGTTGTTGAGGAAGCTGATCAGCGGGGTGTTGACCGCCTCGTAGAGGTTGTCGATCCCGAGCCAGTCCTCGACCTTGGCCACACCGGACTCGGTGATGCCGACGGTGCGCTTCTTCTCGTCGACGTCGTAGTCGGTGTCCCTCTTCAGGCGGGGCGCGATCTTCGCGAACTCGGAGTACCAGCGCGAGTTCTGCTCGGAGGGGCCGCTGATGATCAGCGGGGTGCGCGCCTCGTCGATGAGGATGGAGTCGACCTCGTCGACCAGGGCGAAGAAGTGCTCGCGCTGGACCGTGTCCTTGAGCGAGAGCGCCATGTTGTCGCGCAGGTAGTCGAACCCGAACTCGTTGTTCGTTCCGTAGGTGATGTCGGCCTGGTAGGCCTTGCGGCGGGCCTCCGCGGTCATCTGGGGGCCGACCACACCGACCTCGAGTCCGAGGAAGTGGAAGATGCGGCCCAGGTTCTGGGCGTCGCGCCGAGCGAGGTAGTCGTTGGTCGTGATGACGTGCGCGCCCTTGCCCGCGAGGGCGTTCAGGTACACCGCGAGGCTTCCGGTCAGGGTCTTGCCCTCACCGGTCTTCATCTCGGCGATGTTGCCCAGGTGCAGAGCCGCCGCGCCCATGACCTGAACGTCGAAGGGGCGCTGTCCCAGGGTGCGTTTGGCCGCCTCGCGGACAGTCGCGAAGGCCTCGGGGAGGAGGTCGTCCAGGGACTCCCCGTCCTCGTAGCGCTCCTTGTACTCCCGGGTGAGGTCGCGCAGTTCCTCGTCGGTGAGGTCGACGTAGTCGTCCTCAAGCGCGTTGACCTGGTCCTTCAGCTTGTTGAGCCGGCGCAGGATCTTTCCTTCACCCGCGCGCAGGAGCTTGTCGAGTATGCCTGGCACTTCCTATGCGCTCCTCGCAGATCGCGGTTGGCTCCACCGTGGGCGGAGAGTCAGATCTAGGCCCGCTGACCGCTTTCCGCGGCCACGGAGATCAGGGGGACCCCTGGTCCTCGGGCCTACATCCTAGAGGACCCGGAACCGCTTCCCGTCCTCTCCGCAAACGAGCGGAACGGGTATGGATGTTCCCGCCTTTTTCATGATGTTTGTGCAGACTCGCGCATTTCTTCGGGTAGTGCAATGGGTGCAGGGGCGGTTCCGAACGGTTGTGCGCCGAATCGTGTGACCGCGGCTCCGCCGACGCGAACGTGCTCCCGGGAGGGATCACCATGCGAGCGAACAGAGGCACCGAACGAGCCGGGAGAGTCGGACGAACGTTCTCTCCGAGAACGCCGGCCGAGGTGATCGAGACGGCCGTCGAGGGCGCCCAGCGGACGTCCGTCCGTCCCGCCGCGGCGTACGACCCGGCTCTGGCGTGGGAGCAGTACCACCCGACGGCCGACGAGGAACGGGAGAACGGACGTATCCGGGGGTTCCAGCGCCAGGGCGGCACCCTGGCCCCGAGCAACGGCCACCGGGGGAGCCCGGCCTCCTGGGTCTGCGTCGCCCTCGCCGTGGCCGGCTTCTCCCTCGGCGGACTGGCGATCGCCCTGGGCGGCGCCCCGCTGCTGCTGATCCCGGGCGGGATCCTGCTGGTCGCGGCGCTCGCGGTGGCGGTGTTCTGCGACATCCTCGGCGACGTGGTGCTCGACCCGCCGCGCTACGAGTCCGAGGAACCGCACCAGACCCCGCTGCACCGCATCAAGCGGGGCCGGAAGGCGTGACGCACGACCGCGGCGGGCCGTTCGGGCCCGCCGCGGTGCGTGTTCGGCTCGGCTCCACCTCCCGTGCGGAGGAGTTCGGAGACGGGGTTCCTAGTCCACAAGCCTCAGTACGCCGTAGTTGAAGCCCTTACGGCGGTAGACGACGCTCGGGGCGTCCTTGACCTCGTCGTGGAAGAGGTAGAAGTCGTGGCCGACGAGTTCCATCTCCATCAGCGCCTGGTCGATGCTCATCGGCTTCGCCCGGTGGTACTTCTCCCGCACGATCACGGGAGTCTCCCCCTGGGTGTCGAGTTCGACGAACTCGTCGGAGAAGCGGCCGTCGAGCTCGACGCCGTTGATCTCCTCGTCCCCGCTGCGCTGGGCCGGGGGTGCCTCGGCTGTTGTCGGGGTGGATGAGGGCAGGTCTCCGGGGAGGTTGGCGGTCGCGGCCGCCACGGAGACGGGAGTGTGGTTTCCCCGATGGACCTTGCGGCGGTCCGCGGACTTGCGGAGGCGGGCCTCGATCTTGTCGACCGCGAGGTCGAGCGCACCGTGGCGGTCCGCGGACGCGGCTTCGCTCCTGATGACAGGGCCATCGGAGTGGATGGTCAGTTCAACCCGCTCGCGGACGTCGGCGAGCTTGGGGTTGCGCTCCTGGGACACCTCCACATCGACGCTCATGCCCTTGCGCTCCCACTTGGAGAGCCTGTCGAGCTTGTTCTCGACGTGCTGTCGGAACTTGTCACTCACACTGGTGCGTCGACCTTTGACGATGATGTCCATAGGACCCCCTTCATCGCGTGACCGCCGTGAAGGCGACGGCCAGGCTGGCTCTGCTCCCCTCCCTCGCCGGGGAGGGTGTGACGCGCTAGCCCCCTTCCGTCTGTGAACCGGTCGGATCCGGGTCACGGCTCGGTTGGAAGTGCGTATACCCATCAGAAGCAGGGTCATCACGCGCCCCACGGGCACGATTGATCGCGACTTCTGAACTGGGGAAAAGGACCTTCGGTCCATTTGGTACCGAACACCCGGCGGGTAGGAGGAACGGGAAACGGGCCGGGGCAGTACGGAGGGGACGGGAGGGGGCCCGCGGCCCCGGAGCATGCGCTCCGGAACCGGCGAACCCCCGCGCGTCGGTATGCCACCCGTCCGGCCGACCTGGTCTTCGTCCCCACATCCGCCTGCTGAGAGTGTCGCCGCTCTTATCCGCGACTACTGCTCTTCTCCCTGTCATGAGGGACATCGGGACCCTCCGCGGGGCAGGACTTACCTCTAAGGCGCACCGTGATCGGTCGACGAAAAGTCGCCTTACGTGGGCCGTTTCGCCTGCGCCTGGCATCGGCTTGCCGGAGTCGCTCCCCGGTGTTCCCGGGAGCTTCAAGAATCCGGCGCAACCACGGACCCGGACGGGTGCCATACCTGGACCGTAACCTGTCCCGGCGCGGATGTCAGGTAGCGGACGGGCGCCCAACTGCCCGAGAAGCGTCGCAAACCCTTGCGAACATGCATCTTTCGCCTCTTCAGGGGGGTTCGTAAAACCTTCGTTCCGACCTCGCGCCCGGGAACGGAGACAGTCGGTTCCGGGTCCCGGACCGTTCGGCCAGCACCAGGGCGCCCACCACCCTGGCCCCTTCCTCGCGCAGCGCACGGGTCGCCTCCGCGACCGTGGCACCGGTGGTGAGCACGTCGTCCACGACGACCACCCTGCGCCCGTGCAGGCCCCGCCGAGCCGCCCCCGAGCCACCGCCCTGACCGTCCCCGCCCGGGCCCGGGGGCAACCGGACGACGGTGAAGACCCCCGCCCGGTTGGCCAGTCGCTCCGCGCGCCCCAACCCGACCTGTCGGCGCGTCCTGCACCGGTAGCCCAGCAGCGGAACCACCCCGCCCGTCGACGCGACGCCCGCACGGTGCGCGCAGGACAACGCCAGACGGGTGACGGGGCTGTGCCGGGACGAGGACCCCCCGCGCCCCGGGACCGGTACCAACAGCGTGTCCGGCCCCGCCCACCCAGAGGCGTGGTAGGCGGCGGCCAGCCGCTCCCCCAGGTGGTCCGCCAAGCGTCCGTCCCCGTGTTCCTTGTAGGCGAGCAGGACCCTGCGGTTGTGCCCGGCGTAGGGGCCGGCGGCCCAGGCCGGCGGGCAGCGCTCACGCGGGGCGCACGGGTGCGGTCTGCGCTCCAGAACCGTCCGGCAGCGGGCGCACAGGGGCCCTTCCGGGCTCGCGCACCCCGCGCAGGCGTGCGGCAGCAGCAGTTCGAGGAGGGGGTCGAGCAGGCCGTTCAGGAGGCGTCGCACCGGGGAGAGCACACCGTGGGGCCGCCTGCGGAGAGCACCGGTCCGTTGGTCCATGGTTCCAGGATCGACCGCCGCGGCCGTCCCCGCCAGTGCCGCCGCCCGCCTGTGGAAAACCCGGCGCGCCCTCCCCCGCCCCTGCGGGGAGGGCGCGCCGGGCCCGGGGTCAGCCCGGGTAGGTGGGCGAGCTGCCCTCCACCACGACCTGCCAGTTCAGGGGGTCGTTGGACGCCCAGACGTTGCCGTCGTCGGAGCCGGCGAGCAGGGGCTGTCCGGGGGCTCCGGTGATGGTGACCGTACCCGCGCCCGGAGCTCCGGCGCTGGCTGCGGGCGTACCTCCGTCCAGGGCGACGAACAGCGCCTGCTGGGTGCCGCCGTCACGGCTGCCCAGGACGACCAGTTGGTCGCTCGAACGCCAGGAGATACCGGTGACTTCGTCCAGTTCCTGCTGCGCCAGGGGGATGAAGCCGCCCACCGAGACCTGGCCGTCCTCACCCTCCACGACTCGGCCGACCTGGAGCAGGCGTTCCCCGTCCCGTTCGGTGACCACGGCGGCCCGGGAGCCGTCCCGGGAGATCCTGAAGTGCACCAGGGTGTGCCCCCGCAGCCCCGTCACCTGGGCCTCGACCACCTCGTCCCCGTCACGCAGCAGCCACAGCGCGGTGTCCTCCGGGGCTGGCGAGCGCGTACCCCCGGCGCCGTCGGGCTGGACGGCGTCCGGCTCCGGGGCTCCCTCGTCATCCGGGTCCTCCTCCGGGTCCGGGCCCTCGATCTCCTCGACCACCCAGAGGTTGCCGTTCACGTCCCAGGACAGATCGGTGAACACCCCGTCGGCGAGGACCTCCCTGGTCTCCGCTCCGGGGCTGGTGAAACTGGTGACGACCTCCCCGCCGCCCAGGGTGACACCGGCGACGGTGCTCTCGTCGAGCGAGACCGCGAACCGGTCCAGCTGGACGTCTCCGGCTCCGAGGGGGCCCGGGACCCGCTCGGCGTCCTCGAAGGTGTCCGGCTCCCAGTCGGAGGCGGACCACAGCTGGCCCTCGTGCGTGAAGTAGGCGTGCACGTCCGGGGACATGGCGCCGGGGCTCACCCGGGCCCAGAAGTCGCTGCCCGGGCGCGGCCGGTCGGAGCTCTCCCCGTCCGCCTGGGGGAAGCCGACCTCCTCGCCGTTGATCCGGAGCGTGAACTCCTGGATCTCGGGAAGCTGCCGCAGAGTCCAGGCGATCTGCGCGCCCATGCTGTACTCGTCCGCGTCGGTCGGGCCCATGACGCTGATCACGACCCGTTCGGAGTCGACCTCGACCTCGGGCACGAGCCCCTCGGGGAAGGAGGACGTCACCGCCGGGTCCAACCAGTCGGTGGGCCCCAAGGCGAGTTTGCGCAGGAGGCGGTCGGCGAGCTGGTCGGTACTCACCGGCAGGTAGACCGGATCCGGGACCAGGGCCGTCCCGTCCGGGTTGAAGTAGTAGAGGTTGAACGGGCGGTAGGTGCGCTCGACGTCCAACCGGCTGAGGATGATCTCCTCGGGCAGGTCCTGGATCCGCCACTCGCCTTCGGGGTCGCCCCCCTCGCGGGCCAGGGTGAAGGTCTCCTCGAGCACGGTTCCGGTGTCGGCCGGGACGTACTTGCCGCTCTCGTCGATGCTGGCGACCTCGTTGCTGAGCAGCCGCACCGTGGCGGTGAGGCCGTCGGCGGAGACCTCGGACTCGAGGTTCACCGCGTCCAGGTCGGCGAAGACCTGAACGGAGCCGTCCGGGGACCAGTTCTCGCTCATCTCGGGGAGCATGTAGCTGCGGGCGGCCTTGTGGTCGTCCTCGAAACTGCCCATGTCCTGGAGAAAACCGTTGATCAGGCCCTCGGGCTCCACCCCGGGCTGGGGTCCGGCGGGCAGGAGCCGTACGTAGCTGCCGTAGGGGTCACCCGAGGTGTCCCCGCCCTCACCGGGGATGACGGGGCCGGTCATGGGAACGCTCGCGCAGGCGCCCAGAGACACGCAGGCGAGTGCGCCCGCGGCCATGGTGCTCGCCGCCCGCCTCCATCGTCCCGGGCTCGCCACGTCGCTCACAGGGCCTCCTCCTCGTCGGCTCCGGGTCGTTCCCTCTCCGGACTCCGGGTCTCCGGCACACCGTTCGCGCCGTCCTTGTCGCCCAGAGACGCGAAGTTGCGCCCCAGGGCGATCTCCGGAGGAACCAGCGGCAGCGGGGACCCCCGCAGCTCGGCCCCGGAGCGCCGCGGCAGGGACAGGCGGAACTGCGAGCCCTGACCGGGCATCCCCCAGGCCTGGAGCCAACCCCCGTGCAGGGCGGCGTCCTCCTTGGCGATGGACAGGCCCAGGCCGGTGCCGCCGGTGGTGCGCACCCGGGAGTAGTCGGCCCGCCAGAAGCGGTCGAAGCACAGGTGCTCCTCCCCCTCCTTGAGCCCCACGCCGTAGTCGCGCACCGCCACGGCGATCGCGTCGCGGTCGCCGGCCGCCGCGACCACCACGTCGCGCCCCTCGCTGTGTTCGATGGCGTTCACCACCAGGTTGCGCAGGATGCGGTTGATCCGCCGGGTGTCGAACTCGGCGACGCAGGGCTCCGCGGGCAGGCGCAGGATGACCTTGATACCGCGCCGCTCCGCGATCTGTTCGGCGTCGCCGACGGCCTTCATCACCGAGTCCCGGACGTCCGTGGGCTCGGTGCCCAGAGTGGCGGCCCCCGCGTCGTGGCGGCTGATCTCCAGCAGGTCGGACAGGAGCTCCTCGAAGCGTTCGACCTGGCTCTGGAGCAGTTCGACGGAGCGCCGGTGCGAGGTATCGAGCTCCTCGCGGTCGTCGAAGAGCAGGTCCCCGGCCATCCGGATGGTGGTGAGCGGGGTGCGGAGCTCGTGCGAGACGTCGGAGACGAACTGGCGCTGGAGCTTGGACAGCTCCTCCAGTTCCTGGATCTTCTCCTGCAGGTTGCCCGCCATGTCGTTGAAGGACATGGCGAGCCGGGCGAGGTCGTCCTCGCCGTGCACGGTCATCCGCTCGGTGAGATCGCCCGAGGCCAGGCGTTCAGCCGACTGCGCGGCGGAACGCACGGGGGTGACCACCAGGCGGGTGATCATGAACGCGATGAGCCCGAGCAGGATGACCAGCAGGATCGCGACCAGGGCGACCGTGCCCTGGACCAGGTCCAGGATCTCCTGCTCGTGCTGGAGCGGGAAGATGTAGTAGAGCTCGTAGGCGTGGGTGAGCTGAGCACCCACGACCAGGGCCGGCTCGACCGAACCGTCGTCCATGTCGATGCGCGTGTACGTGTGGTACTGCTGATCGAGCACCTCGGACTGGCGGACCTGCTCCACGAGCCTGGGCGGAACGTCGCCCTCACCGGTGGCCCAGCCGAGTTCGTCGCTCACCGACGGCAGGATGAACACGCTGTAGAGCCCGGTGTCACCGCTGCGGCTGGTCAGCTCACTCGCGATGTTGTTCAGGAGCCTGTTGCGGTCGCCGACCTCGTTCTCGCGCAGTTCGAGGAGCGCGTAGTTGAGGCCGGCGCGGTGGTCGTTGACCGCGGCCTCGGTCTTGGCCTCCAACAGGCCCCCGCGCACCTCGGAGATCAGCACGTATCCCAGCCCGGCCATCACCAGCAGGGAGAGGACCAGGGTCGTGCTGATGACCCGCAGGTGCAGCGAACGGCGCCAGTTGGTGTGCACCACGCGTACCAGGGCCCGGGCCGCCCGTTGGGCGAGCAGGTAGGCCCGGGTCAGACCGGTGTTGTTGTCACGCCAGCCGCCCCCGGTCTCGGGCAGGCCGGAGGGAGGGGCAGACCGCTCCCCCTCGGGTTCGGCCCTGCGCCCCTCCTCGGGTTCGGACGCGGTCATGTGGGTCCCGGCCAGGTCAGGCGGTACCGGCCTTGTAGCCGACGCCGCGGACGGTCACGACGACCTCGGGGTGCTCCGGGTCCTTCTCGATCTTGGCGCGCAGGCGCTGCACGTGCACGTTGACCAGGCGCGTGTCAGCGGCGTGGCGGTAGCCCCAGACCTGCTCCAGCAGGACCTCGCGGGTGAAGACCTGGCGCGGCTTGCGGGCCAGGGCGACCAGGAGATCGAACTCCAGCGGGGTGAGGCTGATCTGCTCGCCGTCGCGGCGCACCGCGTGTCCGGCGACGTCGATGGTGATGTCGCCGATCTGGAGGACCTCGGGCGCGGGCTCCTCCGTGCGGCGCAGCCGCACGCGCACTCGGGCCACGAGCTCCTTGGGCTTGAAGGGCTTGACGATGTAGTCGTCGGCCCCGGACTCCAGACCGAGGACGACGTCGACGGTGTCGCTCTTGGCGGTGAGCATGACGATGGGAACCCCGGACTCGGCGCGGATCTGACGGCACACGTCGATCCCGTCGGCCCCGGGCAGCATCAGGTCGAGGAGGACCAGGTCGGGCTTGGTCTCGTGGAAGGCCTCCAGAGCCTTGTCCCCGTCGTGGACGAACGAGGGCTCGAACCCTTCACCCCGCAGCACGATGCCCAGCATCTCGGCGAGGGCGAGGTCGTCATCGACAACCAGTACACGTCCCTTCATCGGTGTGTCCGGCACCGGGTTGTCCACCGCCTCACGGGCGGGGATCCGCGGCGCCTACTCCTCTCTCCTGGAACACTCAAACGGCGTCAGTGGTCGGTGCCCGTGTCCCCCGGGCGGGGAACGGCGTCCGGCCTCCCCCAACCTTGCCAGCTTCGGACGCGGTTGGAAGAGCGGTCCGCGGTGTTGGGCCCTTTTGGACCGTTTTCGGTCGCCGGCGGTGTCGTCCCTGGCCAGGAAGGCCCAGAAAGCTTCGTGACTTGGCCGGTTGGTAACAGAAAGCATACAAAAGGAATGAAGTGCGTCGGTTGTCGTGGGACACACTCCAACACCGCCGAGGCGCGGTGGAACCGGCCGGTAGGTTGGTTCCCGACAGGTCAGAATTGGCGCGAAAACGATCGCGCGGAGTAACCGAATCCCACGGAGGGCGGGGCAGATGAGCCAGGAGGACGGCCACCGGGAGACTCCGGAGGGCAGCCCGGAGGGCCAGGGGACACCCGAGTCCGGAGGCGCTCCCGGGGCCGGCGGCTGGGCCGCACCCGGCCAGGGGGCCTCCGCCGAACCGCCTCGGGAGGGCCACGCGCCCCCGCCCTCCGGTCACGGACCGCCGCCGGAACACGGCGCTCCCGGACAAGGCGCACCCCCCGGTCACGGACCTCAGCAGGGGTACGGACCGCCTCCCGGATACGGGCCCCAGCAGGGGTACGGACCGCAACCCGGCTACGGCGCCCCGGGCCAGGCGGCCCCCGGCTACCCCGGCCCCGGCCAGGGCGTCCCTCCCGGTTACGGGCCCCAGCAAGGGTATGGACCGCCGCAGGGGTACGGACCGCCTCCCGGATACGGGCCCCAGCAGGGGTACGGACCGCCTCCCGGATACGGACCCCAGCAGGGGTACGGGCCCGCGGCCCACGGTCCGCGACCGCAGGCCGTCAAACCCGGTGTGGTCGCGCTCCGGCCGATGACGCTCGGCGACATCTTCAACGGCGCGTTCAGCTACGTCCGCAACAACCCGAGGACCACCGTCGGGCTGGCCCTGCTCGTCATGGCGATCGCGTCCGTGCTCAGCACCGTCTCCGCGACCTGGCTGACGAACGACTACGTCACGACCATCGACGAGATCATGGCGGACCCGTACGCGGTCGACCCCGAGGACCCGCTCTTCAACACCTCCCCGATGGTCACCCTGCTCGGGTTCGTCGGGGACCTGCTCCTCCTCGTCGGCGGGGCCGTCCTGCTCGGCCTGCTCGCCGCGGTCGTCGGCATGTCAGTGCTCGGCTACCGGCTCACCATGGGGCAGGCGTGGCAGGCCGTACGCGGACGGGTCGGCGCGATCATCGGCCTGGCCTTCATCAAACTGGGCATCCAGGTGGTCATCGGGGTCATCGCCTTCGTCGTCCTGTTCGTCGCGCTCATCCTCGGCTTCGCCATCGCCTTCGGCGCCAACGAACCGGGGGCGGGCGTGGCCGTCGGCTTCCTGGTCGTGCTGGTCGGCTGTGCCCTCGTCGGAGTCCCGGCCCTGTGGATCTGGATCCGGCTCTACTACGCCATGCCCCTGGTCGTTCTCGAACGGCTCGGTCCGGGCCGGGCCATGGCCAGGTCCTGGCGGCTCTCCCAGCAGAACTGGTGGCGGACGCTGGGCTACTGGCTGCTGGCCCTGCTGATCGTGCTGGTGGTGAACATGGTCCTGGCCATGCCGTTCGGCTTCCTCGCCGGCGTCATCAGCACCCTCGGCGGGGACGCGGTGTGGGCGCCGGTCCTGGCGGGCGTGATCACCTACGTGGTCACCGTCCTGATCTACGCCATCACCCAGCCCTTCCTCGCCGGAGTGAACACCCTGCTCTACATCGACCTGCGCATGCGCCGCGAGGGCCTGGACCTCAAGCTGCACCAGGCCGCACAGCGGGGCGAGGCGGTCGGCCCGGAGATCTACCTTCCGGAGTACCGCACGTGAGCCCCCCGCACTCGGCTCCCCTGGAAGTCACCCGGGAGGAGGGGCGGCGGCGTGCGATCGAGGAGTTGTCCGACCCGCTCTACGGGGACCACGAACCGTCCCTGATCGACCGGTTCCTCAACTGGCTGGGCGAACTGCTGGACCGACTGGCCGTCGCGGGCGAGGGAGTCATCCCGGGCGGCTGGCTCCTCGCCGGCGTCCTGCTGGTGGTTCTGGCCCTGGTGGTCGGCCTGATCTTCTACCTGCGCCCCTCCCGGAACCGCCGGGCCGAGGTGTCGGTGCACCAGGACGAGGCCCGGACCGCCGCCGACCACCGCGCGGCGGCGGACCGGAGCGAGGCCGCGGGCGACTTCGCCGCGGCGGTGACCGAGCGCCTGCGCGCGATCAGCGTGGACCTGGAGGAACGGGCCGTCATCGGCCCCCGGGCCGGACGGACCGCCACCGAGCTCGCCGCCGAAGCAGCCCGGACCCTGCCGGGCGAGGCGGCCGGCCTGCACAAGGGGGCCGAGATCTTCAACGACGTGGCCTACGGCGACCGGGTCGCGACCGCGGAATCCGCCCGCACCCTGCGTGAGCTGGACGTGCGGCTGGCCGCGGCACGCCCGGTCGTACCCGAGTCCCCGACCCATGACGAAGGGCGACGATGACGACCACCGCGCCGCCCGAACACCCACCGGCCGGCTCAGCGCCGGGCTCCGCCGCCGGACGCCTGTGGCGGGCCGGCCGGGCGCCCGCCGCCGTGATCGGCCTGCTGGTCGCGGTGTCGGTCCTGCTGTCACTGGGCAGCGAACAGTTCCCCTCCGGTCACCTGGAGCCCGGGAGCCCCGAACCCGACGGGGCACGGGCGCTGGTGCGGCTGCTCGACGAGGATTCCGACCTCACCGTCGCCCGTACCTCGGAGGCGGCGGTGCGGGCCGTGGAACGGTCGGGGGAGGACACCGTGCTGGTGGTCCTGCTGGACCACCGGCTGCTCCCCGAGGAGCTGGACACCCTGGCCGGACTGGGGTCCGACACCGTCCTGGTGCGGCCCTCCCTGCGTTCCCTCGCGGCTTTCGCGCCCGGAGCGGACATGACCGGCCGGGTCGACGACGAACGCACCCTCGAACCCGGGTGCGCGCTGCCCGCCGCGGCCTCGGCGGGGGACGCCGGGGTCACCGGTGAGCTCTACACGGCCGGGAACGGGGTCGAGGCCCTGGGCTGTTATCCGGCCGCTGACGGCTCCGGGCTGCTCCAGGTGGCCGCACCCGACGGCTCCACCACGACGGTGCTGGGCACCGGGGACCCGCTCACCAACCGCGAGCTGGACTCCGCGGGCAACGCCGCCCTGGCGCTGAACCTGCTCTCCGCCGAGGACGTGGTGTGGTTGCGCCCGGACGTGCCCGAGGAGGTCGGGAGCGCCACCCTGTGGGAGCTCGTGCCCGCGGGCGTGCGCTGGTCCCTGGCCCCCCTGGCGCTGACCCTGCTGCTGTTCGCCCTCTGGCGCGGGCGGCGGATGGGCGCGCTGGTCCCGGAGTCGCTCCCCGCCCTGGTCCGGGCTTCGGAGACCACCGAGGGCCGTGCCGGGCTGTACCAGTCACGCAAGGCGCGCGACCGCGCGGCCTCGGCCCTGCGCAACGGGTTCCTGGAGCGTTCGGTGCCCAAGCTGGGTCTGCGCACCGACTCCGGTCCGGATTCGGTGGTGGCCGCGGCCGCCGCCCGGAGCGGAGAGGACCCCCAGGACCTGTGGCGGCTCCTGTACCCGTCCCAACCGGACCCGTACACGGCGGACGACGAGGCGATGCTGCGGCTCGCCGACGAGCTCGACCGGCTCTCCGGGAGGCTGCGGTGAACCCGGAGGCCGGAGCGGGGCCGGAGGCAGACGCGGCTCCGGTCCCCGGCCGCGCCCCCCGCAGACGAGAACCGACCACTGAGGTATCGAGAGAGGTAGACGGCACGTGAGCGCCTTCACACCCGAGGCACTGCCATCCGCCGACGAGGCCCGGGCGGCGCTGACCGCCCTGCGCCGCGAGGTGGCCAAGGCGGTCGTGGGCCAGGACGAGACGGTGACCGGCCTGGTCGTGGCACTGCTGTGCCGCGGCCACGTACTGATGGAGGGCGTGCCCGGTGTCGCCAAGACACTGCTCGTGCGCACGGTCTCGCAGGCCCTGTCACTGGACCACAAAAGGGTGCAGTTCACCCCTGACCTGATGCCGGGTGACGTGACGGGTTCGCTCGTCTACGACCAGCACACGGCGAAGTTCGAGTTCATGAAGGGCCCGGTCTTCACCAACCTGCTGCTGGCCGACGAGATCAACCGGACCCCGCCCAAGACCCAGGCCTCGCTGCTGGAGGCCATGGAGGAACGTCAGGTCACCGTGGAGGGGCGCCCGGTCGCCCTCCCGGACCCGTTCATGGTCGCGGCCACCCAGAACCCCGTCGAGTACGAGGGCACCTACCCGCTGCCCGAGGCCCAGCTGGACCGGTTCCTGCTGAAGGTGACGGTCCCGTTGCCCGAACGCGCCGCCGAGGTGGACATGCTGGGCCGCCACGCCGCCGGCTTCGACCCGGGCGACCTGGCGGCCGCCGGTGTGGGCGCGGTGGCGGGCGCCGCCGAGTTGCAGGCGGCCCGGGACGCGGTGGCGCAGGTGCGGATCGCACCCGAGGTGCTCGGCTACATCGTGGACCTGTGCCGGGCCACCCGCCGGTCACCCTCCCTCCAGCTGGGCGCCTCACCCCGCGGTGCGACGGCGCTGCTGCGCACGAGCCGGGCGTGGGCGTGGCTGTCCGGCCGCGACTACGTGACGCCCGACGACGTGAAGGCCCTGGCCAAGGGCACCCTGCGGCACCGGATCGGGCTGCGCCCGGAGGCCGAGTTGGAGGGGGCCACCACCGACGGGATCCTGGACGGTGTGCTGGCCTCCGTCCAGGTGCCGCGCTGATGGTGGTCACCGGCCGGGCCGCGCTGCTCGCGCTCCTCGCGACGGGCGCGGTGGCGATCTCCGGTCAGATCGGCGCGACCGTCGCCTACGTCTGCGTGGGCCTGGTGGTGCTGCTGGTCGCGTCGGACGTGGTGCTGGCGACCGGGCCGAAGCGGATGCGCCTGTCCCGTGAGGGCGACACCTCGCTGCGGCTGGGCGAGAGTGCCGGGGTGTACGTGACGGTGGCCAACCCGACCGGGCGCCGGCTGCGCGGCTCGGTACGGGACGCCTGGCCGCCGAGTGCGCACGCCGCCCCCGGGTCCCAACCCCTGCGGGTGGGCCCCGGCGAGCGCCGCCGGGTCCGGACCGCACTCACCCCGACGCGGCGCGGTGACGCCCGCTCCGCTGGGGTGACGGTGCGCAGCATCGGCCCTCTGGGGCTGGCCGGACGGCAGCGCACGCTCACCGTCCCGTGGACCGTGCGGACGCTGCCGCCGTTCCACAGCCGCAGGCACCTGCCCGGCAAGCTGTCGCGGCTGCGTGAGCTGGAAGGGCAGCACACGGCGATGGTGCGCGGTCAGGGCAGTGAGTTCGACTCCCTGCGCGACTACGTGCCCGGCGACGACGTGCGCTCCATCGACTGGCGCGCGACCGCGCGCAACGACGGCGTGGTGGTGCGGACCTGGCGGCCCGAGCGGGACCGGCGGATCCTCGTCGTGCTGGACACCGGCCGCACCTCGGCCGGGCGGGTGGGGGACACCCCGCGCCTGGACCACGCCATGGACGCCGCGCTGCTGTTGACGGCGCTGGCGGGCCGGGCGGGTGACCGGGTGGACTTCATGGCCTACGACCGGAGGGTGCGCGCCCAGGTGAGGGCCTCGGGCAGGGGAAGCCAGGTACACCGCGTGGTGGAGGCCATGGCTCCACTGGAGGCCGAACTGGTGGAGTCGGACCCGGCGGGGCTGGTGAGCTCGGTGATGGCCCAGGGGCGGGCCCGCAGGCTCGTGGTGCTGCTGACCGACCTCAACGCCACCTCCCTGGAGGAGGGGTTGTTGCCGAGGCTTCCGGTGCTGTCCTCGCGCCACCTGCTGATGGTGGCGGCGGTCAAGGACCCGAAGGTGGAGGAGATGGCGGCGGAACGGGGCAGCACCGAGGCGCTGTACCGGGCCGCCTCCGCCGAGCGCACGCTCAGCGAACGGCACCGGATCAGCGCCGAACTGCGCCGCATGGGCGCGGAGGTGGTGGACGCGGCACCGGACCGCATCGCCCCGGCCCTGGCCGACGCCTACATCAACCTCAAGGCCCAGGGCCGGTTGTAGCACCGGCTTCCCGAAGGGGGCGCCCTCCGTCGGAGGGTGCCCCCTTCGGGCACTATGGGGGCATGGCCTCTCCCCCGACGCCCGGCCCCACACCGCGGACGACGCCCGGGGCGCCGTGTACGGGCAACTGCTCCAGGTACACGACATCCGCGGCGGCGTCACCGTGAACGCGCCGTCCCCGGCACCCGCCCAGGTCGCTGACGTGTCCCGGGCTCCGGGCGCGGTACCTAACCGGCCACCGGGACGGCCGCGGGGGCGTTCTCGATGTCGCCGGTCTCGCCCTCCTGGTGGGCCTTCCTACCCACGGTGAACACGTAGGCGAAGAACAGGGCCTCGGCGACCACGCCGATGCCGATCGCCAGCCAGGTGTTGGTGATCCACCCGGTGACCAGGCCCTCGATGAGGCCCGAGACGAACAGCACCGCCACCAGGCCCAGGGCCACGGCTACGGCCGCGCGGGCCTCCTCGCCCAGGGCGCGCAGACGGGTCCGCGGCCCCGGGGAGACCAGCGTCCAGCCGAGCTTCAACCCCACTCCCCCGGCCACGAACACGGCGGTCAGCTCCAACAGGCCGTGCGGGAGGATCAGCGCGAAGAACACGTCCCCGCGGTCGAGCGAGAACATCATGCCCGCGGCCATCCCCAGGTTGACCGCGTTGAGGAACAGCACACCGAGCGTCGGCAGGCCGAAGGCCACCCCGAAGATGATCGCCTGCGCCGCCACCCAGGCGTTGTTGGTCCACACCTGGGCCGCGAACGACCCCGGGGGGTTCTCGACGTAGTAGTTGGCGAAGTCGTGCTCGACGTAGCGCGCGATGGACTCCGGGGTGCCCAGTGCGGCCAGGACGTCGGGGTTGGTGGCGATCCACACCCCGGTCACCGTCGACACCGTGAGGGTTCCCACCGTGACGCCGATCCACCACCAGCGCAGCCGGTACAGCACCGCCGGGAACACGCTGGTGAAGAACCCCGCGAAGTCGGCCCACGAGGAGGCGTGCGAGCCGGTGACCGCGGACCGGGCGCGGGCCACCTGAGAGGACAACCGGCCCGCCAGTACCGGGTCCTGTCCCGAGGCGCGGACCACCGACAGGTGGGTCGACACCCGCTGGTAGAGCTCGACGAGTTCGTCGACCTCCTCACCTGTGAGCGAACGGCGCCTGCGCACCAGTTCGTCCAGCCGTTCCCACTCCCGGGCGTGCGCCGCGGCGAACACGTCGATATCCACGCACTGGACACTACTGGATCCGGGCCCCGGGGCAGCGACGGGTGCTAACGCACTCCTCCGCTGGCAGGTAGTGTCAAAGCGACGGTTTCAGACACCCGGTAAGGGAGCGTGCGCTGGTGTCCTATCCCGGTGGCGGCCAGGCCCGTGACGACGTGTACGGCGTGACGCCGCTGGTCACGGGGGACGCGGTGGTCCTCGAACTACGCCCGGCCGGGTTCGCCACACGCACGGCGTCGATCGCCATCGACTTCCTGGCACAGGTCATCGCCCTGATCGCCATGGCCGTCGTCGTCTCCTGGATCGGGGTGAGCGTCGACCCTGCCGCGACCGCCGCGATCTCGCTCGCCGGTTCGATCCTGATCATGGTCGGCTACCCCGCCGCGTTCGAGTCGGTCTCGCGCGGGCACTCCCTGGGCAAGCTGGCCCTGGGGCTGCGGGTGGTCGGAACCGACGGCTCGCCCGAACGCTTCCGCCAGGCGCTGGGGCGGGCGCTCGCCGGGTTCGTGGAGCTCTGGCTGACCTTCGGCGTGGTCGCCCTGATCACCTCGATGCTCAACCGGGACGGTCGGCGGATCGGGGACTTCGTGGCCGGGACCATGGTGGTGGAGGAGCGCTCCGGCGGACGCCGCGACCCGGTCGTCCCGATGCCGCCGCACCTGGCCGCCTGGGCGGCGGGCACCGAACTCTCACGCCTGTCCCCGGAGACCGCGAACGCCGCCCGCCAGTACGTGCTGCGCTACGGCGAGCTCGCCGAGCACACCCGGCACGAGATGGGGGCCCAACTGGCCGACGCGGTGGCCGCGCAGGTCAGCCCGCCCCCGCCGGCCGGCACCACCCCGCCGTACTTCCTCGCCGCCGTGCTCGCCGAGCGCCGCCGCCGCAGCATGGAGGCCATGGGCCAGGGGCCGGGGCAGACGCAGGACCCGGGCCGGGCCCAGGGGTTCCACCAGCACCGGGCTCCGCAGTGGAACGACCCGTACCGGGGCCCGGCCCGCTGACCGGGCCCGCTCAGGGGCGCCAGGAGTTCAGGTAATCCTCCTGACCTGGGGTGAGGACGTCGATCCCCACGCCCAGGGAGGCGAGTTCGAGCCGGGCGACCTCGTTGTCGGTCTCCTCCGGAACATCCACCACCCCCGGTGCGAGCGCGCCGTGTTCGCGGGCCAGCCACTCGGTGGTGAGCGCCTGCACCGCGAACGACATGTCCATGACGGCCGCCGGGTGGCCCTCCGCGGCGCCCAGGTTCACCAGGCGCCCCTCGGACAGCAACAGGAGCCTGCGCCCGTCGGCGAACACGTACTCGTCGGCCTGTTCGCGTACGCCGCGGTCGACCGCGACGGACAACGAGTCCAGGGCGTTGAGGTCGATCTCCAGGTCGAAGTGGCCCGAGTTGGCCAGGATCGCGCCGTCCCGCATCACCGCCAGGTGCTCGCGGCGGATGACGTCACGGTTGCCGGTGGCGGTGACGAACACGTCCCCGGCCGCTGCCGCGGTGTCCATCGTCGCGACGGTGTACCCCTGCATCACGGCGTCCAGCGCCTTGACCGGGTCCACCTCGGTGACGACCACGTTCGAGCCCATGCCCCGGAACCGTTCCGCCAGGCCGCGCCCGCAGTAGCCGAACCCGGCCACGACGACCGTCCGGCCGGCGAGCAGTGTGTTCGTGGCGCGCAGGATCCCGTCCACGGTCGACTGCCCGGTGCCGTAGCGGTTGTCGAACATCCGCTTGGTACGGGTGTCGTTGACCGCGACCATCGGCAGCCGGAGCTCGCCCTCCGCGCTCATCCTGCGCAGCCGGATGACCCCCGTGGTGGTCTGCTCACAGCCGCCCAGCACACCCTCCAGCAGTTCGGGACGGTCCGCGTGGGCCGTGTTGACCAGGTCGCAGCCGTCGTCCAGCAGCAGGTGCGGACGCGCCTCCAGGACGGTGACCAGGTTGCGGTCGTAGGCGGCGGTGTCCATCCCCGCCCAGGCGTGCACGGCCACCCCGTACTCGGTGACCAGCGCTGCAGCGGTGTCGTCCTGGGTCGAGAGCGGGTTGGAGGCGGCCAGCCACACCTGGGCCCCGCCGGCGCGCAGGACGCGGAGCAGGTTGGCGGTTTCGGCGGTCACGTGCAGGCAGGCGGCCACCCGGAGGCCGTCCAGCGGCCGCTGCTGGGCGAACCTCTCCCGGACGCTGCGCAGCACGGGCATGGAGCGTTCGGCCCATGCCACCCGGCGGACCCCGGCCCCGGCCAGGCCGAGGTCCGCCACCTCATGCGAGGGGAGTGTCATCTGTGAACGGACTCGCCCCTAGTAGCGGTAGTGGTCGGGCTTGTACGGCCCGGCCACGTCCACGCCGATGTAGGCGGCCTGCTCCTTGGTGAGCTCGGTCAGCCTGGCGCCGAGCGCGTCCAGGTGCAGACGCGCGACCTTCTCGTCGAGGATCTTCGGCAGCGTGTACACGTCGGTCGGGTACTCGTCGGGCTTGGTGAACAGCTCGATCTGCGCGATGACCTGGTTGGTGAAGCTGTTGGACATCACGAAGCTGGGGTGGCCGGTGGCGTTGCCCAGGTTGAGCAGGCGGCCCTCGGAGAGCACCAGGACGGACTTGCCGTTCTCCTGGGTCCACTCGTGCACCTGCGGCTTGATCTCCTTCTTCCTGATCCCGGGGACCTTCGCCAGACCGGCCATGTCGATCTCGTTGTCGAAGTGGCCGACGTTGCCGACGATCGCCTGGTGCTTCATCCGCAGGATCTGGTCGGCCATGATCACGTTGAAGTTGCCGGTGGTGGTGATGAAGATGTCACCGGTCTCCAGCACGTCCTCCAGGGTGGCGACCTGGAACCCGTCCATGGCCGCCTGGAGGGCGTTGATCGGGTCGATCTCGGTCACGATGACGCGGGCGCCCTGGCCGCGCAGCGCCTCGGCCGAACCCTTGCCGACGTCGCCGTA
Source organism: Nocardiopsis terrae (assembly GCF_014651695.1). Taxonomy (GTDB): domain Bacteria; phylum Actinomycetota; class Actinomycetes; order Streptosporangiales; family Streptosporangiaceae; genus Nocardiopsis; species Nocardiopsis terrae. The sequence continues at coordinate 418,284 of NZ_BMXJ01000002.1, forward strand.
ACCGCAGACCACGGCGACCTTGCCGCCGATGAGGACGTCGGTGGCGCGCATGATGCCGTCCGGCAGCGAGTGGCGGATGCCGTACTTGTTGTCGAACTTGCTCTTGGTGACCGAGTCGTTGACGTTGATCGCCGGGAAGGACAGGCTGCCGTCACGCTGCATCTCGTACAGGCGGAGCACACCGGTGGTGGTCTCCTCGGTGACGCCCTGGATGCCCTGGGCGATCTTCGTCCACTTGCCGGAGTCCTTCTTCAGGCTCTCCTGGAGCAGGCTCAGGACGACCGAGAACTCCTCGCTGTCAGCGGTGGAGGGGTCCGGCACGGCCCCCGCCCCCTCGAACTCGGCGCCCTTGTGGACGAGCATGGTGGCGTCGCCACCGTCGTCCAGGATCATGTTGGGGCCCTCGGTGCCCGGCCAGGTCAGCGCCTGCTCCGTGCACCACCAGTACTCCTCCAGCGTCTCGCCCTTCCAGGCGAAGACCGGGACGCCCCGGGGGTCGTCCACGGTGCCGTCGGGGCCGACCACGACGGCGGCCGCGGCGTGGTCCTGGGTGGAGAAGATGTTGCAGCTCACCCAGCGGACCTCGGCGCCCAGCGCGACGAGGGTCTCGATGAGGACGGCGGTCTGCACGGTCATGTGCAGCGAACCCATGATGCGGGCGCCCGAGAGGGGCTTGCTGTCGCCGAACTCGGCGCGGGTGGCCATGAGGCCGGGCATCTCGTGCTCGGCGAGGCGGATCTCGTCGCGGCCGAACTCGGCCAGGGAGAGATCTGCGACCTTGAAGTCGAATGCCATGCGTTCCTCACTCGTCAAGTCGTGGTTGCGACCCGATTCTAGGCCCGCGCCCGCCTCTGGGGCACAAAGCTCACACGCGGATGTCAGGTTTGCTCGGTATGGCGTCGGGTGTGGGTTAGGGTCCGTGCATGGCCGCCCTCGACGACGACCCCGCAGCGCCCGGACCCGACCCTTCCCCGGTCCCCATCTCCGTGGCCGCCGAACGGGTCGGCAGCACCGCTCGCATGCTGCGCTACCGCGAGGGCCTGGGCCTCCTCCCCCGCACCCAGGAACAGCCCACCGGCCGGGGACACCGGCACCGCCGCTTCACCGAAGAGGACCTGGAGACGATCGCGGGCGGGCTGGAGCTGGAACGCGAGTTCGACATCCCGCCCGCCGCGCTGGCCTTCGCCCTGCGCGTGCTCGCCGAACCCGAGGTGCTGGCCCGGGTGCGCGCGCACGGTGAACGCCTGGGCAGGCTGGCCGCGGCCCCCGCCCGGGCCCTGGACTTCGAGAAGGAGAAGGCGATGCGGTTGCTGTACTCCCGCCGCCCCGGCGACAGGACGCGCACCGACCGCTCCGGTTGACCCGGGGCCGTGGCCGCCACCGGACACCCAGACCAACCGTTCGGCATGTTTTGGCAAACAGCCCACGGGCTACGGAGAGACCGTGGACAGCCAACTCGGCGACACGGTCCGGGAGTCCCTCCCCGGTCGCGTGCGCGAAGACCTCAGGGACGTCGACCGCCTGCGGGAGGTCTGGGCGGAGCAACGCCACAACCAGCCCCCGGACGCGCGCGGGGCCGCGCGGCGGGCGCTGACGCACGCCCGCGTCCTGGAGTGGGGAGGCGACAGCGCCCTCACCGACCTGCTGTTGACAGGTGCTGACGTGTCCGGGGATCCGATGACCGGGCCCCGCGTCGCCGCGCTGGCGGAGCGGGTCGCCGAACTCCCCGAGGGCTACGCGCTGCGACCGCTCCGGACCACCCTGCCCGACGAGTACACCCTCGAACTGTCCCGGGCCGCCGCGGCCCCGGCCCATCCAGTGGTCCGAGCCGCGCACACCTACGCCGAGTGCGTGCGGATCCTGGCCGAGGCCTCCGGGGAGGAGCCCGACGGGGCCGGGCCGCCCTGGGTACTGCCGTGGGTCCTGGCCTCACACGTGCTCCAACGCGCCGACCTCCCCCCGCTGCTCCTCGATCCGCGCACGCCTCCGCCCGGGACAGGCTCCGGGCAGGATCCGGCGGAGCGGCTCGCGGTCCTGACCGCCCACTTCGCGCGGCTGGTCACCGGGGCCCTGCGCGGTGAACTCGGCTGGCACCCGGGGGCGGTGCCCACTGCGGGGACGCCGGTTCCTCCGCTGGCCGCCGTGACGCGCCGTCGCATCCTGGAGTACGTGCGGTCCCGGCGGGGGCCGGTGGCCCTCATCCTCCGCGCCCTGGACCCCCGGGCGAGCGCCACGGTGTCCTCGGGGGACGAGGGGGGCCCGATGGGCGCACGCGGGTCGCGCGCGACCGACCGCCTGCTGTTCACCCCGGGCGCCGCCCACTGGTGGACGTGTCTGGAGCTGGTGGCGGGTGAGGCGTCGCTGTCCCTGTACGTGGTGGTGCAGGACGTGGGCAGCCCGCCCTCGGGCGTGCTGGCGGTGACCGCGAACGCACGCCTGGTCACCTCGGAGGGGGTCCGGGAGACGCTGGAGATGTCCGGGACCGACAGCGTCACCGTGATGCCCACGGACTGCGTGGACGACCGCTGGCCCCAGGTGCGCGACCTGGTCGACGAGGCGGTGTCCCGCTCCATGAACGAACTCACCCGCGTCTGACCTCCCGGGCCGGGCCCGGGCTCCCGGTCATCGGCTGAGGAACAGGATCAGCAGGAGTAGCAGCAGGATGATGATGGTGATCAGCACCGCCGGGATCACCCAGCCCTGCTGGAGCACCGAGTCCTGTCCGCCGGTCCGGTAACGGGCGGCGTGCGGGGCGTAGGTCTGGTTGGGGTTCACCGCGCCCGTCATCATCGGGTTGGCGCCCTGGTGCACGGCGTGCGGCTGCTGCGGGTGGCCCGGCATCCCGGGCCGGGGGTTGGACGTGCCCGGCTGCGCGCCGAACCCGCCGTGCCGCGGGTCCGAGTTCCCCGGGTGGCCCATCTGGCCGGGGCGGGGGTTGGACACACCCGGGTTGGCCATCGGGTTGGGGTTGGACGCTCCGGGACCGCCGTAGGGGTTCGGCGCCCCGGGGCCCTGGCCGAGGCGCGGGTCGGAGACGCCCGGCGGGTAGCCCATCCCGGGCTGACCCCCGGTGGGCGGGTACTGCGGCCCCTGCGGGTGCACGGGCGGCAGCTGGTTGCCGTTGAGCAGCCCGGTCTGGGCGACTCGCTCACCCTGCTCGAACGGGTCGGCGGACTCCGGGGACCCGACCGGGCCGTCGTGGCCGAGCAGCCGCATCAGCAGCGTCTGGGCGTTGGGACGCTTCTCCGGGTCCTTGTCCAGGCAGGACTCGACGACCGGCCGCAGCGCCTCGTCGATCTCCTCCAGGTCGGGCGGTGCGCTGACCACGCGGTGCACCACGGCCGGGACGGTGTCGGAGCCGAAGGGCGCACGGCCGGTGGAGGCGAACGCGATCACGCAACCCCAGGCGAAGATGTCGCACTTGTCGGTGATCCCGCGCCCCTCGATCTGCTCGGGCGCCATGTAGGAGGGCGTTCCGACGATCGAGTTGGTCATGGTGGCCGTGCCGTCGTCGACCCGGGCGATGCCGAAGTCGATCACGCGCGGGCCGTCCGGGCCGATCAGGACGTTTCCGGGTTTGAAGTCGCGGTGGACGATCCCCGCCCGGTGGATGGCGACGAGCGCGGTGGCGGTGGAGACGGCCAGCCTCTGGAGGGCGGAGCCGCGCACCACCCGGCCCTTGGCGACGGTCTCCTGCAGGTCCTTGCCCGGGACGAACTCGCTGACCACGTAGGGCGGATCGCTGTCGAGCTGGGCCTCGATGATCGCGGCGGTACAGAAGGAGGCGACCTTCTGGGCCGCGCGGACCTCCTTCTCGAACCGTCTGCGCAGGTCGGCATCGGCCGACCACTGGTCGTTGAGGACCTTGACCGCGTACTCGTCGCCGGCGGAGTCCTCGGCGAGGTAGACGACCCCCTGGCCACCCTTTCCCAGACGTCCGGTCACGCTGTAGTCACCGAACGATGAGGGGTCGCTCGGCAGTAGCGATTCGGGACCGGGCATCGGTGTCCTCCAGGGAGGTCGTCGTGGGCGGGGAGCGCAGGATCAGGGTACGGGCAGGCGACGCCGGGTACGGTCGCGTGCGACCCCGGCCCCCGGAGGGACCCTTGACCCGGGCGTACCCCCTCTGACTACCGCGGCGGGGAGAACGTTCCACCCCCCGCCCCACCTTTTTCCGTCCTCAGGAGATTTTCCGCGCCTCGTCGACCAGCAGGACCGGGATCCCGTCGCGGATCGGGTAGGCCAGACCGCTCTCGTCACAGACCAGTTCGTCGGTCTCCGGGTCGTGGCGCAGCGGGGCCTGGCTCTGCGGGCAGGCCAGGATCTCCAGCAGCCAGCCGTCGATCTTCGTGCTCATGCTTCTCGTTCCTCGTGTGATGGCCGGGCCTCGTGTGATGGCCGGTTCGGGCGCGGAGCCGGGTTAGCTTCGGACGATGGCCAGGACCTCGTCGCGCAGGCTCGCCACGGCCGTGTCGTCCGGGGCCTCCACGTTGAGTCGCAGCAGCGGTTCGGTGTTGGAGGCTCGCAGGTTGAACCACGCCCCGCCGGGCAGGGAGACGCTGAGACCGTCGAGTTCGTCGACGGTGACCCCGTCCCTGTCGGCGAACCGGGCGCGCACCGCGGCCATGCGCCCGGGGGCGTCCGCGACCTTGGAGTTGATCTCGCCGGAGGCCGCGTACCGGGAGTACTCCTCCGTGATCTCCGAGAGCGGACGGTCGTCCGCCCCCAGGACCCGGAGGACGTGCATGGCCGCGAGCATACCCGTGTCGGCCTTCCAGAAGTCCCGGAAGTAGTAGTGGGCGGAGTGCTCCCCGCCGAAGATCGCGCCGGTCTCGGCCATGGTCGCCTTGATGTAGGAGTGGCCGACCCGGGTCCGTACGGGCTTTCCGCCCCGTTCGGCCACGATCTCGGGTACCGCGGCGGAGGTGATGAGGTTGTGGATGACCGTGCCGCCGGGTTCGCGCTTGAGCTCCTCCGCGGCGACCAGCGCGGTGACGGCGGACGGGGAGACGGGCTCGCCCCGCTCGTCGATGACGAAGCAGCGGTCGGCGTCGCCGTCGAAGGCCAGGCCGATGTCGGCGCCGCTCTGCCGGACCTTCGCCTGGAGGTCGACCAGGTTGTCCGGGTCCAGGGGGTTGGCCGGGTGGTTGGGGAAGGTGCCGTCGAGTTCGAAGTAGAGGGGGACGACCTCCAGGGGCAGCCCCTGCTCCAGGACGGCCGGGACCGTGTGTCCGCCCATGCCGTTGCCCGCGTCCACGACCACCTTGAGCGGGCGGGAGCCGGACAGGTCGACGAGGTCGCGCAGGTAGTCGGCGTACCCGGACAGCAGGTCCTGCTCCGTGAGGGTGCCGCGCGGGCCCCGGCCGCCGTCGGAGGCCTCCGGGTCGGTCAGGTTCCGCTCCGCCAGTTCGCGGATCTCGTCCAGGCCGGTCTCGGCGCTGATCGGCGCGGCCCCCGCGCGGCACATCTTGATGCCGTTGTACTCGGCCGGGTTGTGGCTGGCGGTGAACATGGCGCCGGGCAGGTCGAGGGAGCCCGAACCGTAGTAGAGCAGGTCGGTGGAGCCGAGCCCGGCGAACACCACGTCCACGCCCCGGGAGAGGACACCGTCGGCGAAGGCGCGGGCGAGCTCCGGGGAGGAGGGCCGCATGTCGTGCGAGACCACGACGGCGGGGCCGCCGACCACCTGGGCGAAGGCGGAGCCGACCGCCCGGGCGATGTCGGCGTTGAAGGTGTCCGGAATCACACCGCGTACGTCGTATGCCTTGAAGATGCTTCCGAGATCAGCCACGTCTGCTCCGGCCAGGTCGGTTCTGCGACGAATTCGGTCCAGCGCCCTGTGAATCGAGCGCCGTACAAAACTAGCAAGAGCCCGCCGGGCCGCCCCTCGGGCACCGGCCGGGCGCACGCCCGCCTGGTCGGGCCGGGGCCGTCAGCTCTCGGGGTGCGGTGGCCGCTGCTCACCGCGGTCGGACTTGACCACACGCAGGTGCCCGCGGCGCAGCGTCTCCTGGCCTTCACCCACGGGCTCCCCGGGGGACGGCTCTGGGCGCGTCGGCGGCCTCGCCGCCTCACGTACGGCGTCGGCGAGGGCCTCCAGGTCATCACTGCCGGGGCCACCCCCCGACGTCTCGACCGGAAGCCGGACGACCTCCCAGCCCCGCGGCGCCGTCAACCGTTCGGCGTGTATGGCGCACAGGTCGTAACAGTGCGGTTCCACGTAGGCGGCGAGCGGACCGAGCACGGCCGTGGAGTCGGCGTAGACGTACGTGAGCGTGAATACGGCGGGCTGCCTGCACGCGGTGCGGGAACAGCGTCGAACATGGCTCACAGCTTTTGACTGTATGCCTTTACCGAGGGACACGCCAGCATCGTCCCATGACCTGCACAGTTTTTGGGCGACTGTTCTTGACCCGGGCAGGTCGTGCGGCTCCGGGGAGAGCCGGCGTGTCCCCGCCCGGAGCCGGCCCTGACGCCGGTTGGCCACCGGGGCTACGCTGTGGGCCCGTGATGGCTTAGTCTCAAGGTGTGCGACGAGTGCGCCTTTCCAGTGGCCAACCAGACCGAGTGCGGCGCCGGGACCGCCGCGGCCGAGGCATCCGCGGTCCTCTCGTGCCCTCTGACCTACCTGTTTCCCGCAGCCGGGCACAGGCATTCGACGATCTCGTCCTGGACGCGGTCGAACGCCTCGAACGGTTGTGGGCCCGCGAGCTCGCGAACGTCGACTTCCTCGTGGAGGACGTTCCCCCGATCCCGCCCCACGGTGAGCTGTCCGAGACGATCCCCTTCTCCCGCCTGGAGACCGATCCCGCCGGGCGGGCACGGATCATCGTCTACCGGCGCCCCGTGGAGATCCGGACGAAGGACCCCGAGGAGATGGCCCTCCTGGTCCACGAGACCGTGGTCGAGGAGGTCGCCAACCTGCTCGGCGTGGAACCCGAGTCGGTCGACCCGGAGAGCTGAGTCCTCCCGTCACCGCCCCGGAGCACGCCCCGGGGCGGTGCTGGCGTCTACCTGCGGCTACCAGCGGCTCCAGGGCCAGCGGACGAGACCCCCCACCGCGTTCTGGATGGCCAGCAGGGTGTCCGCGAACGCCGTCAGCAGCAGCACGAGGTTGCCCTCCGTCCACCACCAGACCAGGGCGCCCGCCCCGGCGAGCACGAGCAGGACGTGCAGGACGGTCCACGAGTTGCGAAACGTCCGGTAGACCAGCGGGATACCGTCTCTCATCCCTCTCACGCACCCTTTCCCTCAGCCGCCGGCACGGATTCGCGCGGCGACAGCACGGCCAGTCGCGGGTCGGTGGACCGCAGGGCCCAGTCGAAGACCCGGACGGGGTGGGACGGGTCGGCGCCGTCCTGGGCCCCGAGCGAGTCCACCGCGAAGTAGTCCACCATCCGGAAGTCCTGGTCGATGCGCCGCACGAAACCCTGCACCCCGTTCGCCCTCAGCCACTCCCGGACCGAACCGCTGTCCTCGGGGTCGAGGCCGCCGGTGTCCGGGAGCCTCCGGAGCACGTCGAGTTTGGTCAGGACGACGGCCAGGCGTTTGCCGTCCAGCCGCACCCCGGCAGCCCGGAGGCGGTCGGCCACGCTGGCGTAGGCGTCCTCCTGGTCGCCCTGGGCGAGCGGGACCGAGTCCCCCTCGTCCGCGAGCCTGAGCCGCTCTCTCACCGCGGGCAGGGCCAGGGGGTCGAGGACGAACAGCAGGGTGTCGGCCGTGTCGATGTAGCTCAGGGACTGCGACCGCTCCCAGCTCACGAAGTTCTCCCCCGCCGCGTCCATGAGGTGGACCTCGACCTCACGCCCCCGCAGGGACAGGAGGAGCGGGACCCCTTCGGGCCGGTCGTCCCAGGCGGTCTTGGCCACTCTGCGGCCCGTGGAGACGGCGTTGGCGGCGGTGCGCACGAACCCCTCGGCCCCCGTGGAGATCGGGGCGAGCGAACCCGACAGCGACTCCACCCGGCTGCCCAGCTCGACCACGCCGGTGGCCAGGAACTGGGTCTTGCCCGCGCCGACCGCGCCGATGACCGGCACCGCCAGGACCCGCCTGGTACCGCTTCCGTCCGGGGCGTTCTCCAGGCAGAAGGGGCAGAGGGCGGTCAGGTGTCTGGCCGCCTTGCTGACCGTCACCGGGATCCGGGTTCCGCATCCGCACCGCCGACGGGTGACGCCGAGGGGGCCGGGGCGCACGTCGTGGTGGATGGTCGAGCAGTGGGGGTTGGCGCACCGGTAGCTGGGCATGGGCGTGACCCGGTAGCACTTGACGCAGTGGAGTTCGGCCTTCCTGCGTTTCTGGGCCACCTGGCCGGACCAGCGGTAGACCAGGACACCGAGTTTCTGGAAGAGGTGCACGGTCCCGCCGAGGACCTGCATGATCAGGTACCAGCACAGGACCGACACCCACACACCCAGGGTGTAACCGGTGATGACCGGCAGGAAGAGGACGGCGATGAACCACCTGTCGAAGGCCGAGAGAAAGGCGTCGAAGCCGATCCGCCGCGCCGCCGCGAGGACCGCGTTGGCGTCCCGTTTGGACTGGTAAGGGATGTAGACCGGCCAGGCGTGATCCCAGCCGGAGTGCCTGGCCTGCCCGCGGGGGGCCTTGCCGAGCACCTCTCCCGCCACCACCGCCTCGGGTGAGGCGATCCTGGGTTCCTCCTCCTCCCTGCCCGCGAGGACGAACGGGGGCAGAACCACACCCCGCAGGACACCGCCGACCAGGCCCAGCAGTGAGGACCCGAGCCAGATGACGAGCACCCACGCGAAGATCCGCACGACGAGGGCGAGGAGCAGCCAGAGGAGGAAGCCGACGACGTAGATGACGATGGTGACCGCGAGCAGGCCCAGAGCAAGCAGGACCAGAATCGCTATGAGCTGCGGCATCTATCTTCCCCTTCCCCAACTGAACCGACCGGTCCCCCTACGGTGATCGCCCGGTTTGTCCAGGCGTCCCCTCAGGTAGCCGTCCAGTTCGCTGCGGAGCCGAAACTTGCCCCTGGCTTCGCGGATCAGGTCCGGTTGCGACTCGGCGATCCGGGTCAGGGCCGCGTCTGCCGCGTCGGACACCTTCCGGTCGGGGTCGGAGAGCAACCGCAGCGCCCGGTCGACCACGCTCGGTTCCCGGCGGTGGTCCGCCAGGCGCACCAGGTAGACCTGGATCGCCGCCGGACCCCAGGGGGTGACCGCTCTGACCAACTTGTCCCGCCTCTCGCGCTCGTCCTCGTCGCGAGCGGCCCTCTCACGTTTGGCCTTCTCGCGATCCTCCCTGTCGCGGCTGACCGTGTCGCGGTCGCCCTTCTCGCGGCCGTCGGGGCGCAGCAGCTGCCGACCGATGTCGGCCAGCAGGAACGGGGCCATCGACCGGACCTTGAGCAGGTCCGCCTCGAGGGTCTCGTCCGCCTCCTCGCGGCTCTTCGAACGCGCGGCGTCGAGGACCGCTCGGGCCCTGACGTAGTCGTCGGACAGTTGGGCGAGCCGGGGCTCGGGGGCGCCCTCAAGGGCCTTCAGAAGCCGTCCCCAGTCCGCCGTCCCCACCTCAGAGCCCAGAGCGGGCATCAGTGTCCTGGCCTTCTCCAGCTCCGCTCTGAGCTTGACCACCAGGGAAGCGGTGTACCCGTGACGGGAGACCCACGACGCCCACAGTGCCGGGTCGTCCCGCACCTCGGAGCCGTCCAGGGCCAGTAGCCACGCCTCCGCGGGCATGGACAGAGCGGCGGTGATCCTCTCACGGCGCTCGGCGGGCGGGAGGCGGCTGATCTTCCCCGCCTCGATCCAGCCGCGCAGTTCGGGGCTGTCGTAGTCCCGCGCGAGGAAGTCCCAGTCGCCGCGCAGGAGGGCGTCGACGGCCCGCCCGTCGTTCGCGTGGAACGCCTCTCTGAGACGGCGTGCGGTGGCCGCGGCCACCTCCTGCCCGCCGAGCCACAGCCGCCACTTGTCCCGACCCAGTTCCGGGTCGGTCAGCCACAGTCCCGCGAGGTTCTCCGCGGCGGCGGCGCGCGACTCCGCCGTCACCGGGGCACCGACCGCTCCGGCCGCGCCGAAGAGGTCGGGCAGACTCTCCTTGGGCGCCGAGGCGAGCACGGTACCCAGGAACTTCCCGGCCTCCGCGCGCTCCTCCGCCGACTCCCACTCCACCGGAGTCCGGGCACCGGACAGTTCCCGGGCGAAGGAACCGGCGAGCGCGGGCACGGCGGTGAGCGCCTCCAGCACCGGCAGGAGCACCGCGCAGGCCACCTCGTCCAGCCCCAGGCCGTGCGCGTTGCGTACGGCGCGCCCGGCCAGGGCGAACTCCTCGGAGGTGGTCGGACCGTAGGTGACGGCCGCCTCACTCAGTTCCTCCCCGTACAGGGCCAGGTCGTCCTCCAGCCCCGCCTCGGCCAACCGGTCGATCGCCGAGACCGCGGTGCGCCAGGCGCGGGCCCCGTCGTTGCCGGAGTCCGGTACGCCGACCAGTCGGGCGGCCTCCTGGGCCAACCCCGCGCCGAGCACCGGCTCCCAGCGCCGCGAGACCTCCACGGCGGTCAGGGCCTCGGCGGCGTCGTGCTCGATGAACAGCGCGGCCCGCGCCCGCGCGGCGTCACTGGGTTCGATGTCGGGGATCGAGCGGTTGACCAGGTCCAGGACGTTGGCGGAGCCGAGGTCGACCGCGCCGAACTCGGGACTCACCCCGACCAGGGCGGCGTCGACCCGCCAGGGGTCGTCCACGAGTGCCCGGAACTGGAGGGTCCGGGCGCGTTCGGACTCCACGAAGAGCGTGCCCAGCGCGATCCACCGCATCACCTCGTCGAGGTCGGTGTGCAACAGCACCGTCTTGGTCGGTGCGGAGCCGAGGGAGGCGTCGATCATCGTCAGGTACTGCGGAAGGACCCGCGCCGCCCACTCGTCGCCGCCGACCATCTCCTGGAGGGCGTCCACCTCGAACTCGGGGCGGACCTCCAGCGGAGTCACCCATGGTGCGGGCTCCGGCCCGGAGGCCTTCTCCAGGTTCCACTGGAGGGCCCCGTAGAGCTGGGCGGGGCGGTAGGGAACGAAGTCGTCGGGGTCGGAGGTGGCGATGACCTGGGTGACCTGGTTCCCGGGGCGGCCGCTGTTGGTGACGCCGGTGGACCTGCCGCGCGCGAGGTAGCTGCGCCCGTCCCTGACCTCGAAGGCGCAGGTGGGCGGGTGGTCGAGGGCGTCGTGTCCCAGCGCCCAGGTGGGGACCACCCGGTGGAGCAGCCCCTCCCGGATGCGCTGCTGGTCCACCCCGGTCAGGCCGGCGGAGACCGCCTGGAAGTTGAATCCGTCGACGCCGTCGATCGCCTCACCGGCCGTGACGTCGGTGTAGGTCGCTGTCTCGAAGGCCATCTCACGCTCCCGTCGACGGAATGAAGCCGCGTATGGCCATGAGCCAGAGCAGCGGCTCGGCGACGCGGTGGGGCAGCAGGCCTCGCTGGTTCACGCGCTGGGAGGCGTAGTCCGGTTCGGCTCCCAGGGCCGAGGCCCCGAAGAGGCGGAAACTGGTGTAGTTGTGCTCGAGTTTGCGGATGAGTCCGGCCCCTCCCCACTGCTGGATCAGTAGGCCCACGTGGTCGTGCACCGTCTGCCCTTCCGTCTCGTCGAACATCGGCCGCTGGGACGAGGGGCTGCGCAGCGGGTGCCCCTCGTCGATCTGGTCGAAGAAGGCGTCGATCTTGGACACCACCACCGCGATGGGCTGCTTGATCTTCTTGGTGCGTTTGACGTTTCCGGTCGCGCGCAGGACGGAGGTGATGGCGTCGACCACCTCCTCGGGACCGGTCTCCATGAAGCCCGCGCCCTTGTCCACCGCCCGTTCGCGGTTCGCCGGGAACCCGAACGGATCGAGCAGCAGGATGACCCCGGAGGTGGCGCCCAGGTAGCGCTGGGTCATGGCGGCGTCGGTGGTCGCGAAGTCCTCACCGGCGTTGTCGTAGAAGGAGAAGACCGTGGAGGCGGTCCGGGAGGTCCCCAGAGCGCCCTTCTTGGTGTACCGCCACGAGTAGACCGCGGGTTCCTTGCGTCCGCTGCGGTTCTCCTGTGTCTGCCCGGGGACGGTCCCGCTGCCCTCGCTCATGAGCTGGTGGTAGGCCCGTAGGTCCTTGGTGAGCCCGGACTTGCCGCCCGGGGCGTCGATGGCCGCGTCGAAGCGGTCGGCGACGGAGTTCTGGAGTTCGGAGTCCAGGACCGAGAGCATGACGGTCTTTCCCGACCCTCGGACGCCGACCATGCCGAAGAGGGCCGAGTCAGCGCCGTACTCGGAGGGCAGGAGCGAATGGCACTCCGGGCACACCGGCGGACCGGGCTCGGAGCCGCAGCCCTCGCAGTTGCCGGAGGAGCCGAGTTTGGGCAACCCGGTCCGCTCGGACCCGATGACGGGCCAGTACCCGTTGGTGTCGTTGAAGTGCCTGCTGCGTGCCTGGTCGACCTTCTTCTCGCAGGGGGTCCTACCGGCCGCGTGCCGACCGGAGCAACGGTAGGCCAGTTTCCGGGGGTTGATCTCGGTGTAGCAGTACGGGCACGGGGCCGTCGTTGAGAAAAGCACTGCGCCTCAGCCTCGCATCTGGCTTGTCGGGGGATCCTGGAGCCGGGCTCCGCTGCCCGGTTCGGCGAAGAGCCGCACCCAGAACGGTGTGACGACTTTTCCCATCCTGATCTCGAACGTGAGGGAGCTCTGGTCGGTGAAGTCCAGTTCGCGGCGGTCCACAACCGTTCCGTCGGAGGGGCCTCCCGGCATGAACTTGGCTTCCTTGAGCACGGTGAGGACCGGGACCCTCCCGCGGAACTCCGGGGACCGGACGGTTATCCTGGCGGTGCCCTTCCCGCCCACCCAGGACCGTTTGACCTCGAGGGTGTAGCTCACCTTGGGCACGGTCCCGCCCAGCGGGACCGCGACGGCGGCGGACGCCCACTCCCGGCCTCCGGCGCGTACCACCGTGGCCAGGGCGAGGTCGCCGACCGCGTCCGCATGCGGGATGCGGACCCCGCCACCGTCGTTGTAGGCGGTCCGCGAGACCCGGCGGGTCCTGCGCTGGCCGTTCGCCTGCCAGGCGACCTCGATGAGGTGATCGCCCCGGGGCCACTCCCAGGAGAGTCGGAGCTCGTCACCCAGCCTTTCGACGGTCGGCGCCTTCACCTGTGGCGCCGAACCGGCGATCTGCGGGGTACCGACCAGACCGCCGTCACCGTCCACCGTCAGGGGGACCAGGAGGTGGACCTCCGGGAGGGCGTCGAACTCGCGCACGCTGCGCTCGGCGGTGCCCCCGCCGGGGCGCAGGGTCAGCCGTCGGCCGCGCATCCCGGTGAGCTGGGCCTGGGCGATCCGGGTTCCGGGTTCGACCCGCGCGTTGACCGGCAGCGCCCACAGCTCGACCGAGTAGCCGGAGACGGTCGGCCAACTCGCGCGGTGGCCGTCCGGGGACGACTCGATCCGCAGGTCCTCCACCGCACGGATGGATCCCCGCGGGGTCGCGTCCGTGCTGACAGCAGCCGATTCGCGCCGCTGGCCGGCCTCCGTGAGGTAGACGGCCGCGACGGAGAACCGGTACCTGGTCCCCGTCGTCAGCCCGGTGACGGTCATCTGCCCCGGCGTGGTGGGACGGTACGTCTTCTGACCGCCGTCCGGGGACGTCTGCGTGACGACCGCGCCGAGGGCCTCCTGCGAGATCCCCCACGAGAGCGACACCTGCGCGGAACCGGCCGAGGCGTCCAGGTCGAACGGCGGCGGCAGGACCTCGCAGGTGCCCGTGGCCGGGGCCGAGAAGACCGCGCCGTCGCGGGTGGCGAACACCGAGTAGCGCACCCGGGTGCCGACTGGGGGCTTCTCGTCACGGAAGAGCGTGCCCTCGAAACTCTTCGCGAGGAGGTCGCCGTCCCGGGGGTTGGCGGGGACGCCGCGGGTGGTCCGCACCACCGAGTAGCGGGCGCTCCCCTCCCCGTCGGCGCTCCAGGACACCGCGAGCGCCTGACCGTCGACCCGCAGCGACAGGTTCGCCGGGGGCAGAGGAGGCAGCCGCTGGAGCCGGTTGCGCAGCTCCTCGTCGCGGGTGTCGACGGTCAAAGCCTCACGCAGGGCGGCCGCGGCGGCCGCGTAGTCGCCGGCCTTGACCGCGGCGTCGTAGCGCGCGACGCTCTGGCTCTTCCTCCCTTCCGCCGCCTCGACCCGCTTGGCCAGTCGCTCCCGTTCGGCGCGCTCCTCGCGCTCGGGCTCGGGAAGGCTGTCGAGCAGTCTGCGGGCCTCGCCGAGGGCGCCGTCGGCCAGCCGGTCGGCGACGTCGTTGGGGCTGAGGACCTTCGTGGAGGCGGACAGCTTGGTGACCAACCGGGCCGCGTCGGTCCGGTCCACGCCGAGCTTGCACAGGTCCTCCAGCACGGTGACCTTCGGCATGCCGCGGCGCAGCAGGCCCCGCACGGTGTCCGCCAGAGCGGACAGGGTCAGGGCGTGCAGGTCGGCGGGCGAGGCGTACTCGGTCAGCGCGGCCAGCGCGTTCTGGGCCGCCTGGCGGGCGCCCTCCTCGACCCGGGCCTCCTGCTGCTGCAGCAGCTTCCTGGCGCTGGCCACGTCCTTCGGGTCCAGGGCCCGTTCGGGCTGGCCGAAGGCGAGTTCGTCGACGACCCGGATCCCTTCGTGCTGCTCGGGCCGGGTGACCACGTCGACCAGCGTCCGGAACTCGGGGAAGTCGGTCACCACGCGCACCGCCGGAGGCACCCTGACCCCGGGGACCTCGAAGTCATCGGTGATCCGCACCCCGTGGGCCGAGAGCGCGTCGGCCAGGTCGCTCCCAGCCGCCCCGCCCAGGCCCATGCCCGCGGCCAGTTCGGCGACCTGGTCCGGCAGCAGCACCTTCAGCGGGTGCTCCTGGGCCACGACCCGGGCGAACTTGTCCAGCTCCGCCCGCACGGCCTGGGTCCGGGCCCTGGACATCCCGGACCAGAACGCGGGGTCGGCGACGGGTTCCCCGGACTGACGCAGCAGCTCCAGCAGCTTCTTCAGCAGCTGCGCCGAACTCAGGCGCTTGGCCGAGGGGCTGTTGAACCCCGCCTCGACGCTGCCGAGGTGCTTCTCTAGCTCCGCCCCGTCCATCGACGGTTCCACGGTGAAGAGCTCGGCCATGTTCAGCCGGGCCAGAGCGGTGACCCCATCCGCCCCCTGGAAGTCCCGGATGGCCTGCTGGAGCGCGGCCAGCCGGTCCCTGTCCTTCTCCAACGGGATCAGGATCCTCTTCCTGTACTGCTTGGCGTCGAAAGCCACCCTTGCCTCCAGCCCGGCCGTATCAGGAACGCAGGGCGAGGCCGGAGACCTGCTTGGCCGCCTGCTCCACCTCGTTCCGGGAGAGCACGGAGACCTGGGCCTCCACGTCGATGGTCCGCTTGCCGGTCGGCTCGTAGGCCGTGACCCGGGCCAGGCCCTCGGCGGTCACGGCGAGGGTGATCTCGACCGGCGACTCCTTGGGCATGGGCGGGATATCCAGCGACTTCTCCTGGAGGAGCTGGTTGTCCTGCGGGGACGGCGACTCGAGCTCACCTCCCTGCTCGTAGAGCGCGATGCTGACCGCGGTCTGGTTGTCCTGGAGGGTCAGTGCCGTCAGGGGGTCGAGCTGGGTCGGGATGGAGTCGTTGGCGTGCACGAGGAAGCTGATGTACTCCTCGTCCTTCTCCACGTCCTGGAACCGGACGCCGAGACCGCGCGAGAGGACGTTGGTGACGCTCAGGGCCTTGGCGCCGCCGAGGAAGTACTTCTGTTCGGCGTCCGCCGCCACCGCCACCTCGGTGCCGTCGGTGGACAGGACCTCGTCCACCGCCGCCTGCCCGTAGATGGCGGCGCCCTTGGCCACGGCGAGGTCGAAGTCGCTCCGGGCAGGGTCCCAGCCGAGCTCCTCGCGCAGCGCGGCCTCGATCATGGGCATCTTGGCCGAACCGCCGACCAGCAGCACGCGGTCGACCGTCAGCCCCGGCTTCTTCTCCTCGGCGGTGGCCACGGTCCGCTGGGCGATCTCCAAGGTCTGCGCGACCAGGTGGCGCGTGGCGGCGTCGAACTCGTTCCGCGTGACCTCGATCTTCTCGTCGTGGTCCTTGTAGCGGCAGCGGACGGTCGCCTTCTCACGCTTGGTCAGGGACTTCTTGGTCTCCTCGACCTGCCCCGTCAGCTCGGCTTCGAAGTCCTCGTCGTGGAGGGGGTTGTCATCGCCCAGACCGGCGGCCTCGATGAACTTCTCCACGACCAGCCCGGTGAGGGCCGTGTCCCAGTCCGCGCCACCCAGGGTCTTGTTCCCGTCGACGGCAACGACCTCGACCTTGCCTGCCTCCGCGCGCATGACCGTGGTGTCGAAGGTGCCGCCGCCCAGGTCGTAGACCAGAACCGTCTCCGCGTTCTCACCGCGGATCCCGAGCGAGAGCGCGGCGGCCACCGGCTCGGTCACGATGCCGACCACCTCGAGCCCGGCGATCTCCCCGGCCTGCCGGGTGGCCTCCTTCTCCTTGACCCCGAAGTAGGCCGGGACGGTGATGACGACCTTGCTGATCTGCTGCTGGCCCTCGTTGTTGGCGGTGTTGACCAGTTCCTTGAGGATCAGCGCGGAGATGCTCTCCGGGGTGTACCTCTCGCCGTGGAAGTCCTGGGGGTAGGCCGTCCCCATGTGGCGCTTGATCAGCGAGCAGGCGTGGTCGGGGGCCGACCGCTGCACGCGTTTGGCCTCCTCGCCGACGACGATGTTGTTCCCGTCCTCGAAGTAGACCACCGAGGGTGTCGTCGGGTTGCTGTCGTAGTTGTTGACGACTTCGGCCTGCCCGAGATCATTGATCCGAGCAATAGCGGAGTACGTCGTACCCAGGTCGATTCCGTACACGCTGTCACTCAACGCAAAGCTCCTTCTCCGGAATTGGTCATGTGGCAACCGCCACACCCCGCTCGCGGTCGATATCCGCGACTGTTCACAATGACAGAAGCACTCTACTGAGGCGGCTGGTAACGGTAGACGCTCACCTGGGCCGGAAGAAACACCCGGTCAGCTCCGGCATAGGTGAATCCCTGCCGCAGGACGCGGTGAATGCGCTTGTCCATTTCGGCGTCGTCGGTGGGGACGACGCGGGCCGCGTGGTGTTTCCCGGAGTCGAACTCGGCGGAGGGTTCGGCTTCGACGGATTCCACATCGATGAGGCCGAGCGCTTCCTCGATGGAATCCATGAAGAAATCAAAGTCCTTCTCGGATTTCTCTCCGCGTTCACGGGCCTGTTCCGCGGCTTCGGCCGCCTGGGCGTGCAGACCCGCGAGCCTGCGCAGCACGGGCTTCAGCAGGGCCTGGACCTGGTCTCCCTGGAGTTGCTCGATCCGGCTCTGCATCTGCCGGATGATGTTCTCCTGGCTCTCACTGCGGGCGTGGAATTTCCGGACCTGTTCCTCGAGTCCGCCGACCGCCGTCACCACTTCACCGAATGGCGTTTCCCCCACCAGGGGATCACCGACTCCGTCTCCGCCTCCGCCGGCTTCGGCCGCGCCCGCCGTCTCCGAGGGAAGTTTCGACGGCTCCACCGGACCTTCCGAAACCTGGGGATCCAGATCGTTTTCCGAGGTCACCGGACCATCGAAACCCGGCGCGACATCCTCAGCGCCGGAATCCGCATCCGTGGTAGAAGCACCAAGCCCCCCGGTCGACGATTCACCCACGAAAACCTCCCAGACGCATCCGGCTCAGATCAGATCCGCGACAAGTATGTCAGACCCGGATTAGCCGTTTCGGACATTCTCTTGGCTCCCCGCGGCACTCACACCCGCGGACCTGGGAGAGCCCGGCCGGGTCCCGTCTGGGGGACCCCGGGTCCCGGCCGTGGGAGACCGGGGCCCGGGAAGGGGTGTGCTCTGAGGCCAGGACGGTTTCGAGGCCGGGACGGCTTCGGGGTCAGGGGACGATACCGGTCATGCTGTTACGCACGACCGGCAGCTCGACGTACACGGGTGCGGGGCGTACCGGCATAACGCTGACGCCCCCGCCCGCGCGCAGGATCCGGGCGATGTACACCGGGCCGGAGTCCTCCAGCAGCTCCAGCCGCACCGCGTGTCCGTCCTCGGGGTCGGTCCCGGCCGGGGCTCCCCAGCCCTCGGTGTCGGTTCCGAAGACGTGGGTGGTCCCCGCGGCCACCTCGGCGCGCACGGAGTCGCCCATGCTGCCGTCGGCGGCGATCGGGGTCGCCACGACCCTGGCGTCGCCCTCCAGTGCGCCCAGGACCACCTCGACGTCAGCCCCCTCGGGCATGTCCGGGATGACGGCCGTGGTGTCCAGCGGCCCCTGCAAGGGGTCCACGGACGCCGCGTACGCGGTCTCCACGACCCGCATGTCGTCATCTTCGGCTTCGGAGTCCTCGGCGATCACCCCGGCGACCACGGGGGCGTCCGCCTCCACCACGACCGTCCCCGGTCGCCCGTCGAGCACGCTCTCCAGGGTCAGCCAGGCCGAGGCCGCCGGCGGCACGTGCAGGACCAGCGGGTCACCGGCGGTTCCGGAGGCGTCGCCCTCACCGGCCTCCTCCCCCTCCGGCTCCGTCTCCTCCGTGGCGGCCACCACGTGCACGCGCACCTCGACCGGTGCGTCGCCGGGGGCCGCCACGATCAGGCGGCGGGTCCCCTCGCCTCCGGGGACCCCGGGAACGACCTGCCGCTCGTCCGGTGCCCGGGTGGGCGGGACCCAGTCGCTGTAGCCGGCCGAGTGCTCGGCGAGCAGTGCGGCGGAGACACGGCCCGTGCTGGTGCGCACGTGGACACCGATCGAGCTGGTGCTCTGGATGAGCTCGGTGACGTCGAGCCGGGTCGACTCCCCCGGGCCCAGGTGGATGCCGCGGCTCTCCGGCGAGTAGGAGGGGCCCTCCATGGTGTAGATGTCCACGCTGACGGTGGCCCGGAAGGTTTCCGGGTTGGCCAGGTGCACGGTGAGGGCGTCCAGGTCCACGCCCTCGGGGTCCGCGGCGCCGGGCAGGGCGAACCAGGTGCCGATGGCGGGCTCGGTGCAGCGGACCTCGGTGACACCGTCGGAGGAGACCGTGGTCTGCGCGGCGTCCAGGCCGGAGGCCAGGGAGCCCTCGGCGTGCAGGGCGGTGGGCACGGCCGCGTCGCCGGTGTCGGTGCGCCAGACGCGACCGGGTTCGGTCTGTTCCTCGCCCAGGAGCTCGCCCCGCTCGTCCGCCTCACCACCGGAGGCCGGGCCCTCCTCGTCCACCGCCTCGTCGGAGCCCGGGTCCTGCTCGTCCCCGGTGCCCTCCTCGTCCTCCTCCGGGACCCCGGGCAACGGGACGGCCCACAGCGCGCCCTCGTCGTCCCGGCTGACCCGGGGCGCGAATGCGGCCACGGAGCTCTCCGCTCCGTCGTCGTCCGACTCGTGCGGGGCCGGACAGACCCGGGCGGCCAGCTCCGGCCGGACGGTCCCCGGTTCGGTGACGCCGAGCTCCGCGTCGATCGGCCGGATCACGAACGCGACCCCGAACAGCGCGAGCAGGGCCAGTGCGACCAGCCCGAACAGCGCGAACCGGTTCTCCACGATCAGTCGCACGACCTACTCCTCCCACTCGTCGGTGCCGGTGCCGTCCGATGCGTCCCGGGGCTGGCGGGGCGAGCCCGCACGGCGCCGGCCCTCGGTCCGGTCCTCGCCCTCGTCCGCCTTGGGGCGGCGCCTGCGACCCGGTTCCTGCCTGCTGCGGCTCCCGGCCCGCCGGGTGCCCCGGCTGGAACGGCGCCTGCCGCCCACCACGGGGATGGACCCGGTCGTGGTCGGTTCCGGAGTGCTCTGCCGGTCCTGCGGACCGCTCTCGGGTCCGTCCTCGGAGCCACCAGTGCCGTCGGACCCCCCGGGAACCTCTCCCCGGCCGGGGTCCGCGGCTCCCCTGTTCACCCGGCTCCGGCGCCTGGGCCCCGACGCCCCCGCCGGCGGCCCCCGGCGGGGGCGTCGCGGCGACGGCATCGGGGTGGCCTCGATGAGCCTTCGCTCCTCCTCCGTGCGCACGCCCGGGGCGGCGAGTACCGCAACGATCAGGAGCAGGGTGCCCTGGGTGGCCATCCAGGCGGTGTGCACCAGGTCCGTGTGCCAGACGCGCAGTTCACCGCCGTGTACCGGCAGGGCCCAGGCCTGGGTTCCGTTCTCGGTGCTCACCGGGGACAGTTCGGTTCCGTCGAGGGTGGCGCGCCAACCGCCGTCCGCCGGAGCGGCCAGGGCCAGGCGGCGACCGGTGCGCCCCTCGGCCGCCTCGGCGGTGAGCTCGTCCGAGGAGCCCGCGACCTGGAGCGCCTCGGTCTCCAGTCCGTCCTCGGCGACCACCCGGAGGGCCCCGGTGGGTTCGGCGATCCGCCAGAGCCCGTAGTGGTCGGACAGGGACTGCCTGGTCAGCCCCGGGGTGCCGTCGAGGGTGTCGACCATGGTGGCGTCGGCTGGGCCGCCGAGCTCCGGGCGCGGGTAGAGCACGTACTGGACGCCGTGGTCGAGCAGGGTGCGGAGCTGTTCGCCGCCCTGGCCCGCGGCGAGCTCGGCGACGGCCCGGTCCAGGGCGGCCCGGGTCCCTGGACCGGGCAGGACCCGCTCCTCCCCCAGCCGCGGTTCACGGCCGCGGACCACGACGTAGTCGACGCCACCGTCCTCGACCGGGGTGACGATGAGCGCCCGGGGCTCGGTGCCGTCGGAGCTGACGCTCTCCAGCGCCCCGGGGACCGAGCGGGGGGCGTTCGCGGTGATCGGCCCGTCGGCGCCCTCCCACATCCACAGGACCGCTGCGGAGACGGGGGTGGCCAGCGCCAGGGCGGCCACGCCCAGCGCGAAGTACCTTCGCAGGCCACCGCCCACCCGTCGCCCTCCGCCACCCTCAACGGACGCCTGCGGCGCAGCCTTTCCCCTGATCATGTCCCCGAAGGCTCGGGCCGCCGTCGCCGCCGTCAGCAGCACGGCGGTCGCGGCGAAGGCCAGAGCGACGCCGGGCCAGACCTGGGCGGGAGGACCGCCGAAGTGGGGTTCGATGACGATCCGGCTGGTCAGAACGGCGATGAGCATCCCGAAGAGGGCCAGGCACCAGCCCGCCGCGACCAGCATCCGGTTGCGGAGCAGAAGCAGGGAGCACAGGGAGGCCGCGATGAACCCCGCGGTCACCCAGTACGGGGGCGTGCCGGGGCCGCCCGGTGAGAGCATGAGCAACTCGACGGGGGTCGCCCCGGGGTCGGACAGCTCGGGCCGGTGCAGCCCGGCCTCCAGCAGCCACAGGCTCGGGTGCAGCAGCAGCTCCAGCGACCAGGGCATCAGCAGGATCACCGGCGCGGCCAGGCTGATCGCGACGCTGACATAGATCCGGCGCCCCAGGTGGCCGAAGGCGACCGCGACCAGGACCCCGGTGACCAGGCACAGGAGCCAGACAAGGGGGACGAAGGCGGTGGTGGCGGTGAGTGTCAGGCCCAGCCCCCAGGCGGCCCGCCTGGAGGGTTTGGGCGGCATCGAGACCATGCGGACCAGCAGCAGGCCGAGGACGGGCAGCAGGGCGTGGACGAGGGCGGTGCCCAGCCGCCCCTGCGCCACCGCGCCGGTGGCCATGGGGAGCAGGGCGTAGGCCCCGGCCATCCACAGGCGGGCCGGGCGGAAGCGCAGCACCTCCCTGGCGAGCAGGTAGGCGGTGAGCCCGGCCAGCGGGACGCAGCCCAGCAGGATGACCATCACCGCGAGCCACGGCTGGCCCAGGGCCAGGGTGGACAGCAGCGCGAGGAACCCGACGTAGGGCGGGGCCGGGCCCCCTGCCCCCGCCCCGCTGTCGGGCCGGCTGGACAGGTACAGGTTCCACAGGTCCATGGCGTTGCCGGTGACCGGCGGCAGGGCGCCGCCGGCGAGCATGTCGCCGAACAGCAGTCGGCGTTCGGCGATGATCGTGACGACGGTCAGGCCGATGACGAGCAGGACCCCGGGTTGGAGGACCACCCGCCGGAAGAACGACGTCGAGTCGTCGGCGAGGCCGTCGTCGTCCTCTCCGGGCGGCACGGTGACCGCCTGGTGGCGTCCGGCGGTGTCGCCGACCCTTTCACCGGTCAGGACGCCGGTGACCGCGTCGGCGAACTGCCGCACGGCCACGCCCCTGGCGAGGAACGGCCGGATGGCGCTGTAGGTGCGGCGGCGGTCGCGGCGGCGCCGGAACCGGGCCCGGGCCAGGCGGAACGGCCGACCGTAGACCAGGGTGATGGCGGCGGCCTCGTCCAGGGCGTTGGCCGGCTGTTTGATGAGCAGGTACATCATCACGCGGAGCAGTGAGCCCACGGAGTTGCGCAGCAGCGCGAACACCATGCCGCCGAAGGGGAGGTTGGCCAGCAGCACGAACACCGCGTGCCTGCGGTCCACCCGGCGGGGGTGGTTACGGGTGGCGGTGATCCTCCTGCGGCGGCGGGCCGAGGCTTCGGCGTGGTAGGCGACGGCCTCGGTGACGAGGCGAACCCTCAGGCCGGCTCCGCCCACCCGCCAGCAGAAGTCGATGTCGTCCCGGAAGAGGGGCAGCGCCGGGTCGAACCCGCCGAGGCGCTCCCACACGTCGCGGCGCACCAGCATGCCCGCGCTGGAGACGGCCAGGACCTGCCTGGTGCCGTCGTGCTGTCCGTGGTCGAACTCCCGCTGCTCCAGCCCGGTCTCCCTGCGGCCGGCGCCGTCGATGGTGACACCGGCCTCCACCAGGAGGCGGCGGTCGAACCAGTCACGGAGCTTGGGGCCCAGGACGGCGGTGCGCGGATCCCGGTCAGCGGCGGTGAGGAGCTGTTCGAGGGTGTCCTTCTCCGGGGTGAGGTCGTCGTGGATGAGCCAGATCCACTCCGTGGCGTCCTCGTCGAAGCCGTGCACCTCGGTGTCGGCCCGCGGCAGTTCGAGGGCGGCCCTGACCGCGTCGCCGTAGCCGGTCGAGGCGGGGAGGCCGATGACGGCGTCGGAGGGGAGGTGGTCCGCGAGGACGTCGGTGCTGTCGTCGGAGCTCGCGGTGTCGGCGGCCACGACCCGTTGCACGGATCTGGTCTGGGCGCGGAGCGCGGACAGCGTTTCCGGCAGCCATCGCGCACCGTCGTGGGACACGATGACCGCGGTGACGACGTGGCGGGCGGAATCCAGGTCAAGCACGGCTGTAGTGGGTTCTCTCCGGGAGAAGGGGCGGGCCCGCGTACGGGCCCGGGTTCTGCTGGCCGGGGCGGCCGGTGGGCGTTGGGGTGCGCCGGGCGCGACTCGCGGGCGCGGGACATCACGATACGCCACCCCGCACCATTGGGGACCTATTAGGCCGGGGGCTGCCCGGGGCGACCATATCGGAGCATTCAGCGCCCAGAAGGCATGAGTCACCAATCATGCCCAAAGGCACGAAAAGTACTCAAGTACACCGAACATGAAAAAAGCGCGCCCGGGCTCGTGGCCCGGGCGCGCTGTGACGCGCACTCCTACAGCATGTCCGCCAGGAAATCGAAATCTCCCCCGGCGGCCTTCTTCAGCCTTCGGCGCTCACGCTCGGAGAGTCCCCCCCAGATGCCGAAGCGCTCGTCGTGCTCCAGCGCGTATTCCAGGCACTCCGCACGGACCTCGCACGACTGGCAGACCTTCTTGGCCTCCCGGGTCGAGCCGCCCTTCTCGGGGAAGAACGCCTCCGGGTCCGTCTGCGCGCACAGGGCACGTTCCTGCCAGCCCAGATCTTCGTCCGAGCCGTGCGCCAGCGGGATGACCTCGCTCATGCGCACCTCCTGTAGCCCCCCAATAGATGTCCCCGACCCTTTTCATCCCCCGGGTCGGGTGGAAATCCCACATTGGAATTACACGCGTGCGCCTCACTGTGAGTCAAGCGCCCTACGTGGTAATCCACTGAATATCATGTAACGAACCGTGAACGGCAGGCCCGCGATGTCCGTTCTGTGGATTACCACGCAATTCACGTACCTTCCCAAGGTGCGGAGAGCGCGGTGGCCCGAGCCGGTTCAGCGCTGGCCGTCGCTGCCGTACCAGTTCTGCTGGTTGTCGGTACCGCCCTGTCCCTGCTGGTCAGAGCCGTAGCCGGAGCCGGAGCCGTACTGGCTTCCGTACGTCCCACCACTCTGGTCGGACGACTCACCACCAGTGTTCTCACCGGAGTTAAAGAATGGTTCAACTCCGGGCTCGGCGGGTGCGTCCTGCCCCTGCTGGGCCTGGTTCTGGTACCAACCGTGCTGGATGGCGTCCTGGGCCTGCTGGTCGGCCCCGGCCTGCGGCGCGTACTGGGACGGGTCGTAGGCCTGGCCGTACTCGTTGACCTGCTGCGCGGCAGCGTCCTGGCCGTACTGCGGCTGCACCTGGCCGTAGGCGTCCTGTCCGTAGGCCTGCTGGGCGCCGGTCCCGTAGGCGGCCTGCTGAGCGCCGGTGCCGTAGGCCTGCGCCTGCTGGGCCGGGTCGTAGCCGTAGGCCTGCTGGGCGCCGGTGCCGTAGGCCTGCGCCTGCTGGGCCGGGTCGTAGCCGTAGGCCTGCTGCGCGCCGGTCCCGTAGGCCTGCTGCGCCGCCGCGTCCTGACCGTAGGCCTGCTGGGCGCCGGTGCCGTAGGCGGCCTGCTGGGCCGGGTCGTAGCCGTAGGCCTGCTGCGCGGCAGCGTCCTGGCCGTACTGCGGCTGCACCTGACC
Source organism: Nocardiopsis terrae (assembly GCF_014651695.1). GTDB lineage: Bacteria > Actinomycetota > Actinomycetes > Streptosporangiales > Streptosporangiaceae > Nocardiopsis > Nocardiopsis terrae. The sequence continues at coordinate 442,896 of NZ_BMXJ01000002.1, forward strand.
GTAGGCGTCCTGGCCGTAGGCGGCCTGCTGCTGGGCAGCCGCGTCCTGGCCGTAGGCGGCCTGCTGCTGGGCGTCGTAACCGTAGGCCTGCTGCGCGGGGTCAGCCACCGGGTAGCCGGGCTGGGCGAACGACTGCTGGGCACCGGTCGCGGGCGGGAACGGCTGCTGGTTGTACATCTGCTGCTGCGGCTGCGCCCGCGGGACCACGGTGGGGTCGTTGAAGATCTTGATCAGGTAGAACCCGAAGAAACCGAGCACCGCGCCCTGGGCAGCGGTGGAGAGGAAGCCGGCGAAGGCCAGACCGCCGTCGTTCACGTCCACGAAACCGCTGATCGCGCTGATGAGGCAGAACAGCAACCCGATACCGACCATGATCATCGAGGTCAGGACCACGGGGAAGGCCGAGGCCCTGGCCCGCTCGCTGGTGAGCACCAGGGCGACCGCGCCGATGATCAGGAGCGTGGTGGTGATTCCGTAGAAACTGCCGCCGCTACTGGTCATCGCCAGGGGAAAGCTCGAGTACTGGTCGTTCGACCGGATGATCATCGAGATGAGTCCGGCGAGCATCTGGACGCCCACGGCGCCCAGCAGGACCCAGGCCCCGGGCAGGCGCAGGCGTTCTAGTGTTTCGTTGTTCAAGAGAGGTTCCCCTCTGCTGCTTCGCCGTCGCGTCGGAGGAAGCTTGGCATATCGTCGGGCTGTCGGGTGAATCGACCCAAGCGCGCCCGGGAAGGAACAACGGGGACACCGAACGCAGGGCCGATGAGATGGGATGGCGACCGCCGCCCGAAGGTTCACGCACCGTCGGTACCGAATCGGTCACACCGGATCGTATCCACTGCGGGGCAGACGACCCATACACGCCCCCAGCCTGCCAGACTTGGGCGCATGCGGATAGTCGTACCGGCCGGCGGTATCGGCGGCGCACGTTTCCTCCGCGGCCTCAGGGCCGCCCTCGGAACGGACGCGGCCACCGAATCGAACCAGGCCACAGAGAACCAGATCACCGTCATCGGCAACACCGGTGACGACATCACCCTCTTCGGTCTCCGGATCTGCCCCGACCTGGACACCGTGATGTACACCCTCGGCGGCGGGATCAACGAGGAGCAGGGCTGGGGAAGGACCGACGAGAGCTTCACCGTCAAGGAGGAGCTCGCCGCCTACGGGATGAAACCCACCTGGTTCGGGTTGGGTGACCGGGACACCGCCACCCATATCGTCCGAGCCCAGATGATCGCCGCCGGCTACCCCCTCTCCGCGATCACCACCGCGCTGTGCGACCGCTGGCAGCCCGGTGTGCGGCTGATGCCGATGACCGACGACCAGGTCGAGACGCACGTGGTCGTCAACGACGGGGACGGCCGCCGGGCCATCCACTTCCAGGAGTGGTGGATCAGACACCGCGCCGCGCTGCCCGCAGAGGAGATCATCAGCCTGGGCGCGGAGAAGGCCAAGCCCGCTCCCGGTGTGATCCGCGCCATCCGCAACGCCGACGCCGTCATCATCCCGCCGTCCAACCCGGTGGTGAGCGTGGGCTCCATCCTCAACATCGAGGGCATCCGGGAAGCCATGGCCGCCAAGACGGTGGTGGGCGTCTCACCGATCATCGGGGACGCCCCCGTACGCGGGATGGCGGACGCCTGTCTGGACGCGATCGGTGTGCGGACCAGCGCCGGCGCGGTCGCCGAGCACCTCGGCTCGGACCTGCTGGACGGCTGGCTGGTCGACGAGGCCGACGCCGGCACCGAGGTGGACGGGATCGAGGTGCGCTCGCGTCCGCTGTACATGAGCGGCCCCGAGGCCACCGAGGCACTCGCCCGGGCCGCCGTGGACCTGGCCGCGGAGCTGTCCGAGCGCCGGGCCGGCCAGCGGTGAGCGCCGGGGTACGGGTACGCGGACTCACCGGGATGCCCGAGGTGGGTCCGGGTGACGACATCGCCGCGCTGATCGCCGACGCCGTGGCCGCCTCCGGTGAGCCGCTGCTCGACGGCGACGTCCTGGTCGTCACCTCCAAGATCGTCAGCAAGGCCGAGGGCCGCTCCGTGCGCGGGGACCGCGACGAGGCCGTCGACGCCGAGACCGAGCGCGTGGTCGCGCGGATGGGCCGGACCCGGATCGTGCAGACCCGCCAGGGCCTGGTCATGGCCGCGGCGGGGGTGGACGCCTCCAACGTCGAGCACGGCACCGTGCTCCTGCTGCCCGAGGACTCCGACGCCTCGGCCCGCGGTCTGCGCGCGGGTCTGCGGGCACGCCTGGGCGTGCGCGTGGGGGTGATCGTCTCGGACACGTTCGGCCGCCCGTGGCGGGTGGGCCAGACCGACGTGGCCATCGGTGCGGCCGGGTTGCGCGCCGTGCAGGACCTGCGCGGCACCGTCGACACCCACGGCAACCTGATGGAGGCGACGGTCAACGCGGTCGCCGACGAGATCGCGGGCGCCGGGGAGCTGGTCAAGGGCAAGACCTCGGGTGTTCCGGTCGCGGTGGTCTCGGGTCTGGGCGACCTGGTCACCGAGGAGGACGGCCCCGGCGCCGCCGAGCTGGTGCGCCCGGCCGACGCCGACATGTTCCGGTACGGATCGCGGGACGTGGTCCCGGCCCGCCGGACCGTGCGTTCCTTCACCGACCGGCCGGTCGACCCGGCCCTGGTGCGCCGGGCGGTGGCCACCGCCGTGACCGCGCCCGCCCCGCACCACACCACGCCCTGGCGGTTCGTGCTGGTGGAGTCGGCGGACACGCGTAAGCGGCTGCTCGACTCGATGCTCCAGGCCTGGGTGGCCGACCTGCGCGGCGACGGCTTCACCGAGGAGCAGATCGCCAGGCGGACCAGGCGCGGCGACGTCCTGCGCGGCGCGCCCTACCTGGTGGTCCCGTTCCTGGTCGCCGACGGCGCGCACCCCTACCCGGACGAGCGCCGGGCCGGGGCCGAGCAGTCGATGTTCCTGGTGGCCATGGGCGCCGGGGTGCAGAGCCTGTTGGTGGGCCTGGCCATGGAGGGCCTGGGTTCGGCGTGGATCTCCTCCACGATGTTCTGCGCGGACGTGGTGCGCGAGGTGCTGGACGTGCCCGGGGACTGGCGTCCGATGGGCGCGGTGGCCGTGGGTTACCCGGCCGAGGCGCCCAGGGACCGGCCGCCTCGCGACCCGGACGACTTCGTCGAGGTCCGCTGACCGGGAGCGTGTACTGACGGCGGGCGTGCGCTGACGGGAACCGCGCCGACCGCCCGGTCCCGCGCGGCGCCTCCCTGTCTGGTGCCCCTGTGACTGTGCCCCCGTCTCCGGTGTACCGGGGCGGGGGCACAGTCACAGGGGCGGAGACCGCGAACGCCCGTGCGGGGGCGTTGCGGGCTCCGAACGGAGCGGACCCGGGCGTAGAGCGGGCTCGTGCGGGCTCGGTGGATCCCGTGTGTGCGGAATGCGGGGTCACGGGTGGTACCGGGTGCCCAAGAAAACTGCAAACTTTCCTTACCGTTTCCGTTGACGCCCCGCCCCAGCAACTTTAAAGTTTCCTAACAATTAGCCCGGCTCACGACCCGGCTCCCAGCGAGCCGCCTCTTCGTCTTCCGCACGACGAAAGGAACACCCCCGCATGTCCACCCCCCGCAAGACCCGGCTGACCCTCCTCGGGGGCCTCGCCGCGGCCGCGACCGCCCTCGTCGCCGCCTGCGGTCAGGCCACGCTCACGGAGATCGAGACCGTGTCCGACACCGCCGAGGTCCAGCAGACGGACCAGTGGCTCACCGGTTACTGGCACAACTTCGACAACGGCTCCACGGTGATGCCGCTCTCCGAGATCCCCAGCGAGTACAACCTGGTGGCGGTGGCCTTCGCCGACAACCACCCCGAACTCGACGGCGGCATCACCTTCAACCTGGCCAGCAGCGAACTGAACGGCTACACCGAGGAGCAGTTCCGCGAGGACATCGCGGGCATCCAGGCCGAGGGCCGCAAGGTGATCATCTCCGTCGGCGGCGAACTCGGGCACGTCGACGTCACCAACCCCACCCAGGCCCGGAACTTCGCGGACACCACCCGCGAACTCATGCAGGACTACGGGTTCGACGGCGTGGACATCGACCTGGAGCACGGCATCAACGCCGAGCACATGTCCAACGCCCTGCGCGACCTCAGCGACCAGGTCGGGGACGACCTGATCATCACGATGGCCCCGCAGACCATCGACTTCCAGAGCACCAGCGCCGGCTACTACCAGCTGGCCGGGAACATCTCCGACATCCTCACCATCGTGAACATGCAGTACTACAACTCCGGCTCCATGCTGGGGTGTGACAACGGCGTCTACCACCAGGGCACCAGCGACTTCGTCGCCGCCCAGGCCTGCATCCAGCTGGAGATGGGCCTGGACCCGAGCCAGGTCGGTCTGGGCCTGCCCGCAGTCCCCTCCGCGGCGGGCGGCGGGCACATGCCCACCAGCGACATCGTCGCCGCCCTGGACTGCCTGGAAGCCGGCACCAACTGCGGCTCCTTCTCCCCCGACACCCCGTACGGCCCCATCGGCGGCGTGATGACCTGGTCGATCAACTGGGACGCCACCAACGGCTACGCCTTCGCCGACACCATCTCCGCCCGACTGGGCAGCGGCCCCGGCGACCCCGGCCCGGACCCCACGCCCACCCCCACGCCGACCGACGAGCCGACCGACCCCGACTGCGACGCCCCCGCCTGGAGCTCCGGCAGCGTGTACACGCAGGGCGACTCGGTCTCCCATGACGGTTCGGTCTACACCGCCCGCTGGTGGACCCGGGGCGAGGAGCCCGGCACCACCGGTGAATGGGGCGTCTGGGACCGCGTCGGCACCTGCTGACCTCCTCCCCCCGATGAGCGGTCCGGGGCCACTCCCTCCCCGGACCGCTCCCCTCTCCTGTCACCCGACCACCTTCCCGTCCGTCCTGTCTGCCTTCTCCTCCCCCGAAGGAACCCCCGATGACAGCCACACCCTCCCCCCGCTGGGCGCGCGCTCTGAGCGCCGCCGCCGCGGGCCTGGGCGTCACAGCGAGCCTGCTGTTCGCCACACCTCCCGCCGCCGCCGTCCCCGCACCGGCCCCGAGCGCGCCCGCTCCGGCCCCGTCGGCTCCGAGCGCGCCGGCCCCGGCCTCCGCCGGGGAGGACTGCCGCCCCGACGGGCTCCACCAGACCCCCGGCCTGGACGTCCCCTACTGCGACGTCTACGACGCCGAGGGGCGCGAGCTCCTGCCCAACGGCCTCGACCGCAGGGTGATCGGCTACTTCACCAGCTGGCGCAACGGCGCCAACGGGCAGCCCGCCTACCTGGCCGACGACATCCCCTGGGACAAGATCTCCCACATCAACTACGCGTTCGGACACGTCGACGAGAACGACCGCCTGTCCGTCGGCCCCGACACCCCCGACAACCCCGCCACCGGGATGACCTGGGACCAGCCCGGTCTGGAGCCTGACCCCGAGTTCGGCTACGACGGCCACTTCAACCTGCTGAACAAGTTCAAGAAGGACAACCCGGGGGTGAAGACCCTGGTCGCCGTCGGCGGCTGGGCCGAGACCGGCGGGTTCTTCGGCCCCGAAGGCGAGCGGGTGGACAGCGGCGGCTTCTACTCGACGACCACCACCGAGACCGGGGTCAACCACGCCGGGATCGAGACCTTCGCCGACTCCGCCGTGGAGTTCGTGCGCGAGTACGGGTTCGACGGCCTCGACATCGACTACGAGTACGCGACCTCGATGCAGGGCGCGGGCAGCCCGGACGACTACTGGATCTCCGACGCCCGGCGCGACCTGCTCTGGGAGGGCTACGAGGAGCTGATGCGCGTACTGCGCGAGAAGCTCGACGAGGCCGCCGCCGAGGACGGCACCTACTACCAGCTGACCGTCGCTGCACCCTCCTCCGGCTGGCTGCTGCGCGGCCAGGAGGTGCACCAGATCGTCCAGTACCTGGACTTCGTCAACATGATGTCCTACGACCTGCACGGAACCTGGAACCACTTCGTGGGGCACAACGCCGCGCTCTACGACAGCGGCCAGGACCCCGAGCTGAGCGACGTCTACGGAGCCTTCGACGGCATCGGCTACCTGAACGCGGACTGGGCGCACCACTACTTCCGGGGCGCCATGCAGGCGGGCCGGATCAACCTGGGCGTGCCCTTCTACACCCGTGGCTGGCAGGACGTGCAGGGCGGAGAGAACGGCCTGTGGGGCACCGCGGCCCTGCCCGACCAGAACCAGTGCCAACCGGGCACCGGCATCAACGTCCCCTGCGGACACGGCGCCGAGGGCGTCGACAACCTGTGGTTCGACAGCGACCCGGTGACCGGCGACGCGATCGGTGCGGGCGTGAACCCGATCTGGCACGTGCTCAACCTGGAGAACGGGGTCGTCGGGGACTACGCGGCGGACTACGGCGTCACTGACGGGCTAGAAGGCACCTACACACGCCACTGGGACGACGTGACCAAGAACGAGTGGTGGTGGAACGCGGACACCCGGACGTTCCTGTCGGGCGACGCCGACCAGGCCATCGGCGCCAAGGCCGACTACGTGGCCGACACCGGCCTGGGCGGCGTGATGATCTGGGAGATGGCGGGCGACTACGCCTACGACGCCGACTCCGAGCAGTACCTCATGGGTGACACGCTCGTCACCTCGCTGCACCAGACGCTGAGCAACGCGGGCCCCTACGGCGCGGTCAAGGCGGAGACCGCCGCGCCCGCTGAGGTCCTCGACGTCGACGTGGACTTCCACGGGTTCTCCCTCGGAGACAACAACTACCCGATCACCCCGGACGTGACCGTCACGAACAACTCGGCGGGAGAGATCCCCGGCGGCTCGACGATCACGTTCGACTACGGCACCTCCGCCCCGGCCAACATGAGCGACCAGTCCGGCATGGGGCTGACCCACGTGCAGACGGGGCACAGCCGCGGGGACAACATCGGCGGCCTGGACGGCGACTTCCATCGGGTGGAGCTGACCGTGCCCGGCTGGCAGAGCATCCCGGCCGGGGGTTCGCTGGACTTCACCCTCAGCTACCAGCTCCCGATCTCACAGCCCTCGAACTTCCGCGTCACGGTCGGCTCCAACGAGTACGCGATCACCTACGACCACCCGAGGGAGGGCACACTGGTCGACGCACCCGCGGGCGGTGACGACGGCGGCGGAGAACCGCCTGCCGACTGCACCGCACCGGCGTGGACCGCCGGGACCTACACCCAGGGCGACACCGTGACGCACAACGGCACGGCGTACAGGGCCCGGTGGTGGACTCAGGGCGAGCCCGGCACCACCGGTGAGTGGGGCGCGTGGGAGGTACTCGGCACCTGCTGACCCGCACCGCGGGGCCCCACCCCCGCGACTGGCGGCCCCTCACCCCGGGCCCATCCCCGAGGGGCCGCACGGTGACGAGGGGCGGGACGCCAACCCGGCGCCCCGCTCCTCGTTTCCTGTTCCGGGTCAGACCACGGGCAGGCCGGGGCGCAGGATGCTCGGGGCCACGCCGTCGCTGGCCTCCGCGACGCGCTGCCGCTCCTCGGAGACCGGACCGTAGGTCGTGGTGCGCTGGCGCACCGGACGGCCCGTGGGTTCGACGAGCGCCCTGATGTCGCTGATCGTCTTGAACGAACCCTGGCCGGAACCGGCCATCCGGCTGATGGTCTCCTCCATCAGCGTGCCCCCGACGTCGTTGACGCCGCCGTTGAGGAGTTGGCGGAAGGTGCCCTCGTTGAGCTTCACCCAGGAGCCCTGGATGTTGTCGATGTGCCCGTGCAGGAGCAGACGGGCCAGGGCGTGCACCGCGCGGTTCTCGCGGACGGTCGGCCCCGTGCGGGCCAGCCCGGCGAGGTAGATCGGCGCGTTGGTGTGCACGAACGGCAACAGCACGAACTCGGTGAAACCGCGCCTGCCGTTGCGTTCCACCGCCCTCTCCTGGAGCGAGCGCAGCAGCTTGATGTGCGCCACCCAGTGGTGCGGTGAGTCCACGTGCCCGTACATCATCGTGGACGTGGTGGGGATGCCCAGGTCGTGCGCGGTCGTGACGACGTCGATCCACTCGCTGGTCGGCAGTTTGCCCTTGGTGAGGATCCACCGGACCTCGTCGTCGAGGATCTCCGCGGCCGTCCCCGGGATCGAGCCGAGTCCGGCGTCGCGGGCGCGGGTCAGCCACTCGCGTACCGGCAGGTTGGTGCGGGCCGCACCGTTCACCACCTCCATCGGGCTGAACGCGTGGACGTGCATGTCCGGAACCCGCTCGCGGACGGCGGCGGCGATGTCGAAGTACGCGGTGCCGGGCAGGTCCGGGTGGATGCCGCCCTGCATGCACACCTCGGTGGCCCCCGCCTTCCATGCCTCCTCCGCCCGGTCGGCGACCTGGTCCAGGGAGAGGGTGTAGGCGTCGGCGTCGGTGCGGCGCTGCGCGAAGGCGCAGAACCGGCAGCCGGTGTAGCAGACGTTGGTGAAGTTGATGTTCCTGGTCACGACGTAGGTGACGTCGTCGCCGACGGTGTCCCTGCGGAGCCGGTCGGCCAGTCCGGTGAGGGCTTCCAGGGCGTCGCCGTCGGCGTGCAGCAGCGCCAGCGCCTCGGAGTCGCTCAGTCCCGCCGGGTCGCGTTCGGCGCTGCGCAGCGCGGCGGAGATCTCGGGGTCCAGTCGCCTGGGCTCGGCGCCCCTGCGGTCCACCCCCGCGGTGAGTTCGTCCCAGTCCCCGTAGACCGCGTCGAAGTCGCCGCGCCGGTCCGAGGTGCGCCCCTCGGCGTCGATCCCGGTGTGCAGGTCGGTGCGGCCGGAGGAGACCAGGACCGCCTCGGGCTCCTGCCAGGGGCGTCCCTCCAGGGGGGCGTCCTCGCGGGCCAGACCGGTCTCCGGGTCCACGAGCGCCTCGATGTGCGCGCGCAGGCGCGGGTCGACCCAGGGTTCGCCCGCCCGGATGTACTCCGGGTAGACGGTGAGGCGTTCGCGCAGCCTGAACCCCTGGGCGGCGGTCCGGGCGGCGAGGTCGTCGATCTGGGGCCAGGGGCGTTCGGGATTGACGTGGTCCGCGGTGAGCGGGGACACCCCGCCCCAGTCGTCGATGCCCGCACGGACCATCAGCTCGTACTCGTCGACGCCGCCCCGCTCGGCCGCGATGAGGTTGGGCGGGGCCTGGATGTGCGCCTTGGGGCCCATGACCAGACGTGTCACGGCGATGGTCGCGGCCATCATGTCGCGTTCCGCGTCGGGGCGGTGCATCATCGCGGTGTCCGGCTTGGCCCGGAAGTTCTGCACGATGACCTCCTGGATGCCGCCGTAGCGGCGGGAGACCCCGCGCATCGCGAAGATCGACTCGGCCCGGTCCCTGACCGTCTCACCGATCCCGAGCAGGATGCCCGTGGTGAAGGGGACGCTGGAGCGCCCGGCGTCCTCCATCGCCCGCAGCCGCACGGCGGGGTCCTTGTCGGGGCTGCCGTAGTGGGGCTGGCCCCTCTCCTCGAACAGGCGCCTGGAGGTGGTCTCCAGCATCATGCCCATGGACGGGGCCACCGGCTTGAGGCGTTGCAGGTCCGACCAGGTCAGCACCCCGGGGTTGAGGTGCGGCAGCAGCCCGGTCTCCTCCAGGACCATGATGGCCATGGCGCGGACGTAGGACAGGGTGTCGTCGTAGCCGCGCGAGTTCAGCCATTCGGCGGCCTGCTTCCACCGGTCCTCGGGCCGGTCCCCCAGGGTGATGAGGACCTCCTTGCAGCCCGTCTCCGCTCCCCTGCGGGCGATGTCCAGGACCTCGTCCGGGGACAGGAAGGGGGCGTCCAGGCGGCCGGGGACGGTCGCGAACGTGCAGTAGTGGCAGCGGTCGCGGCACAGGCGGGTCAACGGCACGAAGACCTTGCGGCTGTAGGTGATGACGTCGGGGCGCCCGGCCGCTTCCAGGCCCGCGTCACGGACCCTCCCCGCGTGTTCCAGGAGCTGGTCGAGGGCCTCGCCGCGGGCGTGCAGGAGTACCTCGGCCTCGGTGACGTCGAGGGTCTTGCCGTCCCGGGCTCGGGCCAGCGCCCTGCGCATCGCGGAGGCCGTGGGTGTGGGGATTGGGGCAGGGTCGTTCGCACCACTCATAACGGCTCACCCTACGCTCCTGGCCTTTCCCGGTCTCGGCCGCCACCCTGTCTGAGCGTCCCGGAACAGGGAGCACGCCCTCGCACCGCACTAGGGTGGCGGGGTGCTGACTCGGCTCCGACGCAACATGTGGGTGCGCCTGTCCCTGCTCGCGCTGGTGTGCGCGTGCGCGGGCGCGGCCCTGTACGCCAACTGGACGCAGGCCCGCGGGGCCGTGTCCGGACTCCCGCTGTGGGTGCTGCCCGCCGCCGCCCTGGCCGGGATGGCGGGACTGGCGGCGCAGATGCTGGCGTGGCGGTCACTGCTCGCCGGTCTGGGTTCCGCGCTGCCGCGCGCGGCGGCAGCCCGGGTGATGTTCGTCGGGCAGCTCGGCAAGTACCTGCCCGGTTCGGTGTGGGCGTTCGTGGCCCAGGTGGAGCTGGCCCGGGACTGGCGGGTGCCGCGCTCGCGCGGGGCGGCCGCGACCCTGTCGGCGATCGCGGTGACGGTGGCCGTGAGCCTGGCGGTGGCCGCCGTGGCGCTGCCCCTGTCCTCGGTGGAGGCCGCCCGCCGCTGGTGGTGGGCGCTGGCCGCCGCCCCGCTGCTGCTGGCCTGTCTGCACCCGCGTGTGCTGGGCCGGGGTGTGCGGTTGGCGGCGCGCCCCTTCTCCCGGTTCCGTGAGGTGGCCGAGGCCGGGCCGCTGAGGGTCGAGGGGGGTTCGGTCGCCGCGTCCGTGGGCTGGACCCTGGTGGCCTGGGTGCCCCTGGGGCTGCACGTGTGGTTGCTGACCTGGGCGGTGGGCGGCGACGCGCTGCGCTCGGTCGGCCCGGCGGTGGGCGCCTACGCGCTGGCCTGGGTCCTGGGGCTGCTGGTGGTGTTCGCCCCCGCCGGGCTGGGAGTGCGCGAGGCGGTGCTGGTGGTGGCGTTGGCCCCGGTGGTGGACGCGGGTGCGGCGTTGGTGGTGGCGGTCCTGTCACGGCTGGTGATGACGGTGGCGGACGTGGGTTGGGCCGGGTCGGCGGTACTGCTGACCAGGGCTCCGGGCTCCGGTGGGGGAGGCGGGCCGGAGCACGCTGACGGCGCCGCGTCCGACCCGGCGACCGGCCCCGGCTGAACACGGCCCCCTCGGGCCCGGGTCCCTTCGGAGCACGCCCGCCCAAAACAGGAAAGAAACCTTTCTTTTATGGTCGGCGCGGCCTATGCTCATGCCGTATGAACTGGGCCCCCCGCTCCCCACGTGTCCTGTCCGCCCTCGCCCTGTCACTGGCCCCGGTACCGGCCCTGCTCGGAGCCGCCCCGGCGGCGACCGCAACCGACCCGACGCCCGAAGGCCCCTCGCACGCCCACGTCCAACCCGCCGAGGTCGAGTGCGACCGGGGCGCGGGCACCGTCACCGTGGTCGGGCAGGTCTTCCCCGTCCTGAGCCGGTCCGCCGAGGGGCGGTCGGAGCTCTCCCTGGACCTGGCGGCCGAACTCGCCGGGGACGCGGAGGCCGCAGAGAACGCCGGGACCGCCGGTGGCGCCGAGGCTGTGGCCGACCTCGAACTCGCCCTGGCACCGCACGCACAGCCCCTCCCCGGGGTCACCCCCGAGGAGATGACCGAAGCAGCCGACCGTGCCGGGCCGCTGACCGCCACCCTGTCCGGTACCGGCGGCCGACTCCTGTCCGGGGACGGTTCACCCACCCTGGCCTGGCAGGACTGGGAGCCCCCGGTGGGCTTCTACGAGGTCCGCGTCGCCACCGGGACCTTCTCCCTGACCGGCTTCGGCGACTGCGCGGTGGTCGGCGGCGGCCCGCTCGCCAGCGTCCAGGTCGGCACCGAGGAGGAACAGGAACAGCAGCGGGAGGCCGGAGCGGACGAGGCCTCCGGGCCCTCCGACCGGCGGGACCACCTGCCCCGGGTCGCCCTGGCCGTGGGCGTGCTCGGCGCGCTCTGCCTGCTGGTTCCGGCCGTCCTGCACCTGAGGGGCAGGGCCGCGCGGTAGGCCCGGGGCCCTGGACCCGCGCCGGAGACCGGCTCAGGCCCCGAGGAGCCGGTCGGTGTAGGCCCGCCAGTACGGTGCGGCGTCGACCGGGCGGACCCCCGCCCGGAGTCTGGCCGGTTCACCGGGACGGTAGAACCCGGCCAGCACCCGGGCCAGGTCCGAGACGTCTCCGGGCTCGCAGAGCAGGCCGTCCGACCCGTCCCGGACGTGGTCGGCGAGGGTGCCCGCCCGGGTGGCGATGACCGGGAGCCCGTGTTCGTGGGCCAGCCACACGTTCTGGGTGGCGGTGGCGGAACGGTAGGGCAGCACGAGGGCGTCGGCCTCGGCGAGGAGGCCGGGGAGCTCCTCGGCGGGCACGTAGCCCTCCCGGAACCGGACCCGGTCGGCCAGTCCCAGTTCCCCCGCCAGGGCGGCCAGGTCCGCGGAGCCGCCCCAGAACTCGCCCGCGACGGTGAGGGTGACGTCCTCGGGCGCGCCCTCGGCGAGGGCGCGCAGCAGTACGTCCACACCCTTGTAGGGCCGGACGATCCCGAAGAACAACAGGTGCCGGTGTTCGCCAGGCTGCTCCCCCGAACGCGCTCCCCCGGTCTCGGGCAGGTGCGGGGGCATCTCCGCGACCACGGGGGCCGGCCCCCCGGGCACGAGGAGCCCCTCGGCGAGGCGGCCCTGCTCGGACGAGTGGGTGAGGACCCCGTCGGCCCGGCGCAGCATCGCACGGACCAGGGAGACGTCGATCGCGCGGCGTTCGTGCGGCAGGACGTTGTGGCACAGCACCACCACCCTGGTCCCGGTGCCGGTCCGGCTCCGCGACCTGATCCCGGCGAGGAGGCCCAGGTAGGCGGGCACCTGTACCGGCGAGAACAGGGTCAGCACCACCAGGTCGGCGTCCCGGGCCAGCCGCCGCCCGGTCCGCCACCAGCCGTCCGGTCGGTACCAGGCCAGGTCGTGCCGGGTGTCGGGGAACGGCTCCCCCTCGGGGTCGGTGATGGTCTGCCGTCCCGGGTACAGCGCCGCCGGGTACTGCGCCCGCCACGACTCGATCCGCACCCGGTGGCCGAGGCCGCGCAGCCGGTGCGCGAGCTCGGTGGTGTGCCGGGCCCCGCCGCCCTTGTAGGGGTGGGCGGGGCCGACGAGGACGATGCGCCGTGCCACGGGGACCCCCGGGCCGCCCGCCGTCCGGTCCGGTTCGGTCACGGGTGCTCCCTGGAACGCACGATGAGGTCGGCCAGGAGCGCGATCGCCGCGATGATCAGCCCGGTCATCAGGATCATGACGGTGTTGTTGGGCATGTAGAGCGGGTTGCGGACCTGGTCGTAGACGAACTTGGCCGCGCCGATCCCCAGCAGCCACAGGGCGGGCGGCATGAGGACCTTGAGCGGGTTGAAGTACATGACCATGCGCAGCACCTGGAGGATGTACCGGTAGGCGTCGCGCACGAAGTGGAACTTGGACTTGCCCGCGCGCTTGGCGTACTCGATGGGCACGTACTTCACGGGGTGCTGGTTGGAGAGGAACGCCAGCGTGATGGTGGTGACGCAGGAGAAACCGGGCGGCAGCAGGCGCAGGTAGGGGCGGGCGACGTCGCGGCGGAACACGCGCAGACCCGAGTTGAGGTCGGGGATGCGGGTGTTGGTGAGGCGTTCGGCGATCTTGCGGATCAGCCACTTGGCGGGGACCCGGAGCGCCTTGTGCGTGCCCATCTCCTGGGTGCGGGCGCCCACGACCTGGTCCGTCTCGGGGTCGGCGTCGAGCATGGCGACGAACTCGGGGATGCGCTCGTTGGGGTAGCTCATGTCCGCGTCGGTCCACACCACGTACTCGCCGCGGGCCCGCTGGCTGCCGATCCGCCGCACGGTGCCCGACCCGCCGTTGTGCCCGAAGGCCACCACGCGCATGTGCGGGAAGAGTCCGGCGGCCTCGCGCAGCCGGGTGAGGGTGCCGTCGGTGGAGGCGTCGTCGACCGCGAGAAGCTCGTACCCGTACCCGGAGGCGTCCATCGCCGAGCAGATCCGCTTGATCTCGTCGACGACGTGCTCCTCCTCGTTGTAGCAGGGGAGGACGACGGTGACCCGCACGAGCGGGTCCTGCTCGGGGTCTTCGGGGCGGTTCGGGTCTGCTGGTCTCATCCGGTTCTTCTCAGCTTGTGCTGGTGACTGGGTCGGGGCACGAGGCCGTCGGAGGGCACTCGGGTGCGGGCAGGACGGCGGTCCACACGCTTCCGTTGAAGGTCCAGTGCCCGGTCGGGGGCTCCATGAGGGTACTCGGGTCCATCTCGGCGACCACGTGGAAGTGCCGTTCGGGCTCCACCGGGGGGCCGGTCAGCTCGGCCAGCAGATCCCACTCCGGTGCGGCGAGCACGGCGTCCCGGCCTCGCTCGTGCACGGCGGAGACGACGCGTTCGACCGACTCCGGCGTGGGGTCGTCCAGGGCTGCGGTGGGCACCCCGCACACGTTGCGCAGCAGCGGCATGTACCCCCCGGCCATCCCGGAGTCGACCACGATGACCGAGGCGCGGGCCGGCAGCGACTCGCAGAGCCGTTCGGTCTGCGCGACCGTCCCCACGTCCTGCCGGTACCCCATGATCCCCCAGGCGGAGGTCACGGCCGCGGGCACGAGCAGGGACACGGCGGCGCCGGCGGCGAGCACGGCCGGCAGCGACCTGGCGAGCGGCCCGCCCCGGGCTGCGTCGACGGCCCTCTCGCAGTAACGGGTCAGCCAGGCCAGGAACCACACCGCGAACAGGATGAACGCGGGGATCACCAGCACGATCAGGCGTCTGCTGGCCCAGGGGTGGTCCGGGGTGATGGCGGGGCGCAGCAGGGTCGTGCCGACCGTCCACACGAGCAGCATGGCGGGCAGGAGCCAGTACGGGTCCCGGCGCAGGGTCAGCCTGCGCAGGACGAGGGCCACGCCCAGGGAGGCGAACAGCACGGTGCCCAGCCCCACGTACCAGCCCACCCAGTACAGGCTCATGTCGTAGTAGGTGCGGCTGCCCTCGATCGGCAGGCCCTCCACCCCCTGCACGTAGGCGACCCACTGGTCGGTGAAGTCGCTGCCGTGCCCGTAGTCCGGCCACAGCAGCGGGCGGACCGCGAAACCGACCATGACCAGCAGCGTGAACAGCGCCATCGCGTTGGGCAGCCAGCGCACCCGTTCGGTGTGCGGCAGCCCGTACCGCCACAGGGCCGCGGTGAGCACGACGGTGGCGAAGACGACCCCGGCGCTGATCAGCAGGAGCGGGTTCAGCGAGTCCGACAGGTACTCCAGGTAGGGGTAGGAGTAGCCGTACCCCGCGACCAGCCCGTAGGCGAGGCCCGCACAGAGCCCGGCGAGCAGCGGAAGCGCCTGTCCGCGCCGGGCGACCAGCAGGATGCCGACGAAGCCCACCACCGGCAGGAGGTCGCGGATGGCGTCGATACGCACCAGCACCCCCAGGCCGAACACCACTCCGGCGACGGCCGCCAGCGTCTGCGGGGACTGCCAGCGGTCGGTGAGGTTGCGGCGCCGGGCCAGGGCGTCGAAGGCGAGGACCAGGCCGCCCAGGAGCAGGACCTGGGCGAGGGGTTCGCTGTAGGTGAACCGGCTGACCCACTGCTGGGGGAGGCAGACCGCCAGGACCAGGGCGGCCAGCGGGGCCCAGCGGGCACCGACGAGGCGGGCGGTGAGCCCGGCGAAGGTGAGGACGCCCAGGGCCCCCAGGACCGGGGCGGTCACGAGCATGCCGTCGAGTCCGCCCAGCCAGTAGCCGACGGCCAGGACCAGGGGCGCCCCGGCCATGAACTGCGGCCAGATGACGTTGTCGCGCTCGTAGTGGGCGAGGCTCTGGTAGCTGAGCCCCGGGTCGTCGCCCGCGATGAGTTCGCGCTGCTGCGGGATGGGCAGGTAGCCGTTCTCCGCGATCCAGGACGTGTACATCGCGTAGGAGGCCGGGTCGCGCCGGATCACCAGCGCCTCGGCGTGGAAGGCGATCTGGACCGCCGCGAAGCCCGCGGTGACGGCCAGCACCGCGATCACCGGCCACCAGGGCACGTCCTCGTCGACCGGCGGGTCCGGGACGAGGCGGGGCAGGAGGGCGCAGGCCGCGACCACGGCGGGGAGCCCCAGGGCGGCTCCGGTCAGCGGGGTGAACTGGCCGAGGACCAGGAGGAGGAAGGCCACGAGGAGCCAGGCCGACAGGGCGATCGCGGGGAGCGCGGTCACACGGGCGAGGAACCGTCCGGGAAGCAGGCGCATGGGGCAACTCTGGCACTTCCCGGCACGGTACGCACACCGCGCCCCCGTGTCGGAACCGTTGCGCGGCTGGGGCGGCGCGGCCGGCCGTGAGCGCCGTGGGAGGCGTGCCGAGCGACACTCGGCAGGGCGGACGCCCGCCGAACACGCCCTAACATGGGCGCCATGTCCGACTCTCCCGCGCGGCTCTGGCGCGACCTCGTCTCCACCGATCCCTCCCGACCGTTCGTGACCTCCTACGACGAACTCGGCGACCGGATCGAGCTGTCCCGGGCCACCCTCGACAACTGGGTGTCCAAGACCTCCAACATGCTCGTGGACGGTTTCGGTACGCAGCCGGGGGACCGGGTCGCGCTCGCCCTGCCGCCACACTGGCAGTCGTTGGCGTGGCTGCTGTCCTGCTGGTCGGTGGGTGCCGCGGCGGTGTTGTCCGCGGACGGGGTCGCCCCGGGCGCCGAGGTCGCGGTGGCCTCCCCGGACCGTCTGGAGGACGCCCTGGACAGCGGCGCCGAGGAGGTCGTGGGCACTTCCCTGGACCCGCTGGGCCTGCCGCTGCGCGAGGTCCCGCCCATGGTCACCGACTACACCGTGGAGGTGCGCGGGCACGGCGACCACTTCCCCGCGTACCCGGTGGACCCCGCGGAACCCGCCCTGGAGTCCGCCGGGCGCACCCTCACCGGCTCCGAGGTGGTGGCCGCCGGGCGGTCCCTGGCCCGGGAGTGGGAGCTGGACGCGCAGGACCGGCTCGCCGTGGTCGTCGCCCCGGACGCCCCGCTCACCGCCCTGGGCGGGGAGTTGGCGGTGCTCACCGCGGCGGTCGTCTCCGGGGTCCCCCTGGTGCTGACCCCCGCCCCGGCCGAGGACGGCCTCCAGCGGTTCCTGGACCGGATGGGGACGGAGCGGGTGAGCGCCCTGTACGGAACCGAACCCGCGGGCGAGCTGCCCTTCCGCCGGGTGGGCTGAGCCCGGTCCGGGCGGCCCCGGACGAGGTCGGCCTTATGTCTGTGATGTCGGTTTGGTAGAACACCCCGGTGGACGACGAAACCCTCATCACACTGCTCCTGCTCGCGGTCGCCGCGGGCGTGGCCCTCTACACGGGCGGCCGCCGGACCCTCGCCGCCCTCGCACGACGCCGACGCGACCTGGAACTGACCGGGTCCGGGGTCCGAGCCCACGGGGTGGTCTCCGCCGTACACCCCATGGACCGCGCCTCGGGCCGGCACTCGGTGGCCGTCCGGGTGCACGACGGCCAGGGGCGCTCCTGGGACACCGCCGACGACTCGGGGACGGGCGGTTACCTCCTTCGGGAGGGCACCCCGGTCACGGTGCTGTACGCCCCCGGAAACCCCTCGAACGCCCGGGTCGAGCGCGCGGCCTTCCCGGAGCCCTCCACGGGCGACTACCCGCTGTACCGCGACGGGATCCCCGAGCCGCCCTCCCTCGCGGCGGCGGTCTCCCCCCTCGCGGGAGCTCTGGTGGTCCTCGGGGCCGCCGTGCTGGCCGCCCTGAACATGAGCGGCACGGTGCTTCTCCTCGTGCCGCCGCTCTTCGCGCTGGTGGGCCTGGGACTGCTGGTGCGCACGGTGTACCGCATGCTCACCGGAAAGGTCGTCCGCCGGGAGCACAGCGCCTCCGCCACCGGTGTGGTCACCGACTGCTGGACCGAGATCAGGTGGAAGCGCGACGGGAACAGGCGCAGGAAGGTGCGTCTGCATCCGTTCACGGTCCGCTTCCGGGCCGCCGACGGACGCGAGGTCCACCTGCGCCACCCCATCGCCCGCAGCAACTTCGCGCCCGATCCCGGGGAGCGCCTGCGCGTCGAATACGACCCCGCCCACCCGCCCCACTACGCCCTGGCCGACCACCCGAACCCGGGCGCCCTGCCGGTACTGCTGCCGCTCCTCGTGGGCGTGGTGTTCACCCTCGTCGGGTCGGTGCTGACGTTCGTGTTCTGGGTTCTCGCCCCCTTCTGAGGGCCGCCCGGATCACACCGCCGGGGTCCGGCGGCCCGCCGCGTGCGGGCCGCGGCCCCGTTCGCGCTCCTGTCGGCGCCGCTCCCGTACGGCCTTGCGGACCGCGCGCTCCTCGCGGGCGGCGAGTTCGGCCTCGGCCCGGTAGGCGTCGGCGGCCTGGGCGGCGATTTCCGGGTGCATGGTGTCCCCTTCGGTGAGTCCGTGTCCGTCGGATTCCCTCTCTCCGACTGCCTTCAGACTCCCGGTAAGGCCCCCGCCCCCACATCGGGAGAGTGCACCAGAAACCGGCGCCGTGCCCCCGCCTCAGTGGTGCGGGGCACGGCGCCGGAGGTGTCTGAGGTACCTCAGAGGACACCGGTCGGGGCTACCGGTGCCTCAGACGGCGGGACGGGCTCAGGCTTCCCGGTAGTAGGGGTCGGCGGCCACTCCCTCGCGCCTGGCCTCGTCGTAGGTGTACACCTCGCGGCCGCCCACGAACACGCGCTGGGCGCGGCTCATGATGTCGAGCGGGTCCCCGGACCAGACCACGACGTCGGCGTCCATCCCCGGCCTGAGGGCGCCCACCCGGTCGTCCAGGCCCATGATCTCGGCGGGGTTGAGCGTCAGTGCGCGGATCGCGGAGTCGCGGTCCATGCCCTCCTTGACGCACAGGATGGCCTGGTAGACGAGGAACTCGATCGGGATGACCGGGGCGTCGGTGGTCAGGGCGACCTTGACGCCCGCGCGGTCCAGGATGCCGGGGTTGGCGAGGGTCCTGTTGCCGACCTCGACCTTGGACCGGCTGGTCATCAGCGGCCCGGTGATGACCGGGATGCCGCGTTCGGCGATCTCGTCGGCCAGCAGGTGGCCCTCGGTGCAGTGGTTGATGATGAGCCGGTAGCCGAACTCGTCGGCCAGCCGCATCGCGGTGTGCATGTCGTCGGCGCGGTGCACGTGCTGGCACCAGGGCACCTCCCCGTCCAGTACCCGGACGAGGGTCTCCAGGGTGTTGTCGCGGTCGAAGGGCGTGCCCTCCTGCACCGCGTGGTCCCGCTTGGCCTTGTAGTCCTGGGCCTTGGTGAAGGCGTCGCGGATGACCGCGGCCACACCCTGGCGGGTGGAGGGGAGCGTGTCCTTGTTGCCGTAGACCCGCTTGGGGTTCTCTCCCAGGGCGCTCTTGACGCTGGCGGGCTCCTTGATCAGCCGGTCCTCCATGCTGCGGCCCCACATCTTGATGGCCACGGTGCGGCCGCCGATGGGGTTGCCCGATCCGGGCTTGATCACGGAGCTGGTGACACCGCCGGACAGGGCGTCGGTGAACCCCTGGTCGGCGGGGTTGATGGCGTCGAGCGCCCGCATACGGGCACCGTTGGGGTCGGTCATCTCGTTGGTGTCGTCACCGGCCCAGCCGATGGTCTCCTCGTGGATGCCGACATGGCCGTGGGCCTCGACGAAGCCGGGCAGGACCCACTTGCCCGCGGCGTCCACGGTCTCGGCGCCCTCGGGGACGGTGACGTCGGCTGCCGCGCCGACGGCGGCGATCCTGCCGTCGGTGATGAGGACCGTGCCGCCGTCGATGGGGTCTCCGTCGACGGGTACGACGTATCCGGAAGTGATAGCGATATCCATGGCGGGCAACCTAGCCCATGGGAGGTCACGTTCCCAAGGCTCTTTTGCAACCGATCATCCCACGACCGGCCGTGCAAGCCCCTCGGCGCCCGTGGGTGCGCCCGATCCCGCCCTCCGCCCGATCCCGCGGGCTCGTTCGCGCGGAACCGGGCGGTGAGCCCGCCCGTGCCCGGCGGCCGGTCAGTCGGCCGGCCAGCGCGCGGTGAGGAGTTCGGACTCGGGGCTCAGGTCGACGCTGGCCTCCTCGATGGAGTCGCGGACCATCCGGCAGTGGCCGACGTCCTCGCTGTCCCCGGTGAGTTCGCCGCCCTGGGCGGCGAAGGCGTAGACCATGCTGGGGCGGTCGGCGAACTCCATGATCCGGAAGGCCCCGCCGAGCCCCGGGTGGTTCGGTGTCTGTTCGGGGATGATCCCGAGGTCGACGATGCCCGCCTTGATGAGGTCGGCGAGGAAGTCGCGTTGGCCGTTGAGCACGTCGGCGCCGCCCTGGGGCCGCTGGAGCACGGACTCGTTGAGGATCACGCGCAGGACCGGACCGCCCGGTCCGGTCATCGCCGCCCGGTCGGCCATCTCCCCGTCCACCATGGCCTCGATCTCCGCGGGCTCCAGGTTGGGGTGGCCGGGTTCGAGGACCGCCCGCGAGTACTCGCGGGTGCGCAGGAAGACGGGGACCGTCATCGGCTGGTGCTCCCACAGGCGGGCGGCGTGCGTGCCGAGTTCGCTCATGTCGCCGAACTCGGTGGGGAAGGCCTCCGCCTGGATGGTGATCGCCCAGGCGTCGACCAGCTGGTGTTCGGTGCCCAGGACGGTGTCCACCCGTTCGACCAGGGAGCGGGCCGGGCGGCAGTGCGCGTCCTCGACCTCGCGGAGCTTGTCGTCGGTGACCCCGACGTTCTCGGCGAGTTCGGCGCGCGAGAGGCCCCGGTCGGAGCGGGCACGCAGTACCCGAGCCCCGAAGGGGAGCCACATCGCCGACGGCAACACGGTGTTCACACCCATAACCTCTCCCGTCCTCGCCCGAGGTTTGCGGGCCTGTGGTGACGTACCCTCGGTTCGACGCCCCAGCCCCTCTGTTCGAACCCTCTCCCGCGCCGGGGCGGCTGGTCAAGCGACCGGGCGGGTGCGGCCATCCGTGATAAGTCAGTACAAAGTCGACGATGTCGCCCCTCTCTGTCGAGTGTTTCCCCCGATTGGAAGGTCCGTTGGTCCAGTTCGCCCTCCTCCTCGCACTGATGTCGCTCGCGTTCTGGGTGTACGTGCTGTTCGACGTCATCGGGTCGGACACCGAGCGGATCAGACTCCTGCCGAAGCCGGTGTGGGCGGTGATCGTCCTCCTGTTGCCCAAACTCGGTGCTGCGCTGTGGTTCCTGCTGGGGCGCCCGCGGCGGGAGCCGGCGCTGCCCGGCGGACCGGTCGGCCCCGCCCCGCCCTTCCCCGAGTACGAGCACCCCGGACGCGCCCGGGCCGCCTCCCCCGAGGAGGACGAGGCCTTCCTGCGGCGCTGCCGCGAACGCGCCGAGGAACAGCGCCGTCGGGCCAGGGAGATGCAGGAACGGCAGGCCCGGGAGGCCGGCGGCGGACCCGGGGCGGAAACCGGTGACGGCCTCGGCCCGGAGACCGGGGGGCCGCGCGGACACGACGGGGGCGAGGACCCGGCGGGCCCCGCGCGCTGACCCGACCGCCGAGTTTCGGTCAGGCGCCACCCCGGGATTTGGTGTGCACTTGTGCGCAGTACTCTGTGTGCCGCCCGCTGCGCACCTGATCTCGGAAGTGAACCATGAACCGTTTGACCCTGCCGGTATCGATCCTCGCCTGCACCGCCCTGTTCGCCACCTCGGCGTGCCAGGGCGAGGAGGAGCCCGCCTCGGACGCGGGAGGCGCCACGCTCCACACCAGTGCGGGCGACATCAGGGTGGAGCTGCTGGCCTCCGAGGCGCCGCTGACCGTCACCAACTTCGTCGACCTCGCCGAGGGCAACGGCCCGGCCAACCCGGAGACGGGCCGGGACGAGTTCTACGACGGCACGGTCTTCCACCGCGTGATCGAGGACTTCATGATCCAGGGGGGCGACCCGCAGGGCACCGGCCGCGGCGGCCCCGGCTACCAGTTCGAGGACGAGTTCGACTCGGGCCTGACCTTCGACGAGCCGGGCGTACTGGCGATGGCCAACTCGGGCCCGAACACCAACGGGTCCCAGTTCTTCATCACGGTGGAGCCGACTCCGTCCCTGGACGGCAAGCACACCATCTTCGGCAGGGTGGCCGACGAGGAGTCGATGGCGGTCGTGGAGGCGATCTCGGTGGTCGAGACGGACGCCAACGACCGCCCCCTCAGCGACGTCGTCCTGGAGTCGGTGACCGTCAACCACGCGGACGGTTAGCGGCGGTTCCCACGGGGCTCCCGGGCCGACGGCCGCGGCCCGGGGATCAGGTCACGCCCAGTAGGCGTGCGGCGCCGGGCCAGACCTCGTCCAGCAGGGCGGGATCGTTGCGCACCCGGGCGAGCAGCACCATGCCCTCGATCTGCGCGACCGTCGACCTGGCCAGGGCGTCGGCTGCGGCCGTCGATCCGATCAGTCCCGCCTCCTGCGCCTCGCCGATCAGGCGGGCGACCATGCCGACCTGCTCGTCGAACACCTCGGACAGCCGCCGGCGCACCTGCGGTTCCTGTCCGCTCAGCTCCAGGGCAAGGTTGCCGTAGAGGCACCCGTGGATCACCCCCGACTCGCTGTGGTCGGTGCGCTGGGTGCCGAGCAGGCACTCGACCAGGGCGCGGAGACGCCCCAGGGGCCCTCCGGCGGCCTCGGCCAGGGCTGCCTCCAGCGCACGGCGCTCCTGGGCCCACTGCCCGTCGACCGCCTCGACGGTCAGTGCCTGCTTGGAGTCGAAGAAGTGGTAGAAACTGCCCTTCTTCACCCCGGCATCGGTGCAGATGTCCGCGATCCCGAGGGCCGTGTAGCCCCGCGCGCGCATGAGTCTGCGCGAGGAGTCCAGGATGCGTTCCCTCGCGTCACTCGTCCGTCCCATGGACCAAGAGTATACGTCCGGTCAACTATCAGCGTTGAGCCGAAGGTTCGCGGCATTGCTAATAGTTGACCGGTCGTCTATGTTTGTCCCAACGCGGGCCGACGAGCCCGCCCGACGGAGGAAGAGAGTCCCCCATGCACGACGTCCGAGTCGCCGTCGCCTTCCACAGCGGCTACGGCCACACCGCCCGCCAGGCCGAGGCAGTCGCCCGGGGGGCCGCGAGCACGAGCGGCGCCCGGTCCTCACTGCACGACGTCACCACCCCCGACGGCGCCCTGTGGGCCGCACTCGACAGCGCCGACGCGATCGTGTTCGGCACCCCCACCTACATGGGCGGCGGCTCCGCCGTCTTCCAGGGCTTCGCCGAGGCCACCGCCCCCGTCTGGCAGGAACGGCGTTGGCAGGGCAAGCTCGCGGCCGGGTTCACCAACTCCGCCGGAACCAACGGCAACAAGGACACCGCCCTCAGCGCACTCGCGGTGTTCGCCGCACAGCACGGGATGATCTGGGTACCGCTCGGCCTGGCCCCGGGCGGCGAGTACTCCAGCCGGGGCAGCCGCGCGGACCTCAACCGCCTCGCGGGCTTCACCGGCGCCATGGCCCAGTCCCCGTCCGACCTGGGCCCCGACCAGGCTCCCGACGGCAGCGACCTGCGCACGGCCGAGCACCTGGGCGCCCAGGTCGCGCAGGCCGCGGTGCGTTTCGAGCACGGGCGCAGGGCGGTGGCCGCGTGAACACCGGCCAGCGGCCCGGCGCCGCCCTCACCTCGGTTCTGGGCATCCGCCACCCCGTGGTCCAGGGGCCGTTCGGCGGCGGACTGTCCACGGTCGAACTGACCGCGGCGGTCTCCGGGGCGGGCGGTCTGGGGTCCTACGGCGTGCACGCCACGGCCCCAGAACGGATCGGCCCCCTGGTGGAACGGATCCGCGCGGCCGTCTCGGCTCCGTTCGCCGTCAACCTGTGGATACCGCGCGCCGAGGAGGAGCGGCCCGTGCCGGACACTGCGGCGCTGACGGCGCACACCGACCGGCTCACCGCCTACTACGCCGAGTTCGGGCTCGCCCCGCCCGACCTGGACACCGCCAACACCCGGGTGGACTTCGAGGCCCAGGTGGACGCGGTCCTGGCGGCCCGGCCCCCGGTGATCAGCGTCGTGATGGGCCCACCGCCCCAGCGTTTGGTGGAGGGCGCCCGACGGATCGGAGCACCGCTCATCGGCACGGCCACCACGGTCGCCGAGGCCCGGGCGCTCCAGGAGGCCGGATGCGACGTGGTCGTGGCCTCCGGTGGCGACGCGGGCGGACACCGCGGCTCGTTCCTGGCACCCGTGCGCGAGTCACTCGTCGGAACGTTCTCCCTGGTTCCCCAGGTGAGTGACGCCGTGACCGTCCCGGTCGTCGCAGCGGGCGGAATCGCCGACGGACGCGGCGTCGCCGCCGCCCTGGCCCTGGGCGCTGACGGCGTCCAGGTGGGGACCGGCTTCCTCCGGACCCGGGAGTCGGGTGCGAGCCCGGCCCACCGGAGGGCGCTCGGCTCCGAACAGGCGCGGACCACCGTACTCACCCGGCTCTTCTCCGGACGCCCGGCCAGGGGAATCGCCAACGACCTGGTGCGGGGGATGGCCGACGCCGAGGACCGCGTCCCGCCCTACCCGGCACAGAACAACCTCATGCTGCCGATCCGGGCCAGGGCCGCGGAGCTCGAACGGCCCGACCGGCTCAACCTTTGGTCCGGACAGGCCGCTCTGCTGGCTCCCGGCGGCACCGCCGGGGACTACCTGGCCGCGCTGGTGGCCGATGCCGGCACGGTGCTCGGCCTCCCGCTGCAGGCGCCACCGCCGTAGCCGCCCCCGGTCCGGCCCGGTCGGCGGGGCCTGCCCCGAGGGGTCAGCGCCGCCGCTTGGCCATGGCCGCACGGGCTCGCTCGACCGCCGGGCCGATCTCCCCGACCAGCCGGTCCACGTCCTCGGCGGTCGAGGTCCGGCCCAGGGACAGGCGCAGGCTGCTCAGGGCCGCCTCGGGCCCGGCACCGGCGGCCAGCAGCACGTGACTGGGTTGGGCCACCCCCGCAGAACAGGCCGAACCGGTGGAGCAGGAGATCCCCCTGGCGTCCAGCAGCATCAGCAGGGCGTCGCCCTCACAGCCCGGGAACGACAGGTGGGCGATCCCCGGCAGGCGCAGCTCCGGATCGCCGTTGACCACCACGTCGGGGACGACCCCGCGGACCCGGGACTCCAGTTCGTCCCGGAGCGCGGACAGGTGTTTCGCGTGCTCCTCGCGTCCCTCGACAGCCAGGTGCACGGCGGTCGCCAACCCCCGCGCGAGCGGGGCCGACAGGGTTCCGGAGCGGATGTCGCGCTCCTGGCCGCCGCCGTGCAGGACCGGCACCGGGGCGACCCCCCGCGCCACCACGAGCGCCCCGCTGCCCACCGGACCGCCGAGCTTGTGGCCGCTCAGCGTCAGGGCGCTCACCCCGCTCGACGCGAACCCGACCTCCTGCGCCCCCACCGCCTGGACCGCGTCCGTGTGGAAGGGGACGCCGTACTCTGCGGCGACCGCGGCCAGCTCGCGCACCGGCTGCACCGTGCCGATCTCGTTGTTGGCCCACATCACCGACACCACCGCGACCGAGGCGGGATCGCGTTCGATCGCCGCGCGCAGGGCCCGGGGGTCGACCCGGCCCAGAGCGTCCACGGGCAGCTCCTCGCAGGAGGCGCCCTGGTGGTCGGCCATCCAGCGGGCGGGGTCGAGCACGGCGTGGTGCTCCACGGCGCTGACCAGGATCCGCACGCGTGCCGGGTCCTCGGCGTTGCGGGCCCAGTACAGGCCCTTGAGCGCGATGTTGTTCGACTCGGTCCCCCCCGCGGTGAAGACCACCTCGTGCGGGGTCGCCCCCACCGCCTCGGCAACGCGTTCGCGCGCCTCCTCGACGGTTCGCCGGGCGGCCCGTCCGTGGCCGTGCAGGGACGAGGGGTTGCCGAGGGCACCGAGCTCCGCCGCCACATCGGCGATCACCTCGGGGCGGACCTCGGTCGTGGCTGCGTGATCCAGATACACCATGGCGCATTCCAGGATACGTCCGACCAACCTCCCTCCGGCCCCGGGCACCCGTGTCCCGGTTGTCCACAGACCGGAATCGGCCACCGCCCGACCGCGCCCGGCCCGATAACCTTGGGGCATGCCTGACTCCGCGTCCACGCAGCCCGACCAGACCGCCGCCGCCCCCGCCGGGGAGCACTGGCCCGCGCCCACCGCCCGCCAGCCGGTGCACGCCCGGATCTCCCTTCCCGGTTCCAAATCCGTCACCAACCGGGCCCTGATCCTCGCGGCGCTCTCCGAAACGCCGTGCACGGTACTCGGCCCCCTGGTCAGCCGGGACAGCGAGCTCATGGTGGACGCCCTGCGCGCGCTCGGCACCCGGATCGAGGAGCTGCCCGCGGCTTCCCCGGGCGCCGTCCCCGACCTGTCCGTCACCCCGGCGCCCCCGCGCGGACCGGCCACCGTGGACGTCGGCAACGCCGGCACCGTCATGCGCTTCGTACCGCCGCTGGCCGCACTGGCCGACGGTGACGTGCACTTCGACGGCGACCCCCGGGCCCGTGAGCGGCCCGTGGACGAACTCCTCCGCGCGCTGCGCGCCCTGGGTGCCGACATCGACGACGGGGGGCGCGGCGCCCTGCCGCTGACCATCCACGGGACCGGTGCCGTGCGCGGCGGCGAGGTCACCCTGGACGCCTCGGGGTCCTCCCAGTTCGTCTCGGCCCTGCTGCTCAGCGGCGCCCGCTTCACCGAAGGGGTGCACGTGCGCCACGAGGGGCCCCCGGTCCCCTCCCAGCCGCACCTGGACATGACCGTCGAGATGCTCCGTGCGGTCGGCGTCGACGTCACCACCGCCGAGAACTCGTGGAAGGTCGGGCCGGGGCCGGTCCGGGCCACCGAGATCACCGTCGAACCGGACCTGTCCAACGCCGCCCCCTTCCTCGCCGCCGCGCTGGTCAGCAAGGGCGAAGTGACAGTACAGGGGTGGCCGGAACGGACCACCCAGCCCGGTGACGCCCTGCGCGGACTGTTCACCCGGATGGGCGGCGAGGTCTCCCGCTCCGGCGCCGACGGCACGGCCCTGACCCTGCGCGGCACCGGCGGAATCCACGGCATCACCGCGGACCTGCGCGACGTCGGCGAACTCACCCCGACCATCGCGGCCGTGGCGGCCCTGGCCGACTCCCCCTCCCGACTGACCGGCATCGCACACCTGCGCCGCCACGAGACCGACCGCATCGCCGCTCTGGCCGCCGAGATCAACCGGTTGGGCGGAGACGCCGAGGAGCTGCCCGACGGCCTGGTCATCCGCCCCAGGCCGCTGCACGGCGGTGTGTTCCACTCCTACGACGACCACCGGATGGCCACGTCCGGCGCGGTCATCGGGCTCGCGGTGCCCGGAGTGGAGGTGGAGAACATCGCCACGACACGCAAGACCCTGCCCGACTTCCCGGGCCTGTGGTCGGAGGTCCTGGCATGAGCCGCACGCGGGGCGGGGGACGCCATCTGGACGAGGACGACATCCGCGTACGCGCCCGGGGCGGTTCCAAACCGCGCACCCGTAAGCGGCCCAAACACGAGAACGCGGTGGAGGGCCTGGTCACCGCCGTCGACCGGGGCCGGTACCGCTGCCTGGTGGACGGCGTCCCCGTGGTCGCCATGAAGGCCCGCGAGCTCGGCCGGGGCTCCATCGTGGTCGGTGACCGGGTGGACGTGGTCGGCGACCTGTCCGGGCGGCCCGACACCCTGGCGCGGGTGGTCCGGGTCCGTGAGCGCGACTCGGTGCTCAGACGCACCGCCGACGACACCGACCCAGTGGAGCGGGTGATCGTCGCCAACGCCGACCAGCTCGCCATCGTCTGCGCCCTCGCCGACCCCGCGCCCCAGCCGCGCTTCGTGGACCGGTGCCTGGTGGCCGCCTACGACGCCGGACTGGAGCCGCTGCTCTGCCTCACCAAGGCGGACCTGGCCTCCCCCGACGAGATGCTGGGCGCCTACAAGCCGCTGGGGCTCCCGTACGAGGTACTCAGCCCGGAGGGCGGCCTCGACGAGCTGCGCGCCCGCCTGGCCGACAGGACCACGGTGTTCGTGGGTTCCTCCGGTGTGGGCAAGTCGACCCTGGTCAACCGGCTGGTCCCGGGAACCGACCGGGCCGTCGGCCACGTCAACGCGGTCACCGGCCGCGGCCGCCACACCTCCACCTCGGCGCTCGCCCTGCGGTTCGGGGGCGGCTGGCTCATCGACACCCCGGGGGTGCGCAGCTTCGGTCTGGCGCACGTCTCACCCGAGGAGATCGTCGCCGGTTTCCACGACCTCGCGGAACTCGCCGAGGACTGCCCGCCCGACTGCACCCACCAGCCCGAGGCCCCGGAGTGCGCGATCGGGGCGGCCCTGGACCGGGGGGAGGCCGACCCCGAACGGGTGGCCTCGCTCAGGCGCCTGCTCAGCAGCCGTGAGGGCGACGAGGAGCCCGAGGCCGCGGAGCCCCCGCCCGGCCCGCACACCTGACCGCTCCGGCCGCCCCGCACCCTCCTCCGCGGCTGCCCCAGGCCGCGCAGGGGCGTCCGGGCGTACTCCGTGCGGCCGTCGCACCCCGCAGAACCCGCCGTACTCCCCGACCCGGTGAACCCCGTGGCTCCGCCCGGGTTCCGCGGGCTCAGGGCCTCGGCGGGTCACCGTCGACCGGTGCCTGCGCCAGCACGTGTTCACGGCCCCAGAGCCCCAGCGGTTCCAGGGCCCGGTTCAGGCTCCGCCCCAGATCCGTCAGCGAGTACTCCACGCGCGGCGGAACCTCGGCGAAGGCCTCCCGGTGCACGATCCCGTCGCCCTCCAGTTCACGCAGGTGCGAGGCGAGGACCTTCTCCGTGACGCCTGACAACTCCCTGCGCAGCTCGCCGAACCTGCGCGGGCGCTCGTCGAGGGCCCACAGGATGAGCACCTTCCACTTACCGCCCACCACGTCCATCGCCGCGTCGATACCGCAGTGGTACGCGTTCTCCGCCCGCCTGGTGACCAACGTGACCGCTCCGTTCCGTCTCGTCCAACTGGATGCTTACCCACAGGTGCGCGCCCACTTCGAAGTGCGTACTTGTCCGCTCTCCGGGCCCGGCCCGAACCTGAACGCATGACACACGACACCGCACAGTCAACCAAGCCCCGCGTGGTCCTGCTCGGCCTCGGCGCGATGGGTGCCGCGCTCGGCAGGGCCTGGCTCGCGGCCGGGTACCCGGTAACCGTCTGGAACCGGACCGCCGCCCGTGCCGAACCGCTCCGCGCGCTCGGCGCCGACGTGG
Source organism: Nocardiopsis terrae (assembly GCF_014651695.1). GTDB lineage: Bacteria > Actinomycetota > Actinomycetes > Streptosporangiales > Streptosporangiaceae > Nocardiopsis > Nocardiopsis terrae. Next base: position 472,099 of record NZ_BMXJ01000002.1, read on the forward strand.
CCGGCACCGCCGCCGAGGCCGTGGCCGCCGGCCCTCTGGTGGTGACCTGCCTGTTGGATGACGCCTCGGTCGAGGAGGCCCTGGCCGGGGCCGACCTCCACGGCAGGGACCTGGTCGACCTGACCACCGGAACCCCGGACCAGGCGGACGCCCGCGCCGCGTGGGCCCAGAACCGGGGCGCCCGCTTCCTCAGCGGCGGGGTGATGGCGGTCCCGCCCATGGTCGGTGTTCCCGAGGCCGGGGGCTACGTGTTCTACGGCGGCTCGCGGGCGGTCTTCGACCGGCACCGGTCCGCTCTCGCGGCGCCCCTGGGCGTCCACTTCGCCGGGGCCCGGCCGGGGGCGGCCGCCCTGTACGACATCGCCCTGCTCAGCGCGATGAACGGCATGTTGGCCGGGATCACCCACGCCTTCGCCCTGGTCCGCGGTGAGGAGATGCCGCTGAAGGAGTTCGCCGGGCTCCTCACCTCGTGGCTCTCCGCGATGGCGTCCGCGGCGGACACGATGGCCGAGCAGATCGACAGTGGCGACTACACCAGGGACGTGGTCTCCAACCTGGCCATGCAGGTCTCCGGTAACCGCACCCTGGCCGCGGCGGCCCGGGAGCGGGGAGTGGACTTCCGGCTCCTGGCGCCCTACTCCGAACTGTTGGCGGAGCGCCTGGCACAGGGCTTCGCCGACGAGGACGGCACCGGGGCCCTGGAACTGCTCGTCGAGCGTTCCTGAAGTCCACCGTCCCGGGACCGCCGAAGGGTGTCCGGCGTGCGCCGCACGCCGGACACCCCCTACAGGTCGACGGTTCCGCCGCACCGCCAGTAGCGGGTCCGGTCGTGCTCCATGAAGCCCTCGTCGGTGAGGCTGCGGCGCAGGACCACCAGATCGGCGGTGAACCGGCGCAGGACCGCGTTGACCTCCTCCTCGGTGTACCGGACACCCGGCTCGAAGGCACGGGCGACCTGGTCGAGCAGGACGAGGCGGTCCGTGCGGCGGACGGGCAGGGACGTGATCCGTCCCCGGGGCATGTGGGTCCGCAGCACCTCGCGGCGCTCGGATTCGCTCGGTTCCCTCGGTCCCGGCCCTTCCAGCACCACGGCCTCCTCAGCGGTCCACGGGCAGCATGCCGTGCACGACCATCTCCACCCTGTGGGCGGCCCGGTCCGGGTCGACGGGCTGGAGGGAGTACGACACGATCAGCCTCAGGGTCACGTCCGCGACCGCCTCGGTGACGGCGGGATCCGCCTCCGGGCAGTGTTCCCGCAGCGTCCACACGATGCGCTCCCCCAGAGCGTCCAGGAGCGGCGCGGACCTGGTCGTGAGGACGGGCAGGAGCTCGTCGTCACCGGTGACCACCGCGCGCAGCAGCGGGTTGTCCCGTGCCGCGAGCAGGACCATCCTGGTCGTACGGCTCACCGCGTGCGCGGGGTCGCGCCCGTCGGACTCCAGGACCCCCACCACGGTGTCGAGCAGCGCGCTGACCTCACGCACCACCACCGCCTGGAGCAACCCCTCCTTGCTGCCGAAGACGTTGTACAGGGTCTGCCTGGACACCTGCGCGGCCGCGGCGATGTCGGCCATCCGCCGATCCCCCCACTCCCCCGCCAGCACCTCGGCGTAGGCGGCGTCCATCAGGCGTTCACGCGCCCCGGTTCCCTCCCGGGGCCGCCTGTCTCCGCTCACGCTTGCCATTCCCCCATCCTCGCATCCGCCCTCCCCTCCCGTCGTGCTCCGGACCCGGGTCCGCCTCCACACAGGCACACCCCTCGCTCCCCCGGCCCCCTGGGCTCCCCCTAACACTCTGATCACGCGGGGGCGCTGCTTTGGGCGTGTTCGTGCCGGGGAGGGTAGCGTTACCGGCCATGGCGTCCTTTGACGATGATCTGCGGCTGGCCCACGTGCTCGCCGACGCTGCCGACGACATCGCGGTGAAGCGCTTCCGCGCGCTTGACCTGGTTGTCGACACCAAACCGGACCTCACCCCGGTGACCGAAGCCGACCGCATGGTCGAGGAGACCCTGCGCAGTGTGCTCTCCCGCGCCCGCCCCCGCGACGCGGTGGTCGGCGAGGAGTACGGCAGGACCGGCAACAGCAACCGGGTGTGGGTCATCGACCCCATCGACGGCACGAAGAACTACGTGCGCGGCGTCCCGGTGTGGGCGACGCTCATCGCCCTGCTGGAGGGCGACCGCCCCGTGGTGGGCGTGGTGTCGGCTCCGGCGCTGCACCGGCGCTGGTGGGCGTCCAAGGGCGGCGGGACCTGGACGGGCAGGAGCCTGTCCAAGGCCTCGCGCTGCCACGTCTCCAAGGTGACGGAGCTGTCGGACGCCTCGCTGAGCTTCTCGTCACTGACCGGCTGGGAGGAGCAGGGGCGGCTGGAATCGTTCCTGGGACTGACCCGATCGGTGTGGCGGACCCGGGCCTACGGCGACTTCTGGTCGCACGTGATGGTGGCGGAGGGGACCGTGGACATCTCGGCCGAACCCGAGCTCTCGCTCTGGGACGCCGCCCCGCTGCCGATCATCCTGGAGGAGGCGGGCGGCCGCGCCACCAACCTGCGCGGTGACGGCTTCGAGGACGGCGGGCCGCTGGTGTGCACCAACGGAGCCATCCACGACCAGGTACTGACCTGGCTCAACGGTGGACCCACCCCCCTGCGCCGACCCGAGTGAGCGCTTCGCGGGGGCGTTCCCGGTGCGCCGCCCCGGACTGACCCGACCCAGACAAACACAAAGAGCGCCCACTTAAGCACCCTGCGTAGTAACGTGCGCTGTGTGCTGACCACCGAAACCCACCCGTGGCGCACGGTCGCGCTCTGCGGGGCGGTCCTGCTCCTGGCCACGGCCTGCGGCGAAGGCCACGGCCACAGCCCCCGGCAGCTCAGCGAGATGATCGCCGAGACCGTGCGCGAGAGCGCCGACTCCGGTCTGCCCGGGCTCGGCATGCCCGACACCCTGTTCGACCCGGCCCGCTACGCCTGCACCCCGGCCGTCGATCCCGAGCTCCCCGGTGGTTGGCGCAGCGTGGCACCGCGCGCCGCGGCCGGGGGCGGCGAACCGGTCGAACTCGGCCTCACCGACTCCGAAGCGGAGCACTCCGACCCCGTCCTCGCCTCCGTGACCGGACCCGACGGGGAGACCGCCAGCGCCGAGGCCGACCTCACCGGGGACGCGTGGGCGCGCCTGGACTACCCGGAGGACTTCGGCGCCGGGGAGACCGTGCCCGGCGTGTACACGGTGGTGTGGTCCGACAGCCGAAGCGGCGCGCCCCTCACCTGCGACGGCTTCGAGGTCGAGTAGGTCCGCACCCGCGCCCCGGACCGGGCCGCCGCCCCGCCCCCGTGTCCGGGTCCGGGTCCCCGACCGTGACGACGCGCGTCCGGGTTCGGCCACGGGAAAACCCGGTCCCCAGTGAACCGAAACCCCCCGCGTCCGCGATGGAACTGTTGGCACCCCGCCCTACGCGGGGCACCCCGGCGCCGACGGCGCCGCGCCGGACCCCCTACAGACACACGGGAAGGGGCTTCATGCTGCGTTCCCTCACCGCCGGGATCGTACTGGCCTTCGCCGGCTCCAGGGCCAACGTGGCCCGGACCATCCTGTCCTGCGCCGGCATCGTCGTCGGTGTCGGCGCGCTGATCCTGGTGGTCACCGCGGGCGACCTAGGGCAGCGCTTCGCCACCGCCTACAGCGAGGCCAACGCCGGACGCGCGGCGACCCTCGAGGTCAGCGCCTTCGGCACCGTCACCGACCTGGACTCGTTCGAGGAGGACCTCGGCCGGGCCGGCGCCCTGGAGGTGTCGGTCTACAACCGGATGGAGTCCGCCCCGCCGCTGCGGGCGGACGACGAGGTCATCCGGAACACCGACATCGTCGGGGTGGACGCCGCCCTCGGCGACATCCGGCGGATCAACATGACCCGGGGCCGCTGGTTCACCGAGGCCGACCTCGACTCCAGGGCCCCCGTCCTGGTGGTCAACGAGGCCCTGGCCGATCGGCTCGGTGACTTCGGCGACGTCCAGATCGGCACCGACCACTGGGCGGACGTGCGGATCGTCGGCGTCTCGCAGGGTTCCACCTTCAACGCCAACCAGTACAGCGCATACCTGCTGCGCGCACCCTCCTCCGGGGAGATCGTCTTCGGCCCCTCCTGGGACCCCGAGGACAACTCCCTCCCCCAGCCCACCTACCTGGCACGGGTGGACCCCTCCGACGAGGCCGCCGAGGAGATGTTCTCCGGGGGCGTGTTCACCGACCGCCTGCTCTCGGCCAGTTGGCGCTGGGGGATCGAGAACGAGGAGGACATCATGGTCTACCGCACCGACTACGCGGCGGAGACCGAGGAGCTCATCGGCTACCTGTCCCTGGGCCTGATCGGCATCGCGGTGATCACCCTCACCACCGGCCTGCTCGGAGTCCTCAACGTGGGGCTGGTCACGGTACGGGAGCGGCGCCGCGAGCTCGCCACCTACCGGGCCCTGGGTGCGAGCAGGTTCACCCTGTTCGTGGCGGTGGTGATGGAGGCGGTGGTCGTGGCGGTCGTCGCCGGGCTGATCGCCCTGGCCCTGTCCTGGGCCCTGGTCGCCGCCGGCGGGGCCCTCATCGGCCGCTTCGTGTGGCTGCCACCCGACATCAGCATGGCGGTTCCGCCCTCGGCCGCGCTGGTCGGCCTGGGCAGTGCGGCCTTCGTCGGGCTCTTGGCCGGGATCATCCCCGCGATCAGGGCGCTGCGCGCGTCCGTCGTCGCCGGGCTGCGGGAATAGGAGACAACACGTGAAGAAGTGGATCATCATCGGCGCGGCCCTCGTCCTGGTGCCGGGCCTGTTCGGTTCGGGCTACCTCCTGCTGTCCCGCACCGGAGGCGCCGACCCGGCGGCGGAGGAGCTCCTCCAGCAGTCCGCGGCGGACGCGGACGGCGGTCCGGTGGAGGTGGAGCTGGGCACGGTCAGTTCCCTGCTCGTGCTCGACGCGACCGTCCGACCGGAGCCGGGCGAGTCGCTCAAGGCCCGCCAGGGCGGCACCGTCACGCACCTGTGGCTGGACGACGGCGCCACGGTGGAGAACGGTGCCCCGGTCCTCAACGTGTCGGTGCCCGCGGAGGGCGCCGCGGGTGCGGCCGAGGGCGACGCGGACGCCGGACCTGCGACCACCGAGGTCACCCTGTACGCGCCCGCCTCCGGGACGATCAGGGGCATGGACGACGTCCGGGTCGGCGACGTCCTGGAACCGGGTGCGGCGGTGGCCACCGTCGCACCGGACGAGTTCCGCGCCGTGGCCACGGTCCCCGCCAACGACCTGTACCGGCTCTACGAGGACCCGAGCGACATCATGCTCAAGATCGACAAGGGGCCGCCGTCCGCCGAGTGCGAGTTCCTCTCCCTGGGTTCGGCGGAGGAGGGTTCGGCTCCCGCCCCCGAACCGGAGGAGTTCGACCCGTTCGCCGACGGGTCCGAGGGCGGCGGCCCCGGGGCCGAGCTGTCCTGCCGGGTCCCCTCGGACCTGCAGGTGTTCGACGGGGTCCGGGGGAAACTGTCGGTGAGCACCGGCGAGGCCAAGGACGTCGTGGTCGTACCGGTGACCGCCGTGCGCGGCACCGCCGAGGAGGGCGAGGTGACCGTGATCGGCGACGACGGCACCGAGGAGGCCCGCGAGGTCTCCCTGGGGCTGTCCGACGGGCAGCTCGTCGAGGTCACCGAGGGGCTGAGCGTCGGCGAGACGGTCATGGACCCGGTTCCGCTGGACCCGCGTTTCGACGTCCCCGGCGACGCCGACGAGGAGATGGACGACATGTACGGGGTGGACGGCTAGATGACGGTCGACACTCCCCACCCGGTGGCCGCGACCGGACGGCAGCCCACTCCCCCGCTACTCCGCGTGGAGGGCCTGACCAGGCACTTCATGGTTTCCGGCACCCGGATCGACGTGTTGCACGACTGCACCTTCGACGTCAGCCGCGGCGAGGTCGTGGCCGTCGTGGGCCAGTCGGGGTCGGGCAAGTCCACCCTGCTGAACGTGTTGGGCCTGCTGGACGAACCCAGCAGCGGTGCCTACACCTTCGACGGGGTCGACACCACGTCCCTGCGGGAGGGCCGCAGGTCGCGGCTGCGCGGGGACGGGATCGGCTTCGTGTTCCAGCAGTTCCACCTGTTGGAGCGACGCTCCGCCCTGGCGAACGTGGGCGTTCCGATGGTGCTGGGCGGGGTCCCCCTGTTGCGCCGCCGAACGCGCGCCAGGGAGTTGCTGGAGGCGGTGGGGCTGGGGCACCGACTGCACTCCCAGCCGCACCAGCTGTCCGGCGGTGAGCAGCAGCGTGTGGCCCTGGCGCGCGCCCTGAGCCGGGAACCCGCCCTGGTGCTGGCCGACGAGCCCACGGGCGCCCTGGACGCCGCCAGCAGCACCATGATCATGGATCAGCTGATCGACCAGTCCCGGGTACGCGACGCCGCCGTGGTCGTGGTGACCCACGACCCGAAGGTGGCCGAGCGGGCCGACCGGGTCGTGGAGCTGGTGGAGGGCCGCACCCGCTGAACCGTGCCCGGCACCGCCCCCGGAGGACGGTGCCGGGCACGATCCCGTCGGGTACGGGGCCGCGCACACGAAAAAGCGCCGGGCGGATTTCTCCACCCGGCGCTTTCTTGGTAGCGGGGACAGGATTTGAACCTGCGACCTCTGGGTTATGAGCCCAGCGAGCTACCGAACTGCTCCACCCCGCGTCGTTGTGATCTCTACTTTAGGGCCTTTAACCCTGGGTGGCAAATCGGCTTGTTTTGCTTTAAACCGATCGGAGATCCACCTGTTTGTCCTGGTCGGCTGGCCGACCTGGCCTTCGGCTACTCTACCAGGCCTTCCTCGCGGTCAGCACCGGCATTTTCGCCGTGCACGCATACCGTCGCCGATACGCGCTCCCGATTCCCCGCCGAGGCGGAAAAACCGGGAAAAGCACCGGACCCGGGATTTCTCCCGGGTCCGATCTTGGTAGCGGGGACAGGATTTGAACCTGCGACCTCTGGGTTATGAGCCCAGCGAGCTACCGAACTGCTCCACCCCGCGTCGTTGTGTTCTCAGATTAGCGCGCCCCGCCTGGAAAGCCAAATCAGCCGACGGAGACGTGGCGCACCCCGTCCCCGGGACGCCGCCGAACACCCCGGGGCCCGGCGGGCGTTCGGGCGCGGGCCCGCACGAAGGCCGTACGGGCACGGGGGAAACCGAACGGGGCGGGACCCCGGAAGGGTCCCGCCCCGTCGTACGGAGCGCTCTCGGGGGCGTCCGGTGCCCCCACGGCGACAGTCGCCGCGAGGGCACCGGTGCGGACCTAGTCCTCCGCGGCCTCCTCCAGGGCCTCCAGGGCCTCGCGCAGGCGCTCGTCGGCCTCCTCGCTCGACTCCTGTGCCTCTTCCCAGGCCTCGACGGCCTCGTTGAGGGCCTCGGTCAGGTCGGTGTCGGCGCCTTCGTCACCGGATCCGGCCTCGGACGACTCCTCGTCCTCGGTGCCCTCCTCGGTGTCCGTGCCCTCCTCGGGCAGCGGGCCCTCTCCGCCCTCGAACAGGTTGTTCAGGGCCTCCTGGAGGTTGCCGCCGATGGCGACCTCCTCGCCGAAGCCGACCATGACCTGCTGGAGCAGCGGGAAGGACGCCGCTCCGCCACCGCCGGCCTGCACGTAGAGGGGCTCCACGTAGAGCAGACCGCCCGCGAACGGCAGGGTCAGCAGGTTGCCCCGGGTCACCTCGGCGTTGGACTGCTCCAGCGGGAGCAGCACCTCACGCACGGCCGCGTCCGCGTCGAACGCGTTCTGCACCTGCCCGGGACCGAAGATCACCGTACTCCGAGGCAGCTGCAACAGCTTCAACTGGCCGTAGTCATCGGACTGGGGATCACTGTCCACCGCCATGAACGCGGCCAGGTTCTCACGACCGCGCGGCACGAAGGTACTGGTCACCGAGAAGCTGGCCCCCTCGGTGCCGGGGTAGTTGATGGTCTGGCGGTAGGGCGGCTCGGGCAGGTCCCCCTCGGTGGTCGGGTCGTTGGGCACCGACCAGAAGTCCTGACCGCCGTAGTAGGAGGCGGCGTCGGTGACGTGGTACTCGCGCATGATCTCGCGCTGCACCTTGAACAGGTCGTCCGGGTAGCGCAGGTGCTGGACGAGCTCCTCGCTCATGTCGTCCCTGCTGACCACGGCGCCCGGGAAGGCGCCCTTCCAGGTCTGGAGGACGGGGTCCTCCTCGTCCCAGCCGTAGAGGGTGACGCTGCCGTCGTAGGCGTCGACGGTGGCCTTCACCGAGTTCCGGATGTAGTTGACCTCGTTGCCCGGCAGCGCGCCGACCTGCTGCGCCGAACCGTCGGTGAAGGTGTCGGTCACCGCCTGGGTGAAGTCGATCCGGTTGGCGTACGGGTAGCCGTCGGAGGTGGTGTACCCGTCGACGATCCACACGATCCTGCCCTCGACCACCGCCGGGTAGGGGCGGCTGTCCACGGTCAGGAACGGTGCGACCTTCTCGACCCGGTCCAGCGGGTCCCGCTCGTAGATGATCCGCGACTCACTGGTGATCGCGCTGTTGAGCAGGATGCTCGTTTCCTGGTACTTGATCGCGTACAGGATGCGGTCGAAGAAGTTGTTGAGCTCGACGCCGCCGTCGCCCTCGTACCTGTTGTACTGCTGGGACCCCTCGCCGCCGGCGCCCTCCTCGTCGGCGCCCTCCTCGGTGGCCGGGTCCTCCTCGGCAGCCGCGTCCTCGTCCGCGGCCGCGTCCTCCTCGGCGGAGTCGGCGGGGGCACGGGCCTCGTCGGCCTCGGGGCTGGCGCTCGGCTCCGCCGCGTCCTCCAGGGTCGGGACGTCCCCCTCGCTCTCCTGCGAGTCGAGCGGGTAGTCGTATTCCTGCTCGGCCTGGACGATGACGTAGTCGGCGCCCTCGCGGCCGTAGTAGATCCGGGGCTCGTACTCGCCCGTGACCTCGCTCAGCTCACCGCGCGGCGGGATGTTGTACTCGGTGAAGACCGGGCGGCCCTCGTCGTCGATCAGGTTGCCCGCGGCCGCGACCATGCCGAAGCCGTGGGTGTAGATCAGGTGCCGGTTCAACCAGTTGTCCTGGTCGGCGGGCGGGCCGTCGAGCTCTCGGACAGCGACGATCGTGTCGATCAGGTTGCCCTCGGAGTCCGGGTAGCGGTCGACCTCCAGCACGTCCGGGAACTGGTAGAAACCGCGGACCTGCTGCATCTGCTGGAAGGTCTGCGATACCACCGCGGGGTCGGCCAGACGGACGCTGGGGATGGTGTCGGCCTCGGCCGCCAACTCCTGCGGAGTGAGCTCCGTGGTGGCGTCGTAGGTCTCGACCTCCGCGTCCGCGATGCCGTACGCCTCACGGGTGCTCTCGATGTTGCGCTCGATGTAGGGGCTCTCCAGGCGCTGCTCGTTCGGGCTGACCTGGAAGCGCTGCACGATCTCGGGGTAGGCCACACCGACGACCACGCCGGACAGCACCAGCAGGCCGAGGGAGGCCACCGGGATCAGCGTGTTCTTGAAGACGATGTTGGCGAAGAAGAGGACCGCGCAGATCACCGAGATGACGGTGAGGATGGTGAGTGCGGTCTTGACCGCGTTCACGTCCGTGTAGGAGGCACCGAAGGTGTACCCGCGGTCCGAGAACACCAGCCCGTAGCGGTCCAGCCAGTAGGACCCGGCGCGCAGCAGCACGAAGAGGCCCAACAGGACCGACAGGTGCACGCGGGCGGCGGGGGTCGCGCGCTGGCCGGAGTCGTTCTGCAGACGGACGCCGCCGTACAGGTAGTGCACGACCACCGCGGCGATGAAGGCCAGGATGACGGCCGCGTACAGGTAGCCGAGCAGCACCCGGATGAACGGGTAGGTGAAGGCGAAGAACGAGATGTCCATACCGAACTCCGGGTCGTTCACCCCGAAGTCGACACCGTTCATGAACTGCAGGTAGGAGCGCCAGTCACCGCTGGCGGCCGCACCGGCCAGCAGGGCCAGGGCGCCCACCGCGATCCAGAAGAAGAGCTTGCGGTGGGGGTCGATGGACTGCCGGTAGCGGTCCAGGCCCTGCTGTTCCAGGCTCATCGGCCGGACACCGGGCCTGGCCCGGTAGGCGAAGAAGATGCTCGCGCCGACGATGACCGCCATCACGAGCCCCGCCACCGCGAACAGCAGGACTCGGGTCCACAGCTCGGTCAGGAAGACCGAGGTGTAGCCGACGGAATTGAACCACTTGTAGTCGGTCCAGAAGTTCGCGGCGATCATCAACGCCGCGATGATGACGACCACGGTCGCCGCGACTGGCGCGAGCAACCTTGATCGGCGAGGCATACGCGCAGGTGGTGCGCCGGGCGATCGAAAGCTCACGCCTCCCCCTCGTTCTGACTTGGTAGGTGCGTTCGGTGCGCGTGTGGCGCCTTATTACTGAAAACTTATTTGGTGGCCGCCGGGTTCCCGAAATCACCCATCAGCGGGTGACAAGGCTGCATCGTTGGGGTATCGGAGTCGCAACCGCACGGCACCTTTGCGACCCTACTGCCGCCGAACGGGCTCGGCGAGGCTCCCACATCGGCCACCATGGAAACGTGTCGAACATTCGCGAAGCCGTCATGGACCTGGAACGCCACGCCGCCGAACAGGGGTGGGACCGCCCGCTGGGGCTGTACGCCCTGGTCCCCACCTCGGAGCTGTTGGCCGCGGAACCCGCCCTCGCCGGGATGCTGGGGATCGAATCCCCCGTCAGCCCCGACGAACTGACCCCCGTCGAGCAGGAGGCGCTGCCCGGAGACGTCCCGTTGGAGGAGGCCCTGGGCCGCATCCTGTGGCCCGAAGGGGTGGCCGGCTGCGCGCTGGTCATGGAACGCCTTGTGGTGAAGGGCTCGGACGAGACCCTGGCCGCGGGCGAGGACCCCACCGCCTCGGACAAGGAGACCGAGGAGATCCGCATGGTCGCCGGCGTGCTGCGCGACGGTTCGCGGCACTGCGCGATGCGGATGCGCAGCCACGACAGCGAGACCGAGGTTCTCAACGGCCCGGACCTGATCCCCGCCCTGACCTCGGCCCTGGCCCTCACCCTGGACCTGGAGGAGGGCTGAGCCGTGTTTGCTTGGGGCCTCCGCTGTATTTGCTTTGGTCCTCCGCTTCGCTTCGGACCGTGTTCGGGCGCCTCAGGGGAGGAACCTTCGGCACCTACGGTGTGATCACTCGTTCCTCGCGATCCCACCTCCGGCACCTCCAGAACCCTCCCGCGCCCGAACGAAAGAACACCCCCCGGGGCGAAGGTGAGCGGGCAGGGGCGCCCCCCGGGCCGAGGTGGGTGGGAGGCACTCCCCTTGTGGCTGAGGCGGGAGAGCAAGCACGCCCCTTGAAGCTGAGATGGCAGGACCCCCGGACCGCGTAGCTCTGGGGTCCTGCTAGCTCAGCTCCAGGGGGTGTTCCTTTGTTCGAGCGCCGGGGAGGGTTCTACAGGAGGAGTCAAGCCGCCAGCGAGGAACGAGCCAGGCGTGGACGAGTCCGAAGAACCCCTCCGCAAAGGCGCCGAACACGGGCCGAAGCGAAGCGGAGGCCCAAAGAAAACACTCTCTATTCGCAGCGGGGCAGGTCGTCGCCGCCCTCGCGGATGGTCTCCAGCGCGTCCACGGCGTCGGTGAGCGTCTCGACGCGCACGACGTCGAGTTCGCCGTAGGCGGCCGACTGGGCGACCTGTGAGCAGCTGTCGGCGGCCACGAGGAAGTACTCCGCGCCGTCGCGCTCGGCGCTGACCATCTTCTGCGGGACACCGCTGATCCCGCCGACCCGGCCGTCGGTGGAAATGGTTCCGGAACCGGCGACGCTGGCCCCGCCGGTGATGCCCTCCTCGCTGAGCCGGTCGATGATCCCGAGGGCGAACATCATGCCCGCGCTGGGGCCGCCGATCTCACCGACGGTGATGTCGATCTCCACGGGGAAGTCCATGTCGTCGGTGATGAGCACACCGACCGCGGCGGAACCGTCGTCGTTGCTGACCGTCTCGACCTCGACCTCGACCTCCTCGCCGTCGCGCTCCAGGGTGAGGGCGACCGGTTCTCCGGCGTCGCGCGCGCTGACCCGGTCCACGACGTAGGCGCTGCCCACGAGCTCTTCGGGGCCCTCACCGCCGGCGCTGGTGGGCACGGGGTCGCCGTCGACGGCGACGATGACGTCGTCCGGTTCGACGATCCCCTCGGCCGGCATGCCCTCGACGGCTTCGGCGACCCGGGGGACCGCCTCGTAGTCGATGTCGAGCTGGTTGAGTGCCGCGGCGGTGGCCTTGGTCTGCGAGTCGTTCATCTGGACCGTCTGCCGCTCGCTGACCTCCTGCTGGGAGCGCCCGGCCGGGAAGAGGAGCTCCTCCGGCAGGACCGCCTGGCTCGGGGAGATCCAAGCCGTCACCAGGGTGAAGAGGTTGAGCCGGTGCTGGGGGCCGCCCGCGTACTGGACGGTCACCATGGAGAGCGATCCCTCGTGCTCGTAGCCCTCGGCCCCCTCGATACCGATGATGGGCTGGCCGTCCTCCTGCTCCCCGATGGTGTCCAGGGTGACACCGGGCGCGGCCACCAGATAGGGCATGGGCAGGAGGAGACTGCCGTACCCGAGCCCGGCAAGCAGGACGAGTGCGGCGACAAGGGTCATGACACGACGAACCATGCTGACACCTTAGAGCCCCCGGGGACCCTCCGGCGCTCAGGCGTCCCCGGTGGCCGTCACCGGCTGCGGGGGCGCGTGTCGGCGTTCAGGGAAGGGCCGGGGCCCGCCCCGTCAGGGGGATCCGACCCACTCGGCCCCGCCGTCCTCGAAGGCCTGGTTCTTCCAGATGGGCACCTGGGCCTTGAGGTCGTCGATGAGTCTGCGGCAGGCCGCGAAGGCCTCCTCGCGGTGTTCGGCCGAGACGGCGACGACCACGGCGGTGTCGCCGATCCGCAGGTCGCCGACGCGGTGGGTGGCGGCCATCCGCACGACCGGGCGCCCGGGGACGGAGGTGTCGCTCAGCACCTTCTCCATGACGACGCGCAGCTGCGCCTCGACGCTCGGGTGGGCCGAGTAGGCCAGGGCGGACACGTCCCGACCGTGGTCGTGGTCGCGGACGGTGCCGATGAAGACCGCGGTGCCGCCGGCTCTGGGGTCGGCCACCGCCGCCAGGACCTCGTCGACGGACAGGGGCGTGTCGCGTACGGCCGCGAGAGTGATCTGTTCCACGTGGAAACCGTATCAAGACGCCCCGCGAACGACGCTTCCGCACGTGCCGTCCGCACGCGCGGCTTCCCGTGCCCCGGGTTTCCTCCGCAGGTCAGGCCTTTCCGCGCTTGCGCATGTGGCGGATGGCGGCCGCGGTTCCGATGGCGGCGGCCGCCGCGCCCGCGGCACCGGCCGCGGTGATGGTGACCTCCTTGCGGCCGAGGCTGCGTCCGGCGATCGCGTGCTTGCCGCTCTTGGCGTCCAGGAGCGCCTCCAGCGCCGACTCGTTGTCGTGGCCGGGCTTCCAGCCCGCCTCGCGCAGGGCCGAGCAGTCCACCACACACGGGTAGACCAGGAACTTGATCTCCCCCGCGGCGGCCGGGGTGATGCGGACCTGGTGCAGGCGGCGGACCGCTCCGAAGGCCAGGTTGGCGGGGACCTCGAAGTGCTTCATGCCCGCGATCGCCTCGACCTCCCCCTGGGTCAGGGAGCCCTCACAGGCCACAGCCACCACACCGGCCTCACCGGTCACCCCGTGCAGGGCGCAGTGGGCCAGGGCCGAGGCGAGGTCGTCCTCGTGGCAGAACTGCCAGTGCTGTTCGTGGCCCTTGACGGTGAGCAGCCGGGGCGCGGAGAAGTGCCGGCTCAGGAGCGTGTCCAGTTCCGGCCCCACGAGCGGCGCGGGCCGCACCACGGTGACGGTCAGGCCGGGGTGGGCCCGGCGGGCGCGTTCGGCCAACTCCTCGATCTCGGCGAAGTCGCCCATCAGGCCCTCGCTGTTGTCGGAGACGCGGGCGGCGTTCTCGTCCAGCGGGACCGGGTTGTCAGGGGCCGCTCCGTAGACCATGGTGCTGGTGACGAGGACGACCCGGGGGACCCCGGAGGCCGCCGCCGCGGTCAGGACCGTCTGGGCCGCCCGGATGTTGTCCGCACGGCGCTGCGAGGGCTTGGTGTCCAGGGAGCGGTCGACGGCGGTGTGCACGAGGACGTCGATGCCGCCCAGCCGCGAGACGAGGCCGGGGTCCCGGACGTCGGCGATCCGCCAGGTGACTCCGCGCAGGTCAGCGAACTCCTCGTCGATCGCGACGACCTCGCGCGCGGCGATGGAACCTTCTGGCGCGGCCAGGCGTTGCACGAGGAGTCGGCCCACTCCGGAGGCGGCACCGGTGACCGCCACGACCATGCCCGCCGGGTCCGGAGGGCTGTGCTCTGGGCGAACCTGGTTGCTTTCGGTATTCACTCCGGGCGACTCCCAGCTAACGTGACAGTGGAGACCAAACCTAATCCTGCCTGAGGTCTGATTGTGAGCGACCTGCCTTTCGGTTTCAGCATGCCGAACGATCCCGATGACGAGTCCGGACGCCGTTCTGGCGACTCCGGCTCGGGTGCCGGCAGCGGCCGCCCGGGCGGGGGGGACTCCGGAATGCCGGACGGTTTCCCGTTCGGCGATCCGCAACAGATGGCCAACATGCTCCGCCAGTTCGCGGACATGATGTCGTCCCAGCCCACCCCCGGCGCGCCCGAGGCGGAGAAGACGTCCTCGACGTCCGGCATCAACTGGGACATGGCCAAGAACATCGCGCGGCACGCGGTGTCCCAGCAAGGGGACCCGAGTGTGCCGCCCGCCGACTACGCACGGGTGGAGGAGGCACTGCGCCTCGCCGACCTGTGGCTCGACCAGGCTACCGATCTGCCGTCGGGGCTCCAGACGGCCCAGGCGTGGAGCCGGTCGGAGTGGATCGAGAAGACGATGAACTCGTGGGCGCAGCTGTGCGACCCGCTGACCGCCAAGACCGTACAGGCCATGGGGCAGAACCTGCCCGAGGAGATGGCCTCCGTCGCCGGTCCGCTGCTGGGCATGATCCAGCAGATGGGCGGCATGATGGTCGGCCAGCAGGCCGGCCAGGCCATCGGCGAGCTCGCCCAGGAAGTGATCGGCACCACCGACATCGGCCTGCCGCTCGCGGGTGAGGGCAACGCCGCCCTGCTGCCCTCGGGGGTGGCCCGCTTCGGTGAGGGCCTGGAGATCCCCGAGGACGAGGTCCGCCTGTACCTGGCCGCCCGGGAGGCGGCCGTGCACCGCCTCTACTCGCACGTTCCGTGGCTGCGTTCGCACGTGTCCCGTCTGGTCGAGGAGTACGCGGCCGGGATGTCGTTCGACGTCAGCGGCCTTGAGGACAAACTCGGCGAGATCGACATCACCAACCCCGAGGCGCTGCAGGAGGCGATGTCCGGCGGCATGGGTCCCGAGGGCCTGCTCCAGCCGGAGGACACCCCGCAGCAGAAGGCCGCGCTGACGCGCCTGGAGACCACTCTCGCCCTGATCGAGGGCTGGGTGGCGACCGTGGTGTCCTCGGCCGTCGCCGACCGGCTCCCGCAGTCCGGGGCCCTGGCCGAGACGACCCGTCGACGCCGTGCCACCGGCGGCCCCGCCGAACACACCTTCGCCGCCCTGGTCGGTCTGGAGCTGCGCCCGCGCCGTCTGCGTGAGGCCGGAGCCCTGTGGACCGCGCTGGAGGAGGCCCGGGGCGTGGAGGGGCGCGACGCCGTCTGGCAGCACCCGGACCTGATGCCCACCGGCGACGACCTCGACGACCCGGACGCCTTCGTGCACGGGCGGAGCGAGTTCGAGGGGCCGGACTTCGACATCTCGTCGCTGACCGAACCCGACGGCTCGGAGAAGCCCAAGCCCGGTGAGGGGTCCCGCGGGGACGAGGACGACAGGGACGGCGAGTAGGTGACACTGCACGCGGACGCCCGATCGGTGCTGGGCGGCTGGGACGCGCCCGACGACGGGCAGGAGGAGCTTCGCCGCTCCTACGTGGAGCACCTGGACGCCCACGCGGACGGTATGTGGCGCACCTGCATGCCCGGGCACCTGACCGCGTCCGCGGCGATCATCTCCTCGGACGGTTCCAGGGTGGCCCTGGTGCTGCACCGCATCCACCGGATGTGGTTGCAGACCGGCGGCCACTGCGAGGCCGGGGACCGGACCCTGGGCGGTGCCGCGTTGCGCGAGGCCGTCGAGGAGTCCGGGATCGCGGGCCTGACCCTGCTGCCGCGGCCGGTGCGGCTGGACCGCCACTCGGTGCCGTGCGGCGGCGGCAGTTTCCACCTGGACGTGCAGTACGCGGCTCTGGCCCCCGCCGAGGCGCTCCTGGTCCGGGACCCCGACGAGTCCGAGGGCCTGGGCTGGTTCCCCGTCGGGGAGCTGCCCGAGCCCACTGACGACTCGGTGCGGGACCTGGTCGGGGCGGCCGCCGCGGCGGTCCGGTCCCGGCTTCCCCGGGGGGCGGCGCAGTGTCCCTGATCACCGTTGCGGGCATGTTCGGCGGGCTGTTCATCGTGCTGGCTGCCCGCCGTGGCAGGAAGGCCCTCGACAGGCTGCTCGCCGACGAGCGCGCGGGTCTGGCCTCCCCCCGTGAGGTGGCCCTGGCCCGCGTGCGGCAGAAGGAGCGTTCCCTGCGCCTGGGCCAGGTCATCTGCGCGTTCCTGGCCGTGCTGCTGGTCGCGGTGCTGGGGCGCGCGGGCGTGTCCGGCGAGTGGGGCGGGATGACCGCCTACTACGCGGCCGTGTTCGGGATCCTGCTGGTGGTGAGCGCGCTGGCTCTGCGCCGGGTCGCCGCCGATCTCGCCGGGGCCCGTGCCGGGCTGGGCGAACCGGACCGTCCCCGGGGCCGCTGACCGGACCGGGTCCGAGGAAGGACGCCCCCATGGTTCCTGCCCGCACCGTTCTCGTCCTCGCCCTCGTCGCGGCCGCCTTCATGGCGCTGCTGTACGTGGTGACCGGCGCCCCGAGCCGGGTGGGCCAGGCCCCGGAGCCGGAGTACGGCTGGCAGACGGTCGACCCGGACGACCCCGGCCACCCGTTCCTCCCCTCGCCGCCGCCGGTCACCGGGTTCGGCGACTGACCGCGCCCGGGTGTACAACTTTCCGTACAACGACTCCTGGTGCACATCGCGCTGGCGACCCCAGGAGGAACAGTGACCAAGACGATCACCTACTCCGAGTCCCGCGCCAACTACGCGGCCACCATGGACGCGGTCGTGAACGACCGCGAGGAGGTCATCATCACCAGAGCGGGACACGAGCCCGTGGTGATGATGGCCCTGTCCGAGTACGAGTCCCTCAGAGAGACCGCCTACCTTCTCCGCAGCCCGGAGAACGCCCGGCGCCTGGTCGACGCTATCGAGCAGCTGGAGTCCGGACACGGGACAGAGCGGGGTCTGGCCGAATGAAGCTGGTCTGGGCGGAGAAGGCCTGGGAGGACTACGTCTGGCGGCAGGGACAGGACCGCAAGGTCCTGAAGCGCATCAACACCCTGATCAAGGACATCGATCGGCACGGCAACGACGGTATGGGCAAGCCCGAACCGCTGCGCCACGGCTTCCACGGCTACTGGTCGCGCCGGATCACCGGCGAGCACCGCTTGGTCCACCGAATTCACGAGGACGAGATCCGCATCGTGGCCTGCCGTTACCACTACGGCAAGTAGGACGCACTCCGACTCACTCCTCGAAGGCGACCTCGTCGGCTTCGAGGTCCTCGTCCTCCTCGGCGTGGGCGCAGCCCTCGGAGCGGCTGCCCGCACTGAACCCCTCCAGGTAGCCGCGGGCCCGGTCGGCCTTGGGGTAGCGGCGCACCAGGTCCCAGAAGTCCCGGCCGTGGTGCGGGATGTGCAGGTGCGCGAGTTCGTGGACGAGGACGTAGTCCACCACCCAGGCGGGCATCCCGGCGACGCGGCGGGAGATGCGGATCGTGCCGGTGTCGGGGGTGCACGAGCCCCAGCGGGAGTTCTGGTTGTCGACCCAGCGGACGCTGTCGGGCAGCCTGGTGCCGCCCAGGTAGCGCTCGGCGAGCTCGACCGCGCGGGCGTGGAGCTCGCGGTCCCCGGGGCGCCTGCGGCCCTCGCGTGCGTCGAGCTTCTGCAGCATCTGGTCCACCCAGCGCTTTTCCTCTGCGCGGGAGAACGTCGCGGGCACGAGGACGACAGTGGTGTCCCCGTCCCGGTAGGCCGACACTGTGCGCCGGCGACGAGGACTGCGTCGTACCTCGATTTTGGTGTTCGAGGGCACGAAGTTTACGGTAGCCCAGCGAAGCGCTCCCGAACAGGTGTGCCTTGTACCGAAATGTCATTTGTCTGACACGATGTCCGTCCACCGGCTCCGAACCGGAAAACGGCCCCGGGCACCGGGTTCCGCTCTGACCAGGGCGATTTTTGGCCGGTGACGGAGACCACATCGGAGCCCGATTCGGTACCTTCCGGCACTTTTGGTTATACAAACGAGACCGAACGGTGCGCCCCCGCCGAGGGTGCGACCGTCCGGCCCCGCCGCCCGCCGGTCCCGCACGGATGACCGCGCCGGGCGCTGAGCGGCGCCGTCCCGACCCCGGCTCACCAGGGCCTTCCGACACCGCTCAGCGGTCCCCGGTCAACATAGCCGTGACCACGCGATTTCCATGATCGCCTGCTCCGCACGGCGCTCCTCGCGCTGACAGGCGCGCAGTTGTCGGGCACCGAGCCTTCTGATCTGGCGCTCGCGCGGCTCCTCGTCGGAACGCTCCATCATCTGCATGAGTTCCTGCATCATCGTCAAGTCCTTCGGTTGTCAGTGGTCTGTCGGGGAGGCCGGGATCACCCGAGCGGTCAGGCGGCGACCGGCGCGGGGTTCTTCCGGGGGCGGCCGCGCGGGCGCTTGCGCGCCACGACCTGGCCGGAGACGAGCAGCTGCCCGCCCCAGACACCCCAGGGTTCACGCCGCTCGAGGGCGTCCGCCAGGCACTGCTCCCTGATCGGGCAGGCTCCGCAGATCGCCTTGGCCTGCTCGACCTCGGCGGGGGACTCCGCGAAGAACAGGTCCGGCTCGTTACGGCAGGGGATGTCGACCTCGCCCAGCGCGGGCGTTTCCAGGACCGACGCAAGCATCGGTGCCCTCCAAGATCTTTGATCGTTCGTACAACGCGGTCGGTGTTCAGTCACCGGAACCGGTCCGGTGCGGGACCTGGACTTGCGATGCCGCCGTCTTCTCCCTCGCCCCTGGGGGACGGGAAACCTACGGAGATACAAAGAAAGCCGCGGCCCCTGTATCGGGGTCCGCGGCCACGGTCGAAACTCTCGGCCCGTGTTGCTCTAGGCCGGAATCTTCCGTGGACACTCCCCCGATGCGCCGTACAGGCGCGGGGTTTCGTGCGATGCGTCTTCGAAGCCGCCGGTGAACTTGCCTCGATCAAGGGCGAGCTCGGACTCGTGGCGCAGGCCGCCGATGGCACCGCCAGCGGGCACACTGGTCCGCTCGGACACGAGACCGGCTCCGAGGAGCTGGGCCATGCCGATGGCGGAGGTGCCACTTTCGGTGTTCGTACGGTTGCCCATGGTGGCGACCATGGTGGTGCTACCGCCCAGGCTGGTGCCCGGGGCGACGCGCGGCGAGAACAGCTGCCAAGCAGCAGCGAAACCGGGGTTCATCGTGTTCTTCGTGGCCATCAGATCGGGCACCTCCTTCAGAGTCGGGCGCAGGGTCTTGCACCTGCGCCGAGAGCGGTCATTACGACGGTGTACACACTACGGTCAGCCCAACAAACAAGGCAACCTATTTTTGACCTGCGAAAACGTCCGCATCCGGCCAGAACTTCACGGGAATGGGAAAGGGCCTGGGAGCGTTACCCATCGCACTCCGACAGCGGGCCGGACCCCCTCAGGGGCCGCCCGCGCCGACGGGGGTCCTCAGCCCCAGCCCTCCGCGTCGACCACGCGGATCATCCCCTCCTGCACCACGGAGCAGACGAGTTGTCCGTCCCGGGTGTAGACGAGGCCGCGGGCCAGCCCCCGCGCGCCCTGCGCGGTCGGGGTCTCCTGCGCGTAGAGCAGCCACTCGTCGGCGCGGAACGGGCGGTGGAACCACATGGCGTGGTCGAGGCTGGCCATCGCGATACCGGCGAAGGACCGGCCGTGCCGGAGCAGCACCGTGTCCAGCAGGGTCATGTCCGAGGCGTAGGTCATCAGGCACACCTGGGTGAGGCGGTCGTCGGGGAGTTCGCCGTCGACCTTGAACCACACCGGGTTGGTGGCGGTGCGCAGCTGCGGGTCGCGTTCGGCCTCGAACGACATGGCGCCCACCGGACGCGTCTCGATCGGGTGCCACTGCACGAAGTTCGGCACCTTCCCGAACGCCTCGCGCAGCCGCTCGCGCGTACTGAGCAGGTCCTCGGGCGGCGGCACGTCCGGCATCGGGATCTGGTGGTCCAGCCCCGGCTCCTCCTTGTGGAAGGAGGCCGACAGGGTGAAGATCGCCTTGCCGTGCTGGATCGCCACGACCCGGCGGGTGGTGAAAGAACGCCCGTCGCGGACCCGGTCGACCTCGTAGACGATCGGCACCGCCGGATCGCCCGGTCTTATGAAGTAGGCGTGCAGGGAGTGCACGTACCGGCCCGCGGGGACGGTCCGGCCCGCCGCCACCAGCGCCTGCCCGGCGACCAGTCCGCCGAAGACCCGCTGGGGGCCCTCGTCCGGGCTGATCCCGCGGAAGATGTTGACCTCGATCTGCTCCAGGTCCAGGACCCGCAGCAGGTCGGCCAGGGACTGCCGGGTGTGCCCCGCACCTTGTTCACTCATCCGGTTCTTCCTCCTCGTCACCGGCGTCCGCATCCGCCGGTTCCCTCCCCGCGACCAGCGCGAGTACCGCTTCACCGTAACGGTCCAGTTTTGTCGGGCCCACACCGGACACGGCCGTCAACTGGGAGACGCTGGAGGGCTCCTGTTCGGCGATGGCCTGGAGGGTGGCGTCGGTGAAGATCACGTAGGCGGGCACCTTCTGCTCCTGCGCGCTCTGCCTGCGCCACTCGCGCAGGCGTTCCAGCAGGGCCTCGTCGTAGGTGGACGGGCAGTCCAGGCAGCGGCCGAGTTTGCGCTCGGTGGAGTCGGACAGCGGGCCCCCGCACACCCGGCAGCGCACGACCCCGCCCTTGCGCCGCTCCCGGCGGTTGGCGGTGGAGGGCGAGGCGGGGCGCAGGCCGTCAAGGAAGCGGGAGGGTTTGCGGGTCCTCCTGCCGCCGGGCGAGCGCGCCAGCGACCAGGACATCGCGAGGCTGGACCGGGCCCGGGTGACCCCCACGTAGAAGAGCCGGCGCTCCTCCTCCACCTGCTCGTCGGTCTCGGCGTAGATGATCGGCACCATGCCCTCGGTCAGGCCGACCAGGAACACCGCGTCCCACTCCAGTCCCTTGGCGGAGTGCAGTGAGGCGATGGTCACCCCCTCGAACCCGGGCGCGTGCTCGGTGGCCATCCGCGTTTCGAGCTCGTCCACGAAGCCCGCCATGGTGACGGGGCGGCCGTCGGGTCCGGGTCCGGCGGCCATGTCCTCGGCGAGCTGGACCAGCGCCGAGAGCGACTCCCAGCGCTCCCTGGCCTGGCGTCCCTCGGGGGCGGTCTCCGACAACCCCATCTGGGAGAGCAGTTGGCGCACGGTCGGGACGAGGGGTTCGGCCTCCTCGCCCGCCGCGCCGTGCCGGGCGCCGCGCAGGGTGTGCACGGCCTGTTTGATCTCGGGACGCTCGAAGAACCGTGCGGTGCCGCGCACGGTGAAGGGGACACCCTCGTCGGCCAGGGCCTGCTCGTAGGCGGCCGACTGGGAGTTGGTGCGCAGCAGCACTGCGATCTCGCTCGCGGGGACCCCGTCGGACAGCAGGACGCTGATCTTGCGCGCGACGCCGGTGGCCTCGGCGGGTTCGTCGTCGTACTCCTGGTAGAGCGGGTCGGGCCCGTCGGGGCGCTGCGCCCGGAGGGTGAGGTGGTTCGCGGAGGTCGCACCCCTGGCCTGCGCGATGACGTGGTTGGCCACCCGCACCACCTGGGGGGTGGAGCGGTAGTCGCGTACCAGCCGGACGACGGTGGAGTGCGGGTAGCGGTTGGCGAACCCGGTCAGGTACTCCGGGCTGGCCCCGGCGAAGGAGTAGATGGTCTGGCTGGGGTCGCCGACCACGCACAGGTCGTCGCGGTCGCCGAGCCAGGCGTCCAGGAGGAGTTTCTGGAGCGGGTTGACGTCCTGGAACTCGTCCACGACGAAGTACCGGTACTGGTCGCGAACCCGCTGGGCGACCGCGGGGTACTCGGTGATCATCCCCGCGGTGAGTTCGAGCATCGACTCGAAGTCGAGGAGGTTGTGCTCGCGGCGCAGGTCCTCGTAGGCCTCGAAGACCCGGGCGACCTCGCCGGTGGACATGGGCGCCTCGCGCCCGGCCTTGGCCACGGCCTTGTCGTAGTCGCTGGGCCTGACCTGGGTGACCTTGGCCCACTCGATCTCGCTGGCGAGGTCGCGCAGCCCGGTCCGGTCCGGTTGCAGGCCCACCGAGCGGGCGGCCCGCGCCACCGCCTGGATCTTGCTGTCGATCAGGGTGGGCTTCTCACCGCCGACCACTTGTGGCCAGAAGAATCCGAGCTGGCGCAGGGCGGCCGCGTGGAAGGTCCGGGCCTGGACCCTGGGGGCGCCGAGGGAGCGCAGGCGTCCGCGCATCTCCCCCGCGGCCCGGGCGGTGAAGGTGACCGCGAGAATCTGCTGTTCGGAGACGATTCCGCTGGCCACGGCGTGCGCGATCCGGTGGGTGATCGCCCTGGTCTTCCCCGTTCCGGCACCGGCCAGAATGCACACGGGGCCGCGCAGGGCGCGCGCCGCCTCGGTCTGTTCCGGGTCCAGTCCCTCCAGGACGCGGTCGGGGTCCATGGTGCTCCTGCATCTGGTTGGGGCGGTTGTCCTACCGTGGGCGCACAGTCTCTCAAGTATCGGCTGTCGTCGGGAGCGGATCCGCCTGTGCCGGCGGCGGGGTCGGTGAACGAGCCGATCGACACATTCCAGAACCAGTCGGGCCTGTGAGGCGTCCCACGTTGTGTCGTGCGGTCATGGGAAGCGGTGGGAGCCCCCTGGTGTTGGGATGGGGGGACCGATCCCCGAACATGACCTTCGACCGGAGAAGACGTGAGTGAGATGACGAGTACGGGCACCGAACGATTCACGATGTACAGCACCCCCTGGTGCGGGTACTGCAAGCGGCTCAAGAGCCAGCTGTCCCGCGAGGGGATCGCCCTGCACGAGGTGAACATCGAGGAGAATCCGGAGGCCGCGGAGTTCGTGATGAAGGTGAACGGCGGGAACCAGACGGTCCCCACCGTGGTCTTCGAGGACGAGACCGCGATGACCAACCCGTCGCTCGCTCAGGTGAAGAAGAAGCTGGCCGAACTGTCCTGAGGACGGACGGCGCGGGCCGCAGGACGCGGCCCGCGCGGCGGGACCCCTCCCCCCGGGGGCGGACACCCCCGTTCCGACGGACGGCTCGGCCGAGACCGTAGCTCGGACCATGATGACGGGGAGTGTTGAGTTGGGGGACGATGTGAGGCCTCATGACATAGCGGGCACCGACGCGGTGGACGTCGAGGTGGTGCACCGCACCCCGCACGGGTGGCGCGTGGGCACCGGCCAGAGCGGGCACGAGACACCGGACCTGGTCAGCGCGATGGTCCTGGCGGACCTTCTCACCTCCGAAGCGGGTGCCGGCCGCCCTCGGACGCAGGCGCCCGGCCGGGCCCCCGAGGGGGCTTCGGAGGTGGAGCGCCTGCGGCACACGATCACGCAGCTGGAGCACGCGCTGCACTCCCGTGTCGTGGTGGAGCAGGCGATCGGGGTCCTCGCCGAACGGCACACGATGCCGCCGCGCGAGGCGTTCGAGAAGCTGCGCTCCTCGGCCCGTTCCCGTGGCCGCAAGGTCGCGGAACTGGCCCGGGACGTGGTGGAGAGCAGCACCAGCCCGCTGACCGTCCTGCCGGAGGAGCTCTCCACCTGAACCGGCCGGCCGGTCCCGGTCGGCCGGGGCCGGCACAGGCGCGGGGCGTCCGCTTCCGGGGGGACGGGCGCCCCGCCGCCGCTGGCGTGCGCGCTGCCGCCGGGACGGGCGCGGGCCGCGGGGACGGGCGCGGGCCGCGGGGTCACCAGCCGCCGGGGAGCTCCGAGCCGTACCAGTGCTCGATGAGGGTGCGTGCGATGGAGACCCGTCCCGGAAGGACGACCTCCTCGCTGTGCACGGCCTCGGCCAGCTCGGGACGGGTGAACCAGCGGGTCTCGGCGATCTCGTCGTCGGTGCGCTCGGTCTGGCCCACCGCGCGGGCGGTGTAGCCCACCATGAGGCTGCGCGGGAACGGCCAGGGCTGCGAGGCCACGTAGCGGGGCTGGTCGACGACCACGCCCGCCTCCTCCGCGACCTCGCGGACCACGGCCTGTTCGAGGGACTCCCCCGCGTCGACGAACCCGGCCAGCACGGAGAAGCGGTGCGCGTCCCAGTTCGGGTTGTTGCCCAGCAGCGCCTCCTCGCGGCCGTCGCGCTCGCGGTGCACCAGCATGATCACCGCCGGGTCCATCCGGGGGAACTGTTCGGTGCCCTCCTGCTCGCAGACGCGCACGTGGCCCGCCTTCTCGATGCGGGTGCCGGCACCGCAGCGCGGACAGAAGCCGTGGCTGGCGTTCCAGTTGGCGAGGGCGATCGCACGGGTGAACAGGCCGGTGTCGTGGTCGTTGAGGACCGCCCCGACCTCGCGCAGGGACGCCGGTTCGGCCACCGGGTTGGCGGCCAGGTCCGTGGTGGAGCGGACCGCGAAGTAGGCGCGCTCCCCGTCGCTGCCCAGCAGGTAGCGCTCGCCCTCGGGGGCGTGCTGCGGGTCGGTGAGGACGAGTTCCCGGGTGCGACCGGTGGTGACCAGGGCACGGGACTGTTTGGCCATGAGCGCCTTCCAGCCGTAGCTGCCGGGCTCACCGCCCTCCAGGACCAGGACCCTGGTGGCCGGGTCCGCCCAGGCGGCGGCCAGCCAGTCGTCGTCACCGCGCCGGTGGCCGACGGGGTCGACGGTGGAACGGGCGAGCAGGGGTGCGGCTTCGGATTCCATGCGGCCTTCCGGGTTCGTGGTTCTCCTCAAGGTTTAACGCCTCCGGGCCCCGTGCGCACCCCCGCCGGGCGAACCGGTGACACGGCGGGGGCGCGCCCGGGGTGCGGCCGCGGACGGCCTCAGGCCTCCTCGGCGGCGCCCAGTTCCTCCCACAGGTAGGCGGCGCTCTCGGCGCCCTTGAGCAGGAGGGGCGTCTCGACCTTTTCGTTGGGGGCGTGGATACGGTCCTCGTTGAGGCCCACGGCCAGGAACACCAGCGGGGTTTCGAGGATGTCGGCGATGTCGGCCTCGGGGCCGCTGCCGCCCTCGCGGGTGAACAGGACCTCCTTGCCGAAGGCGCGCCCCATCGCGGAGCGGGCGGCCTTCAGCGCGGTGGAGGACAGATCGGAGGCGCAGGCGCGCACGCCCGGGCCGCCGAACTCCAGTTCGGCGCGGACACCGTCGGGGACGCCCGCCTCCACGTACGCGCGGACGCGGTCCTGGACGTCCAGCGGTTCCTGGCCGGGGACCAGGCGGAAGCTGATCTTGGCGTGCGCGGAGCGGGGGACGATGGTCTTGCCGCCCGCGCCGGTGTGGCCGCCCCACATGCCGTTGATCTCGGCGGTGGGCCGCAGCCAGACGCGCTCCAGGGTGCTGTAGCCCTTCTCGCCGCGGGCCGCGGTGGAGCCGGCGGTGGCCAGCCACGCCGCCTCGTCGAAGGGCAGCCGGGCGATGAGTTCGCGCTCCTGCTCGCTGGCCTCGACGACGCCGTCGTAGAAGCCGGGGACCGCGACGCGGCCGTCGGCGTCGTGCAGCCCGGAGAGGAGGTCGCTCATGGCCTTGAGCGGGTTGGGGACGGCGCCGCCGAAGGAGCCGCTGTGCAGGTCCCGCTCGGGGCCGTACAGGCTGATCTCGACGTCGGTGACGCCGCGCATGCCCACGCACATGGAGGGGGTGTCGGCCGCCCACATGGTGGTGTCGGAGATGACGGCGACGTCGCAGGCCAGGCGTTCCCGGTTGGTCTTCATCAGCTCGGCGAAGTGCACCGAGCCGGACTCCTCCTCGCCCTCGACCAGGAGCTTGATCGTGACGGGCGGGGCCTGGGCGCCGGAGGCCGCCAGGGCCGCGCGCACGCCCAGGGCGTGGAAGAGGACCTGGCCCTTGTCGTCGGAGGCGCCCCGCGCGTACAGGGAGGTGCCGCGTTCGGTGGGGGTGAAGGGTTCGGTCTCCCACTCGTCGAGCGGGTCGACGGGCTGCACGTCGTGGTGGCCGTAGACGAGCACGGTGGGCGCGTCGGGGTCGGCGGCGGGCCATTCGGCGAACACGGCGGGCAGCCCGGGGGTCTCCCAAAGCTCGACCGTGGGGAAGCCGGTCCCGGTAAGGTGGTCGGCCAGCCAGCGGGCCGAGCGGCGCACGTCCTCGTGGTGCTCGGGGTCGGCGGAGATCGAGGGGATCGCCAGCCACTCCCTGAGCGAGGTGAGGAACTCGTCCCGGTGCGCCTCGATGTAGGCACGTGCGTCCATCAGCCGTCCTTGTCCTAGACATCCTTGTCAGGATCGACCTTAGAACCTGGACGAACGGCCCGAGAACGGTGGTGGGTGCACAACGCATGGAACCGTTCCGGGCCCGCATCACTCACAGGACCCGGGGCGGAAGGCGTCCCGGACCGACCACAGGAGGAAAGCGTGAGCACCAACCCCCGGATCGCCGCCAGGTTCAGCGATCTCTTCGATGTGCTGGACACCGACGGCGACAAGTCCGTGACCTGGGACGACTACCAGAGGCTGGTGGACCGGTACGTGTCCGGGTACGGCCTGGAGGCGCAGGCGCCCCGCGCCCTGGCCATCCGGGAGGCGTACGAGGTGATGTGGCGGAAGCTGGCCGGGCACGAGGAGGCCGGGGACGGCCGTCTGGACCGGGAGGCGTTCGTGGCGGCCATGCAGGCGGCCTCGGAGGACCGGAGCCGGTCCAACGCCGCCGAGGCCGTGGCGGAGGCGGTGTTCGACCTGTTGGACGCCGACGAGGACGGCCGGATCAGCGAGGAGGAGTTCCTGGTCTACGCGAAGGCCCTGGGCGCGGAGGAGTCGGGGGCCAGGAAGAGGTTCGCGCACGTGGACACGGACGGGGACGCCTTCGTCAGCCGGGAGGAGTTCGTGCTGTCCGCCCGGCTGTACCTGTTCGGTGACGACATCGACTCCCCGGGCGGCTTCGTCTTCGGGGTGGTCTGACCGGAGCCGGGCGGCGGAGGACGGGGATCTCCGCCGCCCGGCACGGTCGTCCGCCGGGGCCGGGGCCCGCTGCCGGAGCGTGCGCGAGGGGGTGCGGAGGGTACCCGCCCGTGACCCAGGGGATCCCCCCGCCGACACCTGGTCAACGAATCAGGCGCCGAGACCACGAACCGGTATCGGAACCCTCGGATTCGGAACCTTCCCGCCACACCCGGCGTCCGTTCATGTGGCATGTCACCACATATCTAGGAGGCCGCGATGCGGCAGGTCCCCCGTCACCGAATCATCGCCGGAGTAGTTCTGGGAGCGCTTCCCCT
The DNA here is from genome assembly GCF_014651695.1 of Nocardiopsis terrae. Taxonomy (GTDB): domain Bacteria; phylum Actinomycetota; class Actinomycetes; order Streptosporangiales; family Streptosporangiaceae; genus Nocardiopsis; species Nocardiopsis terrae. The sequence continues at coordinate 499,718 of NZ_BMXJ01000002.1, forward strand.
GTTCCTGTCCACCGGCTGCTCGTTCGACTTCAGCATCGGCGGCCCCGGCTCCGTCTCCGCCGAGGAGGTCGCCGAGAGGTCCAGCGAGATGCTGGCCGAGCAGGTCGGTGAGGCTCCGGACGAGTTCACCTGTTCCGAGGACCTGCCCGCGGAGGTGGGCGCCGAGATCCGCTGCGAGCTCACCGACGGCGGCGAGAGCCTCGGCGTGACCGTCACCACGACCTCGGTGGACGGCGACCGGGCCGAGTGGGACATCAAGGTCGACGATGCTCCGGCCGAGGACACCGCCGCCGAGGATGAGGGCGCGACCCAGGATGAGGGCGCGGCCGAGGACGGGGCCGCCGAGGAGACCGGCGGCGACGAGAACAGCACCGCGGCGAGCGGCGGCGAGGTCCCCGTCTCAGAGGTCATCGAGCAGTCGACCACGGCGCTGGAAGCGGAGGGCTATGCCCCCGAGAACCTCGCCTGCACCTCCACCTCCCTCCGTGCGGAGGTGGGAGCCGAGATGAGTTGCAACTTCTTCGAGGACAGCGTCTACCACGACGTCACCATCACGGTGACCACCGTCGAGGGCAGCAGCGTCCTGTGGGACATCCAGGTCGACGAGGCCTAGCAACATCGGCGCACCGCCCGGCGGCGCCTCCGACACCGGTGATCTTGCTACCAGAAGCAACTTCGGCGCCGAAATGGCCCCTGGTAGCAAGATCACCGCGAAAAAGGGGCCGACGGGGCCCGAGCCACCGAGGCAGGCAACGCCCGCCCTGGGGCAGCCGACAGCGTCCTCCGGGTAGGAACCTGTCAGCGGCAGGGCGGGCGTCACCCGGGGAGTCGCTGGTGGTGCGGTCGGCGGAGCTGGTCGCGGGCCCACAGGTGGGCGAGCAGGTCGTCCCAGGTCCCGGCCGGGGCCTTCGGCTGCGGAATCCGCGCCCCGCACCCCGCGCCCCGGGACTCACTCCGGTTCCGGGACCCCGGCGATCAGCGCGGCCAGACCCTCGGCGTCCAGCAGGTCGGTGGGGCGCACGGTCTCCCCCGCCCTCACGTAGTGGAACGCCGCCCGGACCTCCTTCAACCCCACCCCGGCCAGATCGGCCCAGGCCAGGCGGTAGGCGGCGAGCTGCACGCCCACGGCCCGCTGCTCGGCCCCGTTCCCGGGCGGGCGGCCGGTCTTCCAGTCCACCACGTCGTAGCGCCCGGTGAGGGTGTCGTAGAAGACCGCGTCCATCCGGCCGCGGATCAACCGGTCACCGATGACCGTCTCGAACGGCACCTCCACCTCGACCGGCACCCGCGGACCCCACTCGCTCTCCTCGAACTTCCTCTGCAGCTCGGCCAGGTCCTCGTCCTCCCCCGCCGTCTCGTCAGCGGCCCCGGGGAGCTCGTCGAGCAGGGTGGCGTGCTGCCCGAAGCGCTGCTCCAACCAGGCGTGGAAAGCCGTGCCCCGCCGCGTGTGCGGCGCGGGCGGCCGGGGCAGCGGCCTGCGGATCTGCCGGGCCAGGGCGGAGGGGTCGCGGGCCAGCCAGACCATGGAGGACACCGACAGGTGGTCCGGCAGCTCCACCTGGACGGTCCCGTCGCCGGGGCCCTCCCTCTCGCTCTCCCGGTGGGCGAGCAGCAGTTCGGTGTCGCGCTCCCACCCCTGGAGGCGGCGGCGCAGCCCCTCGGGGGTCTTCTGAGGACCGGCGGGCCTGCCCGCGCGGAGCCGGGCGCGGGCGCGTTCGACCAGGTCGGCCCCGGCCAGGATCTGGGCGCGGCGGCTGTCCGCCGCAGGCGCGGCCACCGGGGCGGGTCCGGTCTCGAACCCGGGCTCCGACTCGAACACGGGCTCGGGGCCCGGGTCGTACGGGGGCGGGGGCCCGTCGTCGTACTCGGGGTCGTACCCCGGCTCGTACTCATGCTCCGGCTCCGGGCCGGGAACGAAGTCGGCACCGGGGTCCGGGTCCACCACGGGCGCGGCCTCGGCCGGGGCCGCGGCGGCCCCGCCCCCCACCGCGGGCACCTCGGCGGGCGGCCATACGGAGGAGGCCTCCTCGTCGTCGTGCGGGTTGGTGTCCTCGGGGTCGGGCGGCGGAGCCCAGTGCACGACGCTCCCGGCGCCCCGCTCGCACGCCTCGCGGACCTCCTCCAGGAACTCCGAGGGGCCGCGCGGGCTGCTGCCGGTCCGGCCCCACCAGTGCCCGGTGCACACCAGGGCGTAGGAGGCGCGGGTGACCGCCACGTAGGCCAGGCGGCGCTCCTCCGTCAGGTGGCGGGCGTCCTCGGCCTCCTTGAAGGCGGCGATGGACTCCTTGTCCACCCCCTGCAGGACGGGCAGGCTCTGGCGGTCGCCGCGCAGCGGGTACGGCAGCAGGTGCTCGGCCTTCACCCAGGCCAGCGAGTCGCGCGCCTTGGCCGGGAACAGCGGCGCGCGCTTGCCCGCGCTCACCCCCGGCACGATCACCACCGGCCACTCCAGGCCCTTGGCGCCGTGCATGGTCATGAGTTTGACGCTGTCCGAACCGCCGACCCGCTCCCCGGGGCTGAGCGCGCTCTCGTTCTCCTCGGCGGCGTTGAGGTAGCCCAGGAAACTGCCGAGGGTGGGGTCCTCGGTGTTGCCCACGAAGCGGACGGCGTGGTCGACGAAGGCGTCGAGGTCGGCCCGGGCCGACAGCGGGTCCCGGTGGGTGCGGGCGCCCACCTCGATGTCCAGGCCCAGCATGCGCTCGACCTCGGTGATGAGGTCGGGCAGGGGCTGGCCGACGAGTTTGCGCAGGGAGCGCAGTTCCTCGGCGAGGCGGCCCAGGCGTTCGTAGGCGGCCCCGGAGTAGTTCCCGGCGGGGCCGGGGTCGTCGACGGCGTCCACCAGGCTGCCGCTCTCCGCGGTCAGGTCCAGGACGGTGCGGCGCAGCAGGTCCTCGCCGTCCTCGCCCTCCGGGCCCTCCTCCGCGGCGGGCCCGGTCAGGTCGCGACGGGTGTGCCGGGCGAGTTCGGCGGCCCGGGAGCCGAGGGCGGCCAGGTCGCGGGGGCCCATCCGCCAGCGCGGGCCGGTGAGCAGGCGGGCCAGTTCGTTCCCGGCGGAGGCGTCGTGGACCACGCGCAGGGTGGCGATGATGTCGCGGACCTCGGGCACCAGCATGAGCCCGCCCAGGCCCACCACCTCCACCGGGATGTCCTGCGCCTCCAGGGCCTCGCGCAGCGGCGGGAACTGGGAGCGCTTGCGGCACAGGACGGCGATGTCGCCGGGGCTGACCGCCCCGTCGGAGGCCCCCCCGGTCTCGCCCTCGGGCCAGGCCCGGCCGTCGGGGGCGAACACCGGGCCGCCGGGGTCCTCGGCGGTGGCCCTGACCAGGCGGCGCACCTGGTCGGCGATCCACGCGGCCTCCCCGGTCTCGGTGGCGAACAGGGCGGTCAGGGCGGTGCCCCGGTCGCGGCGGGCGGGCCCGGGGTGCAGGACGGGCACGTCGGCGGCCTCGGCGCGCAGCGGCTCGGAGATGCGTTCGGCGACGTCGAGGACGCGCTGGCCGTTGCGGAAGCTGACGGACAGGCGGCGCACGGAGGCGGGCCGCCCGGGCGCGGCCGGGAAGTCCGTGGGGAAGCTGGTCAGGTTGGCGGCGATCGCCCCGCGCCAGCCGTAGATGGACTGGCAGGGGTCGCCGACGGCGGTCACCGCGTGCCCGTCGCCGAACAGGGCGCGCAGCAGCACGAGCTGGGCGTGGCTGGTGTCCTGGTACTCGTCCAGGAGCACCACCCGGAAGCGGCCCCGCTCGATGAGGCCGACCTCGGTGTGGTTCCGGGCGATGCGGGCGGCCAGCGCCATCTGGTCGCCGAAGTCCATCGCCTCACGGGCGTGTTTGGCGTGGTTGTACCGGTCGACCAGCGGGAGGAGTTCCTCACGGCGCCGTTGGGTGTCCACCAGGTCCCGGGTCTCCTTGGTGGGCTTGCGGGTCATCCGGTCCAGTTCGGCCTGGATCCACCGGCCGACGCCGCGCACCTGGTCGGTGCCGGTGAGGTGGTCGGAGATCTGTCCGGACAGGTCCAGGACCCGGCGGGTGACGGTGTCGGCACCGACGTCGACGTGGTCCATCGGTCCGTCGTACTCGCCGACGATCCGGGCGGCCAGCTGCCAGGCCTGGCCCTCGCTGAGCAGCCGGGAGGTGGGCTCGACCGCCTCGCGCAGGGCGTGGTCGGCCACGATGCGCCCGGCGTAGGCGTTGTAGGTGGAGACCGTGGGTTCACCGTCCAGCAGCTCCTCGGGGAACTGTTCGGTGGCGCGCAGCTGCTCCAGGCGTCTGCGCACCCGTTCGGCCAGCTCGGCGGTGGCCTTGCGGGTGAAGGTCAGCCCGAGGACCTGCTCGGGGCGCACGTGCCCGTTGGCGACCAGCCAGACCACCCGGGAGGCCATGGTCTCGCTCTTGCCGGACCCCGCCCCGGCGATGACCACCCCGGGTTCCAGCGGCGCGGAGATGACCCGGGCCTGCTCGGAGGTGGGTTCGGGGCGCCCGAGGAGGCGGGCGAGCTCTGCCGGGGTGAAAGTCGGTCCGGGGGATCCGGGGGCGGGGGCCGGGAGGGGGTCGGGGGTGGGGGTGCTGGGTTCAGACATGTCTGCCCTCGTCCTGGACCGGACAACAGGCGCGCACGGCGCACGAGTTGCATCCGGTGTTGCGGGTGGCGGCGAAACGGGACCCGCCCATGCCGGTGGCGACCTCGCGCACGAGGGTCTGCGCCCATCCGGGGTCGGGGTCCTCGCCCAGCGGGGGCTGGGCCTGTTCGCGCGCCTTCTTGCTGAATGCGGCCCCGCCGACGTGCACCAGTGCGGCGCCGCCGGGTTCGGCCAGGCCGAGCTTGGCGAAGGCGCCCCTGAGCACGGCCATCTGGTAGACGCCCAACTGGGGGTGGCGGGCCAGGTCGTCGGCCTTGTTGCGGCCGGTCTTGATGTCCACCACCACGGCGCGGCCCTGCTCGTCGCGTTCGAGGCGGTCGACGCGGCCGGTGATCTCGATACCGCCGACGTCCACCCGGAACCCCTCCTCGGTGACGACCAGTTCGCGCTCGTTTCCGGCGTCCCAGCTGACGAGTTTGCGGACCATCTCGTCGGCGCGGTCGCGCTGCTTGTCGGCCTGCCAGGGCCCGCCGAAGTCCAGGTCGGCCCAGATCTCGTCCATCCGGGCGCCCACCTCCTCGGCGCTGCTGCCCTGGGCGACCAGGACGGCGACGGCGTGCACCACGGTGCCGAGCGCGGAGGCGGAGTCGCCGGAGGAGGCACCGGCGGCGCGTTCGAGCAGCCAGCGCAGCTGGCAGTTGGTGAAGCTCTCCACCTGGGAGGGCGACACCCGGATGGTGTCCTCCTCCTCGGCGAGGGGGCGGTCGTCGGTGAAGGGGGTGAGCGCGTACCACTCGGCCGGGTCGGCCCCCCGGACGCCCTCCTCGGCCAGGCGGGCCAGGTGCGCGGCGGCGGCCTCGACCAGCGGTCCGGGCGCGTCGGGGTCGGTGACCACCGAGCGCAGGTCGGCGACGAGCGCGGGCAGGGAGAGCCAGCGGCGGCCGGTGCTGACCTGTTCGGGCTCGCCCAGACCCATCTCGTTGATGAAGCGGGAGGGGCGTTCGTCGGTGTCCTCGCCGCCCACGCAGGTGACGTGGAGGGTGCGCCGGGCGCGGGTGAGCGCCACGTAGAAGAGGCGGCGCTCCTCGTGCAGGAGTTTGGAGGCCAGGGCGGCGCCGAAGGAGTCCGCGGCGTGGCTCCGGGCGTCGACGAGCTCCTCCACGCCGAGCAGGGAGCCGCGCAGGCGCAGGTCGGGCCACTCCCCCTCCTGGGCCCCGGCCACCACGACCAGGCCCCACTCCAGGCCCTTGGAGCGGTGCGCGGTGAGGATGCGCACCGCCTCGCCGTCGGGGGCGCGTTCGGCGAGGCTGTCGCCGGGGATCTCCTGGGCGGCCAGGTCCTCCAGGAAGCCGCCGGGGGTGCCGGGCGGCAGGCGGTCGCAGTAGCGGGCGGCGCTCTCGAACAGGGCCACCACGGCGTCCAGGTCGCGGTCGGCCGCGGCCCCCCGGCGGCCGCCCGCGAGGCTGGCGCGGAGCAGCCGGTCGGCGAGGCCGCTGTCGCGCCACAGCTCCCACAGGACCTGTTCTGCGTCGGCACCCTCGGCGGCCAGGTCGCGCACGGTCCGCAGCGCCTTGGCCACCCGGGTGGCGGGTGCGGCGACCGCGGGGTCCACCAGGGTGAGTTCGCGCGGGTCGCGCAGGGCGTCCACGAGCAGGCGGGCGGAGGGCCGGTACCCCGGGTCCTCGCCTTCCCCGGCCTCCCGGGCCCGGTCCAGGTCCAGGCGGCGCAGGGCGCGCACCAGGCGGCGCAGGCGGACGGTGTCGGCCTCGCCGAACGGGCTCATCAGGAGTTCGCGGGCGGACTCCTCGTCCAGCTCCTCCGGGCGCAGGCCGTGGCGGATCAGCCCGAGCAGGGGCCGGACGAGGGGTTCGGCGGCCACCGGCAGGTCGTCGGAGCCCACGACCACCGGCACCGAGGCGGCGGCCAGGGCCCGGCGGAGTACGGGGAGCTGGCGGCTGGAGGACCTGACCAGGACCGCCATGTCCGACCACGGGACCCCGTCCACCAGGTGGGCCCGGCGCAGGGTGTCGGCGATGACCGCGGCCTCCTGGGTGGCGCTGTCGGCCATCATCAGGTGCACCTCGCCGTCGGGGACGCCTGCGGCCGGGGTGAGGTCGCGGTGGGCGTTGACCCGGCCGTGCGCGGAGGCGACGGCGGGCAGGCGGCGGGTGAGGCCGCGCGAGGCCGCGAGCAGGGCGGAGCCGCTGCGGCGGCAGGTGCGCAGCGCCACGACCGGCGCGTCGGTGCGCTGGAGCGTGCGGAAGCGGCCGGGGAAGTCGAGGATGTTGTCCACCTCGGCGCCGCGGAAGCCGTAGATGGACTGGTCGGGGTCGCCGACCGCCACGAGGTCGCGGCCGTCCCCGGCCAGGGCGCGCAGGAGTTCCTCCTGAGCGGGGTCGGTGTCCTGGTACTCGTCGACGAACACCACCTCGTGGGCGGCGCGCTCGCGCTCCTGCACCTCGGGGTCGGACAGCATGTTGGCGGCCACCCGCACCAGCTCGGCGTAGTTGAGCGTGGGCACGGGCGCGATGTCGAAGCGGCCGTTCATCCGGGACAGGAACCCGGCGGCGGCGGTCCAGTCGTCGCGGTCGCGTTCGGCGGCCAGCTCCGCGAGCTCGCCGGGTCCCAGTCCGCGTTCCTGGGCGCGCATCAGGAAGTCGCGCAGCTCCTCCGCGAAACCGCGGGTCTCCAGGGCGGGGCGCAGGCGCTCCGGCCAGCCGGGGGCGCCGTCCTGGAACTCCCAGGACAGCAGTTCGCGGACCTCCATGAGCTGTTCGGGGCCGGACAGCAGCCGGGGCGGCAGGTCGCCCATCCGCTGGAACTCGCGCCGGATCAGGGAGTAGGCGTAGCTGTGGAAGGTCAGCGCCAGGGGTTCGCGGGTGGTGCGGCGCAGCCGTCCGGTGATCCGCTCGCGCAGTTCCTGGGCGGCCTTTCGGCTGAACGTGAGCACCAGGACGCGGGAGGGGTCCACGCCCCGGTTGTCGATGCGGTCCACCACGGCCTCGACGACGGTGGTGGTCTTGCCTGTTCCGGGGCCGGCCAGGACGAGCAGGGGTCCGCCCGGGTGGTCGACGACGCGCTGCTGGTTCTCGTCCAGCACCGGCGGCGGCTGCACCTGGTGGGCGCGCCGCACGAGACGGTACGGGGATGTGTTCACGCCCCCAGTTCACCAGAGTCGGATGACCGTCCCGGACGGGCGGCCAGGGGTGCGGGCGGGCCGTCAGCCTCCGCAGTCCCCTTCCCACCGGGCCCGGCGCATGTCCACACGGTCGCTCCGGGGGCGCATGGGGGTCCCCTCGGCGGCGTAGTGGGATCGGGCACGTACCAGGTGCCCCTCGGCGGGGCGTCCGTCCGCTCGCACCACCCGCCACCAGGGCACTCCCCCGCCCCACCGGGACATGACGGCCCCCACCTGCCGGGGGCCGCCCCGGCCGACGTACTCGGCGATGTCTCCGTAGCTCAGCACCCGGCCCGAGGGGATGCGCTCGACCACTGAGAGGACCTCCTCGGTGTAGTCGTCGAGGGTCTCCTCCGGTGCCTCGTCGCCGGGGGTGCGGGGTCGGGGTTCCTCGGGCATGGCACGAAGCCTAGCCAACCGCCACGACGAAGCGGCTCCGCGGCGGGGTCGGGGCCCGCCGCAGGGCGCGGCGGGCCTGGGGCATTCTGGATCCATGTCCGACACCGACGGCCGAGGCCTCGCGGCACTGGCCGCACTCCTCGCCCTGGTTGTAGCCCTCTCCTGGGTTCTCCTGGGAGAGACACCGGTGCCGGGCGCACTGCTGGGCGGGGCGCTGTGCCTGGCCGGGGTGGCCGTTTCCCGGCGCGGGCAGGGGACGGCGGCGCAGCCCCCGAAGTCCGTGAAGCCGCCGGAGACCGCGGAGCCCTCCGGGACGGAGCGGAGCCGCCCGCGCTGAGGCGGGCGGCTCCGGGGAGGACGTCAATCCGGCACGGTGTTGCTGTGGCTGCCCCAGGCCAGTTCGGGGTCGCGCCTGCGCGCAGCCCCGGCCATGACCAGACCGACGGCGCCCAGCACGGCGATGGCCCCGCCGCCGATCCAGGCGGTCAGGGCGGCTCCGAGGATCCCGGTGAAGCCCAGGATCCACGGCAGCGCGAAGATCAGGGCCCCGACGGCGAGCACCCCGACCTCGCTCGACACCGCTCCCGGCCGGGTCAGCGACACGGCCGCGGCGAGGACGACCGCCAGCCCCAGTACGAAGAACAGCCCGCCGGAGAATCCGTACATCCCGTGCCAGATCCAGCTCAGGCCCACCGCGATACCGAGGACGACCGAAGCCCAGTCCGCCCAGCGTCCCTTCACACGCATAACGCCACCTCCCTGCGGCGGGGGCGCGCACCGGTCGGCGCGGCACCCCGTGTGGGACCTGTACCCACTCGGGAGGCTCCCAGGGCCGGGCGGCCCCGGAAAACGACGGACGGCGCCGGGGAACCCCGGCGCCGTCCTGGTGGCCCCGCGCCCGCGACGGGCGTGTCGGCCGGGCGGTCCTAGTAGGTGGGCAGGCTCGGGTCGACCTGGTTGACCCAGGCCAGGACGCCGCCGCCCACGTGCACGGCGTCGGAGAACCCGGCGGCCTTGACCGCGGCCAGGGCCTCCGCCGAACGCACACCCGACTTGCAGTGCAGGATGACGCGCTTGTCCTGCGGCAGCTGCTCGAAGGCCTTGCCGTTCAGGAACTGGCCCTTGGGGATGAGCGTCGCACCCGGGATGCTGACGATCTCGTACTCGTTCTTCTCCCGGACGTCGACGAGGAACACGTCGTCGGCCTTGTTGTCCAGGAGCTCCTTGAGCTCGGGGGCGGTGATGGTCGAGTCCGCGGCGGCCTCGGTGGCCTCCTCGGACACGGCCCCGCAGAAGGCCTCGTAGTCGATGAGCTCGGTGACCGGCTCGGTGTCCGGGTCCTTGCGGACCTTGACCTCGCGCCAGCTCATCTCCAGGGCGTCGAAGATGAGCAGACGGCCGACCAGCGGGTCACCGATGCCGGTGATCAGCTTGATCGCCTCGTTGACCATCACCGAACCGATGGAGGCGCACAGCACGCCCAGGACGCCGCCCTCCGCGCAGGAGGGGACCATGCCGGGCGGCGGGGGCTCGGGGTACAGGTCGCGGTACTGCGGCCCGTACTCGTTCCAGAAGACGCTGACCTGGCCGTCGAAACGGTAGATCGAACCCCACACGTAGGGCTTGTTCAGGATGACGGCGGCGTCGTTGACCAGGTAACGGGTCGCGAAGTTGTCGGTGCCGTCCAGGATCAGGTCGTAGTCGGCGAGGACCTCCAACGCGTTGTCCGACTCCAGGCGCTCCTGGTGCAGGACGACCTCGACGTTGGGGTTCACCTCCTTGACGCTGTCCCGGGCGGACTCGGCCTTGGGCCGGCCGACGTCACTCTGGCCGTGGATGATCTGGCGCTGGAGGTTGGACTCGTCGACGACGTCGAAGTCGATGATGCCGAGCGTGCCCACACCCGCGGCGGCGAGGTAGAGCAGGGCCGGGGAGCCCAGGCCGCCCGCGCCGACGACCAGCACCTTCGCGTTCTTCAGACGCTTCTGGCCGTCCATGCCCACGTCGGGGATGATCAGGTGACGCGAGTAGCGGCGCACCTCGTCCACGGTCAGCTCTGCGGCTGGTTCCACCAGCGGCGGCAGCGACACGGTGACTCCTCATGTCTGTTCGGGTCGCTTCGCATCCACCCGTGCCGAGGGGCCCACGGGAACATGGGGCGGTGCGCGAAGCTGCTTGCACTCATACCCAACCTAACGGGTGGGGTTTTCCATTCCCACCCCGGGGAGGCGTGGCCCTCGTCGCCCCCGGGGTGGTGTCCTGACCTCCCCAACCACGGCGGCCCGGGAGTTCATCCCGCGCGGATCCCCCTCACCGTGGCGCCCCGGAGGTAGTGTCGCTCCTACGCTCCGCGACGACGTTGGGAGGATCCCGTGACATCTTCCGATCCCAGTGGGAACAGAGGGCGCACCGCCCCCGCAGGCGAGGACCCGGCGGTGGCCGTACCCGAGGCGGATGCGGCCGAACAGCGCACCCCGGCCGGGGACGAGGACCGCGACGACTGGTTCGAGGAGCCTCCGGAGGGGGCCCTCGACCAGGCCAACGAAGCGGACGTGATCGAACAGGTGCGTGAGGCGGGCCCGGACGAGGAGGAACACCGCTGAGGCGGATCCGCGCGCCGTCGGGGTCGGGGGCGGCCCGTTCGCCTGCCCGGCGGGTGTTCGAGGCCTCTCCCCACCTGCGACGCGGGCCTTCCGCCCGGTCCGCGCGGGAAAGCCGTGGCTCCGTGCCGCCCACACCGAACTTACGCAGCAGTAAGATGAGGGAAAAGCTGCGGGCCGCGTCACAGCGCCGACGCCGGGTCCGACAGCGTCAGCCACGCAGATGTCCAATGAATGGCGTGCATCTGCCATGCCGAGTTCGGAGGGTGTGGGTGTGACAGCTCCTTCAGACGCCCGCGCCCGGGGCACCCGCTTGCCCCGGGTCAGGCGCCGCCGCCAACTCCTGGCCGCAGCTCAGGAGGTCTTCGTCGCCCGTGGTTACCACGCGGCGGCGATGGACGAGATCGCGGACCGCGCGGGTGTCAGCAAACCGGTCCTCTACCAGCACTTCCCCGGAAAGCTGGAGCTCTACCTGGCCCTTCTGGAGGAACACTCCGAGGCCCTGGTCGAGAAACAGCGGGAGGCGCTGGAGAGCACCGACGACAACCGTCAGCGCGTCACCGCCAGTTTCCAGGCGTACTTCGACTTCGTCGCGGGCGACGGAGAGGCGTTCCGGTTGGTCTTCGAGTCCGACCTGCGCAACCTCCCCGCGGTCAGGGAGAAGAGCGAAGAGACGTTCCAGCGCTGCGCCGAGCTGATCGGCAAGGTGATCCGGCAGGACACCAGCATCTCCGACGAGGAGGCGCACCTGCTGAGCATCGCCCTGGTCGGCATGGCGGAGACCAGCGCCCGGTACTGGCTGAACAACCACGGTTCGGTCCCCCAGAACGCCGCCGAGCAACTGGTGGCCCGGCTGGCCTGGCGCGGGATCAGCGGTTGGGACCTCACCCGGTCCGGCGAGGAGGACGGGGACGGGGACTGACCCCGGCCCGACGGAGCCACGGCCCCCGGACGCGCGAACGCGCGCCGGGGGCCCTCCTTTTTCCGAACAATCCTCTTCACACGACAGCGAACCGGGCATTTTCCCACCGCTCGAAAAATTAAAGAACAAAGAATTAACCATTGTCCGGCAAAGGCTTGGCAATGACCTGGACGCTCACCCCACAAGCGGTTCGATTCCCATTCTCCGGGTATCGCGAAACTGAGGAGTACCGCGCTTCTCTTCGCCGTATCCGCCGGACACCGACAAACCGGTGCCCTGAGTGGAACTAGCGATTCGGAGGTGAAGACGTATGGACATCGGTCAGGGCCTGACGGACGCCTGGCAGACGATTGTGGGCTTTGTGCCCATGCTGCTGGGCTTCCTGGTGATCCTGGTACTGGGCTGGATCATCGCCTGGTTCGTGGGCAAGGCCGTCGGCAAGGGCCTGCACAGCGTCGGACTGGACCGCGCGCTGCACCGCGGAGGTGTGGGCGAGTACTTCGAGCGCAGCCGCTGGACCGCCAGTGAGCTGTGCGGGAAGATCATCTACTACGTCGGGCTGCTGTTCGTGCTGACGATGGCGTTCAACGTCTTCGGACCGAACCCGGTGAGCACACTGCTCAGCGACGTCATCGCATGGATTCCGAACGGCCTCGTGGCCCTCGTGATCGTCGTGGTCACGGCCATGATCGCCAAGGCAGTCCGGGACCTGGTCACCGGCGCCCTGGGCGGGCTCTCCTACGGACGCCTCCTGGCCAACGTGGCGGCCGTGGCCATCCTGGCCCTCGGTGTCATCGCCGCGCTGAACCAGATGGGCGTGGCCGTCTCCGTCACCCTGCCGGTGCTGATCGCGGCGCTGGCCACGGTGGGCGGCATCCTGATCGTCGGCGTCGGCGGCGGCATGATCAAGCCGATGCAGTCCCGCTGGGCGCGCTGGCTGGAGGTCGCCGAACGCGAGACCGGACAGCTCACCGGCGAGGGCAGCTACCAGGCCGGGCGTGAGGCGGCGATGAACCGTCCGAGCGCCGAGGCCGGGAAGAGCACCGAGTCGAAGAGGGAGGCCACCAGCATGCCGGGGCAGCGCGGCACGGGTGGCGAGCCCACCGTGTGACCGCACGGACCCGGGTCACCCGCGGGGGCGGTCCGGGCAGCGAAGGAGGGCGGGGCCGTGCGGCCTCGCCCTCGTCCTGTGCCGCCGTCGCGGCCCCGGCTCACAGGAACTCGGAGTCGCGCAACTCCAGTCGGGCGAGGTGTTCGATACGCCGAAAGGCCAGGACGCCGGTGGCGATCAACGGCAGGAACGCCAACCAGAAGACAACGCTCCCGGGTCCGGTGAACACCATCGACGCGAGTGCGACGACGAAGATCAGTGCGAAAAGCGCGAAGTCGACGCGATCCTGCTGGATCAGGACGCCGACCGGTGGGCGCGCCGCCCCATGCCGACCGCTCCTCATTCGCATTCCTTTCTCGCGGCTCTTCGGGCCGCTCCGCCAGTCACGGCGCCCGAGATCCACCTGGACCCTGAAACACCGTGAATCCCACGTTGCATTCCGCAGGACCCTGGTCACACCGGGGTGAACCGGCCCCGGGTCGGCCACTGTGGGTTCACCGGTACGTTTCAGCGTACGCCCCGGCAACGGCTTTTCGCCGGAGAACCCGTGGGGCGGTGACCGCGATACATCTCGCGTCGTAGGTCACACCCGGCTGCGGATGCCACCAACCTAGCGGACGAAACCGCGCTCCCTCGCCAGTCGGCAGATCGCGAGAATGCGGAGGGTCTCCCAGTCGTAGTCGGCGCCCTCGGAGTCCCAGCCGCGTTCGAGGCAGCCGTCGAGGAAACCGTGGAGGTAGGTTCCGAGGGTGTTCGCGGTGAGTTCGGCACCGCCGGAGACGATGCCCTCGCACACCTGTGCGGCGTGCTGATCCAGCTCAGCGCTCATCCAGGGTTCTACCGGCCCGTCCAGGGGGCCGATCTTGTGGAAGTCACGGGTGAGTCCGGCCAGCGGATGGCGCACGGAGGTCCCACGGGGCATGGAAGTACCTACTCGTGTGGTCAGGAGACGGGAAACTCCATCGACTCTATGCGCGCCGGACCAATGGATCGTAACGAATGTGTTGGAAATTACCCGCCCTTGACCAAGTCACGCCAAGTCCTGGTCAAACATCGCAAAAGCACCAGAGCCGGTGGCGCATCGGCGATTCGGCGCCCTAATCGGCCAATCCCATGGCGTTCAGTCGCTCGGCGTGACCCTCGGTGAGGGAGGCGAACATCCGGCTGACCGCGGCGAGGTCGTCCAGACCCGAATCACCAGGATCCCCCCCGCGCGGCCCCCTGCCCGCCAGAAGCGAGGCGAGCTCCGGCCGGTCCACGGCCACCGCCTGCGCCTGGCTCAGCGCCTCGCCGACCAGGCGGCGGGCCCACAGGGACAGGCGGCCGGCCAGCTTCGGGTTCTCCGCCAGCGCGGAACGCACCTGGGCGGCGAGGAACTCCGCCCGCTCGGTCTCGGCGAGCACGTCCTCGACGAGCGCCAGGGTGTCCGCGTCGGCCAGTTCGGCGACCTTGCGGTAGAAGTCACCCGCGATGCCGTCGCCGACGTAGGTCTTGACCAGGCTCTCCAGCCAGCTCTGCGGCTCGGTGCGCTCGTGCCACAGGTCCAGCGGGCCGACGAAGGGCTCCATGGCCTCCTCCGGGTCCACCCCGAGCTCCACCAAGCGCTCGCGCAGCGCCTGGTAGTGGTTCTGCTCGGTGGCGGCCAGACCGGCGAGCTGGCCCCTGGTCCGCAGCGAGGGCGCCAGTCCGGCGTCGTCCGCGAGCCGGAAGAAGGAACCGAGCTCGGCGTAGGCGAGCAGTCCGAGCAGATCGATCACGCCGGGGTCGGCGGAGGGGCCTTTGGTCATGCCCGCCAGGGTATCGCCCGGCCCCCCGGCCCCCCAATCGGGGACTAAACGCTGATCGGAAACGGTTGCACCACCTGGGAGCGGGTACGGTCACAGCCGTCCACAGCCCGGCGAACTGGTATGTGCACCGGGCGAACCAGCAGCTAGACTCAGCGTGATGACCGGCGTGCACGATCACGGCGCCGCGTCCCGCACCCCCGCGACGCGGGCCCTCCCGCGAGTACGTTTCGGCGCCGCGGACGCGGGCGCCCGGTGACGTGTCAGCCGGACACCACAACGTGTCCTCACGAGCAGTGCGGCGTGAGGGAGCAACGGCCCACGCGCCCAGCTACGCACCGCACACGACAACCAGCGGATGGAACCGAGAGACAGCGGCCAGGGTCACCCCCCGGGCCGCGCGGGTCCAGTCGGCAGCGCCACCACGGATCCCTCGCCGAAGCGGGAACCCGGTGAGCCGCGCCCTCCGCGGCGGCCAGAAGCCGCCCGCGACCGCACCCCGCCGCGGCCACGAACAACGCTGTGGCCCGCCTAGATGGAGGCCTGAGCCCTGAGTAGTACAGAAACGACCACGAAACCCAGCACCACCTTCCGAGACCTGGGCGTCAGCCCCGAGCTCGCCGACGCCCTGGAGGCGGAGGGGATCATCGAACCCTTCCCGATCCAGGAACTGGCCCTGCCGATCGCGCTGCACGGAAGCGACATCATCGGACAGGCGCGCACCGGAACCGGCAAGACCCTCGCCTTCGGTCTGCCCCTGCTCCAGCGGGCGCAGGAGAAGCCGGGTTCGGCCAAGCGGCCGCGCGCCCTGGTCGTGGTTCCCACCCGTGAGCTGGCCATCCAGGTGGCCGCCGACCTGACCACCGCGAGCAAGCGCAGCAGCGGCCGCATCCTGACCGTCTACGGCGGCCGCTCCTACGAGCCGCAGATCAACGGCCTCAAGGAGGGCGTCGACGTCGTCGTCGGCACCCCCGGCCGCCTGCTGGACCTGGAGAACCAGAAGCACCTGCGACTGGACGAGGTCTCGGCGGTGGTCCTGGACGAGGCTGACAAGATGCTCGACCTGGGCTTCCTCCCCGACATCGAACGCATCCTCACCAAGATCCCCACCGAGCGCCAGGTGATGCTCTTCTCGGCGACCATGCCGAGTGAGATCGTCACCCTCTCGCGCAACTACCTGCGCCAGCCCACCCACGTGCGGGCCGGTGACGACAACGAGATCGACGGCTCGACCATCCCCAGCCGGATCGCCCAGCACGCGTTCCGCACCCACCAGATGGACAAGCCGGAGATGCTCGCCCGCCTCCTGCAGTCCCAGGACCACGGCCAGAGCATGGTGTTCTGCCAGACCAAACGGGCCTGCGACCGGGTCGCCGGCGACCTCAAGACCCGTGGCTTCGCCGCCGCGGCCGTCCACGGCGACCTGGGCCAGAGCCAGCGCGAGCGCGCCCTGCGTGCCTTCCGCAACGGCAAGATCAACATCCTGGTCGCCACCGACGTGGCCGCCCGCGGCCTGGACGTCGACGACGTGACCCACGTGGTCAACTACGAGACGCCCGACGACGAGAAGACCTACACGCACCGGATCGGCCGGACCGGCCGTGCGGGGCGCACCGGTACCGCGGTCACCTTCGTGGACTGGCAGGAGATGCCGCGCTGGAAGCTGATCAACGGCGCGCTCGGCCTGGACTTCCACGAGCCCGAGGAGACCTACTCCACCTCGCCGGGCTTCTTCGAGGCGCTCAACATCCCCGAGGGGACCAAGGGCAAACTGGCCGTGGACAAGCGCGGCGAGCACGCCGGCCTGGAGGCCGAGGAGGTCGAGGACATCGGCGACACCGGCCAGCCCCGCGGCGGCGACCGCGGCGGCCGACGGGGCCGCGGTGACCGCAAGGAGGGCCGTGAGCAGGGCGGTCGGCGCGGCGGCTCCGGCGGAGGCGGCCGCAACCGCTCCCGCAAGCGGACCCGGGGCGGCGACAACGCCACCGGGGCCGAGGGCTCGGCTGGCCGGACCGCGGTGAAGTCCGAGAGCCCCGCGAACGGCTCCGAGAAGTCCTCCGACGGGGAGGGCGCCCGCAAGGTCCGCCGCCGTCGCCGCACCCGCGGCGGTGTGCGCCGGGACCCCGAGAACACCTGATCACCGTCGGGTACTCCCGGGCCGGTCCGCCGATCGTCTAGGGTTGCCCGACGTGAGTACACCTGAGTTCCTCGATCTGCCGCCGGGTGTGCGGCACACGGACCTGCGACTTTCGTACGGTCCGGTGGCCGCACTCCGGGCTCTGCCCACGTCCGGCGGCACAGAGTTGGCCCCTGCTGTCCTGGTGCACGGTTTCACCGGCAGCAAGGAGGATTTCATCGCCCTCCTCCAGAGCCTGGCCCAGGCCGGGCGGGAGGTGGTAGCGGTCGACCTGCCCGGGTCCCACCGGTCTCCGGGCCTGGAGACCCTCACCCCGCCTCCGGGGGTCGAACTCCCCGACTACCGGCTCTCCTCGCTGGGACGCGTGGTCACCGAGGTCATGGACCAGGTCGGCGACGGAGGCCCCGTCCACCTGGTGGGGCACTCCTTCGGCGGTCTGGTCTCCCGTGAGGCGGCGCTGACCGAACTCTCCCCGCTGGCCTCCCTCACCCTGATGTGCTCCGGCCCCGGGCCGTTGAGCGGCCAGGGGGCGGCCCGGACCCGCAACCTCATCGCCGCGCTCTCGATGGCCCCCACCGCCGAACGCCTCCGCGAACTGTGGGACGAACGCTTCGAGCTCGAGGCCCGTTCCCGGGCGGTCGGCCCGGAGATGCTCGCGTTCCTGCGCGAGCGGTTCGTCAACAGCAGTGCGCTGGCCCTCGTCCGCATGGCCGAGGACCTGCTGGGCGCCCCGGACCGGGTCGACGAGCTGGCCGAGGTGGACGTGCCCAAGCTGGTGCTCTACGGCGAGAACGACGACGCCTGGCCGCTGGCCGAGCAGGACGGGATGGCCGAGCGGCTGGGTGCTCGGCGCCTGGTGGTCCCCGGCGCGGGCCACTCCCCCAACGTCGAGGCCCCGGAGACCACGTCCAGCGCGCTGACGTCCTTCTGGAACGAGACGGAGTCCGTCGGCCGCCGCTGACCCGCAACACCGTGGAACGGCCGTGCCGCCGCCCCGGGAGGGGACGGCGGCACGGCGGTTCGTCCTGGCCGCCCGGGGGCCTCGGGGGTCAGACCCAGGAGTCGAAGTTGCGGCTCTCGGCCTCGACGGTGGTGGAGGGGCCGCGGTCCGGGAGGATCCGGGTGTCCGGCGGCAGCGACAGCAGGTTCTCGCCGATGGAGGCGAGCTGCGTCGTGTAGTCGATGTAGGTGTTGCCGACCATGCCGGGCTCGCCCTTGCGCAGGGTGTCACCGCTGAACACGGCGCCGAGCTGGCTCACGTAGAAACCGACGGTGCCGCTGGCGGTGCCGGGCAGGGCCAGGACGTCGATGTGCAGGTCGCCGATGTCCAGGGCGCCCTCGCCCTCCACGTCGATCTCGGGGCGGTGCTCCGCGCCGTGGATGCGGCGCCAGGCACGCATCTCACGGGGGTGCAGGGCGATGTCCGCCTCGGTCTCCTCCGCGATGGCCAGCGCGGCCCCGATGTGCGGGCTGTAGGCGTTGGTGCAGGCCACGAGGTAGACCTCGCGGTCCCCGACGGCCTTCATGATCGCCTCGGCGTCGTGGGCGGGGTCGATGACCACGACCCCCTCCTTGTCCGCCTCGATGATCCAGGTGTTGCTGATGACGTCGAACTTCTCGCCGTCGAACTCGAAGGTTCCGGCGGTGCGCACACGGGTGATGCCGTCGGTGTCGGGGCCGGTCACACCGACCTCCTCGACCTCCTCGACCTCTTCGTCCTCGGTGCCGTCCTCGGACCCGGCGGCGGTCTCCGAGTCGTCGTCCGCCTCCGCGTCGTCGGCCCCGTCGCTCTCCCCGGTGTCCTCGGCGCTGTCGTCCCCGGCCGCGGTGTCCTTGACCGACCCGCCCTTGTCGTCCTCGGACCCTGCGCCCTTGTCCTCGGGCTCGGCCCCTGTCGCGGCCGCCTCGTCCTCGGTCTCCTCAGTGGTGTCCTCCGCGACCTCCGCAGCGGAATCGGTGGCCTCCTGGCCGTCCTGCTTCTTCGACTTCCGCTTCCAGAACACGGCGTCAGACCTTTCGTCCGGTATGGGTAGTAAAACGCTGCGACTATTGTCGCGTCCCCGCGCAGTGGTCCGTACCGTACCGAACCCCGGGGGGCGGCTGCTTCTCAGCCCTTGATCAGGGGTACCCCGGTGGCCGGGGCGATGAGCTCGTCGAACGCCTCCGGGGAGGTCGTCCGGCAGCCCATCCGGTGGCCGGTGAGGGCCCCGTGGTCGTCGCTGGATCCGGTGACCACCACCCCGAGGTCGGCGGCGACCCCGCGCCAGAACTTCGTCTGCGGCCGGTTGTGCGAGGGGTGGTCGGCCTCGATACCGCCCAACCCGGCCTCGGCCATGCGTTCGGCCAGCTCCACCGGGACCGCCCCGTTGGTGGCCCCCTCCGCGCGGGCGGGGTGCGCCAGTGCGCACACCCCGCCGGCCTGGCGGACCAGCTCCACCGCACGGACCGGGTCGATCGCGTACCGCGAGGCGTACGCGGGCCCGCCGGAGCCGATCCACCGGTCGAAGGCGTCCTGCACGTTCCTGGCGGCCCCCGCCTCCACCACGGCGCGCGCCAGGTGCGGCCTGCCGATGGTGTTGGCGTCGGCGTACTCGTCCTGTCCGGCCCCGGCGATCTCCAGGACCCGCTCCCAGGTCACCTCCACGCCGTGCGCCTGAAGCTTGTACACCATCTCCTCCGCGCGGGAGGCCCGGTCGGAGCGAACCCGGCGCAGCTCGGCGTCGAGCCCCGGGGAGTCCGGGTCGAACAGGTAGGAGACCAGGTGGACGCTGGACCCCTCGTAGGCGCAGGACAGCTCCATCCCCGGGACCAGGGTGAAGTCGGGGGGCAGGTGTCTGGCGGCCTCCTCGATCCCGCCGACCGTGTCGTGGTCGGTCAGGGCGAGTACGTCGAGTCCGGCGGCGACCGCGTACGCGATGACCTCGGCTGGGGCGTCGGTCCCGTCGGAGACCGAACTGTGGGAGTGCAGGTCGATACGTGTCACCGGGCGATTGTACGTAAGTCGCGACGGTCGCGCTCGGGCCAGGTCGCCCGAGCGGTCGGATCACTCCGGTTCCTCCCGTGGCGCCAGGACCCGGCCCAGGAAGGGGCTGGGCGCCCCGTACGGCAGTTCCAGGGCCACGCCGCCGTCCCGCATGTCACGCAGGTCCCGCAACGACTTGACCTCGCACATCAGCATGCCGGTGTCGGCGGAGGCGAAGACCAGCCACAGCCAGTCGGCGAGCGCCTCCCCGGCGTAGACGGCCCGGTCCCGGCCCACGTCCAGGTTCCACAGGGCCATCTCGTGGCCGTCGAACCGCACCTTGGCGTCGGGCGGTCCGGAGTCGAAGCCGTTGCCGGGATCGGGGCCCTCCAGCCCCGCGAGGCGGGCTCCGAGGCCGATACCGGGGTCCTCCGCGACGATGACGGCCTCGCCGACGCCGCCGAGCGGGTTCGGCCCGGACAGGGCCACGGCCACGGCCAGCGAACCGCTGCGTTCGTCCCCGGCCTCGGCGAACCCGGTGACCACCCACCCCGCCGGCAGCGGCCAGGGGATCCACACCGGGACCCGGGCCTGCGGCAGGAGGGTTTCAAGCGCGGCGGTACCCGGGGCGCGTATCCCCTGGAGGGGCGCCACCGGTCCGTGGGCGTCGCACTGCCAGGCGCTGGTCCACAACCCCGGGGGTTGTACGGTGCGCCCACAACGTGGACACGAGGGCTCGGGTCTCATGTTCTACGGGTCTACCCGAGTGAAGACCAGCGAAAACGCGGAGCGGGCGGGGTGCCGTTCGCACTCCGCCCGCTCCGGAACCGGGAGGGCGCTCGGCCCTCCGGAGCGTCCTACTGCTGCTGACGCTTCTTGTTCGCGGTGATCCGGCCGCGCTCCTTCTGGTCCAGGATGACCTTGCGGATACGGACGTTCTCGGGGGTCACCTCGACGCACTCGTCCTCGCGGCAGAACTCCAGGGCCTGCTCGAGGGAGAGCTTGCGCGGCGGCACCAGGCGGACGAGCTCGTCGCCGGTGGCCGAACGCATGTTGGTGAGCTTCTTCTCCTTGGTGATGTTGACGTCCATGTCGTCGGAGCGGGAGTTCTCCCCGACGATCATGCCCTCGTACACCTCGGTGGTGGGCTCGACGAACAGCGTGCCGCGCTCCTGGAGGTTGAACATCGCGAACGCCACGGCCACACCGGCGCGGTCGGCGACCAGGGAGCCGTTCGGGCGGGTGCGCAGGTCACCGAACCACGGCTCGAACTTCTCGAAGACGTGGTGGGCGATACCGGTGCCGCGGGTCTCGGTGAGGAACTCGGTACGGAAGCCGATGAGGCCGCGGGAGGGGACCAGCCAGTCCATGCGCACCCAGCCGGTGCCGTGGTTGACCATGTTCTCCATCCGGCCCTTGCGGACGCTGAGCAGCTGGGTGATGGCGCCCAGGTAGTCCTCGGGGGCGTCCACGGTGAGCCGCTCGACCGGCTCGTGCACCTTGCCGTCGATGGTGCGGGAGACCACCTGCGGCTTGCCGACGGTCAGCTCGTAGCCCTCGCGGCGCATCTGCTCGACCAGGATGGCCAGCGCCAGCTCACCGCGGCCCTGCACCTCCCAGGTGTCCGGGCGCTCGGTGGGCAGGACCCGCAGGGAGACGTTGCCGATGAGCTCCTTCTCCAGGCGGTCCTTGACCAGACGCGCGGTGACCTTGGCGCCCTTGACCTTGCCGACCAGCGGCGAGGTGTTGGTGCCGATGGTCATGGAGATGGCGGGCTCGTCCACCGTGATGAGCGGCAGCGGAACCGGGTTCTCCAGGTCGGCGAGGGTCTCGCCGATCATGATGTCCTCGATACCGGCGATGGCCGCGATGTCACCGGGGCCGGCCATCTCGGCGGGCTTGCGCTCCAGACCGTCGGTCATCAGGAGCTCGGTGATCTTCACCTGCTGGACGGTGCCGTCGGTGCGGATCCACGCGACCTGCTGGCCCTTGCGGAGCTCGCCCTCCTGGACCCGGACCAGGGCCAGACGGCCGAGGAAGGGGGAGGCGTCCAGGTTGGTGACGTGGGCCTGCAGCGGCGCGCCGGGGGTGTACTTGGGGGTCGGGATGGTGTCCAGGATCGTGCTGAACAGGGGGACGAGGTTGTCGTTCTCGGGCACCTCGCCGTTGCCGGGGCGCTCCAGGGAGGCCTTGCCGTCGCGGGCGCAGGTGTAGACGATCGGGAACTCGATCTGCGACTCGTCGGCGTCCAGGTCCATGAACAGCTCGTAGGTGTCGTCCACGACCTCGGCGATACGGCTGTCGGGCCGGTCGACCTTGTTGATGACGAGGATGACGGGGAGCTTGGCCGCCAGCGCCTTGCGGAGCACGAAGCGGGTCTGCGGGAGCGGTCCCTCGCTGGCGTCGACGAGCAGGACGACACCGTCGACCATCGACAGCCCTCGCTCGACCTCACCGCCGAAGTCGGCGTGGCCGGGTGTGTCGATGATGTTGATGACCACGTCATCGCCCTCGGGCGTGGTGTAGTGCACCGCCGTGTTCTTCGCGAGAATGGTGATGCCCTTCTCGCGCTCCAGGTCGTTGGAGTCCATCACACGGTCGTCGACGTCCTGGTTCTCCCGGAAGACACCGGACTGCCAGAGCATGGCGTCAACGAGGGTCGTCTTGCCGTGGTCGACGTGAGCCACGATGGCGACGTTGCGCAGGTCACTGCGGCGGGCGGAGCCCTCGACGGGCGTAGCGCTGGACATGCTTAAGTCTCGATCTCCTGTACTGGGTAGAGACCGCAGAGTGCCACGGCCCGTTGCCAGTTTATGCGGTCATAGTGGTCTGGTTGGGAAACGTACAGGTCACCCCGGTTAGTTTGGTCACCCCGGAGTCCGCCCCGGCGGGGCGTCGCACGCATCCCGAAAGCCGCCTCAGGCGGGGCTCTCCTGTGCTCGGAGCAGCGGGGTGAGCGCCCCCAGGAAGGGGACGTCGGCGGGCATCCAGTCGAGTCCGTACAGGCCGCCGGAGGCGACCCAGCGGACCGCCAGGTGTTCCAGGGCCTGCGGTTCCCCGACCCGGAGGTCGGCCCGCAGCAGCCGCAGGACGGCCGGACGGGAGTACCGTTCGGCCAGTTCGGGCAGGGAGACGTCGTCCCCGACCTGTTCGAGGGGTCGGACGGTCACGCCCAGTTCCTCCCGGCACTCCCGGACGAGCGCCTCGGCGGGACTCTCCCCGGGTTCGGTCTTGCCGCCGGGGAACTCCCACCGTCCGCGTACGGCCCGGGGTTCGGCGCGCTGGGCGGCGAGGACGTGTCCGTCCCGGATGATGGCCGCGCCCACCACGATCAGTGTCTGTCGCACGAGACACCAGCCTAGGGGCTGCGGTGCAAGCGTGGGCCGGCGGTTCCGGGTTCCACGGGCCGGAGGGGCCTGTCCCGGCGCGCGGATTCCTCGGGGTACCGCTTCCCCGGGGTGGTGGGCCCCGGGTGCCGATCCGGCCGGGTCGGCACCCGGGACGGGCCGCCGCTCCCCCCCCGGGGGGGAGTGGAAAGAGCGGCGGCTTCCGGGGTGGCTCGGATATCCCCCTCGGGAAGATTCTCGCCAGGAAGATCAGGTGACTGGTCGAGAGCCTATGCACAGGGGAGGTCCTGCAGGGCGGAATCAGCGAAGGTTCCCGCACTTTCCGCGTCCCGAAACGGGCCTCGCGTGCGGTTTCGGACCATCAGCCGAACGGTTGGCCCTCCTCCGCGGGGGCTCGGCACAGCCGGTGGGCGAGGGCGGTGTGCCTGCGCCCCGAGGAGGCGTTGCGGACCGCCTGGGCCAGCGCCCGGCGGGAGCCGACCAGGACCACCAGCTTCTTGGCCCTGGTGATGGCGGTGTAGAGCAGGTTGCGCTGCAGCATCATCCAGGCGGACGTGGTGACGGGGACGACCACGGCCGGGTACTCGCTGCCCTGGGAGCGGTGCACGGTGATGGCGTAGGCGTGGGTGAGCTCGTCGAGTTCGGCGAAGTCGTAGCTGATCTCCTCGTCCTCGTCGGTGCGCACCGACACCTCCTGGGCGACCGGATCGATACCGGTGACCACCCCGAGGGTGCCGTTGAAGACCCCGTTCTCCCCCTTCTCGTAGTTGTTGCGGATCTGGGTGACCTTGTCCCCGACCCGGAAGACCCGGCCGCCGAACCGGCGCTCCGGCACCCGTTCCCCGGGCGGGGTCACCGCCGCCTGGAGTTCCGAGTTGAGGTTGGCGGCCCCGGCCGGTCCGCCCTTCATCGGGGTGAGGACCTGGACGTCGCGGCGCGGGTCGAGGCCGAATCGGCGGGGGATGCGCCGGGCGACCACGTCGACGGTCATCGCCGCGGCGTCCTCGGTCTCGTCGCAGGGGAAGAGGAAGAAGTCGGACATCCCCTGGAAACGGGGCGGCTCCCCCTGGTTGACACGGTGCGCGTTGGTGACCACGCCGGACTGCTGGGCCTGGCGGAACACGTGGGTCAGGCGCACGTTGGGGACGGGGGACCCCTCGTCCAGCAGGTCGCGCAGGACCTGCCCGGCGCCCACGGACGGCAGCTGGTCGACGTCGCCGACGAACAGCAGGTGCGCCCCGGGCGGAACCGCCTTGACCAGCTTGTTGGCCAGGATCAGGTCGAGCATGGACGCCTCGTCGACCACCAGAAGGTCGCAGTCGAGCGGGTTGTCCCGGTCGTGTGAGGCCTCGCCGCCGGGCCGCAGGGCGAGGAGCCGGTGCACGGTGGAGGCCTCGAAGCCGGTGAGCTCGGTGAGGCGTTTGGCCGCGCGCCCGGTCGGGGCGGCCAGGATGATCTTCGCGTCCTTGACCCTGGCCATGGCGACGATGGAGGCGACCGTGAAGGACTTGCCGCAGCCGGGACCCCCGGTGAGCACGCACACCTTCCGGGAGAGGGCCTCACGGACCGCGAGCCGCTGGGCCTCGGCGAGCGAGGAGCCGGTACGCCGGTCGAGCCATTCCAGGGCCGCGGGCCAGTCGACGTCGGCGAAGGCGGGCATGCGTTCCTCGGGCGTGTGGAGCAGGGAGCGCAGCCCGGAGGCCAGTCCCATCTCGGCCCGGTGGAAGGGCAGCAGGTAGACGGCGCGGACCGGTTCCCCCTCGGGTCCCGGAACGGTCTCACGGACGACGCCCTCGGCGGCGACGAGTTCGGCCACGCACTCGATGACCAGGCCCGCCTCCACCTGGAGGATCTTCACCGCGGCGGAGATGAGTCGTTCCTCGGGCAGGTAGCAGTGCCCGTCGTTGCTGGACTCGGAGAGGGTGAACTGGATCCCCGCCATGACCCGCTGGGGGCTGTCGTGGGGGATACCGACCGCCTGGGCGATGGTGTCGGCGGTCTTGAATCCGATCCCCCACACGTCCGAGGCCAGCCGGTAGGGCTCCTTCTGGACCACCTCGACGGAGGCGTCGCCGTACTTCTTGTAGATGCGCACCGCCAGGGAGGTGGTGACCTGGACGCCCTGGAGGAAGACCATGACCTCCTTGATGGCCTTCTGCTCCTCCCACGCGGCGGCGATGAGCGCGGTGCGCTTGGGGCCCAGCCCGGGGACCTCGATGAGGCGTTCGGGCTCCTCCTCGATGACGTCGAGGGCGTCGGTGCCGAAGTGCCCGACGATGCGCTCGGCCATCTTCGGCCCGATCCCCTTGATCAGCCCGGAGCCGAGGTAGCGGCGGATGCCCTGGACCGTGGCGGGCAGCACGGTGGTGTAGTCGTCCACGTGGAACTGGCGGCCGTACTGGGGGTGCGAGCCCCAGCGGCCGCGCAGGCGCAGCGCCTCGCCCGGCTGGACCCCCAGCAGGGAGCCGACGACGGTGAGCAGGTCGTTGCCGCCGCGCCCGGTGTCCACCTTGGCGACGGTGTAGCCGGTCTCCTCGTTGGCGTAGGTGATCCGCTCCAGGACCCCCTGGACCACCGCCGACCGGGGAGCGGCGGAATCGGGTGCGGCTGGCACTGTGTACCTTCGTCCTCTCTCAGCTCCGGGCGCCGGTCTCGGGGGCGTCCTCCCCCAGGACCGCCAGCACCCGGTCCCGGTCCGCCCGGCGCAGGCTGCGGGCGACCAGGACGTAGGAGTGCCTGAGCATCTCCACGAGTTCGTCGTCGGGCACGGTGCCGTCCAGCAGCACCGAGTTCCAGTGTCGCTTGTTCATGTGCCAGCCGGGGGTGACGGCCGGGTACTGTCCGCGCAGCTCCAGAGCGAGTTCGGGGTCGCACTTGAGGTTCACCGTGGCGGGCTCCTCGTCGGATCCCCCGGTGAGCAGGGCGAACATCTTCTGTCGCACCACCTTGTACACGAGGGCGCCCGGGCCGAAGGGCTCGCTCTCCTCGGACTCGGGGAACCACAGGGCCGCGTCGATGAACTGTTCCGGTGTCACGTTCTTCTCTCCCTGTCGCTGTCCCCTCCGAGACTGCCAGAGGGCACCGACCTTCGGCAGCCCGTCCGCCCACCGGTGGACGCCCCCGCGCTCGGCCCCCTCAGGCCGACGCCGCCTCCAGCTCCCGGACCCGCTCCTCGGTACGGGCCAGATCGGCCAGAAGGTCGATCAGGCCCAGAACGTGCTCGTCCGGGTCGGTCAGCCCCTCGAGCTCCGACCGGCGGAGGCTGTACCCGGCCAGCTCCCGGGCCAGCTCCCACTCCTGCCCGGCCAGCGCCGCCGGGTCCGCGGAGCCGTCGACCACCCGCTGGACCCGCAGCAGGAGCC
Source organism: Nocardiopsis terrae (assembly GCF_014651695.1). Classification (GTDB taxonomy): domain Bacteria; phylum Actinomycetota; class Actinomycetes; order Streptosporangiales; family Streptosporangiaceae; genus Nocardiopsis; species Nocardiopsis terrae. The sequence goes on from NZ_BMXJ01000002.1 coordinate 526,096, forward strand.
CGCGGGAGACCGGGTCGAGCGCGGCGGGGGCGAGACAGCGCTTCGCGTGCCTGCGCAGGACCTCGCCGGGGGCTCGGGCCTGCCTCGCGCGCCGGTAACGGTGGATCGCGCCCACGGCCGCCCACTCCGCCACGAGTATGAGCACGATCAGGGTGATGGCCAGGGGCAGGCCGAACACGTCCAGATGCCATTCGACGAGGAAAGCGCCCACGGGCGGCAGGAGGAGACCGACACCGACGGGGTACCTGACCCTGGCGGGCAGCGGTTCACCGCGCCGGAACGCCCGGGCTCCCGCCCGCAACTGTGCCTCCGCCTCCCGTACCCGGGCCAGTTCCTCCGGGGTCAGCTCGGGCGAGCAGGTGAGCCTGCCGCCCTCCGTTTCGCGGTCCGCGGAACCGGGGGCGGAGGCGGTGGCCAGCCGGTGGAGTTCCAGGCCGTGCCCGGTGAGTACGAAGTCGCCGTTCCCGTCGTGTGCGGCCGCCCCCTCCCGGATCAGCATCTCGCGGGCCGAGGGGTCGGCCTCGTACGGGGCCAGCCGCCCCTCGTCGCCGGGCAGGGGGAAGGCGCCGAGCACCGCCTGCAGTAGCCAGGGGGTCAGCTGAACGATGTGTCCGTCGGGGAACGTGAGCTTCATGGGGGTCCTCGTCGTCGATTTCGACAGGGACTTCCTACCACTCCGCCGTCCGACCCCGGAATCGAACGATCCGGGAGAGGCGGACACCGGAGCGGAAGAGGAGTGAACGGGGAGAATCCGGGGATAGGACTCGGCAGATCCCTCCCCCACAGCCGGTTGGAGTACCCATGAAGGCGCGCGGTGTACGCAGACTCGACCCGCTCGAACCGGGGGACCCCCGCGAGATCGGCGGGCACCGGGTGCGGGGGCGTGTGGGTTCGGGCGGCATGGGCACGGTCTACGCCGCCGACTCCCCCGGGGTGAACGGCTACCTCGCGGTGAAGGTCGTCCATCCGGAGCAGGCCCGCGACCAGCGGTTCCGGGAGAGGTTCGCGCACGAGGCCCGACTGCTGTCGAGGGTCAACAGCCCGGCGGTGGCGCGGTTCGTCCGCGCCGACGTGGGAGCCGAACCGCCGTGGATGATCACCGAGTACGTACCGGGCCCCACCCTGCGGCACCACGTGGAGAGGTTCGGGCGGCTGCGCGGCGGCATGCTCCTCGGGGTGGCCGTCGGGGTGGCCGAGGCCCTGCGCGCGATCCACTCGGCGGGGGTCGTGCACCGCGACCTCAAACCGAGCAACGTGGTGCTGTCCGGGCAGGGCCCCAAGCTGCTGGACTTCGGGATCGCGCACCCCGTCGAGGACCCCGACCCCACGAAGTGGATCCGGCTGCGCCGGATGCGGCGGGCCTACCGGGACCTCGGACTGCCCTCACCGGAGGCCCTGTCCGACGAGCGCCCCACCCGGCAGCGCGACAGCCTGGGCACCCCCGGGTGGATGAGCCCCGAGCAGTACCAGCGCCAGCCCACGACCCAGCGGTCCGACGTGTTCCTGTGGGGGGCGACGGTCGCCTTCGCCTCGGTGGCGCACGACCCGTTCGGCAGGGCGGCGCCGAAGGAGATGGCCCGCAGGGTCATGTTCGAGGAACCGGACCTGCAGCACCTGCCGCGCGGTCTGGAGAAGCTGGTGGTGGCGGCCATGAGCAAGGACCCCGAGGACCGGCCCGACTCCGGGGAGCTGCTCCGTGCCGCCCTGGCCCTGGAGGGGCCCGGGGGCGGGATGCGGGCGGCCTCCGGCACGGACGGCGGGGCGGCCGCCGGGACCGGTGCCGGTGCGGTGCGCGGCCTGCTGGACCGCCAGTGGACCAAGGTCGCGGTGCGGGCGCCCCTGCCGCCGCGGGAGGGCGGCCTGTTCGGCCGCTCGGGCGAAGGGGTTCAGAGCAGCCCGTAGTAGGCGCGGCTCTCCTTGGCCCACATGAAGCAGATCATGGTGACGGCGAAACCGAGCGGCACGATCGAGAGCACCTCTCCGGAGAGCAGGCTCCACAGCAGGATCAGCCCGGCCAGGCCCTGGAAGAGCACGACACCCCAGAAGACCCCCACCGTGCGGTTGCGCAGCCGGCTGGCGAGGAAGGTGGACAGAGCCCCGTACACGCCGGTCACCAGCGCCATGGAAACCATGAGGGAACGCATCAGGTCGGCGTCCACGGACCAGGCCACGCCCTGTTCCGCGGCGAGGGCGGCCTGTTCGTCCAGGGCCTCGTTCATCGCCTCGGTCGGTGCGGCCAGGCCCATCCCGAAGAGCAGGGCGAGCAGGATCCCGCAGACTCCGCCGATGAACATCAGGGTGCGGACCGTGGACACCCGCCCGGGCATCGGCGCGTCGGGGCGGAGCGCCTCCAGGTGGGGTTCGATGCCGGGCATCCCCCGCTGTGAGGGGATCCCGCCCTGTCCCGCGTCGGGGTCATACGGGTCCTGGCCAGAGGGAAACACGGACGTCCTCCGAGGGGAATCGAGCCGACGGTCCCCTCCATGTTAGGGCGTGCGGTCGCGGCGGCGCGGGCCCGGAGCACGATACGGCGGGAGTTCCACCCGAAAAGGACCACACCGCGCAACCGGAAACCACCCAGGGTGACACCGGGCGACACGCCGGAGGCGGGGAACCTCCGAGCGCACAGGAGATTCTGCGAATCGTAACCCTCTGGCCCGTGCCCCAACACCCGTCCCCCTCTAGGGTGAACGAGCTCCGCCCCCACCCTCCCCAGGGCGGCTTTCCCGCACGATCCCCCAAAGGAGTCACAGCAGACATGTCCAGACTCGTGCGCGCATCCGGCGCACTGCTCCTGACAGGCGCTCTGGTGGTGCCCTTCGCCCCGGCGGCCGGCGCGTCCGCGCCCATGGACACCCCCGGCGACGCGGCCTTCACCCTCACGGTCCTGCACGGGAACGACCCCGAGTCAGCCCTCCTGCACGCCTCCGGCGAACCGGGCTTCGGCGGGGCCGCGCGCTACACGACGCTGCTCCACCAGCTCCGGGACAGCGAGAACGCCGGCACCGGCGCGGGGGCCGACGAGGCCGAGGACCGCGGCGTGGTCACCGTCAACTCCGGCGACCTGTACCTTCCCGGCCCCGAGTTCGCCGCCTCCCAGGAGGAGGGCGCCCCCTTCTACGACGCGGTCGCCGCCTCCCACGCCGGGTACGACGCGGTCGCCATGGGCAACCACGAGTTCGACTTCGGCCCGGACCTGTACGCCGAGTTCATCGGTGAGCTCCCCGAGGACACCACGGTGGTCGCCGCGAACGTGGACGTGTCCGGCGAACCGGAACTGGCCGCGCACGAGGCCTCGGGCCGGATCGCCCCGAGCACCGTCGTACAGGTGCAGGACGAGCAGGTCGGCGTCGTCGGGGCGCTCTACCCGCAGCTGGCCTCCATCTCCAGTCCGCGCGACGTGGTGGTGAACGAGGTCGTCGGCCCGGTCCAGGCCGAGGTCGACCGGCTGACCGAGGACGGCGTCGACAAGATCATCCTCATCTCCCACCTGCAGAACATCACCTACGAGGAGCGGGTCGCCCAGGAGCTGTCCGGCGTCGACGCCGTGGTCTCCGGCGGCGGCCACGAGGTGATGGCGGACGAGGACGAGGCCCTGGTCCCGGGCGACGAGGTCACCGTCCACCCGGGCACCGGCGACCCCCTCTCCTATCCGCTGCTCACCGAGGACGCGCAGGGCACCGAGGTCCCGGTCGTGACCGCGGGCGCCGACTACAAGTACGTCGGCCGCCTGGTGATCAACTTCGACGCCGAGGGCGACCTGGTCTCCGTCAGCGACCGCTCCGGGCCGGTCGTGGTCGACGACTCCGTCGAGCCGCACCCCGAGGTCGACGCCCAGGTGACCAAGCCGGTCACCGACCACGTCGCCGAGCTCTCCGAGACCGAGGTGGCGCAGAGCGAGGTGGCCCTGGACGGGACCCGGGACCCGGGCGTGCGCACCCAGGAGACCAACCTGGGCAACCTGATGGCGGACTCGCTGCTGGACACCGGTGTGCGCAACGCCGAGGAGTACGGCGTCCCCGAGCCGCAGATCGGTATCCAGAACGGCGGCGGTATCCGCAATTCCTCGGTGATCCCGGCAGGGCCGGTGACCGCGCTCGACACGTACTCGATCGCCGCCTTCGCCAACCAGGTCGCGGTGGTACCGGAGATCCCCCGGACGCAGGTCAAGGAGCTCCTGGAGCACGGAGTCTCCGCGGCGCCCGCCGCCGACGGCCGGTTCATGCAGGTCGCCGGGGTGAACTTCGCCTACGACCCCGACAACGCCGCCCAGGAGGTCGACGGTGACGGGGAGGTGCTCACCCCCGGTGAGCGCGTGCGCAGCGCCGTCCTGCACGACGGCACGGTGATCGTCGAGGACGGCGAGGTCGTGGACGGCCCGGGCATCACGATCGCGACCATCGACTTCTCCGCCTCCGGCGGCGACATGTACCCCTTCCGCGGCGCCGACTTCACCGTGGTGGGTTCGACCTACCAGGGTGCCCTGGAGCGCCACCTCACCGAGACCCTCGACGGTGTCGTGACCGCGGCGGACTACCCCGAGGGCGGTTCCGGCCGCATCGTGGTCGGCGAGCAGGCCACCGAGCCCCCCGGTGACGGGGGCGGTTCGCCCACCGACCCGCCGGAGTCGCCGGAGCCGACGGACGGTCCCACCGACGGGCCCACCGACGGGGCGACCGACCCCGACGAGCACAAGCCCGGTCGCCCCGACGACGAGGACGGCGACAAGGGTTCGCTGCCGGTGACCGGTGGTGCCCTGACCGGTCTGGTCCTGGTTGCCGCGATCGCCGTGGCCGCCGGTGGCAGCGCCATCTACCTGAGCCGCAGGCGCAGGTCGGCTACGGACACCGGGGAGGGAGACGCCTGATCCGGCTGTCCGGTTACCGGTAGGTCCGGGCCGGGACGACGAACGCGGGCCCGTCCGAGCAGTCGCTCGGCCGGGCCCGCGCCGTGTCCGGGGGCGCCTCAGCAGCGGGGAAGGCCCTCGACCGGTTGCCAGGGCTCGTGGTCCCGGAAGGCAGTGGCGCTGACGAAGACGTCCCGGTTGCCGGTGTCGTCGTCGGTCAGCGCCCACCAGGTCGAGTAGCTCTCACCGTCGGTGTGGGGCTCACCCTCGACCTGGCAGAAGAAGTAGTGCCGTCCCGCCCACAGCCAGCCGCTCGTGGGGTAGCGGCTCCCCTGCGACCAGTAGGTCCGGGCGTCGCGCCAGGTGGAGTAGTAGTGGCGGTGGGAGAGGCTCTGGGACCCGGCGTTCGGGCTGGTGGGGGCCGTCCCTTCCGTGTCCCGCGCCGCGACCGCACCGGACTCGGCGGTGCCGGGTCCGGTGCCCTCCGCTGCGGCCGGTGCCGCGAAGGCGACCGGAAGCACCAGGGCCAGGGCGAGGGCGGTCAGCGGACCCGGACCGCGTCCGCCACGTGTTCCGGGCCCTCCCGTCCGTACCGTGCCCCGGCGGGACCGCGGTTCCGCTCGCTTCACCTTCGTACTGCTGCTGCGCGCCATCGCTGCTCCTCGCGTGCCCCGCCCGGACCGGCTCAGGTGTCCGAGATGAGTGGACAGGTCCGGTGAGGGTCCGGGTCCCGGGGCCCGCCAACCGTCACCAACACCCCATTATTACCCGTTGTGATCAATTGGGCACGCATCGACTCGGGGTGTGGCGGGAACGGGCGTCAGCACCCGGCGAACTCCTCGGTGTCGCCGGCCATGTCGTCCCGTTCGGACTGCTCCATACCGCCGCCCTCGAACCAGATGAACACGATGTGGCAGGCGTTCTGCGCGTCGACCATGTCGTTGTCGTCCTCCGCGATCTGGGCCGTCAGGCCCGTGATGACGATGGAGGCCACCAGGACGTCCTCGAAGGCGATGACCCGGACCAGATCGGTGTCCACGGCGCTCGTGCAGACGAAGGCGTCCTCCTCGTCCTCGCACAGTTCACCGGTGATGTCGGCGCCCGCCCGGAGTCCGTAGTCCCCGCCCAGCTCCGCGACCACGTCCTCGGCCGAGACCTTCTCCGGTGGTTCCTCCGCGGGAGGTTCGCTCGGCTCCCCGGTGGGCTCCGGAGGCGGGAGGGGGGTCCGGGTCGGGCTCGGGGACTCCTCCGGCGAGGGCGCGGCCGACGGGGAGGCGGAGGGTTCGGCGACCCCCTCGCCCCGGCCGGCCGCGATCCGGTCGGTGAGCGCCCCGGTGAGCGCGAGTCCGCCGCCGAGGAAGGACGCTCCGGCCAGCACCGCGATCACGGAGAGCACCGCGAGCAGCCCGGTCCCGTACCTGCCCGAGGACGGAGGGGCCGGGGGCCCGGCGGGCGGGTGGTTCTGCGGCGGTCCCGGCGGAGGGCCCTGCGGCGGGAATCCGAATTCTCCTCCGCCGGGCGGCGGGTTGGGGTTCACGTGCGGGCTCCTCCGTGTCCGGGAAACGTCTCTCGGGGCGCATGGGAACACCCTCTCGATCCAGCTTCCCAGTTTCACCAAGAAGGTGCAAAGAAAAGACCCATAGTGGCCAATTGTACTATTTGACCGATATGTGATTAGCGTATTTTCGGCCAACCCTGGGCCATCCGGCGCGCATAATAGGGAAATGCGCCACCCTGGACCTACGATCGGCTCCATGACCTGCGTTTTGCTGGCCGAAGACGATGTCTCGATCTCCGAGCCTCTCGCGCGCGCACTCCGACGCGAGGGTTACACGGTAGACGTGACCGTCAACGGCATTGAGACACTCGACCGCGCCCGTGCGGGAGACATCGACCTCATGGTCCTGGATCTCGGGCTACCCGAAATGGACGGCCTTGAGGTGGCACGTCGGCTCCGCGCCGAGGGTCACGGAACGCCGATCCTCATCCTGACCGCCCGCGCGGACGAGGTCGACACCGTCGTCGGCCTCGACGCGGGAGCCGACGACTACGTGACCAAACCCTTCAGACTCGCCGAACTCCTGGCCCGTGTCCGCGCACTCCTGCGCCGGGGCGGGGCCGAGGTCCCGGTGGTCCACGGGGTCCGGATCGACAACGACTCGCGCCGCGCCTGGCTGGGCGAACGCGAACTGCAACTGACCACCAAGGAGTTCGACCTGCTGCGCGTACTCGTACGCGATGCTGGCAAGGTGGTCACCAGGGAACAGATCATGCGGGAGGTGTGGGACACCAACTGGTGGGGATCGACCAAGACCCTGGACATGCACATCTCCTGGCTGCGCCGCAAACTCGGTGACGACGCCAACCAGCCGTCGTACATCACGACCGTCCGGGGTGTGGGTTTCCGGTTCGAACGAGACTGACCCGGCCTCGGGTTCGGCACACTTGCCGGTCGACCGCCCCGGGGTCGGACGGACGTGAGGTGACATGCGCAGGCGGATGGTTTTCTCCACCCTGGTGGTGACCGTCATAGCCGTCATGCTGCTCGGACTGCCCCTGGGTGCGCTCACCTACAAGCTGGTGCACGACGAGAGCAGCAGGCAGCTTGAGGGCGAGGCCGAGCTGATCGGTGCCGAGAGCGACAACATGCTCGGACTCCGCGGCGAACTGGACCCGATGCGGTTCAGCCAGGAGCACCCGGACCGGTTCATCCGCATCACACCCGCGGACGCGCCCACGGCAGTGACCGCGGGCGACCCGTCGTTGGACCCGGAGGCCGCGGACTCTCCGCACCTGCTCAAAGCCACCGTCACCACCAGTCGCGGGACACGGGTCGAGGTGTGGGCCAGCAACGAGGACGTGCAGGAGAGCGTGGTCCGGGCCTGGCTCGGGATCGCCTCCCTGTCCCTGCTGGCCATCGGGGTCGCCGTGGGCCTGTCCATGTTCCAGGCCCGCAGGCTCACCCTGCCCCTGGTCGACCTGGCCGCCACCGCCGAACGGCTCGGCTCCGGGGTGACCACACCGTGGGGCCATCGTTACGGCATCCCGGAGGCCGACCGCGTCGCCGAGGTGCTGGACCGCAGCGCCGAACGCATCGCCGGTCTCATCGCCACCGAACGCCACTTCGCCACCGACGCCTCACACCAACTGCGCACCCCGCTGACCGCTCTGACCATGCGGTTGGAGGAGATCCTCGCCGAGTCGAACAACCCCGAGGTGGTCCGGGAGGAGGGGGAAGCGGCCCTCGCCCAGACCGAACGGCTCGTGGAAACCGTCGAAAGCCTGCTCGGCCGCGCCCGCAAGAGCCAGAACCCCGAAGTCGAACCCGTGGAGCTCGACCCCGTCCTCAACCACCTGCAGGCCGAATGGTCGCCCGTCCTCCAACAGGAGCAACGCAGGCTCCTGGTCACCGGGGACCCCGGGCTGACCGCCATGACCGTCCCCACCGACCTCGCCCAGATCCTGGCGACCCTGGTGGAGAACGCCTACAAACACGGCGCGGGGACGGTGACCCTCCGCCGCCTCGACACCGGCCAGTCCGTCCGCGTGGAGGTCAGCGACGAGGGCGAGGGGGTCCCCGAGCACCTGTCCGGAAGGATCTTCGAACGCGAGGTGAGCGGGGGCGGCGGCACCGGCCTGGGTCTGGCCCTCGCCCGTCACATCGCCGAGTCCGAAGGCGCCCGCGTCGAACTGGTGCAGACCAGGCCGACCACCTTCGCGCTCTTCCTGCCCGCCGGAGCCGGCGGGCTGTCGAAGATGACCGGCCCCGTCTGAAGTAGGGGTGGGACCGGGCCCGGTCAGTTCCCCGTGCCCGCGTGGGCGGCTGAGTCCAGCGGCTTCGGAACCTCACCGCGGACCACCAGATCGCTCCACAGGGAGCGCACCCTCTCCAGGGCGTACACCGAGTTCACCTCCGCGCGGGCGCGCTCGCTCTCCTCGCCGAACCGGCCCTCGGAGACCGTCGCGTGGATGGCCTCGGCCATCGCCACCGGGTCGTCGTGGATCCAGTGCGGATCGTAGATGGTGTCGGCTCCCGGCCAGGGCAGCAGCGCGGGGACGCCACCGGAGGCCGCGCACTCGGCGGGCGCCAGGTGGAAGGACTCGTCGTCGCTGGTGGAGAGCACGAACCCGACTCTGCGCAACCAGGTCGCCACGTCCGGGCCGAAGGGGTCGAAGACCACCCCCGACGCGAGCGTACTGTCACGCTGGATCCGGCGGTAGACGCGCTCGAAGTAGGTGCGCTCCTCCGGCCGGTTCCAGATCCACCAGTACTCCCACGGCTGTTTGGTCTTGACCGAGAGCGTGTAGCGGGGATCCATGCGGCGCAGCTCCGCGAGCACGTCCAGCCCCCGGTCCAGGCGCTTGCGTGAGGGCGCGATCCCGATCATGCCGAGCGAGTACTCGGCCCCGGCGAGTTTGGGCCGGTCGAGCTGGCGGTCGTCCACCCAGTTGGGCAGGACGACGACCTTGTCGGCGGGCCAGCCGGTGAGCTCGCGGGTGAGGTCGGCGTAGTGCGGGCTCACGCACACCACCGCGTCCACCTTCCCGACGTCCAGGCGGCGCGGCCACTCCGCGTACAGCTCGAAGCGGTGCAGACGGACGATCAACCGCTGGTCGGGGCGCTTCCACTTGGCGTAGAACAGGGCGTTGGGCCCGCACCACTCACAGATGACGACGTCGGCCCAGGCGGCGAGCTCCCGTGACCGGTACTGGTCGTGGGTGCTCAGCCCCTCCCACTCGTCGATGCGCACGTCGAGCCCCGGCAGCGAGTCCAGGTACTCCGCGAGGCGGGTGAAGAACTTCAGGTCGTGACCGGCGATGACGACCTTGAGCGGCAGTTCGGGGTCGGCCCCCCGCGGAGCGGACGGGAGGGCCTCGGCCAGGTAGCCGCGCAACCGCCCGGCGGCCCGTTCCAGGGTGTGCTCGGCCGCCGCCGCCCGGCAGCGCTCGGCGGCCTCCGCGTACACGGCGCGGTCGTGGTAGGCGCGGGCGACCACCGCGGCCACCGAGGAGGCGTCCTCACCGGCGAAGAGCGGGTAGTCCCTGCCGAGCAGGGTCTCGTGCATCGGGGTGCGGTTGAGCACCACCGGCAGGCCCAGTGCCCCCAGCTCCAGGACCTTGGTGGACAGTTCGAGGCTGGCGTCCATGGACGGGTCCCGCCACGAGATCCCGAAGTCGCAGGTGGCGGATTCGCGGAGCGCCTCGGCCCGCGCCATGCCGCCGCGCCAGTCCACGTGCGGTGTGCTCTCCAGCGCCCTGCGCATGCGTTTGGCCCAGTCGGCGGGCTCCGCGTGGATCTTGTCGCCGATCATCACCAGTTCGGAGTCCACCCCCAGGCGGGCGAGCTCCTCGGGGAGCCCGGTCATCTCCAGGGTGTTCCAGGCGGGTGCGAACTTGCCCGTGTAGGCCAGCCGGGTGCGGGCGTGCGCCTCTCCGTCCGCGGCCACCCCCGGGGGGACCACAGCGACCGGCGGGAAGAGCACCGAACGACTGCAGGCGGCGGGCACCGTCGACTCCAGGAACGCCCGCAGCTCCTCGGTCTGGCAGAGGACGAAACGGGAGGCGAGCGCGATCTCGGTGAGCTCCGCGGTGGCCGTCGCGGTGAGTTCGCCGACGCTGTGCGGGAAGTCCGTGAGGTAGGTCCACAGGCGGCCCGTCAGGGCCTCCTCCTGGGCGGCCAGCCCGGCGAGGCGACGGCCCCGCACGACCACCAGGTCGAAGGGTTTGCGGGCGTGCAGCCCGCCCATCAGCTCCACGGCCTGCTCGGGTGTGAGGCCGCGCGGTCCGAGGTCGGGGAGCATCCGGTCCTCGTAGGGGCGCACCACCCGGACCCCCGGGGTCTGCGTGAGCGGCGCCGTGAGCCGGTCGGTCCGCACCTGCGCCTTCAACAGCAGGGTGACCTCGCATCCGGCTGCGGCCAGGGCCTGCGCCATCGACTGGGCCCAGATGGCCGAGCCGTCGATGATGTTGAGGTCCACGTCCCCGTACAAGAGTGCGCGCGGAGGAGGTGTGCTCACGTTCTTCCCTTCGGATACTGGTGGGCCGCCCGTGCGGGGGCGACCGGAAAGTCAATCAGAACTGCGGCGGTCGGGCTGCGCCGTGGGCGTCCGTGGCGGGCGAAGGGCGGCGGATCGGGCGCGGTGGGTCACCCGAGGGCTCCGGTCGAGGCGTCGGCGTGCGTGGGGCCCTCGCTGTCGCCGTCGGTACCGGATCCGTGGTCGGGTCCCAGGGCGAGGAGTCTGGTACCGCGCCGGTTCCACTCCGTCGGGCGCCAGCCGCGCCGCAACAGCCCGGTACGGGCCAGTTCCGGGGTGATCGAGGTGACGAAGACGTACTGCCGGCTCCCCGTCTCACGGTCGAAGAAGCCCCGCTCCCCCGCTCCGGACGGTTCCCGGCCGTCCGGCACCGCGGTCTCCGGGGTGCCCACGGCGTCGGCCCCGGAGCACTCGGCGGCGCAGACCAGGTCGGCCAGCCGGTGTCTGCCGACCGGGCCGGTCCACAGGTGCGCCCACGGCGAGGTGGCGCGTTCGGCGAGGGACGCCCAGTGGGCCGGGGCGGGACCGCCGGCGTCCGCCGGGACCACGTCCCGGGTGAGTTCCTCGGGGGTGTCGGGGGCGGTGGAGCGGACCGTGTGCACGGTCACGCCCTCGGCGCGCAGGCGCTGGACGCCGGGCATCCGGGCGGCGGTGTCGGGCACGACCAGTTCGGCGGGGCGCAGCCGGGAGCCCAGGAGGTCCTCGGCGAGGCGGTCCGCCTCGGCCGCCGAGGCCGGGTCGGCCAGGACCGCGACGCCGCGGCCGCTCAGCGGGAGTTCGGTCCCGGGGGTACCCGACGCGAAGACCAGGCCGTCCAGGAGCGCGGCCAGCCGGACCGGCGCCGCCTCGTCGAGGAAGACCTGCCGGAGCATGGCGCGTACCTCTCGGGGGGTGGGCCCGTCCGCGCGCAGACGGGGCACGGTGACCGCCAGGTCCTCGGCCTCGGGCACGGGAACGGCCGGGTGGGGGATCACCCGGGTTCCGCAGGCCCAGGCCCGGCGGCGCAGGCGCAGGTCGCCGTGGCCGGTCTCCGGGATGACGGCGACGTTGGCGGCGCGCAGGGCGTCGGGCAGTTCCGGGGAGTCGGCGTCGACCACGCCCACGCCCAGGTCGAGGAGGACGTCGGGGACCGGCAGGTCCGGGGCGGTGCGGACGAAGACCGCCTCGGGACCGGAGACGAGTTCGGCCGCGACCGGGTTGAACAGGTGCAGCGGCACCCCCGCGTCCCCCTTGTGCACGCGGTCGAAACCGAGCTGGCGCAGGGCTGGCGGTGCGGGTGCGTCGTCGAGCAGGACCGTGGGGATGCCGCGCGCCGCGGCGGACTCCAGCACCCAGTGCAGGGCCCTGGTCCGGTCGACCGCCGCGGGGTCCCCCACGTGCGCCCAGGGGGACCCGGGCGCGGCCGCGGAGGCGGACACCAGGAGCAGGTCGACGTCCACCCCGTCCATGACGATCTGGGCGTCGTGCGGACGCAGGGGCACCGAACGCAGGTAGGGGTCCACGGCCGTCTGGACGGCCGGGCCGACGACGGTGGCGACGACCAGCAGGTCCTCGCGCCCCCCGCTGAGCCCGGTGAGGAGGCGGGCCTCCTGGCGTTCGGCGTCGAAGGAGCGGACGGGTTCGGCCCGGCGGCGCTCGGCGTGGTTGGTGCTGCCGCTGCGACGCCAGAGACGGTAGAGGTCGCGCGGGAGTTTGACCAGGGATCGGCCGGGGCGTTTGGCGGCCGCGGTGAGCGCACGGCCCACCTGGAGTGAGGTGGACCCCTCGACCGCGGCGAGGCGGGCCTGCGCCTCCTGGAGCTGGGCCTCGCGTTCGGCCAGGGCTTGCCGAAGCTGTTCGGTCTGGCTCTGTTCACGCCGTTTCACGGTCTGCCACCTTGTGCTCGGGTCGAAAGACCCCGGGTCGGGGCCCCGGGCTGTCCGTCTGTCGGGAGGGGGCGGGTGCCGCCCCGGGGAGGGGGTTCATGGGGTCACCGGGTCCACTGGGTGAGGACGGTGGCGATGCGCTCCCCCGACCGGCCGTCCCACAGCGGCGGCACGTCACCGATCCGTTCGGCGGTCCGTCCGTCCAGGGCCTTGCGCAGGGCCGGCAGGAGGTCGGCCTCGGTGACCAGCTGGTTGGTGCCGTGGGTGATGGTGATCGGGCGTTCGGTGTTGGGGCGCAGGGTCAGGCAGGGGACGCCGAGGACGGTGGTCTCCTCCTGGACGCCGCCGGAGTCGGTGACCACGGCCGCGGCGCCGCGGGTGAGCGCGACGAAGTCGAGGTAGCCGAGCGGTTCGAGCAGGTGCACGCGCGGGTGGTCGCCGAGCCCGGCCCGGTCGAAGGCCGCCTTCCCGCGCGGGTGCACGGGCATGACGACGTCGGTGAGGTCGGCGATCTCGTGCAGTCGCTCGGTGAGCCGGACGACGTTGGCGGGGTCGTCGACGTTGGCGGGCCGGTGCAGGGTGGCCGCCACATAGCGTTCGGGCAGGTCGAGGCGGGCGCGCAGGGCGTCGGCGTCGAAGCGGTCGAGGTTGCCCAGGAGCGTGTCGATCATCGGGTTGCCGACGAGGTGGACGCGGTTCGGGGACACCCCCTCCGCGGCCAGGTGGCCGACCGCCTCCGGGCTGGTCGCGAAGCACAGGTCGCTGAGCTGGTCGGTGACCCGGCGGTTGACCTCCTCCGGCATGGCGTTGTCGAAGGAGCGCAGGCCCGCCTCGACGTGCGCGACGGGGACGCCGAGCTTGGCGGCGACCAGGGCGGCGGCCAGGGTGGAGTTGACGTCGCCGTAGACCACGACCATGCCGGGGGTGGTCCGGGTGAACTCCTTCTCCAGGCCGACCATGAGGGCGGCGGTCTGGGCGGCGTGCGAACCCGAGCCGACGCCGAGGTCGACGTCGGGGGTGGGCAGGCCGAGGTCGCGGAAGAAGACGGCCGACATGCGGTCGTCGTAGTGCTGGCCGGTGTGCAGGACCGTCTGGTGCGCGCCCCGGCCGCGCAGGGCCGAGACCACCGGCGCGGCCTTCACGAAGTTGGGGCGGGCCCCGACCACGTGCACGATCCCGGTGTCCTGACTGCCAAGAGGGGCACTCGTTGTCACGGCTGCTTCCTTCTTCTTCCGGTGGGGGTGTCTGCTGTTCTGCTGCGGGTCCCGGTCGGTCCGGTGACCGCGGCGGCTCGGCGGGCCGGGCGGCGCGGAGGCCGGTCGGGGAGTTCTTTGCCCCAGCCGTTCCGCCGGAGTCGCCGTGTTGTCACCATCCGGCCACGTCCACGTGGTTGTGTGACTGACCGTGCATGACTCCCAGACTTCCGAACCCCGTGTTCCGCGCCCGCGTGCCCGCTGGCCGAGGGCGGTGACGTTCACCGCGTCCCTGGCCTGGCGCCACCTGCGTTCCGAACCCGCTCGGCTGCCCCTGCTGGCGCCCCGGCTGATGCCCGGTCCCGTACGGACCACGGCGCGTGCCGTGGCGGCCCGATCGGGTGCCCTGCCGCGCGCCTACGCCCTGTGGGACCAGGGGCGACGCCAGGAGGCACGCGAGGTGCTGCTGTCCACCGCCCGGGGCTCCTCGCCCCGCCGGGTGGGGCGCCTGGTCGCGGCCGCCCTCGCCGCCGGGGACGCGGACACCGCGCGTGAACTGGTCGAACGAATCCCGCCCGGGCCGCACCGGACCACGGCGCAGTACCGGACGGCGCTGGCCACGGGGCGCGCGGTCCCCGCGTCCCCGTCCGTTTCGCCTGACCTTCACGGGATCACGTTAACCCGCGGTGCGCCAACGCGGCCTGACGACACGGTGAACGCTCAGCGACCGGCGGTGGCGGGAGCGGGACACCGGTGTACGGACCCCGACCCGGAGCGTCCGGGGGCGGGGGTCCGGGTCCTGCATCTGGTCACCAACGCGTTGCCGCACACCAACGCCGGTTACACCCAGCGCACGCACCGCATCGCCCTCGCGCAGCGGGAGGCCGGGATGGACGTGCACGTGGCCACCAGGGCCGGGTACCCGCTGACCAAGGGCGTAGTGGATCCGCGCACGCTGGTGCGGGTGGACGGGGTCCCCTACCACCGCCTCCTCCCCTGGACCGCGCCCGCCGACCACGCCGGGGAGCTCGATGCGGGGCTGCGGCTGGCCTCGGAGCTGGTGGAGGCGGTGCGCCCGGACGTGCTGCACGCGGCGAGCAACCACCACAACGCGCGGCTGGCCCTGGAACTGGGGCGCAGGTACGGACTGCCCGTGGTCTACGAGGTCCGGGGCTTCCTGGAGGAGTCCTGGCTGTCCCGGGACCCCTCCCGCGGGGTCGACGACGCCTTCTACCGGGCCGAACGCGCCAGCGAGACGGAGTGCATGCTCGCCGCCGACCTGGTGGTGACCCTCGGCGAGGCCATGCGTGCCGACATCGAGGCCCGCGGGGTGCCCGCGGAGCGGATGCTGGTCGTCCCCAACGCCGTCGACGCCTCCTTCCTGGAGCCCTTGCCGTCGGGTGGCGCGGTACGCGAGGGGCTGGGGATCGGCCGGGGGGAGTTCGTGGTGGGCACCACCACGAGCTGTTTCGGCTACGAGGGGCTGGACGTGCTCCTGGACGCGGTGGCGCTGCTGCGGGAGCGGGGCGAGCCCGCCCACGCCCTGATCGTCGGGGACGGGCCCGAACTCGCCGCGCTGCGCGCGCGGGCGGATCGGCTCGGGCTGTCCGGGGCGGCGCACTTCCCGGGGCGGGTCCCGGCGGACCGGGTCCGGCACCACCACGCCGCCCTGGACGTGTTCGCGGTGCCCAGACTCGACGAGCGGGTGTGTCGGCTGGTGACCCCCCTGAAACCGGTGGAGGCCATGGCGGGAGGGCTGCCCGTCGTCGCGAGTGACCTCCCCGCCCTGCGGGAGATCGTGGAACCCGGGGTGACCGGAGAGTTAATTCCGGCGGGCGAATCGGCACGTCTAGCTGATGTGCTCACAAAACTCGCCTACAGTCATGAAAAGCGGACGTCCTACGGCCAAGCAGGCCAGAAACGCGTCGGTGCGAACCGCACGTGGACCGAGGCCGTATACCGCTACAACCAGGCGTATCGGGTTCTCATCGGGAAAGTGTCCGATCCAGGACAGATCCCGTGACCAAGGACAATGCCTGTCTACACTCGGACGTCCAGAACTCCGAATGGCAGTCCTCGACATATGCGCCCGTTCACGAAACGAATGCGAGTGTGACCACGAAGTGGATGCCGCAGCCTCCAACCCAGCAACTGTCCCCGAGCAGCGTTCCGGTTCGGCCAGCGACCTCGTCGTCCTCGGCCTCGGCTACGTCGGTCTGCCCCTGGCGGCCGAAGCCGTGTCAGCCGGGCTGAAGGTGACCGGTTTCGACGTCAGCGCCCGTGTGGTCGACGGCCTCAACAACGCCGTGTCACACATCGACGACCTGTCGTCGGAAGACGTGAACACGATGCTGGACAAGGGGTTCAGCGCGACCACGGACCCGGCGTGCCTGGCGACGGCGCGCACCATCGTCATCTGTGTCCCCACCCCGCTCTCACCCGAGGGCGGGCCGGACCTGGGGGCGGTCACCTCCGCCTCCAAGGCCGTCGCCGCCCACATGTCCCCCGGGACCCTGGTGATCCTGGAGTCCACCACCTACCCGGGTACCACCGAGGAGGTCGTACGGCCCCTGTTGGAGGAGTCCGGCCTCGTCGCCGGGTCCGACTTCCGGCTGGCCTTCTCCCCCGAGCGGATCGACCCGGGCAACCAGACCTTCGGCGTGGCCAACACGCCCAAGGTGGTCGGCGGGCTCACCGAGGAGTGCGGGGAGGCGGCCGCCGCCTTCTACGAGAACTTCGTGAACACCGTGGTCCGGACCCGGGGCACCCGCGAGGCCGAGATGGCCAAGCTGCTGGAGAACACCTACCGGCACGTCAACATCGCCCTGGTCAACGAGATGGCCGTCTTCTGCCAGGAGCTGGGCGTCGACCTGTGGGACTCGATCTCCGCGGCGGCCACCAAGCCGTTCGGCTTCCAGGCGTTCTACCCGGGGCCGGGCGTGGGCGGACACTGCATCCCCATCGACCCGAACTACCTCTCCTACAAGGTCAAGACCCTCGGCTACCCGTTCCGGTTCGTCGAGCTGGCCCAGGAGATCAACGGGCGGATGCCGTCCTACGTGACCCAGCGCGCCCAGGAGCTGCTCAACGACTCCGGGCTCGCGCTCTCCCGGTCCAAGGTCCTGCTGCTCGGCGTGACCTACAAGGCCGACATCGCCGACCAGCGCGAGTCTCCCGCCCGACCGGTGGCCCGCAAGCTCGCCGCCAAGGGCGCCACGCTCACCTACCACGACCCGCACGTGGAGTCCTGGGAGGTGGACGGGGTGAACGTGCCGCGCTCCACCGATCTGGAGCAGGCCCTGGCCGAGGCCGACCTGACCGTTCTGCTGACCGACCACGGCGAGTACCGGCCCAAGCTGCTCAACGAGTACGCGCGGCTGCTCCTGGACACCCGGGGCGTTCTTCGCCGCCCCGACCCGGACGAGGCCGCCGAGGTCCCGGCGCAGTTCCGGCGCCGCGCCGACCGGGAGGGCATCCAGGTCCTGTAGGGGCCGCAGGGGCCCGCACGAGGCACGTCGACCCGGACGCCAGACGGCGTTCGGCGGCGTGCCTTCGCGCGTTCACCGTCCGCCCACCGAAGGTTCACCGGAACCACCCCGCTTGTCCACCCGGCTTTTCTCAGTGTGTTTCCGCAGGTGAATACCGTGTCGTGCAGCTGATCCCGCACCCTCACGGCGGATCATCGAACACGGACCAGTCGGACCAAAACGGTGACACACGTAGGTGATCTCGATGCACGCGCTTGTGGCCACGATTGTGCACCACCCCGAGGACGCACGAATCCTGCACCGCCAGATCCGGGCCCTGGTGGACGCCGGACACACGGTGACGTACGTGGCGCCCTTCCGGGAGTGCGGGGTGACCCCCTGGGACCAGGTGCGTTCGGTGGACGTTCCCCGCGCCTCCGGTCGTGACCGGCTCTCCTCGATCCGGGCGGCCCGGACCGTTCTGGCCCGGTTGGCACCCGAGGCCGACCTCCTGCTCTTCCACGACCCCGAACTGCTGCTGGCCCTGCCCGCCAAGAGACCGGTGACGGTGTGGGACGTGCACGAGGACACCCCGGCGGCCCTGCGCACCAAACCGTGGGTCCCGCAGCCGCTGCGCCGACCGCTCGGCGGTGTGGTGCGCGGTTTCGAGCGGTACGCCGAACGGCGGATGCACCTACTGCTGGCCGAGGAGGGCTACCGGCCCAGGTTCCGCCTCGACCACCCGGTGGTGCCCAACACCACCGACGTGCCCGAGACTCCGCTCCGCGCGCCCGGCGAGGACCGGGTCGTCTACCTGGGGCACCTGTCCAGGGCCCGGGGCGCCCACGACATGATCGAGATGGGGCGCCGGCTGCGTGACCACGGGGTGCGCCTGGAGGTGATCGGCGGCGCCGACCACGGGATCCGGCAGCTGCTGCGCGACGCCCACCAGGAGAACGCCCTGCACTGGTACGGCTTCGTGCCCAACGACCGCGCCCTGCGCATCGCGGCCGGCGCCCTGGCCGGGATCAGCCTGCTGCACGACACCGACAACTACCGGCACTCCCTGCCCACCAAGGTCGTGGAGTACATGGCCCACGGGCTGCCGGTGGTCACCACCCCCAACCCGATGGCCGAGGCCCTGGTGACCAAGCGCCCGGAGGGGCCCGCCGGAACCGTCGTGCCGTTCGAGGACCCGGCGGCGGCAGCGCGGGCCGTGCTGGAGCTGCGCCGGGACGAGGAGACCCGCCGCGAGTACGCTCGCACCGGCCACCGGATCGCGCAGCGCTCCTTCCACTGGCCGGTACAGGCACGACTGTTCGTGAAGCGGCTGGAGGAGTGGGTCTCCGAAGCCAACGCCCCGGCCCCCGCCATCCCCCGGCCCCGTGCGCCCCGGCAGAGCGGACGCCCGCACACGGCGTTCAGCGAATAGGCCGCTCACCTGGCACCCGTGGGTGAATGAGCTCACACATCGTTCTGTGGAGAAATATCTTCCTAGTCAACTAGGTTGTGCTGCGTGCCGCCCCCGGACGGCACCACCACCCACGAGCACGGCCGAGGTTTCGACATGACTGACACACTGGTCCTGAACAAGGACGCGCAGGACCTGCTGTTCCGTAGCGCCCGCACCGCCAACACCTTCACCGACGAGCCGGTGACCGAGGAACAGCTGCGCACGATCTACGACCTGGTCAAGTACGGCCCCACGGCCATGAACAACCAGCCCCTGCGCGTCACCGCGGTCCGCTCCCCCGAGGCTCGCGAGCGACTCGTGAAGCACATGGCGGGCAGCAACGCCCCCAAGACCTCGACGGCCCCGCTCACACTCGTCCTGTCCGCTGACAGCGCCTTCCACGAGCACTTCCCGAAGACCTTCCCGGTCGTTCCGGAGGCCCGGGAGAACTTCTCCGGCATGCCGGTCGAGGCCCGCGAGTCCATGGCCCTGCAGAACGCGCTCCTCCAGGTCGCCTACCTGATCGTCGGCGTTCGCGCCGCCGGTCTGGCCGCGGGCCCGATGACCGGCTTCGACGCCGAGGGCGTCCGCAAGGAGTTCTTCGGCGAGGACTCCACGCAGACCCCCCTGGTGGTCATGAACATCGGCAAGCCCGGCCCCGACGCCTGGTTCGACCGCCTGCCGCGGCTGGACTACGAAGAGGCCGTCACCGAACTCTGATCCCGAACAGCCGTGAAAGGGGGGCGGGCGCCGTGCGGCGCCCGCCCCCCTTTCACGGCTGCGGTTACTCGGGCCCCTGCGGTCCGGACCCCGGCCCGGGCTGCTGGCCGTAGGGTGCCTGTCCCCGGCTCCGGGGAGGGTCCGGCTTCTTCCGTGCCGACACGACGACGAGCGTCACCACCAGAGCGATGACGGCGACGACGAGAAGCAGGAATCCGATGACGAGAGGGCTGACGACAGCCAAGTCCGCCTCCTGGGGGTCGCGGGTGTGCTCAGATGACCGGGGGGCGTCCGGCCCTGGTCATCCGCCAGGCGGTGCGCCAACTGATCGGGGTGCGGCGGCCCGCGTCCTCGCGCCAGCCCTCCCGGAAACCGGAGAACCACGACTTCAGCGCGGCCCGGTCGCGTTCGCGCAGCACGGTCAGCCCCACCCAGGTGCCCAGGTAGGTGACGGCCAGCGGCCACGGCAGGTTGCGCCGGGCCAGCCACACCCTGTTGCGGGCGTTGAGCCGGTAGAAGTTCTCGTGCCGGGTCGGCGCGACGGCCGGGTGGTACATCACGGCGTCGGCGTCGTACTCGATGGTGTACCCGGCGTCCATGATCCGCCAGGCCAGGTCGGTCTCCTCGTGGGCGTAGAAGAACTCGCCCGGGAGCCCGCCGCCCTCGTCGAAAGCGGTGCGGCGGATGGCGCAGGCCCCGCCCAGGAACGTGGTGACCGCACTCGACCGGCGGGAGTCGCCCACCCGCAGCCGGGGCACGTGGCGGCGCTGGTCCGGGCCTCCGTCGGGGTCGGCGATGCGGAAGGACAGCGCGCCGAGACCGGGCTCCGCGGCGAAGCGTTCGCGCACGTGGCGGGCGAGGTCCATGGAGCGGTACCAGCCGTCGTCGTCCAGGAACAGGATGACGTCGCCCTGCGTCGCCCGCACACCCTCGTTGCGCCCCTCGGGGATGCCCACGTTCTCCGGCAGGCGCACCGTGGTGACGCCCTCGGGGAGCTTGGGCAGGTCGGCCCCGTTGCCGACGACGACGACCTCGACGTCGGCCTCCTCCTGCTCGAAAACGCTGGTGATCGCACGCCTGAGCTCGGCCGGGCGGTTGCCCATGGTGAGCAGGACACAGGACAGTGTGGGCTTACCGGTACCGGGCACCTGGGAGCTGCTCCGTTCGGCTCTGGGCGCTCGGAGGTCCCCCGTCGTGGACGTGCCGGAGCCTTGCGAGGGCGGGATCACGGGTGTGGCCATGGTTGCGACCGTTCAGTGGACGACGTGCGGCTGACAGGTGGACACATGTCAACGTTCGCAGAAACAGACTAACGAAAGAATAAAAGCGAAGTGTACGGAGCCGTGGACGGGGTACCGTCCACGGCTCCACAAGTGACGCCGTAACGTCACCGCCGCGTTACTCCAGGCGGCGGGAGGCGAGCACGCTCACGAAGTGCGCGAAGCTCATCAGCACCGCGACGGCGGCACAGGCCACGACCAGGACCCGGGTGGCCGCCGGCTCCCCGAGGAAGAGGTCGGCCACGGCCGCCACCACCACGATCAGGGAGAGCTCGACCGCCTGGATGAGGCGGTGCACCCTGAGCATCGAGGCCAGGCGGCGGGCCAGGCTCAGCCCCGAGGACCTGGGCCGCATGGCCTCCTCGGAGATCCCCTCCGGCAGACCGGCCTTGGCCCGGGCCACCACCACGTTGTCGGTCTCGGCCTTGATCAGCACGACACCGAGCGCGGCGGCCATGCCCAGGACGACCCAGCCGCCCGGCTCGAACCCGCCCTGGGCACGGATGCCCAGACCGACCAGCAGGGCGACCTCGGAGACGTAGTGGCCGATGCGGTCCAGGTAGATGCCGGCCACACTGGTGCGGCCCGTGTACCGGGCCACCTCGCCGTCGGAACAGTCCAGCAGAAGGTAGATCTGCACGAACACGGCGGCGAGGACCGCCGACCACAGACCGCCGAAGGCCACGATCACCCCGGCGAGCACGCCGAACACCATCATCAGGTAGGTGATGGGGTTCGGCGGCACGCGCAGGCGCACGAAGAGGGTCGTCAGGTACGGGGAGATGTCCCGCATGTAGAGACGGCCCGCCCAGTGCTCCTCGTTGACGCGCTCCTTGATCCCCGCGGGCTGGCCGCCCGCGCGGACCTCAGCGACCGACGGCTTCGACATAGTCCGCGACACTCCGCCCGATCTCGTCCTCGGAGAGGTTCAGGTGTTCAAGGATGGTGAACCGGCCCGGGCGGGTGCCCGGGGCGTGGGCCACCGCACGCGCGAACGAAGCCTCGTCGAGACCGACGTCGGAGGGCACGATGGGCAGGTTGTGGCGGAGCAGGCAGTTCCGGATCTCCTCCAGTCGCGACTGCGGCCAGTCCAGGTGCTTGACCCGCAGGTAGGACGCGTACAGCGCGCCCAGCCCGGCGAGCTCACCGTGGTTGCTCGTGCCCGGGTAGAGCTGGGTGATCGCGTGCAGGATCTCGTGGCAGGCCCCGCTGGCCGGACGGCTGGAACCGGCGACCGACATGGCCATGCCGGACAGCACCAGCCCCTCGGCCAGGACCTTGAGGAACCCGTCGGAGTCGATCGAGTCCGGGCGGTGCAGGACCGCCTCGGCGGCGACGCGGGCGAAGGTGACCGCCATGCCGTCGACCGGCTCGCCGTTCTCGCGCCCCGCGAGCTCCCAGTCCTCGATGGCCGAGATGTTGCTGACCACGTCACCGATGCCGGACCGGACCAGGTGGGCGGGGGCCGCCCGGACGTAGTCGACGTCGATGACCACCGCGATGGGCATGGTGACCCCGATCGACGGCTTGCCGCCCTCGTGCTCCAGGGAGCTGACGGGGGAGGCGATGCCGTCGTGGGCCAGGTTCGTGGCCACGGCCACCATCGGGATGCCCGCCATCGTCGCGGCGAACTTGGTGACGTCGATGGTCTTGCCGCCGCCGATGCCGGCCACGGCCTCGTAGGCGCCCGAACGCAGCTTCTTGCCCAGTTCGGTCGCCGCGTCGACGGTGCCCTCCTCGACCTGGAAGACCTCGCTCTGGGGCAGGTCCAGGTCAGCGGCGATCTGTGCGCCCTGGCCCGGGCCCACCGCGACGGCGATGCGTCCCTCGGTGGCGATGCGGCGGTCGGCCAGCACCGTTCCGAGCGAGGCGATGGCTCCCCGGCGCACGTCGATCGCCAGGGGGGAGGGGAGCATTCGGGCTAGTAGCGGCACGCGATCTCCCTTGCCTTGGCCAGGTCGTCGTGGTTGTCGACCTCGACCCAGTCCACCTTGCCGATGGGGGCGACGGAGATCTTCTCACCGCGACGGACGAGCTCCTGGTAACCGTCCTCGTAGTAGAGCTGCGGGTCCCGCTCCCAGGTGGCCTTCAGGGCGTCGGCCAGGCGCGGGGCGAGCGAGCCCTCGATGAGGGTGGCGCCGATGTACTCCCCCGCGGCGGTGGCGGGGTCCATCAGCTTGGTGATGGTGCTGAGGTGACCGTTCTCGTCGAGGGTCACCTTCATCTCCTCGTCAGCGAGGTTTTTCACGTTGTCCACCGCGAGGAGCAGTTCTGGTCCCCTGGCGGCGAGTAGCGTTTCCTCGACACTCACCGGGTGCACGGTGTCGCCGTTGACGAGGAGGACGCCCTCGGAGAAGAACTCACGTGCGGTCCACAGGGAGTAGGCGTTGTTCCACTCCTCGGCCTTGTCGTTGTAGCTGAGGGTGAGCTTGACGCCGTGGCGCTCCTCCAGTGCCTGCTTGCGCTCCTCCACGGCCTCGGCACGGTAACCGACCACGACGACGACGTCGGTGAGCCCGGCGGCGGCCAGGTTGCGCAGCGAGATGTCCATGATGGTCGTCTCACCGTCGACTGGCACCAGGGCCTTGGGCAGGGTGTCGGTGTAGGGACGCAGACGGCGCCCGGCGCCTGCGGCGAGAACCATTCCGAGCATGAGGGCGTGTTCCTCCTTAGGTCGAGGAGGCTGTCACGCCTCCCCGTTCGTTCCGGCGGCCGGTCGGCCCCCGTCTCCCTGGCGGGTGATCGGGTGATCCCCCAGGACGGCACCGCCACTCGGCGTGGCCGCGCCGACGCGCACATCGGTCACCGGTGTCGCGCTCCAGGTGCGCCCGGCCTCGCGAACGAGCAGGACCGCCAGGTATCCGGCGAGTATGCCGTAGGCGGGGGTGAGGGCGGAAAACG
This sequence comes from Nocardiopsis terrae, assembly GCF_014651695.1. Classification (GTDB taxonomy): domain Bacteria; phylum Actinomycetota; class Actinomycetes; order Streptosporangiales; family Streptosporangiaceae; genus Nocardiopsis; species Nocardiopsis terrae. Next base: position 549,856 of record NZ_BMXJ01000002.1, read on the forward strand.
CGCCCCCGACCGCGATGACGAGCATCCGTCCGTCCCAGCCGAGCGCGGCCCGCCGCACCCACGCCGGTCGGCTCACACCGACGGCGGGACGTGCGACGTCGTCGCGATGGTGGCAGCCGACCGTCATCAAGAGTACGAACACCAGTGGACCGGGTACGCCGGACGCGAGCCCGACGACCGCCAGACAGCCGTACTCGGTGACGCGCAGGACCGGGGGTACCAGCCAGTCGTACCGCCCGTCGTGGGGGTGGCCCGAGGCCAGACCGGACAGTAGCAGGGCAGCGACCGGTGCGAACAGGTTAATGCCTGTCAGACGTCCCCCGCCCGCCGCGAGGAGCACCAGTACGACGACGGCTCCCGCGACCGCGGTGAGCAGCGGCGGGGCCATCCCCGGGGCGATCCTGCCGAGCAGTATCCCGATGTGACTGTCATCACGAAGAAAGCGCAGGTCGGGGAGGACGGGTTCGAGTCGTTCCCGATCGTGCCCGGGGTCCCGCCCCGGCTCCGCGGTGCTCATCGCCGCACCCCTCGCGAGGAGGGGTCGACGAGCTCTCCGGTGATCGCCACGGCGCAGCCGACGATGAGGCTGAGGAAGACGAGCCGGGCGTCCCCGACCGTCGCGGCGACGGCGATCACGAGGAACCGGGTCGGCTGGCCGAAGAGCAGCACCCGGCGGGCCAGGACCGGCAGGGGGAGGGCTCTCGACGGGGGGCGGGTGCGCCCCGGATCCGCGGCGCCCTCCGCCGCGGCGTCGGCGCGCGCCGACCCGGAGTCCCCCCGGGCCTGCGCGGGGTCCGCCGCCCCCGCGGCCCCGGCCCGGGGCGCGGGCACCCGTACGCCCTCAGGCCGACGCTGTGCGGGCAGCACGAGGGGCTTGGCACCCGCAGGCGCCGGCGGGGCCGTGCGGGCCACCAGAAGCGAGTCACGCAGGGCCAGGGCGATCAGCGCCCCGGCCGCCCACCCCCAGGCGCTGGCGGATCCGTCGGCTGCCGCCCCGAACGCGAGCCCGACGTAGACGACGTACTCCCGGAGCTGGGCCGCCACGGACACGGTCCAGAGGGTGAGTGCGTCCCTGCGGTTGGCCCGCATCCGGTCCCGGACCGCGTCGCAGCACAGGACCAGCCCGAGGAGGGCCGACCCCGCGAGGGCGCCGACGAGGTCGGTCCGACCGAACCAGACCGCCGCCGCGACCGCCACCAGGACACTGATGCGGGTCACCCCCGACCTGGTGACACGCCTGTGCTCCAACATCCGCGCGGTCGCCCGCGCCACCGTGCCCGTCATATGCCCGTGCCCTCCCAGTTTCAACTGGGAGTCACCGTCACCCACGCTCTGTATGCAATCAACCACTGACACGCACATGGCCGCGGACATCCCGTTTTGGTACCGCTGAGGGCGTTCCGGACAGTCCCGGACACGAAAGAGCGCACCTCCGGAACCGCCGGGGTGCGCTCTCTCCAGGTCTGTGCGGGCGCCTCAGGCGGCCTGGCCGCCGTCCTTGCCCCCGGTCCCGTCGGGATCCTCCGGGTCCGCGGCCCGCTCCTCGGCCTCGACCTTCTTCTCCGCGGCCTCGGCGCGCTTCTTCTTGGCCTCGTCCTTCTTCTTGCGCTCCTCGATCTCCGCCTTGGTGTCCTCGTTGTAGGCGGCCAGAGCGGAGTCGATGTCGGTGTCCAGGGCCAGCGAACCGCCCTTGACGTACAGGCCCCGGTTGCAGAAGCGGCGCAGGTCCTTCTCGTTGTGCGAGACCAGGACCATCGTGCGCTCGTTGGCCAGCATCCGGTCGATGGCCTCGTAGCACTTGCGCTTGAAGGCCTTGTCCCCCACCGCCAGCACTTCGTCGACCAGCATGATCGGGTGTTCCAGCTGGGAGATGAGCGCGAAGCCCAGCCGCACCTTCATACCGCTGGAGTAGTGCCGTACCGGGGTGTCGATGAACTTCGGCTTGACCTCGGCGAAGTCGACGATCTCCTCGAAGCGCTCGTCGATCTCCTTCTCGGTCATGCCGTGCAGCGAACCGACCAGGTACACGTTCTCGCGGCCGGTCAGGTTGTCGTTGAACCCGGCCCGCAGCTCCAGGAGCGGCGCGACCTTGCCGTGCACGCTGACCTTGCCCTCGTCCGGGATCAGCACCCCGGCGATCATCTTGAGCAGGGTGGACTTGCCGGTGCCGTTCTTGCCGACGATGCCGACGCAGTCGCCCTTGGCGATGTCGAAGGACACGTCGCGCAGCGGCCAGAACTCGTTGCCCTCGGCGTTGGGGTCGCGTTTGGTGCCGTGGATGAACATCTCACGGAGGCTGCGCTTGCGCCGGCGGTTCACGGCGAACTTCACACCGAGGCCGCGGGCCTCGATGACCGGACCGCTGGTGACCGCGGCCTCGTAGGTGGACGCCATCACAACTCCTTCAGAACTGACATCTCCAGACGGCGGAACGTCCAGTATCCGATAACGAGCATCAGGATCGAACCGACCACCGCAGAGGTCAACGCGAGAGGACTGGGTGTTAGTTCCTCGAAGCCGGGGAACCACACGGTGCGGTGCATCTGGAAGATACCCATCAGCGGGTTGAGCTCGTAGACCGTCTTCGCCCAGCCCGGCACGGCGTCGGCGTCGAGCACCATCGCGGCCGGGAACAGGATCGCCGAGCCGTAGAACAGGAGCCGGGTCAGGATACGCGTCAGACGCTCCACGTCGCGGAGCAACACGTTCACCGAGGCCAGGAACAGGGTGACACCCAGACCGAACGTGAAGGTCAGCACGATCGCCATCGGCAGCCAGAGGAGCATGCCCTCCCAGCTGAACCGGCCGCCCAGGGCGAACACGAAGATCAGCAGGACCGGCCAGGTGAGCAGGTACTCGATGAACTTGGTGCCGACGGTGGCCATCGGGAAGATCTCGCGGGGGACCTTCATGGTGGTGATCAGCTTCGAGTGCGTGATCATCGCGCGCGGAGCCTCGCTGAGGATCGCACCGAAGGTGGTCCAGGGCAGGATGCCCGCGACCAGGAAGAGGACGTAACCACCGTAGGCCTCGGACCCCGGGGGCATGCCCCGGTTCGCCTGGAGAACGACACCGAAGACGAAGAAGTACACCAACGTCAGCGCGAGGGGTTCCAACATCGTCCAGGCGTAACCCAGCACGGACTGCTGGTACTTGACCTTCAGGTCGCGCCGGACCAGGAGGCCGACGACCTTCCGGTGCTCCCAGACGGCCAGCGTCCTTGACGCCACCGCCACCTCCAAGGTTTGAGATCGTCCGGTTCACGGTGTGCCGGACAGTCGCGTCTGTGAACTCGCCTGCGCGTACCGGCCGTCCACACGAAAACGCGGTCGCAGCCTCACCGGACCGGCACAGGGATGTGTCCGGGCGACCGGGGGATGTCACCAACCACGCCCGGCTCCACGACCGAATCAGAGGAGGTATGGACCAGGCACGCCCAACAGGCGTCCATAGGTTACCGCTGCAACGGACAGACCGTGCCAACCACCTGCCGCTCACCCCGGATCCGTACCTTCCTCGGCCCCGCCCGCCGCCGTCGACCGGGGTCGGTGTCCTCGCAGTACTCCCGCCCGGAGAGTCGCCCATCGCCCGAGCCCCAGGGGATGCCCCGTCCCGCTCACCCCGTCCCCCGGGGGGTGTGCCAATATCCGGAGCAGACGTCCAGCCCCAAGGGGTCGCCACTGCCCGCTCACCTCCGCCCCAGGGGGGGAGCCTCTTCCCGCTCACTTTCGCCCCAGGGGGTGTTCTTTCGTTCGGGCGCGGGAGTCTGGGTTTCAGCAAACACAGTGCAAGACGAGTCAAGCCGCCAGCGAGGAACGAGCAAGGCGCGGACGAGGATGCTGTGCCTGCTACAACCCGAACATCTCCCCTCAGGCGCCCGAACACGGTCCGAAGCGAAGCGGAGGACCCAAGCAAGCACACACACGGGCCGAAGCGAAGCGGAGGCCCAAAGCAAGCAGGAGGAAAAATGTCCGCAGGTCCGCGGGTGATCGCGGCGGTTCTGGCCGGAGGGGTCGGTGCCCGGATGGGCGCCCCCGCCCCCAAGCAGTTGTTGCCGCTGGACGGGCGGCCCATCATCGAGCACTCGATCGCGGCCTTCGAGGCCAGCCCCGAGGTGGACGAGATCGTCGTGCTGATGGTGGGCGAGTACGTGGGCCGGGTCGAGGAGATCGTCGCCGACGCCGGGTTCGCCAAGGTCTCGGCGGTCCTGCCCGGCGGGGCGACCAGAACGGAGACCTCGTACGCGGCGCTGTCCGCGACGGCCTCGGCGGCCGACTCCGACCTGGTCCTGCTGCACGACGCCGCGCGGCCGCTGGTCCGCCCGGCGACGGTCGCCGCGTGCGTGCGCGCCCTGGGGGAGGCCGGGGCCGCGGGGGTGGCGGTGCCCAGCGCCGACACCGTGGTCCGGGTGGCTCCCGGCAGGAGCGGCGGCGAGGCGATCGCGGCGACCCCGGACCGCTCCCGGCTGCGCAGGATGCAGACACCGCAGGGGTTCCGGCTGGGTGTGGTCCGGCGCGCCTACGAACGGGCGATGGCCGACCCCGATCTGGTGGCCACCGACGACTGCGGGGTGGTGCTGCGCTACCTGCCCGAGGAGGAGGTTCGGATCGTGCCGGGCGAGGAGACCAACATCAAGGTGACCAACCCGGGTGACGTGGAGGTCGCCGAGACCCTGCTGCGCCGGATGCGCGCGCACGCGGCCGTGGAGGCGCCCCCGGAAGCCGGGAGAACAGTGTGAGCGGGGTCTTCGGGGCGACCGAGGTGATCGGCCACCGGGGCGCGGGCCGGGGCGTGGTCGACGGCGCCCGGGAGAACACCCCCGCCTCGTTCGAGCTGGCCGCGCGGGCCGGCGCCGACTGGGTCGAGATCGACGTGCGGCGCACCGCCGACGACCGGCTGGTGCTCTTCCACAACGCGGCGCTGGACGACGGTCGAGCGGTCGTGGACCTGACCGAGGCGCAGTGCCGGGAGGCGGGGCTGGCCGGTCTGGAGGAGGGGTTGGCCGCGATCCCGGCCGAGGTGGGCCTGGACGTGGACGTCAAGACGGTGATGGAGGACGGGGCGGACGCCCCGGCGCGGCGGACCCTCGCGCTCGTCCTGCCGTTCCTGCGCCGGGAGGCGAAGCGTCGCCGACTGTTCGTCTGCTCCTTCGATCCGGGCCTTCTCCTGGGGGTGCGCGAGGGCGCACCGGGGGTGGCGACCGCGTGGATGCCGTACGTGCGCAACCCGGCGGATTCGGCGGTCCCCGGCGCGGTGGGCATGGGCTGCCCGATCGTGGCGGTGGACGCCCGCGCACTCGGTCTGGCCGGGGAGGCGGCCCGGCCGGGCCGCCGCAGCCTGGAGTACACGGTGGAGACGGCGCACCGGTCCGGGCTGGAGATCATCTCCTGGTGCCCGGCCCCGGCGGACGCGGCCCGGTTCGCCGGGGCGGGGATGGACGCGGTGGTGGTGGACGACGTGCCCGGAACGGTGGCGGCTCTGGAGGGGACCGGAACCACCGGTGAGGCCGGGTGACCCCGGCCTCACCTCTCAGATCCGGTCGAGGAGTTCGGCTTTCTTGGTGCTGAACTCCTCGTCGGTGAGCAGGCCCTTGGTGTGGAGGGCGCCGAGCCTTTCGATCTGCTCGAAGATCCATGTGGTGTCGGCGGGCCGTGGTGGGGCCCCGCCGTCTCCCGCCCCGCCGTCTGCGGCGTCTGCGGCTCCGTCACCGGGGAGGTCCGTGGTGGGACGGGGACCGCGTACGGCCTCCAGGGCGGTGCGGGCCGCGTTCTTCCACCACTCCGGGTCGTCGAAACCGGGCCCGGCGCCGTCCTGGGCGGCCTCGCCGGATCCGAGTGCGGCGCGGGTGGCCGCGCCCAGGGCCCAGCGGTGCGCGGTGACGGTCGCGGCGAGCAGGAAGGCCTGGTGGCTCTCGTTGCTACCATCACCCGCCCGCAGCACGTTGAGGTCGTTCTTGGGTTTGGCCGCGTCCGCGGTCCCTCCGGCGATGATCCGGACGAAGCCCCACCCCCAGTCGTCGAGGGGCGCCCACTCCACTCCGGTGATGTCGGCGAGGTCGTACTCGCGGCGCTGTTTCTTCTTCTTGTAGCCGCTCGCGTGGGCTCCCGCCCAGACCAGGGTCAGCCGGTCGGGTTCCAGGCGGGCGGTTCCCTCACAGGTCCGGATGTGCAGGGGTAGCGCGGGAACGAGGCGGGTGGGGGTGGCCGGGTCCGGTTCCGCGGCCCGGCCGGCGGCGAAGCGGATCTGGTCGGCCAGGTACTCGGCGACCAGCTCGGTCCTGGCGGGACCGGTCAGCCGGAAGGGCTGGGCCTTGTCGTCGAGTGCGGCGCCGACGGCGGCGTAGGGGTCCATGCCCTCGTGCAGCCGCAGGTTCATGACCCAGCCGTTCCTGCGCCCGGCACCGGGACGGAAGTCCACGTCCTGGATCGCGGAGACGGGGACGTCCACCCTTTCGAGGAGCTTGAGCAGCGGGCTCCTGAACCAGCCCTTGGTCTCGTACCTGACAGCGATCGACTGACTGTCGAACACCCAGGACGCCTGGTCTCCGCGCAACTCGTCCATGACACCCTCTCCGGTTCTGCCTTCACCGACCTGCCTAGCAGAACGTCCGCCCCCGATCGAGGGCGAACGTCGTCCGGATACGGCCGCTGCCGGCCCGGTTCTGATCAGATCCGGTCAAGGAGTTCGGCCTTCTTCGCGTTGAACTCCTCATCGGTGATCAGGCCCTTGGCACGTAGGTCACCGAGTCGTTCGATCTGCCCGAAGATCCACTCGTCGTCACCCGAAGGCCCGGGAGCCGGCCCTACGGCGCCCGGTACGCCCACGGCTCCGAGGTCCCTGGCCCACAGGTGCGCGGTGAGGGTGGCAGCGAGCAGGAACGCGTGGTAGTTCTCATTGCTGCTGGCGTCCATACCCGTGCGCAGCGCGCCGAGGTCGTCCCTGGGTTTGATCGTCCCCTGAGCGTTCTCCCTGGTGAAGACACGCACTAGCCCCCACCCCCCGCTGTTGGCGGGAGCCCACTCCACCCCGGTGATGTCGGCGAGACCGTACTCGCGGCGCTGGCCCCTCTTCGTGCGACCGCTCGCGTATGCACCCTCCCAGGCCAGGGTCAGCAGGTCGGGTTCCAAACGGGCGGTTCCCTCACAGGTCCGGATGTGCAGGGGGAGGGCGGGGACCAGACGCGTCGGGGCCAAAGGGTCGGGCGCCTCGGCCTGACCGGCCGCGAAGCGGAGCTGGTCGGCCAGGTACTCGGCGACCAGCTCGGTCCTGGCGGGACCGGTCAGCCGGAAGGGCTGGGCCTTGTCGTCGAGTGCGGACCCGGCGGCGGCGTAGGGGTCCATGCCCTCGTGCAGCCGCAGGTTCATGACCCAGCCGTTCCTGCGCCCGGCACCGGGACGGAAGTCGACCTTGTCGATCACGCCGACCGGCACCTCCAGGACACCGAGGAACTTGAGCAGCGGGTTCCTGAACCAGCCCTTGGTCTCGTACCTGATGGAGACCGACTCCCCGTCGAACCCCCAGGCGGCCTGGTCTCCGCGCAACTCGTCCATGACACCCTCTCCGGTTCTGCCTTCACCGACCTGCCTAGCAGAACGTCCGCCCCCGATCGAGGGCGGACGTTGTCCGGATACGGCCGTTACAGGGCCGGGGCGGATCAGGCCCGGGTGGACTGGGCGGAGCGCGAGTCGGCGCCGAGCCCGGGCGGGCTGGTGATGAAGCCGACGCCCCACGACATGTGCATGGTGGCGAGCGCGGCCGGGACCAGCGGCCACGAGGGGGCGGGCAGGCCGCGGGTGAGCGGGACCGAGGCGGCCGTGATCAGGGCCAGGTAGGCGGCGGGCACCAGCCACAGCGGCCAGAGGAACACCCCTCCGACCAGGCCCGCGACGATTCCGGCCACGGCCACGGGCGGGGCCAGGTAGCGCAGGTTGATGGTGCCCCTGTGCTGGCGGGCGACCACGCGCCGCCAGCGGCCGTAGTGGAAGTACTGCTTGGCGAGCAGGCGCATGTTGCGGCGCGGACGGTAGGAGACCCGCATCCGGGGCTGGAACCACACGGTGCCGCCGGTGGTGCGGATGCGGTGGTTCATCTCCCAGTCCTGTGCCCGTAGGAAGGCCTCGTCGTAGCCGCCGACCCGTTCCAGGGCCGAGCGGCGGAAGACGCCGAGGTAGACGGTGTCGGCGGGGCCGCCCTCGCCGCCGGTGTGGAAACGGGCGTTGCCCACGCCGACCTTGGAGGTCATGGCCGCGGCGACGGCTTTCTCCCAGGGGGTGGTGCCCTCCGCGGCCATGATGCCGCCGACGTTGTCGGCTCCGGTCTCGTCGAGGGTCTCCACCGCCACCCGGAGGTAGTCGGAGGGCATCATCGCGTGGCCGTCGATGCGGGCGACGATGTCGTGTGAGGAGGCGCCGATGGCGGCGTTCAGCGCTGCGGGGGTCCTGCCGGTGGGGTTGTCCACCACCTTGACCCGGGGGTCGGCCGCGGCGAGGCCGTCGGCGACCTCGCGGGTGCGGTCCGAGGAGGGGCCGACGCCCAGAACGACCTCGAGCTCGCCGGGGTACTCCTGGGCGAGGACGTGCTCCACCGCTGCGGCGAGGTGGCGCTCTTCGTTCAGTACGGGCATGACGACGGAGACAGGCGGCCAGGACACGGGCACTTCCCAAGGTCAGGACATGTCGGGACTGCGCGGGGCCACGGGGGTTCCGCGCGCGCTCAACGGTACTGCACACGCACCCACCGCTCATCCGTGTCGCCCGGGTGTGCGGATGTGCCGGGTGGGGAAGGGTTTTCGAGACGTTTGGGTCCTGGCGAACGCTTCCACTGTCCGCTGCGTCACACCCAAAGGGGAGAACAACACGCCGATGGTCGACATCCCGCGCCCTTCGGCCGATCGGGTGACAACCTAGGTACCGAGGACACCGTTGAACGGGTGGGACGGGGATGCCGATGAGCGACGACGACGCCGGACGGCACGGGCCAACGGGCGAGTTCCGACGCGAGCGCTCACAGCCCCTGCCCCCCGGCGGGCGGCGCTCGCCCCGATCCGGCAGGGTCACCGTGCCCGATGCGCGGATCCGCCGTCACCGCAACGGCCTGCTCCTGATGGGTGTGCTCTCGGTGCTGGTCCTGCTCGCCTCGGGCACCTCGTGGGCGATCACCGGATGGATGTCGGGTTCCCTCAACCGGTTCGACGTGTTCGGTGACATGGCGGACGGCGACCGCCCCGATGAGACCGGCGGCCTGACCTTCCTCGTGATCGGCTCCGACAGCCGGGACGAGATGAGCATGGAGGACAAGAACGCGCTGAGCGTGGGGTCCACCCCCGGGCAGCGTTCGGACAGCATCATGCTGGTGCGCCTCAACCACGAACGCGACCACCTCACCGTGGTGGGCATCCCCCGTGACCTGTGGGTGGAAGTACCCGGCGAGGGTGAGGACAAGATCAACGCCGCCTACGCCTACGGCGGCCCCCAGCTCGCGGTCCAGACGGTGGAGTCGGTCACCGACGTACGGATCGACCACTACGTCGAGGTGGACTTCAGCGGCTTCGTGGACGTGGTGGACTCCCTGGACGGCATCGACGTGTGCCTGCCCGAGGCGATCGAGGACCCCAAGGCGCACCTGGACATGGCGGCCGGAACACACCGGGTGGACGGGACCGAGGCGCTGGCCTTCGCCCGCACCCGGGCCACCCCCCGCGGCGACCTGGACCGGATCGACCGGCAGCAGCAGGTGCTGTCGGCGATGCTCGACCGGGCGATGAGCACCGAGACGCTCTCCGACCCGGTCAAGCTGACCGCCTTCCTGGACAGCGCCCTGTCCTCGGTGACCGTGGACGAAGGGCTGGACACCAGCACCATCAACGACCTCGCCTACCAGATGCGCGACCTCGACCTGAGGGACGTCACCTTCGCCCAGGTGCCCATCGCCGACATGAACCACTGGACGCCGCGCGGCGACGTCGCCCTACTGTGGGACGAGCCCGCCGCGCGGGAGATGTTCGCGGCGGTCAACGCGGACCGCCCGCTGGTCGAACCGGAGCCCGGGGACGACGCCGGAGCGGAGGAGGAACCGGTTCCGAGCGGCATCAGTCTCCGGGTGTTCAACGGCACCGCCGCCCCCGGTCTGGGCGCCCGGCTGGACGGACAGCTCGGCGGGGCCGGGTTCGACGTCACGGACAGCGCGGAGAACTGGAGCCGCCACGACGTGGCGCGCACCGAGGTCAGGTACGGTCCGGGCGAGGAGCGCGCAGCCGAGTACGTCGCCGGGACGCTCCCGGGGTCGGAGACGGTGGAGGACGACACCCTGGACGGCGACCTCCAGGTCGTGATCGGATTCAACCACACGAGGTTCGAGGCCCCCGAGGTCGAGGAGACCCAGCCGGAGGAGGAGCCCTCCGAGGAGGGCGCGCTGGCCACCACGACCGCTAGGGACAACGTCTGCGGGTGATCCCCGCGAAGGAAGGGGTCGCGTGCTCCGCCACCTGGTCGGTCTGCTCGCCGGTATCGCCCTGGCCCCGGTGCTGTGGGTCGGTGCCGCCTGGGCGGCCGACCTCTTCCCGAAAATCACCCAGGGTGATGTAAGCGTGACGACAGTGTTGTCCGTGGTGGTTCTGTGCCTTTTGGGGTTTGTCGGCGCCTACCTGGTGGGATCGAGGCTCTCGCCCTTGGTCGCGGGCGCCTCCGGGGCCCTGCTGGCGGCGCTGTGCCTGTGGCCGGTGTTCTCCCCGGAGTCGATGGATGCCGCCCTGTACTGGCTCAACGACGAGAGCTTCCTCTACCCGAGCGGCGCGGGGCTCGGGGTGGCCCTGCCCCTGGGTGTGCTGCTGCTGGGCTCCGCGATGCTGCCGAACCGCTGGCGGACCGCCTCGCAGGACCCCGGTCCGCCCCACGGCCCGCCCCGGGAGCGCGCGGTCGCGAACACCAGCCGTGAACGCCGCCCCGCCGAGGGGGAACAGGGCCTCTCCGCCGCCGACCCGCCCTGGAACGACGGCGGCCCGGTGGGCGACACGGTTCCGGACGTGCCGCCGCCCACCTCGCCCGTACGCGAGTATGACGATCCGAACAAGACCACGACACCGTTTCGTCGCGGGGAGTCCGGCGCCGAGTGGACCCCGCCGGACGAGGACCCGGGGCGGACACGCCCCTCCGGGGACGGCGGGCTCTGAGACGCCGCCCACCGTGCCGGTGCCGGCGCTCCTCCCCCGGTGCGGACCGTCCCCCGCACGCCGGTAATCTGTGCGCCTGACTGTTCACGTGTTGTTCGGTCACGCGCCGAACCCCGGCGCGTAAGGTGATGCACCGTCCCCCACGGGCACCCGTCGGCCGAACCATGTCCGTTTTCTGCCCTCGTGCGGGATGTGATCCGCCATGAGCGGGAACAACCAGCACACGAGGCGCGTGCGGAAGCGAGGAAGGAACCCCCAGTGGTCGAAGCGGAACGTATGCGGGTCTGCGTCATCGGGACCGGCTACCTTGGCGCCACCACGGCCGCCTGCCTGTCCGAGATGGGCTTCGAGGTCATCGGCCTCGACGTCGACGAGGACAAGATCGACATGCTCCGCTCCGGCAGGGTCCCCTTCTACGAGCCCGGGCTGGACGAGCTGCTGGCCGAGAACCTCAAGACCGGCCGCCTGCACTTCACGACGGACTTCGCGGAGGCCGCCGACTTCGCCGACCTGCACCTGATCTGTGTGGGCACCCCGCAGCGCGACGACTCCGGCGCCGCGGACCTGCGCTACGTGAACTCCGCCGTGGAGTGCCTGGCACCGCACCTGAAACGGCCGACCGTGGTCGTGGGCCGCTCCACCGTCCCGGTGGGCACCGCCGCCACGCTGGCCGCACGGCTGGCCGCGCTCGCCCCCGCGGGCGAGGAGGCCGAGCTGGGTTGGAGCCCGGAGTTCCTCCGTGAGGGCTTCGGTGTGGAGGACACCCTGCGGCCCAACCGGATCGTGATCGGCACCAACTCCCCGCGGGTGGAGAAGGCCGTCCGCGCGCTCTGGCAGCAGCAGGTCGACGAGGGCACCCCGTTCCTGGTCACCGACCTGCAGACCGCCGAACTGGTCAAGGTGTCGGCCAACGCGTTCCTGGCGACCAAGATCTCCTTCATCAACGCCATGGCCGAGGTGTCCGAGGTCGCGGGCGCCGACGTCATCCAGCTGGCCGAGGCGCTGTCCTACGACGACCGCATCGGCGGCAAGTTCCTCGGCCCCGGCCTGGGTTTCGGCGGCGGCTGTCTGCCCAAGGACATCCGGGCGTTCATGGCCCGCGCCGACGAACTGGGCGTGGAACCGGCACTGTCGTTCCTGCGCGAGGTGGACGCGATCAACCAGCGCCGCAGGGCGCGCACGATCGACATCGCCCGCCAGCTGATCGGCGGCAACTTCGCCGGGCGCACCGTCACGGTCCTGGGGGCGGCGTTCAAGCCCAACTCGGACGACATCCGCGACTCACCCGCCCTGGACGTGGCCGCCACCATCGCCTCCCTGGGCGCGCACGTGACGGTCTACGACCCGCAGGCGCTGGAGCGGGCCCGTGAGGCGCACCCGGAGCTGAACTACGCGACCTCCATGCTGGACGCCGCCCGCGACGCGGACGTGGTCCTGCTGCTCACCGAGTGGGCGGAGTTCCGCGAGGCCAACCCGGAGGAGCTGGCCTCGGTGGTGGCGCAGAAGCGGATCGTGGACGGCCGCAACGCCCTGGACCCGACGTTCTGGCGCGCCTCCGGCTGGACCTACCGCGCCCTGGGCCGCCAGTAGGCGCACTCCCGCGCTCCCGCACTCGCGTACGCCGAACGGCCGCTCCGGAAGGGGCGGCCGTTCCCGTGTTCGCGGGGCGGGGGCGCCCCGCACATGATTCACTTCGTTCCGTAGTTCTTTGATGACCCTCTGCATTCAAGGGGGTCGAGAGACCCGAACGGAGTCCGATGTCGAAGTTCCCCGTGGTGGTCGGCACCGCCGTCGCCCTGCTGATGGCCGCGCCTCCGGCTCTGGCCGCTGGGACCGTACCGGCCCCGCCCGCCGTCCAGTCCGCCGAGTGCCCGGTCCTGACGCCGCCGCCCGGCGAGGAGGACCTGGAACGCTACCTGTGCGGCGATCGCCGCCTGGGCCCGGCCGAGCTGCCCTCCGAAGGGCCGGTCGGCGCCCTGGTGGAGGACTATGACCGGTTCGGCGGCCTCTCCCCCGCCGAGTTCCTGGAACGGTGGTGGGCCGCCGACGGGAGCTGGGACTACCCCGAGCACGACGGTTTCGTGGTCTCCGACGGCCAGCCCCTGAAGGAGCTCCAGGAGTTGCCCCAGGGGTGGATGCTGGACCGGTTCGGTTCTCCCCGGGGTTCGTTCCTCGCCCCCGCGGGCGCGCCGTACTCCGAGCGGGCGCTGCCGCCGGACTCGCTGAACACCTGGCCGGACGGGCCCGAGCACAACTACAACTGCTACGAGGTGGTCCTGCCCGTCGACGCGTGGGTCGGCCCGATCGCCCCGCACTTCGAGCAGCCCGGCGGCGGCGAGCAGCTCCTGGTCCCCGCGGAGGAGGTGCCCGAGGCCGGGGGCGGCGGGTACGTCGCGGTCAACAGCCTCCTGGAGTGGGGTTACCTGGAGCAGCGCCCCGCTGAGGAGTGCGTGCGCACCGAGGGCTACACCCTGAACGCCTGACCGGCACGAACGTCACGCTCGCGGCCGCTCCGTGCCGAGGCTTCGAGTTCCCGGGGCCTCGGTCCCGGCGGGGAGGCGGCGCAGCGCGACCAGGACCAGGACCGCCACGGCGGTGAGTACGGCGGCGCCGGTCAGGGCGGCGGTGGCGATCCCCGACGTGTAGGCGGCGAAGGCCGTGTCCAGAAGGTCCCGGGCCTGCGGCTCCGGAAGGTGCGCTGCGGTGGCGGCCGCCCCCGCGACGGTTTCCAGGGCGGCCCCGCCCGCCTCCGGCAGGCCCCGCTCCACGCCGGACCGGTAGAGCGAGGCGGCGATGGTGCCGAGGGTGGCGATGCCCAGTGCGGCACCGAGCTCGGTGCTGGTCTCGGACACCCCTGCCGCGGCGCCCGCGCGCTCGGGCGGGGCGGTGGCCAGGACGAGTGTGTTGGCCAGGGTCGCCACGACCCCGACGCCGAGCGTGACCACGGTGTACCCGGCCAGGAACGGCAGGATCCCGCTGTCGGCTCCGGCTCCCACGAGCCCGAAGCCGGCCGCGCCCGCGAGCAGCCCCAGGCCCATGAGCCGGGCCGGGCGGATCCGGTCGGCGAGGGAGCTGGCGAGGGCTGCGCCCAGAACGGTTCCGAGGATGGTGGGCAGGGCGTACAGGGCCGCGACCAGGGGGCTGAGTCCGTGTACGACCTGGAGGAACGTGAAGGCCAGCAGGCCGAGTCCGGCCACGGCGAAGGCGACGACGGTGTTGCCCGCCACGGAGGCGGTGAAGGCGGGCCGGGTGAACAGGGAGATGTCGATGAGCGGGTGCTCCGCGCGCCGTTGGCGGACCACGAAGGCGGCGAGGAGAACCAGGCCGACGACGAGGGCGAGGGCCGCGGTCCCGTCGGCGCCGTACTCCACGAAGCGCTTGGCGGCGTAGACCAGGCCGAGCACGGCCGTGAGCGAGGTGGCCGCGCCGAACAGGTCGAAGGCGGCACCGGCGGGGTTGCGGGACTCGGGCAGCAGGAAGGGGGCCGCGAGGAGCAGCAGGGCCATGAACGGCAGGTTGATCAGGAAGACCGCCCCCCAGGCGAAGAACTCCAGCAGGGCCCCGCCGATGATCGGGCCGATGACGGCGCCGCCGGTGAAGGCGACGGTCCAGAACCCGACGGCGGTTCGGCGCTGGACGGGGTCGGTGAACATGGCGCGGATGAGCGAGAGGGTGGAGGGGGCCAGGGTGGCGGCGCCGACGCCGAGCAGGGCGCGCCCGGCGAGGAACAGTTCCGCGGTGGGCGCCACGGCCAGCAGGACGGAGGCCGCTCCGAAGGCCAGGGCCCCGCCGAGCAGGAGCCGCCTGCGACCGAGCCGGTCGCCGAGGCTGCCCATGGTGACGAGGAGTCCGGCCAGGACGAAGCCGTAGACGTCCATCATCCACAGCCACTGGGTGGCGCTGGGGTCGAGGTCCCGGGCGATGGCGGGTGCGGCGACGAAGAGGACCGACAGGTCCATGGAGACCAGTAGCGCGGGGATCAGCAGCAGGGACAGCCCGATCCAGGTGCGGCCGGTGGCGCGCCGGCGTGGCGTTGTCGTGTGCATGCAAATGATCGTACGTCCGTACAAATCAGCGGTCAATATGTACGTACGTCAAAATGTTAGGCTGCAGGCATGAGCCAACGTGAGGACCTGCTGGCGGGCGCGAAGAAGTGTCTGGCGGAGAAGGGCTACAGCAAGACCACCGCACGGGACATCGCCGCCGCGTCGGGCGCGCACCTGGCGTCCATCGGATACCACTTCGGGTCCAAGGACAACCTCATGAACACCGCGGTCCTCGAAGCGACCAGCGACTGGGGCGACGTCTTCGAGGAGGCCGTGCGGGAGGCCGTCACCGAGAGCCCCGAGGAACGGGCCCGCCTCCTGGTCACCGCGCTCCTCGATACACTCCCCGAGCAGCGGGACCTCCTGGTCGCGAGCGTCCAGGCCTACGCGCAGGCCCAGTTCGACGAGGATGTGCGCACGGCGCTCCAGGAGGGGATCAGCGAGGGCCGCCGCGCACTGGCCGCGCTCGTCCTCGGCGTACCCCCCGAGCGGATCGGCCCCGTTACCGCCGCCGGGCTGGGCTCGATGCTCTACAACATCGTCAGCGGATACGTGCTCCAGTACCTCGTCGACCCGGACTCCCTGCCCACCGTCGACCAGGCGATGGACGGCCTGCGCGCCCTTATGTCCGAGGGCGGCCCGGAGCCGGCCGGGGGCGCGGCGGGCTGAGACCGCCGGAAGGCGGTGGGAGCCCGGCCCGCACCCGCGGCCAGCCCCGGCCGGTCCGCTAGCGGCCGAAACCCATGGCCGAGTCACTGCTGGACACCTCGCGGCGCAGCCGCTCGCCCTTGGCGTGCGCCTGCTCCCTGAGCTCCTCCTGGAACCTGGCCATGCGCTCGGCCAGCTCCGGGTCGTGCGCGGCGAGCTGGCGCACTGCCAGCAGACCGGCGTTGCGGGCCGCGCCCACCGCGACCGTGGCCACCGGGACCCCGGCGGGCATCTGCACGATGGACAGCAGCGAGTCCATCCCGTCCAGGTACTTGAGCGGCACCGGGACACCGATCACCGGCAGGGTGGTGACCGAGGCCAGCATCCCGGGCAGGTGGGCCGCGCCCCCCGCCCCCGCGATGATCGCCTTGAGCCCCCGACCGGCGGCCTCGGTCCCGTAGGAGATCATCTCGTGCGGCATGCGGTGTGCGGAGACCACGTCGGCCTCGAACGGGACACCGAACTCCTTCAACGCCTCGGCCGCCTCGCGCATCACCGGCCAGTCGGAGTCGGACCCCATCACGATGCCCACCACGGGCTTGCTGTCGGTCACTTCTGTTCTCCTCGCAGGTAGCTGGCGGCGTCACGGGCGCGCTCCAGGAGGTCCCGATAGTCGTCGCCCATGACGGTGACATGCCCGATCTTGCGGCCCGGACGCACGTCCTTGCCGTAGAAGTGCACCTTCACCTCGGGATCCTTGGCCATGACGTGCAGGTAGCGGCGGTAGACCTCGGGGTCCTCGCCGCCCAGCAGGTTGGCCATGACGGTGTAGGGGGCGTTGGTCCGCGGCGAGCCCAGGGGAAGGTTCAGGACCGCGCGCAGGTGCTGCTCGAACTGGGAGGTGCGGGCGCCCTCGATGCTCCAGTGCCCGGAGTTGTGCGGGCGCATGGCCAGCTCGTTGACGACCACGTCGTCGTCGGTCTCGAACAGCTCGACGGCCAGCACACCGGTGACGTCCAGGGCCTGGGCGATCTCGATGGCCAACTGCTGGGCGCGCAGGGCCTTGTCCTCCGGCAGGTCCGGCGCGGGAGCGATCACCTCGTGGCAGATCCCGCCGCGCTGCACCGTCTCCACGACCGGGTAGACGGCTACCTGACCGTGCGGGGAGCGGGCCACCTGCACGGCGAGTTCACGGCTGAAGTCCACCTTCTCCTCGACCAGGAGCGGCACCTCCTCCGCGGCCGCGCGGTCCACGACCCCCCGGGCCTCCCCGGAGTCCCCGACGACCCACACGCCCTTGCCGTCGTAGCCGCCGCGCGCCGCCTTGAGCACCACCGGCCAGCCGGCCCCCTCCGCGAACCCGGTGACGTGTTCGAGGGTGGTCACCGCACGCCAGCGGGGGGAGGGTGCGCCGAGCTCGGCCATGCGGGTGCGCATGCGGAGCTTGTCCTGGGCGAAACGGAGGGCGTCGCGGCCCGGGCGCAGCAGCCCGCCCGCCTCCTCCACCGCGCGGAGGACGGGTTCGGGTACGTGTTCGTGGTCGAAGGTGACCACGTCGTGGGCCTTGGCGAAGGCCAGGACGTCGTCGAGGCCGCGGTCGTCGCCCAGGGTGACGCCACCGCAGACCAGGGCCGCGCTGTCGGTGGGGCTGGCCGCCAGCACCGAGAAGTCCACTCCCAGTCCGATGCCCGCTTGGTGGGTCATCCGGGAGAGTTGCCCTCCGCCCACCATTCCTACGCGGGGGACGATGCGGTTACGCTCGCTCACAGTTCCTCAACTCAATGCTCGTCAACCGCGGATGCGGGGCGGTCCCGCGCATGGCGGAACCTGGCCGTTCGGCTCGGAACCCGCGGCCGGGGTGTCTGTCGCAGCCCCGGTTAGAGTCTAGGGCGTGCGGGCGGGGAGCCCCCAGGGCCGCTCCCCCTCGACCGTGACCCCACCAACGACCGAAAGACGCAGGCCATGCGCGACTTCCGCCCCCGGTACCCCCGGCTGCCCGAACTCGCCGCCGAACTCGGCAAGTTCGGCTCCGTGGGCGCGGTCGCCTACGTCGTGCAGTTGGCGGCGACCAACCTCCTGTGGGCCAACGGGGTCCAGGCGATGACCGGACAGGTGCTCGGCACCCTGTGCGCGATCGCGGTGGCCTTCGTGGGCAACCGGTTCTGGACCTTCGGGAACCGCGCCCGCACGGGTTACGGCCGGGAGACCTTCCTGTTCCTGGTGATGAACGGGGTCGGGATGCTCATCCAGGTGGGCTGCCAGGCCTTCTCCCTGTACGTACTCGGCCTGGACGGCCCCCTCGCGCAGAACCTCTCCGGGAACGTGGTGGGCGTGGGCCTGGGCTCGCTGTTCCGTTTCTTCTCGTACCGCACCTGGGTGTTCCCTCCCGAGCCGGAAACCGCTCCCGGGGGCCGCCGCGGGAGCGGCGGGGACGGCGAACAGCCGGGCGGGGCGACCGGGGACGGAACGAACCGGGCTCAGGGCTGAGCGGCGGCGCTGCGGCGGCTGACCCCGCGGCGGCGCGCGAAGCCGGTGACCAGGAGAAGGTAGAGGCCCACCTGGGCGACGGTCAGGACCAGGGTCACCGGGGTGTCGGTGTCCGTGAGCAGCCCGCCGCCGACCACGGCGCCGGTACCGATCTCGGACAGGCGTCCCGTCAGTGCGCACAGGGACAACTGGACCAGGCTGTTCACCACGTGCAGACCGATCGCGGCCTCCAGGCCGCCGGTGCGCCAGGTCAGCCAGGCCATACCGAGGCCGAAGACGACCAGCGAAACCGTGTTCCACAGGGCCCCCGGGTGGGTCGCCGCGTAGAGCGCGGCGAACAGGGTTCCCCCCGCCAGGACGGCGGGCCACGGGGAGCGCAGCACCCGGGAGAAGGCGCTGTCGCCGGAGGGCGAGCCGAGTGAGCCCACGAGCTGCATGACCAGCCCGCGCATGGTCATCTCCTCGGCCGCGGACTGGAACGGCACCAGCAGCACGATCACGAAGGCCGCCGCGGCGAGGACCTCGGTCCCCCCGTTGTCGCCGACCGCGCCGGCACCGGCGGCCGTGTCTCCGAGGAACATGAACAGCCCCGCGCCCAGAGTGAGGGGCACCGCCGCGCCGAACACGCACCGGGCCAGCCAGCGCCAGCGCATCCGGCCCGCGACCGAGAACAGCGACCCGGCCCGGCGCCACTGCACGACGCGGGCCACGAAGAGGGTGACGGGTATGAGCAGCGCGATGGCTGACAGCCCGAAGGCCAGCCCGGCGATCTCCCCCACCCGGACCGAGTCCGGGGCCAGACCGCTGCCGCCGAGGATGGCGAAGATCGTCATCACGACCACGACGCCGACCCACAGGAAGAACAACAGGACCGCGAAGACCAGGACCGCCAGCGGCGGGATCCACCACCGGAACAGGGAGGTCCGGGCAAGCCTGTGATAGGACTCACTTCCGGGGATCGCGGCGCAGGCGAACTGCTTCGACCGCACCGGACGCGGTGGTGGCCAAGCCCACACGGAGGGGTCCGGCGTCAGCGCCGGATGCCCGCCGGGCGGGGTGTGTCTTCCGCCGCCGGGCGGCCAGGCCCAGGTCTGCTCCTGGGTGTGGCCACCGGAAACCGGCCCCTGCGCCCCCTCGGGCGCAGCGGGCCAGGACGAACCAGGCTGTGGTGGCACATTTCCCATCGTGCACCGAGACTACTATCCGGGCATGTATCGCCTGCGTTAAGGCCATACCGTTATCGCCTGATCACAGTACGGATCGGCCCGGTGCGGACCCCCTCCAGAACCGGAATACCGGGCAGTACGACCCCTGTTGGAACAGGTGGTCCTGGGAGCGACACCACAGGACGAGTCCCCGTCCCGCTGACCTACGATTGAGTACATGTCCTCCACACCAACCACCGAGCAGGTCCACGAGGCCCTGGCCACGGTGCAAGACCCGGAGATCCACCGTCCCATCACCGACCTCGGCATGGTCAAGAGCGTCGACCTCGCCGACGGCGGTGCCGTGCACGTCGGTATCTATCTCACGGTGGCCGGCTGCCCGATGAAGGGCCGCATCGAAAAGGACGTGACCGAAGCGGTGACCAAGGTCGCCGGCGTCACCAAGGTCACCGTCGAACTCGACGTCATGAACGAGGAACAGCGCAAGGAGCTCCAGACCAAGCTCCGCGGCGGGCAGGCGGAGAAGGAGATCCCCTTCGCCAAGCCGAACTCGCTCACCAAGGTCTACGCGGTCGCCTCGGGCAAGGGCGGTGTCGGCAAGTCGTCCGTCACCGTGAACCTCGCCGCCGCGCTCGCGGCCCAGGGCCACAAGGTGGGCGTCGTCGACGCCGACATCTACGGCCACTCGGTGCCGCGCATGCTCGGTGCGTCGGACTTCCCGACCAAGGTCGAGGACATGATCCTCCCGCCCACCGCCCACGGCATCAAGGTCATCTCGGTCGGCATGTTCACCGAGGGCAACACCCCGGTGGTGTGGCGCGGCCCGATGCTGCACCGCGCCCTCCAGCAGTTCCTCTCCGACGTCTTCTGGGGCGACCTGGACGTCCTGCTGATGGACCTGCCCCCGGGCACCGGTGACATCGCGATCTCCGTGGCGCAGATGCTCCCCGGCGCCGAACTGCTCGTGGTCACCACGCCGCAGCAGGCCGCCGCCGAGGTCGCCGAGCGCGCGGGCGCCATCACCGCCCAGACGCACCAGCGCATCGCCGGCGTCATCGAGAACATGTCCTACTACCTGCCGGAGGAGGGCGCCGACCCGGTGTACCTCTTCGGCCAGGGCGGCGGTCAGACCGTCGCCGACGCCCTGACCAGGACCCTGGGCGCCGAGATCCCGCTCATGGGCCAGGTGCCGCTGGACACCCGCCTGCGCGAGGGCAGCGACGAGGGCAAGCCGCTCGTCCTCACCGAGCCCGAGGCCGAGGCCAGCAAGGTGATGATCTCGATCGCCGAGAAGCTGGTCGGCAAGCCCCGCGGGCTGGCCGGAATGCAGCTGGGGATCTCCCCCGCCGGCCGCTGACACCCGGACCGCGGCCGAGCGCCCGGGTCGGTTGGAAGACACGCGACGGCCCCCGAGTCCGATCGGACTCGGGGGCCGTGGTGTCGTACCGGCCGTCCTCCGGTCAGTCCTCGTCCGAGCCGAGGGTGACGGTGACGCTCTCCCGGTCACCGTCCCGCTCGTACTCGAGCTCGACCTCCTCGCCCGGAGCGCGGTCCCGCACCATGGCCTGGAGTTCGCCGTGGGAGTTGACCCGTTGGCCGTCGAAGCTGACGATCACGTCGCCCGGTTCCAGGCCCGCCTCGTCGGCCGGGCCGCCGGACTCGACCGCGTCCCGATCCTCGGCGAGGACCGCTCCGACGACCGGGCTCTCCGTGTCGTAGGTGACACCGAGGTCGGCGTAGGCGGTCTCACCGTGGTCGATCATCCGGTTGACGACCTCCTCGGCCTCGGTGGAGGGGATCGCGAATCCCAGGCCGATGTTGCCGCCCTGCTGCTCCCCCATGAAGCCCCCGCCCATGGTGACGATCATCGAGTTGACCCCGATGACCCGCCCCTGGACGTCGACGAGCGGACCGCCCGAGTTACCGGGGTTGATCGCCGCGTCGGTCTGGATCGCGAAGAACTGGCTCTCGCCCTCGTCCGAGCTGACCGGGCGGTCCACGGCGCTGATGATGCCCTGGGTGACCGTCCCGGTCAGGCCCAGGGGCGCGCCGATCGCGATGACCTCGTCGCCGACGATCGCCTCCTCGGAGTCCCCGAACGGCAACGGCTCCACGTCGTTGGGGTCCTCCAGTTCCAGTACCGCCAGGTCGGAACTGGGGTCGGAGCCCACGATCGAGGCCAGGCTGAACTTGCCGTCGCTGTACTCCACGACGATGCCGTCCTCCTCCAGGGGCGAGGAGACGTGGTCGTTGGTGACCACGTAGTCGCCCTCGATGACGAACCCGGAACCGCTCGCCCCGACGCGCCCGCCCGCGCTGCGCAGGGAGACCACGCTCGGGCTGACGCGCTGGGCCACGCCCGCGATGGTGTCGGGATCGCGCTCGGGCGCCTCGGGCGGAGGTTCGTTCATGACCGGCCCCTCCTGTTCGGGAGGCGCCTCCGGTTCGCCGCCGGAACCGAGCATCCCTCCGGCGAGCCCCCCGGCCCCGCCCGCGATGAGGGCGACGACGAGCATCCCGCTCAACGCCATCCAGGCGGGGACACCGCGTTTGGCGCGGTGCGGCCCCTGGGCGGGGGCGGGCGAGGCGTACTGGGCGGAGGTGCCCGGAGGCACGGCGAAGTGGCCGTGGGCCTGTGGGGCCTGCAGGGCGGGCTGTCCCTGCGGGGCCTGAGGGGTCTGCGGGGCCTGAGGGGTCTGCGGGGCCTGCAGGGCGGGCTGTCCCTGCGGGGCCGGTCCGGGGCCGCCCGCGCCCTGGTTCACGGAACGGTCGGTCCGGGGGGCCTGGCCTCCCTGGGGGTGCGGCGGAACGACCGGCGCCCCGCCGGGCCGCTGCGGGGGTTGCGCGGGCGCCTGACCCGGGGCGGGGGTGTTCGGCACGCCTCGTTGGGGGGCTCCACCGTTCGGCGGGGGCGGAACCCGCCCCTCACCGGGTTCCGAACGGTCGTTGTCCTGACTCAAGACCTGCTCCGTACATCGCTTGGCTTCCGACTCGGCACACGCTCCGCCGGTGGACCAGGCCCCTACAGAAGACCCAGCCGGGACAGACCTCGCAGCACCCTGGCCCAGAAGCCGGAGTCCTCGGGTCCTGGCAACGCGGCCACCGCCGAGGAGGCCAGGTCCGCGGGGGCGTCGGCCAGAACCGTGTAGACGAAACCGTTCGCCTGCCACACACTCTGGTACTGGCCCACGTCTCCGCCGAAGATCGTGTCGTGTCCTGTTGTGACGCCACTTCCCCCCGCACCGGTTCCGGTGTATCCGTCACGAAGTGTGGAGGGATGTTCGGTTCCCAGCTTGCCACGTTGGACGAAAACCGACACCTGGGACAAACCATCGGAGTAGACCGCGTGCACGACACGCTCACCCCCGTAGCGTTTGGCACGGGCGTCGACCATCCGCAGGTTCCAGGTCAGGTGTTCGGGCACCACCCAGCCGGCCTCGCGCAGGCCGTCCAGTTCCCCCTCGTTGAGCGCGTCGCCCCAGGGCGCGTCGCCCGGAGCCCCTTCCGGCCAGTCCCCCTCTCCCAGGTCCAGGCCGGTGAGACTGGTGCTGAACGCCCGTTCCCCCGCCCGGTCGTACACGGTGCGGCCGAGGAGCAGGCCGGTCTCGGCGTCCACCCAGAAACGCCCCGCCACGGTCGAGTCCGCGCGCAGCGCCTCGACCAGCCGGGCCCGTCGGCCGTCGAGGCGCGCCGGTCCGGCGTCCGCCACACGGTAGGTGTCACCGAGCACGTCCAGGAGGCGGCTGTCGAGGGACTCCAGGGCGGAGGAGGCGAGCACGACGAAGGCGTGCTCGTCCTCTCCCGGGGCGGACATGGCCAGACCCGCACCCGGGCTGTTGACCACGTGCACGTCGACCCCCTCCTCGGTACCGGAGCCCTCCGGGCCGCGGACCTCACGGATCGCGGAGTAGGCCACACGGCCGTTGGAGTCGGCCGCGCGTTCCAGCACGGCCATACCGTCGTCCGCGCCCTCGGCCGGGACCGAGGTCGCCTCGGGCGGGCCCCCGCCGGTCAGCAGGAGCGCGCACAGCAGTGCCGCGGAGACGGCGGATGCGGGGCCGAGACTCGGACCGGGAGAGGGTTCCCCGGACCTCACCGGGTCGTTTCGGTCGGGTCCGGGGGCTGCTCGGCCACGACGGGCAGGGGGTCGAACGGCGGGTCCGCGGGTAGCGGCCCGACCACCGGGATCTGCCGGCTGGTCACCGCGTGTTCGACGGCGAAGTCGGACAGACGGGGCTCCACCACCGGAGTCTCCTCCCCCTCACCGCCCGCGACGAACGCGCTCCCCAGGAGCGCCGTCGCCACCGCCAGGCCCACGACCGCGTAACGCCCGCCGGAGAAGTGCGGCAGCAGGCCGGAGAACCGGTCGCTGCCACCCCGGCGCGCGGCGGCCGGGACGTACCGCTCCGGGCTGGTGCGCGGCTGCTCGCGGCGCGGAGCCGGTTCGGCCCGCTCGACCGCCGGGTACCCGCTCCCGGGGAACCCGCCCAGGGGACGGGAGGACCCCAAGGGCGGGCTGGACCCGAAAGGGCTGTTCGGGGGCGGGTCCGGGGGGCCGCCATCACCCCGCCCGTGCTGTCCGCCCGGGTCGGGCCGGGACATCAGGCGTCCCATGAAGTCCATGTCGGGTTCGGGTTCACCGAGCCCGGTGAGGCGGCGTTTGAGCCTGCGCATCATGTCGGCCTCGAACCGGCACGGCTCGCACTTGGCCAGGTGGATGAGGGCGCGCTCGTGTTCGGCGGCGCCCAGCTCCCCGTCGATCAGTGCCGAAAGGCGCTCCCCGAGGTGGTCCATGCTCACTCCGCCTCCCCGGTCTTCACGTTGCCTCCGCCGCCCCGGGCGTCGTTCTCCGCGGTCAGGGCCCGCCGGTGCTCCAGGGCGCGGCGCAGCTGGGCGCGGCCCCGGTGGATGCGGCTGCGGACGGTGCCCAGTTTGACGTCGAGCGTCGCCGCGATCTCCTCGTAGGACAGGCCCTCGATGTCGCACAGCACGACGGGCGCGCGGAACTCCGCGGGCAGGGCGTCCAGCGCGCCCTGGATGTCGGCGTCGAAGTGCCGGTCGTCATAGCGCTGGGCGGGTGAGGGCTCACGGCCCTCCAGGCGCTCGTCGGCGTTGTCGGCCAGCCCCTCGAAGCGGATCCGGGCCCTGCGCCGTGCCATGTCGAGGAAGAGGTTGGTGGTGATGCGGTGCAGCCACCCCTCGAAGGTGCCGGGGGTGTAGTTGGCGAGGGAACGGAACACCCGGATGAAGACCTCCTGGGTGAGGTCCTCGGCGTCGTGCTTGTTACCGGTGAGACGGTAGGCCAGCCGGTAGACCCGTGGGGAGTGGGTCCGCACGACCTCCTCCCAGCTCGGGGGTTCCCATGCCTCGAACTCAACGGCAGGGCCGGTCTCTGGCACCGCTGCTCCCTTCATCCCGCTGATCCACCAGACGAGGGTTGGTCGGGGGGAGGTTACTTCGTGGCGATCAACGTGCGTTCATCCCGATTCAACGCCGGAGGACGCCGATTAAGTTCCCGTCGCCACACTCGGAGTTTCGGCTGGATCAGGCTAGTCTTTTGACCAGGGAGACTACCTGGCCGCGACCACCATTCTACGGTGGGTGACGGTCTCCCGGTCAGAACGCCCGGCTACGACATTCGGCAGTACACGGGAGGCCGTCATCAGCGCAGAAGAGAGCCTCGCCCGCACGGCGTGGGTCCGGACCGAGCAGGCCCGGTTCGAGGAGTCCGCCATGGGCGACGGCCCCCTGGCGGACGCCTACGACACCGGTGTCCGGTCCGCGGCCCCACCGGTGGACGCGGCGACCGGGGCCGCCCTGCGGTTCCTCACCGCGGCCATCGGGGCCCGTTCGGTGGTGGAGGTCGGTACCGGGTGCGGGACCTCGGGGATCTGGCTGCTGCGGGGGATGGCGCCGGAGGGCATCCTGACCACGGTGGACGTCAACGCCGCCTACCAGGACTACGCGCGTTCGGCCTTCGCCCGGGCGGGTTTCGGCGCGGGGCGGGCCCGGCTGATCCGCGGCACTGCTCTGGAGGTACTGCCCCGGCTGACCGACGGCGGCTACGACATGGTCTCGGTCGACGCCGATCAGGCTTCCTACCCGGTCTACCTGGAGGAGGCGCTCCGGCTGCTGCGCCCGGGCGGGGTCGTGGTGTTCAACAACGTGATGACCGCCCCCGGGGGGCCGGACGGGCCGCTGCGGGTGCCGGACCCGGCCGAGGTGGCGGTGCGCGAGGTGATGCAGCGGATGCGGGAGGACGAGTCGTTCATCCCGCTGCTGGTTCCGGTGGGCGAGGGCCTGCTCGCGGCCATCCGGCCCTGACCGCAACCGGACGCGGCGACGGGGCCCGGGCGGCACCGTCGACCGCCGCAGGCCCCGTGGAAGGGCCCCTACCGCCGGGCGAGCCAGCGCAGCAGGGTGCGGGTGGTGAAGGCGGTCCCGCCCTTGGAGAGCAGGCCGCTCTCCTGCATGGACCGGCCCGGACCGGCGATGTCCAGGTGTGCCCAGGGCAGGCCGCCGGTGAACTCGCGCAGGAACAGTGCGGCGTCGGTGGCCCCCGCCGGTCCGAAGTCCCTGCCGCGGGTGCCGATGTTGGCCAGGTCCGCCACCCGGGACCGGGTGGTGGGGACGTAGTCCTCCGTGAGCGGCATCCGCCACAGCGGCTCGCCCGAGGCCTGGCCCGCGCTCTCGATCTCGGCCGCGACCGCGTCGTCGTTGCTGTACAGCGCACCCGTCCCGGTGCCCAGCGCCAGCTTGGCCGCACCGGTCAGGGTGGCGACGTCCACCAGGACGTCCGGGGCGAGCTCGGTGCTCGCGTAGCCCATGGCGTCGGCCAGGACCAGGCGGCCCTCGGCGTCGGAGTTGAGCACCTCGACGGTCTTGCCGGTGTAGGTGGTCAGCACGTCACCGATGCGGGTGGCGTCACCGGAGACGGCGTTCTCCGCGAGTGCGAGCAGACCGGTGACCCGGACCCCGGACCCCACGGCTGCCAGGGCCGACAACACGGCCAGCACGATCGCGGAACCGCTCATGTCGGTCTTCATGAGCTTCATGTTGTCGTTGGGCTTGAGCGACAGGCCACCGGTGTCGAAGGTGATGCCCTTGCCGACCAGCACCACGTGCTCGGTGGGGTTCTCCGGCGTGTAGGACAACTGGACCAGCCGGGGCGGCCGGGAGGAGCCCTGCCCGACGCCGAGGATGGCGCCGAAACCCTCCTCGTCCAGGTCCTTCTCGTCCCAGACCCGTACGTCGAGCCCGGTGTCCGCGGCCGCGACCTCGCGCGCCCGGGCCGCCATCCACTCCGGGTCCTTGGTCATCGAGGGGGTGTTGATCAGGTCCCGGGCCAGAGCGGTGGCCGTGGCCAGGGAGGTGCCCAGCGCCAGCGCCTCCGCCAGGCCCTGGCCGCCGCCGACCACGTCGACGGCGGCCAGGGGACGCTGGGCCGACGGAGCCTCGGCGGACTTGAGCGTGAAGGTGTAGGAGGCGAGCAGGGCGCCCTCGGCGAAGGCCGTGGCCGCCTCCCCGCCCGCCCCGGGCCAGGCCAGGGCGGCGCGTTCGTTGCCCCGTGCGGCCCGGGCGAGGGCGGCACCGGCCTTCCGGAGGTCGTCGGGGCCGCCCGAACCGACCCCGAGAAGGGCCAGGCGGACCAGGCCCCCGTCCCGGGACACCGGGAACTGGGAGAGCTCACCGGGTTTTCCGGTGAGCGCGTAGTGCGTGAACAGATCTGTGAGCGGAGCCGGAAGGACCTGTGTCAGTCCGCCGTCGACGACCCCTTCGACCGCCTCGGGGCCTTCCTCGCCCGTGAGTACGGGGAGGACCAGCAGGTCCGCGGTGGATTCGGCGAGGGTCCCCGGTACGGGGTGGATCTCCGTGGCGAATGGCACAGGCCGCTCACAATCGTTCACTCGTGTAGGAGGTGTGGAACCTTGGGGGTCGTCAGGGCGCTCCGGCCCAGGTGGGGGACGAGTGGTATCCGGTTATCCGACGACACCCCGAAGCGCGTCCCGGAGCTCGATCGCCTCGTCGGGCGTGAGCTCCACGACCAGACGGCCGCCGCCCTCGAGCGGGACCCGCATGATGATGCCGCGACCCTCCTTGGTGACCTCCATCGGCCCGTCGCTGGTCCTCGGCTTCATCGCCGCCATGCCATTCCCCTTTCTCAGTGTTCCTCGCAGGTGGCCGGTTCCGTGTGACTCGCGCCCGTGTGGCTTGGGGGACGTGAGTCACGCTTCGACCATTATCTCGGAGGTTGACCCCTGCGTGTGCGCCAGGCGACGGCCGGGCCACCTCCGTGAGCGCCCACCGACAAGAAATCATTGGTCAGTAAGGTTATATCGGTCTCGCCCGAAACCCGCGCGGGGCGAGGTCCGCGAGAGCGGTCCGGGACGGGGCCGGCGGCGGCGCCCCGGGGCCGACAGGGGCGGGTTCAGTCCAGGGCTCCGGTGGAGGTGTCCAGGGTCCCGGTGGAGATCATCCGGGTGCCCTCATGGGTGACCGCGGACCACTCCGCTTCGAGCGCTCCGCCGTTCGAGGCCGGCCAGAGCGTCAGCTCCGACTCGTCGACGCAGCGGTCCTCGGGGTCGGAGGTCTCGGTGTAGGAGTACACCAGCCGATCGCCGTCGCGCGCCGAGAGTTCGAGGGTCCCGGAGCAGGAGAAGGTGGTCCAGGCGGTACTGCCCCGTTCGGCGCCCTCCTCGATCCTCACCTGGGCGTCCCATTCCGCGACGGGGTCGCCCTCGGTGTCGACCTGGTCCATCCGGCCCGACCACGATCCGACGAACTCGTCGGGGTCGGACGTGGCGGTGACCGTGTCGTCGCCGGAACCGTCCAGGTAGGTCAGGGCCGCGAAGGCTCCGCCGCCGATCAGCGCGAGCGCGGCGACGGTCACGGCCGCCTTGGTGAACTGGCGGCGGCGCCTGCCGCTGTGTCGGGTCGAACGGGGCGGAGGCCACAGGGACATCTGGCGCACCGGGGTGGAGGAGCTCCCGGACCCGTCCTCTGCGTCCGCCCGGAGTTCGGCTGCTGTGTCCATCCTCGCCATCCTCACCGACGGTCCACCCGCTCCGGCGGAGCGGGGGTACGCATGTACAGCGACTGAGAATAGAGCACCGGAACGCACCACATCCGACCAAGAACGACACATCGGATGTGATGCACGACATATATCTCTCGGTCGGGGCGGGGCTCCGCGGCGCGTCCGCGGTCGTTTCGGCGGGAGCGGACCAGCGTTGGGCGGGGCCCGGCGCACCCGGGTCAGGCCCGTTTCCCGCTCTTTCCGTCGTCGGCGGTGACGTCATCCGGGTCGGAGGGGGCCCACTCCGGCTGGGAGGCGGTACCGGAATCCGTGCCGGAATCCCCGCCCCGCTCCGCGTCGCCCTCACCCGGCAGAGCGTCCTCGCCCGGCAGGTGCGCCCCGGGCCGGGGCCCGGTCCCCCGCGGGGCGTAGGACGGGTCCAGGCGGGCCAGGTGCCGCTCCAGGTCCTCGATCCGCGCCTCCCGCTCGCGCAACGTGGACGTGAGCCGAACGAGCAGCTCGTCGACCGCGCGTACGTGGTAGCCCCACATGGCCAGGGGAAGGAGAAGGCCGCCCAGGTCGCGGGAGCCCACGGGACGCCCCTCGGGCAGGTTCAGCGGGGGGAAGTCGGCCTCGAACCGGGCGAGTTGGCCGCCCTTGCCGAGCACGACGAAGACCACGCCGACGAGAACGGCGAGCGCGGCCGCGGCGACCAGGATCATGATGAAGAAAGGCACGGACCGATCGTGCCACACCGGCCCCTCCCCCGGGAGTGCCCTCGCGTGGGAGACTCGGCGGGTGCCGAAACCGCGCTTCCGAGTCCTGATCCCCGGTTCCGTCTCCGGCCCTGCCGAAGCCGCCGAAACCGCTGCCCCGACCGTGGAGGACCGGGGCGACGGCGCCGCTCCCCACTGGACCGCGGACGCCGGGCACCGGCCGTCCGCCCGTCGGGTGGCGGAGCTGGTCGCGCGGGGACACACCGTCCTGGTCCGCTGTACGCGCCCCGACGGACAGGCCCCGCGCACCGACCTGCCTCCCGCACCTCCCGGGATCGCGGGTGCGGTCCCGGTCCCGGCGGCCGAGGAGGTGGCCCTGGCCACGGTGTACGCCTGGGCGGGTGCGCGTGTGTTCGTCACCGACCACCCGGATCGGGTGCGCCGGGCACTGGACATGGTCGCGTCGGTGCGCGGCGAGCGCCCGCCGGCCGCCGTGCGCCGGGGACTCGCCTGACGCACCGGTTCCCGGACCGGGGGCGCACCCCGCTCGCGGCGGCTCCCGTACGGGGCGCGGCGGGTCAGCTGGAGGGGCCGGCCTCCGAACGCTCGAACTTGCCCTCCAGGTGCAGGTGCGCCTCCTGGATGACCCGCACCGCCTCGTCCGGGTCGTCGGTGACGTGGAGCAGCTCCATGTCCTTCTCCGCGATCAGGCCGTGTTTGAGCAGGCTGGACTCCACCCAGTCACGCAGACCGCCCCAGAACTCGGTGCCGACCAGCACCACGGGGAAACGGGTGATCTTCCTGGTCTGCACCAGGGTGATCGCCTCGAACAACTCGTCGAGCGTCCCGAAACCCCCCGGCAGCACCACGAAGGCCTGTGAGTACTTCACGAACATCGTCTTGCGGACGAAGAAGTACCGGAAGGTCATCCCCATGTCGATGTAGGAGTTGAGCGACTGCTCGAAGGGCAGCTCGATGCCGAGCCCGACGGACAGGCCGCCCGCCTGCTGGGCACCCCGGTTCGCGGCCTCCATCATGCCCGGGCCGCCACCGGTGATGGTGGCGTAACCGGCGTCGGCGAGTTTGCTGCCGACCTCGACACCCAGTTCGTAGTACTCGGTCCCGGGTTTGATCCGCGCGGAGCCGAAGACGCTCACCGCGGAGGGGAGTTCGGACAGCAGTCCGAAGCCCTCCACGAACTCCGACTGGATGCGCAGCACCCGCCAGGGGTCGGTGTGCACCCAGTCGGAGGGGCCCCGACGGTCGAGGAGCCGCTGGTCGGTCGTGGTGTCCGGGATGGCGCGGCCGCGGTAGGTGAGTGGTCCGGCGCGCCGGACGTCTTCTTCTTCCGTCATGCCCGTAAAGCTATCCACCCTGGGCGAGCTCACACTCGAACGACATGTGACACGCGGATGACCGTTGGCGGCCGCACCGGTGCCGACCGGTGCTGACCGGTGGCGGAACCGGTTCAGCGCCGTCCGGTGAGCCAGGCGGCCATGCGCTCCTGAGCCACACGGATCTGCGGGATCTCGGCGTACTCGTCACGGGTGTGGGCGAGCATCGGGTCCCCCGGGCCGTAGTTGACCGCGGGCACACCCAACTCGGAGAAGCGGGAGACATCGGTCCAGCCGAGCTTGGCCCGGGCCCGGCCCTCACCGACCGCGGTGACGAACGCCGCCGCCGAGGGGTCGTCCAGACCGGGGCGCGCCGGGGCCGAGGAGTCCGTGACCGTGACCTCGAAGCCCTCGAACACCTCGCGCAGGTGGGCCTCGGCGTCCGCCGGGGAGAGGTCCGGGGCGTACCGGTAGTTCACCCGGACCACGCACTCGTCCGGGATGACGTTGCCCGCCACACCGCCCTCGACGAACACCGCGTTGAGGCCCTCGTGGAAGGTGAGGCCCTCCACCTCCGGCTGGCGGGGCGTGTAGGCGCGCAGGACGTCCAGGATCGCACCGGCACGGTGGATGGCGTTCTCGCCCTTCCAGGAGCGGGCGCTGTGCGCACGCTTGCCGTACGCCCGCACGTCCACGCGCATGGTGCCCTGACAGCCGCCCTCGATCACCCCGTCGGTGGGCTCCATCAGGATCGCGAAGTCTCCGGCCAGCCACTCCGGGTGGTTCCTGGACAGGCGGAGGAGACCGTTGCGGACGGCGTCGACCTCCTCGTTGTCGTAGAAGACGTAGGTGACGTCGTGGACCGGCTCGGTGACCAGAGCGGCCAGTTTGAGCTGGACGGCCACCCCCGCCTTCATGTCGGAGGTGCCGCAGCCGTAGAGGCGCTCGCCCTCCACGTGCGAGGGGACGTTGTCGACGATCGGCACGGTGTCGAGGTGCCCGGCGATCACCACCCGGCGCTCACGGCCGAGGTGCGTCCGGGCGACGACGGCGTCACCGTCTCGGGTGACGGTGAGGTGGGGCAGGGCCGACAGGACGCTCTCGACCGCGTCGGCGAGGGCCTTCTCGTCGCCGCTCTCGGAACGGGTGTCCACGATGGCGGCGGTCAGGTCCGCCACGTCCGAGGTCAGGTCCAGCATGGTGTCGCCCCGTTTCGGTGAGGTGGGTGGGTCGTCGTGGGGTGCGGTGCGTGCGCGCACGGAAACCTCGCGGTGTGCGGTGCGGTGCGCGCACGCGACACGTGGCCAGCCTAGAACAGACGACGGGGCGCCCTCCCGTGGTGGAAGGACGCCCCGTTCGCGCGGTTCGCGCGGCTCGGGCGTCGGCGTCAGGCGTTGACGCCGTGCTCGCGGAGGAGGTCGTTCAGGGCGAGCTTGTCGTGCTCCTGGCCCTCCTCGAGGCGCTTGAGCACGAGCAGGACCGGCATGCCGAAGTCGCCGCCCGGGAAGCTCTTGGTCCGGTTGGCGGTGACGCACACCGACCAGGCAGGAGCCTCTCCGCGGGGCAGTTCCTCACCGGTCTCGGCGTCGAAGACGCGCGTGGACGAGGTGAGGATGGTGCCCGCACCGAGCTTGGCGCCCCTACGGACACGGGCGCCCTCGACGACCATGCTGCGCGAGCCGAGGAAGGCCTCGTCCTCGATGACGACCGGGGAGGCCTGCGGCGGCTCCAGCACGCCGCCGACGCCCACACCGCCGGAAAGGTGGACCTTCTCGCCGACCTGGGCGCAGGAACCGACGGTGGCCCAGGTGTCGACCATGGTGCCGGAACCCACGTAGGCGCCGATGTTGGTGAAGGACGGCATGAGGACGACGCCCGGGGCGAGGTAGGAACCCCACCGGGCGATCGCGCCCGCGACGACGCGGACGCCGTCGAATCGGGTCTTCAGCGGCATGCGGTCGTGGTAGTAGAAGTCACCGACCTGCGACTCCTTCATGTCCAGGACCTTGAAGCCGAGGAGGATGGAGCGCTTGGCGCGCTCGTCGACCACCACGTCGTTCGTGGCGGGGTCGACGAAGGCCACGCGGGCCTTGCCCTCGTCGATCTGGTCGATGGCGCCGGTGATGATCTCGCGCGCATCGGTGTGGCCGGGGGTGAGTTCGGAGCGCTGCGCCCAGAGTTCGTCGATCTGGTCGGGCAGCGGACTCTTGTACGAGCTGGTCATGTGAACCCACGTTAGCCGCTCCCGGGGGGTGCGGCGCATGCGCCCCGCCCGCCCGGGTTGAGCCTTTCACCACTCCAGCGGGCGGCTGACCGCCCGAGGGCGGGCGAGGGGCGCGGGGCGGGCGCACCATGCGCCGCAGCGGCTCCCGGCGAAGCCGCCCGGAGGGCTCCCGTGGGAGTTCGCCACGCCGACTACAATTTCGCCGAGGCCCGCCGGGGACCGCCCCCGGACACCTTCGACAGGACCCCGGCGCGCCCCGCGCACCACCGCCTCCGGACCCTTCCCGGGACCGGGCCCGGTGCGCTCCACCCGTTCGCCGACCCTTGGTTCGCCCGTGCCCAGTAAACGCAGGAAGTTCTCCGCGTTCGCCAAGATCCTCCTCATCCTCACCTTCGTCTGCGGCCTGTTCGTCGCCGGGGGTTACTACGTGCTGACCACCTTCGAGCCCCTCGACACCCAGGAGGAGCCCGAGCCCGGTTGCCGTCTGGGACTGGCGGACGGACGCTACGAGATGGAGGTCGCCCAGGCCGTGAACGCGGCGACCGTGGGCGGTGTGGCCTTCAGCCGTGACCTGCCGGAGGAAGCGGTGACGGTGGCGTACGCGACGGTGTGGCAGGAGTCCACCTTCTACAACGTCGAGTACGGCGACCTGGACTCCCTGGGCCTGTTCCAGCAGCGCCCCTCCCAGGAGTGGGG
Source organism: Nocardiopsis terrae (assembly GCF_014651695.1). Lineage (GTDB taxonomy): Bacteria > Actinomycetota > Actinomycetes > Streptosporangiales > Streptosporangiaceae > Nocardiopsis > Nocardiopsis terrae. The sequence continues at coordinate 583,356 of NZ_BMXJ01000002.1, forward strand.
CGAACCGGACGAGATCCTCGACCCGGTCTTCGCCAGCAGGTCGTTCTACGACAAGCTGTCGGAGGTGAACGGCTGGGAGGGCCTGCCCGTCTACGAGGCCGCACAGCATGTCCAGCGCAGCGCCCACGGGTTCGCCTACGACCAGCACGAAGAGCTGTCAGCCGACATGGCGGAGGTGTTCACCGGACGGGCCGGACCCTCCATGACCTGTTGGTTCGACGCTGAGTCCGTGGAGGAAATGCGGGCCTCGGACACCGACGTCGCGGGGGCCCAGGAAGAGATGGCCCGCGTGTTCGGCACCGACCCGGCCCAGCTGCCCGTGGACCCGGAGAGCAACAGCGGGAGCGGGAGTGTGGGCCGGACGGGTGATCTGGGCTGGGCGATGGCGCTGTGGGCCGTGGCGCACGCCGAGGAGTACGGGATCACCTCGGTGACCTATGAGGACCAGCGGTGGCAGGCGTCCGACGGGGTGGACGGCGCCGAGGAGTGGTCCCGGGTCGAGGAGGACCGGGCCGCAAACGGGCGTGTGGTGCTGCGGTAGGGGCGGCCGGGGCCACGGTCGGGCTGCGGCCGGCGGCCGGGCCGGTCGAACGGCCGCACCGGGGCGAAGTGCCGCTGCGGCGGGGAAGGGCCGATGCCCACGGCACGGGGCGTACGCGTACGCGCGTGGCCGGGCCGCCCCGCTCCCAATTCGCTACTCTTGGTGATCGGATAGTGACAACGGACATCGGAACTCTCGGCGCGCGTCACCGTCGACACCGCCCGATGACCGCAATACCGGCTACAGGAGGACCAGCATGACGAGGAAGACCACGGCCACAGCCCGCATCCGGACCAGGACCGCGGTGCTCACCGCCGCGATGATCGCCGCGCCCGCCGCCGTCGCCGTGCCCGCCGCCGCGCAGGAGCCCATGCGCGACTGCGCTGTCTCAGACTTCGAGATCGTCGAGAACGAGCGCCGAGCCGCCGCGGGCACCGCCTACATCGAGTTCACCATGACGCGGACCGGCGAAGGGGAGACACCCGCCCAGGAACCGTGCAACCTCTACCGGCACGCCAGTCTGAACTGGGTGGACGACCAGGGCGAGCGTGTCGGTGCCTGGGCCGTGCGAGAGGGCGGGGGCGACTCGTTCACCGTGGAGCCGGAGGGGACCGCGCTGCTGACCGTGGCCCAGCCCAACCCGGACAACTACGACCCGCAACTGTGCGAGCCCACGCCCGTGGCGGGCATCGAGGTGTCGCTCTACATCGCCGAGGCCCCGGTCACCGTCCCCACAGGCGGCCATGACACCGCCTGTGCCAACCCCGAGGTCGCCGTGCCCCGGTACACGATCGAACCGGGCGAGGTGTACTGACCCCGGAGGTCGGTGACACCCGCCCCCTTGGACGGACACCGGGCCCCCGGACCCGCATCCGCGCGGCTCCCCTCCCTACGCCCCGGAGCCGGGGCTGAGGCGCTTCACCGCGGCTTCCACCCGTTCGTCGGTGGCGGTGAAGGCCACCCGCACGTGACCGGCGCCGGCGGGACCGTAGAACGTCCCCGGGGCGACCAGCACCCCGAGTTTGGCGAGGGCGCCCACGGCGCTCCACGAGTCGTGTTCGGGGTGGCTGGCCCACAGGTACAGGCCCGCGTCGGAGTGCTCGATGGTCCAGCCGGCGCTTTCGAGGGCGGCGCGCAGTTCGGTGCGGCGGGCCCGGTAGGTCTCCTTCTGGCGGGCGGCGTGCTCGTCGTCGTCCAGGGCGGCCTTCATGGCCGCCTGGACGGGGGCGGGAACGATCATTCCGGCGTGTTTGCGCACGGCGAGGAGCTCGGAGACCAGGTTGGGGTCGCCCGCGACGAAGGCGGCGCGGTATCCGGCGAGGTTCGAGCGCTTGGACAGCGAGTGCACGGCCAGGAGGTTGGCGTGGGAGTCGCCGCACACGTCCGGGTGCAGGATCGACACGGGTCGCGGGTCGGTCCAGCCGAGGTCGAGGTAGCACTCGTCGGAGGCGACGATCGCGCCCCGCTCCCGGGCCCACTCCACGACCTTGCGGAGGTGGTCGACGCCGAGCACGCGACCGGTCGGGTTGCCGGGCGAGTTCACCCACACCAGCTTCACGTCGGCCGGGCCGAGCGCGGTGAGGCCGTCGGAGGCGACCGGGGTGGCACCCGCGATCCGCACGCCCACGTCGTAGGTGGGGTAGGCGAGTTCGGGGTGGACGACCGTGTCGCCGGCGCCCAGGCCGAGCAGGGTCGGCAACCAGGCCACCAGCTCCTTGGAGCCGACCGTGGGCAGGACCGCGCCTTCGGCGACGCGTACCCCGTGGCGGCGTTCGAGCCAGTCCCGGATCGAGGCGCGCAGCTCGGACGTGCCCCAGGTCGTCGGGTACCCGGGCGAGTCGGCCGCGTCGGCGAGGGCGCTGCGCAGGCTGGCGGGCACCGGGTCGACGGGGGTGCCGACGGACAGGTCGACGATGCCGTCGGGGTGGGCCGAGGCCGTCCTCTTGTACGGCGTCAGCCGGTCCCACGGGAAGGTCGGGAGCCGGTCGGTCACCGGTCGCCGTTCACCCATCGTGCACTCTCCATCCTGTATCTCACACAACAGTGTCGTGCCGACCCCCGGCCGGGGGTCGGCACGACACGTGCACGCCACGCAACCTCTGCGCCAAGGGGATGCGGTGGTGGGTTGACGCTATTCGGCCTGCGGAGGCAGCTTGGCGACGATCGGGTGGTCGCGGTCGATCTTGCCGACCTTCGAGGCGCCGCCGGGCGAACCGAGGTCGTCGAAGAAATCGACGTTCGCCTTGTAGAACTCGGACCACTGCTCCGGCAGGTCGTCCTCGTAGTAGATGGCCTCGACCGGGCAGACCGGCTCACACGCACCGCAGTCAACGCACTCGTCCGGGTGGATATAGAGCATGCGGTCGCCCTCGTAGATGCAGTCCACAGGGCACTCGTCAATGCACGCCTTGTCCAGCACATCAACACAGGGCTGCGCGATGACGTAGGTCACGTCGTACTCCTTGTCTCACCCCCGCTTACCCGCGGGGGAGGCGGGGACCTTCAGAGTTCCCCGGAGCCGGTCCCGACGTGCGGGCGTCGTTCGCGGTCCGGGCTCTGCAAGCTATTGGCACAGATGTCGTCCTCCTAGTATGGCGTCGGAGAACACCCATCGCACACTCGGGGGTCGGGATTTCATGCACTTGCGAGGACAACTGGTCCACAGGATCGTTCCGGAGGACCTCGGCCGGCGGGTCTCCGTGCGAATCACCCTCCCCGAAGGAGGATTCACCGATATCGTCGGTGTGGTCGAGTCCTGGGCCGAAAACGTGCTCACACTGCGCAGGAGGGACGACTCGACGGTGGAGGTCGCCGAGTCCGACATCGTCGCGAGCCGTGTCGTTCCCCCGGTTCCTCCGCGTCGGCGCGGCGGGCGCCCCCCGGAGGCGCCCTGAGCGTTCGTCCAGGCATTCTTCGGCCTTTCCGGGGTAGGAGAGGCTCAGCCCCGGCACGGTGGTTCCCCCAACCGCGGCCTCGGGCGGACAACGAAGCACCGGGCCCGGCCGTCCCACCCTGACGGACCGGGCACGAGGTACGCGGGGAGGTGGCGCCCATCATGAGGGAGGCAGTCGCGTCCGCCCTCGCCGAACTGGCCCGGCGGGACGAGCGGGCCGCCGACATGGCGCGTCTGGCCCTGGACACGCTCGCCCCCGAGCAGGAGATCCAACAGCTGAACCAGCACGCCGTGCAGCGTTTCTGCTGGTACGAACTCCCCATGCGCTTCCAGGACTCCGCCGACGACCGGCTGTTCGCGGTGCGCTCCCTGGGCCACCTCCTCCAGCTCCTCAAGCTGAACCGGTACGCGCAGATCTGTTCGGCCCCCGAGACCGCCACCCTGCTCACCCTCTACGACAGGGACCACACCGCGGGCCTGGCCATGTACGAGAGGCTCATGTGGGAGTCCGGGGTGGAACCGCCCGACCTGCCCGAGCTAACCTGGGGCACCGCCGTCGGCGACGTCGAGCTGCACGCCCGCCGGGAGACCGCGGCCGCCCTCGAACTCGCGATCTCCCTGGGCGACATCCGCCCCGGCAAACGCGGTTGGCGCCCCGCCCAGGAACGGTTCGCGCGGTCCTTCCTCACCCAGCCCGACCTGCGGGGGCTCAGCCACCTGGACCGGATCCGGGAGGAACGGGTACGCGCGTGGATGTCCTCGTCCTCGCACCCGCACCGGCAACGCCTGTGGCCCCTGGTGGGGCAGATCATCGCCGGGGCGGACGTGCCGCGCGGTTCCGTCGCCGCCATGGCGCCGCTGCAACGGCTGCTGGACCTGGCCGCGGACGGGATCGCCCTCACCCAGATCGGTTACATCTCCCCCGGCGTGGTCCGGCAGATGTGCGAGGACTTCGGCTGGTCCACCTCACCCGAGCCGCCGCGCAGCGAGACCGACGCCACCCAGCTCATCTCCCTCCACCAGGTACTGCGGACCATGCGGGCCGTGCGCCGTTCCGGTCGGCGGCTCGAACTCACCCGCCGGGGCCAGCAGCTGCGCGAGGACCCCGAAGCACTGTGGCAGGCCGCCACGGAGACCCTGTGCCGGACCGGCGGCTTCGAGCAGGCCGCCGCGGAGACCCTGCTGGGCATGCTGCTGGCCCGTTCCCCGCAGGGCCTGGGCTCGCACGCCCGGCGCGGGATCTCCGACGCCGAGGCCGCCGAACGGGTGCTCACCGAGTCCGGTTGGCGCCCCGTGGAGCCGCCGGTCACCGCGGGGCGGCACGCGGCCGCGCACCGGCGCGCCGCCGAAACCGCCTCCGACCAGGTGCGCGCGATGGTCATGGCGGTCGGCTGGCTGTTGGAGGCGCTCGGCCTGGTGGCCGGGTGCGACAGCGACGGCCGCCGGGAACTCACCCCGCAGGGGAGGGCGTTCGCGGTCGCGTGCCTGCACAAGTCCGCGGTGGCGCCCCGTGCGGTGGTCTGACCCGCCAGCCGCGCCCCGCGGCACCCGCTGCGAGAAGGTTCGGACCAGGGCCTAACCTGGAGCGCGAACCACCCGCGACCAGCAGGAGCACCATGCCCACGCCCGAGCCGCCGCAGAAGGCGGAACCCGACGACGTGACCGTTGCCGACGCCGAGAACCCGGACTCCGGCGACGGGGCACACGTCGCCGACCCGTGGGAGCAGATGCCCGACGACGCACTGAACGCCGCCGGGGTCGGCGCGGAGCGCGCAGACGACCCTGCCGCCGACCGTGACGGCGGGACGGTGGGCGCTCCGACGTCCGAGGAGGAGGCTTCGGGCGGGGACGACCGTGAGGAAACCGCGCCCAGGCAGGAGAGCTGGGCGGACTTCCTGCCCAGCCCGGTGTTCGTCCTGTTGCTCGGGCTGACCGGGTTCGCGGGGTGGCTGTCCTGGCGTGCCGTGGAGCTGGACTGGGCCGCCGAGGGGACTGCCGTCACCCCGTTGATCCCGCCGCTGCTCATCCTGCTCGGCTGGATCGCGTCCGTGGCCGTGCACGAGTTCGCGCACGCCCTGACCGCCTACCTGGCCGGGGACCGCTCCCTGCGCGGCAGCGGCTACCTGCGGTTCAACCCCTTCGCCTACCGGGAGGCCTTCGGCGGTCTGGTGCTGCCCTCGGTCTACCTGGGGCTGGGCGGGTTCGGCCTGAACGGGCCGCCCACCTACGTGGACTGGGAACGTGTCCCGACCCGCGGCCGCCGCGTCATGGTGGCGCTGGCCGGTCCGCTGGCCAGCCTGCTGCTGTCGGCCGCGCTGGCGCTCACCGTGTCACTGTTGGTGCCGCTCGGCCAGGACAGTGTGAACTGGGCGATCTCCGCGATGGCCTTCCTGTCCTTCGCCAACCTGACCAGCGCGCTGGTGAACCTGCTGCCGTTCCCGGGCCTGGACGGGTACCACGTCCTGGCCGCCTTCCGGGGCGCCCGGTGGACCGGTTTCGTCAGGGCCAACGGCCTGTTCTGCTCGATCGCGGTGTTCGCGGTGCTGTGGCTGCCGGTGGTCCGGGACCTGTTCGACACCCTGGTCTACACCCTGTTCGACCTGGTCCTGCCGAACCCGAGCGTTCCCGGGATGATGTTCCACGGCAAGCTGCTCCTGCAGTTCTGGGCCTAGGGCCGGTCCTGGGCCCGGTCCGGCTGCGGGGCGGGGGCGGGCCGCGCCGGAAGCACGACACTGCGCACCACCCCGGCCGCGAGGGCGGCCATGGAGCCGAACAGGAAGAGGTAGTTGACCAGCTTGGCGGAGAAGACGATGTCGCCGCCGGGCAGGTAGCCGAGCATGCCGAGCAGGGCCGTCACGTAGCCGACCGCGAAGCCCAGGGCGCCGGACTGGCGACGGCTCCCCCACCCGGCGAGACGGCAGACCGCGTACAGCAGCACCAGGAAGGCGAGCACGGCGACGACGCTCCCGGCCTTCACCGCCGCTCCCAGGTTCCAGAAGTGGGCGAGCCACCCCACCCCGAACCCGGACAGCACCCCCACGGTCAGGCCCGCGACGAACAGGACCGCGAAGGAGAGCACGGTCACCGCCGAGGACACGAACGGGCGCGGGCGGCTTTGCGGCGTCTGGGCCGTTTCAGGAGTGGTCACGGAAGACGAGGGTAGGCGCTCCGGGTCGGGGGCGGAGCCGCCCCCGGACGTGTCGTCCGGCCCCTCCGGGCCCGTGGACCGGTCCTTCGGGTTCACAGACCTGCGAAGAGGTCGGACTCGTAACCGTCCTCCCCGGCCTTGGGCGGCGGGCCCATCAGCAGGGTGAAGTGTTCGACGGCGTCGATCTCCTGGGCGATGCCGTTGGACAGCGCGAACCGTTCCCCGTCCACGGTGATCTGGGTGGCGTGCGCCCGCATCGCCAGGGCCTTGGCCGCCCAGTGGTCGGTGGCGTCGACGCGGGTGGTGACGACCGGGTCGGGGGTGCCCCGGGCGATGTCCGACACCTCCTGGGGCGGGGTGAAGGGCCCCGCCTCCTCGTTGAGCCGGGCGATGGACTCCTCGATCCGGGAGACCGGCTGGGCGATCGCGTAGAGCTTGCCGACCTGCCAGGGCGTGCCGGGCATGGCCCGCTCGTTGGCCTTGGCGCAGGCCCGCCGGGTGACCCGGTGGGCCTGGACGTGGTCGGGGTGGCCGTAGCCGCCGTGCTCGTCGTAGCTGACCAGGACGTGCGGCCGGACCTCGCGGATGATCTCGGCGAGGCGTCTGGCCGCCTCCTCGACGTCGGCTCCCCAGAAGGCCCGGGGGTGCCCGTTGGCGGGACCGCCCATCATCCCGGAGTCCCGGTAGTGTCCGGGTCCGCCGAGGAAGCGGTGGTCCCGGACCCCCAGGGCCACACAGGCCCGGTCGAGCTCCCCGACCCGGTACTCGCCCAGGGTGTCCTCGCGGTCGGAGGTCAGGTGTGCGAGGTCGGCGGGGATGACCTCGCCCTCCTCGCCCAGGGTGCAGGTCACCAGGGTGACCCGGGCCCCCTCGGCCGCGTACTTCGCCAGCGTGGCACCGGTGACGATGCTCTCGTCGTCCGGGTGCGCGTGCACCATCATCAGTCGCCTGTCCATCACCCAGCGAACAATACCGCCCGGATGCGTTCTTCCCGGTCCAAACGGCCGCACCGGCCCCGCCCGGGAGCGGGACCCGCGTGGAATGGGACACAATCTGCCTATGAGCTTTCCTCGCCAACAGGCCCGAACCCAGCGCTTCACGATCGGAGTCCCCCGCGCGTTCCAGATCTCCCCGGACGGGGCGCGCGTCACCTTCCTGCGCGGGCGCAGCGGCACGGACAGGGCGACCTGTCTGTGGCTGTACTCCGCCGGGGCGGGCACCGCGACGGTCCTCGCCGACCCCGGGGAGCTCGGCGCCGACGACGAGAACCTGCCGCCCGAGGAACGGGCCCGCCGCGAGCGGATGCGCGAGCACGGCGGCGGCATCGTCTCGTACACGGTGGACGACGCCTTCACCCGGGCCGTGTTCACCCTGTCCGGCCGGGTGTTCTACGTCGACCTGGTCGGCGACGACACCGAACCGCGTGAGCTGCCGGTGGCCAGCCCGGCCGTGGACCCGCGGATCAACCCGGCCGGCGACCGGGTGGCCTACGTCCACCGGGGCGCGGTCCGGGTCGTCGACCTCGCGGACAACGGCGACGAGGACCGCGACCGGGTGCTGGTGGAGCCGGACGGAGAGAACGTCACCTGGGGTCTGGCCGACCTGGTCTCCGCCGAGGAGATGGGGCGGGTGCGCGGTTTCTGGTGGTCGCCCGACGGCGGTTCGCTGGCGGTCAGCCGGGTGGACGAGTCCGAGGTGAACCGCTGGTTCGTGGGCGACCCGAACCAGCCGGGACAGGAGCCGCAGCCGCTGCGCTACCCGGCGGCCGGGACCGCCAACCCGGACGTGCGGCTGGCCGTGCTCCCCGTGCCGTCCGCGACCGCCTACCGGCGGGACGGCCGCCCCGAACCCACGCCGATCGAGTGGGACCGCGGGGAGCTGCCGTACGTGCCCACCGTGGACTGGACCAGCGGTCCGGACGGCAACCCCGTCCTGGTGTTCACCGCCCAGAGCCGTGACCAGCGCACCCTCAGCCTGTTCAGCGCCGACCCCGCGACCGGTCTGGTGTCGGCCACCCGGACCGAGAGCGACGGCGTGTGGGTCGAGATCATGCCGGGCGTTCCGGACTTCACCGCCGCGGGCGAGCTGGTGTGGATCGGCCGCGAGAACGGTGACGGTGAGCGCCGGGTGTACGTGGGCGAGCGCGCGGTCAGCCCCGCGGGTGTGTACGTGCGCGGTGTGGTGGGCGTGGACGGCGACCGGGTGCTGTTCTCCGGTTCACCGGAGGGCCGCCCCGGCGACCAGTCGCTGTGGCTGGCCGACACCCGGCTGGGCACCTGCGCCCCGGTGGAACTGCCGGACGGTTTCGGGTCGGCCGGGGGTTCCGACGACGGGCACGGGGGTGTGCGCTCCGGTCGGCTGCGCGGCGACACCCTCGTTGTGCAGCACCGGTCCCTGGACTTCACCGGGGTGCGGACCCTGGTGGTCCGCAACGCCAGCACCGAGACCCGCCGCACCCACGGTGAGATCGAGAGCCTCGCCGAGGTCCCGGAACTCCCGGACCCGCGGGTGGAGTCCTGGCTGGCCGGGGAGCGGAAGATCCCGACCGCCCTGCTGCTGCCGTCCTGGTACCGCGAGGGCGACGCGCCCCTCCCGGTGCTGGTCGCCCCCTACGGCGGCCCGCACGCACAGCGGGTGCTCAACGCCCGCGGCGCGTACCTGTCGTCCCAGTGGTTCGCCGAGCAGGGGTTCGCGGTCCTCATCGCGGACGGGCGCGGCACCCCGGGTGTGGACCTGGCCTATGAGCAGGCGGTCCACCACGACCTCGCCGAACCGGTCCTGGAGGACCAGGTGGCGGCGCTGGAGGACGCGGCGGAGCGGTTCGGCTGCCTGGACCTGGCCCGGGTCGGCATCCACGGGTGGTCGTTCGGCGGGTACCTGGCGGCGCTGGCGGTACTGCGCCGTCCGGACGTGTTCCACGCGGCGGTGGCGGGTGCCCCGGTGATCGACTGGGCGCTGTACGACACGCACTACACCGAGCGCTACCTGGGGACCCCGCAGGAGCAGGAGGAGGTGTACGCGAGGACGTCGCTGATGGCCGACGCCGCCAAGCTGGAGCGGCCGCTGATGCTGATCCACGGCCTGATCGACGACAACGTGGTGTTCGCGCACACCCAGCGGATGTCCGAGGCCCTGCTCGCGGCGGGCCGCCCGCACACGGTGCTGCCGCTGGCGGGCGTGACCCACAGCCCGTCGGACCCGGTCACCGCGGAGAACCTGCTGCTGTTGCAGGTGGACTTCCTCAAGGAGAACCTCAGGAGCGGGCAGGTGAAGCCGGGCGAGTAGCGGCTGGACCTTCCCCGAGTCGGCGGCCCGGCGCCGCGTGCCCGCACAGGACGCGCGGCGCCGCCCTCCACCCCGAGCAGGACCGTGCCCGCGAGGGACCGCTGTCCCGGGTCCGCGTCTGGCCGCCTGATCCCGGCTGAGGCGGTTCGGAGGACAGGTCTAGCCTGGTGGCATGCGTTCGTACACCCCGCTGGTGGCCCTGGCTGCCGACCTGCTCTGCGTGCTCGTCTTCGTCGTGGTGGGCAAGGCCGACCACGCGACCGGCCTGGCTCCGGCCGCCGTGGCCGGGACCGCGTGGCCGTTCCTGGTCGCGTTGGCCCTGGGATGGGTCGTCACCCTGGCCTGGCGCTCCCCCGTCCGCGTCTGGCCGACCGGGGTCCTGGTGTGGGCGGTGACGGTCGCGGGCGCGATGCCGCTGCGCCTGCTCGGCGGGGAGGGGGCGCCGTTCTCCTTCGTGCTGGTGACCTCCCTGTTCCTGGCCGCGACCATGCTCGGCTGGCGGGCCTCGGTCCTGCTGGTGACCGTGCGGAGGCGCCAGGGCCGACGTCGTCCGGGGCCGTGACTTTCACGGGAACGTCCGCCTGGGGGCGCCGGGCCTTCACCGGTCCACGACCGGGTTCCGGGCCAGGCCGGACGGAGCCCCGGCCTGCTCGGACGGCTTCGGGCGGTTCGTAAGCTGGAAACGATGAACGAGCACCCTGCATCCGAGGCCGCCGCCGTGCTGCCCGAAACCGCCACCGCGACGCCCGCCGCCCCTTCTCCCGGGGAGGACGAGGCGCGCGAGGTCGGCGTGGGCCCGTGGCCCGGCCCCTGGCCCGAGGGCGACCACTACGATCCTGAGCTGCTGGCCAACGGCGACCGGCGCAATGTCGTCGACCACTACCGGTACTGGCGCCGTGAGGCGATCATCGCCGACCTCGACACGGTCCGACACGGGTTCCACGTGGCCGTGGAGAACTGGACGCACGACTTCAACATCGGATCCGTGGTGCGTACCGCCAACGCCTTCGGCTGCGCGGCCGTGCACATCGTGGGCAAGCGCCGCTGGAACCGGCGGGGCGCCATGGTGACCGACCGGTACCAGCACGTCCACCACCACCCGGACACGGAGTCACTGGTGGCGTGGGCCGCCGAGCGCGGCCTCGTGCTGGTCGGGGTGGACAACCTGCCCGGTGCGGTCCCCCTGGAGACCTACCCGCTGCCGCGCGACACCGTCCTGGTGTTCGGGCAGGAGGGCCCCGGCCTGTCGGAGGAGGCGCGGAAGGTGTGCGCGGCCGTGCTGTCGATCGCCCAGTTCGGGTCGACCCGGTCGATCAACGCCGGCGCCGCGGCCGCCGTGGCCATGCACGCCTGGGTCCGTGCGCACGTGTTCGACCAGCCGGTCACCGCCGGGGCAGCCGCCCGGCAACCGTGACCGTCCCGCTTACCATGAGCGGGACGCCCCCTACCAGAAAGCAGCCAGGATGAGTCCGATCGTCGCCTCCGTCGCCCGCGCCAGCACACTCGACGACGTTCCCGGGGTGGCCCGGGTGCTCAGCCGTTCGCTCCACGACGATCCGCTCTTCCGTTGGCTCTTCCCCGAGGAGGAGCTGCGGATGGCCAAGGTCCGCCGCTTCTTCGCGCTGGCTGCCGGGTTCGGTTACGTCCCCGCGGGTGACACCCGGGTCGCCGAGACCGCCGAGGGCGTCGGCGCCGCCCCGGTGACCCGCGCCGCAGCGCTGTGGGCCCAGCCGACGAACAACCCCGAGGGGCCCCTGGTCTCCCTGCGCACCTGGCCGCACTGGGGTGCGCTGATCGGCCGCGCCCGGTTGGCCGCGTTCGTGCGGATCTTCGCCGAGTGGAAGATGGCCTCCCCCCAGGAGCCCCACCTGTACCTGGCCGCACTCGGGGTGGACCCGAGCGCCGAGGGCACCGGGGTGGCCGGCGGACTGCTCACGGCCGGGCTGGACGAGGCGGACTCCCGGGGCCTGCCGGTGTTCACCCAGACCCTCAACGACAAGGGTGTCGGCTTCTACGAGCACTTCGGTTTCCGCTGCGTGCACGAGGTCCCGCACCAGGACGTCGGGACCAGCTACTTCCTGCTCCGACCGGCCTCCTGACCCCGGCGTCCCCGGGGCGCCCGACCCCTTCCCGGAAACCACCCGCCGTGATGTTCCCGTGATCTAACATGAGCGGTGACGAGCCCCGGGAAGAGGGAGACAGCGCGTATGGCACCCGCCACCACCGTCAGGTCGGTCCGCACCGCCACCATGGACGACGTCCCGGAGATGGCCCGGGTGCTCGGCCGGGCCTTCTGCGAGGACCCCCTCTTCCGGTGGCTGTTCCCGGACCCACACCTGCGCATGGCCCGTTCGGTCCGGTTGAGCGCCCTGGAGGCGGGGTTCGGGTACGTCCCCCACGGCCGGGCCGACGTGTTCGAGGCCGACGAGGAGGGGCGCCGGATAGTGCGCGGCGCGGCCCTGTGGACCCCGCCCGGGGGAAACGCGGAGAGCACGGCCACCGTGCTGCGGTCGCTGCCGCACCTGGCCGCGCTGGTGGGCCCGGGGCGGCTCCCGGAGGTCATGGGCTACCTCGCGGAACTGAAGGCGTCCGCCCCCGAGGAACCGCACTGGTACCTGGCCACCCTGGGTACCGACCCCGTGGCGCGTGGGGCCGGTGTGGGATCGGCGCTGCTGCGCGCGGGTCTGGCCCAGGCCGACTCGGACGGGGTCGCGGTCTACCTGGAGACCATGAACCCGAGCAACATCGGCTACTACGAGAGGTACGACTTCCGTGTCGTGCGGTCGGTCAACGACCCGTCCTTCCCCTCTACCTACTGCATGCTCCGCCCCGCCGTCTGACCGCCTGTCGGTAGCCCCGGGGAGGGTGGGAGGCATGCTGATCGTGATGGCCGGGATGCCCGGCGCGGGCAAGAGCACCGTGGCCAAGGAACTCGGGCGGCGCCTGCCCGCCCCCGTACTGTCGGTCGACCCCGTCGAGGCCGCCCTGTGGCGCGCCGGAATCCACCGCTCCCAACCCACGGGCTTGGCCGCCTACGTGGCTGTGGAAGCGATCGCCGCCGACGTCCTCGCGCTGGGACAGACCGTGGTCGTGGACGCCGTCAACGACGCCGGGGCGGCCCGGGAGCAGTGGCGCGGGCTGGCCGGGCGCCAGCGCGTCCCCCTGGCCTGGATCGAGGTGGTCTGCTCCGACCCCGACCTGCATCGCAGCAGGTTGCAGGGACGCCAGCGCGACCTGCCCGGCTTCCCCGAACCCGCGTGGGACTCGTTGGCCGGGCGCGGGGCGGGGCTGGCCTCGTGGGATGACGAGCGACTGGTCCTCGACTCCGTGCGGGACCTGGAAACCAACGTCGGGGCTGCCCTGGACCGACTGCGCCAACCGTTCCGGAACTGACTCCGCGCACGCGCACGGGCCGCGCCCCGAGGGACGCGGCCCGTGCGCACGACCGGGTACCGGTTAGCTGATGCCCTTGCTGAGGGAGCCCAGCAGGTCGCGGTTGAGCTGGGAGATGGTGTCCAGCGGGATGCCCTTCGGGCAGACCGCGGCGCACTCACCGATGTTGGTGCAGCCGCCGAAGTCCTCTGCGTCCTGCTGGTTGATCATGTTCACCACGCGCGAGGCCCGCTCCGGCTGCCCCTGCGGGAGCATGCCCAGGTGGGTGACCTTCGCAGCGGTGAACAGCATGCTGGAGGCGTTCGGGCAGGCCGCCACGCAGGCGCCGCAGCCGATGCAGGTCGCGGCGTCGAAGGCGCGGTCGGCGTCCGGCTTCGGGATCGGGTTGGCGTGGGCGTCCGGCGCGGTGCCCGTCGGGGCGCTGATGAAGCCGCCCGCCTGGATGATGCGGTCGAACGACCCCCGGTCGACGACCAGGTCCTTCACGACGGGGAAGGCCTTGGCCCGCCACGGCTCCACCGTGATGGTGTCGCCGTCCTTGAAGCTGCGCATGTGCAGCTGGCAGGTGGTGGTGACCTCCGGCCCGTGGGCCTCGCCGTCGATCACGACACCGCAGGCACCGCAGATGCCCTCACGGCAGTCGTGGTCGAAGGCGACCGGGTCCTCGTTCTCGAGCGTGAGCTTCTCGTTGAGAACGTCGAGCATCTCCAGGAAGGACATGTCCGGCGAGACGTCCGTGAGCTTGTACGTGACCATCCGGCCTTCGTCGTCACGGCCCTTCTGGCGCCAAACGCGCAGGGTGATGTTCACTTGTAACTCCGCTGCTTCATCTCGACGTACTCGTACTCCAGGGCTTCCTTGTGGAGCACGGGCTTGCTGTCCGTGCCACCGAACTCCCAGGCGGCGACGTAGGCGAACTCGTCGTCGTGGCGCAGGGCCTCGCCGTCCTCGGTCTGGCTCTCGGCGCGGAAGTGGCCGCCGCAGGACTCACGGCGGTGCAGGGCGTCGATGCACATGAGCTCGCCCAGCTCCAGGAAGTCGGCCACGCGGTTGGCCTTCTCCAGAGCCTGGTTGAACTCCTCGTTCGTGCCCAGCACCTTGACGTCGCGCCAGAACTCGGCGCGCAGCTCCCGGATGAGGTCGATGGCCTTGCGCAGGCCCTCCTCGTTGCGCTCCATGCCGCAGTAGTCCCACATGATGTGGCCGAGCTCCTTGTGGAAGGAGTCGACGGTGCGGGAACCGTTGATGGAGAGCAGCTTGTCGATCCGGGAGGTGACCTGCTCCTTGGCCTTGACGGCCTCGGGGTGGCTCTCGTCGAGCTTCTCGAAGGGGCCGTCGGCCAGGTAGTCGTTGATGGTGTTCGGCAGGACGAAGTAGCCGTCCGCCAGACCCTGCATCAGCGCGCTGGCGCCCAGGCGGTTGGCGCCGTGGTCGGAGAAGTTGGCCTCACCGGTCACGAACAGGCCGGGGATGCTGCTCTGGAGGTCGTAGTCGACCCACAGGCCACCCATGGTGTAGTGCACCGCGGGGTAGATGCGCATCGGAACCTCGTACGGGTTCTCACCGGTGATGCGCTGGTACATGTCGAACAGGTTGCCGTACTTGGCCTCGACGGCATCCATGCCCAGCCGCTCGATCGCGTCGGCGAAGTCGAGGTAGACGCCCAGACCGCCCGGGCCGACGCCGCGGCCCTCGTCGCAGACGTTCTTGGCGGCACGGGACGCGATGTCGCGCGGCACCAGGTTGCCGAAGGCCGGGTAGATGCGCTCCAGGTAGTAGTCGCGCTCGTCCTCGGGGATCTGGCGCGGGTCGCGCGTGTCGTCGCCCTCCTTGGGCACCCAGATCCGGCCGTCGTTGCGCAGCGACTCGCTCATCAGGGTCAGCTTGGACTGGTAGTCGCCGCTGACCGGGATGCAGGTCGGGTGGATCTGCGTGTAGCAGGGGTTCGCGAAGTGCGCGCCCTTGCGGTGGGCGCGCCACGCGGCGGTGACGTTGGAGCCCATCGCGTTGGTCGACAGGAAGAAGACGTTGCCGTATCCGCCGGTGGCCAGGACCACGGCGTCGGCGAAGTGCGTCTCGATCTCGCCGGTGACCATGTCACGGGCGATGATGCCGCGCGCCTTGCCGTCCACGACGATGACTTCGAGCATCTCGTGGCGGGTGTTCATCTGGACGGTGCCCGCCGCGATCTGCCGCTCCTGCGCCTGGTAGGCGCCGATCAGCAGCTGCTGGCCCGTCTGGCCGCGGGCGTAGAACGTACGGGAGACCTGCACGCCGCCGAAGGAGCGGTTGTCGAGCAGACCGCCGTACTCACGCGCGAACGGCACGCCCTGGGCCACACACTGGTCGATGATCTCGACGCTGGTCTGGGCCAGGCGGTAGACGTTCGACTCGCGGGAGCGGAAGTCACCGCCCTTGACCGTGTCGTAGAACAGGCGGTGGATGCTGTCGCCGTCGTTGCGGTAGTTCTTCGCGGCGTTGATGCCGCCCTGCGCGGCGATGGAGTGCGCGCGCCGGGGGCTGTCCTGGTAGCAGAACGAGAGGACGTTGTAGCCGGCCTCGCCCATGGTCGCCGCGGCGGCGGCACCGGCCAGACCGGTGCCGACGATGATCACGGAGAGCTTGCGCCGGTTCGCGGGGTTGACCAGCTTGGCCGAGAAGCGGCGCTTGTCCCAGCGCTCGTTGATCGGTCCCTCGGGCGCCTTCTCGTCGCGGATCGGGGCGCCCTCGATGTAGAGGTCGTTCTCAGACAATTAACTCACCAGTCCAAAGGTGACCGCCAGGGGCGGAAGCAGGAAACCGACGGTCACGACCAGCGCGATCACCACGGCGACGGCGTTGATCTTGCCCTGGCGGCTGGCCTTGTTGACGCCCAGAGTGGCCATGCCGCTCCAGATGCCGTGCCGCAGGTGGAAGCCGACCGCGATGACCGACAGCACGTAGAACAGGGTCACGTACCAGAACTCGGGCTGGAACCCGTTCACGAGCCGCTCGTAGGGACTGTCGGACTTGCCGCCGGGCGCGATCGAGTTCACCGTCAGGTGGAGGATGTGGAAGACCACGAAGAGCGCGATCAGCACACCGCCCCAGCGCATGGTGTAGGAGGCGTAGGTGCGCTGTACCCGCTTCTTCACCACGTAGCGGTGCTCACGGGCCCTACGCGCGCGGATCGTCAGAACCGCCGCCGAGTAGATGTGGATCAGGACGCTCGCGAGGAGCACGATCCGGAAGACCCACAGGAAGCCGTGTTCGGGCAGGAGCGGGTAGCCCAGCTCGCGGAGAGCGTGGGCGTAGCCGTCGAAGGACTCCTGGCCAGCGAAGACTTTCAGGTTGCCGTACATGTGCGCGATCAAATACAGCACGAGGATCGCACCGGAGGCCGCCATTGCTGACTTGAGCGCCACCGTGGACCCGTAGGCCGTAGACCGCTTCTTGGTCAAGGTACTGTTCGCCACAGCCTGCCACTTTAAATTCGAGTTAAGTCTGACGTCCAAGTCATCAGGACCCTGGCCTCCATAGCCCTAGGCTATGGATCATGCAGTTCCAACAGCTCGCCTACTTCGTCGCTGTGGCCCGCACACGCCATTTCACCCGCGCAGCCGAGCTTTCCAGCGTCGCCCAGCCGAGCTTGAGCAAACAGATCCGGAGCCTTGAGCGTGAGTTGGGCGCGCCGTTATTCAGTCGTGCTCGGGGAAACATCACACTCACGCCGGCCGGCGAGGCGCTGCTTCCGTTGGCCCAGCGGATCCTCACCGACCTGGAGACGGCCCGCCGCGAGGTCGCCGAGCTCGCCGGGGTCCGCCGGGGCCGGGTCCGCCTGGGCGCCACCCCGTCCCTGTGCGCCGGGTTGCTGGCCGACGTGCTTTCCGATTTCCATACCCGCTTCCCCGGC
Source organism: Nocardiopsis terrae (assembly GCF_014651695.1). Classification (GTDB taxonomy): domain Bacteria; phylum Actinomycetota; class Actinomycetes; order Streptosporangiales; family Streptosporangiaceae; genus Nocardiopsis; species Nocardiopsis terrae. Next base: position 600,508 of record NZ_BMXJ01000002.1, read on the forward strand.
ATCGAACTCCACGTGGAGGAGAGCGGTTCCCGCGACCTCATCCGCGACCTGGGCCGCGGCGAGCTGGACCTGGCCCTGATCATCCTCCCGCTACACAGCAGCGACCCCGACTTCTCGACCACGCCGATCCTGCGGGAGAACCTGGTGGTGGCGAGCCCCACCGCCCAGCCCTCGCCGAACGGGCGCGCCTCGATCCGCATCACCGAACTCCAGGGGCGGCCCCTGGTGATGTTCCGCCGGGGGTACGACGTGCGCGAGGCCACCCTCCGCGCCTGCCGGGCGTCGGGCTTCGAGCCGGAGCTGGCCGTGGAGGGCGGCGAGATGGACGCCGTGCTGCGGTTCGTGGAGGCCGGGCTGGGCCTGGCGGTGGTGCCCAGCATGGTGCTGCGCAACCGGCCCGGCCTGCGCGGGACCCCCCTGGCCCGGCCCCGGCTGCTGCGCACGGTGGCCCTGGCCCAGCGCAGGGACGTGGAACCGTCCCACTCCGCGGAGGCCTTCCGCCACCACCTCAACGGGTACCTGTCCTCGATGTCGCCCCAGGACCTGGGGCCCGACCTGGAGGTCCTCCTCTCCGCCGGGAACCCGGGCGAACCCGACCGGGAGGAGCCCCGGTCCCCGGACGGGACCGGCGACCGGGACTGATCCGACATCGGCAGCTTCACCCGCTCTGTCAGCGACCCTCCTCTGAACCCCGGGTGCTTCACCCCCGCCGCACGCTGGGTGAAGCTGGTCCTTCCCGCCGCCGGCGTGCCCCACCGGGCCCGCGCGGGAGGCACCCATCCTCTACGCGGAACGTGGTCGCAACATGAGGCTCAGGTCGATTTCCCGCAAGCAGATCGTGCTGGCCGCCGTCGGGCTGGCCGCCGTCGCCGTCGCCGTCAGTCCGCCGGGGCCCGCCCTGGCACTGGCCTTCGCCGGACTCGCCCTCCTGGTTCTGGGGACCGGGCGACTCGTGGAGGGACGGTGTCGGCACCTGTCCGAGGAACTGGGGGAGGTCCGCACACGGCTGGACGGGATGGCCCGCGAACGCCGGGACGAACTGAGTAACGCGCGCAGGCGGGACGAGCGGCTCCGGGAGACGATCCAGGAGGCCGCTGACTCCTGCGCGGACCGGACCGTGGAGGGGTGGGTCCTGCGGGAGCGGTCCCTGCGGGAGCAGGGTCCAGCACCGACCCGGGCGGAGAAGCGCCTGACGAGCGCACAGGACCTGCTCTGGGCCGGGTACAGCACTCTGGGAACGGAGCAGCTCCGCTCCCTGGGTTCGGACGACGGGGCCAGCCCCGGGGTCCGGGCCGAAGCGCACAAGACCCTGTCCAACTGGCACCGCGCCACGGGGGGATCCGAGCAGGCCCGCAACCACGCCCACCTGGCCGACCTGGCCGCTCCCCGGGACGCCCGGGGTTCGTCCGGGGTCCCCCTGCTGCTGACCGCCCGGGTGCGCCCGCCCGCACCCGCCCAGCACTTCGACGTGGTGGTGATGTCCGACTTCCGGCTTCCCGGGGGCACGACCGGCAGCAACCTCGAGGAGATCACCGCCCAGCGGCGCGCGGGGCTGCGTACCGGCCTGGTCCACCACCCGGCCCTGCACGGAGACCAGTCCCTGGGTGTCAACCCCAGGGTCCTGGCCGCCGTGGACAACGACCTCGTCCGTTTCGTCGCCCCCGACGAGCGGGTGACCTGCGACCTGCTCGTGGTCAGGTTCCCCCTGATCGGCCAGCGGCCGTTGGACGTGCTGCCCTCGGTGGAGGCCGCGCGTCGGATCGTGGTGCTCAACCAGACCCCGCTCCGGCGCTACGGGGTCGAGGAGGCCAGGAACGAGGCGTGGGACGTCGCCCGCTGCGCGGAGGGGTTCCGGAGCCTGCTCGGGGAGCACAGCTGGTACCCGGTCAGCCCGCGGGTGCGCGAGGCGATGGTCTCGCACCACGCCGCGGAGATGGCGGGGATACCGCTGGCCGACGAGGACTGGACCAACATCATCGACCTGGACGCCTGGCGGCGGGAGTCCCGGCGCGCGCCGGACGGCCGGGTCCTGCTCGGCCGGCACTCGCGCGACCACCGGGACAAGTGGCCGGGGGAACCGGCGGCGCTGACCGCCGCCTATCCGGGTCTGCCGGGCTGGGAGACGCACGTCCTGGGCGGCGCGAAGGCGCCCGAGCGCGTCCTGGGGGTCCTGCCCGACCACTGGCGGGTGCGCGGCTTCGACTCCGGGGTGCGCGACTTCCTGCACGGTCTGGACGCGTACGTGTACTTCACCAGGGAGGGCCACCTCGAACCCTTCGGACGGGCACCGCTGGAGGCCATCGCCGCGGGCCTGCCGACCCTGCTGCCGCACTCCTTCGAACCCGTCTTCGGCGCGGCGGCACTCTACACCGACCCCGCGGGGGTCCGGGCCGAGGTCGAGGCACTGATGGCCGACGGGGAGCGGTACGAGCACCAGGTCGAACGCGGGCACGAGGTACTGCGTGAACGGTTCGGCCACCGGACCCACCTGCGTCGGCTGGCGCGCCTGGGGGTCAGGGTCCCGGCGGAGTTCCTGGAGACCGCCGACCCGATACCGGTGCCCTGAGCCGCCGGTGTCCTGAGAGGCGGTGTCCGCCTCGGGCCACGGCCCTGAGCAGCCCCGGGCGCCGACCCGTGCGCTCGGGTGCGGGCCGTGCCGGGCTCAGAAGCCGCGGCTGGTCCACTCCTCCAGGTGAGCGGCGGCCTCGGCGACGGTGGTGGAGTCACCGTGTCCGGGGTGCACCACGGTGTCTCCGGGCAGGGTGGCCAACTGGTCGCGGATGGAGGCGATGATCGTCGGAAAGTCGGACGAGGGCTGACCGGTGGCCCCCGGCCCGTCGGGAAAGAGGGTGTCCCCGCTGAAGACCACGCCGAGTTCGGGGGCGTGGAAGGAGACCCCGCCCGGTGTGTGGCCGGGGGTGTGCAGGACGGTGAGCTCCACGTCCCCGGCACGCAGCACCTCGCCGTGCAGCAGCGGGGCGTCGGGTTCCCGGTAGGGGTGGACCTGCTGCCACAGCTCGGCGTCGTCCGGGTGGAGCAGGATCGGGGAGTCCGTGAGTTCGGCCAGGGCCACCGCCGCGTTGACGTGGTCGCCGTGCCCGTGCGTGCACACGATCGCCATGAGCTCACGGTCCCCGAGCCCCCGGGCGATGCACTCGTGGTCGTGGGAGGCGTCGATCACCACCGCGCTGTCGTCGTTGCCGACGATCCACACGTTGTTCTCGACGTTGGACTCGGTGCCCTCCACACTGAGGACTCCGGAAGTACGTAGCCGCTGGACGGGGGAAAGGGAACTCACTGGCTCACCACCTGACGTCTCACGGGGGCTGGAGCTTCGAGCTTATCCCGCCGACCCCCGCACACACGCCGTTCCGCGCCGGTCACCCCGGTGTCGGGGGATTTCCTGTGGCGGGGCGGCGGGGCCCTCCCGGTCCGGCCCCGGTCAGGTGCTCGGGGCGTCGAAGTCGCGGCGCAGAGCGTAGGGCTGGATGAGTCCGAGGCCGTGCGCGTGTCGGGCCCGGACCTTGACCACCTGGAGCCCCTCCTCCTCTTCGAGGCTCTCGGCGAGCGCGTCGTCGATGAGTACGGTGCCCGGGCGGGCGAAGGAGGTGAGACGGCTGGAACGGTTGACCGTGGTGCCGAAGACGTCACCGTGCAGGGTGAGCACCGGCCCGTAGGCGACACCCACCCGGACGTCGGGGACCTCCACGTGCGTCTTGACCCCGGAGGCCAGGCGCAGCGCGATGTCGGCGGCCTGGAGCGGTGAGTCCGCGACGTAGAGGACCTCGTCACCGAGGGTCTTGACGACCCGGCCGCCGCCGGAGGCGACGATGTCGGCGGCCGTGGCCTCGAAGCCCTCCACGACCCCGGCGAGTTCGACCTCGTCGAGTTCACGGCTGAGGGTGGTGAAGGAGACCAGGTCGGCGAAACCAACGATCAGCGGGTAGTAGTTCGGCACGATGTCGTGGCCGTTGGACATCACGGCGAGGGTGCGCGCGGTGGAGGCCGCGAGCTGACGGCGCCAGATGTGCAGCAGCAGGCGCTCGACGTCCGGCAGGAGCTCCTTGACCTGGTTCATCAGGGGGCTGGCCGCGGCGCTGTCGTTGCCGTCCTTGAAGATGAGCGTGCTCAGGATGCTGGTCTGCCAGTCGGCCAGTCGGGCCATGGTCTGCCCCATGGCGCGGGCGAACCGGACCACGCCCTCCTCGTCGAGGATGCCCTCCTGGAGCAGGGAGTTGGCGATACGCAACGCCTCGACATCGCTCTCGGCGAAGATGATCGAGTCGTCACCCAGGGTGGGGAAGCCGAGGGCGCGCCAGACGCGCCCGGCCAGTTCGGGATCGGCTCCGGCGAGCTCGACCGCCTGTTCCCTGGTGTAGACCGCTTCACCACCGAGCAGGACGGACTCGATCGCTTTCGGGTCAGGACGCGACGGCATACGTTCTCTTTCACGGGACCTTCCCCGCCGCGGCGGGGAGCAATCTCTTTGTCACCGGCCGGGGGGCGCGGTGTCGGATCCGTCACCAGCTTACGCCCGCGGACTTCCGGGTCAGGGGGCGCGGGTCACCGGGGACGGTTGGTCAGCCCTGCGGACCATCCGGGTAGTCCGGCCGCTGGGCCACGTTGACCTGGCGGTAGATCTCCGACTGGAACCACTGGGGTCGGGGCACGCGCTGGAGGACCATGCCCTCCTGCTCTGATGCCGACTGAATGGACAACGTTCCGTACCGCATGATCCGTTCCCAGAGCGTGATATTGAAGGAAACATCGTTGACCCTGGTCAGTGGCATGTCACGGCCCTGCTTGGAAAGCATGCCCTCCCGTATCATCAGCCGCCGGTTGGTGAGGATGTAGACCGTGGTGGCCCACCGCAGCATGGGGACGAGCCAGAAGGCCAGCGCGGCGACGAGACCGACGCCCACCGCGACGGCCCCGGCGATCGGCCCCCATTCCTCGTTCCAGGGGACGAAGAAGAGGGCGGTGCCCACGAGTGCGACGATCAGCAGGAGCGCCACGAACTCGCCCACGAGGACGGTCCAGTGCTGGCGTGCGACGTGGACGAGTTCCTCGTCGTCGGAAAGGTAGCGGTCCGCGATAGCCATAACGGTGATAATGGCACAGGGCGACCCCGTGCGGGAGAGGCGAGTTCTCCCCTGTGGACGACCTTTCCGGGCTCCGCGGCCCCGGTTCCCGTTCGGCGGTCTCAGTCCCCCGGCCGGACGTGCACGACGTCCCCGGCGCTGAGCGCCTGTTCGCCCCCGGGACCCGCCACCAGCAGCCGGGCCTGGTCGTCGACACCGGTCGCGGTGCCCTCCAGGAGCCGGTCCCCGGGCAGATGCACGCGGACACCGCGCCCGACCGTGACGCACACGTCCCGGTACTCGGCGGCCAGTCCGCTGGTCCCGGCGTCCCCCCCGGTCCCGGTCCAGGCCGTGTAGCGCTCCTCGAACCCGGCCAGGACCGCCGCGAGCAGTGCGCCCCGGCCGGTTCCGGACGCGCCCTCGGCCCGCAGCGAGGTCGCGGTCCGCACCGGGAGCTCCCCGCGTTCCTGGGCGACGTTGAGCCCCATGCCCACCACCACACCGAGCCGCGCGGGGTCGGAGAAGTCGGCCTCGGCGAGGATCCCGGCGAGTTTGCCCTCTCCCCCCTCCCCCGGCACGAGGACGTCGTTGGGCCACTTCAGGACGGCCCCGACCCCGGCCAGTCGACGGACCGCGGCGACGGCGGCCGCCCCCATCATCGGGGAGAGCCAGCCCAGGGAGTCGGGCGGCACGACGGGCCGCACCAGCACGGAGAAGGTCAGGGCGACCCTCGGCGGGGTGGTGAACCCGCGCCCGAGCCGCCCCTTTCCGGCGGTCTGGTGTTCGGTGGCCAGCACGGTGCCCTCGGGCGCCCCCTCCTTGGAGCGGGCGATCAGGTCGGTGTTGGTGGAACCGGCCTCGGGCACCACCTCCACGCTCCGCCAGAGCCCGCCGGGGCGTACCGCCGCGGCCGTGATCGCGGCCCGGTCCAGAGGGGGGATCTCACTGCTGTGTTCACCGGTCATGGCCCCATTACAGCAGCGCCGGAACCCTCTGTGGACAACCCTCGGAGGCGGATGCGCCCCGGTTAAGCTGAATCCAGCACACAGGTGATCGTGCATTGCTACGTTCAGCTACTGGAGGTGTCGCGGCCGATGACCATCGCGGAATCGGAGACTGCGCTGAGTATGCCGTCTCACTGGGAAGTCCTGTTGCGCGCCTGGGAAGAGCTGGACCTGCCCGAAGGTTGGCGGGCCGAGATCATCGAAGGCGCGATCAGGATCATGACTCCCCCCAAGGACGAGCACGCCCATATCGTCGCCCTGATCAACAAGTGGTTCATCCGCGAGACCCTGCGTGAGAACAGCCCTCTCGCGGAGGCGAGTGTGCACCAGAACATCGACCTCCGTGTCCCCTGGCGCAGCAGCCTGTACATCCCCGACCTCGTGGTCCTGCCGGGCTCCATCATGGTGCGCAGCTCCGAACACTCCGCCGAGGACGCGCTCCTCGTGGTCGAAGTGACCTCCAGGAGCACCGCGAAGAAGGACCGCAAGCCCAAACTGTGGGGCTACGCGCACGCCGGGATCCCCCTGTACCTGCTGGTGGACCGCTGGGACCCGGAGAGCGGCAGGGGCGAGGTCACCCTCTTCTCCGATCCGGAGAGCGGCCGATACACGAGCATCACCAAGGTTCCCTTCGGCAAGGAGATCCACATCCCGGACCCCTTCGACCTGACGCTCGACACCGGCGCGTTCCCCGCCTGAACCGCCCGGGGAGACACTGCGGGCCCCGCACCTCTCCGGCGGTTCCCAGGGGGCGTGGCACCCCCTGGGAACCCCTGGCGCGGGGCCCGGACCGCGTGGTCGCCGGGGTCAGCCGGTGTTCTGCAGGCCTGCGGCCACACCGTTGACGGACAGCAGGAGCAGGCGCTCCAGGTGCTGGCTGTCCTGCTCGGACAGGGAGTCGGCCTCCTCGCCGCGCAGCGCCTCCAGGGCGCGGAGCTGCAGGTGGCTCAGCGCGTCCACGTACGGGTTGCGCAGGTCCACGGCGCGGGACAGGACCGCGCGGTTCTCCAGCAGGCGGCTGTGGCCGGTCACCCGCAGGACGAGTTCGCGGGTCAGGTCGTACTCCCGCAGGACCGTCTCGGTGAGTTCGGGCCGGTTGCCGAGGGCGAGGTAGCGCTCGGCGATGGTGCGGTCGGCCTTGGCCAGGCTCATCTCCGCGTTGTCCAGCAGGGACGCGAACAGCGGCCACTCCCGGTAGGCGTCCTGGAGGGCCGACAGGTCGGAGACGGCGGCCAGGCCCGTGCCGAGGCCGTACCAACCGGGCAGGTTGACCCTGGTCTGCGTCCACGCGAAGACCCACGGGATCGCCCGCAGGTCGCCGAGCCCCCTGGCCGCGCCCCTGCGGGCGGGACGGGAGCCCAGTCGGAGCTCGCCGAGCTCCTCCAGCGGACTGACCTGGGAGAACCACACCGCGAACTCCTCGGTCCCGATGAGGTCGAGGTAGGCCTTCTGCGCGGCGGCGGCGATGGTGTCGGCGTGGGGCCGGTAGAGCTCGGCGGCTGCGCGCTCGCGCTCCTGGACGGCGTCGGTGGAGGCCATCAGGACGGCGTGGCCGACCTGTTCGATGTGGCGGCGGGCGATGGCCTCCTGGCCGTAGCGGGCGAAGATGACCTCGCCCTGCTCGGTGACCTTGAACCGTCCGCCGACCGAGCCCGGCGCCTGCGCCAGCAGGGCCCGGCTGGCCGGGCCGCCGCCGCGGCCGAGGGAGCCGCCCCGGCCGTGGAAGAGGGTGAGGCGTACGTCGTTCTCGCTGGCCCACGCGGACAGGCGGGCCTGGGCGTCGTACAGGCGCAGGGTGGCGCTGACCGGCCCCACGTCCTTGGCGGAGTCGCTGTAGCCGAGCATGACCTCCACGCGGCGGTCGTTGTCGGCCAGGCGCTGGCGGACCTGCGGGAGTTCGAGCATCCCGGCCAGCACCCCGGGCGAGGCCTCCAGGTCGGCCCCGGTCTCGAAGAGCGGGATGACGTCCAGGACCGGCACGCGCTTGGGCGGCAGCGCGTAGGTGGCCAGCTTGTAGACGGCCTCGATGTCCTCGGCCGAGCGGGTGAAGCTGACGATGTAGCGGCGGCAGGCCTCCACGCCGAAGCGCTCCTGGATCCAGGAGACGGTCCGGATGGTGTCGAGGACCTCCTCGGTGCGCTCCGAGCGGGGGCCGCCGGACTCCAGTTCGGCGAGCGCGGCCGCGTGGACCTCGCTGTGCTGGCGGATCTCCAGTTCGGCCAGGTGGAACCCGAAGGTCTCGGCCTGCCAGACCAGGTGCTGGAGTTCGCCGTAGGCCTGGCGGTTCGCCCCGGCCGCGGCCAGTGACTCCTGGACCAGGCGCAGGTCGGCGAGGAAGTCCTCGGCGCCCGGGTAGGCGAGGTCGGCGTCGCGTTCGCGGGTGGCGTGCAGGCGCGCGGCGGCCAGCAGCAGGAACTGGCGGTACGGCTCGTTGGGCGAGCGCTGGGTGATCTCGCCCATCAGGGCCGGGTGCGCGGCCTTGGCCTCGGAGATGGCCTCCAGCAGCGCGGGGCTGGCCGGGGTGAGGTTGGAGTAGGCGGTGAGGTTGCGGGCGACCCGGCTGCACGCGGTTTCCAGGCCGCGCAGAATGTGCTCGGACTGGATGGTCACCGCCTCGCGGGTCACGTCGTGGGTGACGAAGGGGTTGCCGTCCCGGTCACCGCCGATCCAGCTGCCGTAGCGGACGAAGGGTGTGGCGCGGGGCGCCCGCGTTCCGGTCCCCTCCGGGTCGATGGCGGTGTCGAGGGCCCGGTAGACCTGCGGGATGGTCGCGAAGATCGTCTCGTCGAAGGCGGCCAGGGCGGTGCGCACCTCGTCGAGCGGGTTGAGCTTGGTGTAGCGCAGCTGGGAGGTGCGCCAGAGCAGGTCGACCTCCTCCAGCAGGCGGCGGTGCGCTTCGGCCGCGGTGCTGCTGCCCTCGTGGGAGGCGTGCCAGGCGTCCAGCTGGGCGCTGATCCGCAGGATGGAGGTGGAGACGGCGCGGCGCCGGGCCTCGGTGGGGTGGGCGGTGAGCACCGGGTGGAACTCCATGCCCTCGACGAGTTCGGCCAGGCGCTCCTCGCCGCCATCGGTCTCGCGGACGGCGCGTACGGCCGCCGCCAGGGACTCGCGGGGCGGGTTCGCGGCGTCGTCGCGTTCGCGCAGGGCGCGCATGCGCTGGTGTTCCTCGGCCAGGTTGGCCAGGTGGAAGTAGACCGTGAAGGCGCGGGCCACCTGCTTGGCGCGTTCCAGCGGCCAGGCGCCGACGAGCTCGGTGATCTCCTCGGTGGTGACGGCGCCGTCCCGGGCCCCGATCACCGCGTGCCGGAGTTTCTCGACATCGGCGAGCAGATCCTCACCGCCGCTTTCGGCGAGGACCGTTCCAAGCATCTCGCCGAGCAGCTTGACGTCATTTCTGAGCTGTTCGGGGACTTCCTGCCGGGCACTGTCGCGTTCTGCACTTACCGCTGTCATAGGGCCGACCTTACCGAGATCACCCCTGGCGGCACGCGTGCGGGGGGTGGATTTCTACGGTTTTGCCCTGGCGTTAACAATTGTGGCCGGGCAGGTCGAATTCACATTGGCTCACGCTTTCCGGCGGTTTCCGCGCACCTTTTACACTCCGACCCGCCCCGGGGGCGCCGCCTCGACAGTCGGACACGCCGAGCCGAACCTACTGACGAGTAACCCGGGCCGCGTGCAGGTCGCCCGGCCCCCCGAAGCTAACCTGGGCAGTTATGGCCACCGAAGCCCCTGAACCGCTGTCCGCGGCTGAGATCGACATCCACACGACCGCGGGAAAGCTTGCTGACCTGCAGCGACGCAGGTACGAAGCTGTCCACGCCGGATCCGAGCGAGCCGTCGAGAAACAGCACGCCAAAGGCAAGATGACCGCACGCGAGCGGATCGACGCACTGCTCGATCCGGGCTCCTTCGTCGAGTTCGACGCACTGGCCCGGCACCGCTCCACCAACTTCGGCCTGGACGCCAACCGTCCCTACGGCGACGGCGTCGTGACCGGCCACGGAACCGTTGACGGCCGCCCCGTCGCAGTCTTCAGCCAGGACGTCACCGTCTTCGGCGGATCGCTGGGCGAAGTCTACGGTGAGAAGATCTGTAAGGTCCTCGACCACGCCCTCACCAACGGGTGCCCCGTCGTGGGCATCAACGAGGGCGGCGGCGCGCGCATCCAGGAGGGTGTGGTGGCGCTGGGCCTGTACGCGGAGATCTTCAAACGCAACACCCACGCCTCCGGCGTCATCCCGCAGATCTCCCTGATCATGGGCGCCACGGCGGGCGGGCACGTCTACTCCCCCGCTCTCACCGACTTCGTCGTGATGGTCGACAGAACCTCCCAGATGTTCATCACCGGCCCCGACGTCATCAAGACCGTCACCGGCGAGGACGTCTCCATGGAGGACCTCGGCGGCGCCACCACGCACTCCAGCAGGTCGGGCGTGGCCCACTACATGGGCTCCGACGAGCAGGACGCCATCGACTACGTGAAGACCCTGCTCTCGCACCTGCCCGACAACAACCTGGAGGACGCCCCGCCGTTGGCCCCAGAGGAGGACCCCGGCGACGAGACCACCGAGGCCGACCTGGCCCTGGACACGTTCATCCCGGACTCGGCCAACCAGCCCTACGACATGCGGCAGGTCATCGAGTCGGTCCTGGACGACGGCGACTTCCTGGAGGTGCACGCCCAGTTCGCCACCAACATCGTGGTGGGTTACGGCCGGGTGGACGGCCGTTCCGTGGGCATCGTCGCCAACCAGCCCATGAGCTTCGCGGGCTGTCTGGACATCGACGCCTCGGAGAAGGCCGCACGGTTCGTACGCACCTGCGACGCGTTCAACGTCCCGGTACTGACCTTCGTCGACGTGCCCGGCTTCCTGCCCGGCACCGACCAGGAGTGGGACGGCATCATCCGCAGGGGCGCCAAGCTCCTGTACGCCTACGCCGAGGCCACGGTCCCGTTGATCACCGTGATCACGCGCAAGGCGTTCGGCGGCGCCTACGACGTGATGGGATCCAAGCACCTGGGGGCCGACGTCAACCTGGCCTGGCCCACCGCACAGATCGCGGTCATGGGCGCGCAGGGGGCGGTCAACATCCTGCACCGGCGGACCCTCGCCGCGGCCGAAGACGTCGAGGCCGAGCGCGCCCGCCTCGTCGGCGAGTACGAGGACACCCTGCTGAACCCCTACTCGGCCGCCGAACGCGGTTACGTGGACGGGGTCATCATGCCCTCCGAGACGCGGGTCCAGGTCGCCAAGGCGCTGAAGGCGCTGCGCAACAAGCGCAGGCAGCTGCCGCCGAAGAAGCACGGGAACATTCCGCTGTGAGCGCGCCCGACCTGCCCCCACACCGGCCACCGCACCTGACCGTGGTCCGCGGCGAGCCCTCCGAGGAGGAGATCGCGGTGCTCACCGCCGTCCTCGGCGCCCGCGCGGCGGCCGCCCGCGCCGCCGCCGAGGAGCCCGAGCCGGAACGGCCCGTCTCCGGCTGGCGGGACCGCTCGCGCGGTATGCGCGCCCCCCTGCGCCCGGGCCCCGGTGCCTGGCGCCTGAGCACGAGGTGACCCCTGCCGTGCTCCCCGTTTTCCCAGACCCTTCGTCGAGCGGTCGGCGCGTGACCCGCTCCACGCTCCAGCTGGAGGATTTCCACCGTGCGTAAAGTTCTGATCGCCAACCGCGGCGAGATCGCCGTGCGTATCGCCCGGGCCTGCCGCGACGCCGGGCTCGCCAGCGTCGCCGTCTACGCCGAGCCCGACCTGGACGCCCTGCACGTCAAGGTCGCCGACCAGGCCCACAGCCTGGGCGGTTCCACCCCGGCCGACTCCTACCTGGACATCGCCAAGCTCCTGGCCGTGGCCGCCGACTCCGGCGCGGACGCCGTCCACCCCGGTTACGGCTTCCTGGCGGAGAACGCCGACTTCGCCCGGGCCGTCATCGACGCCGGGCTGACCTGGATCGGTCCGCCCCCGGCCGCGATCACCGCGCTGGGCGACAAGGTCCAGGCCCGCCACATCGCCCAGAAGGTCGGCGCCCCGCTGGTGGCGGGCACCCCCGACCCGGTCGAGTCGGCCGAGGAGGTCGTGGCCTTCGCCGAAGAGCACGGGCTGCCGATCGCGATCAAGGCGGCCTTCGGCGGCGGCGGCCGCGGCCTCAAGGTGGCCCACACCCTGGCCGAGGTGCCCGACGCCTACGAGTCCGCGGTACGCGAGGCCGTGACCGCGTTCGGGCGGGGCGAGTGCTTCGTCGAGCGCTACCTGGACAGGCCCCGGCACGTGGAGACGCAGTGCCTGGCCGACACCCACGGCAACGTCGTGGTGGTCTCCACCCGGGACTGCTCCCTGCAGCGCCGCCACCAGAAGCTGGTGGAGGAGGCCCCCGCCCCGTTCCTGAGCACCGACCAGACGGAGCGGCTGTACGCCTCCTCCAAGGCGATCCTGGCCGAGGCCGGGTACGTGGGCGCGGGCACCTGTGAGTTCCTGGTCGGTGTGGACGGCACCATCTCCTTCCTGGAGGTCAACACCCGCCTGCAGGTCGAGCACCCGGTGAGCGAGGAGGTCACCGGGATCGACCTGGTCCGGGAGATGTTCCGGATCGCCGACGGCGAGGAGCTGGGCTACACCGACCCCGAGATCCGCGGGCACTCCTTCGAGTTCCGGATCAACGCCGAGGACGCGGGGCGCAACTTCATGCCCGCCCCCGGCACCATCACCGACTTCAACCTGCCCGGCGGCCCCGGTGTGCGGGTGGACACCGGCTGCGAGGCGGGTTTCACCGTCCCGCAGGCCTTCGACTCCATGGTCGCCAAGCTGATCGTGACCGGCCGCACCCGCACCGAGGCACTGGCGCGCTCGCGGCGGGCCCTGGCCGAGTTCACCGTGGGCGGCATGCCCACGGTGATCCCCTTCCACCAGACCGTGGTGGAGGACCCGGCGTTCGCGCCGGCCGAGGCGGATCAGGCGTTCGGGGTGTACACGCGGTGGATCGAGACCGAGTTCGACAACCGGATCGAGCCCTGGGCGGGTGAGCCCGGCACCGCCGAGGAGGCCGAGCGCGAGCGGGTGACCGTGGAGGTCGGCGGCAGGCGCGTGGAGGTCGTGCTGCCCGCCTCCCTGGGCGCGGCCGCGGCCCCCGCCACCGGCGGCGGTGGCGGTGGGCGCAAGAAGCGTGCCGCCCGTAGGAGCGGGGGCGCCGCGGCGGCCAGTGGTGACTCACTGGTCTCACCGATGCAGGGCACCGTGGTCAAGCTGGTGGCCGAAGAAGGCCAGCAGGTCGCCGAGGGCGAGACCGTGGTCGTCATCGAGGCGATGAAGATGGAGCAGCCGCTGAGCGCGCACCGGGCGGGCGTGGTGACCGGGTTGAAGGTCACCGCGGGCGAGACCGTCGGCAACGGCGCAGTGGTCTGCGAGATCAAGGACGCCTGACGACCGGTCCGGAACACACGGGAGGGGAGGCGCCGTGGCCGGTGCCTCCCCTCCTCGGGTACCGCCCTCCGGTTTTCACCCGTGGTCGGGCCAGGGCCATTGGGTCAAGTCGATATCGAAGTTGCAGGGACCACCGACCTTCAACCGGTCCCGGTACGATCCGACGAGTGCGTACTGGTTGGTCAACGGGTCGAGTTCGTACACGTGCACCGTGGCCCCCCTCCTCTCCTCCTGTTCCACCAACCAGAAGTGCGCAATGCCCGCCTCTGCGTACAACCGTGGTTTCCGCACACGATCCCTGATCTCGGACTCAGGTGAGACGACCTCGACCACCAGACTCACGTCCTCCGCAGCGAACCACGTGTCATCCGGGTTCCGCAGCGCTGACGAACGGACCAGCATGAGATCGGGCTCCGGACGCTGACGCTTGCCTAGCACGGCCGTCATCTCACGGCAGACGATGAAATCCGCAGGGGCCTGCGCGTCCATCTGACGGTTCAGCAGCGTGACGGCGAACATGTGGAAGAACTTCTGGGGGCTCACGAACACCAGGTTCCCGTCGATGAGTTCGGTATGGCGCGGAAGATTCGGAATCCGGTCGAGATCTTCGGCGGTGAACCCGTCCTGTGGCGGCATCGGCAGCAGCATCATGCCGTCGAGCTCAGGGTCCGGGCATGCGGCCACAGCGGGAGGGGACATGGCGTCGTCTTCCGTCGTCGGATCGTTCTCATCGCCCAAAGCAGCCACTCACGTCACCCCGTAACGGTGTTTTCGGGAAATCATCCCACCCCGGTCCCCTCCATGGATGGTTCCCACCCGTGCGCCCCGGACACCGGACCCGTGGACGCCGCGGCGGGGTGATCCTCGTCGCCCCCGAAGGCGGGAAGAGCCTGCGCAGCGGGCGTTCCGACCAGAGACTCCGCCCGAAGTATCCCCTTGCGTATGGAAAAGGTAAGGAAACAGGGTTATTGTTCTCGACTGTGACGAACATCTGGGGACTGACGCGAAGGTGGCACATCGACCTGTGCCGCTTCGACAGCCACGCGTGTAGCTAGGTCCACGCGCGCCCGCGCCTTCTGCCGGGCAGCGCGCCGCTCACCCTTCCCAGGTCACCCCTACCGGTGATGCCCGCCCATATCCCCTGTGCCGGGATCCCGCGGCCCGCCGCGCCGACCCGTGACGTCGCACGCGTGCGCCCGGCCACCCATCTCTGGAGTTCTCTTCCGTGTCCGAGCAGACCACCGCTCCCAGACGCAGACTGCGTTTCCCCTTCGCCGCCCAGGTCCTCGCCGGTCTGGTGCTCGGCCTCGTCCTCGGTGTCGTCGCCATCCAGATCGGTCCCGTCGGTGAGGAGGAGGCGCCGAACTGGCTGGCCGTCACCCTCCAGACCGTCGGCTCGACCTTCGTGGCGCTGCTGCGCACGATCGTGCCGCCGCTGATCGTCCTCGCCGTCATCTCCTCCATCGCGAACCTGCGCAACGTCGCCAACGCCGCCCGGCTGGCGTGGAAGACCCTGCTCTGGTTCGCCGTCACCGCGCTGATCTCGGTGGCCATCGCGATCGTCCTCGGGCTGACCGTGCGTCCGGGCCTGAACAGCGCGGTGGACGCGTCCACCGCCGCCGAGCCCTCCACCCACGGATCCTGGCTGGCCTTCATCGAGAGCCTGGTCCCGGCCAACTTCCTGGGACTGGCCGCGAGCACCTCCGCCGCCGACGACGGCTCCCTGTCCACCTCGCTGAGCTTCAACGCGCTCCAGCTGATCGTGATCGCCGTGGCCCTGGGCATCGCCGCGGTGAAGGTCGGCAAGGCGGCCGAGCCCTTCATCAACTTCACCGCCTCCACCCTGGAGGTCGTGCTCAAGGCCCTGTGGTGGGTCATCCGCCTCGCGCCGATCGGCACCGTGGGCCTGCTGGGCAACGCCGTCTACAGCTACGGCTGGACCACCATCGGCGCGCTCGGCCAGTTCGCCGTCACGATCTACCTCGGCCTGGCCCTGGTGGTGTTCGTCGTCTACCCGGTGATCGCCCGCCTCAACGGACTGTCCCCGGTCAAGTACTTCACCGGTGTGTGGCCCGCCGTCCAGCTCGGCTTCGTCTCGCGCTCCTCGATGGGCACCCTGCCCGTCACCCAGCGCGTCGCCGAGCAGAACTTCGGGGTGCCCCGCCACTACTCCGCCTTCGCGGTCCCGTTCGGCGCCACCACCAAGATGGACGGCTGCGCCGCGATCTACCCGGCGATCTCGGCGATCTTCGTCGCCCAGTTCTTCGGCGTGGACCTGGCGATCACCGACTACCTGCTGATCGTGTTCGTCTCGGTGATCGGCTCCGCGGCAACCGCGGGCACCACCGGCGCGACCGTCATGCTGACCCTGACCCTGTCCACGGTGGGCCTGCCCCTGGAGGGCGTCGGCCTGCTGCTGGCCGTCGACCCGATCCTGGACATGGGCCGCACCGCCACGAACGTCGCCGGTCAGGCCCTGGTCCCGGCGATCGTCGCCAAGCGCGAGGGCATCCTCGACCCGGTCCGCTACCACGCTCCGCGCGGCACCACCGGTTTCGTTCCGCTGGACGAGCCCGGCACCGCGACCGCCGAGGAGGCCGCGGCCGCCGCCGAGGACGGGGCGGGTCCGGACGGAGCCCGCGAGGAGGAGCTCGCGTCCGCCGGTTCGGGTTCCAGAGGCTGACTCCGAGGTACCGTTCTGCGACGGGGCCCGCCGAAGTGACTTCGGCGGGCCCCGTCGCGTGTGCGGGGGAGGTCGCGTGCGCACGGGAGACAACAGCAACAGGGGCCGGGGGACGGGAACTGCGGCGGCCTCCTGTTCGTCCCTGTGGTTGAGGGAAGCGAGAGGAACGATCATGTTGCGTCGCCTGGTAACACCCGCACTGCTGACCGCCGGAGCCTTGGGGGCGGTGGTGACCGCCGCGGTTCCCGCCGCTGCCGACGCACCCGGGGAACCGCCCCAGACCCAGGACATCGTCGCGGAGCTGGAGGACGACGGCGTCTTCGTCGACCCGTCGATCGACGTGATCCCGGCCGCGGACGTGGCCGCGCTGGAGTCCGTCTCCGCGGGCGCGGACACCCCCGTCTACTACGTGGCCCTGCCGTCGGAGGCGGCCACCTCCGAGGCCGGGGTGAACGCCGTGATGGAGCCGGTCATGGCCGAGGTCGGCGACGGGGCCTACGGCGTCCTGGGCGGAAGTGAGAACTTCTTCGTGACCTCCCCCAACCTGGAGGACACCGAGGCCATCAGGCAGACGGCCCTCGACGAGGGGGGCCAGAACCCGATCGACACCCTCGCGGCGGTGCCCGACGCCGTCCAGAGCACGGAGACCGCAGACGAGGCCCCCGCCGGGGGCGGCGGCTCCGGGCTCGTACTGCTCGCCGTGCTCGTGCTGATCGTGGCTGCGGGCGGCTGGTACGTGTACAACAGCCGCAAGAAGCGCGAGGCCGAGAAGGCCAAGCAGCTGGAGGAGATCAGGAAGATGGCCACCGAGGACGTCGTCCGCCTCGGTGAGGACGTCGCCCGCCTGGAGATCGACCTGTCCGCGGTGGACGAGGAGACCCGCAACGACTACTCCCGGGCCATGGACTCCTACGACCGGGCCAAGTCCCTGCTGGACACCATCCAGGAACCCGAGCAGGTCAAGTCGGTGACCGGCGCGCTGGAGGACGGCCGCTACTACATGACGGCCACCCGCGCCCGGATGAACGGCGAGCCGGTCCCCGAGCGGCGCGGCCCCTGTTTCTTCAACCCGCAGCACGGGCCGTCCACCGAGGACGTCACCTGGGCCCCGCCCGGTGGCTCGCCCCGGTCGGTCACCGCGTGTGCGGTCTGCGCCCAGGCCGTGCGCACCGGCGGCCAGCCGGACGTGCGCATGGTCGAGGTCGACGGCGAGCGCCGCCCGTACTACGACGCCGGGCCCGCATACTCGCCCTACGCCGGCGGCTACTTCGGCATGAACATGATGGCGGGCATGTTCACCGGCATGATGATGGGCTCCATGATGGGGTCGATGATGGGCGGCGGCATGATGGGCGCCGGTGAGGACATGGGCGGAGGCGACTTCGGCGGAGACATGGGCGGAGGCGACTTCGGGGACTTCGGCGGGTTCGACTTCTAGTCGGCCGGTCCGGCGGTCGCGTCCACCCACCGGTGGATCGCGGCCGCGGTCTCCCCGGGGCCGGCCTCGGTGGTGTCGAGCAGGGTGACCGGGGGCCGGAGCCGCCCGGCCTCGGTCACCAGCCACTCCTGGTGCTCCAGCGTCTCGGCGACCCTCGCCTCGTCCCACCCGCGCCAGGCGGGGCGGGCCCTGAGCCTGCCGGCGAGGACGCCGGGATCACAGGTGAGCGCGAGGTAGTGGATCCCCGAGAAGAGCGCCCGCTCGGGCAGGGGTTCCAGTTCGGGCGGGGCCACGGTCCCGCAGAGCACGACGGGCCGCCCGCTCTGCTGCACCATGGCGGCGGTGCGCAGCCAGGTGGAGCGGAACAGGCGGTGCTCCTCGGCCGGGTCGCGCAGACCGCCCACCCAGAGCAGGTCCTGTTCGAGCACGACGAACCGCTCCCCCAGCCGGTCCAGCAGCTTCCGGGCCACGGTGGACTTCCCGGTGCCGCTGGGCCCGGTCACGCAGAGGAGCGGGAGCCGCAGGAAGGGTCGGGTCAGACCGCAGGAGGAGCAGCGCAGCAGGTGCTCGCCGCCCCCGGTGTCCGGTACCCCGTCCCATTCCCCGCAGTGTGTACAGATCAGCGGGTGCACGGTTCTCGTCCGACTAGTCGAAGAGCTGTTCCAGGAATCCCTTGCGGCGCTGACGGTAGGGGCGGGGCGAGTCCTGGTAGCCCCGGTAGGCCCGCGGCGAGTCCCGGTAGGCGGGCGGTGAGTCCCGGTAGCCGCCGTAGCCGGCCGGGGAGCCCGGGTAGGCGGGCTTGCGCCCCGGATAGCCGGGCTGCTGGCCCGGGTAGGACGGGGGCGCCTGCGGGTCGGGGGGCGGAGCGGCTCCGTAGTGCTGCTGTTCCGCAGCGACGAGGCGTTCCAGCTCACCCCGGTCCAGGAAGATTCCCTGGCAGCCGTCACACCGGTCGATGTGGACGCCCTGGCGGTCGAAGGTACGCATCTGGCTCTGGCACTTTGGACAGGTCACGCCGGAAAGATACGCCCTTGCCCGTCAAGAACGGGTAAAGATACACCTGTCCCCGTCAAGGACGGGTAAGGAAACGGCCCGCCGTGCGCCATGCACTCGCACACGGCGGGTATGCCGCGGCGGCCGGCCCCCGGCCCCGGAGCGTGCCCTATTCGGGGGAGGCGATCATGAGGGAGCGGGCGGCCTCGGTGACGCTGCCCGACAGGGAGGGGTAGACCGAGAAGGTGTGCGCGAGGTCGTCGACGGTCAGGCGCTGCTGGACCGCGATGGACACGCCCAGGATGAGTTCGCTGGCGCGCGGGCCGACGATGACGCCGCCGAGGACGATGCCGGTGTGCTGGCGGCAGATGAGCTTGACGAAACCGTCCCTGACCTCGTTCATCTTGGCGCGCGGGTTGGTGTTCAGCGGCAGGGTGACCGTGCGGCCGTCGATACGGCCGCTGCGCACGTCGTCCTCGCTGGCGCCGACGGCGGCCAGCTCGGGGTGGGTGAACACGGTGGAGGCGACGGTGGACAGCTGCAGCGGGGCCACGGCCTCGCCGAGCGCGTGCCACATCGCGATACGGCCCTGCATGGCGGCCACCGAGGCCAGCATGTTCACACCGGTGCAGTCACCGGCGGCGTAGACACCGGGGACGGTGGTCCGGGAGACGCGGTCGACCTCGACGAACCCGCCGTCGCCCAACCGGACACCGGCCTCCTCCAGACCCAGGCCCTCCGTGTTGGGGATCATGCCGACGGTCATCAGACAGTGGCTGCCGTCGACCGTGCGGCCGTCGGAGAGGGTGACCCGGACACCGTCGTCGGTGCGTACGACCGACTCGGCGCGGGTCTGCCTGAGGACGGTCATACCCCGGCGCATGAAGACGTCCTCCAACACCTCGGCGGCGTCGGAGTCCTGCGTCGGCATGACCAGCCTGCGGGAGGAGACGAGGGTCACGTCCGACCCCAGGGACTGGTAGGCGCTGGCGAACTCGGCACCGGTGACACCGGAGCCGACCACGATCAGCTTCTCCGGCAGTTTCTCCAGGTCGTAGAGGTGGCGCCAGGTCAGGATGCGCTCGCCGTCGGGTTTGGCGGTGGGCAGCTCACGGGGGTGCGCGCCGGTGGCGATGAGGACGATGTCGGCAGTGATCCGGCGGTCGCCGACGGCCACGATGTGCGGGTCGACCAGCCGGGCCTCCCCGCTGATGACCTCCACGCCCTCCTTGACCAGGCGGGCCCGGGTGTCCTCGGACTGCGCCTGGGCCAGGCGCTTGATCCGCGAGTTGACCTGGTCGATGTCGACCTCGACGGAGGACTTGTCCTGCGCCGCCTCGGGGATGTGGATGCCCAGGTCGGCGGACTCACGTACGTACGTGGTCCGGGTGGAGGTGGCGATCAGGCTCTTGGAGGGGACGCAGTCGGTGAGGACGCAGGCGCCGCCGATTCCGTCGCGCTCCACCACAGTCACATCCGCGCCGAGCTGCGCGGCGACCAACGCCGGCTCATAGCCCCCGGGCCCGCCACCGATGATCACGACCTTCGTCACGCTGCTTCACTCCCTCTGCGGGCGGTGCGGCACACCCGTTCCCGGTCTGGGGCGATATTCGGGCATGGCAGGGCACCACCTGGTTTTATCGCTTCCCACCATTGTCGGCCATGCCGACCGTCGAAAACCGCAGGCACCCCGGCCAACGCCCTCGGGGGCGGTCGGAGTGGCACACCGAGACCCTCCTGACCTCGCTGAACGCGAGAAAGCCCACGTGCCCTGGTCACCGAGGTCACCCAAGACGACGCGTACATTCCGCCCGCCGGACACACTGCGTTGCGTTCCGGAACTATCTGGTTACACAGCGGTAGCATCCGACTTGTGAGCGAATCAGAGCAGCTGCCCCGGACGACCGGCGAGGCGAAGGAGCTGGCGAACTCCGCGGCGAAGGAACTGCTGGCCCGCGCGGGTGCCGACAGCTTCGACGCCCTGGTGGTGCTCGGCTCCGGCTGGGCGGGCGCGGCGGACACCCTGGGCACGCCCGACATCGAGTTCGACGCGACCGAACTCCCCGGCTTCGTGGCGCCCACCGCGGAGGGGCACAGCGGCAGGGTCCGGAGCACGTGGGTGGGCGACAAGCGCGTGGTCGTGTTCATGGGGCGCGTCCACCTCTACGAGGGCCCCGACCCGATGGTGGTCACGCACGCCGTGCGGACGGGGATCGCCGCGGGCGCGCGGGTCGCGGTGCTGACCGGATCCGCGGGCTCCCTGCGCACCGACTACCGGCCGGGGCAGCCGGTGGTGCTGCGCGACCACGTCAACCTCACCGCGAGGTCCCCGCTGACCGGACCCGACTTCGTCGACCTGACCGAGGCCTACAGCGAACGGCTGCGCGGGATCATCCACGAGGTCGACGCCTCGTTGGCCGAAGGCGTGTACGTGGCCACCTCGGGTCCGCAACTGCAGACGCCGGCCGAACTGAAGATCCTGCGCCAGGCGGGCGCGGACGTGGTGGGGCGCTCGATCGCCCTGGAGGCCATCGCCTCGGTGGAGATGGGTGCCGAGGTGCTGGGGCTGTCCGTGGTCAGCAACGACGCGGTCGGAGCCGTGTTGGAGCCGTTCGAGTCCGAGCGCGCCCTGGAGATCGTCACCCAGCGGGCGCGCAGGCTCGGGGAGCTGCTCCACCGGACTCTCGCCGCGGCCTGACCCGGAAAACGCGAAAAGCCCGGCGGTGCCGGGCTTTCGTGCGCGTGGGGAGGTGGGGCACCCCCGACCGGACCCGGCGCGTCCGGTACCGGCGTGGCGAGCGTACACCCCGAGGCCATGGGATGGACGGTACCGGCCGTGGGTCCGGTCGAAGGTGGTGCTTTCCCCGGTGTCGTCCGCGCTCGGAATCCCCGCAGACCCCGTTGGACTAGCGGCTGACGACACCTTCTACTACCGATATTCAGTTGAACCGCGCGCGTCGCCTTCGGGAGGGGATCCGGGTGGGTGGCCATCCGCGCGAAGCCCGCCCACCCGGAACGCTCTCCCTTAGGCATGCCTAACCTAAGCAGAATCCCGGGGCGCTCGTCAACCCCGCGCCCCGAATCCCCGCCCGGCAAAGACCGGACCCGGTCCCCGTGCGGGGACCGGGTCCGGTCAGGGAGGGGAACGGTTCAGGCCAGCAGGAGCACCGCCACGAACAGCAGCACGGGCACGCCCAGGACGACGATGACCTCGACCGGGACCATCGTCTGCGGACGGTCCCGGGCCCCCAGGGCGGCCGGGCCCTCCTCCTCGACGTCCTTGATCGGACCGCTCAGCGGGCGCGTCTTGTACCGCTCCGCGTCCCGGCGCAGATCGCGGGCGACCAGGTCGACCGGGCGCATCCGGGCCGGGTCCCCGTCATCGTCGGAATCCAGGTAACCCGAGTCACGGCGCATGTTCTCGCGGACCCTGGCCCGCTTGGTCTCACGCAGCGGCCACGAGCGGTAGACCCGTTCCGCGGTGTGCACCCGCAGCACGTCCACCACGTCCACCCACCGCACGGCCGCCCACGGCACGAAGGTCTCGCGCAGCGGGTTGACCATCCGGATTCCGCGCTCGGTGGAGACCACCCGCGGACGCAGCCACGCCACGTAGACCACGGCGATGCTCATCACCAGGACCGCCCCGGCGATCCAGGCCAGCCGGTCCTGGCCCCGCAACACCAGGTCCAGCAGGAGCAGGACCGCGATGACGACCCACACCGCCGCCATCACCCGGGAGGAGGTGGAGTAGTGCGTGGTGGAACCACCACCGGATCCGGCCATCAGTGCGTCGCCCACTTCAACTGCGCGAAGCCGGGCTTGATGATCCCGTTGATCAGCGCGAGACGCTCGTCGAAGGGCAGGAAGGCCGACTTCATGGCGTTGACCGTGAACCACTGGAGGTCGTCCCAGTCGTAGTCGAAGGCCTCGCTCAGCTTGGCGAACTCCTCCGACAGGGTGACCCCGCTCTGGAGGCGGTTGTCGGTGTTGACCGTGACCCGGAAGCGCAGGTCGTGCAGGAGCCGGATCGGGTGCCCGGAGATGGACTCGGCGGCACCGGTCTGCACGTTGGAGCTGGGGCACATCTCCAGCGGGACCCGCTTGTCCCGCACGTACTGGGCGAGACGGCCCAACCGGGGCACACCGTTGTCGTTGGTGGTGATGTCGTCGATGATGCGCACGCCGTGGCCGAGGCGGTCGCAGCCGCACCACTGGAGGGCCTCCCAGATGGAGGGCAGACCGAAGGCCTCACCGGCGTGGATGGTGAAGTGGAAGTTCTCCCGGCGCAGGTACTCGAAGGCGTCCAGGTGGCGGGTGGGCGGGTTGCCCGCCTCCGCCCCCGCGATGTCGAAACCGGACACGCCGGCGTCGCGGTAGCGGACCGCCAGCTCGGCGATCTCCGAGGAACGGGCGGCATGGCGCATGGCGGTCACCAACTGCCCGGTGCGGATACTCCGGCCGGCGTCCGCCGCGCGCTTCTCCCCCAGTTCGAGCCCTTCCTGGACGGCCTCGACGACCTCCTCCAGGGTGAGCCCGCCCTCGAGGTGCTGCTCCGGGGCATAGCGCTGTTCGGCGTAGACCACGCCGTCGGCGGCGAGGTCCTCGGCGGCCTCGGCGGCGACCCGCACCAGCGCGTCACGGCTCTGCATGACCGCCGTGGTGTGGGCGAAGGTCTCCAGGTAGCGCTCCAGGGAACCGGAGTCCGAGGCGTCGCGGAACCAACGGCCCAGTTCGACCGGGTCGTAGGTGGGCAGTCCGGTGTAGCCCGCCTCCCTGGCCAGCTCGACGACCGTGGCCGGGCGCAGGCCCCCGTCGAGGTGGTCGTGCAGGAGTACCTTCGGCGCCCGCCGGATCTGTTCGACTGTGAGTGGCTGGTTCATCCACTCAGGATGCCATCGGACGGAGAGGGGACCCGACACGGCGGCGCGAAGTTGCCGAAAATCCGGCAGAAGCCGCCGGTCAGGCCAGGGCCTGGTCGTCCACCCGGACGCCTTCCGGGGCGTTCTCCCACAGTGCGGTGAGCGCGGTGCTCACCATGAGCCGGGTGCCCACCCCGATCGCGCGCTCGTCCACGTCGAAGGTGCCCCGGTGCAGGTCCAGCATGGGCCCGCCCCAGTCCGGGGAGTGGGTGCCCAGTCGGGCCAGCGCTCCGGGCGCGTGCTCCAGGTACCAGGCGAAGTCCTCGCCGCCCAGACTCTGCGGGGTCGATCCGACCGCGTCGGCGCCCAGGGCCGCGGTGGCGGCCTCCCGCATGATCTCCACGCTGCGGGCCTCGTTGATGGTGGGCGGGACACCGCGGCGGTAGGTGACCTCGACGTCGGCGCCGTAGGCGGAGGCCACCGACTCGACCAGACCCTTGAGGATGTCGGGGGCCGAGTGCCACGCCTCGTCGTCCAGGCAGCGGACGGTGCCCTCGGCGACGGCGTCGTCGGGGATCACGTTGGGCGCCGAACCCGCGCTGATCCGGCCCCACACCAGGCTGAAACCGGCCCGGGGGTCGATGCGGCGGGACAGTGCGGCGGGCAGTTCGGTGACGACCTTGCCGAGCGCGTAGACCAGGTCCGAGGTCAGGTGCGGACGGGCGGTGTGCCCGCCCGGGCCGGACAGGCGGACCATGATCTGGTCGCAGGCAGCGGTGATCCCGCCGGTGCGCAGACCCACCTTGCCGACGGCCTGGCGGGGGTCGCAGTGCAGGGCGAAGATCCGGTCGACGCCCTCCATCGCCCCGGCCTTGACGACCTCCACCGCCCCGCCGGGGAGCTCCTCGGCGGGCTGGAAGAGCAGCCGGACCCGGCCGGGCAGGGCTCCCGCACGGTCCTGCTGGGCGAGAAAGGCCCCCGTCGCCAGCAGGACCGTGGTGTGCACGTCGTGTCCGCAGGCGTGCGCGACGCCCGGAACGGTGGAGCGGTAGGGGACGTCCTTCTCGTCGGGGAGGGGGAGCGCGTCGATGTCGGCGCGCAGGGCCACGGTGGGGCCGGGGCCGTCTCCGACGTCACAGATCAGACCGGTCCCCTGGGGGAGGGTTCGCGGCCGCAGTCCCACCTCGCGCAGGCGTTCGGCCAGTCGGCCGGTGGTGCGGTGTTCGGCGAAGGCCAGCTCCGGGTGCATGTGCAGGTCCCGGCGAAAGCCCTTGAGCTCCCGCTCATGGCGCGCCAGAAAAGCGGTCAACTGTTCCGGCAGGTCACGTCCCTGCATGCGAGGGTCCCCTCTTCGTTACACGTCTTACCGCGCACCGGCTCCGTCGCCGGCACCGACCGTCGCACGGGTGGGGCCGCCCTCGAACTCGGCGGAGAGCAGGTCCACGACGTCCTCGAGCGAACCGCCCGCCGCGACGACCGCCCGCTGGCGTTCGTAGGAGGCGCCCTTGTCCAGGACCTCGAAGACCAGGTCCAGGTCCTGCGCGCACCCCAGACGGGTGGCGACCGGCGTTAACTCGTGGACCAGCTCGTAGAGGTCGTCACGGATCGGAACCGTGGTTCCGTGTGCGTCCGTGATGACACGAGCGTCGAGTCCGTAGCGGGTGGCCCGCCACTTGTTGTCCTTCACCACCCAGGACGGCGGGCTGGGCAAGCTGTACCCGCGGTCGAGCTGGTGATCGAACATCTCCACCAGGCTCTGGGAGAGAGCGGCGGCCATTCCCACCTCGCGCAAGGTGGGAATGCCGTCGAACATCCGGATCTCTATGGTGCCGAAATCCGGGTGCGGACGGATGTCCCACCACACTTCCTTGATAGAGGCGATGGTACCTGCCCGGAGAAGGGTTTCGAGGTATTCCTCGAAAGCGGCCCAGCCCGGGAGGTTGGGCGGGGGCCCCGAAGTGGGCAGGGCACCGAAGACGATCGAGCGCGCGGAGGCCAGGCCGGTGTCGTGGCCGCTCCAGAATGGGCTGGAAGCACTCAAAGCGAGAAAATGCGGTAGATACTTCGCAAGTGCGTTCACGATCGGAATGGCCTTCTCCCGCCCGCGCACACCGACGTGCACGTGGACCCCACAGGTCAGGATCCGGCGGGCCAGCCACTGCATCTGGTCCACCAGCTCGCCGTAGCGTTTGCCGGGGCTGAGCTCCTGGTCCCGCCAGTCATCGATCGGGTGGGTCCCCGAGCAGGTCAGGGTGGTTCCGCGCGGTTCGAGGACCTCGCGCATCCGGGCCACGTTGCGGGAGAGGTCCAGCTTGGCCTCCTCCACCGTCTCGCAGATCCCCGTCACCACCTCCACCTGGGACTGCATGAGTTCGTGCCGCAGCGGGGGGACCGTCGCCGCACTACTCAGGTCGGGGAGGGCCGCGAGAAGCTGCTGCGCCTCCTGCCGAAGATGGCGGCTGCTCCGGTCGACGAGTTGAAGCTCCCACTCGACCCCGAGCGTCGCACGTTCGGACGTTTTGAATGCGATTCCCATGTGCCCTCCAGGTGTGGGGCGGCCGCTGTGACCGACGCACCGCTCATCCCGGCGAACCGGCCAACCGGGACAGGGGAGGACTACCCGTCACACACCTCGCGCATACGGAATCAAACACCCAGAAAAAAGCGAATTCTTTTCAAGTGCTTTTCACTTCCTTTGGGGCTCCCGCCGTGGTCGGAGAGCCGTCGCGGCGGCCGCCGCACCGATCACGGCCCCCACCAGCGACAACCCGAGGGCGAGCACCCGCCGGGCGAACCGGCGCTCGGCCAGCTCCTTCGCGCACGGCCGCAGAACCGGGATCGGCCGGGTCCAGTCCATACCGTTCTCCTCCGGCAGCGGGAGGGAACCGGTGTAGGGCGGCGGCATCGGAAGCCAGGTGGCCGTCCAGGCCGCGCTGAACACCACCAGGCGCATCACCAGGTTGATCCACACCAGCAGGCCGACCAGCACGGCGAAGGACGCGTAGACCGGGTTGCTGAGCGTCCCGGCCAGCAGTTGCGCCGCGACGTTCTTGAGCGCCTCGAAGCCCACCGCCGCCAGCAGCGCGCCCCGCCACATCATCCTGGTCGGCCGCCCGGACCCCGACAGCAGCGCGAAGGTCAGCAGGAACAGGCACATGTTCACACCGACGGCGATGACCAGGGCCAGGACCCGCAGGGACAGGTTCGCCAGCAACGACCCGTCCAGCCCCACCAGGGAGAGCAGCCACACCGTGGCGGTCTGCATGACACTGGTGAACGCGACCGTGAAGAACAGGGCCGACCCCAGCCCGACCATGACCAGCAGGTCTCCCGCCTTGCGCAGCGCGAAGTTGGGCCCGTGCTTGAGGTTCTTCAACCAGATCGAGTGCAGGGCCTCCCGCAACGCCGACACCGAGTTCAGGCCCGCGTACAGCAGACCGAGCAGACCGATCACGCTCGCGCCCACCCGGGCGTCGGCGATCTGTTCCATGGGCAACTGCTGGGACAGCCCCGGCAGCACGTCGTCCAGCGCCTCCTCCAGATAGGAGGTGAGCTCGACCTGCCGGGCCGCCAGGAAACCGACGACCGAGAAGGCCAGTGCCAGCAGCGGGAAGAAGGACAGGAAGGCGAAGTAGGTGACCCCGCCCGCCAGCTGGTTCCCCCTGCGGTCCGAGTAGCGCTCACCGGCACGCACCAGGTGGTCGACGAACGGGTACCGGCGCCGCAGCCCCCAGTAGGTGTCCATCGCCAGGTTCCGGTAGTGCCGTGCCTTGTCCTTCGCCCGGTCCAGCGCTGCGGCCATGGTCCCCCTGTCCGTTCCGTTCCCCGTCGCCCGCCGCACTCCCGGCGGCCTTCAGGCGGTTCCGCGTACGCAGGGGCACAACCTAACGTCACCGCGCCTTCGCGAGGAAAGCCCCACACCCGTCCGGTACCGAAGTGACGGCAGACTGGAACCGTACATCGACGTGGATTTCCATTGATGGAACCGAGAACGGAGACGGCGCGTGGGGGTCACCGGGGCGCGGGTGCGGGCTGTGTTGGGGGCGAGGACCGGGGGCCCGGTCGGAGCCTGGCCGGAGCTTCCCGGTGACGGGGCCCTGGCGCTCGCCTTCGGAGAGCGTTTCGGAGCCGAGCCCGAGGGCCTGTGGCACGCGCCGGGACGGCTCGCGCTCATGGGCGAACACATCGCGGCCAGTGCCGGCCCGGCCCTGTACGCGGCCCTGCCCTGGGGGGTGACCGCCGCGGTCGGTACCACGACGGACGGGCACCTGCGCGTGGCGACGCCCAGCGGCCCGCTGAGCGACCGGGACCGCTCGGCCCGGGCCGTGGCCAGGTCCGTGGCCGACGCGCGAGACAGGGGCGTTCTGGACACCGGGGCGGGCGTGCGGGTCCTCATCGGGTCGGGCCTGCCCGCACACGCCTCCCTGGGCCGTGCCGCTGCGGCCGGCGCGGCGGTGTCCCTGGCACTGGCCGACCTCGCCGGGACCGGCCTCCCCCCTGGGAGTCCCGTCGACCAGAGCGTGTCACTGGACGCCCGCGCCGGGCACGCGGTGCGCGTGAACCGGATCAGCGGCCGGACCACCGTGCTGCCGTTCGACCTCTCCGGGGCAGGATTGCGGCTGGTCGTGCTGGAGACCGGGGAGCTGCCCCGACGGGACCCGCGCCCGATCCGCGCCGCCGAGCTGGAGCGGGCCCAGGACGTACTGGGCCCGCTGCGCGCCGTCCAGGACCTGCCGGAGGCGCTGCGCGGCCTCCAGAACCCGGTGCTGCGCAGCCGGGTGGAGTACGCCGTCACCGAGGTCCACCGGCTCAACGCGACGGTCGGGCTGCTGCGCGCGGGCCGCGCCGTGCAGATCGGACCGGTGCTGTCCGCCTCCCACCTGTCCCTGCGCCGGTTCGGCCTGCCCCTGCCCGCCGTGGAGCTGGCGGTCGAGACCGCGGCGCGCGCCGGTGCCCGGGGGAGCCGGATGTCGGGGTGGGCCGGAACAGCCCTCGCCCTGGTCGGCGAGGACCGCGTGGCCGACGTCGCGGAGGCGGTGCGCGGTGCGTTCGCGGAGAGGGGATGGCCCGAGCCACGGGTGCGCGCGGCGGTCCCCGCCGACGGGGCCCGCCGGAAACCCTGAGCCCACCGTCCCGGAGCCCCGCCCCCGCTGCCCTCCCGGGGCCGGCCCCCGGCCGCCTGGGGAGATCGGAGTGAACCCGACTACTCTTTCAGCGATCACAAGGGACATAACACTCACCCGAGCGGCGCACGGCGCGGAGCAGATAGGCGATTCGATGGCTGACCGACGGCAGCGGGAGGAACCCGGCTCGACCGGTGAACACAACAGAGGCGGCGTGTTCCGGCGCGGGGGCGACCCCGGCAGGGCGGACGCGTTCGAGAAGCTCTACCGTTCGCGCGAGTCCGAGCAGCGGGTGGTGGGCGAGACCCGCCGGCTCCCCCCGGCCGACCGGGTCCCCCCGCACCGCCCGAAGAGGCGCCCCACCCACAGCGCCGGACGCGAGTACGACGGCCGCGGCATCAAGCGCCGCGCGCAGGAGCGCCGCAGGAGGAGGGTCCGTAACACGCTCGTCGTGGCGCTGGTCCTCCTCCTGGTGGTCCCCGGCGCCTTCTACCTCTGGGCTGACTCGCGGCTGGAACGGGTCGAGGCGCTCCAGGACTACGAGGGCCGCCCGGACCGCCAGCCCGGGACCACCTACATGATCGTCGGCTCCGACAGCCGCGACGGCCTGGACGACCAGCAGGTCCAGGACCTGGCCACCGGCCGCGCCGAGGGCCGTCGCACCGACACCATCATGGTGCTGTACATGCCCCGCGACGGCGACCCCACGATCGTCAGCGTGCCGCGCGACTCCTACGTCCCCATGGCCATTCCGGGTTACGCGGACAACAAGATCAACACCGCCTTCGCAGACGCCGTGTGCGGCACCGACGAGGCGGGGACGGAGGTCTGCGGCGGTCCGGGGCCGCTCGTGCAGACCTTCGAGCAGGCTTCGGGGGTGCGGATCGACCACTACGTCGAGATCGGCATGGGCGGCTTCGTCGACCTGGTCGACGCGGTCGGCGGCGTGGAGCTGTGTCCGGAGGAGCCGATGGCGGACCCGAAGGCGGGCCTGGACATCGAGGCGGGCTGCCAGGAGATGGACGGCGGCACCGCGCTGGGCTACGTGCGCACCCGTGCCACCGCGCGCGCCGACCTGGACCGGATCCAGCGCCAGCGCGAGTTCTTCTCCGCGCTGATCCAGAAGGCCAGCGACCCCGCCACGATGGTCAACCCGTTCCGTTCGGTGCCGCTGGTGCTCGCGGGCACCGACACGTTCATGGTCGACGAGGGCGACAAGCTGCGCCACCTGGCGAGCATGCTGCTGGCGATGCGCGGTGGCACCCGGACCACCGCCGTGCCGGTGGCCAGCACCCCGACCCTGGACGGCGTGGGTTCGGTCGTGCTGTGGGACGAGGGCAGGTCCGAGCAGATGTTCGAGGCCATGCGCACCGGTGAGCCCATCCCCGAGGAGGTCGTGGAGGACTAGGGCGCGGCAGAGCGGGTGTCGGCCGAGGACGCCCTGTCCCGGACCGGACCGCGAACGAGCGAAGGGCCCGTCACCGGAGTGACGGGCCCTTCTTCGTGACGTTCCGTACTGTGCGCGCCTACCCCCCAGCGGGCGCACGGCCGGCACGTCGGCTCGTGGTGGCCGAGGGGCGTTGAACCCGCTCTGGCCTGCCGGTTCTCACCGGCGTGTCTCCACAATAGGTCAAAGTTCGCGAAAGGTGCGAATCGTGTTCACGTGTCCTACGTCGCACCCGGGACCCGGGGCCCCTGTCCGGCTCTGCCATCCTCCCACCGCGGCCCCGGCGATGTGACCCGAACACGGGAAACACGCCGGGGAACTTCCACCGCCACGGGACCCCGAACCCCCGCGAACACCGCCTTCCACGCTTTTCACCCCCGGCACCGGTGCCGGTGGCACGACGACGCCCGGGCACCCCTCGTACGGGTGCCCGGGCGTGGTCAAGGTCTCATCGCGACCGCCGGCTCATGGCCGCCGCGAACCGACCTCCTAGGCGAGGCGCTTGCTCAGGTTCTCGTCCAGGGCGGCGAGGAACTGCTCGGTGGTCAGCCACTCCTGGTCGGATCCGATCAGCAGGGCCAGGTCCTTCGTCATCTGGCCGCCCTCGACGGTCTTGATGACGACGTCCTCGAGGGTGTTCGCGAACTCGACCACCTTCGGGGTGTTGTCCAGCTTGCCCCGGTGCTCCAGACCGCGGGTCCACGCGAAGATGGAGGCGATCGGGTTGGTCGAGGTGGGCTTGCCCTGCTGGTGCTGGCGGTAGTGACGGGTCACGGTGCCGTGGGCGGCCTCGGCCTCCACCGTGCGGCCGTCAGCGGTACGCAGGACCGAGGTCATCAGGCCGAGCGAGCCGTAGCCCTGGGCGACGGTGTCGGACTGGACGTCGCCGTCGTAGTTCTTGCACGCCCAGACGTAGCCGCCCTCCCACTTGAGCGCGGCGGCGACCATGTCGTCGATGAGGCGGTGCTCGTAGGTCAGGCCCGCGGCGGCGAACTTGTCCTTGAACTCGGTCTCGAAGATCTCCTCGAACACGTCCTTGAACATGCCGTCGTAGGCCTTGAGGATGGTGTTCTTGGTGGACATGTACACCGGGTAGTTGCGGTCCAGGCCGTAGTTCAGGCTGGCGCGCGCGAAGTCCTCGATGGACTTGCGGAAGTTGTACATGCCCATCGCGACGCCGCCCGCCTCGGGGAAGTCCGCGACGTCGAACTCGACCGGCTGGCTGCCGTCGGCCGGGGTGT
This sequence comes from Nocardiopsis terrae, assembly GCF_014651695.1. Classification (GTDB taxonomy): domain Bacteria; phylum Actinomycetota; class Actinomycetes; order Streptosporangiales; family Streptosporangiaceae; genus Nocardiopsis; species Nocardiopsis terrae. Next base: position 631,800 of record NZ_BMXJ01000002.1, read on the forward strand.
AGGTCATGGTGACCGTGCCGGGGCCGGGCACCTTGAAGTCGGTGGCCTTGTACTGGTCGCCGTGGGCGTGACGGCCGATGATGACCGGCTTGGTCCAGCCCGGCACCAGCCGCGGCACGTTCTCGCAGATGATGGGCTCGCGGAAGACGACACCGCCGAGGATGTTGCGGATGGTGCCGTTGGGCGACCGCCACATCTTCTTGAGGCCGAACTCCTCGACCCGGGCCTCGTCCGGCGTGATGGTGGCGCACTTGACGCCGACGCCGTGCTCCTTGATGGCGTTGGCCGCGTCGACGGTGATCTGGTCGTCGGTGCGGTCACGCTCCTCGATGCCGAGGTCGTAGTACTTCAGGTCGATGTCGAGGTACGGCAGGATCAGACGGTCCTTGATGAAGGACCAGATGATCCGGGTCATCTCGTCGCCGTCGAGCTCGACTACGGGGTTTTCGACCTTGATCTTGGCCATGGCTGTGTGGCTGTCCCTTCAGTCTTCGCAACCGCCTCGTGCGGCGGAGGGCCGGAACCGGTTCGTGGCCGGTTCCGGGTTCCGCGCGCGCGGCAATCCCCTGATCCCGCCCGGTATCCGTGCTTACCGGGGAGGCGGTGCTTGTCGGTGTCGCAGTATCTCGACATCAAGCTTATTCGACGCCTAGGCGGAGAGTTGCGGCGCCACCCAGGCCAACACGATCAGCAGGCCCGCGAGCGAGACCAGGGTGAGCAGGTCGACCCACCTCCGACGTACCGCCAGCAGGCCGATCCAGTCCTTGGGCAGGAGCAACCTGAAGGTCGCCGCCAGCAGCAGGGCGCCCGCGATGATCGCCGGTCCGCGTTTGAAGTGCGCCGCGGCCACGACCGCGATCCCCGCGGCCAGGGCCGACAGGACCAGGGCGTAGGGCACCTGGGAAAGCCAGTAGGGCACTTTCCTCCGGCCGCCCTCCACCGCGCCCGGACCTCCGTCCGGGGTGCGCCCGTCCGACTCCGCCACCTCAGCCTGCTCCGCGTCGTCCACCCAGTCCCGACCTGTTCGTTTCCGAATTGCTTGGCCGCCGCGCGGCTCGTTCTGCCGACCTCTCCCCGGGCGTCTGGCACAGACCGGCCAACCCTCGAAAGGACGCTGTCCGAAACCGGACAGCACTCCAGTGTGGCTCATGTTCCTGGTGGCCCGGTCGGGCCCGTGCGCACACGGAGACCGCCCTGGGAGAGGACCCGCCCATTGTATTGAACGGCGCCGCCGAAGCCCCAGGGCGCACGGAAACGGACTTGTCTCCCTTCGGGGACACCAGTGACCGTTTCCTGCTCCCGGTTCGGCCACAGAGCCGTATTTCCACGCCTTATCCGCCTAACTCCGGAGTAAGCGCGTAGAACGCGTACCAGCCGGGTAACCCAGAGTGGAGATGAGCGCACCGGTGAGCGAGGACCACCCCCATGAAGCCCACGCGACGCGTAGACCGAGCCGCCACCCCCCGACAGCCTCCCCACCGCCGACCGCACCCCCACCGACCGCGCCCCACCAGCACGGGAGGAGCCACCGTGGACGGCCCCTATCTGCGGGTGGAGGAGTCCGGGGACATCCGCCCGCTCCCCGCCGAGGTCACCACGGTCGGCCGAGGCGAGGGCACCGACATCCGGCTGCACGACCCGAGCGTGTCCCAGCTCCACGCCGAACTCGTCCGCCGGGGACCCTACGTCTACGTCGTCGACCTGGGCCTGTCCCGCAACGGCACCCGGGTCAACGGCCGTCCGATCGCCCGGCGCGTCCTGGCCGAGGGCGACGTCGTGAGCTTCGGTACCGCCCGCTGCCGGATCGGCGGCCTGCCCAACGAACAGCTCAGCCCCGACATCGAGCTCCGCCGGGGCGCCGCCCCCGAGCTCACCCGGCGCGAACTGGACGTACTGACCGCCCTGTGCCAGCCCGCGCTCTCCGAGGAGGCCTTCGTCGCCCCCGCCACCGCCCGCGACATCGCCGAAGCACTGGTGGTCACCGAGGCCGCGGTCAAACAGCACCTGCTCCGGCTCTACCAGAAGTTCCGCATCCCGGAGGGACAGAACCGCCGCACCCGGCTGGCCAACGAGGTCGTGGCCCTGGGCCTGGTACGCCCGATGCCGCTGGGCGGCTCCTCCCGCCGGGCGAGCTGAGCGCCCGGCCCGGGCGTGACGAGGGGGCGGCCCCGCACGGGACCGCCCCCTCGGACAGGCGGCAGGAGCGCCGGACAACCGGATCAGACCAGCGAACCGGCCTGACGCTCAGCGGCCTCCACCACGTTGACCAGCAGCATGGCCCGGGTCATCGGGCCCACGCCGCCGGGGTTGGGTGACATGTGCCCGGCGACCTCGGGGACGTCGAGGGCGACGTCACCGACCAGCCCGGCGTCGGTGCGCGTCACACCCACGTCCAGCACGGCCGCACCCGGCTTGACCATGTCCTTGGTGATCAGCCCGGGGACACCCGCACCCGCGACGATGATGTCGGCCTTGCGCGTGTGCTCGGCCAGGTCACGGGTGCCGGTGTGGCACAGGGTGACGGTGGCGTTCTCCGAGCGGCGGGTCAGCAGCAGGCCGAGGGGACGCCCCACGGTCACGCCGCGTCCGACCACCACGACCTCCGCGCCCCGGATCGGCACCTCGTAGCGGTTGAGGAGCTCCACGATGCCGCGCGGGGTGCACGGCAGCGGAGCCTCCTCCATCAGGACGAGCTTGCCCAGGTTGACCGGCTGGAGGCCGTCGGCGTCCTTGGCGGGGTCGATCAGCCCCAGCACCCGGTTCTCGTCGAGCCCCCGGGGCAGCGGCAGCTGCACGATGTACCCGGTGCAGGCCGGGTCCTCGTTGAGTTCGTGCACCGCCTGCTCCACCTGTTCCTGGGTGGCGTCAGCGGGCAGGTCGCGGCGGATGCTGGCGATGCCGACCTGGGCGCAGTCGCGGTGCTTGCCGCGCACGTAGGAGTGGCTGCCCGGGTCGTCGCCGACCAGGACGGTACCCAGGCCGGGGGCGAGCCCCCTGGCGTGCAGCTTGGCCACCCGCTCCGCCAGCTCCTCGCGGATGGCCTTCGCGGTGGCCTTTCCGTCCAGAACGATCGCGCTCATACGTTGCTCCTCGCTGACTGGGCTAGTGGAAGAAGTGGCGGGTGCCGGTGAGGTACATGGTGACCCCGGCGGCCTCCGCGGCGGCGATGACCTCGGCGTCGCGAACCGAACCGCCGGGCTGGACGACAGCGCGCACCCCGGCCTTGGTGAGGATCTCCAGACCGTCGGCGAACGGGAAGAAGGCGTCGCTGGCGGCCACGGAACCCCTGACCCGCTCACCGGCGCGGGAGACTGCGAGGCCGGCCGAGTCGACCCGGTTGACCTGGCCCATGCCGACACCGACCGTGGCGCCGTCGGAGGCGAGCAGGATCGCGTTGGACTTGACCGCGCGCACGGCCTTCCAGGCGAAGGCCAGGTCGGCGAGGAGCGCCTCGTCGGCCGCTTCACCGGTGGCCAGCGTCCAGGTGGCGGGGTCGTCGCCCTCGGCGTCGACGACGTCGGTGTCCTGGACCAGCAGACCGCCGCTGATCTGGCGGGTCTCCACGCGCGGGCCCCGGGCCGGGTCGGCCACGGCCAGCAGGCGGATGTTCTTCTTCCCGGAGAGCTTCTCGACGGCCTCGGGGGTGAAGCCGGGGGCGACGACGACCTCGGTGAAGATCTCGAAGATCTGCTCGGCCAGCTCGGCACCGACCTCGCGGTTGGTGGCGATCACACCGCCGAACGCAGAGACCGGGTCGCTGGCGTGCGCCTTGCGGTGCGCCTCGGCGTTGTCGGCGCCCACCGCGATGCCGCAGGGGTTGGCGTGCTTGATGATGGCCACGCACGGCTCGTCGAAGTCGTGGGCGGCGCGCAGGGCGGCGTCGGCGTCGACGTAGTTGTTGTAGGACATGGCCTTGCCGTGCAGCTGCTCGGCACCGGCCAGGCCGCCGCCGGCCGAACCCGCCGCGGTGTACAGCGCGGCCCTCTGGTGCGGGTTCTCGCCGTACCGCAGCGCGGCCGTGCGGGTGTGCGCGGAGGCACGGAACGCGGGCCACCCGGTGGACTCGGCTTCGGCGTCGGGCGCGTACGCACCGGCGAACCAGTCGGCCACCGCGGCGTCGTAGGCGGCGGTGTGCTGGAAGGCCAGGCCCGCCAGCCGCTTGCGCTGCTCCAGGGTGAAGCCGCCGTCCCGGACGGCCTCCAGGGTGGAGTCGTAGCCGGCGGGGTCGACCACGATCGCCACGCTGCCGTGGTTCTTGGCCGAGGCACGCACCATCGCGGGGCCGCCGATGTCGATCTTCTCGATGCAGTCGGCTTCGGAGGCGCCGGAGGCGACGGTGTCGGAGAAGGGGTAGAGGTTGACCACGACCAGGTCGAAGGGGGCGATGCCCAGTTCGTCGATCTTGGCGACGTGGTCGGGGTTGCCCTGGTCGGCGAGGAGACCGGCGTGCACGGCCGGGTGCAGGGTCTTGACCCGGCCCTCCATGATCTCGGGGAAACCCGTGACGTCCTCGACGGGGGTGACGGGGACGCCGGCCGCGGTGAGGCGGGCGGCGGTGGAGCCGGTGGAGACGATCTCCACCCCGGCCTCGGCCAGGCCGACGCCCAGCGCCTCCAGGCCGGTCTTGTCGTACACGCTGATCAACGCACGCCTGATGGCCTGCTGGGTCACCTGGAACTCCTTGTGTCGGTGCGGCCGAACCGCACGTGCCTGCCGTCGATGGTCCAGCCCTCGCGGGCGAGGCGGCCGACCGTGTCGACCAGCATCCGCCGCTCCACGGTCTTGATCCGCTCGTGGAGGCTGGCCTCGTCGTCGCCGTCCTCGACGGGTACCGCGACCTGGTCGATGATCGGACCGGAGTCGACGCCCTCGTCGAGGAAGTGGATGGTGGTGCCGGTGACACGGACGCCGTGGGCGAGCGCGTCGCGTACGGCGTGCGCGCCGGGGAAGGAGGGCAGCAGCGCCGGGTGGATGTTGACCGCCTGGTGGCGGCCGACCACGGCGGGCCCGAGGATGCGCATGAAACCGGCGGAGACCACCAGGTCGGGTGCGTGTTCCGCGATCCGGTCGGACATGGCCGTGTCCCAGGCCGACCGGTCGGCGTAGGAACGGAACGGTACGACGAACGTGGGTACACCGGCCGCCCGGGCCACCTCGACACCGCGTGTTCCCTCGCGGTCCGATCCCACGGCGACGATCTCGGCCCCGTATTCGGGGTCCTTCGCGGCTTCCATCAGGGCGGCCATGTTGCTGCCCGTCCCCGATATGAGAACCACCACTCGCGCGGACAAAGCGTGCTTCTCCCTCATGTGTAGAAGAACGGTGTGGGGACCCCCGGTCCCCACCCCGGGGGCGCCGGGGGACGGCGCAGCATCCGGGATTCGCGTACGCCTGGTACAGACGCCAGGCCTGGGCCTATCCGGCCCGTCCGCGTTCACACCCTATCGGGCCGGGTAGCGTCTACCTCACGCGGACCGGCCCTTCCCCGCCTCCCCGGAGGCACCGGGGCCGAGGCTCCGCGCCACCATCGCCACCCGCTGCGCGCAGGCGCGAGCGGACCACGGCGCCCCGCGGTACGGGGCGTCCCCGAAGGAGTGAACCTGTGACCGACAACAGCCCGGAGCCCCGTGCCGAAGGCCAGCCGCCCAAGGTCGAGCGAGGAGGCCTGTGGGGACTGTTCCTCGGCCTGGCGGGCCTACTGCTCCCGCCCTACGGTGTGGTGCTGTCCGTGTTCGGTGTCGTCCAGGGGTTCCGTGCCCGCCGCGCCGCACGCGCGCACAGCTCCCAGGCGCCGGGTGCCCTGATGAGCGTGGCCCTGGGCGTGGTCGGGATCGTGATGTCCACGAGCATGCTGGCGGTCCTCTTCGTCTACCAGGAGGAGGTCACCGAATTCCGTGGCTGCTCCGCCAGGGCCCACACGGTGTCCACCCAGAAGGAGTGCGAGAGCGCCTGGGAGTCCGACACCGGCCTGCCGCCGGCGATCGTGGGCGGCTAGGAGAGGTAGGAGGGCGGACCTCCCGATGAGGGGGCGGCGGGCAGGGGCCCGCCGCCCCCTCACTCGCGTCCCGGGACCCATCCCCGGCCGCCGCACGTCACGACCGGTTTCCGGACAGCTTCCTCTGGGGAAAGGGCTGTTTCCCAAAGCACCAGGCGCGACCAAAGGTATTACACTTAGTATGCAATCGTTTACTAAAAGTGCTGCCATGTCTGCGTGGAGAGGACCCGATGGACACCGACGTCCCCGGCTCATCCGGACCGGAACTGAAGGAGTACACCGCTCTGCTGAGGCGCCGCTGGCGCCTGGTGGGCGCCGGGGTGCTCGGCGGGCTGGTCCTCGCCACCGCCGGGGTGGTCGCCGTTCCGTCGACCTACACCTCGACCGCCGCCGTACAGGTCCGCCCGACCGGAATGGCCGAGTTCACCGGGGAGCGGTCCGGCCGCCTGACCGGTGACGTCAACCTGGACAGCGAGGCCCAGGTCGTACTCTCCGACCAGGTCACCACCGTCATGGCCGGTTCCCTGCCCGGCGACCCCGCCCCCGCGGACCTGCGCCAGCGGATCGACGTGACCGTCCCCTCCAACAGCAACATCCTCGAACTCCACTACTCCGACCGCTCACCCGAGGCCGCACGGGAAGGGGCCGACGCCCTCGCCGCCGCCTACCTCGAGCACCGGGGCGAACAGGCGCGGTCCCTCATCAGCGGCCGGTTGGACGCGCTGCGCGGGGAACAGGAGGGGCTCTACGAGAGGCTGTCCGACCTGACCGCGGAGAACGCCGGGGCGGTCGGCGCGGACCGGGTCAGCGCCGACGCCCAGGCCGAGGCGGTACGCCAGGAGATCAGCGACCTCGGCAACGGCATCAGCCCGCTGAGCGCCCTCCGCGAGACGGTCTCCCCCGGACAGGTCATCACCCCGGCCGGCCTGCCCGAGGCCCCCACCGCCCCCGCGCCCCTCCTGTGGCTGGTCGCGGGCGCCGCCCTCGGTCTGGTCGCCGGACTCCTCGCCGCCCTGGTCCGCGACCGCCTGGACCCGCGCGTGCACGACACCGAGGACACCGCACGGATCGGCTCCGTCCCCGTCCTGCTGGAACTGTCCGGCTCCGGCCCGCCCACCGAAGCGGACCCGGACGGCCAGCGCGCCAACGGGTTCGCGCACCTGGTCCGCGCCCGCCTCGCCGACCGGGAGACCGGCCGCGTCGTCCTGGTCACCGGGACCGCCCCGGGGCGCTCGGGCTCCGCCGCCGCGGTGAACCTGGCGGCGGCCCTCGCCCGGACCGGCTCCGAGACCCTGTTGGTCTGCGCCGACCCGCGCACCGGCACCGTCGGCGAGCTGCTCGGGCTGGCCGAGGGCCCCGGCCTCGCCGAGATCCTGGTCGACGGCGAGGACCCGGCTGGACTGGAGGTCCGCCCCGCCGCCGTTCCGCGCCTACGGGTGCTGCGCAACGGGCGTGCCGGAACGGCCGCGCCGGTCCAGAGCAGCGCCGCGGAACTGGTGGAGCTGCTGCGCGGCCACGCCGAGTTCGTGGTGGTCGTCACCGCCGCGTTCGGTGAGAGCGCGGACGCCCACGCTCTGGCCGCCTCCGCCGACCTGCTCCTGCCCGTGGTCGAGCTGGGCCGGAGCCGCCGCACGGACCTGGTCGGCACGGTAACCGCCGGAGCCCGGTTCGGCGTCACCGTCCCGGGCGCGATCACCGTCCCGCGCCAGCCGGGACCGGACCCCGTTCCGACCGCACCCGCCGCGCCGCGACCCGTGCCTCCGGCCCCGCGCGAACCCAGCGGCTCCGGTACCGCCGAGGACGTTCCGGTCCCCGCCGACCACGAGGCCGCACCCGCCGGGTCCCGGCGTTGACCGGCCGTGGCACCGCCGCACCGGGCCCGTCCGCGCCCGGTACGGCCTGGCACCCCCTACCGGGACGCGAAGCCGCCCCGGTCACCGGGTGGCCGCTGGTGTGGCTGCTGGCCGGCTACCCGCTGTGGTGGGCGCTGGGCATGGGCCAGTTCGCGTACTGGCTGTTCGCCGTGCCGATGCTGGCCGAACTGGTGCGCCGCCACCGGACGGTGGGGCTGCGGGTCCCGCCCGGGTTCTGGCTGTGGGGGCTCTTCCTGGTGTGGACGGTCCTCGGCCTGGCGCTGATCCCGCTGGAGATGCCCGGGACGGTCCCGGACAGCGGCGGCTACCCAGGGGCCCTGCTGCGGGTGGTCAACTACCTCGTCCTGACCGTGCTGCTGCTCTACGCGGGCAACCTGACCGAGCGCGAACTCCCCGTGCGGCTGGTCGTGTGGTCCCTGGCGGTGCTGTGCCTGACCACGATCGCCGGGGGCTACCTCGGGATGCTCGCGCCCCGGTTCGAGTTCACGGCCCCGATGGAGTACCTGGTCCCGGGACCGCTGGCCGCCGACCCCTACGTGCAGACACTGATCCACCCGGCCTCGGCGCAGATCATGGACGTCTTCGGCGGTGTCGAGACGCCCCGCCCGAAGGCGCCCTGGGAGTACACCAACGTCTGGGGCTACATGCTGTCCCTGCTGTTGGTCTGGGTGGTGGTGGGCTGGGTCGCCGGGGGCTCGGGGTGGTCCCGTCTGGGCGCCCTGGCCGCGATCGCGCTGGCCGTGGTCCCGATCGTGTACTCCCTGAACCGTGCGCTCTGGGCCGGGTTGGCGCTGTCGCTGGCGTTCGGTGCCGCACAGGCGCTGCGCCGGGGGCGGGTCGTCCTGGTCGGGGCCGGGGCGGTCGCCGTGGTCGCGGTCCTGCTCGCCCTGGCCCTGTCGCCGCTGGCCGAGGTCGTACGGGCCCGTGCGGAGAACCCGCACAGCGACGACGGCCGGGCGGCGACCAACATCGCGTCCGTGGAGGCCGCGAACCTGTCCCCGGTGGTCGGTTGGGGTACCACCCGCGAGAGTCTGGGCAGCTCGGAATCGATCGCCGTGGGCCCCACCCCCGGCTGTCCGGGCTGCGGTCAGCACGTCATCGGCAACGCCGGACAACTGTGGATGACCCTCATCGCCAGCGGCTGGGTGGGCGCCTTCCTGCTCTTCGCGTTCTTCGCGCGGGTGGCCTGGCGCTACCGGGCCGCCTCGACGGCGGTCGGGCAGGGCGCCCTGCTCACCGTCCTGCTTCTGTTCTGGTACATGTTCTTCTACGTCGCGCTCATGTCCCCGCTCGCCGTCACCATGACCGCCGTCGCCCTGCTCTGGCGGTGCGAGGAACCGGTGCTCCGAAGTCGCGGGACCGCGCGCACCGGCGGAGGTGCCTGGTGAACAGCGAGACCACCTATCTGACCGACCTCGCGGCGGTGCTGTGGCCCTGCGGGGGCCTGCTCGGCCCGGACGACGGCACCGTGCGGCGGATGGCCCACCGGAACCGGGGCAACCAGTACCTTCCGGTGCCCAACGCGCACAACCCGCGGGTGATCCTGCCGGCCCACAACCGTTCGGCGGCCGCCCGCGGCATCACCTCCTTCTCCCAGGGGCACTCCCTGCGGGAGCGGTTGCGGACACTACTCCTGACCAGTGCGTTCGCCACCGGGATCGCTCCACTGCTGCTGCGCGACCGGCTGTACGTGGGTGCGGGTCCGGGGATCGAGCACGCGCTCAGCGCCGCCCTGGACCGCGATCTCGCCATCGCGATCCACGTGGGTCCGCCGCGTGCCAACCGCAAACCGGTCCTGCTGCTGCTCACACCGGGCGGACGAACCATCGGTTACGCCAAGGTAGCCATCAACGACCTCACCTCCCGTCTGGTACGGGCGGAGACCCGGGCCCTGCGCCACCTCGCGGAGTCCAGGCTCCGGGACGTGACCGTGCCGCGCCTGCTCTACGACGGCGAGTGGAACGGCCACCCCCTGCTGGTCCAGGAGGCGCTGCCGGTCGGGGACCAGACCGACCGGCCCACCCGGCACCAGCTGCTGCGCTGCGTCACCCAGATCGTGGGGCTGGCACGGGTGCGGGAGCGCAGACTCTCGGCGAGCCCCTACCGACGGTCGCTGGACGAGCGCATCGCCAAGCTCGGTGCCCGCCCCGAGGCCGCTCCCCTGCGTGCCGCGCTCCACCGCCTACCGGACGTGTCGCTGCCCTTCGGGGCCTGGCACGGGGACCTGACCAGGTGGAACATCGCCAGCACGGCGCGGAGGGCGTTCGTGTGGGACTGGGAGCGGCTCGCCATGGACGCGCCCGCCGGGTTCGACGCCCTGCACTACGACCTCAACGAGTCCGTTCAGGCCGGGGTGCACCCGGGCGTCCACCGCTGGTTGGACACCGGTTCCCGGCTGCTGCGCGATCCGCTGCTGGCGGAGAGCGGACTGCGGGAGCACGCCGTCTCCACCGTGATGGCGCTGTACCTGATCGACCTCGCCACCCGTTACCTCCACGACCGCCAGTCGGAGAGCGGAAACGACCTCGCCGCCGTTGACGACTGGTTGCTGCCGGCGCTGGAGGGGCTCCAGGACAGAGCCGCGCACGAGGCGGCCCACGCCGTGTGAGCCCCTGCCCGCGGGCGGGAGCCACCGCGGCGGCCGACACAACCGCACGCACGGCGCCGACTATCCGAGCGGCGCGACCCAAGCACCGACACCCGCAGCGCCGGCCCCCGCCCCAGGGGAACGCCGGCGCCCACACCGAAGGAGCTCGCGATGCCCCGGGCCACCTCTGCTCTGAGCCGCCTCGCCGCCCCGGCCAGGCGTGCCCTGCTACCGATCGCCGACGGCCTGGGCGGTGTGACCAGCACCGCCCGGGCCCTGCCCGACTTCCTCATCTGCGGGGCCCAGCGTTCGGGCACCACCTCGCTGTTCAAGGCCCTGTCCCAGCACCCGGCGGCGACCGGCCCCGTCCTGCGCAAGGGGGTCCACTACTTCGACACCGGCCACCACAACGGGCTGGGCTGGTACCGCTCGCACTTCCCCCTGCGCGCCAGCCTGCGGGCCCGCCGGGGGCGGCCCCGGATCAGGGCGTTCGAGTCCAGCCCGTACTACCTCTTCCACCCCCTGGCCGCCGAACGGATCGCCCGTGAACTGCCCCGGGTGCGGGTCGTGGTGATCCTGCGCGACCCGGTCGAGCGCGCCTACTCCGCGCACGCCCACGAGAGCGCGCGCGGGTTCGAGACGGAGCCGTTCGCCCGGGCGGTCGAGCTGGAGGACAAGCGGCTGGCCGGTACCGAGGAGCGGCTGGTGGCGGATCCCGGCCACCACTCGCACTCCCACCAGCACCACGGGTACGTGGCCCGGGGCCGCTACGTCGACCAGCTGGTCAGGATGGAACGGCACCTGGGCCGCGAGCGCATGCACGTGGTGGACTACGCCGACCTGTTCGACGGCACCCCCCGGGCCCTGGGCGGGATCGTCCGGTTCCTCGGCCTGCCGCCGGGACCGGAGACCGCTCCGGGCCGCCACAACGCCCGTAAACGCGCGGTCATGCCCGACTCCCTGCGCGCCGAGCTCACCGAGCGGTTCGCCGACAGCGACGCCCGTCTCGCCGACTGGTGGGGGCGCACCCCCTCGTGGCGCGCGTGACCTCGACGCGAGCCCCCTCCCCGGCGGGCCCCGGCGGTCTCCGCGACCGCGGCCTCGGGCGGATCCTGCGCGGCGGGGCGGTCAACATGGCGGGTGCCGTGGTGGGTGCCGCCCTCAACCTCGCGCTGATCGTGGCGATCACCCGGGCGTTCTCGCAGGAGACGGCGGGGCTGCTGTTCTCGGCCACGTCGGTGTTCCTGATCACGGCCGCGGTGGCCAACGCGGGCGCCCCGGACGGTCTGGTGTACTTCATCGCCCGGCTGCGGGTGTTCGGCCGTCCCGGCGGTGTCCCGGCGCTGCTGCGGCTGGCGCTGGGCCCCGCGGTCCTGGCGGCCTGCCTGGTCTCCGTACTGCTGGTGGTCCTCGCCCGGCCGCTGGCGGACGCCCTGGGTCCGCAGGAGGCCGCCGCCTACCTGCGGCTGCTCGCGCTCTTCCTGCCGTTCGCGGTGCTCACCGACTCCGTGCTGGCGGCGACCCGCGCCCACCACGACATGTCGGTCACGGTCCTGGTGGACAAGGTGGGCCGTCCGCTGGCACAGCTGGGCCTGGTCGCGATGATCGCGCTCTCCGGTTCCGCCGGGTTCCTCGCCCTGGCCTGGGCCGGACCGTACCTGCCCGCGGCGGTGCTGGCCTGGTTCTGGCTCGGCCGGATCGTGCGCGGGGCAGAGGCCGCGCCCTCGCCCGGGGACGTCTCCCCGGCGGTGGAGGAGCGGAGCGGGCCGGGAGACCGTCAGGAGCGGGTCACCCCGGCGGAGTTCTGGTCGTTCGCGCTGCCCCGGGCCCTGGGCGGGGTCGCCCAGGCCGGGGTCCAACGGGGCGGTGTGGTCATGGTGGCGCTGCTGCACGGACTGACCGGCGCGGCGGTGTTCACCGCGGCCACCCGGATCATGGTCGTCGGTCAGTTCTGCACCCAGGCGGTGCTGTACACGGCCCAGCCCCGGTTCGCGGAACTGCTGGCCGCCGGGGAGCACGGATCGGTGCGCGCGCTGTACCAGGCGGGGACCTCCTGGCTGGTCTGTCTCAACTGGCCGCTGTACCTGTCGGCGCTGATGTTCGCGCCCGAGGTGATGCGGCTGTTCGGCACCGGGTACTCCGCGGGGGCGACTGCACTGGTCGTGGTGTGCGCGGGCCAGCTGGCCGCCTCGGTGCTGGGGATGGGCGACCTCGTCCTGACGATGACCGGGCGGACCGGGTTGAACCTGCTCAACAACGTGATGTCGCTCCTGGCCAGCGTCGTGGCCGGTGTCCTGCTGGTGCCCTCACACGGGGCCGCGGGCGCGGCGGGGGCCCTGGTGGTCGCCGTACTGGTCCGCAAACTCCTGCCGTTGTGGCAGCTGAGGTCCCTCGTGGTGCTGCACCCGTTCAGCCGGCCGGTGCTGGTGGCGACCGGTAGCGCCCTGCTGTGGTTCGGAGCCCTGCCGGTGCTGCTGGAGGCGGTGGCCGGCCCGGGTGTGCCGACGCTGATCGCGGGGGTGCTCGCGGGGGCGGCCGGTCACCTGTGCACGGTCTGGCTCGCGCGCGGGCACCTGGAACCGCGGAGGTGACCCGGGTCTTCGCTCTCCTGTGCACCCCGTACCCACAATCGAACACTCACAGCGATGGACTGATCACGAGATGTCTGCACGACCGGTTCTCCTGGTGGCCTCCAGCGGAGGCCACCTCACCCAACTGCGCTCGTTGCGTCCCTGGTGGCGGGAGCGGGAACGCGTGTGGGTCACCTTCCGCACCACGGACGCCGAGTCAGCGCTGGCCGGGGAGTCGGTGCGCTGGGCCCACCACCCCACCACCAGGAACGTCGGCAACCTGCTGCGCAACACCGTTCTGGCCCTGCGGGTGATGCGCGCACAGCGCCCCGCGGTGGTGGTCAGCACCGGGGCCGGGGTCGCCCTGCCGTTCTTCGTCCTGGCCTGGCTGACGCGTGTCCCCACCGTCTACATCGAGGTCTACGACCGCATCGACACCCCCACCCTCACCGCCAGGCTCTGCAAGCCCTTCACCCGCCTGTTCCTCGCCCAGTGGGAGGAACAGCGTTCGTTCATGCCGACCGCCATCACCGTAGGACCGCTCCTGTGACCGAACAGACCGCACGCTCCGCACACCGCCCCGACGGCAGCGACCACCCCGACGTGGTGGTCAGCCTGGGCACCGACCACCACGCGTTCGACCGACTGGTGCGCTGGGCCGACGACTACGCGCGCCGCCGCCCTGACCTGCGCGTCCTCGTCCAGCACGGACACAGTTCAGCCCCGGAGAGGGCCTCGGGGACCCCGTTCCTGCCCGGAGAGGAGCTGTCCGGGGCGATGCGCGGGGCGACCGTGGTCGTCACGCACGGCGGCCCCGGAACCATCACCCAGGCCCGGGCCGCCGGACACCTGCCCGTCGTGGTCGCCCGGGACCCCGAACTGGAGGAGCACGTGGACGACCACCAGCTGTTGTTCGTCCGGCGGGTGGAGGAGGCGGGCCGGGTGCACGCCTGCTCGACCGCCCAACAGCTGCACGCGTTCCTCGACAGGGCGCTGGCCTCCCCCGAGGACTTCCGGGTGGACCCCGGGTCCGACGACGGACCCGACCGCGCCGCGCTGCGCGCGGGCGAGCTGATCGACCTGCTCACCGACGGCGGGCAGGACGGCGCGGCCCCGGCGACCGTGGCCCCCGACCCGGCCGACACCTGGCCCGCGGTGACGGTGGTCGTGCCCACCCGGGACCGCCCCGAACTGCTGCGCCGCACCCTGCGGGCGATCGTCGAGCAGGACTACCCGGGGCGGATCACCACCATCGTGGTGTTCGACAACGACCAGCCCGACCCCTCGCTCGCCCACGCCGAGGGCGACCGCCCCGTCCGGGTGGTGACCAACACGCTCACCCCGGGGCTGGCCGGGGCCCGCAACACCGGTGTGCTGGGCGCCGACACCGACCTCGTGGCCTTCTGTGACGACGACGACACCTGGATGCCCGAGAAGCTCCGGGCGCAGGTGGAGGTGATGCGCGCGGAGCCGGGGACCGACATGGTGTGCTGCGGCATCCAGGTGGTCTACGACAAGGTGGAGTCGGAGCGGGTCCTGGACCGGACCAGCGTCACCTTCGGCGACCTGCTGAGGTCCCGCCTGACCGAGCTGCACCCGTCGACCTTCCTGATCCGCCGCGGGGCGATGATCGGCGGTTGCGGGACGGTGAGCGAGGAGATCCCCGGCAGTTACGCGGAGGACTACGAGCTGCTCCTGCGGTTGGCGCGGCGGGGCCCGATCCGCAACATCCCCGAGCCCGGCGTGCGGGTGCTGTGGCACCGCAAGTCCTTCTTCTCCGAGCGGTGGCAGACCATCTCCACCGCGTTGCGCTGGCTGCTGGAGCGCTACCCGGAGTTCGCCCTGGTACCGAGCGGCTACGCCCGGGTCGCGGGGCAGATCGCGTTCGCCGAGGCGGCCGCCGGCCGGCGCGGCCGGGCGCTGGGGTGGATCGGGCGGACCCTGCGCAGGCGGCCGGTGGAGGGGCGGGCCTACCTGGCCCTGCTGGTGGTCTGCGGGTTTCCGGCGGGCTGGGTCCTGCGCCTGCTGCACCTGCGCGGCAGAGGCCTGTAGCGGCGGCGTCCGCGGGGCGGACCGGCAGCCGCGGGCCGAAAACCCGGTGGCTCCGGTCCGGGCCCGTTCGATAACCTCACGGGCGGCCCCGCACGGGGCGCAGGCACCGGAGCGGACCAGGGGACAGCGCCATCAGGAAGCACACGATCAGGGAAGCCGCCGTCGAGGACGTGGACGGGGCCGCGGACACACTGGCCGCTGCCTTTCGTGACTACCCCTTCACCCGGCACACCATCTCCGCCGACGACCACCTCGCCAGGCTGCGCGAGTTCCAACGGCTCTTCCTCGCCGAGATCGGGCTGCCGCACGGCCGGGTGTGGGTGAGTGACGGACTGGACGCCGTCGCCGTCTGGTCCACCCCCGACTCCGGCGGGGCCGAGTCCGTCATGGCGGACCTGCTGCCCACACTGGTGCAGCTGGCGGGCGACCGCGCGGACGCCTACGCCTCGGCGGAGGAGGCCATGGAGCGGCACCGCCCGACCGGACCCGTCTGGTTCCTGGGAACCGTGGGGGTTCGCCCCGGGTCGCGGGGCCGCGGGCTGGGGCGCGGGGTCGTCAGTGCCGGGCTGCGCGAGGCGGACGCGGCGGGCGTGCCCTCGTTCCTGGAGACCTCGGCACCGGAGAACGTCGGACTGTACGAGTCGTTGGGCTTCCGGGCCACCGCGGAGTACGACCTGCCCGACGGCGGACCGCGCACCTGGTCCATGCTCCGGCCGGCGGGCGGCTGACCGGCCCGGCGGCCGAACCCGGGGTCAGTCCCGGGACCGGTCCCGGGTCGCGGCGTACTCCGCGAGGCGCCGGACCCGGTCCGGCAGGTGCACGTAGGGGTCCTGGCCGGCCAGTTCGAAGCCGCGCCGGGCGTAATCGTTGGCCTGGACGCGGAAGTCGCAGCCGTCGGAGACCTTGCTGTCCCAGAGCTTGACGGCGCGCACCCGCTCGTAGCGCCGGAGGACGTCCGGGATGTCCGCGTACCACTTCAGGGTTTCGCCGGGACCGATGTCGGTGGTGCCCATCTCCCCGATCATGACCGGTTTGTCGGGGTCGATGCCGTGTTTGGGCCCCTCCTCCTGAATCCAGTCGTAGGTCGGGGAGAGCGCGTCCTCGAAGGAGTCGACGTGGTCCCAGTTCGACATCTTGTCACAGCCGGTCATGTTGTAGGCCTCCCAGCTGATCCAGTCGACGTAGTCGTTGCCGGGCCAGAGGCCGGGGAGGCGGTCCACGTTGCCGGGCCAACCGGTCACGTTCCACACCCAGATGGCGTTGTCCGCGCCCTCGGCCCGGTACAGGTCGACGATGTGCCGCCAGGAGCGCACGAACTCCTCCGGGGTGCCCCGGTTGTTGTAGCGGTTCTTGCCGTCGGCCTCGTGGTCGAAGGTGATGAAGTAGGGCACCTCCAGCTCGGCGACGCCCCGGGCCTGGGAGCGCAGCGAGGAGTCGAACCGGCCCGCGAGGATGTCGCGGTAGGCGATGGCCGGATGCCCCGACCGGGTGAACCGGCGGGCCTCGATGTTGGTGTGCACGAAGCGGCCCTGGGCGACCAGCCTCCGCTCCCGCTCCCCCGGAACGTCGGCCTGGTCGATGCCGCGCCAGGTGTAGACGATGTCCATGTTCCGGTCGGCCGCGGACTCCAGCGACTCCACGTCGCCGCCGTAGGGGCTGGCGCCCCACCAGACCCCGCACGAGGGTTCGAGGATGTCCGAGACGGTGCAGCGGGTCTCACGCGGCGGAGGCAGGCCGAGGAACGGAGCCGTGTTCGGGCCCGGACGGCTTTCGGGAAACTGGCTCTCCGCCGGCACCGAAGCGCCGCCGGGGCTGTCTCCCGCCCCGACCAGTCCCAGGGCTAGTAGCACCGAGATCGCCACCGCCGTACCTCGTACCGGTCCGCTACCCACGGCCAATCGCCCCCTAGGTCATCAGAATACGACACAGAGTGTTCACATGATGACCATACGTCATGTTTCGCACGCGCAACACCCCCTGGTTCGCCTAGCGGACATCAGTACCCATAGCGACCGCGTGTCGGGGTGGTCACCGCGGTGACCAGGCGCCGACGCCACGGAGCGAGCCCCTCCCGCCAGCCGTGGTCCGCGCGGACGCCGACCGGACCGGACCGGAAACGCATCGGGTTGCCGGAGACCGCGTGCCCCCCGGACAGCTCCACACCGCCCTCACCCAGGACGAGCGGATCCCCCGTGTGGCCCGCGAAGTCGGCGATACGGCCGAACTCGTCCTCCGGCGCGGCCACGAAGTCCTCGTAACGCACCCGCAGGGTCGGGGTCCCCCGCCGGGCCAGCGCGTCCAGCGAGGAGTTCTGGGTCATCCACTGCACCGCCGAACGACCGGCCGAGTACCGCGCCATCTCCGGCTCGCTACTGCCCGGAGCGGCGTCCGGGCGCACCACCCGCTTGCCCCAGGAGTGCGCCACCGCCCGGGGGTCGCGCACCACGTGCAGGAGGCGCATCCGGGCTCCGTACCGCTGGCGCAGGCAGGCCGCCAGCGAGGCGTGCTTGCTCGCGTCCACGATCACCCGAGCACCGCTGACCTGCGCGACCGCCGAGTAGAGGCGGTGGTAGAACTCGGTGTAACGCTCACTGCGCAGCGCGAGGGGGCCCTCCCCCGTCGGCCCGTTGAGCAGGCCCGGCAGGAAACGGGTGCGGTCGACGCTGTCCTTGAGGCGCAGCACCCGCTGGACGTCCAGGCGGTCCCAGCCGCCGAACGCCCTCCTGCCCACGTCGCTCCAGAAACCGCAGTCCGCGAAGGCCAGGCCGCAGCCGCAGCGCTCGTTCTCCACCAGCCCCCTGCGCCACAGGTGCACGATCTCACCGACGGAGCAGAATCCGGGCAGCTCACCGAGGAGGCGTTCGATCAGGGTGGAGCCGGAGCGGCCCATCCCACCGACGAACACCAGACGATATCCATCCACTTCCCCAGGTTATTACTTTGGGTCAGTTGATTTTGCCGGAACGTGACGATAGCTCGGCCCTTTCCCGGTGACACGAAGCCGGGCCGCCGGAAGCGGCCCCGCTCGGATCGGGCTGTTCTCCCAGCACGCGCTACTCGGCCTTGACGACCATTCCCGCGCCCACCGTGGTGTTGGTGGCCTCGTCGATGAGGATGAACCCGCCGGTCTGCCGGTTCTTCGCGTACTCGTCGACGAACAGGGGCTGGGCGGAGCGCAGCCGCACCCGGCCGATCTCGTTCAGGGCGAGGTGGTCGGCGGACTCGTCACGGTGCAGCGAGTTGACGTCCAACCGGTAGCGCAGGTCCTTGACCATCACCTTCGCGGTACGGGTCGTGTGCTTGACGATGAGCTTGGAGCGCGGCGTGAGCTTGCGGGAGTCCGTCATCCAGCAGACCATCGCCTCGATGTCCTGGGAGACCACCGGGGTGTTGTTGGGACGGCAGATCATGTCGCCCCGGGAGATGTCGATGTCGTCCTCCAGCAGCAGGCTGACCGACATCGGCGAGAACGCCTCCGCGACCTCCCCGTCCGCGGTGAGGATCTTCGTGATCCGCGTGGACAGCCCCGAGGGCAGGTGGGTGACCTCGTCCCCCGGCTTGAGGACGCCGCCCGCGAGCTGGCCCGCGTAGCCGCGGTAGTCGTGCAGCTCGGGGTCGTCCGACTTGTGCGGACGGACCACGTACTGCACCGGGAAGCGCGCGTCGATCAGGTTGCGGTCCGAGGCGATGTGCACGTTCTCCAGGTGGTGCAGCAGCGAGCAGCCCGTGTACCAGGGCATGTTCTCGGACCGGCTCACCACGTTGTCGCCGTGCAGCGCGGAGATCGGCACGAAGGTGAGGTCGCGCGCGTCCAGCTTGGCGGCGAACTCGCTGAACTCGGCCTTGATCTCCTCGAAGCGGTCCTGGGAGTAGTCGACCAGGTCCATCTTGTTCACCGCGAGCACCAGGTGCGGCACCTGCAGCAGGGTCGCGAGGAAGGCGTGGCGGCGGCTCTGCTCCTGGAGGCCCTTGCGGGCGTCCACCAGGATGATCGCCAGGTCGGAGGTGGAGGCGCCGGTGACCATGTTCCGGGTGTACTGGATGTGCCCGGGGGTGTCGGCGATGATGAAGGTGCGCTTGGGCGTGGCGAAGTAGCGGTACGCCACGTCGATGGTGATGCCCTGCTCGCGCTCGGCGCGGAGCCCGTCGGTGAGCAGCGCCAGGTTGGTCTGCTCCTCGCCGCGCGCGACGCTGGTGCGCTCCACGGCGTCGAGCTGGTCCTCGAAGATGGACTTGGAGTCGTACAGCAGGCGGCCGATCAGGGTGCTCTTACCGTCGTCCACGGAACCCGCCGTGGCGAACCGCAGGATGTCGTTGCTCATGTTGCCTGGTCCAATGTGCGAAGGGTGGGGCGGTTCAACAACCGGGAGTGCGAGGTGCGCCGGTCAGGGCGCGGGGCCGAAGCGGGACAGGAACCCCGGGGGGTGTTCTTTGGGTTCCTCCTATGAGGCGCCCGGACACGGGCCGAAGCGCCAGCGGAGGCCCAAAGCAAACACGGTCAGAAGTAGCCCTCGCGCTTGCGGTCCTCCATCGCGGCCTCGCTGGCCCGGTCGTCGGCGCGGGTCTGGCCGCGCTCGGTGACCCTGGTCGCGGCGATCTCCGTGATGATGTCGTCCAGCTCCACGGCCGTGGACTTGACCGCTCCGGTGCAGGTCAGGTCGCCGACGGTGCGGTAGCGAACGGTCTCGGTGAAGGGCACCTCGGTGGCGTCGCGCTGGATGAGCGGTGAGTCCGCGAGCAGGATGCCGTCGCGCTCGAACACGCTCCGCTCGTGGGCGAAGTAGATCGAGGGCAGTTCCAGGCGCTCGCGCTGGATGTAGCCCCACACGTCGAGCTCGGTCCAGTTGGAGATGGGGAAGACACGGATGTGCTCGCCCCGGTTGATCCGGGTGTTGAACACGCTCCACAGTTCGGGGCGCTGGTTCTTGGGGTCCCACTGGCCGAACTCGTCCCGGAAGGAGAAGACCCGCTCCTTGGCCCGGGCCTTCTCCTCGTCCCGGCGGGCGCCCCCGAAGGCGGCGTCGAAGCCGTTGTCCTCGATGGCCTCCAGCAGAGCCGAGGTCTGGAGGCGGTTGCGGCTGGCCCAGCGGCCGGTGAGCTCGGTGACCTTGCCCGAGTCGATCTGCTCCTGGACCGAGGCGACGACCAGGCGCACCCCGGCCTGGGCCACCCTGCGGTCCCGGAACTCGATGACCTCTTCGAAGTTGTGGCCGGTGTCGACGTGCATGACGGGGAACGGGATCGGCCCGGGCCAGAAGGCCTTCTCCGCCAGCCGCAGCATGACGATGGAGTCCTTGCCGCCGGAGAAGAGCAGCACGGGGCGCTCGAACTCCGCCGCCACCTCGCGCATGATGAAGATCGCCTCGGCCTCAAGGACGTCCAGCTGGGAGAGCTGGTAACGCCCGAGCGCCTGCTGACTCGCCTGACCCATGGAATCCGCCTTAGAAGTACCGACACACACGGCCGGTTCCACCGCGGAGGGTCTTCGGTTCAGCCCCCCGCGTGCGGACCGGCGCTGTCAAGGTCCGCGCCGTCGCGGATGCTTGCCAACAACATACCCGACAATTCCGATCGACATACAAGGATATCCGGGAGTAGCGGATCGGCTACGTTGTAGCGCAGCTCCGAGCCGTCGATCCGGGAGGTGTGCAGACCCGAGGCGCGCGCGACCGCCACCGGGGCGGCACTGTCCCACTCGTACTGGCCGCCCGCGTGCACGTAGATGTCGGCGATCCCGAGCAGTACGGCGCAGATCTTCGCGCCGGCCGACCCCATCGGGACCACCTCGGCGCCGAGTTGGGTGGCCATCCGCTGCACGAACGCGGGCGGCCGGGTCCGGCTGGCGGTGATGCGCAGCCGCTGGCCCTCCGGGCGCTCCTCCGGCAGCCACGGCGGGTCGACCGTGGACAGGCAGCTGCCCTGGGCGGGCAGGGCCACCGCACCGGCGACCAGTTCGCCGTTCTCCCAGAGCGCCACGTGCACCGCCCAGTCGGTGCGGCCGGGCTCGGAGAACTCGCGGGTCCCGTCGAGCGGGTCGATGATCCACACCCGCCTCGCCTTCAACCGGGCCAGGTCGTCGGAGCCCTCCTCGGAGAGCACCGCGTCGCTGGGCCGCAGCCGCCCGAGCGCGGAGAAGAGGAACTCGTGCGAGGTGCGGTCACCCAGGGTGCGCAGAACCTCGGGCTCGTCGAAGCCGTGGCGGGCGCGCAGGCGCAGCAGCAGCTGTCCGGCCTCGCTCGCCAGGTCTCGGGCCACCTCATGATCGTTTCGGATGCTCTTCACCGGCTAGTATGCTCCCGCCCCACGGATCACCGCTGACCACGTCTTCCACAGGATCTGGATGTCCAACGTCAGCGACCAGTTTTCCACGTACCGCAGATCCAGGCGGACCGATTCCTCCCAGGAAAGGTCGGATCGGCCGCTGACCTGCCAAAGGCCCGTCATTCCCGGTTGGACCACCAGCCGTCGTCGGACGTCGTGCCCGTACTGGGCGACCTCCTCCGGCAGCGGGGGCCTGGGTCCGACGAGCGACATCTCCCCGCGTACCACGTTGACGAGCTGGGGAAGCTCGTCGAGCGAGTAACGGCGCAGCCACGCCCCGACGGGCGTGACCCTGGGGTCCCGACGCATCTTGAACAGCACACCGTCGTGCTCGTTGTGGGACTGGAGAACCGTTTTCAGGGTCTCCGCCCCGACCACCATCGTACGGAACTTGTACACGGTGAACTCGATCCCACCCCGTCCTACGCGTGTCTGCCTGAAAAGGGCGGGTCCGCCCTCGGCGCGGATGAGCGCGCACAGCACGAGGAAGAGGGGCGAGAGCAGGATCAGGGCGAGCGCCGCGGCGCAGCGGTCGAAGGCCCCCTTGACCAGGCGGCGCGCACCCACGAGTTCGGGGTGTTCCACGTGCAGGAGGGGCAGGCCCGCCACCGGGCGGATCGTGGTGCGCGGACCGGCCACCTCCATGAGGGCGGAGGCGACGGTCAGGTCGGTGCCGGTCTTCTCCAGCCGCCAGGCCAGGCGGCGCAGTTCCACGCCGTCCATCTCCGGACAGGCCAGGACCGCGACGGTGTCCGCCCCGGTCAGGGCGGCGACGTCGGCGGCGTCGGCGAAGGTGCCCAGCACCGGGCAGCCCTCCACCTCGGCCCTCGGGGCCTCGCGCTCGGGCAGGCACACGCCCACCACCCGCATGCCGTGGTGGCTCTCGTCGCGGAACCGGCGGATGAGGTCGCTGGCGGCCACCCCGTGGCCGACGACCACGACCCCGCTCATGCACGCCCCGAACCGGCGGCGCCGGTGCAGCGCCTTGCGGCGCGCGTAGCGCAGGCCGAGGCTGAGCAGGACGATCAGGGGTAGCGCGACCAGCACGTACCCGCGGGCGAGGTCGAACTTGACGGCGTAGGCGCCGATCGCGACGGTCGCGGCCAGAACCGCCCCGGAGACCGCGACCCTGCGGTACTCCTCGGTTCCGATCCCGAGGAAACGCCGCTCGTAGCCGCCGCCCAGCCGGACGAAGGCGACCCAGACCGGGGGCAGGATCAGGGAGAGGAGGAGGTAGGGGACGGTGGTGTCCGCCAGCAGGGAGCCGTGGAAGCGGACCCCGGTTCCGGCGAGGGCCGCGGCGAACGCGGCTGCCAGGTCGAGGACGACCAGCCCGATGACGTAGGGGCGGAGCCAGGTTTCGGACCTCGGACCGGTGTTCGGCTCGCCCTGCCGCGGGGCGGGCGCGAACGGCCTCGCCTCCCGGTGCGGACGCCGCGGCTCCGGCCGCTTCTTCTGCTGTGCGGAGGGCTTCCCCTGGATGGTGTCCACCCCGCTGGTTGTGACCACGTGTCCCCCAAGACCGCGTACGGATTCAAGCACTCACTAGGAGTAACCGCCCCTGGCGCCACGGGACTCACGCGGAGGATGTGAGCGGGGCGTGTCGTCGGGCGCAGAACGCGTACTGCCACCCCGAACAGTAACCAAAAGTAGTGGAAAAGTCGCTCGGAGTTGCGGCCTGTTGGGGAAGAAGTCCCGGTCCCACCGAGAATGTGTCTGTTCTGAGACCGGCGGGGCCCTCCTCAAGGGACAGGCACCCGCCGAGAACTTCCAGGACCGAAACCCTGTGCGGAACGTGACCCGCCGGGAGAGCCCTCCGGGCGGGCCGGGTCCGAACCGGGGTCAGGCGGCGGTGTGGAAGATGTTCTGGGCCCGGTCCAGGCCCTCGGTCAGGATCGTGCGGACCGCGTCGGCGGCCCGCTCGACGTTCAGGTCCAGCTCGGAGCGCTCGACCGAGGAGAAGTCGCGCAGCACGTAGGCGGCCGCGTCCATCCGGCCGGGGGGACGGCCGACGCCGAAGCGGACCCGCAGGTAGTCGGGGCCGCCCAGGGAGGCGGTGGTCGACTTCAGCCCGTTGTGGCCGCCGGAGCCGCCGCCCTTCTTGAGCCGGAGGGCCCCGAAGTCGATGTCCAACTCGTCGTGCACGACGACGACCCGCTCCACCGGGACCCGGTAGAACTTCGCCAGCCCGGCGATCGGCCCACCGGACAGGTTCATGAAGGTGCGCGGCTTGGCCAGCACCACCGAAACGCCGTCGATCCGGGTCTGGACGACCTCGGCGTGCGCCTTGTGCGCCTTCCACCGCTCACCCTTGTCCGCGGCCATGGCGTCCACCACCATGAACCCGGCGTTGTGCCGGTTGCCCGCGTACTTGGGGCCCGGGTTGCCCAACCCCACGACCAGCCAGCGCTCAGCCTCAGCCATGTCCTCGCCGTCCCTGCTCTTCCGGATTCCCAACCTGCCCAACAAGTTCCACATGCCGACCGACACTACCGATCAGCGGGGGCACCCCCGAAAACGCCGAACGCGCGGCCCCCGTCTTCCGGGGACCGCGCGTTCGGTCGTCAGGCGCGTGGTGTGCGCACCGCCAGGTCGTGTTCGGCCGAACAGGACCTACTCGGCGGCGGCCTCGGTGGCCTCGGAGGCCTCGCCGCTGGTCTCCGGCTCCTCCTCCACGCGCGGCGCGGAGACGGTGAGCAGGATCGACTCGGGGTCGGTGACCAGGGAAACGCCCGCGGGCAGCTTCAGGTCGGCGGCGGTCGGGTTGGCGCCGACCTCCAGGCCCTCGATGTCGAACTCGACACCCTCGGGGATGTGGGTGGCCTCAGCCTCGACGGTCACGGTGACGAGCTCCTGGTTGAGCACGCCGGGAGCCTTGACCTCACCGGTGAGGGAGACGTTGATCTCGACCTCGACCTTCTCACCCTTGGAGACGACGAGCAGGTCGACGTGCTCCAGGAAGCCCTTGATGGCGTCGCGCTGCACGCTCTTGGGCAGGGCAAGGTTGTCCTTGTCCAGGCCGTCGAGACGAATCAGGACGTTCGGGGTCTTCAGGGCGAGCATGAGATCGTGGCCCGGCAGGTTCAGGTGGCGGGGCTCGGTGCCGTGGCCGTAGAGGACGGCCGGCACCTTACCCGCGCGGCGGGCGCGACGGGAGGCGCCCTTGCCGAATTCCGTGCGGGGCTCGGCAGCGATACGTACCTCGGACACGACAAAACTCCTCGGGTTCAACCCCGCAGTACGGGGAACACGACTCCAGTAGTACGAACGATTCCCGCCCTGGGCGGGGAAGCGGCGGGGTCACCCAGCTTGCAGGGGACGCAACCGCCCTGGTTCCAGGCGTGCCCGGCGAGCCGCCACCGGACCCGTCCGGCCCGGGAACGCTCGTCGCGCACCCCTGCCCGCGTTGTTTCCAGGCGGAGACACGCAGGAATCCACCCGGGCACGGGGACACTCGGCCAAGTCTACTGGCTCTGGTGACGACTCCGTACATGCCCTACCGGCGGGGCCGGGGTCGGCCCCGCCGGTGGGCCGCGGGCGGCAGGTCCTACTCGAACAGGCTGGTGACGGAGCCGTCGGTGAAGACCTCACTGATCGCGCGGGCGACCAGCGGCGCGATCGAAAGCTGCGTGAGCTTGTCGAAGGAGCGCTCCTGGGGGACGGGCAGCGTGTTGGTGATGACCACCTCGGAGATGCGCGAGTTCTGCAGGCGCTCGGCCGCGGGGCCCGACAGCACACCGTGCGTGGCGGCGACGATGACCTTCTTCGCGCCCTGCTCGAAGAGGGCCTCGGAGGCCTTCACGATGGTGCCGCCGGTGTCGATCATGTCGTCCACCAGGACACAGACCCGGCCCTTGACCTCACCGACGACCTCGTGGACCTTCACCTGGTTGGCGACGTCCGGGTCACGGCGCTTGTGGATGATCGCCAGGGGCGCGCCCAGGCGGTCCGCCCAGCGGTCGGCGGTGCGCACCCGGCCGGCGTCCGGGGAGACCACGGTGATCTCGGAGTGCTCGACCTGGTGGGCGACGTGGTCGGCCAGGATCGGCAGCGCGAACAGGTGGTCCACCGGGCCGTCGAAGAAGCCCTGGATCTGGTCGGTGTGCAGGTCGACCGCCATCATCCGGTCCGCGCCCGCGGTCCGGAACAGATCGGTCACCAGACGGGAGGAGATGGGCTCGCGGCCCCGGTGCTTCTTGTCCTGGCGGGCGTAGCCCAGGATCGGCGTGACCACGGTGATCCTCTTGGCGGAGGCGCGCTTGAGCGCGTCCACCATGATGAGCTGCTCCATGATCGACTCGTTGACCGGGTCGGCGTGGCTCTGGATGACGAACGCGTCACTGCCGCGCACGGACTCCAGGTACCGCATGAAGATCTCGCCGTTGGCGAAGGTGTCGAACCGGGTGGGGACCACCTCGATCCCCAGCTCCTTCGCGACCTCCTCGGCCAGTGCGGGGTGCGTGCGCCCCGAGAAAAGCATCAGTTGTTTCTGGCCGGTGGCCTTCATGCCGGTCACGTGTTTCTCCCCCACAGTCACTGCTTGTTCGCGTCGTCGGCTCTGTGCCGCTCCGCCTGCTCCGCCGCCTCGGCGGACGGAGTTCCCGGACGCTTGCGCTGCGTCCAGCCCTCGACGTTACGCTGCCGGTGCCCCTCGGAGATCGCCAGGGCGCCCGGAGGGACGTCGTCACGGACCACGGTCCCGGCCCCGGAGTAGGAACCGTCGCCGACGTGCACGGGAGCGACGATCGTGTTGTCGCTGCCGATGCGGACGTGGTCGCCGATCGTGCTCCGGGACTTGGTGACCCCGTCGTAGTTGACGAACACCGAGGAGCAGCCGATGTTGCTGCCCACGCCGATGTCCGCGTCCCCGACGTAGGTCAGGTGCGGGATCTTGGACGCGGTGCCGACGTTCGAGTTCTTGACCTCGACGAAGGCTCCGGCCTTGGTCCGTTCGGCCAGGCGGGTGCCCGGCCGGAGGTAGGTGTAGGGGCCGACGGCCGCCCCGGGGCCGATCTCGGCCCGGTCCGCGGTGGTCTCGCGAACCTTCGCGCCGTCGCCGACGAGGGTGTCGCGCAGGTCGGCGCCGGGGCCGACCTCGGCGTTCTCGCCGATCCTGGTGGTGCCGTGGAGGCGGCAGTTCGGGTGGAGCACGGTGTCCGCGCCGATGTGCACCTGGGCGTCCACCCAGGTCGTGGCGGGGTCGACGATCGTGACACCGGAGAGCATGTGTTCGGTGAGGAGCCTGTCGTTGAGGACGCGCCGGGCCTCGGCGAGCTGGACCCGGTTGTTGACGCCCTGGACCTCGTTCCAGTCCTGGGCGCTCCAGGCGTCGACCCGGTGCCCGTCACCGCGGAGCAGGGCGACGGCGTCGGTGATGTACTCCTCACCCTTGGCGTTGTCGGTGGACAGGCGCTGGACGACCCTGCTCAGGAGCGCGCCGTCGAAGGCGTACATCCCGGAGTTGATCTCGTCGACGCCGTGCTGCTCGGGCGTGGCGTCGGCGTGTTCGACGATCTCGGTGAAGCTCCCGTCGGCGTCTCGGACGATGCGCCCGTAGCCGTGGGGGTCGGGGACACGGGCGGAGAGCACGGTGACCGCGTTGCCCTCCTTCTCGTGCTCCGCGACGAGCGAGGCGAGCGTCGCACCGCGCAGCAGGGGCGTGTCGCCGCAGGTGAGGACGACGGTTCCGGAGAGTTCGGTGCCCCTGGCGGCGAGGTCCTCGACCGCCATGCGCACGGCGTGGCCGGTGCCGTTCTGCTCTTCCTGGACCGCGGTGGTCGCCTCCGGGGCGACCTCTTCCAGATGGGATCGCACCTGGTCGCGGGCGTGGCCGACGACCACGACCGTGCTTCGGGGATCGAGTTCGCGGGATGCGTGGAGCACGTGGCCGAGCATGCTGCGGCCGTTGAGTTCGTGGAGGACCTTGGGAAGTTTCGACTTCATTCGGGTGCCCTCACCCGCCGCGAGGATGATCACGGCAGCCGGACGGTTCACGCTCACTGGAGGAGACCCCTCGTGATAGCTGGCATATGAACGTCGGCTCACCCTGCGGCGGCGCGACCCGCATGCCGCGCGGGCGGCCGTCGGATGACCAGCGGCCGACATGGGAAGGATACATGCGCGTCACGGGCGTCCATCAGCCGTGTGAGAGCGCGGCGAGGGGGATCGCGCGGCGCGCCCGGGCGCGGGGCGCCCCGGCGGCGGAGTTGCTCCCGGACCAGGACTCGAACCTGGACGATGGGGACCAAAACCCCAGATGCTGCCATTACATCATCCGGGAACGCTGCGGACGTGTCGTCCGAACGCTCGCCACCAACATAGCGCCTCCCCCCGGGGGCTTGCCAAACCTACGGGTTCGTAGGTTACGGTTACGTAGGAATAGGTTGGGCCGTCCCAGCGGGTACTCTGCGCGCTTTTGACGCCGTCCTGACCTGTGACGACGTTCTCCATAACGAGGTGTGCAAGACCATGACCGCAGCCCCTGAGGTGCCGACCGAAAGCGCCCTGACCGACCCCGGCGCGCCGAAGCGCGACGCCAACCCCGAGTACGAACCCGAACTGCGGGGCAAGGCCGAGCGCTACACCGTCTTCGCCTTCGTGTTCGTCCCGCTGATCGCGCTGGTCGCTTCGGTGCCGTTCTTCTGGGGCTGGGGGCTGTCGCTGACCGACATCGCCATCGCGACGGTCTTCTACCTGATCAGCGGCCTGGGCATCACGGTCGGTTTCCACCGCCACTTCACCCACGGCTCCTTCAGGGCCAACCGGCCGCTGCGGATCGCCCTGGCCGTCGCGGGCAGCATGGCCATCGAGGGCAGCGTCATCAAGTGGGTGGCCGACCACCGCCGCCACCACAAGTACGCCGACGCCGAGGGCGACCCGCACTCGCCGTGGCGCTTCGGCGACGACTGGAAGTCCGTGGCCAAGGGCCTGTACTACGCGCACATGGCCTGGATGTACCTGGACGACAAGAAGACCTCGCCGCGCCGCTTCACCCCCGACCTGCTCAAGGACAAGGACGTCGTCCTCGTCGACAGGCTCTTCCTGCCGATCGTGCTCTTCTCCCTGTTCGCCCCCGCCGCCATCGGCGGCCTGGTCACCATGTCCTGGTGGGGCGCGGTCACCGCGTTCTTCTGGGCGAGCCTGGTGCGCGTCGCACTGCTGCACCACGTGACCTGGTCGATCAACTCCATCTGCCACACCATCGGCGAGGAGAACTTCGAGGTGCGCGACCGCTCCCGCAACGTGTGGTGGCTGGCCATCCCCTCCTTCGGGGAGTCCTGGCACAACCTGCACCACGCCGACCCGACCTGCGCCCGCCACGGTGTGTTCAAGGGCCAGATCGACATCTCCGCCCGTGTCATCTGGGCGTTCGAGAAGTTCGGCTGGGCCACCAAGGTCCGCTGGCCCAACAACAAACGGCTCGCCGCCAAGCGGGTCAAGGTCTAGGATCAGAATCCATATGGGAGTAGCCGACAGCGAGCAGAGGCCCCGTGTGCGCCGCAAGCGCATGACGGGCAGAGAGCGACGACAGCAGCTGTTGGAGATCGGCCGGGAGCTGTTCGCCGAACGAGGCTTCGACGCGACCTCCGTCGAGGAGATCGCCGCGCGGGCTGGTGTGTCCAAGCCCGTGGTGTACGAGCACTTCGGTGGCAAGGAGGGCATCTACGCCGTTGTCGTGGACCGGGAGATGCGCACGCTCCTGGACATGATGGGCGAGGCCCTCACCGCCGACCACGCACGGAACAGGATCGAGAAGGCAGCCCTGGGCCTGCTGCGCTACGTGGAGGAGGACAGTGTCGGATTCCGGGTGCTCACCCGTGACTCGCACGTCGCCTCCGGCACCGGGAGTTTCGCCAGCCTGATCAACGACATCGCCAGCCAGGTCGAGCACATCATGGCCGACGAGTTCGCCGAGCGGGGTTACGACCCGGCACTCGCCCCCATGTACGCGCAGGCCCTGGTGGGTATGTGGGCACTGACCGGCCAGTGGTGGCTGGAGGTGCGCAAGCCCAAGCGCGAGGTGGTCGCGGCCCACCTGGTCAACCTGGCATGGAACGGGCTCTCCTCGCTGGAGGCCAAACCGAAGCTTCAGACGCGCCGGAGGCGCTCCGGCTGACCGGATCTTTGGTGCGGAACCGCCGCGGGGGCGCCACCCCCGGCACCGGTGGGGCGGGTGTGCGACGCATACCCGCCCCACTATCTTGATGTCAAGAGATATGCTGGTGCCATGCGCGATGAGGTGGATGGGCTGATCGAGGCGTGGCGCTCCGAACGGCCGGACGTGGACGTAACGCCCCTTGAGGTGTTCAGCCGGGTGTCCCGGCTCGCCCGCCACCTGGACCGTGCCCGGCGCACCGTCTTCACCGAGCACGAACTGGAACCCTGGGAGTTCGACGTGCTCGCCGAGCTGCGGCGGTCCGGGCCGCCCTACGAGCTGAGCCCCGGACGCCTGCTGCGGGCCACCCTGGTGACCTCGGGGACCATGACCAACCGGGTGGACCGGCTGGCCGCCGCAGAGCTCGTCCGCCGCCGCC
This sequence comes from Nocardiopsis terrae, assembly GCF_014651695.1. Classification (GTDB taxonomy): domain Bacteria; phylum Actinomycetota; class Actinomycetes; order Streptosporangiales; family Streptosporangiaceae; genus Nocardiopsis; species Nocardiopsis terrae. Next base: position 661,733 of record NZ_BMXJ01000002.1, read on the forward strand.
CCGACCCCGCCGACAAGCGCGGGGTCCTGGTCCGGCTGACCAACAGGGGGGCCGAGCGGATCGACGCCGCCCTGGCCTCGCTCCTCAGCTACGAGGAGACCCTCCTGGCGCCCATGCCGGCCGCCGAGCGCGAACAGCTGGCATCGTTACTGAGACGCCTCCTGGCCCCCCTCGACAGGGCACCCTCGGGTCAGCAAGGGTAGTTACTCGGCGGTATCCGTCTGCTCACCGGGAACCCGCCTCTGGGCGCGCGACATTTCCAGTATGGGCCTTGGTTGGAGAGCACTTTGAGAATCCGATGGATGGCCGCGGTCGCCGCGGCCGTTGTGGTGGCGGGCTGCTCCGCAGGGGGCGAGGAGGAGCCGGCCACGGCGCAGAGCTTCTACCTGTCCCTGGGCGACTCCCTGACGGTGGGCGTGCAGCCCGATCCCGAGGGACAGCCCGAGGAGACCTCCGAGGGGTACACGGACGTCCTGTACCGCTCGCTGAAGGACGCCGACTCCACGCTCCAACACGAACGCATGGGCTGCGGCGGCGAGGACACCACGACCTTCGTCGGTGGCGGTATCGCCGGCTGCGACAGCCGCTACGAGGCGGGGTCCCAGCTCGACGGGGCCGAGGCGTTCCTGAAGGAGCACGGCGACCAGGTCGAACTGGTCACCCTCACCATCGGCGGCAACAACTTCACCAACTGCGTGGAGGGTGTGGACGCGGACCGCGACACCGGGGCCGAACTCGACATCGACGACGTCGGTGTGGACGAGGAGTGCGTCGCGAACGGCCTGGAGCGGTTGGAGACCGAGGTCCCGGTGATCGCCGAACGACTGACCGAGGCCGCGGGCCCGGACACCCAGATCATCGGAATGACCTACTACAACCCGTTCCTGGCGCTGGCGCTGCTGGAGGAGCCGGAGTCCGGGGAGGACGCCGAGGACTCCGGGGACGCGGAGGCGAGCGGGGACGGGGAGGCGAGCGGGGAATCCGGGGAGGAGCCGGAGCCCGCCGAGGAGGCGGACGAGGACCTGGCCGCCCGGACCGTCGAGATCCTGGGCCAGGTGAACGAGTCGCTGACCGACTCCTACCAGGCGGCCGGGATCGACGTGGCCGACGTGGACACCGTCTTCGACGGCACCGACACCGGGGTCCCCGCAGACAGTGAGACGGGCATGCCCGCCAACCTCCAGCAGATCTGCGACCTGACGTGGATGTGCGACCTCACCCGGGGTCCGGACATCCACACCAACCTGGCAGGAGCCCAGGCGATCGCCGGGGTCTTCGAGGAACAGGTCCGCTAGCCCTGCTCGGGCCTCGGTCGGGCCCCGGTTGGACGCCGGTCGGTGTCCGTCCGGGGCCCGGATCATCGGGACGGCGCCGGGGTGGGGCCCTCAGAGGGCGATCAGCCCGGCCCCGACGTTCACGACGGCGTGCACCGCCGCGCCGGGGAGGAACGTCCCGGTCCGGTGCCGCAGCCACCCGAGCAGCCACCCCGCGGCGAACTGCACCGGCAGCACCGGCCACAGCCGGGTGTCCACCAGGAGCAGGGCCGTGTGCGGGATGAGGAACAGCGCCGACTGCGAAAGGTTGCCCCAGAGGAAACCGAGCCGCCTGATCAGCGCACCGGCCAGCAGGCCCCGGAAGAGGGCCTCCTCACCGAAGGCGCGCAGCACCACCGCGACCACGGCACCGACCGAGGTGATCAGGGCGATCGAGACCCCGGGGGCTGTGAGCACCCCGGCGGGAACGAGCACGATCGAGAGCCAACTCGTCAGCAGCAGCGGCGGGAGCAGCAGCAGCGCCCACCCGTACGCGGACGCCGAACCCCGGGAGGCGCCCACGCGTGTCAGTGCCTCCCCGAACGTTCGCTCCTTCCGGCGCGACCACACGAGGACGTACAGAAGCACGGGCGCGCAGAACAGGACGAACTCCACCATGCCCGCAGGCTATCGAGAGCGCCGCGGCCGTAGCCCGGCAAGGCCAGGGAACTGATTCCGGGCTGGCTCGGCCAGGCTTTTTCCTGTTCCCCACCGGGTGTCGGGGACCCCGTTTCCTGCCGCGTGATGGTGGCCGTCTTTCGCTTCGCGCGTCAAGGTCGTACGTCCTCGCTTCGCTCCGGGCGCTCCACCTTGACCCGCTTCGCCACGACGGCGGATCGGCGGCTGTCAGGAAACGGGGGGCGTGTGGTCGGGGTGGGAGCGACGGCCCCCGAAAGGGGCCCAACCACAACCAGCGCCCCAGTACGGCAGCAATCGGGTTGGGGGCAGGGCGCCTGGGGTTTTCCTAGCATGTAATTGCGGCATTCGCTGGGTTATCCACAGGGTGATTATGGGCCATTTCAAGGACGGGCGGTGACAATAATAAGACTTCCGGGATATAGGCGCTCAGTGGAGAGTTTCCTACTATTGAATTATGACCTTTTCTTTCGCAGCGCCCACGTCGACCACCGGGTCCACCCCGGTGGACGCGGCGGTGCGCGCTGCCCGGGAACAGGTCACCGCCTTCTTCGCCAAGGAGCTCGCACCCGGGTGCGCGGGTGAGGTCCTGGACCAGGCGACCCGGGTCTGGGAGGAACTGGACCTGCTCAAACACCAGATGGTCGCGGCCCTGGCCCGTATCGAGGCCAGCGGACAGCTCCTGGACCAGGGCGGCCACCGGGACTTGGCCAAGTGGTTGCGCCACTCCTTCGCGATCTCCGCCGCCCAGGCCGGCGAACTGGCCTCCGTGGGGCGTGCGGATGCCCGCAATTCGATGCCGGACACCATCAAGGCACTGGAATCCGGAACACTTTCCTTCGGAGAGTCCGCCGCCATCGTCAAGAGCGTGGAACGAGCGGTGGAGAAAAGGGATGCCCGGGACAACGAAGATCCGGATCTGTTTCGGGCGAAGATGGAATCCGGACTGCTGTCCTTCAAGGAAATGCGTCCGAACACCTCGGTCTCCGGGATCGGCCAGGCCGCCCACCAGCTCAGCACCCGGTTGAACCCGAACCGGGCCGAACTCGACCACGAGGCCGCCCACGCCGAACGAGGCGCGAAGCTGACCAGGACCTTCGGCGGGAGCTTCCTGTTCCAGGCCTGGGGGTCGGCCGCCGACGCACTGCGGTTGGAGGCGGCGCTGGAGGGCTACGCCAACCCCTACGACGCCGAGGACGGCCTTTCCCGGTCCCAGAGCACCTATGACGCGTTCTGCAACGCGGTGGGGTTCGCCCAGTCCCACCAGAAGTGCGAGAAGCCCACCACGGCTGCGGCGGTCATCAACATCCTCGTCCCCGCCACCACCCTGGCCGGTCTGGACGGGGACGACCCGGCCACCACCCGGGACGGGCAGGTAGTGCCGACCAGTGCCGTGCGCGAACTCCTCACCGATTCCCTGGTCCGCCACCTGATGGTGGAACAGAACAGCGGCGCGGTGCTGGATGTGGGCCATGAGTACCGGGTCGCCACCCCCCGGATTCGGGCGGCCGCCTTCCTCGGGCACACCACCTGCGCTTGGCAGCACGGGTGCGACGTGCCTCTGAAGTGGACGCAGGCCGACCACATCGTGGAGTGGTGGCAGGGCGGGACGACCAGCGCCGACAACATCCAGCCCCTGTGCTCGACCCACAACCGGCTCAAACACCGGTGGGGACTGCGCCGGGACAAGAAGAGGTGGGCCGGGCGGACCCGGGGACGGCCGGGGCGCCCGCCAGGACCACCAGTCCAGGCATCCCCACTGCGTGAATGACCCCGAAGGACCAGGTCCCTACCCCCGCATGCCCGTTCCGCAGGAACCCGGCGCCCTGGGCCCACCTCCACCGCCCCTGCCGCCATTCCTATTGCTGTCGTGCTGGTGGTGGTTGGGCCCCTTTCGGGGGCCGTCGCTCCCACCCCGACCACACGCCCCCCGTTTCCTGACAGCCGCCGATCCGCCGTCGTGGCGAAGCGGGTCAGGGTGGAGCGCCCGGAGCGAAGCGAGGACGTACGACCTTGACGCGCGAAGCGAAAGACGGCCACCATCACGCGGCAGGAAACGGGGAAACCCCCAAACCCTGACCGACCCGGCCCCGGGCGGCGCGAGCCCGCTGTTCGTGCTCCCGGTAGTAGGTACGCACCAGGTCGGTCTGTACGGCGACGGACACAGCGCCGGCACCCACAGCCGAGGGACGGCCGGGACGAACACGGAAAGTCGGCAGCAGCGCCGGAGGCGGGGACAGGTGCCCGGTCGGGTGCGGGGGCGCCGGGGTGTTCGTGCCCGGGACCGGGGTGCGGCTGTCGACCGGACGTCGGGGCCGGGGGATGAACGGGCCGACCTGGTTCGGAGCCGGTTCCGAAGCACGGGTGTCGGTGCTGCTGGGCGGGACTTTGCCGTACTCGGGCAGGGTGTAGCGGCGGACCCGGCGGGAGCGGCGCCGGTACTCGGCGGCCAGGGTGCGCAGGTAGCCGGAGGGGTCGGCGTGCAGCCCGCCACAGGGGCGGAGCAGGCGCACCAGGGTGCACAAAGCGGCGGTAACGTACGTCATGGCAAGTGCTTCCTTCACTTGTCCGGGCCCGGGGTGTTACAGCACCGCCGGGCCGCTTCGGTTGTCAGGGCCTGCGGGGCAGGGGCGGGACGAACCCGGCGAACTCCTCGACCACCTCGTGCACCAGGCGGCGAACCTGGGCCCGGGGGATGTAGCGCCAGGTACGGCCGTCCCGGGACTGGTAGGCCCAGTGGCTGCGGTCCTTCAGCCCCAGGGCGACATTGCCCAGATAGGCGGGGCCGACCAGCGCGCGTTCGAGATCAGCGCCCCGGGTCCAGGGGAAGCGCCGCCATTCCACGGTGAAGGTCAGCCCCCGCATCTCACGGAAGGCCTGCAGGACCTCCGCCCGAGGGCCGGTGTTCTGGCTCTGAGTGGTCCGGGTGGTCTGCGTCTGCCGCTGTCCGAAAACGTCCATGGGTTCAGCGTCCTGGCAACAACCGAGATTGCATAGCGTCCGTTGAGATCCCTCTATTTTCCGGTCGCCTGAGGGATTTTCTGGCTACTCTGTGGGATATGGCAGCTGCAGACTTTGCAATAACTCTCACTCGCTACCGTGAACTTGCTGGCTTGACGCAGTACCAACTTGCAGACTTGGCTCAGACATCTTCGTCCTCGGTCTGCCGTTGGGAGGCGGGGAAGGTACTCCCAAAGCGGAAGAATGCAGAGCTTTTGGACAAAGCAGTCACAGCCAAGGGCAAGTTGTTCGCGGCGTGGCGCACTGCTGCAGGCGGCTCTGCATTCCCGGACTGGGGAGTGGACGTCGCCGAACTTGAAGGGGCGTCCCTTGCGGTCGAGTGGGTGTCTCCGCTGTCGGTCGTGCCAGGATTGCTGCAATCACCGAAATATGCGCGCTTGGTGTTTGAAGAGGGACAGCCCTTCTTCCCCGAGAAGGAACTGGACAGACTGGCCAAGCTTCGTTGCGAGCGGCTGGAGCAACTCCCCGACCTCCGCGTGACAGCGGTGTTCCCGGTGAGCGCCTTAACCAGCGCCCCTCAGGACGAGCGCGCAGAGCAATCGGCTCACCTGCTGCGATTGATGGACACAGGGCGCGTACGTGTACTGCTGATCCCCGAAGGAACGCTCCTGGTCAGTCTTCCGTCGCCCTTGATGGTCTTCCGACTGCGAGACGGCTCCACAGTAGCGACCAGCGAACATGCGACCGGGAATATTGTGTACCGAGAGGGTGGGGGGCTCCCCCGACTACTCGAACTCGTCAAGCGGTTCATGCAATCAGCTCTCCCCCACAGGGAATCACGAAATGTATTGGAAAAGCTACCGTGAGTGATTGGCGCAAAAGTAGTTACAGCGCTTCGACTGGTCAGTGCGTCGAGGTGGCGGCCGTTCCGGGGAACCAGGTCGCGGCAGAGAACAAGGACACGGGAGACGCGGCCTTCGTCCTTCGTGACTCCAAGAACCCCGACGCCGCCCCGCTGGTCTTCACCCGTGCCGAGTGGGACGCCTTCGTCGCCGGAGCCAAGGACGGCGAGTTCGACGCCGAACGCCTGCTCTCCCTCCTGGCCCGCTAGCCCCCTGCCCCTCCCCCGACCCTTCCGGCCCCTCCCCGCCGGGTTCCGAGGGACGACGGCCCCAACCCGACCGGGCTCTTCACGCAGCAAGGCCCCGGGGTCCTGGCCCCCGGGGCCTGCACTTCGCCCGGACGCTCCGGCTCTGAGAACTCAGGCAGCGGACTCGGGGAGGTGCTTCTCGATGAGCTCGACGATCTCGGGAGCGTCGGGAACCGTGGCCGGACGGAAACGGTGGACGGTGTTGTCCGGCAGCACCAGGAACTTCTCGAAGTTCCACTTCACCTTCCCCGCCTTGCCCTCCGCGTCCGGAACCTGGGTGAGCTCGGCGTAGAGCGGGTGCTGGCCCTTCCCGTTGAGCTTCGCCTTGCTCATCATCGGGAAGGTGACCCCCCAGGTCATCGAGCAGTACTCGGCGATCTTGTCCTCACCGCCGAACTCCTGGAGGAACTGGTTGCTGGGGAAGCCCAGCACGGTGAACCCGCGGTCGGCGTAGCGCTTCTGGAGGTCCTCCAGCGCGCCGTACTGCGGGGTGAGGCCGCAACGGGAGGCGACGTTCACCACCAGCCGCACCTTCCCGGACCACTCACCGAAGGTGGTCTCGCGGCCGTCGATCAGGGTCACCGGGATCTGGTCCAGGTCGGCCATGGGGTCTCCTCTACGTTCGGAACAGTGCTACGGAAACAGTGCTACGCGCCCTGTGAGCAGACTACGGGCGGCCGTCCGGGCACAGGGGCCCGGGCGACCGCCCGTGGCAGGCACTCCCCGAAGGGAACCCCGTTCAGTCGCCGATCAGCTCGGCCTGCTCCAGCCAGACCATCTCCAGCTCGTCCTTCTCGGCGGTGAGGGTCTTGGCCTCGGCGTCGAGCTCGGCCAGCTTGGTGTAGTCCTCGGCCGCGGCGGCCATCTGCTCGTGCAGCTGGGCCTCGCGCTTGGCGATCTTGTCCATCCGGCGCTCGACGCGCTGCATCTCCTTCTGCGCGGCGCGGCGCTCCGCCTGGGAGACCGCGGGCTGCTCGGTCGGCGTCTGGGCAGCGGCCGTCTCCGAGGCCCCCAGCGGCACGGTGACCTCGTCCGCGGTGGCGGCGCGGCGGTCCAGGTACTCCTCGACCCCGCCGGGCAGGAACGCCAGCGAACCGTCGCCCATGAGCGCGAGCACCCGGTCGGTGATCCGCTCCAGGAAGTACCGGTCGTGGCTGACCAGCACCAGGGAGCCGGGCCAGCCGTCGAGCAGGTCCTCCAGCTCGGTGAGGGTCTCGATGTCGAGGTCGTTGGTGGGCTCGTCCAGCAGCAGCACGTTCGGCTCGTCCATGAGCAGGCGCAGCAGCTGCAGACGGCGCCGCTCACCGCCGGACAGGTCGCCGATCGGCGTCCACTGCCGGTCGCCCCGGAAACCGAACTTCTCCAGCATCTGGCTGGCGGTGTAGTCCCGCTTGCCGATGGTGATGTGCTCCCGCACGTCCATCACGGCCTGGAGCGGACGCATGGCGGGGTCCAGCTCGGCGATGTTCTGCGACAGGTGCGCCAGCTTGACGGTCCGGCCGGTGCGCACGGTGCCCGAGTCGGGTTCGCGCTCCTCGGCGAGGATCTTCAGCAGGGTGGACTTGCCCGCGCCGTTCACCCCGACCAGCCCGACCCGGTCACCCGGGCCCAGCTGCCAGGTGAGCTCGTCCAGCAGGGTGCGCTCGGGGATGGCGACCGAGACCTTCTTCAGGTCGATGACGGTCTTGCCCAGCCGCGAGCTGGCGAAGCGGACGAGCTCCACGGAGTCACGGGGCGGCGGCTCGTTCGCGATGAGCTGGTTGGCCGCCTCGATCCGGAACTTGGGCTTGGAGGTGCGCGCGGGCGCCCCACGGCGCAGCCAGGCCAGCTCCTTGCGCATGAGGTTCTGCCGGCGGTCCTCCTCGGCCGCGGCCTGGCGGTCGCGCTCGGCCTTGGCCAGCACGTAGGCGGCGTACCCGCCCTCGTAGCGTTCGACGGCGCCGCGGCCGACCTCCCAGGTCCGGTTGGTCACCGCGTCCAGGAACCAGCGGTCGTGTGTGACGACCACGAGCGCCTCGGGACGGCCGCGCAGGTGCTGGGCGAGCCAGGCGATGCCCTCGATGTCGAGGTGGTTGGTGGGCTCGTCCAGGACGATGAGGTCGTGGTCGCCGACCAGCAGGCGCGCCAGCCCCGAACGGCGGCGCTCGCCACCGGACAGGCCGGACATGGGCAGGTCCAGGTCCCAGCCCCCGAGGAGGCCCTTCAGGATGTCGCGGATGCGCGGGTCGCCGGCCCACTCGTGTTCGGCCCGGTCACCCAGCACGAACTCGCCGACGGTGCTGTCCGGGAAGTCGTCACGCTGGTGCAGGAAACCGACCCGCAGCCCGCGGTTGTGCACGACCCGGCCGGAGTCGGGCTTGGTGAATCCGGACAGCACGGAGATCATCGTGGACTTACCACCACCGTTGCGGCCCACGACACCGATGCGTTCGCCCTCGTCCACGCCAAGGGAGACCTTGTCGAGGAGTACGAGCGGCCCGTAGGCCAGGGACACGTCCTGAAGGTTGACCAGATTTGTCATCGCTCTCCATTGTGGCGTCAGCGCCCCAGTGCGCGGAACACACGGCCGCGCGCACAGCCCGCACAGCCGGGCACCGGGCAGGCGGACGCGGGGCGGGCGGACGCAGGGGAACGCCCGGGTCCGCACCACGCACGGTCCCGGGCGGGTTCTGGGCGTCAGGCCTCCGGAAAGGGCCTACACCAGGAAGAAGTCCCTGGCGGCCTTGGCGATTCCCTCGGTGTCCAGACCGTGCGCCCTGGCGTGCTCGGCCGGGGTGCCGTAGGCGCGCAGTTCGGTGTCCCTGGGCACGCCCAGGGACAGCTGGCGGTGGCGCCGGTCGGCCAGGGCCTCGGAGACCTCGTGGGCGGAGGTCCCCCGCAGGTAGGGCTCGACCAGGAGCACGTCGGCGTTGCCCGCGGCGGCGGCCAGGGTGCTGAGCCCCTCCCGGTCGAAGGGGCGCACCGTGGAGGTGTAGGCGACGGTGACGTCGAGGTCCGCGGTGGCCTCCAGCACCCGGTCCAGCATCGGGCCGACCGCGACCACCACCCCGGCGGAGCGGGGCGAGCCCGTGCGCAGGACGTGCAGGCGGGGGCCGACCGGCAGGGCCGCCCGGTTCGAGGTGCCGGACAGCCGCAGGTAGGCGCGGTGGTCTCCCGGGATATCCAGTTCCAGGGCCTCGGAGGCCTCGTCGGGGTGGCCGGGGACGCGGACCGTCCAGCCGGGCAGGGTGTCCAGCAGGGCGATGTCGCCGGGCGACTGGTGCGTGCGTCCCGCCTCGGCGGCGTCGTAGGAGCCCCCGATGCTCACCAGCACCGCCCCCGCGTCCTGGTGCCCGAGGTCGAGCTTGATCTGTTCGAAGGGGCGCTCGACGAGGAAGGGCGCGTAGCTGTGCACGACGGGCCGCATCCCGGTGAGCGCCAGCCCTCCGGCGACCCCGATCATGGCCTGTTCCCGGATGCCCAGGTCGATGACGCGGTCCGGGTACCTCGCGGCCGAGCGCCGGAACATACCGGAGGAGATGACGGCGAGGACGAGTGCGGTGCGGGGGTCCTGTTCCAGGGCCCGGTTGACGGTGGCGGCGAAGGTCTCACGCATGGCCGGTGCTCCTCAGCTTCCGTTGCGGACGCGGGCGACGACGGCCAGCGGCCGTCCGTCGCGGGTACGGGTGAAGGCCTCGTCGAGTGCGTCGTGGTCGCGCCCGTTCACCTCACGGACCGCCCACCCCTCGACCTCGAAACGGCGCCCGACCCCTCCGGGCCAACCGTGCTGCGCGGAGGCGTTGTCGATGACCACGACGGTCAGGTTGTCCGCGCCCAGACGGCCCGCGGCGGCGATGGCCTCGTGGTTGCTGCCCTCGTCGAGTTCCCCGTCGCCGACGAGGACCACCACGCGGGGTTCGGTTCGGTCGGCCCTGCGGACGCCCCGGGCGCGCAGTCCCAGGGCGGTGCCCAGGCCCAGGGGCAGCCCGTGGCCCAGGGAGCCGCTGCCGATCTCCGCCCCGGGGACCAGGACGCGGTCGGGGTGGTGGCCGAGCGGGGAGTCGAAGGCGGTCCAGCCGCGCAGGGTGGGCACGTCGAGGAAGCCCTTGGCGGCGAGTACGGCGTAGAAGGCGGCCGGGCCGTGCCCCTTGGAGAGCAGGAAGCGGTCCCGGGCCGGGTCCTCGGCGGTGTCGGGGGTGACCTCGAGGACCCGGTCGTAGAGCACCCAGAGCACGTCGAGGGTGGAGACGGAAGCCCCGTTGTGCTTCTCGTCACCCTCCATGAGCCCGATGAGCGCCGGAAGGTCGGCGTACCTGGAGAAGGTGGCTGTGGTCGTCATGCCGCCAGTGTTCTTCCTCAACAAAGGTTGAGGTCAATTGGCGGAGACCCTTCCATGCCGGAGAAATCGAAGGTGATTTAACTCACAACACAACAATCACAGGACGGTGCTGCCGGGGACGTCCCCGTCCGCAGGGACCACCTGCTCGCACAGCCCCGTCGACCGCAGGGCGGCCACCACCCCGGCCTCGCGCTCGGCGACCTCGTCGGGGTCCTCGTCCCCGCCGCCGAGCAGGAACGCGCAGGTGGGCCCGGAACCGGACACCAGGGCCCCGAGGGCTCCGGCCGAGCGCCCCGCCTCCAGGGTCCGCTCGAGCTCGGGCAGCAGGGACAGCGCGGCGGGCTGGAGGTCGTTGCTCAGGGCGCGGCCCAGGGCCCGGGCCCCGCCGCCGGCCAGGGCCTTCTCCAGGGCGGCGTCCAGGCGCGGCTCGGGGGCGTCCGGACGCAGGCGGTCGTACTCACCGAAGACGTCGGCCGTGGACAGACCGCGGGTGGAGAGCGCGAAGACCCAGCGGAACCGCCCCGGGCTCGCCAGGGGCTCCAGGAGCTCACCGCGCCCGGTACCCACCGCCGTGTCCCCGACCAGACCGAAGGCCACGTCACTGCCCAGCCGGGCGGCGAGTTCGAGGAGGCGTTCCCGGGGCAGGCCACAGCCCCACAGGCGGTCACAGGCCACCAGGGCGGCCGCGGCGTCCGCACTGCCTCCGGCCATGCCCCCGGCCACCGGGATGCGCTTGTCGATGTGGATGTCGACGGGAGAACCGGCCCCCGTCTCCTCTGCCAGCAGCGTCGCGGCACGGGCAGCGAGGTTGCTCCCGTCCAGCGGCACTCTGGCCAGGTGCGACTCCGACTGGCCGGCGGCGGTCAACTCGGTGAGGGCACGCGACTGACGCGGCGGCGCCGCCTTGACGGTAACCTCGTCGAACAGCGAGACGGCGTGGAACACGTTGACGAGGGCGTGGAATCCGTCCTCGCGTCTGGGCCCCACCGCCAACTGGAGGTTCACCTTCGCGGGTACCCGCACGGTTACGGTGGTATTAACGGTCACGAGTCCCCAATCGTAAAGGAACCCCCACCTTGCGTGAACACACACCCCCGCACGGGGTCCGCCGTGTTCACCGCATCCCACCGGCGCGGACACCGGCGCCGAGGAGGGCGGGACCCGGCGGTCCGGGATTCGTCACCACTGTCATGTCAGTTACCGCCCGACCCCCGAACGGCCCGATCCGGCCCGTGAGTGGGAATCAGGGCACAAACACCGCTACCTTGGGGCAAGGCGGAGTTTGGACACCGTCGGGGAGGGTCGCTTGCCGTCGGATGGGCTCCCGAAGAACCTGGAACCGCTGGCCGCCGGAGATCCGGCCACCATCGGTCCCTACGTGCTGTCCGGGAAGCTGGGTAGTGGCGGCATGGGAACCGTCTACCTGGGCAGCACGCCGGAGAAGAACAACCAGGTAGCCATCAAGGTCATCCGCCCTGAGCTCGCCTTCGACGAGCAGACCAGGGCGCGCTTTCGCGACGAGATGGAGAACGCCCGCAAGGTCGCCTCCTTCTGCACCGCCAAGGTGCTCGACCACGGGACGTTCGAGAACCGTCCCTACATGGTCACCGAGTACATCGCGGGCACGGCCCTGGCCGAGCACATAGCGGAGAACGGTCCCCTGGACTCCTCCACGCTGCACGGGTTCGCCCTGGGCGTGGCCGCCGCGCTCGCGGCCATCCACCGCACCGGGCTGGTCCACCGCGACCTCAAGCCCGCCAACGTACTGCTCTCGCTGTCCGGCCCCCGGGTGATCGACTTCGGTATCGCGCGCGCGATGAACACCGCGACCAACCACACCCAGACCGGCATCGTCATGGGCAGCCCCGGCTGGATGGCGCCCGAACAACTGCTGGAGGAGCAGGTCACCACCTCGGCGGACATCTTCGCCTGGGGCTGTCTGGTGGCCTTCGCCGGCAACGGCACGCACCCCTTCGGCAACGGCGACGCGATGACGCTCGGCAAACGGGTCCTGTTCGCCGAACCGCAGATCGGCAACCTCGACAGCCCGCTGGACCGCCTGGTGACCCGGGCCCTGGCCAAGGAACCGGGCCGTCGGCCCACCGCCCAGGACCTCCTCCTGGAACTCGCGGGCGGCGAGGACACCACCAACCCCAACGACATGGTCTCCCACGCCCTGCACCAGTCGTGGCGGCCCAACCTGCCCCCGATGCCGCCCGGGCCGCCGCCCGGCATGCCCCACCCGGCGCACCAGACCATGACCGGGATGCGTCATCCGGTCCCCGGCCCCTACCAGGCCCCGCCGCAGATGCCGCCCCCCGCCCACCAGACCGGCAACTTCGCCCGTTCCCAGCAGGGGCCGCCCCCGGGCCACCCCGCGGCGGGACACCCGCCCGGTCCGCCGCCGGGCGGCCACGGCCAGCAGCGCCGTCCGCCACCCGGCCCGCCACCCGCACAGCACCCCGCGGCCACCGGCCCCATCCCGATGGTGCCGCCCCCCGCGGAGCAGCAGCGGGGACCCCAGCCGTACGTGCCGCCGGTCCCGCCGCCGCCGCACCGGCCCGCCGCCCCCGGCAGGCGGAACGGACTCTACTGGGGTCTGTTCCTGGGCGCCGTCGGCCTCGTCCTGGCCCTCGTCCTGCTGATCACCTTCGTCGTCAGGAACGTGGACTTCGGCAGCGGTGGCACCCAGCAGGAGGAGACCGGCGACTCCGTCCCCGGGCCGACCGTGCCCGACGACGGCCTCGGTGACGCGGAGCCCACCGAGCAGGACGGCACCGGGGTCTCCGAGGACGGCGCGGTCCGGTATCGCGTCAACGACTTCCGCTGCGTCGACAACCTGCCGGGCCGATCGAACATCGACAACGGCCTGTACTGCATGGCCGACCTGGTCCTGGAGAACCTCGGCGACACCGCCGTCGTGTTCAGCTCGCGGGAACAGCAACTGGTGACCGACACCAACCGGTGGGTCACCGCGGACACCCCGACCGCGAGCGAGGAGAAGGCCGAACTGTGGTCGGCCGTCCCCTCCGGCGAGGAGGCCCAGGGCGAACTGGTGTTCAGTGTCCGGATCGACGAGGAGCCCGAGATGCTGGCCCTCACCCACGCCCCGGACACCGAGCCCACCCGGATCGACGTCTTCCCGACCAGGGACTGACCACCGGAGCAGCGGCTCCCGGAACGGCGGCGGGGCCCGGCACACACGGTGTGCCGGGCCCCGCCCATGTCCTGGGGAGCTCTACTCCCACTCGATGGTGCCCGGGGGCTTGCTGGTCACGTCCAGCGTCACCCGGTTGATCTCACGCACCTCGTTGGTGATCCGGTTGGAGATACGGGCGAGCACGTCGTAGGGCACCCGCGACCAGTCCGCGGTCATCGCGTCCTCGCTGCTGACCGGACGCAGCACCACGGGGTGGCCGTAGGTGCGGCCGTCACCCTGCACGCCCACCGAACGCACGTCGGCGAGCAGCACGACCGGGCACTGCCAGATGTCGCGGTCCAGCCCGGCGCGGGTGAGCTCCTCACGGGCGATCGCGTCGGCCTCACGCAGGATCTCCAGGCGCTCCCGGTTCACCTCCCCGATGATCCGGATGCCCAGGCCGGGACCGGGGAAGGGCTGGCGCCACACCATCTCGGGCGGCAGGCCCAGCTCCTCGCCGACCTTGCGCACCTCGTCCTTGAACAGCTCGCGCAACGGCTCCACCAGCGTGAACTGGAGGTCGTCGGGCAGCCCGCCCACGTTGTGGTGCGACTTGATGTTCGCGGTGCCGGTGCCCCCGCCGGACTCGACGACGTCCGGGTACAGGGTGCCCTGGACCAGGAACTCGACCTCGGCGCCGCCGTCGCCGCCCTCGGAGACGACCTCACGGGCCGCCTGCTCGAAGACGCGGATGAACTCACGGCCGATGATCTTGCGCTTCTCCTCGGGGTCGCTCACCCCGGCCAGCGCGGACAGGAAGCGCTCCTCGGCGTCGACCACCTTCAGCTTGGCGCCGGTGATCGCGACGAAGTCCTTCTCGACCTGCTCGGCCTCGCCCTTGCGGAGCAGGCCGTGGTCGACGAACACACAGGTGAGCTGGTCGCCCACGGCGCGCTGCACCAGGGCCCCGGCCACGGCGGAGTCCACACCGCCGCTGAGACCGCAGATGACGCGCTTGTCGCCGATCTGCCCGCGGATGCGCTCCAGCTGCTCCTCGACGATGTTCACCATCGTCCAGGTGGGACGGCACCCGGCGCCCTCGTAGAGGAATCGGCGCATCAGGTCCTGGCCGTGCTCGGTGTGCATCACCTCGGGGTGGAACTGCACGCCGAACAGGCGGCGGTCGGTGTCCTCGAAGGCGGCGACCGGGGCGCCGTCGGTGCTGGCGGTGCTCCTGAAGCCCTCGGGAGCCCGGACCACGGAGTCCCCGTGCGACATCCACACGCTCAGCCCCTCGGGCAGGCCCTCGAACAGCACGGAGTCGACCTCGGCGGACAGTTCGGTGCGGCCGAACTCGCTCAGGTCGGTCCTGTTCACGACCCCGCCCAGGGCGCGCGTCATGGCCTGGAAGCCGTAGCAGATACCGAAGGTCGGAACCCCGGTCTCGAAGAGCTCGGGCCCCACGCTCGGGGCGCCCTCGGCGTACACCGAGGAGGGGCCGCCGGAGAGGATGATGGCCTTGGGTTTCTTGGCGAGCATCTCCTCGACGGGCATGGTCGAGGGCACGATCTCGCTGTGCACGTGGCATTCCCGGACCCGCCGTGCGATCAGCTGCGCGTACTGCGCACCGAAGTCGACGACGAGGACGGTGTCGAACGTGCTGTCAGCACCAACGGACACGACGGAGGACCTTCCGCAGAAAAATGGGATGTCCGTCCAGTCTAGGGCGTTGCCCGGGGCCGGGGCGCACCGGCGGACGTGCCGCCCGGCACCCGGATCCGGCCGGGCGGCGGGGCCGCGTCAGCCCGCGAATCCGCCGGGGTTGGCGGACTGCCAGCGCCAGCCGTCCCGGCAGGCGTCGTCGATGGTGAGTACGGCCTTCCAGCCCAGGTCTCGGGCGGCGGCGGAGGGGTCGGCGTAGCAGACGGCGATGTCGCCGGGGCGGCGGCCGACCACCTCGTACGGGATGGGTGACCCGGTGGCGCGCTCGAAGGCGCGCAGGCCCTCCATGACCGAGGTGCCCTGTCCGGTGCCGAGGTTGTACACCCGGTGTCCGGGGGCGTCGGCCAGGTGGTCGACGGCGGCCAGGTGGCCGTTGGCGAGGTCCACGACGTGCAGGTAGTCGCGCACGCCGGTGCCGTCGGGGGTGTCGTAGTCGTCGCCGAACACGCTCAGCCGCTCGCGGCGCCCGGAGGCCACCTGCGCGATGTAGGGGAAGAGGTTGTTCGGGACGCCCTGGGGGTCCTCCCCGATCAGACCGCTGGCGTGGGCGCCGATCGGGTTGAAGTAGCGCAGCGAGATGATGTTCCACCGCGGGTCGGAGGTGGCCAGGTCGTCCAGGATCTGCTCGGAGAACAGCTTGCTGCTGCCGTAGGGGTTGGTGGTCGAGAGCCGGGTGTCCTCGGTGATGGGCATCCGGTCGGGGTCGCCGTAGACGGTGGCCGAGGAGCTGAGGACGAGGTCGCGCACCCCGGCGGCGTCCATGGTCTCGCACAGGGTCAGGAGCGCGTTGAGGTTGTTGCGGTAGTAGCGCAGGGGCTGCTGGACGGACTCGCCCACCGCCTTGAGCCCGGCCAGGTGGATGACCGCGTCGATGTCGTGCCGGTCGAACACCGCGCGCATCGCCTCGGGGTCGGTGCAGTCCGCCCGGTGGAAGGTGAGCGTGCGACCGGTGATCCGCTCCACCCGGCGCAGGGCCTCCTCGTGGCTGTTGACCAGGGAGTCGACCACCACGACCTCGTGCCCGGCCTGGAGCAGTTCGACGGCGGTGTGGGTGCCGATGTACCCGGCGCCGCCGGTGAGCAGTACGTTCATCGATCTTCCCTGGGAGAGGGCTGTGCGGGCCCCTCCAGGATAGGGGCAGCCGCCGAGCCGTCCGGGGGCTCCGGGAGGGTGTCCCGGACGCGTGAGGGGGCGGACGCCCTCGCGGTGCCCGCCCCGTCACGGTTGGTCGGGATTCGGTTCCCGGCCCTGCGGCTCAGCCCCGCCCGGGCGAGGTGCTGCGCCGGGTGTCGATCCGCAGCACCTGCGGGTCGTGGTCGCTGACCTGGTCGTGGAACTCGGAGTTGATCCGGGCGACCTCGTAGTCGACCCGCCCGGCCAGGGCGCCGTTGACCAGGATGTGGTCGAGAGCCTGGGAGTTGCCGTCGTAGACGTAGTTGTACCGCTCCTGCGGCTCCGACAGCTCCACCATCGGGTTGGTGAGCGCACCGTCCCCGGTGAGGATGTCCAGGGTGGTGGAGAACTGGAAGTCGTTCAGGTCCCCCATCACCACCAGGTTGGCCTCGGGGTCCACCGCGAGGAGTTCGTCGGCGAACTCGCGGACCAGGGCGGCCTGCGCGTGGCGCTGGGTCTCGCTGACCCGCTCCGGCGGCTGGTTGACCCCGTGCAGGGCCTGGTCGCCGCCCTTGGAGTTGAAGTGGTTGGTGACCACGTACACGTCGCGGTTGAGCGCGCGGAAGTGGCCGACCAGCGGCTTGCGGCTGGACTCCCAGGCCTCGTCCTGCGGGGCGATCCGGCCCGGGGAGACGGACAGCTCGGCGCCGCGCCCGCCCTCCAGGACCTCGACGGAGGTGGTGGCGTCGCCGCCCGCCGCGTCGACGTAGCGGACCCGGTCCGGGTTGAAGAGGAAGGCGTTGCGGATGTTGCCGCCCGGCTGGCCGCCGTCCTGCTTGTCCTCGGGGCTGATCTGGCGCCACTCGTAGACGGGCCCGCCCGCGGCCGCGATGGCCCCGGTGAGGCGGTCCAGGGTCACGTCGGCGTCCACGGTGCCGTCGTCACTCGCGCTGCTGTTGTCCTGGATCTCCTCCAGCCCGACGATGTCGGGTGAGCCCAGGTAGTCCACGAAGCCCTCGGCCAGGGCGTCGAAGTCGGCCTGGTCGTCCGCGCCGCCGAGGTTCTCGACGTTGTACGTGGCGACGCTGATCTCGTGCCGCTCGGTCTCCCGGACCGGGGTGCGCTCCAGACCGCCGGGCACGTGCTCGCCCAGGGTGGTGGCGCGGACCAGGTAGCCGCCGAACCGGCTGTAGTAGACCGGGCCCTCGGTGACCCCGGCGAGGGTGTCGCCGACGTTCGCGTTCGGGAACGGGCGCACGTCCCGGTCCAGGAGGGACTCGATCTTCACCCGGCCGCTGTTGGGCTCCTCGTAGGAGCCGTAGCGGACGCCCCCGTTGGCCGTGGGGTTCTCGTCGGGCCGGGTGGTCACCCACAGGGCGTCGTAGCCGTCGGTGGCGCCGATGACCGGGGCGTCCTCCACCCGGACGCGCATGTGTTCGTGGGCCTCCCAGAAGTCCAGTGCGTACTCGTCGGGTCGCAGCTCCAGATCCGTGATGTCGCCGCCGTGGTCCGGGGCGTAGGTCCCGGGGACGGCGTCGGCGTCGAGCAGGACCGACTCGGGCAGGTCGTTGCCCCGGGAGACGGTGGTCCACCGGGCCCGGTCGAGCTGGGTGATGCTCTGGGCTCCGCTCTGGGGGCGGTACTCGCTGACCCGTCCGGCGACCAGGACCTCGTCGCCGACCGCGACGTCGGGGGTGGTGGAGCCGGTGAAGACGAACAGCGCCTCGCTGGTGCGGGGGTCGCCGTCGCCCTCGGGGTCCTGGAACCAGAAGCCCTGGGCACTGCCGAAGGCGTTGACCGCGGTGACCACGCCGGACAGGCCGGAGACCTCCTCGCCCACGTGGGGCGAGGTCCGGCCGGTCCCCTGGATGTCGTGGACGGCCAGGTCACCGGGTTCGACCGGGTCCCCGGGGTCGCCGCCGCCGGGGTCCCCGACCGTCTCGCCCGCGCTGTTGACGGGGTTCGGTTCCGCCACGGTGAAGTCGGCGGAGTTGTTCCCGGTGTCGGTGAAGGCGGTGTCCCGGGAGGCCGAGGTGGTGTTGCTGGTTCCCGCAGCGGGCGAGGTGGCGTGTACCACGGCGCCGCCGTAGCCCACCACGTCGATGATGCTTCCGTCCTCGGCGCAGGTCGCTGCGGTGCGGCACTCGACGGGGTCGGTGCCCTCCACCAGGAGGACGGCCCCGGCGGTGGCCGACATGTTGGTGTTTCCGGTGTCGTCGGGTTCGGGCAGTTCGGTGGTGCCGCCCCTGCCCGCCGACTGCCGGATCAGGTGGTGCCCGTCCGCGGGGATGCTGCCGTCGAGCGGGGTGACCTGGACCCGGGTGGCGTCGCCGGGCCGTGCCGGGAGGTACTGCACGCTCCACCCGGACAGGTCGACGGCCGTGTCGGTGGGGTTGCCCAGCTCGACGAAGTCGTGCCGCAGTTCGGCTCCGCTGTTGCCACCGCCGCCGTACACCTCGCTGATGACCGGACCGTCGGCCGCGGCCAGGGCTGGCACCGGGGCGAGCAGGCCCGCGGCCAGGGCTGCCGCCGCGACCGCCGCCGAGGCACGGGTTGTGGGTCTGGAGGGAGTTGGGGACACGCCTGCTCCGATTTCTCCGGGGGTCTGGTGCGGCCACATCATGGCGCTCGCGGATGTCCGCCCGAAAGAGACGACGTGAAAAGAAGGCGGCCCGGTGCCCGATTGTTGTGATCACACGACAACCGAGAGCTCTGACTTCGGTGTGATCCTCCAAAGCCCGGGCTCCCGGGGTCGGGCGACCGAGTCACTGGTCCGGACCGGTCCAACCGCCGGGTCCGCCGCCCGCCCCGGAGGGGGCGGGGCGCACGAGGTGCCCCGCCCGTCGGTCCCGCACGGTCACAGCCTCGGGTCCACCGGCTCGGTCTCCAGGGCCAGGACCGCGAAGACCGGCTCGTGCACCCGCCACAGGGGCTCACCCGCGGCCTGGCGGGCCAGGGCCTCCAGCCCGAGCTTGTGTTCGCGCATGGCCAGCCCGCTCTTGCGGCCGAGCTTGCGGTCCTTGAGCACCGCGATCCGCTCCGGGTCGGTGTAGTCCGGCCCGTAGACGATCCGCAGGTACTCCGGTCCGCGGACCTTCAGCCCCGGCTGGGCCAGACCCTTGCGGCCCTTGGCCCGGGCACCGAGCAGCGGCTTGACCACCATGCCCTCACCGCCGCGGTCGACCATCTCCCGCCACCAGGCGGCCGCGGCCGCGCAGGCGTCCGGGTCCGTGGTGTCCACCACCCGGTAGCGGGTGGTGGACACCATCCCGCCGGTCCCGGCCAGCTGTTCGGCCACCCCCATGTGCCAGAGGTGGTCGGCCTCGCCGTACTCCCGGCCCTCGGAGGCCAACAGCATGAACGGGGCGTAGCGCAGCCCGTCCGCACCCTCGGTCTCCCAAGAGTAACGGCGGTAGACCGCGCTGAACGCCTCCGTCTGCTCGGTGCGGCGCGCGGTGGTCTCCGCCAGTCCCCCGACGTCCACGCCCCGCTCGGCCGCCGCGGCCAGGGCGGCCGCGGCAGCGGGCAGCGAGGCCCGGGCGGCGGCGCCCACGGACGCGTACTGCTCGCGGATGAGCGAACGCGCCTTGGCCGACCAGGGCAGCATCTCGCCGTCCAGGGCCACCCAGTCCGTGCCGAGCCTGTCCCACAGGCCGGCGTCGGTGACCGCCTGCCGCAGCCTGCGGACCACCTCGTCCTGGACCGCGGGGTCCCTGAAGAAGGGGCGCCCGGTGCGGGTGTAGACGGTTCCGAGCTCACCCGGGACGAAGCGCCGTTCGGCGGCGGCCTCGTCCCGGCACAGCACGGCGACCGCGCGCGAGCCCATGTGCTTCTCCTCGCAGATCACCTGCCCGACGCCGGAGCTCCGGTAGGAGGCGAAGGCCTCGTCGGGGTGCTCCAGCAGCCCGGGGTCGGCGGCGGTCGGTGCGGGGGCCATGGTCGGCGGCAGGTACACCAGCCACCGGGGGTCCACCGCGAAGCGGCTCATCACCTCCAGCGCGGCCATGGTGCTCTCGGCGTCGGCGCGCACGGTGCCGTGGGCGGTCTCGACGAACAGCCCGGACCCCTGGTCGCCCAACCCGACGTCGTTGATGTCGATGACCTGGCCCGCGCCCCCCTCGTCCCGCTCCGGCGGGTTGTCCACCAGCGGCCGGACCGGCTCGTACCAGGTGCGCTCGGCGTCCACGTCCACGATCTCCCGTTCGGGGTAGCGCAGCGCGGTGAGCCTTCCGCCGAACACGCAGCCGGTGTCCAGGCAGATGGTCCGGTTGAGCCACTCGGCCCTGTTCGTGGGCACGTGCCCGTAGACCACCATCGCCCTGCCCCGGTAGTCGCGGGCCCAGGGCAGCCGGACGGGGAGGCCGAACTCGTCGGTCTCGCCGGTGGTCTCGCCGTACAGGGCGAAGGAGCGCACCCGGCCCGAGGCGCGGCCGTGGTACTCCTCCTTCAGCCCGGCGTGCGCCACCACCAGCCTGCCGCCGTCCAGCAGCAGGTGGCTGACGAGGCCGTCGCAGAAGTCCAGCACCCGTGCGCGGAACTCCTCGCTCTCCCGGCCCAGCTGTTCCACGGTCTCGGCAAGACCGTGGGTCAGCCGGCCCTTGCCGCTCCTGAGGTACCGGACCAGCTTGTTCTCGTGGTTTCCGGGCACGCAGAGGGCGTCGCCGTCGGCGACCATGCCCATGACCAGGCGCAGCACCCCGGGGCTGTCCGGCCCCCGGTCCACGAGGTCGCCGAC
The DNA here is from genome assembly GCF_014651695.1 of Nocardiopsis terrae. Taxonomy (GTDB): domain Bacteria; phylum Actinomycetota; class Actinomycetes; order Streptosporangiales; family Streptosporangiaceae; genus Nocardiopsis; species Nocardiopsis terrae. The sequence continues at coordinate 682,820 of NZ_BMXJ01000002.1, forward strand.
GAACACGGCCGTGCGGCCCTGCGGGTGCCGGGCCCCGACCGGGCGGCCCTCGCCGTCGCGGCGCAGTTCGTAGCCGAGCTCCGCCAGCAGGGACTCCAGTTCGGAGCGGCAGCCGTGGACGTCACCGACGATGTCGAAGGGCCCGGTGAGCTCGGTGCGGTCCGGCCAGGGGCGTTCCAGCTCGATGCGGACGGCGTCGATCTCCTCCTGCCCCCTGAGGACGTACACCCTGCGCACGCCCTCGCGGGCCATCCGCTTGATCCCGCCGGTGAGGTCGCGCCGCTGGCGGCGGATGACGTGGTCGCCGAAGTCGCGGTCGGGGCGGACGCGGTTGCGTTCGCGGGCCAGCGCCTCGGGCACGTCGAGCACGATCGCGGTGGTGAGGACGTTGTTGTCCTTGGCGATACGGATCAGGTGCTCACGCGCACCGCGCTGGACGTTGGTGGCGTCCACGACGGTGAGCAGCCCGCGCCGCAGCCGGATGTCCACGATGGTGCCGAGCAGAGCGAAGGCGTCGGAGGTGGCGGTCTGGTCGTTCTCGTCGTCGCTGACCATGCCCCGGCAGAAGTCGGAGCCGATCACCTGGGTGGGTTCGAAGTGCCTGGCGGCGAAGGTGGACTTGCCCGACCCGGAGACCCCGACCAACAGGACGAGTCCCATCCGGGGCACGCGGAGCACCCGGGGCTCGCGGGCGGCCTCGTCGTTCGACTCGTTCACTTGGTGAAGACTCCCATCTGGGTCGGGGCCCCGGTCTCGGGGTGTTCGGGGCCGACCGGCAGGCGGCGGACGGTGTAACCGTGTTCGGCGGCGACGCGGTCGGCCCAGGCGGCGAACTCGGCGCGGGTCCACTCGAAACGGTGGTCGGCGTGCCGGAACGCGCCCTCGGCCAGGCCCTCGTAGTGGCGGTTGTACTCGACGTTGGGTGTGGTGACCACGACGACGCGGGGGGCGGCGTCGCCGAAGACCACGTTCTCCATGGCGGGCAGCCGGGAGGGGTCGAGGTGTTCGACGACCTCCATGAGCACCGCCGCGTCGTGGCCGTGGAAGCGCCGGTCCCGGTAGACCACGGAGCCCAGCAGCAGTTCGGGGCGGGGCCGACGGGCCGACCGGTCGCCGGGGCGGGCGTCGTGGTCGGTGAACAGGCTCCGGTGCCGCCCGCCCCCGTCCGGGTGGCAGCCCTTGCAAAGCCTGCGGTGGGCGGCCTCCAGGCTGCCCGCGTGGACGTCCACCCCGGTGATCCGGTCCAGGGCGCGGACTCCGGCCAGCCGCTCCAGCAGTCTGCCGCCGCCGCAACCCAGGTCGATGACGCTGGTGGCCCGCTCGGCCTCCAGCACCGCCAGGACCGCGCCCGCGCGCTGCTCGGCCAGCGAGGGCTCGCGCTCCTCGACCGCCGGATCGCGCGGGACCGCCCCGACCGCCTCCGCCTCCTCGGCTTCGGTTTCGGGCTCGGCGCTCCGGTCGTCGGCCTCGGCCAGCCGGGCCATGGCGGTGCGCACGTAGCGGTCCCGGCGGGCGAGGTAGCGCCGGGCGATCCACCCCCGTTCGGGGTGCCCGACCAGCCAGCCCGCGCCCGCCCCGGTCCCGTCCTCGACCCCGTCGACCGGGGCGCCGCCCGCGCGCAGGAGCTTGTCGATCTCGGTGGAGTCCACCCAGTAGTGCTTGCTGCCGCCCTCCATCGCGGGCAGCAGCACGTACAGGTGGCTGAGCGCCTCGGACAGCCGCAGGGTCCCGGTCAGGGTGAGCGACAGGTGGTGCGAGTCGCCCCAGCCGGGCAGCCCCGGGTCGAGCGGGACCGGTTCGGCCCGGACCGTCCAGCCCAGCGGCTCGAAGAGCGCCCTGGCCTTCTCCGGGCCGGGGCGGCAGGGGACCGCGGGCAGGTGCAGGACCAGCGGGATGGGTGTGCCGGCCAGCTCGGGACGGCTCCGGCTCACGCCCCGGATCGCGGTCCGCAGGACCTTGCCCAGGGCCACCGTGAACAGGGAGGAGGAGGCGTAGGGCCGGTCGTTCACGTACTGCGCCAGGGCGAAGTCGGGTGTGCTCACCGACGTGCGCGTACGCAACAGCGCCTGCGGGTCCGTTTCGAGGAGGAGGGCCGCGGTGCAGCGCTCCTCGGTGGCCTCGGGGTAGAAGACGTGCGCCGTCCCGAAGGACTGCTCGAAGCTCTGCGCCTTGTCGGGGTGCTTGTGAAGCAGGTGTCCGAGGTCCGTCGCCGGCCGGGCTGTGGTGGTGATCGTCAGTAGCACCCGTGCATTGTGTCCGACCCCGCCCACGGCCGACCAGTGTTTTTCGGCCCGCGGCACGGACGTGTCAGGCCCGGGGATCGCTGCTGTCGTCCTCGGGGGAGACCGGGGGTGCGGCGCGGCGCCGGTGGAGGCTGCTGGTCACCAGGACCGGAAGGGTGACCGCGAGGGTCATGGCGAACAGGCCCAGGGTCCTGCCCCAGAGCGGGTGCTGCATGACCGGGTACTCGGTGAGGGGCAGGGCGGCGTAGACCAGGTACAGGGGGACGGAGAGCAGCGCGGTCGGCAGGGGGTGGGGCAGGCCGAGCAGCCTCAGCAGGAGCCACGCCAGGAGGGGTGCGGCGGTCAGTGTCACGAACACGGTGACGCGCAGCTCGTCGGCGTCGACCCCGAGCACCCCGGTGTCGGAGACCTCGACCACGAGTACGAGGTAGAACCAGGCGATCAGCAGGGACAGCAGGGTCGCCCCGGCCCCGGCCACGAGGCCGAGGAGGAGGGCTTGGCGGGGACTCACGGGGGGTGTGCGGCTCATGGGCCCATTCTTGCCGCATAGGCCGCGGCGCGCCTACCCGATCCCGGAACCGGTGCCGGTCCCCCGGTCCGCCCGCGGGTCCACCCCCAGTTCGGCCATGGCCAGGGCGGCCTCGGCGCGCGCGGATCCGAAGAAGGCCCACGGGATGTCGCAGACGTACCGGCCGACCGCCCCCAGGTGCCACCGGGCCAGGTCCTTCTCCCCCGCGCGGTGGAAGGCCCAGCCGAACAGGTGGTGGGCCTGGACGCCGCGCACGTGCGGCACGGCCGCGGACGCCCACCCCCGCGCGAGCGCGAACAGCTCCCGGACCGCCTCCCCGTGCAGGCGGCCCAGGCTCATGGCGGCGATGTAGGCGCTGTTGCCCTCCCGCAGGAGCCTGCGCTGTTCGCCGCGCAGGTACTCGGCGTGTGCCAGGGCGAGGACGGCCGACAGCGGGCTGCCCTCGGGGGCGGTGTCGGCCGCCGCCCCGGCCGCGGCGAACATCTCCTCGGCCGAGCCCCCTCGGCTGGGTGCCAGGGAGCGCACCCGGGTCAGGTGCGCGGGGAAGTGGTGGGGCGCCCGCGCGGTCGCCTCGGTCCAGGCCCGTTCCCGTTCCTCCCGGTCGCCGAGCCCCATCGCCACCGTCTGGAGCGCTGCCCAGGGGGCGGCGTCGTCGGGGCGGCGCCGGGCGGCCTCCTCCAACGGGACCCGTGCCTCGTGCAGGGCGGCCTCGAAGGCCTTCCGGTCGGCCCGGGTGGTGTCGGCTCCTCCGGCGGGCGCGGCCACGGCCCGGGCGAGCAGGGCGTGGCCGAGCCACAGCATCGTGTCGGCGGGGTCGGCACCACCCTCCACCAGGGCTGCGACCTCGTCGGGGCGGTCGACGGCGGCCCGTCCCAGCGCCTCGGCCTGGTAGGCGCGGACCTCCGGGTCCTCCCGGGTCTCCACGAGCAGGGCCGCGCCCGCCTCCGCGTCGCCCCCGCGCACCGCCTCGCAGCCGGAGCGCAGCAGCGGGTCCGTCCCGTAGGAGGCGGAGACCAGCGCCGTCTCCAGGTCGGTGCCGCGCAGCACCCTCGCCGGGTTCCGTCCGAATCGCCACATGCCAGCCATGCCAGTGAGGTTATGGCATCCCGTGTCACCGGCCGACGTGGATGTCCGGGACGATCTCCGGAGCCCCGTGCTGGACGGCGTCGGCCTCCTGGTCGGTGTCCTGCTCCTGGGCGGCGCGTTCGGCCTCGATGCCCTTGCGGTAGTACTCCACCTCCCGCTCGATCTGCTCCCGGTCCCAGCCCAGGGGTTCGGCCATGAGCTCGGCCGCCTCCTCGGCCGCGGCGATGCCCCGGTCCCAGGTCTCGAAGGAGATCCGGGTGCGCCTGGACAGGACGTCCTCCAGGTGGCGGGCGCCCTCGGCCTCCACCGCGTAGACGACTTCGGCCCTCAGGTAGTCCTCGGCGCCTGCCAGGGGGCTGCCCAGATCGGACCGCTCCCTGATCAGGTCGAGCACGTCGTACACCGAGGAGCCGAACCGGCGCAGCAGGTGCGTGACCCGGGAGACGTGCAGTCCCGAGTCCCGGGCCAGCCGGTGCCGCTGGTTGTACAGCGCGGCGTACCCGTCAGCACCCACCAGGGGCAGCCTGGCGGTGACCGAGGAGGGGACCGCCCCGCCCAGCCCGTGCGCCACCGCGTCCACCGCGTCCTCGGCCATGACCCGGTAGGTGGTGTACTTGCCGCCCGCGATGAGGACCAGCCCGGGTACCGGGTGGGCGACCGTGTGTTCGCGCGAGAGCTTCGAGGTCTCCTCGGACTCACCCGTCAGCAGCGGCCGCAGCCCCGCGTAGACACCCTCCACGTCGTCGCGGGTCAGGGGCGTGCGCAGCACCCGGTTGACGTGGTCCAGGACGTAGTCGATGTCGGTCCGGCTCGCCGCCGGGTTCTCCTTGTCCAGGTCCCAGGGGGTGTCGGTGGTCCCGATGATCCAGTGGCGGCCCCATGGGATGACGAACAGCACGCTCTTCTCGGTCTGCAGGATCATCCCGGAGGAGGCCTGGATGCGGTCCCGCGGCACCACCAGGTGCACACCCTTGGAGGCGCTCACGTGGACCTGGCCGCGGCCGCCGACCATCTCCTGGATGTCGTCGGTCCACACCCCGGCGGCGTTCACCACCTGGCGGGCACGGATCTGTTTCGTCTCCCCGGTCTCCAGGTCGGCGGCGGCCGCACCGACCACGTGCTCGCCCTCGCGCAGGAACTCGACCGCCTGGACCCGGGAGGCGATCCGCGCCCCGAGCCCGGCGGCGGTGCGCAGGACCGTGGTGACGAAGCGGGCGTCGTCGACCTGGCAGTCCCAGTACTGGATGGCCCCGGCCAGCGCACTGCGTTTGAGGGCGGGGAACACCTTGAGCGCCCCGGACCTGGACAGGTGCCGGTGCGCCGGGAGTCCCCGGTTGTTCCGCGAGGTCAGTGCCAGGGCGTCGTAGAGCGTGACCCCGGCGCCGATGTAGAACCTCTCCCAGTGGTGCTCGAACGGGAAGAGGAAGGGCACCGGGCGGACCAGGTGCGGGGCGATGGTGGTGAGCAGGAGCCCGCGTTCCTGGAGGGCCTCGCGAACGAGCTCGAAGTCGAACTGCTCCAGGTAGCGCAGTCCGCCGTGGATCAGTTTGCTGGACCGGCTGGAGGTGCCAGAAGCGAAGTCCCGCGCCTCGATCAGCCCCGTGGAGAGGCCGCGTGAGACCGCGTCCAGGGCGATGCCCGCCCCGACGATCCCACCGCCGACCACGAGGACGTCGAGTTCCTCGTCAGCCATCGCCGCGAGCGCCTCGGTGCGCCCCTTCGGCCCCAACCAGGTGGTCGCCATTGGTCGTCCTCCCTCTCGATCGGTGTCCCGGCGAGGCGCCTACCCGACCGGTGGGGCCTGAGCGTCCGCCGAACACGCCCTCAGGCTAACCGGGTGCCGGGGACGCCGGATGCCGCCACACGCGACACGACCGATTTACCTCCCCGTGCGCGGCGGCCGCGCGCGGCGGTGCTCAGGCGGCGCCGGCGTAGGCGTGCGCGTAGGCCAGGACGTCGCTGACGTAGGTGTCGGAACGGTTGTACGAGAGGACCGCCGACTCCCAGTCCTGCGCCGACGTCAGGTCCCGGCCGCTGGCGCACAGGTAGCGGGCGGCCGACAGTGCGGCGTCGTCGATGTTGTGCGGGTCCGGGGTCACGCCCTCCAGGGACTCCCCCCACTGCGCCCAGGTCCCGGGGATGAACTGCATCGGGCCGATCGCCCGGTCCCAGTCGGTGTCGCCGTCGAGCTCTCCGCTGTCGGTGTCCGGGATGGCCTGCGTGTTGTTGGTGCCGTCCAGCGGGATACCGATGACGTCCACGGTGGTGTTCCCGTCCGGGCCGAGCTCGCCGCCCGCGTAGGTGCCGTGGCGGGACTCCACGTAGCCGATCCCCGCGAGCGTGGGCCACGAGAACCGGCACTCGGGCTGGTCCGCGTCGAGCACCAGTTGGGCGCTGGCGTAGCCCTCCAGGGCCCGGCGCGGCACACCGGTGCTCTCCGAGACCCCGTCCAGCCACTCGTCGCTCGGCCGAAGCGCCGCGGAGGGCCGGGGCCGCTCGTCCGCTCCCACGACGGCCTCGTCGGGCTCCTCGTCCTCCCGGGGCGTCACCCCGCTCTGCTCGGGCGGGCCGGTGAGTTCCTCGTGCGCGGGGGTGGCGATCGTCCCGTCCGAGGGGACCCCCGCGGCGCTCGGCGGCGCCCAGTCGTTGAGCACGCTGGACACACGGCCCACCAGGACCACGACCCCGGTCGTCACCAGCAGGCACACGACCAGGGCCAGGCTGACCGCGATCGCCGGTCCGCGCCGACGGCGCCGGCTGGCACCGGACACGCTGTCACCCATGCAGTCCTCCAAGGGGAAGTCACTGTGAGATCACGGAAAGCAAAACACGCCCCATAGTGACACACCGCCGCCGAACGGTCGCCCCGGCCCGGGAGAACGCGAAGGGCGCCCCGGTCAACCGGGGCGCCCCAGGCGGTTCCCGCCCACGGGCCCGCGCGGGCGGGCGAAGGACCGGAGCCGACAGGCCTAGCGGTGCGGGTTCACCACGACCTCGACCCGCTGGAACTCCTTCAGGTCGGTGTAACCCGAGGTGGCCATGGTCCGGCGCAGCGCACCCATGAGGTTCATGGATCCGTCGCTGGTGGAGGCCGGACCGTGCAGGATCGACTTGAGGTCGCCGATCGTGCCCACCCCGACGCGCTCCCCGCGCGGCAGTTCGCTGTGGTGGGCCTCGCTGCCCCAGTGGTAGCCGCGGCCGGGCGCCTCGACGGCGCGGGCCAGCGGCGAACCGACCATGACGGCGTCGGCCCCGCAGGCCAGGGCCTTGGCGATGTCGCCGCTGCCGGTCATGCCGCCGTCGGCGATGACGTGCACGTAGCGGCCGCCCGACTCGTCGAGGTAGTCGCGGCGGGCCGCGGCCACGTCACCGATGGCGCTGGCCATCGGGACGGCCACACCCAGCACGGAGCGGGTGGTGTGGCCGGAGCCGCCGCCGAACCCGACCAGCACACCGGCCGCACCGGTGCGCATCAGGTGCAGGGCCGCGGTGTAGGTGGCGCAACCGCCGACGACCACGGGCACGTCGAGGTCGTAGATGAACTGCTTGAGGTTGAGCGGCTCGGCCCGCCCGGAGACGTGCTCGGCCGAGACGGTGGTACCGCGGATGACGAAGATGTCGACGCCCGCGTCCACGACCGCCCTGTGGTACTGGGCGGTGCGCTGCGGTGACAGGCGGGCCGCCGTCACCAGGCCCGCGTCGCGGATCTCCTCGATCCGGCGGCCGATCAGCTCCTCCTGGATCGGCGCCGCGTAGATCTCCTGGAGCCGCTTGGTCGCGGCGACGTCGTCGAGTTCCCGGATCTCCTGGAGCAGCGGTTCGGGGTCCTCGTAGCGGGTCCACAGACCTTCGAGGTCCAGCACGCCGAGGCCGCCCTGCTCACCGACCGCGACGACGGTCTTCGGCGAGGCGACACTGTCCATGGGGCTGACCACCAGGGGCGTCTCGAACCGGTAGGCGTCGATCTGCCAGGCGATCGACACCTCCTCCGGGTCGCGGGTCCGCCGGGCGGGCACGATCCCGATCTCATCGAGTTCGTAGGCACGACGCCCGTTCTTGCCCAGCCCGATCTCCACCTGAGCCAACTCTTCGATTCCCCTCTGACGTGCGGCGCCGGTCGGTCGACCGGCGCATGACCGCGGACGCGAGTCTATCGGCCCGCGGTCAACCCCGCGCAGAGGGCGGTCCGACGGCGTCTAGCGCGCGTTGTAGTTCGGCGCTTCCACCGTCATCTTGATGTCGTGCGGGTGGCTCTCCCGCAGACCGGCGCTGGTGATCCGCATCAGCTGGCCGCGCTCGCGGAGTTCGGGGATGGTGCGGCTGCCCGCGTACCACATCGACTGGTGCAGGCCGCCGACCAACTGGTGGGCCACGGCGGAGAGCGGACCGCGGAACGGCACCTGGCCCTCGATGCCCTCGGGGACGAGTTTGTCCTCGGAGGAGACCTCGGCCTGGGCGTAGCGGTCCTTGGAGAAGGACCGGCCGCGCATCGCGCCCAGCGAGCCCATGCCGCGGTAGGCCTTGAACTGCTTGCCGTTGATGAAGATCAGCTCGCCCGGGCTCTCCTCGACACCGGCGAGGAGGCTGCCGAGCATGACGGTGCTGGCGCCCGCCACCATGGCCTTGGCGATCTCACCGGAGTACTGGAGGCCGCCGTCGGCGATCAGCGGGACGCCCGCGGGACCACAGGCCCTGCCCGCCTCCAGGATGGCGGTGAGCTGGGGGGCGCCCACACCGGCGACGACGCGGGTGGTGCAGATCGAACCGGGGCCCACACCGACCTTGACGGCGTCGGCGCCGGCGTCGATGAGCAGCTGTGCTCCGGCCCGGGTGGCGACGTTGCCCGCGACGATGTCGGCGCGGGAGTTGGCCTTGAGCTTGGCGATCATGTCGGCGAGCCCGGCGGAGTGGCCGTGCGCGGTGTCGACGACGATGAAGTCCACCCCGGCGTCGATGAGCTGCTTGGCGCGCTCCTCGGCCTCGGTGCCCACGCCGACCGCGCCGCCGACGACCAGGCGGCCGTCGGCGTCCTTGGTGGCGTCGGGGAACTGCTCGCTCTTGATGAAGTCCTTGACCGTGATCAGACCGCGCAGGCGGTTCTGGCCGTCGACCAGGGGCAGCTTCTCGACCTTGTGCCTGCGCAGCAGCTCGAAGGCCTGTTCACGGCTGACCCCGACCGGGGCGGTGACCAGGTTCTCGGTGGTCATGACGTCGCGCACCAGCCGGGAGCGGTCGTTCTCGAAGCGCATGTCGCGGTTGGTGACGATGCCGAGCAGGCCGCCCTGGGCGTCGGTGACCGGGACGCCGGAGATGCGGTAATGGGCGCACAGGCGCTCCACCTCGGCGAGGTCGTCCTCGGGATGGCAGGTGACCGGGTCGGTGACCATGCCCGCCTCGGAGCGCTTCACCAGGTCGATCTGGGCGGCCTGGTCCTGGGCCGAGAGGTTGCGGTGCAGGACGCCCGCGCCGCCCTGGCGGGCCATCGCCACGGCCATGCGGGCCTCGGTGACGGTGTCCATCGCGGCGGAGAGCAGCGGGATGCTGAGGGAGATGTTGCGGGAGAGCTTGGTGGTGGTGTCGACCTCGCCCGGCTGGAGGTCGGAGTAGGCCGGCACCAACAGCACGTCGTCGTAAGTCAGCCCCGGCGGGAGCAGTTTGTCCCCGTAGTCGCTGTGGTCCTGGCCCATGACACAACCTCCGCTGTTCCCGGCAACACCTTCGCGGATCGCCCCCGCGTGTCGTCTCATCCTAGGTTGTCGTCCGGCACCGGCCCGGTGGAATGGGATGTTCGCCCGGTCACCTCGATCACGAAGTGATCAAGGACACGGGTTCGCGGCCTCGCCCCCGCCTCGCGGCCCCGGGGCGGGTCACCGCCAGGAGGACCACCGGGGATAGCGGCAGTAGCCGCGGGTCCGGGGCCGGTTGGGGCAGGGGCGCCGACCCGGGCGGGACGCGGCGCCGTGCTCAAGGGAGGACGCGGTTCGCCAGGGCCACCTTCCGAAGCCGAGCAATAGCTCGGTGCTGGGCAACCCGTACCGCTCCTGCCGACATACCAAGGAGATGTCCCGTCTCGTCTGCTGTAAGTCCTGTGATGACCCGCATGACCAGCAGCCTGCGCTGCTGTTCGGGTAGTTCGTCGAGGAGTGCTCTGGCCCGCTGCGCCTCGACCACGCGCACCGCCGACTCCTCGGGCCCGGGGCCGTCGTCCTGCGGCTCGGGGACGGTGTCGGTGGGAACCGTCTCCACCCGGCCCGCCACCCGCAGGGTGTCCGCGACCTTGTGCGCGGCGATGCCGAACACGAAGGCGGCGAAGGGCCTGCCCCGGTCCTGGTAGCGGGGGATCGCCGTGAGCAGGGCGATGCACACCTCCTGCGCCACGTCGTCCGAGTAGTGCGCCAGCCCCGACACCCGGGCCAGGCGGGTGCGGCAGTAGCGGACCACCATCGGTCTGACCTCGCGCAGCAACGAGTCCAGGGCCCCGTCGTCCCCCTGGACGGCGAGTGATCCCAGATGGTTCAACCCCGTCTCGCGCGTAGCGGGGTCGGTCTCCTCGCGCCCTGCGGGCGCACCTGGCCGCTGCGCGGTAACGCCCCCCCGGGCGCCTGTATCCGTCACGTAACGAATGATGCCCGCAGTTGGGGACCCAACCACTCCAATCAGCAACTACAGAATGGTTACATTTTGGGAAAATAGCCCGAAACTGGCACAAAGTTGCGGGTGTGAAACGCCACTCCCGTGGTAGTGGACGGGGGCGGGACGCCGACGCGCCCCGCCCCCGGACCGGGTACGGCCGAACCCTAGTGGGCGTGGCCGTGACCGTCGTCCTCGTCCTCTTCGGGCTTGTCCGCGACCAGCACCTCGGTGGTCAGCAGCATGCCCGCGATCGAGGCGGCGTTCTGGACGGCGGAACGGGAGACCTTGACCGGGTCGATGATGCCCTCGGCCGCCAGGTCGCCGTAGGCGCCGGTGGCGGCGTTGAAGCCGTGACCGACCTCCATCTCGGAGACGCGGTGGGTGACCACGTAGCCCTCGGCGCCCGCGTTCTCCGCGATCCACCGGGCCGGCTCGACCAGGGCGCGGCGGACGATCGCCACACCGGTGGCCTCGTCGCCGGTCATGCCGAGGTCGCCCAGAGCGGTCGAAGCGTGCACCAGGGAGGCGCCGCCACCGGCGACGATGCCCTCCTCGATGGCCGCGCGGGTCGCCGAGATGGCGTCCTCGAGGCGGTGCTTCTTCTCCTTGAGCTCGACCTCGGTGGCCGCGCCGACGCTCAGCACCGAGACGCCGCCCGCGAGCTTGGCCAGGCGCTCCTGGAGCTTCTCGCGGTCCCAGTCGGAGTCGCTCGCCTCGATCTCGTTGCGGATCTGGCGGACCCGGTCGTCCACCTCGGACTGCTGGCCGCCGCCGTCCACGACGGTGGTGGTGTCCTTGGTGACGGTGATCCGGCGGGCGCTGCCCAGCACGGAGAGGTCGGCGTTCTCCAGGGTCAGGCCGACCTCCTCGGAGATGACCTGGCCGCCGGTCAGCACGGCGATGTCCTGGAGCATGGCCTTGCGGCGCTCGCCGAAGCCGGGCGCCTTGACCGCGGCGACGTTGAGCGTGCCGCGCATCTTGTTGAGCACCAGGGCGCCCAGGGCGTCGCCCTCGACGTCCTCGGCGATGATCAGCAGCGGCTTCTTGCTCTGCACGACCTCCTCGAGCAGCGGCAGCAGCTCGTTCAGGTTGCCGATCTTGCCCTGGCTGATCAGGATCAGGGCGTCCTCGAGGACGGCCTCCTGGCGGTCCGCGTCCGTGACGAAGTACGGGGAGACGTAACCCTTGTCGAACTGCATGCCCTCGGTGAAGTCGAGGTCCAGACCGAAGGTCGGGGCCTCCTCCACCGTGATGACGCCGTCCTTGCCGACCTTGTCGAAGGCCTCGGCGATCAGGTCGCCGATCTGGGCGTCCTGGGCGGAGTTGGTCGCCACGTAGGCGATGTCCTCGCGCTCCTTGATCGGCACGGCGCGGCTGAGCAGGATCTCGGAGACCTTGGCCGCCGCGGCGTCGATGCCCTTCTTCATGGCCATCGGGGACGCGCCCGCGGCCACGCTGCGGATGCCCTCGCGCACCAGCGCCTGGGCCAGCACGGTGGCTGTGGTGGTGCCGTCGCCGGCGGCGTCGTTGGTCTTGGTGGCGACCTCCTTGACCAGCTGCGCGCCCAGGTTCTCGTAGGGCTCGTCCAGCTCGATCTCACGGGCGACGGTCACACCGTCGTTCGTGATGGTGGGGGCGCCGAACTTCTTGTCGATGACGACGTTGCGGCCGCGCGGGCCGAGCGTCACCTTGACGGCGTCGGCGAGGCGGTTGACGCCCCGCTCGAGGGCGCGACGGGCGTCGTCCTCGAACTCCAGGATCTTCGGCATGTGTGAGTGCTTCCTCTAACCGTTCGGGTCAAAAACGAACATCCCGCCCCGCCCGGCTTGGTGGGCCGACCGGTGCGGGATGCAGATGGCTCTACGCCTGATGGCTCTTCGTCGGGAACTACTTCTCGACGACCGCGAGGAGGTCGCGGGCGGAGAGCACCAGGTACTCCTGGCCGTCGTACTTGACCTCGGTGCCGCCGTACTTGCTGTAGAGAACGACGTCACCGATGTTCACGTCGAGGGCAACGCGCTTGCCGTTGTCGTCGAGACGACCGGGACCCACGGCCAGGACCTCGCCCTCCTGGGGCTTCTCCTTGGCGGTGTCCGGGATGACCAGACCGGAGGCGGTGGTCTGCTCAGCCTCCAGGGTCTTGACCACGACGCGGTCCTCGAGCGGCTTCAGCACGGTCTTGGTGGCGGTCGACACTGTGTGACCTCCCCCTTCAAAGTCTCGGTGTACTGATCGTCGGCCCGTGCGAGTGCACGGACAGACTGCGTAAAAGGGGCGACCGCGGCGGCCTGTCGTCGCGGGTGCCAGACCGGCCTCGTCGCATTTAGCACTCTACCCCCGAGAGTGCCAGAATGGAAATGTGGCGGGGGCCCTGGTCACGGGGACGGCCCGCCACACCGTCGTGCCCACAGCAGGAGGATCCATGCGCGTGCCCGCCTTCTCGGCGCTGCTCACCGACGCGGGGCGGGAGGTCCTGGCGGGGGTGGACCCGGAGGCCGCCGCCCGGGACCCGCTGACGGCCGCCTCACGGCTGCGCCAGGATCCGAAGCTGGCCGCACTCGACCCGGACCTGCCGGTGTCGGAGCTGGTCAACGCGGTCATGACCCAGGTTGGTCTGCGTGCGCGGGGCCGGGCCAAATTCGGGGAGAACGCCGGGCGAATGTTCTTCACCCCGAACGGCCTGGAGCAGTCCACCCGCCGAACCGTCGCCGAGTACCGGGCCGAGCGGACCGCCCGGAGCCTGCCCGCCTCCGTCGGGGGCGGCGCGGCCTCGGGCGACCTGTGCTGCGGGATCGGCGCCGACCTGCTCGCCCTGGCCGCACGGGGCGTTCCGGTGGAGGGCGTGGACGCCGACCCGCTGACCGTGGCGGTGGCCCGCGCCAACATCGGGGCGCTGGGCCTGGCCGGGCACGCACGGGTCCGCGAGGGCGACGTGAACGGGGTCGCCCCGGGCGACTACCCGCTCCTGTTCTGCGACCCGGCCCGGCGCGGCGGGCGGGGCCGGGTTTTCGACCCCGCCGCCTACTCACCGCCGTGGGACGTGGCCACCCGGCTGGCGGAGGGGGCGGAGGCGGCCTGCCTGAAGGCCGCTCCGGGCATCCCGCACGAGGTGCTGCCCGAGGCGGCCTCGGCCGAGTGGATCTCGGTGGACGGGGAGCTGAAGGAGACCGCGCTGTGGTTCGGAGCCCTGGCCCGGGGGTCCGGCCGGCGCGCGACGGTGCTGCACGAGCGCTCCGGCCTGCTGGCGCGCGAGGGCTCGGTCGCGCACCTGGATGCGGACCCGGACCTGGGGCCCGCGCCCGTCGCCGCGGCCCGGCGCTACCTGTACGACCCGGATCCGGCCGTGGTCCGCTCCCACCTGGTGGCGGAGGCCGCCGCGCGGGTGGACGGCGCCCTGCTGGACGAGCGCATCGCCTACTTCACCTCGGACCGGGCGGAGCCCTCCCCCCTGTGGCGGCTGCTGGAGGTCGTGGAGTTCGCGCCGTTCTCGCTGAAGCGGCTCCGCTCCTCCGTCCGGGCCCACCGCGCCGGGACGGTAACGATCAAGAAACGCGGTTCGGCGGTGGACACCGAGAAACTCCGCCGCGACCTGCGCGCCTCTGGCCCGGAATCGGTGACGATCGTCCTCACCCGAATCGGAGAAAGGCCCTTCTACCTGCTGTGCCGCGAGGTCACGGAGCCCTCGGGAAACTGATCCGGTCCGGGGGAGCGGAGTTCGGGCGCCCCCAACGGCTTTCCGGACACGGCGCGCAGACCGTATCGTTACCTCCCACACCCATATCTTTCGCGAACCCCTGGGGTTACACGGGGTGATGTCGTTAAACTGGCGCCGCTGAATTCTTTCCCTTCTCATGGGTTCACCCGGAAGGCCGTGCTTGTTTGATCCGCCCCGCGGTTCGGCTCACACTCGGCCCACGCCCCCCGTGTGTACGTACAGTCACACTTCAATCACAGTGGGGCGCAACTGGCGCGGAACGACGCCCACCCGGGGACCATCGAGAACCCGTCCTCCCGGCACGGCCCCGTGCGACGGGCCGGACGCGGACGGGAGCGCCAGAACCATAAGGAGCACCTCGGTGGAACAGACCAATCACAACTTCCTCAACGGGGGAGGGCAGGCCGGTGTCTCCGACCGGATGCGTGACCTGCTCTCCCAGGCCGCCCAGGAGCACGTCTCCGAGCAGAAGTCCCAGGGTGCCGTCAGCGAGGAGATGCGCCAGCGCCTCGAGGGGATGGAGTGGCTGCTTCGCGAACTGCGCGAACGGGAACTCACCTCCCTTGCCGAGTCGATCACCGCGGTCGACGGCCGGATCGACGACTTCCTCGCACGCCCCCCGGAGTGGGCCGAAGCCCTCGCCGAACACATAGAGGTCGTCGGACAGCAGGTCAAGCCCCTGTCGGACATGCCGTCCCTGCGGGCGGACACCCACCGCGTCGCCGGACACCTCGACACCGCCCTCACCCGTCTCCAGCGCATGTCCGAGACCGGCAACCGAACCGCCGAGCAGGTCGCGGAGGTCGGTGAGCGCGTCAACGCGCTGAGCGAGACCGTCGGAACCCGGCTGGACGCCCTGGACGCGGCCCTGGAGAGCCTCAACGGCAGGGCCGAACAGATCGAAGCCTCGTTGTCCGCCCTCGACACCACCCTGGGCGAACGCCACGAGGAGCTGACCACCACGGTCCGCACCACCCTGTCCGAGGGCAAGGACGAACTGGCCGAGGCGATCGAGCAGAGCCGCGAGACCCTCGCCACGGCCGTCCGGGAGAGCCGGGAGGCCCTCGACACCGCCGGCACCGGCCTCGGCGAGAAGCTCACCTCCTCCCTCGACGAGCGCACGGCCGAACTGCGCGGGTTCTTCGAGGAGCGCACCGCAGAACAGCACGAGACCCTGCTCGGCAAGCTCCAGGAGAACACCGGTGAGCTGGGCGAGCGCACCACGGCCCTGGCCGAGGAACTGGGTGCCCTCGCCACCGCTTCCGGCGAGCGCCACGAAGCCCTCACCTCGGACCTGAAGGCCATCACCACCACCTCGGAGGAGCGCCACGAGGTCCTCGCCTCGGACCTGAAGTCCCTCGCCACCACCTCCGAGGAGCGCCACGAAGCCCTCACCGGCAAGGTCAACGAGGGCTTCGGCCACCTGAACACCCAGGCCGAGGAGAACCACGCCGAGGCCACCGCGGCCGTCGCCGACGTCACCGGTTCGCTCGCCAAGCTGCGGGAGAACCACGACAGGTCCCTGAACGACCTGCGTTCGCACCTGCGCCAGCGCCTGTCCGAGCTCGACGAGCAGATCGAGCTGGGCCGCACCGAGACCCGTGAGCACGCCGAGGCCACCGCCGAGGGCCTGCGCGACTCGGTGGCCGAGCGCACCGAAGCCCTCTCCGCCCGGATCGCCGAGGACGCCGAGAAGGTCGCCGCGGACCTCGCCGAGCTGCGCACCTTCGTCACCGAGGACAACGCCAGGCTGGCCGCCGAGGCCGAGGAGCGGCACCAGACCCTGACCGAGGCCCTCACCGAGCAGGTGGAGACCCACCGGAGCGCGCTCGACGAGCGACTGGAGCGGCACCGCGAAGGGCTCAACGGCAAGGTGGACAACCACCTGTCGCAGATCACCGGCAAGGTCGACCACGAGCTCGGCCGCCTCACCGACCGGTTCGACACCTTCGAGGGCCACTTCGAGGGAAGCTTCGAGAGCGTCGAGGGCAAGATCGACCGGGTGGACGGCCGTCTGGACGGCCTCAACGGCCGCCTGGACGGGATCGACGGCCGGGTCAACGGGGTCGAGGGCCAGTTCGAGGGCGTCAGCGGCCACTTCGAGGGGGTCGACGGCCGGATGGAGGCCATCGACGACCGCCTCGAGGCGCTCAACCAGCGCCTCAACCAGCTGCCGCAGACCCTGGAGGTCAGCGAGCTGCACCGCCGCCTCACCGAGCTGGTGGACCGTCCGCTGCTGGACCACTCCGGCAGGCTCGACGAGATCGACTCGCACGTCACCTCCGCGGTGGAGCCGGTCATCCGCGAGCTGAAGCAGCGCCCGGACCGCCACGAGTTCGAGGAGACCGTCACCGAGGCGGTCGAGAACTCGCACGACGACATCACCAAGCGGTTCTCCTCCCTGGAGGAGACGGTGCTCGCCCTGGCCGAGGCGCTGCTGCGCCCGGGCCGGGACGGCAAGAAGAAGCGCCGCCGTGACGACGATGACGACGACGAGTAAACACTCGCCGACCGTCCCGTCAGACTGAGGAAGGGGCCCGGAGCAGCGGATGCTCCGGGCCCCTTGCGCTGTCTGAACCCGGGTCAGGGGGTCAGGACGACCTTGCCGAACAGCTCTCCGTCGGCCATCGCGCGAAAGCCCTCCCGTGCGTCCTTCAACGGCAGGACCCGGTCGATCCGGGGACGGATCCCGGTGCGCACGCACATCTCGGTCAGCGCCGCCAGCTCCTCCCTGGTGCCCATGGTGGAGCCCAGCACCCGGAGCTGGAGGAAGAACACCCGGGTGAGCTCGGCCGGAGGGGCGTCGCCGCTGGTCGCGCCGCAGGTGACGACGGCACCGCCCGGCTTGAGCGAGCGGATCGAGTGCTTCCAGGTGGCCTGTCCGACCGAGTCGAAGACCACGTCCACCCGTTCGGGCAGCCGCTCACCGGAGGGGAGCGCCGCGTACGCGCCCAGCTCCAGGGCGCCGGCCCGCTTGGCCTCGCTGCGGCTGGTGACGTACACCCGGTGCCCCACCCGGGAGGCCAGGGTGATCAGCGCCGCCGAGACCCCTCCCCCGGCGCCCTGCACCAGGACGGTGGATCCCGGGCGCAGGTCGGCCTTGCCGAAGAGCATGCTGTAGGCGGTCAGCCAGGCCGTCGGCAGGCAGGCGGCCTCCTCGAAGGACAGCTCCGGGGGCTTGGGGAGGAGGTTCTCCCTGGGGACCAGCACCTTCTCGGCGAGGGTTCCGTCGTGGACCTCGGAGAGGAGGGAGAACCGCGGCGAACGGCCGGGGGCCGCGGGTTCGGTGATCACGCTGTGCACGATCACCTCGTTGCCGTCCTCGTCGATCCCTGCGGCGTCGCCGCCCAGGACCATCGGGAGCCGGTCCTCGCCCAGCGCGACCCCGCGCAGGCTCCACAGGTCGTGGTGGTTGAGCGAGGCCGCCCTGACCCGGACCGTGGTCCACCCCTCGCGGGGTTCGGGGTCGGGCCGCTCACCGGCCTCCAGCCCGGAGAGGGGGTCGTCGAACGAGATGCGTGCTGCGGTGATGGCGAACATACCCGTACCCAACCACGGAGACCGAGCCGCGTTCCAGTCCCGGGTGCCCTTTCCCCGATGCCCTGCGGGGCGCCGCCGGTGGCCTGTTTCGGCCACCGCGAAACAGAACCGTTCCGTTCCGATGATGGTCGGGGCCCCGGCCCACCGGGAGACAGGCGTCCGACCACGGGACCGCCCTTGGTGATCCACGAAAATCGCCATAATCTCCGAGCGCACCGCACCGAGGGGCACGGGGGACGTCCCCCGCCCGCAGCCCCTGAAGACTCCCCGCTCGCTCCAAGAGATCGCGAGACAAAAAATTGAAGAGAACGCTCCTCTCCGCTGGGCTGACCCTCGTCCTCGTGGGCACCGGTTCCTCCGTGGCCTGGTCTGACGTCGCCACCGTGTCGGAACAGAACCTGGCCGAGATCGTCGAACTCCAGCCGGGGGTCTCACCGGAGGAGATGGCCGAGGCGGTCGCCGACTACGCCGCCTCCGACGGGCTCACCGAAGAGGCCGCCTCACAGGTCGTCCTCGCCGAACTCCGCCACCAGGAGGAACTCGCCGAGGAGGAGGCCGAGGAGACCGGTCCGTCCGAGGGCGAGGTGGGCACGATGTCGGTGGGTAAGGGCGCTCACAAACTCAGCGCCGCAAAACGCAAGGGCGACGTCTTCTACACGCCGAACACGATCAAGACCGGGCATGTCGGCATCTTCCACACGAAGGACAACATCGTGGAATCGATCCCCGGAACGCCGGTGCAGAAGATCCACCGTAACCGCCGTCTCGTCTACAACAACGCGGTCATGCAGTACGTCAAGACCACGCAGACGAAGCGGAACTCGGCGGCGAACTGGGCGAACAGCCGGGTCGGCAAGGACAAGTACTCGGCCAACTTCGCCACCAACCGCAAGACCGGGCACTACGGGGCCAAGAACTGCTCCAAGCTCGTGTGGAGCGCCTATCTGCTCAAGGCCAAATTGGACGTCGACGCCAACAAGGGGGCCGGGGTCTACCCGCGTGACATGCGGGACTCCAGCCACACGGTGACCT
This sequence comes from Nocardiopsis terrae, assembly GCF_014651695.1. Classification (GTDB taxonomy): domain Bacteria; phylum Actinomycetota; class Actinomycetes; order Streptosporangiales; family Streptosporangiaceae; genus Nocardiopsis; species Nocardiopsis terrae. The sequence continues at coordinate 701,598 of NZ_BMXJ01000002.1, forward strand.
ACAAAACCATCAAGGTCTGACCACACCCGACAAGCCCCTGCGGGGCGCCCTCCTCCAGGCGTCCCGCAAACTCCCGTCATCCCGAACCCGGAGCACTCCTTGCCGAGCGAGCACCCACCGCACGTACCCCTGTCCCTTCTGTGCTGCGGGGCGCTGGTTCTTGCCCTGACCGGTTGCGCCGGGCCCGACCTGGACCGCACGGACTACCTGGACGGCAAGGTCGCCGTCCTGTACTACTCCAGCGGCTTCTGGAACGCGATGACCAAGGGCTACGTCGTCTTCGTCGACGAAGACGGCACAACCGAGTCCGTGACGACCGAGGGCATGCAGTACGAAGCCATGGCCTACAACGGAACCGACCTGCTGTTCCACGAGGTCGCCACCAGCACGATCGTCGGCCCCGGAGCCACACGATTCGATCGCGCCAGCGAGGAGTACGGAGCCGTCATGGGCGGAACGCTCCCGGACGGGACCCTGTACACCGTCTTCAACACCGGGGACACGGGAGACGGCTACACCTCCTCGGTCAACTGGTACGACGGCGACACCCTGCGCACCGGCAGCGTGGACTCCGAGATCTGGCAGACCGGGGCAGGCCCGGACGGCACCCTCTACCTCACCGGGGTTCCCGACTCATGGGAGGAGGAAGAGCTCACCGTCACCCTCTACGCCGCGCAACTGGGCACCGAACTCACCTACGAGCCCGTCGCGGAATGGACCATCCACGAGGAGGATCTGCCGCAGGGGGGACTCACGGTCAACGGCGGTCACCTGTATCAACCGGAGTACTCACGGCGGGCCGAAGGAGTGGACGACCGGGAGGTGGGCCTGCGCCTGACCGACGTGGACCTCTCCGACGGATCGGTGGAACACCACCCCGTCGCCACCTACTACGACGACTACTACACCCATGACGACAGCGACGCCCCTCCAGCGGACAAGGCCGACCTGCCCAGCGCCGAAGCCGCCTGGTACTACGGAAGCCGCAGGACGCACCTGATCGACGACACCCTGTACCTCGTGGACGGCACCGGGCAGGCGTACCGCTTCGACACCACGACCGGCGAAGCCTCCGCCCACTTCACCACCGACCCCGAAGCGTCGGCGTCCGACGAGGTACACACCTCGTGGTCAGGCGAAGAACTGTACGTCTTCTTCCGGAACTTCGAGGACGAGGACAGGGCCACCCTCCAGACCTATGACGCCGCCACCGGAGAGATGACCTCCGAACTCGCCGTCACCGGGTTGGCGTCGCTCCCCATGGACCTGCGCGGCCTGGGCCTCTACGACTTCCTGCCCCTCACCGGAACCGGCTGAGCCCCGCCGACCGGCTGGTCGGCGGGGCCCCGCGGAAGCGTCGGTCCGGCTACACGGCCAGCGGGGAACCCACCGGCAGGGAGGTGTCCGTGGCCAGGTCGAGCGAGGACGGCGGCAGGCCCGCCGCCACGACCTCGGCGCCCAGGGCCGCGATCATCGCGCCGTTGTCGGTGCACAGGCGGGGGCGCGGGACGCGCAGTTCGATCCCGGCCTCGGTGCAGCGCTGCCGGGCCAGGGCCCGCAGGGCCGAGTTGGCCGCCACGCCGCCGCTGATCACCAGGGTGCTCACCCCGTGCTCCACGCAGGCGTCGACGGCCTTGCGGGTGAGCACGTCCACCACCGACTCCTGGAAGGCGGCGGCGATGTCGGCCACCACCAGGGGTTCGCCCCTGCGGTCGGTGTCCTCCACGTGGCGGGCCACGGCCGTCTTCAGCCCGGAGAAGGAGAAGTCGTAGGTGCCGTCGCCCCACTTGCCGCGCGGGAAGCGCATCGTCCTGGGGTCGCCGCGCTGGGCCGCCTGGTCGATGGGCGGACCGCCCGGGTAGGGCAGTTCCAGCAGCCGCGCCACCTTGTCGTAGGCCTCACCTGCGGCGTCGTCGACGGTGTCGCCGAGCGAGACCACGTCGGTGGCCAGGTCGTTGACCAGCAGCAGCGAGGTGTGGCCGCCGGAGACGAGCAGGGCGATCGCGGGTTTGGGCAGCGGTCCGTGCTCCAGCTGGTCGACGGCGACGTGCCCCACCAGATGGTTGACCCCGTACAGCGGCTTGCCGAGGGCCATCGCGTAGGCCTTGGCCGCGGAGACCCCCACCAGGAGCGCACCGGCCAGGCCGGGCCCGGCCGTGACGGCGACGGCGTCGACGTCGGACAGCTCCGCTCCGGCGCTGTCCAGGGCGCGGCGCACGGTCGGCGTCATGGCCTCCAGGTGCGCGCGGCTGGCCACCTCGGGCACGACCCCGCCGAAGCGGACGTGCTGTTCGACGCTGGAGGCCACCGAGTCACCGAGCAGTTCACAGCCCCGGACCAGCGCCACGCCGGTCTCGTCGCAGGACGTCTCGATCCCCAGGATCAACGGCTCACTCATCGGTCCCCTTCTCCGTGACGCGCCGCATGACGATCGCGTCCGCACCCTTGTAGTAGCCCCGGCGTACGCCGATCGCCTCGAAGCCGAAGCGTGTGTACAGGTCCTGGGCGCGCGGGTTGTCCGAGCGCACCTCCAGGAACATGTGGGTGACGCCGCGCTCGCCGGCCGCGGCGAGGAGCTCGGTGAGCAGCGCCCGGCCGATCCCCCTCCCCCACGCAGGTTCGGCGACGGCCATGGTCTGCACGTCGCCCTCGGGCGGGACGAACCGCAACCCCGCGTAGCCGACGACGGCGGTGTCCCCGGGTTCCCCGGACTCGGCCACCAGGTAGTGACGGGTGGCGGTCTCGGCGAGCTCCTCGCGGAGCATGCCCTCGCTCCAGGCGTCGAGCGGGAACAGGGCGCGTTCCAGCGCCATGACGGCCGGGACGTCGTCGGCGCTCATCCGGCGCAGGTGCGCCCGCTCGGTCACTTCACCCACTGTCGGACCTTCTTCGGGGCGCCGGGCTCGACCGCGTCGGGGCGGCGCAGGTAGAGGGGGTTGGGTTCGGGCAGGCTCCGGCCGCGGTGCAGGCGGAGCAGGGCCAGTTCGGCCATGGCGGCGGCGTCCGGGAGCAGCGGCTCGTCGGCCTCGGCCCCCAGCGCCTCGGCGTACATCCGGGCGCCGTCGCCGACCAGCGGCAGGCCCTGGGTGTCGATCTCGGCGGGCCGGTCGACGCGGACCTCGCCCGTCCGGGTGAGGTGGTCCTCGTAGCGGGCCCAGAACACCTCCTTGCGGCGGGCGTCGGTCATGCCCAGGAAGGGTTCGGTGCGCTTGGTGGCGAAGGCCAGCGCGTCCAGGGTGGTGACCCCGTGGCAGGGGATGCCCAGAGCGTCGGCGAGGGCGTGGCCGGTGGCCAGGCCGACCCGCAGTCCCGTGTAGGGGCCGGGGCCGGTGCCGACCGCGATGTGGTCGAGGTCGGCCAGGCTCAGGCCCGACTCGGCGAGCAGGTCCTGGATGGTGGGTGCGAGGAGTTCGCCGTGGCGGCGCGCGTCCACCGAGCTCGCGCCGGCGCGCAGTGTGAAGGCGCCGTCGGGGTCGGTCTCGCCGATGGCGGCGGTGACCGCCGGGGTGGCGGTGTCGAAGGCCAGGAGCAGCACTGGTTTGTCCGCCTATCCGCGCCCGGCGACTGTGCCGGGCAGGTCGATGTCGGCCCACCGGGCGCCGACCGGGCGCAGGTGGACGGTACGGGTGTCGTCGGGGTGGCGTTCGATCCGGATCTCCAGCCGGTCGTCGGCCAGCCCCTCGGCCACGCCCTCACCCCATTCGACGACGGTGACCGACTCGGGGAGGGTCATGTCCAGGTCGATGTCGTCGATCTCCGCGGGTCCGCCGAGCCGGTAGGCGTCCACGTGCACGAGGGCGGGACCGCCGGTCAGGGAGGGGTGGATCCGGGAGATGATGAAGGTGGGCGAGGTGACCGACCCGCGCACGCCCAGGCCCTGTCCGAGGCCCTGGGTGAAGGTGGTCTTGCCCGCGCCCAGGGGCCCGGAGAGGATGAGCAGGTCTCCGGGGCGGGCGAGGGCGGCGAGGTCACGGCCCAGAACGCGCATCTCCTCGTCCGTGGCGGCGGTGACCGCGTGGACGCGGAGCGCGCCTGTGGTGGTGGCTGTGGTGTCTGTCATGGCTCTCGCAGGCTCGTTCGGGTGGGTGGTCCGGGCGGCGGCCGAGCGCGCCGAAGTTACCTCTTCACCCAGGTTAGGCCGGGTGGAGGAGGTTCGTGACCGATATCGGGCAGAGCGTCAGGTCCCGCCGGTGTACTCGCGGGGCACCCGCGCACCGACCCGGGTGACGATCTCGTACGGGATGGTGTCCAGGATCTCGGCCCACTCCTCGGCGGTGGGAACGGCCGGGCACTCGCTCGGGTCGCCGAACAGTACCGCGTGCTCGCCCGCCTCCACCGGGGCGTTTCCGACATCGACAACGAACTGGTCCATGCAGACTGTTCCCGCGATGGTGCGGCGACGGCCGCCCAGCAGGACGGGGCCCTTGTTCGTGGCGGCCCTGGGCACCCCGTCGGCGTAGCCCAGCGGCACCAGGGCCAGCGTGGTCTCGCCCCGGGTGAAGTACCGGTGGCCGTAGGAGACGCCGCTGCCCTCGGGTGCCCGTTTGGTCAGTGCGACCTTGGCTTCGAGGGTCATTGCGGGACGCAATCCGGGCACGTCATAATCGGGAATCGGACACAGTCCGTAACTCGCGATACCGCCGCGGACCAGATCGAACCGGGCTTCGGGCAGGGTCAGCAGCGCGGCCGAGTTGGCGATGTGCCGGACCTCGGGGGCCAGTCCCGCCTTCTCCGCGACCTCCAGCGCCTCGTGGAACACGTCCAGCTGCGCCCGGATCGAGGGGTGGCCGGGCTCGTCCGCGCAGGCGAAGTGCGACCACACCCCGCTGACCTTCAACAGCCCCTCCTCCTCCGCACGGGCGGCGGCAGCGACCACCGACTCCCAGTCGGCCCGGTCGACCCCTCCGCGGTGCAGGCCGGTGTCGGCCTTGAGCTGGACCCGGGCGACCCGGCCCAGCCGGCGCGCCTCGGCGACCGCCTCGTCCAGGACGGCTCGGTGGCTGACCCCGAGGTCGATTCCGGCCTCGATCGCCTCGCCCACCGGCTCTCCCGGGGGGACGATCCAGGACAGCACGGGCACGGTGACGCCCGCTCGGCGCAGCTCCAGCCCCTCCTTGATGAACGCGGTCCCCAGCCACGTCGCACCGCCGGCGACGAGGGCGTGCGCGGCGGGCAGCATTCCGTGGCCGTAACCGTCGGCCTTGACCACTCCCATGAGCGGTGTTCCCCCGGCCAGCTCACGGAGCAGCCGGGCGTTGGAGGTGATCGCGTCGAGGTCGACGCGAGCATGCGCGAAAGGAGCCATGTCCACAGTGTTCCACGCGTGGATTACCGCTGCGGAGCTGCGGGTATGTGGGCTACGACCGAGTTCGAGCCCTATTTGGGGATATCGGTATGAACGAAAACGGAAGTGAACGAGCCGTCAACGTGACCCGGCTCTGGTCCGGCGGTCTGGCCACCGCGGTTGTCGCCGCACTGGTCATCTTCGCCGGAACCCTGGTGGTCAGGGGGATCTTCGGGATCCCGGTGCTGGCCCCGGAGGACGCCGGGTACCTGGGGGACGCCGGAACGGTCGGCTACGCGCTCCTGGCGGGCGTGGTCGCGCTCCTGGCGACCGCGCTGCTGCACCTGCTGCTGCTGTCCGCGCCCCGGGCGATCTCGTTCTTCGGCTGGATCGTCGGTCTGGCCACGGCCATCGCGGCCGTCACGCCCTTCACCCAGGGCGCCGAGATCTCCAGCCAGATCGCCACGGGTCTGATCAACCTGGTGTGCGGTGTCGCGATCGCCTCGCTGCTGCGCGGGGTCGGAAGGACCGCGATCATCAGTCGGGTGCCGGCCTCGTCCGGCCGCCGCCCGGGACCCGCGCTGCGACACGAGGGCGTCCTTCCCGACGTGAACCAGCGGGAGTACGACCCCGAGCGCTACCGCGCGCTGGAGGAGGACGCCGAGTACGACGCCGCCCGCTACCGCGCGGAGCGCCAGAGGGCGGAGGAGGAGCGTGCCCGCCACGGCATCCGTGACGACTGACCGCAGGGCGACGTACGAAGCGCGTGAAGGGGGCGGGGCCCGGAACGGGACCCCGCCCCCTTCGTGTGCCCGGACCGGGTAAGCCGCCCGTCCGGCGGATCCCGTGCGCGCTAGCGTGGGAGTCGCCCGAAACCCCCTTTTCGCACCCCCGAGGAACCCCCTTGAGCCGTGACGTGATCGCCCTGCTGGCCGAGAGCCCCAGCCGCCGCTCACTCCTGGAGGCACTGGCGGCAGCCGATCCCGACCTGCGTGTCCGGCTGGTCGCCGAGGGAACCGTGGTACAGCTGCGCGACGGTTCCGGACGGCTCGTGCTCGCCGTGCAGTCCGCACAGCGGCTCGCGGTGTCGGCTGAGGCCGACCGCCTGTTGGCGGAGGGGATCGGCGACGACCTCCCCGCCCAGCCGCTGTGGGTGGAGGCCCGGGGCGCGGCGCTGGCGGACACCGACACCGCCGGTACGGCACGAAGGTTCGCGCACCACCTGGCCGGGAGGCACGGCGGGAAGGTGTGGGAACCGCGGGCACGGCTCTTCCGGGAGGACCACCTGCTCGGCGGCACCGATCACCCCGCGGTGAGCGCGGTGACCGAGAGGAACGCCGTGCTGGTGCAGGACCGGCCGGTGGTGTCCCTGTCGAGCTGGACGGTGGACGCCCTGGCCCGGTACGGGCGTGCGGGGCTCGGCCTCCAACTGCTCACCCCCGCCACGAGCGTGCTCACGCACGCGATGCGCTCGCTCCTGGGAAACCCGAACGCCGTGTGGGTGGTACGCACCGCGGACGGGCACCACTACGACGGGTTCAACGGTCTGCCGATGACCTGGCAGGACGGGGTGGGGTACGTCCCGGACCCGCGGGCACGGACCGAGGACGGCCCGCACCGGGACTTCCGGGCCGAGGAGGAACACGTGAGCGGTACCCAGCTGCACGTGAGCCTCCAGGTGGACCATCCGGCCAGCGACGACCTGGAACTGGGCGGGGCCGTGGAACTGCTGGCCGAGCGGCTGGGCGGGGCACCGCCGTCGGTGTGGGGCGTCTCCGAGCCGCTGACCCGCGAGTGGGACACGGCGGGTGTCACCGCCCTGGCGCGCAACCGGGCGCCGGGCGAAACAACACTGGTTTTCGGCGGTCGGCCCGAGGGCTCCGCCGAGGAGGGCACCCGCCCCTTCGCCGGGAGGCTTCGGGTCTCGCGTACGGAGACGGGGATCCGCGAGCACGTCCAGTTCACGGTGGGACACCGGGCCGACGAGGATCCGGACCTGGACGCGCTGCGACCGCTCGTGCGTGAGCTGTCCGACCGGGACGGGCTGCGCTCCATGACCGTGCGACGCGCGTTCGGTCGCGCGGACCTGCTCCACCCGCCGCGCTGGGCGGGCGTGCCCGTCCCGGTGGGCCTGGCCGTGGGCGCGGAGGGCGTGACCTCGGTGGGCCGGGAGAGCGCCCTGGCGGCTCCGGTGCGCGGGGTACCGTTCGGCCCGCCCATGACACCGGTCGTCTGGTACCGGATCGGGGACGGGGTGGAACCGGACGGCTGGGAACGCTTTCAGGCCCTGATGCGGCACCTGCGCCCCGCCCGGCGGCCCCTCCGCCGCTGAGAGGTCAGCCGCCCATGATCAGGGTTTCGGCGTGCTCGGGGCTCAGGCAGTGCTCGATCACCATGACGGCGGCCCCGATCACGCCCGCGCTCTCGCCCGCCCTGGACGAGACGATGCTCAGGTTCTCCGTGGCCAGCGGCAGCGACCGCTGGTAGATGATCTCCCGTACCCCTGCGAGCAGGTGGTCCCCGGCCAGGGCGAGCGCGCCGCCGATGACGATCACCGAGGGGTTGAACATGTTCACCGAGGCGGCCAGTACCTCGCCGATGTCCCGGCCGGCCTGGCGCAGGGCGCGCAGCGCGGGCACGGAGCCGTTGCGGGACAGCTCCACCACGTCGCGGGCCCCCGAGGCGGGGATCCCCTCGGCGGTGAGCGCCTCGGCGAGGGCGTGGCCGCTGGCCACGGCCTCCAGGCAGCCGGTGTTGCCGCAGCGGCAGGGCCGGTCGTCGCCGCTGGGGACGTGGATGTGCCCCATGTCCCCGGCCGCCCCCTGGGCGCCCCGGTAGACGCGCCCCTCACTGACGATCCCGCAGCCGATGCCGGTGGCGACCTTGACGAACAGCAGATGGCTGGCGGTGGGCCAGGTGGCGTGGTGTTCACCGATCGCCATGATGTTGACGTCGTTGTCCACCAGCACGGGCCGGGCGATCCGGCTGTTGACGTAGCCGGCGACGTCGAAGTGGTCCCAGCCGGGCATGATCGGCGGGTTGACCGCGCGCCCCGTGGAGTGCTGGACCGGGCCGGGCAGGCCCACGCCGAAGCCGAGGAGTTCGTCGGCACCGCGGCCCGCGGACTCCAGCAGGGCCCGGCCGTGGTCGACCACCCAGTCCAGGACGGGTTCGGGCCCCAGCGCGATGTCGATGTCGGCGCGGTCCTCGGCGAGCACCGTCCCCGACATGTCGGTGAGGGCCATCCGGGCGTGGGTGGCGCCGAGGTCGGCGGCGAGGACGACCCGGGCGTCGGGCCGGAAGGAGAAGGTCGTGGGCGGTCGCCCGCCGGTCGAGACGGCCTCGCCCGCCGGACCGATCAGGCCGCTGGCCAGGAGCGCGTCCACGCGCTGGGTCACCGTGGAACGGGCCAGTCCGGTGACGGAGGCCAGTTCGGAGCGGGTTCGTGGGCGGCCGTCGCGGAGTAGCCGGAGCAGGGTTCCGGCACCTGGCGCGGCGGTGGTGGCGCCCGGGTTCCGCAGGGATGTCGCCCCCGGGGCCCCCGGGGCCGTCAGCGCATCTTCCGTCATGGAACCAGTGAAGCACAGGATCTATTGATCGATCCCACTCCATCTAATTTGTCCGCATCCGGCAACTTATGCTTGACGATCGACATAAGTCGGACGTAACGTCTCGGTCATGTCAGTGAAGAAGGTCACAAGTCCGGATAAGGCCTCAGCATCCGGACCGGCCACCCCCGGGGCCTACCGGGCCGCGGTGATCGGAACCGGCTTCATGGGTCGGGTCCACTCCCACGCCGTCCGCGCCAGCGGGGGCGAGGTCGTCGGAGTGGCCGGGTCCTCCCCCGAAAAAGCCGAGGTGTTCCGAGCCGCCAACGGCATCGCCCGAGCCCACGCAGACGCCCTCGAACTCGTCCGCAGTCCCGACGTGGACGTGGTGCACGTGTGCACCCCCAACCACCTGCACGCCCCCCTGAGTCTGGCCGCCCTCTCCGCCGGCAAGCACGTCGTCTGCGAGAAACCGCTGGCCACCGACGCCGAGACCGCGCGAGAGCTCACCAGAACCGCGCGCGAGGCCGAGCGGGTCGCCGTGGTCCCCTTCGTCTACCGCTTCCACCCCATGGTCCGTGAGGCCCGCGCCAGGATCGCCGCGGGCTCGATCGGCCGGGTCAGCCTCGCCCACGGCGGCTACCTCCAGGACTGGCTCCTCTACCCGGAGGAGGACAACTGGCGGGTCGACCCGACGGTCGGCGGCCCCACCCGCGCCTTCGGCGACATCGGCTCCCACTGGTGCGACATGCTCGAGTTCGTCACCGGCGACCGCATCACCGCCGTCAGCGCCCAGACCTCCCGCATCGCCGACACCCGCGGGGAGGACGGCGGGCGCGCGGTCACCACCGAGGACCTGGTGACCTTCCAGTTCACCACCGCGGGCGGAACCGTCGGCAGCGCCGTGATCAGCCAGGTCTCCCCCGGACGCAAGAACCAGCTCGTGCTGGAGGTCTCCGGAACGGAGGGCTCCCTGCGCTTCGACCAGGAACGGCCCGAGACCCTGTGGGCCGGCGGGCGCGGCCGCACCGGGACCGTCTCCCGCGACGACCCCGCACTCAGCCCCGACGCCGCCCGGCTGTCCAGCCTGCCCGTCGGCCACCCCCAGGGCTACCAGGACTGCTTCAACTCCCTGGTCGCGGACACCGCGGCGGCCATCGCGGGCAGTGCGCCCGAGGGCCTCCCGGTCTTCGCCGACGGCCTGCGGACCGCCGTCCTCGCCGAGTCCGTCCTGACCTCGGCACGGGAACGCCGGTGGGTCGACGTCCCGACGGCCGGGGCCCCGGAGGTGGGCGGGGCATGAGCACCCACCCCCTGCTCAGGATGACCGGCGTCAGCAAGTCCTTCCTGGGTGTTCGGGTCCTGCACGGGGTCGACCTCGAACTCCGCGCCGGGGAACTGCACGCCCTGGTCGGGGAGAACGGCGCGGGCAAGTCCACGCTGATGAAGGTGCTCGCCGGGGTACACCGCGCCGACAGCGGGCGGATCGAGCTCGCCGGCCGGGAGGTCTCCTTCGAGCACCCCGTGCAGGCGCAGCGGGCCGGCGTGGCCACGGTGTTCCAGGAGTTCAACCTCCTCCCCGAACGCACCGTCGCGCAGAACGTGTTCCTCGGCCGGGAGCCCCGGCGCAGGGGGCTCGTGGACGAGCGCGCCATGGAACGGGACACCGCCCGGCTCCTGGACGACCTCGGGCTGGAGGGCATCGAACCGCGGTCGAAGGTCCGCTCGCTGTCCGTGGCCGAACAACAGGTGGTGGAGATCGTCAAGGCGCTCTCCCACGACGCCCGCGTCATCTCCATGGACGAACCCACCGCCGCACTGGCCGACCACGAGGTCGAGTTGCTCTACCGGATCATCGGGCGCCTGCGCGAACGCGGGGTGGGCATCCTCTACGTGTCCCACCGTCTCAGGGAGATCTTCGACCTGGCGGACACCATCACCGTCCTCAAGGACGGCCACCTGGTGGACACCGGCCCGGCCTCCGGGACCCGCCCGGCCGACCTGGTCCGCAAGATGGTGGGACGCCCCGTCTCCGCCGTCTTCCCCGAACGCCTCGAACCCCGCGGCGAACACGTGGGCGAGGTCCGTCTCTCCGTCTCCGGTGGCGGCAACGCCCAACTGGACGGGATCGACCTCCAGGTGCGCGGCGGCGAGATCGTCGGCCTGGCCGGGCTCCAGGGCAGCGGCCGGACCGAGATCGCACACGCGCTCTTCGGGATCGACCGCTTCACCCGGGGCGGGGTCAGCGTGGACGGACTGCGGGCCGACCCGCGTTCGCCCCGGCAGGCGGTCCGAGCGGGCCTGGCCCTGGTCACCGAGGACCGCAAGGCCCAGGGGCTGTCACTGAACCAGTCGATCCTGGCCAACAGCCGTCTCGTCCTGGACGCCGTCCTGCCCTCCGGCTCCGGTCGGCGCGCCCGGCGGATCCCCGGCATCCTCTCCGCGCTGGAACTGGTCGCCCGGGGCGGACACCACCAGGAGGTGCGCTACCTCTCCGGCGGCAACCAGCAGAAGGTCGTCCTGGCCAAGTGGCTGGCCACCGACCCCGGGGTGATGGTGCTCGACGAACCCACCCGCGGGATCGACGTCGGCGCGAAGCAGGCCGTCTACACCCTGATCCGCGAACTCGCCGCGAGCGGGGTGGCGATCCTGCTGATCAGCTCCGAACTCCCCGAGCTGATCGGTATGGCGGACCGCCTGGTCGTGCTCGGGGACGGCCGGGTGGCGGGAGAGCTCCCCGGCGGTTCCAGCGAGGAGGCCGTGATGGCCCTGGCCACCGGCGCTCCCCCCGACGGCGCGCACGAGAGCGCGGACGAGGACTCCGCCGGGCCGCACCGACACGAGGAGGCCGCCCCGTGACCCGAGTACTCACCGCCTCCCGGGCCCTGAGCTCCCGGCTGGGCACCACCGGACTGGTGTACCTCGCCCTGGCCGGTGTCCTACTGGTCAGCGCGGTGTTCGTGGCCGCCCGGGGCGCCAGCCTCCTCACCGCGGCCAACACGGTGGACCTGTTCACCCGGAGCAGCCTGCTGGGCTTCCTCGCCATCGGGATGACCCTGGTCATCCTGTGCCGCTCCCTGGACCTGTCGGTCGGCTACGTCGCGGCCCTGTCCACGGTGGTCGCGGGGCTGACCATGGCCGGCGACCCCTCCCGGATCCTCCTCGGCGTCGGCGCCACCCTGGGCCTGGCCGCGCTGATCGGCCTGGCCAACGGGCTGGTCATCACCAGGCTGCGGGTCAACCCCTTCATAGCCACCCTGGGGACGGGCCTGGTCATCAAGGGGTACCTGGACACGCAGTTCCAGGGGCCGGCCGGGTCGATCCCGGCCGCGTTCCAGACGTTCGGGCTCTCCCGGATCGGGGTGTTCCCGGTGTCCACCCTGGTCATGCTGGTCCTGGCGGTGCTGGCCGTGCTGTACCTGCGGCGCACCCGGACGGGCTTCCACATGTACGCCGTGGGCGGTGACTCCGAGGTCGCCCGCCTGTCCGGGGTCCGGCCGGAGCTGCCCGTGATCACCGCGCACGTGCTGTGCTCGGTGATGGCAGGTGTGGCCGGTCTGCTCCTGGCCTCCCGTTTCGGCACCGGCAACACTCTGGTCTACAACAACGGCTACGAGCTGGAGGCCATCGCGGCGGTGGTGCTCGGCGGCACCTACCTGCTCGGCGGCCGCGGCGGCGTCGCCGGGACGGTCGCCGGCGTGTTCATCCTCGCGACGCTGGACACGGTGTTCAACACCCTGGGCATCGACCCGTTCGTCAAGGACGTGCTGCGCGGCACGATCGTGATCGCCGCCGTGGCCCTCTACGCCCGGAGCCAGATCTCCCGGACCGCCGTCCGGGTCCGTTTCCCCTCGGGCGGCGCTCCGCCCCCGGCCGCCGGCCCGCCGGATCCACCGCCCTCGCCGGAACCGCTGGCCCAGGGAGGAAAGAGATGACATCCCCCGTCCCCACGCCCTCCCGTCCCCCGGAACGCGTTCCGGCCACCGGTGCGGGCCCGAGCCGACCCGATCCCGTGCTCTCCCTGCTGCGAAGCGGGACCGGAACGGTGACGGTGCTGCTGGTGCTGATCTTCGCGGTCATCGCCACCCAGAACCCGTCGTTCTTCGAGGGGCCGCCGCTGATGGCATTCGCGAAGAAGGTGGCACCGCTGGTCATCCTCGCGATCGGCCAGTACCTGGTGATCGTCTCCGGGGAGTTCGACCTCTCGGTCGGCTCCCTGGTGGGCGCCCAGGTCGTGATCGCCGCCCGCCTCATCGACGGCGAGGAGGCGATGACGTTCCCGGTGATCGGGGTGATGCTGCTCTTCGGCCTGCTGGTCGGCCTGGTCAACGGCCTGGTCACCACGTTGCTGAGGGTCCCGTCGATCATCACCACACTCGGCACGATGCTGATCCTCTTCGGCGCCGTGCGGCACTGGACCGGAGGCGCGCCCACCGGAGCCCTCTCGGAGGGCTTCCGCGTGTTCGGCCGACACGGCCTCGAAGGCGTCCCGGTGCTCGGCCAGATCCCCTGGGCGCTGGTCATCGCAACGGTCATCACCGCCGGAGCGGTGCTGCTGATGCGTTCGCCCTACGGGCGCACGCTCATGGCGACCGGTGACAACGACACCGCCGCCGCCTTCTCCGGGGTCCGGGTGTGGCGGGTGCGGACCCTGGCCTTCGTCGGCTCCTCCCTGGCGGCCACCGTCGCCGCCATCCTCATCGGCGGCTTCGCGGGGGTCACCGCCCAGGTCGGTGAGGGCCTGGAGTTCACCGCCATCACGGCCGTCGTCCTCGGCGGCGTGGTGTTGGGCGGAGGCCGCGGAACCGTGGTGGCCGCCGTGCTCGGCGCCCTCACCGTCGAGGCGCTCTTCACCCTGTTCAACCAGCTGTACCTGCCGTCGACCATCCAGCCGACGGCGCAGGGGCTCATCATCATCGCGGCCGTGGCCTACGCCTCGCGCCGCGGCGACCTACGACTGCCGGAGCGCCTGAGACGGCGACCGGACCACCCGACCGAGCAACCGCTCGACTCTCCCAGGAGGTAAACCCCCATGCGCGTGCCACGCGTACTCCTGGCTGGCGCCGCCAGCCTCACCCTGGTACTCACGGCCTGTACGACCGACGACCCCGAGGGCGCCCCCGGCGCCGCGGACGGCGGACAGGAGGGCTCGCTGACGCCGGACGCCGAGTGGTTCGACCAGGCGGAGTTCGACACCCAGCTCGCCCAGCGCGACATCACCCCGGAGGGCCCGGAGGACGAGCCCTGGATGCAGGCGATCGAGCCCGAGTGGATCGACACCTCCGAGTTCGCGATCGACGACCCCGAGGACGCCACCGTCTGCTTCTCCAACGCCTCGGTGTCCAACCCGTGGCGGGTGACCGGCTTCATCACCATGGAGCAGCAGGTGGAGGAGCTCGTCGAGGAGGGCCGGATCGGCGACTTCCGCTCCTCGGACGCGGCCGACGACGACAACCAGCAGATCTCCGACATCCAGGCGTTCGTGGACGCCGGGGACTGCGACGCGATCATCATCTCGCCGTCCACCACCGCGACCCTGACCCCCGCGGTCGAGACCGCCTGTGAGAGCGGCGTCCCGGTCATCGTCTTCGACCGCGGCGTGAACTCCGACTGCATGGTCACGTTCATCCACCCGATCGGCGGCTACGCCTACGGTGCCGACGCCGCCGACTTCCTGGTCGAGAACCTGGACCCGGGTTCGACGGTGCTGGCGCTGCGCATCCTGCCCGGTGTGGACGTGCTCGAACACCGTTGGGCCGCCGCCCAGCAGGTCTTCGGCGAGAGCGAGCTGGAGGTCCTCGGCTTCGAGTTCACCGAGGGCGACGGGGCCCAGATCAAGGACCTGGTCTCCCAGCACCTCCAGCGCGGCGACGTGGACGGCATCTGGATGGACGCGGGCGACGGCGCGGTCGCGGGTCTGGAGGCCTTCGAGGACGCCGGCCGGCCCTACCCGGTGATCTCCGGCGAGGACGAGCTGAGCTTCATGCGCAAGTGGGACGAGGAGGACCTGACGGCGATCGCCCCGGTGTACTCCAACTTCCAGTGGCGGACCCCGGTCATCGCGGCGGGCATGATCCTGGCGGGCGAGGAGGTCCCGGCCGAGTGGGTGCTGCCCCAGGAGCCGATCCGCGAGGACGAGCTCGACGACTACCTGGAGCGCAACTCCGCCATGCCCTCCCTGCACTACGCCAAGTTCGGCGGCGAGGACCTGCCGGGCTTCCCCGAGGCCTGGGTGGACCGGTAGATGCGCGCGCTGGGGGTCAACACCTGGGTGTGGACGTCACCGCTCACCGACCAGGAGCTGGAGCGGATCGCGCCCCGTGTCGCGGGGTGGGGGTTCGACCTGCTCGAACTACCGGTGGAGAACACCGGCGACTGGGACCCCCGGCGCGCCCGGACCCTGTTGGACGGTCTGGGTCTGGACGCCGGCGTCGTGCTGGTGATGGGTCCGGGGCGGGAGCTGGTCGCGACCGACCCGGCCACCCGGTCCGCGACCCAGGACTACCTGAGGCGGGTCGTGGACGCCGCGGCGACGGTGGGTTCCACCGTCGTCGCGGGCCCGGCCTACGCCTCGGTCGGGCGCACCTGGCGGATGTCCCCGTCCGAGCGGGCGGGGCTGCGCGCGGAACTCACCGAGGCGCTCGCCCCCGTGGTCGAGCACGCCGCGGCCGCGGGGGTCCGGGTGGCCGTGGAGCCGCTGAACCGGTACGAGACCAGCGTGCTCAACACGGTCGACCAGGCCCTGGAGGCGCTGGCGGACCTGCCCGCCCAGCACTGCGGGCTGGCGCTGGACCTCTACCACATGAACATCGAGGAGCGTGACGTGGCGGACGCGGTCAGGCGGGCAGGGGAGAACATCCACCACGTCCAGGTCTGCGCGAACGACCGGGGCGCTCCCGGGGCCGACCACCTGGACTGGTCACGGATCGTGACCGCACTGGACCAGACCGGTTACTCGGGCCCCCTGGTCATCGAGTCGTTCACGGCCGACAACGCCAGCATCGCCACGGCCGCGTCCGTGTGGCGTCCCCTGGCCGCCTCCCAGGACGCGATCGCGGTCGACGGCCTGGCCCACCTGCGTTCCCTGCCACCGACGGCAGGAGCCGTCGTGCACTGATCACACCGACGAGACGGCGACCTGGCCGGGCACGGCCCCGCACCGAACACCATGGAGGCAATCCGATGACCAGACCGGTCACCCTCTTCACCGGCCAGTGGGCCGACCTTCCCTTCGAGGAGGTGTGCGCACTCGCCTCCTCCTGGGGCTACGACGGCCTGGAGATCGCCTGCTGGGGCGACCACCTCGACGTCACCCGCGCCGCGGTGGACGACGGGTACGTCCAGGAGCGCCTGGACGTGCTCAAGCGCCACGGCCTGGGTGTGTGGGCGATCTCGAACCACCTCCTGGGCCAGGCGGTGTGCGACGACCCCATCGACCACCGGCACCGGGACATCCTGCCCTCCCGGGTGTGGGGCGACGGCGACCCGGAGGGGGTCCGCCGGCGTGCCGCCGAGGAGATGGAACTGACCGCACGGGCCGCCGCGAGGATGGGCGTGTCCACGGTCGTGGGCTTCACCGGGTCGGCGATCTGGAAGTACGTGGCGATGTTCCCGCCGGTCGGCGACGACGTCATCCGGGCCGGGTACCGGGACTTCGCCGACCGGTGGAACCCGATCCTGGACGTGTTCGACGAGGTGGGTGTGCGCTTCGCCCACGAGGTGCATCCCTCCGAGATCGCCTACGACTACTGGTCGACCCAGGCGGCGCTGGAGGCGGTGGGGCACCGGGAGGCCTTCGGGCTGAACTGGGACCCCAGCCACATGGTGTGGCAGGACATCGACCCGGTCGGTTTCCTGTGGGACTTCCGCGACCGCATCTACCACGTGGACTGCAAGGACGCCCGCAAGCGGGTGGGCAACGGGCGCAACGGGCGGCTGGGCTCGCACCTGCCCTGGGGCGACCCGCGCCGCGGGTGGGACTTCGTGTCCACCGGCCGCGGCGACGTGCCCTGGGAGGCGTGTTTCCGCGTGCTGAACTCGATCGGCTACCAGGGTCCGATCTCGATCGAGTGGGAGGACGCCGGCATGGACCGCCTGACCGGCGCCGCCGAGGCGGTGAAGTTCGTGCGGGCCAACGCCTTCGATCCGCCCGAGGCGTCCTTCGACTCCGCCTTCGGTTCGGACTGACCGCAGGCCCCGGGGCCTGCGGCTCTCGTGACCCCCGGCGCTTCGGGGGCCGCGGGTCCCCGGGCCCCGGTGCGGGCCGGGTTCACATCATGGGGGCGATGACCACGCGGTAGCGGCCGCCGTCGGCGGTGTCCACGTCGTGGCGGAAGTCGTTGACCCGGTTGACCGAGCGCTGGACCGCTTCGCTGTGGAACGCGGTGGTGTCGACGGTGGGCAGGTGTTCGCGGAGGGCCAGTACCGCCTCGTCCACGGACATGGCGGTGCTCCGGTGCTCAGGTGTGATGCGCCGACCGCCGTCGGTGAGCTGACTGATCGCGATCCGGAACATAGGGGTCTCCATGCCATGGGGGGTGGTCACCGGTATTCTCCCCCATCACCGCAGGGCTGTGAAGCCCGCGGGCCGGACACCGGGAGCGGTCGGCGGAGGCGGACCGGGCCTCCACCGTTCCCCTCTCGGGCCCCCGGGATCCCGTCTCAGACCTCGAGGACCCCCTCGATGCCCTTGAGCCGGTGGCGGGCCAGGGCGAGGTTGCCCCGGGCCCGGTCCAGGGCGAGGTAGAGGAAGAGCCCCTGCCCCTTCTTGCTGGTGAGCGGGCGGATGATGTGGTACTGGCCGGACAGGGTGATGAGGATGTCCTCCACCGCGTCGTTGAGGCCGAGCTGGTCCATGGTCCGCATCTTGGCGCGGACCACCTCGGTGTTCCCGGCCGCGGCGACGGTGAGGTCCAGGGCGTTGGTCGAGGAGAGCGTTCCCAGGGCCATTCCGCTGCTGTAGTCGACCACGGCGGCGCCGATGGCGCCGTCGATCTCCATCATGTCCTTGAGCCCGGTTTCGATGTTCGGCATGTCCTTCTCTTTCCTTTGGTTGAGCCGACGCAGCACTCCCCGGTCGGCGATCCAGCGACGCAGCCCCGGAGCACGCCGGTGCGGGGTGGAGCCACCGGTCACGCGACCACCGTCCCCGTCCCGGCCCGTCCCAGGGACAGGGTGCGCAGAGCGGCCAGGACGCGTTCCAGCACCGGGCGGTCCACCGGGACCAGGGCCCGGGGCCGGGGCTGGGAGCCCCTGCCCCTGCGGGGCGGGCCTCCCCGGTCCCGGTGCGGGACCTCGACGTCCTCAGCGAGGGAGCGCAGACGGCGCAGAGCGAAGCCGAGGTTGCCCCGGTCCCGTTCCAGCCGCACCTGGACGCAGAACTCGGACCCGCGCAGAACGGCGAACAGCAGGTGGTGGTCGCCTTCGGTGACGACCACGTCCTCGACCGACTGGGCGGTGCAGAGCGGACCGCTGTGGATGGCCTGGAGGATCGCCGCCGTACCCGTCACCCCGTCCGCCCCGCCGGCACCGACCCGGGTCAGGGCACGGCCGCTGCGCCAGTCGATGAGGCAGACACTGCTCACCCCCGGCATGTGGAGCATCTCCCGCATCTGCTGATCGATGGCGAGCACGGCGTTCCTCACGGGATCGGGGACGGCGGAGCCGACCCGCGGACGGATCGGAAAACGTCCTTGGGGACAGCATGAGAATAGAACCCCGGAGTCCCCTCCGCAGGCTTTTCTGTCATTTATCGCGTCTTAGCTGGTTGGCAGGTTATTGAGGAAGAAAAGGCGAGAGAGGAGTTTTCTACGGAATGTACGGTAAACGCGTCTGGAGCACTGGAAGGGGGAGGAGATCACCCTGTGACGGCGCCTGGGTGCTCCCACGCGTTCCGGGACCTTCGGCCCGCGCGCCCCGCCGGAGGGACGGGCGGGGCGCGCGGTCGCCCAGAGCCTGATCGATCAGAGCCAGGAGACCCGGGAGTCCTCCAGACCGTAGCGGGCGGCGACGACCCTCAGCCGTCCGTCCGCGACGAACCCGCCCAGCTCGTCGTCCTCCCGGAGGAGCCGGGCGATGTGTCCGGCGTTGGCCCGCACGCAGTCGTCGATGAAGTCCTCACCGTCGTCCGGGGTGGACTCCACGACCTCCAGGATCTCCGCGACCAGGCCGCCGATGTGCCCGGGCGGGAGTTCGCCGGTGCGGTGGGCCTCCACGGCGGCGCTGACCGCACCGCAGCCCTGGTGGCCCATGACCACGAGCAACGGAGTGTGCAGGTGTTCGGCCGCGTAGGTGAGGCTGCCCAGGACGGAGCCGTCCAGGACCTGGCCGGCCGAACGGACGGTGAAGAGGTCGCCCAGCCCGCGGTCGAAGACCAGCTCCGGAGGCACCCGGGAGTCCGCACAGCCCAGGACGGTCGCGAAGGGGTTCTGCCCCCCGACGAGCTGCGCCCGGCGCGCCCTGCCCTCGTGGGGGTGTCTGGAGTGGTGTCGGGCCCAGCGCTTGTTTCCCTGTTCGAGGAGTCGCAGCGCTTTGTCGGCGTCGACGGCGGCGGTCCCGGACGGATCCGTGTCCGCCCAGGCCGCGGACGGAAGGGTGGTGGCGACGGCGGCGCCGACGCCGCTGAGGACCGAGGCTTTCAGGGCACCGCGGCGGGTGATGGCCATGAGATCTCTTTTCCGTTTCGCACGCAAAAGGTCTTTTGTCGCAAATCGGAAAGAAGCTACCTCCGGCCCGCGGCGGCCGACAAGAGGGATTGACGTTTTCCTAACGCCCCGATTTCCGGGGTCCCGGGACGGCTCCCCCGTCGGTGCGGTCGGCGTGCCCGCTGCGGAACGGGTCGCACGCCGTCCCGGCCCGCCTCCTCCTTCGGGCACCGCCCGGAGCCCGGCTCAGCACCGGAATGACACGACGGGTGCCACGACCTCACACACGTCCACGCCCGTCACAAGGTAGATTCGACAACCGTGTCCCGATCTTCCCCATCCGAACCAGCCGCTCCCCGGCAGACCGGCAGGCGCCGCTCCGGCCGACCGGGGCACGACGCCGACTCCGTACTGCGCGTGGCCGCACGCGTGTTCAACGAACGCGGGTACGACGGCACGAGCATGGAGGACCTGGCCCGCGCCCTGGGCGTGACCAAGTCCGCGATCTACCACCACGTCACCGGCAAGACCGAACTGCTGCGCCAGTCCCTCGACCTGGCCATGGACGCCCTGTTCGAGGTCACCCGCGAGGAGGGGGCGACGAGCGGCCCCGCCATCGCGCGGCTCGAACACGTGATGCGCGGCAGTGTCCGGGTCCTGGTGGAGGAGCTCCCCCACGTCACCCTGTTGCTTCGGGTTCGCGGCAACACCCAGGTGGAGAAGCACGCTCTGGAACGCCGCCGGCAGTTCGACCACCTCATCGCCGACCTGGTCCGCGAGGGTGTCGTCGACGGCGACATCCGCAGCGACGTCGACCCCGCGGTCGCCTCCCGCCTGCTCTTCGGGATGGTCAACTCGATCGTCGAGTGGTACAAGCCGGATCGGGGCATGGCCTGCGAGGAGATCGCCGACTCCCTGTGCCGGATCGCCTTCGAGGGGCTGCGCACCCACCGCGGCTGACCCCCGTGTGCCCGGCATCACGGGGGCTCCCCGGCGCGGCTGGAACGCCCGACAGACGGAGCTTTCAGCCCTTATGACCCCTTTGACCAGCACAAAAAGGGTTCCTGGGGATGTCGGTAATCGAAACGGGCGCCTAGGGTGGAATGGTCCCCTTCTTTCCGGAACCCCCTATCGGAGTCCCGCGCCATGATCGACCACTTCTCCTACGGGTGGTGGACGCCCGCCGCCGCCTACACCCTCTCCGTCATCGGTTCGTTCATCGGCCTGAGGTTCGCCCTGCTGGCCAGGGACGCGCCCGGGGCCGGGCGCTGGCCCTGGCTGGCCCTGAGCTCCGCCTGTCTCGGCGGTACCGCCATCTGGACCATGCACTTCGTGGCCATGGTCGGCTTCCAGGTCCAGGGGGCACCCATCCGCTACGACACCGCGCTCACCATCGCCAGCGGCCTGCTCGCGATCGGGGTGATGGCCGCGGCCCTCACCCTGGCCACCGCGCGCCGGTCGGCATCCGCGCTCCTCGGCGGCGGGGTGCTCGCGGGCGCCGGTGTGGTGGGCATGCACTACATGGGCATGGCCTCCATGAACATCCACGGTCACCTGCACCACAATCCGGCCTACGTGGCGGCCGCCTGTGTGATCGCGGTGAGCGCCGCCACCGCGGCGCTGTGGTTCGCCCTGAACCTGCGCAGGATCTCGTACTCCCTGGTGGCCGCACTCCTCATGGGCGTGGCCGTGTCGGCCATGCACTACACCGGGATGTTCGGTATGAGCTTCACCCCCGCCGAGAACGCCCCGACCACGCCGCCGCCCGGGGCGAGCACACCGGACCTGCTCCTGCCGCTCATCACCGGCCTGTTCGTCTTCCTGCTGATCTGCAGCCTCTTCCTGCTGCTGAACGCCGGTGAGGACGAGCGCCGGATCCGGCCCTCCGACGAGGAGGAGCGCGACACCCGGCCCTCCGGCGAGGGGGAACGCGAGGTCGGGCTCTTCGGTGAACGCGCCCGTCACCGCCGCTGACCCCGGCCGCCCCGGAACGACCCCGGGATCAGGTTCCCCGTGGCCACATCAGGCCAACGGGGAAAGCTCACCCCCCTTGGCAATCGGCCTCCTACCTGCTTAGGTTCCATGAACACAAGCCACAGATGTGACTTAAGTCATGGAAAGTAGAGTAAGAAGACCGTGGCCGAACTCCTAGCCCAAGGCTGGATAACCCCCTCGATCGCCTACGCAGTCTCGGCGATCGGATCCTTCCTCGGGCTCGCCTTCGCCTCCCGGGCCCGTCGTACGACGGGTTTCTTCCGGTGGCAGTGGCTGAGCCTGGCAGCGCTCTCCATCGGTGGAGTGGCCGTGTGGTCGATGCACTTCGTCGCCATGCTCGGCTACACCGTCAGCGGGACAGCCATCCGTTACGACGCCGTACTCACCGCCATCAGCGGGATCGTCCCGGTCCTGGTCATGGGGTTCGCCCTCCACCTGGTGGTCAGGCGCCCCAGCACCGGCTGGCTCCTGTGCGGCGGGGTCCTGCTCGGCGTGGGCGTCATCGCCATGCACTACACGGGCATGGCCTCCATGAACATCCACGGCGAACTGCACCACGATCCCGTCTACGTCGCCCTGTCCTGTGCGATCGCCGTGGTCGCCGCCACCGCGGCGCTCTGGTTCGCCCGTCACCTGCGCAGCCCCGGCAGCATGACCCTCGCCGCCCTGG
Organism: Nocardiopsis terrae; assembly: GCF_014651695.1. Classification (GTDB taxonomy): domain Bacteria; phylum Actinomycetota; class Actinomycetes; order Streptosporangiales; family Streptosporangiaceae; genus Nocardiopsis; species Nocardiopsis terrae. The sequence continues at coordinate 723,738 of NZ_BMXJ01000002.1, forward strand.
TGATGGCGGTCGCCGTCACCTCCGTGCACTACACCGGCATGGCCGGGGTACACATCACCCCCACCGACTTCATGCACGTCGGCGCCCCCGAGGGGATGCGGGCCCGCGACCTGCTGCTGCCCCTGATGACGGGCATGTTCGTCTTCCTGCTGATCTGCAGCCTCTTCCTGCTGCTGGGCGGCGAGGAGGAGTACGAGCGCCGGGGCTACGCCGCGCCCTCGCACCGGGCGGCGGAGCACACCATCCAGAGCGCCGACGTGTACTACGTCCCCAGACACGGCGCCCCGCAGGCCCCCGCGCCCGAACCACACGCGCCCCGACCCGGCGACGACGTGTGGACGAGACGGCGCTGAGGCGCCTCGGCGGACGCCGGGGAGCCGGGCTGTGCGCGGAGAACCGGCCGCCGCGAAAACCGATGGCGCCGGTACGGGTCCCCGCCCTAGGCTCGGTGCGTGCCGTGCGATCCGCGCCGGCCGCTGACGAGAGGAGCAAGCCATGACCTGCACGGTGTCTGGCCCCGACCCGAACCTTCCCGTCGTCAGCGAGCCCTAGGACACACCCCCGGAACGGTCGGGGGCCTCGGTGGGAGACACCTCCGGCCCCGTCCGCCGGCACCGGCTCGCGCTCCACAGAGAGATCGCAGTGAGTCACCACAACACGAACACCGCAGCCGATGACAACTCCTTCCACCCCCTCGGTCAGCTGGGTTGGAACTCCCGCGTCGAGGCCGCCTTCGAGACCGTCGCCCCGGGCAGCGAGCACGCCCTGTACCCCGCCCGGGTCACCGAAGCCCGCCGGGGCTCCGTCGGGCTCCGCATGCCGCAGCACGAGACCGCGAAGCTCTCCCCCCGGGTCCGCAAGGCCGCGGAGGCCGACCACAGCACCGCCCCGACCAGCGGGGACTGGGTCGCCGTACGCCGCTCCGGGGACGCCTGGCTCGTCGAGGCCGTCCTGGACCGCGCCGGGACCCTGGTCCGCCAGGGCGTGGCCAAGGACTCCCACGACCAGGTACTGGCCGCCAACATCGACGCGGTGCTGATCTGCGAGGCCGCCGACCAGGGACCCAACGTGGGCCGTCTGGAACGCTTCCTCAGCCTCGCCTGGGCCAGCGGGGCGACCCCGGTCGTGGCCGTCACCAAGGCCGAACTCGCCGGTGACCGCCTGCCCGAGGTGGTCGAACTGGTCGAGACCGTCACCACCGGCGCCGACGTGCACACCGTCAGCGCACACACCGGGCTGGGCCTGGCGGAGCTGGCGGCGCGGCTGCGCCCCGGTTCCACCTGGGTCCTGCTCGGTACCTCGGGCGCCGGGAAGTCCAGCCTGCTCAACGCGCTCGCCGGGGACACGGTGATGGACACCGGCGAGATCCGCGACGACAGGCGCGGACGCCACACCACCACCCACCGGCAGCTGATCCCGATGCCCGGGGGCGCACTGTTCCTGGACATCCCCGGGGTGCGCCGCATCGACGTGCCCGGGGACGGGAGCGGTGTGGACCGCACCTTCGCCGACATCGGCGAACTGGCCGAACGCTGCCGGTTCCGGGACTGCTCCCACGGCGCCGAGCCCGGGTGCGCGGTCAACGCCGCCGTGGACGAGGGGGAGCTCGACACCCGGCGCCTCGAACGCTGGTACAGGCTGCGCCGCGAGGCCGAGTGGAACCGGTCCCGGGGCGACGCCCGCCTGCGCGCCGAGCGCAGGAAGGAGTGGAAGCGCAACGACCGGGTCGGCCGGGAGGCCGCCCGCCTCAAGCGCGGGTTCTAGCAGAACCGGCGCCGGTCAGAACCCGAAGGCCCTCCGGGCGTTGTCCGCGACGACCCCGGCGAGTTCCTCCTCGCCCATCCCCTTGGTCTCGGCCAGCACGCGCAGCGTCAGCGGGACCAGGTACGGGGCGTTGGGGCGGCCCCGGTAGGGCTTGGGGGTGAGGAAGGGGGCGTCGGTCTCCACCAGGACCAGCTCCGGCGGGGCCACCTTGGCCGCCTCGCGCAGGGGTTCGGCGCTGGCGAAGGTGACGTTGCCCGCGAAGCTCATGAAGTAGCCGTGCTTCGCGCACACCCGGGCCATGTCGGCGTCACCGGAGAAGCAGTGGAAGACCACGCGTTCCGGCGCGCCCTCCTCCGCCAGGACCCGCAGCACGTCCTCGTGGGCCTCACGGTCGTGGATCATGAGCGCCTTGCCGTGGCGCTTGGCGATGGCGATGTGGCGGCGGAAGGACTCCTCCTGCGCGCGGGCGCCCTCGGGCCCGGTGCGGAAGGTGTCCATGCCGGTCTCGCCGACCGCCACCACCTGGGGCAGGGCGGCCAGCTCGTCGATCTCGGCGAGTTCGGCCTCCAGGGCCTCGATCCCGCCCGCCGGACGGGCCTTCTCCGTCCAGTCGGTGTCGTCTGCCTCCACACCCTCGGCGCCGTCACCGTGCACCACGCGCGGTGCCTCGTTGGGGTGCAGGGCCACCGCGGCCCACACCTTCCCCGGGTGGGCCGCCGCGACCTCGGCCGCCCAGCGCGAGGAGGGCAGGTCGACGCCCACCTGCACGAGCGGGGTCACCCCGACGCCCTCCGCGGCGGCGATGATCTCCTCGACGTCAGGGGTCTGCATGTCCATGTGGGTGTGGCTGTCGGCCACCGCGACGCGCAGGGCCCCGGGTGCCGGGGGCGGCGTCTGCGCGTTGCGCTCCCTGACCGCCCTGCCACTGCGCTTACCCATGTCTTGCCCCCGTCGTCGTGTGCGTCGCCGTGGTGATTCTAGGCGGGCCGGGCACCCGGGTCGGCCAGGGAGGAGGTGCGGGTGCCGGGGAGGGCCTTGCCACCCCAGAAGGAGCCTGTTACTTTCATATGTAAGAGAAACCTTTCAGGTGAAGGAGAGTGATGACAGCATCACCGCCGACCGGCGACGAACTGGTCGGCATGCTGGCGGCGCTGTCCAATCCGCTACGGCTGCGCGTCATCGCGTCATTGGCCGCCCGCCGGAACTACGTGAGCGGCCTCGCCCGCGAGATCGGCATCAGCCGCCCCCTCCTTCACATGCACCTGCAACGCCTGGAGGCGGCGGGGCTGATCGTCGGAACCCTGGAGCTCTCCGACGACGGGAAGGCCATGAAGTACTACGAGGTCACCGACTTCGACGTGCGCCTTTCACCGTCGGCCCTCGCCGAAGCAGCCGCCACCCTCACCGCACCGGACCCGGGCAAGGGTCCCCACACCAAGGAGCAGTCCTGATGGACCTCACGACCTGGCCGGGCGCCATCCTCGGGTTCGGCGTACTGATCATGGCGACGATCCTGATCGGCGGCGCGATGGCCGCGTTCATCGACATCCGCAAGACCAAACTGGAGGCGGCCCAGCGCGACGACCTCCGGCAGCTCGTCCACCGGTACGAGCAGCTGGCCGAGAACAGCCTCGACGCACAGCAGCGCACGGCCAACGACGTCGCGGAACTGCGCTCGCGCGCCACCTCCATCGAGAAGATCCTCCGGACGGTGGAGTAGTCATGAGAGCGGTCGTCCACCGTGCCTTCGGCCCTCCCGACGTGCTGAGCGTGGCGGAGGTCCCCGTGCCCGTGCCCGAGGCCGACGGGTTGCTCATCCGGGTCCACGCGGCGACGGTCACCGCCGTGGACTGCGCCGCCCGTCAGGGTGAACCCCTGCCCGCGAGGCTGGCCTTCGGGCCGATCCGGCCGAAGTACCCCGTACTCGGCGCGGACTGCGCGGGGCGGATCGAGGCCGTCGGCGAGAACGTACGCGGCTTCGCACCAGGTGACGAGGTCGTCGCGCTCAGCGGAAGCTTCGGCACCCACGCCGAGTACGTCTGCGTCTCCCAGGACTCGCCGGTGGCGGCGAAGTCCGCCGACCTGACCCACGGCGAGGCCGTCGCCGTGACCGAGGGGGCGATGACCGCGCTGCCCTTCCTCCGCGACGCGGCCCGGTTGGAGTCCGGTCAGTCGATCCTCGTCAACGGTGCCTCGGGCAGTATCGGCAGCGCGGCCGTCCAACTGGCCGCGCACACGGGGGCCGAGGTCACCGCGGTGTGCAGCGGCGCCAATCTCGACCTGGTCCGTTCCCTGGGGGCCGACCGGGCGATCGACTACACCGTCGAGGACTTCACCGGGGCCCGCGGGGCCTACGACGTCATCTTCGACGCGGTCGGCAAGAGCTCGTTCGGGCGCTGCCGCGGTGCGCTCAGGACCGGCGGGCGCTACCTCACCACCGTCTCCAGCATGGCGATCATGGGGCAGACGGTGTGGACGAGACTCGGCCGCAGGAGAGCCGGCATCGCGCTCACCGGACTGAGGCCGGCGAGCGACAAGGCCAGGGACCTCGTGCTGATCAGGGAGCTCGCCGAAGCCGGGGCGCTCCGAGCCGTCACGGACCGGGAATACCCGCTCGACCAGGCGGTCGAGGCGCACAGGCACGTCGGCACCGGGCACAAGAGAGGGGCCGTCGTCCTGCGGATGTCCGGGGACGACTGAGCCGGCCGAACACACGGGGGCCGCGCCGGACGTGTCTGCCGGTGCGGCCCCCGCGTGCTGTCGGGCCTACTCCGCGGGGCCGGCCAGGCGGGCCAGCTCCTCGTCCACCACGGACGGGTCGAGCTTGGTGAACAGCGGCTGCGGGCGGCTCAGCGGCGTTCCCGGAACGATCGGGGCCGACTCCCAGCGCGCGGCGTTGTCGGCGTAGTCACCGGTGATGACCGGGTAGTCCACCTTCTCCCCGGAGTCGCCGATGGTGTCGTGGCCGGACTCGATGCGGGGCATGCCCGTCCAGGTACCGGTCCCGCCGAGCATCGCGTACACCTTGTTGGCCGCCTCCGGCAGGAACGGCGTCAGCAGGGTGTTGGCGTCGCTGACCAGCTGGAGGGACACGTGCAGGACGGTCGCCATCCGCTCCGGGTCGGTCTTCTTGAGCGCCCACGGAGCCTGGTCGGAGATGTACTTGTTGGCCTCGGCGACCGTGCGCATGGCCTCCTGGAGAGCCGCCTTGAACTGCGACCTCTCCAACCGGGCGCCGACGGTGGCGAAGGCCGCCCGCGAGGCGTCCAGCACCCTGCGGTCCTCCTCGGTCAGCTCACCGGCGGCGGGGATCTCGCCGAGGTTCTTGGCCGCCATGGAGACGGAGCGGTTGACCAGGTTGCCCCAGGCCGCCACCAGCTCGTCGTTGTTGCGCCGGACGAACTCGGCCCAGGTGAAGTCGGTGTCCTGGTTCTCCGGGCCCGCGGCCATGATGTAGTACCGCAGCGCGTCCGCCGAGTAGCGCTCCAGGAAGTCGCGCACGTAGATCACCACGCGGCGCGAGGAGGAGAACTTCTGCCCCTCCATGGTGAGGAACTCGCTGGAGACCACCTCGGTGGGCACGTTCAGCTCGCCGAGCGGCCCGGCCTCCCCGCCCCGGTCCCCCCCGCCGCTCGCTCCGAGCAGGATCGAGGGCCAGATGACCGAGTGGAAGACGATGTTGTCCTTGCCCATGAAGTAGAAGGACTCGGTCTCCCCGCCCTGCCACCAGCGCCGCCAGGCCTCGGGCTCACCGATGCGCCGGGCCCACTCGATGGACGCGGACAGGTAGCCGATCACCGCGTCGAACCACACGTAGATGCGCTTGGTGGCGTTGTCGCTCCAGCCCTCCAGCGGGATCGGCACGCCCCAGTTGAGGTCGCGGGTGACCGCGCGCGGCTGGAGGTCCTCCACCAGGTTCAGGGAGAACTTGAGGACGTTGGGGCGCCAGTCGCCCTCCTTGCCGCTGAGCCACTCGGTGAGGACCTCGGCGAAGGCGGGCAGGTCGAGCATGAAGTGCTCGGTGTCCACGAACTCCGGCGTCTCGCCGTTGATCCGCGAGCGGGGCGAGAGCAGGTCGATCGGGTCGAGCTGGTTACCGCAGTTGTCGCACTGGTCGCCGCGGGCGCCGTCGTAACCGCAGATGGGACAGGTGCCCTCGATGTAGCGGTCCGGCAGGGTGCGGCCGGTGGACGGGGACCTCGCGCCCTTGGTGGTGCGCGTGAAGACGTAGCCGTTGTCGTAGAGCGTGCTGAACAGCTCCCGGACGACGGAGTAGTGGTTGCCGGTGGTGGTCCGGGTGAACAGGTCGTAGGACAGTCCGAGGGCGACCAGGTCCTCGGCGATGATCCGGTTGTAGCGGTCGGCCAGCTCCCGGGCGCTCACGCCCTCCTGGTCGGCCAGCACCTGGATCGGGGTGCCGTGTTCGTCGGTGCCGCTGACCATCAGCACGTTGTTCCCCGACATTCGCTGGAAGCGCGAGAAGACGTCCGAGGGGACTCCGAAACCGGAGACGTGGCCGATGTGGCGCGGGCCGTTGGCGTAGGGCCAGGCGACCGCGGTCAGGATGTGGCGATTCGACGACATGACTCAAGACTAAAGGTGGCCCGGGGTGGCCCGGCACCCGTTCACCCCCGCCACGGGTCGGGGCGGCCTCCGAGATCCACTCGTTGTGCGGTCGCGGCGGTCCGCCGCTGACCGGACCGGCTCCTTCGCCCGGAGGAAGCAGGGTCGTCCACAGGGCCGACCGCACGATTCCCCGGGAGGGGTGGGTGCCCTTATGCTCTGCTGAACGAGGCCGTGTGCCAGCGGGCACCGGCCGGAGCCAGCACGACCCTTCCGATCCGGCCCTGAGGCGGTGGTCACCACGGTTACCCGTGCCGTACCCCGTCCTGCCCTGCGGACCGGATCGCTGATCACCAGCGTGGTCCTGCTGGTCATCCTGTCCTTCCCGGTGGCCTCCGGCCTGGCCGGGGAACAGGACACCATGGCCCTGCCCGCGCACGGCGCGGTCGGCGTCACCGCGGTCGGTTCCGACGGCGGACCCGACGGCGCCGCCCACGAGGCGGCCGAGGAGGCACGCCCGTACCACGGCCCCCAGACGGTCGCTCTCGGGCCGCCCGCCTCCACCTGCGACCAGCGCTCGGTGCTACGGGACCTGCCCGACGCCGTCCCCGCGTGCGCCCTGCGCCTGGCGGTGTGGGACCAACCGTGGTGGCCGCTGCCCCTGCCGCACCACGACCCCGTCCCGGAACAGGTCGACGCGGAGGGGCTGCCGCCCACCCGGGGGCCGCCTCTCACCTCGCACACCATCGTCTGACCACCCCGGTCGGTCGTTCCCGCGCGCCCCGGCGGCGTCGGGACCGGCCCTCAGGCACCCCCGCCCGGACCGAACGGGCACGTGACCGGTACCCACCATCCGCAGTGAGAGGTTCACCCCTTGTCCAGTCAAACGGGAGCGGGAGTGCGCTGGACACGCGCACTCATCGCTCTTCTCGTCATCCTCGTCGCGTTCGGCGCGGCCTGGTTCATCCCGCCGCGGCTGGGGCTCGACCTCAGCGGCGGCACCCAGATCGTCCTGGAGACACAGGACGGAGCCGACGGCACCGAGGCCACCTCGGAGAACACCGACAAGGTCGTCGAGGTGCTGCGCCAGCGCATCGACCGCCTGGGCGTGGCCGAGTCGACCCTGTCGCGTTCCGGTGAGAACCGGATCATCGTCGAGCTCCCCGGCGTGCAGGACCCGGCGGAGGCCGCGGAGATCGTCGGCCAGACCGCCCAGCTGTCCTTCCACCCCGTTCTCGGTGTGGCCAGCCAGTCGGGCCAGGGCGGCATGCCGCAGGCCCCCGGCGGCGACTTCGCGAACGCGCCCGCGGACGAGGCCCGCGCCCCCTCCGACGGTGCCGACGAGGAGGCGCCCGCCGAGGGCGGGGAGGCCCCCGAGATGTCCCAGGAGGAGATGGAGGAACTCCTCAACGGCATGGGCGGCCAGGGCGGTGCGCCGCAGGCCCCGGCCGGCCCCTCGGCGGAGAACCCCGAGGACGTGGCGGTCACCCTGCCCGACCAGGACGGCACCATGCTCCAGCTGGGTGAGACCTTCATCCAGGGGGACCGCGTCTCCAGCGCCGACGCCGCGCTCGACAGCGCGACCGGTGCCGGATGGGTCGTCAACGTCAGCTTCCGCGGCGAGGGCCGCGACCAGTGGCAGGAGCTGACCGGTCAGGCGGCCTGCTACCAGGAGGGCGACCCCCGGCGCCGCGTGGCGATCGTTCTGGACGACCAGATCATCTCCGCCCCGCAGGTGACCGCCGAAACCGCCTGTGAGGTGGGCATGGCCGGCGGCCAGACCACCATCAGCGGCCAGGACTTCACCAGCGAGAGCGCCAACGAGCTCGCCGTGCTGATCGAGGGCGGCTCGCTGCCGCTGCCGGTCACCGAGGTCCAGCGCCAGACGGTCGGCCCGACCCTGGGCGCCGCCGCCATCGAGGCCAGCGCCATCGCCGCGATCCTGGGTATCGCCTTCACCGCCCTGTACATCACGCTGGTCTACCGGCTCGCCGGGTTCCTGGCGTCGATCGCCCTGGGCGTGTACACCCTGATCGCCTACGGGGCGCTGGTCGCCCTGGGGGCGACGCTCACCCTGCCGGGCCTGGCGGGCTTCGTGCTGGCGATCGGTATGGCCATCGACGCCAACGTGCTGATCTTCGAGCGCGCGCGTGAGGAGTACCAGCGCCAGCAGAAGACGTACAAGGCGAACAAGTCCGCGGGGATGAAGGACGCCACCGAGGCCCAGGCCGAGACCGGGGCGCTGGCGCGCCGCCGTCGCCGGGCGGTCCCGCCGAGCCTGGAGAAGGCCTTCGTGCAGGGCACGCAGAAGGCCTGGAGCGCGGTCCTGGACACCAACGTCACCACGCTCCTCGCCGCGGGTCTGCTGTTCTTCTTCGCCTCCGGCACCGTGCAGGGCTTCGGTGTCACGCTGAGCATCGGCACCATCGCCTCGATGATCTCCGCGCTCCTCATCGCGCGCGTGTTCGTCGAGTGGGCCGTGCGCCGCTCGGTCGTCAAGAAGCACCCGGCGATCACCGGCCTCAACGGGGTCGGCCGGGTCCGCGCCTGGCTGGTCGAGAAGAACCCGCAGCTCATGGACTTCCGTCGGGTCGGTCTCATCGTCGCGGCCCTGGTCGTGGTCGCCGCGATCGCCGCCCCGATGGTCCGCACGCCCAACTGGGGCGTGGAGTTCACCGGCGGCCGTGTCCTGGAGTACGAGATCACCGGGGAGCAGGACCTCTCCGTGGACGAGGCCCGGGACGTCATCGGAACGCTGGACTTCCCCGGCGCGGACACCGCGGTGGTGCAGGAGTCCGGTGACGGCGACATCTCCGTGCGTACCGGCAACATCTCCGACCCCGACGCGGCGGCCGTCGCCGAGTCCCTGGACGAGGCGACCGGCGGTGTGGAGCTGGTCAGTGACGAGCTGATCGGCCCGAGCATGGGCGACGAGCTGCGCAACCGGGCGCTGATCGCGCTCGGTGCGGCCCTGGCCCTGCAGATGGTCTACCTGGCCTGGCGTTTCCGCTGGTCCTTCGGCCTCTCCACGATGCTGTCGCTGGCCTTCAACATGGTGCTGGTCATCGGGCTCTTCATCTGGTTGGGCAAGCCCATCGACGGTGTCTTCCTCGCCGCGATCCTGAGTGTCATCGGTTTCACCGTCAACGACACGGTGGTGGTGTTCGACCGGGTCCGGGACGAGTGGGCGAGGGACGACAAGTCCTCGTTCAAGGAGATCGCCAACCGGGCCGTGATCAACACCCTGCCGCGTACGGTCAACACGACCGTCGGCGCGTTGATCATCCTGAGCTTCCTCACCTTCCTCGGCGGGGCCTCGCTCCAGGACTTCTCGATCGCGATGCTGGTCGGTCTGACCACCGGTGTGGTCTCCACCGTCTTCGTGGCGGTGCCGCTGGCCATCTGGTTGCAGAGGTGGGACAGGACGGCCGCCCCGCACGTGCTCAAGGAGCGCAAGGCCAAGCAGAAAGTGGCCGCCAAGGCCGCCCGCGACGCCGACGACGGGGCCGTGGTCTAGCCGTGGCCTAGGGGTGGTGCCCCTCGGGAACACCCCCGTCGGCTGAGATCGGCGGGAACGGAGGAGGGCCCCGGTCCGCGCGGTACGCGCGGGCCGGGGCCCTCCCCGTCGTCCGGGTGGTTGTCCGGGTACCGGACCGGCTCAGCCGCTGTGGGCCGCCGGCGCCCCCTCCGAGGGCTGGACGAGCACGAACCCCTGCCCCTCCAGCGCCAGCTGGAAGGCCTCACCGCTGCCGCGGCCGATGACGGCACCGGCCTTGACCGTGCTGCGGATGCCCGCCGAGAGGGAACTGCTCCAGGCGACGGCGGACTTGGTGTCCACGAAGGTCGGCTGGTCGACGTTGAGGAGCACCGGCGCCCCGTTGCAGACGATCGCCACCCGGCCCTGCCCGGTGAAGACGGTGTTGAACAGCCCTCCCGAGACCATGCCGCCGAAGCCCTGGACCCGGCGGATGTCCCACTCCAGCGTCGACTCGAAGGCGAGGACGTTGTCCCCGTTGACGGTGAGGGAGTCGCTCTCCAGGTCGACCAGGTGGACGTCCCAGGCGTTGTGGGCCAGGAACACGTCGCCCTGCCCCGAAACGCGCATCAGCGGTAGGCCCTCGCCGGTGAAGGTCTTCTTGAAGAACCGGCCGACGCTTCCGGCTCCCTGGAAGGAGAAGTCGACGCTCCCCTGGTAGGCGGACATGGACCCGCGGCGGGCGTAGAACTCACCGTTCAGTCCGACTCTCAGCATCTTCCGGTTCTGCCGGTGCATACCCAACCGCTGGGTCTCCTGTGCTTCCTGGAAGAGTTCACTGCGCATGCGGGGCCTTCTCCTTCGTTCACGGTCTCCCTGTTCGACGCCGCGCGCCGGAAAAGGTTCCGCCTACTCGGCCGCGACCACCCCGTGCACGAGGTCGTACACCCGGCGCTTGGGCACACCCGTCTCCTTCGCGACCCTGCCGATCGCCTCCTTGCGGCGCACGCCCTCGTCCTCCAGCTCGGCCACCGCCGCGATCAGTTCGTCGTCGCCGGTGAGCTCCGCCCTGGGCCGGGCCCCCGCCACGACCACCGAGATCTCACCGCGCACCCCGTCCGCGGCCCACCGCGCGAGCTCTTCGAGACCGCCCCTGCGCACCTGCTCGTAGGTCTTGGTGAGCTCACGGCACACCGCGGCGCGGCGATCCGAGCCGAAGGCGTCGGCCATCGCCTCCAGGGTGGCGGCGATCCGGTGCGGACTCTCGAAGAAGACCATGGTGCGGCGTTCCCCCGCGATTTCGGCCAGGTACCCCTTGAGGCCCTTGCGCGGCGGGAAGCCCTCGAAGCAGAATCGGTCGGTGGGCAGTCCGGACACCACCAGGGCGGTGGTCACCGCCGACGGCCCCGGGATCGCGGTGACGGGGATGCCTTCGTCGGCACAGGCCGCGGCCAGCCGGTATCCGGGATCGGAGACCCCGGGCATCCCGGCGTCGGTGACGACCAGGACCTCCTCCCCCCTCCTGAGGTCGGTGAGGAGTTCCTCGCTACGGCGGCTCTCGTTCGCGTCGTAGTAGGAGACGACGCGGGCCCCGGAATCACCGCCCAACCGGATGCCCGCGCGGGAGGCGAACTGCTTCAGCCGCCGGGTGTCCTCCGCCGCGATCACCCGTGCGCCCTCCAGGGCGTGCAGCAGCCGGGGCGGTGCGTCCTCCACGTTTCCGATGGGCAACCCGGCCAGGACGAGCCTTCCGGAGTCCCGCGTTCCACCGACATCCTCAACCACTGTTCTCCCCGTCCTGTCGCGCTACGGTTGGCACTATCACGCCACCCGAAACCCGGTTTCGCGGCCCGTCCGCAACGGACCTCCATCTCTGACCCCAACCTACGAGCCGAGATGACCAGCACCGCACTTCACAGCGAGGCAGAGCCCTCGAACCCCCCGGGCCAGGCCCAACCGTCCAGCGTCCGCTCCCGCTTCGTTCCCCGCATGCCCGGCCCCTGGTGGCTCGGCTGGCTGGGGGCCTCGGTCGTCGCCCTGTTCGCCGGCGCCCTGAGGTTCTTCAACCTCGGCGAACCCGACCGCATCTACTTCGACGAGACCTACTACGCCACGGACGCCTACGCGCTCTGGCAGTTCGGCTACGAGCACGACACGTTGGAGGACTCCGACGCCCTGCTCGCCCAGGGCGACCCGAACATCTGGGACGGCGGCGGCGACTTCATCGTGCACCCGCCGGTCGGGAAGTGGATGATCGCGCTCGGCGACTGGCTGTACTCGGTCATGCCGTTCGGTGCGTCCGTGACCCCCGAGGGCTGGCGGACGGCCTCCGCGCTGGCCGGGATGATCTCCGTTCTCATCCTCGTCCGGCTGGCCACCCGCATGACCCGCTCGCTGCTGCTCGGCTGCACGGCCGGTCTCGTCCTGGCGCTGGACGGCCTGCACTTCACGCTCAGCCGTATCGCCATGGTGGACATCTTCCTCACCCTGTGGATCCTGGCCGGGTTCACCTGTCTGGTGATCGACCGCGACAGGACACGGGAACGGCTGGCCAGGCTCGGCGAGGCCGGGACCGACCTGGCCGCCGCGGGCTGGCTCGGGATGCGCTGGTGGCGCCTGGCGGCGGGGCTGTGCTTCGGGCTGGCGATCGGCACCAAGTGGTCGGCGCTGTTCTTCGTGGCCGCCTTCGGGCTGCTCACCGTCGCCTGGGACTACGGAGCCCGGCGCAGCGTCGGGCAGCAGCGTCCGGTGGGCCGCTGGTTCGGCTTCGACGCCGTTCCGGCGTTCTTCCAGACCGTGGTGGTCGCGGGGGTCGTCTACCTGGTCTCGTGGTCGGGCTGGCTGTTCACCCGCGGGGGCTACAACCGCGACTTCGCGGACGGCCTGGTGCCGGGGTGGGTGCCGGACTTCCTGGGTGAACCGGCCAGGGCCCTGTGGAGCCTGGTCGACTACCACGGCCGGATGATGGACTTCCACTCCAACCTGAGCAGCGACCACTCCTACATCTCGGCCCCGTGGGAGTGGCTGGTGATGCGGACGCCGGTGATGTTCCACTACCAGGGCCAGGCCGTGGGGTGCGATTCCGGCGACTGCGTGACCTCGGTGGTCTCCATCGGCACCCCGGTGGTGTGGTGGGTCGGCATCATCGCGCTGGTCGTGATGTTCGGCTGGTGGGTCACCTTCCGGGACTGGCGCGCGGGTGCGGTCCTGCTCGCGGTCGCGGCCGGATGGCTGCCCTGGTTCGCCTACCCCGATCGGCCGATGTTCCTCTTCTACGCGCTGCCGTTCCTGCCCTTCCTGGTGCTGGCCGTGGTGCTGATGCTGGGCCTGCTGATGGGCGCCGGGGAGGACAGCCCCCGTTTCGCGCCCTACCTGCGGGCCCTGGGCGGGGTGGTCTTCGGCGTGGTGCTCCTGTTGGTCATCGCCCACTTCGCCTATCTCTACCCGGTGCTCTCGGCCTATCCGGTGCCGGAGGAGAGCTGGCGGGACCGGCTCTGGTTCGACGTGTGGATCTATGGGAGGGACGCCTCCTGACACCCTGAGTGAGGGAAGGGCTGGAGCAAGGGTCGAAACCGTTCCCCGGAACACATCGCTATTAGTGGCAGAAGGGCTGGAAAGCAACAGTTTCGAGTAGCCGAAACAGGACACTTTGAAAGCTCGGATTCCTGCCGGAAAAGTCTCGGCAGGAAGCCACTCCCCTGGTACTGTCTGCAACTGGTTGCTGTTGTAGTTTCCATGGATGCCCCAGGCGCCTCGCGGAACTTCACGTGGGCGCTTGTCGATCCGGGATTACCCTTCGTCGGTCTGGCGCCCGGCGACCCGGGACCAGCAGGGTGCGGTCCCGTCGTAGTCCCCAAGGGAGAGCACATGGCTCAGGGCACCGTGAAGTGGTTCAACTCTGAGAAGGGTTTCGGGTTCATCGCCGTCGAGGGTGGTCAGCCCGACGTGTTCGTGCACTACTCGGCGATCGCGGGTACCGGCTTCCGGAACCTGGAAGAGGACCAGAAGGTCGAGTTCGACATCATCCAGGGCCCCAAGGGCCCGCAGGCGGCGGACGTTCGCGCGGTCTGACCGTCACACGTGCGTTTCCCCAGCCCTCCGCTCCCCGAGCGGGGGGCTGGTTCGTGTACGGGGGGAGCGCCGCGGCAGGGGTTCGCACGGACAGGGCACTGTTACCCAAGACCGGCGATACCGGTTAACCTGCTTGAAGCCGGTCGGTACCCCAAGAGCGAGGATGGAACATGTTCGGCATCAGTGGAGGGGAGTTCGTCCTCCTTCTTCTGCTCGCTCTGTTGATCTTCGGCCCCGACCAGCTTCCCAAGGCCGCGCAGCAGGTCGGTCGCGTCCTGCGACAGCTCCGCACGATGGCCAACTCCGCCTCCAGCGACATCAAGGAGGGGCTCGGCCCGGAGTACAAGGACTTCGACGTACAGGACCTCAACCCCAAGCGCTTCATCCAGAAGCACTTCTGGGAGGACGAGGAGTCGGAGCGCAAGCCCGTCTCCCGCCTGAACGGCAAGCGCCCGCCCTTCGACAGCGAGGCGACCTAGGCGTTTCCGGCAGGGCGCCGGCCGGATGCCGGTCGGCGCAGCCTCAGCCGACCAGCATCAGGAAGAACGCCCCCAGTCCGAACAGGACCGCGCCCGCGATGATGATCGTGGGCGAGCCCAGCGCCAGGATGAGCAGTTCCGCCGTCACCGCACCGCCCAGTGCGGCGGCGAGCCAGGGCCACCGGGGCCGGGGAGCCCAGTCGTGGCGGCGTTCGCGTGCCAGCGCGACCAGGAACCCCAGTCCGATCATCACCCAGAACGCCAGGTGGGCCAGGATGCGTACGTCCGGTTCGACGTAGTCGGCCATGCCCCCGATGACCACGACGTAGAAGACGGTCGCCGTGCCCAGGCGCCAGAAACCCCTGCTGCGCTCCGCCGGGATGACCTTGCTCCTGGCTCTGGTGGTACGCCGGAAGCGTTCGGCGGCCACCGGCTGGCGACCCTCCGGTTCCGGGGCGCGCCCGGACGGCCGGACCACCGGTCCCGGTTCAGGCGTCGGCGGGCGTTCGTATCCGCCCTCCGGTTCCTCGGGCTGGTGGTATCCGCCTGGGTGCTGGGGGGAGTCGGACACGGGGGGTGCGCCCCTTCACGGTTGGATCGGTCCCGGCCTGTGTCGGCCCGCTGCGTAACGGCCTCTTACCCGGTGTGGCCACCGGTCAAATCCCGAGACGGGGACGGGGTGTCCTGTCCCGCGGAAGTCCCCGCACCTCGGGGCTGGCGCGGACCCGCCGAAGGGCCCGCCGACGATGTCGGACGGGCCCTCCTGATCGCCTGAGTTCTCGGAAGAACGGTCAGCGCGCGCTGATGTCTACCACCAGCTCCAGCCGTTGTTCCTGCGCGTGGCCTTCGCGTGCATGGTCATGGCATCCACCTTTCTTGCGGTCTCTGGCCCATCCCGCAACCAAGATGTCCTATCCCGGGACGCTCCACAAGGCCTGCCGATGAATATTCGCCATTCGATGGGCGTGTCTCGACCAAAGGGTGCAGCAGTGCACCGCGAAAGGCCGCGGAACTCACTGTCTTCGCAGTTCAGGCGAGTTTCCATTGTCATGCACCAAACACCCCCTCCCCGATGACCTGCAAAAACAAGACCTCCGAGGAGCAAAATCCTGGAACCCCGACATAACGGAGAGTGAGAATGGGGCCATTGTGGCCCAACGCACGGGGAGGCGACTCGGACTGCGGGGCGCCGATGACGGCGGCACGTATTTCGACGTCATGACGAGTAGACCACGAGGGACATCAAGGAAGGAAACACCACAGAACATACCTTCTCCGGCTTATCACCAGAAGAAGGACGATCACCCTGGGTGCCCGAAGGGAAACCGGGTTCCTTCGGGGGCATCGGCCTCACCCACCCAAAGGGGGAGGTTTCGGTCATGAACTAAAAGGCGTATTCAGCACGGCCCTTCGACCCGTGCCATTCACCGCGTGCCGCCCCCGGGCGCCCAGCGGTCCTGATCCGGCCCAGTAGGCCCCTCCACCGTGCAGACACCGCAGAAGACCCTCCGCCGTGCCGCGAACCGCTCCTGGTTCGCCACCGTCGTCCTCCTGGTCACCCTGGTCGGCGTCTGGATCGCGGCCGGGCTGGCCACCGGGGTCGGTGAACTGGACGAGCGGTGTTCGCACGGGATGGTCGGTCCGGGCGGATGGCACGAGGTGGAGCGGAGCTCCTACCCGCCCGACATCACGTGCGTCTATCCCGGCGGGGAGTCGGTATCCAGCGCCGGACCCCTGGTGTTCGTGTGGTGGGCCTGCGTGGTCCTCGTCGTGGTCTGCGCACTGACGGCGTTCGCCCTGGAGTTCCTCGGCCTGACGCACGAAGGTTTCGACGGTCGCTTTCCCGTCTTCGCCGCCGCCTTCCCCGCGCTGCTCGCGAGCCTCTACGCCTGCGTACTCCTGCTGGCCTTCGTCCCCACCCTCATGGACCCGAACAGATGCGGGCTCGGCACCAGGTACCTCAACGAGCGGGCGCGCCTCCACTACGAGCCCTTTCCGCAGCAGGTGACCTGCGCGGGAACGGCTTCCCGCTGACCCTGGTCCCGTCGTGGGTCGCCGCGCTCGAGTGGGCCCTGCTGCTCGCGACGGCGGTCTCCCTGGTGGGCCTACTCCTGCAGCGCCGCACCCGGGGTCGCGACAGCGGCTCGACGGTGTGACCGGACCCGCCGTACGTCCGCCCGGCTTCCGCGCGGAATCACGCCGAACCGGAGCGCAGACAATTTCCAACCACGCGACACAATCCGACCAGCACATGAGAGAATGGGCGGACGCCCCACCAGGAGCATTTCATGCCTTTTCCTTTCCGCTGCCCCCGCACCCTCTCACAGGCACCCTGACCTGCGAATCCTCCAGCAACCCGAACCACACCGAGGCTTCGGTGCGCGAGATCCCCCTCTTTGGCCAGGAGCAGGAAAGGGCGGGTGCGCGCCCTCGAATGGGACACATTTAGGTTCATACATAAAAGGAGTTCTGGTGAGTCCCCACCCCCCCTCGCCCGTCCGGCTTCCCCACACGGCCGAGGAGCCCGTCGCACCGCCGTCCTCGATCCGCGTCCTCGTCGTCGACGACCACGCCCTGTTCCGCCGGGGCCTGGTGTCGGTCCTGGACGAGGAGGAGGACATCGACGTGGTCGACGAGGCCGGAGACGGGGAGGAGGCCGTCCGCCTCGCCGCCGAGCTGCGCCCGGACGTGATCCTCATGGACGTGATGATGCCGGGCTCCACCGGGATCGAGGCCTGTCCCCGGATCCGCGCGAAGGTCCCCGAGGTCAAGTTCGTGATGCTGACCATGAGCGACGAGGAGTCCGACCTGTTCGAGGCGCTCAAGGCCGGGGCCACCGGATACCTGCTCAAGGAGATCGCGGTCACCGACATCGCGCGCGCCGTCCGCTCCATCGCCCAGGGGCGGTCCTTCATCAACCCGTCCATGGCGACCAAGCTGATCGGTGAGTTCGCCGGTCTGGCCAAACAGGAGAGCTCCCCGCCCAGCCGACCGGAGATCCCCGAACTCACCCCGCGCGAGACCGAGGTGCTGAAACTGCTCGCCCGCTCCCTCAACAACCGGGAGATCGGGGAACGGCTGTTCATCACCGAGAACACCGTGAAGAACCACGTCCGCAACATCCTGGAGAAGCTCCAGGTGCACTCCCGGACCGAGGCCGCCATCTACGCCGTCCGTGCCGAGTACATCACCTGAGCACCGGGCCGCCCGGCAGGCGCGGGAAGGCCGACGGGGGCGGGTTCACCCCCGTGGTGCCGCGGGCGGCGGGCCCGAGGGGCCGAACAGGAGCCCGGCACTGCGTCGGGTGATGGTCAGCAGATCGGCGTCCCCGAGCAGGGACCGGACCCCGGAGCTGTCCAGGTTCCCGGTGAGCGCCAGGGTGGCGATGCCGTGCACGATCGACCAGCCGGCCACCACTCCGGCAGCCGCGTCGTCCACCGGCCGGCCCTCCGAGGCCGTGGACTCCACCCCGGCGCGCAGTTCGCCGAAGGCCGCGGCCCGGGCTGCGGACAGTTCGGGGTCGTCCTCGTCGAGCAGGGTCGGCGCGAACATCACCTGGAAGTGCGCCGGGTGGTCGGTGGCGAAGCGGACGTACTCGACCCCGGATTCCAGGAATCCGCCGCCCGCCTCCCGGTTGGCCCGCAGCCGGCGCGCCAACTCGGTGAACCCCTCGGTCGCCAGGGCGTTGAGGACACCCTCCCGGCTGCCGAAGTGGTACCTCGGGGCCGTATGGCTCACCCCGAGGTCGGCCGCCAGCGACCGCAGGCTGAAGGCGTAGGGTCCCTCCCGTTCGATGACCTCCGCGACCCGTTCCAGAACGGCGGACCGCAGGTTCCCGTGGTGGTATCCGTCTGCCATACCCGAAACTATATCCTGGAAAGTTTCCACCGTGGAGATACGGTTGCCCCGCCCCGGAGCCCTTGGCGGCCCCGGCGCCGGGGGGTAGGCTTCCCCTGAACCGGCCCGCCCCGCCACAGGGGATAGACGCTTCGCCGGTGAGACTCGAGGCTCCGGTCCGGACGACCCCCGCCCGCACCAGGGAACAGCAGCACCCGCCCGACACGGCCAGAGCACGGGAAAGGGCCCGGTCCGCGCGGATCGGGCCCTCCTCTTCTTCGCGCCCCACGCCCCTCCGAAGGGTCGGGGACCGACGGGAACCGGGCCCCGGCGACTCCGGCACCCCGCCCCGACACGAAAAGAAGCGGCCCGCGCGGAGGGTGAACAGTGTTCACCGACCGACACGGGCCGCCATCTTCGGTGGAGCTATGGGGATTTGAACCCCAGACCCCCTCGATGCGAACGAGGTGCGCTACCGGACTGCGCCATAGCCCCTGAAGACGAGACAAAGCCTAGCAGGAAAGTTCGGGTGGTCCGAACACACACCGTGCGCCCGGGCCGGCAGTTCAGTCTCCGGCGGCCCGCAGCCGGGCGTCGGCGTACTGGTCGTAGACCTGGCTCCGGCGTTCGATGAGGGCGATGACTTCGGCCTTCCGTTCCGCCTCGCGCTCCGCCTCCTGCTCGGCCTCGCGGGCTTCCTCCGCCTGGGCCCGGGCCCGCAGGACGGCCTGGCGGCGCGCCCTGACCCGGGCCTCGCGGCGTTCGGCGTCGGCCTTGGCCGCCTCCCGGAGCAGGGCCAGGTGCCCGGTGAGCAGCAGAACCGGCGGTGCGACCACCCACCAGGGCCCCAGACCGAAGGCGACAGCCACGACGGTGGCGATGTTCAGCAGGGTGAGGACACTGGTGCGGCGTCGTCGGCGGGCGATGACACGGGCCCTGGGCTCGCCCGCGGGGCGGGGCCGGGGCCTCGGCTCCGCGGGGCGCCGCTCTCGCTCCGGCGCCTCCTCGGCGGCCATGTGTTCGCCGCTGAGGTCTGGCCGGGCCATGACCCGGGTCTCGGTGAGGTCCGGGCTCTCCTCGTCGACCGGGAGGCCCTCCGAGCCGTGCTCGGCCTCCTCGACCTCCTCGGCGGCCTCGGGGGCGCCGGCGTCCTCGTCCTCGCGGCGGAGGTCGTCGTAGGCGGTCTCCGCGGAGTCCTTCCGCAGCAGCATCGGGACGAGGACGATGAGCCAGACCACCACGATGGCCAGGTACAGAGGAGCGCTGCTCATCACCCCTCCTCACGATGACGGCCACTGAACGTTGATCGACACCTCGTCGACACCGCGCCGCGTGTGACTGGTCGCCCTCCCGGGAGCAGAGACGTCTCCCGGAAGGACATCGTTCCCGGCCCCCTCGGACCGGGACGATTCCGTGTGCCTTATCCACGCGTTGCCCGCATCGTCAATGCGTCTATGTTCCGCACGGTACGACCCCGTGTCCATAAATGCGTCACATTCCGACCGGAGTGTCGCAAGATTGTGGACCATCAGTTTCGGTCGTCGCACCCTGCCACTTGAAATACCAGGTCAGGCACCGACTGCGGAGCGCAGCGCCAATTCAACGCAAAGTAATGAATCATTGTGCTTAAAGAGGGGTTTAAGCTCCGAAGGCATCCGTGATGCTGTCATGACCAGTTCGGCCCCGGGTACGGCCGCGCCGGATCCCGCGCATCCCCACCACCGTTTGGGCCCTGTGGCCCCAAAGCGGAACCCGGGCCGGAACCCCCCTCACCAGGCGGACCGGAAGGCGCCCCGTCGTGCCAGCGCCGCAGGGCACCCCGGGGGACCTCCTCGGCGGTGAGCGCGTAACAGATGTGGTCACGCCAGTCCCCGTCGATGTGGAGCTGGCGTATGCGCACGCCCTCGTCCCGGAATCCCAACTTGGTGACCACGCGCCGACTGGCGCGGTTCTCGGGACGGATGTTGGCCTCGATCCGGTGGAGTCCGACGTTGAAGAAGGAGTGGTCGACGGCCAGGGCGACCGCCGTCGGGGTGATCCCGCGCCCTGCGTAGGCGCTGTCGACCCAGTATCCGACCTGCGCTGACCTGGCCGACCCCCAGACGATGGCGCCGACGGTGAGCTGTCCCACGAAACGCCCCTGGTAGGTGATCGCCCACGGCATGGACAGGCCCTGGCGGGCTTCGCGGCGGATCGCCTGGAGCATCGCCAGGTAGGGGGTGAGTCCGGTGGTGCGCAGCGGCATCTCCGGGTAGGTGGGCTCCCAGGGCCGCAGCCACTCGGCGTTGCGGGCCCTGGTCTCCCGCATGACGGGGGCGTCGCGAAGGCGCAGCGGGCGAAGCGCGATCGGCCCCTCCTGAAGAGTGGCGGGCCACCCCTGTCTGCGATTCACGTCCGTCCCTCCGAGGCCCTCTGCACCGTCCTGCGCGGATGCGACACCGGCCCTTGGCGCCTGCAGGAGCACCCTTCGTCGGTGACGCCTTCCAGTATTCCACTCCGACCGTGTGGGGTGGCGGCCGTCACCCCCACCGCACAAGAATCGGACGATTCCAAACTCCATTCACTCCTGCACCGAAATCCGGCCGAAGGTCAAGGAATTCCCTTCCCCCGGAATGCCCCGGATGTGATTCCGGTCATTGTCCGGTGTCATTCGGCCCGGGGGTGGTCCCCGCCCCGGAGTTGGTCCATCGCATGGCCCAGAACCGGTTCCAGCACGTCCATCCCGTCACGCACACCGCCTCTGGAACCGGGCAGGTTCACCACCAGCGCCCGGTGTCCGGCGCGTTCGGCCACCCCGGCCAGACCGCGCGAGAGGATCGCCGTGGGCACGCCCTTCTCCCGGCCCGCCGCACGCAGCGCCTCCGCGATACCGGGGATCTCACGGGTGAGCAGCGGGCGTGTCGCCTCGGGGGTGAGGTCCTGCGGGGTGAGCCCGGTGCCTCCGGTGGTCAGCACCGCGTCGACCCGCTCCGCGAGGGCCCGCTCGATCGCGTCGGCGACCGGCACACCGTCCGGCACCACCCAGGGGCCGAGCACCTCACAGCCCATGGCCCGGAGCCGCTCGGCCACCACCGGGCCGGAGCGGTCCGGGTAGACCCCGGCCGCGGCCCGGTTGGAGGCGGTCACCACCGCGACCCGGTGAACGGTGTCACTCACCGCGCCTCCAGTGCCCCTTCTTCCCACCGGTCTTCTCCTCCACCCGCACCCCGGTGACCTCGGCCTCGGGGTCGAGCGCCTTGACCATGTCCACCAGACCGAGAGCCGCCGTCATGACGCAGGTGAGCGCCTCCATCTCGACCCCGGTCCGGTCGGCGGTGCGCACCGTGGCGCTGACGTCCACCCCGCCGTCCGCGACCGTCAGGTCCACGTCGACCCCGTGCACGGCGATCGGATGGCACAGGGGAACCAGGTCGGGGGTGCGCTTGGCGCCCTGGATCCCCGCGATCCTGGCGACCGCGAGGGCGTCGCCCTTGGGGACCCCGCCCCCGCGCAGGGCCGCGACCGTCTCCGGGTTCAGCAGCACCCGGCCCGTGGCCGTGGCGGTGCGGGCGCTGACGTCCTTGCGGGAGACGTCCACCATGCGCGCTGCGCCGGACTCGTCGAGGTGGGTGAGGCCGGAGGGGTGCGCCTCCGGCTGAGGGCTGTCGGTCATGGCGTGGGACCACTCATCGTCGTCGGGTGCGGGCTCGCGGCCCGCCGGAGCGGCCGACCGCGGGGACGCGGGGTGACGCGTCCCACGATGACGTTACCGTTCCGCTACGACAGCGGCTCAGCGGCCGGGCGCCCTCCCCGCGCTCAGCGGCCGGGCAGGAGCAGGACCTCCGCCAGCGCGCCCGCCGGGACCTCGGTGACCTCCTCCGGGACCACCAGCAGCCCGTTGGCGTCCGCCAGCGCGGACAACTGGTGCGAACCCTGCCGCACCGCGGGGGACACCTCGGGGACAGCGTCCGGCCCGGCGGCACCCGCCACGACGGCGCGCAGGTAGGAGCGGCGCCCCAGCGGTGAGCTGACCGGTGTGGTCAGCCGGGCCCGCACGCTCGGGAGGGGATCCGGGGCCAGACCGCGCAGGGCACGCAGGACGGGCCGCACGAACAGCTGGAACGACACGAACGCGCTCACCGGGTTGCCCGGAAGCGTGATGATCGGGGTTCGGTCCGGACCGATCGTCCCGAAACCCTGGGGCTTGCCCGGCTGTACGGCCACCTGGGTGAACTCCACGGTGCCCTGCCGGGTCAGCACCTCCTTGACCACGTCGTAGGCGCCCATGCTCACCCCGCCGGTGGTGATCACGACGTCCGCCCGGACCAACAGCCCCTCCAGGGTGTCCCAGACCTCGGCCGGGTCGTCCCCGACGAAGCCGTGGCGGTGGACCTCACAGCCCTCCTCCTTGGCCGCGGCGGCGATCATGTAGCTGTTGGACTCGTAGATCTGGCCCGGCCCGAGCGGACGGCCCGGTTCGACCAACTCCTCGCCGGTGGAGAGCACCACCACGCGGGGCCGGGGCAGGACCGGGACCGTACGGCGCCCGACGGCCGCCAGGACCCCCATCTCACCGGCGCCGACACGGGCCCCGGCCCGCAGCACCGTCTCGCCCTCCGACACGTCCTCCCCACGGCGCCGGACGAAACTGCCCGGAGCGGTCGGGCGGTCGATCCGCACCTCGACCTCGCCGCCGTCGGTCCACTCCACGGGGACGACCGCGTCGGCGCCCGCGGGCACGGGCGCGCCGGTCATGATGCGGGCGCACAGGCCGGGGCGGATCGCGGCCGGCTCCGGATCGCCCGCCGGGATGTCCGCCACCACCGGCAGCCTGGCCGGAGCCTCCGCCGTGGCCCCGGCCAGGTCGGCCGCGTGGACGGCGTACCCGTCCATGGCCGAGTTGTCGAAGCCCGGCAGGGACACCGGGGAGGTCACGGGTTCGGCGAGCACGGTCCCGTGCGCCTGGAGCAGGTCCAGCTCGGTGGCTTCGGGAGTGGCGACCAACCCCAGAAGATCAAGGGTGTGCTGTTCGACGCTCTTCATGGATCCTTCCGGGTCGTGTTACGCGCGGGGAGCGCACCACCCGTCACGGCGGGCGGCTCCGGTCCCATTGTGACCACCCCGGGGGCGGGTGTCCCGGATCCGGCCGCCGGTCTCAGCCCCGGAGCTGTGCCTGACGGTCCACGAACTCCTTCAGCCAGGGCAGGAGTTCGTCGGCGAGGTCGGGGCGGCGGCAGGCGAACTCGACCACGGTACGGATGTACTCGGCCTTGTTCCCGGTGTCGTAGCGGTTGCCGCGCAGCAGCACCCCGCGCACCCCTCCGCCGTCCTCCGGACTGGTACCGGCCAGCTCCTTCAGGGCGTCGGTCAACTGGATCTCACCGCCGCGCCCGGGCGGGGTGGTGTGCAGGATCGGGAAGACCGACGGGTCGCACACGTAGCGACCGATGATCGCCCAACGGCTCGGCGCGTGCTCGGGAGAGGGCTTCTCGACCAGGTCGGTGACGGTGACGACGTCGTCCTCGCCGGTGGCCTCCACCGCCGCGCAGCCGTAGAGGGAGACCTGTTCGGGTTCCACCTCCATGAGCGCCACGACGCTGCCGCCGTGCCTCTCCCGGACCTCGATCATCCGGCGGAGCAGGTCCGCGGACTCGATGAGGTCGTCGCCGAGGAGGACCGCGAAGGGGTTGTCGCCGACGTGCGCCTCGGCGCACAGCACCGCGTGTCCCAGTCCCCGGGGCTCACCCTGGCGGACGTAGTGGACCTGGGCGAGCTCGCTGGACTCTCGGACCGACCTGAGCTTGCCCTCCTCGCCCTTGGCCGCGAGCGCCTCCTCCAGCTCGTACGCCCGGTCGAAGTGGTCCTCGATGGAGCGTTTGCTGCGCCCGGTGATCATCAGGACGTCGCGGAGCCCGGACGCGACGGCCTCCTCCACCACGTACTGGATCGCGGGCTTGTCCACGATCGGCAGCATCTCCTTCGGCGTGGCCTTGGTCGCGGGTAGGAATCGGGTGCCCAGACCCGCCGCGGGCACGACCGCCTTGGTGACGGGGGCGGAGTGGTTACGGGGTCGCGTCTGGTCGGTGTCTGCGCTCATGAACGGCACTTTAGGACAGACGAAGCGGCTTACGTGGACGAACGCGGTCCGATGGCCGAGAAGTCCCCGTCGTTTCGGGTGAAGGCGTGCAAAACGCAACCGGGCGTTCACCCCCTCGGGGCAGGGCCGCGCCCCTTCGGAGCGGACCGGACCGGGTGCCACACTGGGCCCATGAGTGCCCCGAACGGTCGGAGCCGACCGGACAAGCGCGAGCTGCGCGCGCGCCTGCTCACCGCACGGCGGGCCAGGGGCGCGCCCGAGCGGGAGCGGGCGGGCTCGGCGGTCCGCGAAACCCTCCTGGAACTGCCCTGGCTGGCCCAAGGCGCGACCGTGGCCTGCTACTACTCCGTCGGCGGCGAACCCGACACACGCGCCCTGGTGCACGCGCTGTGGAAACGCGGCACCCACGTCATCCTCCCCGTCTTCCTCCCCGACGGCTCCCTGGACTGGGCGGTCTTCGACGGTCCCGACAGCCTCGCACCGGCCGGGCGGGGCCTGGTCGAACCCGTCGGGCACCGCCACGGGCCGCGGGCGCTGGAACACGCCGACGCGGTGGTCTGCCCGGCGCTGGCCGTGGACCGGCAGGGGAACCGGATGGGGCGCGGCGCGGGCTGCTACGACCGGGCCCTGGCCCACAAGGGCCCGCGCACCCCGGCGATCGCGGTGGTCCACGACGAGGAGTTCGTCGGAGAGCTGCCCACGGAGCCGCACGACCGCCCCGTGGACGCGGTGGTGACCCCGAGCGGCGGGCTGCACGTGTTCGGGCCCGGCGCGGCGGTCTGGTCCGGCGGGTGAGCCGGTGCCGACGGGGCCGGAGCGGGGATTAAGCCGACCGCCTGCAGCGTTGTTGCTGGCGGTCGTGTCCCGAAGAGGCCCGCGACCCCACACCCCGACCGGTACGCCCGCCCCGGCCGCCCCTCCCGGGCGCCGGGCCCGCCGTGCGGTCGGCCTCCCGGAGCACCGGGGTCGGCGCGGAACGGGTGAGGGGCTGTCGCGCCCGTGTTCGGCGAACGCGTACTATTTAGCAGTCAACGGGTGTGAGTGCCAGCAAGGAGGACCCGGAACAGTGCCTACGTACCAGTACGCGTGCACCGAGTGTGACGCCCAGATGGAGGTCGTGCAGAGCTTCAGCGACGATTCGCTGACGGTCTGCCCCGAGTGCGAGGGACGCCTGCGCAAGGTGTACTCCGCGGTCGGCATCGTCTTCAAGGGTTCGGGCTTCTACCGCACCGACAGCGGGAAGAGCACGACGAACAGCTCTGCCATGACCGGCTCCAACTCCGCCGAAGGCGGCGCGGAGGGCAAGGGCGGCACCGAGGGCAAGGACGGCGGCTCCACCGACTCCGCCAAGTCCGCCTCGGACTCCGGCTCCAGCACCCCCGCGGCCTCCACCACCGGTGGCAGCGACAGTTCCAGCAGCAAGAGCACCAGCGGCAGCACCGCCGCGACCAGCAGCTGAGCCACCGCACCGTTGACCGCGGACGCGCCGCCGAGACCCCTCGGCGGCGCTTTTTGCCGCCTCCGCCCGACAGCGGACCGCGAGACCGGTCCGCACAGCGTTCGGGGGACGGCCCCGGCACGGTTCCGGGTCCACCGGAGAATTCACCCTGTGGACAACCGGCCGGAGCGCCCCGGCCCGGCCTAGCGTTACGGGCATGGCCCACACCCCGCCCCTCTACCGGCACCGGCGCGGCCTGGCCCGCCTGCTCGACCGGTACCGGCGCGCCGCCGCCGCGGCGCTGACCGCCCTGGCCGCGATCAGTGCCGTCCTCGTCCTACGGCCTCCCCCCGAACCGAGCACCGACGTCCTCGTCGCCGCACGGGACCTCGACGCCACCGCGCACCTGGCAGAGGGGGACCTCACCGTCCGCTCCCTCCCGGACCGCTCCGTCCCGGACGGGGCTCTGGCAGCGGAGGAGCCGCCCACCGGGCTCGCGCCGAACGCACCGCTACGGCGGGGCGAGGTACTCACCGACGCACGCCTGAGCGATCCCCCTGCCCGCCCCTACGGACCCGGTCTGGTGGCGGTCCCGGTCCGGGTGGCCGACCCGGGCGCGGTCGGCCTGCTCTCCCCCGGCAGCCGGGTGGACGTGCTGGCCGCCTCGGGCCACGACGGGTCGGGTGGCCCGCCCTCCCGGGCTGGTCCGGCGGTCGAGGTGGTCGGGAACCGTCCCGTGCTCGCGGTGCCCTCCGAGGGCGACGGGGGCGGGGAACGGGGAGCGCTGATCCTCATCGCCGCCACGCCGGAGGAGGCGAGGGCACTGGCCGGCCACGCAGCCGGTTCACGACTGTCAGTCACCATCTGCGGTTGACCGATCACCAAAGGTGGTGAAAGCTGTCGGGGCGCCCGACCGGGCGCGTCAGAAACCACGAACACGTAGGGCAGTTCCATGGAAGGCTTCAAGAAGTTCCTGCTCCAGGGCAACCTGGTGCAGTTGGCCGTCGCGGTCGTCATCGGCGCCGCCTTCGCCACCCTCATCTCCGCGTTCACCGAGGGGTTCGTCACCCCGCTCCTCGGCGTCTTCGGCGGCGTCCCCACCTTCGCGAACCTCTACTTCGAGATCAACGGCAGCCAGTTCCTGTACGGCGCCTTCGTGGACGCCCTGATCTCGTTCCTGATCACCGCCGCGATCCTCTACTTCTTCGTGGTCATGCCCATGGGCAAGCTGATGCTGAGGTTCGCCAAGGCGGAGGAGGCCGTCACCCGCCCGTGCCCCCACTGCTGCACCGAGATCAACAGGAAGGCCACCAGGTGCGCCCACTGCACCAGTGAGGTCGCCCCGGAGGTCGCGGTCTAGGGAGCAGGGCCGGGAGTCCGGCCCCGCACGCGCGAGGGCGGCCCCGCGGGGCCGCCCTGACGGTTCGGCCGACGGTACCGTCGGCCCGGGACGCTTCCGGTGAACGCGCCCTAACCCTCGTACTCCCAGTGCCAGGGCTCGAACGGGCTGGACTTCGCCCAGGCGGGGTGGACCCAGTTGTACTTGGCGCCGTTGGTCTCCATCCAGTTCCACCGTTCCGAGCGGAAGTTCTGGATACCGCAGCCGAGGTCGATCGCCTGGCCCAGACCGTGGTTACTGGTCCCGGGGACCGCCGCGAACCCGGGCGGCTGCTCGGCGTAGACGCGGTGCTGGTTCGGCAGGTCACGGTAGGCACTGGTGATGCAGATGTTCTCGCCGAACTCCTCGACGTACTCCACGTTCAACTGGAGGAAGTCGACGGCGGCGTCGGCCCTGAGGAACTTGTCGTCGTAGAGCGAGCAGAGGGCGTCCTGCGGCAGCAGCCCGTTGGGGTAGCCGTCCGCGTTGGAGGCGGCGCTCGGGTCGCAGTCGGCAGCCGCCATGTAGGCCTCGGGGTCCAGCCCCCGCTCCTCCAACTCCTCGGTGAGCTCGTTCATGCTCGCCTCGGACTGCTCGCGCAGCGCGGTCACCTCGGCGGCGAGTTCGGCCTGTTCGAGCTGGGTGAAGGTCTGGAGCTCCTGTGCCTCACCGGCCAGCCCCACCTGTTCCTCACGCAGGTCGGTGGCCTCCTGGATGAGCGCCTGGTTGTCCTCGGACAGCTTGGCCGCGTAGGCCTGCGTCTGGAGGTCGTCGTCCAGCTCCCCCGCAGCCAGGGTGCCGAGGACGCCCGCGTCCGGCCGCTGGTACATGCTGCTGGCCAACTGGGCGAGCGGTTCGCGCATGTCGCTGAGGTCGCCCTCGATCTGCTGGAGGTCGTGGAGGGTCGAGATCAACTCCTCCTGCGCCTCCTCCAGGGCGTTCTCACGCTCGACGTACTCGTCGGTCGCCTCCTCCAGGGCTTCGGCGGAGTTCTCCGCGTTCTCACGGAGCTCGTCCAGGCTCGCCTCGGCCGACGCCGGGGCGATCGCCGCGTCGGACCAGGGAACGACGAGCAGGGAGGTGGCCAACACGAGTGTCAGCGCCTGCGCGATCCGGACCCGGTGGCGCGCCCCCAGAACGGTCAGCACCCCGCTACCCGGTGCGCGGGACCTCCGCCGCGCCGAATCAGAAGTGAACGGCACGAATGATCCTCCGGCTGCATTTTCCTCGAACACCTACTCGTGGCCGCAAGGCAACGTACTACATGTCCACATGCGGACACACTGGACGATACGGCCCGACGGCCGCACCTGAGGACGGTTGGCTCCCGCTCCTGTGACTCTCTCGCCCGATATCCGGCGGAAAACCTGGTCATCGGGGTCCTGATGACAGTCGCACCCATTCGCCAACAGTGACCCAGGCACGCAAGCAGCCATAATCGCGACACGCGACATGAACAACATCACACCGTTGCCAGGACAACCAATCGTAGGTCAGCGTACTCCGCCACGCACGCGGGGGCTTCGCTGGCAGGGGGGCAACGCCAATCCGAACCCCATGCATCCCCATCCTGGGTTAGGGTGGGCCCTGCAACCGGGTAACATCCGGTTCTGGCTGCACCCACGGCTCCGTAGCTCAGGGGATAGAGCACTGCTCTCCTAAAGCAGGTGTCGCAGGTTCGAATCCTGCCGGGGCCGCGCCTGAACGTCGGGGTGCCCTCTCCGCGGAGAGGGCACCCCGACGTCCTTTCACGGGTCAGAATTCCCCCTCGTTTCGGTCAAGTCGCCGCGGTTGCCCGCGCGCCGCTCCCCAGCCCCTCGCCGCAGGTGCTCTCCCCCGGCGAACCGCCCCCGCCACCCGACCGCCGTGCCGGTGTCCACAGAACGGTTCCGGGGCGGATTCTGACGGAGTTCGCCCGTCGCTCGTGTCGGGACCGGCTTCGGGCGCCCTCTGCGTCGATCATGGGAACCAGGCTGACCAGGGGGGAGATGACGTGACCGACGGAAAGGCGACCGGAGGAGAGGGACCGGTGCGTAGGCCGGGCCGGGAAACGGCACGGGAGCCGGAGCAGGAACCGGCGCGGACCGCCAGGGCCCGGCAGCGGGGCGGCTCGCCCTCGGCGATCTCGGGGGCGCTCAAGAAGGACCCTCAGCCCGGGCCGCAGCACTGGGGCGGGCCCCGGCCGCGCAGAGCCGAGCCCGACGTGTTCTTCCCGCGGAAGTTCCCACGCCTGTCCCCGAACGACATCTAGCCGCCCGGCCCGAGGAGGGCACGGGGCCGACGGGCCCGCGGGAGCCGGCGGGTCTACAGGAAACCGCGCCAGGGCGCCAGGACGATCTCGCTGAACTTGGCCGCGAACGGGCGCCCGCGCCACTCCTCCTCGGTGAGTTCGCGGGCGTTGGTGAGGTCGGTCTCGAAGACTGTCTCCAGGTGCTTGGCCACGCCCTCGTCGAAGATCTCCACGTTGATCTCGTAGTTCCCGGTGAGGCTGAGCCGGTCCACGTTAGCGGTGCCGATCGTGCTCCACCTGCCGTCCACCGTCGCGGTCTTGGCGTGCACCATCGCGTCCTGGTACAGCCACAGCCGCACCCCGCCCCTGAGCAGCTCCGAGTACCTGCCGCGCGCCATCCAGTCGGCGACGACGTGGTTGGAGTTCTCCGGTACGAGCACGTTGACGTCCACACCGCGCCGGGCCGCCTCGATGAGGACGTTGGCGAGCTCCCGGTCTGGGATGAAGTAGGCCTGGGTGAAGATCACCCGGTCCCTGGCGCGGTCCACAGCTTCCAGGAACATCGCCCGGATCGGGTAGATCAGCAGCTCGGGGACGTTGCGGTGGACCCGGATGCGCGAGTCCCACTCCGCCGTGCCGAAGCTGTCCAGGGCGGGCTGGTCCGCGTGCCGGTTGGCGTTCCAGAAGTCCGCGAAGGCGTTCTCCAGCTCCCACACCGCGGGGCCGACGAGCCGCAGGTGGGTGTCACGCCACTCGATGGCGTAGGTGGAGCCCACGTTGAACCCGCCGACGAAACCGATCCGGCCGTCCACGGAGAGGATCTTGCGGTGGTCCCGGCCGGACTTGCGCACGTTCAGCAGCAGCACCCCCGGGCGGAACGCCGGGTAGCGCAGGACCCGCACCGGGGGCGGGAACCGGAAGAAGGAACGCGGGACGACGAGGTTGGCGAAACCGTCGTAGACGACGTACACCTCGACGCCCCGTTCGGCCGCCTCGATCAGCGCCGCCTTGAACTCCCGGCCCACCGCGTCGGACTTGACGATGTAGGACTCGAACAGGATCCGGCGGCGGGCCCCGCGGATCGCGTCGAGCATGTCCTCGAAGAGGTTCTCCCCGTAGGTGTAGACCGTGGCGGTGGTCTCGCCGACCGGGATCGAGGCCGGTTCGGTGCGGGGGAAGTTGACCCGGTGCGGGCGCACCCTCTTGCGCCAGTGGTCGACCCCCACGAGGACCGCCACCACCGCCACCTGGGTGGCCAACAGTCCCAGCAGCCCCCGTTTGGCCCAGGTAGTGACGGTCGAACGTCTCAACATGCGGTCGCCTCCGGAACAGGAAGTCCGCTACGGCCCCGTGCGTAGCGGCCACCCCGGCACAAGGTGGAGCTCCACCGTAACCCGGCACGCGTCCCGGTACCGGGCACGAACCGCTCAGTCCCGCGCACGTCGCCGCAGCACCAGCAGTTCGGTCGTGGGGCTCTCCCTTCGGCCCTGGACCAGCCGCCGGTCCACCCGGTAGAGGAGGGCCCCGGCGAGCCATCCCGTCGGGGCGGTGACCGTGGCCGCGCGCAGCAGGCCTCCCCACACCTTGCGCCACGGCAGGGAGGCGTCGACCTGGGCGTTCATCAGCACCAGCATGGGAACCCTGCGCACGATGTCGAACCCGGCCTTGTCCGCCAGCGCCGAGATCGTCTCCAGCGTCCGGTTGACCTGGTGTTCGCCGCGCTGCTCGGGGCGTTGGAGGCAGTTCTCGGAGATGACGAGGGTGCCCCCCGGACGCACCACCCGGCCGAGGTTGCGCAGGGCCGCGGCGTAGCGGTCGTCGTCGGTGATGTGGAAGAGCACGTCCATGCAGGAGGCGGCGTCGAAGCCGGCGTCCTCGAAGGCGTCCAGCTCGGACACGTCCTGACGGACGAAGCGGTGGGTCGGGAAGCGCCCGCGGAGCCGTTCGACGGCGGCGTCGGTCATGTCGCAGCCGGTGACGTCCCCGGCGCCCAGGCGGTCCCACTGGCGTACGTAGAAACCG
This sequence comes from Nocardiopsis terrae, assembly GCF_014651695.1. Lineage (GTDB taxonomy): Bacteria > Actinomycetota > Actinomycetes > Streptosporangiales > Streptosporangiaceae > Nocardiopsis > Nocardiopsis terrae. Next base: position 755,071 of record NZ_BMXJ01000002.1, read on the forward strand.
GTACCGCTGCCCGCGTCGAGCACGCTGGCCCCGTCCAGCCCCAGCCGTCCGACCTCGCGCAGGAAGACCTCCTCGCGCACCCGGTACATCCAGCTGTTGAAGGGCCGCCCCAGGGCCCGGTAGCCGACACCGCTCTCGGTCCAGTCGTCTTCGAGCCGGTGTTCCCAGAAGTCACGGAGTTCACTGTGGGTAGCCATGAAACCACTTTCACACCGGCCGCCCCCGTTGTCCTGCCGCACCGCCGACCCGCCCGGTTTCCCGTCGGCCAACGCTCCGAGCCCGCCGCCGGACCCCGCCGCCCTCCCGCTTCGTCCCGCCCTGACCCGCTCACCCCCTCCGGCGGGCGACCACGTGTTCCACGAACCCGAGCATGGTCCGGCCGTGCTCCCGGACCTCGAACCCCGCCTCCGCCGCGACGGCCCTCGGCAGGCGGCGCGGCCGTTCCCTGCGCGCCTCCCTCAACCGGAAGGGCCAGCGGGTGTACTCGATGTGGTCGATCAGCAGCAGGAGCCCTCCGGGCCGGAGCACACGGCGCATCTCGGCGAGCGCCCGCCGCTGGTCGGGGATCTCGCACAGCGCCATGGTGCAGACCACGGTGTCGAAGGACCCGTCGCCGAAGGCGAGGTCATGGGCGTCGCCCTCGGCCAGCTCCGCCCGCGACCCGAGCCCGGCCGCACGGGCCCTGGCCCTGGCGAGCATGCCGGGGCTCAGGTCGACACCGGTGATCTCCACACCGGGCGGGTAGTACCCCAGGTTCTGGCCGGTGCCGACGGCCACCTCCAGGACCCTCCCCTCGGCCCGGCCGCACAGCCGGGAGCGGGCGCCGCCGACCACGAACCGCTGGAACGACTCACCCCGGTCGTAACCGCCGGACATCCGGTCGTACCTCCTGCGCACCTGTTCGGTTCTCTCGTCCACGATGGCCTCCTCGAGTCGTCCCTTGACAGGAGCCCCAGTCTGGAAGTTCATGTGGACATGAAGTCAAGCAACGGGAGCCGACCGGTCGACGGGCGCTCCGGCGGGGAACTGACCATCGGCGAGCTGGCCCGGTCCTTCGGGCTGGCCACACACGTTCTGCGGCACTGGGAGTCGGTGGGTGTGCTCGAACCTGCCCGGCGCACGGGCGGACAGCGGCGTTACACGGACGAGCAGCGGTGCCAGGTCGAGCTGATCCTGCGGGCGCAACGGGCGGGGATGAGCCTGGCGCGTATCCGCGAGGCACTCAACGCCCCGGACCAGCAGACCCTGCGGTCCCTGCTCGGCGCCCACCTTGCGGAGTTGGCCCAGCGCATGGAGCAGCTGCGCGAGGCCATGGAGATGTTGGAGCACGGCATGGTCTGCCGGCACCCGAACCTTCTGGAGTGCCCGGGAGCACGGGGGATCCTGGAGGACACCGCCGCCGTGGGCACGGTGGAGACTTCGGGGACCGGCGGGGAGTAGGGCGGGGCGGTGCGTTCCGCGTCCTGTCCCCAGCCACTGCTAGACATGTCGCGCACCCGCCCGCCGGACAGAAGAAGAGAGCCATGATCCGAGAACACCTCACCGAGTACGCCGGGCTCCCCGTGGTCGAGTTCCTGGACGCGGGCGCGGAGGAGAACCTCCTCCGGATGGCCGCCTACAGGGCGCGCAGGGCGGGGGAGGAGCCCCCGGCCTCGACCCCGCACCGAGGCCGCATGGAGGAGGCCGCGAAGGAGCCGGACTCGGTGGCGTGGCGGCTGCGGCTCAGCAGTTACAGGGAGGAGTTCGTCTCCTACCTGGCCAGGTTCGTCGAGGAGGTGGACACCACCCGGGTGACGGCCCTGGTGATCGGCGACTGGGGGTTCAGTGACGGCAGCGACCTCTCCTCGCGCGGCCTCCGGGACGCTCTGATCGGGCACGCCGAGGCCTTCCCTGCGCTGCGCTCACTGTTCGTCGGTGACGTCACCTTCGAGGAGAACGAGATCTCCTGGATCCAGCAGTGCGACCTCGCCCCCCTCCTGGCCGCCTACCCCCGCCTGGAGGAGCTGACCGTACGCGGGGTCGGTGAGACCTACCAGGGCGCCAGCACGCTCTCCCTGCACGTTCCCGAACACCGTGCCCTGCGTTCGCTCACCCTCCAGAGCGGCGGCCTGCCCGGCCGGGTGGTCCGCGAGGTGCTCTCGTCCGGGCTGCCCGCGCTGGAACGCCTGGAGCTGTGGCTGGGCGTGGAGGACTACGGCGGCGACGCCACCCCCGAGGACCTCGCGCCCCTGCTGTCCGGGAAGGCCTTCCCCGAGCTCCGCCACCTGGGCCTGCGCAACTCCCAGCGCACCGGTGTGTGGGTGCGGGCCCTGGCCGGGGCCCCGGTCACCGCCCGCCTGTCCTCCCTGGACCTGTCCCTGGGCTCCCTGCGCAACCGCGACGCCGAGCACCTGCTGGCCGCCGTGCCGGTGTTCGCGCACCTGGAGAGCCTGGACCTGCACCACCACTACCTGGGCGAGGAGAGCACCGAACGCGTGCGGGCCGCCCTCACCGGAGCGGGCGTCCGGGTCGACCTCTCCGACCGACAGGGGGACGGCGAGGACGACGGGGAGACCGAGGACCAGGAAGAGGACGACTACGACTACTACCCGGCCGTCGGCGAGTGAGCCCGGATCCGCCCCCGGCCCCTCCGCCCCCGCTCGACCGGCCGCTGGTCGTGGTGTGCGTGCCGGGCAACCGCCGTCCGGCGCTGTTCACCGAGGCCGCTCGGGCCGCGGGGCTCGCCGATCCGGTCGCGCTCCCCTGGCGCAACCTCGCGGATCCGGCCGCCGGACCGGTCACCCTGCCCGAGGGCGCCCTGGTCCGGGTGGACTCGGCGGGCGAGGACGCCGCCACCGCCCGTCTGCTTCGCGGCTGGTCCCACGACCCCGACCTCCACCGCGCCGAGGGCACCGCCGACCAGCACCGGGGGTTCGTCCGCGCCCTGGGACGCCTGTCCGAGGCGGTGGCGGCCACCCCCGGCGCACACCTGGTCCAGGACACCGGCGACCTGGCCGACCTGTGCGACAAACGCCGCTGCCACGCCCGGCTGGCCACGGCGGGGGTTCCGGTCGCCCCGGCCCTGCCCGGCCCGGTCACCGGCTACGACCCACTGCGCGCGACGATGGCCGAGCACCGCTGGTCGAGGGTGTTCGTCAAACCCGCGCACGGCTCCTCGGCCTCCGGGGTGGTCGCGCTGGCCACCGGCTCGGGCGGCCGGATCAGGGCGGTCACCTCGGCCGACCTCGTGCGGGACGGCGAGGGGCCGGTGGCGCTGTACAACTCCCTGCGCCTGCGCACCTACACCACCGGGGCCGAGGTGGCGGCGGTCGTGGACGCGCTCGCCCCCGACGGCCTGCACGTGGAGCGCTGGGTGCCCAAGGCGGGCTTCGCCGGACGCGTGGTGGACCTGCGCGTCCTGGTGGTCGCCGGGCGCGCCACCCACGTGGTGGTGCGCTCCTCCCGCTCCCCCATGACCAACCTGCACCTGGGCAACGCCCGGGGCGACCTGGCGGCCCTGCGGGAAAGCGTGGGTCCTCGGGTCTGGCGGGAGGCCATGGCCACGGCGGAGGCGGCCGCGGCGGTCTTCCCCGGCACCCTGCACGCCGGGGTGGACCTGATGGCCTCGCCCGGCTGGCGGCAGTTCACGGTCTGCGAGGTCAACGCGTTCGGCGACCTCCTGCCCGGGGTCCTGCACGAGGGCCGAAGCACCCACGCCGAACAACTGCACGCCCTCGCGACGGGTCGCTTCCCCGTGCCCCCGCCCGTCCCGTCCCGTCCCGCCTCCCGGCCGCTTCCGGTCCGCCCTCTCCCACGGAAACCCGATGAACACCGACACCACCAGCACCGCCAGACCCAGCGCTGACGCAGGTCTGACGCAGCCCGACATGAACACCGTGGTCGGCACGCACGACATCCTGCTGCTCACCCTGGACACCCTGCGCCACGACGTCGCGGTCGAGCTCGCCGGGGCCGGACGCACCCCGAACCTGGCCCGGCTGCTGCCCGAGGGCGGCTGGGAGGAGCGGCACTCCCCCGCGAGCTTCACCTACGCCTCCCATCTGGCCATGCTCGCCGGGTTCCTGCCCACCCCGGCCTCACCCGGCCCGCACCCGCGCCTGTTCGCCGCGTCCTTCCCCGGCAGTGTCTCCACCGCGCCCGGCACCTGGACGTTCGAGGCGCCCGACCTCGCCTCCGGCCTGGCCCGGGCGGGTTACCACACCGCCTGTGTGGGCGGTACGGGCTTCTTCAACCGCAGGTCGGAGCTGGGTTCGGTGCTGCCGGACCTGTTCGCCGAAAGCCACTGGGAGGAGTCCTTCGGCGTCGCCGACCCGCGCTCCTTCGAGAACCAGGTGGACCGCGCCGTCGAGGTGGCCGCCGCGACCCCCGCGGAACAACCCCTGTTCCTGCTGCTCAACGTGTCCGCCCTGCACCAGCCCAACTGGTTCCACCTGCCCGGCGCGACCAGGGAGGACGGGGACACCCGGGCCAGCCACGCGGCGGCCCTGGAGTACGTCGACCGCCACCTCCCCCCGTTGCTGTCCGCCGTGTCCGCCCGCCGTCCCTGCTTCGCGATCGTGTGCTCGGACCACGGCACCGCCTACGGCGAGGACGGCTACACCGGCCACCGGATCGGCCACGAGACCGTCTGGACCGTCCCCTACACCCACGCCGTCCTCCCCCGCGGGTACGGCGCCGAGCCCGCATCCGAGCAGCCCGAGAAGGAGGACGCATGAGCGTCATCCCGATGGCCGAACCCGTCCGTGCGGACTCCCCGTACCGCTCGTACGTGTACGCCTACCCGCACAAGAGCGCCTACCGCCCCTTCACCGAGCGGCCCGCCCTGGCCGACCTGTGGCGGGAGGAGGACGTCAGCTCGCTCTCGCTGTACGCGCACATCCCGTTCTGCGAGATGCGCTGCGGGTTCTGCAACCTCTTCACCCGCTCCACTCCCCCGGCGGAGCAGGTCACCGCCTACCTGAACGCCCTGGAGCGCCAGGCCGGGACGGTCGCCTCCGCCCTGCCCGCCGGCGCCTCGTTCGCCCGGGCCGCCCTGGGCGGGGGCACCCCCACCTACCTGACCGCCGAAGAGCTGGTGCGGGTCTACGACCTGATCGAACGCTCCTTCGGGGTGGACCTCACCACGATCCCGGTGTCGGTGGAGACCTCACCGGCCACCGCCACCCCGGACCGCCTTCAGGTGTTGGACGAACGCGGCGCGACCCGGATCAGTATGGGCGTGCAGAGCTTCGTCGACTCCGAGGCGCACGCCGCCGGACGCCCGCAGAAACGCGGGGAGGTGGACCGCGCGCTGGCCGACATCCGCGAGCACGCCCGGGCCGGCCTCAACGTGGACCTCATCTACGGCATCGAACGGCAGACCCCGAAGACCTGGGAGTACTCCCTGGACACCGCGCTGTCCTGGGAGCCGGAGGAGATCTACCTCTACCCGCTGTACGTGCGACCGCTCACCGGGCTGGGCCGCCGCGCCCGCGCCTGGGACGACCACCGGCTTGCGCTGTACCGCCAGGGCCGCGACCACCTGCGCGAACGCGGCTACGAGCAGGTGTCCATGCGCATGTTCCGGCGGGCCGACGCCCCCGACTCCGCAGGGCACGGCGCGGCGGCCGGGGCCCCGGACTACTGCTGCCAGACCGACGGCATGATCGGTCTGGGCTGCGGCGCCCGCTCCTACACCGCCTCGACCCACTACTCCTTCGACTACGCGGTGGGCGTGGGCAGGGTGCGGTCGATCATCTCCGACTACGTGGGGCGCGACGCGGCCGAGTTCGCACACGCCGAGGTCGGCTTCGCCCTGGACGGGGAGGAGCGCCGCCGGAGGCACGTGTTGCAGTCACTGCTGCGCGTGGAAGGGCTGGCGGTCGCCGACTACACGGCCCGGTTCGCCGCGCACCCGGTGTCGGACTTCCCCGTCGAGTTCGCGGCGCTGGCCGAACGCGGCTGGCTGGAGCCGGGAGACGGGATCGGGAAAGGTATCCAGGACGCCCAGGACGTCGGGGGCGCCGGGGCCTCCGCTTCCGGTAGTTCCGGGCTGCTCCGGCTCACCGAGGAGGGGCTGGCGCACTCGGACGCGATCGGCCCGGACTTCTTCTCCGCCCGGGTGAACCGGCTGATGGCCGAGTACGAGGCGGGGTGAGCCGCGTGAGCACCTGCGGTCCCGTCGATCTTCCCGATCCCGCGCTCGTGCGCCCCGCCACGGCGCGGGCCCTGCCCGCGCACCTCACCCTGCTGTACCGGGGGCCGCTGGCCAGCTGCGACTACGACTGTCCGTACTGCCCCTTCGCCAAGCGCCGGGACAGCCCGGAGACCCTGCGCGCGGACCGGGCCGCCCTGGAGCGGTTCACCGACTGGGTGGCCACCCGCGCCGAGGAGGCCCCCGGCACCCGGTTCTCGGTGCTGTTCACCCCGTGGGGCGAGGGGTTGACCCGTTCCTGGTACCGACGGGCGATGGTTCGGCTGAGCCGCCTGCCGCACGTGGAGCGGGTGGCGATCCAGACCAACCTGAGCGGGCGCACGGCCTGGCTCGCCGACTGCGACCGGGACTCGGTGGCCCTGTGGACCACCTACCACCCGGGTGAGGTCAGCCACGGGCGCTTCCTGGACAAGGCGCGCGAGCTCTCCGCGACGGGGATCCGGTTCAGCGTGGGGGTGGTGGGGCAGCCCGAGCACCTGGAGGCGGCGGTGCGGATGCGCGCCGACCTGCCCGAGGGGGTGTACCTGTGGGTGAACGCCGCCGAGGGGGCCACCTACACCGACGCCGAGGCGGCCTCCTGGCAGGAGATCGACCCGCACTTCCACTACAGCCGCCTGCCGCACCCCAGCCGCGGGCTGCCCTGTCGTACGGGTGAGAGTGTGCTGTCCGTGAACGGGGACGGCGACGTGCGCCGCTGCCACTTCGTGGACACCCCTCTGGGCAACCTCTACGACGGGTCCTTCGCGGACCGCCTGGGGCCGGCTCCGTGCCCGCTGACCAGTTGCGACTGCCACATCGGCTACGTGCACCTGGAGACCCTGGACCTGTACGACGTGTTCCGGGGCGGGGTGATCGAGCGGATCCCGGCCCGCACGGGCGGCTGGTGAACTCCCGCCGGCCCTCGCCCGCGAACCCCGAAAACCCATCGAAACCGTCGCCTCCGGACGACATAATCCATCCCATGGTCCTTCCCAGAGTCATCGCCACCGACCTTGACGGAACCCTGCTCGGCCGGAGCGGTGAGGTCTCCGACCGCAACCGCCGAGCCCTGACCGCCGCCGTGGAGGCCGGGATCAAGGTGGTCATCGTGACCGCCCGTCCGCCGCGCACCACCGAGGCCTTCGCCGACATGTTCGACTGCGCCGCCGTGGTCTGCGGCAACGGCGCCCACACCCGACTGCCGGGGGAGCCGTCGCCGCTGGTGCGGGCCATCGACCGCGACACCTCCGGAACGATCGTGGCCAAACTCCGGGGCGCCCTGCCCGAACTGGGCTTCGGCGTGGAGACCGGCGCGGGGTTCTACCACGACGCCGACTACCACCTGGAGCCATGGGTACCGCGTGATTGGGTGAGCGGGGTGCTGGACGACACCGACGCCCTGTTGGAGGCCGCGACCCCGGTCACCAAGCTCATCGCCCGTTCCAGCACACACCCGGTGCACCTGATGTACGAGGCGGCGGTGGCCTCGGTGGGGCCGCTCGCGGAGGCGACCTACTCGGGCCGCGCGGGGCTCGTGGAGCTGAGTGCCCCCGGTGTGAACAAGGGCAGCACGCTCGCGATGCTGTGCGAGCGCTGGGGCGTGTCCAGCGAGGAGGTCGTGGCCTTCGGTGACATGCCCAACGACCGGTCCGCCCTGACCTGGGCCGGTTCCGGGTACGCGATGTCCAGCGGGCACCCCGAGCTGCTCGACCCCGCACTGGGGTTGAAGGTGGCCCCCTCCAGTTTCGAGGACGGTGTGGGCCGCGTGGTGGAGGACCTGCTGGAGCGGGCCTGACCGTAGCTCGCCGTACTGGTAATCGTTGGCTGCGGCGGCGGTGCGGCGCCTAACGTGGCAGGGACCAGTAGTTCCCGAGTCTTCGAGGACCCCGCCGTGCCGCACCCCACCCAGCTCGTCTCCTCGCTCGCCGCACCCGAACGGCTCGCGCTGTACGCCCGGATCGTCACCGCCGGGCCCGGGGGGTTGGACGCCGCCGAACTCCAGGGGGCCAGGGCCGCCAAGCGCCTGGCACGCCTGGTGCGCGACGGCCTGGTCCGGGAGGAGGGTTCGGGTGCGGGGGACGTGCGGCTGGTGGCGGTCACCGAGGTGTTCGCCGCGGCCATGCGCTCCCACCGGGACGAGAACAGGACGGGTGAGCCGGTGGACGCGCTCTTCCGCCAGGGGCGCCTCACCACGATGCCGGCCAGGCGCGAACTACGGTTGGCGGTACTGGAGCGGATCAGCGGGCGGCTGTTCGCACCGGGGGAGGAGTACACGGAGAAGGAGGTCAACGCGGCCATCCGCACCTGCTTCGACGACCACTCCGCCATGCGCCGCTACCTGGTCGAGGAGGGTTTCCTCGACCGCGAGGACGACGGCAGCGTGTACCGCCTGACCAGGAGCCACGGGTGAGACCCGGCGCCGGGACCGTTTCCCCGCAGCCGCTCCGCGGCCGGAAGCGGTCAGCCGAGGACCTTGAGGCCCACCACGCCCGCCACGATCGCGATCAGGCACAGGGCCTTGGGCACGCTGAAGCCCTCACCGAGGAAGAACATGCCGACGAGCGCCGTACCCACGACCCCGACGGACACCCAGACGGCGTAACCCGTACCGAGCGGGATGGTGCGCAGGGCGTAGGCCAGACCGGCCATGCTCAGGGCGAGGGCGACCAGGAAGGCCACCGACGGCCAGAGGCGGGTGAAGCCCTGCGAGGCGTGCAGCGCGGCGGCCCACGCGGTTTCCAGCAGGCCGGAGACCACCAGAACGATCCATGCCATGACCCGTTACCTCCAAGACGTGCGAACAGTGTCCGCGCCGTCTTGTCCTGACCGGGTACGGCGCACCTCGTCCGGGGTCCTCAGGTCCTCGGAACATACAACACCTCCGGCGGGCCGGGAGTTCAGGGTGCGGTGGAGACGCCGGCCACCGGACACCGCGCGCCCGGACCCCGAGCGGCCGGGGCAGCTGGGTCGGGCCGTCGGTGCGGCGGGGCGGCCGCCGCCCGCACGGCCGCTCCGCGTCATCATGGGTGAGGAGAGCAGTAAGGACACCGGAAGGCAGTGGTGAGGGTGGGACGGGTCACCGTACGCGAGCGGGTCCTGCGGATCCGGGACGGGGCGGCGAGCGAGCGGGTGGACACGCTCGTGGTCGAGGAGCCCCTGGAGGTCAGGCTGGACGGCGACCCCCTGAGCATCACCATGCGCACCCCCGGGAGCGACTTCGACCTCGCCGCCGGGTTCCTGGTCAGCGAGGGCGTGGTGGCCGAACGGCACGAGATCGCCGCGATCCGCTACTGCGCCGGGGCCACCGAGGACGGGTCGAACACCTACAACGTGCTCGACGTGACCCTGGCCCCCGGTGTCCCCCGGCCCGACACCTCGCTGGAACGCAACTTCTACACCTCCTCCTCGTGCGGCCTGTGCGGCAAGGCGAGCCTGGACGCCGTACGGACCAGGGCCCGCTGGCCGGTGGGCGGGGACGGCCCGCGGGTCGGCGCGGACACCCTGGCCGTGCTGCCGGACCGGCTGCGCGAGGCACAGCGGGTGTTCGACCGCACCGGGGGCCTGCACGCGGCCGGGCTCTTCACCCCCGACGGGGAGCTGCTCGCCCTGCGCGAGGACGTGGGCAGGCACAACGCGGTGGACAAGCTGGTCGGGTGGGCGCTGCGCTCGGAGCGGCTGCCGCTGCGCGAGAGCGTGCTGATGCTCTCGGGGCGCGCCTCCTTCGAGCTGGTCCAGAAGGCGTGGATGGCGGGCATCCCCGTGGTGGCCGCCGTCTCGGCCCCCTCGTCCCTCGCCGTCGACCTGGCCGCGGAGGCGGGCCTGACCCTCGTCGGTTTCCTGCGCGGCAGCTCCATGAACGTCTACGCCGGAAGGCACCGCGTCCTCCTGGGGTAGGCGCCCTGGCGTAGGCGCCGACCGACCCCGCACGGCCCCGGCGCGAGGGGGCTCTCCTCCTCGGTGATCTTGCTACCAGGGGCGATTTCGGCGCCGAACTTGCTCCTGGTAGCAAGATCAGCGCAAGAAGGGGATGACCGTCCGGCGACCGTTCGTCGCACCACGGAGCCGCTCGTCGCACGGTGGGCGACCGCTTGCCGCTCCCCTCCCGCGTTCGGCGCGCGCCCCGGCACGCCCCCTGCTCATCCGAAGTGTCGCTCCTTACAGTTCCGAGTAACGCAGGTCACATAAACCGGACATACCGCGGAAACCTGCGTTCACCCGCAGCACCGTTCCCGCCCATCCCCCGGAGGTACCGAAACCATGGCAAGCGACAGGCCGACGAAGGATCCGACACCCCCCGACGGGAACGGCGGCGACGAGCCGATCAGCAACGAGGCCTTCGTCGCCATGCACAGCGACCCGAGGTTCACCGAACTGAAGCGGCGCCTGTACCGCTTCATCTTCCCCATGAGCATCGCCTTCATGGCCTGGTACCTGCTCTACGTACTCATGTCGGCCTTCGGGCGCGACATCATGGGCACCAACCTCTTCGGCAGCGTCAACGTGGCCCTGGTGTTCGGCCTCCTCCAGTTCGTGTCCACCTTCGGGATCGCGGTCCTGTACACGAGGTACGCGAACCGCAACTTCGACCGGTCCGCCGCCGAGCTGCGCGACGAGCTCCAGAACGGCGCCACCACCCAGAAGAGGGAGGACAACCGATGATCCTCGCGCAGGAGGCTGTCAGCGAGAGCAGCCGGATGGTCACCATCGTCCTCTTCTCACTCATGATCGCGGCGACGCTCGGCATCACCGTCTGGGCCAGCCGCAACACCCGTTCGGCCACCGACTTCCACTCCGGCGGGCGCGGGTTCTCACCGCTGCAGAACGGCCTGGCCATCGGCAGCGACTACATGTCCGCCGCGTCCTTCCTGGGCATCGCGGGCATGATCGCCCTGTTCGGCTACGACGGCTTCCTCTACTCCATCGGCTTCCTGGTGGCCTGGTTGGTCGCCCTGCTGCTCGTCGCCGAGCTGCTGCGCAACTCCGGCCGCTACACCATGGGCGACGTGCTCTCCTACCGGATGCAGCAGCGCCCGGTGCGCACGGCCGCCGCGGTCTCCACCGTGGTGGTGTCGATCTTCTACCTCCTCGCCCAGATGGTCGGCGCGGGCGCGCTCATCGCCCTGCTGCTCGGCATCCAGGAGGGTCAGACCTTCCTCGGCATGGACGCCGCGACCGCGAAGATCGCCGGCATCGTCGTCGTCGGTCTGCTGATGACCATCTACGTGGCGTTCGGCGGCATGAAGGGCACCACCTGGGTGCAGATCACCAAGGCCGTCATCCTGATGAGCGGCGCCGCCCTGCTCACCCTGCTCACCCTGTCGCTGTACGGCTTCAACCTGGGCTCCCTGATGACCGACGCGGCCAACGCCAGCCAGGCGGCGGCCAACGGCAACGCGGCCGGGTTCCTGGAGCCGGGCCTGCGCTACGGCGTCGAGGTGGCGGGCGACCCGCTGCAGACCATGTGGAACAAGCTGGACCTGATCAGCCTCGGCCTGGCCCTGGTCCTGGGCACCGCCGGCCTGCCGCACATCCTGATCCGCTTCTACACGGTTCCGGACTCCGGAAGCGCGCGCAAGTCCGTCAACTGGGGCATCGGCCTCATCGGCACCTTCTACCTGATGACCCTGGTGCTGGGCTTCGGCGCCGCGGCGCTCGTCGGCCACGAGGCCATCACCACCCAGGACGCCGCGGGCAACACGGCGGCGCCGCAGCTGGCCCAGGTCGTCGGGACGACCATCGGCGGCGACATGGCCGGAGCGGTCCTGCTGGCCCTCATCGCCTCCGCCGCCTTCGCCGCGATCCTGTCCACCGTGGCCGGCCTGGTCATCGCCTCGTCCTCCTCGCTGGCACACGACTTCTACAACTCGGTGATCCGCAAGGGCAAGGCCACCGGGTCCGAGGAGGTCAAGGTCGCCAAGCTGTCCGCCCTGGTCATCGGCTCCGTCGCGATCCTCCTGGCGATCTTCGCCCAGAACCTCAACGTGGCCTTCCTGGTGGCGCTGGCGTTCGCGATCGCGGCCTCGGCGAACCTGCCCACCCTGCTGCTCAGCCTGTTCTGGAAGCGCTTCAACACCGCCGGGGCGCTGGCGGGCATCTACGGCGGCCTGATCAGCGCGGTGGGCCTGGTGTTCTTCTCGCCGGTCGTCTCCGGCTCGGAGAACGCGCTCATGCCCAACGCCGACTTCGCCTGGTTCCCGCTGCCCAACCCGGCCCTGGTCTCGGTGCCGATCAGCATCCTGTGCGCGGTCGTCGGAACGTACGCGTCCAAGGAACGCGACTTCGAGAAGTTCGCGATGCTCCAGGTCCGTGCGCTCACCGGCGCCGGAGCCGAGAAGGCGGGCGACCACTAGGACGAATCTGCCACAGGGCCCGCCGTCCTCCGGGACGGCGGGCCCTCCCCGTGGAGGAAGGCTGCACCCGCAACGTGAGTGTCGACACATTCTGCGGAGATAAGATCGTTCCGTGTCCTATCGGTGGCTGTCGTGGCTTTCCCCCTCCCGGCGCCCCACGTCTTCGGAACGCCGGGCGAGTGTGGACCTGATGCGTCAGGTCCACGCCCTGGGCGTCGACCTCCAGGACGGGCTGCACGGGCGCGGTGTGAACTCCGCCGCCCGGCGCCTGCGCCAGGTCCTGGCCGTGGACGGGGTGCTCCTCGCCGACCTCGACGGACCGGTGGCCTCCCACGGGAGGTGCCCGGACACCGGCGAGGTCGCCGGACTGCTCTCCCAGGTCTTCGAGTACGGGGGCGGCGCCCGCTCCCGTCTGCCCGACGGGTCCTCGGTGTGCGCCGTCCCGCTGACCGTCGCCGACGAACTCTCCGGGGCGCTGCTCGCCTCCGGCGACCCCGTGGAGGCGGACGTCGAGGCGGCCGCGGCACTGGTCTCGGACTGCCTGGACCACGCCGCGCTGCGCCGGGCTCGCGCCCGGATCGCCGCCGCCGACCTGCGCACCCTGCGCGCCCAGATCTCACCGCACTTCGTACACAACGCGCTGGCGGTGATCGCCGCACTGGTGCGCACGGACCCCGACCGGGCCCGCCACCTGCTCTCGGACTTCGCCGACTACCTGCGGTACGGATTCTCGGAGAAGGGCGACTACGCGACCGTCTCCGACGAGCTGGAGGCCACCCAGACCTACCTCGAACTCCAGCGGGCCCGCTTCCACGACCGCCTGGACATCACCGTGCGGATGGCGCCCGAGGTACTGCCGGTCGCCATTCCCTTCCTGGTCGTGCAGCCGATCGTGGAGAACGCGATCCGGCACGGGCTGGAACGCAAGGAGGGCCGGGGGCACATCAGCGTGTCCGGTTTCGGCGAGGGACCCCTGTGCGTGATCGAGGTCGAGGACGACGGCGTGGGCATGCACCCGGAGCTGGCCCGCGCCCTGCTGGCGGGCACCGGGCCGGAGTCGCGCAGCGTCGGTCTGGCCAACGTCGACCAGCGGCTGCGGGCGGTCTACGGACCGGAGTACGGTCTGGTGATCGAGACCGCGCTGGGAGAAGGGACGAAGGTGACCGTGCGCGTACCGAGGTTCGCACCCGGGGTGGTGGTCCGGTGAGACCCGAGCTCCGTGTACTGGTGGTGGAGGACGAGGAGTCCACCCGCCAGGAGATGGCCTCCCTCCTCGGTGACATGCCCGAGGTCTCGGAGGTCCTGGTCGCCTCCAACGGCGCCAGCGCCGTGCGCCTGCTGGGCACCACCAGTATCGACGCCGCGTTCCTGGACATCCTGATGCCCGGGCTGGACGGCATGGACGTGGCCCGGGTGCTGAGCGTGATGTCGGAGCCGCCGTCGATCGTGTTCGTGACGGCCTCCGAGAGCCACGCCGTGGAGGCCTTCGGGATCGGGGCGGTGGACTACCTGCTCAAACCGATCCGTCCGGAACGGCTGGCCGAGGCGGTGGGGCGGATCGCCCAACTGCGCAGGGCCAGCGGTTCGACGCCCCCTGCCGAGGACCTGCACGTGGTGCAGATCGACACCGGTCGGCGCACCGTGTTCGTCAAACGCGACGACGTGCAGTTCGTGGAGGCGCAGGGCGACTACGTGCGCCTGCACACCGCCGAGGGCACCCACCTGATCCGGCTGTCGCTGTCCTACCTGGAGGAGGTGTGGGCCTCGGCCGGGTTCGTGCGGGTGCACCGCGGCTTCCTCGTCGCCATCCCGTGGGTGCGGGACCTGCGGGTGACCTCCTCGTCCGGGTTGGTCGCGGGGACGCCCGCCGGGGACGTCCCGGTGAGCCGCAGGCACGGCCGCCACCTGCGGGAACAGCTCCTGGAGGCGGCCAAACGCGACCAGTTGGGCCGTTCGGCCCGCCCTCCGGGGACGGCCAAGGACCAGCCGTGACCCCTAGTCGGAAGGAACGGCCGTGAGTCCGCGCAGGGAGAAGCTCACCAGCCCGCAGACCCGCATCGCGCTGGCACGGGGGAACCGTCCGGTGCAGCACCTGCTCCCGGTGCCCGAACCGGTGGACACCGAGGCGGCGCGACGGCTCTTCCGGGCCCAGCGGCGCACGGCCGTGCGCACGGTCTCGCTGCTGTCTGCGGTGCTGTTCGGGCTGAGCGGTTCCTTCGCCCTGTTCCCGGCTCTGGGGCAGGTCCGCCTCGCGGGGGTTCCGGTGTCGTGGCTGCTGCTGACGGTGGCGATATACCCGGCGCTGTTCGGTCTGGCGCTGTGGCACGTACGCGCGGCCGAACGCCTGGAGGACCGGGCCGAGCGCCTGGCGCGGGACCGCCGGGCCCCGGATCCGGAGCAGGGCCGGGAACAGGGCCGGGTTCACCGCCCGGAGCCCGGTGCCGGCCCTGACGGGACGCCGTGAGCACGGCGGTTCTCGCGATAGGCCTGGTACTCGCCACCAGCCTGTTCATCGGGGTGTACGGGGTTCGGGCGGCCCGTTCCACCTCGGACTTCCTGGTGGCCTCGCGGCGGGTGTCGCCCAACTGGAACGCGCTGGCGATCGCCGGCGAGTACCTGTCGGCCGCCTCGGTGCTGGGCCTGGCCGGGCTGCTGCTCAAGAACGGCCTGGGCACCATGTGGTACGCCGTGGGCTTCACCGCGGGCTACGTCGCCGTGGTCGCCCTGGTAGCGGGTCCGATGCGCCGTTCGGGGGCGTTCACCGTGCCGGACTTCGCCGAGTACCGGCTGGGCGCGCCCCGGCTGCGCAAGCTCTGCGGCTGTGTGGTCCTGGTGATCATGCTGCTGTACCTGGTACCGCAGTTCAAGGGCGCCGGAGTGGTGCTGAGCCTGGTCAGCGGAACCCCCTACTGGGTGGGGGTGCTCCTGGCGGGGCTGGTGGTGAGCGGTTCGATCGCCGCGGGCGGGATGCGCTCGGCCACCTACGTGCAGGCCTTCCACTACGTCGTCAAACTGCTCTTCCTCGCCGTGCCCGCGGTCTACCTCGTGGTGCACGCGGGCGCCGACACCCGGGCCGAGGCCCTGCACCCGGAGTGGGGGACCCACTTCCCCCGGGCCACCCCGGTGGAGTTCACCGTCGCCACGGACTTCCGGCTGGACGAACCGGTCACCGTGACCACCTCCAGGGGCGAGGAGCTGGAGCTGGCGCCCGGAGCGCACTCGGTCGAGCGGGGCACGGAGTACGTGTTCCCGGCGGGCGCCACCATCCCGCACCCGGAGGGCCTGCCGGAACTGGGCAGCGAACGGTGGAGCACCCCCCTGCTGGACGTGGGCGGGTACCCGTTGTTCGAGACCTGGTCGACACTGCTCGCGATCACCCTCGGCTGTATGGGCCTGCCGCACGTCATCATGCGCTTCCACACGAGCCCGACCGCGCGGATCGCCCGCAGGGTGGCGGTGGGCGTGATCGCCCTGTTGGGGTTGTTCTACCTGTTTCCCACGGTCTACGGGCTGTTGGGGCGGGTGCTCACACCGCAGCTGGTGATGCTCCAGGGCACCGACACCGTGGCGGTGGTCCTGCCCGCCCAGGCCGTCCCGGGTGCGGTGGGCACCCTCCTCACCGCACTGGTGGCGGCGGGGGCCTTCGGGGCGTTCCTGTCGACCTCCTCGGGGCTTCTCCTGGCCCTGGCCGGGGGTCTGTCCCACGACCTGTTCCAGGGGAGCGTGCCCCGGTTGCGGCTGGCCGTGGCGGTCGGCGCCTGCGTGGCCGTGCTGCTGGCCCTGCCCGCGCAGATGATCGACATCAACGTGCTGGTGGTGTGGGCGTTCACGGTGGCCGCTTCCACCTTCTGTCCCCTGCTGGTGCTGGGCATCTGGTGGCGGCGCCTCACCCTGCCGGGCGCGGCCGCGGGCCTGACCGTCGGCGGGGTGACCGCCACCGGGACCGTCGGCTGGTCGATCCTGCTCGACACCCCCCAGGGCTGGGTGACGGTGCTGCTGGCCCAGCCCGCCGCCTGGACCATCCCGTTGGCCTTCCTGACGATGATGGCCGTGTCCCGGTTCACCAGGCCTCCGGAGTGGGCGGAGCACGCGGTGCTGCGCCTGCACTCACCGTGAGGACCAAAGGCCTTGGTGTCCCGGGCCCGCCGGGGGGTACGTTCGCAGCGCCCCTGACGAAACCCCCTAGGAGGACACCGTGCCCCTCTCCCCCGGACGAGCGAAGCGCACGTCCCGTCTGACCGCCCTGGCCGCCGTGGCCGCGTCGGTGGTGTTCCTCGTGCCCGGCACCGCCTTCGCCGAAATGGGCCAGGTCCGCGCCGAGAGTCAGGAGATCATCGTCACCGAGGAGGGTGTCTACGAGGTCGGCGAGGACGTGGAGAGCCTGGACGCGTTCCTGACGGAGAACCCCGAGTACGAACCCGCCGTGGAGGACCCCGGGGGCGTCAGCACCCTGGCCACCAACTCGCTCCCCCTGACCCACGGGGTCCTGACCACGAGGACCACCCGCTGCGAGAGCGCGACCGTCAGCTACAGCAAGCGCAGCGGTTCGGAACTGACCATCAGGTTCTCCCTCGCCCAGTTGGGCAGCGGCACCAAGAACGGCCCCGGCATCGGTATCGTCGCCGGTCAGACCCGCAGCTACACGTTCAGCACCAGAAGCTTCGGGAACGTCCAGGGCCGCATGTACGTGAATGAGCAGGACAAGACCTTCCGGAACGGGTACATCAGCTGCCGCTAGTCGGCACCTGCGGGACCGGAACGCGGGAGGGGGTGCGGGCACCCGGTGCCCGCACCCCCTCCGGATGCGACCGGCCCCCTGGTCACGGGCGCGCGGCCAACCGCACTGCGGCCAGCCGGTTGAGCGACACGTTCTGTTCGGCGGCCTCGATGGCCAACCGCCGGTGTAGTTCCGGGGGGACACGGACCTGGAACTTCCCCGAGTAGCTGCGCTCCCCGATCGGTATCGGCGGCTCCTCACCGGAGACGACCATGTCCTCGACGGTGTCCTCGGCGAGGCCGCGGATTCCCTCGAAAGCCTCGGAACTCGTGCGGGCGACCCACGACAGGGAGGGGAACTCGGCGACGGTTCCGACGTAGGACTCGTCCTCAACCGACCAACGAACACGGTAGGCGTAGTGCTCTGCTCTGTTCACCGCTCCTCCTCCAGCTTGTCGATCGCGGCGAGGACCTGTCTCACCTGGTAGGCCTTGGCCGTTCCGTGGTCGTTCTGGATGTTCACCCTCGGGTCCCCCGACCAGGGCATCCTGTACACCTGGTGGGAGGTCCCGCGCCGGCGCGGCGGACCGAAGTAGTGCCCACACACCTTCGCCAGGTCCGCGAACCGGATCGACTTCGGCTGATCCCGCATCCGCGCGAGGATCTTCTCAAGGCTGGCCATGGCCGCAAAGTATCACTATTGATACTACCCCAAGGTTCCTTCTCCGAACCGGAACGCGGGAGGGGGTGCGGGCACCCGGTGCCCGCACCCCCTCCGGATGCGACCGGCCCCCTCGCGCGGAAAAGGCGGGGCCGGTCGGGGTCGCTACCTCTCCAGGCGGTTCAGCAGCGCGTGGTACTCGTCCCAGAGCTCACTGGGCAGGTTGTCGCCGAAGGTCTTGAAGAACTCGGGGACCAGGGCGGCCTCCTGCTTCCAGACCTCGGTGTCGACGTCGAGGACGAACTCCATGTCCTCGGCGGACAGGTCCAGGCCCTCGGTGTCGATGCCGTCGGCGGTCGGCAGGTAGCCGATCGGGGTCTCGACCGCGGCGGCGTCGCCTTCGAGGCGGTCGACGATCCACTTGACGACGCGGCTGTTCTCACCGAAGCCCGGCCACACGATCTTGCCGTCGGCGTTCTTCTTGAACCAGTTGACGTAGAAGATCTTCGGCAGCTTGGCCTGGTCGGCCCGCTGGCCCAGCTTGACCCAGTGGGCGAAGTAGTCACCCATGTTGTAGCCGCAGAAGGGCAGCATCGCGAACGGGTCGCGGCGCAGCTCGCCGACGGAGCCCTCCTGGGCCGCGGTCTTCTCGGAGGAGACGTTGGCACCCAGGTAGACGCCGTGCTGCCAGCTGAAGGACTCGGCGACCAGCGGCACCGCGGAGGCGCGGCGGCCGCCGAACAGGATCGCGGAGATCGGGACGCCCGCCGGGTCCTCCCACTCGTCGGCGATGGTCGGGGCCTGACCGGCCGGGGTGGTGAAACGGGAGTTCGGGTGGGCCGCGGGCTCGTCGGAGTCCGGGGTCCAGGGACGGCCCTTCCAGTCGGTGAGGTTGGCGGGCGCCTCCTCGGTGAGGCCCTCCCACCACACGTCACCGTCGTCGGTCAGGGCGACGTTCGTGAAGATGCTGTTGCCCCAGAGGGTCTCCACGGCGTTGGCGTTGGTGTCGGCGCCGGTACCGGGGGCCACACCGAAGAAACCGGCCTCGGGGTTGATGGCGCGCAGCTGGCCGTCGGCGCCGAAGCGCATCCAGGCGATGTCGTCGCCGACGGTCTCGACCTTCCAGCCGGGGATGGTCGGCTGGAGCATGGCCAGGTTGGTCTTGCCGCAGGCGCTCGGGAAGGCGGCGGCGACGTAGTGCGACCTGCCCTCGGGCGAGGTCACCTTGAGGATCAGCATGTGCTCGGCGAGCCAGCCCTCGTCGCGGGCCATCACCGAGGCGATGCGCAGCGCGTAGCACTTCTTGCCGAGCAGGGCGTTGCCGCCGTAGCCGGAGCCGTAGGACCAGATCTCGCGGGTCTCGGGGAAGTGGGAGATGTACTTGGTGGAGTTGCACGGCCAGGCGACGTCCTGCTGGCCGGGCTCCAGGGGGGCGCCGACGGAGTGGACCGCCTTGACGAACTCGCCGCGCTCCTCGATCAGCCGCAGGGCGGCCGAGCCCATGCGGGCCATGATGCGCATGGAGACGACGACGTACGGGGAGTCGGTGATCTCGACGCCGAGCTGGGAGATGTCGCCGCCGAGCGGGCCCATGCAGAAGGGCACGACGTACATGGTGCGGCCGCGCATGGCGCCCTTGAAGACCTCGCCGAAGGTGGCGCGCATCTCGTCCGGGGCGATCCAGTTGTTGGTGGGGCCGGCGTCCTCTTCGCGCTCGGAGCAGATGAAGGTGCGGTCCTCGACCCGGGCGACGTCGGTCGGGTCCGATTTGCAGTAGAAGCTGTTCGGGCGTTTGACGGGGTTGAGGCGGGTGAAGGTGCCCTGCTCGACCAGCTGGTCGGTCAGGCGGGTCCACTCCTCCTCGGAACCGTCGCACCAGACGACCTCGTCCGGCTGGGTGAGCTCCGCGACCTCACGTACCCAGGAGACGAGTTCCTCGTTCTTGGTGGGGGCGGCGCCCACATCAGTACCCACGTCAGCAGTCACAACGGCTCCTCATCGAATTACGAGATCCCTCGAATCATGAACGACGAGTGCCGACACTGACCAATTGGTCTAGCCCAGTGGTCTATACGCGTTGGCAGGGGAAACCGGATTGCGCTGCACAGCAAGGGTTTTCGACGACCCGAAGCCGTGCCGGAACGCACTCGCGCGGGCAGGGTTCCCGTACTGTTCGGGTCCGCTTTTCCCTGCATTGCGCGCAAGTGCCCCACCAGCACCAACACACGGTGCTGTTCGTCACACAGCAGAAGTCTCCCGTCGGATCCAACGGATTAGACCAATGACGGCCGCACCGGCGACGCCCTGCGGCTTCGTCCGGGCGGCGAACTCCTGCCGGGCCCGTGCCGGGCGGCTCAGCGCAGTATGGCGACCGGGCCCCGCGCTCCGTGCAGCACCGAGTGGCTGACCGAACCCAGAAGCAGACCGCGGAAACCCCCGCGGCCGCGCGAGCCCACCACGATGAGGTCGGCGGGGGTGGCCTCCTCCAGGAGCGCGACCACCGGGTGGGCTCGCACCACCCGCGTTCGCACCCGGACCCCGGGGTGGAGCAGCTGCAGGTCGGCGAGCTCCTCGTCCAGGGCCTGACGGGCCGCCTCGGCCGCGGTGGCGTCGTCGAACAGCTCCGGCGGGATCGGCCCGGTCGCCGCCGCGAAGGCCACCAGGGGCTGCCAGGCGTTGACCGCGACCAGGTCGGTGTCGGCGAACTCCGCCTGGGAGAAGGCGAACTCCAGGGCGCGGCGGCTGGGTTCGGAGCCGTCCACCCCCACGATCACCCTGCTGCGGACCCCGTGTGCGGCCGCGTGGTCCCTCGGCAGGACGATCACCGGCACCGCCGCCCGGGCGGCCAGTTCGATCCCCACCGAGCCGACGAAGGCCGCGGCGATCCCGCTCAGTCCGCGCGAGCCCACCACGACCGCCACCGCCCCGGGCGAGGCCGCCTCGGTGACCAGCGCCTCGGCGGGGCGGGAGAAGGACAGGCGGGTCTGGACGGAGAGCTCGGGGAACAGCCGGGCCACCCAGTCGCGGGCGTGGTCGAGCAGCCGCCGGGCGCCCGCCCCCGGCCCGCCCCCGTCGTTCTCCTCCGCCTCGTCCCAGACCCCGAAGTCCTCCGTGGCCAGCGGGCTCGCCGCGGCGACGATCCGTACCCCGAGACCGCGCAGCACGGCCTGGTGCGCGGACCACTCCAGCGCGTGCCTGCTGGAGTCGGTGCCGTCCACTCCCACGATCACCCATCGTGCCGTGGCTGCGCCGTTCATCACGTGCGTCCTTCTGTAGGTCGTCGGTACCCTCGCGGTCCCCGGACCCGCCGGTCCGTGTTCCCGTTGTGTTCCACGATGATGCCGTGTGGACACGCACCCGTGGATAACGGTGCCGACGCGAGTTGGCTGACGTAGGGTCCCAGAACGGGCGGTGTCCCGGCGGAGCGGGGAACGCGGAAGCGTACCGGTGCGTCCGAGAGACACAGAAGAGTCAGCAGCGGAGACTGGGGGCGCCATGCCTTACTCGAACACCGCGACACTGCACTGGGACTACCGGGACGGCCGTGTGGCCGCCGTGGTCGCCGCCGTGGTCTACAGCATGTGGACCCTCGAGGTCGTCCTGCCCGGGGGCCCGGGCACCGCCACGGGCGCCCTCGCCGACCCCGAATCCACCCTCGGCCTGGTGCTGGACAGCGCGCACCGGACCGCCGCGATCCTGGTCGTCCTCGCCGCCGGGCTGGGCCTGACCCTGGGCGCCAAACGCCCCCGCAGCTGGCTGACCGTCTCCTGGTGGTCGATGGCCGTGTTCGGCGCCGCCTCGCTCACCGCCTCGCTGCTGCCCGGCCGGTGCGTCGTGTCCACGGACGCGGCCTGCACGGTGGAGTCCCTGGTGGAGGGGTCGCAGGGCGCGACGGCGACGCAGACCGTCCTGGCCGTGGTCGCCGCCCTGTCCGCACTGCTGGCCTCGGCGGCCCTGACCCGGGACCGGCGCCGGGCCCGGGAGCGCGCCTGGCCCGCCCTGGCGCTGATCACCGTCGCGCAGGCGGTGGCCGCCGTGGTCGTCCTGGTCCTGGCGGCCATGGCGTACGCCTCTTCAGGGGACGGATCCCCCGGCGTCGCCCTCGGTCTCGCCGAACGGGCCCACCTGGTCACCGTCGCCCTGTGGCTGTTGGCCGTCGGGGTCGTGCCCGGCCAGTGGAAGCGCAGCCGCGGGCAGCGGAGCACGGTCCGCCCCGCCGACTGACGGAGGCGGCCAGGACCGCTGTCTGAACCCCGCTCGGACCGGCACCGTGCCGGCCGCCGGTCCGAGCCGTCACGGACCGCTCAGGCCAGTTCGGCGGGCAGGGGCCGGGCGTGCACCACGTGCAGGGTGCTGACCGCGCGGGTGAGCACCACGTACAGCCGGTTCGCGCCGCGCTCCTCGGCCTCGACGATGGCGGCCGGCTCGGCGACCACCACCGCGTCGAACTCCAACCCCTTGGCCAGACTGGCCGGGACGGCGACCAGGCGGGCGGTGTCCGTCCCGGTCCCGCCGAGCAGCGGGGCGTCCACCCCCTCCGCGGCCAGTGCCTCGCGTAGCGCGGGGAGCTGGTGGTCGGCGGCGATCAGCCCCACCGAGCCCTCGCCCCGGAGCGCTTCCCGGCAGCCCCGTGCCAGGGCCGGGGCGATCTCCCCGGCGGCCGGGAGCAACCGGAGCGCACCGGGTGAGCGGCGCACCGCGACCGGCGCGAAGGGATGGGACCTGAAGCCGGAGGCCTCCGGCCGGGGGCGGTCGGGGGCGGTGGGCGGGAGCGGGGCGATCGTGGGCAGCAGGCGGGCGGCGAAGTCGATGATCTGCGCGGGGACCCGGTACCCCCGGTCCAGGGTGTGCAGGTGACCGGTGGGCTTGCCCAGGTGTTCCATGAGCGTCGACCAGTTCCGGGCCGCCGACGGACTCGTGCCCTGGGCGATGTCGCCGAGCACCGTGAGGGAGCCCGCGCCCGCGCGCCGTCCGACCGCCCGGCACTGCATCGGGCTCAGGTCCTGGGCCTCGTCGACGACGACGTGCCCCAGACCGGAGGGGCGTTCGATCAGCGCCGCCGCCTCGTCGACCAGGGCCAGGTCCTCCTCCGACCACTTCGCGGTCCTGGGACCGCGCGGTTTTCCCGGCAGGAGCAGGGCCTGCTGCTCCTCCGGGGTGAGCAGCCCCCCGGCGGCGCGGGCCAGGCGCTCGGGGTCGGTGAGCAGGCCGAGCACCAGCCTGAGCGGCTCGACCTTGGGCCACAGGGCGGTGACCGCGGCGCGCACCGCCGGGTCCCGGCGGACCTGGGCGTGGGTGCGGTCGTCGCAGACCTCGCCCTCGGCCTCCATCAGGGTCAGGATCGCGTGCGCCATGCGGTGCGACAGGAGTTCGCGGCCGGACCCGTAGGCGACGCCGCGCGCCGCGAGCTCGTCGAGGAGCGGGCGCACGTCCTCCGGGTACAGGCGCCAGCGGCGCGAGCCCCGGCGGACCATCACGGTCTCCTCCGGGGACCGCAGGTGGGCCCACAGGTCGCGGCGGAGCACCTCGGCCATCACCGCGGACCCCTTGGTGCGCGCGGCCTCGGGGGCCTCCGTGCGGCGCACCCACCCCTGGGCGGGTCGCAGCCGCTCCGACAGGTCCCGGGTGAGGAGTTCGTGGACGGTGGTCTGGTGGACGTCCACCTCACCGAGGGCGGGGAGCACGTCCCGGATGTAGGACAGGAAGGACCGGTTGGGTCCGATGATCGCCACACCGGACCGGGAGAGCCGTTCGCGCTCGCTGTAGAGCAGGAAGGCGATGCGGTGCAGGCCGACCGCGGTCTTGCCGGTGCCGGGGGCGCCCTGGACGCACAGGGTGGTCCCCAGCGGGGCGCGGACCAGCGCGTCCTGTTCGGGCTGGATGGTGGCGACGATGTCGCGCATCGGCCCGGTGCGGGGGCGCTCGATCTCCGAGTTGAGGAGTTCGCTGCCCAGGGAGGCCTCGGGCGCGTCCGCGCCGACGAGCAGGTCCTCGTCCTCGAAGGCGGTCAGGACGGACCCGGGCTGGCCGTCGGGGCCGGTGACGGTTCCGAAACCGTACCGGCGCCGGACCCGCACGGCCATCCGTTCGCTGGGCGATGCCTGGTAGTAGGCGATGCTGACGGGCGCGCGCCAGTCCAGGACCACGGGACGGCCCCGGCCGTCGTGGACGTGGCGGCGGCCGATGTGGATCCGGTCGGGTTCGTCGGAGGGCCGGCGGACCGGGGCCGGGCCGCCGTCGGCGGCGTCCTCGTCGAGGAAGACGGTGCCGGGTTCGAAGTCCAGGCGCCCGAAGTACAGGGGGGCGCCGGGGATGTCGGCCAGGGCCGCCAGGCGGCGCTCTCGGCCGCGGCGCAGGGCGGCGTCGGTGACCTTGTCCTTGGCGGCGTCACCGAAGAGCAGTTCGGTGGCGTCGACCTCCTCGCGCATGCGGCGCAGGGCGGCGCGGGCCTCGTGCAGGGCCTCGCGTTCGGCGAGGAGTTCGGGGTCGGCGGGCACGGCTGTGGGATCGGTGGCGGTCATGGCGGGACCTCGGGTTTCGGCGGGACAGGACGCGGCTTCGCGCGTGCGCGCGGTCCCGCCCCGGTCGCCTTGACAGGCCCGGTTCGTTCCGATCCGTGAGCGCGCACCACGACCCCGGGGGGGGTGGCGAGGCCGAGCCAGCGATCCTACCCGAGGTGCGGGGTGCGCCGAGGTGGTGTTCGCGTCAGGTCTTGCGGAGGCGGACCCTGCTGACGCGGTGGTCGTCGCCCTTGAACAGGACGAGGGTCGCCCGGCCGCGGGTCGGGCGGATGTTCTCCACCAGGTTGACCTCGTTGATGGTCTGCCAGGTGTTGGCGGCGAACTCCAGGGCCTCGTCCTCGTCGATGGTCGTGGCCATGTGGTGGAAGTAGGAGCGCGGGTCGGAGAAGGCGGTGCGGCGCAGTTCGCGGAACCGGTCGAGGTACCAGTCGCGGATGTTCGCGACCTTGGCGTCGACGTAGATGGAGTAGTCGAAGAAGTCCGCGACGGCCAGGCGGCCCGCGGTCGCGGGCTGGAGCACGTTGATGCCCTCGACGATGAGGATGTCGGGGCGGTGGACGGTCTGGCGCTCGCCCGGCACCACGTCGTAGTGCAGGTGGGAGTAGACGGGGATCTCCAGGCGCTCGGCCCCGGCCTTCATCTCCGAGACGAACCGGACCAGGGCCCGGCGGTCGTAGCTTTCCGGGAAGCCCTTGCGGCGCATGAGGCCGCGCGACTGCAGGACGGCGTTCGGGTGGAGGAAGTTGTCGGTGCTGACGAGTTCGACGTCCGGGTGGTTGGGCCACTGGGCGAGCAGGGAGCGCAGGAGGCGGGCCGTGGTGGACTTGCCCACGGCGACGCTGCCCGCCACACCGATGATGAACGGTGAGGGCCGGTCGGCCTCGCCGAGGAAGGCGCGTACCGCGGCGTGGCGCTGCTGGGTGGCGCCCACGTACAGGTTGAGCAGCCGCGACAGGGGCAGGTAGATGTCGCGCACCTCTTCCAGCGAGGTGGGGTCGTTGGTACCCCGCAGGTCGCTGAGGTCGGCCTCGGTCAGGGACAGGGGCGTGGAGGCCCGGAGGGCGGCCCAGGCCGCTCGGTCCAGTTCCACGTACGGCGAGGAGATGCCGTTCTTCGTCGCGTGAGACACGGTTGACCACACTAGACGAGGTGCTCCCCCGTTCCGGGCAGGCGGTACCCCCATTACCCGGTTCCGGAGCGGAACGTGCCGGAAACCACACGTTCACCCGGCCGACACGAAAGGTTTTTTGGTCGGGCCCCGAGGAGGGGGAATCGACTCCACTCGGAGCCCGCCCCGGGCCCCCACCTGCGCGGTCTGGTTCCGATGCACCAAATGGTCTATACCGCCACCTGGGAAAACAACCAGTGGTATGGGGCACTGGTTGGTCGATTCGATACGACTTTTCGCTTACGCTGGCGGCCATGTGCGGAATCGTTGGCTACGTCGGGCCGCAACCGGCGCTTGAGGTTGTCGTTGACGGCCTCGCGAGGTTGGAGTACCGCGGATATGACTCCGCGGGTATCGCTGTGCTGGGCGGGGGGACCCTGCGCTCACAGAAGCGGGCGGGCAAGCTCGCCAACCTGCGCCAGGCCCTGGAGAGGAGTCCGGTCTCCGGTGACGGCGCCGGGATCGGCCACACCCGTTGGGCCACGCACGGCGCGCCCAACGACGTGAACGCCCATCCCCACGTCGACAACGACCACCGCGTCGCGGTGGTCCACAACGGCATCATCGAGAACTTCGCCGCCCTGCGGCTCGAACTGGAGGAGCAGGGCTGCAAGTTCCTCTCCGAGACCGACACCGAGGTCGCCTCCCACCTGCTCAGCACCGAGCTGGACCGGCGCGGCGACGGTGACCTCGCCGGGGCGATGCGCGACGTGTGCAAGCGCCTGGAGGGCGCCTTCACCCTGGTCGCGGTCTCCGTCGACGACCCCGACCTGGTCGTCGCGGCCCGTCGCAACTCCCCGCTGGTCGTCGGCCGCGGTGAGGGCGAGAACTTCCTGGCCAGCGACGTGGCGGCGTTCATCGCCCACACCCGTGACGCGGTCGAGCTCGGCCAGGACCAGGTCGTCGAGCTGCGCGCCGACTCCGTGGTCGTCACCGACTACGACGGCAACCCCGTGGACGTGCGCGAGTACCACGTCGACTGGGACGCCTCCGCGGCGGAGAAGGACGGTTTCGACTACTTCATGCTCAAGGAGATCGTCGAGCAGCCGAAGGCCGTCGCCGACACCCTCCTGGGCCGGGTCTCGGTCGAGGGGCAGCTCTCCCTGGACGAGATGCGGCTGACCCCGGCGGAACTGCGGTCGGTCGAGAAGGTCGTCATCATCGCCTGCGGCACGTCCTACCACGCGGGTCTGATCGCCAAGTACGCGATCGAGCACTGGTGCCGGGTCCCCTGCGAGGTGGAGGTCGCCAGCGAGTTCCGCTACCGCGACCCGATCCTGGACCAGCAGACCCTGGTCATCGCGATCTCGCAGTCCGGCGAGAGCATGGACACCCTGATGGCGGTCCGCTACGCCCGCGAGCAGCGCGCCCGCGTACTGGCGATCTGCAACGTCAACGGGTCCACGATCCCGCGTGAGTCCGACGGCGTGCTGTACACGCACGCCGGACCGGAGGTCGGGGTGGCCGCCACCAAGACCTTCCTCACCCAGCTGGCCGCCTGCTACCTGGTCGGCCTGTACCTGGCCCAGGTGCGCGGAATGAAGTTCGGCGACGAGATCAACGCCGTGATCGCGCAGCTGGCCACCATGCCGGAGCAGGTCGAGAGGGTCCTGGACACGGTCGAGCCCGTCCGTGAGCTGGCCCGTTCGCTGGCCGACGCGGACACCGTGCTGTTCCTCGGCCGCCACGTGGGTTACCCGGTGGCGATGGAGGGCGCGCTCAAGCTCAAGGAGCTGGCGTACATGCACGCCGAGGCGTTCGCCGCGGGCGAGCTCAAGCACGGTCCGATCGCGCTGATCGAGGAGGGCCTGCCGGTGGTCGTCGTGGTGCCCTCGCCCAAGGGGCGCAGCGTGCTGCACGACAAGATCGTGTCGAACATCCAGGAGGTGCGTGCCCGCGGTGCCCGCACCATCGTGATCGCGGAGGAGGGCGACGAGGCGGTACGGCCGTACTCGGACGTGCTCATCGAGATCCCGGCGGTGCCGACCCTGCTGCAGCCGATCGTCTCGACGATCCCCATGCAGGTGTTCGCCTGCGAGCTCGCCCTGGCCAAGGGCAACGACGTGGACCAGCCGCGCAACCTCGCCAAGAGCGTGACCGTGGAGTAGGCCGGGCCTGCGGCCCCCGGTGTGCGGGGCGTGCTGGGCGGGGTACGTCCCCCGCCCAGCACGCCCCGTCCGTGTTCCCGGGGCGCCCACGGCGCTCGGGTGTCCGGAGGCGGCGTGCTGGGCTCAGTGCACCGCGTGGTCGGTGCGGTGCGCGGCGCAGGCGGCCGCGGTGTCGTGGTGGGTCGGCAGCACCCCGTGCAGGTCGAGTACGTCCAGGATCCGAAGCAGTTGCCGGGGCGGACTCGCGAACAGGAGGTGGTTCTGGACGCCGGTGGCGGAACGGACCGCGCCGACCAGCGCGTTGACGCCCGAGGCGTCGATGAATTCCACCGCGGAGAGGTCGACGACGGTGCAGTTGTCGAGTGCGGCCGAGGCCAGCCGGGTGAACACGCCCTCGGCCGTGGCGATATCGATTTCGCCCTTCAGGTGCACGACGGTCATACCGTCGCACCGGAAGCGTTCCTGGTCCGGATCCAGTACGGCCACGCCTTACTCCCGGGCTCGGGGTCGGGGGGTTTCTCTGCCGCCGTCGGCCAAATGCCGACATGCCTTGACAGCCTACTCGGCCCGGCGGACTCCACCACCGGTCCGAGTCACGGGAACAACCCCTCCTCCGGGGATCAGGGGATCCGTCAGAGCGGATCAGAAGCGCAGACCGCCCACACGACCTTTCCGTGTCCGAGGGCGGGGCCCCAGCCCCATTCCCGGCTGAAAGCGGCGATCAGGCTGAGCCCGCGGCCGGATTCCGCGAAATGGTGCGCGTCGATCCGGACCGGGCCCTTGGGGCTGGGGTCGGCGACCATGCACACCACGGTGCCCTGTTCGGGCAGGGGTCTCAGCTGAAGGGTGATGCGGGTGTGCTCGGGGCCGTCGGCCGCGACCGCGTGCCTGCAGGCGTTCCCGACCAGTTCGGAGACGATGAGCCGGAGGTTCTCCGCCAGTTCCGGCATCCGCCACGCGAACAGGCTCTCGACACCGAACTCACGCGCGGAGCGGACCGAGTCCGGCAGCGCGCGGTAGGAGGCGGCCGCGACGGCGCGGGTACGCGTGCGCTCCCCGATCCCCAGCCGCCCGAGCGAGGGGTCCCAGCGCCCGGCCGACACCCCTCCGGACGCCTGCACCGGGAGGGGGTGGTTCCAGGATGCCCCGGCCTCAGGCTCCGAGAGCATCAGCTCTGTGTTCATCTCTCTCCTCGCGTGGAAACCCTCGAGTTCACGCCTGTCTGTCCGCTATGCCCGTTACTTACATACGTAAGCCACAGATGCACGTGCAGATCAACGTTCGGCAAGACTATAGGACTCTGTCCTGCTTTCGGTAGGCCTCCTCACGAAGAATTCGCCCTCCGCTCACCGGCGATTCCGGTTGGCCCGCTTCACCGCTTCCCGAGCCGGATCCGGGCCTGGCGCGGAAGAACCGCATCGGTATACTGAGCGGTCGCTCGCGCCAATACCACTCCTAGGGAGGCGAAGTGGTAGCCGATCCAATGCCGAACCACCAGGTCACACAGGATTTCCTAGCCAATTCCAGCGGTGGCCCCACCGTGCTGCGCATTCTGCTCGGCACCCAGCTGCGCCGCCTGCGCAAGGAGAAGGGCATTTCCCGGCACGACGCCGGATACGCGATCCGCGCCTCCCACGCCAAGATCAGCCGCATGGAGCTGGGCCAGGTCAGTTTCAAGCACCGGGACGTCGACGACCTGCTGAAACTGTACGGAGTGGACGATCCCGGGCAGCGCGAGGCCCTGGTCGGAATGATCTCCAGCGCCAACGCCCAGGGCTGGTGGCACAAGTACGGCGACGTGCTTCCCCAGTGGTTCGGCGTCTACGTGGGCCTGGAGGAGGCCGCGTCGGTCATCCGTACCTTCGAGGTGCAGTTCGTGCCCGGGCTGCTCCAGACCGAGGGGTACGCCAGGTCGGTCATCAAACTCTCGCGCACGGCCAACTCCGAGGAGGAGGTGGACAGCCGCGTGAACATGCGCATGCGCCGGCAGCTGCGCTTCACCTCGCCCGAGGGCGATCCGCCGCGCCTGTGGGCGGTCATCGACGAGGCGGTCCTGCACCGGCCCTACGGCGACGCCGAGGTGATGCGCGGCCAGATCGAACACCTCCTGGAGATGTCCCGCCGCCCCAACATCACCATCCAGATCGCCACGTTCGCCATGGGCGGCCACCCCGCCGCCGGCGGCCCGTTCAGCATCCTGCGCTTCCCGACCCCCCAACTGCCCGACGTGGTCTACCTGGAACAGCTGAGCAGCGCGCTCTACTTCGACAAGTTCGACGACACCAGCCGCTACGCGCAGACCATGGACCACCTCGCCACCCAGGCACCCCTGCCGGGCTCCACCGAGGAGATCCTCGAAGGCTTCCTCGAACGCTACGGGTCCTGACCGAGGGGACCCCGAGCGGTCCTCTCCCTGGCGGTCCTCTCCCGAGCCCCGCCCGCCGGGGACGCGCCCCCACCACCGGCCCCACCACCACGCCTCCCGGTCCTACGCCGCCCCCGTGCCGCCCCCGACAGCACCGACACCCCGGGCGAGGCCGCGAACGCCCTGAGTGCCCTCGGGGGCCGTCGGTATGTCCACGTTCGGCCACGACTGGGAAACAATCCTGGAACGCTGAACCGCCGGGACCCCCGAAGCGTTAGGCGTGACATGCGGTTCCACCATCGGTTCACCCTCGGCCAATCCGCGAGAACTTACTGATGCAAGCACGTATGCACGTGCATGCACTACGCTTTGGGTTTGCACGGGGACGAACGGACCAATCGTGCACGACCCTGCCCGTCCTGGGACACGGCGGGCGAAGGTCAGGATGGTCCAGCCCGACGAGCACGGCGCACTGGAGCCGCTTGTGGACCCCGCTCACACGTCCCCGAAGTTCCAGGAGGTTGAGATGCACCCGATCTACAACGGCGTCCCCGCGGACCGGTTGAAGGTCGCATGGACCAAGAGCAGTTGGAGCAATCCGGACGGGAACTGCGTGGAGGTCGCCACGCTGCCCGGAGGAGACATCGCCGTCCGCAACTCGCGTGACCCCGAGGGGCCCGCGCTCGTGTACACGCCGGCGGAGATCAGGGCCTTCGTCCGCGGCGCCAAGACCGGCGACTTCGACGCCCTCCTGGACTGACCCCGCGCCCCCACCCACCCCCCCGAACCCTGGGCCCCTCCCCCCACCGACAGACCAGCCCAGGAAACGTGTCCGATCCGTCGGGCCTCGCGGTCCACTCCCGTCCCGCGACGGCCTGTTTCCGTCCACGGAGCGGACACGAGCGGAGCCCGGCACCCACCAGGTGCCGGGCTCCGCCCGTCTACCACCGACCGCTACGCGGCCCTCCCGCCGCCGGAGGCGCGCTTCCTCCTCCCCCGGCGGCGGTCCGCCCTAGAGGCGGGTGGGGTCGACCAGGCCGTTGTCGCCGACCGGGGCCTGCTCCCACGGGAAGTGGGTGGCGCCCAGCGCCGGCTTCAGGTCGAACAGCCAGGCGGCCTTCTCGTCGTACTTGGCGAAGAAGGGCTTGCCGACCAGCTCCGGGTCACGCGCCTGGATGAAGTGCAGGACGAAGACCTTCTCTCCCAAGATCTCCGTCACACCGTCCACGCACACCTTGCCCGGCGTCGCCGACATCGACGGACCCCGCACGGTCCGGGCCAGGCCCGAGACCCGCTGGTAGGCACCGCGGAAGATGTCGTAGGCCTCGGCCAGCGGCACCGCGAAGTAGTCCTGCGGGCCGGTGTCGCGCTCGACGAACATGTAGTAGGGCACCATGCCGTGGCGCAGGTGCGTCCGCCACATGCTCTCCCAGGTGGCCGAGTCGTCGTTGATCGTGCGGATCAGCGGTGCCTGGGTGCGGATGACCGCCCCCGTGGCGCGGATCCGGCGCACGGCGTCCTGTACGAGCTCGGAGTTCATCTCGTTCGGGTGCGAGAAGTGGGCCATGAACGCGAGGTTCTTGCCCGAGGCCACGACCTTCTCGAACAGACGGAGCGTGTCGTCCGCGTCCGGGTCGGTGGTGAAGCGCTGCGGCCAGTAGGCCAGCGCCTTGGTCCCGATCCGGATGGCCTCCAGGTGCTCGATCTCCAGCAGCGGCTCGATGTAGCGGGAGATGACCCCCTCACCCATGATCATCGGGTCGCCACCGGTGAACAGGACGCTGGTGACCTCGGGGTGCGAGCGCACGTAGTCGACCATCTGGTCGATCTCACCGGAGGCGAACTTCAGGTCGGCGTCGCCGACGAACTGCGCCCAGCGGAAGCAGTAGGTGCAGTACGCGTGGCACGTCTGCCCCTGCTTCGGGAAGAAGAGCACCGTCTCCTTGTACTTGTGCTGGATCCCCGGGATGGGCTCCTCGTTGCCCGAGGTGGGCACGTTGAGGTCCATCTGGCCCGCGGGGTGCGGGTTGAGCTTGGCCCGGACCTGGTTGGCGGCCTCGTTCAGCTCCTTGCGCCCCGCGCCCGCGGACAGCAGGTCGGCGATCCTGGAGACGTCGTGCTGGGGCAGCATGTCCGCCTGGGGGAAGACCAGGCGGTAGATCGGATCGTCGGGAGCGGCGTCCCAGTCGATCAGCTCATCGATGACGTAGCTGTTGACCCGGAACGGAAGCACATGGGCCACCGCCTTGACCGCGAGCTGCTCGTCGGCCGCGAGGCCGGCTCGCGCCGTGAGCTCGTCAAGGTGTTTCGTCGTGTAGGCACGAAACCGACGTCCGGCGGACGGGGACTGTGCCACGTCAGGCGTAACGCTCACGCCTCTCCTCTCCTGCTGGTTCACCAGGGGCCTCCCCTGGGAGGAGGGCAGCCCTGATCCGGCGGTTCCGGCATACGGGTACCGGGGGACCACCGTGGGATGAAAATTTGGTTGTCGTCTGCGCTCGGGGCTTTCTCGGGCGACCGAGCCAGCGAGCGGATATACCCCGACTAGGGGATTTGTACCCACCTTGCGCAATATCCAGCCCTGACCTGGACATACTGCAAGTATCCTCGCATGGGCGCAGGTGGGCGCGGGAACGTGCCGTCCGCAGGCAGGGCGGGGGCGACCCGATAGCGTGTCACCACACCATCCAGCGCGGCCCGGCGGGGGCTCGCTCGCCCCTGCCGCGAACCCACCCGAAAGCGTGCGAACGGCACACACTACCCCGCCCCGCGGACCCCACCCACCAACACCGACCGACCGTGTGAGGAAGCAGTGACTGGCACTCCCGACGCGGACGCCCCGGCCCCGCGCACGTCACCGCCGATCATCGCGGTGGACGCCATGGGCGGCGACAACGCTCCCCAGGAGATCGTGCACGGTGCCGTCCGGGCCGTGCGCGAGCTGGGCCTGCGCGTCCTGCTCGTGGGGCGCCGGACCGAGATCGCCGCGATGCTCGCCGAGCAGGGCGCGTTGCGCGACATCCCGGTGGTCCACGCCGAGGACGACATCGCGATGCACGAAGGGGCCCTGGCCAGTTGGCGGCGTCCCCGCTCCAGCGCCGCGGTGGCCTGCCGGCTGATCCGCCGGGGCGACGCCCACGCGCTGGTGTCCGCCGGATCCACCGGCGGGATCGTGGCCACCTCCACGGTGCGGCTGCGCACCCAGCCGGGAGTGCTGCGCCCGGCCCTGGCCGTGACCCTTCCCACCGGAAGGGTGCCCACCATCATGGTGGACGCCGGGGCCAACGCCGACGCCAAACCGGAGATGCTGGTCCAGTTCGCACACCTGGGCTGTGCCTACGCGCAGACCGCCTTCGGCGTGGAGCGGCCCCGGGTGGGCATGCTGAACATCGGTTCGGAGCCGGGCAAGGGGAACAAGCTGATCCGCAGAGCCAGCGAGCTGCTCGCCGGCGCCGCAGAGGGCTCCGAGACCATGGACTTCCGCGGCAACATCGAGGGGCACGACCTGCTCTCCGGGAAGGTCGACGTGGTCGTCACCGACGGGCACAGCGGCAACGTGGCGCTCAAGACCATCGAGGGGACCGCCGCCTTCACCATGGACGCCGTCAGGGAGGCGCTCACCTCGTCCACCGCGGCCAAGGCGGGCGCGATGCTCCAGCGCGGCGCCCTGAGGAGGCTGCGCGAGCGGTTCGACAGCGAGACCTACGGCGGCGCCGCCCTGCTCGGCCTGACCGGCACGGTGGTCATCGCGCACGGCGACAGCCACCCCGAGGGCATCGCGCACGCCTGCCAGCTCGCCCACGACCTGTCGGGCGGCCGCATCGGCGACCAGATCCGGCGAAGGGTGCACCCCCGTTCCCCGCACTGGCTCCACCGCCGCGGCGAGGACCGCTGACCGGGGCCCGGTTCAGGGCGTGAAGGCGCGCACGTAGGCCTCCTGTTCCGGGGTCTCCACCGCGTGCGGGGAGTAGTGTTCGCGCACGTAGGACACGGCCTCCCCTGCGGGGAGCCCGTCCAGCACCGCCAGACAGGCCAGCGCCGTCCCGGTGCGACCGCGACCGCCCAGGCAGGCCAGTTCCACCCGTTCCCGCCCTGCCCGTTCGAGGGCCTGGCGGAACCGGGACAGGGTGTCGGCGGGGTCGGCGGGCAGCCCGAAGTCCTCCCAGCGCACCCAGCGGTGCGTCCAGGGGAACGTCGGGGGTTCGTGGTCCAACAGGTACAGGGCGAACTCGGGCCGGGGGCCCTCCGGCAGCGGGTACCCCAGCCCCCGGCCGCGGACGGCTCGGCCCGAGGGCAGCCTCAGCAGCCCGGCGGTCCCCGGCTGCCACGGATCACTCCTCTGATCGCTCACCGGAAGAGGATATCCGGCCGCCGCGGCCCCGTACCGGAGCGGTGCGTCCCGGTAAACGACTGGCGGGAAGGGCACGGCCGGTCGGTAGGCTTGGCACCATGGCCGACCCGCAGGAAGTACTCTCGCGACGGGTCCAGTCCGCTCTCGGCGCCGCCTTCGGCCCCGAGTTCGCCGACACCGACCCCGTCATCCGCCCGTCCCAGTTCGCTGACTACCAGGCGAACGCCGCACTCGCGCTCGCCAAGCGCCTGGGCCGAAAGCCCCGCGAGGTCTCCGCGGCGATCATGGAGCACCTCGACGTGTCCGACGTCTGCCGTGACGTCGAGGTCAGCGGTCCGGGTTTCATCAACCTCACACTGCGCGAGGACTGGATCGCCGACCAGACCCGCCAGCTCCTCGACGACCCCCGCGTGGGCGTGCCCGTGCAGGAGCGCCTGAACATCCCGCTCGACTACTCCGCGCCCAACGTGGCCAAGGAGATGCACGTCGGACACCTGCGCACCACGGTGGTCGGCGACTCCCTGGCCCGGACCCTGGAGTTCCTGGGCCACAACGTCATCCGGCAGAACCACATCGGTGACTGGGGCACCCCCTTCGGCATGCTCATCGAGCATCTGCTGGAGGTCGGTGAGGAGTCCGCCGAGGCCGACCTGCTCACCACCGACCCGAACGCCTTCTACCAGGCGGCCCGGACCAAGTTCGACTCCGCGGGGGAGGACCCGGGCGACTTCGCCGCCCGTGCGCGCCGCAGGGTGGTCGCCCTGCAGGGCGGCGACGAGGAGACGCTGCGCCTGTGGCGCAAGCTGGTGGGCCTGTCCAGGGTCTACTTCAACAAGGTGTACGCCAAGCTCGGTGTGACCCTCGACGACGAGGCCCTGGCCGGTGAGAGCAGCTACAACGCGATGCTCGCCGACGTGTGCGAGGAGCTGGAGGCCAAGGGCATCGCCGAGGTCAGCGACGGCGCCCTGTGCGTGTTCCTGGACGGCTTCACCGGCCGCGAGGACAAGCCGGTGCCGCTGATCATCCGCAAGAGCGACGGCGGCTACGGCTACGCCACCACGGACCTGGCGACCGTCCGGTACCGGGTGGACGACCTCAAGGCCGACCGCATCCTGTACGTGGTCGGCGCCCCGCAGGCCATGCACTTCAAGATGGTCTGGGCCACCGCCCGCAAGGCCGGGTGGCTGCCGGAGGGCGTGGAGACCACGCACGTGCAGATCGGCAACGTCCTGGGCAGCGACGGCAAGATCCTGCGTACCCGCAGCGGCGCGCCGGTCCGGCTGATGGCGCTGCTGGGCGAGGCGATCGAGCGGGCCGCGGCCGTGGTCGCCCAGAACCGCCCCGACCTGGACGCCGAGAGCCAGGCGGAGATCGCCTACAAGGTCGGCATCGGCGCGGTGAAGTACGCGGACCTGTCGGTCTCGCACGACACCGAGTACGTGTTCGACTTCGACCGCATGCTGGCGCTGACCGGCAACACCGGACCGTACCTGCAGTACGCGCAGGCCCGGATCCGGTCCATCTTCCGCAAGGGCGGGGTGGACCCGCAGCGGATCGACGGCCGGATCAGCGTGTCCGAGGGCGCCGAGCGCGAGCTCGCGCTCAAGCTGCTGGGCTTCGGTGCCGTGGTGGCGCAGGTCGGCGACCTCCTCCAGCCGCACCGCCTGTCCACGTACCTGTTCGAGCTGGCGCAGAGCCTCACGGCCTTCTACGAGCACTGCCCGGTGCTGACCGCCGGGACCGACGCCGAGCGCGAGTCGCGGCTGGCGCTGGTCTCCGTGGCGCTGCGCGTGCTGGTCCAGGGGCTGGACCTGCTCGGCGTGGAATCGCCCGAGCACATGTAGCGGGCCGGGCGGGCCGTCCGGGCCCGCCGGCCGGTCGAACCAGGGAGGGCCGGGGCGTCACGCCCCGGCCCTCCCTTCGTGTGTCCGTGCAGCCGATCGCGCGTCCGTGCTGACGGGGTGGCCGGAACCGGCCGTGACCGAAGTCCCCCTGGCTGTCCGAGGCCCTCCGGCGAGGGGTGATCCGCCGCGCCAGAGGCGGTTCCGGGAACTTCCCGGGGAAGGCGAGTCGAATGTCTCTCCGCAGGTCGGAGCGGAATCCGGGGTCGTGGTCAGGGGTCAGACCTAAAGTGTGCTGACCAATGTCTTATATCGGGCAAAAGGGAGTTATCACCCATGACATCCGCTCCGACGAGGTTCGGCCCGGACACCGGTACCTGGCACCTCGACCCGCTGCACTCCAGTCTGATCTTCGTCGCCCACTACCTGCGCTTCGGCCGGGTCCAGGGCGCCTTCGGCCAGGCCGAGGGACAGGTCCGCGTGGCCCAGGACCCCACGCGGTCCTCGGTGGAGGTCGTCATCGACGCGGCGAGCCTCAACACCGGGGTCAACGCCCGCGACGCGCACCTGCGCTCCGCCGACTTCCTGGACGTGGACCACCACCCCCGGATCCGCTTCACCTCCACCGGGGTGGAACCGGTCAGGAGACAGAACTCCTTCCGCCTGCACGGCGACCTCGAACTGCACGGCACGACCGTTCCCGTCGTCCTGAACTCCGAATGGGTCGGTGAAGCCCCCGACCTGGGCTCCCCGGACGACACCCACGGCCACTTCTTCTCCGCCACGACCCAGATCAGCCTGGCCGAATTCGGGGTCGGCGACGGCGGCGGCACCCCCTGGGGCGGCCGTATCGTCGGCGACACCGTCGACATCGTGCTGGAGGTCCGCCTCCAGAACCAGGATCCCGCGCCGTTCCTCGAGCAGATCGGGCACACGCCCTGAGCGCACCGCCCAGAGCACGTGCCCGACCACGCACAGCGGTCCCGCGCCTCAGCCCCTGAGCAGGGCCTCGACCTCGTCCCGCGAGGCCATCGACGAGCTGGCTCCGTGCCGTCCCACGGAGATCGCGGCAGCGGCCGCGGCGAACTCCATCGCCGCACGCGGAGTCCGTCCCTCCGCCCTGGCGACCGCGAACGAACCGCAGAAGGTGTCGCCGGCCGCCGTGGTGTCCACCGCCTCCACCCGACGGGCCGGAACGTGGACCGGCTCCTCGCCCTGGCGCCCGTACAGCGACCCGTCCTCGCCGAGCGTCAGCAGCACCTCGGGAACCCTCTCCAGCAGCGCAGCCAGAGCGGCGCGCGGTTCGGTGTGCCCCGTGATCGCGGCGGCCTCGTGCTGGTTCGGGACCAGGACGTCCACGTTCTCCAGGAGCTCCTCGGGCAGCTCCCGGGCGGGGGCGGGCGTCAGATAGACCGGTACGCCCAGGCTCCGGCCCAGACGGGCACCGGCCACCACCGCGGCCATCGGCAGCTCCAGCTGGAGCAGCAGGGCCGCCGTTCCGCTCACCAGAGCCTCGTCGCCCTCGGCCACCCCGGCCCCGCCGTTGGCGCCGGGTACGACGATGATGCGGTTGCCGCCGCGGCCGTCCACGACGATGTGCGCGATCCCGGACACCCCGGGGACCGTGCGCAGTCCGGTGGCGTCGATCCCGCTCCGGGCCAGGTTGGCACGCAGTTCGGTGCCGAAGGCGTCGTCGCCGACAGCGCCGAGGAAGGCCACATCGGCCCCGGCCCGTGCGGCCGCCACCGCCTGGTTGGCGCCCTTGCCGCCGGGGATCTGCCGGAAGCCGGTGCCGGTGACGGTCTCGCCGCCGTCCGGCACCTCGTCCACGTAGGCCACCAGGTCCATGTTCACGCTGCCGAGGACGGCGAGGCGCGGCGCCGCGCTCGCTTCGGTACTCATCCGGGAACCCGCTTCGCTGCTCACTGTGCCACTCACTTCCTGGGCCGGTCGACCGGCTGGCTGTCGGCACCGTCAAGGGCGACGATGACCGGGGCGTGGTCGGAGGCGCCCTTGCCCTTGCGCTCCTCGCGATCGATGCTCGCGCCGGTCACCCTGGACCGGAGCGCGGGCGAGGCCAGCACGAAGTCGATGCGCATGCCCTTGCGTTTGGGGAAGGCCAGCCCCTTGTAGTCCCAGTAGGTGTACACACCGGGGCCGGGGGTGTGATCGCGCACCACCTCGGCGAAACCGGCGTCGACCAGCCCGGCGAAGGCGGCCCGTTCGGGTTCGGTGACGTGGGTGAGCCCCTCGAAGGCGGCCGTGTCCCACACGTCCTCGTCCTTCGGGGCGATGTTGAAGTCGCCGGTGTAGGCGATCTGCGCCTCGGGGTCACGTGCCAGGCTCTCGGCGCCCGCCTGGCGCAGGGCCTCCAGCCAGCGGAGCTTGTAGGCGTAGTGGGGGTGGTCGACCTCGCGGCCGTTGGGCACGTACAGGCTCCACACCTGGACGCCGCCGCAGGTGGCGGCGATGGCGCGGGCCTCACGCTCCTCGGGGTCCCCGTAGCCGGGCTGGCCGGGGAAGCCGATCCGGACGTCCTCCAGCCCCACGCGCGAGGCGATCGCGACCCCGTTCCACTGGGAGAGGCCGTGGTGGGCGACCTCGTACCCGCGGTCGGTGAAGACCGACTCGGGGAACTGGTGGTCACGGGCCTTGGTCTCCTGGACGGCGAGGACGTCGACCTCGCTCCGGTCCAACCAGTCGCCGATCCGTTCGGCCCTGGCGCGGGCACTGTTCACATTCCATGTCGCGATACGCACAGCCAAAGGCTAGAGGATCGCGCCGACGACCTGGCCGGACACGAAGGAACCCCGGTGCGGCCGTCCTCCGCACCGGGGTTCGGCGACTCCCGGCACATGCACGGTTGGTTTCCGTCGCGCCCCGTTGGACGGCCGACCCACCCAAACGGTTCGCATTGCGCGCAAGGTTTTTCCCCGGAGACGGGGAGAAAATCGCCTGCGGGGCCGTGATCAGGGACTCCGTCGAACCGGACCGCACGGGACGGCGGGGGTCCGACTCGTTGAGGGCAGCGGGCGTCAGATACCACGACCACGGGTACGGCTGTGACACGGACCACATCCGCTATTCCCGCAGTGAGGTGAACGCGCCCATGTCGACGGTCGAACCCGCTTCCGGCACCAACCAGGACCCCGAACCCGAGGTCGACGAACGCAGGGCACGCCAGGTGGCCGAACAGGCCCGGGAGAGCGGCTGGAGCCAGCCCAGCTTCGCCAAGGAGCTGTACCTGGGCCGCCTGCGGCTGGACCTGATCCACCCCCTCACCGAACCCGACGAACCCTCCCGCCGACGCGGTGAGGCCTTCCTCGCCGAACTGCGGCGGGTGTGCGAGGGCATCGACCCCCAGCGGATCGAACTCCAGGAGCGCATCCCCGACGAGACCATCGCGGCCCTGCGCGAGGTCGGCGCGTTCGGAATGAAGATCCCCGCCGAGTACGGCGGACTCGGCCTCACCCAGGTCCACTACAACCGCGCCCTGATGCTGGTCGGCTCCGTCTCACCGGCGATCGGCGCCCTGCTCTCCGCGCACCAGTCCATCGGCGTCCCCCAACCGGTCGCCATGTTCGGTACCGAGGAGCAGAGGAACACCTTCCTCCCCCGCTGCGCCGAAGGCGCGATCAGCGCGTTCCTGCTCACCGAACCGGACGTCGGCAGCGACCCGGCGCGGCTGCGCTGCACGGCCACGCCCGCGCAGGACGGTTCCGAGTACGTGCTGGACGGGGTCAAGCTGTGGACCACCAACGGCGTGGTCGCCGAGCTACTCGTGGTGATGGCCCGCGTGCCCGAGGGCCCCGGCCACCGCGGCGGCGTCACGGCCTTCGTCGTCGAGGGCGACTCGGCCGGGATCACCGTGGAGCACCGCAACCGCTTCATGGGGCTCAAGGGACTGGAGAACGGCGTCACCCGTCTGCACCGGGTGCGGGTACCCGCCGCCAACCGGATCGGCGAGGAGGGGCACGGGCTGCGGATCGCCCTGTCCACCCTCAACACCGGCCGCCTGTCCCTGCCCGCCATGTGCGCGGGCGGAGGCAAGTGGGCCACCAAGGTCGCCCGCGAGTGGGCCCGCGAACGCGTCCAGTGGGGGCGACCGGTGGGCCGACACGAGGAGGTGGCCAAGAAGCTCTCCTTCATCACCGCCACCACCTACGCCATGGAGGCCATGCTGGACCTGTCCAGCCAGATGGCCGACGACAAGCGGCACGACATCCGCATCGAGGCCGCCATCGCCAAACTGTGGGCCTCGGAGATGGCGTACACGATCGCCGACGAACTCGTCCAGGTCCGCGGCGGACGCGGTTTCGAGACCGCCGGATCCCTGGCCGCGCGCGGCGAGCGCGGGGTGCCCGCCGAGCAACTGCTGCGCGACCTGCGGATCAACCGGATCTTCGAGGGAAGCACGGAGATCATGCACCTCCTGATCGCCCGCGAGGCGGTGGACGCGCACCTGTCCGTGGCCGGGGACATCATCGACCCCGACACCAGCCGGTCCGACAAGGCACGCGCCGTGGCCCGGGCGAGCGGGTTCTATGCCAGGTGGCTGCCGACCCTCGTGGTCGGCCGGGGCCAGGTGCCCTCGGCCTTCGCGGAGTTCGGACCGCTCGCCGCCCACCTGCGCTTCGTCGAGCGCTCCTCGCGCAGGCTGGCCCGGTCCACGTTCTACGCGATGTCGCGCTGGCAGGGGAAGATGGAGGTCAAACAGGGCTTCCTCGGGCGTGTGGTGGACATCGGCGCCGAACTGTTCGCGATGAGCGCCGTGGTCGTGCGCGCCCGCGCCGACACGGACGCGCACCCCGAGCGCGGCACCACCCCGTTCGAGCTGGCCGACGTGTTCTGCCACCAGGCCCGGCTCCGGATCGACACCCTCTTCGAGGGGCTGTGGTCCAACACCGACGAGCTGGACGGCAAGCTCGCCCGCCGCCTGATGGACGACTCCTACACCTGGCTGGAGGAGGGCGTCCTGGACCCGTCGCTCCCCGGACCGCTGATCGCCCCGGCCGCGCCCGGCCCCTCCGAGAAGGAGGACCAGCACCGCCGGATGGGCTGACTCCCGCCCCGGGGGTCCTGTTCCAGGGAATGTCGTCGGCTGGGCCTACGGTGATCAGATGCCTGCACCGCACCCCCGCCGCGACGCGGAGTTCTCCCTGTCCCAGGCCCGTCGGATCGCCCTGGCCGCCCAGGGCTTCCACGACCCGCGCCCCGGCTCCGGGCCCACACTCACCCATCTGGCGCGCGTCGTGCGCCGGGTGGGGTTGCTCCAGATCGACA
Source organism: Nocardiopsis terrae (assembly GCF_014651695.1). Lineage (GTDB taxonomy): Bacteria > Actinomycetota > Actinomycetes > Streptosporangiales > Streptosporangiaceae > Nocardiopsis > Nocardiopsis terrae. The sequence continues at coordinate 796,607 of NZ_BMXJ01000002.1, forward strand.
GCGTGAACGTGCTGGCCCGCAGTCAGTACCTGCCCGTGTTCGCCCGGTTGGGCGGCTACGATCCCGCGCTGCTGGACCGGGCCGCCACCACCGCGGCGGGCAACAGCCCGGCGCGGCTGGTCGAGTGCTGGGCGCACGAGGCGAGCCTGGTCCCGCCCGCGACCCACCGCCTCATGCGGTACCGCATGGAACGCAACCGCGCCCAGGAGCGGGTGGGGTGGATGAACGGCATCCGCGAGGACAGGCCCGAACTGGTCAAGGCGGTGCACGAGGAGGTGGCCCGGATCGGTCCGGCCACCGCCCGCGAGGTCGAGGCCGCCCTGGCCCACGACGCGCCGCGCGCCAAGGAGCACTGGGGTTGGAACTGGTCCGAGGTCAAGAAGTGCCTGGAGTACCTGTTCTGGATCGGCGACCTCACCTCCAACGGCCGCAACAGCCAGTTCGAGCGCCGCTACGACCTGCCCGAACGCGTCCTGCCCGCCGAGGTGCACGCACTGCCCCACCCCGCCCCGGAGGAGGCCCACCGCGAGCTGGTGGCGATCGCCGCCCGTGCCCACGGGATCGCCACCGAGCCCGACCTGCGCGACTACTTCCGGCTCAAGGGGAGCGAGTCCCGTGCCGCTGTCGCCGACCTCGTGGACTCCGGGGAACTCGTCCCGGCCACCGTGCGCGGCTGGGGCCGACCCGCCTACCTGCACAAGGACGCCCGCGTCCCCCGCCGGGTGGACGCCCGCGCCCTGCTGAGCCCCTTCGACTCACTGGTGTGGACGCGCGACCGCGCCGAGGAGCTGTTCGGTTTCCGGTACCGGCTGGAGATCTACGTGCCCGCCGCCAAGCGGGTGCACGGCTACTACGTGCTGCCGTTCCTGCTGGGCGAGGAGCTGGTGGCCCGGGTCGACCTCAAGGCCGACCGCGCCTCGGGCACCCTGCTCGCCCGCCGGGTCACCCTGGAGGAGGACGCCCCCGCCGAGACCGTGCCCGAACTGGTGGAGCAGCTGAAGGAGATGGCCGCCTGGCTGGGCCTGGAGAACGGCGTCGGCGGCGAGGGGCTGGACTCCCCCCGGAGGTGATCCGGAAAACGGCCCCGGATGCGCGGGCCGGGTCTGCCATGATCTGGTGCATGCCAGAGATTCCAGACACGGCGAAGAGAGTGGCCCTCCTGCCCGGAGCCGCGACCCTGCTCCTGACCGCTGGTTGTGCCCAGGGCGAGGAGACGGACGAGGCGGCTCCCGAGGTGGAGGCCGCGGTGGAAACGGAGAAGACCGAGGAGCCGCAGCGGGAGTACACCTCCATCCCGGCCGACGGCGAGCTCGCCTGGCTCGTCCCCGAGGACCTTCCGGCGTGGACGGACAGCGGGGGCGGCGAAGAGGGGCTGGCGGTCTTCGTCCGGGACGGGTGCAGCGTCACCCTCAACCTCATGGAGGGGCACGCCAAGCAGTCCGAGGAACTGGACCGCAGCCCCCAGGACAGCGCGCTGCTGTGGCTCACGGTCCCGGGGGACGTGTTCGGCGACGATCTGACCGACACCCCGATCACCCCGCTCGACCCGGTCGAGGTCCCCACCGACGACGGGGAGAGCGTGGAGTTCACCGCCGTGGAGACGGTGAACGAGGAGACGGACGCCGGTTCCCGGGCCGGAGTCCTCTGGCACGGCGACGACGAACTCCGCTTCGCCCAGTCCTGCGGTATGCCCGCCGGCGCCTGGGAGGACGGCCAGGAGCACGTGGACGCCTTCCTCGACGATCTGTTGGTGACGGTCCCCTGAGACGGAACGTGACGCTGGGCCGCGCCCCGGGTCCGGGGTGCGGCCCGGTGCTCGGGGCCCGGGGTCAGACGCGCTCGACGCGGGGGCCGTACGGAGAGGTCTCCTCCGGCAGCGGGGAGAAGCCCTCCATCGCCGCGGCGGCACGCAGGTTCTTGTCGAAGACCGCGCATGAGGTACATCCCGGGTCGGCCGACCGAACGGCCTTGGCGGAGGCGAGCTGCACGGCGTCGTAAGCTCTCAGGCCGTGCACCGCCGTCAGCCGAACCGCCTCCTCCAGGATCTCGGCTGTGACCCTGACCGCTGAGAGGCGCCGCTCCTCACCGGGGGCGCCGAAGTAGTCGGCCTCGAACTCGGCCACCAGGACCCGCGTGTCCTCGGCGCCCAGTTCCCCCATCCTGTGTTTGCGCCAGAGGGCGGCGGGGACTTCGACCCTGGTCATCTGCGACACCACCAGCGGCTGCGCCAGGTCCCGGACGGCCTGGCTGCCGTACTCGTCCGCGTACAGCTTGACCACAGCGGACGTGTCGGCGAAAACGCTCATTCGCGCCCTTCCGCCACGAGGTCCTCCAGCTGGGTTCCCCCGCCCGCCGCCCGGCGGGCCCTCTCGACGGCCTCACGGCTGGGGCGGGAGCGCTGGGTACCCGAGGAGTCCAGCAGCCCGGCCTGCGCGAGCTTGGCACGGACGGCCCGTGCCTCGTCGCCCTCCAGGTCCGGGTCGGTCACCGCCCGCATCACCCGGGTCACGTACTCGTTCAGGCTGACACCGCGGCGTTCGGCAGAGCACTTGACCCTGCGCATCAGCTCTTCTTCGGCTCTCCACGTCATCTGACTCATGACCGCAGCCTAGATGCATGCATGCCTGCAGGCAAGAGTTTTCCCCGCAACCGGCACGGCGCCGGGCCGCACCCCGGATCCGGGGTGCGGCCCGGTGTTCGGGGCCCGGGGTCCGGGTCAGACGCGCTCGATGATGGTCACGTTGGCCTGGCCGCCGCCCTCGCACATGGTCTGGAGGCCGTAGCGGCCGCCGGTGCGGTGCAGCTCGTTGACCAGCTTGGTCATCAGGACGGAACCGGTGGCGCCCAGCGGGTGGCCCAGGGCGATGGCGCCGCCGTTCGGGTTGACCTTGGCCGGGTCCGCGCCGAGCTCGTCGATCCAGGACATCGGGACCGGGGCGAAGGCCTCGTTGATCTCGGTGACGTCGATGTCGTCGATGCTCAGGCCCGCCTTCTCCAGGGCGATCCTGGTGGCCGGAATCGGGGCGGTGAGCATGTAGACCGGGTCGTCGCCGACCAGCGACAGCTGGACGACGCGGGCCAGCGGGGTCAGGTTGTGCTGCTCCACCGCGCGCTCGGAGGCGATGAGCAGCGCGCCGGCGCCCACGGAGACCTGGCTGGCGACCGCGGCGGTGAGCTCCCAGTCCTCGCGCAGCGGCCTGAGCCCGGCCATCTTCTCCAGGGTGGTGTCGGGGCGGATGCCCTCGTCCCCGCCCACCCCGGCGATCGGGGCGATCTGGGAGTCGAAGTAACCGGCCTCCTGCGCGGCGGCGGCGCGCTTGTGGCTCTCCAGCGCGAACTCCTCCAGCTGCTCGCGCTTGTAGCCCCACTTCTCACACATGAGCTGGGCGCCGCGGAACTGGGAGATCTCCTGGAAGCCGTACCGCTCGATCCAGCCCTCGCCGTACAGCGGGAGGTCGTTGTCCACGGCGAACTGGACGTTGGCGCCCATGGGGACCATGCCCATGTTCTCCACACCGGTCGCCACCACCAGGTCCTGGGTGCCGGACATGACGCCCTGTGCGGCGAAGTGGATGGACTGCTGGGAGGAGCCGCACTGGCGGTCGATGGTGACGCCGGGGACGGTCTCGGGAAGGCCGGCGGACAGCCACGCGGTGCGGGCCAGGTCCAGGGCCTGCGGACCGGCCTGGCTGACGACGCCCATGATGACGTCCTCGACCGCCGCCGGGTCGACCCCGGTGCGCTCGACGAGCTCCTTGAGGACGTGCGCCCCCAGGTCCGCCGGGTGCACGGCGGCCAGCGCACCCTTCTTCGTGCCGACGGGGGTGCGTACTGCTCCGACGATGTAGGCCTCGGCCACGGGGTCCTCCAAGGGGCGTGGAATGTGACGTCCTGCTGAACCGAACTGTATTCGGTTTTGGCTTCCTGGCAAGACCCCGCCCCCCGCCTTACGGGCCCCCGCCCAGTTCAGCGCGGTGTTCCCGGCTCGGAAGGCCCACCGCGGCGACGCTGCCTCAGCGCGAACCGCGGTCGAAACGGTGCTGGCCCGAGCGGGGGGCGTCGTCCTCGTCCCCGAGAGTCCCGCCGGTGACCCGCTCCAGGACCTCGACCACGTCCGGGTGCTCCCGGGGGCCGAAGTCGGCGAGCAGTGAGCGCAACGCCGTCCGCTGGGCCTCGTACAGTCTCCGCACGGCGTCCTCGCCCCGCCAGTTGAGCTCCCACGGCTCGCCCTCCTCGACCAGGTAGCCCGCCTCCAGCATCTCCTGGTGGACGTCCCGCCAACGGGAGGCGTCCAGCCCGGACATCCGGACCAGCTCGGCCACGGTCAGCGACCCCCTGACCCCGAGGTGGCTGAGTGCCCAGCAGGCCTCGATGGAGACCTCCAGGCCCGCGGCCTCGCGCAGCCGCGTGTACATGGTCTCCGCCCCCTCGGCACCACAGGCCGCGTAGACCTCGCGCTCCACCTGCTCCATGGCGCTGCGGCCGGGCGAGGCCACCGGGGACACCGCCTCGTTCAGGTCCGGGGCCCTGATGGTGGTGCGCAGCGGAACCTGCCTGAGGAACAGGGCCAGCACCAGTCCGGCCAGGGCGACCGGGACCGCCCACAGGAACACCGTGTCGATGGCGTCGGCGTAGGCGCCCAGGAAGCTCGCCTGGACCTGCGGCGGCAGCCGGTCGACGGCGCTCGGGTCGCTCTCCAGGGCGCTCGGGTCCACCCCCGGCGGGAACTGGACCCGCCCGACGCGGTCGGCCAGGTTCGCGGCGAGCTGGCTGGCGAACACCGCACCGAAGACCGCCGTACCGAAGGAGCCGCCGATCGACCGGAAGAAGGTCGCCGAGGAGGTCGCCACCCCCAGGTCGTCGTAGGAGGCGGCGTTCTGCACCACCACGACCACCACCTGCATCACCAACCCCAGTCCGGAGCCGAGGACGAAGAAGTAGGCGCTCATCTCCAGCATCGAACTGTCCGGCCCCATCCCCGACATCAGGAAGAGTCCTGCCGAGGTGAGCGCCATACCGGCGATCGGATAGACCTTGTAGCGGCCGGTCCGGGTGACCAGGCGGCCGCTGGTGATCGAGGTGAGGAACATGCCCGCCACCATCGGGAGCAGGTGCAGGCCCGAGGCCGTCGGCGAGAGTTCGTGGACGACCTGGAGGAACAGCGGCAGGAACGCCATCGAACCCATCATCGCGAAGCCCACGCAGAAGCCGATGGCCATGGCGACGGCGATGGTCGGGTCGCGGAACAGGCTGAGCGGCATGACGGGGTCGCTCGCCCGGCGGGCGGTGAGCCACCAGCCGACGCCCAGGACCAGACCACCCGCGGCCAGGGTGATGATCTGCCAGGACAGCCAGGAGTAGACACCGCCGCCCCAGGAGGCCACGAGGGTGAGGCAGACGGCGGTGGCGGCGAGCAGCACGATGCCCGCGTAGTCGATGTTCCGGCGGCCGACCGGGACCTGCCGGGGCAGTACGGCCAGGACGGTCAGGAAGGCGATCAGCCCCAGCGGAAGGTTCACGTAGAACACCCACCGCCAGGACAGGTGGTCCACGAACAGGCCGCCCAGCAGGGGTCCGGCCACACTGGAGATACCGAAGACCGCCCCGAACAGGCCCTGGTACCTGCCGCGTTCCCTCGGTGAGACGACGTCGCCGATGAGCGCCGAGGCGAGCACCATGAGTCCGCCGCCGCCGATCCCCTGGAACCCCCTGGCCAGCACCAGTTGGAGCATGTCCTGCGCCATACCGCACAGCGCCGAGCCCAGGAGGAAGATCGCGATGCACCACAGGAACAGCCTCTTGCGGCCGAACTGGTCGCCGAGCTTGCCCCAGAGCGGGGTGCTGGCGGTGACGGCGAGCAGGTAGGCGGTGATCACCCAGGACAGGTGGTTGAGGCCGCCGAGGTCGGAGACGATCGTGGGCAGGGCGGTGGAGACGATGGTCTGGTCCAGCGCCGCGAGCAGGACGGTGAGCATGAGGGCGGTCATGATCAGCGCGATCCGCCCTCCGCGGTACTCGCTCCGGTCCCGCTGGTCGGCCGTACTCTCCCTGGCCATCGAATCGCCTCCCCCTGGTCGGGCCGTGCCCGGATCGCCGACGACCCCGCTGCGGCCAGACTAGGAACCCGACCCTGCCAGACCACCGGGAACCGCCCATCCGACCAGGAACTTTGCCCCGGCTTGCCCCCGTCTCTTCAAAACCGAATTCGATTCGGTTACCGTGTGGGAACACCAGTGATCCCCGACACCCTCCGGAGCAGCGCATGAAGCGGGAACTCTTCGACGCCGACCACGACCTCTTCCGCGAATCGGTGGCCGAGTTCCTCAAGAGGGACGTGGCTCCCTTCCACGACCAGTGGGAGAAGGACGGCATCGTGCCCCGCGAGGTGTGGGTCAGGGCGGGCCGGGTCGGCCTCCTCGGTCACGGTGTCCCAGAGGAGTTCGGCGGCACCGGGCTGCACGACTACCGTTACAACCAGATCGTCAACGAGGAGATCTGCCGAGCACACGCCAGCGGGCTGGGCATCACCCTGCAGAACGACGTGATGGCGCCGTACATGGTGGGGCTGACCAACGACGAACAGAAGGGGCGCTGGCTGCCCGGCTTCGCCAGCGGCGAGCTCATCACCGCCATCGCGATGACCGAACCCGGCACCGGCAGCGACCTCCAGGGGATCAGGACCTCCGCGGTCCGCGACGGGGACGAGTTCGTCCTCAACGGCAGCAAGACCTTCATCACCAACGGCATCAACGCCGACCTGGTGATCGTGGTCTGCCAGACCGACCCCGAGGCCGGGGCGCAGGGCTTCTCACTCCTCGCCGTGGAGCGGGACATGCCCGGCTTCGACCGGGGCCGCAACCTCGACAAGATCGGCATGAAGGCCCAGGACACCGCCGAGCTGTTCTTCGACAACGTGCGCGTCCCGGCCGCCAACCTGATCGGCACCGAGGGCCAGGGCTTCATCCACCTGCTCCAGAACCTTCCCCAGGAACGGCTGTCCATCGCCACCTGTGCGGTCGCCTCGGCCGACCAGATGCTCCAGCACACCATCGACTACTGCCGGGAGCGCACCGCCTTCGGCCGTTCGATCGGGCGCTTCCAGAACACCCGTTTCGTCCTGGCCGAGTTGGCGACCGAGGTGGACCTGGGCCGCACCTACGTCGACCGGGGCGTCGAGCTGCTCAACAAGGGTGAACTGACCGTCGAGGACGCCGCCAAGGCCAAGTGGTGGACCACCGAGATGTGCAACCGGGTCATGGATCGGTGCCTTCAGCTTCACGGCGGGTACGGGTACATGATGGAATACCCCGTGGCACGGGCATGGCAGGACACCCGGGTCCAGACGATCTACGGTGGCACCACCGAAATCATGAAGGAGATCGTGGGCCGGGGCCTGGGCCTGTAAGGGCGTGTAGGACCTCCCCCAACCCCGAAGGGTCCGGATCATGAGCGGAGCGTGGGACGGCCTCATCGTGATGGGGCTGCTGGTGGTACTGCTCGTCATCGCCGTGCGCAAGCTCCGGCCGAGGATCCATATCCCCTGGGCGACCAGCGGCATCGTGGTCTTCTTCATCTTCGTCTGCCTGCTGCTGTGGGCCTGGTCCAACCGCTGAACCCACACCGAAGGCCCGCCGCCCCGAGGGGTGGCGGGCCTTGACGGCGCCCGGAGGGAGAGCTGGGCCCGGTGGACGGTCCGAAGGCGGGTAAGGACCGGACGGCCGGACCCGGCCGTGGTGGTCAGGGGATCAGGGGGCGTACGGGGCGAAGTCGACGCCGTCGGGGAGCGCCCTGGCCAGGGCGCCACCGAACCGGTCGTCCCTGAGGTCGAGCTGGGCCGACCCGTAGTCGGCCGTCACGAAGACGTCCCGGACGCCCTCGGGATAGCCCTCCCAGCCCACCAGGTCCGGGTACTGCCACTCACCGTGGTGGTTCTCCGGCGGGTCGTCGTGAGGGGCGGCGAACCGGAAGGCGTGGGTCGAGAGGCCGTCCTTGTGGTAGACGATCTTGGGGTGGGTGCCCTCCCACAGGACGTCCTCGGCGGCCCGGGTGTCGTAGTCGCCGTGGGCGGAGGCGGACACGTACCGGGCCTCGTCGTCGAGCACCCACACGACGACGTGTTCCAGGTCGTGCCGGTGGCCGCAGCAACCGGGCAGGACCTGGTCCTTCTCGAAGTAGAGCGCGTACATGTAGGCGCACCACCCGCTGCCGTCACAGCTGGCACGGGAATAGGAATTGGTGTTGTCCAGGTCGGACCGGTCCCGGCAGTTTCCGTTCAACGCCCCCGAGGTCTTGAGCCCTCCGGCGACACTTCCGCCCGGACCGACAGCCGGGGTGGAATAGCAACCGTCCGTGTCGTAGTCGAAGGCGGGCTGCCATTTCGCCTCGGCCTCGGACGAATTCGCAGGAAGAGCGGGGGGAGGCGCCGCGAAGGCCGGGGTGGCGAGTGCGATCACCAGGCCTAGCGCCCCGAGGAGGGAGACACCACCGCGCAGACCGGACCCCAACAGGGAACGACTGGATCCCGAGGACCTATCGGGACTTTGTTCCATGAAGGGATCCGGGGAACCCGGAACCGATTTCAAACCCCCGGAAGACAATGCACGCACCACCATTCGAGCAGCCGGATCGACCCTTTACCACTGGATAAAGTAACCAGCCGACTACAGGCGAGCAAGGAGGGTTCGCTGCATTTTTTTTCGCAGGCCGAAACGGGTTTACGGCGGCACGGTCCCCGACCAGGGAAAAGGACCCGGAACGGAGCGGCCGGCCTCGGATGACGACGAAGGAGGGGGCGCGGCCCGGCGGGGCCGCCGCCTACTCCTCGTCGTCCTTCTCCGCCTCTTCGACCCCGGCGTCGCCGTGCATGGGCATCTCGAACCAGACGGCCTTGCCGTCCGGGGTGGGCCGGGAGCCCCAGCGGCTGGCGAGCTGCTCGACCAGGTACAGACCGCGACCGCCCTCGTCGTCGGCGGCGGCGCTGCGGATCCGGGGCAGGCGCAGGTCGTGGTCGAAGACCTCCACCCACACGGCGCTGGCCCCCCGGCGGAGTCGGAGCAGGAACTCCTTGTCCCCCGGGTCGTCGCTGGACTCGTCCTCCTCGGCGACCGCCTCCAGCAGGTCGCTCCAGTCCTCGTCGAACTCGTCGGCCGCACCGCCCGGGTCGAGCGGGGACTCCGAGTCCAGGACACCGCTACCGGTGAACTCCCGGTGCACCGGGTGCGGGGTGGCGTGGATGACCACGTTGGTGACGATCTCCGAGACCAGCAGGCAGGCCAGTTCGGCCTGGTCGCGGTCGACGCCCCAATCCTTGAAGGTGTCGGCAGCCAGGTGCCGGGCCGCACCCACCGTGGACGCCTCCGAGGGGAACCAGCCCTCGCGCAGGGCGAGCTCCTCGGAGTGGGTGCGCACGACCAGGAGCGCCGTGTCGTCGTCCAGTTCACCCGGAACGCTGTGCACCGCGGCCTCGGCGATCTGTTCCACGTCCTTGTCGGCGACCTCGGCGACCCGTTCTGTCAGCCGGGCCAGCGCGCGCTCGGGGTCGGCCCTCCCGCCGACAGGTCGCCGGTCCACCATGCCGTCGGTGTACATCACCAGGGTCGCACCCAGGGGCAGACGCAGGTCGGCCTGGTGGTAGACGATGTCCTCACCGGAGCCGCCCCTGGCGCGCACGCCCAGCATGCGGTCGGTGACCTCCAGGTCGAGGGCGTCAACCGACTCCGACGTGATGAGCAGCGGGGAGGCGTGTCCCGCGTTGGCGTAGGACAGCTCCCGGGACCAGGCGTCGTAGACCATGTAGAGGCAGCTGACGCTGGGGATCCAGACACCGCCGTTCCCGTCGGGGGTGCCGAGCTGGCGTACCCACTCGTCGAGTTCGCGCAGGATGTCCGCGGGCTCCCGGTCGGCCTGGGCGAAGGCGCGCAGGGCGGCACGCAACTGCCCCATGACGGCGGCGGCGTGCGGGCCCCGCCCCTCGACGTCGCCGATGACGAGGCCGACGCGGCCCGCGGAGAGCGGGATCGCGTCGTAGAAGTCGCCGCCGACCTGGGTCTGGACGCCGTGCCCGTGGGCCTGGAGCGGGCCGGCGGGCAGGTAGCGGTGGGCCAGGGTCAGCCCGTCCAGGGGCGGGAAGTGGCTGGGCAGCAGACTGTTCTGGAAGGCGAGCGCGGTACTGCGCTCCTCCTCGAAGAGGCGGGCGTTGTCGATGGCCAGCGCGACCCTGGAGGCGATGGCGCCGACCAGGTCCCGGTCGAAGCCGCCGTAGGTGCTCTTCTGCCGGGGCGAGAGGCCGGACAGCGCCAGGGTGAGCACACCGAGGACCTCGCCCCGGGCCCGCAGCGGGGCGGCGATGGCGGAGGTGACGCCGACCTGCCGGGAGACCCGGTCGGAACGGTCGTTGGGTGAGTTCTCGTAGAGGTAGTCGCTGCTGACGACGGTCTCCAGGCGGCGCATCGCCTGGGTGACGAAGTGGCGTTCGGGGTAGCGGACCTCGTCGCCGACGTCGAACCAGGTCCGGGGCGGCGGGGACCAGCCCTCGGCGTGCACGGAGACCTGTCTGACCAGGCGGTCGTGGTCGTAGAGGTCGATGAAGCAGTGGTCGGCGAACTGGGGCACCAGGATCCCGGCCACACCCTTGACCGTGGAGTCGAACTCCAGCGAACTGGCCAGGCGACTGCCGATCCGTTCGAGCAGGCCGTACTGTTCCTCGACCCGGCCGCTGCGCAGGGCCTCGCGGGCGATCAGGGCGATGCCGTCGATCTCGCCCGCGTTGTCGTGCATGGGCACCGCCTGGGCCCGTACGTGGATCCAGGTGGAGTCGCCCTTGAGCACGGCGAAGGTGCCCTCCCAGGGTTCGCCGCGCAGGACGCGGCGGGCCAGCTGGGAGGCGTGTTCGCGGTCGGACTCGTGGATGCCGATGTCCAGCAGGGACAGGCCGACGTAGTCGCGTCCGCCGACGAACCCGAAGAGTTCGCGCGCGTACGGGTTCCAGTAGCGAAGGAGGCTGAACCGGTCGATGACGACGATGGCGATCTGGGCCTGGTCGACGACCTCGGCCTTGGCTAGCGCGCCGCTCTCCCGGAAGGGCTCACCCCACCGTGTCATCTAGCCGCCACCTCGCCGTCATGAGCTGCGCACATGCCCGCTCCGGGTACTCCGAACGACCGCACCTTGGGGCGAGCGTAGCAACACCGCCAATGTTCCCGCAGCGCAATGAGACAATCCCGATGAGCAACCAATCAACGTGTACGGACGTTTCACGGCTTGGCGACGAAGATGTGCCCCGCGACGTCGGCGGGGATCTCGGTGTCCTCACCTTCGCCGATGACGCGCACTCCGTCGTCCGAAGCTCGCAGTACGACTTCCTGCCCCGGTTGTACCCCGGATTTGCGCAAGGTGAGCATGATGTCGGCGTCCGGCTGGAGTTGTTCACTGATGCGGCGCACGGTGACGGTGCTCTCCGTCTTCGAGACCGCGTCGATCATCGGCACGATGGAGTCGTCGGTGAACGGCTCGGGTGCGTAACCCTCCAGGCCGAGCTCCTCCAGACCGGGGATCGGGTTGCCGTGCGGGCACACCGACGGGGCGTTGAGCAGCGTGACCAGACGCTCCTCCACGGCCTCCGAGATGACGTGCTCCCAGCGGCAGGCCTCGATGTGGACGTCCTCCCAGGGCAGCCCGATGACGTCGACGAGCAGGCGCTCGGCGAGCCGGTGCTTGCGCATGACGTGGGTGGCCAGCCTGCGTCCCTCGGCGGTCATCACCAGGTGTCGGTCGTTCTCGACCCGCAGCAGGCCGTCACGCTCCATCCGGGCGACGGTCTGGCTCACCGTGGGGCCGCTCTGGTGCAGGCGTTCGGCGATGCGGGCCCGAAGCGGGACGATGCCCTCCTCTTCGAGCTCGAAGACCGTACGGAGGTACATCTCCGTGGTGTCGATCAGCCCGTGTGCGGTCAAGACTCCCCTCCCAAGGCTCTGCGCCCGGCGCGCGGTCACGGCGGGCACGGCAGGTCTCTCACAACACAGGCCGGGACCACGTGATTCCCTGGGGCCGAGTGGGGACCGGGGCGTCCGCAGGACCGCGGGAGCGACCACCGATACGCCAAGCATATCGCGGTGCGACGGGCCTGGTTTTCGACGCCGTCTCACAATGCGGACACACTCGGCCCGGGCGACCCCGGCCGGGCAAGGGTCCGAGGTCACAGGCGTGCAGGGTATCTGGTTGAAACGTGAATTATCCAAAAGACCCTTGCGGATCTCCCCCGCAGGCCCCATCATCCCTCGGACCCGCCCGAGACGCGACCAACGTCACCCCCGGCCGACCGGTCCCCGCGCCGCTGACCGACCGGACACGGCCGGCCGTGGTTCCCCGGACCGCGCCTCAGGGCGCCAGGCGCTCGATCTCCCAGCCGCCGTCCTCGACCAGCAGGTAGCGGAAGCGGTCGTGCATGCGGTCCTCACCGCCCTGCCAGAACTCCACCTCCGAGGGGAAGAGCCGGAAACCGCCCCAGTAGGCGGGCCTGGGGATGGATTCGTCCGCGGCCCACACCGAATCGAACTCGTGGAAGAGGCGGTCCAGTTCGGCCCGGTCCGCGACCGGTCGGGACTGGCGTTCGCTCGCCCAGGCCCCCAGCTGGGAGCCGCGCGGGCGGGAGGCGAAGTAGAGGTCGTTCTCCTCGTCGCCGAGCCGCTCCACCCGGCCCGCGAACAGGACCTGACGGCGGATCGCGTGCCAGGGGAAAACCACGCACGTGCGGGGGTCGGCGTCCAGCGCCCGGGCCTTGCGCGAGGTGTAGTTGGTGAAGAAGCGCAGCCCCGAACTGTCGTAGCCCTTCATCAGCACCGTGCGCGAGCGCGGCATCCCGGAGGGCTCCACCGAGGACAGCACCATCGCGTTGGGTTCGGCGAGACCCGATTCACAGGCCTCGTCGAACCACAGGTGGAACTGCGTCATCGGCAGGTCGGCGAGACCGGAACGGCGCAGAGGTTCACCCATGTACGGTTTCCGCAGTTCGGCAGGGTTCTGGTGATCCACACGACGCATACTCTCACGCCGGTCATCGCGCACCTTCGGGGAGCACGGGCAGACACTGGGCACCAGGTTCGGCGGTGTCGGCGTTGCGCATCCCGCACCGCTGGACGACGTGCTGGCGCTGCCGCTCACCGGTCTCGGGGTTGCGCACCGCCGGGCCGACCAGCACCAGCTGCACCATCCGGCCGTCGAACCAGTTGCCGTCGTTGTCGGCGTCGAACTCGATGTAACCGGAGACCCCGGTGAGGTTGCCGGTGCCCTTGACCGCGCCGTGCAGCAGGTCGCGCTGTTCCTCGTACTGTTCCCGGGTCCGCAGGTACGGGTGCCGGTCCAGCCCGATCCACCGCAGCGGGCTCTTCGCCGACAGCTCCTCCCGGGTCAGACCGGTGACCGGAAGCGCCTCGGAGACCACGAGGAGGGCGTCGCTGGCCACGGCGGCGTGCGCGATCGACGGCAGGTCCGCCTTGGGCGCCAGGACCACCTCCCCGTCCTCGTCCTCCTTCTCGTACAGGTCACCCACCAGGGTGTCGATGTCCTCGTAGAACCCCTGGTCGCTGCCGCCCGCGTCGTTCCCCGGGCCGCCCCAGGGGCCGCTGGGCGCCAACGGCGTGTAGAACACCGAGTGGTGGTCGGCGTTGCTGCCGATGAGCCCCTCCTCGTCGGAGACGAACTTGGAGATGTCGTCACCGCCGAGGATGGTCATGTGCCCGTCGACGCAGTCCTGGCCGCCGGTCCGGATGAACCTGCGGTAGAAGCCGGTGAAGTCGTCGGAGCGGCCCGCGTAGTAGAGCAGGTCCGGCGGGTCGTCGTCGGTGCACAGGCGTTCCAGCTGCTCCGCGTAGGTGGTGTCGGTCTCCGGGTCGCCGGTCTGGTAGAGCAGGACGCCCTCGCCGTCGTACTCGTCGCCGTCGAGCCCCTCCGCGCCCTCCCACACGGTGCCGCCGCCCTCCCGGAAGGCCGCGATGAACTCCCTCGCCAGGTGCGGACCGTACTGTTCGTGCTTGCCGCCCTCGGCGTCGGTCTGGGCGCTGGCGATGGCCACGGCGGTCCGGTGCGGTTCGAGCCCGCGCTCCACCCCGTCGGTCCCGCTCCAGGGCACCCCCTGTCTGGCCCAGTGGGCGGCCTGCTCCGCGACACGTGTGTTGGCCGGGGCGATCGGGAAGTAGAACTCGCTGTGCTCCCGCGCGCCGTACTGGGCGACGTCGTCGAAGGTGGCGGTGGTCCCCACCATGGGGATCGAGGCCTCGCCCACCTTCCGGATGGCGCGGCTGTTGGGGACGACGCTGTGGCCGAACCCGACGGCGGCGATCGGGCGGTCCATGCCCAGCCCCTCGTCCTCGGCACGGTCCACGATCTCCTGGGCGGTCACCAGGGAGTGCTCCCAGTCCCGCCCCGCGTTGCCGATGAGGAGTTTGATCCGGGGGTACCTCGCCTCCTTGATCCGGTTGTGCTCGCGCTGCTGGTACGCGAGCCCCAGGAGTTCGCCCTGACCGCCCGCGAGGGTGGGGTCGGCGGGGTCGGCGACATTCAGTTCGGCGATGTGGGCGATGGTGACGTAGGGGTCCCCGCTGGCGCTCACCGCCTCGTTCTGTTCGCGGATGAGCTCGGTGACCTCCTCCAGCCGGTCGTGGAACACGAAGTCGCCGAAGGTGACGCCGACGCACTGCCTGCCCACGCGCGTGATGCCGTCGGGCTGGCTGACCCCGTCCTGGACACAGGGGTTGCGCGCCTGCGCCACCGTGGGCAGGAAGACCACTCCGAACAGGAGCAGGACGGCGGTGGTGCCCGCGACCCCGGCGGTCCACACCCCGGCGAGGGTCGGTCCGTTCAGCACCCACTCGGGGGTCCCCCGCCGGGTGTGCCACCGGCCGCCCCCTGGCAGCGGCCCGACGCGCTGGGTGATGACTCGTTCGGCACCGAGAACCCCGGCCAGGTAACGGCGCTGGGTCCACTCCCGGATCAGCGAGGACGCCTTCTCCTTCTCACTCTCATCAACGTCTTTCCTTTCCTTGTTCCCGGTGCTGGTGAACTCGGGCAGGGTTCTACCGGGGATGGCGCCGACGGCGCCACCCACCAGCGGGGGGAGTTCGGAGTCGCGTACCTGGACCAGAAGCAGGGGGTCGGGGAAGGCCCTGCGCAGGCGCTCCGACTCGATCAGCCAGACCAGGTAGCGGCCGACCCGGTCCAGACGCCGCTGGTCGTAGACGAGCACCGGCCGTGCCCCGGTCCGGCGGCGGAGGCCGCGGCGGCCCGCTCCGTAGGCCCGGTGAAGGTCGTCCAACAGGGCGTTGACCGCGATCTGGTGGGTGCCGGGCGGACCACCCGGCTTGTCGATCCGCCCCTTGTCCTGCTTGGGGTTGTTGAGCTGGTTGAGGAGGTGGACGCCGCGTGCGCGATGGCGGCGTGTGTAGCCCTGGTCGGTGCTGTTATCGGAGCCGTCCTGACCCTTCTGGCCCAGGAGGTAGCGGTGGTGGTTCAGCCACAGGTAGGGGCGCCAGGGCCGGAAGAAGAAGAACACGGTGAGCAGGTAGACGGTGACCAGCAGCGCGCCGACCAGGACCGAGACCAGCTCGTTGACCTGCTGGGCGGCCAGTCCCACGAACGCGAAGGGGGCCGCCGTGACCACCAGGGAGACGACGAAGGCCAGCGGGGTGAGGATCTTCTCGTCGAGAGATCCGAAGGTGGCTTTTCCCGAGGCCCGGGTGACCATGCGGGAGGTCCTGGCCGCGCTGCTGGCGAGGTTGCGCCAGTAGACCACGAAGCGGCTGCGGGCCAGTTCCCAGCGGCTGGGCGCCACCACGGACTCCGGCTCGTCGGCGGCCCGTACCACGCGCTCCACGAGGTCGTCCCTGCGCTTGCGCGCGCTCTCCAGACGGACCTGGCGCAGCGCGTTGATCACCTCCACCTGGGCGTTGCTGGTGTTCAGGATGGTGTCGTGATCGAGATCGATCTCGGGGAGCTCGCTCCGGATTTTCTTGAGGTCGCAGCGCCGGAGCCACAGCAGGGAGCGAACCCGGGAGAACCGGGGCGGGGGCGGGGGCTTGCGTCCGCGCGGCGGCCCGGGAGGCTCGTCCATCCACGCGAACCCGCCGTCCACCAGCCGTTCCAGGAGGTCGTACAGCTCCTTGGTGGTGACGTCGGTGTCCACGTCCTCGGCGGCCCGCGCGGTGTCCCGGTCCCTCTCCGGGCGGGGCGGTCGCGGGGGCGGTGGGGCCGTGGTGTCCATGGCTCGGGCCCACCAGGGCCAACGCCGCCCCCTGCCAGCAGAGGGGGCATCACGGCGTCGGGGTTCGCCGATGTGCCGGGGCCCCTGGCCGTCACGGAGCTCACGGGCGCCGGAGGGATCATGGGCGGTCTGGGCGGCGTCTTCGGGGAGCCCTTCCGGCAGCAGCCACACGGGGCCGACGGCGCTCGCGCGCACCAGCATGCGCTGGACGGCGGCTCGGTCGGCGGGGCGTTCGGCGACCACGTCCAGGACGGGCGGTGGTTCGGCGATGTCACCGCGCTGGAGCTCGCCCTTCTCGGCGGGACGCCGCCGGGCCACCCTGCGCTCCATCCTCCGGAGCCTGGTGTGACTGGCCCGCGAGGGGCGTCGTCGCAGGGCCTCGAAGACCCGGATGAAGGTGGGTCTGTCCGGCTGCTCCTTCTGGGTGCCGGGTGTCTGGTCGGACACTCGAAAGATCCCTCCGCGGTCGTGTCGTACTCGTCCCCCCGACAGCCGCCCCATTAGACAGCAGAAGGGACCCGAGGTTCATCCCTTTTGCCGGAATTAACGCTGACCTATACCGGCCAGAACCGCGCCTGTGACAATGCGTTGGAAACGTCACGTGATTTCACGGCGGCAATTGCCGCCCTGACCGGCGGCGTCGCAGGGCCCCCCACTACGCTGTTCGACGTGACCGAGATTCAGATTCCCGCGAACCTGCTGCCCGCCGACGGCCGTTTCGGAAGCGGCCCCTCCAAAGTCCGTGCCGCCCAGCTCGACGCCCTCGCCGCCTCCGGCCCCCACTACATGGGGACCTCCCACCGGCAGAAGCCGGTCAAGTCCCTGGTCGGCCGGGTCCGTGCCGGCGTGAGTGAACTCTTCTCCCTGCCCGAGGGCTACGAGGTGGTCCTCGGCAACGGCGGCACCACCGCCTTCTGGGACATCGCCGCCCACGGCCTGCTGCGCGCCAAGTCCCAGCACCTGGCCTTCGGCGAGTTCTCCAGCAAGTTCGCGAAGGTCGCCGAGGGCGCCCCCTGGCTGGAGGACCCGACGGTCATCACCACCGACCCGGGCACCCACGGCGAGGCCGTCGCCGAGGCCGGGGTGGACGTGTACGCCCTCACCCACAACGAGACCTCCACCGGCGTGGCCGCCCCGATCAGACGGGTCGCCGGAGCCGACGAGGACGCGCTCGTGCTCGTGGACGCCACCAGCGGCGCGGGCGGCCTGCCGGTCGACATCGCCGAGACCGACGTCTACTACTTCGCCCCGCAGAAGAGCTTCGCCGCCGACGGCGGCCTGTGGATCGCGGTCATGTCGCCCAGGGCGCTGGCCCGGGTCGAGGAGATCGCCGCGAGCGGCCGCTACGTCCCGGAGTTCTTCTCGCTGCCCACCGCGGTCGCCAACTCCGCCAAGGACCAGACCTACAACACCCCGGCCGTGGCCACGCTGCTGCTGCTCGCCGAACAGCTGGAGTGGATGAACAGCCAGGGCGGCCTGAAGTGGACCGTGGCCCGCACCCACGAGTCCTCCTCCATCCTCTACAACTGGGCGGACCGCTCCCCGGTCGCGACGCCGTTCGTCACCGACCCGGCCCAGCGCTCCCAGGTGGTCGGCACCATCGACTTCTCCGACGAGGTCGACGCCGCCCAGGTCGCCAAGGTCCTGCGGGCCAACGGCATCGTGGACACCGATCCCTACCGCAAGCTGGGCCGCAACCAGCTCCGGGTCGCCATGTTCCCCGCGGTGGAGCCCAGTGACGTCAACGCGCTCACCGAGTGCATCGACCACGTCCTGACCAAGCTTTCCTGAGACGGGCTCCCGCAGGACCGTCCCGAACCGGTCCGCCGACGTTGGAGAATGGAGGCCGACCCGCCGCACGCGGGTCGGCCTCCTTTTCGCACTCACGCTCATCGCTTGTCAGGACGGTTCCACTGTGCGCAGGAACAAGAAGACCGAGATCCCCATCAAGATCATTTCGCACCGGGGCGCCTCCGGGCACCGGCCCGAGCACACCCTGGCCTCCTACGAGCTGGGGGCCCGGCACGGCGGCGACTTCATCGAGATGGACCTGGTCGCCACCAGGGACGGCCACCTGATCTGCCGCCACGAGCAGGAGATCGGCGGGACCACGGACGTGGCCGACCGTCCCGAGTTCGCCGACCGGCGCACCACCCGGACCGTCGACGGCCGCGAGGCGGAGGGGTTCTTCGCACAGGACTTCACCCTCGAGGAGATCAGGAGCCTGCGCGCCCGGGAGCGCATGGCCGAGGTCCGTCCGGACAACGCGGTGATGGACGGGACCTACCAGATCCCGACCCTCCAGGAGGTCGTCGATCTGGCCCTCTCCCTCACCGAGGAACTGGGCCGCCCGATCGGGATCTACCCCGAGACCAAGCACCCGGCCTACCACGTGGAACAGGGTCTGGAGCTGGAGCCGAAGCTGATCGCCGCGCTGCGCGAGGCGGAGCTGGTCGGCGAGGAGCCGAAGGTCCCGGTCTTCCTCCAGTCCTTCGAGGCGGAGAGCCTGCGCAAGCTCGCCGAGACCGGGCTGCCCCTGGTGTACCTGATGGGCACCGAGGACCACTGGCTGCACTACACGACCCCGGACGGCCTGGCCGAGGTGGCGGCGTTCGCGCACGCCATCGGCCCGCACAAGAGCCTGGTCGTGCCGACCGGCGAGGACGGCTCCCTGGGCGAGCCCACCGACCTGGTCGAGAACGCCCACGAGGCCGGCCTGCTCGTGCACCCCTACACGTTCCGCAGCGAGAACCACTTCCTCCCCGCCGAGCTGCGCTCGGACGGCGACCCCCACGACTACGGGGGCTTCGCCGCCGAGTACGAGGCCTTCTTCGAGGCCGGGGTGGACGGCGTGTTCTCCGACTTCTCCCGGCACGCCTTCCTGTGCCGGGAGCACTTCCTGGACCCGCAGCCGGTCGGGTAGAGGCGCGGCCCCGGGCCCGCGCGGGGTCCGGGAGGCCGCCCGGGCACGGCTCAGCCGCCGCGCCCGGGCGGGGTCAGGCCCGACGGACCAGGAGGACGATCCCGCCGATCAGCACGACGGCCACCGCGACCCCGCCGACGATGAGCGGGGCGGCGCCGTTCGAGGTTTCCTCCTCGTCCGGGCCCCCGTCCCCGGCGTCCTCGTCCGAGCCCCCGTCTCCGGCCGCCTCGGCGTGGGACCCGCCCCCGGCAGCCTCGACGGCGGAGTCGGGGAGCTGTTCGCCCTCCAGGGGGACCCGCCAGACCTCGGCGCCGGGGCCCTCGGTCCCGGCCATCAGCGCGGTGCCGTCCGGGGTGAACGCCACCGATTCGCCCTGTTCCGTCTCCGGCAGGTCGAAGGAGCCCACCGAGGCGCCCGGCACCCCGTTGGTCGCGTCGTAGAGGGTCACGCCCCAGTAGGTGCGGATGGCGTAGCGGCTGCCGTCGGGGCTGAACGCGGCGTCGGTGGCGAACAGCGGGGCGGAGTCGACCCTGCTCAGGACGTTCTCGCCGTCGGGATCCAGATTCTCCGGGACCGTGTACACACTGCCCGCGAACTCCTTGGACACCACGTACAGGCGTCCGTCCCTCGGGTCGATCATCATCCCCTCGGCGTCGCGGCCCCCGTCCTCGTAGGTGAAGGTGAGCACCGCCGGGTCGACGGTCGTGTCGGCCAGGACCTCGGGTTCGGTGAAGTGGTAGACGCGGACGTTCGGCCAGCTGCCGCCGAAGTTGTCACCGATGTTGCCGACGAAGACCGTCGGTTCGCCCGCGGGGCCCGGACCGACGGTGATCGCCTCCCAGTCCCGGAGTTCCACGTTCAGGGCGATGGTCGCGACCGTCTCGCCCTCCTCGTTCACCGCGTACACCTCGGGCGCGAAGTCACCGCTGTCGTTGTGCGTCCACCACACGCCCTCGTGCAGCAGTGAGGGCGCCAGTCCGCTGGACTCGGCGATCCGCCCGTCCTGGAACTCGAAGGCGACCTCCGAACCCTCCGGCCCCTCGCTGCCGCGCGGGTAGTCGGGGCCGCCCGAACCGCCCTCGGGGTCCACGGAGTCGGCCGTGGCGGGTACCGCCGGGGAGAGTGCGAACAGGACGGCCGTGACGAGGGCCAGAGGTCTTCTCATGCCCGCCATCCTGCCAGGAGAAGTCCCGGGTGGCTTGCACCCGGGTGCGAGCGGGCACATTCGGCTTACACGCAGTGCCGCGAGGAGGGACCCATGAGGATCGTCGCCTGTCTCAACGGGGATCGCCGTCCGGGCGCGCACCCGGCCCTGCCCGTGTCCGTCGACCAGCTCGTCACCGACGCCCGCTCGGCGGTGGCCGCGGGCGCCACCGCCGTGCACATCCACCCGCGCGACCACGGGGGCGCGGAGTCCCTGGAGCCCCAGGTGGTGTCGGAGCTCATGGAGCGGATGCGCGCCGAGGTCCCGGACGTCCCGGTGTCGCTGACCACGTCCCTGTCCGCGGAGTCCGACCCGTGGCGGCGCTACGACCTGGTGCAGCGGTGGGCCTCCCCGGCCTTACCGGACTCGGTTTCGGTGAACCTGCACGAAGCGGGTTCGGTGGACCTGATCCAGCTTCTGGGCGACCGCCGTGTGGCCGTGGAGGCGGGGGTGTGGACGGTGGAGGCCGCGCGGATCCTGCTCGCCACCCGGGTGGAGGTGGCGGCCGTGCTGGTGGAACCGACCCAGGTCGCGGCGGAGGACGCCCGGCGCAACGCCGACGCGATCAACTCCCTGCTGGACCGGGCGAAGGTGGGCGTCCCCCGCCTGTTGCACGGCGCGGACGCGACGGCCTGGCCGATGCTGGAGGACGCCCTGGACGCGGGGCTGGACATCCGGATCGGCCTGGAGGACACGATGCGCCTGCCCGACGGTACGGAGGCGCACGACAACGCGGCGCTGGTGGCGCACGCGCTCTCGCTGGCCTCCGCCTGAACCGGGGCCGCCCGGTGTCGCGGGCGGGCCCGTGCTCGCCTGCGCCGAGGCAGACGGGTTCGGGACGCTCGTGTTCGCGCCCGGGGACGGCTGAACGCCCGGCGGCTCTACGTCTGCGCTCTTTCGGCCAGTCGGCGTTCGAGCCGCTGCTCGGTGGCGGAAAGGGCGTCGATGCGCTCCCGGACCGCCTGGAGCCGCTGTTCGTAGAGGGCGAGGGCCTCGGCGCAATCGGGTTCGCGGACCAGGTCGAGTTCGAGGCAGGCCCGCAGTTCCCGGATGTCCTGCGAGGTCAGGCCGGATTCGAGTAGGAGGCGGATGTTACGCACCCGTTCGACCGCTTCGGCCCCGTACTCCCGGTAGCCGTTGGCCGCCCGTTCGGAGGCGAGCAGACCGCGCTGTTCGTAGTACCGCAGGGACCGGGTGCTGGCCCCCGTGCGTTCGGCGAGTTCTCCGATGCGCATACCGTCTCCGTTCCCGTCAACGAGTGCTGCTGCGGACACGTGTTCCGAGGCGGCTCCGCGGGCACGCGCCGGCGTCACACGTACCCGCGAGCCTACGGGCGCCGCTCAGTCCGCGTCGGCCCGACTCGGTTCGGCGGGCGTCGGGGCCGAGGTGGGGAACCACCGGACGGAGAGCGCCATGACCGCGAGTGCGGCCAGGCCGATGACGGTGGCGACGAGCGGCACCCCCGAGCCTCCGGCTCCGGCGACGACCGTGCCGCCCACGGCGCCCGCCACCGCGGTGCCCACGTAGAGCCCGCCGGTGTTCAGGGCCAGGGCCTCGGTACCCGCGTCCCCGGCCAGACGGAGGAGGCGGGCGTTCATCGGGGCGGCGAACCCCCAGGCCGCGAACCCCCACAGGGCCAGCACGCACCCCAGGGTCCACACCGGGGCAGCGCCCGCGCCGAACTGTCCGAGGAAGGTCAGGGCCAGACTGGTCGCGACCATGCCGCCGAAGGCGGCGAGCAGGACGCGGTCGGCGCCCCAGAGGTCGGTGGCCCGCCCGCACAGGAGGGTACCGACCGCTCCGGCCGCCCCCACCACCGCGATCAGGGGGGACAGGGCGGCCCCTGTGGCCCCGGTGAGGTCCAGGGTGATCGGGGCGATATAGGTGTAGGTCATGAACCCGCAGGTGGCGCCCATGACGGTGCCGGTGACGCAGAGCAGGAGGGCCGGGCGGCCCAGGTGGCGCAACTGCTCGCGGACCCCGGTCTCCGGCGCCCCGGGCAGTCCGGGCAGGCGCAGGGCCGAGGCGGCGAGGACCGCGCAGGTGAGCAGGGCCACGGCCACGAAGGCCGAACGCCATCCGAGGGCGGAGCCCAGGAATGCGCCGATCGGCACCCCGAGGAACAGGGCCACGGTCAGACCCGCAGCGACCGCCCCCACGGCGCGTCCGGTCCGCTCGGGCGGGGCGAGCCGGGCAGCCATGGAGAAGGCGGCCGGGGTGAGGGTCGCGGCGATCAGTGCGGCGACCACGCGCATCGCCATCAGGACGGCGTAGGTGGGGGCGAGGGCGGTCACCAGGTTGGCGAGTGCGAACAGGGCGAGCCCGACGAGGAGGAGGGCCCGGCGGGGCGCCCGTGCGGTGGCCACCGCCAGCGGTGGGGCCGCCACGGCGTAGGTGAGGGAGAAGACCGTCACCAGTTGTCCGGCGACGGCGACGCTGACGTCGAGGTCCTGGGCGATGGCCGGCAGGAGTCCGGCGATGACGAGGTCGTCGGTACCGACCGCGAAGGCGGTCAGGGCCAGGCACGCCAACCAGCCGGAGCGGAGTGTGTGAGTGGGCATGGCGGCACGCTAGAACCCTGACACGGGCGTCAGGGTCAAGCCGGGAGGGACCGCGCGGCCGTGTGAGAAGACGGGGGCGTGGAGTTCGGGCTCAGCCGAGCAGGGCGCCCAGGACCACGATGAGCATGATCGAGCCGAGCACCACGGGCAGCAGCCAGCGCTGCTTGCGGTTGTTGGTGAGCATGCTCATGACGTGCCCCGCTCCGGTGCTCGTTGGGAATCGCTACCCCAGAGTAGACCCCAGGTCCGAACGGTCCGGTAGCGGTCGGGGTCCCCCGGTCGGCTCTCCACGAGGTCGACCCGGTCCACTGACCAGTCGGCGGAGGGCGCGGGGCCGAGTGCGCGCAGGGTCTCGGCGGCGTCCCGGGGCGGCCTGGCCCTGGCCAGGGTGATGTGCGGCACGAAGGGACGTGACGCGACGGGCACGCCCGTGGCACGAGCGGCCTCCCCCAGGACCTCGGCGAGCTCGTGGAGCCCCTCCCCGCCGACCCCGGCCCAGAGCACCGCGGCCCGATCGGCCCGGAGGGGGAAGGTGCCCCAGTCCTCCAGCGAGAGGTCGAGGGCGGGACGGCCCGCCAGCGCGCGGTCCAGTGCCCGGGTGAGTTCGGGGAGCCGTCCCCCGACCTCACCGAGGAAGACCAGGGTGAGGTGCCGTTCCCGCGGGGGGCTCCAGCGCAGTCCCCGGGCCGTGGGCCGGGCCGCGCGCACCGCGGACTCCAGTTGTCCGCGAACCGGCGGCGACGGCCACAGCGCGACGAAGAGGCTCATGGGGGCATCCTCCCACCGGTGGCCGGGGCTCCGAAGGGCCGTGCTCGCCGTGACGTCCGCCGGGACGGGCGCGGCGGCGCCGGCGGTTCTCGACCGGAATCCGTCAATGCCGTAGGTCGGCGCTCCGCTGCGGCTCGGTCCCCCGGTCGGGAAGTTCCCGGGCGGCGGCCTCTTCCGGGGGCCGGACGCTCAACTGCTGCGGCGCCGCGTGCTCGGCCCCACCGGCCCGCCCGGTCCTTCCGTCCTCCTCGGGCTCCCCGGACGCCTCGGTTCTCCCTGCCGCGTCGGTACGCGCAGCTCGCCGTTTCCGGGGCAGCAGCTCCCGCGCCCGGACGTCCTTGACCCTCATCAGCAGCACGGAGATCACACCGACCACCGCGATGGTCACCACGCCGCCGGCGGTCAGGCTGGCCTGGGGGCCGAAGGCGTCGGCGATCAGGCCCACCACCGGGGCTCCGATCGGGGCCACACCCATGAACACCAGCAGGAACATGCTCATCGCGCGGCCGCGCATCTGCGGGTCGACGCTGAGCTGGAAGGTGGCGTTGAGCGTGGTCACGAAGGTCATGAAGAGCACTCCCATCGGCACCAGGACCAGGACGAACGCCACGTAACCGGGCATCAGGCCCGCGGCGAGCTGGGCCGCGCCGAAGCCCATCGAACCGACCAGCACCAGCCGCAGCCGCGGGTACTCGCGGCGGGCGGCCAGGAGGGCGCCGGCCAGGGCGCCCACGGCGAGCGCCGCGGCGGCGACCCCGAAGGCCTCGGCCCCGGTCTCGAACACGTTGTTGACCATCAGGGCGATCTGGTTCTGCACGTTCGCGCCGAAGAACTGCACGGCGGCGGCGAGGACCAGCAGCAGCACCAGGTCGTGTCTGCCCCCGATGTACCGGAGCCCCTCCCGGATCTGCCCCTTGCCCCGCGGCATGCGCTCGGTGGGGTTGAGGTCGGCGGTGCGGATCATCAGCAGGGCGACGATCGTGAAGGCGAACGAGAGCCCGTTGATCATGAAGACGGGGCCGCTGCCGATCAGCCCGATGAGCAGCCCGGCGACGGCGGGGCCGGTGACCCGGCCGAGCTGGAAGCTGGCGCTGTTCAGGGCGATCGCGTTGGGCAGCATCTCCCGGTCGACCATCTCCGGGACGAAGGCCTGCCGTCCCGGGTTGTCGAGCACGGTGATCATGCCCAGGCCGAAGGCGAACAGGTAGACGTGCCAGACCTCGGCGGCGCCGAGTGTGGCCAGCACGCCCAGGGCGACCGCGAGCACGCCCATGGTGGACTGGGTGAGGACCAGCAGTCTGCGCTTGTCGAAGCGGTCCACCATGGCGCCGCCCCAGAGCCCGAAGAGGAGCATGGGCAGGAACTGCAGGGCCGTGGTCATCCCCAGCGCGATGCCGCTGCCGCCGCTGAGCTGGAGGACCAGCCAGTCCTGGGCGATGCGCTGCATCCAGGTGCCGGGGTTGGAGACGAGCTGGCCGAGGGCGTAGATCCGGTAGTTGCGGACGGCCAGGGAACGGAACATCGCGATACGGCGCATCACTCCCTCCCCGTGGCGGCTTCGCGCCGGGGAGGGACTGAAACGACCACCGTGGAGTGGATTCGGGGGCAGAGAAGTAAACGGCGTTGACTCATCATCTGTGCCAACGCCGTCCACCGGGCCCCGCATTCCCCGGGGCGGAGGGGCCGCCCCGGGGACCGGATCAGCTGATCAACGCGGAGATCGGCGCCTCCGCGAAGTGGATCAGGAAGATCACCGAGATCAGCCAGAGGAGGGGGTGCACCCGGCGGCCCCGCCCCGTGACCAGCATGACGAAGGCGTAGCCGAGCAGGCCGAACCCGATTCCGTTCGCGATCGAGTAGGTGAACGGCATCATGATGATCGCCAGGAAGGAACCGATGCCGATCGCCGGGTCCTTGAAGTCGATCCCGGTCACCTGGGTCATCATCATGAACCCGACGATGACCAGGACCGGGGTGGCCGCCTCGAAGGGGACCAGGGTGACCAGCGGGGTGAAGAGCGTCGAGACGAGGAACATCGCGCCCGTGACGATCGGGGCGACGCCCGTGCGCGCGCCCTCACCGACGCCCGCCGCGGACTCGGCGTAGAGGGTGGCGACCGAGGCGGAGCCGATACCGCCGAGGAGGGTGCCGAAGGCGTCAGCGGTCAGGACGCCGCGGGCGCCCTCGATGTTGCCGTCCTCGTCGGCCAGGTCGCCCTGGTGGGCGACGCCGACCATGGTGCCCATGGTGTCGAAGAAGTCGGCCAGGAGCAGCGTGAAGACCAGCATCACGACGGTGGCGACGCCGACGTCGGAGAAGCGGCCGGCGAGGCCGCCCTCGGCGAACAGGCCGAGGAGGGAGAGGTCGGGCAGGGCGATCAGGTCGCCCGCGCTGGTGGGCAGGCTCGGGACGGTCAGCCCCCAGCCGAGGCGGTCGCCTCCGTCGCCCAGGAGGGTCTCGACCGCGATCGCGATGACGGTGGTGACCACGATGCCGATGAGGAGGGCGCCGCGCACGTTGCGCACGTAGAGGGCGATGCTCAGCAGCAGGCCGATGACGAAGATCAGGATCGGCCAGCCGTTGAGGCCGCCCGAGCCGAGCTGGACCGGGGTGCCGTCGCCGGCCTGTACGAAACCGGCGTTGACCAGCCCGATCAGGGCGAGGAAGAGACCCACGCCGACGGCGATCGCGACCTTCAGGCCGGGCGGGATCGCGGCGAAGACCGCGGTACGGAAACCGGTCAGCACCAGGATGAGGAGCAGGACGCCCTCGATGATGATCAGCAGGAACACGTCCGCCCAGGGCATGAGCGGCGCGATGCCGTAGGCGACGACGGCGTTCAGGCCCATGCCCGCCGCGATGGCGAACGGGTAGCGGCTGACGACGCCCATGAGGACACAGGACAGCGCGGCGACCAGGGCGGTCATCGCGGCGACGCCGGGGATGCCCAGGGTCTCGCCGTTGACGTCCTCGGCGGTGCCGATGATCAGCGGGTTGAGGACGACGATGTAGGCCATGGCGAAGAAGGTCGCCAGACCGCCGCGGATCTCGGTGCCGAGGGTCGAGCCGCGCTCGGAGATGCGGAAGAAGCCGCCCGAGCCCTTGGGGACTCGGTCCTGGGCGGGTACGTCGGAGGGGGATGGATTCGGTGAGTTCACGTCGTCAGCCTGACCTGGTCGTGTTACTGGACAACAAGGATTCTGCGCCAGATTAGTTGCATCTTCGTACAACACAGGCCACGTGTTTCACATCAGTTTCATAGAAAACACCATATGGTGGGATGATCCGCTCCTTGGCTGTGATCAACGCATCCCCGCCCGACCAGGGGCGACGGCCGCTCCCCTCCCCTCTCGACACACCAGCGGATAGCCTGGGCCCGTGCCCAAACCTCGCCAGCCAGACCCCGAAGTCCACGAGAGCGACTACCGCGTTCCGGCGGCCCTCGGCACCCTCGCGTGGACGATCGCGCTCGTCGTGCTCCTCGCCATGGGCGACGGCCTGCCCTCCTCGGAGCGGTGGTGGATCGGCGTCTGTGTGACCGGGATCGCCCTCGGCGTCTTCGGTTTCCTCTACGTTCCGCGCCTGCTCCGCAAACGCGACGAGGCGGCGGATCGGGTCACCGAACGGACGGCCGACGGCTCCGGGGCCCGCTGAACCGGATCGCCGCACCCACCGGGGCACTTTGCCGCCTGCCCGATAATGGGCGGGTGTCTGAGACAGAATTCCCACTCCCGCGCGGTCTCGCCGACCGCCTACGCGACATCCTCGTCGACGCCGACTACACGGTGTCCGGTGTCCGCGACCGCCTCGGCGACGCCGCTGCGAAGGCCCTGGCCCGCGAGCAGCTCGTGCCCGCACTGCGCGCCACGGGCGGGGAGGAACGCCTCGGACTGCTCCTGCGCCTGTGGTGGCTCCAGGCCCCGATCCCGGCGCGCGCGGCCCGTTCCATCCTCCCCGTCGACGAACTCGCCGAGACCGGGCTGGTCACCGTGGAGGAGGGACCCGACGGCCCCGCCGTGCGCGCCCTCGTCCACCTGGGCCCCTGGGAGCTGGAGGACGGCCGCCCGGGCTTCGTCGTCTCCGACCCCAAGGTGCGCCCCGGCAGCGGAGCCGTCCCGGGGAACGACCACGTGGTCGGTGCGGGCGGCGCCTCCGCCAACCTCTCCCGGCTGATCGTGGACGGCCCCTTCGAACGCGCCCTGGACCTGGGCACCGGCTGCGGGGTCCAGGCCCTGCACCTGGCCTCCCGGGCCCGCGAGGTGGTCGCGACCGACCTCAACCCGCGTGCTGTGCGCCTGGCCGGGATCAGTCTGGCCCTGTCCGGTGTCACCGGCGCCCGGCTGGCCCAGGGCTCGCTGTTCGAGCCGGTCAGGGACGAGCGCTTCGACCTGATCGTGTCCAACCCGCCGTTCGTCATCACCCCCGAGTCGGCCCGCTTCACCTACCGCGAGTCCGACCTGCCCGGTGACACCGTGTGCGCGGAGCTGGTCCGGCAGGCCCCCGCGCACCTCACCGAGGGCGGCTGGGCCCAGTTCCTGGCGAACTGGACGCACACCGACGGCGACGACTGGGCGGACCGGGTCGGCGGCTGGATCACCGGCACCGGGTGCTCCGGCTGGGTCGTGCAGCGCGACGTCCAGGACCCCGCCGAGTACGTGGAGCTGTGGCTGCGCGACTCCTGCGAGCACGGCACCCCCGAGTACACCCGGCGCTACGACGCCTGGCTGGACTACTTCGACCGCGAGGGCATCAAGGGCATCGGCTTCGGCTGGATCAGCCTGCGCAACGACGTCGCCCAGGACGCCACCGTGAAGGTGGAGGAGTTGAGGCACGAGGTCGAGCAGCCGGTCGGCCCGTACCTGCCGGACGTGGTGGACGGGGCGATGACCGCCCACCGCCTCACCGACGCGGCCCTGCTGTCCGCCCACGTCGCCCTGGTTCCGGGCGTGGTCGAGGAGCGCGTGGCCGTGCCCGGAGCGCCCGACCCCGAGAAGATCGTCCTGCGCCAGCGCGAGGGGCTGCGCCGGGTGGCCCGCATCGGGACCGTGGAGGCGGCCCTGGCCAGCGTCTGCGACGGCACCATGCCGGTGGGCCCGCTGCTGGACGCCATCGCCGAACTCATGGGTGAGGATCCGGCCCTGCTCCGCGAACGCACTCCCGAGGCCCTGCGCACCCTGATCTCCGAGGGCTTCTTCCGCGTCGCCCGCTGACGGAGGGGCCGAACGCCCCGAGTGCCCGGGGCGGCCTACTCGCCCGGCGCCGCCGCCCTGTCCGTGTCCTGGTCCGGTGACGGTGGCACGGGCGCGCCCCGTTTGTACAGGAAGCTGAAGGCACTCGCCGCCAACAGCGCGGTGGCGGCGACGACCAGCGTCGCCCGGTAGCCGTTGTCGAAGGCCTGGGTGGCCGCCTCCAGCAGGGCCCGCGCGCCAGCGGTGTCCATCCCCTCGGCGGCGGCGCGGGCCTCGTCCAACCCCTCGGCCGCCGAGGCGGGCGCCTGGCCGGGCAGGGCGACGGTCCGGGTGTACACGGCGGCCATCAGACTGCCCAGGACCGCGACGCCGGTCAGGCTGCCGAGTTCGTAGGAGACCTCCTCCACCGACGCGGCCATCCCCGCCCGGTGCGCGGGGGCGCTGCCCACGATCGCGGCGGAGGCGGCGGTCATCGCCGCGCCCGTGCCCGCGCCCATCACCAGCAGACCCGCGACGGTCCAGGCCAGCGGGGCGGAGGCGGACGCCAACACGCCCGCGGTGCCCAGGGCGGTGGCCAGCAGGCCCGCGCCCATCACCGGCCGGGCGCCCAGCCGGTACAGCAGCGCGCCGACGGTGACGCCCACCGGCAGGGCGCCGAGCGCCGTCGCGGCCACGGTGAGCCCCGAGTGCAGGGGTGAGTAGCCCAGCACCAGCTGGAGGCGCTGGGTGAGGACCAGCTGCACCCCGGCGAGCGCGAACATCCCCATCCCCGCGGCGAGCACACCGATGAGGATGCGCGGATCGCGGAAGAGCGCGAAGTCGATCAGCGGGTGGGCCTGCCCGCGCTGGCGGCGCACGAAGGTCCAGAAGCCGAGGACGGCCGCGGCCAGGGCCGCCGCGACGGCGAGCGCGGACGGTTCCGGGCCGGTGGCCTCCTTGATCGCGTAGACCACACCGACCAGCCCGGCCATGACCTGGACCGAGGCCAGCAGGTCCCACGGCCGGTCGGGGCTGCCCGAACCGCCCGGAGCGACCACGGCGGCCAGGACCAGCGCCGCCAGCACGATGGGCACGTTCACCAGGAAGACCGAGCCCCACCAGAAGTACTCCAGCAGCGCACCACCGGCGATCGGCCCGATCGCGGCGCCGACCATCGCCATCGTTCCCCAGATCCCGATCGCGATCCCGCGTTCCCGTTCGTCCGTGAAGGTGATGCGGATCAGCGACAGGGTCGCGGGCATCATCGCCGAGGCGCCCACGGCCAGGAAGGCGCGTGCGGCGATCAGCACGGCCGGGTCAGGCGCGTAGGCGGCGGTCAGCGAGGCCGCGCCGAAGAGCACGAGCCCGATCAGGTACATCCGTTTGTGGCCGACCCGGTCGCCGAGCGTCCCGGCGCCCAGCAGCAGGCCCGCCATCACCAGGGGGTAGGCGTTGATGATCCACAGCCGGTCCGAGGCACCGGCGTCGAGCTGCGCGCTGAGGGTCGGCAGCGCGGTGTAGAGGATCGTCATGTCGACCGAGATGAGCAGCAGTCCGGCCGAGACCGCGGCCAGGACCAGCCAGCGCCTGGCTCTGGAGAGCGGTCGGTCGTCCGCCGACCGGTCCCCGGTTCTGATCGCCTCGCTCACCGACGCCCACCCGTGCCCTCGACCCCGGCACGTGTGTCCTGGATGTCCGGGATGAGGGTTCTCGCACTCGGTCGCATCCGGTGACTGTATCTTCCGGGGCGGAGGGCCCCGGCCGCGGTCCGGCCGGGGCGTCTCCGGCAGCTTCCCCACGGGCTGGTGCGATCCCCCCGGCGGCGGTACCGGTAGCGTTTCTGCCATGAGCCCTACTCCCACGGCCCGCGTGTCCGCCCTCGCCGCCTACCCCGTCAAGGGGTGCGCCGGGCTCGCCCTGGACACCGCCGAGATCACCCCTGCGGGGATCGCCCACGACCGCTCGTTCATGGTGGTCGACGGCTCCGGTGACTTCCGCAGTCAGCGCAGGGACCCCCGGATGGCGCGGATCGTGCCCGAGCTCGACGCGGACGGCACCAGGCTGGTGCTGCGCACCGGGGGTTTCGCCCCGGTGAAGGTCGACGTGGACCCCGGGGGCCGCCGCCTGGACGTGACCGTGCACAGGAAGCCCCTGGTGGGCGTGGACCAGGGCGAGGAGGCCGCCGGGTGGCTGACCGAGTTCCTCGGGGAGCCCAGCCGCCTGGTGCGGGTCCCCGACGACCACCGGCGCGAGACCAGCGGACTCACCCGGGGCACCGCCGGTTTCGCCGACGGGCACGCCGCCGTGATGGCGTCGCTGTCCTCCCTGGACCTGCTGAACGAGCGCATCCTCGCCGCTGGCGGCGACCCGCTGCCGATGGACCGCTTCCGGCCCAACATCATCGTGTCCGGCTGGCCCGAGGCGCACACCGAGGACCGGGTGCGGTCGGTCCGCCTGGGCAGCGCGGAGCTGGGGTACGCCAAGGTGTGCATCCGGTGCGCGGTCACCACGGTCGACCAGGGCGCCGGGGAGAAGCGGGGCCCCGAGCCGCTGCGCACCCTGGCCGGGTACCGGCGCGCGGACGACGGCGGGGTGGCGTTCTGCTCGAAGTTCGCCGTGACCGCCCCCGGCACCGTCTCCGTGGGCGACGCCCTGGACGTCACCGAGTGGGCCGAGCCCGAGCAGGGTCTGGGGCCGAGGCTGGCCGCGGCCACCGGCTGACCGCCCGGCCGTTCGCCGTGATGGCCTTGCCCGCGGCGCAGGTCCCGCCCGGCCACGAGCCCTGGTTCCCGCTCGGCTCGGAGGCCGTTCCGCGCCGCGGGCGGATGCCGTCCGTGCTCCGCCCGCTGGCCCCCGGCTCTCAGGATTCGGGGCGCTTCACATAGGAGCCCATCCCGCTCTGGGTACGGATGAGCCCCTCCGACCTCAACGCCCGGTGCACCTTCTGGCCGGTCGAGGTGCTGATGCCGAATTCCTCCTGGAGTTGGAGGACGCTGGGGACACGCCCGCCGGGCGGGTAGGTGCCATCAGCGATGCGGGCACGCATGATGTCCGCCACCTGGGTCCATCTGGGCTGGTCATCTTCGAATTCGAATGTCACCCCAGGAAAGGTAAGCATGTTCACCTGGATAGCCAATATGTCGCACGCCTACCAAGGTGACCATGGTAGGGGTATGCTCTTGTCTTGACTCACCCATGAAGCGGCCCGGCGGTGGTACCAACACCCCGGGCCCGGACAAGCGAATGGAGCGCTTGCCTTGTCATACGTTACTGCCTTGCTGTCCCCGTTCGCCGTGCTCGCACGGCTTCTCAGGCCCTCACGCGGAGTGCACACCAGCCCGTGCGGCTACCTGTGGGAGCTGGGAGCCGAAGCCCGGCGCAACCGTTCCCGCCGGGTACGCCGCTACGTCCAGGCGCTCGCTCCCGTCGGGTCCGCATCCGTCGAACCCGCTCCCCTGCCGACCGCTCCCCCGGTGCACCCGTGCACCGCGCCCGAACCCACGTACCCCGCTCCGCTGGTGCCCGCGCCCCGGAAGCCGGTCGAGGACAGCCGACACGAGGAGTTCCCCCAGACAGAGATCGTGCGCGGCCCCTACCTGGCCTGGGAGTCCGCCTGGAAGAAGGTGGCCGCGTGAGCGAGCGCACCGACGCCCTGGCCCACCGGCTCACCCGGCTCCTCAACGACCCCGGCCTCGCCGCCGACGCGGTCACCCGGCTGATCTCCGCCGAGGCGGTCCTCGGGTGCCTCGACGACGCGCTGCGCTCCGGCGGCGACTGACAGCGGCGATCTTGCTACCAGGGGCAAGTTCGGCGCCCATCTCGCCTCTGGTAGCAAGATCACCGCGGAAGGGAGGCGTTCCCTACTCCAGGTCGGCCTCGGCGAGCAGGTACGCGGCGTGCTCCGGGTCCCGCAGCACCGCGGCGAGCAGGTGACGGCGGGACCACTGCCCGGCCCGCCAGCACAGGGCGCGGGCCAGCCCCTCCGTGCCCGAGGCGTGCACCGAGCCGTCGCCGGTGTACCAGTCCACCTCCACGCCGTCCACCGTGAGCTGCTGGTGGTGCAGGTAGGTGCGGTCCGGTTCGTCACCGCCCGCGAGGAACAGCGCGGCCTCGTCGGGGACCGCACGGATCCGCCCCGCCGAGTTCACCTTCCCGGTGATGCTCTCCGAGGCCAGGTCCAGGTCGAGCACGTCGGCGAGCCGCTCGGCGGTGTCCGCGGCGGCCAGCACCAGCGGACGGTCCGCCACCAGGGGCAGCAGGTCCGGCGAGTCCACCACCACGGCGTCCTCGGCGTCGGCCACCACGATCGCCCCTCCCCTGACCGCGCGGACCACGGCGGGCGGGGTGACCAGGTCGGTGTCGACGTCGGCCAGGGCCGTCCACAGCCGGCGCAGGGCGGTGCGGCCGACGTGGCGGGCCGGGTCGGCGAGCCGGTTCAGCAGGTCGTCGGCGCCGTCGGGGTCGGCGAGCAGGTCGGTGAGGGTCGTGCGGACGCCGAGCGCCCGGGCGAACTCGGGGTCGACCTCGGCCGGAACCTCGTCGTAGAGGCCCAGGAGCGCTTCCTCGGCGTCGGCGGTGCGCAGCTCGACCGGGGCCCGGTCGTCCAGCAGCGCCCGGCTGCGCAGCCACCAGGAGGTGTAGGAGGGCACGTCGACGACCCGGCCGTCCGGCATGAGCAGCCGCGCGGGTTCGGTGACGGCCGCGCGGAGCGGACCCCGGGAGAGCATCGCCAGGGCCCGGGGCCAGGCCTCGTCGGCGATGTACTCGAGGTCGGCGACGCACACCAGTTCGGGGACGACGGGCGGGAGTTCGGGGTCCCCGACGCGTTCGAGGACCTCGTCGGCCCAGTCCTCCAGGCCGTCGGGGCCGTCCTCCCCGGCCGCGCCGTCGAAGACCCCCGCGAGGTCCTCACCGAGCGCGGCCTCCTCGGCGCGGACCACGGTCAGCCCCCACAGGGCGCCCACCGCGCGCAGGGTGTCGGTGCCGTGGCGGCTGACGAGGTCCTCGTGGACGGTGCCGAAGGGCGCGTCCTCGACCAGCAGACCGGCCAGGGGAGCCCCGGGGACGAGGAGTTCGGCGGCGATCGAGTAGCCGTCCTCGTCGTCGCGCAGAGCCAGTTCGGACAGCCAGGGCGCGTCCTCGACGGTCGTCCCGGAGGCGGCGACCAGGTCCAGGACGGCCTCGGCGACGGGCTCGGGGTCCTCGGCGTCCAGCGAGCTCCGGACGGCCGCCTCGGTGTTGTGGTCGGCCAGGACGGTGGCGGCGCCCGCCTCCACCGCGCCCAGGCGCAGGAGCAGCGGGTGGACCGCCTCGGGGTGCACCACGCGCACGCCCAGGGTGGCCAGGGCCGCGGGGTCGAGCCGGTTGCCCTCGGCGTCGGCGACCTTCACCCAGTCCTCGCTGGGCAGCAGCAGCGAGCGCGGCCCCCGGACGAGGCGGCCGTCGGCCAGCGGGACCGGGAGCGCGCCGAGCTCGTCGAGGTCGGCGCCGCCGCCCCCGGCGCTGCCCAGGGCGGCGTAGAGGGAGGACCACCACTGCGGCGGCCGCTGGGTGTCGCCGAGCAGGTCGGCGAGGTCGGCCAGGCCCAGGCGCCGCACCCGCAGCGCGGCCATGGCCGGGTGGCGGGGGCTCCAGGAGCCTGGCAGCAGCGGCGGGACGAGCTCGGCGAGCAGGTCGACCAGTTCGGCGGCGCCGCTCGCGCCGCCGGTGTCCAACAGGACGGCCTCACGCGGGGCGACGGGGAGCCCGACCGCGGTGACCAGGAAGGGGGTGTCGAGGAGGGGCTCGGCGACCCGGGCGCGGAAGACCGCGTCGACGGCGCCGCCGCCCACCCGGGTGGCGGGGACCAGGTCGAGTGCGGCCCGGGGGTCGAAGCGGCGCAGGAGCGCGCAGTAGGCGGTGGCGGCCTCCATCAGCAGCAGGTCGGTGGCGGCGCCCGGCTGGACGTCGCGCCGGTCCGATCCCAGGGGGAAGGTGCCGATGAGGACGGCGGGCAGGTCGAGTTCGGTGTCGGTGGGGGTCGGCGCGTGCACGACGTGCTCGACGTCGGCGGGCAGCGTGCCCGCTCCCCCGTCGGAATCGACCGGGACGGCCCAGGTCAGCGACCACACGGCCCGGTCGCGTTCCTCGGTGGGGCGGTCCGCGAGCAGGTTCGGGTCGAACTCGCCGGAGCGGCTGACGGTCCGCCACGGGGTGACCCGGGTGCCGTTGCCGTCGTCGTGCGTGGTGACCAGGTCGATCCCGGCGTCCTCGTCCCCGGGTTCGCGGGTGAGGACCCGTTCGGCCCCGTCAGCGGCCACCCGCACCTCGGACAGCCCGTCCAGGGCGAGGAGGAGCGCCTCCCCGGTGCGGTCCAGCAGTTCACGGACCCGCTCCCGGGCGTTCTCGTCGCGGAGCGTCAGCGTGACGACGGTGTCGTATCCGGGGGCGGGGTGCTCCGGCACGACGTCGGCGGGGAACGGCAGGCGCAGCATCGGCACGTGTCCCGCGCGGCGGCCCACCTCCTCGGCGAGGTCGGCGTGGGTGCCGTCGGCGCCGAGCAGGTCGGTGACCACGGCGCGGGCGCGTTCGGCACAGAAGTGCACGGCCGTACCGCCGGAGTCCACGACGACGTCGTCGCTGAGCGCCACCACCGCGGAGAAACCGACCCCGAACCGGCCGGCGGAACCGTGGTCGTCGCGTTTGGTGGACGCCCGCAGGGTGGCGAGTGACTCCACGCCCTCCGGGGTCAGTGGGGCTCCGGTGTTGGCGGCGGTGAGGCGGTCACCGTCCAGGGCCAGGCGGAGACGGCCGGGGACGCCCGCGCGGCGGGCGGCGTCGGCCGCGTTCTGCGCGAGTTCGACCACCACGCGGTCCCGGTAGCCGCCCAGCGCGAAGTCCTCTTCGGCGTTGGCGTCCTCCCGGAACCGGGCGGGCGCGTCAGCCCACGCCGAGAGCACGCGTCGGCGCAGTTCGGCGGTGTCGAATGGGTCGGCCGCCGAAGCGGTCACCGGCTCGGCCATGATGGTCTCCTCCTGCGCTGGGCGCGCGGTCCGATCGGCCCGGT
Organism: Nocardiopsis terrae; assembly: GCF_014651695.1. Lineage (GTDB taxonomy): Bacteria > Actinomycetota > Actinomycetes > Streptosporangiales > Streptosporangiaceae > Nocardiopsis > Nocardiopsis terrae. The sequence goes on from NZ_BMXJ01000002.1 coordinate 832,528, forward strand.
GCGTGTTCGCGGACACGTACCGGGCCGGGCAGGGCGAGCGTGATGGTAGGTCGACCCTAGCCGACGGCGGGGTCGGCTCAGGTTCTGGCCGGGGCGCGTGGCGCGGACGCGGTCAGGGACGGAACCGGGCCCCGTCGCGCTGGCGACGGGGCCCGTTCGTCCGGTGGATCGGCCTGCTGTGACCGTTGTTTCGGTCAGGAGTCGCTGGATACCAGTTCCAGTTCCGTGGTGTCGTCGAAGACGATGTGGTCGTACCCCACCTCGTCGACGACCGGTGCGACCGGCTCGTTCTGCGAGGCGGGGCGGCGGACCTCGGAGTGGGCTCCGCACCCGTGGTCGAGCGAGACGACCTTGCCGTCGTCGGGGGCGTACTCGTTGGTGCACACGCCGAACATCTGGCGCAGCTCCCCGGCGAGCGGGGTCAGGAACCCGCAGGTGGTGCAGCGTGCCGGGGCGGCCGTGGCGATCGGGCTCCGCGGTCCGGCCTCGCCGTTGTACCAGCGTTCCGCCGCCTGCTCGCGTCCGGTCTCGGAGAGGACCTGGCGACGGCCGAGGCCCAGCTCCCACACCATCTGCTTGTCCATGCCCTCGGCGTCGAGTTCGTTTTCGGGCACCTGCGCGTAACCGGGGACGAGTCGTTCATCGTCCTCTTCGGTGGGGAGCAGGTCCCCCACGCCGACGTCGCCGGGGCGCAGGCGTTCCTTCCAGGGCACCCACTCGGGCGCGACGAGGGCACCCTCGCCGGGAAGCAGGACCACCTCGTTGACCGTGACGTTCTTGGCGCGCGAGGCGCGAACGACGGTGACCGAGTAGGTCCATCCCGGGTAGGAGGGGTCCAGGCACTCGAAGTAGTGGGTGACCAGGCGCGTGTCCTCGGCCTGGGCGGTGAGGTGCTCACCGACCCATTCGGGTCGCCCGACCTCCGCCGCAACCGAGCGGGCCAGATCCACCGCGTCGATACATGCCTTGTCCGGTACAGGAGAACGTCGAGAAGGGCTCACGTTCCCCATTCTCACTGATCGCGGGCACCGATTTGACCATAACGCGGGTCAAGGTTCGCCCGATACACCCTCTTGACGGAGTCTTGTGCGCCCCGAGACATCGGGGTTCCGCGACGAGGGCGACCGTCCTTCCCTTTTGTCCGGTTCATTCTGCACCCGGGCGGGGCACCGGACCGGCCCGGGTGTTTCGCGGGGCCGGGGCCGCGGTGGACGTCGGAGGCGTCCGCCACGGCCCCGGAGGGGAGGTCAGGCCTCCAGGTCGTCGGCGACCACGCGCAGCACGGCGGCGACCCTGGCCGCCTCGCGCTTGTCGGGGTGGCGCCCGCGCCGGTAACCGTTGGAGAGGTTCTCCAGGAGTTTGATGAGGTCCTCGGTGATGAGCTCCATCTCGTCGGGCTTCTTGCGCCGTGCCCTGGCCACCGAGTGCTGCGTCTCCAGAAGCTGCACCTGGAGCGCCTGGGCGCCCCTGCGCCCCTCCGCCACGCCGAACTCGACCCGCTGGCCGGGCTTCAGCGCGGTGGTTCCGGGCGGCAGCGAGGTGGAGTGCACGAAGACCTCGCCTCCGTCGTCCCGGGTGAGAAAGCCGAAACCCTTGTCGTCGTCGTACCACTTGACCTTGCCGGTGGGCACGTAGAGACCTCATGCTTTCACTGACGGGCCACGGGAACAGCGGAAACGGTGCCGTCCACCCTTTCCTCCGCCCCGGGCGGCCCCTGGTTTCCATGGGTGCGCACCAGGTTAGTCCCCGAGGGCTCGTCAACGCGAGAGGGTATTGGCGGGGCCGTTTCCCCGAGCTTCCGCTCGTGCCCGCGCTTTCCCGCGTCCGCGCCGCGGACACGCGGAACGGGGCCCGGATACGGCTCACCCGGGCCCCGTGGCTTCGGCATCGCCCCCGTCCCGCTGGGCGCGGAGAAACGGGACGGAACTCGGCGGAGCCGGGGACGCTGCCCACGGGCCGGTGTCCGGGCTGGCGGCCGGACCACCCGACGCGGCCGCCGCGAAGCGAAAGCGGCGGTGTACCGACATGACTACCCGAAGCAACCACCGGGGAAGCCCGGTAACGGGCCGACCGGAAAGGTTATTCCCCAGGGTTTGCCAAGCGATGACGGTCCGGGCTGCTTCCGGCCTCACGCTCCGCCGCCCGGGCCGCGCGGGCGGCCTTCGGGAAGAGGTAGAGCACGCACGCCAGCGAGGCGAGCCCCAGCCCGGCGACGCCGGTGGCGGGCAGTGCCTGCTGGATGTACTGGTCGACGAACTCCGCCTCCCCCTCCCACAGGGCCGTCCCGACGACGCAGGCCGCCAGGGGCACACCCGTGCCGATCCACTTGTCCCGGGCGCCCCACACCTGGCTGAGCACGACGAGGACGGCGCCGAGCACCCACAGGAAGGCGACGTCCCACCACACCCCGGAGAGGACCAGCACGGCCAGGGCCACGGCTTCGGCGGGGTGGTGCCTCAGGATCAGGCGGTAGCCGCGGACCGCCCCGGTCCTGCGGGCGGCCCGTCCGTCCATCCGCTGGTCGGTCTGGCCGGGGCCCTCCAGCAGGGCCAGGAAGCCCTGGCTGGGCCCGCCCCGCCAGGGCGGCGGCGGGCGGTCGGCGTGCCGGGGTTTGGGCGGGATCATCTCGTCGTCCTCGAGGTCGAGCTCCCGGCCGGTGAGCTCCTCCCGCACGAGGTGTTCGGGGGAGCCGAAGCCGCGGAGGATCCGCCGCGCGGTGTCGACGTCGTCGTTCTCGGCCGCCTGACGGCGCTCGTCGATACGCGCGCGCAGGCCCCTCAGGTAGGCGGTCCGTTCCCTGGGTGTCAAACGACCGTGCAGCGCGAGTCCGACCTCGGAGAGGTAGTCGAGTACCAATTGTTCCGAGCGCTGGGTCATGGACCCATATTGGCCCACAATGACCTGCCTTTTAACCCCTCTTTCCCAATTTCGGTCGGAGACTTCTCCCCCGATACGGTTCAGGCCGCCGCCAAAGGTGGTGAGCGGGGGACGGGAGGGGAGCGGGTACGAGCCGTGGAGCGCCATCGCTTAGCGTTGACCCGATGACCGACAACGCACGCCCCGGGCCCGGCCGGAGCAGCGACGACCCCGACGGCGGACCGCCGGGGCGTCCCCCCACGTTCACCTCCTGGCTGCGCTCACGCTCCGACGGCGAGCTCACCGCCCTGCTGACCGCCCGACCCGACCTGGCCCAGCCGGTACCCGCCGACATCGGCGCCCTGGCCCACCGCGCGACCTCGCGCAACGCGGCGCTGCGCGCACTGGAGCGCCTGGACCGGTTCACCCTCCAGGTCCTGGAGTCCGTGGTCGCCCTCGGGGACGACCGGCTGTCCGAGCCGGTGGGGGCGCAGCCCGCCGAGATCGCCCGGGGGCTCGGCCTGACACCCTCCGGCGCCGCGGGCGAGGACCCGCTGGACGAGGCGCTGGACACCCTGCTCCGCCTCGCCCTGGTCTGGCCGGACCACGGCCGCCTGCGCCCCGTCCAGGTGCTGCGTGAACTCCTGCCGCACCCCGCCCAGCTGGGTCCCCCGGCCCGGGCCCTGCTGGCGGCGCTGCCGCACGGAACCGCCAAACGGCTGGCCGACGACCTGGTACCGCACAGCACCGCCACCACACCCGTGGAAACCGTCGCCACCGCCCTCTCCGACCCCGACCGGGTCGCCGCCCTCGTCAGCCAGGTCGGAGCTCCCGCGCGCCGACTGCTGGACAACCTCGCCTGGGGGCCGCCCAACGGCACCGTCTCCGACGCCCGTCGGGAGGTCGGCCTGGCCACGGCCTCCTCTCCGGTGGAGGAGCTCATCGCCCGCAGCCTGCTCGTGGCCACCGGGGACGACACCCTGACGCTGCCCCGCGAGGTCGGCCTGTACCTGCGCGCGGGGGTGCTCTTCCAGGACGTCAGCACCGCCCCACCCGCCTTCGAGGGGCGTCAGGTCCCCCCGGAGGCCGTCTCCCGCGCCGCGGCCGGACAGGCCTTCACCGTGTTGCGCGCCGTGGAGGAGCTCCTGGAGCGCTGGTCCCAGGAGCCCGCCGCCGTCCTGCGCAACGGCGGTCTGGGCGTGCGCGACCTGCGCCGCGCCGCCCAGGCGATGGACACCGACGAGGACACGGCCGCCCTCTACCTGGAGGTCCTTCGGGCCGCCGGGCTCATCGGCACCGACAACCGGGTGGCGGGCGAGTGGCTGCCGACCCGCGAGTACGACCTGTGGCGGGAGCGCTCACCGGAGCACCGCTGGCTGCGGCTGGCCCTGGCCTGGCTGGATTCGGACCGGGTCGCCTCGCTGACCGGTTCGCGCGACGCGGGCGGGAGGGTGCGCAACGTACTCGGCCCCGGCCTGGTGCGCCCGGCCGCGCCCCGGGCGCGCCTCGACGTCCTCACCGAGATGGCCGGGGCCGAGCCGGGCCTGGCCCCGGAGGCGGGGTCGTTGGCCGCCCGGTTGGCCTGGCGGCGCCCCCGCCGCCAGTCCCCCGTGCACACCGAACTGGCGGGGGCCGCCGTGACCGAGGCCGCCGCTCTAGGGCTGACCGGCCGGGGAGCGCTCGCCGAGCACACGCGCCCCCTGCTCACCACGGAAGGGGCCGCCGCCGGGGCGGACGCCGCCGCCGAGGTCCTGGCCGCCGAACTCCCGCAGCCGCTGGACCACATCCTCGTCCAGGGCGACCTGACCGCCGTGGCACCGGGCCCGCTCGTCACCGGACTCGCCCGCGAACTCGCCCTGGTCGCCGACGTGGAGTCCACCGGCGGTGCCACCGTGTACCGCTTCACCGAGGAGTCGGTCCGCCGTGCGCTGGACGCCGGGCGCGGGGTCTCCGACATCACCGGGCTGCTGGAGCGCCACTCGCGCACCCCGCTGCCGCAGGCCCTGCGTTACCTGGTCTCGGACGTGGGACGCAGGCACGGGAGGCTGCGCACCGGCTCGGCCGGCAGCTACCTGCGCTGCGACGAGCCCGCGCTGTTGGCGGAGCTGGTCGCGGACCGCCGGGCCACGGACCTGGAACTGCTGCTCCTCGCCCCGACCGTGGTGGTCAGCGGGTTGAACCGGGCGGCCCTGACCGAACGCCTCCGGCAGTTGGGCTATCACCCGGTGCCCGAGAGCGGTGACGGCACCATGCGGCTGAGCCGGCCCGAGATCCGCCGGGCCGAGCCCGAGCCCGCCGTGCCCGACGAGGGCGGCCGGGCCCCGGAGCTGGCCCGGGCCGCGGTGCGCGCGTTGCGGGCCGGCGACGAGGCCGCGAACGTCGCCCGTATCCCGGTGTCCCTGCCGGAGGGCGGGACGGCGGGTTCCCGCGCCAACGCGCTCATGGAGGTACTGGCCGACGCGGCCGACGGCGGGCGCCGGGTGTGGATCGGCTACACCGACACCGACGGGCGCCAGGTCAGCCGGATCGTGGAGCCCGCCCGGGTGGACGGCGGTTTCCTGACCGCCTACGACACCACCCGCGACGCGGTGCACCGGTTCGCGATCCACCGCGTCACCGGTGTGGCCGAACTCGGGGACGGCGGCTGAACGCGGAAACTGAAGGCGGAACCGGCGTTCGGTGACCGCCCGACCCGCGCTCCCCGCCGGGCCCCCAGGCTCTAGAGTGACCTCAGATCGGTTGGCCCCCGGACGCCGGAGGAAGATTCGGATGAGCGACGCATCTCTGCCCCCTGGAGCCTCCTCCCCCCGGGACCGGGGGCTGGAGGACCGGGCCCCGGAAGGCAGGGACAGGGCGCCCGAGCGGGAGCGCGACGACGACCGGCGGGACACGGCGCCCGCGGGCTCGACCGGCGGGGCCCACAGTTCCACCATGGCGCTGATCCTGCACGCGGTCACAGCCCTGTGCTGCGCCAACTGGATCTTCGGCATCGCGGGGATCACCTTCGCGGTGCGGGCCGCGCACGCCCGGGACCGGGGCCGCCCGGAACAGGCCGAGGTCCTCACCCGGTACTCCTGGTACTGCCTGGGTGCGGCGGCGGTGATGTTCTTCGTGATGGTGGTGTTGACCTTCGTGGTGTTCACCCAGGCAGGGGACTGGATCCAGCAGATCGTCCCCGTGGTCAACTTCTGACCCCTTTTGTTGAACAAGTACGGCTCCGTCCGCGTCCCCACCGGGTGGGACGGGTATGCGAACTGAAAGGGTGGCCGTCCCGAGGGCGGAGGCCCCGGAGAGCACAGCATCGGAAGACGGCCAGGTGAGGGGACACGAGCAGCGGTGAACGGTGACCGGAGCGACCCCAGGGCCTTCTGGGAGCGGAGCGGGACCTCCGTTCCCGGTACCGGGCCGCCCGCGGGCGCTCCCCCCGTCGGCGCCCCGGCGGCCCCCGCGCAGCCGGCCCGCCCCACCCCGGCCGGGTACCCGGCCGGGCCCGCGTACCCGGCTGCAGCGCCGCCGCCCGCGTTCCGGCAGGGCCCGGCGCCCTCGGGCCCGCCGCCCCGCGTGGGCGGGGCCGTCGCGGCCCTGGTCGTGGCGGTGTGCACCCTGGCGATCCCGGTCCTGGGCGTCTCCCTGGGACTGTGGTTCTTCGTCCTGACCGCCAACGTCCCCGGCGTCGTGCTGGGGATCCTGGCCCTGGTCCGGATCCCCGACACCGCCGCGGTGGAGAGGTACATCCGGTACACCTGGGCGTGCACCTTCGCCTACACCGCCCTCGCGGTGGTGTTCCTCGTCCCGGTTATCGCCCTCGCGGTGCTGTTCCTCCTCATCGGTGCCTGACCGTCCCCGACCCCCGCCCCACGGGCAGCCCGGAGGGCGCCCGCACACGGAAGCAGCCTCATGAGCGAGTACTGGCAGAACGGACCCCCGAGCCAGCCCTCCGGCCCGCCGTACGGGCCGCCGCACGACCCGTCATACGGGTACGAGGGCTCCGTCGGCGGATACACCGTCCCGGGCGGGCACGGGACCGGCGGCTACAGCGGCTACGGCGCCCCCGCCGGACACGGAGGTCCGCCGCCCGGCCCCGCCCCGTACCCCGCGTACCCCCACGGCGCTCCCCCGCCGAGCCGGACCAGCGCGGTCGTCGCCCTGGTGGTGTCCATCATCCTGGCGGTCGCGTGCCTCAACCCGTTCGCCATCGGCGGCCTGGCCTTCGCCGCCGTCTCCCTGGACGAGACCAGGGACCACGACCGGGCGGCCCGCCACGCACGGTACGCCTGGTACACCACCGGGACGGGTTCCGTGCTCATGGTGCTGTTCTTCGTCCTCCTCGTCGCGTGGCTGATCGGCCTCTCCTGACCCCCGGTCCGGGTCGTCGCGGGCCCGGGGACGGTCAGGAGGCCGGGGTTGCGGGCATGATCGGAGGGCCTTCGGTGTTGCACCTGGGGCCGCCCCCGTCTCCGCACATGTTGGAAGGTCCCGCGTGTCCTGCCTGATCGTCCAGTCCGACAAGACCCTCCTGCTAGAGATCGACCACGAACTCGCTCCGGAGTGCCGGCGTTCCATCGCCCCGTTCGCCGAACTCGAACGGGCACCCGAACACGTGCACACCTACCGGATCACCCCGCTGGCGCTGTGGAACGCGCGTGCCGCCGGACACGACGCCGAGCAGGTCGTGGACGCGCTCATCCGCTTCTCCAAGTTCCCCGTGCCGCACTCGCTGCTCGTGGACATCGCCGAGACGATGGACCGCTACGGTCGGCTCAGGCTGGTCGGCGACCCGGTGCACGGCCTGGTGCTGGAGTCCTCGGACCGGGCCGTCCTGGAGGAGGTCGTCCGGGCCAGGAAGCTCAAGGGGATGCTGGGCGACCGGCTGGCCGAGGACTCGGTCGCGGTGCACCCCAGCGAGCGCGGGAACCTCAAGCAGGCCCTGCTGAAGATCGGCTGGCCCGCCGAGGACCTGGCCGGGTACGTCGACGGTGAGGCCCACCAGATCGACCTGGCCGACGGCGACTGGGAGCTGCGCGGATACCAGCGGGAGGCCGCCGAGAGCTTCCACGCCGGCGGTTCCGGCGTGGTCGTGCTGCCCTGCGGCGCCGGCAAGACGATCGTCGGAGCGGCCGCGATGGCGATGACCGGGGCGACGACGCTGATCCTGGTGACCAACACGGTGTCGGTGCACCAGTGGAAGTCCGAGCTGCTCAGGCGGACGTCGCTGACCGAGGACGAGATCGGTGAGTACTCGGGCACCCGCAAGGAGATCAGGCCGGTCACCATCGCGACCTACCAGGTGATGGCGGCCCGGCGGAAGGGCGTGTACACGCACCTGGAGCTGTTCGACGCCAAGGACTGGGGGCTGGTCGTCTACGACGAGGTGCACCTGCTGCCCGCGCCGATCTTCCGGATGACCGCCGACCTCCAGGCGCGCCGCCGTCTGGGCCTGACCGCGACGCTGGTCCGCGAGGACGGCCGGGAGGGCGACGTGTTCTCGCTGATCGGGCCGAAGCGCTACGACGCCCCGTGGAAGGACATGGAGAACCAGGGGTGGATCGCTCCGGCGGACTGCGTGGAGGTCCGGGTGGACCTGTCGGAGTCCGAACGGCTGGCGTACGCGACCGCCGAGCCCGAGGACAGGTACCGGTTCTGCTCCTCCTCGGAGACGAAGACGACCGTGGTCCGGGAGATCGTGGAACGCCACCCGCAGGAGCAGGTCCTGGTGATCGGCTCCTACATCGACCAGCTCGACGAACTCGGCGAGCGGCTGGGCGCCCCGGTGATCAAGGGCGAGACCCGTAACAAGGAGCGCGAGCGGCTGTTCGACGCCTTCCGTTCGGGTGAGCTGCGCACCCTGGTGGTGTCCAAGGTCGCGAACTTCTCGATCGACCTTCCCGAGGCCGGGGTGGCGATCCAGGTGTCCGGTTCCTTCGGCTCCCGCCAGGAGGAGGCCCAGCGCCTGGGTCGTGTGCTGCGCCCCAAGTCCGACGGCCGCACCGCCCGCTTCTACGCCGTGGTCGCCCGGGACACCCTGGACCAGGAGTACGCCGCCCACCGGCAGCGGTTCCTGGCCGAGCAGGGGTACGCCTACCGGATCGCCGACGCGGGCGATCTCCTCGCCGGCGAGGAGATCTGAGCGGGCTCAGAAGGAGGGCATGACCCCGATGGCGTAGGTTCCGGCGGCGATGCCCCAGGCGATGAGGGAGTAGCTGAGGGTCCGGGTGCGCAGCATCCGGTCCCCCCGCACGGAGGGCGCGGCGAAGGCGGCCACCAGCAGGGCGAAGCCGAGCAGCGCGGGGATCACCGAGGCCAGCGCGAACAGCTGGGACTGGGCGGCGCACGCGGCGTAACCGGAACTGCCGGGATCACCACAGAACACGTCGTCCCCCGATCGGATCGTTCATGCGGTCGTACTCCCCTGACCGTACCGTTTCGGCGGGGCCGGATCGCCGCTGACTCCGGCCGGATCCCGCCCCGGACCGGGTGGGCAGATCGGACCGAACCAAATTCGGTCCAGCAGTGACCCAGGACACCCACAGGGGTTTACACGTAAGCCCTCCGTGTCCAATCATGAGTGAAGTACACCCCCCACGGAGGTACCCCTCATGACGCAAGCCCCGGCCCCCGCGCACCGCAGCGGCTTCCACTCACTCCGCGGCGGCGGCCTGAACTGGGACTCCCTCCCGCTCAAGCTGTTCGTCAAGGGCAACGCCAGGTTCTGGAACCCGGCCGACATCGACCTCCGCCGGGACGCCGAGGACTGGGAGCAGCTCGACGAGGAGGCCAGGACCCGCATCCTGCGGCTGTGCGCCTTCTTCGTCGCGGGCGAGGAGGCGGTCACCGAGGACCTCCAGCCCTTCCTGCGGGCCATGGCCGCGGAGGGCCGCCTGGGCGACGAGATGTACCTGACCCAGTTCGCCTTCGAGGAGGCCAAACACGTCCAGGCCTTCCGGCTGTGGCTGGACGCCATCGGCGTCCGGGACGACCTGCACGGCTTCGTGGACGCCAACCCCGCCTACCGCGCCCTGTTCTACGAGGAGCTCCCCGGGTCGCTGGAGGCCCTCCTGGACGACCCCAGCCCCCGGAACCAGGTACGCGCCTCGGTCACCTACAACCACATCATCGAGGGCTCGCTCGCACTGACCGGCTACTACGCGTGGAACCACGTGTGCACCGTGCGCGACATCTTCCCCGGCATGCGCGAGATCATCCGCAGGATCGGCGACGACGAGCGCCGTCACATGGCCTGGGGCACCTTCACCTGCCGCCGCCACGTCGCCGCCGACGATCGCAACTGGGGAGTGGTGAGCGAACGCCTCGACGAACTGCTCCCCCACGTGATGGAGACCGTCGAACGCGGCGACACCCCCTCCGCGGACCCCGCCCTCCAGCGCTACGAACTCCCCCCGGGCGAACTCCTGGAGTACGCGAGCAACCGCGCCCTGCGCCGCCTCGGCGCCATCGAGTCCGCTCGCGGGGTACCGCTGGCCCGGATCGACCTGGACGCCTCCCCGGAGGAACTGGAGGAGCAGTTCGGCGCCGAGGACCGCGCCGCCATGGCCGAACTGGAGACCTGACCCGGCACCGCCCGGAGGAGGCGGCCCGCCCGGGTCAGTACACCCAGGGCGTGTCCTCGGCGTGCCAGAGCTCGCGCCGGCCCCTCTCCGCCTCCAACGCGATCCGGCCGAACGGCTCGGTGCGCCACTCGCCGCCCCTGCGGTGGTTGGCGTAGAGGACCTCGCCCTCCCGGGAGAGCACGTACACCGAGTCCGCCAGGTGGTGGGTCTCCAGGAACTCGACGGTGTTCGGCACCCCCAGGTAGAAGCGGTCGTGGTGGACCTCCGGCAGCCAGCGGCCGAACCCCTGGTCGCGGGTGGCCCGCTCGTACCGGTCGAAGATGGAGAACCGGCTGTTGGAGGTGTGGGTGGCCACGAAGGCGACCTCCACCCGGTACCCGGCCTCCCGGAAACCCAGCACCCAGGAGGCCGCCCAGTCCGCGCGGCCCAGCGGGTGGCTGCACACCACGTCGAACCGGCCCCGGCGGACGTGCTCCATCGCGTACCCGTGCAGACCGCCCACCTGCCCGGACACGGCGGTGGACGCCAGCCGGTCGTCGGCGCTCATCGCCCACTCGTAGTCGGGCGAGAGCCGCAGCAGATCGTCCCCGTCGTAACTGACCGTGCCCTCCGGCAGGACCGGCAGGAGGAGCCGCTGGAGAGTGGACTTCCCCGAGCCGGGCTGACCGCCGAGGAGCAGCAGGCGGGGGCGCTCACGCGGGGCACCGGTGAGCCGCTCGCGCAGGGCCAGCTCGAAGAGCTCGGCCAGGTCGCCGTCGAGAAGCTCGCGCCCCAGGTCGTCCGGACCGGCTCCGACCGGCGGTCGCACGGGGTCGGCGCGCAGCTCGGCGACCACGCCGGGAAGCTCGCTGTTGGCCCGGTCGACCTCGTCGGGCGTCAGAAAGGGCAGGCGGGCCTCCTCGGCCAGCAGGAGGGCGGCGCGCTCCGCCAGCGAGGGATCCTTGTCGCGACGGCCCAGACAGGCGCCGATCGCGGCGCTGTAGAGGTTGTAGGCGCGTTCGCGCGCCTGGCGCTGCTCCGTGGTCTGGGGCGGCACACCGCCGCTGGAGCTCTCGGCGAGGAGCGGCCGGAGCCCTTCCCCGACGCTCTCGGACGAGGGGTCGGGGCCCAGGCCCGGTTCGGTGCCGGAAGTGGAGGATGCCATGTTCGTCCGCTCTCGCCGTGGCCCGGCCGTGGGCGCGGGGCCGTACGTGTACGCAACCGCTTACCCGGAAAGGCTAGTGTCTCGGGTCACCGTCGGTCAGCGGTTCGCCTCCACCCGCCGCGTCCTAAAGTGGCCACATGTCCTCGAACTCTCCCGCGCCCTCCCCCGCCGCCCGTACCGCCGACGGCGGCCCCGCCGTCATCGAGGCCCTGGCCTGGGTCCACGTCCGGGACGGCCGCCTGTTGTGCGTGCGCCCCGAGGGCAAGGACCTGCTGTACGTGCCGGGCGGCAAGCGCGAACCGGGCGAGAGCGACGAGGAGGCGGTGACCCGCGAGACCCTGGAGGAGGTCAGCGTGGCCCTGCGGCCCGGCACCTTCCAGCGGGTGGCGGCCATCGACCAGGAGGCGCACGACCAGGCCCCCGGGACCCGGGTGCGGCTGCTCTGTTACGGGGCCGAGCACGACGGGGAGATCGTGCCCGACAACGAGATCCTGGAGACCGTGTGGATCTCCTACGCCGAACGGGACCTGTGCGCCCCGGCGGTGCGGGACCTGGTCGAGGTCCTGCACGAACGGGGCGAGCTGCCCTGAGGACCGACGCGCCGGTCAGGGCTCACCCGCGAGGGCGCCAACGGGCCTCAGGCCCTCACCGGGTCCGGGACCTTTCCCGACCAGGTACCGGTGTCGCGCACGAGCAGCATGGTGACGGTCACTCCCAGCACGAACGGGAGCAGGAAGACGGTCCCCATGACCGTGTCGAGACCGCGCACCTCGAACAGGTCCCAGCCGAGCAGTGCCTGCGCCGCTACCTGGAAGGCCAGGTGGAAGCCCACACAGGCCCAGACGTTCCCGGTGAGCAGGCGGACGCATCCGAGCACCACGCCCATCCCGAAGAACAGCGGCAGACGCACGGCGAGCACCTCCCACCCGTTGCCGAACACCCACAGGCCCGTTCCCCACAGGGTGAACAGCACTGCCTGGACCACCACGGCCAGCCACGCCGCCATCGCGGTGTTGAGGTTGCGGAAGAGGTATCCGCGGAAGAGCAACTCCTCCGGAACCGCCTCGTAGAGCAGCACCAGGACCGTCAGCACCAGCAGGGAGAACACGATCTCGGCCGCGGGAGCGACCGGGGTGACCGAGGCGCCCAGCGCGAGGGCGGCCCCCAGCCCCAGCGCGGCGGGCAGCAGCCACGAGAGCACGCCCACGAGGAACGGCCGCCAGGCCTCACGGGGTCCGGTCAGGCGCAGACCGCCCCACGGACGCCGGTCCAGGTACCGGCGGGCCGCCCAGACCATCGGCACCGCCAGGGCGGAGACCCCCAGAGCGTTCGTCCAGTGCGCGAGGTTGCCGCCACCGCCGGGTTCCGCGAACAACAGTTCGTTGGCCAGCGACAGCACGTACCAGAGCAGCACGGCCCCCGCCATGACGACGGTGACCCTCAGGAACAGGTTCGGGCGTGTGGGAGCCCCGGTTCGGGTGCGCGGGGGTTCGGGGAGTTCGTCCATGGCACCAGCGTTGCGCAAGCCACGCGCGGCGGCATCGGGGAACTCCCTGGGACTTCCCCGGTTCCTTCCACCGGTCGCGGTGGCCTCCGCAGTGGATTTGGACGCGGGCGCGTCGGCCGTACGGACGCTGGCCTCGGGCGACGCACCCGCACGGGAACCGACCGCCACAGGAGCGGGCCCGTCCGACCCGCCGCGCTTCACGGACGTCACCGTGCACGACCCCCTGCGGCCCGGTTCCGGCCCTACTTCTCGGCCACCCGCGGCACCTGCTCCACCACGGCCTCCGTCAGGGAACCGACCCGGTCGTGGAGGCTCCGCGCGTCCAGGCCGGAGGGCTCCGGGGCCATCGAGTTGTCCAGGCCCACCAGGACGACGGCGTTGCCCGCCCACACCGCGCCCTGACCGCTCTCCATGACGAAGTAGCCCCCCTCGCCGGGGTCCTGGACGATCACGCTGACCACGCTCCGCTCTCCGAGCGGGGGCTCGTCCCACAGGACGTCGACGGTGGTTCCCTCCCCGAAGTCGTGCTCGGCGAGCTCACCGGCCGGCACCCCGTCGAACAGTTCGGCGTCGGGCGTACCGTACTGCTGGAACCGCAGGTCCAGCCTCTTCTCGTCCTCCCGGTCGGAGAGCAGGACCGTGACGGCGAACTTCGCGCCCTCGTGGGACGCGGAGCACCGCAGCTCCCCATGGAGTCCCAGGTCATCGGTGTCATCGGTGTCGAACCCGCCCGTGACCTCGGGGGTGGCGCCGTCGAAGGCCTCCTGGAGGATCTCCTCGCCGACCACCTCCGAGCAGTCGTCCGGCAGCGAGACGAAATCACGCCCGGAGTCCACCCACAGCAGGGCGCCGCCGACGGCCGCCACCAGCGTCAGGGATCCCGCGACGGCGCCGACGACCAGCCCCCGGCGCCTCTTCGGCGCCCCCGCCCCCGGAGCGGGCGGGCCTCCCCCGCTCCACGGGCCGTAAGGCGGGCCCGACTCCGCCGGAGAGGGGCCTTGCGGTTGGTGCGGGGTCTGTCCCATCGGGATACCTCATGGCATGAGTCGTCAGATCGGGGCGATCCAGTTCTACCGGACACACGGAACAGTGGATGCCGGGCCCTCGCAAGAATCGCACCTGACCGTCTTCGGCCGTTTCTCGGCCCCCGGAAGCAGCCCTCCGGCCGTCCACCCCCGGAAAAGCAGTGGCCGCCTTCCATGCCGCCTGGCTAGGGTTCCGGAACTGTGCGTGCACTTCCCCAACCTCCGGGCACACCCGACCACCGGTCGGCCGACCGCTACCTGCTCTGGCTCGCCCGCCGGGAGTGGCGATCCCTGCTGTGGGCGTCCCTGATCACCTCGGTCTACTTCCTGTGCACGATTCTGGTGTCCTACCTGCTCGGCACCGCGCTGGACTCCGGGTTGGCCGACGGCGGACCCGGCACCCTGCTCCGCTGGTTCGCGCTGATCGCACTGTGCGCCCTGGTGGCCGCGGCCATGGTCCCCCTGTACGAGCGGGCGAGCTGCTTCAACTGGTACGCCTGCGCCTACCGCACAGTCCAGCTGGTCACCCGCCGCTCCTCCAGACTGGGGCCGACCCTCACCCGACGGCTGCCCACCGGCGAGGTGGTGGCGGTCGGTACCGACGACATCGATCGCGTCGGCACCTTCTACGAACGCTCCGACCTGATGGTCTCCTCCGCGGTATCGGTCCTGGTGGTCGGCTTCCTGATGCTGACCTCGCACGTCACCTTCGGGTTGATCGTGCTGGTAGCGGTACCCCTGATCATCGTCGGCATGACCCCGCTGCTGCGGCCGCTCAACCGCCGCACGCACACCCACCGGGACCGGCAGGCCGACCTCACCACCAGGGCCACCGACCTGGTCGCCGGGTTGCGGGTCCTGCGCGGTGTGGGCGGTGAGCGCTCGGTCGGCGAACGCTACCGCGCCGAGTCCCAGCGGGTGCGTGCAGCGGGGGTCCGGGTCGGGTGGATGGACGCCTCCCTGGAGGCCGTCCGCACCCTCTACCCGGGGCTGCTCCTGGTGGGGATCGTCTGGTACGGGGCCCGGCTGGCACTGGTCGGCGAGATCACCGCGGGCCAGCTCGTCTCCTTCTACGGCTACACCGGCGCCCTGGCTACTGCGGTGCGCTTCTTCATGCGCTTCTCCTCCGACCTGGTGACCGCCAGGGTGGCGGCCTCCCGTGTGGTGCGGGTGCTGGGCCTGGAACACGACCTGCCCGAACCCGAGGCCCCGGCCGAGCCCCCCGCGGGCCCGTGCGACCTGTACGACCCCGCCAGCGGGGTACGCCTCGCCCGTGGGCGGACCACCGGCGTGGTCTGCGCCGACCAGGCCGACGTGCTCCCTCTCGTCGAACGGCTGGGCCGCCACCGGGACGACGGCGAGGACGCCGTCCTGGTCGGGGTCGGCGCCGATGCCGTGGGACTGCGCGAACTGCCGCTGCGGGAGGTCCGCCGCCGCATCCTGGTCGCGGGCAACGACGCCCACCTGTTCTCTGGACGGCTGCGAGACGAACTCGACCCCGACGGTTCCGCCTCCGACGAACACGTCACCGCGATGGTCCGGGCAGCCGCAGCCGAGGACGTGCTCGGCCGGTCTCCCGAGGGCTGGGACGCGGAGCTCACCGAACGCGGCCGGGGGTACTCCGGCGGCCAGCAGCAGCGGCTCCGGCTCGCCCGCGCCCTGCTCCGGGACCCCGAGGTGTTGATCCTCGTCGAACCCACCTCCGCGGTGGACGCCCACTCGGAGGCGGCCGTCGCCGAACGCCTCACCGGGGCCCGCGCCGGCCGCACCACCGGCGTGGTCACCACCAGCCCACTGCTGTTGGACCGCGCCGACCACGTCCAGTTCGTCGAGGAGGGCCGTGTGGTGGCCGAGGGCAGCCACCGGGGCCTGCTCCGCGTGGACTCCTACTCCGCCACCGTCCTGCGCACGGCAGGAGAGAAGACATGACCCAGACCGCCGATCCGCGTTCCGGCACCGCCCGGCCCCCGTCCGGTCCGCCCCTCACCCCGGTCGAACCGACCGCGCTACCGGTGGCCCCGGCCCCGGTGGTGTGGCGGCGCCTGCGCCGAGCCGGACGCGAGCACGGACCGCTCCTGTTCCGGGTGGTGGCGCTGTACACGCTGGCCACGGCGGCGGCACTGGTCGCCCCCTGGGTGCTCGGGATGGTCGTCGACGCGGTCCGCGACGGCACCGAACCGGCTCGCGTGGACGCCATGGCCCTGGTCATCGTGGCGGCCCTGCTGGTCAACACCGGCCTCGTGCTGGGGGCGGTGGCCCAGTCGATCCGCTTCGGAGAGGAACTGCTGGCCGAACTGCGCGAGGAGTTCGTACGCTCGGTCCTGCGACTGCCCCTGGGCACCGTGGAGCGGGCGGGCACCGGTGACCTGGTGTCCAGGACCGGACGCGACATCAACTCGCTCAGCACCATGGTGCGCCAGTCGCTGCCGGTGATCGCCACCGGCCTGGCGACCGTGCTGGTCATCCTGGTGGCACAGGCCTTCCTACACCCCGCCCTGCTGCTCGCGTGGCTTCCGTCGGTCCTGGTCATCTGGGTGGGCACACGCTGGTACGCGCACCGGGCACCGGACGGGTACCTGGCCGAGATGAGCACGTACTCACGGCTCACCCAGGGCGTGTCCGACACCGTGGAGGGCGCGCACACCCTGGAGGCGCTGGGCCGCCAGGAGTGGCAGGACCTGCGCACCGACGCCGACGTGCACCGCTCCTACCTGGCCGAGCGGTACACACTGTGGTTGCGGTGCGTGTGGTACCCGCCGCTGGAGTTCTCGTACCTGTTCGCCTCGGCGTCCACGTTCCTGGTCGCGGGGGCGCTGTACGCCCAGGGCGAGCTGTCGCTGGGGCAGATCGCCACGGCGGTCTTCCTGACCGTGCAGATGTCCAAGCCGTTGGACCACATGATCGACCAGATCGACAACGTGATGGTGGGCTTCACCGCGATGCGCCGCCTGCTGGGCGTCCGGCTCCCCGCGGAGACCCCCCGCCCCGGAGCCGGACCCGGACCCCGTGGGCCCGGCGCCGTGGAGGTCCACGGCGTACGGTTCGGGTACGACGCGGGCACCGAGGTGCTGCACGGGGTGGACCTGGACCTGCGCCCCGGCGAACGGCTGGCGGTGGTCGGTCCGAGCGGTGCGGGCAAGTCCACGCTCGGCAAACTCCTCGCCGGAGTGCACCTGCCCGGGACCGGCACCGTCCGCGTCGACGGCGTGGACCTGGCGGCCCTGTCCCCGGAGGAACGCCGGAAGCGGGTGATCCTGCTCAGCCAGGAGAGCCACGTGTTCCGGGGCACCCTCGCGGAGAACCTGGCGCTGGCCCTGGCGGAGGCCGACGCGGACCGCGAGCGCCTGTGGCGGGCCCTCGAAGCAGTGGGCGCGGACGCCTGGGTGCGTTCGCTGCCGGACGGCCTGGACACCCGCGTGGGGTCGGGGCAGGACCCCCTGGATCCGGCGCACGTCCAGCAGCTGGCCCTGGCCCGGGTGGTGCTGGCCGACCCGCGGGTGCTGGTGCTGGACGAGGCGACCTCGCTGATCGATCCGCGCTCCGCCCGCCGGTTGGAGCGCTCCCTGGCCGGTGTGCTCACGGGCCGCACGGTGGTGGCCATCGCGCACCGCCTGTACACCGCCCACGACGCCGACCGGGTCGCGGTGGTGGAGGACGGCGGCGTCAGCGAGCTGGGCACACACGGGGAACTCCTCGACCGCGGGGGTTCCTACGCCAGACTGTGGCACGCCTGGCACGGCGAGGACTGAACGCGTCCCATGGCCGGACGAGTGGCGCTCAGGAGGGCCACTCGTCCGGGCCGGGGAAGCGGGAGGTGTCGATCTCCAGGCCGAAGGGCTCCGGAAGGCGGATCTTGTCGCCGAAGTCCGCGGTGGTCGCCTGGTTGTACCGGCCGTTGCCGGGCTGCTCGTACAGGGTGACGGAGGGCCCGTTCTCGTCCCAGGCGTCAACCAGGAGGTACAGCGGGATCGGGGCGTGCGCGTAGCCCCACAGCTTCTTCTTCCGATCGACGTCCCTGCTGCTCCTCGACACGATCTCCACCGCGAGCTCCGCTGCGTCCGCAGGGCAGGGTGTCTGCTCGGGGTCGAGGACCACCGACTCCGGCATGACCACCAGGTCCGGCATATAGAGACGCTCGATCGCCGGGAGCTGAATCCCGAGGGTCTGGTACACGTCCCAGTCATCGGGAACAACGCCGTTCAGCGCTCGGGTGATGCGAACCGCGATGTAGTTGTGCGGGTCAGAAGGGGGCGCCACGAGCACGACTCCGTTGTCATCGACGATCTCGGCCCGCCAGCCCTCGGGCACGTCCAGCTCTTTCCAGGTGCCCAGGACGTAGTCCCATCGCGACGTCCCCGTCGCCGGAGCGGCCTCCGTCATTGCCAGACTCATCTCGCTCGCACCTCCGAACGGGAGCCTAGCGATCCGGCCCCCCGCTCACCTGACACTTCGCACAATAGCTCTGCCCGTCGCCGGAAAACAGGTGGACAGCCCGCACCCGGCCGGGTGAACCTGCTCGGATGACCACCCCCGAGATTCCCCCCTTGTACCGGGACACCGACTTCAACGGCCCGCTCAACGACGAGCGGGCCGCCCGGCTGATCCGCTCACTCGGCCCCCTGGAGGGCCGCCGCGTCGTGGACGTCGGCTGCGGCTGGGCCGAACTGCTGCTGCGCACCCTGGCCGGTGAACCCACCGCGACCGGGTTCGGCATCGACCTCAACGAGGACTACATCCGGCTCGGCCGGGCCAACGCCGAGGAGCGCGGGCTGGCCGACCGGGTCGAACTGGTGGCCGGGGACGTCGGCGGCTGGCGGGGCGAGCCGGCGGACGCGGTGCTCAACATCGGCTCCACCCACGTGTGGGGCGGCGATCCCCGCACGCACACCGCGAACGCCCTGGCGGCCCTGGCCGACCTGGTGCGGCCCGGCGGCAGGGCGGCGTTCGGGGAGGTCTACTGGAGGCGACCGCCGACCGCAACCGAGATGGCGGCCATGCCGTTCATCCCCCGTGAGCAGTACCGTCCGTTGCCCGAGCTCGTGGACTTCGCGCTCTCGCACGGCTTCCGGCTGCTGGCGCTGGCGGAGACCACCGTGGACGAGTGGGACGAGTTCGAGAACCGGCACTGCCTGGGCTGGGAGGAGTGGCTCCTGGAGAACCCCGGCTCCCCCGGCTTCGAGGAGGTCCGCGACCGGGCCGACCGGCACCGGCACGCCCGTGTCCACGGCCAGCGGGAAACCCTGGGCTTCGCCTACCTGACCCTGCTCCGGGTCTGATCAGGGGGTCGCACCGGTACGCACCCGCGGGCTGCCGGGGACGGAACCCCGGAGCCCGCGGCCCCCGGTGCGCGGGGGGTGAGGGGGCTCGACCGGGAGCGGGCGCTGTGGACACTCGACGCTCACGGCCGGAGGCTGCCCCTGGCAGGGGTGGTCACTGGCGGGGTCAGGGGTGGGCACGGCCTGTGGCCCGACAGGCCACGGGTGCGGACGCAGTTCCGGGCACACGACCCGGTTCCGGGCACACGAAAGGTGCGGCTCTCAGAAGAAGCGCAGGCGTTCCCGCTCCTGGCGTTCGGCGTTCTCGACGTAGACACGGTCGCCCTGGGCCATGACCGACTCCAGGTAGGCGTACACCTGGAGGGCCCGGTTGATGACGTCGGTCTGCGTGTCACCCGTGGTGGCGACGGCCTCCTCCAACGCCTTGGTGGAGCGCGCGGTCAGGTTCACGGTGACACGCGCCGAGGGCGCGCCCGTCCTGCGCCCGGCCGGACGGCCGCGGCCCTGGGAGGCATCGGTGAGTTCGCTTCCTGTGCTCCTGGGTGACATGACACAACCTCGTTCTCTGGCTTGACGGCAGCGGACTCGATCAGCGGGGAGCCGCGGAGAAAGCCGGGAGCACCGCGCGAGGGACCGCGCGGGTGACATGAGGGAAGGGCGGGGCAGCGCAGGCCGACAGGGCACGGCGGCAGGGCTCGGACTACCGGCCAGCGCCCCGCCACGAGGACCCCGCCCGTCATCACCCGGGCCGGGAAACCCCCACGGCCTGAACTCGTCCACCGCCAATGCACCCTCCGGAATCCCGTCCACGTCATTGATCAGATTAGGAGGAGTGTATCAACCTGATACGAGATGCTGTCAATGCATCTTCCATCATCATAATCAATGTATCTAACGAGCCTCCATGGTAATGTGCACGATGTGGACACTCGGCGCTCAGGCGTCACCGGCGCCGTACGGAGAGGCCCCCACCGACCCGGAACGGCGCCCCCTGTACCTCGACGGCTGGAGGTTGGTTTATGGGAGATCCCCGGGGGCAGCTCCCGCAGGAGCGGGAGACTCGGGTTGAGACCCACACCGAGGAGATCCGTCTCGATGACGAGTCTCCGCGCACACGGGCCGACGTCGACTTCGACAGAACCCCCGTGTCCTACGGGATGGAGGCGGGCATCGGCACGGAGGGGGCCTGGGGCCGCTTCCACGGAAGGGCCAGGGCGGGCTCCACGGCCGAGAGGGCGTCGGCCTCGCTCCTCACACTGACCGGAACCGTCCTCCCCCCGCTGGCGCTCGGCGGCCTGGCCCACGTCGCCGGAGCCCCCGCGGTGGTCACACTGGCCCTGGCCGGAGCCGTGTGGACACTCGCCACCCTGGTGGCGGCCCACATCACCCGCACCCGCTGAACCACCGGGGTCCGGCCCCGGCCCCCACCGGGGCCGGGCCCCGAGAACCGTCCGGGGCCCTCGCGTTCTCCCGTGCGGCTAACGTCGGGGCAATGGACCTCGCAACGCTTGTCGGGAACGCGCGCCTGGACGGGATCGGACGGTTCTCGGCGGGCGCGATCGTCCACCGTGCCGGCCGGATCCTGCTGCTCCGCCGCCGACCGGACGACACCTCCTACCCCGGGGCGGAGGACCTGCCCTCCGGAGGGGTGGAGCCCGGCGAGGGCCTCCTCGAGGGCCTGGAGCGCGAGCTCGCCGAGGAGATCGGCCGCCCGCCGGGGCCGCCCGCCCTGGACCCCTTCGTCACCTGGTTCGACTACGACTCCCGGAGCGGAATCCGCACCCGCCAGTTCACCTTCGCCCTGCCCCACGACGGCTCCCCCGTGGTGCTGTCCGGAGAGCACACCGCGTTCCGCTGGGCACCCGCCGGAGAGTACCCGGACAGCGAACTCACACCCCGGTTGAAGGAGGCCGTCCGGGACTGGCTCGACAGCCGCTGACCCGGGCCGAAGGGCCGCTCCGCCGAATCTTGGCACGCCCTTGGGCGCATCCCCCGCCCCCTTCGGGTACCCAGACCAGCGTGGGCGGGCCCCGGACGGGGGCGCCGCGGGCCGACGACGGGGGAGAGCATGAGCGCAGGACCCGGCACCGACACCCTGGTGATCTTCGGGATCACCGGTGACCTCGCGAAGAAGTACCTGATGCCCTCCCTCTACCGTCTGGAGGAGAGGAACGAGCTACGCGCCCGGATCGTAGGGGTGGCCAGGTCCGACTGGGACACCGGGGCCCTGCGCCGACGGACCCGCGACGCGGTGGCCGAACACCTCGCCGAGTCCTCCTCCGGGCCCGGTGCCGCCGCCGACGAGTCCGTCCTCCAGGGGCTGACCGACCGGATGACCCTGGTCACGGGCGACCTCAACGACTCCCGGACCTACGCCGAGCTGGGCGATGCCCTGCGCGGGGACTCCCACACCACCCACTACCTCGCTGTTCCCCCCGCCCTGTTCACGACGGTCGCCCGGTCCCTGGCCGGGGCCGGACTCAACCGGGACGCGCGCCTGGTGGTGGAGAAGCCCTTCGGCCACGACCTCGCCTCGGCACGCGAACTCCACCGGGAACTCCTGACCTGCTTCTCCTCGGACCACCTGTACCTGGTCGACCACTTCCTGGGAGAGGAACCCGTGCGCGGGCTCCCGCTGACCCGGTTCGGCAACACCCTGCTGGAGCCCGTGTGGAACCGGGGGTTCGTCGACAACGTGCAGATCACCATGGCCGAGGACTTCGGGGTGGAGGACCGGGGCTCGTTCTACGACGCCACCGGGGCGGTCCGGGACGTGTTCCAGAACCACCTGCTCCAGGTCTTCGCGCTGCTCACCATGGACGCCCCCGTGTCCACCGGGCCCTCGGCGCTCAAGGACGAGAAGCTGCGCCTGCTGCGCGCCGTCCGCACCCTCGAACCGGCCGACACCGTCCGCGGCCGCTACCACGGCTACCTCGACACGGCAGGGGTGCGGCCCGACTCCACCACCGAGACCTTCTTCGCGCTGCGCATGCGGGTGGACAACCCGCGCTGGGCGGGGGTTCCGTTCTACGTGCGCTCCGGCAAACACATGCCGCTCACCTCCTGGGAGGCGGTGGCCGAGCTCAAACGGCCCGCTGTCGACCTCTACCCGGGACCGCCCAACCTCGTCCGGTTCCAGCTGGAGCCGCGGGCGGGTCTGACCTTGGAGATGCTGCTGAACGAGCCGGGGGCGGAGAGCGTATCCCCGGCACGGCTGGTGCTCGGCGCCGACGTCGGACGCCAGCTCGGCCGGGGCCGCGAGGCCTACGACCACGTGCTGTACGGAGCGTTGACGGGCGACCCGGAGCAGTTCGTGCGCTTCGACGTGGTGGAGGAGTCCTGGCGGATCGTCGACCCGGTGGTGGACCTGGCGACGGATCCCGAACCCTACGCCCGCGGCTCCCATGGCCCGGAGTCGGCGCGGGCGCTCCCCGGCACCGGGGGCTGGCATCCGCTGGCCGACGAGGTCCGTCCGGGCGGCCGGGCCCGGTAACGGCGAAACCGGGCGGCCCCTGCGGGGACCGCCCGGTCGTCGCGGGCGAGGTCGCGTATCCGGACCTCATGCGCCTACGGGCCCGAGGGCCCGGGGTGTCACGGACCTGCTAGAAGTCCATGCCGCCCATGCCACCGGTCGGGTCGCCGGCCGGAGCCGCCGCCTTCTCCGGCTTCTCGGCGATGACGGCCTCGGTGGTCAGGAACAGACCGGCGATGGAGGACGCGTTCTGCAGAGCGGAACGGGTGACCTTGGTCGGGTCGATGACGCCGTCCTTGAACAGGTCGGTGTACTCGCCGGTGGCGGCGTTGAGGCCGAAACCGGGCTCCAGGTTCTTGACCCGGTCCGCCACGACGCCGCCCTCGAGGCCGGCGTTGACCGCGATCTGCTTCAGCGGCTCGGCGATGGCGCGACGCACGATGTCGGCGCCGATGGCCTCGTCGCCCTCGAGCTCCAGCTTCGCGAACGCGGGGACGCTGGCCTGCAGCAGCGCGACGCCACCACCGGGCAGGATGCCCTCCTCGACCGCGGCCTTGGCGTTGCGGACGGCGTCCTCGATGCGGTGCTTGCGCTCCTTGAGCTCCACCTCGGTGGCGGCACCGGCCTTGATGACGGCCACGCCGCCGGCCAGACGCGCGAGACGCTCCTGGAGCTTCTCACGGTCGTAGTCGGAGTCGGTGCGCTCGATCTCGTTGCGGATCTCGTTCACGCGACCGGCGATGGCGGTGGCGTCACCGGCACCGTCGACGATGGTGGTCTCGTCCTTGGTGACGACGACCTTGCGGGCGCGGCCCAGCAGCTCCAGCTCGGTGTTCTCGAGCTTGAGGCCGACCTCCTCGGTGATGACCTGGCCGCCGGTCAGCACGGCGATGTCGCCGAGCTGGGCCTTGCGGCGGTCACCGAAGCCCGGGGCCTTGACGGCGACGGACTTGAAGGTGCCGCGGATCTTGTTGACCACGAGGGT
This sequence comes from Nocardiopsis terrae, assembly GCF_014651695.1. Classification (GTDB taxonomy): domain Bacteria; phylum Actinomycetota; class Actinomycetes; order Streptosporangiales; family Streptosporangiaceae; genus Nocardiopsis; species Nocardiopsis terrae. Next base: position 856,361 of record NZ_BMXJ01000002.1, read on the forward strand.
CTGCAGGGCGCCGTCGGCGACGTCCTCGGCGATGACCATCAGCGGGCGGCCGGACTGCAGGACCTTCTCGACAACGGGCAGGAACTCGTTGTTGTTGGAGATCTTGGAGTTGACGATGAGGATGTAGGGGTCCTCGAGGACCGTCTCCATGCGCTCGAGGTCGGTGGCGAAGTAGGGCGAGATGTAGCCCTTGTCGAAGCGCATGCCCTCGGCGAGCTCCAGCTCGAGCCCGAAGGTCTGCCCCTCCTCGACGGTGATGACGCCTTCCTTGCCGACCTTGTCCATCGCCTCGGCGATGGTCTCACCGATCTGGGTGTCACCGGCGGAGATGGAGGCGGTGGAGGCGATCTGCTCCTTGGTCTCGACGTCCTTCGAGAGGTTGCCGAGCTCCTCGTTGATGCGGGCCACGGCGGACTCGATGCCGCGCTTGAGGCCGATCGGGTTGGCGCCGGCGGCGACGTTGCGCAGACCCTCGCGGACGAGGGCCTGGGCCAGGACGGTGGCGGTGGTCGTACCGTCACCGGCGACGTCGTCCGTCTTCTTGGCGACCTCCTTGACCAGCTCGGCCCCGATCTTCTCCCAGGGGTCCTCGAGCTCGATCTCCTTGGCGATGGAGACACCGTCGTTGGTGATCGTGGGGGCGCCCCACTTCTTCTCCAGAACGACGTTGCGACCCTTCGGGCCGAGCGTGACCTTCACGGCGTCCGCGAGCTGGTTCATGCCACGCTCGAGGCCGCGACGGGCCTCCTCGTCGAACGCGATCAGTTTGGCTGCCATTGAGTTCTTGTCCTCCCGTGACCGGGCTGATACGCGATGGGACGAGGCGTGCGCCCGCGACGGACGACCGCGTCCTGCCCGGCAACCCTGCTGCCGGAGGGCCACGGTCTCGCAGCCTCGATCCGGTTAGCACTCGGTAAAGGTGAGTGCTAACCACTCCCTTTTTTAGCACTCGGCCATGGAGAGTGCAAACGATGTGGTCACGATTTCCACACCCCCAAGCATGCCTTCCACCTGCACAGACAGCCCGTTATCTGGTGATTTGAGCGTTCGGCGAACAGATGACGAACCCTGGGTGCGAACCCGAGGGGACCCCCGCAGGGCCCATAGGTCCCACCGGCCCCACGGGTACCTCGTCACTCGGGTGCCGGGCAAGCACCACGGGATCAGGTGCTCGGGCGACGCGGGGAGCGGGTGTTAGGGCGACGCGGGGATCAGGTGCTCGGGCGACGCGGGGAGCGGGTGGTAGGGCGCGTCCCGCCGGGCTCACCGGCCCGAGGATGGCGGGACCCGGGGTGGCGGGACCCGGGGTGACGGGCCCCGGGGTGACGGGGGCCGGTTTCCGTGCCCTCCGTTCACTCCGCCCCTGTCGCCCGGGTCCTCTGCTGCTCTGCTGTCCGTCCCGGGCGGGTTCGGGTCCCACTCTTTCGCCGTGATCTTGCTACCAGGGGCAACTTCGGCGGGTGGTTTCTAGCATCTGTTGCAACGAACCTGATTCAGGGGGTAGTTGTGCCAGGTAAACGACTGTGTCGGGATGAGCGGGTCCAGATCCAGACTCT
>NZ_BMXJ01000003.1:0-26774 GCF_014651695.1 Nocardiopsis terrae
GTGAGCCCCACGCACGTGGGGATGGACCGCCGCCCAGGTCACGATCGAGACCGCCCCCGACGTGAGCCCCACGCACGTGGGGATGGACCCAGTCCGAGTTCGGGCTCGCGGTGCAGGGCCCGGTGAGCCCCACGCACGTGGGGATGGACCGGTTCTGGAGGCCACCCCGGAGGAACTGGAGACGTGAGCCCCACGCACGTGGGGATGGACCGCACGGGTGCGGTCCGCCCTCCCGGCGCACCACGTGAGCCCCACGCACGTGGGGATGGACTGGTGGAACTCACCGCCCAGCGTGCTCAACGCTTACGCGCGAGCCCTCCGTACTGGTCGACCTTGCGGACGCGTCCCACTTCGGAGTCCTGCGGCCGCCACATCGTCGCGGACACCACGCCGGGTTCCAGCAGATCCAGCCCCTCGAAGAAGCGCGCGATCTCTTCGGGCGTGCGCAGGTTGTAGGGCAACGGCGCCGTGTCGTTCCACCGCCGTGCGGCCTCGATCATCGGTTCGCTCGTGCTGGTGCCGTCGCACAGGGCCAAGAAGCTGCCCGCAGGCAGAGCCCCGACATAGGCCCGCACGAGGTCGTAGGCCTGCTCGCCCGCGTAGTGACCCATCGTGCCCAGGATGGTCAATCCGATGGGTTCGGAGAAGTCCAGGTGTTTGCCGACCCGGGCCAGGAGGGTGGCCGGTTCGCACAGGTCCGCGTCGATGTAGTGAGTGGCGCCCTCGGGATTGCTGGTGAGCAGGGCACGGGCGTGGGCCAGGACCAGGGGGTCGTTGTCGACGTAGACCACGCGCGAGGTCGGAGCGACGGACTGGGCGACCTCGTGGGTGTTGTTGTGCGTGGGCAGGCCGGTCCCGATGTCGAGGAACTGACGGATGCCCTCCTGCGCGGCCAGGTGGGTGACGGCGCGGATGAGGAACTGGCGGTCGGCGCGGGCCGCCTCGACCATCTCGGGATAGGCCTGGAGGACGTAGTCGCCTACCTCGTGGTCGGCCGGGTAGTTGTCCTTGCCGCCCAACCAGTAGTTCCAAACCCGGGCAGAGTGTGCGGTGGTCGTGTCGACGGGGGGCGTGTCCGGCATGGGTACCTGTGTTTCCTCACGGGGGTGAACGCTGATCGCAGCCGAATTGTCCTGTCTGCGTGGAGCGCTCCGCAAGCCGGATCGCCTACCCCGTAGGGGATCACGCCGTTCTGTGGGCCTCGGTATCCGTGGTGGGGACGGGGACGCTCCCCGTCGCGATCTGTGCCTGCTGGCCCTGGTCCTGTGAGGTGAGCAGTGCACGCGGGGGCGGGATGTTCCCCGGGCGAAGCTGCCGACAGCGCGTCACTCGGGGAACTCGCTCACGTGGTCGCTCGCTCTGGTTGGTGCTGGCGGGTGAGGATTCGCTGAGCCAGGAGTACGAAGGCCACACCGATGAAGTAACCAGCACTGTTGGCCAGCAGGTCATCGAGTGCGCTCTGGCGTCCGGTGGCGAGTACCGCTTGTCCGACTTCGATGGCCAGGGACAGCACCGGCCCGAAGAGCCACAGTCCCCATCGGTTGGCGATCGTCAGGGCAGCCACGATGCCCAGCGGGACGAACAAGAGGATGTTGAGCATCCACTCTTCCCAGTGCAGGGAGTTATCCGTGACATGGTCGCCGAAGACAAACCCGAACGGGGTGAGGCTGAGGCTCATGCCTCCCTGGCCGACCGAAGCCCAACCGCCGACCGGCTCCACGAGCACAGCCATACAGGCGAAGACAGCGATCGCAAGCACAAGGAATCCACCCTTTTCCATGAGTCGCGGAGCCTTCTTCTTGAGCAAGACACCACCAAACGCCACAAGCGCGGCAACGGTAATCGCTGCCAAAAATACAGGAGGACTCAGATAGAAAAGAATTTGCCACATGCGATACTAGCTCCGCTTCTCAGTCGCAGGAAACCGGAGGGGTCTGGTACCTTCCCTGGCCCTCGACTTCCATGTATCCGACAACTTTTCCGGGTATCCGAACCTGGCTCCAGGTCTCACTCACAGTGTCCTCGGCCGAAATGTTACGCTTTGTGCCACTAATTTCTCCGGCGTTTCCCGAGAACCATCCGAACTGCAGGTCAATGGGTGTTCCGGAGTGCTTGGCATAGCTCACTCGAACGTAGTTGCAGTTGTTGGCGCGAACGGAAAGCAGGCCGTTGGAGAGTTTGGTCGATGTTTCTCCGGCCATGCGCTCGGTCTTGCTTCCGGTCTCGAAAATGCGCCCATTGTCGTAGATGGTGACCTCTACGGAGGCCTCCTGGGTGACCTGCTCTGCGTGCGCGACGGGTGTCGCGGGGAGGAGCAGCGCAGCAAGAAGCACCATCAATGATCGCTTCAAGATTTCTCTTTCAGTTCGAGTGAATGAGGCATCAAGACTTTATCCAGGCCACACAACAGCCGTCAAGCACAAATTTCCTCTTAATTCTTTGGTCAAATCAGCCCATTTATCCTTGGATGATCGTGTACTTCTGGCAGTATCTGTACGGCCATGCCGGGTGACCCGTCCAGCATCGTGCCCGATCTGGCATCACGTTAGATCGGGTGTTTCCGTTATGCCCGTTTACCTTTGGAGATCTGGTCGATCCGGGCGGGGCTGAGGCCGAGTTCTGAGGCGAGGGCGCGCCCAGCGTGCCCCTGCTCTCGGAGCTCGGTCACGGCAGGACGTCGCACCTCCTTGAGTGCGACCTCAATGTCACCGAGCTCGGTCAGGAGGTCTCCGATGAGCCTGGCTCGGGTGAGGGGGCAGATTCGGAGTTGAGGTTCCCGGGAAGTTCCTCGCGGAGTTGTCACAGGTAGGAAAGTGTTTCGCTGGCTCCCATGAGGCCCTTCTGGGCGCCTGAACAATTTCCCCCAGCGGGTGGACATGATGGTCCAGCCGTCTTGACGGTGAAGGTGCAGCAGCGCGGGAGGGGCGCGGGCAGGTGGAGGACACCCTTTTCCCGCTCGGCGGCCATACAGTGCTTCCCACCCATGTGGGGAGGGGCCGATTCCTGTGGTGCGGCACCTCCGCCCCGCGGCGCACGATCACGGCCGTGACGCGCTCACTGCGCAGGGGGCCATCCGGTGGTGTGGACCGGACACCGCCGCACCGGTGCACCGCAGGAGCTTCCGGCCTCGAACACCGGCCCTCACACCGCGCCGTCCGGACTGATGTTCTGGTTGAGGTGGAACACGTTGTCCGGGTCGTAGCGGCGCTTGAGCTCGGACAGCCGTGCGTACTTCCTCGGTCCGTACGCCTGACGGACGCGCTCGGGGCCCTCGTCCATCAGGAAGTTGACGTAGGAACCCGACTCGAAGGGGGCCAGGGCGGACCAGAACCCGCGCGCCCAGGCTCGCTCCTCGTCGAAACCCGCACTGGTCGCGCAGGTCGCGCCGATGTTGAACGTGTGCCCGGAGTCGCGTCCGGAGAAGGCGGTCTCCTCTTCACCCACCCGGCTGATGGCCCCGCCGAGCTGGAAGATCGGGAAGGCGGTCATCGGTGAGGTGAACCGTGCGGCGTGGTGGGCGGTCAGCTCGATCACCTCGTCGGTGAGCGCGGCGACGTCGCGGGACTTGAAGTAGTACCACCGCCCGTGCGGGAAGGACGCGTCGAACATGGCCTGGTGGTCGGTGTACTGCTTGGGCGCGCACAGGTCCAGGACGGGGTGCCCGAACCGGCGCAGGGGAAGCAGGAACCGCTCGCCCTCCTCGACGGATCCCGCCCAGCAGCAGACGACCATGACCACCGGGGTGCCGTGCAGTTCGGCGGGGATGAAGTCCAGCGGCGGCGCCTTGCGGTGCACGACCGCCGTGGTCAGGTCGTCCGGCGCCTCGGCGATCCATTCACGGTAGAAGCGCAGCAGCCGTGCCGACTCGGACATGGGCCAGACGATGGGACCCGCCAGCACGATGGGACCCACCGGGTTCAGCCGGAAGTCGAACGCGGTCACGACGCCGAAGTTGCCCCCGCCGCCGCGCACACCCCAGAAGAGGTCGGTGTTCTCCGACGCGTCGGCCCGCACCTGCTCTCCGCCGGCGGTTACCAGGTCCACCCCGGTGAGCTGGTCGATGGTGAGCCCGTACCTGCGCATCAGCCAGCCGATACCGCCGCCCAGGGTCAGGCCGGCCACTCCCGTGTGGGTGACGACCCCGGAGGGGACGGCCAGCCCGAAGCGCTGCGTCGCCTGGTCCAGCTCACCGAGGAGCGTGCCGGCCTGGACCCGGGCGGTGCGCCGTTCCGGGTCCACCCGGATCTTCCGCATGGCGGACAGGTCGATCACCACCCCGCCCTCGGTCAGCGACTGTCCGGGGAAGCTGTGGCCACCGCTGCGCACGGCGACCTCCAGGCCGGTCAGGGTCGCGAAGCGCAGCGCCGAGGCCACGTCGTCGGAGTCGGTGCAGAAGGCGATCAGCGCGGGTCGCCGGTCGATGGAGGCGTTCCAGATACGTCGGTCGGTGTCGTAGTCCGGGTCCTCCGGGCGGACGAGCCGCCCGTGGAAGGACTCCCGCAGCTCTCCGAACGCGCCTGGATCGAGCCGGACTGTGGTTGCCTCACTCATACTTCCCCCCGCGTCCTCGCCCGGGGGCCCGTGTCCCGAGGAGGGGACTGGGCGGCGTCGGCGTGTGTCGTGCCGTGTCCGGGTCGCGCGGGGCGAGTGTGCCCTGTGAAGAGGTGTTGTCGGGGCGTTCCGGTGGCCGTGACGCCCTCCTTGAATCAAGGGTACGACTCGGAACCGGGGCTGACATGGGAGAACGTCAGAATTTTACTTCCGGCCACGGTGGAAGAGGGGACCGCTGGACGAGGTCGCACAGGATCCGTTCCGGGTGGGGCACTGGGAGAGCTGTGGGGATTCGCAGCGAACCCACACCATAAAGGAATACGATGAGAAGTGCTGGAAGAAAGGAAAAGAGGACGGCCCGAGTCCCCTTGCCGGGGCCCCGAAAACGGGGTGGTACCCCGGGCCGTCCCGCGAAAACCCCGCACTCGCGTTAGCGAGCAAGAGACGCCGCCATTCTACCCATGGAAACCTGATGCTCTCACCCGACGAACCCACTCGCCTGGTCACCCTCGCGGAATGGGCTCGCGAACACGGCCTGAGTGAAAGCTACGCCCTACGCCAGCTCCCCTACCAGGTTGATGATTTCCCCGCTCCCGAAACCACCCGCACCCTCATCCGCTATCAACACGCTGAGCCCATCGACCTGCCCGACCATGACTCCGACAGTGAAGTCACCCTGACCGGTTTCGCGCGGGTCCTCGGCGTTTCCGCGCATCTGATCACCCAGACCCGGGACAAGGATCCCAGCCTGCTCCCCGACCCCCTTCCGCCGCCCACCCGGCCCACCCGAGGCCGACCCACCCACCGTTACCGGCTGGGCGACCTCCTCACCTGGTGGAACAACCGTCCCCCCATCACGCGCGGCAGTGTTCAGGTCGGCCTTTACGACCCCGTCAAACTCGCCCCCTTCGAACCCCGCCGAAACAAACCCGTGGAGCTGTCCGGTCACGACCCCAACAGTGAAGTCACCCTTGGCCGCTTCGCCACCCTCATCGGCCTCAACCGCAGTACCGTCTCCCAGTACAAGCGCAAAACCCCCGACGCTCTGCCCGATACCGTCGAGGGCTACCGTCATGACCGTCTTCCGCCGTACACACGGGCTAAATTCCGCCTAGGTGACCTCCTGAACTGGTGGAACAGTCGTCCCGGAAGCGTTGCGGGATACCGCTCCCAAGAGGGGGGCACCGCCTCCCCCCGACACGCACCCCAAACTCCTGCCACTGACCCGGACTGAGTACACAACGCGCTTATGGCCGGTGGTGGGGGAGAGCTTTGCCCGGGTCCGTGGTGCGCCAACCGTGCCGTGGAACCCGGGCGCGGGCCCAGCGCGCGAAGGTCGAGTCGCCTTCTCATGGGTGCCATTTTTCAAGTTCATCTCGTGAATCCGGTGGAGGAAGCGCCCTCGCGGAATCCTTCGGCGCCCGGCCGTGTACCCATGCCGAAATCCCAGGTGGGGACGTAAGGCGAACTGGAACGCGTTTTCGCTGCCAGGGAGGGGTTCGCGTGGGGACGTGGATGTGGGCCGCGCGCCCGCCGGGCTTGCCGGTGCAAGGGGCCTCAGCGGGCGCGCGGGGTTCGAGGGTTGTCGGGGGTGGGTCAGCGGGCGGGCGCGGGCGGATCCGGGTCGGGTGCGGGTCGTGCTTCGGGCGTGGTCCTGGCAGCCCCGAGGTGGCGGTGGGCGAGCAGGCGGAGGAGTTCGGTGCGGGTGGGGGCGGTGATCCGCTCGAAGGGGTCGCCCTCGCCGGTCCAGCCGATCGGCCGGTGGGCCACGAACCGGGCGTCGGGGCCCTGGCCTTCGACGGTCATCCGCCAGTGGCGGTGCAGCAGGTCGCACAGGACCCGTTCGGGGACGGGGAGTTCGTTGCTCACCTGGTCCACCTCCGGCTCCGGGAGTCCAGCCATGCCGCCAGGGGGTGTTGGCGGGGGTTGTCCCGGGGCCTGAGCCGAGTCCGCGCCCAGGTGCGTGCCGCCGCACGCCAAGGAGCGGAGGCGGTGGGGTGGTCGGTGACGGCCTGGTCGATCAGGTGGGTGGCCAGTTCGAGGTCGCCGTCCCGGTGTGCGGTCCGCAGGGCTTCGCGGACCAGGGGGAGACGGTGACGCAGGGTGCGGGAGTACCACCGGACCCTCAGACGCGGGGGCAGGTGAGCGGGCGGGTGCAGGGCCTCCTCGGCGGCGGCCAGCAGGTCACAGGTGTGCGTGTCCAACATCAGAGGGACACCCCCAGCCGGTGCAGCCCGGCCAGCACAGCGTGCAGGACGTCCAGGGGAGCGGTGTCCAACGGCCGCCGGGGCGAGGGAACCAGCGGAGGACGGGGCGGGCGCGGCGACCGGCTCCCGGAGAGGGCGCGCGGCTTGGCGGCGTAGGCGCGTACGCGTCCGGCTCGGCGGGGGCGACGGCGGCGCATGGTCTCGGAGGCGAGCCAGCGCACGTGCGCCAGCTCGGACAGGTTCAGGTAGCGCGACATGGCGCTGCTCCTTCGTCAGGTGCCGGATGGGAGGTCCGGCGACTTCTGGTGAGCTCCCATCGTGACCCAAGACTTTCAAAACCGCAAGATTCGATTTCATTCGCGTGCGACGATTTAAGACGCGACAGACTGCTAGGGGCGAAGGACGCGTGGAATGTCTGAAAAATCGGTGCGGAGCGTAGGCTCAGCAGGTCAACCCACTCCACGGAGGAGCGACGACGTGGCAGCCAGCCCGACTCTTCGACGGCGACGCCTCGCCCGCCAGCTGCTCCGGCTGCGTGAAGAAGCAGGGCTCACGGCGAAGCAGGCCGCGGCCGAAGCCAAGAAGCGCGCGCCGGAGAAAAGCTGGTTCGAAGCCAAGATCACGCGCATCGAGACACGGAAGATCTTGCGCGTCCGGGACGCAGACCTTCAGGTTCTCCTCGACGTCTACGGTGTGACCGACACCGACGAGCGGGAGGCTTACCGCAAGCTGGCTCGCGAGGCCGCCAAGAGCGGATGGTGGTTCGGGTATCGGGACATCCTGGGTGCCGGGACCTACATCGACCTGGAGACCGAGGCCAGCCGGATCCGCACATACCAGGTGCAACACCTTCCGGGTCTGCTCCAGACCGAGGGGTACGCCCGCGCGATGATCCGAGCCGGTGGCGTCACCGATGAGGAAGAGGTCGACCGTCGCGTCGAAGTGCGGATGATGCGGCAGCACATCCTCGCCCGGGCGGACGCCCCGCGTTTGTGGGCGATCGTTGACGAAACGGCGTTCCGCAAACTTCCGTCTGAGGTTGCGGCCGATCAAATCCGGCATCTGCTCGCTGTGCAGCGGCCGTCCCTGCGTATCCAGGTCCTGCCGGATGCGGTGGGTCCGCATGCTGGGATGGACGGGTCCTTCGTCATCCTTGACTTCCCGGACGACCCGTCCGCCGTGTACGCCGAGCAGACGGGTGGGTCCGGCCTGCTTGTGGAGGACCCGGAGCAGATTACGCTCTACGAGACGGTGTTGGACCACGTGCAGGCGGCCGCGCTCAGTGTGGAGGACTCCCGGGCATGGATCCAGCATCAGCTAGACCAGCTCGACTAGAGGACACAATGTTCACCAGCGAATCCCACCTGCGCTTCCGCAAGTCGTCCTACAGCTCGGCGAAAGGGCAGGACTGTGTGGAGGTCGCAGACCTCCCGTCCGGTGCCGCCGTGCGTGACACCCAGAACAGGGGTCTCGGGCATCTCATGTTCCCCGGCACGGAGTGGACTGCGCTGCTGCGCACCGCTGCCCGCCAGTAGTTGACGAACGACGAAGGCCCCGACCGTGCTGGTCGGGGCCTTCTCGAATGCTCACCAGAAGCATTATCCCGGGTTTACTGTACCCCGGGCTGTCGGGAGGCAGGAAGCGGGATCCTCCGGCTCGCGCCTGTCCGTACTCGGCCAGGGCTCCAGGCCGCTGTCCTCTTGCCCGGGATCCTCCTTCACCGGCGAGGGGCGGTTACTCGGCGGGGAACACCAGGCCGGGGCGGGTGCCGGTGGCGCGCACGCTCTGGGTGACCTTGACGTCGTAGTGCTCAGCGAGCGCGGTGAAGAACGCCTGCGCGGCCTCGTCCAGATGCTCGCTGATGCTGTTCGTGCCCACCGTCATGCGCACCTCGTCCGACGGGGACCCGTCAGGAGGGTCGATACGGATGGTGTAGGTGACCTCGGGGTCGTTGCGGTATTCGTACACGGCGCACCTTCGTCTCGGCTCGTTCGGAACGGATGGCGAAGTCCTGCTGAACCACGGGTCGGCCGCAGAGCCGCAGCGGGGGCTTTCGCGTCTCCGGCGGCGCACTCACCCGAACCATCTCAACCGAGTCGTGGGCGAACCGCGGTCGTACTGGACCCTGTGCCCAGGTTTGCACAGGCGTCCGACGATTCGGACAGGCGGGGCGGTGCGCTTCTCACGGCCTCCTCGCGAACCGGGAGCCCCTGGGCTGTCGGTGCCCTGGTCTAACTTCGGCGCCATGTCACAGCGAACCGTCGCTCAGAAGGTGGGGGTCAGGGCGGGCAGCCGGGCCCATCTGGTCGGCGCACCCGACACGGCCCTCGCCGAGCTCCGGCTGCCTGAACTGGAGCTGCCCGGCTCACTCTCCGGGACGTTCGACTACCTGCACCTGTTCGCCACCGGTCGACAGGAACTGCGGTCGGGCTTCACCGAACTCAGGGACCACCTGGCACCGGGCGGCATGCTGTGGGTCTCCTGGCCCAAAGGGCGCCGCCACGGCACCGATCTCGACATGAAGAGCGTCATCGCCATCGGTTACGACCTCGGGATGGTCGAAAGTATCTGCCTGCGCGTCGACGGGGTCTGGGCCGGGTTGAAGTTCACCCGTCCCAAACCCGGCAAGGTCTACCGGAACAGCTACGGGACCCTGCCCCAGCAGCGTTCGTGACGCACGGGGGCCAGAACGGCAGGAAGCGGACCGGTGCCCCGGGCAGCGCTGCGCCTTGCGCCTGCACACCATCGGTACGCCGATCCACCGGCCCCGGTACAGATCAGGCGAAGAGGATGAAGGCCAGCACGCCGAGGGCGGACAGGGAGGCGAAGGCCACGAGTGCGATCAGCGCGTTGGTCCGGAAGCGCTCGTCGTCCCCGGGGGCGAACGGCCCGAACTCGGACTCGGCCCCGGTCTCGGTCTGGGAGGTGTCGTTCATGGCCCCATCCTGCCGTACGCCCGGGGTGCGCGGACCGTGTCGCGGCAGGAGATGGTGCTTTTTCCGGAAGTTTTCCGAAAGCGCGTCATAGGCGCGGTGGAGGAACGTTTCACCCAGGAAAGCAGTTCGACGACCCACCGAGGAACCACCATGATGAGCGCCCGATCCGCCTCCACGCCCAGTACCCGCCCCCTCCGCGACCCCGCCGACCTGGTGGGTCAGTGGGTCCGGGTACACGAGGACGGATCCCTCGGGCTGCTGCTCGCCGCCGACCGCACCGGCTGGACCCTGCGGACACCGACCGGCACCCGCACCGGCAAGGGGTACCTGGCAGCCGAGCCGGTCACCCGCCGGAGTGAGGCCGCGCCCCTCCGCCGACGCCTGCGCGCCGTCATGGACGACCCCGCGTCCCAGGGCTCCGCCGACCTGGACCTGCTCGACCTCCAGCTCGCCGCCCACCCCTGACCCGGCCCCCCCGCACTCCGAGCCCCGGTTCGCGGGCCTTCGGCCGGACGGCGCCCTCCCGGAACGGGCGCGCCGGTCCGGAGGCCCGCCGTCGGGTGGGTCACGACCTAAGGAACGCGTAAACCCCCTGGGTGACAGCGGCGTCTCTGAGAGAGACGACGTACTCGCCGTCGGATCGCGTGGAACGCACGCGTACACAGCAGGGGGCACCACCATGGGCCGTAACGGCAACCTCATCGAAAACGGGGCGTACTGGTTGCTCTACGTCGTCTCCTTCAGCGGCGCACTCCTGCACTGGCGCCTGGGCAACGAGTTCCTGGCGGCGCTGTGTGGCGCGACCGCACTGCTGAGCGCCCTGCTCATCGGCCGGGTCTGGGCCGGTCTGGCAGCCCAGGGGCGCTGAGCCCGCCACCGGCCGCCGGGCGGGTATTCCCGCCCGTTCTGGGGTGATCATCACCCGGCGCGCCACCCGCTTTCAGTGCGTTTGCCCCGTGCACGTGCGGATAGGCTTCGCGGTATGCGTTCATGGTCTGCGCCTGACATCGTTCCCCTGCCGGGTACCGGCGGCCCCCTTCGTGTCCACGACACCGCCACCGGACGGATAAGGACGACGACGCCGGGCTCCACCGCGGGGATGTACGCCTGCGGTATCACCCCCTACGACGCGGCCCACCTCGGGCACGCCTTCACCTACCTGACCTTCGACCTGGCCAACCGGGTGTGGCGGGACGCCGGGCACGAGGTCAACTACGTCCAGAACACCACCGACATCGACGACCCGCTCCTGGAGCGGGCCGAGGCGACGGGTGTCGACTGGCGCGACCTCGCCCACCGGGAGATCGACGTCTTCCGCGAGGACATGGCCGCACTGTCGGTCATCCCGCCGACCTCCTACGTCGGCGTCGTGGAGTCCGTCGACCTGATCAGCGAACTCGCCGTCCGCATCCGGGAGACCGGCGCCGCCTACGAACTCGACGGCGACCTCTACTTCTCCGCCGCGGCGGCACCGAAGTTCGGCGAGATCAGCAACCTCAGCCGCGAGGAGATGCTCGACCTCTTCGGCCAGCGCGGCGGCGACCCGCAGCGCACCGACAAGAAGGACCCCCTGGACTGGCTGCTCTGGCGCGCCGAGCGCCCCGGAGAACCCGCGTGGGACAGCCCCCTGGGCCGCGGCCGCCCCGGCTGGCATATCGAGTGCAGCGCCATCGCCCTGGACCGGCTGGGCCCCTCCTTCGACCTCAACGGCGGCGGCAACGACCTGGTCTTCCCGCACCACGAGATGGGCGCCGCCGAGACCCGCTGCGCCACCGGAGGCCCCAACGCCCACAACCACCTGCACGTGGGCATGGTCGGTCTGAACGGCGAGAAGATGTCGAAGTCGCTGGGCAACCTCGTCTTCGTGTCCAAGCTGCGCCAGCAGGGCGTGGACCCGGCCGTCATCCGCCTGGCCATGCTGAGCCACCACTACCGCTCCCCGTGGGAGTGGACCGACGCCGAGCTGCCCGCCGCCGACGAGCGGGCCCGGCGCTGGCGCGCGGCGACGGCTCTGGGATCGGGCCCGGACGCGGCTCCGGTGCTGGCCGCGGTGCGCGCCGCACTCGCCGAGGACCTGGACTCCCCGGCCGCGCTGGCCGTCGTGGACGCCTGGGCCGGGGTCGCGCTGGCCGAGGGTGGCGGCGACACCGAAGCTCCCGGCCTGATCCGCGCCACCGTCGACACCCTGCTGGGCGTCAAGCTCTAGGGGTCCGTCTCCAGGGGGCCCGTCCCTGGACGGGCCCCGGCGGTGGGCCGGGCACCTGCCCGGCCCACCGCCGTCTCAGTTCCTGGGCCGCGGCACGTCCGCGCCCCGGGGCGCGGAGAAGCCGGGGAGGCCGGCTTCGGGCGCGTCCGGGACCAGCCGCACCACGGGGACCCCGTTGACGGGGTCGGACCCGATGCGCTCGTAGTCCCGGACGCCGCCCCCGACGTCATGGCCCAGCCCCCGCATCAGCGCGGACGCGGCCCTCGGGTGCCGCTGCGCGTAGTGCGCCAGCACCTGCCCGGACTCCTCCGGCGGCAGCGGCTCGGCGGTGCCCCGCCGGCGCCGGCCGCCGATCTGGAACAGCACACGCGGCTCCTCCAGGATGTTGCGGAACCAGTGCGAACGGTTCCCGAACCCCGAGGCCACCAGTACCGCCCCGGTGTTGTCGTTGCGCCCCACCACCTCCAGGACCGCCTGCCGGGCCTCGCCGGTGGTCCGCCCCCTGTGGGTGAGCAGTACGAGCCGCTCTCCCAGGAGGTCGCCCAGGCCCAGCCGGTAGATCCAGATCGGGGCGCGCAGCAGTGCGCGCTGGAGCGGGTCCTTCGGGGGCTGGGCGAACGTCATGGCACTGACCTTCCTGCGATGGTGTTCGGCTCTCCTGCAGAGCAGGCCGAGGGCGGGCACGAGTGTAGTCACGCCGTTCTCGGCCGCCCCGGACGCCACGCCAGTCCCGCAGCCCCTTCCGAGGCCGCCGGCGGACGCTTCCGCGGGACGGCCAGCGGGTCGTCTCCGGCTGACCGCACGCGGCGGGGATCCTGGGAGCGGGTGTGCGGGTTCCCTGGTGCGGCAGTTCCGATACGTACCTTCGTGTCGTGTTCGTGGTGACCACCTGTGGCCACGACATCGCCGAATCACCACCGCCGGGGCGCGCGGCGTGATGGGATGTCGCCCATGACCACGACCACGACCAGCACCCCCACCCGGCCCAGCGCCGCAGCGGAACTCATCGCGGACTTCGTCTCCACCGGTGGCGTCCTCACCGACCGGGCCGACCTCGCCCGGTTCCTGCGGGAGCACCGCCTCGTCACCGAGGGGGCCATCCCCATCACCCTCGCCGACCTCGACGAGGCCATCACCCTGCGCGAGGGCATCCGCTCCCTGCTCGACCGCGACTCCGGGCCCGACCCCGAGGTTCTCGGGCGCGCCCAGAAGGTCCTGGACGGCCTGCGCGTCACCGTCCGCCTGGAACCCGCCGAACAGGTGGAGTCGCCCCTGGCGCCCGCCGTCGTCGACGAGGTGCGCCGGGGGCTGGCCCGCATCGCCGGAGCCTGGGCCGCCGTCCTCGCCACGGGGGAGTGGCGCCACCTGCGTCTGTGAGCGGGCGGAGGGGGTGCGGGCCCACTGCGGGCCCTGCCCCCGCGGTGGCGCGTCAGTACGGCAGCACGCGAACCCCGTCGTCCGCGCGGCGGATGCTCACCCGCGCAGACGGGCGAGGAGCCCCGGGCGCGGCAGGGCGGCCCGTCGGCGCCCCAGGAACTCCTCCCACTGCTTGGTGATGTCCTCCAGCTGGTAGTCGGACGCGGAGGCCAGGGCCTGCGCACCCATCCGGTGGCGTTCCTCGCGGTCCGAGACCAGACGGGACAGGGCCTCGCCGAGGGCCCTGGTGTCCTGGGGCGGGACGAGCAGGCCGTTGCGGCCGTGGTCGATGATCTCCCTCGGGCCGTGCGGGCAGTCGAAGCTCACCACCGGGATGCCCACGGAGAAGGCCTCGATGATGGTCATCCCGAAGCCCTCCACCCGGGAGCTCACCGCCAGCAGGGAGGCCTTGGCCAGCTCGCCGAGCATGTCGGTGGTCCGCCCCTTCAGACTCACCTGTTCGGTCAGACCCAGCCTTTCCACCGTCTCGCGGAGCTCGGTGTCCCGGTCGCCTCCGCCGTGGATGTGCAGCCGCCATTCGGGGTGGTCCGCGGCCACGTGGGCGAACGCCTCCACCAGCAGCGGGTACTGCTTCACGGGGGAGAACCGCCCCGCGGCGGCGATCACCGGTTCGTCCAGCGCCGACTGGGGCGGCTCACCCGGTTCCAGGGCGTTGGGCAGGGCGGTCAGCCAGCCCTCGGGTGTGTCGAGCAGCTCCTCGTAGGCGGCCCGGTCGGTCTCGGTGAGCACGCTCATGCCGCCGAGCTTCGGGTAGGCGCTGGCGATCGCCTTGCGCACCTCCGGTTTGTGCTCGGCCAGGTTGAGGTGCTCCTGACCGATGGTGAGCACACGGGGGGGCGCCCAGGCGGCGAGGAGCAGGTTGATCCCCGGGCGGGTCCCGATCACCACGTCCGCCTTGGTGGTGCGCAGGTAACGTCTTAACCCGGTGACCGCCTCGGGGGTGAAGTTCTTGTTCCGGCGCCGCTCCGCCTCGGGCACGATCTCCCTGGCCCTGCTGTCCCAACGGGCGAGGGTCCGCTCTCCGGGGTGTTCGACCAGGGGGTTCTCGGTGTAGTCGCTCAGGGGCACGAGCCGTACCCCGTCGGCCGGGGGAAAGAAGGGTTTCTCCCGCCTGCGCACCAGGCTGACGATCTCCACCTCGTGGCGGTCCGACAGCCCCCTGGCGAGGTTGTGGACGGTACGGATCGTGCCGCCCATGGCGTAGCCGTTCGCGATGACGAAGGCGATCCTCACAATGTGCCCCAGAACTCCCACCCGCGCGGTCGGGAAGGGTACTCGTCCCAGGCCCCGGGGCGCGACGAACCCGTGTCCGGGGCGCGTGTACCCCCGTACCACGCGCCCCGGAACCCTGGCTCAGTCCCCCCGGTCCGCGAGCCATCACACGCAACGTAGCCAAGAGGACATAAAGGTGAGGTAACGGCAGATGGGATCTTCGGGACATTCGTCCGGTGATTCGGGCCACCCCGGGTCGTCCGGCGGAGCCTCAGCCGTCGTCGCGGCGGCGGAGGTAGCGCTCGAACTCCCGGGCGATGGCGTCGCCGGTGGCCTCGGGGAGGTCCACCGTGTCCTTGGCCTCCTCCAGGCCCCGCACGTAGGCGGCGATGTCCTCGTCCTCGGCGGTGAGGTCGTTGACGCTGGCCTCCCAGGACACGGAGTCCTCGGGCAGGTCGCCCAGGGGGACCTCCGCGCCCAGGAAGTCCTGCACCCAGCCCAGGAGGGCCAGGGTCGCCTTCGGGCAGGGCGGCTGGGCCACGTAGTGCGGGATGGCCGCCCACAGCGACACCGTCTCCACACCCACCGAGCTGAACGTCTCGTGTACGACCCCGACGATGCCGGTCGGCCCCGTGTACGTGGCGGCCTCCAGCCCGAACCGGTTGCCCAGCTCCAGCGGCGAGGACATCCCGGTCACCGGGATGGGCCGGGTGTGCGGTGCGTCGGCCAGCAGCGAACCCAGGACCACGGCGCGCCGGACACCCAGCTCCCGGGCGATCGCGAGCAGGTCGGCGGTGTAGGAACGCCAGCGCATGTTCGGCTCGGGGCCGGTCACCAGGACGACGTCGCGCCGGGAACCGGGCGGGCGGGCCACCCGCACCCGGGTGGTGGGCCAGTCCATCTCGGTCAGCCGCCCGTCCACCACGGTCATGCGCGGACGGGTCACCTGGAAGTCGTAGTAGTCGTCCGGCGCCAGGGCGCACAGTTCCCGCGCGCCCCACTTCTCGGACAGGTGTTCCACGGCGAGGCTCGCCGCCTCGCCTGCGTCGTTCCACCCCTCGAACGCCGCCACCATCACAGGCTCGACGAGCTCTCGGTCGAGCTGGATCATGGACGGCCCCTTCCTGGACGTGGACGCACACCACCCTATGGGGTGCCGCCACGGCCGGGAAACCGTTACGGGAAGCCTGACCCCTCAGGCAACATTCATAACTTTGGGACACCCGTCTCACGTGGCGAAACAGTCGATGGGGTAGCCTCGCGACCAGCGACTGACCAGGACAGCGACGTCCCCGTCCGCTTCCACCCGCAGCGCGTCGTGGTCCGTACCAGTGCCGTTCGTCACGGGCGACGTACTGGGGTTCCACCACGCCCCGAGACTAGAGTTGCTGAACATGAGAGATCGACGGACATTCCGTGAAGCACTGTCCCAGCGCGTGGTCGTTGCGGACGGGGCGATGGGCACCATGTTGCAGGCGCACGATCTCGACCTCGACCAGTTCGAGGGACACGAGGGCCTCAACGACATCCTGAACCTGACCCGGCCCGACATCGTGCGGGACATCCACGCCGCCTTCTTCGAGGTCGGTTCCGACTGTGTGGAGACCAACACCTTCTCCGCCAACTACGGCGGCCTGTTCGAGTACGGGATCGAGGAGCGCACCCACGAGCTCGCCGAGGCAGGCGCGCGCCTCGCCCGCGAGACCGCCGACGCCTACTCCACCGCCGAACAGCCCCGCTACGTCCTGGGTTCGGTCGGCCCCGGAACCCGGCTGCCCACGCTGGGCCACGCAGCCTACGCGCACCTGCGCGACTACTACGAACAGTGCCACCGCGGCCTCATCGACGGCGGCGCTGACGCCATCCTGATCGAGACCTGCCAGGACCTGCTCCAGGTCAAGGCCGCCGTGGTCGGCGCCAAGCGCGCACGCAAGGCGCTGGGCAGGGACGTGCCGATCATCGCCCAGGTGAGCATCGAGACCAACGGCACCATGCTCATGGGCTCGGAGATCGGTGCGGCGCTGACCTCGCTGGAGCCGCTGGGCATCGACGTGATCGGGCTCAACTGCTCCACCGGCCCCGCCGAGATGAGCGAGCACCTGCGCTACCTGTCGCACCACTCGTCCGTCCCGATCTCCTGCATGCCCAACGCGGGCCTGCCCGAGCTGGGTTCCGAGGGCGCGGTCTACAACCTCTCCCCGGAGGAGTTGGCCGACGCCCACGACACCTTCACCTCCGAGTTCGGCCTGAGCCTGGCCGGCGGCTGCTGCGGCACCACCCCCGAACACCTGCGCCAGGTCGTCGAGCGGGTGCAGGGGCGCGGGATCAAGAACCGCAAGCCGCTGGTGGAGCCCTCCGCCTCCTCGCTCTACCAGAGCGTCCCCTTCCGCCAGGACGCCAGCTACCTGGCGGTCGGCGAGCGCACCAACGCCAACGGCTCCAAGAAGTTCCGGGAGGCGATGCTGGCCGAGGACTGGGACACCTGTGTGGAGATGGCCCGGGACCAGATCCGCGACGGCGCCCACCTGCTCGACCTCAACATCGACTACGTGGGCCGCGACGGCGTGCGCGACATGCGTGAACTCGCCTCCCGGTTCGCCACGGCCTCCACCCTGCCGATCATGCTCGACTCCACCGAGCCCCCTGTCCTGGAGGCCGGGCTGGAGGCGCTGGGCGGCCGCGCGGTGCTCAACTCGGTCAACTACGAGGACGGCGACGGCCCCGACTCCCGCTTCACCCGCATCATGGAGCTGGCCTCCGAGCACGGGGCCGCCGTCGTCGGCCTGTGCATCGACGAGGAGGGCCAGGCCCGCACCGCCGACTGGAAGGTGCGGGTGGCCAGCCGCCTCATCGACGAGATCACCGGTGACTGGGGGCTCAGGACCGGCGACATCATCATCGACTGCCTCACCTTCCCCATCACCACGGGGCAGGAGGAGACCCGCAGGGACGGCCTCGAGACCCTCAACGCCATCCGCGAGCTCAAGTCCCGCTACCCCGAGGTGCAGACCACCCTGGGCCTGTCCAACCTCTCCTTCGGCGTCAACCCGGCCGCCCGGATCGTGCTCAACTCGGTGTTCCTGCACGAGGCGGTCCAGGCGGGCCTGGACTCGGCGATCGTGCACGCCTCCAAGATCGTGCCGATCAACCAGATCCCCGAGGAGCAGCGCAAGGTCGCCCTCGACCTGGTCTACGACCGGCGCGAGGACGGCTACGACCCGCTGTCGACCTTCATCGACATGTTCCAGGGGGTCGACGCCAAGGCGATGCGGGCCTCGCGCGCCGAGGAACTGGCCGCCCTGCCGCTGTGGGAGCGCCTGGAGCGCCGGATCATCGACGGCGAGTTGACCGGCATCGAGGCCGACCTGGATGCGGCGCTCGCCGAGCGCCCGGCCCTGGCCATCGTCAACGACACCCTCCTGGCGGGGATGAAGACCGTCGGCGAGCTGTTCGGCTCCGGCCAGATGCAGCTGCCGTTCGTCCTCAAGTCCGCCGAGGTCATGAAGGGCGCGGTCGCCTACCTCGAACCGCACATGGAGAAGACCGACGACGACGGCAAGGGCCGGATCGTGCTCGCCACCGTCAAGGGCGACGTGCACGACATCGGCAAGAACCTCGTCGACATCATCCTGTCCAACAACGGCTACGAGGTCGTCAACCTCGGTATCAAGCAGCCGGTGTCGGCGATCCTGGAGGCCGCCGAGGAGAAGCGGGCCGACGTGATCGGCATGTCCGGTCTGCTGGTCAAGTCCACGGTGATCATGAAGGAGAACCTGGAGGAGATGAACTCCCGCGGTATCTCCGAGCGCTTCCCGGTGCTCCTGGGCGGCGCCGCGCTCACCCGCTCCTACGTGGAGCAGGACCTGGCCGACATGTTCGGCGGCCACGTGCGCTACGCCAAGGACGCCTTCGAGGGCCTGCGCCTGATGGACACCTTCATGGCGGTCAAGCGCGGCGAGGAGGGCGCGAAACTCCCCGAGCTGCGCCAGCGCAGGGTCAGGAAGGGCGCCGCCCTCAAGGTCACCGAGCCCGAGGAGATGCCCGCCCGCAGCGACGTGTCCACCACCAACCGGGTGCCCGTCCCGCCGTTCTGGGGCGACCGGATCAGCAAGGGCGTCCCGCTGGCCGAGTACTCCGCCTTCCTCGACGAGCGCGCCACCTTCATGGGGCAGTGGGGCCTCAAGGCCTCCCGCGGCGGCAGCGGACCCACCTACGAGGAGCTGGTGGAGACCGAGGGCCGTCCGCGGATGCGGATGTGGCTGGACCGGATCCAGACCGAGGGCCTGCTGGAGGCCGCGGTCGTGCACGGCCACTACCCCTGCTACAGCGAGGGCGACGACCTGGTCGTGCTGGACGAGGACGGGAGCACCGAGCGCACCCGCTTCACCTTCCCGCGCCAGCGCCGCGACCGGCACCTGTGCCTGTCCGACTTCTTCCGGCCCAAGGAGTCCGGGGAGCTGGACGTGGTCTCCTTCCAGGTGGTGACGGTGGGCGCGGCGATCAGCCGGGCCACCGCGGAGCTGTTCGAGCGGAACGCCTACCGCGACTACCTCGAACTGCACGGCCTCTCCGTGCAGCTGACCGAGGCCCTGGCCGAGTACTGGCACACCCGGGTCCGCGCCGAGCTGGGCTTCGCGGGGGAGGACCCCGCCGAGCTGGACGCCTTCTTCAAGCTCGGTTACCGTGGCGCCCGCTTCTCCCTGGGCTACGGCGCCTGCCCCGACCTGGAGGACCGGGCCAAGATCATGAAGCTGCTGGAGCCGGAGCGGGTGGGGGTGTCGTTGTCCGAGGAGTTCCAGCTTGTTCCCGAGCAGGCCACCGACGCGATCGTCATCCATCACCCCGAGGCGACATACTTCAACGTCTGACCGGCCCCGAGGTCGTGGAGGTCCCACCGGTGTCCGTCGCCGGTGGGGCCTCCCCCTGTGGGGACCACCCCTGCCACGATTCGAGATGAGCCAATTGAGCACTGTGAGTTCCGAACTGCCCGAGGCCGGTGTCGAGGGGGAGCGCCGCCTCCAGGCGGTGCTGTTCGACATGGACGGCACCCTCATCGAGAGCGAGCACCTCTGGGGGGAGGCCGAGGCCGAGCTGGTCGCCGAACTGGGCGGTGTGTGGACCGCCGAGGACCACCGGGTCAACGTCGGCAACGCGGCCGAGCCGGTGGGGCGGTACATCATCGAGCTGACCGGGGCCGACCACCTCACCCCGCGGCAGGTGGCGGACATGCTGTACGCCCGTTTCCTCGCCAAGCTGGAGGGCGGAGCCGAGGTGCGTCCCGGGGCCGGGGAGCTGGTGTCGTCGCTGTCCCGGGCCGGGGTTCCGCTGGTCCTGGTGACCTCGACGGAGCGTGCGCTGGTGGAGACGGCGATCTCGGGTATCGGCCTGGACGCCTTCGTCGACTCGGTCGCCGGGGACGAGGTGGACGCGAACAAGCCGCACCCGGACCCCTACCTCAGGGCCGCCCGCCGCCTCGGTGTGGCGCCGGAGCGCTGTGTGGCGGTCGAGGACTCGGTGGTCGGTGTGGCCTCCGCCGCCGACGCCGGCTGTGTCACGGTCGCGGTGCCCAACCACGTGGAGATCCCGCCCCGCGCGGGCGTGGTCTTCCGGGACAGCCTGGTCGGTGTCGACCTGGACTGGCTGGAGTCGTTGGTCGCCGACCGCTGAGGTCCTCCTGCCGGGCACCCCGGTGGGTAGCGTGGGGGAGAGGAACGTGGCGCCCGCGCCGTCGCGCCGAGTGAGCTGGGTGAACCGCCCTAGGGGATCGGCCGGATGTGTGTTCGGGCGCCGGATGGGAGACTGGTCGCATGCCTGAGACTCTGAGTGAAAACGTCGGCGTGGGGCTGGGGGCGGCCCTGGCGGTGGTCGGCTTCGTCATCTCCTACTTCCTGTGGCGCAGGAAGGGCGCTGCCTACGGTCTGCGCGGTGTGGCCTGGTCGCTGCTGCCCCTGGTCGCCGGGCTCCTCATGCTGATGGACGTCGTGATGGAGTTCGTGCTGGGGGTCCTCGGGATCCTGCTGACGATGGCCTTCAAGCTGCAGTCGTGGGTGGGGCTGGCGCTCGCGGTGCTGATGGTGGTCCTGTACGTCGTCTCGGGCTTCATGAAGTCCAGGGGCATCGGGGTCAAGCCGGGTGCGCGGCCGCAGGACAAGGCGCAGGCCAGGGCGCAGGGCACGGACGCGCCCGCCGCCGCGGAGCCCGCACCGCCCGCCGCCGGGCAGGTGGGCGGGGCCCAGCCCAAGCAGGGCAGCCAACCCAAGCAGGGCAAGAAGTCCGGCGGGGACGAGGACATCGAGGACATCGAGGCGCTGCTGCGCAAACACGGCATCGAGTAGGCCCGCTGCACGACGAGAGCGGCTCCGCTTCGGCGGGGCCGCTTTCCTGTGTCCCGCCTCACGTTACGGATTCATACCGACACGGTCTGATTTATAGCACTTGCCATAGCTCGGGCGAATTGGGATGAAGCGTGTGGCGGTGGTCGTATCGTTGTTCGGGGTGCGCGAAGCAGCCTTCCGTCCCAGCTCAGCGCGGATCGTCCGATGAATGCGCATTTTGAGGTCTTTAGTTCTCATGTGGGTCATTTATTAGTTTTCGTTACGATTCGGCCACATGGGCAAAGTTTGGACGACGGGCGTCTGAGGGGCGAGTAAGTTGGTCGCTGTGTAACATCCCGGGCGGAACGGTCCGCGAGTGTGTCGAACCCCTCAGTCGGGCGCACATGCCGCGTACCTGTACCGACGTGACGGGCTATCCCCTCGCACCGTCGGTCGAACGCCCACGCCAGCCCGAGTCGAGAACCGGCCGGCCCCACCGTGAGACCCCGCAGGGTCACCCCCCGAGCGGCTCACGCATGGGATCTGTCCCCTCGGCCAGAAGCGTATGAGTGGAGAGTGGTGACCTGATGAGCGCGCCCTCGCATGCCCCTGGGGCGACCGAAGAGGTCGACCCGGAATCCGGTGCGTCGGCCTCGGGTCGCAGCGACGCCGACAACCGTTCCCTGCGTCAAATCGCCTGGCAGCGACTGCGCCGCGACAAGGTAGCCATGGTCTCCGGCATCGTCGTGGTCCTGCTCATCCTGGCGGCGGTCTTCGCGCCCCTGCTGAGCAAGTGGTTCGGGCACCCGCCCACCCAGTTTCACCAGGACCTGATCGACCCCAGTCGGCGGATCCCCTACCTGGACCCCGACAACCCCGAACTCGGCCTGGACCGCTGGGGCGGGATCAGCGGCGACCACCTGCTCGGAGTCGAGCCCACCACCGGCCGCGACCTGTTCAGCCGGATCCTGTACGGCGCCCAGATCTCCCTCCTGGTCGCCTTCCTCGCCACCCTGGTCTGCGTCGCCCTCGGCACCGTTCTCGGCATCATCGCCGGTTACATGGGCGGCTGGGTCGACACCGTCATCAGCCGGGCCATGGACATCTTCCTGGCCTTCCCACTGGTGCTCTTCGCGATCGCCCTGGTCGGCGTCATCCCCGAGGGAGTCCTCGGACTCACCGGCAACGGCCTGAGGATCGGCGTCATCGTCTTCATCATCGGCTTCTTCAACTGGCCCTACGTCGCCCGCATCGTCCGCGGACAGACCCTCGCCCTGCGCGAGCGGGAGTTCGTGGAGGCGGCCAAGAGCCTCGGCGCCAGCAACCGGCACATCCTCCTCAAGGAGATCCTGCCGAACCTGGTCACGCCGATCATCGTCTACGCCACGCTCCTGATCCCCACGAACATCCTGTTCGAGGCGGCCCTGAGCTTCCTGGGTGTGGGCATCAACCCGCCCACCCCCAGCTGGGGCAAGATGCTCTCCGAGGCGGTGCCCTTCTACGCGACGGCGCCCTACTTCTTCATCTTCCCCGGTCTGGCCATCTTCATCACCGTGCTCGCGTTCAACCTGTTCGGTGACGGCCTCCGCGACGCCTTCGACCCCAAGACCTCGGACTGACCCGCGCTCGCGCGCGGCGGGACACCCCTCCCCGCGCGGACGCGGACCAACCCGCGGGTCCAGCCCATCCCCACACCAGTTTCAGAGAGGTTATTCCCTTGAGGAAACGCACCCTCGGCTTCGTCGCGCTCGGCGCGGCGGCGTCCCTCTTCCTGTCCGCCTGCGGCGGCTCCGCCACCGGCGGCAGCGACTCCGCGTCGGAGAACGAGTTCGATCAGGGCTCCACCCAGATCGTCAACCCCTCCGACAAGACCGGCGGTACGCTCAAGTACGCCATCGAGGCGGACTTCGACTCCACCGACCCGGGCAACACGTACTACGGGTGGAGCTGGAACTTCCAGCGCTACTACGCTCGTACCCTCCTGGCCTTCAACCCGGAGCCGGGCGAGGCCGCCACCGACCTGATCCCCGACATGGCGACGGACCTGCCGGAGCCCAACGAGGACTTCACCAAGTGGACCATCCAGATCCAGGAGGGCCTCAAGTACGAGGACGGCTCCGAGATCGTGGCTGAGGACATCAAGTACGCCATCGCGCGCTCCAACTTCAACGGTGGCACGTTCTCCCTGGGCCCGCAGTACTTCGCCACGCACCTGGACCAGGCCGACCACAACGTCTACGAGGGCAGCGACCCGCTCGCGGGCTTCGACTCCATCGAGACCCCGGACGACTACACGCTGGTCTTCCACCTCAAGGACTCCTTCTCCGAGTTCCCGAACGTGCTGGCCCAGGTCCAGACCGCTCCGGTGCCGATCGAGGCCGACCGCGGCGAGCTCTACCAGGAGAAGGTCCTCTCCTCCGGTCCGTACAAGT
This sequence comes from Nocardiopsis terrae, assembly GCF_014651695.1. Classification (GTDB taxonomy): domain Bacteria; phylum Actinomycetota; class Actinomycetes; order Streptosporangiales; family Streptosporangiaceae; genus Nocardiopsis; species Nocardiopsis terrae. Next base: position 23,296 of record NZ_BMXJ01000003.1, read on the forward strand.
TCGACGGTGAGTACGAGCCGGGTGTGAAGCTGCACCTGGAGCGCAACGAGCACTGGGACGCCTCCACCGACCCCGTCCGTCCGGCCCTGCCGGACCGCATCGAGCTCGAGATCGGTGTCGCCCAGGACGAGATCGACCAGCGCCTGGTCAACGGCGACATCGACGTCGACGCGCGCGGCACGGGTGTCGGCGCGGCGATGAAGGGCACCCTGCTCGACGACGAGTCCGCCCAGGGCAACCTGGACAACCCGTACACCGGCGCCCTGCGCTACGTGAACATCCACACCCCGATCATCGAGAACGTGGCCTGCCGCCAGGCCATCATGTACGCGGCCGACCGCGACAGCCTGTGGCGCGCCTGGGGCGGCGAGCCCGGTGGTGACATCGCCACCAACCTGCTCCCCCCGGCGATCCCGGGCTCGAACCCCGACTCGGACCTGTACCCGTCCGAGGACAACAAGGGTGACCTGGAGGCCGCCGAGGCCAAGCTCGAGGAGTGCGGCGAGGAGGACGGCTTCAGCACCACCATCGCCGCCCGTGCCGAGAGCGATGAGGACGTCCAGACCGCCGAGGCGCTCAAGGAATCCCTGGCCCGCGTCAACATCGACGTGAACATCGAGACCTACCCCACGGCCGACTTCTTCGGTCAGTACGCCGGTTCCCGGGACTTCGTCCGCGAGAACGAGATCGGCATGAGCGTCTCCGGCTGGGGTCCGGACTGGCCCACCGGCTACGGCTTCGCCTCCAAGATCACGCACGGCGACGCGATCATGGAGACCGGTAACTTCAACACCGCCGAGCTGGACGACCCCGAGATCAACGGTCTCTGGGACCAGGCCCTCCAGACCGAGGACCCGGAGGAGCGCGCCGACACCTACGAGCAGATCGACACCCTCGTCATGGAGAACGCCGCCATCCTGCCGGTGGTCTTCAACAAGGCGCTGCTCTACCGCTCCGACGAGCTCACCAACGCCTACTACCAGCCCGCGTACATGATGTACGACTTCATGGCGCTCGGTGTGGACCGGGGCTAGCTCCCGAATACCAGCCTGAACTAGTACGAGAAGGCAGGTGAAAGCGGCGGGGAGCCCCTGGCGATCCCAGGGGCGTCCCCGCCGCCGACCGCGATGCTGAACTATATTCTCCGCCGCCTTGGTGCGGGCCTCTTGCTTCTCGCCGTCGTCACGGCGGTGACCTTCTGGATCTTCTACGTCCTGCCCCGCTGGGCCGGCGTCACCCCGCACGGCATGGCGGCGATGTACGTGGGCAAGGCGCCCACTCCGGAGGCGCTCGACGCCACAGTGGAACGCCTTGGTCTCGACCAGCCCATCGCGGTCCAGTTCTTCGACTTCCTGCGCACTCTGCTCTTCGGCCAGGAGTTCACCTTCGGCCGGGAGACCGTGGAGTGCGCCGCCCCGTGCCTGGGCTACTCCTTCACCACGAACTCCCCGGTACTGCCCCAGCTCCTGGACCGCCTCCCGGTCACACTGTCCCTGGGCCTGGGCGCCGCGGTGATCTGGGTCATCGGCGGCGTGTCCGTCGGTGTGCTCTCCGCGGTCAAGAAAGGCAGCATCTTCGACCGCCTGGCCATGGGCACCGCCCTCATCGGCGTGTCCCTGCCCATCTACTTCACCGGTCTGCTGGCCCTGGCCTTCCTGGTCCACGAGTGGGGCCTGTTCCCGGTCTCGCGCTACGTGCCCTTCGCCGAGGACCCGGTCGGCTGGTACCAGGTCATGCTCCTCCCCTGGATCACCCTCGCGTTCCTGCACGCCGCCCAGTACGCGCGGCAGACCCGGGCGGGCATGCTGGAGACCCTGAACGAGGACTACATCCGCACCGCGCGGGCCAAGGGCCTGAGCGAGCGGAAGGTGATCTTCAAGCACGCCCTCCGACCCACCCTGACCCCGATCGTCACCATCCTGGGGCTGGACATCGGCATGGTCCTGGGCGGCGCGATCCTCACCGAGAAGGTCTTCTCCCTCAACGGTGTGGGCGCCTACGCGATCGATTCGATCGTCGCCAAGGACCTGCCCGTCGTCCTGGGCGTCACGCTCCTGGGCGCGGTGTTCATCGTCATCTGCAACCTGATCGTCGACCTCCTCTACCCCGTCGTCGACCCGCGGGTGCGGATCGCCACGTAGGGCGTGTCCACCGAACACGTCCCAGCGCTCACCAGCGCTGACCCCAGACCAGCTCTACCGAAGGAAAAGTGACATGGCCTCGACCGGACCGGCGCCGGCTGCCTCTGACGCAGTCGTGCGCGTGGAGAACCTGCGGGTGACCTTCCCGACGATGGACGGTGACGTCCACGCGGTGAAGGGCCTCTCCTTCGAGGTGCCCGCCGGCGGTGCCCTGGGCATCGTGGGTGAGTCGGGTTCGGGTAAGAGTGTGACCTCGTTGGCCCTGATGGGTCTGCACCGGGGGAGCCGCGCCCAGATCACCGGCGCCATCGAGGTGGCCGGGCAGGACGTGGTGGCCGCCAGCGACAAGAAGCTGCGTTCGATGCGCGGCAACGACATCGCGATGGTCTTCCAGGACCCCATGCAGTCGCTGCACCCGCAGTACACGATCGGCAACCAGCTGGTCGAGGCCTACCTGGTACACCACCCCAAGGCGGGCAAGGCGGCCGCGCGCAAGCGCGCCATCGAGTCCCTGGAGCGGGTGGGTATCCCCGAGCCCGCCACCCGGATCAACTCCTACCCGCACGAGTTCTCCGGCGGTATGCGCCAGCGCGTGGTCATCGCGATGGGTCTGATGTGCGACCCCAAGGTGCTGCTGGCGGACGAGCCGACCACGGCCCTGGACGTCACCGTGCAGGCGCGCATCCTCGACCTGCTGGACGAGTTGCGCCGCGAACTCAACATGGCGCTGATCCTGGTCTCGCACGACCTGGCCGTGGTGGCCGGTTCGGTGGACGAGGTCATCGTGATGAAGCACGGCCAGGCCGTGGAGCGGGGCGGGGTGCGCAGGGTGCTCTCCGAGCCCGAGCACCCCTACACCCAGGCCCTGTTGGCGGCGGTGCCGCGGGTGGAGGTCTCCCGGGCCGAGCGCCGCGCCCAGGACCGCGCCGACCGGGCCGAGAAGGACAAGCGCGAGGGCGCAGTCACCAGCCCCGGCACCTTCGAGGCCTTCACCCCCGCCGCGACCGACGGCGAACCGTTGTTGCGTGTGCGGGATGTGGCGCAGCGGTTCCGGGTCCGCGGTGGTACGTGGGGCCGGTCGTCTGATTTCTGGGCGGTGCGCGGGGTCAGTTTCGATCTGCACAAGGGGGAGACCCTGGGTGTGGTGGGTGAGTCCGGGTCGGGTAAGAGCACCCTGTCGCGGATGATCATGCGGTTGTTGGAGCCCACCGAGGGGTCGGTGGAGTTCGAGGGCCGTGACATCACGCATATGGCGGAGCGGGAGTTGCGTCCGTTGCGTCAGCACGTGCAGATGGTGTTCCAGAACCCGTACTCGTCGTTGAATCCGCGGTTGACGAT
>NZ_BMXJ01000003.1:27045-826894 GCF_014651695.1 Nocardiopsis terrae
CATCTGTGACGAGCCGGTGTCGGCGTTGGATGTGTCCACGCAGGATCAGGTGTTGCGGTTGTTGTCGGAGTTGCAGGATGACTTCGGGTTGACGTACATCTTCGTGGCTCATGATCTGGCGGTGGTGCGTCAGGTGAGTGATCGGGTGGCGGTCATGCGTAAGGGTGAGGTGGTGGAGATGGGGGACAGTGACTCGGTGTACGAGAGTCCGCGCAGTGAGTACACGCGGCAGTTGTTGACCGCGGCTCCGGTGCTGGACCCGGACGAGGCCCGCCAACTACGCGCCGAACGTGTCGCCGGGCGCGCCGCCTAGCAGCACGCGCGAACGGGGCCGGCACGCCGTTCCCCGACGGGCGCCGCGGGGGGAGACCCCTGCGGCGCCCGTCGCGTGTCCGGGTCCCGCCACCCCCGGCGGGTGCGGCCGCCCCGGCCTTTCGCCCGCTCCGCCTACTCGGGCCGTTCCCGCAGGTAGGTGAGTACGGCCATGACCCGACGGTCCACGTCGGTGCCCTCCGGAGGCAGGTCCAGCTTGGCGAGGATGTTGCCGATGTGCTTGCCGACGGTGGGCTCGGAAACCACCAGGTCCCGGGCGATCCGCGCGTTGGAACGGCCCTCGGCGAGCAGGGCGAGGACCTCGCGTTCACGTTCGGAGAGCCGCTCCAACGGGGTGCTGCGGCGGCGGACCAGCTGGCGGACCACCGTGGGGTCGATGACCGTGCCGCCACCGTGGACCCTGCGCAGGGTGTCCGCGAAATCGGCGACGTCGACCACGCGCTCCTTGAGGACGTACCCGACGCCGCGTCCGTCCTGGGAGTCGAGCAGTTCGGCGGCGTAGCTGGACTCGACGTACTGACTGAGCGCCACCACCGCCAGGGCGGGCCGGGAGCGACGCACCCCGACGGCGGCCCGCAATCCCTCGTCGCCGAAGCCCGGAGGCATACGGATGTCGGTGACCACCAGGTCGGGTTCGTGCTCCTCGACCGCCCTGACCAGTGCCTCGGCGTCACCGACCGCCGCGACCACGTCGAAGCCGAACCTCTGCAGCAGGCCGGACAGGCCCTCGCGCAGCAGGGCGCCGTCCTCGGCCAGTACTACCCGGATGCAGGACAAGGGATCTCCGCTCGAAGCCGTGTGGGTCCGCCCGGAGGGCTGGACAGCCAGATCCTGCCACCCACGACGGCGACCCGATCAGCCAGGCCGGTGAGCCCGGTACCCCCGCCGGGGTCGGCGCCGCCTCGGCCGTCGTCGGTGGTCTCGACGATCAGCGTGTCACCGTCCAGGGCGGCCTTCAACCGGACACTGGTGGCGTCGGCGTGCTTGGCGATGTTGCTGAGCGACTCGGCGGCCACGTAGTAGGCGGTGCCCTCCACGTGTGCGGGCAGGCGTCGGGGCAGGTCCACACGGGTCCGCACCGGGACGGCGGAACGGTCGGCCAGGTCGGGCAGGGCGGAGGGCAGCCCCCGGTCGCTGAGGATCTTGGGGTGGATGCCGTGCACGATCTCGCGCAGGGAGCCGATGATCTCCTTGGCCTGGGCGTGCACCGAGGAGAGGGCCCGCTCCATGTCACTGCCGGGCGGGGCGTCCATCCGGGCCAGCCCCACCTGCATCGCCAGAGAGATGAGCTGTTGCTGGGCGCCGTCGTGCAGGTCCCGTTCGATCCGGCGGCGCTCGGCCTCGAAGGCGTCCACCAGACGGGCGCGGGAGCGGGTGACCTCGACCAGTTCCGAACGCAGCTCGTCGGTTCCGCGGTCGTCCAGCAGCACACGGGCCAGGGCGGTGTGTGCGTGGGCGGCCAGGGCGACGGGATACGGGGACACCAGGAGGATGACGAGCCCGAGCCCGGCCAGGGGAAGTGTGCGCAGGGGGTCGTCGAAGCTCCAGGGGAACAGGTCGACGGTCCAGCCGAGCGCGGTGGCCCCCGGGGAGGCGAGGAGGAAGACGCCCGCGCCCACGGTCAGGAACAGCACGGACCAGCTGATCGTGTCGAGCACCGTGACCAGCAGGAGCATGTAGGCGAACTCCCGCCAGGTCGCGGCCTCGGTGTAGCGCACGCGCAGCCAGCGGAGCACGCCTCCGTCGGCGGGCCGGTGCCCGCCGACCACCGGGGGGTGGACCAGGCGCAGCCGCCAGCGCTCGAACCGGGCGACGGGAACCGCCACGAGGGGCCCGAACAGCAGGAGCAGGGTCAGTCCCAGTCCGAGCAGGGACGCCAGGAGCCAGCTCGGCCGGCTCCCGCCCCGGACCATCTCCTCCAGGACGGCACCCAGATGGAGGAGGGGGAAGGTGAAGGGGGTGTTCAGGGCCGCGATCACCGCACCGACGACCACGGTGGAGGCCAGGTACGCCAGGCTCCGCCAGGGCCAGGACGAGCGCGGGAAGCACCGCCGTCGCAGCGCCTCCAGGGGTGTGCGCGGCGCGGCCGCCTCCCGGGGCGGTGTCGTCGTCTCCTCCGGCTCCGCACTCACGGTCCCAAGCTAGGGGAACGGCTGTCCCCGGGTGAAGGCCGCCCGCCCTACCTCCGGCTACGGGCCTGCCCTACCCGCTGCCTCCGCGGCGGTCGCGCCGGGGGCGGTCCCGGGAGGTCCGCCGGTCTCAGGTCCCGATGATCCCGCCGTCGTCCTTGCGGATCACCACCACCGCGGACCGGGGCCGACCAGCAGGGTCGAAACCCGGCCAGTTGCTGACCGCGCGCGGATCGTCCACCGTGGGCGCTCCCACCCGGGCGGCGGCCGAACCGGGACCCTGCACGGTGACGAACAGGGTGCGCTGGTCGGGACTGGACGCGGTGCCCCCGATCCCGCAGCCGCGCGGCCCGGTCAGGAAGCGCCGGACCTGCCCGCTCTCGGGGTCGGCGCACAGCAGGGCGCTGTTGGCCGGGGGTACGCGTGCCCCCTCGTCCGCCTCGCCGGGCCGGGTCACGTCCGTCCTGATCCACAGGCGGCCGTCACCACCGCAGTGCAACCCGACCGGGGCGGCGAAGACCGCGCCGCGGCCGTCGTCCGACGCCGCTCCGGCCCGCACGAACTCGTCCCAGGAGAAGAGCGCGGCACCGTGGTCGCGGGCCCCCTCGGTCCACGAGAGCACCCGGCCGCCTCCGCTGCCGGCGGCCTCGGGGCAGTAGACAACCCCCGTCTCCGGGTGGACGGCGGGGGTGCCCGGTCGCCGGAACCCGGTGGCCCCCACCGCGTCGGCTGCCTCGCGGGCCCGCAGGAGTACCTCGGCCTGGTCGGCGAAACCGTCCCTCCTGGTCAGTCCGGACCGGCCGTGGACCAGGGGGAGCCAGTCCCCCAGACCGTCCGAGGACAGCCGGGCCGCGTAGAGGGTGCCCCTGTCCAGCGGACCCGGGCCCCTGCCCCGGGCCTCGCGCCAGGGCCTCGCGCCGACGAACTTGTAGATGTGGGTCCGGTCGCTCATGTAGACCACCGCGCGTCCCCGCGATTCGGTGACGGCCGCGCCACCGTGGGCCAGGCGCCCCAGGGCGGTGCGTTTGGCCGGTGCGGACGAGGGGTCGAAGGGATCGACCTCCACGGTCCAACCGAACCGGTGCGCCTCGTTGGGGTTGCGGGCCAGGTCGAAGCGCTCCCGGTGGGTGTGCCAGCCGTAGACCCCGCCGTCCCCGGTGAGTCCGTAGCGGCGCTGGGTCTCGGTGGCGGTCCAGCCCGCGACCTCGGTGCCGAAGACGTCGCCGAGTGTGTCCTCACCGGTCAGACAGGTTCCCCACGGGGTGGTGGCGTGCGCGGAGCCACCGATGACCCCCGCCGGTCCGGCGCCGGTCTCCAGGTCCCCGTGCCCGGCGAGAGGACCGGACAGGCGTGTGGGCGAGGCGGCGGTGAGCCGCCGGTTGAGTTCGTCGTCGAGCACTCTCCAGCGCCCGTTCGTGAGTTCGACGCGGACCACGGTCATCCCCAGGGACGCCATCTCCTTGTCGGTGCGGGCGGCGGTGGCGGCGCGGCCGCCGTCCGCGTGCAGCAGGACCGGGTCGGCCCAGGAGTGGTTGAGCACGAGCAGTCCGCGGCGCCCCCCGTCGTGGCCGGGGTGCAGGGGGACGTAGCGCAGCCCGCCGTGCCCGGTGCCCACCTGGCGTGCGGCCTCGGCCGCGGTGTCGGAGGCGTCGGGCCGCCAGCGGGGGGTGTCGCGGTGCAGCGGCGCGCCCCAGGGGAGCAGGACCCGGGCGGTGTACCCGGGCGGGACGGTCACCGTGTCGGCCCGGGCGAGGGGTACCCCGCGGAAGGAGGGCGCCGAACCGGTGTCGGGGGTGGCCGCGGTGGCCGGTGCGGTGTCGCCGAACAGGGCGGCCGCGGTGAGGACGCCGATCCCCGCTCCGCCGCGCAGGACCTGTCGCCGACCGGGTCCGTGTCCGGGTGCCATGTTCTCTCCTCCGACCGGGCGTGACGCACACTGCTTCGAGCTTTATGTGACGAGGTAATCACAGAAAGTGGTTTTTCCTCTGTATTCAGGGGTGCGGTGTCGCGTGGTTGTCATGGGAATGAAAACGGTTATCATTTGGTTGTTAGGTCCGACAGCACGAGGAGGCGCCCATGGCACGCAACGAGACCCGCCCCATCATCAAGCTCAAGTCCACGGAGGGGACCGGGACCACCTACGTGACCCGGAAGAACCGACGCAACACCCCCGACCGCCTGGTCCTGCGCAAGTACGACCCCAAGCTCCGCCGCCACGTCGAGTTCCGCGAGGAACGCTGACCAGCGGCCCGAATCCAACGGAGAACCGTATGCGAAAAGACATCCACCCCGAGTACGGACCCGTCGTCTTCCGTGACAAGGCGGCCGACTTCGCCTTCCTCACCCGGTCCACCAGGACCAGTGCGAAGACCGTCGAGTGGGAGGACGGACGGACCTACCCGCTGGTCGACGTCGACATCTCCAGCGCCAGCCACCCCTTCTACACCGGCACCGCACGCGTGGTGGACACCGCCGGCCGGGTGGAGCGCTTCCAGCGCCGCTACCGGCTTTGATCCGAGAGTGCTCCGGCCTTCGGGCCGGAGGTGAATCGGCTCTGAAAAGCCTCCCGTGTGTCCTTGGTCGGTCACGTTCTGTCGTAGCCCGCCTCTACTGTCAAAGGTATGCAGTTGCGGTACAACTTCCGTGTGTACCCGAACGCCGATCAGTGCACAGATCTGGCCCGCGCGTTCGGGTGCTCCCGTGTGGTCTACAACGACGCCCTGCGGGCGCGGGAGACCGCGCGGGCGCAGGGTGAGGCCTTCCCCAAGACGGGGGAGTTGTCCACGCGGTTGATCACCCAGGCCAAGGGAACCGAGGAACGGTCCTGGCTGGGCGAGGTCTGCTCGGTGATCCTCCAGCAGTCGTTGCGCGACCTGGATACCGCCTACCGCAACTTCTTCGCCTCCCTGAAAGGTAAGCGCAAGGGTCCCAAGGTGGGTCGGCCCCGGTTCAAGTCCCGCAAGGACCACCGGCAGTCGATCCGGTTCACCGCCAACGCCCGCTGGAAGATCACCGATCAGGGCAAGCTGTGGTTGCCCAAGGTGGGTGAGGTGAAGGTGAAGTGGTCACGGGCCCTGCCCTCGGCCCCGTCCACGGTCACGGTGATCAAGGACGCCGCCGGGCGCTACTTCGCCTCGTTCGTGGTCGAGACCGATGACACACCGCTCCGGGAGAGTGCGGATGATGTGGGGATCGATCTGGGGTTGGGCCACTTCGCGGTGCTCTCTGATGGCACCAAGGTGTCCAACCCGAGGTTCCTGCGCCGTGCCGAGAAGAAGCTGAGGAAGGCCCAGAAGGACCTGTCCCGTAAACGGGAAGGGTCGAACAACCGGGCCAGGGCACGGGTGAAGGTCGCCCGCGCCCGTGCGGGGGTGGCCGATGCCCGCCGTGAGTTCCACCATCAGCTGTCCACACGCATCGTCCGCGAGAATCAAGCGGTGTTCGTGGAGGAGCTGTGTGTGAAGGGGCTCGGGCGCACCCGGTTGGCCAAGAGTGTGCACGACGCCGGGTGGTCGGCGTTCGTGGGCATGCTGGAGTACAAGGCGCAACGGTACGGGCGCACCTTTGTCAAGGTGGGCCGGTTCCTGCCGTCGTCGCAGACCTGCTCGGTGTGCTGGGTGGTCGATGGCCCCAAACCTCTCCATGTGCGTACCTGGACGTGTTCTGGGTGCGCGACGGTCCATGACCGGGATGTGAACGCGTCTCGGGTGGTGCTCGCCGCTGGACGCAAACTCGCCCCAGGGCGGGAAGCGGAGAGCTGAAACGCCTGCGGGGGTTGGGTAGGACCACCGCCCTTACGGGTGGGGTGCCGGCCAGCGAAACAGGAAGCAGCGGACGCCGTGAGGCGCACCGCGCCTACAGCCGCGAGGCTGTGGGAATCCCCGGGGGTTCACCCCGGGGAGGACGTCAACAGCGCAGGTAACCGAAGAACCCGGGCGGTGGGGGCCTCCCGCCGCCCGAACAGAAAGGACCGGGCCACATGGCCGTTCCCAAACGCAAGATGTCGCGGTCCAACACCCGCACCCGCCGATCCCAGTGGAAGGCCGCGACCCCCGACCTGGTCACCGTGCACATCGGCGGCCGCGAGTACCGCGTCCCCCGCAACCTCGCCCGCGCCTACCAGCGCGGACTCCTCCCCCTCCCGGAGTAGTCCGGCACGGGACGCACCGAACCCGATCCACGGCGCCGCCGGGTCCGCCCGACGGCGCCGTTCCGCGTCCGGCGGCACGGGCCGACGGAACGGAACGGACGAAACACCCGCGTCCCTGGTGCTCGAACCCCCATGAGTCGGGCAGTCTTGTTTCCGTGACAACAACCCCGACCGACACACCGGCCCCCGCCCCGGGCCGCTCCGCAGCACGCGCCCCGCGCAGTCCCGTCGACCTCCTGACCGGCATCGCCGGGCTGGTCCTGGTCTTCCTGGTCCTGCTACTGGTCAGCGACGCGGTGGCCGACGGAGCGCCGACGGACGACGCCACCCAGCTCCGCGCGGTGATCCCGTCCTGGCTGCTCTTCCTCACCGCCGTGGGCGCCAACCTCCTGCTCATCGTCCTGGTCGCCTACGTGGTCCTGCGCACCCTGATCACCGGGGGCCTGCGCGACCTGCTGCGACCGGCCCTCGCCGCGGTGTCCGCCTACGCCATGACCTCCTGGGTCAACTCGGTACTCACGACCGCCACCTACAGCGCCGAACCGCTCCCCGGGCTCCCCGACGGCGTCCTGACCGCCGCCACCCTCGGCTACGTCGCCGCCGGTATCGCCTTCGCCCGCACCATGCCCGCCGGACAGCCCCGGGTGCGCTCCCTGATCTGGGCCGCCAACACCGCGATCGCCCTGGTCTCCCTCATGGCCGGGGTCAGCAGCATCCTCGCCGTCCTCTTCACCATCCTCATCGGTCTGACCTGCGCCTCCCTGGCGCGCTACGCCGTCAGCGCGAGCGTGCCGCCCCCCGCCACCGGCCGCATCCACGCCGAGCTCCACCGCTTCGACCTGACCGCCGACCGCATCACCCGCGCCGGCAGCGACGAGGAGGGCGACCCCCGGTACCTGGCAGACCTCACCGACGGACGCCAGATCGAGATCTCCGTGCTCAGCTCCGAGAACACCAGGGGTTTCTGGTGGCGCCTGCTCGACCTGCTCATGCTGCGCGGCCCCGTCGCACCCCGAATGCTCTACGGGGTCCGCAGACGCGCCGAACACGCCGCGCTGATGAGCTTCGCGGCCCGGGACGCCGGGGTCGACGCCCCCCGCGTCCTCGCACTGGGTGAACTCGCCCCGGGCACCGTCCTCCTGGCCCGCGAACGATCCCGGCTCAGGGGACTGGCCGACCTGGACCCCGCGGAGATCACCGACCCCCTGATCGACGGACTCTGGCACCAGATCGGCCTGCTGCACCGACGCCGCATCTCCCACGGCCACCTCAACAGCGCCACCGTCGGCGTCCTCGCCGACGCCCCCGGCACCGCGGCCCTGGCGGGGGTGGACCGGGGCGCGGTCGCCGCCTCCCAGGTCCGCACCTCCCTGGACGCCGCCGCGATGCTCACCCTGCTGGCTCTGCGGGTGGGACCCGAACGCGCGGTCGCCTCGGCGGTACGGGCCCTGGGCGTGAACGCCACCGCCGCGCTCCTGCCCCTGCTGCAGCCCCCGGGCCTGCCGCACGAACTCCGCGCCGAACTCCGCGGATCCGACCGCGGACTCCTGGGCGTGCTGCGGCGGCACATCGCCAAGATGGCCCCCGAGGCGCCCGCCGAACCCGCGCGCCTGGAACGGATGCGTCCGCGCACCATCGTCAGCTTCGTGGTCGCCACCGTCGTCGGGCTCGTGCTCGTCTACCAGCTCGCCGGGGTCGACCTGGCCGCCATCCGCCACGCCGACCCCGTGTGGTCCTCGGCCGCCCTGGTCATGGCCACCCTGTGCATGATCGGCGCCGCCATGGTGCTGGTCGGCTTCGTTCCGGCACGGCTTCCCTGGTGGCGGACGGTCCTGGTGCAGTACGCGGGATCGTTCGTGCGCATCGCCGCCCCGGCCGGTCTGGGATCGATCGCGGTCAACAGCCGATTCGTGGTCAAGGCCGGCGTACCCGCCTCGCTGGCGCTGTCCGCGGTCGGCCTCTCCCAACTGGTGGGCTTCCTCATCCACGTGCCGCTGCTGCTGGTGTGCGCCTACCTGACCGGCACCTCCTACTGGACCGGGTTCACCCCCTCCCCGACGGTCGTGCTCGTCACCCTCGGCGGGACCGCCGCCGTCGCCGCGGTCCTGCTGCATCCGAAGCTGCGCCGCGCCGTCCGCGCGCGGCTGCGCCCCTACCTGAGCGGTGTCCTGCCCCAGTTGCTGGACATGCTCCAACGGCCCGCCAGCCTCCTGCTCGGGTTCGGCGGCACCCTGCTGCTGACCGCGGCGTTCGTCCTGTGCCTGCACTTCTCGGTCCTGGCCTTCGCCGGCCCCGGGCTCCAGGTGAGCCTGGTCGCCGTCGCCGTGGTCTTCCTCGCGGGCAACGCCGTCGGCTCGGCCGCGCCCACTCCGGGCGGGCTCGGCGCCGTCGAGGCCGCCCTCATCGCCGGGCTCACCACGGTGGCCGCGGTCCCCACCTCGGTGGCCCTGCCCGCCGTCCTGCTGTTCCGGGTGCTGACCTTCTGGTTCCCGGTCCTGCCCGGATGGGCGGCCTTCAGTTACCTGCAACGCCGCGAGGCCATCTGACCGGGGCCCGTGGAGACGCGGCCCATGCACGCTTGCGGTTGACGCGGCGTCAACGCCTAGCGTCGTTCCCGGGCCGGAGGAACCGGCCTGACGAGGGGAGACGGGATGTCGTGGCCGACGGGCGAGGTCTGCCGGATGAGCGGGGTGACCTCCCGGACGCTGCGCCACTACCACCACGTCGGCCTGCTGGTCCCGGAGAGCACCGGCCCGGGCGGGCTGCGCCGTTACGGCCGGCGTGAGCTGCGCAGGCTCCAACGGATCCTGGTCATGCGCGAACTCGGGCTGGGGCTGGCGGACATCCGCCGGATCCTGGACGCCGAAAGCGACGAGGCGGCGGCGCTGCGCCGACACCTCCACGGCCTGGAGTCCGAGCGGGACCGTCTCAGCGTCCTCGTCGAGACCGTGCGCCGCACCGTCGACGCACTGGAGGGAGACGACATGACCAGCCGACCGGAGGAGCTCTTCGCGGGCTTCGACACCGCCCACTACGCCGAGCGGGCCCGCACGCACTGGCCACAGCAGTGGGAGCGGGCCCGGGCAGCGGGGGAGGGGATGACACCGCAGGAGGACGAGCGGATGCGTGCCGAGGCCGCCGAGCAGATGGCCCGGATGGCCGCACACCTGAGGGCAGGGACCCCGGCCGACGCCCCGGCCGTCCAGGCGGAGGTGGAGGACCACCACCGGCGGATCCGCCGGATGTGGACCCCGGACGCGGACGCCTTCGCCAACCTGGCGCGGGTCTACGCCGAGGACGGGCCCTGGCGCGAGGTGTACGAGCGGGTGGCCCCCGGGCTGGCCGACTACCAGCGCGAGGCCATGGAGGTCTACGCGGAGCGGAGTCTGCGGGGTGCGGGGACCTGATCCCCGGGCACTGGCTCCCCCACCGCCGGGAGGAGGACGGGGAGGTGCTGGGCTACCTGCGCCCGGAGGCCGGCGGCCACGTGCCGCTCACCCCGTTCGGCCGCCCCGTCGCCGACGTGCTGCCTGAGCCCGAGGCCCGTGCGGTGCTGGACGCCCTCGGGCTCTCCTATCTGGCCGATCCGTGGTTCCTGGAGCTGCCCGGCCGGGAGGACCCGGTCACCGTGCGGATCGTGGAGGTCACCCCCGAACGCATGCGGGTGGCCAACGCCGACCACGGGTACGAGGAGGCCGACATCGGGCACCTGTTCGTCCTGCGGGTCCCCGAACCCGGGCGTCTGCGCCCCGGCCCGGGCGGGGTCGGCGGGCGCGGCTGATCCGCCCCGGCGACCGCCGGGGCGCCCCCGCGGTCGGCTCCTGGAGGAGGGGCCGGCCGCGGGGGCGGGCCCCGGGTCAGAGAACGTCGGGGGACACGTCCAGGACGGTGCGGTCACCGGAGGCGACCAGGTCGAACTGGGGCCCGGTGCGGGGCAGCTCGTGGCGGAAGAAGTACGCGGCCGCGGCCCGCTTGCCCTCGTAGAACTCGCCCTCGCCGCCGTGCGCGGCGACCAGCTGGTCCAGCCACAGCCAGGCCACGACCACGTGGCCGACCGCCTCCAGGTACGGGGTCGCGTTGGCCAGCGCCGCCGCCGGGTCCCCCTCGGCCCAGGCCGCCCCGGCGGTCTGCGCGGTGCGCTCCAGGGCCGCGTCGAGCAGGTCGGCGTACTCGGCCTCGCGGCCGCCGAGCGCACGTGCCCGCTCCGCGGTGGCGCGGGCCGTCTCCACCAGCAGCGACAGCCGGGCGCCGCCGTCCAGGACGGCCTTGCGGCCCAGCAGGTCCAGGGCCTGGATACCGTGGGTGCCCTCGTGGATGGCGTTGAGCCGGTTGTCCCGGTAGTGCTGCTCCACGTCGTACTCGCGGGTGTAGCCGTACCCGCCGTGCACCTGGATGGCGAGGCTGTTGGCCTCCAGGCACCACTGGGAGGGCCAGCTCTTCACGATCGGGGTGAGCACGTCCAGGAGCAGCCGCGCCCTCTCGGCCGCCTCGGGGTCCTCGCTGCTGTCCTTCTCGTCCACGAGCCTGGCGCAGTACAGCACCAGGGCGAGGGCGCCCTCCACGTAGCTCTTCTGCGCGAGCAGCATCCTGCGGACGTCGGTGTGCCCGATGATGGGGATCTGCGGCTCCTCGGGGTTCTTGGCGCCGAGGGGGCGGCCCTGGAGGCGTTCGCGGGCGTAGGCGAGCGACTTCAGGTAGCCGGTGTAGCCGAGCGCCGTGGCGCCCGCGCCCACGCCGATGCGGGCCCCGTCCATCATGTGGAACATGTACTTCAGGCCCTGGTGGGGTTCGCCCACGAGGTAGCCGACCGCCCCGGGTTCGCCGCCGGGGGTGTGCTGGCCCTCGCCGAAGTTGAGCAGGGTGTTGACGGTGCCCCGGTAGCCCATCTTGTGGTTGAGCCCCGCGGGTACCACGTCGTTGCGCTCGCCGAGGGAGCCGTCCTCGTTGACGAGGTACTTCGGCACGACGAACAGCGAGATCCCCTTGACCCCGGGCGGCCCCCCGGGGATCTTGGCCAGGACCAGGTGGACGATGTTCTCGGTCAGCTCGTGGTCGCCCCCCGAGATCCACATCTTGTTGCCGAAGACCCGGTAGGTGCCGTCCTCCGCGGCCTCGGCGCGGGTGGTGATGTCGGACAGGGAGCTGCCCGCCTGCGGCTCGGACAGGCACATGGTGCCGGTGAAGCGCCCCTCGACCATGGGCCGCACGAACGTGTCGACCTGCTCGGCGCTGCCGTGCGCGAGGAGCAGGGAGGCGTTGCCGGAGGTCAGTGAGAGGTAGGCGGAGGTGCCCAGGTTGGCGGCCTGGAAGTAGGCGTTGCAGGCGCTGGCGACGACCCTGGGGATCTGGTCGCCGCCCACGGAGGCGTCCATCGCGATGGAGGACAGGCCGGTCTCGGCGTACACCTCCAGGGCCTTCCTCACCTCGGGGATGAGGTGGACGCGTTCGCCGTCGAAGTGCGGTTCGTTGGCGTCGTTGGCCTTGTTGTGCGGGGCGAAGTGGTCGGTGGCCACGCGCTCGGCCAGCTCCAGGGCTCCGTCGAAGGTCTCCCTGGAGTGGTCGGCGTACCGGGGGCGCCGGGTCAGGGCCTCGGCGTCGAGCCACTCGTAGAGCAGGAAACTCAGGTCACGCGCGGACAGCAGTGTGGACGCCACGGGTTGCCTCCAAAAGTAATCAACCGACTGGTCGGTATGCTACCTGGCCCGACGGGTGCCCGCCGGGCCGGGGCGGCCGGGGCGAGGGGTCTAACCTGGACCCACCGAACCACCGCTGTGGACCGCCACGACAGGAAGCACCCGCATGACCGACACCGCCCGCACCGTCCTGCTGCTCAACGGCCCCAACCTCAACCTGCTGGGCACCCGCGACCCCGCACAGTACGGCACCACCACCCTGGCCGAGGTCGAACGGCGGGTGGTCGCCCTGGGCGGGGAACTCGGTGTGGAGGTGGTCTGTGCGCAGACCAACAGCGAGGGCGGCATGGTCGACCGGATCCACGCCGCCCGGCACTTCGCCGGGGTCGTGATGAACCCCGGGGCCTACGCCCACTACAGCATCGCCCTGCGCGACGCCGTCGACGCGGTCGAGGCGCCCGTGGTCGAGGTGCACATCTCCAACGTCTACGCCCGCGAGGAGTTCCGCCACACCTCCGTGACCGCCCCGGTGGCCGCCGGGTACGTGGCCGGGTGCGGGGTCCTCGGCTACGAGCTCGGGCTGCGCGCCGTCCTGGCCCGCGACGCCGAACGCCGGTCCTGAGGACCCCCGCAACTCGAAACCAACCAGTCGGTATGTGGCGGGCGTGAAAAGGGGCGGCTCAGCGGTAGGTCATCAGCTCCGGGCCACCCTGCTCCAGGTGGGCGTGGTCGTTGAACGACAGGAGCTGGGTACCGCCCCGGCCGTGCACCAGCTTGCTCACCGAACCGTTCACCACCACCCGGTTCATCGCGACGAACCCGGAGTCCGGGGCGCCCAGCAGTGCCGAGCAGACGGCCCCGATCACCCCGGCCGAGGTGAACACCAGCGCCGTCTCCCCCCTGCCCAGACGGGACGTCAGCGCGTCCAGCCCCGCACGCACACCCGCACGGAAGGAGGTCCACGAACCCTCTCCCCGCTCACCCGAGGCGGTCCACGAGGTCAGGGAGGCGTCCAAACGCTGTTGGAGCGAGCCCTCACCGGTCGGGTAGCGGCCCAACAGGTGCAGGTGGTCGTACTCGTTCCACCGCTCGTCGACCGAGGGCCGCACGTCCAGGCCGGCCTCGGCCAGAGCTGTCTCGGCGGTCTGACGCTGCCGCCGCAGCGACCCCGACACCACGGGTCCCGCAGCCAGACCCCGCCGTTTGAGTTCGGCGCCCAGCAGGCGCGCCTGTTCGTATCCGGTGGGGCTCAGCTCGTCGTAGTCCGCCGCCTCGGGGGAGGCCTTACCGTGGCGGATCAGGTAGATCGTAGGCATGCCGACACAGTACGGGGCAGACCGCACGGCACCTCCCACCGGGGCCCGGAGCCGCCCGCCCAGGCATGGCGCAACAACACTCGGCCCACTTCGGCCGGTATGAATGACAGAGCCGGTCCCCCCGGACCTCCGGCGTCTGCGAGCGGCGAAGGAGAACATGGGAGCCCTGTCCACGGGAGGACGATCCATGCGGCGCGCGGTCGGGACCGCCGTGTCCAAGGCGCGTCGGCGCGTGTCCTCGTACCTGTCCCAGATCCTGCTGGCCGTCATCGCCGCCGCACTGGCCTGGACCATCGCCGGAGGCCTGGTCCAGGACCACTACCCCTTCTTCGCGCCCATCGCCGCCGTCATCGCGCTCAACGCCTCGGGCGGCGAACGCGGGGCCAACGCCATCCGGCTGCTCACCGGAGTCTTCCTCGGCATCATCGCGGGCGAGTTCGCCCTGCTGGTCACCGACCGGGGCGTCCTGGCCCTGGCACTGGGCACCGGCATCGCCATGACCGCCGCGGTCGCGGTCAACGCCGAGCGCATCATCATCGGCCAGGCCGCCGCCAGCGCCATCCTCGCCACCATCCTCGTCGGCGGCAACCCCGGGACGGGCCGACTGGTGGACGCGCTGATCGGGGCCGGGGTCGCCCTGCTCTTCAGCCAGCTCCTCTTCCCGGCCCGCCTGGTCGCCATGCTGAGACGGATCGAGGAGAACGCGCTGCAGGAGATGGCCGACATGCTCGACGCGGTGGGGCTGTCCCTGACCGAGGAGGGCGAGGCCTCCAGCGAGCAGGTCGTCAACCGGCTCGGTGACCTCAGCCGCCCCATGGCCGAACTCAGCCGGGCCCGCGAGGCCAGCATGTCCACGATCCGCCTCTCCACCATCCGCTGGGGGGACACACAGCCCGTACTGGACGAGGACGCCATCATCGAACGGCTCATCCTCCTCGGTGAGAGCTGCCTGTACCTGGCGAGGACCACCACCTCCATGGGCGCCGAGGAGCGCCGTGAACTCGGCCCCATCGTGCGCGGCATGGCCGCCGTGCTGGCCATCCTCGCCGACGACCTCAGCAGCAGGCAGACCCGCGAACAGGCCGTGGAACAGGCA
Source organism: Nocardiopsis terrae (assembly GCF_014651695.1). Lineage (GTDB taxonomy): Bacteria > Actinomycetota > Actinomycetes > Streptosporangiales > Streptosporangiaceae > Nocardiopsis > Nocardiopsis terrae. Next base: position 41,703 of record NZ_BMXJ01000003.1, read on the forward strand.
CTCACCGCGGCGCGCCTGTACGGGGCCAGCACCGCCGAGGACGATCCCGTCACGCACGCCACGCACCTGGCCGTGGAGATGGTCGCCGCCGACATCATGGTGTTCGCCGGGATCCGCTTCGAGGAGGTCGAGGACGTCCTCCAGGGCGACCTGGAGGACCCCACGATCCCGCTGCCGCCGCAGGAGCCGTGGCTCCCGTGGCTGCGGTGGCGGCCCCGCCTGCCCCGCCCGCCCAAGATCCGCTTCGGCCGCTTCCGGGAACGCCGCTGACCGGGACCGGGCGCCCCGCCCGGCGCGGTGGCCGAGAGGGGCCACCGCGCCGGCGCACACCGGCGCTCCCGGTCAGCTAGACGCGTTCGGGGGACGGCTCGAAACGCACCACCACCGACTTGGACGTGGGCGTGTTGCTCACCTCGGCCGTGGAGTCCAACGGCACCAGCACGTTGGTCTCCGGGTAGTACGCGGCCGCGCTGCCCCGCGCCGTCGGGTAGTGCACCACCCGGAAGTGCGGAGCCCGCCGCTCGCGGCCGTCCGACCACTCGCCCACCAGGTCGGTGTAGGCCCCGTCGGCCAACCCCAGCTCCCGGGCGTCCTCGGGGTTGACCAGCACCACCCGCCGACCGCGGCGCACGCCCCGGTACCGGTCGTCCAACCCGTAGATCGTGGTGTTGTACTGGTCGTGCGAGCGCAGCGTCTGCAACAGCAGCCGACCCGGAGGGACCCGTGGCGCGTAGGTGCCGTTGACGGTGAAGTTGGCCAGACCCGTCGCGGTGGGGAAGCGCCGGTCGTCGCGCGGGGCGTGCGGCAGCGCGAACCCCTCCGGCCGCCGGGCCCTGGCGTTGAAGTCCCCGAACCCCGGGACGACCGCCGCCACGTGGTCGCGCACCCGGTCGTAGTCGGCCATCGCGTCCCAGTCCACCGGATCGTTCCCGAACAGCCTCCGGCCCAGTCCGCGCACGATGTCGACCTCCGAGCGCATCCCCTCCGACAGCGGCGGCAGCACCCCGTGTGAGGCGTGCACCAGCCCCATCGAGTCCTCCACCGTCACCCAGCGCGGCTGATCCCCGCCCAGGTCACGGTCGGTACGGGCCAGGGCGGGCAGGATGAGCGCGCGCGTACCGGTCACCACGTGCGAGCGGTTCAGTTTCGTGGACACGTGCACCGTCAGCCCCACCCGGCGCATCGCCTCCTCCGTCACCTCGGTGTCCGGGGTGGCCGCTACGAAGTTGCCGCCCATCGCGAAGAACACGCCCACCTCACCGCGCGCCATCGCACGGATCGCGTTCACCGTGTCGTGGCCGTGCTCGCGGGGCGGCTCGAAACCGAACTCCAGCCCCAGGGCGTCCAGGAAGTCGTCCGCGGGACGCTCGAAGATGCCCATCGTGCGGTCGCCCTGCACGTTGGAGTGGCCGCGCACCGGGCACACGCCGGCCCCGGGCCGCCCCACGTTGCCGCGCAGCAGCAGGAAGTTGACCACCTCACGGATGGTCGGCACCGAGTGCCTGTGCTGGGTCAGCCCCATCGCCCAGCACACCACGATCCGCTCCGAGGCGACCACCATCGCGGTGAGCTCCTCGACGAGCGCACGGGGCAGACCGGTGTCGCGTTCGGTCCGCGCCCAGAACTCGTCCTCGGGTTCGGCCAGCAGCGCCTCGGCGAACTCCTCGAACCCGTGTGTGTACGCGTCCACGAACCCGTGGTCCAGGACCTTCCCGCCGCTCCGGTCGGCCTCCAACAGCAACCGGTTGACCGCCGAGAACAGGGCCAGGTCACCGCCCAGCCGGATCTGCGCGAACAGGTCCGTCAGCTCGGTGCCGCGCCCCACCAGGCCCCGGGCGTTCTGCGGGTTGCGGAACGCGCGCATGCCCGCCTCGGGCAGCGGGTTGACGGTGACGATCCGGGCCCCGGAACGCTTGGCCCGCTCCAGCGCGGAGAGCATCCGGGGGTGGTTGGTGCCGGGGTTCTGTCCGGCCACGATGATCAGGTCGGCCTGGTGGACGTCCTCCAGTGACACGCTGCCCTTGCCCACGCCCAGCGTCTCGGTGAGCGCCGACCCGGACGACTCGTGGCACATGTTCGAACAGTCGGGCAGGTTGTTGGTGCCGAGCTGGCGGGCCAGCAGCTGGTAGGCGAAGGCCGCCTCGTTGCTGGTGCGCCCCGACGTGTAGAACACGGCGCCGTCGGGGGTGTCCAGGGCGTGCAGCTCCTCGGCGACCATGTCCAGGGCACGGTCCCAGGAGATCGGCTCGTAGTGGGTGCCGCCCTCGGGCAGGTACACGGGCTCGGTCAGCCGCCCCTGCTGGCCCAGCCAGTACCCGGAGCGTTCGAACAGCTCCGCTACCGGGTGCCGGGCGAAGAAGTCACCGGTCACGGCCCTGCGGGTGGCCTCCTCGGCGACCGCCTTGGCGCCGTTCTCGCAGAACTCCGCCCTGTGCCGCCTGTCGGGCTCCGGCCAGGCGCACCCGGGGCAGTCGAACCCGCCCTTCTGGTTGACGGCGAGCATCGCGGGAACCCCGCGCCGCACCCCGGCCTGCTCGCCCACGTGGCGCACGCTGCTGAGCACGGCCGGGACCCCCGCCGCGCTCTCCTTGGGCGGCCCGACCTCCGGCGCGTCCTGGACGGGATCGGGCATGTCCGATTCGTGGTTCTTCACGCTGTTCATTCTCCCACTGGGTTGTCCCGTGTCCAGAGTCCCCGCAGGACCGCGGCCCTGAACCACGGCCCTGAACAGGGGCGGGTCGCACGGGGTGCGACGGTGTTCCCGGCCCGTTCCACCGGTGCGGAAGAACGGGGAAGCGGACGCCCGTACCGGCCGGGAAACCGCGGGGCCCGCTCTTTCCCTGCCGCTGCGGGGCGCTGCCCGCAGGCTTGCGCGGACCGGTCCGGGCCGCCGCTCAGCCGACCGTGCCCGCGAAGGTCACCGCCGGGTAGAGCGGAACGAAGTCCTGGTCGTGGAACTCGACCGTGTACTGGACGTGGGTGTCCTCCTCGTCCGCCCAGCAGTCCTCGTCCCACGATCCTGACTGCCCGGGGTCCAGGCTCTCGGGAGGGTTCACGCTGTCACCCAGCACCGGGGAACCGGACTCCCGCAGGGGGTCGCCCACCGAACAGGACCTGGTCACCAGACCGGTCCGGACGGTCTCGGAGCCCTCGTTGGCGATCTCCACCGTCCACGACAGGTAGGGCAGGTCGCCCTCCTGCCCCGTGTCGGGATCGACCCCGCCCACCTCGACACCGCGCTCGAACCCGTCCAGGCCGATGGTGAACCCGTCACCGAAGTCGTGGGTCTCGTCCAGACCGACGGTGACCGCCTCGAACCCGGTCTCGGGCCGGTCCTCCACGTCGTCGGGGTGCGGGTTCCGGGCGGAGGGCTCCGGGACGGGCGGCGCCGCCGAGGCCCGCTGGGCGAACCAGCCGGCACCGAACCCGAGGACCAGGGCGACCGCCGTACAGGCCGCGGCCACGAGCCAACCGGTTCTGGTCATGCGGGGGGAGTCCTTCCCGGACCGGGCGCGTGAGCGTCCACCTGATGTCGGGGCGACCGTACCGCACGACGCCCCGCCGTAGGGGGTGCGGCGCGGCGGGGGATGACGCGTTCGGACGTAGGAGGCCGGGACCGGGGACTGACGCGCCGCGTACCCCCCGTCCCTGACATGGGACGCATGAACCCACCAGACCGGCCCGCCCCGCGGAGCGGCCCCGGGCCGCAGACCCGCTCCGCCCTGGGGCCGTCCCTTCCCGCCGTCGGTCCTGCACGACCTCGGGATCATCCACGAGGGCACCTTCGCCAACGCCCTGTTCGTGTTCGTTACGCCCCTGGTGTGGATCACCGTGGTGCTGTGGCGGCGGGTGCCGAACCCGTTCCCCGGCGGGCTGACCGCCGACGGCCGCCGCCCGGATGACGGCCGGGCGGCGGCCGGGGCGCCGGATCAGTTGACGGCGGCCTCGGAGCCGCCGGTGATCCTGACCAGCTCGGTGTAGTCGAGCGGGAAGATCGTGTTCGGGGTGCCGCCCGCGGCCCACAAGAGTGGGTAGTCCGCCAGGGCGGGATCGACGACGGTCTCCACCGGTACCGGGTGGCCCAGGGGCGCGACCCCGCCGATGGCCTGTCCGGTCGCCGCCCGAACCTCCTCCGGTTCGGCACGCCGGATCTCCGTCCTGCCCAGGCGTTGGGCCAGCAGGGCGACGTTCACCCGGTGCCGTCCACTGGTCATCACCAGCAGCGGCTTCCCGTCGGCCATGAACACCAGGCTGTTGGCGATCGCGCCGACCTCGCACTCCAGGGCTTCGGCGGCCTCCGCCGCGGTCCGGGTGGAGGCGGGCAGTGCACGCACCCTTCCCCGCGCCCCGAGCGCGCTGAGCGCCCGCGCCACCTGACGGCTGCGTTCGGGCAGGTCCTCGACCTCGTCCATACCGATCCCCTCGTCGCTTCCGGACGCAGGTTATCCAAGCGCCCCCGCCCCGGGGCCCGGATGGCGGACCGGCTCCCGAACCGGCCCCGTAGCCCACCCGGGTCCGGCTCAGCCGGAGGCGGCGCCGAACCACCTCGGCAGCTCGTCCAGCAGAGCCCCCTGGTCCTCTCCGGCCCACGCCACGTGGCCGTCCGGCCGCAGCAGCACGGCGGGCACGTCCAGTTCCTCGCTGGTGTCGACGACGTGGTCGACCCGGTCCGCCCAGCCCTCCACCGAGAGCCGCCCGGTCTGGTCCAGGAGCAGCCCGCGCCCCCCGTGCAGCAACCCGTAGAGGCGGCCCCGCCCCAGGCCGATGTCGCGCATCCGCCCGCCGAGCAGCCCGTGCCCCTCCCCGAAGTCGTAGCGGACCCCGAGCGCGGTGATCTTCTCGGTCAGGTACCGGTTCACCCCGTCGAGGTCCATCAGCTCCGACACCAGCCCGCGCACCGCCTGCGGCCCCGGCTCGGTGGACATCAGTTCCATCTGCGCACGGGTGTTGTCCAGCACGTCGGCGGCCACCGGGCGCCGTTCGGCCTCGTAGCTGTCCAGCAGCCCCTCCGGCGCCCAGCCGTTGACCTCGGCGGCCAGTTTCCAGCCCAGGTTGACCGCGTCCTGGACACCGAGGTTGAGCCCCTGACCGCCGGTCGGCGGGTGGACGTGCGCCGAGTCGCCCGCCAGCAGCACCCGGTCGACCCGGTACCGCTCGGCCAGTCTGGTGGCGTCACCGAAACGCGACAGCCAGCGCGGTGAGTGCACCCCGAAGTCGGTACCGGCCACCGCGCGCAGCCGCTGCCTGAACTCCTCCAGGGTCGGCGGGACCGCGCGGTCCTCCGCCACCCCGTCGGAGGGCACGATGACGCGGTGGACCCCGCCGCCGAAGGGCGCGAGACCGAACCGCTTCTGGGTCTTACGGACCTCGCCCACCACGGCGGCGACCTCCTCCGGCGGTGCTGTCACCTCCATCTCGCCCAGCAGCGTCTCGACCCTGGAGGGCTCACCGGGAAAGCCCACGCCGAGCAGTTTGCGCACCGTGCTCCGGCCGCCGTCACAGCCGACGAGGTAGCGCGAACGCAGCCGCGTGCCGTCGGCCAGTTCGGCGCTCACCCCGTGTTCGTCCTGGTCCAGTCCGACCAGCGCACAGCCGCGCCTGACCCGGGCGCCGAGTTCGGTGGCGCGCTCGGCCAACAGGCGGTCGACGGTGGGCTGCGGGATGCCGAGGACGTAGGGGTGTGCGGTGTCCAGCCCCTCCGGTGCCGGTTTGGCGATCCCCGCGAAGAAACCACCGAGCGGATACCGCTGGCCGAGCGCGAGGAACCGCTCCAGCAGACCCCGCTGGTCCATCAGCTCGATACTGCGCGCGTGCAGGCCGAGTGCGCGAACCACCCTGGTCGGCTCCGCGTCCCTCTCCAGCACGAGCACGCGCACACCGTGCAGCCGCAACTCGGCGGCCAGCACGAAGCCGGTCGGACCGCCACCGACCACGATCACGTCAAACATGAGCCCTCCCCGTTCGATCAGCCCGGACCCCGGCCGTCCCGTGCGGCCTGTGCACCGACGACGGCACAAGCGCCTTTCGGCCCCCTCACCTGGAGGTTCCGGTTACGAGCGTTGATTCTGCGGCATGCCCCGGGCCTTGCCGCAAGCCCCCCGGTGCGCTATACGTTGAGAGTGGCGGGGAGTGTTCTCAACTCCTCGCCTTCGCTTTTCCGCACCTCGGCAGCGGCCGCCCGGGCACCGAAGCCCCCTCGCGTGGTTCAGCCGGACGGCCCCAGTCCGACGCCGCGCGGCCGACGGCCCGCAGGATCCGGCGGGCGTGCTCCTCGGCGAAGGGCAGGGCGTCCAGGATCTCCTCGACCCGGCCGGGGGCGGAACACGCATCGGGTTCGGACCGCGCGCCCCCTGGTGCGGACCGCCCCCCGCCCCGTGGCCGACACCGAAGAAAATGCGGAAAACTCCACAGCGGCGGGAACCGGTACCACCAGCGACGCGTCCTACCAACAGCGCCGGATTCTCCACGAACCCCCATCGGTCCCACCGCCCACCTCCCCTGGCGCTCGGGCAGCGGACCTAGGTAGGAAGAAGACGCTTTGATCTTCAAGCGCATGCTCGCCAGCGTCGGCATCGGCAGTGCCACCGTAGAGACGACCCTCGACAACGAGACCGTCCAGCCGGGCGGTACCGTCACCGGCACCCTCAAGGTCACCGGAGGCAAGGTCGCCCAGACACTGGAGGGCATCAGCGTCGGTCTCCGCGCCAACGTGGAGAAGGAGTACGAGTACGAGGACTCCGAGGGCGAGACGCAGTCGGGCGAGTACACCATCGACGTGGTCGTCGCCGAGCAGACGCTCACCGACGAGGAGATGGAGCTGGAGCCCGAGCAGGAGTTCGAGCTCTCCTTCGAGATGACCGTTCCGATGGAGGCCCCCATCACCTCCATCGGGGGCACGCACGTCCTGGACAACGTGGGTCTCAACACCCGTCTGCACGTGGACAAGGCCCTGGACCGCAAGGACGTGGACCCGCTGCTCATCGAGCCCCTGCCGGCCCAGGCCGCGGTCCTGCAGGCGCTGGACGCACTGGGTTTCGTCCTGAGGAGCGTCGACCTGGAGAAGGGCGAGATCCCCGGCACCCGCCAGAAGCTGCCCTTCTACCAGGAGCTCGAGTACTCCACCGCCGGCCAGTACGAGGGCCTGGAGTCACTGGAGCTGACCTTCCTCACCGACGACGACGGTGTGGACGTGGTGCTGGAGCTGGACAAGAAGCCCGGCATCCTCTTCAGCGAAGGCGGGGACACCCTCCTGCGGCTGAGCATCGAGCACGAGGACACCGACCCCGAGGAGATCGCGGCCAAGCTCCACGAGTGGATCCACGCCATCGCAGGCAACCGCAGCCTGCTCTAGGCCGTGTCTCCGGGCGCCACTGAGCCCGGGCACCCCTACGAGTGCGGCCGGACGATCACAGGGGCCCGGCCGCACCACCAGACTCCGGGTGCGCTCGCCATCCCCGACGTTCCCGGCCAAGCACCCACCGGGAAAAGGAAGTATCCATGGTCATCAAGCGTCTGCTCGCCGGTATCGGATTCGGTGGAGCCTCGGTGGAAACCTCTCTGGACTCGTCCGTGACCGTCCCGGGGGGCTCCCTGCGGGGCACCGTCGTCATCGAGGGCGGCGACGTCGAGCAGCAGGTCGAGCAGCTCACCGTCGGCCTCCAGGCCCGGGTCGAGACCGAGGTCGGTGACCACGAGGTCAACAGCGACATGGAGTTCCACCGGGTCCGCCTGGGCGAGGGCGTGGCCCTGGTCCCCGGACAGCGCTTCCAGGTGCCCTTCGAGCTCTTCGTGCCCTGGGAGACCCCCATCACCGCCCACCGCGGCCGCCACCTGCACCACATGAACCTCGGTGTGAACACCCGCCTGCACGTGGCGAACGCGGTCGACCCCGGCGACCTGGACCCGGTGGGCATCGAGCCCCTCCCCGCGCAGGCCGCCATCCTGGACTCCCTGTTCTCCCTCGGGTTCACCTTCAAGCACGCCGACCTGGAGCGGGGCCGCATCGCCCAGACCCGGCAGCGGCTGCCCTTCTACCAGGAGATCGAGTTCCACGCCCCCAGCCGTTACCGGGGCCTGAACGAACTGGAGCTGTCCCTGGTCACCGACGAGCACGGTGTGGACGTGGTGCTGGAACTGGACAAGAAGCCGGGCCTGCTCTTCTCCGAGGGCCGCGACACCTTCCACCGCTTCGCCGTGAACCACCACGACGGCGCCGGACGCGACTGGACGGGCCACCTGCACCAGTGGATCGACTCCCTGGCGGGCCGCAGGGACCTGTTCTGAGCCAGGCGGGCCCGGGGGCGGTCCCCGGGCCCGGGGCCGCTCCTCGCGAGCGCACTGAGGGGCGCCGACCGCGAACGTCTCGGGGATGACGCGGAGGGCGGGAGCCGGGTCGGAGGTCAGCCGGCCGGGACCAGGGTGATGGTCCCGTTCCCGGTCCGAGCGGTGACGGTGTTGTCGCTGGCCTCGTCCACCGGGACGTCGGCGACCACCCGACCGTTGTCGGAGGTCTCGAACACGGCGTAGGGGCCGCCGGGCAGGGCGATCGTGGCGTCACCGTTGTTGGTGCTGACCTCGACCTCGGAGGGGGCTTCTGCGAACGCGGCGTCGATGCCGCCGTTGTCGGTGGCGGCGCTCAGGCTCTCCGAACCGATCCCGGTGAGGTTCATGTCCCCGTTGACCGAGGTCAGGGTGAGCGGTCCGGTGACGTCGGAGATGTCGAGGCCGCCGTTCCCGGAGCTGATCTCGACCGGGGCGCTGAACCCGGACACGGTGACGGGGCCTTCGTCGGTCGCCACCGTCAGCGCGGTGTCGGCCGGGACGATGACCTGGTAGCGGATCCGGCAGTCGGAGAACGCCGCGCAGTCCGTTTCCAGGCGGAGGGTGTCGCCGGTCAGTTCCCAGTCCCCGTTCGGGTTCCCCTGGGCCTCGCGCTGTACCCGTACCTCGTCGGTGCCGCCGGGGACGATCTCCAGCGCGGCGTTGTCGTTCTCGACGATGAGCAGTTCGGGCACGCCCTCGTAGCTCTTCTCCTCCGGATCGCCCGGTTCACCGGAGCCCGAGTCCTGCCCGCACCCGGCCAGCAGGGACAGGGTCAGAAGAACGCTTCCGGCGGCGAGCAGCCTGTGCCGCACCTCCTCGCGGACGGTGCGGGACGTCGGCTCCTGGGATCCTGCCACGGTCCGAAGCTAGCATGCCCGCAGGTATCGGACGCCCGTGGGTGCCGAAGGGCACGGAACCCCGGGGGTGGGGCCGGGACCACTCGCCGGGAGCTGGAGTCCGTGATCCCGGCCGGGTGCGCCGCAGGCGCGGGCCCCTCGGGCCGATGTCCGTACGGAGCGCTACTGTCCACCCATGATCGATCTCTCCTTCCCCCCGATGCTGGAAGACCTCAGGAGGACCCATGGCGCCCGGGACATGGACTTCGAGATGTACGAAGCCTTCGAGCACCCTGACGAGACCGCGTGGTGGTACCGGTTGTGGACCGGCAACGAGGAGGTCGACGGCAGCGAGTTCCGCTTCTTCGGCATGGAGGGCTCAGGCGGCTACACCGGCCTGTGGCTGGTCCGGGAGGGTCGGCCGCTGACCGAGCAGCCCGTGGTCTTCCTCGGCTCGGAGGGGGAGCTCGCGGTCATGGCCACCGACCTCGGGGCCTTCCTGTGGCTGGTGGCTCAGGGGCACGGGCCGGACGAGGTCATGGGGTGGAGCGATGACGGTCCCTGCGAGCCCGACCCCGATGCTCTGCAGGTCGCCCGACGGCACGCCCCCGACGCCTGCCGTGATCCGGAGGAGATCCTCGGGCGGGCCCGGGAGGAGTTCCCGGACTTCCAGGGGTACATCGACGCGCAGTGCCGGTGAACGGGGGCCGACCGCCACAGCCGTCGGCCGTGCGAAAACGGGGTGCCCTGGCCCCGGTCGGTCAGAGTTCCAGCCACTCGCCCCGTGTCAGATCCCGGAACCGGACGAGCGCCTCGGGGGTCAGACCGCGCACGAGAAGGCCCGCGCCGTCGTCGCGGACCAGCACGTCCTGTCCCAGGAACCAGCGCATGCCGGGCCCGCTCCCTTCACCGGGGCGGTCGGGAGAGGGGAGGCGCAGACACGTTTCCTCCAGCATCCGGAGGTCCTCTTCGGCGGGCTCGTACAGGAAGCCGCAGAGCGCGGAGTCGGCCAGCAGGGACTCCGACAGCACGAGCTCGACGCAGCAGGCGGAGAACCGCTCCGTCCACGGTTCCCACCGTTCTGCGGACCTGTCGGCCAGGTCGGCCCGGACGAGAACCGCCGGGTCCTCTTCGTGGAGGGTTTCGAGAAGGATCCCCCAGGAGGCGGCGCCCTGGTTCTCGTGCCGGAAGACCAGGGCCTCCCGGGCGGCGTCGACGTGCAGCTCGTCCGGAGCCAGGAGCCGGTCGTGGTTGCCGGTCAGGTCCTCCCGACGGGCGAAGAGCCGGTAGGCCTCCCGCAACGCCGTCGGCAGGCGCAGGCCCAGTCGGTTCTCGGCGGCATCGAGGTCGGCCTCTCGCCACCCGTCGTTCTCGTCCAGACCGTCCGCCCAGTGAGCGGCGTAGGCACGGAGGAACTCCCAGGCTCCGTTACGGCTCCCGAGCCCCTGGGCGAGAGCACCGGCGAAATCGAACGTTGTTGTCATGGGTGGACGGTATCCGCAGCCGCCCTCGGTTCCGGGGAGCAAGGGCCACGACAGCCTCGTCCGTCGCGTCGGGCGGAAGGCGCCCTGAGGCTGCGCCTGGAGGCGGAGAGGGTCGAGAACTCGGGCGGGACGGCCGTCTGGGCCGACCCCACCGTGGCGCGCTGACCCGCTCCCCGCGCAAGTCCCGATCCGCCCGCACGAGCTCCGGCGAGCCCTGGCGGACGGGGTTTCGCCTCACCCGCCCCGGCCCACCCCGCCGCCGCGCGCCAGCAGGTACAGCAGGTAGGGGGCTCCCAGGATCCCGGTGACCACACCGACCGGTACCTCGCTCCCGCCGAAGGCGGTGCGGGCGAGCAGGTCCGCGCCGACCACCATCAGCCCGCCGCAGGCCGCGGCGGGAAACAGTCCGACGGCACGCTCCCGCAGCAGCCGCCGTACGATCTGCGGGGCCACCAGCGCGACGAACGCCACGGGCCCGGCGACGGCGGTGGCCATGGCCGCGAGCGCGGTTGCGGTGAACAGCAGGACGGCCCGGGAGAGCTGCACCCGGCCGCCCAGGGCGATCGCGGTGTCCTCACCGAGCTGGAGCAGTGCCAGCGGACGGGCCAGCAGGAACGCGACCGGCGCCAGGAGGGCGAGCGCCAGTCCGACCGTCGCCGCATGCGGCCACTCGCGGTTCGCCAGACTGCCGGTGAGCCAGAGCATGGCGCGCTGCGCCGTGGTGAGTTCGGTGCGGGTCAGCAGGTACGAGGTCGCCGCGCCCAGCATCGCGGTGAGCGCGATCCCCACCAGGACCAGCCGCTGCCCGCTGACCCCGCGCCGGTAGGCGAGCAGGTACAGCAACAGCGCGGTACCCACGGCCCCGGCCAGCGCACTGGACGCGACCGCCAACGCCGTACCGCTGAAGGCGACGATGGCCAGCACCGCCGCGGTCGTGGCGCCCGCGCTGACCCCGATGATGTCCGGGCTGACCAGCGGGTTGCGCGCCAGCCTCTGCAACAGGGCGCCCGAGAGCGCCAGCGCGGCGCCCACCCCCAGCGCGGTCAGGGCGCGCGGCAGCCTCATCTCCACCACCACGTGCGCCGCCATCACACCGCCGCGCCCGGTGAGCGCGCCCACCACCTCCTCCAGTCCCATCGCGAAGTCGCCCACGGTCAGTGAAAGCAGGGCCGCCGCCGCGGCCAGGGCGGCCAGCAGGGAGCCGAGCGCCATCTCGGGCCAGTACACCCGTACCGAGAGAGCGCCGAGGCGGACCACCCCCGTACCCGGCATCAGCACTCCGGAACGCCCGCTCACAGTCCCGCCGCCCTTCGCCGCCGCACCAGGAGGATGAAGAACGGCGCACCGACCAGAGCGGTGACGATGCCGACCTGGAGCTCCTCGGGGCGCGCCACCACCCGGCCCACGACGTCTGCGACCAGCAGCAGGACGGGCGCCAGCACCGCCGACCACGGCAGCACCCAACGGTGGTCGGGGCCGACCAGGGCGCGCGCGATGTGCGGGACCGCGACCCCCACGAAACCGATCGGACCGGCCGCGGCGGTCGCCGTCCCGGCCAGCAGCACCACCGCCAGCGCGCTCGCCCCGCGCACCAGCCACAACCGCGTCCCCAACGAGCGGGCCAGCTCGTCACCGAGCGCCACCGCGTTCAGCGGGCGCGCCAGCGCCACCGCCAGCACCAGCCCGGCGGTCAGGAACGGCAGCGCCTGGAGCAGTGCCGCACCGTCGGCCCCGGCCAGGGAACCCACCACCCAGAACCGGTACTCGTCCAGGCTCGCGCGGTCCCGCAGGATGATCGCCGAGGTCAGCGACCCCAGCAGGGCCGAGATCGCGGCGCCGGCGAGCGCGAGCCTGACCGGGCCGGCCCCGTCCGGGCCCAGCGACCCGACGGCGTAGACCGCGCAGGCGGCCGCCGCCGCGCCCAGGAAGGCGAAGGCGACGTAGCCCAGCAGCGCCGACACCCCGAGCACGCTGATCGCGAGGACCGCGGCCAGGGCCGCCCCCGCGTTGATGCCGAGGATCCCCGGGTCGCCGAGGGGGTTGCGGGTCACCCCCTGCACCAGGACCCCGGACACGCCCAGGGCCGCTCCGACGGCCAGCCCGGCGAGGGTGCGCGGCACCCGCAGGTGCCGCACGACCAGGTCGGTGTCGGAACCGGTGAAACCGGCGTAGGCGATATACACGTCGGCCACGGACAGCTGCTGGTAGCCGACCAGTACCGACGCCAACAGGGCCCCGGCGAGCACCAGCAGCGCCGCCATCAGCCCGATGCTTCGGGCTCCGGGTCCGCTGAGCAGCCCGGAGCCGCCGGACGGGGGCCGCGGTTTCCGGTGCGGTTCGGCGGGGGCGGGGGACAGGGGCCTTTCGGCCACACGGTCGGCCATCGCCCGGCCTACCCGAACAGGTCGGAATGGATGGTCCCGGCGACCTTGGCCACCGCGTCCGCGCTGCGTACGCCCGCGGAGCGGTCGGCGAAGGTGAACCCCTCGACCCGGCCCCCGGTGACCGCGGTCAGGTTGGCCAGCGCGGGGTCGTCCATGATCTGCTCGATCTGGTCGGCGGCGTCGGCGGAGGTCATCCGCGCGTCACAGCACACGTCGACCAGGATGAAGTCGGGGTCGCGCGCGATCACGTCCTCGGTGGCGACGTCGTGGTTGCGCCTGCCGTCGAGGTCGGCGAAGGCGTTGACCCCGCCCGCCAGGTCGATGATCTCGGTGGAGAAGTCCGGCCCGCCGGCGACCCGGAACCCCTGGTCGCTGGGCCGACCGATCATCACGGTGGGCCGGTCCTCCTCCGCCACGCGGCCGTCCAGGGTCTGGGCGACCTCCTCCACGGTGGCCTCCATGCCGGCGATGACCTGTTCGGCGCGCTCCTGTTCGTCGAAGAGGGTTCCCAGGTCGCGCAGGTCGGCGTAGACGTTGTCCATCGTCACCGTGGCGGGGTCGATGGTCTCGTCGGTGCGGCCGTCCTCGCTCGGGCACAGCGGGGACAGGATCCAGCTCTCGACGCCCAGTTCACGCAGGGAGGCCCGGGTCCCCAGGCTCTCGTCGGTGAACACGCCGTTGAATCCGGAGAGCACGAAGTCGGGCTCGTGGCTGAGCAGTTCCTCCAGGCTGGGCAGGTTCGGGTAGTACTCCTGCTCGGCCTGGGCGGCGGCGTGTTCGTCCATCACCTCGGCGTCCAGGAACGCCGTTCCGACCAGGCGGTCGCTGATGCCCAGCGCGTGGGCGGTCTCGATGGCGGGCTGGTAGGCGGCGAACACCCGCTCCGGCGGCTCTGCCGCGGCCACATCGACGTCGCAGTTGCGGATCGTCTCCCCGGCGGTTTCCGGGGCGGGGGAGGAGGGGGACCCGCCGCAGGCGGTCGCGGCCAGCAGCAGGGCGAGGACGGCGGCGGAACGGGCACGGCCCAGGGCCGCCCGTGCGTCGGTGGGCTTCATCGAACAAACCATCCTTCGTGGTTTGATGACGCGGACGGTCGCAGCCGGTCTCCTGGCTCCCGGAGTCGGGCGCTTGCGCCCCGCACCTCCCCCCTTCCCGGACCCGTGCGGGTCCAGTGGCGTGTGGGAGGCGCCCTCCGGTCACAGTGGCGAGGACCGCGCCGGATTCCCACCGGCTTCCCGTGCACTGCGACGTCGACGAAATGAACTTGTGTCGGTAATCAACGGATCACGGTAGTACACCGGGGTTTCCCCGGGGAAGCCCACTCCTGCTTGCCACCGGGCCCCCGGAGCGGCAGCGGGAGCGGGTGCGTGGATGACGTCACCGGGCTCCTGGCGCGGCGGGCCCGGTTCCGACCCGGACCCGCCCCGGGACCGTGCACGCGGGGCACCACCGGGTCACAGGAGTTCGAGGCCCTGGCCTGTGGTTCCGTGCCGCGCCCGACAGGAGGTGAACCCGAGATCTCCGGATCAGTAGGTTCAAACCTTGATCGGTTGTCCGACCTCGGCCACAAGAGCATCTTTTGGGCGAATTCCGGAGAAAAGTACAGGACAAGGGAATTCTGGTGCCTTGAGTGAAGTGGGTCACGGGTTCCGTGTTCACTTTGTCCTGTTAACTTCCTTCTCGGTTTCAGGAACCGGTCGAGGCCGCCCCGCAACCGGGGCGCACCCCACAAACTCGGCCATCCCCCCATACCTGGGCCTAGAGAGCACACCGCCATGCCCCGCGCCGTGCGAGCAGTGACCGCTGCCGCCCTGTCAGCCGCGTTGCTCACCCCCTTCCTCCACTCGACCGCGCACGCGCAGGAGGAACCCGGGCCGTCCCCTCAGGAGGGTTCGGCCTCCACCGCGGAGCTCTTCGAGCAGGCCGCCGTCACCCGGGCCGGCGAGACCGGTGAGCCGGTGGAGATCGCCGGAGCCACCACCGAGACCACACGCCACCTTGCCAACCCCGACGGCAGCTTCACCATGGAGCAGAACGCCCACCCGGTCCGGGTGCGAGACGGCAGCGGGTGGACCCCGGTCGACACCGACCTGGTGACGGACTCCGACGGCAGGGTGCGACCCAGGGCGGCGGCCGCGGACATCGCCTTCTCCGGCGGCGGCGACACGGCGTTGGCGAGCATCGGGCTGGGGTCCAACTCGGTGGACCTGGGCTGGCACGAGGACCTGCCCGCACCGGTACTGGAGGCCGACAAGGCCACCTACCCCGACGTGCTGCCCGGCGTGGACCTGGTGCTGACCGCGGGGGTCGACGGCTTCGGTCAGGTGCTGGTGGTGCACACCCCGGAGGCGGCCCGGCACGAGATGCTGGCCGACCTGGAGCTCGGCTTGGCCACCGAAGGCGTGACCATGCGGCTCGGTGAGCACGGCAACCTGGACGCCATCGGCGACAAGGGCCAGGAGAGCGTGTTCAGCGCCCTCGCCCCGGCCATGTGGGACTCCTCGGGCGAACAGGACATGGCCGAGGACGCCACGGTCATGGCGCCCACCGGCGCCCGCACCGCGCTGCTGGACGTCGATCTGGCCCCGGACAGCATCCGCCTGGTCCCGGACGCGGCGATGCTCACCGACGAGGCCACCCAGTACCCGGTCTATATCGACCCCTCGGTGGCGGTCAGCCGGGTGGGGCGCACCTACGTCAACCGCAACTACCCCAGTCAGTCCAACTGGAACTACTCCACCTCGCACACCCCCGGCGTGGGCTACGAACCGAACGAGGGCAGCACCAAGCGCGCGTTCTGGCGGTTCCGCGTCGACTCGCGCACCCGCGACGCCGACATCACCCGCGCCACCTTCCGGGCCAAGGTCACCCACGCCTACGGGTGCACCGACGCGCGCGTCCAGTTGTGGCGCACCAACGCGATCACCTCCAACACCACCTGGAACTCACAGAACCCGTCCTCGTTCTGGAACACCAGGCTCGACACCCGCACCATCAACGCGGGGCGGTCCAACTGCTCCGGCGGAGCCTCCCCGACGGTGGAGTTCAACGCCACCGACGGGTACGTGTGGAGCCGTGACGCCGGGCACGCGACCACCACGGTCGGACTGCGCGGCAACGAGACCCGTTCGAGCAGCAACTGGGACTGGCGCCGCTTCGCCTCCAACCCCACCCTGCAGGTGGACTACAACAACCCTCCTGAGGTCCCCACCCAGGTGTCGGACTCCCACGGCGGCCCTTGCTCCACCGACCCCGACGACCCCCGGCTGATCAACGAGACCCGCCCCACCTTCACCGCCTACGTGCGCGACCGCGACTCCACCTCCGCCAACAGGCAGAAGGTCAAGACCCGCTTCGCGTGGTGGGTGGACGGCGAACGCCTGGATGACGTGGACACCGCCAGGACCGACATCGCCGTGTGGTCCTCCGGCTCCTTCCAGTCGGTGCGCTCGGGCACCCTCCCGGAGAACGTGCTGATCACCTACCGGGCCAACGCCAACGACGGCGTCTCCTGGTCGGGATGGTCCACCCGCTGCTACCTGACGGTCAGCACCGACCGCCCCGAACAGGGCCCGGAGGTGACCTCCACCGACTACCCGGCCGGGGATGCCTTCCACGGTTCCACCGGGCTGCCGGGCGAGTTCACCTTTACCAACAACGGGGTCGAGGACGCCACCGGCTACAAGTACGCCCTCAACGACGACTCCTGCGTCACCGAGGTCGAGCCCGAGACTCCCGGCGGACCGGTGACCGTCACCCTCACACCCCGTCTGGAGGGACCCAACCGGATCTACGCCCGCACCGTGGACGCCTTCGGCAACTCCTCCGACTGCGTCCTGGCCCACACCTTCCTGGTGGCACCGCCCAGCGACCCGGTCGCGCACCTGGCCTTCGACGAGGGCCAGGGTGACCGCGCCTCCGACGCCGTCGACCCCGAACGCGGGGCCACCCTCTCCGAAGGCGTGGAGTGGGTGCGCGGCCGGGTCGGCACCGTCGACAACCCCCACACCGACCCCGTCCCGCGACTGAACGGCACCGCCGTGCACACCAGCGGCTACACCGACGGAGACCCCGGCCCCTACGACCAGATCAACGCCGACTACCCGGCCGTGGACACCAGCGGCACCTTCTCGGTGTCGGCCTGGGTCAAGCTGGACCGCGCCCACGCCCACCACACCGCGGTGGCCCAGGAGGGCGAGGAACAGAGCGCCTTCCACCTGGGCTACCAGGGCAACACCGGCGAGTGGGTGTTCAAGATGTCCCCCGAGGACCAGCACTGGGACGGCTCCCGGGAGTGGGCCGTCGTCACCTCCTCCACCCCCGCCGAGACCGGGGTGTGGACCCACCTGGCGGGCACCCACGACTCCCAGACCGGAGAACTCGTCCTCTACGTCGACGGCGTCCGGCAGGGAGCGTCCACCCACACCGGCTCCTGGAACGCCACCGGCCCCCTGACCGTCGGCCGGGCACTGTTCCAGGGGGCGGGAAACTACTACTGGCCCGGGTCCGTCGACGACGTCAAGGTCTGGGACCGCCTGGTCCTGGACGAGACCGTCACCGACGCCGAGCAGCACTCCGAGGTGTGGAGACTGGCCAACCGCCCCCTGGCCCCCGAAGGGCGCTGGGCGCTGGACGAGTACCAGGGCACCGAGGTGGCCGACTCCACCGACCACGGCCTGGACGCCACCCTGCACGCCGACCCCGACACCGCCTGGGACCGCGCCGAGAACGACGTCACCTTCTCACCCGGGGTGCGGCTCAACGGTGACGACGAGTACGTCCAGGCCACCGGACCGGCCGTGCGCACCGACCGCAGCTTCACCGTCGCCACCTGGGCACGCCTGGACGAGACCGGCGAGAGCGTCAACGTCTCCGCCCTGAGCCAGGCCGGCGAGTTCCAGAGCGGCTTCCACCTGGGCTACCAGGGCTCCAACGGCAACTGGACCTTCAAGATGGCCCCGCACGACGACGCCCCCACCGAGGGGGCCGCCGGATGGACCTACGCCTACTCCACCACCCCCGCCCGGCTGGGGGAGTGGGTGCACCTGGCCGGGGTCTACGACCACACCAACGGCCAGCTCGTGCTCTACGTCAACGGCTTCGAGGAATCCCGTGTGGCCGTCGACCACGCCTGGCACGCCGACGGACCGGTGCGCATCGGCAGCGCCCAGCACCGCGGTGCCAACACCTACTTCTGGTCCGGTGACCTCGACGACGCCCACACCTACCAAGGCGTGCTCAACGAACGCGAACTCTTCCAGGTCTACGCGGGAGAGATCCCCGTTCCGCGAGGCTGACCCAGGCTCCACCCCCGCCCCATTCGCCCGTAACCGTCACCCCGCCCCGGAAGGCGGGGTGACAGGAGGCTTGCTGTGACCCCGCGCAGTGACACCCCTGAACCCGCCCCCTCGACCAGGCCCGGACCGATCCGCCGCGCCATCGTCTACCCCGTGGCCCTGGTGGTGTTCGCCGGGCTGCTGAACACGCTCCCGGCGTCGGCCACCGCCTACAACCCCCGCCCGGAGGTGGCCGAACAACCCTCCGTGGAGGGGAGCGAGGCGGTCGCCGAGGCCCTGTCCGAGGACGACGCGGTCGCCGAGGCCGCGATGACCGCCCCGGCCTCCGTGGCCTGGCCCGAGGCCACCAGTGTCGACGTCGACCTGGAACAGGACCGGGTGCGGACGCTCAGCGCCCAGGAGGACCCACTGGTCACGGTGGGGGCCGTCAGCGGAGAGGAGTTCGAGGACTGGGAGGTCCCCGAGCACTGGCAGGAGGTGCTGGAGGAGGAGGCCGCCCGGGACCTGGAGGAAAAGGCGGCCGAGGAAGCAGAGGCAGCCGAGGAGCAGGCGGCCGAGCAGCAGTCCGAAGAACCCGGGTCCGCGGACGGGGAAGCCGCACCCGCCGAGGACCCCGACGCCACCGCACCGGAGGAGGAGGCCGACCGCGGCGGGAACGGGGCCGCCGCCGAGCGGGAACGGCACTCGGACCCCGCGACAGCCGAGGAGAGCGCCGCCGAGGAGGAATCCCGGACTCCCGCGGCCCCCGCGCCGGTCGAGGTCCCCGAACCGGAACCGGTCGCCTCGGCCCAGGTCGAGGTGTTGGACCGGGACCGGGCCGAGCAGGCCGGGGTCAACGGTCTGCTGCTGCGGGTGAGTCGCACCGACGACTCCGCGTCGGTCGCGCCGGTCGAGCTCGGCGTCGACTACTCCGGCTTCGCCGAGGCCTTCGGCGGTGACTACGCCTCCCGTCTGACCATGGTCGAGCTCGACGAGTGCGTGCTCGACGAGTCCTGTGCGGACGAGGACACCGCCGCCCATGACTCGGCCGTGCTGCTGGACAACGACACCGGGGAAAACCACATCACCGCCCGGGTGAGCGCCGCACCCCAGGGATCCCTGGTGGCGCTGGCCGCCGCCCCGGCCGGCGGAAACGGCGACTACGGGGCGACCCAGCTCTCGGCCGCCTCCAGCTGGAACGTCAACAACCAGTCCGGCGACTTCTCCTGGTCCTACGCCTTCGCCACACCCCCCGCCCCCAGCGACCTGAACCCGGCGGTCGGGCTGGGCTACTCCTCCGGCGGGGTGGACGGGCGCATCGCCACCTCCAACAACCAGACCTCCTGGATCGGTGACGGGTTCGCCTACGCCCCCGGTGCGATCGAACGCCGCTACTCCGCCTGCGTGGACTCCGGGCACGAGACCGGCGACCTGTGCTGGAACACCGACAACGTCACCCTGTCGATGACCGGCCACTCCGGCGCGCTCGTCAAGGACGACGACGGCTCCTACCGGCTGTCCAACGACGACGGCACCAGGGTCGAACGCCTCACCGGCGCCGACAACGGCGCCCACGACGGCGAATACTGGAAGGTCACCACCCCCGACGGCACCCAGTACTTCTTCGGCCGCAACCGCCTGCCCGGCTGGTCCAGCGGCGACCCGGAGACCGAATCGGCGCAGACCCTGCCGGTCTACGCCCCCGAGTCGGGCCAGCCCTGCTACGACTCCGACTTCGCCGACTCCTGGTGCCAGCAGGCCAACAAGTGGAACCTCGACTACGTCGTGGACGTGCACGGCAACGTCATGACGTTCTACTACGACGCCGAGACCAACCACTACGGCCGCAACCTCACCAAAACCGCCACCCCCTACGTGCGCGCGGCCAACGTCAAGCGCATCGAGTACGGGCTGCGCAGCGACGACGTCTACGCCACCGCCCCGGCCCGGGTGCTCTTCTCCGACTCCGAGCGGTGCCTGGTCACCGACTCCTTCGACTGCGCCGCCGACAAGCGCACCTCCGGCAACGCCGAGCACTGGCCCGACGTGCCCCTGGACCAGGACTGCAAGTCGGGGGAGTCCTGCGCCGGACGGCACTCGCCGACCTTCTGGTCCACCAAGAAGCTCGACGCCATCACCACCCAGGTCCGCGACGGTGACTCCTACACCGACGTGGACACCTGGAAACTGGAGCACTCCTTCCCCGAGTCCGGGGACGGTACCGGCCCCACCCTGTGGCTGGACTCCATCGAACACGTCGGCAAGGTCGGCGGCACCGAGTCACTGCCCAAGATCAGCTTCGCGGGCACCCAGATGCCCAACCGGGTCGACTCGCCCTCCGACGACATCGCCCCCATGCTGCGCTGGCGGATCACCTCGATCTACACCGAGTCCGGCGGCCAGTTCGACATCAACTACTCCCAACCCGAGTGCGAACCCGGGAAAACGCCCGAGCCGCACGAGAACACCAAGCGGTGTTACCCGGTGCTGTGGACCCCCGAGGGCGGGGTGGAACTGACCGACTGGTTCCACAAGTACGTGGTCACCGAGGTCAACGAAGTGGACCTGGTCTCGGACCAGCCCACGCTCACCACCAGCTACGACTACGTCGGCGACCCGGCCTGGCGGTACACCGAGGCCGACGGCATGGTCAAGGACAAGTACCGCACCTGGGCCGACTGGCGCGGCTACGACCGCGTCATCGTGCGCACCGGCCACGAGGACGAGGAACGCACCGAGACCGAGTACCTGTACTTCCAGGGCATGCACGAGGACAGGCAGCCCTCGGGTAAACGCTCCGTGGCCGTCACCGACTCCCGCGGGGTCGAGCACACCGACCACAAGGAACTGAACGGTACCGTCCGCGAGGTCATCGTCCGCGACGGCGAGGGCGGCCAGGACATCTCCCGGGAGATCACCACCCCCTGGTGGAAGCAGACCGCCAAGGTCACCCATGACTGGGGTGAGCAGACCGCCACCAAGATCGCGACAGAACAGGTCATCAGCCTCACCCGTCTCGCCGATGACTCCTGGCTTGAGGCCCGGGTCGACAACACCGTCAACGACGACGGCGCCGTCACCCGGGTCCGCGACCACGGTGACGTGGACGTCGACGGCGACGAGAAGTGCGTCAACACCACCTACGTCAACAACACCGACGCCCGCATCCTCAACCTCGTCTCCCGCGTCGAGACCCTCGCCGTCGACTGTGCGGACACCCCGAACCGCCCCGAGGACGTCATCACCGACGAACTGGTCTCCTACGACGGCGGAGACCACGGCGACACCCCCACCAGGGGCCTGCCCACCAGGACACAGAAGCTCGACTCCTACGCCGACGGCGAGCCCGTCTACCAGACGGTCGACCAGACCGGGTTCGACGACTTCGGTAACACCGTCTCCGAGACCGACGCCTCCGGCGGGGTGACCACCACCGACTACACCTTCACCGCCTCCGGCCTGCCCGCATCGGTCACCGAGACCAACCCCGTCGGCCACACCACGAGCACCACGGTCGACCCGACCCGCGGCCTTCCGGTCTCCGAGACCGACGCCAACGGCCGCACCATGACCATGGCCTACGACCCGCTCGGCCGCCTCACCGGAGTGTGGCTGCCCGATCGCGACCAGGCCACCGACACCCCCACCACGAAGTTCGAGTACCACGTCCGCCAGGACGCACCCACCTCGATCACCACACACACCCTGCAAACCCGCACCGAGTACACCACCAGCCACGAGATCTTCGACGCCTTCCTGCGCCCCCGGCAGACCCAGAGCCCCGCTCCGGGCGGCGGTCGGCTCGTCACGGACACCTTCCACGACACCCGCGGCCAGGTCGTCCGGGAACGCGAGCCCTACTACAACGAGGACGAGGCCACCGACACCCTGTTCGTCGTCGCCAACGACGCCGACGTCCCCCGCCAGGCCGTCACGGTCTACGACGGCGCGGGACGGGTCACCGACAACATCCACGTGGCCCTGGGTGAGGAACGCTGGCGCACCAGCACCGAACACCACGGCGAGCGCACTCTGGTCACCCCACCCGACGGAGCGGTGGCCACCACCTCCATCGTGGATGCCCAGGGGCGTCTGAGCGAGGTCCGCACCCACCACGGGGGCACCCCCGAGGGCGACTACGACGCCATCACCTACACCTACGCCAAGAACGACGAGCTGGCCACGGTCACCGACCCCGAGGGCAACGTCTGGGAGCACACCTACGACCTGCGCGGCCGTCTGGTGCGCACCGACGACCCCATCAGCGGTACCACCACGATGGGCTACAACGAGCTCGACCAGATGGTCTCCGCCACCGACGCCCGCGGGCAGACCCTGGCCTACTCCTACGACGAGATCGGCCGTCAGGTCGGGCTGCACGAAGACTCCCCGGAAGGGGAGAAACGGGCCGAGTGGGTCTACGACACCCTCGCCAAGGGCCACCTGACCTCGTCCACCCGCTACGACGACGGGGACGCCTACACCTCCCGTGTGGTGCGCTACGACCAGTTCTACCGGCCCACCACCACCGAGATCCGCATCCCCGACAGCCAACCCATGCTGTCCGGGCGCTACCGCTTCTCCACCCAGTACAACCTCGACGGCTCGGTCCGGACCCAGACCCAGCCCGCCGCCGGCGGACTGGGTCAGGAGACCATCTCCTACAGCTACAACGAGCTGGGCATGCCCACCCAGATGTCGTCGAGGCTCAGTGACTACGT
Organism: Nocardiopsis terrae; assembly: GCF_014651695.1. Taxonomy (GTDB): domain Bacteria; phylum Actinomycetota; class Actinomycetes; order Streptosporangiales; family Streptosporangiaceae; genus Nocardiopsis; species Nocardiopsis terrae. Next base: position 64,726 of record NZ_BMXJ01000003.1, read on the forward strand.
CACCGACACCGTCTACAACGGGCTCGGCGAACTGCGCCAGATCGCTCTGGACACCGGGCCCTCGTCGAGCACCCACGCCACGTGGATGACCCGCGACTACGATCCCGCCACGGGGCGGGTGGCCGAAACCACCCTGGTGCCCGAACGCGGTCTCACCGGGTCGCTGGTGCACCGCTACTACAGCTACGACGACGCGGGCAACGTCCTCAGCCTGCGCGACGAACCCACCGCCGAACACCTCCAGTCGGACGTGCAGTGCTTCACCTACGACCACATGCGCCGGATGACCGGGGTGTGGACCCCCGACGCCACCGGTGAGGAGGCGTGCGCGGCCCAACCCTCCGCCGACGCCCTGGGCGGTGCGGCTCCGTACTGGCACGAGTACACCTACGACCAGCTCGGCAACCGCACCACCGAGGTCCAGCACGGACTTCCCGGCGGGGACATCACCCGTACCTACCAGCACGGCGATGCGACCGATGTGGCGCCCCAGGCGCTGACCCGGGTGGAGGAGTCCGGACCGGGCGGGACCCGGCTGGAGGAGTACTCCTACGACGAGGCCGGGAACATGACCGGCCGCACCACCTCCTCCCGCGACCAGGAACTGGAGTGGGACGCCGAAGGCAACCTGGCCCGGGTCACCGAGGAGGACGGTTCGGAGACCTCCTACACCTACGACGCCGACGGCCAGCGGCTGATCCGTGAGGACCCGGCCTCCACCACGCTCTACCTGCCGGGCATGGAACTGCGCCTGGACAAGGAAGACCTGGTCAAAGAGGCCACCCGGTTCTACTCCCACGCGGGGGAGACGGTCGCGGTCCGGCAGAACGACGGCACCCTGTCGTGGATCCACGCCGACCACCACGGCACCGGCCAGGTCGCCGTCGATGCTCGCACCGGTGAGGCGACGCACCGGTACATGAGCGTGTTCGGGACCGAGCGCGGGGAAGCTGCCGGTGCCTGGCCTTCGGAGCGCGGGTTCGTCGACGGAACCGTTGACTCCTCCACAGGGTTGACCCAGCTCGGAGCTCGTGCCTACGACTCGACGCTGGGGAGATTCATTTCTCCGGACCCGGTCATGGACGTGACCGACCACCAGCAGATGCACGGCTATATCTACGCCAACAACAATCCAGTGACCTTCACGGACCCCGATGGGCTCTTTTGGAAAACTGCAGCTTTTGTCGCCCGGCTTATGATCAACGCGGTGGCTAATTATTTGGCGAAGCGCGGAGTGAACGTTTATAACAATCCGTCGTTTCAGCGCGCAAATAATTGGATCGACAGGGTTCTTTCTTCTGGCTCCGGTTCCGGGTCCAGGTCAGGAAGTGGCGGCTCGAACTATCAGGATCAGAAGCAGTCCAAAGCCTATCGTGAAGCCCAGGCTGAGAAAGCAGAAGCAAAACAGAAGCTGGTCTCTGCGGCGACCGGCCTGGCGCAGTTGGTGGCCGACGAGCTCGGTATCACCGCCGGGCTGGAGTGCTTCACCACTGGTGATCTGGGTGCGTGTGGTGAGACCGCGGTCAACGTGGCGTTGATGTTCGTCGGCGGACTGCCTGCCAAGATCGCGGCGAAGTACGGTCTGCGGTGGGGTAAAGCGGCGGAGTTGGGCCGGAAGATCTCTGCCTTGGGCGGTGATCTGATCGAGGGTGTCAAGGGCCTGAACAGGGCTAACCGCAAGCTCGATAACGTGAGTTGTCCGATCGGGAACAGCTTTGTGCCCGGCACGGGTGTGGTGATGGCCGATGGGTCCACCAAGCCGATCGAGGATGTCGATATCGGCGAGAAGGTGTTGGCCACCGACCCAGATACGGGGGAGCAGTCGGCCCGGACGGTGTTGGCCACGATCGTGGGGTCGGGTGCCAGGTCCCTGGTGCAGATCACCGTTGACCCGACGAGTGAACGTGATGCCCCTGAAGGGGACGAGACCGTTTCGGGTGAGGAGTCTGAGGGCGCTCCGGGGTCGGTAACGGCCGGGGACGTGATCGTGGCGACCGACGGTCACCCGTTCTGGGTACCGGACCTGGGGTCGTGGGTGGAGGCGATCGACCTGGCCCCGGGCATGTGGTTGCAGACCTCGTCGGGCACCTGGGTGCAGGTCAGCGCGGTCCAGGCCTGGACCCAGACGGCCACGGTCCATAACCTGACCGTGCAGGGCGTCCACACCTACCACGTGGCCGCGGACTCACTGGATGTCCTTAACCACAACTGCGGTGGAGCATCCGACGACCTGCTTGATCTCGCTGATGCGAACATCGGAAAGACAAACACAGCCAGTGAAATCGTCTCTAGGGATGGAAAAGTCGGGCGAGGCGTCAGCGGCCCTCGAGCTCTATCTGACCTTACCCCTGAGGTGCGCACAGCTGCGGAAGCGACAGGCCATCACCGGGGGTGCTCTGAGATCGGTGCTTTGTGTGAACTGGAAAGTCAAGGGGCTGACCTTTCGGGAACCAAGGCGACGACCGTAAAAGTGAATGGAGGATCTCAAGAGTACACATATGACCAGCATGGCGAGATGTACCCAAAGTGTCCCTCGTGTGTTAATCTCTTCAATTACATCGATAAGAAATAGGTGGTGAGGGTTGCCGCGCAGTTTGTCGATTGGGGCTCTCAATTTCCTGAAGCGATTTGGGAAGTATTTCGCTGGGATGAGCAGTCAGTTCGCTTGGGATGCTCATGAACCGGAAAAAAGTATATTAGCTTCGCATGAGCGGGACTTTGGGGGAATTGCGTTTCCTATCCTTGGCGGAGAGCTTCAGGGGTGGGTTCGGCTCGGTGTCAAGTCTGGGAGGGTGCGGACTACGGGTTCTGGTGAGAGAATATTTAATTTTGCCGATCCGCAATTTGTTCAGTGCGGTCTTGTCTGTAGGATGGATGGTCGCTTCGGGGTTTCTTGGGGAAGTGAATTTCTCCCGTGGCATGCTGATGTGTATCGTCTTATTGAATCGAGCGCAGTGTGGGCGAGTCTTGCTGGATGGAAAAGATCCGCTCTTTGCGATGGGGATCCTAGTGTGGTTTTAGGTTCTTTTTTGGGGAGTCGAGATGAAGAGAGTGCTTCTCCAGAGTCTTATTGGTTTCTAGGTGCTGACGTGGCAGTTTATGTCGAGCCGCATCTCACCTACTTGCCTGAGGGGTCTTCTAGGATTCATGTGCTGACGTCTAATTGGGAGTCAAATTTGAATGCAAGGAAGATCCTCGAGGAATTGGATTCAGGTGGCGAAAGATTTTTGGTTCGATATTTGGATAGTATTGTCGAAAGGCCGGGCGAGTGTCCGTTCCGTAGTGCTGATTATCTTTGATTAGGCGGTTGAAGGAATGGGAACTTGAATCTTTTAAGTCTGAGTGTGCAGGTCACAGTCTCGTGCTAGCGTGTGGAAACCACCAATAATACCACCGAACGCTGGGGCTTCGTGCAGGATGAGACCTTTTCATTCAGCATCTTGATTCCCTCACCCTTTGCGGGGTGCGCGACGTAGTCCCTGTTCCAGGGTAGGCGCCTGCTTACTGAGTTTCTCGTTAGTTGTGTGGGGTCGGAGAATGGATCTCCAGCCCGGTATGAGCCAGGAAGGACCATGGAAGCCGGCCCTCTTCGCAGACACGGTTGATGCCTCGCTCTGCCGCGTCGGCGACGTCGGCCAGGTGGTCACCGGCCACGTTGGCCAACTCCCGTGTCTTGATCGCTGACCACAGCATCTCCACGGGGTTGAGTTCGGGGGCATAGGCGGGCAGCCGCTCCAGGGTGAGCCAGTCCTGCTCAGCAGCCCAGGCCCGCATGGCCCGGCTCCAGTGCGCACTCAACCCGTCCCAGACCAGCACCACGCGTTCGCCCTCGTAGAAGGTCTTGAGTTGCTTCAGGACCGCGATCAAAGCGTCGGTGTCATAACTGCCCGGGCGCAGGTCGAAGCACAACCGGGCACCGCGTTCGGCCTCGGCGGCGTGGTAGCCCAACGCGGCGGCCATCGACGCCCGCTTCCAGTTCAACCGATGGCGCAGGGTCGGAGTGCGGCCGCGAGGTGCGTATGTTCGGCACACCTGAGGTAGCAGCGACACGCCCGATTCGTCGAAGAAAACGATCCACGCCCGGTTTCTCAAGGCCCCCTTTTGATGCGTGGCCACTCATGGGCCACCCATCGGGCAATCTCGGATTCATCGCGCTCCACCGCTTTGCGCTGCGGCCGTTGCAGGCTCCATCCCAACTTCTGGGTGAGCAACCGCCATACCGAGGCCCGCGACAGGCACACACCCGTCCGCTGTTCGGCAACCAGGCCCACACGCTCCAGGGTCCACAGATCGGAGGCGAACCCGTGGGCCAGGGCACCCTCCTCCAGGGCCACACGGATCTGTTCCACCTGCTTGTCGGTGAGTTTGCGGGGACGGCCGGTGGGCGGACGGCGGCGCAGCGCGGCCACTCCGCCCTGTTCCATCTGCCGCTGCCATCGCCGCACGCTCTCGGGTGTGACTCCGAGCATGCGCGCAACCTGAGCTTGGGGGTGGCCTTGGTCCAGGAGTTCGACCGCACGCATCCGTCGGGCTTCTGCCACCTGCGGGCGGGTCAGCGGCGGAACAGCTTCTGTGGGGGTGGCAGGTCCGTCTCGCGGGGGCATGCCGCCATGCTCACACAGCCGAACACTTCATGCCCACACAACTAACGAGAAACTCAGTAGGCGGGGTGGTCCATCGATTCCCTGGGCGACGTCTGGCTCGTGTGCCTCATGGGCCACCTCCGACGCCCGCGGGAGAGCGGGGCTGGAGTACCGCTCGCGTTCAGCGAGTGCGGCGGGATGCGGGCGGGTCCAACCCCGCAGGTGAAACCGGCGCACGGGTTTCACCCGTAGAACACCCCTTGACACCTCCGTGGTGGCGAAGCTATATCTAGAAAAATACATTCGGCCGAAATTGATCGTCTCATACTCGTAATGTTAGCGCTAACATACAAATAGAGAACGTCGGGACAAAGGTCGTTTAATGCGCGCCCCGGTCCCTGATTTGCAACGCCTATTGCCGTCGAGAACCCCCGCCTGAGCGACTCGCCACATCCCGCAACCACCGACCGGCGTCCGGCGCCGGTATACCCCCTCGGAGGAGACTTGCGAGCGAACCGAAGGACATCGGCGCGCACCACGTGCGCGCTTCTCACCGGACTGCTGTGCGTCGTGACCACGGCGTCCCCCGCGTCGGCAGCGACCGACTACAGCATCGACATCGACGTTTCCGAGGCCGGGCCGCAGATCAGCGACCAGATGTACGGCATTTTCATGGAGGACATCAACCACGCGGCCGACGGCGGACTCTACGCCGAACTGGTGCAGAACCGCTCCTTCGAATACAGCACCGCGGACAACGGGAACTACACCCCGATGACCGCCTGGGAGGAGGCCGGATCCGGAAACACCGACGGCCAGGCGAGAGTGGTGAACAACTCCGGTTGGCTCAACGAGCGCAACCGCAACTACCTCCGGATCGTACTGCCCACCGACGGCAGCGAATACGGCGTGGTCAACAGCGGATATTCCACCGGAATTCCCGTCACCGAGGGGGAGGAGTACGACTTCTCGGTGTGGGTGAAAGCCCCGGGCCGCCCGGACCCGGTGACCGTGCGGCTGCACGACGCCCAGGGCGAGCCGCTGGCCGAGCCGCTGTCCCTGGACGTGCGGGGCGACTGGGCCCAGTACACCGGAACGCTGACCGCGACCGCCTCCAGCACCGCCGGCCGGCTGTCGGTCACCGGAAGCGGTGGCGGCGTGCTGGACCTGGACATGGTCTCGCTCTTCCCGCACGAGACCTTCAAGGGCCATGACAACGGCCTGCGCAAGGACATCGCCGAGCAGATCGCCGCACTCGACCCGGGTTTCGTCCGCTTCCCCGGCGGCTGCCTGGTCAACACCGGCAGCCACGAGGCCTACGAAGCCCCCGACTGGCCGCGCGAGCGCTCCTTCCAGTGGAAGGACACGGTCGGGCCGGTCGAGGAGCGCGCGACCAACCACAACTTCTGGGGCTACAACCAGTCCTACGGATTGGGCTACTACGAGTACTTCCGGTTCGCCGAGGACCTCGGCGCCATGCCGCTGCCGGTCGTGCCCGCCCTGGTCACCGGCTGCGGTGAGAACCGGGTCACCGACGATCCCGAACTGCTGCAGCGCCACATCCAGGACACCCTGGACCTCATCGAGTTCGCCAACGGTCCGGCCGACTCCGAGTGGGGCGGCGTGCGCGCCGAGATGGGCCACCCCGAGCCGTTCGGCCTGACCCACGTGCAGGTCGGCAACGAGGAGAACCTGCCCGACGCGTTCTTCGAGCGCTTCCTGCAGTTCCGCGACGCCATCGGGGCCGAGTACCCCGACGTCACCGTGGTCAGCAACTCCGGACCGGCCTCCGGCGGCACCGTCTTCGATCGCGCCTGGGAACTCAACCGCGAGCACGGAGCCGCCATGGTCGACGAGCACTACTACAACTCGCCGGCCTGGTTCCTGGCCAACAACGAGCGCTACGACTCCTACGACCGCGAGGGCCCCGACGTCTACCTCGGCGAGTTCGCCTCACAGGGCAACCAGTTCTCCAACGCCCTGGCCGAGGCCGCCTACATGACCGGGCTGGAGCGCAACGCCGACGTGGTGAAGATGGTCTCCTACGCCCCGCTGCTGGCCGCCGACTGGGGCACCCAATGGACCCCCGACATGATCTGGTTCAACAACGGCACCAGTTGGGGCTCGGCCAACTACGAGGTGCAGCGGCTCTTCTCCACCAACACCGGAGACCGGGTGGTGCCCAGCACCGCCTCCGGCACCCCCGGTGTCAGCGGGCCGATCACCGGCGCGGTGGGACTGTCGACCTGGAACACCAGTGCCGAGTACGACGACGTCCGGGTGGCCTCCGCCGACGGCGGGACACTGCTCGAGGACGACTTCTCCTCCGGCGCCGACCAGTGGACCCACGTCACCGACGCCGGGAACTGGACCGTGGAGAACGGCGCCTACGTACAGACCGAGCCCTCGGGCGAGAACACGATGGTCACCGCCGGCGACCCCGGGTGGACCGATTACGACCTGGAGGTGACCGCCACCAAGCGCGAGGGCGCCGAGGGCTTCCTCGTCGGGTTCGGAGTCCAGGGCACCGATGACTACTACTGGTGGAACCTGGGCGGGTGGAACAACACCCAGTCCGCGGTGGAGCGCGCCTCCGGCGGCGCGAAGAGCCTCGTCGTCTCCGACGGCACCACCGTGGAGTCCGGCCGCGCGTACGACATCCGCGTCGAGGTGCGCGGACGTGACGTCACCCTCCACCTCGACGGCGAGGAGTGGGGCAGCTTCACCGCGTCCGAGCCCGAACCGTTCCGCCAGGTCGTCACCCGCGACGAGCAGACCGGAGAGCTCATCGTCAAGGTCGTCAACGCCCAGGGCGAGGCGGCCCGCACGTCGATCGACCTGGGCTCCGCGCGGGTGGGGCCCAGCGCCGAGCTGACCGTCCTGCAGGCCGACCCGGCCGCCGAGAACACGGCGAGCGACCGGCCCGTCAGCCCGGAGACCTCCACCATCGACGGCGTGGACAGCACGTTCACCCACACCTTCCCGGCGCATTCGGTCACCTTCATGCGCCTCACCCCGGAGGAGTAGCCCACGGCGGCACCGCGCCCGCCGGGCACCGCAGAGCCGGTGCCCGGCGGGCGCCCCGGTGCGCCCCCACCTGCCACGGGGGTGAGGCCGGCCGGGGAAGGGGCCGGGGCTACGATCGGGCCGGGCCACGGACCCCGCGCAACCGCGTGACCCGGGCTCTCATCCCTTTCTCATCCGCTTCGGCTGTGATGGACGGACCATGCTCCAAGCCAAGATCCTCGTCGTCGACGACGAACCCAACATCCTCGACATGGTCGCGACCGTCCTGGAGTTCCACGGGTTCGACGTGCGGACCGCCGCCACCGCAGCCGAGGCGCACACCGCCGCGCACGCCTTCGGACCCGACCTGGTCGTGCTGGACGTGATGCTCCCCGACGGGGACGGGTTCGACGTGTGCCGCGCCCTGCGGCGCTCCCGCCCGGACCTGGGCATCGTCTTCCTCACCGCCAAGGACGCCCACAGCGAACGGGTCGCCGGGCTCACCTACGGCGGCGACGACTACGTCACCAAGCCGTTCAACACCGACGAACTCGTCGCCCGGGTGCGGGCCGTCCTGCGCCGGACCCGCCCCGGCCCCCGACCCGAACAGACGGAGGGCCTGCTGCGCTTCGCCGACGTCGAACTCGACGAACGGGCCTGCGTCGTCCGCCGGGCGGGCCACCCGGTCCCGCTCTCGCGCACCGAGTTCGACCTGCTGCGCTACCTGATGCTCAACAGCGGCCGGGTGCTCTCCCGCCCGCAGATCATCGACGAGGTGTGGAGCGAGGGCTACTCCGGCGGCTCCAACATCGTCGACACCTACGTCGGCTACCTGCGCCGCAAACTCGGCGCGCACGGCCCCAACCTCATCCAGACACAGCGGGGGTTCGGCTACGCCCTCCGCGAGGGGGAGAGCAGGTGAGGGCGCCGTGGCGCACCCTGCGCGGCCGCATGGTCGTGCTCAACGCGGTGCTGATGCTCCTCGCCCTGACCGTGGTGGCGGCGGCGAGCGCCACCTTCCTGCGCTCGTACCTGGTTGACCGGGTCGACGAACGCATCGAGACCAGCGCCGCCTTCGTCCGCGCCCACCAGGACGACATCTTCGCCCAGGACCCCTACGAACTGGTCGAGCAGATCCGCACGCCCAGCGACTTCGTCGCGGAGTTCGTCACCCGCGCCCCGGGCGACCCCCATCCCCGGGTGCACCGGCTCCAGGGCGCGGGGCCGACCCTGGTGCGCGACATCGACACCGACAACGCGCCCGAGGGCGTGTTCACGGTCGAGCACGACGGCTCGGAGTACCGGGTTATGGTGCTGGACCTGCCCGACCACGACACGGTCGTCCTGACGGGTGAGCCCCTGGACCCGGTCGGGGCCACCGTCCACCGGCTGGTCGCGATCCAGGTGCTGGTCGGCCTGGCCATGCTGGGGCTCGCGCTGCTCGCCGGGACCGCGGTCATCCGCCGGGGGCTGCGGCCCCTGGACGACGTCGTCGAGACCGCGGAGGCCATCGCCCTCGGCGACCTCGAACGCCGCGTGCCCGAACCCGCCCCCGGGGCAGCCGTCGAGGTCAGTCGCCTCACCCTGTCCATCAACCGCATGCTGGCGCGCCTGCGCGGGGCCCTGCACGGCCACGAGCGCTCCGAGGAGCGGCTGCGCCGGTTCGTCTCCGACGCCTCCCACGAACTGCGCACCCCGCTCACCTCGATCCGCGGTTACCTGCAACTGGTCGCCCAGGGGGTGGTCGACGTCGCCAAACGGCCCGACGTGATCACCCGATCCCAGCAGGAGTCCGAGCGCATGGCCGCCATCGTCGACGACCTCCTCTACCTGGCCCGTCTCGACGAACGCCCCGCCCCCAGGCACGAGGTCGTCGAACTCGGCCGGATCGTGGCCGACAGCGTCGCCGACGCCCGCGCCGCCCAACCCGAACGCGAGTGGCGCACCGAGGCCTCCGCGGAGGGGCTCGTGGTCGGCGACGAACAGGAGCTGCGCCAGGTCGTCTCCAACCTGCTGGCCAACGTGCGCGTGCACACCCCGGCGGCCGGTCCGGCGACGGTCCGGCTGCGCCGCGTCGACGGCCGGGTCGTTTTGGAGGTCGCGGACGGCGGGCCCGGCATGGACGAGGAGAGCGCGGCCTTCGTCTTCGAGCGCTTCTACCGGGACGCCTCGGCGTCGGGCCGCCCCGGAAGCGGGCTGGGGCTGCCCATCGTCCGGGCCGTCATGCGGGCGCACGGCGGCGAGGCCGAGTTCGCCTCCGCCGCGGGGGAGGGAACCACGGTCACCCTGCGGTTCCCGGCCCCGCCCGACCCCGAGCCGGACCCCCTGGCGCACCACCGTGACGATGATCTCACCGGTGGTGTCGCGTTCTCATCGAAATCTCATGGTTCTCGGCATTTCGCCTCATCGCGGTCGGATGGGCTGGCGGCGAAACGAACAGGGTTGAGAGGAATGAGTATGGCTGGTCTGCTCTACCGTCTGGGTGGGTTCGCCTACCGCAGACGATGGTTGGTCGTGGTCTCCTGGCTGCTGGTCCTCGTGGTCGCAGCCGGAGCGGCGCTGATGTTCCGCGCCCCCCTCAACGACGCGCTGCGCATCCCCGGGACCGAGTCGGAGCAGGCCACCGACCTGATGGAGGCGCGTTTCTCCACCACCGGCGAGTCGGTCACCGCGGTGCTGAGCGCCCCCGAGGGCTCCGACGTCATCGAGGACGAACAGTACGCCGACGCCGTCCGAGCCACCGCCGACGAACTCGCGGACGCTCCCGAGGTCGAGACGGTCATCAGCCCGCACGGCATCGTGGCGGACGCCCGCCAGCAGTACGAGGACGGGATCGCCGAAGGCGAGGAGGAGGCCCTGGAGGCCGCCCGCGAAGGGGTCGAGGGGCTGGTGCCGCCGGAGACCCCCAACCGGGACCAGGTCATCGCCGAGCAGCTGCCGGAGGCCGAGGAGCAGGCTCTGGCGGAGGTGGCCCGCCAGGCCCCCGACTTCGACGAGGAGGAGGTCCTCGACCAGGTCCCGCAGCTCTCCGACGACCGCGACACCGTCATGCTCCAGGTGCAGCTGGACGCCCGCAACGGCGAGGTGCCCGCGGAGACCGTCGACGCGATCCTGGCCACCGGTGACGAGGCCCGCGACGCCGGGATGGACGTGGAGTTCAGCGGCCCGGCCATCACCAACCAGGTGCCCTCCATGGGCGCGAGCGAGGCCGTCGGCCTCGTCGCCGCACTGGTGGTACTGGTCATCAACTTCGGTGCCCTGATCACCGCGGGCCTGCCGATCCTGCTGGCGCTGATCGGCGTCGGTGTCGGCATGATGCTGCTCTACGCCTCCTCCAGCCTGATCGAACTGACCAGCACGGCCCCGATCCTGGCTCTGATGCTCGGTATCGCCGTGGGCATCGACTACTCGCTGTTCGTGCTCTCCCGCCACCGCAAACAGGTGTCGCAGGGCTGGGACCCGGCCGAGTCCGCCGCCCGCGCCATCGGCACCGCCGGCAGCGCCGTGGTCTTCGCCGGTGCGACCGTCATCATCGCCCTGCTCGGCCTGTCGGTCGTGCGGATCCCGTTCCTGACCATCATGGGTGTGGCCGCGATGGTCACGGTCGCGGTGGCGGTACTGGTGGCGATCACGCTGCTGCCCGCCCTGCTCGGGTTCGTCGGGCACCGGGTCACGGCCGGGCGCCTGCCGGTGCTGGGCCGACGCGCCGAGAGGGCGATGGTGTCCGAGCGCACCATGAGCGCCCGATGGATCGGCATGGTCACCAGGCGCCCGCTCATCGCGGTCCTGGGTGTGGCCGCGGTCCTGGGCACGCTCCTGCTGCCCCTGGGCAGCATGCACCTGGGCCTGCCCAGCGACGAGACCAGCTCGGAGGACACCACCCAGCGCCAGGCCTACGAGATCATCAGCGAGGAGTTCGGCCCCGGCCACACCGCGCAGCTCGCCGTGGTGGCCGACCTGACCGGCCTGCCCGACATGCCCGCCGCCGCCGACGAGGTCGCCGAGCGGATGGAGGAGGTCGACGGGGTCGCGGAGGTGTTCCCGCCCCAGCTCAGCGAGGTGCAGGACACCGCGATCATCGTGCTGATCCCCGAGAGCGGGCCCTCCGACACCGCCACCGAGGACGTGCTGCACCAGGTGCGCGGACTCCAGGACGAGGTGGACGAGGAGATCGGCGCGAAGATCGTGGTGGCCGGCGCCACCGCCGCCGCGATCGACATCTCCGAACGCCTCGCCGACGCGCTTCCGGTGTTCGCCACCGTGGTGATCGGGCTCGCCCTGGTGCTGATGACCGTCGTGTTCCGCTCCGTGCTCGTGCCGGTCAAGGCGGCGCTGGGCTTCGTGCTCAGCGCGGGCGCCTCGCTGGGCCTGACCGTGGTGGTCTTCCAGTGGGGCCACGGGGCCGCGCTGTTCGGCGTCGAGCCGGGGCCGCTGCTGGCCTTCATGCCGACCCTGGTCATCGGCATCCTGTTCGGCCTGGCCATGGACTACGAGGTCTTCCTGGTCTCCCGGATGCGGGAGGACTTCGTGCACGGCAGCGAGCCGATGGCGGCGATCTCCTCGGGCTTCACCCAGGGGGCGCGCGTGGTCACGGCGGCCGCGGCCATCATGATCAGCGTGTTCGCCTCGTTCGTGTTCGGCCACGTGGAGATGTTGAAGCCGATCGCGTTCGTCCTGGCGGTGGGCATCCTCATCGACGCCTTCCTGGTCCGGATGACGCTCGGCCCGGCGGTCATGGCCCTGTTCGGCCGGGCCACCTGGTGGCTGCCGAGGTGGCTGGACCGGCTGCTGCCCAACGTCGACATCGAGGGCGACCGGCTGAACGCGACCGCGCCCGCCACCGGCGGGGGCAGCGAGGGCTCGGACGGAGGCGACGGGGGCGGCGAGGGCGCCGAGGAGCCCCGCACTCCGGTGGACTCACGCACCTGACCCGGCAGAGCGGTACCTCGAGGTCAGCGGCGTCCGCCGTGTCGGCCCCGTCGAGCAGCAGTGCTCGGCGGGGCCGTTCCCGTGCTCTCGACGGGCCCGGTATCCCTCCCAACGCGGCGCCCGGGTGCTTCTCCGGGGGAGCGCAGGGTGCGATCATGCCGGGCATGGACGTTCTGAGCAGCCGCATCCTGCTGCGGCCCACCGACCTCGCGCGCAGCCGTTCCTTCTACCGCGACGTCCTGGGGTTGGCGGTACACCGCGAGTTCGGGGACCCCGAGGCGCTCGGGACCGTGTTCTTCCTGGGCAACGGGCTGCTGGAGGTCTCCGGCAGCTCCGAGCCCGCCGGGGTGCCGCCGCTCTCCCTGTGGTTGCAGGTGCGCGACGTCCGGGCCGAGTACGAGCGGTTGACGGCGGCCGGGGCGGAGGGCCTGCGCGAGCCCAGGACGGAGTTCTGGGGGCTGGTCGAGGCGTGGATCGCCGATCCCGACGGGGTGCGGATCGTCCTGGTCCAGATCCCCGACGACCACCCCCTGCGCCGGGACCAGCGTTCGTTCTGAGCGTTCCGAGCCCCCGCGGACCGGGCACGTTCCCGGTCCGCAGGGGGCGGCCCCGCTCAGCCGAGCGCCTCGACGGTCGGGCGCAGCTCCTCCGCGAGCCAGCGCAGGCTCATCGGTCCGGCGGAGTTGATGGCGTTGGCGAAGGCGAGGTCGGCGTAGTAGACGGTGCCCGCCTCGACCGAGGGCAGGCTCTGGAAGAGGGGGTCCCCGTCGATCTGCTCGCGCTCCTCGTCACCCGGTGCCCACACGGCGAGCAGGTCGGCGTCCAGGTCGGCCGTGTTCTCCCGGGACAGCGGATCCGAGGTCTGGGTGTTGTCCTGGTTGTCGGCCGGCCGCAGGCCGAACAGTTCGAAGAGGGCCCCGTTGCCGAAGGCGTACCCGGTCGTGTCGGCGCGGACCCACTGGTAGGTGCGGTCCCCGATGCCGGGGACGGCCGAGCCGATCCCGGTGAACTCCGCCTCGATCCCGGCGATGAGCTCCTCGGCCTCGGCGGTGCGGTCCACGGCCTCGGCGGTCTTGAGCAGCCGTTCGTCCCAGTCCGCGTTGGCGGCGTCGGTGGCGGGGGTGACGGTCGGGGCGACGGCGTTCAGCCGGTCGAAGGCCGCCTGGTCACTCACCTGGTAGGTCTGGGCGATCACCAGGTCCGGTTCGGCGGCCGCGATCGCCTCCAGGTTGGGTTCGCCGTCCGCCGTGATCAGGCCGGGGTCGGAGATGTCGGCGATCTCCTCGGCCATCCAGGGCACGCTCTGGTCGAGGGTCTCGGGGTCCTCGGCCACGCTGACCGGGGTCACGCCCAGGGAGAGGAGTTCCTCGGCCGAGGCGAAGCCGAGGGCGACCACCCGTTCGGGGGCCTCGTCGATGGTGACCTCCCCGTGCGAGGTCTCGACGGTCAGCGGGTACGTTCCGTCCGAGGCGGCGGCGTCCTCCCCGCCCTCCTGGGCCGGTCCGCAGCCCGCAAGCACCAGCAGCGAGAGCGCGGCCGCCGTCGCCACACCGCCCTGTCGGCCGGACACGGCCGTTCCCACACGCGTCAACGCCATCAGAACTCTCCTTCTCGCGGAAAATAAGGCAAGGCTACCCTTCACTGCTTTCGGGCTGGTCGGCGGGGCGTAATCTGAACGGCGTGGTCACACGAGACACGAGTCGTCGGCTCCCCAGCTACGCGGCGGGGGAGATCGACGTGCCCTTCGTCGTCCGCGGCACGGAGGAGGTCATCGACCGGGACACGTTCTGGGAGGAGCACTCGCACCCGACGCACGAACTGCTGTGGAACCGGCGCGGAGCCTCCTCGGCCGCTGTCGGGGCGCGGGTCTGGACCATCACCCCCTCGGTCGGCCTGTGGATCCCGGCCGGGACGCCGCACTCCGGACGGACGCCCGCGGGCACCTGGCACCACTCCGCGCACTTCAGCATCCGCGCGGTCCCGGCGATCTCGGACGCCCCCGTGGCCGTGGAGGTCACCCCGCTGCTGCGGCTCCTGCTCGACCGGCTCAACGAGGAGGGGCTGGCCCCCGACTCGCGTACCAAGACCGAGGCGCTGGTGCTCGACCTGCTGGTCCCCGCCCCGGTCGAGCTGTTGCTGAGGATCCCCGAGTCGCCGCTGCTGGCACCGATCGTCGCCGCCGTGCGCGAGGATCCCGCCGACACCACCACCCTGGCGGCGTGGGCCTCGCGGCTCGGTGTGAGCACCCGGACCATCACGCGGGCCTTCCGCGAGCAGACCGGGCTCGGGTTCAGCCAGTGGCTGGCCGCCGCCCGGGTGCAGCACGCGATCACGCTGCTCTCCGGTGGCGAGGAGATCGAGGAGGTCGCCGAGCGGGTCGGCTACCACTCGGCGAGCGCGTTCGGCACGGTCTTCCGGCGGGTGACGGGGATGAGCCCGGGGCGCTTCCGCTCGCAGTGACCCCTGTCGTGGTGGCACCTCCGGGATCCGGTAGCGGGCCGTGGCGGCCAGGAAACTGTCGGGGCGGGAAGGGGCGGCTGGGGTGGCGAACCGGAGTGAGCAGGGCGGACGCTGTCCGTTTTGAGAAGAACGGTGTCACATCTGCGTGATTGCGAACCTGGTGAGTGCACCCTAAATTTGGTTAGGCAAACCTAAGCACTCCCTGTGGTCGGGGTGACGCACCCCCGCGTCCACGCACCACAGGCCCTGGAACCCGAGGACCGCCGTGCCCCTGGCCCGGAGCGCCGCACACCCCGCCGAGGCGACGCGAACCGGTCCCGAAGGCGTCGCACCCAGCGCCCAGGGCCACCACCGGAAGGAAACCATGCCCCGTCTCCCCAAGCTGGCCGTGCTCGCCACAGCAGCGCTGCTCCCCCTCACCCTCGCCTCCTGCTCCTCCGCCCCGGACCAGGAGGGCGCCGCCGACTCCTCCGGGGACTGGACCCCCGTCGAGGTCGAGCACGCCCTCGGCACGACCACCATCGAGTCCGAGCCCGAACGGGTCGCGACGGTGAACTGGGCCAACCACGAGGTCCCCCTGGCCCTGGGCGTCGTACCGGTGGGCATGGCCGCCGCCAACTTCGGCGACGACAACAACGACGGCGTCCTGCCGTGGGTCGAGGAGAAGCTCCAGGAACTGGACGCCGAGACCCCCGTCCTGTTCGACGAGACGGACGGCATCGACTTCGAGGCGGTCGCGGACACCCGGCCCGACGTGATCCTCGCCGCCTACTCCGGGCTGATCCAGGAGGACTACGACACCCTCAGCGAGATCGCCCCCGTCGTCGCCTACCCGGAAACCGCCTGGGGCACGTCCTGGCGGGACACGATCGAGCTGAACAGCGCCGCACTCGGCATGGCCGACGAGGGCGCCGAGCTCATCGCCGGGCTCGAGGACGAGATCACCGAGGCGGTCGCGGAGCACCCGCAGATCGAGGGCGCCTCGGCGATGTTCCTCACCCACGTGGACACCACCGACCTCAGCGAGGTCAGCTTCTACACCACACACGACACCCGCGCGCTGTTCTTCGACGACATCGGACTCCAGACCCCGCAGAGCGTCGCGGACGCCTCCGCCGAGACCGACCAGTTCTCCCTCACCCACAGCGCCGAACGCGCGGACGCCTTCGACGACGTCGACGTCATCGTCACCTACGGCGGCGAGGAGCTGGTGACCGCCCTGGAGGGCGACCCGCTGCTGTCCCAGATGCCCGCCGTGCGCAACTCCGCGGTGGTCAGCCTGCCCGGGGACAGCCCGCTCGGCACGGCCGCGAACCCGACCCCGCTGTCGATCTCGTGGGTCCTCGACGACTACCTGTCGCTCCTGGCCGAGGCCGCTGACGGGGCACAGTGATCACGCGAGACTCCCCCGACCAGGCGGGGGCCGCCACCGCGCGGCCCCCGCACCGGGGTAAACCCCTCTGGCTGCTCCTCGTCCTCGGTGCCCTGCTGGGGATCATGTTCGCCTCGGTCGCCGTCGGTTCCCGCGACGTCCAGTGGGCCGACATCGTCGCCGCGTTCGGCGGGTCCGCCGAGGGGTTCGACCAGGCCGCGGTCGCCAAACGGATCCCGCGCACCCTGCTCGCCGTCCTCGTCGGCGCCGCCCTCGGCGTCTCCGGCGCGGTCATGCAGGGCGTGACCCGCAACCCGCTGGCCGACCCCGGCATCCTGGGCGTGAACATGGGAGCCTCACTCGCCGTCGTCACCGGCATGGCCTTCCTCGGGGTGGCCTCCGCCACCGGTTTCATCTGGACGGCGATCATCGGCGCCGGGCTGACCGCGCTGTTCGTCCACGTCATCGGCTCCCTGGGGCGCGGCGGCGCGACACCGCTCAAGCTCGCCCTCGCCGGTGCGGCCACCTCCGCCGCCCTGTCCTCGTTCATCAGCGCCGTCGTACTGCCCCGCAACGACATCGCCGACGGGGTGCGCTCCTGGCAGATCGGCGGGGTCGGCGGCGGCACGTACGAGTCCATCGCGCACGTGCTCCCCTTCCTCACGGCCGGGTTCCTCGTCTGCCTGCTCTCGGCCCGGGGGCTCAACCTGCTCGCCCTCGGCGACGAGCTCGCCGCCGGTCTGGGCCAACGCGTCGAGGCCCTGCGGATCGGTGCCTCCGTCGGCTCGGTCGTGCTGTGCGGGGCGAGCACCGCCGTCACCGGACCGATCGGGTTCGTCGGTCTCGTCGTGCCGCACATGTGCCGTCTGCTCGTCGGCGTCGACCACCGTTGGCTGCTGCCGTTCTCGGCCCTGGGCGGCGCCGCGCTGCTGACCGCGGCCGACGTGGTCGGCCGCGTGGTGGCACGCCCCGGACAGGTCGATGTGGGGATCGTGACCGCCCTGGTCGGCGCCCCGTTCTTCATCTACATCGTCCGACGTCAGAAGGTTCGTGCCCTGTGAGCATCTCCACCGTCGAGACCGTCGAGACCGTCGAGACCGTCGCCCGCGGTCGGGTGCGCCGTGCGCGCCGACGGCGCGTCGTGATCGGCGTCCTCGCCGCCCTGATCGTCCTCGGGTTCGCCACCACCCTCATGGTCGGGCAGACCTTCTACCCGCCCGGCGACGTCGTCCGGGTGCTCCTCGGACAGGACGTACCGGGAGCCTCCTTCACCGTAGGACGGCTCCGGCTGCCCCGGGCCGTCCTGGCGGTCGCCGCCGGGCTGGCCTTCGGGCTGTGCGGGGTCACCTTCCAGACCATGCTGCGCAACCCGCTCGCCAGCCCGGACATCATCGGGATCAGCGCGGGGGCGAGCGCGGCGGCGACCTTCGCGATCGTGGTGCTCTCCCTCGACGGAGCAGGGGTGTCGGCCTTCGCGATCGTCGCCGGCCTGGCCGTCGCCCTGGCCGTGTACGCCCTGTCGTTCAAGGGCGGGGTCTCCGGCACCAGGCTCATCCTGATCGGGATCGGCGTCGCGGCGATGCTCGAAAGCCTCACCTCCTACATCCTCGACCGGGCCGCCATGTGGGACCTGCAGGAGGCGATGCGGTGGCTGACCGGCAGCCTCAACGGCGCCACCTGGAACGGGGCGCTCCCGGTCGTCGTCGCGCTGCTCCTGCTCGGCCCCCTGCTCCTGGGGCTCTCGGACAACCTCTCCGCGCTCCAACTGGGCGACGACACCGCCTCGGCCCTGGGCGTGCGGGTGGACCGCACCCGGCTCCTGGCCGTCGTCGGCGCGGTCGGACTCATCTCCTTCGCCACCGCCGCGGCCGGGCCGATCGCCTTCGTCGCCTTCCTGTCCGGACCGATCGCCGCGCGGCTGGTGGGCTCGGACGGTTCCCTGCTGGTGCCCTCAGCGCTGGTCGGCGCGCTCCTGGTCCTGGTCGCCGACTTCTGCGGCCAGTTCGCCTTCGGGACCCGCTTCCCGGTCGGGGTCGTCACCGGTGTGCTCGGCGCCCCCTACCTCGTCTACCTCATCGTCCGGACCAACCGCGTGGGAGGCTCCCTGTGACCACGGACCATTCACTCCTCGTCGAGGAACTGACGCTCGGCTACAAGGACCGCGACGTCATCGAGTCCCTCGACCTCGCGATCCCGCCGGGCCGGATCACCGCGATCGTCGGCGCCAACGCCTGCGGCAAGTCCACGCTGCTGCGCTCGATGTCGCGGCTGCTGACGCCCCGGAGCGGGCGGGTGCTCCTCGACGGTCAGGAGGTGCACCGACTCCAGCCCAAGGCGGTCGCGCGCACGCTCGGCCTCCTGCCCCAGTCACCGGTCGCCCCCGAGGGCATCACCGTGAGCGACCTGGTCGGGCGCGGGAGGCACCCCCACCAGAGGATGCTCTCCCGCTGGAGCAGGCAGGACGACGAGGCCGTCGCCGAGGCCCTCGAAACGACGCGGACGGTCGACCTGGCCGACCGCCCCGTCGACGAGCTCTCGGGCGGACAGCGCCAACGCGTCTGGATCGCCATGGCCCTGGCCCAGCGCACCGACCTGCTGCTCCTCGACGAGCCGACGACGTTCCTGGACGTCAGCCACCAGGTGGAGGTTCTGGACCTGCTCACCGACCTCAACACCGCACGCGGCACCACGATCGTGCTGGTCCTGCACGACCTCAACCTGGCGGCGCGCTACGCCGACCACCTCATCGCGCTCGCCTCCGGCAGGCTGCACGCGGCGGGCCCGCCCGAGCGGGTGCTCACCCCGGAGACGGTGCACGCGGTGTTCGGGATGCACAGCCGCATCATCACCGACCCCACCTCGGGCAAACCCCTCATGCTCCCCATCGGCAGGCACCACCGGGCGGACGCGCAGGCCGACGCCTAGTGTTCTGAAGCCAGCTCCGTGTCCTGGAGTCAACTCCGCCACCGCGTGTGGTCAACGGGCCCGCCCGGATGTCCGGGCCCGGTCAGCCCCGAAAATACTTTGTCCGCGTTTTCCTGCTTCGGTACGGTCACGGAGTCGTTCTGCCGACGGGGCCGCACGAGGTTTCTCCTGTGGTCTCCCCGGCGGCTCCCCGAACTGAGAGCAGGTTTCGTTCATGGCATGTCGTATCAGTGAGCTCGTCCTCGGCTGTCACGACCCCGAGGTGCTGGCGCGGTTCTGGTGCGAGGTCCTGGACTTCGTCGTACTCGATCGCGAGGACGGCGAGATGGTGGAGATCGGCCCGCGCGAAGGGTTCGGCGGTGCGCAGCCGACGATCATCCTCAGCCGCAGGGACGAGCCGGAGCCGGGGAAGCCCCGGCTGCACATCGACGTCAACGCCACCGACCGCGATCAGGACGCCGAACTCGAACGCCTTCTCGCCCTCGGTGCGCGCCCGGCCGAGATCGGTCAGACGGGGCAGGAGCAGTGGCATGTCCTGGCCGACCCCGAGGGCAACGAGTTCTGCCTGCTCAAGGCTCGCCTCAACCCGCTCTGACACGTATCGGCCACGCCTTGGCGCCAGGTGATCCGGCTTGCCCGGGGCCTGGTGCGGGGGCGTGCCGTGGATCCGAGGTAGGTGCGGCCGCCCCGGCGATGACGGAGCGGCCGCACCTGGTTGGGGAGCGGAAGGTGTGGATCCAGCAGAACGGAGCCGGACCCCGCGGGGTCCGGCTCCGTTCAGCAGGCCGCCGCCGGCACGATGTGCGCGGCGGCGGCCTTGCTCAGGGATTCCGTTTACCTGTGACCTGCTGACCAACCCGTTGCCGTTCTCCGGCCTCGTGTCGTGAGCGTGCAAGAGCGGGGTTTGCACGCTCCATGTCCGATCCTTGGTCCCTCTGTTACCAGAGGTGGTTCACGATGACCTCGGCGTCGTCGGCCTGGTACCCGTACCGGTCCGGGTAGGCGGAGCGCTGCACGTCCTGGGCGACGTCGCCGATCGGCTCGTCGTCCCAGCTCCCGCCGGGGTAGACGAACTCCAGCTCGTCGTAGAAGGCGTTGGCGGCCCAGGTGGGGTCGAGGCGCTCCTCCTTCGAACCGTAGTGGTCGCGCTGCTGGAACAGGCCGACGCTGTCGCGGTCGCCGCCCGGGTAGTTGTTCATGTGGGTCTCGACGATGACGGTGGCGATCGCGATGGTGGCGGCGCGCTCGTCCAGGTCGCGCTCCTGCGCCGCCTCGACCACCTCACGTGCGTGGGAGACGTACTCGTCGGTCATGTGGCCGGCCATGTCGGAGCTCAGCTCGTCGTTCAGGGTCGCGGCGACGGCCTTGTCCTCGTTCGTGTCCGCGGAAGCGGCGCCCGCTCCGGCCAGGAGCAGGCCTGCGGTGATCAGCAGGCTCGTGGTCACGGCAAACATGAACTTGGGTATCGATCCGATAAACTTCATATGTGCAATGTATGCGCTGACCAGCACTTTGGTAGTGCTTGAAACCACATTGGGTGCGTGGGAAAGACAACACCAAGGCCGCGCAACCCCGAGGACACGGTGTCGTATACCGGGCGCGAACCGGCCCCGGGCGGTGACCGCGCCCGGCCTCCCGGCCCGCACACGCCGGACACGAGCGGGCCCGGCGGGGGCCCGTGAGCACGCGCCGAACCCGGCGCGGGCCGCACACCGCAGCCGTGTGCGACCCGCGCGCCGCGACCTGCCGTCGCGGTACTAGGTGTTGACGTAGTCCGCCAGGTGCTCGCCGGTGAGAGTGGAACGGGCGGCGACGAGCTGGGCGGGGGTGCCCTCGAACACGACCCGGCCGCCCTCGTGGCCCGCCCCGGGGCCGAGGTCGATGATCCGGTCGGCGTGTGCCATGACCGCCTGGTGGTGCTCGATCACGATGACCGACTTGCCGGAGTCGACCAGCCGGTCGAGCAGGCCCAACAGATGCTCGACGTCGGCGGGGTGCAGGCCGGTGGTCGGCTCGTCCAGGACGTACACACCGCCCTCCTCCGCCATGTGGACGGCCAGCTTGAGCCGCTGCCGCTCACCGCCGGACAGGGTGGTGAGCGGCTGGCCGAGACTGAGGTAACCGAGCCCGACCTCGTCCAGCCGGGTGAGGATCCGGTGCGCCGCGGGCGTCCCCGCCTCACCGGAGCCGAAGAACCCGGCTGCCTCGGCCACCGACATCGCCAGCACCTCGCTGATGTCGCGGCCGCCCAGCCGGTACTCCAGCACCGAGGTGTCGAACCGCCGACCCTCGCACTCCTCGCAGGTGGTGGCGATACTGGCCATGAACCCCAGGTCGGTGTAGACGACCCCGACCCCCTTGCAGACGGGGCAGGCGCCCTCGGAGTTGGCGCTGAACAGCGCGGGCTTGACCCCGTTGGCCTTCGCGAAGGCCTTGCGGACCGGATCGAGCAGCCCGGTGTAGGTGGCCGGGTTGCTGCGCCGCGAACCGCGGATCGGACTCTGGTCGATCGAGACCACACCCGAGGAGTCGACCCCGGCCCCCCTGGCCAGCGCCTCCTGTACGAGGGAGCTCTTGCCCGACCCGGCCACACCGGTGACGACGGTGAGCACCCCGAGCGGGACGTCCACGTCCACGTCGCGCAGGTTGTGCCTGCCCGCGCCGCGGATCCGCAGGGTGCCCTCGGGGGCGCGCACCTTCTCCTTCAGCACGGCCCGGTCGTCGAGGTGCCGACCGGTGGCGGTGCCGCTGGCGCGCAGCCCCTCCACCGTGCCCTCGAAGCAGACGGTGCCGCCCGCCGAACCGGCGCCCGGGCCGAGGTCGACGACGTGGTCGGCGATCTCGATCGTCTCGGGTTCGTGCTCCACGACCAGCACCGTGTTTCCCTTGTCCCGCAACCGCAGCAGCAGGTTGTTCATCCGCCGGACGTCGTGGGGGTGCAGGCCCGCGGTGGGTTCGTCGAAGACGTAGGTGGTGTCGGTCAGCGAGGAGCCCAGGTGGCGGATCATCTTGGTGCGCTGCGCCTCGCCGCCGGAGAGCGTGCCAGCCGAGCGGTCGAGCGACAGGTACCCCAGCCCGATCTCCACGAACGAGTCGAGGGTCTGCCGCAGCGCGCTCAGCAGGGGAGCGGCGGAGGGCTCGTCCAACTCGCGCACCCACCCGGCCAGGTCGCTGATCTGCATCGCGCAGACCTCGGCGATGTTGAGCCCCCTGATCCTGGCGGACCGGGCGGCCTCGCTGAGCCGGGTCCCCCCGCACTCGGGGCAGGGGGTGAAGGTGACCGCGCGCTCCACGAAGGCCCGGATGTGCGGCTGCATCGCCTCCTTGTCCTTGGCCAGGAACGACTTCCTGAGTTTGGGGATCAGCCCCTCGAAGGTCAGGTTCGACTTCTCCACCTTCACCTTGACCGGCTCGTGGTACAGGAAGTCCCGCATCTCCTGCTCGGTGTAGTCGCGGATCGGCTTGTCCGGGTCGAAGAAGCCCGACGCCTTGTAGGTCCGCACGGTCCACCAGTCGTCCGACTTCCAGCCCGGGATGGTGAACGCGCCCTCGGAGAGCGATCTGGAGTCGTCGTACAGCTGGGTGAGGTCGAAGTCGGAGACCGAGCCCCGCCCCTCGCAGTGCGTACACATGCCGCCGGTGCGGGTGAACGTCTGCTTCACGGTCTTGCGGTCGCCGCGTTCGACGGTGATCGCGCCGCTGGCCCGGACCGAGGCGACGTTGAAGGAGAACGCGTGCGGCGAACCGATGTGCGGATGCCCGAACCGGCTGAAGAGGATGCGCAGCATCGCGTTGGTGTCGGTGGCGGTGCCGACCGTGGAGCGCGGGTCGGCACCCAGCCGCTCCTGGTCGATGATGATCGCGGTGGTCAGACCGTCCAGGACGTCGACCTCGGGCCTGGGCATCGTGGGCATGAAACCCTGCGCGAAGGTGCTGTAGGTCTCGTTGATCATCCGCTGCGACTCCGCGGCGATCGTGTTGAACACCAGGGAGCTCTTGCCCGACCCCGAGACCCCGGTGAACACCGTCAGGCGGCGTTTGGGGATCTCGATGCTGACGTCCCTGAGGTTGTTCTCCCGGGCGCCGTGCACCCGGATCAGCTCGTGGCTGTCGGCCGGGTGCGGTGCGGGTGACGGCGTCCGTGCCGTCGGGGCCTTGCTCATCGTCTCTCCCTCTGCGCGGCGGTGCTGGGTGTGCCTTCCGTGTCGGCCCTTCCGGGTCAGCGCCGCTCCTGGATGCGCAGGAGGTTGCCCGCGGGGTCGCGGAAGGCGCAGTCGCGGACGCCGTAGGGCTGGTCGGTCGGCTCCTGCACGACCTCGGCGCCGCTGGCCTCCAGCCGCTCGAAGGTGCCGTCGACGTCGGGGGTGGCCAGGTTGACGAAGCCGTAGGTGCCCTTGGCCATCATCTCGACGATGGTCCTGCGCTCCTCGTCGGTGACCCCGGGGTCGGCCACCGGCGGTTCCAGGACGATGGAGGTGTCGGGCTGGCCCACGGGGCCGACCGTGATCCAGCGCATCCCCTCGTATCCGACGTCGCCGCGGACCTCGAAACCGAGGGTGTCCCGGTAGAAGGCCAGGGAGACCTCCGGGTCGGTGTGCGGAAGGAAGCTCGCGTGAATGGTGATGTCCATGTCCGTAACGCTAGCCCCGGCCCCCCGACCGCGCTTCTTGATTCCTGATCGGTCTGGTGACCTGTTTGGCCACGCACGGCAGCATCCCCGCCGTCTCGTCCGCGGACCGGAGCCTGTAGGCGCTGGGCGGCATCCCGACCAGCTCGGTGAAGCGGGTGCTGAAGGTGCCCAGGGAGGAGCAGCCGACCTCGAAGCACACCTCGGTGACGCTGAGGTCGCCGCGGCGCAGCAGCGCCATCGCGCGCTCGATGCGCCGCGTCATCAGGTAGGAGTAGGGCGATTCGCCGTAGGCGCGCCGGAACTCGCGGCTGAGGTGCCCCGCCGAGATGTGCGCGTCCCGGGCCAGGGCCTCGACGTTCAGTGGTAGCGCGTACTCGCGGTCGATCCGGTCGCGTACGCGGCGCAGCCGGGCGAGGTCGCCCAGGTGCTGCTCGGTGGTGGGTCTGCTGGTCACCCGGGCCATCGTGCCATGCCGTCCCGGCCTCCTCCAGTGTCCGGCCCGGGGCGGCGGTCCCGGGTCCCTTTTCTCGCGGTGATCTTGCTACCAGGGGCTACTTCGGCGCCGAAATCGCCCCTGGTAGCAAGATCACCGGGGTTGGGGGAGTTCGGAGGCAGGGAGCGCGAACCGGTGTGAACCGACCGGGGCAGCGGTCTCGGGCCGCCCGAGGCAGCAGCCTCGGGCGGTCACGGCCGAGTGGTTCAGCCGGGGAGGAGCTCGTCGACGAGTTCCGCCACCCGCCCGCGGATGTCGTCGCGGATGGGGCGCACGGCCGCCACGCCCTGACCGGCGGGGTCGGGGAGCGTCCAGTCCAGGTAGCGCTTGCCGGGGAAGATCGGGCAGGTGTCGCCGCAGCCCATGGTGACGCACACGTCGGAGGTCTCGACCGCGTCGTGGGTGAGGACCTTCGGCCTCTCGGCGGAGATGTCGATCCCCACCTCGGCCATGGCCTCGACGACCGCGGGGTTGAGTGAGTCCGCGGGGGCCGAGCCCGCCGAACGGACCTCGATCCTGCCCTCGGACAGGTGGCGCAGCCAGGCCGCCGCCATCTGGGAGCGTCCGGCGTTGTGCACGCAGACGAACAGGACGGACGGCTTGTCGGTTCCGGCCATGGTGGATGCCTCTGTTCCGGTTCGGGGACGGTGGGTGCTGTCCCGGTCCGACCCCCGGTGGAGCAGGGGGCGCACCCGGGGACACACCGGTGACGGTCGATGGGATAATATCAGCGCATGCTGATGTCAGTTGATGATGACCTGATGAAGGTCCTGGCCGACCCGCTCCGGATGCGGATCGTCACCCTGCTCGCCCGCGAGACCCTGTGCACCACGCACCTGACGGCCGAGACGGGCGCACGCCAGACCAACCTGTCCAACCACCTGCGCCTGCTGCGCGAGGCCGGGGTGGTCGAGACCGAGCCGTGCGGCCGGTTCACCTACTACCGGCTGCGCCCGGAGGTCCTGGAGTCCCTTTCCGCGGGGTTGGCCGACCTGGCGGCCACCGCCCGCGCGACGGGCGCCGCGCAGAACAGGCGGCCCTGCTGATGGGGCGCCCCGAGACCACCCCCGAGACCACCCCCGGAAGCGCTGACGTCTCCACGGTGGCGAAGCTGTCCACCCTGGACCGGTTCCTGGCGGTGTGGATCCTGCTCGCCATGGCCGTCGGCCTGGGCCTGGGCCGCCTGGTCCCCGGCCTGAACGAACTCCTGGCCTCGATGGAGATCGGCGGGATCTCCCTGCCCATCGCGATCGGCCTGCTGGTGATGATGTACCCGGTCCTGGCCAAGGTCCGCTACGACCGCCTGGACACCGTCACCCGCGACCGGCGCCTGCTCGTCACCTCCCTGGTCGTCAACTGGGTCGTCGGCCCGGCGGTGATGTTCGCGCTGGCCTGGATCTTCCTGGCCGACCTGCCCGAGTACCGCACGGGCCTGATCATCGTCGGCCTGGCCCGCTGCATCGCCATGGTGATCATCTGGAACGACCTGGCCTGCGGCAACCGCGAGGCCGCCGCCGTCCTGGTCGCCCTGAACTCGGTCTTCCAGGTGCTGGTCTTCGGCGCCCTGGGCTGGTTCTACCTGGACCTGCTGCCCGGCTGGCTGGGCCTGGACACCGGCGGACTCGACGTGTCCCCCTGGCTGATCGCCCTCAACGTGGTGATCTTCCTCGGCATCCCGCTCGTGGCCGGGTTCCTCACCCGCACGCTTGGTGAGCGACGGATGGGCCGGGAGCGCTACGAGTCGGCGTTCCTGCCCCGGATCGGCCCCTGGGCGCTGTACGGGCTGCTGTTCACCATCGTGCTGCTGTTCGCCCTCCAGGGGGAGAGGATCACCAACCAGCCCCTGGACGTGGCCCGCATCGCCGTCCCGCTGCTGGCCTACTTCGTGATCATGTGGTTCGGTACCTTCGCCTTCGGCAAGGCGATCGGAATGGACTACGACCGCACCACCACGCTGGCCTTCACCGCCGCGGGCAACAACTTCGAACTGGCCATCGCGGTCGCGATCGCCACGTTCGGCGTCACCTCCGGGCAGGCGCTGGCCGGGGTGGTCGGCCCGCTGATCGAGGTCCCGGTGCTCGTCGCCCTGGTGTACGTCTCGCTGGCCTGGCGCAGACGCTTCACCCCCGAACGCCGGTAGGAACAACGGGTGCCCGGCCCGCACACGGGTGTGCGCGGGCCGGGCACCGCAGCAGCGCATGGCGCAGGCCGCGACCAGAAACCGGTAGCGGCCCCGCCGGACGGAACGGAGAACGAGGATGGGCACCCGCGGACACGAGGTCGACGTCGTGGTGGTCGGCGGTGGACAGGCCGGGCTCGCCGCGGGCTACTTCCTGCGCCGGGCCGGGCGGCGCACCGGGCTCGACTTCGCGATCCTGGACGGGGGCGCGGAACCGGGCGGCTCGTGGCCGCGGTACTGGGACTCGCTCCGGCTGTTCTCCCCGGCCGGGCACAGCATGCTGCCCGGCTGGTGGATGCCCGAGGAGGAGGGCCGGGAGTACCCGTCCGCACGGCACACGGCCTGGTACCTGTCCGAGTACGAACGCCGCTACGATCTGCCCGTCCGGCGTCCGGTCCGCGTCGAGGGCGTCGAGAGGGCCGGGGACCGCCTGCGGGTGCGCACCGACCGGGGGAACTGGCGGGCCCGGTACGTGATCAGCGCGACCGGCACCTGGAGTGCCCCGCACCTGCCCGACCTGCCGGGCCGCGGAGTCTTCGCGGGCAGGCAGCTGCACACCGTCGACTACCGGAGCCCGGAAGAGTTCGCCGGGCAGCGCGTCGCGGTGGTCGGCGGCGGCAACTCCGCGGCCCAGATCCTCGCCGAGCTCTCCCCGGTCGCCGAAACCCTCTGGGCCACCCGGCGCCCGCCCCGGCTCCTGCCCGACGACGTCGACGGCCGGGCGCTGTTCTCCATCGCCACGCGTAGCCAGCAGGCCGCCGAACGGGGGGAGAGCGCGCAGGGGGTCGGCGACCTGGGTGACATCGTGGCGGTGCCGAGTGTGCGCCGGGCCCGGGACCGGGGTGCGCTCAAGGCCGAGCCGATGTTCGACCGGCTGACCCCCACCGGGGTGGCCTGGGCGGACGGCACCACCTGGGACTGCGACGCGGTGCTGTGGTGCACCGGTTTCCGGCCCGCTCTGCACCATCTGGAACCGCTGGGCCGACTGGGCCCGGACGGACGGGTGGCGGTGGAGGGGACCCGTGCGGTCGCCGAACCCCGGCTGCACCTGCTCGGCTACGGGGACTGGACCGGTGCCGCCTCGGCCACGATCATCGGCGCGGGGCGCACCGCCAAGGGCGCCGTCGCCGAGATCGTCCGGGAGCTGGCAGAGCGCTAGCCCGGGTGCGCCCGGAGGACTTGGCCCCCGGCACACCCGTGGAAACCGTTGGTCACGCCCGGGGCCGCAGTCGGCGCAGCACGTGTCGGGCGTCCCGGCCGACCCCGCGCAGGGTCGCCGAGGAGAAGGAGCGCTGGAACTCCAGACCGACGTAACCCAGCCCGGGAACGGTGGTGGAGACCCCGCCCCTGTGCAGCGGGCGCCCCTCACCGTCCAGGGCGCCCGTATCGGAGAGGTAGCCCAGCGCGGGCCGGTAGCCGGTGGCCAGGACCAGGGCGTCGATCCCCTCCACGGTCCCGTCGGACCAGGTGACCTCGTCCTGGTCCAGCCGGGTGAACATCTCCCGGCGGTCGGGGTTGCCCGAGGCGAAGGCGGCCCGGTGACGCCCGTCGTCGTTGACCAGCGTCGGCCCCCTCTCCCACAACCGGCGCAGCGGAGCGGCGTCCAGACCGCTGCGCGCGAACCACCAGTGGATGTCCCGCCCCAGGGGGCGCTGCTCGGCCCAGGCCACCGGGGCCCGGCTGGCCAGGCTCACCCGGGCGACCCCGGCGAGTTCGGTCGCGATCTGCACCCCCGAGTTGCCGCCGCCGACCACCACGATCCGCTGACCGGTGAACGGGGCGGGGGAGCGGTAGTCGGCGGTGTGCACCACGGTCCCGGTGAAGTCCGTCAGCCCGGGCAGGTCGGGGCGGTGCGGTCGGGTGAAACCACCGGTCGCGCACACCACGGTGACCGCTTCGAAACGCGAGCCGTCGGCGGTGGTGAGCAGGAAACCGTTCCCGCTCCGCTCGACCCCCGCCACCCGCTGGCCGTAGCGGAAGTCGGCGTCCAGGCGGGCGGCGTAGTCGCGCAGGTAGGCCACGACCTCGTCGCGCACCGGGTACCGGTCCGGTTCACCCGGCACCGGTCGGCCGGGCAGGGAGGAGAAGCGCGCCGGGGAGAACAGGGTCAGGCTGTCGTAGTGGTGCGGCCACGACCCGCCCGCCCGGTCGGAGGCCTCCAGGACGAGTGGGTGCAGTCCGCGCCGGTTGGCGGCGTGCACGGTGGCCAGACCGGCCTGTCCGGCTCCGATGACGGCCAGGGGGAAGCGTTCGGCGGGGGGCATACGGATTCCTTCTTCGGCTGTTCAGGGGTGTTGGTGCGGGGTCGGTGTACGGCTGTGGTGCCGGTTCAGGGCGTTGGGAGGGGCCGGGGCCGACTGGCCAGTGCGATGGCGGCTCCGGCGGTCGCGACCATCCCCAACAGGGCGAACGCCTGCGGGTGGCCGCCCAGCGGTCCGGCGAGCGCCGCACCCGCCCAGGGGGCCAGGGCGATCGCGAGCATGAGCGGGGTGTGCATGAGGCCGCTGATGGCGGCGTAGTTCCCGGCGCCCCAACGGTCGGTCACCGCGGTGGCCTGGACCAGGGTGAGGATGCCGCGGGCCGTCCCGGCCAGCAGCGCCACCAGCATCAGCAGGGACCAGGGGCCGGGGACCAGTGCCAGCAGCAGTGTCGTCGCGGCACACGCACCGAGCACGGCCACTGTTCGGGCTACGGGGCGGCTCCACCGGTCCAGCGGCGCGTAGACCACCCGCCCGAGCACCTGGCCGAGGCCGCCCAGCCCCAGCGCCCAGGCCGCCGCGGTGGTGTCGAACCCGCGTACCTCCAGGAGCGGCACGAGGTTGACCACCACGGCGTACACCGTCAGCGACCCCAGGGCCAGGGACGCGGTCAGGGCCCAGAACGCCCGGCTGCGCACCACCGCACGTACCGGCGCCCCCTTCTCGTCGGGGTGCTCGTCGGCGGTCCGTGACCACCCCCGGGGTAGGGAGCAGTGCAACGGGACCACCACGACGAGCAGTACGAGGGCCAGCACCAGATAGGCGCCCCGCCACCCCCACAGTCCCTCCAGGGCCGCTGTCAGGGGAGCGAAGATTGTACTGGCCAACCCCGCAACCAGGGTCAGCACGGTCAGGGCGCGTACCCGACCGGCCGCGAACCAGTGCGTCAGGGCGGCGAAGGCCGGCGGGTAGAACAGCCCGGCCATCGCCGCGCCGGCCACCAGCCATGCCAGGGTGAAGGCCCACAGGCTCTGGGCGGAGGCGATCCCCAGCGTGGCCGGTACGGCGAGCACAGCCGCCGCCGTCATCACCGGTCGGGGACCGCGGCCCTGCAACCATCTCCCCACCAGGGCACCTGCCAGCCCCGCCACCACCTGTGCCGCGGAGAACACCGCGGTGAGGGCGGCCAGGGACCAACCGGTGTCGGAGGTGACCGCCGGGGCCAACACGGGGAAGGCATAGAACAGCACCCCGTAGCTGGTGGTGACGGTGACGCACAGGATTGCCAGCCCCCGGCGCGCCCCGGCCGCCTGCGCGGCCGGGGCACGCCCGAGCACGCGGTCGCCCAGCGGCCTCACCGGAGCGGGGCCGCCCCGGTCAACTCGACCTCCTGCGCGCCGGGTCCGCAGCAGCCGCCGACGTCCTCGGCGGCCTCGGGCTCCTCGGCCAGCCCGGCTCCGCCGCACACCCCGGTCTCGGGCAGGGTCAGCTCGACCCGGGCCGCCGCCCCGTGGTCACCGGCCAGGTGGGCGGCGATGCTGCGCACCTGCTCGAACCCGGTCAGGGCCAGGAACGTGGGCGCGCGCCCGTAGGACTTCATCCCGGCCAGGAAGAACCCCTCCTCGGGATGGGCCAGTTCGGCCGCGCCGTGCGGGTAGACGGTGCCGCAGGAGTGCACGTTGGGGTCGATCAGCGGAGCCAGCGCCACCGGGGCCTGCAGTACGGGGTCCAGCCCCAGGCGGACCTCGGAGAGGAAGGACAGGTCGGGGCGGAACCCGGTCAGCGCCACCGCCTCGTCCACCGGCTCCAGGGCGCGGCCGTCCTCGTCGACCAGGACCAGGCCGCCCCGCGCCGAACGCAGTTCTGCGGTGCGGAACCCGGTGACCACCTCGACGTGCCCGGCCTCCACCGCGGCCCGGGCCCGCGTCCCCAGGGCCCCGCGCCGGGCGAGCTGGTCGTCGTCCCCGCCGCCGAAGGCGTCCCCCACCCGGTCGCGGCGGAGCACCCACACGATCCGGGCCCCGGGCTCCTGCTCGGCCAGCTCCGCCAGGGAGACCAGGGCGGTCAGGGCCGAGTGCCCGCGGCCGACCACGGCGGTGCGGCGCCCCGCGTACCGCTTCCGGGTGTCCGGGTCGGTGAGGTCGGGGACGCGGTGCGAGAGGTACCCGGCCGCCTCGGGCTCGCCCAGGGCGGGCAGTCCGTCGCCGCCGACCGGGTTGGGGGAGCCCCAGGTGCCCGAGGCGTCGACGACCGCGCGGGCCCGGAGGCGCTCCTGCCCGGCTGCGGTGCGCACCCGGACGACGAAGGGCTGTTCGGCGCGCTCGGCGTCGACCACCCGGTCCCGGCCCAGGCGGCTGACGCCCACCACCTCGGTGCCCAGGCGCACCCGCTCCCCGAGGGCCCGGGCCAGCGGATTCAGGTAGAACTCCACCCACTCCCGGCCGGTGGGGTAGCCGGTGTCGTCGGGGCGCTGCCAACCGGCGGCGGCGAGCAGCCTCTCCGCGGCCGGGTCCACCAGGTCGCGCCACATCGAGAACAGGCGCACGTGCCCCCATTCGGTCACCGCGGCTCCGGCCCCGTCGCCCTTCTCCAGGACCAGGACGGGCAGTCCGCGTTCGGTGAGCTCCGCTGCCGCGGCCAGGCCCACCGGGCCCGCACCGATCACCACGACGGGGTTCTTCTCGGTCATGTCCCACTCCTTGATCGACCAATGTCTATGAAGAAGGACTCTATCGATGGGCGTCTATGGACGCAAGCATAGATTGTCGTCGATAATGGAGGTATGACCACACCGCCCGAACACGACGCCGGACCGCTGCCCCAGGCGGACGCCGAGACCTACGCGGCCTGGTTCGCCTGCCTGGCCGAACCCACCCGTGTGCGGCTGCTGCACGTCATCGCCACCACCCCGGGCTCCGTCAGCGTGGGGGCGCTCGCCGAGACGGTGGGGATCAGGCAGCCCACGGTCTCCCACCACCTGCGAAAACTCGCCGAGGTCGGCTTCGTGACCCTCACGAGGGCCGGGACCTCGACCCGGGTGGCGGTCAACCCCGCCTGCTGCACCGGCCTGCCGCACGCCGCCGACGCCGTCATGGGCGTCCTCAACACCCGTCCCTGCTGCCCCACCGACCTGCCCGAGGACGTCACCACCCGGCCCATGGCCGACGCCGACCTGGACGCGGTGCGCGAGATCCACGCCCAGGGCATCGCCGCCGGTGACGCCATCTTCGAGTCCCGGGTCCCCGACGATGAGGCCCTCAGGCACAGGTGGCTCCCGGGGCACTGCTGGGTCGCCGAAGCCGGGGGAGAGGTGGTCGGCTGGTCCGCCGCGGCCCCCGTCTCCGACAGTGAGGCGTACGCGGGGGTCGCAGAGACCTCCGTCTTCGTCGCCGAGCGCGCACGCGGACGCGGTGTGGGCAAGGCCCTGCTGTACCGGCAGGTCACCGAGGCCGACGCCGGCGGGCTGTGGACCCTGCAGGCCTCGGTCTTCCCGGAGAACCGCGCCGCGCTGGCCCTGCACCACCAGGCGGGTTACCGCACCGTGGGCGTGCGCGAGCGCATCGCCAGGCAGCACGGCCGCTGGCGCGACACCGTCCTGCTGGAACGACACCGGGACGCCGTGGCCGGACCGGTGGCGGCCCCGTGCGGTGACGGGGCCGACTGCCCGCCCGTGTGATCCGGCCTGCATCACAGGTGTGAGCCCACCCGCGCCGCCGGGCCCGGCGGTTCCGCCCCGGGCCCGGGGCGGTCGGTGGCGCAGGTGGGCGGCCGAGTCCGTGCCGTCTCCTCTTCCGGGGTCCTGTCGCCGCGCTTGTAAAACGATTCAAGCACATTATCCCTGGTAGACGCAATGATCGCCCGATGTGCATTGACTTCCTTGGTGGCCTGGGGGTAATTTCGTGGCGCTTGGAATGAAACGATTCAATCGGCTGGATCAGAGTCGTCGAACCGAACGGAGACCCACCGTGGTTGCATCGCATGCAGGCCTCAGCGCCGACGCTCTGGACACCCTGCGGCGCCAGCACATCGAACTGCCCTCCTGGGCCTTCGGGAACTCCGGGACCCGGTTCAAGGTGTTCGGCCAGCCGGGGGTCCCGCGCGACCCCTGGGAGAAGATCGCCGACGCCGCCGAGGTCCACCGCCTCACCGGCGTCGCCCCCACGGTCGCGCTGCACATCCCCTGGGACCGGGTGGACGACTACGGGGCCCTGGCCGCGCACGCCCGTGACCTCGGGATCGGCGTCGGGACCATCAACTCCAACGTCTTCCAGGACGACGACTACAAGCTCGGCAGCGTCACCAACCCCGAACCCCGGGTGCGCCGCAAGGCCATCGACCACCTGCTGGCCTGCGTCGACGTCATGGACGCCACCGGCTCGCGCGACCTCAAGCTCTGGTTCTCCGACGGCACCAACTACCCCGGGCAGGACGACCTGCGGGCCCGGCAGGACCGGCTGGCCGAGGCGCTCCGCGAGGTCTACGCCCGCCTGGGCGAGCACCAGCGGATCCTGCTGGAGTACAAGCTCTTCGAGCCCGCCTTCTACGCCACCGACGTCCCCGACTGGGGCACCGCCTACGCCCACTGCCTCGAACTCGGTGAACGGGCTGTCGTCTGCGTGGACACCGGGCACCACGCCGCGCACACCAACATCGAGTTCATCGTCGCGTTCCTGCTGCGCGCCGGGAAGCTCGGGGCCTTCGACTTCAACTCCCGCTTCTACGCCGACGACGACCTCATGGTCGGCGCGGCCGACCCCTTCCAGCTCTTCCGCATCATGTACGAGGTGGCACGCGGCGGGGGCCTGGCCACCGACACCGGGGTCGCGTTCATGCTCGACCAGTGCCACAACATCGAGCCGAAGATCGCCGGTCAGATCCGCTCGGTCATGAACGTCCAGGAAGCCACCGCCAAGGCCCTGCTCGTGGATGCCGAAGCCCTCGACGCGGCCCAGCGGGCGGGCGACGTGCTCGGCGCCAACGCCGTCCTGATGGACGCCTACAACACCGACGTGCGCCCCATGCTGGCCGGACTCCGCGAGGAGCAGGGGCTCGACCCCGACCCCATGGCGGCGCACGCCCGTTCCGGCTACCTGGAGCGCGTCGTCGCCGAACGCAAGGGCGGCACCCAGGCCGGGTGGGGCGCGTGACACCCGAGCCCGAACCGGCCGCACGACCCCGCACCCGCACCCCACAGGGAGATCACGTGTCCGACCCCGTCGCCACCCAGCTCGTCGCACGCAGCAACACCCTCGGTTCCGACCCGCGCAACACCAACTTCGCGGGGGGCAACACCTCCGCCGCCGGAACCGCCACCGACCCGGTCACCGGGAAGCCCGTCGACCTGCTGTGGGTCAAGGGCTCCGGCGGCGACCTGGGCACCCTCACCGAGGACGGCCTCGCCGTCCTGCGCCTGGACCGGCTGCGCGCCCTCGTCGACGTCTACCCGGGCGAGGAGCGCGAGGACGAGATGGTCGCCGCCTTCGACCACTGCCTCTTCGGCAAGGGCGGCGCCGCACCCTCCATCGACACCGCCATGCACGGGCTGGTGCGCGCCGCGCACGTGGACCACCTGCACCCCGACTCCGGTATCGCCCTCGCCACGGCCGCCGACGGCGAACGCCTCACCCACGAGTGCTTCGGCGACCGCGTGGTGTGGGTGCCCTGGCGCCGCCCCGGCTTCCAGCTCGGCCTGGACATCGCCGCGATCGCCGAGGAGAACCCGGACGCCATCGGCGCGGTGCTGGGCGGCCACGGCATCACCGCCTGGGCCGAAACCAGCGAGCAGTGCCAGGCCAACTCGCTGGAGATCATCCGCACCGCCGAACACTTCATTGAACAGCGCAGTCTGGAGGAGAAGGGCCGTCCCGAGCCCTTCGGCCCCGCCCTGGAGGGCTACGGGGCCCTGCCCGAGGCCGAGCGCCGCGAACGCGCGGCCGCCCTGGCCCCCGTCATCCGCGGACTGGCCTCCACCGACCACCCGCAGATCGGTCACTTCACCGACAGCGACGCGGTCCTGGACTTCCTCGCCGCCGCCGAGCACCCCCGCCTGGCCGCGCTGGGCACCTCCTGCCCCGACCACTTCCTGCGCACCAAGGTCCGTCCCATGGTGCTCGACCTGCCCGCCGACGCCCCGCTGGAGCGGGTGGTGGAACGGCTGCGCGAACTGCACCAGGAGTACCGGACCGACTACCGCGCCTACTACGAGCGCCACGCGGGCCCCGACAGCCCCGCCATGCGCGGCGCCGACCCGGCGATCGTCCTGGTCCCCGGCGTGGGCATGTTCTCCTTCGGCAAGGACGCCAAGACCGCGCGCGTGGCCGGCGAGTTCTACGTCAACGCCATCAACGTGATGCGCGGCGCCGAGAGCGTCTCCACCTACCGGCCCATCGAGGAGTCGGAGAAGTTCCGCATCGAGTACTGGTCCCTGGAGGAGGCCAAGCTCAAGCGGATGCCCAAGCCCAAGCCCCTGGCCGGCCGGATCGCCTTCGTCACGGGCGCCGCGAGCGGCATCGGCAAGGCCATCGCCACCCGCCTGGCCGCCGAGGGCGCCTGCGTGGTCGTGTCCGACCTCGACGCGGACAAGGCCGCCGAGGCCGCGGCCGAACTCGGCAACGCCGACGTCGCCGTGGGCGTGGCCTGCGACGTCAGCGACGGCCAGGCGGTCGCCCGGGCCCTGGGCGAGGCCGCCCTGGCCTTCGGCGGCGTGGACCTGGTGGTCAACAACGCCGGGCTGTCCATCTCCAAGCCCCTGCTGGAGACCACCGAACGCGACTGGGACCTGCAGCACGACGTCATGGCCAAGGGGTCGTTCCTGGTCTCCCGGGAGAGCGCCCGGATGATGACCCGCCAGGACATGGGCGGCGACATCGTCTACATCGCCTCGAAGAACGCCGTGTTCGCCGGCCCCAAGAACATCGCCTACTCCGCGGTCAAGGCCGACCAGGCCCACCAGGTGCGCCTGCTCGCCGCCGAACTCGGCGAGCACGGCATCCGCGTCAACGGCGTCAACCCCGACGGCGTCGTCCGGGGCTCGGGCATCTTCGCCGGCGGCTGGGGCGCCCAGCGCGCCGAGGTCTACGGGGTCAAGGAGGAGGAGCTGGGCGCGTTCTACGCCAAGCGCACCCTCCTGGGGCGCGAGGTGCTGCCCGAACACGTGGCCAACGCCGTGTTCGCGCTGACCGCGGGGGAGCTGTCGCACACCACCGGACTGCACGTGCCCGTGGACAGCGGCGTGGCCGCCGCGTTCCTGCGGTGAGCGCCGTGCCCGAGAAGAGGGATGCGGCGGTGCACGCCGCGATCGACCTGGGGGCCTCCAGCGGCCGGGTGATCACCGGTCACCTCCTCGACGGCGTCCTGCGCACGGAGGAGGTCGCCCGGTTCGCCAACACCCCGGTGGCCGTTCCGCGCCGTGGCGGCGACACCCTGTACTGGGACGTCCTGTCCCTGTACCGGGGAGCCCTGGAGGGGCTGCGCGCGGCGGCCGCGCCCCACGGGGGCCTGGCCTCGGTGGGCATCGACTCCTGGGCCGTGGACTACGGACTGCTCGACGCCGACGGGGCGCTGCTCGGCAACCCGGTGCACTACCGGGACGCCCGCACCACGGGCGTCCCGGAGAAGGTGTTCGAGCACCTGCCCGCCGACCGCATGTACGCGGTCAACGGGCTCCAGGTCCAACAGTTCAACACGGTGTTCCAACTGGCCGCCGCGGCCGACGACCCCCGACTGGCACCGCTCGCCCGCGGCGCGCTGCTCGTCCCGGACCTGCTGGGGTACTGGCTGACCGGGGAGCGGGTGTGGGAGCTCACCAACGCCTCCACCACCGGGCTGGTGGACGCGCGCACCCGTGACTGGGCCCAGGAGTGCCTGGAGGTGCTGGAAGGGCCCTTCGGGGTGCCGGTACGCGGTCTGCTGTCCCGCCTGGTCGAGCCGGGCGCGGTCGTGGGACGGCTGGAGGCACGCGAGTCGGTGGGGGCCGCCGCGGGGGCGCCGCTGGTCGCGGTCGGCTCGCACGACACCGCCTCGGCGGTGGTCGCCGTTCCGGCCGCCACACCGAACTTCGCCTACGTCTCGAGCGGAACGTGGTCGCTGGTGGGGGTGGAGCTGGACGCCCCGGTGCGCACCGAGGAGAGTCGGGCCGCCAACTTCACCAACGAACTCGGTGTGGACGGCACCGTCCGCTACCTGCGCAACGTCATGGGGCTGTGGGTGCTGCAGGAGTCCCTGCGCACCTGGCGCGAACAGGGCCGTGACGTGGACCTGGCCGACCTGCTGGAGCGGGCCGCCCGCGTGCCCGCGCTCGCCTGCGTGGTCGACGTGGACGACCCCCGGTTCCTGCCGCCGGGTGACATGCCCGCCCGGATCGCCGCCTACGCCGCCGAGACCGGGCAGCGCCCGCCCGAGGGGGAGGCCGAGCTGGCCCGGTGCGTCATCGACTCCCTGGCCCTGGCCTACCGCAGGGCGGTGCATCAGGCCGCCGAGCTGTCCGGTAAGGACGTCGAGGCGGTGCACGTGGTCGGCGGAGGTTCGCGCAACACGCTGCTGTGCCGGCTCACCGCCGAAGCCACCGGGCTGCCGGTGGTGGCGGGCCCGGCCGAGGGCACCGCCGTGGGCAACCTGCTGGTGCAGGCCCGCGCGGTCGGCGCGGTGGAGGGGGAGTTGTCGGACCTGCGACGGATCGTGGCCGACTCCTTCGAGACCCGTACCTACCGTCCGGAGGCGGCAAGCGCCCCCTGGGAGAGGGCTCAGCGCTTCCTCTGGCCGGAGTGAGCACACCCCCGGCCGAAGGCTCGCCCGGTCGCCCCGTGCGGCCGGGTGAACCTTCGGCCACCGGTCAGGAGCCGGCCGCGGGGGTGCCCGCGTAGCGCGCGTACAGCGAACGGAAGGGCGACGAGGTGACGCCGTGCGCGACCACGCTGGCGGTCACGGCCAGGCTGACGGCGGCGAACAGCCGCGGATCGTGCACGCCCTGATGGGCCGCGTGCGCCGCGTAGAAGAGCGCGCTGACACCCATCGGGCCGAACCACCCCAGGAAGGCGGATCCGCGCGGACGCAGCCCCAGGGGCCGCCAGGCGAGCATGATCAGCGGAAGACGGCGCAGCAGGAGGACGGCGAGCACGAAGGCGAGCGCGGCCGGCCCGAACCCGATCCACTCCCGCCAGGGCAGCACCGCGCCCAGCAGCACGAACACGGGCAGGGCCAGGTAGCGGTTGACCGCCTCGTCGATGTTCTGCTGGGGGCCGCGCTCCCCCCTGCGCACCGACCAGTTGTAGGCCAGGCCCGCGCTGAAGACGGCGAGCACCCCGCCCACACCGATCAGCCGTGCCGCTCCGAGGACGGCGACGGCGAGCAGGAGCGTGAAGAGAAGGGAGGGCCCCTCTTCCAGTTCCCGTTCACGGGTGGCCGCCTCCATGGCCCTGCCCGCCACGGCTCCCGTGAGCACGCCCAGGGCCACGCCGCCCAGCACCTCCCACACCAGGCGGACGACCGTGCCGCCGGGCCCGGTGAGGGGCAGGGCGACGGCCACCGCGACCCCGACCAGGGGCAGGGCGAGCCCGTCGTTGGCACCGCTCTCTCCGGTGAGGAGTCTGCGTATGCGCCCGGGCAGGTCGCGTTCGGCGGGGCCGCCGGTGACCACCGAGGCGGCGAGCACCGGGTCGGTGGGGCACAGGCAGGTGCCCACCACGGCGGCCAGCGCCAGGGGCAGGCCGAGCAGCAGGGCCGAGGCGCCGGTCACCGCGGCCGCGAGCGGCATGATCACGCACAACAGCAGCAGGAACTGGGGGATCAGCGGGCGCAGCGAGGAGACGGGGAAGCGCAGCGCCGCGGTCATGACCGAGGCGGCCAGCAGGAGGCGGGTGCCCTCCAGCAGGAGGGGCTCGCGTGTGGCGGCGGACAGGGAGACCAGGTCGAGGAAGACGGGCCCCAGAGCCACGCCGAGCAGGAGGGCCAGGAGGGGTTCGCTCAGCGGCAGGGTGCGGGTCCGGTTGCTGAACAGCGCCAGGAGCACACTGAGCGTGCCGATGGCCGCGTAGGCCAGGTGGAGGGAGTTCATGCCGGGCCGCCTCCGCTGCCTCGGGTCCGTTGCGTCCGTCGGAGCAGGGTAGTAGCCGACGGCCGCGGAGTCCCGTAGGCCCGTCCGGCGGGCCCGAAACAGCGGTGAGCACGCACGCCCCGAGCGGGCCCGTTCGGGGGCCACCGAGGCAGAGAACGCCGCAGTGGCGAAGGAACCCACCTGGTCTCGGGTGAGGGAGTCCGGGCGTGCACGACCAGGAGGGATCAGCGTGTTCCCGGTACCGTTCCGCGAGTTCGTACTGGTGGTGGGTGGTGGACGGTCAAACGTAAGAAATGTGTCCGAATGTGGTCATTGTTGACACGAAACTCCTGTATGCAGGTTTTTTCCCATTTCGGAAACGATGTGCGCATGGCGCGGTGAGATGGATCACTGGCCGTTTGTTTTCCTGCGCCTGCTAACTTCGTCTCTCGTCCCAGGGCAACCACCGGTCGTGTTCCGACGGCACGGCCTCCACCAGGTGATCCCTCACCCTGAGTCAGAGAGCCCTGCCATGTCCCGCCGTGCTCGGGCACGCGTCGCCGCACTCCTGGCGCCGCTGCTCCTGCTGCCCGCCCTGCCCGCGCCCGCCCTCGCCGAAGAGGGAGCCGAGGTTACCTCAGCCGACTACCCGGCCGGGGACGAGTTCCACGGTTCCCCCGGCCGGCCCGGCGACTTCACGTTCTCCAGCAACGGGTCCGAGGACGTTCAGAGCTACTTCTACGCCCTCAACGACAGCTCCTGTGTCCACGAGGCTGTGCCCGACGAGCCAGGCGGTTCGGTCACGGTGACCCTCACCCCGCGCCTGGCGGGCCCCAACCGCATCTACGCGCGCACCGTGGACGCCTCCGGCGGTTCCTCCGCCTGCGTGCTCGTCTACTCCTTCCTCGTCGCTCCGCCGAGTGACCCGGTTGCCTACTTCGCCTTCGACGAGGGGCAGGGGGACCACGCCGCCGACATCATCGACCCCGATCGGGGCCTTGACCTGTCCGAGAGTGTGGAGTGGGTACGCGGCCGGGTCGGGAGCGCCGAGAACCCCAACACCAACCCCGCCCCACGCCTGGAGGGCACGGCCGTCCGTACCGACGGCCGTACCGACGGCGAGATCGTCGCCGACCACTCCTCCGTGGACACCTCCGGTTCCTTCTCCGTCTCCACATGGGTGAAGCTGGACCGCGCCGTCGCCGACCACGTCGCCGTCGCCCAGGAGGGCGCCGCGCAGAGCGCCTTCCACCTCGGCTACCAGGGCGACACCGGCCAGTGGGTGTTCAGGATGTCCCCTGAGGACGAGCACCGGGGCGGGCCCCGGGAGTGGACCGCGGCAGCTTCCACCACCTCCGCCGACGTCGGGGTGTGGACCCACCTGCTGGGTACCCACGACGAGCGGACCGGTGAGATCACCCTCTACGTCGACGGCATCGAACAGGACACCGCCACCCATCCCGAACCGTGGAACGCCCAGGGGCCACTCGCCATCGGACGCGCCCTGTTCCAGGGCACGGGCGAGTACCACTGGCCCGGCGCCATCGACGATGTTCGGGTGTGGGACCGCCTCGTCGTGGACGAGACCGTGTCCGACTCCGAGACCGACTCCGAGGTGTGGCGGCTGGCTAACCGCCCGATCGCCGCCGAGGGCCGGTGGATGCTCGACGAGTGGGACGGCACGACCGTGTCCGACGCCACCGACCACGGACTCGAAGCCACCCTGCACGGTGATCCCCTCACGGCTTGGAACCTCGCTGACAACGACATCACCTTCTCCCCCGCAGTGCGGCTGAACGGGGACGACGAGTACATCGAGGCCCCCGGTCCCGCCCTGCGCACGGACCGCAGCTTCAGCGTCGCGGCCTGGGTGCGCCTGGACGAGACGGGTGATGGCGCCGACACCACCGCCGTCAGCCAGGCCGGTACGCACCAGAGCGGCTTCTACCTGGGCTACGAGGGGTCCACCGGTGCGTGGGTGTTCAAGATGGCCTCCCACGACGACGCGGCCACCCCGGAGGGGAGCGGATGGACCCACGCCTCCTCTTCCTGGACCGCTCAGCCCGGGGAGTGGACTCATCTGACGGGCGTCTACGACCACACCCGCGGTGAGCTGGTGCTCTATGTCAACGGCTCCGAGGCTTCCCGGGCGGCGGTGTACCACGCCTGGCACGCCGACGGTCCGCTCCGGATCGGCAGCGCCCAGCACGGCGGCTCCAACACCGACCACTGGACCGGCGACATCGACGACGTCCACGCCTACCAGGGCGTCCTCGAAGCCCACTCGATCTCCTCCGTCTACGCCGGGTTCTTCCCCACCGCTCAGAACTGATCCCCCACCGCCACCCTGTCCCGTGACTGTCCCCCGCCTCGCCAGGCGGGGGACAGAGGGCTGCCGTGGCTCCACGCGGTGACGACCCCAATCCTTCGGGGCTCGTGCACGGGAGCCGCGGGCCGAGTCTGGCGCCGCGGTCGTGGCGAGGCTCATGTGCTGCCGCCGGAGCAGCGTTGGAGTATCCGTTCGGATCCGAGGCGGGAACGGGACGAAGTATTATGCGGATCTTCTTTTAAGTGCGGAAATCCATGGCCGCAACGGATGTGGGGCTCATTTGTTTTGCGTGTTAATAACCTAATGTTCTCCTTTTGCTTCAGGGTTTTCTTCCCATTGGGAAGGTGGTGTTCCTGATGGTGGCGAACTCTTGCTTCGGGTCATTTCCAATGCGAACATCTCGGTGGGGAAGCGTATTCTGTTACACCTCTGTCGGTCTGCCGTGCAAGGAGATCAGGTGACGGCGGGAGCCCGACGTCCCCGTGGCTGGACACCCCGGCCGCGGGGCGGTCCGCGGCCGGGGGATCCGGCTTCTTCGTGTCCTGGGACTTCGATGGCGGGCGAGCGGGAGGACGCGCCCCGGTAGCCCTCTGTGCGGATATGGCGGAACTGATCCGAAAAGTCCGCGACTGTCGGACGCAATGGTGAAAGATGCTGCCCCGCGTTTTGTTTCCGGAGAGTTCTCGCCGACGGTTAAGGTCTCGCTCCCAATGGTCCGGACCTTTCGTCTCCGTTGAAGCGCACGGACAGGGGTCGGGGCCACGGCTGTTCCATTGCCGGTCGGCGCCGGTGTTCGTTCCCCTCGGGAAGATCCGGTCAAACCGAACGGACGGGCGGAGCCCTCGCCGCCCGCCCTCAGGGCCGGTGGGCGGCAGTGGAACCGCGCAGCACCAGTTCGGGGCTGAAGAGCAGGCGCTGGTGCAGGTGGTCCGGGTCGTCCAGCTGCGCCCGGAGCAGGCGCATGGCCGTACGGCCCAGCTCGTACTTGGGCTGGGCGACGGTGGTCAGGCCGGGGTGGACCAGGCTGGCGACGTCGACGTTGTCGTAGCCGATCACCGAGATGTCGTCCGGTACCCGCAGTCCGCGCCTGCCCAGCCCCTTCATGAACCCCAGGGCGAGCTGGTCGTTGGCGCACATGACCGCCGTCGACCGCTGCCTGGGTCCGCCCGCGAGGGCGGCGTCCACCGCCCGTTCGCCCTGCTCGGGGTTGAGCTGGGGGAGCTCGATCACGCTGATCGAACCGTCGGGGTCGAGGTCGGACTCGGTGAAGGCGTCGCGCAGGCCGTCGTGGCGCCTTCGCACCTGCTCGATGGCGGGAGGCCCGGTCAGGAAGGTGACCCGCTCGTGGCCCAGCCCGACGAGGTGGCGCCCGGCGGCCAGGCCGCCGGCGTGGTTGTCCACACTGACGCTGCACCCCACGTCC
The DNA here is from genome assembly GCF_014651695.1 of Nocardiopsis terrae. Taxonomy (GTDB): domain Bacteria; phylum Actinomycetota; class Actinomycetes; order Streptosporangiales; family Streptosporangiaceae; genus Nocardiopsis; species Nocardiopsis terrae. Next base: position 107,283 of record NZ_BMXJ01000003.1, read on the forward strand.
TCGGGGACGTCACCCCGGTCCAGGGCGACCCACGGCACCCCCTGCCGGTGCAGCCACAGCAGGTCGGAGAGGTCGTCGTCGACCGGCATGACCACCGCTCCCGCCGCGCGCTGTTCGGCGAGCAGCCTGAGGTTGCGGCGCTGCCGGGTCCCCGACTCCGCCGAGTTGAGCAGCAGGACCGCGAGCCCGGCTTCGGCTGCCTCGTCCTCCATCCCGCGCGCCACCTCGGTGAAGAAGGGGTTGGTCACGTCGAGGACCAGCAGGCCCACGGCGTCGCTGCGTCCGGAGCGCAGGCTGCTGCCGGAGGAGTTGCGCACGTAGTCGAGCTCGGCGATGGCCGCCTCGACCCTGGCCCGGGTCGGGCCGGCGACCCGCTCCGGCCGGTTGAGCACGTTGGAGACGGTTCCGGGGGAGACCCCGGCGTGCCTGGCGACCTCGGTGATCCCCGCGGGGCGTTTCGCTGACGGGTGGGGTTGGGCTGTCGACAACGGGGTCTCCGGTGCTCTGTCGGTCGGACGGTTCGGCGGCGGTGCGGGTCCGCCCGGACACCGCGCCGGCCGGGCCTCACTCGGTTGATCGTCACATCGGTTTTGAAACGTGTCAACGGAGTGTCTCGCAAGCCGTGGGATCGCCCTGTGGTCCTGTGTTGCCGGTTCGGTGCAGGTGGTCCGGGAAGCCCCTTACCTCTGCAAATTACCAGAGTGCCTCTTGACGGTGTGGTGTGTCCCACCTAGCATCCCCATCATATTAAAACGTTTTGAGAAGCGGCGGAACCCGCATCGACCCGAAACAAGGAGGGCGTACGTGCCAGAACAACAGCCCCCGGCGCCCCCGCCCCTCGCCCTCGACGGCGTGAGCAAGTCCTTCGGCAGCGTCCGAGCCCTCCGGGGACTCTCCCTCGAACTGCGGGCGGGTGAGATCCACGCCCTGGTCGGAGAGAACGGGGCGGGAAAATCCACCCTGGTCAAGACCATCGCCGGGGTGCACCGGCCCGACTCCGGACAGATCCTGGTCGACGGCGAAACGACCGCCTTCCAGGCCCCCGCCGACGCGCAGCGCGCGGGCATCGCGGTCATCCACCAGGAACCCACGCTCTTCCCCGACCTGTCGGTGGCCGAGAACATCTTCGTCGGCCGCCAGCCGAGGACCCGTCTGCGCACCATCGACCGGGCCCTCATGCGCCGCCGGACCGCGGAGGCCTTCGCCCGCCTTGGGGTGGAGACCGACCCCGACCGCCCGGCGCGCGGCCTCTCCATCGCCGACCAACAGCTCGTGGAGATCGCCAAGGCCCTCACCCGGCGGGCCCGCGTCCTGGTCATGGACGAACCCACCGCCGCACTGTCCGGGGTGGAGGCCGAACGCCTCTTCCGCGTCGCCCGCTCCCTACGGGACTCCGGCACCGCCCTGCTCTTCATCTCCCACCGCTTCGACGAGGTGTTCGCCCTCTGCGACCGCATCACGGTCGTGCGCGACGGCGCCTTCGTCTCCTGCGACCCCACGCCCGAACTGGACGTGGACACCGTGGTCCGACGCATGGTCGGCAGGGAGGTCTCCAGCCTCTACCCGAAGGAGGAGGCGCAGGTCGGCGAAACCGTCCTGGAGGTCGAGGGCCTGACCCGCCGGGGCGTCTTCACCGACGTGTCCTTCTCGGTACGCGCCGGGGAGATCGTCGCCCTGGCCGGGCTGGTGGGCGCGGGGCGCAGCGAGGTCGTCCGGGCCGCCTTCGGCGTGGACCGCCACGACACCGGGACGGTCCGGGTCCTGGGCCGGGAGCTTCCCAACGGCCGCCCCCGGGCCGCCATGGCGGCCGGAGCGGCACTGGTCCCCGAGGACCGCAGGCTCCAGGGGCTCGTGATGGAGTCCTCCATCGAACGGAACTCCACCGCCACCCGCCGCGGCCCGCTCAGCCGCCTGGGCCTGCTCCGGCCCCGGGCCGAACGCGACGCCGCCCGGGAATGGGGTGAGCGCCTCCAGCTCAAGTACGGCGACACCACCGACCCGGTCTCCACCCTCTCCGGAGGCAACCAGCAGAAGGTCGTCCTGGCCAAGTGGCTGTCCACACGACCGCGGCTGCTGTTCATCGACGAACCCACCCGCGGCATCGACGTCGGGACCAAGGCGGAGGTGCACCGCCTGCTGTCCCGCCTGGCCGGGGAGGGGCTGGCCATCGTCATGGTCTCCAGCGAACTCCCCGAGGTCCTCGCCATGGCGGACCGGGTCCTGGTCATGCACGAGGGGCGGATCACCGCCGAACTCGACCGGGACGCGGCGACCGAGGAAACGGTCATGTACGCCGCCACCGGCCAACAGCCGCGAAGTGCCGCCTGATGCGCGCGCCGTCCCCACCACCACCCACCCCGGAGGCCCCGTGACCCCGCCAGGCACCCCAGCCCAGGCGCCCGAACGCCCCCCTGAGAACCCGTCGGCCACGGCCGCGCCGCCGAAAGGCCGACCGGCACAGCGCACACGACAGGTACGCGAACTCGGCGTCCTGCTCGCCGTCGCCGTCCTGATCACCGCCACCTGGCTGCACAACCCGGGCTTCCTGTCCGCACAGGGCGTGCGCGACCTCTTCCTCGGCGCCACCGTGCTGTCGGTCCTCGCCGTCGGCCAGGCCATGGTCCTGATCACCAGGAACGTCGACCTCTCCGTCGGCTCCGTGATGGGCCTGTCGGCCTTCGGCACCGGCATCCTCTTCGTCACCTTCCCCGGGCTCCCCGTGCCGGTGGCCATGCTCTGCGGTGTCGCCATCGGAGCGGTCTGCGGCCTGCTCAACGGAGCCCTGGTCACCACCGTCCAGGTCCCCGCCTTGGTCGTCACCCTCGGCACGCTCTACGCCTTCCGCGGGATCAACCACTGGTGGGCGGACGGCGGCCAGGTCAACGCGCACGACATGCCCGCCGCCTTCCTCGCGCTGGGCCGGGTCAGCCTCCTGGGCGTCCCGCTGCCGGCCGCGGTGGCCATCGCCACCGTGGTGGTGGTCGGCCTGTACCTGGCCCACTACCGTTCGGGCCGCGAACTGTACGCGATCGGTTCCAACGCCGACGCCGCACGCCTGTCCGGCATCCCCGCCGGCCGGCGGGTACTGACCGCCTTCGCCGTCAACGGGGCCCTGGCCGGGCTGGCGGGCGTCCTGTTCGCCGCCCGCTACGGGACGGTCGACTCCACCGTCGGCACCGGCATGGAGCTCCAGGTGGTCGCGGCCGCCGTGGTCGGCGGCGTGGCCATCGCCGGCGGGGTCGGCACCGTCTACGGGGCCGCCGTCGGCGCGGTGCTGATGACCACCATCACCGCGGCCCTGCCCATCTGGCAGATCAACCAGTTCTGGCACCAGGCCGTCGTGGGCGCCCTGATCCTGGCCGCCATCGGCCTGGACCGCCTGCTGGCCCTGCGTACCGCCCGCAAACTCGGAGGAGGGGGAGCACGTGGTGCCTGACCACACCCGAACCCCGGCGGGCACCGTCTCCCGCCTGCGTTCCGCACTGTCGCTGCGCGAGGCGCCCGTACTCGGGGCGCTGCTGGTCACCCTGGTGTGCGCCGCGATGTTCGTCGACAACTTCGCCACCGAACGCAACACCGGATTCCTGCTGCTGAGCGTGGCCGCCATCGCCCTGATGGCGCTGCCCATGACCCTGATCGTCATCACCGGCGAGATCGACCTGTCCGTGGCCAGCACCCTGGCCCTGAGCAGCGCCACCATGGGCGTCCTGTGGGAGGCGGGCGTACCCATCGAGACCGCCCTGTGGATCTGTCTCGCGGTGGGTCTGGCCGTGGGGGCGCTCAACGGCGTACTGGTCACCCTGTGCGGACTGCCCTCCCTGGCGGTGACCATCGGAACCATGGCCCTCTACCGGGGCCTGGCCTACGTCCTGCTCGGCGACCGCGCCGTGGCCAGCTACCCGCAGACCTGGGTCAGCGGTGTCCGGGACACCGTCCCCGGCGTCCCCGGCCTGCCGTGGACCGTCCTGGCGATCGCCCTGCTCGCCGTGCTCTTCGCCGTCCTGCTGCACGCCTCCGTGCTGGGCCGGTCCCTGTACGACATCGGCAACAACGCCGAGGCCGCCCGCTTCGCCGGGGTCCGGGTCAGGTGGACCAAGTTCTGGCTGTTCGCCGCCAGCGGCCTGGTCTCCGCCGGGGCCGGGGTGCTCTGGACCCTCCAGTACGGCACCTCCAGGGCCGACACCGCCTTCGGTCTGGAACTCCAGGTCGTGGCCGCCGTCCTGCTGGGCGGGGTGTCCATCTTCGGCGGTGTCGGCACCGTCGTGGGCGTCATGGCCGGCGTCCTGCTGCTCGGTTCCCTGCGCAACGCGCTCCAACTCCTCGGAATCTCCAGTGACGTCCTCCAGGTCGTCACCGGACTGATCCTCATCGCCTCGGTCGTCGCGCCGAGCGCGGCGGCCCGCCTCCGGGCCCGCCGCAAGGCACCCGGTCCGAGACCGGCACCCGACCCAGACGACCGGAACCGTCCGGTCGCAGCCCCTTCAGGAGAAGAATCATGACCGATCCCCTGCGCCGCCGTTCGCTGTGGTTCGCCTCCGCGGCGTCCGCGGTCCTGCTCACCGCCGCCTGCGGCGGCACCACCATCGACGACGCCCAGGACGACGGGGGCGCCGGGCCGACCGGTACCGCCGACCCGAACGCCGAGATCCCCGAGGGCCTGGCGATCGACTTCCTGCCCAAGCAGCTCAACAACCCGTTCTTCGACCTGGTCAACGAGGGCGGATTCGCGGCCGTCGAGGAGCTGGGCGGCGAGGCCACCGAACGCGGCGGCACCGAGGCCACCGCCGACTCCCAGGTGGAGTACGTCAACGCCGCCAGCCAGGCCGGCAGCGACGTCATCGTGATCGCCGCCAACGACCCGGACGCGGTCTGCCCCGCGCTCAACGAGGCCCGGGACAACGGTGCCGCCATCGTCGGCTACGACTCCGACGCCAACTGCACCGACGTGTTCGTCAACCAGTCCACCAACGAGCTCATCGGCCGCGCCCTCGCGGACATGATCAGCGACGAGCTCGGCGGTGAGGGCACCTTCGCCGTCCTGTCGGCCACCCCCAACGCCACCAACCAGAACGCGTGGATCGCCGAACTGGAGGAGATCCTCCAGGAGGACGACTACGCCGACCTCGAACTGGTGGACACCGTCTACGGAAACGACGACGACCTGGAGTCCTTCCAGGAGATGCAGGGCCTGGTGCAGGCCCACCCGGACCTGGACGGCGTCGTGTCGCCGACCACGGTCGGCCTGGCCGCGGCGGCCCGCTACGTCAGCGACTCCGAGTACCAGGGGGAACTCGCCGTCACCGGCCTGGGCACCCCCAACCAGATGCGCGAGTTCGTGCACGACGGCACCGTCGGCCAGTTCGCCCTGTGGAACCCGAACGACCTGGGCTACCTGTCCGGGTACACCGGGGCCGCCCTGCAGGCCGGCCAGATCACCGGTGCCGCCGGTGAGACCTTCACCGCCGGGGAGCTGGGGGAGTTCACCTTCGAGACCGACGGCGAGGTCGTGCTCGGCCCGCCGATGGTCTTCGACGCCGACAACGTCGACGACTTCGACTTCTGACCCGATCCGACCAGTGCCGGAGGCGGCCCCGCGCCGCCTCCGGCACTCCCCGCAGGGAGGCCCCGTGGAACGTGTCTGTTTCGTGCTCAAGGTGCGCGAGGACCGCCTTGAGGAGTACCGGGAGCGCCATGCCGAGGTCTGGCCGCAGATGCGGGCGGCCCTGTCCGCCTCCGGCTGGCACAACTACTCCCTCTTCTGCGACGACCGGGGCATGGTCGTCGGCTACCTGGAGACCGAGGACTTCGAGGCCGCCCGCGCCGCGATGGCACGGACCGACGTGAACGCGCGCTGGCAGGCGGAGATGGCCCCGTTCTTCGAGAACCTGGACGGTCGCCCCGACGAGGGCATGGTGCCGCTGACCGAGATCTTCCACCTGCCCTGAGCCGCCCCGGGCCGTTCTGAACCGCCCCGGGCCGCTCGGGGTCGCGAACGGCCCGCGCCGCCCGGCCCGCCCGCACCGTGCGGGCGGGCCGGGCGGCGCGCGCCTCAGCGGGCCCGGCGCACCACCGCCCGCTGGAACACCACGAAGACCAGGAGCAGCACGCCGACCACGATCCTGGTCCACCAGGAGCTCAGGGTGCCCTCGAACGAGATCAGCGTCTGCACCGTTCCCAGCACCAGCACACCCGCCACCGAGCCGGCCACATAGCCGACCCCGCCGGAGAGCAGCGTCCCGCCGACCACCACGGCCGCGATGACGTCCAGCTCCATGCCGACCGCGTGCAGGCCGTACCCGGACAGCATGTAGAGGCTGAACAGCAGCCCGCCCAGGGCCGAGCAGAACCCGCTCACCGCGTAGACCCCCACCTTGACCCGGCCGGTGGGCAGCCCCATCAGCCGGGCCGAGGCCTCACTGCCGCCGACCGCGTAGACTGTGCGGCCGAAGCGGGTCCGGTGCAGCACGTGCGCCGCGACCAGCACCACCGCCAGGGCGATCAGGACGCTGTAGGTCAGGGTCACGCCCTCGACGGGGGTGAGGGTCCCCGTCGCCGCGGCCCGGAAGGCCGGGTCGGTGATGGAGACCGACTCGACGCTGATGAGGAAGCACAGCCCCCGGGCCAGGAACATGCCGGCGAGCGTCACGATGAAGGGCTGGACCTCGAAGTGGTGGATGACCAGCCCCATCAGCAACCCCAGGCAGGTGCCCGTGAGCAGTACCGCGGCCACCGACACCAGCGGCGGCCAGCCCGCCTCCAGGGTCGCCGCGGCGATCATGGTGGACAGGGCCGCCACGGCGCCCACCGACAGGTCGATCCCGCCGGTCAGGATCACGAAGGTCATCCCGACCGCCAGCACGATCAGGAACGCGTTGTCCACGAACAGGTTCGTCAGGACCTGCGGGGAGGCGAAACCCTCGTAGCGCAGCGAACCGGCCCCGAAGGTGAGCACGAACACCGCGAACGTGGCGGCCACGGGCAGGAAACGCCGGGGCACACGGACCTGTCTGCTTCTGACGTCCATGACGCTCATGCGGCGGTCACCTCCTCGGAACGGGACGGCCGCGGACCGGCCTTCCTGCGGACGCCGAACACCTGCGAGGTCCGCGGGGACTGGAGCAGGCACACGGCGATGACCACGACCGCCTTGAACACCAGTGCGGCGTTGGGCGCGACACCGATCGAGTAGACGGTGGTGGTCAGGGTCTGGATCACCAGGGCGCCGACGAGGGTCCCGGCCAGCGAGTACCGGCCGCCGGCCAGCGAGGTGCCGCCGATGACCACCGCGAGGATGGCGTCCATCTCGATCCACAGCCCGGCGTTGTTGGCGTCCGCGGCGTTGACGTTGGAACTGATCATCAGGCCCGCCACCCCGGCGCAGAGCCCGGCGAACACGTACACCGTCCAGATGATGGTGCGGGACCGGACCCCGGCCAGCAGACTGGCCCGTGGGTTGACGCCGACCGATTCGACGAGCATCCCCAGGGCGGTTCCGCGGGTCAGCAGGGCGACACCCACCAGGACCCCCAGGCTGACCAGGACCGCGATCGGGAGCACGAGGAAGCCCGCACCGATCTGGTGGTAGAGCGGGTCGTCGACGGTGATGATCTGCCCCTCGGTGACCAGCATCGCCGCACCGCGCCCGGCGGTCATCAGCACCAGGGTCGCGATGATGGGCTGGATCCCCAGCACCGAGACCAGGAAACCGTTCCACAGCCCGAGCAGGACGCAGGCGCCCAGGGCCAGCAGCACGGCGGTGGCCGCGCTTCCGCCCGAGGCGATCCAGGTGCAGGCGACCGCGCCGGCGATCGCCGCGACCGCGCCCACCGACAGGTCGATCCCGCGGGTGGCGATCACCAGGGTCATGCCGACGGCGATGAGCAGGGTCGGGGCCCCGTTGCGGAGGATGTCGACGAGGCTGCCGTACAACTGGCCGTTCTGCAGCCTGATCTCCAGGAACGACGGGTTGGACACGGTGTTGAGCACCAGCAGCAGGACCAGGGCGGCGATCGGCCAGAAGAGGTGGTGGCGCAGGAGCTGTCGCGGTCTCACGAGGCCACCGCCCTGCCGTGCTCTCCGTGTGCGGCGGCGATGCTGGCCATCACCCGGTCCACCGTGGCGTCGGCGCCGTCGAGTTCGGACACCTTGTGCCGGTCGCGCAGGACCACCACCCGGTCGGACACCCGGACCACCTCCTCCAGTTCGGCGGAGACGAACAGCACGGCCGTGCCGTCCGCGGCCAGGTCGGCCACCACCTGTTGGATCTGGGCCTTGGCCCCGACGTCGATGCCGCGGGTGGGTTCGTCGAGGATGAGCAGTTTCGGCCGGGTGATCAGCCACCTGGCCAGCAGGACCTTCTGCTGGTTGCCTCCGGACAGGTTCTTGGTGAGCGCTCCCGGGTCGGCCGGCCGGATGTCGAGTTTTCCGATGTACTCGGCCACGAGGGCGTCGGCGGTGCGCCGTGGGACGGGACGCGCCCAGCCCCGGGCGGCCTGCAGGGCCAGGAGCAGGTTGTCGCGCACGCTGAGGTCCGCGACCAGTCCTTCCGCCTTGCGGTCCTCCGAACAGAAGGCGACCCCGCGGGCGATCATCGAACGCGCGCTCCGGGGGCGGAAGGGGCGGCCGCCGGTGGAGAGGCCGCCGGTGTCCGCGCGGTCCGCGCCGAAGAGCAGCCGGGCCAGCTCCGTGCGCCCCGAACCGAGCAGCCCGGCCAGGCCCACCACCTCCCCGGCGTGGATCTCCAGGTCGAACGGTGCGATCGCGCCGCCGCGCCCCAGGTTCCGGGCGGTCAGGACCGGGACCGAGGCCGGGGCGCGCTCCTGGGACCGGCGCCCGACCTCCTCCAGGACGGTGTTCTCCCGGCCGAGCATGGCCGAGACCAGCTCCAGGCGGCCCGTCTCGGTCGGCAGGTACTCCCCGACCAGGCTGCCGTTGCGCAGGACCGTCATCCGGTCGGCGATCTCGTACACCTGGTCCAGGAAGTGTGAGACGAACAGGATCGCGACGCCGTCGTCGCGCAGGACCCGCATGATCCGGAACAGTTCGGCGACCTCGCCCGCGTCGAGGCTGGAGGTCGGTTCGTCCAGGACCAGGACCCGGGCGTCGACGGCCAGGGCCCGCGCGATGGCGACGAGCTGCTGTACGGCGATGGGGTGGCTGTCCAGGGTCGAGGCGGGGTCGATCGACAGGCCGATGCGCTGCAGCAGCTCGGCGGCCCGGGCCCGGCAGGCACGGGCGTCGATGGCGCCCAGGCGCCGCGGTTCGCGGCCCAGGAGGATGTTCTCGGCCACCGACAGGTTCGGGCAGAGGTTGACCTCCTGGTAGACGGTGCTGATCCCGGCGTCCTGGGCCTGCACGGGCGTGCCGAACCCCACCTGTTCCCCGTGGAGGAGGATCACCCCCGAGGTCGGTCGGTGCACGCCGGTGAGGGCCTTGATCAGGGTGGACTTCCCGGCGCCGTTCTCGCCCATCAGGGCGTGGACCTCACCGGGAAGCAGCCGGAAGTCGACCTCCGAGAGCGCCCTGACACCCGGGAACTCCACGGTGATGCCGCGCATGTCGACCGCGGGGGCCGCGCGCGCTGATGAATCGGTCATGACCAGAGCTTTCGTTTCTGGGGCCCCGTTCCCGGGCTCCGGGACGGGGGCGGGAACGGGGCCGCCGGTGCGGGGCGGTTCAGTACTGCCGGTCCGGGAGTGCGGCCTCGGCCTCCTCCTGGGTGAAGGTGGTCTCCTCGACCTCGATGCGCTTGGTGACCTCCTCGCCCGCGGCGACCTGCTCGACGAGCTCCATCAGCTGTTCGCCGAGCAGGGGGTTGCACTCGACGATGAAGTTGATCTCGCCCTCCGCCAGGGCCTCCATCCCGGCCCGGACGGCGTCCACCGTGATGATGCGGATGTCCTCGCCCGGCTCCAGCCCGGCGGCCCTGATCGCCTCGATGGCGCCCAGCCCCATGTCGTCGTTGTGCGCGTAGACCACGTCGATGTCGTCGTGCGAGTTCAGGAAGGCCTCCATCACCTCCTTGCCGCCCGACCTGGTGAAGTCGCCGTCCTGGGTCGCGATGACCTCGATGTCGGAGCTGCCGGAGACGGCCTCCTCGAAGCCCTCCTTGCGGTCGATGGCCGGAGCGGCCCCGGTGGTGCCCTGTAGTTCCACGACGTTGGTCGGGCCGTCGCTGTTGTCGACCAGCCACCGTCCGGCCTTGCGGCCCTCCTCGACGAAGTCGGAGCCCAGGAAGGTCTCGTAGAGGGAGTCGTCCTCGGAGTCGATGGCCCGGTCGGTGAGGATGACCGGGATGTCGGCGCGCTGGGCCTCCAGCAGGACCGCGTCCCATCCGGTCTCCACGACCGGGCTGAAGGCGATCACGTCGACGTCCTGCTGGATGTAGGAGCGGATGGACCGGATCTGGTTCTCCTGCTTCTGCTGCGCGTCGGAGAACTGCAGGTCGATCCCGGCCTCCTCGGCGGCCTGCTGGATGGACTCGGTGTTGGCGGTGCGCCAGCCGCTCTCCGCGCCGACCTGGGCGAAACCCAGGGTGAGGGTGCCGTCGTCCCCCGCGCCGTCCGACCCGTCCGCTCCGCAGGCGGTCACCGCCGCCAGCACGATCGCGGCCGCGGCCGCGGTGTACTTCTTCATCGCGAGTGTCCTCCGTGTTCGTAGCGCCCCGGATCGTCGGTATCCGTGATGGTGACCGGGGTCACTGGAAACCTAAGAGTGAGCGCTAACAATATTTCGGTCAATCCCTCTACGGAAACGTTTTCGTATCGTTGATGGGTGGGATGAATGTGTAGTGTTAGCGCGCACTTAAAGTGGTGGAACTGTCGAAGCGTGCCGGGGCACGGCCCCGTACCCCGACACGGGGGCGCCGGGTGCGCGCGAACGGGCGGGGACCGGCCGGTCGCGTAGCCTGGCCACCCGCTCGCAGTGGAAGGCACGACGAAGCCGGCACACGAACGCCGGCACACAAGGAGCCATGGGTGGACCACACCTCTTCAGCCGTCCGGGGGGCGCGAGAGCCCGCGATGACCGACGTCGCCCGGCTCGCGGGCGTCTCCCACCAGACGGTCTCCCGGGTCCTCAACGGGCACCCGAACGTCCGGGAGCAGACCCGGCTGCGGGTGCGCGCGGCCATCGAGGAACTGGGGTACCGGCCCAACCGGGCCGCCCGCGCCCTGGCGACCGGGCGGTCCCAGCACATCGGCGTGGTGGCGCAGAACTCGACGCTGTACGGTCCCGCCTCCCTGCTGGCAGCCTTCGAACTGGCCGCCGCGGTCCAGGGGTTCGTGGTCAGCGTGCGCAGGGTCCGGGTCCTGGACCGGAGCTCGATCACCGAGGCGGTGGAACACCACCGGGAGCAGCGGGTCGCCGGGATCGTGGTGATAGCGCCCACCGCGGCGGCCGGCGAAGCCCTGGCCGAGGTGCCGACCGACGTCCCCCTGGTCGCCGTGGACGGCGACCCCGACCGCGGCGCGACCCTGGTGACCGTGGACCAGGAGGCCGGAGCCCGACTGGCGACCCGCCACCTCCTGGAGGCGGGACACCGGACGGTGTGGCACGTGTCCGGGCCCGCGGAGTGGTTCGACGCCGCGGGTCGGGTCCGGGGCTGGCAGGCGGCCCTGGAGGAGGCCGGGGCCGAGGTCCCGCCGGTCAACCCGGCCGACTGGAGCGCCGCCTCGGGCTACCGCGCGGGCCTGCTGCTCGCCCGCATGCCCGAGGTGACGGCGGTGTTCGCGGCCAACGACCACCTCGCCCTGGGGATCCTGCGGGCGATGTCGGAGCGCGGACGGTCCGTTCCCGGCGACGTGAGCGTGGTCGGGTTCGACGACGTTCCGGAGGCCGCGTACTTCACCCCGCCCCTGACGACCGTGCGGCCCGACTTCGACACGGTGGCCAGCGAGACCCTGAACGTGCTGATGTCCTGTATCTCCGACCCGGAGGCCGGTTCCATCCGGCGGACGATCACCCCCACGCTCGTGGAGCGCGACAGCGTGGCCGCGCCCCCGGGCTGACCGCGCGGACCCCGGCCTCAGACCGGTGCCCGCTCGACGCCGTCCCGGCCCCGGGCGCTACCGCCCCCCTTCGCCGGCCCTCCGGGCCCCCGTCCGCCCCGCGGCCACAGGACGGGCAGGGCGGAGCCGGAGCCGGCCCGGCGCTTGTTGTAGATGTCGAAGGCCACCGCGAGCAACAGCACGAGCCCCTTGATGAGCTGCTGCCAGTCCACACCCAGCCCGATCAGCGACATGCCGTTGTTGAGCACACCCATGACCAGGGCGCCGATGACCGCCCCGACGACACTGCCCACACCCCCGGTGGCCGAGGCGCCGCCGATGAAGGCGGCCGCGATGGCGTCCAGCTCGAACATGGTCCCCGCACCGGGGGTGGCGGCGTTGAGGCGGGCCGTGAAGACCAGCCCCGCCAGCGCCGAGAGCACCCCCATGTTGACGAAGACCCAGAACGTGGTGCGCCTGGTCCTGATCCCGGACAGTGCCGCCGCCCGTTCACTGCCGCCCACCGCGTAGACGCGCCGGCCCATGGTGGTGGAGCGCATGACGAACGAGTACCCGGCGATGAGCGCGACCAGGAGCAGGCCCACCAGGGGGAGCCCGTTGTAGTCGGCCAGCGCGTAGGTGAACGCCAGGATCACGCCGACGACGAGGACCGAGCCCGCCGCGGTGACCGCCGCCGGCTGGACCGGGAGGCCGTGTGCGCCGGCGCGGGCCCGTGAGCGCCACTGGATCCACACGATCACGGCCGAGCCCGCCAGGCCCAGGCCCAGGGTGAGCAGGTGCAGGCCCCCGTCACCGCCGGGGAGGAATCCGCTGGCGATCACCCGCAGGGACTGGGGCAGGGGAGCGATGGACTCGCCGCCCAGCACGGCCAGGGTGGCGCCGCGGAAGACGAGCATCCCGGCCAGGGTGACGATGAACGCCGGTACTCCCACGTAGGCGATCCAGAACCCCTGCCAGGCCCCGATGACGGCGCCCAGGAGCAGCGCCGCGGGGATCACGACGACCGTCGGCAGCCCCCACGAGGTGAGCATGATCGCCGACACCGCCCCGGTGAAGGCCACCACCGAACCGACCGACAGGTCGATGTGCCCGGTGACGATCACCAGCATCATCCCGATCGCCAGGATCAGGATGTAGGAGTTCTGCATGATCAGGTTGGTGAGGTTGAGCGGGGTCAGTAGCAGGCCCCCGGTGAGGACCTGGAAGAGGACGATGATGGCCACCAGGGCGATGGCCATGCCGTACTGGCGTGCGTTCCCCTGGAGCAGTGCGCCGATCCTGGCGCGCGGTGAGGTCTGGGATGTCTGGTTCACGGCTGGTCCCCGGTCCGGGTCATGAGTTTCATCAGGGTCTCCTGGTCGGCCTCCTCGCCCGACACCTGGCCGGTGATCCGGCCCTCGCACATGGCGTAGATCCGGTCGCACATGCCGAGGAGCTCCGGCAGCTCGGAGGAGATGAGCAGTACGCAGGCGCCCTCGGCGGCGAGTCGCCGCACGATCAGGTAGATCTCGTACTTGGCGCCCACGTCGATGCCGCGCGTGGGTTCGTCGAGGATGAGGAGTTCGGGGCGGGTGAACATCCACTTGCCCAGGACGACCTTCTGCTGGTTGCCGCCGCTGAGCGTGCGCACGGTCTGGGACGTGCCGTGGCTGCGCACCCGCATGTGCTCGCTCATGCGCCGCGCCTCCACCGTTTCGAGCCCGGGGTCGATGACCCCGCGCGTGGAGACGCGGCGCAGCCCCGCCAGGGTGGTGTTGCTGCGGATGTCGTCGTCGAGCACCAGCCCCAGTGACTTGCGGTCCTCGGGCACGTAGGCGACCCCCGAGGCGATGGCGTCCGCGACGCTGCCCACGGGCAGGGCCCGTCCGTCCCGGTAGAGGCCGCCGCGCACGTACCGGCCGTAGCTGCGGCCGAAGAGGCTCATCGCGAACTCGGTGCGACCGGCCCCCATCAGGCCCGCCATCCCCACGATCTCCCCCGCGCGCAGCGTGAGGCCGACCCCGTCCGCCACGCGCCGTCCGGCCCGGGTGGGGTGGTCCACCGTCCAGTCCCGCACCTCGAAGAGCTCCGGGCCGATCCGGCCGGTCCGTTCGGGGTGGCGCTGGTCGAGGTCGCGGCCGACCATCCCCCGGATGATGCGGTCCTCGTCGACCGAGGGCACGCCCCGGGCGTCGCGCTCCACGGCCAGGGTCTCGATGGTCCGGCCGTCCCGCAGGATGGTGACCTCGTCGCTGACGCTCATCACCTCCCCGATCTTGTGCGAGATGAGGATGCAGGCCACCCCCTGGGCGCGCAGCTCCAACAGCAGGCCGAGCAGGCGCTCGCTCTCGGCCTCGTTCAACGCCGAGGTCGGCTCGTCCAGGATGAGCAGCCGGACCCGTTTGGCCAGTGCCTTGGCGATCTCCACCATCTGCTGCGCGCCGATGCTCAGCGCCGACACCGGAGTCGCCGGGTTCTCGTCCAGGCCGACGCGGAGCAGCAGCTCACGGGCCCTGGCGTGGGTGGCGCCCCAGTCGATGACGCCGAAGCGGCTCACCTCGTGGCCCAGGAGGACGTTCTCGCTGACGGACAGCTGCGGGACGAGGGCCAGTTCCTGGTGGATGATGGCGATGCCGGCCCGTTCGCTCTCGGTGACGTCGGCGAACCGTACGGGCTCGCCGTCGACGAGCACCTCCCCGGTGTAGGAACCGGCGGGGTGGACCCCGCTGAGCACCTTCATCAGGGTGGACTTCCCGGCGCCGTTCTCGCCCATCAGGGCGTGGACGGTCCCGTGCCCCACACTCAGCGAGACCCCGTCCAGGGCCCGGACCCCGGGAAACTCCTTGTGGATGTCGCGCATCCGCAGCAGGGGCCCCGGGGCGGCGGGCGCGGTGTTCGGGGTGCTCATTCGAGCTCGGACTCCTCGTAGTAGCCGCCCTCCACGAGGACCTCGTGGTAGTTGTCGACGTCCACCGAAACCGGTTCGAGCAGGTAGGACGGGACGACCTTGACGCCGTTGTCGTAGCTCTCGGTGTCGTTGACCGGCACCTCCCCGCCGGTCAGGACGGCCTCGGTCATCTCGACGGCCTGCGCGGCCAGGACCCGGGTGTCCTTGAAGACGGTCTGGGTCTGCTCCCCGGCGATGATGGACCTGACCGAGGACAGGTCCGCGTCCTGGCCGGTGACGACGGGCAGCGGGCGGGCGTCGGTGCCGTAGCCGGCCGCGCGCAGGGACTCGATCACGCCGAGGCTGATGCCGTCGAAGGGCGACAGGACCGCGTCCACCTCCTCGTCGGAGTAGTTCGCGCTGAGCAGGTTGTCCATCCGGGACTGCGCGATGGCGCCGTCCCACCTCTGGGTGGCGATCTGCTCCATCGACGTCTGCCCGCTGCGCACCTCGAGCGTGCCGTCGTCGATGTGGGGCTGCAGGACGGACATGGCGCCGTCGTTGAAGAAGTAGGCGTTGTTGTCGTCGGGGGAGCCGCCGAAGAGCTCGATGTTGAACGGCCCCTCCTCGTTCTCCAGGTCGAGCGTGTCCACGATGTACCGGCCCTGGATCACGCCGACCTCGAAGTTGTCGAAGGTGGCGTAGTAGTCGACGTTCTCGCTGCCCATGATGAGCCGGTCGTAGGCGATCACCGGGATGTCGCCGTCGGCGGCCATGTCGAGCACGTCACCGAGGGCCTCGCCGTCCACGGAGGCGATGACCAGGGCGTCCACGCCCCGGGTGATCATGTTCTCGATCTGGGAGAGCTGGTCCTGGACGACGTCCTCGGCGTACTGCAGGTCGGTGCCGTACCCCTGCTCCTCGAACTCCGCCACCATGTTCTCGCCGTCGGCGATCCACCGTTCGGAGGACTGGGTGGGCATGGAGATGCCGATGACACCGTTCTCGCCCTCGGGCTGTGCCGCGTCGCCCACCCCGCCGCAGGCGGTGAGCGCGAGCGAGGCGGTGAGTAGTACGGCGGTCGTTGCGGTGCGCGTGTGCTGTGCCATGCGCGGTTCCTTTCTGGGGGCCCGGAGTACCGGGCGGGGGGTTGTCCCGGCCGTTCAGCTGACGCCGGTGGACAGGGTGATGACGGACCAGGAGACGGGCGGGAGCACCGCGCTGAGCCGGCCTCCCTCCAGACGCGTCTCCTCGGCCGGGCGGGGCACGACCCGGTCCGGGGTTTCGAGGGTGTTGGCCGCGTAGGGGTCCTCGTCACTGAGCGTCTGGGCGTCGGTGACCGCCACGGGGGCCAGGGCGCGCAGGTCGGCGTCGAGGGTGAGGGGTTCGTCGGTGGAGCGGTTGACCACGAACAGCGAGACGGTCCCGTTCTCCTCGTCGTGGGTGGCCACCGCGTCCAGCACGGGCACCGTGCCGTGGCGTTCGGTCCCGTGGCCGGGGGCCGTCAGGCCGGTGCGCAGCACCTGGCCCCGGGCGGCGCGCGCGGTCAGCGCGAAGGGGTGGAAGACGGTCTGGCGCCAGGCCGGGCCGCCCGGTTCGGTCATGATCGGGGCGATGACGTTGGCCAGTTGTGCCTGGCTGGCGGCGGTGACCCGGTCGCTGTGGCGGAGCAGGCTGATCAGCAGGTTGCCGACGACGACCGCGTCGGCGACGTTGTAGCGGTCCTCGATGACACGGGGGGCGATCCGCCAGTCGTCGGTGGGGTGCACCGCGGCCTCGGCCTGGTGGCGGCTCAAGTACCACACGTTCCACTCGTCGAAGGAGAGCTGGATGCGTTTGGGGTCGCGCAGCCGGGCGCCCACGGCGTCGGCGGTGGCGGCCACCGACTCGATGAAGCCGTCCATGTCGGCGGCGCTGGCCAGGAAGGAGGCCAGGTCGCCGTCGTGCTCCTCGTAGTAGGCGTGCAGGGAGATGTGGTCGACGGCGTCGTAGGCCTCCTCCAGGACGGTGGCCTCCCAGGTGCCGAAGGTGGGCATGGACGAACCGGAGCTGCCGCACACCACCAGTTCCAGGTCGCGGTCGGCCATCTTCATGGCGCGGGCGACCTGGGCGGCCTTGCGCCCGTAGGAGCGGGCGTCCAGGTGGCCGATCTGCCAGGGCCCGTCCATCTCGTTGCCCAGGCACCACATACGGATGTCGTGCGGGGAGGGGTGACCGTTGGCGGCCCTCTGGTCCGACAGGCGGGTGCCGCTCGGGTGGTTGCAGTACTCCAGCAGGTCCAGGGCCTCGGCCAGGCCCCGGGTGCCGAGGTTGACCGCCATCATCGGTTCGATGTCCAGGGTGCGGCACCAGCTCATGAACTCGTCGAGGCCGAACTGGTTGGTCTCGATGCTGTGCCAGGCCAGGTCGCGGCGGACGGGCCGCTGGTCGCGGGGACCGACACCGTCCTCCCACCGGTAGCCGGAGACGAAGTTGCCGCCGGGGTAGCGGACGGTGCTCACCCCCAGTTCACGGACCAGGTCGGCGACGTCGCGCCGGAACCCGTCGGGGCCGGCGGTGGGGTGCCCGGGTTCGTAGATGCCGGTGTACACGCAGCGGCCCATGTGCTCGACGAAGGAGCCGAATGTGCGCCGGTGGACGGGGGCGATCGGGTCGGAGGTTTCGACGTGCAGGGAGGCGTTGAGCATGGGTCTCCTCGGTTGGTGGGCGGTACCCGGTGTGCGGCCCGGTCGCGGCGGTGAGAGCGGTCAGGGTGCGAAGGAGGGGGGAGGTCGTGGTTCGGGCTTCTCGCGGGTGGTCCTCAACCCTTGATCCCGGCTCCGGCGACACCGGTGACGATGTGCTTCTGGAAGAGCAGGAAGACGATGAGCAGGGGAACAGCGCCCAGCACGGCCGAGGCCATGAGCTGGGCGTACTGGATGCCGTACTGTCCCACAGCCGTGCCCAGCCCCACAGGCAGGGTCATCATCTCCGGGTCGTTGGTCACGATGAACGGCCACAGGAAGTTGTTCCAGGCACCGATGAAGGTGAAGATGCCGACGGCGGTGAGGATGGGCCGGGACAGCGGCAGGATGACGTTCCACAGCACGCGCAGGGGTCCGGCGCCGTCCAGGCGGGCGGCGTCCTCGTAGTCGCGCGGGATGGCGTCGAAGAACCGTTTGAGGATGAACACGAAGACCGGGGCGACCACCTGCGGCAGGGCGATGCCCCAGTAGGTGTCCACCAGGCCCAGCTGGGTCATGAGCACGAACTGCGGGACGATCAGGGTCTGTGGCGGGATGAGGATGCCGCCGATGACCAGGGCGAACAGCGCCGGTCGGCCGCGGAAGTCGAACCGGGAGAACCCGTAGGCGGCCAGGACGCAGAACACCAGGGTCAGCGCGGTGACGATCAGCGTGGTGATGAGCGAGTTCATGGTCCAGCGCAGGATGTCCCCGCGGCCCAGGACCAGGGCGTAGGCCTCGAAGGTGGCGTTGGCCGACAGCCACGAGGGCGGCATGACGGTGGTCTCGCCCTCGGGCTTGACCGAGGTGGCGAAGGCCCACAGCAGGGGGACGAGCCAGACGAGCGCGGCCAGGGTGGCGACGGTGTACAGCGCGACGGCGCCGACGGACGTCCGGCGGCGGCGAGGGGGCGTGCGCCTGAGGGGTTTCGCGGGTCCTTGGACGGCGCGCGGGGCGGGAGGCGTGGAGGTGGCCATCGTCAGCCCTCCTTCCGGGAGAAGAGGCGGAACTGGGCGATGGAGGCAGCGATGATCAGGATCATGAAGACGTAGGCCATCGACGAGGCCAGCCCGATGCGCAGCCCGACGAAGCCGGAGTCGTAGATGTACTGGATGACGGTGCGGGTGGCGAAGTTGGGACCGCCGCTGGTCATGAGGTAGATCTGCTCGAACACGCGCAGCGAGCCGATCAGTTGCAGCATGGCGATGAGCGCGGTGGTGCGGGTCAGCATCGGCAGGGTGATCCGGCCGATGCGCTGCCAGGCCCCGGCCCCGTCGATCGCGGCGGCCTCGTACACGTCCTTGGGGATGGACTGCATGGCGGCCAGGTAGAGCAGGTAGTTGAACCCGACCTGCCACCACGCCGTGGCGATCACCACGGAGTACATCGCGGTGTCCTCGGCGAAGAGCCACTCGGGGCCCTCGATGCCCAACCGGCCGAGCGTGCCGTTGAACAGGCCCAGGCTCGGGTTGTACATCCAGCCCCAGATGAGCGTCATCACCGTCACCGGCAGGATGAAGGGGGCGAAGAACGACAGGCGCAGGAACCAGCCGAGGCGGCGCGCGTGGTCGGTGAGCACGGCCAGGCCCAGGGCCAGCAACACCATGAGGGGCACGCTCAGGATCGTGAACCACAGCGTGTTCCACAGCGAGTCGTACATGGCCGAGTCGGTCAGGCTCTCGGACCAGTTGTCCAGTCCGATGAAGGAGACGTCGCCGCCGGCCAGGCTACGGTCGGTGAAGGTGTAGCCGAACCCGATGATGGCGGGCCACAGCAGGAAGAGGGCGTAGAAGGCCAGGAACGGCAGGACGAACCACAGGCCGGTCCAGGTGTGCGGGCGGCGGCGGACGTCGACGAGGCCGCGCGGGCCAGCCGTGGCGGATCCGGGCGCGGTGCGGGGCGCGGGAGCGTGGATCTTCTGGGTCATGGTGTGGCTCCCTACACCGGCGACGGGACGGTCAGCAGTTCACGGATGGTGCCCTTGAGCTGGTCGAGCGCCTGCTCCGGGGTCTGGGTGCCCTGGTGGAGGGTGGTCAGGGCACCGGTCGCCTCCTCCTGGAGCCGCCCGGCCGATCCGCTGAACCAGCCCTCGGGCTCGAACTGGACGTTCTCCGCAGCCTCGCGGTACTCGGACTGGGGGTGCAGCGCGTCGTACTCGGCGCTCTCCACGACCGGCTGGTAGGCGGGGATGTGGCCGCCGCCGGCCCAGGTCAGGCTGTTGTGCAGCATCCACGCGGCGTACTCCGCGGCGGCCCGGGTACGTCCGGGATCGCGGTCGCGCTGGTGCGGGAAGACGTAGCAGTGGGAGTCGCCGCGCGTGCGGTGGTTACCGAACACTGCGGGGAACTGGGCGGCGGAGAACTCGATCCCGGCGGCCTCCAGCGTGGGGATCTCCCAGTTGCCGTGGATCATCAGCCCGGCGTGGCCGTTGGCCAGGTTCGCGGCGGTGTCGGCGTCCCTGGAGTGGCGCGGGGCCAGCCCCTCCTCGGAGAGGCGGTACATGACGTCCATGGCGGCCAGCGCCTTGTCGTCGTCCATCTCGAAGTCGTCCTCGCCGAGGACGAGGTCGCCGTCCTGCTGGCGGTAGAGCGCCCAGAAGTTGGACCAGGGGTTCCAGGTGTCGATGGAGATGCCGTACTCGCCGGTCACGCCCCGGATCTCACGGAGCAGGTCGAAGTAGTCGTCCGTCCCGGAGACCTCGATCAGGCGGTCGTCGGCGTCGAGCACGCCCGCCTGGCGGCACACGTCGAGGTTGAGGTACTGGATCAGCACGTGGGTGTCGATGGGGACCGCGTACAACTGCCCGCCGAAGAAGCACTTCTCCCAGATGTTGGGCAGCACGACGGTGTCGTCGATGCCGAACTCCGCGAGCAGGGCGGGGTCGATCGGGTCCAGCAGGCGGCCGGGGGCCAGGCTCTCCAGACGCGAGACGTGCACGGTGGCCACGTCCGCGCCGCGGCCCCCGGCGGCGCCCATGGCGACCTTGGTGTAGAAGGGCGCACCCCAGGTGAAGGTGGTGGCGCGGAAGTCGATCTCGGGGTGCTCGGCCCGGTAGGCGTCGTGCATCTCGATCATCCGGTTGCCGTCACCGCCCGCGAACAGGTTCCACTGCCGCAGCCGGGTCCGGCCGCTGATGAGGGTGTCGGGCGGGGCGCAGCCCGCCGCCGCCAGGCCCGCGGTGGCCAGGGCGCCGGTGACGAAGGCCCGGCGGCCCGGCCCGGCCGGGGTCGAGGGTGGTGCGTGTGGTGCTCTGCGCATGGTGTGCTCCTTGCGCTGAGGGGGCGGGAGGGCCCGCTAGGGGCCCTCCCATGGGGGGTGGGTGCGCCGGGGCGCCTCAGGGCCGGTCGCTCAGACCGGGACGTACTCGATACCGGTGAGCTCGCACAGGACGCGCCAGTCCCGTGCCCGGTGGCCGGTGTTCATGACCATGTGGTGGGTGCCGCCCGCCCGCAGCCAGGCGTCCATGCAGCCACGGACGCCCGAGGACGGCCGGAACTGTCCGTAGGGCATCTCCAGGGCGGGCAGCTCGGGGGCGTCCAGGACCTCGCCCTCGGCCACGACCAGGCGGAACCGTTCCCCGCCCAGGGCCACCAGGGAGGCCAGGGTCGCCGCCCCCGTGCGGTAGCGGAACAGGATCGTGGGCGGGTCGTCCAGCCCGCCGATGCCCAGGGGCCTCTTGATGAGGCGGACCGGTTCGTCCTCGCGGGCGAGGCGCCAGTTGCCCTCGCCCATGTGGCTCATCAGGATCGAGTCCGAGGGGAAGTCCATCGCGTACATCTCGGTGAAGTGGCCGTCCCCGGCCAGTTGGTGCCCCGCGTAGACGACCGAGGCGGCCAGGACGTCCCCCTCCCCGGCGAACCCGTACCCCTGGGCCATGAGGGTGGAGGCGGCGGCCATCGGCAGCCGGGCGAAACGGCCGTCCTCCGCGATCGCGTCGAAGTGGGTGGAGTAGGCTCCGCAGCCCGAGTCCTCCAGCAGCCGTTCGATGCCCAGCTGCATACGCGCGTGGTCCTCGCGCTCCTCCTCGGACAGCTTCTCGTCCACGTCGAACGTTCCGTCCTCCCAGGAGATGAGGTCGCGCACCGCCTGTTCGGGCAGGTCGGCCATCGTGCGGTGCAGGGCCCCGGGCGCGATGACGTGGACCTCGGGGCCGAGCGCGCGCAGCAGGGCGGTCTCGTCCACCCGGGCGTCGCCCATCCCGTTCATCGGGTAGCCGAAGACCCCGACCCGCAGGCGGCGCAGCGAGCTGACCGTGCGCGCGGCCCGGGCCCAGCGGTCCACCTGTTCCGCGAAGTGCGGGTCCTGCCACTCGCCGGTGATGACCTCGAAGCGCGTACCTGCGCGCACCAGGGCGTTGGCGGTGTCCTGCGCACCGTGGATGCCCTGGTTGTAGGTCATGTCGTCCATGTCCCACTCGGCGGTCACCGCCGGGTCGGGCTGGATGTTGGCGAGCGCCACGGGCAGGCGCGACTCGGTGAGCGCCCGGGTGACGCGCAGCGAGGGGCCGTAGGTGAGCATGACGACGAGGACCCCGTCGAGGCCTTCGGTCTCGAAGTCGCGCATCGCCCGCTCGGCGTCCTGCCTGCCGCGCACCGGCCGGCTGACGGTCCACTCGGCGACACCGGACAGCTCCGCGGCCACCCGCTCGGCGTAGGCGGCCTGGTGTTCGGTGATACCGGGGATCATGGCGTCGTAGAGCGGCTGCATGACGCCGAGCAGGCCGATGCGCGGAAGGCGCGTTCGCACTGCGGGGTTCTCGCTCACCGGAGGGGTGGGTACTGGCACGGTGGTTCCTTACTGTCCGTAGACGTTCTGGTAGCGGTCGTGGAGGGCGTCGATGTGCTCCTGCGGCAGGCGCTGCACCGGACCGCCCTGGCGGGCGAAGTGAACGGTGCGCGCCACGTCCTCGCACATCACCGCGGCCTTGACCGCGGCCCTGGCGTCCCCGCCGATGGTGAACACGCCGTGGCCGCGCATGAGCACGGCCGGGGAGCGGTGGTCGCGCAGGGTCGCCACGACCCCCCGGCCGATGTCGTCGCCGCCGATGAGGGCGAACGGTCCCACCGGCACGTCCCCGCCGAACTCGTCGGCCATCGCGGTGACCGCGCAGGGGATCGCCTCCCCCCGGGCCGCCCAGGCGGTCGCGTAGGGGCTGTGGGTGTGGACGACGCCCCCCACGTCCGCGCGCTCCCGGTAGACGTAGGCGTGGGCCTCGGTGTCGCTGGAGGGGTTGTGCCGCCCCCGCACCCTTCGCCCGTGCAGGTCGCACACCACGATGTCCTCGGGGCGGAGGTCGTCGTAGGACACGCCGCTGGGCTTGATCACCATCAGGTCGGTGCCGGGTACCCGGGCCGAGACGTTGCCGCTGGTCCAGGTGACCAGGTTCCACCGGGGCAGTTCGGCGTGCAGGTCGCACACCTGCTCCCGCAGGCCCTCCACCTCCGTGCGGTGCTCGGCCAGCTGTTCCTCGGGCGTGCGTGTGCTCATCGTGCCCCCCGGGCGGTTCGGTCGGTCCTGGTCAGCGCCTCGTGGCGCAGGGCGCGCAGACGGTGGAGGCTGTCGCTGCCACCGCGGCCGAAGTGGTCGTGGAGTTCGGTGTAGACGGCGAAGAGGTCGTCGTAGGCGGCGGACCTGCCCGGATCGGGGCCCACGGTCGCCTCGCGGACCCGGCCCATGGCAGCGGACGCGGTGTGCACGTCGGGGTGGAACCCGGCGGCGACCGCCGCGTGGACGGCGGAGCCGACGGCGCAGCTGTGTTCGGTGTCGACCACGCGCAGGGGCCGGTTCAGCACGTCCGCGTAGACCTGCAGGACGAACGGGTTGCGGACCATCCCGCCCCCGATGGTGAGGTCGTGCACGGGGACGCCCGCGCCGGTGAAGGCCTCGATGATCGTGCGGGTGCCGAAGGCGGTGGCCTCGACCAGCGCCCGGTAGACCTCCTCGGGCCGGGTGGCCAGGGTCATCCCGACCAGCACCCCCGACAGTGCGTGGTCCACCAGCACCGAGCGGTTGCCGCTGTGCCAGTCCAGGGCGACCAGGCCGTGCTCGCCCACCGCCGCCCCGGCCGCCCGGTCCGAGAGCACCTCGTGCACGGACAGGCCCCGTTCGGCGGCCTCCTCGTGGTAGGCGGGCGGAACGTGGGTGTTCGCGAACCAGCCGAAGATGTCGCCGACCCCGCTCTGCCCGGCCTCGTAGCCCCACATCCCCGGGGTGATGCCGCCCAGGGCCAGCCCGCACATGCCGGGCACCTCCGCCAGGACGTCGGAGTTCATGACGTGGCAGGTGCTGGTGCCCATGATCGCGAGCATGCGGCCGGGCTCCGTGGTCCGGGCGGTGGCGGCGGTGACGTGGGCGTCGATGTTGCCGACGGCGACGGGGACGCCCGCGGGCAGCCCGGTCCACTCGGCGGCCCGGCCGGTGAGGGCGCCCGCGCGCTCGCCCAGCTGGGAGAGGGGGTGGTCGAGTTTGTCCTGGGCGAAGGTGGCGAAGCGGGGGTCGAGGGCGGCCTGGAAGTCCTTCGACGGCCACCGTCCGTCCTGGTACAGGCCCTTGTACCCGGCCGTCGCGACGTTGCGGGTCTCGTGTCCGCACAGCTGCCAGACGATCCAGTCCGCGGCCTCGATCCAGCGCTCGGTGCGTTCGTAGACCTCGGGGTCCTCGCGCAGGACCTGGAGGGCCTTGGCGAACTGCCACTCGGAGGAGATCCGCCCGCCGTAGCGGGGCAGCCACTCCTCGCCGCGCTCGGCGGCCAGCGCGTTGATCTCGTCGGCCTCGGGCTGGGCCGCGTGGTGGCGCCACAGCTTGGGCCAGGCGTGCGGGCGGTCCCGTAGGTCGTCGAGCTGGCACAGCGGTGTGCCGTCGGCCGTGACCGGCAGGACGGTGCAGGCGGTGAAGTCGGTACCGATCCCGATGACCCGTTCCGGTCCTACCGCGGCCCTGCGCAGCGCCTCGGGCACGGCGCTGCGCAGTACCTCCCGGTAGTCCTCGGGGTGCTGGAGCGCGGTCTCCGGCGCCAGCGGTTCGTCCCGGCCGGGGAGCCGGTCGGTGATGACCCCGTGCCGGTAGGCGTACTCGGCCGAGCCGAGTTCCGTGCCGTCGGCCGCCCGGACCACGACGGCGCGGCCGGAGAGGGTGCCGAAGTCGATCCCGATGACCACAGCGTCCTCAGCCGAACCTGTGTTGGCGCTAACATCGTCTGTCAAGAGGTTTCCTTTCGGGGGTTGTCCCGGACGTCGGGGGCGGGCGCGGGGCCGCTGCTGCCCCGGGGCAGCAGGCGGGCCGGGACCATCCGGCGCAGATCCGCCCGCGGGGCGGTGTCGGCGCCGCCGACCTGCTGGAGCAACAGGGACAGGCTCTCCTGCCCCACCCTGGCGAAGTCCTGCCGGACGGTGGTCAGTGCGGGGGAGAGGAACTCGGCCTCGGGTACGTCGTCGAAGCCGACCACGCTGACATCGCCGGGCACGTCCAGACGTGCTTCGCCCAGGGCGCGCAGGACACCGACGGCCATCTGGTCGTTGCCCACGAAGACCGCGGTGACCGGCTCGCCGGCGGCCCGGCGGGCCAGCAGGGCCCTGCCCTGCTCGTAGCCGGAGCGGGGGCTCCAGTCCCCGTGCAGGGTCGCGGGGGCCGGGGCGCCCGCACCGGCGAGCGCCCGCCGCCACCCGGCCAGACGTGCCCGCGACTGCGGCCACAGCGGGTTGCCCTCGATGTGGTGGACGGTCCTGTGGCCGAGTCCGAGCAGGTGTTCCACGGCCTCGGCCGCCCCCTGGGCCTGGTCCACGCAGACCACGGGCAGCCCCCAGTCCTCGCCGCCCTCCACCATCACCAGAGGCCGGGGGGCGTCCGGCGCGGTCAGCCGTTCCGCCAGCCGGCGCTGGGGGGTGATGGCCACGCAGCCCTCCACCGACTGCTGGATCAGGTGGTCCACCGCCTCGGCGGCACTGTCCCGCGAGGTGTGGTCGAGGCTGACCACGGTGAGGAAGTAGCCCGCCTCGCGGGCGGCCCGCTCGATGCCGACCAGGGTCTGGGCGGGCCCGTACAGCGCGGTTTCGGAGGCGATGACCCCCAGCACGTTGGTCCTGCTGGTGGCGAGGGCGCGCGCGGTGGAGTTGCGGCGGTAGCCGGTCTCCTCGATCGCCCGGCGCACGCGCTCGACCGTCGCCGCGCGCACGTTGGGGTGGCCGTTGACGACCCGGGAGACCGTCTGGTGGGAGACGCCGGCGAGCCGGGCGACGTCGGCCATGACGGGGGCGCGGTTCTTGGGCTGGGATGTCAGAACGAAACAACCCCTTCGGGAGGATCGCAGGCGGGGGGTGTGACCTGGCCAACATTGTTGGCGCTAACATCCGGAGAAGTCAACCCCCCGGAGGATCGGGATTCCGTCCGTCCTGACCGGGCGGACCACCCGGTCAGCGCCCGCGCCGCGCCCCGCAGGGGGTGCGGCGCCGGAGCGCCGGGTACGCCGGGGGAGGAGACGCCCCGGACCCAGGAGAGCGGATGACCCACACCGACAACGTGTCCGACAGCGCCCGGCACCCGCACTGGGCGGCGGCGGTCCTCGGACTGGCCGAGAGGATCCTCGGACCGGCGCACCCGCCGATCGCCCTGCACGAGTACCCGGCCCCCGAACGGTCCTTCGAGTACCGTGCCGACGCCGGAACGCTCACGGTCCGCGCGACCGACGCCGTCGCGGCGGCCGTGGGGCTGCACACCTACCTGAGGCAGGTCTGCGCCGTCACCGTGGACTGGGACGCCCGGCTCCCACTGCCGGTCCCCGCCTTCCCCGACACCCCGCCAGCACACCGCACCGCCGAGGTCGACCAGGTCTACTACCTCAACTTCTGCACCACCGGTTACACCTCCCCCTACTGGGGGTGGGACGAGTGGGAGCGCGAGACTGACTGGATGGCGCTGCACGGCGTCACCACGCCCCTGACCGCGGTGGGCCACGAGGCCGTCCTACGCGACGCCTACACCCGGCTGGGACTGAGCGACGACCAGGCGCGCGCGTTCATCGGCGGACCCGGCTACCTGCCCTGGCACCACATGGGCAACCTCGACCACTTCGCCGGACCGCTCCCGGCCTCGTGGGCCGACACCCACCTGGAACTGGGCAGACGCATCCTGGAACGCCAACGCTCCCTCGGCATGACCCCGGTTCTGCCGGGCTTCACCGGACACGTCCCGCCCGCACTGGCCCCGGCCGGGCCAGGCGGCCGGACCAGGACCCGGACCTGGCAGGGGCTGGTCACGCACGTACTCGACCCCGCAGACCCCCTGTACGCGGACGTCGGCGCCCGGATCACCCGCAGCCAGCGAGAACTCCTGGGGACCGACCACCTGTACGCGATCGACCCCTTCATCGAGATGGTCCCGGTCGACGCCGACCCCTCCTTCCCCGCGGCGATCGCCGCGGCCACCCTGGAAGGGCTCACCCGGGCCGACCCCGAGGCCGTGTGGACCATGCAGAGCTGGCCCTTCTCCTACCAGCGCTCCTTCTGGAGCGACGAACGGGTCACCGCCTTCCTCGACGCCATCCCCGACGAACGGCTCCTCCTGCTCGACCTGTTCGCCGAGCGCGAACCCCAGTGGACCCGCTTCGACTCCTTCGGCGACAAGACCTGGATATGGTGCGCCCTGCTCAACTTCGGCGGCCGCACCGACCCCATGGCCGACCTCCAGGGCACCCTGGACCGGGTCAACGCCGCCAAGGCGGCCCGTAACCGCCCCGCCGGGATCGGCCTGGCCATGGAGGCCACCCGCAACAACCCCGCCTTCTTCGACCTGGTCATCGACCAGGCCTGGACCCGCACCGAACGGGTGGAACGCGACTGGCTGCCCGGTTTCGTCGAACGCCGCTACGGCCGGGGACACGATCCCTCGCTCCTGGAGGCCTGGCGAGGGCTGCTCGCCACCGTCCACGCGGTCCCCGACACCTTCCGCCACCCGGCCGACCAGCACGGGGTCCTGGGTCAGCGGCCCCACTACCGGGACCTGGCCGACCCCGGAGAACTGCGAGCCCGGGTCGCCGCCCGGGTCTGGTACGCGTGGCCGGACCTCCTCCGCGCCTGGGAGCGCCTGGTCGGTGCGGCCGAGAACACCCCGGGACTCGCCGACGGTCCCCTGGGACGGGACCTGGCGGACGTGGCCATGGCGGTCCTGCTACGGGTCGCCGACCACCGTTACCTGGAGCTGGTCGAGGGCGTCGCCCGGGAGGGGACCGTCCCGCAGGAGGAACTGGCCGACTTCCTGGCCGTGTTCGACCACCTCGACGCGCTCCTGGCCACCCGCCCCGAGTACACCTACCGGAACTGGGAGGACCAGGCCGCCTCCTGGGCCGCCGGGGAGGAGGACCGCCGGGTGCTGCTCGACAACGCCCGCCGGATCCTCACCGTGTGGACCGTGCCCGGCGACGGCCAGCTCGACGACTACGCCAGCCGCATGTGGGCGGGGCTGGTCGGCGACTACTACCGTTCCCGCTGGCAGCTGTGGGCCCGGGAGCTGGGATCGGCCGCGAGCGACCCTGCCGGGGTCGCGGCGCGGCTGGACCGCGCCCTGCTCGAACGCGAGGAGGAGTTCCTGGCCCGCGGTGTGCCGGACCCGCCGCAGGAGAGCGGGGATGTGGTGGCCCGTTCACGGGCACTCCTGGACCGTTACGGCCGCACGGAACGCCCCTGACCCCTCCCTGACCGCCCCGCCGCACGATCCGGCCCGGGCGGCGGGTCTCCTCCCGGAAAACCCGTGGCGGCGTGCGCGGGCCCCGGGCTACGTTGCCCGGATGAGCGACACCGATTCGACCCGGGTCTGGGACACCGAGACGGCGGCCCGCTACGACACTCCCGGCGAGGGGATGCTCGCCCCGGAGGCGCTCGACCCCTGCGTGGACCGGCTGGCCGAACTCGCCGGTGACGGCGCCGCCCTCGAATTCGCCGTCGGTACCGGACGCGTCGCGGTGCCGCTGGCCGCGCGGGGCGTACCCGTCACCGGAATCGAGCTGTCCGAGGCGATGGTCGCCCAGCTGCGCACCAAGGCGGACGAGGCCGCGCTGCCCGTGGTGGTCGGCGACATGGCCACCGCCACGGTGCCGGGCGAGTTCGCCCTGGTCTACCTCGTCTACAACACGATCTCCAACCTGCTCACCCAACAGGAACAGGTCGAGTGCTTCCGTAACGCGGCCGGGCACCTGGCCCCCGGAGGGCGCTTCGTCGTGGAACTGGGGGTGCCCGAACTGCGGCGCCTACCGCCCGGCCAGGAGGGGCTACTGTTCACCGCGGACCCCGGCTACATCGGTGCGGACACCTACGACGTGGTCAATCAGCACCTGGTCTCGCACCACTTCCTGTTCGGCGAGGGGCGCCAGGCGCGGGTGTTCCGGGTGAAACAGCGGTACGCCTGGCCGAGCGAGCTCGACCTCATGGCCCGCATCGCAGGCTTCGAGCTGGAGTCCCGGCACGCCGACTGGCAGGGGGCCGAGTTCACCGGCGACTCCCGTTCGCACGTGTCCGTCTACCGGCTGCCCGCATCGGGATGACGCCCGGCCCGCCCCGGTCCCGCGGGGCGGGAAGACGGACGCCCTCCCCGCGCCCCGGTCGCGGGGAGGGCGTACCCGGGGTGCGGCCGGGTCAGTCGTCCCAGCCGTAGTCGGCGTTCTGGTCGCGGAACATCGTGTGTTCGTGCACCTTGGACGTCTCCACCCCGGGCTGGTTGGAGAACTCGATCCAGGCCGAGGGGCCGTCCAGTCGGATGTAGGTCTCCACGTCGTCGGCGCCGGTGGACCCGCTCCACGACAGGTAGGTCTGGTGGTACTCGGACACGTACTGCTCGACGAGCGCCTCGGCGGCCTCCTCGTCCAGGTCACCGACCCAGGCGCGCAGCATCGCGGTCACCTGGTCCTGCTGCTCCTGGCTCAGGTCGCTGACCAGGAGGCCCTCCTCCTCGGGGAAAGGCCCGCCCTCGCCCGGGCCCAGCACCAGGTCGTTGGAGGAGTTGTCGATCTCGGCCTCGGCGAGCTGCTCCTGGTCCAGGGACCTGACCGCGCCCAGTGCGGCCTCGCGCTTGTCCGCCAGGGGCTCGTACGACTCGCCCCGGTAGTCGAACTCCAGAGGTTCGGTGCCGGTCAGTGACGGCGACAGGGTCACGTCGTCGCCCGAGTAGGTGATGTTGTAGGCGAGGTGGTGCCCGCCGTACTGCACCATGAAGGAGTCGGTCTCGCTGGGCTCGCCGAAGAACGACAGGTAGTACTGGTCCTCGCCGAAGCTCAGCTCACCCGGGGCGCCTCCGCCGGGACCCCCGCCCTCCTCGGGAGACTCTCCCTTACCGTCGGGCGCCTCCGAGGGCGGCCCTCCCTCCCCGTCGTCCGAGGGAGCGGCGTCCTCGCCCTCCTCGCCCCGCTGCTCCTGTCCGTCCTGTCCCTGGGGGCCGTCGGTGTCGCTCTGGTCCTGGTTCTCGTCGAGGTAGCCGTCGGCCGCCTGGATGGCGAGCAGTTCGTCGTAGCCCTGTTCGCTCAGCGCGGCCTCCATGACCGCGAGCGCGGCCTCCTTCTGCTCCTCGTCCAGGTCCGCGAGGGAGATGCCGTTGCGTTCGACGAACGTCGTCGGGAAGTTGGACCACCCGGTCGTCCTGGCCTCGTCGTCGTAGTCCAGGACCACCGTCTCGCGCTGTTCCTCGGAGAGGGTGTCCAGGAAGGCCTCGGCGGCGGCCACCACCTCGGCGGTGTTGGCGTTGCCGGTGCGGCTGTCCGCCTCGCTCACGTCCGACGCCTCCGAGCCGGAGTCGCCGGTGGCGGCCCCCGCGCCGGTGGCGCAGCCCACGAGGCCGATCACCATCCCCAGGGCCGCGGCCGAAAGCGTGAGGGAACGGAGCCGGCGGGACGGCGGGAGGGGGAGTCGTCGTGGTGGCGCATGTGTGTCCTCGTTCCGGTGGGTTCTCGGTCGCCCCCACCATGGATGACCAGGGTGAACCCCGGTTCGGTTGCGGGTGAGGGCAGCGTGAGAACCCGGTTTGTGTACCGGTGTCTTCGGCGCGGGTACGGGCGGAACGGCTCTGTCAGCTTTTCTCTCCTCGTACCTGGCCAGCTTCTTCGTCTTGCTGTGGCCCCAGAGCTGATAGCTGCCGCTTTGGTTTCGTGGGGGAGATATTCCAGGCCACTGCCCTGTACACCTCTGTTGCCTCCCGGGCAGGGCGGAGGTCAGGGCAGGGTGACAAGCTGTCCTGGCAGGCCCCGGGGGATGTGGGAGCATGGGTGGCCCAGGTTCTGGTGTGAGCCATTCGGAAGGTTAAGCGGAGATAACGGCTCGCGTCTTCGCAGGTCATTAACTGTGAGCCCCGCGCACGCGGGGATGGACCGCAGATGTACTCCGGGTTCCTCGGAGGGCTGCTGTGAGCCCCGCGCACGCGGGGATGGACCGCACCCCGGAGCGGACTGGACATCCGGTACGCCGTGAGCCCCGCGCACGCGGGGATGGACCGTCCAACACGGAGGTCAAGCTCTCGCCCACGGAGTGAGCCCCGCGCACGCGGGGATGGACCGGAGGACTCGAAGGAGGAGAAGCCCAAGGAGGAGTGAGCCCCGCGCACGCGGGGATGGACCGAGAAACCCCTGTGATCACCTTCGGAACCTACTGTGAGCCCCGCGCACGCGGGGATGGACCGAGAAACCCCTGTGATCACCTTCGGAACCTACTGTGAGCCCCGCGCACGCGGGGATGGACCGATGTGGTCCTTCGTGGCGGGGTTGGTCACCACGTGAGCCCCGCGCACGCGGGGATGGACCGGTCGTGGCCCGGATCCCGTTCTTGTAGGCACTGTGAGCCCCGCGCACGCGGGGATGGACCGGGCGTGTACCCCGAGGCGGGTGTGCAGATGTCGTGAGCCCCGCGCACGCGGGGATGGACCGCGTCTTTTACGGCAACGCGGCACCCGACTGCAGTGAGCCCCGCGCACGCGGGGATAAACCGCCAACGCCATCCGCTAGGACCTCTACCCGAAACACGCGCACATACAGCGCTGCCCCACGATCACCGTGCGCATGTCCAGTGCTGATTGGGACTGCGGCTGCTCATCGGAGTGCACGCACGGCGACCAGTTCGAGATCCACGCTCTCACCGAGTGCGGATACAGGACCGCGTTCTCCTGGCGGGCCATGTAGCTGTGGTGACCTGCCCGCCGTGATCGACGTCCTGGACTCCTATCGTGAAGGGCCCGACTGCGCGTACTGGCGGGGCGGCGACGAGTTGACCTGACCCCGCACAAGACGACGCCCGCGGCCAGCAGTGCCGCCATGCACGAGCTAGGGGATCTCCACCACAGCCATTTCCGGAGCCTCCTCGGCGGTCAGGCTGAGCACGGCCAGCTCGGTGCCCTCGGGTACGTCGAACACCACCTCGTACTCCGAGGTGTTGCCCGGGTTGGTCTCGTCCGAGAACGAGCAGATGTCCCCCTCCAGGGAGTACTCGGTGCCGTTCGGGGCGTAGGCGTACACCCCCGTCCAGGAGTCCGTGGGCGGGTAGGCCGGCGACGTGCCGACGTTCTCTGCGGAGATGGTCAGCACGTGATACTCGCCCGTGGCGGTGTACCGCTCGCCGCACGGCTCGTCGTTGTAGGTGTCCGATGTGCGCGAGTCGGTCACCTCGTAGGTGAACACACCATCCGTCGGCTCACCCGACGGCGGGGCGGCCGGCGTGGTCGGGGCCTCTTCTGCCTCGTACTCCTCCATGTCCTCGTCGAAGTCAGCTTCGATATCCTCGAACGCGGACTCGAATTGGGTGCGGATGTAGGCCTGGTTGCCGAACCATCCAGCGGTGAAGCCGATGAGCAACGCCACCACGGCGGCCGTGGCAGTCGCAATCCAGCCAGTCTTGTTCACAGGAGTCTCCTTACAGGGAGCGGGTAAGCAACCGGCATGGGAACGGGGTCGCAGAACCCTAACCCGGGGAGATGGGCGGGCGGGGCTGTTTCTGCAGATCATCCTGCAGCCGTTTCCAGCCACAGCCTTGGCCGTGGGGTGACCCGCGCCGGAGACGGTCCGTCAGCATGGAAGGCGTGGTGAAGAGGCCGCCCTTTCACTTCGAGGACAACGAGATTCCCAGTGTGGAAGCACGTGGACAACTCCAAGAGTTCCCCACGTATCCGATAATGGGCAGACGCAGCCGCGCTGCCTTTGTATTGGATGCTGAGAGAGTGCACCACGTCATCCACGGATGCCTGCACAAAATGAGTGATGATCAGCTCGTAGTCCATCGGGAGGAGATGGTGGACGAGGGCGGGCAGCAGTTCGGCGAAGTGTTGGCGGTACATCCCAGACGGTTCGATGGTCTGATCAATGTGGTGGATGAGTAGCTGAGGACCAGGTGGAACGTAGGGAGAGACCAGTCTCACTCCTTCGCTGACACGGTGGGGCGGGGGCAGGCGGTCGCGAGTGAGCGTTCCAGCAGCCGCTCGCGCAGTTCCGAAACCACCGTGGAAACGTTGGGGATCTCCCACCGCTTCGTGAAGTCGCTCCGCTTCTCTCGCACGGCCTGCTCCCACATGAGCAGTGACAGGTCGTGTGTCTCCCCGTCGACGTAGAGCCGCACGATCTCCGCCACACCGGTGCCTGGTTCGACGGTTATGCCAACACCGCACCCGAACCACCCACCCCCGCGTTGCCAGATCGGCCCGGTCGAACGCCCCGCACAGTTCGCCGGCGCGCTCAGGGCACTCCCTGAAATGCCCTGACCACCGGTCCAGCTCGGCGTGGCCCCCGGTTGTCTCATCCGGGGGCCATCCCGAGGGCGGTCAGGTCGAACACGACCTGCACGGTGGTGGCGCGGATACGGGCGCCGTCCCAGTCCCAGGAGAAGTCCCAGTACACCGACAGTCTCTCGACGAGGGCCAGCCCACTTCCGGGGGCCCGCTTCTCCAGGCGGGGATAGGCGATGCTGTCCTCCTGCAGGGGGCCGTCGTCGGTGACGTACAGGTGGGGGAGCAGGGGCCGGGTCCGGTCCAGCACGATCCGGACGGTGCCGCCGGGCAGCCCGGAGCGGCTGTGGTGGTGGGCGTTTCCGGCCAGGATGCGGGCGACCCGGATCAGTCGGGTGGCGTGGCCGGGTGTGACGGTGTGGAACCAGTCGGCCAGGACCGTGTACTCGCGGTGGTGGCCGAGGAGGATGCCGTGTCGGTGGGGGTGGTCCAGCCGGAGGCGGCGCGGGAGTCCGGTCCCCGGTGTTTGGGGGCGTGCCTCGATATCCTGCATGCGTCTTCACCTCAGGTGGTTCGGGGTGGGGCCACAGCCCCGGGCGACCGCTCTCCACTTCGGTCACCGGGGCTTTTCCTGTCCGGCGGTCGGACCGCCCGGGCGCGGGCGGGGCGCTCTGCTGCGGCCGTCCCCCTGTGCCCCGGTGCGGCGGCCGATCGTTTCGACCCCCGCCGACTGCTGGCCTCGCACCGGGGAGGTGCTCCCCGTGGCGGTACCGACACCCTCAGGTGTCGGTACGGACTCTTCCACCGTGTCCGCGGCTTGGTCCATATTCATCGCCCAGAACGTTCGTATTTGTATGCTGAGCTATTCAAACTGATAGACCGGCGATATTGGCGGTGAGGCGTGGGATCAAGCGATGCTGCACGGGAACGTTTCGGTAAGCTGCTCAAGAAGTACCGAGGTCAGTCGGGTCTCACCCAGCAGGAACTCGCCAAGGCCGCCGTCATCGCCCAGAGCACCGTCAGTGACCTGGAATCAGGGAAGAAAGGGACGCGGCGCGAACAAGTAGAACGAATCGACAACGCTCTTATCGCCAACGGGGTTCTGCTCAACGCCTGGGAGGCGGCCTTCTCGTCCACGGGCATGATCGGTTACTTCCGAGAGGTCGCCGAAGACGAGCAGGTCGCCATCGAGATCCGCGAGTACGCTCTCGGGCTTGTGCCCGGTCTCGTGCAGGTTGAGCGGTATGCTCGTGTTATCAGCCAAATCGCGTCCCCTTATACGCCTCCCGGGCAGATTGAGAAGATCGTCCAGGCGAGGATCTACCGGCAGCAGATTCTGGAAAGCGACCATCCGCCGAAAATGACCGTTCTTCTGGACGAATCGGTCCTGCTGCGCAGGTTCTCCGACCCCGCGGTCATGCCCGAGCAGATCAGCCATCTGCTGGAATTGACTTACCGCCCCCGCGTCACCATCCAGGTCATCCCCGAGGACACCGAGGACCATGTGGGCCTGAGCGGTTCATTTAGGCTGAGTACCGCCCCTGACAGCAACCCCTTCGTCTACGTCGAGGGCCAGAAGACGGGCATGACCCTCAAGGAACCCGAGATCGTGGCAAGCTACGAGCGGACATTCGCGGACCTGCGAAGCTCAGCTCTGCCGGTGCCCGCGTCCCGATCCCGGATGGAAGAGATACGAGGCAGCATCACATGATCACCGACGGTTGGAAGAAGTCCAGCTACAGCAACGGTGAGGGCGGCAACTGTGTGGAGGCGCGCGGCGATATCGCTGATGTCCGTGTCCTCGTGCGTGACACGCAGAACCGTGCCCTGGGCCACCTGGAGATGCCCAACGAAGAATGGACGGCGTTCCTCGCCACCGCGGGGCGCACCTAGCGTTGTCGCCGCAGGGTGAACCGGACCCCGCCAGAGGAGTTGGCGGGGTCCGTCTCCATGTCGGCCCGATCAGGCTATCCGCACCGGTGAGAACACCGCCAGGGCCAAAGGCCCCGGGACCGACCGGCCGGACGCCCGGAATCGGACAGGCTCGTCTGCACCGGGTTCTCGGCCCCGACCGGGTAACTGCTGAGTGTGGACCCCGGCCGGTCCAGTCGGACGCGAGGCCGCCCCCGCCTCGCACGAAGGGCGTAGCATCCTGCTCATGACGCGAGAAGACGGCGACGTGGACGGCCTGGTGCGCAAACGCCTCCGCGCCCTGCGGGTGGCCCAGGGCTGGTCCCTGGAGGAGTTGGCCGAACGCACCCACCTGAGCCAGTCCACGCTCAGCCGCATCGAGAACGGTCAGCGGCGCCTGGCCCTGGACAGTCTCGTGACTCTCGCCCGCGCGTTGGACACCACCCTGGACCAGCTTGTCGAGACCGCCTCCGACGACGTCGTCATCAGTCCGATGGTCGACGGCGCCCACGGTCTGATGCGCTGGCCCATCAAGGCCGATCCCGGGATGACCGTCATGCGGCAACGGCTCACCGAGCCGCCGCCTGACAACCCCGCGCGAATGCGGGCGCACCCGGGAAGGGAGTGGCTGGTGGTCCTCTCCGGCACCGCGGTCCTCATGCTGGGCCACCGGCGTTTCCGGGTCGGGACGAACCAGGCCGCCGAGTTCCCGACGATGCTGCCGCACGCCATCGGGGCCGAGGGCGGACCCTGCGAGATCCTGGGGATCTTCGACCGGGACGCGCGCCGCGGGCACCATCGGGGTGGGGGAGAGGCCGAAGGCACCCCTTCGTGACCTCCCGCGACCGTCGCTCTTGCGTGTGCGGCAGTGAGCACGGCCATTGTCTTGCATTTGGCGAAAGATCCTGTGCTATACGCGCATAACGCGTCTAGCGTGGCCGTATGAACCACACACACCAGGACACGCCCCGCCCCGACGTGCGGCACGGACACCGTCACCACGAGGCCGTCGACTCCCAGACGGAGATCCTCGACCTGGACGCGGAGGTCGTCACCGAGTACACCGACGCCATCACCGCCTGGCTGCCCCTGCGGACCGCTCCGCGCGAGATCGTCGACCTGGGTTGCGGAACCGGAGCCGGGACCTTCGCGCTCCTGGCACGCTTCCCGCAGGCACACGTCACCGCCGTCGACTCCTCGGACGAGCACCTTCAGCGCCTGCGGGAGAGGGCCCGTGCCGAGGGGCTGCAGGAGCGCGTGCGCACCGTGCGGGCCGACCTCGACCAGGAAGAATGGCCCGATCTCGGCACACCGGACCTGGTGTGGGCCTCGGCCTCGATGCACCACATGGCCGAGCCCGACCGCGCCCTGCGCAAGGTGCACGGCCTGCTCGCGCCCGGCGGCCTCTTCGCGGTGGTGGAACTGGCCGGTTTCCCGCGTTTCCTGCCCGAGGGCGCCCCGGAGGAGCGGCCCGGTCTGGAGGAGCGCTGCCACGCCGCGAGTGACCGGATGCATGCCGCGCAGGTGTCCCACCGCGGTGCCGACTGGGGGCCGAAGCTGGTCACCGCCGGGTTCACCCTCCAGGGCGAACGCACGGTCGCCGTGCGCGTGGAGGGTGCGGGGAACGCGTCGGTCGGCGCGTACGCCCTCAGTGGCCTGCGGCGTATCCGGCACGGCGTCGCCCACACACTGTCCGCCGAGGACCTCGCCGCGCTGGACCGGCTGCTCGACACCGGGGGTCCGCACAGCCTCCTGGGCCGCGCGGACCTGGTCATGCGGACCGAGCGCTCTGTCTGGGCTGCTCGACGCGAGAACTGAATCCAGGCCCCTCCGTGTCCCTCCGCGTCCGGCCGGGCACGGAGGGAGTCGACGCCGTCCGGGACAGCGGGGGCGTCGGGCCGACGGGGACGGCCGGCGGAGGTGGCGAACATTCTGTGGGGTGTGGACCGAACGGGGGCGGGACCGTTGGTCCACCGGCTCCGGTTCCGGTGGAACGGCTGAGGCTGGAACCACGCACGCGGGGCGCCCCGCAGGCGGTGACGGCCCGGGGGCGGTGGGCGCGGGCGCCCGTGGCGGCGGGGGTGTTCGGCCGAACACCCCCGCCTGTGCTCAGTCCAGCGAGTACACGCGGACGTAGTCGACCCGCATCTCCTGCGGGAACTGGGTGCTCCCGTCCGGGTAGCCGGGCCAGTTACCGCCCACGGCGACGTTGAGGATCATGAAGAACGGCTGGTCGTACACCCACGGGTTCCCCCCGGTGTCCTGCCAGGTGTAGGTCTGGTAGGCGTTGCCGTCCACCGACCAGGTCACCGAGCCCGGCCGCCAGTCCACGGAGAAGACGTGGAAGGTGTCGGCGAAGGACCACGCCTGCGGGTGCATGTACGAGCCGGTCAGGGGGTTGCCGCCGGAGTATCCGGGCCCGTGGAGGCTGCCGTGCACCAGGTGGGGCTCACGCCCGATGTTCTCCATGATGTCGATCTCGCCGGAGTGCGGCCAGGGGGTCTGCGGGAAGTCCGAGCCCAGCATCCAGAAGGCGGGCCAGATGCCCTGGCCGCGCGGGATCTGGATGCGTGCCTCGATCCGGCCGTACTGGGGTTGGACCTTGTTCTGGGTGGTCATCCGGGCGGAGGTGTAGGAACCGTCCGCTTCCTGGCGGGCGGTGATCACCAGGTTGCCGTTGCCGTCCAGGGCGGAGTTGGCCCGGCTGTCGGTGTAGTTCTGGAGCTCGTTGTTTCCCCAGCCGTGGTTTCCGGTCTCGTGGTTCCAGTTGGCGGGGTCGGGGGCGGCTCCGGGCGGTCCGTCGAACTCGTCCGACCAGACGAGCGCCGCCGCGGCGGCGGACGCGTCCGGTGCCGTCGCCTCGGCGGAGGCGGTCCCGGGGGAGAGGAGGGCGGCCGCGGTGAGCAGGACCGCGGTCGCGGAGGTCAGGGTGCGCATGGCGTGCTCCGGGGGGAGTTGCGGGCGGAGTCGGGTTCCCTGCGGGTCACTTCAGCGGTGTGTTCCGAGTCGGTGACCCCTGGTATTGGAAAGTTACCTTACGTTTAGTTAAGCGGTCGGGCAAGGGGTGGAGCGTGATCTTCTTCGTGGTCACCGCAGATCCGGGGCTCCTGACTCGCCCTCCGTCCGGCGGTCCAGCAGGACCTCGGCCACCGCGCTGTCGGTCACCAGCGTCGACACCAGGCCGCTCCGGAGCGCCGCACCGATCGCCACGGCCTTGGCCTCGTCCCCGGCCCCGGCGACCGCCACCACCTCCGGGACCTCGCGCAGCCGCTCCGCGCTGATGCTGATCACCCGTTCGTCCAGGTCGCTGTGCACCTGCCGCCCCTGCGCGTCGAAGAGCTGGGCGGACAGTTCCGCGCACACGCCCATCCGGCTGTAGCGCTCCCGGTCCCGGGGGGACAGGGCCTGGTAGACGGTCGAGTTGCGCTCGTCCCAGCCGCCGATGGCCACCACCGCGGTCGTCAGCCGGTCGAAGAGCGCGAACGCCGCCGCGATGCCCGGATCGTCCCGCAGTGTCGCCGCGGTCGCGGCGTCCGGCAGGATGAGCGGCGCGTAGATCGGGTACGCCGGGCCGCCCGACAGGTCCGCCACCCGGCGCACCGTCTCCACCGACCCGCCCGCCTCGGTGTGCTCCGAGAGCACCCCGTTCAACTGGACCACCGTGCACCGGGGCAACTCGACCACCTCGGTGCCCATCGCCTGCAGGCTTCGGCTCCAGGCGAGCCCCAGCACCTCGTCCGGGCGCACGATCTCCGCCAGCAGCCGGGCCGTCACCGACCCCAGCGCCCGGCGCGTCTCCAGGGGGTCCTCCAGTGTGTCCACGACGATCGCCCTGCGCAGCCCGAAGGCCTCGCGCAGGCGCTCGGACAGTTCCCCGGCCAACCGCGCCAGAAGCCGGATGTCGATGCGCACGATCCCGCTGGCCCGGGCCGCGTCCAGGTCCCGGGCGATCTTGAACCTGCTCAGCCCGAACTCCTCGGCGATCTCCACCTTCGACCGCCCCTCCAGGTAGAACCTGCGGGCGATCGCGGCGAGCCGCACCATCTCCGCGGGACCGTTCGGGGCCGCTGTCTCACTACGCCGATCGCTCATATGGGCAGGAGTGTACTCGATTGTGCTCAGCCCATTGACACGGTGTTTCGGTTGGGTCTTCAATGAACCGACATATGTGACACAGGTCGCTCAAACGAGCACCTGAATCTTTCGGAAGGGTTCCAACCGTGCGCGCCGCCATCATCACCGAACCGGGCTCCCTCACCGTGGGCGACCGACCAGAGCCCGAACCCGCCCCGGACGGCGTCGTGGTCCGGGTCGGCGCCTGCGGGATCTGCGGAACCGACCTGCACATCGCCGACGGGGAGTTCCCGCCCAGCCCCTACCCGCTGGTGCCCGGCCACGAGTTCGCCGGAACGGTGACCGCCGTCGGCGACAGGGCCCCCGGCCAGCTGCGCCCGGGCGACCGGGTGGCCGTGGACCCCTCGCTGTTCTGCGGGCACTGCGGGTACTGCCGTGCCGGGCGCGGCAACCTGTGC
Organism: Nocardiopsis terrae; assembly: GCF_014651695.1. GTDB lineage: Bacteria > Actinomycetota > Actinomycetes > Streptosporangiales > Streptosporangiaceae > Nocardiopsis > Nocardiopsis terrae. Next base: position 147,001 of record NZ_BMXJ01000003.1, read on the forward strand.
GCCAACTGGGGGGCGATCGGCGACACCGTCGACGGGGCGTTCGCCGAGTACGTGGCGGTCCCCGCCGTCAACTGCCACCGCATCCCCGACTCGATGAGCATGCGCGAGGGCGCACTCGTGGAACCGCTCTCCTGCGCGGTCCACGGCGTCCGGCGCATCGGCGTCGAGGTCGGCGAACGCTTCCTGGTGGTGGGCGCGGGAACCATGGGCCTGCTCCTGCAGCAGCTGCTCCAGCGTTCCGGGGCGCGCGTCACCGTGGTCGACCGCAACACCCGCCGCCTGGCCCTGGCCGCCGACCTGGGCGCCGAGGCCACCTCGACCGACGCCGCCGAAGCCGGCGGCGAGGGCTTCGACGCCGCCGTGGACGTCACCGGCTCCCCCCAGGCCATCGAGGCCGCGTTCACCTCCCTGCGCAGGGGAGGGCGCCTGCTGGTCTTCGGTGTCGCCGACGAGGCCGCCCGGGTCTCGCTGTCGCCGTTCCGCATCTACAACGACGAGATCACCGTCGTGGGCTCCATGGCCGTGCTGAACAGCTACGGCGCGGCGGTCGACCTCCTCGCCTCCGGGGAGCTGCGGACGGCCCCGCTGCTCACCGACGCCCTGCCGCTGGAGAAGTTCCCCGAGGCGCTGGCCATGATGCGCTCGGGCGCCGGGGTGAAGATCCAGGTCGTCCCCGACACCTCCGCCTGAACAGGGAGTGCAGCACTGTGCGCACCACCGTCCCCCGAGTCACCGCCCCCCGCACCACCGCCGCCTCCGCACTGGCCCTCGCCGGGCTGCTGCTCACCGGCTGCGCCGGAGCGGGCGCCACCGGCTCCGACGACGAAACGGTCCGGCTGACCGTCGCCATCGTCTCCAACCCGCAGATGCAGGACGCCGTCTCCCTGCAGTCGCAGTTCCGCGCGGAGCACCCCGGCATCGAGGTCGACTTCGTGTCCCTGCCCGAGAACGAGGCCCGCGCCAAGATCACCACCTCCGTGGCGACCGGCGGGGGAGAGTTCGACGCGGTCATGATCAGTAACTACGAGACCCGCCAGTGGGCCGAGTACGGCTGGCTGGAGAACCTGCAACCCTTCATCGACGCCTCCGCGGACTACGACCACGAGGACTTCATCCCCTCCCTGCGGGAGGACCTGTCCCTGGAGGGCGACATGTACTCGGTTCCCTTCTACGGGGAGTCCTCCTTCCTCGCCTACCGCACGGACCTGTTCGAACAGGCCGGTGTCGAGATGCCCGCCGAACCCACCTGGGACGAGGTCGCCGAGCTCGCCGCCGAACTCGACGGGGTCGAACCCGGCGTCTCCGGGATCTGCCTGCGCGGCCTCGCTGGCTGGGGCGAGGTCCTCAGCCCGTTCAACAGCATCCTCAACACCTTCGGCGGGCGCTGGTACGACCAGGAGTGGAACGCCGAACTCGACTCACCCGAGTTCCGGCGCACGGCCGACTTCTACGTGGACCTGGTCCGCGAGCACGGCCAGCCGGGCGCCGCCAACAGCGGCTTCGGGGACTGCCTGAACCACTACGCCCAGGGGCGGGCCGCCATGTTCTACGACTCCACCTCCATGGTCAGCACCATCGAGGACGACAGCACCGCCACCGTGGCCGGGCTCAACGGCTACGCGCCGGCCCCGGTGGCCGAGAGCGACTACGGCGGCTGGCTCTACGCCTGGACCCTGGGGATCCCCGCCACCTCCGAGCACAAGGACGAGGCCTGGGCCTTCCTGGAGTGGATGACCGACCGGGACTACGTGCGCACGGTCGCCGAGGAGTACGGCTGGCAGCGGGTCCCGCCGGGCAACCGGCTCTCCACCTTCGAGGTCCCCGAGTACCAGGAGGCCGCGCAGGCCTACGCCGAACCCATGCTCCAGGGCATCGAGGGGGCCGACCCGCAGAACCCGGGCACGCGCCCGGTGCCCTACGAGGGCATCGGCTTCCTCGCCATCCCCGAGTTCCAGGACCTGGGCACCAGGGTCAGCCAGCAGCTCAGCGCGGCCGTGGCCGGACGGATCACCGTCGAGGAGGCGCTCGCGCAGAGCCAGGAGTACGCCGAGGTCGTCGGCGACACCTACAAGGAGGAAGGCCGATGAGTACGGCGACAGCACCGCCGCCCGAGGCGCCCGCGAAACCGGCGCGGTCCGCTCCGGCCAGGCGCGGCGGACGCGCCGCCGGATGGGCGCGCCGGGCACCACTGCTGCCCGCGCTGGTGTTCATGCTGGTCGTCACCCAGCTGCCGTTCCTGGCGACCGTCGTGTACTCGCTCCGGTCGTGGAACCTGCTGCGTCCCGACTCCCAGGCATGGGTCGGTCTGGCCAACTACGCGGCGGTCTTCACCGACCGCCAGTTCCTCGGCGCCGCGGCCAACACCGTGCTCATCACCGCGTCCTGCGTGGTGGCGGCGATGCTGCTCGGCCTCGGGCTGGCCCTGCTGCTGGACCGGGGGTTCTGGGGGCAGGGCGTGGTGCGCACGCTCGTCATCACCCCGTTCCTGGTACTGCCGGTGGCCACGGCGCTGCTGTGGAAGCACATCATGTTCGAGCCGGTCTTCGGCCTGGTCAACTTCGTGCTCTCGCCGCTGGGCGTGGACACCTTCGACTGGGTCTCGCAGATGCCGGTGGCGTCGGTGGTGGTCGCACTGGTGTGGCAGTGGACGCCGTTCATGATGCTGCTGGTGCTGGCGGGGCTGCAGAGCCAGAACACCGACGCGTTGGAGGCGGCCCAGGTCGACGGCGCGTCCAAGTGGCAGATCTTCCTCTGGATCACCCTGCCGCACCTGCGCCGCTACATCGAACTGGGGGTGCTGCTGGGGTCGGTGTACGTGGTCAACACCTTCGACACCATCTACATGATGACCCAGGGCGGCCCCGGCACCGCCAGCGCCAACCTGCCCTTCTACGTCTACCAGCGGACCTTCCTCGGGTTCGACATCGGCCAGTCGGCGGCGATGGGCGTCGTGGTGGTGGTCGGCACCATCATCGTGGCGATGCTGGCCCTGCGACTGATCTTCCGCACGTTCATGAACGCACAGGAGGCGCACTCGTGACCGCCCCAGCCCCCGAACACACGGCGGACACGGCTCCGGCCCCCGCCCGGGCGCCGCACCGTCGGCGCCGCTCCGCAGCCGGTGCGGGCGGTCCCGTCCTGACCGCCCTCACCTGGCTCATCGGCCTGCTGTTCGTCTCCCCGGTGCTGTGGCTGGTGCTGACGGCGTTCAAGGAGGAGAACCAGGCCGCGACCGACCCTCCGACGCTCTTCTTCCAACCCACCCTGGACCGGTTCGCCGCGGTGCTGGGGGCGGACTTCCTGCCGTACCTGGGCAACTCTGCGGTCGCCACCCTGGCGTCCACGCTGCTGGTGCTGCTGCTGGGCCTGCCCGCCGCCTACGCGCTGTCGGTGGCCCCGGTCAAACGTACCCAGGACGTGCTGTTCTTCTTCATCTCGACCAAGATGCTGCCGGTCGTGGCTGTCGTGGTGCCGATCTACGTCGCCGCCGCACACCTGTCGATGCTGGACAACGTGTGGACCCTGGTCGTGCTGTACACGGCGATGAACCTGCCCATCGCGGTGTGGATGCTGCGCTCGTTCTTCCTGGAGGTGCCCAAGGCGCTGGTGGAGGCCGCCCGGATGGAGGGCGCGGGACTGCCCCGGGTGCTGTGGTCGGTGATGGTGCCGATCATGGCGCCGGGCATCGCGGCCACCGCCCTGATCTGCATGATCTTCGCGTGGAACGAGTTCTTCTTTGCGGTGAACCTGACCGCGGCCCGGGCCGCCACGGTCCCGGTGTTCCTGACCGGGTTCATCACCAGTGAGGGACTGTTCGTGGCGCAGTTGTCGGCGGCCGTGGTCATGGCCTCGCTGCCCATCGTGGTGATCGGCTGGACGGCCCAGCGCCAGCTGGTGCGCGGGCTCTCCATGGGCGCCGTGAAGTAGGCGCGGCCCCGCCGCCGGGCCCGGTCCCCGCGACCGGGGGCGGGCCGGGAACGGAGCCCGGTGGTGGCCGCCGCGTCCGCGGCGGCCACCACCGGGTCCGCGGACCGGCGTCCGCCTGTTGGACTTGCCTCCGCCCGGCCTCTAACGTGAGCGCCCGACCGGAAGGAAGACCGTGAAGACCTTCACCCTGCCCGGGACGGACATCACCGCCCCCAACGTCGTGCTCGGCCTGATGCGCATCGCCGACAAGTCCGACGACCAGATCCGTGCCCTGGTACGCGCCGCCCGCGAGGCGGGCGTCGACTTCGTCGACCACGCCGACATCTACGGGCCGACGACGCACGCCTGCGAACGCCGCTTCGCCGAGGCGATGCGGCTGACCCCGGCCGAACGCGACGCCCTCACCATCCAGACCAAGGCGGGCATCGTCCCGGAGGGGCCCTACTTCGACCACTCCCACGAACACATCGTCGCCTCGGTCGAGGGCTCGCTGCGCGCCCTGGGCACCGACTACGTCGACCTCCTGCTGCTGCACCGGCCCGACGCGCTCGTCGAACCCGAGGAGGTCGCCCGAGCCTTCGACGACCTGGAGTCGGCCGGGAAGGTGCGCGCCTTCGGGGTCTCCAACCACACGCCCCGCCAGGTCGACCTGCTGCGCCGGTACGTGCGCCAACCGATCGTGGTGAACCAGCTCCAGCTCTCGCTCACCCACGCCCCGATCATCACGCAGGGGCTGGCCGCGAACATGGTCGGCGAACCGCAGTCGGCCACCCTGGACGGCGGCGGGGTGCTCGACCACGCCCGGTTGCACGACATCACCGTGCAGGCATGGTCGCCGTTCCAGGCGGGCTTCTTCAGCGGCGTGTTCCTGGACTCGCCCGAGTACGCCGAGCTCAACGCGGTCATCGACCGCCTCGCCGAGCGGTACGGGGTGCCGCCGACCGCCGTCGCCACCGCGTGGATCACCCGGCACCCCGCCCGGATGCAGGTCGTGCTCGGCACCACCACCCCGGAACGGGTGACCGGGGCGGCCCAGGGGTCGGAGCTCCCCCTGACCCGCCCCGAGTGGTACGAGCTGACCCGCGCCGCGGGCCACCGCGTCCCCTGAACCCGGTGGACCCGGCCCCGGGGCCCGAGCGCTCCGGGAGGGCCCGGAGCCGGGGACGGGGACGGCGCGGAGCCCGGGCGGCCGCGGCCGCCCGGGCCTCACCCGGGAGGGTCGCCCATCTGCCAGGTGCGCAGACGGCCGCACATGCCGAAACGGCGCGGGCCGGGGTGGGGCTCGGGGCGCGCCACCGCCGCCTCGCCCATGATCCCGGGCTCTCCCCGGGCCAGGTCGGTGAGCTGTTCCCGGGTGCGCTCGGTCTCCCGGGCCACACTCTCCTCCCAGATCCGCCGCCAACGGTCCACCTGCGGCCGGACCAGGGCCGCGGCCGAACGGTGGAACGCCTCCAGTGCGGCTGGCCCCTCGGAGCGCACCGCCGAGACGAGGTGGAGGTAGCCGCGCATCGCCAGGTCCCTGCGCGCCCGCGCCGCCTGCGCCAGGTGTTCCTCCGGCGCGTCCCGGGGGAGCCGGACCGCCTCGGCGTACCTGTCGGGGTCGGCCAGTACCTCCGCAGGGAAGGTCAGTACGGCGTCCCCCGCCTCGGGCAGCCCGGAGTTCTGCATCACCACCACGAGTTCCAGCCCGCCGGAGTTGACCAGCCGGTGCACCGTCCCCGGGCCGAACCACAGCAGGGAACCGGGGGAGAGGGCGTCCACGGCCTCCCCCTCGGGGGCGAGGGTGTGCACCTGCCCGGTCCCGGCGGTCACCACATAGGCCTCGGAGGAGGCGGTGTGCAGGTGGGGGGTGCCCCCGCACAGCCCGTCCTCGGCTTCCCAGTCGTACACCCGCAGCCTGCTGACGGCGGTGCTTCCGGGGAAACGCGGTGCTGTCACGGCGTGTGCTCCTTCGCGAGCGCGGCGGCCTCGTCGGGGGTGCAGATCCGGTCGACGAACACCAGCCGGTGGTTCAGGCCGAGGGTGTCGCCGGGGGCGAGGGTGATCTCCTCGGCGAAGGCGGGGGAGGGGCAGAACACGGGGAAGGGCTCGGAGCGCACGAACCACCGCACGGGGACGGCGCCGCTGCTGGTCCCGGCGTAGGCGATGACGGTCGCGCCGCCGTCGATCCCGTCGTGCTGCCCGCTGAAGGCGATCCAGTCGGCTTCGGTTCCCATGACGTCCGCCCCGGTCCGGCCGGTCGCGCTGGTCACCGCACCTCCGGTCCAGGAGCGCGGGCCGCGCCAGAAGAGCCCGGTGTACCCGGCGTTCGGCCGCCCGTGTGTGGTGGGGCTGCCCAGTTCCAGAGCCCGGCCCCGGCGGTTGGTGAGCGAGGTGGAGAAGTCCAGCGCCCACAGGCCCCGGCCGTGGTCCACCGAGTGGAAGCGGTGGCTCCGGGTCTCTTCGACCCACCGCTCCCCGACCGAGCTCACCCAGGTCAGCGATTCGGTGACCGTCACCTCCCCGCCCTGCCCGGTCAGGGTGTCGAACCCTTCGTGGCGCATGCTCCCGACGTTGTCGAGCCACTGGTAGTCCCGGCCGCGTACGAAGGTGGGGCCGCCCCAGAAGTTCTGCCCCGACACGTGGGACCAGGTCATCTGGAGTCCCTTGTGCCAGCGGTGGTCCCAGGGCCGGTAACCGGTCAGGGGGGCTCCGCTCAGGGTGCGCAGCGGGTGGAGGTAGGGCTTGGGGGCCTCGACGGCGGGAGCTTCGGGGCGGGTGACGTAACGGGCGATCCCGACGTCGCCCACCAGCACGGTGAGGGCGTCCTCGTCGCGGACGATCCGCGGGTGGTCAGACATGGGCGGTGGCCTCCGGGCGGGTCAGGGCTGCGGTGGCGGCGGTCGGATCCGCCCCGTACATCGCGTGGTAGAAGGGGTCGTCCGGGGTGAGCTCCGATCGCCGTACGGTGGTGCCGGTCAGCGCGGAGCGGTACATCCCGGCCACGAGCTCGAGTGCTCGGCGGCCGTCGTGGCCGCTGGCCGGCGGGCGCTGCCCGCGGTCCATGGCGTCCAGGAGCGCCGCCAGCTGCCGCCGGTGGGAACTCGGCCGGTCCGCCGGGGGCGGCCACGGCCCGGTGCCCGGGGAGGGTTCGCCGTCCGGGGCGGGCGTCCAGCGCCAGTGCGAGTTGTCGTGGCCGTACAGGTGCTCCAACTCGACGGTGGCGTGTTCGAAGTCGAAGCGCAGGTAGCTGGTCTCCCGGGGGGAGAGCAGGCTGTTGACCACCGACACGGTCGCCCCCGACTCCAGGCGCACGATCGCCATCGACACGTCCTCGGTCCGGGTGGCGCGCGCGGTGGTGCTCATGACGGCGGTCACCTCGGACCAGTCCCCGAGCAGGGAGAACATCAGGTCCATCTGGTGGATGCCGTGGCCCATGCTCGGGCCGCCGCCCTCGGTGTCCCAACGGCCGCGCCAGGGGGCCTCGAAGTAGGCCTCGTCCCGGTACCACAGGGTGTTGCACACACCCACGAGCGGACGCCCCAGCACCCCCCGTTCGACGAGGGAGCGCAGGTGTTCGGCGCCCGACCCGAAGCGCTGCTGGAACACGTAGGAGGCGAAGGGGCCCCGCTCGCCTTCGTGCGCGCGGACCTGGTCGTACTCCGCGAGGGAGAGGGCCGGGGGCTTCTCGCACCAGACCCAGGCGCCGGCGTCCAGGCTCGCGATCACCGTGTCCTTGTGCGCGGCCGGCGGTGTGCACACGACGACCAGGTCCGGGGACTCCGCGCAGAGCATGTCCGCGACGCCGGTGTAGCGGCCGGGCACGCCCCACTCGTCGGCGGTGGTTTCCAGCAGGGCGGCGTCCAGGTCGACCAGGGCGACCAGGCGGGCCCGGCCGTGCTGGTCGGCCAGGGCCGGCAGGTGGCTGCCGCGGCTGATGCCGCCGCAGCCGACCACCGCGACCCGTCGCGGCGGTGCGGGAGACGGGGGTGGTGCGGGGGGAGTGGCCATGGGGAGGCTCCTCGCTCGGAACAATAAAGTGAACGTTCACTTTTTCTGTGCCGTTACGGTAGTGACCATTCGCGAGCAGTGTCAACACTCCCCCAGGCGAGAAGGACGGGCCCATGACAGAGCCGAGCGCGGCGAGGCCGAGACCGACCATGGTGGACGTCGCACGCCAGGCCGGTGTCTCCCACCAGACCGTCTCGCGGTATCTGCGCTCGGGCGGGGCCGGTCTCAAGGAGGCGACCCGTGTCCGCGTCCAGGCGGCGATCACCGAACTCGGCTACCGCCCCAACCTGGTGGCCCGCTCCATGCGCACCCGCAGGACCGGTCGGCTGGCGATCCTGCTGCCGGGGGTGAACTTCCCCAGCCCCAACCGGGTGATCGCCGGTGCGGTGGAGAGCGCGCACGCCGAGGGCTATGTCGTGGAGGTGCTCAGCCTGGAGGGCGGCCCCGCGGCCCGTGCCGAACGGATGGCCGAACTCCGTGACTCCGGGCAGGTGGAGGGCATCCTGGCCCTGGCCCCGGTCGCGGCCGACAGCGGCAGCCGGACCGGCGGGGGACCGGCGGTGGTCGTGTCGGCCGACTACGACGACCGGATGCGGGGGCTCGGCGAGATCGCCGACGGTTCCGCCGTGCGCGAGCTCGTCGAGGGGCTGGCCGGGGCGGGCCACCGCAGGTTCCTGCACGTGTCGGGGCCCCGGGAGTTCGCCTCCGCCCGCGGTCGCAGGCGGTCCTACCTGCGGGCGGTGGAGGAGTTCGGGCTGCAGTCCCACGGGGTGGCCGAGGGCGACTGGTCGGCCGCCTCGGGAACGGAGGCCGTGCGCTCCCTCGCCCCGGACAGCGGTGTCACGGCGGTCGTCGCGGCCAACGACGTGGTGGCCGCCGGCGTGGTGCGCGGGGCGGCCGAACGCGGCTGGCGGGTGCCCGCGGACCTCAGTGTGACCGGCTGGGACAACGACCCGGTGGGCGCCTGTATGCCGCCCTCCCTCACCACGGTCGACGTTGACCTGGAGGCGCTGGGCGCCCGCGCGATGCGGCGCCTGGTCTGCGCCGTCCGGGGTACCGCCCCGCCGCCGGCCGACGGACCGTTCCACCGGGTGCTCTGGCGCGAGTCCACCGGGCCGGTGCCCTCGCGTTCCGACTGACCTCCCCGGCGGCACCCGCGCAGGTCCGCCGCCCGCCTTGTCCGCTCCGCCCCGGGCGGCCGGAAGCCGCCCGGGCACACGCCCCGTTCAGGGCCGACCGTGCTTCAGGGCCGCTCGCGCGGACGGCGGCGTGCTCCGCGTACGGTCGGCACCCGCCGTCCGGGCACGACCGTGTTGGACACGGTGCCGATGCCCTCCACGGTCAGCGTGACCGTGTCGCCCGGCGCCAGCGGGGGCGGGTCCTGGCGTCCGTTCCGCCCCCACAGCTCGGCCAGGCAGCCGCCGTTGCCGCAGGTGCCCGAACCGAGGACGTCGCCGGTGCGCACCCGGGTGCCCCGCGAGGCGTGGGCGAGCATCTCCTCGAAGGTCCAGCCCATGTTGGACAGCAGGTCGCTGCCGACCACCTCGCCGTTGACCTCGGCGGTCAGGGCCAGGCGCAGGAACCCGTCCGCGTCGCGGTAGGGCTCCAGCTCGTCCGCGGTGACCAGCCAGGGGCCCAGGGTGGCGGCCGCGTCCTTGCCCTTGCAGGGGCCGAGCCCCACCTGCATCTCCCGGGACTGCAGGTCGCGTGCCGACCAGTCGTTGAACACGGTGTAGCCGAAGATGTGCTCGCGGGCCCGCTCCGGGGTGAGGTCGCCCCCGGGCGGGCCGACCACGGCCGCCACCTCCAGTTCGTAGTCCAGCACCGAGGACCCCGGCGGGACCGGTACGTCCTCGTGCGCCCCCACCAGTGAGGCCGGGTTGGTGAAGTAGAAGGTGGGAGCGTCGTACCAGGCCTCCGGTACCCCCGCCTGCCCGCTCACACTGCGGCGCACGCCCTCGACGTGCTCCTCGAAGGTGACGAAGTCGCGCACCGACGGCGGCTCCAGCGGCGGGAGCAGCCGGACCGAGGACAGGGGCACCGGCGCCCCCGTCGCGGGGACGGGCGCGCCGCCGACGATGTCGAGCAGGCCGGTGCCCTCCGGGAAGGGCAGGACCTCCTCTCCCTCGACCGCGCCGCAGCGGCGCGCCCCCTCGTGCTCGTAGCTGGCCAGTCTCATGGGGCTCCGATCCGGGTTACAGGGGCGGGGCGATGAAGCAGCCGCGGTCGGGGTCGTTGAAGGACTCCTTGGCGACGAACTCGTCCATCGGGTTGGCGGTGCCCCACTGGTCGGTGACGTCGGGGTCGGAGAAGTCGTACATGTGCGGGTGCCAGGTGTCCTCGTCCAGGCGCTCCAGCTCGGTGGTGTACTCCAGGGTGTTGCCGTGCGGGTCCATGAAGTAGGAGAACGTGTTGTTGCCCGCCATGTGGCGCCCGGGCCCCCAGATCTTGCGGACGCCTCCGCGCAGCAGGCGCCCGGTGCCGCGCATGTACTCGTCGATGCCGCGCATCTCGAACGAGACGTGGTGCAGGGAGGTGTGCGGACCCTGCGCGATGGCGATGCTGTGGTGCGTGGAGTTGCACCGCATGAAGTGCATGACCCTGCCCATACGCGGGTGCATGAGGGTGTCGGAAAGTGCGAAGCCCAGGTGCCTCTCGTACCACAGGCGGGTGCGGTCCAGGTCCGGGGAGTTGAGCACCACGTGGGACAGGCGGACGGGGACGGACTCGGTCTCCTCCACCTTGCGGTGCTTGCGCACGGCCACGTCGGCGGAGACCTCGATGGTGCGCCCGTCCACGTCGAAGAAGCGGACGCCGTAGCCGCCGCCGGGGGTGTCCACGGGTCCGGGCTCGCTCACCATCCGCACACCCGCCTTGACCAGGCGTTCGGAGAGCGCGTCGACGTCGGCGGGCGAGGCGGCACCGAAGGACACCAGGTCGATGCGCTTCTCCTCCGCCCTGCGCAGCCGGACGACGTAGTTCTCGGGGGATCCCTCCGCGGCGAGGAAGGACAGGTCGGTGTCCTTCTCGGCCTCGGTCAGCTTCCACATGTCGGTGAAGAACTTCTGCTGCCTGTCGAAGTCGGGCACGGCGAGTGCGACGTGCCGCAGGTGGGTGATGAGCCGGTCGCTCATGTCTGCTCCTTGTCGGTGGGAGGGGTGGTCAGGTCGAACAGGGCGGCGGCGTTGCCGCCGCCGATCGCGGCGAGGGCGGCCGGGTCCAGCCCGGCTTCGCGCAGCGCCCCCAGGGGCGTGTCGGTGCCCATGTCGAAGGGGTGGTCCGAACCCAGGACGACGCGGTCGGCGCCCGCGGCCCCGACCAGGTGGCGCAGTACCGCCGGGTCGTGGACGAGGGAGTCGAACCACAGCTTCCGCAGGTAGGTGCTGGGCGGTTCCGCGCAGCCGCGGGCGTCGGGGCGCACCCGCCAGCCGTGGTCGGCGCGGCCCAGGTGGGTGGGCAGGTAGCCGCCGCCGTGGGCCGCCACGACCTTCAGGCCGGGGTGCCGGTCCAGCACGCCGGAGAAGATCAGGTGGGACAGGGCGACGGCGTTCTCGGTGGGCTGGCCGACGATGTTGGACAGGTACCAGCGGTCCAGGCGCTCGTCGAGCGTGCAGCCGAAGGGGTGCAGGAACAGCACGGCCCCGGTTTCGGCGGCCCGTGCCCACAGCGGTTCGTAGGCGGGGTCGGACAGTTCCCGGCCGGGGGCGTGGGAGGAGATCTCCACTCCCCTGAGGCCGAGGGACAGGGCGTGGTCGAGCAGTTCCACCGCCAGGTCCGGGTGCTGGAGCGGTACCAGGCCCAGGCCGGTCAGGCGCTCGGGTGCCCGGGCGCAGTGCTCGGCCACGCTCCGGTTGGCGAGCCGGTGCGCCCGTCCGGCCGTCCCGTGGTCCGCCCAGTAGTGGTAGTGGGACGGTGAGGGGCTGACGACCTGCACGTCCACCCCGGCTGCGTCCATGTCGGCCAGCCGGGCGCCGACCTCGGTGAGGCGGGGGAGGCGTTCCCCGATCATGGCGCCGCTGGTCCTGAGGGCCTCCGCGCCGTTGCGCCGGGCGTCCAGGGCCCTGTGTCCGGCGTGTCCGGGCCGGTCGGCGACCTCGGCCTCCACCTCGGGCAGCAGCAGGTGGGCGTGTACGTCGATGATCACGGCAGCTCCGAGACCAGCGCGGAGACCTTGCGCATCATGCCCGGGACGTCGGCGTCGCGTACCCCGTCGAGCTGCCACCGGGCCAGGGTCACCGACGACTCCACCACGGTGCGGGCGCGCTCGAAGCGCCTGTCCATGAAGGCGTCGAACAGGGACTGGTCGACGGTCTCGGCGGCCAGGACCAGTTCGGCCAGGACCAGGGCGTCCTCCAGCCCCTGCGCGGCGCCCTGGGCGAGAGTGGGCGGGCAGGCGTGCGCGGCGTCGCCGATGAGGACCACGCGGCCGCGGTTCCACGGGCGTTCCACCAGCAGGGACTCGAACCAGGTGTAGTTGACCCGGTCTGAGGAGACGATGTCGCTCCGGATCCGGTCCCAGACACCGCCGTAACCCTCGGACAGCGCGGCCATGTGCTCGGCCCGCTCGCGTTCGGTCAGGTCGGTGTGGGCCCGGGCCTCCTCCACCAGGTAGGCGTACATGGTGTCCGGCCCGGTGGGGCAGTAGCCCGCGATGAAGCAGGAGCCCCCGTAGACGAGATCGGTGCGTTCCACCTCGGCGGGTCGGCGGGTGTGGATACGCCAGATGCCCATGCCGTTGGGTTCGGGGCGGGTGTCGATCCCGATCATGCGGCGCACGGTCGAGCGGATCCCGTCCGCCCCCACGACCAGGTCGTAGCGCTCGGATCCGCCGTCGGACAGGTGGACCTCGACCCCGTCGGTCCCCTCGGTCAGGTCGCGCACGGTCAGCCCGTGGCGGATCCGGGCCCCGGCGGCCCGGGCCGCCCCGTCGAGGATCGCGGCCAGTTCGGGGCGGTTCATGCCCACGGTCGCGGGCAGGTCGGGGCCGCCGGTGCGCACGTCGGGGATCTCCGCGAGCAGGGAGCCGTCGGGGGCGCGCATGCCCAGGCTGTCGAAGGCGAAGCCCGCCTCGGCCACCTCCTCCCACACACCGAGCTCGCGCAGCACCCGCAGCGCGTTGCCCTGCACGGTGATGCCCGAACCGAGGGTGTCGGCGTCGGAACGGATCTCGGCGACGTCCACCCGCACGCCCTCGCGGGCGAGCAGGACGGCCAGTGCCAGGCCGGACGTGCCGGCTCCGATGACCAGGACGCTGGTGACGGCTTTCATGGGGGGCACCCTTACTACTTGACGGCGACGGGGTTGACTGGTGAGCCGACCGCTCCGGTGAACGGGATCGGCGCGGCGGTCAGGAAGAACTCGTGGACTCCGTCCGCGGCGCAGTGCGCCGCCAGGGCGTCCAGGTCCCACATCTCACCGATGAGCAGGCCGATGTGCGGGATGGCGACCTGGTGCAGGGGCTGGAAGGCGTCGTCGAACTCGTTCGGGCGCACCTCGAAACCCCAGGTGTCGGTGGCGATCGCCGCGATCTCGGTGGAGTGCAGCCATCCGGCGGCGGTGAAGGACAGCCCGGGCGCGGGTCCGCCGGCGTAGTCGCCCCAGCCCTGCCTGCGGGCGCGGGTGAGCTGGCCGGTCCGCACGCACACGATGTCGCCGCGGCCCACTGCCACGCCCTGGCCCCGGGCCGTGGCCTCCAGGTGTTCGGCGGTGACGGCGAAGCCGTCCGGCAGCTCCCCGTCCTCGCCCAGGGCCCGGCCCACGTCCAACAGCACGCCCCGCCCCGCCACGGGTGCGGCCAGGTGCTCGATCCCGGTGATCCGGTCGCCCGCGGAGGTGACCACCTCGGCCGCGTCCCGGCCGTTCCACGCCCTGCCGTGGTCGAAGATGTGGCCGAGTCCGTCCCACTGGGTGGAGCACTGCAGCGGCATGGACACGACGTCGTCGGCACCGCCGATGCCGTGCGGGAAGCCCTGGGTTCCCCGGGCGGCGTCCACACCGGTGTCGAGCATGGTGTGCACGGGGTTGGTCCGGCGCCGCCAGCCCTTCTGCGGGCCGTTCATGTCGAAGCTCTGGGACAGCGAGAAGCTCACGCCGAGGTTGACCAGCTCCGCGGCCGCGCGCCGCTCGTCCGGGGTGATGAAGTTGACGGTGCCCAGGACGTCGTCCGCTCCCCAGCGGCCCCAGTTGGAGTACGCGGCCGCGGCTTCGGCGACGGCCCCCTCGGGGTCGGTGCGGTCGAGCATCACGCCTCCTCCGCCACGCAGGTGTTGCGCTGGGTGCCCAGGCCGGTGATGGCGCCCTCCATGACGTCGCCGGCGCGCAGCAGCCGTCCCCAGTGCATGCCGTTCCCGGCGGGGCTGCCGGTCAGGACCAGGTCCCCGGGCAGTAGTTCGACGGTCTGGGAGATGTGGGAGACCAGGTGGGTGACGTCGAAGATCATGTCCTTGGTCGACTCGTCCTGCATCACCCGACCGTTGAGGCTCAGGGTGACCTGAAGGTCGCCGGGGTCGGTGACGAACTCGGCGGGGACCAGGTACGGGCCCAGGGGGGTGAAGGTGGGGGCGTTCTTGGCGCGCAGCCAGTCGGTGCCGATCTCGGGCATGTCCCGGCGGAAGACCAGTTCGCGTGCGGTGACGTCGTTGGCGATGGTGTAGGCGGCCACGTGTGCCCGGGCCTGCTCCGGTGAGACCCGGTAGGCGGGTTCGCCGATCACCGCGGCCAGCTCCAGTTCCCAGTCGGGCTTGGTGCACCAGGAGGGGATCACCACGTCGTCGTAGGGGCCGGTCACCGAGGAGGGCAGGCCGATGAACACGTACGGCTGGTCCTCGGCGGCCCGGCGGTCCATCATGGCCGCGACCTCGGCCCGCACCTGCTCGGCGGGGCGCCCGTCCTCGGGTTCGTGGGCGACGGCCAGGTCGATCACGTGGGTGCGGTAGTTGGCCCCCGACTGCAGGATCTGCCTGGGCTGGACGGGGGCGTGCACCCGCAGGTCCGCGAGCCGGTGCCGGGCGCCGGTGCCCTCCGCCGCGAGGTCGCGCAGTACGGGCAGGACCTCGTTCCAGCGCTCGAGCAGCTCACGTGTGTGCGGGTTCGCGCCCGGTGCGCTCCGCAGACCGGGCGCGGTCCGCAGGTCGAGGACGTCCTCCCCGGTGACCAGACCTGGAAAGGGAACGCCGCCGACGGGGGAGAAGGTCCCGAGGGCGAAGGCGGGTGCGGGTGACGGATCTGTTGCCACGGTGTTTCCTTCCGGTGTGATGCCACTAACATCGTTCACTCAGAAGGATTTGTGAAATAGATCTCTCATATGGATGGCATTCGTACGGTGGATAGCCCCGGAAGGGCGTAGGCGTGAACATCGCAAACCTGGACCTCAACCTGCTCGTCGTCCTGCGCGCCCTGCTGGAGGAACGCAACGTCACCAGGGCGGGGGAGCGCATCGGCCTGAGCCAGCCGGCGACCAGCGCCTCCCTGGCGCGGTTGCGCCGCCACTTCTCCGACGAACTCCTGGTACGCAGGGGCAACCGCTACGAGCTGACACCCCTGGGACACGCCCTGCGGGGACCCGCGGCCAACGCCTGCTCGGTCATGGAACGCCTCTTCAGCAGCCGCGCCCACTTCCACCCGGAGACCGAGCAGCGGGACTTCACCCTGCTGGCCTCGGACTACGCCATCACCGTCTTCGGAGCCGCACTCTCCCGCGCGCTGCACACCGAGGCGCCGGGCGTGCGGCTGCACTTCCGCCAGATGCCCCCGACGATCGTGGAGGCCACCGAGAGCGTGCTCGGCAGCGTGGACGGTGTCCTGATGCTGCACGGGGTGATCAGCGGATACCCCGCCGTGGAGCTGTACCGCGACGAATGGGTGTGCCTGGTCGACGCGGACAACGGCACCGTGGGCGAGGAGATCACCATGGAGGACCTGGCGCGGTTGCCGTGGGCCGTCTACCAGCGCCCCTACGACGTCCCGGTCGCCCACCAGCTGGGCATGCTGGGACTGGACCCGCGGGTGGAGGTCTCCGCGCACAGCTTCCGGATGCTTCCCGACCTGGTCCGCGGCACACACCGGGTGGCGCTGGTGCAACGGCGGCTGCTGGGAGCCCCGGCCGAGCACGCCGGGCTGCGCGCCCTGCCCTGCCCCTTCCCCGCGGCCCCGATCAGGGAGGCGCTGTGGTGGCATCCGGTGCACCGGTACGACGCCGCCCACACCTGGCTGCGCGAGACCGCGGCCAGGGTGGCGGCGGAACTGGACCCGGGAGCGGCACAGGCCGCGGAACGGGACTGAACGGGGCCGGCACCCCGATGCCGTCCGGGCGGCGGCCCGGCCCGCGCCGGGCCGCTCCACCCCATCGATGGGCGGGGCCGCGCATCGGCCCGTCCCGGAGCAGGAAGGGCAGGTAGGGACATGGCAGAGCCCTCCGGCGGAGAGTCCGTCATCACCCGGGCAGTCCGGATCCTCGACGCCTTCGGGCCGGAGACGACCGTCCTGAGCCTCAGCGAGGTCAGCCGCCGCGCCCGGCTCCCCCTCGCCACGACGGCCCGACTGGTCAAGGAGATGACGCGGCACGGGCTCCTCGACCGGGACGAGCACCGGCGGGTCCTGATCGGAACCCGCATGTGGGAGCTGGCCGAACGCGCCTCACCCGTCAAGGACCTCCGGGAGGCCGCCCTGCAGCACATGGGCGACCTGCACGCGGTGGTGGGCCACTCCACCCAGCTCGGGGTGCTGGAAGGGGAGGAGGTCCTGTTCGTCGAGCGCCTCACCGCCCCGGGGTCGGTCGTCAACGTCACGAAGATCGCGGGCCGCCTCCCGCTCAACGCCTCCTCGGCCGGTCTGGTCCTGCTGGCCCACGCCCCCGACGGCCTCCGGGAGCGCGTCCTCCGGGGTCCGCTGCGCTCGTACACCCCGCACACCCTCGACCGGGAGGCCGCGCTGCGCGCCGAACTCGCGGAGGTCCGGCGGCGCGGGTTCGCCTTCTGCCCGGGTCACATCCACCCCGAGGCGACGGGTGTCGCCGTGCCGGTGTACCGGGGCCGGCGGGTGGTCGCGGCCCTGGGACTGGTCGTGCCCAACGACGAGGAGGCCTGGGCGTTCAGCCGACCGCTCGTGCTCGCCGGACTTGCGCTGGGCCGGGCCCTGGAGCCGAACGGGGCGCGGACGGGGGAACGGGTCCTGCGCTCCGGACTCCGCTGAGGTGATTCCGGGGCCTCGCCAGGAACCCGCCTGCGGAGCCGGTGTGACCGGCGGCACCACAACCCTTCCACTGAGCGGAAACCCGCTGGTTTCGGCCGGGCGGCCCGTCCGATGCTCGACGGACACCCCCGCCGTCACGAGGAGTTTCCATGGTGATGAAGTCCTCCGCCGCGCCCGCCGCGAACAGCGGTACGGCCGCGGCGCTGTCGCTCAGAGTGGCACGCAGGGCCGAGGTGGCCGACGGCGTCGTCTCCCTGACGCTCACCCGCCCAGACGGGGGCCGGCTGCCCGACTGGACCCCGGGGGCCCACGTCGACCTGGTCCTGCCGGGCGGGTTCACCCGCCAGTACTCCCTGTGCGGTGACCGCTGGGACGCCCACAGCTACCGGGTGGCCGTACTGCGCGAACCCGGTGGGCGGGGCGGTTCCGCCTTCGTCCACGAGCACGTACGCGAGGGCGACCTGCTCGGGCTGGGCGGACCGCGCAACAACTTCGCCCTGGCCCCCGCCCGGGAGTACCACTTCGTGGCGGGCGGCATCGGCATCACACCGCTGATCCCGATGATCACCCAGGCCGAGCTGCTCGGTGTCCCCTGGCGCCTGCTCTACGGAGGCCGGACGCGTTCGTCGATGGCCTTCGCCGGGGAACTGGCCAGGGCCCACGGCGACCGTGTCCGGCTCCTCCCCGAGGACGAGTGCGGGCGCCCCGACCTCGCGGACTGGCTCCCCGGACCCGCCCCCGGAGCCAAGGTGTACGCCTGCGGCCCCGGCGGCCTGCTCGACGCGGTGCGCGGCGCCTGCGACCGCTGGCCTCCGGGGCAGGTGCGCACCGAGCGCTTCGTCGCCGCAGCGGCGGCGGACAGCACCGGCGGGCGCGAGTTCGAGGTGGAACTGCGCCGATCCGGCACCAGGCTCACCGTCGGCCGCGACCAGACCCTGCTCCAGGCGCTCGCGGGGGCGGGCACCCAGGTCCTGTCCTCCTGCCGGCAGGGCCTGTGCGGCACCTGCGAGACGACGGTGCTCGACGGCGTACCCGACCACCGGGACTCGATCCTCGACGAGACGGACCGGGCCGCCGGGGACTGCATGTTCGTCTGCGTCTCCCGCTCCCACTCCGAACGCCTCGTCCTGGACCTGTGACCCGCCTTTCCGAAGGAGCACACGATGACCGAGACCGACACCCCTCCCGTCACGGCGTCCCTGGACACCGACCCCTTCGCACCGGACGTCCTGGCCAACCCCCTCCCGCTACAGGCGCGGCTGCGCGACGCCGGGCCGGTGGTGTACCTGGAGTCCCACGGCGTCCACGCACTGGCCCGCTACGAACACGTTCACGCCGTCCTGTCCGACTGGCAGACCTTCCAGTCCGCCGCCGGTGTGGGGCTGGCCAACTTCCGCGAGGAGAAGCCGTGGCGCCCCCCGAGCCTGCTGCTGGAGGCCGACCCGCCCCTGCACGACGCGCCCCGCGCCGTCCTCTCCCGCGTCCTCGGCCCCCGGGCGCTGCGCGGGTTGCGCCAGGCCTGGGCGGAGGACGCCCGGGCCCTCGTGGACCAGGTCCTGCGCGACACGGAGTTCGACGCCGTCACCGCCCTCGCCCAGGCCTTCCCGCTACGGGTGTTCCCCGACGCCGTGGGTCTGGAGGAGGAGGGCAGACACCACCTGCTGCCCTACGGGGACCACGCCTTCAACGCCTTCGGGCCCCCGAACGCGCTGGTGGACAAGGGGGCCCCGCACATCGCCGGGCACGCGGAGTGGGTGAACGGCCAGTGCACCCGTGAACGCCTGGCCCCCGACGGGTTCGGCGCGGCGATCTGGGCGGCCGCCGACCGCGGCGACGTCACCGCCGAGCAGGCCCCGCTCATCGTCCGCTCCCTGCTCACCGCCGGGGTGGACACCACCGTGCACGCCCTCGGCGCCCTCCTGTACGCCTTCGCCACCCACCCCGAGCAGTGGCGGCGCCTGCGCGCCGACCCCGGCCTGGCACGGGTCGCCTTCGACGAGGCGGTGCGCTGGGAGTCGCCGGTGCAGACCTTCTTCCGCACCACCACCCGCGACGTCGAGATCGCCGGGACCACCGTCCCCGACGGCGGGAAGATCCTCACCTTCCTGGGGGCGGCCAACCGCGACCCGCGCCGCTGGGACGACCCCGACTCCTTCGACCTCACCCGCGACCCCTCCGCCCACGTGGGCTTCGGGATGGGGATCCACCAGTGCGTCGGGCAGCACGTGGCTCGGCTGGAGGCGGAGTCCCTGCTGACGGCCCTGGCCGAACGCGTCGAGGAGATCGAGTTGGCGGGCGCTCCCCGGCGCCACCTCAACAACACCCTGCGCGCCTGGGGTTCGATGCCGGTGCGTGTGCGCACGGTCTGACCGCCACCCGGCGGTCCCGGCGGCGGTGCCCGGAGGGGAAACCGGCGCTGTGCGGCCCGTTCTCGCCGCACGGCGCCGGGGAACGGCCCGGGCGGTCAGCGCCGGTGTTCGACGTGCTGGAGGGCGTGCGAGGAACCGGTCAGCCTCTGCGCGACCGCGTCCACGGCGAGGAAGGAACCGATCCCCAGCAGAATGCCCGTGCCGGCGGACAGGTAGTCAAGGGTGCTGGCCACCCGTCCCGTGCCCAGAAGAACCTGGGCGGTTTCGATGGCCAACGGGAACCCGAGTGCTGCCGCCGCAAGAATTCTGTAGTCCCTGGAGGCGGCTGCCACGGCAATTCCCAGGGGAACGAACAGAAGTCCGTAGAGCACGGACTGTTCTGCGGCGTTACTGAACGAAAGTGCCTTTTCGAGGTCGATTACCAGGCGTGGCGGGTAGGCGAGGATGTCGCCCCAACCAAGCCAGGGGCGGATCGCCGCGATCGTGTAGCAGGAAAGAAGGGTCCCGACCAGAACCACTGCGGCACGGCGGCTCAGGCCGCCCCGTGGGCGGAGGAGAATACTTGCCGACGCGGAAGCGATAACGCATGCCAGGAGGAAGAGGGGTGCGAAGACGAACGAGTCGGTGTTGTCGGCGAGCTCCGTCATGGTTCTCCTCTGCGTGACGACGTGATCGGGAATGTCGGCCCGGGGGCTGATGGTCTTCGCAGCGGCAGGCTAACTCACGGTCCTGCCGGAGAGGTTCTGACGGGTCAGGTGTTCTGCCGGGCCCGAGTTCGCGTAACGCGATCACCGGAGTCCACGGTTGCTGGCCGAGCACACGACCAGGTGAAGCCCGCCCCCGTGCCGGGGGAACGGCGAGGCCCGCGACCGGGAGGGTGTCCGGTCACGGGCCCGAGGCCGAACAACGGGCTAGTGGGCGACCCCGCTGAGCTCGTTGGGGGTCTCCTCCAGGGTCACCGAGCCGGTGACCTCACCGGAGGCCAGGTCCACGGCGTGCACCTGGTCGGTGGCCGTGTCGGTCACGTAGGCGGTGCCGCCGCGCACGAACAGGGCCGGGCGGGGCTGCTGCCACTCCAGGGGCTCCTCCCAGGACTCCATCAGCTCGATGCTCTCGGTGATCTCGCCCGCCTCGGGGTCGATCACGTGCAGGGCGCCGTCGGTGCCCAGCACCAGGGCCTCGCCGTCCGGCCCCCGGCCCAGGGAGCGGAACGTGTAGCTGGAGGGCAGGTCGACCAGGGACAGGGAGGCGTCGGTGGTGTCGACGAGGGCGATCCGCTCGGGACGCTCCAGTTCGGCGTCGGGGTCGGTCTTGTAGTCGCCGAGGACGATCGGGGAGCTGTCCGAACCAGCCTGGTTGCCGATCCGGCCGTAGTCGTCCTCGCTGTCCACCTTGGTGAACTCACCGTCCTGGTAGATCAGGACGCCGTCCTCACAGCCGATGACGACGGTCCCGCCCTCGGCCGTGCTCTCCCCGTGCACGCCGGGGCACTGCTCGTTGCGGGCGATCTCCTCCCGGTCCCCGTCCAGGACGAGGGCGCCCACGCGCTCCTCCTCGTCGCCGAGGGTGACGAGGAGTTCCCCGCCGGACAGTTCGACGGCCACACCGTGGTGGGCCTCCTCGGTGGTGTACACGTCGAGGTCCTCGGGGACGCCGTCGCCGAGCGCGCCGGTGTCGAAGGCGGTCACCTCGCCGGTGCCGTCGGCGAACAGCACGGTGCGGTCCGCGTGCCGGACGACGTGGCCGGGGGCCTCGGCGGCGAAGACGGTGTCGGTCAGCTCCGCGCCCGCCGCGTCCAGGACCTGGAAGCCCTCGGAGGTGGAGACGAGTACGTGCCGGTCGTCCCCGGCCGGGTTGATCCGGTTGAAGCCCTCCAGTTCGACGTCCTCGACCACCTCCAGGGTCTGGCCGTCCAGGATGTGGAGACCGCCGTCGTAGGTGGTGACGATCGGCTCGTTCACCGGGCCGGCGGTCTCCCCGGACTGCTCGGAGCCGGCTTCGGTGGCCGCGTCGTCCCCGCTGCCGCAGGCGGTCAGCAGCAGTCCCGCGGACAGCAGGACGGGCAGTGCCGCCTGACGGGGGTGGAGTCGTGTTCGCATGGTTCTCTTTCGGTTCTGGTGCGGGGTGGTCTGCCGCGGCGGTGGGGGTTTCCGCGGCCCGGGGGCCGGGGCCGGAGCCCCGGATCAGTCGCCGCCGAGTCCGGCGGCGATGGCTTCGGTGTTGGCGCGCATCATCTCCAGGTAGGTGGCGGCGCCCCCGCCCTCCCGGCTCAGGGACTCGGAGAAGAGCGGGACGACCTCGATCTCCACGCCCGCCTCCTCGGCCATGACGGTGACCAGCCGGTCGGGTTGGGAGGAGTCCGCGAAGACCGTGGAGACCCCGGCCTCCGCGACGGCGTCGGACAGGTCCTTCAGGTCGGAGGTGCTGGGGGAGGCCAGAGTGGTCCCGCTGGGGATGACGGCCCCGATCACCTCGAAGCCGTAGCGGTCGGCGAGGTAGCCGAAGACGTGGTGGTTGGTCACCAGCCTGCGGTTCTCCTCGGGCAGGGCCCCGAACTCCCCGGCCATCCAGGCGTCGAGTTCGGCCACCCGGACCGCGTAGGCCTCGGCGTTGGCGCGCACCGCCTCGGCGTCCACCCCCTCGACCTCCTCGACCACGTGTTCGGTGATCAGGTCGACGGCGGTGAGCACGCGTTCGGGATCGGTCCAGAAGTGTGGGTCCGGCTCGCCCTCGCTCTCGTCGGAGGCGTACGGGAGCGGGTCGACGTTCGCGCCGACCTCCAGGGCGGGCACCCCCGCCTCCTCGGCGGCGGCGACGTTGCGCGCGATCCCCTCCTCCAGGCCCAGGCCGTTGTGCACGACCAGGTCGGCGTTCTCCAGGGTCGCGGCCTCCCGCGCGGAGATCCCGAACGAGTGCGGGTCCGCGTCGGGTTTCATCAGGACGGTGACCGCGGCCTCCCCGCCGACGACCTCCCGGGTGATGTCGCCGAGGATGTTGGTGGTCACCACGATCCCCTCGCCGCCGGTGCCGGGGGCGCAGGCGGTCAGGGCGGCGAGGAGGCCGACGGCCGTGGCCGCGGCGCGGGCGCGGGCGGCCGGGGTGTGTCGCTGCAGCACGCCGGTCACCGTCCCGTCTCGACCATCAGGTGCGGCGCGATGCCCACCTCGAAGGTGCGGGCCGCCCGGAGGTCGTCGTTGTAGTCGATCTCGTGGACCAGCCCGGCTCCGGCGTCGTTGACGTAGGCGCGGGAGGTGTCCGCCTGGAGCGCGGGCGGCCGGTCGGGGTCGACCGAGTCCAGCAGCGGGGTGGCGGCCCTCTCCTGACCGGTCCCGGGGTCGAGGGAGTGCAGGGTGCCGTCGCCGTCCAGGGCGAGCACGGGTGCTCCTTCGCCGACGGCGGTCACCGCCACGGCGCCGGTGTGGTCGAGTTCGCGCCACTCGGCCGCCGCCAGGTCCAGGACCCACAGGTCGCCTTCGGTGGACAGCGAGGCCAGGACGGCCGACCCGGGCCGGTGCTGGAAGGACTCGGTCCGGCCGGTCCCCGGGTGGGGGAGGATCCCGGCGTCCAGCGAACCGTCCTCCTCGGTGACGTGCAGGGTGCCCTCCTCGCACCCCACGACCAGGCCGCGACGGGTGACGGCGGCCCCGCGCGGGGCGGTGCAGGTCTCGTCGAGGGTCTCGTTCCGCTCTCCGTCCCGGTCCACGGCACCGACCGCGCCGTCGGAGGCGTCGATGAGGAGCAGGCGTCCCGCGTAGGGCAGGGCGGTGGCCGCGTCCTCGGGGAGCGGGTCGGCGGCGGTGACCGTCCCCTCCTCCAGCTCCGCGCGGTCCAGGACCAGGGAGGCGCCCCCGGTGCCGGTGACCGAGGTCAGGGCGGTGTCGGTGACCACGTCGGAGGCGGTGGCGCCGTCCAGGGCGCCGACGTGTCCGGGGCCGGTCCGGTAGTAGTGGTCGTGGTCGCCGTGGTCCACGGTCCACACACCGCTGTCGAACACTTCAGTGGTCCCATCACCGGATGAATGAAGGTAAGCGAAACGGCCGTCGCCGGTGATGCCGTCCGCCCCCTCGGCCCGGCCCAGTTCGGTGACCTCCTCGGTCAGCAGATCCAGCAGGCGTACCTCCCCGCTGGCGGTGTCGGCCAGGACCAGGCGGGACTGGGGCTCGGCGGTCTCCTCGGCCCCCTCGACGTAGCCGTGCGGCGTCTCCTCGGACTCGGGCCCGCCCTCCTGTGGTGCGGGGCCGGAGCAACCGGCCAGGAGCAGGGCGCACAGCCCGGCGGCCCCCGCGGTCATGGTGGTCTTCTCGGGTCTCAAGGGGACACCGGCCTCTCTGGGTGATGGTGGTGGGAGGGGGTGTGCGGACGTTTTCGGTGTGCGGTCCGCGTGCGCAGGGCGGAGGCCGCCACCGAGACGAAGAACAGGGCCACGGCCGTCGCGGCGATGCTGGCTCCGGCCGCCGTCTCCCAGTGCCAGGAGGCCAGCAGCCCCACGAAGGTGGCGACCGACCCCAGCAGCGCCGCCAGGCACATGATCATCGGCACGCTCCGCGCCCACAGGACGGCGGCCGCCGGGGGTGCGATCAGCAGTCCGAACACCAGCAGGGTGCCGACGACGTGGAAGGAGGCGACCACCGCGAGGG
Source organism: Nocardiopsis terrae (assembly GCF_014651695.1). Classification (GTDB taxonomy): domain Bacteria; phylum Actinomycetota; class Actinomycetes; order Streptosporangiales; family Streptosporangiaceae; genus Nocardiopsis; species Nocardiopsis terrae. The sequence continues at coordinate 171,113 of NZ_BMXJ01000003.1, forward strand.
TGACCAGGCCCAGTAGGGCGGCGTGCGCGGCGCGCGGTGCCAGGCCCAGGGTGTGGGCCTTGCGCGGGTCGAAGGCCAGGGCCATGAAGGCGCGGTGGCCCAGAGCCGCCACCGCCAGTGCCACCGCGAGGCAGAGCCCCAGGTGGAGCAGGTCGCGTTCGCGCACGGCGAGGACGTCGCCGAAGAGGAACGCGGTCAGGTCCACGGCGAACGTGGAGGAGTGGGAGACGACGATCACGCCGACGGCGAGCATCCCCACGAACAGCAGCCCGATGCTCGTGTCCCGGGACAGGCGGGGTGAGCGGCTCAGCAGGGTCACGCCCGCGGCCATGGCCCCGGCCGCCAGGGCGGCGCCGAGGAAGAGGCTCTGGCCGAGCAGGGCGGCCAGGGCCACCCCGGGGAGCATGCCGTGCGACATCGCGTCCCCGAGGAACGCCATCCCGCGCAGGACCACCCAGGTCCCCGCGATCGCGCAGATCAGGGAGACGAGGATGCCTCCCCACAGCGCGCGCTGGACGAAGGTGACCCCGAACGGGTCGATCAGTGCTTCCATGGTGCGACACTCTACAACGATAACCATTATCATTTGCACATTGGGTCGGAGGCGGACGAGTGCGGAGGGAACGGATGATCCACACCGAGTTGCGGGGCGTGTACGCGGGCTACGGGGGCGAGGACGTGCTGAGGGGGATCGACGCCCGCCTCCCGCGGGGAGGGGTCACCGCGCTGGTCGGCTCCAACGGCGCGGGCAAGTCCACCCTCCTCGCGGTTCTGGCGGGCACGCTCCGGCCCCGGGCCGGGGAGGTGTCCGGCCCCTCCCGGCCCCGACCGGCCTTCGTCCTGCAGCGCAGCGCGGTCCCGGACACCCTGCCCCTGACCGTGCGCGACACCGTCTCGATGGGGCGTTGGGCACATCGCGGCCCGTGGCGGCCGCTGGCCCGGCACGACCGCACCGTGGTGGAGCGCTCGATGGAGCGGGTGGGCATCACCGGCCTGGCCGGACGCCAACTGGGAGAGCTCTCCGGCGGGCAACGGCAACGGGTGCTGATCGCCCAGGGCCTGGCCCAGGAAGCCGACCTGTTGCTGTTGGACGAGCCCTCCGCCGGGCTGGACCGGGAGGCCAGGGAGCAGATCGCGCGGGTGCTGGCCTCGCTCGGGGGGCAGGTCACCGTGGTGCACGCCACGCACTTCTCCGACGAGGCGGCCGAGGCCGACCACCGCCTGGTCCTGGATCAGGGCCGGGTGGTCGGCTCGGGGTCCCCGGAAGCCACCGCGCCGTCGGCCGGGGGCGTACCCTCGGTGCGGTGAGTCCGCCCGGGCCCGGGCGAGCCGATCGGCGGCCGGGGGGCGCGGAACCCCGGCCCTACTCCTTCTCCCGAAGCACCCGGTACAGGCCCGCCTCGGGCGGGCCGTGCGGCAGGACCCGCAGGCGGTGGGGCTCGGTCTCGGCTCGCAGCGCCTTCTCGGAGACCGTCCACCAGTCGTAGCGGACGTCGTCGCGGCTGACGAGCCGCTCGCCCTCGTGGACCTCGTAGGTCATGTGCCAGGAGATCCGTTCCGACCCGGTTGGTTCGGCACCCGCCCATCCCACGTAGGAGCGGGCGCCGATCCGCAGCTCGGTCATCCTGGTGCGCGCCACATGCTCCGGTTCGACCGGCGCGGGCAGGTTGAGCAGCGCGAACGCCCCCGGTGCCAGGCGGGTAGCCAGGTCCCCCAGAGCCGGTCGCGCTCGTGCGGGCCGAGGTGGCCGATGAGGTTGGCCGCCACCAGACCGCCGATCCGGTCCGGCAGGCGGGCGGCCAGCAGGTCGTCGCCGTCCACGCTCACCCGTGTGCGCAGGTCCGGGTCCTCGAACACACGGGCCAGCAGGACCGACCTCAGCAGGAGCGAGGGTTCGACCGCCAGCACGTGTGCGTCGGGGAGGGTGCGGGCGATCAGCCCGGTGCCCCGGCCGCCGCCGGCTCCCGCGTCGACCACCGGACCCGCGTCGGCGGGCAGGTCCTTCAGGGCTTCGGCGACGGTCGCGCCGTTGTGCTCCCACCAGGTAGCGATCATGAGGTCGAGGAACTGGCCGGAGCGGTCGTAGGGGTCGTCGTGTTCGGACAAGGTGAACCTCCTGGACGGGATCACTTCAGTGGGCGGGCAGGGGCGTGCCGAATGCCGCCGTATTTTTGGAAATCCGGCGCCCCTCGGACGCCGTCGCGGATTCCGGTGCTTCTTCCGGGGGGTGATAATGGTTTCCGTATTCGCAAAATGCGGTGTGAGCTTTGGCCTCGGGTGCTCTGGGCGGTGGGGCGGGCCCGGTGTTGGTTCAAATGGGGGTTAAAACATCAACATGGCTTCCGCTCCTTCTTGAAGCGGCCTGTTTTTGACGGATACGTTGTTCTTGTTTCCGGGGGAACCGACGGGTGCAGAAAAACTGGGGGAGACATGGCCGTCACGCATTCCGTGCACGAGGACCACACGCACGAGCACGGGCAGGGCTGCGGGCACGTGGCCGTGCCGCACCAGGGCCATGTGGACTACGTTCACGACGGTCACCTCCACCGTGAGCACGACGGGCACTGGGACGAGTGCCGTGCCGAGGGGTGCGCCGTGCACGAGGACCACGCGCACGAGCACGGGCAGGGCTGCGGGCACGTGGCCGTGCCGCACGAGGACCACGTGGACTACGTTCACGACGGTCACCTCCACCGTGAGCACGACGGGCACTGGGACGAGCACTCGGAGCACTGACCCCGCCCAGGACGGGGGCGGCTCCGCCGAACCCTCGGGTCGGCCGGATCGCGAACGGTCGTCCCGGTCCTGTGTCCGGGCCCGCCCACGGGGTGTCCCCGAGTCGGCACCCTTGTTCGGAAATGAAAATCGTTTCCATGCTGTACGCCGATCCAGGAGGCTTCGCCCGCCCCGGGCGGGATCGGCCTGTGCGTGCTATGTTACTGATAATCATTTTCAGACAACCGAGTCGTGATCACCCCAGGAGTTCTCCCCGTGTTCGAAGGGCGATGCCGGTACCGGGTCGGCCCCCTGCCCGCAGCAGCGCCGTTCCGGGCAGCGTGCTGAGATGGTCAAGACCCCCAGGTACGAGGAGGCCGTACTCAAGGTTCTCGGGCACGGGGCGCGGTTCCTCAGCTGCCGTGAGATCCACCGGGAGATGGAACGGGCACTGCCCTCCGCTCCGGGCAGCCCGAGCCTGTCCACCATCTACCGCACGGTCCACCGGATGGCGCAGGAGGAGCTGCTTGACACCGTCCACTCCCCGGACGGGGAGCGCCTGTACCGCCGATGCCGGACCCCGGCCCGGCACCACCATCTGTTCTGCCGACTCTGCGGGAGGGTGGAGGAGATCGTCCACCTCGCCGAGCTCGCCGAGGTCGCGGAGAGGGTCCGGGGCACGAGCGGGTTCGGGGAGCTCGACTACTCCTTCGAACTGACGGGTGTCTGTCCGCGCTGCCGCTGAACCGTCCGCGGTCCGCCGCTGCCCCGTCGGCCCCTCAGACTCGCCCCGGCCGGTCCCGGCGGGGCTCCGCGATCACCTCTCGACGCGGTAGGCGCGGGCCTGGATTCCGTACAGTTCGGCGTAGCGCCCGCCGAGCTCCATCAGTTCGGCGTGGGTGCCCTGCTCGCAGATCCGGGCCCCGTCCATGACGACGATGTGGTCGGCCATGCGCACGGTGGAGAAGCGGTGCGAGACCAGGAGTGTGATGTGGTCCCGGTCCCTGAGGGCACGGGCGCGCTCGGCGTACTGCTCGAACAACAGGTGCTCGGTCTCGGCGTCCAGGGCGGAGGCGGGCTCGTCCAGGAGCAGCAGCAGCGGGTGGTCGCGCATGTAGCCGCGGGCGAGCGCGACCTTCTGCCACTGGCCCTCGGACAGTTCGGCCCCCTGGGCCCAGGTGTTGCCGAGCTGGGTGTCCAGCCCCCGGTCGAGCCCCTCGACCAGGGTGCGGGCGTCGGCGCGCTCGACCGCCCGGCCGACGGCCTCTCCGTCCTCGGCGCGGGGCAGGTCGCCCAGGCCGATGGACAGCCGCAGCGGGTACTCCAAGCGCGCGAAGTCCTGGAAGGCCCCCGAGAGCCGTGCCCGCCAGGCCTCGGCCGACATGTCGGCGAGGGGGACGTCGTCGACCAGGATCCGCCCGGAGTCGGGTTCGTACATCTTGGCCAGCAGCTTGACCAGCGTGGACTTGCCCGCCCCGTTCTCACCGACGACGGCCACCACCGCTCCTGCGGGCAGGTGGAGCGTGACCTCGTCCAGAACCGGCCGGTCCGTCCCGGGGTAGCCGAACGAGACCCCCTCCAGGGTGATGCCCGAGCGCATCCGTTCCGGCGGGGGGACGGGGCCGCTCGCGGCCGAGGCGCGGGACAGTTCCTCCAGCCACAGCAGCCGGCGCCCTCCCTCCAACCAGATCGTGCGCAGGAAGTGGACCTGGTTGAGCGTCTGGCCGATGTACTGGGCCAGGCGGCTGCCGGCACTGAGGAGCAGGACGACCTCGGCCGCCGAACCGCCGCCCAGCGCCACCCAGGCGAGGGAGCCCATGAACGCGCCGCCGAAGACCGCCAGCGCCGCCGCCCGCCACGCCGTGGTGGTCCAGCGGGCCCGGGACATGGCCCGGTGGCGCGCGGCCCAGGCCTGGCTGCGTCCGGCGCGCACCCGTTCCCGGGTTCGACTGACCCGTAGTTCGCGCCCGGGGGAGGCCCTGGTGCCCAGCAGGAAGAAGTGTCGTGCCAGGCGCTCGTGGTGTCCGGTCCTCTCCTCCAGCGCGTGCTCCACCCCGCCCCGCCAGTGGGAGACCAGGGCGGTGGGCACGGCGAACAGACACAGCAGCCCGAGCAAGGGGTGGATGGCCATCAGCAGAGCCATGGTCAGGCCCAGGCGCAGGAGGGCTCCGATCGCCTGGAACAGGTACTGGTAGACCTCGCTGAGCGTGTCCGCGTGGTCGCGCAGCAGCTGGGCGCGGTTGACGTAGGCGGGGCGTTCGTGGTGCTCCAGGGAGGGGATGCCGCTCTGCAGCCGCACCACGTGCGCTTCCATGAACACCGCGGCACGGTCGGCGAAGCGGCGGTTGGCCCGCTCACTCACCACGCGCAACAGCCAGCTCAGAGCGGCCAGTGCGCCCAGGAGCACGGAAGCGGTGACCATGTCGACGGGGCCGCCGGAGACCACCGCCTCGGTGAGCATCGCCAGAACGGCGGCGATCAGCACGTCGGGCAGGGCGGCGCCGACCGTGGTGGCGAACGCGACGGCGATGAGACCGGGTGAGGCCGCCCAGCCCAACCGCAGCGTGCGTGCCAGTGCCCGCCAGGACGAGGGCAGCGGGTGGTCATCGGTCGGCATGGTCGGCTCCGTCCTGTTCCTCGTTGAACCGCGCGGCCTGCAGGTGGAAGAGCCGTGCGTAGGTGCCCTGGAGAGCCATGAGTTCGTCGTGGCTGCCGGTCTCGATCACCCGGCCCCGGTCCACGACGCAGATCCGGTCGGCGCGTCGGACCGTGGAGAAGCGGTGCGAGATCAGGACGGTGGTGCACCCGCGGGTGGCTTCCAGGACGCGGTCGAAGACCTCGGCCTCCCCGCGCACGTCCAGTTGGGCCGTGGGCTCGTCCAGGACCACCACGCCCGCGCCCCGGTTCACCGCGCACAGGACCCGGGCCAGGGCGACCCGCTGCCACTGTCCTCCGGACAGGTCGGTGCCGTTGGCGTACCCGGGGGAGAGCACCGTGTCCAGATCGCGCAGGTCCGTGGCGCCGGCGGTCGCCAGGGCTTCGAGGACCTGTTCGGGGGCGGCGCCCAGGGGGGCGACGTTGTCCCTGAGCGGCAGCTCGTAGCGGACGAAGTCCTGGAAGACGGCGCTGAGGCGGCGGCGCCAGGACTCCACGTCCAGGTCCCTCAGGTCGGTGCCGTCGACCTCGACCGTTCCCGAGACCGGGTCGTAGAGGCGGCACAGCAGCTTGACCAGGGTGGACTTGCCCGCACCGTTGACGCCGACCACGGCCAGCGAACCCCCGGCCGGAACGGTGAGGTCGAGGCCGTCCAGGACCGGTGTGGACATCCCCGGGTAGGAGAAGGTCACGTCGCGGAACCTGATCTGCGCTGCGGGCATGCCCTCCGCAGGGGCCCGGCCGGAGACCACGGCGCGGGCCGCGGCGCTGGCGGACATCGCCTGCTCCACCCGCAGCACCGACGCCACACCGTCGGCGGCCAGGGACAGGGCCCAGTTCAGGCCGCCGAAGGCCAGGGCGCTCGCGCCGACGGCCGCGTAGGCGAAGGTGCTCACCTGGCCCAGGCCGACGGCGCCCGAGGCGGCGTCCCGTCCCAGGGACCAGAAGAACAGCCCTCCCGAGACGATGAGGACCAGGACCGTCCAGCGCATCGGTTTCTGCCGCAGCCGGGTGGCGTGCCAGCGCAGTTCGATGAGGGCGCGCCGGTCCGCGGCGAAGCGGTCGGTCAGCCAGCTCGCGAGGCCGAAGAGCCGGATCTCCTTGGCGGCGGGGGAGTCCACCGCCAGCCGGTAGGAGTACTCGGCGCGGCGCTGGGCGTCGAGGACCTCACCGGTGTTGCGGTCCCACCGGGTGCTCTCGCGCAGCAGCCAGTGGGTGGAGAGCCAGGCCCCGCCGACCAGCAGCGGCGCCCACCAGGCGTAGGCGGCCAGGACCACCGCCTGTGCCAGGCCCGCGACGGCCTCCACCAGGCCGCCCGCGATGATGCCCATGGACAGGTGCAGGGGCGGGCCGGTCAGCCCGAGGTCGAAGTCGCGGGCGGCGGTCAGCTCGTCCATGCGCTCGCGGTCCTCCAGGTGCGCGACACCGTCCGGGGTGTTCGCGGCCACGAGCAGGCGGTCGTGCAGACGGTCGGAGACGTGCTCGCCCAGCAGGGAGCCGACCTGGGCGTGTAGGGGCGTCATGACCTGCATCAGGACGAAGACGACACCGATCAGGAGCAGTGGTGTCCGGAGCGGGGCCCCGTCGGCGACGGCACCGACGAGCACGCCGACCGCCACGACGAAGACGGCGGGAAGAACTCCCTGGAACAGGACCAGTGCCCACCACGCCACGGTCAGTGCCGGATGGGACTTCCACAGGGTGGCGAAGAAAACCCATTCCCTCCGTGCCCTGAACAGGGCCTTCGGGCTGCTCTTCTCGGGGCGCCCCACTTCTTCGGCGGCAGGGAGGGTCACCCTGTGCACCGTCCTTTCCCTCATTGGTTCTCGTTTTGCGGACAGGCCGTCTCGTGCGCCTGTCAGGCGCGGGAAAGGAGAGCAGTGTAAGGCGGCCACCCCTTGATGGATCAGCGACGTGCGAACCTATCTTCGCTTCCGTCCCGGGGTCAATCAGATATATTCGGCAAATGGCTTAGGGAGCGCTCCCACCAGGCATGCGAAGTTTTCTGAATTCCTGGTGCGTACCCTTCGGCCCCGCGGAGTGGCCAGGCGCGCCCGGGCGCGCGGGCGGAGAGTTCGGAGGAGCGTTCCGCGGAGGGGTCGGGCGGCGCGGGCCGCGCACGGGTAATGCTCACCGCCGCCGGTGGGCACCGCCCGCGGGGGGTGGGGCGGGCTCCCAGCGGAGCCCCGGGGCTACTCCCCGGCGCCGTGGTCGTTGTAGGCGCCGACGCGTTCCTGCCCGGTGAGGTCGCCGATGGCGTCCATGATCCGGTCGGTGATGACCCGGCGGGCCTTGGCCGCAGCCAGGTGGTCGAACCCGGTGGAGAAGTCCATCGGTTCGCCGAAACGCACGGTGAAGGGGCGGGGGCGCGGCATGTTCGCCCCGATCGGTTGGACCTCCTGGGTGCCGCTGAGCCCCACCGGCACGACCACGGCCTTGGACTCCAGGGCGAGGTGGGCGACGCCGGTGCGGCCGCGGTAGAGGCGGCCGTCGCGGGAACGGGTGCCCTCGGGGTAGACCACGCAGGCCTCGCCGGCGTTGAGCCGGTCCAGCATCATCTCCAGCGACACCATGGCGTCGCGCGCGTTGCCGCGCCGGACCGGCATGGCCCCCAGGGAGCTGAACACGGTCTTGCTGAGCCTCCCCTTGACGCCGGGGGTCTCGAAGTAGTCGGACTTGGCGAGGAAGCGTACCCGGCGCTGGGTGACCGAGAGGGGGATGACGACGCTGTCCACGAAGGACAGGTGGTTGCTGGCAAGGAGTACCGGTCCGGTGGAGGGGACGTTGTCACGGCCCTCGATGGTCGGCCGGCACAGGGTCCGGGCGAGGACCGCCGCGGTCTGCCGCAACGCACCGTAGAGCACGTGTTCTCCCTTTTATCGTCGGACGGAGCCGACCTCAATGTAACGGTGACCGGGCAGTAACAATGACTTGCCGCACACGGAGTGCGCTGCGTCACCAGGCTAAACGGAGGGCTCCGAAAGGAGGGACACCGGCCCCCCGGGGGCCAGCCCCGTACACCTGCCCGACACCCGCGCGCCCGGCTCCGTCCGCGGCCGAACGCGCGCCCGCCGACCTCAGCCGGACAGCCGCCAGTCGGCGTTGGCGCCGCACACGACCAGGCACGGGTTCTCACCCGGAACGCGCCCGGCCAGCCAGGCGGCGAAGGGGACGGCCGCGGCGGGTTCGGTGGCGATGCGGAACTCCTGCCACAGGCGGGTCTGCGCGCTGATGATCTCGGCGTCGCTGACCAGCGCGGGCGTCACCGGATTCGCGCGCAGCACCTCGAAGGGCACCCGGCCCAGGGTGGCGGCACCCAGAGCGGAGGAGGCGACCGAGTCCACCGGCGTCCGGACCGGGTGGTCGGCGGCCAGCGCGGCGTGCATGCTCTGGCAGCCCTCGGGCTCGACCGCCACCACCCGGCGGCCCTCGGCGCCCAGGCGCACACCGGCGGCCAGGCCGCCACCGCCCACGGCGACCACGATCGAGTCGCACTCGGGCGCGTCGGCGGCGACCTCCAGGCCGACGGTCCCCTGGCCCGCGACCACGAGCGCGTCGTCGAAGGCGTGCAGGTAGCGCACGCCCTCGGCGTCGGCCCGCTCCAGGGCGGCCTCGGCGGCCACCGCGTAGTGCTCGCCGACCCGGACGATCTCCGCGCCGGTGGCCATCAGCGGCTCGGCCTTGGCCGCGGGCACCGTCTCGGGCACGTACACCGTGGCGCGCACACCCAGGATCCGCGCGGCCGTGGCCACCCCCAGGCCGTGGTTGCCGCCGGAGGCGGTGATCACCCGCTCGGCGGGCTCCCCGCCCATGAGGGCGTTGAGAGCGCCCCGCAGCTTGAACGCACCCGTGAGCTGGAGCTGCTCCAGTTTCAGGGTGAGGGGACGGCCGTCGATTTCGGTGCGCAGTACCGGGGTCCTGCGGGCGTGCGGGGCGATGCGCTCGGCGGCGGCGCGGACGTCGGTGGCCGTGGGCACGGCGGGCGCGGTCGTGGTGCTCATGTTCCCACTCTGCCGCTACCGAGCATTAACTTAAAGTTGGGTCTGCTAAAGAAGGTTAAGCAGATATTTGTGCCAGTGTTTGTCTTGGATCGAGGGGGTGGGACGTCCCGTGCTGGACGCCAACAGACTGCGGGTCCTGGTGGAGATCGCACACGCCGGATCGATCGCCGCCGCCGCGGACCGGCTCTCCTTCACCCCTCCGGCCCTGTCCCAACAGCTCACGAAACTGGAACGCGAGGTCGGTTGCGTCCTGGTCGAGCGCGGTCGTACCGGCGCCACCCTCACCGAGGCCGGACGGGTCCTGCTCGAACACGGCGAGCGCGTGCTGGGTGAGCTCCGTGACGCCGAGGCCGCGGTCCGAGCCGTGGCCGGCGACCGCCCCGGGCGCCTGTCCCTGGGCGCCTTCGCCAGCGCGGGCAAGGTCCTGCTCCCCGAGGCGCTCGCCGCCTTCGGCCACGAACACCCCCACGTGCGCCTGTCCCTGTCCGACATCGAACCGCCCGGCGGCCACGGCCTGGTCGCCTCCGGCGACCTCGACCTGCTCGTCACGCACCGCTACCCGGGGGTGCCCCTGCCCCGCAGTGGCGGTCTGCACCGCGAACGCCTCCTGGTGGACCCGCTCATGGCGGTGGCGCCCACCGGCCACCCGATCGCCGACAACGAACTCTCCCTGGCCGACCTGGCGGGGGAGGAGTGGATCTGCGGGGCGCCCGGCATCCACAACCGGATCAGTCTGGACACCGCCGCAGCGGCTGCCGGTGTGCGCCTGACCGTCGCCTACGAGACCCGCGACTACGAGGTCGCCCTCGCCCTCATCGAGGCGGGGGTCGGTGTCGCCCTGATCCCGCGGAGCATCCTCGGCGCGGCGCGCGGTGGCGGGTGGGTCAGCCGACCGCTGCGCGGCACCCGCCTGGCCCGGGAGATCTACACGGTGCACCGGAGCCGCCCGCCCGAACCGGTGCCCGCCATGGTCGCCACCCTGCGCCGCACCGCCGCCCGCGCTCTCCGGACGGGCCGGGCGCCGGAACCGCACGGAGGCGGGACCGGGCCCGACCCGCGATGAGTTTCACCGCGGCCGGGAGTCCGTAGGGGAGATGATGCCGTGTATCCCGGCGAACGGAGCAGCCCGTGTCCACGACCACCCGCAGCCCTTCCGTGGCACTGCCGATCGACGACCGGGCGAGGGCGATGGCCTTCTACCGCGAGGCCTTCGGTTTCGAGCCCCTCGGTGAACCCGCCGAGGACGGCGTGCCCGAGCCGCTCATGTTCCTGATCGACCAGCGCACCGTGCTGCTGCTCATCCCCAGGGGCGGTTTCGGCTGGGTCCTCGGCGACGACCGTGAACTCGCGCGGCCAGGCACCAGCGAGTGCCTCATGGGGATGGCCGTTGCCGACGAACGGGAGGTCGACGGCCTGGTCGAACGGGTCCGGGGCGCCGGGGGAGAGGTACTGGCCGAACCCGAGCGCAAACCCTGGGGCTACACGGCCCTGTGCGCCGACCCGGACGGGCACGTCTGGCAGGTCACGGTCCAGCCCTGACCGGGCCCCGTTCCGGGGCGCTACAGCGGCGGCGCCCCGGGCGGGCTCGGGGCGTTCCAGCGGTAGCGCAGGGACAGCACCCGCGTGCCGAAGCACACCAGCGCGCCCACGATCGCGATCCATCCGGCGGAGAACCCGGCCAGGTCCGCGGCGACCACGATCCCCGCCGCGAGCATCGCCGGGATCGCGTACAGGTGCGAGTTGGCGCTGAGCACCGTCGGTATCCGGTTGAGCAGGACGTCGCGGATGGTGCCCCCGCCCACCCCGGTGATGACACCCAGCAGGACGGCCTGGAGCGGGCCGAAGCCGAACTCCAGGGCCTTGGTCGCCCCGATCACCGCGAACAGGCTCAGCCCGGCGGCGTCGAACAGCAGGATCGGTTTGGACAGGTGGGTGAGCTGGCTGCTGAGGAAGAACGCCAGCGTCCCCCCGGCCAGCGCGGTCACCAGGTACCGCCAGTCCTGGAAGGTCGCCGGGGTCTCACCGAGCAGGACGTCGCGGATGATGCCGCCGCCGATGGCGGTCACCACCCCGAGCGCCATCACCCCGACGATGTCGACCCTCGCGGTGCGGATCGCGGTCAGCGCCCCGTCGAGGGCGAACGCGAAGATCCCCATGAGGTCGAGGAGGAGAATAATGTTCTGGGTGGACATGCGTGTGCGCCGGGGCGGCGGTTCCTTTCGGTTCGGGCCGGGTGCCAACCAAGAAGTACAGCACGGAAGCCACCCGATCGCCGCATGTCAGAGCTGTGAGGCGCCCCACCGGCCGACCCCGGCAGGCTCCACGGGCGAGCCGACGGGCCCGGTCCGGCCCCCAACATCCCTTTCCCGGGCCCGGCACCCGGGGCCCCGGGTGCGCGTGTCGGCTCTTCCCTTGGCACCCTCCCCGGGACACCATCGTGGTTGGCAGCCGGGACCGAGCCGGTGGCCCCTCGGGAGGACCTCATGGAGCACCTGGACGCGATCGTCATCGGTATGGGCCCGGGCGGTGAGACGGTCGCCGACCGTCTGATCACCGCGGGGCGGCGGGTGGCGGTGGTCGAACGCGACCTCGTCGGCGGCGAGTGCGGTTACTGGGCCTGCATCCCCACGAAGGTGCTGCTGCGCCCCCCGGAGGTGCGCGAGGAGGCGGTCGGAGCCGCCGGGGTCGGGGACCCCGCACTGGACTGGCCCGCCCTGCGTTCCTACCGGGACCAGATGATCCGCCACCTCGACGACTCCGCGCAGGTCGAGGGTTACCGGGAGCGCGGCGCCCTGGTACTGCGGGGCGCCGCGCGGATCGTGGGCCGCGACCCCTGGCGGGTGGCGGTCGGCGACACCGAGCACACCGCCGACCACGTGGTCGTGGCCACCGGGGCGAGCGTGCAGGTCCCACCGATCGACGGGCTGGACGGCCTCGGCCCCGACGTGCTGTGGACCAACCGCGAGGCGACCACCCTCACCGAGATCCCCGGGAGCGCCCTGGTGGTCGGCGGGAGCGCGGTCGGTGTCGAACTGGGCCAGTTCCTGGCCCGGATGGGCACCCGGGTCACGATCGTCCAGCGCGGGCCCCGGCTCCTGGACCGCGAGGATCCCCGGCTGTGCGAGCTCGTCAGCGACCAGTTCGACCGGGACGGGATCACCGTCCGCCTGGACAGCCAGGTCGAGTCGGTGTCCCGGGAGGGCGACGGCGTCGCCGCGGTCCTCTCCGGCGGTGAGCGGATCCGGACCGACGTGATGGTCCTGGCCGCCGGGCGCAGGTCCCGGGCCGGTGAGCTCGGCCTGGCCGAGCTCGGTGTGGAACTGGACGGCGCGGCGCTGCCGGTGGACGACCGCTGCCGGGCCGCCCCCGGGCTGTGGGCCGCCGGGGACGTCACCGCCCGGGCCATGTTCACCCACGTGGCCAAGTACCAGGGGCGGGTGATCGCCGACAACATCCTCGGCGCGGACCGGGCGGCCGACTACACGGCCGTGCCCCGGGTGGTGTTCTCCTATCCGGAGGTCGCGGCGGTCGGACTGACCGAGGCCCAGGCGAGGGAGCGGGGGATCGACGCCGTCACCGCCGAGACGGACCTGACCGCCGCCCTGGCCCGGCCCTGGACCATGGACACCGACCCGCGGGGCTCCCTGGGGCTGGTCGCCGACCGCGAGTACGGGGTCCTGGTGGGGGCCTGGGCGTTCGGCGCGCTGGCCTCGGAGTGGATCCACACGGCCGCGCTCGCGATCCGCATGGGCCTGCCGATCGCGGCCCTGCGCGACACGATCCCGCAGTTCCCGACCTTCAACGAGGGCTACCTGATCGCCCTGGAATCCCTGGACCTGTAAGCCGCGGGGACGGGGGCCGCATGCTGGGGACGGACACCCGGGGCTGCTGCTCAGCTGTGGAGGGCGGCGGCCTCCTCGGCCTCCACGCTCCGGTTCCACTCGGCCTTGGAGGCCTGCCAGCCGTCCTCGTCCCGGCCCAGACGCCAGTAGCCGGACACCGACAGGCGTTCCTTGGGCAGGGCGAGTTCGACGCGCAGCAGGCGGCGCAGGTCGCGGACGAAGCCGGCCTCGCCGTGCACGAACGCCTGGACGTCCCCGGACGGGAACTCCAGGGCGCGTACGGCCGGGACCAGCCGCGCCCCCGGGACGCCGCCGTCACGGTGCAGCCAGTGCACGCGGACACCCTCGGCCGCGGCCAGGGGCTGTTCCTCGCGGGCGTCCTCGACCTCGACGAACACGTGCGCCGGGCGCCCCTCGGGTAGCTGTTCGAGGGCCGCGGCGATGGCGGGCAGGGCGGTCTCGTCCCCGGCCAGCAGGTGCCAGTCGGCCTCGGGGTCGGGCGCGTAACCGCCACCGGGGCCGAGGAGGCGCAGCCGGTCGCCGGGCTCGGCCCCGGCGGCCCAGACCCCGGCCAGGCCGACCTCGCCGTGGTGGACGAAGTCGATGGTCAGTTCACGGGTGCCGGGGTCCCAGGAGCGCACGGTGTAGGTGCGGGTGACCGGCCACTCCGAGCGGGGGCGTTCGGCCCGGACCGCGTCGAGGTCGAAGGACTCGGGGTCGTTCGGACCGGGCGGTGGGAACAGCAGCTTGACGTAGCTGTCGGCGGCGCCGCCGGTGGCGAACTCCGACAGCCCCTCACCGCCCAGGACGACCCTGATCATGTGCGGGGTCAGCTGCTCCACGCTTTCGACCCGGCCGGTGTGCACGGTCCTCTTCGGACGCGCCTGCCGCTCCGTCACGGCGTCCCCTCTCGTCAAGGTTAGGTAAGCCTAACCAGACACACAGTAGGACACCGTGTCGGAGCTGGGCAAACCGGGGGACCGGGGCGGCCACCCGGCCCGGCCGCGATGTCAGCCGCTCAGGTCGGGACGACCACGCGCTCGGGCCGGGTGAAGGCCTCGTGCAGGCCCGGGTCGCGGTCCTCGGCCCCCGCGCCCAGCGCCGCCAGCCAGGCCGCACCTCCACAGGTGCACCCGGCCAGGATCACCGGGGCACCGGTCCCCATGGTGAGTTTGTGGGTCAGCGCCCCGCGGACCGGCGCCGAACGGGTGAGCACACCGCCGGACAGGACCACGGGCAGGGGCTCCCCGGGGACGCGTACCTGGTGCACCGACTGTGCGAGGTGGCCCGCGGCGGCGTTCACGATCACGGCGGCCGCCTCGTCGCCGGCCTCGTAGGCGTCGGTGACCAGCGGAGCGAGTTCGGCCAGACCGATCGGGGGAGCCTCGGTCAGGGCACGGGCGAAGTCACGCGCGTGCTCCTCGGGCCACTGGTCGGCGCCGCTCGGCCGCTGGCCGGGGATGACCTGCTTGGCCACCGTACGGGCCAGCGGACTGAGCTCACCGCCGCGGCTGAGCTGACGGACGGTCTCCCGGGCCGCCTGGTGGCCGATCCAGAAAGCCGAACCCTCGTCGCCGATCAGCCAGCCCATGCCGTCGGCCGACCTGCCGCGCCGCCGGTCCTCGATCCGGGTGGCGATCGCTCCGGTCCCCGCGATGAGGACGGTGCCGGAGCGCTCGGGGGTCCCGGAGGCGAAGGCGACGACGTCGTCACCGGTGAACTCCCGCCCGGTCGGTACCAGCCCGGCCTTGCCCAGAGCGCGCTCCAACCTGGCCCGGACGTTCCCGTCGCGCAGCGCGGAGTACCCGGCCAGCCCGACCACGCTTGCCGCCACGGCCTCGCGCGCACCGGGCCCGGCCCGGTCCAGGGCGGTACCGATCGCCTCGGTCAGCTGCTCGCCCGCCTGCTCGGGGCCGTGGGTGTTGGGGTTGGCTCCCCCCGCCCAGGCCTCGCCCAGGCGTTCGCCGCGAAGGGTGGTGACCAGGGCACGGGTGGTGGTGCCTCCGGCGTCCACCCCCACGACCAGTCCGGGGGCGTCGGGAGGCGTAGGGGTCTCTCGTGTCGTCACACCTGGAACCTGCCCCGGGCGGGACCGGCTTACTCGCCCTTGACCCGACAGGGGCGGCGCCGTGCCCCGAGCTGCCGCGGGGACCGACACCACGGGTAAAACCAGTGGCCGCCGCTCCGGGAGCGCTGGTATTCCTTGCCCTATGAGCGAGAACCAGAAGGCGGACCCCGCGGCACCGGCCCCGGGGTGGTCCGTGCGCCACAGCGACGCGGACGAGTTTCCCGAGGCGGCCAGGGTCTTCGGCCAGGCCCTCCTGTTCAGCGACGACGTCGACACCATGCTGGGCCTGATGCGCCCGCTCCACGACGCGCTGGGCTACGAGCGCCTCCTGGTGGCGGTGGACGACGGCGAGGGGGAGGAGGTCATCGGCACCGCCAACCACTTCCCCTTCGAGATGACCATGCCGGGCGGCCCCGTTCCGGTGGCCGGAGTGACCGGTGTGGGCGTGTGGCCGACCCACCGCCGCCGCGGAGTGCTGAGCTCGCTCATGCGCCGCCAACTCGCCGACATCCACGCCGACGGTGTGCGCTACGCCGCCCTGTGGGCCTCCGAGGGGTCCATCTACGAGCGCTTCGGCTACGGCAGCGCCTGCACGGAACTGTCGACGAGCGTCAGCCGCCCCCACGGGACCCTGCGCGCCGACGCCCCCCGCGACCCCGCCCTGCGGGTGGTCCTGCGCGAACCGGAGCGGGTGCGCGCCGACCTGGAGCGGGTGCACGCCGCCGTCGCCGCGACCCAGGTGGGCCAGTTCCGCCGCACCGGGCCCTGGTGGGACCGGAGCCTGCGCGACGACGCCGCCCAGCGAGGGGGCAGGAGTCCGCTGGTGGCCGCGGTCGTGGGCGGCCAGGACGGACCCGCGGGCTACGCCCTCTACCGCACCAGGAACAGGTGGGCCGACGACGGCGCCCAGGGCGAGGTGCACGTCCAGGAGATCACCGCGACGACCCCCGCCGCCTGGACCGCCCTGTTCGAGCACCTGTTCAGCCGGGACCTGGTCGTCAGGACCGTCTTCGACTCCCTTCCGGCGGACTGCCCGCTGCACCACCTGCTCACCGACCGGGGCCGGGCCGTCGCCCAGCACCACCCCTCCCTGTGGGTACGCCTGGTCGACATGGTCGGCGCCCTGTCGGAACGGCCCTACGCGGCCCCCTTCGAGGCCGTCCTGGAGGTCACCGACCGGTACGCGCCCTGGAACGCCGGGCGCTGGCGGCTCAAGGCCGGCGCCGAGGGCGCCCGCGTGGAGCCCGCCGACGGGGCCCCCGACCTCTCCCTCGACGTCCACCACCTCGGTGCCGCCCACCTCGGCCAGGCACCGCTCACCGGGTACCTGCGCGCGGGGCTGATCACCGAACACACCCCCGGGACGGTCGACGCCCTCGACACCGCCCTGCACCGGTTCGACGCACCCTTCTGCGGGGTCGTCTTCTAGCCCCGGTACCCGCGGAGAAGCCGGGGGAGCCCGGCCCCCGCCACGGCACACGGCCGAACAGAACGGAACGGTATGAGTCAGGCCAGGAAGTCGGAGCGAGTGGAACAGACGGAGCGGGAGCGCCCCGCCGAGCGCGGGTGGACGGTCCGCGCCGGCGGCAGGGAGGACTTCCCCGCCGTCGTCGAGGTCGTGGGGGAGGCCCTCCTGGCCTCGGACGAGCGCGAGGTCTCGCGTGAACGCCTCGCCCCGCTCCTGGCCGAGGACGGTTACGGGCGCCTGCTCCTGGCCGTCGAGGCGGACCGGGCCGGGAGGGGGGAACCCTCCGGGGACGAGCGGGCCGTCGGGGACGGCAGGGTCATCGGTTCGGTGAACGCCTTCTCCTTCCGGATGGCGGTTCCGGGCGGGATCCGGCCGGTGGCCGGGGTGACCGGTGTCGGGGTGTGGCCCACCCGCCGCCGACAGGGAGTGCTGACCGCCCTGATGCGCCGCCAGCTCGCCGACATCCGGGACCGGGGCGAGAACCTCGCCGCCCTGTGGGCCTCCGAGGGCGCCATCTACGGCCGTTTCGGCTACGCGCTCGCCAACAGCGAGTACCGGTCGAGCATCCGGGTCGAACACGCCCGACTGCGCCCGGACGCGCCCCGCGACCCCGGCCTGAGCACCGAACTCGTCCGCGCCTCCGGGGCCCGCGCCGACCTGGAGCGGGTGCACGCCACCGTGGCCTCGGTCCAGACCGGACGCCTCCAGCGGTCCCCGGCCTTCTGGGACGCCGCCCTGCGCGACACCCCCGACACCCGCGAGGGCAGGAGCTCCCTCAAGGCGGTCGTGGTCTCCGGGGCGGACGGCCCGCGGGGATACGCGCTGTACCGGACCCTGCGCAAGGGGGAGGACGGCAACCGGGCCTCCCTGCACGTGGAGGAGATCACCGCCACCTCCCCGGCCGCCTGGACCGCCCTGTACGAGCACCTCTTCACCCGCGACCTCGTCGCCCGGGTGGACTTCGCGAGCGTCGCCCAGGACGATCCGCTCCAGTACCTGCTCACCGACCCCACCCGGCTGGCCACCACCTTCGACGACGCCCTGTGGCTGCGCCTGGTGGACGTGCCCGCCGCGCTCGCGGAGCGCTCCTACGCGGCCCCGGTGGACGTGGTCCTGGAGGTGGCGGACCGGCACGCGCCCTGGAACGCGGGCCGCTGGCACCTGCGCGCGGACCGCTCGGGCGCCGCCTGCGAGGCCACCGTCGCCGCTCCCGACCTGTCCCTGGACGTGTCCCGCCTGGGCGCCGCCCACCTGGGAGGGAACGCACTCACCGGGTACCTGCGCACCGGCCTGCTCACCGAACACACCCCCGGTGCGGTGAACCTCCTCGACACCGCCCTGTCCCGTCCCGAAGCCCCCTTCTGCGACCAGGACTTCTAGGCCGGGTTCGGCCCCCTTCTCCCCGTGATCTTGCTACCAGGGGCAACTTCGGCGCTCATTTCGCCTCTGGTAGCAAGATCACGGGGGCACGCGGGTGTCGAAGCGGCGGACACGCCGGCCCGGGGGAGCTCCCGAGGGGGCCGGAACCGGGCATGTCGCGCGCTACCCGCCAGCGGCCGGCCGTGGCACGATCGGGGTGTCTTCCGTAACCGAACTCCAGGGGGAGCGATGTCCGTGAGTGACGTCCTGCAGGGCGAGTACGAGCCGAGCGCGTCCAGGTTCGTCCGCGAACAGGTGGAGCTGTACGAGCGCACCGGCGGACGCGAGGGCAACACCCTCATGGACACCGGCATGCCCGTGGTCATCGTGACCATGCGCGGCCGCAACAGCGGCAAGGTCCGCAAGATCGCCCTCATGCGGGTCGAGCACGACGGCGCGTACGCGCTGGTGGGCTCCCAGGGCGGGACGCCCGAGAACCCCGCGTGGGTGCACAACCTGCGCGCGGCCCCCGACGAGGTCGCCCTCCAGGACGGCCCCGAGCCCTTCGCCGTCCGCGTGCGGGAGGTCGGGGGCGAGGAGCGGCGGGTGTGGTGGGACCGCGCGGTGGCGGCCTACCCGCCCTACGCCGACTACCAGGAGAAGACCGACCGGGTCATCCCCGTGTTCGTCGCCGAACGGGCCGACTGACCGGGCCCACTGACCGGGGACGGCTCTCCGACGGGTGCGGGGCCCTCTTCTCCGGGGCGGTTCCGGCCCTCGTCCCGGCGTCCCCCGCCGTCCCGCCGGTTCCTCTGCGCTCCCGGGCCCGGCCGGCTCACCCGGCCAGGTGGGCGCGCAGGGCCTCAGCGGTCGCACCCGTACCCGAGGCCGCCATCCGGGCGGGCGTCCCCTCGAACACCACGCGGCCGCCCTCGCTGCCCGCCCCCGGGCCCAGGTCCACCACGTGGTCGGCCACGGCGACCACGTCCATCCGGTGCTCGACGACCACCACCGTCGCCCCCTCGCCCACCATCCGGTCGAACAGGGCGACCAGCCCGGCCACGTCGCCGCCGTGCAGCCCGGTCGTGGGCTCGTCCAGCACGTACAGCCGCGCGGACCCGGCCAGTTCCCGGGCCAACCGGAGCCGCTGGCGTTCGCCGCCCGACAGGGTGTCCAGGGACCTGCCCAGCCCGAGGTAGCCCAGGCCGACCCGCTCCAACCGCTCCAGGGCCCCGGTGACCACCGCCTCTCCGGGCGTCGGCCCCTCCCCGGACCCCGGTCCCCGGGCGGCGGACTCCGCCAGGAACCCGCCCCGGTCCGCCAGTTCCCTCGCCTCGGAGGCCGTCATCGCCAGCACCTGCGCGATGTTGCGGCCGTTCAGCGTGTACGACAGGGCCCTGGCGTTGAAGCGCAGCCCCGCGCAGTCCTCGCACACCGTCTCGACGTCGTCGAGGAAGGCCAGGTCGGTGACGATCACACCGAGACCGCGACAGGTCGGACAGGCCCCCTTCGAGTTGGCGCTGAACCACCCGGGCGCCACCCCGTGCTCCCGGGCGAACAGTCCGCGCAGGGCGTCCTGTACCCGGAGGTAGGTCACCGGCGTGGACCGGGGGCCGCCGTGCAGCGCCCCCTGGGTGAGCACCACCGCGTCCGGCCGGACCCGGGGCAGCTCCCCGTGCGCGAGTGAGCTCTTGCCCGAACCCGCCACCCCGGTGACCGCAGTCAGCACCCCGGTGGGGAACGACACGTCCACCCCGCGCAGGTTGTGCAGGCGGGCGTCGCGGATCCGCACGCTCCCGACGGGGGTGCGCGCGCGGTCCCGCACCGTCCGGGGGCGGCGCAGGTACCGGCCGGTGGGGGTGTCGGCCGCCCGCAAACCCTCGACCGAACCCTCGTGGACCACGCGGCCGCCCTCGCTGCCCGCCCCCGGGCCCAGGTCCACCACGTGGTCGGCCACGGCGATCACGTCCGGGTCGTGCTCGACCACCAGCACCGTGTTGCCCTTGTCGCGCAAACGTCGCAGCATCCCGGTCAGCCGGTGCACGTCGGCGGGGTGCAGCCCGGCGCTGGGCTCGTCCAGCACGTAGGTCAGCCCGGTCAGTGACCCGCCCAGGTGCCGCACCAGTCGCACCCGCTGCGCCTCACCGCCGGACAGCGTGCCCGAGGCCCGGTCCAGGCTGAGGTAGCCCAGCCCCACCTCCTCCAGGCCGCGGATCCGCTCCAGCAGCGAGGTGGTCACCGGCGCCACCCGCGGGTCGTCGATCTCCGCGACCGCGGCGCCCAACCCGGTGACGGGCAGCGCGCACAGGTCGGCGATGTTGCGCCCGTCGATCCGGCAGGCCAGCGCCGCCTGGTTCAGCCGCGCGCCGCCGCACCCCGGGCAGGGGCCCCGCCACACCACCCGCTCCAGCTCGTCGCGGTCGCGCTGGTTGAGCGCGACCGCGTCCAGCAGGCTGCGGGTGATCCGGGGGACCACCCCCTCGAACACCCCGGTGATCGGGAACTCCGGGTCCGGGTCGGGCGGGCGCACCCCCTCGGCGTACAGCAGCAGGTCGCGCTCCCTCGCGGTGAAGCGGCCCACCGGTCGGGTGCGGTCGAACAGTCCGGCGTGCACGTAACGCTTCCACCGCCACGAGCCGGGGGCGAAGGTACGCAACCTGATCGCACCCCCGTCCAGTGACAGGGCGGGGTCCAGCAGCGCGTCGGCGTCGATGCGCCGCACGGTGCCCAGCCCCTCGCACTCCGGGCACATCCCGGAGAGGTCGTTGAACGAGAAGGCGGGGGAGTAGCCCGCCCAGGGCTCACCGATCCGGGAGAACAGCAGCCGCAGCAGCGGGGCGAGGTCGGTGGCGGTGCCCACGGTCGATCGCGCGTTGCCGGTGAACCTGCGCTGGTCCACGGCGATGGTCACGGTGAGGTTCTCCAACCGGTCGGCGTCGGGCACGCCGAGGCGGGCCATCCGGTTGCGGGTGAAACTGTCGTGCGCCTCGTTGAGCTGGCGCTGGGACTCGGCGGCGATGGTGCCGTACACCAGGGAGGACTTGCCCGAACCCGACACCCCGGTGAACACGGTGAGCCGTTCCCGGGGCAGGGTCAGGTCCACCCCGCGCAGGTTGTTCTCCCGGGCTCCGACCACGGTGATCCCGGGTGTGGCTGTGCTGTCCTGTGGCGTCGTGAGGGTCATGGTGGCCACGCTAAGGAGGATTGTGGTCAGAATCCGGCCACAACCACCCGGAGTTCGGGAAGAATCCGGGGATGGCCGACACCAGTCAGCGAATGCTCCGCCTGCTCTCACTCCTCCAGGACGGGCGGGCCTGGTCCGGCGCGGACCTGACCGAGGCGCTGGGCACCAGTCCCCGGTCGGTGCGCCGCGACATCGACCGCCTGCGCGAGCTCGGCTACCCGGTGGAGAGTCTGCGCGGTCCCGGCGGCCACTACCGGTTGGTGGCGGGCAACGCCGTGCCGCCGCTGATGTTCGAGGACGACGAGGTGGTCACCGTGGCCCTGGGGCTGCGGATGGTCGCGGGCGGGCACAGCGGGGTCCAGGGCGTGGAGGACGGGGCCGAACGGGCCCTGGGCAAGATCGAACGGGTGCTCCCCTCCCGGCTGTCCCGCCGCGCCGGATCCCTGGCCACGGCGGTGGACCCGGGACGGCGGGTCTGGCCCGGCGCCCCGGCGGACGTGCTCACCGGCCTGGGGGAGGCGGTCGCCGCCGGGCACTGGGTACGGATGACCCACCGGGGCCGCGACGGCCTGGAGCGGCACCGGAGGGCGGACCCCTACCGGCTGGTCATGCTGGGACGGCGCTGGTACCTGTTCGCCTGGGACCGGGACCGCGAGGACTGGCGGTCCTTCCGGCTCGACCGGATCACCGGCCTCACCCCGACCCGGGCCGCGTTCACCCCCAGGGAGCTCCCGGCCGAGGACCTGGCCGCACACCTGGAGCGCGGGTTCGGAGCGGGGGAGGAGCGGCACACCGTCACAGTGCTGTTCCACGCCCCGGCGGCCGAGGTCGCCGCCCGCATCACCCGGGTGGACGGCTCCCTGGAGGCGGTCGGCCCGGACAGCTCCCGCTACACCGCCCGGGTGGACTCCTACGAGTGGATCTCCCTCGTACTGGCCCTGACCGGACTGGACTTCACCGTGGAGGAGCCCGGGGAACTCAGGCGGTACACGGCCGAACTCTCGGCTCGGCTGGGCCGTGCGGCCGGTCCCGCCGCCGACGGCCCCGGGGGCGGTGCCTGAGCCTCTCCCCGGCGCGCGCCGGAGCGGGGTCCGCACCCGGCCAGTACGGTCGGCTCCGGGATGCCGGATCCGGGGACGTGCTCCCAGGACCGCCCGGGTCCCGGAGCCGCACAGGAACGCGGTCCCGGCCTTCGCGGTGCAGCGTTCCGGGTGCTTCGTACCCTCCGCGGTCTTCTGACACCGTGCGGGGCCGTTTCCGTCCGGGCTGCCCCGGGGAGGGTGTGCGGGTGTGTCCGCGCGGGGAGCCGGGCAGGTCCTCCGAGTTGCCTCCGGTTTATTACTGGCTGGTAGGTTCACGTTGTTACCCATTGGTAGAAAGGCGAGGAGATCCGTGCACGAGGGCGCCCTGACCCGGCTCAGATCCGTTCCCCACAGCCGCTTCCGGCTCTTCGTCCTGCACCACGCGGGCGGCTCCCACCTGGGGTACCGGGGCTGGGTCCGGCACTTCCCCCCGGACTGGGAGATCTGCCTCCTGGACGCCCCCGGGCGGGCCCGCAGCTCCGGGGCCGAACCCGTCCGCGAGGCCCGAGCCCTGGCCGAGCGGATGCACGAGGTGATCCGCCCCGAACTCGACCGCCCCTTCGGGCTCTTCGGGCACAGCATGGGCGCGCTGGTGGCCTACGAACTCACCCGTCGCCTCACCGGCGCCGGCACCCCGCCGGTGTGGCTCGGCGCCTCCGCCTGGAGCCCGAAGCCCGGTCCCGAGCGCGCCGAGCCCCGCCACCTGGCCTCCGCCGACCGCCTGCGTGAGACCATCGTCCGCATGGGCGGGACCCCGCGGAGCGCGCTGGAGGACCCGGACCTGTGGTCCTACGTCGAACCCCTCATGCGCGCCGACCTGGAACTGGTCGACACCTGGAGCCCCGACCCGGACGCCGCGCCGCTGGAGGTCCCGCTGTCGGTCTTCGGCGGCGCCGACGACCGGGGGATGACCCCCGAACGCCTCGCGGGCTGGGCCGACCACGTTGGGGGTGACTTCGCGCACCACACCCTGCCCGGCGACCACTTCTACTTCACCGGCCGCACGGCCGAGGTGGTCGCCCGCATCACCAAGGACGTCGAGGCACTCCTGTGACCACCCGTGGGGGCGGGAGCGCCGCGCGCACCCGCCCCCACGGGCCCGTCCTGTCGGGCCACCGCTCCTAGCCCGCCTGGCGGACCCCCACGGCCACCAGGTATCCGGGGCCCCGGGCGGAGAGCTCCACCTTGTCCTCGAACCGGCCCCGCACCCCTCCGTCGCACTCCACGACCTCCAGCCCGGCGGCGTCCAGGTCGCCCGGCGCGGCCACCCGCTCACCGTGCGGGCCGTCGGTCAGGTGCACCAGGACCACCTGATCTCCCAGCGAGCGCAGGAACGTCATGTGGTGCTCGCCCGCGTCCAGCCAGCGCAGCCCGCCGGTCTGCAGCGCTGGCAGGCTCCGGTGCAGGGCGAGCAGCCGCCGGTGGGAGTCCAGGACCCGCCGGTCCCAGTCCTGGGGGCGGTGCCAGGGCATCGTGCGCCGCGAGTTCTCCCCGTCGCGTCCCTCCAGACCGATCTCGTCCCCGGCGAAGACGAACGGCACCCCCGGCAGCGTGGCCTGCGCGGCCACACCCACGGCCTGGAGCACCGGGTCGCCCACCACGGTCCGGAACCGTGCGGAGTCGTGGGTGCTGAGCGCGTTCACGCTGTGCGCACGCACCCGCCAGGGCAGCCCCGCGTTGGTGGTCCGCATCGCCCGGACCGCCTCCGCGGCACCGCTGCTCGGCAGCGGCGCCGCGGTGTGCGTGGCCGCGTACCGGACCCCTGCCGGGCCGGTGTTCAGCCAGGCCCACACCGGCCGGGTGAACCCGGCGTAGTTCATCACCCCGTGCCAGCCGTCGTGCCGGGTGTCGGGGCCCGCGTCGTAGAAGTGCTCGGCCAGCAACCACGCCTCGGGTGCGGCCTCGCGCATCCGGGCGGCGATCTCACCGGAGACCTCGTGGTTGACGTCCTGGGCTCCCAGGCGGCCGGTCATGTTGGCCACGTCGATCCGCCAGCCGTCCAGGCCCTCCTCGCCGCCCAGGCGGTCCACCAGCACCGAGTCGTCGGCGCCGTACACGCGCTCGCGCAGCGCCGCCGAGGAGTAGTCGAGCTTGGGCAGCGAGCCCACCCCCAGCCAGCTCACGTAACCGTCCGGGTGGTCGGTGAAGTAGTAGTAACCCGCCTCCTCCGAGTCCGGGTCGGACCGGGCGGCGCGGAACCACTCGTGTTCGTCGCCGGTGTGGTTCGTGGTGAGGTCGCCCATCACCCGCATGCCGCGCTCGTGCGCCTCCCGGGTCAGGGCGCGCAGGGCGGCGTCCCCGCCCAGCAGCGGGTCCACCTCGGTGAAGCTGGAGGCGTCGTAGCGGTGTGTGGACCGGGCGGGGAAGAACGGGGTCAGGTACACCACCTCGGCGCCGAGGCCGGCCAGGTGGTCCAGGTGGCGGCGCACCCCTTCCAGGGTTCCGCCGTAGTACTCCCCGGCGGCGGCCGGGCCGGAGCCCGCGGGCTCGTCGTCCCAGGCGCGGGGGTGTGCCCAGTCGGGGTGCTCGGCGAGGGGGCCGACGGAGTCGTCGTCGCGGGCGAACCGGTCCGGGAAGATCTGGTAGACGGTGGTCGCGGGCACCCAGGACGGCGGATTGGGTCCGGTGAGCAGGCGGAAGTCGCCGTCGTCGGTGACCTCGTGTTCGTGTGTGCCCGCCTGGTTGAGCCAGGTGTACCGGCGTCCGCGCACGATCGCGAACCGGTAGGGGGTCACCACGGGCAGGAGGGGGATCTCCACCGCGAACCAGCTCACCCCGTCCGCGGCGGACTCCGGTGCCCCCTCCACCAGTCGTGCCTCGCCGTCCTCCACCACGTACGCGTACACCGCGTCGGCGCCGCCGGGGACCCGGACGCGGAGCCGGGCGCGGTCGTCGTCGATCGTCACGTAGTCGGGTGACCCGTCGTGGTGGGGGTCGTGGCTGAACCGCATGCGGGGACGCTCCGTACATACCGATGAAAGGATCCCTCACATAATGGCAAGGAAACGGCATTCCTGCGAAAGTATTTTCGCTCCCTCCTTGCGAAGGGCGGCGCGGGACGCCCCGCGTCGGCGGACCGCTGCGGGCGATCTTCGGGCCATCGGGCCGGTTTGTGGTGGTGTGGCCACCCCTGGCCCATCCCCACCGAAACGGTTAACGTTGTGATATGAGCCTTGAGCTGCCAACCGAACGACTCCTGATCAGGGAGTGGGAGCTGGGCGATGCCGAGGCGGCCCTTCAGATCTACGGGGCCGAGGAGGTCGCGCACTGGCTGACGCCGGAGTGGCAACCGGTGACCGATATCAGCGCGATGCGCTCGGTGCTGCACGCCTGGATCGAGGCGGGACCGAACCTGATCCCGCCCGCCGGGCGCTGGGCGATCGTTCGCAGGGAGGACGGGCTGCTGGTGGGAGGGCTGTCGTTGAAGCTGCTCCCGCCCTTCGAGGAGGACTTCGAGCTGACCTGGGCGCTGCGCCCGGACGTGTGGGGGAAGGGATACGCCACCGAGGCGAGCCAGGCCATCATCGGTTGGGCCTTCAAGCAGGGGATCGAGGAGGTGTTCGCGGTCGCGCGCCCCCGCAACGAGCGGGCGATCGCCGTCGCGCGCAGGCTCGGGATGGAATGGGTCGGCGAGACGGAGAAGTACTACAACATGCGTCTGCAGGTCTTCCGCCTGCGCCCCGTCTAGCCCGCGTACCACTGAGGCCGCACAGGTGCGGGCCCGTGCGGGGCCACATCGGCGGGTCTCGGCCCGCCGATGTGCGACCCGGACCGCCTGCCTCGACCGACCCGGGCCGTTCCGGCCGCTCAGGCGAACAGCGGCGGGTCCAGTCGTGCGAAGCCCTCCTGGCGGCGGTACGGGTAGTAGGGGTAGGGCGCCTCGCGGCGGCTCACCGCGTCCAACCGTTCCACCTGCTCCGGGTCCAGCTCCCAGCCCACCGCCCCGAGGTTGTCGATGAGTTGCTCCTCGGTCCGGGCCCCGATGATCACCGAGGCCACGGTGGGACGCCGCAGCAGCCAGTTGATCGCCACCTGAGGGACGGTCCGTCCGGTCTCCGCGGCCACCTCGAGCAGCACGTCCACCACGTCGAACAGCAGCTCGTCCGCCACCGGCGGGCCGAAGCCGGAGGTGCGGTGCAGGCGGCTGCGCTCGGGCAGCGGCAGACCCCGGCGGATCCGGCCGGTGAGCCGCCCCCAGCCGAGCGGGCTCCACACCAGGGCGCCCACCCCCTGGTCCAGCCCCAGCGGCATCAGTTCCCACTCGTAGTCGCGCCCCACCGGCGAGTAGTACACCTGGTGGGCCACGTGCCTGGGCGTGTGCAGGCGGTCCGCGGCGGCCAGGGACTTCATCAGCTGCCAACCGGAGAAGTTGGAGGCCCCCACGTACCGCACCTTGCCGTCGCGGACCAACGCGTCCAGTGCGGACAGGGTCTCCTCCACCGGGGTCGAGGCGTCGAAGGCGTGCAGCTGCAGCAGGTCGATGCGGTCGGTCCGCAGCCGGCGCAGCGCGTCCTCGGTGGTGCGGATCAGCCGTGAACGCGAGGTCCCCGCGTCCTGGGGTCCCGCGCCCGTCGGCAGCCCGACCTTCGTGGACAGCAGGACCCGGTCGCGGCGGCCCTGCACCGCCTGCCCGAGGACCTCCTCGGCCGCGCCTTCGGAGTAGACGTCGGCGCTGTCGAACAGGGTCACCCCGGCGTCCAGGCTCAGGTCCACCAGGCGCCGCGCCTGTTCGGGCCCGGCGGTGCCCCACTCCCCGAAGAGGGGTCCGCTGCCCGCGAAGGTGCCGGTGCCCAGGCCCAGTTCGGGTACGCGCAGGCCGCTGGCGCCCAGAGTGCGGTATCGCATGGAGGCCCTCGCTTAATGGGACTATAATCCCGTTAGTGGTCTGCGTACGCTAGCAGGGAAAGGACCGTTGACGGAAGAGGAGTCCCCGCATGGTGCTGTCCGAGAAACCCGGAAACGGGGGCGCCCGGCCGGGGGGCCGGACCGCCAGGGTGCGCACGTCCGTGTTGGAGGCGGCGGGCGACGCGCTCGCCGAGCGCGGCATGGACGGACTGGACCTGGCTGACGTCGCCCGCCGGGCCGGGGTCGGGCGGACCACCGTGTACCGCCGCTGGGGTTCGGTGCCCGCGCTGGTGGCCGACCTGCTCCAGGACATGGCCGAGCAGTCACAGCCCAGGGCGGAGACCGGTTCGCTGATCGAGGACCTCACCGCCAACGCCCACCTGGTCCGCGAAACCCTCGCCCACCCGCGCCAGGGGCCCCTGTTCAAGGCGATCATCGCCGCCGCCACCTGCGACGAACGCACCGCACGGGCGCTGCACCGCTTCTACGAGGTGCGCGTGCGCGAGTGGGCGCCCTGCGTGGAGCGGGCGGTGGAACGGGACGAACTCCCCGAGGGCACCGACGCCCACGAGGTCGTCCGCGCGGTCTCCGCTCCGCTGTACTACCGGCTGCTCGCCAGCGGCGGCGCCCTGGACGAGGAGACCGCCGAACGCAGTGCGCGGGCGGCCGTCGCGGCCGCCCGCGCGGGCGTCTACGTGCGCTGACCGCCCCGTGCCGGTTCGGGGGCGGTCCCGGGCCGGGAGTCGGCCCCGGGGCGGGTTCCCGGGGCCGGCGGACACGCCTCAGGACAGGAGCTGGCTGATCCGGTCGACCTCCGCCTCGGACAGACGCACGGCCGCCGCCGCCGTGTTCTCCTCCAGGTGCGCCACCCGTGAGGTGCCCGGGATCGGCAGCATCACGGGGGAGCGGTGCAGCAGCCAGGACAGGGCGAGCTGCACCGGGCTCACCCCGTGCTCGGCGGCGATCGCGGCCAGTGGCGACTCCGCCGACGCCATCTCGCCCCGGCCCACCGGCGCCCAGGGCAGGAACGCGGTCCCGTCCTTCTCGCACTGCTCCAGGACGTCCTCGGACTGGCGGAAGGAGGGCGCGTACTGGTTCTGCACCGAGGCGATCGGGGTGACCGCCCGGGCCGCGGACAGCTCGTCCACGCTCACCTCGCTCAGGCCGATGTGGCGGACCTTGCCCTCCTGCTGGAGCTCCACCAGGGCGCCGAGCTGGTCGGCCAGCGGGACCTCGGGGTCGATGCGGTGCAGCTGCATCAGGTCGATCCGCTCGACCCCCAGGTTGCGCAGGCTCAGCTCCGCCTGCTGCTTGAGGTATTCGGGACGGCCCAGTTTGTGCCACTGGGAGGGCCCGGTCCGGACGAACCCGGCCTTGGTCCCGATGACCAGGCCCTCCGGGTAGGGGTAGAGCGCCTCGCGGATGAGCTGTTCGCTGATCTGCGGGCCGTAGGAGTCGGCGGTGTCGATGAAGTCGATCCCGAGTTCGACGGCCCGCCGCAGCACGGCCAGTGCCTCGTCCCGGTCGCGGGGTGGGCCCCACACCCCCTCACCGATGATCCGCATCGCCCCGAAGCCCAGGCGATGGACCGGTAGGTCGCCTCCGAGGAGGAGGGTTCCGGCCTGTTCTGCGATGTGCGGTGCGGCGTGTGCGTCGGTCACGGTCTTCCTTCCACTGCGGCACGGCGGCCGGGTCCGTGCCATGGTGCCAGTTCGCCGGGGCACGGCCGGTGTCCGCCGCTCCGTGTCGCCCTTTCGGCCGGGCCCGGCAGGATCCCAGGCGCCGTGGGAGGGACGCAAGGCGGGGCCGGGGCGTGCTCAGGGGCTGCGGGGGCGGGCCTGGGTGGTCGGCGCCGAGGGCGCGACGCGGTGCCCGCCGCAACGGCAGCGCTGGTAGCCGACGAGGCCCTCGCTGGTCGCATGGGCGGAGGCGGCGGCCCAACGGTGTTCGTGTCCGGTCATGGGCCCACCCTGGTGTAATGGCATCATGCACCTCAACCCTTACGGCCAGGGGCCCCTGGCGCTCGCGGTGGACCTGGTCAACCAACCGCTCGCCGACACCGCCGACCTGGAACGGCGCTGCGTCGAGGCGGGGTTCCTCCTGGAGAGGCCGGTGGCGGAGGGCGACCTCATCGCGGTCCGCGACTTCCTGGCCGGGTGGGCCACCGTCGTCGACAGCCCGGACGAGCCCACCCGTGCCGGGCGGCTCAACGCCCTGCTCGTGGAGTTCTCCGGCCCGCCGCGGCTGACCGACCACGCGGGTACCGGCTGGCACCTGCACTACCGTCCGGACGACCTGCCCGCCCACCGGCAGATCGCCTCGCTGATCGCCGTCGGCACCGCCCTGCACCTGACCGGCCGGGGGATGGGCCGCCTGGGCCGGTGCGCCGCACGGGGGTGCGCGCACGTCTACGCGGACTTCTCCCGGAACGGCCGCCAGCGGTACTGCTCACCCGCCTGCGGCAACCGCGACGCCGTCCGCCGGCACCGGGCCCGCGCACTCGAGGACACGGAGGTTTGCGCCCGGTGAGTCGGGGCCGGGGCCGCGCTCCCATCCGGGCGCGCGCGGACCCGCCCGACCGGTCCCGCGGGTCAGCCTGCGGTGTCGCGCCGGGCGACCGAGGCGAGGTCGGCCTCGATCCGGGCGGTGGTCTCCAGCAGGGCGGGGAGCAGGTCGCGGCGCACGTCCTCGATCGATGAGCGGTTGGCGTGCGCGGACACGTTGGCGGCGGCGATCACCCGGTCGGCGTCGTCGCGGATCGGGGCGGCCAGCGAGCGCAGGCCCTCCTCCAGTTCCTGGTCGACGATCGCGTACCCCTGTGCGCGCACGCGCAGGATCTCCGCGCGCAGCTCGGCGGTGTCGGTGACGGTGAACCGGGTCAGCGGCCGCAGTTCGACCCGGTCCAGGTAGGCGTCCAGCCCGGCGTCGTCGTACCCGGCCAGCAGGACCCGGCCCATGGAGGTGGTGGAGGCGGGGAAGCGGGTGCCCACGGAGATGGACACGGCCATGATCCGCGAGGTGGCCACGCGGGCGACGTAGAGGATGTCGTCGCCCTCCAGCACCGACACCGAAGCCGACTCGTGCACGCGGGCGGACAGGTCCTCCAGGTGGGGTTGGGCCACGTCGGGGAGTCCCGCGGAGGCCACGTAGGCGTAGCCGAGCTCCAGTACCCGCGGGGTGAGGGAGAACATCCGGCCGTCGGTGCGCACGTACCCCAGGTCCACCAGGGTCAGCAGGAAGCGCCGGGCGGCGGCCCGGGTCAGCTCGGTGGCGCGTGCGACCTCGCTGAGGGTCATGGCCGGGCGCTCGGCCGAGAAGGCGCGCACGACCATGAGCCCCCGTTCCAGGGACTGCACGAAGTGGGCTCCGCGATCGGGGGCTTCTTCGGTGGTCATGAGGCCTTCCGGGATCGGGGTCGGGGGGTGCGGCCGTGGTGCGGCGGACCGCGGTCATCGCGATGTTCTCATACCGAACAGGCGGGGCACGCCTTGACCCTCACTGTGATCGGCGCTACGGTCTTAGCTAATAAGTTCGCGATGTGAACATCTATGCGCTATACGAACAGGAGGGCCGCCATGGCCGTGCCCCTGGACGAGGCGGTCCGGCAGCTCATCCACGACGGCGACACCGTCGCGCTGGAGGGGTTCACCCACCTCATCCCCGTGGCTGCCGGACACGAGGTCATCCGCCAGGGCCTGCGCGACCTCACGCTGGTCCGGATGACGCCCGACATCGTCTACGACCAACTCATCGGTGCCGGGTGCGCGCGCAAGCTCGTCTTCTCCTGGGGCGGCAACCCCGGAGTGGGGTCGCTGCACCGTTTCCGGGACGCCGTCACCCGCTCCTGGCCGGTCCCGCTGGAGATCGAGGAGCACAGCCACGCCGGGATGGCCAACCGCTACGTCGCGGGCGCCTCCGGCCTGCCCTTCGCCGTCCTGCGCGGCTACAGCGGCACCGACCTGGCCGGGAACACCCCCAACATCAGGACCATCACCTGCCCCTTCACCGGACAGGAGCTGGCCGCCGTCCCCGCGCTCAACCCCGACGTCACCGTGATCCACGCCCAGCGCGCGGACGCCGCGGGCAACGTGCAGCTGTGGGGCATCACCGGCATCCAGAAGGAGGCCGCGCTGGCCGCCGACCGGGTCCTGGTCACCGTGGAGGAGGTCGTGGACGAGCTCGAACCCGTCCCCGGGCAGGTGATCCTGCCGAGCCGGGTCGTCGACGCGGTCAGCGTCGTCCCCGGTGGCGCCGCCCCCTCATACGCGCACGGCTACTACGAGCGCGACAACGCCGCCTACCGGGCCTGGGACGCGATCGGCCGCGACCGCGAGGCCTTCACCGCCTGGCTCACCGAACTCACCGCCGCCACCGGACCGACCGCCACCGGTCGGGCGGCGGCCGGACCCGCCGCGGCCGACCGGGCCGCGGACGACCCCGAGCCCGCAGGGAGGGGCGCGTGACCACCGTGACCTGGACCGCCGACGAGATGATGACCGTCACCGCGGCGCGCTCGCTGCGCGACGGGACGGCCTGCTTCGTCGGCATCGGTCTCCCCAGCACCGCCGCCAACGTGGCCAGCCGCACCCACGCCCCCGACCTGTGGATGATCTACGAGTCCGGCACCCTGGGCGCGTCCCCCGACCGCCTGCCGCTGTCCATCGGTGACGGGATCCTCGCCGAGACCGCCGACACCGTGGTCTCGGTGCCCGAGGTCTTCAACTACTGGCTCCAGGCCGGGCGTATCGACGCCGGGTTCCTCGGCGCCGCCCAGATCGACCGGTACGCCAACATCAACACCACCGTCATCGGAGCCTACGACGACCCCGCGGTGCGCCTTCCCGGTGCCGGCGGCGCCCCCGAGATCGCCGCCTCCTGCCGCGAGGTCACCGTGATCATGCGGCACAGCCGGCGCGCGTTCGTGGAGAGGGTGGACTTCGTGACCTCGGTGGGCCACGGCACGGGCCCCGGAGACCGCGAGCGGCTCGGTCTGACCGGTGCCGGTCCCGTCCGGGTCATCACCGACCTCGGGGTGCTCGAACCCGACCCGCTCACCCGCGAACTCACCCTCGTGGGCGTGCACCCGGGCGTGGAGGCGGCGGCGGTGCGCGAGGCGACCGGCTGGGACCTGCGGGTCTCCGAGGACCTCGCCCGGACCCCGGCCCCCACCGAAACCGAACTCTCGGTGGTCCGTTCCCTGACCGGGGCCGCCTGAGCCCGGCCGGGGGCGTCCGAACCCGGACGGGTACGCTGCCTAACACTGTTAGGTAATGGGTTCCGGTCCACCGGACCGAACCCGCCGACGGACACACCCCCTCAACCCAGGAGGCACACGGTGACCGACGTCTACGTCCTCGACGCCGTCCGCACACCCTTCGGCAAGTACGGCGGCGCACTCTCCGGAACCCGCCCCGACGACCTCGCCGCGCACGTGGTCAGAGCCCTGATCGACCGGAGCCCCGACCTCGACCCGGCCGCCGTCGACGAGGTCCTGTTCGGCAACGCCAACGGAGCGGGCGAGGAGAACCGCAACGTCGCCCGCATGGCCACACTCCTGGCCGGGCTGCCCACCTCCGTTCCCGGAGCCACCGTCAACCGCCTCTGCGGCTCCGGGATGGAAGCGGCCGTCCAGGCCAGCCGGGCCATCCAGACCGGCGACGCCTCCCTGGTCCTGGCCGGGGGAGTCGAGTCCATGAGCCGCGCCCCCTGGGTACTGCCCAAACCGGCCAAGGGCTTCCCCGCCGCCGACGCCGCCCTGCACTCCACCACCCTCGGCTGGCGCATGGTCAACCCGCGCATGCCCAGCAGGTGGACCGTCTCCCTGGGGGAGAGCACCGAGGGCCTGGCGGGCCAGTACGGCGTCAGCCGCGCGGACCAGGACGCCTTCGCCCTGGCCAGCCACACCAAGGCCGCCCGCGCCTGGGCCGACGGGATCTTCGACGACGAGATCGTCCAGGTCGAGGGCGCCCGCCTGGAACGCGACGAGAGCATCCGCGAGACCTCCGCCGACAAACTCGCCGGGCTCAAACCCGCCTTCCGCGAGGAGGGCACCATCACCGCGGGCAACGCCTCCCCCCTCAACGACGGCGCCGCGGCCCTCCTGCTCGGCGACGCCGGAGCCGCCACCGCCACCGGCCGCGAACCCCTCGCCCGCCTGGTCAGCCGGGGGGTCGCGGGGGTCGACCCCGACGTGTTCGGCATCGGCCCGGTCCGCGCCGCCGAGATCGCCCTCGAACGCGCCGGGATCGGCTGGGACGACCTGTCCGCCGTCGAACTCAACGAGGCCTTCGCCGCCCAGTCCCTGGCCTGTGTCCGCAGCTGGAAGGAGCTGGACCCCGACATCGTCAACCGCAACGGCGGAGCCATCGCCATCGGCCACCCGCTCGGCGCCTCCGGAGCACGCGTCCTCGGCTCGCTCGCCCACGAACTGCGCAGGCGCGGCGGCGGATGGGGCCTGGCCGCCCTGTGCATCGGAGTCGGCCAGGGTCTGGCCGTCGTGCTGCACGCCTGACGTCCCCGGCGGGCCCCGCCGAGTCCGGGGCCCGCCCCGAAAGGAACAGCCACATGTCCACCACACCCGACGGGGCGCACCGCCCCGACGGGGCCGGCCCGGCTCACGGGTCCGCGCCCCGCACCGGCACCCGCGCCCCCGGGCTGCACGTCCCCGGCTACGTCCGCGACCACGACACCCACCCGCCCCTGGACTACCCCGGGTACGGGAGCACCGCCCTGCGCCACCCCAAGCGCCCGCTCACCCTCCTGCCGCACACGCTCACCGAGATCACCGCGCCCGTCCTGGGCGGGGACCGCCTCGGCGCGCACGACCACGACCTCACCCGTCAGCACGAGGGCGAACCGCAGGGCCAGCGCATCATCGTGCACGGGCAGGTCCGCGACAGCGACGGCCGACCCGTCCCGCACACCCTCGTGGAGATCTGGCAGGCCAACGCCGCCGGGCGCTACCGCCACACCGGCGACACCTGGCCCGCCCCGCTCGACCCCCACTTCACCGGGGTCGGCCGGGTCCTCACCGACGCCGAGGGACGCTACCGGTTCGTCACCGTCCGGCCCGGGGCCTACCCCTGGAAGAACCACCGGAACGCCTGGCGCCCGGCCCACATCCACTTCTCCCTGTTCGGGCGGGCCTTCACCCAGCGCCTGGTCACCCAGATGTACTTCCCCGACGACCCCCTCTTCTTCCAGGACCCCATGTGG
The DNA here is from genome assembly GCF_014651695.1 of Nocardiopsis terrae. GTDB lineage: Bacteria > Actinomycetota > Actinomycetes > Streptosporangiales > Streptosporangiaceae > Nocardiopsis > Nocardiopsis terrae. The sequence continues at coordinate 205,547 of NZ_BMXJ01000003.1, forward strand.
CAGTCGGTCCCCGACGAGAGGGCCCGCGAGCGCATGCTCGCCCGCTTCGACTACGACACCACCGAACCCGAGTGGGCCCTGGCCTACCGCTGGGACATCGTGCTGCGCGGACGCGAGCAGACCCCGTTCGAGTCCGAGGAAGAGGTCCTGGAGGACGACGAGTGAGCACCCACCCCACCACCCCGTCCCAGACGGTCGGCCCCTACCTGCACATCGGCCTGCCCTGGCCGGACGGCCCCTTCGCGGTCGCCGAGGGCACCCCCGGCGCCCTCTGGCTGCGCGGCACCGTCTACGACGGCGCGGGCGCACCCGTCACCGACGCCCTCATCGAGACCTGGCAGGCCGACCCCGAAGGCCGCTTCGACCACCCCGACGACCCCCGGGGCCCCCGGAACCTGCCGGGCTTCCGCGGCCTGGGGCGCTGCCCCACCGACGCCTCGGGCTCCTACGGCATCCTCACCCTCAAACCCGGGCCCGTCCCCGGGCCCGGCGGGGACCAGGCGCCGCACGTCGACATCTCCGTCTTCGGGCGCGGCATGCTGAACCGGGTCGTCACCCGCCTGTACTTTCCCGAGGAGGAGGCCGCCAACGCCGCCGACCCGGTACTGAACTCCATCGGGGACCCCGCGGCACGCGCCACCCTGGTCGCCCGGCGGGAGGAGGACGGCTACCGTCTCGACATCCGCCTCCAGGGCGCGGACGAGACCGTCTTCTTCGACATCTGACCGCTCCGCTCCGAGCCAGACAAGGACCCACCCATGACCGGCCTGTTCGACGGTGTCCTCAACCACGGCCCCCTCGGCCCGCTCACCGACGACACCGCCTGGCTCCAGGCCCTGCTCGACACCGAGGCCGCCCTCGCCCGCGCCCTCGCCGACACCGCGGACCCGGCGGACCCGGAGGCCCCCACGGCGGAACAGGCCGAGACCATCGCCGCCGCCTGCGCAGCCCACAGGTACGACGCGGCCGCCCTGGGCGGGGCGGCCGCGGGCGGCGGCAACCCCGTCATCCCCCTGGTCGGACAGCTCACCGCGCAGGTACACCGGGCCGATCCCGGAGCGGCCGGCCACGTCCACCGCGGCGCCACCAGCCAGGACGTCATGGACACCGCCGCCATGCTCCTCCTGAGCCGCGCGGGCCGGGCCCTGCACGGCGAACTGGACCTCCTCACCGCCGACCTGCGCACGCTCGCCGACCGCCACCGCAGCACACCCATGCCCGGGCGCACCCTGCTCCAACAGGCCCTGCCCACCACCTTCGGCGCGGTCGCCGCGGGCTGGGCCTCGGGCCTGGGCGCAGCGGCCGACCGGCTCGACGAGGTCCTCACCCACGGCCTGGCCGCCCAGCTCGGCGGGGCCGTGGGCACCCTGGCCTCCCTCGGCCCCCGCGGCCCGGAGACGGCCGCCGCCTTCGCCGCCCGCCTCGGCCTGCCCGAACCCGACCTGCCCTGGCACACCGAACGCGGCCGTGTCGCCGAGGCCGCCGCCGCCCTGGGCCGGGTGTGCGGTGCGGCCGGAACGGTCGCCCAGGACATCGTCCTGCTCGCCCAGACCGAGGTCGGCGAGGTCACCGAGGAGGGCGGCGAGGGCACCGGAGGCTCGTCCACCATGCCGCACAAACGCAACCCCGTCGCCGCCGTCAGCGCCCTGGCCGCCGCCCGCCAGGCACCCGGCCTGGTCGCCAACCTGTTCGCCGCCCAGATCCAGGAGCACCAGCGCGCCGCCGGGGCCTGGCACGCCGAGTGGCTCCCCCTCACCGACCTGCTGCGCCGCACCGGCTCGGCGGTGTCCTGGCTGCGTACCAGCGCCGAACGCCTGCGCGTGCACCCCGACCGGATGCGCGCCAACCTGGACCGCACCGGCGGGCTGGCCCTGAGCGAACGCCTCACCACCGACCTGGCCCCCGAACTCGGCCGGACGGAGGCCCACCGCAGGGTCGCCGCCGCCTGCCGGGCCGCCGTGGACGAGGGCCGCGACCCGGTCGAGGTCCTGGCCGAACACCTCCGGGGGCTGCGCACCCGCGAACAGGTCAGCGCACTGCTCGACCCCACGGCCTACCTCGGCGCCGCCGCGGTGTTCACCGACCGGGTGACGGGTAGGACCGGCCGGACGGACCGTACCGACAGCGAAGAAGGAAACCGATGAGCGTTGACCTCCACCACACCGTGAGCGGCCCCGCGGACGCACCGCCGCTGGTGCTCGCCGGATCCCTGGGCACCACCGGTCAGATGTGGGAACCGCAGGTCGAGGCGCTCTCCACCGTCTTCCGGGTGATCCGAGTCGACCTGCGCGGACACGGCCGCTCGCCCGTCCCCCAGGGCCCCTACGGTATGGCCGACCTGGGCGGCGACGTCCTCGCCCTCCTCGACCGGCTGGGGATCGAACGCGCCCACTACGCGGGCCTGTCCATCGGCGGCATGGTCGGCCAGTGGCTCGGCGTCAACGCCCCCGAGCGCATCGACCGCCTCGTCCTGATGGCCACCTCCCCGTACATGGGCCCCGCACAGAACTGGCGGGACCGGGCCGCCCTGGCCCGGGCCGAGGGCACCGCCGCCCTGGCCGACAACGTCGTGCAGCGCTGGTTCACCCCCGGCTACGCCAAGGAGCACCCCCACGACGTCACCCTCCTGCGCGACCAGATCGTCGACACCCCCGACGAGGGGTACGCGGGCTGCTGCGGCGCCATCGAGAACCACGACGTGCGCGGTGACCTGCACCGGATCACCGCGCCCACCCTGGTCGTCGCCGGGGCCGACGACCCCGCGACCCCGCCCGAGGGCAACGGCGCGCTGATCGCGGAACGGGTCCCCGGCGCGCGGCTCGTGGTGCTCCCGGACGCGGCCCACCTGCTGTCCTGGTCGCACGCGGCCCAGGTGAACACGCTCATCACCCGGCACCTGACCGCCGCGGACCGGTACGGCGCCGGGATGCGGGTGCGCCGGAGCGTGCTCGGCGACGCGCACGTGGACCGGGCTGAGGAGCGCAAGAGCGCCTTCACCGAACCCTTCCAGGACCTGATCACCCGGTACGCCTGGGGTGAGGTCTGGACCCGCCCGGGCCTGGACCGGCGGACCCGTAGCTGCATGGTGTTGACCGCCCTGGCGGCCAAGGGCCACTGGGGCGAGTTGGCCATGCACGTGCGGGCGGCCCTGCGCAACGGCCTGACCTCGGACGAGATCGGGGAGGTGTTCCTCCAGGCCGCCGTCTACTGCGGGGTCCCGGCCGCCAACAAGGCCTTCGCCATCGCCCAGGAGGTCCTCGACGAGGACGCTGGGGCCTGACCCGCCAGCCCCGCCGGAGCGGGGCCGGGCCCCTCGTTGCACGGGGGTCAGCGTTTGAAGGCGACCCCGGACATCTCCCACCTCTTGATCTCGGGGTCGTCTGGGCGTCGGAGCGGGTCCCGGTCGGGATGGCGCCAGGTGGCGCAGTCCACGGCCCGGGGTCCCTGGTCGCGGCCGTCGATCCAGGGACTCACGAGTTCGAGTCCGGAGAACACGGCGGAGGCCTCCTCGGGGCTGCGCACACGGCCCCAGGGGGTGCCGAAGGAGAGGATCTTCTCGGTCATCCAGGCAGCCGCCTCGGGGTCGTCGGAGACGATGTGGGAGAAGATCACGCAGGACCCGGGGGCGAGCCGGTCGAGCAGGGAGCGGACCATGCCGAAGGGGTCGCTCTCGTCGGGCAGGCAGTGCAGCAGTGAGACGAGCATGACGCACACCGGCTGGTCGGTGTCGATGAGCCGGTGGGTCTCCGGTGCGCTCAGGACCTGGTCGGTGTCGCGGATGTCGGCCATCAGGAACGCGGTTCCGGCGCTGTCGGTGACCAGAGCCCTGCCGTGGGCCAGCACGATGGGGTCGTGGTCCACGTAGACCACGCGCGCCCCCGGGTTGGCCCGCTGGGCGACGTGGTGGGTGTTCTCCGTGGTGGGCAGACCGGCACCGAGGTCGAGGAACTGTTCCACCCCCTGCCTGCTCACGTACTCGACGGCGCGCCCGAGGAAGGCCCGGTTGTCGTTGGCGAAGGCGACGAGTTCGGGGATGCCCTTGGCGAGCTCCTCGCAGGCTTCCCGGTCCGCCTCGAAGTTGTCTTTCCCGCCCAGCAGATAGTCGTACATACGCGCGATGCTCGGCGTGTCCATGTTGATGTGGGGGGGGAAGCGATCGGCCATAGGAGAGGTACCAATCAGGACTAGTTTGTGCGAGGCATCTTCAGGCGAATCGTAACCGTGTTTCGTGGGTCGTACCGGCTTTTCCACAAGAAAGTCGAGCGGATGCTTCAGGGGTCCTCTTCGTCGGCGGAAAAGGGACGGCTGAAGCGGTCGAAACCGGGCAGTTCGTCGGCGACATGCCCTGGGGCCGCGGCTCTGACGCGATCGCCGACCCCCTCCGGAAGGGGTGGAACCGGGGGAGGGTCCGGGGCCTGCCAGAAGGCCGCCGGGGAAAGGGGGCCGCCCGTTTGTGCCCGAGCGGCGAAAACGTCGCCACCAGCGTCCGCGTGTTCCACCGAAAGTGTGGAGCGGTGGTCCCCGTCCGAATCCGCGCCCTGCGCCGAAGCCCCCTTTGTTCCGGTGGCCGTGCCCCTGACCAGTTCCACCAACGCACGCCGTTCCCGGCCCGCCCACCGGGTCAGGACGAAGGGGTCGCGGTCGGCCTCCGCCCCCAGCGCGGCGGCGGTCGCCGACAGGTGTGCGCAGCGCCCCGCCCAGTGGTCGCAGGAGCAGGTGGCCACCAGGTCGCCCCACCCCCGCGGCACCAGGGCCAGGCCGAGCAGGGCGAACACCCGCTCCGCGGCCTCCGGAAGCTCACCGGAGAGCAGTCTCGCCCGAAACAGCGGCTGCGAGGCCAGCGCCGCACCGGCCCGGGCCCACTCCTGGTCGGGCCACACGACGCGGATCAGGCTCACCTCGTGCCCCCGGACCCGGCCCAGGACCTCGCCGGGCCGGACCGAGATCCGCTCCACCGCATCGCCCCCGGAACCTCCCAGGGCCGCCTCCACCAGCTCCGACCAGCTCATCCGGCCACCGCCTCGGGCGCCAGCCGTACCACCTCGCGCAGGTCCTCCACCGAGAGACCGCCCAGCCACTGCTCGCCGGTGGCCACCGCACCGTCGGCCAGTGCGCTCTTGCGTTCGATCATCTCGTCCACCCGTTCCTCCACGGTGCCCACACAGACCAGTTTGCGCACCTGCACGTCCCTGCGCTGCCCGATCCGGAAGGCCCGGTCGGTGGCCTGGTTCTCCACCGCCGGGTTCCACCACCGGTCCACGTGCACCACGTGGTTGGCGGCGGTCAGGTTCAACCCGGTCCCCGCCGCCTTCAGCGACAGCAGGAACACCGCCGGCCCCGCCGCGGTCTGGAAGTGCTCGGTCATTCGCTCACGGTCGGCCCGGGAGGTGCCGCCGTGCAGCCACAACACCGGAACCCCGAGCCTGGAGCGCAGGTAGGGCGCCAGGCGCTCACCCCAGCGCGCGTACTGCGTGAAGCACAGCGCCTTGTCCCCCTCGGCCACCGCCTCGCCCAGGATCGCCTCCAGCCGGTCGAGTTTGCCGGAGCGTCCCGCCAGCGCCGAACCGTCCCCGAGGAACTGCGCCGGGTGGTTGCAGATCTGTTTGAGCCGGGACATGGCCGACAGGACCAGCCCCCTGCGCTCCCGCTCGTCGGCCTCGGCCATCCGCTCGGCCATGTCGTCCACCACGGCCCGGTACAGCGAGGCCTGCTCGGGGGTCAGCGTGCACCAGGTGCGCATCTGGTGCTTCTCCGGCAGGTCCGCGATGATCGACCGGTCGGTCTTGAGCCTGCGCAGCACGAACGGCCCGGTCAGGCGGCGCACCAGGTCGGTGCCGTCCCCCGCGCCCTCCTCCGCCTCGGCCCGGTCGGCGACCGCGCGCTGGAAGTCGGCGGCCGAACCCAGCAGCCCGGGGTTGGCGAACTCCATCAACGACCACAGCTCGCCCAGGTTGTTCTCCACCGGGGTCCCGGTGAGCGCGATCCGGGTTGCGGCGGGCAGCGAACGCACCGCCCGAGCCTGTCGGGTGGTGTGGTTCTTCAGCGCCTGGGCCTCGTCGCAGACCACCCGGTGCCAGGGCATCCCGGACAGCTCCCCGGAGTCGCGCGCCACCACCCCGTAGGTGGTGACCACCAGGTCGCAGGCGCCCACGAGCCGGGCCAACGCGTTGCCGACCGGCCGGTCCGGGCCGTGCTGGACGTGCACCCGCAGCCCCGGGGCGAACTTCCCGGCCTCCCGGCGCCAGTTGCCCAGCAGGGACACCGGACACACCAGCAGGGTGGGCCCGGGCGCGGGGCCCCCGGCGCGCTCGTCGGTGAGCAGCGCCAGCAGCTGCACGGTCTTGCCCAGCCCCATGTCGTCGGCGAGCACCGCTCCCAGGCCCAGCTCACCCAGGAACCGCAGCCAGGCCGACCCCCGGTCCTGGTAGGGCCGGAGCGTGCCCTCGAAGCCGGGCGGGGTCCCCATCGGCCGGGGTCCGGCCTTGGCCCCGCCGTCCAGCAGGGCGCCCAGCGGGCCGTCGGCCACCACGTCCGCCACCGGCAGCGGGGGCTCCCGCACACCTATCGCCGTCCGCAGCGCCTCCTCGCGGCGCGTCCGCCCGCGCCCGCTCCGGCGCATCAGGTCCAGGGCGGCTCCGACCCGTTCGGGGTCGATCTCCATCCACCGGCCGCGGACCCGGACCAGGGAGCGTTTGAGCCGGGCCAGTTCGGCGAGCTCCTCCAGCTCCTCCTCGGACAGGGGGTTCTCGGACCCCGGACCGCGCAGCAGCGCCTCGAAGGAGACGTCGACCAGGTCGTCGGGGCCCACCCCGCCGCGGCCGCGCCGCCTGGGTTCCTCGCTCACGGTCATCCGCAGCCCGAGTGCGTCGCGTCCGCTCCACTCGGGCAGCACCACGCCGAACCCCGCCGAGGCCAGACGGGCCGCGGCGTCGCCGACGAACGCCTGTGCGCCCGCGGTGTCCAGGTAGAGCCGTTCCGGGGCCAGCTCGCGCAGGGCCCGGTGGAGCGCGGGCAGGTGGCGGGCGGCGCGCCGCAGGTCGGCCAGGGCGGTGGCGGCCACGTCCTGGGGCAGCCAGGCGGCGCCCTCGCCCAGCCACACCTGCTCCAGGGGCAGGCGCAGGCCGGGGTCGGTGGTGGAGCGCACCCAGAACTCCACGGTCCAGGGCCGGGGGCCGCCCCGGGCGCTCTCGGGTTCGGGCTCGCGCAGCACGAACAGCAGTTGGGCCCGGCCGCCGCCGCGCACCCGGTCCCGCCACTCGCGCAGGGGGCCGCGCAGCGCCCGGGCGGCGTCCTCGCCGATCCGGTTGCGCTCCCCGGTGAGCGCGGCGGCCAGAAGCGCCGCGGGTGCGGCTTCGGGGCCGGGATCCGGTGCGCTCCTGGGCGGGGCCAGACGGCGGGCCGCGGCGTCGGTGAGCAGTTCCAGGGGCGCCAGCACACAGGCACGGGCGGCCTCGTCCCGTTCGCGCGGGTCCAGGTGTGCGGTGGCCGAGGGCGGGAGGGCGTCGGTGAGCGCGGCCAGGTGTGCCTCTGCGGTGTCCAGCGGGGCCGGTCGCCAACGGGCGCGGGGCGGTTGTCCGACCAGGTCGGGCAGGACACAGCCCGCCAGGATCAGCCGTTCGGCGAAGGTGTGGACCGCGCGCAGGTGGGTCAGGGCGGGGCCGAGCGGGCAGGGCGGTTCGTCGAGCGCGGCCAGCAGGGCGTCGGCCCGGGCCGCGGACAGTTCCAGGACCGGGACCCGCCAGGGGCGGAATTCGACGGGCTCCGTGTCGGCCGTGCCGGAGGGTGCGGGCGCCTCCTCGGTTCCGGGCAGGCGGAGGACCAGTTCGGCGGAACGGGGCCCGTCGGGGTCGACCCCGGCCTTGGCCACCAGGTCCCGAAGCTCCGCCGTGCCCGCCGCGAAGGGGTGCGCGCCCGGCTTCGCGGCGGGCGGCACCGGCGCCGGGTCCCCCTCGCCCCAGAGCACCAGTGCATCCCTCGACCACACCCCGTGCAGAACCCGCACCACACCCCCCGTGGAGACCGGCAAACGTCGTCGGCCCCCAGTATCGCGGGGGCCGACGACGTTCCGTACCGGCCGGGCGCGGGTCAGAGCTTGGCGGGCACCTCGTTGCCCACGGCGAGGATGCCCTCGCGCATGCGGACCCGCCACAGCAGGATCCCGCCGAGCACGAAGAACGCGATCAGGGAGAGGATCGCCACCCGGTAGCCGCCGGTGAGGCTCACCGCGACGGTCACGACCAGGGAGCCCAGGAACGTGGAGCCCTTGTCGGAGATCTGGAAGAGGCTGAAGTACTCCGCCTCTCGGCCGCGCGGGATGAGTTGGGAGAACATCGACCGGGCCAGGGACTGGGTGCAGCCCAGTACGAGGCCGATGCCGACGCCCATTGCGACGAACAGGGCGACGTTGCCCGCGGGCAGGAAGTAGCCCACCCCCACCAGCAGGCACCAGACCACCAGGCTGCCGAGCACGGTCCGTTTCGGCCCCAGGCGGGCGGCGATCGCTCCGGTGGCGAACGCCCCCGCGAAGGCCACGAACTGGATGATGAGGATGGTCATGATCAGGGAGTCCTGGCCCAGGTTCAGGTCCTGGGTGGCGAAGGGGGCCGCGTAGCGGATGGTCGCCTGCACGCCGTCGTTGAAGAAGATGAAGGCCAGCAGGAACAGCATGGTGTCGGGGTACCTGCGCATGTCGCGCAGGGTGCGCCCGAAGTCGCGCAGGGACTCGCCGACCCTGGGTCGCCCGTGGCTGCGCGCGGCGAGTGCCCCGTAGCGGTTGCGCAGCGGCCTGATCGAGATGACCGTGAACCCGGCCCACCAGATACCGACCGAGGCGAAGGCCACCCGGGCGGCCCAGGCGGCGTCGTCGGCGGTGAGTACCAGGACCAGGTGGAAGGCGAGGAGGAGGGCCCCGCCCAGGTAGCCGATCCCCCACCCGGCGGCCGACACCCGGTCCCGTTCGTCGGGTGTGGCGATCTCCGGCAGGAAGGCGTTGTAGACGACGATCGACAACCCGAACAGCAGGTTGGCCGCCAGGAACAGCACCGAGGCGAGCAGGTAGCCCTCGGTGGTGAAGTACAGGGCGCTGGTGCACACCGAGCCGCCCGTGGCGAGCAGGAACAGCCAGGTCTTCTTGCGCTTGGTGTGGTCGGCCAGCGCGCCGACCAGCGGCAGCAGCAGGATCTGCAGCAGGATCGTGACCGTGGTCAGGGCCGGGTAGAGCGCGTTGGGGTGCAGCGTCAGGAAGTCGACACCCAGCGGTGTGATGGCCAGGGAGGCGTCACGGCAGGCCGCGGTGTCGGCGGCCCCGGCCGAGGCGCAGGCCAGACCGCTCAGGTAGGGGCCGATGAGGACGGTGACCACCGAGGTGATGAACACCGAGTTCGCCCAGTCGTAGAGGTACCAGCCGCGTTGTTCGCGCCTGCGCTGTTCGGGGTCGGTCGAAGGGCTCTGGCCTTCGGCCGTTTCCGGGGGAGTGGACATCGCGGGGCTATCCGTTCTTCGGGGTTCTGGGGTGGCTCGGGTTCCAGCGGCCGCGTCGCAGGAGCAGCTCGCGCAGCCCGGTGGTGTTGTCGGTGACGATTCCGTCCACCCCCGCGTCGAGCAGGCGTTCCATCACCTCGGGGTGGTTGACGGTCCACACGTGGACCTGCATGCCGAGCCGGTGCGCGGTGCGGATGACGTCCCGGCTGAGCAGGGGGAACCCGTTGTGGCTCAGGGGGATCTGGGCGCAGACCGGGACACGGCTGGCGACCGGGCGCAGAACCGGGGACAGGGAGGCCAGCCGGAGCCGGGCCACGTCCACCGGGCCGCAGGACGTGGCGACCCGGGGGCCGTAGAGGCGGCGGGCCCGGTCCAGCCGGTCCTGGTCGAAGGAGCCCACGCACACCCGCTCCCAGGCGTTGGTGCGGCGGAGCACCTCCAGCAGGGGCAGGACGGCGCCGTCCGACTTCAGGTCGATGTTGAAACGCGCCTGGGGCCAGGTGCCGAGCAGGTCCTCCAGCAGGGGCACCGGCTCCTTGCCCGCGACGCGGGCGCGGGCGACCTCGCTGTGCGGCAGTTCGGAGATGGCGCCCGGCCGGTCGGTGGTGCGGTCCAGGGTGTCGTCGTGGAAGGCCATGAGCACGCCGTCACTGGTGGCGTGCACGTCCGTCTCCAGGTACGTGTAGCCCAGGTCCACGGCGTGTTGGAAGGCCGCGGCCGTGTTCTCCAGCTCGGTGCGGCGCTCGCCCTGGTCGTCGGTGAGCCATCCGCCGCGGTGGGCGAGGGCGACGGGCACGGGGGAGGAAAGGTACGCGTGTGTCACGTCTTGAAGTATGACGGTTCCCGGGCGGGGGGCGCTCGGGCCGGGGGCCTCGTGTCGAAGGCCGGGGAAAGCTGGAATTCCAGGTGGCACGGGCGTCCGGTCGGCGGCTCCTTGTAGGGAGTAAGGGCTTCGTTCCTCCTCGGAAGGGATCTGTTCATGTCGCACTCCTCCCACGGTCACCCCTGTCGGCGTCCGCTCTGCGCCCGCGCGTCCGCCAGCCCCTGGCGGCCGGCGCGCACCCCCGCGCGCACCCCGGTCCGGGGCATGTCGGTGGGCCGGTGCGGGGCGCCCCTGCTGGCGGGCCACCGGACCCCCGGGGACGTGCACAGGCTGGCCCAGCAGATGGCCGAGGTCCTCGTCGGCAGGCGCGCCCCCGAGGTGCTGCGCAACCAGGTGACGGTGCCGGTCCGGGAGGAGTTGCGCCGCCTGCGCGGGACGGTCGGGTGTGCCATGGCGCCCCGCCTGGCCAGGGTGTTCCACCAGCCGCTGGGCGCGTCGGGGGTGGAGGCCAGCGCGGTGATCGACTGCGACCGGCGCTCGCGGGTGTTCGCGTTCCGGCTGCGCAGGGAGGGCGGGCGCTGGGTCTGCACGCGTTTGGAGACCGACCGGGGGCACTGAGGCCCTGAGTGCCCCCGCGGTGACCGAAAAGCCGCGAAGGCCTGGATCTGCCTTGTTGCGCATCGATAGGGTCCGGGTGGGACGGCCCCCTGATCGGGGGCCTGACCGGGCCACCGGGATCCCAGTACCCAAGGGAAGGAGACGGCGGACGAGCCCCCGGGCTCGGCCGCCACTCGTGTATGAAACCCGCTGACATCGCCCGCCTGCACAGCATCGGCGCCCCCTCGCTGTCCCCCGACGGCAGCCGCGCGGTCTTCGCCGTAACCCGGCCCGACCTGGAGGAGGACGCCTACCTCGGCTCCCTGTGGAGCGTGCCCACCGACGGTTCCGAGCCGCCCCGCAAGCTCACCCGGGGCACGCGCGACAGCTCCCCGCTCTTCTCACCCGACGGCCGTTGGATCGCCTTCCTCCGCCCCGACGAGGACAGGCACGCGCAGATCCACGTGCTGCCCGCCGACGGCGGTGAGCCGTGGAAGGTCACCGACCACCCCCTCGGGGCGGGCCCGTTCAGTTGGAGCCCCGACTCCACCCGCCTGGCCTACAACGCGCGGGTGCCGGAGGAGAAGCGCTATGTGGACGGCACCCCGGACAACGAGCCGCCGCGCCGGATCACCGCCCTGAAGTACCGGGCCGACGGCCTCGGGTTCACCAACGACCGGCGCCAGCACGTCTTCGTCAGCGCTCCGATCGACCCCTCGGGCGAGGCGGGCGAGCCGGCCCGGATCACCGAGGGGGACGCCGACCACGGCCAGCCGGTCTGGACCCCGGACGGCGGCGGCCTGGTGTTCGACGCAGCCCTGCACCCGAGCCGCGACACCGACCTGTACACGGACGTGTGGACCTGCGCACCCGAGCCCGGCGCGGAGCTGCGCAGGATCACCCGGGGCGACCTGCACGCGGGGGCCCCGAGCCTGTCCGGGGACGGTGCAACCGTGTACTTCCTCGGCGATGAGCTGGGCCCCGAGGGCGATGACTTCGTGGGCCGGGTGTCCGGTCTGTGGTCGGTCCCCTTCGACGGCTCCGGTGCTCCCCGGCGGCTGACCGGCACCGAGGACCCGCGGACCGTGCTCTCGCCCGGCACGCGCGCACGGATGACGGACCACGGTGTCCTGGTGGCCGGTGAGAACCGCGGGGCGGTCGAGCTGTACCGGATCACCCCGGGCGGTGTGCGCACCACCCTGCTGGGCGGGCGCGTCGAGGTGCAGGGCTTCGACCACGCGGGTGGAGTCACCGTCGCGGTGGCCGCCGGCGAGCGCGACAGCGGAGAGCTGTACGTGGTCGCGGGGGAGGGTGAGGGCGTCCGGGCCCTGACCTCCTTCACCGACCATGCGCTGGACCCGCTGCCGGTGGTCGAGCTGACCGCCCGCACCGGGGACGGCAACGAGGTCCACGGCTGGGTGGCGGTGCCCGAGGGCGAGGGACCCCATCCGGTGGTGCTGATGATCCACGGCGGCCCGTTCGCCCAGTACGGCTGGCAGCTCTTCGACGAGACCCAGGTCTACGCGGCGGCCGGGTACGCGGTGGTCTACTGCAACCCGCGCGGTTCGGCGGGTTACGGCCAGGAGTACGCCCGGGCGATCATCGGCTCGGTGGGCGCCGTCACCTCGGTCGACGTCCTGGCCTTCCTGGACGAGGCGCTTGAGGACGACCGGCTGGACGCCTCCAGGGTGGGTGTCATGGGCGGTTCGCACGGCGGTTTCATGACCACGTGGATCGCCGCCCGCCACGGCGAGCGCTTCCGCGCCGCGATCAGTGAGCGGGCGGTCAACGCGATCGACAGCTTCCACGGGTCCTCCGACATCGGCTCCCTCTTCCCGGAGCCGCTGTACGGACCGCCGCAGAGCTGGCACGAGGAGAGCCCGCTCACCTACGCGGACCAGATCGGGGGACCGTTCCTGATCATCCACTCCGAACAGGACTGGCGCTGCCCCGTCGAACAGGCCCAGCGCCTGTTCGTCTCGCTCAGGCGGCGCGGGGTCGAGACCGAGATGCTGCTGTTCCCGGGGGAGGGGCACGAGCTGTCGCGTTCGGGCCTGCCCAGCCACCGGGTGGCCCGGTTCGAGGCGATCCTGGACTGGTGGGCTCGTTACCTGTGACCTGCGTGGGGGCGGGTGCCGCGGGCACCCGCCCCCTTCCCCGTTTGGATGTGAGACGCGTCACGGTCAAATCGGTGCTTGGTCTGGTTTTGGTGTGCTCTGTGCGGGAAAGAGGCGCCCTCAGTCGCGCTCCTGGCGGACTTCCCGGGCGGGACGGTGTCTTCGCGGGTCAAGCGGGTTGCCCAGCGGGAGGTAACGAAAGGGTCGCGTCCGGTTCCAGGGATGAATTAGTGTTCCCCCAGGTCGGATCGTCCTAGTTCGTCACCACCAGGGTGGCAGCGTCCGGCCCGCCGTTGCACCCTGCTCAACAGCTGTCCTTTTCCCATGAGCAGGGGCCGTCACGACACCCGGCGATCTCTCACGGCACCTCCCGCCGCCGCCGGATCCCCCTCGCCACGCATCCCCGCGCCGTCCCTCGGTGTGCCTTCGGGATGTTCAAGTGCCGGTAAACGGGTATGGGAGAAAGGCAGTCGGTGCTTTGACCCGCAATCCCGAACCCACCCGTCGTCTGACCACGGTCGGCTTCGTCGCCCTCGGTGCCGTGGTGCTCTCCTCCGGGGTGGCGCTGGCCGACCCCTCGGAGTCGGAGGCCCGTGAGCGCTACGAGGAGCTCCAGGAGGAGCTCTCCGAGTTGAACGCCGCCTACAACGAGGCGCAGGAGGACCACTCCTCGGCCCAGGCCGAGCTGGAGGACCTCCAGGCGCAGTTGGAGCAGGCCCAGGAGGAGCTGGAAGCCGCTTCCGGCCAGGTCTCCGTGATCGTGCAGGGCGCCTACACCGGTGCCACCCACAGCTCCATGGGAGTCCTCTTCGGCGGTGAGGCCGACACCGCCCTGCAGAACATCGCCGACCTCGACTACCTCTCCGCGGGGCAGCAGACGGTGCTCGCCGACTACGTGAGCGGCGTCGAGCACGCCGAGGAGCTGTACAACGCGGCGGAGGCGACCGAGGAGGCCGCGGCCGAGTCCCTGGAATCCGCCGAGACCGCCATGTCCGAGGGTGAGACCGCCCTGGACGAGCAGGCCGAGGTGCTGGAGAGCCTGGGCGGAGTCGATCCGATCGCCGCCGAGGCCGCCGACGGCGGCGGAGGCAGCGGCTCCTCGGGGGGCACCGCCGCCGTGTCCGGTGACGTCCAGGCGGTCCTGGACTTCGCCCGGGCCCAGATCGGCAAGCCCTACGTGTGGGGCGGCACCGGTCCCGACGGCTACGACTGCTCCGGCCTCACCCAGGCCGCCTGGGCCCAGGCGGGCGTGAACCTGCCGCGCACCACCTATGACCAGGTCAACGCCGGGACCCCGGTCTCGCGAGACCAGCTCCAGCCCGGTGACCTGATGTTCTTCTACAGCGCCTCGGCCCCGAGCCACGTGGGTATCTACTCCGGCAACGGCATGATGATCCACGGCTCCAACCCGTCCAAGCCGCTGGAGGAGGTCTCGCTGGCCGCCTACTGGGACAGCGTCTTCACCGGTGCCGTCCGTCCGGCCTGACCGGATCCCCGGCCCGACCCCGGTGCGTGGGGTGCGGGCCGGGGCCGCCCCGCGGGCGGGGTCCCGGTCGGGAGTACGGTCGCGTATTCTTCCGCGCATGGGACGTCTACTGCTCAGGGTCGCCGCGGGTGTCGCGGCCGTGATCGCCCTGTTCTGGCTGCTGTCGGTGATCGTCGGCCTGCTGGTCTGGCTCGTCATGATCGCTCTGGTCGTCGGGGTCGTCCTCCTCGGTGTCAGGATGCTGAGGGCGGACGCCCGCTCGGGGAACTGAACCGGGGTGAATGAGCCGGGAGGCTGCTTCGGAGGGCTCTGCCCCGGGCGCCTGGCGCGGTCCGGCTCCGTCCTGTCCGGGAGGTCGAGGGGCGGACATGCCGCACGGAAAGACCAAACCGGAGGGGACATTCGGTGCGCCGAGTCTCACTCCGGGTCCCCAAACATCGCTATAGTGACTCTGTGTCACTGAATAAGTACGTAGGGTCCCATGTTGACGGGGTGTCGCACCGCGGCCGGGTGGAGCGGGTCTCGGCCCGAGTCTTCCGCAACGACTGGAGTGCGCTGACACCCCCCGCCGTCGGCCGCTGGACACCGGAACTCAGTGTCAGCGTCATCATCCCCGCCAGGGGCGGCCAAGACGGCCTCGACCTCGCCCTGGCAGCCCTGTGCGCCCAGACCTACCCGGCGCACCTGTTCGAGGTCGTGGTCGTCGACGACCACTCAGCACCGCCGCTGACCCTGCCCGACCTGCGCCCCGAGAGCTGCCGTGTGGTGGCCGCGCCCGACGGCGGCTGGGGAGCCGGATACGCCCGTGCCTACGGGGCGCACGCCAGCACCGGCGACATCCTGATGTGGATGGACGCCGACATGGTCGCCTGCCCCGAGTTCGTCGAGGCCCAGGCCCGCTGGCACCACACCCACGCCGAGTGCGTCACCCTCGGCCGGGTCCGCTTCACCGACACCGAACCCCGCGGCCCCGAGGGCGTCCTCGCGGCGGCCCGGGCGGGCGAGCTGCACCGTGAACTGGACACCGGGGGACGCCACGACTGGATCGAGCACCTCCTCGACCAGAGCGACCACCTGCGCGACGCCGACCACCTCGGCTTCCACGCCTACCTGGGCGCCGCAGCCGCCGTGCGGCGCAGCCTCTACGAGGCGGCCGGAGGCGTGGACCCCGACCTCGACCTGGGGCAGGACACCGAGTTCGGCTACCGGCTGTGGCAGGCCGGGGCGGTCATGGTCCCCGAGCGCGACGCCACCGCCTGGCACGTGGGCCCGGCCTCCACGGCCCGCACCCGTCTGCCCTCGGAACGCTTCCGCACCGAGGTCCTGGCCGAACTCATGCCGCACCCGCACGCCTACCGGGAGCGGGTGCCCGCGCAGCGCCGACGCACCCCGCTGGTGCACGCCGTGGTGGACGTGGCCGGAGCCCCCTACGACCTGGTCCGCGGCTGCGTGGACCGGCTCCTCAACGGCACCGAGACCGACCTGGTCGTGACCCTGGTCGCCGACTGGGAGGGCGCCCGGGCGGTCCCGGGGGGACGCGAGGGACCCCACCTGGACCTGCGCCTGGTCCAGGCCAACTACCTGCGCGAACCGCGCATCTCCTTCGCCTCCGCCGCGCCGAGGACCGGGTTCCCCTCACCCTTTCTCCTCCAGGTGCCCGTCGCCTGGGGGCTCGGTGAGCTGGCCCTGTCCCGTCTTCTCGCCAGCGCCGAACGCGCCCGTGCCGGACTCACCGAGCTCTTCCTCGCCGCCGCGCCCACCCGCGACGCCGGAGTGCGGCTGTGGCGCACCCGTGCCCTGGCCCGCGCCATGCGGGTGTGCGGCGAGGAGGAGGACCTGGCCGACGTGGTCGCCGAACTGCACGGCCGTTACCGGATCCACGGGGGTGAGGGCACTCTCGCCGACCTGACCCTGCACCGCTCGGTCCCGCCCGCGCCCCGGTCCGGCGGCGGGGCCCGGCCGGTTTCGGGCCTCCCGACGGCCGACCGGGCCGGGACCGGCGGAGTCAACAGGGCGGGGAACGACAGGGCGGTCGGTGGAGCCGGCAGGGCAGGGAAGGGTGGAAGGGGCCCCCGGGCCGGCAGGGGAAGGGTCCGGGGCGGGGCGCGGAACGAGGACTCGGGCCAGCCGCGCAGACGGGGGCTGGGAGCCGGGTTGCGCTCCCTGTGGCACCGTGCCTGCCGCGCCGCCGGGCGGGAGATGCCCGACGAGTGGGACGAGGAGACCGGGCCCGGGGGCCCGACCGCTGCCGGATAGGTGGGGGACACCCGCCCGAACGGTCGGACCCGCTGGGGCCGGATCAGGAGCCGATCGCCTCGATGGAGGCCAGGAGGTCGGCGCGCAGGGAGTCGTTGACCGGGGTCGAGTCGGTCTCCGCGGAGACCTCCTGCTGCCCTTCGGGGCTCACCACGTACCTCAGGAACGCCTTGACCCGCTCGGCCTCCTTCGGGTCCGGGTAGTTCAGGCACACCGTCTCGTAGCTGACCAGGACCATCGGGTAACTGCCCGGCTCGGTGGTGCCGTAGTCCAGGTCCAGCGCGAGGTCGTACTCGCTGGTGTTCTCCTCGCGTCGGGGGGAGTCGGCCACGACCTGGGCGGCCGCCTCGGGGGCGATCTCGACGAACTCCCCGCCCACGCCGATGCTCGCCGCGGACAGGCCGTGCAGGTGGGACATCTCCACGTACCCGATGGCGCCCTCCGCCCGGGAGACGGTGTCGGCGATACCGCTGTTGCCCTGGGCGGACTCGCGGGGGGTGATCGGCCACTGCCCGCCGGGCTCGTGCGGCCAGGCGTCAGCCGCGGCCGCCGAGAGGTAGTTGGTGAAGTTCTCCGTGGTGCCCGAGTCGTCAGCCCGGTTGACCGGAGTGATCGGCAGGTCGGGCAGGTCGGCCTCCGGGTTGTCCTGCGCGATCTCCGGGTCGTTCCAGCGCGTGATGTCCTGGTTGAAGATCCGTGCCAAAGTGTCCGGGCGGAGGTTCAGCGAGTCGATCCCCTCCAGGTTGAACACCACCGCGATCGCCACCACGTAGGCGGGCAGGTTGATGGTGTCGGAGCCACCGCAACGCTCCATGGCGTCGGTGTTCTCCGCGGGGTCCATCGCCGCGTCCGTCCCGGCGAAGGTCACCGCGCCGTCGATGAACTGGTTGCGGCCGCCGCCCGAACCGATCGAGTCGTAGTAGATGCGCGCGTCCTCGCAGGCCGACTGGTAACCCGCGATCCACGTCGTCATCGCGTTCTCCTGGGCGCTGGAACCGGCGCCGTCCAGGCTGCCGGAGAAGCACTCCAGATCGTCGGGGACAGCCGGGGGCGCGCTCTGGACGGCGTCGTCGCTGCCGCAGGCCGTCGTCGCCAGCAGTAGTCCGGCCAGCGCGGCCGAGGCCGCGCCCCGGTAGGCGCCCGAACGGTGCCGGGGGTGGCGCTGGGAGCGGGACTGGGTGCGGGTGCGCTTGTTGGACGGGAGCACGCTGCTTCTATCCCCTTCGTCGGTGTCGGTGGTCCTGATTGTCTTCACCGCTCGCTACCGGTTCCCGGCGCGTTGTCGCTGGTAATGGAACACCGCCGAAGAATTTAACCATTGCCGGACCACCTTTCCCAACGCGGGTGTGTGCGGAACAGGACGTATCCGTGGCGCTTCGGGGGACTCCAGATGGACAAAAGGTGAACTAAGGGTTTTTCACCGGTGAAGGTTCGCGCTCGCGGTCCCGGGGCCAACCGGGGCGGAGGGGGAACGGGAGCCTGGACGGGGTAGGGAACGGCCCGGGAACGGGAGCGGGTCCGCACGCGCATGACACGCCGATCCGACGGGCAGGGATCCCCAGTGATGAGTGCGCACAGCGACCCCCGGGACGGGTCCACGAACGGTTCCATGAACAGGTCCGCGACGCCTACGTCGACCTACCGGCTCCAGCTCGGGCCCGGGTTCGGCCTGGCCGAGGCGGCCGATCTGCTCGAGCACCTGTACCGGCTCGGCGTCGGCGCCGTGTACCTGTCACCCATCCTCACCGCGACCCCCGGATCCGACCACGGCTACGACGTGGTGGATCCCACACGGGTCTCCGAGGCCCTGGGCGGTGAACGGGCCCACGCCGAACTCGCCGCGCGGGCGCACGCGCTCGGCATGGGGGTGGTCATCGACATCGTGCCCAACCACATGTCCGTGGCCCGCCCCGACGCCAACCCGTGGTGGTGGGACGTCCTCACGCACGGCCGGGACTCGGTCTACGCGCGCTGCTTCGACGTGGACTTCGACTCCGGGCCGATCCTGGTCCCCGTCCTGGGCGATGACGGGGACGACGGCCGGGCGGCCCTGGCCGAACTCACCCTCGCCGACGGACACCTCGTCTACTTCGACAAACGCTTCCCCCTGGCACCGGACACGTACACCCCCGGCGACAGCGCCGCCGACGTACACGAACGCCAGCACTACCGGCTGGTCTCCTGGCGGCGCGGCGACAGCGAACTCAACTACCGCCGCTTCTTCGACGTCGACCACCTCGCCGCCGTCCGGGTCGAGGAGCCGGGCGTCTTCGACGCCACCCACGCCGAGATCCTCCGCTGGGCGGCGCAGGACGGGGCCGACGGACTCCGGGTGGACCACGTCGACGGTCTCAGTGACCCCGGCGGCTACCTGCGCCGTCTCGCCGAGCGCTTCGACGGATGGATCGTGGTGGAGAAGATCCTCGCCCCCGGCGAGTCCCTGCCCGACTCCTGGCCGGTCGCCGGAACCACCGGTTACGACGCCCTGCGGGAGATCTGCGGGGTGTTCGTCGACCCCGAAGCCGAACCCGTCCTGACCGCTCTGGCCCGCGAACGGGGCGTCCCCACCGACACCGGTGCCATCGACCACCAGGCCCGCTCCCACGCCGCGGCGGAACTGCTGCGCGCCGAGGTGCGCCGGATCGCCGCGCTGCTGGCCGAAGGGGAGGGCGGAGCGGACGGGGACAGGCGCGGGGGAAAGGAACGCGGGGAGGAGGAGAACAGCCGGGACGCCGAGAACAGGAGGGAGGCCGTCGCCGAGCTCCTCACCTCCTTCGACGTCTACCGTTCCTACCTGCCCGAAGCCGAATCAGCCTGGGCCCGTGCCGTACGCACCGCCGCCGAACGCCGCCCCGACCTCGAACCCGTCCTGAAAACCGTCGACCGCGCCGTCCGGGAGGACCCCCGCGGTGAACTCGCCCGCCGTGTCCAGCAGACCAGCGGCATGGTCGTGGCCATGGGCACCGAGAACACCGCCTTCTACCGGGGCACCCGCTTCGTCGCCCTGAACGAGGTCGGCGGCGACCCGGCCCGGTTCGGCGTGGACCCGGCCTCCTTCCATGAGGCCAACCTCCGACGCGAGGCCGCCGAACCGCGCACCATGACCGCGCTGTCCACCCACGACACCAAACGCTCCGAGGACGTGCGCGCCCGCCTGGCCGCCCTCTCGGAGATCCCGGAGGACTTCGCCGACGCGGTGCGCCGCTGGAGCGCGCGGGCGCCCCTGCCCGAACCCTCGCTCGACCTCCTCGGCTGGCAGACCCTCCTGGGAGCCTGGCCCCTGTCCGAGGAGCGCCTGGTCGAGTACCTGCTCAAGGCGGCACGGGAAGCCCGCCTGGGTACGTCCTGGACCGCGCAGGACCCCGACTTCGAGGACCGTATCCGGGACTGGCCCGCCCGGCTGCGCGCGGACACCGACCTGTACGCCGAGATCAGGGCCATGGCCGAGTCCCTCCGACAACCGGGATGGAGCAACTCCCTGGGGCAGAAGGCCGTCCAGCTCCTGGGCCCGGGCGTGCCCGACGTCTACCAGGGCACCGAACTGTGGGACCTGTCCCTGGTCGATCCGGACAACCGCAGGCCCGTCGACCACCGGGCCCGGGCCGCACTCCTGGCCCGGATCGAACAGGGGTGGCGCCCGCCCGTCGACGAGAGCGGCGCGGCCAAACTCCACCTGCTCCGCACCTGTCTGAACACCCGCCGGGAACTGGGCCCCGCCGGATACCTGCCGCTGACCGCGCAGGGGTCCTCCGCCGCACACGCCCTGGCCTTCGCCCGCACCACCCGGGGCTCCCGCCAACCGGCCCTGGCGGTGGTGGCGACCAGGCTGCCGCTGACCCTGGCCGACGCGGGCGGCTGGGGCGACACGGTTCTCCCCCTGCCCTCGGGCCCGGGGGAGTGGACCGACCGCCTCACCGGCCGGACCATCGCCCCGACCCGGATGGACGGCCTGACCACGGCCCACCTGGCCGAGGTGCTCGACACCTATCCGGTGGCGGTGCTGGTGAGGGAGTGATGGTGGGGTTGTGTTGGCGTTGGTGCAGGGGTGATGGTGTGGGAGTGGTGTTGCGAGGGTCGGGAGAGGTCGGACCGGCTGGGGACGGCTGACCCGGGGCGGCTGGGGGACGGGTTCGACCGGTCCGGGAGGGCCGGGCGGGCCGGGCGGGCCGGGCCGGTAGGCTGACCGCGATCATGACGAACACCCACACCGGCCCCGAGCTGCGCATGCCCGCCTCCGTCGCGGCCTCCCTGACCTGCCCCGTCTGCGGACGACACCTGGAACGGGGATCCCGTGGCCTGGCCTGCGCGGACGGGCACAGTTTCAACATCGCCCGGGAGGGCTACGCGGGTCTGCTCACCGGAGCCACCCCGCCCGGGACCGGCGACAGCAAGGAGATGATCGCCGCCCGCCTCCGCTTCCAGGGCCGCGGGCACTACGACCCCGTCGGCCTGGCCCTGGCCGAAGAGCTGACGACGGCCCGGATCGGTGCTGGGAGCGTCATCGTCGACGTCGGCGGCGGCACCGGTCACTACCTCACCCAGGTCCTGGACGAACTCCCCGGCACGGTCGGCCTGACCACCGACGTCTCCAAGTTCGCCGCACGGAAGGCGGCCAGGGCACACCCCCGCAGCGGGGCGGTCACCGCTGACTCCTGGCGCACTCTGCCGCTCGCCGACGGCACCGCCGACGCCGTACTCAACGTCTTCGCCCCCCGCAACGCCCCCGAGTTCCACCGCGTACTCAAACCCGGTGGCGTGCTCGTGGTGGTCACCCCCGAAACCGACCACCTCACCGAGCCCCGGACCGCCCTGGGCCTGCTGGACGTCGACCCCCGCAAGGGCGAACGCCTTGCCGAAAGCCTCGGGGAGCACTTCTCACCGGAGGCCGGCAGGGAGGTGCGCTTCACCATGGAGCTGTCCCACGAGGACGTTCTGACCGTTGTGGGCATGGGCCCCAGCGCCCGGCACACCACCCCGGAGGACCTCGCCCGGCGTGTGTCGGAGCTCCCGGAGCCCTTCACCAGCACGGCCTCCGTCAGGGTCGGCCGCTACCGTCCGGCGTAGGTCTTTCCCGGGAACGGGACGGGGGTACTGGAAACGGGATGGGGTAGCAGGCTTCTCCCAGGGTGTGTTCCTCCCCGGTCCCGGGTGGGGTGGGCGCGGGATGGGTTGGGAGTGGGGGATCGGTGCCGGGAGCAGCGCCCGTGCCTTTCCGACCGACCCCCCTTTTCACGGTGATCTTGCTACCAGGGGCAACTTCAGCGCCGAAGTTGCCCCTGGTAGCAAGATCACCGCGGTCGGGGCGAGGAGCGCTGCTGGTCGAAGGCGCACGTTCCGTGACCCCTTGGGGTCGGGGCTGTGCGGGTTCAAGCAGCAGGTGGGGGCGTTTTGGTTGCGTGGCGTCGGGGTCGCCGGGGTAGGCAACCCTGCGTGAACGAACTGGCCACGGAGCCCACCCCGCCCGTCACCCCCGGTCTCGGCGTCCACGGGGACTTCTCCGTCTGGGCGCCCGGAGCCCAGCGTGTGCGTGTGCGGGTCGACGGTACCGCTCACTCCATGAGAAGTGACGCCCGAGGGTGGTGGTACGCCCAGGTGGAGGGGGCCGGCCCGGGGTCGGACTACGCCTATCTTCTGGACGAGGACCCGCAGCCCCTCCCGGACCCGCGCTCCCTCTGGCAACCGGACGGGGTGCACGCCCCCAGCCGGGTCTACGACCACGGCAGCCATGTGTGGGCTGACGACGACTGGACCGGGCGTCCGCTCGCCGGAGCCGTGATCTACGAACTCCACGTGGGCACCTTCACCCCGCAGGGCACGCTCACCGCTGCTGCCGACCGGCTCGGCCACCTGGTCGACCTCGGGGTCACGCACGTCGAACTCATGCCGCTCAACGCCTTCGACGGTACGCACGGCTGGGGTTACGACGGGGTCCTGTGGTCGGCCGTGCACCAGCCCTACGGGGGCCCGGACGCACTGAAGGGGTTCGTCGAAGCCTGCCACCGCAGGGGGCTGGCTGTTCTGCTGGACGTGGTGTACAACCACCTCGGCCCGTCCGGCGCCTACCTTCCCCGCTTCGGGCCCTACTTCTCCGGGGAGAACGACTGGGGCCCCTCGCTCAACCTGGACGGCCCCGGGTCCGACTCCGTGCGGCAGCTGGTCATCGACGGAGCCCTGGACTGGCTGCGCCACTACCGTCTGGACGGGCTGCGACTGGACGCGGTGCACGCCCTGCGCGACGACCGGGCCGTTCCGATCCTCGCCGAGCTCTCCGCGGAGGTCGACGCCCTGGCCGCAGGGCTCGGCCGTCCACTCTCCCTCGTCGCCGAGTCCGACCG
Organism: Nocardiopsis terrae; assembly: GCF_014651695.1. Taxonomy (GTDB): domain Bacteria; phylum Actinomycetota; class Actinomycetes; order Streptosporangiales; family Streptosporangiaceae; genus Nocardiopsis; species Nocardiopsis terrae. The sequence continues at coordinate 228,641 of NZ_BMXJ01000003.1, forward strand.
CAACGATCCGCGCACGGTACTCCCTCTGGAAGCGGACGGACTGGGCATGACCGCCCAGTGGTCGGACGACCTCCACCACGCGCTGCACGTCGCCCTCACCGGAGAGCGGCACGGCTACTACGCCGACTTCGACGGGCCCCGGGTCCTCGCCGAGACGCTCCGCCGTGTCTTCTGGCACGACGGGACCCCCTCTGCTTTCCGGGGCAGGAGGCACGGCGCCAGGGTCGACACCTCCCGGGTGCCCGCCAGCCGTTTCCTCGGCTACCTCAGCAACCACGACCAGGTCGGCAACCGCGCCCGCGGCGACCGGATGGGCGAGCACCTCTCACCAGGACTGCTCACCTGCGGTGCGGCCATCGTCCTTTGTTCGCCCTACACCCCGATGATCTTCATGGGGGAGGAGTGGGGGGCCACCACACCCTGGCCGTTCTTCGCCTCGTTCACCGATCCCGGTTTGGTCGAGGGTGTGCGCAGGGGCCGGCGCCGGGAGTTCGCCGCGCTGGGCTGGGCTCCGGAGGACATCCCCGACCCCATGGACCCGGCCACCAGGGACGGTGCGGTCCTGGACTGGTCCGAACCCGAACACGAACCCCGGCGGTTGGTCCTGGACACCTATCGTGCCCTGATCGCCCTGCGCAGGTCCGAACCCGAACTCTGCGATCCGAGGTTGGACCGGTTCGCGGTCACGGCCAGTGAGGACGGCCGCAGGCTCGTGTTGCACCGCGGATCCCTGCGCCTGGTCTGCAACCTCGGTGCGGCCCCGGCCCGGGTGGAGTTGGACGCCGTCCCCCGGGAGCTGCTGCTCGCCAACGGTCACCCCGGGGTCCACGGGGTCACCGTTGACGTGCCGGGCGAGTTCTTCGCGGTCCTGAGGGTGTGATCCGGGTTACTGCACCGGTCCCCGGAAGTCCGCCTCGTCCTCGCCGTTGACCACGGAGACCAGCACGCTGTCCGGCGAATCCGGGAACTCGCAGACCATGTCCGTGCTGTGGGTCCCGGTCTCCAGTTCGCCGAGCGGCGCCTCGGTGGTCGCGGAGACCGAGTGCTTGCCGTGGGAGCACCGCACCTCCAGGTTGCCGGTACCGAAGACCCGGCCCAGCTGCGGTACCTCCACGGTCAGGGTGAACTCCACCCGTCCGGGGGCGCCGAGGAGGACGTCGTCCACGGTGTAGACGACGTCCTCCTCGCCCTCGAACTCCCACTCGTAGGCGCCCACCGGGTGGGGGAAGGCGGCGCTCTCGCCGAAGGAGTACCCAGCCGAGGCCGGGGCCCGGGTGCCCTCCGGCGGGTTCTCCCGGGTCTCTTCGTCCGCTGTCCCGGGAGGGCTCTGCTGCGCGGTCCCCGCGTCTGTGGAGGTCTCGTCGGCGGCAGGCGGGGCCACGGACACCTCCTGGTCCGGAGAACCGCACCCGGCGGCGAGGAGGAGCGGCAGAGACAGGGCGCAGGGGAGGATTCGTCGCATAACCACACGCTAGGCGAAGAGCGTCCGGTCAAGCGTCCCGGGAAGGGGCCTCAACCGGCCAGAGTCCTCCGGCCGCTCGCCCCGAGAAATCCGGTCGCGTGCGCGCACCCGGCCGCGCGATACTCGGCCCCATGCCTGACTTCGCCGACTTCGACACCCGCCACTACCGCACCGTCGACGTGACCACCGGTTATGACGGGTGGTCCAGCACCTACGAGGACTCGGTGCTCGACGCCATGGACATCGCCCTCCTCGACGGGCTCACCGCCCCGGTCTGGTCCCAGGTCCGCAGCGCCGCGGACCTGGGCTGCGGTACCGGACGCACCGGAGCCTGGCTCCGGGGCCGGGGCGTGGAACACGTGGACGGCGTCGACCTCAGCGCCGGGATGCTCGCCCTGGCCCGGAGGCGGGGCGCCCACGACACCCTCACCCAGGGCGACGTCCGGGCGACCGATCTGCCGGACAGCGCCTACGACCTGGTCATCGCCTCGCTCATCGACGAACACCTGCCCGACCTCGCACCGTTCTACGCCGAAGCCCGGCGGCTGACCAGGCCGGGCGGGCGCTGTGTGCTGGTCGCCTATCACCCGCAGTTCATCATGGCCTCCGGTATGCCCACCCACTTCACCGACGATTCGGGTGAGGAGGTCGCCATCACCACCCACGTGCACCTGCTCGGCGACCACGTACGCGCCGCCCTGGCCAGCGGGTGGCGCCTGGAGGAGCTGAACGAGGCGGTCGTGGACGACGGCTGGGTGGCGGCCAAACCCAGGTGGGAACGCTTCCGCGGTTACCCGATCTCGGCCGCGTTCGTGTGGGGTGCGCCCGTGACGGGTTAGGGCGAGGCCAGCATCCCGGCCCACAGTTGCCGGTGGCGTTCGACGTAGGCGGCGGCCGCCCCCCAGTGCTCGGCGTGCCCCTCGGCGTGCAGTCGCGCCCAGGGCTGCGTTCCGGTGCGGGCCCCCTCCTCCAGGACGTCGAACATGCCGCGTACCCGGCGCAGTACGGCGCCGGGCAGCTCGTGGCGCTGGGCGCCACCGCAGCCGTAGCCGTCGGCCAGGGCTCGCAGCCGCCGACCGTCGGCCTCGGGGTCGCCGCCCTCGTGCAGGGGGACGAACCCGTGCGCGGCGTAACCGAGGTCGCCCATCCGGCTTCCCGGCCCGGCACCGTCCCAGTCGATGAAGCACCAGGACTCGGTCCGGCCGTCATCGTGGGGGCTGCGCACCAGGTTCCACGGGGCGAGGTCGTTGTGGCAGATCACCTCGGGCTCCTCCGGCGGGAAGACGCTCTGCCACCGTGCGTCCTCGCGGGGCCGGTGGTCGGCGGTGAGGTCGTGCAGCCGACGGATCATCGAACCCAGTTCGCGGAGCTGGTCGGCGGTCATCGGCGGCATCCGGTCGGCCATGGTGCCGGGGACGTAGGCCAGCCGCTGGTAGCCCTCGGGCTGTTCGCCGTAGGTCTCCGGTGCGCCCGGGAACCCGCTCAGGTGGCGCAGCAGCGAGGTCACCGCGGGGGAGGAGCGAAGCCAGGGTTTGCGCACGGTCCCGCCGATGCGCAGGACACCGTCGGAGACGTTCCCGCCTTCGAGAACCTCGACGTCGTTCTCGGAGTGTGTCACGGGGCCATCCTCGCCGGGCGGGCCCGTGACGTCCACCAGGTTTCCCCTCAGTGCCGGAGTCCTCGTTCGGCGGCCTCCAGGGTCGCGTCGCTGATCCGCAGCAGGGGGACCAGCAGGGCGAGCACGAGCAGCCCCATGCCGAGGAAGACCGCCCGCAGCCCGAGGAACTCGGCGACCAGGCCGCCCGCCGCCGCGCCCAACGGCATGGTGCCCCAGGCCAGCAGTCGGTAGACGCTGTTGACCCGGCCCAGCATCGCGTCGGGGGTCACGCGTTGGCGCAGGGACACGGTGATCACGTTCCACACGGTGATGCCCAGTCCTCCGAGGAAGAAGCCCAGACCCACCAGCCAGGCGTCGACGGTCATCCCGGGGACCCCCACCAGCAGGGCGAACAGGGGGACGCACAGCCACAGCGACCGGGCCCGGCCCACCGCGCGCTCGCACCACTCGGCCGCGAACGAACCCAGCAGGCTGCCCACCGCGGTGGCGGTCAACAGGACGCCGAAGGCGGGTTCGGAGAGCCCCATGGGGGAGCCCGGGCCCACCGCGTACAGCACGAGGACCGCGAACGCGGCGCTGGTGGCGAAGTTGGAGGTGCCGACCATGGCGGCGAAGGAGCGCAGGAGCCCGTGCGACCACAGGAACCGCAGTCCTTCGGCGATGTCCGCGCGCATGCCGGCGGACGGCCCGGTGCGCTCGACCCTGAACCGTCCGCGCACCAGGAGGAGCACGCCCGCGGCCGCGACCCACAGGGCCGCGGGGGTGAGCAGGGCCAGGGCCGCGCTCAACGCCACCAGCGCGCCGCCCAGGGGCGGGCCGACGAACTGGTTGGTGGTCAGCTCCACCGCGTACAGCCGCCCGTTGGCCCGGGAGAGCCGGTCCCGGTGGACCATCTGGGGCAGGATCGACTGTGCGGAGGTGTCGTACACGGTCTCGGTGGTACCGATCAGGAACGCCGCCGCGTAGAGCAGCCAGATCGAACCGAGGTCGAGTACCAGGGCCGACGCCAGGGCGAGGACCAGGCCGCCGCGTACCAGGTTGGCGCCGAGCATCGCCCGTCGGCGGTCGGTCCGGTCGGCCAGGGCCCCGGCGGGCAGGGCGCACAGGAGCCACGGCAGGCCCAGGGCCGCGGTGACCCCCGCGATGAGCAGGGGGGAGTCGGTGAAGCGCAGGGCCGTCAGGGGCAGGACGACCTTCAGGACGCCGTCGGCCAGGTTGGACAGCCCGGAGGAGGTCCACAGCCGTCGGAAGGAGCCGCCCAGGGGGCCGGGAGCGGTGGTCGGGAGGGTGTCGGTGGGGAGGGTTTCGGGCGGGTGCCCGTCGTCGTCGACCATGAATTGAGATTGACAGATCGATTGAGGTAATTCAATCAATTTGTTGTTGCCAATCGATCGGCTACGCTGACCCCCATGGCAGAACCGTCCGCCGAGCATCCCGAACCACCGGACCCCCGCCGCAGGCGGCGACCGGCCACCGCACGCGAGGCCAAGGCCCTGGGCCACCCGTTGCGCCTGCGCATCCTGCGCCTGTGCCTGACGAGTGAGCTCACCAACCGGCAGCTCGCCGACCGGCTCGACACCAACCCGGGCACGGTCCTGCACCACGTGCGCACCCTGGTCGACGCTGGTCTGCTCGTCGCAGCCCCGGTGCGTACGGGCGCTGCCGGGGCGTTGGAGAAGCCCTACCGGGCCACCGGGGAGAGCTGGTGGCTGGACGGTCCCCTTGACGGCCTGCCGGACGAGCAGAGGACCTCACCGGTTACCGCCTTCACCCAGGAGCTCGACGAGGCGGGCCCGGCCGCTGTGCGCAGCTTCTCCCGCTTCGCCCTCCACCTGTCCGACGAGGACCTCGCCGAGCTCGACCGGCGCATCCTCGCCGTCCTCGACGGGTACGTGGCCACCGAGGACCAGCGACTGGACCGGCCCGTCTACGGCGGGGCGTTCGTCCTGCACCGTCCCTCGGGCGAGGAGCCCGGGCGGGACCCGGAGAGCTAGAAGAACTGCCGCGTCCCCCTCGGCGGCCGGCAGCCGTGGCGTGGTGGGCCGGGGCCCCGGCTGGCAGTCCTGACCGCTCTCGCACGGGGCGATGGTCGCCGCGCGACCCGGGCGGGGTCCGAGGCACACTGGCCGCGGGACGGGCGGTGCACTCCCGTGCCGCCGCCGATACCCCGATCGGGGACAGGAACACCGGAGCCCCGGAACACCTCAGGGGCGGCTGACCTCCCGCCCGGTCACCCTCCCGGGAGTGATCTTCAGGACCTGGTCACGCGGGCCCTCGGCCCAGGGCCGGGGCATGCGGCCCTGGGGGATGCGCTCCAGCTCACCGGTGTCACGGACCCAGCGGCAACTCCCGGAGGCCAACACGCTCCAGCCCTCGCGGCGCTCCTCGTCGAAGTGGTCGACCTGGAAGGCCGCGTACCCCCGCCCGTACCGCATGATCGTCCCGGCCAGCGTGGAACGGAACACGACGGTGTCGTTGAGCAGGACGTAGTTGACGGGGAGCACGGTCGGTGCGGCGTCCCCGTCGATGGTGAAGGCCACCCGGCCGATACTGCGTGTGGCCATCAGGTTGAAGCAGGTCTGGCGCTCCAGGACGGTGAAGCGCGACCGGTCGTCGTCGGCCAGGTCGGCCCCGGCCAGCAGCCGGTCGTCCTCCGTGAGGTGTTCGGTGCCCTCGAACTCGTCGGAGGCCTCCCGCGGTTCCGGAGGCGACCCCGGCGCCGCTACCCAACTCCGTCCCTGCTCCGACGCACCGGCACCGCTCGTCCCAACCATCACAAGCCCCCCGAAGATTGGTGCCCATTGTTGCTGGCCCCGCCATCATCGCCGGTCACGGCCCTGAAGACAGGGCCCGCGAGTCCTCCGGGCGACGGCGAAGGTCCTCGTTTGCGCACTACCCGCCGGGACACTCGCCTCAAACAGAAAGGGACGTTCGCCTCCTCTGGGAGCAACCGCCGCTGCCTAGGGTGGAGGTGCACCGTGAAGGCGCACAGCGGTGACCCTGCGGCCCGTACCCCGGACCGCAGCCGAACCGCGGCCCGTCCGAAGGTGTCCCACAATGGGGACGGGGAGACGGGTTGACCCACAACCCAGGGCGGCCGGGCCGCCTCAGGTCACCACATCCAGCGCTGAGGAGGTGCGCACCTGATGGGCGGCGACACGACGATCAGGGTGTTCCTGGTGGACGACCACGAGATCGTCCGACGAGGGGTCGGATCACTCCTCGACGACGAGGACGGCATCGAGGTGGTCGGGGAGGCCGGGACCGCCGCACAGGCCCTGGCCAGGGTGACCGCACTCGAACCCGACGTGGTCGTGCTCGATGTGCGCCTCCCCGACGGGGACGGCGTCACGGTCTGCCGGGACATCCGCTCGATGCTTCCCGACACCCGCATGCTCATGCTCACGTCCTACTCCGACGACGAGGCGCTCTACGGCGCGGTCATGGCGGGGGCCTCCGGCTACATCCTCAAACAGATCCACGGCACCGACCTGGTCGGCGCCGTCCGCACGGTCGCCCAGGGCCGCTCCCTCCTCGATCCCGAGTCCACCACGCGCATGCTCAGACGGCTGCGCGAGGAGGCCGGACGCAAGGACCCGTTGAGCGAGCTCACCGAACAGGAACGACGCGTCCTGGAACTCATCGGCGAGGGCCTGACCAACCGCGAGATCGGAGCCAGGATGTACCTCGCCGAGAAAACCGTGAAGAACTACGTGTCCCGTGTCCTGGCCAAACTCGGTATGGCCCGCCGCACCCAGGCGGCCGCCTACGCCGTGCGCCTGTCCATGGACCAGACCTCCTGAGCCCCCGCCCCGGCGCCAGAGCGCCCCGGGCACCACACGCGGCCCTCCTCCCGTGCGCGAGGGAAGGTCCGGGGGCTACACCGGATCGGCCCCGGCGGAGTAGCGTGCCGGCACCGACCACTCGACCGCGGTGCCCCGCCCCGGGCCGGTCGCCACCGCCATGGTCCCGCCCAGCTCCTCGGCGCGGGAGGCGGTGTTGCGCAGCCCGCTGCGGGCCACACCCTCCGGGACGCCGCGACCGTTGTCGGACACCCGCAGGACCACGGAGCCGTCGCCGACCGAGACCTCCACGTCCACCGAGGTGGCCCCGGAGTGGCGGGCGGCGTTGGACAGCAGTTCGCGCAGCACGGCGACGAGGTGTTCGCCCGCCCGCTCGTCCACCGAGTTGTCGACGGGGCCCTGGGTGAGCAGGCGCGGCGCGAACCCCAGGGTCTGGGCGGCGGTGTTGACCACCTCCGACACCTGGGAGCGCAGCCACGAGGAGTCGTCCTCGGCGGAGCTCTGCAGGGCGAAGATCGTGGACCGGATCTGTCTGATGGTGTCGTCCAGGTCGTCGACGGCGCCCTGCACGCGTTTGGCCGAGGTGGAGTCGTCGATCCGCCGCACGGTGCCCATCAGGGTGATGGCCGTGGCGTACAGGCGCTGGATGACCGTGTCGTGCAGGTCCCTGGCGATCCGGTCGCGGTCCTCCAGGACGCTCAGCCGTTCGGAGTCCAGCCTGGCCTCGGCCAGTTCCAGGGCGACCGCGGCCTGGTCGGCGAACGAGGACAGCATGCTCAGCCAGACGTTCTGGAAGGGCTCCCGCCCCCGGTCCCGGCCGAGCACCAGCACACCGCGGGCCCCGTCGGGCGGGCCGAAGGGAAGCACCAGCACCGGGCCCACCCCCATACGGGTCAGGAAACCCACCCCGAGGTGCTCGAACGCGGCCACGTCGGTCCGCACCGGGGTTCCGCTCAGGTAGACCCGCCCGAGCAGGGTGTCGGCCGCCCGGGTCAGGGTGGCGCCCCGCGCCCCCGCGGCCAGGGACTCGCACTGGTCCTCGGGGCCGTCCCACACCCGCACGGTGAGCGTCTCGGGCTCCTCACCGGGCATGGCGATCACGGCGATGTCGGCCTGCGCCATCACCCGGGCCCGCCGCGCGACCAGTCGCAGGACCTCCTCGGGTGCGGCGCCCGACAGCAGTCGCGTGGTGATCTGCCCGGAGGCGTCCAGCCAGGTCTCCCGGCTCTGGGTCTGGGCGAAGAGCTGTGCGTTCTCGATGGCGGTGCCCGCAGCCGTGGCCAGTGCCCGCAGCAGGAGCTCGTCGTCGCCGGTGAACTCCGCGCCGTCGGTCTTGTCGGTCATGTACAGGTTGCCGAAGACCTGGTCGCGGATACGGATGGGCACCCCGAGGAAGGTGTGCATCGGCGGGTGGCCCTCGGGGAAACCGCGCGACTCGGGGTGGTCGCGCACGTCCTTCAGGCGCAGGGGCTCGGGCTCCTTGATGAGCAGCCCGAGAATGCCCTCGCCCTTGGGCCAGTGGTCGATGCAGGCGATCTCGTGCGGTTCCAGGCCCACGGGGACGAACCGGCTCATGTTCCCGTCGGGGCCGATCACCCCCAGCGCCCCGTACCGCGCCTTCACCAGGCGGGTGGCGGTCTCGGTGATCCGCAGCAGCAGGGGTTCCAGTTCGAGTCCCTCGCCGATGGAGACGACGGCCTCCAGAAGCGTACGGATGCGCTCCTGGGTCTGGGAGATCTCGCTCATCCGCGACCGGACCTCGTCGAGGAGGTCGTCCAGGCGCACCTGGGGCAGTGACAGCCTGTCCTGGCCGGGGTGATTGTTCGGGGCGCCGTCTGTCTCACGCATGGGGGACTCTTTCCGGCTGTCGTCTCAGGGCTGCAACCGAGTCTAGGGCCGGTTCTCCCGGCCTCCCAGCCGCCTCCGGGGACCGTCCGTGCCTCATATCACCTGGCCTGAACAGGCACTTCTTCCAGCTGCCGTTTCACCGTCGGCAAGAGCCGAAGGGCCCGCCTGCCCGGGTCCTTCGACCCCCGGAGCCGTCCGCTGGTCGGGTCGTGCCGACTCCCGCGCCCCGGCACGCCTACAGCTCTCCCGTGGTGAACTGCACCGGTTCCGGGCCGAGTCCCTCGGGGCCGACCCGGTACAGCGCGTAGCCGGTGGTGACGCCGTTCGGAAGCCAGCCGTCGGTGTCCGGCAGCAGGTCGGCATAACCGTCACCGTTGAGGTCGTCAGCAGCCGGGACGGTGCCGGGGGCGTCGGCGCTGGTGGTCCCGGACTCGTCGAGGTCGGCGGCCGGGGCACCGCAGGCGGGGGCGAGGAGCAGGGCAGCTGCGGTCAGTGGAGTCCGTGGGCGGATGGGAGCTCCCAGGTCGGTTCGGAGCGGGCGCTCCGTACCCTGCTTCCGCGCGGCGGGGCCCGCGGGTCCGCGAGGGTGCCCGGTCCCCTCTCACGGCGACGGTGTCACGTTCGCGGGCGTCCGTTCCGTCAGGTGGATCGAACGCCCAAAGGAGAGGTGAGAACCCATGACACACGAGATCCTGGTGCTCGGGGCGGGCTACGCGGGCCTGGCCGCGGCCGGACGGGCCGCCCGCAACATCCGCCGAGACCGGCTCGACGCCCGCATCACCCTGGTCAACGCAACCCCCAGCTTCGTCGAACGCGTCCGGCTCCATCAGGTCGCCGTCGGTCAGGACGTCGGTGTGCATCCCCTGGCCGCCTCCCTCGACGGCACCGCGATCGAGCTGGTCGTCGGCGCGGTCGAGGACCTCGACACCGAACGGCGCACGGTTCGGGTGCGTACCGGGCACGGGGAGCGCGACCTGGGCTACGACACGCTCGTCTACGCCCTCGGCAGCGACGCCGCGCGGGACGGGGTGCCGGGTGTCGCCGAACACGCCCACGACACGGCCTCGCTGGAGGCCGCCCGCGCCCTGGAACGGCGGGTACGCGAGGAGGGGCCCCGAACCGTCGCCGTGGTCGGCGGCGGGTTCACCGGCCTCGAGGTGGCCACCGAACTCGCCGAGAGCCGCCCCGGGCTGCGCGTCGAACTGGTCACCGGTGGCCGGGTCGCCGACGGGGCCGGTCCGCGCGGCCGCGCCCACATCCGCCGGGCCCTGCGCAGGCTGGGGGTCGGTGTCCGCGAACACGCCCGTGTGGCCGAGGTGGACGCTGACGGCCTCCTGTTGGCCGACGGCTCCCGGGTCGGGGCGCGGCTCGTGGTCTGGAACGCGGGGTTCGGGGTCGCGGGTCTGGCCGCCGCGGCCGGACTCACGGTGGACGGGCGCGGTCGCGCCGTGGTCGACGGTTTCCAACGCTCGGTCTCCCACCCCGACGTGTACGTGGTGGGAGACGCCGCGCACGCACCCGGAGTGGGCGGCCGACCCCAGCGGATGTCCTGCGCCATGGGCCTGCCCATGGGGTGGACCGCCGCGGACGCGGTCACCGCGCACGTGGCCGGGCACGTCCCCGAACTCCCGCCGTACGGTTACCTGTTCCAGTGCGTGAGCCTGGGCCGCCGCGACGGACTCGTCCAGTTCGTGCGCGGCGACGACTCCCCCGTCCGCTTCGTCCTCACCGGGCGGTTGGCCGCCCGGTACAAGGAGTTCGTCGTCGCCTCCGCCTACAGCGGGTTGAACGGCGGGCAGGGGCAGCCCGACCAGTACCTGGCGCTGGCCCGCTGGACCGCCCGGAGCTTCGCCAGGCGTCACGGGGTCCGGCGCACGGCCGTCGTCACGGGTTGGCGGGGTCGCCGGGAGCGGGCATCGTCAGTTCCAGACCCTCGTTGACACTGACGAAGATGCGCGAGTGGGTGTACTCGCCGCTGGTGTGCTCCAGCAGCACCGGGGCCCCCTCCTCGTCCAGCCACAGGGTGAACGGGGAGTCGGGGTACTCCGCCAGCTCGAGGGCGTAGGCGTCGCCCGAGGCGACGAACTCCGGGACGGTGGAGGTGAAGGTGCCCCTGTAGCTGTGGGCCGGAAGGGTCTCCTGGGCCGAGTCGTGACTACCGTCCTCGTTCCTCGCCGGGTAGTCCAGGTCGACCTCGACCTCGCCCTCGCCGCCGTGGACCAGGTCCGTGGAGGTCGCCAGGATCTGGGACAGGCCCGCGGCGCCCACCGCGGAGTCGGCCATGAACTCGTCGGCGGGGGTGGGCTCGGCGGCCTCCGCGAGGAGGCCGTCGCCGATCGCCCACAGGGTGTGCTCGGAGTTGGCGTAGTACACGGCGTTCAACATTCCCTCTCCGCCCAACTGGGAGTACACGACCTCCTCGGGGGTGCTGGTGTACCGCTGCCTCCCCCCGCGGGCCTTGAAGGGGTCGCCGCTCTCGTGCTCCAGCCTGACGAAGGTCTCGTAGTCGTCGGCGGTCTCGACGTGCTCCACCGCCGTGCGGATGCTGCTCTCGGCGTCGGCCGGGTCGTGCGGGGCCTCCTGCGTCTGCCCGGTCTCCTCCGTGTGCTCCTCCGCGCCGCCCTCCGCCGCGGAGCCGCCGAGGCTCTCGGGCAGGTAGGAGCAGCCGACCAGGGTCAGTGACACGGCGGCGGCGCCCAACACCAGGGGCAGCTTCCCAGCAGTCGGGAAGCATGCGTGATCGGCGGGGCGGGAACGGGACATGGAGACTCCTTGCGGGGGCCGGCGGTACGGTCGGGGGCACACGGGTGGACCCGGGGTCGGCCGTGGGCGACAACCGGGTCACGGGGGTAGACGCGTGTCGCGCGGGAACGGTTCTCCGTTCCCGCGGTGCGGTGCCCCTCCTCGGAGGATCCCCGGCCCGTCCCGTGTCCGATGCCTGACAAGGACGGCACGCGGAGTTCAGCGCGCGGAGTAGCGGTCCCCGGATCCGAGCCGGGGGACCCCGCTGACCCGGACGATCCGGGTGCAGTTGTCCCTGGACCCCTTCACGAACTCCCCGTTGGGCCGGTCGCTGCGCTCGACCCACTCCTCGGCGGCTCTCGCGCTCGCGCCGCCCGCCATCTGGCGTCGGCGCAGGCGCCGCTCGCGCACCCGGTCCTCGGTCTCGACGTACCACAGCTCACCCAGGAGGCCGCGGACCCGTGACCACGGCTTCTCGTCGCTGGCCAGGTAGTTGCCCTCGGTCACGATCAGCCGGGTGTGCGGCTCGACCACGTGCTGGGCGGCGATCGGCTCGTGCAGCCTGCGGTCGTAGTCGGGCACGTAGACTGGGTGGTCGGTCTCGGCCAGCAGCCGTCGCACCATCGCCAGGTAGCCGTGTGCGTCGAAGGTGTCGGGGGCGCCCTTGCGGTTCCGTCGGCCCAACCGGTCCAGTTGGGCGTTGGACAGGTGGAACCCGTCCATGGGCAGGTACCCGGCCGTCCCCGGCTCCGAACGCTCGTCGACCGCGCGCACCAGGTAACGGGCCAGGGTGGACTTTCCGGCCGCGGGAGCGCCGGCCAGTCCGAGTACCACGCGCCCGGGACCGTCGCAGGAACGCTCCGACGGCACCAGGGCGAGGGCGTCGGCGACGAGGGATTCGAGCATGGTCTCCAGCCTAGGGCGTGTTCGGGCGCCGCCCGTCGCGAGCGTTGCACGCGTCCGCGAAACGCGCCCCGGAGCCCGGACACGCGGTGCGGGACCCGTGGAACACCCGGCCCCGCGCCCGGGGCGGGTACGGGCCCGGGTGTTCCGGAGCCGGGGGCACGTCCGCGGTGCCCCCGGCGGGGGTGCTCCGCCGGGGAACGCGTCCGGTCAGGGGGCGTGGCCGACGTAGGCGAGCGCCTGGCGGACCAGTACGCCCTGACCGCCGGGCATCTCCGCGCGCACCTGCGGGCTGGTGGCCTCCTCCGGGGTGAACCACACCAGGTCCAGGGCGTCCTGGCGGGGCTGGCAGTCACCGCTCACCGGGACGACGTAGGCCATGGCCACAGCGTGCTGGCGGGGGTCGTGGAACGGCGTCACGCCCGGGGTGGGGAAGTACTCGGCGACGGTGAAGGGCTGGGGGGAGCTGGGGATGCGGGGCAGGGCGACCGGTCCCAGGTCCTTCTCCAGATGGCGCAGGAGCGCGTCCCGGACCCGCTCGTGGTACAGCACCCGCCCGGAGACCACCGAACGGTTGAAGGTGCCGTCGGGGTCGGCCCGCATCAGCAGCCCCACGTGGGTGACCGAACCGGCCTCGTCCACTCGGACGGGTACCGCCTGGACGTAGAGCACGGGTATACGGGCGCGGACGCTCTCCAACTCCGCGGAGGAGAACCAGCCGGGCTGGGTGTCGGCGGTTTCGGTCATCGGGTTCGCGGCCGTCCCGTTGCGCGGGGCAGTGGACGGGCCGCTCCCTCCCTTCGCTCTCTGCGTGTCCATGGGGGCGGCGGGCCCCGTACCCCGTCGGGGGCGGTGGCACACCGACCGTCACACGGGTGTCCAAGTACCGCTTCTACCGCACCGGCGCGCGGAAAGCACGGTGCGGGTGCCTCTCCCGGAGTGTCCGAGAGAAGAGGGCGGGCCCCGGACGGGGCCCGCGCGAGATCACGGTCGAAGGCCGAGGAGGGTGACGCCGAGGTGTCCTTGAGGCCACACCCGCGAGGATTCGAGGGTTTTTCTCATGGAGGGCCTCCCGGAACCTACCTGGAGAGGTTACGATCTCGTACGCGGTTGCGTAGTGGAAAGGTTACGTCCGGTGAGAGGTGGCCCGAGTGGCGAAGGATGCCCTGTTCTCGGCCCAGGAACGTTTTCCCTGTACGGGAGCGACGGTGGTGCGCGTCCACGGCGAAGTGGACCTGGCCACCGCCGACCACCTGCGTGACCGGTTGCTCCAGGCCGCGGAGGCGTCCCGGTGCGACTGCCTGATCGTGGACATGTCCGGTCTCGGCTTCTTCGACGCGAGCGGAGTGCGCGCCCTGGTCTCGGTCTACCAGGTCCTGACCCGGCAGGGGCGCCACGTGGTCCTCGCCGAACCGGCGCCCATCGCAGAACGGGTCCTGGACGCCCTCGGCATGCGGCGCCTGTTCGAGGTCTACCCCATGGTGGAGATGGCGCTCACCCACACCAGCGGCCTGCGTGTGGACGGCGAACCCATCTTCGACAAGCCGGTTCCCTAGCCGGTCCTCCCGACCGGCCCGCGTCCCGGGCGTGCGCCGGACCCGTACCGACCGGCCCGGCCGACGCCCCGGGGAAGAGGGGCGCCGACCGCGGGCCGGCGAACCCCCTAGGGGAGGGCGGAGGGGCGCTCGGGCTCCGAGGAGCCCTGATCACGGACCAGGAACGGCGCGAGGAGTTCGGGAACGGCCTCGTCCGCCCAGGCCAGCCCCTGCCCCAGGCCCACGTCCTGGGCGGTGTACAGCCCCTCTCCGGACGCCGTGGTCGCCGACACGTCGGCCAGGCCGAGCCTGCGCTGGAACGGTGAGCGCGTGACCCGCCAACCGATCACCGACGAACGCTCCAGGGTGACCGTGTCCCGGACCGCCATACCCTTGCGCACCACCAGGTACCTGGGGTGCAGACCGTGGGCCAGGCCCCGGTAGGAACCGACCGCGTACCAGAACGCCACCACGACGCCCAGCAGCGCCACCGCGATCCATCCCCAGCCCGGGGCGGCCTCCGCGCTGGGGGAGATCAACGGAACCGGCATGAACTCCGCCTCCGTCTCCTGCAGGACGTTCCACCAGGACTCCGTGGCGAGCTGTTGCGCCCACGCGAGCACCCCGGCCAGAGCCAGGACGGCCACGGAGCCGAGTGCGGCACGGGTGAACCTGCGGCGCAGTGCCGCCTTCGGGTGCCGGGCCAACGGCACGTCCAGGGCGGAGTCGGGCTCGCGCATCAGGGCCGCGCCCAGCTCGCGGGCGCGCCTGACCGGCATCGCGGGGGACAGGCGGCTCTTGGCCTCGGTCTTCTGCGCGTCACCCGCGGACAGGCCCGTCGCCACCGCCCTGATGGACGCCCCGCCCACCGAGCGCAGCACGAACGGCTCGTGCAGGACCACACCGTTGAGGCGACGGCCCTCCACCGACAGGGACACACTGGTCAGCAGCCCCCGGCGCAGCCGCACCGTGCCGTCCTGCTCGCGGAGGAGCCGGTAGTCCCACCAGGTCTCCACCGCGGTGGCGACCAGGACGACCACCCCGGACAGCAGCAGACCGAGCAGGGTGACGGGTAGGACCACCAGCAGCCGGCCCATCACGAAGCTGGACATCTCCTGGGCGCTGGGCAGGCCGGCCTGTTCGGAGATCCACTGCCAGCCGTGGCCGCCGGTCTGCGCGTTGAGGCCGACCAGAGCGGCGATCACACCGAGCCCGACGCCGAAGGTCGCGGTGGTGGCGGGCGCGTAGGCGAACCAGCGCGGGTTCAGCCGGACCAGTTCGGTCCCGTCGTCCTCGGCCTCCTCCTCGCCGGTGCCCTCCCCGCCGTCCGGGGAGCCCGTGGCCGGCGCGGCCCGGCGCAGGAGCTCGCGGCGCAGCCGCTCACCCTGTCCCGCCGTGACGTAGAGCAGCTGGAGCTGGTCGGTGCCGCCCGCGCCGGCCGACTCGCCGGTCCCCACGGTCACCGAGCACAGGCCGAAGATCCGCACGTAGATCGGTGCGGCCACGTCCACGCTGCGCACGCGTTCACGGGGGATGGAGCGGTAGGCCTTGGCGATGATCCCCGAGCGCATCTCCATGCGTTCGGGGGTGACCCGGTACCGGGTGGCGCGGAGCCGGAGCAGGTCGAGGTAGGTCATCAGGGCGATGAAGGCCAGGGTCGCGGGCAGGGGCAGCAGCGCCCACAGGTTCGAGACGTCCACGACGAACAGGACGACGGTCCCGACGATCGCGGCGGGCACCATGAACAGTGCCACGACCACGGTGCTGGCCCACACGCTGAGTGTGCTCAGGCCCTCCCACCGGACCTCCTCGCCCTGGTCCTGGCCGGGTTCCCGGCTCTGCCCCTGCGGGAGCTCCCCGTGTTGTTCTCCCTCATGCTGTTCCTCGTCGTGCTGTTCCCCGTCCGGGTGGTGGTCGTCGTGGGAGGTCATGTCGCGTCCCCCGGGATCGCCTCGGTGCTGTCGGTGAGCTGGTCGGCGACCTCGGTCGCCAACGTGTGGTCCAGGCCGCTGATCTCGATGGGGCCGGCGGCGGACGCGGTCGTCACGGTCACGCTCGACAGCCCGAACACCCGCTGCAGTGGTCCGCGTGCGGTGTCGACGGTCTGGATGCGCGACATCGGGGCGACCCGCCACTCCTGCCAGAGCCACCCGCTGGAGGTGTAGACGGCAGTGTCGGTGATCTCCCAGCGGTGGACGCGGAAACGCCACTGTGGCATCGCCACGGTGATCAGGAGCCCCACCCCGCCCAGGATCCCGGCGGCGATCAGGAACCACGGACGCACCGGCTCCCAGATCAGCGCGGGCACCACGGGCACGACGGTGAGGACGACCGTCACCGCGAGGGACCGGGTCGTCCACCACCAGACGGCGCGTCGGTCCACACGGTGGTTGGGCGGGCGCAGGCGTGGGGCGTCGGTGTTCATCGGGTCGACGTCTCCTCTCGGTCGGTGGCCCCGGGGGCGGGGTGCCTATTAAAAGTGATATCACAATGCTATGCTCAAGTCATCACCTGAAAGAGCTGCAGCCCAGGAGGGCGGAAAACCGATGAGCGACACCCCCAGTGTCACCAGACCCGCACCGCAGTACCGGGAACGCGCGGCCTTCGGCTACGGCGGGATCCCCGTGTTCGCGGTGGCCGTCGTACTCTTCCTCGGCGGCGGCGGGATCGCTCTCCTACCGCTGATCGGATTTCCCGGAGCGCTGATCGCCGTGGGTGTCGTGATCGCCGCCGCCGGTCTCGTGCTCTCGATCGGGCTGACCATGGTCGCGCCCAACGAGGCCCAGGTCGTCCAGTTCTTCGGCCGCTACGTCGGAACCATCCGCACCGACGGTCTGCGCTGGGTCAACCCGCTGACCGTGCGCAACGCGATCTCCACCAGGATCCGTAACCACGAGACCTCCGTCATGAAGGTCAACGACGCCTCCGGCAGCCCGATCGAGATCGCGGCCGTCGTCGTCTGGCAGGTGGAGGACACCGCCCGGGCCTCCTTCGAGGTGGACGACTTCATCCAGTTCGTCTCCACCCAGACCGAGGCCGCGGTCCGACACATCGCGGGCAAGTACCCCTACGACTCCTACGGCGACGAGGCCGCTCCCTCACTGCGCGACAGCGCCGACGCCATCACCGAACAGCTGTCCAAGGAGGTCGCCGAGCGGGTCGACGCGGCGGGCGTGAAGATCGTGGAGTCCCGGTTCACCCACCTGGCCTACGCCCCCGAGATCGCCCAGGCCATGCTGCAGCGCCAGCAGGCCAGCGCCATGATCGCGGCCCGCGCCGAGATCGTCGAGGGCGCCGTCAGCCTGGTCGACCGAGCCCTGGAGCGCCTGGCGGACGAGAACGTGGTGGACCTCGACGAGGAGCGCAAGGCAGCCATGGTCAGCAACCTGCTCGTGGTGCTGTGCTCGGACCGCCCCGCCAGTCCCGTCGTCAACACCGGGACCCTCTACCAGTAGATCCGGGTGAGGTGCCGTGCCCGAGCGCAAGAAGGTACTGCTGCGGCTCGACCCCGCCGTCCACGACGCGATCGCGCGCTGGGCCGGGCACGAGTTGCGCAGTACCAACGCCCAGATCGAGTTCCTCCTGCGCCGTGCCCTGGAGGAGGCGGGGCGGATGCCCAAGGAGGCGGGGGACCTCCCCCGCAGGGGTAGACCCCGCAGAACCGGGCCCGACCCCGGGGAGACGGGAAGCGCGCAGGAATGACCCCGAGAACGTGCAGGAGCCGGGTACCCGAAGGGGGCACCCGGCTCCGCGCCGTCGTGGCGGGGCCTACGCGTCGCTCTCCGCATCCTCGGCGCTGATGACCACCAGGTCCGGGATGCGGTGATGGGTCCTGTCCGCGTTGAAGTTGATGCCGGGGCCGGTGACGACCTCGCACTCCACCGGCGCCATGATTTCCAGGTGAATGCTGAGGCGGGATTCGACGCGGCTGTACAGGAACACGGGTGCGGGGGACACGTCAAGCCTCCCGTCGACCAGCTCGTAGCGCCGTCCGTCGTCCGGCGTGCGTTGCAGGTCGTCCACGGTGAGCGGTGCCGGTTCCAGGTCCGTCTTACCGGTAGTCATGACACTCATCCTGCCTCCTCGATCGCATGGAGACCAGCGTGTCGGGGCTCCGGGGCGCGCGGGTCGGAATGACGAAATTCGCGAGTAAGTGCCCACATCATTCGCCTTCCCGGGATGCCCGTGACCGACGGGGGCGGGGGCGCGCCCCCGCCCCCGTCAGCCCTAACCCAGAGCGGCCGCGGCGGCCCGGCCCGCGGTCCGGCCGGAGAAGATGCAGCCGCCCAGGAAGGTGCCCTCCAGGGAGCGGTAGCCGTGCACGCCGCCGCCGCCGAACCCGGCGACCTCGCCGGCCGCGTACAACCCGGGCAGCGGGGTGCCGTCGGCGCGCAGCACCCGCGCGTCCAGGTCGGTGTGCAGGCCGCCCAGCGTCTTGCGGGTCAGGATGTGCAGGCGCACCGCGATCAGCGGGCCCGACTTCGGGTCGAGGATCTGGTGCGGGGCCGCCACCCGGGCGATCCGGTCGCCCCTGTAGTTGCGGGCCCCGTGGATCGCCATGACCTGGAGGTCCTTGGTGAAGGTGTTGGCCATCTCCCGGTCGCGGGCCACCACCTCGCGGGTCACGGTGTCGGCGTCGAGCGCGTCGTCTCCGGAGATCTCCTTCATCCTGCGGATCAGTTCGGGCAGCCTGTCCGCGACCACGAAGTCGGCCCCGTGCTGCTTGAAGGCCTCCACCGGCCCGGGGGCGCCGGGCAGCACCCGCTGGAGGACCAGCTTGAGGTCCTTGCCGGTCAGGTCGGGGTTCTGCTCGGAGCCGGAGAGGCCGAACTCCTTCTCGATGATCTTCTGCGAGAGCACGAACCACGTGTACTCGTGTCCGCTCCTCATGATGTGGTCCAGGGTCCCCAGGGTGTCGAAGCCCGGGAAGTACGGGGCGGGCAGCCGTTTGCCGGTCGCGTCCAGCCACAGGGACGAGGGGCCGGGCAGGATCCGGATGCCGTGCCTCGCCCAGATCGGGTCCCAGTTCTGGATGCCCTCGGTGTAGTGCCACATCCGGTCGCGGTTGATGACCTCGCCGCCGGCCCTCTCGGTGATGCCGAGCATCCGGCCGTCCACGTGGGCTGGCACACCCGAGAGCATGTGCTCGGGCGCGGTGCCCAGCCGTTCGGGCCAGTTCCGGCGCACCAGGTCGTGGTTGGCGCCGATGCCGCCGGAGGTCACGATGACGGTCTGCGCGCCGACCTCGAACTCGCCCGAGGCGTCCCGGTTGCTGGCCTGTCCCCGTTCGATGTCGCTCGGCGCCAGCACCGTGCCGCGCACCCCGGTGACCGTGCCGTCGGTCACGACGAGCTCGTCCACCCGGTGCCGGAAGCGCAGGGAGACCCGGCCGCGCTCGGCCGCGGCGCGGACCCGGCGCTCGAAGGGCTCGACCACGCCGGGGCCGGTTCCCCAGGTGATGTGGAAGCGGGGCACGGAGTTGCCGTGCCCGTCGGCGAGGTAGCCGCCGCGCTCGGCCCAGCCCACGATGGGGAAGAGCCTGAGGCCCTGCTGGCGCAGCCAGGAGTACTTCTCCCCGGCGGCGAAGTCCACGTAGGCCTCGGCCCACCTGCGCGGCCACTCGTCCTCGGGGCGGTCGAAGGCGGCGGTGCCCATCCAGTCCTGGAGGGCCAGTTCCCTGGAGTCCCTGATGCCCATGCGGCGCTGTTCGGGCGAGTCGACGAAGAACAGCCCGCCGAAGGACCAGAACGCCTGTCCGCCCAGGGACTGCTCGGGTTCCTGGTCCAGCAGGATCACCCGTCTGCCCGCGTCGGCCAGTTCCGCCGCCGCTGCCAGTCCGGCCAGCCCTGCGCCGACGACGATGGCGTCGGCCTGGTCGACTCCGGTACCCATGCGGTTCTCCTCGGGGGTCGTCCGCGCCCGGCGCGGGCACGGTGTGCGCGATGGTGACGACTGTGCACCCGCGTGCCGCCGACGGCAAGAGCAGTGTGTGTCGCGCGCCACATCGTTTGTCAGGGTGTGACAAAAAAGTGCGGATCGGACAGAATCGCGCTGCTGCGCCCCCGTGGCCCCGCTCCCCACGGTCATCGCAGGTCACAGTGTGTTCCTCCGAGAAAGAGTCCCCCGTGTACTTTCATCCCCCGACCCTCGACCTCGGTCCGGCGGCCGCCTGGATCGGCCTGGCCCTCCTCCTCTACCAGGTGTTCGCGCCTCCGCTGCTGCGGTCGTGGAACTCCCGCTTCCAGGAGCTGCTCCTCGCGGACGAACGCGCGAAGGCGTACCGCACGGCGCTGCGCCTGGCCGGCTGGTGCGTCCTCACGGAGGTCCTGCTGGTGATGGCCTTCGTCGGGACGGCCGCGGCGGTGACCCCGGCAGACATCGGTCTGGCTCCGCTCGCCTTCACCGACAGGGGCTCTCCCGGGCTGGTGCTCCTGGCGGCGGGCTTCGCCGCGGGGTTCGCGTACTTCCTCGCCGTGCTGGTCAGGGCGAACCTGCGGGTGCTGCGGTACCTGCGCTCGGGCGTGGTGCCGGCCGGAACCGACCGCGACCAGTTCCTGCTGCTCCCCGGGGACCTGCGCGAACACCGGGTACGGGCCCTGGTCTTCGCCCTGAACGTGTTCTCCCAGGTCCTCGTGGTGTACGTGGTCCTCTTCCCGCTGCTGGCGACGCTCACCGAGCCGATGCTGGCCGTCGTCGTCCTCGGCCTGCTGGGCGGCTGGCAGTACGTGGGGCATGACGGGTACGAGATCCTGGTGGCGGCCTGCCTGGCCGCCCTGGGGCTGTTCCTCTACGCGACGGTGCTCCCCGGTTCGCTGCTGGTCCCGCTCCTGGTCTGGGGCTCCTACGGAGCGGTCATGCTGGGGGCGCAGCGCGCCATGACGGGTATGCCGGTCCCACGGGTCTCCCGGCCGCTGCCGCCGCTCGAGGTGACCGTGCTCGACGCCGACGGCAACCCGGTCGAGCGGCCCGGCCGCTGAGTTCGCTCCCCGGCGCGGGGACGCACGTCGAGGCCCCTTCCGGAGCGTCCTGCGTTCCGGGGGGCCTCGTGTGTGCGTCCTTGCCCGGGGTGTCGGCTCAGGCGCCGAAGCGCACCAGTGACCTGCCGCCCTTGCCCTGGCGCATGCGCTCGAACGCCTCGGGGACGCCCTCCAGCGAGATCTCGTCGGTGATCATCGCGGCGAGCTTCAGCTCTCCCGCGCGGACCGTCTCGGCGAGCACCGGGATGTCCCGGGCCGGGTCACTGGAGCCGTAGACGCACCCCTGGAGCGTGCGTGCCTGGTGGAACAGCTCCAGGGAGTTGAAGGAGACCTCGTCCTTCTTCGAGCCCAACCCCACCACCGTCACGGTGCCGCCCCGGCGGGACGAGTTCCACGCGGTACGCACCACCTGGGCCTTGCCGACCACCTCGAAGGCGTGGTCGACCCCCCGCCCGTCGGTCAGCTTGCGCACCGACCTGTGTACCTTCGGGTCGGAGACCAGGAACTCGGTGGCGCCCAGGGAACGGGCCAGCTCCTCCTTCTCCGCGGAGACGTCGACCGCGATCAGCGGGTCGGCCCCCGCCATCCGGGCGGCCTGGAGGAGGGACAGGCCCACCCCGCCCAGCCCCAGCACCAGAGCGGACTGGCCCGCCCGCAGCTTGGCGGCGTTGTTGACGGCGCCCCAACCGGTGATCGCCGCGCAGCCCAGCATCGCCGCGACCGCCAGGTCGATCCCGTCCGGCAGCGGGACGAGCGCACTGATCGGAACGATCGTGGCCTCGGCGAAGGCGCCGGTGTTCAGCCCCGGGTGGACCGGGGTGCCGTCGGTGAGTTCGGCGTAGGGGGAGAGCATCCGGTCGAGGGCGTGCTCGCACAGGTAGGGTTCGCCCTGCTCGCAGAACCAGCACGCACGGCAGGGCGGCGCCCAGTTCAGGATGACCTGTTGGCCGGGCGAGAACTCGGTGACGCCGGGGCCGATCGCCTCGACGGTACCCGTTCCCTCGTGGCCCAGGACCGCGGGCCAGGGCTGGGCGAGGGTTCCGTTGGCCAGGGAGAGGTCGGAGTGGCACACGCCCGCCGCGACCATTCGCACCCTCACCTCGCCCGGACCGGGGTCGGGCAGGACGACCTCGCGGATCTCGGGGGGTGCGTCGGTCTCGTGGAAGACGGCTGCCTTGACGGTCGTACTCATGAGGAGGTCTCCAATCGCGGAACTGCCGCGACCCTAGCAATACCGTCCGGTCGGTTGGTAGTGCGGGGTTGCCGGACCACCGGTCCGGGGAGGTGGATCCGGGCCCGCGCCGCGGGCCCGGATCAGAGGGGCGCCGGGCTGCGGACCAGCGACGACCCCGCCCGGACGAGCGCCCGGACCTCTCCGGCCTCCGCCGGACCCCGATACGCCCGGCCGGCCTGTCGGCGAAGGCTCCCGCGGAGCGCACCGGTGAACCGTTCCCGCGCACCCTTTTTCGTCTGCCTCCCTCCGCCCGGGGCGGGCCCACTTTATGGAAAAGCCTATATTGGCGGGCCTTCCGCGCGGGTATCCCACTTTTATCCGCCTGGAAACCGTGGTGGTAAATGCCTGTACCACCACGGGCCGTTCGGCTTCCGGCGCACCTCAACGGGGAGGTTCCATGGTTCGACCCGTCGGTTCGGCGCCCGCGGCGACGCCGCGGCACTATCTGATGTGCCGTCCCACCTACTTCGCGGTGGAATACGCGATCAACCCCTGGATGGACCCGGCCGCGGGCGTTGACCGCGAACGCGCGATCCGCCAGTGGGCGGGGCTCCGGGACCTCTACCTGTCCCTGGGCCACCGGGTCAGCGAGATCGCGCCGATCGAAGGACTGCCCGACATGGTCTTCGCGGCCAACGGGGCGCTGGTCGTGGAAGGGCGCGTCTACGGTGCCCGGTTCGCCAGCGCCGAACGCACCCCGGAGGGGCCTGCCTACCTGGACTGGTTCCGCAAGGCCGGTTACACCGAGGTCCTGGACCCCAAACACGTCAACGAGGGCGAGGGCGACTTCATCACCCTCGACGACGTGATCCTCGCCGCCACGGGCTTTCGCACGGAGGCCGCGGCCCACCAGGAGGCCGAACGCCTCCTGGGGCGCCCGGTCGTCACCCTGCAACTGGTCGACCCGCGCTTCTACCACCTGGACACCGCACTGTTCGCGCTCTCCGGGAACCAGGTCGCCTACTACCCCGGGGCCTTCTCCGAGGGAAGCCGCCGGGTGCTGCGCTCCCTCTACCCCGACGCACTCCTGGCCACCGAGGAGGACGCTGCGGTGCTCGGCCTCAACGCGGTCTGCGACGGCCGCAACGTCGTCCTCGCCGCCGAGGCGGCCGGACTCGCAGGCCGACTGCGCGCACTGGGCCTGGCCGTCCACCCGGTGGAGCTCGACGAACTGCGCAAGGCGGGCGGCGGGGCCAAGTGCTGCACCCTCGAGCTGAGGGGCTCACCCGTGTGACAGTACGCGGGCGGATCCCACGCACCCCCGTGCGGTATCCGCCCGCGCAAACCTCCTCCGGTGTGGGAAAGGACACGTACCCGTTCCGGGGCGGGAATGGTAGCCACAGGTCACAACCGCTGCCGCGGACAAACGCGCACGGCGGCCGGTAGAACTCGTGTCCTCGGTCCCTGGTGAAAGTCCCCGAGCCCCATAGGGTCGTTTCCGTGAAGACCAAACAGCGCAGACTCCCGCGTCGTGTCAGGGAACAGCAGCTGATCGACGCCGCCGTCCTCGCGTTCTCCCGCGGCGATTACCACACGGTCAGCGTGGAGGAGATCGCGCAGGCGGCCGGAACGTCCAAGCCGACCGTCTACCACTACCTCGGTTCCAAGGAAGGGATTTTCACCGCCTGTGTGCGTCGGGAGATGGAACGGCTCATCGACGCGGTCCGGGATGCCGTGCACGATCCGTCGGCGCTTCCGGGTGATGACCCGCTGCGCCGGGGGATGCAGGCCTTCTTCACCTTCGTGGTGGCCCATCGGGAGAGCTGGACCGTTCTCTACCGGAGGGCGGCCGTGCAGGGCGCACCCTTCGAGGGTGAGACCATCCGGGTGCGCGACCGTGTCACCGCTGAGGTCGCCGAGCTGATCACGGCCTGTACCCGGGGCGACTACGAGGCCCTCGCGCCCCGGGACGCCCAACTGCTGGCCCGTGTCGCGGTGAGCACCGCCGACGCCTTCGCGGACTGGTTGTTGGACCACCCCGACGAGACCCCCGACGCCATGGCCGGGCACGTCACCGAACTCACCTGGTCCCATCTGCGGTCCCGCAGGCCCGCCGGGGTCTGAGCCCTTCCGGGGCGGCGCCGGGGCGAGCGGGACCGCGCGGTTCAGCTTCCCGTCTGCCCGCGGTGGTTGAGGGCCAACAGGCTGACCAGGTCGTAGGCCACGTGCGAGGCCGCGGTAGAGGTGATCTGGGCGTGGTCGTAGGCCGGGGCGACCTCCACCACGTCGGCGCCCACCAGGTTCAGGTCGGCCAGTCCGCGCAGGATCTCCAGCAGTTCGCGGCTGGTGATTCCGCCGGCCTCCGGGGTGCCGGTTCCGGGGGCGTGCGCCGGGTCGAGGACGTCGATGTCCACGGACACGTACAGCGGGCGGTTCCCGATCCGCTGGCGCAGCGCGTCGGCGATCTCGTCCACCCCCTTGCGCAGCACGTCGGTGGCGGTCACGATGCCGAAGCCGAACCGGCGGTCGTCCTCCAGGTCGCGCTTGCCGTACAGCGGCCCGCGGGTGCCCACGTGCGCGATCGCCTCGGTGTCGAGGATGCCCTCCTCCACGGCCCGGCGGAACGGGGTGCCGTGCGTGTAGGGCTCACCGAAGTAGGTGTCCCAGGTGTCCAGGTGGGCGTCGAAGTGCAGCAGGGCGATCGGGCCGTGCTGCCGGTACAGCGAACGCAGCAGCGGCAGCGCGATCGTGTGGTCGCCGCCCAGGGTGACCAGTCGGGTTCCGGCCTCGACGAACTTCGAGGCGCCCTGGTCCAGGGTCTCCACGGCGTCGCCGACGGAGAACGGGTTCACGGCGATGTCACCGCCGTCGACCACCTGGAACTGCTCGAACGGGGCCACGTCCAGGCCCGGGTGGTAGGGGCGCAGCAGGCGGCTGGCCTCACGGATCGCGGAGGGGCCGAAGCGGGCACCGGGCCGGTAGGACACCCCGGTGTCGAAGGGCACGCCGACGACGGCGACGTCGGCACGCTCGACCTGGTCGATGCGGGGCAGCCGGGCGAAGGTCGCCGGACCCGCGAAACGCGGGACGAGGCTGGAGTCGGTGGGGCCGATCGGGCTGTTCATGCGGTCCGTCCCTGTTCGTCGGTGTGGTCTGACGCCGGTGTCAGCTCTCGTGGGAGGTGCTCGTGGGCCGGCCGTTCCCGGAGGAACGGCTGGCCCGACCTGCGGCAACGTTGGCGCAGGTCACAGTGCTCCCGTCAGCGTAGGCAGCCGGTAGGCTCTGCTCCAGTGGTCGAAACGCACCATTGTTGACCGGAACTTGGACGAACCATCCAAGGAGGGCGGTGAGCGGGCCGCGGCGGAGCGGGAAGGGGAGCCGGATGGGTGACGGCACGGGCGGGACGGACAGCCACGACGTGCCCCTGAGCGAGATCGCGGGGCGCCGCGACCTCGCCCTGACCGTCGTGGTCGAGGCGTCGGACCCCGCGATCACCTGGGCCGTGGCCAGTGAACTGGTGGAACCGGCCGCCTACCTGCGCGGCGGGGAGCTGCTGCTCACCGCCGGCGTCAACCTGCCCGTCACCTCCGACGGGGTCCGCGACTACGTGCGATCCCTGGTCCGGGCCGGGGTCGGCGCCGTCGGTTTCGGCCTCGCCCCCGTACACGCGGTCGTTCCGGAACGGCTCGTCGGGCAGTGCCGCGCCCAGGGCCTGTCCCTGTTGGAGGTGCCCCAGACCACGCCCTTCGCCGCGGTCAGCCGCGCGGTCGGCGAGGAACTGGAGGAACGCCACCTGCGGGACGTGCGTCGGCTGGGCGAGTCCCACCAGGCCCTGGCCCGCGCGGTCACCGCGGCCGACCCCGTGGAACGGGTACTGGCGGTGCTGGCCCAGTCCCTCGGCGGCTGGGCCGTCCTCGAACCCTCGGACCCCTCGGTGCCCGCGCACCGGACCCCCGGCGCGCCCCCCGAGACCGGCACCGGCCTGCGCCCCCTGCTCGCCAAACTCGTCGCACCCTCGGGTCCGCGCAGCGCCAAGGCCCCCAGCGGCGACGACGAGGTCTTCCTGCACACGGTCGGTGTGCCGCCGGAGGAACGGGGCGTGGTCCTGGTGGGCCGTCCCGAACCGCTCGGCATCGCCGACCGCGCCGTCCTGCGCACCGCCACCGCCCTCCTCGACCTGCTCTGCCGCACGGTCGAGGAGGAGCCTCCCGTCCCCGGCCGGCTGCTGACCCGGCTCCTGCTGGACGGCGGCCCGGATGAGGAGACCGCGCCCCTGCTCGCCGCACTCGCGGACGCACGCGCCGACCAGGGGCGGGGGCAGGACCCGCGCGGCACCGGAACCGGGGCCGCGCACCGGGCGCATGCGCACGCACACGGCCGGGGCGGCGAACCCGGCGCCTACCGGGTGCTGCGGGCCCTGCCCCTGGCCCGGGGGCGGAACACCGCTCCGGGGGACCTCCCACTGGGCACACAGCTGGTCGACCGGCCCGGGAACGGCGCGGGCCCCGACGGCGGGCCCCTCGTGCGGGCCGTGCTCACCGACCGGGAGGAGGCGGCCCACCGCGAGCACCTGGATCTGCTCCGAGCGCACGGATGGGTCGCCGTGTTCGGGCCGGCGGTCCCGCCGCAGGAGCTGCCCGAGTCCGACCGGAAGGCGGCCTCTCTTCTGGCCCGTGCCCGTGTGGTGGGAGCACCGATGCTCTGGGCCCGGGACACCGACCCGTTCGAGGCACTGGTGGACCCCGCCGAGGCGCACGGTCTCAGCCGCGACCTCCTGGGGCCGCTGGCCGGTGAGACCAAGGCGGCCCGCACCCTGCGCGCGACCCTGCACGCCTGGCTCGCCCGCCACGGGAACTGGGACCGCGCCGCCGCCGACCTCGGCGTCCACCGAAACAGCGTCCGTTACCGGATCGGCCGGATCGAGCGGGAACTGGGTGCGGACCTGGCCGACGCCGAGCAGCGCATGAGGCTCTGGTTCGCCCTCACCCGGTACGTACAGGAGGGGCCGGGCGCCCCCGGAACGGGGTGAGCGTTCGGACCCGTGCGCGGCGGCGGGGGCCGACCAAAAGGACTTCCCGGGCGTCAGTTCCCACAGGAAACAGAAGAGTTTGTCCGAAAAACCTTCCGAAACGAGCGAGTATCCCGGTTCTGTTGGCCTCGCCGAAGCCGAGGCAGGAAACTTGTGGATACCGGGCGGGGCCCGGGGCCGCGTGACGGGGCCCCGGTCTCCAGGAGGTGACCTCGACCTCAGCGCCACCACTGCCCACGGGCCCGTCCGGGGCCTCCGGCCGCGGGTGCGTCCGCCTGTTCCCACGTGCTGACGGTGACACCTACACCACACAGAAGGAGGTAGGGGTTTCCCCCGTTCGACGACGGGGGCGTCCGCCCCGAACACCAGATGACGTTTCCTCTGTTGGATACGGCCCTGCCCTCCGGGGCGGACGCACGCGAACACGCCGTCCTGCTCCGCCGTGTCCACGACGCGCTGCTCACGGGACGGCCGACACCCGCCCCGCTGCGCCCGGTGATCGAGGACTCCTGGGGGCGGATGCGTCGCTTCGGTATCGACCCGGACAGCGCACCACCGCCGAGGATGGCCCGGCTGGACGAACTCCAGCGCCACCGGGACGCCTCGCCGATCGCGGAGGTCCTCCCGCTGATCCGCCGATCCCTGGTCTCGGTGGCCGACGAGGCCGAACACATCATGCTGGTCACGGACGCCGCCGGCCAGGTGCTGTGGCGGGAGGGCTCCCATCGGATGCGTGCGGTCGGGGACCGGGTCGGCCTGGTCGAGGGCGCCTACTGGAACGAGGGCAGTACCGGGACCAACGCCATCGGGACCGCTCTCGTGGTGGGACGGCCGGTCCAGGTCTACTCGGCCGAACACTACGTCCGGAACCTGCACGCCCTCACCTGCGCCTGCGCCCCCGTGCACGACCCCCGTGACGGGCGCCTGCTCGGAGCCATCGACGTCACCGGACCGGTCTCCACCATCCACCCCGCCACCCTGGCCCTGGTCAACGCGGTCGCCCAACTGGCGGAGGCGCACCTGCAGGGCATCCACCACACCCACCTGGAGCGGCTGCGCTCGGTGGCCGCACCGCTGCTGGCGGGGCTCAGCTGCCCCGCCCTGGTCGTGGACGACACGGGGTGGACCGCGGCCGCGGTCCACATGGAACCGGTCCGGCGGGTGCTCCTGCCCAAACACTGTGAGAGCGGCACCGCCTGGCTCCCCGGACTGGGGGAGTGCGCCCTGGAACCGCTGCCGGGCGGATGGCTGGTCCGCCCCCGACCGGTGGAGGGGGCCGCCCCCTCCACCGTCACCCTGGACCTGGCCCGGCCCGGCACCCCCTCGGTGTCGGTGGCCGGGGACAGCGGTGAGTGGGTCCAGCGACTGTCCCCGCGCCACACCGAGTTGCTCCTGCTGCTGGCGGTGCACCGGGAGGGGCGCTCCGCGGTCCAGCTGTCCCGGGACGTGTTCGGCTCCGACAAACACGTGGTGACGGTGCGGGCCGAGCTCTCCCGGGTCCGGCGCAACCTGGGCGGGGTGATCGAGAGCCGTCCCTACCGGTTCTCCGACGAGGTGCGCGTTCGTGTCCTGGGCCCCGATTCGCCACTGGACCTGCTGCCCGGTTCGCTGGCGCCAGGGGTGCGGGCACTGAGGGACCGCACCCGCCCCGAGGACCTTTTTGATTGCTCTGGGCGATGACTCCGCAACCTGTTGCAACCGTTGCCGCTCCGGTCCGGATGGGATCAACTGGTGGTGCGCGGCCCGCCCATCGGTGGGCGGCTTCCGGGCAAGAGAGGGCACGGCGGCTGTTCACCGGTGCGGGGCGCTCCGCGTCCTTCCTGCCTTGAGGGGGGTAGCGGGGGCGTAACGCGGACGCGCGACGGGCTGGAGCTCCGGAAGGACCGGGGGAACCTCCGGGGCCCCGCGCACATGACGGTACGGCCTGGAGGCACCGGCGCCTCCGGGCCGTACTGTTGCTCCGGCCGGGCTCAGCCCCCGTCGCCTTCCGAGGCCTGCGAGGGCGTCGGTGAGCACTGGAAACAGTCCATGGCGAAGACCTCCTCCCCGTCGACGCGGCCGGTGAAGTCACCGCGCAGGCTGTCGTCGCCCTCCTCACGTTCGGCCAGGGCCCCGCGCCGCAGTCGGCCCTCGAAGCTGACCTGTTCACCGGTACGGCTCTGCCCGGTGCAGAACACCTCCAGGCGGCCGCCCCGAACCCGGGGCGCGCCCTCGGTCGCCTCCTGATCCGCCGCGGTGGCCCGCGCCCCGTCCGCGGTGACCGACTCCCCGCCGCCCTCGGACGGATCCGGGGAGGGGCCGTCGGCGGGCGCGGTGGTGCAGCTGAGCGAGCCGTCCACGGGGTGGCCCTTGCGGGCGAAGGCGCGCTCGGCGCCGGGGCGCAGGATCGTCACGGAGAGGGCGTCGGCGGCCTGCTCCAGCTCCAGCAGAGCGGTGTCGGCCTCCTGCTCCGGTGCCTCCTCGGTCGAGCACGAGGTGAGCGTCGCGCACAGCAGCAGTGCCATCGACGCGGTGACGGCGGTCGAGCGGACTCCCATGGCTTCCCCCCGGGTCGGTTGCGTTCCCCATCCGGAAACGCGGTCCACCGGACCAATGTCGCTGATGGTCTCCAATCGGCCTATGTCCGACTCGGTGTGAAAGTGTGAAAAGTGCTCAATGTTCTGGTCATCCTCCTGTGAGTCGCACCACTCATCGGGGTACCTTGCCCGATGGAACACCCGGTGGCCCCGCGGTCACGGGGCGTTTGACCAGCGGGCGGAAAGCCCCGATCGAACGCGCCCGCACCACCGCTGGGCTACACTCGGGACATTTACCGAACCGTGTTCGAACACGGTTCGCACAAGTCGAACACCCCACCGGAGAGCGCCCGGGGCCCAGCCGTCAACGGGAGCATCCGGTGAACCAGGGGGCCCGACGAGGCGTCGAACCAGGGACCAACGACGATCCCCGGATCGTCCCGTACCGACGGCCCCACAGACCGTCCTTCCTTCGGAGGTGGATCGTGTCCGCTGACCACCGAGAGCAGCAGCCCAGCCAGCAGGGTTCGCGTATCGACCCGCACGTCAGCCGCTACGCACTCCGAGCACAGGGCATGGTCGCATCGGAGGTCAGGGCACTCTTCGCCGTCGCGTCCCGACCGGAGATCGTCTCCCTCGCGGGCGGTATGCCCAACGTCGCGGCACTGCCCCTCGAACAGCTCGGCGACCTGGTCAAGGACGTCGTCTCCGAGGAGGGCGCGACGGCCCTGCAGTACGGGTCGGCCCAGGGGGACCCCGTCCTGCGCGAGCAGATCTGCGACTACATGACGCTCGAGGGCGTCCGGGCCAGCCCCGACGACGTCATCGTCACGGTCGGCTCCCAGCAGGCACTGGACCTGCTCACCCGGGTCTTCGTCGACCCCGGCGACGTCGTCCTCACCGAGGCCCCCACCTACGTCACCGCCATCAACACCTTCGCCGCCTTCCAGGCCGACATCCGCCACGTGGGCCTGGACGATCAGGGCGTCGTCCCCGAGGAGCTGGAGGAGGCGCTCGTCCGCGCCGAACTGGACGGGCGACCGGCCAAGTTCTTCTACACGATCCCCAACTTCCAGAACCCCGCGGGCATCACGATGAGCGCCGAGCGCCGCGCCCGGGTCATGGAGGCCTGCGAGCGCCACGACGTGCTCGTCATCGAGGACAACCCCTACGGCCTGCTCCGCTACGACGGCGAACCCGAACCCACCCTGTACTCCCAGGGCAACGGAAACGTCATCTACCTCGGCTCGTTCTCCAAGACCCTCTCCCCGGGCCTGCGCATCGGCTGGGCCCTGGCCCCCTCGGCCGTGCGCGCCAAGCTGGTCCTGGCCGCGGAGTCCGCGATGCTCAGCCACTCCACGTTCAACCAGCTCGTGGTCCGCCGCTACCTGAAGACCTTCCCCTGGAAGGAACAGATCAAGGCCTTCAACTCCATGTACAGTGAGCGCCGCGACGCGATGCTCGGCTCCCTGGAAGCGATGATGCCCGCGGGGTGCACGTGGACCAGGCCCGAGGGCGGATTCTTCGTGTGGGCCACCCTGCCCGAGGGCATCGACGCCAAGGCGATGCTGCCGCGCGCCGTCAACGAGCGCGTGGCCTACGTGCCCGGCACCGGCTTCTACGCCGACGACCGCGGCCGTGACAGCATGCGCCTGAGCTTCTGCTATCCCACCCCCGAGCAGATCCGTGAGGGCGTGCGACGCCTCGTCACCGCGATCGAGGGCGAGATCGACCTGCGCGACACGTTCGGCCCCGCGATCACCCCGACCACCGAAGGCAGCCAGGCACCCACCCCTGACCTGCCCTGACATCCCCGCGTAAGGCCAAGAGCACCATGACAGCAGCACAGAAGGAGGTCCGCGCCGTGGCTGACCTTGACCGGGTTCTCGTTCTCGCCGGAGGCCTGTCCCCCGAACACGAGGTGAGTGTCCACTCCGGCCGCAGCGTCGCCGAGGCCCTGCGCCGACTCGACGTCGAGGTGCAGGTCGCCGACGTCGGCTCCGGTCTGTTGGACCGGCTCGCCGCCGACCCGCCCCAGGTGGTCTTCCCCGTCCTGCACGGGGCCGCCGGGGAGGACGGCGCGATCCGCGAGGTCCTGGAACTGGTCGGCGCGCCCTACGTGGGCGCCCGCCCCGACGCCTGCCGCCTGGCCTACACCAAGCCCGCGGCCAAGGCCCTGCTCTCCGAGAAGGGCGTGCGCGTGCCGCGCGGCGCCACCCTGCCCAAGTCGGCCTTCCACGACCTGGGCGCTCCCGCGCTGCTGGGCCGTCTCGCCGACCGGATCGGTCTGCCGCTGTTCGTCAAGCCCGACCGCGGCGGTTCCGCCTTCGGCGCGACCCCGGTGGCCTCGGTCAGCGACCTGTCGGCGGCGCTGGTCTCCTGCTTCGCCTACAGCGACTCCGCTCTCGTGGAGGAGCAGGTCCAGGGCACCGAACTGGCCGTCGGCGTCCTCGACACCGGGGAGGGCCCCGTGGCGCTGCCTCCGGTGGAGATCGTCCCGGACGGCGGCGTCTACGACTACGCTGCCCGCTACACCGCGGGCCGCACCGAGTTCTTCTGCCCGGCCCGGCTGGAGGAGCCGGTCCTGGCCGCCGCCACCGAGGTGGCCCTGACCGCCCACCGCACCCTGGGGCTGCGCGACTTCTCCCGGACCGACCTCATCGTGGACGCCGGCGGCGAGCCGATCTTCCTGGAGACCAACGTCGCCCCCGGCCTGACCGAGACCTCCACGTTCCCGATGGCGGCCGCCGCCGCGGGGCTGGACTTCGCCCTCGTGTGCCGCGAACTCGCCCACCAGGCCTACCTGCGCGGTTAGGAGCCGTTCCCGGACACGTCGCAGGTGTGACGGGCCGCGGGGGCACACCCTCACCGGCCGAGCAGGGCGGGCCCCGGGCGCAGGGGAAACCCCGGCCCGGGCCCTGGCACGGATCTTGCGGCCTCCAGGTGTACCGCCGCCCGGTGCGGGTGGCGGGGCGACCCCACTGCCGACCTGGGAGGCGACGATGGACCGGGTGCGATGGCCGCGGGCGTCCGCGTGTACCCCGGCGGGAACGGGACCGCCGGTGGGCAGCCCCCTCTCGATGTTGGAGTCGGAGGCCGTCGCCCTGCTGGTCCGGCTGGAACACGTGCAGCCGTTCTCCCTGAGCGAGACCATGGTCCCGGCTGCCGCGCTCCACCCGCGTGCGCTGTGTCGGCTGGAGTACTTCCTGCACCACGGCCAGGCCCGGCTCCGCCGACGGATCAAGCGCTACCTGTCGTGGCTGCGGTCGGACGCGGGGGAGGCCGACGCCGCCCGTGCCCAGCGGGCCTTCGTCGTCCTGCGCCTGGAGTTCAACACCCTGCTGTCCCAGTTCGACCTGTTCGCCGACGTGGTCACCCAGCGCAGCGAGCACGGAACGGGTGTGTGGCTGGCCGGGTTGGACGTCGCGGCGGCGGACGGGTTGCGGACCGGCACCGTGGCACCGGGGGTGCGGGAGCGCCTGCCCGAGGTCGCGTGCTACCTCGACCGCGGCCCCGGGGCCGCCATCCGCCGCGCCAGGACCCGGCTGCCCGGCGGGGCCGAGAACCCGGTCGCCATCGTGCGCGTCCCCCGCGAGCGGATGATCGGCAGCGGCGTCGCCTCCTCCCTCATGCACGAGGTCGGCCACCAGGGCGACGCCCTGCTCGGACTCAGGGATTCCGTGGCCGGGGAGGTGGCGCTGCACGCGGCGGACGCGCCCGCGCGCGACCGTGCGGTCTGGCGCCTGTGGGAGCGGTGGCTGGGGGAGATCATCCCGGACCTGTGGGCCGTGGCGAGTGTCGGCGTGTGCAGCACGCTCGGCCTCATCCAGGTGGTGAGCCTGCCCAGGGCCTTCGTCTTCCGGTGGGGAACGGACGACCCGCACCCACCGCCCTGGATCCGCGTGCTGCTGAGCGCCGCCGTCGGCGCACGCCTGTACCCCCACCCGCAGTGGGAGCGCCTGCGCCGGACCTGGGTCGAGCTCTACCCCCTCGGCTCCGGCCGACGGGAGGAGTTCGCGCGTTTGGCGGCCACCATCCCCGAACTGGTGGAACTGCTGGCCGGGCACCGGTCGTCCGCGCTGGGCCCACGGACACTGGCCCAGGCGATGGCGCTCACGGACCGGACCCCGCAGCGGCTCGCGGCGATCGCCGAGCGGTGGCGGCGCGACCCCCGCACCGCGGCCCTCCTGTCGCCCTCCCTGGCCTTCGCCGTGGTCGGACAGGCCAAGGCCGACGGGACGGTGGGCCCCCGTGACGAGGGCCGCCTGGTCGAGGGGCTGCTGCGCTCCTGGGCGTTCGGCCGCGCCCTGGGCCGGGAGCGGGCCGCCGCCGACCCGGCCGTGCCCGCCTGCCCCGCGCGGCACGTGAGATGCTCGATACCTGACCGGGGCTGAGGCGTGGAGGTCGCCATGCACCTTGTCATGGGGCAGGTGCCCCTCGCTCGTATGGAGGCGCGCTGCTCACCCGAACAGGTCCTGGCCGCGCAGCTACTCGCGCTGGACGCGACCGGGTTCGAGGCGGCCGTGGCCGCCGAACTCGACGCCAATCCGGCGCTCGAGCGCGTCGACGCCCCCTGCCCGGTGTGCGGCGGCGTCGTTCCGGGGCCGTGCTGCCGACCCGGTCGGCGGCGCGCGGACACGGACCGCACACTCACCTCCGACCCCGGCGAGTACGCCCCCGCCACGGTCACCACCGCCGAGGTCCTCCTGCGCGACCTCTGTGCCGCACTCCCCGGAGCCGAGGCCCGGGTGGCCCGCTACGTGGTGGCGAGCCTGGACGAGCACGGCATCCTTGACACCGGGCCCGCGGAGATCGCCGGAGCCCTGGACGTCGACCGGCGGCGCGTGGACCGGGTGGTCGCCGCACTGCGCTCGCTGACGTGCCCGGGCGCGGCCGCGACGAGCCTCGGTGAGCACCTGCTGCTCGACCTGGCCGCACTCGGGGACTCTCCCCTGGTGGAACTGGCCCGCGAGGTGGTGGCGGAACCGGGCCCGCTCACCCGGGGCGGTGTCCCGGCCGCGGCGCGTGCGCTGGGCAGGGACCCGGCCGAGGTGGCCGCGGCCAGGGACCTCATCCGCACGGCCCTGCACCCCTATCCTGTCCTGGACGTCGACGGGGAGTGCTCCGAGCCGGTGCCGTTCGCGATTCCCGACCTGGCCGTTCTCTCGGACGGTTCCTCCGTCGCGGTGCGGGTCGTGGAGGCCGACCGGGTGCGCCTGGGCCTGGACGAACGCTTCGCGCGGCTCGCGTGCGGTCAGGGCCCGGGAGAGGCCGAGGCCGAGTACGTCCGGGGCGCCGTTGCGGCGGCCCGGACCTTCCTGAACCGGGTCTCACGGCGGTGGGAGACGATGCGCGCGGTGGCGGAGGCCGCCGTGGACCACCAGCGGGAGTTCGTGCTGCACGGGGCCGCGGGCCTGCGCCCGCTGACCAGGGCCGCGTTGGCCGACCGCTTGGGCCTGCACGAGTCCACCGTGGGGCGCGCGGTCAGGGACCGCCGGGTGCTCCTGCCCTCGGGGACGGTGGTTCCGTTCGCGGACTTCTTCCCCACCGCGCCGCGCGTGCGTGAAGAGCTGCGAACCATCCTCGAGGCGGAGCGGCGCCCGCTCACGGACGCCGAACTGGCCGCGGAACTGTCCCGGCGCGGACACAGCGTCGCCCGGCGCACGGTGGTCAAGTACCG
The DNA here is from genome assembly GCF_014651695.1 of Nocardiopsis terrae. GTDB lineage: Bacteria > Actinomycetota > Actinomycetes > Streptosporangiales > Streptosporangiaceae > Nocardiopsis > Nocardiopsis terrae. The sequence continues at coordinate 263,928 of NZ_BMXJ01000003.1, forward strand.
CCTCCAGCTCGGGTTCGCCTGCGCCTCCGAGCGCGGCTGAACGGCGGGTCCGCGCCGTCGCGCAGCCCGTTGCGCGTTTTCGCCCCCGCAGCCCGACCCGTGCGCGAGCCGTTGCGCGTTCTGGTCCCCGGGCCCGTGGCACGCCTCTTGCGGCAGTGGAGTGCAAGGGCATCCGTTGCGCGAGGAGGGATCACCGATGCACGACCTCGATCTGATTCGTATGGAGTACGCGGCCCAGACGGAGGAGCCCGACGGCTGGGCTCCGTCCGACACCTCCACCGAGGAGACCGAACTGGCCTACGAGCTCATCACCGTGGAGGACCCCGCCGAACTCGACCAGTTCATCGGCAAGGTCCTCAAGGGCGCGGCGAAGACCGCCGGTCGCGCCCTGCGCTCCGACGTCGGCCGGGCGGCCGGAGGCCTGGTCAGGGACGCGATCGGGAGCGCGGCGCGCAAGGCCATCCCCAACCTGGGCGGAGCCGTCGGCCGAACGGTCGGTCGGCGCCTGGGGTCCGGTAGCGCCGGAGAGCGTATCGGCCGGCGGATCTCCCAGGCCGTGCTGGACCGGGCGGGGCAGGGCGAGATGGAGTTCGGCGGGGTGGACGAGGAGGTCAGCCTGGAGGTCGCCCGCGGCCTGGTGCGCTTCGCCGGTGACACCGCGCGTCTGGCCGCGCAGGCGGGGCAGGGCGAGGACCCCGGGAAGGCGGCGCTGACCGCGGCGCTGAGGGCGGCCCGTGAACAGGGGGCCTTCTCCGGTACCGGACGCTCGCTGTCCGGGGGAGGGGAGCCGGTGGACGAGTTCGGGTTCCCGGAGGACTCCGGTAACGGCGGACAGGACGACGGTTCCGACGAGGACGCCGAAGCCGTTGAGGCCTTCCGCGGCACCGAGGACATGGACGAGGGCGAGGAACTGGAACTGGCGGCCGAGGTGCTGGAGGCCGGCACCGACGCCGACCTCGACGAGTTCCTGGGCAAGATCGCCAAACGCGCGGGCCGGGCCGTGAAGCGGGCCGTGCGCAAGCCCGTCGCCAAGAAGATGGCCGGCGTCCTGAAGGGGGTCGCCAGGAAGGCGCTGCCGATCGCCGGGGGCGCCGCCGGAACGGCGCTCGGCGGGCCCCTGGGCGGTACGGCCGGGGCAGCGCTCGGCTCGGCCGCGGGGAACATGTTCGAGCTGGAACTGGAGGGCCTCTCACCCGAGGACCAGGAGTTCGAGGTGGCCCGCAGGTTCGTGCGCCTGGCCAACGAGGCGGCCGTCCAGGCCGCCCTGACGCCGCCGGACCTGGAACCGGAGGCCGCGGCGCGCCAGGCGCTCGAAGCCGCGGCGGGCCGGTACGCGCCCGGTCTGGTGCGCGCTGAGTCGGAGCTCGCCACCACGCCCCGCTCGGGGCGCTGGGTGCGCCGCGGCCGCAGCATCATCATCACCGGAGTCTGACCGGTACGGACCCGAGAGGGGGTAGCACGATGTCCGACACGACCAGGCGCCTGCTCTGGCTCATCCGCGACGATTCCACGGTGGCGGAGAGCCTGAGCCAGGCCCTGCTGGCAGACATCATCAGCGAGCACGGCGACGAGAAGCCGGCCCGCACGAAGCAGGAGCAGGTCCGGCAGGTGCTCGCGATCGCCGGGGCCGCCGAACCGGTCTTCGACGAGCCCAGGCGCGTGAACTTCACCGAGCCCAGGCGCGTGAAGATCGAGGGCCCGGTCACCACGCAGCGCGAGGAGGACGTGGACACGTCCAACGAACTGCTCTTCGCCAAGATCCGCGAGCGCTCGGCTGCGCTCTCCTACGACGCCTACGACGCCTACCTGAACAGGGTGTTCTCCGAGGAGTACGACTCCGCCGAGGACGGGGGCCCGGGGGGCACGGCACGGTCGCCGTACTTCGGAGCCGACGCCTACGAGCACCTGCGCGAGGCCACGGAGAAGTTCCTCATGTGCGAGGTGGGTACCGCCCGGGAGAGGGCGCGATCCACCGAGGCCGCGAACGAGGAGAGCGTCAAGCGGCTGCGGCACCACGACCTCGCCGACTTCCAGGAGCTCGACGAGAGCTACCGGAAGCGGTACCTGGTCGACCTCGCGCAGGAGAACGGTGTCGATCTCACGGAGGAGAACGGCGCCTCCCGGGGCAAGGTGCTGCCGTACACCGAGCGGATCATCCGGGCCCTCGCCGAGCTTCCGCTCAAGGGCAGCGCCCCGCCCGGGCGCTACGGCATCGTCCGTTCGCGCCTGTCCCCGGACTGCCTGCTGGAGCTCATCTGGTCGTACTGGCAGGAGCAGGGCATGCTCGTGCAGACCATGCAGGCGGTCAGCATGCGCTTCCAGAACCGGGTGGTCGGCCGGGGCAACCCGCTCGCCAACCTGGAGATCGACCCCCTGCGTCCGCTGAACAACCTGATCTGGGGGTACATCCAGGACGAGTCGCGCCGGCTGAGCGTGCTGCGCCGCGCCTACGAGTACGACCACCACTACGGGCTGCGGCTGCGGGGCAAGGCGGTGCCCCAGATGCGCACGGCCGACAGCCGCAGCAGGTTCCTGGAGGCCTTCCACAACCTGATGCACCTGGCGACGGTGTTCTTCAAGGAGGACGACGACACCAACTACCGCGCTGACGGGTTCCCGCTGCTGAACGCGCTCAAGGAACTGCACCTGATCCTGGCGCAGGGAGCGCACAACCAGTTCGGGGACCTGCCCTGGCAGGCACGGCAGGAGATGCTGATCATGCAGTGGCTCCTGGCCCGCCCGGAGATGCGTGACTTCCTGGGCGGGCGGGCCATGGTCCCCTACGCGGAACCCTGGATGGGCCGGGTGGAGACGATGGCCTCCCTGCAGGGGTGGCCGACGGCCGGGGTCTCGCACTTCCGGGACCTGGCCGTCTTCGGCGAGCAGATCCTGCTCTCGGTCCGCTACGACGACTGGGTGGACGCCTCCGACGTCAACAGGGCCTCCAACTGGGCACGGTTCTGGCGGCCGGAGATCCAGGGCTACATCCACGCCTACCGTTCCGCCACCGGTGTGGACCTGTCCGCCGACACCATCCACGCCGAGCAGATGAGGATCCGCTACACCGAACCGTCCGAGCTGTTGGCCCGGCGAGAGGGGCCCCGGGCGGCGTCCTCCGGCTGACACACCCGTCATGGTGCCGACGCGGCCGCGTCGGCACCATGACGGACCGAGGAGTTCCAGATGACCCACCACAGTGCCGGGAGGCGGCCGATCGACGCCCTGCTCGCCGCTGAGGAACCACCGGGCGAGGAGGACTTCCTCTCCTGGTGGCCCTTCCCGTCGGGCTTCACCGTCCAGGACCGCACCCGTTTCGCGAAGTCCACGAAGAAGCGTCCGGCGCCGAGACCGGCCGGTTCCGTCTACGCCCTGGTCCTGCACCAGATGGCGTTCAGCCGCGGTGACGACCTGGCCGGGTACGACACGGTTACGGCGCACTTCGTCATCACCCCGGACGGGAAGGCGGCCAGGCTCCATCCGGTCACCACCTACCTGTTCGCGTCCAACGGGTTCAACTCAGGCAGCGTGGCCGTCGAGTTCGCGGGCAACCTGCCCGACGTCCGGGGCAGGTGCTGGCGGCCGGACAGGTTCGGCTGCCACCAGCTGACCAGGGCCCAGGTGGCGGCTGGCCGAGGACTGCTGCGCCACCTGCGCGGGGAGATCGGCCTGACCCACGTCCTGGCGCACCGGCAGGCCAGCGGAACACGGGAGAACTGTCCCGGGCCCGACATCTGGTACAACGTCGGCCAGTGGGGGGTGGACGCACTGGGTCTGAAGGACGGCGGCCCGGGCTTCCACCTCAAGGGCGCCAACGCCATCCCCGACCGGTGGCGGAACTGGGGTCGCGAGCCCGCCGGGTGAGGGCTCAGGCCTCCGGCGCGCCGGTACCGCCAGCGGCCTGGGCGGAGTGCGAGCGCTGCCACATCTGGAGGGTTCGCACACTCACCCCGAGGCGGTCCGCGGCCCGGCGCAGCCGCCCCGGACGGCCCCGCTCCGTCTCGTCCGCGATCACCAGCGCGATCATCTCGTTCCGGGCCGCCTCGGTGACCTCGGCCAGCGTCACCCCCTGCACCGCGGCGAGCCGCAGGGGCGCGGTCAGGGAGCGGTCGACCGGGTCGGGGTCCTGGCGGGGCCGCTCTGAGGGGGGAACGGCCCCCGCCGTGATCGCCCCGGATCCGGCGTGGCGTGCGGCGATCCGCGCCACCAGCTGTCGGAGTTCGCGGACGTTTCCCGGATAGCGCAGACCCACCAGCATGTCCCGGACGGCCGGGTCGAAGTGCGGACGGGGGTGTCCGGGTATCAGCTGTTCCAGGAAGTGGTCGGCGAGGGGGAGGACGTCGTCGGGGCGCTCGCGCAGCGGCGGCAGGTGGAACCGTGACGCGGCGATGCGGTAGAAGAGGTCGCCGCGGAACCGTCCCTGGCGGATACACTCCTCCAGGTCCTGGTTGGTCGCGCAGACCAGGCGGAACCGCGTGGAGCGCCAGGTGTTCCCGCCGACCCGTTTGTAGGCGCCCTCCTGGATGACCCGGAGGAGTTCGGCCTGCAGGTCCGGTGGGAGTTCACCGACCTCGTCGAGGAAGAGGGTGCCCTGGTCGGCCAGTGCGAAGGCACCGTCACGGGCCGAGAGCGCGCCCGTGAAGCTCCCCTTCTCGTGCCCGAAGAACTCGCTCCCCGCCAGTGTCGGGGTGATCGTCGTGCAGTCCACGAGGACGAGGGGCGTTCGGTCCGACCGCTGGTCGAGGGCGTTGACGAGCCGGGCCGCCAACTCCTTGCCGGTTCCGGTCTCCCCGGTCAGCAGCACCGGGTTGTCCGTGAAGTAGGCGGTCTCGACCACGTCCTCGAGCACCGACCGCCACACCGTGCTGCCTCCGACGAGGTTGTCGCGTACGGCCGAGGAGTCCATCAGCTCCTCCACACGGCGCCAGCGGACCATCCGGGACAGGACGGCGGCGACGTCGGCGTCCCGGCCCTCACCCCAGGCCATGACGTCCTGGGCCCCGCTCCGGAGCAGGGCCCAGGCCTCGGCGGTGCGGACCCCTTCACGGGCCAGGCACAGGGCGAGGACCCGGCCGCCGTGGCGGACCTCGCGCAGGGCCGCCCGGGCTTCCCCGTCCAGCGAGGTGTACAGCAGCACCCCCGGGCCCGGCACACCCGGTTCCCAGGGCCTCGGGTCCAAGCCCCCGGCGGCCAGCGCCGCGCGGACGCCGGACACGTGGGCGCCGGGTCCGGTGACGGCGCGGAACCAGAAGGGTGCGCGAACACTCTCGTCGGGCACCGCAGACTCCCTCCACGGCATTCGGGCGCGGCGTCACAGCACGTTCACGATACGTCCGAGCCGGAGGGGAGGCATCGACGGACACGCTGCCCAGCGGTAGGGTCCCCTACAAACCGACTGTTCGGTATGTGAAAGGGAGTCCCCCATGGAAACGGCCCTGCGGATCTGTCCGCTGTGCGAGGCCACCTGCGGCCTGACCCTGACCATCGACGCGGGGCGGCTCACCGGCGCACGCGGCGACCGTCAGGACGTGTTCAGTGCCGGGTTCGTCTGTCCCAAGGGCGCCACCCTCCCCGCCCTGGACAACGACCCCGACCGGCTGCGGCGGCCCATGATCCGCGACGGGGAGCACTGGCGCGAGGTCGACTGGCCCGAGGCCTTCGCCGCCGTCGACGCCGGACTCACCGGCGTGATCGAACGGCACGGCCGCCAGGCCGTGGCCAGCTACCTGGGCAACCCGAACGTGCACACGCTGGCCGGACAGCTCTACTCGAGCCTGCTCGCGCGCACCATCGCCAGCACCAACGTCTACAGCGCCAGCACGGTCGACCAGATGCCCAAGCACGTCTCCTGCGGGCTGATGTTCGGCGACCCGTACGCCATCCCCGTCCCCGACCTGGACCGCACCGACCACCTGCTGATGCTCGGCGCCAACCCGCTGGAGTCCAACGGCAGCCTGTGCACCGCCCCCGACTTCCCCGGCAGGCTCAAGGCGCTGCGCGCCAGGGGAGGCCGCCTGGTCGTGGTCGACCCCCGCCGCACCCGCACCGCCGACCTCGCCGACGAGCACGTCCCCGTCCGCCCGGGCAGCGACGCCTACCTGCTCTTCGCCATGGTGCACACCCTGGTGGCCGAGAACCTCGCCGACCCCGGGGGCCTCGCCGAACACACCGACGGCCTGGACGAGCTCCGCGCCCTGGCCGAGGCGTTCACCCCCGAGGCGGTCGCCCCGGTGTGCGGGATCGGAGCCGAGCAGATCCGCGGCCTGGCACGCGACCTGGCGGCCGCGCCGAGCGCCGCGGTCTACGGGCGCCTGGGTACGACCGCCGCCCAGTACGGCACGCTGACCAGTTGGCTGGTGGACGTGCTCAACCTGCTCACCGGGAACCTGGACCGGCCCGGCGGTGCGATGTTCCCCCAGCCGGCGCACCGCGGCCCCGTTTCCGGCCGTACCCGGCCCTTCCGGGTCGGACGCTGGCACAGCCGCGTCCGGGGCCTGCCCGAGGCCAAGGGCGAGTTCCCCGCCGTGACCCTGGTGGACGAGATCGCCACCCCCGGCCCCGGGCAGGTCCGGGCCCTGGTCACCGTCGCCGGGAACCCGGTGCTGTCCACCCCGGGCGGGGAGCGCCTCGGCACCGCGCTGCCGGACCTGGAGTTCATGGTGAGTGTGGACCCCTACCTCAACGAGACCACCCGGCACGCGCACGTCATCCTCCCGCCCGCCCCGCCCAGCCGTTCCAGCCACTTCGACCTCGCCTTCAACGAACTCTCGGTGCGCAACAACGTCCGCTACTCGCCCCCGGCCCTGCCGCTGGGCGAAGGAGAGGCCGACGAGGGCGAGATCCTGCGCCGGCTCGTTCAGATCGCCGCCGGCCAGGGCCCCGACGCCGACCCCGACACCGTGGACGAGGCCGAGATCGCGCGGCTGCTGGCCCGGGCCGTGGCCGACCCGGAGTCCCCCGTGCACGGACGCGACCCGGCCGAGCTGGCCGCCCTCCTGCCCCGGGGGAGCTGGGCCGAGCGCCGCGTCGACCTGTTCCTGCGCCTGGGCGCCTACGGCGACGCCTTCGGCGCCCGCCCGGAGGGCCTCACCCTGCGTTCGCTGCTGGACGCGCCGCACGGCATCGACCTCGGGGCGCTGCGCCCCCGGGTGCCCGGGATCCTGGCCACCGCCTCCGGCCGCATCGAGGCCTGCCCGCCGCCGATCGCCGAGGACGTCGCCCGGTTGCGGGACGGACTGGCCGAGCGCCGCGAGTCCCTGGTGCTGGTGGGCCGACGGCACCTGCGCTCCAACAACAGCTGGGGACACAACGTGCCCCGGCTGAACGGCGGCAGCAACACCTGCACCCTGCACGTGCACCCCGAGGACGCCGCCCGCCTGGGCCTGTCGGACGGTGGAACGGCCACGGTACGCAGCGGTGCGGGCGCGGTGCAGGCCCCGGTGGAGTGCACCGACACCGTCGCTCCGGGGGTGGTGAGCCTGCCGCACGGTTGGGGGCACGGCGTACGGGGCACCCGGCTCTCGGTCGCCGCGCAGAACCCGGGCGTGAACGTCAACGCCGTGACCGACCCCTCGGTGGTGGACCCGCTCTCCGGCAACGCCGTCCTGAACGGGATCCCCGTCTCGGTGCTCGCGCACCAGTGACCCGGCCGGCCCCCGGGGCCGGTCACCGGCCGGGCGGGCCGCCACGCCACGGCGGCCCGCCCGGCCCGGAGCCCCGGGGCCGCGCTCCGAGCCCGTGTCACCGGTTCGGAGCCGCCAGGGCCTGTTCGATTACACCCCGGACGGTCGACTGGAGCAAGGGGACCTTGTACCCGGTGGCGGGCAGCGGGGAACAGAGTTCGGCGAGCCCCTCCAGGGCACCGACGACCGCCGCACCGGCCTCCTCGCCCGGGACCGCGCCGACCAGTGCCGCCTCCACCCCGGGAAGGCGCAGCGGGGTACGGGCCACCCCGCCCACCGCCACCGCCGCACGGACCACCGGACCGGTGCCGCCGTCGGCGCACTCCGTCCGGACCACCGCCTCCACCAGGGGCCATTCGGCCCGGGACCGCCCCGCGGCCCGCAGGTGGGCGGCGCGCTCACCCGGTACCGGGGCTGGCAGCGCCACCGCGGTCAGCAGGTCGCCGGGGGCCAGGACGTGGTCACCGGTGGGGTCGGTGCCGTCGTACAGTTCCGCCACACCCAGTTCCGCCGTTTCCGGGGACTGAGCGTCCGCGCCCGGTCCGGACCCGCGCCCCCGTGCGACGTGCACGGTCGCGTCGTAGGCCAGCAGCGCCACCGCCAGCGACGAGGGGTGCGGGGCCACGCACGGTCCCTGGTCCACCACCACACCGCGCAGGTGGTCGCCCGAACGCGCCGGGCACGTCCCGCCCCCGGTCTGGAAGCAGTCGAAGGCCGGGTTGCGCAGGTAGGAACAGCGGTTGCGCTGGAGCAGGTTGCCGCCCACGGTGGCCGTTCCCCGGATCTGCGGGGTGGCCAGGGCCCGGGCCGCGGCGGCCAGCCCCGGGTGGAGCCCGGCCAGGCGGGGATCGGTGCCCAGCTCGGCGACGGTGGTCATCGCGCCGATCCGTACCGCTCCGTCCCCGGCCCAGTGGCAACCGCGCAGACCGGGCACGTCCAACAGGTCCACCAGGGGGCCGGGAGCGATGGCGCCGACCTCCAGGCAGGCGGCCAGGTCGGTGCCCCCGGCACGCGGGAGCGCACCGCCCCCGGCCAGTTCCCGGGAGGCCTCGGCCACGCTCGTGGGGCGGCTGGTGGTCAACTCGGTCTGTCGCACGGTGGTCAACGCTGGTCTCCGATCAGTCGGTCCGGACGCAGGGGAAGGTCGTGTTGCCGGTGCCCGGTGGCGTCGTACACGGCGTTGCCCAGGGCCGCCGCCACACCCACCACCGAGACCTCGCCCAGGCCGATCCCGCCGCCGACCACGTGCTCGAACCCCTCCTGGTGGAAGTACACCTCGGTCTCGGGCACGTCGCCCATCCCCGGGATGCGGTAGTCCTCCAGGTTGTCGGAGAGCACCACGCCCGAGGCGGGGTCGTCGCGCCGCTCCTCGAAGAGCGCGTACCCCACGCCCTGGACCACCGCTCCCTCGCACTGGTTGCGGGCCAGCCGCTCGGAGTAGATGCGCCCGGCGGCGATCCCCGCCCAGCAGCGGGCGGGCCGTACCCGCCCGAGCAGGGTGTCCACCTCCACCTCCATCACGTGTACGGCGCCGCTCATACCGCGCCCCACGGCCAGGTCCGCCATGTCCGGGGTGAGCTGTCCCCAGCGGTCCAGGCCGCGTTCACCGACCACGCTCACCCCTTCTGCGGCGGCGAGCGCCTCCTTGAGGGCGTGCTCGGGGACGGGACCGCTCGCGGGTACGTCGGGGGAGAGCTCGCGCAGGGCCTCGCGCAGCCGGTCGGCGGCGTCGGCGGCGGCCGGCCCCATGGAGGTGGTGGTGCGGCTGCCGAAGGAACCGGTGCCGTGTACCGAGGAGCTCTGTCCGATCTCCACCCGCAGGTTCGCCGCGTCCGTCCCGAGCCGGTCGGCGACCACGTCGCCGAGCACGCTCCGGATACCGGTGCCGATGTCCTGGGTGGCCGAACGCACCACCAGGGTGCCGCCCTCCACCACCAGTTCCACCCGGGCCCGGGGCGCCAGCAGGTAGGGCCAGCCCGCGGCGGCCAGCCCCACCCCGCGCCGGAACCTGCCGGTGCGCTTCCCGCGCGGGCGGTCCCGCCACAGCGGCAGCTCGGCGACCCGCTCGTACAGGGCCCGCCGTTTGGGGTTGCCGTCCCAGCGGCGGCGCAGTGACAGCGGGTCCTCGCCCAGCCGCCGCGCCATGGTGTCCACGGCCTGCTCCAGTGCCCAGGCCATCGGCGGCCCGCCGGGGCCGCGCATGGGTTCGCCCGGCGGTCGGTTGGTCACCACGTCGAAGTCGCGCACCCGTCGGGGCGAGCGGCCGTACATCAGCGCGGCCAGGACGGCGGCGTTGGAGCCCACCGAGACCCCGCCGTCGCCGTAGGAGTCCACGCTCATGGCACGGAGGGAGCCGTCCCGCCCCGCCAGCAGTGCCACCCGGGTGCGGGTCCCGGGCCGGTGGCCGGCGTCGGTCAGCTCCTCGGACCGGTCCAGGGACACCCGTACCGGGACACCGTTCAGCCTGGACAGTTCCACGGCGGCCACCACGTCCGGGGACAGCGAGTTCTTGGCCCCGAATCCGCCGCCGACGTACTCGGTCACCAGGTGCACCCGTTCCCGGGGCAGGTTCCAGCGCTTGGCGGCCCTGTCCGCGATCTTGCTGACCGACTGGGTGGACACGTGCAGGTACAGGTCGCCGTCGGCCCAGGAGGCCACGCTCACGTGCGGCTCCAGCGGGCTGTGCACCTGGGTGGCGGTGGTGTACTCCTCGGCGACCAGGAGCGGGTCCCCCCTGCGGGAGGCGTCGCGCAGCCGGGCCACGGCGGTGGGTCCGCGCCAGCTCAGGACGCCGGGTCCGCGCACGTTGCCGTTCCAGGGGGCCGAGGGGGTGGGTGCCTCGCCGTAGGTGGGCGCGGCGGCGCGCTCCTGTTTCGTGCGGTAGAGCACGGGCGCGTCCGGGGAGCGTGCGGCCTCGGGGTCGGTCACGGCGGGCAGGGGTTCGTGGTCCACCCGCACCGCCTTCGCGAGCGCCTTGGCGGCCGCCCGGGTGGGCGCGGCCACCGCCGCGATCGGCTGGCCGACGTAGCGCACGAGGCGGTCCTCGCCGAGCAGGTCGGCCAGGGGCGCCGGGGCGCCGTCGGGCCCGGCATCGGCGCTGACCTTCAGTACGCGGGCGTGCGGGACGGTGGAGCGCACGATCACCCCCTCCCAGGTTCCGGGCGGGGCGAGGTCGGCGGTGAACCGGGCGCGTCCGGTCACCTTGGCCGGGGCGTCGGCGCGCGGCGGGGCCTGGTCGGCTTCGGTGTCGAACTCGCCGGCGCAGGCGGCGGCCACGGCCGCGAAGATCCCCTCGTAGGCGCCGCAGCGGCACAGGTGTCCGGCCAGGGCATCGGCGACGGTGGCGCGGTCGGGGCGGGTGTCGCCGTGTTCGGCGCGCCAGGCGTCCACGAACACGGAGGCCTCCAGGACGAAGCCCGGGGTGCAGTAGCCGCACTGGAGGCCGTCGTGGGCGGCGAAGGCGCGCTGGACGGGGTGGCGGCCGTCCAGCCCCTCCACCGTGGTGACGTCGCGCCCCGCCAGGTGGTCGGCGGGCAGCAGGCAGGAGGCGGCGGGTGTGCCGTCCACCAGGATGGTGCAGGCCCCGCACACGCCGGAGCCGCAGGCGATCTTGGTGCCGGTCAGGCCGAGCCGGTCGCGGAGGTGTTCGGCGGCGCTGGGGCCGGGGTCGTCGGGTGCGGATGAGGGTGCGCCGTTGACGCGGATGCCCATGGGCGGCTTCCCTTGACGGAGAGTTAAGTTGTCAGCGTCAACTTAGGGGCTGGGAAAGCTCGCTGTCAAAGGTTTTCGCGACGGACCGCCGCAGGGCTGCCCCGCCGCCCGCTCACGCCTCCTCCGCGGTGCTCTCACGGGCGGGGGGAGGGGGAGGCCCGTCGGTCTTCTCTGCGCCGTGGTCCCCGCCGGTGTCCGCGCCGCCGTCCGGGCCGCCCCCAGCACCGCCTTCCGTATCGCCGTGTTCGGCGCCGACGGCGTCGGCGCCACCCTCGGTGGGATCGCCGCAGGGTTCGTGCTCGCAGGTGGCGGGCGCCGTCGGAGGACAGTCCCAGGCGTGCGGATCGGCCTGGCAGTCCGGCGGCCCGGCCTCCTCGGGCGAGGTGGCCGGGCCGCCCCCGCGGGTGCCCGTGCTCTCACTCGTGCTCTCACCCGCGCCTTCGCCGGTGCCGGCCGTGGACTCCCCGGTGACCGGCTCCGGTTCTCCGTTCGGGCTGTCCTGGACCGTCCGGACCGGTGGGGTCGACCCGGCGGGCGCCACCTCGGAAAGGGGACCCAGGAAGGTCCACAGCAGCAGCCCGCCGAGTACGGCCAGCACCACCAGGGCGCCCGCGGTGATCCACCCGGCCGGGCCCCGTCGCCGGGGGCCCGCCTCCACGGCGCCCCGCACGTGAGCGCCCCGGGTTTCGGTGACGCCGCCACCGGTCTCACCGGCCCCCTCCGCCCCACCGGCCCCGTCGTTCTTCGGGCCCCGCACCTGCGCGCCCGGCCGCCGCCCGTCGTCCTCCGCGGCGGCCCGGCCGATACGCGCCCTGCCCTCGTCCACCGCCGTGCTCACCCGGGTCAGCAGCAGGGTGGCTTCCGGCGGGGCCGCCTGCTCTTCACCCCGCCCGATCAGCATGACCAGGACCTCCAACGCGGTGGGGCGGGCCGTCGGATCCTTGGCCAGACACGCCCGCAGCACCGGAAGCAGCCGCTCGGGCACACCCTCCAGCTCCGGTTCGCACTTCAGTACGCGGTCGATCACCGCCATCGTGTCCTGCCCGGGGAAGGCCTGGCGTCCCGTGGCGGCGTAGGCCATCACCGCGGCCCACGAGAACACGTCGCCCGCCGGGCCCGCCGGAGCACCCCGGATCTGCTCCGGGGACATGTAGGCCGGGGTCCCGGTCACCGTGGTGGTCTGCCGGGTGGCGTCGACCAGACGCGCTATACCGAAGTCGATCACCCGGGGGCCGTCCGGGCCCAGGATGACGTTGCCCGGTTTGAGGTCCCGGTGCACCACCCCGGCCTCGTGCACCGCGCTGAGCGCCGTGGCCGTGGCGATGGCCAGGCGGTCCAGCGCGGGGCCGGTGCGGGGCCCCTCGCCGCGCACCGCGGAGCCCAGGGTGGGGCCCGGCACGTACTCGCTGGCGATGAAGGGCGTCTCGGCGTCCATGTCCGCGTGCACGACCGCCGCGGTGCAGAACGGGGCGACCCTGCGCGCGGCCGCCAACTCCTTGGCGAAACGCTCCCTCTGCCGGCCCTCACCCGGCCAGGTCCCGCTCAGTACCTTGACGGCGACCGGGGAGCCGTCCGCCGCGTGTGCGAGGTAGACCGTGCCCTGGCCGCCGCTGTCGATGCGGGCCCGCACGGTGTAGGGGCCGATGTGTGAGGGATCCGAAGGCAGTAACGGAACAGGCATGGTGGACGTCCTGTCAGAGGGGAAGCCGCCGGCCGCGTCCTCCTGTGCTGACTGGGACGGTCGGGAGGCCGTCCGCGGGCCTCGCCGCCGGGCCACAGTGTGCTTACCGCCGGCCCCGGACACCCGGGGAGCCCGGACCGCGTTCTCCGGTGGTCCGGGCTCCCCGGCCGCGGTTGCGGCTACAAACCGAGCGCGTGCATCGCGAAGTGGAAGGCGAACACCGCGCTCAGGACCCACATCAGCCAGCCGACCTCGCGGAACCTGCCCTGCGCGGACTTGATCAGGGTGTGCGAGATGATCCCGATCCCGATACCGCTGGCGATGTCGTAGGCGAACGGCATCATCGCGATGGTCAGGAAGGCGGGGATGGACACCGAGATGTCCGACCACGCGATCTGGCCCACGTGCATCATCATCATGGCGCCGACCAGCACCATCGCCACGGACGCCGCCTCGGCGGGCACCATGCCGAAGACCGGGGCGAAGAAGACCGCGCTGAGGAAGAGCAGGCCGGTGACCACGCTGGCCAGACCGGTCCGCGCGCCCTCGCTCACCCCCGCGGTGGACTCCACGAACACCAGCGTCGCCGAGGAACTGGTCAGACCGCCGGTCACCGCCCCGGCGCCGTCGGTGACCAGGATCTGGTTGACCCGGGGCATCTGCCCGTCCGCGTCGGCGATGTTCGCCTTGGTGCCGATCGCCAGGATGGTGCCCAGCGCGTCGAAGAACCCGGCCAGCACCAGGGTGAACAGGATGACCCCGGCGGTGGTGGGCCCGGCGGAGGTCCAGGCGCCGAACATGTCCACCTGGAACAGCAGGCCGAAGTCGGGTGTGGACACGGGGCTGGAGGGCAGTTCGGGGACGCCGCCGCCCCAGGCGTCGGCGTCCAGCCGCATCACGAAGTGCACGAGCACCGCGAACACGGTCGCCCCGACGATGCCGTAGAAGATCGCGCCGGGCACGTTGCGCGCCAGCAGCACACTGGCCAGGACGAGTCCGGCCACGAACACCAGGATCGGCCAGCCGTTCAGGTGTCCGCCGCCGCCCGCGGAGCCGAGCTGCAGCAGGCTGCCGCCCTCGCCCGCGCTGACGAAACCGGCGTTGGTCAGGCCGATCAGCGACACGAACAGGCCGATACCGACACCGATGGCCAGCTTGAGGTTGTGCGGGAGCGCGTTCATCACCGCGGTGCGCACCCCGGTGACCACCATCAGGATGATGGCGACGCCCTGCCAGACGACCAGGCCCATCACCTCGGGCCAGGCCATCACCGGCGCCGCCTGGTAGGCCACCACGGCCATCACGCCGAGGGCGGCCGCGCAGGCGATCGGCGCCCGGCCGACCACGCCCATCATGATGGTGACCAGCCCGGCGGCCAGGGCGGTCATGGTGGTCAGCTGCCCGGCCGAGAGCTGGTCACCGTTCACGTCGGTCACGCCGCTGAGGATGATCGGGTTCAGGACGATGATGTAGGCCATCGCCATGAACGTGGTCAGGCCGCCGCGGACCTCCTGCCCGAAGGTGGAGCCCCGCTCGGTGACGAAGAAGAAGCGGTCGAGCCAGGATCGATCCGTACCGGCCCGCGGTTGCGGCCGCGAACCGGTGTCGTTGAGTTTGGTCACGTCCCCTCCTGGAGGGATATGAGCACAGCGTTAATAGCCGTGTGTGGGGGGTTTGCTACGGAAAGTAGTCAAACTTGGTTGGCGCCGGGACGGCACTGTCCTGGCGACCCGCCCCGGGGCCGAGGGCGTCGGGGGTCCGGGGCGGGCGTCTTCGGGCGTGTCCGGCGAGCACACGCGCCGCCGTTCGGCGAGCGGTCTCCGCGGAACGCGCAGGGGGAGGGGCGACGGGCACTGGCGCCGCCCCTCCGGCCCGGGTGTCAGCCGGCGCTGCGGCCGGGATTCACAGGTCGATGCCCACGATGTCCTCCGGCCGCACCGGGGCGTGCGTCAGCGGACGCTTGGTCGCGTCGCGCACCGCGGCCACGATCGCCGGGGTCGAGGACAGCGTCGGCGGCTCGCCCGCGCCCCGCAGCCCGTACGGGGCGTGCGGGTCGGGGTGTTCGAGCACGTCGATGCGCATCGGCGGCATGTCCAGGATGGTCGGGATCAGGTAGTCGGTGAAGGACGGGTTGCGGATCTCGCTGTCCTTGACCTGGATCTCCTCCATCAGAGCCAGCCCCAGCCCCTGGGCGGAACCGCCCTGGATCTGCCCGGCCAGCTGCTGCGGGTGCAGGACCTTGCCCACGTCCTGGACCGCGTCCAGGGCCACCACCTTCACCAGGCCCAGATCCACGTCCACGTCCACCACGGCGCGGTGCACGCACATCCCGAACTGGGTGTGCGAGGCGCCCTGGCCGAGGGTGGGGTCGAGCATCTCGGTGGGACGGTGGTGGTGCTCGCGGGTCTCCTCGACGACGGTGCCGCCGCTGGCGGAGTCGCCCAGCAGATCAGCCAGGGACACCAGCGCCCCGGCGCTCCGGGACACGACCTTGCCGCCGGTCAGGGACAGCTCGGCGTCGGGTACCGACTCCGGGATGATCCCGCGCTCGCGCGCCAGCGCGAACACCGACTCGCGTACCGCCTCACAGGCCATCTTGACGGCGCCGCCGGTCATGTACGACTGCCGGGAGGCCGAGGACGAACCGGCCGAACCCACCTGGGTGTCGGAGGGGGCGATGGCCACCTTCTCCACACCCAGCTCGGTCCGCGCGATCTGGCCCTTGACCGTCACCAGCCCCTGGCCGACCTCCGCCGCGGCCGTGTGCACCAGCACCACCGGCTCGCCGGCCACGATCTCCATCCGGACCCGGGCGGTGGAGTAGTCGTCGAAGCCCTCCGAGAAGCACAGGTTCTTGAGGCCGACCCCGTAACCCACGCCGCGCACCACGCCCTCGCCGCGGGTGGTCCCGGCCACGCCGCCCGGCAGGGTGCGCTGGTCGGCGGGGTCTTCCAACGCGGTCCGCTCCACCGGCATCGGCAGGTCACGGCACCGCTCCAGCATCTCCGCCATCGGCAGCGGCATGTCGATCTCCTGGCCGGTGATGATCCGCGAGCCCTGCGACATGGCGTTGCGCACCCGCAGCTCCACCGGGTGCATCCCCAGCTTCTCAGCGAGCTTGTCCATCTGGGACTCGTAGCCGAAGCAGGCCTGCACCGCGCCGAAACCGCGCATGGCGCCGCACGGCGGGTTGGTGGTGTACACGCCGTAGGCGTCCACCAGCACGTTCGGGACCTCGTAGGGGCCGATGCCCAGCGAGGAGGCCACCCCCACCACCGCGGGCGTCGCCGAGGCGTAGGCCCCGCCGTCCACGACGATCTCCAGCGTGGCGTACAGCAGCGTCCCGTCGGCCCTGGCGCCGTGCTCGAAGCGCATCTTGGCCGGGTGCCGGTGCACGTGGCCGTAGAAGGACTCCTCGCGGTTGTACACGAACTTCACCGGCTTGCCGGTGCGCAGCGCCAGCATGCACGCGTGGATCTGCATCGACAGGTCCTCGCGGGCGCCGAAGGCGCCGCCCACCCCGGCCAGGGTCAGCCGCACCTTGTCCTGGGGAAGCCCCAGGGCCGGGCCGATCTGCTTCTGGTCCACGTGCAGCCACTGCGTGGCCACGTACAGGTCCACACCGCCGTCCTCGGCGGGCACGGCCATCCCCGACTCCGGGCCGAGGAAGGCCTGGTCCTGCATGCCGACCTCGTACTCGGTCTCCACGACGGCATCGGCCCGGGCGCGCAGGCGCTCCAGCACCTCCTGCTGGCCCTCGCCCGACTCGGCCACGCCGACGAAGTCGCCGGTACGGATCGGCTGGTGGCGCACCCGGTTGCCGCGCTGGTGGTACTCCTCGTGGACGGGCAGGGTGCCCTCCTCGTGGACCAGCGGATACTCGGGGTCGTGGGCGGCCCGCAGCGAGTCGCTCACCGGGGGCAGGACCTCGTAGTCGACCCTGATGCGCTCCATCGCCCGGCGCGCCGTCTCGGGGTGGTCGGCGGCCACCACGGCCACCGCCTCGCCCTTGTACCGCACCTTGTCGAAGGCGAGTACCGGCTGGTCCTGGAACTCCAGGCCGTAGCGCTTCTCACCGGGCACGTCCTCGTGGGTGAGCACCGCCTCCACACCGGGCAGCTTCAGGGCCTCGGTGATGTCGATGCCCAGGATCCTGGCGTGCGGATGGGGGCTGCGCAGGGTCGCGCCCCACAGCATGCCCTCCATCCACAGGTCCGAGGAGTAGGCGAACTCGCCGGTGACCTTCAGTGTTCCGTCGGGACGGCGCGGGCTGGCGCCCAGCCCGTCCCTGGTGGTGCTGGACAGGTCCGTGGTCACGGTCCGGGTCGTCGCCTTCATCAGCGACTCACCTCCTGGATGAGGGATCGGTGCGCCGCACGGCCCCGGGCGGCAGCGGTCTCGGCGGAAAGGGTGCGCAGCTCGCCGCGGTCGACGACGGTGTTCCCGCCGACCAGGAGCCGCTCCAGCGGCGGGACGGGACCGAAGGTCAGCGCCACCACCGGGTCGGCGATCACGTCGTAGCCGAAGCCGTCCACACGCCACAGGGCCACGTCGCCGACCTTGCCCGCCGACAGCGAACCCAGCTCCGCGTCCCGGCCCAGCACCCGGGCTCCGCCCAGGGTGGCCAACTCCAGGGACTGGCGTGCGCTCAGCGCCTGCGGCCCCTTGCGGGCCCGCGCCATCATCAGCGCCTGGTGCATCTCGCCGGCCATCAGCGTCAGTTCGCTGGAGGCCGGGCCGTCCACGCCCAGTCCCACCCGGGCACCGGCTTCGAGCAGCTCGGTCACCCGGCAGATCCCCGCGCCCAGACGGGCGTTCGAGGTCGGGCAGTGGGCGATACCGGTGCCGGTCGCCGCGATCCGGCCGATCGCCGCGTCCGACAGGTGCACGGCGTGCGCGAACCACACGTCCTCGCCGAGCCAGCCGAGCTTCTCGGCGTACTCCACGGGGGTGCACCCGAACTCGGCCAGGCACTGCTCCTCCTCGTCGACGGTCTCGGCGAGGTGGGTGTGCAGCCGGACGCCCTTCTCCCTGGCCAGGGCGGCACCCTCGACCATGAGCTCCCGGGAGACCGAGAACGGCGAGCACGGCGCCACCGCGACCCGGGTCATGGAGTCGAAGGAGGCGTCGTGGTGGGCGTCGATCGCCGCTGCGGTGCCGGCGAGCGCTCCCTCCAGGGTCTCGACCACGCTGTCCGGCGGCAGACCGCCCTGGCTCTTGCCCCGGTCCATCGACCCGCGGGCCAGGTCCAGGCGGATACCGACCTCACGGGCGGCCTCGACCTCGGCGGCGGCGATGTCACCGCGGCCGGAGGGGAAGATGTAGTGGTGGTCGGAGGCGGTCGTGCACCCCGACAGCGCCAGGTGGGCCAGCCCCGCCGAGGTCGTCCCCGACACCACCCCGGCGTCGAGGCGGTGCCAGATCTCGTAGGAACCCACCAGCCACTCGAAGAGGGTCCCGTCGGCGAACAGCCCCTGGGTGGCCCACTGGTACAGGTGGTTGTGCGTGTTGACCAGGCCCGGCGTGGCCACGCAGCCGCGCCCGTCGACCCGCTCGGCCCCCTCCTCGACCCGCGGGGCGGGGCCGGGGCCCACCGCGGTGATCCGCCCGTCGCGCACCACCACGTGGCCGTCGGCGTACTCCGGGCCGTCCACGGTCACGACGTGGGCGCCCTCGATGACCACGGTCCGGCTCATGAGCTGCTCCCGGCGGCCTCGGCGCGCCGTGCCGCTGCCAGGTGCACGGCGTCGATGATCTTCTCGTACCCGGTGCAGCGGCACAGGTTGCCCGCCAGGGCCTCCCGGATCTCTGC
The DNA here is from genome assembly GCF_014651695.1 of Nocardiopsis terrae. Lineage (GTDB taxonomy): Bacteria > Actinomycetota > Actinomycetes > Streptosporangiales > Streptosporangiaceae > Nocardiopsis > Nocardiopsis terrae. The sequence continues at coordinate 282,811 of NZ_BMXJ01000003.1, forward strand.
GTCGCCGGGCGCCTGCCCGCCCGCGCCCACCGTACGCTCCAGCAGGTCGTCGGTCTGCACCAGCAGGCCGGGTGTGCAGAACCCGCACTGCACGGCGCCCGCCTCGACGAACGCCTCCTGGACGGTGCCCAGCGCGCGGTCACCGCCCTTGCCGGACCCCTCGGCCAGGCTCTCGACGGTGCGTACCTCGCGCCCCTCGGCCTGCCCGGCGGCGATCATGCACGAACACGCGGTCACACCGTCGAAGTAGACCGTGCACGAACCGCACTCGCCCTGCTCGCAGGCGTTCTTGCTGCCCGGCAGCCCCAGGCGCTCACGCAGTACGTACAGCAGGCTCTCGCCCGGCCACACGTTGTCGGCCGTGACGTCCTCGCCGTTGACGTTGAAACTCACGCGCATCGCGTGGCTCCCTTCCGGTAGTCGGTGACGGACCAGCTCAGCGCGCGGCGGGCCATGACCGACAGGGCGTGCCTGCGGTACTCGGCGGTTCCGCGCTGGTCGTCGATGGGGCGGGCGGCGGCGGCCACGAGCTCGCCGAACCGGCGGACCACGGGCTCCGCGAGCGGACGGCCGTCCTCCCAGTCGAACTCGGCCTCCAGGAACTCCTCGGCCGCCTCCGAACGCAGCGGCGTCGGCCCGGCCGAACCGATCCCGGTGCCCACCGCACGCCTCTCGGCGTCCAGCGCCAGGCTGAAGGAGGTCACCGCGATCACCATCGCGTTGCGGGTGCCGATCTTGGCGAACTGCTGCGGGCCCGGGGCCCGGGGCAGCAGCACCGCGGTGATCAGCTCGTCCTCACGCAGCGCGGTGGTGCGGAAGGACAGGTAGAAGTCGCGGGCCCGGACCCGGCGGGTGCCGCGCACGGAGGCGAGCTCGATCACGGCGTCCGTGGCCAGCAGCGGCGGGTGGGACTCGCCCGCGGGGGAGGCCCCGCCGAGGTTGCCGCCGACCGTGCCCCGGTTGCGGATCTGCGGGGAGGCCACCGAACGCGAGGCCTTGGCCAGCGCGGGCGCACTCCCGGACAGGTGCTCGATGATCCGGGTGTAGGGAACCCCGGCGCCCAGACGGGTGTGGTCGCCGTCCACCCCCCACTCGGTCAGCTCCGGGACCCGTGTCAGGTCGATCAGCGCCGAGGGCCGGCGCTTGTCGAAGTTCATTTCCACCATCACGTCGGTACCGCCCATGATGGGCACGCCGTCGGGGTGGGCGCTCCTGGCCTCTAGGGCCTCCACCAGCGTGGATGGCCTCACGAATTCCATGCTCGTCCTCGTCCTGCGCAGTGCGGTCTGGTCGCCTGGGTGTGTCGTGACCCCTCGTTGGTCGGGGCGATCATGTGAAGTACAGCACTCGCCGGCTGCGCCCGACCAGCCAGTGATGACATGAAGTGATCATGGAACGAACGGTCACCGTTGGGCGTTTCCTACAAGTGTCGTCGTTGCTGACAGCGAGGACCATCGGACCTGGTGCCGCGCGTCCCCGTCCCCGTGCACACTGTCCTGATACGAAGACACCAGCGGTGGGGTTCGGCCCACCCGACCTACAGAGGGAAGTCCATGCAGATCAGTGAGCTGCTCGCCGTCAAGCGACTGCACCTGCGGTTCCTGGCGGGCGCTGAGCACGCCCACCGCGACATCCGGTGGGCCTACACCACTGACCTGCTGGAACCCGCCCGCTACCTGCGCGGCGGAGAGCTCGTCCTCACCGGCATGATGTGGCGTACCCGCCCCGAGGACTCCGAGACCTTCGTGGCGTCGCTGGTCGGCGCCGGGGCCCTGGCCGTGGGGGCCGGCACCGCCCTGGGCGAGGTTCCCCAGGACCTGGTCGCGGCCTGCGAGGCCCACGACGTCCCCCTCGTCGAGATCCCCCCGGAGACCTCCTTCGGCGTGGTCACCGAGGAGGTGCTGCGCTCCCTCACCCAGCGCCGCTTCACCACCATCGCCGAGACACGGGACCGGCACCGCCGGGTCATGGCCGAGGTCGCCTCCGGAGCGAACTTCCCCGAGGCCTTCGCCTCCGCCGCCGAGCAGGCCGGGCTCACCGCCTGGGTGATCTCCTCCAGCGGCAGACAGGTGGCCTCCTCCGGCGCCCCGCTGCCCGCCGAGGACCGGGAGAACATCGCGGCCAAGGCTCTGACCTGGTCGGCCTTTCCACACACCACCCGCGTCTCCTCCGGTGGGGAGGGGCGCACCCTGACCGTCCTGCCGATCAGCACCAAGGAGTCGCACCCGCTCGCCAGTTGGCTGCTGGTCTGTACCGGCGACCACGCCGCCTGGGCCGAGGAGGAGCACGAGTCCGTCGCCGAACTCGTCTCCGTCGGGGTCCTGGCGCGCAGCCGTGACGAGGAGCGCTCCCTGACCACCGCCCGCCACCTGGAGGGCCTGCCCCGCCTGCTGGCGGCCCAGCGCTTCGACGAGGTCACCGCCCTCATGCGCGGCACCGGCGACGGCGAGGAACCCGAGGACCGCGCGCACGTCGTGGTCAGTGCCATGATGCTCCCCGAGCCGCGCGTACCCGACCTGGCGCGCCGGGTGGTCGCCGAACTCGTCGCCGACCATCCGGGCGCCTTCGTCACCGGTGAGAACGACACCCTCGCCGTGATCCCGGTCGAGGGCTCCGACCACCAGGCCCGGGCCCGCGCCGAGACCATCCGCGCCGAACTGGTCCAACGCGCCCGGGTACTGGACGGCGGCCTGCTCGACTACCGGCTCGCCGTCGGGCTGAGCTCGGCGGCCACGGGCGTGCCCGAGCTGCGCGGGGCCGCCGTGGAGGCCCGCCACGCCCGCCGCCTGGCCGAGCTGCGCGGCGGCCGTTCCCGGGTGATCGCGGGTGCCGAGATCGACTCGCACGAACTCCTGTTGGCCTCGGTGCCGGAGGAGGTGCAGACCTCCTACCGCGAACGGCTGCTGGGGCCCCTGGTCGACTACGACCGCGACCACCGCTCGGAGCTCGTGGACACCCTGGAGCAGTTCCTGTCCTATTCGGGTTCCTGGCAGCGCTGCGCCGCCGCCATGCACGTGCACGTCAACACCCTGCGCTACCGGATCGGCCGCGTCGAGGAGCTCACCGGCCGCGACCTGAGCAGCCTCGAACACCGCGTCGACCTGTTCCTGGCCCTGAAACTGCGCGACTGAGCACCGGGGGCCGGGTGCCGCAGCGGTGGCGGAACCCGTTCTGTCACCGTCTGCCGTTAGGGTCCGGCCCGTGAGCACCGACCTTCTCGCTGCGGCCGAGACCACCGACGCCGACCTGTCCGAACTCGACCTGCGTGAGGCGCTGGCCCGGGACCCGGGCGCCCCGCGCGTCCTGACCCGCTGCGACCTGAGCGGGTCCGACCTGCGCGACGCCCATCTGGTGGACGCGCGGTTGGTCGACTGCCGTCTGGACGGGGCGCGCCTGGAGCGCGCGGTCCTGGAGGGCGCGGTGTTCACCGGGGGAGGGGCCTCGGGGGCGAACCTCTCGCACACCGACTGCACCGACACCCGTTTCGAGCGCATGGACCTGGCCAACACCCGCTGGCAGGGCGCCCTGCTGACCGACACCGCCTTCACCGGGTGCCGGCTGACCGGCGCCGGGCTGACCTCGCTGCGGGGGATCGGTTACACCTTCTCCCAGTGCAACCTGATGCTGGCACGCTGCAAGGGGCTGGTCCTGCGCGGCCAGGTCCTGGAGGGGCTGCGGATGGACGAGGCGGACCTGGCCTCGGCCGACCTGCGCGAGACCGTGTGGGCGGAGTCGCGGCTGCGCGGCGCCAACCTGGTGCACGCGAAGTTCGCCGGGGCCGACCTGCGCGGCGCGGACCTGGGGGAGTTCGAACTGCAGCAGGCCGGGTTCCTGCGCGGGGCCACCATCAGCCCCGCCCAGGCCGGGATGATCCTGGGCTCCCTGGGCATCACCGTCGCGGAGTAGGCGCAGGGGTCGCCCCGGGCAGGGAGGCCGTGCGCGGACACCGGGCCGGGGAGCCGTATGAGGGCGCCCCGACCCGATCGCCCCCGCCCCCTGGCCGCCATTAAAAATCTACGTCGTAAAGGTGTGACTCCGATTCGCCGAATCCCAACCCCGGACGAACACGCGGGCGCACACCACCGCCCCGGCCAGGAGGTGGTTCAGGCCTTCTACCACGGCGGACGGGAGAAGGCCTCGGCGGCGTAGGCCGAGAAGTCACGCGGCTCACGGCCCAGGGCCTCACGAACGCCGGGGGAGACCTTCGACTCCAGACCGCGGCGGATGGCCGAGAGCGCCGCGACCAGCTCCCGGGCGCCCTCCTCGGGCCAGCCCTGGGCCAGGAGGTCGGCCACGTACTCCTCCGCCGACACCGGCTCGTAGCGGATCGGGTTGCCCAGGACCTCGGAGATCTCCGCCAGGGCCTCGGCCAGGGTCAGCGCTCGGGGTCCGCTCAGCTCGTAGGTGCGCCCGTGGTGGCCGGGCTCGGTCAGTGCGGCCGCGGCCACGGCGGCGATGTCGTCGACGTCGATCCAGGCGGCCGCGCCCTCACCGACGGGCAGGCGCATGACCCCCGTGCGCGCCCCGTCCGTCAGGAATCCCTCGCTCAAGTTCTGCGCGAACCAGCCGGGGCGCAGCACCGTCCACTCCAGCCCGCTGGCCCTCACCGCCTCCTCGGCCCGCAGGTGCGAGGGAGCGCCCTCCACCCCCTCGAAGTAGTCCGGCTGGTCGACCCCGCGCGCCGACAGCTGGACCACCCGCTCCACCCCGTGGGCCACCGCACGCTCCACGAACTCCGGAACGCGCGGATCGGAGTCGTCCTGCACCAGGTACACCGAACCGGCGCCCGCCAGCATCGTGTCCCAGGTGGCCGGTTCGGCCCAGTCGAACCTCCACTCGGAGGAACGCGAGGCCGCCCGCACCGGTACCCCTCGCTCGCGCAGTTGTGCCAGGATCCGGCTGCCGGTCATTCCCGTCGCGCCGGTCACCAGGACCGGCCGTGTCATGTTCGTCGTCTCCGTCATGGCTCCGAGTCAACAGCCCCTGGCTGAGACGATCCATGGTCCAGAAGCTCACCTGGATGTCCGAGCGTCTACGCTTGCGGACATGGACGCACTCGCCGACCTCCTGGACGGGGTCCGCGCCCGAGGGGCGCTGTTCAGCCGGTCCGTCATGTCCCCGCCCTGGGCGCTGCGTTTCGCCCCCGGTTCACCCCTGACCCTGGTCACCATGGTGCGCGGCAGGGCCTGGCTCGTCCCCGAACACGACACCCCCGTGCCCCTGGCCGCAGGGGACACGGTGCTCCTGCGCGCGCCCGGCCCGCACACCGTCGCCAACCCGGCCGAGGCCCCCGTCAGCTGCACGGTCCTGGACGGGAACCGGTGCCTGGGCCCGGACGGCGACCCCCTGCAGGAGGAGGCGACCCTGGGCCTGCGCACCTACGGTGACTCCCTGGACGCCCCCGACCTGCTGCTGAGCGGCTCCTACGATGTCACCGGCGACCTCAGCAGACGCCTGTTCGCCGCCCTGCCCCCGACCCTGGTCGTCCCGGCCGACGAGTGCCACGACCGGCTGGGGGCGATGATCGAGGCCGAGATCGGCTGCCCGGCCCCCGGCCAGCAACTGGTCCTGGACCGCCTGCTGGACCTGGCCCTGATTACCAAACTGCGCGTCTGGTTCTCCCTGCCGGGTACGCAGCCGCCCGCCTGGTACACCGCCATGGCCGACCCGGTGGTGGGGCAGGCACTGCGCCTGCTGCACAACCAGCCCGCCCACCCCTGGACCGTGGCCGCCCTGGCCGAGCGCTGCGGGGTCTCCCGGGCCACCCTGGCCCGCGACTTCCGCGCCCTGGCGGGGACACCGCCCATGTCCTACCTGGCTGAGTGGCGGGTCAGCCTCGCCGCCGACCTGCTCCGCGACACCGACACCACCGTCGAGGTCATCGCCCGCCGGGTCGGCTACGCCAACGCGTTCGCGCTCAGCACCGCCTTCAAGCGCCTGCGCGGCACCACACCCACAGCACACCGGCGCGCGACGGCCCCGGCCGAGCTCAACCCGCCAGCACCCGGCGCAGCCACGGAAGACGCTGTTCCCGTGCGGACCGGCTGAGCACCGCCTCCGGAGCGAAACCGTCGAAGGAGTGGAAACCGCCCGGCCACACGTGCAGTTCCGCGGAGCCGCCCGCCCGCCAGATCCGGGAGGCGTACTCCACGACCTCGTCGCGGAAGGTCTCGGCCGAACCCACGTCCAGGAACGCCGGAGGCAGCCCGGACAGGTCCCGCGCCCGTGCCGGGGCGGCGTAGGGGGACACCTCCGGGCCCCCTGCGCGCTCGCCCAGCAGGGCGCCCCAGCCGGTGGTGTTGGAGACCCGGTCCCACACGCCCAGCCCGGCCATCTGGTGGCCGGAGACCGAGTCGTTGCGGTCGTCCAGCATCGGGCAGAGCAGTAGCTGCCCGAGCGCGGAGGGGCCGCCACGGTCCCGGGCGAGCAGGCAGGTGGCGGCCGCCAGTCCGCCACCGGCGCTGCTCCCGCCGACCACCAGCCGGTCCGGATCCGCCCCGAACCCGGCGGCGTTGGCGGTCCACCACACCAGGCCGGTGTAGCAGTCCTCGACCGGTGCGGGGTGGGGGTGTTCGGGGGCGAGCCGGTAGTCCACCGAGACCAGGGCCAGGTCCAGTTCGCGGGCGTACTCCAGCAGCCCCGGGATCTCCCGGCCGCGGTGGGTTCCGGCGACCATCCCGCCGCCGTGGATCCAGTACAGGGTCCCGGTGGCCCCAGTGGCCTGCTTCGGCCGCCACACCAGCAGCGGGACCTCGGTGCCGTCCGCACCCCGGGCGGTGTGCTCCTCCTCGACGAACGCCCCGCCGGTCAGGTCCTCGTCGGGGGCGGGTGCCCGCTTGGCGCCCTCCGCTCTCAGGACCGGGATCATCTCGGGGGTGATCGAGGAGGGGACCTGTTCGCCGAGCACGGCCAGCGCGGCGGCGAGTTCGGGGTCGAAGGGGGGACGCGGCTGAGGGGAAACGGACACGGGGGCCTCCGGGGGTGGGGTGGCGTTGCGCTCCCATCATGCTCCAGCGCCCGCCTCTCCCTCCAGTGCCCGTCAGCCCTCCAGCGCCTGCGCCACCGCCGCCTGGACCCGGGGGATCCGGGCGGCCCCGCCCTCCATCCGCCAAAGCGAGTCCTGTAGGACCCGGACCAGGGTCCACGCGCGCGCCCGCTCCCGGTCCAACCCCGCCGCCTCGGTCAACAGGTCGAACCGCCGCCGCGTCTCCCGGACCGCGTCCCCGGTGGCCCCGGCCTCCTCCCACCGATTGCGCAGCGCGGGCAACAGCTCGAAGCACGGGTCTCCCACCAGCGGTTTGGGGTCGATCGCCAGCCACCGGCCCCGCCCCGATCCGGGAAGCGGCGCCAGCACGTTCCCGTAGTGCAGGTCCCAGTGCAGCAACCGGTCACCCGGTTCGGCCGCCAGTTCCCGGGCCAGCCCCGCCCACCGGTCCAGGCGGGCACGGCAGGCGGCCCCGGCCCGCTCCCGGACGGCCGGTCCTGCGGCGCGTTCGGCCAGGCGCCGGGTGATGCCGCCCAGCTCGCGCACCCCCTCGGGCCCCCGGTGCGCGCCCAGCCGGGCCAGCAGGGCGCCGATCACCTCCAGCGCCTCGTCGATCCCCGTCCGCTCCAACCGCTGTTCGGGGTCCAGCGCCTCCAACAGCATCGCCCCGGTCCGGGGGTCGTGGTCGAGCAGCCGGACCGCGCCGTCGCCGTCCCAGGCGCGCAGCGCGGCGGGTTCACCCCCGGTCTCCTCGTCCCACGGCTGGAGCTTGAGCACGGCCGCGCGTCCGTCGGCGCGTTCCACCGGGACGGCCAGGGCCACGGCGCCGTGCATCGGGTAGCCGGTCGGCCGCAGGCCCCACCGGTCGCACTGGCGGGCGGCCAGTCCCGGCAGCGCCTCGGCCCAGTCGGGGCCGAAGAAGCCGGTGACGCTCTCGGCGAGGCCCGGTGGAACGGGGAGCGGGGGAGTGGGGCCGGTCAACCTGCGGGTCTCCTTCGTTCCTGACGCGGGGCGGTACGGGAGGGGCCGCCCCGGCTCTGGGTCCGTCGGCCGCGGCTGAGCGCCTCGACCATCCCGCCCAGGGCGGGCTTGGGGGCGTAGTCCTCGTCGAAGGGCAGCGCGGCGGTGTATCCGGGGAACCACTCGGGGATCCAGGAGTGCGAGTCGGCCACGCCCCACACCGACACCCCCACGCAGCGGGACACCGCCAGGCAGGACTCGATGACGTACTGGTACTCCTCCGCCTGCTCGGCGAGCTGCTCCTCGCCGACCGGTTCGGGGATGCGCACGTCCAGCTCGCTGATCTCCACGTCCAGGCCCAGGTCGGCGAAGCGCTGCATGTTCTCGGCCAGGTCCGGGGGGACGTTGCCGTGGACGAAGTGCCCCTGGAAGCCGATGCCGTGCAGCGGTGCTCCCTGCTCCAACAGGTCGGAGGCGAGTGCGTACAGGGCGTCGGCCTTCTCCCCGCCGCCCTCGACCCCGAACTCGTTGATGTACAGCTTCGCCTGGGGATCCACCTCGTGGGCCGTCCGCAGGGCCTCGGCGATGTAGTCCTCGCCCAGGGTCTGCAGCCACAGGTTCTCACGCAGTTCGGGGGTGTCGTCCTCGAAGGGTTCGTTGATCACGTCCCAGGAGCCGATCCGGCCCTCGTAGCGGCCCAGCAGCGCCTCCGTGTGCTCGCGCATGACCGTGCGCAGCTCACCGGCGTCGAAGGACCCCCGGGCCAGCCAGTCGGGCTGCTGGTTGTGCCAGAGCAGTGTGTGCCCGCGTACGGAGAGCCCGTTGTCCTCGGCGAAGTCCACCACGGCGTCGGGGCCGCCCCAGTCGAACTCGTACCGCTCGGGTTGGACGTACTGCCACTTCATGGTGTTCTCGGCGGTGACCGACGTGTAGTGGTCGGTGACCAGGTCCTGGTATCCGGGGTCGTGCGTGAGCGGGTTGACCGCCACCGCCACGCCCAGTTCGATCCCGTGCGCCTCGGCCAAGGCCGGAAGCTCACTCCCGGGTTCCTCGCCCGGTCCGGGCAGGACCAGGACCACGATCGCCACCACCAGGAAGATGACCACGCACACCGCCCCCGCCGACAGTAGGACACCCCGTCCGCGTGTGGCCGAACGCCAGCCGTTCCGGACAGCTTCTCGCACCCCTGCGCCCCCGCCCTCTACCTGTACCCGGTGGTGACCGGGAAGGCGGACAGGGACCGTACCGTGATGGTCGCGCGCCGGTCGGGTGCCGCGGCCGGACCCAGCCCCGGGGCCCGCCGGGCCAGGGCCCGTAGCGCGATCTCGCCCTCCAGCCGGGCCAGCGGCGCCCCCAGGCAGTAGTGGATCCCGCTGGAGAAGGCCAGGTGCTCACCGGAGTCGGCCCGGGTGATGTCGAACCGGTCGGGGTCCTCGAAGTGCCGCGGGTCGCGGTTGGCCGACCCGATCAGGCACATGACCTGTTCACCGGCCCTGACCCGCTCGCCCTGCACGTCGGTGTCCCGGTGCGCCCAGCGCCCGGTGAGCTGGACCGGCGCGTCGTAGCGCAGGACCTCCTCCACCGCCCCGGTGACCAGGTCGGGGTCGGCGACCAGCCGATCCCACTGTTCCCGGTGGCGCAGCAGCGCCATCACCCCGTTCCCGATCAGGTTCACCGTGGTCTCGAATCCGGCGAGCAGCAGCAGACGGCACATCGAACCCAGTTCGGCCGGGGTCAACTCCCCCTCGTCGGCCTGCCCGACCAGGGTGGAGACCACGTCCTCGCGCGGGTCGGTGCGGCGTTCGGCCATCACGCGTTCGAACAACAGCTCCAATTCTGCCGTCGCGTCCCGGATCTGGTGCAGTTGGCGCGCCGAGCGGGCGCCGTCCAGTGCCTGGCCGAGCACGTAGCCGATACGGACGAAGTCGGCGTTGTCGCGTTCGGGGACGCCCAGGAGCCTGCTGATGACCGTGATGGGCAGGGGCTGGGCGAAGTCGCGCATGAGGTCGAACTCGCCGCGGGCCAGGGCCGTGTCCAGGAGTTCGGTGGTGATCTCCGTGATCTGCGCCCGGTACCGGGCCATGTTGCGGGGGCTGAACGCGGGCCGGGCGAGTTTGCGCAGCCGGGTGTGGTCGGGCGGGTCCATCTGCAGGAAGGAGAGGTCGACGGTGTTGAACTGTGCGGGGGGTTCGGTGTACCCGGGCGGGACCACGCCGAAGTCGCGGGAACGCAGCACCTGGTCGACGGCGGCGCGCGTGGTGGCGGTCCGGAAGGGCAGCCGGCTGGAGACCAGCGGGCCCTGTTCGCGCAGCCTCCGGTAGGTGGGATAGGGGTTCTCCCGCCAGGGCCAGTGCAGGAGGCGGCTGGGGTGGTCCCCGCCCTGGGCGGTGAGCCATGACACGCCGTTGGCCACCCGCAGTCGGGTGTCGGTACGGAGGGTGTCGAGAATCTGCATGGCTGTGGAGTCCTCTCGGTGACGTCTTCGACCCTAGGCGCGGCACCGCCACCGATACCGGCGTACCGCGGAGTTGGCCGTCTGTGGCCAGGTGGGAACTCCGGCGCCGGGCCCGGGCGCCGCGTCCCCGCTCCGGGGCTCCGCCGGGGGCCGCGCGAACCCCGCGGCACCGGCGGGGCCGCGCGCGGTGACGGTGGTCCGGGCGGGGGTGCCAAGCCCTAGACTGGGGCCCCGTTCGGTAGGAAGACGCCGCAGAGCCGGAGGTTGAGGACGTTGGGGCCGCTAGAGAGCACTGATCCGGAGCGGGTCGGTCGGTACCGGCTGATCGGGCGCCTGGGCGCCGGGGGCATGGGTCAGGTGTTCTTCGGCCGCTCGGCCGGCGGCCGAGCGGTCGCGATCAAGCGCATCCATCCACACCTTGCCACGGATCCCTCCTTCCGTCAGCGGTTTGCCCGCGAGGTCACCGCCGCCCGTCAGGTCAGCGGGGCCTTCACCGCACCGGTCATCGACGCCGGTCCCGACGACGAGGTGCCCTGGCTGGTCACCTCCTACGTGCCTTCGCTGCCGCTGGACGAGGCGCTCCAGGCACACGGGCCGCTGCCGGAGGCGAGCCTGCGGGTACTGGCGGCGGGCCTGGCCGAGGCGTTGGCCGAGATCCACCGGGTCGGGCTGATCCACCGTGACCTCAAACCGGGCAACGTGCTGTTGGCCGAGGACGGGCCGCGGGTGATCGACTTCGGTATCGCGCGGGCCACCGACGGCACCGCGGCCACACAGTCGGTGATCGGCACGCCGGGGTTCATGAGCCCCGAACAGGTGCAGGGCGCGGAGCTCACGCCCGCCAGCGACCTGTTCGCCTACGGTGCGGTGCTCGCCTTCGCGGCGGCCGGCACCGGGCCCTTCGGCGAGGGCAACATGCCCACGATGGTCATGCGCATCATCAGCCGGGAGCCGGACCTGTCCGGTGTTCCGGAGTCGTTGCGTCACCTGGTCGCGGCCTGTCTGGCCAAGGAGGCCCGGGGGCGGCCGGGGCCGGGGGAGATCCTGGACTACCTGGGTGACGTGCACGTCGGTCCGTCCTGGCTGCCTCCGGCGGTGATGACGGGTGTGCACGAACAGGTGGCCAAGGTCAACAAGGCGTTGGCGACCTCGGCGGGGGAGCCCGGTGCGACCGGCGGCCACCAGCGCACCGAGGTGCTCGGCTCCGGTGGTGCGGCGGCACTGGGCGGTGCCGCCGGGGCGGCGGCCGGAGCAGCGGCGGCGGGCGCCCTCGGTGACGACCAGGCCACCCGGGTGGTGCCGCCGTCCGGCCACGGCACCCAGGACCCGGCGAACGGTGCGACCTCGGTGCTCGGCGGCCAGCAGCAGGGCGCCTCCCACCAGCCCACCGCTCAGTTTCCGGGAACGCAGGCCGGGGCGCAGGTTCCGGGAACACAGGTCCCCGGGCAACCGGGCCAGGTCCCGCCCACGGCCCAGTACCAGCCGACGCAGCACCAGCCCGGCCAGTACCAGCAACCCCGGCAGTACGGTCAGGGGCGCCCCGTCGACGACGACCCCTACGCCGACCTGTACGGCGGGCCCCGCGGGCAGCGGGCCGATCCGCGTCAACAGCAGCATCAGCAGCAGGAGCAGTACCGGAGGGCCGAGGAACAGCGCCAGCGGCAACTGGAGCAGCAGCGCCACCAGCAGGAGCAGCAGCGCCGCGCCCAGGAACAGCAGCAGGAGCAGCGGCGCCGCCAGGAGGCGGAGCGGGCCCACCGCGAGCGGATGCGTGCCGAGCAGGAGGCGGCCCGGAGGGCCCAGGCGGAGGCGCGCCGTGCCGATCAGCCGGGCCTGTGGAGTTTCGTCAAGCTACTGCCGCTGCTGATCATCCCGCTGATCCAGATCCCGCTCGGTTACGGCGCGGCGCTGGCGTGGTCGTGGTTCACCACCGAGGCCGACGTGTGGACCGGGGCGGCCTACTACTTCGAGCCGTGGAGCATGGACTCGTTCTGGCACGCCACGATGCTGGGGTACTTCATCCTGAACAACCTGGTGTCGGCGGAGTTCCTGGTGCGCTCGCTGCGGACCTCGTTCGTGACCGGTGCGGTGCTGGCGCTGGGGGCCGTCGCCGCCACCAACGGTTTGCTGTACAGCTTCGGTTTCTGGGGCTGACCGGCCCCGGTGGGGATCAGGGGCGGGCCCGGCCGGGCCCGCCCCGTCGTGTCGGGGGCGGTGGTACCTCGGGTGCGCGGCCCCGGGGCCGTCGAGGAGGACCCCAGTGCCACCGCCGATGCGCTACCCCGCGCCGGCGCACGGTCCGGAAGCCGTCGCCGACGGACACGCTGCGGGCCCGGCCCCGCCCCTGAGCTACCGGTCCAGCCGGGCGGTGCCCGACGCGGCCCCGCAGATACTGCTGCGCGGCAGGACCCGTTTCCGGTGCCGTGGTGGCGCACACGTGCGCCCGGAGCGCGGTCGGGGGCGGATCAGTGCGGTCGGCGGTGGCGTCCGCGGGGCCGGAGACACAATGAGCGCTTCCCACCCGCCTCACCACGAGGAGAGCCGAACATGGAGAGCGCACTGACCGCAGCGGAGAAGGTCCTGGCCCCGCTGCCCGAACTGTCCCCCGACGTGGAGGAGATGTACGAGGACCTGCACCGCCACCCCGAACTGGGCTTCCAGGAGGTCCGAACCGCGGGTATCGCCGCGAGGAGCCTGCGCGCGTGCGGCTACGGGGTCCACGAGGGGGTGGGAGGCACGGGTGTGGTCGGGCTGCTGCGCAACGGTGAGGGCCCGGTGGTGCTCCTGCGCGCCGACATGGACGGCCTTCCCGTGGCCGAGGACACCGGTCTGGACTACGCGGCCACGGACGCCACCGGTGTCCGCGAGGGCCGTCGGGTCCCGGTCATGCACGCGTGCGGCCACGACGTCCACGTGGCGTGCCTGGTCGGGGCCGCGCGGCTGCTCGCCCGGTCGCGGGACCACTGGTCGGGGACGGTGGTGGCGCTGTTCCAGCCGGCGGAGGAACTCGGAACCGGCGCACGCGCCATGGTGGAGGACGGGCTCTACGAACGGGTACCGCGCCCGGACGCCGTCCTGGCCCAGCACGTCTCCCCGCTCGCAGCCGGACACGCCGCGTACTGTCCGGGCGAGTCCATGGCCGCTTCCGACGAGGTGCGCATCACCTTCCACGGGGTCGGCGGGCACGGTTCCCGCCCGGAGGCCGCCAACGACCCGGTACTGACGGCCGCGGCCTTCGTACTGCGCGTGCAGATGGTCGTCTCCCGGGAGATCCCAGCCCGGGAGCGGGCGGTCCTGACCGTCGGTTCCATCACCGCGGGCGAGGCGGCCAACGTCATCCCCGAAACCGCCGAGGTGGCACTGAACGTGCGGAGCTTCGATCCGGCCGTGCGCGAACGGATCCTGGCGTCGGTCGAGCGCATCGCCCGGGCGGAGTCCGACGCGGCCGGAGCCCCCCGGCACCCGGACGTCCGCCACACGGGCGGTTTCCCCCTCACCCGCAACGACGACGTACTGATGGAGAAGGTCAACGCCGCGCTGCGGGCCCGGCTGGGGGAGGACCGGGTCCACGAGATCGGTCCCGTCACCGGCAGCGAGGACGTGCAGTACATCGCCGACGCCGCCGGGGCGCCCCTCTACTACTGGTGGCTGGGGGGATGGGAGCCCGAGGAGTTCCTGCGCGCCTACCGGGCCGGCACCGCCGACCGCGACATCCCCGCCAACCACTCTCCCCGGTTCGCGCCCGTGCGTCGGCCAACGCTCGACACCGGAGTGGCCGCGATGGCGGTCGCGGCCCTGTCCTGCCTGGCATCGGCCGACTAGCGTCCCGTACGGCCGCCGCCCGTGGCCCGGGCACCGCTCCGGCCGCGGGCGGCGGCCGCGGAAGGCCCCTAGAGGCCCGACACCGGGTCCGCCCACAGGTCCATGGGCACGTGGCCGGCGGCGCGGCCCGCCCTGTCCAGAAGCCGCCCCGTCCGTTTGACCGAGCGCAGGCTCACCGCCCGGTCCACGACGCCGACCCCGGGGTGGGCGACCGCGACCCGGTGCTCCCAGTCGGCGAGGTCCTCCAGGCGGTGCAGCCAGACGATCGCGACCGCCGACGCCCCGCCGGCCACGTGGGCCGACATCCGCGTCTCGGGCATCGCGGCCAGGCCGGCGCACACGTCGCCGATCCGCTCCACCGGTACGTCCAGCCACAGTGACACGTGCACGGGCCAACCCGCCTCGCGGGCGGCGGTGTCGCACCGGATGGTCAACCGCCCCGACCGCACCAGTTCCGGAATCCTGCGCCTGAGCGTGCTGGAGGGGACCCCCGTCCTGCGGGAGAGCTCGGAGTAGGGCATCCGTCCGTCCTCGCCCAGGGCGAGGATGAGCTCCCGGTGCGGTGCCAGGGAGGGCGGCTGCCCGTTCGTCTCCGTCTGCTCCTCGCCGATCCTCCTGCGCTGGAGCGGGTCGAGGCTGTCCAGACGCCAGGAACCGGCGTCGCGCGCCATGCGCACGATCATCGTGGTCCGCACCCACTGCACGCCGAACACGCGGGGCAGCACGTCGAGGACGAAGGAGGCCAACGACGGCTGGGTGACCGCGGCGACGGTCACCAGCAGGTCCCGGCCTCCACTGACGACCTCCACGCTCACCGCGTGCGGATACCGGGCGATCCTTCCCGCGGCCTCCTCGGCCTGGCCGGCGGCGCAGCCGACCTCCACCAGCGCCATCCCGCCCCACGACAGCTGGGAGGGGCCCACGTAGCAGGTGATCCACGCGAATCCCTCGGCCGTGAGCTGCGCCCACCGGCGCGAGAGCGTGGAGGCGTCGACTCCGAGGGGCTCGGCCAGCTCGGTCCACGACGCGCGTGGGGAGAGTTGCATGGCGTTGACCATCATGAGGTCCAGTTCGTCCATTCGGCCCATCCGTGCAGTGTCGAACCCGATATGACCTTTTCGTGAATAAATGCACCTTACCCAGTGACCGTGGTCATGCTTGGGGCGTCCACCCCACCGGGGAATGGACACGCAGTACAAGGCGGGGGCATTCCACACAGGAGGCATTGTGACTCGACCAACGCGCAGATGGACGGCGCTCGGCATGGTTCTGGCCACCGCGGCCCTCACGTCCTGCACCACCGGCTCGGAGGGCGCCGCCGACACGTCCCGGGTACGCGTCGCCGTCACGGCGGACGCCACATCGTTCGATCCCGCGCGGGGAAACGTCGCCGCCGACTACCAGTTCGCACGCCTGACCCACGACACCCTGGTCCGGTCGAACCCCGAGGGGGAGACGGTCCCTGGACTGGCCGCGTCGTGGGAGGAGAGCCCCACCGAAGTGGAGTTCACCCTCAGGGAGGGGGTCACCTGCTCCGACGGAACGGCACTGGACGCCGACACGGTGGCGGCGGCCCTGGAGTACCTCGCCTCCCCCGACACCGGCTCATCGATCACCGGCAACGTCTTCGGACCCGGCGAGCCCGAGATCTCCTCCGACACCGACGCGGGAACCGTCACCGTCACCCTGGAGAGCCCCTGGTCGGGCCTCCTGCCGGGGCTGTCCTCCGCACAGGCCGGGATCCCGTGCACCACCGACCCCGAGGAACTGGCCTCGGGCGGAGCCCCGGGAACCGGGGCCTACACCCTCACCGACTCCCAACGGGGATCGGAGTACACCTTCTCCCTGCGTGAGGACTACGACTGGGCACCGGACTTCGGTACCCGGGGCTCGTTCCCCGAGACCATCACCTTCCAGGTGATCGAGAACGAGAGCACCGTCGCCAACCAGATGGAGACCGGCCAGATCGACTACGCCGCCTTCACCGGCGCCGACAGCGCCCGTTTCGACCCCGGGGAGTACACCGTCGTCTCCCGACCGACGGTGTTCATGTTCCTGGTGTTCAACGAACGCGAGGGCAGGCCCGGGGCCGACCCGCGGGTGCGGGAGGCGGTCGCCCGGAGCGTGGAACCGGATGCCTTCCGCAACGCGGTCACCAGCGAGGCCGGAACCCTGCTCAACACCGTGGTCCCCGCGGACTTCCGGTGCGCCCTGGACGACGCGTCACTGCTGACGGAGACCGACCCCGACGCCGCGGCCGGGATCCTCGGCGACGTGGAGATGAGCCTGGTCGGCACGAACGCGATCGCCGGCGGATCCGGCAACGAGTACGTCCGCGCCGCGCTCGCCGAAGCCGGCGCACAGATCGACCTGCGCAACGTGGACAACGCCACCTGGGGGACCGAGGTCCTGGGCGCCGAGGGCGACTGGGACGTCACGGTGATGGCCGCACTGAATCCCAGCGGCACCCTCACTCCCACGATGTCCCTGCTCACCGGGCCGCCGCCACCGGACGGCCGCAACTTCGGCGCGGTCGACAGCCCCGGTCTGACCGAAGGCTTCCAAAGCGCGATGTCGTCCGTGGACACCGGGGAGCAGTGCGCCGCGTGGCAGGACGCGCAGCGGGCGATGCTGGAGGGACACCACGCGGTCCCGCTGTCCTCGGTGGACGTCAGCTGGGTGATGGCCGAGCACGTGAGCGCGACGGTCTTCCCCACCGGTGTCGAGATCTCCACCCTGCGGATCACGGACTGAGGTCGCCGATGTCCCCCCTGTCCACCGCACGCGCCAGGCCCGGCCGGATCTGGGCCCGCTTCCTCCTGCGCCGCCTTCTCGGCCTGGGCGCCGTCCTCGTCGTCCTGGTCACCGCCACCTTCCTGATCCTGCAACTGGTGCCCGGGGACCCCGCCCGCGCGGCGATCAGCGTCGACGCCTCCCCCGAGGAGGTCGCGGCGATGCGCCACTCCCTGGGGCTGGACCGGCCCCTGGCCGAGCAGTTCGCCTCCTACGTCGGCGGCCTGCTCACCGGTGACCTCGGCACCTCCTTCCAGACCGGTGAGGCGGTCTCGCGGATCATCGCCACGCGCCTGCCCTTCACCGCGCAACTGGCCGTGTTCTCGGTGCTGGTCGCACTCCTGATCGCGGTCCCGGCGGGTGTCGTGGTCGCCGTGGCGTGCCGTGGCGGGCGCCGCCGTCCCCTCGACACGGCCTTCACCACCACGGCCTCCGTCGTCGGCTGCACACCCGAGTACATCGCGGGCACGCTCCTGGTCCTGCTGTTCGCCGTCACCCTGGGCTGGCTGCCGGCGGCGGGCGCCGCCACCCCGGCCTCGCTCCTGCTGCCCGTGGCGGCGATCGCGCTCTCGCCCGCGGCGGCGCTGGCCCGCATCGTGCGGCGGGAGACCGCCGTCGTGCTGGAGGAGGACTACCTGCGCACGGCCCGTGCCAAGCGCCTGGGCGGCTGGGCGCTGTACGCGCGGCACACGCTGCCGAACCTGCTGACCTCGACCCTGACCATGGGAGGGCTGCTCCTGGCCGGGCTGATGGGCGGCACCGTGATCGTGGAGTCGGTCTTCGCCTGGCCCGGGCTCGGGAGCCGGGTGGTGCAGGCGATCCTCGTCCGCGACTTCCCCGTCATCCAGGGCATCGTCCTGGTGATCGGACTCATGGCCGCCGTCATCAACCTCCTGGTCGACGTCTGCCTCGGCGTACTCGACCCCCGCACACTCACCGGAAAGACCGAGGAGGCGAGTTCGTCGTGACCTCTCCCCCGCGCAACCCCACCCTTCTCCGAAGGCCCGGCCTCGTCGTCGGAACGGCGGGCCTGCTGGCCGTCCTGGTCCTGGCCGTCCTGGGGCCCTGGGTCTGGGGCGACCAGGCCGCGCAGCTCAGCGACAGCACCCGGGCCGCGCCCGGGGCCGACCACTGGCTGGGCACCGACGCGCTGGGACGCGACGTGCTGGCCCGCACGCTCACCGCCACCCGGCTCACCCTGCAGACGACCGCCCTGGCCACCGCCCTGGCCGCGAGCGTCGGCCTGCTGCTGGGCGGGACGATCTGGCTGAGCGGACCGCGCGTGCGGACTGCCGGGCTGAGGATCATCGACGTCCTGGTCGCCTACCCCGCCCTGATCCTCTCGCTCCTGGTGGCCGCGGTGGTCGGCCCCGGTCCCACGGCGTCGGTCCTCGCGGTCGGCGTGGCGGGCAGTCCGGCCTTCGCCCGGCTCACCGCCAACCTCGCCGGTTCGGTCGCCGCGCGGGACTACGTCACCAGCGCCCGCATGCTCGGCGTCCCCAAGCACCGCCTGTTCCTGAGGCACATGCTGCCCAACATGGCCGAACCGCTGCTGGTCCTGGTCTCGGTGGCCTTCGGCACCATCCTCGTGACCCTGTCCGGCCTGTCCTTCCTCGGCCTGGGCGCTCAGCCGCCGCACTTCGACTGGGGGTCGCTGCTCTCCGAGGGGCTCCGGGAACTGCACACCAACCCCAGCCAGGCCCTGGGACCGGCTCTGGCCATCGTCCTCACCGGGACCTGCGCCGGGCTGGTGGGCGACGCCGTGGCGGCCGGCGCCGACGCGCGCTCGTCCGGCGTCCGCGTCCTCGCACGCTCCACGGACGAGACCTCCGCTCCGGCCGCCGGCACCGGGGCGGACAGCGGAGCGGGGGTGCTCGGCGTGCGTTCGCTGACGGTGTCCGACGCCTTCGGGACCCGGCTCGTCGACGGTGTCTCCTTCGACGTGGGCCCCGGGGAGATCGTCGGGGTGGTCGGGGAGTCCGGATCCGGCAAGACGCTCACCGCGATGGCGGTGGCGCGGCTGCTCCCGACCGGGCTGCGCACCAGCGCCGAGGTGATGCGCCTGGGCGACCTCGACCTGCACGGACGCCCCGAGGCGCGACGACTGGCCCTGGACCTGGGCGTGGTCTTCCAGGACCCCCTGTCCTCGCTCAACCCCGCGCTGCGGATGGGCACCCAGCTCACCGAGGTCCTGCGCACCCATGCGCGTGCGACACCGCAGGAGGCGCACGAGCGGGTGCGGCGCAGTCTGGTCCGTATGCGCGTCGCCGACCCCGACGAGCTCATGCGGAGCTATCCCCACCAGCTGTCCGGCGGGATGCGCCAGCGCGCCATGATCGCCGCGGCGCTGGCCGCCGCACCGAAGCTGATCATCGCCGACGAGCCCACCACGGCACTGGACATGACGGTCCAGGCCGACGTCCTGCGCCTGCTGCGGGAGGCCGGCCGCGGCGGGGAGACGGCCGTCCTGCTGATTTCGCACGACATCGCGGTCGTCTCCTCGGTGTGCGACCGGGCCCTGGTGATGTACTCGGGCCGCGTGGTGGAGTCCCTCGACACGTCCGCGCTGCGCGGAGGGGAGGCGGCTCACCCCTACACCCGTGCCCTGCTCAGCGCGACCCCCGCCGCCGCCCTGGCCCTGGCCCCGACCGGCGGCGGGGCACCGCCCGACCGCCTGGCCACCATCCCGGGACGCCCTCCCCGCCCCGGGCTGCGGCCGGCGGGGTGCGCGTTCGCGCCCCGGTGCTCACACGCCCTGGACCTGTGCCACGACTCGGTGCCCGCACCGGTCGGGACCGGGACGGGTACGGCCGCGTGCTTCGCACCGGTCACCGCCCCGCACGACAACGCCCCGGAGGATGCGCGATGACCGCCACGGAGTCCGATCGGACCGCCCGCCCCGCCCTGCTCCGAGCCGAGGGCGTCACCGTGGGCTACGGCTCCCGCTCGGTGGCGGTCCCGGTCCTGCGATCGGTCGACCTCGAACTGCGGCACGGGCGCACCCTCGGGCTGGTCGGCGAGTCGGGGTCGGGCAAGTCGACCCTGGCCCGCACCCTGGTGGGCCTGCTGCGGCCCTCTGCCGGACGGGTACTGCACGAGGGCCGCGACCTCGCCTCGGCGGACAGGGGGGAGGTGGCCGCGCTCAGGCGCTCGGTCCAGCTCATCCCCCAGGACCCCTACGCCTCGCTGAATCCCCGGATGACCGTGGGGGCGGCCATCGCCGAGGCCGTTGATCCGCGCCGTGCGTCGCTGCGCAGGCACCGGTCCGAGGTCGAGCGCTGGCTGGGGCTCGTGGCGCTGGACCCCGACGCGGCGGACCGCCATCCGCACGCGTTCTCCGGGGGCCAGCGCCAGCGGATCGCCGTGGCCCGCGCACTGGCCGCCCGCCCCCGGGTGGTGATCGCCGACGAGATCACCTCCGCCCTGGACTGCTCGGTCCAGGCCGAGGTCCTCAACGTGCTGGCCGACCTGCGCGCGGAGCTCGACCTGACGATGCTGTTCATCTCGCACGACCTGAGCGTGGTGCGCCTGGTCAGTGACGACGTCGCCGTGCTCTACCTGGGGCGCGTGGTGGAACGGGGAGAGGTGCACGAGGTCCTGGGCCAAGCCCCAGCCCACCCCTACACCCGGCTGCTCCTGGACAGCGTCCCGGACGGACGGGAGCTGCCGCGCCCCTCCGAAGCCGCGGCCGAGCCCCTCACCCCGCACCGGGCGGTACCGCGCGGCTGAGGCGGAGCCCGTCTTCTCCTACGGCCCCGGTCGGCCCCGGAGTCAGCTGCGGGCGCCGCTGGGCAGTTCCCGGCTGATCTCCCGCACCCGGTGGTGGACCGGCCGGGTGGGGGACAGGGCCGAACAGGTGGTGGGGCACTCCTGCCCTTCGACCGTCTCCACGGTCACCGAGTACAGGCCGCCTCCGTGCCCCAGGGTGAGCCGGACCCCGTCGGCGGTCTCCTCCTCGGACAGGTGGGTCAGCGCGTTGACGCCCACCGGGACGCCGAGCCAGGCGCGGAGCGCGGCCTCGGCGGCCTGGGCGGGGGAGGAGTCGGTGCAGCGGCCCCGGTAGTTCTCGGGCAGGACCAGGCCCCGTTCGAAGGCGTCCACGGTGCGGGCCGCCGACTCCGGCTCCAGCCGGCCGAAGTACACGCCCTGGGGCAGGGCCACCAGGTTGGCGGCGAAGCGGTCGCCGCCAACGTGCGTGGTCTCCCACACCTCGGCGCGGCCCGCCGCGCCCAGGGCCGAGGCGACCGGGCGGCCCAGCATCGCGCAGCAGGGGTCCTTCTTGGCGTGGGTGCACACCAGGTAGAGGTTGTGGTCCACCGGGGTGCCGAAGGAGGGCGGTTCGGGGCGTTCGACGGCGGTGACGTCGAAGGCCAGGAGTTCGGCCAGGTCGTGGAAGTCCACCCGCCGTGCCCAGGGACGGGTGCGGCTGGTGTGGACGAAGTAGGCGCGCAGCGGGCCGTCGCCGCGGGTGCGTTCGCTGGCTCCGGGGCGTTTGATCAGCTGGGGTTTGACGTCGTGCCCGGTGATGCGCTCGGCCAGCCGGGAGACCACGGCCTTGTCCAGGCCGGGGCTGGTGAAGGCCGGGTGGCGCCAGGGGCCGTTGTGCTCGACCAGGAGCCAGCCGCCGGTGCGCCCCGCAGTGCCCGCGATCTGTTCGTCGGTGTAGCGCGCCAGGGCGGAACAACCCCGGCGACCGTCGGGGGCGGTGGGAAGCCGCACGGGACCACGTCCAATCGGATGGTGCTCACTGCTGTGCTGTGCGCACGCGGGAACCCCGCCGGGGGATCCCCTCCGCGTGGCAGGTTGGTTAGGCTACCCTATCCTGCCCTGGGGGTCGGCGGTGTGGTCGGGGCCCCGTTTTCGTGTCGGTCTTCACGGTGTTCCGGAAGTCTGTCTCCCCCTTGGCCTCTGTTGGTTCTGCCCTGCCGGAGGGGCCCTGCCCGGGCCGTTCGATCCCTCGCTGCACATGGCGCACGGCCCCGACTCGTCCTTGACCCGGTGGTCGCGAGCACTTAGGTTCACTATAAGAACTAGTGTTCGCAAAGCGTACGCATGTGGGTGTTCGTCTTCGCCCCGCCCCCGATGCGCCCCGCCAGGAGAACCGCCCGCACAGCCACCCCGCCCCGCGACACCACACCCGCCAAGGAGCCGCACCGTGAGCCTGTTCGCCGCCGAGGAGTACACGTCCGCCGTCTTCACCGGGGCGTGGACCCCGGCCAGCGGAGGTGACGCCGAGGTCGTCTCACCCTCCTCCGGCGCGGTCCTGGGCCGCACCGGTATCGCCGACGCCCAGGACGTGCGCGAGGCCGCCGCGCGCGCCGCCACGGCCCAGCGCGACTGGGCCGCCACCTCCTTCGAGGAGCGCGCAGCCGTCATGCGCCGTGCCGGGGACCTGCTGGAGGCCCATCAGGAGGAGGTCGTCGGCTGGCTGCGCCGCGAGGGCGGGGCAGCCGCCGGGATGGCGGGCTTCCAGGTGCACGTGGCCGCGGGGGAGTGCTTCGAGGCCGCCGCACTGGCCTCCCAGCCGCACGGCGAGATCCTGCGCACCGCCAAGCCCCGCCTCAGCTTCTCCCGCCAGGTCCCGGCGGGCGTGGTCGGGGTCATCGCCCCGTTCAACGTCCCCCTCATCCTGGGCATCCGCTCCGTCGCCCCGGCCCTGGCCCTGGGCAACGCCGTCCTCCTCAAACCCGACCCGCGCACCGCGATCTGCGGCGGTGCCGTCCTGGCCGAGGTCTTCCGGCAGGCCGGGGTCCCCGAGGGGGTGCTGCAGGTACTGCCCGGCGGGGCCGAGGCCGGCCAGGCCCTGGTCGCCGACCCGCACGTGCGCGTCATCTCCTTCACCGGCTCCACCCCGGCCGGACGCAAGGTCGG
The DNA here is from genome assembly GCF_014651695.1 of Nocardiopsis terrae. Lineage (GTDB taxonomy): Bacteria > Actinomycetota > Actinomycetes > Streptosporangiales > Streptosporangiaceae > Nocardiopsis > Nocardiopsis terrae. The sequence continues at coordinate 305,697 of NZ_BMXJ01000003.1, forward strand.
CGAGGCCGCGGCCCGCCACCTCAAGCGCGCCCACCTGGAACTGGGCGGCAACTCCCCGCTGGTCGTCCTGGACGACGCCGCCGTGGACCAGGCCGCCTCCATCGGCGCCTGGGGCTCCTTCCTGCACCAGGGCCAGATCTGCATGACCGCCGGCCGCCACCTGGTGCACGAGTCGGTCGCCGACGCCTACGTGGAGCGGCTCGCGGCCAAGGCCGACGCCCTGACCGTGGGCAGCGCCGAGGATGACGGCGCCGCGCTGGGGCCGATCATCGACGCCGGCCAGCGCGACAGGATCCACCACCTGGTCACCAGCAGCGTCGCCTCCGGAGCGCAGCTGCGCGCGGGCGGCACCTACCAGGACCTGTACTACCGGCCCACCGTCCTGGACCGGGTGGCCCCGGACACCCCCGCCTACGCCGAGGAGGTGTTCGGCCCGGTCGCCCCGGTGGTGCGCTTCTCCTCCGTGGACGAACTGGTGGAGCTGGCCAACTCCACCGAGTACGGCCTGTCCCTGGGCGTGGTCACCACCAACCCGATGCGCGGCATGGAGATCGCCGACCGTATCCCCAGCGGCATCGTGCACATCAACGACCAGACCGTCGACGACGAGGCGGTGGCCCCCTTCGGCGGGGTGGGTTTCTCGGGTACCGGGGCGAGATTCGGCGGCACCCGCGCCAACCTGGAGGCCTTCACCGAAACCCAGTGGATCACCATGCAGGCCGACCCGGCCCGCTACCCGTTCTGATCCCGCCGACCCGACCGGCCGGGAACACGACCGGCCGGGAAACCGAGGGGCACGGGAGATGCCCGGCAGTACGCCCCGTGCCCCTCAGTCCCACGAGTTGAACAGCAGCTCGCCCACCGTGTCCGGACGCCAGTGCCGGATCTGTGCGTGCTCGGCCCGCGAGAGCGCGCCCAGGTCCGCCTCGGAGACGGGCGTGCCCAGCTCGTCGGCCGTCAGGCAGCCGAAGCCCAGGACCTCGAAAGCCTCCGACCACCCCGGCGGGTCGGTGAAGACCGGCACCGGTCCGCCGGGCACCACCGGTGCGTCGGCGAAGGCGACCAACCTCAGGTGCGGGTGGCACAGAACCACGTGCTCGCGTGCGCCGCACCTGATCGTCGCCGAGAGGAAGCCGGCCGCCCCCGCGCCGCCCGGTCCGCCAACCGTTCCGCCTGCCCGGCGAGCGGCCTCCCAGCACGCGCCGCGGAAGGCGGCCGGGTCCGTCCGCGGGAGCTCCGCTTCGCCACGGTCCCGGAACCCGGTCGCCCCGCGTTCGAGTCGCACCGGCACGACCCCCGTCCCGCACTGTTCCGATCTTGGTCGGCCTTCTCACCCCGCCGGGCTAGGCGGAGATGCCGCCGTCGCTGTTGAGCAGCTGCCCGTTGATCCAGCCGCCCTGGGGCGAGCACAGGAAGTCGACCAGGTGCGCGGTGTCGCGCGGGGTGCCCAGGCGCCCCAGCGGGGTGTGTTCGGTGCAGTGCTCGCGCACCCGGTCGGGCATCCAGCCGGTGTCCACCGGGCCCGGGTTGATCACGTTGGCGCTCACCCCCAGGTGGGCCAGCTCGCGCGCCGCGGCCAGCACGATCCGGTCCAGGGCGCCCTTGCTGGCCCCGTAGGGCAGGTTGTCCACCACGTGGTCGCTGGTCAGGGCGATGATCCGGCCGCTGCCGTGCTCCCCGGTGAAACGCAGCCCGAACTCGCGCACCAGCAGCCACGGGGCGCGCGCGTTGACGGCGAAGTGCCGGTCGAAGCTTTCCACCGTGGTGTCGAGCAGTCCTGAGTCCAACGACTCGCAGTGGCACATCACCAGGGCGCGCACCGGACCCAACCGCTGTTCGACCTCGTCGAAGACGCGCGCGGGGGAGGCCGGGTCGGCCAGGTCGGCCTCGACGGCGACGGTGGCCGCGCCGCGTTCGGCCAGGTCGGCGCCGAGGGTGTCGACGGCCTCGGCCTGCACGCCCCAGGGCATGCGCTCGTCGTAGGGCGTCCACTGTGTGCGGGCCACGTCCCAGCCGGAGTCGGCCAGACGGCGTGTGATCGCGGCACCGATGCCGACGGTGCGCCCCACCCCGGTGACCAGGGCGACGGGACGGGCGGACGCCTCGGGGGCGGGGGCCGCGGCGGGGTTCGGGTGAGCGTTCATGGGCACTCATCCTGGCCGCGGCGGCGCCCGCCCACAAAGGGTTTTCCACCCCCGGGTCCGGGGACGTCGCGGGTCGAGGGCCGGGACGAAACGGAGCCGGAGGATTTGTACCATCAGGCGCATGCCAAGTGAACGCCTGTGGTCCCTCACCCCCGTCGAACAGCGCCTCGACTCCTGGGCGCGTCGGCGCCTGGAGGCCCTGCACGGCCAGGGGAGGGTGCGCGGGTTCCTGCTGGAGTTCGCCGTGTTCACGGTCAAACAGGCCTGGGCCTGCGTCTTCGGCGCCGCGATGCTGGTACTGCTGGTCACCACCCACCTGTGGTACCCCGAGGCAGCAGCGCTCTCCCGCAGCGACGCACTGGTGATCGGAGCGGTGGCCATCCAGGCGCTCATGCTCCTGCTGCGCCTGGAGAGCGGCCGCGAGCTGTGGGTGATCGTGCTGTTCCACCTGGTCGGCACAGTCATGGAGATCTTCAAGACCTCCGTGGGCTCCTGGCACTACGGCGGCGACGGCCTGCTGTGGATCGCCGGGGTGCCGCTGTACACCGGGTTCATGTACGCCGCGGTCGGCTCCTACATGGTCCGGGTCTTCCGCCTGTTCGACCTGCACTTCGACCGCTACCCGGCCCGCTGGGCGACCGCCCTGCTCGGCGCGGCCGTCTACGCCAACTTCTTCGGCCACCACTACGTCTTCGACGCCCGCTGGGTCCTGCTGGCCGTGATCGTGGTGCTCTACGCCCGCTGCACCATGCAGTTCCGCATCCACCGGGCCCGGCCCTGGCGGAGGATGCCCATCCTGGCGGCGTTCACCGGGGTGGCCTTCTTCATCTGGATCGCGGAGAACATCGCCACCGCCGCGGGAGCCTGGATCTACCCCAACCAGGCGGACGGGTGGGAACTCGTGTCGCTGTCCAAGCTCGTCTCCTGGTTCCTGCTGATGATCATCTCCGTGGTCCTGGTGACCTTCGTGTACCGGCCGCGGCCGTTGGCGGACACCGCCGAGGTGGTGCGCGGGCCGGGCCACGAACTCAGCCGGTGAGGTCGGGGATGACCTTCGGTCCCACCCGGCGCACGTAGTCGCGGAACAGGGCCACCGCCGGGGGCTCGTAGCCGCCGCCCGACCCCTGCTTGGGCCAGACCACCCCCACCGGCCGCTCCGCGTCCCCGTCGCGGACCGGCAGCTCCACCGTCCCGCCCAGCGGCCCCCGGGGGCGGGCGGGCAGCACCGACACCCCCAGCCCCGCCGCCACCAGGCCGCGCGCCGTGGCGATGTCGTCGGCCTCGAAGGCCACCCGGGGGGTGAACCCCGCCCGGTCGCTGAGCCGGTCGGTCAGGTGACGCACCCCGCGCCCCGGCTTGAGCAGGATGAACTCGTCGCGCACCGAGGCCAGCGACACGGGCCCCCGCGCGGCGAGGGGGTGGTGTTCGGGCACCACCAGGCGCAGGTGCTGGGTGTGCAGGACCGCCGACACCAATCCCTGCCCCGAGGGCAGCGGTGAGGTCAGCGCCAGGTCCGCGCCGCCCGCGGACAGGCGCTGGAGGGACTGTGCCCACGCCTCCTGGGTCAGGGTGAACCGCACCCCCGGGTGCTCGGCCCGGAAACCCCGCAGCAGCACCGGTACCACCTCCACGCCCAGGGTGGGCAGGAACGTCAGCGCCACCCGGCCCTCCTCGGCCCCGGTGAGTTCGGCCACCCCCTGGCGCAGGTCGTCCAGCGCGCGCTCCACGTGCGGCAACAGCACACGACCGGCCCGGGTCAGCCGGATCCCCCGCCCGGTGCGCTCCACCAGCGCCATCCCCAACTCCTCCTGCAACCGGGCCAGAGCCCTGCTCAGCGTGGGTTGGGGCATGTCCAGCGACTCCGCCGCGTGGGTGACGTGCTCGGTCCCGGCGACCGCGGAGATCATCCGCAAACGGGGGGCCAGGATCCCGACCAACGCGTCCACATCAGAAACATCCATGCGAAACAGTATGCAACAACGTGAAATCATGCATTGGACGTATGAAAGGACGCTTTCTAGCGTTGAGGCATGACCGTGACCAGCACATCCACCAGCCGTGACCCGCGCCCCCGTGCAGGCACGGCCGCCTACCGGCGCACGGTCACCGCCCTCGTGGCCGCCGCCGTGGCCACCTTCGCGCAACTGTGGTCGGTCCAGCCGATCCTGCCCGCCATCGCCGAGGGGTTCGGTGCCTCCGCCGGACAGGCCGCACTCACCGTCTCGCTGGCCACCGGCGGCCTGGCCGGGTGCACCCTGCTCTGGAGCGGGATCGCCGACCGCGTCGGTAGGGCGCGCGTCATCACGCTCTCCCTGCTCCTGGCCATCCTCCTGGGCGCCGCGGCGCCCCTGGCCACCGAACTGTGGGTCCTGCTGCTGCTCCGCACCCTGCAGGGCGCGTCCCTGGGCGGGGTCTCCGCCGCGGCCGTGGCCTACCTGGCCGAGGAGATCCACCCCGCCGACGCGCCCAGGGCCACCGGCCTGTACATCGCCGGAAACCCCCTGGGCGGCATGGCCGGGCGGCTGCTGGCCGGATTCGCCGCCGACCTCGGCGGCTGGCAGTGGGGGGTGGCCGCCAACACCCTCCTCGGCCTGGTCAGCCTGGCCGTGTTCGTGCTGGTACTGCCCCGCCGACGCGGAACGGTCTCCCCCGCCCGCAGCAGCGGCGGCCCGGCGGAACCGGGGATGGGGCAGCGTCTGCGCGCCGCGCTCACCACCCGTGGCCTGCCCGCCCTCTACGCCCAGGCGCTGCTGCTCATGGGTGCCTTCATGGCTGTGTACAACGTGCTGGGGTTCCGGCTGACCGACGCGCCCTTCGGCCTGTCCCAGGCGGTCGCCTCGCTGTTGTTCCTGTCCTACACCGCCGGGATGCTGGGATCGGGCATGGCCGGTTCGGCCACCCTGCGGTGGGGAAGGTACGGGGTTCTCACCACCGCCACCCTGATGCTGTTTCTCGGGCTGGGCGGCCTGTTCACCACCTCGGTGGTCTTCCTGCTGGCCACCCTGCTCGTGCTGACCTTCGCGTTCTTCTGTGCCCACGCCACCGCTTCCGCGTGGGTGGGTTCCCAGGCAGTGACCGGCCGCGCCCAGGCCACGGCCCTCTACACGCTCGCCTACTACCTGGGTGCCAGCCTGTTCGGGTGGCTCGGCGGGGTGGTCTACGACGCGGTGGGCTGGAACGGCACCGTGGCCCTGGCTCTGACGCTGACCGCCCTGGCCGGACTCATCGCGCTGCGTCTGCGCCGCCTGCCCGCCCCGGACCGTGCCTGAGTGCTTCGGGGGAGGTCCCGGTGGGTCGGCTCGTACCGAGGAAGGAGTTGTAGCCTTCCGGGCCTTCGGATGTTCGTATGCTTGGGAGTACGGGCTGCCCGAGTGAGATCACGCGAAGATAACACTCTGCGTCGTCGCAGGTCATTAACTGTAAGCCCCGCGCACGCGGGGATGGACCGACCAGCGCCATGACGGCCGCAGCTTCGCTGTGGTAAGCCCCGCGCACGCGGGGATGGACCGCTGGAGGACTCCGACGGCGACCGCACCACCGCGTAAGCCCCGCGCACGCGGGGATGGACCTCCACTCCTCCCTCTTGATTTGGTGGGTGTAACGTAAGCCCCGCGCACGCGGGGATGGACCGGTGTCGCGCGCCCCGAGTTCGAGGTCGGTGATGTAAGCCCCGCGCACGCGGGGATGGACCGACGCCGTCGTCGGTGGCGTGCTCGACCTGCTGGTAAGCCCCGCGCACGCGGGGATGGACCGCTTCTCCCACATCACGGCCTGTGGTCGCGTCCGTAAGCCCCGCGCACGCGGGGATGGACCGTAGATCGTGTCCTTCATGACGCCCAGGGGAGCGTAAGCCCCGCGCACGCGGGGATGGACCGCCTTCCGGCCCCCCGAAGAAACCGCAGGCTCCGTAAGCCCCGCGCACGCGGGGATGGACCTGGGATTCGGCCAGGGCGGCCCTGGCCAGGTCAGTAAGCCCCGCGCACGCGGGGATGGACCGGAACTGGCCAGGATCACCCGCGAGGACCAGGCGTAAGCCCCGCGCACGCGGGGATGGACCGACGAAGCGGTCGCATCGGGCGGTGCCGATTCCGTAAGCCCCGCGCACGCGGGGATGGACCGGTCAACCCCCTGAAAATCTGACCTGCTTCTTCACCTCCACCACCTTCCCCGCTCTGCTCGTTACCGTGGTCGTATGCCTACCGAGCTGCGCAACGCCCCCACCCCCACCGAGGTCATCGCCGCGTGGATCCCACATGACGCCCGCTGGAACGCACAGGCCCGTCAGGCAGCTCGGGCCGGGGTCGAAGCGCTGCGCCGGTACGTGACCGGGCTGATCACCCACCACCGCGACGGCGGTCTTCTGGTGGACGACGACTTCGACCTGCGCAGCATCGCTGCCGTCGTCGAGGACCTGGAGGAAGGCGGGCTCTTCCGGGTGAGGTGGGACCAGGCGCAGGACGCCCTGCTCGTTCCGGACAGGGCCGGGGTCCGGTAACTGGAAGCGACCACCCCGGAGACGACCCCGCAGACGTTCTCGGTTCCGGCTGAGGCCGTCGCGTGTGAGTGAGCCCCGGACGCGCTTGCTTCTGCCGAACCGGACAGGGCAGCGGCGGCTGCCCTGATCTGCACCGCCCCGAAGCTCGGAAGAAAGGTGAGGTGAGGGCTCTGGCCAAACGGAAATTCGCAAACCACATGTTCGTTCTGTGGGCGGCTCCGTGGATTCTGGTGACGCTCGCCTGGTTCGTCCTTCTCGGGTTCGAGTGGTACATCAGCGGCCCGTCGTCCTGTCCGCTGGAGGACGGAACATCCCTGTACGGCACGAGCGCCTGGTCCTGGTTCCCTCCGGGGCAGGTGTGCGTCTGGGAGGTGACGGTGGGTGGAGAGCCCTACACCGTGACCGAGCGGCCCCCTGTGGCGCGGCTGGGAATCCTGGCCGTCCTTCTGCTCTGGGGTGTCTCCGTGCTGACTCTGGTGCTGCGGCGCAGGTCGGGCGCGGAGTGAGGACAGGCATCAGCCCGCTGGCCTCCAGGGTGTTGGCCAGCCCTCTCTGAACCCTGTCCGGGCCCGGCGCAGAGAGGGAAGGGGAAGGGAGGGGAGCCCTCGTGCGGAATTAGTTTAAGATTCAACTTGTTGGAGCGGGTGACCGGAAGCCACAGGAAGGGTGAAGGACATGGACGTGCGCCCCTCGGGGATCCACCACGTGACCGCGATCGCGAGCGACCCCCAGGCCAACGCCGACTTCTACCTGAACGCGCTGGGCATGCGCATGGTCAAGCGGACCGTCAACTTCGACGCTCCGGAGACCTACCACTTCTACTACGGCGACCGCGCGGGCAACCCCGGCACGATCATGACCTTCTTCCCCTGGCCCGACGCGCCCAAGGGCAGGCTCGGCGCCGGTCAGGCCACCACCACGACCTTCTCCGTCCCCGAGGGCTCCCTCGGCTGGTGGGCCGACCACCTCTCCGCCCTGAACGTGCCGATCACCCGGCCGAGCGAACGCGGCGAGGAGGACGTGCTCAGCCTGCGCGACCCCGACGGCCTGGTCATCGAACTGGCCGCCAGCGCCGACTTCCACGACACCGACCCCTGGGACGGGGGAGTGGTCCCCACAGAGCACGCCATCCGCGGCATCCGCGCCGTCACCCTCACCGAGCAGGACGCCGAGGGCACCGCCCGGATGCTCGGCGACCAGCTGGGGTTCCGCCTGCACAGCGAGGACGGCAACCGGATGCGTTTCCGCACCAACGACACCGGCGACGGGGTGGGCACCATCGTCGACGTCCTGGCCGACCCCGGGGCCGAGCGCGGCCTGGTCGCTGCCGGAACCGTCCACCACGTCGCCTACCGCGCCCCCGACACCCCCGTCCAGGACTCCTGGCGCCGGCGTCTGGAGCAGGACGGTGTGGGCGTCACCGAGATCCGCGACCGCACCTACTTCACCTCCATCTACTTCCGCGAGCCCGGCGGCGTACTGCTGGAGATCGCCACCGACGGCCCCGGTTTCGACTACGACGAACCGCTGCTGGAGCTGGGCCGCTCGTTGAAGCTCCCGCCGTGGCTGCAGCCCGACCAGGAGCAGATCGCCGCGAACCTGCCCCGCGTGGAGGTGCGCCAGTGACCGTCCTGGAGGAGTTCACGCACGTCTTCGAACCGGCGACCCGCCCGGGCGCCCCGACCCTGCTGCTGCTCCACGGCACCGGCGCCGACGAACACGACCTGCTGCCGCTGGGCCGGGCCCTGGCATCCGGGGCCGCCCTGCTGTCCCCGCGCGGCAGGGTCGACGAGAACGGCATGAACCGCTGGTTCCGCCGCCTGCGGGAAGGCGTCTTCGACGTCGAGGACCTCATCGAGCGCACCGCCGAACTGGCCGGGTTCGTCAGAGCCGCCACCGCTGCTTACGACCTGGACCCCGAGCGAATCGTGGTCAGCGGGTTCTCCAACGGCGCCAACACCGGCGCGGGCCTGCTGCTGCTCCACCCGGGGCTGGTCGCGGGCGCGGCGCTCTTCGCGGGCGGTGCCCCGCTCCAGGGGCGCGAACCCGGCCCGGTCGAGCTCTCGGGCACCCGGGTGTTCCTGGGCAACGGTGTCGCCGACCCGATCACCACCATCGACCAGGCCCGTCTGCTCGCCGACCAGTTGGGGGAGCGGGGAGCGGAGGTCGAGGCCCACGAGCACCCCGGGGGACACCAGCTGCCCCCGGACGTGCTGGGCCGGGCCAGGGACTGGTTCGACCGCGCCGGGTTCTGAGCGCGGCCCCGATCCGGGGCTCCGCAGAGGAGCACCCACCAGCGGCGGTGGCGCCCCGTGCACCCGGGCGTCACCGCTTCTCTCACCGCAATAACGAATCTACGTCGTAAAGGCGAGGGATTTCAGCAGCAGAAGAACATCAGGGGTCACCGCCCGCATGTAAGGGGACTAATGCCCCGGTCCCCTGACAAAGCGGTCCATGCCGCTGGCTAGATTGGCTCGCGCACCGATCCCCGCCACGGAAGAGAACCGATGATCCCCTCCCGCAGTGAGCAGTCCCGGTGATGGACCCCGAGATCCTCGGCCTGCTGTTGCTGGCCGCCGTCGCCGCGGGCTGGATCGACGCCGTCGTCGGGGGAGGGGGCCTACTGCTGCTCCCCGCCCTGATGGTCGCCGCACCCCACCTGCCCCTGGCCACCCTGCTGGGCACCAACAAGCTCGGCGCGGTCTTCGGCACCACCTCCGCCGCCATCGCCTACGCCCGCAAGGTCACGATCGACCGCCGCGTCGTGATCCCCACCGCGGGACTCGCCCTGCTCGGCTCGGGGCTGGGCGCGGGCCTGGCCGTCGCCCTGACCGCCGACGTGCTCAAACCGATCATCATGGTGGTCCTGGCCGGAGTGGCCCTGCTGGTGGTCTTCCGGCCCGCCATGGGCACCTCCCCGAATCCGGCCCTGCGCACCCGCAACCGGATCCTGGCCGCCGTGGCGCTGGCCGGACTCGGGGTGAGCTTCTACGACGGCATCATCGGCCCCGGCACCGGAGTCTTCCTCATCATCGCCTTCACCGCCGTGCTCGGCATGGACTTCCTGCACGCCTCGGCCTCGGCCAAGATCGTCAACGTGTGCACCAACATCGGCGCCCTGGTGGTCTTCGCCCTGGGCGGCCACGTGGACTGGCTGCTCGGTCTGGGCCTGGCGCTGTGCACCATCCTGGGCGCCCAGGTCGGCGCCCGGATGGCCCTGCAGCGGGGATCGGGGTTCGTGCGCGCGGTGCTACTGGTGGTCGTGCTGGCCCTGCTCGTCCGGATGGGCTGGGACGTCTTCGCCTGAGCCCTACACCGCCGGGTCCGTCTCACCGGTCAGCGCCGCAGTGACGTCCTCGATGATCCGGTGCGCACCGTGGTGGTTGGCCGAGCCCCAGAAGTCGTAGTCCACCCGGTAGATCTGCTCGTCCCCGACCGCGTCCAGGTTGGCCCACAGCCCGTCGGAGAAGGTCTCGGGGGCGTCCGGGTAGCCCGAACCGGCCAGGGCGAAGACCACGTCGCCGTCGGCCTGGTCCAGGTTCTCGTAGCTGCGCGGGACGAAGTCGGTGTCCCCCTCACCCTCCAGCTGGGTGTCGGGGCGGGCGAAGCCCAGGTCGCCGATGACCTGGCCGGGGAAGGACTCGGGGGTCTCCAGGCGGATCTCGGTGCCGCTCTGCAACCGCACCAGGGACAGCTCGGTCCCGGCGGGGTCCACACCGGCCGCCTCCAGCTCCCCGCGGGCCCCTTCGACCGCCTCCTCGTAGGCGGACACGGCCTGCTCGGCCTCGGTCTCGGCGCCCAGGACCCCGGCGACCTCCTCCAGGTGGCCGCGCCAGGAGCCGGTGCCCTCCCACTCCAGCAGGACGGTGGGCGCGATCGCCTCCAGTTCGTCGGCCATCTCGGCCTGGGCGCCCATCGGGGTGCTCACCCCGATGATCAGGTCGGGTTCGGCGGTGGCCAGCTCCTCGATGTTGACGTCGTCCTCGGCGGGGGAGTTGGTGACCAGGGTCAGGTCGGCGCCGTCCACGTCCTCGGGCAGGAAGGGCGCCAGCCCGTACCCGTCCGCGCCGGGGGTGCCCATGGTGCCCACCACGCCGTGGCCCAGCTGGGTGACGGCGGCCAGGGTGGGGCGCCACAGTACGGCGATCCGTTCGGGGGAGGCGGGCACCTCCACCGTTCCGTTGGCCGCCTCCACCGTGCGGGTCTCGGCGGTACCGTCGGGGGCGGAGCCGCCGCCACCGGTACCGCAACCGGTCAGGGCAAGCGCCCCGGCCAGGGCGAACACGCTCAGCGAGCGCAGGAGAGGTGTGCTGTGCGACATCTACGGGGACCCTTCCGTGCGAGCATGATGTAGGTAAGGCTAACCTGTCCGGGTGGGATTGGGTCGATCCCGGCCGATGACATACGATGCTTCGTCGGTTCAGGTGCAGGTCAGCCTCACCCACCACCCGCACCATTCACCACCCAGCAAGACGAACGGGGAAGCCGTGCTCCTGCGCGCGCCCACACCAACGCGCCCCACCCTCACCAGACGAGTCATACGCCCCATCGGTCTCGTCATCGCCCTGGGCGCCCTGGCCGTCTGCGCGCTCCTCAGCGTCACCGTCGGAGCCAAACCCATCCCCGCCGCCGACGTGTGGGCCGCACTCACCGACTACAACGGTTCCTACGACCACGACGTCATCCGCAGCCTGCGCGTCCCCCGCACCGTCATCGGCGTCTTCGTGGGTGCCGCCCTCGGCCTGGCCGGGGCCCTCATGCAGGCCCTGACCCGCAACCCCCTCGCCGAACCCGGCATCCTGGGCATCAACTCCGGAGCCGCCGCGGCCGTGGTCGTCGCCGTCTTCGTCCTCGGCGCCAGCGGATCCGCCCTGGTCTGGCCCGCCTTCCTCGGCGCGGCCCTGGCCGCCGTCGCCGTCTACGCCCTGGGCTCACGCGGGCGCTCCAGCGCCACCCCCGTACGCCTGGCCCTGGCCGGAACCGCGTTGGCCGCCGTCCTGCAGGGCCTCATCTACGGCGTCATCGTCCTCAACGACTTCGTCTTCGACCGCATCCGCTTCTGGCAGGTCGGCTCCCTCACCGGACGCGACCTCGACATCTTCCTCCAGGTCGCCCCCTTCCTGGTGGTCGGGATCATCGTCACCCTGGCCCTGGGACCCTCCCTGAACGCCATGGCCCTGGGCGACGACCTGGCCGCCACCCTGGGCGCCCGGATCCCCCTCATCCGCGCCGGAACCGCCGTCGGAGTCATCCTGCTGTGCGGGGCCGCCACCGCCGCCGCGGGCCCCATCTGGTTCGTCGGCCTGATCATCCCGCACGCCGCACGCGTGATCACCGGCCCCGACCAGCGCTGGCTCCTGCCCTACGCCGCGGTCCTGGGCGCCGTCCTGCTCACCGCCGCCGACACCGTCGGACGCGTCATCCTGCCCGGCTCCGAACTGGAGGTGGGCATCATCACCGCACTCGTCGGGGCTCCCCTGTTCATCGCCCTGGTCCGCAGCAGAAAGATGGCCCAGCTGTGAGCGACACCCTCGCACCCGCGTCCAGCGCCACCGGGTCCGCACGCCCCGCACCGCGGGGTGCGCGCGCCTGGCGCTCACCGGGCGGCCGGATCTCCTTCCTGGTACGCCCGCGCACCCTCGTGGTCTGCCTGACCCTGGCCCTGGTCAGCGCCCTGACCCTGGTCGTGTCGGTCTCCGTCGGTGACTACGGGGTCCCGCTCTCCGCCGTGCCCGCCGCCCTGATGGGCTTCGGTGAACGCCTCGACGTCTTCTTCGTCCAGGGGGTGCGCCTGCCCCGCGCCCTGACCGCCATCGGTGTGGGCGCGGCCCTGGGCATCGCCGGAGCGGTCTTCCAGAGCCTGTCCCGCAACGCGCTGGGCAGCCCCGACATCATCGGTTTCACCTCCGGAGCCGCCACCGGAGCCGTCGCCGCCATCCTCATCCTGGGCGCCGGACGCCTCGTGGTCTCCCTGGGCGCCATCGCCGGAGGCATGATCACCGCGGCGGTGGTCTACCTGCTGGCCATGAAGAACGGCGTCCAGGGCTACCGGCTGGTCCTGGTCGGTATCGGCGTCAGCGCCATGCTCGCCTCCGTCCGCGACTACCTGATGACCCGCGCCGACCTCACCGACGCCCTGGGCGCCCAGATCTGGATGATCGGCAGCCTCAACAGCCGCGGCTGGGCGGAGGCGGCCGCCGTCTGGATCGGCCTGGCCGTCCTGGCCCCCGTCATCTTCGCGGTGGGACAGCGCCTGCGCTTCCTGGAACTGGGCGAGGACACCGCCCGCGGCCTTGGCGTGTCCGCCCAGAGCACCCAGATCATCGCACTGGCCGCGGCCAGCGCCCTGACCGGCGCCGCCATCGCAGTGGCCGGCCCCATCGGCTTCGTGGCCCTGGCCGCGCCCCAGCTCGCCCGGCGCCTGACCCGCACCGGCGGCACCACCCTGGCCGGCGCCGCGCTCATGGGCGCCGCCCTGCTCGTGCTGGCCGACCTGGTCGCCATGCGCCTGATGGCCCCCACCCAACTGCCCGTGGGCGTCGTCACCGCCGTCATCGGCGGCAGCTACCTCATCTGGCTGCTCTACACCGAGTGGCGGGGCGGCCGCGCCTGACGCGCTTCCCCGCCCCGCAGCCACCGCCGAGCCACACCCGAAAGAGAACGATGACCGACGACGCCAGCACCCGCCTCAACGGCCGGGACCTGACCCTGTCCTACGACCAGCGCGTCATCTCCCGCGACCTGGCCGTGCGCATCCCCGACAACTCCTTCACCGTCATCGTCGGCCCCAACGCCTGCGGCAAGTCGACGCTGCTGCGCGCCCTGTCGCGCACCCTCAAACCAGCCCGGGGCAACGTACTCCTGGACGGCGAGGTGATCAGCTCCTACCCGGCCAAGGAAGTCGCCCGGCGCCTGGGCCTGCTCCCGCAGTCCTCCATCGCCCCCGACGGCATCGGTGTGGCCGACCTGGTCGCCCGCGGCCGCTTCCCGCACCAGAGCTTCCTGCGCCAGTGGTCCCAGCAGGACGAGGCCGTGGTCGCCGAGGCCATGGCCTCCACCGGTGTCTCCGCGCTGGCCGACCGTTCCGTGGACGAGCTCTCCGGCGGCCAGCGCCAGCGGGTGTGGCTGGCCATGGTCCTGGCCCAGCAGACCCCGCTGCTGCTGTTGGACGAGCCGACCACCTACCTGGACATCGCCCACCAGATGGACATGCTCGACCTGTGCGCCGACCTGCACGCCGAGCGCGGCCACACCCTGGTCGCGGTCCTGCACGACCTCAACCACGCCTGCCGCTACGCCACCCACCTGATCGTGATGCAGGACGGCGCCATCGTGGCGGAGGGCGAACCCGCCACCATCGTGACCGCGGACCTGGTCGAGAAGGTGTTCGGGCTCCCGGTGCGGATCATCCCCGACCCCGAGACGCACACCCCGATGATCGTCCCGGTGGACCGCAGGGGCGCCCGGCGCGAGCACGACTGACCCGAGGGCCCGCACCCTCGCACGGGACCCTCGCCCGCACCCCTGCGTGCCTCCGGCTCCGGTGGGGCCAGGTCAGCGCTCGAGCAGTTCCCTGACCTCCCGCACGACCCCGGCCGGGTCCTGCTCGGCCATGAAGTGCCCCGAACCCACCGTGGAGTGCCGCAGGTCCCGGGCCCACGCACGCCACAGCGCGAGGGCGTCGTAGCCCAGGGCCGCACCCCAGTCCTGCTGGAGTACCGTCACCGGCATCTCCAACCGCCTCCCCGCGGCCCGGTCGGCCGCGTCGTGCTCGATGTCGATCCCGGCCGAGGCCCGGTAGTCGGCCACGATCGAGGGCACCGCCCCGGCACTGGCGTCCAGGTAGGCCCTGCGCACCTCGGCGGGGAAGGCCCCCGGCCCGGTGGACCACGCGTCCAGGAAGTACCCGAAGAACGCCTCCGCGCTGGCGGCGATCATCCGCTCGGGCAGCCCCGGAGGCTGGGCCATCAGGTACAGGTGGAAGCCCACCGCCCCGCCCACCCCGCGCAGCGCCTCCCACATGTCCAGGGTCGGCAGCACGTCCAGGCTGGCCAGGTGCGTGACCGCCGCCGGGTGGTCCAGCCCGGCGCGCACCGCCACCAGCGCCCCGCGGTCGTGCCCTGCCAACGCGAACCGCTCGTGCCCCAGGACCCGGGCCAGCTCCACCACGTCCGCGCCCATGGTCCGCTTGGAGTACACCCCGGGCCCGGACTCCTCCGGTTTGTCACTGTCCCCGTACCCGCGCAGGTCAGGGCAGATCACCGTGTGGTCCGCCGCCAGGTCCGCGGCCACGTGCCGCCACATCAGGTGGGTCTGCGGGAACCCGTGCAACAGCACCAGGGGCGGCCCCGAACCCCCGACCGCCACGTTCAACGACACGTCCGGGGCCACCCGCACCCGCTCGTAGTCGAAACCCTCGATGACCGCAGCCATGATCACGCCCTGCTTTCTCTCGGTTGGTCCTTTCCCGCCGGTCCCTCGCCCGGGGGAGCGGTTCCAGCCTGTCGCCGCCCGATGAGCAACCGATGAGCGAGCGCTGCGCACCCCGGGGGGCGGCACGGGTCCGGGCCGACACGCTGTACGTTGACCACGGACCACACCGACCAGGGGAGGTGACGCCGGTGCGGGTGGGTTTCGGGGTGCTCGGACCCGTCACGGCCTGGGACGAGGCCGAACGGCCCCTCGCGCTGCGAGGACCGCGCCACCGCGCCGTCCTGGCCCGGCTGATCGTGGCCCGCCGCCGCATCGTGCCCGTCGAACTCCTCATCGAGGACCTGTGGCAGGGCGCCGCGCCCCCCGGGGCCATCAGCGCAGTCCGCACCTTCGTCGCCGCCCTGCGTCGCGCCCTGGAACCGGACCGCCCGCCCCGGACCCCCGCCGCCCTGCTCACCACCCGGGGGCCCGGCTACGCCCTGAGGGCCGCCCCCGACACCGTCGACGCCTGGCTCTTCGAGCAACGCTTCCGGCAGGCCTCCGCCCTTCCGCCCGCCCAAGCCCTGCCCCGACTCCAGCAGGCCCTGGAACCCTGGCGCGGCCCCGCCTACGCCGACTTCGCCGACGCCCCCTGGGCCCGCACCGAACGCGCCCGCCTGGCGGAACTGCGCCTGCACGCCCTCGAACGCCTGGCCCAGGCCCGCCTGGACCTGGGCCAGGCCGCACAGGCCGTCCCCGACCTGGGCGCGCACGCGGCCGAACACCCCTGGCGCGAGGACGCCTGGCGCCTGCTGGCCCTGGCCCTGTACCGCACCGGCCGCCAGGGGGAGGCCCTGGCCGTCCTGCGCCGATCCCGTGCCCTGCTCGTCGAACAACTGGGCGTGGACCCCGGCCCCGCCCTGAACCGCCTGGAACAGGACATCCTCCACCAGGCCGAACACCTCATCCCCGAACCCGCACCGGAGCACACCGGCGACCAGCTCTGGACCCGGGCGGCCGCCGCCTACCAGCGCACCGTCACCCCCGGCGCCCGTGCGCGGCTCGAATCCACCGTCAGCCTCCTGCGCGAGATGGCCGTCACCGGGCCCGAAGGCCTCCGGACCGCACGCTCCCAGCGCCTGGCCGCCGTCACCGCGGCCGAGGAACTCGGCGACCCCCGCCTCACCGCCCGCGTCATCGGTGCCTACGACGTCCCCGCCAACTGGACCCGCGTGGACGACCCCGACCAGTCCGCCCGGGTGGTCGCCGCCGCCGAACGCACCCTGGCCGTGCTGCCCGGCCCGGGCCACGAGGCCGCCCGCGCCCGCCTGCTGGCCACCGTGGCCCTGGAGTCACGGGGCTCCCGCCGGGACCGCGGACCCCGGGCGGCGGCCGAAGCCGAACGGCTCGCCCGTGAACTGGGCGACCCCACCCTGTTGGCCTTCGCCCTCAACGCCCGGTACATGCAGACCTTCCACCGCACCGGGCTGGCACCCGAACGCGACGCCCTGGGCGCCGAACTCCTCACCCTGGCGGACCGCCACGACCTGGTCACCTTCCAGATCCTGGGGCACCTCGTCCGGTTGCAGTCCCTGGCCGCGTCGGCCGACTGGCCCGGAGCCGACCACCACGCCCAGGCCGCCCAGGCGCTGGCCCGCCACCACGAACGCCCCCTGGCCGAGGTGTTCACCACCTGGTATCGGGCGCTGCGTACCGCCACCGACCCCCGCGTCCCGTTCGCCACGGCCGAGGCCGCCTACCGCGGGGCCGCCGACGGCCTGCACGGCGCGGGCATGCCCGGGCTCGAACAGGGGCTGTACCCCCTGGCCCTGCTGTGCCTGTGCCTGCGCCACGACCGCCCCGCGCCCACCGACCCGGGTACCGACCACGGCCCCCACGAACCCTGGGCCCGCCCCCACGTGCTGCTCGCCGAGGGACGCCGCACCGAGGCCGCGGCCGCCCTGGACGCCACCCCCGAACCGCCCCGCGACCTGCTCCTGGAGACCCGGTGGGCGCTCACCGCACGTGCCGCCCTGGCCCTGGACGACCGGCCCGCCATGCACCGTGCCCTGGCAGCGCTCACCCCCGCAGCCGGGGAGCTCGCCGGGGCCCAGACCGGCATGCTCGCCCTCGGGCCGGTCGCCGACCACCTCCGGGACCTCAACCGCGCCCTTCACTCATAGCGGCAAAGCTGCTTTGAGGGTTTGTGGAAAATCTCCCGGGGCCGGACAGAAAAATCCTCACCGGAGATTCAGGAGGAAAATAAAGACAATCCGCCAGGAGCATCGTGCCCCAGCGGGCGCGGGCCACGACGACCCGCACCCGACCGCCGACATCCGGCCCGCGAGCTACTCCCCGGCGAGAGCGGCCACCACCGGGCACGGGTCGTCCGGGTCCACACACGGCGCTTCCAGGACCCCGAGCAGCGCCGCGCGCATCCGGAGCAGGTCCTCGATACGCCCGTCGATCTCGGCCACCTTGGCCTGCCCGCGCCCCCTGACCCGACCGGGCAGGACCGTCCCGTCGCGGGAGCGGTCCGAGAGGGAAACGAACTCGGCGAGCTCGGCCAGGGTGAACCCCAACTCCTGCCCCCGGCGCAGGAACCGCACCCGGCGCACGTCCTGCGTGTCATAGGACCGGTAGCCGTTGGGCGAGCGCAACGGTACCGGCAGCAGTCCGCGGCGTTCGTAGAACCGCACCGTGGACACCTTGGCACCCGAGCGGCGCGCGAGCTCAGCGATCCTCATGCCGTGATCCTAGGACGTCCGCCACGGCCCCGTCCCCGGACCGCAGCGCCGAGAACACCACGGCACCCTGCACCGCCCCCCAGGCGACCTCGGCCACCAGGAGCCCCACCAAAACCGTGGAACCCCCGGCGACCAGGGCCGCCCCCATACCCAACGAGAACAGGAACCGGGCACAGGTGTCGGCCGCCCCCAGCGCCAGGCTCGGACGCAGCAGCCGGACCACGGACCAGACCACGACCACACTGCCCATGAGGTTGGCGAACAGGGCCGTGAACACCGTGTCGGTCGAGGGCAGCGCACCGGACAACCCCAGGGCCCCGTGGGTCCAGCCCACCGTCTGGAAGGCGAGGCCGACGGTCCAGGGCAACGCGAAGGCACCGGTGACCACCAGGTCGTACACCGCGGACGCACGGACCACACGCAAAGCTGTTGAAAGGTTCATGTCCGCCATGGTCGACCCCGCACCACGGTGCGGGGTCAAGCCCGCCGCGCCCGCATCCTCCGTCAGGCGCCCGACAACTCCAGGCGCAGCACCAGCGACACCAGCTCCACCACGACTTCCTTGACCGACTCACGCTCACGCGCGTCACACAACAGCACCGGCACCCCCTCGGCCACGTCCAACGCCACCCGCACGTCCTCCGCCCGGTGCGTGCGCTGACCGTCGAAGCAGTTCACCGCCACCACGAACGGCACCCCGCGCGACTCGAAGAAGTCGATCACGTCGAAGGAGTCCGCCAACCGGCGCGTGTCGGCCAACACCACCGCGCCCAGCGCACCCTGAGCCAACTCCTCCCACATGAACGCGAACCGCCGCTGCCCCGGCGTCCCGAACAGGTACACCACCGTCGAGGCATCCAACGTCACCCGGCCGAAGTCCAACGCCACCGTCGTCGTGGACTTGCCCTCCACCCCGCCCAGGTCGTCCACACCCACACTCTCGGAGGTCATCACCTCCTCGGTGTGCAACGACTCCACCTCGCTCAACGCCGAGACCAGTGTCGTCTTGCCCGCACCGAAACCACCCGCGACCACGATCTTCAACGTGTCCGGAACCGGGCTCTGCCCGGCCGGGTCCACCGATCCTCCCAACACCGCCACCTCACAACTCCCGAATGCGTTCCAGGACCATACGCAACGTCTGCGCGTCCGGACGCTGCCGCTCCCAACCCGAGGTGTGCACCATCACCTGCCCCCGGTCCAACAGGTCAGCCAGCAGAACCCGTAACACACCCAACGGAAAACCCGACCGTGAGGCCAGCTCCGCCACCGACACCGGACGCGCACACACCGACAGGATCAGCTCCAGCTCCGGGTCCACCTCCTGCGCATCCACCGACGGAGCAGCCACCACCTGCGAGGTCATCGAGAAGTCCGACCGCGAGGGCCGCGTGCGGCCCCCCGTCAACGAGTACGGGCGGATCAGGCTCGACTCCGCCGACCACCCCTCTTCCTCCGAGGACCCCGCGCTCACCCCTCACCTCCCCTCCCGCGCGGCAGCGCCGACAGGTACGGCCCCACCTGCCGCACCAGCCGGTGCACCTCGAACGCCGCCTGCCCCATGTCACAGGAAGCATCAGCCACCAGCGCCAACTGTGCACCCTGCCCCGCGGGCAGGACAAAGAAGAACACACTGTCCATCTCCACCACGCTCTGGCGCACCTCACTGGCCCCCAGCTGCGCACGCGCACCCCGCGCCAGGCTCGCCACCCCCGACGCGACCGCCGCCAACCGCTCACCCTCCTCCCGCTCCAACCCGGGAGAGGCCGAGAGCAGCAACCCGTCCGCCGACAGCAGCAGCGCGCTGCGCGCCCCCGCCACCCGCTCCACCAGATCACCCATCAACCAGTCCAGCCGCTGTCCCGCAGACGGATCCTCCGCGCCGTTCCCAACGACCCGGCCGCCCGTGGTGGCACCAGACGACATCGACATCACCCTTCCGAACTCTCGTCACGGGGCGCCTCCTGATCGAGGACACCCCCCTCGTCCTCCCCCTCGGCCGGTTCCGCGCGTCCGCGCTCCGTCCCGGCCTGGAAGGCGCTCATCATCGACCGGATCTGCGACAGCGACCGCTGCCCTCCGGTGCTCTCGGTACCGGGGTGCTCGTGCGCACCACGGGGGCGGACCGCCCCGGGAACCGCGGGGTCCGCCCTGTTGCGCCTGCGCAGGGGCAGCCCCTTGTAGGTCTGACCCGGTGCGGCAGGGGAGGGGGCGGGCCCGTCCGGGCCCTGCCCTGGCGGGTCCGCGCCGACCGGCGCGGGCGCCAGGGCCGCCGTCTCACGGGGGGCCTGCGCTCCGAGGGGGCGCACCGGCCCGGCGCCGGGGGAGTGCTCCGCCACCGCCGACGCCGGGATCCGCACCTGTGCCCTGGTGCCCTGGTAGGGCAGAGCCCGCAGCTCCACCTCGAACCCGTGCCGGGCGGCGACCGTGGCGACCACGAACAACCCCAGCTGGGAGTCCTCGCGGATTCGGGCCAGGTCGAACCGGGGCGGGTGGGCCAGCAGCGCGTTGGCTGACTCCAGCCGGCCTGCGGTCATACCCAACCCCCGGTCCTCGACCTCCACCAGGTGACCGCCTCCCTCCAGGGGCCGCCCGCCCACCGTCACCTCGGTCCCCGGGGGTGAGAAGGACGCGGAGTTCTCCAACAGTTCGGCGATCAGCCGTACCAGGTCGGCCCCCGCCCGCCCGGACAACCTCACCCGGGGCAGTGTCAGCACCCGCACCCTGGAGTAGTCCTCGATCTCGCTGGCCGCGGCCCGTACCGCCTCGTGCAGTCCGACCGGGACCGCCCCGCTGCGGGTGGGCTGGTCACCGCTGAGCAGCATCAGGTTCTCGGCGTTGCGCCGCATCTGGGTACTGAAGTGGTCGATGCGAAACAGCGACTCCAACACCTTGGGATCGGTCTCGGAGCGCTCCAACCGGTCCAGCAGCGCCAACTGGCGGTGCACCAGTGACTGGGTGCGCCGGGCGATGTTGCGGAACATGTTGCGCACCCCCGCCCGTACCTGGGCCTCCTCCACCGCGGCCACCACCGCGGCCCGCTGGGCGTCGTTGAACGCCTCGGCCACCTGGCCGAGTTCGTCGCGTCGGACCACCGGGAGCCGCGGGGCCTCGGCGTTCACGTCGACGCTGTCCCCGGCGCGCAGCCGTGCGGTGACCTGTGGAAGACGGAACCGGGCGTGGTGCAGGCTGTCGGTGCGCAACTGCTGGAGCCGCCGACCCAGGCGCTGGGACCCGGCCACCGCGACCAGAGCCGAGGCCAGGGCCACCACCAGAGCGGGGACACTCACCAGCAGTACCCCGCCGAGCAGATCGCGGGCCTGGCCGTGGCCCAGGTCGACCACGCGTTCGCGCCGCCCCTGTTCGACTTCGAGCATCCGTGCGTCCAGGGCCTCGGCGGCCCCCCGCCAACTCGGGGCGTTGATCGGGACCCGGGCGGCGGGACCGTGCACGGGGCTGCCGATGACACTCTCCTGGAGCAGTTGGACGGTCTTCATCTGGAAGGAGCCCTCCAGCGCCCGGTAGTCGTCGCCGCGGTCCTCGCCGAGTTCGGCGTCCACCCGTGACCAGGTGTGCTGTTGGGCGCCGACCGCGGCCGCGAACTGTGCGTGCGCCTGGGGGGTGAAGCTGTCGGTGGCCACCGCGTGCGCCAGGATCATGTCCTGCTGGTTGAGGAGTTCGCGTGCGCGCATCAGGGAGGTCAGGGAGCGCAGGTGGGGGGTGACGGCGGGGTCGGCGCGCTCGACCTGGGCGTCCCACACGCGCAGCCCGGTCTCGATCATGTGCGAGTAGGGGGCGGCCACCGCCTGGAGGGGGCTGGTGTCGGCGGGCGGATCGGCGGCCGTGGCGCGGTGGTGGTCGAGCCGCTCCAGGGCGGTTTGGAAGTCCAGGACCTGGGCGGGCAGGTCGTGGTGGTCGAGGCTGTCCACGGCGCGGGTCAGGGCGGTCACGGCCTGGTCGGTCTCCTCCTGGGCCTGGGGGAGGGGTGTGCCGCTGGTGGTGGATCCGGGGGCTGCCATGGTGGCGCGCCGTTCGCGCTGGAGGTGGCTGATGACGTCGACGACGGGTGCGCCGACCTCCTCGGTGAGGGTGGCCGTGGCGCGCAGGTCACGGATGTCGGTGGCCAGGACGGCGGTCAGTACCGCCCACAGGGCCAGCAGGGCGGCGCTGGGAATGAGGACCAGGGTGATCATGCGGGCGCGAAGCGAGGAACGCTTGTCGTGGGGCATGGGTTCGCTTTGGGGGAGTGGCGGGGTGGTTGGTGGGGGTCCGCCGGTGGGGGGTAGGGGGGGTGGAGTTCCACAGAGCTAATCGCTCCACGGGGGGATTTGCAAGGCTTTGCGGGTGGCCGGATCCGGTTGGGGGCGGGGGTTGTGCTGGTGACCGTGAGATGCGTGGGAAGGACACCGTCTGAATAAATCTACGTCGTAAAGGTGCTCTGTTTTTTGACCAAAAGCACAACCCATAAAGGAGCGGCTCACGCCGCACCGAATACATCAGGGCTCGCCCGTACGCATGAGGTGTTGCTCGTGGTCTCGTACATCCCGCAGACGGCTGTTCGGGACACCCGACCCCGGAACGGAACCGGCCAATCACGGATTGGCACCGAAACCGGCACCGCCGGGGGAGGGGCGCCCCGGCACCGGACACATCGGAAGACGTTCCGCGCTGTCCGCTCCGGCGCCTGTCCTGTTCTCCGGAGCCGGAGTCGCCGCACCCGACACCGATCCGGTGGTGATCGAACTGGGCTGAGGCCCCCGCTCTCCGGAGTCGTTTCCCCGCGGCGGGGGAGCATTCCTTTTCTCGTGCCCCTTGCGGCGCAGCTGTTGTCGCGGGGGGTGTGAACGGGTAGGTACCGCCCCAGCACTGATGTCCGGCACCGACAGAAGGGGGAGACGATGGGTCAGCTCAGCGAGGAGCAGGTCCTGGAGGGACTGGAGCGGTTGACCGACTGGGAGTGGGACGCCGAGGAGGTACTCATCCACCGGACGGTGCGGTTGCCCGGGTTCCTGGCCGCGGTGGCACTGGTGAACGAGGTCGCCCAGGCGGCCGAGCAGGCCGACCACCACCCGGACATCGACATCCGGTACGACACGGTCCGGTTGGCCCTGAGCACCCATTCGGAGGGCGCCGTCACCGACCGGGACATGGCCCTGGCGGCCCGGATCGACGAACTGGTCGCCGCGACGGCCCAGAACGCGCACTGACGTGTGCTCGGCCCGAGCAGGCGGATGCCGCAAGGATGTGGGGCAACCCCTGCCCGGGGCGACCGGCAGGCGCTAGGGTAACGGCGCTTTCCACCGTGCCCGCCTGACCGGACGAGGACCCCCGTTGCCGACCACCGCCCCCTCCCATGGTCCCGCGCCCCGTCTCGGGTCGGCCTTCCACCGCTTCTGGGCCGGGAGTGTGGCCAGCAACCTGGCCGACGGGGTGATGCTGACCGCGCTGCCCATGCTTGCGGCGACGCTGACCAACGACCCCCTCGCGGTGGCGGGACTGACCGTGGCCCGCTACCTGCCGTGGTTGTTGTTCGGTTTGTTCGCCGGGGTGCTGGTCGACCGGATCGACCGGGTTCGGGTGATGGTCGCGGCCAACCTGGTGCGTTCCGGGGCGATCCTGGTCCTGGCGGTGGTCATCGCCACCGGCCAAGCCACCGTCGTGTGGCTGTACGCGGTCATGTTCGCGGTGATGACCTGCGAGATCGGCTACGACGTGGCTGCGCGTGCGGTGCTGCCCAGTCTGGCGCGGGGCCAGTTGGACCGGGCCAACGGGCGGCTGGTCGGCGGCCGGGAGGTGGCCCAGGAGTTCGTGGGGGCTCCGCTCGGCGGGTTTCTGTTCGTGGTGGCGGCGTTCCTGCCCCTGGCCGTGAACGCGGGCGCCTATGTGCTGGGGGCGTTGGTGCTGCTGGGGCTGCCTCTGGTGGCGCGGGGGCCCGGGGCGCGTCCGATTCCCGGGTTGGGCTCGGGGGAGCGGGCGCCGTTGGCGGGGTCGGTGTTCTCCGACCTGGCCGAGGGGCTGCGGCATGTGTGGGGTGATGTGCCGCTGCGTGCTCTGGTGGTGTTCGCCGCGGTGTCGAACCTGGGGGCCGGGGCGTTGGCGGGTGTGTTCGTGTTGGTGGTCCGGGACCATTTCGGGGTGCCCGAGCAGTTGTTCGGGGTGTTCTTGTCCGTGGCTGCGGTGGGGGCGATCGTCGGTGCGGTGTGGGCTGCTCGGGCTGGTGCGCGGTTCGGTCGGTTCGCGGTGGTGGTGTGGGGGTTTTTGGGACAGGCGGGGTTGTGTGTGGTGTTCGCTTTCGCTCCGAACGCGTGGGTGGCGTTGGTGGCGTGGGCCCTGGTGGCGGGTGTGGGCACGTTGGCTGTGGTGCTGTTGGGCGGGATGGTGCAGTTGGTGGTGCCTGAGCGGCTGATGGGGCGGGTGCTGAGTGTGAAGAAGATGTTGAGTATGGGGTTGGTGGCGGTGGGGGCTTTGCTGGGCGGTGTGTTGGGCCGGGTGGACCTGCGGGCTCCGGCGTTGTTCGGGGCTGTGGTGTTCGTGGTGGTGACGGTGTGGTTGTGGGGTTGGTTGCGGGCCGCGTCGGATCGGGCGGATGAGGCCGAGCGGATGGCGCGTCAGGGCGGTTAGGGGCGGTGGGGGTCGTGCTGTGGGCTGCGCCCCCGGTGTGGCGGTGGGCTTCCGGTGCTGGTTCCGCTGGGGCGCCGGTGTGTTGCCCCCGGTTTCCGGTGCGCGTCTGTGGTGCGGTGTCCCTCTCCGCGACGGGCGGGTTCACGCCGGGCGCGCTCCGGGGTTCGGGGGTGCCTCCCGGCCCGTGGGTGTCTTCCTCAGCGGGGTGCGGGGCCGTCCAGGCGGTGAAACGGGGTCCGGGAGCGCGTTGATGGTTCCCTCGGGCCGTGGGAGTGGGGGCGGGCTCCCAGGTACCACCGCCGCAGGGTCTCGGCGTGCTCGTACCAGTCGTCCTGGGAGTCGAGCCGGTCCACTTCGTCCAGGGCGCAGGCGGCCGGGTCGGTGTTCGGGCCGGTGCCGGGGCCAGGGGCTGACGCGGGCGTGCAGGACGTGGGTGGCCTGGCGTTCGCTAGTCGCGCCAGAGGGCGGGGGGTTGGTTCGGGGCCGGGGTCATGGGCGTGGGGAAGCTGAGCGGGGTGTCGCGCCGGAGCGGTGGGGATGGTGTTCGGGGTTGGCGGTGTGCCAGGTCACCGCAGTCGGGCTCTGCGCATCTTGCCGGAGGCGGTGCGGGGGAGTTCCTCGACGAAGTTCACGGTGTGGGGTGCGGCGTGGGGGGCGAAGCGGGTGCTGACCCAGTCGCGGAGTTCCTCGGCGAGTTCGGGGGTGCCGGTGTGGTCGTCGGTCAGGACGATGCGGGCGCCGACGAGGTGTCCGGCGATGTCGTCGGGGATGGCGTAGACGCCGCATTCTTCGACGGCGGGGTGGGTGTTGAGGACGGCTTCGACTTCGGTGGGGCCGATGCGGTAGCTGCGGGTGATGATGGCGCCGTCGTCGCGAGTGGAGAAGTGCAGGTTGCCTTGGCGGTCCATGATGCCGGTGTCGCCGGTGAGGTGGTAGGTGCGTTCGGGGTTGAAGCGGATGTCGATGGTGTTCTCGTAGCCGTGGTAGCCGTCGAACCAGTCCAGGGGGCTGTGGGTGCGGTCGATGGCGATGCGGCCGTAGGCGCCCGGGGGTGCGGGTTCGTCGGTGATGGCTTCGAGGACCTGGATGTTCCATCCGGGCAGGGCGGGGCCGATGGCGGCGGGGGGTAGGGGGGTGTTGTGTTCGGGGAGGTCGGGGTTGTTGGGGATGCCGGCGCACCAGCCGAGTTCGGTTTGGCCGTAGTGGTCGCGGATGGGGACGCCGAAGAGGTCGGTTGCCCATTCGATGACGTCGGGGGCGAGGGGTTCGCCTGCGCTGGCCATGCGTTGGACGATGATTTCGGGGGGCAGGGTCTTGGTGGCGGCGCGCAGGGTGCGGTAGGTGGTGGGGTCGGAGGCGAAGTTGGTGACCTGGTAGAGGCCCAGGACGTCGAGGGTGAGTTCGGGGTCGAAGAATCCGGCGCGTAGGGCGAGGGAGTTGTGTCCGGCCAGGAGCGGGGAGATGAGGCCGTGGTAGAGGCCGTAGGCGGAGCCGGGGTCGGCGGTGTTCCAGTAGACGTCGTCGTCTTGGACGCCGAGGCCGAGGTGGTGGTAGGCGTGCATGGCGGTGAGGGCGCGTGCGGGGACGCGGACGCCGCGGGGTGGGCCGATGAGGTTGGAGACGTAGACGGTGGCGATGTCGCCGTTGCCGGTGGTGGTGTGGTTGGTGGTGTGTGGGGGGTGTTGGCTGAGGGTGTGGAGGGTGTGGTCGCCTTCGCGGAGGGGGTGGGTGCCGGTGGTGGCGATCTGCCAGGTGGGGTGGGTGGGCAGGTGGGGGCTGGGGTCGAGTTTGGTGCGGTGTTCGTCGGCGCAGATGACGATGCGGGCGCCGGAGTCGGTGAGGCGTTCGGCGATGGCGGAGGGGGCGAAGGAGGACAGGAGGGGGACGAGGACGGCTCCCAGGCGCCAGGTGGCCAGGGCGGTGATGGTGAGGTCGACGCCCTTGGGGATGAGGGTGGCGATGCGGTCGCCGGGGGTGATGCCTTGGGCAGCGAGTCCTGCGGCGAGGGTTTGGGAGCGTTCGCGGAGTTCGCCGAAGGTGAGGGTGGTGGGTTCGAGGGTGGGGCCGATTTCGGTGGTGGCGACGGTGTGGGGGTCGTGGCGGTCGCAGAGGAGGTGGGCGACGGTGGTGGTGGGTGTGTCGTAGGTGGCGATCCAGTCGCGCAGGAGGGGCGCCGGGTCGGACATCGGTGGTGTTCCTCGTTTTCGGTGGGTGTGGTGTTTGTTGGTGGGTTACCACAACACTATGCCCACCTGTGGGGCTGGTCTCACTGGTGGGCGGGGTGGTGGTGGGTGGGGGGTGTCTTCCCTCGGGGGTGGGGTGGGGGCCAGGATGTGCGCATGGACAGTGTGCGTGTGGTGGAGCGGTTCGGGTTGGACGAGGGTGTGCGGGAGTGGTTGGAGGCCTGTGCGGCGTTGCCCGAGCCCGGGGTGGGGTTGAAGGTGCCGACCGGTTCGGCGGCGGGCGAGGTGTTGGACATGTTCGCCCTGGCCGATGATGACCGTGCGGAGGTGGAGGCGTTGTGGCCGGGGTCGGGGCGTCCTGAGGGGGAGTGGCCCCGGGAGTTGTGGCATCTGGTGGGGTGCATGTACCGGCGGTTGTGGGCTGATGCCGACCTGCCCGTGGGGGTGTGGCGGTACTGGCCGACGTTGGTGGGGGCGGAGGACGCGCGGGTGCGGGTGGCTTCGCTGTGGGCGTTCGCGGCGATGGTGCCTGAGCACTTGGCGCGGCAGGCACGGCGGGGGATTGATCGTGCGGTGACGGTGGCGACGTTGGCTGATGTGGGTGTGCAGGTGGCGCGGTCGCGGTGGTTGTTCGGTCGTTTGAGTGTGGAGACGGCGTCGTGGGTGGCGGCGCAGTTTCGGGGGCGGTTGTTCTGGGTGGGGGGTTTGCAGTTGGAGCCTGCTGTGTTGGGGGATCAGGGTCCGGTGGGGTGGTACGGGGCCGAGGATGCTGCGGCGTTGGGTCCGGGGTTCGGGGTGGGTGATCCGGTGTTGAGGTTGCACATCCCTTCGGGTGGGTTGGCTCCGGGTTCGGTGCAGGATGCCTTGGAGCGTGCGCGGCCTTTTGCCCGGGAGCAGTTGGGTGTGGATCCGGTGGTGGCCACGTGTACGTCGTGGTTGTTGGATCCGTGGTGGGAGCGGGCGTTGGGGGAGGGGTCCAATATCGTGCGGTTCCAGCGCAGGTTCACGTTGGTGGGTGAGGGTGTGCCGGGTGAGGGTGACGTGTTTCGGTTCGTGTTCGGGATGCCGGTGGTGGATGCGGAGCGGGCTCCGCGGCGGACGCGGTTGGAGCGTGCTGCGTTGGAGCGGTTGGAGTCGGGTCGGGGTCTGCGGGTGTGTACGGGGTGGTTGAGGTTGCCCTGAGGTGGGTGTGGGGGCCGGTTGGTTGGGCTCCCTTTTTGTGGGTTTGTTTGGGTTGGGTCAGATGGTCGGTGTGGGTGCTGTCGTGGGTTCGTTCGGTGTGTGGGCAGGTGTGCGAACTGGGGGCCGGTGCGGGGCATCGGATCGGATCGTGAACACCCTGTACCAACACCCCGTGCTGAGGAGCATTACCGTTGAGGACCACCTCTGAATCCCCCGAACCCCGTGAGAGCGGCGGAGTGGGTGAGTCGGCCGGGATCTCCGATACCGCGCCGAGGTTGTCGGGAGTCGTGTGGGTCGTCGTGCTTCCCGCCGTGCTGGCGTTGGTGGTGACGCTCTCGGTGGTGTTGGCTCTGCTCGACGTCAGTCATGGCGGGGGCGGTGCAGGAGTGCTGGCCGCAGCGGGCGGTTTCGTTCTCGCCGGTGCGGTTCTGTGTTGGTTTCGGTGGTGGATGCGGCGGCGGGGCGCGGCGCGCCCGGGGGAGTTGCCCGTGGTGGTGTCCGTGGCCGTGGTGACCGGTGCGGGCGTGGGGTTTCTGCGGTTTGAGTGGTCGGTGTTGGAGAGGGTCGCCCCGTTGGTGTTGGCGCTGGGGTGTGTCGGGTTGGCGTTGGCGGGTGCGATGGTGGTGTGGGTGATGCCGCCTCGGCGGGTCCGGGTGGTGTTCGCGTCGGGGTTGGTGTTGGCCCTGGGGTTGGCTCTGGTGGGGTGGTCCTGGCTGGAGAAGCGCGCCGATGACGAGCGCAAGAACCGGGAGTTGTCGGAGCGGCTGGCGGCGGTGGACTATCCGGTCGCGGTTCTGGACGCTCCCGGGTGGGAGCCGGTGGCGATGGAGGTCGGTTCCCAGTCCGGAGTGCTGGTCACCTACTCGCCCCTGGATCAGCAGTTGAAGGGGGAGGGGTTCACGCTGAAACTGCGCACCGAGCCGGTGGACCCCGAGGACGCTCGGTGGCGTCCCGGGTGGGAGAACTGTTCGGAGGATGGCGGTTCGCTGCCGTGCGAGGGGCATGGTGCGGTGGTGTTGGTCGACCAGACCGAGAGGTACACGCCCTACATGAATGCACGGGTGGAGCTGGTGGAGGGTGTGGTCGCGTCTTTGTGGACCGATGTGCCCGGTGACTTCGAGGGAAGGCCGTTGATGGGGATGCCTGATGTGGACATGGTGGAGCTGGCTGAGCAGATCAGTCCGTTGGAAGGGGTGGAGGCTCAGCGGATGGTCGAGGAGCTTCGGTGACCACTGGGGTTTGGTGATTCTGATGTGGGGTGTGTTGGTGGTTGCGGGGAGGCCCCGCAACGCTCAACTTTACATAATGTGCATTATCGGCTTTTTGGGAGGGCCCGTGGGGAAGGGGTTTTCGGGTTCGGGTGGGTTCTGTGCGGCGGTGCGTGGGCGCTCGTGAGCGTGTGGGGTGGTCGGCTCTGGGCGTGGGTTGCCGGACGTCCGATGGGTCTGCCGCGGTGTGTCTCTGTGGGTGGAGTTTCGGTGCTCACCGGCGCAGTGGGCTGGCCCGGTGTCGATGTGTCTGTGTGCACGGCGTCGGGTTCGTCGTCCTGGGTGGATTCTGTCCTGCGGGTCCTGGGTGGGGCAAGCCGCTGGCCAGGAGCCTGTGGATAACCCCTGGGTGCCCGCTCGGGTGTGTGCGGGTGTCCGTCCTTCCGGCTGGTGTGCGGTCCCCTGGGGTGTGGGTCCGGGTCGGGTGCGTGGCGGGCTACTGGGTGTGCAGGTCAGGGGTGTCTCCAGGGTGGGGTCTTTTTTCGAACCCCTTCTGGCTGGCGATCTCTCCATGTTTCATGCATAAACGGTGTTATGCATCCTTTTGTGGTTGTTTGGCGACACGTGACTGTTTTTCCCTGCGGCCTCCGCTCGGGGTCGCCCGGCGCTTCGAGGGGCTGGTGCGCTTCCTCTCGTCCAGGGTGTGCTCGCTCCGGCGTGCTCATGTCGAACGCACGTTCGTATCTCTGTTGCCATGGGCGGCTTTCGAATCTCTGTGCGAGAGCTTGTCCGTGGCGCCCACTCCCCTGCTCGCACTCCGCTCCTCACCCCGGACACCTGGCATGATCACTCTCGGTGATTATTCGGTGTGTTCACGTCAGAGCTGTGGTCCGCCACTCCCCTGCCCCCAGCAAACCTCTGCGGCCCAGGTGTTCCGGTGGCGGACAGAATCTGTCCGCCCGTGATGCCAGGATGAGGCCGATGGCGGTCCGCGTCATCTGGCTCAGGAGCGGAGTACCACGATGATTCGTCAGATCCAGATCACCTTCGACGCCCGTGATCCCAGGGCGTTGTCGTTGTTCTGGCGTGAGGCGCTGGGGTATGTCATCCCCGGCCCACCCGGTGTCGACCTGCCCGAGGGCGCTGACCCCCTGGCTGCCTGGGACGGCTTCCTGGAGCAGGCCGGGGTGCCCGAGGCGGAGCGCAACTCGGCTTCGGCACTGGAGGACCCGCAGGGCCGGGGGCCGCGGTTGTTCTTCCAGCAGGTGCCGGAGGACAAGGTCGCCAAGAACCGTGTGCACCTGGACGTGCGGGCGGCCCCTGGGCTGCGGGGACAGGAGCGGATGGGGGCACTGGAGGCCGAATGTGAGCGGCTGGTGGCGTTGGGGGCCGCGCGGGTGCGTCGCCACGAGCCGGACCCGCCCATGGAGGAGGGGTTCATCGTGATGACCGACCCCGAGGGTAACGAGTTCTGCCTGGACTGAGGTGGCGCAGCGGCAGCTGCTCCCCCGCTGTCGGATCCGGGGGCGGCCGGGGCCCGGAGGGTGCGCTCCCCCGAGCCCCGGGCGTGCTATCTGCTGTTCTCCTCGAGGCGCAGGGCGATGCCCAGTGCGAAGAAGGTCGGTGCCCACTGGCCGACGAAGATCCCCCACCGGTCGGCACGGTCGGTGCCGGCGTTCTCCTTCTTCTTGGACAGGGCCCAGGTCAGGAAGGTCAGGCCGATGCTCGTGG
Organism: Nocardiopsis terrae; assembly: GCF_014651695.1. Taxonomy (GTDB): domain Bacteria; phylum Actinomycetota; class Actinomycetes; order Streptosporangiales; family Streptosporangiaceae; genus Nocardiopsis; species Nocardiopsis terrae. The sequence goes on from NZ_BMXJ01000003.1 coordinate 336,420, forward strand.
TGCCGGCGGCGTAGGCCATCTCCGAGGTGACGCCGAGTTCGGACAGTTTCGCGATCATGATGCCCCATGGTCTTGAGTCGGATGCGGTGTCAGGGCTCCTGCCCCGGGCGGAGCCGCCCTATGGGTAACGGGGGGCAAAACCGGGGCCGTGGGGGCGTTCAGGGTGGGCGGGCGACACGTGGGCGCCGGGTGTGGTCTGTCCGCCGGGCGGCGGTTACGGTTGCTGCGAGCGGGCGTGGCCCCTCTCGGCTCGCTCCTGTTGTTGGTGAGCGGTCACTCCCCTGCCGTGTCCGGGAACGTCTCTGGTCGAGGAGTGAGGGTTCATGGTTGTGGATCAGACGGAACTGCGGTTGTTGGATGCCTACTGGCGGGCGGCCAACTACCTCTCGGTCGGCCAGATCTACCTGTTGGACAACCCGCTGCTGCGTGAGCCGCTCAGGCCCGAGCACATCAAGCCCCGTCTGCTGGGGCACTGGGGTACGACCCCGGGGCTGAACTTCGCCTACGCGCACCTGAACCGGGTGATCCGGGCCCGGGACCTGGACATGATCTACGTGATGGGGCCCGGGCACGGTGGTCCGGCGGCGGTGGCCAACTCCTGGTTGGAGGGCAGTTACAGCGAGGTCTACCGGCACGTGTCCCGCGACGAGGAGGGGATGCGGCGGCTGTTCCGGCAGTTCTCCTTCCCCGGTGGGATCCCCAGCCATGTGGCGCCCGAGACGCCGGGGTCGATCCATGAGGGCGGTGAGCTGGGGTACGCGTTGGCGCACGCCTACGGTGCGGCCTTCGACAACCCCGATCTGGTGGTCAGCTGTGTGGTGGGCGACGGCGAGGCCGAGACGGGGCCGTTGGCGGGCAGTTGGCACTCCAACAAGTTCCTGGACCCGGTGCGTGATGGTGCGGTGCTGCCGATCCTGCACCTGAACGGGTACAAGATCGCCAATCCGACGGTGTTGGCGCGTATCCCCGAGGACGAGCTGGTCAAGCTGTTCGAGGGCATGGGGTACCGGCCGTTGTTCGTCAGCGGTGATGACCCCGAGTACATGCACCGGCGGATGGCGCAGGTGCTCGACGAGGCCCTGGACGAGATCGCCGAGATCCAGCAGGTGGCGCGCACCAGTGGTCTTTCGCATCGGCCGGCGTGGCCGGTGGTGGTGTTGCGCTCCCCCAAGGGGTGGACCGGTCCGCGGGAGGTGGACGGGGCTCCGGTGGAGGGGACGTGGCGTTCGCATCAGGTGCCGTTGGCGCGGGTGCGGGAGGACCCCGGGCATCTGCGCCAGTTGGAGGAGTGGATGCGCTCCTATGGGCCTGAGCGGTTGTTCGACGCCTCGGGTGCGCCGGTGGACGAGTTGGTGGCGTTGGCGCCGCGGGGTGAGCGGCGGATGAGCGCGAACCCGCATGCCAACGGTGGTGCGTTGCTGCGTGACCTGGTGTTGCCCGATTTTCGTCGGTATGCGGTGGAGTTCGCCGGGCACGGGACGTCCACCAGTGGGGCCACCCAGGTGTTGGGGCGTTTCCTGCGGGATGTGGTGCGCGCCAACCCGGACAACTTTCGGGTCATGGGGCCCGACGAGACGGCCTCGAACCGGTTGTCGGCGGTGTATGAGGCCACGGACAAGGTGTGGGAGGAGTCGGTGCTGGCCACCGACGAGGACCTGGCGCGGCACGGTCAGGTGATGGAGGTGCTCAGTGAGCACATGTGCCAGGGGTGGTTGGAGGGGTACCTGCTCACCGGGCGGCACGGGCTGTTCAACTGCTATGAGGCGTTCGTGCACATCGTGGACGCGATGTTCAACCAGCACGCCAAGTGGTTGAAGGTGACCCGGCACCTGGCGTGGCGTCGGCCGATCGCCTCGTTGAACTACCTGTTGTCCTCGCACGTGTGGCGTCAGGACCACAACGGGTTCACGCACCAGGATCCGGGGTTCCTGGACGTGGTGATGAACAAACCGGCGGAGTTGGTGCGGGTGTATCTGCCGCCGGACGCGAACACGTTGCTGTCGGTGAGTGATCACTGTCTGCGTTCGCGTGATTATGTGAACGTGGTGGTGGCCGGTAAGCAGCCCGGGTTGGACTACCTGCCGATGCGGGAGGCGGTGGCGCACTGTACCCGCGGGATCGGGGTGTGGGAGTGGGCCAGTACCGGGGGTGGCGCGGATCCGGACGTGGTGTTGGGGTGTGCGGGTGATGTGCCCACGTTGGAGACCCTGGCCGCGGCGGACCTGTTGCGTCAGTACTTTCCCGAGCTGGGTGTGCGGGTGGTGAACGTGGTGGATCTGATGCGGTTGCAGCCCGCCAGTGAGCATCCGCACGGTTTGTCCGACGCCGAGTACGAGGCCCTGTTCACCACGGACCGTCCGGTGGTCTTCGCCTTTCACGGGTATCCGTGGTTGGTGCACCGGTTGACGTACCGGCGCCGGGGCCACGAGAACCTGCACGTGCGGGGGTTCAAGGAGGAGGGGACCACGACCACGCCGTTCGACATGGTGATGTTGAACGATCTGGACCGGTTCCATCTGGTGATCGACGTGATCGACCGGGTGCCGGGGTTGGCGCAGAACGCTGCCCATGTGCGCCAGCGGATGGTGGACGAGCGGTTGCGGCACCGGGAGTACACGCGTGAGTTCGGGCAGGATCCGGCGTCGGTGCGTGATTGGGTGTGGCCGTACTGATGCGGGTGCTGGTGGTGAACGCGGGGTCGAGCAGTCTGAAGCTGAGTGTGCTCGGGTCGCGGGACGAGGTGGTGGACCAGGAGCACATCCCGGTGGAGCGGGGTGAGTGGGACCGGTCGGTGCTGGAGCGGGCGTTGGGCCGTTTCCCGGGGGTGGAGGCGGTGGGTCACCGGGTCGTGCACGGGGGGCGGGAGTTCCTGGAGCCGGTGCGGTTGGACGCCTCGGTGGTGGGGCGGTTGCGGGAGTTGGGTTCGTTGGCGCCCCTGCACCAGCCCAAGTCGTTGGCGGGGATCGAGGCGGTGGGTCGGGTGTGGCCGCGGGTGCCGGCGGTGGCGTGTTTCGACACGGCTTTCCATGCCCGGCTTCCGGCGGAGGCGTACACCTATGCGGTGCCCGAGCGCTGGCGTGCGGAGTTCGGGGTGCGCCGGTACGGGTTCCACGGGCTCTCGCACGCCTATGCGTCGCGGCGGGCGCGGGAGTGGACGGGCGCGGAGCGGGTGGTGGTGGCGCATCTGGGTGCGGGGGCGTCGTTGTCGGCGGTCCTGGGCGGGCGGTCGGTGGACACCACGATGGGGTTCACGCCGTTGGAGGGGTTGGTGATGGCGACCCGTTCGGGGAGTGTGGATCCGGGGTTGGTGTTGTGGTTGAACGAGCATGCCGGTGTTCCGTTGGAGGAGATCGGGTGGGCGTTGGAGCACGAGTCCGGGTTGGTGGCGCTGGCGGGTTCGGCGGACATGCGCACGGTGTTGGGGCGTGAGGCCGCCGGGGATGAGCGGGCGTCGGTGGCGGTGGGGGTGTACGTGCACCGGTTGCGGGCGTCGGTGGCGTCGATGGCGGCGGCGTTGGGCGGGGTGGAGGTGTTGGTGTTCACCGGTGGTGTGGGTGAGCACTCGGCGCCGGTGCGGGCGCGGGCGGCTGCGGGGTTGGGGTTTTTGGGTGTGGGTGTGGATGAGGGGTTGAACGGGTCCTTGGCGGGTGAGGGTGAGGTCACCGCGTCCGGGGCGCGGGTGCGCGTATTGGTGGTGGCGGCTCGGGAGGATGTGGAGGTCGCGCGGGGGGTGCGGTCGGTGTTGGTGTGAGGTTGTGGTGTGGGGGTGTCGCCCGAGGGGGTGGCGCCCTCCTTTTTTGTGGGGTGGTTCCGGGGGGCTTCTCCCCCGGTGTTCGGGTGTCTTCGTGGTTGGGGGTGGGGTGTGGGTGTGTGTGGGGTGGGGATCGGTGATGCTGGGGTCATGAGTGGTGATGCGGTGTCGGTGGAGCAGGCGATTGAGCGGTATTTGGTGGCCAGGCGGGCTGCTAAGCCCTCGCCGCACACGGTGGCGGCCTATCGGCGTGACCTGGTGGCGGTGTTGGGGTGTGTGGGGCGTGCGTTGGGGCGTGATCCTGCGGGTGTGGGGTTGGGTGAGTTGGAGTCGGGGGTGTTGCGGGAGGCGTTCGCTGAGTTCGCGGAGGAGCGGGCGGCTTCGAGTGTGTTGCGGGCGTGGTCGACGTGGAACGGGTTCTTCGCGTTCTGGGTGGCGGAGCGGGTGGTGGCGGGTAATCCGATGTCGGCGGTGCCGCGGCCGCGGGTGAGGCCTTCGGGGCCCAAGCCGTTGATGGGTGAGGACACCCCGGAGCGGTTGTTGGAGGCGTTGGCGCGTGGGGCGCGGCGGGCGCGGGATCCGTGGCCGGAGCGGGATCTGGCGGTGTTGGCGTTGGCGTTGTTGACGGGGATGCGGTCGGCGGAGATGTTGTCGCTTCGGGTGGAGTCGTTGGGTGGGCGGTCTGGTGAGCGGCGGATTCGGGTGGTGGGTAAGGGCGGTGGTGAGCGGGTGTTGCCGATCGAGGTGCCGTTGGAGGCTTTGTTGGAGGCGTATCTGGCGTCGCGTCGGGTGCGGTTCGGGGTGGTGCGGGGGTCGGATCCGTTGTTGGTGGACAACCGGGGGCAGGGGTTGCGTCGGGGTGGGTTGCAGTATCTGGTGAAGCAGTGTTATCGGCATGCGGGTGTCAATGATCGGGTGGCGCGGGGGACGCTGGTGCATGCGTTGCGGCACACGTTCGCGACGCGGTTGGCGGAGGACGGTGCGTCGGTCACCGAGATCATGCATTTGTTGGGGCATGCGTCGGTGACGTCGTCGCAGGCCTATATCGAGGTGACGGCCCGGGCGCAGCGGGAGGCTGCGGGGTCGAACCGGACCTATGGGGTGTTGCGGCGTCTGGCCCGGGAGGGGGCGGAGGAGTAGGGGCGGGTGGCGTCCTGGGTTGGTGTGGGGGCGGGGGTGGTTACGCTGAGGGGCGTGAATCAGTCGAGTTTTGTTGTGTCCAGCGTCAACGTCAACGGGTTGCGGGCGGCCGCGGGGAAGGATCCGGGGTTCGTGTCCTGGTTGGCGGCCACTGAGGCGGACGTGGTGTGTTTGCAGGAGACGCGTGCTGAGCCCGATCAGCTTCCCGCCAAGGTGCACTCGCCCCAGGGGTGGCATGTGGTGTTGTGTCCGGCTCGGGCGAAGGGTCGTGCGGGGGTGGCGATCTACTCGCGTGTGGAGCCCGATGGGGTGCGGGTCGGGTTCGGGGAGGCCGAGTTCGAGGATTCGGGCCGGTATGTGGAGGCGGACTTCGGTGAGGTGACGGTGGCCAGCCTGTACCTGCCCTCGGGTGAGGTGGGTACTCCGCGTCAGGAGGAGAAGGAGCGTTTCATGGAGGCGTTCCTGCCCTACCTGGTCAGGCGGCGCGCCGAGGTGGAGGCTCTGGGGCGTGGTCTGGTGGTGTGCGGTGACTGGAACATCGCGCATACCGAGGCGGATCTGAAGAACTGGCGCGGTAACAGGAAGAACTCGGGGTTTTTGCCCGAGGAGCGTGCGTGGTTGTCGCGGGTCTTCGACGAGGCGGGGTATGTGGATGTGGTGCGTGCCCTGTATCCGGATCAGGAGGGCCCGTACTCGTGGTGGTCCTACCGGGGTAGGGCTTTTGACAACGACACGGGTTGGCGGATCGATTACCAGGTGGCTACGCCGGGGTTGGCTGCGCGGGCACGGTCGGGTCGGGTGGAGCGTTATCCCAGTCGTGAGGAGCGTTGGTCGGACCATGCTCCGGTGACGGTGGCCTTTGGGCTCGGAGAGTAGGGGCGGTCATGGGTGTACCGGTTGTGTTGGCGCACGGGTTGCGTTCGTCGTCGAGTATGTGGCGGCCGCAGGTGGAGTTCTTGGAGGCGCAGGGGCGTGTGGTGGTGGCGCCTGATCTTCCTGCTCACGGGTCGCGTCGGGGTGAGGATTTTTCGGTGGGGCGTGCGGTGGACACCCTGTTGGATGCGATCGACTCGGTGGGTGGGCGTGCCCTGTTGGTGGGTTTGAGTATGGGTGGGTTGTTGTCGATCGCGGCGGCGGGGGTTGCGCCGGGGCGGATCGCCGGGTTGGTGGCGGCCAGTTGTACGGCGCAGCCGGCGCAGTCGTTGGCGCAGGTGTATCGGATTCCGTCGGTGTTGATGGAGCGGTTGCCGGACAAGGGTGCGGCGGTCAATGAGCGTTTTCACCGGTTGATGTTGCCGGACAGTGCGGCTGATGCGGTGGTTGACGGCGGGTTGGCCGTGGAGGCGGCCACGGCGGTGATCGATGAGTTGGCGGGGATTGACGCGTTGTCGGCGTTGGGGTCCTATCCGGGGCCGGTGTGGTTGATCAACGGGGCGCGGGATCATTTCCGGATTCATGAGAAGCAGTTCTTTGATGCGTGTGTGGAGGGGCGGTTGGTGAATGTGCCTCGGGCTGGGCACATGGTGAGTTTGGATCAGCCGGTGAATTTTTCGCGGATCGTGTCGGATGCGGCTGATGTGGTGGGGGTGCGTGAGGCCCGGGTGGGGTTGGAGCCTGGTGCTGGGGTGCCTGATGTGGTGGATTCTCCTCCTTCTGATGTGGAGGAGGAGGTGGCTGCCGGGGTGGATTCGGTGGCCGGGGTGGATCCTGAGGGTCCCTGATCCGGTAGGTGCTGGGGCGCGCAGGGGTCGCGGACAGCAAAAGGGGGCGGTGGGCCGTGTGGCCTGCCGCCCCCGTTTTTGTTGGTGGGTTAGTTGTGGTGGGTGGGGTCGTCGGTGTGGGTGCGGGGGCGGGGTGTGGTGGGGATGGCTTGGCCGGGGCGGGGGCGTTCGGGCAGGCGGAAGAAGATCATGGGGTTGTGGGGGGATTGGCGTACGGGGGTGTCCAGGCCGAGTTCGGTTTTGAGTTCGTGGAGGGCTTGGTGGTGGTGGGGGGCGCGGGCGGCGGAGGCGGTGAAGTAGTTGGTGGTGTTGTTGGCGAGCCATTTGAGGACGACGGCGCCTTCGGTGAAGGGCAGGGCGTAGCGCTGGTGGAAGACGTCGTGGACGCTGACGGGGATGTGGGCGGGAAGGGTGGGCAGGAGGTGGTGGATGTACCAGCGGGCGAACCAGCCGTTGTGGGCGGCGTCGATGAACAGGTAGTCGGTGTTGGCGGGGATGTGGGTGATTTTTGCGCGTACGTCACCTTTGGTGAAGGTCCAGCGGTCGGTGGCCAGTTCTGGTGGGACGTGGGCGGTGGCGTGGTCGACGATGTCGAAGGAGTGGAGGTGGCCGGTGCCGTTGTCGCGGAGGGCGGAGAGGATCCAGGAGGTGGACCAGCCGTAGTAGGTGCCGATTTCGACGACGTTGGCGGGTTGGTGGTGGCGTAGGAGCAGGTAGGTGATTTCTGCTTCGAGGTCGTCGAGTTGGGGGGTCATGGTGGGGTCGGCGTTGGTGTGGTGGTCGCGTTGTTGGTCGCGTACTCGGGCCAGGTCGTCGCGGTGGGTGCGGTAGAGGGTGGAGATGAGGTCGAGGTCGATGGGTGGTGTGGTGGGCATGGTGGTTTTCCTTCGGGGTGTGTGGGCCACTTTTGGAGCTGAAGGTAACAGTGTTGTTGCTCCGTGTTTGGGGTTTGGTGGGTGTGTCGTGGTTTTCAGGGGCGGGTGGTGGGGCGTATGGGGTCGGAGTCGTGGGCGGCGATGACGGCTCGGGTGCGGGCGCGGGCGGGGTGGGTTTGGGGAGGAGGCCGTGGGTTCCGGTGCGTAGGGCTTCCCAGGCGTAGTCGTCGGGGCGGGGGCTGGTCAGGAGGGTGGGTGGCGCGTGGGTGGATGGTGGCATGGGCGGGTGGGTGTGTGCCTTCCTCCGGGAGGGTGATGGTTTTGGTCACGGTGGGGATGGTGCGGGGGTGGTGGGGCGTTGTAGGGGCCATGGCATGGGGGTTTTGTGGTGGTTTGGGCCTTGGTGTGGAGATGGGTGACCAGGCGCGTATTCGTTGGTTCATGGGTTGTTTACTGGGGTCGGTGAAAAATGTGATGAACCTTTCGTCCTATGGTGGGGCTCGTGACACGAAGTGAGACGTCGTCCGAAGAGACGGCACAAACAGACAACGGGCCGGGGCTGGCACACTCGCTGCGCCGCCGGCACATGGCACTGATCGCGATCGGCGGATCGGTGGGCGCCGGGCTGTTCATCGGCTCGGGCGCGGTGATCCAGACCGCGGGACCCGCGGCGGTTCTCTCCTACACGTTGGCTGGGGCCCTGGTCTTCCTGACCCTGCGGGCCCTGGGCGAGATGGTCGTGTCGGTCCCGGCCGGAGGGTCCTTCTCCGACTACGCCCGCCTGGCCTTCGGGCCCCGGGCCGGGTTCACCATCGGCTGGGTCTACTGGTGGATGTACGCGGTCCTGGTGGCCGCCGAGTCCGTGGCGGGGGCCGCCATCCTGAGCCAGTGGGTGCAGGTGCCCGGGTGGGCGCTGGCCCTGATCGTGCTGCTGGCCATGACGGCCGCCAACCTCATCTCGGTGCGCGTCTTCGCCGAGACCGAGTCCCTGTTCTCCCTGGTCAAGGTCGCCACCATCGTGGCCTTCCTACTGGTGGGCGGTCTGTACGCCTTCGGGTTGTGGAGCGGTTCGGAAGGGGCCACGGTCACCAACCTGTGGGAGCTGGGCGGGTTCGCCCCCAACGGTTGGGTCGCGGTCCTGGGCGCCACCGTGGTGGTGCTGTTCGCCTTCGGGGGCGTGGAGATCATCACCATCGCCGCCGGGGAGAGCGCCGAACCCGAGCGCGGGGTGGCCTCGGCCATCACCAACGTCCTGTGGCGTATCGGCCTGTTCTACGTGGCCTCCATCGTGGTGGTGGTCATGGTCGTGCCGTGGAACTCCACCGACCTGGACCGCAGCCCCTTCGTGGTGGTCATGGAGACCGTGGGGATTCCCGGGGCGGCGCTGATCATGGAGATCGTGGTCCTGATCGCGGTGCTCAGCGTGCTCAACGCCGCGATGTACACCTCCTCGCGGATGCTGTTCATGCTCACCCGCCAGGGTGATGCCCCCCGGCTGCTCAGGGGTGCCAACCGGCGCGGTGTGCCGGTGCGCGCCATCCTGTTGGGCACCGTGGTCGGTTACGCCGCGGTGGTCGCCGACTACCTGGCGCCGGGCAGGGTCTTCCCGTTCCTGGTGGCCTCCATCGGCGCGATCCTGCTGGTGCTGTTCCTGACCATCTGTGCTTCGCAGTTGGTGGTGGGTGCGCGGGTGCGCCGCAACGCCCCTGAGCGGCTGACGCTGCGCATGTGGGGTTTTCCGTACCTGACCTGGGCCACCCTGGTGGGGTTGGTGGCGATCTTCCTGGCGATGGCCACCCTGCCCGAGCACCGGCAGGCCCTGTGGGCCACGGTCGCCGCGGTGGTGGTGGCGTTGTTGGCCTATGAGGTGCGCCGTCTGTTCGGTTCCACCGAGCCCAGCCGCAGGGTGCTGGGGGTGGGGGGCCGGGCCACTCCGGAGGAGTTGGACCGTGTCGCCGGGACCGGGACCGGGCGGGTCCGGGACGGCGAGGCGCGGGGAGAGGATCTGTCCCCCCGGTAGGGCCGGGTCACCCCGTGGGGCCCGGGGTGTGATCGGGTCCCTGAGCGTTGCCGTGGCGCCGTCCTCCGTCGGGGGCGGCGCCGCGGTCGTTGGCGCCGCGGTTGCCGGGGGCCGGTGGGTTCTCGAACAGGGCCAGGTGGGTTCGCTGGTCGAACGTCTGCGCGGTGGCGCGTGCGGTGGGGGTGCCCGCGTCGGGGTCAGCCCCGGCTTCGACCAGCAGTTCCACGATCCGGTCCTCGCCCTTGAAGACCGCTCCGGCCAGGGGTGACTGGCCGCGGTTGTTGAGGCGGTCGGGGTCGGCGCCGTGTTCCAGCAGCAGGGCGACGGTGTCGGTGTGGCCGTGGTAGGCGGCCAGCATGAGCAGGGTGTCGCCGTTGTCGTTGGTCAGGTTGGGCGGCAGGCCCGCCTGGAGGTAGGGGGTCAGGTCCTGGGTGCGGCCGGCGCGGGCGTGGCCGAACAGGCGGGTGGCGAGTTCGATGACCTGGGGGTCGTGTTCTGGGTGGCTCACGGTGGGCAGCCTAGTGGGGGTCGGGGGCTGGTGTGGTGGGGTTCGGGGGTGGGCCCGTGGTGGTCGTTTTGGGGTGATGTGGTGCTGAACTCGGTTTTTGTCGCTAGGGTGCTGCGCAACCCCTGAGAGGAGCACCCTCGTGCGACATTTCGTCGGCTTCCTGTCGGGCCTGATCCTGGGCCCGGTTCTGTTACTGGTGACCGGCTGGGCCTTCGCACATCTGCGGGGCCTGCACGCGGTCGGTCTGAGCGCCCTGCAGGGCACCGGTCCGGTGGCGGTGGCCGGGTTGGTGGGTGTGGGCCTGTTGGTGGCTCTGGTCGCGGTTCCGCCGCGGTTGACCCCGATGCTTCCCTTCGCCGCGTCCCTGGTCCTGGGCGGGGTGAGTGCTCTGGCGTTGGTGCGTATGCACCTGTTGGAGCGTCTGCCGGTCCTGCCCGGTACGGAGGGCGCTCTGACCCTGTTGCCGCTGGGTGTGTTCCTGCCCCTGGCGTTGGTGTTGGCCGCTCCCCTGTTCGTGGGCGCCCGCTGGGTCCGCGAGGACGATGAGGGGGTGGGTGAGGAGGAGTACTTCGAGGGCCTGTACGCGCAGGACGGGGAGGACGAGGGTCCTGTCCGTTCCACCTCGACGCGGTCCGAGCCGGTGACGGCGCACCATGAGCCGCGGCACCGGTTGGAGGAGTGACCTTCCCCGCCAACACCGGGGCCCGGGAGCGGAACCGCTCCAGGGCCCCGGTGTTGGCGGGTCGAAGGGGTCCTAGCGCCAGGTGGGTCCCCAGGCGGAGCTGTTGGAGACTCCGCGGGGCAGGCGGGGCAGCCCGGTGGGGCTGGAGTTGGCCGGGGCGGGCGGGGTGGTGCCGGGTTCGCGGTCGGCGGGTGTGCTGGGCTGCTCGGCGGGTTCGTCCGCGGTGTCCTCGCCCGGGGCTGCCACGTCCTCGTCCGGCTCCGGGACCGGGGTCGGCTCCGGGTCAGGGGCCGGGGCGGGTTCGTCGGGTCGGGGGTCGCTGGGCTGCTGGTCGGCCCGAGGGACCGGTTCGGTTTCGTCGGGGGGCGTTTCGGCCCGGGGCACGAAGCCGCGTACGCGCTGGGCTTCGCCCTCGGGGCTCGGGTTGTGCAGGAGCACCGGTTCGGGCAGAGGGGTGGGTTCCTCTGCGGGGAGGGCGGGTTCGGCCGGGGCCACCCGCTTCCACCACAGGTCGGCTTCCTGGGGGCTGAGCTCGGACTCCACCTCCAGCCAGCCGTGTACCTGGCTGTGGCGGCGTCCGGCGTTCCAGGAGCGTGGGTAGGGCTGTTCGTCCAGGACCAGGACGTGTTCGCCGTCGATGGTGGGGATCTCGGCGGGGACCCCTTCGTTCCAGATCCAGGAGCCGTCGTGGGCGACCATGTTCCACCAGCCCCACACGGTCTGGGCCGCGGGGTCGACGGGGCCGTCGCGGAAGGAGGCGGTCCAGCGCGGGTCGGGGGGCTCGCCCGGCAGTCCCTGGCCGCGGGGGCCGATGAGGGCGTCGGCGAGCAGGGTGTGGAGTTGGAAGTTGTCGCCGATGCCGTCGAAGAGTACGCGGAAGGCGCGCCTGGAGTGGCGGTCCATGACCAGGGCGGAGGTGACTTCGGCCATCCGCAGGAGGGCGCGGAGCTGGTCGAACTCGGTGAGCAGGTCGCTGAGTTGGTTGGCGATGGCCACGAGTTCGGCGTGCAGGGAGGGGTCGCGGCGGGTGTGGGAGCGCACGCTGGGTTCGCTGAGCATGGTTTTGGCGGCCAGGCCGTGGCGGCGGATGGTCCACCAGCACATGGTGGCGGCGGGGGCGTCGGCGCCCAGGTCGGCGGCTACGCGGGCTTCGGCGTCGGCGGTGACGGTGTCGGGGTCGGGTGGGGTGCCGCCGCCGGTGCGTTCCCAGGCGCGGACGAAGACGATGGCGCCTTTGCCCATGGTGCGCAGGCGGTGCAGGATTTCGATGCCGGCGGGGCCGGGTTCGGTGCCCATCTCGACCAGGGCGCCGGCGACCACGGACAGGTCGGCGATGATGCCGGGGGCGGCGTGGTCTCCGGAGAGCAGGGGGGTGAGGGCTTCCAGGGCCAGTTCGCGTTCGGCGGGGGGGATGCGGGAGGCCAGGAGGTAGACCTTGTGGACCGCTGGTGGGAACTGTTGGGGGTCCGTGGAGACGGAGGCGTCGATCAGTTCTTGGAATGCCGCGCGAAACTCGTCGACCATGGGTCCGTCCCCTTTCTCACGCAACCAACCTAATGTCTCATCAGGGAAGGATCGCACTTTAACGGGCTGTATCAGGTGTTGCTGGTGGGTTTGTTGGTGATTCGAGATGAGGTGGTGGCCGATGAGGCGCAGGTCACTGTGGGTTTGGGGCCTCACAGCCCCAACCGGGTGACCGCGTTGTCCTCCAGGGGGTTCGCGGTACGGATGTAGTCGTGCACGGTCTGGGCGTTGGTCCACCGTCCCTGGCGCATGATCTCGCGGTCGGTGGCCCCGCCCAGGGCGGCCTGGGTGGCGAACCCGGCGCGCAGGGAGTGCCCGCCGAAGTCGTCGGGGTTGAGCCCGGCCCTGGCGGCGTAGCGTTTGACCAGGTTACCCACGGCCTTGGTGGTCATCGGGCGTTGGGCCAGGCGGCCGTGCCGGTCCACCCCGGGCAGCAGGGGCCGGTTCGCGCCGTCGGCCAGGTCGATGCCGCGCAGCTGCTGGCAGGAGTGTGCGGGTGCGGGGTCGGGTGCGCCCAGCGATTCCAGGTGGGCGCGTACCGCCTGCGCTCCCCCGTCGCGGTGCACCGCCACCAGGGCCGACCAGTCGGCCAGGGCGCACACCGGGCAGGTGGCGCGGTGGCGTCCGCGGGGCAGGGCCACCCGCTGGTGGGCCCGGCCCTCCTGGTCGGTCTTGGTGGCCCACAGGGAGACCACCAGGGTGGGGGCGCCCGAGGCCGGGTCGGTACGCAGGGCCAGGTCGTCGAAGGTCAGTCCGGCCAGTTCGGAGCGGCGCAGTGCCCCGGCGAACCCGGTCAGCAACAGCACGGCGTCGCGTCTGCGCGCCACTCCCCCGGGGTGGCCCTCGGCGGGGCGTACCGCCAGCAGCGTCTCCAGGGTGGACAGGACCACGGGGGCCTTGCGGTGAGGGCGGGCCTTGCGGGTGCGGCGGATGCCGCGCAGGGTCATGCGCACCACTTCGGCGCGGGTGGGTGAGTCCAGGCCGTGGGCGCCGTGGACGGCGGCGATGGCCGCGGAGCGGCGTTCCAGGGTGGCGGGGGCCAGGGCCCAGCCGGTGCCGTCGGGGGTGCGTTGCTCGGCGCAGGCCGCCAGGTAGACGGCCACGTCCACCGGGTCGGCCGGCAGGGAGGTGCGCTGTTCGGTCAGGCACCAGGCGCCGAAGGCGGTCCAGTCGGCGCGGTAGGCGCGCAGGGTGGCCGGTGACTGGGCGTTGGTCAGGTACCGGCCCAGGGCCTGGGCCTGTTCGGTGTCGAAGCGTTCGCGGACCCGTTCCAGGGCTCGGGTGTCCACGAGCACGCTGTGGTCGGGGTGCTCCAGGCGGGCGCGCACGGGCGGGGGCAGGGCGATCTGGTCCCGGGGCGCGGGTGTGTCGTCGGGGTCGGTGGTGTGCACGGGTTCCATTGTGTCCGGGGTCGGGGCCCGGGTGTGGCAGGCGGGGCGGGGCGGGTCGAAGCAGGTTCCCAGAGCGGGTGTCAGCCGAACAGGTGGGTGCTCAGTGCCGCCCACAGTTCGGTTGGGGGCATCACCCACAGTGTCAGGGCCACGGACAGGGCCAGGGCCGTGGTGAAGGCGATGGCGGCCATGGTGCGGCGCAGGATCAGGGCGGTGGTGGCACCTGCGGCCGGTACGGCCCAGGCCATGACCAGGAACCAGACCAGGGCGTTGCCGATGGCTTTGAGGTTTTGGTCCTGCTGTTCGGCGAGCAGGTCCGGGTCGGTCATGGTGGGGTCGGCGGGTGTGTTCATCGAGTCGAGTCCGGCGAAGAGCAGTGCGGCCAGGGCCAGGGGGGTGCCCAGGGCCCACAGGCACCACAGGATGACCCACAGCACGGTGATGCGCCGGTCGGGTGGTTCGGTGACCGTGAGGGGGGTGCGGTTCAGGGGTCGTTTCTCGGGGACCCGGCCGGGTGTGAGGCGGCCGGGTTCGGTGCGGCCCTGTTCGGTCTCGGCGGTGCGGGGGGCGGGCCCCTGGTGGCTCTTGCGGCGGTTGCGCTTCTTGGGTGACACGCCCGGGAGCCTACCCGGCCGAGCGCAGCAGGTGGATGACCACCACGAACACCACCGGCCAGGCCAGCAGGGCCAGGGACCACAGGGCCGCCTTGCGGTCGCCGGCGACGGTGGCCACGGCCGCGGCCAGGAAGGGGATTCCCACGGCTGCGCCGAAGGTCAGGGTGAGCCATTCGGCGGCCGATCCGGCGTGGGAGTCGGCGTCGATGCCCATCAGGTAGCCCAGGGGGCCCAGGACCAGGGCGAACAGGGCCAGGACGCAGATGACGACACGGATACCGGTGGGGTGGCGTGTGTTGCGGCCACCGCCGGGTGTGGAGGGACGTTCAGACACGGGGGCCGTGGTGCCTTTCGGAACTGGTGGCGGGCCAGGGCGGCAGGACCCCACCGCGGGGGTGTGGGGGGTGGGTCCTGCGGGCACGCCGTGGCCTGCCCGTGCGGGCGTGTGGGTGCCCGGGGCAGGCGTGGTGTGCTACCTAGAACGTACTCCACCTGGGAGGTGTCCGAAACCTGGGCGGCGGGTCCTTCAGCGGTCGGGCCAGGGGCGGGCCCGGGTGACCAGACCGGTGAAGGAGGCCAGCAGGCGGAGTTCGTCGATGGTGCGCGGGGCGGTGGTGAGCAGGTCGGGTGAGTGCACGACCAGCGCCAGGAGTTGGGCGCGGGACAGGGCGACGTTGAGGCGGTTGCGGTCCAGGACGAAGGAGGGTCCGCGGCTGGTCTCGGCGGCGTCGGAGGTGGTCATGGAGCAGATGACCGCGGCGGCTTCCTGGCCCTGGAACTTGTCGACGGTGCCCACCCGCACTCCGGCCAGGGCGGGGGTGTGCTGCTGTGCGTGGGCCAGGGCCTGGCGCAGGGTGCGCACCTGCAGGTTGTAGGGGGCCACCACCAGGATGTCGGTGCCGGTGAGGGGGCGCGGCCCCTGGCCGGGGTCGAGGGTGACCTGCTGGGTGAGCAGGGTGCGGGCGGCCTCGACGACGGCCTGGACCTCTTCGGGGCTGTGGGTGGTGCGGCCGGTGTGGGTGACGGGGTGGGCGTACACGCCCGGGGCCAGGGGACTCAGGTGGCGTTGGGTGGTGCTGGGGTGGGCCTGCAGGCGGCCCTGGTAGGACAGGTCCGAGACCGGGGCGCACACGGCCGGGTGCATGCGGCGGGTCTGGTCCAGGAAGTAGCCCAGGGCGGGGTCGATGATGGCTTCGGTGCCCATGAGGTGTTGTAGGGCCGAGGCGTCGGCGCCCTCGGAGTGCACGCCCTGGACGACCTGGGGTAGTTGTTGGGGGTCGCCGAGCAGGACGAGGTTGTGGGCCCCGGCGGACACGGCCAGGGTGTCGGCCAGGGCGAACTGTCCGGCTTCGTCGATGATCAGTACGTCCAGGGGGTCGGCGAGGGTGTCGGCGCCGGACATGCCCCAGGCGGTGCCGCCGATCAGGACGGGTTGGCCCTGGGTGGTGCGTTTGGTGCGCCAGTTGGCCAGTGCCTGTTGGGTGGAGGGCTGTTGCCAGGGGGCGTCGGGGTCCTTCTTGCCGCCGCGGGGGCGTTTGGCGGCTTCGATGTGCAGGCCCTGGTGGTCGGCGGCGCGCAGCGCGGCGGCCATGACGTTCTCCACGGCCTTGTGGCCGGTGGAGCACACGCCGACGCTGCGGCCCTCCTTGATCAGGTGGGTGATGAGTTGGGCGGCCAGGTAGGTTTTTCCGGCGCCGGGCGGGCCCTGCACAGCCAGGTAGGAGTGGTCCAGGCGGTCCACGGCGGTGATGGCGGCGCTGATGAGGTCGCCGTCGGCCGGTGCGGGCAGGGGGCCCGGCGGGTTCAGGCGGGGCGGGGTGCGGCGCAGGGCGTCCAGGCCGGGGTGGTGGGGCCAGTCGGGCAGGTGGTCCACGGCGGTGCGGGCGACCGTTTCCAGGGCGCCGTCCTTGGGTTTGGGGTCCACCGGTGAGCCGGGCAGGACTGCCAGGGGGGTGCGGGAGGGCAGGTCGTCGGGGTCGGCGGTCTCCAGCAGGGTCAGGGTGTCGGGTTCGGCCTTGAGGACCTTGGCGGGGCGGGTGGCGGCCCCCTGTCCGGGGGCGCCGGGGTGGAGCAGGTGGACGCTCTCGCCGGTGGTGAAGGGGTTGGGGTGGGCGCGGTCCAGGCGCATGGCGATCTCACGGCGGGCCTTCTTCTGCCTGCCGGTGGGTTCGGTCCACTCCCCCGCGTGCACCTGCCAGGGCACGGCGCAGTTGCTGTCGGTCTCCAGGTCCTGCAGGGGCGCGTTCTGGCGTTGGAAGTGTTCGCGCCAGGGCGGGGTGTTCTCGCGCTGGTAGTAGCCGATCAGGGAGGCCAGGGCTGCGCGGGGGCGGTCCTGTTCGGTGCGTTCCCCGGGTTGTTCGGGGACCTGTTCGAGCAGGGGTTGGGTCAGGGCGGTGTGGCGGGCGTTCTTCTCGGCGCGTTTGCGGGCGCGTTCGGCCTCGTCCTCGGTGAGTTCGAACTGGATGAGGGGGCGGTCGGTGATGCCCTGGCAGGTGCGTTGGTCCTCGAGCCAGTCGCGTAGGCGGGCGGTGGAGTGGCAGTCGTCGCGGTTGTAGGCGGCGATGTCGTCCAGGATCCGGGCGGCGGTGCGGGTGTCGCCCTCTTCCCGGGCGCTCAGGTAGGCGGCGTAGGCGTCGATGCTGGAGGCGGCGGTGGTGACGCCCCCGCCGCGGGCGGTGTCCAGGTAGAGGGGTTCGAGGTACTTGATGGAGTAGGAGCGTTGGGACACGCGCAGGCTTTTGCGGACCACGGTGTACAGGTCGACGAGGCGGTTCTCGCGCAGGAGGCGGTCGACCTCCTCCTCGCGGGTGTTGAATTCGGAGCTGAGGAGTTTGAGGCGGTCGACCTCGTAGGAGGCGTAGTGGTAGACGTGGGCGCCCTCGTCGGTGTCGATGCGGGCGGTGGCCAGGTCGACGAAGTCCTCCAGGGCCTTCTTCTCCTGGGTGCGGTCGTGGGCCCAGAAGGCGTGGAAGGTTTCGGTGCCGTCGGTGTCCTGGGTGGTGGCGCCGAAGAGGTACTCCAGGCCGCGTTCGCCCTGGCGGGAGTGGTAGGGGTAGCCCTCCATGTCGAAGAAGAGGTCGCCGGGGCTGGGGGCGGGCAGGCTGGCCAGGCCGTCGGGGGCGAAGACCTCGGCGGTGACCTGCCCCTGGGGGTTGGCGGGGGTGCGGGTGGTGTCCTGGTGCACCTGCAGGGCGGCTTGGGCGCGGAGTTGGTCGAAGGAGCGGCTGGGCAGGGTGGCGGGGCGGTCTTGGTCGGTGGCCCGGGCCAGGGCGTCGATGGTGTCCAGGCCGGCGTCGGTGAGTTTGGCGGCCTGGTCGGTGCGTAGTCCGGCGACCAGGGACAGGTGGCGGGCGGCGGTGCGTCCCTGGGAGCACCAGGTGTTGTAGCCGCAGCTCTCGCACAGGGGTCGGGGCTGGCCCCAGGTGGGGGTGGGCAGGGCGGGTTCGCGGGCCAGGTGGTCGAGCAGGCGTTGGGTGAGGGTGGTCAGGATGGGGGTGAATTCGGCGGTGGGCAGGGTGTGGGTGTGCTGGTCGCCGGTGAGCAGGTGCATGTGCTGGGGGGTGTGTCCGTGCAGGACGGCCACGGCCTGGGCGTAGGCGGTGAGTTGGACCACGGCTGAGGGGCCGGGGCGGCGGGCGAGTTTGGTGTCCCAGGGTTCGTAGGTGAAGGGGGTGGGGGTGTGGGGGTGCGGTTGGCCGGTGGTGGGGTCCAGGTCGGAGCGGATGAGGAAGTCGGCTCGTCCGTGGAAGGCCACGTGGGGGTTGAGGGGGTGGTGGAAGGAGGCCTGGTAGATGACCGGGGCTGCGGCGGCCATGGCCTGGGCGGTGGCATGGGCGGCCCGGGCCAGGGAGTGGTCGTCGGCGGTGGGTGCCTCGATGCGTACCAGGTCGTCGCCGAACAGGGTGCTCAGGCGTTGGAGTTCGGCCTGTTCGTGGAGTTCACCGTGGCGGGCGACGAGGGGGTCGATGTCCTCGGGGCGGGGTGCGCCGGGCAGGTGGGCGGCCAGGGCGCTCTTGAGGGCGGTGCGGTGGTCGCATTCCAGTGTGTCGACGAGGTCGGTGGGTGAGACGACCCAGCCGGTGGTGGTGCGGAACAACGCCCGTCTCCCCCTGGTGTTGTGGTGTTGGTCTGTGGCGGTGGTGGGGATTGTGCCACGTCGCGGGGGTGTGTGGGGCTTGTTGTGCGCGGGTGGGTGCCGGGTGCGGGTACGGCGGCGCCCCGCACCGGTGGGGGTGCGGGGCGCGCGGGGTGTGTTCGCGGGGTGGGGGGTTAGCCCACGACCTCCCATTGGACGGTGCCCACGCCGGCGCCGGTGCCGATGATCTGGTCGAAGGCGGCGGTGGACAGGTCCAGGCAGCGGCCGGCGATGAAGGGGCCGCGGTCGTTGACGCGCACGGTCACCGACTTGCCGTTGTCGGGGTTGGTCACCTTGACCATGGTGTCGAAGGGCAGCGTCTTGTGCGCGGCCGTCATGCCGTAGGTGTCGAAGGTCTCGCCGTTGGCGGTGGTGGCGCCGTGGAAGCCGTCGCCGTAGAAGGAGGCCTCACAGGTGCCGCCCTCGCCGCTGCTTTGGGAGGCGTCCGAGTCGCCGGAGGGTGTCTCGGGTTCGGGCTCCGGTGTTTCCTCTTCGGGTTCGAGGATGGCCGGGCCCGAGGCGCTCAGGGCCTGGGGTGCCGCGGCTTGGGCGCGTTCGGCCTCGTCCTGGGGTTGTTCGGGTTCGGAGTCGGGGTCCTGGGCGGTGAGGGTCCCGATCTGGGCCTGGGGGATCCCGGCGGCGCTGGTGGCGTTGTCGGGTTCGGCGCCGGAGGTGATGACGGCGGCCGCGGCGGTGCCGCCCACGAGCAGGGTCAGGCCGGCGGCCGAGGCCACGACCAGGGCGCGCTTCTTGCGTGAGCGTGCGGCTGCCAGGCGGGGTCCGACGGCCGGGGGTGCGTCCTGGGTGGTCGCATCGTGGTCGTCGGCCGGTGGGATCTGGGGCTCGTGTTTGCCCACAACGCAGTCCTTCGAACGGGAACAGGGGTGTGGCGGTCGCCTCCGGGCGTGGTGCCGTGGAGGGCGTGGTGTGTTCGGGTGGTGCGGGCCCCGGGGGGATGTGTGGGGCCGGGCACGGGCCGAACGGGCCCGCCGGTGGCATCGCACGGGGTCTGGGCGCAGAGCTTAGGGGTAACGCGACAGTAACGGTACCGGAAAGTGATGGTTTGTGGAACTTCTCACCCGGTGGCCCGCACGGAGCGCAGTTCGGGTCGGCGCGGGGGCAGGCCCTGGGGGAAGAGGGCCTGGGTCGGGTCGGGCAGGTCCAGGCCGCTGAGTTCGGCCACGGCCTGGGACAGGGTCGGGTTGTCCAGGTGTCCGCCCACGGTGCGGATGAGGGTGCTCAGGGTGGGCAGGGGCGGTGCGCCCAGGGCGGCGGTGGCGTAGCGGGCGGCCACGGCGGGGGTGCGTGAGGCGCCCGCCCAGCAGTGCAGCAGGACGCGTTTGCCCTCGGCGCGCAAGGCGGCCACGGCCGTGGCGGCCTCGTCCAGGGTGAAGTGCAGGTTGGTGTTCTTGCCGGGGGTGTCGTGCAGCCACACGCGTACCCAGTCGGGGCCGCTCAGGTGGGGGGCGTCGTCGGGGTGGGTGCGGCACAGCGAGACCACCGCGTTCACGTCTTGGGGGCGGGTGCGCAGGTGGTCGAGGTTGCCGAGCAGGACTCCGGGGTCCTGGGGGTGGGGTACGGCGAAGGGTGGCAGGCGCTGTTCGGGCCGTTCCCGGATGGGGTGCTGGGGCCACTGGCGGGGTTGGGTGCCGCGCACCTGGACCAGGGCGGCGGTGATCAGTGTGTGGGGGTCGGTGTGCCCGCTCAGTCGGCGCAGCGCTCGCAGGGGCAGGGCGGAGGCGCCCCAGCGGGCCCCGGCCAGGGCTCCGGTGTACATGGCGGCCGGGTCGCCGCCGGTGTGGCGGGCCCGGTGCAGGGCCTGTGTCAGGTGGGTGCAGGCGAAGGTGCCGTGGGCGGGATCGTGTGCGGGGTGGGGGGTGTGGGTCAGGGCCCGCCAGGAGGCGCCCAGGGGGTCGTGGTCGGTGGTGTGTTCCAACTCGGGTGAGTGCGGGGGCGTGGCGGTGCGCACCAGGGTGCTCAGGGCCCGTACCCAGGCGTGTGGGGCGGGGCCCCGGGGTGCGGGGAGGTCGGGGGTGTGCGCTGGGGGTGCGGTGGCGGCCCGGGCCAGGGCGGTGCGGATCAGGTGGGCCAGCAGCGCGGGGCCGGCGGGGGTGTGGGGGCCGGGCAGGTGGGGGGTGGTGGCCGCGGTGGTGAACTGTCGGATCCGGGCGGGTGGTGTGCCGACCAGGGCGGCGGCGGCCGCAGCGCCGAGCAGGGCTCCGGCGGCCCGGTCGTGGGCGGGGTCCTCGGGCGGGTGCGGTGGTGTTGGGGGCACGGTGGTTCTCCACGGGGTGGGAAGGGACGGGGGCCGGACCCGGTCGGGGGTCCGGGGGTGGTCTTCCCGGTGGAGGTGGTGTGCGTGCACGGGTTGCCGGTTGTGGCCACCCGGGTGCGGTGGGCGGGGTCGGCCGTTGAGGGGTGCCGTCAACGAGTGCGGCGCCGGTCGCGAATGCGGCTGAACCTCGACGTATCAGCGCCATGGTGGAGGGTCAGGGGCCCGACCGTTCACCCGGTGTGGAGAATTCGTCCGGATGCGCTTCACCTTCCGTGCCTTCGCTGCGGAAGGGCGGTGCCCCGATCCGGGTGCTGCCTACAGATGCGGGACTGTGCCGGCGCTCACCGGAGCGGGGTGTTTCATCGTGGGTTCCTGCGCGGGCTTCTCGTGCGCGGTCTTCGGGCGCGGCGGTATGCGTGGCGTGTGTCGGCGTCTACGCTGCTGTCGCGGCGTGGATCGCCGCCGTCGTCAGCTTCCCCTGATGAGGTCCTCACATGAAGAGGACGTGGATGTGCGTGATGAGTCTGGTCGGGATGGCCGTTTCGGCTTCCGTGTTGATCCTGCTCGTTCTGTCGCTGTTTCGCCCGGGCGGGCAGGGGAACGTCTGGGCGGTCGGAGCGCTCGCGTGCCTCACCGTGGTCTGCGCGGTGGGGGTGCGGTACTGGCGGCCGTGGACGTCGATCTCGGAGGACAGCTAGCCGGGCCTGCCCCGGGAAGGCCGTGGCGGACGCGGAGATCCCGTCGAGCGTTCGTCACGACCTTCGCCCGCGCGAACGCGCGCACGATCCGCGGGTCCGGAGGGGGGAACCGGAACGCAGGGGGGGCAGCGCGTCCGGCACCGTTCGGGACGCGCGCAGTTCCGGGAGAGCACCACAGGGCACTCCCGCACACTGTTAAGGAACGGTCAGGTCCGGGCGGGTTGGGGCAGGCAGGCGCTCAGGTAGCGGTCGGCCACGGCGTGGGCGACGGCGGCGTCGGGGCACAGGGGTGCGGCCACCGTGTCGGCGCCCGAGTCGCTCAGGCGGTCGTGGAACAGGCCGGGGGCCAGTAGCCATGCGGCGACGCTGATACGGGTGTGGCCCCTGGTTCGTAGTTCGGTGACCTTGTCGGCGACCGTGGGGGTGTTGGTGGCGGCGTAGGCCAGGTGGACGGGGGTGTCCATCTGTTGGGACAGGCGTTCGGCGGCCTGGTCGAGTTCGGTCTGGGCGTGGGGGTCGGAGGTGCCCGCACAGCCCAGGACGAGGGCGTCGCCGGGGCGGTGGCCGGCGGCTTCCAGGCGTTTGCGGGCGGTGGCCGTCAGGGCGGGGTGGTCGCCCAGGGCGGGGGTGATGACGGCGTCGGCTCGTCCGGCCAGGGCGAGTTGGTGGGGGATGTCGGTGCGTACGTGGTAGCCCGAGGTCAGGAAGGCGGGGACGACCACCAGGGGCCCGGGTGTGGTGGCGGCGACCTGTTCGACGGTGGGGTCCAGGACGTCGGCGAAGGCCAGGCGGGTGGGGCGGTGGGTGATCTCGGCCACGCGCAGGGCCAGGGAGTGGGCCACGGCGGTGCCGCGGGGTGAGCGGGTGCCGTGCACGGCCAGCAGCAGGGTGGGGATGTGGTTCAGCATGGGTGGGTGTCCAGGGCCAGGCGGTAGCCGCGTTTGACGACCGTTTGGATGATCTTGGGGTCGCCCAGGGCGGTGCGTAGGCGGGCCACGGCTGTTTCGACCGCGTGGGCGTCGGCGTCCTCGCCCAGGCAGGTGAGCAGGTGGGCGCGGTCGCGGACTTGGCCGGGGCGGTGGGCCAGGGCGCGCATCAGGCGCATGAGGGTGGGCGAGAGGGTGTGGACGGTGCCGTCGACCAGGACGGCGTGTCCGCGTAGGCGCATGCGGTGGCCGGCCACGTGCAGGGTGGGAAAGCGTGCGGGGAGTTCTTCGGTGAGTTTGCGGACCTGGGCGCCGATGCGGGCGCGGTCGGGCCACACGGTGGGGATGTCGTGGGCCATCAGGGGGCGTGCGGTGACCGGTCCCACGCACATGGCCAGGACGTGGCCGCGCAGGGCCTGGACGAGGGCGTGTTGTTGGCCGGTGGTGTGGGCGCGGGTCAGGAGTCCGGCGGCGGCGGGGGCGCTGGTGAAGGTGACGGCGTCCACTCCCCCGGTGGTGACGGCTTCGATGAGGCGGTCCAGGGGTGCGGTCTGTTCGGGTTGGGTCCACCGGTAGACGGGGACTTCGATGACCTCTGCTCCGGCCAGGCGCAGGGCGGCGGTGAAGTCGGGTAGGGGTTCGCCGTGGAGTTGGATGGCCACGCGTAGGCCTTGGACGCCGCGTTGGAGGAGGTAGTCCAGGACCTCGGCGGAGGATTCGGAGGGCGGGGACCATTCCTCGGTGAGTCCGGCGGCGCGGATGGCGCCTTTGGCTTTGGGGCCGCGGGCGAGTAGGCGGGAGGAGGCCATGCTGGTCAGGAGGGGTTCGGCCATGCCCCAGGTTTCGCAGGCCTCGATCCAGCCGCGGA
The DNA here is from genome assembly GCF_014651695.1 of Nocardiopsis terrae. Classification (GTDB taxonomy): domain Bacteria; phylum Actinomycetota; class Actinomycetes; order Streptosporangiales; family Streptosporangiaceae; genus Nocardiopsis; species Nocardiopsis terrae. Next base: position 359,548 of record NZ_BMXJ01000003.1, read on the forward strand.
AGCCGATGCCGGTGGTGGCCACGACGACGTCGGCGGGGGTGCGGGTGAGTTGTTCGGAGACGGTGGCCAGGCGTTGGTCGTCGCTGAGGGGGACGATGCGCAGGGCGGGGGCGGCGATGACCTGGGCGCCCTTGCGGTGTAGGAGTGTGCTGAGTTCCTCGGCGCGGCGGGCTGCGGTGACGGCGACGGTGAACCCGGCCAGGGGTGCGGTGGTGGCCTCGGCTGTGGGCGGGGAGGCTGTGGTGGGCGGGGCGTTGTTCATGGTGTCCCCTGTTCTGCGCGGGTGCTGGCGTGGGTGGTGGGGTTGGTGCCGATCTGGATGTTGTGGTCGTGGACGCGGACCGGCCAGGTGGCCAGGCGGGTGTGGGGGTCGTCCAGGCTCTGTCCGGTGCGCAGGGAGAAGACGTGTTTGAGCATGGGTGAGGCCACGGTGGGTTCGCCGTCGCGGTCGCCGACGATACCGCGTGCCAGGACGGCGGCGCCGGTGTGGGGGTCGAGGTTGTCCAGGGCGTACAGGTGGTGGTCGCGGGTGGAGAAGAGGGCGACCTGGTGTCCGTCGGGGAGCAGGGCGGCCAGGCCGATCTCGGGTTCGAGGCGTTCCTGCGGGCAGATGGTGACCCAGTCGGTGGTGGCGGGGGCGTGGGTGAGGACGCTCATCGGGTGCTCTCCTGCTGGTGGGTGCGGGGGGTGGGCATGCCGAGGTTGAGGGGGCCCGGGACGGGTTGGTCGCGGGTGGTGGTGAAGCTGATGGTGGGGTCGGGGGTGGTGGGGGCGTTGGCGAAGGAGACGAAGCGGGCGAGTTTGTCGGGGTCGTTCAGGACGGCGGCCCATTCGTCGGTGTAGGTGTCCACGTGGCGGGCCATGGCGGTTTCGAGTTCGTGGGCGATGCCCAGGCTGTCGTTGACCACGACCTCGCGCAGGTGGTCCAGGCCGCCGTCGAGGGATTCGATCCAGGGGGCGGTGCGCTGGAGGCGGTCGGCGGTGCGGATGTAGAACATCAGGAACCGGTCGATGTAGCGGATGAGGGTGTCCTCGTCCAGGTCTGCGGCCAGGAGTTGGGCGTGGCGGGGGGTGAAGCCGCCGTTGCCGCCCACGTACAGGTTCCAGCCGGTGTCGGTGGCGATGATGCCGAAGTCCTTGCCGCGGGCTTCGGCGCATTCGCGGGCGCACCCGGAGACGGCGGACTTGAGTTTGTGGGGTGAGCGCAGGCCCCGGTAGCGCTCTTCCAGGCGGATGGCCAGGCCCACCGAGTCCTGGACGCCGTAGCGGCACCAGGTGGTGCCCACGCAGGACTTGACTGTGCGCAGGGACTTGCCGTAGGCGTGTCCGGATTCGAATCCGGCTTCGACCAGGCGTTGCCAGATGGTGGGGAGTTGTTCGAGGCGGGCGCCGAACAGGTCGATGCGTTGGCCGCCGGTGATCTTGGTGTAGAGGTCGAAGTCGCGGGCGACCTCGCCGATGACGATGAGTTTGTCGGGGGTGATCTCGCCGCCGGGGATGCGGGGCACGACGGAGTAGGTGCCGTTGCGTTGCAGGTTGGCCAGGTAGCGGTCGTTGGTGTCCTGCAGGGTGGCGGTTTCGCCGTCCAGGATGTGGCCGCCGCCCAGGGAGGCGAGGATGGAGGCGACGGCGGGTTTGCAGATGTCGCAGCCGTGGCCGGTGCCGTGGGCGTCGATGAGGGCGGAGAAGGTGGTGGTGCCGGTGGCGCGCACGATCTCCAGGAGTTCGGCGCGTGACTGGGTGAAGTGCTCGCACAGGGCCTTGGACTGGGTGATGCCGGCCTGGGTGAGGATCTGTTTGAGCATGGGCACGCACGAGCCGCAGCTGGTGCCCGCCTTGGTGCAGGACTTGAGTTCGGCCACGTCGTGGGAGCCGCACTCGATGGCGTGGGTGATGTCGCCCTTGGTGACGGCGTTGCAGGAGCAGATCTGGGCGGTGTCGGGTAGGGCGTCGGCGCCCAGGGCTTCGCCGTCGGGGGTGATCAGGGCCAGGGGGTCGCCGGGCAGGGGTGAGCCGACCAGGGGGCGCAGGGTGGCGTAGGCGGAGGCGTCGCCGACCAGGACGCCGCCGAGCAGGGTGGTGGCGTCGTCGGACAGGACGAGTTTGGCGTAGCGGCCGCTGGCGGCGTCGTTGACGACCACGTCCAGGGCGCCGGGGGTGCGGCCGTGGGCGTCGCCGAAGCTGGCCACGTCCACGCCCAGGAGTTTGAGTTTGGTGGAGGTGTCGGCGCCGGTGAAGGTGGCGTTGCCGCCGACCAGGCGGTCGGCGACGACCTCAGCCATGGCGTTGCCGGGGGCGATGAGTCCGTAGACGGTGCCGCGGTGGTGGGCGGCTTCGCCGATGGCGTGGATGTGGGCGTCGCTGGTGGTGCAGGTGTCGTCGATGACGATGCCGCCGCGTTCGCCGGTTTTGAGGTCGCTGGTGCGGGCCAGGTCGTCGCGGGGTCGGATGCCCACGGAGAACACGACCAGGTCGGTGTCCAGGTGGTCGCCGTTGTCCAGGAGCAGGCGGGCGGCGCGGCCGTCGGGGCCGGGTTCGACGGCGGTGGAGGCGGTGTGGGTGTGGACGTGCACGCCCAGGTCGGTGATGAGGTTGCGCAGGAGCGCTCCGGCGCCTTCGTCGATCTGGGCGGGCATCAGGTGGGGGGCGAGTTCGACGACGTGGGCCTGTAGGCCCAGTAGGCGTAGGGCGTTGGCGGCTTCCAGGCCCAGGAGTCCGCCGCCGATGACCACGCCGGTGCGTGCGCCGGAGGCGGAGGCGGTGATGGCGTCCAGGTCCTCGATGGTGCGGTAGACGTGGCAGCCGGGCAGGTCGTGGCCGGGGACGGGGGGTACGAAGGGGGTGGATCCGGTGGCCAGGACCAGGCGGTCGTAGGGCAGGACGCGGCCGGAGGTGGTGGTGACGGTGCGGGCGGCGCGGTCGATGGTGGTGGCCTGTTCGGCGACGTGGACGTCCACGCGGGGGCCGCGTAGTTCGCCCAGGGACAGGTCCTGGGCGGTGGCGCCGTCGAAGTAGGTGGACAGGGCGACGCGGTCGTAGGCGGTGCGGGGTTCCTCGCCCACGACGGTGATGTGCCAGTGGCCGGCGGTGTCGCGGTCGCGGAGGGCCTCGACGAGCCGGTGGCCGACCATACCGTTGCCGATGACGACGAGTTCTTCCATGGGGCGGCTCCTGCGGGCTGCGGGGTCGGACGGTTTTCAGGCAACCTGCAGGGTGTTACCCGGTGGTTGGGCGGGTGTGTCGGGGGTGTTTCGTTGTGCTGTCACTGCAGGTGGGGGGTGAGTGATTGGTGTGGTGGGGGCGGGTATTGCCTGGCGGGGCGGGTGCGGGCCGGCGGTGGGGCGCTGTTGTGCGGGGTGGGGTGGTGTGCGGCACATCGGGGTGTGTCAGGGGTTTTGGTGCCTGGGGTTCCGGGGCTGTTCGGGGTGGTGGGGGGTGCGTTGGTCGATGAGGTGTTGGCGGTGGCTGCTGCGGCGTACCGCGGTGACGATGATGAGTAGGAGGCCGCCTGCGGCGCCCAGGAACGGCAGGGTCAGCTGGGAGGCCAGGGAGCTGAGGAGTCCGGTCAGGGTGTGGTCGGCGAGGTCGGCCCCGTAGGCCAGGGCGAAGCGGACGTCGTCGGGGGCCTGGCAGGTCAGGGTGTGTTCGCCGGCCTGGGTCAGTTCGGTCATGCCGATCATTGCCCAGGATCCTTCGGGGTCTTCGACCTCGTGGTTGAAGGTGGGGTAGGCGAAGGCGGGCTGTTGGCCGTCGGGGCCGGTCAGGGAGCAGGCGGTGTGGTCGACCGGGGTGGGTGAGCCGTACAGCAGCCACTGCGGTTGGGTGTGCACGGCGGGGTCGACGGTGAAGGTGGTGCTCTGGGTGCCCCGGGTTTGCGCTGTGAAGTCGGGTGGGGTTGTGGCCTGCAGGATGAGTGTGACAAACAGGACCGCGCCCAGGGCGAGGGAGAGCGGGATGAGGGCGCCGCCCACCCAGTACCAGGTGCGGGAGGGGCGTAGTTCTCGGGGGTCCACGTGGGGCGGTGGCCCGTAGGGGGCCGGGTGAGGTGCGGCCATGCGGTGAGTGTCGCATGGGTGACCTGCGGGGGTGTGTTTTCCGGGGCAGGTTTGGGTGGGTGTTGTCGAACCTGTGCCCGGGGTTGGTGGGGGTGCGGGGCGACGGTGCGGGCCGAAAACGGTGTGGTGTTGTAGAGCTTTTGAGGGTTTGGTGTCTTGATTTCTTTCTGGGGTGGGGTTTTTCGTCCCAGGGTTCACTGGGTTGTTCAATGACACACTTGAGGGATGGGGTGGCCGGAAGGGGCGCCTGAACTCTGGAGGGGGATCTGATGACCGAGGACGAGATCATCCGGTTCGTGGCCGGGCTGGGTGATGTGGACGTGATGACCGCGAGTCGGGAGGGCGGGGCGCCCGAGATCGCCTGGGGTGACTCCTTCTTCCTGTACGACCCGGACGGGGGCGCGCGTGAGCGCGGTGGTTTCACGCCGTTCGCGACCCTGGTGACCAAGGACTACCCGGGCTTTGACAGCGACTCCCGCCTTGATCGGCCCGGGGTGTTCCGGGTGAACGCCGCGGTGGGGCGGGAGTTGTTCGAGGAGGTCGTGGGCCACTCCCCCGCCGCGCACGCCGGGTTTCGCGACGGGTTCGACTTCACGGAGCTGGACCGGGCCCTGCCGCACCCGGCCTACGCCGCGCAGGGGTGGGTGTCGGTGCTCAACCCGGGTGAGCGGACCTCGGGGCGGGTGCGTGAGCTGTTGGTGCGGGCCCGGGAGCGGGCCGCGGCCCGGTACCGCCCTCAGGCCTGAACCGGCGGGTTCGGCCCGGTGGCGGGCGGAGTGGATCGCGGGCCCCGGTCGGTGTTGCGGCCACCGCTGGAACCCAGGAGGTACCGGGGCCCTCTCGTGTGCGGTGTGCTCAGCCGTGCTGCTGGTCCTTGGCGCGGTCGTGGCGTTCCCGGGCGGCGCGGATGTCCTCGCGGTGTTCGTTGGCCCAGTGGTCCAGGGCGGTGAGCGGTTCGAGCAGGGTGTGCCCGAGTTCGGTCAGTGTGTAGTCCACGCGCGGCGGGACGCTGGCGTGTGCGGTGCGCTCGACCAGGCCGTCACGGACCAGGGCGCGCAGGGTCAGGGTGAGCATGCGCTGGCTGATGCCGTCGATGGCGCGGGCCAGTTCGCCGTAGCGGTGCGTGCGCTGGCCGAGCATGACGATGATGAGCACGCTCCACTTGTCCCCGACCCGGTCCAGCACCTCACGGACGGGGCAGCCCTCGGTTGTGTCGGTGAGGTCGCGTTCGGTCAGGGGAACACGGGTGTTCGTTTCGGACATGAAAGTCCCTCCTTGTGACAACCCTGTCCTAACTGCATACTCACTGATAATAGGGTTACGAACAATATGTATGTAAAGGGCGGTGATGGGTGTGCTCAGCTCGGAGCCGGACAGGACGCGCGAACAGGGGCCGGAGGCTGCGGCTGAGCCGGGCGGGAACGAGGCGCCCCTGCTCGCGCTCGGGGGCCTGGTGACGCTGGGGTCCGAGGACGCGCCCGCGTGCTCGGACGGGAACTGCTTGTGAAGGGAAGATCCGTGCAGGTTGAAGTGTGGTCCGACATCGTGTGCCCGTGGTGCTACATCGGTAAACGGCGCCTGGAGAAGGCCCTGGCGGGCTTCGAGCACGCCGACGAGGTTGAACTGGTCTGGCGCAGCTTCCAGCTCGACCCCGCCTTCCCCAAGGGGGTCAGGGAACCGGTCTACGACTCCCTGGCCAAGAAGATGAACGCCACACGTGAGCAGGTCCGGGAGATGACCGGGCAGGTCAAGGAGGTGGCGGCGCAGGAGGGGCTCGACTACGAGTTCGAGAACGCCGTCATGGTCAACACCTTCGACGCCCACCGGCTCACCCATCTGGCCCGGGAGCGGGGGCTGGGCGGGGAGGCCCACGAGCGCCTGATGCGTGCCCAGTTGGTGGAGGCCCGGGTCCTGGACGACGTGGACACCCTGGTGGAGCTGGCCGAGGAGATCGGGCTGGACACCGGGCAGGCCCGCACCGTCCTGACCGGTGACGCCTACACCGCCGAGGTCGAGGACGACATCCGCACCGCCCAGCAGTTGGGTGCCACCGGTGTGCCGTTCTTCGTGATGGACCGCGCCTTCGGTGTCTCGGGCGCCCAGCCGCTGGAGGTGTTCGCCGCGGCGCTGGAGAAGGCCCACACCCAGCAGGCCTAGAGACCCCGGAGGCGCCCCGGGGCACAGAACCCGGGCACACGGCCCGAAGGAGACGTCGACAGGGGGCCGGGCCGCCGGCCATGAGGGCCCTGCTGCGGGGGCCGATCCCTGTTGCGGGGCGCTGTCCGCGGTGGTCCGGGGCCCCGCCGGCCCGACGACGGGGCGGCGCCCCGCTCCCCCGCTCGGGGAAGGGGGCGCCGCCCCGTGCGGCGTGTGGCCGGGTCCTACCGGACGGGGACCGCGGGGATCTCACCGAAGGCACCCGCGTACAGGGTCATCTCCTCGACCTCGGGGCCGGGGGCGGGGAAGACCGACAGGGCCAGGTACTCCTCGCCCGGGGAGAGGGTGAGGATCTGGTCGGCGAAGTCCTCGTACTCGCCCTCGGCGGTGCGGATCCGGATCACGTAGCGGATGATGCCGCTGTCGGGCTCCTCCAGGCGGAAACCGCCCATGGTTCCCTCGGTGTACTGCTGGGGGCTTCCGGGCAGGGAGGCCTCGTCGCCGTCCAGGTCCGCCTCCAGGTCGGACAGGGTGGAGTTCTGGAACCCCACCACCTGGAACAGGTAGGCGCCGTCGCGCACCATGGGGTAGACGTTCAGGTCCAGGTCGTTGTGGGTGACGGTGGTGAAGGGGTCCAGTTCCTCGTAGTAGGGGGCCGGTGCGCCGACGTGGCGTTTGGCGGCGTCGAGTCCGGAGCCGCCCTCCTCGGAGCCGGTCTGGCCCATGGGGACCTCGTAGGAGAACTCCACCCGCCGGTTGCGGGCGCGGGCCTGTTCGTCGTCGTTCCCGCCCTCCTGGGCGAGCAGTTCGTCGCTGCCGCGTCCCTCGGTGGTCAGGGTGAAGCCCGTCCCCAGTTCCTCCTCCAGGAGTTCGCGCACGGCCTCGGCGCGCTCCCGGGACAGGGTCTGGTTGTAGTCGTCGGCGCCCTTGCCGTCGGTGTGGCCGATGATGGTGATCTCGGCGCCCTCGACGAGGTTCTCACGCAGGGACTGGGCGGCCTCCCGGATGGTGCCTGCGGCCTCGTCGGTGGGTTCTGCCTCGTCGAACGCGAACATGTTGTCCGCGTGCAGGGCGATGACCTCCCGGTCGCCCGCGCGGGTGGTGGAGGCGGTGGTGGTGTCCACGAAGCTCTCCATCGACTGGACGGACCCGGTGGTGTCCAGGCCCGGTTCGGGGGGTGTTTCGGGGTAGACGAGCTCCTCGGGCAGCTCGTTGTCCATCAACCAGGTCTCGGGGTCGATGTAGTCGTGGACGTCGGGTTCGGGCAGGTCGGTGAACTCGTCGACGTAGCTGACGGGGATGCCTGGCACGTGCCCGGCGGTGGCGCCGGTCAGGGTCAGGAACTCCACGTCCTCGCTGGGGGCGGGGAAGTAGCGGCGGATGGGTGAGGGGATCTCCTCGTGGACGGGGGTGAGTTCGCTGCCCTCGATGAAGTAGCTGCCGTAGGGTTCGCCGTGCTCCTCACTGGTGATGGGGAGCAGGACCTCGCCGGAGACGGGGTCGACCAGTCGCAGGGGCGCACCGGCGTAGGTGACGTCCTCGCCGGTGATGTACTCCAGGATGTTGCGGCTGATGTCGAGCATGAGGTATTCGCCGTTGTTCTCCAGGGCCTTCACGGAGATCTCCACGGCGACGTCGTTGCCCCCCTCGACGAACATGCGTCCCTGGCGGACGAAGGGGAGTTCGACGTCCTCGGCCGAGACCTCCTGTGTGGGTTCCTCGGCGGCGGGCTCCTCCTGGGTGTGCTCCGGGTCCAGGTCGCGGATCAGGCCGCAGGAGCTGAGGGCCAGGCTCAGCGCGATGACCAGGCTGGTCGCGCCAAGGGCTCGTGTGGGCATGGTCGGGGGACTCCCTCGCGGTGGTGCTGTGGTCCGGCGGGGGTGCCGGGACCGTTCGTCAGCTGCTCAGACGCGTGGCGGAGCGGGCTGGTTCGGGGAGTGTACCGACCGGTGCCCCCGGCAGGTCCGGCACGGGTGCGGCCCCTCCCCCGGGAGATCGGGAAGGGGCCGCTGTCGGGGCCTGGGAGCGGGCTCTACAGGGTGACGGTCTTGGTGAGCGAGCCGGTGGCGCCGGTCTCGTCGGTGACGGTCAGGGTGACGGTGTAGGTGCCCGGGCCGGGGTAGAAGTGCCAGGCGCTGGCGCCGCTGGCGGTGCCGCCGTCCCCGAAGTCCCAGTGGTATCCGGTGATGGGGGCGTCTCCGGCGGTGGAGCCGGAGGCGTCCACCTCACAGAGGTAGAAGAAGCTGTAGCAGGAGCCGGTGAAGTCCGCGGTGGGCGCGGTGTGGTCGGGGGTGCCCACGGAGATCTGCGTTTCGGCGGAGTCGGTGCGGCCCTCGCTGTCGGTGACGGTCAGGGTGACGGTGTAGTCGCCCTCGGCCGCGTAGGTGTGCTCGGTGGTGGTGCCGGTCTCGGTGGTGCCGTCCCCGAGGTCCCAGTTCCAGTCGGTGATCTCACCCTCGGCGCCGGCCCCGTCGAAGGAGCAGGTCAGGGTGGCGTCGTCGCAGGAGTGGGTGAAGTCGGCCACGGGGCCTTCGGGCGGGGTGGTCTCACCGTCGGAGGGGAAGGTGGCGGGGTCGCCCACGTCGAGCAGGGGTTCGTGGTCGCCGTCACCGGAGGTGTCGGTCCAGTCGAGGTTGCCGGCCTGGGTGAGGGTCTCGTAGAGGGCCAGGACGCCGGCGCGGTCGGTGGGCTTGGCCTCGCCCGCGGCGAGCAGGGCCAGGCCGCCCGCGGCGTGCGGTGAGGCCATGGAGGTGCCGCTCATGCTGCCGTAGTCGCCGCCGGGCATGGTGGAGGTGATGCAGGAGCCGGGGGCGGCGATGTCGACGGTGGTGCCGAAGTTGGAGAAGTAGGACAGGGTGTCGTCGTCATCTCCGGTGCAGCCCAGGGAGCCTCCGTTGCCGCCGGGGGCGCCGTCGGAGTCGGCGAGGGAGGAGACGGTGAGTACGTCGGGGTGGTTGGCGGGGAAGAAGTTCACCGCGTCGCTCGAGCTGTTGCCCGCGGCCACGGCGTAGGCGACGCCCTCGGCGACGGAGTTGGTGATGGCCTGGCTCAGGGCTTGGTCGGTGCAGCCCTCACAGCCCAGGCTCATGTTGGCCACGCCGATCTGGTCGGCGTTGGCGGTGACGTAGTCCACGCCGGCGGCGATCCCGGCGAGGGTGCCGCTGCCGCCCGAGGTCAGGACCTGCACGTTCCACACGTCGGCGCCGGGGGCGACACCGACCACGCCGAGGCCGTTGTCGACGGCGGCGGCGCTGCCCGCGACGTGGGTGCCGTGGCCGTTGCCGTCGGAGGCGGTGTTGGACACGCAGGTGCCGCTGGTGCAGTCGACCGACTCCACGACGTTGAGGTCGGGGTGGGAGCCGTCCACTCCGGTGTCCAGGACGGCGACGGCCACGTCGGGAACGTAGTCTTCCTCGCCGTTGACCTGGAGGTTGGGGTTGTCGGGGGCGAAGGTTCGGGCGATGCCGTCGGGGGTCTGCTGGTCGAAGGTCTCGACGACCTGGTCCTCCTGCACGTAGGCCACGTCGGTGTCCTGGAGCAGGTCGGCGGCGTCGGCGGCGGTCATTTCCGCGGCGTAGCCGGTGAGGGCGTGTTCGTAGACGCCCAGGGGGGCGTCGCCGTTGCGGTCGGCGACGTCGTCGGGGTCGGCGTCCTCGTCCAGGACGACGATGTAGGTGCGCTCGGTGGGGTCGTTCGTGTTGAGGAAGGAGGGCAGATCGGGTTCTGCTGCGGCGGGCGCCACTGCCAGGATCGGCAGTAGGACAGCAGCCGCGATCACTGCACCGAACTTGCGCATGTGTGCGGGGACCCTTCTGTGACGGGGGATTGTGGAAGGGTGGCCACCCGAGAGTCATGATCTGTTGCGCGGTGCGGCCAGACAATACGTAGTTACTACGTAGTTCGGTCCGTTGTCGGGGACCACGTAGTGGGTTCGGGGCTCGTGGGGGCGGTCAGGTCTCGGCGTGAGCGCAGGCCGAGTTTGGCCAGGGCGTTGGCCACGTGGGTTTCCACGGTGCGTGGTGACAGGTGCAGCAGTGCGGCGATCTCGCGGTTGGTGTGGCCCTGTGCGGCCAGCACGGTGATCTCGTTCTCCCGGGGTGAGAGGCGGTTGTCCCCCGTGCCCCCGCTTCTGGCGGGGGGTACGGCCACGCCGTGCTCGCGCAGTCGGCGGCGGACCCGTGCGGCGTCCCAGGTGGCGCCGAGTTCGGTGTACTCGGCCAGGGCCGCCTGGAGTGCGGTCACCCCCAGCGCCGGGTCCTGCCGCCGGTCCGAGGCCAGGTGGGTGTGGGCGCTGGCTTCGCGGGCCAGTGCGGCGTCGTAGGGGCGGGGCATCTCCCGGTAGGCGGCTTCGGCCTCGGTGTACAGGTGCAGGGCCCGGTCGTGGTGGCCGCGGTGGTGGGCCAGGGCGGCCTCGAACCGGACCAGGGCGGCCTGGGCGGCGGGGGCGCTGGTACCGCGCAGGCCGGCGCGCAGCCGGGTGCACAGGTCCTGGGCCACGGCCTGGCGTCGGCACAGCAGAAGGGCCTCCATGCCCGGGACCAGGTCGGCGGCCCACACCCAGATGCCTTTGCTGGCGATCAGTGAGACCAGGCCCTCCACCTGTTTCCAGGCGGTGTTCGGGTCTTCCTGGGCCAGGGCCAGGCGGGCCAGGAGTCCGGCGGCGAAGGCGCGTACGGGCACGGTGTAGTCGGGGCCCTGGTGGTGGGAGCCGGGCAGGATCCGTTCCAGGTGGGTGCGGGCGGTGGCCGGGTCGCCCTGGGCCAGGGCCAGGGCCGCGCGGACCACGGTGAGTTCGGCGGTGACCGAGTGCAGGTGGGCCAGGCGGCGTGAGCGCAGGTCGTGTTCGGTGCGTTCGGCCAGGTCGGACCAGTGTCCGCGGTTCCAGTCCAGGATCAGGTGCAGAACGCGTGCGCTCTCGTGGATGTAGGGGTCGCAGGATCCGGTGGCGTCGCTCAGGTGCCGGTCGGCGCGGTCGTAGTGGCCCAGGATGACGGCGGCGTCGGCGAGGTTGAGGGAGGCGCGGGCGAATTCGCGGCGCCGGGCCAGGGCTTGGGGGTCGGTGCGGGGTGAGGTGGTGCCGGGGTCGGGCAGGGTCACCTCCCAGGCGGTGGGGTCGCCGATCTGGGCGAGCAGGGTGGCCTGGTTGACGCGCACGGTCTGGTCCACCGCCGGGTCCTGGCTGCGTTGGGCGGCCGCCACGGCCTGTTCCATCCAGCGGCGGTGGGTGGAGACCGGGTCGGGGGTGGAGCGGGGTACGGCCAGGGCGCACATGACCCGGGCGGCCAGGGCGGGTCGGGAGGAGAGTTCGGCGGCGGCGCGGACGAGTTCGCCGCGGGCGGAGCGGTTCTGGGAGGCCTGGTTGAGCAGGAGCAGGCCCAGTTCCATCCGGAGTTCGCCGCGTTCGGTCGCCGACAGGCCGGGGGTGTCCAGGACGTCGCGCAGCAGGTCGATGGTGTGTTCGGCGGACAGGCCGGTCAGGGCGGCCCGGCCGAGTTTGAGGGCGAGGGCGCAGCGGCGTTGCGGCGGTAGGGAGTCGCGGTTGAGGGCGTCGCGCAGCAGGGCGACGGCGGTGGCGTCCTCTCCGCGGGTCAGGGCCTGGTCGGCGGCGTGTTCGGCGTGGTCGGTCCAGGTGTCCAGGAGTCCGGCCTCGCGGGCGTGGTGGGCCATCCGGTCGTGGGGCGGCTCGTGCTGTTCGCCCAGGACGTGCAGGCTGGCCCGGTGCAGGTGGCGGCGTTTGTCGCGGGGCAGGGCGGTGTAGCAGGCCTGGCGCAGTAGCGGGGTTCGGGGGGCCAGGGTGGTGGGGTCGGTGGGGTGTAGCAGGCCGTGTCGGTGGGCGCGGGCCAGGGCCCTGTCGGCGCGGGTTTCTGGGAGGTCGGCCACGCGGGCCAGTTGGGTGTCGGTGGCGGGCCGGTCCAGGACGCAGGCCGCGCGTACCAGGCGGCGGGTGTCGCGGTCCACCGAGCGCAGTTGGTCCAGGATCCAGTCGCGCAGGGGTGCGGGCACGGGCGGGGTGGTGGGGACGGCGGGTTCGCCTGGGGCGGTGGGCAGGTGGGACAGGTGGTGCAGGGTCTCGACCACGGCCAGGGGGAGCCCGCCGGTCCAGGTGTGCAGGCGTCGGGCGTCGGTGTCGGTGGGATCGGTGGTGAGCAGGTGCTGGGCCAGGGTGTGGACGTGTTCGACGGACAGTGGGCCCAGGGTGATCTCGTGGTGGGTGGTGCCGGGCGGGGTGCGGGCGGCCAGGGCGGCGACGGGGAAGGTGTGCGGGAGTTCCTCGGGCCGGTAGGTCAGGACCAGGGTGAGGTTCGGGGGCAGGCGGGGTGCCAGGTAGGCGAGCAGGTCGCGGGTGGGCGGGTCGATCCACTGCATGTCCTCGAGGACGAGGACGGCGGGGCCCAGGGCGCCCAGGAGTTCGGTGAGGGCGCGGTAGGTGCGGTGGTGTTCCGCTGCGGGGCCGACCGGGGGCAGCGGTGGCGGCAGGGCGGTGCCGTGTTCGGGTAGCAGGGGCGCCAGGGCGCCGCACAGCGGGCTGAGGCCGGTGGGGATCGGGGCTTCGTGCAGGGCCTCGATGACGGGGGCGTAGGGGAAGGGGGCGGCGCGGGGCGGGCAGTGGCCGGTCAGTACGGTGCCGCTGGTGGCCTCGTGCAGTTCCTGGACCAGGCGGGTCTTGCCTGTTCCGGCCGTCCCTGCCAGCAGGACGATGGTTGCGGGAACCGCTGCCTCGCGCAGCTGCCGTCGTTCGGCCTCGCGCCCGACGAGTGGGGGGGAGCACACGCGGTCACGGTATAGCGACAGCGGGCTGTGCGGTAGGGGGAGAGCTGTTACGTATCGGCTTCGTAGCCGGTGGGTTCCGGAGCGGCACGTGGTGGAGGCCGTGGACTGTGGCGCCCGGTGCGCGGGACTGCTTCGATGAGGGTATGACGTGCCCCCCGGGGACGGCACGGTCGGGAAAGGGCGGGCGCGTTCACATGGCGAAGACGGTGTTCGTGGTCCTACCGGTGCCGGCCGGCGTGCTGACCGGGGGACACGGATCCGACCGCAACCCCCCACCCGGAAAGAGTCCAACTGATGCACCTGAGCAGACAGGAGGCCTCCGAGGCCGTCGCCGACCTGGGCTGGCGTTACCTGCTGGGGAACCTGCGCACCTGCGTTCCGGTCCCCTCGATGGACCATGCCGCCGAGGTGAGTGCGATCGCGGTGGATGCCTGCGGGCCGCGCGCGGACGCACACCTGAGCGTCGACCTGCGGCCCCGCCGGGTCGTGTTGACCCTGCAGACGGCTGAGGTGGCCGACTTGACCAGGACCGACCTGGATCTGGCCAGGCGCGTCAGCGCCGCACTGGAGCGGGCCGGGGCCCGCACGGGGGCCGACACCGACGACGGGGCCGGCGGGGCGCCGAGAGCGGTCCAGATGCTGGAAATCGCTGTCGACGCCCTGCACCCCGAGCGGATCCGCCCGTTCTGGAAGGCGGTCCTGGGATACGTCTGCGAGCCCGGCCACGACGGCCCCCGGGACCCGCTGGTGGACCCGCTCGGCCAGGGTCCGGCGGTGTGGTTCCAGCAGATGGAGCACCCCCGCCCCCAGCGCAACCGCATTCACTTCGACGTGTGCGTGCCCCACGACGAGGCGCGGTCCCGGTTGCGGGCCGCTCTCGGGGCGGGAGGCGTCCTGGTCGCCGACGAGCGCGCCCCGGCTTTTTGGGTGCTGGCCGACACCGAGGGCAACGAGGTCTGCGTGACCACTTGGCAGAACCGGGACTCACCCGCTCGGTCGTGAACGAAGGGGCGGCGGTGCCGAACCGCGAAACTCCCACCGCCCGGCCCCCGGGGGCCGCCAGGATCCCGGGGGCCGGGCGGGGAGCGCTCAACCCACCGGTTCGGCGCTGCGGCCGCCCTCCATGCCCGCCAGGAGGGCGTTGACGTCGCGCACGCAACCGCCGCACCCGGTGGTGGCGCGGGTGCGCTCGGCGATGGTCTCGCGGGTGCGGGCCCCGTCCAGCCAGGCCTGCTCGATGTCCTCGCGGCTGACCGCGTTGCACCGGCACACCAGGGCCGGAGCGGCCTGGGGGTCCTCCTGCGGGGCCACGGGCAGCCCCTGGAGCAGGGCGAGCCGGTCGGCGGGCACCGGGGCGCCGGTGTCGTAGAGCTGGGACAGGTTCGCCGCGGCCTGCGGGAAACCGAGCAGGACCGCGCCGACCACCCGCTCCCGGCGGACCGCGAGCTTGGCGTAGCGGCGCCCGTGCGGGTCGCTGACCGTGACCGTCTCCGTTTCCGGGCCCAGGTCCTCCTCCTGGACCAGGCCGAACGCGGTGAGTTCGATGCCCTCGGCCTTGAGCCGGGTCAGCGGGCGCGCGCCCGTGTAACGCGCCTGGGGCGCCTGCCCGGTGAGCCGCCGGGCCAGTACCGAGGCCTGCTCCCACCCGGGTTGGACCAGGCCGGCGCCGCCGCCGGGGTGCTGGGCGCAGTCACCGATGGCGTGCACCCGGGAGTCGGAGGTGGCCAGGCAGTCGTCCACCACAACGCCGTGCTCGACCTCGATCCCGGCGCCGGTGGCCAGCTCGGTGTTGCCGCGGACCCCCGCGGTGACCACCAGGGCGTCGCCGGGCAGGACCCGGCCGTCGTCCAGCTCCAGGCCGGTCCCGGGGATCCATCGGGAGGCCACCCGCCACGAGTGCACGCTCACCCCCAGGTCCTCGTAGCAGCGGGCCAGGGTCCGGGCGGCGTCCTGGTCGATCTGGCGGCGCATGATCCAGGGCGAGGACTCCACGACGCACACCCGGGCTCCGCGCCCGACCAGGCCCCGGGCGGCCTCCAGTCCCAGGACCCCGCCGCCCAGGACCACCACCGGCGCGCCGGGGCGGGCCAGGGCGAGCAGCCGTTCGCAGTCGGCGAGGTCGCGCAGCGCGGTGACGCCCTCGCCGGGCCGGCCGTCGGGGGCCGTGACCCCGGTGATGGGCGGGAAGGCGGCGCGGGCGCCGGTGGCCAGGACCAGTTCGTCGTAGGTCAGGTGGGTGCCGTCGTCCAGGTCCACGCGGCGCTCGGCGGTGTCCAGGCCGGTGGCGGCCACTCCCAGGCGCACGTTGACGCCGGGGGTGTCGGGCATCGGCAGACTGATCTGGTCGGGTGTGTACTCTCCGGCGACCACGCCCGAGAGCAGTACCCGGTTGTAGGCCCGGTGGTGCTCGGCGCCCACCACGGTGACGTGGACACGTTCGCCGTCGGGGTCCAGGCGGGCGACCTCCTCGGCGAAGCGGGCGCCGACCATGCCGTTGCCCACGACGACGATCCGACGCGGTGACGCGCTCTGCACGGTGCTCAACTGCTGCCTCCTGGTGGGTGGTGCCTGCCCGGGCGGCCTCGGCCGGGAACTGCGGCGGCGGGTCGGTTCCCGCGCGGGTTCGAGGGACGGGTGTGGTGGTCAGGGGGTGCCCGGGGCGGTGGGTGCGGGTTCCAGGCGTACGGCGCTGACCTTGAACTCCGGCATGCGGCTGGTGGGGTCCAGTGCCGGGTGGGTGAGGTTGTTGGCGGACTGCGCGCCCGCGTAGTGGAAGGGCAGGAACACCGTGTCCAGGCGGGCCGTGGGGTCCAGGCGCACCCGGGCGGTGGTGCGGCCCCTGCGTGAGGTGATCCGGGCCAGGTCACCGGCGCCCAGGCCGGCGCGGGCGGCGGTGTCCGGGTGCACCTGTACGTACACCTCGGGTTCGGCTCCGTGGAGTTCGGGCACCCGGCGGGTCTGGGCCCCGGACTGGTAGTGGCCCATGAGTCGTCCCGTGGTGGCGATGAGCGGGTGGTCGCCGTCGGGTTCCTCGGCCGGGGGCCGGTGTGCGACGGCGACGAACCGGGCGCGCCCGTCGGGGTGGGCGAAGGAGTCCAGGAACAGGCGGGGCGTGGGCTCCTGGCCCACGCGTACCGGCCAGTGCAGGGCCTCCTCCGACGCCAACCGTTCGGGGGTGACGCCGGAGTAGTCGGCCGCTCCCCCGGCCGAGGCGGCGCCCAGTTCGGCCAGGACGGTGTCGGGGTCGGTGGGGAAGCGCTCGGCGGGCTGGCCCAGCCGCACGGCCAGGGCGGAGAGCACCTCCAGGTCGGTGCGCACCCCCTCGGGCGGCGGGACGGCCCGCCTGCGGCGCAGTACGCGCCCCTCCAGGTTGGTCATGGTGCCCGACTCCTCGGCCCATTGGGCCACCGGCAGGACCACGTCGGCCAGGGCGGCGGTTTCGGAGAGCACGAAGTCGGCGGCCACCAGCAGGTCCAGGTCGCACAGCCGGGATCGGACACGCTCGCTGTCGGGGGCTGAGACCACCGGGTTGGAGCCGAACAGCAGCATCGCCCGCGGGCCGCCGGGGGTGCCCAGGGCGTCCAGGAGTTCGAAGGCGCTGCGGCCCGGTCCGGGCAGTGTGTCGGGGTGCACGCCCCACACCCCGGCCACGTGGCGGCGGGCCTCGGGGTCGTCGATCCTGCGGTATCCGGGCAGCTGGTCGGCCTTTTGGCCGTGTTCGCGCCCGCCCTGGCCGTTGCCCTGGCCCGTGATGCACCCGTAGCCCGAACCCGGGCGGCCCGGCAGGCCCAGGGCCAGGGACAGGTTGATCCAGGCCGAGACGGTGTCGGTGCCCTTGGCGTGCTGTTCGGTGCCGCGCCCGGTCAGCACGTAGGCGGACCGGGCGCGCGCGGCCCGTCCCAACAGGTCGGCGGCGGCGCGGATCTGGGTGGCGGGCACTCCGGTGGTGAGTTCGGCGTGCTCGGGCCACCAGGCGGCGGCGTGCTCCCATGCCTGATCGAACCCGCTCGTGCGCTCGGCCACGTAGTCCTCGTCGACCCAGCCCCGGGCGCGGACGGCGTGCAGCAGGCTCAGGGCCAGGGCGAGGTCGGTGCCGGGGCGCGGTGCCAGGTGCAGGCCGCCGTTGTCCAGGGCGACCTGGGCGGTGGCGGTGCGGCGGGGGTCGATGACGATGAGGGCGGGTGCGGACAGGTGGCCCATCATCGGTGGCATGGTCTCGGCGGGGTTGGCCCCGGCGAGCAGGACCACCTCGGCCGAGCCGACGTCGGTGAGGGGGAAGGGCATGCCCCGGTCCAGGCCGAAGGCGCGCATGCCCCCGGCCGCCGCGGAGGACATGCAGAAGCGGCCGTTGTAGTCGATTTGTGAGGTGCCCAGGGCCAGCCGGGCGAACTTGCCCAGGGCGTAGGACTTCTCGTTGGTCAGGCCGCCGCTGCCGAAGACCGAGACGGTGTCGGGGCCGGATTCGGCGCGTAGCGCCAGGATGCGGTCGGCGACGTGGTCCAGGGCGGTGTCCCAGTCGACCTCGGTGAACTCCGAGGTGCGGTCCTTGCGCAGCAGGGGGCTGGTGAGGCGGTCGGGGACGGTGAGGACCTCGGCGGAGGTCCAGCCCTTGCGGCACAGCCCGCCCCGGTTGGTGGGGAAGTCGGCTGGGCGGGCGGACAGGCGTCCCTGCGGTCCGGTGTCCAGGTGCATGGCGCACTGCAGCGCGCAGTAGGGGCAGTGGGTCCGGGTGCTCTGCGGTGCGGGCTCTGCCGGGTTCATCGGGTGACCGCCTCGGTGGAGGCCGGGGCGGGTGCCGCGGCGGAGGTGGCCGGTCGGCGCATGTACACCAGGTAGGTGATGGCCGCGCAGACCAGGTAGAAGACCCCGAAGGCGATAAAGCCGGGGGCGGCCGACTCGGTGGCGCGGAAGGATTCGCGGAAGACCAGGTTGATGGCGACGCCGCCCATGGCGCCCATGGCGCCGATCAGGCCGAGCATGGAGCTGGCGATGCGCTTGTTGTAGGAGAGGGTCTCCTCGCGGGGGGCGCCCTGGGTGATGGCGTTCTGGGCCTTGGCGGCGTAGATGGAGGGGATCATCTTGTAGGTGGAGCCGTTGCCGATGCCGGTCAGGACGAACACGACGCAGAAGGCTCCGATGAACAGGGCCAGGGAGTCGGCGTTAATGGCAGCGACGACCACACCGGTGCCGGCGACCATCGCGACGAAGTTCCACAGGGTGACGCGGGCGCCGCCGAAGCGGTCGGCCATCCTGCCGCCGACGGGGCGGATGAGCGAGCCGATCGCCGGGCCCAGGAAGGTGACGGAGGCGGCCTGAAGGGGTTCGAGGCCGAACTGGTTCTGCAGCAGCAGGCCGAAGGCGAACCCGAAGCCGATGAAGGAGCCGAAGGTGCCCACGTACAGGAACGACATGATCCAGAAGTGGCGGTCCTTGGTGGCGGCCAGCTGTGCGGAGGCGTCGCTGCGGGCGCTGGCGAGGTTGTTCATGTGGCGGACCGCGACCCAGATCGCCAGCAGGATGAACGGCACGTAGAACAGCGGGACGAAGTGTCCGGCCTGTGCGGTGAAGAGCGCGATGACGCCGAGGCCCACGAGCTGGACGGTGGCCACCCCGATGTTGCCGCCGCCGGCGTTCATGCCCAGGGCCCAGCCCTTCTCCTTCTCGGGGAAGTAGAAGTTGATGTTGGCCATGGAGGAGGAGAAGTTGCCGCCGCCGATGCCGGCCACGGCCGCCAGGACGAGGAAGAGCCAGTAGGGCGTCTCGGGTGCCTGGATGAGGAAGACGGCCAGGCCGGTGGGGACCAGCAGCATCGTGGAGGAGATGATCGTCCAGTTGCGGCCGCCGAAGAAGGGCACCGCCAGGGTGTAGGGCACACGCAGGACCGCGCCGACGAAGGCGACCACGGACACCAGCAGGAACTTCTGTTCAGGCGCCCAGTCGAACCCGGTGGCGGGGGTCATGAACAGGACCAGGACCGACCAGATACTCCAGATGGAGAAGCCGATGTGCTCGGAGAAGATCGAGGCCCACAGGTTGCGCTTGGCGACGGGGCGTCCCTTCTCCTGCCAGAACGCCTCGTTCTCCGGATCCCAGTCGGAGATCCAGCTCGGTCCGGTGCGTGGCGTGCGTGTTCTGGTCTCGGGGGTCACGACCAGGCCTTCCTGCTTGACGGTTGCTGACGTAACCGAAGGTAGGTAGGGGGCATTGCCTGGAGGTGTCGGGCCGTAACACGCGGGAAACACCTGCCTCACCCGGGCGTCGAAGGTGCGGTGAGACCGGTGTTTTCCCTGGTCGTCGGGGGCATGTCGGAATGGGGAGTGTGTCAGGGAACACTCTCGTGTTCAGGGTGTTGCCGGGGTTCGGGAGGTCCACGATCGCAGATCGCGGCCGGGACGGCCACCACGGTAGGCGATTTCCCGGTTGCTGAACGGGACGGTTTCGGGGTGTTTTCCGCTTTGCGGCGCCGGGGGCGGGTCGCCCGTGGCGGTGGCTTTGGTTACTCCTCGCGCTTCCTGGACTGGGAGGCGCCGAGGGTCAGGCCGAAGACCAGCCCGAGAGCGATGCCCAGGCCCAGGTTGTCGAACAGTATTCCGAAGGCGACGCCGAAGGCCAGTCCGAGCGCGAGTCCGGTGCTCTGGTTGTACTTCTTGCTCATGCGTTCTCTCCCTCTGAGTACTTCTGTCCACTATCAGACGTTTCGCCGGTTTTTCGGGTTCCCCTGACCGCGGACGGCGGATCGGGGCGGGGCCGTGCTCGGGCTGGCGTTGGGGGCACGGCTGGAGAACTCACTGGGCGCCGCCGGCAAGGACGCGGACGGCACCGTGCACGCCGGGATCAACCCGCATCCGGTACCGGCCCTGTCCGCCACCGGCGAGGAGCTGCGCCGGATCAAGGCTCTGGCGGACCAGCGCGACCTGACGGTGGTGGGCTTCAACGAGGTGGCCCGCAGCTCGTGCACCTACGTCGAGTACCTGGACCGGCTCGCGGTGACCGAGCCGCAGGAGTTGGAGTACGTGGGCCTGGCGCTGTTCGGTCCCAGGCAGGACGTCAACAAACTCACCGGGAAGCTGTCCCTGGCCACCTGAGCGGGAGAAGCAGGGCAGCGGCGGGTCCCGTCTGGTTGGAGCACTGGGAAGGGGCGTGCCCGCCGCGGGGATGCCGCGGCGGACACGCTGTTTCACCCGGAAGGCCGGATCAGATACCGAAGGCCGCCGGGTACTGGATGGTGCCGCGCGGGGTGGGGCGCGACGGGTCCAGGGCCAGGGCCATCATGGCCTCGTCCGGAACCTCCATCGGGGCGTACACACCGAACCCGGAGGCGGGGGTGAACCCGAACCGCGGGTAGTAGCCGGGGTGGCCCAGGACCAGGACGAGGTTCTCCCCCATCGCACGGGCGCTCGCCAAGCCGGTGCGGATGGCGGCCGAACCGGCGCCGGTGCGTTGGAACTCGGGCAGGACCGCACACGGGGCCAGCGCCAGAGCCGGTCGTTCGTCGACGTGGCAGCGGGTGAACAGGGCGTACCCGGCGAGGGTGCCCTCGCCGGACTCGGCGACGATGGACAGGCCGTCGATCCACGCCCCGGTATCGGCGCGCAGGGCGTCGACCAGGTCGGCCTCGGCCGGGGTGTCGAAGGCGGCGCTGTTGATCGCGTGAACGGTGGCGGTGTCGGCACTGGTCTCGGGTCGGGTGGACCAGGTGCGAGCGGAATGGAACAACTCAAGGACCTTCGTGTTCGGGGGTCCCGTCGTTTGATCAGGCCGGGACCCGGAGGTGGGAAGTACTGGGGGCGCTGGTCACGACAGCCATCAACTCACCTCGGTCCGCGCGGCCGACCCTCGGCTCCGCGAAGGCCCACGTTAGCAGGGGGCTGGGGGTTTCCCTCGGTGGGAGCGGTGGAGACGTTCCCGGGGCGGCACGGTGTTCTCGGGACCTCCTGTGCGGAACCGTTCGGCTGGCTAGGGTGTCTTATCCACGGGGCTTTCCGAGCGCTCGGAAAGCCCCGTGGACACAGTGGTGGGACGGCATGGAGGGTGACGCGGTGGAGCTGTTCGAGGAAGGCGCCAGGGTCCTGACCCAGGAGATGGTCAAGGGCAGCTGGACCATGGTCCAGGGGTGGATCACCCAGATGTTCCAGGGCGACGAGGCCAAGAGGCAGAAGGCCCTGGCGGAGCTGGAGGAGTCCCGCAGGGAGCTGGACGAGGACGCAGGGGAGGCCGTCTCGGCCCAGGAGATGGAGCAGAACTGGAAGACCCAGCTGCGCCGCCTGCTGCGGGAGGACCCCGAGGCCGCCGCCGAGCTGCGCGCGATCCTGGACGAGGCGGCTCCGGAACGCGGCGGGACCCAGATCATCACCAACACCGCCCGTGACGTGCACGGAACACTGATCCAGGCGGGCACCGTCGGCGGGGTCGAGCATCACGAGACCCGCTACGGGGGCGACCACATCGACATGCGCGGTGTCGAGGCCGAGGGCGACGTGATCGGCACCCAGCACAACCACGGTGACCGCCCCCGGAAGAGCTAGCAGGAGTGCGTGTCGGAGCCCGGTCGGCCCCTACGCGAGGACCGCTGAGATCGGAGAGCGGGGTGCTCGGCCCAGCAGCCGACGCAGATCACCACCGGTGCGGGCCATGAATCCGGCAGCGATGGCGGAGCAGGTGCCGACCAGCATCGGAACCTGGAACGGTTCGGCTCCGGAGGCAGCGACGCGCGCACGGGTCCGGGACATCGCCTCCGGCTCGTAGGTGACACGGGGACCGTGCGCCTGTGCCAGGTCGGCGCCGCCAACGCTCTGCTCTCCGACGAGTTCGTAGACGCGCCCCGCATGAGCGGGTGCCTCCACCGCGACGCGTGCTGCGGCCTCGGCCAGGTCCGCGCGTGCGACAGCGGCCAGCCGGCCCTCACCGAGAGGGGCCGTGATCCGCCCCTCCGGTGACGGCGCCGCGATCTCGGCCAACAACTCCGCGTAGAGGCCGTTGCGCAGGATCGTCCAGGCCATACTGCTCTCCCGCAGTCGCCGTTCGGTCCAGCGGTGCGGCAGTGCGTACGGAAGATGATCGCCGTCGGCGGTCAGGCTCGTATAGACGACATGGCCCACACCCGCCCTTTCCGCGGCCTCGACGGCAGCACCGTGCCGTGCGATGACGGTGTCGTCCTCACCTGCTCCCGCGGAGATCATCAACAGCACGTCCACTCCCTCGAAACCCGTGGCGAGGGTGTCGGGATCGTCGAAGTCGATGCGGCGCGCAGGCAACGGGGACCGGGTTCGCCGGAGGTCTCGGGTTCCGAGGGCGACGTCCGCACGGTCGGCCAACCGCTCGGCGACAAGCGTGCCCAGAGCGCCAGCAGCACCGGTAACCAGAATCATCAGGGTCTCCCTGCTCAGATAGGTTCTCTTCGGTAACCAGGAACATCCTGCTGTTTTCCGTCAGAGAGCGTAAGGAGGCACTTCGGTGTCAGTCGGGCACACAGAGGTAACCACCGCCCCTGTCGTCAGCTGCGGGGAGCAGCACGAGGACTGCGGGATCCGTGAGGTGCTCGACCGCATCGGGGACAAGTGGTCGGTCCTGATCGTGGTCGAACTGGCCCGGGGAGTACACCGTTTCCGTCAGTTGCAGCGTGCCGTTCCCGGCATCTCGCAGCGGATGCTGACGCTCACGGTGCGCCGGTTGGAACGAGACGGGTTGGTCACCCGGACGGTGCATCCGACGGTGCCCCCACAGGTCGAGTACGAACTCACGGCGATGGGCCACAGCCTTACGCATCTGGTCAGGGCCCTCGCGGACTGGTCGGCGGAACACCGTGACGCGATCGCACAAGCGCGACAGGAGTGGGACGCCGAACATCCTGACTCGGGGATCCGCTGAACGGACGTTCCCCGTGTCACCGTGTGCCGTTCCGTCCGTTCAACCGGTGGCGCGCCCGTCCCTGCGGATCGGGGCGCCGAGCAGCCGGTGGAGGTCCTTCTCCACCTCGGCCAGCAGCTCCGCGCCGAACACGCACAGGGTCCCCCGGCCGTGCGGGCCGCTCTCCCAGGGGTGGCCGAACGTGCCCAGGCGCAGGTCCCCGGTGAGGTTGATGTAGTAGTCCCCGTCGGGGAAGACGAACGCCGGGTGGGGAGGCTGCCCGGGTCCGCCGACCCGGCGCGGGTCGTAGCGGCGTCCGATGTGCTGCCAGTCCAGGGAGTACAGGGACTCCCCCGCCGGGATGGCAGCGGCGAGTCCGCGCCGCACCGCCCGGTCCAGTTCGGCCACGTGCTCGGGGCGCTCGTCGGTTTCGTGGAGCGGCCAGGTCACCGAGGGGGTGGGGTCGACGATGCCGGGGAAGACCGTGGTGCTGGGGGTGAAGAAGAACCGTTCGGTGAACCGGTCCCACAGGTCGTCGTGTTCGCGGTCGTCGAAGAGTTCGGTGACCGGCCGGGCCACGGCGGGGATCCCGAGCGGTTGCCAGGTGTGGGTGCGCACGGTGGTGATCTCGTGGAAACCCGAGTCCAGGAGCATGCCGTACAGCTCCGGTTGGGCTGCGGGCTCGACCTCGGCGGTCATGAGTCGGGCCTGAGCCTGCCCCCAACCCCACCACAGGCCCCGGCCGGGTCCCGCGTTGCGGGCCCACTCCCCCAGGAACTCCGGGCGGGGGGCGGTCATCCCCTCCAGGACGAGGAACGGGGTCTCCTTGCGGAGGGCGGCCCAGCTGGCCGCGCGTACCCGTGTCCTGCGCACCAGGGCGAGGGTTCGGTGCTCGAAAGAGATCCCGTCGGCCTCGTGCTCCGCCAGGGGGCGCCGGTGCGGTCCGGAGGTCGCGGCCAGCTCCCGCACGGCCTGGGCGGACATCCGGTCGTTCTCCCGGAGTTGTTCGTCCTGTGCGGGCGGCACGGAGGGCAGGGCGGAGAGCTCGGCGACCAGGACGGAGCGTTCGGGGCCGGGGGTGAAACCGGCCGCGTGCAGGGCGTCTTCCAGGGCGGGCGGGTCGTGGGCGTGCACCGGCCAGTGCGCGGGTTCGGTGCGCGCCTCGAACCGGTCCCGCTGGCGGGCGACCAGGGCGGGCAGGTCCGTGTCCGGTGGCAGTGGGCCGTGGTCGACGCTGCCGTGGGTGCCGTAGTGGGAGCGGACCAGGCGGGCACCGGTCAGGTGCGGGTCCGGCAGGTGTACTGCCCCGGCCCTGGGCGGTGTGGGGAGGTGACCGCGCAGGTGGGTGTCGTAGGCATGGCGGAGGTCGTGCATGGTGGCAGCCAGAGAGAGGGTCGGGCCCGGGCGGAGGGAGGAGGGCGAGGGGCGAAGCGGCGGAGGCGGCGCCCATTCTGCCAGGGCCGGGGTCCGGACGCCCGTCCCCGTGGCGGGGCGCTGGGCCGGAAGCCGGGGCGGTGGTGTCCGATTGTCCTGGCCGGTCCGTAACCTCGCTCCGGGACCGGGCGAACGCTCCGTCGGGGGGTCGCCCCAGCTCTGGCGGTCCTCCTCGGTGCGGGTGTCGCCGTCGAAGTGGAGGCGGTAGCCGGCGAGTGTGCGCTCGGCCGGGACGAGGAGCCCGATCCAGTCGTAGTGGTGCAGGACGCGCACGGTCTGTCCGGTGATCCGGGCGACCTCGCCGACGGTGCGGCCCGCGGTCTGCCTTCCGCTCTTGCTGGTGGTTTCGGCCCCGTTCCCGGTGCAGTGGTGACGAAGCTGGGGCCCGACGTCGCGTCAGGGTCAAGCGGCGCGCGGATGCCGCCCGTGGTCGCGGGTGTCGGTGTGGGGGTGCCCACATAACCGAATAGTGTTCGGTTGTGGTGTGGCCAGCGGTTCTACTCGTCGGTAACATAATCGCATGAGCCTTGACCACCCCGCCGAGGGTTACGAGTTCGACCAGGACACCCGGGTCGAGAAACGAGCCGACGGCGAGTTCACAGCCACCCTCACCGACGGCTGGACCACGTTCACCTCGCACCCCAACGGCGGCTACGTCCTGGGGACGGCACTCAACGCGCTGGGACAGACCCTCGCCCAGCCCGACCCCCTGGTGGTGTCCGCCTTCTACCTGCGCCCCGCCGCCCCCGGCGAGGCCGCGCTGCGCACCGAGACCATCCGGGAGGGGCGCCGCACAGCTACCGGCGCCGTCGTCCTGGAACAGGGCGGCAAGGAGATCGTGCGGGCCACCGCCACCTACGGCGACCTCAGCGCCGAGGGCCGCGAACTGCATCTGCAGGGCCCGCCGGAGCTGCCCGCCCCCGAGGAGTGCGAGGTCCCCGCCGAGTTCGCGGGCAAACCGGAGGGCGTGACCATCGCGCACCGGGTCGAGTACCGCTACCCCCAGCGCCCCCAGTGGCTGGACGGCCGCAAGGACGGCAACCCCCAGGTCGACTTCTGGATGCGTTTCGCCGACGGACGCGACGCCGACGTGCACTCCCTGCCCGCCATGGTCGACTTCGCCGTCCCGGCGGTTCTGGAGATCGGTGAGTTCAGCACCATCACGGTGGAGCTGACCACCCACATCCGAGCCAGGCCCGCGCCCGGCTGGCTGGCCTGCCGGGTCTGGACCAAGCACGTCTCCCACAGCCTCCACGAGGAGGACATGGAGATCTGGGACAGCGAGGGAAAACTCGTCGCCCAGGCCCGCCAGCTGGCCATGCTGATCTGATTCTCCGAACCTCCTCCGGGCCGCCGCTCTCCGCCGAGCCGCGGCCCGTTGTGCTTTTCCGTCCCCGTCCCGGGCGCTCGACGCAAAGCCGCCTGCTCACTCGCACGACGACGAAGGGCTCTGCCGACCTGCGAGGAAGAGGAACCCTCCCGCCGTCCGGCACACCCCCCGGGCGACCGGGGCAGCCTGGGGGCGGATCAGCCGACTGCGGTCAGCGCGGGTACGGCTTCGGGAGTGTCGGTGCCCTCAGGTCGCCGGGGACGCTCGAACCGCTCGCGCAACTGGTCCAGGAGAGTCAGGGTCTGGGGTGACAGTCCCGAGGTGCGGGCGGATCGGACCGTGCTCTTGGCGACCGGATCGGCGGCGGGTGCGCGTTCACCACCGTTCAGGGAGACGAGCATCCGTGCCCGCAGCTCTGGGACCAGGGCGGCTTCCGCCGAGCCCGGGGGAGGATCCGAAGGCTCCGGCCCAGGCGCGCTCCGGGGTGCGCGCTGGGGCGGCGGGTTGGCTCCCCGCCCGGGTTCGGGCATGATCTGGCCGGGCTCCGACCGGCACGGCTCACCGCAGATCGTGCAGTTGCCACCGGGGAGGTTGCGCGTGTTGTCGTGCACGGGGCAGGTGCCGGTGGCCCGCCCCAGGCTGTCCAGCCGGAACTCCTCGGGCCGGATGGAGGTCTCGTCCCCGTACGAGCCCGGCCACGGGATCGTCCGCGGGGGTGACGTGTGGATGCCTCGGCCCAGTGAGCCGTTGAGGAAGTTCAGTGCGTACGTGATGTCGCCCAGGCGCCGCATCAGCGCCGGGAACGGTCGGTGCAGCCGTTCCATCCCCGAGAACAGGGCTCGCACGTCGGGTTCGCCCAGCCCCTGACGCAGGAGTTTCTCCACAGCCAGCGCCAAAAGGTCCCGGTCGGTTTCCGGAGAGGCCAGGAATGAGTTGGGTATGCGATTGATAAGGCCGAAGATTCCGATCCGTGGCCTTTGTCGAGTTTGTTCTCCTGTGCTTGAGGTGCCACGGACGGAACGATCCACCTCGCTGCCAGAACCGTCACCAGGGGAACAGTCTGTGGGTCGATCTGAGCTGGGGGCGGGGTCAACCTGAGCCGGGGTCCGGCGGCGCTTCAGAGGAGGTCGGTTGTGCACGGTGAGGGGCTCCTCCCCCAGTTGGGCCCGGCAGGCGTTGATCTCTTCGAGCACCAAATCGGTGTAGTCCTGAGCCGGGACGAGCAGCTCCAGTACGCACGGCAATTGGTGGGCGGAGCGGCCTCGGTTGATGCTTTGGGCGAAGAACTCGATGGTCTCCGAGCGAGTGAGCTTGCGCACGATGCCCGCTTCGACCAGGTCGTCGATGGCGCGCTTGAGGCTGCTGACACTGAGGAGGCCGCCGGAGCGCTTGGCCAGGTTCTCCAGCAGGAAGTAGCACCACCGCCCGTCGGCGTCCACCACGTCGGCGATGGCCATCAGGGCCAGTACCGAACGAGGCTTGGTCAACAGGCCCTTGTTGAAGATCTGCTGGACCCAGATGGCCATAATGAACCCGATGCCCTTGAGTGCGCCTTTGGGGCGCTTGCGGGGCGGAGAGAACCCAGTCGGATTCGTGGTTTCGGCTGTGCTGGCGGGGATCGAGGCGTTAGACTCCATGACGAGTCGCCTTCCTGGTTTGTTCAGGGAGGTGGCGGAGTCGACAAACCTGGTAACGCAGGCGTCGGCCACAACCCGACCAGGTGTTGTCAGCACCTGGTCGGGTTTTTTCTTGTCGCGATCCAAACTAGCGACCCGAACAAGAGTTCGCCGGGATTTCTCTCAAATTCCCGCACGGGAAAACAGCCCACAGAGCCAAGAAGTCGCACTTGTCTATTTCCATGGAAAAGCGACACCCTTGCCCGCAATGTCGACGTTGGGCCAGTGTGGAAATCATGGAGAGGACCGGTGCAGCAGGGTCGCCGCGGGGCGGGACCTGGACCGGGCCCTGTGCGCCTGGCCGGGGAAGGGTTGGACAGAGGTGGTCTGGGAGGACCGCCGCGGGCGCATCTCCGGTGTCACCGTGGACGGGGACGGCCGCTCGGAGCTCATCAGGCTGCTGTCCGACTCCCGAGGCGCACTGGCCCTGTCCGTCTACGCGGCCGAGGATCCCCGCTGCTTGCCGGGGTACTTCCGGGCCCCGACGGTGTGCTGCGCGTCCGCACCGGCCCCTGCCAGGGTGACCGAACCCCTCCCGCACTCCCCCGGTGCCCGGGTGCGCCCGTGTCGCCGCACCCTCCTCCGCTCCTTCAGCGCCCGGTGCGCGCCGCCCGCCTGGCCCGGGCGGTGCGTCCCTTCCACAGCACGCCCTGCCTGGGCGAGAACAGGTAGGCCAGGGCGAACGCGACCGCCTGGGCCAGCACGATGCAGCCGCCGGTGGACACGTTCAGGTGGAAGCTGGTGAACACCCCGGCCACGGCCGCGACGAAGGCCACCGCGGCGGAGATGACCAGCATGCGCTCGAAGCGGTCGGTGAGCAGGTAGGCGGTGGCGCCGGGGGTGATCACCATGGCCACGACCAGGATGATGCCCACGGCCTGCAGCGCCACCACGACCGTCACCGACAGCAGCCCCAGCAGCAGGGTCTCCAGCAGGCGCGGGTTGACGCCGATGGCGTGGGCGTGGACCGGATCGAAGGCGTACATGGTCAGGTCGCGGTGCTTGTACCAGACCACGGCCAGCACCACGGCGGCCAGCAGCAGCACCTGGAGGATGTCGCCGTCGGACACCCCCAGGACGTTGCCGAACAGGATGTGGCCCAGGTCGGTCTGGCTGGGGACCCGCGAGATCATCACCAGGCCCAGGGCGAACATGGCGGTGAAGACCACCCCGATCACCGCGTCCTCCTTGACCCGGGAGGTGCGGTTGACCACCCCGATCAGCGCCACCGAGCCGGCCCCGAAGACCAGGGCGCCCAGCGCGAAGGGCATCCCGAACATGTAGGAGAGCACCACTCCCGGCAGGACCGCGTGCGAGACCGCGTCGCCCATCAGCGACCAGCCCACCAGGGTCATCCAGCACGAGAGCACCGCGCACACCACGCCCGCGACCACGCTCACCAGCAGCGCGCGTTGGACGAACTCGAACTGCATCGGCACCGTGAACCACTCCACGAGCGCGGTCAGCGGGTCCACTGGCGTCCCTCCTCACTGGGGTGGATACCGAACGCCTCCAGGAGTACGTCCGGTTCCAGTACCTCCTCGGGGGTGCCGTGCGCGATCACCCGGCGCTGCAACAGCACCGCCTCGTCGCACAGCACGGGCACCTGGGCCAGGTCGTGGGTGGACACCAGCAGGGTGTGTCCGGCCCGGCGCAGCTGTAGGAGCAGGTCGGTGATGGTGGCCTCCGAGCGTTTGTCCACGCCGGCGAAGGGTTCGTCCAGGAGCAGCACGTCGGCGCCCTGGGCGATGGCGCGCGCCACGAAGGCGCGTTTGCGCTGGCCGCCGGAGAGCGCGCCGATCTGGCGGTCGGCCAGTGAGGTGAGGTCGGTGCGGGCCAGGGCGTGGTCGACGGCCTCGCGGTCGGCGGGGCGGGGCCTGCGTCTGCGTCCCATGTGCCCGTAGCGGCCCATCATGACCACGTCGCGCACCCGTACGGGGAAGGCCCAGTCCACCTGTTCGGACTGGGGCACGTAGCCGACCAGTCCCCTGCGGCGGGCGGCGGTGTTGTCGGTGCCCAGGAGGCGGACCCGGCCGCGGTCGAGGGGGACGAGGCCGAGCACGGCCTTGAACAGGGTGGACTTGCCCGAGCCGTTCATGCCCAGGAGTCCGCACACCCGTCCGGGTCGCACGGACAGGTGCACGTCTTCCAGGGCGAGGACGTCGCCGTAGCGGACGGTGGCTCCGGTGACCTCGATGGCCGCTGTCACGTCGGTTTCCTCCCTCACACGCCGGTCAGCCCGGCGACGATGGCCTGCGCGTCGTGGCGGAGCAGGTCGAGGTAGGTGGGTACGGGGCCGCCGGGTTCGGAGAGGGAGTCGACGTAGAGGGTCTGGCCCATGACGGCGTCGGTCTCGCGGATCACCGACTGCTGGGCGCTGTCGTTGACGGTGCTCTCGCAGAACACGGCGGGTACGTCGTTGTCGCGGACGAACTCGGCCACGGCGGCGATCTTTTGGGGGGTGCCCTCGCGTTCGGCGTTGACCGGCCACAGGTACTGCTCGGTCAGGCCGGCGTCGCGGGCCAGGTAGGAGAAGGCGCCCTCACAGGTGACCAGGGCGCGAGCGGGTTCGGGGACCTCGGCGAGTTCGTCCTCCAGGTAGGTGCCGACCTCGGTGATCTCCTCCTTGTAGTCCTCGGCGGCCTCGGTGAACTCCGTCTCGCCCTGGGGGTCGAGTTCGATGAGGGCGTCGCGGATGTTGTCGACGTAGACCAGGGCGTTGTCGGGGGACATCCAGGCGTGCGGGTTGGGTTCGCCCTCGTAGCCGCCCGAGGTCACGGGGATGGTGTCGATGCCCCGGCTCAGGACGGCGGTGGGGGCGTCCACGCGTTCGGTGAACTGCTGGAACCAGGCCTCCAGACCCAGGCCGTTCTCCAGGATGAGGTCGGCGCCCTGGCCGCGCACCAGGTCGTCGGGGGTGGGTTCGTAGCCGTGGATCTCGGCTCCGGGCCTGGTCAGTGAGGTGACGTCCACCCGGTCGGCGGCGACGTTCCCGGCCATGTCGGCGATGACGGTGAACGTGGTCAGGACGAGGGGGCGCTCGCCCTCCTGGCCGCTCTGCCCGGAGGAGGTGGAGCAGGCGCCCAGGGCGAGGGAGAGCGCGGCCGCGGGGATCACCGTCGACACAGTCTTTGAAGAGAACCAATCTCTAAAGTTCGGCACGCCTAACTTTTTATCACAACCAGGCCAAACTGCGCATCGGGGGCTGGTCCCGAGGGGCTCCTCGGGCTGGGGCGGGCGCACTCCCGTAGCGCCGCCGACCGCCTGGTCCGCGACTTCCCGACCGAGCCCTCCGCCTGAGCCCCGCGGAGGTGCGCGGTAGGGGCAGAACCTTCCTAGAATGAGCCCCTTGGCGCGCGATCTCCCGCTCCCGCGGCTGTCGCGTCGCCCATTCACCCACCCCCACCCCAGGAGTTCCAGGTGGTCAATCCCCACCGCACGCTGTGTGGACGCTACGAACTCGTCTCCGAGGTCGGACGAGGTGGCATGGGGAGGGTGTGGCGGGCCCGCGACACCGGACTCAACCGCACGGTGGCGGTCAAGGAGATCCTGTGGGGACCGGGCCTGGACGCCGACGAGCGCTCCCGGGTCGCGGCACGGGCCTGGCGTGAGGCCCAGGCCACCGCGATGGGCCAGCACCCCCACATCGTCACCGTGCACGACATCGTCGAGGACGACGGCCGCCCCTGGATCGTCATGGAGTTCCTCGAAGGGGAGTCCCTGCACCGCCTGGTACACGACCGGGGCCCGATCCCGGTCGAGCGGGCCGCGGCCTGGGGGCTGGACCTGCTGGACGCGCTGACCACCGCGCACGACCAGGGCATCACCCACCGCGACGTCAAACCCGAGAACGTCATGGTCACCGGATCCGGCCGGGTGGTACTCACCGATTTCGGCATCGCCACCATCGTCGACACCGCCGCGATCACCCAGACCTCCGGTGTCATGGGCTCCGCCGCCTACGTGGCCCCCGAACGGCTCGCTTCCGAACCGGCGACCCCGGCCAGCGATCTGTGGTCGTTGGGCGCCACCCTCCACCACGCGGTCACCGGGGTGTCCCCGTTCCAGCGCGAGGGCGTTCCGGCCACCCTGCACGCGGTGCTCAGCGCGGAACCGCCCCCGACCCCGCCCGGGCCGATGGGAGAGGCGATCCGGGGACTGCTGGCCAAGGACCCCGCCGGGCGGCTGGACGCCCGGGGCAGCCGGGAACTGCTGACCGCCGCGGCCCGGGGCGAGCGTCCGACCGGCTTCCACAGGCCCCCCGCCGCCCGGGGTGGAACGACTCCTCAGGAAACCCTCCCCGACCTGTCCCCCGCCCCGCAGGCCGAGGGCGCCGCCGTCAGGGCCCGGCCCGGCCGTCCCCGGCGCCTGTCGTGGCCGGTGGTGGTACTCACGCTGGGGCTGGCCGCCCTGGTGGTGGCCGCCGCCCTGGTCGTCGTCGACCCCTGGGGAGACGGCGGGCAGGGGCTCGGCCAGGCGGGCCAGGACGCACAGACGTCCCCCTCCCCTGACGTGGACGCCGCGGACCAGGCCCCGGTCGAGGAGGCGAACGGGGAACCAGCTGCGGAGGGCATGACCTGGACCCGGGATCCCGAAGGCTTCGCCCTCCTGGTCCCCGACGGCTGGCCCCGCCGCACCGAGGGCGCGAGCGTCTTCTACGACTCCCCCACCAGCAACGCCTATCTGCAGATCGACCGCACCCCGCACTCCAACGACGACGAGTACGCGCACGTGGTGGAGCAGGAGAGCGACTCGGTCGCGCAGAACCGGCTGCCCGGGTACGAGCGGATCAGGCTGGAGGACGTCACCGCCCGTACGTCCTTCGCCTCGGCCGCCGACTGGGAGTTCTCCTGGGACGGGGGTGAGGGCCCCCGGCGGCTCCTGGCCCGCAACATCGCAGTCGGCGAGGGCGACTACTACACGCTGGCGTGGAGTTCCTCCGAGAGCCTGTGGGCCGAGGACGCCCGGTGGCGTGAAAAAGCCATCGACTCCTTTGACCCGTTCTGACCTCGGCGGTGTGAACGCCCCGGTACGCTCGACCCGTTCCGACGCAAGTACAAGGGAGGTAGCGGGGGTGTCCCACACCTGGACCGCGATCGACTTCGAGACCGCCAACCAGGACCGCGGCAGCGTCTGCGCCGTGGGTCTGGTCCGGGTGAGCGAGGGGCGGGTGGTGGACCGGTTCAGCACCCTCATCCGCCCGCCGGAGCCGGTGTCCTTCTTCTCCCGGCACAACACCGCCGTGCACGGCATCACCGCCGCCGACGTCGCCCGGGCGCCCGGCTGGGAGGCGGTGCGCGAGCAGGTGCTGGAGTTCGCACAGGGCGGGGCGCTGGTGGCGCACAACGCCGCCTTCGACATGGGGGCGCTGCGCCAGGCGTGCGCCCACACGGGCCAGGCGCTGCCCGCCCTGGACTACGCCTGCACCCTGGCCCTGTCCCGGCGCACCTGGGACCTGCCCGACCACCGCCTGCCCACGGTGTGCGCGCACGTGGGCCACCAGATCACCCGGCACCACCGGGCCGACGCCGACGCCGAGGCGGCCGCGCACATCATGATCGCGGCGATGCTCCGCTACGGCACCAGCTCCCTGCCCGAACTCTCCCGCGCCGCGGGTATGCGGCTGGGCCGCCTGGAAGCGGTCCGGGCCGCGGTCCGCCTCCCGGACGCCGCCCCCGCCACGTCGGCGGCGCCCGTCGTGGAGGACCGTTACGGCCGCTGGCAGCGGGCCGCGCAGAGCCCTCTTCCCGAACCCTCGCCGGAGGCCGACCCGGCCGGTCCGCTCTACGGCCGCACGGTGTGCGTCTCCGGCGACCTGCGGGCGATGGACAAGCCCGAGGTGTGGAAGCGCGTCGCCGAGGCCGGAGGGGTTCCGGCCAAGAACGTCACCAAGAAGACCGACGTGCTGGTGGTGGGTGACAGCGACCACGGCGGTAAGACCTCCAAGCACAGGCAGGCCGAGGCCTACATGGCCAAGGGCCAGCGCATCGACATCATCACCGAGTCCGAACTGATGCTTCGTCTGGGCATGGCCTCCGCCTGATCCCCGGCCTCCCCGTTCAACTCCCCGAGTCCGGGGGGCCGATGAGCTGGTGGCTGACCGCGTCGGCGGCCCAGGCGGCCCAGCGGTCGGTGCTCCAGCCGAGTTGGCCGGTGTAGAGGGTGTACAGCTCGGGGCTGAGCAGACCCAGCAGGGTGTCGGCGGCCTCCTGCGCGTCCAGGCCCCCGCGCAGGGCGCCCCGGTCGGCCAGGGCCCGGGCGAACACGGTGTGGACGGTGCGTCGCTGCTCGGTGTTGGTCCGCCACAGCTCGGCCAGTTCGGGCTGGGAAGGGGCCGCGCCGCGGAGCACCTCCACCAGGGCGGCGACGCGGACCATCACCCGGGCGGTGCCCCGCACCTGGAGCCGGACCAGCTCGTGCGGGTCCTGGGCGGCCAGTGCGGCGCGGACCCAGGGGCGCTCGAGGGTGGCCACGGGTTCGGCGTCTCCGGCCACGGCCTGGTCCAGGGCCTCCTTGAGCACGGCCGCCTTGGTGCCGAAGGCGTAGTAGACCGTCTGGGTCGCCACCCCCGCCTCCTCGGCGATGCTCGCGATGCTGGTGGCGGTGTAACCGCCGGTGGTGAACAGCCGTGTCGCGGCCCGGGCGACCCGGACACGGGTGGCGGCCGAGCGCGCGGCGCGGCCGTCGGCGGTTTGTCGTATGTCCATGGTCACCATCCTACGACTTGACTGTAGTGCCACTACAAATATCTTATTGTAGTTCTACTACAGAAAGTTGGGCGGAGATGCGAGTACTCGTCCTGGGCGGTTACGGGGCCGTGGGGGCTCCGGTCGTGGAGGCGCTGCGCGGAGCCGGGCACACCTGCGTGGTCGCCGGACGCGACCCCCGGCGCGCGGATCGGACGGTGGATCTGGCCGAACCCGGCCTGGCGGGCTACCTGAGCGCCCTGCGGGGTGCGGACGCCGTGGTCAACGCCTCCGGGGCCGAGGATCCGGCCCTGGTCCGGTCCGCGACCGACCGGGGCGCGGCCTTCGTCGACGCCACCGCCACCTCCGGCTACGTCACCGAGGTCGAGCGGCTCCGGCCGCGCGCACCGGTCCTGCTCAGCGTCGGGCTGGCCCCCGGGCTGACCAACCTGCTCGCCGCCGACCTCCCCGGAAGGGGGCCCGTCGACCTGGGGGTGGTCCTGGGGTCGGGGGAACGGCACGGGGCGGCGGCCACGGAATGGTCCCTGAACCTGCTCGGCCGGTCCTTCCCCGATCCGGCCACCGGGGAGGTCGTCCGCAACCTCACCCGGGGGCGGACCTTCGACCTGCCCGGTCGTCGGCGGCGCCTGTACCGGGCCGACTTCTCCGACCAGCACACGCTCACCCGTGACCTCGCGCGCCCGGTCCGCACCCACCTGGGCCTCGACTCCGCGGCTGCCACCACGGCCCTGGCCCTGCTCGCCCGGTTGCCCGGGGCGGGGGCGGGGGCGCTGCGGAGCGTCCCGCATCTGCCCGGCTCCCGGGAGTGGACCCTGGTGGCGGTCTCGGGAGGACGCCGGCGCTGGGCGCGCGGGCAGGGCCAGTCCCGGGGGACGGCGGCGGTGACCGCATGGGCCGCCTCCCTGACGCTGAACCTGTCCGCCGGGGTGCACCACCTGCACGAGGTGGCGACCCTGGCCGATCTGCCGCCCACGGAGGGGATCTCGCTGGGCTGAGGCGCCCTCCAGGGGTCGGGCCCCCTGCGGAGCCGAGTCCTCCGCAGGGGGAATTCCCCGTCCCCGGTCTCGACACCTCTGGCGGGGCGGGGTAGCTTTGCCCTAGTCTGGAAAGCGCTTTCATCTGAGAGGTGGTAACAAGCCATGAGTGATCACGTGCTGGGCGTCGCGATGAACGGCGTCACCGGCCGCATGGGGTACAGGCAGCATCTGACCAGGTCGGTGCTGGCGATCCGGGACTCCGGCGGTGTCGAACTACCCGACGGCTCCCGCGTCATACCCGAACCCGTACTGGTGGGCCGGTCGGAGCGCAAACTGCGCGCCATCGCCGACAGACACGGCATCGAGCGCTGGACCACCGACCTGGACTCGGTCCTGTCCGACGACAACGTCCCGCTGTACTTCGACGCCCAGATCACGCACGCCAGGGAGGACGCCGTCCGCTCGGCGATCGCCGCGGGCAAGCACATCTACGTCGAGAAACCCACCGCCGGAACGCTGGACGCCGCACTCGAACTGGCCAAGCTCGCCGAGCAGGCCGGGGTGCGCAACGGCGTGGTCCAGGACAAGCTCTTCCTGCCGGGCCTGCTCAAGCTCCGCCGCCTCCTGGACAGCGGTTTCTTTGGAAAAGTCCTTTCCATCCGCGGTGAGTTCGGCTACTGGGTCTTCGAGGGGGACTGGCAGCCCGCCCAGCGCCCGAGCTGGAACTACCGGGCCGAGGACGGGGGCGGCATCGTCCTGGACATGTTCCCCCACTGGCACTACGTCCTGGAGCACCTCTTCGGCCCGGTGCACACGGTCACCGCCAAGACCGCCACCCACGTCCCCCGGCGCTGGGACGAGCAGAACGAGTCCTACGAGGCCACCGCGGACGACGCCGCCTACGGCATCTTCGAGGTGGGCGAGGGCATCATCGCCCAGATCAACTCCTCCTGGAGCGTGCGCGTCAACCGCGACGAACTGGTGGAGTTCCAGGTGGACGGCACCCACGGCAGCGCCGTGGCCGGGCTGCGCTCCTGCCGGATCCAGCACCGCGCCACCACCCCCAAGGCGGTCTGGGACCCCGACGCCGTCGACCCCGTCCGCTACCGCGAGGACTGGAAGGACGTCCCCGACAACGGGGAGTTCCCCAACGGGTTCCGCGCCCAGTGGGAGGACTACCTGCGGCACGTGGTCCTGGGCACCCCCTTCCACCACGACCTCCTCTCCGGTGCGCGCGGCATCCAGATGGCCGAGGCCGGGCTGCTCTCCGCCCGCACCGGCCGTACCGTCGAACTCGGTGAGGTCTCCACCACGTGAACGCACTGAACCTGCCCTCCGGAGAGGGCACCATCGTCCCCTACACCCTCAGCGGGGCTGCGGCCGACGCCTCGCCCCTCCCCCCGGCCCGCCTGCGCACCGCCTACGCGGCCGCGCACGTGGTCGCCGACCCCTGCGCCGTCAACGCTCCCGGGGCCCCGGCCGCCCTGGACTGGGAGGCCACCCTGGCCTTCCGCCACCACCTGTGGGACCAGGGGCTGGGCGTGGCCGAGGCCATGGACACCGCCCAGCGGGGCATGGGGCTGGACTGGCCCGCCACCGCCGAGCTGATCCGCCGCACCGGGGCCCAGGCCCGTGACCGCGGGGCCCTGCTGGCCTGCGGGGTCAACACCGACCACCTGGAGTCTTCGCACGTCGATCTGGAAAGCGTTATCACCGCTTACGGTGAGCAGTTGGAGGTGGTCCAGGAAGCCGGCGCCACCCCCATCGTGATGGCCTCCCGGGCCCTGGCCGCGGTGGCCGAGAGCCCCGAGGACTACGCCCGGGTCTACTCCGCCGTCCTCAAGCGGGCCGAGCGGCCGGTGATCCTGCACTGGCTGGGCACCGCCTTCGACCCGGCTCTGGCGGGCTACTGGGGCTACGACTCCCCCGAGGAGGCGATCGAGCCGGTCGCCGAACTGATCGCCGCGCACGCCGACCACGTCGAGGGCATCAAGGTCTCCCTGCTCGAAACCGCGCTGGAGGTACGCCTGCGGCGTCTCCTCCCGTCGGGGGTGCGCCTGTACACCGGGGACGACTTCCACTACCCCGAACTCGTGCTCGGGGACGAGCACGGCCACTCCCACGCCCTGCTCGGCGTGTTCGCCGCCATCGCCCCGGCCGCCGCCCGGGCGCTTGCCGCCCTGGACCGGGGCGACACCGACGGCTACCGCGCCCTGCTGGAACCGACCGTGCCCCTGGCCCGTCACCTGTTCTCCGCGCCCACCTACTACTACAAGACCGGTATCGCCTTCCTCGCCTGGCTCAACGGGCACCAGAAGGGGTTCCACATGGTGGGCGGCCTGCACAGCGCCCGCGACCTCCCGCACCTGGCGCAGACCCTGCGCCTGGCCGACGCGGCGGGGGCGCTCAGCGACCCGGCCCTGGCCGAGGAGCGCATGCGCGCCCTGCTCCGGGTCTCGGGGGTGGACCAGTGACGACCACCCCCCGACACCGACCCGTGGTCCCGGCCCCGGTGGACGTCCCCTCCGGCAGGTCCGTGCACACCGAGACCCCGGCCCCCGGCGACCCCCGCCTGGCCCGGCTCTCACTCAACCAGGCCACCGTGAAGCGCTGGAGTCTCACCCAGGCCGTGGACGGGTGCCTGCGCGCCGGGCTGCCCGCCATCGGGCTGTGGCGTGAACACGTCCAGGAGACCGGCCTGGAACGCTCCGCCCGCCTGGTCCGCGACGCGGGGCTGAGGGTGTCCTCCTACTGCCGTGGCGGTTTTCTGAGCGACCCCTCCCGTACCGACGCCCTGGAGGACAACCGGCGGGCCATCGACGAGGCCGCCGAACTGGGTGCGCCGGTGCTGGTCATGGTCGCGGGCGGGCTCCCCGAGGGTGACCGGGACCTGGCCGGTGCCAGGGAGCGGGTGGCGGAGGGGATCCACGCCCTGGCACCGTACGCGGCCGAACGCGGCGTGCGCCTCGGGCTCGAACCCCTCCACCCGCTGTTCTGCGCCGACCGTGCGGTCCTGTCCACCCTGGGCCAGGCCCTGGACCTGGCAGAACAGTTCTCCCCGGAGGTCGTGGGAGTGGTCGTGGACACCTACCACGTGTGGTGGGACCCGGCGGTCTTCGACCAGATCGCCCGGGCCGGCGCCGCGGGCCGCATCACCTCCTTCCAGGTCTGCGACTGGATCACGCCCCTGCCGGTGGACTCCCTGCTGGGCCGGGGCATGGTCGGCGACGGACACATCGACGCGCGCGCACTGCACCGGGCGGTTCTGGCCGCCGGTTACGAGGGCGACGTGGAATGGGAGGTCTTCAACGAGGACGTGTGGTCCGCCGACGGTGACGAGGTCATCGCCACGATGGCCCGCCGCCACGCGGAGTGTGTGCTGTGAGGGTGACCCGGGTGACGGCCCGCGCCCACCGGTTGCCGCTGCGCCGGGCCTGGGACGGCGGGGTCGATCGCAACGACGTCGTCGTGGTCCGGGTGCACACCGACGAGGGCCTGGTGGGAACCGGTTTCTCCTGGACACCGCTGATCGGGGCGCGGGCCGTGGAGGCGCTGGTCAACGACGACCTCGCCCCTGCCCTGCTGGGACGGCGGGCGCATCCGGCCCTGTGGGACGAGGCGCTCTGGCACCTGCGCGAGGCGGGCACGACGGGGTTGACCCTGATGGCCCTGGCCGGTGTCGACATCGCCCTGTGGGACCTGCACGCGCGCTCTGCGGGCGTGCCCCTGGTGGAGCTGTTGGGGCGGCGCCGGGAGAGCGTCGCCGCCTACGGCAGCGGTGTGAACCTGGACTACTCGCTTTCGGACCTGCTGGCACAGGTCCGGGGGTGGGTGGAGCGGGGGCACCACGCGGTGAAGATCAAGGTGGGTTCGGCCTCGGTCGACCGCGACGTGGAACGGGTGGGCGCGGTACGCGACCTCCTGGGCCCGGAGCGGTTGCTGATGGTCGACGCCAACCAGCGGTGGGACGTCCCGGGTGCGGCCCGGGCGCTGGAACGGTTGGCGCCCTTCACGCCGCACTTCGTGGAGGAGCCGCTGCCCGCTCCGGACCTGGCGGCCCACGTCCGGCTCCGGGCGCGTACCGCGCTGCCGTTCGCGCTGGGTGAGAACCTGCGGTCGGTGGCGGAGTTCGAGCGGTTCGTGGACGCGGGTGTGTGTGATGTCGCCCAGCCCAACGTCGTACGGGTCGGGGGCATCACCCCGTTCCTGCGCATTGCCGAGTCGGTGGCCCGGCGGGGGGTGCCGGTCGCCCCCCACCTGCTGCCGGAGCTTTCGGGCCAACTGGCCCTGTGCCTGCCCGAGGTGGCCATGGTCGAGGACATCGACCACGCCTCCTTCGCCGCGCTGGGGGCTTTGGCCGCCCCGAGCGGGGTGGAGTTGGCCGACGGCCGCCTGACCGCGCGGACCGGCCCCGGCCACGGGCTGGTGTTCGCGGAGGACCTCGCCCCGCTCCCCTAGCGCTCGGCGGCACTGGGCGAGGAACGGCGGCGGTCCCCGGTCGGGGACCGCCGCCGCGGGTGGCGCCCGCGAAGGCGCTCAGTTCCTGGGAGGTGCGGTGCTCTCCCTGGCCATGACCGTGCCCTCGACGCTGACCACCCTCGGTTCCCCGTGGTGGTCGGAGTCCAGGGCCAGGGCGGCGGCGCGTTCGCCCATCTCCTCCAGGGGCAGGCGCACCGTGGTCAGCGAGGGGGTGAGGTCCCGCAGCGTGGGGATGTCGTCGAAACCGGCCACGGACAGGTCCTCGGGAACGGTCTTGCCCATGGCGCGCAGCGCGGCGATGGCTCCGGTGGCCATGACGTCGTTGACGGCGAACAGGCAGGTGGCGTCGGTCCCCAGGGCCATCAGGCGCCGTGTGGACTCGTATCCGCCGTCCCGGGTGAAGTCCCCGTGCACGACGTTGTGGTGGGCGAGTTCGAGTCCGGCGGCCGAGAGCGCGCAGTGGAAGCCGTCCAGGCGTTCGCGTGCGGTCCGCAGGTTGGGAGGGCCGGCCAGGATCGCGAAGCGCCGGTGCCCCTGAGCGACCAGGTGCTGGGCCAGGGCCGCGGCCCCGGAGTGGTTGTTCGGGGTGACGGTGTCGGCGGGCAGGGTGGCCTGGGAGACGAGGGCGACCCTGCCGCCCTGGCGCCCGAAGGCCTCGATCTCCTTGGCCAGACGGGCGTCGCTCTCCTCGCTGGTGGTACGCGAACCGGCGATCACGATCGCCTTGGCCCGGTGGGAGCGCAGCGCGGAGATGATGCGCGTCTCCGCCTGCGTGGAGCGGTTGGTGGTGCCCAGCACCAGCACCAGCCCCAGCTCCTCGGCGTACCGGGTGACCCCGGCCGCGATCTGGGAGAAGTACGGGTCGGCGATGTCGTGCACCACCAGGCCCATCAGGGAGCTGCTGTTGCGGGCCAGGGTCTGGGCGGAGGCGTTGGCCAGGTATCCGAGCTCGTGGGCGCTGGCCTCCACCTTCTCCCGGAGCCGCTGGCTCACCTGCCGTGTGCTCCCGTTGATCACGCGTGAGGCGGTCGCCAGGGAGACCCCGGCGTGTTCGGCGACCTGTTCCAGAGTCACGTAACCGGGATCCACGGCCCTGCCCCTCCTACCACCGTTGGGAAAACTCTTTCCCAGAGTAGCGGAGGGGCGGGGTCCTTCCCTCGTTGCCACTAGGCCTCTTCCGTCTGGTGCAGAAGGTCGCGCCAGGTGCGTTCGGGCCTCCACCCCAGGTCGCGGCGGGCCCGCTCGGAGGAGAACACCGCCCGTCCGTCGGCCAGCGCCGGAGCGTGTTCGGCCGTGGCCGGGTGCAGTCGGGCCAGGTCGGCCTCGACCGGGCCCCGGGCGAGGGGGTCGGGGGCGATGGCGTTGTAGACGGTGCCGCCGGTGACGCGCTCGGGGTTCTCCACGATCAGCGCGAACAGTTCGGCGGCGTCGTGGGCGTCCACGTAGTTGAACAGGGAGCCGGCGGCCAGGGCGGGGTCCTCCAGGCGTTCGCTGAGGGTGTGGCCCTGCTGGGTGACCGCTCCCCGCCACTCCTCGGGAGAGACCACGTAGCCGGGGCGGACGGCGGACAGCACGCACTTGTCGGAGGTCCGGGCCAGGGCCCGGACGGTCTCCTCCACCATCACCTTGCTCAGGCCGTAGGCGTGCCAGGGCGCGACGGGGTGCTCCTCGTCCAGGGGCAGGTACCGCGGTTTCCAGGAGGGGGTGTTGTACCCGTAGACGGTGGGGCTGGAGGCCGCGACGGCGCTGTGGGCGCCCGCCCCGACGGCGGCGCTGAGCACCTCCCAGGCCAGGGTGGCGTTCACCCGCAGGGTCTCGGCGTCGGGGCGGGCGAAGGGCACGGCGATACCCGCCAGGTGCACCACCGCCTCCGGGGCGGCGCGGGCGAACAGCTCCGCGCGGGCCCCGCTGTCCAGCAGGTCGCAGACGGCCGGGGTGATCCCCTCCGGCCACGGGTGTTCGGCGGTGTCCACCGAGGTCACCTCGTGTCCGCGTGAGGCGAGCACGGTCACGACGCTTCGCCCCAGTCGTCCGGAGCCTCCGGTGACGAGCACGCGCATGTGTGCGGTTCCTTTCCAGACCCCGGTGCGGGGTGTCGTGGTGGTCAGGCCAGCGCCGCGACGGCTGTGGCCAGTGCTTCGTGGTCCGTTACCGGGCCGTCGGTGACGGCGGTGCGCAGCCCCAGTTCCAGGGTCCGGTCGGCGCCCAGGCGCAGCCGGGTGTCCCAGGCGGGGGCCGGGCACACGCCCGGGTACTCCTCGGCCCGCAGGAACCAGGGGTCCGTGCGCGGGCCGGGTTGGAGGAAGAGCAGCGTCCACGGGGCTCGGTGGGAGGCGGTGGAGGAGAGGGCGAGCCAGCGGGCGTGTGAGCCGTGCAGGGCCTCCTCCCCCTTCGCTCCGTCGGGGCCGGTGACCGAGGGCGGCAGGTCACCGATCGGCGCCCGCCAGAACACCCCGCCGTACCCGGCTCCGGGGCGGCCGTTGGTGGCGGGGCTGCCGATCCCCAGCTCCCGGCCCGAGGTGTTGTGCAGTGACGAGTGCAGGTCCAGGACCCAGGTCTTGGTGTCCAGGGTGAGGGCGCGGACCGTCCTGTGCTCCCGGAGGAGCTCGGTGCCCTCGGGGTCGGTCCAGGAGAGCACCTCGACGGTCCGGTCCGCGGAGCACTCGCCCCAGGACAGGTGTTCCTGGCGGCCGTGGTTGTCGAGCATGACCGATCCGTGCTCGCGGGTGAAGGTCCGACCGCCCCAGAAGCTGGTCCCGGAGACGTCGGCCAGGGTCACGCTGACCCCCAGGTGGTGGCGGTGGTCGGCGGGGCCGGTCTCGGTCACCTCCGTTCCCGCGAGGGTGCGCACCGGGTGCAGGTAGGGGCGTGGTGAGAGTTCGGTGGGCACGGAGGTACCGCTGTGGTGGGTGGCCACGAGGGTGTGGCCGAGGGACAGGTTCACGTGGTGACCTCCGTGGGGGCGGGGCTGGCCCAGGGGGCGTCGAGTTCGGAGAACAGCGCCAGGGAGTTCGCGCTCTCGTGCACCAGGTCGGTGATCCGGGGGATGCTCCGGTGGGTGACCCCCTCCTCCTGGTGGACCTGCTGGTGCCGGGCCGGGATCGGCCGGGGGTCGGGGGCGGTGCGCACCGCGTCCAGGACGTGGGTGAAGCCCCGGGTGCGTTCGGGCGGCACCAGGAGGGGGGACTGCCCCCGGATGTGTGCGACCAGGTTCTCCAGGAGGTTGACGCGCCCGTGGGTGGTGGTTCGCGGTGCGTGGCCGGGCCGGTGGAGGGTGATCCGGTCCAGGGTGTACTCCAGTGTCAGGCTTGCCCGGTCGCCGTGGAGCGTGATGGCGGGGGGTTGGCTCTCGGGTGCGCACAGGGTGACGGCGACGGTGAGGACGGTGCCGCTCCGGGTGCGCAGGCGCAGGGAGGAGGTGTCGTCGCTCTCGATGGGGTGGGCGTGGTACATCTCCAGTTCCAGGGAGCGGGGGGCGTCCTGTTCGGCGCGGGCCAGGGCCAGGGAGGTGGCCACGGCGTGGGCGAAGGGGTTGGTGAGGGCTCCGTCCACCACCTGGTGCCCGTCCAGCTCGCGCCGACCGGCCCAGGGTGCGCGGTCGTAGTAGGCGGAGGTGCGTTTCCAGGCGCCGGCCGCTCCGATCCCGCGTAGTTCGCCCAGGACGCCCTCGCCCACGAGTCGGCCGACCTCGTCGATCGCCTGC
Organism: Nocardiopsis terrae; assembly: GCF_014651695.1. Lineage (GTDB taxonomy): Bacteria > Actinomycetota > Actinomycetes > Streptosporangiales > Streptosporangiaceae > Nocardiopsis > Nocardiopsis terrae. The sequence goes on from NZ_BMXJ01000003.1 coordinate 402,683, forward strand.
GAGCCCAGGCTCTGGAAGCCGATCTGGCAGGCCAGTCCGGAGTCGTGCACCGCCTCTTCCAGACTGGTGAGCTGGGCCAGGGAGGGGGTGGTGGGTTTTTCCAGCAGCAGGTGTGAGCCGTGCTCCAGGGCCACCCTCGCCAGGGGCAGGTGGGTGTGGATGGGGGTGACCAGGACGGTCAGGCGTGCCTGTGTCCGGTCCAGGGCGGTGGCCAGGTCGTCGAAGAAGGGGACGTTTCCGTGCCCTTCCAGGTCGTCGTCGGGTGCGGGGGGCCTGCGGTCGCAGACCCCGACGAGGCGGACGGTCCCGGCCCTGGCCAGGGGCAGCAGCGCGCGCAGGTGGGAGCGGCCGTGCCCGTGGATGCCCACCAGGAGCAGGGGCAGCGGTGCGGTGTCGTCGGTTCGGGGCATCAGTGCTCGCCCGAGAGCAGGTCGGCCACGCGCACGGGTGCGCCCGAGGCCATGGAGGCGTTGGCGGCCAGCCCGGTCAGGAGGGCGTTGCCGCCGTCGGCGTGGTCGGGGCGGATACCGTCGTCGGTCCCGCCGAGCAGGGAGTCGAGCATGGCGTTGTCCCCGCCGCCGTGGCCGCCGCCGCCCACGCGCACGGGGATCTCCTCCGGGGGCTGCCAGTGGCGGCGCAGCAGGAGCCTGGCCTCGGTGTTCTCCTTGGGGGCGGGCATTCCGCGCACGGGGTGCGCCTCGTCCTGGCCCGGTGTGGTGCTGGCGAACTCGGTCATGTCCAGCTCGAGTCTGCCGCGGCTGCCGGTGAAGGAGATGCGGTAGCCCTCCCAGGGGGCGTAGGCCACGAGGTGGTAGCTGAGGCGCACACCGGTGTCGTACCTGACCATGACGGACATGTCGTCCTCGATGGTGATGTCGGGGCCGAAGACGTTCAGGTCGCGCCGGTAGCCGTCCTCGTGTTCGGCGTCCAGGTACAGGGCGGTCAGGTCGGGGCTGTCCCGCATGTGCAGGGCGAAGGGGTCGCTCTCGGCCGCCTCGGCGTCGTGCCCGCGCTCGTAGTCGTTGAGGAGCCCGTGGCGGCGTCCGTTGTCCTGGCCGTAGAAGAACAGGCCGCCCCAGGCGAAGACCTCGCGGGGGTGCGCGTTCACCCACCAGTTGACCAGGTCGAAGTGGTGGCTGGCCTTGTGTACCAGCAGTCCGCCGGACTTGGTCTTGTCCCGGTGCCAGCGGCGGAAGTAGTCGGCTCCGTGGCGGAGGTCGAGGAGCCACTCGAAGTGGACGGAGCCCACCTCGCCGATGGCTCCGGAGGAGATCAGCTCGCGGACCTGGCCGTGGACGGGGTTGTAACGGTAGTTGAACCCGACCGTCACCCGGCCCCCGGTGCGGGCCTGGGCGTCGTTGATCCGGCGCAGGCCTTCGAGGTCGGCGGTCATGGGCTTCTCGGTGATGGCGTCCGCGCCGGCTTCCAGGGCGGCCACGACGTAGTCGGCGTGGGTGTGGTCGACGGTGCACACGATCACCTCGTCCACGGCCTGTTCGCGGAGCATGCGGGTGAAGTCCTCGGCCCCGTAGGCGGGCACGGCCTCCGCTCCTGCGTCGGTGATGATCCGGTTGTGCACGGCCATTCGCGTGCGGTTGGTGTCGCACAGGGCGACCAGGCGCCCCCGGTCCCGATGGGTGTCCACCAGGGCTCGGGTGTACATGCGGGCCCTGGAGCCGGTGCCGACGATCGCGTACCTGCGTTGAGTGGTGTCGTTCACACAGGAATGGTAAACGCTTTCCGAAGCGCACGACAAGAGGGGGTGCACGACTGGGGGGCGTGAGCGGTTTTCCGTGCCAGCCGAGAGATCGAAGCTCAGAGTGTTCACTCGAGCACCAGGAGCGACTATTTACCCGAATGGGAGCCCCGCGGTGAAGATAACGATCTGGTGGGTGCTCGGGGGCGGGGGTGAAACAAGGCGTTGACAGCCATGTAACCCGGTGCTAGAAACTGAACATCCTAATATCTGGATAGCGCTTACCAAGCCATGGCCTGCGAAATTCACCAGTGTTCTCAGCCACATAGTGTGAGCGTCTCCCTCATCAGTGCGTTTTCCGACCAGATTGGCGGTCACCACATGAACCCCGGTCCAGGCGTGCCGACGGCACGCACGACAACGGCTCGGGAAGGAGGTGTGTCGTCTTGACCGCTCTTCTCCACAGCAAGGCGGGGGCGTCCGACGGCCCCGACACCGGGGCGCGCCCGCCCCGGACCCGCCGCAGGGCCGCGGCTCCCCGCAAGGGGGAGCGCAGGTACGAGAACCTCGCCGCCCTGGGGTTCCTCGGCCCGTGGTTCCTGGGCCTGGCGCTCATCACCGCGGGACCCCTGCTGGCCTCCCTGTACTTCTCCTTCACCGACTACAACCTCATCGGTGAGCACCAGTGGGTGGGCGGGGAGAACTACGAGCGGATGCTGACCGACACGCGCCTGCACAGCGCGCTGAAGGTCACCTTCGTCTACGTGTTCGTCTCCGTCCCCCTCCAGCTCGCGATGGCCCTGGCCCTGGCGATGGTCCTGGACCGGGGACTGCGGGGACTGCCCCTCTACCGGTCGGTGTACTACCTGCCCTCGCTGTTGGGCGGCAGTGTCGCGGTGGCCATCCTGTGGCGCCAGGTCTTCGGCGCCGAAGGCCTCATCAACCAGGTCCTGGCGTTCTTCGGAATCCAGGGCGAGGGCTGGGTGTCCCACCCCGACTACGCCCTGGGCACCCTCATCGTGCTCAACGTGTGGACCTTCGGTGCGCCGATGGTCATCTTCCTGGCCGGACTGCGGCAGATCCCGGCGATGTACTACGAGGCGGCCGCGGTGGACGGAGCCAGCCCCATGCGGCGGTTCTGGCACATCACGGTCCCCATGCTCACGCCGATCATCTTCTTCAACCTGGTACTGCAGATCATCAACGCCTTCCAGACCTTCACCCAGGCGTTCATCGTCAGCGGCGGTACCGGCGGCCCCTCGGACTCCACCCTCTTCTACACCCTCTACCTGTACCAACGCGGATTCGGCGCCTTCGACATGGGCTACGCGTCCGCGATGGCCTGGCTGCTCCTGATGATCATCGGGGGGTTCACCGCGGTGAACTTCCTCGCCTCCAAGTTCTGGGTCTTCTATGGCGACTGAGACCGCGGCCTCCGCCCCCACCCGGCGGACCAAGGCCGAACGCACACGGCGACTGCTCATCCACCTGGGACTGATCGGCTTCGGCCTGATCATGCTCTACCCGCTGCTGTGGATGCTCTCCAGTTCCTTCAAACCCACAGCCGAGATCTTCCGGGAACCCGGACTGATCCCCTGGAACTTCACCCCCAGCAACTACACCGAGGGGTGGACCGCACTCCAGCAACCGTTCCACCGCTACCTGCTGAACTCGGCGATCGTGGTGGGCGGAGCGATCATCGGCAACCTCATCGGCTGCTCGATGGCCGCCTACGCCTTCGCGAGGCTGGAGTTCCGCGGCAAGCGCCTGTTCTTCGCGATCATGCTCGGCACGATCATGCTGCCGATCCACGTGGTGATCGTGCCGCAGTACATCCTGTTCGCGCAGCTGGACTGGATCAACACCTTCTACCCGTTGATCGTGCCCAAGCTCCTGGCCACGGACGGCTTCTTCATCTTCCTGATGGTGCAGTTCATCCGAGGACTGCCCAAGGACCTGGACGAGGCGGCCCGCATCGACGGCTGCGGACACGTGCGGATCTTCTGCCAGATCATCCTGCCCCTGTCCCTGCCGGCCCTGGCCACCACGGCGATCTTCACCTTCATCTGGACCTGGAACGACTTCTTCAGCCAGCTGATCTTCCTGACCAGTCCGGACATGTACACGGTCCCCGTGGCACTGCGCACCTTCGTCGACTCCACCTCCCAGACCTCCTGGGGTCCGCTCTTCGCCATGTCCGTCGTGGCCCTGGGGCCTGTCTTCGGCTTCTTCCTGGCCGGACAGCGCTACCTGGTCAAGGGCATCGCGACCACCGGAATCAAGTAGAGGAAAGGAAGCCACCCATGAGCCTCCCCGCCGGTGGTGCGCGCCCGCCGCACCGACACCGCCACACGCTCCGCACGGCCGCGATGGCCGGTGTGCTCGCCATGGCCGCGACCGCCTGCGGGGGAGGATCGGGCTCCGGGGACGACGTCGTCGAGCTGCGGTTCTCCTGGTGGGGCTCGGACGACCGGCACACCCGTCTCCAGGAGGCCATCGAGGTCTTCGAGGAGCAGAACCCCGACATCAGGATCTCGCCGGACTACACCGACTGGGCCTCCTACTGGGACCGCCTGGCCACCAGCACCGCGGCCGGCGACGCCCCGGACGTCATCATGCAGGACGAGAGCTACCTGCGCGAGTACGGCGAACGCGGCGCCCTGGCCGACCTCGCCGAGCTCGGTGACTCCCTCGACCTGTCCGGCCTCGACCCGAACGTCGCCCAGAGCGGCGAGATGGACGGGCAGACCTTCGGCGCCGCCACCGGGGTGAACGTCTCCGCGATCCTCGCGGACCCGGAGGCGTTCGAGGAAGCCGGTGTCGACATGCCCGACGACACCACCTGGACCTGGGACGACTACATCGAGATGTCGGTGGAGATCAGCCGGGCCACCGACGGTGAGATCGTCGGCACCCAGGGGATGACCAACGAGAACGCCTTCCACGTCTTCGCCCGCCAGCACGGCGAGAACCTCTACGACGAGGACGGGAACCTGGCCTTCTCCGCCCAGACCCTGACCAGTTGGTACGAGATCACCGAACGGCTGCTGGAGGACGGCGGACAGCCCTCCGCGACCGAGGGCGTGGAGATCGCGGCCGGCGGCCCCGACCTGTCCGTGCTCTCCACCAACACCGGTGCCACCGCGTACTTCTGGACCAACCAGCTCGGTGCGATCACCGAAGCCTCCGGGCGTGACATCGAACTGCTGCGCTTCCCGGGCGAGACCGAGCTCGAACGCACCGGAATGTACTTCAAACCCGCGATGTACTACTCGATAGCGGCCGGAAGCGACCACCCCGAGGAGGCCGCGCGCTTCGTCGACTTCCTGCTCAACAGCACGGACGCGGCCGAGTTGGTGCTGTCCGACCTGGGACTGCCCGCCAACCTGGACGTGCGCGAAGCCGTCGCGGACGACCTGCCTCCGGCAGGCGAACGCGGAGCTGCCTTCCTCACCGAGGTCGAGGACGAGATCGTCGACGGCAACCCGCCACCGCCGGTCGGCTCGGGCGAGATCGCCAACATCAACGAGCGGATCTACCAGGAGCTGGTCTTCGGCAACCTCACCGCCGAGCAGGCGGCCGAACAGTTCATCGAGGAGCTGGAAACGGCCATCGGCAACGGCCCCTGAACCCGGTTCCGGCTTCAACACCCGGCCAGAACCCCGTACTCACGTTCATCACGCACAGAGAGGTCAATCCCCCCATGAACCCATTCTCCGGCAGTGCACCCGCACGGCGCCGACGCCGTCCCCTGCTCGCCACGACCGCGGCGGTCGCCGCCCTGGTCATGGCCGCCACCGCCTGCGGTTCCTCCGAGTCCGACGGCGACGTCGTGGAGCTGCGCTTCTCCTGGTGGGGCGCGGACGACCGCCACTCCACCATGCAGGAGGCCATCGACGTCTTCGAGGAGCAGAACCCCGGCATCAAGGTCTCCCCGGACTACACCGACTGGGGATCCTACTGGGACCGCCTGGCCACCAGCACCGCGGCCAACGACGCCCCCGACATCTTCATGCAGGAGGAGCGGTACCTGCGCGAGTACGGTCAGCGCGGCGCCCTGGCCGACCTGAGCCAGTACGGTGACCAGCTCGACCTGTCCGCCCTCGACCCGCTGGTGGCCGAGACCGGTGTGCTCGACGGGCAGACCTTCGGCATCCCCACCGGCGTGAACGCCTACGCGATCATGGCCGACCCCCAGGCCTTCGAGGAGGCGGGGGTGGAGATGCCCGACGACACCAGTTGGACCTGGGACGACTACGTCGAGATCGCGAACGAGATCTCCGAGGCCACCGACGGCGAGCTCGCCGGTGTGCAGAGCATGGCCTACAACGAGTCCGGGTTCCAGATCTTCGCCCGCCAGCGCGGGGAGAACCTCTACGCCGAGGACGGCACCCTGGCCTTCTCCAAGGAGACCATGACCTCCTGGTTCGAGATCACCGAACGGCTGCTGGAAGGAGGCGGGCAGCCCAGCGCCTCGGAGAGCGTCGAGATCGAGGCCGGCGGCCCCGACCAGTCGGTACTGTCCACCAACCAGGGGGCGATGGCCCACTTCTGGACCAACCAGCTCGGCGGGATCAGCGAGTCCTCCGGTCGTGACATCGAACTGCTGCGCTACCCGGGTGAGACCGAGCACGAGCGCACCGGGATGTACCTCAAGCCCGCGATGTTCTACGCGGTCTCCGCGAACTCCGAGCACCCGGAGGAGGCTGCCAAGTTCGTGGACTTCATGCTCAACAGCGAGGACGCCGCTGAGCTGACCCTGTCGGACCTGGGGCTCCCGTCCAACGTGGACATGCGCGAGCACATCCTGGGCGACCTTCCGCCCGCGGACGAGCGCAGCGCGGCGTTCCTGGAGGAGATCACCGAGGACATCGTCGACGGCAACCCGCCGCCGCCGATCGGTGCGGGCGAGGTCGTGGAGATCACCAAGCGGACCTCCGACGACCTCGGCTTCGGCGACCTGACGCCCGAGGAGGCCGCGGAGCAGTTCGTCAACGACGTCAGCGAGGCCACCGGCAGCTCCTGATCAGTGGTGTGGGCGCGCTGCCAGCGCGCCCACATCCAGGGTGCGGTAACCGATGAAGCGGCCCCGGGATCATTCCCGGGGCCGCTCTCGTGTGTCTGGTGGGTCAGGACTCGCGTCGGGCGACGGGGTGTTCGGGCTCGTCGCGCAGCTCGTCCGGCAGCAGGTCCGCGGGGGCGTTCTGCCAGCTCACCGGGCGCAGGAAACGCCGCAGGGAGGTCGCGCCCACCGAGGTGTGCAGGGCGTTGGTGGTCGCGGGCCAGGGGCCGCCGTGCTGCATGGCGGCGCTGACCGCCACCCCCGTGGGGAAGCCGTCGTGCACCAGACGGCCGGTCCGGGTCAGGAGGCGTTCCGCCAGCCTGCCCCGCAACCCGCGCTCGTCGGACTCGGAGAAGAGCGAGGCGGTCAGGGAGGCCGGCAGTTCCTCGATGAAGCGGAGCAGTTCCTCCTCGTCGTCGTAGGTGGCGACCAGGGTGAGGGGGCCGAAGCACTCGTCGAGACCGTCGGGGGTGAGCTCGGCGAGCCGGGCCTGCAGCAGCCGTGCGGGAACGGACCAGCCCTCCTCGTCCGCCGGGCCCTCGGCGACCAGGCGGCCGGGAAGCTCCGCGGAGGTGTAGGCGGCCTTGATGCCCTCGGTCAGCAGGGTCTGGGCCGGGTGGGTGCGCACGGCCTGTGCCAGCCGGTCGACCAGGGCCGAGCCGGCCTGGTCGCCGGGGAGCAGGACCAGACCGGGCTTGGTGCAGAACTGTCCCGCGCCCAGGGTGAAGGAGCCGAACAGGCCCTCCGCGATCTGCTCACCGCGGGCGGCGGCGGCCGCGGGGGTGACGACCAGGGGGTCGAGGCTGCCGAGTTCGCCGTAGAAGGGGATGGGGTCGGGCCGGGAGCAGGCCAGGTCCCACAGGGCGCGGCCCGCGCGGGTGGAGCCGGTGAAGGCCGCGGCTCGGATCTCGGGGGCCAGGACCAGGGCGCGTCCGGATTCGAGGCCGTGTACGAGTCCCAGCAGCCCCTCGGGGGCGCCTACGGCCCGGGCGGCCCCGGTCAGTGCCTCGAAGGTGCGCTGTGAGGTCGCGGGGTGGGCGGGGTGCGCCTTGACCACGACCGGGCAGCCCGCGGCCAGGGCCGAGGCGGTGTCCCCGCCGGGTACGGAGAAGGCGAAGGGGAAGTTGCTCGCCCCGAACACCGCGACCGGGCCCAGGGGCACCAGCATGCGGCGCAGGTCCGGCCGGGGGCCCGCGGGGGTCTGGCCGGGGCGGTCGACGACCGCCTCCAGGTAGGCGCCCTCGCGGATCTCCTCGGCGAAGGTCTGGAACTGGTAGGTGGTGCGGGTGAGTTCGCCGTTGAGCCGTTGCGGGCCCAGGGCGGTCTCGCGGTCGGCCAGTCGGACCAGCTCCTCCCGGTCCTTCTCCAGGGCGTCCGCGCACGCCTGGAGGAGGTCGGCCCGCCACAGGCGGCCGAGGCGGGCGAGGGCGGGCGCTGCGTCGGCCGCGGCCCGGCAGGCCTGCCGCACCTCCTCGGTGGTGCTCTCCCGGGTGACCGTCTCCACGTCCTTGCCGGTGCGGGGGTCGATGCTGGTGACGGGGGTGGTTTCGGGGTTGGTCATCGGACGATCTCCAGACCGGCGCGGATCAGGGTCCGGGCCTCGGCGAGGTGTTCGGGGGCGGGCTGGGCCAGCGGCGGTCGCACCGGGCCCACGTGGTAGCCGAGTTCGTCGGCACGGTCCTGTGCGGCGGCCTTGACCAGGGAGACCGCGTAGCCGGTGCCCCGGTCCCGCAGTCGGACCCAGGGCACGAAGAACTCGTTGAGCAGGCGGTCGACCAAGGCGTCGTCACCCCGCCCGAGGGCGGCGTGGAAGGCGTGGGAGATCTCCGGGGCCACCGCGTGGATGGCGGACGAGTAGGCGCTGACGCCGATCGCCGCGTAGGAGCGTGCCTGGAGTTCGGCGGTGGGGACACCGTTGAAGAACAGGAAGCCCTCGGGGGCGGCGAGGACCAGGCGCTGCATCTGGTCCAGGTCACCGTGGCCGTCCTTGACGCCGACCAGGTTGGGGATGGCGGAGAGCTCGGTCAGGCTCTCGGGGGTGAAGGAGACCTGGGAGCGCTGGTAGGCGATGACCGGCAGGCGGGTGGCGGCGCACACGCGGCGGGTGTGCTCGACCAGGCCCGCCTGGGGCCCGTTGACCAGGTACGGGGGCAGCAGGAGGACCGCGTCCGCTCCGGCCCGTTCGGAGGAGCGGGCGAAGGCGCTGGCCAGCGGGGTTCCGTGGCCCGCTCCGGCCACGACCGGGATCCGGCCGTCGGCGACCCGTACGGCGGCGGAGACCAGGGCCTCGTGTTCGTCCAGGTCGAGGGAGAAGTACTCACCGGTGCCGCAGGCGACGAAGAGGGCTCCGGGGTCGGCGGCCAGTTGGTGTTCCAGGTGGGCTTCGAAGGCCTTGAGGTCCACGCCCCCGTCCTGGTCGAAGGGGGTCAGGGGGAAGGCGAGAACCGAGCGGTCCATGCCCTGGGACAGGCGTTGGGCCACCTCGGCGACGTGTTCGGGGCGTTCAACGGGGGAAACCAATGTTGTCTCCGTATGTAGATGGTATTCTCATATACAAACAGAGGCTATGTTTGTGATCGGAGGACGTCAACACCCGGCCGAGAACATCCGCGGCGGGGCGCGGCTAGACTCCGCTCGACGGCGAACGGAAGGCACAGACGTGAGGACAGGTGTGGACGGCGAGAAGGAGGGCGTGCGCGAGGTCAAGTCGGCGGCCCGCACCGTGGAACTGCTCGAACTGCTGAGCGGACTGGGCCAGGCCGCCTCGCTCCGTGTCCTGTCCCAGCGCATGGGGGTGCCGCGCAGCAGCCTGTACGCGCTCCTGCAGACCCTGGTCCAACGCGGCTGGGTGCGCACCGACGCCACCGGCACCCTCTACACGCTCGGTATCCGCGCCCTGCTCACCGGGACCGGCTACATCGACGCCGACACCCGCACCGCCCAGGTCCGCCCCCACCTGGACGCGCTCTCCGAACGCACCGGGGAGACCCTGCACTTCGCCCGCCTGGACGGCGCCGACGTCGTCTACCTGGCCACCCGCGACTCCCGCCACTACCTGCGGCCCTACAGCAGGGTGGGCAGGAGGCTGCCCGCGCACGCCACCGCCCTGGGCAAGGCACTGCTGGCCGAGCGCACCGATGCCGAGGCCGACGCCCTGCTCCCCGACGCGCTGGCCCCGCTCACCGCGAGCACCGTCACCGACCGCCGGGTGCTGTTCGCCGAACTGGCCGCCATCCGGGACCGCGGTTACGCCACCGAGGACGGGGAGAGCGTCGAGGACGTCCGCTGCCTGGCGGTCCCGCTGCGCTACGACCGCCCCGCCACCGACGCCCTGAGCTGCTCCATCCCCGCGGCCCGCCACAGCGAGGAGCTCGAACGCGAGAGCCTGGCCGCCCTGCGCCAGACCCGCAGCCTGCTGGAGCAGAGCGTGGTCACCGAGGCCTTCACCAGCGCCGCCACCTGAGCAGGACGCGGGGCGGGGTCCTCCTCACGTCGCCGCTCCGGCCAGGACGGCCCGGGCCGCGGCCCGCAGTTCCTCCAGGAAGGCCTCGGTGGCAGGGGCGGTGCGCCGGTCCGCGGGCAGGGCCACGTACACGCCGCGGTGCGGCAGCTCCCCCGGGTCCATCGCGGCCAGGGCGATGTCCGGGCGGGCCGAGGCGGCCGCCAGCGCGGGCAGCAGTGTCACGCCCAGCCCGGCGGCGACGAAGCCCTGTTTGGCGATCCACTCGCGTACCACGTGCGCAACCCTGGGTCGAAACCCCGGACGTACCGCCGCGGCCAGCAGGGTGTTCTCGGGACGCTCTCCCCCGGCGATCCACTCCTCCCCCTCCAGCTGCGCGAACCGCACTCCCCGCCGCCCTGCCAGCGGGTGTCCGGCCGGGAGCGCCACCAGAACCGGTTCGTCCGCCAGGTGCGACAGGCGGACCCGGGCGCCGTCGGGCGGTGAGCTGACCACGGCCAGGTCCAGTCCGCCCTGCTGCACCCGGTCCAGCAGGTCCACGGTGAACCCCTCGTCCCGGGACAGGTGGACACGGGGATGGCGTGTGCGGAAGGCGGCGATGGCACGGGGCACCAGGGCGGCGTCGGCGGTGGCGAAGGAGCCCACCCGAAGGCGCCCGCCGTCCAGGCGGCGCAGGGCCTCCAGGTCGGTGCGGGCCGCCGCCAGCCGTGACACGACCGCCTCGGCATGGGGCACGAGGACGTGTCCGGCCTCGGTGAGCGCCACGCCCCTGGGCAGCCGGTCGAACAGGGCCGTGCCGAGGTCGTGTTCGAGGGTGTGGACCTGGCGGGAGACCGCGGACTGCGTGTACCCCAGGCTCCGGGCGGCGGCGGTCAGGGAGCCGGCTTCGGCCACCCGGAGGAAGGTCTCGTACGCGTCATGTCGTTCCAGCATGCCTCCCATGCTAGACATTCGCTTGTGGCATGGGTACGCGCGGCCCTAGCGTCGAGGGCATGGACACGATCGCCTTTCTGGGGCTGGGCCACATGGGCACGCCCATGGCCCGCCGCCTCCTGACCGCCGGACACGACCTCACCGTCTGGAACCGCACCACCGACAAGGCACGGAGCCTGGGCGCGGAGGGGGCCACGGTGGCCGACTCCCCCGCCTCCTGTGTGGCCGGGGCCTCGGTGGTGATCACGATGCTGGCCGACCCGGCCGCCGTGAGCTCGGTCGCCGAACAGCTGCTCCCCGCCCTGCGACCGGGAACGGTCTGGGTGGAGATGTCCTCGGTGGGCCCGGACGCGGTCGCCGACCTGCGGGCCCGCCTACCCGAGGGGGTGTCGTTGGTGGACGCCCCGGTGATGGGCAGCGTGGACCGTGCGGCCTCCGGTGAGCTGCTCATCCTGGCCGGGGGCGCGGCTGCTACGACGGAGAACGACGCGGCGGCGAACGCAGCGGAGAAGGCGCTCAACCTGTTGGGGACCGTACGGCACTGCGGTGGGCCGGGGTCGGGAGCCGCGCTCAAACTGGTGTTGATCAACGCGGTGATCGGCGGGGTGGCGGTGGTCGCCGACAGCCTCAGGCTCGCCCGCGAACTGGGGGTTCCCGAGGCGGAGGCACGCGAGGGGCTGCTGGCCGGACCCGCGGGCGGGGTGGCCGGTCGGGCCTTCGCCGCCGAGGCCCTGTACCCGGTGCGCCTGGCGGCCAAGGACGTCGCCCTGGCCACGGCTAAGGCGGAGCTGCCGGTGCTGGAGACGGTTCACCGGGTTCTGGTGGAGGACCCCGAGTTGGCCGAGCGGGACCTGGCTGCCATCCGCCCCTGACCGGGAGGGGGGCGGAGACCGGGGTGTCAGGAGCCCGGGACGCGCAACACCGCCAGGACGCGGCGGCCGTACTCGTCGGGGCCGGTGCGACCGCACCGGGATGTTCGCCCCCGTTCTGTCGGAGCCATCGGGGACAATGCCCGGCATGAGTGAATCAGCGCAGCACCGGCACCACGCCCTGGACTACGTCGAGATCTCGGTCACCGACATGGAGGAGGCCAAACGGTTCTACGCCGAGGCGTTCGGGTGGCGGTTCAACGAGTACGGGCCCGCGTACACGGGGATCCGGTCGCCCGACGGGGAGTCCGAGGTGGGCGGACTCAACCCGAACGGTGAGGTGCGGGGAGGAGGGCCCTTCGTCCTGCTCTTCTCCGAGGATCTGGACCGGACGGTGAAGGACGTGGAACGCGCCGGCGGCCGGATCCTGGAAGCCCCCTACGCCTTCCCCGGCGGGCGGCGTTTCCACTTCGCCGACCCGAGCGGGAACGAACTGGGTGTCTGGGCCCAGTCCTAGGCATCGTGGCCCACGGGCGATCCCGGCACACGCACACGGGGCCCGGCACACGGGGGCGCCCCGCTCCCCCACGGACGGGAGCGGGGCGCCGGCTTCTCGGGCCTGTCGGGGTCCCGCTACTTCGGGAACCGCAGCGTGGCACACGCCTCCACGGGGTGCACGTCCTCCTCCGGAGGGGCGCTCTGCTCGGTCTGGGGCAGTTCGGTGAAACCGGCGTCCGACATCACCGCCGCACGCAGCATCAGCGCGCTGGCCGGAGCCTTGAAGCCCGCGTTCGGGTCGTCGAGATTCCTGGGTGAGGTGTCCACCAGGACCGGTGAGTGGTACGAACCCCACAGCTCGGGCTCGTTGATCCGGTCGGAACCCAGCAGCAGCGTCTCCACCCGGGCCTCCGACAGCATCGGCAGGACGGACTCGGTGCCCCTGACAGCCTGGTCGTGGGCGAGCTTGCGCTGGTAGTCGGAGAAGGCCTGTGCGTGCTCCTCCCGGATCAGCTCGTGAAGGCACTCCTCAGCGGCCTCGTGCAGGCGCTCCTCGGCGTCGGCGCCGCCGCGCCCGCCCGCGACCACCTTGATCGGGATCGTGAGCTGGCGGGGGCCGAGGTTGTCACGCAGGTAGGCGATGGCCTCGTCGTCACCGCCGACGATGATCGCCGCGGCGTCGACCTTGCGTACCGCCTGACGCACCATCTCGGCGACCTGGGCGGTGTTCTCCTTCCACAGCTCCTGGGAGATGTTGGTGTCGGCACGGCGGCCTCCGGCATCACCGCGCTGGCCGGGGTGGACTCGTCCCTGCGATTCCATGTCCTGCAGGTCGTAGCCCTCGTTCTCCATTTCCACCGTGGGTTTGGCAGCGGGCTGTGCGGTGTAGGCGAACACCTTGGCGTGGATCCGGTCCAGGGCCACCAGGACGTAGGGGACGCTACGGCCCCGGTCGACCGCCAGGGGGAGGACATCGGGGATGGGAAGCAGCGAGGCCCGGTCCTGCCTGGGTGTTTCGGCGAGTGTGTGAGCCCCCAGCAGACGCCCCTCGGAAGCGTAGAGCGCCTGTCCGTGGTCGCCGTAGGCGCGGGAGTCACCCTGCCCGATGGCCTCCTCCAGGACGTCGAGTGTGGCTTTGTCGGTCCCGAGATCGGCCAGGTGTTCGCGCAGGTGCCGCCAGCGCAGTTCGATCTTCTTCTCGGCGTCCGTGGTGTCGCGGCTGGTGTCCAGGTGCACCGAGGCCACTGGGCCGTCGCTTTCGTACAGAGGTCGCAGAAAACCAAGGTCCATAGTCTGCGGGGCGTGTGTACCCCCGCCCCGCCCACCTCCTTCTCGGGGTCGGCCTGCGAGTCATCCTGGGGGCCATGGTGGTGTCCGACAGCACGCCACGTCGAACGAGACACGGTCCTTGCCCGATGATTTCCAGATTTTTCCCGTCCGTACCTCCCGGGTGAGCCCGGGGACGGTCAGGCCGGATCCGGGGCCTCGGCCAGTGCCCGGTCGATCGCCCCGGCGGTGAGCACCAGGGCGGGGGCCCAGGCCAGGGCCAGACCGATCAGCCCCGCCCCCACGAAGGGGGCCGACAGCGCCCACTCGCGCCCCAGCGGCCCCTCCAGGGCGGCGGCCAGGGCCCCGCCCAGGGCCAACCCCACCGACAGCATCCCCCAGGACAGGGTCCGGTGGGCGCTGAAGGCCCGGGAGCGCAACCGGTCGGGGGTCAACCGCTGGAACAGCGAGAGCACGGTGATGTTCCACCAGGTCGAGGCGAACCCGGTGAGGAGATAGCAGACCGCGAACACCGCGACGTCGTGCAGCAGGCCCACGGTGAGCGCGCTCGCACCCAGGACCGCCAGGATCACGGTCAGGGCGGTGGAGGGGTGGATCCGCGCGGAGAAGGAGGGCACCACCAGCGCCCCCAGGACCGCCCCCGCCGCGGTGACGGTCATCAGAAGCCCGTATCCCTGCGGCCCCACATCCAGCACGTCCTGGGCGAAGAGCACCAGCACCGACCCCATCAGCGCCGAGGCCAGGTTGGACGCCCCCGTGACCAGCGCCAGCGGGCGCAGTACCGGGTGACGCCACAACCACACCATCCCCTCACGCAACATGGAACGGACGGAGGGCCGGGGTCCCCCGGCCGGTGCCGGGTGGAAGTTCCCGCGCAGGCTGAGCAGGCAGACCACGGCCAGCAGGACGAGTACGGCCTGGGCGCCGAAAGCCCACGCGGTGGAGGCGGCCAGCAGCGCACCGGCCAGCGGGGCGCCCAGGAACTTGTTGAGTACCCGCTCCACCGCCTGGAGGTAACCGTTGGCCCGCTCCAGCCGCGAGTGCGGTACCACGGTGGGCACCACCGACTGCGCGGTGTTGTCGAAGAACACCTCGCACGCCCCCACCGCCAGGGCCACCGCGATCAGCAACGGGATCGACCCGGCTTCCAGGGCGACCACAGCGGTCAGGGAGACCAGCAGCAGCGCCTTGGCTCCCCCGCCGGCCACCATCAGGCGGCGCCGGTCGACCCGGTCGCCCACCACCCCGGCGACCAGGGCGAACAACCAGGGCAGGCGGGTGGCCGCGCCCACCGACGCGACCAGGAAGGGGTCGTCGGTGAGGGTGGTGGCGTACCAGGGCAGTGCCACCACCGCGATCCCATCGCCCAGGTTGCCCAGGCCCACCGCCCCCAGGAGTTTACGGAACTCCACGCCCAGGGGGGCGCGGCGGGGGCGTTCGGCCGCGGGCTGCGGTGTTTTCTGGGCCATGGGGCCTTCCGGGTGGGGGTGGAGCGGTCTGAGGCCGACACGGTGAAGCGTAGGCGGACGGGACGACAGGCGGTCTTCCCTCGGCAGAAACCCGTCCGGGGCACAGGTCGAGGAGGGGAACCGACCTGACCGGAGGCGAACCCGAACTGTCGGGTCGGGGCGGGGGCGCCGTCCGTAACTTGGCTGGTGAACGAGGGAGGAACAGGTGCTGGACCGGTTGAACGAGGCGCTCGGACGGGTCGAGGAGAACCCGGGGGAACCGGTGGACGTGGCCGCGATGGCACGGGCCGCGCTCACCTCCGAGCACCACTTCCGGAGGATGTTCTCGGTGCTGGCGGGGATGCCGATCTCCGAGTACGTGCGTCGGCGCCGCCTCACCCTGGCCGGGGCCGAGGTGATCGAGGGCAGGGACACCCTGCTCGACATCGCGGTCCGCTACGGCTACGGGTCGGCGGAGGCCTTCGGGCGGGCGTTCCGGGCCGTGCACGGGATCAGCCCGGGCCAGGCCCGGCGCTCGGGTGCCGCGCTCAGCTCCCAGTCACGACTGACCTTCCACCTCACCGTCGAAGGGAGCACCGCCATGCGTTACCGGATCGTCGAGAAGGAGGCGTTCCGCCTCATCGGCCCCGGGACCCGGGTCCCGCTGGTCCACGAGGGCGTCAACCAGCCCGTGGTCGAGTTCGTCCGGGGTCTGGGCAGGGACGTCCACGAGCGGGTCGGGGAACTGTCCGACCAGGAGCCGCACGGCGGCCTGTCGGTCACCGTCACCCACGATCCCGACCAGCGGGAGGGCAGCGACGTCGACTTCTACGTGGCGGCCGCCAGTTCCGCCCCCGAGGTCCCCGAGGGCATGGAGGCCCTGGAGGTACCCGCGGGCACCTGGGTGGCCTTCCAGTTCGAACGGGTGACCTCTCCCGAGTCCATCCAGCGGATCTGGGTGTACGCCCACTCGGAGTGGTTCCCGGCCAATCCCGCCTACCGGGCCAGGCAGGGCCCGCAGATGGTGAGGGTGGAGTACGAGGGGCCGGACGGAAACCTCGCCACGGGCGAGGTGTGGATGCCGGTGGAGAGAACCGTCGTCTGACCCGGTCCGCCCCCGGCCCGACGGTCCGTCCGGTCCGGGGGGCGGGCGTTCCCGGGGCAGAGCGCCCCGGGATCAGAGTGCGCGGGAGCGGGTGCGGGCCTGTTCCAGAAAGCGGCGCAGGACCTCGTTGAACCGGTCCGGGCGCTCCAGGTTGGGCAGGTGCCCGGCGCCCTCGATGATCTCCACGACCGAGTCCGGGACCTGGACGTGCATCAGCTCGGCTCCCCCGGGCGGGGTGAAACCGTCGTGCTGTCCCACCAGCAGCAGGGTGGGCGCGGAGATGCGTTTGAGCAGCGGGGTGTGGTCGGGGCGTTCGGCCCTGCCCAGCTGTGCTGCGGCAGCCCCTTCGGGCGGGGCCGCGTACATCATGGCGCGCACGTGGTCGGCGACCGCGGGCAGGTCGCGTACGTTCTCGGCGGTCATCATGCCGACCAGCATCTCGTCGGCGTAGCCGCGCATGCCCTCTTCGCGCAGACGTGCGGCCATCCTCTTGCGGGAGAGCCTGCCCTGGTCCGTCTCGGGCATCGGGTTGGTCGCCGCCAGGGTCAGTGAGTCCACCCGGTCGGGGAAGAGCCGGTACATCTCCAACGCGACCTGTCCGCCCATGGACAGGCCCACCACGTTGACCACGTCCAGCTCCAGGTGGTCCAGGAGCGCGGCCAGATCCCGGGCCAGGGTGTCCATCGAGGTCACTCCGGGCACGACGGTGCTGCGCCCGTAGCCGCGCAGGTCCGGGACGATCGCCCGGTACCCGCGTCCGGCCAGTGCCCGGACCTGGGGTTCCCACATGCTCTTGTCGAAGGGGTGGCCGTGGATGAACAGGACGGGGCACCCTGCTCCACGGTCGGTGTAACTGACGCTGATCCCGCGCACGGACGCAAGGCCCGGGCCGTCACTGTTCGCGGTGTTCGTCGTCTGGTGTGTCACAACAAACGATGCTATTCACGGATGCAAGGGGATGAACAGGGGGCGCCGGGAAAGCGGGCGGGCCGCAGGCGGTTCCTCCCCGCCCACGGCCCGCGCACCGTATCAGTTCATCGCGCCGACGCCCGGCGGTTGCCGCCCCGGGCCATCAGCACGGCCGTGAGGAGGTAGGGGGCAGCGAACAGCACGAAGGCCGGCCCGTGCCCGAGTACCAGGAACGCCCCTGCGTACAGCGGGAAGGACAGGATGTTCACCGCCTCCGTACCCAGACCGGCCAGGGAGGTGACGGTGGCCCGGCCGGGTCCGGTGATGCTGTCCTGGAGCCGGGCGTCGACTACCACGTTCATCATTTGGCACACGCCGAAACCACCGCCGAGCAGGATCCAGCCGACCGGGTTCCCCAACAGGGCCCCCGCGCCGATCGCCACGGCGGCCAGGGCCAAGAGCACCCCGAGGGTCCGCGGGGACAGGCGGGAGGCGGGGCCGGCGAGCAGCCCGCCCGCGGTGACGCAGACCCACACCGTCAGCACCACCAGTGGCACGTCCTGGTCGGCCACCCCGGCGGAGGCGGCCAGCAGGGGGACGTACTCCTCGAGCATCTCCCAGAACACGGTGACGACCACGACCAGCACGATCGCGTGGCGCACGGTCCGGCTGCCGCGCGCCTCGGTCAGGCCGGCCCGCAGGGTCCGCAGGTAGCCCGGAGCGGGATCAGCTCCTTCTGCCAGGTCGGTCGCGGTGCCGTCGGAGCGCGGGGGGCGGTTCTCCGGCAGGGCCGTACCGGCGAGCGCGCACAGCACGCAGGCGGCCACGCTGGCCGCACCGATCGCCGCGTAGCCGCCGTGGGCCATCACCGGCACGGCGAGCAGGGTCGCCGTGCCCACCGAGGCCACGCCCAGGGCCCGGGCCACCCCCATGACCCGGGCGTACCGGCCGGCGGCGCCGCGGTGCGCGAGTTCGGTGTAGACGAGTGCTTCGAGGGCGCCCGAGGACAGTGCGCCGCCCGCGCCCCACAGGACGAACCCGAGGGCGAACGCCCAGTAGGACGGGAGGAGCAGCCACAGTGCGAACCCGGCGCCGGCCAGGAGCGGTGCGGCGGCGATCAGGTGGCGGCGGGGCACGACGTCGGCCCAGGCGCCGACCGGGATCGCCAGGAGCGCGCTGGTCAGGGACCACAGGACGAAGAGCGAGCTGATCTGTGCGACGGACAGCCCGGTCTCGGTGAAGAGCAGGGCGTACAGCGGATAGAGGAGGACGAACTCCTCGAGGAGGGCGTAGGCGTAGAGCGGCCGGGTCAGCCCGGACGGGCGCGTGTCGGGCACGCGCGAAGGCAGGGTGGTCATGGAGGACTTTCGGTCGGGCGAACTGGGGCACCTGGGGTGGTGGTCACCCGGCGGTGCCCGGGCGTTCGCCTCGGACCGGCCTCGGCCGCAGCCTAGGAGTTAATGTCGCTGGTCCATGCGTCCAGGATAGGCGCCGGGGGCGGAGCGGCGCGAGGGGTTGCGGACTCCTTCGTCGGGCGCCGTCCCGGGGCCGGACGCTCGCATGGCCAGGCGTTCACCGCCAGTGCGGCCCCCGCAGGGCCGGATGCGGACCGAGCCTGGGGGCGGGCGGAAGGGGGTGGCGTTCGGGGACGGCCTGGAAGGCCTGGACCAGGTAGGCGGCCAACCTTCGGGAGGCGGCCAGGGCGTCCTCCCCGGAGTCGGCGGTGATGCCGCTGTTGGCCATCATCACCAGAGTGAGGTCGTCGCGGACGAAGTCGGGGCGCAACCGCCCGACGGCCTTGGCGCGGCGGGCGAGTTCGGCGAGGGCGTTCTCGACCCGGACCCGTTCCTGCTCGAAGACCGTGATGTCGGGGACGGAGGCCAGGAGCACGGTGGTGAGCCCCCGGTCGACGGCCTGCAGCTCACACAGTTGCTCGATCACGGTGCGGAAGCCGTGCCAGGGATCGGGGTCGGCGAGGGCGCGGTCGATGGCCGCCACGCACTCGGTGATCTGATCGGTGAACACCTCGATGACCAGGTCGCTCTTGGCGGGGAAATGGCGGTAGAGAGTGGCGATCCCGACCCCGGCCCTGCGGGCGATCTCGGTCATGGACACGTCGAGGCCGCCCGCGGCGAAGGAGGTACGGGCGGTGCCGAGGATGCGGTGGTGGTTGTGCAGGGCGTCGGAGCGCGGCTTCCGAGAGGATTCCGTCGGCATGCCTCTCACTTTAACGCCAAACGGATCGCCCCCTCCGTTTAGCTTGTTAGCTTCGACGACGAGGGCGGGGGACGACCAGCTCCTCCCCTGGATCGGAACGGACGGAGAAGACCTTGGCGGAGATGCGCGCAGCCCGCTTCGACGGCTACGGGGCACCCGAGGTGCTGTACGAGGGCAGGGCCCCCCGCCCCGAACCTGGCCGGGGCCAGGTTCTGGTGCGGGTGCACGCCAGCAGTGTCAACGGCGGTGAGCTGCTGATGCGCGCGGGGCGGCTCGCTCCACTGACCGGTCGGCGCTTTCCCAAGGGTATCGGCATCGACTTCGCTGGTGAGGTCGCGGAAGTGGACGCCCAGGTGAGCGGGCTCGCCGTGGGCGACCGGGTGTGGGGCACCGTGGGACGGGCCGGAGGCAGCGCCACCGCCGAGTACGTGGCCGTGCGCCCGGAGCAGGTGTCCCTCAGCCCCGCCGGGCTCGACCCGTTCCAAGCGGTCTCGTTGCCCGCAGGGGGCACCACCGGGATCACCGCGCTGCGGGACAAGGCGAGGGTCAGGCCGGGGGACCGGG
Organism: Nocardiopsis terrae; assembly: GCF_014651695.1. Taxonomy (GTDB): domain Bacteria; phylum Actinomycetota; class Actinomycetes; order Streptosporangiales; family Streptosporangiaceae; genus Nocardiopsis; species Nocardiopsis terrae. The sequence goes on from NZ_BMXJ01000003.1 coordinate 422,731, forward strand.
TGCTCGTACGCGGGGCCGGCGGCGGGGTCGGCAGCGTGGTGGTCCAACTGGCCAAGGCCATGGGAACACACGTGACCGCACTGGCCGGGGCACGCAACCTCGACTTCGTCCGCGGCCTCGGCGCCGACGAGGCCTTCGACTACGCGACCACCGGCCCCGGGGAACTGGCCCGGCTGGAACGGTTCGACTCGGTCATCGACATCGTCGCCACCGACCTGCCCGCCTACCGCCGGCTGCTCGCCCCGGGCGGACGCATGGTGGCCGTGAGTTTCGGGTCGTTCGCCTCGGTACTGCACATCCTGGGTTCGCAGGTGCTGGGGCGGCGTCGGACCATCTTCTTCAGCGGGAATCCCAAGACCGCGCTCTTAGCCGACCTGGCCGGGTACGTGGAACGCGGTGAGGTCCGCCCGGTCGTGGACACGGTGCACGAGCTCACCGACATCGCCAAGGCCCACCGCGCACTGGAGGCCGGGGGTGTGCGGGGCAAGCACGTCATCAGCCTGCTCTGAGCCGTGCTCGAGGTGACCAGGGGTCGGCGCCGGACCGGGGATGACGCGGGGCGCGGGCACGGGGCGGAAGGCGGCGGCGACACCAACGCCTGGAAATTACAGAAACGCCCAGTTCACAACCCTCAGTTACTTTTCAGTCACTCTGGGGAGGACAATGTTCACCGTGCAGTGGTTGGGACGTACTGCTTTCCGTGGCGGGATGGAGCACGGCTTCTCCCGTCCTGAGCGCTCGCCGGGGCGGCCCCCACGTGAACTCCAGGAGACCGTGCATGCCGGGTACACCCGTATCGCCCGCATCCCCCGCAGCTTCCGTACCGTCCGGTCCCCCCGTGGCGGGGTCCGCCACAACCCGCCGCCAGGCCCTGGTCGGTGGAGCCGTCACCCTGGGCGCCGCAGCCCTGGGCGGTGCCCTGGGCGCGCCCTCCGCGTTCGCGGCCGCTCCCCGGGGCCCCGTGATCACCGAACCCTTCTCCCTGGGCGTCGCGTCCGGCGACCCGCGCCACGACGGTGTCGTGCTCTGGACCCGGTTGGCCCCCGACCCCCTCGCGGAGGACGGTCTGGGCGGGATGCCCGCCCGCACGGTCGAGGTGGAGTGGCAGGTCTCCCACCGGGAGGACTTCTCCACGCTCGCCGCCTCGGGCACTGTCGAGACCGGTCCCGAGCAGGCGCACTCGGTACACGTGGAACTGGAGCACCTGCGCCCCCGGGCCGACTACTTCTACCGTTTCCGGGTCGGCAACGAGATCAGCCCGGTCGGCCGGACCCGGACCGCTCCGGTACCCGGTACCCGGCTGGACCGGTTCGCCTTCGCGTTCGCCAGTTGCCAGAGCTACACCCACGGCCACTACACCGCCCAGGCCCACCTCGCTGACGAGGACCTGGACCTGGTGGCCTTCCTCGGCGACTACATCTACGAGACCGGCGACCAGGGCGAGATCGGCCGCGGGCACTTCCCCGGGAGGGAGGTCCGTTCCCTGGCCGAGTACCGGCTCCGGCACGCCCAGTACAAGACCGACCACAACCTCCAGGCGGCGCACGCGGCCTTCCCCTGGGCGGTGGTCTTCGACGACCACGAGCTGGAGAACAACTGGGCCGACGACACCTCCTACGGGGAGGACGTGCCGCCGGAGGAGTTCCTGCTGCGCCGGGAACACGCGCTCAAGTCCTACTACGAGCACATGCCGCTGCGCGCCGCCCAGCGCCCGGCAGGCCCCGACCTGCACCTGTACCGCAGACTGACCTTCGGCAACCTGGTCGACATGCACCTGCTGGACACCCGCCAGTACCGGGACGCGCAGGTGGAGGACTCCGAGCGCGACGACCCCGAGCGCACCCTGCTGGGCGCCGACCAGCGCCGGTGGCTGTCCCGGGGGCTGGCCGATTCCACCGCCACCTGGAACGTCCTGGCCCAGCAGGTGTTCTTCTCCCAGCGCGACTTCGCCGAAGGCGGGGCCACCAACTTCAGCAACGACGCCTGGGACAACTACCGGGTCGAGCGGGACGGCGTCCGCGACGAGCTCGCCGGGGTGTCCAACCCGGTGGTCCTCACCGGTGACGTGCACGCCAACTACGTGGTGGACGTCAAGGCCGACTTCGACGACGAGTCCTCGGCGACCGTGGCCACCGAACTGGTGGGCACGTCCTTCACCAGCGGCCGGGACGGGGTGGAGCAGAACCCGGGCGACGCGGTCCAGCTCACCGAGAACCCGCACATCAGGTTCATCAACCGCAACCGGGGCTACGTGCGCAACACGGTCACCCCGACGGAGTGGACCGCCGACTACCGGGTGGTCGACTACGTGAGCGAACCGGGGGCGCCCATCCGCGACCGGGCCAGGTTCGTCATCGACTCCGGCAACCCCGGCGTGCGCCCGCAGAAGTAGGTCACGGGCCTCCTGAGCGGCCCGCCGCCCCGGTGGCGGGCCGTCCCCGTGCTGTTGGGCACTCCCCTGCCGGAACCGTCTCCGGGAGAGCTGTCCTCGCTGACAGGCCGCCCTGACCAGCTGTCAGTCCCCGCCGGGCCAGAGTTGACCGAGGTCGATGTCCGTGAAAGGCGCTGAGCGCCTGAACCGGCCCCGGTGCGCGCGGAGGGCCGGGAGCAACCACCGGCGGTCGGACCGTTCTCGTTGCCCGCGGCGGCCGATCCTTTCGCCTGGTCACCGGGCTTTCGGGGAACTTCCTCCCCGGGATTCCGGAGGCGTCCTGGTCTACCTGTCCTCGGGGCTGAGCCAGAGGGCTTCTGCGGCGACCAGGCCGAGGGCCTGGCCCCTCTCCTCGCCGCCCTTCTCCGGGTGCACCGAGATCTGGATGGAACCGGCGAACGGAAGCCGTTCCACGACCTCCACGCGCATACCGATGCCGATGTCGATGTCGGCCAGGTAGCGCAGGAGTTCGGGGTCGGTGTCGTTGACCCGGACGATCACCCCGGACGTTCCGGCCTCGGCCTCGGAGAGCAGTACGGACTCGCGTTCGACGATGGTGCCCTCGCGGGTGGGGATGGGGTCGCCGTGCGGATCCACCACCGGTTCCCCCAGGTGTGCGGCGATGCGGTCGACGAACTTGTCCGAAACCACGTGTTCGAGGATTTCGGCCTCGTCGTGCACCTCGTCCCAGGAGTAGCCCAGCTCGGCCACCAGGTAGGTCTCCAGCAGCCGATGGCGGCGCAGTACCGCCAGGGCGGCCTTGGTCCCGGTCTCGGTGAGGCTGACGTTGCCGTACCGCTGGTGCTCCACGAAACCGAGCTCGTTGAGTTTGCGGAGCATCCCCGACACCGAGGAGTTGGACACCGAGAGCCGTTCGGCCATCCCGGAGATCGTCACCGGCCCGGTGCCGCGTTCCTGGAGGTCGTAGATGACCTTCACGTAGTCCTCGGCCGAAGTGGACGGCCGTGCCGGTGTGTTCCCCATGCCCGTAACCGTATCGCGGACCGTCCTGGGACAACGATTTCCGCCACCCGCCCTGTGGACGACCTCCGCGAGCGTTCTCGTCAACGGACTCTCCCCCGATCACGTTCCCCGAAGGGTTCACGACTCGGAGCAGTTGGTGCACAAGGGCGAACCCGGGTTCGAGTAGTACCGAAACGAGTGAGAACGGGCGGTGCGAGCGCGGATTCATCCGTGTTCGCGCCGTTTCTGCCTTCGGTTCCCACTGATTGGGCATGCCAAGTTCCGAAAACCCGCCCCACACCGGGGTCCGTGCCCCAACACTGGGATGCGGCGGTTGGGGAAGGGAGAACATGAGGAACATTCGGACTCGGTACGTACTGGCCTTCGACTCCTCGTGCGACAGGTGCGCCGACATCTCCCACGCGGTGGAGGCCGTGTCCGGCGGCAGGCTGGAGACGCTGCCGCTCACCCACCCGGACGTTCGGGAGTGGCGGGGCCGCCAGTGGGGGCCGAACGCCCCCTGGGTGCCGACGCTGGTACGCCACCGCGGCGACGATGTCCGCTGCTGGAGCGGGGCGGCGATGGTCCGTCCGTTCGTGCGCGGCCTGGGCGCGCGGGTGGCGCTGCGGGTCCTGGAAGCACTGGGGGAACTGAGCCGCCAACGCTGCCGCGCCCCCTGGGAACGGGCACGGGTCTCCGCCGCCCGCGTCCCGGTGCGGCCGCGCCTGCTGCGCTGGGCTGCGGGCGGCGCCGCGCTCGTGACCCTGGCGCTGGCCGGACGCACCCCCGGGCTGGCCCGCTCCGACCACGCCCTGGCCCGGGAGTGGGTGGAGACCAACCGGGACCGGCTGCCGAGGGACTACGACGCGTTCGTGTCCCACCCTCTGGTCCGCCGCCGCCTCGTCTTCGCCGAACTCCCGCCCCTGGCCCGCCGTGACCTGTGGCTGGAGCACCTACGCCGCTACGAGCGGGCCCACCCCCACCTCACGGCCGCCCAGCGCGAGGTCGTGGACCTGGCCCGCCGGACGCTGTCCGACGTGCTGGTGTTCCGGGACGGACTGGACCCGATCCGGGAACGGGAGCTGCGCGGCCTGGCCGTCTCGGCCTTCGGCACCGAGGAGGCCCATGCGCTCCTGGCCACCCTGGGTCCCGACGAGCCGGATCCGGACGGTGCCGCCCACGCGGGGAAGGGGCGTTGCGGAGCCTGGGAGCCGTGTCTGTCGAAGGGGTGCCGGGAGCTCCCCTTCACCTGCGGAACCGCCTGGGCGTACACCCGTGACGGCATCCGCGTCCGTGCGGAACCGGCCGGTTAGCGCTCCGCACGGAAGGTCCCGGAGCGGGAGGGAGGCCCCTGCCGGGTCGGTCCGTCCGGGCCGAACCGGGGTCCGGGCGCAGGTGGGCGATCGTCCCCTCCGCGACCGGGTACGGGTGCTCCCGCGGCAACAGCTCGGACGCCGCGTCCAGGTCACCCTTCCGCACCAGGCCGTGCACCTCGTGGGCCAACGGGGTCACGTCGGTGATCGCCACCGTCCACTCGTCGGCGTAGCGGCGCGAGGCCTCACCCGACAGGCCGAGCTGGAGCGAACGGTGGCCCAGCGGGTTCAGGCGCAGGTCGCGTTCGGGATCCCACTGCACCCGTGCGGGGGCCTCGCGCAGTTCGCGCTTCCAGGCCTCCCGGTCGGCGTGCACGCCCCGTTCGTAGTGCGACAGTGCCGAGTTGCGCAGTGCCCACTCGAACCCTGCGCGGTCGACCTCCACCGCCAGGACGGTCTCCTGGTTCTCCTTGAGCCCCCAGCCGCAGCGGTACATCATCCACCGGAACGACGGTTTGACCCAGGTCATCCGCTCGCGCTTCCACGAGGGCGGAAAGCGGCCGTCGCGCGCCGCGGGGACGCCGATGGCGGGGCTGTAGGCCTGGTAGACGGTGACCGTGGTGTCGGTGTACCGGGCACGGATCTGGAACGGGGGGATGCTCACGGGACACCAGGGTGCCGCTGGCCAGCGGCCGGGGCAACCGGTTTTCCGCCGGCCAGCGCAGGTCCCGGTGCGGGGCCCGCCCGTTCGGACTCCGCTCAGCCCAGCTGCTTGAGCAGCTCCTGGGCCAGCGGGGCGGAGGAGGCCGGGTTCTGGCCGGTGACCAGGTTCCGGTCCACCACGACCTTGGGCGCCCAGGGCTCCCCTTCCTGGAAGTCCACCCCGGCCTCGACCAGGCGGTCCTGGAGCAGCCACCGGGCCTTGTCGGCCAGCCCCGCCTGGGTCTCCTCGTCGTTGGTGAAGCCGCTGACCCGGTAACCGGCGAACGCGTTGGTGCCGTCGGCGCGCTCGGCTGCCAGCAGGGCGGCCGGTCCGTGGCAGACCACGCCGAGCGGCCTGCCCGAGTCCAGGGCGTCGGTGAGCAGCCGGCCGGAGGTGGTGTTCACGGCCAGGTCCTCCATGGGGCCGTGCCCGCCGGGGTAGTAGACCGCGGCGTACTCGTCGAGGTCGACCTCCTCCAGCTTGACGGGCGAGCGGAGTTCGGTGAAGGAGTCCAGGGCGGCGGCGACCCGGTCGGCGTTCTCCTGGCCGCCGTTGGCTCCCGCGGCCAGACTGCCCTGGTCGACGGGGGGAACGACCCCGCCGGGGGTGGCGACCACGATTTCGTGTCCGGCGTCCTTGAAGGCCTCGTAGGGTGCCACGGCCTCCTCGGCCCAGAAACCGGTCGGGTGCGGGGTTCCGTCGGCCAGTGTCCAGTGGTCGGCGCCGGTCATCACAAAGAGGATCTTGGACATGCTGTGTCACTCCGAAGGTGCTCGGGCGGTGGGCCTGGATGATGTGTTGCCTGTCGCTGACCCTGACGGATCGCACACGGAGAGTCAGGACCGCGACCTCACCGACGCTAGTTGCCTGAGCAATTATTTTCCAATGAGGCACCCTATGTCTGTCATCAGTATTTCAATGAGTTCCTGATCAGCACCCCTGACCTCAGGAAACACCGGCCACGGCGCCTCGGAACGTGCGCCGGTAGGTGAGCGGGGACACCCCGATCGCGGCCCGCAGGTGTTGTCGCAACGAGGTCCCGGTGGCGAAGCCCACCTGCCCGGCGATGTCCTCCACCGGCAGGTCGGTGGACTCCAGCAGGTGCCGGGCCCGCAGTATCCGCTGCTGGGTCAGCCACCGGCCCGGACTCACCCCGACCTCCTCGTTGAAGCGCCGGATGAAGGTGCGCAGGCTCATGTTGGCGTGCGCGGCCAGGTCGGTGAGGGCGAGCGGTTCACCAAGGTGTTCCAGGGCCCAGCCCCGGGTGGCGGCTGTCCCGTCCCGACCCTCCTCGGGCACCGGCTGTTCGATGTACTGGGCCTGGCCGCCGTCCCGCCAGGGCGGCACCACGCAGGTCCGCGCCACCCGGTTGGCGACCTCGCTCCCGTGGTCGGCGCGCACCAGGTGCAGGCACACGTCCACCCCCGAGGCGGCACCCGCGGAGGTCAACAGGTCTCCGTCGTCGACGAACAGGACGTCGGGGTCCAGGTCGACCCGCGGGAACCACTGCCGGAAGAGCGGTACGAGCTTCCAGTGGGTGGTGGCCGGGCGCTCGTCGAGCCACCCCGCGGCGGCCAGGAGGAACGCCCCGGTGCAGATGGAGACCACGCGGGTCCCCGGTCGCACCGCGTCCAGGGCCGCACCGGCGGCGGAGGGCAGCCCTTCGGAGAGCAGGTGGTGGTCGAAGGGCGGGATCACCACGGTGTCGGCGGTGGACAGGAGTTCGGGTCCGTGTTCGACGGTGATCGCGAAGTCGGTGTTGGTGCGCACCGAGGAACCCTCGATCCCGCAGGTCAGCACCTCGTACAGACCCTCGGCGGACCCGAGTACCCGGTTCGGGATGCCCAGCTCGAAGGGGTAGACGCCCGGCAGGGCCAGGACCACGACACGGTGCGGAGTGCTCATGGCAAGATCCTATCCAAAGATGGCAATCATGCCATGGTGCCGACGGCGCCCGATCCGCCAACCTGGGAACCATGAGCAACGACAGCAACGCCACCATGCGCGCCATCAGTCAGGACACCCACGGCGGACCGGAGGTCCTGCACGAGGTCCGGGTCCCCCGCCCGGCACCGGGCCCCAGCCAGATCCTGGTCTCCGTCCGCGCCGCCGGGGTCAACCCCACCGATTGGAAGCACCGTGCGAGCGGTCTCTTCCTGAACCGTCTCCCCCTCGTCCTGGGCTGGGACGTCTCCGGAGTCGTGGAGTCCGTGGGTTACGGCGTCACCCTGTTCAAGCCCGGTGACGAGGTCTTCGGGATGCTGCCCTACCCGCACGGGGTGGGCTCGCACGCCGAGTACGCCCTGGGCCCCGCGCGCGCCTTCACCCACAAACCCGCCTCGGTCGACCACGTCCAGGCCGGAGCGCTGCCGCTGGTCTCCCTCACCGCCTACCAGGCACTGGTCGACACCGCCCGGCTCCGGGCCGGACAGCGCGTGCTGGTACACGCCGCCGCCGGAGGGGTCGGACACGTGGCTGTGCAGATCGCCAAGTCCCTGGGCGCGTACGTCATCGGCACAGCGAGCGAGCCCAAGCACGCCCTCCTGCGCGAGCTGGGCGCGGACGAGGTCATCGACTACCGCACGACCGACTTCACCGAGGCCACCGGGGACATCGACGTGGTCCTGGACCCGTTGTCGGGGGAAACCCGGACCCGCTCCCTGGAGGTGCTGCGCCCGGGCGGGACCCTGGTCTCGCTCCTGCCCGGCCAGGACCCGCAGGAGGAGGCCCGGGCGCGGAGCCTGGGGGTCCGGGTCGAGACACTGCTGGTGGAGGCCGACCACCAGGGTATGAACGCGATCGCCGGGTTGGTGGGCCGGGGAGAACTGCGGGCCCACGTGGAGACCGTCCTCCCGCTGGCCGAGGCGGCCAAGGCGCACGCCCTCGGTGAGACCGACCGCACCACCGGCAAGATCGTCCTGACCGTTTAAGGGCACGAGCAGGTGCGCCGGTGCAGCCCCCGCCGCGGCGGGGGCTGCCGGGGGCCGGTTCACGCCGGGGCGGGGTACGGCACCCCCGTCGGGCGTCGGTGCGCCCAGGGGCTGGCCTCCTCCAGTTGGGCGGCCAGGCGCAGCAGGAGCCCCTCGCCCGCCGGAGCCGCGACGAACTGCACGCCCAACGGCAGGCCGGAGGCCGTCCAGTGCAGCGGCACCGACATGGCGGGGGTGCCGGTCAGGTTGGCCGTCAGCGTGAACGGGGTCGCGGTCAGGTTGTTCATGACCTCGGTGGTCACCAGGTTGGTCGCGGTGACGACGCGTTCGGTGCGGGTGCGTACCAGCAGGCGTTCGACGGTGCGCAGCCACGGCGGCGGGTCCAGGCGCCCCACGGTCACCGGCGGGCCCGCGATGGTGGGGGTGAGGAGAAGGTCGTGGCGGGAGTGGAAGCCGGCGAGCGCGAGGACGTGGTCGTTCCAGCGGTTGTTGCCGCGCACGTAGTCGGCGGCGGTGCGGGTCCGGCCCATGGCGGCGAGCATGAGGGTGTCGGGTTCGAAGTGGTCGTCCGAGCAGCCGGTGTCGGCCTTGACCCCGTCCACCAGGGCGGCCATCGAGCCGTACCAGAGCGTCAGGAAGTCCTCGGTGAGCGCCCGGCCGTCGATGTCGGGTTCGGCTTCGACCACCTCGTGGCCCAGCCCCTCGAGCAGTGCGGCCGCCTCACGGACCGCCCGGACCGCCTCGGGGTGCACCCGGGTGCCCAGCGGCGAGCGGTCGGTGAAACCGATCCGCAGCCGCCCCGGGTCGCGGCCGACCTCCTCGGTGTAGGGGCGATCGGGCGGAGCGATCGGGTAGGGCGAGGTGGCCTCGGAGCCCGCCGTCGCCTGGAGCAGAGCGGCGCTGTCACGCACGGTTCGGGTGAGGACCCCGTTGACCGAGGCGCCGTGCATGGGCTCGCCCCCGTTGGGCCCGAACGGCACCCGGCCGCGCCCGGGCTTGAGCCCGAACAGCCCGCAACAGGCGGCGGGGATACGGATGGAACCGCCGCCGTCGTTGGCCCCCGCGGCCGGTGCGATGCCCGCCGCCACGGCGGCCGCCGAACCGCCCGAGGAGCCGCCGGGGGTGTGCGCCGGGTTCCAGGGGTTGCGGGCCGGGCCGAACTCGTCGGACTCGGTGACCCCCTTGGCGCCGAACTCGGGGGTGTTGGTCTTGCCGAAGGGCACCAGGCCGGCCGAGAGCCAGCGGTTCACCACCTCGGAGTTGCGGTCCGCGGGCAGGCGGCGCAGGGCCCGGTTGCCGGCGGAGGTGGGATATCCGGCGTAGTCCTGGAAGAGGTCCTTGAGGAGGAAGGGAACACCGCCGAGCGGGCCCTCGGGGAAGGCCGAGGCGAGGCGTCGGCCCTCCTCGTACATCGGGAGGATGATCGCGTTGAGCGCGGGGTCGACCTGCGTGGCGCGCTCGATGGCGGCCTCCAGGACTTCGGCCGGGGTGACCTCCCCGGCCCGGACCAGTGCGGCCAGGCCGACGGCGTCGTGTTCGAGGTACTCGTCTACTCGCATGGCCGGAACCTAACACCGTGCTGCAACACGTTCTAGTTCGCCGACGGGTGTTGTTACCGACGAGTTGGAAGCTAGCCCCGGGAGTGCCCCCTCGGGATCGCTGAGGGGGCGGACGCCTCAGCGCCCGCGAAGGGGGACCTCGGCCTTGAGCAGCATCTCCCCGTACTCCTCCTCCGGGTCGGAGTCCAGCACGATCGCGCCGCCCGCACCCACGCTGACCTCGCCGTTCGCGCGCACGGCGGTACGGATGACAATGCTCAGATCCGCCTCACCCGAGTGCGAGACGTACCCCAGCGCACCCGAGTACACCCCGCGGGCCGAGGACTCCAGGCGGTCGATGATCTCCATGGTCCGCAACTTGGGGGCACCGGTCATCGAACCGCCCGGGAAACTCGCCCGTACCGCCTCCACCGCCGACACCTCCGGACGCAACCGCCCCCGGACCGTGGAGACCAACTGGTGCACGGTGGCGTAGGACTCGGTGTACATGAACGCGGGCACCTCCACCGAACCCACCTCGCACACCCGGCCCAGGTCGTTGCGGAGCAGGTCCACGATCATCAGGTTCTCCGCGCGGGTCTTGGCTCCGGTGCGCAGCTCCTCGGCGACGCGGGCGTCGGTGGCGGGGTCCCCGTGCCGCGGCGCGGTGCCCTTGATGGGCCGACTCTCAGCAGTCCGGTCGGCGTCCACGCGCAGGAAGCGCTCCGGGGAGGCGCTGAGCACGGTCACCCCGCCCAGCCGCAGGAAGGCGGCGTAGGGTGCGGGGTTGGCTGCTCGGAGCCGACGGTAGAAGTCCAGGTCGTCCCCGCCCGGGTCGGGCAGCCGGACCCGGTTGGTCAGGCAGATCTCGTAGCTCTCCCCCTCGGTGAGGTGGCCCAGGCACGCCTTGACGTCGTCGACGTACCCCTCGCGCGGCCGCTCCAGCAGGCCGGGCAGGTCGACGGGGTCGGCGGAGGGGGCGGGCCCGGGGAGCGGAGGCAGGTCCAGCAGCGCGGCGCGGGTGTCCTCGGCCCAGGCGCGGGCGTCGGCCGCCCCGTCGGCGCAGACCACGTAGGTGCGGTCCTCGTGGTGGTCGACGGCGACGAAGCGGTCGCAGCGCATCCACACCGCGTCCGGGGTGGAGGCGTCGTGGGCGCGTACACCTCCGGTGTCGGCCTTGAGCTCGTAGCCCAGGTAGCCCACGTAACCGCCGGTGAAACCGAAGGGCAGGCCGGTGCCACGGGGCGTGTGGCCGGTGCGGCGCTCCAGCGCCTCGAACACGCCTCCGGGCTCGATCCGGGTACCGGTGGCGGTGCGTACCCGCACCCCCGCATCGCCCACGTCGTAGGTGAGCACCTCGGCGGTGGGGCCCGAGGCCTCGCCCAGGAACGAGAACCGGGCTGGCCCCTCGGGGCGGGAGCTGTCCAACCAGAACGCGTACTCGGCGCCTGCGTGCAGCCGGGCGAAGGCGCGTTCGGTGTCCACGGCCCGCGCGATCTCCACCACCACGGGTTCGGGGGCCGCCGCGGCGGCCGGGCGCGGTGAGGAGGCCCCACGGGGGGCCGGGTCCGGGCAGGTGCGTACACGCGCATGCGGGCGGGCCAGGTCCAGGAAGTTGGCGACCAGGTCGGAGCCGTGGTCGCTGGCGGTCGACTCGGGGTGGAACTGCACGCCCCAGCGCGGGAGTTCGCGGTGTTCCAGGCCCATGACCACACCGTCCTCGGCCCAGGCGGTGGCCGCCAGGGAGCCGGGGAGGGGCTCGGGGACGGCCAGTGAGTGGTAGCGCACAGCCGTGAAGCCCTGCGGTACCCCCGCGAAGAGTCCCGCACCGTCGTGTCGCACCCGGGTGAGGTGACCGTGGCGGGGCTCGGGTGCCGAGGACACCTCGGCCCCGGCCATGTGGGCGATGGCCTGGTGCCCCAGGCACACTCCCAGGACCGGCAGGCGGGTGTGCGCCAGCAGTGCGGGAACCCGTCCCAGGTCGCGGGCGGTCTGCGGGCGGCCCGGCCCCGGGGAGACGACCACGGCGTCCACGGAGGCGGGGTCCAGGTCCGCCCAGCCCGGGCCGTCGTTGGTCAGCACCCGGGGCTCCTCGCCGAGTACGCGGGCGAGGAGCTGGAACAGGTTGTACGTGTATGAGTCGTGGTTGTCCACGAGGAGAACGCGCATCCCGCCCTTTCTGGAACGGCTTCCGGATCGCGATATCCCAGGTTACGGCGGTTTGTCCGGTCCCGGGTGCGCTCGGACCCCCGACCGGCCCCTGCCCGGCTCCGTCCGGGCCCTCACCGAGCCGGTCCCCGCTCTGGCGGGAGGCACCCGGAAGAGAGTAGACAGGGAGGAGGTGAGGTACACCGGCCCTCGCACAGCCAAGGGAGTGGGTCTGTGAACATCTTCGTCGCCGCGGTCATGATCCTGGTCATGTTGGCGCTGGCCTTCTTCTTCGTGCTCACCGTCACCGAGGTCAGCCGGGCCCTCAGGCAGCGCCACGGGAAACCGCTCCCCGAGGCTCCCCGGCGGCCCGCCTCCCCGGAGCTGGACGCCGCCGCGCAGGAGCTGCGGATGCGCTACGCCCGAGGTGAGATCAGCCGGGAGGAGTACCTCCAGCGCAAGATCGACCTCGAGGAGTACTGACCTCCTCCTCCGCGGCCTCCCCGCGCCTCCCTCACCGGAGCCCCCGGAAAACGGTTGACAGCACGGACCGGATGGGTAGGGTACTCACGTCCTGTCGTCTCCGATAGAGGTGGACGTTGCGCATCTGAGGTTCGCGATCATCACGCGGTACGGCGCCGGTAACCGGCCTGCCCGTCGCGTGTATGGAACCTCGGTGTATGAGCCGTCCCTGACCACTCCAGGACCCTCTCGCCCGTCTGCCGCGTGGTGCTCGCACACGAAGCCCTTTCCACACCGCTTCTGACTGCGAGAACACCCATGTCAAAAACCAGTACCACCGCGAGTGCCGCCGCGGCCTGCTCCGACCTGTCCTTTCGGTGGAAGGACGGCACCGCGGTCTTCGACGGGCTCTCCCTCACCCTGGGCAGGGGCCGTACCGGGCTGGTCGGCACCAACGGCGCAGGCAAGTCCACCCTGCTCCGGCTGCTGGCCGGGCGGTTGCGCCCCGCCCGGGGCTCGGTGACCGTCGGCGGCAGCCTGGCCTACCTGCCGCAGAACGTCACCCTCGACACCGGCCTGCGGGTCGACCGGGCCCTGGGCATCGCCGACAAGCGCGCCGCGCTGCACGCCATCGAGGCGGGCGACGCCTCGGAACGGCACTTCGAGACCGTCGGCGACGACTGGGACATCGAGGAGCGCACCCTGGCGACCCTGGGCTCACTCGGCCTGGGCGGCATCGGACTGGATCGCACCGTGGGCCAGCTCTCCGGTGGCGAAACCGTCCTGCTGCGCCTGGCCGCGGTACTGCTGGAGCGCCCCGACGTGCTCCTGCTGGACGAGCCGACCAACAACCTCGACCTGTACGCGCGCCGCAGACTCCACGAAACCGTGGAGACCTGGCGCTCCGGTTCCCTGATCGTGGTCAGCCACGACCTCGAACTCCTGGAACGGGTGGACCGTATCGCCGAACTGCGCACCGGCTCCGTGACGGTCTACGGGGGCGGCTGGTCCGACTACCAGGAGGCCTTGGCCGTCCAGCAGGAGGCGGCCGAACGTATGCTGCGCTCCGCGGACGCGGACGTGCGCCGACAGAAGCGCGAACTGGAGGAGACCCAGGTCAAACTGGCCAAACGGCAGAGCAGGAGCAGGAGGCTGGACGCCCAGGGCGGTGTCCCGAAGATCGTCGCGAACGAGTTGAAGAAGGCCGCCCAGCAGTCCGCGGGCAAGCTCCGCGGTGTGCACGAGGACCGGCTGGAGGAGGCCCGCGAGCGGCGGGAGGAGGCGGCCGACGCTGTCCGCAGGGACGCCGAGATCAGGGTGGAGCTTCCGCACACCGAGGTACCCAACGGCCGTGACGTGCTGGAACTGAGCGGGCTGCGTCCCCGGTTCGGCAGACTGGTCGGGGGAGACCTCATGGTGCGCGGCCCCGAGCGGATCGCCCTGGTCGGCCGTAACGGCTCCGGTAAGACCACGCTGTTGCGCACCCTCACCGGATCGGACGAACCGGTGGAGGGCCGGGTCAGGGTGTCCGTTCCGGCCCGGTTCCTGCCGCAGCGGCTGGACGTGTTGGACGAGGAGTTGAGCGTCTTCGAGAACGTCTCACGGATGGCGCCGGGCGTGACCGCCCAGCACATCCGCGCCCAGTTGGCCCGATTCCTGTTCAAGGGGTCGCGGGCCGCGCAGACCGCCGGGACGCTGTCCGGTGGTGAGCGCTTCCGGGCCGCCCTGGCAGCGACGATGCTGGCCTCCCCTGCCCCGCAGCTGCTGATGCTGGACGAGCCGACCAACAACCTGGACCTGTCCAGCGTGCGGCAGCTGACCAACGCCCTGGAGGCCTACCGGGGAGCGCTTCTGGTCGCCAGCCACGACCTGCGGTTCCTGGAGTCGGTCGGGATCACCCGGTGGTTGCTGCTCGATGACGAGCTGCGGGAGAGCACGGCCGAGGAGGTGCGCGACCTGTTCGAGGGCCGGGCGCCCGGTCAGGTCTGAGCGGACGGCCTCCGAGCCCCGCCCCGAACGGCCGGTGCGGTTCCCGTGCACGGGAACCGCACCGGCCGTTCGCCCTTCCTGCCCCCCATCTGCCCCCCCCGGAAGCCTCAGCTGCTGGCTCGTGGCAGGCGGGAAAGGGCCGCCGGGCGATCAACCCCGCATCTCCTCCAGGGTCTTGCCCTTGGTCTCCTTGACGAACTTCCACACGAACAGGAACGACAGCAGTGCGAACCCGGCGTACATCACGTACGTACCCGGCAGGCTCCAGTCACGCAGACTCGGGAAACTCACGGTGATGAGCCAGTTGGTCAGCCACTGGGTCGCGGTGGCCACACCCATGGCGGCGGCGCGGATACGCAGCGGGAACATCTCACCCAGCAGCACCCACACGACCACACCCCAGGACAGCGCGAAGAACAGCACGAAGGAGCTGGCCGAGACCAGTGCCACCACACCCCAGTCGAACGGGAGGACGACCTCCTCGCCCCGGACCACGGCGTTGCTGAACGCGTAGGCGGTCGCCGCCAGTGCCACGGTCATCCCGGCCGAACCCACCAGCAGCAGGGGTTTGCGGCCGACCCGGTCCACCAGCAGGATCGCGATCACGGTACCCACGATGTTCACCACCGAGGTGAACAGGCTCAGCAGGAGCGAGTCCGACTCGGCGACGCCCACCGACTGCCACAGGGAGCTGGAGTAGTAGAAGATGACGTTGATGCCCACCAGTTGTTGGAAGGCCGAGACGGCCATACCGATCCACACGATCGGCAACAGCCCGTAGCGCCCGGTGAGGTCGCGCAGCCGGGTGCGGACCTCCGCCCCCAGGGCCTCCCGGATCTCACCGATACGCTGCTCGATCCGCGCGGTCCCGCCGCCCTCGACACCGCTCAGGATCTCGCGGGCCTGGTCCACCCGCCCCACCCGGACCAGGTACCGGGGGGACTCGGGGATGACCAGGCTCAGGCTCAGGTAGACCAGGGCGGGCAGCACCTCGATGCCCAGCATCCACTGCCAGGCCTGCACGGGCCCCAGCGCGTTCTGCGCGCTGCCGCCGGCCGCCTGGGCGATCGCGTAGTTGACCAGTTGCGAACACGCGATGCCCAACACGATGGCGAGCTGCTGCAGGGAGGCCAGCCGACCGCGGTAGGCGGCGGGTGAGACCTCGGCGATGTAGGTCGGCGCGATCACCGAGGCCATACCGATGGCCGCCCCGCCGACGATCCGCCACAGGGTCAGGTCCACCACCGAGAACGGCAGGGCCGAGCCGATGGCGCTGACGGCGAACAGCACACCGGCGATCTGCATGACCCGGATCCGGCCCAGCCTGTCGGCGAGGTTGCCCGCCGTCGCCGCGCCCACCACACAGCCGAGCAGGGCGGCGGCGATGGTGAACCCGAGCACCCCGGGGCCCACCTCGAACCTCTGCTGGATGGCGTCGACCGCACCGTTGATCACCGCGCTGTCGTAGCCGAACAGGAATCCGCCCATCGCGGCCGCCGCCGCGATCATCGTCACGTGGACCAGACTGACGTCCCCGCCGGACCCCCCAACCTGGCTGCTTCCGACTCCACTCACTCCGGACTCCCTCCCCTGGGCGTGCCCGACTGCCCGGGCTGGCACCACGATGCAGCACGTTCCGGGGGAATGTGTGAACGCAACGCTGAGAAGGCCGAACACACGCCGACGCCCGCCCCTGTGGCAGAGGCGCGAGCCCCGGCCCGGCCACCGGCAACGGCCCCCCTGAAGAGCCGTGGCCGGATACGGCCAAACTCCCCCGAGAAGGTTCCTGACCAGGCACACTTGCGCAGCACACAAGACTTCGGCCGGATTCTTGGCGGGTTCGGCAACTGTGCGGGCGCGCTCCCAGCCTCCAGGATCGACCCCGTGACGACATTCCACACCCTGGCCGAGAAGGCCCTTCGCCGTGAGACGCCCACCCGCGACGAACTCCTGGAGGTGCTGACCAGCACCGACGACGACCTGATGGACCTGGTCGCCGCCGCGTCACGGGTCCGCCGTCGCTACTTCGAGCGCCGCGTCAAACTCAACTACCTCGTGAACATGAAGAGCGGACTGTGCCCGGAGGACTGCTTCTACTGCTCCCAGCGCCTGGGTTCACAGGCCGAGATCGTCAAGTACACCTGGCTCAAACCCGACCAGACACGTGAGGCCGTCTCCCACGGGGTCAGGGCCGGGGCCAGCCGCGTGTGCCTGGTCGCCAGCGGACGCGGCCCCACCGACCGCGACGTGGCCCGTCTCGCCCCGGCGGTGGAGGGGATCAAGGACGAGTACCCCGGTGTCGAGGTCTGCGCCTGCCTCGGACTGCTCTCCGACGGCCAGGCCGAGAAGCTGCGTGAGGCCGGGGTCGACGCCTACAACCACAACCTCAACACCTCCGAAGAGCGCTACGCCGACATCTGCACCACACACGAGTTCACCGACCGGGTGGAGACCGTCGAACAGGCCAAGCACGCGGGGCTCTCCCCCTGCTCGGGGCTGATCGCGGGCATGAAGGAGAGCGACGACGACCTCGTCGACGCCCTGTACGCCCTGCGCGAGCTCAGCCCGGACTCGGTTCCGGTCAACTTCCTCATGCCCTTCGAGGGCACACCGCTGGAGGGCACCTGGGACCTGACCCCGCAGCGCTGCCTGCGCATCCTGGCCGCCACCCGGTTCGTCTTCCCCGACGTGGAGGTACGCCTGGCGGGCGGGCGCGAGATCCACCTGCGCTCCCTCCAGCCCCTGGCGCTGCACATCGCCAACTCGATCTTCCTCGGCGACTACCTCACCAGTGAGGGGCAGGAGGGCAGGGACGACCTGGAGATGATCGCTGACGCCGGTTTCGTGGTGCAGGGCGCGGGCGAGCCCACGCTCCCCGGCGAACGCCACGACCTGCTCAGGACACGCCAGCGGGGCGCCGGGACCGCCCTTCCGCCCAACGCCTGACCGCTGACGTGCCCGCCGGAACGGCGCCGCCCCCGCCGGCGCCGTTCCGGCGGGCACCGCGCTCCCCCGGCGCGGTGCCCGGCTTCAGGACCTGGGCTGGACCTGCTGGTCCCCCTGCCATATCGGCAGCTGCTGGTAGTACTGCGCCTGCTCGGCCATGGCCGTGTCCTCCTGCCGGTCACGGACGCACTTGGCGAGTGTGAAGGTGGAGGTGATGACGAACAGCAGGCTCATGCCGAGGAAGGCACGCATCCACAGGTCGACGGGGAGGAAGACGATCCCGACGCCGGAACCGGCGGCGGAGACCGCGAAGGCCAGCATCGACTGCAGGTAGAACTGGGGGGTGGACCGGGGCTGAGGGATCGGTGCGTTCATGGGTCCATGGTGGCCGAGTCCTCCGGTCAACGCCTGAGTATCCCTACTCAACCGCCCGCCCCGCCGCCGACCGGGGACCGAAGACCGCGACGACCGGGCCCGTGCCCCCCGATACCCGGTCCGATCGGAGTCAGCGCGGTGTCTGGCTGCGTTCGGGAACGAAGGCGGACAGGTCCACGCCGGGGTCCTCCCCCATCGCCAGACGGGCGGCGACCAACCCCTGGAAGGGACCGAAGGTCAGCCCTTCCGAGCCCAGACCGGTGGCCACCAGCACTCCGGGGAGGCGTTCGACCGGGCCGAGCAGCTGATGTCCGTCGTGGGTGCCGGGCCGGAAACCGACCCTGGTCTCGACCACGGTCGCGTCGGCCAGCCCGGGTAGGACCTCCATGGCCGTGGAAAGGTTGTGCAGCAGGCCCGTGGCCGTCACCCTCCGGTCGAAGCCCGCCCCGGGTTCCAGGGTGCCTCCGGTCACCACCCGGTCGGGGCCGAACGCCAGAGCGAAGTAGTCCCGCTCGCCGAAACGCACCACCGGCCAGGCACGCGTGTCCCTCCCGGGCAGGGCGAAGTGGGTGATCTGGCCCCGGACCGGGCGCACCCCCAGCTCGACGCCGGTCACCGCCAGCAGGTCGGCCGACCAGGCTCCGGCCGCCACGACCACCACCGGCGCCTCCAGGTCCTCGGCGCCCACCCGGACCCCGGTGACCCGGCTCCCGTTCCACAACAGCCGGGCGTCGCCCTTGAAGTAGTGCAGGCCCCGTTCCTCGGCGGCGTTGAACAGCGCCGTGCGCGCCCTCACGGCGTTCAGCCGGGCCATGCCCTCCACGTACACCCCGCCGTAGGGTTCGGGAACCAGCGGGAAGCGCTCGCGCGGCTCGCCCTCCGCCAACCGTTCCACGCGCCCCATCGACGCGTACTCGGGCAGCTCCGCCAGGGTGCTGAGCAGCTCGTACCCCGCGTCCTCGCCCTCGCGGTCCACCGACATCCCGCCGACCACCTCGTAACCGGTGACCTGACCGTCCTCGGCCAGCTCCGCCATCAGCCGCGGGTAGTGCTCGGCCGCACGAGCCTTGAAGTCCCGCACCGGAGGCGGGTCCCAGGGGAACGGCCAGGGGAAGACCACCCCCGCTCCGGCCGCCGTGGCCTGCCCCGGGTGCGAGGAGTCCACCAGCGCCGTGGACACGCCCTTCCCGGCCAGGTGGAAGGCCGCGCTGGTTCCCACGATCCCGCCGCCGACAACGATGACGTCCATATGTCCCACCCTGCCCCGACCAGCTCCCACGGACAAGCCGCCGGGCCCGCGTGCCGGTCCCGGAAACGGGGTATGGGAGCGCGATACGCTGCGGCTTCCCAACGGAGCCCGGCCCCCTTTCCCTGACCAATCCCAGGAGGTCGTATGGACGGTTACACCTACCACGGTGTCGCCCTGATGCGTCGTCCCAGCCCCCGGCTGGCGGAGGGCATCGTCACGCACATCCCCCGGACCCCGGTGGACCCGGTGCTGGCGGCGCGCCAGTACACCATCTACCAGGAGACGGTCGCCTCGGCGGGCTGGCGGGTGCACGAGGTGGACCCCGCACCGGAGCACCCGGACTCGGTGTTCGTCGAGGACCCGCTGGTGGTGTGCGAGGACCTCGCTGTCCTGACCCGGCCCGGGGCCGAGACCCGGCGCGGTGAGGTCGAGGGGGTGGAGGAGGCCGTCCGCGCCCTGGGGCTGCGGGTGGCCCGGATCGAGGCGCCCGGAACCCTGGACGGCGGCGACGTCCTCCAGGTCGGGGACACCGTCTACACGGGTGTGGGCGCCAGGACCAACGAAGAAGGCGTCGAGCAGCTCGAACAGCTCCTGGCGCCGCTGGGCCGCAAGGTTCACCGGGTCGCCCTGGGACGGGCGCTCCACCTGAAGTCCGCGGTGACCGCTCTGCCCGACGGCTCACTCGTCGGTCTGCCCGAACTGGTCGACTCCCCCTCCCTGCCGCCGATCCGGCGCGCCCCCGAGGAATCGGGCGCGCACGTTCTGCCCCTGGGCGGACGGGACGTCCTGGTCAGCGCAGCCGCCCACGAGACCATCCGCGGGCTGACCGCGGACCACTGGCGGGTGCTGCCTGTGGACATCTCCGAGTTCGAGAGGCTGGAGGCCTGCGTGACCTGCCTGAGCGTCCTGATTCCTGACGGGGCGCGCAGCCGCGCCTGACGGATTTCCGCCTCGGGGCGGAACCGCGGGCCGCGCGCAGCCGTTGTCCCCCCGAAACCTCCGAACGGCGGGAAGGGAATCCATGAGCGGTGCGGTCAAGCTGATCCGCAACGAGGAACTGACCTCGGTGGTGGAGTACGCCTACGCGGCCTCGGCGCAGTCCCCGGCACGCGTGGTGTGGACGGCGGGGGCCTGCCCGCTGGACGAGCACGGCGCCACGGTGGCCGTGGGCGACCACGCGGGCCAGGCCCACCAGGTGATGCGCAACCTGGCCACCGCCCTGCGCGGGGCCGGTGCCGAACTCACCGACATCGTGCAGATGAGGATGTACGTGGTCTCCGACAGACAGGAGGACCTGGTCGAGGTCTGGAAGGTGGTGCGCTCCCACATGGGAGAACACGACGCGCCAGGCACCCTGCTGGGTGTGTCCGTGCTGGGCTACGAGGACCAGCTGGTCGAGGTGGAGGCGGTGGCCGTCACCCCCTGAGGCCGCCCGGAGAGGTCCGGCGCCGGGTCCGGACGGAGGACCTGAGCCTCGGTCTGCCCGACCGGCGACGGGCCGGAACGCCGTCGGACCCGAACCCGGTCACGTGCGTGCGCGGTGGGCGGCGACCCGCTCCCGGGTGGCGCAGCGGCGGGAGCAGTAACGGCGGCGGCTGCCGTGCGCGGTGTCGACGAACACCCGCTCGCAGCCGCCCGCCGCGCACACCCCGCCCGGGAGGCGTTGGCGGTCACTGATCAGCAGGGCCAGCACCAGACCGGCGGAGGCCAGGAACCATTCGGCCAAGGGCGCCTCCTCATCGTCGCTGTCCACGTGCACGTGCCAGCTGAAGGCGCCGCCGTGGTTGCTCAGCCGGGGCGGGTGCGCGGTGCGGGCCAGCAGGGCGTTGACCCGTTCGGCGGCCAGGTCCAGGGTGGGGGCGGCCAGCACGGAGCGGAGTTCGGTGGCGGCCCCGCGCAGGGCCGCCACGTCCTCGGGGGTGGGGTCGGGGCCGGTCTCGCCGTGCTCACGCAGGACCACGGCCACCTCGGCGGGGGTGACTACCTCGGATGCCAGGGTGTCGAGCAGGTCGACGGTGCGATCGACCACGGACTGGACCGCCCCCACCGCAATCACGCCGGGTGTCTCCATGACTCCAATGTAACGCCCATGGTGCCTTCTGGCGTTACTTTGTAGCGTCCTGTGGATGATCCGACGCCACGCACTGCCCCGGTACCTGTTCGGTGCGGCCACGGCCCGCACCGGCGACGAGATGTCGGGCCCCGCTCTGCTGCTCCTGGGGGTGGCGGCGACCGGCACCGCCGCCACGGGTTCGGCCC
Source organism: Nocardiopsis terrae (assembly GCF_014651695.1). GTDB lineage: Bacteria > Actinomycetota > Actinomycetes > Streptosporangiales > Streptosporangiaceae > Nocardiopsis > Nocardiopsis terrae. Next base: position 444,037 of record NZ_BMXJ01000003.1, read on the forward strand.
TGCTCGCGGGGATCACCGCGACCGCCGCGGTCGGCGGGCCCGCAGTGGGTGTCCTGCTGGACCGCGCACTGCGCCCCGGCCGTGTTCTGGCAGCTGCTCTGGCTGTCTACACGGCCGGGCTGGCCTCCGTGGCACTGCTGTTGGAGCGGATCCCGCTCGCCCCGGTGGTGGTGCTGGCTCTGGGCACCGGCCTGCTGGGGCCCGCGTTGTCCGGCGGCTGGACGGCGCAGCTGCCCCGGCTCCTGTCCCCGGAGCGCATGGCCGGGGCGAACGCCTGGGACGCGATGACCTTCAGCACGGCCGGCCTGCTCGGGCCGGCACTGGCCGGAGCGGTCGCGGTCTGGGCCGGTGCCACGGCGGCGGTGGTGACCGCGGTGGTCCTGATCGCCCTCGCGGTCCCCGTGGCCTGGGCGCTGCCTGCCCGCCCCGCCCGTCCCGACCCCTCTCCCGTGCTGGGCGAGCTCGCCGCCGGGGTCCGTGCCGTGCTGGGCAAACGGGCGCTGCTGCGGGTCACCCTGGTCTCCACGGTGTCGGTCACCGGGACCGGCATGCTCGTGGTGAGCGCGCCGCTCCTGGGCCAGCGCCTGCTGGGCGGGGCCGAACACGGGGCGATCCTGTTGTCGGTGACGGCCGTGGCCTCTGTACTGACCAACCTGTTCCTGGCCCGCCGCCCCTTGCCGGTGCGCCCGGACACCGTGGTGCTGGTGTGTGTCCTGGTGCAGGCGGTGGGGGTGGGGTGCGTACTCGCGGCGCCCTCCGCCCCGTGGCTGGTCCTGGCCGCCATCGCGGTGGGCGCCGCCGAAGGCCCCCAGCTGACCAGCCTCTTCGCGGTCCGCCACCGGGAGGCGCCCGAGCGCCTGCGCACCCAGGTCTTCACCACCGCGGCGAGCCTGAAGGTCAGCGCCTTCGCGGCCGGGGCCGCCCTGGCCGGTCCCCTCGCCGACCGGTCCCCGGACCTGTGCCTGGGGGTGGCCGCCGCGCTCCAGGTCGGTGCCGCCCTCGCCCATGTCGCGGTACGTCCCGAGCCCCGGAGGGTACGGCGTCCACGCAGCTGTCGACTGAAGGACAGGGACTGACCTGGACTCCTGGCAGACTCAGGGCATGAAGTCGACATCGGCCCGACTGCTCCAGCTCCTGTCCCTCCTCCAGACCCGCAAGGACTGGCCCGGATCGGACCTCGCCGACCGCCTGGCGGTGAGTCCGCGCACCGTACGGCGCGACGTGGACCGGCTCCGGGACCTGGGCTACCCCATTCAGGCGACCATGGGCACCGGCGGCGGCTACCAGCTGGGGGCGGGCGCCGCGCTGCCCCCGCTGCTGCTGGACGACGACGAGGCGGTCGCGGTGGCGGTTGGTTTGCGAACGGCCGCCCAGGGCGGGGTCTCCGGGATCGAGGAGACCTCGGTGCGGGCTCTGGCCAAGCTCCTGCAGGTCCTGCCCTCCCGGTTGCGCCGCCGGGTGGACGCGCTGGGCGCCTTCACCGTGCCGATGCCCTCCGAGGGGCCCACGGTGGACGCCGACACCCTGGCCCTGATCGCGGCGACCTGCCGCGACAGCGAACGGCTCCGGTTCGACTACGAGAGCCACGGGGGTGCGGCCAGCCGCCGGATCGTGGAGCCGCACCGGCTGGTGTCCCACGGGCGCCGCTGGTACCTGGTGGCCTGGGACACCGGCCGTGAGGACTGGCGGACCTTCCGGGTGGACCGGATGCGCCCGCTCACGCCCACCGGCCCGCGCGTGCCGCCGCGCGACCCGCCCGAGCAGGGGGTGGCGGCCTACCTGGCCGAGCGGATGAACCTGCACATGTGGCCGATCAAGGCGCGCGTTCGCCTGGGCGTGTCCGCCGAGGAGGCGCTGGAGGGCCCGGCCGCCCGCTACGGGCCCATCGAGGCCGTGGACGAGCACTCCTGTGTGCTGTTGTGCGCGGGTCAGGAACTGGTGGGCATGGCCTGCTACCTGGCCATGCTGGACGTGGAGATGGAGGTCGAGGAGCCCGCGGAACTGCGCGCGGAGATGGCCCGCCTGGGCGAGCGCCTCACCCGCACGGGCCGGACCCCGAGTTGAAGGTGGAAGCGGCCCCTGCCCACGGCACGGGCGCCCGAGCGCTGCCCGGCTCAGATCCGGTGTCGGACTTCGTCCAGGTCGATGTCGATGGGGTACGGCTGATCGACCCTGACACGGCCGTGATAGATGCCCGTAACGACATAGCAGGATTTGACGGGTTCCAGTTCGTGGACGTACACCACCGGAGACCCGTCGTTGTCCTCGATCCGCCAGAAGTGCGGGATACCGGCCTGGGCGTAGATCTGAGGCTTCCGGTAGCGGTCGCGCTCAGCGGACTCGGGTGAGACCACCTCGATCGCCAGGAGTACGGAGTCGGCCGTGTACCCGGTCTGGTCCTTACCGGTGGAGGCGTCCGCCCTGACCACCATCAGGTCCGGTTCGGGGCGCTGCCGGGGAGCCAGGGTCACCGATATCTCCCGGCGGACTCGGTACTCGCGAGGGGTCGCCAGATACAGGGCCGCCACCAGCACGTCGATCAGGATGCTGTGGAAGACCTTCTGAGGGCTCACGAGGACGAGGCTCCCGTCGATCAGTTCGGTGTGCGGCGGCAGGTCCGGCAGATGGTCCAGGTCCTCCGCTCTGAACCCCTCCGTCGGTGGGATGAGCCAGTCAGGCACGGGCTGAGCGCACATCTTGCCTCCACTGATCGGGTTCCTCGACACGAGGATAGCCGCGGGTGCTCCTCCGCGCCCGGCTCCAACGAACGACGGCCGGGACGGACCCCGGCAGCGGCACGGGCCAACCCGCATGAGTACGGGCACCCACCGGCAGTGGGTACGGGAACCGATGGGCGCGGGGCCCCTCTCCGCCTAGGTTCGTGCCATGCCGCACCTCCTCATCGGCCACACGGCCATGGTCCTCCACTACCTGTTCTTCGCCTACGTGGTCCTCGGCGGGTTCCTCTCCTGGAGGTGGCCGCGGCTGTTCTGGCCGCACCTGTTCGTCGCCGCCTACGCGCTGGGGATCGTCATCGTCGACTGGCCGTGCCCGCTCACCGAGATCGAGAACTGGTCGCGGCTGAACACCGGCCGCGAGGTGATGGGATCCGGGTTCATCGACCACCACATCACCGGATCCCTCTACCCGGCAGAACACCTGATGACCTCGCGTTACGTCATCGCGGGCCTTGTCGCGCTCTCCTACGCGGGGGCCGCCCGGGGCCTGCGCCGGAGGCGGGCCGCGAGGGTCGAGGGGGCCCTGTCCGGGTAGTCCCGGGAACCTCCGAATGAGCCAACCCGGCCCGGGAACACCCCAAAGACGCTACGTTAAGGAGTCGTTTACTTTCGTAGAGTAATGAAAGTGGGGCTTCCGCGTGCCCGACCAGACCCGACTCCCCTGCCCGGAACTGCGCGAACTCAGTGTCCCCCCGACGGTTCGCCCGCTACGGCCCGGCTACCGCATCGCCCGCTGGGACACCCCGGCCGACCTGGCACCCGAGTGCCGGGAACTGCTCCACACCACCCTGCGCGACCTGGCGGCCCGGGCCTTCGGAGCCGACCACTCCGGTTACTGGCGCGCCCGTATGTCCGCCGGCTTCTTCGACCAGGTCTCCTCGCTCGCCCTGGTCCTGGGGCCCGACGGCGTCCCCGTCGGCTGGGGCGGCTACCACCGGCGCCGCTTCGCCTCCCGCCGCGCCCTGTACCTGGACGCCGCCGGTGTGGTCCCCGCCCACCGGCGCTCCGGTCTCTCGGCCGCCCTCATGACCCACTTCCTGGGCCGCGAGGTCATGGCCCACCCCCTGTCCAACACCTACGTCGTCCTGCGCACCCGGCATCCGGCCGTCTACGCCGGCTGGCGCAAGGGGGTGGGGCGTGCGCGGGTCTTCCCCCGCCAGGGCCGTCCCGTCCCGAGCCTGGTCCGCCGGATCGCCGCCGACGCCGCCGACTGGCTCGGTGACGGACCCCGCCTGGACCCGGACAGCCTGCTCGTCCGCGACGCCTACCGCATGTTCGACGGCGAGATCTACGGGGTCGCACCGCGCAGCGGCGACGCCGCCCTGGACGCGCGCTTCGCCCGCGACGTCGGCCCCAAGGACGCCGTTCTGGTGGTCGCGCGCATGGGCGCGCTCCCCCTGGCCCGAGCCAATCTGGGCCGGGTCCTGCACGCCCGCGCACCCCGCGGCACACACCGCGCGCCCGCCGGCGGAGGCCGACCCGTCCGGGGCTCGGTTCCCACGAACCTCACCGGCCGGGCCGCCCCCACCGGGGCGGGCGCGAGCGGTCTCATCCCAGGGGGACGGCTTTGACGGTGGTCGGACTGTAGACCAGTCCGCCCACGTCCCGCACCTGGTCCATGACCCCGGCCAGCCGCAGACTCTCCGCCCAGGGCATGTCCGGGCTCTCCCGCTCCCCCGCGGCCAGACAGCGGCCCACCTCCTCGGCCTCGTACTCGTAGCCGTTGGCCCGGAAGGGGCGGTGGAACCGCTCCGGATCGTGCCCGTCACGGTGCAGAACCACATCGGTGGCGGCCCAGAAACGCGGGATCTCCAACCAACCCGCCGTCCCCGCCAGCACCGCGCGGTTGGGCAGAGCGGTGCGCGAGGCACAGCTCAGGGTGGCCGAGGCACCGTTCTCTCCGCGGGCCAGGACCACGGTGTGGGTGTCCACCATCCGGTCCGGGGACAGTTGCCGGGTCGCGCCCACCACGGTGAGCTCCCCCAGGTACTGGGAGGCCAGGGCCAGCGGGTACACACCCAGGTCCAACTGGGCGCCGCCGCCCAGGTCGACGTTGAACAGCCGGTGGTCGGGGTCGTAGGGGACGTTGATCCCGAACTCGGCCGAGACCGTGCGCAGTTCGCCGAGGGCGCCCTCGGCGACCAGTTCGCGGACCAGCCGGGAAGCGGGAAGACAGCGCGTCCACATAGCCTCCATCAGGAAGCGGTCGTTGGCCCGGGCCGCCGCCACCATCTCCGACACCTGGAGGGCGTTCATCGCCATGGGCTTCTCTACCAGCACGTGCTTGCCGGCGTTGAGCATCAGCAGGGTGTTCGGATGGTGCCAGGGGTGCGGTGTGGCCACGTACACCACGTCCACCTCGGGGTCGGCGGCGAGCTCCTCGTAACTGCCGTGGCGGTTCGGGATCCCCCACGCCTCCCCGAACTCCTCAGCACGGATTCGGGTGCGTGAGCTCACCGCCGTTACCCTGGCCGAGGGGACGGCCCGGAGCCCTTCGACGAAGGCGTGCGCGATACCGCCGGTTCCCACCACGCCCCAGCGCGGCCCACCGTTGTGTTGTGTCATACAGGCATCCTAAAAACCCGGTCATGTCCGGGTCGAGGCGGGGAAGGTCCTCGGATTCGACGCGGTGGAACCGTACGGTGGCCGAGAGACCACGAAGGTGAAACGGAGGAGGAATGTCGGAGACACTCGCCCGGAGGCTCGGGGTCGAGCCCGGGGACCGGCTGCTCGTCCTCAACGCCCCGGAACGCTACCTGAGGCTGTTGGACCCACCGCCCGACATCCACATCGACCTCGGGCCGATCGAGGGCGCCGAGTACGACGACGTGCACATGTTCGCCCTGGACCGGGGGACCGTCGATCGGGAGGGGCCGCGTGCCCTGGAACTGGCGGGCGCCGCTGGGCGGCTGTGGGTGTGTTTCCCCCAACGGGGAGGGACCATCATCACCGATCTGACCGCGGACAAGGGCTGGGACACCCTCACCGACGCCGGATGGCGCAGCACCGCCCAGGTGCCGATCGACTCGGACTGGGCGGCGCTGCGCTTCGAACGCCGCTGACCGACCGGCTGTCGCCTAGTGGAGAACCTGCACCGATCCGCTCGTGGTGTTGACGTCGATGCGGCTGTCGGCGCCGGAGGAGGTGTCCACATCGAACTCGCGTGAGCCGGACACCGACTCTCCGGTGATCTCGTAGACCCCTTCGGGGACGGACGCCTCGACCCTGCCGCTGACGGTCTCCACCGACATCAGGTCGAAGGGGGTGCCGGTCGCGATGTCCACACTGCCGGAGGTGGAGGACGCCTCCAGGGTGGTGAACCCGCCGCCGAGTTCCAGGGAACCGCTCACCGACTCGGCCCGGACCTCCTCGGCCGTGAAGTCCGCGGCGCTGACCGTCCCCGAGGTCGTGGAAACGTCCAGGAGGGGGCCCTCCCCTCCGGCCGTGATACCGCCGCTGGTGGAGTGGGCCGTGACCGCGCCTTCCATACCTTCGAGCGTGATCCGGCCCGAGACCGTCTCGATCCGGGTGTCGCCGTTCTGCTCGGCCACCTGCACCCCGCCGCTGACACCCTCCACGCTCAGCTCACCCTCCAGACCGCGGGCGTGGACCCCGCCGCTGACGGTCTCCACCGTCACCCGGGTCCCCGCAGGGACGGTGACCTCGTAGTCCACCGCGCAGGTGGTGAAGAACGGGAAGCCGTCGCAGTCGGTGTCGACCGCCAGTGTGTCGCCGTCGGCGTCGACGTCCTCGTCCGGTTCCGACAGGGGGCTGCCGCGCAGGCTGCGCTCCAGGAGGACCTCGTCCCCGTCACCGCCGCGCAGCGTCACCTGCCCGCCGGTCTCGTTGGTCAGTTCGAGCGCGGACACCCCGGCGAAGGAGTCGTCGCGGTCCGTCTGGTGGACGACCACGTTGCCCAGCACGGACACCGCCGTCACCACCACGAGGATCAGCACGAGCGCACCGCCCAGGACCATCCACGGGCCCCAGCGGAAGCGCCCCCGCTCCTTGCTCGACGAGGCGTACAGACCCCGTGCTCTGAAAGTCATGTTCTTCCTTCCCCGGAAGGCCTGGCCCTCCTTCTTCGGTCGGTTCGCGTCAGTCACGGTCGGTGCCGCGCAGGTAGCGCAGTACCGCCTGGACCCTGCGGTGGTCGTGGTCGTCCTGACCCAGGTCGAGCTTGGTGAAGATCGACCTGATGTGCTTCTCCACGGCCCGTTCGGTGATGGAGAGCCGACCGGCGATCCCCGCGTTGTTCAGGCCCTGCGCCATCACCTCCAACACCTCGGTCTCGCGCGGGGTGAGCCGCTCCAGAGAACGGTCACGGTGCCTGCTCAGCAGTTGTGAGACCACCTCCGGGTCGATCGCCGCGCCGCCGTCGGCCACTCGGCGCAGTACGGACAGGAACTCCTCGATGTCGGCCACCCGGTCCTTGAGCAGGTAGCCGACCTTGGACGCCCCGCCGCCGAGCAGGTCCGCGGCGTAGCGGCTGACCACATGCTGGGACAGCAGCAGAACCGCCACCTCGGGGTGGGCCTGCCGGATCCGCACGGCCGCCTGGATGCCCTCCTCTGAGTAGGTGGGCGGCATCCGGATGTCGACCAGGCACAGGTCCACCTCGGGGTACTCGGCCACCGCACGGGTCAGCGCGTCGGCGTCCCCCACCGAGGCGAGGACCTCCACCCCCGCGTCCTCCAGCAGCCGGACCATGCCGCTGCGCAACAGCACCGAGTCCTCGGCGATGATCACGCGCGGCCCGGGCCGCTCCTGCTGTGTGTCGGCCGCACTCACGGTCATGCCTCCCATGGGATGTTCGCGGTCAGGACGGTGCCCCCGCCGGTCGGGCTGTGAACGGTCAGCACACCGTCGACGGCGTCCACCCGGTCCCACAACCCGTAGAGGCCGGTGCCCGCTTCGGGGTCGGCGCCCCCGACACCGTCGTCGGTGACGGCGATCCGCAGCAGGTCGCCCTTGCGCCCGGTGCCCGCGACCCGTTCCGCGGCCACGGTGACCTGCCCGGCGCCTGCGTGCTTGGCGATGTTGTTCAGGGCCTCGCAGACCACGTAGTAGGCCACGCCCTCGGCCCGCGCGGAGGGGCGCTCCTCCAGGTCCACGTCCACCCGCACGGGGACCGGGGAGCGCCCGGCCGCGACCGGCAGCGCCGATCCGAGCCCGTGGTCGGTCAGGACGCGGGGGTGCAGACCGCGCGCCACCTGGCGCAGTTCGGTCATGACCTCCTTGGACTCCTCCTGGGCCTCGGTGATCAGTTCCCGGGCGCCGTCGGGGTCGTCGGTCAGCCGGGCGCGCGCCAGGGTCAGGGTCATGCTCAGTGCGAGCAGGTGCTGCTGGGCGCCGTCGTGCAGGTCGCGTTCGATGCGGCGGCGTTCGGCCTCGGCCGCGTCCACCATGCGCAGGCGGCTGTCCTGGACGTGCAGCAGGCGGCGCCGCATCCGCACCTCGGGGGCGTCGAAGAGCAGGATCCGGTGCAGGAGGACCTCGGAGGAGATCATGTACGGGGTCAGGCGCAGTCCGACCAGGACGGCCAGGGGCCCGAGGGCGACCAGGGCCAGAGGTCCGACGATGTCCTTGGCCGAACCCTGGGCCAGGACGTAGATGATGCCGAAGAACGCTCCGAGGGCGGCGGCCCCGCCGCACACCACGAGTACGACGATCAGGCCCGCGGCGACCAGGCCGTGGACACCGGCCACGGTGCTGTAGACCACCATCGACCAGGCTTCGCGGCCGAACACGTAGCGCAGCGCACGCAGCCAGACGTTGTCCTCGGCGAGGGGGTCGGGGGGATTGGTCTCCACGACCCCGAACACGTTCGCCAGGCGGTTGCGCTGCACCTGGCAGGCCAGGCGGGCCAGCAGGGTCGTGGCCACCGGCGGCAGGGCGGCGAGGAACAGCACCTCCACGGCGAGCCGACCCGCGCCGTGGCTCTCCGGAAGCATCCAGGGCAGGAACAGCACGAGTCCGAGCCAGGAGGCCGCCGCGACCAGTAGCACGGCAGGGAGCAGGTAGAACAGGGCCAGCGCGAGGGAGGTCATCAGGTGCAGGACCTCGACCAGGAGGGCGCGCCAGGATCTGCCCTGGGTGTCGGCGAGGAAGGGTACGTCCACGCGGGCGGTCGGCCGGGGCCTCACCCGCCGCTCCGCCCTGCGCCCCGCGCTCGGCGCCCGTCTTCCCTGTCTCCCGTTCACAGCACCAATCTAGGTTTCGCGGGCACACCGGTACGAGGCCATCAGCACGAGAAACGCGGGTGGTGCTGACACTACCGTTCCGGTGGCGCCGCACCGGAGCGTTCGCACTGGTAGGGCCCGGGCCGGTGGCCCGGTTGGCGCCGCGGTCCCGGACGTGGTCCGATGGTGCCGCGCACGGCGGGTGTTCGCGAGGGGGTTCCGATGTGCGGCCACGAGTACCACCTGTCCACCGCGTTCCCGGCCGGGGGTCCGCCGCTCACCCCGGTACTCCGGGACGTCGGTCAGATCAACATGTTCTTCCGGGTGGAGCCCGGGCCGCCGACACCGGGGTGGGTCCCGGTCACCGGTGACGGGCTCACCCGGGAGCGGGTCGCCGAGGAGGTGGAGCTGGTGCGGGCCCGGCTGGGGGCTTTGTCGGGCGGGCCCGAGGACGTGGAGTGGCGGGTGGGCGCGTCGCTGTTCCACCAGGGTCTGGCCTCCCGACTGCTGTCTCCCGTCCTGGCTGCCGCACTGTGCTACGGGGTGCGTCTGCGGGCCGGTCGCTTCCTTCTCGAACCCGAGCGTGCGGGGACGCTGGTGCTGCGCACGGCACAGACCCGCGCCGAACCGGTGTCCGACCGCCCCGGGGAGGTCGTGGAGTGGCTGGACCAGGACGTGGTGGGAGGGGTCCTGGCGGGTACCGAGGCGGCGTTGGCCGGGGTCGGGCGGATCTCCCCGGGCCTGTTGCGCGGCAACACCGCGTCGGCGCTGGCTGGTGCGGCCCGTGCCCTGGGCGGTGCCCGGCCCCACCATCGCTCGGGAGCCGAGGAGGTGGTCCGGCTGATGCTGGAACGCCCCGCGCTGAAGGGGGCCGGCGCCTACACGGGGGTGGACCGGTCGGGGCTGGCGGTGTTCCGGCGCACCACCTGCTGCCTGTACTACCGGTTGCCCGAGGGCGGTCTGTGCGGGGACTGCGCGCTGCGTTCCTGAGCGGGTCGGAGCGAGGGGGCAGGTGCCGTCGGCGGCCCGGCGCACCATCTCCAGGTCGATCCGGCGCATCATGAGCATGCTGGGTGGCCCGGTGCGCTCGCTCGGGGCCTGGATCCTCCAACAGGGTGTTCAGCTCCTCCGGGTGAACCTGCCAGGACAGTCCGAACCTGTCCCGGAGTAGTCGCATGGGCTCTCCTGGCCGCCGTCGGTGAGCCGGTCCCAGGAATGGTCGGACTCGGCCTGATCCCGTGCAGGAGCGCCATGGTCCTCTCCTCTCCCCCTCGGGGGTCTCCCCCTCTCATCCGTCCCGGCCTCTCATTCCAGCACCCAAATCCTCAAACTACTCTTTCCTTCCTTGCCATCAAGTACGATTAGGGAAATTTGAGGTTGAATAAGACGTTAGTGAGGAGAGACGTGGCCCAGCAGTACTACTCGGTGGACCAGGTTGCGGACCTTCTGGGTCTGCACGTCAAGACCGTGCGCGCCTACGTCCGGGAGGGGCGCCTGGCGGCCACCCGGATCGGGAAGCAGTACCGGATCCGGCGCCGTGACCTGGAGGAGTTCACCGGTGGCCCCCTGGCCGAGGAAGGACCCCCCGCAACAGAGGAGGCCCTCCGCGCGGAGGCGTCCACCGTCGTGCAGGTCGACGGGGTCGACCGGGCCACAGCCGACCGTCTGACCACCCTGCTCACCGTCACCGGGCGGCCCGAGGAACGAGGACGCTCGCACGTCCAGGTCGTCCACGACCCGGAGCGCTCCCGGCTGAAGGCCGTCATCGTGGGTGACCTGGCATCCACCGCCGTCCTGCTGGGGTACATCGACTCCCTCACGGGTGATCAGCCGTGAACCTCCCGAACACGCCCGACCCGAGCCCGGACGGAAGGCAAGCAGAACCGGTGTCCGAGACCCTCCCCGAAACCCGCCGGGTGGGCGGGTGCCCGGTCATGTTCTGCCCGTCGGGCGGCCCGCCCCTGCGCGAGGCCGCGGACGTGATCGGGGACGCCTTCCACCACGGCGTCACCTGGATCGCGGTGCCCGTCGAACGCCTCGACCCCGACTTCTTCCGGCTGCGCACGGGCGTGGCGGGCGATTTCCTCCAGAAGTTCGCCAACTACCGGCTCCGCCTGGCCCTCGTCGGGGACGTCTCGCGGCAGGTGGCGGCCAGTGACGCCTTCCACGCCCTCGTCCGCGAGTGCAACCGCGGCACACAGTGCTGGTTCGTCCCCGACCTGGGCGCGCTGGGGCGGCGACTGGCCGCCGCCTGAGTCGTGCTCCTTGGCCTTTTCGGGGTCCTGCCCCAGGTGGGTGAGGGACTCCGCCGGCTCGTCGGGATCGGGCAGCGCCGGACGTTTTCCCGGCCGAGCAGCCCCAACAAGAATTGTCTCACATGACGAGAAAGGCATCTCATTTATAGAGACAACAGGGTAGGGTGACCGACCAGGAACCCGGAACGAAGGACGGCACGCGATGGCGCGGTACACCCACGGACAGCATCCGACGGTCACCACCTCCTACCTGTGGCGTGACGCGGAGAACTCCGCCGCCTACGCCCTGGGCGAGATACGGCCCGGCCGCTCCCTGCTGGACGTGGGCTGCGGCCCGGGCAGCATCACCGCCGACCTCGCCCGCAGGGTCGCCCCCGGCCGGGTCACCGCGGTGGACAACTCCGCCGAGGCGGTCGAGCAGGCCCGTGCGGGCGCTGAGGAGGCGGGGGTCGCCAACATCGACTTCCTGGTCGGCGACGTCCACGACCTGGACCTGCCCGACGACACCTTCGACGTCGTCCACGCCCACCAGGTCCTCCAGCACGTGGACGACCCGGTACGCGCCCTGGCCGAGATGGGCCGCGTCGCCAGACCGGGCGGTGTGGTGGCGGCCTGCGACAGCGACTACTCGGCCATGCACTGGTACCCGCGCCTGCCCGAACTGGACTCCTGGATGGACCTCTACCAGAGCATGGCCCGCCTCAACGGAGGTGAACCCGATGCCGGGCGCCACCTGCTCGCCTGGGCGCACGCGGCCGGGTTCGGTGAGGTGAGCTATGTCGCCGAGGTCTGGAACCACTCCGCGCCCGACCGCCGTGCCTGGTGGGGCGGCATGTGGGCGCGTCGGATCCTGGAGTCGGCGATGGGCCGCGACGCGGTTCGGAAGGGGTACGCCACAGAGGAGGAGCTGGCGGACATCTCCGCGGGCTGGCGTCGCTGGAGCGAACACCCCGACGCCGTGTTCGTCATCCCCCGCGGCGCGATCCTGTGCCGGGTCCCCGACTGAACCACCGCGACAGGGCCGGTCGGCGAACAGTTCGGACACCCTCCGGGAACGCTGGCCGAGCCCAGGCCGACGATATATCGTTGATCTATCGGCACGTAGTCATTGGCCACCCGGAGGAACCATGTCCGACCTACCGATCGGATTCTGGCTCAAACACCTGGACCGACTCATCGAGAACGACTTCGACCGCGCCCTGGCCTCGGAGTCGCTCGGGCGCCGCCAGTGGCAGGTGCTCAATTCCCTGCACGGCGAACCCGGAACGGTGCACGACCTGGACCAGCGCCTGACCCCGTTCCTGGATGAGGACGAAACCACCGTCGCCCCGGTCGTGGAGACTCTGCGCCGACGCGGCTGGGTGAGCGGATCGGAGCCGCTGAAACTGACCCCGGAGGGCCACCGGGCGCACGGAGAACTCCTGGAACAGGTCCAGCGGACACGCAGCCGGTTGTGCGAGGGCATCAGCGACCAGGAGTACCGGGACACCGTCAACGTCCTGGAACGGATGTCGGCCAACCTGGAGCAGACCTGACCCGGGCTCCCCGCCGCTAGTCGGCGGGCAGTTCCCGGGTGAGTTCGACGAAGGCCAGGTCGTCCCGCTTGGGCAGCCCGAACGCCTCGTCGCCGTAGGGAAAGGGCTCGGTCCTGCCGGTGTTGGTGTAACCCCGCCGTTCGTACCAGGCGATCAGTTCGGGGCGCTGCTTGAGGACCTTCATCCGCATCAGTCGGCACCCCCACTCCCGGGCGGCCATGCGCTCGGCCTCGGCCAGGACGATCCTGCCCAGCCCCGCGCCCTGGAGTCCGGGGCGCACCGAGAACATCCCGAAGTACGCTCCGTTGCCACTGCGCTGCAGCTCACAGCAGGTGACGATCTCCCCTTCGGACTCACCGACCAGCACCAGGGTGTTGGGGCGGGAGAGCAGCTCGGCCATGCCTTCGGCACCCACCCGCTGGCCATCGAGGAAGTCGGCCTCGGTCGTCCACCCCTGCCGGGAACTGTCGCCCCGGTAGCAGGAGTTGACCAGATCCACCAGGGCGGGGACGTCCGCGGCCGCCGCGCCCCGGAAATCGATCTTGGCCTGTTCGTCCGGCATGCCCCGGCCGCTCCGCATGGTGCCCACGCCCCGCTCCCCTCGGTTCCGTCCGACTACGCCACCCAGTATGTACAAGTTCGGGAAGTACTCGCGCCCGGCCCGGGGTAGTTCCACCGGGGAACGTCCGCGCCAACGGCCGGTGGGGCTGGCACCACCACGGACTCGCCCGCCCGCAGCCATGACTCGGGCGAGCCTCCCGGCGTAGCGTCGGGAACATGAGCTCCTCCCTCTTCACCCGTGTGGGTCGGGACACCCGCTACGTCCTGTTGGGCTTCCCGCTGGCGCTCCTCTCCTTCGTCCTCGTCCTGGCCGGTCTGGCCGTCGGAGCCGGAACCTCCGTGCTCTTCGTGGGCCTGGCGCTGTTGTCCGCCACCCTGGTCGCGGCCCGGGGGCTGGCACACGTGGACCGCATCCGCCTCTCGGACCTCTACGGCCACCCGGTGGTGCGCCTGCCCTACCGCGGGGCTCCGCAGGGGGCCGGGCTCCTGCGGAGCCTGCTCAACCCGCTGACCTGTGCGCGCACCTGGCTGGACGCACTGCACCCCCTGCTGCGCCTCCCGGTCTCCCTGGTCACCTTCGCCGTCGCGGTGACCTGGTGGGCGCTCGCTCTGGGCGGCCTGCTCTACCCGCTCTGGGGCTGGTCGCTGTACTTCATCCCCGGTTACACCGACGTGGGCAGCTTCGTCCTCCCCGAGTACCCGGTACTGGCCACCCTCGCGGTCCACATGGTCGGCGGGGCGCTGTTCGCCCTGACCCTGCCGGCGGTCCTGCGCGTGCTGGCCCAGGCCGAGTCCACCCTCGCCCGCGCGTTGCTGCTCGCTCCCGAGGGCACCGGTGTGCGGGTCCTGTCCGCCCCGGGCCCCAAGGACCCGTCCGCCCCCGCATCGGGATCCGGTCAACGGCTACGGCGGCACAGGTTCGTGTCCACTCGCTGAGCGCAGGGGAGGTTCCTCGGAGAGGGAGGGGCGGCCGGGAGGCCGAGGACGCTCACCCCCGTAGGAAGTCCAGCACCGGTTCGGTCTGGCCGAGGACCGCATGGCCGACCCCGGGCAGAACTCTGACCTGGGCGTGCGGGACGCACTCGCGTACCCGTCGTGCGGTCTGGTCGGAGTCGAACATCAGATCGTGCGCCCCCACGGTCACCTGGACCGGCACGGCCAGGGTGCGCAGGGCCTCGTCCGGGAAGACCGGCAGGGTTTCGGTGCGCGGACGGAACTGGGCGAAGCTTTCGACCACCGAGTCCAGCACCGCCTGGTCCCCGGGCCGGTCCAAGCCGGTCATCAACCGGGCGGCCAGGCGTTTGCCCCGGCGCCCGAACAGCATCAGCAGGGCCGCGCCCAGGATGCGCCACCGCCTCTGGGCACCCACTCCACCAGGGCACAGCAGGGACAGCCGGGTGACCCGGTCGGGGCGGCGGATCGCGTAGTCCAGCGCGGTCCAGCCGCCCAGGGACATCCCCGCCACAGCGGCCTGCTGCAGGCCGAGTCCGGCGAACACGTCGTCCAGCCACAGCGCGCCGGCCTCGGTGGCCAGGTCGGGGCGTGAGGGCGCGCTCAGCCCGGGTTCACCGGGCAGGTCCACCGCGTACACCCGGAAGTGCTCCGACCAGGCGGGTAGGTCTGCGAACCAGGCGGCGGTGTTGGCCCCCGAGCCGTGCAGCAGTACCAGCGGCGGGGCCTGCTCGGGCCCGCAGGCGAGCACGAAGGTCTCTCCCTCGCGGGTGGGCAGGTACAGGTGCTCGGCGGGGACCGGTCCTTCCGCCAGGGCCTGGCGGTACCGCTCCTGCAGCCTCAGTCCTCCGGCTTCGGTTCGGTAGATCATACTCATGACATGGAACCTCCTTGTGGTTCTCTAAATTACCCTAAAGTTCCCTCGCATAGTGGAACATGAGGATCATAAGAGGAGTATGCTTGAAAACTTGACCTCAACTAATGTTGAGGTTCTACGGTTCAAGGGAACCCAACCCAACGGACCGGTGGACGACCATGAGTATGGAAATGGCCGCGTGGAACTCGATCTACCACGCGATGCACGCCCAAGAGGACCAGCGCCCCTTCTCCCTGCCGATCCTGCGCAGGATCGCCTCCTTCGCCCGCCCCCACTCCCGGCACCTGGGCTGGTTCCTCGCCCTGAGCGTGCTCACAGCGGTCCTGGCCGTGGCCTCCCCGCTCCTGGCCGGGGAGGTCGTCAACGCCATCGTCAGCGGCTCCGCGATCGAACCCGTCCTCCGCCTCGCCGGGCTCATCGCCCTGGTCGCGGTCGCCGAGGCGGCCCTGTCCCTGATCGTGCGCTGGCTGTCCGCCAGGATCGGCGAAGGACTCATCCTGGACCTGCGCACCACCGTCTACGACCACGTCCAACGCATGCCGGTCGCCTTCTTCACCCGCACCCGCACCGGAGCCCTGGTCAGTCGGCTCAACAACGACGTCATCGGCGCCCAACGCGCCTTCAGCGACGTCCTGTCCGGGGTGATCAGCAACCTCGTCACCCTCGTCCTCGCCCTGGTCGTCATGGCCACCCTGTCCTGGCAGATCACCCTGATCGCGCTCCTGCTGCTGCCCGTCTTCGTCCTGCCCGCCCGCCGCATGGGCGCCCGCCTCGCGAAGATCGAACGCGAACGCACCCTCCACAACGCCGCCATGGGCACCCAAATGACCGAGCGCTTCTCCGCACCCGGTGCCACCCTGGTCAAGCTCTTCGGCCGCCCCGGTGAGGAATCCGCCGAGTTCGCCCGCCGCGCCTCCCGCGTCCGCGACATCGGCGTACGCACCGCCATGGTCCAGGAGGTGTTCTTCACCGCCCTGACCCTGGTCTCCGCGCTCGCCCTGGCCCTGGTCTACGGGCTCGGCGGCTTCTACGCCCTGCGCGGCCAGATCGACGCCGGAACCGTCGTGTCCATGGGAATGCTCCTCACTCGCCTGTACGCGCCGCTGACCGCCCTGGCCAGCGCCCGCGTGGAGGTCATGAGCGCCCTGGTCAGCTTCAGCCGGGTCTTCGAGATCCTCGACCTCAAGCCACTGGTGGACGAGAAGCCGGACGCGCGTCCGGTCCCCGAGGGGCCGGTGTCCCTGGAGTTCGACGGCGTCACCTTCGGATACCCCACCGCCGACAGGGTCTCCCTGGCCTCCCTGGAGGAGGTCGCCACCCTCGACACCACCGACAACGGGCCCGTCCTGCACGAGGTGTCCTTCCGCGTCGAACCCGGACAGACCGTGGCCCTGGTCGGCTCCTCCGGCGCGGGCAAGTCCACCATCGCCCAACTCACCCCCCGCCTGTACGACGTGGACGAGGGCACCGTCCGCCTGGCCGGAACCGACGTCCGCGACCTCACCTTCGACTCCATCCGCGCCACCCTGGGCATGGTCACCCAGGACGGCCACCTCTTCCACGAGTCCATCCGCGCCAACCTTCGCCTGGGCTCCCCCGAAGCCACCGACGACCGGATCTGGGACGCCCTGCGCCGGGCCCGCCTGGACACCCTGGTCGCCTCCCTGCCCGACGGCCTGGACACGGTGGTCGGTGAACGCGGCTACCGGTTCTCCGGCGGTGAACGCCAGCGGCTGACCATCGCCCGCCTCCTCCTGGCCGGACCCGAGGTGGTCATCCTGGACGAGGCCACCTCCGCCCTGGACTCCACCTCCGAAGCCGCGGTCCAGGCGGCCCTGGCCGAGGCACTGGAGGGCCGCACCGCCCTGGTCATCGCCCACCGGCTCTCCACCGTGCGCGCCGCCGACGCCATCCTCGTGATCGAGGCCGGACGGGTCGTGGAGCGCGGCACCCACACCGAACTGCTGGCCCGGGGCGGACGCTACGCCGAACTCCACCGGACCCAGTTCGCCGAGGGGAACCCCGAACCGGCCACGGTCAGCTAGGCGCCCCCCAGCAGCACGGGAGGGCCGGGGCCCTCCGGAGCCGGAACCCTGCCAGGAACCCCGTCCCCCGGTGGCGCCACACCGGGGGACGGCCGTTTTCGGCCACGGGGATGGCGGAGCGGGTTCGCTCAGCCGAGCAGGTCCCAACGGTTTCCGGCGATGTCGAGAAAGACCGCGACACGACCGTAGGGCTCCGTGCGCGGCTCGGTGACGAACCGGACCCCGGCGGCCGCCATACGCGTGTGGGCCGCCTGGAAATCGTCCACACGCAGGAAGAAACCGACGCGTCCGGCGACCTGGTCTCCGACCACCCCGGCCTGTCTGTCACCGTCGGCCCGGGCGAGGAGCACGCCCGTCCCCGATCCGCGCGGACGTACCACGACCCAGCGTTTGGGGCGCCCGTCGTTGGTCAGCGAGGGCGAATCCTCCACGAGCTCGAAGCCCAGGGCGCTGACGAAGAATTCAATCGCGGGATCGTAGTCGTCGACGACGATGGTGACCAGGTCCAGGTTCATGGCTTCAGCCTAGGGAGTTCCGGCAGGGTGAACGGGGGCGAAGCCGAGCGGGACCGCGCCCCGGCCGGCGGACGAGCGCGGCCCGAGGGCGGGGCGGCACCCGTAAATCCGTGGCCCCTGGCACGGCGCCCGTGCCAGTCTCTCCGCCATGACAGCGAACGAGGCACACGAAGCGTCCCTGCCCGACGGTACGGATCCGGTCAGCGGCAGGGTCCTGGTCAGCGGGGCGACCGGCGGGATCGGCTCGGCCCTGGTGGACGCTCTGGTGGCGCGAGAATGGTCGGTGACGGCCCTGGGCCGTGACCGCGAACGCCTCGCCGCACTCTCCCGCGGACGTCCGCGGGTACGTACGGTGCGAGCCGACCTGCGCCGTCCCGAAGCCCTCGCCGAGGCGGTGGCCGACCTCGGGGAACTGGACGCGTTCGTGCACTGCGCCGGGGTGTCCCCGGTCGCCCCGGTCACGGACTCCCCGGTGAGCCTGTGGCAGGAGGTGCTGGCGGTCAACCTGGTCTCGGCCGCCGAACTCACCCGCGTCCTGCTGCCCGCCCTGCGCGCCAGCCGCGGGCACGTGGTGCTGGTCAACGCCGCACCCGGTCTGCGCGAGGTACCGGGGTGGGCGGCCTTCGCCGCGAGCAAGGCGGGGCTGAGCGAGCTGGCGGGCTCCCTGCGCCAGGAGGAGGCCGCGCACGGGGTGCGGGTGACCGGTGTCCACCCGGGCGGGACCGCCACGGAACTGCTGCGCGAGGTGCGGACTGCGTTCGGGCGTGACTACGACCCGGCGGAGTGCATCCAGCCCGCCACCCTGGCCCGCGCCGTCGTCGGTGTACTGGAGCTGCCGAGCGACGCCCAGGTCACCGAGATCCACCTGCGCCCGGGCGCATGAGACGGCTCGCCCGCCGCCCCGGGCCGCCCCCGCGTTGAACGGGGACGGCCGGGCACAGCGGCCGGGCTCGGACCGGTGGTCCGGAACGGCCGACACGCCGGTCCGGTCAGAGGATGCGCCTGACCGTTCCTTAACAGTGTGCGGGAGTGCCCTGTGGTGTTCTCCCGGTACTGCGCGCGTCCCGAACGGTGTTGGACGCGCTGGTCCCCCGTGTTCTTCGTTCCCCGGTTCGGGCACGCGCATCGTGTGCGCGCTCCGGGGCCGGGCGGCGGGTTCCCTCGCGCCCGGGGACACCACGATCGGCCTGGGCGGTCCGAGGCCCGCGCCCATCGCCCCGGTGGGTGCGGGGCGGTGCCGTCCGACGCCGGACCGCGTGCCCCTGGGCGCGCCGCCGACCGCGATGCTGGCCGCATCGTGACGGGAGGTCTTGCGTTTCTTGTTGGTCAGTCAGAAGGCCATGGGGGATGCCCCTGAACACTCCCTGAGCCGGACCCTCGGACGCCTCAGCCGTCGATCAGGCAGAACTCGTTGCCCTCGGGGTCGGCCAACACCACCAGGCCGGGGTGGCGGTCCGCCACCCGGGCTCCCAGGGCCAGCAGTCGATCCAGTTCCGCACCGTCCCCGACCAGGTCGACGTGCATCCGGTTCTTGACCGCCTTGGATTCGGGGACCCGCTGGAAGAAGAAGGACGGGCTCCCCTGAGGGCCCTCCACCATCACCTGGGGGTCGTCCTCGGGGTCGTGGACCCTCAACGAGCGGAGCCGCGCCAGCTCCTCCTCGCCGTAGGGCGCCACGGCGTACCCGTCCATGGCCGCGGCCCAGAAGCGGGCCAGTGAGGCGGGATGGCGGCAGTCCAGGACGATGTCGCGCAGTCGGGCCAGGGCTTTTCCCGCACGGCAGGGGTGCCTTCGGGCGCGGGGCCGTGTACGGGGAGGGAGTCTCCCAGGTGCAGAATGAACCCATGTCCTCACCCGCACGGGGCGCTCCGTGGCCCCTGGTCGCCGCCGTGTCCGCGGGCGGGGCTCTGGGCGCACTGGTCCGCCACGGCCTGGACGTGCTCGGACCGCAGTCGGCCTCCGGGGTCTCCTGGACGGTCCTGGCGGTCAACGTCAGCGGCAGCCTGCTGATCGGCCTGCTCATGGAGCTGATCGCCCACCGCCGACCCGGGAACCGCTTCGTCCGGCCCTTCTGGGGCACAGGGTTTCTCGGCGGCTACACCACCTTCTCCGCCTACGCCATGGACGTGGTGAGCGCCCTGGAACGGGGAGCACCACAGGTCGCACTCGCCTACCTCGCCCTCACCCTGGCCGGGGCGCTCACCGCCGCCTGGGCCGCCTCGTCCCTGGCCCACCGCTTCCTGAGCCACGGAGGGGGACGCGACCGGTGAGCGCGCTGATGGTGGCCCTGGGAGCCGCCCTGGGAGCCCCCGCCCGATTCCTCGTGGACCTGGCGCTCAAACGCCGGTTCGGGGAGGACTTCCCCTGGGGAACTCTGCTGGTGAACGCGGTGGGCAGCCTGTTCCTGGGCGCGTTGACGGCGCTGCCGCTGTCCTCCGAGGCTGCGGCGTTCCTGGGCACGGGGCTGTGCGGGGCTCTGACCACCTACTCCACGTTCGCCCACGAGAGCGTCCAGCTCACCAGGGCCAAAGCTCGGGGCCGGGCCCTGTCTTACGTGCTGGCGAGCCTGTGTCTGGGGCTGGGCTCGGCGTGGTTGGGCCTGACCGTGACGGCCCTCCTGCTCGGCGTGGACTGATCGCCGCCCCCATCCCGATCTCACTACTGTGGTCGCATGCCCCTGCTGACACCTCTGCTCTCCCGTCTGGACCGGTTCAACCGGCGTCACCCCTGGAGCCACAACGACCGCCTCTCCCCCTGGGTGGTGCGCAGGGTTGCGGCCAGCGGGGCACGCGAGGTCCTGGACGTGGGGTGAGGCACCGGAAACCTGGTCGCCCGCCTGGGCCGCCGAGCGGACTCGGTCACAGGTCTGGAACCAGACCCGGAAACCGCGCGGATCGCCGCGGCCCGCTTCGTGGACACCCCCGGCGTCACCATCACCGGGGCCCGGTTCGACCAGCGCGACTCCACCCGCCGCTGGGACGCCATCACCCTGGTCGCGGTCCTGCACCACCTGCCCCTGGAACCGGCCCTGCGCGAACTCCGCGGCGCTCTGTCCTCCGGCGGGCGCCTGGTGGTCGTCGGCTGCCACCGAGACGAAGGTCCGGCCGGCCAGTTCGCAGGATTGGTCTCACTCCTGCTCAACCCGCTCGTGGGTCTGTGCCGACACCCGGCCCCGGCTGCTGGTCCGCCTCCGCACATGCGCGCGCCCACCACGGAACCGCGGGAGACCCTCTCCCGCATTCGTGCCGTGGCCGCCAGGGAGCTGCCCGGGGCGCGCGTGCGCAGACGCCTGTTCTGGCGGCACACCCTGGTCTACGATCACCCGGCCTGACCCACACCCAATTATTGCCGTTCCGGCAACAAGCTTTGCCGCAGAGCCGGTGGTCGGGGCACCGTGGTGGCGGAGGAGGTCAGCAGGCTCCTCCGAACCCCGTCACCGAGGAGACCGACCATGGACGCACAGTTCTGGGACGACAGGTACGGCAGCCGCGCCCAGCTCTTCAGCGGTGACCCCAACGGCGTCCTCGTCACGGAGCTGGCCGACCTGCCGCCCGGGCAGGCCCTCGACGCGGGCTGCGGCGAGGGCGGCGACGCGCTGTGGCTGGCCCGCCGGGGCTGGCTGGTCACAGCCGTCGACCTCTCCCAGGTCGCCCTGGAACGCGCGGCCACCGCCGGAGCCGACGTCCAGGGACGGGTGTCGTGGAAACACGGCGACCTGACCATCACGCCTCCTCCGGCTGAGGCCTTCGACCTGGTCTCGGTCCACTACTTCCCACTCCCGCGCCGGGCCGACCACTCCGCGCTGCGCGGCCTGCTCTCCGCAGTCGCTCCGGGCGGCACACTCCTTTTCGTCGGCCACGACATCACCGGCCTGCCCGAGCGTTTGGACGACGGCCACGTTCCCGCGGACTACTACCAGCCAGCCGAGGTCGCCGATCTCCTGGGCCCCGACTGGGACATCTCCGTCAACGAGACCCGCCCGCGGGTCGTCCCCGCGCCGCCGGGTTCGCACCACACCCATGACACCGTCCTGCGGGCCCATCGCACACGGCGCCCCAGCCCCCTCCCCGACCAGGGCTGGTGACCCAGCGACGATCGGAGTAGCGTGGGAGGCGGCGCGGTCCCGCGCCCAACCTCCGGCTCCGGCGCCCACGCCGTCGGCCTCGCGGAGGCAAAGGGGACCCTGGAGTTCTCGGGACGCCGGTCTGACGTGTGGCCCTTCCGGCGGGGCGGCGGGAGCGTGGGGCTCGTCGCGGACCGCCGAGGAGCCGTCATGACCAGCCAGAAGTCCTTCAAGCAGCTCGTGCGTTCCCGGATGGACAGGACCGGCGAGAGCTATACCGCCGCCCGCGCCCACCTGATCACGGACCCCGAACCCGTGCCGAGCTCCGCTCCCGCCGACGAACCCGCCCCGCGTGCGGGCACCGGTGCCGCCACCATCCGCGAGCGCGTCTCCGGCACCAAGCTCGCCGAGGCCACCGGCCGCGACTACGAGGTCTGGTTCGCGCTGCTGGACGCCTGGGAGGCCACCGCGCACACCCACACCGAGATCGCTGCCTGGTTGGTCGAGGAGCACGGTATGAACGGCTGGTGGGCCCAGACCGTCACCGTCGCCTACGAGCAGGAACGCGGTCTGCGCGTCCCGGGCCAGAAGAAGGACGGTTTCGCCGCCAGCGCCAGCAAGACCGTCAACGTTCCGGTGGAGCGGCTGTTCGCGGCCTTCGCCGACCCCGGACTGCGTGCCCGCTGGCTGCCCGTCGAGGCGGCCGCGCGTACGGCCAAGCCGGGCAGGCGCTTCACCGCGGACCTGCCCGAGGCCACCCGTATCGCCGTGACCTTCCAGGCCAAGGGCGAGGCCAAGGCCCTGGTCGGCATCGAGCACACCCGCATCACCACCGCCGAGCGCGCCGCGGGGTGGAAGGGCGACTGGCGCACCTGGCTGACCGACCTCAAGAAGCTCCTGGAAAGCTAGAACGACGAGTGCGCGCTACTGGGATACGCGGGCCTGTCAGTCTTGACACCCGGACACTGGAGGAGGGCCTTCGGGACGGAAAGGACGGTCGTCCCCACCGCCCCGAAGGCCCCGCCTTCCCGAGCCGGTCACGGGCCGTGCGGACCCGCCGCGGTCGGCGCATCGGTCACAGGTTGATCCACATGTGGGAGGAGATGTTGTTGTTCAGCGTCTGGCCGGAACCGGCGCCGGTGTCGGCGTCGAAGTACCAGTGGCTCAGGTTGGCGAAGGCCATGCCGTTGCGCACTCCCCGGTGGGCACCGGAGTGGTTGAGCCCCCAGTAGACCCGCACGTCGTCGAGGTTGCCCGGGTAGCCGTTGTTCCACAGTGAGGACGTGGTGTTGCGGCACGACCCCCAGTGGGAGGAGTTGCCCTCCCAGGACCCGCAGTAGTTCTTGTAGTCGAAGCCGTGATAGGCGTGCAGCCTGCCGTCGGCGGCCGAGGCCGCGGTGGGGGAACCGACCTCCTCGGCCTGCGCGACGGGGGCGTTGAACAGGGTCGCGGCGGTGATCGCCGCGGCGACCAGGGCCGTCATGCGCTTGGTCCTCATGGTTTCTTGCCTTTCTCGCCGTGTCTCTTACTCCCCCGGGGGTGGGGATCACCCCCGGTGTTCGGGGCCCTCGGTTCGCTCCGCCTCACCGACGACGGTGCGGGCCCGGGGCAGGGCGTCAAGTTGCAGACGCCGCTGCGTCTCCAGCGCGGAGCGGTGGCGCTCGCGCAGTTCCTGGTCGTGCTGTTCGTCCAGTTCCGCCACGGTCCCGGCCAGTCCGGAGTCCGTGGCGCAGCGGGCTTCCGCCAGTGCGAGCCCGATCTCTTCCTGCCGGGGCAGGGGGTCCTGCAGTGGAGGCAGGGAGGCGCGGACGTCGGCCGGTGTGGCGTAGTCGTGTCCGGCGGCGCGCATGCAGTCCGCCCAGGGCCGGACGGCCTCCAGGTAGCGCGGATCGTTGACCACGCCCTGGTGGCGGAGCGCGGGAAGGGCGTCGACGGTGGTTCGGGCCTGGAACCAGGAGGCCAGGTCGCCGTAGAGTTCTCTGTCGGCCTGCGACTGGCATCCCTGGTCGCTGCGGCCGAGTTCCATCCCGTCGGGTGTGGTCGCCGTCAGTCCGACGGGACTGGGCCCGTTGGCGGCCACCAGCGCCTGGGCCCGGCGTTCGGGAGACAGGCTTTCGAAGTAGCGCTCGTTGGGGTCGTTCTCGCGCAGTTCCACGGCCTCGCGCTGAAGCTCGGTTCCGTAGCCGTGCTCAGAGGCCCATTCCGGATCATCGATGACGTAACGGAATTCCTCAAAATCGGCGACAGTGTCGCCCGAAACGACCTGGTATTCAAATCCGCGGCTTTCCATGCATTCTCTGAGCAGGAGTTGCCCGGCCGCCTCCAGCAGGCTTTCCTCCTCCGGTGTGACGTCCCGCGCGTGCGCGTCCCGGTCCTCGTGGCCAGGGGCGCAGGAGGTGGCGAGAAGGCTGGTCAGGGCCAAGACGACGAGAGGAGTGCGAGCACCTCCCGCGCGGGCCCCCCGGCGCCTGCCACGCCCGGCTGCCGCTTCCTCTTTCATGGAATTCCCTCCCTGCCCGTAACGCTCACCCTTCGCTGCTTTCCTGGTTATTATTAACACTCGCTTTCGGGTTCGTGCGTACGTTTTCCTCCTGGCGACAACATGGCCGGAAATGGGAAAGTCCGAAATGTCAAAAAACAGCACAAAGCTGAGCATTTATTTCAGCAGTGACGACCTCATGCGCCTGCGCCTGGCCGACTCCGCCAACCCCCTGTGGGAGACCGTCAACAGCCTCCACATGCTGCAGCACAGGCAGGGCGCCCTGTTCTTCGACGAATGGCGGGAAGCCGTGCACCGGACGCTGCTGGACGGCGGCCCCCGGGAACGCACGTTGCGGTTGCTGTTGGCGCTGGTCCCCTACGGGAACTACTGTCCCGACTTCCTCACCCCGACCGATGCAGACCCCGACCCCGACCTCGGTATCGAGTCCGTGCTGACCACACCGGTCCCCCGAATCCGTCAGGAGCTGGGCACCCTGGCCGACCACGCCCGTTCGCCCTCGTCACTCGGCTGGCTGGCCTTGGGCGAGGCCGGGTCCATGCGCCTGCTCGGTGGTGCCCTTCGCACCTACCACCGCGCCGCGCTCGCGCCGTTCTGGACTCGGATCCGCGCCCAGGTGCACACGGACCTGGTGCACCGTGCACGTGCCCTGCGGGGCGGGGGCTCCGAAGCGCTCCTGGCCTCTCTGGGCCCCACCGCGCTCTGGAGGTCACCCGTTCTGGAGATCGACTACCCCTTCGACCGCGAACTCCACCTGCAAGGCCGCGGCCTGCTCCTGGTGCCCTCCTTCTTCTGCTGGGGCAGGCCCGTGGCTCTCGCCGACCCCGGTCTCCCCCCGGTACTGGTCCACCCGATCGAGCACAGTCTCGGCTGGGCACGACCGGCCCCGCACCCAGTCGGCCTCGCCCCGCTCCTGGGACCCACGCGCTCCCGACTCCTGGAGCTGGTGGCCGAGGGCGGGGTGTGCACCACGACGGGCCTGGCCCGCAGACTCACCGTTTCCCCCGCCACGGCGAGCAAGCATCTGAACGTGCTCCGCGAGGCCCACCTCGTGCAGAGCCGTCAGGAGGGCCGATACGTGCTGCACAGCGTCACCGGCCTGGGCCTGGGCCTGCTGCGAAGGTCGTGAGCGCTCGCGCCTCCGCGCGGCCGGACGAATCGCCCGCAGTCCGGTGCCCCGCGTTTCACGGGAGGGGGCGCACCCGGGCCCGGACCGTGGTGAGAGCCCGCCCAGCCCGAGGGCTTCGGCTCGACGAAGGTCCGGCGGGCTCGAAGGCGAGCGCGTCCTCGTGCGGGTCCCGTCCCGCCCGGGTCGCGCTGAAGCCGTCGGCCCAGGAACCGCCTCCCAGGAAGGCGCGCATGTCCCGACCGGGCGGATGGAGTAGTCATGCGGGCCAGTATCGCGGGGCGGCCTCCGGTCTGAACGAACTCGGAGGCCGTCGACGCCGGTCAGTCCAGGACGGCGTACGCCTCGACCTCGACGAGCACGTCGGGCTCGAACAGGTAGTCGACGCCGATGGCCGACACCGGAGGCAGCGGCTGCGGGAGCCCGAGTTCGTCGGTGACGTTCTCGATACCCGCCATGAACGCGCCCACCTTCTCTCCCCGGTCAGGGCCCCAGCCGGTGAGGAAGAAGCGCAGGCGTACGACGTCGGAGAAGGTCGCTCCCGCGCCGGCCAGGCCGCGCCCGGCGTTGCGCAGGACCTGCTCGACCTGGCCGGTGAGGTCACCGGTCGCGATGAGGGCGGCGTCGGCGTCGCGCGCGATCTGGCCGGCCACGTGTACCTGGCGGGTACCCGTGCCGATCGCGACGTGGTGGTAGGGGACGGGCTGGAACATGCCCTCGGGGGTCAGCAGCTGCACACTCATGGAAGGTTCCTCCGTTTGGCGTTTTCCGGTATCCAATGTCTACTAGGTAGACAAAGGGAACCTCAACGAGACCAGGTGTCATGCAGGAAACCGCCCACTCCCCGGCCACCCCGCCCCAGATCAGCGCGGAGCACCGAGAACTGCTCGACCAGATGCTCGACAAGTGGTCGCTCCACGTGCTCGACCGGCTGTGCGAGCAGCCCTCGCGCTTCAACGAACTGCGCCGGGCGATCCCCGCCGTCACCCAGAAGTCCCTCACTGCGACCCTGCGGCGCCTGGAGCGCAACGGGATGGTCGAGCGGGTCGTGGTGAGCACGCGCCCGCTCGCCGTCGAGTACCGCATCTCATCGCTCGGAAAGACGCTCCAGGACCTCATCGACGCGTTGCTGCGCTGGACCACGGTCAACATGCCCGAGGTCGAGCGCGCACGCGAGCGGTTCGACGAGCAGACCTGACCGTGCACCGAGCCCCGGAGGGCCGCAGTAGGCGTGCTCAGAGCAATCGGTACATGACGTGCAGCCCGACGTGGCCGTGCACGGGGTGGCGGAAGCCCTCCGGCAGCGTGGGGGGTCGAATCAACGGGCCGTTGTGGTGCCGGGTCGGCGGCGAGGGCGGTCAGGAACGCCAGCGCGAGCATGGCGAGCGTGATGTGCCGGTGCCAGGAGGTCCAGTGCCTCACCTGGTAGTGGTCGAGTCCGACCTGGTCCTTGGCGGCCTGGAAGCACTCCTCGACGCTCCAGCGGACACCGGCGACGCGGACCAGTTCGGACAGGGCCACCTTTGTGGGTGACCAGCACAGGTAGAAGGCGAGTTCACCGGTGGTCCGGTTGCGACGGATGAGCAGGTGGCGGTGGCAGTCGGTGCCGATAGAGCCGACGGTCGATCAGGGCCCGTCCCCGGCTGGTGGCGTAGGCGAGGAAGATGCCGACCCGAGAGTTTTCGATGCGTCCCGCGGTGCCGGTGTACTGCCGTTGTACACCGGCCGAGGCCCGGCCCTTCTTCAGGAAGCCGGTCTCGTCGACGACGAGAACGGCGCCGTCGGCACCGAGGTGTTCGGCGGTGTACGAGCGCAGGTCGTCGCGGACCGCATCGGCGTCCCAGCGGGCGTAGCGCAGCAGGCGCTGCATCGGCCCGGGTCGGCTGTGGCCGGCCTGTTCGGCCAGCTGCCAGCAGTTCTTGCGCTCGACGTTCGACAGTAGCCCGAGCAGGTAGCCGCGGGCCGCGGCCCGCGGCTCAACTCGCCCGAAGCGGCCCGCGATCCGGTCCATGGCCTGGTCGAACATCGTCCGCCAGCGAGCAGGGTCTACGCTATGGCCCGCAACCACCGCACGATCGTCATGAGTCCACACAACCCTTGATGATCACGCGGTGGCCGTACCCGTTCCCAGCCGGGTCCGCGACAAGATCGCGAAACCAGACTGGAGTACTAACCCGGGACGCACCTGTGGCACAACTTCTGGGACGGTCCTGACCTGGGCAGTGTCGATCGACGTCGACACCGTCGGACGGCGTCCCAGTTCCAAGGAAGTGGGACGGCCTGGCCGGCCGCCTACATAGCCGCCTGTTTTTCGGCGGAAGCTACGGCGACTCCCGGTGGGCGAAGCTACCGCCGTCCGAACGAGACCGTTGTCCGCTGAGGGTCCGCGCCCAGGGCTCGTCGACGTCGGCCAGGCCGAGGGTCAGCGTGACATTTTCGAGCATACCGGCGCCGAACCAGTGCCGGACCGCAGCGTCGTCGTGGTTCAGGAGCTCACTGACGAGTTCGACCTGCCTGGCATAGCACGTGCGCAACGCCTCAGCCACGAGCGGCTCATCGGCTGCGCAACTGGCCTGCATGAGGAACTGCATGACGTCCCGGTCCTCGATCAGGGTGCTGTAGGCGGACCGGATCGCACGCATCACCGCCTCCGGCTGCCGGTGCGGCCCGGCCTCATCGGCGCCGGTCAGAGCATCCGAGATCAGCTCGGACACGTGGAGGATGGCACCGGCGAACAACGCCTCCTTGCTGGCGAACAGGCGGTAGACGTAGGGCTGAGAGATTCCGGCCCGTTCGGCGATCTCACCAGTGGTCGTGCCGTAGTAACCCTTGCGCGCAAAGCAGGCCACGGCAGCGTCCAGCACGACTCGACGGCGTTGATCGCTCTTCACTCTGGAGCCAGGGGCGGGCATGTCTCCCAGTCTCTCACTGCGGAGTGGGACAGGGTGCGATGGGGCAAGACGGGTGGGTGACCTGTCTCACCCCGTCGAACCGGGATCAACGCTCCGAGGGCCACGACACGTCTTGGCCGCTGGCCGTCTCGTCGGGGGTCATGGCCTCGATGACCACGAGAGGATTCCAGTAGTCGACGAACTGCTCGACCAGGCCCGCCTCGTCGAGGCGGATCACCGTGATGACTGTCTGCTCGTACGGCTTGCCGGTGCTGAGGGCGATCCCCTCCGAGCGGTATTCGGCGACCGCGGTCCGGGGGTTGGCCGTCTCGATGAACTTCACGTCGACGAACTTCACGTCGAAGGTCTGCGGGAAGCCGCGCATGTGGGCGATCAGCGCCTCGCGTCCCTGCACCAGGGTAGGCACACCGGCGGGGGCGAAGGGGAACTCGACCGTGCCGTCCGCGGCGTACAGCTCGATCCACTCGTCGATCTGGCCGGACGACACCAGCCGAAGGTGCTCTGCCAGGGCGTGCTGTGCGGGGGTGAGCTCGTGGGTCGGGTTGACGCTCATGAATACTCCTCTGTTAGTGGTTGAACAATAACAAACGTAACAGGGAGACGTCCGAGGAGTAAGGGTGAGGGCCGTCACGGCCCAGCCAGGACAGACGTCGGTAGTCCGACTCTGGTTGTAGTAATCCTCCTCGACCCCCGCGTGTCCGCCCCCTCGAAGCCGAGCGACTCGTACAGTCGCACCGTATTGGCGTTGGTCGCCACGACGGCGTTGACATGCGGGGCCCGTCCCGGGAGACGGGCCCCGTGCCGGGTGGCATCGTCCTCGTCCTAACCGTCCTGCACCTGGCGCCCCAGGTAGGCGCGCAGGTGGCGGGCGGTCAGGGTCTCCGCCCCGTCCACCAGTCCGGCGGGGGTCCCCTCGAACACGACCCGGCCGCCGTCGTGACCCGCTCCGGGGCCGAGGTCGATGACGTGGTCGGCATGGGCCATGACGGCCTGGTGGTGCTCGATCACCACCACCGTGTTGCCGTCGTCCACCAGACGGTCCAACAGCGCCAGCAGCCGGTCCACATCGGCCAGGTGCAGGCCGGTGGTGGGTTCGTCGAGCACGTACACCGCGCCCTTCCTGGCCATGGAGACGGCCAGCTTCAGGCGCTGGCGCTCACCACCGGACAGGGTGGTCAGCGGCTGCCCCAACCCCAGGTACCCCAGGCCCACGTCGTACATCCGGTCCAGAATGGTGCGGGCGTTGCCCGAGGGGAAGAAGTCGCGCGCCTCCACCACGGACATGGCCAGCACCTGGCTGATGTCCCTGCCGCGGAGCTTGTGTTCGAGCACCTCGGCCTTGAACCGGCGCCCCTCACACTTCTCGCAGGTGGAGGCGACCCCGGCCATCATCGCCAGGTCGGTGTAGATGACCCCGGCCCCCCTGCACTCACCGCACGCCCCCTCGGAGTTCGCACTGAACAGGGAGGACTTGACCTTGTTGGCGCGGGCGAAGGCGGTGCGGATCGGGTCCAGCAGCCCGGTGTAGGTGGCCGGGTTGGAGCGGCGCGACCCCCGGATCGCCGACTGGTCGACCACCACCACGTCCTCGCGGCCGGGCAGCGCCCCGTGGATGAGTGAGCTCTTGCCCGAACCCGCCACCCCGGTGACCACGGTGAGCACACCCAGCGGGATGTCCACCGACACGTCCCTCAGGTTGTGCGAGCTGGCCCCGCGGATGGGGATGGCCCCGGTGGGGGTGCGCACGCTCTCCCGGAGCTGGGCCCGGTGGTCCAGGTGGCGCCCGGTCAGCGTGCCCGACTCGCGCAGCCCGGCCACGTCTCCGGTGTAGGTGACCGTGCCGCCGTCGGGGCCGGCGCCCGGGCCCAGGTCCACGACGTGGTCCGCGATGGCGATGGTCTCGGGCTTGTGCTCGACCACCAGTACGGTGTTGCCGTTGTCGCGCAGGCTGAGCAGGAGGTTGTTCATCCGCTCGATGTCGTGCGGGTGCAGGCCCACAGTGGGCTCGTCGAAGACGTAGGTGACGTCGCTGAGGCTGGAGCCCAGGTGGCGGACCATCTTGACCCGCTGGGCCTCACCGCCGGACAGCGTGCCCGACTCCCGGTCCAGGCTCAGGTAGCCCAACCCCACCTCCACCAGGGAGCCCAGGGTGTGGGCGAGGTTGTCCACGAGCGGCTTGACGGAGGGCTCGTCGATGCTCCTGACGAAATCGGCCAGGTCGCTGATCTGCATGGAGGCGCACTCGGTGATGGTGCGCCCGTTGACCCTGACCTGCCGTGCCGCGGCGTTGAGCCGGGTACCCGCGCACTCGGGGCAGACCGAGAAGACCACGGCCCGGTCCACGAAGGCGCGGATGGAGGACTGCATCTTCTCCCGGTCCTTGGCCAGGTAGGTTCGTTTGATCTTGGGGACCAGGCCCTCGTAGGACAGGTTGCTGGTGCCGACCTTCACCTTGGTTGCGGGCTGGTACAGGAAGGACTGCCACTCCTCGTCGGTGTAGTCGCGCAGCTTCCGGTCCGGGTCCAGCAGTCCGGAGTGGGCGAAGACCTGCCAGTACCAGTTGTCCACCGCGTACCCGGGGACCGTGATGGCGCCCTCGTTCAGGGACAGGTCCCGGTCGTAGAGCTCCGCCACGTCGATCTGGTTGGTGCGACCCAGCCCCTCGCACTCGGGGCACATGCCTTCGGAGTTGTTGAAGCTGAAGACACTGGAGGGCTCCAGGCGCGGGGTGCCCGCACGGCTGAAGACGATCCGCAGCATCGCGTGGGCGTCGGTGGCGGTGCCCACGGTCGAGCGCGAGTTGGCGCCCATCCGCTCCTGGTCCACGATGATCGCCGCACTGAGGTTGCGCAGTGCGTCCACGTCCGGTCGGCCCACACTCGGCATGAAGGACTGCAGGAACGCGGTGTAGGTCTCGTTGATCAGCCGCTGGGACTCGGCGGCGATGGTGCCGAAGACGAGCGATGACTTGCCCGATCCGGACAGGCCGGTGAAGACGCTCAGTCTCCGCTTGGGGATGTCCAGGGAGACGTTGTCGAGGTTGTTCTCCCTGGCCCCGCGGACCTCGATGGTGTCGTGGGTGTCCGCCATGGTGGTGGGTTCGGAAGGCAAGCTGCTCCTCAGGGTCCTGGGAATCCTTATGCGGTAAACTAACAGCCAGCGAACATTAGTTTATTCCGTAAGGAGATGCAAGTGGTGGTCTACGCCGGACAGGGCGACCCGCGCCGCTCCATGGCACTGCTGTGGCGCGGCCAGGAACCGACCGAACGCACCGGCCCCGGCCCCAAGGCACAGCTGAGCGTGGACCTGGTGGTGGAGACCGCCATCGAGGTCGCCGACACCGAGGGCATGCAGGCCCTGTCCATGCGCGCCGTGGGTGAGCGGCTCGGCCGCACCGCAATGTCCCTGTACACCTACGTGGCCAGCAAGAACGAACTCATCGACCTCATGTACGACCACGCCTTCGGTGAACTGGTACGCGAGTGGGAGGAGAACCTCCCCGAGGCACCCACCCTGCAGGACACCGACGACGGAACGGGCTGGCGCGAGGCCGTCCTGGACTGGGCCGGGAACCTGTGGCGCTTCTACCTGCGCCACCCCTGGAGCCTGGAGGTCTCCCAGGCACGGCCGGTCCTGGGACCCAACGACTACCGGCTCTTCGAGGCGTTGGCCGCGGTCCTCCACCGCGCGGGGCTCGGCCCCAAGGCCATCAGCAGCGCCTACGGCAGCCTGTTCAACCTGGTCCGAGGCATGGTCCGTACCGCCGCAGAGGCCCGCCAGGCCCAGACCGTGACGGGGATCGCCGAGGACGAGTGGTGGTACGCACGCTCCGCCCAACTGGAGGAGGTGGCGGTGGACTTCTCCGAACGCTTCCCCACCCTGACCCTGATGAGCCAGGGCGGCGCCTTCGACAACGCGGATCCCGAGGAGCCCTACCTGGAGCAGGAAGCCTGGGAGACCTTCCGTTTCGGCCTCAACGCGCTGCTGGACGGCATCCAGAGCCAGATCGACGGCCCCTCATCCGCCGCCCCCTGAGCCGCACGGCCCCGGCCGTGCGACCTCCCCGCGGCCGGGGAACACCCGCGTGCCACACTTTCGGCCATGGGAAGGATCCACGAGACCATCGGGCCACGGCTGGAACGGTTCCTCCTCGACCAACCGGTCTTCTTCGTCGGCACGGCACCGCTGGACTCCCAGGGCCACGTCAACGTCTCCCCCAAGGGCATGGGCGGCACCTTCGCCGTGCTCGGCGAGCGCCGGGTGGCCTACCTCGACTACACCGGGTCGGGTACCGAGACCATCGCCCACCTGCGGGAGAACGGTCGCATCGTGCTGATGTTCTGCGCCTTCGAGGGGCCGCCGAACATCGTCCGCCTGCACGGGCAGGGCCGCGCCGTCCCGCCCGGCACCCCCGAGTTCGACGACCTGCGCCCCCATTTCCCCAAGGAGCGCACCATCGGACAGCGCTCGATCATCGTGGTCGAGGTCCAACGCATCGCGGACTCCTGCGGGTTCTCCGTGCCCCTGATGGACCTTCGCGAGGACCGCGACCTGTTGGACCGGGCCCACGAACGCAGCGGTCCGGAGTACTTCGACAGCTACTGGCGCAGACACAACGCCGCCAGTATCGACGGCCTGCCCGGAGTGCCCCCGCCCCGGTGAATCCGGGCGCCCCTCAGACACACCGCGGATCAGCAGGAGCTCAGCAGGAACAACAGCAGCGCGGTCAACGCGATCGAGACCAGCAGGGACGTCATACAGCCCCACCGGCTGTTGTAGAAGACGAACACGGGCACCTCCCTCAGCTCCGTGAGCTTTCCGGTGCCTCTTATCTACCCCGACCCGACGACGCTTCTCAGGCCGGGCGGGCGAAGGTGATGATCTCCGGGCTCGTACCGGTGAGCGGACTGCGGTCCCAGTACCCGTACTGCGCGCTCACCGCCAGCCCGGCCCCGGCCAGGAGAACGTTGAGGGTCTCCGCGTCCAGGAACCGCAGGGTGCTGCGGCTGACCTGGGACTGCGCCCAGCCCTCGACGCTGAAGCCGGAGGTGAAGGTGACCAGGTCGCCCTCCACCCCGCGCAGGCGGTGCACGCAGGTGGCCCTGTGTCCGTCCGGGCCCGCCACGGTGCGCGCCCGTTCGGGGTTCCAGGCCTCCCAGCCCCGCACGGCGGGGTTGCGGGTCTCGAAGACGAACCGGCCATCGTCGGTCAGCACCCTGCGCACCGCGGCCAGATTGGCGTGCACCTCCTCGTCGGTGAGGAACACCTGAAAGGCGTGCCCGGACATGATGACCAGGTCGAACCCGCCCTCCTCCAGCGGTTCGGCCTCCCCCTCGTAGGGACCCGCCACCAGATCGCCCAGGATCCACTCGATGTCGTCCCGCTCGCGGCGGCCCACCTCCAGCATCGCCTCGGCCGGATCCAGCCCCACCAGGCGACCGGTGTGCCCGCGCTCGCGCGCTACCCGCTGGATCTTGCCGGTTCCGCAGCCCACGTCCAGGACCGAGCGGGCTCCCATCACCAGGTCGAGGTAGAAGTCGTCCTGTGGGGAGACCTGCCAGTGGTCGAAGTAGTCGTAGAGCTCGGCCAGGTCCGGGTGGGAGAAGCATCGATCGACCATCCGCACATTGTGGCGTTCCGCTCCCCTGCGGCCAACGGGTTTTCCACAGCCTTCGGGCGCCTCTTCTCCCGCGCTTGATCGCGACCTAGCCTGAAGGGGTGACCGACATTCCCGGCAGCCCTCGGCAGGACCATCCCTTCGACGTCGACGCCTTCCTTGCCCGACCCCTGGTCGCCCGGGTGGCCACCACCAACACCTCCGGCGAACCCACGGTCAGACCGGTCTGGTTCCTGTGGGAGCAGGGATGCTTGTGGTGGATCACCGGGGAGTACGCGGTCATGGCCAAGCACCTGGAACGCGACCCGCGTACCGCCGTGGTGGTGGACACCTGCGACCTGGAGCGGATGGAGTTCCTCCAGGTGGTCATGCGCGGCAGAGCCGAGGTGGTGCCCTTCGACCCGGTGCTCGCCCGACGGAAGTTGAGCCGTTACCTGGGAGCGGACGAGGCGGCCTGGCATCCGGACTTCCGGCACTACGCCGACGACGCACGCCTGGTCCGTTTCCGACCCGAGCGCACCGTCGTCAAGGACCTGTCCAAGACCATGCCGTCCATGAATCGTCCGTGAGCGCATGAAGCATCCTGTTCGGCGGATGCACGACTTCGAACTCGCTTCCGGGAAGAGCGGCGTCCCGCCACGGTATGAACCCGCTCGGAGCACTCAGGCTTCGGGCGCACCTCGTGACGCCGAGACGAGGGTTGCCAGGGCATGGGCGTCAGGGCTTCCGGCCTCGGCCGACCACAGGATGAGCTGCTGTCGTGCCGCGCCTGCGTAGCTGAAGGAGTCCCAGTTCAGGCGCATCCGTCCTGCGGTGGGATGGAGCATGACCTTGGCTCCGAAATCCTGCTCCGCGA
The DNA here is from genome assembly GCF_014651695.1 of Nocardiopsis terrae. GTDB lineage: Bacteria > Actinomycetota > Actinomycetes > Streptosporangiales > Streptosporangiaceae > Nocardiopsis > Nocardiopsis terrae. The sequence goes on from NZ_BMXJ01000003.1 coordinate 478,770, forward strand.
CGCGGTGCTCGGCCCACCACCGGCGAAAGTCGTTGCTGGCGATGGAGAGCCGCCCAACGAGGCCGACCAGTTCCGGGTCGTCGGGGTTCTCCGCGGCCTCACGTCGGAGAATCCCCACGCACGTGCGTGCGACAGAGCTCCAGTCCTCGTACAGGTCCCTCATCCCGGGTGTGGTGAAGGTGATCGAGACATAGTTGCGTTCGGTGGCTGGAAGCCGTGCGAAGTCGGTGATCAACGTTGCGGCGGGGCCGTTCCAGGCAAGGACGTCCATCCGGGGCCCGAGGACGAGAGCTGGAAGTTCGGTGAGCTGGTCCAGCAACAGCTGGAGCCGGTTGTGGGCGGCCTCTCGCCCAGGCACTGTCATCACGTAGCCGCGGGCGTGGTTGAGGAGGTCCTCGGCGTAGGCCCTCTGTTCCGAGGACAGCGCGAAGGTTCGGCACAGTAGCGCGAAGACCTGGTCGGAGGGGGCGAGTCGCCCCTGCTCGACCCGCGTGTAGTAGTCGACGCTGACCGCGGCCAGTTGCGCCACCTCCTCCCGCCTCAGACCAGTGACGCGTCGTCGTCCGGCGGCGCTCACGACGTGTGCGGGGACCGTGTCCGGGGAGATCTCGCCGCGTCGGGCGCGGAAGAACTCACCTAGGGCCTTGAGCTGGGGTGACGAGGACATAGCGTCACCCTAGAGCGGGACCGCACCCGTTGTCCTGGGACAGATCGTTCCTGGGCGGGAACGCGGACTGGTTCGGCTCCCGGTCAGGACGGAGGGTGGATGTCACGACGGGGAACAACCCCAGCCACGACAGAGGGGGCACCATGACCACCGGGGCCATCGAGCACATCACGTTCCGCAACTCCGACATGTACTGGGACATCGCAGCGGATCTCCACTTCCCGCCGGACTTCGACGCGTCGAAGTCCTACCCGGCGATCGTTGCGGCGCATCCGATCGGAAGCTGCAAGGAGCAGACCGCCGGCAGCGTCTACGCCCCTGCACTCGCAGAGGCCGGACACGTGGTGATCGCGTTCGACGCCAGCTTCCAGGGGGCCAGTGGCGGCGTGCCACGGTTCCTGGAAGACCCGTCCCAGCGGATCCAGGACTTCAGCCGCGTCGTCGACCACCTCGTCACGCTGCCGTATGTCGACGAGGACCGCATCGGTGTGCTCGGCGTCTGCGGCGGCGGTGGGTACACGCTGGCCGCGGCGAAGACCGAGAAGCGTTTCAACGCCGTCGTGTCGATCACCGGGGTGAACTTCGGCCGCATGCAGCGCGACCTGGCCCGACAGAACGGCGGGGTCCGACAGGCGCTCGAGGGCATCGCCCAGCAGCGCACGGCTGAGGCCCGCGGGACGGAGAGCGCGGTCAACGGCTTCCTGCCCGAGACGGCCGAGGCGGCGAAGCAGACCGGGGACATCGACATCATCGAAGCCTTCGACTACTACCGGACCCATCGGGGCCGGGCCGAGAACGGCTGTGTGCTCTTCGAGGCTGCGCACGGCACGACCGCACTGGGGTGGGACGCGTTCCATCTGGCTGATGAGCTTCTGGACCAGCCCCTGCTGATCGTGGTCGGCGACAGGCAGGGCGCGTTCGGCGCCTACCGCGACGGCCACGAGATCTACGAGAGGGCCGCTTCTGCGGACAAGCAGCTTCTCGAGCTCGGGAACGTCTCCCACTACGACCTCTACGACCGCCCCAACGGGGCAGGAGAGGCCCTGAAGAGGGTCGTTCCGTTCTTCGCCGAAAAGCTCTGACCTTCACAGGCCGGAACCAGGCCAGGACAGAGGCCGACCATCAGGCACTCACCCGGGTCGGTCCTTGTCCTGCCCCCCGTGCCGGAGATCCACAGTTCTGCGCGACATCCGGGCTTGCTCGGACCGGTAGGGAGCGAGCAGGACAGGCAGCCCCGGGTCAGGGGCGCTGGTCAGAGCTGGCGGGCCGCCTCGCGCAGGGAGGGCCTGCGACGGGCTCCGTCCAGCAGGCGGGCGGCATGGTCGAGTATGCGTCGGGTGCGCACCGAGGCCACCTCTCCCCGGTGGGGCAGGACGTCGCGCACCAGTACGGTCTCGGCCTCGTCCCAGGAACGGGCCTTGGCCAGCGCACACAGCAGGCTCGCCCGGTAGACGGCGATCGATCGTCCGCGGTTCGGGGTCCCCTGGCAGGCGGCGTGGAAGAGTTCGGCGGCCTGCCCCCAGTCCCCGGCGTCGACCCGGATCATGGCGTGGTGCCAGCTGATCTCCGCCTCGGTCAGCCACCACGCCCATGCCGGATCCTCCGGTCGGGTTCCGTCCAGGTGGCGAGCGCGTGTGTGGCGTATCAGGAGTCGGGCGCGGGCGTGTTCGCCTGACTGGGCGGCGGCTCGCGCGGCCCGGAGGGTGAACAGGGCGGCCACACTCCCCCGGGCACCGCCGGAGAGGGCGGTGTCGCAGATCCGTGCGGCCTCGGCCGGTCGTCGGAGGTGGACGTCCTGCATGGCCAGTTGGCTGAGTACGAAGTACTCCATGGACCGGTCCCCGGCCGCCCGGGCGAGCTGCAGGGCCGTCACGCTCATCCGTCTGGACAGGTCCTGGTGTTCGGAGTCGAAGGCGATCCACCCGGCGACCTGGTGTGCCTCCGAGGCGGCTGCCAGGACGTCCCTGTGGTCGGCGAACCCTGCCGCGAGGGCGCGGCGCGCCAGTGCGGCTGCCCCGGCCGCCGTGTCCACCACGTCGCGGGCACCGAAACGGGTGTCCAGGGCGATGATGCGCGCACTCGTGGCCCGCACCGCGACGGTCGTGTTCTCGGCTCCGCCTTTGCCGAGAAGGCCAGGGGTGCTGGCCCGGGCGGGGCCGGTGTCCGGCCTTCCGGTCAACTGGGGCTGTCCGTGTTCACCGGGACTGACGGGGGTTTCGAAGGACATGATCGGTCTCTCTCCACAGTGAAATGTCCCCAACCGCCCCCTCTGGCGGCCAGCTCGGATACCTCATCGCGGGACACGAAAAAATCTATAGCGGCCACTGTAGACATCCCCATGGGGTGCTGTTAGATTTCCTGTCGTAGGAACAGAGATCCACCAGCATGACCACCGGATACGCCGGTGGGAGCAGGACAGAAGTACCGCAGGACCGGTCCTCCGCCCGCACGGGGAGGACCGTGCAACAAGGAAGAGAGCAGGACGGCTCGACCAGCGTGCACGTGCTTCAAGACGCTGGGGGCCGGTAGGACCGCAGTACGCATCACCGCAGGACGGAGTCCCGCCCGCACGGGGGACGCCGAGCAGGACGAAAGGCGCAGTAAGGCTTGACCGGCGCATGGTTGTAGGCGCCGGGGGCCGGTAGCACCGTAGTAGTGAGAAGTGCACGAACTGAGATCGAGAGGAGTAGTTGCCATCAGGATCGCCTGGGCGCGCGAGAACACAGCCCGGGTACCGCAGGCCCCGGTTCGGAAGAAGGTGGTCCACGGTCACACAACCGCGATCCCCGCTATCCCGTCCCAGCTTGACCCCGGGAAGCGGAAGACCGGCAGCGGCCGGTAGGTGGTAATGAACTCTCGGGCCCCAGCGCCAAGCGGCGCTGGGGCCCTCGACGTGCGATCAGGAGAGAAAGAGAAACGCTTGTCCCGTCCCGCAACCGGTGACCAGTTCGACGATGACGACTACCCCGCCTACACGGTGGGCAACGCCGCGGAGATGCTCGGCACCACGCCGGCGTTCCTGCGCGCACTGGGTGAGGCCCGGCTGATCGAGCCGCTGCGCTCGGAGGGCGGACACCGCCGTTACTCCCGCTACCAGCTCAGGATCGCCGCCCGGGCGCGTGAACTCGTGGACGAGGGCACCCAGATCGAGGCCGCGTGCAGGATCATCATCCTGGAGGACCAGCTGGAGGAGGCCAAGCGCATCAACGAGGAACTGCGCACCGCCGACCCGCCCGACTGAGGGCGCACCGCCCGGACCCGGAGACCAGCCCAAGCCGTCTTCCGGGAGGCCTCTTCCTGGCGTGGAGTGCGGCAGGGCCGACACCGGAACCGCTCGGGCCCGTGCAGGCCCGAGCGCTGGCTACTCCCCCGTGGCTCCGTCGATCCGCTCCCGAATGAGGTCGGCGTGGCCGTTGTGGCGGGCGTACTCCTCGATCATGTGCACCAGGATCCAGCGGTACGAGCAGTCCTCGCCGTGCCGTTGGGCCTTGCCCACCGCGTCCAGCGGCAACCCCTCAGACACCTCGCGGGCGTGCCCGATCTCGGCCCGCCACAGCGCGAAGGCCTCCTCGGGCGAGGCGGCATCCACGTCCAGGAAGTCACCGTCGGGGTTGTCGGGGGTCTTGACCGGGGAGCGGCACTCCTCCCCGTTGAGGACGACGCGGAACCACATGTGCTCCACGTGGGCCATGTGCCGGACCAGGCCCAGCAGGGACATCGGCGAGGGCGGTGCGGAGCGTTCGCGTAGCTGCGGAGCGGACAGGCCCTGGCACTTGACCGCCAGGGTCTGGCGGTGCCAGTCCAGCCAGTTGTTCAGCATCGTGCGCTCGTCGGCGATGAAGGGCGGATCGGTTCGGGCGTCGTTCATGAGCCGTGACCCTAGGGCCCCGCTCCGCTCCGGGCAACGGGTTTCTCGGCAACGGGTCTCCCGCTCCCCCCCGCCCGCGGCGACACCGGTCGTCGTCGGTGGGCGCACCGAACCGGCTCCGAGGTGTACCTTCGCCCCAGACGGCGGCATGGTCCCGGGCGGCGGGGCCGACCACGAGCTCCCCCCCCGGGTACGGCGGTGGCCGCGGCAACGGTCTTCGGCGCGCCTGGCCTGACAGCGGGTGGGGAGACCGGCCCCTGACCGGGGAGTGGGACACGGCCCACGGTTTCGAGGAAGGAGCGCACACATGAGCGACCGGATCCGCACCTTCGAGGTCATCGTGTCCGGTTACGCCGACTTCGAGGAGGTGATGGCGGCCAACAGCCGTGTGGCACTGCTGCTGTGCCCCGAGCCCGACCACTCCGGCCCCTGCGAGGTCCCCTGGAGTCTGGCCGCGCGCACCGAGCCCGAGGAGGAGTACCCCACGGGCACGGGGGAGAGCGTGGTCGCGGCCATCTGCGCCACCCCGGAAAGGGCCGAACGGACGGCCGAGAGTATCGGCGCGCTGCTGGGGCGTCCCGCCCGCCTCGTGGAGGCCGACCACGGGGAGCTGCTCGATCAGTACCGGGCCGAGCGCGGTCTGACGGACTGACCTCGCGTGCAGCTGACCAGCCGCACGGGCCGGTCGGCGGCACCTGGACCGCCACCGAATGCGGTCCGGGGCCAAAGGCCCGACTGGGAGCGATTCCAGAGGGCCTAGGATCACGTGCATGGACACACGTGTACTCGGTACCATCGCCGACGTCGGCGCCGTGGGCTTCGGTGCCTGGCAGATCGGCTCCGCCTGGGGCGAGGTCAGCGAACCAGACGCCATGAGCGCCCTGCACACGGCGGTGGAGGAGGGCGTCACCTTCATCGACACCGCTGACGTCTACGGCGACGGGCGCAGCGAACGGCTCGTCGGACAGCTCCTCAAGGAGCACCCCCATCTGACCGTGGCCACCAAGATGGGCCGTCGCATGGCCCAGGAGCCCGCCCACTACAACTCGGGCAACTTCCGGGCCTGGAACGACGACTCACGCCGCAACCTGGGTGTGGACACCGTCGATCTCGTCCAGTTGCACTGTCCGCCCTCGACCGTCATCGACAGCGACGCCGTCTTCGACGACCTGGACGCCATGGTCGACGAGGGCCGCATACGCGCCTACGGGGTGTCGGTCGAGACCTGCGACCAGGCCCTGGCCGCCATCGCCCGACCGAACCTGGCAAGCGTCCAGATCATCCTCAACGCCTTCCGCCACAAGCCCCTGGAGCGCGTTCTGCCCGCAGCCAGGGAGGCCGGGGTCGGTGTCATCGCGCGCGTCCCCCTGGCCAGCGGTCTGCTGTCGGGCAAGTTCACCGCCGAGAGCCGGTTCGGCCAGGACGACCACCGCAACTTCAACCGCCACGGTGAGGCCTTCGACCGCGGCGAGACCTTCTCGGGCATCGACTACGGAACCGGGCTGGAGGCCGTGGAGCGCCTGCGCCCGCTGGTCCCCGAGGGCGCCACCATGGCCCAGTTCGCGCTGCGCTGGATCCTGGACCAGGACGGGGTGAGCGTGGTCATCCCGGGCGCCCGCAACGCCGAGCAGGCCCGCGGCAACGCCGCCGCCGCGCAGTTGCCTCCGCTGGACGCCAAGACCCACGCGCAGGTGCGCGAGGTCTACGACGAGCTCATCCGCCCCCAGGTCCACCACCTGTGGTGAGATGACCCCTGCTTCACCCGGCGGGCCGGGGCCGACAGAGCGCGCCGGCCCCAGCCCGGGCCAAGTTCTCGGGGCCCCGCGGGGCCCCGAGAACACCGGCTAGATGAGCCCCTGGGCCAGCATCGCGTCGGCGACCATCTCGAATCCGGCCACGTTGGCGCCCAGCACGTAGTCGCCCCTGGCGCCGTGCCGCTCCGCGGCCTCCTCGCAGCGGTCGTGGATACCGGCCATCGTCTCGGCCAGCTCCGACTCCGCGTGCTCGAAGGACCACGAGGTGCGGCGCGCGTTCTGCCGCATCTCCAGCACGCTGGTGGCCACACCGCCGGCGTTGGCCGCCTTGCCGGGCGCGAACAGCACCCCGGCGTCCCGGAGGACCTTGACCGCCTCGGGGGTGGTGGGCATGTTCGCGCCCTCGGCCACCGCCAGCACGCCGTTGTCCACCAGGGTCCGGGCCGCCTCGGCTCCCAGCTCGTTCTGGGTGGCCGAGGGCAGCGCCACCTCGCACGGAACGTCCCACACGCTGCCGCCCTCGACGAACCTCGCGTCGCCGCGCCGCTGCGCGTAGTCGCTGATCCGCCCGCGCTCGACCTCCTTGACCTGTTTGATCAGGTCGAGGTCGATGCCCTTGTCATCCACCACGTAGCCGGTGGAGTCGGAACAGGCGACCACGGTGGCGCCCAGCTGCTGGGCCTTCTCCACCGCGTAGATCGCCACGTTGCCCGACCCCGAGACCACCACACGCATGCCGTCCAGATCACGGCCGTTGCGCTCCAGCATCCGCTGGGTGAACAGCACCGCCCCGTACCCCGTGGCCTCGGTACGGACCGCCGAACCACCCCAGTCCAGGCCCTTGCCGGTGATGACCCCGGCCTCCCAGCGGTTGCTCAGCCGCCGGTACTGCCCGAACAGGTAGCCGATCTCGCGGGTGCCCACCCCGATGTCGCCGGCGGGGATGTCGGTGTACTCGCCCAGGTGGCGGTGCAACTCGGTCATGAAGGACTGGCAGAAGCGTTCGATCTCCGTGGCCGAGCGCCCCTTGGGGTCGAAGTCGCTGCCGCCCTTGCCGCCGCCGATGCCCATCCCGGTGAGCGCGTTCTTGAAGATCTGCTCGAACCCCAGGAACTTGACCACCCCGAGGTTGACGCTGGGGTGGAAGCGCAACCCGCCCTTGTAGGGGCCGAGCGCGCTGTTGAACTCCACCCGGAAACCCCGGTTGACGTGGACCCTGCCCTGGTCGTCACGCCACGGCACCCGGAAGATGATCTGGCGTTCGGGCTCACAGAGGCGCTCCAGGACGCGCTCGGTGGCGTACTCGGGGTGTCGGGACAGGGCGGGCGAGAGGCTGTCGAGTACCTCCAGGACAGCCTGCTGGAACTCCGGCTCGTCGGGGTTGCGGCGCGCTACGTGCTCGTAGGCGCTGCGGACCCCCGGGTGGTGGTCCTCCCGGTCGCCATTGGAAAACGGCATGCGTGTGTGTTCCCTTCTCACCGCTGGAACGGGCAGCCCGCACGCCGTTGTGCCGGGAACCTCGATCGTCTGGAAGCAGGCGGGGCGCCGCCCCAGGGCCCTTACAGGTGGCGGCCCCCGCTCGTGTTGCCAGTGTATTGCCCCGGTGTAAACACGCCCGTTGGGTCCGAGCCCGTCGACGGCCCCTCTCAGGGCCGGGCTGGGTTCTCCTGCCGTGCCGTGCGCCGAGCCCACACGGGCACCCTTTCCGGCCGCGGACCGATACCGATGAAGGCCGCGGGCAGCGCGGTCAGGGCGGGGACGCGGCGGACCAGGGCGAGGAGCCCGCGGGGCGGTTCGGTCACTTCGCCGTTGAGCGCGGGAGCGATGACACGGGCGTGCGCGAAGCGTTGCACGGCCTGGACGGCGACCGTGGGAAAGGTGCGGCGCCGCTGCACCCGAGCGAGGAAGCGCCTGCTCCCCGAGTTCCTCAGGAAGCCGCGGGCCAGGGGGCGGGCGAGCAGGCGGGCGGCGGCGACGGCGTCCTGCACGGCGAGGTTGATGCCCACACCACCGACCGGTGACATGGCGTGGGCGGCGTCGCCGATGCACAGCACCCCGGGTGCGTGCCAGCGCCGCAGGCGGTCCATGCGCACGTCGAGGTGTTTGACGTCGTCCATCGATGCGATTCCCGAGACGTCCTCGGCCAGTTCGGGCATCATCGAGGCGGTTTCGGCGCGGAGGGCCTGCACACCCCGCGCGCGCAGTGCCGCATCGGTCCCCTTCCGGCCTATGTACGCGACCTGCGCGTAGCCTTCGCGCGGAATGGTCACGATGACCCGCCCCTTCGCCATGCGCGGCAGCAGTGATTCGGCCAGCCGGCGGGGGGTGGGTACGCGGTACCACCAGACGTCGAAGTCGACGGGGAACTCCTTGCTGGGCAGGTCGACGGCGCGCCGCACTGCCGACCACCGCCCGTCGCAGGCGACGACCAGGTCGGCGTGGAGTCGGCCCGGGCCCTCCGGGGAGTCGTAGTCGACGCCGCTCACCCGACCGCCCTCGCGGACCACGCCGGTCACCTCGTGCTCGGTGCGCAGGGTGAACGTCGGTTCCGTCTCGGCGGCCTCGGCCAACAGGTTCAGCAGGTCCCACTGCGGGACCATGGCGATGTAGGGGTGGCGCAGCGGCAGCCGTCCGAAGTCGGCGACCGGGACCTGCCGCCCGTCGGGGAAGGTGAAGGCGGCCTGCTTCAGGTGGGACTGCGGCAGGGCGTCGAAGCGGTCGAAGAGGCCGAGGTCGTCCAGCATGGCCAGGGTCGTGGGGTGGACGGTGTCGCCGCGAAAGTCCCGTAGGAAGTCCGCGTGCTTTTCGAGCACCGTGACCCGGACTCCGGCACGGGCGAGCAGGAGCCCCAGGACGAGCCCTGCCGGTCCGCCGCCCACCACGGCGCAGGTTGTCCTGGACGTTCCGACGGAGGCGGACGGGGCCTCGGGTGTGTCGGCCATGACGGTTTCCTTCCGGTTCGGAGTGAGGGGCTGCTGCAGGGCACCTGCGGCGCGTGGGCCTCACTGTTCCAAGCCTTCCCACTGTCCGTGCCGCGCAGCCTCCTTCTTCCCTCATCATCGCCTCAACAACTGATGATGTCAACAGGTGATGATGTCCGGGTAGACTGCGAACATGAGGAACGGTGAGCGCACGGGCAGGCCTGCTGGCAGCAAAGGCGGTAACAAGGAGCGGATCCTGGAGGCCGCGCGCGCGGAGTTCGCCGCCAAGGGCTTCCGCGGCACGACGATGCGCTCGATCGCGACCGGGGTCGGCCTCGACGTCGCTCTGCTCTCGCACTACTTCGGAAACAAGGAAGGCCTGTTCGCCGCCACCATGGAACTGCCCGAGGAGGCGCAGGACATACTCACCGAGGCCCTGTCCGGCCCCTTCGAGACCCAGGGCGAGCGCCTCACCCGCGGCTACCTGGGTCTGTGGGAGAACCCCGCCACCGGACCGCAGATGCAGGTCCTGGCCCGGTCGGTGCTGGGAAACGAGGCCGCCACCGAACGCATGCGCACCCTGGTCACCGGCGCGATCACCGGACCGGGTGTCACCCCCCTCATCACGGACCGGCAGAGCGGGTTCGCCCTCGCCATGACCCAGCTCGTCGGTGTGGCCTTCGCCCGCTACCTCGCTCACATCCCGCAACTGGCCGAGCTCGACTTCGAAACGCTCGTCGCGCGTACCGCGCCCGCCGTCCAACTCCACCTGGGTGCCGCCGACGACTGAGGGGGCGTGATGCCAGCCGTCGACTCCTCCCGAAGGCCCGCCTTTCCCGCTGACGAGGCGACAGGCAGGTCCCTGACGCGGGTCGAGGAGGAGCCAGAGATACACGGCACCGGCCCGCGCCTCCCTCAGGGCCGAGACCGTTCCGGGCGATAGGTCAGCCTGCGCAGCAGTACCTCCGCAGGGCCCCGTCGGTCCACCCGCTCCAGCGCGGCCGCACCGGCCACGGTCGCCCCCCAGGTGAGCACCGCCAGCAACGACGCCGACCAGCTCGACAGGTGCGCGCCCAGCCCAAGCCCCCAGGCGGCCAGCACAGGCCCCACACCAGCGGCTGCGCCAGGTACCCGCTCATCGACCGTCGTCCCGGTGCCCCGATCCAGCGCACCGGCCGCGCCGCGGCCGCCGCACGCCCTACAGGACGCGGTACTCGCGGGGATCCACGAGACGGTGTTCCCGGGCGACCCCGTCCATGACACGGAGCTGCCCGCCCGGGACCGACTGGTCGCCTGCCTGCGGCAGCTCCTCGCGCCCGCCGGGACCGGGGAGGAGGCGAGGAAGACCTGGGCCACGATGCACGAGACGTACTTCGCCCGGGAGCCGACCGAGGAAGCACGGCAGGCCTACCTGGTCATCGAACGCCGGATGCGGCACCGTGTGGAGCACTGGCTGTCGGTCCTGGGCGACGAGGGGGCGCTGCCCCGCGGTGACAACGCCCAACGCGCGGAGTTCCTGCTCACCCTCGTCAACGGCCTCATGTTGGAGCGGTCCCTCCCGGGCGCGGAGGCCCTTCTCACGTCCGAGACCGCGCCCCTCTTCGCCGCCGCCGACAGCGTTCTGCGCGGTTGGGACCCGTGCGCCGTGCGTCACGTGAGCCGCCCGCAGGTGTGAGTGCGGGCCTTTCTCGCCGTGCCCGCCCCGACGTCGGGGACCGTCGCCAGCCTGAACCGGCGTGAGCGCAGCCGGGCCGACCCCCGGCTGCGCTCACGACCGGATGGTTGAGCGGCAGACTGGACGGGTGCGAGAGCACCTTCGTAAGGCAGGAGCGGGGCTCCTTCGGCGCCGATGGGACGGTGCACGGTACCGGCGGGTTCTCGCGCAACTTCAGGGATTTTCGAGGGAGTCGACACCGGATATGACCGCCAACCCCCAGAACGGGGACCAGGACCGGCCGTTGAGCGGCGGCATGATGAACACCGTCATCCGCCGTGGTGACCGGGTCCTGCGCACTGCCCCGCCCCAGGCCCCCGCCTTGCAGGCCTTCCTGGCGGCCCTGGCCGGAAGCGGGTTCGAGGGCGCTCCCCGCCCGTTGGCCCTGCACGGCGACGGCACCGAGGAACTCACCTTCGTCGAGGGCGACGTGGCCGTGCCGCCCTTCCCGGACTGGTCCGCCCGGGACCGGGTGGTGACCGCCTCGGCCCGCCTGCTGCGCCGCTACCACGACGCCGCCGCCCGTACCCCCTTCGACCCCGACGCGAACTGGCCCACGCACCTGAGTGACCCCGAAGGCGGCACCCTGCTGTGCCACAACGACCCCTGCCTGGAGAACCTGGTCTTCCGCGGCGGTGAGGCCGTCGCCCTGATCGACTTCGACCTGGCCGCCCCGGGCCGCCCCGTGTGGGACCTGGCCGCCCTGGCCTTCTACCTGGGGCCGACCCTGCCCCCGGAGGCGCTCGCCGACACGGAGTTCGCCGGGGCCGACGTGCTGCGCCGTCTGCGCCTGCTCGCCGACGGCTACGGCATGACCCCCGAGGACCGACTGCTCCTACCCGAGGCCATCGACCAGTACGACGAGGCCTCCCAGGCCTTCGTCAAGGGCATGGTCGAGCGGGGCGAACCCCTGTTCGTCCAGGAGGTGGAACGGGTGGGCGGACGGGCCGAATGGGAGCGCCGCAGGGAACGCCGCAGCGCCTGGATGCGGCAACAGCGCCCCGCCTTCCTGACGGTCCTGACCGGGTAGCCGGACCCGTCCTAACCCCGTCGGGTGACGGCCACCAGATAGCGACAGGGCTTCCCGGTCGGATTGCGGTACTCACAGGGCACCGGTGCACCGAGCCGGAGGCAGTCCCCCCGTTCGAGAACGTGCTCCTCCGAACCCTCACCGAAGGCGAGCGTGCCCTCCAGTACCCAGATCTGGTGGTGGGTGAAGCTGTAGGACTCGGCCGGGTAGGCCACCCGTGCCCCGGGGGGTAGTTCGACCTCCACCAGTTCGAGCGGTCCGCCGGAAGTGGGTGAGACCGCGCGGCGGCGATAGCCGGTCTCGGGGTCGGTCCAGGTGGGTTGTTCGTCCAGCCGGGCCAGCCGGCGGTCGCCCTGTTCGGCCCGGGCGATCAGTTCGGACAGGGTGATGCCCAGGGCCCCGGACAGGCGGCCCAACAGGGAGGCGGTGGGCTGGGCGTCCCCGTTCTCGATCCGGCTGATCATGGCGCGGGAGACCCCGGAGAGTTCGGCCAGGGCGGCGCCGCTCAAGCCGCGGTCCCGGCGCAGGGCCTGCAGGGTCACGGCGAGGGCGGGGCCCAGTTCGTCGCTCATGCGTTCACCATAGTCGACACGATCGCTTATCATGTTCAACTATGGATTCCCTGCTGACACGCCCCGGTATCCGCGACGCCACCGTCGCCGACGCGGCGGCGTGCGCGGCCCTCTACGCGCCCTACGTCACCGACACCGCCATCACCTTCGAACTCACCCCGCCCCCGCCCGAGCAGATGGCCGAGCGCATCACCGCGGCCCAGCGCGAGCACGCGTGGATCGTCCTGGAGGACGAGGAGGGGGTGGCCGGTTACGCCTACGGCGGCACCTTCCGCACCCGCTCCGCCTACCGGTGGACCTGCGAGGTCAGCGTCTACCTGCAACGGGGGCGGCACCGCCGCGGCGCGGGCCGGGCGCTGTACGCAGAACTCCTGCCCCGCCTGGCCGAACGCGGCATGCGCACCGCCATCGCCTGCATGACCCTGCCCAACGACGCCAGCCAGGGCCTGCACCGGGCCATGGGGTTCGAGGACGTGGGCGTCATGCGGCGGGTGGGACACAAACACGGCACCTGGCACGACGTCGCCTGGGCACAGCTGGAGCTCGGCCCCGCCGGCTGAACCACGACCCGGACCCCGGCGGGCGGGCCCGCTCCTCACGCCCCCTCCGCGCAGATCGGCCACACCCCAGGCCCGACGCGATCCCCTCCTTCGCCCACTACCCTCCCTGGAGCGCCCCGTGTCCGCGCACACCGCCCGCCACCGCCCCTCGGGGCTGGCCTTCGCGCTCGCCTCCGCACTGGCCTTCGGCGGCGCCGGGGTCTTCGCCCGCCCCCTGCTGGACGCGGGCATGGACTCCCTGCACGTGACCTGGCTGCGGTTGGCCGTCGCCGCGCTGATCCTGCTCCCGATCGCGATCCGGCACCGCCGCATCGTCCGGCGCAGACCCCTGCTGCTCCTGGCCTACGGCATCTTCCCCATGGCCGGTGTCCAGGCCCTGTACTTCGCCGCCGTCGCCCGCATCCCGGTGGGTATCGCACTGCTCCTGGAGTTCCTCGGCCCGGTGCTGGTCCTGCTGTGGGTACGGGTGGTGCGCCGCCACCGGGTCTCCCCCGCCGCGGTGGCGGGCGTGGTCCTGGCCGTGGCCGGGCTCGGACTCCTGCTGGAGGTCTGGGCGGGGATGCGCCTGGACGCGATCGGCGTCGGCCTGGCCCTGGGGGCCGCCGCCGCCCAGGCCACGTTCTTCCTGCTCGGCGACGCCATGGGAGAGGACACCGACCCCCTTGCGGTCATCGCCTTCGGCGCCCTGGTCGCCACGGTCCTGCTGGGCGTGCTCGCCCGCCCCTGGACCCTGCCGTGGGGCCTGCTCGCCGAACCGCTTCCGCTGGGCGGCGTCCCCCTTCCGGGTTGGGGTGTCGCGCTGTGGCTGGGGCTGGTGTGCACCGCCCTGGCCTACTTCGTCGGGGTCTCGGCGATCAGGCGACTGTCTCCACAGGTCGCCGGGGGTGTGGCCTACCTGGAGGTGGTCACCGCGATCGTGCTGGCCTGGGTGCTGCTCGGCGAGGCGCTCACCCCGGTGCAGCTCCTCGGCGCGGCGGTCATCGTGACCGGGGCCTTCATCGCCCAGACCGCCGTACCCGCCTCGCCGGCCGCCGCTTCCGCGGCCGACGAGGCGGCGGCCGGGAACACAGGCCGCACCCCCAACCGGCCTGAGCCGCGCGGGCCCGGTCCTGATCAGGACCACGCGGCCCCGGAACGTTCCTGAGGGCCCGCCCGATCCGTGTCGAGCAGTACACCAGGTCAGCGCCGTGCGGGCAGCGGAATCCGGTCCAGGTCGGCGGCCAACACCACCGACCCGTCGAACTCCTCACCCGCCTGGGCCACGAAACGCTCCTCCTCGTCCTCCTCGTAGCGCTCCGACAGATGGGTCAGTACCAGCAGGCGCACACCCGCCTGCGCGGCGATCCTGCCGGCCTGCCGTGCGGTCAGGTGCCCGTACCGCTCGGCCAGTTCCTCCTCGGAGTCCAGGTAGGTGGACTCGATGACCAGCATGTCCGCTCCCCGGGCCAGCTCCACCGCCTGGGCGCACACCCCGGTGTCCATGACGAACGCGAACACCTGCCCGGGCCTGGGCTCCGCGCAGTCGGCCAGGTCCACCACCCGCCCGTCCCCCAGCACCAGCGACCCCTCGCGCAGCAGACGGGAGACGTCGGGCCCGCGCACCCCGAAGTGCCCAAGCCGTTCGGGTAGCATCCGCCACCCGTCCGGTTCGGCCAGCCGGTACCCGTAGGCGGGCAGCGAATGGCGTAGTGGCAGCGCCGTCACTGTGAAGGGCTCCCCCTCCCCCACCGGACAACTCCCCGACCCGCCCACCGGCTGGGGGAGGACCACGTCGGTGTCGTGGAAGGACGTGGCGTGGCGCAACCGGCGCCAGTACTCCTCTCCGGCGCCGGGGTAGGCCACCCGCACGGTGTGCGGCACCCGGTCGCGGGAGATGCGCTGGATCGTCCCCGGCAGGCCGAGGCTGTGGTCACCGTGGAAGTGCGTCACACAGATCCTGGTGATGTCGCTGGCGGCCAGCCCGGCGAAGCGCATCTGCCGCTGCGTGCCCTCCCCGGGATCGAACAGCACGCCCTGGTCGCCCCAGCGCAGGAAGTATCCGTTGTGGTTGCGGCGACGGGTGGGCACCGCGCTGGAGGTCCCCAGGATGACGAGTTCGCGTACGGACATGGGGTGCATTGTCCCACCACCGTGCACCCCCTGGGCCTACGACAGGGGCGCCCCCGACCTGGCCTCTGAGCGGTCAACGCAGAACAGCACGGCCCCGGCGGTCCGTTCAGCGCACCCCCGTGGAGCGGGCCCGCACGGCCGCCAGGCGCGGTCCGTCAGTGAAAGGGTCACCGTGTCCGGGCAGCACCAGCGTGTTCTCGGGCAGCGCGGCCAGCCTGTCCAGCGAGTCCAGGGCCAGCACGGAGTCGTGCGTGGACATCCGGCTCACCACCCGGGGCCCCACACAACCGGTGGTGGGGTCGTCGGTGACCAGGGCGTCACCGCTGAACACCACACCGCGGTCCTCGAAGAGCACCAGGGAACTGCCCGGGGTGTGCCCCGGAACCGACAGCACCCGGGGCGCCCCCGGCACCTCTTCCAGCACCTGGTCGTGGCCGAAGGTGGTGTACTCACGCACCCGTGCCGAACTGAACGCCCCGGCGTATCCCAACCGCATCAGCGTCTGAACGGCACTGGGGCGGCGCAACAGGTAGGAGAACAGCGGGCGTTCGGGGCGGGCGTGGATCACCGAACTGGTGGGACCGTCATCCAGGATCGGCGCGTCGGCCTCGTGCACCCACACCCGGGCCCCGGCCTTGTCCCGGGCACGCTCGGCCAACCCGGTGTGGTCGGGGTGGGCGTGGGTGAGCACCACGGCACGCAGCCTGCCGCCCACCCAGGCGACCGTGTCCAGGAACCGGCCGCTGTGGGCGGGCAGCCCCGCATCGACCATGACCAGCCCTTCGGCGGTCTCCACCAGGTAGAAGTTCACGAGTTGGTCGCCGAGCCGGTGTACACCCGGGGCGACCTCGGAGGGGACATGGCTCATGGCTGCCTCCCGGTGAACCGTGTGTGAGCACCCGGCATGGATCCTCAACCCATTTCTACCCACGAATGTCCCCTCGGCCCCTCCCGACCCGCAGGAAACACCGGTCCCGTCCTCGAAGCGAGGGCGCCCTCCGCGCCGAGTGCGGGCACCCCCCCTGCTGGTCCGGGGACTGCCCGGTCTCACCGGACAAGGGCACATGCGCCGGTGGTCGGAGACCGCCCGGCGGGGCACGCCGGTCCGGGTCCGCCGCGGCCGACTGGGTTAGCGTCAACCACGTGAGCAACGTAGAACCCCATCCCACCGAACAGCGGGTCTGCGGAGGCGAGGTCGACCGGACCGGCCCCGAACCCGACACCGAACTCCTCGAAGCCCGCGAGGTACCCCTGGGCGGACCGCGCGCGATGCTGGTCCACCGCGTCCTGCCCGGCAAGAACCGCCGCATGGTCGGCGCCTGGTGCTTCGCCGACGTCTACGGGCCCACCGACGTCACCGTCGGGGCGGGCATGCAGGTGCCGCCCCATCCCCACATCGGGCTGCAGACCGTGAGTTGGCTGGTCCAGGGCGCCGTCCACCACCTGGACGGCCTGGGTTCGGACCAGATGGTCCGCCCCGGCCAGCTCAACCTGATGACCGCCGGGCACGGCATCGCCCACTCCGAACGCACACCTTCCGGTGCTCCCGGCCTGCTCCACGGCGCACAGCTGTGGGTGGCCCTGCCCGCGGACACGCGTGAGGGCGCCGCCCACTTCGAGCACCACGCCGACCTGCCGGAGTTCACGGTGCCGGGAGCGCGGGTCACGGTGATCATAGGAGAACTGGACGGGCACCGCTCACCCGCGAGCACCCACACGCCCCTGGTGGGGGCGGAGATCATCGTGGAGGCGGGCCAGAGAGTGCACCTTCCGGTCGATCCCGCCTTCGAACACGGCCTGCTGCCCCTGGACGGCCCCGTCCGAGCGCACGGACACCGGGTCGTGCCCGGCTCCCTGCTCTACCTGGGCACCGGGCGGGAGGGCGTACGGGTGCACGCCGACGAACGCACCCACCTGCTTCTTCTGGGCGGGGAACCCTTCCGTGAGGACCTGGTGATGTGGTGGAACTTCGTGGGCCGCGACCACGAGGAGATCGTGCGCGCCCGTACCCAGTGGGAGGAACAGCGCGACGGCCGGACCGGGGGGACGCGCTTCGCTCCCGTGACGGCGGACGGGGGTGAAGCACTGCCCGCCCCGGAACTGCCCAACGCCCGGCTGCGCCCCAGACCTCGGCACCGCGAATCCTGACACCCGCCGAGAGGGGCGCGCCCCGTCGGGCCCGGCGCGCGTGACGACCTCGGCGGGGCCGGGTCCGCCACGCGCGCCGCCACAGCCGTACTGAAAGCGTCCGGTAAGCCCGCCTTGACAGCTTTCGTCCCTGCCTCCCGCTCTCCTGGGGTCTAGACAAAACAGAACCAAAGACACTCATCACAAAGACATCCAGCCCACGGGCCAGGCTCCACCGTGCTCAGAGGGCCAAATCCTGCTACCGTGCGGATCGCGAACTACGGGATGATTTAGGAGACCTGAACATGGGGCAACAGCCTCGCGAGCAGTGGGGGACGCGCGCGGGATTCCTCATGGCCGCGATCGGATCGGCCATCGGACTGGGCAACATCTGGCGATTCCCCTACATCGCCTACGAAAACGGGGGCGGGGCCTTTCTCCTGCCCTACCTCATCGCCCTGCTGACCGCGGGTATCCCGCTACTCATCCTCGAGTACAGCATCGGCCACCGGTACCGTTCCTCGGCGCCGCTCTCCTACCGGCGCATCTCCCGACCGGCGGAGGCCATCGGCTGGTGGCAGGTGGCGATCTGCTTCGTCATCGCGAGCTACTACGCCGTCATCGTCGCCTGGGCCGTGCGCTACGCCTGGTTCTCCGTCGGCCAGCAGTGGGGCGATGACCCGGACGCGTTCTTCTTCAACGACTTCCTCCAGGTCGGCGAGGAACCCGGGATGATCTCCGGGTTCGTCGCCGGCGTGGCCTGGCCCCTGGTGGCCGTGTGGGCGATCGTCCTGGTCGTGCTGGCCCTGGGCGTGCGCAAGGGCATCGAGAAGAGCACCAGGATCTTCATCCCCCTGCTGGTCGTGCTCTTCGTACTGCTGGTCATCCAGGCGCTCACCCTGGACGGTGCCGCCGCGGGACTGAACACCCTGTTCACCCCGGACTGGAGCAAGATGCTCGACGGCGGGGTGTGGATCGCCGCCTACGGACAGATCTTCTTCTCGCTGTCCATCGGGTTCGCCATCATGGTCACCTACGCCTCCTACCTGCGCCGCAAGGCCAACCTGACCGGATCGGCCATGGTCGCGGGCCTGGCCAACAGCTCCTTCGAGCTCCTGGCCGGTATCGGTGTCTTCGCCGCGCTGGGCTTCATGGCCACCGCAGCGGGAACGAGTGTCGACGAGGTCGCCACCTCCGGGATCGGGCTGGCCTTCGTCGCCTTCCCGCAGATCATCTCCACACTGCCGCTGGGCGGGACGCTCTTCGGGGTGGTGTTCTTCCTCTGCCTGGTCATCGCCGGCCTCACCTCACTGATCAGCATCGTCCAGGTGATCATCTCGGCGGTGCAGGACCGCACCGGGCTGGGCCGCGTCCAGACCGTGCTGGTGGTGGGCGGCGCCACCGCGCTCGCCTCCATCCTGCTCTTCCCCACACCCGAGGGCCTGTACATCCTCGACGCCGCGGACCGCTTCATCAACCAGTACGGCATCGCCCTTGCCGGTCTGGTGATGGTCCTGGTGTTCGGCTGGATCCTGCGCAGGCTGCCGCTGTTCGAGAAGCACGCCAACGCCGTCTCCTCGATCCGCCTGGGCTGGTGGTGGAAGATCGCCCTGGGCGGGATCACCCCGGTCCTGCTGGGCTTCATGATGTGGGACAGCCTGCGCACCGAGCTGACGACCAACTACGAGGGCTACCCGGAGAGCTTCCTGCTGGTCGCGGGCTGGGGCGTGGCCATCGGAGCGATCGTCTTCGGCATCGTCATCTCCTGCATCCCCTGGCGGCGCGCCGACACCATCGCCCGACTGGACGCCGAACGCGGCGCCCAGGGGGACGGGCAGACCCCGGTCGAACTGGACGAGCCCGACAGGATCGCGCCCCTGGGCCGGCCCGCCGAAGACACAGACAAGGAAGGGGACCGCTGATGTCCGCCAGCGCCATCACCATGATGGTCATCTCCATGGTCGTGCTGTGGGGCGGCCTGGTGGCCGCCATCCTCCACCTGCGCAACCACCCCGACGAACCCGAGTCTCAGTAGCCCGCCGGGGAGAACCGACCACACCGAGGGGGTCGCGGACACGTGTCCGCGACCCCCTTTCACGGCCTCCGGACAGGCCCGGGCCGATCCGTCCGCGGGAGGCTCAGCCGGCGAACTCCCGCACGATCCGTTCACAGAAAGCCGGGAGATCGTCCGGGTTGCGGCTGGTGGTGAGCCCGTGGTCGGTGACGACCTCCTCCTCCACCACCACGCCCCCGGCATTGCGGATGTCGGTACGGATGCTGGGGTAGGAGGTCAGGGTGCGTCCGCGCACCACGTCGGCCTCGACCAGGATCCACGGGCCGTGGCAGATCGCCGCGACCGGCTTTCCCCGGGCCACGAAGTCGCGCACGAACCGCACCGCGTCGCCGTCGGAACGCAGGTTGTCCGGGTTGACGGTGCCGCCCGGGACCACGAGGGCGTCGTAGTCGTCCACACCGACCTTGGACACCTCCCGGTCCACCGTGAACTGGTCAGCCGGTTCGATGTCCCCGTTCATCGCCTGGATCCGGCCGTCGTGCAACGAGACCAGTTCCACGTCGGCGCCCTGATCGACCAGTGCCTGCCTCGGTTGGACCAGCTCCACCTGTTCGACCCCGTCGGCGGCCAGAACCGCCACGCGGCGTCCGGTGAGTGCGTCAGCCATGACGTTCCCCCTCACGTACTGCGGCGTCGTTCTCTGGTACCGGGCCCCTCCGACAAGCCCCGTACCGCGTTGGCCGCCCTACCCGCCCAGGCGTGGCCACTCACCTGCCCGGTGCCCCGAATGTTGGCGAATGTACCGATCAGAGGCTCTTCGGATGGAAACTCAACCGCGCAACCGCACGTTGAGCCGTGCGGCCTGCCGCGTGAGGTGGTCGCGTTCGGGAAGGTTGGGCGCCGCCCGGGCGGCCCGGGCGTAGAGCCGCGCCGCGGTGACCGGGTCGCCGTCACGTTCGTGCAGGTACGCCGCCGCCGCGGTGTGCCGGGGCACGCCGGGGTCCAGTTCGGCCAGGGCGGCCAGCCCGGCCCTCGGCCCGTCGGCCTCCCCGACCGCGACAGCCCGGTTCAGACGCACCACCGGGCTGTCGGTGAGCCGCACCAGTTCGTCGTACCACTCGACGATCTGCACCCAGTCGGTCTCCTCCGCCGTACGGGCGTCGGCGTGCAGAGCGGCGACGGCGGCCTGGGCCTGGAACTCCCCCAGACGGTCACGGGCCAGGGCCGCCTGGAGCACGTCGACTCCCTCGGCGATCAGGCGGGTGTCCCACAGGCCGCGGTCCTGCTCGGCCAGGGGCACCAGCCTGCCGTCGGCTCCGGTGCGGGCCGAGCGTCGCGCGTGGTGCAGCAGCATGAGCGCGAGCAGACCCGCGACCTCCTCGTGGTCGATCCCTGCCGCCAGCCGGCGAGTGAGCCGGATCGCCTCGCCGGCAAGGTCGACGTCACCCGAATAGCCCTCGTTGAAGACCAGGTAGAGCACCCGCAACACGGTGGCGATGTCACCGGGCCGGTCGAACCGGACACCGGAGACGGTCCGTTTGGCCCGGCTGATGCGCTGGGCCATGGTCGCCTCCGGCACGAGGTAGGCCCGCGCGATCTGACGTGTGTTCAGACCGCCGACCGCGCGCAGCGTGAGCGCGACGGCCGAGGCCGGTGTCAGGGACGGGTGCGCGCACAGGAAGTACAACTGGAGGGTGTCGTCCACCGCCCGGCCCGGACCGGGAACGGGTTCCGCCTCGACCCGGACCTCGCGCCGACGTCGGGAGATCTCGGCACGGGTGGTGTCGAGGAACCGGCGCCAGGCCACGGTGACCAGCCAGCCCTCGGGGTTGCGCGGCGGCTCCCGAGGCCACACGCGCACGGCCTCGACCAAGGCGTCCTGCACGGCGTCCTCGGCCGCCGCGAAGTCGGCTCCGCGACGGACGAGAACGCCGATCACGCTGGGGACCAGGGCCCGCAGCAGAGCTTCGTCCACCGTGTCTCACTCCGTGATGGTCGGCGGTGCGGCCAGGAACGGGCGCACCTCGAGCCACTCGTGGATCGGCCCGCCACCCGCCCCCGGGGCCGCGGACAGCTCCCCGGCCAGCTCCAGCGCCCGCTCATGGGTCTCCACGTCGATCACCATCCAGCCGGCGATCAGGTCCTTGGTCTCCGCGAACGGGCCGTCGGTGACCGGCGGCCGCCCCTCGCCGTCGTAGCGCACGAACGTGCCCTCCGGGGAGAGCGCCTGGCTGTCGACGAACTCGCCGGTGCCCTCGAGCCGGTCGGCGAAGTCCTGCATGTACTGCACGTGGGCCGAGACCTCCTCCGGTGTCCACCGGTCCATCGGTACGTCGTTGACCGCCTTCGGCGCGCCCCGGTAGTGCTTGAGCAGCAGGTACTTGGCCATCATGTCCTCCTCGGTGCGGCACGACCCATTGTGGCCGTGTTCACCGGGGAGACGGAGCCGCACACCGATTCTCGACATCCCACCGGAACGTTTTCCAGCGAACTTCGAAACTCGGAACGCTGTCGGGCGGGGACTGAGCCGTCCTTGGCCCGCCACCCCACTGCTCCGGGCCCGCTCAGGAGTCGAACGTGATCTCGTCGCCATTGGTGTCCACGACCGTCCGGTCCCCCAGCGGTGCGTCCAGCTCCACGAGCGCTCTGTACGTTTCGGGCTCTTCCCAGACCTCCTCGTCGTCGTTCCCACAGAAGATCGAGCCACGGGTGATCTCCACAGCGAAACGGACGCTCTTCTCCCCTCGACGGCCCGCACGTCCAAAGGCGCCAGAGGGTCACGCACACACCCCTTGACCGAGGCAGAGATCATGACCTCCTCTTCCTCCTCCAGCACCCTGTAGTAGCTGATCCAGCCCGTTTCGGTCACGGTGTCCGTCAGGGAGACGGTCTCCTGTGCGGGTATCCCGTCCTCAGGTACTGCTGCGGACTCCTGCGCGGTGACGGACTCCGACGCCGCCTCGTCCGGGTCGCTCTCCCACGTCAAGGACCACGCGAACAGGCACAGCACGATCGCCACGGCTGCGCCGACCCGGTGCAGTGTGAACCATGTGTCGCTGGGGTAGTTGGCCTCCGGGTCGCGGTACTGCCACGCCCGCACATACCACGCCACCTGGGGTTTGGCCACGATCAGGGCCATCCACCCGATCACGGCGGCCAGCAGCAGATGTAGGAGGACCACAAGCAGCCTTTCCGATCCAGCGGTGGGGCGGGCACGGGTATATGCAGGAGGCGAGCGGGCGCCGTGGTTCCCCGGCCCGGCTAGGCGAACACCTTGCCCGGGTTGAAGATGCCCCGGGGGTCCAGCGCCCCCTTGACCGCCCGGTGCATCGCCAGCACGGACGGGCCCAGCTCGTCAGCGGCACCGCGCATCTTCAACAGACCCACCCCGTGCTCACCGGTAACCGTCCCGCCCAGGGCCAGTGCCTCGTCCACGATCACCTCGAAGGCCTGCTTGGCCCGCTCCCGAGCAGCATCGTCACCGGCAGGAACGATGAACAGCGGATGCAGGTTCCCGTCGCCGGCGTGCGCGATGTTTCCGATCCGGGTCCGGAACCGCTCCCCGACCGCCTCGATCGCCTCCAACATGTACGGCACCTTCGCCTTGGGCACACACACGTCCTCGGTCAGCAACGGCCCCAACCGCTCCAGCGCCGGATAGGCCAGACGACGCGCCTGGAAGAGCGCCTCAGCCTCCTCCTCGTCGGTGGAACGCACCGCGTAGACCGCCTTCTCCCGCTCGAAGCACTCCAGGATCCGGTCAGCCTCCGCCTGACCCGACTCCCCGGGCAGGTCACTGCGGGCCAGCAACAGCACCTCACCCTCCGCGGACAGCCCCATGTTCTTCCACTCGTCCACGGCCCGCAGGCAGAACCGGTCGATGAGCTCCATGGCCGAGGGCACGATGCCCGCCGCCGCCACCGCGGCCACCGCACGACCGGCATCGGTCAGGGAGTCGAAGTAACCCACCACGGTGTGCTCCACCCCGGTGCGCAACGGCACCAGCCGCAACGTCACCTCGGTGACCAGACCCAGCGTGCCCTCGGAACCGACCATGAGCCCGGCCAGGTCGTACCCGGTCACCCCCTTGGCGGTGGTCCGACCCAACCGCACCACCTCACCGGAGCCCACCACCGCCTCCATGCCCAACACGTAGTCCCGGGTCACCCCGTACTTGACGCAGCACAGCCCGCCCGCGTTGGTGGCCACGTTGCCGCCGATGGTCGACCACGGCGCCGACGCCGGGTCCGGCGGATACCACAGCCCGTCCCGGGCCACCCGCTCACGCAGGTCGCCGTTGACCACACCCGGCTGCACGGTGACGGTCTGCTGGACGGCGTCGACCTCCAGCACCCTGTTCATCCGCTCGAAGGAGACCACCACCCAGCCCCGGCCCGCGTTGGCCGCACCCGACAGGCCGGTCCCGGCACCGCGCCCCACCAGAGCGACACCGAGGTCGGCACAGACCCGCACCACCCGGGCCACGTCGGCGGTGTCACGGGGACGCACCACCGCGGCCGGTCCGCCGTAGGGAGCCCACTCGGCCTCGTCATGGGAGTAACCCTCCATCACCGCGGGATCGGTGATCACCTGTTCCGCTCCGATCGCGGACAGCAGCTCCTCAACGACCCCCGGCATGGGCACACCCCTCATCACTGTGACTCAGCGCTCACTGCGCCAACGCTGCCCAGCACTCTAACCGGGACGGCCCACCCCACAAGGGGCACAGCAAGGAGCAGGGCGGGACAGCTACGGGATCCGCTCCCGGGGCCAGGCGGGAAACCAGAGGCAGGAGACCCGGGCCCGAACGCACCCCCACGACGACCAGCACCGAAAGCACACCGAATACCCGGAAACCTCCCCCCTTCGGTGTTAGCGTGATCCCCTGAGCAACGGACTCGGAGGTGGGGACTTGAGCACGATCCTGGTCACCGGCGCCACCGGCACCCTGGGCACGCCCGTGGTGGAACAACTACGCCAGACCGACCACGAGATCCACACCCTGAGCCGCCACCCCGGTTCCCTGGAAACCACCGCCCACGCCGTGGACCTGCGCACCGGACACGGACTCGACCAGGCCCTGAACGGCGTCGACACCGTCGTGCACTGCGCCACCAGCCCCACCGGCGGCGACCTCCGAGCCGCCACCCACCTCATCCGCTCCGCCCGCGCAGCCGGAGTCACCCACCTCGTCCACGTCTCCATCGTCGGATGCGACCAGATCCCCCTGGGCTACTACCGCACCAAACACACCGTCGAGGAGGCCCTCCTGGCCTCCGGCCTGGGCGTCACCGTCCTACGCGCCACCCAGTTCCACCAACTGGTCCGGAGCATCTGCGCCCGCGCGGCCCGCCTGCCCGCCATGCCCTACCCCGACATCGACGTCCAACCCGTCGACGCCGCCGAGGTCGCCCTGCGCCTGGCCCGCCTGGCCCAGGAGGAACCCGCCGGACGCGTCCCCGACCTGGGCGGACCCCACGTGGAGTCCTTCCGCGACCTGGCCCGCGCCTACCTGGACGCTACCCACGCCCAACGCCGCCTGTGGCCGCTACGCCTGCCCGGCCGGGTCTTCGCCGGCTACCGCTCCGGCGCCCACCTGACCCCCGACCGGGCCGTGGGCCGCACCACCTTCGCCCAGTTCCTCGCCCGAGGCTGAACCCGCACCGCACTCAACGACTCAACCGCCGGTAACGCCGCACCGCCAACGGCACGAACACCACCATCAGCACCAGCGGCCACACCACCGCCATCAACAGCGCGTTCTGCGCCACCCACGACTCACCCACCACCGTGGTGTTGCCGAACAGCTCCCGGCAGGCCAGCACCGTGGCCGACAACGGGTTCCACTCGGCCACCGGCGCCAACCAACCCGGAATCACCTCGGTGGGCACGAACGTCTCCGCCACCATCGCCAACGGGAACACCAGCGAGAAGAACTTCATCGCCGCCTCGGGACTGCGCACCAGCAACCCCAGGTAGATCCCGATCCAGGTGAAGGCCAACCGCAACAGCAACAGCAAACCCAGCCCCGCCAACGCCGCCCAGGGACCGTGGTGCCACTGCCACCCGATCAGCAGCCCCATCCCCACCAGGACCAGCAGATCCACCACCGCCGAAACCACATCGGCCATACTGCGGCCCACCAACAGCGCTGACGGCGCCATGGGCAAGGTACGGAAACGATCCACCACACCACGGCCCACATCCGTGACCACCGCGATCGTCGTGTTGCCGATCCCGAACGCCATCGTCAACGCGAACAGCCCCGGCATCAGGAAGTCACGGTAGTCCTCACCGCCCACCCCCATGGCCGCGCCCATCGCCTCACCGAAGACGAACCCGAACAACAGCACCGCCAGCACCGGGATCATCAGGGTGCCGACCACCTCGTCAGGCTTGTACACCAGGTGCGCCAGGTACCGGCGTGCCACCACCGCGGAGTCGGCCACCGCCCACCCCGCCCGGGCCGCCCACACGCGAGGGCCCCGGGGCTCACCCCCGAGGGCGTCCGCGCTCTGCTCCCCGTCCGGGGCGCCCAGCACCCGCGTCATGACCGATCCCCTTCCGCGCTCTGCTCCCCGGCCACCGGTTCCCGCGTACTCTGGTGCCCGGTCAGACTCAGGAAGACGTCATCCAGTGTCGGTCGGCGCAACGCGATGTCCTCCACGTCCAGACCCGCCTCGTCCAGGGCCCGCACCACCTTGACCAGCGCCCCGCCCCGGCCCCCGACGGAGGCGCACACGCTCAACGCGTCCCGGTCGACCACGGGCGGCGACCCCGCCATCCGGCCCATCACCTCCGCGGCCACCGGCAACTCGTCCGCCTGCGAGACCACGACCTCGACCCGGCCGCCACCCACCCGCGACTTCAACTCCTGCGGGCTCCCCTCAGCGATCACCCGCCCCGCGTCGACCACCGAAACCCGGTCGGCCAACCGGTCGGCCTCCTCCAGGTACTGGGTGGTCAACAGCACCGTCGTGCCCGCCTCCACCAACTCACGCACAGCCCGCCACACCTCGGCGCGACTACGCGGATCCAACCCCGTCGTGGGCTCGTCCAGGAACAGCACCCGGGGATCCAGCACCAACCCCGCGGCCAGGTCCAACCTGCGCCGCATCCCACCCGAATAGGTGCGCACCGAACGGTCGGCGGCCTCCACCAGGCCGAAACGCTCCAACAACTCCACGGCCCGCTCCCTGGCCCGCCGCCTGCCCAGGTGGTAGAGCCGACCGAACATCTCCAGGTTGCGCCGCCCGCTGAGGATCTCGTCCACCGCCGCGTACTGGCCCACGAACCCGATCCGGGAACGCACCAACCCGGCCTGAGCGGACACGTCGGCGCCGGCCACCCGGGCCCGGCCCCCGTCGAACCCCAACAGGGTCGCCAACACCCGGACCGAGGTGGTCTTGCCCGCACCGTTGGGCCCCAACAAACCGTGCACCGTCCCGGGGGCCACGGCCAGATCCACACCGTCCAGCGCGACCCTGCCGCCCGGATAGAGCTTGCGCACCCCCTCGGCCAGGATCACCGGTTCGCCGTTCACCGAACCACCGTCTCCCCCGCCCGCACGTCCCACGACCGCCGCGGAGCGGGCACGCGCACCGGGGTCACCTCGGCGTGGCGCCCCACCGCGATCCGCGCGATGTTGCGCACCGACTCACTGCCCTGCTGGTAGTACGAACAGTGCCCCGGGATGTCACCGGTCTCGAAGAGCCGCGCCCCGTACCCCCGCCGCACCGGCGAGGGGCCGTGCCCGATCTCGCCCACATGCCCCCGGGGAAAGAACCGGATCCAGTCGTTGGGCCCCAGCGCCGCCCACAGGTTCCCCCCGAACCCCAACTCGGCACGCTCGCGCACCCCCATCCCGGGGCTGCCCAGCGCCACGCAGTCACTGACCCGCCCCTGTTCCAGGGCCAGACCGCACACCACCGTCCCGTAGCTGTGCCCCACCAACGTCACCCGCGCCGTACTGGGCAGGAACTCGGTCAACCGCACCAGGTCCCGGTACCCCTCCAGGGCCGGGCGGCGTGAGAACGCCTCCCGGAAGCCGCGCGGGGTCCGGTAACCCACCCACACCACCACCGCCACGCGCTCCCCCGGAGCCACCAGGCGCATCGTGTCCAACAGCGTCTGCGCGTTGACCCGCGGCCGTGTGAGCCTCTTCTGGTTGAAGTAGTTGCCCAGGTAGTTGTCGTTGCCCGGAACCAGCACCGCGATGTGGTCCGCGGTGGCCGCGTCCCCCAACTCCTCCACGATCCGACCGTCCTCGGTCTCGTCACAGGCCAGCAGATGAACGCCGTGCCCCACCCTGCGCTCGTAACGCAAGGGACCGGTAACCGGAACAGCGGTTGGGGCCGCGATCATGACTCTCCCCGAGGATCCGTACAACAGGCTCTCTGACCTGTTCCACGCTAGATCTACGGAGATGACCGGCACGATGACGCAGACACCCTCTTCCAGGTCCAGCCCTACCCACCAAAAACAGTGGTGCCAGCACTACCGGACCCCTCGGCCAGCTCCCTGAACGGCCCAAACCCGATTGCCGGCCAAAGCCGCCACTGGGACTCGCTCAGTCCGCACGCACAGCGGCCAGCCGGTCCTCCAGCGCGGCCAGGCGGCGGGCTTTGGCGTGCCACTCCCGCCGGGACCGGTACCCGCCCGGTGCCTTCTTGGTGCCCCTGGCATCGACCGGCAACGACAACCGACGCCGGAGGGTGGCGATCCCCGCCTGGAGGGAGCGCAGGTGCGCCGCCTGGCTGCGGCGGGCCAGCGCCCACTGCTCATGGGTGGACCTGGTGATCGACCCCGCCCACCGCGCCGACGACACAGGGGTCAGCACCCGCTTACGCGCCGCCCACGTGCGAGAGTCGTGGTCCACACCATCAGCGCACCGGGCCTTGAGATCCCTGGCCGCCAGCGAGCCCAGATGGGCGCCGACCCGCCGCAACACCTCCTCGTCCTCGACGGTGAGGTGCTTGAGGCGGGTGCGCACCGCCACACCGGTCGGGCCCGGGGCCAGACAGGGCGCAGCGATCGACCGCACACCCTGCTCCTTGGCATGCACCGTCCGCCCCTCACCCCCGCCCCCTGACCCTGACCCGTTCATGTGTTCGAGAACGACGCTAGCCGCACCCGCAGGCGCGTGTCCCAGAAACCGGAAAACTCCCGTGACCGGGTTGGGTGCGGACCGGTCGGGTCCGGCACCAACGCCCTTCACCAGCGGAGCGGTTCGAGGTGTGCACCCGCGTACATTAGTGTGCGCTCATGTGACCTCACACATGAACAGACGAGAACCCCCGCCCCCGCCCCGGGGACTGCGTCCCGACGGCACCATCGCCCGCGAGGGCTCAGTGGACCAGGTCCCCGCTGCCTTCGCGCCAGCGGTCACCGCACTGCTCGCCCGTATCCCCGAGGTCTTCGGCCCCCGTCTGCACAGCGCCTACCTCTACGGGAGCATCCCCCGCGGTACCGCCCTCCCCGGCAGTTCGGACCTGGACGCCCTGGTGGCGCTGCACACCGGCCCCGACGAGACCGAACACGCACGGACCCGAGCCCTGGAGAACGAACTCGACTCGACGTTCGCCCAGGTCAACGGGGTCGGCATCCTCCTCGAGGGGATCGACTTCCTCACCAGCGCACCCGAACGCCACGACTCCGGGTTCTTCCTCGCCTGCCTGTGCACTCCGGTGCTCGGCCCCGACCTGGCCGAACAACTACCCCGGTACCGGCCCACTCCGCTGCTGGCCCGCCAGACCAACGGCGACCTGCACCAGGTCCTGCCGCGCTGGCGCGCCGGCATCGCCCGGGCCACCACCCGGGCCGAACACCTCAGCCTGAGCCGGAGGATCTCCCGCCGGCTGGTCCGCACCGGTCTCACCCTGGTCATGCCCGCCTGGGGCGGCTGGACCAGCGACCTGGACCTGGCCGCGGACGTCTTCGGCCACTACCATCCCGCCCGCCACGACCAGATGCGCACCGCCGCCCACACCGCGCAGTACCCGACCACCGACCCCGACCACCTGCGTGAACTCGTCGAGGACCTAGCCCCCTGGCTGGCCGCCGAGTACACCGCCACCCACGGCCGCAAGACCCCCGGCCCCTGAACAGCGAGCGCTCCCTGGAACAGGTACGGGTCAGACCCGTTCCAGCGGCACGTGCGCACCGGCGGGCTCACGCACACCGATCGCCATCCCGGGTTCGACTACACCACCCTCCAACACCACTCCCATCACCCCGGCCCGACGCACCAGACCACCCTGTTCGTCCCGGTACACCATCTGCCTGAGCAGCCCCGGGGAGAATCCGTCGATCTGCGCGCACGGGTTACGCAACCCGGTCACCTCCACCCGCGCAGACCCGAAGCCGAGCACGGTGCCCCGGGACAGTCCCAGCAGGTCCAACCCCCGGGTGGTGATGTTCTCGCCCATCTGCCCCGGCCGGACCCCGAACCCGGCCAGGGCCACCTCCTCGAGGAGTTCGGCGTGGATCAGGTGCACCTGGCGCAGGTTGGGCCGGGTGGGATCGACCGCCACCCTGGACCGGTGCTTGACCGTGCGTCCCAGGTGAGCGTCACCCTCCACCCCCAACCCGGCCAGAAGCCGGATGCGGGGCCGGGCCGGTTTGCTGAACGTGTGCTCGGGACTGCTACTGACGGATTCCACCACGGGGGCCACCGCGGCCCTCCCCTCTGCTCACACCAACGGGCACCCCGAGCCTAGGGACCCCGAACCGAACAACCCCCGGCCGGGGCGGGGCCCACGAGAACGCACCCGAAGAAGCCCTAACCGCCCACCATGCGCAACGCGGACCGGTTGAGCCGCTCCAGGGCCTCGGCGGCAACCTGGTCAGCGGGCAGGTAGACCACCAGGTACTGGCCCTCCGCGTCCAACAACCCCAACGGCCTCATAGCCCGCGGTGTACGCCAACGTCTCACCGAGCCGGTTGAACAGGGCCGCCGGAGTCGGCTCCAGCCGGTCGAGCAGCGCCCGCATCGTCGCACGCACCCACCCTCTCCGGCGGCAACCCGCCCGGACCCAGCGCGCCCGCCCCCGAAGCCACTCACGACACTCACGCAGGAACGCACCCATACCGCTCTCGTCCATGCGCTGAGTCTACGAGCGCACCGCCCGGCCGAACCTGGCCCTGTCAGGGCCAGTCCCGCCACGGCCTCCCCCCGGGCGCCCGGTGGTCCCACCACAGGCCGGGCCCATGAACGCCACCCACGCCCTGGAGACCCCCTGATGCACTACCGAATCCTGGGGACCTCAGGACTGCGTGTCTCCCAGCTCTTCCTCGGCGCCATGACCTTCCGCAGCCCCGAAGAGGCCCGCCGCATGCTCGACCTCTACCGGGAGGCGGGCGGCAACACCATCGACACCGCTTCCGCCTACGGCGACAGCGAACAGGTCCTCGGAGAGCTCCTGCGCAAACATCGCGACCGCTTCGTCCTGGCCACCAAGTTCACACTGCCCCGTGACCCCGCCGACCCCAACACAGGCGGCAGCCACCGCAAGAACCTCACCCGCACCCTGGAGCGGAGCCTGCGCCGCCTGCGCACCGACCACGTCGACCTGCTGTGGGTGCACTCCTGGGACGAGTACACACCGATCGGGGAGACCATGCGGGCCCTGGACGACGCCGTGCGCGCGGGCAAAATCCTGCACGCGGGCGCCTCCAACACGCCCGCGTGGGTCGTCGCTCAGGCCAACACCCTGGCCCGACACCACGGGTGGACCCCTTTCTCCGCACTCCAGGTGCCCTACAACCCGCTGCGCCGCGACATCGAACGCGAACTCCTGCCCATGGCCCGCTCACACGGACTGAGCGTGGCCACCTACAACGGGCTGGCCGCCGGGGTGCTCTCGGGCAGGTTCACCGGCCCCGGCGCCGCCACCAGCGGGCGGGTCGACCCCGCTTCACTCACCGACCACGAACACCGGGCCGCCCGCACGCTTCAGGAGGCCGCCCGGGAGCTGGACGCCACCGCGGCGCAGGTCGCCATCGCCTGGGCCCTGGCCCGCTCCCCGCGGATCCACCCCGTCATCGGGGCCAGTAGCGCCCGCCAGCTCAGGGACAACCTGGACGCCACCGCCCTGGCCCTGCCGCTCCGGACCATGGAGCGCCTGAACGCGCTGGCCGACTTCGCCCCCGGCTATCCCGCCGACCAGCATCCGCAGACCCAGGCCTGGTTCGACGGCGGCCACCGGGTCCACCCGCCCGTCTTGGAGCGCCCCTTCGGCAACTAGCCCAGGAAGGGCGCCGGCCCCGCTCAGTCCTGCGCGGTGGAGGCCAGGTCCTTCACCACCCGGGTCGGTTTACCCGACAGGGACGTCGCCACCAGCCGGTCCACTCCTGGCAGGGCCGACAGCCGCAGGAACATCCGCCGCAACCGCAACCGCGTGGGGGTGTCCGGTAGGAACCAGGAGGTGCCGGTGCGGGCCGTGCGCTGACGCTCCTCCACCACCGGGCGCCACCGCTGCTCGTAGCGGGCCAGACCCTCGGCGAGACCGCCGGCACGGGCCAGCTCCTCCCCCAGGACGTAGGCCCCGCCCACCCCCAGCGAGGCGCCCTGTCCTGCCAGCAGCGACACCGCCTGGCAGGCGTCACCCAGCAACACCGTGCGCCCGCGGCTCCAGCACCCCATCTCGATCTGGGCGACGTGGTCGTAGTAGACCCGCTCCGGAGGCGGGCACAGCTCCAGGGCCCGGGGTACCACCCAGCCCAGCCCGGCACAGGCCTCGCGGACCGCGGCCCGGGGGTCCTCGGGAAGGCGGGTGTCGCGGGTGCGGTGCACGGTGAAGGCCGCCACCCGATCCCCGGCCAGCGCGTACAGTCCCATCTGGGCTCCCAGGCTGTCAGTGAGCTGGAAGCGGCCCCGGGTGGCAGCGTGTACGCGGGCGTCGTCGAAGGTGTAGGCGGCGGTGTGGAACCCCAGGTGGCGCAGGTACTGTTCCTCCGGGCCGAAGACCAAACGGCGCACGGTGGAGTGGATGCCGTCGGCCCCCGCCAGCAGGTCGGCCTCCAGTGCCGTGCCGTCGGCCAGACGCACGCCCACCCCCTCAGTGCCTTCTCTGACCTGCACGACCTCGCTGTCATAGCGCAGTTCCACCCGGGAGGGCAACGACTCGCGCAGCGCCAGTTCCAGGTCGGGGCGCATGATCGAGACCAGGGAGCCGCCCAGGGATTCGGCGAAGCGCTCGAAACCGACCGAGGCCCGTCGGCGGCCCCGTTCGTCGACCAGGACGGCCTCGGTGAAGTGGTGGCCCAGTTCGTGCAACCGGGGAAGGAGCCCCATCGCCTCCGCCGCGTCGTAACCGGGCCCGAAGAAGTCGATCATGTACCCCTGCGGGCGCGGCCCCGGAGCGCGTTCCAGGACGCTCACCCGCCAGCCGTGGTGGTCCAGCCGGTGGGCCAGGGCCAGCCCGGCGATACCGGCGCCCACGATGAGCGCCCGTCCCGTTTCCCGCCCCGTCGGGGGCGCGGCGTTCACCTCTCCCCCTCGGTGGCGACGGGCACGGGTTGCAGGATCCGCCGTAGGACGGGGGCGACCGCGCCTGCGGTCAGGTCGGGGTCCAGGGCCCGGTGCAGCATGATGCCGTCCACGGCCGAGGCCAGGACCCGGGCGGTGGCCTCGGGGTCGGGGACCCCGCCCGCCCTGAGCCAGTCGGCCAGTGCGGCGCGGAAGCGTTCCAGGACGTCGGTGATGCCCCGACGCAGTTCCTCGTCGCGTCCGGCCGCCAGGTAGGCCTCGATGAACAGGGCCGAGGTGGGGTCGTCGCCGGGGTAGGCGTCCAGGGCGCCCAGGGCCAGGTCCAGCCCCTCCTGGGGTGCGGTGCCCCGCAGGTGGACCGCTGTCTGGTCGGCCACCTCGGCCAGCACCCCCAAGGCGGCCTCGTTGAGCAGGGCGTTCAACGAGGGGTAGTGGTAGTGGACCAGCCCGGGCCCCACCCCGGCCCTTTCGGCCAGTACCCGTGTGCTCACCGCGGACCATCCCCGCTCCCCGATGAGTTCGGCAGCCGCTCCGAGCAGGCGCTCGCGCACCTGTCGGCTCCGTTCGGTCGTCATGTCCGTCCTCTCGACACCATTTTTGGGCACTCGCACTGAACAAGTGCACTGGGCGATCGTCCAATTATTAGCATGGCACGAACCCCGACCCGTGTACACCCCTCGAGTGCACCCACTGCGGGAACGAACGCCCCCAGACCCTGGTCCACGGCTGGTGCTCAGTCTGAGTGCTGGGCGCAGAGCACGAGGAGACCTTCACCGGGGACACCACGCTCAGCGATCCGAGCCTGGGACGCCTACGTGCACCGGTGGGCGACAAGGCGCCCGTGCAGGGCGCCGGCGCGCCCGCCGCGACGCGCACCGCACCGAGGGTGCTGTCCGAACCCGCGGGCGCCCCAGGAGGAGAGGGCGCGGGGCGGCGCGGAAACCCCACGCGAAAAGACCGCCCCCGAAGGGCCGCACAAGAAAAGGCGGGATTCTGGACACTCCCCGCCACTCTTAACTTATAGCGCCCCCCGGGGCTTGCGGCAAGACCCGGGGCATGCCGCACAATCGTCGTCCGTGACCAGAACACACCAGTCGCAAGACGACATGAAACCACTGATGAACAGCGCGTTCGCCCTTCCGGACCACCTCTCCGCCAAAGCCGATCCGGCCCTGATCGCCAACGACGATCAGCACTTCGCAACCATCGCGAACAGCCTCCAGGACTCGGTCACCGACCTGACCGAGCGCCTGGCCGCCGAACGACGCGCTCCCCGCGGCACCGGCCGGGAGGTCCTGGAACGGGACCTGCAGGTCCACCGGATGAGTGCCCGGCTGCGCACCCTGCGCCGCTTCGGCCTGGACCTGTGCCTGGGCCACATCATCAGCGAGGACCACCCCGAACCCGTCTACGTCGGACGGCTCGGCCTCACCGACGGTCAGGGGCGCCGACTGTTGATCGACTGGCGCTCCCCCGCCGCCGAACCGTTCTTCGCAGCCACCCACGCCAACCCGATGGGGCTGAGGAGCCGCCGCAGGTACCGCTGGACACACGGACGCATCAGTGACTACTGGGACGAGGTGTTCACCGAGCAGGGACTCGAAGGGCACGCCGCACTCGACGACCAGTCAGCCTTCATCGCCAGCCTGGGCAGTAGCAGGTCGGACCGGATGCGCGACGTGCTGGGCACCATCCAGGCCGACCAGGACGCCATCATCCGTGCCGGCTCGGCCGGAGCCCTGGTCGTCGACGGCGGCCCGGGAACGGGAAAGACCGTCGTCGCCCTGCACCGCACCGCCCACCTCCTCTACTCCGACCCCCGCCTGAGCCACCGCCGGGGCGGCGTGCTGTTCGTGGGACCACACCAGCCCTACCTGGCCTATGTCGCCGACGTCCTGCCCAGCCTGGGAGAGGAAGGGGTGCACACCTGCACCCTGCGGGACCTGGTTCCGCAGGGCGCCGAGGCGGTGGCCGAAACCGACCCGGGCGCCGCACGGTTGAAGTCCTCGGCAGACCTGGTCGGGGCGGTCGAGGAAGCCGTCAGGTTCTACGAGCAACCGCCCACCCGGGGGATGACGGTCTCCACGGACTGGTTCGACCTGTGGTTGGGCGCCGAGGACTGGGCCGAGGCCTTCGACGCACTGGACACGGGGACCGCGCACAACGAAGCACGTGACCAACTCCTGGAGGAACTGGTCACGATCCTGGTGGACAAGTACGGCGGCCACGACGATGACGAGATACCGCCCGACCTGGTCCGCAGGTCACTGCTACGCAACACGGAACTGATCGGGGCCCTGTACCGGGCATGGCCGCTGATCGAGGCGGAGGACCTGGTCGGGGACCTGTGGTCGGTACCCGCCTACCTACGCAGGTGCGCGCCCTGGCTCAGCCCGCAGGAGATCCACAGACTGCAACGCCAGGACGCCCAGGCCTGGACGGTGCAGGACCTGCCGCTACTGGACGCGGCACGCCAGCGGTTGGGCGACCCGAAGGCCGCAAGCCACAGGCACCACCGCGCGGCCTCCGCAGCCGTGGAACGCGAACGCATGTCCCACGTCATCGACAACCTGCTCCAGGCCGACGACGACGGCGAGGGGCTGGTGACGATGCTGCACGGCCAGGACCTGCGCGAGAGCCTGGTCGACGAGTCAGCCCTGCCGGGCACCGAAACGGACGTGTTGGCCGGCCCGTTCGCGCACATCGTCGTGGACGAGGCCCAGGAGCTGACCGACGCTCAGTGGCAGATGTTGCTGCTGCGCTGCCCCTCCCGCAGTTTCACCATTGTCGGGGACCGAGCCCAGGCCCGGCACGGCTTCACCGAATCGTGGTCGCAGCGGCTGGAGCGGGTCGGGTTCGACCGGGTCGAACTGGCCCCTCTGAGCGTGAACTACCGGACGCCGCAGGAGGTGATGGCACAGGCCGAACCAGTGATCCGGGAGGTGCTCGCCGACGCCAACGTGCCGACCTCGATCCGCAGCAGCGGCATCCCCGTGACTCACGGGAGCGTCACGGACCTGGGCGCGGTCATCGCGGAATGGTTGGCCCAGAACACCGAAGGAGTGGCCTGTGTGGTCGGTGACCCCTCCTTCGAGGCGGGGCCGCGCGTGCGGTCGTCGACCCCGAACCTGGTCAAGGGCCTGGAGTTCGACCTGGTGGTCCTGGTGGATCCGCAGGAGTTCGGCAGGGGGACCGAGGGAGCGGTGGACCGCTACGTGGCGATGACCCGGGCCACCTGGCAACTGGTCGTCCTCACCAGCGGGTGAGGACGACCAGTTGCCCAAGGTTGTCGGACCCGGGGCGGCGGGAACGGTCCCGGCCGAAGCGGAACCCGTGGCGGTTCACGCCCCCGACACCAGGAAACCGGGTGAAGCCTCCAGGCAGCCGGACCGGAACAGGGCTCACCACGGTTCCGGTCCGGTGATCACGGCACGGGCGGTGGCGCGCCCTTCGGGGCGGGTGAGGATGTCGGTGCTGTCGACACACTGGTCCAGGGCACCGACGCTGGTCGAACGGTTCTCCCCTGCGCGGTGAGCGCAGAGAACAAGCCGCGTGACCCCGACTGCTCTTTGAACGTGACACCTGCTTTCACCCGCCTCCAGGCCGAACCCGGGATCGGCTCTGCCGGGCCGTCCGTGCGCGCCCGCTCATACGGCGTTCGAGGCCGCGCGCGACCAGCCCCGTGTCAGGTCTGGAGAGATCATGTCTTCACCTGTTTGTTGGGCGTGGCAGCACGGGCGTTCACGCCCGGCAGGAAACGCCCCGATCGTCGGCCAGGGCGTGTTTCGTGAGTGGATCAAGGTCATACGATGATCATGTCTCGTGGCTCGGAGAGATCTGACAGACGCTCAGTGGGCGGTGCTGGAGTCGTTGAGGAGCTACCAAAGATGTTCCAGGGTCTGGCGCGGTATGTGCCCACGATGAATGACGCGATGGTGCGCGGAGCGGTCTACCCTCGGCGGTCCCTGATTCTGGTCGCCGGGGTACCCGGGGCTGGGAAGAGCACCCTGCTGCGGCGGCTGTTCGGTCTCCACGGGGACGAGGAACGCCCCGTGCTCACCGCGGACGGTGTGCGGGTGATCGACTCGCTGCAGTCGCGGTACCAGCTGGGACCGCTGCTCGCCCGGGTCCCCTACCCCTTGTGGCGCTGGGTGGTGCATGTGCTGCACCTGGCCCAGGTGGCCGCGGCGCTGCGCGGCGGCCCGGTGGTGGTGCACGAGTGCGGGACCCGGCGCCCGATCCGCGTGCTGCTCGCCCTGCTCTGCCTACTCCGCCGGTACGAGGTGCATGTGCTGATGATCGACGCCACCCCGCAGGAGGCCCGGAGCGGGCAGAACGCCCGGGGGCGGCGGGTGACCGAGCGCAGCCACCGGGCGCATTCGCGGCGCTGGCGACGGCTGCGCGCGGCCACCCGGAATGGTCCGGCGGCGTTCGCGCCGGGCGCGCGCAGTCTGCTCGCACTCGACCGGCGTCGGGCCCGGGAGCTGGCCTGGATCCGATTCGGCCCCTGTACGAATACCCGTGGTCCCCTGCCCACCGCGATGGAGTCGCCCCCTACCCAGTTTGAACTCGTGATGTCCGATACCCAGTGACACTGGCTGGTCACGGCGGCACGACGTCCCATGAGATACGCGCCAGGGGAACGGGTCGGCGCCCCAGGAGCAACAGCGACGAAAAACGGGGGCGGCTACGGGCGGCCGGGCTCTTCACCCGTGGTGACAGGAGCGGGACCACCGCCAGGGATCTGCGGGTGACCGCGCGGTCGGTGTGAGGCTGGCGACGCGCCTGGGGCCAGGGACTGTTCTTCGGGGGTGGGAGCGGAGCAGGACCCGCCCTGGCGGGCTGTGAACGTGCCCGGCCGTCATGAACTCACCGATGCCGAGTGGGCCCTGCTCGCCCCGCTCCTGCCCGACGACGCGTCCGAAGGCAAGAAGCGGGCTGACCACCGATGCATCATCAACGCGATCCTGCTTCCGCACCCGGCACCGGCTATCCCCTGGCGTGAGGTACCCGAACGCTACGGCCCCTGGGAGACCGCAGCCGCCCGGACCGACTCCGGGAAGACAAGGCCTGCTCCAGCCGCGCCAACCAGGACCACATGCGCAAACGCAAGATCAGGGCGACGATCCCCCAACCCTGCGACCAGCGTGAGCACCACCGAGGCAAGGGGGGCGGCGGGCGGTGGGCCCCGGCCTTCGACCAGGTGGCCCACCGCGACCGCAACACCGTGGAGCGGGCCCTCGACCTGCTCAGGCAGACCAGAGAGGTCGCGCCCCCTGCACACAGGCCCCTGGGGCGCGGCCCCGGGATCAGGTGAGTTCGAGGCCGCCGTCAATGGTGAGGACCTGCCCGGTGAGCCAGGTCGTGCCCGGGTCGGCGAGCCGCAGCACCCACTGGGCGACCTCCTCGGGTTCACCGCGGCGGCCCAGCGGGATCTGCGCGGCCTCGCTCTCCTTGATGCGGGCCACACCGGCCTCGGTGAGCCCGGCTGCTGACAGCGCCTCGCTTTCGGTGGGGCCCGGCGCCAGGGCATTGACCCGTACCCCCTCCGGGGCCAGTTCCAGCGCCCAGCAGCGGGTCAACTGCTCGATGGCGGCCTTGGAGGCCGCGTAGTGGGCGGCGCCGGGCAGCGGCCGGTGCCCATAGGTGCTGGAGATGTTGACGATCGTTCCCTTCTGTTCGCGCAGGTGCGGCAGGGCCGCGGCGGCCAGGAGGCTGGGGGCGGTGACGTTGAGCGCGAACAGCGCGGCGATGCGGTCCGCATCGGTTTCGGCCAGCGGCATCATCGCGGTGGCACCGGCGTTGTTGACGAGCACGTCGATGCGGCCCCACCGTTGCGTCGCGGCCTGGGCCACCCGGGCGGGGGCGTCGGGGGCGCGCAGGTCGGCGGGGTGGACGGCGATGCCGGGGTGGTGGGAGGCGGTGGCCTGAAGCGCTTCGTGGCGCCGGCCCACCCCCAGGACGCGGGCTCCGGCGCGGGCCATGGCGATCGCGGTGGCGCGGCCGATGCCCGATCCGGCGCCGGTGACGATGGCGACCCGGCCGTCGAGGTCAGTGTGTTGGTGGTGTTGCGGCTCGGTCAACCCGACCCCTTTGTTCGTTGTTCGTCGAATATCGAACAAGCTAGCATGGGCTCATGAGACACGCACACCACCCGGCGACCGAGGAACTGTCGTTGCCCGAGACGATGGCGGCGCTCAGCGACCCGTTGCGGATCGGGCTCGTGCGGGTGCTCGCCGACGGCGCCGAGCGCGGTTGGGGGGAGTTGCGGGCGCCGGTGGCCAAGTCGACGCTCAGCCACCACCTGCGGGTCCTGCGCGATGCGGGGGTGACCCGCACCCGCCAGGAGGGCACCCGTTGCTTCGTCACGCTGCGCCGCCAGGACCTGGACGAGCGCTTCCCCGGGCTGGTCGAGGCTCTGCTGGGGGCGGCCGACGCCGAGGACGTGGGCGGCGGCGTCCACCTCGCACCCGGCGCCGACTCCACGGGCGCTTGCCGCTGACACCTGGTGCGGGTGCACCGCTGGCATCGAGCTGCAGAGGAGACTCGACACCGGTCACACGGTGCCTCGGGGCTGAGGAACAAGCGGGCAGGATCCGGCGCTGAGCCCTTCCCTCCTACTCGTAGCTTCTGGGGGCATGCGGTTGGGTTCCTCACTGATGAGCGAGCGGCCCGCTGCGGCCGCTATGCCGATCCGCCCTCGCACGCACCTGGACCGCTTCTTCCACCTGGACGACCCCGCCTGCCTGAACGACTACGCCGCCCGGGAGAGGACGCGGCTCGAACATGCCTGGGAGATCCGCGACGCATGCGGGTTCGAGGACTTCGCCGCCAGGCAGGACGAGCTACGGGCGTGGCTGCAAGCCCAGGTGCGGACCACCACCGCCGGCCCCAAGGCGCGCTCTTCGACTGCGCGGTGTCCTGGCTGCGCCGCCGCGCGGTGCTCCTCCGGGGCGTCTCGCCCCCGGCCCGGCTGGACGCCCCACCCGGTAGGTGGCCGGGAGGTTCTCACACCGGTGGTTCCGATGGATGAGTCACTTCCGGCTTCTGTGCTTGGCCAGAGCGTGCACCACGGCGTGGCGGCCGCATGGCGGTTCCAGGGGCCCACAGCAACTGTCCGTTCTCATTTGAAGTGGCGAGTGAGATGCCCTCTGAACTCGGGCTCGCCAGTTCACCTGGGAAAGAACAGTGAGTGTTCTTCTCGTCTGAACTGGCGATTTCCTGACCCATCGCGCTTGGCCTGCTCAGCGCGCTCTTGGATCAGGAGGTACCAGAGCGTGAACAGCTCGATCCCGGTGTGCTCACTCGCTGCCGTGAGGTACGAGCGGGGCACCGGGCCAAACGTTTTCGGAGGGCACCCCCACGTGGGGTCAGTGAGGAATCGGGTAAGGGCCACGGTTTCGGGAAACCGGATGAGTTCCAAACGTCGGAACGTCAAAGCGCTGCCGGGTCCGGGGACCTCCAGGCGCGCCGCACGTTCTCTCCACCGCAAAACGTTGGGGAAGCCCCGCTCTCGTACCTTGCCGCTCTTCATGATGTGGCGGGCTCTCCGGTACCAAAACAGGATGTGGGGGCGTGTCCCGATGAGCTTGCGGAACTGCCGGTGGGCCTTGACGACTTCGGGGGTCGTCGCGAGATCGTGGTGTTCCCAGTACGTCCACATGCCGTGGCGCTCGCAGACGCGGCGGGTCGCGGCGTTGTGCAGCAAGATGACGCCAGTCCATCCGATCTGGAGGGTGCAGCGCCGACATGCCCGCTGCGGACTGAACTTGCGCGACCACAGTTGGGGCTGGTCTGTGACGGTGCTGGGGTCGTGGGCGAAGGGGATACGGAACAGAGGAAGGGCGCGGGCCAGACCTTGCGGGCTGTGTCCGCACAACACGGCGAGCCGTTGGACGGCTGCGGCGTTGAGGTAGGCCTCAGTGCGCGGAAGCCAGTGTTTGCCGGGAGTACATGGTGCGATGTGTCGAAACAGCGTGGGGTAGCGGAGGTGGTTGGCCTCGGCGAGTCGGTAGACGTAGGAGAGGACGCTCTCGTTGCCCATCGGGCGCACGGTGATGGGTAGAGCGCGCGGTGGTGTCTGCCATGCCTTCATCCGGCTGCCTTGCGGTTGCTCACCCGCTTGGGGCTGCGCCTCCTGGGCGGGGTCGCGGCTTGGGCCGCGGTGTCCACGGGGATGCCTTCCAGGAGAGATTTGGTGATGCGTTCGCTGCCATCATGGATCGCCTGACTGGCGGCGGCTCTGATCAGGTGTGTGAGGCTGCCGATCATGCCCGCGGAGCGATCATGAAGGTAGGCGGCCTGCCCGAGGAGTGTGCCGTCGCGGTGGTGGTGCAGGCACAGGGAGTGTTCGAGTCTGGCCACCAAGGCTTGCCAGTCGCGGCGATGTTGCGGGGTGGAGTGGCGGAAGGGTTCGGTGAGCTGGGTGACGAAGCGTCCGGCGATCTGTCGCCCGCGTGGACCGGCGAATAGACCAGCGTACTCGACGTCGATCCCGGCGTAGATGAACGTGGCCGGGATCCGCTCGGACAGGTACTTGAGTTGGTCGGAGGCTTCGGCTCCGGAACGGGTTGCCAGGTTGAGGTTGTGAATCTCGTCCACGATGACCAGGTCACAGCCCAGCTCGCACAGCACCGAGCAGACTGCGTTGGTGATCTCCACCTGGCTGTGGCGCGTGTTGACCGGCAGCCCAAGGAAGCGAGCAAATTCCACTGCCAGGATCTTGGGGGTGGCAGCTGGTGGGACCGTCACGTACACGACCGGCATGCGGCCGGCCCCGTTGGGGAGGCGGCGGCGTACGCTGTAGTGGTGGGCCTTGCCGAACTGGGTGATCGCGGTCGTCTTCCCGGTTCCTGGGGCTCCGGTGACGATGAGGCCGCGTCGGGCGGAGATCTGGTGTCGGTTGATCACCAGCAACTGCTTGCCAGTCGTGACAATGGAGCGCATCGTGGGAGTGGTGACCGTGACCAGGCGCGTCTCGTTGTAAACGGCTCGCTCGGTGGAGTCCAGACGCTGGAAATCCTGCTCGGGCAGCAGTGTCGGCGTTGGTCGCAAGGCGGCGGTGGCGAAGGCGTCCCACCCTTCCCTGGTCGTCAGCGGGAAGTGGGTGCCGACCTCGTTTCCTACGCTCACCAGGCGTCTCCTTCCTCGAAGGGGTTGAACTCCTCGAACGGGATGACCTTGGCTACGGTCTCCACTTCCTGTTCGGCCCCGTCCCCGTCGTCTCGGGTTTCCTCATCCAGGTCCTGTGGCGTGGGCGGTGGAACGCGTGGGCGTTGGGGCATATCGGTGGAGGCCCTGGCCCGAGCGGTGGCGGCTTGGTCGGGGCCTGGGCCGTCCTCGCAGCGGCGGAGCAGTGCGGCCAGTACCACGGCCAAAGAGGTCTCGTTGGTGGTGTCGACTCCGCGCTGGGTGGCGAGCCTGCGCGCATAGCGCCATGTGAAGTCGGCGAAGGGCCGGTTGACCAGCCCCTGGTGGACCCAGGGTGCCTCGATCCAGCCCTGGTCCCGGTGATGGTCGCGTACCCAAACTCGGCTCAGGTCGTAGGGGTCATAGTGGATCTCCCACTTGCCGGACTTGGCGCTCATCGGCGAGGGTTGGCGCCGGTAGGGGTTAAGTTCAGCGCTGTCGTAGGTGCGGTAGTCGATCTGCACGCCGTAATCGTTGATGGATCGCCACACTGCGGGCAGCATTTCGATGTAGGCGTCGCGGTCCAACACGACCGGGACGTGCCCAGCGGCCGCGACCAGCGCCGCATAGGCATCGTTGGGTGACAGGATTCGCTCAGGCGCATATGGGTGGCGCAGGCCCTCGTGGGGGCGCACCTGCCATCCGGCCACCACCCACTCATCCAGCAGGTCCTGTAAATCGGCCACGTTCCACACTGTGTCCGCATCGACGCGGGCGCCGCGGCGGGTGACATCCCGGCCGGTGTATCCGGTCACGTGCTGGCAGAACAGCGTGTTGATCGAGGAGAAGGTGCGCTCCACCACGCTCTTGTCGGTCGGGGTCCCCGGGTGCGCGGGCTGGACCGAGATCCCCAGGCTCTGGCAGGCGCGCAGGAACGTCTCGGAGACGAAGACCTTGCCGTGGTCGATTACGATGGTCTCCGGGGCGATCACCGGTTTGGCCGCAGCATGTTCCATCCGCTGGTCGACACTCATCAGTCGGGTGTGCGGGATGCGCGAGGCCGACATCCTCAGCGCCTCGGACCAGCCGGGCCGCATCGGCTCGGGCACCAGCATCCGGGCCAGCAGAAGCGAGGCGTCCACCGCCTTGGGTCGCGCCGGGTGAAGGAGCGCGGCGCAGATGGTGCGTGTGGCGACGTCAACCGCGATGGTCAGCTCGGCTCTGCCGACCACGCCGTCGTCCATCACCGTCATCACGTCCAAGGGCGTGGTGTCGATCTGGACCTGCTCGCCCGGACGAGCGGCCGTGGTCGGGGTGAACGGTCGGGTGGGGCGGTTGGCCGAAGAACGGCGAGTGGCTGCCGACCCGAAAGTGTGGCGGCCCACGGACAACACGTCCAGCAACCGGTAGAACGTCGAGGTCGAGGGCATTGGCACCACACCGGCCCCATGCTCTTCCTCCACCCTGCGGCGCACCTGGCCCATCACCCGCGCTTTGGTCCCGGTGGAGGCCGGTGTCTGAGCCTCGATCACGTGCACCGTTGCGGTAACCACACGCTCATCGATGTTGCCCGTAGGGCGGTTGCGACCGACTAAGCGCTGATCGACCAGCCCCCACACGCCTTGTTCGCGGTAGCGCCGGCGCATCCGCTGGACCGTGCGCTGCTTGCAGTCGACCCCCAAGGCCGTGAGTTCCCGGGCCTTGGCTGCCTCGCGTTGGGCCAAGGTGGTGTGGGCAGTGTCGTACTCCGGTCGGGGCGCGGCATTGCTGTCGGAGTCGGGCATGTGTCCGCTCTCCACCTCGATGAGGTGGCGCTCCCACAACCGGGCCCGCTCAGCCACCTCGGCTGGAACACCGTCCAACAACCCCAAAGGGGCGAAGCCCTCTGGTGACCGCACTCCGATCACCGCGAAGTCGACAGCCGACAGCAGATAGGGCAGGAGCACCACCGAGTGCCGTCCGGACGCTGCCACTAACCGGACCGATGTTCCGGCGAGCGCGACCACCGTGTGCTCATCGCCCCTGAAAACAACGCGGTCACCGACCCGCAACACCCCCAGAGTGTTCACCGAGTGGCTCCCCTCGCCACGCTCACGGGTGTGTGCTCTCCCAACAGCAGCGACAGATCCGCCACCAGTTCGCGGCGCCACATCAGATGGAACAGCACCGGCAGGGTGCGCAGAGGCTCACCCGCCTGTACCGCGCCCTGTGTGAGAGGGACCTCCTGGTCAGTGAAAACGCTCCTGAGCCGGTCCGCGACCGTGGCGTTGTAGCAGCGCTCGTGGCGGTATCCCGCTAGCCAACGCATGTTCGCCATGAACACCGGATCGACCTGACCCCACACCCGGTAGTCCCACCCCAGCTCCGAACACGCCTGGCGTGTAGCCTCGAACGCCCGTTGGTCTCGCGGCCTGATCCGTTCGGCGGGCCGCGAGTCCACGACCAGCGCCGAGCCGTCCGCCCGACGGGCGAGCAGGTCAGGGGCGTGTGAGCGTCTGAGTCCGTGTTCAGTGGCCCAGAACAGCCAGAACGGCTGCGCGGCGATGGCGTGCACGTCGGGGTCGAAGTCCAGGCACATCAGGTGATCGCGCTCCAGCCAGGACTCGAAGGCGATGTGTCCCTGCGTGGTGGCTGCGTAATACCAGCCGGGGAAGTTGCGCTGCCCTTTGAAGGTCGGGAACGCCCGGACCGGCCGGACCTGCTCGAATGGCACATCCGCCGCCGCGGCCAGCGGCATTCGGTGCTCGCGGCCGTCAGCGTCGACAAAACCGATCTCCATTCCGCGAGGGTCGTTTGGTGCACCTCCGGTCAGCAGGTGCAGGCCATCGCCCATGGGCCCCTCCTCGCCAAATCATCTGACAACCTGCCACACCACTCGCCGGTCCACCCGAGAAACCGCCAAATCCAGGGGATGTTCTCCCATGGGGCCAGCGACAAGACGCTTCGTCGCGCCAGGGCCGGACTGCAAGGGCTGGCGGCATCTGCCAGTGTGACCCTGGTCTCATG
This sequence comes from Nocardiopsis terrae, assembly GCF_014651695.1. GTDB lineage: Bacteria > Actinomycetota > Actinomycetes > Streptosporangiales > Streptosporangiaceae > Nocardiopsis > Nocardiopsis terrae. The sequence goes on from NZ_BMXJ01000003.1 coordinate 523,730, forward strand.
GAATAGCATGATGTGCCCTTGACCAGGTCTTAGGCAAAGCAGAGAGATGAGGACGTCGATGCGTTTGCTGTCCGCTCATGTCACCAAGTACAAGAGCATCACCGACTCCACAGAGTTCGACCTCGCTGGTGACGTCACGGCTCTAGTCGGCAAGAACGAGTCGGGCAAGACCGCTGCCCTTGAAGCCCTCTACCGAATCCAGCCCCTCTCCAGCGGCCATACCACCGGGTTCAACGAACTGCACGACTACCCTCGCCGCTACCGCTCCCGGGACAGGGACTCTATTCCCGGAACAACCCCGATCAGGGCCAGGTTCGAGTTGGAGAAAGCCGACGTGGATGCCGTCGCTGACCGATTCGGGCCCCAGGCTCTCAAGGGAGCTACCGTCCAGGTGAGCAGACAGTACGGCTCTGACAGTGTGTTCTACAACTTCTCAACCGATGAGCTGGCCGCAGCAAGACACCTGGCCGACAGGGCCGGGCTGAGCGCAGACCGCTACCCCGCCACGACCAAGGAAGAGTTCGTCGCCGCCCTACGCGCCGACCAAGATGCTGAGGCGGCGGTCTCCCTGGCGCAAGATCTCGACGAACGGGACCTGGAGGCGGAGATCCGCAAGGTCCTCCACGCACGGTCGCCGCACTTCCAGTACTTCGATGAGTACAACGTCCTACCCGACGAGGTGTCGATCGAGCGGTTGCAAAAGGTCGACGAGGACAAACTAGAACCCGAGGAGCGCACCGCGCTGGCCCTGCTGCGTTTGGCCGGCGTGGACACCGCCGAGTTCACCGAGGACGAGTACGAGAGCCGCAAGGCAGCACTTGAGGCTGCCGCCAACGAGCTGACCGACCAGCTCTTCGAGTACTGGCATCAGAACCAAGACCTGCTCGTGGAGTTGGACATCGACTACCGCACGGAGCCAACCCCGCAGAACGCCCACCGGACGGTGCCGTGGCTGAAAATCCGCATCAGGAACCAGCGTCACCGGGTCACGCTGGGCATGGGCGGCCGTTCCAAGGGGTTCATCTGGTTCTTCTCATTCCTGGTGGCGTTCTCCGAGTACACCAACACCGCGCAGCGGAGGATCATCCTGCTCGACGAACCCGGGCTGAACCTGCACGCCAAGGCCCAGGCCGATCTCCTGCGCTATATCGAGGAACGACTCGCCCCGCACCACCAGGTCATCTACACCACGCACTCGTTGTTCATGATCCAACCGACCAAGCTCGACCGCTGCCGGACGGTGGAGGACGTCAACAACGACGGAACGAAGATCAGCCAAGACATCTGGAAGGCACGGCCCGACACCGTGTATCCGCTACTGGGCGCGCTCGGTGTGGACATGACGCAGACCTTGGTCATCGGCCCTCACCAACTGCTCGTGGAAGGCCCTTCCGACGTGGTCTACCTGACCATCATGAGCGACTTGATCAGGGCCAACGGCGGCCGTCCCCTCGATCCCCGCTGGACCGTCACACCGGCCGGCGGACTGGACAAGGTCCCCGCCTTCGTGTCCTTGTTCGGCGGCAGCCACCTATCCGTCACGGTTCTGATGGACGTGGCCGCCGGAGCCAACCAACGACTCTCACGTCTGGCCGACCGCGGCCTTCTGGCGAGCGGGCACCTGGTCTACCTGACCGAGATCACCGGAACCAGCGAAGCTGACATCGAAGACCTCTTCGATGTCAGCTGGTACCTGAAGCTTCTCCGGGTCTCCAAGGTAGGCCGATTCACCAAGACCCAGCTCAACGGTGGCGGTCGCATTGTCAAACAGGTCGAAGCACGGCACGGGGGCCGTTATGACCACTATCAGCCGGCCAACCACCTAATGCGCTCGCCCGGCAACCTGATCGACCAGATCGACGAGGCCACACGTAGCCGGTTCCAAGACCTGTTCGACCGCCTAAATCGGTTGCTGTAACGGGGCTATGGGGGATATCTGCAGGACTTGGTGTTAGGGGTGTGAACTGGACGATGGTTCGGCGACGAGCCGGTTCGTCCTGTTCGCGCCCCCTACATTCGTGTCCGTGCCGCGTGAGTACCTCTTCGGCGACCAGATCCCCCGTTTCGGCCTCGTCCCCCACGAGCCGTGAGTGGCCGACCTGGAACGGGACCAGGACTCCAGTTACCTGCTCTGCCACGACCCTGTCGAGCCTGGGGCCGAAGAGAGATCTGCGCATCCTCCGTGCGCAAGCCGCGCGAAGTGCTATGAATTGGGCGCAGCAACGCGGGGGCTTGCTCTCCCGTGCGGAGCACAGGGTGGGAGGAATCATGGGATTCAAGCGACGGCAGGCGGACCCGGTCGGAGTTCCGAGTGATCCGGAGCAGCTGTACCGGTTGCTGGCCCGGGGGAATCAAGGACCTGCCTCCGTCTGGGGGCATCAGGCGAAGGTCATGGAGCACTGGCACGGGCAGTTCCGTGCCAAGAGCGATGTCGCCCTTGAGTTGCCGACCGGGGCGGGAAAAACCCTCGTCGGTGGACTGATCGCTGAGTATCTGCGCCGGACTGAGGGATCCCGCGTTGCCTATCTTTGTCCTACTCGGCAGTTGGCTGTTCAGACGGCACGGAAGTTGGATGACTACGGAATCCCTCCCTCGCTTCTCATCGGCCCGTCGAGAGAGTGGGATCAGGCTGACCTAGCGCGTTACCAGGCCGCAGGATCCGTTGCCGTCAGTACTTACAGCCACGTGTTCAACTCACGGCCGAGGATCGACACAGCCGACGTACTGATCCTTGACGATGCGCATGCGGCGGAAGGGTACGTTTCTTCGCCTTGGAGCCTGAGAATTAAGCGCCGCTCGCATGAGAGCGCCTACAAGGACCTGCTCGCTGCACTGAGCCCTGCTCTGGACCCCCTCCTGCTGCCCCATCTACAGTCCGAGAACCCAAGGGGCCAATACCTCACTGCGATCTATCTCGCCTCACCTGCTGCCGTCGCCGCCCGTGCTGGCCATGTGGAATCGGTCATCCGGGAAGCTGTTGCTCAAAACAAGGTCAGCGACGACGCCGTGTACGCGTGGAAGTTCCTTGAGACCCACGTGGCGGACTGCCTGGCGTACGTGTCATACCGCGAGATCCTCATCCGCCCGCTGATCGCTCCTACCTTCCAGCACAGCGCCTTCAACAGCCCGAAGCAACGCATCTACATGAGTGCCACGTTGGGCGCTGGCGGGGAACTGGAGCGAGCCTTCGGGCGGCCCAGGATCCACCGCATTCCCGTCCCCGCAGGTTGGGACAAAGAGGGTACGGGGCGGAGGTTCTTTGTCTTCCCGGAACTGGCCCGTGACCTGACCTCCGACACGACGGTAGTCGCATCGTTCGTCCAGCGAGTCATTGCCCAAGCCGGACGGGTGGTCGTGCTTACCCCAGAAACCCGGGTGGCGGATAAGTTCTGCGAGCGCTACCTACCAGAGGACTACCGCACCTTCACCGCAAAGGAGGTCGAGGAAGACCTTTCTGTCTTCACCTCGCAACCTACCGCCGCGTTGGTTCTGACGAACCGATACGACGGCGTTGACCTTCCCGATGAAGACTGCCGGTTGGTTGTCTTCAACGGCCTGCCAGCCAACGGAGACCTTCAGGAAAAGTTTCTCCATGACTCCGTTGGCGCCGAAGAAGTACTACGGGAACGTATTCGTGCGCGTATCCAACAGGGCGCTGGTCGGGCAACGCGCAACCTTCGCGACCATGCTGCCGTGCTCGTCCTCGGCCGCAGCTTGACGTCTTATCTGGCCCGCCGCGACATCCAGGCATCAATGCACCCTGAGATTCACGCTGAGCTGGAGCTCGGCGTCGACGCTTCCCTTGGCCAGACGTCGGACGACGTGTGGGAGAACCTCGTCATCTTCAACGACCAGGGTCCCGATTGGAACGAAATCGAAGATGACATCATCCAAAATCGGGAAACCTACGATCGGAAAGACGGTCCCGGCGCTGCGGCACTCCAGCAGGCCGTTCGCAGCGAGGTCGCCGCTGCGAACGCCCTCTGGTCTAAAGATCACCACTTCGCGCTTACCTCGATCAAGAACGTCACTGACCAGCTCCGCAACGCCCAAACGCCGAAGCGGTACAGTTCGCTATGGAGCTATCTAGGATTTTGTGTTGCCCACCGCCTGGCCGAGGCCACCGGGGAGGCGCAGTTCCAACGGACCGCCGACACCTACTACAGGGAGGCGCGGCGGAACAGCCTCGGAACGACGTGGTTCGATCGCGTTGCCCCCGTTGTAGCACCCAGCGCAGCTGCGGTCGAAGGACTCGACCCGACCGACGAGGCAGCCATGAATTCCATCCTGGCTGCGAATGATCTGTGGGAGCCCGAAGCCTTCCAAGCCGCCCTAGCAGCCAGGGCCGGCCTCCTGGAGACGAATCCCGATTCGTACGAAGACGGCCTGGTCCATCTCGGGCGCCTCGCTGGTGCGACCAAGAGCTACGGCGATCCCCGCGATGGCAGGGCGGCCATGCCGGATGCCGTGTGGATCTTTGACAGCGCCCGGTGGGTGATTTGGGAAGCAAAGAACCAGGCTACGAACACTGGCGAGATCGGAGCAGAACAGGCACGGCAAGCTGGCGGCCACCGGCGAACTACAGAGAAGACGGAGGGCGTCGTGGCGCCCGGTGACTCCATTTGCGTCCTTGCTTCTCCGAAGCCGAAGGTGCACGAGAGCACATACAATGTTGCTGAGGAGAACGTCTATTGGGTACAGCCACCCCAAGTGCTTGAACTCTTCGACACGCTCACACGTGCATGGCAGGACGCACGAGCCCGCAATCTTCAGACGATGTCCGTCGCTGCACTCGCAGCGGTCTTTCGGGAGCACCAAGCGCTGCCCTCCCAATGGCTTCCTGCTCTCCGCCAGCATCCCCTCTGGCGTACGCCAGAAGAGTAGTTACAACGCGTGAGTGTTCACTCAGGCCTTTCCTCTGGTGGGTGGGATCAACTGTCCGCGTTTGGTCCCACCCACCAGAGCAAAAGCGCGAGGACAGATGCTCCAGTCGGTAGCGCGCTTGCACTCGTGCAGACAGGCCTCCGGCCGCGGCATTGCGGTCGGCTCCGCCGAAGCCGGTACATGGAGACCGGAAAGAACCATGGGGGGACCGGGCCGCGTTGCCGGGGCCGGTCGGCGGGTCTTCGCACCGATTCTCCAAGGATCCGAAGCCTCTGCCGGAGTGTCGAAGTGGGTCGGGGCAGCTGGTGCTGTCGACCGGTCACCGCTGCCGGAATGCTGGCCAGCGCACGGCTGTTAAAGCCCCATTCTCGTATGGGTGCCGCCACCCGACACGTGTCTGGTCACAGTCCATCGGCATACCGCACACGACCGCTCACACGGTGGTCCGCTGTTGGTAGAGCTGCAAACCGGCCCCATACATCATGTGGGTCACCTGCACGAAGAAGGTGAGGTAGGGGATTGAGGGGTTGACCTGCGCTACCTGGGTGCTTTCTCCCGACGGTGGCTGAACTTCGATCTCGAAGACACCGATGGACGCATCGTCGCCGTGAGCCAGACCGCTGCAGGCGCCCCAGACAGCACCGGCCGTGGCACCGTCCATGGCGGGGATCAGCGCCCCAGCCTTCTCCACGATCTGCCAGTACTGAGTGCTCTCGCTGTTGGCGGATACGTCGGCCTGCTGAGCCAAGTCCCGCAGGTCGGCCAGACGCCGGTCGTAGTACGACAGATCGGCCTCTTGCTGTTTGGCCATCACATTGCGACGGAGGTTGAGTTCGGTCTGCTTCGCCGCGAGGCGACGGGCGACCCGTACCTTGCGGTCGTCGGGCCCCACCAACCAAACCGCGCGAGCGGCGTTTTCGATCGCTCCCCGCAGTACCGAATACTGGCCATGAAGGTACAGCGCGACCTCCCCATCGTGGTCTCCCCGGAGGGAGGCATGCAGAACGCGCCAGTGGTCATGGGCGACCTGCAGGGCCGTGTGGGCTGCGGCCGAGACGGGAAGGCCTTTCGTGAGGGCGTCATCCTGGGCGAGTTCACTTCCCAGGGCGACGTCCCAGGGTGGAGGTTCAGATTCGACGGCGTCCTGTACTAGTGACCACACGTCATGGAGTTGCAGTTCTTCATCAGAGGTCATAGAAGGCACGCTATAGCGGATTCCCGCCTCGACGCTGGTGCCCGCCTTAGGTGACGTGATCGATATCCTGCTCGGGCGGGGCGAAGTCGGCGGCCAGGTCGCCGTTGAGCACGCGGGTGCGGACCTGGAGGAGCAGGTGGGCACCCTTCGGTGACCAGCGCATCTGCTGCTTCTTGACCATGCGGCGGCTGATCACCTGGTTCGCTGCGGACTCGGCCGAGGCGATGTAGGTGCGGAACTCGCCCATCTCCTCCTCCAGGCGGGTCGCCGTTTGCTCGACGTGCTGGCGCACCGACGCGGCCTGGGGCTGCCGATCCGGCGGGAACGTCTCGCCGTAGGAGGTGAGCGCGGCGTACTTGGCCTCCCAGAACAGCAGCTCGGGGGTGGTGCGTTCGGGCAGCGGCGCCGCGAACGGGCTGACCGTCGCTGAGCAGCACCAAAAGCCCCTGTCGGTGGTGGTCACGGCCGGGCAGCGCGGGGACGCCCCGCAGTTCGAGCCGGTCATGGAACGTATCCGGGTGGCGGGGCACGGGCGGAGCGGTCCGGTGCGCGCCCGGCCGGTGCGGGTGCGCGCGGATAAGGCCTACAGCTCGAAGGGGATCCGTGTCTACCTGCGTCGACGCAAGATCGCGCACACGATTCCCGAGCCTGCCGACCGGGTGCTCAACCGCAAGCGGAAGGGGCTGTGCGGGGGTCGTCCGCCCGGTTTCGACAAGGTCGACTACCGGGCCCGGCACGCGGTGGAGTGCGGGATCAACCGGCTCAAACGCAACCGGGCGGTGGCCACGCGCTATGACAAGCTCGCCCTTCGCTACGAGGCCACCATCCAGATCGCTGCCATCAACGAATGGCTCTGACTTTCCCAACAGGCCCTAGGCGCGGCCCCGCCGTGGCGGGGGTGATGCCGTCGCGTTCCAGCGCACCCGCCTCCCACGTGCGGGGTTCGGTGCCGTCCTGGGGGTCGATGACCAAGCAGGACCTGACCCGCCAGATCGACACCCTGAACACCGAAGGCATCGACGACGGGCGGATCTGGGTGGACAAGAAGACCGGCGCCACCGTCGAGCGCGACGGCCTGGAGGGGCTACTCGCCTACGCCCGGCCCGGCGACACCGTGGTGGCCCACACCCTGGACCGGCTGGGCCGCAACATCCGCGAGTGCCTCAACCTCATCCACGACCTGAGCGAACGCGACATCGGCGTGCGAACCCTGGCCGACCCCATCCGCATCGACACCCGCGACATCGCCTTCCTCATGCTCGCCCTGTTCGCGCAGATGGAGCGGGTGTTCACTCGGGAGCGGGCCGCGCACGCCCGATCGGTCGCGGCCAAGACCGGCCGCCGACTACAACGTGGACTGCTCCACCCTGTACCGGCGGGTGGAACAGCTCCGTCTGGAGGAGCAGGAGGTGCGGTGCCGCGACTGCGAGGCCCTCATCGACTCCCCGGGCGTGGCGTGCGGGAACTGCGGCCAGGACGACCCGGCCCCGTCCGCCCGCGCCGACCTCGAAAAGGTGCTCGCCGAACAGCCTCCGGCGATGCAGCCCGATGACCACGGGGGATCGCTTCGGGCCGGTCCGGCATCGCGCCGGGTTCACTCGCTGATCAGGAGGCTGATCAGCGCTCACCCTCCCACGGTTTTTCCGGTCTTCCAAATACGAGATCCTGATCATGCGGTGGGGCATGTTTCTGTCACGCCGCCCCGACCCACAACGACGAGGAGACGAACCGATGATCGACATCCTCCCCACCATCCAGGGCGTCATAGACGGCCTCACCGCCAACGGCATGACCGCCTTCATCGCCGCCATCCCCGCCCTCTTCCGCCGCGCCAGCCGCGCCGAACTTGACCAGGTCACCGATGCCGCCGTGCGCTACGACACCGCCACCACCGACACCGGCCGAACCGACGCACTGGGCGACCTCCGGGTCCTTATGAGCAGCTACCTCACCCGCTACCCCGAGGACGCCATCGCCTTCGAGACGTGGGGCAAGGCCGGTATCGTCATCGAGAACCACGCGCCGAACCAGGGCCAGCAGGGCATCTTCAACGGCGGCACCTTCACCAACAACAACGCCTGACGTGCGCATCGAGAACCACGCGCCGAACCAGGGGCAGCAGGGCATCTTCAACCTCGCCCCCCGCTCGCAGGCGGACAGGATCGAGGAGGCCGGTCGGGCATTCCACGAAGCTGCTCGCCGCTACCGGGCGCAGACCGCAGAGCCCGTCACCACCCTCGGCCTGATCATCGCCATCTCGCTGACCGAAAAGCTGGTCGAAACCGACTCCAAGCGACAAGCCGCCGAGCGCCTGACCGGCTACGTCAGCCGTGAGCAGCTCGCCGGCCTCCGCGCTTTCGAAGATCCGCCCGCGGAACTGGGCCCCGCAGAGCTGCGCCCGGCCGCCGATGACCTGCATGCCGTGTGCGCCCCGCTGCACCCGGCTGCCGACGAGGTCTGCCAGGCCGCCTTCAGTCTCCACCTGGCGCTGATGAAGGCCGCCGAGACGCTGCGCGATCCGCCTCCCCCCTTCGCCTGGTGCGAGCCCGATGAGGCCGTGATGAAGCACCGGGCACTGAACGAGAGCATCACCCGGTTCGCCGAAGCGCTCAGTGCCCGGCTGGAGAGCTAGTCCCAACGCCGTGTGTAGGTGAGGCTGTGTGGGGGGTGGTCAAGGACGGTCCACGGCCAGGAGGTCGATGCCGCCAGTGGCCTTGTAGCTGGTCCGGTCCACGATCTCCCATGGTTCTTTGCCGGTCTCCTACATGCTAGAGCCTCCATCACACCCGGAATGAAACATCCTCGGGCCCTGGCTTCGTCGGTAGCCCCCAGGCCAGACCAACTCGCAGGGCGCTCTCCTTGCCAGATCATCTGACAACTTGCCACACGGCTCGCCAGTTCAACTGAGAAATCGCCAAATCCATTAGGAACCGACAGCAACGGCGCTGATGCGCACGGGGCGCTTCTTGAATAACGTTTGGTTTGTAACGTTAATAAATAACGTTAAGCAGAATCAGGAAACGAAACCCTCCCTGTGGGGTCGAGAATCCTGACTTCCGATAAGTCAACCTTCTAGGAAGTCAGACCCCCAGGGGTGCCCGAACCCCCTCCGAGCCTCCGGTACGGCCCCGCAACGTTATTCAGCCCAGGTCAGGACCCGCGAAAACGAGATGGGTACACCATGGGCTGTACTGTCCAGGTCGTGCCAGAGAGGCACGGCCCACATACCGGGGGTGTTCCGGTCCGCTCACCCCCACCGGCGGCTCCGACCGGAGCCGCCGCCCTGTACAAAACGAATCCTCCAGCGGAGCCGGTCTGTGTGCCATGCCCGCATGCGTTCCTGAGAGTTCCGGTCCCCACGTGCGCGGCGTACGGCCCCGTGGGACTCCGCTCAGGACGCCCGTGTCCACTCCCGGCCTCCCCCTTGTCCTCGGTGTGCGCCTTCAGTTCCCGCCCGTGGACCTCCGCCCATAGGGCGGGTGTCCGCGCCCGTCTCCCCCGTCCCCGACCGGTCCGAGAACCACCGAGGAGAAACGATGATCGACACTCGCCTGGCGGGCCGGACCGTCCTGGTCACCGGCGGGTCCGGCAACATCGGTGCGGCGATCAGCCGTGCGTTCGCCGCCCAGGGGACACGGGTGGCGATCCACCACCTCACCCAGGACCCTCCGCCTCCCCCAGGCACCGAATGGGCGCACATCACCCCCGCCGCGGAGGGGGCAGCCACACTCGCGAAGGAACTCGGCAACGGCTCCTTCGCCCCCAGCACTGACCTGTCCGACCCGGACGGGCCGGCCCGGCTGGTCAGTGAGGTCGCGGCCCGGGCCGGTGCGATCAACGTCCTTGTCAACAACGCCGCCCACTGCGAAACCCCGGACACCGTCGACACGTTGGACCACGCCTCGTTGGAGCGCCACTACCGGGTGAACGCCATCGCCCCCGCGCTCCTCACCGCCGAGGTGGCGCGACTGCACCGTGGGGACGACCCGTTGTGCGTCATCAACATCACCACCGACGCCGCGCAGGCCTTCTCCGGCCAGATCGGCTACGGCACGTCCAAGGCGGCGTTGGAGGCGCTGACCCGCTCGACCGCGCTGGACCTGGCGGCGCGCGGTATACGCGTGAACGCCGTCGCCCCGGGCCCTGTCCAGACCGGCTGGATGGACGAGGAGCTCCTCGCGCAGGCGAGGAAGACCGTACCGATGGGCCGTGTGGGTGAGCCGGACGACATCGCCGACGCGGTAGTGTACCTGGCCTCCCACCAGGCCCGATGGGTCACCGGTCAGGTTCTGCAGGTCGCCGGCGGGCACGCCCTGTGACCGCGGCGGCCGCCCTCCTTGGAGGCGAGTGACGGTGCCAGCTCGGTCCAGGGCGTGGGCGGGTTCGCGGTGAACAGGCGCAGCAGTCCCAACAGGCGGCTGGCGGGTGGGGCGGTCCAGTGGCGCTGCCCGGGTTGGGGGACGGGTTCGCCCAGGCGGGCCAGGGCCCAGGTCAGATGGTGCCACAGGATACGAGTCTCCCAAGGGTGGTCGGGGTCCCCGCCCACCGTGCGGCGATAGCCGTGCAGAACCCGGGGCAGCCAGTGGGGCGGGAGCTTGGCGAAGTCCGTGGCGGGATCGGCCAGGGCGGCATCACCCCAGTCCACGACGGCGGAAAACTCACCGGCCGGAGTGGCCATCAGGTTCTGGGGGGCCAGATCGCCGTGCACGAGGCAGGGCACGGGATCTGCGGGCAGGCGGGTGGCCAGGTGGTCGCACCATGACTCCAACCAGCGGGCGGTTCCGGCGTCGACGTGTCCTTGCCGGTGCAGGCGTTCCACCAGAGGCGCGGGGTCGGTGACGTGGGTGTTCCGGGGGAGTGCGGGCAGACCGGCGGTGGGGATGCGGTGGATGCGGGCCAGTTGGCGGCCGACCTGCTCCAGGAAGCCGGGTGAGGGTTCGTGGTGGGCCATGTCGGTGCCGGGGGCGCGCTCCAGGAGCATGTGGGGAAGTTCGTCTCTTGGGTCAGCGAACTCGACCAGCGCGGGGGTGCGTACCCCCGCGCGGTGGACGATGGGGATCAGGAGCGCCTCCTTGCGCAGGTCGGCGGCGTAACCGGAGGTGCGGGGCAGGCGCAGGACCAGGTCGCGGCCCAGGGCCAGGACGTGGTTGGCCGCTCCCCGGGGCAGGGGGCGGACCTGCGAGGGCGGGATGCGGTGGCGGGCGGCGATCGTGTACGCGGCGTGGGGTGCGGAGTGCTCCATGAGCGCAGATCCTTACACGGACGAGTCCACGAGGCTCGTGGGTTTTGCACACGAGGCCACTGGCCACCACGCCCGCTCGCTGTTGGTGCAGACGGGCACGTGTCCGAGTTGTCGAGTCCGCCGTGGGCGCGGCCCTTTTCGAGAGGAGGGCACGCGGGGTGACACCCACGGAGGCCGGCGTGGCGTTCGCACGGCACGCGGCCGACGTGCTGTCGGGCCTCGACGCAGCCGTCCGTGAGGTCAGCGCACTGCGTCAACACATCACGGGCTGTGTGACGATCGGCGCGATCCCGGCTGCGGCTGCAGCTCTGGTTCCGCGTGCCCTCGCGCAGATGGCGGACGAACACCCCCCATGTGACCGTCGGCTTCGTGGAGGATTCAACCCCCAGCCTTTTGCGGCAGCTACGTTCCAACCGTCTGGACATTGCCGTCGTGGGTGTGTGCGCCGGGCCGCAGGAGCATGACCTCGACGGGCTGCGGCAGGAAACGCTCCTGGAAGATGATCTGCGGGTCGCGCTGCCCCGGCATCACCCGTTGGCCACCCGGCCCCTGGTGCGGGCCGACGAACTGCGCCACAACCGTTGGATCGTGGAGAACGCTGCCGGCCTGGGAGTCTGTCTGCTGCCGGGTATGGCCGTCTCCTCCGCTCCAGCCGGCGTGAGAATCATCCGGGTCGAGGACCGCCACTGGCAGGGAGGCGCGACCATCGCCGTGACCAACGAACAGCGCTCGGCGGAAGCCGACGCGGCTGTTGCAGCCCTCAGGCAACAGGCGTCTGTCGGCGTCTGACCTGTATCGGGTTCTTCCCCGCATTGCCTCTCCCGGATGGAGATGGCTGCGGTGACGGCGTCATTCGCTTCGGGCTGTTCGCTCGAAACCCGGGCCCGCGCGTCTTCAAAACCGTTGTCCGAGTCGGCGCCGCGGTCATGGCCGAGCCGGTGGACCGCCCCTGGGGAGGACGGTCTGCCTGTATCGCTGACCCGGAAGGCAACCGCTGGGAGATTGCTTGGGCGTCAGAGGCGAGGTTCGACGACCAAGGCTCACTGACGAAACCTGTTCTGAAGCAAGGGCCAAGAAGCGCAGACTCGACCATCATCGGTCGCTGGGGGCGTAGCGGTTCCAGGTCCATCCCACCCGGGCAAAGACCCGGGTGGGTGAAACCCCAGCGCCTGGGTGCTACCCGGAGCTGGGGCCTGGAGCACGAGTTGGCGCAACGCGGAGGTGCGCACCGCTGTTCCAGGGATGCCGATGTCTTGGATCCGCTCCGCGAGGCCGTCCGGCCCCGTGGCCGGGGAACAACCAGGTTGCATCCCGGTTGTTCGTGTTCATGTTGGTCCTCTGGTCCCCGGCCTGGAGCAAAAGGTCAGCGAAGGGTCCGGAGACCGGGGGCGGTGGATCGCCGAGCCGGATCAGCACCTGCCCGTCGGTGTCCTGGATGATGTCGTCCTTGGCCAGCAGGACGATGCGGCTCGCGGGTTGGGCGAAGAGCAGCATCAGGCAGGCCACTGCCCGGGAGCGCAGCGGGCCTGCCTTCTCGTCGGGGAGGCGCCGGTGGCCCGGCTCATGACAGATGTAGTTCCTCGACCACACGGACCACGTTTTCCCGCTGGGAGGTGGACAGCCCCAGGACCGGGCGGGGCAGGCAGCGCGGGGCGACCAGTCCCAGGTGTTCGGCGATGGCCGCCGTCACCCGCAGGCTGCCGTGGGCGGCGAACAACTCCCACAGCGGCCGCAGGCGCTCGGAGTGGGCCAGGGCGCCGGCGGGGTCGCCCTCCTGCGCGGCGCGCACGATCGGCAGCACGGCCTCGGGCACGGTGCCGCCCACGACGGAGAACCAGGACTGGCATCCGGCGTTGAGGCCGGTGGAGGCGGCGCTGTCACCGGAGACTCCGATGCTCACGTGGCCGGGGACGAGCGCCCGGATCGCGTCGATGCGCTTACGCGCGGCGGCAGCGTCCAGCGGGACCGGGGGGATCTTGATCGCGGCCACGTTGGGCAGCGCAGCGATGCGCGCGTACAGCTCGGTCGAGAAGGTGAAGTGCGTCGTGCCCGGGTTGTCGTAGACCACCAGCGGCACCGACAGCTCTGCGGTGACATCCTCATAGAGTCCGAACACGTCTTCGTCGGTGAGCGGCTGGTAGCTCATCGGGGCCAACAGCACAGCAGATGCCCCGGCTTGTTGGGCGTCCTCGGCCAGGGCTTGCACGTGGGAAGTGCGCAGCGCGCCGATACCGACGACCACCGGCACCCCGTCTGCCTCGCGCACACTGGCCCGGGCGACCTGGTGGCGCTCGTCGCGGTCGAGGTAGGCGTAGGAGCCGGTCGATCCCAGTGCGCCGATGGAGTCGACACCGGCGTCGATCAGGCGGGTGATGAGCCCGGCGTGTGCGGCTTCGTCGAAGCGGTCCTCGATCAGCGGGGTCAGGGGGAAGGCGCTCAGGCCGGTGAACATGGGTTCTCCTAGTTGATCGAGGCAAGGGTGGTGGACAGGCGTGCGGCGAAGGCCTCGGTGTGCTCGGGGGTCAGGGTGGCGGTGGTGATGCGGATGGCCGGTCGGTGGGTCAGGGTGAACAGTGATCCGGGGCGCACGGCCCACCCGTGCTCGGCCAGCTCCTGCACCACGGCCTCCTCCCCGGCACCGGCCAGCGGTATCCACACGTTGAGACCGTCCGGACCGGCCAGCCAGGACACGCTGTGAGCGTGAAGCGCGTCGGTCAGCAGCCGACGGCGACGTGTGTACACCTGGGCGGCGTGCTCCAGTCGCGCCGGGGTGGCGGGGTCGGTGAGAACCTCGGCGACCAGGTGTTGCAGGAGGTGGCTGACCCACGTGGCCGCCGCCAGGCGGGCCTGCAACCGGGCCGCGGTGTCGGCATCGCACACGGCCAGGCCCAGGCGCAGGTCCGGGCCCAGGAACTTCGACACCGAGCGCACCAGCGCCCACCGCGGCGTCTCGGCGGGGGTGATGCGCCGGTAAGGGGTGCGGGCCAGCGCCGAGAAGTGGTCGTCCTCGATCACCAGCACGTGCGGGTGATCGGCCAACAGGGCGCGCAACTCCCGGGCGCGCTGCTCGGTCAGGCTCGCTCCGGTGGGGTTGTGCGCCCGAGGAGTGCACACCACCGCCCGGGCACCGGCGTCCAGGGCGGTGCGCAGCCCCTGGGCGCTCATGCCCTGTGCATCCACCGGTACCGGCAGGGCACGGTATCCGTTGAGCCGGAACGTGCCGATGCTCGACAAGAAGCACGGGTCCTCGACCGCGACGGCGTCTCCGCGTGTCAGGTGCGCGCTCAGCACGCGCTCGACAGCGTCCGCGGCCCCGTGGGTGAGCACGGGTGTCCCACCGGAGCCGGTGTCCGGGAGCATGTGCTCTTCGGCCCAGCGGCTCAGCCTCTCGTCGATACCGGGCGCGCCGTACAGCACGGTCGCATAGCCCTGAAGGTCGGGCAGTGGCGGCAGGAGCGCCGGGTCGGGGTTGCCGTCGGCGAGGTTGACCGTGTTCACGGGCGCTGGTGCGCCCTCGCCGGGTACGGGGGGTATGTCGCGCACCACGGTGCCCCCGCGGCGGCGGGTCTCGACGATTCCCGCTGCGGCCAGCGCCGCGTAGGCGGCCGCGACGGTGTTGCGGTTGACCCCTTGCCGGGCGGCCAGTCCACGAACCGAAGGCAGGACCTCTCCCGGGCGCAGCTTCCCTTGTGCGATCAGGCCGCGTACCGAAGCGGCGATCGCTGCGGCGGTGTCTCCGGTGATGGACGGCTCTTCGGGCATGCCCCCACCATACAAAAATATGTCCTAGGACAAAGTGGGGGCAGGGGGTGGAGTTCGCCCACCTGGCCCCCGCCCTGCGGCTGGCCCGTCTCGCTGAGCTGCGGGCCGCTCTGGAGCAGACCCTGTTCGGCGGTGGCCATCGATCCGCCGCGTGAGATCGATCAGGTCATCGCCGCGGCGGGGACGGACCGGTCCTTCTACGCCGAGGTCGAGTCCGCGGTCCACAGCATCTCCGTCGACCACGTCCCCGCACCGGCCAAGGCTCTGGGCGTGGGACCCTCCGGGCTGTTCCAGAACGTGGCTCCGGACGGCCGGCAGAGGAGGCCGTGCCCGGAGTGTGACCGATGCGGTGTGGCAACGGCATCAGGAAGCGGGGACGGGCTCCAGCCGGTAGGCGTCACCGTGGGCGACCACACGGCCGGCGGTGGGCGGTGCGAAGTGGGTGCCCAGGAGGAGGGTGTCCGTGCCGGCGAGGGAGCCGAGCAGCGTGCGGCGGGTGACCTCGGACTGCCGCGGGTCGATGTCGACGCAGGCGCCGATGACGGGGTGGGCAAGGACGGGGTGGGCAAGCTGGACGGGATGGTGGACGCAGTCGCCGGAGACCAGCGCCGTCTCACCCCGGCTGGTCAGTTCCACGGCGACGTGGCCGGGGGTGTGGCCGGGTGTCGGGATCAAGCGCAGGCCAGTGCTCGGCCTACGCGGCCGAACAGGTCGACGTCATTCTCGCCCGCGCGATCGGCCGCAAGGAGAACACTCCCGACGTCGAGACGGCGATGGACCGCGTGGTCGCCCCCATGATGTACCGCATCCTCTTCCGCCCGAGCGGACTCGAGGCCGCCTACGCCCGTCGGCTCGTGACCGAGCTCCTCGACGCGGGAGAAGTGGCCGGTCAGTGACCCGGTGACGGTGCGGCGGGGCGCGATCCCCGCCGCGGCTTCGCAAGAACCGGGTCTACCCGCGGGTTGCTCGGCACTCGGTGAGGCGGTTCTTGCCCACGCCCCGGTGTGCAGGGCGCACTCGTGACAGGGTCAGGGCCCCGACTCTGGCGGGGAACCGGTGCTGCCACTCGGCGTCCAGGGGATGGGCGTCGTCCTTGGCCGGGTGCGGTTGCGGCACAGGCAGCAGGTGATGTGGGGCTCCGGGGTGCCATAGGGCCCATCCTGTGCACCCATGCCGTCCCTCACCTCGCGGGTGTGCACCAGCCGCTGCCGCGCTACCCTGCGCTGCCCGGCGACAGCCGCCGTGTGATCCGGTCGAACAGCTCCGTCAGCGGCTCGCCGACGTCCCGGCCGAACCCGGTCAGCCCGTAAGTGACCTGGGGCGGCGTCGTCGGCTCGACCTCCCGCCAGACCAGGCCGTCCTGGACCAGCGCGCGCAGGGTCTGGGCGAGCATCTTCTCGCTGATGCCCTGGATGCTCTCGCGCAGCTCGTAGAAGCGGAGGCTGCTGCCCCGCAAGGAGATCAGCACCCAGACACCCCACCTGCTGGTCACGTGGTTGACCACATCACGCGCGGGACAGTCGGTATGAAACACGTCATAATGCCCCCCCGCCTCGGCCTGTCTGTGCTGCGCGCCTTCTGTCATGTCATGAGCTTACCTCAAGGTATGTCCTTACCAAAAGTTAGCCCGCGCTCCTAGCATGAGGACCACAGAAGACATCCGACAAGGAGCTGATCATGATCGTAGTGACCGGGGCTACCGGAAATATCGGCCGACCGTTGACGCAGGCGCTGGCCGAGGCTGGCCAGCAGGTGACGGCGGTGTCACGGCACACGGCGGCGGTGCCGAACGGCGGCCGCCACGTGGTGGCCGACCTGTCCGAGCCGACCAGCCTCAAACCCGCGCTGACCGGAGCGAAGGCTCTGTTCCTGCTGCTGTCCGGCAACCTGCACGCCACGGGAGCCAGCCCTGCCGACATCATCAGGGAAGCTGAGGCCAGCGGGGTTCGCCGGGTCGTCCTGCTCTCCACCCTGGGCGTGGTGACCAGACCCTTCGGCCCCACGCGGATCGCGATGCGCGCGCTGGAGGACATGCTGCGGGAGTCCGGCCTGGAGTGGGCCATCCTGCGGCCGGGCGGCTTCGCCTCCAACGCCCTGTGGTGGGCCGAGTCCGTCCGCACGCAACAGGTCGTCGCCGCGCCCTTCGGCGACATCGGGGTGCCGATCATCGACCCGGCGGACATCGCCGCGGTCGCAGCGGCCTGCCTGCTGGATGACCGGCACACCGGCGGCGTCTACGAACTGACCGGCCCGGAGGTGATCACTCCGCGCCAGCAGACAGAGGCCATCGCCGCTGCGCTGGGCTCACCAGTGAGGTTTCACGAGTTCACCCGCGACGAAGCCAAGGCCGCCATGGCCCAGAGCATGCCAGCAGAACTCGCCGACGACACTCTGGACATCCTCGGTTCCCCGAACCCGGCCGAACTGCGCATCAGCCCCGACGTCCAGGGGGTCCTCGGCCGCGCCCCGCACCCCTTCGCCGACTGGGCCGCCCGCAATGTCGCCGCGTTCCGCTGAGACCAGGTGATCACGCAGGGGCGGGGCCTCCCGGTCCCGCCCCCACACCGAGGTCCGGACGCGAGCCCAGGTCCAGGGCTTCGTGACGGGCCGGTGCGCGGAGTTGTCGGAGTGAAACTCCAGAACACCCAGCAGCTCGATCGCCAGCGCCGCGCCGGGGTGGGCTTCCACTCCCCGCACGAAGCCCTGGACCCGGCGGGCGTCTGGTCCCCCACGTTTTCGCCGCGCTGGCCGGTTCATCCGCGAACTCATCGTCCAAGGAACCAAGGAAGGCTTGGACGCCGCCCGCGCCACCGGAAAACGCCTGGGCCACCCGCCAGCGACGACCCCGGAACAGGTCCGTCACGCCCGCCTGCTCGGCGTCAGCAGCTCGACCCTGTACAAGCACGTGCCGAAGTTGTCGGTGGCACGGGTCCTGCCCGAACAGATCGCGCTGCTGCACAAGCACTGGGCTTCCCCCGGGCCCGCGCAAGTGGACTGAAGCGGCCACGGTCACCACCCCGACCTGCCCGCGCTGCTACACCCGCTCTCCGATGAGACCACAGCCCCCAACCACGGGCCCCGGCCCGAGGACCTGGCCGGGCTCTCCCCCTACATCCGCGCCCACATCACCCGGTTCGGCGCCTACGCCACCGACGTGCTGGGCATCGAGCCCGAGGCGTTCAACCCTGCCCGGGACGAAGTCGACTTCACCGTCCTGGACCTGGCCGCCTGAACGGGCCGAGCCCCCCGTGACCGACCGTGGTCGCCCCGGGCGCGGGTCCGTGCGCCCTCACCGTTGCTATCCCGGGCTTATCGGCGGCAAGAACCGTCCGAAACAGGCACGAACTACGCGGATTGGGTAGACCACTCCGAATACCCGGATTGGTCTACCTCCTGACCTGGGGGAACGTCGCGAAGGTGGACGTGACGGGTCACTGGGGCGTCGTTCGCCGCGCAGTCACGGTGCGTCGTCGGCCGGAGCGGTGCCCCGCTCCTTCAACAGGGGGATGAGCGCGTTCGCCGCCTTCTTGGTGAGCCGGTCGATCACCGTCGTGCGCCGTTCCCGGGGCCCCACGCAACGCGACGTTGCGCGCGGGGGCTGTCGTGATGTCAGGCGGAGGTGTGGTGCTGGAAGCCGGAGACGGTGACCGGTCCGGTACTGCTCTCGGTCGGGGCCGGTGGCTCGCCCCCGCTCAGGAGGTGGTGGGCTGTCGCGTAGACCCCGCAGATCAGGCCCGCAACCAGGGCCGTTGTCGCGACCGCGGTCAGGACCGGCCGTGCCCGGGGAAAGCGGCGCGCGCACGCCCAGACCAGCAGTGCCAGCCCCGCCAGGATCGACAGAGTCCAGTACACGGGCGAGGTGGTCTCCAGCACGGTCAGCAGGCCGTTGGCGCCGTCCCCCACAAGGATCCCTGCCATGAAGCCGACGCCGACCGGCGCCCACCGGTTCCGGTGGCGCAGCATATGGGCGCCCCACCCCAGCAGGGGGCCGACCGTGACCGCGGCCGCACCCCAGAACAGGGTGTAGAAGGGTGAGACCCCAGAACCGCGCAGTATGGAGGCCAGGTCATAGCCGAGCACCATGGCCACCAGCGCCAGGACGCCGATCCCCACGCTGACCCACATGCGGCGGTCGAGCAGGGCCAGCAGAAACGCCACCAGGCTCCAGGACCCGCTGGCGTTGGCCAGCGAGCTGATGGGGGCGGGCAGCCATCCTTGAGCGAAGGAGGTCAAAAAACCGATGAGGAGGGCGCCCGCGAGGGCAATCCCCAGGGCTGGGAGCGGGGATGCCGTCGCAGCCGGGGACGTTGCGGTGCTGTCCATACCCGTGTTAACGCCCCCGGAGCCTGCACCGGTTCGACGATGGCCTGTGGCCTGGAGAAGGGGCCCTGCGACGCCCTCCAGCAGGGACGGAGGGCCCACCCGTCATCCCACCATCGGGTGCGCAGGTAACCGACGAGGTCCACGGTCGGGTCGATGATCCGGGGGCTGAGGAACTCAACCGGCACGCCCCCAGAAGGTAGAGCCCTTCGCGCGAGGCTTAGCGCGGGTTTTCGTCCCCAGGTTCAAGCCCCGCGTCGAAGTCCTTCGCGCTCACCTGTTGCCGGCACACGCGCTCTTCGTCTACTGCGTGGCACCTGACGGGAAGGGGGCACGGCCGGTGAGCCACATGCTCGCGGCCCTGGTGGCACGCTCCGCCAGGGGGTCAGGAGAACACGGTCGTTGGAGGGCCGGTGCGGCGGTCGCCTCACGGCGGATGGCACAACAGGGTTCCTGCCACCTCACGGGTGCGGTATTCCCTGAAGGCTTCGGTTGAGCCCGGGGGACACTTGCTACCGCACCGGCCCGGATCAGCTGGAACAGGTAAGGGCAGGCAGGTATTCCCCGCGTTCGCAGAGCATCTTCCGTCCCTAACGGAGCGGCCGGCCCCGAGAGGGCACGGTCTTGGCCCACACGCCCCTGCGGCGCCCAGCTCCGCAGTTCCTAGCGGCGATCCGGTGCCGGTGCCACCCGGGCGTGGCCCCACGGGAACAGCGCGGTTCCCTGGTGTTCACACCCCGTTGCCCACGCCCGGTTAGCCTCGACACCGTCCGGCTGCGCGCACGGAAAACCGCCCCCTTTCCGCCCCCGCCCGCGCACTGACCCCATCAGGCCCTCTCCCCTGGGGCGCCCGAGGCCACGTGCGGGTGGCCCGGGTGCCCCGCCCCAGCACCGCCAAACGAACAAAGATGTGGTCACAGATACCCCTGTGACCACACCCCAGCATTTCGGCAGAACCAAGACCACTCAGAAGAAGCCCCTGACCACGCCGCTACCTCCTACGCCACCGGGGCCTCCTGCACACCACGGCCCCGTTCCAGGGCCCGTTCGGCCTCGGCCATCACCAGGTCGGCGTTGATCGCCGCCCCGGCCCTGCCCCCGGCGGCGGCCGCACCGATCACCTGCTCGGTCACCGAGGTGACGTTGCCCGCCACCCACACCCCCGGCGCCGCGGTGGCACCCATGGGCCCGGCCTCCACACAGGTACCCATCACGTGTTCGCCCATCTTCTGCTCGACCACCTCAAGCCCCAGGTCCACCAGCAGCTGCGAACGCGAACGCATGAACGTGGGCACCACCACCGCGTGCACGGGCACCACCGACCCGTCGGCGGTACGCACCCCGCTGACCCCGCGACCGTCGGCCTCCACGGCTTCCACCGCGGTGTCGACCACGGTGATGCCGCGTGCGGCCAGTTTCTCCCGCTCCGGGCCGGCCAGGCTCTGACCGGGGTGGGCGAACAGGGTCACCCGGTCGGTCCACTGCCGCCACAGCAGGGACGCGTGCACCGCCACGGGCCCGCTGGCCACCACCCCCACGGGCTCGTCGCGTACCTCCCACCCGTGGCAGTAGGGGCAGTGCAGCACCCCGGTACCCCAATGCTCGGCCAGACCGGGGATGTCGGGGAGTTCGTCGACCAGCCCGGTGGTGACCAGCAGCCGCTGGGCCGCCACCACCGATCCGTCCTCACACTCCACGGTGAAACCGTCCCCGGTGCGTTCCAGGGCCACCACCCGGCCCTGTTCGACCACGCCGCCGTAGGACTCGACCTCGGTGCGCCCTCGCGCGAGGAGTTCGGCGGGGGAGGCCCCCTCCGACCCCAGGTAGCCGTGTACCCCCCGGGCGGGGGCGTTGCGCGGCTGGGCCGCGTCGATGACCAGCACCGAACGGCGGGCCCGGGCCAGCATCAGCGCCCCGCTCAGCCCGGCGGCACCGCCACCGACGACCACGACCTCGAAGCTGCGTGTGGGTTCGTTCATGGATGTCTCCTTTGCTCGTACACCCATCCTGCGCACCGCCCCACCATCTGACAAAGATCGTTGCCAAAGCAGCAAAATCCCAGTCCGTGGCCGCCCACAACAACCACCCCGGACGTTGTGGACCTCGGCCCTCGCACTCTCCGGGGCCAGCCGCCACTGCTGGCGGCGTCCCCGGACCGGGACCGCTCAGACACCACCCCGCACCGGCCGTTAGGCTCCCCTGCCATGGACAGCCTGTGGAACACCGACACCGTCTGGCTCAACACCGCCCAGTACGGCATCCCACCCACCACCGCCCACACCGCACTCACCCACGCCATCAACACCTGGCACACCGGAACCGGCGACCCCCACCACTGGTCCCAGGCCGTCGAAACCACCCGCGCCCGCTTCGCCCACCTGCTCAACGCACCCACCGACGACATCACCCTGGGCGCCTCCACCTCCCAACTCGTGGGCACCATCGCCGCCTCCCTGCCCCGCGGCGCCCACATCCTGGTGCCCGAAGGCGAATTCACCTCCACCACCTTCCCCTTCCACACCCACACCGACCGCGGCATCACCGTGCACACCGCACCCCTGCACTCCCTGGCCGAACACATCACCCCCACCACCCACATGGTCGCCTTCAGCCCCGTACAGTCAGCCGACGGCACCCTGGCCCCCACCGACCAGATCCTGGCCGCCGCCCGCACCCACCACACCCTCGTCCTGGCCGACGCCACCCAGGCCGCAGGCTGGCTCCCCCTGGACGCCACCCGCTTCGACGCCCTGGTCTGCTCCGCCTACAAATGGCTCATGGCCCCCCGCGGCCTGGCCCTGGCCTACCTCTCCCCCGCCCTGCGCACCCGCCTGCGCCCCACCAACGCCGGCCCCATGGCCGACACCAACCCCGCCACCGCCTTCTACCGGGACCACTTCGACCCCGCACCCACCGCCCGCGCCTTCGACCTGTCCCCCAACTGGTTCGCCGCCCAGGCCGCCGCCCCAGCCCTGCAAACCCTCCTCCACAGGGGGGTGGAACACATCCACACCCACAACACCCGCCTGGCCGACCGCCTGCGCGCACACCTGGACCAGCCCCCGGCCCACTCCGCCATCACCACCGTGGACATCCCCGACGCCCTGCAAACCCTGCGCCGGGCCGGCATCGTGGCCACAGAGCGCAGCGGACAGACCCGCCTGGCCTTCCACCTGTACAACACCGAAGCCGACGCCGACCTGGCCGCCAAGGTCCTCACCGGCTGAACCGCGCCCAGGGCTCAGGGCTCAGGGCTCAGCGGAACGCGGATGTGGTCTGGGTGATGCGCCACAACCGTCGAGGCAGCTCACCTTCCTCGAAGGGGGCGACCTCCACCAGGTCCCACCCGGCAGCGAGGTCGGCGACCAGGGCGCGGTCGAAGAAGTGCACAGCGAACCCGCCGTGCTCGAAGATGTCGTCGCCGTGGTCGAGGCCCGCCCCGTAGTGGGCGTCACCGGTGTGGCGCACCGTGTACACCAGCGTGCCGCCGGGTCGCAGCACCCGACCGATCTCGTTCACGAGCGCCTGGATCTGGCCGGTGGTCAGTGCCATGCACAGCAGCATGTGCGCGAAGACCGCGTCGACGGAGCCGTCCGCCAGGGGCAGTGGTGCGCGGGCGTCGTGCAGGTGCGTGTCCACGCGCTCCGCCACCCCCTGTTCCCGGGCGGTGCGGGCCAGTTGCTCCAGGGCGGTGGCGCTGAAGTCGGCGGCGTGCACCCGGAGTCCCCGGGCGGCCAGCCACAGGGCGTCGCGCCCGTGCCCGGCTCCCAGCTCCAGCACGGTGCGGGCACCGCGGTCGGTGAACGCCTCCAGCGCGTACCGGGCGGGATCTGAGGGGTCGGCACCGTACATGTGCGGGTTGCGGTCGTAGACGCTCTGCCAGTGCTCGCGCTGGGACGCGCCCAGATCGGTGTCCACGTCGGCCTCCTTCGGTGGGGCGCGCAACGGCGCTCTCCAGGCGGAGGGGACTGTGCGCTTCCCGCGGCCCCTCGATCACGTACCATCTATTCTAAAAATACATGGAACTATGGAGTGTGGGATGGGTAAGACCGACCTGTACGACGCCATCGCCCGCACCGGCAAGGCCCTGGCCCACGGCAAGCGCTTGGAGATCATCGAACTGCTGGCCCAGGGAGAGCACCCCGTCCAGGAACTGGCCCAGGCGGTGGAGCTGAAACTGTCCACCGCCTCGGCCCACCTGCAGGTACTACGCCAGACCGGGCTGGTCACCGCCCGGGCCGAGGGCACCCGGATCTTCTACCGGCTGACCGGCGACGACGTGGCCGCCCTGATGACGGTGCTGTGCCGCGTGGCCGACACCCACCAAGCCGAGGCCGCAGCCGCCCGCCGCTCCCACCTGGACCACGACGACATCCGCCTGGTGGGACGCCAGGAGCTGCTGGCCTCGGTCGCCCAGGGCACCGCCCTGGTGCTGGACGTGCGCCCCGCCCGGGAGTACGAGGCCGGGCACCTGCCCGGCGCGGTGTCCATCCCCCTGGAGGAGCTGGCCGAGCGCCTGGACGAGATCCCCGAGGGCACCGAGGTCGTGGCCTACTGCCGTGGCCGCTACTGCGTGCTCTCCCACGAGGCCGTGCGCCTGCTGCGCGCACACGGCCGCAACGCCGCCCTGCTGGAGGAAGGGGTCCTGGAGTGGCGCTCGGACGGCATCACCCTCACCCCCTGACCCGGGCCCGGAGGAGATCGCAGAGCCGACCGCCCCCGCACCCGAACGCACCGGTCACCACCCCCCGTCTGCACGGTGGTAGGTTCCACTGGCCAGGAGACCGCGGTTCCCTCAGGTACGAACCCGCCCCGCACCCGCATCCACCCCGCGGCCCCCGAAGGGCCGCCCCCGGAGAGGCCCCGTGACCACCCGCCCCGTCCCCACCACGCTCTCCGACCTGCCCTACGCCGAGGAACTACGCCCCTTCGACAGGGACCAGCTCCACATGGACCCCCACGAGGTCACCCACTTCGACGGTGAGAGGTTCGCAGCCATCAACCTCACCGGCGCCCGGTTCATCGAGAGCGCCTTCACCGACACCCACTGGGACGGCGGAGTCCTGCGCAGATGCAGGTTCACCGAGGTGTGGATGCACAAGGTACGCATGGCCGGCACCGACACCGCCGAATGCACCTGGCTCGACAGCCACATCGTGGCCAGCATGTTCGCCGGAACCGCGTCCTTCAACTCCGAGGTCCAACGCGTGGTCTTCTCCTCCTGCAAACTCAGCGGGGTCAACTTCCGGGCCACACGCATGGTCGACGTGGTCTTCCAGGACTGCGTCCTCACCGACGTGGACTTCGGGCAGGCATCCCTGACCCGGGTCACCTTCCCCGGCTCCAGCCTGCGCGGCCTGCACCTGGCCAAGGCCGCACTGCACGAGGTGGACCTGCGCGGAGCCACCGAACTCGACCTGGCCTCGGGCTTCGAATCACTGAGCGGCGAGGTCATCGGCCAGGCGCAACTACTCGCGATCGCCCCCGCCCTCGCCGCCAACACGGGCATCACCGTTCGGGACGCGTGAGCGCCCCCACCGGGATACCGCAACCGCCCACACACCGGCCCAACAGCAGCACCGACCACCCGCAACCGCCGGAGCCGGGACCCTAGGGAACGATCCCCTCCCGCTCCGGACGCACGTTGCCCAGCACCCGCTTCACCGCGATCTCGATCACCACCCGCTCGGGGTTGGGGCGCGGCCGCCGGTACCGCTGCGCGTAACGCCGCTCCGCCTCGGCCACCGCACCCTCATCGGAACGAACCGTGGCGGTGCCCTCCAACGTCGACCACCGGGCCCCCTCCACCTGGCACACCGACACCCGCGCCCCCGGACGAGCTCCCAGATTGCGTGCCTTGTAACTGCTCCCGGAAGCGATCACCCGCGCCAGGTGCCGCTCGGGGTCATAGGTCACCCCCACCGGCACCTGGTGGATACTGCCGTCCGGACGCGGGGAAGCCAGCGTGCACAGACGGCGCTCACCCCAAAACACCAGGAAGGGATCCTGGTCACGGGACTCCTCGGACACGGAACCGGGCTCCTCGGACACTTTCCTGTCGGGCACGGAGACTCCCATCGTCGACTGACCTGCCAGACCACCAGCATCCCAGCCCCCGCACCACGCCCCGACCCAGGTCAGGAAAAGACCCCGGCACGAGCACACCCCGCCCACGCCTCGCACCCATCACAGCACCGACCTCCACACCACTGTTCGTTCCACCAACCACGACTCACCCACCAACCCGCACCGGCCGCGCCACCCACGCGAACGCCTCCCGCTCTCCCACCCGCTCCCACGCACGCAGATACCCCGAAAACCCCCCACAGGCCGCACACCCCGCTTCCGGGCCGCCTCCTCCACCCCCGCGTACGCCCCCATGATCCGCGGATAGAAACAGTCCCCACGCGCCACCTCAGCCACCAACCCCACCGCCTCCTGCGGCGGAGCCGCCACCACCTGCGCCACCATCGCCAACGGCATGTCCATCCGGCGCAGCTCCCGCACCCGCACCGCCGCCCCCACCTGCTCAGGCAGGTAGTACCGGTACCCGTTGGCCCCCTCCACCCGGTGCGGCACCAACAACCCCGACCGCTCGTACAGCCGCAACGCCTTGGCGGACAGACCGCTGCGCCGCGAGAACTCCCCCCCCGCGACAACTCTCCCGAGACCACCGACCCGTTCATGGCCCGAGTCTGGACCGTGCCCCAGGGGCACGGTCAACCCCCGCCACAACCACCCCCGCCCCGCACACACGGCGGTAGCATCAGCGCCGGCTCACACACCGAAAACAGCCCCGGCCCCAGGCGTCCAGAAACACCACCCCCGCCCCGCCCCCCAGGAGCCCACACCATGTACCCCGTCAGCGCCCCCCACACCAGCAACCACCTGCCCCGCCCCGGCGGCCACCACCTGTTCTGGCAAGAATGCGGAAACCCCCACGGCACACCCGTCCTGGCCCTGCACGGCGGCCCCGGCTCCTCCTCCGACCCACACTGGTCCGCACTGGCCGACCCCGGCCACTACCGCCTGATCCTGCTCGACCAACGCGGCGCCGGAGCCAGCACCCCCAACGCCGGCGCACCCACCACCGACCTGACCACCAACACCACCCCCCACCTGGTCCAGGACTGCGAAGCCCTACGCACCCACCTGGGCATCGACCGCTGGCACCTCATGGGCGCCTCCTGGGGGGCCTGCCTGGCCCTGGCCTACGCCCAAACCCACCCCGACCAGGTCATCTCCCTCATCCTGTTCGCCGTCACCACCGGCACCCGCCAAGAGATCACCTGGATCACCCACGACATGCGCCGTGTCTTCCCCCAGGAATGGGAGGACTTCCACGCCGCAGCCGGACCCGACGCCGACCCCCGCGCCCTGCCCACCGCCTACGCCCGCCTCCTGGCCGACCCCGACCCCCGGGTACGCCACGACGCCGCCCTGGCCTGGTGCCGCTGGGAGGACACCCACGTGGCCACCGTCCCCAACTTCACCCCCAACCCCCGCTTCCAGGACCCCGACTTCCGCCTCACCTTCGCCCGCCTGGTCACCCACTACTGGTCCAACGACTGCTTCCTCGCCCCGAACCAGCTCCTGGACAACGTCGAACGCATCGCCCACATCCCCGCGTACCTGATCAACGGCCGCCTGGACATCAGCGGCCCCAGCGACACCGCCCACCACCTGGCCCGCCGCTGGCCCGCCGCCGAACTGCGCATCGTGGGCGGAGCCGCCCACACCGCCAACAACCACGGCATCGGCCGAGCCGTCCTGGAAGCCACCGACCACCTGCGCCACCTGACCTGACCCCGCCAGCACGAAGGCCCCCGGGAAGGGCGCCACCCCCCGGGGGCCTTCGACAAACCCACTCACCGGCCTGTTCAGACCAGCCGACCCACCTCGTCCATCACCCGCCCCAACTCCTCCCCGGTGTTGTAGTAGTGCACCGAAGCCCGCACCACCGAACCCTCACCCGCACCCGACCACCGCTGCTCCCCGGGCCGGGACACCCCCGCCCGCACCCCGCGCTCACGCAACTCCCCCACCACCCAGGGCGCCTCCCGACCAGCCACCGTGAACGTCACGATCCCCGACCGCTCCCGACCCCGATCACACACCGCCACACCCGGCACCCCCGCCAACCCCTCACGCAACAACCCGGCCAACCCGCCGATGCGCTCACGAGCCCACCCCATCCCCACACCACGCGCATAACGCGCAGCCACCCCCAACCCGATCCGGGCCGCCACCGAGTGCTCAAAAGACGCGAACCCCGCCGCACCCGCCAACACCCGGTAGGAGTCCGGCCCGCTCCACTCACCCCCGATGTGGTTGACCGACAACGGCTCCCCCAACCGCACCCCGTCCCGCACGTACAAGAACCCCGTCCCCCGCGGCCCCCGCAGGTACTTACGCCCGGTACCCGAGAGCAGATCACACCCGATCCGCTCCACATCCACCTCCCACTGGCCCACCGACTGGCATGCATCCAGCAGGTACACCGCCCCGAACCGGGCACACAGCTTCCCCACCGCCTCCGCCGGGTTCACCAACCCGTTGTGGGTGGGCATGTGGTTGATCGCCACCAACCCCACATCCCCCCGCCCCAACTCCTCCTCCAACACACCCACATCCAGCACCCCGTCGGCATCATCAGGCACCACCTGCACCCGCACACCCCGCAAAGCCGCCATCCGCAACAACCCCACCCCGTTGCCGGCGTACTCACTGGTCGTGGTCAGCACCCGCTGACCCGGCTCCAACACCACCGCACCCAGAGCCTGCGACCACGCCTGCGAAGCCCCCTCGAAGAACACCACCTCCCGCGGCGACGCCCCGATCAACCCCGCCACCTGCGCCGTACTCTCCTCCACCAGCTCCGCAGCCAAACCCTCGGCCTCATAACCCCCCACCCGCGACTCCAACTCCAGGTGGGACACCACCGCCTCATGCACCTGCCGCGGCACCAACGACGCCCCCGCGTTGTCCAGGAACACCAACCCCGCACACCCCGGGGTCTCCTCCCGAAGCCCGACCACATCCACCACGAACCCACTCCTCAACAACCGGGGACCACATCCGCCCGCACCCTGCCACACCCCCACACCACAGGGGGTGCCCGCCCCCACCCACGACCGTGTCCCACACCAACCCCGCCACCGGCCCGCGCACCACCCACCATCAGCCACAATGGCCAACAACCACCACCCACCCCACGAAAGGGCACCCGGCTGCCATGACCATCCCCAAAGCCGAACTCCACCTGCACATCGAAGGCACCCTGGAGCCCGAACTCGCCTTCCACCTGGCCGAGCGCAACAACATCACCCTGCCCCACGCCGACATCGACGCCCTGCACTCCGCCTACTCCTTCACCGACCTGCAGTCCTTCCTCGACCTCTACTACGCCCTCATGGACGTACTGCGCACCGAAGCCGACTTCCACGACCTGGCCGAGGCCTACCTGACCCGCGCCGCAGCCCAGGGGGTCCGCCACGCCGAGATCTTCTTCGACCCCCAGGCCCACACCAGCCGCGGCATCGCCCTGGACACCGTCATCAACGGCCTCACCGCCGCCCTGGACACCAGCCTGCAGCGCCACAACATCTCCACCACCCTCATCCTGTGCTTCCTGCGCGACCGCCCCGCCACCGAAGCCATGGACACCCTCAACGCCGCCCGCCCCCACCTGGACCGCATCAGCGCCGTCGGACTGGACTCGGCCGAGGTCGGCAACCCGCCGGAGAAGTTCACCGAGGTCTTCGCCGCCGCAGCCGAACTCGGTCTGCACCGTGTGGCCCACGCCGGCGAGGAAGGCCCCGCCTCCTACATCTGGCAGGCCCTCAACCTCCTGGGCGCCGAACGCATCGACCACGGCATCCGCTGCCTGGACGACCCCGCCCTGGTCACCCACCTGGCCACCACCCGGACCCCCCTGACGGTGTGCCCCTTCTCCAACGTGCGCCTGCGCGCCGTCCGCACCCTGGCCGAGCACCCCCTGCCCGCCCTGATGGAGGCCGGCCTGCTGGTCACCGTCAACTCCGACGACCCCTCCTACTTCGGCGGCTACGTCCACGACAACTACCTGGCACTACAGCAACACCTGGGCCTGGACCACGAACAACTGCGCACCCTGGCCCGCAACTCCTTCACCGCCTCCTTCCTGCCCGCCCAGCGCCGTGAGGCCCTCATCGCCGAAGTCGACGCCTACACCTTCTGACCCCACACCCCGAAGGGGCCCTCACACTCATACGAGGGCCCCTTCGGCGTCCTTCACCCGTGGTCCCCGATCACCGCCAGGTCAGCGACTGGCCGTGCTCACCGGTGTAGGCCACCACCCGCCCATCCACCGCCAACGTGAAGTCACCCTCCACCGACGGCCGAGCGTGCTCCCACTCGGGAAAAGCACGCCACCCCTCGTTGGACACCCAGTGCCCGCGCAACTCGCCCATCAACAGCTCGAACCGCGCCCGCTCGGCCGCCGACAGGTAAGCCAACACCGCGCTGTGGAAAACCACCAACGTCGCCCCCGCAGGCGCCTGGGCCGCCACCTGCGGCAACACCTCCAACAGGTCCCCCGACACCAACAGCGCCGGGTCGGCCGCGGCCACCGACGCCGCCGCCCGCAACCGCTCCACCCGCTCCCGCCAGTTCCGCCCGGGCCAGACCAACGACTCCAACCACCGCACGTCCGACCCCTCCCCCGCATCCAACGGGTTCAGGTCCACCCCCGCCCGCCACACCACCCGCGGCGGTGCCTCAGGGACGGGCACCTCACCGCGCGTGCGGCACTCCAACAGCACCGGGCTGTCCTTCGGCCCGATCGGCGGCGCCCCGTCGAAGGAGTACCGGTACCGGTCCGGGTACAGGCACAACCCCGCCGAGGCCCCCACCTCGATCAACGCCAACGGCCCGTCCAACCGCGCCAGAACGGGCAGCAGCGTCGCACACCGGCGCACCTCGTTGGTCTGGTTCATCCGCGCCAGCACCACCTGGCGCACCGACCCCCAGTGCGCCACCACCCAGTCCCGAAACCCCTCCCAGGACCCGGTGGGCCCGCCCAGGTAGCGCACCGCCCCCAACAACAGGTTGGGCTGGCGCTTGTTGCCCGCCGGCAACGACAACACCAGATCCAGCACCCGCTCGTCCCGGGCCACCCCCGAAGCGATCCGCTCATAGTCCGCCGAACCACCCCGGGCATAGCTGGCCGCGAACCGCCGGTACCCCTCAGCCAACCGCTCCCGCTCCACGCTCACATCCACGGGCACACACCCCTCCTCAAGACAGCACGTGCGCGGAAACCTACTCTCCGGCACGGCCACACCCACCCCCCGCCCCCACCCGGAACCGCTCCCGGTACTGAGTCGGCGCACACCCCAGCACCCGCACGAACGCCCGCCGCATCGCCTCATCGGTACCGAACCCACACCCCCGCGCGATCGCCGCCACCGGAGCCGACCCCTCCTCAAGACGCCTACGCGCCCACTCCACCCGCACCCGCTCCACGTACCGCCCCGGCGTACACCCCACCTGATCAGCGAAGACCCGCGAGAACTGGCGCACCTACAACCCCGCCCGCTCGGCCAACACCGCCAACGACCACACCCGCCCCGGGTCGGCATCCACCAGATACTGCACCTGACGCACCTCCGCCCGCTCCGCACGCTGGGTGGCCAACTGAGTGGAGAACTGCGCCTGCCCCCCGGGCCGCACCAGAAACACCACCAGGGTGCGCGCCAACCCCAACGCCACCTGCCGCCCCAGATCCTCCTCCACCACCGCCAACGCCAGATCGATCCCCGACGTCACCCCCGCCGAGGTCCACACCCGCCCCGAGCGCACGAACACCGGATCCCGCTCCACCCGCACCCGGGGAAACTCCCGCGCCAAGCGCTCACAGTGCCGCCAGTGCGTGGTCGCCCGAGCCCCCTCCAGCAGACCGGCGCGAGCGAGCACGAACGCCCCCGAACACACCGACGCCACCCGCCCCGCACGAGTGGCCAACCCCCGCACCGCCGCCACCAGCTCCGCATCCGGCTCATGGGCGCCCTCACCCCCCCGCCACCACCAGGGTGTCCACCCGACCCACCCGCTCCAACGCCACCGAGGGCACCAACCCCACCCCACTGGAGGAGGTCACCACCGCCCCGCCCAGGGAGGCCGTACGCACCCGGTAACGCGAACCCGGCACCCGCGCCGCCCCGGCGAAGACCTCCAACGGCCCCGTCGCGTCCAGACTCTGCACGCCCTCGAAAACAACAATGACCACCTCGTGGTGTGTGCCGTGCTCCATACCCCCACCCCACCAGCGCCCGGGAAACGACCACAAGGTCGCGTGCCCCAACCATCCGGCCACCACCCCTCCCACCAGCGCCCGACACACAACACCCCGCGGCCTCACGGCCCCCTCACCCGCCCGCGCCTACCCTTGAGGACACGAAAAGATAACGAGAACTCTCGCGCGCCCGGGACGATCCCAGGCAGGAGACAACCACCCACACGAACGGACACCCGTGAGGCTCTCCACCCGCCACCACCTACGGCACAGCACCCGCACCACACCACCCGCCGCGCCTCTGCTCGAGCTTCACGACGTGTCCCTCACCCGCGCCCACCACCCCCTCCTGCACCACCTCGACCTCACCATCCGCCCCGGCCAACACATCGCCCTGGTCGGCCTCACCACCGCCGCCGCCACCGCACTCACCCACCTGCTCAACCACACCGCCCACCCCACCCACGGCCACATCACCACCCACACCCCCATCCACACCACCCAGCCCGACCCCACCCTCGCCCAAACCATCACCGGACACCCCCGCCCCAACCCCCACGACCACCACCTGACCCACACCCTGACCACCACCCACCTGGACCCCCGCCACCTCAACACCCCCCTCACCGACCTCGACCCCGCCCTAACCCCCCGCATCCACCACGCCCGCACCCTCTACGCCCACCGCACCGGAGCCCACCTCCTACTCATCAACCACCCCCACACCCCGACCCCGCCTCCCGCACCCGACACCGCCCACCTCACCCTCACCAACCACCCCACCCTGGCCCGCACCGCCGACCGCATCCTGCTGCTCCACCACGGACAGACCACCGAAACCGGCACCCACCGCCAACTCCTCCTCCGCGGCGGCGCCTACGCACGCCTGTACGCCCGCCAAAGCACCCGGCCCCCCACCCCCACCACGCCCTAAACTGGACCCGTGCCACCCATCGCCAAGGAACTCACCGTCGGACAGGTCGCCGAACGCGCCGGAGTCGCAGTCTCCGCCCTGCACTTCTACGAACGCCAAGGCCTCATCCACAGTCGCCGCACCACCGGCAACCAACGCCGCTACCGCCGCGACACCCTGCGCCGCGTCTCCTTCATCCGCATCTCCCAACGCGTGGGCATCCCCCTGGCCCGCATCCGCGAAGCCCTCGACGAACTCCCCGAGAACCGCACCCCCACCCGCGCCGACTGGGCCGCCGTCTCCGCCCAGTGGCGCACCGAACTCGACGCACGCATCACCCAGCTCATCCGCCTGCGCGACGACCTCACCGGATGCATCGGCTGCGGCTGCCTGTCCCTGGACACCTGCGTGCTGTCCAACCCCGAGGACGAACTCGCCGCCACCGGCTCCGGCCCCCGCCGCCTACTCGTGGGCCCCTTCAAGGACCAGGACTGAGCCCACCCTCCCCCGCACGGAAGCGCCGCCCACGGCCCGCCTGACCCGTCTGCCGCCAGCGCTCAACCACGAAGCGGCGGCACCCCGCCGGGCACCGCCGCTCACACCCCGCACACCGGACCGCTACAGTCCGGCGGCCTCGTCACGTCCGCGCCGGGCCAGCTCGTCGGCGCGTTCGTTGCCCTCGTCGCCGTTGTGCCCGCGCACCCACTTCCACTCCACGTCGTAGCGCGCGGCCACCTCGTCCAGGCGCTGCCACAGGTCCACGTTCTTCACGGGTTTCTTGTCCGCGGTCTTCCACCCGCGTTTCTTCCACCCGTGCACCCAGGAGGTGATGCCGTTGCTGACGTAGGAGGAGTCGGTGTGCAGCAGCACCGGCACGTCCCGCTTCAGGCTCTCCAGCGCCTGGATGGCCGCCATCAGCTCCATCCGGTTGTTGGTGGTCTGGGCCTCGCTGCCGAACATCTCGCGTTCGTGTTCTCCGTAGCGCAGCCACACACCCCACCCGCCCGGGCCGGGGTTGCCGCTGCATGCCCCGTCGGTGTAGATGACCACGCGTTCCGTCGACCCCTGGTCGACCTCGTCCCCGTTGTGCATGCCGCGCAATCTACCGCCCTCCCGGGTCACAAAAAGGCCACAACCCCTGGGAAGAGGTCCAATTTCAGCGCCAATCGCCACCATTGGCACCCATAAAACAGCCATTACGGACTTCCAGCTTGACCAAAGGCGCCCCCACACCCCGCCCCACCAACCACCGCATCCGCGACCGCCGAACGCGCCCAGAGCCCCTCACGGACACGACAACCAGCCAGAGCAGTGGAGTCGAAGCTGGCAGAAGCCGTTGATCCAGTAATCTGTCGGCGCAGACAGAGGAGGAAGAGCAGCCCCGGCTCTGTCCGAGGCCGAGACCAACGTGCTCCGTGATGCTGGTGTTCGGGCTCGTGTGGCACGCTGCCCTGGTCAGCGGTGCTCTCCGCGCAGGTCGTGCCCCGGGGGCCGCTTGCCCTGGACGGGGGTGCGCCGAGTGACCGCGTCGGGGCTCTGCCCGTCATGTCAGCGGTGCTGGTCCGCGAGACCCGCTTCATCCGATGCGAAGCGGGAGACCGGCTGACGCACACCGACCACACCCAGACGTTCGCCCCCTGACCAGCTAGCCCTGCCCCCGACCAGGAACGCTCCCCGCTCGCTCCACAAACACAACCCATCACTCCACGTCCCCGCGTGGATACGATGGGCAACATGCTCCCCTTGCGCCGTATCCCACCCGTCCTGCTGGCCCTGAGCGCGCTCCTGCTCACCTGCGGCTTCCCCTCCGCACTCGCCCTGGAGAGCTATCCGCCGACCCCACCACCGAGCGCGAACACCGAGGACCCGGCCCCGCACGTGAGCGTGGACGGCCCCGGCGTGAGCGCGGACGACGGAACCTCCAGTGTGCAGGTGGACCCCACGGGGGTCTGGATCGAGGCACCCGGCACACTGGTCGAGGTCTCCTCGGACTCCTACGTCCTGGTGTGCGCCAACGGTGTGCGGGTGGTGGTCCGCAGGGACCAGGCACCGCCGTGCGAGCCCCGCCCCCAGACACCGGAGCAGCCCACCCCTCCCCCACACGAGGAACAACCTCCCCAGGCACCCGAACCCGCCCCTGAGAACCCCGCCCCCGAGGCACCGAACGACCCCGGGGCCCCGGACGAACCCAGCCAGGCGCCGCCCGAACCGGCCGACCCGCCCCAGAGCCCCCCAACCACACCACCGGACCCCGACCAGGAGCGCACGGCCGACCCCGCGCAACCCTCCCCTTCCCCCTCCGCCTCCCCCGCAGTTCCACCCGCAGCACAGGAGGCGGCCGGAGGACAACTGCTGGCAGACGTCTCGACGCCCTCGGCGCCGCAGAGCGCCGGCGCCTTCACCCCCATGCGCACCATGGTGGTGCTCATGGTCGTCATCGCCGTGGCCGCCACAGGCGCGGGCCGCGCCGCCGCACGCTCCGCCGGCTGACCGGCCACGGCACCGACCTCTCACGCAGGCGAAGACCCCCAGCTACTGGGGGTTGAGCACGGCGTCGGTCCGGTCGAACCCGGCCAGTGAGTCCTGGATCGCGCCCGCATCGTGGGCCAGGGCGCCGTTGTACGGGTTACCCAGGTAGAACAGCAGCAGGATGGTGGAGAAGACGAACACCAGGTTGGCCGCGGCCCAGAAGTAGGCCACCGACGAACCCCGCCGGATCATGGCGAACGGCAGCACCGCCACGGCGACGGCCGACAGGGCCGCGATGGCGTTCAGGACCGGCGGGACCCCCTCCCCGGCCGCGTCGGCACGTTTGATCCGCGCGTCACTGAGCTCGGCGAGCTCCTGGCGCGCGGTCAGACGGTCCAGACCGTCCCCGCTGTCGGAGACCGACAACTCCCGCACCGACGCCGCCAGGTCAGCGAGTGCCTCCTCGCTCGCAGAGCTCAACTCACCGCTGTCACGCATCAGCGGCCAGTCCTTCTCCGCAACGGCACCCATGTACGTACGCAACTGCCCACGCACCGCCTCCGCCTCGCCCTCGGGGAAGGCAGCGGTGCTCCAGTACAAGGACTCGGCCGCGCCCACCTCCGCGATCACCCCGTCCCCGGCTCCGGTGAAGTTCTCCCAGCCGATCACCACCCCCATCGCCGCCGAGGCGAGATAGAGCGCGAGCACGCAGGGGGCGACCACGACGCTGACGGCTCCCCCCGAGGATTCGTCGTCCACGCGGAACCTTCCCACTGCCAGCAGGGCGCCGCCGACCATGGTGATCAGGACGATGAGAACGAGGGACAACGTCAGCATGTGGATTCCAGGAGGAGAGACCGTCGGGGAACGGGTCCATCCGTAGCACGCTCACGCCCGCCCCTCCGGCAGAACGTCGGAACGCCCGCAAATGTCCCCCGCTGCTGTGGCCAGCAGGGCCCCGGCGGCCAGGGCGCCCCCGGACACAACGACGGGGGCGCCCCGGAAAACCCGGAACGCCCCCGCACGGGACCACGCTAGCCCGCCAGCTCACGCTCCAACTCCTGGGCGCGCTCCTCACGACGGGCGAAAACGCTGTCAGCCATCTCGTTCATCTTCTTCAGGACCCGCTTGCGCTCACGCGCCGAGAGCCGGTCCACATACAACTTGCCGAAGGTGTGGTCGGTCTCGTGCTGCAGACACCGCGCGAAGTAACCGCTGCCGGTCAGCACCACCTCGTTGCCGTCCTTGTCCACCCCGCGCACCGTGGCGTGCTCGGCCCGCCCCAGGTCCGCGTGCGGCCCAGGCACCGACAAGCACCCCTCGCTCTCCACCACCACCGGATCGTCCAGGTCACGCTCGTCCAGCACCGGATTCACCACATGCCCCACATGCCGCACCCCGTCATCGTCGGGGCAGTCGTAGACGAACACCCGAAGGTCCACACCCACCTGGTTGCCGGCCAACCCCACACCCTCGGACGCATACATCGTCACGAACATGTCATCGATCAACCGCGACAACTCCGCGCCGCCCAGCATCGACTCGGGAACATCGGCATTGACCCGGTGCAGGACCTCCTCACCGGTCACCGTGACCCTCAGGACACGACCCCGGGCGGCCTCAGGCGCGAACTCCGGAAAGTCCGCCACCTCCCGCCCCTGGACAACGACAACGGGCACGGGCACGGGCTGCTCCGACATGGTCCTTCTCTCACGGCCAACTCAAGGGGATCCGGCGGTCACAACACCACCGACCATGAAAAATAGCATGCCCCACCACCCCGCCCCGGCGCTAACGGAACCACGCGTTGCCCTGGATGAAACACCGCGCCAGGTAATCCCGCAACGACACCACCACCAGCCGCCGCCGATCACTCTCATGATCCCACACCACGATCCCCGGACCGTAGTCCGTGTGCACGTAGGCGAACTGCGGCCCCATGTCCGAGTCACCGAAGAAGATCATCTCGTCGAAAGGCGCGTACAACTCCAGATAGTCCGGCTCCCCCCGCATCGCCAGGTTGTCCTCCACCAGCCGACGCGCGCTCCACACCACCGCGTCCCCGTACTCGTTGGTCACACCGTCCGTCTCCCGCAACAGGGAAGCCAGCTCGAACGGCAGGGGCAGCATCAAGTGCTTCTCGACCTCGGCCAGGGTCACCTCGTCAGCCGGATCACTCAGATCGGCTTCGGGATACATCTCCAGGATCAGTTCACGCCACACACCCACGATCATCACAGGTCGTGGCAAGACACGGGAAATCGAGGACGGCGAGTTGCGCCGAAAATCCACCGACTCCCCACCCAGGACCTGCCCAAAACACCATCCACACCCCGGAATACCCACAGGCCACACCCCGTTGACCCCACTGCGGACCGGTGCGGTAGCAAGTGTCCCCCGGGCTCACCCAACGCCTTCGCGGAATACCGCGCCCGCCATCGGGCGGGCGGCCACGGAGCCGCGTTGTGCACCACGCCGTGAGGCGACCGCCGCACCGGTCCGCACCCACCCCAAACACCTAAAGCGCCCCAAAACAACCACCAGCATCACCCAACGAACACAACCCAACACCCAAAGCACACAAAAACAGGGAGTCACCACCCCCGAAACCACCCACCTCCACCCCCCAAAATAAAAGAAAGGCGCACCACCACGACGGAAGAGAACCCCATGGCCACCGCCAGCCCCCACAAAGCCGGCCCCCTCACCACCCTGGCCTACATCCTCCTCCTCGTCTCCCACAACATCGCCGCCTTCCTCCTCCTCCCCCTCGTCCTCGCCTCCGCCCTCCTCACCCTCATCTGGGTCGGCCTCCCCTTCACCATCCTCACCGCCGCCACACTCCGCACCATCGCCAACGCCCAACGCACCACCCTCACCCGCCTCAACCCCCACCACCCCGTCCCCACCGCCTACCGCCCCATGCCCCCCACCGGCGTCCACTCCCGCGTCCGCGTCATCCTCACCGACCCCGCCACCTGGCGCGACCTCCTCTGGCTCACCTCAGCACCCCTCCTCACCCTCCTCGCCCTCCTCAGCTACACCCTCTACGCCCACGCCATCTACCAGACCCTCTACGCCCTCCTCCTCTGGCGCCTGCACCCCGACCTCTACGGCTTCATCACCCCCCACACCCCCACCCAAGCCCTCCTCATCCTCATCCCCGCCGCCCTCACCCTCCTTCTCGCCCACACCCTCAAACCCCTCACCATCAGCGCCTACACACGACTCTCCCGCCTCATCCTCGCCCCCTCCGAAAAAGCCCGACTCACCGCACGCGTCGCCCACCTCGCCACCAGCCGCGCCGACACCATCGACACCCAGGCCGCCGAAATCCGCCGCATCGAACGCGACCTCCACGACGGAGCCCAAGCCCGCCTCATCGCCCTCGGCATGAACCTCGGCATGGCCGAACAAATGATCGACACCAAACCCGACACCGCCAAACACATGCTCGCCGAAGCCCGCGAAACCACCCGCCACGCCCTCACCGAACTCCGCGACCTCGTCCGCGGCATCCACCCACCCGTCCTCGTCGAACGCGGACTCGACGGAGCCGTCCACGCCCTCGCCCTCACCCACAACCTCCCCATCACCGTCACCACCCAACTCCACGGACGCCCCGGCGACCCCGTCGAATCAGCCGCCTACTTCGCCATCGCCGAACTCCTCACCAACACCGCAAAACACGCCAAAGCAACCCACGCCTGGGTCCACATCAACCACGGCCGCCAACGCCTCGTCATCACCATCACCGACAACGGCCAAGGCGGAGCCCAACCCACCCCCGAAAGCGGACTCTCCGGCATCGCACGCCGCCTGGACGCCTTCGATGGCACGATAAACATCACCAGCCCACCGGGCGGACCCACCATCGTCACCCTGGAGATCCCGTGCGAGTTGTCATCGCCGAAGACCTTGCCCTCCTCCGCGACGGACTGATCCGACTCCTCGAAGCCCACGACTTCACCGTCGTGGCCGCAGTCGACAACGGACCCGACCTACACACCGCCCTCACCGAACACAAACCCGACGTCGCCGTCGTCGACGTCCGCCTACCCCCCACCTTCACCGACGAAGGCCTCCAAGCCGCCATAGGAGCCCGCACCCAGGTCCCAGGCCTGCCCATCCTCGTGCTCTCCCAACACGTCGAACAGCTCTACGCCCGAGAACTCCTCTCCGACGACGGCGGAGGCGTCGGCTACCTCCTCAAGGACCGCGTCTTCGACATCGGCCAGTTCATCGAAGCCATTCGCCGCGTCGCCGACGGCGGCACCGCCATGGACCCCGCCGTCATCTCCCAACTCCTCGCCCGCCAGGACCAGAGCGGCCCCCTCGCCCAACTCACCCCCCGCGAACGCGAAGTCCTCTCCGAAATGGCCGAAGGCCGCTCCAACTCCGCCATCGCCGGACGCCTCTACATCACCGAAAAGGCCATCAGCAAACACATCAACAACATCTTCACCAAACTCGACCTACCCCCCTCCTCCGACGACAGCCGCCGCGTCCTGGCCGTCCTCGCCTACCTCAACGGCCAGTAACCAACAAAGGCCGCGGCCCCCGAAGGGACCGCGGCCACACCCGCACAACCCAGCCCAGCACCCTCGCGCCACAAAGCAGCGTCCGAAAAGGCAACCGAGAACTGGTCGGCAACAGGAGCAGAGCCACACCACTGAGCCCGATGCCGTCAACGGCCAGCACCGCGCCGAGGCGGGCGACCACCACCCGCCACGACTCTCCCGGCCCGTGGCCCGTGTTCTCAGGCACCGAATCGGAAGACTTCGCATCCACCGGGTTCGAGCTCGTGGCCGGCGCGCGTGCCGACCGCTACCTGACGGCCCACCGTGGTTGCGGGAGCACCGGACCTACTCACGACGCACCCGATACAACCCGTCGATCTCCTCCGAGAACGCACGCAACACCGCCTCGCGCCGCAACTCCCCCGTCGGGCGCACCAACCCCGACTGCACCGTGAACTCCTCCGCCAACACATGGAACGACCGCACCGCCAAATGCCGCGGCACACTCCGATTGGCCTCATACACCAAGCCCTGCACCTCACGCAGAAGATCACGATCCCCCGCGATCTCCTCCGGCGCCATCGACAACGGACGCCCGTTCACCAAGCGCCAGTACTCCAACTGATCACGCACCAGCGTCACCAACGCACTCGCGAACGGACGCCCCTCCGCTATCACCAACACCTGACTGATCAACGGATGCGCCCGCAACCGGGCCTCGAACTCCGCCACCAGCTCGGCATCACGCGACCGGTCCCCGTCCTGCACCGCCGCGAACTCCCCCGTACCGCCCCGGGTCCGCTCCCCCGACTCCATCGGAGCCGGAGCCAACTCGGCCACGACAGCAGGGGCCTCCACCGACGGAACCACATCGGGAGCCCGCACCGCCTCCGGTCCGGCCTCCACCACACCCTCCAGCGCCGGTGCCGGCCCCCGGGGCACGAACCGACCCGGAACCTCCGCCACCGAGGCCTGCGGCCGCACCCGGCCACGCACCCGCACGAACCCCGCCTCATCCACCTCGGCCAGCACCCCCGTGGCCAACCAGCCCTCCCGGAACGCCGCCCGCGAACCCTCACCGTCGGCCCAGTAACCCGAGAACACCGCACCACCGCGCACGTACAGCTCGCCCTCACGCGAAACCCACACCTCACGGCCGGGCATCGCCTGACCCACCGTGCCCGGACGCCGCTCCCCCGGCGCGTTGGCCGTGAACACACCGGCGGTCTCCGCCACACCGAAGACCTGCATCACCGGCACACCCACACCGGAGAAGTAACTGTCCAACCGCTCCGAGAGCCCGCCACCCCAGCACACGGCCAGGTGAACCCGGCCGCCCACCAGATCCCGGACCTTCGAGAACGACCAGTCGTACATCGACCGGGACAACCGCTGCCAGGCCCCCTTCTTCGGTGACTGGTCGAACTGCACCGCCGCGTCCATCGCCGCGTTGAACGTCCCCACCGAATCCCAGTCCGTGGAATGGGCGCTCTCCCGCTCCGAACCGTGGATCCGCTCGAACAGACCGGGCCTGCACACCAGCACCGTCGGCCGGAACCGCTCCAACTCACTCCGCAACCGCCCCGGAGCCACCACCCCGACCCGGACCCGGCCCACCACACACGCCACCAACGAGGCCAGCCCCGGAAGCTCCGACAACGGCAGGTCCAACACCGCGCTCGCCTTGCCCGGCGCCAGCTCCGACAACCGCGGCCACATCCGATCAACCAGATCGGCCGCAGCCGTCAACAACGCACCGTGCGAGAGCACCACCCCCCGCATCCGCCGCGAGACCGTACTCATCGGGAACAGCACCACAGCGGCGTCCTCTGAGACCACCTCGTCCCGTCGGAACCGCACCGCCGAGGCATCCATGTACGTCCCCAGACTCACCACATCCGGCAAGCCCTCCTCCAGGCGCCACACCCGCCCCAGATCCGGCATCTCACGCTGCAACGCCACCGCGGTCCTGTACTGGCGCTCGCCCTGCACCACAGCGGCCGCAGGATGCACCTGACGCACCACCTGGGCCACCCGCTCCGCCGTCGCCACCTCCGGCAACGGCACCAGCACCGCCCGCACCGACCACACCGCGTAGGCGAACCGCACCCAGTCATGGTGCGCACCGGACACCAACAGCACCCGGTCGCCCTCCGCGACACCGGCCGCCACCAACCCCTTGGCCAGTGCCGTCACCTCGGTGGCGAACTCCCCCGCCGTCCGGCGCCCCCAGCCCTCGGCCCCCAGGACCGAAAACATGTGCGCGTGCGCGTCAGAGCCCGCCATCCCATAGACCAGGTCACTCAACCCGGAATGCCCTCGAGCCAACGAACCGGGGGTCTCGCCCATACCCACTCATCCTCTGTTGCGTCCAAAGGCGGGCCCAACACGATCCCCACCCGCCTTAATCGGGGAATTCTGCCCTACTGTGCCCACTTCCCCACAGAACGGCAACCTCAAGGTTTTGGACAAAACCACAAAACACCTGGGCTCATCGGACCTTTGAACGGGCTGACCACACAAACGCCGACAACGACAACACCGCCACCGACGCCATCACCACGGACATACTCAACAGCGAAGCCTCACCCGAGGGCGTCAACCCCGCCAACGAGGCCACCGAACCGCCCAACGCGAACTGCAACGACCCCATCAGAGCCGAGGCCGTACCCGCCACCGACGCCGGCTGACCGTCCAGAGCCGACACCGTCGCGTTCGGCATGATGAAACCGACGCTGAGCATCATCAGCGCCAACAGGGCGACCACCACCCACAGCTGCGAAACCCCGAGCAGGGCCGACACCAACAGCGACACCACCGCGACCAGAGCCAGAACCAGCCCCATCAACAACCGCCGCCGCGTGTCCACCCGGCCCACCAACAGACCGTTGCTCTGGGTACCGGTCATCAACGCCAACGAGTTCACCGCGAACAGCCACGCATAGGTCTGCGGCGAGACGTCGAACTCGTTCTGGGAGACGAACGAGAACGCCGACACGTACGTGAACAGCATCCCGAAGCTCAAACCCAGCGTCAGCACCGGGCCCACGAACCTCGGATTGCGCACCAGGGACCACACCGTCGAGGCCAGCTGACGCGGCCCCTGACTCTGGCGGGACTCCGGCGGCAGGCTTTCGGGCAGCCACAACAGCACCAGCACGAAGCTCAGCGCCGACATCCCCGCCAACACCCAGAAACTCAACTGCCACGGCCCCACCAGCAACAGCTGCGCACCCACCAACGGCGCCAGCAGCGGAGCAAGCATCATCACCAACGCGAGCCGGGAGAAGAACCGCACCGCGTCATCGCCCTGGAACATGTCACGCACCACGGCCCGGGCCACCACCGCACCCGCGGCACCGGCCACCCCCTGCACGAAACGCAACGCGATGAACACCGTCACGTTCGGCACGAACACACACAGCACCGAAGTCACCGTGAACAGGGCCACGCCCACCAGCAGCGGGCCGCGACGCCCCCAGGCGTCACTCATCGGCCCGATGATCAACTGGCCGACGGACAGCCCCAGCATGATCGCGGTCAGGGTCAGCCCGATCTGCCCCTCAGTAGCTCCCAGTTCACGGGTGATCTGGGGGAAGGCCGGAAGGTACATGTCGGTCGCCAACGGCCCGGTGGCCGTCAGCACACCCAGGACCAGCACCAACAACGCGATCGACTTGCGCGACCGCATCAGGTTCGGTTTCGGGTCGACCTCCTGCTCAGAGGTGGGGGCGGGGGACGTCGGGGACTGCACAGGCACTCCATTCACGAGAGCGAAGGAAAGGAAGGTCGGGAGCGTGCCCACAGGCATGGACCACTACATACCAACACCGGAACGGGGGGATTCGCTCCCCACCCGACCGCCCGAAAGTCCGTGACGTCCCTTACATTGACATCCGGGTCACCTCACCAGACAGTCCAGCAGCCTCTCCACCTCGGCCTCCGGATCCTCCGTCAGGCCCCCGTGGATCGGCCCCGGCTGCACGATCGTGCTCCTCGGCGCGGTCAACCACCGAAACCGCGGCCCCGGCCGTTCACGGCCTGCCGCCCCCGCACGGACACCGCCCGCACACATCATCTCGACCGCGGCCAGAGCCCGTCGCACCCCGGGCACGTCCGCCCCGGGGTCGACCGCCCGCAGCCTGTCCTCGTCCAGGGCCGAACGCGAGGCCAGGAACGCCCGCTCCTGGCAGTAGAGGATCACCCCGGCGTTCACGCACTCACCGCGCTCCAACCGCGGGACCACCCGCAACAAGGCGTACTCGAACACCGCACGCTCCCGTTCCACCCCCACCTGTCCGGTGGTCACCGTGGTGTACCGCTCGTTCACGACGCCACCTCCGGCAGCCAGACACGGTCCGCCACACGGGCCCTCAGGTGCTTCACGTACGCCTCACGCACTTCCTCCGCCGAAGCGAACCCCGGCTCGTCCACCAGCCACTCGTCGGGCACCAGCCCCACCACTCCGCGCAGCAGGTCCTCGTCCACGAGCGGGGCCAGTGCGGCGTCGGCGGCCGCCACGTCGGGGGCGGCTCCGGACAGCACGTGGTCGGAGGCGTCATAGGCCCGGGCCACGAACCTGTCGGCGTTGGCCCAGC
Organism: Nocardiopsis terrae; assembly: GCF_014651695.1. GTDB lineage: Bacteria > Actinomycetota > Actinomycetes > Streptosporangiales > Streptosporangiaceae > Nocardiopsis > Nocardiopsis terrae. The sequence goes on from NZ_BMXJ01000003.1 coordinate 567,907, forward strand.
TGTGGTGGAAGATCAGCGTCGCACCGTGGTCTATCAGGTAGGGCCGACCGTGCCACAGCAGCATGTTCGGATTGCGCCAGGAACGGTCCACGTTCCCGGTCAGGGCGTCGAACCACAGCACCCGCCCGGCGAAGGCCGGTTCCACGTCGAAGGTCAGCGGGTCGAACCCCAGGGAGCCCGGCAGGAAGTCCATCCCCAGGTTCAGGCCGCCACTCGCCTTGAGCAGCTCCTGGACCTCCTGGTCCGGCTCACCGCGGCCGATGACCGCGTCGAACTCCACCAGGGCCAGTTCCGGAACCGGCAGCCCCAGGGCCCGCCCCAACTCACCGGTGATGACCTCGGCCACCAGGGTCTTGCGCCCCTGCCCGGCACCGATGAACTTGACCACGTACATTCCCAGGTCGTCGGCCTCGACCAGACCCGGGAGCGAACCTCCTTCGCGCAACGGCAGCACGTACCGCGTCGCGATCACCTTTTTCAGCACGCTGGCCAGCATAGGCAACCCCGCACGGCGTCCGTGCCCGACGAATCCCGCGGACGCGCTGTACCGAACACAGACGACACGGCCCTTCGGACCCATCGCAACACCGGCAGTCATCTTTCCAGGGTCGGCTAAACAAGGCTGAACACGTTCTAGACATGGCTCCCGGCCGCGCCGACACGCCGAACGCTTTCTGAGGGGAAAGCTGGGAAGCGGGCGGCGTAGCCGCGCGAATCTCTTTTGATCTTCCTGTTCTATAGAACAGCTGCCCCACCTTTACGACGTAGATTTATAGATGTGGAACACGTGCCGACCCACTGCCGTTCCCTCCTTCCGGAGCGCCCGAACCGCGCAGAGTCCTGAAGACGGGGGCCTCCCCTGGGAGACAGGCACCTTCGCCGGCCACCGCCTCTCCCCGGTCAGGGGGTGCGCCCCTGGGGCGGCCCCGCTCCCCTGCCGAAGGGGCCGCCCCAGGGGAAGCGGTATGCGGACCGCTGGGCTCGGGAGGCCCCCGTTGCCGGCCTGGCAAACTGGGGGCATGGCAGAGGAGCTCGACCAAACCCTCTCGGCGGTCGGTCCGCGACTGCGTGAACTGCGCCGGAGGAGGGAGACCACGCTCGCGGACCTGGCCGAGGAGACCGGTATCTCGGTGAGCACGCTGTCCCGGCTGGAGGCGGGGTAGGACCACCACCCTTTCGGGTGGGGCACCGGCCCGTGAAGCAGGAACCAGCGGACGCCGCGAGGCTGTGGGAATCCCCGGGGGGCTCACCCCGGGGAGGACGTCAAGAGTGGCTCTACGTCCTCAACGGACGGCTGAGGTGCGTCCTGGGCGAGCACGACCTGGTACTCGTCCCCGGGGAGGCCGCCGAGATCGACACCCGGCTCCCCCACTGGTTCGGGGCCGCCCGCGACGAGGCGGTGGAAATGCTCAGCCTGTTCGGCCGCCAGGGCGAACGCGCACACCTGAGAGCCCGGCCCACACGCCGCCAGAGCCCCCGGGAAGACGCCCAGGGCCCCGGAAGGGATCCCTAGAGGTTGTCCTCGGGCTGCTCGCTCCAGCCGTCGCCGCCGTTCCCACCCGGAAGCGTGGGCACCGGGCTGGCCGGTTCGCCCTCCCCCTCGTCCCCGGGGGCTGGACTCGGCTCGCTCTCCTCGGCCGACTCGGACTGCTCGAAGTCGGGCGGTCCCGTGGTCGGCATCTCCGGGGAGGGGAACTGCATCATCCACACGTACAGGAAGAACACCAGCAACAACAGGAGAGCCAGCAACGCGCCGAGGCCACCGATCAGCCACCAGTTCGCCTCACCCGCGGCCACCGCGCTGTCCCTGCGCCCCGCCCAGGGGGCCCAGCGCACCGCGGAGCCCCCGCGCTCGCCCGCCCAGTGCGGCATCACCACCGGTCCCTGACGGACCAGGGGCCCTCCCCGCGCCGCCTCCTCGAGGAAACGCTGTGCGCCCGCGCCGTCCCCCTCGTAGGGGACCGCGACCCACAGCGCCGAACGCCCGCTCGTGCGCGCGGCCGCCACGCCCCAACCGTCTCGCACCGCCTGGGCGAACCGCTCCCGGGTCGGCTCGTCGATCCCGGCGGCGTCGTTGAGCATCGCCACGCTCATCCGCTCCCCGGCGGCGTCCCGGCCCAGGTAGACCACGCCCAGCCGGGACTCCCTCAGCCGTCCCAGCAGCCGGTACCCGCCGAGCTGACGCGGGTCGGCCTCCTTCAACCCTTGTGCGGGAGCCGTCATGTGCTGTCCCCTCCCAGCTCGTCCGGTTCCATCCTCGCGTTGTCTGACGGACCGCGAGCACCTGAACAGGTAGTGTCGCCACAGGTGATCCACAACCTACTCCTACCGGCGCCCTCGCACGGGGCGCCCAGTCTGGGAAGGCGGGACATGGCAGAAACCTCACCCGGGAACGGCTCCGCTTCCGCACCGGTTCCGGAGAGCACCCCGGGGGAGCCGACCCGGCTGCTGCGCGCTGCGCTGCACGAGGTGTCCACGGTCATCGTCGGCCAGGAGCGCATGGTGGAACGCACCCTCATCGCCCTGGTGGCCAAGGGGCACTGCCTCATCGAGGGTGTTCCCGGCATCGCCAAGACCCTCGCGGTCTCCACGCTGGCCAAGGTCACCGGGGGCTCGTTCTCCCGGGTGCAGTTCACCCCGGACCTGGTGCCCTCCGACATCATCGGCACCCGCATCTACCACCCCTCCACCGAGCGGTTCGACGTGGAGCTCGGTCCCGTCTTCGCCAACTTCGTGCTCGCCGACGAGATCAACCGCGCCCCCGCCAAGGTCCAGTCCGCCCTGCTGGAGGTCATGGCCGAGGGGCAGGTGTCCCTCGGCGGGACCACCTACACGCTCCCCTCCCCCTTCATCGTCATCGCCACGCAGAACCCGGTGGAGTCCGAGGGCGTGTACCCCCTCCCCGAGGCACAGCGTGACCGGTTCCTGATGAAGGTCAACGTGGGCCACCCCCAGGCGCACGAGGAGATGGAGATCCTGCGCCGGATGAGTTCGACGCCACCGACCGCGCACCAGGTCCTGGACCCGGTCACTCTCGGTGAGCTCCAGTCCGACGCCGAGCGCGTACACGTGCACCAGCTCATTGCCGACTACGTGGTGCGCCTGGTCATGGCCACCCGCGAGCCGGAGAAGCACCAGATGCCCGACCTGCGCCAGGCGCTGGAGGTGGGCGCCAGCCCGCGTGCCACCCTCGGGCTGGTCGCGTCGGCCCGAGCGCTGGCGCTGCTGCGCGGCCGGGACTACGTGCTCCCCGACGACGTGCGCGTGCTCGCCCACGACGTCATCGCGCACCGCCTGGTCCTGACCTTCGACGCACTGGCCGACGGGATCACCTCCGAGCAGGTGGTCGACCGCATCCTGTCCACCGTCCCGGCTCCCCGGGTGATCTGGGACGAACCACCCACGGGCGAAACCGCCTCCTTCGCCTCGCAGAGGTGAGGAGAGTGTCCGGTTTTGTCCGGCGATCCGGTTCACACAGCGCCCCGGCAGGGGAAGAAGGCCGGTACATCCGAAACGGGCGCGTCCGTCCGATCCGGCGACCGGGCGGTCGCACCCAGACCACACAGTGGGGAGGCAGGGGCTTCCTCCTCCGCCCGAGGGCGGGGGCGTTCGCCCCGAACACCAGGTGAACACACCCTCCGTCGGTAGCGATCCCCGTCTGCGGGCGGCGCTGCGCCGACTGGACCTGCGCATCGTGCACCGGTTGGACGGGCTGCTGCACGGCGAACACCTCGGGCTGCGGTTGGGGCCGGGTTCGGAGGCGGCCGAGGCCCGCCTCTACCAGCCCGGGGAGGACGACGTCCGGCACATGGACTGGGCGGTGACCGCCCGTACCGACACGCCCCACGTGCGCGACCTGGTCGCCGACCGGGAGTTGGAGAGCTGGACGCTGTTGGACCTGTCACCGAGCATGGACTTCGGTACCGGCCTGCGTTCCAAGCGCGACGTCGCGGTGGGGGCCCTGGTCGCGGCCAACCTGCTCACCCAACGGGTCGGCGACCGCTTCGGCGCGCACTTCCTGCACCAGGGGCGGATCCGGCGCTGGCCCGCCCGTTCCGGCAAGGAGGCCCTGTTGTCGCTGCTGGCGACGGTGGCCGCGGCCCCGCCGGGTGACCGGCGCGCCCCGGAGGCCGGTCAGGCCGGTCTGGCCGACGCCCTCACCGACCTGGTGCGGACTCGGCGCCGACGAGGGCTGCGGGTAGTCATCTCCGACTTCCTCGACACGCCCGCGTTCGGCGGGGAGGTGGCCTGGGAGCGTCCGCTGCGCCAGCTCGCCTCCCGGCACCAAGTGCTGGCGGTGGAGGTCCTGGACCCCCGGGAACTGGACGTGCCGGAGGTGGGTGACGTGGCGTTGCGTGATCCGACCACCGGCCGGGTGCGTGACGTGCGCCTGACCCGCACGGTGCGGGAACGCTACCGTCGGGCCGCCGAGGCCCAGCGGGCGGCGATCCGGGGGGCCCTGCGCCGCTGCGGAGTACACCATCTGGTGTTGCGCACGGACCGGGACTGGGTCCTGGACACCGCCAGGTTCGTGATCGACCAGCGCAGAACCGCGCACCACATGGCCAGGCACACCCCGGGGGTGCCGCGGTGAACGGCGCTACGGCGAGAAGGAGGGCGCGGGAGGTTCCCGCGCCGCGACGAGTACGGGGGACGTGAGGCGGCCATGACCTTCCTGGAGCCCCAGCGGCTGTGGTGGCTGCTGATCGTACTGCTGTTGGTGGGCGCGTACGTGTTCGCGCAGCGGCAGCGGCGCGAGTACACGGTGCGTTTCACCAACCTGGAGTTGCTGAACCAGGTGGTGCCGCACCGTCCGGACATCCGCCGGCACGTTCCGGCCACCCTGTTCACCCTGGCCATGGGGGTGTTGATCGCCGCGATGGCGGTGCCCGCCATGCCGGTGGAGGCGCCCCGGGAACGGGCGACGATCATGGTCGCGGTGGACGTGTCGCTGTCGATGGCCGCCAACGACATCGAGCCGGACCGGTTGCACGCGGCCAAGGAGTCGGCGCGCGGGTTCGTGTCCACGCTTCCGGAGCGGTTCAACGTCGGGCTGGTGTCGTTCTCCTCGACCGCGACGGTGGTGGCGCCGCCCACCCAGGACCACGAGTCGGTGATCAGTTCGATCGAGAACCTGCGGCTGGGCCCGGGGACCGCGATCGGCGAGGGGGTGTTCGCCTCCATGGAGGCGATCCGCAGCTTCGACGAGGACGCGGCCGAGGATCCGCCTCCGTCAGCGATCGTGCTGCTCTCCGATGGTGAGAACACCAGCGGGCGCGAGATCCGCCAGGCCTCGGCCGAGGCCGCCGAGGAGGAGGTGCCGGTGTCCACGATCGCCTTCGGCACCGGGGCGGCGATGATCGAGATCGACGGTTACCAGGTACCCGCCGACATCGACAAGGAGGCGTTGCAGGGGCTGGCCCAGGAGACCGAGGGTCACTTCTACGAGGCCGAGAGTGAGACGGAGCTGAACCAGGTCTACGAGGACATCGGTTCCTCGCTCGGTTCGGAACTGGTACATGAGGAGATCGTCACCCGGTTCGTGCTGGTGGCGATCGTGCTGGCGTTGGCGACCGCATTGACCTCACTGCTGTGGTTCCAGCGTCTTCCCTGATGGGGTGAGACCCAATCCCCACCATTGGTGATGTTGGTCACATCCCTTTAGGTGGGGTTTACACCTTTTCCCGTACCGCCACAGGTTAGCGTTGGCATGTTTTGTCATGCCCATCCACTTCGAGGAACAATGCCGAACACACCCGCACCCCCGGCTGCGATCTGCTTCGACCTGGACGACACCCTCATCGATGACGTCGCCGCCTCGTCCGCGGGTCTGCGCGCGGTCATGGAGCGGCTCGGCCACCCAGACTTCGGCGCGGCCCGCGCGCTGTGGGACGCCCAGACCGAGATCTCCTTCGGCGCCTACCTGCGCGGACACCTGAGTCTTGAGGAACAGCGCCGCGAACGCATCCGGGCCCTGGCCGTCCAGGCAGGCCACAACGAGATCGCCGACCACCACTGTGACGAGCTCTACCGAACCTACCTGGACGGTCACCGCACCGGCTGGCAGGTCTTCCCCGACACCTTCCCGGTGCTGGGCGCCCTGGCCTCGGCCGGATACCGGCTGGCGATCCTCACCAACGGTGTGGAGGCCATCCAGCACGCCAAGCTCCAGGCCCTGGAGCTGACCCCCTACTTCCACACGGTGGTCTGCGCGGACACCGCGGGTGCCGGCAAGCCCGACCCGAGGATCTTCCAGGTCACCGCACAGCGCCTGGGTGTGGAACCCGGCTCCTGCTGGCACGTGGGCGACCAGGTCCAGGCCGACGGGGTCGGCGCCGTGGCCTCCGGCATGCGACCGGTCATCATCGACCGCCAGGGCCGCCAGCCCCTGGAGGGTGTCACCACCCTGGGCAGCCTGGACGGGCTCCTGCAGCAGGTCGGCCTACCCAGCACGGCCGCGACAGGCGTGCTGTGACCTCGATCGACGACTGGATGGCCCGCCGGGTCACCGTGCACCTGATCACCTCCGGCACCCGGGGTCCGGTCCTGCTCGGCACACGTGTGCTGTTCGGCCAGGACCCCGGGGAGGTGGCGCGCGCTCTGGGCGGCCTGCCGCCGGAGGCGCCGCTGGTGGCCCTGGACGTGCTCACCGAGACCATGATCCTGTCCCGCGCCAGCGGGCGCGGCCTGCACGTGGACCGCATCGTGTTCGCCGAGCCCGGTCTGGTGTCGGCCTGGCCCGCGGTCGTGCCCGCCGAGGGGCTGACGCCCGCGGCGCCCGCTCTGGCGGACGAGGAGGAGCCCGCCCCGGCCGACGCGCGTCCCCGGCTGCGCAGGTTCGCCTCCTACGGGATCGTCACCGACCCCGACGGGCGGGTCCTGCTGAGCCTGATCGCCGAGGGCTTCCCCGGCGCCGGCACCTGGCACCTGCCCGGCGGCGGCGTGGACACCGGTGAGGACGTGCGCGCGGCGCTGCGGCGCGAGGTGCTGGAGGAGACCGGCCAGTCCGGCGTGGTCGGAGAGCTCATCACCGTGTCCAGCCACTGCCGCACCCAGACCACCGGGACAGACATCTACGCGGTGTGGGTCTTCTCCCACGTACACGTCACCGACCCGTGCGAACTCCGGGTGACCGAGGAACAGGGCTCCACCGCGGACTGCGGCTGGTTCACCCCCGTCGAACTGGCGGAGCTGCAACTGTCCACCACCGCCAGGCGGGGCATGGACTTCCTGGTCCGGCACCGCCGCGGCTGATCCCCGGCGGTGCTGCTCCCAGCGCCCCTTCCGGACACACGGAACAGGCGCTGGGAGCGGGAACGGCCGGGCTTTCAGGAGAGGCCCGGCCCTCAGGGGGCAAGGCGGTGGCGCAGCCACCACAGGCCCGCACCCGCGCCCAGCACCAGGACACCGGTGACGACCACGGGCAGGGGCAGACTGGTCGCCAGGACCACGCACCCGACCAGACCGCACACCGGGGCGATCAGCGGCGGGCGGTCCTCGTCCGGGCCCAGGCGCAGCGCCGAGGCGTTGGTGATGGCGTAGTAGACCAGGACCCCGAAGGCGGAGAAGGCGATCGCGCCGCGCAGGTCGGCGACCAGGACCAGGGCGATCACCACGGCGGCCACCACCGCCTCGGCCCGGTGCGGAACGCCGTGGCGCCCGTGCACGGCGGCCAGCGGGCGCGGCAGGTGCCCGTCGGCGGCCATCGCCGCGGTGGTGCGCGATATCCCCAGCAGCAGCGGCACCAGGGCGCCCAGACTGGCCAGGGCCGCACCGGCCACCACGAACGGCACCATCACGGGGAACCCGGCGACCAGGACCGCGTCGACCATGGGCGCGTCACTGGTGGTGAGGTTCTCCCGGCCCAGCACGATGAGCAGGCCGGTGCCGATCGCCAGGTAGAGGACCAGGACCAGGCCCAGGGAGAGCGTCATCGCCCGGGGGATGGTGGTCCGGGGGTCGCGGACCTCGCCCCCCAGAGTGGCGATGCGCGCGTACCCGGCGAAGGCGAAGAAGATCATCCCCGCGGCCCCCAGGACACCGAAGGAGCCGGGCCAGGGCCCCAGGCCCTCAACCTCGGCGACGGCGGCCAGGCGCCCGCTCACCAGCATCGTGACGAGCACCGCGACCAGGATCGCCAGGACGGTCAGGAGCAGCACCTTGACGACCAGGACGGATCTGCGCACCCCCCGGTAGTTCATCGCGGCCAGGATCACCACGGCGGCCACCGCGACGGGTTTCTCCCAGCCGGGGAGCGTGTAGGTGGCGAAGGTCAGGGCCATCGCCGCGCAGGAGGCGATCTTGCCGACCACGAAGGACCATCCGGCCAGGTAACCCCACAGGTCGCCCAGGCGCTCCCGCCCGTAGACGTAGGTGCCGCCGTTCTCGGGGTGGCGGGCGGCCAGGCGCGCGGAGGAGATCGCGTTGCAGTAGGCGACCAGTCCGGCGATGAGGATGGCGACGGGAAGCCAGGCCCCGGCGCCCAGGGCCGCCGGGGCGAAGACCGAGAAGACCCCGGCGCCGAGCATCGCCGCGGCGCCGATGGCGGCCGCGTCGACGGTTCCCAGCGTCCGGGCGGGTCTGGCCTGCGGTCCGGAAGAGGTGGCCAACGAGGTCTCCTTGGGTGAGTGCCTCCGGCCTGTGGCCGGCGGACGCGCTTGTCCCCCGTTCCCGAAGCCGCGGACCACCTGGGCCGGGAGGCCGCTCGGAACGGGCCAAAGGTCGTGTCCGACTTCCGAGTGTGCCCGATGCAGGTGACCGCCGGGCGCGAACCCCCCGCGCCGGGGTGGCCGGTTCCGGACCCGTGGGGCCCCGGGGCCGGTCGCCCGGCACCGACCGTGCCGGGCCGGGTGCTACGGGGCACAAGCGGGCCCCCGACCGGAAGCCGGGGGCCGCTCACACCTGTACTGCCGTCCGCGCCGGCGGGCGGAGACCGGTCAGGTGGGGCGCCAGGGTGATCCGGTGTTGTCGTTGATGTCCTCGGCCGCCACCTGGCGCAGCTGGCGTGAGAGGTCGGACAGGGCGCGCGAGACGGCGAGTTCCTCCCCGATCTCGGGCACGTCCAGGTCCGACGGGTGCTTGCGGGCCATACCGTGGCCGCGCAGCGCCGTACCGTCGTCAGCGACCAGGCCCACCTCCGCCCAGGTGCGCGCGGCGTCCCCCTCGCTCTCCTCTGCGAGGACCACGTCGACGTTCCAGCGCTTCATCGTCTGCATGGCATCCGCTCCCTCTCCGCCCGCGCCCGTCGCGGACGGGTGTTCGATGTGCGCGTCGGGCCCCGGGTAGACCAGGGCGTCGCGGCCCTCGTCCGTGCCGAGCCAGTGCACCTGGTAGGGCGGTTCCCCCTGCCTGCCCCGGACCTCGGTGACCACCCCCGTACGACGGTGGGTGTCGGCGTTCGGGCTCTCGACGACCAGCCGGTCTCCTACATCTGCTCGCATGGATCCCCCCACAAACCTCGCTTATCCCCATCTTCCGTTCTGATTCGCCCTTCGACAGGGGGTTGGCGCTTTCGTTTCCGGTGGTATGCAAGGTTTTTGCCGGTCAGATCCCCCGCCCGTCCCTGGTAGCGTCACGGCGTGGCCCAGCACTACTTCGACTCCGATCCCGGCGCCGCCAGTCGGCCCTCCACCGCCGACCTGGTCCTGCCCGACCTGCACCTGCGCCTGCACACCGACCGCGGGGTGTTCTCACCCGACAAGGTCGACCTCGGCACCCGGGTCCTGCTGGAGAGCGTGCCGGCCCCGCCCGCCGAGGGGCGCCTGCTCGACCTGGGGTGCGGGTACGGCCCCGTCTCCCTGACGATGGCCGCCCGAGCACCCGGGTCCCGGGTGCTCGGGGTCGACGTCAACGCCCGCGCCGTGGGCCTGGCCCGCCGCAACGCCGCCGAGCACGGCCTGGCTCACGCCCGGTTCGCCGTGGTCGGGCCCGAGGGGGGCCCGGCCGCGGAGCAGGGCCCCGGGGACACCCCCACGGCCGAGGAGCTGCTCGGCCCCTTCGACGCGATCTGGTCCAACCCGCCGATCCGGGTGGGCAAGGGCGTACTGCACTCGATGCTGCGCACCTGGCTGAACCGGCTCACCCCCGAGGGCGTCGCCCACCTCGTCGTCCAGCGCCACCTGGGCTCGGACTCGCTGCAGAAGTGGCTGGACTCCCAGGGACTGCCCGCCGAGCGGGTGGCCTCCCGGGCCGGGTTCCGCGTCCTGGCCGTACGCAGGGCCGGCGACCCCGCCCCGGCCCCCTAGCCGGACCCACCGGAAGGTGACCCGGGTCACGCGTGCGTACCCGATCCCCGACCGGTAATCTGTACCGACGACCGCCGGGAACCGTCCCGGCCCGCACCCACGAGGAACACACCGCAGTTGAGCACGCAGTTGCGTCCCACGGACGTCAAACGCCTGAACCGCCAGTGGCGCAGGCGCACCGAGGGGCGCCTGGCCCTTCTCGTCGAGTCCGTCACCCAGCCCTACAACCTGGGATCGATCCTGCGCACCTGTGCGACCTTCGGCGTCGACCAGCTCTGGCTCACCGGTAACAGCGCGGACCCCGACGACCCCAAGGTCGGCAAGACCGCCCTGGGCACCGCCGCCAAGGTCCCCCACACGCGCCTGGCCACCACCGGGCAGGCCCTGGAGGCCGCCCGCACCGACGGCTACAAGGTGGTCGCGGTCGAACTGGCCAAGGGCGCTGTGCCGCTGCACGCCGCTCCGGTGGAGCCCGACGTGTGCCTTGCCGTGGGAGCCGAGGACCACGGCTGCTCCCCCGCCCTGCTGGCGGGCGCGGACGCCGTCACCTACATTCCCCAGATCGGCCGGGTCGGATCGCTGAACGTGGCCGTGGCCACCGCGATCGCCCTCGCCGAGGCCCGCCGCCGTGAGTGGGCCGGCTTCGGCGACGAGGCCGACGCCCCCGCCGGGATCTGAGCCGGGGAATCTTTCCCCTCCGCCGGACGTCCCCTCATTGACCAGACCCACGCATCTGACACACCCGACGCGCCACGGCGCAGAGAGAGGAACAGTGGATCCGTCCCGAAGTACCAGCAGTATCCCTCAGGGATGCTGTGACCCAGATTCCGACGACCCTCCTTCTTCGGAGGGCGCACACCTTCCCAGGCACTCTGCTGACAGACGGACCCGGGCGGTGTGCGCCCGATGACCACCGTCCTCAGTATCGCCCTGGGCTTCCTGGTCGTCCTGGTGCTGATCGCCGCGAACGGCTACTTCGTCGCCCAGGAGTTCGGCTACATGGCCGTGGACCGCTCGCGTCTGAAGGCGCGGGCCGCGGCCGGTGACGCGGGGGCCAAACGCGCCCTGGCGGTCACCAAACGCACTTCGTTCATGCTTTCGGGGGCCCAGCTCGGCATCACCGTCACCGGTCTGCTCGTCGGTTACGTCGCCGAGCCGATGATCGGTACGGGCATCGGCGTGCTCCTCGGCGGTGTCGGCGTCCCGCTCGGCACCGGTGTCGCGGCCGGCACCCTGTTCGCCCTGATCTTCTCGACCGTCGTCCAGATGATCTTCGGTGAGCTCTTCCCCAAGAACCTGGCCATCGCCAGGCCCGAGCCGGTGGCCCGCTGGCTGGCGCTGTCCACGGGGATCTACCTGAAGGTCTTCGGCCCGGTCATCTGGCTGTTCGACCAGGCGGCGATCGTCCTGCTCAAGGCGGTACGGATCGAGCCCGTGGAGGACGTCCAGCACGCGGCGACCCCGCGCGACCTGGAGAGCATCATCGCGGAGTCGCGGCAGAGCGGCGACCTTCCGCCCGAGCTGTCCGTCCTGTTGGACCGCACCCTGGACTTCCACGACCAGACCGCCGGGCACGCGATGATCCCGCGTCCGGACATCACCACCGTCGAGGAGGGCGACCCGGTCAGCCGGGTCGTGGAGCTCATGGCCTCCGACCACTCCCGCTTCCCGGTGCTGGGCGAGGGCGTGGACGACATTGTGGGCGTGATCTGCCTGCGCGACGTGCTCGCCCTGGGCGACCGCGACCTGTCGGCCGTCCGGGTCAGCGAGGTGGCGCGGCAGTCCGTCATGGTCCCGGCCTCGCTCCCGCTGCCCGGCGTGCTCGACCAGCTGCGCGAGGCGGGCGAGGAGTTCGCGTGCGTGGTGGACGAGTACGGCGGCCTGGCCGGGGTCATCACCACCGAGGACCTGGCCGAGGAGCTGGTCGGCGAGATCGCCGACGAACACACCCCGGAGGAGGAGTCGCCCGCCCACCTGGAAGGGGAGGACGGCTACCTCGTGCCCGGGGCGCTGCACATCGACGAGGTCGAGCGGTTGATCGGCCACGACCTGCCCGAGGGCGACTACGAGACGGTCGGGGGCCTGGTCATCCGCGAGCTGCACCGGCTGCCCGAGGTCGGTGACCGGGTGGAGATGGAGCTCCCCCGGCCGCCCAGCGCCCACGAGGGCGACCCGGACATGGCCCTGACCATGACGGTCAGCGCGGTCCAGAGGCGCGTGCCGCACACGGTGGAACTGCGGCTGCGGGAGCTCGCCGGTGAGGAAGCACAGGAGGTGCGCGCATGAGCGACATGAACGTCTGGTTGGCCCTGGCGCTGACCGTGGGCATCATCGCGCTGAGCGCGTTCTTCGTGGCCATCGAGTTCGCCCTGGTGGCGGCCCGCCGCTACCGGCTGGAGGAGGCCGCCGAGACGAGCGCGGCGGCCCGGGCTGCCGTCAAGAGCGCCCGTGACCTGTCCCTGCTCCTGGCCGGTTCGCAGCTGGGCATCACACTGTGCACGCTGGCGCTCGGCGCCATCTCCAAGCCCGCCGTCCACCACCTGCTGGAGCCGCTGTTCGGCGGCCTCCCCGGCTCGGTGGGGTACGTGGTCTCGTTCGTGCTGTCCCTGGTCGTGGTGACCTTCCTGCACCTGGTCGTGGGCGAGATGGCGCCCAAGTCCTGGGCGATCTCCCACCCGGAGCGGTCCGCCATCATGCTGGCCCCGCCGATGCGGGCGTTCATGTGGGCGACCCGGCCGCTCCTGTTCTTCCTGAACGGTCTGGCCAACTGGTTCCTGCACAGGGTCGGGGTGAACGCGGTGGACGAGATGTCGGCGGGACACAACCCGGACGACGTCCGCGAGCTGGTCGAGCACTCGGCCAAGGCCGGCGCGCTGGACTCCGAGCGCCGTGACCAGCTGGCCACGGCCCTGGAGGTCAACTCCCAGCCGCTGGAGGGGCACATCACCGCGCGGGAGGACATCGCGTGGGTGGCCCCGGAGGCGGGGTTGGAGGAGATCAAGCGGGTCTCGCGTGAGTCCACACACCTGCGCCTGGTGGTGTTGGAGCAGGACGCGCCCGTCGGGGTACTGCACGTGCGCGAGGCGCTGACGAGCCCGGACGGAACCACCGCCGCCGACCTCATGCGCCCGGTGCTGACGTTGTCGGCGAGTACGCCGATGTACGCGGCGATGGGCATCATGCGGGAGAGCCGCAGCCACCTCGCCCTCGTCGAGACGGACGGGGAGCTGCTGGGCCTGGTGACGCTCCAGGACATCCTGGACCGGCTGCTGCTGTTGGACACCGCCGCGTAGGAGACCGCGCGGGGCCGTGTCCCGGGGGAGGGCGTTCGCGCCCTCCCCCTTTCGTGTGCCCCGACCCTTCCCGCGGAGCCACCGCTCAGAGCTCATCTCAGAAGCCAACGGTCGTATCAGCCGTTTCGAGACCAGCCAAGCGTGAACGTCCCCGCCGATCCCAAACCCATCGTCGGCCTGTGGGTGGACCATGTCGGGTTCAGCGCCAGGTGTCGATGCCGTACGGGCAGGTGCTCCGGATAGGACACGCCGAGCGCGGGGATCTCCGCGGAGGAGCCGTCATGTCAGCATTGAACGTCTTGGTCACCGGCGCCTCTACGGGTATCGGACGCCTCAGCGCCCAGACATTGGCGGGTGCGGGCCACACGGTTCACGCAAGCATGCCTGACACGACCGACCACAACGCCGAGAACGCGGCCGCAGCGCGTCGGCATGCACAGGACAACGAGGTGGACTTGCGAATAGCGGACCTGGACGTCACCCGGCAAGGGCCGGCGGACTCGGCCATGAACACGGTCATCACCGCCCACGGCCGGGTGGACGTGGTCGTGCACAACGTCGGCCACGGAGCGCTCGGGCCCGCCGAAGCCTTCACCCCCGGGCGACTGGTCGGCCCGTTCGACAGGAACCTCATCGGCGCGCACCGGGTCAACAGGGCGGCCTTGCCGCGAATGCGGCACTCTCGGTCCGGGCCGCTGGTGTGTGTCGGCTCGACCACCAGCCGCGTGGTCCACCCGGTGCTGGGCCCGTACTGCGCGGTGAAGACCGCCTTCGAGACCCTCGCCCCAGCGGCACGGTTCGAGGTGGCCCGGTACGGGATCGAGCCGGTCACGGTCATGCCGGGCCCGGTCACAGAGGGCGCGGGGGCACTGCGGTTGTGATGTGCAGGCAGTATCCGGGCGGGAAAGCCTGCCCCGGGACCCTGCTGAAGCTGTTGTTGGACCTGACGTCCCCGGTTGCGGTCCCGCGGGCCACTGCTGCCTTCCACATCAGGCGACCATAGTCCGCGGCACGGCCGGAACACGTCATCAGGGAAGGAAACCATGACCCAGAATCGCGATTCGCACCGCACCCAGGAAGCGCGGCCCCGCCTGATGCGGCCGGAGGGCGCACGACGCTCGGAGGTCGCGCCGATCGAACTGTTCTTCGACCTGGTATACGTCTTCGCGATCATCCAGGTCTCGCATACGCTGCTGGCCGACCTCACCTGGCTGGGCGTGCTGCAGGTCGCGGTGTTGTTCGGGGCCGTGTGGTGGGCCTGGAACTACTCGGCCTGGGCGATGAACTGGCTGGACCCGCACAGCGGACTCGTCCGAGTCCTCAACGCGCTGCTGATGCTGGCCGCGTTGGGGATGTCGCTCGGGCTGCCGCACGCCTTCGCCGAGGACGGCCTGCTCTTCGCGGCCTGCTACGTGGCAGCCCAGGTCGGCCGTCCGGCGTTCACGGCTCTCGCGTTGCGCGGGCACGTGCTCGCGAAGAACTATACGAATCTGCTGGCTTGGAGCGCCACGGCGGGGGTGCTGTTCATCGTCGGGGCGTTTCTTGACCCCGGGCCACGGCTGGCAGTCTGGCTGGTTGCCCTGCTCGTGGACATGGCGGCTCCACGGCTGCAGTTCCGCTTCCCCGGTCTCGGTTCGGCACCGATGCACACCTGGCCCACCGACGCCGAGCATCTCGCCGAACGCAACCGTGGGGTGTTCGTCATCGCGCTCGGCGAGTCCATCCTCATCATGGGATTCACGCTGTCCGAACTCGACCCGATCCCGGCACGCGCGGTCGCCGCGGCACTGCTCGGGTTCACCGGCCTGTTCGTGCTGTGGTGGGCCTACTTCGCCCTGGCCGGGCCCGACACGCGGGCCAGTCGGGGCAAGGCCGGCACTGGCGCTTTGCGTTCGGCGTTCGCCTACGCGCACGCGCTCATGGTCGCCGGCGCGATCGTCGTGGCCGTGTCGATCGAGCTGCGGATCAGTCACGCCGAGACCACCCCGGCGCTGGTGCTGACCAGTGTGGGCGGGCCGCTGGTCTACCTGGCGGGCAACATTCTGTTCCTGCGCTCTCGGACCGGCTCGGTGGCCCGTGCCCGCTACCTCGCTGCGGCGGCACTGGTCGTGGTCGGCGCCGCAGGTCTGGCCGTCGGTCACGTCCTGCCGTCACTGGCCATCGGGCTGGCCACCGTCGCGATCATGGGCACCCTGGCCGTGGTCACCCAGCTCACCGCCCGGCGTACTCCCGCAATGACTGCGGGATGACCGCGTTCCGGTGCTCACGTTGATCGGCTCGGCCCTGATCGGCTCGGCCCTGCCCCAGCCCCGCCTTCCACAGCGGGGGCGAGGTCCGCTCCGCCGTCCTGACCGGCGAACGGAACCAGCGCGGACGCGACCCCTGGCCGCTCGACCACCACGCGTACGTGCACGCCCGCGCTGACCGGATGAGGTAGGGGGTGCGTCACGAGCCCGGGGTCCACTTCCCGGAGAACCAGCTCCAGAACGGGGACCGTCCGTCATGCCCTGGTCCTGAGCAGGCCCAGCGTCCGTCCGGTGGACCCCCGGTTCGAGCGCCGCCCGGCCGCCTGTCGCGGCCTCTGAGGCGCGCGGGCCCCGGACACGGGCGGGGCCGACCGCACACCTGGGTGCGGCCGGCCCCGGTTCCCGTCGCACGGGAGGAGACACGCTAGGCGGTCTTGGTGATCAGCTCGACCTCGATGTTGCCGCGGGTGGCGCGGGAGTAGGGGCACATCTGGTGGGCGGCCTCGACGAGCTTCTCGGCCTCGGCCTGCTCCAGGCCCGGGATGGTGACGGTCAGCACGACCGCGATGTCCAGGCCGTCGTCGGACTTGCCCAGGCTGACCTTGGGGTTGATGGTGGCGTTGTCCACGTCGGCCTTGGCCTGACGGGCGACGTTGCGCAGGGCGCCGTGGAAGCAGGCGCCGTAACCGACGGCGAAGAGCTGCTCGGGGTTGGTGCCGGGGCCGTCGTCGCCGCCCAGGCCCTTGGGCACGGACAGGTCGACCGCGAGACGGTCGTCGTCGGTCTTGCCGAAGCCCTTGCGGCCCTCGCCGGTGACGGTGGCCTCGGCGGTGTACAGGACGTTGTAAGCCATGGATTCCCTCTCCCGGGTCCGGACGCGCCGGACCCGGTGTCGTGTGGGTTCAGGTGTCGGTGCCGCGGTCGGTGCGCGTGGCGGTTCCCTCCGTGGCGGCCGTCACCGAACGTGTGACCTGGTCGAGCAGCGTGCGCAGCTCCCCCAGCCGTTCCGGGGGCAGGCCGGTGGCGCACAGGATCTGGGCGGGGACGGGGCCGGCCCTGTCACGCAGCCGGGACCCCTCCTCGGTCACGCTGACGTGGACGATCCGTTCGTCCTCGGGCCCGCGTCTGCGGGTGAGGAGTCCGGCGCCCTCCATCCTGCGCAGCAGAGGCGAGAGCGTTCCCGTGTCCAGGTTCAGGGCCCGGCCGAGCTCCTTGACCGGCAGGGTTCCCTGTTCCCACAGCACGAGCATCACCAGGTACTGCGGGTAGGTCAGCTCCAGGTCGGCCAGAATCTCCCGGTAGAGCCCGGTCAGGGCACGGGAGGCGGTGTAGAGGGAGAAGCACAGCTGCCGGTCCAGGGCAAGGGGGTCCCCCTCGTCGGTGCCCGCCATGGTTCCTCCTCCGTCTTCGCTCGCTGCCGTCATCACCGTAACAGAAAATGGTTGTGCACAACAGTATTGGACACAACTGTTTTGGGGCGCGGTGTGCCGGAGACGGGCGGGTCCGCATCCCGGGGTGCGGACCCGCCCGTCCGGGCCCCGTGTCCGGGCCCCTGCTCCGTTCAGAGGAAGCGCACGCCCTGGGCCAGGGGGAGCTCCCCGCCGTAGTTCACCGTGTTGGTGGCCCGGCGCATGTACGCCTTCCAGGAGTCCGAACCCGACTCCCGGCCGCCGCCGGTGTCCTTCTCACCGCCGAAGGCACCGCCGATCTCGGCCCCGGAGGTGCCGATGTTGACGTTGACGATGCCGCAGTCGGACCCGGCCGCGGACAGGAAGCGCTCGGCCTCGGCCTGGTCCTGGGTGAAGATCGCCGAGGACAGCCCCTGCGGGACCGCGTTGTGCAGCTCCACGGCCTCCTCCAGGGTGCGGTAGGTCAGCACGTACAGGATCGGCGCGAAGGTCTCCTGACGCACGACCTCGGTCTGCGCGGGCATACGCACCACCGCGGGCTCGACGTAGTAGGCGTCCTCGGCGTCCTTCTCCAGGCGCCGTTCACCGCCCGCCAGGACCTCGCCCCCGTCGGCGCGGGCCTGCGCCAGTGCCGCACGCATGGCCGTGTGCCCGCGCTCCCCCACCAGCGGGCCGACCAGCGTCGACTCCGCGTAGGGGTCGCCGATGCGCTCGCTCAACTGCTGGTAGCCGTCCACCACGCGCTCGACCACCTGGTCGGCCACGTCCTCGTGCACGATCAGCCGGCGCAGCGTCGTGCAGCGCTGCCCCGCGGTCCCTGCGGCCGCGAACACACTGCCGCGCACCACCAGGTCCAGGTCGGCCGAGGGCCCCACCACCGCGGCGTTGTTTCCGCCCAGTTCCAGAAGGTAGCGGCCCATCCGGGCGGCCACCTTGGGAGCCACGGTCCGCCCCATCGCGGTGGAGCCGGTGGCCGAGAGCAGCGCCACCCGCTCGTCGCCCACCAGAACGTCGCCGACCTCGGCACCGCCCAGGACGAGCCGGTGCACGTCCGAGGGCGCACCGACGTCGGCGGCCGCGCGCATGAGCAGGCCGTGGCAGCCCAGCGCGGTCAGGGAGGTGAGCTCGGAGGGCTTCCACACCACGGTGTCGCCGCACACCAGCGCCACACAGGTGTTCCAGGACCACACGGCCACGGGGAAGTTGAAGGCGGTGATGACACCGACCACGCCCAGCGGGTGCCAGGTCTCCATCAGCCGGTGACCGGGGCGTTCGGAGGGCATGGTGCGCCCGTAGAGCTGCCGGGACAGGCCCACGGCGAAGTCACAGATGTCGATCATCTCCTGGACCTCGCCCAGGGCCTCCGAGCGGATCTTGCCCGCTTCGAGGGTGACCAGCTCGGCCAGGTCGGCCTTGTGCTCGCGCAGCAACTCACCCAACCGGTGGACGAGCTGCCCCCGGACAGGTGCGGGGGTGTCCCGCCAGACGGAGGTGAAGGAGGCGTGCGCGGCGGCCACGGCGCGCTCGGCGGTGTCCGGGGTGTCGAACTCCACGGGGAACAGGGTCCGTCCGGTGATCGGCGTACGCGCCGCTCCGGGCGCCCCGACGGGCTCGGGCAGACGGGTCGCTCCGCACCGCTCCAGAGCGGTCCGCGCCCGTTCGGCGAGGACCTCGGTGTCGGGGAGGGCACCAGTGTGCATGTGTGTTCTCTCTCCGTTGAGAGTGGGAGGCTGTCACCACACACCTTGCCAACTCCGAGCCCCCCGGTCCAGCCCCGGTGTCAAGGAACGGCGGGAACGCCGCCGGGCCCCGCGACCGGAGCGCAGCCCGGCGGTATCGGCGCCGCCCGGCGGCGTTAGACTCGCCAGGCCCGCTCAGACCGCCCCCGACCCAGACAGCTGGCCCGTGCACCACGACACCACCCCCGAAGAGGACCGCGCCGACCGTCCCGAGCCCCGTCGGATCCTGGCGCGCTCGGGGTTCGGCGCCGCCGAGCCCCTGTTCGCCGCCGACCTGCGCACGAGCACCGACCCCGAACAGGCCCGGGAGGTGGTCGCCTCACACGCCTCCCGGCTGTGGACGGAGGCCACCCGCACCGGCACCGACCCCGTCGACGACCGCCCCCTGTACTGGGCCCGCCTGGTGCTCCGCGCCCGACTGCGCACATGGACTCCCTCCTTCGACCTGTCCGAGGAGGACCACTCCGAACTCCTGCACCTGTTCGAGAGCACCTCGCGGGGCATCGCCGACCTGCACTTCCCTCCGGGGGAGAGGTGGATCCGCCTCGTGGTCACCGGGTTCGACCCCTTCCACCTGGACACGGACGTGGAGTGCTCCAACCCCTCCGGGGCCGCCGCCCTGGACCTGAACGGGTGGACCTTCCCGGTGGGTGAGCGCACCGCTGTGGTGCGCACCGCGGTCTTCCCCGTGCGCTGGGCCGACTTCGACGCCGGAGTGGTGGAGGAGGCCCTGGCCGGGCAGTACGGGGCGGCCGACGCGGTCCTCACCCTGAGCCGGGGCCGCCCCGAACGCTTCGACCTGGAGGTCTGGAACGGGGTGTGGCGGGGCGGCGGCCGGGACAACCTGGGGGTCTCGCGGACCGAGCGCGCCCCGGTGCCCGGAGCCGGGGCCCCGGAGTGGACGCGCTCCTCCCTGCCCCTGGAGCGGATCCTCGGCGCGGCGACCGGCCGGCACGAGGTGGTGGCCAACACCGAGGTGAGTGAGGTCCCCGCCGCGGGCGGCGGGCCGGTGCCGCGCTCCGAGGGCCCCAGCCCGGGTTCGGCGGCGCGACGCGGGGGCGGCGGTGACTACCTGTCCAACGAGGTCGCCTACCGGAACACGCTCCTGCGTGACCGCGCCGGGTCGCAGATCCCCGCCGGGCACGTGCACCTGCCCGGAACCGCCCGCCCCGAGGAGCACACCGCCGCCCTGGCCCAGGTGCGCGCCATCGTGGCGGCCGTGGCAGGGGAGAGCCCCTGAGGCGGGGCTGCGTACGTGGTGACACGCCCGACCCCGGGACTGGATGACAAATTTCGCGTTCCGGTCATCAGAGGGCAATCAATCACTCTCTGATTCTGCGACATCACGCTGGGGTTATCCTTTGAGTCCGCGGCTCCGATATGGTCCCCACGTGGATGCCACCTCTCTGCGACGAAAACTCACTGTCAGCGCTGCCCTGGGGCTGCTATTGGTTCCCGGCTGTCACGCGGCGGAGGACGCGCTGCCCTACGCCGAGGCGATCCGGTTCTCCCCCGACTCCCTGGAACACCTGCGAACGCACACGGTGGCGGTGCAGGCCGAGCACAGCACGGTGAGCTACCGCTATCCGGTCCTGGGCGAGTCCCATCCGCTGACCATCGAGGTCCGCACCCGGATGGCCGAACGCCAGACCGCGTTCCTGGAGGAGCTGCCCGACCGCGGCAGCCCCGGACTGACCCAGGACGTGGAGCTGTTGGCGGCCTCCGAACACGTCATCGGGACCCGCACCACCGCCGTCACCTCGGGTACACCCGGTGACGGCACCGAGGCCGCGACCCTCTGGTACGACTCCGCCACCGGGGAGGTACTGCCCTGGACCTCGCTCTTCCGGGACGAACAGGCCCTGGAGAACGCGCACCTGGCGGTCGCCGACGTCCTGCAGGACGGCTACGACCTGTCCTTCGAGCAACTGCCCGGGCTCGTCGGCGAGGTCGCCGCACGCGCCGAGGCGGGGTCGGACCCGGCCTCGGCTGCGGCCTCCGCTCCCGACGAGGCCTCCGGGGCCGCCGGGGCCGCCGGGGCCCCTCGCCAGGCCCCGGCGGAGGAATCGGCCGAACAGACCCCGCAGGACGGCGGCAGCGACCTGGCCGACCCCGAACAGGCCTGGGAGGCCGCCGAGCGCTGGTCCGCCTCCCCCCTGGCCGACCTGGCCTTCAGCACCGCCGGCGGACTGGCCGTGCGAATGGACCCCGCGGTGGTCCCCAGCGCGGGCCGAGTGGACGAGGTCCTGCTCCCGGTGGAGCCGGAGGAGGCCGAGGAACTCCTCTCCGAACTGGGTTACCACGCCCGGAGCGCGGCCGTGGCCGGCAACTCCGACCCCGGGGACTTCCCCTTCGACGGCACCCTGACCGCCGAGGGCGCCACCCTGGACTGCGAACGCCTCAAGTGTGTGGCGCTGACCTTCGACGACGGCCCCGGCGAACACACCGAGGAACTCCTGGACACCCTGGACGAGTACGACGCCAAGGCGACCTTCTACGTCCTGGGCTCACTGGTCGACGAGTTCCCCGAGATCGTGGAGCGCACCCACGCCGAAGGGCACGAACTGGGGAACCACACCTGGAAGCACGACGACCTCACGACCCTGTCCGCCGCCGGGGTGACCAAGGACCTGGACCGCACCGACAAGGCGATCCAGGAGGTGACCGGCGAACTCCCGCCCACCCTGCGACCGCCCTACGGCGCGCTGAACGGCACCGTGCGCAGCGCCACCCGGCACCCGATCATCCTGTGGGACGTCGACACCATGGACTGGCAGAGCCGCGACACCGACGCCGTGGCCCAGCACGCGCTCGAGGAGACCCAACCGGGCAGCGTGGTCCTGTTCCACGACATCCACAAGACCAGCGTCGACGCCATCCCCGAGGTCCTGGAGGGCCTGCACGGCGACGGGTACCACTTCGTGACCGTCAGCGAGATCTTCGGGCTGGGCGGTATGGAACCCGGCGCGCTGCACACCGACGCCCGGGTGAGCTGAACGGTCCCCGGCCGCGCAGACGGACTCACCCCCAGGGGCCCGGCCGCCCCAATACGACACCACAACGCCAGCGCGCGGCCGGGTCCCTCGGATGTCCCGGAGCCACAGGGCGAACCGGGTTTCATTCCCGTGTGAAACCAAAGAGTCCTTTCTCACTTCAAGACCCTGAGCTGGCTTTATCTTTGCCTCATCGGTTCACGTCACATACATTTCGACGCGTGAACGTTACCTCTCTGATGCACAAAGCTTCCGTCGGGACTGCCGGAGGGCTGCTGATCACCTCGGGGCTCCTCCTGAGCACGGCGGTACCCGCGGCCGCGTCCCCCACTGACAGGTCCCCGGACTGCACAGAGGTCAAGTGCGTGGCGCTGACCTTCGACGACGGTCCCGGGCAGTACACCGACGAACTCCTGGACACCCTCGAGGAGCACAACGCCAGGGCGACCTTCTACCTCCTGGGCTCCAGGGTGAGCAGCTACGAGGAGGAGGTCGAGCGCATGGCGGAGCAGGGCCACGAGGTCGGCAACCACACCTGGAAGCACGACGACCTGGCCACGCTCTCCGCCGAGCAGATCCAGGACGACCTCGACCACACCGACAAGGCCATCAGCGAGATCACCGGCAGGACCCCCGCGACCATGCGCCCGCCGTACGGGTCGCTGGACGACACCGCGCGCGGGGCCATCGACCACCCCATGGTGCTGTGGGACGTGGACACCCTGGACTGGGAGCACCGCGACGGCGACAGGATCCTCGACATCACCGAGGACGAGACCCGGGCGGGCAGCGTGGTCCTGTTCCACGACATCCACAAGACCAGCGTCGACGCCGTCCCCGACGTCCTGGAGCAGATGGCCGCGAACGACTACCACTTCGTGACCGTCAGCTACCTGTTCGATCACGAGCTCGAATCGGGCACGGCCTACTCCAACGCCCGACCCGAGTAGGCGGGAAGGGCCCGGACCGGCTGGTCCGGGCAGCGGCCCGCGCGGTCGGCTCATCCGCCGGTGCCGTGACGACGAGCCGTCGCGGCACTAGAGCATCCTGCGCAGGAGCTTCTCCTTGACCTGGCTGATCGGCGCGTAGGCCACCCGCATGGTGTCCATCAGCAGGGACTTGTCGAGCACCGACTTGGTGTGCGAGAACGTGTCGACGGACGCCGAGGAGTGGTAGGCGCCCATGCCGCTCTCCCCGACCCCGCCGAAGGGCAGGTCGGGCACGGCCAGGTGGGCGATCGGCAGGCCGAACCCCAGGCCGCCCGAGGAGGTCTCGGTGGTCAGACGGCGCTTGGTGGCCTCGGAGCCGGTGAAGGCGTACAGCGCCAGGGGCTTGTCGCGCTCGTTGACGAACCGGATCGCCGCGTCCAGGTCGGGGACCCGCACGACCGGCAGGATCGGCCCGAAGATCTCCTCCGCCATCACCGGGGTGTCCGGCTCGACGTCGCCGAGCACCGTGGGCGCGATGTAGAGGTCCTCGCGGTCGGTGCGGCCGCCCGCGACCACCTCACCGCTCTCCAGCAGTGCGCTGAGCCGCTCGAAGTGGCGCTCGTTGACGATGCGCCCGTAGTCGGGGCTCTGTGCCGGGTCGGATCCGAACATCTCGGTGATGGCGGCGCCCAGCTCCCGCTGGAGCTCGCCGGCGGTGTCACCGATGGCGAGCACGTAGTCGGGGGCCACACAGGTCTGGCCCGCGTTGGTGTACTTGCCCCAGGCCAGGCGGCGGGCCGTGGTGGCCAGGTCCACGCCGGGTTCGACGATGGCCGGGCTCTTGCCGCCCAGTTCCAGGGTGAGGGGGGTCAGGTGCTTGACGGCGGCCGCCATGACGATGCGGGCCACCGCCGAGTTCCCGGTGTAGAAGATGTGGTCGAAGCGTTCCTCCAACAGGGCGGTGCTCTCCGCGACACCCCCCTCGACCACTGCGATCGCCTCACTGTCCAGGTAGCGCGGGATCAGGTCTGCCAGCACCCCGGAGGTGGCCGGGGAGAGTTCGCTGGGCTTGACCACGGCGCTGTTGCCCGCGGCGATCGCACCGACCAGCGGGGCCAGGGCCAGGTTGACGGGGTAGTTCCACGGGCTGACGATCAGCACGGTGCCCAGGGGCTCGCGCACGCGGCGCGCCCTGGCCGGGGCCAGGGCCATCGGCACGGACACGCGCTGGGGCCGCAGCCAGGAGGCCAGGTGTTTGAGCGTGTGGTCGATCTCGTTGACCACGAAACCGATCTCGGTGGTGTGCGCCTCCACCGGGGGCTTGCCCAGGTCGTCCTTGAGGGCCTTCTCCAGGGCCGGGCGCTCCTCGGTGAGCATGCGGCGCAGGGCCCGCAGCTGGGCGCGGCGCCAGGAGATCGGTTTGGTGCGACCGCCGTCGAAGGCGGCGCGCAGCCTGGCGACGACCGGAGGGATGTCGGTGGTCAGCGTCAGGGGCTGGGGGGTCTCGGTGTTGGACATGCCACAAGACTAAACGAAAACGTTTCGTTTCCAATAGGGGCCTGGCATAAGATCTACCCATGACGACGGACCATCTGCCGGAGACGTCCGCCGTGGCCGCCCATCGGGGCCGGCCACGGGACGCCAACCGGGACCGCGCGCTGATGGACGCCACCCTCACCGAACTCCAGCTGCACGGCTACAGCGGTCTGACCACCGCCGCCGTCGCCCGCCGGGCCGGGGTGTCCACGGCCACCCTGTACCGCCGCTGGCGTTCGAAGGAGGACCTGGTGGTCGGCGCCGCCCGGGCCTGGGCCGAGAACCTGGGCCCCGACCACGACAACGGCGACCTGGGCTCGGACCTGGGCGCACTGCTACGCGACAAGGCCACCGCGTTGGAGGGCCCCTCCGGCCGCCTCCTGCGCGCCGTGCTCGGCGAGGCCGCGCACAACCGGGCCCTGGCCGACGTGCTCTTCGGCGCCTTCGTGATCCCCCTGCAGGAACGGGTCTTCGCCCTGCTGGAACGGGCGGTGGAGCGCGGGGAGATCCCCCCGGTGGCCGACCCCCTGGTGGTCGCGGAGATGGTCATCGGACCGATGGTCAGCCACACCTTCCTGGTCCCGCCGCAGGAGGGCGACGCCGGCACCACCCCCGGCACCGACATCGCCGAACGCCTCCTGCCCTACCTGCTCAGGGCCCTGGGCTCACGGGAACTCTGAGCGGAAGACCCGCAACCGACACGGGCGCCCGGGCCGGGAGCAGAACCCCCGGCCCGGGCGGCTGCGCGGGTCCGGTCCGGTGGTGGGTTCGTCCAGGAAGATCAGCCGCGGCTCCCCCACCAGGGTCATCGCCAGGTCGAGACGGCGGCGCATGCCCCCGGAGTAGGTGACGGCCGGTTTCCCCCGGCCTCCACCAGGTCGAAGCGTTCCAGCAGCTCGGTGGTGCGTCGCCGGGCGCGGTCGGCGTTGATCAGTGTGGACAGGATCTTGACCACGGTGGTCTTGCCGGCTCCGTTGGGGCCCAGCAGCGAGAAGACCGTGCCGGCCGGAACGTCCAGGTCGATGCCGTCGAGCACCGTGTGGTCGCCGTAGGACTTGCGCAGTCCGGTGGCGGTGACGGCCGGCCGGGGGGTGTGCTGGTTCATCTCTGCCCCGTCTCTGTGGTCTGCAGTCAGGACCGGTGGAGCAGGATGTCGCCCCAGACGCTGCGGGCCCGGACCTCGACGGTCTGTTCGGTGGGGGCGGGGCCGTCGGCCGCCTCCAGCGAGCTGCGCACGACGCCCTTCGTGGAGACCGCGTCCAACCAGGCCGCGGTGCCCGCGCGGACACCGATCTCCAGTTCGCCGTAGGAGGTCTCCACGTTGACGCTGCCCTCCACCACCTGGCCGAGGCGGACGCTGCCGTGGGTGGTGCGCGCGGTGACCGAGCCCAGGGCGCGGTCGACGATCACGTCGCTGTGCGCGGAGTTCGCCCGCAGCTCCCCGGTCACCTCGCCGAGGGTGATGGTGCCGCTGGTGGACCTGACCATGGCGGAACCGTCGATCTCCGCCACCCGGACCGAGCCGTGGCCCGTGGTGAGCTCGGTGTTGCCCGCGATACGGCCCACCGTGACGTTGCCGTTGGTCAGGGAGAGCTCGGACGTTCCCAGGCTGCCCTCACAACGGATGTTGCCGAACCCGCCAGAGGCGTGGACGCGCGAGCCCGCGGGCAGTTCGACGGTGATGTCGACCATGCCCTTGCGCCCGATCATCCGGCCCAGGCCCGAGGGCTGGGGGTCGCGGACCTCGAGGCGGTCGTTGGCGTAGTCGACCTCGACCAGTTCCGCGGCGCGCACGTCACTGTCCCTGTCCTCGACGCGCGGTCGGATCTCGACGGTGGTCTCGGTGCGGTCTCCGGCGAAGATCTGAAGGGTTCCGGCGACCATGGTGATGTCGGCGGTGATCGGTTCGGGGGTGTCGAAAGTCGGCACGGCGGTCTCCCTGAGGTGGGTGGGGTGGGCGCCTCCCCTGGTGGGAGACGTGTCGGTGTAGGTCATGCGGTTCGGTCCGCTCAGCGGGCCCAGCCGGTGTAGCCGCGACCCATCTGGCGACCGGCTCGCCGGGTGCCCCGGCTGCCCCCGGGTTCGAGGGAGGTGGCGACGGCCCGCACCAGCCAGGCGTTGACCGAGAGCCCCTCGGCCTT
Source organism: Nocardiopsis terrae (assembly GCF_014651695.1). Classification (GTDB taxonomy): domain Bacteria; phylum Actinomycetota; class Actinomycetes; order Streptosporangiales; family Streptosporangiaceae; genus Nocardiopsis; species Nocardiopsis terrae. The sequence goes on from NZ_BMXJ01000003.1 coordinate 594,437, forward strand.
GGCGGCCTCCTCCACGAGCGGCTTGAGGCGGTCCGGGAGACGCAGGGTGATCCGTGAGGTTCCGCCCTCCTCGCCGTCACCCCGAAGCAGACTGACGTCACCCTGACGTCCCAGTGATGCGACGGGTTCGTCCTCCTCGGCATCAAACGGTTCGTCGGCCGGAGGTGGCGTCACGATGAAGTCGGTCCGCCCACCGCGGAGGCGGACCTCGACCGACCCCGGGGCGAGGTCCCTGGTGATCTCGTCCGCGGCTGCGGACAGGGCGTCCATCAGGGCCAACCGGGCGGAGGGCTCCAGCGCCGCGGCCAGGCGTTCGGCGGTGACCCGGGTGTCCTCTCCCCCGGCCTCGGCGGCTACCAGGAGTTGGCGGCGGAGCTCTTCGACATACGGCATCAAATCCATGATGTCATCATGACGCCACAAGTGACGTCATGTCAAGCAGCATTCACGCATCAGCAATGCCACCCAGTGTCAGGCTCGGCTTCCACTGTCGCCCAATCTGGATGACGAGTTCCTTCTGGGGCGTGAAAAACTGCCCCACCTTTACGACGTAGATTTCTATTACCTCTGACCGCTTGACACTCAGCGGCGCAGCCCCCGTCCCGGTTCCAGGACTGGCTGGGGCACATGGCGTGCCCCCGCCCTCCCGGAAGAGTGCGTTACGGCACCGCCCGCCGGCCCCGGGCTTGCTCCGATTGCCTCCTCCGTCGTCGCCAGGTCCGGCCCGGCCACGATCGCCCCTCCCCCGGCGCGGCGAAGCGGGTCCGGGCCCCTTCCCCCTCATACCGTCCCCCGGGGGTGAAGGGACGGACCGGTGATCTCCGGTCGCCTGTCACCGGCTCTCCGCGCTACGGGCGAGCAGGCCGGCGACCAGGTTCTCCAGAGTGCCGTCCGGTGCCCGTCCTGAGCAGGTTACGATCCCACGAGGCGATGGCGCGTGCAGGTCTGGGGTGGCGTGGTGGGCGTGGGACCGGCGGTGGGGTTGTGGCTCTTCGAGCGTCGTGGGTTCGAGGACGTGCTCGCCCGGGTGACCCCGTGGCTGGGGAGCTTCTGCGAGCAGGTCGAGAACAGGACCGGCGACGAACTGGACTTCCATGTGCGGGACGGATCGGCCGTGGGGCTGCCTGGACTCGATCCCGGCAGCACTGGTGTGTTCTTCCTGGCGGAGGCCGAGGAGATACCGGCACGGGACGAGGACTACTCGGCGTTCTCTCGGCCACCGGTACAGGGGCTGGTGCTCGGTGCGGGCCGCTCGGGCTCAGTGCACCACCTACCGCTCGGCCACCTTGCGCTCATGCTCGCCGAACGCCTCGACGCGCTGATCGACTTCGATGGTGTTCTCGGCCATCCCACCCCGCGCGATGGCACCGACGGTGACGCGTTCCTGGGCCGGTCGAGAGCATTGGTTGCTTCCCTCCCGGGAAGTGTGGCAGAGGTTTCGTACGACACCGGGGGTGGTGGGCGGTGGTTCCGGCACGTCGGCGATGCGGAGTTCCTGCGGTCCTGGCTCAGCCACCCGCAGTTCCACCTGGTCGAGTAGACCGACTCCCGCTGAAGAACGGTTCGTCTCCTCCTGCGACCGCATCGCGACCACAGGGCCGGCGCGTGCTCCCTGGATCATGGGCGGAGGAGGCGCTGCGGCTGCTGTCGGTCGTGGGCGCCCGGTGTTCTGGCCCCGTGTACCCCGCCGCAACACGTTCGAGCAGGCCGGTGGACGGCCGCAGGGGGGTGCCCGTGATCCGGGCTCCCTGCCGGAGGGCGGCGGTTTCTGATCCGCCCAGCGGATCGGGGTTGGCCGCGGGGCGCCACGGGGCGGCAGCATTGACCCATGCCGACCGCACCCGAAGCACCGATCCTGTTCCACAACACCATGCGCGTGGCGAAGGGCCATTGGGAGGGTTTCCGCCTGGCCGCACGGCGTGCCGTGGACTTCACCGAGAAGCAGGCGCCCCAGATCATGGTGGAGTTCTTCACCGACGAGGCGAACATGCTGGCCCACAGCTTCCAGCTCTACGCGGACTCCGCCTCGATCCGCGCGCACTGGCGGATGTCGGGGTCCTTCATCAACGACGTGATGGACCACTGCTCCGTTGAGCGACTCGATGTCTACGGGCAGCCCGACGCACAGGTCAGGAGCGCGTTGGAGGCCTTCGGCCGCGACCTCCCAGTCACCGTCCATCCCCGCCTGGCGGGGTTCACCCGTTTCGCAGGACCTTCACCGGACCGGTAGGGGGTTCTGTTCTCGGCGAGCGGTGACATCCCTACCGTTCACGGCGGTCAGATGCTGCCTGGAGGGGATCGTGCCAGGTGAAAAGGGGATGAGCTGGCGCCACACACCCACACGCCGACGGAGTCTTCACAGACGGCGCCGCCCGGTGTTCTGGTGGAGACATGAGTGAACGACCGATTCTCGTCCTGGGCGCCACCGGAACCGTCGGCCGCCGTTTGGTGGAACTCCTGAGCGCACGGGGGCACCCCGTGCGGGCGGCCTCACGGAGCAGCCGGGTGCCCTTCGACTGGTCCGCCCCCTCCACCTGGGAGGGTGCTCTCGACGGTGCGGGGGCGGTGTACCTGATGGCGCCGGACGGGGTGCCCGTGGACCCGGAGTTCGTCCGTCTCGCGGTGGATCGGGGCGTGCGGCGCCTGGTGCTGCTGTCGAGCCGGGCGATCGAGGAGATGGACGACCAGCGGCTGTTGGCGGCCGAGCGTACGGTGCGTGCCAGCGGCGCGGACTGGACCGTGCTGCGCTGCGACTGGTTCGACCAGAACTTCGACGAGGGGTTCCTGCACGGCTCGGTGCGCTCGGGGCTGATCACGCTCCCGGTGGGCGGGATACGGCAGGCCTTCGTGGACGCGGGCGACATCGCCGCGGTGGCGGCCCGGGCGCTGACCGGGGACGGGCACGCGGGGCGGACGTACGAGGTGACGGGGCCGCGCGCGCTGTCCTTCGCCGAGGCCGCCGAGACGATCACCGACGCCGCCGGGTACCCGGTGCGGTACAGCGGTGAGCCCGAGGACTTCGTCCGGGCCCAGGTCGCCGAGGGGTTGTCCGAGGAGGAGGCGCGGGGCGCCGCGGCGGGCTTCGAGGCACTGCGCGCCATGGGGGACGCCGAACCCAGTGGGGACGTGCTGCGGGTGACGGGCCGGGAGCCGAGGGACTTCAGGGACTACGCCGCGGACGCGGCACCCGCCTGGCGGGACTACTAGGACGTGCTGGGCAGCTCAGGCCCCGTCCCGCAACGGGACTGGACAGCTAATCGAAAACGTGTTCGAATCAGGGCATGCGCTGGGAGAACCTGCGGGACGACACCGCCACCGGCCAGACCGCCCTGTTCGAAGCACCCGCGGCCCCAGTGGCCCGCGGCTCGGGCCGGGCGGGGCTGGGCACGCCCCCGCCCGGGCCGGTACGGGCGGGCCAGGACGGCGAACCGGTCTCCATCGAGGTCCGGGCCCGCTCGGTCATCAACCGGGTCCCCGGTGCCGATCCCATGTTCCGGTGGACCGTCAACCCGTACCGCGGCTGCTCGCACGCCTGCGTGTACTGCTTCGCCCGGCGCACCCACGAGTACCTGGACCTGGACAGCGGGCGCGACTTCGACACCCGCATCCTGGTCAAGGTCAACGCCGGGGAACGGCTGCGCGCGGAGCTGGCCCGCCCCTCCTGGCGCGGGGAGCACATCGCGATGGGCACCAACACCGACCCCTACCAGCGGGCCGAGGGCCGCTACCGGCTGATGCCGCAGATCATCCGGGCGCTACGCGATGCCGCCAACCCGTTCTCCATCCTGACCAAGGGGACGCTGGTACTGCGCGACCTGGACCTGCTCGAACAGGCCGCCCGGGTCACCGACGTCGGCATGGCCTTCTCCGTGGGGTCGGTGGACGAGGCGGTCTGGCGCACGGTGGAGCCGGGCACGCCCGGCCCCAGGGCCCGTCTGGACGCGGTGCGCCGCCTGACCGAGCGCGGCCTGGGGTGTTCGGTGCTGATGGCACCGATCCTGCCCGGGCTGACCGACTCGGTCGAGCAGATCGAGGAGACCGTGGCGGCCGTCGCCGAGGCCGGGGCCACCCGCCTCACCCCGGTGGTGCTGCACCTGCGGCCCGGCGCCCGGGAGTGGTACCGGTCCTGGCTGCACCGGGAGCACCCCCGGCTCCTTCCGCTGTACCGGGAGCTGTACGGCCGGGGCTCCTACGCACCCGAGTCCTACCAGCGGATCGTCACCACGGCCGTCCGGGAGATCGCCGAGCGGTACGGGTTGAACCGTCCTGGTTCGGCGCGAAAGCCGCAGCACGACGCCGAACCCGACGCGGCCGCCGGCGGGCCCGACGCCCAACTCTCCCTCGACCTCGCCGAGTCCGGCGGCCGGTGATCGACGGAGCGCCGGGCCGCGACGCCGCGCGGGCCGTCGGCAACGCGCCGAGGAACACACCCTGAACAGTGGCGACAGGCTCGGGGACGGATGATGGCCGGGCAGGAGGAGACCGCAGGAGACACAGGAGGCCGCGCATGTCCGACCCCGAGTCCAATCGTCCCCTGACCGTGCACATCGGTCACGAGGAACTGGTCGTCCGGCAGCGCTACGAGGCGTTGAGCATCCTCAACGACATCCTGATCGCCCTGTGGTTCATCGCGGGCAGCATCATGTTCTTCTTCCCGGAGTGGACGGTCGCGGGGACGTGGTGCTTCCTGGCGGGCAGTGTGGAACTGCTGATCCGACCGCTCATCCGGCTCGGCCGCCAGGTCAACCTCTCCCGTGTGCGGGCCCGCACGCGCCCCTCCGGGATGCCGCCGGAGGCCCCGCTGGACTTCTGATCGCAGCCCCCGTCCGGCCCTCCGGCCGAGGATGTGCGTGCGACAGGTCAGCGATGTGGCTCCGGTCAGTGCTCGGGGACGGCGGCGAGCGCGCCGGGGGTGACCACCCGCAGGAACGGCACGACCGCCAACAGCGCCGCGAGCGCGAAGAACCCGAAGGCCACCCGCACCCCGGCCAGTTCGGCGACCGCACCGACCAGGACCGCACCCAACGGCATCGCGCCCCAGCCGAACAACCGGAAGGCCGCGCTGAACCGGCCCAGCACGGCGGTGGGGACGATTCGTTGGCTGATCGTGCGGGTGTTGACGGTCCACAGTGTGCCGCCCATTCCGCCGAGGAAAGCGGCGGCACCGACCACCCACACGTTCGAGCTGAGAGCGGGGGCGGCCATCATCGCGGCGGTGCCGAGCAGGTCGGCGAACATCGCCCACCGCCGCCCCAGCAGGCGGTTCACCCAGCCGACGGTCAGCGCCCCGACGAGGCCGCCCGCACCGAGCGCGCTCATCAGGGCCCCGTACTCCCCGGCGCTCAGGTCCAGCAGGTCGGTGGCCACCAGCGGCATCAGCGCCAGCCAGGCGCCCCAGCAGGCGCAGAGCACGGTGAGCAGCAGGGCCGTACCGCGCAGCATCGGCTGCCGCCACAGGTAAAGCAGACCCTCGCGGATGCGGTGGTGCACCGAACCCACAGGGCGTTCCCCCTGGGACAGCGGGGCGAAACGTCCCACCAGAAGCATCAGCACGAGCATTCCCAGCACGTACGCCGCTCCCGTGGCCCCCAGGGCCAGCCCGGCTCCCACGGCCACCAGCAAGCCGCCCGCGAAGGGGCCGGTGAACTCCCCGCAGGCGGTCTCGGCCCCCGCCATCCAGGCGTTGGCCCGTTCCCGGCCGACGGGCGTCACAGCCGAGGGAGCCAGGGCTACGGAGGCGGTGGTCGCGACGACCTCGGCGACGCCCATGAGTGCCCCGCCCGTGTAGATCAGCGGCAGCGAGACCGAGTCCGCGGCCAGAGCCGACACCAGGCACACCATGGTGGCGACCCGGGCCAGGTTGGCCACCAGCAGCAGCCTGCGGCGGTCGAACCGGTCGACCAGCACCCCCACGTGCAGGGAGGTGAGCAGCCAGGGCAGTGTGAGCGTGGTCGCGACCGCGGCGACGGCGGCGGGCGAGTCGGTCAGGGCGATGGCCGCCAGGGGCAGAGCCACCTTGAGCACCCCGTCGGCGAGGTTGGTGAGCGCGGTGAAGACGACCAGGACCCCGGTGTTGCGTGCGTCGGCCCGGCCGGCGCGGGTCGGCGAGGAGACGATCTCCGACATCTATAACCACCTTAAGTCTTTTGGCGGATAGTAACCTGGGGGAGACTGGGATTGAATCGATCAGAGAATCGAAACCGGTAAAGTAATTTCGACGGTTACTCGAAGGAGGGATCATGGAGCGACCGCCCAGCGCGGAGCGCATCGAACTGTTCACCAACACCTTCGACCTGGAGAGCGGCCGGGACGAGCTCTCCGGCCTCGAGGAACTGGGCCGCTGGCTCCGGGAGAACCGGCTGGTCGGCGAAGGCGTGCGCGTGGACGAGGCCGACCACCGGGCGTTTTTGGACCTGCGCACCGGACTGCGCGAGGCCGTCGACGGGGAGGAAGCGTCTCCGCACGTGCTCGCCCGGGCCGACGCCCTGTTGGCGGAGCTGCCGCTGCTGGCCGCGCTCGCCCTCCCTCCCTCACGCACACTGGTTCCGAGCCCGGAACTCTCCCCGGCACGACGGGCCTGCGCCGAACTCGCCCTGGACTGGGTGCGGCTGGTGATGACCGGCGAGGCGGCACGGCTCAAACGGTGCGCGGAGCACACCTGCCGGTGGGTGTTCTGGGACGGGTCCAAGAACCAGAGCCGACGCTGGTGCTCGATGCGGGTGTGCGGCAACCGCACCAAGTCCCGCCGCCACCAGGACCGGGAACGCCAGGCGCGCAGGACCGGCTGAACCGTCCGCTCCCCGGTCAGGGTCCCCCGCCCGTTCCGGGGAGCGGACGGGGAACCGTTACGGCCCCGGCGTCGCGGCGCCCGGAGCCGGAACCGTCAGCAGGAGGCGACCGGGCGCCACGGGCCCCACTCGTTCGACTCCGCGGGCGAACTCTCGGTGTTCCACCACACGGCCTCGTACTCCTCGCCCTCGTGCACGACGCGCGCCCCCTCCGGGTACACCTCGCCCTCCGACCATCCGCCGGACGTGCAGGGGGCGGGCTCTTCCTCCTCGGACGGCGCCTCCTCGGGGTCGGTCTGTGTCGGCGGATCGGCGGCGGCCTGCCCCTCGTCGCTCCCGTCCTCGGCGCGTGGCTCCTCCTCCGACGCGGGCTCCTCGTCGTCCTCCTCGTCCTCGCCGGAGCCCGGGGAGACTCCGAGCACGACGGTCGCCCCGTCCTCGACCACGGCCCCGGACCCGGGGGTGTGCCGTTCGACCTCGCCCTCGGGGCGTTCGGAGCCGGCGGCCTCCTCGACCCGGGACTCCAGGCCCAGCTCGGCCAAGGCGTCCACGGCCTCCTGTTCGGTGCTGCCGACCAGGTCGGGTACGGTCACCCCCTCCACGACGGTGAGCACCACCGCGGAGTCGTAGGGCACGCTCTCCCCGTGTTCCGGATCACTCCCGGTGACGGTTCCGGCGGGCAGGCCCTCGGAGGGCTCCTGGACGAGCTCGACGTCGGTGAACCCCTCCGCCACCAGGGCCAGGCGCGCCTCCTCCTCCAGGGAACCGACCACCTCGGGCATGGTGACGGTCAGGGGGCCCGCGGCCACGGACAGCAGTACGTCCGCGCCCTCCGCCAGTTCGCTGCCGCTCTCGGGGGTGGAGGAGGCGACCAGCCCGGCCTCGACGTCGTCGCTGCGCACGTCCTGGTAGGAGACCTCCGGAGAGACCGGCAGCCGCGCCAGTTCCTCGGCGGCCTCGGAGGGGGAGAGCCCGACCAGGTCGGGCATGAACGCCTCGCCCGGGCCCGTGCCCCGGCCCGGTCCCTGTTGCGTCGCGGCCCACAGCGCCGCTCCCCCGGCCAGCACGACCACGAGTGCCAGGGCGGCCCACAGCACCGCGCGGCGGCGGGGCGGCGCGGCCTGGAACCGTTCCTCCTCAGCGGGTTCCTCCCGCGCCACGTGTTTGCCCGAGGCGGGGGGCAGGGAGTCGGCGGTGCGGCGCAGCAGGGCGCGGTACTCGAAGGCGTCGGCGGGGCGGCGCCGCGGGTCGGGGTCGGTCCCCCTGGCCACCAGGGCGCTGATCGCCCTTCCCACCGCGTCGTGTCCGGCGGGCGGATCGCCCTCGTCCCGGTGGCCTCCCGCGACCATGGCCTCCAACAGCCCGGCGACGGCGGCGACGTCGTCCTGCGGGCCGAGGACGGTCCCGTCCGCCGCGGGGGGCGGCGGGGACGCCAGGAGCAGGAGGCTGACACCGCCGTCGTCCGCCAGCGAGACGCTGTGCGGGCCGATGTGCCCGTGTACCAGGTCCCGCTCGTGCAGGTCCTGGAGCGCTCCCAGGAGGACGTCCGCGATGTCGAGCGCCTCCCGTCGGGAGACCCTTTCCTGGAAGCGCTCGCCGGTCAGGTCGCCCACCCAGGCGCCGTGGTGGGGTTCGGTGACCGTGTACGCCGCTCCCCCGCGCATCCCGCCGGACAGCACGGGGGTCAGGGTGGGGTGTTCGAGTTCCTCGAAGGCGCGCAGACGCTCGCGGAAGGCCCTGGTCAGGGCCGCCCCGTCGGGGCCCGAGACGTCGAACAGCTCCACGCGGACCGGGCTCCGGGTCTCGGTGTCGTCCGCTTCGAGCAGGGTGGTGCGGGTGGAGATCCGACGCTCGCCGCGCACACGGAAACGTCGCCCGAGCGTCTCGTTTGCGGGGGAATCGGGGGGAAGGGTGGCCATGGGAGGATTTTAGTTACTCTGCGGAGTCCTGGAGCGCCCGAGTACCGCTGACGCCGCGGAATCTGAGGTGTTCGGACGGGGTACCAGGAGGGATGCGCGCGGCACCCGTTTTTCGGTGGTGTCACCGACCCCCGCCGAGCGGGCGGCAGCGTTACCGGCTCGTCCGCTCCCCCACCCCGCTCCGCCGAAGCAGCGGTCGAGCCATGTCAGCCCCGGCCAGTACGGGGGTGCGCCGTTGGCCTGAGACCCGCTGCCCGGCCAGAAGGCAGCCGCCCCCGATGGGCAGGCTCGGGGGGTGGTCCGCACCGGCAGGCGGCCGTACCGAACCCGACAGGGGGAGACTGATGCACGCACCAACCCTCAACTATCTCGACGAGATCATCGCCCAGACGGGCCATGTCGACTCCGGATCCCTGCCCGAGGGCATACCGGACCTCGCCGCCGCCGACCCCGGCCGTGCGGCGGTCGCCCTGTGCACGGTCAACGGAACCGTGTACGCCAGCGGCGACACCGAGGACCGGTCCGGCATCCAGTCGATGTCCGAACCCTTCGCCTACGCGCTCGCGATCGAGGACCGGGGACTCGACGCGGTGCTGGAGCGGATCGGGGTCGAGCCCAGCGGCGAGGCTTTCGACCAATACAGTCAGCTTTACCTCGTAGATTCTCTGCCGGTCGCCAGGGGGCGGCCGAGGTCCCCGCCCCGCATTCCGGAACGGGGCGGTTCACGCACCTCCCACGGACTCCTGCCGACGGCGAGTGGGTGTGGTCACGGAACCGAGTCCATGAGCCCTCGATCACCGGGGACCTGCGAATCACGTCGAACCCGGGCAGGGATCCGCGTCGCTTGCTGTCAGTGACAGTGCCACGGCCAGGCCCTTGCCGGATGCCCTGCGCCGCCTGCTCGCCCTGACCCGAAACTGAGCCGCGAGTCTTGGTCCTCCCACCCACCTCCCTGTCCGGGGCGGGCTCCGCCCCGGACAGGACCGCTCAGATTCCGGGCGGCCCGCACACCCCCTGGGGTGTGCGGTCACGTGTGCGTGCGGCGAATGCCCCCAGGGCGACCACTCCGAACACCGCCGTCCACCCCAGGCTGAGGAGCACCGACGTGAGCGGGACGGTATCGGTGAACGCCCCTGCCGTACAGACCTGCATCGCTCCGTACCCGGGTAGGAGGAGAACGGCGTCGGCGTCCGCGGTCGGGTTGATGATCGGGTTCTGCAGGGCGTTGTCGACCACCGTCGCCACGATGATCACGAACGTGCCCTCCAGCTCCTCCGGTAGGAACAGGGCCAGGAAGAGCCCGATGGCACCGTAGGCCGCCCCGCCCAGGAAGAGGCCCGCCCACAGCGCCAGTGGCTGCTCCGCGGCCCAGTGCAGGGAGGTCCAGGCGGTGGTGTAACCGCTGACCGTTGCCGAAGCCACCACCAGCATGGTGAGCTTGGCCAGGATGAGCGCCGTACGGGGGTAGCCCACCCGGGCCAGGCGCCGGTCGAAGTCGGCCGAGCGGTGCGCCGCGGTGAACATGGCGAACCCCACCAGCAAGGACACCAGATTGAGTACACAGCCCAGGGTCGTGACCTGGTGCCCCAGCGCCTGGATCCGCGTGTCCGTGGACCGGTGCACGAACTCGACGGGTTCCCCGGTCACCACCGAGTCGATCAACCAGATCAACAGGGGTACGAGGCAGACCAGCACCACCACCGCGAGACGGTTACGGGCCAGCTCCAGCAGCGAGTACCGGGTCGCCACCAGATAGGCGTTCACCGGCCGCTCCCGAGGTCGCTCTGCTCGAACGTGCCCGCACGCAACTGGTACAGGGTGTCCAGACGGTCGACGTCGTGGGCCAGATGGGAGATGACCACGATGGCGCGTCCTTGGGCCTGCAGTTCCGCGGAAATCTCCCAGAACCGCAGGTAGGTCTCCCAGTCGAAGCCCTGGTAGGGCTCATCCAGCAAGAGGACGGCCGGGTCGTGCATGAGGGACAGGACCAGGTTCAGCTTCTGCCGTGTTCCGCCGCTCAGGTGCCGGACCCGGGTGGCACCGTACTGCTCGAACCCGAGTCGGTCGATGAGGGCGCGAGCCCGGTCCAGGCGGCGCAACCGGTAGGCGACGGCGAAGTAGCGCAGATGCTGGTCCACGGTCAGTTCCGGGTTGGTCACCGGATGCTGGGGACAGTAGCCGATCCGGCCCTCGACCTGCACCCGGCCGGAATCGGGCGCGAGTTCACCGGACAGGATCCGCAGCAGGGTGGTCTTGCCCGCTCCGTTCTCGCCGACGATCCCCACCAGCTCCCCGGGCGCGGCCCGCAGGCTCACCCCGCGCAGGACACGCCTCGGCCCGAAGGCCTTGTGCACGTCCGCCACACGCAGCATCAGACGCTCTCCTCGCTCAGGGTGCCGCCGAAGCTCCTGCGCCGTCCCGCGTAGGCGTTGACGGCGCGTACCAGGTGGGAGCGGTCGAAGTCGGGCCAGAGAGCGTCCTCGAAGAAGATCTCGGCGTAGGCGGTGTGCCAGGGCAGGAAGTTGCTGGTGCGCTGCTCGCCGGCGGTTCTGATCAGGAGGTCCACGTCGGGCAGCTCGGGATCGTAGAGGTACTCGGCGAGGTCGGACTCCGTCATGCGCGTCGGGTCCAGCCGCCCCGAGAGCGCCTCGGCCGCCGTGCGTTTGAGCGCGTCCACCATCTCCTGGCGGCCTCCGTAGTCCAGGCAGAACGTGAACGTGACCCCGCTGTTGCCCGACGTCAGCTCCTCGGCCCACTCCAGCCGTTCGCGGAGTACCGCCTCGACCCTGCTGCGGCGGCCGCACCAGCGCATCCGAACGCCCCGGGCGTGCAGGCGCCCGGCCAGCCCCGGAACGCCCCGCGTCATCATCCTGAACATAGAGGACACCTCTTCGGGAGGACGCGACCAGTTTTCCGTGGAGAAGGCGAAGGTGGTCACGTACTTGATGCCCAACTCCCCGGCGGCGTCCACCAGACGGTACATCGCCTCCTCTCCCGCCGAGTGCCCTTCCACGGCGACCAGACCGAGCGCCCGGGCCCACCGCCGGTTACCGTCCATGATCACGGCCACGTGCTCGGGGACCGCGGCGGGAGGGCCCCCGGGGCCCGGGGTCGGGACGGGGAACCGCCGTTGCCGCAGCCCGGGCACGAGTGGCAGGACTCCGACAGGTGTCTCTCGGGTTTGCGACAACCGGGCGGGAACGGCTGTTCGCGGTGGAGCGCCCGGCCGGTCCGCTGGAAGGTACGCGCACTCGTCCAGGCCCGTTCGCAGCCCGGCCACCATGGATGCGAGGAAGGGACGGCTGGAAGGGTGTACGGCATCGACCACCTCCTGCCCCTGGTGCAGCAGTCCGCGTGCCCGCTGCACCTGTAGTGCGATCAGTTCCCGATAGGCGTTCGTGCCGCGCGCACCGATCAGGCCGTCCGCGTCCAGGCCGAACCGCTCCAGGTCCTGGCGGGGCAGGTAGCAGCGGCCCTGTTCGAGGTCTTCGGGCAGGTCGTGGAGGATGTCGATGTACTGGAGGGCTTCGCCCAACAGCGACATGAGTTCCGGGGCGTCCTCCCGGACCGGCTCCAGCACGGTGCCGAGCAACTCCCCGACGGTGCCGCTCGTACCGCGCATGTAGCCGCGTAGGTCGGCGAAACCGGGAAAGTCGGGCGGCCGACGACTGTCCTGCTCGAGTGTGGTGAGAAGCTCCTCCAGCACCGGTACGGGCATGTCCCACGCCCGCACCGTGTGGACCATGGCGCGCTGGACCGGCAGCAGGCGGACGGGTGCACCGGGTTCGTCGGCCAGCGCGGCCAGGGTGTCGGTGCGGAACCGGGCCAGGGCCGGCCCGCGCTCGGAGACCTCCCCTTCGTCGGCCAACCGATCGGCCCATAGCGCGAAGGCGACCAGTGCGTGCGCGTAGGGGCGCTTGTGGGCGGGCAGCAAATCGACGATCTGCGGAGAGAGGTGGTCCGCACCCGTGTGGATCCTGCGACAGACCTCGAAGGCGCGCGCCAGACCAGTGTCGGCACCCCGCTCCGCGACCAGCAGGGAATCCGTCCTCATGTGCCCGCTCATCGCTGGTCCTGCACGGTGGCCGCGGGAGTGCGCCCTCGCACCCGTGAACCGTTTCCCGTGGGGGGACACGCCTGTGCCCACACCTTGACCAGAACTGAGGGGATCTGAATAATCACGCTGGGTAGCTTAATGGTTTCCGGGCCTGCTTTGAACTGCGGACGGTGGCCCGCAGGGCCGCTCGCCCACCGCTGCTCCGGCCGCGAACACGCTCGGGACGGCTATCGATGACCACCGACCCGGGCTGGGAACGACGCCCCCTCCGGTCACGGGGTTCAGGGCGGATTCAACCAGCCCTGGACCTTCACCCGCTGGGCCGAGGAGTCCGGAATGGCACCCTCTACGGGGTCGCCCGGAAGGTGTTCGACTGAGCCTGTACAACGCATGCTCAGTTTGAGGAACGGTTCGGCGAAACCACCTCGTCCGAGGAACTCCGCCGGCATCCGACGCCCGGCCTCTTCGGTTTCCCACTCGCGTGGACGGGGGTCAGCAGGCCTCAGCGCGCTCCGGTGCGGGAGTGTCGAGGTCCGCGGGCGTTGGGATGCTCTTGATCCGCTCACGCGCCTGGTCGGCGAAAAGCCGGACTTTGGGTGACAGCCCAGGGACGGGGCGGTTCACCAACCTCCCACGGGCTCCTGGCGACGGCTCACCATCTCGTTGATCCAGACGGGGGCGAACGGGGACGTGCAGCCGGGCGGGGTCGGGTAGTCCTTGAGCACCTCCAGGCGCTCCCCGATGCCGACGGCCCGGGCGCGGTGTTCGGCGTGCTCGATGCCGATCTGCGCCAGGCAGGTGTTCATCGCCCACTGCAGGCGCTCCGGAGCGTCCCGCATCCGCTCCTCGATGGTCTCGAGCAGTCCCGGAAGGTCCAGGACCTCGGGCCGCTTGGTCACCAGGTCGGCGGTGAGCGCCCACCCGGCGCTCGCCACCACCGGGTCCGGGTCGGCGAACCAGGCCAGGCGCAGCTCCTCGGCGTGCGGGCCCTTCTTCACCACGTAGTTGACCAGCCAGTCGTGCACCTTGGGGGCGCGGGCCTGCCGCAGCATGGTGTCCAGCTCGTCCCGACCGAACGCCTTGGGCCGGCTGATCAGGATCGCCAGCAGTTGCGTGGCGCTGTCCCCGGTGGCCCAGAGTTTCAAGGCCAGGTCCTGCTGCTTCTTGAGCCGCTTGGCCACGGCTCGCAGCTTGGTGAGATTGACGCCGTGGTCGTCACCGTGCTTCTCGTTGACCGCACGGATGTTCGGGTCCTTGAGCTCAGCCAGCTCAGCCATCACTTCATCGACCGTCGTATCAGCCACCTCGGCCGCCCCTCCCCTGCTCGTGCCACCCAACCTACGCCGGGACTCGGACGTTTTCGCAGGACCGCTCCCGGGGCGCAGGCACTCCCCCCTTCGATGGGGGCGAACCCTTCAGGGCGTGACGCAGACCATCGAGGGTGGTCCGGCCCCCGCCGAGATACCCGAGCCCTGACCGGGTCCCCGCTTGACGCGCGGGGCCCTGACGGGGCCGGGAGTAGACCCACCAGAGAGGGAGGCGCTCATCCGTGCCAGCAGCTCCGGATCCAGGCCCTCCTCCGGGGCGGGAGAGGGCTTCGCGGGCCGGGGGCCGTTCTCGGGCGATGGGGCGGGCACGGGCTCGTGCATGAGCTCTCCGGGCACCGACCGGCACCGCCTTCCGCAGATCACGCAGGTGCCACCGGGGACATTGCGCGTACTCCCGTGCTCGGGGCAGGTGCGGTTGGCCCGGCCCTGGGAATCCACCAGGAACCGCTCAGGCTGGGCGAACGGGTCGCCTTCACCCGGCACCGGCCATGACGGCGCGGGCAAGCCCGAGTGGATGCCTCGGCCCAGCAAGCCGTCCAGGTATTGACGCGCGGAGCGCATGTTGCGCATCCGCCACATCAGCGCCGGGAACGGACGTCGTAGTGCTTCCAGTCCCGAGATCAGCCCCCGCGCATCGTCCACGCTCAGGCCTTGGCAGAGGAGCTTTTCCACAGCCGCCCCCAGCCGAACCCGATCCGCGACCGGGTCGGACAGGAATGTGTCGGGGATTCGATCAATGAGACCGAACGGCCCGTTCCTGGGCTTTGTCCGGGTTTGCTCTCCTGTGCTTTCGCTGCCACGGACGGAACCGTCGGCCCCCTCATCAGAACAGTCCCCAGGGAAACAGTCTGTGGGGCGATCTGAGCTGTGGGCGGGTTCAATCTGAACCGGGGTGCCACGGCGCTTCAACGACGGCCGATTACAGGAATCGAGAGGCTCCTCCCCCAGCTGCGCACGGCAGGCGTTGATTTCTTCGAGCACCACCTCGGGATAGTCCTCAGCCGGGATGAGGAGCTCCAGCACACACGGCAGTTGATAGGAGGATCGCCCGCGCTCGATGTCCCTGGCGAAGAACTCGATGGTCTCCGAACGGGTCAGCTTGCGGACCACACCGGCCTCGACCAGGTCGTCGATGGCGCGCTTGAGGCTGCTGACACTGAGGGTCCCACCGGAGCGTTCGGCCAGGTTCTCCAGGAGGAAGTAACACCATCGGCCGTCGGCGTCGACCACATCGGCGATGGCCAGCAGGGCCGAGAGCGAGCGCAGCGTGGGCAGCACGCCCCGGCGGTAGACCTGCTGCACCCAGATCGCGAGGATGAACCCGATGCCCTTGAACGCGCCTCTGGGGCGTTTGCGGGGCGGAGAGAACCCCGACGGATTCGGAGTTTCGGATGTGCTGCGGGGGCGCGTGAGGGTAGACTCCACGACGAGTCGCCTTCCTGGGGTAAGCAGGGCGTGGCTCAGTCGACAAACCTGTTTCCGCAGGCGTCGGCCACAACCCGACCGGGTGTTGTCAGCACCCGGTCGGGTTTTTCTTGTCGCCGTCCAACCTAGCGAGCCGAACAAGAGTTCGCGGGGATTTCTCTCAAATCCGCACACGTGAGAGAGACGAAAAACCAACCGCAAACCCATAATGCGAAGCTCGCCCTATTTGGTCCGTTACGCGAGAACTCCCTTTTCGTGCAAAAGGGGCCTCCGACTTCTGGGCCAGCGGGCCTTCGTGTGCTGTACCCGAACAGCATTCCCGACAACACTCCGGTGGCCGCCCTCGCGACCGACCAGGCTCCCGCATGGGCGACCTACTTGCGGGTAACTGTCCAGTGGTGCTCCGCACGGGGCGGAAGCGGATCCGTCAGACGGCGCTGCCGTCGCCGGACCGCATCCAGACGGTGCGCTGGGGGAACGGGATCTCGATACCCGAGGAGTCGAGGGCGGCCTTGACACGGCGGCGCAGCTCGCGGGTCACGCCCCACTGCTCCAGGGGAACGGTCTTGGCGGCCATGCGCACGACGACGCCGTCCGCGTCCAGGGACTGCACGCCCCAGACGGACGGGTCCTCCAGGAGGAGCTTCCCGAACTCCGGGTCCTCGCGCATGTCCCGACCGGTCTGCTCCAGGACGGCGTAGACCTTCTCCAGGTCGGACTCGTAGGCCACGGAGACGTCGAGGACGGCGCGGGCCCAGCCCTGGCTGTCGTTGCGCACCCGCTGGATCTCACCGTTGCGGATGTGCCACAGGCCGCCGTTGATGTCGCGCACCTGCGTCAGGCGCAGACCGACGTTCTCGACCTCGCCGACCGCCTCGCCGAGGTCGACGACGTCGCCGACGCCGTACTGGTCCTCGGCCATGATGAGCAGGCCGGACAGGTAGTCGGCGACCAGGCTCTGGGCGCCGAAGCCGATCGCCAGGCCGACCACGCCCGCGCTGGCCAGAAGCGGACCGAGGGCGATGCCGACCTCGCCGAGCACCATCGCCAGGGCCGTCGCCACGATGACGATGGACGCGAAGCTGCCGAGCACCGAGCCGAGGGTCTTGGCGCGCTGCTGGCGCCGCTCGTCGGCCCGCGACGGGTCGCGTTGGAGGACCGCAGGGCCCCGTGCGGGACGGCGCTGCCCGTTCCGGCTATCGCCGGGCCGCAGGACGCGTTCCATGAGGCGGGAGATGGCGCGCCTGGCCAGGGCTCGGACGATCAACGCGCCGACGATGATCAGGAGGATCCGCAGGGGGACACCGATCAGCAGATCGAGGTTGTCCTGCAGCCACGCGGGCAGGGCGGCGGTGGCCTGATCAACAGCTTCGCTGTTCACCAGGTCGAGCTCGGCGGGTGCCATGGAAAATGCTCCACTTTGTCAGAGGGATGTACGCAACGATCGCCGTAGAACGTACTTGCGCAGCTCCACGCTGGTCAAAGCTTGTGAGACTGGTCTCCGCTCCACCACGGGACCGCCGAGGAGGCTCCCGTCCGCTCGGAGGGGGCCTTCCCCGACTGTCGCGGCGTCGTGGCGCCCGGAGCGGTGGGACCGCCCGGCGTTCACCCCTCGAAAGCCACGATCCCCGCACCTCCCTGAAATGCAGGGTGCTGCGAGGATCGCCAGAACCCGCCGAGACGAAGGGCCCTTGAGGTGTTCGGGGGCCAGTACTACTGGGAGCGCGCTCCGCTGAGCAGGGCCAACCACTCGCGGCGGGCGAAGGTCAGGTGCCCGGCCTCGCGGTTCTGGGTGTCGCGCACATCCGCCCCAACCTCGAACTCACGAACCTCGACGCAGTTGCCCCCGTTGGCGCTGTAGCTGGACTTGTGCCATTCGGTGGTGGTGTTCATGTGAGCTTCCTCAGTACTTCGAGCGAGAGTGCGAGTGGCAGGGAGGCTGCCAGCGCTGCGGTGACCTGACTGGACAACCTGTCATGCGCGCTGTCCTCGTGGATCACGTTACCGTCAGCATGGTCGCTCACCGCCGCGAGTTCCCCTGATCCGAGGCGGAACAGCATCAACGGAGCAGAGGGAGCCATCAGCGTTGTTCCCTCCGGTACCAGATGAACAGCCACTCGCCCGGTTTTAGCCCATTCAATGAGGTGAAGCGCCTGCGGTCGGCGCAGAGGCTCGGTCAGGGCGGACACCGCCGTAACGGGAAAGACGGCGGTTACTTCAAGCTCGGGGAGCTCTTTCAGCCTTCCGGTGCGCAGCGCAACCAATCGGTCAAGCTCATCTGCGGTCGCCAGCGGGTGCGCCGCTCGGAACACGCAGCGAGCAACTTCGGAGTTCTGCAACATGCCCGGCACCAATGCGGGCACGACGATCGTGACCTGCCTTGCCGCGCGCTCGATAGCGTCCAGGTCCCGAGCCCACTCAGGAAGCCCGTTTCCGGTGGCCACAGCGCGCCAGGCGGCCAGCAACACCCCCTCCGCCCCGAGCGCCTCGTCCAAGGCCTCCGCGTTGTCCCGCTTTGGCAGCGAACCACCCTTCTCCCATCGGTTTACGGAGGAGTGAGCTGTCTGGGACTTCTTGGCTAACTGCAACTGTGTGAGACCTGCGAATTCACGGAAACGAGCGAGGGCTCCGGCGAAGTCATTGGGGATCATGCTTCATGACTACCCCCAGGATCCCGTCTCTGCACAAGAAATCCCAAGTTTCATTGAAACACTATGAGATGACTTGGGGATCACACACCATGGAGTCATGACTCCGCACACAAGCCCTGTTGTAGATTCAGATAAAACCGCACTATATGCCCTGCTCTCCGCGCTGCGGCGACGGGGGCTGATCCCCCGCGATGATTCCATCAACGGAACGGTGACGGTGGAATACGGCTATCGGGTGATCGCCGTACGCCTCGGCGACGACGGGTGGGCGCGGTCCGTCCCCGGCGAGCCCGACTCCGCCGTGGTCATCGCGCGGCAGGGAAACGAGGAGACCCTGGCACGGCAACTGGCCCGCGAGCTCCTGGACCGGCTGCCGTGACCACCACTCCCGAGCCCGGAAAGCCCAGGGCGCTCACGCTCGCCGACCTCGCACGCCTGCTGAGGCCGCGCACACCACCCGACTCCCTCAGCCCTCCGCAGCACAAACTCCCCCTCCCCCGCAGGAACCGCAGGCCCGCACCGCCTCCACTCGAAGGAGAATCCTGATGAACCCGCTCCAGGAACAGGCCGACTCCCTCTTCGACGAACTCTCCGCCGTGCTGCGCCACGCCCCCGAGGACCCCGGGCAGGCGATCCAGACCCTGCGCGCCGCCGACCGGGCCTTCGACAGGCTCCACGCCTGGATGCGCGAGGGCAAGCCCCTCCCCCAGCCCTGGAACGCCCGCTGAGCACCGGCCGCTCTCTCGGACTGCCGCCGCATCCGCCCAGCGTCGCTTGGACGCGATCCGCGCGGGGAACGGGAGTTGTGAGACGGCTGTCCGGGTTCCACCAACAGCGATCCTCGTGCCGCGGTTCGCCGCGAGGTGCCCGAGAAGCCCGGCGGCACGGGAAGGGGCTCGACCATGCTGCTCGTATCGATGGGTGTCTCGGTGGACGGCTTCATCGCCGACCGCACCGGGAGGTTCGACTGGACGGTTCCCGAGGAGGAGCTGTTCCGCTTCCACCTCGCCCGGGTGGGGGAACTCGGCGGTTGTCTGTGCGGCCGGCGGCTGTACGAGACGATGCTTCCGTGGGAGACCGAACCGTCGATGCGTGACGGCGAGCTCGGCGCCGCGTTCGCCGACGCGTGGTCGGCGCTGCCGAAGGTCGTGTTCAGCCGCACGCTCGATCGTGTCGAGGGCAACGCCCGGCTCGCCGAGGGATCGGTGGCCGAGGAGGTCGCCGCGATGCTCGCTTCGGCCGACGGGGATGTGGAGATCGGCGGCGCCGTCCTGGCCGGGCAGGCGATCGAGCTCGGGCTCGTCGACGAGCTCCGGCTCTTCCGCCACCCGATCATCGTCGGCGGAGGCACGCTGCTGCTGCCGCCGGTCACCGACGCGATCGCGCTTGAACTCGTGGAGAGCCGGACGTTCGCCTCGCACGTGGTGTACGAGCGGTACCGCCGTACCGGCGGGCCCGGCTGACCGCGACCCGGGATCACGTGGCGGGGCGGCCCCGTGCCGGACCAACCGCAGGGGAGGTCCTGGCCGGGCGCCTCCGCTGAACGGTTCCTCGTCCTCGCGCCCGTCGCGGAAATGTGGGCGGTCCCGGTTACACTCCCCCCGCTCCAGGACGGACCCGGGAGCACGTCAGTCACCAACTCCCAGGAGGATTCACCCATGTCCATCCGCCGCGTCATGCCCGACATCCGCTCCGAGGCGATGGAGGAGAGCCGGGACTTCTACGGCCTCATGGGGTTCGAGACCGTCATGAACCTGGGCTGGGTGATGACGCTCGCCTCCCCCGCCAACCCCACGGCACAGGTCACGTTCATGAGCCACGACGAATCCGCTCCGGTCGTGCCCGACATGAGCGTGGAGGTGGACGACGTGGACGCCGTGCACGCGGTGATGCTCGAACACGGCGCGGAGATCGTGCACCCGTTGCAGGACGAGGAGTGGGGGGTGCGCCGGTTCTTCGTCCGCGACCCCAACGGCCGGGTGGTCAACGTGCTGGGCCACCGCACCGCCCGTGGCTGATGCCATCGGTTCACGGTGAGGCACCCGCCTGGCCGGTGGATCCGGCTCCCGCGCCCCGCACCCTCTTCAGGTCGAGGATGCGGGAGCGGTTGACCGGCGTCCCGGGGCCGGGGCGAGCACATGGACCTGTAACAGGTCTCGGAGGGCGTCGAGGGCCCGGCCGAACCGTCAGCGCTGGGCCGCCGGCCGCACCACGATCTCGTTGACGTCGACGTCCTCGGGCTGCTCGACCGCGAAGGCGACGGCGCGGGCGATCGCCGAGGGCGGGATCGCGTTCGCGCGGTAGGCGGCCATCGCCTCACGGGCGGTGTCGTCGGTGATCGTCTCGGCCAGTTCCGACTCGACCACCCCGGGGGTGACCGTGGACACCCGCAGCCAGGGTTCGCTCTCCAGGCGCAGACCCTCGGTGATCGCCCAGGCTGCGTACTTCGTGCCGCAGTACACGGCGGCGGTCGGCGACACCTCGTGGGAGCCGATCGAGGCGACCGTGACGACATGGCCGCCGCGCTGGGCCTCGAACACCGGCAGGGCGGCGGCGATGCCGTGCAGCAGCCCGCGTACGTTGACGTCGACCATCCGGTCCCACTCGTCGGTCCTCAGCGCGGCCAGCGGGGACAGCGGCATGACGCCCGCGTTGTTGACGAGCACGTCCACGCGGCCGTGTTCGTCGAGGGCGCCCTCGACGAAGGCGCGCACGTCGGCCGCGTCCATCACGTCGAGGGAGTGGGCCCGGGCCCGCCCGCCTGCGGCCTCGATCCGTTCGACCAGCGACTTCAGGCGGTCGAGGCGGCGCGCCCCGAGCACGACGGTGCAGCCGCGCTCGGCCAGGTGCAGTGCGGTGGCCTCGCCGATACCGCTGGACGCTCCGGTGATGAGCACGGTCCTGTCCATCAGGTGTTCTCCTTCTCGGCGCGGCGGGTGAGCACCATGCCCGCGTGGTGCAGGGTGTCGGTGTCGACGAAGTCCCCGTCGGCGCTGAAGCCGGTGTCGTCGACGTAGTCGATGTGGGTGCCGGTCACGGTGTAACGGCCGGTGTAGGCGCGTTCACGGCTGCCGCGGGCCTCGACGTAGCGGCCCCGCGGCAGTAGTTCGTGGCGGATGTGGCCGTCGGCGGTGACCCACAGCCCGGCGTAGGGGTGGTCTGTCATGGTGCTGCTCGCCCTCCCGGCGGAAGTGCCTCTTCTTCTGTCGGGACCCCACTCTGTGGGCCTCGCCGCCGGGGTACCAGGCCGGCCTGAGCCTGGGTGCGACGCACCCTCCCCGTCCGGGGCTGCGCGAGGTAGCGTCGCGGCATGACAGCACCGTCCCTGGCCCGGTTCCTGCGAGCCCGCCGTGACGCGACCCCGCCGGAGAGCGCAGGGCTGCGCGGCAACACCCGGCGGCGGGTGCCCGGTCTGCGCCGGGAGGAGGTCGCGATGCTCGCCGACGTGAGCGTCGACTACTACGTCCGCCTCGAACAGGGGCGGGAGACCGGGCCCTCGGCGCAGGTGCTCGACTCCCTCGCCGACGCCCTGGCCCTGGACGACGACGGGCGCGGCCACCTCTACCGGTTGGCCGGGCTGGCGCCCCGTCCGCGCGCCGACCTCGTCGGCGGGCGCGTGGACCCGCACCTGCTGCGGCTGATGGACTCCTGGGCGGGCACCCCGGCGCTCATCGTCAACGCCGCCTACGACGTACTCGCCCGCAACGTGCTGGGCGACGCCCTCTTCTGCGGGTTCGCGGTCAGCCGCAACCTGTTGGAGAAGGTGTTCCTGGACCCGGCCTCGCGGAGCTTCTACGCCGACTGGCGGCTCGCGGCGGAGAACTCCGTGGCCGGTATCCGCCTCGCCGAGGGGCGGGCGCCGGAGCATCCGCGCATCCGCGCCGTCGTCGACGGCCTGGTCGGGGCGAGTCCGGAGTTCGCGCGGTTGTGGGCGCGGAACCAAGCCCGGGGCAAGCGCATGGAGGTCAAGGAGTTCGTGCATCCGGCCGTGGGCGAGCTGACCCTGTGGATGCACACCTTCGACGTCGCCCAGGCTCCGGGGCAGCAGCTGCTCTGCTACCAGGCGGAGCCGGGCAGCCGCAGCGCCGAGGCCCTCGCCCTGCTCGGCTCGGTCTCGGCAGGGGCGGCGCCCGGCACGAACCGTGCTGGTTCCCCTCCTGGCCGGGGCGGGAGGGCGTCGGGTACCCGGCCCGGGTGAGTTCCTTCGGGCCGCCTGCTTCCGACGTCGGCGAGGAATCCCAGAAAACATCCCATGATTCCATAATCGGTTTAATTCGAACCCGGGGCAGCAGATCACGGCGACGTAACGAATTGATCAATCAGCCCCGCCGGCCCGGACTCCGACACCGGTCGGCCGCCAGACGCACGAAGGCCGCCGCCAAGCCCCCAACCGTCGGGCATGGGGCTTGTCGAGGGCGCTCTGATCAGCAGTGTTTACCCGAATCCCCCCTCCGACCGGGGAACGCGGGGCAAAAGTAAAACTTCGTGACCTTTGTGACTCAGGTCTATTTGTGGGCCTAGGATCCGAAAAGTGAAGTTCCACTAAAGCCCGCACGTAGGGCGTCTAAACCCTCCGCCAACCGCGGAGTCAACGGAACTTCGCCCACCACTTCCCGTCCGACGGGCCAGAACCGGTCGCCCACGAAGCGACCGGCCGGGTGCCGTGCGTCCGACCACCGGACCGCGGAGCCGTTCTGACCGTCACCCCGGCCGAAAGGTGCGCTACATGATCAGCGCTGACGCCGCCTCCCCCGAGGGAGGAATCGGCGCGACCATCGAGAACGCGGTCGACGTCGTCTTCAACCCGATCGCCACGACCCTCAGCAACGTGGTGTTCGCCAACGTCAACGTCTTCGGGATCGAGTTCCCCTGGATCGTCGCCTGGCTGATCGCCGCGGGCGTCGCCCTCACCCTGTACTTCGGGTTCGTGCAGTTCCGCAGGCCCCTCACCGCCGTCCGAATCGCCCGCAGGGGCCTGGGCGACGACGCTCCGGGCGAGGTCTCCCACTTCCAGGCGCTCACCGCGGCCGTCTCCGGCACCGTGGGCCTGGGCAACATCGCCGGTGTGGCCATCGCGGTCACCATCGGCGGACCCGGCGCGACCTTCTGGATGGTCCTGGCGGGCCTGCTGATGATGGCCGTCAAGTTCGCCGAGTGCACCCTGGGCGTGAAGTACCGGGAGATCGGCCCGGACGGGACGGTCAGCGGCGGCCCGATGAAGTACCTGGCCAAGGGTCTGGCCGAGCGCGGCATGGCGGGCGTCGGCAAGTTCCTCGCCGGACTGACCGCCGCGTTCATCCTCATCTTCGCCGTGGCGGGCGGCAACATGTTCCAGGCCAACCAGACCCTGGAGCAGCTGCGGGCGGTCACCGGCGGCGAGGAGGGCCTGCTCGGCGGCAGCACCGGATCATTCGTCTTCGGAGTCTTCCTGGCCCTGCTCGTGGGTGCCGTGGTCATCGGCGGCATCACCAGCATCACCAAGGTCACCAGCAAGCTCGTCCCGAGCATGACCGTCGTCTACGTGCTCGCCTGCGTGGTCGTCATCGGCATGAACATCCCCGTGCTGCCCGACGCGATCGGCCAGATCATCAGCGGCGCGTTCGCCCCGAGCGGCGTCGCGGGCGGAGCCCTGGGCGCGATGATCATCGGCTTCCAGCGCGCGGCCTTCTCCAACGAGGCCGGGATCGGCTCCTCCCCGATCGCGCTGGCCACCGTCAAGACCAACTACCCGGCCAGCGCCGGTCTGGTCGCCATGCTCGGCCCGTTCCTGGACACCGTGGTCATCTGCACCATGACCGCGCTGACCATCGTCATCGCCTCCCCGCAGTCCTGGATCGCGGCGCGTGAGGCGGCCGCCGCGGGCGAGGCCCTGCCCGGCGGCGTGAGCCTGACCTCGGACGCCTTCGGCACCGCCCTGCCGTGGTTCCCCTACGTGCTGACCGTGGCGGTCGTGCTGTTCGCCCTGAGCACCGTCATCACCTGGAGCTACTACGGGCTCAAGGGCTGGACGCACCTCTTCGGCGGGGGCAGGCGCAGCGAGCGCGTCTACCTGGTCATCTACTGCGCGTTCCTGGTCATCGGCTCCGTCCTGACCCTGGGCGCGGTCCTGAACCTGGCCGACGCCCTGGTGTTCGCTGCGGCGCTGTTCAACATCATCGGCCTCTACCTGCTGGCCCCGGTCGTCAAGAAGGAGCTGGCCCGCCTGCTCACCCACCTGCGCGGTGAGAGCGAGCCCGAGACCTCGGCCGACAGGCCGGAGGGCCCCGCCGAGGAACTGGTCGAGTAAGCCGGTCCACGGCTCCGCGCCACGCCGCCCGCCCGGCCCCCACCGGGCGGGCGGCGCCGTGCGCGGGGTTCCTGCCCCTTCCGCCGAAACGACGGCCGGGCATGTCGGCCCAGGCCGGCGCGGGGGCGCGCGGTTAGTCTGAGGCTCGCCGCCGGACCGGAGGGTGTGTACATCCCGAGGGGCGAGCCCCGGGGCGAAGGCCCCGGCGACCGGTCGGCGGTACCGATCCCGAGACGGGGGACCCCGATGCGCTCACCGATCCTCGACTACCTCGACGGCATCATCGCCGAGACCGCCCACGTCGACTCCGGCGCCCTGGCCGACTACATACCGGAGCTCGCCGCCGCCGACCCCGACCGGGTGGCGGTCGCGCTGTGCACGGTCAACGGGACCGTGTACGCGAGCGGGGACAGCGAGCACCTGTTCAGCATCCAGTCGATGTCCAAACCGTTCGCCTACGCCCTCGCGATCGAGGACCGCGGGCTCGGGGACGTCCTCGAACGCATCGGCGTCGAGCCCAGCGGCGAGGCCTTCAACGAACTGTCGCTGGATCCCGAGACCGGCCGTCCCCGCAACCCGATGATCAACGCCGGGGCGATCGCCGCGCACGCGCTCGTCAGGGGCGGGGGTTCAGAGGCCGTCGACCGTGTGCTGGCGCTGTTCTCCGAGCTCGCCCAGCGACCGGTCGGGATCGACGAGTCCCTGGCCGCCTCCGAACTGGCGACCGGGGACCGCAACCTCGGACTCGCCTACCTGCTGCACGCCTCGGACCGCCTGGCACAGGACCCCGGGACCGCCGTCCGGGGCTACGTCCGCCAGTGTTCGGCCTCCGTCACCGTGCACGACCTCGCCCTCATGGCGGCGACCCTCGCCAACGGCGGGGTCCAGCCCAACACCGGCGCCCGGCTGTTCAGCAGGCGCACCACCAGGCACCTCCTCAGCGTGATGACCTCGTGCGGCATGTACGACGCGGCCGGGGACTGGCTCACCGGCATCGGCATCCCCGCCAAGAGCGGTGTCGCCGGAGGCATCATCGGGGTGCTGCCCGGGCAGGTCGGCCTCGCGGTCTTCTCCCCCCGGCTGGACCCCCACGGCAACAGCGCGCGGGGAGTGGAGATGATGCGGCGCCTGTCCGAGGACCTGGGTCTGCACCTGATGGAGGCGGGCCGGCCAGCACGGTCGTCGCTACGGGAGACCCACACGACGACGGTGGAGGGGCGCACCGCGACGGTCTACGTGCTCCAGGGCGACCTGGTGCTCAGCAGCGTCGAGTCGCTCGTGCGCGAGATCATCGAGCGCCCTCCCGCCACGGACGTCGTGGTCTTCGACATGAGCCGGGTGGACGAGGTCCTGCCCGTGGCGCGCAGGACCTCGGCGGAGACCGCCACGAAACTCGTCGACAACGGGTACCGGATCATCCTCGTCGACCCCGAGCAGACCCTGCACGGCTTCCGGGACAGCCGGGGCCGGGACGTCGAACGCTGGTCAAGCGCACGCCTGGCGAAGAGCCAGCGGTAGCGGAGGTGCCGACGGGCGGTCGCGCCCGGGACGCCGGTTCCCCCGCATCCGCAATCCGGTGGGGCTTTGCACCGCGTTCCCCTATGTTTGGTGCGACGAGAACCCAGTCGGGGGGCGGGTTCCCGGGCGCTCGCGTGCCGGGTTCCACTCCCCCCGGCGCGAACCCCCTTGCGTATCGAGGTAGATGCACCATGACCGAAGGCCCGTCCTCCACCACCCCCGCGGGCTCCGACCGCCCCCCGCAGATCGACACCACCCGGACCCACTCGGCCCGGATCTGGAACTACTGGATGGGCGGCAAGGACCACTACCCGATCGACCGCACGGCGGGCGACCAGGTGGCCGCGTCCTTCCCGGAGATCGTGGACCTGGCCCGCACCAGCCGGGAGTTCCTGGTCCGTGTCGTGACCCACCTGGCCGGCGAGGCGGGGATCCGTCAGTTCCTCGACATCGGCACCGGCATGCCCACCGCCAACAACACCCACGAGGTCGCCCAGGCCGCCGCCCCGGAATGCCGTGTGGTCTACGTGGACAACGACCCGCTCGTGCTCGCGCACGCGCGCGCCCTCCTGGTCGGCACCCCGGAGGGTGCCACCGACTACCTCGACGCCGACCTGCGCGACCCCGACGCCATCCTCAGCCGGGCCGCCGAGACCCTGGACTTCGACCAGCCCGTCGCGCTGATGCTCATGGGGGTCCTGGGCCACGTCCCCGACGGGGAGGTCCTGCCGATCGTGCGCCGCCTGGTGGACGCGCTGCCCTCCGGGAGCTACCTGGCCAGCTACGACGGCGCCAACACCAGCGAGGCCTACAACGAGGCCATCGAGGTCGGGAACAAGCAGGGCGACGTCCCCTACCTGCTGCGCAGCCCGGAGGACATCGCCGCCCGTTTCGAGGGCCTGGAACTGCTGGAGCCCGGGGTGGTCCCCTGCCCGCTGTGGCGCCCCTACCCGCTGGAGGTCGGCGCCCGCCGCGGCCTGGACCAGTACGGCGGGGTGGCGCGCAAGCCCTGACGGGCGCCCTTCCGTCGGCGGCCCCGGACTGACACGGGCGGCGGGCGGGAACAGCCACGCACGGGCGGCGGTGCGCACCGCCGCCCGTCCGGCGTCGTGTTCCGGTTCCGTTGCGGCTACTTCGCCGGCAGGATCCTCCCGGTGACCTCGCCGAAGTCCACCCGGGTGCCGTCCGGGCCGGGGGCGGTGGCGGTGATGGTCACCTCGTCGCCGTCCTCCAGGAAGGTGCGCTCGGTGCCGTCGGGCAGCCGCAGGGGCTCCTTGCCGGACCAGGTCAGTTCCAGGAAGCAGCCGCGCTGGGAGGGCTCGGGGCCGCTGACGGTACCGGAGGCGTACACGTCACCGGTGCGCAGGGACGCACCGTTGACGGTCATGTGCGCCAGCTGCTGCGCCGCCGTCCAGTACATCTGGGCGAAGGGCGGGTGGGACACCACGTGCCCGTTGAGGCGGACCTCCAGACGCAGGTCCAGGCCCCAGGGCTGCGAACCCCGCAGGTAGGGCAACGGCTCGGGGTCCTGGGCGGGCTGCTCCACCCGGGCCGACTCCAGCGCGGCGACCGGCACCACCCACGGCGAGACCGAGGTGGCGAACGACTTGCCGAGGAACGGGCCGAGCGGCACGTACTCCCAGGCCTGGAGGTCACGGGAGGACCAGTCGTTGAGCAGGAACACCCCGAACACGTGGTCGGCGAAGTCGTCCACGGCCACCCGCTCCCCCATCGGACTGGGGGTGCCCACCACGAACCCCACCTCGGCCTCGATGTCCAGGCGCGCGGAGGGGCCGAAGACCGGAACCGGCTCGGTCGGGGGTTTGCGCTGGCCGGTGGGGCGCACGATGTCGGTGCCCGAGGCCACGACGGTGCCCGAACGGCCGTGGTAGCCGATCGGCAGGTGCTTCCAGTTGGGGGTGAGCGGCTCCTGCTCGGGGCGGAAGATGCGGCCCACGTTGGTGGCGTGGTGCTCGGAGGCGTAGAAGTCCACGTAGTCGGCGACGGTGAACGGCAGGTGCAGCGTCACCGAGGCGCGGTCCACCAGGTGCGGGCGCACGACCTGCTCGTGCACCGGGTCGGTGAGCCAGGTGAGCAGGCTCTCGCGCACCTGGTCCCACACGGGCCGCCCGGCGGCCAGCAGGGCGTCCAGGTTCGGGCCGCTGACGGCGTCGGCGAACGGGGCGCCCTGGGCGCGGGCCGCCGCGCCCAGGTCCAGCACGCGGTCGCCGACGGCCACGCCGACCCGGGGACCGCCCGCGCCGGTGGTGTAGACGCCGTAGGGCAGGGTCGCCAGGCCGAACTGTGCGTCGGGGGCGATGTCGAGCCAACTGTCAGGCATGGGTCTCGCTTTCTGGGTCTTCAGAGGGTGAGCGCCCCGAGGACGACCAGGTCCTCCAGGGGTTCGGTGATGCTGCAGGTGCCGAAGGAGCGGAAACTCGAACGCACGCCCTCCGCCTCGGCGGCGGTGAGCGCGGCGGCGCGGGCGGCCAGGGCGGGGCCGTCCCGGTCGGCCAGGACCGCCTCGGCGTCGGCGGGCGTCCCCCCGGTGCGCAGGGCGTGGGTGGCCAGCAGCACGTTGAGGAAACCGTGCTGCTCGAACCCCTCCGTGCTGGTGTGGCGGACCGCGTGGTGCAGCCCGGCCGTGCACTTGAAGGGCACCCCGGCGCCTACCGCGGCGGCCAGCAGCGAAGCGAGCTCGTGCTCGCCGGGGTGGGCCGCCGCGGTGACCCCGCCGGTGCGGAACTTGGCGCTGGCGCCGGTCCCGGCGAGGGCGGCGGTGTCGGCCGCCGCCCCGTCCCCGCGGGCCACCTCGACGTAGCCCTCGGCCCCCGCGGGCAGGGCTCCGGTGAGCACGGCGGCGGTCCGGGCGGCCTGCCCGGGTTCCGCTGCCACCTCCGTTCCGACCAGGCTCAGCGCCGGGTCGGCGCAGACCGCCTCCACCGCCGCGGCCACGCCGTCGGCGCCGCCGGGGACGGTGACCGCGACCGCGAGCGGCCCGTGGCCGCCGTCCTCCCGGGCGAGGACCGCGCGCAGTTCGGCAGTGCGGGCGTCGGAGACCAGGAACGGCCCCACGTAGGGCGCCCGGCGCGAGGTCCGGTGGCCCCAGTGGGCGGGGATCGCCTCACCCATGGGTGCGTTGCCGGGCGGGAACAGCGCGGCGTCGTCGAACAGGGCCCCGTAGAGGGCGCGGCTGGGGAGGTCGCTCACGCCTTCCCCCGCCCCTCGCCGCGGCGCCCCTCGGCCCAGGTCCAGGCGTAGCTGCCGTCGTCGACGGCTCTGCCGCCCTCGCCCAGGTCGAGGGGGCGGAAGGTGTCGACCATGACCGCGAGTTCGTCGAAGGCCTGCACGCCGACGCTGCGCTCGTAGGCTCCGGGCTGCGGGCCGTGCGAGTGGCCGCCGGGGTGCAGGGAGACGGAGCCCTGGCCGATCCCCGAACCCTTGCGGGCCTCGTAGTCGCCGCCGCAGTAGAACATGACCTCGTCGGAGTCCACGTTGGAGTGGTAGTACGGCACCGGGATGGAGGCGGGGTGGTAGTCCACCTTGCGGGGCACGAAGTTGCAGATGACGAAGTTGTGGCCCTCGAACACCTGGTGCACGGGCGGCGGCTGGTGGATGCGGCCGGTGATGGGTTGGAAGTCGTCGACGTTGAACACGTACGGGTACAGGCAGCCGTCCCATCCCACGACGTCGAAGGGGTGGGTGGGGTAGGTGTAGCGGGTGCCGGAGATGCCGCCGGGGCCGTCGCCGCGGTGCTTGATGAGCACGTCCACGTTCTCGCCCTCGACGAGCAGGGGCCCGGCGGGGCCGCGCAGGTCGCGCTCGCAGTAGGGGGCGTGTTCCAGGAGCTGGCCGTAACGGGACAGGTAGCGCCTGGGCGGGGCGATGTGGCTGTTGGCCTCGACCACGTAGGCGCGCAGCGGTTCGTCGCCGGCGGGCACCCAGCGGTGGGTGGTGGCGCGCGGCAGGATGACGTAGTCGCCGCGGCCCACCTCCAGCGCGCCGAAGACCGTCTCCACGCGGGCGGTGCCGGACTCGACGTACACGCACTCGTCGCCGATGCCGTTGCGGTACAGCTGCGAGGGCGCTCCGGCGACCACGTAGGAGATGCGCACGTCGCCGTTGCCCAGGACGAGGCGGCGGGACTCGACGACGTCGGCGGCCTTCCAGTCCTGGCCGCCGAAGAGGTCGTGCAGCCTGAGGTGGCGGGGCACCATCGGCGCGTTGCGCTGGAGCGACTGGTCGGGGACCTGCCACTCGGCGGCGTCGACGATGGCCGAGGGGATGGCCCGGTGGTACAGGAGCGAGGAGTCGGAGGAGAAGCCCTCCTCCCCCATCAGCTCCTCGTAGTACAGGCCGCCCTCGGGGTTGTGGTGCTGGGTGTGGCGGGTGCGGGGCACCTCGCCGACCTGGCGGTAGTACGCCATGTGATCCTCCTCCTTGGATGTGTCCGGTGGTCCGTGCGGGCCCGGTCCGACCCCGTCCCGGTCGTCCTCGTCCGGGCCGCGTCAGGCGGAGACGGTGTCGGCGGCCGGGTGTCCCAGGGCGGTGCGGACCGCCCTGCGGACGGTGTCGGCGTCGGTCCCCGCGACGACAGCGGCGACGTGGGCGTCGGGGCGCACCAGCCAGACCTGGCCGGGTTCGGGGGCCAGGGCGCGGCGCAGGGCGCCGGTGGTGTCGATCTCGTCGAGGCGGAGTGTGGTGACGGGGGCCGGGGTGGCCTCCGTGGCAGCGGTGTGCACGGCGCGGCGCAGGGCTTCGCGGTCGGTGCCGGTGTCCGGTCCGGTGCCGACCAACAGGGTGAGTCCCTCGCGCAGCAGCGGGCGCAGCCGGGTGGTGCCGGGGCGGTCGGCCACCGTGACGGGCGCGTCGGGCAGGATCACGCCGGGGCAGGGGTCGGGTGCCCGGCCGCGCGGGGGGCGGCCGCCGAAGGGGCGTTCGGGGCAGGCGGTGGTCAGCGCGGACCCGGTGTACCAGAACGGTTCGGCCAGGCGCCCGGAGTCCACGTGCGGGTGGGCCGCGGCGTCGGTGAGGGCCCGTTCCAGGACGCTGACGCGCCGCTCGCGGGCGGCGTCGTCCTGGGGGACGAGGAAGCGCATGGTGGCGCTGGTGACGTCGGCGTTCTCCAGGGCCGCGGCGTGGCGTTCGGTGTGGTAGCTCTCCAGGAGCTCCTCACCGGCCCAGCCGTTGCGCACGTAGGCGAGTTTCCAGGCGGCGTTCTCGGCGTCCTGGACCCCGGAGTTGAGGCCGCGGGCCCCGAAGGGCGCGACCAGGTGGGCGTTGTCCCCGGCGAGCAGGATCCGTCCCGAGCGCATGCGGTCGGTGACGCGGGTGTGGAAGCGGTACACCGAGTGCCAGACGATCTCGTACGGGGTGTCGCCGATGATCTGGCGGATGCGGGCGTCCAGGCGGCCGCTGGACTCCTCGGTCTCCAGGTCGAAGTCGGAGGGGACCTGCCAGTCGATGCGGAAGACCGAGTCGGGGCAGGGGTGGATGAGGACCTGGCGGCCGGGGTTCCACTCGGGGTCGAAGTAGAAGCGGCGTTCGCGCGCCCAGTCGCCGAGGTCGGCACGGATGTCGCAGATCAGGAAGCGGTCGTCGAAGCTGGTGCCGGAGAAGTCCAGGCCCAGGGCCCTGCGGACGACACCGCCGTGGGCGCCCATGCAGGACAGGGCGTGGGAGCCGCGCAGGCGCACCGGGCCTTGGGGGGTGTCGCACTCGACGGTGACGCCGTCCGCGTCCTGGTCGATGCCGGTGACCTCGTGGCCCCAGTGGACGGCCACGCCCGCCCGGGCGAGGAGGTCGTCGAGGACCTCCTCGGTGCGGGACTGGGAGATGTTGACGAAGGAGGGCCGGGAGGAGGCGCCCGGGTCGGGCAGGCGCACGCTGAAGAGTTCGTGTCCCCGGTAGAAGGTGCGGGCGGTGTCCCAGGTCAGCCCTTCCGCCGCGATGGCGTGTCCGCCGAGCCAGTCCCAGACGTCGAGGACGTCGCGCTGCTGGCAGATGGCCTTGGAGCCGACGGCGTCGCGTTCGGGGCGGCCGTCGACGACCAGTACGGGGACCCCACGGCGGGCCAGCAGCAGGGCCGCGGTCTGCCCGACCGGGCCCGCGCCGAGCACCAGCACGGGGTCGGCGGTGGTCTCGGCCGGGGTACGAGGCGCTGGGGGGCGCATGGTGAGCTCCGTTCGTGGGGCGCCCCGTACGGGCGCGGTGGACGTGGACAGGGCCGGGGCCACGGGTGGTCAGCGCTGTGGCCGGCCGGACCCGTGGCCGAGGCGCCGGCGGGTCCCGGGGCGGCCCCGGGTCAGTCCTGCAGCTGGTCCCAGACCTCGCGGTCGCGCTCGGCGGTCCAGATGACCGGGCGCTCGATGCCGGAGAACTCGTCCCACAGGCGCGAGACGTCGAAGGGCAGGCAGTGCTCGAAGATGGGCCAGTGGCCGTAGTCGTCGACCAGGGCGGCGTGGGTGGCGGTGAAGGCCTCCTTGAGGGTGCCGCCGCGCTCGTGGACGGCGCCGACCTCGCGGATCATCACGTCGAGGAAGTTGCGGGTCTGCTCGATGGCGGCGTCGACCTCGGCGCGGCCCCGGCTGACGGCGCCGCGTCCGCCGACGAGCATCTCGGCCTCCAGCGCCTTGACGCTGTCGAGGGTGGCCCCGGCCCAGTCCCTGTGGAAGGCGTCGCCGGTGTAGAGGGCGGCCTGGGCCTCGACGAGGTCGCCGGCGAAGAGGATCTTCTGCTTGGGCAGCCAGGCGACGATGTCGCCCTCGGTGTGGCCGCGGCCGAAGTACTCCAGGACGAGTTCGCCGCGGTCGCCGCCGAGGTCGATGGTAGTGCGGTCGGCGAAGGTCTGGGTGGGCCAGGTCAGGCCGGGGACGGAGTCGGCGTCCTTGGCCAGGCGGGGCATGCGGCCGAACTCGCTGGCCCAGTCCTCCTTGCCGCGTTCGCGGATGAGTTCGTGGGTCTTCTCGTGGGTGAGGATGACGGTGGCGTCGAAGGCGCTGGCGCCCAGGACGCGCACGGCGTGGTAGTGCGAGAGCACCAGGTAGCGGATCGGCTTGTCGGTGTGTTCGCGGAGCTTGGCGAGCCACTCCCCGGCCGCGGTGGGGGTGGCCAGGGCCTCGAAGGCCACGACGAAGTCCTCGCCCTCGATGGCGCCCACGTTGGGGTCGCCCTCTGCGGTGAGCGCGTAGACGCCGTCGGCCAGGACCTCCAGGGTCTGCTCCTTGGCCTCGGTGTCGGCGGATGAGGCGAACGGCTTGGCTGCCATGGTCGAAGGACCCTTCACTCGTCGCGGGCGGCTGCCACCGCCCAGATGATCAAACGTTTGATGAATCTGACCATAACGTGTTCCGCACCACAGGGCCAAGAGGTCCGCGACCACCTGATACGTGATGCAGGTCACTCAATCAGGCTACCCATCACCCCTCCACACCACCCGGACCCGCACCGGAGCCCCCACGGCCGAGTCGGCCCGGGGAAGAACGCAAGGTGAAGACAGGGCGAACCACGGATACCTCCGCGTACTAGGCTGGTCCGCGTGACTCACAACACCGCACCCCCCGACGAGCTCACCTTCTGGTCATTCGTGGACTACGCGGTGCAGAAGGCCGAACGGGAGCTCCCCTCGGTCAACGCCGAGGCCATGCGCATGGTCCTGACCCTCAACCGGGCGACGAGCATGGTCGTCTACGACCTGGAGTCCTCCGTCCACCGCCCCCGGGGATGGACCTGGCCGGGCTTTCGCGTGCTCTTCGCACTCTGGTTGGCCGGACCCATGGAGGCCAAGACCACCGCCGAGATCTCCGGCATGAGCCGCGCCGCGCTGTCCGCCCTGCTCAACACGCTCGAACGCGACGGTCTGATCACCCGCGAACGCGCCACACACGACCGCCGCGCCCTCCAGCTCAGCCTCAGCGAGGCCGGGTACGGGGCCATCCTGGGCGTCTTCCGCGCACACAACCGCCGGGAGAGCGCCTGGGCGCAGGCCCTCGAACCCGAGGAGCGCCGCGAACTGGTGCGGCTGCTCAACAAGCTCATGGCCGGTTCCACCGACGCCGAGGCCAAGTTCCGCAACTAGCGCTGCGACCGGAAGCGTTGCCGGCGTCAGCCAGGGGCCCGGTCCCCTCCCCGATGATCTTGCTACCAGAGACGACTTCGGCTCCTACCGGGCAAGTGGCCTGCTCCCGGGCCCGAATTGGCCCTTGAGTGAACGGCCCCGCCCTGTGAGCATCACCGCATGGACCACACCGACCGCGCCCGCCTGCGCGAAGCACAGCAGCAGTTCTCCTCCGAGAACACCTACCTCAACACCGCCACCCACGGCCTGACGCCCCACCGGTCCCGGCTGGCGCTGGAGCGCCACACCCACGAGGTGGCCACCGGGCGCTTCTCCCCCGGCGCCGTCGACAGCGTGATCGACGACGCCCGGGCCGCCTACGCGCGCCTGGCCGGAGCCAGCGCCGACCGCGTCGCGGTGGGCACCCACACCTCGCAGTTCGCCGGAACGATCGCCGCGAGCCTGCCGCCGGGTTCGGAGGTCCTGCTCGCCCGGGACGAGTTCACCTCGGTGGCCTTCCCCTTCCTGGCCAGGCAGGCGCACGGGGTCCGGGTCCGGGAGGTCCCCCTCGAACAGCTGCCCGAGGAGGTCGGACCGGCCACCACCCTGGTCGCCGTGGCCGCCGCCCAGTCCGCCACCGGGGCGCTCGCCCCCGTCGAGGACCTGGTCACCGCCTGCGCCGACCACGGCGCCCGGCTCATGCTCGACACCAGCCAGTCAGCGGGCTGGCTGCCCGTGCCCGCCGGTGTGGACTTCCTGGTGTGCAGCACCTACAAGTGGCTGCTGGGCACCCGGGGCGCGGCCTTCCTCACCGGGACCGCGGAGGCCCTCGACACCCTCGAACCCCTCGCCCCCGGCTGGTACGCGGGCGCCGAACCGTGGAACGCGCTCTACGGCGGCCCGCTGCGCCTGGCCGAGGGGGCTCGCCGCCTGGACCTGGCCCCGGTGTGGTCGGCGTGGATCGGCCTGGCCCCAGCCCTGGACCTGCTGAACGAGGTCGGGATCCCGACCGTGCACGCGCACGACACCGCCCTCGGCGACCGGTTCCGGACCGCGATGGGGCTGGCGGAGGCGGGTTCGGCGATCGTGTCGCTGCCCGTCCCCGAGGGGGCCGCCGAACGCCTCGCCGAGGCGGGGATCGCCGCGGCCACCCGCGACGGGCGGCTGCGGGTCTCCTTCCACCTGTACAACACCGAGGATGACGTGGACCTTCTGGTCAAGACACTGTCCGCGGCACGCTGACGGACGGTTCCGGCCCCTTCCGCCACGGGAGGGGCCGAAACTCCCTTGCCCCGCCGCGCGCCACGCCCTAGCTTGTCCGGGGCCCCGACACCTGCCACACCCCGCCCCTGACGAACCGAGCGACCCGAAGCGGAGACCGCGACTTGCCACGCCGTGCCCTGCCGGTCCCCCGGGCACTGCGACACCGGAACCTGCGCCTGCTGCTCGGCGGCAGGGGCGCGGGCGACCTGGGCTCGGAGATGCTGCCGGTCGCGATGGTCGGCCTGGTGCTCGTCGATCACGGGCCCCTGATGCTCGGGTTGGTCCTGGGCGTGCGCGGAGCGGCCGGATCGCTGTTCGCCCTGCTGAGCGGGGCGCTGCTGACCCGGATGCGCAAGTCGACGGCGCTGGTGGCCAACGACTCCGTGCAACTGCTGGTGATGCTGGGGTTCGCCTTCGGACCCGGGAGCGGAACGTGGCTGCTCGCCCTGGCCGTGCTCAGCGGGGTGGCCGGTTCCGTGGTGGAACCGGCCAGCGGCTCCCTGATGCCGCTGATCGTCGCGCGGGAGCGGCTCCAGCAGGCCAACGCCCTGCGCAACATCGTGGGACGCGCCGCCGGGATCACCGGGCCCGCCACCGCGGGGGTTCTCCTCGCCGTCCTGGACGTGCGAGCCGTGTTCGTACTGATCGCGGCGCTGTTCGCGGTCTGCGCGGGCACCCTGGTGTGGATCCGGGAGGCGCCGCCCGCACCCGAGCGGACCGCGGAGAGCACGGGGACGAGTCTGCGGGCGGGCTGGCGCGAGGTGGTGCGCAGACCGTGGGTGCTGGCGGTCATCGCGGTCGCCACCGTGCAGGCTCCCGCCACCCTGGCCCCCGGGTTCACCCTGCTGCCGATCGTGGTCGCGGACTCCTACGCCGAACCCGTCTACGGGCTGGCCCTGTCCTGCATGGCGGCGGGCCAACTGGCGGGCGGAGTCCTCGCGGCCCGGTGGAGACCGGCCCGGCCCGGACTGGTGTCGCTGGCGGGCGTGCTCTGCTACCCGCTGGTGCTGCTGGGCCTGGCGCTGACCGCACCGGTGCCGGTGCTGCTGACGGGCTACGCCGCCACCGGAGTGGGTTTCATGGTCTTCGGCGTGTACTGGTACACCGCGTTGCAGCGGGCCGTCCCGCAGGACCGGCTGAGCGTGGTCATCAGCATCGACCAGGTGGGCAGCTTCGGACTGGAGCCCGTCGGGTACGCGGTGGCCGGCGCCCTGGCGGAGACCGCGGGCGCCCGACCGGTGCTGTTCGGTGCGGCCGCTGTGGGTGTGGCCACCAGCCTGCTTCCGCTCCTGGTACCCGGGGTGAGCCGGTTGGCGGACCGGCCCCCTCCCGCCGACCCGCACTCCGGCACCGCGCCCGCCCCTGCGGGCCAGCCCTCCTGACCCCCGGTCGGGTCTGTGCCCTTTCCGGAGGACCCCGGCCAACGGAGAATCCCGCCGCCGGGAACGGTTCTGGCGCTGATCTTGTGGTGCGGTGACAGCCCGTCATGTTGACGAGCGCGAAATTGTCGGAGGCCGGAGTGATAATCCCGGTGTCCACCCACAACCGCAGGGGCAGGGCGAAAGCCCGTTCCGAGGAGCGTCCGATGACATCACCAGTACCCTGCCCGTGCCGCGGAGTCCGCCGATGAGCGGTCGCGCGGACCTGTGGCCGCTGATCCACCAGGAGCGGGCGGCGTTGGCCGACGATTTGTCGGGACTGAACGAGGAACAGTGGGCGACACCGTCGCTGTGTGAGGGCCTGACCGTGCGCGAGGTACTCGCACACCTGACGTCGGCGGCGACCCTCAACGGCTTTCGATGGCTGGCCGGGGTCGTCCGCTGCCGGTTCGACTTCGACGCCCAGGTCGCGATGCGCCTGGCCGAGCAGATGGGGACCTCCGGCGCCGAGACCCTTGCACGCTTCCGAGGGGTCACAAGGAGTACGACCTCACCGCCCCTGCCGAAGCCCGCCATCCTGGGAGAGGCCATCGTGCACGGAGAGGACATCAGGCGGCCCCTGGGCATCGTCAGCGCCCGTCCGATCGCCACGCTGACCCGCGTGGCGGACTACTACCAGGGCTCGGACCAGGTCGTCATCGCCAAGAGCCGGGTCCAAGGGTTGAGACTGCAAGCCACCGACGGTCCGTTCGCCTCCGGCACCGGAGCGCTCGTCTGCGGGAGCACACTCGCTCTGATCATGGCGATGACCGGTCGCTCCGCACACCTGGACGAGCTCACCGGCGACGGTGTGGAAATCCTGCGCGAACGTGTGGACGGCTGACCCGCCCCGACCGTGGGGCGAGGGGGCGGCGGCCGCAGTGGGTGTGGCCACCAGCCTGCTCCCGCTCCTGGTGCCCGGGGTGAGCCGGTTGGCGGACCGACGGCCTCCTGTCGCCGACCCGCGCCCCGGCACCGCGCCCGCCGCAGAGAATTCCCTCCTCTGAACGCGCCGGACCCCGCCCTTTTCCGGAAAATCCCGCCGCCGGGAACTTCCCGGACCCGCCGGACGACGTCAGTGGCGACCGGGACACCGACGGCGAGGAGACCCATGGAACCGGCGCCCAGCACGACCGAAACCGCAACCGGAAGGGACTCCGAACGTCCCCCGCCCCGCCCGGGGGCCTGGGCCCAGCTCAGGCCGCTGGTGCTGCGGCTGCACTTCTACGCGGGCGTACTGGTCGCCCCCTTCGTACTGGTGGCCGCGGTCTCCGGGCTGCTGTACGTGTGGACGCCGCAGATCGAGAACGCCCTGTACGCCGACCAGTTGCGGGTCCCCGCCGCGGAGGAGTCGCTCCCCCTGAGCGAACAGGTGCGGATCGCCGAGGCCGAGGTCCCCGGCTCCCGGGTCGACTCCGTACGTCCGGCCACCACCCCCGAGGACTCCACCCGGGTCCTGCTGGCCCGGCCCGACGGGGCTTCGGGGCCGCAGCCGACGGTGTTCGTGGACCCCCACGCAGGCGAGGTGCTGGGGGTGGCCGAGACCTACGGCACCAGTGGCGCCATGCCCGTGCGGACCTGGATCGACCTGCTCCACCGCGAACTGCACCTGGGCGAGGCGGGCCGCCTGTACAGCGAACTCGCGGCCAGTTGGCTGTGGGTGGTCGCCCTGGGCGGGTTCGCGCTCTGGGTGGCCCGAGCCCGGCGCCGACGGGCGCGCCGCCTGCTGGTCCCCGGGGCCGGGACCGCGCCCGGGCGGGGCCGCACGGTCTCACTGCACGCCGCCACCGGGGTGTGGCTCCTGCTGGGGCTGCTGATGCTGTCCGCCACCGGTCTGACCTGGTCCAAGTACGCGGGAGCGAACATCGCCGACCTGCGCGGGGAGATGTCCTGGACCACCCCGGCCGTGGCCACCGACACCCCGTCCGCGAACCCCGGGGTGGACGCGGGACTGGACGCGGTCCTGGCCAGCGCCCGCGAGGCCGGTCTGGACGGGCGGGTCTCCGTGGAGGTTCCCGGCGACCACGCCTCGCCCTACGTCGTCACCCAGATCGAACGCTCCTGGCCGACCAGGGCGGACTCGGCCGCGGTGGCCCAGGACACCGCCGAGGTCACCGACGTGGTCCGGTTCGCCGACCACCCCCTGATGGCCAAGCTGAGCCGCTGGGGTGTGGACGTGCACATGGGCGTGCTGTTCGGGGTGCCCAACCAGATCCTGCTCACCGCCGTGGCCGGAGGGCTGGTCTGGGTGATCGTCCTCGGCTACCGGATGTGGTGGCAGCGTGGTCCGGTACGCGCGGGTACGGCCGGTCCGGGCCGGCCGTACCCGCGCGGGTCCTTCCTCGCCCTGTCCTGGCCCCTGAGGGCCGCGGTGGTGGTGTTCCTCGCGGCGGTCGGTTGGGCGATACCGGTGCTGGGGGCCTCCCTGCTCCTGTTCCTGCTGGTCGACACCGTCGCGGGTTGGCGGGGGCGGCGAGGCCCGCGGGCCGGTTAGTGGTGGCCGTCGTGGGCTCCGGGGTCACCGCTGTCGGAACGGGCGGTCATCTCCTGGACCGGGGCGTCGACCTCGACCTCGGCTCCGCTCGCGAAGGTGAGCCTGACGGTGACCCCGTCACCGACGGTGAGGGGCTCGGTGATGTCGTTGACCATGACGTGGTAGCCGCCGTCCACGAAGGTGGTGGTCCCCCCGGCCGGAACCGGGATCCGCGACACGGTCCGCATGACCGAGGCGCCGGACCCGGTGGTCCCGGTCTCGCACAGGTCGGCGTCCTCGGAGGCGCTGGTGCGCACCCCGGTGACGGTGTCGTCCTCGGTGGCGGTGTTGGTGACGGCCAGGTAGACCACGCCCACCTCGGGGTTGGCGGGCTCGGGCATCCAGGCGTCCTCGACGAGGAGGTCGCC
Organism: Nocardiopsis terrae; assembly: GCF_014651695.1. GTDB lineage: Bacteria > Actinomycetota > Actinomycetes > Streptosporangiales > Streptosporangiaceae > Nocardiopsis > Nocardiopsis terrae. The sequence goes on from NZ_BMXJ01000003.1 coordinate 634,047, forward strand.
GACCCGGGCGCTGCCCCTCCCCGCGGCCTCGGCCGCGTCGGTGGCGGCGTGCTCCTGCGACTGGGCGTCCGGGCCCACGGCGCAGGCCGCCGCGAACAGGGGCAGAGCCGCCAGTGCCGCCGCGGTGACCGTCCGGTTGGTCCTCATGTTCTCGTTCCTGTCATCGTTCGGATGGTTGCGCGGGGCGGCCCCGCCTGCTGCCGCGGGAGTCACCAGAGGCCGTACGCCACGTGGGGTTCGTCCTCACGGACCGGGGGCACGGCGAACACGGCGCTGCCCTCGTGCCGGACGTAGGCGTTGAGCGCGTCCCCTCCCCTGTCGAGTTCGCGCTGCACGGCGGTGAAGCCGGTACGCGGGTCGGCCTGCCAGGCGGTGAACAGCAGCCCGGCCTCCCGGCCGTCGGAGCCCCAGCCCAGGTCGTAGTTGAACCCCCGCCGCAGCATGCGGGCACCGAGGGTGCGTTCCGGGCTGGCCAGGCGGATGTGCGCGTCGGCCGGGATGACCGGCTCCCCGTCGGCGTCCCGGGCGGCCAGGTCGGGGAGGTCGTCCTCCCGGGCTCCGCCCAGGGGCGCCCCGTCCGACAGGCGGCGGCCGACCACCCGTTCCCGGGCCCGGGGTTCCAGGGCGGACCAGTCGTCCAGGAGCATGCGGATCCGGCGCACGACCACGTAGGTTCCGCCGTCCATCCAGGACGCGCCTCCCCCGGGGTGCGCGGCCAGGACCTGCGGGGCGAACCGCGCCTCGCCGGGGTCGGGGTTGACCGTCCCGTCGATCTGCCCCATGAGGTTGCGCGGAGTGGCCGAGGGGTCGACCGCGGTGGCCGCCGCCCGCTGGAACCCGGGGAGCGACCACCGCACGGTGGCGTGCTCGCGGACCCCGCCGAGCAGGTGTTCCACCGCCGCGCTCACCACGAGGGGGTCCTCGGCGCCCACGTGCAGCATCAGGTCGCCGCCGCACAGCCCGGGTTCGAGCCGGTCCGCCTCGAACCCGGGCAGGTCCGCCAACGGGTCGGGGCGGCGGTCCGCCAGTCCGGCCCGCTCCAGCAGGCCCGCACCCAGGCCGAGGGTGACCCCCAGGGAGGCCGGGTGCAGCCCCCGGGCGGGTGTGCCGGGGGCGAGTTCCGGCAGACCGTGCCCGTGCAGTTCGCGGGCCTGCGCACTCCACCGTTCCAGGACCAGGCGGGCCTGTTCGGACACCTGCGCGGGCTCCTCGGCGTTCAGGTCCACCGCGACCACGTGCACGTGGGCCGGGGTCGGGGTCAGGACCGCGGGCGGCAGCCCCTGACGCGGCCCTCCCCGGGACAGGGACAGGTCCCGGGCGGGGTCTCCCGCCCCGGAAGAGCTCCGGACCGCGCCGGCGCCGAGGAGTCCTCCGCCCGCCAGTCCCGTCGCCCCGGCGGCGCCCAGCCCGGCGAGCAGCCCCCGGCGGGAGACGCCCTCGGGGGCGCGCCCCTGCGCGGGGCCGGACCGGCTCACAGCAGCTCCTCCCGGAGGGCGGGCAGCAGGGGCGCGATCTGGTCGGCGGTGACCCCCTCGTCGAACATGCCCGCGGCCTCGCCGCCCGGGGTCAGGACGAGGATCCGGCCCCCGTGGGAGACCAGGTACTCCCCCTCGGTCTCCTGGGGCGCCTCGATGGGGACGCCGTAGTCCCGGGCCGCCTCGACCGTCGCGTCGACGTCCCCGCGCACCCCCTGGAAGTCCGGGTCGAACCGGTCCAGCCAGGAGCGCAGCTGCTGGTCGGTGTCGCGGACGGGGTCGCTGCTCACCATCACCACGTCGAACCCGTCCGCGTCGTCCCCGGCCTCGTCCAGGGCCAGGTCGATCTCGGCCATGGTCATGGGGCACACGTCCGGACAGCTCGTGTAACCGAAGAAGAGCAGGGTGAGGCGGTCCTCGGCGACGTCGGTGAAACCCCAGGGCTCGCCGTCCACCGTGGCGAGTTCGATCTCCGAGGCGGCCATGGGCTGGTCGGAGAGGTCGAGGTAGTGCTCGACCCCGGCCGGGTCGACGCCGCCTCCGCAGGCGGTGGCGCCGAACAGGAGCAAGGCGGCCAGGGCGCTCCACCGGGCGGGGCCGGTGCGTGGGTCCGTCATCGGATACTTCCTCGTGGATCGGTGGGTGCGGCGGGCGTTCACGCCGCCTCCCGGAGCAGGCGTGCCAGGTCGCGGCGGCCGCGGGCGACGCGTGAGCGGACGGTGCCGACGGGAACGCCGGTGAGCTCCGCGGCCTCGGAGTAGGGCACGCGGTGGACCTGGGTGAGGACGAAGGCGGTGCGCCGGTCCTCGGGCAGGTTCTCCAGCAGGGAGACCAGGGCGAGGTACTCGTCGAACCTCCCCGGTGACGCGGAACCGGGGCCGAGTACGCGTTCCCAGTCCTCGACCGGTTCCGTGCGGGGGGCGCGCTCCCGGCTGCGGTAGCGGTCGGCGACGGTATGGCGGGCCACGGACAGCAGCCATGCCCGGACGGGCGCCCGTCCGGCGTAGCGGGGCAGCCCCCGCATGGCGCGGGAGAAGGTCTCCTGGGTGAGGTCCTCGACCCAGGAGGGGTCGACGCGGCGTGCGATGTAGCGGGCCACGTCGCCCCGGGTGAGCGCGAACAGGGTGTCCATCGCCCCGAGTGAGCCCGCACCGGCGCGCAGGGCCAGCCGGGCCAGGTCGGGGTGTTGCGGGTCGGGGCGGGGGGCGGGGTAGGAGGTGCGGGCGACCACGCGCCCGTTGCCACAGGTCATAACGTGTGTGCTTTCTGTCACCGACCGCGTGGTGGCCCGGCAGGGTACGGCGCTCGCGCTCAGGACGGAGCGGCCCGGGGGCCAGTTCGGGAGGAACCGGATCGGGACCGCTTCGGCGCGGGGCCGGGCCGTTCGGGAACGGGGCGGCGCGGGACGGGTCCGCGCGGCGCGCGCCCGTCCGGGCAGCCGGGTACCACGGGGTGTTCTGGCTGGTGTGGGTCAGGCGGCCAGAACCGGCGGCGGCCCGCGCAGGACCCGGGAGTGGCGCAGGTAGGGCGGGCGCGACCGGGAGCGTTCGTCGGTGGCGGCGAACCTGGGGCGCGCCGTCTCGCGGGCGGCCGGAACCGCGCCGACCACCAGGAGCAACGGGATCAGGGAGAGCGCCATGAAGCGCAGGAACGCGAAGAGGGCGTTCTCACCCACGTGCAGCCACCACGCGCTGACCAGGGCCATCACGAGGTGCATCACGATCATCGCCCACGCGGGCATGGCCTCCTGTGCCAGGACCGCCCCGCCGTGGCCGTCGTGCCCCGAACCCGCCTCCTGGGTGTAGGCGAAGGTCACGTGCAGGGCGAACTGCCCCCAGAGCATCCACGCGGTGAGCATCCAGGGGCTCTGCCGCCGGCTCGACACCGCCCACGCCATGGCGAGGACGGCGGCCGTTCCCAGCAGGAGACCGACGAGGGGCACGTCGTGTCCCGAACTGACGGCGTGCCCGATCGCGGACAGGCTCGCGCACACCAGGGTGAACACCCCGGCGCGCAGCGGTCGGCACTGTTCGCTCTCGGTCATCGCCCTCACATCGTCGCACCTGTCTCCGGGGGTCCGCCACGGGGGTCTTGTCTGTTCGTGTGTGCGGTCGCATGAGCACACGCGAACGTGCACGGGTGCACACGTTGAACCGCTTCGCTGGTGAAGGGCGCTGGTGCCGGACCCGGCCGGTCCACGGCCTACTCGGTCACAGGAGTTTTTCGGTTTCTGGGACACCGGACCCCGGATGCGTCTAACGTCGTTCTCGAACACATGAACGGGTCGCGGTCAGGGGGCGAGGGTGAGGGACGGATGGCGCATGCCAAGGAGCAGGGTGTGCGGCCGATCGCGGCCCCCTATCTGATCCCGGGCCCGACCGGTGTGGCCGTGCGCACCCGCCTCAAGCACCTCACCCCTGGGGACGAGCAGGTGTTGCGTCGGGTCGGTGCCCATCTGGGTTCGCTGGCGGCCAGGGACCTCAAGGCCCGCTGCGGTGACGGTGTGAACCACGACGGCCGTACCTGGGCGGCGCGTAAACGGGCCCTGACACCGGTGTCGTCGGCGCGGTGGGCGGGGTCGATCACCAGGGCCACTCATGAGCAGTGGGCGCTGGCCCGCCGCGGCCAGGTCGCGCACCTGCGCTCCCTGGAAGCCGGGGTCAGGACGATCACGTACAGGTTGTCGTTGCCGGTCGGTTCGAAGGGCACCAAACGGGTGCCGGGCGGGTACCGGTCAGCGAAAGAGTGGCACGCCAAGTCCCGGCGCCTGCGTGTCCTCCAGGACCGGCTTGCCGCTGTGCGTGCTGACTGTGAGGCTGGTCGGGTGCGGGTGGTGCGGGGCGGCAAGCGCCTGGCCCGCAGCCGCCACCACCTCAACGCGGCCCAGTTGAGCGAGGCCCAGTGGCGCCAGCGGTGGGAAGCCGGACGGTGGTTCCTGCAGGCGGACGGCGAGTCCGGCAAGCGGTTCGGTAATGAGACGATCCGTATCGGCCCCGACGGGCAGGTGAGTATCAAGCTCCCCGCCCCACTGGTCGAGTATGCGAACGCCGCGTACGGCCGGTACGTGCTCTCGGGCCGCGTGGCCTTCTCCCACCGGGGACAGGAGTGGGCCGACCGCGTCCAAGCCGACCGGGCTGTGGCCTACCGCATCCACTACGACGTGGGCCGGGGGCGTTGGTATCTGACCGCGTCCTGGCAAATCCCGGCCACGCAGACGGCCCCGCTCGGGGCCGCCCTCGCCCAGGGGGTGATCGGTGTGGATACCAACGCCGATCATCTGGCCGCCTGGCAGCTGGATGTGCACGGCAACCCGACCGGGTCTCCACGCCGCTTCGACTACGACCTGTCCGGAAGCGCCACCCACCGCGATGCCCAGGTACGCCATGCCCTGACCCGCCTGCTGCACTGGGCGCGAGAGAGCGGTGTCAAGGCCATCGCGATCGAGGACCTGGACTTCAGCGATTCCACGACCCGGGAGAAGCACGGCCGTAAGAAGCGGTTCCGCCGGGTGATTTCCGGTATGCCCACCGCCAAACTGCGTGCCCGGCTCGTCTCGATGGCCCAGGCCACCGGCACCGCGATCGTCGCCGTAGATGCGGCCTACACCTCCCGGTGGGGCGCCCAGCACTGGCAAAAACCCACCACCAGCAAACGCAAGACGTCCCGACACGCCGCCGCTGCGGTGGCGATCGGGCGACGCGCCCAGGGGTATCCGATCCGGCGACGGACGGCACCGCCCCGCACCCACCGGAGCGATGGGTGCGGGCCTCGGACCGTCCAGGCCGATCGTGGTGCCCCCGGGCGCGAGGGAACCCGCCACCCGGCCCCGGAGCGCGCACACGATGCGCGTGCCCGGGCCGAGGGAAAGAGAACGCGGGGGACCAGCGCGTCCAACACCGTTCGGGACGCGCGCAGTACCGGGAGAGCGCCAGAGGCCACTCCCGCACACTACTGAGGAACGGTGGGTTCCGCACAGATCGGTCCCGCCGGGGCTTGACGCGGCGGTCTCGACTATGCTCGTGGACGTCCCCAGTGTGAGAACAGAGGTCGCCTGTGTCCGTCTCCCCGCTCGCCCTGTTGCACGAGTGGACCTCCCGTACCGACGGGGCTCCGCTCCGCGAGTTCCTCTTGGTCGGTACGGAGATCGATCTCCCCGCCCTGGAGGAGGGCATCGTCCCCGCTGCCCTGGGCCTCGGTGCGGCGGTCACGGTCCTGGGCGCGGCGGCCGAGGGCGAGGACCCCGCGGGGGTTCAGCGTCCGGACCGCGTCTACGCCCTGATCGACCGGACCTGCCACGACCTCCTCCCCGAACTGGCCCTGCTGGTGGGGGACGAGTACGTCGCGGCCGCTTTCGGCAGTGGGGCGCCCGGCACCTGGGACCGCGCCTGGACGGTGCTGCGCGGCGGCCCCGAGGGGGTTCCGTGGGCGCTGGCCGAACTGGGGGTGTGGCTTCGGGGCTGCCCGGGCGCGGTCACGCTGCCCGCCGCCACGGCCCAGCGGTTGGCCGAGGTCGCCGACCGTCTGGAGGACCTGCTGCTGACCGCCCCGGTGGAGACCGAGGCGCGCGTGGTGCACAACCTGGACGCCCCGCTGGTCAGCCACCTTCCCGAGGGGCCCGTGGCCGAACTCACCCTGCACGCGCCGCTGCGCGGTTACGACGCGCGGGCGCTGCACGCCCTGACGGACCGGCTCTCCCCTGCCCGCGTGGTTCTGGGCGTCCCCGGTTCGTGGCCGGTGCAGGACCGGGACGCGGCCGCCGACTCCCTGGCCTCGGCGGGGATCGAGGCCACCCTCCGCCCCGTCGCCGAGGGCTTTCCCGAACACGGCGGTCTCATCGAATGGACCGTGCACGACCGGCACTCCGCACTCACCTGCGGTGCCAACCCGAACGCACTCACCCGTACCGCCAACGAGCGAACGAACCTGGAGCTGGGCCTGATCCTCCCGACCACCGTTTCACCCGAGCCCGAGAACCCCGCCCCCTCCGCCGAGGAGGACAGCTACCTGCCCCAGGTGGCCGCCGACCTGGAGGCGTCCGGCTGGAGCCTGGAGTACGACGCCGGCATGCACCGCGTGTACGGCGGCTTCACCAACCCGATCCCGGTCGTCGCCCAGGTGGCCGAGCTGCTGGAGAAGCACGTCGACACCGTCCACGTCCACGCCGAGGGCCCCAAGGGGTGGGCGCTCATCGTGTGGAAGCGGCCGATGATGCTGCTGGCCTCCGCCCCCAGGGGCAGCGCCTGGCGCCTGTACCGTGTCGACCCGCCCGCCACCCCGTCCTCGCGGCTGGGCGGCGGCGAAGGCGTGTCCCGGGTCGGCCTGCTGCGCACCAGCGCCCCGCTGCACCGGGTCCCGCACCGTGACGTGCTCGCCTTCCTGGAGACCCTGGGCACCGACCACATCAGTCTGCTGGAGCAGGTCGGCTTCCTCACCAAGCCCCTCTGAGCGGCCGCCCGACCGCGATCCGCGGGAACCTCCCGGTCCGGGACGGGTCCCCGCCCATCCGGCGGACCGCCCTCACCTCGGGCTAACGCACCGAGGTGAGGGCGCTGACCAGCGATCCCGGGACAGCACGCTAGGGTCTGTCCCCATGCGGATTCTGGTGTTGGGCGGTACCTCTTTCGTCGGTCGGGCCATCGTTGACGACGCACTGCGGGAGGGACACGAGGTCACCCTCTTCAACCGGGGCAGAACCGGACCGGAACTCTTCACACAGGCGGAACGGCTCCTGGGCGACCGGGAGGAGGGCGACTACACCGCGCTCTCCGGGGGTTCGTGGGACGCGGTCGTGGACGTCAGCGGGTTCGTGCCCCGGCACGTACGGCAGGCCGCCGACGCGCTCGGGGACCGCGTCGGCCGGTACCTGTTCGTCTCCAGCAACGCCGTCTACGCGGCCGGGGTCGGACCCGGGGCGGACGAGTCGGCCCCGCTCAGGGCGGCGGAGTGGACCACCGAGGAGGTCGGTCGGGACACCTACGGCCCGTTGAAAGCGGCCTGCGAACAGGAGGCGGCCTCCCGTTACGGGGAGCGCGCCACGATCGTGCGGCCCGGGATGCTCGCCGGCCCGCACGACAACGTCAACCAGTTCACCTACTGGGTGCGGCGGACCGCGAGGGGCGGCAAGGTCGTCCTACCCGGCGACCCCGGCCAGCCGGTGCAGGTCCTGGACGTGCGCGACCTGGCCAGGTTGGTGTCCCGGCTGCTGGCCGACGACCGCGGCGGCGCGTTCAACGCCATGGGACCCGCAGAGCCCCTCACCCTGTCCGAGATGGTCCGTGTCTGCGCGCAGGCGACCGGGAGCGAGATCGAGCTCGTCCTCGTCCCGCCGGAGACGATGATGGCCGCGTTTCCGCTGGTGCGCCCCGACCGGGTGTCGGAACAGTCCTTTCAGCGCGACTTCGGCAGGGCGCGCGAGGCCGGTCTGCCCTCGACCCCGCTGCTCACCACCGCCGCCGACGTGCTGGCCTGGGACCGTGACAGGGGCGAGCCGCCGCTGGACGTGGGCCCCGCCCCCGAGGTCGAACGCACCCTGCTCTCCTATGTCCAGGGCTGAGCCGGGGCCGACCGGTCAGCGGTTCCCGTCCCTGTTGCCGCGGACCCGCCGCAGCAGGCGGCCGATTGTGGCCACCGGCGGACCGGACCGCACCGCCGCCAGCCCCGAGCGGACCCTGTTCCCCGGGCCGCGCAACCCGTGCCCGGTGGCGGTTCCGACAGCCGCGTTCCCGGCGGTCCCGGTCCCGACCTGCCCCTCCTCCGCCCGGCCGACCTCGGCGGCCCGGGCGTGGAGACGTTCCCTGACCTGCTCCGGGGTGTAGGCACGGCGCTGCCGTTCGGCTCGCGCGATCGCCACTCCGCTGGCCGCCACGCCCACGAAGGCGGCCGCTCCCAAGGCTTTCCACCACTTCATACTCCTAGGCTAGGGCCTGTGGCAGATATGAGTATGGCCCTTGACGAGGCGGTCGACCTGACCAGAACGGGTGACGTGTGGGTGTTCCGCGGCACGAGCGTGCCGGACCGGGCCATCCAGCTCACCACCAACAGCCCGGTCAACCACGTCGGTATGTCCATCGTGGTCGACGACCTCCCGCCCCTGATGTGGCACGCCGAGCTGGGCCGGTCCCTGGTGGACATGTGGACCGGAACCCACCAGCGCGGGGTGCAGTTGCACGACCTCCGGGACGCCGTCCTGGTGTGGGGTCGCCGGTACGGGCAGAAGGGCTGGCTGCGCCAGCTCGACCCGCTGGCCGACCGGGGGATGGAGGACGCCGCGCTGCGGATGGTGGCCCGGTTGAACGGCACCCCGTTCCCGTCCACCGCGCAGCTCGCCGGCCGGTGGGCGCTGGGCCGGATGCCGTCCCGGCGGCGGGCCCGCGCGAACCGGTTGGAGACCGCCTACTGCGCGGAGGTCATCGCGCTGACCTACGAGGAGATGGGGCTGCTGCCCCCGGGGAGGCGTCCCGGGTACTACGACCCGGGACGGTTCTGGAGCGGGGACTCCCTGGAGCTGGAGGGCGGGTTCGCGCTGGGCGGGGAGATCCGGGTCGACCTGCCCGAGTAGGGCCGCGGTCGGTTGGGGAGACACCCGGACGTACCGCCGTCGGCGGTGAGGGGAGACAGATGTCAGAACACGCACTGGACGACGGCGCGGTCGCCGAGTCCGACCTGGTGGTACGCCGGGGGACGTTCCGCTGTGTGGCCTTCCGGGACCCGGTCGACGGCCGGGAGCACCTGGCCCTGGTCCTGGGTGAGATCGGGGACGGCGAGCGGGTCCTGGTCCGGGTGCACTCCGAGTGTGTGACCGGTGACGTCTTCGGTGCGCTGCGCTGCGAGTGCGGCGACCAGCTGGAGGCCGCCCTGGACGTGATCCTGGCCGAGGGCCGCGGGGTGCTGGTGTACCTGCGCGGCCACGAGGGGCGCGGGATCGGACTCGTGGACAAGGTGCGCACGCAGACGCTCCAGGACGAGCGGGGGCTGGACACCGTGGACTCGGCGAAGGCGCTGGGGCTGCCGGTGGACGTGCGCGACTACGGACCGGCCGCGCGGGTGCTCCGGTACCGGGGGGTGCGTTCGGTGCGGTTGCTGTCCAACAACCCGGAGAAGACGCGGGCGCTGGAGGAGTACGGGCTGAAGGTGACCGAACGGGTGCCGTTGCTGGTGGCCGCGCACGTGGACAACATCCGGTACCTGACCGCCAAACGGGACCGGCTCGGCCACGACCTGCCGCACCTGGACGGCGGGCCGGGGGGCCGCGGGTGACTGATCCGGCCTCCTGGCCGGACACCCGGGGGTGGGTCGCAGGGGCGTTGTACGCCCTGGTGGTGACCGTGCTGCTGGTGGCGGCCGTCCGCCGGTACCGGCGCTGGCCGCCCGGCCCGGCGGACCTGGTGACCCTGGTCCGGGTCGGTCTGATCGGCGCGGTGACGGTGTTGGTGGCCGACGGCGGCCCGGTGGGGGTCCTGGTGCCGGTGACGGTGCTGGCCCTGGTCCTGGACGGGGTGGACGGGCTGGTGGCCCGGGGGACGCGCACGGAGTCGGACTTCGGGGCGCGCTTCGACATGGAGGCCGACGCGTTCCTCATCCTGGTGCTGAGCGTGTACGTTTCCTGGTCCCTGGGGCCCTGGGTACTGGTGATCGGTGTGCTGCGGTACCTGTTCGGGGCCGCAGCGTGGGCGGCGCCGTGGTTGCGGGGGCCGTTGCCGCCGAGCCGGGCCAGGAAGGCGGTGGCGGCCGGGCAGGGGATCGTGTTGACGGCGGCCGCCTCGGGGCTGCTGCCCGCGCCGGTCGCCGTGGCGGCGGTGGCGGGTGCGCTGGCCGCCCTGGTGTGGTCGTTCGGACGTGACGTATCGGGACTGTGGCGGGCGCGTTCCCCTCGAACGGGCGCCCGCCGGGAGAGGTGGTTATGAAACGGACGGCGCGAGCTTTCTGGGTGCGTACCCCCGGTGTGGGCGAGGTGCGGGAGACCGCCCTGCCCGACCCCGGACCCGGCGAGGTGGTGGTGCGGAGCCTGTACTCGGGGATCAGCCGGGGTACGGAGACGCTGGTGTTCGGCGGCGGGGTGCCGCCGAACCAGTACGGGGTGATGCGGGCGCCCTTCCAGGAGGGCGACTTCCCCGGTCCGCTCAAGTACGGCTACCTGAACGTCGGTGTGGTCGAGGAGGGGCCGCAGGAGCTGGTGGGGCGGACGGTGTTCACGCTGTACCCGCACCAGACCCGCTTCGTGGTCCCCGCCTCGGCGGTGTCGGTGGTGCCCGAGGACGTTCCGGCGGGCCGGGCGGTGCTGGCGGGCACGGTGGAGACCGCGGTCAACGCGCTGTGGGACGCGGCCCCGCTGGTGGGTGACCGGGTGACGGTGGTCGGCGCGGGGATGGTGGGGTGCTGTGTGGCCCGTCTGGTGTCCCGGGTGCCGGGTGCTCGGGTCCAGTTGGTGGACGTCGACCCGGACCGGGCGGAGGTCGCCGCACGGCTGGGGGTGGACTTCGCCCTCGCCGAGGACGCCGAGGGCGACCGCGACCTGGTCTTCCACACCAGCGCGACCGAGGCGGGACTGGTCCGTTCACTGGGGCTGCTGCACGCCGAGGGCGAGGTCGTGGAGCTGAGCTGGTACGGGGACCGGCAGGTGATCCTGCCGTTGGGCGAGGACTTCCACTCGCACCGGCTGGCGGTGCGGGCCAGCCAGGTCGGCATGATCTCACCGGCCCGCCGTTCCCGCTACGACCACGCCGAGCGCCTGCGGCTGGCGCTGCGGCTGCTCGGCGACCCCGCCTTCGACGCCCTGGTCACCGGGGAGAGCGGTTTCGAGGAGCTGCCGCGGGTACTACCGCGACTGTCCGAGGGCACGCTGTCCGCGCTCTGCCACCGGATCACCTACGACACCTGACCGCGACACCCCGCTGGGAGCCCTCTTGTTCAGTGTCACCGTCCGGGACCACCTGATGGTCGCGCACAGTTTCCGGGGTGAGGTCTTCGGCCCCGCCCAGGCCCTGCACGGGGCGACGTTCGTGGTGGACGCGACGCTGCGCCGCCCGGAGCTGGACCCCGACAACATCGTGGTGGACATCGGCGCCGCCACCCGGGAGCTGGGCGGGGTCGTGGCCGCGCTCAACTACCGCAACCTGGACGAGGTGCCCGAGTTCGCGGGGGTGAACACCTCCACCGAGTTCCTGGCCAAGGTGGTCGCCGACCGGCTGGCGGAACGGATCTCGGCGGGGGCGCTGGGGCCGCACGCCGACGGGTTGGCCTCGGTCACGGTGACGCTGCACGAGTCGCACGTGGCCTGGGCCTCCTACGAACGGGAGCTGTGACGGTACTCTTCGTCGTTCCCGAGGCGAGCGCGCCCAGCGGCGGCCACACCTACGACCGGCGGATCGCGCGGGCGATGACCGCGCTGGGATGGCCGGTGCGGACGGTGGCGGTGGCGGGCGGGTGGCCGCGCCCCGCCCGGGAGGAGCTCGACGGGCTCGCGTCGGTGCTGGACGGGGAGCCCGACGGGGCGCGGGTGCTGGTGGACGGGCTGGTGGCGTGCGGGGCGCCCGAGGCCGTGGTCCCGCACGCGGCGCGGCTGCGCCTGGCGGTGCTGGTGCACCTGCCGTTGGCCGACGAGACCGGGCTGGCGCCGGAGACCGCCCGGGAGCTGGACGCCCGGGAGCGCGAGGTGCTGCGGTGCGGGGTGAGGGTGGTGGCCACCAGCGGGTGGGCGGCACGGCGGTTGGCCGCGCACCACGGTCTGGCCGGGCAGGGAGGGCGAAGCGGGGTGGAGGTGGTGGCGCCGGGGGTGGATCCGGCGCCGTTGGCGCGCGGGAGCGGGGGCGCGGCGGGCGGTCGCCTGGCGTGTGTGGCCTCGTTGACCCCGCGCAAGGGTCACGACCTGCTGTTCGAGGCCCTGGCCGGACTGCGCGGCCTGCCCTGGGAGTGCGTGTGCGCGGGCCCGGGTGCCCCTCCCCCGCGTCCGGGGATCGAGGATCGGGTGCGGTTCACCGGCTCTGTGGTCGGCGCTGAACTGGCCGGTGTGTACGACTCGGCGGACCTGTTGGTGCTGGCCTCGCGTGCGGAGACCTACGGGATGGTCGTCACCGAGGCTCTGGCCCGGGGGGTGCCGGTGGTGGCCGCCGGGGTGGGGGGTGTGCCCGAGGCGCTGGGGCGCGCTTCGGACGGGCGGGTGCCGGGGCTGCTGGTGCCGCCCGGGGACGCGGACGCGTTGGGCCGGGCGCTGCGGTGGTGGCTGACCGATCCGGGGCTGCGAAAAGGGCTGCGGGAGGCGGCCCGGTCGCGCCGCCAGGAGCTGGCGGGCTGGCCGGACGCGGCCCGGGCGATGGCCGGGGCGCTCGGCCTGTGACCACGGCCCCGGCCCCGCGAATGTGGCGGTCTTCTCCCCCGCATGTCTCGCTCCTGTCTCACCCGCGGTGATAACGTGCATTGAGTGCAAAAATGCTTACTCTGTATTTTTGCTCCCCCAGCACTCTTTCTCCGTCTGCAAGTTCTCTTCTCCAGAGGTCAGCCCTTGAGTACTCCTCAGTCTCCGGGCACCGGACGCCCACAGATCATGCGCAGCCTGAGCGGGCTGCTGATCGTCCTGGGTGTGACGATGCTCAGCGGCACGATCGTCTCGGTCGCCCTGCCCCAGATCGTCGGTTCCCTCCAGGGGACCCAGTCCCAGTACACCTGGGTGGTGACCGCGACCCTGCTGGCGTCCACGGCCTCCACCCCGATCTGGGGCAAACTCGCCGACCTGTTCCCCAAGAAGCGACTGCTCCAGGTCTCGATCGTCCTGTTCATCGCCGCCTCCCTGCTGTGCGGTTTCGCGCAGACCACCGGACAGCTCATCGCCGCCCGCGCGGTGCAGGGGCTGGGCATGGGCGCCTCCCAGGTCCTGGTGCAGGCGACCATCGCGGCCCTGGTCAGCCCCAGGGAACGCGGCCGCTTCAACGGGCTCATCGGCGCCATCATGGCCGTGGCCACCGTCGGCGGCCCACTCGTCGGCGGCGCGCTCACCGACGTCTCCTGGCTGGGCTGGCGCTGGTGCTTCTTCATCGGCGTACCGTTCATGCTGGTCGCACTGGTCGTCCTCACCCGCACCCTGAACCTGGTGGAGGAGCGCCGCAGGGACGTGCGCATCGACTACCTCGGCGCCGCACTCATCGCCGCCGGCGTCAGCACGCTGCTGCTGTGGGTGACCTTCGTCGGCGGCAGCTTCGACTGGATCTCCTGGCAGTCCGGAGCCATGGCCGTCGGCGGCCTCCTGCTGCTGACCCTGGCCGTGTGGGTGGAGAACCGGGTGTCCGAGCCGGTCATCCCGCTGCGTCTGGTCGTCCGCCGGGAGACAGCGATCGCGATCGTGGCCAGCGCGGCGGTCGGCATGGCGATGTTCGGCGGCGCCGTCTTCCTGGGCCAGTACTTCCAACTGGCCCGCGGCTACTCGCCGACCGAGGCCGGGCTGCTGACCACCCCGCTGATGCTCGGCATGATGGCCTCCTCGACCGTCTCCGGCCTGTTGGTCTCCCGCTCGGGCCGGGTCAAGCCCTACGTCATCACCGGCCTGGTCTCGCTGACCCTCGGTTTCCTGCTGCTGTCCACCATCGACGAGACGACCTCGCTGCTCGTGGTGTCCCTGGGCATGCTCGGCGTCGGCGTGGGCGTGGGCATGTCGATGCAGAACCTGGTGCTGGTCGTGCAGAACTCGGTGCCGCTGCGCGAACTCGGCGCGGCCAGTGGAGCGGTCGCGTTCTTCCGCTCCCTGGGCGGCACCGTCGGGGTGTCCGTGCTCGGCGCGATCCTGGCCAACCGGGTCAGCACCAACATCTCCGACGGCCTGGCGGCCTCGGGGGCCGACGTGCCCGCGGGAGGAGGCGACAGCAGCACCCTGGACCTGGCGGGCATGCCCCCGTTCCTGCGCCACATCGTGGAGGGCGCCTACGGTGCGGCGACCGGCGACATCTTCCTGGTCGCCACCGGGATCGCCGTGGTCGGCCTGGTGGTGGTGTGCTTCCTGCCCCGGGTCCGACTGCGCGACACCCTCGACCTGGTCCGGGCGAAGGACGGCGGGGAACAGCAGGACCGGCCGGAGCCGACCGGCACGGAGGGGCCCGAGGAGCGCGGGGAGCGCGGGGAGCACGGAGCCCCGGTCTGACCCGCGCCCCGCAGCGGAGTCCCGCGGCCCGCCGGCCGCGGCACCGGGCCCCACCGGACCACCGGCGGGTCCGCGGCCACGGACCGACCGGGCGGTGACAGAACCGGGCAAAAGCTTGCGCGTTCGACCCGCCCGGGCACGGTCGAGCTGGCACTCTGGAAGGAGGCGGCCACCCCTCGGCGGCCGCACGCCACCGGGAGGAGTCCCGTTGAGTCCAGTTTCCGAGAACCCGCCTCCGGCGTTCGATCCGGCCTGGCTGTCCCTGCGGGAGGCGGCCGACGACGACGCGCGGGCCACCGCTGCGCTGGACCCGCTCCGGGTCCACCTGGCGGAGCGGGGCACGGGCCCGGGCGCGGCGCCGGTCCGGATCGCCGACCTCGGGTGCGGCACCGGATCACAGGGGCGCTGGCTGGTCCCGAAACTGTCGGGCGCCCAGCGGTGGGCCCTGTACGACATCGACTCCGCCCTGCTGTCGCTGGCCGGGGCGCACATGCCCGCGCGTTCGGCGGACGGGGCGCCGGTGACCGCACGGATGTGTCTGCGGGACCTGGGGTCGGTCACCGCCCCGGAGCTGGCCGGAACCGACCTGGTGACCGGCTCCGCCCTGTTGGACCTGCTCACCCGCGAGGAACTCGCGTCGGTGGCCCGGGCGGTGGCCGGGGCGGGTTGCGCGGCCCTGTTCACCCTGTCCGTGTCGGGGCGGGTGGAACTGTTCCCGAGCGATCCGGCCGACGCCGCGGTCACCGGAGCGTTCAACGGGCACCAGCGCCGCGAGGGCCGGCTGGGTCCGGACGCGGCGGAGGCCGCCGTCGCGGTGTTCGGGGAACTGGGCTACCGGGTGCTGACCTTCCCGAGCCCGTGGCGGCTGTGCCCGGAGAGCGTGCCGCTGGCCCTGACGTGGTTGCGGGGGTGGGTCGGGGCCGCCCGTGAACAGGACCCGGCCGCGGTCCCCTGCGGTTACCCGGAACGCCGGCTCGGCGAGTGCGAACGCGGTGAACTGGGCGCCCTCGTACACCACACCGACCTCCTGGCGCTGCCCGACGGGGGCGCGGGACGGCCATGAGTCGCACGGCATCGCGTCGCTCGGCGTGGCTGCGGTCGCTGGCCGGGGCGGCGATCCTGGCCGGGGTGCTGTGGTGGTACCCGCTGGGGGCCTTCACCGACGCCTTCGGCGCGGTCGACGCCGGGGCCCTGGCCGCGGCCCTGGCGATCGGTCTGGTCACCACCGTGCTGTGCGCCTCCCGCTGGGTGCTGGTGGCGCGCGGGGTGGGGCTGCGCTTGCCCTGGGGGCGCGCCGTGGGCGACTACTACCGTGCGATCCTGCTGAACGCCGTCCTGCCCGCCGGGGTACTCGGCGACGTGCACCGGGCGGTGAGCCACGGACGTTACGCGGGCGACCTGGCCCGGGGTGTGCGCGCCGTGGTGTTGGAGCGGGTGGCCGGGCAGGTGGTGCTCGCCGCGACGTGCACGGTGCTGTTGTTCGCCCTGCCCGCCGCCCTGCTGGGGCCGGGTCTGCTCGCGGTCGCCGCCTCCGTGGGGGTGCTGGCCGTGGTGGCCGGAGCGGTGGGAATCGGCTGGGTGGTGGGACGACGGCGCCGTTCACGCTGGTGGCGGGCGCTGGCGGCGACGGTGGCGGACACCCGGGCCGGCCTGTTCACGGGCACGACCGGCCCGGGGGTGCTGGTGCTGTCGGTGGCCGCCCTGGCCGGGCACGTGACCCTGTTCCTGGTGGCGGCCCGGACGGCGGGCATCACCGCGCCCGTGTTCGCGCTGGTCCCGCTGCTGGTGTTGGCTCTGGTCGCGATGAGCGTTCCCGCGAACGTGGGCGGATGGGGGCCGCGTGAGGCGGTGACGGCGCTGGCCTTCGGGGTGGCCGGGCTGGGTTCAGCGGCGGGTCTGACCGCGTCGGTGGTCTACGGGGTCCTGGCCCTGGTCGCCGCCCTGCCCGGTGCGCTGGTCCTGGTGTGGCGGCTGTTTCGGGTCGAGCACGCGCAGGTACCCCGCGAAGGCCTCGACCAGGTGGGCCAGCAGATCACGGCCCTCGGCCGCGGTGGCGCGTGAGGGCTGGCCGACGACACCGGAACGGGTGTAGCGGGCCAGGCCGGCGGTGAGCATGTGGTCGCGCCGGTCCGCGAGGTGGTCGGCCTCCTCGTAGCCGGGGCGGACCAGGTCGGGCCGCACGTGCAGCAGCACGGAGGTCTCCAGTTCGCCGGCGTGCATGTCGCGGTCGTTCCAGGTGCTCATCCGCGCCGCCTTCCGGGCCGCCTCCCAGTCGTGCGGACCGGGGAAGAGCGCCATGTCCCCGCCGGAGGCCTGCACCAGGTTGGCCAGGACGTGGTTGCCGCCGTGCCCGTTGACCAGGACCAGCTTCGGGGTGCCCGCCCTGCGCAGGGAACCGGCGATGTCGGAGGCCGTCGCGTACAGGGTGGGCGCCGAGACGCTGACCGTGCCGGGCCAGGCCTCGTGCTCGTGGGAGCAGCCGAAGGCGATCGGGGGCAGGACCCGCAGCCCGGGGTGCGCGTCGGCCAGGACCCGCGCCAGGGTGGAGGCGATGACGGTGTCCGTGGTCAGCGGCAGGTGCGGGCCGTGCTGTTCCAGGCTGCCCACCGGCAGCAGGGCCACCCGGGCGACGGGGGCGCCCTCGTCCTCGCTGGTGCTGCTCGGCAGGGGGTCGGAGAAGTCCATGGGGACATCCTGCCGTGTCGCCCCGCCGCGGACCAGGCCCGGCGGCCGCGGTGCGCAGGACCTCGCGTTCGCGGCCGGTGAGCGGCCTGGGCCAACCGGTCAGGGACTCACCGGAGAGTCGGGGTGACGACCCGCAGTTCCCGGCGGGTCCGGCGGAGGAGTTGGTGACGGGTCGCGCGACCCCAGCCCCCGGTGTGGCGAAGGGCACAGGCAGGGCTCCGAAGCACCGGAAACGGGGCGAGACGGGACGTCCCGTCACTTAGGCTGAACCCCGGGGCTGTTCTGGGCGAAAAATCCCTGTTCCTCTCCCCGACCGGACCGGAATACTGCCGTGGGCGGCGGGGTTGACCCCCCGTCGGGACCGGAACCGGACCCTTCCGGCAGACCCCCGCTCCCGACCCGCCCCTGTCCCAACCCGTCTCTAGCGCGCAAGGAAGTACGTGACCAGGCAACCCGACGCAACACACGACGAAGAGGCCGCGGAAAGCGGTGGCGCGGACCAGAAAGCCGCCCGCCTGGTCATCCCGCTTCTACTGGTCTCGGCCTTCGTCGTCATCCTGAACGAGACGATCATGGGCGTGGCCCTACCCGCGCTCAACCGCGACCTGGGCATCTCGGTCTCCACCGGACAGTGGCTGACCTCGGCCTTCATGCTCGTGATGGCCGTGGTCATCCCGGTGACCGGTTTCCTGCTCCAGCGGTTCCACCTACGCCAGGTGTTCATCACCGCGATGAGCCTGTTCAGCCTCGGCACCCTCATCTGTTTCCTGGCCCCGAGCTTCACCTTCCTGCTCCTGGGCCGCATCGTTCAGGCCGGCGGCACCGCGATCATGATGCCGCTGCTCATGACGACCGTGCTGAACATGGTCCCGGCCGACCGCCGGGGCCGCGTGATGGGCAACATCTCCATCGTCATGGCGGTCGCTCCGGCCGTCGGACCGACCCTGTCCGGGTTCATCCTGAGCGTGCTGGACTGGCGCTGGATGTTCGGCCTGGTGCTGCCGATCGCCCTCCTGGGCCTGGGTCTGGGCGCGGCCTTCATCCGCAACGTCACCGAACCGCGGGCCGCCCGGATCGACGTGCTCTCCGTCATCGTGTCGGCCTTCGCCTTCGGCGGCCTGGTCTACGGCTTCTCCAGCCTGGGCGAGGCGGCCGACCCCGACGCCGCCGTCCCGCCGTGGACGGCGCTCGTCGTGGGCGCGGTGGCGCTGGTGCTGTTCGTGTGGCGCCAGCTCAGGCTGCAGCGCGAGGACCGGGCCCTGCTCGACCTCCGCGTGTTCCTGTCCCGTCAGTTCTCGGTCTCGATCGCCCTCGTCATGGTCAGCTTCATGGCCCTGTTCGGCACGATCATCCTGCTGCCGCTCTACATGCAGAACGTCCTCGGTTACGACACGCTCGTCACCGGGCTCACCCTGCTGCCCGGCGGCCTGGTGATGGGTCTGCTGGCACCGTTCGTCGGCCGCCTGTACGACCGGTTCGGCCCCCGCCCCCTGGTCACCCCGGGAGCGGCCGTGGTCACCCTGGTGATGTGGGGCATGACGTCCTTCGGCGTCGACACCCCGATCGGTTACGTGGTCGCCGCGCACATGGTGCTGAGCGTCGGCCTGGGCCTCATGTTCACGCCGCTGCTCACCGGTGCGCTGGGTTCCCTGCGTCCTGAGCTGTACTCCTACGGCAGCGCCGTGGTCGGCACCGTCCAGCAGGTGGCGGGCGCCGCGGGCACCGCCACGTTCATCGCGGTCATGTCCGCGGTCGCCGCCGGGCAGCTGGGCGAGGGCGCGGACGCCGTCGCCGCCGAAGCGGGCGGGATCCACGTCGCCTTCATGCTGGGTGCCGCCATCACGACGCTGGCCTTCTTCGCTTCCTTCCTCGTCCGCAGGTCCGCCCCCGGAGAGAACTCCCAGGAGCAGAGCACTCCCGCCGTGCACTGAGTCTGGGCGAGCAGGAGGGGCCTCATCGGACGAAGGAGGGCCCTCAACCGAACATCTCGGCCGCCCGGTCGAGTACGCCCTCGGGCAGGTAACCGCTCTCCACCCCGACCTGCCACCCCTGGGCGCGGGCGAGGCAGGCCAGGGCCAGGAGGTGCGGGTTGACCAGGGAGTCGGGGTCCTCGGCACGGTCACCGATGCTGTACGCCTCCCGGTGCTGCTCCAGCGCGTCAGCCAGCGCCAGGCTGAACCCCTCCCGGTCCCCCGCCACCAGTTGGGAGAGCAGCAGCACCGGCGGGGGCGGGAAGCCGGGCATGTGGTACTCGGCGAGCGCGGCGACGGCTTCGTCCGTCGCGGCGCGCACCGCCCCGTTCGACGGGCGGGTCTCGTCCTGCGACCAACGCCGCCAGCCGCGTGCCCGCTCCGCCTTCAGGTAGGCCAGGAACGCGGTGTTGTAGCGGGGGAATACCGCGAAGCCCTGTTCCTCGTCCTTACGGAGGAAGGCGTCCCGGGGGTAGGCGACCAGGGTGTCCAGGCGCTCCAGCGAACCCGAGAGCAGGGCGTACTCGATCGCGATCCTGCGCGCGCCCTCGGACACCTTCCTCGTCGGTGCGACACAGCGCAGGGGCGCCGTGGTCCGGCCGATGGTCACGTCGACCGTCTCCCCCGGTTCCCCGGTGGCGCTGGCGAAGACCGCCGCGGTGTACTGCGAGGCGTGGGTGAGAGCGGCGAGCTGGCGCGGGTGCCGGGCGTGCGGGTCGACCACCGAGTAGAACCGGAAGCTGAGGAGTTCGCTCCAGGCAGAGCGCTGCAACGCTGAGGGCAGTTCCGTCGGGATGATCTCGGGCCGCCAGATCGTGTCGAGCTTCCGATCCGCGGACTCGAACAGGGAATCAGCCTCACGTCCCCCGGAGAAGTTCTCCGTGGGGCGCTCGACGGCCAAGGGTCCTTCGGACAGTGCCCGGAGCGCCTCGGGGTCCTTGTCGGTTCCGTACGGGCCGACCCGTGGGCCGCTGCGGCGGCTCTCCCCCTCGACCAGCTGCCCGGGCAGGTAGTCGGACTCGAACGGCATCTCCCAGCCCTCGACCCGCACCGCCAGGGCCGCGAAGGCGAGTTCGGCCACCGGCAGCAGGGACCTGGGGGAGGAATCGCCCAGGGTGTCCCGGAACCATGACAGGCGGGCGGCCATGGTCGTCCAGAACGCCTCCTCGTTGCGGGTGAGCAGGGCGTGCAGGAGCAGGAGGTCGGAGTCGACCGAGCCGAGATCAGGGTGCTTGTCCCCGGGTTCCCTGCCGAGGGAGGCGAAGAAGGGTTCGAGCGCGGACTCCACGTAGCGCACGAGCTGGTCCCGTTCGGCGCCCAACTCGGGGAAGACGTGGAAGGCGAGCGCGCGGTGCAGTACGTCGTCCTCCCCGAAGGCGGAGGCGAACTGGACGAGGGCGCCCTCGTTGCTGTCGTGGAGGTCGGCGACGACACACAGGTAGAGTGCCTCGGCCCAGTCCCCGAGGGGGACTCGGCGCTGACTCCGGGGCTCGTCCCCCGGTTCCTCGTCGTGGTCCCGGTAGGAGACTCCGGTCCCCGTGTAGGTGAGGTGGACGGAGAACTCCGCGGAGCTGGGCGCCCCGTCCAGCTTGAGCCCGCCGATCCGTGCCTCGGCGGCGGAGTACAGGGCGGCGCGGATGTCGGCGTCGGTCTCCGGAACGGCCGCCGAACGCGCACCCGCGTAGTCGAGCAGGTCCCGGGAGATCATCTCCCAGCCGAACCCGTCGCGTCCCGTTTCCTGCTGGCCCCGAACCTGGAGACTGACCTCGTCGAAGAAGCCCTCGGTGGCTTTCCCCAGAGCCTTCTCGCTCACCCTGTGCCGTTCGATCCGCGCGGTCAACGAACCCTCTTCCCGTCCTGGTTGGGGGCGTGTTCACCCCGATACGCGGGAGAGTCTGGCACAGCCTGACGACAGGAAGGCAGCGACGCAGGACATCCCCGCGTGCGCGGGGAGCAGTCTTTTACCTGGCAACTTACCGGCGGCAAGAGGCCGTTTCTACAACTTCTCGAGAAACAGACAAATCAGGCGCCATTCCAGGAGCGCCTCCCCGGCTGAGTCTACGGCTGACCCGTTGAGCCCGCTCTCGGACCCGAAGCCGACCTTTCCTCCGAAATCGGAGGGCACCTCTGCCGCGGAGCGCCCCAGGCCCACCGGGAGTACAGAGACTCGCGGATCCGATGGCGAAGTTCCACCCGTTCAGGGCTGTGAGCTGCCACGATCACCTGGGGGTTCCGGCATCGCCCGGTACACGACCCCCGTTCCCCGGCTGCGTCGGCGCCCTGGCTTCCCTGATGCCCCGTCCTCCCTGATGGTGAGCACCGAGGTGTCCTGCGTGCGGCGGCGACAGCCGGGGACGGAACCACCCACGACCCACGGGGAAGGAACAATGCGCGCTGCGTTGATGTACGGGGCCGGCGACGTCCGCATGGAGGACGTGTCGGACCCGAAACTGGAGGAGCCCACCGACGCTCTGGTACGTGTGGTGCGCTCCTGTGTGTGCGGTAGCGACCTGCACGCCTACCGCGCCATGCCCGCCTGCGGACAGGGACAGCAGATGGGGCACGAGTTCATCGGCGTGGTCGAGGAAACCGGCTCCGAGGTAACCGGTCTGAGGGCAGGCGATCTGGTGGTGGCCCCGTTCGCCTTCGCGGACAACACCTGCGACCTCTGCCGGGAGGGTCTGCCCACCTCCTGCCCGCGCGGCGGGATCTTCGGTGCGGCCCAGGCCGAGGCCCTGCGGGTACCCCAGGCCCAGGGCACCCTGGTGCGGCTGCCCGTGGACGAGGACTCCGAACTGCTTCCCTCCCTGCTGACCCTGGCCGACGTCTACGGCACCGGCCACCACGCCGCCGTCACCGCCGGGATCAGGCCCGGAACGACCACCACGGTGATCGGCGACGGCGCGGTGGGCCTCCTGGCCGTGCTGTCGGCCAGGCGTCTGGGCGCCGAGCGGATCATCCTGATGGGCCGTCACACCGACCGCACCGACCTGGGGCGCGACTTCGGCGCCACCGACGTGGTGCCCGAGCGCGGCCAGGAGGGTGTCGAACGGGTCCGCGAGCTGACCCGGGGCGAGGGGACCCGCACGGTGCTGGAGGCGGTGGGCCACCTGGACGCCTACGAGACCGCCATGGGCGTGGTCCGCGCAGGAGGCGTGGTCAGCCGGGTGGGCGTGCCGCAGTACGAGCAGGGACCGATCGGGTTCGTGCCGATGTTCGGCAAGAACGTCACCCTGACCGGTGGACCGGCGCCGGTTCGGGCCTACATCGATGAGCTGCTGCCCGACGTGCTGTCGGGCCGGGTGCAGCCGGGCAGGGTCTTCGACCGCACCGTCGGTCTGGAGGAGGTCCCCGAGGGCTACCGGGCGATGAACGAACGTGAGGCACTGAAGGTCCTCGTCCGCCTCTGAATCCCGCCCGGCAACACCGGTGCGCCTACTCACCGTCGCCGGGCCGGAAGGGCGGTTCCTCCCCCGTTCCGCGCGGGCGGGGTTCGGGAGCGCCCCGGTCCTCCCCGCCACCGGGACCGTCCCCCTCGTCGGGGCGGTCCCCGTCGGTGGACACGCCGCCGCGGCGCAGTGCGCGGGGCAGGGTCAGGGCCACCGCGACGGTGGCGAGGAGTCCGCCCGCGCCCGCGGCCACGAGGGCGACGGGGGCGGAGGTGGCGTCGAGCAGCAGCCCGCCGGCCACGTAGGACAGCCCGGCGGCCACCCCGACCGCGCCGTACAGGTTGCCGAAGACCCTGCCGAGCATCCCGGCCGGGACCATGCGCTGGAGCAGCGTGTTGGTCGCCACGTCCATCGCCGCGATACCGATGCCCCGCACGGCCTGCAGGGTGAAGGCCGCGGCGACCGCCCAGGCCAGACCGGTCAGCAGGTTGCCCAGGCTGCTCACGGCGAACCCGAGGAGCAGCAGGGCGAGCATCGAGCCGCGCGTGCCGTGGCGCGCGAGCAGCGCGTAGCCGGCCACCAGGCCGATACCGACCGCGCCCAGCAGCAGGCCCACGGCCGAGTCCCCCGCACCGAAGGTGTCCTTGGCCAGCAGCACCAGCGCCACGTCGTCGATCCCGTTGAAGGCGACCACGACGCAGAATCCCAGTGCGATCACCCGGACCGGCGAGACCGACCAGATGTAGCCCAGCCCCTCCCTGGCATCGGTCAGCAGCGAGGTGGACCCGTGCTCCTCCCGGACCGGGGGCAGCGGCCGCACCCTGAGCAGGAGGAGCGCGGAGAACCCGTAGGCCGCCGCCGCACCGAACAGCACGCCCTGGATCCCCAGGAACGGGAACAGCGCGGCGGCCAGCAGCGGACCGACGGCCTCGGCCCCGTTGGTGCCGAACCCGATGCTGGAGTTGGCCGCCTCCAGGTCGCGTCCGCGCACCAGTGCGGGCACCGCCGCACGGGAGGCCGGCATGAACACCTGACCGGCCGCCGCCCGTGCGGCCACCAGTACCAGCAGCAGCGGGAGCGGCGGCATCGACAGGGCGATCAGCAGCAGCGCGGCCCCCTGGACCGCCTCGCAGGCGATCATCACCCGTTTGAGGTCGAAGCGGTCGCTGACCGCGCCGGTGATCGGCCCGAGCAGGGCCGGAACGAAGTCCCCGACCAGGAGCAGGAGAGACACCGCGATCGCCTGGCCGGTCGAGTCGGCGACGAACAGCATGAGCGCGACCAGGCTGACCGCCTCACCCGTGTACGACACGGTCCGCGAGGTGAACAGGGCGCGGAAGGGCGCGTTCGTCAGGAGGAGGCGCAGTCCTCCCGTCCTCTTCTCCTCGGGTCGCGGACCGGCGCCCGGGTTTGTCATGTGCGCTTCTCTCGTCGCCCGTACCCGTCGTGGACGGGCGCGATTGTTCCACGGTCGGATGCCGTTTCGCGAAGCTTTTTCCGAGGCCCGCCGGTCACTCCCAGGCGGCCGTCGCCCGTTGCGGGCCGGGCGGTCCCGCCGCGCCCCGGCCTCCGACCGAGTGACCCCTCCGGCAGGGTCGTGTGTTGCCCCTCACCTCACGCACCCCTAAAATGAACGAACATCATTTTTCTACACGGCCGAGGAGACCCCATGGGCAGCCGCCTCCAGAACTTCGTCAACGGTGAGTTCGTCGACGCGCACGGGCAGAAAAGCATCGACGTCGTCGACCCCGCGCAGGGGCGCACCGTCGCGGTGTCGCCGGTCTCGGACCGCGTCGACGTCGACGGCGCCTTCGCCGCGGCGCGCGCCGCCTTCGGGTCCTGGAGGGACGTCACCCCGGCCGAACGGCAGCGCCTGCTGCTCAGGCTCGCCGACGCGGTGGAGTCCCACGCCGACGAGATCGTCGAGGCCCAGCACCGCAACACCGGTCAGCCGCGCTGGATGATCTCCCAGGAGGAGATCGGCATGGGCGTGGACCACCTGCGCTTCTTCGCGGGCGCCGCCCGCACGCTGGAGGGGCGCGCGGCCGCGGAGTACATGGAGGGCCACACCTCCTACGTCCGCCGGGAGCCGGTCGGTGTCGTGGCGCAGGTGACCCCCTGGAACTACCCGCTGCTCATGGCGGTGTGGAAGATCGGTCCGGCCCTGGCCGCCGGGAACTGCATCGTGCTCAAGCCCTCGGACACGACCCCCGAGTCGACGCTGGTCCTGGCGCGGCTCATCGGAGAGGTCCTCCCCGCGGGCGTGTTCAACGTGCTCCTGGGCGACGCGAGCACCGGGGAGCTCATGGTGGAGCACCCCGAACCGGCCATGGTCTCGCTCACCGGTTCGGTGCGGGCGGGCCGGCAGGTGGCCGCCTCGGCCGCCAGGGGCCTCAAGCGCGGCCACCTGGAGCTCGGCGGCAAGGCGCCCGCCGTGGTGTTCGCCGACGCCGACCTGCCCGCGGCGGCGAAGGCGCTCGTGGAGTTCGGCACCTTCAACGCCGGACAGGACTGCACCGCCGTCACCCGGGTGCTGGTCGAGGAGAGCGCGCACGAGCGGTTCGTGGAGCTGCTCGCCGAGGCGGCCCGCCAGACGCGCACCGGCCGGGCCGAGGAGTCCGAGAACGACTACGGGCCGCTGAACAACGCGCGGCACTTCGCGTCGGTCACGGACAAGCTCGCCAGGCTGCCCGAGCACGCCACCGTGGTGGCCGGGGGCAGGCCGGTCGAGGGCAGCCCGGGCTACTTCCTCGAACCGACGGTGGTCACCGGCGTCCGCCAGGACGACGAGCTGGTCCAGGAGGAGACCTTCGGGCCGGTCCTGACCGTGCAGAGCTTCACCTCGGAGCAGGAGGCCGTGGCGCTGGCCAACGACGTGGACTACGCGCTGGCCTCCAGCGTCTGGACCCGCGACCACGGGGTGGCGATGCGCCTGACTCGCGCCCTCGACTTCGGCTGCGTCTGGGTGAACACGCACGTGCTGCTCACCGCGGAGATGCCCCACGGCGGCTTCAAGTCGTCCGGGTACGGCAAGGACCTGTCGCTGTACTCGGTGGAGGAGTACACCCGCGTCAAGCACGTCATGCACGCGCTCCAGGTGTGAGCGGACGCCGCCCGCGCGGGCCCCGCCCCGCCTCAGCCGTCGGTGACGGCGTACCTGTGGCGCAGGCCGACGATCAGTGCGTCGAGCGCGAGCTCGAAGGCCCGGTCTGCGGCCGCGCGGGGGTCCGCCGACCGCTGGGCGGCGAACCGGGTGAAGGTCGGGGCCAGTTCCTCCAGGCCTCCCGGGTCGAAGATGTCGTTCGGGGCGGAGGCGTCGTAGGCGGCGCCGAAGACGAGCGCCTCGATCCCGACGATGATGTCCACGGCGTCCGCGCCGACGATCCCGGCGTCCTGCAGGGCGCGGGTGACGCGTTCGTACATGCGCAGCGTCTGGGGGGAGTCGGCGACGGGCAGCACCGCCATGACCGGGATGAGCGCGGTGTGCTCCGTGAAGCACCGCCGGTAGGAGCGCGCCCACTGCCGCAGCGCCTGGTCCCAGGGCTCGGTGGCGAACGCGGAGCAGTCGATCTGTTCGTTGATGCGGTCCTGGATCAGTACCAGCACGTCGCGCTTGGCGGAGACGTGGTTGTACAGCGCCGAGGCCGCGACTCCGAGCTCGCGCGCCAGGGAGGCCATGGTCAGGTGACGGTAGCCCTGCTCGGTCACGATCCGGATCGCGGCCCGGGTGAGGCGTTCGCGGGACAGGACCGGTGAGGAGGGCCTGCCCCGGCCCCGTCCGTTGCGGGCTTGCTGGGTCACTGATGCCTTCTTCCTGTCGGCCGCGCGGCGGGGCCCCGATGGGTTTTCCCCTCAAGTGTAGAAGCGGCGCGAAAGCGCCGAATCGGTGCGGTGGCGGGCCTTCAGCCCGCTGACCGGCCCGTATGTCGTCCCCGGGTGGAGAGTGAGCTACTTGACATCGGGGACGCCTTATCCGTTAATGAATGAAGTTCATTTTGATGTTCGAAGGAGCACACCCATGAGTGGCACACACGTCATCGGCAGCGACGAGATCCTCGACCGCGATGTCGTGATCGTGGGAGCCGGCCCGGCCGGGCTGATGGCCGCACGCACCCTGCAGGCCGCCGGCCGCTCCGTCGCGGTCCTGGAGGCCCGCGACCGCGTGGGCGGCCGCACCTGGTCCCGTGAGATCGACGGCGCCTTCCTGGAGATCGGCGGCCAGTGGGTCTCGCCCGACCAGACCGAGCTGCTCGGACTCCTCGACGAACTCGGCATGAGCACCTTCCCGCGGCACCGCGAGGGGGCCAACGTCTACCTCGCCGCGGACGGCTCCCGGCACGAGTACACCGGGGACATGTTCCCCGCCGGGGAGAGGACCGAGGCGGAGATGGAACGCGTCATCGCCGCCCTGGACAAGCTCGTCGCCGAGATCGGCGCCGAACGCCCCTGGGACCACCCGCGCGCCCGTGAACTGGACACCCTCTCGTTCACCGAGTGGCTGCGCCGCCAGACCGACGACGAGGCCGCCCGGGAGAACATCGGCATCTTCATGGCCGGGGGCATGCTGACCAAGCCCGCCCACGCCTTCTCGGTGCTGCAGGCCGTCCTGATGGCCGCCTCGGCCGGGTCCTTCTCCAACCTCGTGGACGAGGACTTCATCCTCGACCGCCGCGTCGTCGGAGGCATGCAGTCGGTCTCGGAGACGATGGCCGACGCCCTTCAGGAGGGCACGGTCTTCCTCGGGAGCCCGGTCAGGACCATCCGCTGGAGCGAGGACGAGGCCTCCTCCCACGGCGCGGAGCACACCGGACCCGCCGTCGTCCGGTCCGACCGCGTGACCGTGCGGGCCCGCCACGTGGTCGTGGCGGTGCCGCCCAACCTCTACTCGCGCATCTCCTTCGATCCCCCGCTCCCCTGGTTGCAGCAGCAGATGCACCAGCACACCTCGATGGGCCTGGTCATCAAGGTCCACGCGGTCTACGAGACCCCGTTCTGGCGGGACAGGGGCCTGTCCGGCACCGGCTTCGGCGCCAAGGAGCTGTGCCAGGAGGTCTACGACAACACCAACCACGGGGACACCCGCGGAACCCTGGTCGCCTTCGTCTCCGACGAGATCGCCGACGGCCTCCTGCGCGGGCCCGCCCAGGAGCGCCGCAACGCGATCCTGCGCTCCCTGGCGAACTACCTCGGCGAGCAGGCACTCGACCCGCTCGTCTACTTCGAGTCGGACTTCGCCTCCGAGGAGTGGACCCGCGGCGCGTACGCGGCCAGCTACGACCTCGGCGGCCTGCACCGCTACGGGGCCGACCAGCGCAGCCCCGTGGGCCCCGTCCACTGGGCCTGCTCGGACCTGGCGGCCGAGGGCTACCAGCACGTCGACGGCGCGCTGCGCCAGGGCCGGCGTGCGGCCGAGGAGATCCTCGGTGCCTCCCCCGGCTCGCAGGCACCGCTCGGGTGACCCAGTCCCGGGGGATCGGCGCCGCGGCGCACGAACCCCATCCCCTGGTGGGCGCACAGGCCCACCGGTTCCCGCGGCGCCGTCCCCTCGGCGCCGACACCCACCCGGCGACCACAGGAAGAACCCATGACCCACACCACCGGACAGCCGGCAGAGGCCGGCACCGACACCCCGAACAACTGGAAGGGCCTCAGCAAGGGAGCGATCGGACTCCTGGGAGGCCTGGTCATCGGCGTCTCCACCATCGCCCCGGCCTACACCCTCTCGGGCGCCCTGGGCCCGACGGCCTCCGCCGTCGGTGAGCACCTGCCCGCGATCCTACTGGTCGGCTTCGTCCCGATGCTGCTGGTGGCGATCGGCTACCGCCAGCTCAACAAGGCGATGCCCGACTCCGGCACCACCTTCACCTGGGCCTCCCGGGCCTTCGGTCCCTGGGTCGGCTGGATGGCCAGCTGGTGTCTGCTGGCCGCGACCATCCTGGTGCTGTCCAACCTCGCGGGGATCGCCGTCGACTTCTTCTACCTGGCGATCGCGCAGCTGACCGGCCAGGAACAGATCGCCGAACTGACCCGCAACGTGCCGGTCAACATCCTGACCTGCCTCGCCTTCATGGCCGCCGCGGCCTGGATCTCCTACCGGGGGCTGGAGGCCACCAAGACCTTCCAGTACATCCTGGTCACGTTCCAGCTCGTGGTGCTGGTGTGGTTCTCGATCGCCGCCTTCGTCCAGGTCAACGCCGGTTCGGCCTTCGACGCCACGCCCGTGCGGCTGGAGTGGTTCAACCCCTTCGGCGTCGACTCCTTCTCCGCCTTCGCCGCCGGTGTGGCCCTGTCGGTCTTCATCTACTGGGGCTGGGACGTGGTCGTGACGATGAACGAGGAGAGCCGCGGCGCGACGACGACCCCGGGCAAGGCCGCCATCGCCACCATCCTGGTGGTCGTCGCGCTCTACACCGCGGTGTCGGTGGCCACCCTCTCCTTCGCGGGTGTCTCCACCGGTGAGTTCGGCCTGGGCAACCCCGGCATCCAGGAGAACGTCTTCGCGGCGCTGGCCGGCCCGGTGATGGGCCCCTTCGCCGTCCTGATGTCCCTGGCGGTACTGTCCTCCTCGGCCTCCTCGCTGCAGTCCACGATGATCTCGCCGGCGCGCACCATGCTCGCGATGGGCCACTACGGGGCGCTCTCGCCGAAGTACGCCCGGGTCAGCCCGGTGCACCGGACCCCCGGCTACGCGACCGTCGTGTCGGTGGTCATCGCCTCGGTCTTCTACGCGGTCATGCGGGTGCTCTCCGAGAACGTCCTGTGGGACACCATCACCACGCTGGGCATGATGGTCTGCTTCTACTACGGCGTGACCGCCCTCGCCTGCGCCTGGTACTTCCGGCGCGAGGCCACCGCGTCGCTGGGCGGCCTGTTCACCAAGCTGGTGGCACCCCTGGTCGGCGGGCTCCTGCTGCTCGTCTTCTTCTTCCAGACCGCCTGGGACTCCATGGACCCCGCCTACGGCTCCGGGTCGCAGATCGGCGGGATCGGGCTGGTGTTCGTCCTGGGGGTCGCCGTCTTCGTCCTCGGGGGCGCGGCCATGGTCGTGCAGTACCTGCGCAGCCCCGAGTTCTTCCGGCGCCGGTTCGTGACCACGGAGTACCCCACGGAGGGCTGAGCCCCACCGTCCCGGGGCCGGGCCCGCAGCGGGCCCGGCCCCGGGATAGGTCCCGTGACCCCTGTTCCCTGACAAGGATTGGCATGTTCGCTCACAGTTCCGCCGAGGAGCCTCCCACCACGGTGATGCCACCGGAATGGGCACCGCACGAACGCACCTGGATGGCCTTCCCGCCCGCCAACGACACCTTCGGACCGCACGGGAGCCCGACCCTGGAGCGCGCCCGTACGGCGTGGACGGCGGTGGCCCGCACCATCGCACGCCACGAACCCGTGACGATGGCGGTCTCCCCCGAGGACACCGAGGCGGCCGCGGCACTGCTCGGCCCCGGGATCGAAACGGTGGTGATGCCCCTGGACGACGCCTGGATGCGCGACATCGGGCTCACCTTCGTGCACGGTCGCGACGGGGACGTCCGGGGCGTGGACTGGGTCTTCAACGGCTGGGGCGCCCAGGGGTGGGCGGCCTGGGAGTCGGACCGGCTCGTGGGCGGCCGGATGGCCGAGCTGGCCGGGGTCCCCCGGATCCCGAGCAGCCTGGTCAACGAGGGCGGCGGGTTCCACGTCGACGCCTGCGGCACGGTCCTGCTGACCGAGACCGTGCAGTTGGATCCGGGCCGCAACCCGGGGCTGGACAGGGCGGACGCGGAGGCGCGGATCCACGCGAGGCTGGGCACCAGCCACGCCGTCTGGCTGCCCCGCGGGCTCTGGCGCGACTACGACGAGTTCGGCACCCGCGGGCACGTCGACATCGTGGCGAGCTTCACCGAGTCCGGCACCGTGCTGCTGCACCGCCAGGACGACCCCCGCCACCCGGACCACGAGATCACCCGGTCCCTGCGCCGGGTCCTGGAGAGCGCCGCGGACGCCGACGGCAACCCGCTGCGCATCGTCGACGTGCCCGCCCCCGAAACCCTCACCGACGAGGACGGGGAGTTCGTGGACTGGTCCTACATCAACCACTACGTCGCCAACGGGGCCGTGGTGCTGTGCGCCTTCGACGACCCGCGGGACGAGGAGGCCGCGCGCATCCTGGCCGAGGCCTACCCGGGACGCCGGATCGAGCAGGTCGACGCCCGCGACATCTTCCGTTTCGGCGGCGGCGTCCACTGCATCACCCAGCAGCAGCCGACCCCGTGTGAGCAGGAGAGGACACACTGATGGAGCTCTACGACGTCGTCGAGGCCACGATCCCGCAGCTGCGCGAGGACCTGGAGCGGGGCCGCGTGAGCAGTGAGGCGCTGGTGCGCAACTACCTGGCGCGGATCGAGGCCTACGACCGGAGCGGGATCGCGCTCAACGCCGTGGTGGTGACGAACCCCGACGCCCTCGCCGAGGCCCGGGCCTCCGACGAGCGCCGGGCGCGCGGTCGGGTCCTGGGGCCGCTGGACGGGATCCCCTACACCGCCAAGGACAGCTACCAGGCGCGCGGGCTGACGGTCGCGGGCGGGTCCCCGGCCTTCGAGCACCTGGTGGCCCGGCGCGACTCGTTCACGGTGCAGCGGCTGCGTGAGAACGGGGCCGTGCTGATCGGGCTGACCAACATGCCGCCGATGGCCAACGGCGGCATGCAGCGCGGTGTGTACGGGCGCGCCGAAAGCCCCTACAACGGGGACTACCTGACCTCGGCCTTCGCCTCGGGTTCCTCCAACGGCTCGGGCACGGCCACCGCCGCCAGCTTCGCCGCCTTCGGGCTGGCCGAGGAGACCTGGTCGTCCGGGCGTGCGCCCGCCTCCAACAACGCGCTCTGCGCCTACACCCCGTCCTGGGGGGTCATCTCCATCCGGGGGAACTGGCCGCTGGTGCCCACCATGGACGTGGTGGTGCCGCACACCCGCACCATGACCGACATGCTGGAGCTGCTGGAGGTGCTCGTCGCCGACGACACCGAGACGCGCGGGGACTTCTGGCGCTGCCAGCCGTGGGTCGAGGTCCCGGCGGCCTCCCGGGTGCGGCCCAAGTCCTTCACCGACCTGGGCGCGGCCGACGCGGACGCGGGACGGCGGGCCCTGGACGGGCTCAGGATCGGCGCCCCGAGGCTCTACACCGGCCGGGACCCCGAGGCGGGGACCTCGGAGAACCCCGGTATCGGCGGTCCCACCGGGCAGCCGGTGGCCACCCGGCCGAGCGTGCTGCGGCTGTGGGAGGAGGCCCGGGCCGACCTGGAGGCCTCCGGTGTCTGCGTCCGGGAGACGGATCTGCCGGTGGTGACCAACTACGAGGGAGACCGGCCGGGCGCCCCCACCATCAGGACGCGGGGGCTGGTCAGCCGGGAGTACCTGGACCGTGAGCTGCTGGACCTGTCCGCCTGGTCCTGGCAGGACTTCCTGCGCGCCAACGGCGACCCGAAGCTGAACGACCTGGGCCAGGTCGACGGCGCCCGCATCTTCCCGCACGAGCCGGGCACCCTGCCAGACCGCTACGACGGGTTCGACGACGACATCGCCGCCTACCCGGAGTTCGTGCGCCGCGCGGGGGCCCCTTCCTCCCTCACGGAGATCCCGCACCTGGAGGAGGGTGTCCGGGGCCTGGAGCGCACGCGCCGGGTCGACTTCGAGGACTGGCTGGACGAGCTGGGGCTGGACGCGATCGCCTTCCCGGCGGTCGCCGATGTCGCCCCGGCGGACGCCGACGTGAACCCCGAGTCCGCCGACGTCGCCTGGCGCAACGGGGTGTGGGTCGCCAACGGGAACCTCGTCTGGCGGCATCTGGGCATCCCCACGGTGACGGTGCCGATGGGCACGATGCCCGACACCGGTATGCCGGTGGGGCTGACCTTCGCCGGACGCGCCTACGACGACGCACGGCTGCTGAGGATCGCGGCGGCCTTCGAGGCGACCGGGCAGCGCCGTCAGGAACCGCCCCGGACGCCGCGCCTGTCCTGAGGGGCCGGGACGGTCGGAGGGCTCGGGGTGATCTGAGGCCCGCGCTGGTCTGGGAGCCGGGGAGGGCGTCTGTTTCGGCCGCGCCGGGGGCAGTGCCCTCGGCGCGGCCTCAGCGTGCCCGCCTCGGTGGCGTGTAGCGCTCCCGGGCGGGCCCGTCGGAGCGGAAGGTGTGGAGCCGTTCGGGTTCCTCCTGCGGGGAGCGGCGGGGCTACCGCTCCGGGCAGGGATCCAGCAGTACGAGCAGGCTCCCGGAGTCGGCGGCCTCGGTCAGGCCCCGGGCGTCGGCGACCCAGTAGGACTGGGTGCTCTCACCGAACCAGATGAGCCGGTGCGGGTTGCGGGCCTGCAGAGCGGCGGCACGCAGGTGTTCGCGGGCGAACTCGCGGCGGTGGCCGCCCAGGAGGGGCAGGTGGCGGGCGCGCAGGAGGCGACAGGTCCGGTGGGCGCAGGTGTCACAGGCCGGTCCGGACTGGGCGGGTTCGCGAAGCGAAACCCGTGCGGCACTCCGGGGTTCGGGGATAGGGTTCGTCATTGATCCTGCTTTCTTCTTATTCTGGGATGTTGGATTTCGGGATCGGGGCCCGGAAAGCGTTGCAGCGCCTTCCGGGCCCGTTCTGGTTCTCGGGAAATGGTCTCACCGGTCGGTGAGATCCAGAACGACCTGAACGGTCAGTTCGCGAATACGGTGCCCGTCCCAGGACCAGGAGAAGTCCCAGTACACGGAAAGCCGTTCGACGAGGGCCAGGCCGCACCCGCCTGCCTGCCTCTCCAACCTGGGGTAGTCGATACCGGACCCGCGCAGGGGGCCGTTGTCGGTGACGTAGAGGTGCGGCAGCAGAGGCCGGGCCCGGTCCAGCACGACACGGACGGTGCCGCCGGGGCTCCCGGAACGGCTGTGCCGGTGGGCGTTGTCGACCAGGGCGCGGGCGACCTGGATCAACGGTCGGGCGTGCCCGGGCAGGACACTGCGGCACCAGCCGATCAGGGGTGCGTACTCGCAGGTATGGCCCAGGAGGATGCCGTGCTGGTGGGGGCTGTCGAGCCGGAGCCGTCGGGGGTAGGACCGCTCTGGCACCGCCTGTCGTGCGGGGATATCCTGCATTCGTCTCACCTCGGGGGTTTCGGGGTGGGCCACAGCCCCGGTTCGGCCGCCTTCGACTTCGGCCCCGGGGCTCCCTGTTTTCCGGAACGCCCCTTAAGGGCGTTACGCACCTTGCTGTGCAGAGGAATCCATATTTCACTCTGGCTTCTCCGTAGGCACACCATCCCCCAGCGAAACCAGCTCTTCAATAGAGTTCGCAGGATGGCAAACAGATTGCAGATGTGGTGAAAAAGATCGCCCGCTCGGAGAACTACTTGTGTAACCTGTGAATCGACGGCGAAATCAGGTAGTGGGGAGCCCTGCGGTGGTTCGGCACATCGACCCGGCCTGGAGGACCTTCGGGCGCAGCATGCGCGGTTTTCGGGACAGCCTTGGCCTCAGACAGGCAGACGTCGCCGACGCGATCGGAGTGGTCATCAGCCACTACTCCTCGTGGGAGACCGGGAAGCGCCGACCGGACCCGAAGTACGTGAACCATCTGGACGAGGAACTCCAGGCGAGCGGACGACTCGTGGAAGCCTGGGAGAAGGCGAATCGGCAAGTACAGACCCCCATGAGGTTTGCCGAACTTCCCGACCTGGAAGCAGCCTCCACCCAGATTCGGGAGTATCAGCCCCTGGTGTTTCCCGGCCTCATCCAAACCGCCGAGTACGCTCGCGCGGTGTTCGAGGACACCTTCCCGGGGATGAGCGCTGACAGGGTTGACCAGTTGGTGCGAGCCAGAATGGACCGACAGGAAATCCTTGACCGAGATCCGCGGCCCCTGATCATCCTTCTCATCACGGAGGGGGTCCTGCACCAACAAGTCGGTGGGCGAGGACTCGCCCTCCTGCGTGACCAGCGTCGGAGGCTACTGGCTGATGCGGAGGCCGGTAGGGTACGTGCGCAGATCATTCCCCGAGACACCGGCCGCCACTACGGCAACGGTGGCGCGTTCCGGCTGTACACCTTCGCCGGAGAACCCCCTGTGGCCTCGGCGGAGTACATGACCGGGGAGATCGTCATCAGCGACCCTGAACGCCATCAGGAATGTCTGACCAGCTTCGGGCTCCTCCAGGGCGAAGCTCTGCCCGAGGCAGCCACCCTCAAGATGTTGCAGGAAATGGTGAACGACAATGGCAACTGAACACCTCTGGCACAAGTCCTCCTACAGCGGTGGTAGCGGCAGCTGCGTGGAGGTGGCGGAAGGATCGGATACCCGGGTCAGGGACACCCAGAACCGCGAATCCGGGCACCTCACCTTCGCGAGTGCCGAATGGACTGCTCTCCTGAGCACGGTGGCTTCCACCGAGTAGCCACAGCACGAACCGGTCCCTTGCCAGAACTGTCGGCGAGGGACCGGTGGCGTTTCAGGTTGCTGGGCGACACCTTGTCTGTTCGGCCCCGAGTGCACTCATAGGCCCCGGTTCTTCCCGCATGCACGGGGCTCACGCCTGGGCGCGGATCGTGGTGACCGTCTGCCCCGGCCCATCCCCGCATGCGCGGGGCTCACGTCCAGCCTGGCCTCGGCCAGTTCCAGGGCGACGGTCCATCCCCGCGTGCGCGGGGCTCACGGCCCTGGCCGGGCTCCGCCGCCTGGAGGTGGCGGTCCATCCCCGCGTGCGCGGGGCTCACTTCCGCACTGAGGACGCCTTCACCCGCAACGACGGTCCATCCCCGCGTGCGCGGGGCTCACCGACGAGCAGCCGCCAGCCCCTGCGTGAAGGGCGGTCCATCCCCGCGTGCGCGGGGCTCACACCACCACGGCCGCACCGATGTAGACATAGGTCGGTCCATCCCCGCGTGCGCGGGGCTCACCGCGGGTCCGCGGAGAAGGTGTACCCGCCGTACGGTCCATCCCCGCGTGCGCGGGGCTCACGGAGTGTCATCACTCCGCTCTCGGAAAGCTCCAGGTCCATCCCCGCGTGCGCGGGGCTCACAGTTAATGACCTGCGACAACACAAGCCGTTATCTCCCCGCAACAAAGGTACGAGCTGGCTCGCGCCCAGCCATCATGACACGACCCGGACGAGTTCCGAGAAGCCCAGAACCACCGCATCCGCAACCTGGGACGAACTCAACTCGCTTGCCATCCACGCAGCCCTAGATAGAATGAACACATGTTCATTCAAAAAACGGGAGGCTGACGATCGATGCCACGGACTCCGGAACAGCACGAGGCGATGCGTGCCGCCACCCGGGAGCGGGTGCGCTCGGCGGCGGTGCGGCTGTTCGCACGCCACGGGTACGCGGCGGTGAACATGCGCCGGATCGCAGCGGAGGCCGGTATCAGCACCGGATCGATCTACCGCCACTTCGCCACCAAGGAGGAACTCTTCGGCGACCTGGTCACGGCGGCAGCTGCCGGTCTGCGGGCGACAGCCGAACGGTTCCGTGACTCGGATGCCCCCGTGGAGTCACTGCGGGAGTTCACCGGGGAGTTCCTGGCAGACCTGCGGGGCGAGGGGGACTTCGTCGACTTCTTCCTGCTCATGCACCAGGCCTTCACCCAGGGGGTCAGCGCGGGACCGGAAGCCCCGCCCGCCGTCCGCGAACTGGTCGAACGGAACACGGAACTGCTCAGGGCGACCGTGCGGCTGATCGGACTCGGCCAGGAACAGGGGGCCCTGCGCCCCGGACCGCCCGAGGAACTGGCGACCTGCTTCTTCGCGGTGTTCGACGGTTTGGTGACGATGCGCTCCGCATTGGGCGAGGAGGGCACCGTGCCGACCGTGTCCACCGTGATGGGGCTTCTGCTCAAGGAGGGCGGCGATGTCTGAGGAGACGGTGATGATCGAGGTCCGGCGCGGCGACGAACTGGGCGAGGAATACCGGCACGGGATCGCGGAGGTGTTCGTCGACGGGTTCGGCGAGGACCTGGCCTACTTCGCGAAAGACCCGGAGCGGCTCGTCACGGCCATCGAGCACATGCTGGTGCTGGAACGGTTCCACGTGGCACTGATCGACGGGCGGCCGGCGGCGCTGGCCAGCCTCACCGAAGGCGGCCAGGAAGCCATCGACCACGACGCCCGGACTCTGCGCGAACACCTCGGGCTGGCCAGGGGGACCATCGCGGACCGGGTGTTCCGCAGGCACTTCCAGGGGAACGGCCCCGCGCCACAGGCGGGCCGGGCCGAGATCGGCTTCGTCGCCAGCTCCCGGCGGTTCCGCGGCCGGGGTGCGGCGAAGGCCGTGCTGAACCACATCCTCGACCTCCCCGGGTACGACGAGTACACGTTGGAGGACGTCAAGGACGACAACGAGGCCGCACTCGGTCTCTACGAGCGCCTCGGTTTCCGGGAGTACAGGCGCCGCCGGGTCAACCACACCAGGTGGAGCGGTTTCCACGCCTACGTGTCGATGAAGCTCACCCAGGACTGAACGGAGCCCCCGACGCTGCTTCCGGGCCCCGCCCCCGGTACCGGTCGGAGACTCTCAGCCGCTCCCCGAAGGACAGGCCGGGTGCGGTGCGCAAGTCCCCGGCACTCCTCGACCCGGGTTGCCGGGGACCGGGCAGAACAGCTAGGTGTCAAGGCCCCTGCACTCGGCCCGGTCTCGCCAGTTCTCATCAGCCACGCGCGGAAACACCAGGCGGATGGGGCACGCGTGCGGTGGTACCTCTCCGGCGCTTGGTGGGGTCTTCCTGAACACGGAAGCGCCCCGGGCCGGTGCTGGGCCCGGGAGCCGTTCCCGGCTTGGGGGAGAGCGGCCGGTGGCATCATCGGGGCATGAGCGACAAGGACAAGGACTACGTACTGGACCTGTGCGACGAGGTCCTCGGCCATCCCTGCGAACGCCGGTACACGTTCGACTGGCTTGCGGGGCGACCCGCCCGCGCCGGGCCGCGAGGGTCGGAAGCTGCCCGCCATCGGTGGCTACTGGCCGGACCTGCGGCTGGTCGTGGAGTACCGGGGACCGCACTACGACCGGCCGGAACGGCACTACGCCAACCGGGCCACGGTCAGCGGTGTGGAGCGCGACGAGCAGCGGGTGATCTACGCCGCCCAACGCGACGAGCTGATCCCGCAGCACGGCCTGCGGCTGGTGGTGATCCGCTCCGCCGACCTGGACGCCGACGCCCGGGGCCGGTTGCACCGCAACCGGGCATCCGACCTGGAAGCGGTGCGGAGGTTCCTTCATGGCCACCTTTGACAGCGTCTGGCGCAGGATCGAAGCGTGCTCGGGACAGGTGTTCCACACCAAGACCGGTGTCCCGTTCAGCTACGCCGTCCGGCACGGGCAGGTCCACCTCAACAACACCAAACGCATCATTCCCCGCAGTGACTTCGTCAAGGCGCATGCGCTCATGCCGTTGAACGGCCCTGGGCGGATCAGCAATCTCGTCCAGGGATCGGCGTACGTCTTCGGCGTTCTTACTGACCGGCGCATCGG
Source organism: Nocardiopsis terrae (assembly GCF_014651695.1). Taxonomy (GTDB): domain Bacteria; phylum Actinomycetota; class Actinomycetes; order Streptosporangiales; family Streptosporangiaceae; genus Nocardiopsis; species Nocardiopsis terrae. The sequence goes on from NZ_BMXJ01000003.1 coordinate 672,163, forward strand.
ACCCTGATCCGGCCTCTCTGGATGCCCACGCGCCCCGCCCTGTCGGTTAGGCTTCTCGACCCCGCACAGCCGATGACCCGGCAGACATCCCCTGACCACGAGGAGGACAACCGTGGAACCTCTGCTTCCCCGGCATGCTGAGACCGAGCACAACCGGAGAGGAACACGGGCGTGACCGACGAACGAGACCTGATCGGGTACGACGAGCCCCGCGTCCTGAGCGAGGTCTTCCCCGACCGGAACGCCACCGACCCCGAACTCCGAAAATGCTCCACATGCGGGGCCGTCCTGCCCGCTGACCAGTTGACCGTCATCAAGCACCGTCACGCCCGGCACGCGAAAGGGCATCTACGGATCCACTGCCCCGACCACTTCGCCCGCGCCGACGAGCACGCCGTAGGCGGCGCATCCGGACCTGCGGCTCGACCGTCAAGCAGGGCGTACCCGCTCGACGCCCCCTTGATCGACACGACGTACGACTTCCAGACCGACACTCCCCCGGGCAAAGACCCCGACACGTACAGCAACACGCTGCACCGCTACCACCGAGCACTCTGGAGCAAAGAACTTCCAGGCGGGACGCGCTTCGACCTCGCCGACGGAAGGCCGGGGGGGTACCTCGTCCACGAGTCAGAAAAAGGACAGTTCTGGCTCAGCAGCGACGCCGTCATCCCCACGTTCCCGCACAAGGCAAGGGCCATCGTCGCGAGGCTCGATGACGGCGAGTTCGAGGCGTTCTGGAACCTGGGATACACGATCGCTGGGACGATGATCTGGCCGGGCAACAGGATCGGAAACAAGCAGACGATCAACGGCGCCCGTGGTTTCCATCCACGGATCGCCGACCGGTTCGACCTCACGGTCGAGTGCGTCCGGCGCCACTACACGGGCCAGCGGAGTCCACTCAGTGACGTTCTCGCCCGGTACGCCGATTTCTTCGCCCTGTTCGAAACCTTCGAAGGGTTCGTCGACCACTTCCTCCTCCAAGACCTGCTCGACGGGGACCGAGTCCGGTTCGCGATGCCGTTCGATGAGTTCGCCATGCCGTCAGTGCCGCAGGATCTGGCAACGTACCGCCGTTACATGGAGAAGAGCCTGGAGTTCATCCACGCCAGGAACGCCCGCATCGCCGCGTACGCCAGGATTCTTTAGGCCCCTCTGGGTAAGGAGCCACCGCCCCTTCGCGTTTGCCTGGCGTCTCCCAGCGCACGCGACGCCCCGGCACCCGCCCCGCACACGGAAGGGCCCCGGAAGCCCACGGCGAGAGCTTCCGGGGCGCCCCCGGTCAGCGTGCGCGGTTGCGCTCGCTCTCGGCCCGGACCGCGTCGGCACGCCCGAGGCCAGCGGCCCACCGCTCGGCCGTCTTGGCGATCACCGTCTCACCGTCGGACCACCGCATCCGCATGGTCCTCGGAACTGCCGCCTCCGGCCGTCATAGCGCGTCTCCTCGCCATCTTTGCGAATCCAGCCGTGCAGAGTCTCGCGGTTGATACCGAGCTCCTCGGCGATCTGAGCGATCGTCGCGCCGGTGCGGGTCCGGTAAAGGCGTGGGGGCGCCGGTGCGAAGCCTCTCGGGTTCGGACCCGGACTCACTCCGGGGGGCGGTGGAACTCGTTGACCGCTATGGCCGCGCCCCTCGGGTCCTGGAAGGCGCCGTAACGCAGGCCGCCCAGGTCGGCGAGGGGGGTGACGACGGTGCCGCCGAGCTGCACGACCCGGCTCAGGACCGATTCGGCGTCCGAGACGGTGAACTCCACGGACCACTGCGGCACGGTCTCGGCGAGGGCCTCGTAGGGGACCACCGACAACCAGCCGACCGCGTCCATGAACCCCTCGGGCGCGCCGGTCGCGGCGTGCCGGTCCCGGAGCCCCGGGTCCTGCTTCTCCCGGAAGTCGCCGTACCCCGGAAGGTACAGCATCGTGGCCTCCTCGGCCCCTCCCATGGTCACCCGCTGGGTCTTCCAGCCGAAGACCTCACCGTAGAAGGCCTCTGCGGCCTCGGGGTCGGAGGTGACCAGGTTGCTGAAGTTCCAGGTCCCCGGCATGTTCGCCAGGTGGGCGCCGCCGCTTCCCCGGGCCTCCCAGAGCCCGAACCGGGCCCCCGCCGCGTCGGCGCAGACCGCCACACGCGCCACACCCTCGACGTCGTCGGGGCCGCGCAGGACGCTGCCGCCCGCCGAGACCACCCGTTCGGCGGTCTCGTCCGCGCTGTCCACCCGCACGTAGGTGGTCCACACGGGTGCGTCCACGGGTTCGGCGAGCAACGAGCCCAACCCGGCGACGTCTCCCTCGCGGTCGGGGAGGCCCGCCACGAAGTAGGGTTTCGGAGCCCCTTCGGGTGTGCGGTCCTCGAACCGCCATCCGAGCACGTCCCCGAAGAACGCGGTCGCGAGTTTGTCCCCGGGTTCGGAGAGCTCCACCCAGCAGGGAACCCCGGCCGGATAACGGGCCTGTTCGAGCTCGGCCATCACTCCCCCTCTCATCGTCGCTCGGTGTCCCCCGAACCCTTCCCCGAACCCGGCGCCTGAATCCGGCTCCGCCTTCCAGAACCCGGCTCCGAGGGGGTCCGGTCAGGTCGGATGTCTCACACCGCGGGTCTCCGCTCCAGGCGGAGCCGGGCCCGGATCCGCGGCACGAACCACAGCGCGGCCGCCGACGCCAGCAGGCAGTACGCACCGAGGGCGGCGACCTGGGACGGGTACCCCACCCCCGCGTCGATGAGGAGGCCGGCGGCCCCGGGGCCCGCGGCCGAGGCCAGGACCAGCACCACCACGATGTTCGACCGGATCGCTCCGAGGTGGGCGACCCCGTACACCTCCGGCCACACGGTGCCGATCAGGCTGAGGGACAGGCCGTTCGTGACCCCGTAGAGGGCCATGAACACCAGCATGCTCCACGGGCCCTCGACGACCGCCAGGACCAGCAGCCCCGCGCCCAGGGGGAGCAGGAAGCAGGGCACGAGCCGGAGCCCGGTGACCCGGTCGACGAGGACGCCGCCCGCCAGGTTGGCCGCGACGGTCACCGCCGCGTACACGGAGAAGGCCGAGGCGGACAGGGCGGGCGGCCAGCCCCGCAGCTCGGCCAGGTGCGCCTGGTGGAAGAACACCGTGTTGCCGATGAGCGCCGGAGCCGCCATCGCGGTGAGCAGCAGGAAGAAGTAGGGGTCCCGCAGGGTCTGGTTCCTGGTCCAGCTGCGGGCCGGGGCCGTCGGCCGCTCACCGGCGGCCCGAAGCGGGGCGCGTTCCCTGCGCACGAGAACGGACATCGGCCAGGCGAGCAGTACGAGCGCACCGGCCACGAGCCACCAGGCCTCCCGCCAGCCGACGACGGCCAGCACCGCCACGACGGCGAGCGGGAACAGGGCCTCCGCCGTGTTCAGCCCCAGCGTGGCCACCGAGGTGGCACGGCCGCGTTCCCGGTCGAACCACCGCCCGGCCAGGGTGAACGAGGTGTGCGAGAGCATCCCCTGACCGAACAGTCGCAGGAGGAACAGGGCCAGCAGGAGGACCCACACGTTGGTGGCGAGCGCCAGGGCCACTGCTCCAGCGGCCAGCATCAGCATGAGCGCGGGCACGACCCGTCCGGCGGGGTGGCGGTCCACGACCTTGCCGAGCTGGGCCAGTGCCAGGGCGCCCGCCAGGGTCGCGACCGTGAACAGGGACCCGAACTGCCCGTGCGACAGGCCCAGGGACTCCCGGATGTCGGCGGAGAAGAGGGAGACGAAGAAGGTGTGCCCGAAGGAGCAGAACAGGAAGAGCGCGAAACAGCCCAGCAGCCAGCGCCGGTCGGCTCTCAGGAAGGACAGGTATCCACGCACGACAGCCCTTATCCGTTCCGTGTCCGGTGATCCCCGTGCGCCGGGGGCAGGAGAACCGTACCCGCATCCGCCGGAACCGGGGCGTTTCATGTCATGACCGGAACAGCCCAGGGAGGACCGAAGCGGAACCGCAGGAGCGGGGGCCGCCGGGCTCCCCGCCCCCGGCTACTCCCGGCGGGCCCCTGCGGGCCAGATGACGTCGACGGGCACCCCGCGCTCACGGGCGGCCCCGACGGCGTCACCGGTCCCGCCCCGGCCGCCCGCGGGCCGACCGTCCCACACGGCGAACAGGCGGTCGATCCCGCCCAGGACCGCCTCGTTGGCGTCGGCGTAGGCGGCCCTGTCCGCGGTCCGGTGCGGCATGTACCGCACCAGGGTCGAACGCATGAGCAGGGTGTCGAACCGTTCGAGGTTGTCGGGCTTGACCTTGGCCTCCCGGTAGTCGACGGACGGCAGGACCACTTCGAGCCCGCCGCCCGCCCGGAGCACGGCCTCGGCGAAGAGCTGGTCGGCCCCGCGCGCCAGGCAGGAGACGCCGACGAGACCGTCACCCGCATGGGGTGCGAGTGCCCCGGCCAGGGCCGCACGTACCAGCGGCACACTGTCCGAGGTGAGGTTCGAGTGACCGGTGATACCGATGCGGGTCACACTGGCTCCCTGGTTCGGTTGTTCGACGGCAGGGTAGGCGGGCCCTCGTCCCGGTTCCGGACACTGTGGCGGGCGCTCATCCCGGTCGGCCCGTCCCGTACAGGTACAGCAGGGCCGTCATCGACGTGCCGTTGACCAGCCTGCGCTCCCCCACCAGCTTCGGGACCTCCGTGAGGGGCACCCACTCGACGCGTTCGGCCTCCCAGTCATCGGCCGGGTCGCCGACGTGTTCGGCGGACTCCGCGAGGAAGACGTGGTGCTCGGCGTCGCTGATCCCCGCGCTCGGCTGCACGTACACCAGCGGCCGCAGCGGGCCGGGACGCCACCCCGTCTCCTCCTCCACCTCGCGTGCCGCAGCGGCCTCGGGCGTCTCACCCTCCTCGACCGCCCCCATGGGGATCTCGTAGGCCCAGGTGTCGGTGATGAACCGGTGCCGCCACTCCAGCAGGACCTCGTCGTGACGGTTCACGACCACCGCCCCGGCTCCGGGCGCCGAGCGGATCAGCCGGTGTTCCAGGCGGCGTCCACCGCTGATCTCCACGTCAGCGACCCGGATGTCCAACCACCGGTCCGCGTAGAGGGAGGTTTCGGAGTGAACGGTCCAGCGCACGGAGAACTCCCGGTCTTCGGTGACAGTGCCGCCACAAGGCAACCACAACCCGGCCCGGGCACGTCCCTGACCGCTGCCCGGTACTCCGCGGTCAGCAGGACGAGGCCGTGGAGCCGACCAGAGTCCGGACGCGGGGCGGCCTCACCGCAGCCGGAGCAGGCCCGCCCGGGTGGGACCGAACCCGCAGGCCCGCCGGTAGAAACCTTCGAGGTGCGGCTCGTAGTCGACGTGCAGCCACTCCACGCCCGACCCGCGCAGGTCCTCGGTCAGGGCCGCGACGACGCGCCCGCCGACACCGCGGCGCCCCATGTCCGGGGCCACCGCCGTGTCCAGCAGGAACGCGTGCTTCCCGCCGTCCCACACGGCGTGGACGAAGCCCACGAGCCTCCCGCGGACGAAGGCCCCGGCCCAGGACCGGCTGTGCCTGGCGAGCCTCTCGGACCAGGGGGTCAGCTCGAACTCGTGGTCGAACGCCTCGGCGTGCAGGCGGGACAGCTCCTCGTCGTCGACGGGGAACCGGACGCGGATCTCCTCGGCTCCTGGTGGCTCCTCAGGCATACGGAGACGCTACTACCCGCCGCCCTCCTCGTGGTGCGTGCTCTCCCGTGGTGTGGGTGGTACCGCGCGGGCTCAGGACACCTGGCCGGTCACCCTTCCCTGTGGCGGACACGGCCCCGGAGGCGGACCCCGGAAAGGGTGGCCTAACCTGGACACGGCCCGGAGGTCCCCCGGGGCCTCCCCCGAACAGCGACGACAAGCCCGAGGAACCGCGTTGAGCATCACAACCCTGACCGCCCGGACCTTCCGCGTGGTGGCCGTCTTCGAGGCCTTCACCTGGGCCGGGCTGCTCGTCGGCATGTACTTCAAGTACCTCGGCAGCGGCAGCGAGCTGGGCGTGCAGGTCTTCGGCCCGCTGCACGGCGGAGCGTTCATGGTGTACGTGCTGGTGAGCCTGGTCGCCGCCTACCAGTTCCGCTGGGGAGTGTGGCCGACCCTGGTCGCGCTGGCCGCGTCCATCCCTCCCCTGGGCACCCTGCCCGCCGACTGGTGGCTGCACCGGACCGGGCGCCTGACCCCTGCGGACGAGCACACCCGCAAGGCCGCCGGGGAAACCGAAAAAGCCGCCTGACAAACGGAACCGTCAGTTCTCCCGGGCACCGGGCCCGCCGTCGGAGCCTGTCCCGGACGGGTCCGTTCGCCGGTCCGGGACCGCGTCCGACCCTTTAGGCTGCGCGATGTGGAGCTACGACATCTGAGACACTTCGTCGCGGTCTGCGAGGAGGAGCACTTCACCCGGGCCGCCGAGTACCTCGGCATCACCCAGTCCGGCCTGTCCGCGTCGATCCGCTCCCTGGAACGGGACCTCGACGCGCAACTGCTGCTGCGCACCACCCGCCGGGTCGCCCCCACCCCGACCGGGCGGCTGCTCCTGGCCGAGGCCCAGCGCATCCTGGCCGCGACCGACGGCCTTCGGGAGCTGGTCACCGACGACCACGGGGTGCGCGGCGCCCTGTCCCTGGGCACCGAGCAGTGCATGGGCGTGGTGGAGGCCGCGCCCCTCCTGCACTGGTACCGGGAGCGCCACCCCCACGTGGCGATCAACCTCCAGCAGGCCGCCACCGGGCAGTTGCTCGACCTGGTGGGCACGGGCAGGCTCGACGCCGCCCTGGTGGCCGGACCGCTCGACGCGGTCGGGGGTGTGCGGCTGCTGCGGATCACCGAGGAGCCGCTGATGCTGCTGACCGCCGCCGACCACCCGGTGGACGGGGAAGCCCTCCCCGAGGCACTGGGCGAGGAGGAGTACGTGGACCTGCACCCGGGGTGGGGCGCCCGGGACTGCGCCGACCGGGCGTTCGCCGACTTCGGGATCGCCCGGCGGGTGGCCCTGCAGGTCAACGACGTGTACACGCTGCTGGACCTGGTGCATAGGCGGATGGGGGTGGCGGTGGTCCCCCGCCCGGTGACCCGCAAACCCCAGGCCGAGGGCCTCAGGAGCACCGCCCTCCCCGGACGGACGCGGTGGCGGGTGGCTCTGGCGATGCCCGGATCCGCTCGCCCCTCCGCGGCCACCCGCGCCTTCCTGCAACTGCTCGGCGAGAAGCATCCGATTGATGACTCCCATTTGTGAGTCCCACACTTTCCACATGTTGGACACGCGTACCGGCGGTGCGGCAGGGTGACCTGAGGCGGTGCCCTCCGGCACCGCCCACCGGCCACGAGGTTCAGGGAGAACTCGCATGTCCCAACAGGTCCAGGGTGTGATCTCACGCGCGAAGGGCGCACCGGTCGAACTGACCACCATCGTCATTCCCGACCCCGGTCCGGGCGAGGCGGTCGTCCGGATCCAGGCGTGCGGGGTCTGCCACACCGACCTGCACTACCGCGAGGGCGGGATCAACGACGAGTACCCCTTCCTGCTCGGCCACGAGGCCGCGGGCGTGGTGGAGACCGTCGGTGCCGGTGTCACCGGCGTCGAGCCCGGCGACTACGTCATCCTCAACTGGCGTGCCGTGTGCGGGCAGTGCCGCGCCTGCCGCCGGGGACGGCCGCAGTACTGCTTCGACACGCACAACGCCGAGCAGAAGATGACCCTGGAGGACGGCACCGAGCTCTCCCCCGCCCTGGGGATCGGCGCGTTCGCGGAGAAGACGCTGGTCGCCGCCGGCCAGTGCACCAAGGTCGACCCGGCCGCCTCCCCCGCCGCGGCGGGCCTGCTGGGCTGCGGGATCATGGCCGGGATCGGGGCAGCCGTCAACACCGGCGGGGTGGGCCGCGGCGACTCGGTGGCGGTCATCGGCTGCGGCGGTGTGGGCAGCGCTGCCGTGGCCGGGGCCCGCCTGGCCGGGGCCGACCGGATCATCGCCGTGGACCTGGAGGACCGCAAGCTGGAGTGGGCGCGCGGGTTCGGCGCCACCCACACCGTCAACGCCGGTCAGAGCGACCCGGTCGAGGCGATCCGCGAACTCACCGGCGGGTTCGGGGCGGACGTGGTGATCGACGCCGTCGGCGTCCCCAAGACCTACGAGCAGGCGTTCTACGCCCGCGACCTGGCGGGCACCGTGGTGCTGGTGGGCGTGCCCACCCCCGAGATGCGGCTGGAACTGCCGCTGCTGGACGTGTTCGGCCGGGGCGGTGCGCTGAAGTCCTCCTGGTACGGCGACTGCCTGCCCTCCCGCGACTTCCCCATGCTCATCGACCTCTACACCCAGGGCAGGCTGGACCTGGACGGATTCGTCACCGAGGAGATCGGTATCGGTGACATCGAGGAGGCCTTCGCCCGCATGGAGCGGGGCGATGTACTGCGATCGGTGGTGCGACTGTGAGTGACGCGCGAGTGGAACACCTGACCACGTCCGGGGTCTTCACCCTGGACGGCGGTTCCTGGGACGTGGACAACAACGTCTGGCTGGTGGGGGACGACGAGGAGGTCGTCGTGATCGACGCCCCGCACGACGCCGGGGCGATCACCGCCGCGGTGGACGGGCGCCGGGTCGTGGCGGTGCTGTGCACACACGGCCACAACGACCACGTCAACGCCGCCCCCGCGGTGGCCGACGCGACGGGGGCGCCGATCCTGCTGCACCCCGAGGACCGGGTGCTGTGGGACATGACCCACCCGGACCGGGCCCCGGACGGCGACCTGGCCGACGGCCAGAGCGTGCGGGTCGGGGGCACGGAGCTGACGGTGCTGCACACCCCGGGCCACGCACCGGGGGCGGTGTGCGTGTACGCGCCCGAGCTGGGTGTGCTGTTCAGCGGTGACACCCTGTTCCAGGGCGGTCCGGGCGCAACGGGCAGGTCGTACTCGGACTTCCCGACCATCGTGGACTCGATCCGCCGGAAGCTGCTGACGCTGCCCGCGGACACGGTGGTCAACACCGGACACGGCGACTCCACGACCATCGGCGCGGAGGCCCCGAACATCCGGGAGTAGCCCGAGCGGGAGCGTGGACCCGGGTGCCGGATCCACGTGAACGGGCGGTGCGGGGGGCAGCCCCCCGCACCGCCCGTTCACGGTTTTCCGTGCGGTGTCCGGATCCTCGGCGTTCAGTCGAGCCTGATCTCGAGCGGCGCTTCCATGCTCCAGATGTCACTCACCTCCAGCGCCACCGCCTCGGTCCCTTCGGGGACGTCGAAGGCGGCCCTGCCCGTGGCCTGGTTCCCCGGGTTGATCTGTTCCAGGAAGAACGAGTCGGCTTCCAGGGTGGTGCTCGCGGAGTGGCTGTTCCCGTCGGCGTCGATCAGGGAGAGCGCGCTGCTGTCGAAGGTGGTGGCCTCGCTGCCCCCGTTCTCCACCGTCAGGTCGACGATGACGAACTCGCCCTGGGCCTGCTTCTCGGTGAACTCACCGCCGAACGTACCGGCGGTCTCCGTGCTGTTCACCGTGACCTTCCAGTCACCCACCTCACCGGTGTCACCGACACCGACGGTCTCCTCGCCTTCGGCGGCTTCCTCGGAGCCTTCCTCTTCCGCTCCGTAGATACTCTCCTCGCCACCCGAAGTGGTCTCGGCCTCCTGACCGCCTCCGGCGGTACACGCGAACATCCCCAGGACGATCACGGCGGCGGCCAGCAGGATCCACGGCCACTTCCTCCTCTTCTTCGGCGGGGCCGCCTGCGGAGGCCAGTACTGCGGCGGCGGGCCGTACTGCTGCGGGCCACCCTGCAGCGGCGGTCCGTACTGCTGGGGACCGTACTGTGGTGGCCCGTACTGCGGCGGCCCTCCGCCCTGCGGCGGCCCCTGCTGCTGTGGCCCGTGCTGCTGTGGATCGTTCTGCGACGGTCCGCCCTGCATGCTGCTCATGGCGCACAACTCCCTGGACAATCTCAGCGGAGGGCAAAACATCCCCCTTCCAGGGTCACGCACCTCCCCGGGAAAACAGGAAAAGCAAAGGACATATTTGCTTTCGGATGGAACAATGTGACAGCAAATTCACTGACCCAATAACCAGGCCACGGCAACCTTTTTCGCATTCCCCGGACGGCGTCTCCGTCTCACCGTGGCCGAACAGGGCGCAAACCTGCCGATCTGGGCCGGCAGGGGTAGGAAAGGGCGGGTCAGGCCGAGTCCGACCGCTCCGTGCACACCTGCTCCGAGGGGGCGATCTCGTCCACGCTGAGCACGGCGATGACCACGAAGCAGTACTCCCGCCCCGGGTCGAGGCCACTGACCCTGGCCTGCCCCGCACCGGGCTCGGCGTCGGCGAGGTTGCCCGGACTCTCTCCTGCGGGGCCGCCGACCACCTGGTGGGCCGTGGCGGGACCGGTGTTGTCGGTCCAGCTCACCACCACGGTGTGCCCGGTGTCCTCCAGCGCGACGTCGGTGGGTGCGGCCTCCTCGACCCGGTCGGCGGGTGGCGCGGGGGCTCCGCTCTCCCCTTCCTCGGGACTGTTGGCACCGCTCTGCTGTTCCTGCGGTGACACAGCGGCCTCCGGCGAGGAACCATCCTGCCGGACCTGTTCGACGAGGTCCCCTCCGGCACCGGGCCGGAGGACGGCGACCGCGCCGAGGGTGACGGCGACGAAGGCGATAGCTGCGACGGTGACCCCGATGAACAGGGGGCGCCGGGGGGCCGGGCCGTGCGGTCGGGGATCGGTCTCGGGCGGCCCCGGAGGTTCGGGGGGCTCCGGGAACGGCGACGGAGGCTGCGGCGGTGACGGGCGATCGGCCGGTGACGCGGTCCTCCTGGGCGGGCCCGGAGCGGGTGCGGCAGGCGGGGGCCCTGCCGAGGTTCCGGCCCACCCGGGCAGGGCCGCCCAGGCGAGCTCCGGCGAGTCGGCCGGGAAGCGTTCCGGGAATGCGGGGGCGGAGCGCCCGTCCTCGGAAACGGTGTCGTCCCTTCCGCCGCTCCGTTCGTCGGTGGCAGCGGAATGGCCCGCAGCGAGTTCCTCCGCCTCTCCCCGGTCCCCCGGGCCTTCCGCGTCCTGCGGGTCTTCCGTGGTCCCAGGATCCTCCTCGCCCCCTGCTCCCCCGGGACCCGCCACCGCCGCGCCCGTGTCCGGAGCACCACCGAGTTCCTCCGCGAGAGCGGCGGCGTCCTGGCGTCGCCCGGGGTCCCGGGACAGTGCGCGGTCGAGGACCTCGCGCAGGTGCGCGGGCAGGTCGGCGCGCGGCAGTCGGGGCGGATCCTCGGCCAGGACCCGCTCCCGGTAGGCGAACGGGTCCTCCGGCCCGCTGTCCCCCCGGGCGAAGGGCGGGTGTCCGGCGAGCAGCGTCCAGAGCACCGTGGCGAGCCCGTAGACGTCGGACGCGGGGGTGCGGCGGTCCGAGCGCAACGCCTCCGGGGAGGCGTGTGCGACCGCCACCGGGTCGGGCCCGACGGGTTCGGGCCGCTGCTCCGCGGGCAGCACACCGCCGACGTCGGCGAGGACGGCCCCCGCCGGGGCGCACAGGACGTTGCCCGGCTCCACCCGGTTGTGCAGCAGGCCCCGGCCGTGCAGCGCGGCCAGTGCCCGGGCCACCGAGCGGCCCACGACGAGGACCTCCTCCAACGGCAGCGGCCCGCGGTCCTCCAGCGCGGCCGCGTAGTCCCCCCGGGGGTACAGGTCCATGGCGACGAAGGCCCTGCCGGAGGAGGTCCGTCCGCCGCCCACCGCCGCGACCAGGCCCGGGATCCCGGTGAGTTCACCCAGCCGGTCGGCCTCGGCGGTCCCGGCCGCGTCCCGCATGACCTTGAGCGCGACCGGGGCGTCGTCCCCGTCGCGCCGCGCCCGGTAGACGGTCGAGGCCGACCCCCGGTAGAGCACCTCCGGGGAGTGGAACCCCGGGGCCAGTCTGCTGTGCTGTTCCGCTCCGCTCATCGGAGTCCCCTCCGTCCGCGGCCCGTAGCCGGGCCGTCCCGCCACAACAGCGGGCGGGGGTCGAACCACCAGGCCAGCCGCCTGATCCGGGGCCCGCCCTTTCTCAGTGCACGCTGGTGGTCCCGCACGGTCCGCGCGGCACCCGCCGCGACCTCCGCGTCGACACCGATCCCACCGCCGAAGCCCGCGCTGTTGACAGCGCTCGCCAACCGGTCGAGCCCCGGGGCGAGCGCCGGGGAGGGCACCAGGTCGCGGGCGAGGGCGACGGTGTCGGTGACGGTGTGCCCGGCGGGCGGTTCCGCCGTGCTCATCCGGATCCCGTCCCGCAGTTCGCGCCAGGCTCCCAGGACGCGGTCCGTGGGCGGTCCGGTGCCCAGTCGCAGTGCACGGCGGGTGAGCCGCGACGCGGGGACGAGCAGGAGTACGGCGAGCAGGGTTCCGGCGAAGACCGCCGCCCACACCGCTCCGCGACGGTCCCCGCCCTCGCGTCCGGGTGCCGCCTCCCCCTGGTCCTGCCCGCCGGAGGAACCCTCGAACTCCTCTGCTTCGGGGCCGTCGGAGCTCTCGCCGCCCTCGAGGTCGGGCCCCGCGCTCTGTTCGTCCTCCCCGCCGGGGGTGACGTGGAAGGGCACCCAGCCCAGACCGTCGAAGTACACCTCGCCCCAGGCGTAGGCGTCGCCGGTGCGCACCTCGTACTCCCCGTCGCCCCGTTCCGTGCCGGGGGCGAAACCGACGGCGACCCGGCTGGGCAGTCCGGCGGCGCGGGCCAGCATGGCGAAGGCGCTCGCGAACTGTTCGGAGGTGCCTGCGCCGCCCCGGCCTCCGGGCGCCGCGAGGAGGGCGTCGATGTGCGCGTAGCCGTGCCCGCCGGGGGTCGTGGGGTCGAAGGAGTGGGAGTCGCGCAGGTAGTCGGCGATGGCTCTCGCTCGGTGGTGGTACCCGCCCTCGGAGGCGATCTCGGAGACGACCTCGTCGAGGATGGGCGGTGCCCCAGGGGGCAGGTCCCGGTAGAGCTCGTAGACGTCCCCCACGGGCGGGGCCGCGCGGGAGGCGTCGACGCCGCTCCAGTCGGCGAGCTCGCCGGACACCTCGTAGCTGTGGCCCGCCACACCGCCGTCCAGGTTGACGACCGTGCCGGTGAGCGCGTCGTATCCGGGGGCGTCCACCCCCACCCTGCGGGGCACCCCGACCACCGGTACCCAGCTGCCCGGGAGGTCGTCGCCGACGGTGATCCGTGCGGTGACGGTCTCGGCTCCCGGCGGCGGCGGTACCGGTTCGGGGAGGGTCTGGCCCGCGTTCCGGTAACCGCTCTCGGGCAGCCAGGTGGTCCCGGTGAAGTCGGCGAGTGCGACCCAGCGCAGCTCCACGGGTCCCTCGGACTCGACGGTGAGCAGGTGCCCGTCGGGCCGGGCGGCCCACCCGGGCAGGTAGCTGAGCGGGTTGAGGGCCTGCTGTGAGTCCATGGGCGGGACGAGGGCGGCGCGCGGGTCGGCGGGTTCGGCGGACCATCCGGCGAGCAGCAGCGGGCCGCCGAACACCGCGGTGGCGGCGGTGAGCACGCAGACGGTCCCGGTGACCGCGGCGTCGCGGACCCGGGAGGGCGCGGCGGGGCGCTCGTCCACCTGGATGCCCAGCGCGGGCGAGCCCGCGCCGTCCGTGCCGGGGCCCGACCGGACGGACATGACGAGGACCGCGGCCGCGCCGAGCAGGCCGATGGAGGTGAAACCGGGCGGGGCGACGGGCCCGTTGAGGACCACGGCGCCCACGAGCAGCAGGAGCCCGGGCAGCAGGGCGAGCACCCGGCGTTCGTCCCTCCAGGCCAGGGCCGCGGCGGTACCGGCCAGCCAGGTGGCCAGCAGCGGCAGGGTGAGGGTGTCGACGTTGGGCGGGACCGGCGCGGTCGTGGTGAGGATGCGCGCCCCCGAGTGCAGGAGCGCCTCGCCCGCGCCGCGCAGGACCCCCGTCTCCTCCCCCGGGAGCCGGGCCGCGCCGAGCAGCACGGCGGCCAGGGGCAGCGGAACACCGGTGAGTACCGTCCGGAGCTCGCTGTACCGGGTGCGCAGGAGCAGGGCGAGCGTGACGGAGACGACCGCGGTCGCGGCCAGGACCGCGTGGACCGGAGCGGACGGGGCGTAGGAGGGCGCCAGGGCCGCGCCGCCCGCGTAGGTGGTCAGGACCAGCCCGGTGGCGGCCGGGAGGGTTCCGGGCGGGGGCGGGAACACGCGCGGCCGCCGTGTGGGGGCGGCGGGTGCGGGGTTCGGCGCGGTCTGTTCCGGGGCGGGGGCCGTCACCGTGGCCATGGTGCCTCGTTCCAGCGGTCGGCGAACGACGCGGCGTCGCCGGCGGTGATGAGTGTGACGGAGGGCGGCGCGGGCGGGCGCTCCCGTTGGCCCAGGAGCGCCGCGAACAGCCCGGAGTAGCGGTCTCCGAGCTGCCCGAGGGCCCGCAGGTCGGCCGTGTCCAGGGCTCCGCTGACCAGGATGGCGGTGTCGCCCTCGCTGCGGGTGCGGGCCAGGTGGAGGGCGTCGGCGAGGTTTCCCCCGGGGTCGGGTTCGGCTTCGGCGAGCAGGTCGAGCAGGGGCGGCAGGCCCCCGCTGCTGTCCCTGCCGCGTCCGCTGACCAGCCGCAGCTCGCAGTGGAGCGCGGCGCGCACCCCGGTGGCCAGGAGGGAGGCCGCCGCTCCGGTGACCTCGTCCAGCAGGGGGGTGCCTCCCGGGCAGGGCCGGTCGTCGACGAGGACGCACACGCGGGTCTGGGAGGTGTCGACGTACTCGCGGACCACGAGTCGGTCCAGGCGGGCCGAGCTGCGCCAGTGCACGTGGCGCAGGTCGTCGCCGGGCGCGTAGTCGCGCAGCGTGTGGAAGGTGAGGGTTCCGGCCCGGGCCCCGTCGACCTCGCCGTCGGGGTCGGCGACGTTGCCGACGGGGATGGCGCGCAGGTACTGCCGGCGCGGGTGCACCCACACCCGGTCGGTGGCGCCGTGGGAGCGGCCGCTCTCGGCCAGCCCGAGGGGGTCGGAGCGGCCGGCGCGCAGGGGGCCGAGTTCGACGACCCCGCGCCGGAAGGGCTGGAGCCAGTAGTCCGAACCGCCGGTGCCGCCGCCGGGCAGGGACGCCAGGGGGACGTCGTGTCCGCCGTCGGGGCCGAGGACCCGTTCGGTGATGCGCAGGCGGCGGCGTCCGGTGTTACGGGCCCGCATGTGCACCCGCACGGACCGGCCGGGGGTGGTGCGGGTGCCCGAGGGCAGGGAGCGCAGCACCGCGACGTCGGCGGTGCGGCCCACGGCGAGGACGGCCGCGGCCACGGCCAGGACGGCGAGCGCGCCGAGCAGGGCGAGTTCCTGGTACTGGGAGAGGACTCCGACGGCCAGCAGCAGCGCCCCCGCGCCCGCCACCAGCCACCCCCGTGTGGTCGGCATCAGCTGACCGCCGTCGCCCCCGGTCGGCCCGGCCGTGGGGCCGGGGTCGCCTCGAGGATCTCGGCGAGCACGTCGGTGCCGGTGCGGCCGCCGACGGAGGACTCCGGGGACAGCACCAGGCGGTGCGCCCACACCGGCTGGGCCAGGGTCTTGACGTCCTCGGGCGTGGCGTAGGGGCGGCCGGAGGTCAGGGCGAGCGTGCGGGCCGCATGGGCCATGGCCACGGTCGCCCGGGTGGACAGGCCGACGCTGAGCGCGGGGTGTTCGCGGGTGGCCCGGGCCACGCGCAGCACGTACTCGTAGACGGAGTCGTCGACGTGCACGCGGCGGGCGGCCCGGCGGACGCGGTCCATCCGTTCGGCGTCGGTGCAGGCGGGCAGGGAGTCCGGTGAGGTGAGTCGGTCGCCGCGGATGATGGCCAGTTCGGCGACCGGGTCCGCGTAGCCGACGGTCAGCCGCATCAGGAACCGGTCGAGCTGTGCCTCGGGGAGCCGGTAGGTGCCCGACATCTCCACGGGGTTCTGGGTGGCCACCACCAGGAAGGGCGCGGGGACCGGGTGGCGGACGCCGTCCACCGTGACCGCCCCCTCCTCCATGACCTCCAGGAGCGCCGACTGGGTCTTGGGGGAGGCCCGGTTGATCTCGTCGGCGATGACGACGTTGGCGAAGACCGGCCCCGGGTGGAACTCGAACTCGCGGGTGGCCTGGTTGAACACGGTCACGCCGGTCACGTCGGAGGGCAGCAGGTCGGGGGTGAACTGCACGCGCCTCCAGACACCGTCCACGGAGGAGGCGACGGCGCGGGCCAGGGTGGTCTTGCCGGTACCGGGGACGTCCTCCAGCAGGAGGTGTCCCTGGGCGAGCAGGGCGACCAGGGCGAGCCGTACCACCTCGGCCTTGCCCAGGAGCGCGGACCCGACCGAGGCGGCCATGCCGTCGAACTCGTCCGCGTGGACCGCCGCCTCGTCAGCCGAGACCGGCACGTTCGGGCCGGGCTGGTGGAAGGGGGGTCCTGCGTGGTCGTTGGTGTTCACTGGTGTCTTTCGGCTGTGCGAGGGCGGTCAGGGCGTCGGGTCCGGTCCCTGCGGGTCCCTCTCCTGCGGGGTCACGGGCGTCAGCGGGTTCTGGGTCTGGTCCTGCCCCTGGCCGCGTTCCTCGTTGAGGTCGCGTTGGGCCTGGAAGGCCCCGAACACCACGACGGCCGCGGCGAGGACGGCGGCGATGATCAGGCCGACGACCACCGAGGGCCACACGCGCTGGCGGGCGCGCCAGTAGCGGCTGGAGCCGTACAGGAGTGCGGCGCGCAGCTGTCTGCGGCGCAGGGCGTCGGCCTGCAGGACGTAGCGCTCGGTGTCAGGGGTGGCCTGGAAGGCCTGCGGCAGCTGCGTGGGGGGCGGCGGGACCGGTTCCTCCGGCGCCGCCCCCGGTGTCCGGGTCGGGTGGGACATGCGTGTCAGGGGACCGTGCGCCGGATCAGTCGAACAGGCCGTCGAGGTACTTCTTGGTGCTCTGGTAGCCGTCCACGGTGCCGTCCACGGCGTCGATCATCTTGGTGAAGCCGCGGTTGGTCATGTCGAAGGCGTTGTTGAACTCGGTCGCGCGGGCCTGGAACTTCTCGTCGCCGCCCTCCCACTTCTCGACGAGGCCCCTGGCCTGGGTGTCGATGTCCTGCATGATCGTCCGGAAGTAGCCGAGGTACGTTCGCTGGTCGATGTTCAGGTCGTTGAGCTGGTCGATGTCGGCGCCGACCTCGTACCTGTTCACGCTCATGTGGTGGTCTCGCTCTCTAGGTGGCCCGTTCCGGGAGGCCGGGCAAGGGGGGTCGGGCTCAGTTGATCGGCTTCATGTAGGTGAGCTCCTGTTGGGCCTGCGCGAAGGCCTGCTCACTGTCACCGTCGGTCTCGTTGATCTTCGCCTGCCCGAGGTTGAGGTTGACGCCGTACTTCTCGCACCACCCGAGGAGCGCGTTGAAGCCGGTGACCAGCTCGGCCTGACCTTCCCGGTAGGCCCTGAGCGCGCCTCCCTGGAGCGCCTGCCCGTCCTGGTCGAGGACGTCGAGGAGCGACCGCAGGCGTTCCGTGAGCCCCTGGCTCTGCTCGTCGAGACGGTTCCCGCCCTGGGACAGGGAGGTGGTCTCCTCTGTTCCGACCCTCTGACTCATGTACCGGTCCTTTCCCCTGCCGACCGCCCTGACCTGCGTTCACCGCCGGTTCAGGGGCGTTGTCACTCCGCGGAGTTCCGGGAGGCCGGTCCGTTCGGTTCTGAAACCACTCGGAACGGGAAGGTAGTGAATCCTCACATCTGCTGTCAACGCGGTAGAAATCGCGTCAACCAATGCGGTGTTCGCGGCATCTCAGGCGGACGAAGGCGCCCGCGGGCGAGGTGGCGGCGTGTGACCGCCGCCACCACACCCAGGGGTGACGCGTCGGAACCTCCGGGGTGCTCCACACGGTCCCACGGAGGGCGCGTTCCCGCGGCGCCGGCCGGTACCTCGTGCCCCCGGACCCCGGCCGCACCGGTACATCCAGCGAAGCGCAGGTGAGGAGAGTCGGTCATGGGCGAGGCGTCGACAGTCGCGGGCAACACCGAGGAGGGCAAGGCCGCCGGCCGGATCAGCACCCGGCTCACCAGTGCTTTGGAGGGGGTGACCAAGGCCTTCGAGACGACCTCGGAGAACCTCGACCAGGAATCCGTGGAGGCGAAGATCAACGGGGCCTTCTCCGAGTACTACCTGACCTACAAGCAAGCGGTGCAGACGGTCGAGAGGAACGGCATGGCGATCTCCGAGAACGTCATCGCGGCGGCGGACCGTCTGGACGGAACCGACTGGGAGTCCGGGTCGGGGTTCCTCAGGAGGGTGGACGTGCCGCCGCCCATGCTCCGCTCACCGGATTACTACGACCCCAATCACATCCTGCGCGAGATCAACAACAAACCGTCCGAGCCCGGGCCCGGCTCCTTCGGCAGGCGCTGAACCCCCTTCACCACCTTCGACACCACCGAGGAGAAGCGACTATGCCGGCGAGCACGGCAGGCGCCGACGTCACCCCCGCCATTCCTTCGTTCGACCCCCCGGACACCGAGGTCGACGTCCTGAAACTGACCTGGGAGAAGGCCGCGGCGTGGAAACTCGCGGGCCGGGTCCTGGGAGACGCCCAGGACGGAAGCCGGGCGATCAAGAACTCCGCCAAGGAGTTCAGCGAGATCATCAGCACCGACATCAGCTCGGCCAACTCCTACAACAGCCAGGAGTGGCAGAATGCCTGCATGGCCCTGACCTATGCGGCTTCGATCGCCGAAATGTGGTGCGAGGACGTCGAGGACTTCCAGGAGAAGCGCAGGAAGCTGATCAACAGGTACAGGACCGAGGCGTACGCGATCACGGACAAGGTCGACTCGAGCGGCTACTACCAGCCGGGGACCATCTGGGCTGTGCCCAAGGGCCCCGAAGCGGTCAGAGAGATGCTCGCGGACCTCGTGGCCAGGTACCAGAAAACGGGTCAGGACAGTTACCAGAAACTCCTGGACACGGCGGAGAAGCGGGCCGCCATGCTGGAGGAGGGGCCGGAGCCGAAGAACCTGAAGCTCCTCGTGGAGGCGGGCATCCTCGGCTGGGGCGCCCACAACATCCTGGGCGTGGACAAGGACACCCCGCTTCCCGTCTCCGCCGAGAAAGCCAAGGAACTCGTCAGGGACCTCGAACTCTTCCTGCGCGGCGGCGTCGAACCGGACAGCAGGGTTACCGAGGCCCTCGCCGTTCTCGCGGCGGTGTCGGACAAGGCCAGGGCCCTCCAACAGGCCGGAGGCAAGAGGTCCGGGAAGCTGAGCGACGACGAGATCGAGTTCCTCGAGACTTTCTACGGCGAACTGGAGGACATGACCCCGACCGGCGTCGTGCACGTGATGCCCTGGTTGGAGGGGGACTCCGGCCCGGACTGGAGTGCCGCGGAGCGGAAGGCCTTCGCGACCGGGGTTTCCAACGGTCTGCTCGCCCTGTCCGACGAGGACATCGGCGGCGGCCAGGAACGTCTGCCCGAGAGCGTCCAGGACCTCGCCAACGGGATCCCCTTCACCGCCTGGCGGGAGAACGGGTTGTCGGGCAGCCGGGCCGAGGGGGTGGATTCGCACAACTGGCTCGCCGACGCCGACGACTTCAGCCGTCTGCTCCGGCACTCCGACCCCGGCCTGCGCGGCGGCACGGAATTCTCCAGCAACCTCACCCTGAGCACGGGGCACCACCTGGGCAACGACCACCTCGCGATCACCCGGGAACGCGAGAAGGCGCTCGGTGCACTCCTGGACGTGTCCACACGCAACGAGGAGGCCAACCACCGCGTCCTGACCACGGCCAAAGCGCACCCGGGCAGCCACACGGACGACCCGCGCTACGACGCCGCGCGTATGCCCGGCTTCGACAGCAACGCCGACGCCCTGCTCGGGCTGTACGGCCACGACTGGAAGGACGGCGGCGAGGCCGTCGCGGGCCTCACCGACTGGATTCCGGAGTTCAGCCGGGGAACGTCCGCACAGGCGGACATGGCCGGTACCGCGACCGTGGGGCTGATGGAGACCCTGGCGGGAAACGGGGACGAAAAGCCCTTCCACGACGCAGCAGACGACAGCGAAACCCGCCATTCTCTCGCGGTCACCGAGATCAACCCGGAACTCACCGAGAGCTTGGTCAGGATCTACGAGAACTACGAGGACGACTTCATCCTGCACGAGAACGACACGAACCGGTACGCCACCGTGTCGGGCCCGGAGGAGAGGTACCTGCTCCACGAACCCGGAGACCGGGCCCTTCACCTGACAAACGGCACGAAGGAGGGGTTCCTCCAGCTCCTGATCGCGGACGACAGGACCGCGCCGATCATCACAGCCTCGGTCGAGGAACTGGAGCGGCGCGTCATCAACACCGCCGTGGGCGATCCCACGGAAGGTGTGGCCGGCGTGGCAGGGGGGAGGGTGGGCACGATCAGAACCCTCCTGCACGACGCGATGATCAACGAGTACACCTCCCGCTACGACGACAGCGAAGAGGCCAAGCAACACGCGGCCGACAACTGGCAGACCGCGTTCAACATCAGCGTGGCGATCAACAACGGCGTCTTCGGTTCTGTCCCCGGTGCCGGCAGCGGGCTCGCCACGGGCGGTGAGACCATTCTCCGTCTCCTCGAACATCCCCAGAAAGAGGAATATCTGGAGCGCTGGGAGAAGGAAGCGGAAGAGAGGGAGGAGAAAAGGCGGAAGAACGACGGCGTGGACCCCGACTACGACCCCATGTCAGGTTTCATCGACTCCAAGGTGCAGGCGAACCGGCACGCCCAGCTCCAGCTCCTCCAGGTCTACCTCGACCGTGGCGTGGTCGACCCCCAGACGTTGAAGGACAGCAATCTGCTTCCCGCGAACCACGACGTGACCGCGGGGCACGTGTTCCCCGCCGTCGTCGAGTCCATGTCCCAGGACCCCGGCGGGGACTTCCCCAGGCTGGACAAGGTCCTGGAGGAGGCCAGCAAGAAGGCCGGAGCCAACGGTGGCAACAAGGACTGGGTCGACGACTACCTCGCCGATATGGAAAGGAGCTACGAACCAGAGAAGTACGTGCCCAAGAGCATGAAGAGGTGACCTGTGCCCGCTCCTGCTCCGGCAGGTCCGCGCCGCCCGTGCGCTCCCCTCTCGGAAGGCACGGGCGGCTCCCGCCTCAGAACGGCAGTTCGATCGAGGTCACGGCCTCGTACACACCCAGGGCCCACACCGCGGCGACGCACATGCCGATGACGGCCGCGACCTCCACACCGTTGAGGGTCCGCCGCAGGGAGGCGCGGGGAACGTCGGTCAGGCGCACCGCGCTCAGCGCGGCGACCGCCGTGCCGACCAGCAGGGCCGCGGCGGGCGCCAGGGCCAGGGACCACCCGGAGCCGGCGGCCGCGACGGCGCCGGCCACGGCCAGCCCGCACACGCCGCCCAACCGGACCGGCAGCACGTGGGCGACTCGGTCGAAGAGCCGGGAGCGCATGAGCAGGACCAGCGACACGAAGGCGGCCAACACCAGGTCGCGGGCCCCCTCCCCGGTGAGCGCCAGGAGCGCGGTCGCCGCCACGGCCGCCGCCACCACCCCCAGGAGCGACCCGAGCAGCAACCGGTCGCTGGTGGCCAGACCCGCCTCGAACCTCCCGGTGTCGGTCCGGCCGACCTGGCGCACCTCGTAGTCCAGTCCGGACAGCCCGCCCAGGGCCAGGGCCATCCGCGGCAGCGCCCCGATCCCCAGGACCAGCAGCACGGACAGCAGCCGCAGGGCCATCGGGCCGTCCACGAACAGGCCGACGGCCACGAGCAGGACCGAGGAGCCGGTGACCACGCTCAGCCCGGCGAGGTGGGGCAGCAGCGCGTGGTCCAGCGCCCACCCCGCCGCGGCCGCGGCCAGCGCGCCCGCACAGGCGAACAGGGCCAGCGCCACGGGCGCGGGCGGGGCCCCGCCCACCGCGAGCACCGCCAGCACTGCGGTCAGGGCTCCCCAACCGCAGGCGGCGACCTGGACGGCGTGGGCGACCCCGGTCAGGGACCGGCGTCCGGCCAGCCACAGGAGGCCCAGGGACACCAGGAGTCCCAGGGGCGCCACGGCCAGGTCCGCGGGCGCGGTGCGGACCGCGGCCATCACCAGGGCCAGCAGCAGGGGGCCCAGTGCCGCCAGGGCCAGGCCGAGACCCAGAGTGGTGGAGGGCCGCCACAGCCACGCGGTCCCGTCCACGCGGTCCTCCACGGAGCCGCGCACGTCGTCGACGAAGCCCGGGCGTTCGGGGGCGGTCTCCCTGCGCAGGACGAGGACGTCGCCGTCCAGGACACCGGCCTCCCGCAGGGACCCCCCGGCGGGCAGCGGGGTCCCGTCGACTCGGGCCAGGCTCCACTCGGCGGCCTGGAGGCCGTCCGGTCCGGGTGAGCACACCCGCACCACCTGGGGCATGAGGGTGGCCACGGAGACGGTGCCCGGCAGGGCGAGGTCGGCCCACTTGTCGGGCCCCGTGACCGTGACCCGGCAGTATCCGCTCACGAAACGTGCTCCGTTCTCGAGTTCTGGAATCGGGTGCCCCGACCGGGAACCGGGGGCTCGGGGATGGGATCCCACGAAACCGCGGCCGGTTTTCCACAGGGCCGCGGAAGCTGAGTTGTCCGGCGCCGGGGCGGCGCGGGATCATCAAGTTAGCAATCGGTGCGTCCCGGGCCTTCGGGGCACACGCGACTGGAGAGGCGCTTCGTGTCCACAACGCTGGTTCACCGGCCCGCCCGCCACACGGTCCCGGACCCCGGTCGGTCGCCGCTGGTGATCGCCACGCCCCCGCAACTGCCGGAGAACCCCCCGGCGGCGGGTTCCTCGGCGATGATCATGATGCCGATCATCACCGGGTCGGGCTCCCTGCTGATGACCATCACGCTCGGCAACCGTCCGCTGTTCGCGGTGATCGGGGCGATGGTCATGATGGCGAGCGTGGCCGTGGGCATCGTGATGTTCGTGGCCCAGCGCAACGGCCCCCGGCGTCGTATCCGCGAGCAGCGCGAGCGGTACCTGGACTACCTCGACCACCTGCGTGAGACGGTCCGCGAGGTCGCGGGGCTGCAGCGGGCGGCGGCCCTGTTCCGGCACCCGGCCCCGCACCTGCTCGCCGGGGCCGCGCGGCTGCCGGCCCGGCGGTGGGAGCGGCGCGTGGGCGACCCCGACTTCCTGCACGTGCGGGTCGGGGAGGGCACCCGGCCCCTGGCCCGGCGGCTGAGCCTGAACATCGACAGGGCCAACCCGCTGGTCGTGTACGACCCCGTCTGCCAGGGCATCGCCGAACAGCTGGTCGACCTGTACGCGGAGGTGGCCGAACAGCCCCTGGTCCTGCCGCTGCGCGAATGCGGGGTGGTCTCGGTCGTGGGCGACCGGGCGGCGGCCCGAGGTGTGGCCCGGGCCGTGGCGGCCCAGCTGGCGACCTTCTCCGCCCCCGGGGACGTGCGCCTGGGCGTGGTGCGCCACCAACGGCTGGTCCCGGAGTGGGACTGGTTCAAGTGGCTGCCGCACAACTCCCTCGACGGTGTCCAGGACGGCCCGCTGCCCGCACGCCTGGTCGCGGCCAACACGGTGGAGATGACCGAGCTGCTGTCCGCGGAGATCGAGCAGCGCACCATCGACCTGCAGCGCAGACGCGGCGCTCCCCCCGGGCCGGGCACCGCGCGGCTGGTCGTGGTCGTGGACGGCGAGTTCCAGGCCACCCTCTCCGGGCTGGCCGCCGAACCGCCGGTGCACTCCCTGGCCGACATCGGCATCCACCTGGTCTTCCTGGTGGGCGAACGCCGCGAGGAGCCCGGGCACGTGGACACCCGCCTGTACGTGGAGGCGGACGGCACCCTCCGGGAGGACCGGGAGACCGTCCGGCAGCCGCCCGGCCAACCCGGCCCGGAGGAGACCGACCCGCCGTTGCGGGGGCGGGCGGACCGGGCCGACCGCGACCAGCTCACCACCCTGGCCCGGACCCTGTCACCGGTGCGGTTGGCCGCGGCCGACAGCGCCGACGCCATGCACGCCACCGTGGGGCTGCCGGAGATCCTCGGGGTGCCCGACGTCGCCCGGCTGGACACGGCGCGGACCTGGAGCCCGCGCGGGACCGGTGACTTCCTGCGGGTCCCGATCGGGGTGGGCCCGGAGGGGAACCCGGTCCTGCTCGACCTCAAGGAGTCGGCCTTCGGCGGGATGGGCCCGCACGGGCTGGTGGTGGGCGCCACCGGTTCGGGCAAGTCCGAGATGCTGCGGACCCTGGTCGCCTCGCTGGTGATCAACCACGGCCCCGAGCAGCTCGCGCTGCTCCTGGTGGACTTCAAGGGCGGGGCGACCTTCGCCGACACCGACCTGCTGCCGCACAGCGCCGGGCTGATCACCAACCTCGCCGACGACGACTCCCTGGTGGAGCGGTTCCGTGAAGCGATGTTCGGTGAGCTGACCCGCCGCCAGCAGGCGCTCAAGGACGCGGGGAACCTGCCGAACCTGCACGCCTACGAGAGCGCGCGAGGCCGCCGCCCGGAGCTGGAACCCCTTCCCCACCTGCTGGTGATCATCGACGAGTTCTCCGAGCTGCTCACCGCGCACCCGGACTTCGCGGAGCTGTTCGTGGCGATCGGCCGGATCGGCCGGTCCATCGGCGTGCACCTGCTGCTGGCCACCCAGCGGCTGGACTCGGGCAAGATCAAGGGCCTGGAGTCGCACCTGTCCTACCGGATCGGTCTGCGCACCTTCTCCGAGGCCGAGAGCCGGGAGGCCATCGGTGTCGGCGACGCCTACCACCTGCCCCCGGAACCGGGGTCCGGCTACCTGAAGGTGGACACCACCGTCTTCGAGCGGTTCAAGGCCGCCATGGTCTCCCAGCCCTACGTGCCGCCCAGCCAGGACCGGGAGGAGGAGGTTCCGCAGGTGCTGCCGCTCATCTCCTTCAACGGGCTGGCGTCCCTGACCCGGCCGCCCGGGTCCGTGACGAATGAGGACACCCGGGACGGTGACGGGGACGGGGAGGAGGCCCCCACGACCCTTCGGGTGACGGTGGACCGGCTCGTGGCCTCGGGTGCGGCACCGGTGCGGCCGGTCTGGCTGGCACCGCTGCCCGCGCTGATGACCCTGGACGGGTTGCTGGAACGGCTGGGCGAGGACCTGACCGGGGCCGACGGGGCCCCGGTGGAACCCGACCCGGCCGAGGCCCGGGCGATCATCGGGCTGGCCGACCTGCCCCGGGACCAGGCGCAGACCGCCGCCGACCTGGACTTCACCGGCGGGGAGAGCAACATCGTGGTGCTGGGCGGCCCGCAGTCCGGCAAGTCCACCCTGCTGCGCACCCTCATCGCCAGCCTGGCCTGGCGCTACCCGCCCGGACGGATCGCGGTGTACGCGATCGACTTCGGCGGCGGGTCGCTGGCTCCGTTCGAGGAGGTGCCGCACGTGGCGGGTGTGGCCGGGCGCTCGGACCTGGAGCGGACGCAGCGGGTCCTGGCCGACGTACGAGGGCTGCTCGACCAGCGCGAACGCGTCTTCCAGCGCTCCCGGTTGGACTCGCCCGCCGACCTGCGCCAGGCCCGGGCCGAGGGCAGGGTGCCCTCGGGGGTCCACGGCGACGTGTACCTGCTCATCGACGGCTGGGCCGGGGTGCGGGAGGCGCTCCCCGACGTGGACGACGTCCTCAACGACATCGTCTCGCGCGGCCCGGCCCTGGGTGTGCACACGGTGCTGACCGCCTCTGCCGGGAACCAGGTCCGCTCCAAGACGCAGTCGCTGTTCGGCGGCAGGTTCGAGCTGCGCCTGACCGACCCCTACGACTCCCAACTGGGCCGCAAGGTCGCCGAGCGGATGCCCAAGGACGTGCCGGGCCGCGGGCTGCGCTCGGACGAGTCGTTCGTACAGGTGGCCCTGCCCCGGTTGGACGGGGTGGCCGAGGACGCCGACCTGGGCGACGGGGTCCGCGAGGCGGTGCGGGTGCTCGCCGAGCGCTGGCCGCACGACCCGGTGCACCGGGTGCGGGTGCTGCCCGCACAGGTTTCCCTGGACGAACTTCTCCCCCGCCACCAGGGCCCCGGCCTGCTCCTGGGGCTCGGCGAGAGCGACCTGGGCCCCTGCCTTTACCGGCCGGACGAGGACCCGCACCTGGTGGTCTACGGCGACCCGCAGACCGGCAAGAGCAACCTGATCCGCACCCTGGTGCGGCAGGTGGCGCAACGGCCCGCCCGCGAGGTGGGCATCGTCATGGTCGACTACCGGCGGGCGCACCTGGGGCTGGTGCCCGAGGACCACCTGCTGGCCTACAGCACCAGCCCCCAGCACACCAGGGGGCTGGCCGGGGAGCTGGCCGGGATGATCCGTCAGCGGCTGCCCGGACCGGAGGTCACCCCCCGCCAACTGCGCGAGCGGAGCTGGTGGGACGGGTTGGAGGTGTTCGTCTTCGTCGACGACCTGGACCTGGTGGCCGGGCGCAGCAACCCGTTGGAGCCGCTGGCGGAGTTCCTCAGCCAGGGGGCCGACCTGGGGCTGCACATGGTCACCGCCAGACGGACCGGTGGCGCCTCGCGGTCGATGTTCGACCCGGTGACGCAGACGATCGTGGACATGGCCACGCCGGGTCTGCTGTTCTCCGGGGACCGGATGGAGGGGCGGCTCGCCAACGGGGTCGCCTCCCGGCGCCTGCCCCAGGGCCGTGCCCTGCTGGCCCGCCGGGGCCGCCCGCCGGAGCAGGTCCAGGTCGCCTGGACCGAACCGGAGGGGTAGAGGCCCCGGGCAGCGCCGTCCCGAAGGTGGAAGGGGCGCCCGCCGGACCGGTGGGCGCCCCTGGGAGGGGCGGCGGGCGAGGGGTTGCCTGCGGGAACCGACGGTCAGTGGCGAGGCCCCGCGCGGCTCAGGCGTTACAGTTCGTTCCCCTGCTGGTGAAGGAGCGCTCGCCCACGGCCGCGGTCACATCGACGCAGAAGCCCTGGGCGGGGATGAGGACCGGCCCGGCGACCGTAGCGGCGGTTTTGTCGTCCCAGCCACGTTCGCCGGTGCCGTCGCTGCGGCGCAGGCCGATGTCGATGTAGGTGGGGCCGCCGTTGGAGACCACGATCGCGCAGTTGTAGCCGTAGTCCGGCTCGTAGAAGACGTGGATCATGCCGCCCGGGTCGCCCGGAACCGGCAGCGGCCAGCCGTCGGCCGGTTGGCTGTACTCGGGTGCGTCGTCCATCGGGTGCGCTGAGTTGCACAGGTCCTGGGGATCAGCGCCCTGCGCGGCGGTGGAGGAGGTCAGCACCAGCCCCGAGGCGATCAGCGCCGTGGCAGCCGCCATCGCCGCCCAGGTCGCGCGACCCTTCCGTGTTCTGGGCACCTCGTCCGTCCTCTCCCTGTCCGCTGTCCGTTCCGGCACCGCTACCACCTCATACAGGCGGGAGCGCTGCGCACACCCGCGCTCTCGGTTCCGCCGGGCCCCAGGGCGGTGACCGTGAAGGAGAAACACCGCTCGTCGCCTCGGGTGAAGGAGTGGGAGGTGGCCCCCGCCCCGGCACTGGCCTCGTTCAGGAACACCGCGCCGTCGCCGTGCGGGGTGATCCGGTACCCCTCGGCGTTGTCGGCGGCCGTCCAGGTGACGGTCACCGTGCTGCCCGAGACGCTGTGGGCGACACCGCTCGGGTCCCCCACCTGCTCTTCGGGCATGGTCACCGAAGCGCTGGTGGCGGACTCACCGGTCACACCGCCGGGGCCGCGCGAGGTAACCGTGAACGTGTAGGTCGCGCCCGCCTGCAGCCCGGTGACCTCCAGTGAGGTCTGTCCGGTGGTGCGGTCGCTGGGCGCGCTCGCGCCGCCCCCGGCGGAGGTGGTGACCAGGTAGTCGACGGCGTTGTCGGCGCCCTCCCAGGTCACGGTCGCGCTCTCGTCGCCGGTCGCCTCCGCCGTGACCGTGCCGGGTGATCCGGGTGCCTCCTGGCTCGGAGTGACCTGGGGTGACTGTGCCGCGGGTCCGGTTCCGTGCTCGTTGGTGGCGCGGACCCGGAACCGGTAGGCGGTGCCGTTGTCCAGACCGGTGATCCGGGTGTGCAGCTCGGAGCCGTCCACGGTGGTCTCGCCGTCCTCCCAGGTGATCTCGTAGGACTCGACGGGAGCGTCCGGGGAGTAGGCCTCGGGCCAGCTCAGCTCGACTTCGCCGTCGCCCGCCTCGGCGGTGACGGGTGTGGGAGCCCCGGGCGGCCCGGTGGACTCCTCGCCGGAGCCCTCACCTTCGCCGGGCCCCTCACCCGGTCCCGTGCCCTGCCCCGGACCCTGGCCTTCGGGGGCGTCACCGCCCTCGGGGTTCCCGCCGGACTGGGGTTCCGTTCCCGGGGACCCCGGTTCAGGTGCGGCTTCGGGGGTGTCGGCACGGACCTCGCCCGGCCCCGGCGGGGCCTCGTCGGTGTCCACCAGGGTGGCCCGGCCCGTCTCGTCCACGACCGCGGCCGCGCCGGTGTCGGGGGCGTTGACGAACAGGCTGCCCTCGCGGGCGTCCAGCTCCAGCGCGCCCTCCGCGCCCGGCAGGGTGACAGTGTCGAGTTCGCGGCCGTCGGGTGCGTAGGAGCGGACCACACCCTCCTCGTCGAAGGGGACGTAGACGCGTCCGGAGAACGGCACCGCGATCCCGCCGCCCGGTTGGCCCACCGGGAAGTAACTGGTCTCGGCGGCACCGTAGGGGTGCAGGAGGGTGACGATCCCGTCGTCCTCGGTCTTGGTGACGGCGGCCATGTCCCCGCGGGTACGGGCCGGCATGGCCGAGTCGTCCATCGGCGCGGGCATGGTGACCATCACGGGGTCGTCCCCGTCGCGCATGGCCACGACCTGTTCGCTGCCCCGGTCGACGGCCAGCGCGCCGTCATCGAAGACCGTGACGCCGATATCGGCCCCCGGGGAGGCCACCGCGACCGTCTGGGTGACGGCGGCCTCCCCGTCGGTGACCCTGATCCCGACGGCGTGCCCCTGCGCGGGCGCGCCCACCCACAGGGTGTCGGAGTCGTCGAAGGCTCCGCCGACCAGCGGCCCCTCCAGGGTCAGGGAGGCGCCGGTGGCCTGGAGCGTGGCGGGGTCCACGGCCCTGATCTCGCCGCCCTCGCGGTCGATCACCACGGCGGACTCCCGGCCGAGCACCACCCCGAAGTCGCCGGACCCCAGTTCGAGCTTGCCGGAGAAGCCGAGCTCGTTGAGGTCGACCGAGGTCACCTTGCCCGTCTCGGGGTCGGTGAGGATCAGGTAGTCGTCGTTCTGTTCCACCTCGACACGGCCGCCCCCGGCCTCGGGGAGGGAGGCGACCAGGTCGATCTCCGCGTTGTTGCCGTTGACGCGGACCGCCTCGCCGGCCGGGGCGCTCCACAGCCAGGCGGCGCCGTCGGAAACCTCGTCCGAGCGGCCCAGGGCCCCGACCCCGAAGGCGGTGCTGACCAGCGCGGTCGCCATGAGGCTGAGGACCAGGCCCGAGGATCCGGCGCGGGTGCGCCGGGCGAGGGTTCCGAGCAGGCGGCGTGAACGGCTCCGTTCGGCCGGGTCGGTACCGCTCGATGCCGTCTGGCGGCTCGCCATCCACGTTCTCCTTCGCCTACCGCGGGCGCGTCCGGCCTCCGGAGACAGGGGAGGTGGGATCGGTTTCGCTTGTGTTCGGGGCCCGCGGGGGACGGGCATCTGTACGAAACCAGACAGTCGATGCGGCGTCAACGCGCCCGGGAACGGTCCGGTTCACCCGCTCTGGGATGCGCCCGACCCGCTTTCCGGTTCTCGCCCGACCCCGGAAATCCGCGCCGTTTCGGGGCCCCGCCGTCCACCGCGGGGCGGTGCGCTCAGTCGAGGAAGAGCTCGCCGATGACCTCCCCGTCGTTCACCCGGCCGGTCCTGCGGAAGCCGAGCGCCAGGTAGAAGTCCTCCGGGCTGCCCTCCCCCGGTACCCAGGAGACCGTGACCCGCGAGATCCCCCGGTCCCGGGCCTCGGTGAGGACCCCCTGCACCGCGAAGCGGCCGTAGCCCCTGCCCTGGTGTCCCTCCCCGATGTTCAGCCGCCAGATCTCGGCCCGGAAGTCGGGGTCCTCCTCCTCGGGATCGAAGCCGACCATGACGAAGCCCACGGCCTCGTCGCCGTCCATGAGCAGGCGGGGCCATGCGGTGTCACGGGCGGCGTAGGCCTGGGCGAGGGAGCGTTCGACCGAGGCGACGAACCTGTGCTGGTCGTCGCGGACGCGCACCCCGAGTGCGGCGTCGACGTTGTCGGGAGTGATCTCCACCAGACGCGGAGCGGGGGGTTCTGTCATACGGGGGACCCTACGGCCGGTTCCGCCCGCCACACCATCCGTTTTCGCCGGCTTCGAGCCGTCCCGGCGGTCGGGTGCAGAGCCGGGGCTCAGGTACCCGGACGGGAGAGGACGCGGTCGACGTCGAATCGCTCGGGGGCGGTGAGCGGCGCACCCGATCCCTCACGGAGCCGAGCGGCCTCGGTGAGCAGGTCGGCGGCCCGGTCCGGCTCCCCGGCCAGGGCGTGCGCCCCGGCCAACCCTTCGAGCGCGGCGGCGACCGCACGGGGGTCACCGCTGGCCTCGGCGTCGGCCCGGGCCAGAGTGTGCAGGTCCAGGGCGGCCGCGGCGTCTCCGCGCTGTTCAGCGACGTACCCCAGCTGGGTGCGCAGGAACGCCGTTCCGACGTGGCTGCCCGTGCGCAGGTTCCAGTCCACCCAGCGGCGCAGGAGGCGTTCGGCGTGGTCGAGGTCGCCGCGGCGACGGGCTGCCAGGACGGTTCCGGCGTCGGCGAACTGTTCGGCGCCCGCGTCGGAGTGCTCCGCGGCCAGGGCGGCGGCCCGGGCGTGCAGAACATCGGCCCGGTCCAGGTCACCGCGGAGCAGGGCCACTCGGCCCAGCCCGGACAGGGCGAGGGTGACGTTGCCCCACAGACGCAGTTCCTCGGCCAGGCGCAGGCTGCGCTCGTGGTGGGCAGCGACGCCGTCCAGGTCGCCGAGGGACTCCAGTGCCTGAGCGAGGGCGTCGGTGGCCTGGAGGGCACCCCAGCTGTCACCGAGTTCCCGTAGTGCGCTCTCCGCCCGCCGCGCCGCGTCCAGTGCCCCGGCGATGTCGCCCCGGCCGAGTGCGGCGTAGGCCAGGGTGACCCGGGAGACCTCGACACCCCAGCGGTCCCCGGTCTCGATGGCCGCCTCGTGGGCGGCCCGCACGCGGGCAGCGGCCAGGCCCCGGTCGCCCAACCCCCATCGGAGGTGTTCGATCAGCCAGGCGAGCCGGGCGCGGACGACCGGGTCGGTGACCCGGTCCAGGTGTTCGGGCACACGGGCGCGGCGGTGCGTTTCGTCGTCGGTGGCGGGTACGGCGAAGGCGGTCCGCCACAGGTCGGCCTCGGCGCGGGCGGAGGCGGTCCCGCCGGGCAGATCGAGTGCCCGGTCCAGGGCCAGCCGTGCCTGTCCGGAACGTCCGCGCAGGTAGCGATGCCAGCAGGAGGCCACGGCCAGACGCAGGGCCAGGTCGGTGTCGCCGACACGGACGGCGTGGTCCAGGGCGGTGTTCAGGTTGGCGGCCTCCCGGTCCAGACGGTCGAGCCAGCGGCGCTGGTCGGGGCCGCGCAGGTGGGTGTCGGCCCGGGCGGCGAGGTCGGCGAGGTGGCGGGCGTGCCGGTCCTGGACCCGGGGCTGGTCACCGGAGGCGGCCAGGTGTTCCAGGGAGTAGGCGGCCACGGACTCCAGGAGGCGGTAGCGGGTGCGGGCGGGATGGGCCTCGACGGTGACGAGGGAGCGGTCGGCCAGGGCGCCGACCAGGTCCAGGACCGCGTTCGGAGGCACAGGGGGCACGTTCGCCGGCCCCTCGCCCTCCTCGGGCCCCTCCCCCGGTTCCGGCCCGGAGCAGACGGCCCCGGCGGTGTCCGGTTCGCAACCGTCCGCGGTCACGGCCAGGCGGGACAGGACGGCCCGTTCGGTCGGATCGAGCGGCTCCCAACTCCAGTCGATCACCGCACGCAGGGTGCGCTGACGGGCGGGGGCGTCGCGGCGGCCGCTGCCGAGCAGGGCGAACCGGTCGTCCAGCCGGGCCACGACCTCGTCGATGCCCAGGTGGCGCAGGCGGGTCGCGGCCAGTTCCAGGGCCAGCGGGATACCGTCCAGTCGGCGGCAGACGGTAACGACGGCGGGGGCGCTCTCGGGGCCCAGGAAGAAGGTGGAGCGGGCCGCGCGGGCGCGGGCGGCGAAGAGCTGGACCGCGCCCGAGGCGGCGAGTTCGTCGGGGTCGGTGGCCCCCGGGGCGGGCAGGTCGAGCGGGGGCACCGCGTACAGGTGTTCTCCCGCCACGTCGAGGGGTATCCGGCCGGTGGCGAGGACGCGCAGGTGGGGCAGGGCGCCCAGCAGGTGGGAGACCAGGGCGGCCACGGGCGCGACGACGTGTTCGTGGTTGTCCAGCACGAGGAGGGCGCGCCGCCCCCTGAGCAGCGCCACGATCCGAGCCAGCTCTTCGGGCCCCTCGCCGGTGTGCCCGTCCCGAGCCCCGAGGGTGGCGGCCAGGAGGGGCACGGGGTCACCGCCGGGGGCGAGTCCGGCCAGTTCGACCAGCCAGGCGCCGTCCCCGGCAACGGACACTTCGCTCTCGGGCTCTCCCCCGGAGCTGAGCGCCGCCCCGGCTGCCAGGGCGAGGCGGGTCTTTCCGACGCCGCCCGGTCCGGTCAGGGTGACGAGCCGGTGTTCGGTGAGCAGGGTGCCGAGTTCCCGGAGGGGACGGTCCCGGCCGATCAGGGCGTCCACGGGTTCGGGCAGGCGTCCGGGCGGCGGGGCGGGGCGGGGCGCGGGGTCCAGCGCGGGGTCGCGGACGAGCATGGCTCGGTGCAGAGCCGACAGCTCCGGTCCGGGGTCCGCCCCCAGCTCCTCGGCGAGGCGGGAGCGCAGGCGCGTGTAGGCGGCCAGTGCCTCGGCGTGGCGTCCGGCCCCGTGCAGGGCGCGTAGGTGGGCGGCGTGCAGGCGTTCACGGTAGGGGTGGAGGGCCACCGCGTCGGTGAGATCGGCGGCCAGAGCGCTGTGCTCGCCCAGTTCCAGGCGGGTTTCGGCGAGGTCCTCCAGGGCGCTCAGGCGCATCTGCTCCCAGCGGGTCAGCTCGGTCCAGCGGTCCTCGGCCGGACCGGGCCCGGCGTGGGTGAACTCGGCCAGTGCCGGGCCGCGCCACAGGTCCAGGGCCTGGGAGAGGCGGTCTGCGCGGGTGCGGGGGTCGGTGGCACGGGCGGCCTGGTCGAGGAGGTCCTCGAAGAGTACGGCGTCGAGGTGGTCGGTAGCCAGGAGGTAGCCGGGGGGACGGTGGCGGACCAGGGCACGGGCGCCCGGTTCGGCAGCGTCCAGAGTGCCGCGCAGCTGGGAGATCCGGGCCTGGAGGACTGCGGCGGGACGGGCGGGCGGGGTGTCGCCCCACAGGTGGTCCACGAGTCGGTCGACGGAGACAGGACGGCCCCGGGCCAGGAGCAGGTGGACGAGCAGGGCGCGGACCTTGGTGTCGGGGACCCGGACGGGTTCGCCGTGGTCGGTCAGCGCCGACAGTGGACCGAGGACCCCGAATCGCATGCCCTCACCGTAGCGGGGGCGGAACGGTTCCCGTACTCGCGACGCCCTTCTCCCCCGCCGCCGTCGGGCTTTCGAGGGCCCACCCGTAGCGGAGCCGTGGCGAACCCGTGGCGGTGCCCGGCAGCGTGGGGACGACCGGTCGAGGCGGTCACCGGGCCGCCCGCGGAAGGGAACAGGAGAGTTCGGACATGGGTGTCTACGAGGGCAAGCGGGCCGTGGTGGTCGGCGGGACGCACGGTATGGGCCTGGGCGTGGTCGAGGAACTCCTGGCCGGCGGGGCTCAGGTCCTGCTGACCGGTAACAACGAGGAGAACCTGGCGGAGGTACGGGGCAGGTTCGGGCCCCGGGCACAGGCGGTGCGCGCGGACGCCGCCCGGGTCGGGGACGCGGACGTGCTGGCCGAGACGGTGCGCCAGACCCTGGGCGGGGTCGACTTCCTGCACGTGAACGTGGGTGTGGCCGCGGCGGAGCCGTTCACAGAGGTCTCAGAGGAGACCTACGAGTGGATGTTCGGGATCAACGCCCGGGGCGCGTACTTCACCGTGCAGAGGCTGGCGCCGCTGCTCGCCGAGGGCGGCTCGGTCGTGTTCACGACGTCGGTCACCAACGCCACCGGAACGGCCGGTCTGAGCGTGTACACCGGCGCCAAGGCGGCGGTGGCGGGGTTCGCCCGGAGCTTCGCGGCCGAACTGCTGCCGCGCGGGGTCCGGGTCAACAGCGTTGCTCCCGGATTCATCCACACGCGTTCGGGCGGGTTCACCGGTGCCTCCGAGGAGGAACGCGCCGCCATCGCCGCCGCCGGTGACCAGGCCACTCCGATGGGCCGCCACGGGACGGTGGCCGAGGTGGCGCGGGCGGTGCTGTTCCTGGGCTTCGAGGCGACCTTCACCACCGGTGCGGAGCTGCCTGTGGACGGTGGTATCGGCCCCGCCCTCCAGGGTCTCGCCTGAGGGGAGTTGCCGGATCGCGGGGGCTTGACGCCATGGCCGACGGTCCCGGTAGGAACACCGCCACCGTCACCCTCGACCCTCCCGGTGGGGACGGCCTCAGTGACAGGTTCGGGGGACGGAGCCCATCCCGCCCTCGCCGTGCGCCTCGGGGAGTTCGAGGGCACTCCCGAGGGGCACGGCGCCCCCGGACTGTCGGCACCGGAAACTAGGGTGACCGTCACCACAGGACACGATCCCGGAAGGCCGAGCCATGGTCACAAACGACCCCCGCGCCGAAGCCCTGACCGACGACGCCCCCGGTTCCTGGGAGGAGGTGCTCGGCCACCTGGCGGAGGTGAGCGGGACGTACTGGCTGACCCTGCCCCGGGAGGGCGGGACCCCGCACACCCGGCCGCTGCTGGCGGTGTGGGTGGCCGGGCGGCCGTACTTCGCCTGCGGTGACGGAACGAAGAAGGCCCGGCTGCTCGCGGCCTCGCCCCGGGTGAGCCTGGCGGTGTCCACCGGCCTCCTGGACGTGGTGGTCGAAGGGCGGGTCGAGCGGATACGGGACGAGGACCGGGTGAAGGAGGTGGCCGGGGCCTACCCCGTCGTGTACGGGTGGCCGCCGGTCGCCGAGGGCGACCTGTTGACCGGCCCCGACGGCGCCCCGACCGCCGGTCCTCCGCCCTACGCGGTGTACGGGATCGTCCCCGGGACCGGCTACGCCTTCCCCACCGGCGACGTCGGCCACGGAGCCACCCGGTGGCGGTTCGGGCCGCAGGAGGAACGGTTCGGGGACGTGAGGTGACCGATGCGCCCCTGCGCCGAGCCCCCGAACCGCCCCGGGGGCCGGAAACCGGGTGAGGAAGGGGGATCGGCGGGTAAAGGTCCCTAGGGAACCCGCAGCACCGAGAACCCCGACGACCACCTACCGCCCCACCCCCCAGGAGGTAGCAGTGCGCACCAGCATCGTCCTTTCGGTACTCGTCCTGCTCTGGTTGGCGATCGGGCTGGCCGCCGCCGTCCAGCGCGGCTACTTCAGTACCTCGGAGGCCTCCTGTTCGACGCTGGGCAGCACCGTGGTGACCGTCTTCGTCGGTCCGCTGAACTATCTCGGCGTCAACCCGACCGTCGAGTGCCCGCCCGTCCCCGAACCCTCCGAGTAGCCCGCGTCAGGCCGCACGCGCTCCGGCGGGGCGCGTGCGGCCTGACGGTGGCGGCCCGAGCCACCTGCCCCGGGTCGTTCACGACCGGGTGGTCGAGGACAGCAACGCGCCGGAGGCCGGATCCTCCCGGGGACACCAGGAAACATGCCGTGTCGGACTTCGTCACCTGATCACACCGCGACACGCCCTTTTCGGACTCGCCCGCGAACCTCCTGGCCCGGGCCGGTCGAGCCGGACAGACTCTGTATCGCCCAGCTCAGTGTCACCCAGTTATCGGAGTCCATGTGCAAGCCCAGTGGCCAGGGGTCGGCGCCCTTGTGAACAAGTGGAACGCCGCGCGGAGCGCCCGTGCGCGAAGGAAGGAGGCCGAACCCGTCGACGAGGCCCCGGACCCCCGGGGCCCGGAAACCCAGACCCCGGAAACCCAGGACGACGCGCGCGCCGGCGACCTGCTGCGCACGGTCAGCGACACCGCCTGGCGAATCCTGGTCATCGGCGTACTGGCAGGCCTGGTGGTCTACGCGGTCGCCTACCTGTCGGTGGTCACCCTGCCGCTGATCATCGCGGTCTTCCTCACCGCGCTGCTCATGCCGCTGGCCAACTGGCTGCGCCGTCCCAACCCGATCAAACGCTCGGGGCTGGGCCGGGGGTCCTCCACCGCCATCACCCTGCTGATCGCGCTGGTGGTCTACAGCGCGGCCATCACCCTGATCGTGACCCCCGCCGTCGCGGGTTTCGAGGACCTGGTGGACAGCGTCAACAGCGCCGTCGACCAACTCCAGGCCATGGACCTGCCCTTCGGCCTGAACCCGGCGCTGCTCACCGAGGCGATCGACAGCGCCTGGGCCGAGACCCAGTCCCTGATCACCGAGAACACCAACCAGATCCTCACCGGCGCGTGGACGGCGACCACCGCCGTGACCCGGGTCGTGCTCGGTATCGTGCTGATCATCGTCCTGACCATCTACTTCGTACACTCGGGCGACAAACTCATGGACTGGATCACCAGCCTGCTGCCGCCCCCCTCCCGCCCGGGTCTGCGCCACGGCGCACGGGTCTCCTACCGGGTGATGGGCAGCTACGTGCGCGGGGTGGCCCTGGTGGGTGTCTTCGACGCGTTGGGCATCGGTATCGTGCTGTTCCTGCTCATCGACCCAGCTCTGGCGGTCCCGCTGATCGTGCTCACCTTCGTGGGCGCGTTCCTGCCGATCATCGGCGCCTTCCTGAGCGGGCTCCTGGCCGTTCTGGTGGCTCTGGTGACCGAGAACTGGATCGTGGCCCTGGTGGTGCTGGCCGCGGTGATCGTCGTGCAGCAGTTGGAGAGCAACGTGTTCGCGCCGCGGATCTACGGGCAGGCCCTGGAACTGCCCTCGGCCGTGGTGCTGGTCGTTCTCACGGTCGGCGGGATCCTGGGCGGGGTCACGGGCCTGTTCCTGGCCACCCCGATCGCTGCGGTACTCGCCGCGCTCCTGCGCAACCGCCCGGGTCCGCACCGGGAGAAGACCCCCCGGGGAGCGGACGGCGAGGGGGAACCGGAGCGGGCCAGGACCGGGCCGGGCGCGGACGAACCGCCCTCCGGCCCGACCGCCGAGCGGTCCTGAACCACGGCCCCGTCCGGAGCCCGGGTGGGCGTCGCCGCGCGGTCGCTCACCCCACCGGCAGGGGTCGGGCGGCCTGCTCGGAAACCCTGTGCACGCGGGCGATCGCGTCGGCGAGGTGGTCGAGGCGGTGGGTGGGGACCCCGGCCAGGTTGATCCGCCCGGAGGGCAGGCCGTGGATCGCGTGTTCCTCGCGCAGCCGTCCCATGTCCGGTTCGGCCAGGGGCAGCCGCAGGAACATCCCCCGCTGTTCGCGGAGCGGTTCGAACACCGTCGTTCCGGTCCGGTGGGCGAGGGCGTCGGCCAGACCGCCGCGCAGAGCGCCCAGGCGCTCGCGCATACCCTCCAGTTCGGTCAGCCAGTCCGTGTACAGGCCGGGGTCCCGCAGGATCTCGTGGACGATCCGCGCTCCGTGGTCCGGGGGCTGGGAGTAACCGGCCCGGGCGACCGTCTCCAGGATGCCGTAGGCGTGTGCCCTGCGGGTGGAATCGTCGGAGACGACGACGGCGCAGCCGGTGCGTTCGTTGTACAGGCCCCACGCCTTGGAGGCGCTGACCGCGACGACCGCTTCGGGCAGCAGGTCGAGCATGCGCCGCATGCCCTCGAGGTCGGCTTCGAGCCCGTCCCCCAGGCCGAAGTAGGCCTGGTCGACGAACGGGACCACCCCGCGGGCGAGCATGGCGCGGGCGAGCTCCTCCCAGCGCTCCGTCGGCATCGCGGTGCCGGTGGGGTTGTGACAGCACCCCTGGATCATGAGCACGTCCCCGGGGGAGGCGGTGGCGATCGCCTCCAGCGCCGCGTCGGGATCGGGGCGGCCGTCGGCCAGCAGCATCGGGTACTCGTGGACACGCAGCCCGGCCGTGGCGAGGATGGTGCGGTGGTTGAGGTAGGCGGGCGTGCCCAGGTACACGGTCCGGTCGGGGCCGGTCTCGGCCAGCAGTTCCGCCAGGAGGCGCAGGGCGCCGGTGCCGGCGACCGACTGGATCGCGAGCGTGCGCTCCCGGACCCGGTCGGAGGGCAGGAGCAGTTCGGTGAGCGCGCCGGTGAAGGCGCGGTTTCCGGCGGGCCCCAGGTACTCCTTGGAGGGGGAGCGTTCAGCGAGGCGGCGTTCGGCCTCGGCGACGGCGCCGAAGACGGGCGAGGTGCCGGTGTCGTCCCGGTAGACGCCGACGATGAGGTCGAGTCGGTGCGGACGCCGGTCGGCGTCGCAGGCGGCGGTGAGCCGCCAGAGGGGGTCGGTGCGCGGTTCCCGCAGGGACGGCATCAGCATGAGGGCTCCAGTTCGGGGCTTCGGTCCGCGGTTTCGGCGGGGGGCGGGGCGGGCCGCCGGGCGGGCCGGGCGGCGAGGAGGTTGAAGGCGACCACCCCGGTCAGCACCAGCAGCAGGGTGGCCGTGGTCGCGACGGTGACGGGCTCGCCGAGCAGCGGTGCGGCGACGACGAGGGTGAGGACCGGGCTCAACGCCCCCAGGGTGGCGGCGACCGGACCGCCGAGCACGCGGATGGCGGTGGCGTAGCACAGGGCGGCGAGCACACCGACGCCGACGCCCTGGACCGCGACGAAGGTCAGGACGTCGCGGGTGGCGGCTCCGCCGGTCAGGGACGAGGGCACCAGGCGCAGCAGGATCGGCACCCCGGACAGCAGGGCGGAGGGGGCGCAGAGCACGACAGCGGCGCTGACGGGGTCGAGTGTGGTCTCCCGCAGGGCCAGGGTGTACACCGACCACACCAGTCCGGCGCAGAGCAGGACCGCGACCCCGGTGACCTGGTCCGGGGAGACGGCGGCCACCACGGTCACCGCCACGCCCAGGACGATCAGCACGAGCGCGCCCAGCTGGGCGGGTCGGGCCCGGGTGCGCCAGAGTCCGAACGCGAGCACGGTAACGAACAGCGGCACCGTGCCGGGGATCACGATCCCCACGAGGGCGGCGCTGGTCAGTGAACCGCCCCAGGCGGCGATGAGGAAGTACGGGAGTCCGGCACCGACGCAGAGCGCCGCCAGGACTCCCCCGCGTTCGTGGCGCACCCGCCGTAGGGCGCGGGGGATCCAGGGGGCGAGTACGACCAGCGGGGTCAGGAAACGGAGGAAGGCGGTGTCCAGGGCTGTGAGGTCGGAGGCGCCGATCCCGCGGATGCTCAGGGCGAAACCGGCCCACAGCACCACGGTCGCCGCCATCGCCGCCAGCCCGACGGCGAGTGCGGGGGTCGCCCCGGTAGGTCTGCTCATAGAAGCGAAGGTACGGGGACAGAAGAGGCTGACGATTGCTCATTATTGCTCCACGGGAGGTTACTTTGGCAGGATCTGCCACATGCAAGGACTAGACGAGATCGATCTGCGGATCCTGCACGAGCTTCAGAGTGACGGGCGGATCAGTAACCAGGACCTGGCCGACCGGGTGGGCCTGTCCCCCTCCCCCTGTCTGCGCCGGGTGCGGAGGTTGGAGCAGTCCGGTGTGCTGGACCGGTACACGGCGGTGGTCGACCCGGCCTCGGTCGGGCTCGACATCACCGCGTTCGTGCGGCTGCGCCTGGACTCGCACGGCACCGGTGTGGTGGAGCGGGTGGAGGAGGCCATCCGGGCGATCCCGGAGGTCACCGAGGCCTATCTGCTGGCGGGTGACCACGACTACCTGCTGAAGGTCGCTTCTCGCTCGTTCGCCGCCTACGAGGAGCTGATGCGCACCAAGCTGCGTGCGATCCCGGCGGTCTCCTCGATCGAGACGACCTTCGCCATCAGCGTCACCAAACCCAGTTCCCCGCTGCCGATCGACTGAGTGCGAACACCCTTAGCCTTGCGGCATGGTGAAGCACGAAGACGGCGGCGCGAGCGTCGACGCGATGTTGGAAGACCTGCGGACGCTCGTGGAGACCGAGTCCCCCTCCCGTGACGTGGAGTCCCTGAAGGGGTCGGCCGGGGCGGTGGCGGCGCTGGTCGAGAGGCGGCTGGGCGGGCGGGCCGCCCTGGTGGAGAGCCCGGCCGGGCCGCACGTGCACTGGTCGGGCGGGGGTGAGCCCCGGGTGCTGGTGCTGGGCCACCACGACACGGTGTTCCCGTTGGGCACGTTGGCGCGGCGCCCGTTCCGGGTGGAGGGGGGCCGCGCCACCGGCCCCGGGGTGTACGACATGCTCGGCGGGCTGGTGCAGGCCGTACACGGTCTGGCGGCGCTGGACGACCTGGCGGGGGTGGAGGTCCTGGTGACGGCCGACGAGGAGGTCGGCTCGCACCACTCGCGGGCGCTGATCGAGGAGCGGGCCCGCGCCTGCGGTGCGGTGCTGGTGTTCGAGGGGGCGGCCGAGGGCGGACACCTCAAGATCGCCCGGAAGGGCTGCGGCACGTTCGAGGTGTTCGTGCGGGGCCGCGCCTCGCACGCCGGACTGGAACCCGAGGCCGGGGTGAACGCGCTGGTGGAGGCAGCCCACCAGGTGTTGGACATCGCGGCGCTGAACCGCCCGGAGGCCGGGACGACCGTGACCCCGACGGTGGCCGCGGCCGGGACCACGGACAACGTGGTCCCGGCGGAGGCGGTCGTCA
Source organism: Nocardiopsis terrae (assembly GCF_014651695.1). GTDB lineage: Bacteria > Actinomycetota > Actinomycetes > Streptosporangiales > Streptosporangiaceae > Nocardiopsis > Nocardiopsis terrae. Next base: position 712,754 of record NZ_BMXJ01000003.1, read on the forward strand.
CCGTGGACGTGCGGGTCGAGACGGACGAGGAACGCCGACGGGTCGAGGCGGCGTTCGCAGCCCTCACCCCGCACCTGGAGGGGGCCCGGGTCGCGGTGACGGGTTCGGTCAACCGTCCGCCGATGCCCGCGGCCGTGGCGGAGGGGCTGCTGGCGCAGGCCCAGCGGCTGTTGCCCGGGGTCGGCGGCGTGGCGGTCGGCGGTGGCAGTGACGGCAACTTCACGGCGGCGCTCGGGGTACCGACCCTGGACGGCCTGGGAGCGGTCGGCGGCGGCGCGCACGCCGACCACGAGTACCTGGTGGTCGGCGCCATGGTGGAGCGGGCGCACCTGGCCGCCGGGTTGGTGGGCTCCCTCCAGCGGTGAGTGCCCGGGGTCCCCGCCCGGGTCTGGTCACCACTACGACCATTTCGCCGCTCCTCCTCCCGGGCCTCACGGGCCTCACGGGCGGGTCCGGGCGTGTGCGATCGTGGTCGGCGAACGCCCTCGGCAGCGAAGGAGCCCCATGCCCCAGTTCGACCTCGACTCGTTCCGGTCCGGCTTCCCCGCGTTGAAGTCCGGTATCGCGCACTTCGACGGACCCGGGGGCACCCAGACCCCCGCGCGGGTGGGAGAGGCGATCGCCAGGACCCTCACCGGCCCGCTCTCCATCCGGGGCGCCGGTCTGGTCTCGCAGACCAACGCGGAGGAGGCCGTCCGTTCCTTCCGAAGCGCCTACGCCGACCTGCTGGGCGCCGACCCCTCGGGGATCGTCTACGGGCGCAGCGCCACCCAGTTGACCTACGACTTCTCCCGACACCTGTCCGGAGGGTGGGGCCCCGGTGACGAGGTCGTCGTGACCCGGCTGGACCACGACGCGAACGTGCGGCCCTGGATCCAGGCGGCCGAGCGGGCGGGCGCGGCGGTGCGGTGGATCGGCCTGGACCCGGACACGGCCGAACCGGACCTGTCCGACCTGGACGAGGTGGTCAACGAGCGCACCCGGCTGGTGGCGGTGACCGCCGCCTCCAACCTGCTCGGCACCAAGCCTCCGGTGCGTGTCATCGCCGACCGCGCCCACGCGGTGGGGGCGCTCGTGTACGTGGACGCCGTGCACTTCGCGGCACACGAGACCGTGGACGCTGGGGAACTGGGCGCCGACTTCCTCGTGTGTTCCCCGTACAAGTTCCTCGGCCCGCACTGCGCGGTGCTGGCCGCCTCCCCCGCTCTGTTGGAGTCGATCACCCCGGACAAGCTGCTGCCCTCCACGAACGACGTGCCGGAGCGGTTCGAGTTCGGCACCCTGCCCTACGAGACCATGGCCGGGGCGACCGAGACGGTGGAGGTGCTCGCGGGTCTGAGCCCGGGCGGTTCGTCGAGGCAGGCGCGCCTGGTCGCCGCGTACGAGGCGATCGCCGAACACGAACACGCCCTGCGCAAGCGGGTGGAGTCGGGGCTGGCCGCCCTCGGTGAGGAGGTCGTCCTGCTTTCGAGGGCGGCCGAGCGCACTCCGACCCTGTTCATGGCCTTCCCCGGTCGGCGCAGCCTGGACGTCTCCCGGGCCCTGGCGGAACGGGACGTCCTGGCTCCGGCCGGGAGCTTCTACGCCCAGGAGGCCTTCGCCCGGCTGGGTCTGGACGACGAGGCCGGACTACGCGTGGGTATGGCACCGTACGTGTCGGAGGAGGACGTCGACCGGCTGCTCACCGCTCTGGGCGAGCACCTGGGGGCCTGACCGCCACGGCGGCGACGCGCCCCGGCACCCGTCAGGGCGCGTCGCCGGTCGCGGCCTCTTCGGTGAGGAGTTCGTTCAAGCGCTTCAGCACGCGTAGCTGCGCGGTGTTGTACAACTGCACGACCGCCTCGGCCATCGTCTGCGCGGCGTGCTCCGCACCACGCGGCGCGTCCACCGTCGGGGCCCGCGACCACGGATTCTCCTCCCGGCCTCGGAGAACGACCGGCAGTATGCGTTCGGCGAGACTTTCGATCACGGCGTCGTCCGCGTCCGGCGGCAGGGCCTCGAACTCCTCGTCCGTCTCGTCGGGTTCACTGATCAGATCACGGAACCTCTCGACGGAGTCCTCGCTGAGCACGGTCGAGAAGACCATCAGCAGGGACCGCTGCCGCTCGGAGAGGTCACCGGAGATCGACGCGAACTCCGGCGGAACGTACGCGGGCGCGCGATGGCGCAGGATGAGGGCCAGTTCCTCCCGGACCCGGTTGAGCCGGTTGACCGTCGCCTCCAGTTCCCGGTCCAGCACGCGGATCGCCTCGTCCGGCTGCTCGTCCGCCCGCTCCATGGACGCCACCTCGGACAGCGGGACCCCCAGATCACTCAGACGCCTGATCTGGAGCAGTCGGACCAGGTGCGGTACCTCGTACTGCTTGTATCCGTTGGCAGCCCGCCTCGGCACGTCCAGCAAACCGATCCGGTGGTAGTACCGGACGGCCTTGACCGTGGTCCCGGCGAGTTCGGCAACCTGCTGGGTACTCCACGCCATGTGCTTCCTCCTCCTGCACCGCCGGTGCGGGGTCCCGCACTCCACGCGCAGTCCACCCCCTGCCCCGGGGGCAGGGTCAAGTGTCCGACCCGGGCTTGACCCTGCCCCGAGGTCATGGTGCGCAATGTCGGGCGAAGGGGCCCGAGCGGCCCGCCGCCTCTCTCGACCCCGGAGCAGGACCCATGCGCATCCTTCGCCAACCATTCCGGATCATCCGCGCCAACCTCGGCGCCTACCTCGTGCTGAACGCGATCGTGTACGGCGTGCTCCTGGCCGGTCTGGCGGTGGGGATGCTCTTCCCCGAACTGACCGCGGCACTGGTCACCGGTCAGGAGGACGACGGAACGGCGGACCTGGTGGTGTCGTTGCTCGGGAACGTCTGGCTCTTCGCCCTGACCATCCTCGCGGTCAACGTGCTGACGGTCGGCGTGCTGAAGATCCTGCTGCCCTCGCTGGTCGTACCCTTCGCCGGGATCGCCCTGCTCGTCCACAAGACGTTCGAGAGCGGCGTGATCCTCGCTCCGGTCGACGAGACCATGGCGACGCTCCTCGTCCCGCACTCCCTGACGATGGTCATCGAGTTCCAGGCCTACATCCTGCTCTCGCTCGGCTCCTACGTTCTCGGAAGGGCCTGGCTGCGCCCCGCGGCGGTCGGCGCCCCCAACCGCCGTCAGGGATACGCGCGCGGGTTGCGACAGTTCGGTTGGCTGAGCCTGCCCGCACTGGCGCTGTTGGTCATCGGCGCGGTCTACGAAGCCTACTCACTCGTCTACGTCGTCCCCCGGATGCTGATGGGCTGACCCCGACCTGAAGGCCGGGGTCAGCGCCACCAACACACCAGCCCGCTCCTGGTCCTGAGGCGCTGACGTACCGCCGACCATGCCGCCCCTCCCAGGCCGGTGCCTCAACGCCTGCCACTCCTGAGCATCCTGCTGCCGAACCCTGGGCGGCGGATTGCCGACGTTGCCGACGGCTCGGACGCGGCGGCCGGACCGACCACTCAGCCCCGGGCGTCGTTCCGGGCCGCCCGGACCTCGGTGATCCTGCGTTCGACCCCGTCGAGCAGCCAGGCCAGGGCCCGCTCGAAGACCTCCGCGGGCGCCAGGGGCGCAGCCAGGCGTTCGATGGCGGGGAAACGGCCCGAACCGATCCAGCGGGTGGTCAGGTAGCTCTCCTGAACGGTGGCGAACGAGCGTCCGTCGGGAAGGGTCCAGCGTTCGGCGCGGTCGGCCGCGACCACCTTGGCGAGGTGGCCGTGGACCAGGCCGTCGACGGCCTCCACCACCGCGAGGGCCTCCTCGGCGCTCAGGCCGGTGCCGTCGAAGACCCGGATGGCGGAGTCGGTCCAGGCGAAGCCGTTGGGGCCCACGAACGGGCCGGTGACGATCCCGGCCAACCACGGGTGTTCCCGGAAGGAGGCCAGGTCCTCGCGCGCCCAGGCCTCGACCTTCTCCCGCCAGGTGCCGGGGCGAGTGTGCGGCAGGGGCGCCTGCCCGACCATCTCGTCGACCATCAGGGCCAGCAGGGCTGCCTTGTCCGGCACGTAGGTGTACAGGGTGGCGGCGCCGACCCCCAGGCGGGCGGCGACCCTGCGCATGGACAGCGCCTCGACCCCCTCGGCCTCGGCGACGGCCATGGCCGCCTCGACCACCCGTTCCACGGTGAGCTGGTGGCGGGGACCGCGTCGGGGCTGCCCGAGCCCGGCCCACAGCAGGTCCAGGGTGGCCTCGATGCCCTTGCGTGTACTGCCCACTCGGCTCCCCCTTGCCAGAACTCCGTACACCGTTCTACATTAATCGAACAGTGTGCGGAGTTTTTGAGGAGGCCCCCTTGAACCAGTCCTACCCGCCCCGGGCGCGCGGCGTGCTGCCCCGAATCGCGTTACTGGTCCTGGTGTTCACCCTGGTCGGCACGGCCGCCCAGGCACTGGTCCCCGCCCTGGCCACCGAACCCGACCGGCCCTTGGGCCTGGCGGTGCGTTCGGCCGCCGCGGTGCTGGTGCTCATCCCCCTGCTGTGGGTGCTGTGCCGTACCGCCGGACGCACGGTGGCCTCGACCGGGCTGGGCACCCCCGCCCGTGCCTGGCCCCCGCTGGTGGCCGCGGCCCTGCCCTGCTGGGTCGCGGTCACCCTGATCACGGTCACGGCCCTGAACACCGGCAACGCCGCCCTCGATCCCGACGCCCTGCCCGCAGCCGCGTTGAACGCCCTGTTCCTGGCCCCCTTGATGCTCACCGCGCAGATCCTGCCCGAGGAACTGGTCTTCCGCGGCTACGTCCAGCACATGCTGGGGTTCCACCTGTCCCAGGGCGTCGTGCTCCTGACCCAGGCCGTGCTGTTCGCGGGCTCGGCCTCCCTGGTGCTGGGCCACACCGGAGAACTGGTCAACCTGGCACTCCTGGGCCTCTTCCTCGGGCTGTTGCGCATGAGCACCGCCGGGATCTGGGCGGGGGTCGGGGTGCGCCTGGCCCTGACCGCCACCGCCATCGTGCTGGACGGCGCCGGCCTCACCTTCACCACCAGCGCCCGGGCCTGGGAGCTGGGGCTGAACATGGGCGGCGCCATCGCCGCCTACCTGGTGGTCCACTTCCTGTTCGCCGCCCGCCCCGAACTCGTGCAGACGCCCGCGGAAGGGGACGCCCTACCGCGCCGACGCATCCCCGTGCGCGGCATCATGTACGACGTCGGCTCCAGCTACGTGCCCGGACAGAACTCGCGTGAGCGCTGGAACCCCGAGGCGGTCCGCGAGGAGATGCGCGTCATCCGCGAGGACCTGCACTGCACGGCCGTGTCCCTGTTCGGCCACGACCCGGACCGCCTGGATCAGGCCTGTCGCCTCGCCCTGGAGCAGGGCCTGGACGTGTGGCTGCAGCCGCGTTCCCCGGAGGCCGGGCACGACGAGACCATCGACCACGTGGAGCGCGCCGCCGAGCTCGCCGGGCGGCTCGCCGCCGAGTACCCCGGCCGGATCGTGCTCAACGTGGGCTGTGAACTGACCGTCCTCAACCGGGGCATCCTCCCCGGACGCCACATGGGTCAACGGGGGCGCGCCCTGTACGTGTTCAGCCTGTTCCCCTCCTACTACAACCGCAGGCTCAACCGGCTGCTGGGCCGCCTGGCCGCCACCGCGCGGAAGCACTTCCCCGGTCCGCTCACCTACGGCTCGGGCACCTGGGAGACCGTGGACTGGACGCCCTTCGACATCATCGGGGTGGACTACTACCTCGACGAGAGCACCCGGAGCTCCTACCGGCAGGGGCTGCGCGCCCTGAACCGGCTGGGCAAACCGGTGGTGGTCACCGAGTTCGGCTGCTGCTCCTACCGGGGCGCCGAGACCAGGGGCGGCTCCGGCGGCGACCCCCTGGACTGGCGCGACCTGGACGACCGCCGGGTGCGCGGCGGCCTGGTCCGCGACGAGAGCGTGCAGGCCGACACGATCGAGAGGCTGATCGACGTGTACGAGACCGAGGACGTGCACGGCGCGTTCCTGTGCATGTTCGTCGAGGGCGACTGCCGGTACTCCCCCGACCCCGCCCGCGACTGCGACATGGCCAGCTTCGGGATCGTGCGCCCGCCGAGCCCGGAGTCGGAGCTGTCCCCCGACGACGGCCACTGGGAACCCAAGGAGGGCTTCCACGCCCTGGCCCGCCGCTACGGCGCCGAGGTCCGGACCGGCGCGAACGGAACGGACCGGGGCTGACAGACGCCTCGGCGCCACGACCGGTCAGGCGGTGCGCGTTCCCACCGGCGGAAGGGGCTCACTCCCAGGCCAAACCGGGACCCATCACCGCCAGGACGACCATTCGGAAACCCAAAGCACCAAACCGGTGACCCTTGGTAGTTTTCCGGTGTTCAGCGGGCACCCCGTGTCCGGACGCGTACGACACCGAGGACGAACCATGGGCACGGCCCGCGTACAGGTTGCACAGCATCTGCCCGAGGCGTACACCGAACTGGCCCGGCTCAACGCCGTGGTGGACGCCGCCCTCGACGAGGACCTGCACACCCTGGTCAAGATCCGCGCCTCCGTCCTCAACGGCTGCGCCTTCTGCGTCGACCTGCACACCCACCAGGCCCTCACGGACGGGATGTCACCGCGGCGCATCGCCCTCGTCGCGGCCTGGCGCGAGGCCGGGTCGCACTTCACCGAGGCCGAACGCGCAGCGCTGGCGCTCGTGGACGCCCTGACCCGGGTCGGTGAGGCCGGACTGCCCGACGAGGTCTACTCCGCGGCCGCCGCGCACCTGTCCGAGCGGGAGACGGCCGCGCTCATCACCGCCGTCTCCCTCATCAACCTCTACAACCGGCTGGGGGTCGGCACCGGCATGGCCCCGTCGGCGCGCTGACCGCGCCGACCCCGCCCCGGCGGGACCCCACCGGAGGCCTCACCGCGGGCCTCGCCGCGGGCCTCGCCGGGGGCGGGGCTCACTCGGGGCGGCGTCCCTGCACCGAGTAGACCACGCAGGAACAGGCCCGGAACGAGGGGTCGGCCAGCAGACCACGCACCCGGGCCAACTGCCCGTCGGTCATCCCCTCCCGCACGAACGCGTCCCGCAGGTGGCGGGTGTGGTGCGCAATGAGGTGGACCCCCGGAGAACCGGAGTCCCAGAGCTCCACGTGCGGCTGCGGGTCGACGTCCACCAGGCCCGCACGGCGCATCGCCCCGGCCGCGTGGCGCCCCCACGCCGGGTCGGCCCCCGCACGGGACATCACCCGGATCTTGGCCGACAGGAACTCCTCGTACAGCTCCCGCGCCCCCGTGTCCGGCATGAGCAGCGACGGGCCGTAGGTGATGTCGAACTCGTCCAACTGCAGCACCCCGCCCGGTTTGAGGGCGTGCACCAACCGGTTGAGGACCTCGATCCGCTCGGGCAGGTGCAGCAGTACCAGACGGGAGTGCACCAGATCGAACTCCGCCTCCGGCAGGGGGTCGCTGGTGACGTCGTGCCGCCACACCCGCAGCCCCTCAGCGGGGGCGATGTGGTCGGGCTTGACGTCGGTGGCGACCACGGAGCCGCCGGGGGCGACCCGGCGGGCCAGCCAGTGGGCGACACCTCCGCCGCCCGCGCCCACCTCCAGGCAGCGCCACCCCGGCCCGACACCGGCCCCGTCCAGCCTGCGGGTGGTCAGCGGGTCGTATGCGGCGGCCAGGAACCGGTGCTGGTCGCGGGCGTTCTCGTTGTGGTTGTCGAAGACGTAGCCGGGATCCGCGGTGGCGGTGTCCGTCATCAGGGGCCTCCTGGGAGTGCGTTCGGTCGGTCGCCGACAGCCTCGGCCGCCATCCGGGACAAGGTGGCGGTGCACACCTTCCCGGTGGGGCCGAGCGGCAGCGCGGGCAGGAACACCACGTGTTCGGGCAGAGCGCGCGTGTCCACGCCGTGCCCCTCACGCAGGTGCGAGATCAGCTCCCGGGGCGAGGGCGGATCCACTCCCGGCAGCGGGCACACGCAGGCGCACATGCGCTCCCCCAGGTCCGGGTCGGGCACGGGCACGCACTGGGCCTCGCCCAACGCCGGGTGGGCGTTCAGGGCGCGTTCCACCTCGGCCGGGAAGAGGTTGACCCCGCCCCGGATCACCGTGCGCCTCAACCGGTCCACGACCCACAGCACACCGTCGGCGTCCAGGCGGCCGGCGTCCCCGGTGCGCACCCACCCCTCGGGATCGCGCCGCTCCGCGTCCAGGCCGGGGTCGGCCACATGGCACAGGGGCGTCATCGGACCCCGTGCCCGGATCTCCCCGACCTCCCCGCCCGGCAGGGGCCGCCCCCGCGGATCGCACACCCGGATGTCGGTGACGGCCGGGTCCGGACGGCCGGCCATACCCGGTTCCCAGGCGTCGGGGTCGTGCCCGGTGTGGCAGTTGACCCCGTCGGTGGAGCCGTAGACGTTGACCACGGGCCGACCGAAACGCCGCGCGCACAGGTCGCGGACCTCCCGGTGCAGGGGCGCCCCGCTGGCCACGACCATCCGCAGCGACGAGACGTCGGCCCCCTCCCGCATCAGGGCGACGCGGCGCAGCATGGTGGGCACGCCGACCAGGTGGGTGGGGCGGTGGCGTTCGACGGCGCGCAGCGCGGCCACCGGGTCGAACCGCCCGGGGACGATCAGGGTCGCCCCGTGCCGGACCAGCGCCACGATGCCCAACGAGCCGAAGGAGGAGGCGAGGGGGACCAGCACGAGGGCGCGTGCGGGACCGGGGCCCGAGAGCAGAGCCCCCACGTAGTTGCCCCGTCCCCCGGCCACGGCGTTGTGCGAGTAGGCGACCATCGACGGCTGCCCCTGCGAACCGGAGGAGACGAGGAAGCGGGCGGGCGACTCCGGGTCGGGGCGCACGGGTTCGGGGACCCCCGTGTGCGCGAACGGGCCGTCGGGGTCCAGGGACGCGGTGTCCACGACCAGGGCCGGGGTGCCCTCGACGTCGTCCGCGCGGGAGGGGTCGGTGACCACCAGTGCGGCGCGTGAGCGCCCCAGCAGGGAGCGCACGTCGGCGCGGGGGCGCCCGTGCGGGACGGGCAGGGAGACCGCGCCCAGGGCGGCGGCGGCGAGTTCGACGGCGACCGCGTCCCGACCGTCGGGCAGCAGCACCCCGATGACGTCGCGTTCACCGCACCCGCGGGCGGCCAGTGCGGCGGCGGCCCGTCGGACCCGCGCGGCCAGAGCGGCGCGGTCCAGGCTGCCGCGCCCGTCCGCGACCGCTTCGTGCCCGGGGTCCTCGCGTACCCGCTCCAGGAAGAGGGAGTGCAGGTCCAGGCCCGGGCACAACCCCTCCCGGACCCACCGGGCGCGCAGGTCGGCGGGGACCGGGTCGGTCAGGGACAGCCCCGCGGAGGAGGTCCAGGTCATCAGCGGCCCTCCTCGGTCAGGGGGACGAACGTCCACGGTGCCCGGGGCAGGGCCGTCCCGTGGACCCTGGTGAAGGCCTCCGGGAAGGTCCGGGCCGCCGACGCCGGGTCCGCGACCGGCGCTGTGCCGGTCCGGGGCCGGTGGGCGGTGCCGCGCCCGACCCGGCGCAGCAGGCGGGCGGCGTCGACCAGCGCGGTCCGGCCGCTCGCACCGACACCCGTACGGGACCGCAGCAGCAGACCGGCCAGGGCGGCCTCGGCGGCGAGGATCCCGCCGAGGACGTCGGTGAGGGTGACCAGGGAGGGCGCCGGATCCGTGACACCGTCGAACAGCAGGTCGGCGATCCCGCCGTGGGCCTGGACCAGGAAGTCGGTGGCGGGGACCCCGGGAGAGGGCTCCGCACCGGCCCACCCGTCGGCGTGGACGTGCACCAGGCCCGGGGCGCGGTCGGTGAGGTCGTCCACGCCCAGGCCGAACCGTTCGGCCCGGCCGGGCGGCCAGTTGTAGAGCAGGACGTGGCCGTCGACCGCCAGGTCGGCCGCAGCGCGGCGGCCCCCGGCGGTCCTGAGGTCGCATTCAACCGCCTCCTTGCCCCGGTTGAACGCGGCGAAGCGGGCCGAGAGGCCGCCGGCCAGGGGCGGGACGCCGCGCATGGGGTCGCCGCCCGGCGGTTCGACGCGCACCGTGTCGGCGCCCAGCAGGGTCAGCAGCAGTCCGGCCAGGGGACCCTGGACCCGGTTGGTGGCCTCCACCACCCGCAGCCCGGCCAGGGGTCCCGGGCCCGTGGCCGACCACGGCGGCAGGTCCGGTCCCGCGGGCGCGTCGAGGCCGCGGAGGCGCCGCGGCGGCTCGGCCTCGTCGGTGACGTCGGCCAGCGGGCGCAGGGGGACCGCGCCCACACCGTGTTCCCGGGCGAGGTCGCGCACGGCCGTGAACGGCACGGACGCCAGGGCCGCGAACAGTGCCGCGGGCAGCGGGCACACCGCGGTGGCGAACCGGCGTTGGAACGGCGCCCACCCGGCGGCGATCGCGGCCGTGGGCGCACCCAGTGCCTCCCAGAACCGCAGCCACGCCTCGGGGTCGAGGGTCTCGATCTCGAAGCGGACGCCGTCGGCGGACCGGAACGGCGGCGGCTCCCCCGGGCCCGGGGACGGCGGCGTCCCCCGGGTCGCGGTGGCCTCGGCGGTGTAGGGGGCCACCGCGAGCAGCGCGGCCCCGGCCACCGAAACCGACGCCCGCAGGGCCGGTCCTCCGCGGAGCAGGGTCAGCGCCGCGACCGCCACCGCCTGGGCCGCCAGCGCTCCCGCGCACAGCGACGCGTAGTCGACCGGCAGGAACCGGGGGCCGCCCCGGGACCGCCCGTGCAGGTACGCGAGGCCGCACGCCGCCTGGACGTCGCGTTCGTCGGCCAGGGGCACGGAAGGCAGCGACCAGGCGAGGTCGCAGCCGACCGGAGAGGCCGTTCCCGCGGGTCCGGTGACCAGGTCGATCCGCCCGGCGGACGCGGCCGCGGGCGGTCTGCCGCCCACCCGATCGACCGCGCAGCCCAGCGCCCGCAACCGGGACGCCGCGACCCGCACCGGAACCGTGTCGCCCACGGCCCGCACCGCGGTCCCCGCCAACGGGGCGGCGGCAACCGCCGTCGCGGTCATGTCCACCGCCCCCGCCCACGGGTGTCGGCGGGCAGCCCCAGGTGCTCGCGCAGCGCGTTGCGCCGGACCTTCCCGGTTCCGGTGCGCGGCAGCTCGTCCCAGGTGAGGACCACCGGTTCGGCCATCGTCGGCAGGTCGGACACGGCCTCCTTCCACACACCGGGTTCCAGGGACCCGTCCTCGACGGCCACCACCGGGACCGGCGGGCCGTCAGCGACCCCCAGCACGACGCACTCCAGCACCTGCGGGAGCCGTTCGTCGACGACGTCCTCGATCTCCAGGCAGCCGCCCTCGGCCAGGGCGTCCACCTCCCGGTCCACCAGCCGAACCCTGCCGGTGCGGTCGACGGAGCCGATGTCGCCGGTGCTCCACCACTGGCCGACGAGCTTGTCCCGCCAGCGGCCCTCCTCGCCGACGTAGCCCAGGCACAGGGCGTCGGTGCGGCAGAACAGCAGGCCGGGCGTGCCCGCCGGTACGGGGCGCAGGGTCCGGGGGTCGACGGCGCGCAGCCGGGCCCGGCCCGGGATCGGGCGCCCCAGGTCGCGGGTGGCGGGTTCGACTCCCTGCCGTTGGGCCAGCGAGCGGCGGGTGAAGAAGCGGAAGGTCAGCGGCCCCGTCTCGCTCTGTCCCCACCCCTGCATCCACACCGGGGTGCGGCGTTCGCTGGCGTCGAGGAAGGTACGGACGGTGGAGGGGTGCACCGCGTCGAAGGTGCTGACGAACAACCGCACCCGCCGCAGGCCCTCCCCCGCCTCGTCGAGGCGCCGCTGCCAGCGCACCAGGGTGGCGGGTTGGGCCTCCAGGGTGGTGGGGCGGTGCCGACGCAGCGCGGGCCCGGCCTCGGCCCAGTCCGCCGAGGTGATCACCGAGACCGCTTCGGGGAACAGCCACAGCACCCCCGCGGTCCAGGCCAGGGCGCGGCCGTGCGCGTAGGAGAACGAGGAGGTGACGGTGTCGTCGCGGCGGCTGCCCAGCACCGGCCACCGGTGCGATTCGAACCCCGCCAGCCTGCGCATGATGGTGCGGGTGGAGTGCACGGCCAGCTTCGGCACACCGGTGGTCCCGGAGGTGTGCATGACCGCCAGCGGGGCGTCCAGGTGCGGGCGGCGCGGCGGGGGCGCGGTGCCGCCGCGCACGTCGCCGAGGCAGAGCGCGCCCTCGGCGGCCCCGTCCACGACCAGGGTGCGCCGGGCGTGCGCCGAGGGGGCGTGGCCCGCGTCCCGTGCGTTTCGGAGCAGGTCGGTGTCGGTGACCAGCAGCGCCGGGTCCAACCGGCGCAGCAGGACCTCCAGGGTGCCCGGGGCCAGGTGCGCCGACAGCGAGGCGGGGACGGCGCCCAGACGCGCGGCGGCGCACGAGAGCAGCACGTAGTCCCAGTGGTTGCGTTTGGCGATGGCGACCCGGTCCCCCGAACGCACACCGGCCTCGGCGAACCATCCGGCGGCCCGGCGCACCAGGGCCGCGGCTCCGGGCACGTCGAGTTCGGGGCCCGCCTCCGGGGCGATGTCCAGGGGGCGGCTCAACCGCACCGCGGTGGTGGACCCGCGCGCGGTCAGGTCGTCGAAGAGGGTGCCCAGGTGAATGGGTTTGCTCAGCAGTGTCATCAGATCTCGATCGGGGTCGGTTCGCGGGTCGCGGCGAGGAAGGCCGAGACGCGTTCGGCGGCCGTGAACGCCGAGGTGACCGCCCCCTCGCTGCACGGGCGCAGCGAGGTCCAGTCCCCGGCGTAGTCGACGGCCGCAGGGGGGCGGGCGGCGAACGCGGGGCGCGCGGCCAGCGTCCGGGGTTCGGGCAGGGGCAGACCGTGCCGGAAGCGGTGGGTGAGCGCCCCTCGCACGCGCGCACCCACTCCGGGAAGGATTCGTTCGGCCCTTTCCACCAGACGCCGGACCACCACGTCGTCGGGGGCGTCGAGCAGTTCCTCCGTTCCCGAGGGGGTGGCGATCAGGGAGACCAGGCCCCGCCCCCGGGGCGCCCGGCCGGGGTGTTTGGCGTGGTCGACGGTGACCACCGCGAGCAGGGGGTCCCCGGGCACCAGGTGGGCGAAGCCCCGGCGTGCTCCGCGCGGGGACAGCGGTGCGTCCAGCATCAGGGACAGCCGGAGCATCGGCGCGTACCCGCAGGAGGTCAGGTACTCGCGTTCGGCCGGGGGCGCCCCGGGGTGGAGGCGGGCGGCGACGGGGGCGGGTACGGCCAGGACGGCCGACCGGGCGGTGAGTGCCCCTCTGGGCGAGTCCAGGCGCACCCCGCCGGGGCCGGGGTCCACCCCGGTGACCGGGTGGTCGGTGCGCACGTCGAGCCGGGCCGCCAGCGCCCGGGTGAGGGTGTCCATCCCGTCCCGGTAGGTGCGCCAGGTCGCGGTGCTGCCGGAGGCGACGAGGTGGGCGGCGAAGGGCGCGGCGGCGGCGCGTTCCACCGGCCACCCGAAGAACCCGGAGGCCAGCGGGCCCAGCAGGCGTTCGCGCAGGTGCGGGTGGTGGTGCTGCAGGAGGTCGGCGACGGTCCGTTCGGGGAGCGCGGCCCGCTCGGGCCGGTCGGGGTCCAGCCCGGCCCTGCCCAGCCGCAGTTGCAGGCGTGCCAGGTCCAGGCGGGCGCGCAGGGGCAGGCCCATGCCGGTGAGCAGGCCCAGGGGGCGGCCGGCGTGCGGGCGGGACCGCCCCTGCCACCACACCGACAGGGCCTCGCGTACCAGGGGGACCGCCCGCGGGTCGGCGTCCAGGCCCACGGCTCGGATGAGCCGCCAGGTGGCCGGGTAGGCGTCCGCGGACGGGAGCATCTCCGCTCCGGTGTCGACGAGGTGGCCGTCCGTGCGCAGTGTGCGCATCCGCCCGCCCACGGCGTCGGCGGCCTCCAGGACCCGCACGGTGTGCCCGGCGGCGGCCAGCAGGTGCGCGGTGGCGAGCCCGGCGGGTCCGGCGCCGACCACCGCCACGTCGACGGGGGCGCTCACACCGACATCCCGGGCAGGAACGGGACGAGCAGGTTGGCGCCGATGAGCAGCACCACCGTGACCCGGTGGGTGTGGATGGCCATGCGGCGGGCGCGCAGGATGTCGCCGCGGACGAACCCGATGAACAGTTGGGCCGCGCGCAGGGCGATGACGGGCAGCAGGACGACAGGGAACCACCACGGGGCGACACCGACCAGGTGCGAACCGGTGACCAGCAGGGTCTCCGCCGCGGTGAGCGCGACGATGAAGGCCGTGTTGGTGCGGGACGAGACCTGCGCGGCGACGGTGATCCGCCCGGCGGACCGGTCCCCGTCGGCGTCGTTGGTGTTGGAGTACAGGCCGAAGATCATCGGGCCGCCCCCGAAGATCAGCGCCTGGACGACGACGAACCCGTCGACCTGCCCGACGAGCAGCCCGTAGGGGACCAGGACCCAGCCGACACCCAGTCCGATGAGGAAGAGTTCCTGGAACCCCCGGTAGCTGATCTTCAGCCCCCAGGAGTACTGGACGGACGCGACCAGGCACAGCGCCGCGCCGGCCACGGCCCACAGCGGCCGGTGCGGGGCCAGTGCCACCACCAGGGCCCACAGCAGCACGCTCGCGGTGGTCGCCGCACGCCCGAAGTTCAGCGCCTGGGGCTCGGTGAGGGTGCCCGCGACCAGGGGTTTGCGGGCGAGCCTGCGCCGGGCCGCGTCGGAGCCGTAGTTCGCGGCGTCGGAGCCGTCCCGGTACCCGGTGACGTCGTCGAAGGCGACCATCGCGGCCACCACGGCGATCTCGGCGACCAGGACCAACAGCAGGAAGCCGAGGTTCTGGACGCGCAGCCCCAGCAGGGGCAGGGTCATGGCGAAGACCAGCGGCAGGCCGATGTAGTAGTCGACGATGTCGAGCTTGGCCAGCCGGGCGTAGGCGCCGAGGGTGGGGCGCGGTGCGGCCGCCGGCGGACTCGGTGCTGCCGGGGGTGCGGTCAGGTGGTCGGTCATCGATTTTTTGGGCGTGGAAACCCGGCCCTTCAAGGCCGGGAGGAAACGCCCTCCTCCTTCCAGGTGTAGGCATAGCCGTCCGCCCGCTGGAGCAGACGCACATGCCTGTGGTTGACGCCCTGGACAGTGCCCTGGACGGTGGTGATGTTGAAGCTGCCCGAGGCGCGTACCGCGACCCGCCCGGTGTGCGTGCCCGCCTTCTTGCCCCTGGGCACCACGGCCCGCACCAGATCACCGGTGGCGAAGGAGAAGAAGTGTTTGGTGCGGGGCAGACGCAGCCGGGGGAATCCGTGCTTGTCGGTGCGGGTGCGTGCGTAGGAGCCCCGGCCCGCGCACCCGGCGACCAGTACCCGGTCCACGGTCTGGGTGACGGCCCGATCTTGCCGACGGCCAGGGCGTCCAGGGTGTGGGTCTTGGGCAGCAGGTTGCGGGTGCGGTTGAACTTGGTGCGCCCACCCGAGGCAACATGGGTGGGCAGGGACCGGTCCAACGCGCGCCAGAGCGCCCACCGGGTGGACTGCGCAGCAGCCGCATCCCGTAGCGGGGCTTTTGCCCTGGCCAGGACCCGGGCCAGGGTGCGTTTGCTGGTCACGAACTCTTCGACGGGCCGGCCCGCTTTGGCCTGGTTGCAGGGCACACACGCCAGCACCAGGTTCGACACCCGATCCGACCCGCCCCGTGAGCGGGGATACACGTGGTCGATGTTCAACGGCACGTTCACAGTCCCGCAGTACACACAGGCCCGGTCGAACTTAGCCAGCAGATACTCACGCACCTCGAACCCGGCCAGAGTCCCCTGCTGGTACTCCACCCCCTCCAACGGCTTCCCGGCGGACAGGGCATGGGTGTCGAAGGCGACCCGCTCCACGTGTACCGCATTGACCGGCGCCCACCGACACAGCCGCTCCACCCACGAAAGGGTGGTGTCCACCCGGTGCCGTAGCGAGGGTGCCAACCACCCTCGGGGGCGGGTGCGGTTGGAGAACCGGGGCGTGCGGTGGCGCAGGTTCGCGCTCCGGCGCCGCCGCCGGTAGGCGGACCTCTGGTCGAGTTTCTTACGGATAGCTGCGCCCCGGTGGTTGAGCTGGATGCTGTACCGGCCCCGGCGCTCCTCCGCTTGGTGGGTGAACAGGGCGATGCCGGTGTGTTTGCTTCCGGGGTCGATCCCGACCTGGACACCGTCCACCTCGGACTCCGCGGCGGTGCGGTCGGTGAGGCGGATGGTGAAAGGGGTGTGCCGGGCCACCACCGCGCGCCCTTTGGTCAGGAGCTTGCGGGCCCGGGCGGGCGGGCACGGCTGTAGCGGGACACCGTTCTTGTCCAGGACGAACGCATACAGTGCGGTGTTCTTGGTGTGGGCCTCACGGCCCCGCTCCCCAACAGGGTTGGGGGTGACGCCACCGGCACCAGGTGAGGTGCTGGTGGTCTCCCCTCGCACAGGGTCCGCGCCGGGTACCGCCTGGCGGCGGTCTCGGAGTCCCGTTTCGTGCCCGATCCGGGGCTTGTCTGCTGACTCCGATTCCAGAGCCACCTGCTGAGGAAGCACAGGTGGGTGGGTCTGCTGTCCTACGCGGAACGTAGCCATCAAGGTCACCTCCTCGGTGATGGCTGGTGCTGGTAAAGGCGGCCCTCAACCACAGGGGTTGAAAGCCCGGGCCCTCAGACCCGAGATCCCTTTACGGTTGCCTCCCAAGGGCGAACGCGCGAACCACCGCGGCCACGTGCTCGACGTGGGCGTCGGTCAGGTGCGGGTACAGGGGCAGGGAGATGTTGCGGCGCGCCGCGTCCCGTGCCCGGGGCCAGTGGCCGTCGGACCGGGCGTGCGGGGCGAAGGCGGGCTGTTCGGGCAGGATCCTGGGGTAGTAGACGTGGGTGTCGATCCCCTCCGCCGCCAGGTGGTCGCGCAGCCCGTCGCGGTCCTCGCACAGGAGCGTGTACACGTAGGGGAAGCGGCCGTCCCCGCCCGCGGGCGGCGCGACGATCCCCGCGTCGGCCAGGTCGCGGAACTGTTCGGAGTAGTAGGAGCAGATCGCTGCACGGCGGGCGAGGCGCTCCTCCAGTCCGGCCAGGCGGTGCAGTTGGAAGGCGGCCATCACCTCGTCGAAGCGGCTGTTGTGGCCGACGCGGTGGTGGAGGAACCTGTTGCGTCCGTCCTGGCCGTGGTTGCGCAGCATCCGCACCCGGTCGGCGAGCCCGGTGTCCTCGGACAGGGCCACGCCGCCCTCTCCGGGCATGCCGAAGGTCTTGACCTGGACGAAGGAGTACACCCCGGCGTCGCCCCACAGCCCGGCGGGGCGGCCCCGGAGTACGCCTCCCTGGGCCAGCGCCGCGTCCTCGACGAGCCGTACGCCCGCCTGGTCGGCCAGGGCGCGCAGGCGCGGCATGTCGGCCATGACGGAGAACATGTGGGCGGGCATCAGCACCCGGGTCCGGTCGCTGACCAGTGTCCGGGCGTGCTCGGGGTCCATGGTCATCGTCTGCGGGACGATGTCGGCGAACACCGGGGTGGCGCCCAGGGACAGGACGGTGCTCGCCAGGGGCGCGCACCCGAAGGCGGGGACGATCACCTCCTGGCCGGGGCCCAGGTCCAGGGCCGCCAGAACCAGGGTGAGCGCGGAGGTCCCGCTGGAGCAGGCCACCGCCTCGCCCGCGCCCAGGCGGGCGCGTATCGCCTCCTCGAACCGGGCCGTGCGCCGTCCCAGGATGAACTTCTGTTCGGGGTCGGTGCCGACCTCGTACAGGGCGTCCAGCAGGGTCTCGCGGTCGCCGTCGAACAGGTCGGGCGGGAAGAACGGGATGGCCCGTTCCGTGGTCACGGTCACCTGGTCCCCCCGGTGAGGAAGCGTTCGATCTCGTCGCAGACCCGGTCGACCTGTTCCGGTTCCAGGTCGGGGTAGAGCGGCAGCGCCACGGCCGAGCGGCACACCGCCTCGGCCCGGGGCAGGTCGCCCGGCCGGTGGCCCAGGTGGGCGAAGCACGGCTGCAGGTGCAGCGGGCGCGGGTAGTAGACCTCGGTGCCGATGCCCGCGGCGGTCAGGTGGGCCACCAGTCCGTCGCGGTCGTCCACCTCGACGAGGTGGACGTAGACCACCCGGTCCTCTCCGGGGCGGGGGGCGGTACCGCCCGGCACCGCGCGTACCCCGGGCAGGTCGCTCAGCCGTTCGTCGTAGCGGCGCGACAGGGCGGCCCGGCGTTCGATGTCGGCGTCCAGCCGGGTGAGCTTGGCCAGCAGCACCGCGGCCTGGATGTCGTCCATCTTGCTGTTGCACCCGGTGACGGCAGTGGGGTTGGAGATGCCGGGGAAGGCGGCCAGGGTGCGCCCGGATCGGCCGTGGTGGCGCAGCATCCGCGCGGTCTCCGCGATGGTGTCGTCGTCGGTGAGGACCGCCCCGGCGTCACCGACGGCCCCCAGCGTCTTGGCCGGGAAGAAGGAGAGCACGCCTCCGGTGCTGAGCAGCCCGGCGTGTGTTCCGCCCGAACGCATGCCGATGGCCTCCGCGCTGTCCTCCAGCACGGTCAGCCCGTGCGCGCGGGCGAGCCGGTTCACGCCCTCCATGTCGGCGAGCCGGTCGAAGAGGTGGACCGGCATGATCATGCGGGTGCGCTCGGTGAGGGCCCGTGCCGCCGAGGCCGGGTCGATGCCGTACCCGTGCTCCTCGATGTCGGCGAAGACGGGGACTCCGCCGGCGTGCACGACGGCGGTGGCGGTGGCGACGAAGGTGTAGGCGGGGACGATCACCTCGTCCCCGGGGCGCAGCCCTGCGGCGCGCAGCAGCAGAACGAGGGCGTCGGTCCCGGAGTTGACGCCGACGACGTGTCGGGCCCCGGTGTGGTGTTCCAGCGCGCGTTCGAGTTCGGCGACCGTGGCGCCGTGGGAGAACTTACCGTCGTCCATGACACGGACGCAGTTCTCCCTGATCTCCTCCCACAGTCTTCGAAAGGTCTTCGACTGGTCGAAGAAGGGGACTCCCGGTCCGCGTGTACTATGCTCTTCAAAATCCTGGGAGGAAAGAACTGAATTCACTTTTCCCGCTTCGCGGAGAATGGTTGGGGGTTCGGGGGCGGGGGTTCGGCCACGAGGGTTCGTGGCCGAACCGGGACTCTGGCTCCGGGGGAGGTCAGACGCCGAGCAGGGGGATGTCGTTCTTGCCGAGGTGGTAGTCGCGCACGGCAGCCACCAGTTCGGCGGTGGACAGGTTGCCGCTGCCGTCGGTGTCGATGTCGGTGAAGGCGCTGTCGGCCTGTGCGCCGCTCAGACCGATGGAAGCGAACCACTTCTCCATCTCGGTCCGGCTGATCTCGCCGTCACCGTCGACGTCCAGGACATCGACGATGGCCTGGATCGTCGGCTGGACGACCCGGGCGAAACCGGCGTCACCCTTGCTGACGATCTCCTGCATGGCGACCTCGGTGAACTGCTCCTTGCTCATGCGGTCGGTGTTGGCCGCGTTCGCCAGAAGGTCGAACATGCCCAGGTAGGCCGCCCGGAGCTCCGCACCCTTGGGGCTGTCCTGGGCACCGAACCGGTTGATGATGTCGTCGGCCTCGGCCTCGAAGTCCGAGCGCTCGATCACGCCGTTGCCGTCGTTGTCCCACAGGCGGAAACGCTCTTCGAGGCGCTCACTGGACTTGGTGGCAGTCGTCATAGGATATCCTCCACAAAAAATCACGGAAAGTGGCAACAAAACATCGGGGAAAGAAGCCCCAGGAGGGCCGGGTGATCACCTCGGCGTCGCCAATAGATTACCCCACCGGACAACTCTTCAAAAGCCAGAGCAAAGAGAATTCCCCACCCTATTGAATTTTTATATCGGACATTTGCGAGAATTCATGGAGGATTGCGCGAAAGGGTGGCCCGCCGTGTCCAGCGGTACCCCCTGGCGGAACACGACCGGCTCACCCGGTGACAGCTCCAGATCGCTCCCGGTCGGCACCGGATCGGCGTGCACCAACACGTTGTAGTGGTTGGGCGCGTGGCACGCGTCGAACCCCAGGACCACGCCCACCCGGCGGGAGCCGATCCACACCTCGTCGCCCCGGTCCACGACCCCCGCACGGATGACCTCGGCGAAGCCCAGGAACCCCACCCGGTCGATCCTGGAACCCGCGGCGGTCCCGGTGTGGTCGGTCGCCACCAGCTCATGGACCTCACCCGCGCGCACGCACCGGCTCGCGAACGGCTCCAACCGCATCCCCCGCTCGTCCCTGCGGTGCACCAGCACCTTGACCAGGTCAGCGGTCACCTCTCGTTTGGGCCCGTCCTCGTACGGGTTCACCGCCCCGCCCCCTCCTGCTGTAGCGCCGTCCGGTAGACCTCACCGACCAGGCGCAGCTCCGACACACCGTCCTCGCCCACCGCCCCGGCCCGGCGCGCCCGCCGGGCGAACTCGGCGGCGATGCCCTCGTACTCGTGCCACAGCGACTCCTTGAAGGCGGGGCGCCCGGACAGCAGGTCAGCCGTCCACACCCGGCCGTCGGCCGCGCGCACCTCGACGTCCTTGCGCTCACCGGGATGGGACCAGTCCAGGAGCACCCGGGCCCGGGCCCGCCCGGAGACCATCGTGACGTCGGCCCACCGGTCCACCCCGGCCTCGTCGTAGCCGACCCGGGCACCGGTCACCTCGGCCCGGCCCAGCAGTGCCTCCACCAGGTTGAAGGCGTTGGGCCCGTTGTCGGCCACACACCCGCCTCCGCAGCGTTCCGGGTCCAGGTACCAGGTGTCGGAGCCCGCGTGCTCCTCGATCCGTTCCAGGTAGCGCACGGTCACCTCCGTCACCGTCCGCCCGCCGATCCGCTCCCGCAGGGCGGCGAACTCGGAGTTGTGGCGGCGGTGGAAGGCCGTGGTCAACGGCACCCCCCTTTCCCGGGCCAGGGCGGCCAGCGCCTCCCCCTCCGCCAGGTCCAGTGCCAGGGGCTTCTCCACGCACACCGCCGCCCCGGCGGTGAGGGCGTCGGCGCAGATCCGGGCGTGCGTGTCGTTGGGCGCGGTGACCACGACCGCGTCCAGGCCGGCCTCGGCCAGCATCCGGGTGTGGTCGGTGTACCCGGTCACACCCGGCCGCGGTTCGAGGGCCCTGGCCGGGTCCAGGTCGCACACCGCCACCAGGTCCCAGTCCGGGGAGGCGGCCAAAGCCGCCAGGTGGAAGCGGGCGATCACCCCCAGCCCGACCACTCCCACCCGCAGGGGCCCGCTCATCGCACCTCCCCCGAGACCGGCGGCGCGGGGACGCCCTCCCGTGCGGCCACCTCCACCAGTTCCGCGTACAGGTCCGCGGCCAACGGCACCCCACGGGCGGACCGCTCCCGCATCCTGTGGTGTTCGTGCCAGCCCGGGTAGCGCACCGGTCGGTCCCGGTCGAGGGGAGGGCACGCCGCGACCGCCCCGAACAGGTCCTCGGCGTCGGCTCGGGCCCCTGCGCGCAGCGCGTCGGGGGCGATGGCCAACAGCAGGAACCCGATGTCGTCGTCCCGACCGCCGGGCCCTCCGTCACCGGCCAGGGCGTCGGCGTGGGGGCCGCGCCCCGAACCGGACACCACGGCGGACAGCACCTCCACCATCAGCCCCAGGCCGAAACCCTTGAAACGGCCCACCTCGCCGCCCAACCACCTCAGGTGGGCCCGGCCGGCGTCGAACTCCGCCGGGTCGGTGACCGGGGAGCCGGAGTCGTCGCACAACAGTCCCTCGGGCAGCGAACGGCCCTCCCGTGCCGCCTGCCGCACCCGGCCGGTGGGCGCGGCCGTGGTGCTCATGTCCAACAGGAACGGGGGGTGCGCGCCCGCCGGGGCGGCCACGGCGAGCGGGTTGGTGCCCAGCATGGTCACCGCACCGCCCGGGGGCCGGGCGATGCGCTGGCCCCCGCAGTTGCTCGCCACCACGCCGACCAGCCCGCGTTCGGCCGCGCGCAGCGCCGGGTGTCCGGCGCACCCCAGGTGGGTGGCGCCGCGCACCGACACCAGCCCGACCCCGTGGCTCTCGGCCCGCCGCACGGCCAGGTCCATCGCCTCCGGGGCCGCCCACAGCCCGAGGGACCGGTCGGCGTCGAGCAGCACGGCCGCACCCAGGTCCGCCAGGATCCGGGGCTCGGCCCGGGGGTCGGCCCGCCCCTCGTCGAGCAGGGGCAGGTAGAGCCGGGCCAGGTTGGCGACGCCGTGGGAGTCCATCCCGGTCAGATCGCCGTGGCACAGGGCCCGCGCCGCCTCGGCCGCACGGCCCGGGGGCACGCCCCGGCCCGTGAACACCTGCCTGAGGAAGGACAGCAGGGCGCCGTGGTCGGTCAGGACGGTCGCTCCCGGCGGGGAGGCTCCCGGGGACTCCGGGGAGAGGGTCGTCACAGTCGTCCAATCGTCTCGTCGGTGAAGGAGGTCAGCAGGCGGGCCACCGTGGCGGCGAACCCGTCCAGGTCCGACAGGCGGGCGAACTCCGCGTCGCCGTGGGCGCCGTTGGCGGCCAGGTCCCCGGGGCCCAACACGACCGTGCAGGCCCCGGGGACGCCCGCCATCCAGATGGCGTCACAGGTGAAGGCGGGCTCGTCCTCGGGCCAGGGCGGGATCCCGGCCCCGCGCAGCAGGTCGTGTCCCCACCCGTCGCGGTCGTCCAGCACCGGCAGCCCGCGTTTGGGCCAGTCCAGCCGGGTGAGCCGCCGTGCGTCCCTGGCGGTCCGGGCGAACAGGGCGGTGTCCGCGAAGGAGTGGGAGAACTCCGCCACGGCGGTGTCGAACGCCGTGGTCACGGCCTCCTCCAGGGCGTGGCCCGCCCCGGCGTCGCCGTAGGAGAGGTTGAGCAGCAGGCCTCCGGTGCCGTACACCCGGTTGTGCAGGGTGCCGGTGTGCAGTCCGGCCACGCACACCGCCCCCTCGCGGGCGCGCCCGTCCAGGGAGCGGCCCATCCGCTGGGCGAGGAACCCCAACAGGACCGAGGCGTTGTGCCCGGTGTGCGGCCGGTCGTCGACGGCGTCGTCGCCGTGCACCGACACCCGGGCGGTCATCGATGCCGTGGAGCGGGTGAGGAACCTCCCGGACGTGGGTTCGCAGAACACGTTGAGGCGGCCCACGTGGCCGCGTTCGACCAGGGGGCGGGTGCCCAGCACGCCCATGGCGCCGCCCTCCTCACCGGCCACCGCCTGGACGATCACCGCGCTGTCGCGGCCCAGGGCCGCCGAACGCTCCCGGGCGGCGCGCACCCCGGACAGCAGCGCCACCGCGGGCCCCTTGGCGTCGATGGCTCCCCGGCCGTGGAAGACCTCCCCGTCGAAGGCGACCGGTGGTCCCCCCGCGACCGTGTCGAGGTGGACGTTGAACATCACGGTGCGTTCGCGCGGCACCTCCTCGGGTCCCAGGCGCAGGACCAGGCTGGGCTGGTCGGCCAGGAAACCGGGGTCCGCTGCGGCCTCGCGCACCGTGGCGGGCACCCCGTCCGCGGCCAGGTCGGCCGGTTCGGCCGGGGCGTGGCGGACCACCCTGAACCCGATCCGTTCGGCGGCGCGGGCGTACTCGTGCTGGGCCTCCCACAGGCGGGGGGCGGGGCCGGCGTCACCGACCTCCAGGGGGCCCGCGGTGGGTGTGTCCAGCAACCGCAGCAGCAGGGCGCGGTCCGGATCGGTCAGCGTCATGAGGTCTCTTCCGTCTCGCGGATCCGGAGCACCATCTCCTCCAGTGCCCGCCCGTACTCCACGAACGCGGCCCGGTCGCCGCGGCCCGGGTCGGCGCCGTCCGCCCCCAGGTGGGGGCGCAGAGCCAGGTGGGGTTCGATGGACAGGGCTCCCCGGTACCCCTGCTCGGCCAGGACCCGCAGGCACTCGTCCACCCCGGCCCCGCCCTCACCGGGTCGTACGTAGGCGGTGTCGCCGCCGGGGAGGCTGACCGCGTCCTTGACGTGGACGTGGGCCACGTACTCCGCGAGCGGGCGGAGCATGGTCACGGCGTCGTAGCCGTGGGCGACCCCGTTGCCGGTGTCGAACAGCACCCGCAGTGCCGGGCTGTCGACCCGCGCGATCAGGTCCAGGACCCGGTCGGCGTCATCTCCGGCCCACCCGGCGCAGTTCTCGTGCACCAGGACCAGACCCGAGTCCTCGGCGCGCCGGACCAGTTCACGCATCCGGGAGAGGACCAGCCGCCCCCACTCGGGCTCGGCGAGCCCTCCGGAGGGGTAGGACATGATCCGCACCATGCGCGTCCCCAGGACCGCGCAGCGCCGGGCCAGCACGTCGAGTTCGGCCAGGTCCACCGCGAAGTCCCCGGTCGCGGGGCGTGACCAGTCCCCGATCTTGGCCGCGACGGCGACCACCTCCACACCGTGCGCACGGATCTGCTCCGCCGCCCGAGCGAAGTCGGCCTCCGGCAGGGCGGCGACGGGCACACCTTCCAGGGTGCGCAGCTCCAGCAGGTTCCAACCGAGCTCCGTCACGGCCGTGAGCTGTTCCGGCAGCCCCGGTGCGGCCTCGTCCCCGATCCCTGCCAGGCGGAACGGCTCAGGCTCCGACAGCACTGTTCACCTCCCGGTCCGCGGTGTGCGGTGAGCACAGGTTCTTGGCCTCGACCAGCAGGCGGACCGCTTCCACGTGCACCGACAGTTCGCCCGGGGGACGGGGAGAACTGGAGTAGCGCGCGTAGCAGGAGCCCAGGAGCTCGGTCAGCGCGTCGTCGGGAAAGACCGACCGGGCCGGTTCGTGTCCCGGGACGGCCACGGAGAGCTGCGCGGTGTGGTCGGCCTCGCTGCACGGGAAGTGGCCGGTCAGCACCGCCTCGTCGAACTCCAGCACGATGCGCCTCTCACGCAGCGGCGCGGTCAGGTCGGACTCGATCCGGGTGAGCACCCCGGTGTGGTGGACCAGGTCCAGGCGTGCCCCGCCCAGGCCGGGCAGCCGGGCTCCGGCGACGGCCATGTCGGACAGTTCGGCCGAGGCGACGTCGGCCCCGCCCGCGAGTGCGACCGCCAGGGCCAGGGCGTGGGGGACCTCGACGTCGAAGGCGCTGGGGTGCCCCGGGAACTCCAGGGTGCGGGTGAAGCGGGGTTTGTGCTGGAGCACGGTGAGGGCGCGCAGGCGTCCGAAGGCTCCGCCGTGGCGTACCGCGAGCAGCCGCCGGCTCAGCGAGCTGGCCGACCACGGGGTGGAGACGGTCAGGTCCATCCCCCAGCGGCGGCGCAGCCGGGCGATCTCGGCCAGTTCCGCCAGGTCCAGGGCCAGGGGCTTCTCCACGATGACCATGCGGTAGCCCAGGAGTGCCAGGTCCCGCAGTATCCGCGCCCGTAGGTGCGGCGGCGTGCACAGGTGGACGACCGTCTCGGAGGGCGGACGGCGCCGGGCGGCCTCCTCCAGGGAGGGGACCGTGAGGACCCCCCCGGCCCGGCCGCGGTGGGGGTCGTACCCCAGTACCGGCCCCGGAGCGAAGTGGGCGGGGGCCGCCGCCCGCGCCTTGGCGAGCGACGGCGCATGCAGTCCCAGTCCCGATCTGCCCAGGCCGACGATGAGGGTGTGCAGCATGAGGGGCGTGCACCTTTCCGGTTCGCTGTCCCCGCCCCGCGCCCTTTCCAGGGAGCCCGGGGCCGTTTTCCAGGGGCACGGGGCCATCGAAGCAGGAACACATCATGAACCACACGCGAAAACCGTGTCAAAAACACAGCCAGACCGGATACCCCAAACCACACCATCGGGCATTCCCCAACCGCACGAAAAGACGGGAAGAACAGGGAATCCGAAACACATACCCTTTTGTCCCTTTCGCCAGCCCCGGGTCAGGCCACCGAGAAGCTGAACAGACCGCTGGGCGGAGCGTGCCACCCCCGGTCCGGCTCCACGAGCACGCCCGGTGCGAAGCACCCGGGACCCGGGTGCAGGCGAACGTCCGCGTCGGTCAGGTTGACCAGCACGTGTGCGGTACCGGGGAGCCGCACACAGCTGCCCGACCCGGGGTCCGGGTAACGAACGAGGTCTTCGAACTCGGTCGTGAAGACCACGACCTCACCGGTCGCCGCGTGAGCGGGCGCCGCCCCCAGGAGCAGACCCCCCAGGGCCAGGACGACAGCAGCGGAAAGAGCCCTCATCCCGCATCCTCCCTCTTTCTTGTGCACATTCCACAGGAACAGCCCCTCCGACATAAACAACCCGGAGGGACAGCAGGAAGATGTTCTCCGAAGCCGCGGCACACCGCAACCCCCTGGCCGACCATTCCTTTTTCGGACAACCGCACACCCGGAACAGAACCCGAACAGCACGAGACTCAAAAATGGTCATAAAAACAAATTTCACCTCATTCCATGAACACATCCGGAAGAAGGTGGTCGCCCCGGCTCGCTCCGGATCGCGTCGGGCGGGGAGCGCCGTCGTCCACAGGCCGCCGGGCCGCCCTTGCGGCAGGGCATCCCGTCGTCATACGTTCTGCCTGTTCCACAGGGGCCGTCGAACCGGGAGTGACATGAGGATCCTTGTCGTGGGTGCGGGTGCGGTCGGCGGCTACTTCGGAGCGAAACTCGTCCGTGCCGGACGCGACGTCGACTTCCTGGCCCGCCCGGCACGCGCCGAACTCCTCAACGGGCACGGCCTGGACATCCACACCCTGGACGGGCGAACCGAGAACGTCCCCGTCCGCGCGGTCACCGCCGACCGGCTCACACCCGACTACGACCTGGTCATCGTCTCGGTCAAGTCCTACGGCCTGGACGGCGCCGTCGACGACCTCGCCGCGGCGGTCGGCCCGGACACCGTCGTGCTGCCCTTCCTCAACGGCATGCGCCACCTGGACGTGCTCACCGGGCGCTTCGGCCCGGACCGCGTCTACGGCGGGGTGTGCATGGTGATGACCCGCCTGGACGAGCGGGGTGGCATCGTCGAGGTCGGCAGGATCAGCGAACTCGTCTACGGGCCGCTCTCCGACTCCCCCGTGGTCGGCCCGGACCGGGTGCACACCGCCCTGGAGGGGGCCGGGTTCACCGCCCGCTCCGCCGAGGACATCCGTCAGGAGATGTGGGACAAGTGGATCTTCCTGGCCAGCCTGGGCGCCGTCACCTGTCTGATGCGCGCCCCCATCGGCCGGGTCAACCGGGCCCCGGGCGGAGCCGAGTTCAGCGCGGGGATGCTCGCCGAGGCCGTCGCCGTGGCCACCGCCGCCGGCCACCCGCCCGGCGAGCGGATCCTGGAGTTCGCGAACGACGTCGTCTCCGACACCGAACGCGACACCTCCACGTCCATGTACTGGGACCTCACCCACGACAACCCGGTGGAGGGCGACCACATCGTCGGCGACCTGGTCGCCAGAGGCCGCGCACTCGGGGTTCCCACCCCGCTCTTCTCCCTCGCCCACACGCACCTGAGCGTGTACTCGGCCGCCCGGGGCTGACCGGCCCCGCCGGGGCGACGGCGAAAGCGCCGTCCCGGGGAGCCGTACCCGGGGGTGGGCCCGCCCGTCAGGGCTTGCGGCCGACCCCGCCGTACTGGTCCACCTCGGCGGGAGGACCGTCCCCCCTCAGTACGGGGCGCCACCGGGTGACCGAGACCAGCCCCGGCTCCACCAGCTCCAACCCCTCCAGGTAGCCGCCGATCTGCTCGGGGGTACGCGGGACGTAGGGCACCGCGCCGCTCTCGTTGTACTCGCCCTGGGCCTCGGCGTTCTCCTCACTGTGCACGTTGCTGCCCTCGCTGACGGTCAGGTAACTGCCGGAGGGCAGACCCGCGAGCAGACGCCGCACGATCGAAACGGCCTCCTCGTACTCCTGCACGTGTCCCAGGACACCCATCAGCATCAGACCGACCGGCTGGTCCAGGTCCAGCAGGTCGGCGGCCTTCTCCAGGATCAGCTCGGGATCGTACAGGTCCGCGTGCACGTACTGGGTGCGCCCCTCCGGCGAACTGGTCAGCAGGGCCCGCGCATGGGTCAGCACGAGGGGGTCGTTGTCCACGTAGACGATCCGCGCCTCGGGGGCCACCGACTGCGCGATCTCGTGGGTGTTGTTGTGCGTGGGCAGGCCGGTACCCACGTCCAGGAACTGCCGCACGCCCGCCTCACCCGCCAGGTGTCTGACCGCGCGCTCCTGGAAGGCCCGAGAGGAACGCGCCAGCTGCGCGATCCCGGGGAAGACCTTCAGGAACTGCTCCCCCGCCTCCCGGTCCACCGGGTAGTTGTCCTTACCGCCCAGCCAGTAGTTCCACACCCGTGCCGAGTGCGGAATCGTCGTGTCGATCGCAGGAGCCTGGTCGCTCATCGTTTGGTACCTCACCGCGTATAGCCGTATCAGTGCCCTGATCCTACGGTCATCGGGTAACACCGGATCACCCACGGCGCAGGGGATGCAGCCGGATCTCCTCCGGCGGGCGGGCCGGGGCGGGCGCCCGGTGCCCTCCGGCCCGGACCGCCCGCGGGGACACGCCGAAGCGACACTCCGCGGCGGATTCCCCCAGGCCCGGTGTGACCTGTGTTCTTCGTTCCCACCGCCCTGCGGAGCCGTCCCGAAGGGCGCACAACGCGTGAAGCCGGTTGGCACAATCACGGCATGCCAGTCCTCGACAGAGCCACCCTCAGACAGTTGGTAGCCCTGCCCCCGGCGTGTCTGCTCCTGACCTCGTGCATGTCCGACGGGGGCGCCGCGGGTGCCGTCGCCACCGGGCACTTCTCCGCCCGACACCAGTTCCCCGTCGTCATGATCTCCTGGTGCGGGGACAGCCCTCCCGCGCGGATCGACCTGGACTCGCAGGAGCACGGGTGGCAGCTGCACGCCACCCGGGACTTCCCCGGCGACGAGGTCGAGGTGGACCTGTCCGCCCCCGGGGAGGACTGGGAGATCACCGACAGCGAGGGGGCGCCCGCCTACCGGGTCGTCCCGGAGTCGGCGGCCACGGAGTACACGCTGGGCGTGACCTCAGCCGACGCGCTCGAGGACGAAGCCGAGCACGACATCGCCACGTTGAGTTTCAACACCGAGCTTCTGGCCGCCGACGACGGTGTGTACGTGGGTACGGAGGACCCCGGAGACGGCACCCTGGTGAGTGCCGACGAGTTCCCGCCCGAGTGCTGATCCGCCCCTGGACGGGTGTCGACGGTTCCCGCCGTCCGGGGTGCCGCCCGGCACCCCGGACGGAACCCTCAGAGGAGTCCGCGCAGGGTCTCGACCACCGGGGTGGTGGGGCGTCCGATCAGCTTGGACAGGGTTCCAGGGGTGGCCGCCAGTTCTCCGTCGCGGACGTTGCGGTCCAGAGTGACCACGAACTCGACGGTGTCCTCGTCCAGGCCTGCCCCGGCCAGCACGGTGCGGTGCTCCTCGGGGCTCAGGTCCCGGTAGCGGACCTCGCGCCCCAGCAGCTCACCGAGGTCCCGGGCGAGCTCCTCGTTGGTCCAGGCGGTGTCGCCGCTGAGCTCGTGGACGGCCCCGGCGTGCGGTGCGGGGTCGGCCAACACCACGGCAGCGGCCTCGGCCAGGTCCCGGCGGGCCGCGCTGGCGGTGCGCCCCCGACCCGCGCTGCCCGCGAAGGCCCCGTGTGCCCGGGCCTGCTCCAGTGCCTGCTGGGAGAGTTCGTTGTACCAGCCGTTGCGCAGGACCGTGTGGGTCAGCCCGGAGGCGGCGAGGAGTTCCTCGGTGGCCCTGTGCTCGGGTGCCAGGACCAGCGTGGTCTCGTCGGCCCTGGGCGCGCTGGTGTAGACGAGGTGCCCGACCCCGACCCCCCTGGCCGCCTGGATGGCGTTGCCGTGCTGTTCCACCCGTCGGCCGAGTTCGGTGCCGGAGACCAGGAGGACGGTGTCGGCTCCCCGGAAGGCCTCCCGCAGCGACTCCGGGTCCTCGAAGTCGGCTCGACGTACGGTGACGCCCCGGTCGGCCAGGTCGGCGATCCTGGCGGTGTCACGGCCGGTGGCGGTGATGTCCTCGGCGGGGTACCCCCTCTCCAGCAGGGACTCTACGACGAGGCGGCCCAGTTGGCCGGTGGCACCGGTGACGACGACGGACATGGGGTCTCCCTTCGATCACCTGTCGGAAAGACCTCCCGACAGTTCTTAGGTGCCAACGAGCCGTCTCTTTCACACATTCCATGAGTGGGGTACGCACCTTTTGGTAAGTTAGGAGGATGGACACCACTCAGGACACTCGCAAGAAGGAGCCCCGGACGGAGCTTCCCCGCATCGGCGGGCGCGTCCTGCCCGCGGGCTGCCCGTCGCGGGCCCTGCTCGGCGACATCACCAGCAAGTGGGGGGTGCTGGTGCTGGTCGGTCTGTCGGAGGGGCCGCGGCGCTGGAGCGACCTGCGGCACGGGATCGACGGCATCAGCGAGAAGATGCTCGCCCAGACCCTGCGCACCCTGGAGACGGACGGCCTCGTGGCGCGTGACGCCAAACCGGTGGTGCCGCCCTACGTCGAGTACAGCCTGACCGGAGACGGCGCGGAGGTCACCGCGCTCCTGCTGCCCCTGTTGGACTGGGTGCAGGCGCACGTCTCCCAGGGGAGGACCACTGCTTTTCCGGGTTGATGACGAATGGGGTCCCGGTGAGCGGCCGGGGCCGCCTCGACCAGGGCCGCGGTCGGTTCGGGGCCCGGCCGGGAAGACAGCACGGGGAACCGTGCGCGCCCCGGGGGCGTCCGATCCGCAACCCCTCCGTCTCCTGGAAGGTGCACCCGCCGTGCCGACAGCGCGCTCCCTCCCGCTCCTCCTGGCCGTCGTACTGCTGACCTCGTGCGCGTCCCCGGAACCGCAACAAGCGTCCCCCGGACCGGGACGGGACGAGGTGACCACCCTCGGGGACGACCCGCGCATTCTCGTGCACGACTTCTCGAGCTCGATGGAGGCCCTGGTCCACGGGGAACTCGCCTATCTGCCCGAGGAGCGCTGCCTCGTCGTCCTCTTCCGGGATGATGCCTCCGGGGAGGTCGTGGGATCAGCGGCTCCGCTCTGGCCGGCCAACGTCACCCCCCTGGACGACGGGCGGGGCGGGGTCGAGGAGCCCGCGATGGGAACGATCGTGGACGGAGACCGCTTCACCGCCGGAGGCGGCCACCGGGACGCCGAACCGGAGTGGGGGGCCGACCTGCCCGAGGCGTGTGTACCGGACGGCGCGTCCGTCGTCCTCAACGAGGACTCGTTCGAGCCGGGCCACACCTGAACGGTCAGTGCTGTCGGTCCCGCCCGTGGGGATACTCGTACCCGGGGAGCGCCACCGTGCCGCCCCCGTCCCGGACAGGAAGGAACACGAACATGACAGAACGACCGATCCTGGCCGTGACCGTCGGCGATCCGGTCGGCATCGGCCCGGAGATCACCGTGCGCGCGCTCGCGGAGGTGGGGACGGGGGCCGCCGCGCGCGGCGTGGTGGTGGCCGACCCGTCCGTGCTGGTCAGGGCGGCACGCCTGTGCGGGATCGACGCGGAGATCCGTTCCTTCTCGACCTGGGACACCCTGCCGCCCGAGCGGGAGGGGGTGATCGACTGCCTCGACATCGAGTTCCTCGGCGGTACGAAGCTGCCCTGGGGCGAGGTGAACGCCCGGGCGGGCGCCACCGCGGTACGCGCCGTCGAGGTCGCCACCGCCTCCGCGATGGCCAAGGAGGTCGCCGGGATCGTCACCGGCCCCATCAACAAGGAGGCCGTCTGGGCGGCGGGCAGCGAGCACCTCGGACACACCGAGATGCTCGGTGCGCTGACCGGCGCCACCCGGCAGAACACCATGTTCGTGGTGCGCGGGAAGAAGATCTTCTTCGCCACCCGGCACGTGTCCCTGCGCCGGGCTCTGGACCGGATCAGCCGGGAGCAGCAGGTCCGCTGCATCGACGAGGCGCTGACCGCGCTCCGGGTGTTCGGTGACGACGAGCCCCGGCTGGCCGTGGCCGCCGTCAACCCGCACGGCGGGGAGAACGGAGCCTTCGGCGACGAGGAGATCGAGCACATCGCCCCCGCCGTGCGGGCGGTGCGCGAGCGGGGCGCGGACGTACACGGCCCGGTTCCGGCCGACTCGGTCTTCCACCAGCTCCTGGCGGGGCGCTTCGACGGGGTGCTGTCCCAGTACCACGACCAGGGGCACATCGCGGCCAAGACCGTCGACTTCGACGGGACGGTCTCGGTGACCGTGGGACTGCCGATCCTGCGCACCTCGGTGGACCACGGCACCGCCTTCGACATCGCGGGCCAGGGGGTCGCGGACCCGGGGACCATGAGGTCGGCGTTCCTGCACGGTGCCGACTTCGCCCGGTTCGCCGACCGCATCCGCGCCGAGTACGGCGGCTGAGGCCGGGGGCCCGGGCCCGAACGACGTTTCCTGCCGGGCCCGGGCCCCTCTCCTCCGGCGGCCGGAGGGTCAGCCCTGCCAGCTGCGCCAGAGACGGGCGTAGCGCCCCCCGTCGGCGACGAGGCGCTCGTGGGTGCCCTCCTCCACGATCCTCCCCTGGTCCATGACGACCACGCGGTCGGCGGTCTGCGCCTGGGTGAGGCGGTGCGCGACCACCAGTGTGGTGCGGCCCTTGGTGGCGGCGACCGCGGCCCTCTCCAACCGGCGTGCCCCGGAGCTCCCGGCCTCGGCGGTGGCCTCGTCGAGCACCGCCAGGTCCGGGTCGGCGAGGACGAGTCGGGCCAGGGCCAGGTGCTGGGCCTGTTCGGCGGTGAGCGCGTGGCCGCCCTCGCCCACGACGGTGGCCGTGCCCTCGGGGAGGGCCCGCACCCAGTCCAGGGCGTCGACGGCGTCCAATGCCTCCTCCGCCTCCGCGGCGGTGGCCCCGGCTCGGGCCAGGCGCAGGTCGTCCAGGAGCGTCCCGGCGAACACGTGGGTCTCCTGGCTGACCAGGAAGACGTGTTCGCGTACGCGCTGTTCGCCGAGTTCGTCCAGGGGGGTCCCGCCGAGGTACACCGTTCCCGAGGTGGGGGTGCGCAGGCCGCTGACGACGGCGGCCAGGGTGGTCTTGCCGGCTCCGCTGGCACCGACGAGGGCGACCCGTTCGCCCGGGGCGACCCTGAGGTCCACCCGGTCCAGGGCCTTGGGGGCGCCGGGAGCGTAGGTGTGGCTGACCCCCTCCACACGCAGGGAGGACCCGGCGGGGCCCTCCTCGGCGCCCGGGTCCCGGGCGGTGGGCAGGTCCACGACCCCGGCCAGGCGGGCCAGGCTCGCACCGGCCTGTTGGACGTCGTTGAAGTTCATCACGAGGAAGCCCAGCGGTCCGAAGAGCCGGTGGAAGTACAGGGCGGCGGCGGTGACCATGCCGACGGTGGCGAGGTCTCCTCGGACCAGCCAGAACCCCACCACCAGCACGGCGCCCAGCCCCACGAACTCGGAGCCGTTCATCCGCGCGCCGAGCCGGGTGAACAGCCGGAACACGTCCAGGGTCAGTTGCATCGCGGTGCGGGACCGGTCGGCGATGCGCTGTTCGTGCTCCTCCTCCAGCCGGTAGGCGCGCACGGTGCCGCGGCCGCGCAGGGCGCCCATGAGGGCGTGCGAGCGCTCGCCCATGGCGATGCGCTCCCGGGCGTAGTAGGGGCCCGACCTGGGCATGTACCAGCGCACCGCCCAGACGTAGAAGGGCACGGCGGCCAGTCCGGCCAGGCCCAGGCGCCAGTCGAGGGCGGTCATGCCCCCGGTGGTGAGCACGACCACGGCCAGGGCGGTGACGACCTCGGGGCCGTTGCGGGCGATGGCGGTGGTGACCACGGCGACGTCGTCGCCGACCCGGGAGAGCAGGTCTCCGATCCGTACCCTCTCCAGCCGTGCGGCGGGCATGTGCAGGACACGTTCCATCACGCGTTCGCGCAACCGGGCGAGGATGGTCTCGCCGACCCGGCTGACCTGCCAGGCGCCGAGCCCCACCAGGATTCCGCCGACCAGGGCGGCCGCGGCGATGAGGACGGCCGACCGCAGGATCGCGTCCGGTCCGGCCCCGGCGGAGATGTCGTCGACCATAGAGCCGAGGACCCAGGGCGCCACGAGTCCGGCCGCGCTGCCCGCGAGTACGGTCGCGACAGCCAGTGCGGTGGCCCGGGGGGCGGCGCGGACCCCGTCGGCGAGCACGGCCCCGGTGCGTTTGGCGGTTGCGGTGGGCAGCAGCTCCGGCCCGCTGTCGGGCCCCTGGTGTTCCCGGGGTCCGGTCCCGGTGGCGGGTTCCGTCTCCCCGGGGCCGGCCTCGGTGGTGGGTTCCGTGCTCAACGCAGCACCGCCTCGCGGTAGTGGGGGTCGTCCTCGGCCAGCTGTGCGTGGGTGCCCAGGGCGTGCACTCTGCCCTCCCGCAGGACCACCACTCGGTCGGCGCGGGCGAGCAGCGCGGGGCTGCCGGCGATGACGAGGGTGGCGCCGAGGGGGGCGCGTCCGGCGCGCAGCTCGGCCGTGCCCCGGGCGATGACCTCCTCGGTGACGGCGTCGACCGCGGTGGTGGGGTCGTGCAGGACCAGTACCGGCGGGTCGGCGACCAGGGCGCGGGCCAGGGCGACGCGTTGGCGCTGGCCGCCGGAGAGGTTGGCGGCGTGGTCGGTGACGGGCCGGTCGAGCCCTCGGGGGTGACCCGTGACCAGGTCCTGCGCGGCGGCCGCGGCCAGGGCGGCCAGCAGGGCGGTGTCGTCGCGGTGACGTCCGTCGGTGGTGACCAGGTTGGAGCGCAGGGTGCCCTCGAACAGGACGCTGTCGTGTTCCTCGACCAGCACCGTCGCGCGCAGCGAGGTGAGGTCGAGTTCGCTCACGGGCACCCCGCCGATCCGGGTGGTGCCTCCGGCCCCCTCGGCCCGTCCGGCGAGGACTTCGACCAGGGACTCGGCGTCCCGGGGGTCGGTGGTGAGCACCCCGACGAGCTCCCCCGGAGCGACCGTCAGGTCGACGCCGTCGAGCGTGCGGTGGCTGACCCCCCGGAGCTCCACGGCGTGCGGCGCGTCGGGGAGGGTCCGGTTGCCGGGGGTGACGGCGTCGGGCGCGTTGAGGAGGCGAACCAGGCGCTGGGCCGAGGCGCGGGCGATCGCGAACATCTGCCCGACCATGCCGAGTACCTGGACGGGTTCGGCGAGGAACTGGGCGAGGCCGACCACGATGACGAGTTCGCCGACGGTGAGGTGCCCCCGGAGGGCCATCCACCCGGCGGTTCCGGCGACGCAGGCCAGGAAGAGGGCGCCGGTGGCGGTGACCAGGCCCTTGTAGAGGCCGTTGGTGGCGGCGGCGCCGACGGAGGCGGTCAGGGCGCGGTCGCTGACCTCGCGGTAGCGCAGGGCCGCGTTGTGCCGGGCGCCGATGCCCATGAGTACGCGCAGACCGCCGACGAGGTCGGTGGCCATGGCGGTGGCCCGGGCGGCGGTGGCCTGTTTGGCCTCGGTGCGGCGGGTGATGCGGGCGGCGGGGACGCGCAGCAGCAGGAGCATGAGCGGGACGCCGAGGAGCACGCCGAGGCCGAGGGGGATGTTGATGGTGAGCAGGACGACTGTGGTGACGACGATCCCGGTGGCCTGGGCGATGCCCACGGCCCAGGCGCGCACATAGGTGGCGGCCTGTTCGGCGTCGGAGGTGGCCACGGCCAGGACCTCGCCGGAGCGCAGGCCGCTGCGCTCTCCGCGGGGGTGCAGGATGCGGCGGGCGGACTCCAGCCGCAGCAGGTGGGCCTCGCGTTCCAGGGCGTCGAGGGTGAAGCGGGCGCCGAAGCGGTAGGCGGAGGCCAGGACGGCGAAGAGCAGGGCCAGTCCGCCCACGCACCACAGCAGGGCGGTGACGTCTCCGGTGGAGACGGCGAGGTCGATGGTGAGGCCGATGGCGACCGGGACGAGTGCCTCGCAGACCTGGTGGAGGGAGAGCAGGATGACGCCGAGGGTGACGCGGCCGCGGTGGCGGCGCAGGGTGCGCGAGCGCAGTTCCCGAGCGGTGGCGGGGACGGGTTCGGGGGCGGGGGCTTCGGTCACGGGGCGTCTCCGTTCGGGGCCTGTCCGTCCCGTCCGCGGGGGCGCGGGGTCGGCCCCCCAGGCGTGGTCATCCGTTTCCCGTCCCCTCGTGTCAGACGTCCAACCGGGCAATCCTAGCTATCCCGGGCGCGCCCTCCGACCACAGGATGACCGTTCCGTACCTGGAAGGGCGTTTTCCTACGAGTCATGATATTGGTTAGGCTAACCTCACGCTCCACCGACGTACCCGCCATCGAAGGGCCTCTCGTTGCGCATCCAGCACCCGAGCCACCGCCAGATGATCCGCGCCCGGGTCGTGCGGGCCGAACGGACCACCGACCACTTCATCACCGTGACCTTCGGCGGCCCGGACCTGGCCCGGTTCGAGTTCCTGGGCCTGGACCAGTGCGTTCGCGTCTTCCTCCGGCGCCCCGGCCAGGAGCGGCTGACCCTGCCGGACTCCGACGAGGACGGCTGGTACCCCGAGTACCGCGAGATGCCTGACGAGGTGCGGCCCTACGTGCGCAACTACACGATGCGCCGGTTCGACCCCGAGGCCCTGGAGCTGGACGTGGAGTTCGTGGCGCACGAGGACGGGGGCCCGGCCTCGACCTGGGCGGCCTCGGCCGCAGTGGGCGACGAGGTGGGCCTGTTCCCCGAGGGGATCTACTACCTGCCCCCGTCCGAGGCGGACTGGCACCTGCTGGTCGGTGACGAGAGCGCCGTGCCCGCCCTGCTGTCCATCGTCGAGCAGGCCCCCAGGGACCTGCGCGCCCAGGTCTACCTGGAGGTCCCCTCACCCCGTGACGTCCGCCCGGTGCAGGCGCCGCCCGGCGTGGAGGTGCACTGGCTGCCGCGCGAGGACGCGCACGCCGTCCCGGGGCGGCTGGCCCTGGAGACGGTCCGGTCCGGGCCCCTGCCGAAGGGGCGCCCGTACTGCTGGGTGGCCGGGGAGAACGGTCTGCCCACGGGGCTGCGCCGCGCCCTGGTGCGCGAGCACGAGGTCGCCAAGGACGACATCACGTTCGTGGGCTACTGGCGCGCCGGGGTCGCGGGGGTCGACTGACCCCACCCCGTGGCCGCACCGTTCACGAGAAGCGCTAACCTGGTCAAACTCGGCTTAGGCAAGGCTAAGCTCATCTTCGACAGCGAGGTCCCATGAACCCCGGTCCGCCCACCCGCCTCGGCCTGATCACCGCCGGAACCCTGGCCACCGTCCTGCTCACCGCCTGCGGCGGCTCCGACACCTCGGCGGAGCCCACGGGCGAGACGGCCGAGGGCTACCCCGTCACCGTCGGGACCCTCTTCGGCGACGTGGAGATCGAGGACCGCCCCGAGAACGTGGTCGCGCTCGGCTGGTCCGACGCAGAGACCGCCCTCGCCCTGGGCGTGCAGCCGGTGGGCGTCGCCGACTGGCAGGGGTACGGGGGCACCGGCGTGGGCCCCTGGGCGTCCGACCTGTTCGACTCAGAGCCCGAGCAGCTCGGCACCATGGAACCCAACCTGGAGGCGATCGCCTCCCTGGAGCCCGACGTCATCCTCGACACGCGCTCCGACAACTCCCAGGAACGGTACGAACTCCTCTCCCCGGTCGCCCCGGTGGTCGGCCCGCCGCCCGGGGTCGAGGTCACCTACGGCACCAGCTGGCAGCAGCAGACCCGCCAGGTCGCCGAGGTCCTCGGCGAGCAGGAGCGCGGCGAGGAACTGGTCACCGAACTCGAGGACCGCTTCGCGCAGCTGCGGGCGGACAACCCCGATTTCGCGGACCTCACCATCGCGGTGGGCGCCTACTTCGACGGGCAGTACGGGGCCTACGTCCCCGGTGACACCCGGGTGGACGTGCTCGCCGAGCTCGGTTTCGAGTACGAGCCCGAACTCGTGGAGATGGCCGACGGCGCCTTCTACTCCGACCTGAGCTCCGAGCTCGTGGAGGAGCTGGACGCCGACCTGACCGTCGTCTTCCCGATCGGCGGCCCCGAGGCCGTGGAGTTCCTGAACGAGGACCCGGTCCTGCAGGGGATCCCCTCCGCCCAGGACGGACGCCTGATCGTCCTGGACGACCCGGAGCTGGTCAACGCCTTCTCCAGCGGCTCCACCCTGGGCGTCAACCACGCCCTGGACGGGATCGTCCCCCTCATCCAGGAGACCCTGGAGGACTGACCGCCCCCGCAGGAACGCTCTTCGGCACCCGTGACGCCCCCGCGTCACGGGTGCCTTCGTGTCCGCACCCGCTTTCCCCTCGGAGCCGAACATTTGCCTAAAGGTCTTAGGTAAATACAATAAGGCCTTAGGCAAGTAGGGGGCATCCATGACACGCGCAGGACTCACGGCGCAACGACTCACACAGGCGGGCGCCGAGCTCGCCGACGAGGTCGGCTTCGACCAGGTGACCGTCTCGGCCCTGGCCAGACGGTTCGACGTCAGGGTCGCGAGCCTGTACTCGCACGTACGCAACTCCCAGGACCTCAGGACCAGGATCGCCCTGCTCGCCCTGGAGGAACTCGCCGACCGGGCCGCCGAGGCCCTGGCCGGCCGCTCCGGCAAGGACGCCCTGACCGCCCTCGCCGACGTCTACCGCGACTACGCGCACGAGCACCCCGGCCGCTACGCCGCCGCCCAGCTCAGGCTCGACCCCCAGACGGCGGCGGCCAGCGCCGGGGTCCGGCACGCCCAGATGACCCGGGCGCTCCTGCGCGGCTACGACCTGCCCGAACCGGACCAGACCCACGCGGTCCGCCTGCTGGGCAGCGTCTTCCACGGCTACGTCTCGCTGGAGATGGGCGGCGGGTTCAGCCACAGCGCACCGGACACCCAGGAGACCTGGTCACGGACCCTGGACGCCCTCGACGCGCTGCTGAGGAACTGGCCTCCGCGCTGACCACGGGCCCGCGTCCCGCAGCGGGCGCCCCCCGGTCCACACCCCGCGACCGGCACACCCGAACACCCCGAACAGCAAGGCCGACACCATGCACGCCCCACACCTGACCACGACACCCGTCACCGCGGAGCTCCTGCGCGGAGCCCTCGACCTGGAGGACACCGGGCGCGGCGTACTGCCGCACCGGCTGCCCGCCCGGGCCCGCGCCCAGAACACCGACCCGCAGCTGGCCATGGCCGAGGCCCAGCCCTCCGGCGTCCGGCTGTGCCTGCGCACCGGAGCCACCGTCATCGAACTCGACACGGTGCCCACCAAGAGGATCTACCCGGGCCTGCCGCCCCGCCCGGACGGCGTGTACGAGCTGCTCGTCGACGGCCGCCCCACCGCACGGGCCACCGTGGCCGGCGGGGACACCCTGACGATCGACGCGGCCACCGGAGGCTTCGAGCACCGGCCGGGCCCGGTCGGCACCGCCCGGTTCACCGGCCTGCCCGACCGGGTCAAGGACGTCGAGATCTGGCTCCCGCACGACGAGACCACCGAACTCGTCGCCCTACGCGCCGACGCCCCCGTGGAGCCGACGCCGGACCGGGGCTGCCGGGTATGGCTGCACCACGGGAGTTCGATCAGCCACGGCTCCGACACCGACGGTCCGACCGGGACCTGGCCCGCGGTCGCCGCCGCCCGCGCCTCCGCGGAGCTGGTCAACCTCGGCCTGGGCGGCAGCGCCCTGCTGGACCCGTTCACCGCCCGCGCCATGCGGGACACCGAGGCCGACCTGATCAGCGTCAAGGTCGGCATCAACCTGGTCAACACCGACCTGATGCGAATGCGGGCCCTCACGCCCGCGGTGCACGGCTTCCTGGACACCCTCCGGGAGGGCCACCCCACCACGCCGCTCCTGGTGGTCTCGCCGATCCTGTGCCCCATCCACGAGGACACCCCGGGGCCGTGCGCCTTCGACACGGACGCCCTGCGCGCCGGGGAGAAGCGGTTCCGGGCCACCGGCGACCCGGAGGAGCGCTCCGCGGGGAAGCTGACGCTGACCGCCATCCGGGAGGAGCTCGCCCGCATCGTGCGCCAACGTTCGGCCGAGGACCCGAACCTGGGCTACCTGGATGGCCGCGAGCTCTACGGGGAAGCGGACTTCGCCGAGCTTCCACTGCCCGACGAACTGCACCCGGACACCGCCGCGCACCGCCGCATCGGCGAACGCTTCGCGGAGCTCGCCTTCGGCGGGCGGGGCCTGTTCTCCACCGGGTCCGCCTGAGGCAGGCAGCCGGCAGACCCGCACCTCACCAGCACGCATCCGACCCACCGAGGCCCAGGCGCCCGCCGGTGGTCCGCGCCCCGGTTCCCCGAACCGGTCGGCGGCGGACCGCCGACGGGCGTTTCGGCGTTCCCGCCACTCCCCTGCCCCGGCCGCGCCTCCTCCCCCTGTCCCTGTCTGCCGGTTGTGGACACAAGCGGTCGACTCTGAGCTTAGAATGAAAACCGTTTTCATATCCAGACAGGAAGGGAGGTCCGATGCGGAAAACCCCCGTTCCCCCCGGCGAGGCCGCCGACACCCCGCCCGGCCCGGTGTCCGCCGACCAGAGCGACACCCTCGCCGCCGCGTCCCCCGCCCCCGCTCCGAAGCCCCGCTGGCTGACCACCCCCACCGGAACAGCCACCACAGTCGCGGCCCTCGTCCTCGCCCTGGCCGTGTCCGTGGTCCTGGCGGTCGGCCTGGGCTCGGCGGTCGTCCCCCCGCGTGAGACCCTCCGCTACCTGTGGGCCGCGCTGACCGGCGGCCTGATCCAGGCCGACGAACTCATGCGCTACCAGGTCATCTGGCAGATCCGAACCCCCCGGGTGCTGCTCGCCGCGGTCGTCGGCGCCGGCCTGGGAGCGGTGGGTGTGGCCATCCAGGCGATGGTGCGCAACGCGCTCGCGGACCCCTACATCCTCGGCGTCTCCTCCGGGGCCTCCGTGGGCGCGGTCCTGGTCGGCGTCCTCGGGGCGTTCTCGGCCCTGGGCATCTACGCGGTCTCCGCCGGCGCCTTCGCCGGAGCCCTGGTCGCGACCCTGCTCGTCTACGCCGTCTCCCGCTCGCGGGCGGGCACCACTCCCCTGCGGCTGGTCCTGACCGGGGTGGCGCTGTCCTTCGGGTTCCAGGCGATCATGAGCGTGATCGTCTACCTGGCCCCCAGCAACGAGGCCACCAGCACCGTCCTGTTCTGGACCATGGGCAGTTTCGGCGCCGCCGTCTGGGGCTCCCTTCCGGTGGTCGCGGCCGCCGTACTCCTCGGAGTCCTCCTGCTCCGGGCCCTGGCCCGTCCCCTGGACGTGCTGGCACTGGGCGACGAGACCGCCGCCAGCCTGGGCGTGAACGCCGACCGCCTGCGCCGTCGGATGTTCGTCCTCACCGCCGTGATGACCGGGGCGATGGTGGCGGTCAGCGGGGCGATCGGTTTCGTCGGCCTCGTCGTCCCGCACATCGTGCGCATCCTGGTGGGCGCGGACCACCGCAGGGTCCTCACCGTCGCACCACTGGCGGGAGCGGTGCTCATGGTCTGGGTCGACCTGGTCTCCC
This sequence comes from Nocardiopsis terrae, assembly GCF_014651695.1. Classification (GTDB taxonomy): domain Bacteria; phylum Actinomycetota; class Actinomycetes; order Streptosporangiales; family Streptosporangiaceae; genus Nocardiopsis; species Nocardiopsis terrae. Next base: position 753,912 of record NZ_BMXJ01000003.1, read on the forward strand.
GGGTGGCCGTGGCCCCCCGCGAACTCCCCCTCGGCGTCATCACCGCGCTGGTCGGCGTACCGGTGTTCATCCTCCTGATGCGCCGCCGCGGCTACCTGTTCGGGGGCCGCTGATGGACCTGCGACTCGACGGGCTCTCCGTGGACCTGGGCGGCGCGCCGATCGTGCGGGAACTGACCCTGGACGTCCCCGACGGCCAGGTGGTCGGGCTGGTCGGCCCGAACGGCTCGGGAAAGTCCACCGCGCTGCGCTGCGTGTACCGGGCACTGGGCCCCAGCGCGGGCCGGGTGCTGCTCGGCGGGCAGGACCTGTCGGCGCTGGGGCTGCGGCACAGCGCCCAGCGGATCGCCGCGCTCACGCAGGAGGGCGGAAGCGACCTCGACTTCACGGTGGAGGAGCTGGTCGCGTTGGGACGCACACCCCACCTGCGCGGGAACCAGCCGCTGAGCGCACGCGAACGCGACCTGTGCCGCCGTTCGATGGAGCTGCTGGACGTGGCCCACCTGGCCGGGCGCGGTGTGCTCGAACTGTCCGGCGGTGAACGCCAGCGGGTCCTGGTGGCCCGGGCCCTGACCCAGGAACCCGAGGTCCTGGTGCTGGACGAGCCGACCAACCACCTGGACGTGCGCCACCAGCTCGAACTGCTCTCCCTGCTGCGCGCCGCGGGCGTGACCGTGCTCGTGGTCCTGCACGACCTCAACCTGGCCGCCTCGGCCTGCGACCTGATCGGGGTGCTCTCCGAGGGCGCCCTGGCGACCGCCGGTACGCCGAAGGAGGTCCTCACCCCCGCCCTGCTGCGGGACGTCTTCGGGGTGGAGGCCTCCGTGGTGCCCCACCCCCTCACCGGCGACCCCCAACTGCTGTACGAACTCCCACCCCCGAAGAAGGGCCTGCGATGACCACCCGAACACCGGCGACCCCCCTCCCGCCGAACCGTCCGCCGAACCGCTCCGTCCCCCTCGTGCACCCCCGGGCCCTGCTCCCCCTGGCCGCCGCCTCGGTCCTGCTCGCCGGGTGCGGCGCCGAGGTCGAGGAGGTCGCCGAGGCGGGCGCGGGCCCGGTCACCGTCCAGCGGTGCGGGGAGGAGGTCGAGTACACGACCCCCCGGCGGGTGGTCGCCTACGAGGGCGGCAGCGCCGACAAGCTGTTCTCCCTGGGGCTGGTCGACCACGTGCACGGCTACGTGATGCCCCCGGCCAACCCGCCGGTCTCGGAGTCGCCGTGGGCCCGGGACTACGAGGCGGTGGAGTTCCTCAGCGACGACCTGCTCAACCGGGAGCTGGTGGTGGACGCCGAGGCCGACCTGGTCGTCGCGGGCTGGAACTCGGGGTTCAGCGACCAGCGGGGCATCACCCCGCAGATCCTGGACGGAATCGGCATCCAGAGCTTCATGCACACCGAGTCCTGCTACAACTACCCGGGCCACCCCGAGCGGGTGACACCGTTCGAGGGCCTGTACGCCGACCTGGACCGGCTCGGGCGGATCTTCGGTGTGCAGGAGCGCGCCGAGGAGCTGGTGTCCGGGTTCGAGGAGCGGGTGGCGGCGGTGGAGGAGCAGGCGCCCGAGGGCGACCCCGTCCCGGTCTTCCTGTACGACTCCGGCACCGACCAGCCCTTCACCGCGGGCAACCAGGTGCCGCCGAACGACATCATCAGGTACGCCGGGGGCGAGAACGTCTTCGGCGGGCTGGAGGAACGCTGGACCCAGGTGGGCTGGGAGCCCGTGGTCGAGGCCGAGCCCGAGGTCGTCATCATCCTGGACTACGGCGACCAGCCCGCACAGGAGAAGATCGACTTCCTCACCTCCTCCCCCGCCATGGCGGAGGTGCCCGCGGTGGTGGAGGAGAACTTCTTCGTCCTGGACTACAACGAGGGCATCTCCGGGCCGCGCAACATCGACGGCCTGGAGAAGTTCGCCGAGTACCTGCGGGAACTGGACCGCTAGGGCCCGCGGGCCCGGCAGGGTCGGTGCGTCCCTCCCGGGCCCCGGGCGCGCGGGCGCCTCAGTCGGCCAGGTGGACCGCCTGGTCGGGGGCCGGCTGCCGGCCCCACTCCATCCGGCACCAGGGCGGGGCCAGCTCCTTGAGGTCGCCGACCTCCCGGGGGGAGAGGTCGGCGACCTCGGGGGCCTGCCCGTGGCGGGCGAAGACCGACTCGACGTAGCGGTGGCCGGTGTCGGCGGCCACGAACACCACCCGTCTGCCGGGGTCGGCCGACGCCTCCCAGCGCGCCACCAGGTAGGCGGCACCGGTGGAGAGCCCGGCGAAGACCGCGTGGCGGCGGAGCAGGTCCACGCTTCCGGCGAGGGCGGCGTCGAAGCCGGTCCAGTGGACGGTGTCGTAGAGGGTGTGCTCGACGTTGCCGAACGGGATGGAGCTGCCGATGCCCGCGATGAGGATCTGCGGGTCGGTGACGTGGTCGCTGCCGAAGGTGACGCTGCCGAACGGTTGGACACCCACCAGCGGGGTGTCCGGGGCGCTCTGGCGCAGATAGCGGGCGAGCGCCCCGGTGGAGGCCCCCGAACCCACCCCGCCCACCAGCGTCAGCGGCCCGGCGCCGGCCTCCTCGCGGATCCGGTCGGCCACGGCGCGGTAGCCGAGACCGTGCACGGTGTCGTGGTACTGGCGCATCCAGTGGTAGTCCGGGTGCTCCCGTAAGACCTGCTTGACCCGGCGGACCCTGCGGTTCTGGTCCAGCCCCAGGTCGTCCGAGGGCGGCATCTGCTCCAGGGTGGCGCCCAGGACCGCGAGCTGCAGGCGCAGGGTGTGGTCGATGGTCGTGGACCCGATGATGTGGCAGCGCAACCCGTACCGGTGGGCGGCCAGCGCCAGCCCGTAGGCGTAGATACCGCTGGAACTGTCCATCAGGGTGTCACCGGGGCGGACCGCCCCGGTGTCGAGCAGGTGCCGTACGGCCGCCAGGGCCGAGGCCACCTTCATGGACTCGAAGCGCAGGCACAGCAGGCCTGCGCCGAGGTCGATCAGATCAGGTCTGGCGATGGCTTCGGAGACGTGTTCGTCCAAGATCGCTCCCCGGTGCTCTGGGTGGATGGGACCTGCGGGTGCCCGCCGCGGGCGGGGGTGTTGGGCGCGGCGGTGTTCGGCTTGGAGTTGCTCGGGTTCGGCGGCCCCGGGGCGACGGTGACCCGGGTGGAGGTGGAGAAGACGCGGTGCGGGGCGAGCCCCCGCCGGCCGAGCCGGTCGACCGCCGATTCGAGGCGGGCCCCGAGTTCGGGGTCGGCCGCGTCGAAGAGGACCCCGGCCACGTTGCCGCTGTGCGCCACCTGGATGCCCGCCGCCCCGCAGCCCCGGGCGACCTCCCGGAGCGCACCGAGTTCCTCCTTGGGCAGTACACGCTGGTTGAGGACGGCGCTCTCGGTACAGACGTGCCCGACCCCGGCCACGTCGCGGTCGGTGATCGCGGTGCGCAGCACGGCACGCAACCTCTCGTAGACGGCGATGTCCCCCCGCCGTGCGGTACCCGCCAGGGAGAGGGTGTCGACCGGTTGGCCACATCCGGTCAGGCAGCCCACGACGGCCATCTCCGGCAGATCCGGCCCCAGCTCCTCCAGGACCCGGCCCTCGCGCTGGGCGAAGAGCAGCGGCCGGTCACCGAACATGACCGGATCACTGGCACCCTCCGCGGCGACCGCCACCCGGGCGACGGCAGCGGGTGGAAGCTCCACCCCGAGCCCCGCCGAGACCGCTCGGACGGCCGCCGTGACGTCACTCGTGGAGGACCCCATGCCGAGCCCCGGCACGGCACCGCCGCGGACCCGGAGGTAGCCGCCGACCGGCCGCACCCCGCCCGTGCGCGCGCACTCGGCGACGGCGAGCTCGGCGGCGCGGGCCGCCTTGGCCCGGTCCGGCGGGTCGACGACGACGCGGCGGGGCGCCCGGGCCGGGAAGGGGGTGAACACCGCACGGGTGCGGGGGTCGGCCATCGGCAGGGTGACCAGGCCGCGGGTGGGGCGTCCCCGCCCGTCCAGGAACACGCCCTGGAGGATCTCGCCGTGGTGGCAGGTCGCCTGTCCAGTTCCAAGGGTCACTCGTGGGTTCCTTATCGGTAACGGTAGAGATGTGTCGGTTCCGCGCTGAACTGCGAGAACGGGAAGGGTTCGGCGGACAGGGCGGTGACGCCGGAGCCCAGGAAGGCCCGGGCCACCGCGCTGCCGCTCTGGGCATAGACGACCAGCGGCACCGCGCGCTCCCGGCAGCGCTCCAGGATGCGGTCGAAGGTGCCGTTGCCCAGGGTCATTCCGGTGGCGACGACGGCGTCGGCCTCGGCCAGGACCTCGTCCGTGTCGGTGCTGACGGGGTCGCCCCACTGGGTGCGGCGCAGGTTCAGGTCACAGGGCAGGCATTCGCCGCCCCGTTCGCGGATGGCCGCGACGAGCGGGTTGACCACGCCGATCAGGGCGATTCGCCGGCCGTCGGGGTCGGGGAGGAGTCCGGCGATGGCCCGGTCGCGGGCGACGGCCCGTTCCTCGGGGGTGCCGTACGGGAGGGTGAGGCGTTCGGCGCGGGCGTCCTCGGAGTGCGGTTCGGCCTGGCCCAGGTAGGCGTCCAGTGCGGCCAGCCGGACCGGGGCGGGGCCCCGCAGGAGGTCGGCCAGGGGGCTGCCGGACAGTTCGGCGCACACGCCGGGGTCCACCTCGCCCGCCTCGAACGCGCACGCGCCGAAGGCCCGGCCGATCCGCACCAGGACGTACTGGTTGAGGTAGGTGACCTCGCCTCCGGCGAGACGGGTGCCGTGGTGGACCCAGAACACGCTGGTGGCGACGGGGAGGTCGGGGGTGGCGAGCACGGACCGGTGGAGCTCTTCGAGGTCTCTCACTGGCTGGTCTCCCTGGTGAGGCGGAACAGGTAGGTCAGGACGCCGTCGTCCCAGTCGTGCAGGTGGTGGACGTGCGCGGTGAAGCCGCAGTCGGCGGCGTGTCCGATGATCTGGCGCAGGTCGGCGGTGTTGGAGGCGATGAAGTAGACCTCTCCGCCGGGGGCCAGGAGGTCGCGCTCGGCGAGCTGGGTGAAGAAGGCGTCGGTGACGGGGCGGCCCGCGCAGACGTTGCGGACGATGTCGGGGTCGTCGCTGACGGGCTGGCTCACCGCCGGGGGGTTGAACGTGACGGTGTCGAGCCTCGTGCCCTCGGGCAGGCCCGCGAAGAGGTCGGATACCAGCGGGACGAACTCGCTTCCGCCCCCGGGCCCGACGAGCCGGTGGTAGTTGTGCTCGGCCGCCGCGACGCTGGCGGGATGGACGTCCACCGCGAGGACGCGTTCGGCTCCGCGCAGCCCGGCGACGACGGCCTCGACACCGAGCCCGGCCCCCATCGCGGCGTAGACGCGTTCGCGCACGTCGATGTCGTCGTCGAGGATGCGCTGGTGGATCATGCGGCTGGTCGCGCCGGGCAGGAAGACTCCGGGGGGAACCTCGAACTCCCACCCGTTCCAGGTGTAGCCGCGGAGGGTGTGGAGGTCGGCCCCGGGCTGGTTGAGGCCGATGATCTGCTCGGGCGGCAGCGGAGGGGGCAGCTGGGCGATCTGCGAGGGGTCCACTCGGGTCCTTTCGGGGGGAGGGGGTCGTGTGCGGTGGCTGAGCCGGTTCCGGGGCGGCCCTCGGGGTCGGGCGGTCCCGTCCCGAAGTTCGGGGGCGGCGCGGGGCCCGGACGGGTGTGGGGGGCGGGGGCCGCAGACGGGGCACCCCTGCTGGAAGGGGGGCCTGTGGTCGCGAAGGGGTCCGTGTGGCGGTACCGGGGCCATGGGCGCCCTTCCCTGTCGGTCGCGGAGTCCGGTGGCGGCGGTCCGCCGGGGAGCGGCACCTTCGCCGACCATAGCGAAAACGATAATCGTTGTCACACTCCGTCCACCGAAATCCACGCGCCCCACGGAATCTCGTTGCCCCCTCCCTGCGGGCGCCAACCCCCACGAGCGGGACATCCATCACCCCACCGGACGAACCCCGCAACCGGGAGAGCGAGCCGCCCAGCCAAGGCGCAATTGATAACCGTTTTCACTATAGTGGTGCACGCACACACACCGAACCGAGATGAGTACTCTCCGTGTCAACGACGACGACGCCGAACATGACCGATCCGCTGAAGCGCCGCCGCAACCCGCTCCTGCGACCGGACTTCGTCCGCCTGTGGTGCGGAACCACCGCCTCGGGCCTGGCCACCTGGGCGATGCCGTTCATCCTGGGCCTCGCGGTCCTGCACGGTTCGCTGAGCGCGGTGGGACTCGGCCTGGTCCTGGCCACCCGCACCGCCGGTTTCCTGGTCGCGGTCCCCCTCGGCGGGCTGCTCGCCGACCGCCACTCGCGCCGCTCGGTCGTCCTGTGGTCCGGCCTCGCCGCGGCCGCCGCCAGCCCCGTCCTCGCCGCGGGCCTGGGCACCTCCACCGCGCTGATGGCGGTGGCCGCCGCCGTGGTGGGCGTGGGCCAGGGAGCCTGTCGGCCCGCCTTCCAGGCGCTGACCGCCGAGGTCGTCGCCCCCGAGGACCGCCAGCAGGCCAACGCCGCCCTGACCTTCTCCGTGCGCGGGGTCACCTTCCTCGCCCCCGGACTGACCGCACTGCTGGCCACGGTCACCGGCCCCGGGACCCTGCTCCTGGTCACGGCCGCCCTGTGGCTGGCCGCGGCGCTCCTGCCCCGGGGCGGCGGGACCGCCCCCGCCGAACGCCCCGCCCGCTCGCCCTTCCACGTCGAGTTCGCGGAGGGCCTCACCGAGGCCCGGCGCCACGCCTGGTTCCTCGCCGGTCTGGGCGCCCTGACCGTGGTCATCGCCCTGGGCTACTCCGCCACCAACGTCCTGCTCCCCCTCACCAGCCGCGAGCACTACGGCACCGAGGCCGTGCTGGCCGGGGCCCTGACCGCCTACACCGGCGGCGCGCTGGCCGGCGCCCTGCTGGTCGCCCGGTGGAAACCACGGGCCCAGGGCTGGTGGGCCCTGTTCGGCCTGGGGCTGTACGCCCTCGCCCCGCTGAGCCTGGTGTTCCCCGTGGGCGCCGTCTGGGTGTTCGCCGCCTACGCGGTCGTGGGCCTGGGTGTGGAGCTGTTCAACGTCCCGTGGTTCACCGCCGCCCAGCGCGAGGTCGCCCCGGACAAACTGGCCCGGGTGTCCTCCCTGGACTTCCTGTTCGCCTACGGTTTCGCCCCGGTGGGCCTGGCCCTGATCGCCCCGGCCGCCCAGGCCTTCGGCGTCCAGAACGTGCTGCTGGCCTGCGCCGCCCTGTGCGTCCTGGCCCCGGCCCTGGCCGCCCTGGCACCCGGCGCCCGCGACTTCCGCACCCGCCGGGCCACGCCCGAACACCTGCGGGGCTGAGGACCCGCCCGGACCCGGGACCCGCGGATCCGCCCCCGGGAACCTCCCCGAACCGTGCGGGGAGCCCCGAACTGCCGGGCGGATCCGCCCTCCCCCGGCGGGCCGTCTCCCCTGCCCGGCACGATCCACCGCAGGATGGGCGTATGAGCATCACTGAAAGCACGGACCAGATCGCCGACGGCGCGGTCCAGGACGACGACGCGTACATGCCGGTGAGCCTGGTGGGAGGTCCGCGCGCCTACGCGGGCCTGGTCATGGAGGACGTGTACACGCGCTGGGAGATCCTCCGGGTGCCCTTCCACGAACTGGGCGCCGACCTGCCCGAGCCGGGAGACCTCAGACCCTCGCCGCCCGTGGCCCAGTACCGCCCCCTCAGCCTGGAGGAACCCCAGGTGTGGCACTTCACCGGCTGGCATCCGACGAGTGCGGAACCGGGCCACGAAGGCCCGGCCGGGCCCCGGTGACCGAATCGGCGGCCGATTCGGCGGCCGGGCAAAGCTTCGGTATCGGACCGTGAGCCGCGTGTGCCGACCGGCCCGGTCGGGCAGGTCGGCCGACGGAGAGGGAGGACGAGCATGGACAGCACGCAACCGCCGGCCCAGAGCCAACCGCACCCGGGCCGGACCGAACCCATGGACCCCCAGCCCCGCGACGAGATGCGCGACTACGAGGGCCGGGGCCTGCTCAGGGGCAAACGCGCCCTGATCACCGGGGGCGACTCCGGGATCGGCCGAGCCGTCGCGGTGGCCTTTGCCAAGGAGGGCGCCGACATCGTCTTCGGCTACCTCAGCGAGGACGCCGAGGCCCAGCACACCGTCGGCCTGGTCCAGGAGCAGGGCCGCCGGGCCGTGGGGGTCCGCGGCGACCTGGCCGACGAGTCCCACTGCTCGCACCTGGTGCGACGGGCCGTGGAGGAACTCGGCGGGATCGACGTCCTGGTGGAGCACGCCGCCACCCAGCACCCGGTGGACGACTTCACGGACCTGACCACCGAGCAGCTGCGCCGCACCTTCGACGTCAACGTCATGGGGGTGTTCTGGACGGTGCGCGAGGCGCTCCCGCACATGTCCGAAGGGGGTTCGATCATCATCACCGGATCGATCAACGGCCTGCGCGGAAACGACTCGCTGATCGACTACGCCGCCAGCAAGTCGGCCGTGATGAACCTGTCCCTGTCCCTGTCGCAGGTCCTGAGGGACCAGGGCATCAGGGTGAACTGCGTGGCCCCGGGACCGGTGTGGACACCGCTCATCCCGTCCACTCTCGGGGAAAGCGGCAGCGAGGGCTTCGGCAAACAGGCCCCCATGGGCCGGGCCGCCGACCCGGACGAGATCGCACCCTCCTACGTGTTCTTCGCCAGTGACCGGCTCTCGTCCTACTACACGGGCGAGACCCTCACCCCGACCGGGGGCGAGATCCAGGGCAGCTGAGCCCGCGACGGGAGGGCGGTGCGAGCCGTCCTCCCGTTCGGGCCGCAGCTGCGGCGGGGCCCGTGGCCCCGGGGCCCGTGGCGGCGGGGCCCGTGGCGCCGGGGCCCGTGGCGCCGGGGCCCGTGGCGCCGGGGCCTTCCCGGCCCCGGACCGCGTTGTTCAGCCGGATTCGGCGAGGTTCAGCGGGAGCGACCGGAACCGGAGGTCCTGCGGTTGCTCTCCTTGCGCAGCGCCTCCACCAACTCGTCCTTGCGCATCCGGGAACGCCCGGGGATGTCCAGCTGACGGGCCCGCTGGTAGAGGTGTTCCTTGGTGGCCTTGGCGTCGACACCCCCGGCCGTGGGCCTGTCGCGGCCGGGCCGCCGGCCGGCCCGCGGGTTCTCGGCCTGCTCGTCCGAAGGACCCTTGGACTCCTTCGGCTCCCAGCGGTCGCCGACCTTCTCGAACTTGCGCTTGACCGCCGCGAAGGCGACCCGGTGGGCGCGTTCGCCCTCGCCGTACTCCTCGACGGCGCTGTCGTGCGCCTCGATCCAGGTGCGCTGCGCCTTCTCGGGCGACCGGCGCAGGGTGTCCGGGAGTTCGTCCGTTCCGGGCACCGCCCTCACCTCCAAACCACGGGCCGCGGAGCGCGGCCCTCGACGAGTTGGTCCGCGGGCCCCTCGGGTGAGAGGACCCGCTACGGGCCGGACCCCGGTCCGGCCCCCGTACCGGGCGGGCACCCCGGCCCGGGGCTCCCGGTCAAGTGTCGGGCTCGGCTCAGGTGTTGGGCTCGGCCGCGCTCACGTCGGCGAGCGCCGAGTCGGAGTCCACCGCCCGGGCCAGGTCACCCATGGTGACCACGCCCACGACCTCGTCCCCCTCGACGACGGGCAGACGGCGTACGGTCGCCGAGCGCATGGCGTGGACGGCGTCCCCGACACTGCTCTGGCGCGGCACCGTCACCAGCTCGCTACTGCACACGTCCTGGGCACGGACCCGGTCCGGATCGCCTCCGGCGGCCAGACAGCGCACCACGATGTCGCGGTCGGTGACGATGCCGCGCAGATGTCCTGACTCGGTGACCACGACGTCGCCCACGTTCTCGTCGCGCATGATCTGGGCGATCTCACGCAGATGCGTGTCCGGGGTGACGCTACGCACGATCGGGCTCATCACTTCGGCAACACTGTCCACCATGACTGACTCCCTTCACGTCTGTTGTTCCTGTTCAGGGCCCTGACCGGAGAAGAGCGGACCGAAACATCACCGGGACACGTTCTCGCCGGGTTCCGCGGGCCAGGAGCGCTGGGCAGGATCCGACCGGGCCGCGGAAGTCGCGGGCAGGGGGCGCAAGAGGCAGCTCAGAACCGCGGTGATCTTGCTACCAGGGGCGATTTCGGCGCCGAAGTTGCCCCTGGTAGCAAGATCACCGCGAAAGGGGGGCGGGGGCGGGGCCGGGGCTCACGCCCGGATCCTGCCGGGGAACGCCGCGCGGTCGGTTGAGGAACGGTGCACGGTCAGGCTGCCGGAGGCGGCCGCGGCCGCCTCCGCCGACACCGTGCCGGTGCGGGCGAAGTCGGCCCACAGCCTGCGCACCGCCCGGCCGCGCCGGTCGAGCTCCGCCCAGCCGGTCCGGCCGACCAGCCTGGCGTTCTCCCAGGACCTCCGGGTGCCGAGCAGCAGGGGGACGTCGACGATGTGCGCGGCACCGAAGGGACTGCCCCGCGGACGCCAGGTGAGCGTGTAGCGGATGGCCCTGCCCCCTGCGCGGCGGTGCCGGCGGGCGAACCGCCTGGCCGGGACCGTGTAGATGAGGTCCGTGGTGGCCCGGACCAGCAGGCGGCGCAGGGCCGCGCCCACGAGGGGCAGTCCGCTCAGCCTTCGGACCGGGGGGAGGAAGTCGGCGAAGAGCCCGGTCTCCTCGCTGGTCGCGCCGATGAGCACGTCGATCCCGGGCGCCGCCGCGCGCCAGGCCCGGTCCCGAAGGGTCTCCGGGGGCAGCGGCGCGTGCCCGTACTGGGTACCGAACGGCATGGCGCTGCGCAGACCGAAGCGCCTGGCGACCCGGACCGCCTCCGTCTCCAGGGCGACCAGGGCGGCGGCCGGGGTCCCGGGCGCGGGAGTGCCCACCGCCTCGGACATCGCCTCGGACATGCGGGCGCGGCCGGAGAGCAGGCCCAGCGGCGCGCTCTGGACGACGGCACGCCGGAAGAGGCCCTCGGCTCCCCGGCTGATCATCAGGTGGGCGACGGCGTCGCCGCCCGCGGACTGGCCGAAGAGGGTGACCAGGTCGGGGTCCCCGCCGAACGCCGCGATGTTGGCGCGCACCCAGCGCAGCGCCTCGATCTGGTCGAGCAGGCCGAGGTTTGCGGGCGCGGTGTCACCGATACGGAGGTAGCCGAGCACCCCGAGGCGGTAGGTGAGGGCCACGACGATGACGCGCTGCTCGGTGACGAGTCTCGTGGGGTCGAAGATCTCCAGGTCGCCCGCGCCCGTGACGTAGGAGCCGCCGTGGATCCACACCATGACGGGGAGGCGTTCGTCCGGGTCCCGGTCGGCGGGGAAGGTGACCGAGAGCCGCTGGCAGTGTTCGTCGTGGCGGCCGACCGAGATGCCCTCGATGGCCCCCGACACCACCTGGGAGGACAGCTGGGGCGCGGCGGGCGCGGGCCGGGTGGCGTGGAAGGGTTCGGCGAACTCCGGTTCCGGCCGGGGCGGCGCGAACCGTTCGGCCCGTGCGTAGGGGATCCCCAGGGCGCGGACGACCCCGTCCCGGACCTTCCCGATGACGGGACCGGCGGGGGCGTCGACACGGTGGAGCCCGTCCCGGGAGACGGCGTTCGGTTCGGTCATGGTTCTTCCGTTCCTTACCGGCTCGGGACGTGCGCGGGGCTTCCCGGGACGAGACGCGGGGCCCTTCGGGACGAGGGTAGTCCACCGGACGCGCGAGGGCCCGGCAGATCGGAACGGCCGGCCCCGTGTCCGCCTCGGGGACCGGACACGGGAGCACCGCGCACCCTAGGATCACTCCTGTGCGTGTACGGGCCGAACGTACCTCCTCTCGTTCCCCCAGGAGCGGAGCCCGCACGGCCTGTTTGCCGCCCCCCGCAAACACACGAGCCACAGGAGCAGCGTGAGCAAGAGGATCGGCATCATCGGAGCCGGGACCGCGGGCCTCCACCTGGGTCTGTACCTGCGCCGCCACGGGGTCGAAGCCACGGTCTTCACCGACCGGACACCACAGGAGCAGCGCGGTTCGCGCATCCTGAACACCGTGTCCCACCATGCCGTCACCGTCGAGCGCGAACGCGGGCTGGACGTGGACCACTGGCCGGCCGAGGAGTACGGCTACACCCAGCACCAGTACCGGGTCGGCCCCGAACCCCTGCGGTTCGAGGGCGACCTGCACGCCCCCAGCCGTTCGGTGGACTACCGGATCTACCTGCCCCGGCTGATGGAGGACTTCGCCGAGCGCGGCGGGGAGTTCGAGTTCGGGCGCCTGTCCCCCGACGACCTGCCCGCCCTGGCCGCCCGCTTCGACCTGCTGGTCGTGTGCACGGGCCGGGGACCCTTCGCCGAGATGTTCGCGCGGGACCCGGAACCGTCCCCGTTCACCTCCCCGCGACGGGCCCTGTGCGCCGGGATCTTCACCGGGGTCGCCCAGCAGCCCACCCGCGCGGTGACCTTCCACATCTCCCCCGGAGCGGGCGAGATGATCGAGATCCCCACCTGGACCGAGGGCGGCCTGGCCACCGCGATGGTGATCGAGAACCACTTCGGTTCGCCGTTGGAGGCGCTGGCCGCCACCCCCTACGCGGACGACCCCGGGGCCTACGTCCGGCTGATGCTCGACCTGTACCGGGAGCACTACCCGGGATGCTTCGAGCGCATCGACGTGAACGGGTTCGACCTGGCCAACGGCCCGAAGGACATCATCCAGGGCGGGGTGACCCCGGTGGTGCGCCGGTCGCACACCGTCCTCGACGACGGCACCGTGGCGATCGCGCTCGGCGACGCCCACTCCACGGTGGACCCGATCGTGGGCCAGGGCGCCAACATGGCGTCCTACGCCGCGTGGATCCTGGGCGAGGAGATCGTGGCGCGGGAGGTGTACGACGAGAGGTTCGTCGAGCACGTCGACCGGCGGCGCGGTGACCGGGTGCTCTCGGCCAGCCGGTGGAGCAACTTCATGCTGGAGAACCTGACCGCGCCCACGCCGCAGTTCCAGGAGTTCCTGGGCGCCCTGGGCAGGGGCGGGTCGCTGGCCGACGAGTTCACGGACGGCTTCAACCATCCCGAGCGCCTCTGGGACGCCCTCGCCACCCCGGAGCGGACGAGGGCGTGGCTGGCCCGCCACTCCGGGGACGGGTCAGGAACCGACTAACGGCGGTCGGCCCGGAGGGGGTCCGGGGGCCGTTCCCGCGGCTCCCCCCGTTTTCCGCGCGCGGCCGCCGTTCGCCCGAGCCTGGTGCGGACGGCGGCCGTGGCGCACAGGACCACCGCGAGGCCGCCCAGGACCGTGGGCCAGGTGAGCTGTTCACCGAGAAGCAGTGCGGCCCAGCTCAGGCTCATCACCGGTTGGGTGAGCTGGACCTGGCTGACCTGGGCCATCGGGCCGATCGCCAGCCCGCGGTACCAGGCGAAGAAGCCGAGGAACATGCTGACCGCCGCCAGGTAGGCGAACGCCGCCCACTCGACCGGTGTGCCGCTCGGCGGCTGCCGGGCCACCGCGAGCCCGGTGAGGACGGCCGTCAGCGGCACGGAGAGCACCAGCGCCCAGGACACGGTCTGCCAGGCGCCGAGCTCCCGGGCGAGCAGGCCGCCCTCCGCGTAGCCGATCGCGGCCGCGACGACGGCGCCGAACAACAGCAGGTCGGACCAGCGCAACCCGCCGGACCCGCCGCCCTGCAGCGCCGCGAAGACGACCGCGGCGACAGTGCCCACCGCGGCCATGGCCCAGAACGGGGCCGGGGGCCGTTCGTGTCCGCGGAGCACCACCGTCACCGCGGTGGCCGCGGGCAGGACCGCGATCACGACGGCGCCGTGGCTGGCCGAGGCGGTGGTGAGCGCGAACGAGGTCAGTAGCGGGAAGCCGATCACCACCCCACTGGCGACCAGGGACAGCCGGGCCCACTGGGCGCCCCGGGGAAGTCGCTGCCGGGTCAGGGCCAGCGCGGCGGCGGCGAGCGTGGCGGCCACGACCGCCCGTGCGGAGCCGATGAACAGCGGGGACATGGCGCCGCTCGCAACGGCCACGCGGGTGAGGGGAACGGTGAAGGAGAACGCCGCGACCCCGAGCAGGCCCCACCAGAGCCCGGCCCGCCGGGGTAGCACTGGAGCTTTCTGGAGAGTAGCGCTACTATCATTCTTCATGTCCAACGATAGCAGAACACGGATCGTCGAGGGGCTCCGCGCGTGGATATCGACGGCTCCGCCGGGGGCGCGACTGCCGTCGACACGGGAACTGGTGGCCGAGTACGGGGCCAGCCCGGTCACGGTGCAGAAGGCGCTGCGGACCCTGGCCGCGCAGGGGGCGGTGGAGAGCCGCCCCGGCGTGGGCACCTTCGTACGCGCGGTCCGCGTCGCCCGCCCCAACGACTACGGGTGGCAGACCGCCGCGCTCGGCACGCCCCGGAACCGCGTCCGGGGCCTGTCCACGGCGCTGCGCAGCCCGCCCAACGACATGATCGCCCTGCACTCGGGCTACCCGGACCGGGAGCTGCTCCCCGAACGCCTGGTACGCGCCGCGTTCACCCGGGCCGCCCGCGGCGACGCCACCGTCGGCAGGCCCCCGGCCGCGGGCCTGCCGGAGCTCCAGGCCTGGTTCGCGACCGAACTCGGCACGGCGGCCCCCGTCGGGGTGGCGCCGCCCGCGCCGAGCGACACGATCATCCTGCCGGGAAGCCAGAGCGGGCTCAGCGGCGCCTTCCGCGCCCTGGTCGGGGCGGGCCGCCCCCTCCTGGTGGAGTCACCCACCTACTGGGGGGCGATCCGCGCCGCGGCCCAGGCCGGCGTGGCGGTCGTGCCAGTCCCCAGCGGTGCCGACGGGCCGGACCCGGAGGAACTGGACCGCGCCTTCGAGCGCACCGGGGCGCGGGCCCTGTACGCCCAGCCGAACTTCGCCAATCCCACGGGGGCCCGCTGGTCCGCCGAGCTGGCCGACCAGGTGTTGGAGATCGTGCGCGGGCACGGGGCGTTCCTGGTCGAGGACGACTGGGCACACGACTTCGGGATCACCGCGGATCCGGCGCCCCTGGCCGCACGGGACGACGGAGGGCACGTCGTGTACCTGCGTTCGCTGACCAAGAGCGTCTCCCCGGCCGTGCGCGTCGCCGGGATCGTCGCCCGCGGCCCCGCACGCGAGCGCATCCTCGCCGACACCCAGGCCGAGTCCATGTACGTCAGCGGGATGCTGCAGACCGTGGCGCTCGACGTCGTCACCCAGCCCGCCTGGCGCACCCACCTGCGGGGGCTGCGACACCAGTTGGCCGCCCGCCGGGACCTGCTCGCCGGGGCGGTCCGGGAACACGCCCCCACCGCGTACCTGGAGTCGGTGCCCCGGGGAGGGCTGAACCTGTGGGTGCGGCTGCCCGACACCACCGACCTGCCCAGGCTGGTCCGGGACTGCGAGGCCGCGGGGGTCCTCGTCGCCCCCGGCGACGAGTGGTTCCCCGCCGAACCCACCGGCCCGCACCTGCGGCTCAACTACTCGGGCCCGGGTCCGGGCGCCTTCCCGGAGGGGGTACGGGTGATCGGCCGGGCCCTGGAGCACGCCTGCGGGGACTGAGCCGGGCCGGCCTCAGGTCTTCCTGCCGGTGAGGGCGAGCAGCCTGGTCTGGGTGTCGGCGTCCTCGCCCACGGGAACCGGAGCGGCGAACAGGCCGCTGCCCGACAGCTCCTGTTCGTGTCGCCCGGCCCAGGTGTACAGCTCCCCGACCAGGGTCGCGTCGAGTTCCTCGTCCGCGCCGATCGCCCTGGCCAGGTCCCAGGCGTGCACCCCCAGGTCGAAGGTCATCTGCCACAGGTACTCGCGGCCGGGGGCGTCCCCGAAGGACAGGTGGACCGTCCGGTCCAGGGCTGAGGGGGCCAGCCAGGCCGCGCGGGACTCGCGGGCGGCGACCGCCCAGGCGGCGGCCGGTTCCTCTCCCAGGTTGTCGCCGTCGAACCGGTCCCCGATCTCCTCGACACGCGCCCCGGCGAGCAGGTTCGGCACCCACAGCTGCTCGGCGGTCAGGTGGTTGACCAGGTCGTGCACGTCCCAGTCGGCGCAGGGGGTGTCGAGCGCCCAGTCGGTCAGGGCCACCGCTGCCACCCGGCGGTCGAACTCCGCCATCGCGGTACCGTGCAGATCGACCAGCTCAGTCATGTTCTCCCCCGGAAGCGGACGTCGGTTCCGGGCCTGTCTACCCGGTCTCCCCGGGGGGTCAAACAGGTTCGGCGGTCCGTGCGAGACTGAGCAGCGGCTTACGGAACAACCTTGGGAGGCTGGACCATCTTGGAACGCGGTCATGACATCGTCCTGTTCGGCGCGACCGGGTACACCGGAGCGCTGACCGCCGAGTACCTGGCCACGAACGCCCCGCGTGAGCTGCGGTGGGCCGTGGCGGGACGTGACCGGGACAAGCTGGAGGCGCTGCGCGCGGAACTGGCCGAGATCGACCCGGACCGGCCCCTGCCCGACCTGCTGCTCGCCGACGCGGGCGATGCCGCCTCGATCCGGAACCTGGCCGCCTCGGCCCGGGTGGTCGTCACCACGGTGGGGCCCTACAGCGAGTACGGCGAACCGCTGGTCGCCGCGTGCGCGGCGGAGGGGACCGACTACGTGGACCTGTGCGGGGAGCCCGCGTTCGTGGACCGGATGTACGTCCGCCACCACGCGACCGCCGAGCGCACCGGGGCGCGGATCGTGCACGCCTGCGGTTTCGACTCGGTCCCCCACGACCTGGGTGTGCTGTTCACCGTCGGGCAGCTGCCCGAGGGCGTGCCCCTGCACGTGGAGGGTTTCGTCCGGGCCCGGGGGACGGTCTCCGGCGGCACCCTGCACTCGGCGCTGGGCGCCTTCGCCGACCCCGCGGGCATGCTGGCGGCGGCCCGGGAGCGGCGCGCGCTGGAGGGGCGGCCCGAGGGGCGCCGGGTCCGGATCGACCAGCGCGGCCGACCGCGCACCCGCCTGGCCCGGGGCTGGACGGTCCCGCTGCCCACCCTGGACCCGCAGGTGGTGGTCAGGTCCGCGGCCGCGTCGGAGCGGTACGGCCCGGACTTCTCCTACGGTCACTACGCGGCCTTCCGACGGCTGGCCAGCGCGGCGGGCGCGGTCGGCGGTGCCGCCGGGGTGATGGCCGCGGCCCAGGTGCCGCCGTTGCGCGAACGCCTCGGGGCCCTGCGCCCGTCAGGTGCGGGCGCCACCGAGGAGGAGCTCGCCAACGGTTGGTTCACCGTGCACTTCGCGGGTTCGGGCGGCGGGCGACGGGTGCACACCCTGGTCTCCGGCGGCGAACCGGGGTACGCGGCGACCTCGGGGATGCTCGCGGAGTCGGCGCTGTGCCTGTGGCAGGACGAGCTGCCGCCGACCTCCGGTCAGGTGACCCCTGCCACGGCCATGGGTGAGTCGCTCATCCGCCGCCTACCCCGGGCCGGTGTGGAGTTCGAGGTCCTGCGCACGTTCGAGGACTGACCCGGGGCCGCGTTCTCAGCAACGGCCCCGGGC
Organism: Nocardiopsis terrae; assembly: GCF_014651695.1. Classification (GTDB taxonomy): domain Bacteria; phylum Actinomycetota; class Actinomycetes; order Streptosporangiales; family Streptosporangiaceae; genus Nocardiopsis; species Nocardiopsis terrae. The sequence goes on from NZ_BMXJ01000003.1 coordinate 771,345, forward strand.
CCGGGGCCATCCCGAGCAGGCGGCACGGGCGAGGCCGACGGCCGCGGCGTCCTCCAGGGCCGCGCCCGCCCAGGCCCCGCGGCCGGTGCCCCACCAGGAGCGCCAGCGGAGCCCGGCGGCGGCGCCCAGGGGTGCTGCGGCCGCGGCGATCCCGGCGGTGGCCAGGACCGGCTGGCCCAGCCCGCGGGCCAGGAGCGCGCCGCCGAGACCGCCCGCCAGCACCCGGACCGCCGTGCCCGGCCCCTCCAGGCGGCTCGGCGCCCAGGGGAGTTTGTCGACCGCCAGCTCACCGATGACCGCCAGGGCCACGGAGCACCGGCCGGACACGCTACCCCGGGCCCGGGCCCCGGCCCACAGGGGTGCGGCCGCGCCGAGGGTGCTCCGGGATCCGGCGGCGAGGCCGAGCAGGATCGCCCGGGCCGTGGTCGAGGCGGTCGGAACGCTCATCTGGTCCCCCAGTGGTCGGCTCGGAACATGTCGCACACCGCCACCCGACCACACCGCGCCCCGTGTCATGCGGTGCCCCGCCCAGAACGGTGGGGTAGGTGTGCCCGAACGCTCCGAGGACAGCACTCCGGAGACGCCGGGGGCGTGGTCCCCGGAAGGTGTCCGGCCGAGGCGGGCCCGCTCCGCGTCCCTCCCGCTCAGTCGGGCGCGTGCAGCGCGTACACGCCCTCCGTGGTGGCCAGGACCACGACCCGGTCCGGGGCCGCGACCAGGTCCTCCAGCTCTCCGGGCCAGGTGCCGGGGAGCTCCACGACCGGCTGCCCCGGCCGGTCCAGGTAGCGGATCCGCAACCGCTCCAGGTACCAGGAGCCCAGCCCCTCCGGGCGGGCGTCCTCCTCCTGGTAGACGGCGACGGCCTCGCCACCCCACTCGACCAGGGACACCAGGGTGCGGGGCCCGCCGAGTTCGGCGACCAGTTCCAGGTCCGGCAGCGAGTGCACGCGACCGGCCACCGCGAGCAGGGGTCGGCCGCCGACCAGGGCGGCGACGGTCTCGGAGTCGGCGTGGCTCTCCACCTCGCCGAGGTACTCGCCGTCCTCCAGCCGGTACACCCGCTCGCGGGGGTGTTCGTAGTCGGCGAGGAGCACCGGGTCGAAGCCGGGGTCCTGGCCGGGTGCCACCAGGAAGTCACCGGCGAAGGACATGCGTTCGCCCCGGGCCTCGTGGCCCGGTCTGGAGTCGGTGAGGTCGGGCACCGTGGCGCCGGTGCGCGGGTCCACCGCCCACCAGCGGGTGCCCCCGCCGCCGTCCTCTCCGGGATCGCCGGACTCACCGAACAGGAGGACGACCGCCTCCTTCGCCTCGTTCAGAACGCACAGCGCCACGTCGTCGGGCCAGCGCTCCCCCGGTTCGGCCAGATCGGTCTCCAACAGGGGGCTGCCGGTACGCGGGTCGCGCACGCTCACCGAGCGGCGTGAGGCCTGGACCAGCACGGTGCCCGGCCACACCTCGCCCTCGGGGGCCCTGGCCAGGTTGACCGGCCCCTGCACCTCGAAGGCCGTGCCCAGGGGGCGCAGCGAGCGGGTGTCGAAGGCACGGGCCTCGTACCGCGACTTCCTGGGATCCGGGCTCGGGTCGACGTCCCCGTGCACGAGGACCGTCCGGTCCGCCAGGAACAGACGCGGGAACCTCAACCCCCTGCGCCACAGTCGTTCCGCGCGCACGTGCGGACCTCCCCCGGTTCTTCCCTGCGTAGTGCCCGACACGAAAAACCGTAGCGGGTACCGGAACGGGCCGCCCCCGTATCCGGAAGGACACCCGGCGAACAGCACCGATGCCGGCACGGCCGTCCTGGTGGATATCCGCACGGGACGGGCATGACACACTCCCACGAACGGCGGGCAACGGACCAGCGGGCGACCGAATCGGAGGTGGGACGTGTCGGAGCTCCGGGTCGCGGTGTGCACGGCGGACGAACCGGACCGTGCGGAGGCGCTGGCCCTCTACTCGGCGGTGGGCTGGACGGCGTACACGGAATCACCCGAGGTGCTCGTCCGCGCCCTCGCCGGTTCCCACCGGGTGGTGGCCGCCCGCCGGGGCGGGCGGCTGGTGGGTCTGGCCCGCTCGGTCTCCGACGGCACCACCGTCGTCTACCTCCAGGACGTGCTGGTGCACCCCGACGAACAGCGCCGGGGCGTGGGACGGCTCCTCCTGGCGGAGCTCCTCGCAGGCTACCCCGGGGTCCGGCAGCGGGTGCTGCTCACCGACGACGAGGACCGGCAGCGGGCGTTCTACGAGGACCTGGGGTTCGCCGAGGTCCACGACCACACGCCGCCGCTGCGATCGTTCGTCAGGTTCGACTGACCCCGGAGACCCGTTCCGCCGGCCCGGGCGCGGAGCGGCCCGGACGACCCCGGACTGACACGGCGGGACGCCCTCCCCGCCCGGGGAGGGCGTCCCGCTCGCGATCACACGTCCCGGCCGTGCCGGTCAGCGCGGAAGCCGGTCGGCGAGCCAGGCCTCGACCTCGGCCGAGGAACGCGGCAGGCCGGCCGACATGACGGTGCGGCCCTCCTCGGTGACCAGGACGTCGTCCTCGATGCGCACACCGATGCCGCGCAGCTCCTCGGGGACGGTGAGGTCGTCCGGCTGGAAGTACAGGCCAGGTTCGACGGTGAGCACCATGCCCGGCTTCAGGTCGCCGTACAGGTGGACCTCCTGGCGGGAGACCGCGCAGTCGTGCACGTCCAGGCCGAGCATGTGGCCGGTGCCGTGCAGGGTGTAGCGGCGCTGCAGACCCAGCTCCAGGACGCGGTCGACCGGCCCCTCCAGCAGGCCCCACTCGACCAGGCCCTCGGCGAGGACTCGCTGGGAGGCCTGGTGGAAGGCGGTGAAGGGCTGCCCCGGCGCCACGGCGGCGATCCCGGCCTCCTGGGCCTCGTACACCAGGTCGTAGACCTTGCGCTGCAGATCGGTGAAGGTGCCCGAGACCGGCATGGTGCGGGTGACGTCGGCGGTGTAGAGGGTGGTGGTCTCCACACCGGCGTCCAGCAGGAGCAGGTCGCCTTCGCGGACCGGGCCGTCGTTGCGGGTCCAGTGCAGGGTGGTGGCGTTGGGGCCGGAGGCGGCGATGGTGCCGTAGCCGACGTCGTTGCCCTCCACCCGGGCACGCAGGAAGAAGGTGCCCTCCACGTAGCGCTCGGAGGTGTCCTTGGCCTGCGGCAGCGCCCTGGCCACGTCGCCGAAGCCGCGCACGGTGGCGTCGACGGCCAACTGGAGCTGCGCGATCTCCCACTCGTCCTTGACCAGGCGGTGGTCGGCCAGGGTCACCCCCAGGTCCTCGTCCAGCTGGGCGGACTTGGTGCGGGCACCCTCGTCGGTGTCGGCGCGCAGCCCGTCGACCAGGGCGTCGAGTTCGGCGTCGTGGCCGCGCACGATGCGGGTGGTGACCGAGGCGTCGCCGCGCAGGGCCCCGGGCAGGGTGCGCACGTCGGCGGTGGGCAGGCCCAGCAGGTCGGAGGCCTCACCGAGGCTGTTGCGGCGACCGGTCCACAGTTCGCCGTAGCCGCCGAGCCAGAACTCGCCGTTGTCGCGGTCGGAGCGCGGCTTGAGGTAGAGGACCGCGTCGTGGCCGCCGTCGGCCCGGGGGGTGAGCACCAGGCAGTTGCCGTCGGTGGTGTCCCCGGTGAGGTAGGCGTAGTCGGTGGCGGCCCGGAAGGGGTACTCGGTGTCGTTGGACCGGGTCAGGAGCTGACCGGAGGGGATCACGAGGCGGTCGCCGGGGAAGGCCGCGCTGAGCGCGGCGCGGCGGCGGGCGGTGTGCCCGGCCTGCTCCACGGGCTCCAGGTCGCGCAGCTCGGTGTCGGCCCAGCCGGTGGTCATCCACGCGGCGAGCTCGTCGGAGACCGACTGCGCCTGGCCGTTCTTACGTGGACTGAACACGGGGGCGTTCGTCTCGGCCTCGGGGCGCTGCTGCTCGCTCACGTCGTGACTCTCCAGAGTTCGTCGGAAGGGTGTGAAGAACCGGTGACCGCTGGTGGCGGCCGGTGTCTCCTCATCGTACGGGGGCGTTCGCACCCCTGTCCGCCCGCGGGACATAGCGCTGCCCATAACGCGGGCGGGACCGGCGCGGTCAGGGCAGAAGCTCGTGCGCGAAGGGGATCGCCTTCGGATAGGGCAGGTCGTCGATGGCGGCCGGGTCCACCCACCGGTAGCCCAGCCGCTCGTACAGGGCCACGGCCTCGGGCTGCGAGGGGCCGGTGAAGAGCATGACGCGGGTGTAGCCGAGATCTCGCGCGGCGTCCTCCAGAGCGGCCATGATCAGGCGCCCCAGGCCCCGGCGCCGGTGCCGGGAGCAGGTCCAGATCCGCTTGAACTCGACGGTGTCCGCCTCGCTCGCCCGGTCCCTGCGGTAGGGGCGCAGGGCTCCGCCGGCGACGATCCCGCCGTCGAGTTCGGCCAGGACCAGGCAGCCGTGCGGGGCCACGAACTCGGTGACCGGGTAGCGGCTGAGCTCGTTCGCGGCACCCTCGGCCCCGTAGCGCTCGGTGTACTCCTCCAGGAGCCCGGCGAGCAGCCCGTCCACCCTGGGGTCGTCGTGCTCCACCCGCAGGATCCTCACGCCGCCGGTGTCCGCCCCGGCGGCCGCTTCGGTGTTCGTCTCGGTCATCGGCGTCCCTCCCCTCGTACGCACCCCGCCCGGGTCCGCGGCCCGGGGCGTCCGGGGTGTCTCCCGTCCGCCGGAATACTACGGCCCGGCACGGCCCGCCACGGACGCGGTCGGACCGGTTCCGCCCCCGGGCGTCCCGCGCACACGACACCCCGGTTTCGCCTCCGGCGCGGAGCCCCGGCTAGTGTTCGACCATGTCAGTCACCGAACGCATTCTGCTGGGACCGGGACCGAGCAATCCGTACCCGGAGGCGACTCTGGGCCTGGCCGCTCCCCTGCTGGGTCACCTGGACCCCGAGTTCATCACCCTGCTGGAACGCACCTGCGGGCGCCTCCGTTCCCTGTGGGGCACCGAGAACCCGCTCACCCTGCCGCTGTCTGGGACCGGGTCCCTGGGCATGGAGACCGCCTTCGCCAACACCGTGCGGCGCGGCGACACGGTGGTCGTCGCGGTCAACGGGCTGTTCGGCGAGCGGATGTGCGAGGTGGCCGGGCGCTACGGCGCCGAGGTGGTCCGGGTGGACCACGAGTGGGGCCGGCCCGTGGACGTCCAGCGCGTCCTGGACGCCCACCCCGCCCCCGGTCTGGTGGCGGCCGTGCACGCGGAGACCTCCACCGGTGCGGTCAGCGACATCGGCGCCCTGGGCCGTGCCCTGCGCGAGCGCTCCGAGGACACCCTGCTGATCGCCGACTGCGTCACCTCCCTGGGCGGTATGCCCATGGCCCTGGACGAGTGGCGGGTGGACATCGCCTACTCCGGCACCCAGAAGTGCCTGGGCGTGGCTCCGGGCCTGGCTCCCTTCACCTTCTCCGAACGCGCCTGGGAGCGCCGGGTGCAGGCCCCGCCCGTGTGGTACGTCGACCTCGGTCTGCTGGGCGCCTACGTGCGCGGCGGCCCGGGCGGACGCGCCTACCACCACACCGCCCCGACCTCGATGGTCGCCTCCCTGGACGCGGCGCTGGCCCGCATCGAGGAGGAGGGCGCGGAGGCCGTCGCGGCACGGCACGAGGCGGCCGGGGCCCGGCTGCGCGAGGGGCTCCAGGAGATGGGGCTGGAGCTGTTCGCCGAGGAGGGGCACCGCCTGTCGCAGCTGACGTCGGTGCGCGTGCCGGAGGGTGTGGACTCGGGCAAGGTGCGTGAGCGGCTGCTGCGCGACTACGGCCTGGAGATCGGCGCCGGGGTCGGACCCTACGCGGCCTCGGTCTGGCGGATCGGCCTGATGGGCCACAACGCCCGCCTGGACCGGGCGGAACTGGTCCTGAGCGCGCTGCGCCGCGTCCTGGGCCGCTGACCCGGTCCCCGCCGCCGTGTACGGGCGGGGCCGGTGCGGGCACCGAAGCACGGGGAGCCCGGGCCCGGGCGGGCCGTCGCGGGGCCCGGCCCGCCCGGGTCACGGGTGTGGCCGGGCTCAGGTGACCCGGTCGGTCTGGCCCTGCTTGATCGACTCCAGGAAGTGCCCCACCATCGAGTCGGGCAGGTTCTGCGCGATGTCCGCCTCGCTGATCATCCCGACCAGACGGCGGTCGCGGACCACGGGCACACGCTGGACGTGGTGGCTGGCCATCATCTCCAGGACCCGGCCGATCTCGTCGTCCGCCTCCGCGTAGAAGGGTTTGCCCTGCGCGAGCTCGGCGGCGGTGCAGGTGGCCGGGTCCTTCTCCCGGGCGACGCACTTCAGCACGATGTCGCGGTCGGTGATGATGCCCTTGAGCCTGTCGTCGCTTCCGCAGATCGGCACGGCTCCGATGCCGAGGTCCTGCATGACCCTGGCCACGTCCAGGAGGGTGTCCGTCTCGCTGACGCACGTGGCTTCCGAATGCATGATCTCCATTGCGGTGGTCATCGCTCTCCCCTTTGCCGAAATGGACATATCGGACATTTCTCTCTTCACGTTACCCAGCCGGGCTGGGACGACACCCTTCGTCCACAGGTGAGGGGGAGGATCCCGGGACGGATTCGGGAGCAGCGGCGACCGCGGACGCGGGCGCCCTGAAACGGGTGCGGGAGCGCAGGGCCCGGAAGCCGTTCTCCATCTCGTACCCGGCCGCCAGCAACCGCTGTTTGGCCTCTTCGGCGCTGCGTACCGTGGCCTCGTCGAAGATGAGGTTGTAGTAGCGCTCGGGCACCCGGTTCAGCCCCGAACGCAGCGCCCGCAGGCCCGCGGTGGCCGCAGCGTCCGCACCGGGCAGCTCCGGGAGCGTCCCGTAGGCCCGGCGCGCCCAGGCTGGCAGGGTCGCGTAGGACAGGGCGCCCACCGGGAACCAGAGCGGTTTGAGCGGGGCCAGCCAGGAGAGCCGTTCGGGGACCTTGGGCCACAGCAGGAAACGCACCGCCTGGCGGGCCTCGGGGGTGACGCGCAGGTTCGGCCGGACCTTGGCCAGGTAGCGACGCATGTCGGCGACGTTGCGGGGCACGTCGTCGGGGGCCAGGCCGACGTAGGCGGCGGTACGCGACTGTTCGTCGAGGTAGCGGTCCAGGTCCGCGGCACCGAGTTCGAGCCCGGCCCGGCGGGTGGTCTCCAGGTAGGACGTGACCTCGGCGCAGTGCACCCACACGAGCAGGTCGTGCTGGTCGACCCGGTGCGGCCGTCCGGTGGCGGGGTCGGTGAAACCCAGGGAGCGGTGAACCCGGCGGATGTGCTCGCCGAGGGTCTCAGCCTCGGTCAGGCTGCCGTAGGTGGTGACCGCCACGAAGTGGGCGGTGCGCATCAGGCGGCCGGTGGGGTCGGAACGGAAGTCCGACAGCTGCCACACGCCCTGCATGGCCACGGGGTGAAGCGCCTGGAGCATCAGCGCGCGCACCCCCGCGACCCACATCGACCGGTCCAGGTGCACTCTCCAGGTAACGCTCTCGGGGGCGGCGACCGTCGGCTGCATCCTGCTCTCCTCAGGGGTTGCGCGGGGGCTCGCACCGTCTGGCGGGGGCACTGTCCAAGATACGTCCGGCCCGGCGCCGGGCCCCGGCACCCCCGGGCCAACCGATTCCTGACCGGAACTTGAGCGAACCGCACCCGGACGGAGGAGGACGCTGGGTAGTGGGCCCCTGGGACCGGCAGGGGCGACCGTTCGGAAGGAGAAGGCCCATGTCCTCCCCCAGCAGCACACACTTCGATCCCGACATGTTCAGGGTGGCCGTAGAGGAGGGTGACACCGGCTCCCTGGTCCAGCTGTTCGCCGAGGACGCCGAGTTCGAGATGATCGACCGGCGCACCCCGCCCAGTCAGCCCACCGTCGTGCGCGGCAGGAGCGCCATCGGCGACCTCATGCGCCAGATCCACTCCAGGGAGATGACACACGAGGTCCTCCAGTGCGTCATCGAGGGCGACCACGCGGCCTACACCGAACGGTGCGTCTACCCGGACGGCAACAAGGTCCTGAGCATGGCCATGCTGGACCTCGCGGACGGCCGCATCGTCCACCAGTCCACCGTCCAGGCGTGGGACGAGGAGCCCTCGGCCGCGCCGGTCTCGGAGGACTTCTCCGAACCCGCGCGGGTCGACGAGTCCCCGATGGGCCGCATCGAGTTCGCGCACATCGGTGGCCGCGACGTCGTGCGCATGGTGCTCCAGCCCGGATGGCGCTGGAGCGAGCACGTCAAGCCCAACCAGGGCACGGACCTGTGCATGATGCACCACAGCGGCTACCTGGCCTCCGGGACCATGGGCTGTCGCATGGCCGACGGCACGGAGGCGGAGTTCGGCGCGGGCGAGGTCATCGACCTTCCGCCCGGACACGACGGGTGGGTCGTGGGCGAGGAGACCGCCGTCTTCATCGACTGGCGCATGTGCGAATGACACGGTCGCCCGACGGTTCCGCACCGTGCGCGCAGCCGCGGCCGCGGAGGTGGAACCGCCGGGCGGTCAGCCGCTCTGGGTGCGCAGGTAGGCGAGGACCGCCTGGACCCGGCGGTGCACGTCGTCGTCGGGGGCGAGGTCGAGTTTGGCCAGGATGTTGCCCACGTGCTTGCCCACCGCCGCGTCGCTGACCACCAGCCTGCGGGCGATGGCCCCGTTGGAGTGCCCCTCGGCCATGAGTTCGAGCACCTGGCGTTCCCGCGCGGTCAGCCGTTCGAGCGGGTCGGAACTGCGGCGCAGCAGCTGTCGGACGACCTCGGGGTCGACGAAGGTGGCGCCCTCCACGACCCGGCGCAGCACCGAGGCGAACTCACGGACGTCGCCCACCCGCTGCTTGAGCAGGTAGCCCACGCCCTTGCCGTCGCCGGAGTCGAGCAGGTCGGTGGCGTAGCTCAGCTCCACGTACTGGCTGAGCGCCACCACCGCCAGCCCGGGGTTCTCCTTGCGCAGCCGCACGGCCGCGCGCAGCCCCTCGTCGGTGAAGTCCGGGGGCATCCGGATGTCGGTGACGACCAGTCCGGGACGGTGTTCGGTGACCGCCTCCACCAGGGCGTCGCCGTCCTCGACCGCGGCGACCACGGGGAACCCGAACCGTTCCAGTACTCCCACCAGCCCCTCGCGCAGCAGCACCCCGTCCTCGGCGAGAACGGTCGGTACGGGGGTCACGGCATCGGGTTCCGGGGAATCGGTCCGCACGGCAGCTCCACTCGGATTCGGGTCGGCCCGCCCTCGGGGCTCGTCAGCCCCATTGTGCCGCCCATGACGGCGACCCGGTCCCCGAGCCCGGTCAGCCCGCTGCCGCGCACGGCGTCCGCTCCGCCCCTGCCGTCGTCGGTGACCTCGACCGACAGGATCGCGCTGGCGCCCTCCGCCCTGGGGTCGGCGGGGGCGAGATGGGCGCGCACGGTGACGGAGTCGGCGTCGGCGTGCTTGTAGACGTTGGTCAGCGCCTCGGCGACCACGAAGTAGGCGGTGCCCTCCACGTGCACGGGCAGGCGGTGCGGGATCGCGGTTTCCACGGTGACGGGGACGGGGCAGTGGTCGGCCAGTTCCTGGAGGGCGTCGTGGAGTCCGCGGTCGGTGAGTACGCGCGGGTGGATGCCGCGCACCAGTTCGCGGATCTCGTCGATGAGCTCGTCCGCCTTGGCCTGGGCGGCGGCCACCCTGCGGTCGGCAGGCGAGTCCTCGTCCAGGTCGACGCGGGCCATGCCCAGGTCCATGCTGAGCGCCACGAGCCGCTGCTGGGCGCCGTCGTGCAGGTCGCGTTCGATCCTTCTGCGTTCGTACTCGAAGGCGTTGACCAGCCGGGCCCGGGACTCGGTGACCTGGTCGAGTTCGGCCCGCAGTTCCTCCTTGGGCGGGCCGACCAGGAGGGCCCGGGCGATGACCCCGTGGCCGTAGGACATCAGTCCGCAGGCGTAGAGGAGCAGTGCCGCCAGGAGCGGGGAGAGCAGGGTGTAGGGAAGGGCCTCGGCGGGGGTGGTGAGGGTGATCCAGCCCATGGAGATGGAGATCGCGGGCTCGTTGATCAGCAGGAGGGGGCTGATCGCCAGGAGGGCCGTGGCGCTCGTCAGGGTTGCCGTCACGAGGAAGGCGAGACCGAAGACGGGGAACAGCACCGTCGCGTAGGCGACCTCGCGCCAGGTGGCGGCCTCGGAGTAGCGGGTGCGGGTCCAGCCCCACAGGCCTGCCGGAGGGGGCCGGTGCCCGCTGCCGTTCTCGTCGGGCATCACCAGGTACAGGCGGCGGCGCTCCAGGGCGCCCAGGGGGATGGCGATCAGCGGGGCGAAGCAGAACGTCATGAGCGCGCCGAACGTGAACCAGAACGCCAGCGGGCCGGTGGAGTCCTGCTCCCCCAGCGTCGCGACGAACACCGCCCAGGGCGTGTAGACGGGCAGGGCGACCAGGAGCAGGAGACCGCCGACGAACAGGGTGGTCAGGGTGTAGGCCAGGGCCCGCCACGGCCAGGCGGTGAGCAGGTACCTCGGGCTCACCAGTGCCTGGAGCAGGGTCCCCGGGCCGCCTCTCCGGCTGTTCAGCTTGGTCATGCCACAACGCTAGGGCGCCGTCCCCGGGCCGGGACATCCGCCGGGCCCGTCACTTCACGGTAGGGGTGTCCCTACCGTGCCGCCGTGGCCGGCCCCCGTCCGGGCGGGGCCGGGGCGCGCCCGCCCCAGTTCAGGGCGATAGGGTCGGACGACGTGAGCGCGAAACCTCTGATCCCCGATGTCCTGGCTGCCCGCTACGCGTCCGCGGAGCTGACCCGGCTGTGGTCCCCCGAGTACAAGGTGGTCGCCGAACGGCGGCTGTGGCTGGCCGTGCTGCGTGCCCAGGCGCGTCTGGGCGTGGACGTTCCGGCCGGTGTGGTGGAGGACTACGAGAAGGTCCTCGAACAGGTCGACCTGGCCTCCATCGCCGAACGCGAGCGCATCACCCGGCACGACGTGAAGGCGCGGATCGAGGAGTTCAACGCCCTCGCCGGGCACGAGCACGTCCACAAGGGCATGACCTCGCGTGACCTGACCGAGAACGTCGAGCAGCTCCAGGTCCGCGACAGCCTGTTGCTGGTGCGCGACCGCGTGGTGGCGCTGCTGGCCCGGCTCGGGCGGCTGTCCGCCGAGTACGGCGAGACCGTCATGGCGGGCCGCTCGCACAACGTGGCCGCGCAGGCCACGACCCTGGGCAAGCGGTTCGCGTCGATCGCCGACGAGGTGCTGGTGGCCCACGGCCGCCTGGAGGAGCTGATCGCCCGGTACCCGCTGCGCGGGGTCAAGGGCCCGGTCGGTACCGCCCAGGACATGCTGGACCTGCTCGGCGGCGACCGCGCGGCGCTGGACGCCCTGGAGAGCGAGGTCGCCGCCCACCTGGGCTTCGAGCACCGGTTCACCAGTGTGGGCCAGGTGTACCCGCGTTCGCTGGACTTCGAGGTGCTGACGGCACTGGTGCAGTTGGCCGCCGGTCCGTCCTCCCTGGCCAAAACGATCCGCCTGATGGCCGGGCACGAGCTGGTCACCGAGGGCTTCGCCGAGGGCCAGGTGGGTTCGTCGGCGATGCCGCACAAGATGAACACGCGTTCGTGCGAGCGGGTCAACGGTCTGACCGTGATCCTGCGCGGCTACGCGTCGATGACCGGCGAGCTGGCGGGCGACCAGTGGAACGAGGGCGACGTCTCGTGCTCGGTGGTGCGCCGGGTGGCGCTGCCGGACGCGTTCTTCGCCTTCGACGGTCTGGTCGAGACCATGCTGACGGTGCTGGACGAGTTCGGTGCCTTCCCCGCGGTGGTCTCCGCGGAGCTGGACCGCTATCTGCCGTTCCTGGCCACCACCAAGATGCTGATGGCCGCGGTGCGCGCCGGCGTGGGCCGGGAGACCGCGCACGAGCTCATCAAGGAGCACGCGGTGGCCTCCGCCCTGGCCATGCGCCAGGAGGGCGCGGGCAACCAGCTGCTCGACCGGCTCGCCGCCGACGAGCGCTTCCCGTTGGACCGCGCCGCCCTGGACGCCCTGCTGGCCGACCGGATCACCTTCACCGGCGCCGCTGCCGACCAGGTGGCGGCCGTGGTGTCCCGGATCGAGGGGATCACCGCCGCCCGTTCCGAGGCCGCTGCCTACGCGCCGGGCTCGATCCTGTAGGCCCTCGACCGACAGGGCCCCGGTCCCCCGATGCCGCCGAGAGCGGTTCGGCGGGGCCGGGGCCCTCCGTCGTGTGCGGTCCCTCCCCCCGGGAACACCGTTCCTGGACCGCCCTCGGGTATGACGCAGTTCACCCGAGCTAACACTGGGTTTGAAAGTTAACGCCTATTACGGTTGGAGGCGTCGGAGCGTCCCACGACCCTCGGAGCCCCCCATGATCGACCCGACCTCGTTCGGCACCGCACTGACCGCGCTGGCGGTCGTCGCCGCGATGGTCATCGCCTTCGGCCTGGCCGTCCTGTCCGACATGGCCATGCGCCGCCGTGAGGACCGAGCCGCGACTGCCGACCCGTCCGCCGAGCCCCGGGGATCGGCGGACCGCGGGGAGGCCAGCGCCGAACAGCCCGGCCGAACCCGCGAACTGGTGGCCAGCGCGCCGACCGGCGACCCGGCCGCCAACGGCTCCTCCTCCGGCTGACGGAGACCGCGCCCGGGCGCCCGGGCGCGATCCGCCCTCCTCACACGAGGGCCAGCACCAGGTCCCGGCACGCCCGCGCGCAGTCACGGCACGCCTGGGCGCAGACCCGGCAGTGCTCGTGGTGTTCCGCGTGCTCCTCGCACTCCGCGGCACACCTCTCGCAGGCCTGGACGCACGCCTCCAGGACCGAGGTGACGAAACCGTCCTCCTCGGCGGTCCGGCGTACGAGGACCCCCTGGGTGGCCGCGCAGAGGTCGGCGCAGTCCAGGTCGGAGCGGGCGCAGGAGATCAGTTCGGCCGCCGTCTCCTCCCGCATGCAGGCGTCCGCGCACACCACGCAGACCTGGGCGCAGAGCCCGCACGCCTCCACCGCTGCGCGCACCTTCTCCCCCACCCCCTCCGGGTCGTCGGGGTGGGCGTACAGCATCTGTCCGATCACACTCATGGCCGGTGCCTCCTGTCTGGTGTCGTCCTGTGCCGCTGACCGGTGCGCACGGGCTCCCGGCCCTCGGTGGTCCGCCCGCGGTGCGGGCACGTGGTCGTGACCGGCTCGTACGGTTCACACGTGGTCACGGGGCACGGTCTCCGTCCACTGCCGGGAGAAGATCCTCTCCCCGGACTCGTAGGCGTCGAGTGTGGCGTGGACCCGGAACTCGTCCTCGCTGCACTCGAGCGTCGTGTGCGTCTCGGTCCTGGTGTGCCACTCCCCCCTGGAGAAGCACATCGTCCACGCCGAGCGGCCGCGCACCGAGGTGAAGTCGCCTCCCACGGCGTCGTAGACCTCGTGGGCCTTGCGGGTCACGTCGAGGTCGATGTCGTCGAGGTGCAGGATGCCTCCGTCCTTGACGATCTCCAGGGAGAAACGGTTGTCCGCCAGGTTCCGGTGGACCGACCAACTGTGTTCGCCCGTGCGTCTGCGGGTGGTCTCGATCGCGGGGGCCGCCTCCGGCTCATCGAAGCCCTCCCACTCGGAGTGCTCCTCCTCGGGTGCCGGACGCACCGGCAGGACGAGGGCGCTCGCCCCGGGATGGACCGACATCAGCGCGGGCCGCGGCGGAGGCCAGGCCAGCGGCCAGTAGGAGGTGGACAGTGACAGTCGCACCCGGTGCCCGGGCGGGAAGGCCTGCGCGACACCGTTCATGGTGACCTCCACCCGGTAGGGCTCACCCGGCACCAGCGTGCGGGGGGCCTCGTGTCCGTCCCGGTGGGTCAGGTTGAGCAGACCGTAGGTCACCCGTGTGGCGCTGCCGTCGGGGGCCACGTCGCACAGCCGGGCGGCGACCATCGCGACCGGTTCCGCGACGGAGAGTTCGAGGACCACCCGCGTGGTTCCCAGGATCTCCATCCGTTCCCGCAGGGGGTCGGTGTCGAAGACCAGGGAGCCCCCGTCCTCCTCCCGCTGGTCGTAGGGCAGGTCCGGCGGGGCGCTGTAGGAGGCCCACTTGCCCGCGAACTGCCCCACGGACAGGGGCGAGCGGATGCTCTTCGCCGCGGTGGTCCCCTTCTCCCCCGGGGAGAGGAGCCGGTTCTCGGACAGCGGCAGGGAGAGGTCCTCGACGCGGTCGGAGGGCCACCGGGGCTCGTGCACCCAGCGTCCGGGGCGCTTCCGGTAGGAGGTGGAGGGCGGGACGCTCTCCTGCATCCAGACCCAGAGCCCGGTCTCCTTCTCGACCCCGTTGTCCTCCCCCTTGGTCCAGCGGTCGAGCCAGCGGACCACTTCCTGGAGGTAGCCGATCGCCGGGCCGGGGTCGCCCATGTGCGGGTACCGGTGGGACCAGGGGCCCACCAGGCCCTTGACCGGGCTGTCGAGGTGTTCCATCAGCCTGAGCACGGCGTTGGAGTAACCGTCCGCCCAACCGCTGGAGGCCAGGACCGGGCACCGGACCCGGGCGTAGTCCTCGCTGACGGAGGCGTGTCGCCAGTAGTCGTCCCTGCGCTGGTGCCGGAGCCACTCGATGATCCAGGGGCGGTTGGCCTCCAGCCGGTCCAGCCACATGCTCCGCCAGTCCGCGCCGACGGTCTCGGGGTCCGGCGGGCAGGTGCTGTAGGCGAACGTCGTTCCGGCCTCGGCCAGGTTGTCCGAGAGCAGACAGCCGCCCATGTAGTGGAAGTCGTCGGCGTAACGGTCGTCGGTGAAGGAGGTGATGGCGATGGTGCGCAGGCTCGCGGGTCGGCGTGCGGCCACCTGCAGGGCGGAGAACCCGCCCCAGGACAGGCCCATCATCGCCGTGTTGCCGTCGCACCAGGGTTGTTCCGCCAGCCAGGCCAGGACCTCCTCGGCGTCCTGCTGCTCGCGTTCCAGGTACTCGTCGGTGAGCACGCCCTCGGAGTCACCCGTGCCCCGCAGGTCGACGCGCACGCAGGCGTAGCCGTGCCCCGCGATGTAGGGGTGGTGCATGGAGTCGCGTACCGCCGTCAGGTCCCGTCTGCGGTAGGGGATGTACTCCAGGACGGCGGGGACCGGGAGGCGGTCCGCGGAACGGGGCCGCCACAGCCTGCCCGCCAGGCGCACACCGTCCGACATCGGCACCCAGAAGTGCTCCTCGGAACGGATCTCGAACGGCAGTTCGTCCACCAGATGCATGCGGGCCCTCCTCAGCTCCGTGCGGTCTCGTCCTCGGACCGTCTCCGGTCCTCCTCGACCTCGAACCGGAGGCCCTTCACACAGCGTTCGTACTTGGCCTGCATCTCGAGTTCGTCCGCGCCGCCGATGACGATCTTGGCCAGTTCGTAGCTGTAGCTGTCCTGGGCGAGCATCTCGGAGAGCCGCTGCCCCTCCCGCGGAACGATCTGGACGCGCACCCCCGGCAGCGACCTCTCCAGGGCCGCCACCTCCTCCGGCGTGGGCACCCGGGTGACCACGCCGTCCCGGAACCGGCGCTGGAACCACTCCGCCGCCACCGCGAACTCCCCCGCGGCCGTTTCGGGGAGGGCCGGTTCCTCCCCCAGCGCCAGGCGGAGCACACGCTCGTGGTTGGCCACCCCGTCCACCAGCTCGAAGAGGGGCGTGTGGCTCTGCGAGTGCCGGGGGTTGATCTCCACGATGGCGAGTTCGTCCTCGAGCGGGTCGTAGAAGAACTCGACGCTGAACGTCGCGTGGTCCAGCCCGTGCTGTTCGATGACCTGTTCGGAGATGTCGGTGATGCGCCGTTGGACCCCCTCGGGCAGTCCGGAGGGGTACTGGTGGCGCAGGAAGGACGGGTTCCCCGGGAAGTCGACCGAGTCCAGGATGGCGTACACGGTGACGTCGCCCTGGTACACGTATCCCTCGGCCGCGGTCTGCAACCCGTGCAGCGCGCCCTCGGCCAGACAGTGGCGCCGGCCCGCCTCGGCGACCCCTTCCGGCAGGTCCACCCGTTCCAGGATGCTCTCGAAGGGCCGCCCGATCCGGTCGACACCACGACGCAGGCGCTCGACCGCGTCATCGAAGTCCCGGTCGTCGCCCACCCGGTAGGCCAGCTCGGAGGAGGTCGACTTGATGGGTTTGAGCCACAGGGGGTAGTCGAGGCCCGGTTCGAGGTCCTGCCGGGGGTCGGGCGAGTCCAGGTCGACCAGGGAGAAGGCCGGGTGGGCGTCGGTGACCTGTTGCTGGAGGAGCCTGCTCCAGTACTTGTGCTCGCACCTGACCACCGCTTCCAGGTCCGGCGCGGGCAGCCCGCGTTCGGCGCACAGGATCGGCACGAGCAGGGTGACGGGGAAGTCACGGAACCCGATGACGGCGTCGACCGTGCCCTCGAAGCCGTCGAGCACGGCTCTGGCCGAGGCGAGGGTCTCCTCGATGTCGATCTCGCCTCTCTGGAGTTCCTCGACGCTCAGCAACCGGTGGAACCTGCAGTCCCGACCGGTCGGGGTCCTCTCCAGCAGGTCGAGGTTGCGCTCGTCCAGGCCCATGACGAAAACGTTCCTCATGTCCTACACCGTCCTTCGCACAGGAGTGTGGGTGACAGGGACGGGGGATCTACTCACGCGCCTACCCAGCGCACTCCTGTCTCATACGTACCGTCTGCGCAGCTTCGGCCGAGGTCGGCGAACAGCTCCGACCTCGGTTTTCCCGCCGGGAACACCGGGTAGCCGTACTCGCACATCCCCCGCCCCGCGCATCCGACCGAACGGGGGCTTCGATGCTCGGCCCGAAGACGTTCCCGGCCCTGGCCGGGGCCCGCTGGGCGTGGAAACGGCACCGTCGCGGTTCCACCCGGCCCGGAGCGGCGTCCGCCGACCGGAGGGGCGCCGGGCTCCTCGCCTGGGGCGCGGCGGGGGCCGCCCTCGGCGCAGGGGCGGCGGCCCTGTCCGCGCGCGGGAAAACCCCGCGCATGAACGGGAAGGTCGTCCTGGTCACCGGTGGTTCACGCGGGCTGGGGCTCCAGCTGGCCCGCGAGTTCGGGGCCAGGGGCGCCACGGTGGTGATCTGTGCCCGCGGCCGGGAGCACCTGGACCGGGCGGTCGCCGATCTCACCGGGAGGGGCGTGCGTGCCCACGGGGTGGCCTGCGACGTCACCGACCCGGAGCGGACCACGGCCCTCCTGGCGGAGGTCGACGAACGGTACGGCCGCCTGGACGTGCTCGTCAACAACGCCGGGATCATGCGGGTGGGTCCGCAGCAGGCCCGGCCGAGGAGCATTTCGCCCAGGCCGTGGACACCGTGTTCCGGGGGCCGTTCCACCTGTCCCGCGCCGCCGTGGAGCGGATGCGCGGGCGGGGCGGCGCCATCGTCAACATCACCTCCATCGGCGCCTACCTGTCGGTGCCGCACCTGATGCCGTACTCGGTGGCCAAACACGCGGAGGCGGCCCTGTCCGAGGGCATGGCGGCCGAGAGCGCCGGTACGGAGGTGCGCGTCACCACGGTGGTGCCCGGTCTGATGCGCACCGGTTCGCACCGCGGTGCGGTGTTCGACGGCGACCCCGAACGCGAGTACGCGTGGTTCGCCCTGCTGGCCGGGCTGCCGCTGCTCAGCGTGAGCGCCGAACGCGCCGCCCGCCGCATCGTCGACGCGGTCGTGCGCCACCGGGGCTTCCTCGTCCTGACTCCGGCCGCCCGGCTCGGTCTGGCCGTCCACGGTGTCGCCCCCGGGCTCGTCCAGGGGACCTCGCGTCTGGTCGGTCGGCTGCTGCCGGACACGCCGTCCGCCCCCGGGGAGCGTTCGGGCTCGGAGGCGGCCCGGAGCCGGATGGGACGCGCGGTCGGCGTCGTCGCGGCCCTGAACGAGCGGGCCTTCGACCGCCTCAACCAGGTGTCGCGCACCCGTCAGGCGCGCAGTGCGCGAGCACGGACTTCCGCGCCGGAGGCGGGGAGGGCGAGCCCGTCCAGGTCGGGGACGGCCAGAACGGGTTCTTCGGCTCCTACGCCGAGGAGTTCCTGACCGGACTCCGCACCCCGGACGAAGCAGACCTCGGGCGTCCGGCCCCGCCCGTCCCGGTGGAAAAGACCACGAAACGGTCTCGGGACGGCCCTGTGGGCCCAACCCGGCAGCAAGAGTCGGCCAAGACCGCACATCGGTGTTTTCCCTCCGCGCCGTCAAGGGCACCTCTGCCTCTGATGTGTTCTCCGTGGGCCGCGTCCCCCACACCAGGGGCCACGCGGAGAGCCGTCCGAAAGCGGACACCATTCCGCTTCCGTACGGAGTCCCGTACACCGAGGACGAGGAGGCACACATGCACGCACCCATGACGACCGCCGCTGCGACGGGCCCGGAGCAGGCGCCCGTAGCTCCCGCCCCCGGAGGGGAACCGGGCCAGGAGGCCTCCGCGGAGGAGCTGCTCTCGGCCCTGCAGGGCCTGAACTGGGACGATCCCCTGGCCGTGCGACTACGCGAACGGATCATGTCGCACTACCAGCCGCTGCTGAACCGCATCGCCCGTCGTTACGGGGGCCGCGGCGAGGACAGCGAGGACCTGCGGCAGACGGCCTACCTGGGGCTGGCCAAGGCGATCCGCGGCTACGAACCCGACCGCGGCAAGGCCTTCATCTCCTACCTCCTGCCCACCGTCACGGGAGAGATCAAACGCCACTTCCGGGACCACACGTGGGCGGTCCACACACCACGCACCCCCCAGTCGCGCCGCCCCCAGATGAGGCAGGTCAGGCGGGAGCTGGAACAGCGCCTGGCCCGTACCCCCTCCCACGCCGAGATCGCCCGGGAGATGGGGATCAGCGTCAAGGAGGTGGAGGAGGTCCTGCTGGTGTCCGAGGCCTACGACACCCTGTCCCTGGACGCGCCAGAACCCCGCGGGGAGGGCTCGTCCTCCCCCTGGGAACGGTTCCTGGGGGCGGAGGACCCCAATCTGGACCTGGTCGTCGAACGGGAGACCGCGCGGTCGGTCCTGAGGAGCCTTCCCGCCCGGGAGAGGCTCATCCTGAAGCGGCGCTTCTTCGACGAGTGGAAGCAGGAGCGGATCGCCGAGGAGTTGGGCTGCTCCCAGATGCACGTCTCCCGACTGCTCGCGGCCTCACTGGAACAGCTGCACAGGGAACTGACCGACGACGAGCCTCCAGGCTCCCCCCACGGGGCAGCCCGTCGGCCGACACCGGTGCCCCGGCCCAGGACCAGCCCGACCTGAGGTGGAGCGGGCGGACGACCGTGCACCCGCCCGCTCCACCGACAGTCCCTTCGGACTACCTCGCGGACACGGGGAGCCGGACCCACAGCCGACCTTCCACGACCGACGTCTCCAGGGCCTGCGGCGCAGCGGTCGCGGGACCGTGCACGACCGTGCCCCCGTCGAGCCGGAACTCGCTCCCGTGCCAGGGGCAGCGCAGACAGCCGTCGGTCAGCTCGCCCTCCGCCAGCGGCGCTCCCATGTGGGGGCACGTGCCCAGGAGCGCGTACACCGAGCCCTGCGTGCGGGCCACCACGACCGGGACGCCCTCCACCTCGTCCCCGACCGGGCCTTCCTCGGGGTACCGCTCCAGCGGCCCCAGGTCGTGCCAGCCCTCGGGCAGCAGGTCCAGGAGGTGGTCGGCGCTGTTGGCACCGGCCGCCCGGTAGTAGGCGAGGTGCCCGCCCAGCGCACCGCCGAGGCCGACGGCGCCGAGGCCGGCCAGGGCCAGAGCCCCGCCCCAACCCTGTCGTCCGCGCCCACGCACGAGGGAGGAGGCGCCGAACAACAGCGTCCCCAGTCCGTTGGCGGCGGCGTGCACCACGCCCACGCGCTGCTGGCGCTCGTGCTGTCGCGACCAGTCCGCCAACCCGCTGAGTACGGCGGGCGGGACGGTGAGCAGGCCGACGTTGACCAGCGCGCGGGCGCCGCGTCGGTGGTCCCCGGGCAGCAGGTCCAGCAGGACCGCGGCGGTCCACGCCCCCAGGGGCAGATGGATCATGATCGGGTGGAGCGGGTGCCCGAGCTGGACGCCGTGCAGTACGTCGCGCACCGCGCCGGCGGGCAGGCGTTCGGCGAGCCGGCTCATACGGGAGACCGCCGGGTCGAGGCGGTCGTCGCGTTCGATCTCGCGGATTCGTTCACCGAGTCTCATACGGCCCCGGCTACCCCCGGGCGGCGGGCGGTACTCCCCCGGATACGCGCCCCGCGCGAGCCTTGACCGGTATTTTCCCGGTGCTCGGCACGGTGGACGGGGTGTTCGTCCACGGTGGGGCTCCAGCGGCCCCAGGCACCGCTCCCTCTCCGCCATCGTCGGCCCCTCCACGCCTGCGCCGCGCTCACCGCTCCCGTGCCGGTCCCACCCGACCGGGCCTGCGGCCTCAGTCCGCGGTTCCGGCCTGCCCCCGGTAGACGAGGCTACGCAAACCCGTCACCGCGTAACGGGCGCCGCCACCGTCGGGGGTGGGCAGGACCAGAACCTCCGTGTCCCTGCCCACGGTGTCCGGAGGCAGGCGGGCGCCGTCCATGGGCCCGCCGATCACCTCGAACGCGGCCTGGTGGCGGCTGCCCAGGCAGAGCGGTACGACGGCCGCGGCCAGCGCCCCGGCGACGATGGCGAACACGGTCCCTCCGGTCCAGGTCCACATCATCATCAGACCGGCCGCGGACAGCAGGAGGGAGAAGACCCCGGCGGCCCGGCCGTTCCGGGGGACCGGGCCCGGCCGGTGGTCACTCACACCCACAGCGGGGCCTCCTCTTCCTCGGCTGCGCAACGTCTCGTTCCCGGCCCGCTCAGTTGCGTTCCGGATCGGTCCGGAACGGGGTCCCCGCGTACGGGTGGTTGAGGTCGAAGGCCGGACGCTCGGACCGGATCCGCGGCAGCGACGTGAAGTTGTGCCGCGGCGGCGGGCAGGAGGTCGCCCACTCCAGGGAGCAGCCGTGCCCCCACGGGTCGTCCACGGTGACCAGCGGCGCCCTCTTCGCCGTGATGACGATGTTCCAGAAGAAGATGAGCGTGGAGGCCGCGAGCACGAACGAGGACACCGAGGAGATCTGGTTCAGCTCGGTGAACCCGTCACCGGGCAGGTAGTCCGCGTAACGGCGCGGGAAGCCCATGGCGCCCAGCCAGTGCTGCACCAGGAAGGTGCCGTGGAAGCCCAGGAACAGCAGCCAGAACTGGAACTTGCCCAGCTTCTCGTTGAGCATCCTGCCGGTGAACTTGGGCCACCAGAAGTAGAAGCCCGCGAACATCGCGAAGACCACGGTGCCGAAGACCACGTAGTGGAAGTGCGCCACCACGAAGTAGGAGTCGGTGACGTGGAAGTCGATGGGCGGGGAGGCCAGCAGCACACCGGTCAGACCACCGAAGAGAAAAGTCGCCAGAAAACCGATACTGAAGAGCATCGGCGTCTCGAAGGTGAGCTGGCCGCGCCACATCGTCCCGACCCAGTTGAAGAACTTCACACCGGTCGGAACCGCGATGAGAAAGGACATGAACGAGAAGAACGGCAGCAGCACGGCGCCGGTCGGGAACATGTGGTGGGCCCACACGGTCACCGACAGACCGGTGATGGCGATGGTGGCCGCCACCAGGCTCTTGTAGCCGAAGATCGGTTTACGGCTGAACACCGGGAGGATCTCGGTGACGATACCGAAGAACGGCAGCGCGATGATGTAGACCTCCGGGTGCCCGAAGAACCAGAACAGGTGCTGCCAGAGGATGGCGCCGCCGTGTTCGGCGTTGAAGACCTGGGTACCCACCATACGATCGGCGCCCAGGGCGATCAGGGCCGCGGTCAGCACCGGGAACGCGATGAGCACCAGGACACTGGTGAGCAGGGTGTTCCAGACGAAGATCGGCATCCGGAACATCGTCATACCGGGCGCGCGCATGCACAGGCCGGTGGTGATGAAGTTGACCGCGCCCAGAATCGTACCCAGACCGGACACGAGCAGGCCCAGGATCCACAGGTCGCCGCCCAGGCCCGGAGAGCGGACCGCGTCGGACAGCGGCGTGTAGGCGAACCAGCCGAAGCTGGCCGCGCCGCCCGGGGTCAGGAACCCGCCGACGGCGATGAGGCCGCCGAACAGGAACAGGTAGTAGCTGAACAGGTTCATCCGGGGGAAGGCCACGTCCGGGGCGCCGATCTGCAGCGGCATGATCACGTTCGAGAACCCGACGAACAGCGGGGTCGCGAACAGCAACAGCATGATCGTGCCGTGCATCGTGAACATCTGGTTGAACTGCTCGTTGTCCATGATCTGCGTGCCCGGCGAGAACAGCTCCAGGCGCATCATGAGCGCCAGCACGCCGCCCAGGAGGAAGAAGGCGAAGGAGGTGATCAGGTACATGTACCCGATGACCTTGTGGTCGGTCGAGGACAACCAACTCACAATGATCGAACCCTTGCCCTTCACCTCCTCCGGTTCCGAGGTCCGCACACTCGTCTCAACCGACATACAGTTCCTTATCAGGATCATGCACAGGAAAGCCCGAAATGGAATCCTTCAGGGTGAAGCGAAACACGAACGAGCGAAGGATACTCCCCTACCCTTCACCATCCGGGCGACCCGCGCGAAAACGACCGTTACGATGATTCTGGTTTCGACGCCGCCCCCGAAACGACAGGGCATGCGTGCTCGACGGGGAACCGTGGCAGATCCTCCCACCCGGTCAGCCAATCTAGCAAGCCCGAAAGCTTTCACCCGGGAAGCGAATCGGCCCGGGCGGGCGCCCCCCTCGAAACACAGTTCTCCCGTTCTTACGCAGCAGCAGATTTTCCGCAGAAACCATCAGAATATTCACACGTCACCATTTTCGGCCCCGCGGGGGCCCGGAGCCCGCCCGCCGAACGAGGGGGCCTCGATCCCACCCGGGCACGAACACCGGCCCCCGATCCCGTCCCGGCCGGTCCCACCCGATCCGGTGATTCGGATCTTCCGTCGCCGGGCAGGGTGACCGGTACCGAACGAGGAGCTCGAACTTCGACGAGAGGCGGGGTGTGCGATGCGCTACGACGAGTTCCTGGCCGAGGTGCGCGAGCTCGGGGAGTACCGCGACCAGCAGGAGGCCGAACAGGTGACGACGGCGGTCCTCTCCGTCCTGGCGACCCGGCTGCCGGGCCCGACCGCGGAGAAGCTGGCCGCGCAGCTGCCGGAACCGCTGCGGGAGGGGGTCCGGGAGGCGGAACAGCCGGAGGCCGAGTCCTTCGGGGTGGAGGAGTTCCACAGCCGCGTGGCGGAGCTGCTCGGCGGACGCGCGCTGACCGCGGAACAGGACACGGGGGCGGTCCTGACGACCGTGGCCGAGGCGGTCTCCGGAGGCGAGCTGAACCAGCTCCTGAGCCACCTGCCGTCCGGCTACGCCGTGATGTTCGGCAAGGCCGAACTGTCCTGAACCCGCCCGGCCCCGGTGCGGCCCGGGGAGGGGGCTTCCCGGGCCGCGCCAGCCGACGGTATCCGGCAACGACGCCCCCACGGCCCCGTCCGGGCAGCCGTCACCGGTCGTCGAGCCGGTGCAGGGCCTCCTCCCAACGGCGGCGCCGCTCGTCGCCGGACATCTCCCACCAGGGCACACCTCTCTCACCCAGGCCCTGTTTGGCCCACCCGACCCGCTGCCTCGCTCCGCGCTCGGACTCGGGGTCCCCCGCCCGCCGTGCCGCCGCGACGGCACGTCGGGCAGACATCAGATGCCGGACCAGGCGTTCACGCACCCGGTCCGGCAGCAAGGGGTCACTGGCGCGCCACCGCCGCCCCCGAATCAGGAGGTAACGGCCGTCGGGCGTGGTCTCGGGCTCGGACACACCCCAGGCATGCCCGGTGGCGCACGGGAGCACACCGACCGCCCCGGAGGAAGGGCGGACCGCGGCTACCGGCGGTGCGGCAGGAACTCCTGGATCTTGGTGGCCAGCCCGCGAGCCGCCACCCCCACCCGGTCGGGGTCGTCCGACAGAAGCGCCCTGAGCGTGTCGGTGACCTGCTCCCGTTCGGCCTGCGGCGGGATCGGCGGAACGTCACCGTCACAGCGCACGTCCAGCACCACGGGGCCCTGCGCCGCCAGGGCCCGGTCCCAGGCCGGCCCCACGTCCTGCGGGCGGTCCACCCGGATGCCGGTGAGCCCGATCGCCTCGGCGAAGCCGGCGTAGGACATGTCCGGCAGGTCCTGGGAGTAAGGCGTCTTGGGCGATCCCGTCATGGCGCGCAACTCCCAGGTGACCTGGTTGAGGTCGTTGTTGTGCAGGACGCACACCACCAGGCGCGGGTCCTGCCACAGGTCCTGGTAACGGCGTGCCGTGAGCATCTCCATCAGCCCGTTCATCTGCATCGCCCCGTCTCCGACGAGGGCGACCGCAGGCCGGTCCGGAACCGCGAACTTGGCCCCGACCGCGTAGGGGACCGCACACCCCATGGTGGCCAGGGTGCCCGAGAGGGAGGCCCTGTTCCCCTCCCCCAGGCGCAGGAAGCGCGCGTACCAGTTGGTGACCGAACCGGAGTCGGCGGTGACCACGGCGTCATCGGGCAGGCGCGGGGAGAGCTCGCGGATCACCAGCATCGGGTTGACCGGGTCGGCGCCCACCTCGGCCTGGGCGTCCAGGACCGACCACCAGCGCCGTACGTTCGCCTCGACCGTGGCCCGCCACTCCCGGCGTCCCTTGCTCCGCTCGGCCGACGGGTTCAGCCGTTCGCTGAGCGCGTGCAGCGTACTCGCGGCGTCACCCACCAGGTTGACCTCGGTGGGATAGCGCATGCCGATGTACCGGGGGTCGATGTCGATCTCCACGGCCCGTCTGCCGAAGGGCGGCAGGAACTGGGAGTAGGGCAGGTTGGAGCCCACGATGAGCAGGGTGTCGCAGTCGCGCATCAGCTCCCAGGAGGGCTTGGTCCCCAGCAGGCCGATGGACCCGGTGACCTGGGGCAGGGCGTCGGGCAGCACGTCCTTGCCCAGGAGCGCCTTGGCGATTCCGGCACCGGTCGCGTCGGCCAGCTCCAGTACCTCCTCGGCCGCGCCCCGGGCGCCCTGGCCGACCAGGACGGCCACCCGTTCGCCCGCGTCGATCACCTCGGCGGCGCGGTCCAGTTCGGACTCGGGCGGCAGCACCGTGCCGCCGCCGACCACGCGGTCGGGTGCGCTGGACGGCACGTGCTTGAAGGCGTGCTGAGGCGGTGAGTAGTCGAGTTCCTGGACGTCGGCGGGGATGATCACCGTGGTCGGGGCCCGTTCGGACAGGGCGGTGCGCACGGCCCGGTCCAGGACGTTGGGCAGTTGTTCGGGGACGTTGACCGTCTCCAGGAAGGCCGAGGACACGTCCTTGAACAGGCTGTGCAGGTCGATCTCCTGCTGGTAGGCGCCGCCCATCGCGCTACGGCTGGCCTGGCCGACCAGCGCCAGGACCGGCACGTGGTCGAGTTTGGCGTCGTACAGGCCGTTGAGCAGGTGGACCGCCCCCGGCCCGCCGGTGGCCATGCACACCCCCAGACCGCCGCCGAACTTGGCGTATCCCACCGCCTCGAACGCGGACATCTCCTCGTGGCGGCTCTGCACGAACCGCGGCCCGTCATCGACCTCGGCCATCTGCGCGACCAGCCCGTTGACGCTGTCCCCCGGATAACCGAAGATCTCGGTGACCCCCCACTGCGACAGCCGACGCAACAGGTGGTCTGCGACGTTCTGCACCATGTCCGCTCCTCTCCGCGGCCGTACGCTCCGTCCCGCACACCGGTCGGTTCAGGGTGTGAAGACCACCTTGAAGGTCCCGTCCTCCTTGTGCTGGAAGCGCCGGTAGGCGTCGGGCGCGTCCTCCAGGGACAGGTGGTCGGTGGCGAAGTCCTCCACTCCCAGGACGTCCTCCTCGTCCAGTAGCGGGAGGATCTCGGGCACCCAGTGGCGGACGTTGGCCTGCCCCATCCTCAGCTGGATCTGTTTGTCGAAGAGTGTGAGCATGGGCAGCGGATCGGCCATACCGCCGTAGACACCGATCAGGGAGACGGTTCCGCCGCGGCGCACCAGGTCGATCGCGGTCCGGAACGCGGCCAGGCGGTCCACCCCCGTGGTCTCCATGAGCTTGGCCGCCGCTCCCCTGGGCATCAGGGCGGCCGCGCGCTGGGCGAGCCAGGCCGATCCGTGCCCCTGGGCCTCCATGCCCACAGCGTCGATCACGGCGTCCGGTCCCCGTCCACCGGTACGGTCGCGGACCTCCCGGACGAACTCGTCGGTGTCCTCGGCGGGGTCGAACACCTCGGTTCCCCGGGCGGCGGCGCGGATGCGCCGTTCACGCACCGGGTCCGCGCCGAACACGCGCCCCGCCCCCAGGTGTCGGGCCACCCGGCAGCACATCTCCCCGATCGGCCCCAGGCCCAGGACGGCCACGGAACCCCCGAGGGGGACGTCCGCGTACCTCACGGCCTGCCAGGCCGTCGGCAGCACGTCGGACAGGAAAAGGTAACGGTCGTCGGGACCCTGGTCGGGGACAGGGACGGCGTTGTTCTCGGCGCGCGGCACCCGTAGGTACTCGGCTTGGGCGCCCGGCACCGAACCGTAGAGCGAGCTGTAACCGTAGATGCTCGCGCCCATCCCCTGTTCCTCGACCCGGGTGTTGTCACACTGGGTCTGGAGCCCCGTCTCACACATCGGACAGTGGCCGCAGGAGATCTGGAAGGGGACGGCCACCCGCTGGCCGGGGGTCAGCGAGACGACGTCCGAGCCCACCTCCTCGACCACGCCGAGCGGTTCGTGCCCGAGGACGTCGCCGGGG
Organism: Nocardiopsis terrae; assembly: GCF_014651695.1. Lineage (GTDB taxonomy): Bacteria > Actinomycetota > Actinomycetes > Streptosporangiales > Streptosporangiaceae > Nocardiopsis > Nocardiopsis terrae. The sequence goes on from NZ_BMXJ01000003.1 coordinate 797,995, forward strand.
GTCATGAACGGCCCGAGGACCTCGTACAGGTGCAGGTCGGAACCGCACAGGCCGGAACTGGTCACTCGGATGAGGGCGTCACCGGGCTGTTCGATGCCGGGGTCGGGGACGGTCTCGGTCCGAACGTCTCGTGTACCGTTCCACAGCACGGCGCGCATGGTTCCCCCTGGTCACATAGCCGCTCGACGGAGGGGCCCGCCCGGATCCCCCCAGGCCGGGCGGGGCCCCTCCTCTTTCCGGAATGGTCTGTCAGCGGTTGGGCTCCGCCGCGCTCACGTCCGCCAGCACGGAGCGCTCCCCGAGCGCCTGCGCGAGGTCGCCCATGGTCACTGCCTCCTCCGTGTTCGTCGTTCTCATGGACCGCCCTAACCCGCCTCCGTCGCGGTGAAACCTCATCCGTCCCGCCGTCACCCCGAGCCCGGCCGATCCGGAGCCGAACGTATGAACGCGCGGTACTCGGGGTAGCCGTTCCCCAGACAGGGCGGTGCCGGGTGTGTGAGGGCACACCGTCACCGCCGGTTCCGGGACGCCGGGGCCACCCGTCCTCGGGCCGGTCCCGGAGTCCACGACCTGAGAGGGGGCGCCGCGATGGCGGCGAGTGATCCGGAGGTCGATCGCCTCTGGGAGGAGTTCCACGCCTCGGTCAACATGACCGGTGAGGAGCTGCGTCGCTGGCTTCTCACCGACGCTTCGGGGGAGGAGGCGTTTCCCGCCGGTGGTGATGTCAGCGCCGAGGGGGAGCACGTCGTCCAGCTCCTGGACAAGCGCCGAACGGACGTGACGTCCTCCGACGTCGAGCTGATGGAGCGGGTCACCCGGTTCGTGCAGGACGAGCTGGCGCAGCCACGCCGCCAGGACGACGACTGGCGCAGGAAGCTGATGCGCGTCGGCCACGACCCGCTGAAACCCGACTCCGGGCCGTCCGACACCTGAGTCCGGCGCCGGGGAGGGTCCGCACCGGACGGGACCAGGTGACCGGTCGCGGGTGGAAGGACGCCTTCCACCCGCGACCGTGCCTCGCGTCGGCCCCGTGCCGGTCCCGGCGACGGGTCAGGCGGAGACGGCGTCGGTGGGCCGTTCCCAGTGCCGGTGCAGTCCGATGAGCCGCGCGAACTCCTCGGTCAGGTCCGAGTCCGCGCCCGGGGACCGCACCACCCCTTCGATGCTCTCCGTCTCCAGCGGTGACTCGGACAGCCTCCCGGGCAGTCCCCCGCCCGAGAGCAGGGACGTCCCCTGGCCGACTGCGGCGATCGGCTTGTGGTGCTTGTAGGCCTCCAGGACGAAGTGGCGCGCCTCCCCGTCCTCCGCGAGCGAGGCGACCGAATCGGGGCCGCCGGGAACCGCGACCGCGTCGTAGAGCACCGAGGAGACCGTGGTGTAGGAACGGTCCACCGGCAGGTCCCCGCCCTCACGGGTGCGCACCGCACCGTCCAGGGGGGCGAGCATCTCGACCACGGCGCCCCGGCCCACGAGGGCGTCACGCAGCGCCTCGGCGGCGGTGCCGTCCACCCCGTGGTCGACGAGCACGGCGACCTGGCGGCCGGTCAGGTCACCGAAGGCCGTGTTGGCCTGGCTGAGCGCGGGCGAGGAATCGCCGTGACCGGCCGCACCGGGGTCCTCCGGGGGCTCCACCCCCACCCCCTCGGCGACGGCGACGGCGAGGCCGTGGTCGACGTTGACCAGGTTGGCCACCTCGCGCTGGCGCACCGCGAGTTCCTCACACTTGCCCAGCTCGAACCGGAACGCGGCCACCAGGTGGTCCCGCTCCCAGTCGGCGAGGCTGTTGTAGAACAGTCTGGCCTGGGAGTAGTGGTCCTTGAAGCTCTCCGCCCGTTTGCGGACCTTGGCGCCCTCGACCTTCTCGGTGTAGTGCCGGTACACCCCCTCGTCGGCCAGGGCCGGGCAGCCCCCTCCCAGGGAGTTGGGGTAGTAGGAGGTCTGTCCCCGGTGCACACGGTGCTGGGAGAACCCGTCACGCTGGTTGTTGCTCACCTCGGCCACCGGCCGGTTGACCGGGATCTGCTGGAAGTTGGAACCGCCCAGGCGCAACAGCTGCGTGTCCAGGTAGGAGAAGTTGCGGGCCTGGAGCAGGGGGTCGTTGGTGAAGTCGATCCCCGGAACCACGTTGGCCGTGTGGAAGGCGACCTGCTCGGTCTCGGCGAAGAAGTTGTCCGGGTTGCGGTCCAGGACCATCCTGCCGACGGGGCGGACCGGGACCTGCTCCTCGGGGATGAGTTTGGTGGGGTCCAGCAGGTCGAAGTCGAAGTCGTGCTCGTTCTCCTCCGGAACCAGTTGCACGCCCAGCTCCCACTCGGGGTACTGGCCGCGTTCGATGGCCTCCCACAGGTCCCGACGGTTGTAGTCGGGGTCCTTGCCCTGGATGCGTTGGGCCTCGTCCCACACCAGCGAGTGCGTGCCCAGCAGCGGCTTCCAGTGGAACTTGACGAAGGTGCCCTGTCCCCGGTCGTTGACGAACCGGAAGGTGTGCACCCCGAAGCCCTGCATGGTGCGGTAGCTGCGCGGGATCGCCCGGTCCGACATCAGCCACATCATCATGTGGGTGGCCTCCGGCTGCAGGCCCACGAAGTCCCAGAGGGTGTCGTGGGCCGACTGGGCCTGCGGGATCTCGTTGTGCGGTTCGGGTTTGACCGCGTGCACGAAGTCCGGGAACTTGACGCCGTCCTGGATGAAGAAGACCGGCATGTTGTTGCCGACCAGGTCGTAGTTGCCCTGTTCGGTGTAGAACTTGACCGCGAAACCCCGCACGTCGCGCACCGTGTCCGCCGACCCGCGCGATCCGGCCACGGTGGAGAACCGGACGAAGACCGGGGTGGTGACGCCGGGGTCGCTGAGGAAGTGCGCCGCGGTCAGGTCGGACAGGCCCTCGTAGGGCGTGAAGTGACCGTAGGCACCCGCACCCCGGGCGTGCACGACCCGCTCGGGAATGCGCTCGTGGTCGAAATGGGTGATCTTCTCCCGGACGTGGAAGTCCTCCAACAGGGTCGGACCGCGCTCACCCGCGCTCAGGGAGTTGTCGGTGTCCTCGACCCTGACACCGGTCTCGGTGGTCAGGGGCCCCTCGGAGTCGGTGCGGTCGTTCTCCAGCTGTCGGTTCTTGGCGTCCGGTGTTTCCTCGTTCATCCTCGAAACCCTCCCGTCGGGTGGCTCCCACATCGGTGGGCCGTCGTGGTTCGCCCTGACCGGACCGGTGCTCGCACAAACATCTGCGGATCGGACACCGGTCGGGCGGGGCACGTGTAGACGGCGGCTGCGTCGGCTAGGGGTGGGGATGGGTACGAGACAGCCACTGATCGCGGGGGGACGATGGGGAGCGCAACGGAGCGGATGCGACGCCGCCCCTGGTTGAAGGGGGCGGCCAGGGGTGCCGTGGGCGCGATGGCCATGAGCGGGATGCGGCAGGTCGCCGTGGGTCTGGGGATGATCGAGCGCACACCGCCCGAGGCCATCCTGCGGGAGGGGGTTCCGTCCCTGCTCCACGAGGTGCCCGCCCACCGCCGTACCGCCTTCATCGAGCTGGCGCACTGGGGTTACGGTGCGGCCGCGGGCGCTGCGTTCGGTCTGGTACCGGCGCGCGTCCGGGGGGCGAGACTGACCGGTCCCGTGTACGGGGTGCTCGCCTGGGGCCTGTTCGAACTGGCCCTGGCTCCGGCGCTCGACCTGGCCCACGCGCACAGGGTACGGCCGCAGGAGAGGCTGGCCCTGCTGGTGGACCACGCGGTCTTCGGCCTCATCGTCGGGGCGCCGCCCGAAGCGGACATCACCGAAGCCGAGCAGGGCACGGACGATCAGGACCGGAGCTGACCTTCGCACGGTTTCCGCGGCCCGCGGACTCCCGGCGTCCCCGGCGCCCGGCCGGTCGGGCGCCGAGACCGGTCAGGCTCCGAGAAGGGTGTCGACCAGCTCCGCGGCGTGCAGCTCGACGGGCGGGAAGTCGTCGTCGTGACCGAGGAAGGCCTCGAGGAAGCCGCGCTGGAAGCAGGCGCCGACCAGCAGGGAGGCGGCGGACCCGGGGTCCACGCCCGCGGGGAGGCGCCCCAGGGCGCGTTCGTCGTCCAGGTAGGCGGCGAGAGCGCGGTTGACGTTGAGGGGACCGGCTCCGTGTCCGGCCATTCCCCCGCGGTGGCGTGCGAGCAGACCTGGGTCGGCGAACAGCGAACCGAGCATGGGCGCCCCGTGGCGGTAGAAGGCCACGGCCCGGGGCACCAGGTCGAGCAGGGTGCCGCGCACGTCCTCCCGGCCGACCCGGCCGGGGAGTTCCGCGAGTACCTCGACGAACGGGGGGAAACGGTGCCGCATCACCGCCAGGAGCAGGTCCGACTTGTCGGTGAAGTGCTTGTAGAGGGTCGCCTCGGAGTAACCGGCGGCGCGGGCGATCTCCTTGGTGGTGGCCCTGGCCATCCCGAGCTCGCGCAGGACCTCGGCGGCGCTGTCCAGGAGGTGTTCGCGGGTTCGCTCAGGTGTGGAGCGGCGTCGTCTCCCGGGCTCGGTTGCCATGGCGCTCCTCGTGTTCGTTGAGCTCTCGGTGGCACCGCACCAGTTCTCCCGCGACGTAGGAACCCACGAGGAAGAGCGCGGTGACGGCACCGAAGGCGATCCAGGCCAGCATAGCGACGCCGGGGTCGGGGAGGCCCGCGGTGCGGGTGTGCACCCACCACAGGGAGGCGCCCAGGCCGACCGCGGTGGCCAGAGCGGGGATCATTCCGGGCAGGGCGAGGGCGGAGGCGGTGTACAGGGCGACCATGGGCGCCAGGAACATGCCGAGTTCGTGGTCGCGCAGCAGGAAGGCGGCGTAGGCGAGGGTCGCCACCGCCAGGGTGGTGGTCGGCAGCCGGCGCCGCCAGTACAGGGCCCCGCAGCCCACGATCACCAGGGCGAAGGACAGCGGGTCGATCTGTCTGGTGGCGGCCCATCCGTCGACGGGGTCGAGGGGTGGGCCGGTCAGGGCGCCGTAGGTCGCGAAGAGTTCGACGAGCAGGACCACGGTGGCGACCAGGGCGTCGAAGGCCCGGGGGTGACGGTCCGCCAGGGGCATGACAACCTCCGTTAGTGAGTATGTACTCACTAACTTATGGCGAAAGTCGTCCGCCCACAAGGGATCGGGAACGAACCGCGGGCTTCGCGCCCCGCAGGGCGTGAAGTGACCGAGTGGGTGATCTTCTCCCGGACGTGGAAGTCCTCCCACGGGGTCGGCCCGCGCTCACTCGCGCCCGGGGAGTTGTCGGCCGCGGGACCAAACCTCACCCTTCGTGTTTGAGCTGACCGAATCCAGTGATCCGGCCTGTTCCGATCGACCGGTTTCACTAAGGTCGGGGCAGCCGCACCGCGCGGCGCGGTGACCGGTGCCCGCTCCACCCTCCCCAGCAAACGAGACGGAGTCCGATGACCTTTCCCCCACCCGTGCCCGGAGCCGCCCCGAACCCCGCACGGAAGAAGCTGTCCCCGCTGGCCAGGATAGGGCTGGGATGCGGTGGATGCGCGACCCTGGCCTTCCTCGGGTTCGTCGGTCTGGTCATCCTCGCCATGATCCTGCCGCCACCGCCGTCCGAGGAACCCGTGTCGGTGTCCGTGACCGAATCCCCCTCGCAGGAGCCGGTGCTCGAACTGGTGGGGCTGGACCTGCCGGACGCCGAGGATCGGCTGGACGAGGCAGGTGTGGACCTCGGCGAGCTGGTGCTCGCCGCGACCGGCGCAGAGGCGGAGTGGACCCGTTCAGCGATGGTCGTGTGCGGCCAGGACGTGACGGAGGACCTGGCCGACCTGACCGTGGCGCCGGAGGGAGTGGACTGCCCCGAGGACGAGGACGCCACCGAGGAGTGGCCGGAGCTGCCGAAGTTCACCGACGGGTCCGTCGGCGACGCTCGCGAGTGGGCCGAAGGCGCGGGCCTGACCGTCGTGGTCGAGAGCGCTTTCGGGGACGTGGAGGCCCCGAAGCCGGCGGACGCCTCCGGGGACTCCGTGTGCGGCCAGTCTCCTGAGAGGGGCGAGAGGTCGGCACCGTTCGCCGACACCCTCATGGTGAAGCTGTTCGTGGTCTCCGCGGAGCAGGACTGCCCCGAGGAGATCGGCGACCCCAGTCCTGCGCCGGAGCCAGCGCCCGAACCGGAGCCCGAGCCGGAACCCGAGCCCGCACCGGAGCCCGCCCCCGAGCCGGAACCCGCTCCCGAACCGGCTCCGGACCCCGGCCCCGTGCAGGGTGTGCACCCGGGGGCCTTCTGCTCCCAGCACTGGCAGTACGGCCACACGAGCAAGGGGACGCTCATGCAGTGCACGACCACCGCCGAGGATTCGCGTTTCCGCTGGCGCGCCGCCTGACCGGGCGCGCCCGGTTTCCCAGACGCGCCGGGCCACTGGCCGGGTTCAGGCGGTGGCGACCAGCCGGGCGAACAGGTCCGGATCGACGTTGCCGCCGGAGAGCACCGCGACCGTCGCCCCGGGGCGTTCCGGGGCGACGTCCACCCGGCCGGACAGCACCGCCGCCGCGGCCACCGCCCCGCTGGGTTCGGCGACCAGACGGGCGCCGTGCGCGAGCGCGGCCACCGCCCGGGCGATCTCGTCCTCGGTGACGGTAACGATCCCGTCCAGGCGCTCCGCCAGGTGCGCGAAGGTGCGTTCGGACAGGCAGGCGCGCACCCCGTCAGCCATGGTCCGGTAGGTGCGCTCCGGCCCCCAGTCGACCAGCCGCCCCGCCCGGAGGCTCTCGGCGGCGTCGGCCGCCAGTTCCGGTTCCACCCCCACCACCCGGACCCGCCGGGGACGCGCCGCCCGGGCGGCGGTGGCCACGCCCGAGGCGAGCCCTCCCCCGCCCACCGGGACCACGATGGTGGTGACCTCGGGCGACTGTTCCAGGATCTCCGACCCCACGGTGCCCTGGCCGGCGATCACCCGGGGGTCGTCGAACGGCGGGACCGGGACCAGGTGCTCACGGTCCACGAACCCCTCCACGGCGGCGAGGCGTTCGGCCGGCGGCACGGTCACCACCCGCGCGCCGTACCCCCGGATCCGCTCGACCTTGACCCGGGGAGCCCCCTCCGGCACCACGACCGTGCAGGCCACCCCCTGCCGGGCCGCGGCGCGGGCCAGCGCGAGGCCGTGGTTGCCCGAGGAGTGGGTGACCACCCCGTACCCGCTTCGGACCGGGTCGAGCAGGGCCACGGCGTTGGTGGCCCCGCGCAGCTTGAAGGCCCCTGTGGGTTGGAGGCTCTCCGGTTTGAGGAGGAAACCCGCCCCCTCCGGGGCGGCCGTCAGGGGTGTGCGCAGCACGTGGCCCCGGATCCGGGCGGCGGCGGCCCGGACGTCGTCGGCTGTGACCAGTTCCATCCGGCGAGTATGCCCGCGCCCACCCCCGGCACACGGGATAATCGTGCCGATGCGCAACGAACAGAGCCCCGCCGACCTGCCCGGACGGGCCTTCTACAAGCTGATGACGTCGGTGGTGGTCCCGCGCCCGATCGCGTGGGTCTCCACCACCTCCGAGACCGGCGTGGACAACCTGGCGCCGCACTCCTTCTTCACGGTCTCCTGCACCGAACCGCCGATCGTGCAGTTCACCTCGGTGGGACGCAAGGACTCCCTGCGCAACGCCGAGGCGACCGGCGAGTTCGTGGTCAACCTGGCGCCCGAGTCGCTCCAGGACCAGGTCAACGCCAGTGGTACCCCCTACCCGGAGCACGTGAGCGAGTTCGACGCGCTCGGGATCGAGCGGGAGGCGAGCACGACCGTGCGCCCGCCCCGGGTCGCCGCCTCACCGGTGGCGGTGGAGTGCGCACTGCACTCGACGCTGCGCCTGGGCGACTCCACCGTGGTCTTCGGACGTGTGCTGAACGTGGCCGTGGACGAGAGCGTGCTGGTGGACGGCCACCCGGAGGTCACCCTGCTGCGCCCGCTGGCACGGCTGGGCCGTAACGAGTGGTCGACCCTGGGCGAGGTGCGGGCGATCGACCGCCTCCCCTACACACCCTGACCGTCCCCCGCGGCGCGGACCCCGGCGGTCACACCTCCAGGTCGGACTCGGCCGCGGGCAGGGTGGGCAGGAACGGAGCCACCGGGGCGGGGTCTCCGCCGGTCCAGTCCAGGGCCAGGATCTGGGCGAGGCTGCGCCGACCCGTCACCGCTCTGGCCAACTCGTGGGCGGTGCCGCTCAGGGTGAGCGCGGCGCCCTCCCCGAGGTTCCACTCCTGGCCGGTGTCGGTGGCCACCACGCGCACGGAGGGCAGTTCGGCGGGCCAGCCCTTGGCCAGACCGCCCAGCGGGAAGTCCGCGAGCTGGTCCGCGTCCTCGGTCTGGGCACCCAGGCCCAGGGCACCGCGGATGTCGTTCTCGTGGTGCCAGACGTCCAGCGCGGGCAGGGAGTAACGCCGCCGGCTCTCGGTACGCATGATCTCCAACAGGGCCGGGGCGCTCTCGCGCCATTGGGCGGAGATCTCCCCGATGCCCAGGTGGGCGCGGTCGGCGACCTGGCGCCCGGTGACCTCGTCGCCGGCCGGGGGTGTGACCTGACCCGAGACCACGTCGGCGCTGAGACCGGCGAGGTGGGCGTAGACCTGCTGGACGGTCCAGTCCGGGCAGGCGGGGACGACGGTGCCGAGCTGGGTCCCGTCCAGGTTGGCGGCCAGGTCCAGCAGGCGGTTCTGGCAGTTCTCGTAGATGCGCGCGGAGTCCATCGGACCATCGTAACTAACACCGTTAGGAAACGACCGGCCCGGTCCCGGGAGGAGGGGCCCGGGACCGGGCCGGCCGATGGGGGGCCGGAGCGGGTTCAGGACTCCTGGCACTCCACCTCGGGTGGGATGTTGACGCCTTCGAAGGTGGCGGTGAAACCGAAGGAAGCGGAGTCACCGGCCGCGAGGGTGCCGTTGTGGGCCGCGTTGGAGGCCTCGACGTGCGCTCCGTGGTTCACCGCCGAGGCGTTCCAGATGTTGGTGATCTCCTGGTTGTTGGCGAACACCCAGTCCACCATCCACCCGGACACCCCGTCCTCGCCCGCGGTGACCTCGACCTCGGCCTGGAAGCCGTTGGCCCACTCGTTGGTGACCGCGTACTCGGCCGTGCAGTACTCCCCCGCGGGCGGGTCCGTGGGGTCCGGGTCCGGCGGGTCAGTCGGGTCGGGGTCGGGCGGGTCCGTGGGGTCCGGGTCCGGTCCGGGCCCCGGGTCGTCGCCGAAGACGACGTCGGAGCAGTTGTAGAAGGCCTCCGGGCTGTCAGAGCGCTCCCAGACCGAGTAGACGATGTGGCGTCCCTCCCGGTCGGGCAGGTCCACGTCCCAGTAGTACTCAGCACCCGCCTCTCCCCCGCTGCGCAGCGGGGGGTCGACGGCCTCGTCGATCAGTTCCAGGTCGTCCCAGTTCAACGGTGAGTTCGGGTCCCAGCCGTCGACCGTGACGTAGGTGAGGAAGGTCCCCGGGTGGGCGGCCCAGGCGTTGTGGTGGAACTCCACCGTCGTGTTCGGCTGCAGCTGGGTGGACGGCCAGTCGGTACGGGCCGCGTTGAAGGCGCTGAACTGCTCGGTCGGCCCGCACAGCTCACCGTCGGCGACGAACTCCCGGTGCTGGCCCGCGGAGTCGCTGATCAGGTTGCCGAACCAGTTCCAGAAGGCGTAGTTCCCACCCTCCTCGAGAGCGTCCGCGCAGGCGTCGTTGACCGGCTGGAGGGCGCCCCCGGAGCTGCCACCGGTGGCGTCCTGGAAGCAGGCGTAGGTGCGTGAGGCGGGGTAGGTGAAGGCTCCGTGGGCCTCGGCGGGTTGGGGGGCGGCGACGACGGCGTAGCCGATGGCCAGGCTGCCGAGCGCCAGGGGCACGGCGATGGTGTGACGTGACCGCATAGGTCACTCCTTCGTTGCTTGTCGGGGGGACCCGGCCGCACTGGATGCGCGGCCGGGGACTGGCGCGTACGCGCGGTCAGGAGACCGCGGCGCACTGTACGTCGGGCACCGTGACGGTGCCGGTGCGGTTACCGGTGAAACCGAAGGAGGTGGACTCCCCCTCGGCGAGTGCGCCGTTGTAGGCGACGTTGGCGGCCCGGACCAGGGGCCCGTCCTGGGTGACCGAAGCGTTCCAGGCACTGCTCACGCTCGCGCCGCCGGTGTGGGTCCAGGTGGTGTCCCAGCCCGTGAGGTCGGTCAGCGCGGTAACGGTGACCTCGGCCTGGAAGCCGCCGTCCCACTGGCCGACGACGCTGTAGACCGCCTCGCAGTCGGAGGCGGCGGGCGGCTCGGTGGGCTCGTCCGTGGGGTCCGGGGTGGGCGGGTCGGTGGGCTCCCCGCCGCCGTAGACGGGCGCTTCGACCGAGGTCTCGGCGATCCCGTCCGGCCCGTGGAAGATCCGCTCGCCCCAGGGGGTCAGGGAGTCCACGTCGAAGTCCTCGACCATGTCCAGGTAGTCGACGCCCTCACTGTTACCGCTCCAGGACCAGCCTATGTAGCCCAGGCCGAGCCGTTCGGTGTGGTGCATGATGGCGTCCTCGTCGGGGTTGCCGTCGCTGTGGTCGAAGCCGAACTCCCCGACCAGCAGGGGCAGTCCGCTGTCGGTGAAGTGCTCCAGGTAGTCGACGACCACCGACTCCTGTTCGTAGACGCCGTACATGTGGATGGAGAACACGGTGTTGGCGTGCGGGTCGGAGTCGAAGACGCCCTGGGCGCCCTCACGCATGGTGTGCGCCCAGTCCTGCCCCCAGTTGGGGGCGTCCACGACCAGGGTGTGGTCGAATCCGGCCGACCGGAGGCGCTGAACGGCCTCGGAGGTGTCGTCGGCCCAGTTCTGGTTGGCGGCGGCGTCGTTGCCGTAGGGCTCGTTACCGATGTTGACGAGGACGTGGTCCTCCTCGCCCTCGAGCACGCTCTGGGTCCGCAGCCAGTAGTCGACGGCCTGGTCCAGGGTGGCGGCCTCGGACTCCTCGCCGTAGCCGGTGGTGTCGTGGACCTCCAGCATGCAGATCAGCCGGTTGGCCTTGCACAGCGAGACCACGTTGGCCACGTCCGAGGGTCCGTTCTCCTCCCAGCGGTCACCGCTGCTGAGGACGACGCGGACCGTGTTGGCGCCCAGCGACTTGATGTCGGCGAAGGAATCGGTCTCCTGGGTGTACCAGGAGTGGGGGTGGCTGACCCCGCGTACCACGAAGTCGTTTCCCGCGGCGTCGACGAGGCGCCCCTCGCTGACGCGGAACCCGGTGTCGGCGTGGGCGGGCAGGACGTGGACGAGCAGAGCAGCGATCAGGGCGAGGACGGCCGCCGAGGCGATCGTCAGGCGTTGTCTCATGGGGGACTCCGTTCTGGAGGGGCGCCCCGTGCCCTCGGGCACGGGGCCGTGACGGATCATCGTGTGGTGCAGCTGTGCTCACCCAGGGAGAAACCGTCGGGGACCGCCGGCCCGCCCGTGTGGGTGGTCTGGAAACCGAAGGAGACCTGGCCCCCTGGGTCGAGGCTGCGGTTCCACCCGACCGGACCGGCTGTGACGGCGGTACCGGTCTGTTCGACCGAGGCGTTCCAGGAGGAGGTGATCTGCTCGCCGGCGGGCCGCTCCCAGGCCAGGGACCAGTCCCGGATCGCGGAGTCCGAGCCGTTGTACACGCTCACCTGCACCACCGCTCCCCGGTCCCACCGGGAACTGATGTCGTAGGAGACCTCACAGGTGCCGGTCCCCGGCTCGCCGGGGTCGCCCGGGTCCTGGCCGTCGCCGCCCAGGGCCTCGTGGATCGACCAGTAGGCGGGTTTGGGGGCGTAGTCCTCGTCGACGGGCAGTGCCGCGCCCTGTCCGTCGAAGTGGTCCGGGACCCAGGAGTAGGCGTCGGTGACGCCCCACACCGTCACACCGGAGCAGCCGGGGACGGCGAGGCAGGCGTTGACGACCCGGGTGTAGTCCCTGGCCTGCTGTTCCAGCTTCTGCTGGGTGACGGGAAGCTGCATGCGGATGTCGAGTTCGGTGATCATCACCTCCAGGCCCAGGTCGGCGAAGCGCTGGATGTTGCGCTGGATGTCCGAGGGGACCTGTCCGGAGACCAGGTGGCCCTGGAAGCCGATGCCGTCGAGCGGCGCTCCCTGTGCCAACAGGTCCTGGGCCAGTTCGTAGTAGGCGTCGCTCTTGGCGTTGATCCCGTCGATGTTGTAGTCGTTGATGAACAGCGTGGCGTCGGGGTCCGCCGCCCGGGCCATGCGCAGGGACTCGGCGACGAAGTCCTCGCCCAGGGTGCGGTGGAACACCGAGTCCCTGAACTGCGCGTCGTCGCCGATGGGCTCGTTGACCACGTCCCAGGACCCGATCTGTCCCCGGTAGCGGCCCATGGTGGTGCCGATGTGGTCCTCCATGACCCGGGTCAGCTCGGCGGGGGTGAAGTCGCCGTTCTCCACCCAGGAGGGAAGCTGGCTGTGCCACACCAGGGTGTGGCCGTGGATCCGCTGGCCGTTCTGTTGGGCGAACTCCACGAGCCGGTCGGCGCCGGACCAGGAGTACTGGCCCCGTTGGGGCTGGACGCTCTCCCATTTGAGGGCGTTCTCGTGGGTCACGGAGTTGAACTCCGCGGCCGCGGTCCGTCGGTAGTCGGCCTCGTCCAGTCGGTGGGCGGCGACCGCGGCGCCCATCCGCAGTCCCTGTTGGTCGGCCAGGTCGCGGAGCGGGGCCTGTTGTGCCTGCGCGGCGGTGGCGGTTCCGGCCGTCAGGAGGACGGCTGCGGTCAGTGAGGCGAGTGCGGCCCGCACCCGTCGGGGGGTTCTCGGCATGGTCTCTTCCTCGGGTGACTGGTGGTGCGGGGCCGGGCGGTCTCGCGCACCCGGCCCCGTGCACGGCGGCGGCTCGCTACGGCCCGAAGAGCTCACCGTGCGTGGCCAGGGCCGTGGCCACGTCGACCTGGGCCCAGAAGCGGTGGTAGGTGAACTCGGGGGCCGGCCCCCCGTTCAGGTAGTCCTCCACCTGTCCCCAGTTCGGGTCGTCCCGGTAGAAGGAGCGGACGGAGGCGAAGGTGGAGTCGGAGTCGATGACGTCGCCGTTGGGCATCGTGCCGGTCCAGCCCTGGGGGACGTAGGTGCCCTCTCCGGTGGCCGGATCGTAGGGGTCGTCGAACCGCTCGTAGTCCGCCCTGACCTCCGGGACGGCCACACCGAGTTCCCCCTCGTGCTCCAGGAGCGCGTCCAACAGGGACTCGGCGGTCTCCAGGGAGTCCTCGTCCCCGGTGGCGGCGGAGTAGTGCATCAGGGTCTTGGCCAGGCCCGCCGCGATACCGACGTCCTGGTTGTGCGAGACCACCTCGACGCCCAGGCCCGGGTTGCCCGTGGACGTACCGGTCCAGGTGTCGGGCGCGCCGGTCCACTCCATCTCGGCGGGGACGGCGAAGTCCCCACCGGTACCGACCGTGGTGTTGGCGATCGCCCAGGGCACCCAGGAGTCGAGGATGTCCCCGGCACGTTCGTCACCGGTGAGGCGGTGGTACTCGGCGACCCTCTCGATGTCCCAGACCTGGAAGCCGAACCACTGGTTGGACGGCGGGTCGTGCCAGACCGGCTTCTCGTCGTAGTACATGCCGTAGAAGGTCGGGGTGCCCGCGGGCGGCTCGCCGTAGACGCCCTCCCAGCTGTTGGTCGCGCCTCCGGCGATGCCGCCGTCGGAGGACTGCAGCCACTGGAGGAACTCCAGCTGGCGGTCCAGGCTCACGCCCCAGTCGTCGGCCCCGGTGGCCGACCGCGGCCGCAGCGCCTCGGTCTCCGAGAGGGCGTAGGCGGCCATCACGTTCTGGTAGCCCTGGTGCGCGGAGGAACCGCCGATGCGCCAGGCCCAGGGGTACTCGGCGCTCTCCAGGGCGCCGCCCCAGGAGTAGTACCAGGACAGCAGGTAGTGGGCGGAGTCCTTGCCCGTTCCGGGCGGGCAGGTCTGGGCCCCGACGCAGTCGCCGACCTCCTTGAAGTACTTGTCGAACATGGCGTAGCGCAGGTAGTCGCCCATCATGGACGCCTTGGCGACGCTGTCGGCGATGTCGGACTCGTTGCCCTGCTCCGAGGCCCACTCGTGGGCGAGGTAGGCGACCTGGACCGCTCGGGCGTCGGCGTCGGGCGCGTTGGTGTAGCGCCACTGCTCGGAGTAGGTCTCGTCGTCGGTGAACAGGTCGAGGTAGCCGCTGTCCCCGCCGTGCTCGAAGGTCTCGCAGGAGGGGTGCGGGACGGTCTCCCAGACCGACTCGTTGGAACCGCGCTGGAAGGTGTTGAAGTAGGACGGGGCGTCGTCGGTGCCGTCACCGCAGAATCCGAAGCCGTAGGTGTTGTCCACGTCCAGCAGCCAGTGCATGCCGTAGACCTCGTCGGTGCCGTAGGTACCGCTGAGCTCGTCGGCGAGGGGGTCCTCGCCGGTCTGGACCTCGGGTCTCAGCGGCATCGGGTAGTCGCTGGGCTCCAGCGACTCGGCGATGTAGGTGGCCGGTGCGGCGGGGTCGTAGGAGGCGTTCGTGGGCTGGTCGGCGGTCCCCGGTACGGCGAAGGCCTCCATGGACTCCCAGGCGGAGTTGAAGGGGGCCCAGTCCTGGGTAATCCGACCGTAGGTGGCCTCCAGCCACAGGTAGTAGCTGTAGGCCTCGGAGGTGGTGGCGTGGCCGTGGTCGGGGGCCTCGACGATCAGGGTCTCCACGGCGTGGTAGGGCACCAGGAGTCCGTCGAAGTCACGGAAGTAGCCGCTGTCGGGGTCCTTGATCCTGTCGTACTGGTCGAGGAAGCGCTGCTCGTAGTCGCTGGTCGCCTCGGTGCGTTCCCTGGCGGTGACGACCACGGGCTCATAGCCCTGCGCCGAGACGGTGAACTCGGCCCGGGCGGGTTCGTCCGAGGAGGCGCCCGAGGAGGCGATGGTGACCTCCTGGGCCGTGTCCCAGTCGGTCTCGTCGAAGGACAGGGGCTGCGGAGAGTGCACGGAGAGGCTGTCGCTGCCCTGGGTGCGTTCGACGGCGACCTGCACCCCGCTGTCCGGTTCCGCGGACAGGGCGACCTCGAAGCTCGCCTCTCCCGCCGGGTCCAGGGTGAGCGTGGCGGGTTCGACGAGCAGCGTGTGCTCCGGAGGGGGCGGGTCCTCATCGTCGTCGCAGTTCACACCGTTGAGGGTGAAGCTGTCGGGGACGGGGTTGTCACCGTCGTGGTCGGCCTGGAAACCGAAGGTGGCGCTCGCACCCCCGGCCAGTCCCGGAGCCCAGGCGGGGCCGCTCGCGGTGACGGAGTCGGCGTCCTGGACGACCTCGGCGTTCCAGGCGTTCGTGACCTGCTGGCCGGAGGCGAACTCCCAGCCCAGGGACCATTGGGGCAGGTCGGCCGCCTCGTTGGTGAGCGTGACCTCGGCGGTGAAACCCGAACCCCAGTCGTTGGTGACGCGGTAGTCGACCGAACAGGGGCTCTGGGCCTGGGCGGGGCCGGCCGGGAGCAGCGCCGCGACCAGGGCGACGGCGAAGAACAGGGGGCCGGGGCGCGGGCGTCGGCCCGTGCGCCGGTCGGAGCGGGGGGTGATCACGTTGTCCTCCTGCGGGGGACCCTCCTCGGCGCTGCCGGTGCCCGGGGCGCGGGGGTGCGCGTGGCGGTACCACCGTGCGGGCGCACGAGACGGGGCGGGGGTCTGTGGAGGGGCTCGGGGCGGCGGTGCCGCCGTACCGGGCCAGACGTTGTGTGCCGGGGAACGTGGGCGGTGTTCCCGGGGTGGGCGCCCGCCCCGGGGTGGGGAGGGGCGGGCGCCCGGTTGTCGGGGTTGCTGTTGCGGAGCGGTTACTGGACGGGCGGGTAGGCGTTGGCCAGCAGCTCCTGGAACTGGTCGGAGAACCAGTGGCCGGCGACCGGCGCGTCGGGCAGAGCGCCGCTCATGTTGTTGCCGTTGCGCGGGTTGCCCTCATAGGTGGGGTCGCACATCCGGTCGAAACCCTTGCCCTCGTCGTTGGGGATCTCCTCGCTGGAGCCGTCCGACTCACCCGGGGGCTTCATCCACACGTAGGCGTCGATCCCGGGCTCGGGAGCGGTGGTGGGACGCTCGCCCAGTCCGGCACCGGACTGGTTGCACCAGTTCCCGGCCTGGATGCGGCGGTCGATGCGGCCGCCGTCCACGTAGGCGTTGACGTCGGTGGTCGGGCCCGCGCTGGTGGGCCGGTCGGGGCCGCCCCAGCCGTTACGGGAGGTGTCGATCAGCATCCCGATGCCGGAGTCGAACCCCTGGGAGACCAGCTCCTCGCGCAGTCCCTGGGCGAAGGAGAGCTCGTCGAGGTAGTTGTTCCAGTCCACCCAGTCGGACTGGCGCACCGGTGTGCCGTTGATGGTCTCACCGATCGCGAAGTGCTCCTCCTTCAGGGCGGAGTAGTTGGCGGTGTTGGCGATGAAGCCGTGCACGTCGTCGGGGGTGGCCCCGTTGGCGTTGGCGGCCTCGTGGAACAGGGCCGCGGAGGGTGCGAAGTTGTCCTCCCAGCCGATCCAGCCGTGGTGGCCGGCGTCCACGTAGTTGTAGACGTTGTCGATCGCACCGAGCTGGCCCAGGGCGTAGCCGACGCCGTTGACGTAGTTGCCGTTGGCGAGCATGACGTCGCACTCGGGCGTGGCGGTCTCGCGCGGGGAGACGTTGGTGACCAGGTTGGGCAGGGAGTCGATCTCGACCGTGGTGACCACCCGCAGGGAGGTGTCCTCGTAGTCGGCGAGGATGTCGGCGATCGGGTCGATGTACTCCGCCTCGTAGCGGTCGATCTCCTCGGGGCCCAACTCCCCGTTGGAGGCCAGGGCCGCGCAGTCGCGGCCGGGCAGGTTGTAGATGACCAGCTGGAAGACCAGCGGTTCACCCGCGGCCTGCTCCACCGCCTCGTCGAGGTGGTCACGCAGACCCATGGACCCGGTGGTGGGGCTGTTGTTGCCCTCGATGGCACTGATCTGGTCCATCCACACACCGGTGGGCTCGTCGGCCACGGCCTCGCCGCCCGGCTCGGCGGCGGCGTTGGCGGACCAGATCGGGTTCACGTAGACGTCAGCCCCCACGTAGGGGTTGTCGACGCGCTCACCGGGATCCGGGTCCGGGTCCGGGTCGGGGTCCGGGTCCGGGTCCGGGTCCGGGTCCGGGTCCGGGTCCACGCTGCCCTCGCAGAGCACGCCGTTGAGGCTGAAGTCCGTCGGGACGGCGTTGTCCCCGGAGTAGGCGGCCTGGAAGCCGAAGGAGGCGGTCCCGTCCTGGGGGATCGTGCCGTTGTATCCCACGTCGGTGACCGAGACGCTCTGGCCCGACTGACTGTGGGCGCCACCCCAGCTGTGGCCGATCTGCTGGTCACCGTCGAAGGTCCAGTCCAGGGACCAGCCGTCGACCGTGTCGCCGAGGTTGGTGATCTCGACGTTGGCGGTGAAGCCCGAGCCCCAGTCACTGAGCTGGTAGTCGACCGAACAGCCGGTGGCCGCTGCGGCCGGGGCAGAGGCGGTGAGTGCGGCGGTGGCGCCCAGAAGCAGGGTGGAGGCCGTGGCGAGCACGCGGCGCGACAGGGTTCGGGGGTTGTCTGAGGGGGGTCTGCTCATCTGTGTTTCCTCGCGTAGGGGGGTGCCAGGATCGTGAGCCTGCGGGGAACGTCGCACGGGTCCCGGAGAGGCCGGGAGGGCGACGGGGGTGTGGTCCCTCGGCCGGGGTGACGTGTTCTCCCGAGCCGGGTCCTCCACCTGTCGGTCGTGGTGCGGTCCAGACTGCGTGGCCGGGAACCCCGTTTCGGGAGCGCTCCCATGCAACGCTTTCCGGAAAGTTAACACCATTGAAAACCCACTGCAATGGGTGATGAGAAGAAACCTCTGCGAAACCCATACCAGATCGCGGGAACGTGTCGCCCACCGGCCCTCCCCCGACCACACCCGCTCGACCCCACCCACCGGACCGGGCCACTGACCGTGCCGCGACCCTCCTGTTCGGGGAACCGCCGCCCAGGCCGACCCGGGAGCGGGAGCGGGAGCGGGAGCGGGAGCGGGAGCGGGAGCGGGAGCGGGAGCGGGAGCGGGAGCGGGAGCGGGAGCGGGAGCGGGAGCGGGAGCGGGAGCGGTGAAAGCACACCGCCGGAGCCGGCGCCAGGGGCGAAGGACTCCGGGGCCGGCCGACCGCAGAGTGCCGCGTCACCCCCGCAGGGCCCGTGGAGTACCGACCCGGCACAGCGGCACCGGTGTTGATCCGACGCTCCTCCGCGGCTGCGCATCCGAGGCAGTGCCGTCGGCACGGTTGGCGGCCGCGACCGAACTCCGCCCGCGCCTCGCAGACAGGCGTTCCCCACGCCACCAGAAGCAGGGAATCGGACCCGGTGAACCTCAGAAGCAAGCCGACCTAAAAGCGCTCCTCGGGCACCCGACCTCCAACCGCACCCACGCGATCCCGGGACGGCGTCCTCCCGGAGGCAGCCGCCACCGAAGGCCGAACTCATAACACCAAGTTTCGGACATCCTAATCCAGGAAATCATCCGTGATCATTATTCGGCACCGCAGAAATCGGCACGGAGAACCACCGGGAACCCGATCAGAACCACGGACACGCGGCCGATTCTTTATTTCGCTGATAGTTACCTCACCCGGGCCCCCCGCGCCCCCGACCCGAGCAGCGGCACACCCACACGTTCACACGCTCGAAGGACACCTGATCCCGACCACGGGAACCCGCGGCCAAGCCAAGCGGGAAACCAGCAACCCACTTGCCACAGGGGCGCGAAGGCGCATCACAAGGCGTTCTCACCGGGCCCCGCAGAGACACCGGGGACTACCTGCCCACACAACCTTGCGTGGGGGACTTCGCACTGAGCGGAGTCCGAACCCGCACACAGCACCACAGAGATGGCAGAAATGTGATGCACGTCACCCTCCCATCAACCTTGACAGGCGGACACCAGGCAGAGAATCCACTTCCACACCCCACAAACCAGCAGCTCACCCCGGGCAGAGGGCGGGAGCGGGCCCCCCTGGACCCAGATTCCACCGCAACGCCGGAACTCTTCGCATTCAAACCAATACGAAGAGTTCTTTGACTTAGCTTCGGCAATGGTGCGAGCTTTATGTCCCCAGCTGGAAGTCCATCGCCCGCACCAGGACGAAAAAGTAAGTCACGCCTACTTGAAGCCCGCTGTCCAAAACCGGGAACGGCGCGCGGGATCCATGACCAATGCCATGCCCCTTAAGGGCAGTGACCACCAGAAAGCCAGGCAGAAATGTACGACGCCATCGTCGTCGGTGCGCGGTGCGCCGGCTCTCCGACCGCCATGCTCCTCGCCCGGAAAGGGCACCGCGTCCTGATCGTGGACCGGGCATCCTTTCCCAGCGACACCGTGTCCACACATTATCTTCATCAGACGGCCCTACTGAGGCTCAAGGACTGGAATCTTCTGAACCCCGTCATCGACGCGGGAACTCCAGCCATTCGCAAGATGCACTTCTCCTTTCAGGGAATTGAACTGAACGGAATGGCTGACGCCGTCGACGGGGTCGACGCTATCTACTGCCCGCGCCGGACACTCCTGGACGACATCCTGCTGAACGGTGCACGCGAGGCCGGCTGTGAGGTGCTGGAGAACTTCAGCGTCACCGACCTCGTCTTCTCCGAAGGGCGCGTCGTCGGAGTCCGGGGACGGGAGGGCAGGGGCCCGGAGCGCGACCTGCGCGCCAAGGTCGTCATCGGCGCGGACGGCTTCCACTCGACCGTGGCCAAGCGGGTGGGCGCCCGGTCCTACAACGTCCGGCCCGCGGCCAACTTCATCTACTACTCCTACTACCAGGGGCTCGACTGGGGCCTGCACCACAAGACCGGCCACAACCTGCGGTGGATCGGTACCTGGCCCACCAACGACGATCTGACCATGCTGGCCGTGATCTGCAACCGGTCCCATCTCAAGGAGTTCCGCCAGGACCCGGAGAACCAGTTCCTGGCGACCTTCGACGACGTCGTTCCGGACATGGGCAAGGAGCTGCGGTCCCAGGGGCAGCGGATGGAGCCCTTCCGCCCCATGCGTAACCCCGACAACTACTACCGCACGGCTCAGGGCCCCGGGTGGGCTCTGGTAGGGGACGCCGGATACCACAAGGACCCCTTCACGGGTTGGGGTATGGCGGACGCCTTCCTACACGCTGAAATGCTGGCCGCCCGCGTGCACGAGGGGCTCTCCCAGGAGCGCGACATGGACGAGGCCCTGGCCGACTACGCGGCCACGCGTGACGAGGAGAGCGCCCCGGTCTACGACTTCACCTGCACCCTGGCCGAACTCGACCTGCCGCCTTTCTACCGGACGGTCCTCGGGGCGATCAGCCAGGACCAGAAGTGGACCAACACGATGCTGGGCATCATCGCCGGTGTGGTCCACGGAGACGAGATCTTCTCCCCCGAAGGACTGCAGAAGCTCTATGACGAGGTCGGTGTGCCCGAGGACGAGCGCGCCTACGACCCCGGCGCCTGAGCGGCACCCCTCCCCGGCGCCGTCCCGGAACCGTTCGCGCACCGAGAGCACAGGGCTGCCGGACTCGCGGATCGCGCCCCCCTCCAACCCCCCGGGAGCTGTCATGACCGACGCATCCAGCATGTTCGACCTCATCAGCGAGCAGAACGAGGAACGCGAGTACTTCGACACCGGCGGTATCGGCCAGTCGCACGAGTTCTACACGGGTGAAGAGCAGTTCCGGCGCGAGATGCAGCTGGTCTACGGTCAGCGCTGGCTGCCGGTGGACCATGTCTCCCGGCTCCCTGACCCCGGCTGCTTCACCACCCTGAACATCGGGAGCGGATCCATCCTGCTCCTCCACGGTGACGAGGGGATCCGGGCCTACCACAACTACTGCCGCCACCGGGGTTACAAGCTGGTCGAGGAGGCCGCCGGAAAGCGGCAGAGCCTGGTCTGCATCTACCACTGCTGGGTCTACAACCGCAACGGCGGCCTCAAGACCTTCAACGGCACCTACTTCGACCACTTCTTCACCAAGGAGGAGAACGGCCTGGTCCCCGTGCGGACCGCGATCCGGCACGGGGTGGTCTTCGTGTGCTTCGCCGAGGACCCGCCCGACCTGGACCAGGCCCTGGGCGAGTTCGACCGGTTCGCCGAGGCGTACGAACTGGCCGAACTGAAGTGCATGCAGTACAAGGACTATCCCGTGGCCTCCAACTGGAAGCTGGTCGCGCACAACGTCAACGAGAGCCTGCACTTCCCCACCGCGCACAAGGACCTGCACAAGGTCACCGACTTCGACGCCGCCGGCACCTACGACCTCAGGGGCGAGGACCTGGTGGGGGCCTGGCAGATGCTGCGCGAGGGGTACGAATCCATCTCCACGACCGGGCACAGCGACCGCTCGCCCATGCCGCTCGTACCGCTGGAGGACCGGCGCAAGGTCAACTGGATCACGATCCTGCCGAACCTGCTTTTCGGACTGACCAGCGACTACGTGATGATGCAGTGGGTGTGGCCCGAAAGCCCGGGGTCCTGTGTGGTCCGCCATTTCTGGCTGTTCCACCCGGACGAGACCGCCAAGGAGAGCTTCTCGCACGAGCCCGTGTTCGCCCTGTGGGACAAGGCCAACTACGAGGACTGGGAGCTGTGCGAGCGCACACACCGCGGGCTCTCCAACCCGATGTGGCGCCCGGGACAGCTGTCCCTGGACGAAGAGGTCGTGGCCCAGATCGACGCCTGGGTCCTGAACCACACCCGGGGAACGGAGTCCGAAGTATGAGCACCTCCTGCTTCATCATCGGAAGCACGCGGACCCTGACCTCCTGTGCCGATCAGCTCCTGTCCCACGGGGTCGATGTCCGGGGGGTCCTGTCCGAGGACCCGGTCGTCGCGGAGTGGGCACGGGAGAACTCCGTACGACTCCTGGACCCGGGCGCGGACCTGGTCGAGACGCTCTCCCGGCAGAGCTTCGACTTCCTGTTCAGCATCATCAACTTCCGGATCCTGCCACCCGAGGTACTGGCCCTCCCCCGGGTGGGCGCCCTGAATTTCCACGACGGTCCCCTGCCCGGTCTCGCGGGTAGCAACATCGCCTCCTGGGCCCTCTACGAGGGGGTAGCCCGGCACGCCGCGACCTGGCACGTGATGACCGAGGAGGTCGATGCCGGAACCGTGGTCGCCGAGCGCTGGTTCCCGGTACGCGAACTGTCCACCGCGCTCTCCCTCACCTACGAGACGGCGCAGGTCGGTGTCGACCTGTTCACCGAGATGGCCCCCCTGATCGCCGAGGGGCGCCTCCCCGATCCCGTCCGAGCAGCTGAGGGACGTAAGGGGCGTTTCTTCGCCCGCGCCGACCGCATGGCTGACGGCGGCATCGTTCACTCCGGCACGACCGCGGCCGAAGCCGGACGGCTCTCCAAGGCCATGGACTTCGGCTCGTTCCCCAACCCGGTGGGCGTCCCCGCGTTCGTCACCGCGCAGGACGCCGTCTTCGTCGGCCAGATCCGCTCGCTGGGCCGGGACGAGGAGTACCGGCGGAGCACGACCCTGGCCGTGACCGACTCCCAGATCCGGATCGCCGCACCGGACGCCGACATGGTCCTCAGCGAGTTCACGACCACCGAAGGCGACACGGTGAGCGGTCGCGGAGCGGCCCAACGGCTGGGGCTGCGGGTGGGCGAACCGGTGCCGGACCCGGCCGAGGGATACCTCGAAGCGGTGAGGACAGCCCAACCAGGCCTTCGCGCCAACGAACACCGGTGGCGCGAGCGGCTGGCCGACCTGCGGACCGCACCGGTGAAGGCCGAGGAGTTCTCGGCCTCGGGATCCGCTTACCACAGGTTCGAACTGGCTTTCCTTCCGGTGTGTGCGGAGGACTCCGCCCTGGTCCGCCGTTCCTTCCTGGAGGTCCTGTCCGAACGCATCGGCGCGTCCTCCTTCGACTTCGGCTGGTCGCCGCACAGCGCCCAGGAACTGGCCGAGCGCACCCACGGCCTGGCCGCGACCCGCGTACCCGTCCGTTTCGACGCCACCTCCCCGGCTTCTCCCGAGGAGGGTCTGGCCGCGGCCGGGCGGTGGGGAATGTACGCGACGGACCTGGAGGTGCGCATGGGTCTGGCCTCGCGCCCTCCGGGTGCGGAGGGGCCCTCGTTCACACGGGTGATGGTCCTGGAGCGCTTCCGTGAGGATCCCGCCTCGGTGGCCTCCGACACCGAACTCGCACTGGTGCTCCCCCCGGAGGGGGTACCGGCCGTCTTCGTGCGCGAGACCGCGATGTCCGTCGCCGGGGCAGCGGAGTTCGTGGAGGAGGTCGAGGAACGCCTGTTCCTGCTGTTGGAGCACGGACCGGCGGCCCCCCGTCCCACCGCTCCCCCACCAGTGCACGCGCCCGGAGAGGGTGCCGCCCGAACCGTGCTGGATCTGGTCCGCGCGGTCTGGGAGCGCACCCCCGAAGCCGTGGCCGTGCGTGCCGGAGAGCACGCGATCACCTACGCCGAACTGGACCGGTGGTCGGCCGCCGTGAGCTCCAGACTGCGCGAGCGCGGTGCGGGCGAGGGGTCGGTCGTATCGCTGCTGACCGGACGGGGTCCGGAACTGGTCCCGTCCATGCTGGGCGTGCTGCGCGCCGGCGCGGCCTTCCTGCCCCTGGACCCCTCCTACCCCGGGGAACGGCTACGGACCTACACCCAAAGCGCCGGGAGCACGCTCGTGCTGACCACCCCCGACCTGGAGGGCAAGGCACACTTCCTGGGCTCCCCCGTCCTGGTTCCCGATCCGGAGGGGTACGGGGGCGGGTCGGAGGACGACTCGAGCGCCGACGCGTTGGCCTACATCCTGTTCACCAGCGGCTCCACGGGCACCCCCAAGGGTGTCGAAGTCGCTCAGAGCAGTCTCGTGAACTTCCTGACGGGGGTGGGGGCGGTCCTGGGCGCGGGGCCGCAGACGAACATGCTCGCCCACACCACGGTGGCCTTCGACATCTCCCTGTTGGAACTCCTCCTCCCCCTCGTGGTGGGAGCCACGGTAGAGCTCGCCGACGAGGGCACCGTGGCCGACCCCGCCGCGCTGGCGGCCCTGGCCGACACCGTGGACCTGGTGCAGGCCACCCCGAGCCTGTGGCGTCTACTGCTTGACACCGGGTGGCGCCCCAGAACCGACCTGGTGGCGCTCTCCGGAGGGGAAGCGATGCCGCTGAGCTTGGCGCGGACCCTGCTCGACGCAGGACCCGAGCTCTGGAACATGTACGGCCCCACCGAGGCGACCATCTGGGTCTCCGCCCACCTGGTGACGGACCTCGGGCAGGGTTTCGTCCCCCTCGGAGAGCCCTTGCCGGGGCTGGAGCTGCACGTCGTCGACGAGGACATGTCACCGGTGGAGCCGGGAAGTACCGGTGCCCTGGTCATCACGGGTGCGGGGCTGGCCGAGGGCTACCGCGGCCGTCCGGATCTGACCTCGGAGGTGTTCGTCGCCCTGCCCGACGGACGCCGCGCCTACCGCACCGGCGACGACGTGCGCCTGCACACCGACGGAGCGGTCGAATGGATCGGGCGCGCCGACGCACAGGTCAAGGTGCGCGGCAACCGGATCGAGCCGGGGGAGGTGGAGGCGCTCCTGGAACGGATGGATCAGGTGTCAGCGGCTGTCGTGGTCGCCGTTCCCTTCGAGGGTGTGGGCGACCCCCGGCTGACCGCCTACCTCGTCGCGAGCGAGCCGCCCGCCCGGACCGAACTGGACGAATGGCTGTCCGACCGGCTCCCCGGATACATGGTTCCCGACGCCTACGTCCTGCTCGACTCCCTGCCGCTGACGGAGAACGGGAAAGTCGCCCGTTCCCGCCTGCCCGACCCCACACGCGACAACATCATCCGTGCCCAGGTCCCGGCGCCGACCGCGGAAGAACCCGCCCTTCTCCCCGAACGGATCGCCGCTGTCTTCGCCCGGGTCCTGGGCCACGGTGAGTTCGGCGAGCGCGAC
This sequence comes from Nocardiopsis terrae, assembly GCF_014651695.1. Classification (GTDB taxonomy): domain Bacteria; phylum Actinomycetota; class Actinomycetes; order Streptosporangiales; family Streptosporangiaceae; genus Nocardiopsis; species Nocardiopsis terrae. Next base: position 822,848 of record NZ_BMXJ01000003.1, read on the forward strand.
AACTTCTTCGACCTGGGCGGGGACTCCAACAACGTGGTGAGGGCCGCCGCGGCGCTCAGCCGTGAGCTGGGATCGGATGTGGCCTCACCCCTGGTGTTCGCCACGGGAACCCCTGAGCGACTCGCCGCGGCACTGGACGCGCGCCCCCCTGCCCTCCGGCAGGAGACGGAGCCGGTCGCGCCCGGCACGGCCCCGGCCGAGCCTGCGCGAGCGGGCGTCACACCGCACACGGTCGGCGAAACGGCGACCGGGGGCGAGGGTCCTGCGCGGCCGGCGGCCGAGGAGCAGGGAAACGCACTGGCCGTCATCGGCATGGCCTGTCGCTTTCCCGGGGCCTCCACCCCCGACGAGTTCTGGACCGACCTGGTCTCGGGCACCGACCGCGTGGGGGCGGCACCTGCGGGGCACCGCGGATGGGCCCATCTGTGGGAAGCCGACGACGACCGTCGGGGCGGCTGGATCGAGGGAGTGGAGTACTTCTCCCCGGAACGCTACGGCCTGAGCGACCGCGAGGCGCGGCGCATGGACCCGCTCCAGCGGCTACTGCTCAGTGTGACCGACGAGGCCTTGGAGTCCGGAGGCCATGACGGGACCTCCCTGGGGACCTCGACAGGGGTGTTCGTCGGTACCATCACCAGTGACTTCCCCACGCTCGTGGCCGGGAGCACCGGACACGGTGATCCGCACACCGCCACCGGCACCGCGATATCCATGGTCGCCAACCGGCTCTCGCACACCTTCGGCTGGTCCGGACCCAGCCTGGCCGTGGACACGGCGTGCTCGTCCTCCCTGGTCGCGCTGGACCTGGCGGCGACCCACCTGCTCGCCGGAGCGGTGGACTCGGCCGTCGTCGGCGGAGCCAATCTGATCCTGACCCCGGACAAGAGCCGTGGTTTCCGGCGCAACGGCATGCTCTCGCCCACCGGTGCCTGCCACACCTTCGACGAAGGCGCCGACGGCTACGTGCGCGGAGAGGGGTGCGGCGTGGTCGTGCTCAAACGACTCGCCGACGCACGCCGAGACGGGGACCCGGTGCTGGCAGTGGTGAGCGGCACCTCGGTGAACCACTCCGGCGACCACAGCGGTTTCCTCACCGCTCCGAGCACCATCGCCCAGCAGCGGGTGATCCGCGAGGCCATGGCGAAGGCGGGGGTGACCCGGGTCGGTTACGTGGAAGCCCACGGTACGGGGACCCGACTGGGCGACGTCATCGAGCTGGAGTCGTTGCGCGCCGTCCTCGGCGGCGTCCCACCCGCCTCGGTGGCGGTGGGGTCGGTCAAGAGCGCCATCGGCCACCTGGAACCGGCCGCGGGCATCGCGGGACTGATCAAGACGGTACTGGCGCTCCAGGCTCGGCAGATCCCGCCGGCGGCTCACCTGTCGGTCCCCAACCACGGTTTCGCGTTCGAGGACTCGCCGCTGTACGTACCCGTGCGCCCGGCACCGTGGAGCGGACCCGCCGCGGCCGGTGTCAGCAGCTTCGGCTTCGGCGGTGTCAACTCCCACGCGGTCCTGACCGCGCCCCCGGAACGGGGGGACGCCCCGGAGGAGGCCGGTCCCCAGCTGATGGTGATGGGCGCCGACTCGAAGGAGTCCCTGCGTGTCCTGGCCCTCCGCTACCTGGAGTTGTTGGACTCCCCCCACGGCCCATCGCTGGCGGCCCTGTGCTCCGCCGCCCGGAGGAGGCCCGGAAGGTCGCACCGGCTGGCCTGTGTGGTCACCAGCGGTGAACAGCTGGAAGACAAACTTCACCTGTTCCTGGCCGGAGTCGAACGCACGCGTTCCCTGTACACGGGAGCCGTGGCCGTCGACGCTCCGGAGCAGGCCCCCCTACCGGAACGGCCCTCCCCCGAGGCGTTGGACCGGGCGGCCCGGCTGTTCGTCGAGGGCCGTGACCTGCCGCGCGGGTCCGCGGGTGCAGGGGTCAGGCTGCCGTCCACACCTCACGAGACCCGGCGGTTGTGGCTGGAGCCGGCGAAGCCGCAACAGCGCCCGGCCGGCGGCCCGATCACCTGGGACCCTCTGCCCGAGAGCGCTGAGCACATCGTTGACGGAAGGCCCGTCCTTCCGGCCGCCGGATACCCGGGCAGAGCCGCGGAGCTTCTCGGCAGGGAGGCCTTTCGCCTGACCGACATGGTGTTTCGGGCACCAGTGGTCTCGCCCTCCCCGCTGAGCGGGGTACACGAAGCGGACACGGTCCTCTTCCGGGACGGTACCGGGAACCTGGTCTGCGAGGCCCGTGTGGGTGAGGACGTACCGCCCTCACTCGTGGAGGGCGCGTCCGAGGGCGCGGAGCCCGTGGACGTGGAGCGGATGTACGCCTCCCTGGCAGAGGCCGGGCTCGCCTACGGTCCGGGGTTTCGATGCGTGCGTTCCCTGTCGGCCCGGTCGGGCGAAGCGTTCGGCACCCTTGAGGGAGAGGACACAGCGGCTCGGTTGGACCCCCGTCTGCTGGACGGCGCCTTCCAGGTCGCGCTGGTGGCCTGCGGTGCGCGAGGCCTGTACGTGCCCTTCTCCGTGCGTTCTTTGAACGTCTTCGGCTCCGTGGCGGGAAGGGTGCGCGTCCACGCCCGGTTGGAGAGGGCGTCCGCGGGCGGCGAGACGGTGACGGCGAGCCTGGTCGTGTCGAACGGCGCCGGCCCCCTGGCCGAAGTACACGAACTGACCTGGAAGAGGATCAGCACGCCCGAAGCGCCGCTGGGCGGCCCGGTCGACGACCGGGACGGGGTGACCGCGCCGGTCTCCCGGACAGCGGTGACGGAACCGCCCGCCACTCCGCAGAGTGCGGTCAACGGGGACCGGCCGAGCGGTGCCGCGGCCCGGACCCCGGGCGCGCCCCGGGGAGGCCCCCTCTCCCCGGACCTGGCTTCGTCCGTGATCGGCTGGGTGGCCCAGGGCCTGGAGGTGGGATCCGAGGAGATCGGAAGGGACGTACCCCTCCAGGAACTGGGCATGGACTCCATGCTCTCGGTGTCGATGGCCCAGGACCTCGGTGACCGTCTCGGCGTCCCGCTTCCCCCCACGCTCCTCCTGGAGGCGGGGACCATCGATTCCCTGGTCACCGAACTCCGTGAGAGGTACGGGGTCTCCTCCGTTCCCACCGCGGAGGAGGGTGCGGATCCGGAGCCCGCGGACGTCTCCGTGCAGAGCGCTCCCCCGCCCGCGGAGAAGCCCCGGGCCCGGGTCACCGAGCCTGCGGCCGCCCCCTCCGAGCAGGCCGAACCCGCACCGGAGCCGGGGCACCGAAACGGACGGGAGGCCGTAGCGCGAGACGTCGCCGCGGACGCGGGGGCCGAGGGTGCCGGCTCACGCGACATCGCGGTGATCGGTGTCGACGGGGTGTTCCCCGGCGCCCCGGACATGGACGGGCTCTGGCAGGTCCTCCTCAGGGGCGAGGACCACGTGCGCGAGGTCCCCGCCGACCGCTGGAACCTGGAGGAGTACTACGCCACGGACCAGTCCCCGGGCAGCGTCTACCTGCGCGAGGCGGGATTCGTCAGCGGTTGGGACGAGTTCGATCCGGGGTTCTTCCGCATCCCGCCCGCGGACGCCAAATGGATGGATCCCCAGCAAAGGCACCTGATCCAGTCGGCCTGGCGCACGCTGGAGGACGCCGGCCCCTCCGGGGTACGCGGTGACCTGACCACCGGGGTGTTCGTGGGTGCCAGTTACCAGCACTACCGGGACCAGGTGGCCGGGGACGTCGTGCCCACCGCAGCAGCCCTGGGCAACCACAACGCCATCCTGGCCAACCGGGTGAGCCACTTCCTGGACCTGCGCGGCCCCAGCATGACCATCGACACCCTGTGCTCCTCCTCGCTGGTGGCCCTGCACCAGGCAGTACGCAGCATCCGCGACGGCGAATGCGAACAGGCCCTCGTCGCCGGGGTGCACCTGGGCCTGTCCCCGCAGTACTTCCAACTGGGCTCACGCCTTCGTTCCTTCTCCCCGACGGGGCGGTCCCGAGCCTTCGACGCCACCGCCGACGGATTCGTCCCCGGAGAAGGCGTCATCACCCTCCTGCTCAAACCCCTCCACCACGCCCTA
>NZ_BMXJ01000004.1:0-179131 GCF_014651695.1 Nocardiopsis terrae
TCTCCCCGACGGGGCGGTCCCGAGCCTTCGACGCCACCGCCGACGGATTCGTCCCCGGAGAAGGCGTCATCACCCTCCTGCTCAAACCCCTCCACCACGCCCTACGCGACCACGACCACATCCACACCATCATCAAGGGCACCGCCGTCAACCACGGCGGACGCACCAGCGGACTCACCGTCCCCAACAGCACCGCACAACAACAAGTCATCACCGCCGCGCTCCGCGACGCCGACACCGACCCCGACACCATCACCCTGCTCGAAGCCCACGGCACCGGCACCCCCCTGGGCGACCCCATCGAAATCGAAGGCCTCACCCACGCCTACCGCCAACACACCCCACGCCACCAGTACTGCGCCATCGGCTCCATCAAAACCAACATCGGCCACCTCGAACCCGCCGCCGGACTCGCCGGACTCGCCAAAATCATCCTGGCCATGCGCCACCACACCATCCCCCCCACACTCCACCTCCACCACCCCAACCCCAACATCAACTTCGAAACCACCCCCTTCTACACCACCACCCAACCCACCCCCTGGACCACAAACCCCCACACCCCCCGACGCGCCGGCCTCAGCGCCTTCGGCATGGGCGGAGTCAACGCCCACATCATCCTCGAAGAACCCCCCAACGAGGCCGCCCAGGACTCGAAGCCGCTCGGGGAGTACCCGATCAGGGTCAGCGGCGCCACCGAGGAGGCCGTGCGGGAACTCGCGCAGTCCTACGCGGAACGGATCGAGTCCTGCCGGAGCCCGGTCGAACTGGCGAACGTGTGCCACACCATCAACACCGGACGCGCCGAGCTGGGGTTCCAGACGGCCGTACTGGGCGAGGACGCCGCTTCGCTGGCCCGTGCCCTGCGCGAAGCAGCGGAGACCGGCGGCGCGATCGTGCCGGCTGTCGGCCCGGCCGGGGGACCAAGCGCCACGGACCCGGACGCCGCCGTGCGACTGGCCCGTCGGGGGCACACGGGAATCGACTGGGCGGCCGTGTCCGCGCCCGGCGCGCGGGTCGTACCGGACGTTCCCTCCTACCCCTTCGCCCGACGGAGCTTCTGGTCGACCCGTGACCACGCCGTGGAGGTTCCCGCCCCGCGGGAGGCCGTCCCGGCGACGGTCACCACCGAAACACCCAGGGCGCTGCGCACCCGGTGGCGCCCCTCACCCGCCCCCACCGCCCCGCACGGTGCCGGCGGACGGGTCCGCCTCGTGTGCGAGGAGAGCGACCCGCTCGGCCGCGCCCTGCACGAGGAACTCCTCTCCGCGGGGTACACCGTCTCGACCCGGGCGTCCGACACGGCCGCGCCCGTCCTGGTGGTCGTCGACCGCGGGTCGGAGGGGTTCTGGTCCGACCTGGGCGAGTGGACCCTCGCGCTGGCCCCGGGCCAGCGCCTGTCATGGATCGGCCGGGGGACGGCCGCGGTGACCCCAGGGGAACCGGCGAAGCTCGACCCCGGGGCCGCGGCGCGCGCGGCCGCGGTGCTGGCAGCCGCGGCCGAATCCCGCCTGACCGCCACCGCGACCGACCTGCTGCCGGACGCGGACCCGGCCGCTTCGGCGCGCGCGATCGTCGCCGACCTCGCGCGAGAGCAGGAGGGACCAGAGGCGGTGGCCGTGCGCGAGGGCGTCCAGTACCGACCCCACCGGGAGGCGCTCACCGAGCCCGCTCAGCTCCCCGACCTCTCGCAGGGTTTCGTGTTGGTCACCGGTGGTTCAGGGGGCGTGGGACGCCTGCTGGTGGGCCGGCTGGCGGAACTCGGTGCCCGGCGGGTGGGGATCATCGGCCGCAGAAGGCTGGACACGGCGGACCTGGCCGAGCTGTCCGACCTCGCCCCCTCCGCCGATGTGGCCTACCTGCCCTGCGACGTGACCGAGGAATCCGCGCTCAGGGCGGCCGTGCACGAATTCTCCCAGCGGTGGGGGCGCCTGACCGGAATCGTGCACGCCTCCGGGCGGGCACTGGCCTTCGGCTCACACCGCAGACGCGGCGCGGAGGAGGCCGCCCGGACCCTCTCCCCGAAGACGGCGGGCTCGGATCACGTCCTGGCCGTCGCACGGGAGCGGGAGGCCGCGTTCGTGGTCCTGGTCTCCTCGGTGGCCGGCGAGGACCCCGCGGCAGGACGGGGCCTGGTCGACTACGCCATGGCCAACGCCTACCAGCTCGGGCTGGCCGAACGGGCCGGGTCGGAGGCCGGTCCGACGGTGGTGACCGCACACGCTTGGCCCGACTGGTCCGGCGTGGGTCTGGAAGCGGACGCCTCCTTCTCGGCCACCGCGTCACTGAAGGTCCCCGAAGCCCTCGCCGGCTTCTCCGCCCACCTGTGTTCGGGCGGTCGGGTGTCCTTCCCGGGCCGCGCCTCCGCGGAGAAGCCCCCGGAACACTCCGCGCAGGCGCCGCCCGAGACCCGGAGCGCTGCGCACGCAACGGTAGGGGTGAGCGAGGGAACGGTCTCGCTGGTGCGTTCCTGCCTGTCCGAGCTGTTGGGTGAGGATCCCGGCGACCGGCCTGTCAGCGATATGGGGCTGGACTCACTGGCCATCGCCGACCTGGTGGCCCTACTGGAACGGCGCCACGGGCGCACTGTCGACCCCTCAGCCGTCATGCGGGCCCGAACGGTGGAGGACGTCGCCGCGCTCCTCGACGGTGGGGCGGCCCCCGAGGGAACCGCACCCGTCGAGAGGGATGCCTCCGCCGGATCGGCCTCCCTCAGCGCCCTACTGCGGCCCCTCGCGCGCAGATGATCCCAGACGCCCGACAAAGGAGGAGCCCCATGACGGCAGCAGGAGAGGTTTCCGGTGGAAGCACCGACACGAACGGCGACGTAGCGGTCATCGGGATGGCGCTGCGCCTTCCCGGAGCCGAAGACGTCGAGGACCTGGGCTGGCTCCTGTCAGGGGACCGGCACGAAGTGGGCCCTGTGCCTCCCGGCCGGTGGGCCCGGGGCCTGTACCCGGAAGCGACCGGGCAGGGTGCCTTCCTCCAGGGCGCCTACTGCTTCGACCACACCAGGTTCGGGCTGACCGCCGAGCAGGCCCGGCGGCTGGACCCCCAGCACAGGATGATGATGGAGGTCGGTGCGCTGGCCATGGAGGAGGCCGGACTGCTGGTGGAAGGCTCGCGGCGGCGCACCGGGGTCTTCGTCGGAAGCCGGATGAACTCCTACGGCTTCGAGAAGGGCAGGTCCGAGGACGAGGGCCGGGGGCCGGAGCGCGCCGCGGCGCTCTGGGGCCGCTCCCAGAACTTCGCCGCCGCCTGGCTGTCGGACCGGCTCGACCTGCGCGGCCCCAGTCTGGTCGTGGACACCGCGTGCTCGTCGTCGCTCACCGCGGTCTGGCTGGCCTGTCAGAGCCTGAGCTCCGGCGCGTGCTCGACCGCCCTGGTCGGGGGCGTGGACCTGTTGGTCGATCCGCTGACCCTGACCATGCTCACCAACGCTGAAGCGCTCTCCCCCGAAAGCCGCTGCCGGACCTTCGACGAACGCGCCGACGGCTACGTGCCGGGCGAAGGGGCCGTGGCTCTGGTCCTCAAACCCCTACGCGAGGCACTCGCCGACGGTGACCCCGTACTGGCCTCGATCGTGGGAGCCGCGGTCAACAACGACGGGAGGACCATGGGGGTGACCACCCCCAACCTGGACGCCCAGGTTGAACTGCTCTCCGAGGTGTACTCCCGGGTGGACGCGTCGACCGTCGGTTACGTGGAGGCCCACGGCACCGGGACCGCGATAGGCGATCCCATCGAGGTGCGGGCCCTGAGCGAGGTGTTCGGCCGGGCCGGGGCCGGACCGGAGTCGGTGGCACTGGGCTCGCTCAAACGCCGGACAGGACACCTGCACTCAGCCGCGGGGCTGGCCGGTCTGGCCAAGGCCGTTCACATCGTGCGCTCCGGCAGGGTTCCGCCCACCGCGGTGGAACGGCCCAACCCCCGGCTGCGGCTGGAGGGCAGCCCCTTCCACCTGCCCGAGCAGGAGTCCGTCTGGACCCTGGAGGGTCCGCGCCGCGCAGCGGTGAGCGGATTCGGTTTCGGCGGCACCAACGCGCACGTGGTGGTGGAGGCTCCCCCGGAGCGGCCCGGTCCCGTGGCCGGGCCCCCGTCCCTCGTACTGCCCCTGTCCGCCGACACGCCCGAGGGACTGCGCGAGCTGGCCGCACAGTGGCTGGAGCTGCTGGAGACACAGGAGGGCTCCGCCGCCGACCTGTGCGCGACGGCCCAGCTGAGGCGTCCGCACAGAGCCGTACGGGCGCTGGTGAGAGGCGGGGACGCCACCGCCCTGGCCCTGGCCCTGCGCGCCCGGCTGCTCAGCCCGGACTTCGCCGAACCCCTCCCGCACGGGACCGTGAAAGCGGGCTGGGGGGCCTCGGCCATGGACTCCCCTCCCCCCTGGCTGCCGGCGCTGTGCGCGGCCTACCGGCCGGTGGAGGAGGTCACGGCCCGCTTCGAGGAGGCGACCGGACTGGGACGGTCCGAGTTCAGCGGTCAACTCCTGGAGTTGTGCACGGGAGTAGCCGTCACCACCGCTCTGCGCGAAGCCGGGTTGGACGCGGAGTCGGTGGCCCTGCCCCCGGAGTGGGGCCCGGTCGCCGCCCACGTGTGGGAGGGGACGCCCCTGGAACAGGCGTTGGCCGAGGTGCTCGCGAGCAGACCGGGCGAACCCGAGCCCCCGGAGGGGACGGATCTCCGGGCACGCCTGTCGGCCCCCGGTGCCGACCCCGTCGAGGTCCTGGAGGCCGTCGTCGGCGAGTTCTTCGAGCGGGGGCACCGAATCGACTGGGAGAGGCGCCGCGGCGGCCTGCCCTGGGTTCCTCGCGGCCTGCCCAGGGAACAACCGCAGGGACCCACCCTGGACCTGGCCGAACAGCACCGCTCCGCCGAACCCGGAGGGCAGCTGCGGACAGAGCCCGGCCCGGGTTCCGCCTTCTCCTTCTCACGCGTGTTCGGTCCGGGTGAGGACCCCATCGCCCAGCACTGGGTCCACGGCGACTCCATGCTTCCGGGGGTCGGCTGGTTCGACTTCCTACGCGAGGGTGTCCAGGCTGCCGGAGGCCGCTTCAACGGGGTGGACGACGTCGTCTTCCACCGCCCGCTCATCCCCTCCGGGGCACACGAGGTGAGGGCCTCCGTCGAGGCCGACCGGCGCTTCACGGTGCGGGGAGAGGACGGTTCGCTCCTGGTCACCGGTCTCCTGGCCGACGCCGAGGAGTCGGACCGGGAGGGCGAACCGCTGGCCGAACTGCTCGCCGAGTGCTCCTCGCTCCGCTCGGGTTCGACGGTCTACCGGTGGCTGCGCAGGATCGGTTACCGCCACGGCCGCTACTACCGCAATGTCTCGTGGGTGGCGGCCCGCCCGGGGGGCACCCTGGCCAGGGTCGAGGGGGGAAGGCAGAAGGGGCTCAACCGGGAGGGGACGGTCCTGTACCCGGGCCTGCTCGACAGCGTGACGATCGTCGCCATCTCCCCGGAGAACCCGGTCTTCGGCAGTGAGGACTCCTCCGCCTTCATCCCCCTGTCGATCGGGCGGATGCGGGTGTTCGGCTCCATGGACGAGGCGGCCTTCGTCCGCACCGACGTCGCCTTCTGGAACGAGGAGGCGTGCCGGTGCACGCAGGTGGTGACCGATGCACGGGGCATCGTGCTCCTGACCCTGGAGGACATCACCGCCAAGAGGGTCGCGGTCGACGCCTTCACCGGGGACGGCGCCCGCACGAAACCGGTCTCCGCTCCCGGAGCGGAGACCGCGCCCAAGCCCCCGCCGCCCCCGCGGCAAGCGCCGGCCACGGGGGCGGCAGGGGTGTCGGGAGCCACGGCCTCCCGGGCCCTGGCCTGGTTCCTGGCCGTCACCGGTATCCCCGAGGAGGAGGCGGACACCGAGTTCATGTCGGCGGGCTTCGACTCGGCGGGCCTGGTCGAACTCAGCGACCGGCTCTCCACCGAGTACGGCCTGGACCTCTACCCCACCGAGTTCTTCGAGTTCCCCACTCCCGCGGCCTTCGCCGAGAACCTCGCCGAACAGCAGCCCGGGGCGGTCGCGGGTCTCGGGGTGCCGGAAGGCCCGCAGACCCGGGAAGTCCCTCCGTCGCCCGCCGGTTCCCCGTCGGAGGCCTCCGACGGGGAACCCGACCCCGGCGATCCGCCCGCCGACACCGCGGAGCCGTCACCGCGCCCGCCCCACACCGACCGGGGGTCCTCAGCGGCCAGCGGAGTGACCGCCCCGGGGACACCGGGGGAGGAGGCGTCCCCGACCCCGGACGGGAGCGGGACCACGGTCGCCGTGACCGGTATGGCACTGACGCTGCCCTGCGGGGAGGACATGGAGGACCTGTGGAAACTGCTGAGTGAGGGACGGGTGAGCGTCGGCCCGCTCCCCCGTACGCGCGAAGGCGGGGACTTCGGCGGTGAGCTCCCCCGCGCGTCCTTCCTGGAGCGGGTCGACCTCTTCGACCCGGCGCCCTTCCGCATATCACCGCGGGAGGCGCCGCTGATCGACCCGCAGGCACGACTGCTGTACGAGACCGTGTGGCGGGCCCTGGAGGACGCCGGATGGATGGGAGAGCGGTCCCGGGGCAGTCGGACCGGCCTGTGGGTGGCCTACAGCCACGACCACTACCACGAGGAGCGCCAGCGCGCGGGAGTCGCGCAGGGGCGGGGCCTGGGCCTGGAGGCGATGATCCCCAACCGCCTGTCCCACGTGATGGACTGGACCGGACCGAGCGTTCTGGTCAACACCCTGTGTTCGTCCTCGCTGGTGGCCCTGCACCAGGCGGTGCGGCACCTGCGCTCAGGGGAGATCGACACGGCGGTGGTCGCGGGCGTGCACGCGGGGATCTGCCCGGAGTACTTCAGTTCGATGCGCGAACTCGGGGCCCTGTCCCCCTCGGGCCTGTGCCGGACCTTCGACGCCACCGCCGACGGAATGGTGCCCGGAGAGGGATCGCTGGCGGTCGTACTCAGACGGACCGACGACGCCCTGGGCGAGCGCGAGCGCATCCACACCATCATCAAGGGCACCGCCGTCAACCACGGCGGACGCACCAGCCGCTACTCGGCGCCCAGCCCCCGGGGACAGCGGGAGGTCATCGCCGCGGCGCTCCGTGACGCCGACACCGACCCCGACACCATCACCCTGCTCGAAGCCCACGGCACCGGCACCCCCCTGGGCGACCCCATCGAAATCGAAGGCCTCACCCACGCCTACCGCCAACACACCCCACGCCACCAGTACTGCGCCATCGGCTCCATCAAAACCAACATCGGCCACCTCGAACCCGCCGCCGGACTCGCCGGACTCGCCAAAATCATCCTGGCCATGCGCCACCACACCATCCCCCCCACACTCCACCTCCACCACCCCAACCCCAACATCAACTTCGAAACCACCCCCTTCTACACCACCACCCAACCCACCCCCTGGACCACAAACCCCCACACCCCCCGACGCGCCGGCCTCAGCGCCTTCGGCATGGGCGGAGTCAACGCCCACATCATCCTCGAAGAACCCCCCACACCACCCCCCACCACACCACTGCCCCAACAAGCCCACCTCCTCAAGATCACCGCACCCAACGAAACCGCACTCCGCCAACTCGCCACGGACTACGCGGACGCGGTGAGCGGGAGGGACCGGGGAACAGCCGCCGGAGCACAGGAGGAGGGGGCACAGGCCTCCGAGCGGGCGAACGGGATCAGGCACAGCAGCGACCTGGCGGACTTCGCCTACACGGTGAACACCGCGCGCCCGTCGTACCGGCACCGCGCGGTGGTGGTCACCGACCAGGAGCACGTGGAGCAGGACCTGCGCGCCGTGGTGTCGGGGGAAACCCCCATCACCACCACACACAACCAACCCCCACCCACCGCCTTCATCTACACCGGCCAAGGCTCACAACACCCCAACATGGGCCACACCCTCTACACCACCGAACCCACCTACCAACACACCATCAACCACTGCGAACACCTCCTCCAACCCCACACCACCACCCCCCTCACCCAACTCCTCTACGGCAACCAACAACACCTCCTCAACCACACCCAACACGCACAAATCGCCATCGTCACCACCCAAGTCGCCCTCACCACCCTCCTCAACCACTGGGGCATCCACCCCCACATGGCCATCGGCCACAGCCTCGGAGAACTCACCGCCGCCTGGGCCTGCGGCACCCTCACCCTCCCCGACCTCCTCCACCTCACCGCCACCCGCGCCCACCACATGCAACAACAACCCACCACCGGCACCATGGCCACCATCACCGGCCCCACCCAAGACACCACCCAACTCCTCCACCACCACCCCACCATCGAAATCGCCGCCTACAACTCCCCCACCCACACCACCATCACCGGCCCCACCCCCCACATCACCCAACTCGTCCAACAACTCGGCCCCACCAAAGCCCACCTCCTCAACGTCTCCCACGCCTTCCACTCCGCCCACATGGACGGCGCCCTCACCCCCTTCACCAACACCCTCACCACCACCCCCCTCACCCCACCCCACACCCCCCTCATCAACGGACTCACCGGCACCTGGCACACCCCCACCACCGCCACCAACCCCACCACCTGGGCCCACCAAATCCGCCAACCCGTCCACTTCCACACCGGCATCACCCACCTCCACCACCACGGCGCACGCCACTACTGGGAAATCGGCCCCCAACCCCACCTCACCCCCCACGCCCGCACCACCCTCAACGACCCCACCACCCACTGGCACACCACCCTCCGCAAAAACCAACCGGAACAGCGAAACCTTCTGGCAGAGGTCGCCAAGTACCACCGCGCTTCGGGAGAAGAATTGAACTGGGCCGCACTCCACGAGGGGAAAGGCGATAGCCTGACCCGCGTCCCGGGGCACCCTCTGGAACGGAGAAGTTTCTGGATCTCCGCCCCCCAGAGGCACGAAGGCCCCGTTTCCAGTGGTGGCACCGACAGCGCCCCAGGCTCTCGCGAACTCCCTTCCGGGAACTTCCGAAGCCACCCGCTCCTCGGTGACCTCAAAACCCCAGAGGGAGACGACCATGTCCAGTGAATACGGCCTCAAGAAACACTTCACGGGAGAAACTGCGACGATCCTGGGCGATCGGATCCAGGCCTCCCTCCCCCATTTCGACACCCGGGGGTACGCCGCCGAGGTGGACCGCAGGGTCCCGGGCCTGGAGCTCAAGGACCGCGTTCTGATCCTCGCCGAAGGCCTGCGGTCGCGACTGCCCGAGAGCTACCCGAAAGCGCTTGAGGTCCTGGGAAGCACCCTCGGGGACGAACTCCCCGAGGGGCGCGGGATGTTCACCGCGAGTTGGTTCCTGATGCCGGTCGCACGTTACGTCGAAGAATACGGGCTCGGGCATCCGCAGGAGTCCCTGGACTTCCTGGAGGCCGTGACCCGTTGCCACACCGCGGAATACGCCATTCGCCCGTTCATCACGGAACACCGCGAACTCACCATGGCCCGGATCAGGGAATGGGCACACGACAGCAGCCATAATGTCAGGCGCCTGGCCAGCGAAGGAACCAGGGCCAGGCTTCCCTGGGCAAGCCAACTGCCGTTCTTCATCGAGGACCCGTCCCCCGTTCTGGAAATCCTTGAGGTGCTTCGCAGCGACCCCTCGGATTACGTGCGCAAATCCGTGGCCAACAACCTCAACGACATCTCCAAGGACCACAGTGGAACCGCTCTGGCCACCGCGGAGCGCTGGTCGAGGGAAAGCCCGACACACGAGACCGCCTGGATCGTCAGGCACGCCCTGCGCACCCTCGTCAAGAAGGGGGACCAGGAGGCCCTGGCACTCCTCGGGACCACGGGCGGCGAACACATCAGGGTGCACGACCTGAGCGTTCGGCCCGCGGTCATCAGGCTGGGCGACACCCTCACCATCCGCTTCACGGTCGAGAACACCGACACGCGCCCGCACCACGTGACCGTGGACTACGTCGTCCACCACGTACGCAAGAACGGACAGCTCATCCCCAAGGTGTTCAAGCTCTCCGAGCTCGGCCTGGCCCCCGGACAGGCCCAGAGCCTGGAGAAGTCGCACACGGTGAAGGAGGTGCAGACCCGCAGGTACTACCCGGGTGAGCACCCCGTCGACGTCCAGGTGAACGGACTGGCCATGGCCACCGACAGATTCGAGCTCCTCCTATGACCGTATTCCGCAACCTCGTGCGGCGGGACGAGCCCCTGGCCGCCGACCACCTGGTCGGCGACAGGGCGGTCCTGCCCGCCTCAGCACAACTCGATTCCCTGGTCACAGCACTGGACGCGGTGCACCCCGGAGGGTCCTGGCGCCTCGAACGCACCCATTTCCTGGCCCCGCTGGCCGTGGGCGAGGACGGTGTCGAGGTGGAGACCGCCCTGGAACAGAGCGGCACGTGCACCGTGCGTTCGCGTCCTGTCGGATCCGGGGCGTGGACCGAGAACTCCCGGGGCACCGCCGTGCGCGAGGTGTTGGCCCCGCCCCCCTACGAAGACCTCGCCACCGTCACCGGGAGCTGCCCCGACCCCGTCGACCTCGACCTCTTCCGGGAGTGGCAACAGCAGAGCGGTATCACCTACGGCCCCCACTTCCGGGCGGTGCGCTCACTGCTGCGCGGACCGGACCGCGTCCTCGCCCTCCTGCGCACGGGGGAGGAGCCCCTCAGCCCCCACACAGTCCCGCCCCCGCTGCTGGACGCCGCCTTCCAGTGCCTGGGGTTCCTGGACGGGGGACGGGCCGGCGCCTGCCTGCCCTGGGCGGTGCACACGTTCTCCGTCCGGCGCCGGATCTCAGGCAGCGTCTGGTGCCTGGCCGAACGCACCGGCGGTGACGGAAGCATGGTCAGGGGAAGGTTCAGCCTCTTCAGCCAGCAGGGCGAGATCCTGCTGGAAGCGGAGGGGGTGACGCTCCGGTCCGCGTCCCCGCCCCCGGAGGGCGCCCCGGACCCGGCCGCACGCATCGCCGCGGACCCGGCACGACTCACGCCGACGGCTCCCGCGGAGACGGTGGGCCACTTCGTCTGGGACCCGGTGGAGCCCGCCCCGGAGCCGTCCAGCGCGGACGCGGCAGAGGTGGTCCTTCGGCCGGACGCGGAAGCGGCCGGGGAACTGCCCGAGATCACGCGCACCGTCGAGGAGCTGGTGTACGTCGCCCCCCGGGGCGTACGCGGGGCCGAAGGCGCGAACGCGCTGATCCGGGGATTCTTCCGGATGGTGGCGACCGTCACGACGCAACGCCCGACTCCCTCCCTCACCGTGATCACGGACGGCGCACACGAGAGCGAACCCGCGCACACGGCACTGTGGGGGCTCGTACGCAGTCTGCGCAAGGAGCTGCCCCGGGCACGGTTGCGGCTGGTGGACTTGGGCGGCTCGCCGGAACCGACCTCGGTGCCGCGTTTCGCCGAGCCCGAACTGCGCCTGATCGACGGAGTCTGGCACCGCCCCAGGCTGGCGACCGCCCCGCCGGCGCCCGTCAAGCCCCCCACGGTGG
This sequence comes from Nocardiopsis terrae, assembly GCF_014651695.1. GTDB lineage: Bacteria > Actinomycetota > Actinomycetes > Streptosporangiales > Streptosporangiaceae > Nocardiopsis > Nocardiopsis terrae. Next base: position 11,472 of record NZ_BMXJ01000004.1, read on the forward strand.
AGGACAAGCGCTTCCTGGTCACCGGAGGCATGGGCGGGATCGGTCTCCACGTGGCCGAACACCTGGTCGACCTGGGCTGCGCACACCTAACCCTGGTCGGCAGGTCGCGGCCGGGACCGGGTGAGCGCTCCGAGCGCCTGCGCCGCCTCGCCGAACGGTGCGAACTCGTACTGCACACGGGTGACGTCTGCGACCTCGGTCCCCTGCTGGCCGGCTCCGAGCGCTTCCACGGCGTCTTCCACTGCGCGGGCGTGCTCCGGGACGGTCTGGCCCGCTCCCTGGAACCGGAACAGGTGGCGGAGGTACTCCACCCCAAGATCGGCGGTGTGCACACCCTGGCCGACGGCCTCGGGGAACGGGCCCCGGACTTCGTCGCCCTCTTCTCCTCCGTCGCCGCCGTGCACGGCAACCTGGGCCAGACCTCCTACGCGGCGGCCAACGCCTACATGGACGGGTTCGCCGCCTCCCTGCGGGAGAAGGGGCTGCCCTGGTACGGGCTGGCCTGGGGGCTGTGGGAGGTGGGCATGGGCGAGGCCGTCGGTGACGGGGCCTCCCTGCGGGGAGTACCGGCCCTGTCGGTGAAGACGGGCCTGGAGATGCTCGACACCGTCCTGGCCCACCCTCCCGGAAATTACGTGCTGACCCCAGCCGACGCAACCAAGGAGCACGACATGGCCCCCGTGACGACCACCGACGACCTGTGGGCACCACTGCGCGACATCCTGGCCGAGGCACTCCGACTGGAACGCGTGGAGCCCCAGGACAACCTGCTCGAACTCGGTCTGGACTCCATCACCGCGGTGGAGGTGGGCGCCGCGTTGGGCGCACGCGGGATCGACATCGACACGGCCGTGCTCTTCGAGCGGCCCGACATCACCGACCTCCTCGCCCACCTGTCCTCACTTCCCGCAGGTACCGCGCCCGCGCGGCCCGGGGCCCAGACCGCACCGGCAGCCGCCGGCGCCGTCCCCGGGGCGAGCACGTTCAACGCGCCCTGGGACCAGTACAGGAACGGCTCCGCTCCGGCCGAGCCGTCAGCCGGCTCGCCGGCGGTGCCGCGGACGGCACCCCCGCCCTCCCCTCCCGCAGCGCCCCCGGCGCCCCCGGCGCCCGCCGTGCGCGTACCGGAGCCGTCAGCACCCGAGCGGTCGGGCCGTCCCTCCCCCGGGCCGGCGGGACCGCACCTGACACCCCGGCGCACGCTTCCCGCGCGCCTGTCCAACCGCGCCGAGGGCACCTTCCTGGAAAGGCGCATCGACTCCCTCTCCGCCGAGGACCGCGAGATCGTCGCCCGAAACGACTACTTCTACGAGCCCGTGATCGAGGCGGCCGAGGGCCCGCGTATCCGATTCGACGGGAAGTGGTTCCTCAACCTGGCCTCCTACAGCTACCTCGGACTACTGGGGCACGACTACATCAGCGCGCAGGCCCAGGCGGCTGTGCGACGCTTCGGGACCGGAGCACACGGCGTACGCCTCCTGGCGGGAACGTACGACCTGCACCGGGAGTTGGAGCTGGCAATCGCGGACTTCCTCGGAGCCGAGGACGCCATCGTCTACTCCAGCGGCTACATGGCGAACCAGGCGACCCTCGGAGCGCTGCTCGGCCCGGGGGACGTCGTTCTCGGCGACGTGTACAACCACGCGAGCATCCTGGACGGCTACCGGCTGTCAGGCGCCCAGGTGGTCACCTACGCCCACAACGACCTCGGCGACCTGGAGCGCGTCCTGCGCCGGACCGAGGGGTCCGGACGCATACTGGTCACCGACGCGGTCTTCAGCATGGACGGCGACATCGCGGACCTCCCCGGAATCCTCGACCTGTGCGAACGCCACGACGTTCCGGTGATGGTGGACGAGGCCCACAGCATCGGTGTCCTCGGGGCGACCGGCAGAGGAATCGTCGAACACTTCGGGCTGGATCCGCATCGCGTCGATATCAAGATGGGCACCCTGTCCAAGACCATCCCGAGCTCCGGCGGCTACGTGGCCGGATCCCGGGACCTGGTCTTCGCGTTGAAGAACAACGCGCGCGGCTGGATGTTCTCCGCAGCGTCCACACCCGCCCAGATCGCGGCGGCCAGGGCCGCGTTGGAGGTCATCGACGCCGCACCGGGGATGGTCGGCCGCCTGGGCCGGCTCGCCGACCGGTACCGGGACCGGCTTCACGCACTGGGTTTCGACACGCTCAAGAGCGCCTCGCCGGTCGTCCCCGTCCTCTGCGACTCCGCGGAACAGGCTCAGGAGATGGCCCGCCTCTGCCAGGCGGACGGCCTGTTCGTGCAACCGATCGTCTACCCGGCCGTGCCCCGAGCCCTGCCCCGCCTGCGCACGATCGTCAACCTCAGTCACTCCGCCGCCGACCTGGAGGAGGCGGCCTCGGTCCTGGAGAGGGCCGGACGGCGGCTCGGCCTCATCAGGTGAGTCCGCGGTCCCGACAGCAGAACCCGCGCACCAGTACGAACACCCAGTGGAAAGGAACGGACATGAGCGAGGTCAACAGCAGCGCGTTCTTCGGTGCGGTACTGAAGGGGATCGCGTGCACCAGGAACAACGGCCCCGACGGCGAGGACTACGAGCGCGGCGTCATCGAACCCGCCCGGCGCATCCGGGAACTGGAGAAGGAGGCCTCCGGCCGTGAACTGACCTCCGCCGAGGCCGAGCGCGTGCTCGGCTGGCTGGAGACCGTGCTGGACACCAAGCGCACGCCGGCCGAGGAGCGTGAGCACCACATCCGGCACGTGTGCGAGGCAGGCGGTCTCACCGTCGTCGCACGGGTCTCGGTCTGACGTGCCCGGCTTCGCGTGGTACAGCCACGAACTCTGCCACTGGCACGACCCCGGGCCCGGTTCGGGTTACGTACCGGTGGGCCCGTGGGTCGAGCCGCTGCGGCAGTTCGCCGTCGATCCCGACCTGCGCCGTGCCGAGGGTCTGGTCAGGGCGTACGGAGTGTTGGACAGGTTCGACTGCCTGACTCCCGAGGCCGCCACGGACGAAGAACTGGAGACCGTCCACAGCGCGGCACACGTGTCCAGGATCGAGGAGGCCTCAGCCCGGGGCGGCGGCGACGCGGGAGTGTACGCCCATGTGAACTACCACAGTTCGAGGGCGGCCCGGCTGGCAGCCGGGGCGTGCGCGGCCGCGGTACGCGATGTGGTCGGGGGCGGCCACGACAGGGCCTACTGTCTGGTCCGGCCCCCCGGGCACCACGCGGAGCCGGACCGGGCCATGGCCCTGTGCCTGTTCAACAACGTGGCGATCGGGGCCCGTGCCGCCCAGGGGATGGGGCTCTCCCGGGTGATGGTGCTCGACTGGGACGTACACCACGGAAACGGCGTCCAGAAGGCGTTCGAGGAGGATCCCGATGTTCTGTACGTCTCGATCCACCAGGACGGCCTCTTCCCGCCGAACTCGGGCTCCGTCACGGAGACCGGTGTCGGAGCGGGCGAGGGCAGCACCCTGAACATCCCCCTGCCTGCGGGTTCGGGTCATGACGCCTACCTGGCGGCCTTCACCGACGTGGTGGCCCCGGCCGCACGCAGGTTCCGTCCCGAGCTGATCCTGGTGGCGGCCGGGGTGGACGCGAGCGGGCACGACCCGATGGGACGCATGCTGTGCACGAGCCTGACCTTCCACACCCTGGTCAGGAAGGTCTGCGACCTCGCCGGGGAGTTGTGCGGCGGACGTTGCGTGTTCGTGCACGAGGGCGGCTACTCAGCCTGGTACCAGCCCATGCTCGTACTCGGCACGGCGAGCGCCATCGCGGACCTGCCCGCACCGGAGGACCCGTTCCGGCACTCCCTGGACCACCTGCCCGGTCAGCGCGTCCAAGCCCACCAAAGGCGGGTACTCGACTTCCTGCGCGACCACCATCCCCTGATCCGGTGAGGACCATGTCGAACTGGCTGACACGCGTGGGCAAGGCCCACCCCCCGTTCCGAGGACGTCTGATCGCGCTGCCGCACGCAGGGGGATGGCCCTCCGCGTTCACACCTTGGCGTGCTCTGGTACCTGATGACGTGGACCTGCTCGTCGCCCAACTGCCCGGGCACGGCGCACGCATCTCGGAGGATCCCCTGCGCCGGGTGGAGCCGATGGTCGAAGGCCTGGTGGAGGCGCTGCTGGCTCGTGACCCCCTTCCTCTCGCGGTGGTCGGACACAGCTTCGGAAGCGTCCTGGGCTACGCGTTGGCCCGGGCCCTGGAGGAGCGGGGCCGACCACCGAGGCTGTTGGTGGTCTCGGCCCGGCAGCCACCGTGCTTCCCCGACGTCGCCCCCTTCGCGCACCAACGCCCCGAAGAGGAGTTGGTGGAGCACCTGGTGCGTATCGGCGGCCTGCCCTCGCGTCCGGACAGGCACAAGGTGATGACGGGACCGGTGCTGGACGCGGTGCGGGCCGACCTCGAGGCGATGGAGACCTACAGGCGTCCGGCCGAGGAAACGGGGGTACCGATCCTGGCGGTGGGCGCGGCCGACGACCCGGTCGTCGTGACGGAGCGGATGCCGCTGTGGAGCCTGGAGACGGCGTCCGCGTTCCGGTGGGAGCTCTTCGAGGGAGGGCACTTCTTTCTCTACACCCCGCAGGTCGCGTCCAGGGTCATCGCCCACGCCGTGCGCGCCCTGCCCCTCGGGGGCGGCCAGGCCGGTGAACAAGCTCTCGCCGACACGAACCTTCAGGTCGCCCGTCCCTGACCGGGGCACACCGGTCATACCTTTCCCCGACACCCATTCTTCAACGAATCTCAATACAGGGTTCGGACACGCACCCCAAAAGGGACAAAGATAATCAAGACTCCGAAGCAAGCACGAAAAACAAGAGGAACAAAGGTCTTTTTTTAACCACAAAACTAGCGATAGCATGCCCAAACCCCCCTAGGTGAAGGGTTCCCAACCGCACCGACCCCTGACGAAAACGTTCCGAAAACCCCAAAACGGGGCGAATCTGCCATGCCACTCCCCCAACCGGATCCGGGGGTGACATCCGCAAAATGTCTTACCCCCGAATGAGGATGGATCGAACCGGGGACAAGCCCCGGACACGTCAGAGAAGAAGGAAAAATGCACAACGCCCCCCCGACCCCGGCGCGAGCCGGGGCCAGGCAGTGGACCGGACTGGCCGTCCTGGCCCTGCCCACCCTGCTGGCCTCGATCGACATCAGCGTGTTGAACCTCGCCGCCCCCCACGTCAGCGCTGACCTCGGTGCCGATGGCACACAGATGCTGTGGATCATCGACATCTACGCCTTCATGATCGCCGGGTTCCTGGTCACCATGGGTACCCTCGGTGACCGGATCGGTCGGCGCAGACTCCTCCTGGTCGGCGGCACGGCCTTCGGGATCGCCTCGGTGTTGGCGGCCTACTCAACCTCTCCCGAGATGCTGATCGCCGCCCGCGCCCTGCTGGGCTTGGCCGGCGCGACCCTGATGCCGTCCACACTCGCCCTGATCAGCAACATGTTCGTGAACCCGGGTGAACGCGGAATGGCGATCGCCCTGTGGGCCACGGTCTTCTCCGTCGGCATCGCCCTGGGACCGATCGTCGGAGGCGCCCTGCTCCAGTCCTTCTGGTGGGGGTCGGTCTTCCTCATGGCTGTGCCGGTGATGATCCTCCTGCTGGCCCTGGCCCCCTTCCTGCTCCCCGAGTTCAAGGACCCCGGCGCCGGCAGGATCGACCTGTTCAGCGTCCTGCTCTCCCTGGCCGCCCTGCTGCCGTTCGTCTACGGCCTCAAGGAGTTCGCCCGGAACGGCTTCTCCGCCGTGCCGCTGGTGGCGGTCCTCCTGGGCCTGGCCGTGGGCGTCGCCTTCGTCTACCGCCAGCGGTCGCTCAGCAGCCCGCTGCTGGATCTGAGCCTGTTCCGCAGCCTTCCGTTCAGCGTCCTGCTCTGCGCCATGCTCCTGACCATGTTCGTCGCGGGCGGCACCTATCTGTTCGTGACCCAGTACATGCAGCTGGTCGTAGGCCAGTCCCCCCTGGGCGCGGGCCTGTGGCTGCTGCCCGGCGCGCTCCTGCTGATCGTGACCTCCATGACGGCACCGGTCATGGCCGCGTTCGTGCGGCCCGCATACGTGGTGGCGGCCGGTCTGCTCGTCTCCGGAGCCGGTCACGCCGTCCTCGCCTTCGTCGACGGTTCCTCGTCCGTGACCGTGGCCGTGGTGGGCTTCACCCTCATCCTCGGCGGCGGCGGCCCCCTCATCGCCCTGGGCACCGACCTGGTCCTCTCCTCCGCTCCGGACGAGCGCGCCGGATCCGCGTCAGCCCTGGCGGAGACCAGCACTGAACTGGGGACCGCATTGGGAATCGCCGTGCTGGGCAGCATCGGGGCCTTCGTCTACCGGAGCGCGGTCCTGGTGCCTGAGGACCTTCCGGCACCAGCCGCAGACTCGGCCCGGGACTCGCTGGCGGCCACCGCCGTGGCCGCCGAGGAACTTCCCTCCAGCGTCGCATCGCCTCTGCTGGAAACAGCTCAGGCCGCCTTCACCAGCGCGGTCACCGCGATCGGCGGGATCAACGCGGCCCTGTCCGTCGTGCTCGCCCTGCTGATCCTGGCGACTCTGCGGCACCTGCCTGCCATGGGCGCACAGGAGGAGGCCGCTTCCGAAGCAGCCCCGGCCGCCACCGAACAGGGGTAACCGGATTCCTCGGACTCAGCGGTGGCGGCCGCCACCGCTGAGTCCCGTCAACCGGCCAGTTCTCCGCACGACTTCAGAGGAGATGGTGCATGAAGCGTCCCGGACCCAAGCTCACGCCTTTGGAGCTGACCGATGACGAGCGCGCTGAACTACAGCGATGGACCAGGCAACGCAAGCTCTCCCAGGACGTGGTCCTGCGGGCCAGGATCGTCTTGGCCTGTGACCGGGTGGACTCCGGCGGCCTCCCCGTGTCCCAGTCCCAGGTAGCCCGTGACCTGCGGGTGAGCGTGGTGACCGTCAGAAAATGGCGTCGGCGCTTCACCGAGATGCGCCTGGCGGGCCTGGCTGATGCCCCGAGGCCGGGCCGGCCCCGCGCGCTCCCCGACGACAGGGTCGCCGAGTTGGTCGCGGAGGTCGCGGGCTCGGGACGGGAACTCCTGCCCACACGGGTGGTCGCGGCCAGGGCCGGAGTGTCGCAGTCGACCGTCTTTCGAGCCCTGCACGCGCCGGTCCCGCGCTCCGGGGGGACCGAGGTCCGGTGACCGGGGCGCGAACGACTTCCCGGTACGGCCGACACCGGGCTGGCGGCGAAGACCCGTGCGGTAACACCGGTCCCCGGAACTCCCTCTCGGCCCAGGACCGAAGACGCACCCCCCGAACAGCCTCCCGCTCCCGCGCATGAGCACGTCCGGCACCGGGCCGCCGTGCCGGGTGTCCGTAGGCGCGAGAGCCGAAGGTCCGTGCCCGGCGAAGGGAGGTGCGCACCACGGTGTGGGCGGGGAGGGCGGCCCGGGCCACCGCGCCCGTCAGACGGTCAGGTTCCCAGGCCGGACATCAGGTCGGCGAAGGGCGTCGGCTCCTCGTAGGGGTCGGCCGCGGCCGGCGCGCTCTCGGTGGCGAGCAGGGCCAGCTGCCGGGCCGCTCGCGCGATGCGCTCGGACAGCTCGCGCCCGCCGCCCTCGCCCACACCCCAGTCCTCGGACGCGGCGTAGACGCCCGTGGGCACCACGACCGAACGGGTGTAGGAGAACATCGGGCGCAGGGCGTGCTCCAGCACCAGCGAGTGGCGCGGGCTGCCCCCGGTGGCGGCCACCAGGACCGGCTTGCCGTCCAGGACACCCGACTCGACCACGTCGAAGAACGACTTGAACAGGCCGCTGTAGGAGGCGTTGAAGACCGGGGTCACCGCGATGATCCCGTCCGCCCCGGCCACGTCCTCCAGGACCCCTGGCAGTTCACCGGTGGGTACCCGGGTGGTCATGGCGTTCATGATGTCGTGGGCCAGTTCGCGCAACTCCACGACCCGGACCTCGGCCTTCTCCCCGCGGTCGGCCAGCGCCTCCTCCGCGGCGGCGGTCAGCCGGTCGGCGAGCAGGCGGGTCGAGGAGGGGTTGCTGAGCCCCGCCGTGACGGTGACGAGCTTGCGGGTCATCACTGGGCCTCCGTGTTCGTGGTCGCGCGCTCCCTCTCGGCCAGGAGCGAGGTGTGCGTGGGCGCGTCGGGTACGTGCGCGGGCTTCTTGGCGGCGAACTCCCTGCGCAGCACCGGGACGACCTCCTCGCCGAGCAGGTCCAGCTGCTCCAGGACGGTCTTGAGCGGCAGGCCCGCGTGATCCATCAGGAAGAGCTGGCGCTGGTAGTCGCCGAAGGACTCGCGGAAGCCCAGGGTACGGTCGATGACCTCCTGCGGGCTGCCGACCGTCAGCGGAGTCTCCCGGGTGAACTCCTCCAGGGAGGGCCCGCCGCCGTAGACCGGGGCGTTGTCGAAGTAGGGCCGGAACTCCCTGACCGCGTCCTGGGAGTTCTTGCGCATGAACACCTGGCCGCCGAGCCCGACGATCGCCTGGTCGGCCTTGCCGTGGCCGTAGTGCTCGAAGCGGCGGCGGTACAGCGAGATGAGCTTCTTGGTGTGGGTCGCGGGCCAGAAGATGTTGTTGTGGAAGAAGCCGTCACCGTAGTAGGCGGCCTGCTCGGCGATCTCCGGGCTGCGGATGGAGCCGTGCCAGACGAACGGCGGAACGCCGTCCAGCGGACGCGGAGTGGAGGTGAAGCCCTGCAGCGGGGTGCGGAACTTGCCCTCCCAGTCGACGACGTCCTCACGCCACAGGCGGTGCAGGAGGTTGTAGTTCTCCAGCGCCAGCGGGATGCCCTGGCGGATGTCCTGCCCGAACCAGGGGTAGACCGGCCCGGTGTTGCCGCGCCCCATCATCAGGTCCACCCGGCCCTCTGCCAGGTGCTGCAGCATCGCGAAGTCCTCGGCGATCTTGACCGGGTCGTTCGTGGTGATGAGCGTGGTGGAGGTGGACAGGATCAGCTTCTCGGTCCGAGCCGCCACGTAGCCGAGCATGGTCGTGGGCGAGGAGGCCACGAACGGCGGGTTGTGGTGCTCGCCGGTGGCGAAGACGTCCAGGCCCACCTCCTCGGCCTTGAGGGCGATCCGCACCATCGCCCTGATCCGCTCGCCCTCGGTCGGCGTGCGCCCGGTGGTGGGGTCCGGCGTCACGTCGCTGACCGAGAAGATTCCGAACTGCATGGCACGCTCCCCGAGTTTGTTTCCTAAGAAGTAATTTCCTGTGAAGCTATCATGCCCGAACAGTCGGCCCCAAACAGGTATTCCCCGACGCGCGCCCGCCACCCGGACCGGGGTTCCGGGTGGCCGGGAAAGCGCTGGTCGGACGGAACACCCGGGGATCACGACGCCCCGGGTCCGCAAGCACCACGGAGCCGGGAAGAAGGTCGGCCTGCACCGCCGGTGCGGTCGTGGCGGATCCGGACGGCACCCCGGCGACCCTCGACGGCGCCCCCGGTGCACGCCACACGGCCGGTTACGCACCCCGGTGTTCATCCACAGGCACACTCCGTATCCACCGAATGTCACCGCGGCGTGCTATTCCTGAGAGGCAGGCACCGAAACCGTCACCGGGGGTCATCCCCGGCGGAGCACGCGAGGAACGAGTAAGGAGGAGGGCGCCCCGCGGGCCGCGCCCGACACCCCCATGGCCACCACCCTCGACCCCCGACGGACCCCACACCCCCTCCCCCGCCAGCGCGAGAGCGAACAGGGCACCGGCGAGCCGGTCGTGCTCGCCGACGCCCTCGGCGATGTCATGGCCGCCCTCACCGAACTGGACCCCGACCTGGTCACCGTGTACGAGGCGGGCCGATAAAGGGATCCCGGGCGTGAACGCCCGGGCTTCCACGCCCGACACACAGGTGAAACCGGGGCCTCAGCCGGGAACGCTCCCCTCGGGGAACCCGGGCAGGAAGGAACGCACCAGTTCGATCTCCCCGCGGACACGGGAGTTGAACTCGGCCAACTCCGCCGCGGGCACCCACAACTCCAGGATCGTGCGCCCGCCCGTCTGCCGGACGGAATAGCGGGACTCGAACTCCGCCTCCACCCGGAAACGGGTGACGTGGCCCTCGCCGTCGCGTGGCAGGTTCCACTCCCGGGCGATCCGGTTCGCGTAGTCCTCGTTCGGGACCGGGTAGAAATGGGCTGTTCGGGCAGGCGGGGCGGTCACTCCCGCCCACCGGAATCCCCGAGCAGGGCGAGTTCCGCGGGCCCGGTCGGCCGCCAGAGGGGCATCGGTTCGGGCATTCGCGCCTCCTTCTGCGCCAGGGTCGGAGGGGAACTTAGGGATTCCGTGCCCGAGTCCGCACCCGCTTTTTACCGGACCGGATGAAAATCGGCTGCCAGGGCGGGAACACCAGACACAGACGAAGCGTTCTCACAGGTGAAGCACCTCAGAGCGACCCCGACCCCAACAATCCCACCAACGTCTGTGCGTAGCTTCGACATCACCTCAAGACCATGCGCGGTTGTACGCGTTCGTGTCGGCAATGGGGGTTTCTGACACGAAACCATCGCTACAACCGCCTTCCCAGCGGCCAGACCGCACCTAGTGCGTAGGCCGCGCGGTCGGGTCCCACGTTGGGGGACGTGGGACCCGGCCAGACCTAGCGAATACGAGTGCTCGTGTCGTAAATGGGGGTTTCCGACACGAAACCAACACCGTATTCGCCTCCCAGCGGCCCCCGCACTCAGTGCGCGGGCCGCGTGGCCGGTTCCACGTTGGGGGACGTGGAACCCGGCCCGACGTCGGGGGGTGCGCCGCACGGCGTGCCCCCCGCTTTCGTGTGCCCGGGCCCTTCCGTGCCCGGAACGGGCTGCCCTCCGTAGCTGTGTGGGTCAGTCCCGTTCGTGGAACTCGATCAGGGTCTCGTCCTCGGTCTCCGCGTCGTGGTATCCGTTAGAGTGCGGACTCCCTTCGACCTCGGGTTCGATCAGCTCCGAGATCGGCCCGCAGATGTCGAACGAGACACCGTGTTCGAGGGGATACGTTTCCTCGTCGATGTAGCTCTCCCCGCAGAACACCGCCTCGTCGATCGCTCTGGTGGCGCCCCCCGGGAAATCGCCCCAGAGCTGGACCTGCCGGTCCCGGTGGCTGTCCGGGTCCGCCATCACCCCAGCGATGTCCATCGCGTAGTCGCAGTCCATGTCCCAGCCGCTGGCCTGGACGTCCCACTCCACCTGGAAGGGCTCACCCGCAGCGATGGTCCCGCAGATCGGGGCGTGCACCACCATCCACCCCCTGCCGTCATCGATGTCCCAGACCTGGGGATCCTCCATCGGCACCTCGACGTCGAGCTCCTCGAACTCGACCCGCACGTCCCAGCGCTCGGAGGTGTACTCGGCCCGGAGCACCTCCCCCGCTTCGTCGAGTTCGGTCCGGCCAGCCGCGTCCACCTCGGAGAAGGACCCCTCGTCCAGGAACCCGAGCACGGTGGGCCCCGTGTACACCCCTTCCTCCTCCGTCTCGGCCTGATCCGTGTCGGCCAGGGCCCGCAGTGGCGCGGTGACAAGAGCCGCGGAGACGGAGTCGGCGCTGACGCTCTCGTCAACTTCCAGGCGGTCGGTCCGGGGCCACCATCCCTCCGACCCGGACGGCCGCGGCGCGTACACGTACAGCTCCCCCCGGTGGTTGGCGACCGCCGTGGTGTCCGGGCCCATGGCCGGCCCCCGGATGAGAAAGGTCTGGTCCGTCGCCGAGTACAGGTACTCCTCCTCGGTCCGGCTGTCCTCCACCACCTGGTCCACGGGGGTAGCGGTGCGTTCGGAGACCTGTTCGGCGTGCGCCTGGGAGAAGGCGCGTTCCACCCGGGCGGTGAACCCCGGCCCCTCCTCCAGCAAACCCGCGGCGGCGGCGACCGTCTCCGACGGGTTCTCGCTCACCTGGTCGTAGACCACGAAGCCGCCCGCCGCCAGCCCGGCCACCGCGAGCAGACCCGCGCCCGCCAGGCCGAACTTGGACGTGGCGACCCCGCTCAGCACGCCGCCGGTGGTCATGCCCGTCCCGGCGGCACCGCCGCTCGCGGCGCCACCGGCCCCTCCGGCGGTCGCCGTTCCCGAACCGGCCGCTGTGGTACCCGCCGCTCCGGTTCCACCCGCCGTGCCTGCTCCGGCGGCTCCGGTTCCGGCCGCACCTGTTCCCGCTGCGCCTCCGGAGCCCAGAACACCTGAACCCAGGACGCTCGCGCCCAGGCCGGCCGCGGAGGCCGCGCCCAGCGCCGCTGCCCAGCGTGCGGGGTCGTGTCCGGCGTCGTCCACGCCCCGCCAGTAGTCGCGCAGCATGCGGCGCAGAACGTCCGCTGTGGTGGCCCTGCCCCGCTGCCTCTCATCCGCCCCTTCCGACGGCTCGGGCAGCAGGGACCGCACCAACATCTCGGAGTTCGGTCGCTGGTCCGGGTCCACCGACAGCGCGGCCCGCACCAGGCCCAGCAGGTCCTCGGGCACACCGTCGACGTCGTACTCACCCTCGCGCACCCGGCGCGCCTTCTCCCCCGCGTCACCGGCGCCGAAGGGCTGGCGCCCGGTGGCGGCCAGCGCCACCAGCCCGCCCCAGGCGAACACGTCGGCGGCCGGGTCCGCGGCCGCTCCGGAGTAGCGTTCGGGGGCCGACCAGCCGGGGGTTCCGTAAGAGGCCGAACCGTCCTCGGAGCGCTCGGTGCCGATCTCGACCGCGATGCCGAAGTCCACGATCTTCGGCCCGTCCGGGGACAGTATGACGTTGCCCGGTTTGATGTCGCGGTGGGCGATCCCCGCCGCGTGCAGGGCGGACAGGCCTTCGGCCATGCCCAGGGCGAAGGTGCGGAACATGTCACCTTCCAGCGGACCGAACGCGCGCACGTGGGCGCGCAGGTCGCGGCCGGGAACGTAGTCGAAGGCCAGCCACGGCACCGACGCCTCGGTGTCTGCGGCGTGCAGGCGGGCGGTGCTGATCCCGCCGGCTCGCCGCAGCATCTCGACCTCGCGGGTGAAGGCCTCCCGGAAGCGGGGTCTGCGAGCGAAGTCGGCGTGGACGGTCTTGACCGCCACGCACACCCCCTGCCCGTCCAGGGCCCCGTAGACGGCTCCCATCCCGCCCGAGCCGATCCGCCCCACCACCCGGTAGGGCCCGATCCAGGCCGGGTCACCCGCCTCCAGTGGTGCGAGCCCGGGAGGCGGGGAAGTGTCAGGGGAAGTGGACATCGGTGCCTTTCAGGAGGAGGTGTGCCGAACGGGGCGGGGGGACTTCGCCCGGACAGTCTGACTCCGCTGTGTCTGCGGAGGTTCGTACGGGTTCCGAAGATTCGGTGGCCCGGAGGTTCGGTGGCCCAAGGCGTCGTTGCCCGGGCGATCACGGGGACGGGCCGTGCGGCGGTACGATGCGCCTGCGTGGGAGGGGGTCGAAGTGGCGAACGGCGTCAGGGGTGGCGGGACGCCCGGCGGGCGGCCGACGATGGCCGACGTCGCGGCGCACCTGGGTGTCTCCCGGCAGTTGGTCTCGCTCGTCCTGGGCGACCGGCCGGGCCCCAGTGCGGCCACCCGGGAGCGGGTGCTGCGCGCCGCCGAGGAACTCGGTTACCGTGCCGACACCGCCGCCCAGCTGCTGCGCCGGGCGCGCAGCCGTCAGCTCGGCGTGCTCTTCACCATGGAGCACCCGATGGACGCCGACCTGGTCGAGGCCCTGTACCCGGTGGCGGCCCGGTTCGGCTACAGCGTGGCCCTGAGCGCCATGCTGGCCAACCGCACCGAACGCCAGGCGATCGACGAGCTCGTGGGGTTGCGCTGTGAGGCGCTGGTGCTCATCGGGATGTCCGCGCAGGCCCCGGAGGACCTGGCCGGGGTCGCCGAGCGGGTCCCCGTGGTGGAGATCGGGCAGCGCACCAACGCGAGGGGGACCGACAGCGTCCGCACCGACGCCGTCTCCGGGGTGCGCCAGGCGGTCGGACACCTGGTCGGCCTGGGCCACCGGCACATCGCGCACGTGTACGGCGGCGATCTGCCCAGCGCCCCCGAACGCCGGACCGGTTACCTGGAGGGCATGCGGGAGCACGGCCTGGGTACGTACACCGACCTGGTCCCCGGCGCCTACACCGAGGAGGCGGGGGCGCGCGCCGCAACGGCGCTCCTGGCCCGGGACACACTGCCCACGGCCGTGGTCTGCTGCAACGACCAGTCCGCTCGCGGCCTGATGGAGACCCTGTTGCACGCGGGGCGCTCCGTGCCGGGGGACGTGTCCGTGGTGGGTTACGACGACAGCCGGGCCGCGCGGCTGTCGTTCCTGAACCTGACCTCGGTCCGCCAGGACGTGGCGCAGATCGCCGAGCTCACGGTCGGCGCGGCGGTCGAACGGTTGGAGGGGGGCCGCACCGAGAGCACCCACGTGGTCCTGCCGACCACCCTCACGGTGCGGGGCAGCACAGCTCCCCCTCGCTCCTGAGTTCCGTTCCCGGGCCTCCGGGCCGGGCCCGCGCCCCTCGGAGGGCAGCGCTCGGCATGCCCGGGGCGAGACAGATCACGTGCCGCCCCGTTGGCGATCGGCGTACATCGGTGACATCCTTGATTTAGCACGTGCTAAATCACTTTGCGCGGACCCCCGGAGCCCGGCTCCGCGGACCGGGAGCCGGACGTTCCGGACAACGGCCCGCCGCCCACGTCACCGGGTCCCGGGAACCCCGACGCCTCCGCGTCCGCCACCTCCCACCCACGAGGCCCGCGGCACAGAGTCCGCTCGCACACACGACCCACCGCCCGGAAGGGGGCACAGCCATGCCTCTGGCCCTGCTCGCCCTGGCCCTCGGGGCCTTCGCCATCGGCACCACCGAGTTCGTGATCATGGGCCTGCTGCCCGAGGTCGCCACCGACCTCGGCGTGCCCATCTCCACCGCCGGTTACCTCATCTCCGCCTACGCCCTGGGGGTGGTGGTCGGCGCTCCCCTGCTCACCGCCCTGGGCAACCGCCTGCCACGCAAGACCCTGCTGATGGTGTTCATGGGTGTCTTCCTGGTCGGCAACCTGGCCACCGTGGTGACCAGCTCCTACGGTGCGGTGTTCGCCTCCCGGGTACTGGCGGGTCTCCCGCACGGCGCCTACCTGGGCATGGCCGCGCTGGTCGCCGCGCACATGGCGGGTCCGGCCCGCCGGGCGACCGCCGTGGCCCGGGTGATGCTCGGCCTGACCGT
This sequence comes from Nocardiopsis terrae, assembly GCF_014651695.1. GTDB lineage: Bacteria > Actinomycetota > Actinomycetes > Streptosporangiales > Streptosporangiaceae > Nocardiopsis > Nocardiopsis terrae. The sequence continues at coordinate 26,607 of NZ_BMXJ01000004.1, forward strand.
GGCCAACATCGTCGGGGTGCCCGCCGGAACCCTGCTCGGGCAGCTGGTCGGCTGGCGGGCCGCCTTCCTGGTGGTCGTGGCCCTCACCGCTCTGACCATCGCGGGTGTGGCCCTGTTCGTGCCGCACACGCCCGCGTCCCGCGCCGGCGGTCTGCGCGGGGAGCTCTCGGCGCTGCGCCACCCGCAGGTCGTCCTGGGGCTGACCACCGCGGTCTTCGGCTTCGCCGGGGTGTTCGCCGTCTACAGCTACATCTCGCCGATGATGACCGAGCTGGCGGGGATGCCCAGCGCCGGGGTCCCGATCGTGCTCGCGCTGTTCGGCGTCGGTATGACGCTGGGGTCCCTGGTGGTCGGGCCGCTGGCCGACCGGTGGCTGCGCCCCACCATCTACGGGTCCCTGGCCTCCCTGGCCCTGGTCCTGGCGCTGTTCACCGTCACCGTGCACAACCCCTGGACGGCCGCGGCCACGGTGGTGGTCCTGGGCGCGGTCGGTTTCGGGGTGACCGCCCCGCTCCAGGTCCTGGTGATGAACAAGGCGGGTGCGGCCCCCACCATCGCCTCGGCCTCCAACCACTCGGCGTTCAACCTGGCCAACGCCGGCGGCGCCTGGCTGGGCGGCCTCGGGATCGGGATGGGCCTGGGCTACGTCTCCCCCGCGGTGATCGGTTCGGTCCTGGCCCTGGTCGGTCTCGGCATCGCCGTGTCGGCGGGTGTACTCGACCGCAGGGGGCCCGCCGCCGGCTCCGCGGCCGCGGAGCCCGCCCCGGAGGCCGTACGCGAGCCCGTCAGCGGCTGACCGGGGCGGGCCCGGGGGCGGGCGCCTCCGCCCCCGGGTCAGGTCCGGTCGGGCAGGGTGCGGCTGCGCCCACGGAACTCGGCGACGACGTCGCCGTCCCGGCGGACCGTGACGTCGTAGACCCCGCTGCGGCCGTGGACCACGCGCTCGACGGCGGTCGCCACCAGCATCTCGCCCTCCTTCGCCGGGGCCACGAACGTGACGTCGGCGCCCGAGGCCACCGTGACCCCGCCGCCGTCCCGGTTGCAGGCGCAGGCGAAGGCGGTGTCGGCGAGCGTGAAAACGAACCCGCCGTGGGCGATGTTGTGACCGTTGACCATCAGCGGCCCCACCGTCATCTCCACCACCGCGAAACCGTCCCGGGCCTCGACCAGGCGCATCCCCAGGTTCTTGGAGGCCCGGTCGGCCTCGAACATGCGCCAGGCGGTCTCGTTGCGCCCCTCCGGCGCCGGGCCGCTCATGAGTCGAAGTCCACGGTCACGGTGTCGGTCCGGGGCAGCGACTGGCAGGCCAGGGCGTACCCGGCCTCGACCTCGGCGGGGGTGAGCGCGTAGTTGCGGCGCATCTCGACCTCGCCGTCGCACACCTTGACCCGGCAGGTGCCGCAGACACCGCCCTTACAGGCGAAGGGCAGGTCGGGTCGGTAGCGCTGGGCGGAGTCCAGGACCGGCACCCCCTGCGGCAGGGTCAGTGTGGTGGTACGACCGTCCAGGACGACGGTGACCTCACTGGCCGGACCCTCGACCCCGGGGTCCTCGTGACGGGTCTGGGGCGGCGGCTCGGCGCCCTCGACGAAGAACAGCTCCTGGTGGATCCGGTCGCCCCGCACACCGTGCTCGGCGAGGACCTCCCGGGCGTCGGTGACCATCCCGTAGGGGCCGCACAACCACCAGTGGTCGACCGCGTCAGCGGCGACCACGGTGGACAGCAGCGCGTCCAGCTTCGCGCCGTCCAGGCGTCCGGTGAACAGCTCGGACTCGCGGGGCTCACGGGAGAGCACGTGGACGAGTTCGAGCCGGGGGCCGAAGGAGTCCTTGAGGTCGGCCAGCTCGTCGGCGAACATCACGGTGTCGCTGCGACGGTTGCCGTAGAGCAGCGTGATGCGGGAATCGGTCCGGCGCAGCAGTGAGGACGCCATGGACAGCACCGGGGTGATGCCCGAGCCGGCGGCGACGAGCACGTGGCGGGCGGCCTCGTCGAGGTCGGGGCTGAACCGGCCGGTGGGCGGGCCCACCTCGATCTCGTCGCCCGGTTCGACCTCGCGGACCAGCCACTGGGAGAACAGTCCGCCGGGGACCAGGCGCACCCCCACCCGGGGGGCCTCGCCCGCGGCCGCGCAGACGGAGTAGCTGCGCCGTTCCTCCACGCCGTCGACCACCCGGCGCAGTGTCAGCGACTGCCCCGGAGCGAAGGCGAACACCTCGGCCAGGTGGTCGGGGACGTCGAAGGTGACGGCGACGGCGTCGTCGCACAGGCGCTCGACGGCGGCCACGCGCAGCCGGTGGAACGCGGCCCGGCCGCGCGGGGCGGCGGGGACGGTCTCGGTGACGGGTGTGGTCACGGTCAGATCTCCTTGACGTGCTCGAACGGTTCGAGGCAGGTCCGGCAGCGGTGCAACGACTTACAGGAGGTCGCGCCGAACCGGGACAGCTCCTCGGTGTCGGCCGCCCCGCACAGGGGACAGCGCGGGACGGTACGGGTGGGCATCAGGGTGAGCGGGACCGGGCCCGCCGGACGCCGGGGCGCCCCTCCGGGCGGGGAGATGCCGTGCTCGGAGAGCTTGCGCCTGCCCTCGTCGGTGATCCAGTCGGTGGTCCAGGCGGGCGAGAGGGCGGTGCGCACCTCCACCTTCCCGAAGCCGGCGGCGCGCACGGCGCGGTCCACGTCCACGCGCATCTCCGCCAGAGCCGGGCAACCGGAGTAGGTGGGGGTGATCCACACCGCCGCGGTACCGTCCTCCTCGACCTCGACCTCGCGCAGGATGCCGAGGTCGGCGAGGGTGAGCATGGGCAGTTCGGGGTCGGTGACCGCGGCGGCGGCCGCCCAGAGGCGCCGACGGGTGTCGGCGTCGCGCCCGGTACCGGTCGTGGTTACCATGTCGCCTCCGGGTGCTCCCGGGCCACGCGCTGGAGCTCCTCCAGCAGCGGGGCGAGTTCACCGGTGTGCCTGCCGTCGCGCCCGGCGACACCGGCCTCGGGGAAGTCCCCGGGGGCGGGCAGGGTGGCGGTGGTCAGCACCTGGTCGAGGACCCCGCGGACCTCCTCGCGCACCGAGGCCGGGTCCACACCCGCGCCCCGGTCCGCCAGTGCGGCCTCGACGGGGTGGGTGGCGAAGAGTTCGCCGGTGCGGGGCCACACGTCGGCGACGGCCTCGCGCATGCGCTCGTTGGAGTAGGGGGTGCCGTCTCCCAGGCGCAGGGCCCAGGACACGGCGTACTCACGGTGGTAGGCCAGTTCGTTGACGCCCTTGGCCGCGATGGCGGCCAGCACCGGGTCCCTGCTGTCGGCCAGGCGGGTGAACAGTGCCAGGCGCCAGGTGGAGAGCACGAGCAGCGTGGTGACGCAGCGGGCGAAGTCACCGCGCGGGATCTCGGTCAGACACACGTTGCGGAACTCCGCGGCCGGTCGCCGGTAGGCGAAGGCGTCCTCGTCGCGTCCGGTGCCGTCGGCCTGTCCGGCACGGGCCAGCAACAGGCGGGCCTGGCCGAGCAGATCCAGTGCGATGTTGGCCAGGGCCACCTCCTCCTCCAGTTCCGGGGCGTCGGTCACCCAGTGGATGAGGCGCTGGGACTGGATGAGGGCGTCGTCGCCGAGCATCTGGCAGTACGCCGCCAGGTCCGCGCCGTCCACCCCCTCGGGCAGGGTGGTGTCCACGCCCGCGAGCGCCTCGGTGAAGCCGGTGCCGAAGGCCCAACGGGCGTCGCCGCCGTGCTCCTCGGTCAGTCCGGTGAAGATGTTCTCGCCGCTCATGTCGTTCCTTGAAGACTCGTACTGGCCCGGCCCCGGTGTCCCCCGGACCTAGATGTGGGGGACGTCCTCGGGGATGGGGTAGAAGGTCGGGTGGCGGTAGACCTTGTCACCGCTGGGCTCGAAGTAGGGGTCCTTCTCGTCCGGGCTGGAGGCGGTGATGTCCTCGGCGAGCACGACCCAGATGCTCACGCCCTCGTTGCGGCGGGTGTAGAGGTTGCGGGCGTTGTGCAGCGCCATGGTCTCGTCGGGGGCGTGCAGCGAACCCACGTGCACGTGGTTCAGGCCGCGCTTGCCGCGGACGAAGACCTCGTAGAGGGGCCATTCGGGGCGGGCCGGTGTCGCGTCGTCGTTCCTGCTCATGCCGCGGCCTCCCGGGCGCTCTGCTGCTTCCTGGCGTAGGCGGTGGCGGCCTCGCGGACCCACGCGCCCTTCTCGTGGGCGGTGCGCCGGCGGGCGACGCGCTCGGCGTTCTTGGGACCGCTTCCGGAGATGACCTGTTTGAACTCGTTCCAGTCGGGCTCACCGAAGTCGTAGCGCTCGCGCTCGGCGTTCCAGGCCAGTTCGGGGTCGGGCAGGGTGACGCCCAGCTTCTCCGCCTGCGGGACGGTCATGTCGACGAACTTCTGGCGCAGGTCGTCGTTGGTGTCGATCTTGATGCCCCAGGTCATGGACTGCTGAGTGTTGGGCGAGTCCGCGTCGGGCGGGCCGAACATCATCAGGGACGGCCACCACCAGCGGTCGACGGCGTCCTGGACCATCGCGCGCTGGCCCCCGGTTCCCTCCATCATGCGCATGAGCAGTTCGTAGCCCTGACGCTGGTGGAAGGACTCCTCCTTGCAGATGCGCACCATCGCCCGGGCGTAGGGGCCGAAGGAGGTGCGGCACAGCGGGACCTGGTTGCAGATCGCGGCGCCGTCGACCAGCCAGCCGATGACGCCGACGTCGGCGTAGTTCAGGGAGGGGTAGTTGAAGATCGAGGAGTACTTCTGGCGGCCCTCGATCAGGCGTTCGGTGAGTTCGGCGCGGTCCACACCGAGGGTTTCGGCGGCCGCGTACAGGTACAGGCCGTGTCCGGCCTCGTCCTGGACCTTGGCCAGGAGGATGGCCTTGCGGCGCAGGCTGGGCGCGGTCGCGATCCAGTCGCCCTCGGGCTGCATGCCGATGATCTCCGAGTGCGCGTGCTGGGAGACCTGGCGGATGAGGGTCCGGCGGTAGGCCTCGGGCATCCAGTCGCGCGGTTCGATGCGCTGGTTGTCGGCGATCCGGGCGTCGAACTCCGCCTGGAGCGCCTCGTCGGCGCCGGGGGGCGCTTCCTGGGCCGTGGTCGGCATTGATCTTTCCCCATTCATAACCGAACGTTCGGTCAGTAATTAGTATCCCCGGAGCCGGGTGTCCGACGCAAGTCCTCGGACACCCGAATCCGAGCAGGTCACCCTGTTCCGCGGGGCCCGCGCTCCGCTTCGGCGCGTGCTAGCGGCCGGTGAAGGCGGGCCTCTCCTTGTTGAGGAAGGCCTTGACCGCGCCGACGTGGTCGGCGGTGGCGCCCAGCTGGTTCTGCAGCTCGGCCTCCTCCTCCAGCAGCTCCGGCAGGTCCGCCTCACCCGACGCGGCGGAGCGCACCTCGCGCTTGGCCGCCACGAACGCGGACGTGGGCCCCGAGGCCAGCTGGACGGCGACCTCCCGGGCGCGCGCCTCCCAGTCCCCGTCGTCCACGACCTCGGTGACCAGACCCAGCTCCTGCGCACGGTCGGCACCGAACACCGTGGCCATAAGCATCAGCTCCATCGCGCGGGCCTGACCCAGCGAACGCACCAGCCGGTAGGCCAGAGCCGAGTCCGAGGCCAGCCCGATCCCGGTGAACGCCGTACCGAACTTCGCCCTGCGGGCGGCCACGCGCACGTCACCGGCGAGGGCGAAACCCAGCCCGGCCCCCACGCAGGCACCGCCGATCCCGACCACGAGGGGGACCTGGATCCCCTCCAGGGCCAGCACGATCCGGTTGTAGTGCTCACGCACCGTGCTCAGCGCCTGATCGGGCTCCTCCTGCTGGATCCGGGCGTGTTCGGCCAGGTCCTGACCCACGCAGAAGGCCTTGTCCGTCCCCAGGAACAGCACCGCGCGGGCGGTGGTGGACTCGCTGGCCTGGCGGACCGCCGCCAGCAGCTCCTCCTTGACCTGCCGGGTCAGCGCCGGCCGGTTCAGCCGGACGACGGCGAGCCCGTCGGTCTCAACGAACTCCGCAGCCCTGTCTTCACTCACGCCTTGTCTCCCTTGTCCCAGATGTGAAAGCCCTCGCCGCTCTTGCGGCCGAGCCTGCCTTCGGCGACCTTACGGCGCAGGAGCTCCGGCGGGGCGAACCGGTCCCCCAGTTCGGCGGCCAGGTGCTCGGCGATGGCCAGGCGCACGTCCAGGCCGACCAGGTCGGTGAGCCTGAGCGGACCCATCGGGTGGCGGTAGCCGAGCTCCATGGCGGTGTCGATGTCGGCGGGCGAGGCCACACCCTCCTCGACCATGCGGATGGCCTCCAGGCCCAGCATGACGCCGAGCCGGCTGGTGGCGAAGCCCGGCGCGTCCCGGACCACGATCTCGGTCTTGCCCAGGGCCCCGACCCAGCCGCGCACCGACTCCAGGACGGCCGGCTCGGTCTCGGGTGCGGTCACGAGCTCCACGAGTTTGGAGGCGGGGACCGGGTTGAAGAAGTGGGTTCCCAGGAAGCGCCCGGGGCGCCGGAGCGCGGCGGCCAGCTCGGTGACCGACAGCGAACTGGTGTTGGAGGCCAGGACGGTGTCCTCGCCGACCGCGGCCTCGGCCGCGGTCAGCACCGCGATCTTCAGGTCCGGCCGCTCCGGAACGGCCTCCACGACCAGACCCGTCCCGGCCGGGATCTGCGAGGCGTCGGTGACGGTGTCGAACCGGGCCAGGTATGAGGCGGGTTCGGCGTCGATCCTGCCGCGCTCGCGCGCCTTGTCCAGTCCGGCCGCGACCCGGTCGCGTCCGGACCCGGCGGCCTCCGCGGTGGCCTCGACCAGCACCACGCGCGCCCCTGCGGTCAGGAACTGCTGGACGATACCGGCGCCCATGGTTCCGCCGCCGATGACGGCGACGGAGGCGGGCACACCCTGTACGGGGTTGTCGGAGGTCAACGCTTCTTCCTCTCCAGGAAACGGGTCATGCGGTCGTGTTTGTCAGCGCTCTCGAACAGCACCGCCTGTGTGAGGTCGTCGGCCAGCGGGTGCACACCGTCGGCGTCCAGCACCATCTTGGTCAACCGCAGGGCCGCCGCCGAGGAGGCGGCCATCCGGTCCAGCAGACCGTGCGCGCGCTCGCGCAGCTCCTCGGAGGGGACGATCTCGGCCACCAGGCCGTGGCGCAGCGCGGCCTCGGCGTCCAGTCCGAACCCGCCGAGCAGCACCTGCTTGGCCACCGAGGCGCCGACCAGTTCCTTCAGGCGCCAGCAGGCGCCGGCGCCGGCGATGATGCCCAGTCCCGGCTCGGGCTGGGCGAACACGGCGGTGGGGGTGGCGATCCGGATGTCACAGGCGTAGGACAGTTCGGCGCCTCCGCCCAGCGCGAACCCGTCGACCGCCGCCACGGTGGGCGCCCGGAGCCGGTGCAGCCGCTCGAACAGACGGCTGTTGATCCCGGCCAGGGCCTCCTCACGGCCGCGTTCGCGCAGTTCGGCGATGTCGGCTCCGCCCGCGAACACGGTGCCGTGCCCGGTCAGCAGCAGGGGTTTGGGGTCGGCCTCGAGCTCGGCGCACACCCGGTGCAGCTCGGAGATCATCCGGCCGTTGATGGCGTTGCGGGCCTCGGGACGGTGCAGCTCGACCACCACCCGGTCCTCGCGCCACTCGACGGCGAGGGTCTCGAACTCCGCCTCCGCGGCCCGGGGCCCGCGGTGCCCGCCGTCCTGGTCCCGGTCGTACTGGTCGTGGTTCATACGCGCTCCACCAGCAGGGCGGTGCCCTGGCCGACACCCACGCACAGGGTGGCCAGGCCGCGCTGGGCGTCCTCGCGCTCCATCCGGTTCACCAGCGTGACCACCAGACGGGAGCCGGAGGAGCCGAGCGGGTGGCCCAGGGCGATCGCGCCGCCGTCGGCGTTGACCCGGGACTCCTCCAGGCCGAGCTGGCGCATCACGCCCAGGGACTGGGCGGCGAAGGCCTCGTTGAGCTCGACCGAACCGACCTCGTCGAGCTTCCACCCCGCGCGGTCCAGGACCTTGCGGGTGGCCGGAACCGGCCCCAGACCCATGACCTGCGGGTCGACCCCGGCCGAGGCGGAGGCGACCACCCGGGCGCGCGGGGTGAGCCCGTACCTGCGTACGGCCTCGGCGCTGGCCAGGACGAGGGCGGAGGCGCCGTCGGAGAGGGAGGAGGAGTTGCCCGCGGTGACGATGCCGCCTTCGCGGAAGACCGGGCGCAGCCTGCCCAGGCTCTCCGCGGTGGAACCGGGGCGCGGGCCCTCGTCCTCGGTGACCTCGTGGGTCCGGCCCTTGCGTCCGTGGACGGTGACGGGGACGATCTCGCGCGCGAAGCGGCCCGCCTCCGCGGCGGCGACGGCGCGTTCGTGGCTGCGCAGCGCGAAGGCGTCGCACTCCTGGCGGGTGAGGCCCTCCAGGGTCGCGACCTCCTCGGCGGTCTCGCCCATCGACAGGGTGTAACGCAGCTCGTCGGGTGCGGCGTCGGCGGGGGCCTGGTGGTCGGCCGCGGCGAAGCGCGGGTTGGTGAACCGCCAGCCCAGGGAGGTGTCGGCGACCTCCCCCGGTTTGGCCCAGGGGGTCCCGGGCTTGGCCATCACCCAGGGGGCGCGGGTCATCGACTCCACCCCGCCCGCGACGACCACACCGGCCTCACCTGCACGGATGGCCTGGGCGGCCGAGGCGACGGCGGTCAGGCCGCTGGCACACAGCCGGTTGACGGTGTAACCGGGGACCCCGGAGCCCAGACCCGCCAGCAGGGCGGCCATCCGCGCCACGTTGCGGTTGTCCTCACCCGCCTGGTTCGCGGCGCCGAGGATGACCTCGTCCACGACCCCCTCGGGGAGGCCGGCGCGGCGGACCACCTCGGACACGGCCAGGGCCGCCAGGTCGTCCGGGCGGACGGCCGCGAGGGCGCCCCCGTAACGGCCCTGGGGTGTGCGTACCCCGTCGACCACGTAGACGTCGCTCACGAACGGCCTCCCATGCTGACTACGGTGGCCTGTGCCACCGTCCTGTGTGAACCCATCGACACGTCTCCTTGACACGGCAGGTCAGAGACTGAGTAAATGCATTAGTAACCGAACGTTCGGTCAGTAAGCAAGTCGGCCCCCTCACCCGGACCGGCAACGGACCCACCTCAGCGCGACGGACCCCGCCGACCCGCCCGGGCACCCGTCCCGGCCGTGCTCACCGGACCGCTTCGGCCCGGGGCCGCCGCACGGTCCCACCCGGCGCCGAGGCACCGAGAGCATCCGCGGCGTACTCCCCGGCGGGACACCGCGCACAGTACCCGGAGAGACCCATGGCAATCCAGGACAGCACCAAGCAGCCGGTCGGCACCGCCACGCGGCAGCGCCTCGGCCAGGCCCCCGACCCGGGGACCCTGGACCCGGCCGAGCGCATGAGCACCGACGAACTGCGCGCCCTCCAGTTCGAACGGCTGCGTTGGACCCTGGAGCACGCCTACACGAACGTGCCCCTGTACCGGCGCAAGTTCGACGAGGCCGGAGTACGCCCCGAGGACCTGGGGAGCCTGGAGGACCTCGCCCTCTTCCCGCACACCACCAAGGCCGACCTGCGCGAGAACTACCCCTTCGGGATGTTCGCCGTCCCCCAGGACCAGGTCAGCCGCATCCACGCCTCCAGCGGGACCACCGGCAAACCCACCGTGGTCGGCTACACCCGCGAGGACATCGACACCTGGGCCACCGTCGTGGCCCGTTCGATCCGCGCCGCGGGCGGCCGCCCCGGCCACAAGGTCCACGTCTCCTACGGTTACGGCCTGTTCACCGGCGGCCTCGGAGCCCACTACGGCGCCGAGAAGCTCGGCTGCACGGTCATCCCCGCCTCCGGTGGCCAGACCGCCAAACAGGTCCAGCTCATCCAGGACTTCCGGCCCGAGATCATCATGGTCACCCCCAGCTACATGCTGACCCTGATGGACGAGTTCGAACGCCAGGGCATCGACCCCCGCACGACCTCACTCAAGGTCGGGATCTTCGGCGCCGAACCCTGGACCGAGAAGATGCGCCTGGAGATCGAGGAGCGCTTCGACATCAACGCCGTCGACATCTACGGCCTCTCCGAGGTCATGGGCCCGGGCGTGGCCAACGAGTGCGTGGAGACCAAGGACGGACTGCACGTCTGGGAGGACCACTTCTACCCCGAGGTGCTCGACCCCCTCACCCAGGACGTCCTGCCCGACGGCGAGAACGGCGAACTGGTCTTCACCTCGCTGACCAAGCAGGCCATGCCGGTCATCCGCTACCGCACCCGCGACCTGACCACCCTGCGCCCGGGCACGGCCCGCCCGATGCGGCGCATGGACAAGGTCACCGGCCGCAGCGACGACATGATCATCCTGCGCGGGGTCAACGTCTTCCCCACCCAGATCGAGGAGATCGTGCTCGGCCTGGACGGGCTCGCCCCGCACTTCCAACTGGTGCTCACCAAGGAGGGCCGCCTGGACGGCATGACCGTGCGCGTCGAGGCGGCTCCGGACTGCACCGCCGACCGTCGCACGGCCCTGAGCAGGGAGATCACCGCGACGGTCAAGGACAGGGTCGGGGTGAGCGTGACCGTCGACGTCGTCGACCCCGAACAGATCGAACGCTCGGTCGGCAAGTTCCGCCGCATCATCGACCAGCGTCCCCGGGACTGAGGACCCGGCGGTCCCGGTACCGACGCGCGCAGGTCACGGCGTGCCGGAACCGGGCCCGCCCACCAGGGGCAGGGCCCGTCCGCCGAAATGCGCGTACTCCTCCCCCGTCGCCAGGATGTAGAGGGTGAGCGCGGCCCACGTGCGCTGGCCCCCGGGCCGAACCGCGTACCGGCCCGGTCCGACCGGAACCATCGGGCACTCCCGGACGGGTTCGGGTTCGAGTTCGGCCAACGGGCCCAGGGCGGTCATCCGCAGCACCCGCCCCCGCGCGTCCTCCAGCACCTCCAGGCGCTGCGAAGCGTTCTCGTACACACTCCGGGGAAGCGTGCCGGTCGCCGCCGACGGCTCCCGCGGGGGTGTCAGCGGCTCCTGGATCCGCACCCCGGCGACCGCGTCGAAGACCTCCCCGTACAACTCCTGGTACAGGTCGCGGGTCTGACCGCCGTTGGTCAGCAGGACCACCGCCAGCCCGGCCCGCGGCAGCAGGCGCAGGAACGCGGCCTGGCCGATGGTGTTGCCGTCGTGGCCCAGCAGCCGGTGACCGTCCCAGCCGTAGCGGATCCAGCCCAGGCCCCAGGAGTCCCCCAGGGTGTACGGGTCGGGCAGGCCCACCACGTGGCCGAGGGCCGCCCCGTGCAGCAGCGCCTCCTCCGGGAGCGTGCCCGTGCGGGTCAGCCCCAACGGGGTGAACAACCGCTCGCGCATCGCCTCGTCCCAGGTCAGCCCGGTGACCTTCTCGACGACCCGGCCCAACAGCGGAAAACCCGAGTTGCAGTAGGAGAAGGTCGCGCCCAGCGGATGGATCACGACGGCCCCGGCCAGCTCGGCGACGTAGCGCTCCAGAACGTCGTCGCCGCGGCCGGTGTCGGTGAAGACGTCCCCGTCGATCCCGCTCGTGTGGTTGAGCAGGTGCCGGACGGTCAGCCCGGCGGCCGGTCCCGGTTCGGCCAGACGCAGCTCGGGAAGCACCTCGGCGATCCGGGTGTCCACGGTCAGGGCCCCCTCGTCGACCAGGCCCATGACCAGGGTCGCGGTCAGCACCTTGGTGATCGAACCGATCTGGAAGACCGACCCCGCGGTGACCGGATGCCCGGTCCCGGTGTTGAGGACGCCGTGCTCGACCTGGACCAGCTCCCCGGCCCCGCCCGGAGCGGGGCCGGTCCGCAGGATCCCGAGCTGCGCACCGGGGACCCCGTGCCGTTCGGCCAGTTCGGCGAGCCGCCCCCGCCAGTGCCCCTCGTCGATCACGGGCGAAGGCGGCCGGTCCGGCACCGGGCCGCCGGCACGTGTCACCTGCTCCACGGTGTGCTCCTCCGGGGGACGGCTACGGCTTCCGTGCGACGCCGCCGTACTCGGCGACCGGGCGGATCTCGCCGACCTCGGTCGGCGCCGAGCGCCACAGCGAGCAGGAGACCACGCCCGGCTCCAGGAGTTCGAGGCCGTCGAAGAGCGCCCGGATCCCCGCGGCACTGCGGATCGTGAGCTTGGGGGTGCCCCGCTCGTTCCACGCCGCGGCCACCTGGTGGGCGCGTTCGTGGTCGATGTCGTCGGTCGGGTGGGAGACCACCAGATAGCTCCCGGGGGCGAGCGCGTCCAGCAACCGGTCCAGGATCGAACGCACCTCGGCGTCGTCGGCCACGAAGTTCACCACGCCCAGCAGCATCAGGGCCACCGGCTTGGAGAAGTCCAGGGTCTTCCCCGCGGCGGCCAGGATGCTCTCCGGGTCGCGCAGGTCGGCGTCGACGTAGTCGGTGGCCCCCTGGTCGGTGCCGGTCAGCAGGGCACGGGCGTGCGTGAGCACCAGCGGGTCGTTGTCCACGTACACCACCCGGGCCTCCGGGGCCGCGGTCTGGGCCACCTCGTGGGTGTTGTTGTGGCTGGGAAGTCCGGTACCGATGTCCAGGAACTGCCGGATCCCTTGTTCCTCGGCCAGGTAGGTGACGGTACGGACCAGGAACCCGCGGTCGGCCACCGCGTTGTCGACGATCTCGGGGAAGAACGAGCGGATCTGGTCGCCCATCTCCCTGTCGACCGGGTAGTTGTCCTTGCCGCCCAACCAGTAGTTCCAGATACGGGCGTTGTGCGGAACGGAGGTGTCGATCTTGGCGTCGGGGATCTCGGAGGGCACGGTCCTGTCTTTCCACTGCTTGGTCCGGCCGGACGCCGGACGGTTCGACCAGTAAAACGGCCCCGGGAACGCACCGGCAAGTGCCGGAGGAGATGGTTCCCTTACCGTTAGGCGCTTTGCGGCGGTCCGACCGTGTCGGGGGCGGGGGTCGGCCGCCCGGGGCACTGGCGGCCCGGCGAAAACGACTCGTGGTCCGGGAGGGGATCGCGGTAGCTTTCGGCGACCGCACCCCGACCGCGTTGGAGATCAGGTGAAGCACTCGACCGAGGAGTTCGCCCGCATCGCCGAACAGGGCACCGTGCTGCGCTGCCAGGTGGGCTCCGGCGTCCACGGCCTCGGCCTCGACGGCCGGAACGACCGCGACGAGATGGGGATCTGCGTCGAGCCGCCCGAGTACGTCATCGGTCTGCGCGTCTTCGAGCAGTACGTCCACCGCACCCGGCCCGCGCACACCCGGTCCGGCCCCGGCGACCTGGACCTGACCGTGTACTCGCTGCGAAAGTGGACCCGGCTGGCCCTGGACGGCAACCCCACCGTCCTGCTGCCCCTCTTCGTGCCCGACGAGGACGTCCGCACCCTCACCCCGGTCGGCCGGGAACTGCGCGCCAACGCCCACCGCTTCCCGTCCCGACGGGCCGGAGAACGCTTCCTGGGCTACCTGCGCGCCCAGCGCGAACGGCTGGCGGGCACCCGCGGCGGCCGACACACCAACCGCCCCGAACTGGTGGAACGGTACGGCTTCGACACCAAGTACGCCTACCACATGGTCCGGCTGGGTCTCCAGGGCGTGGAACTGCTGGAAACCGGCGGCCTCACCCTGCCGGTGCCCGAACCCGACCGCGCCTGGCTGCTCGCCCTGCGCCGCGGGGAGCACAGCCGCGAGGAGGCCCTGGAGCGCGCCGCGGAACTGGAGGCCCGGCTCGCCGGGTTGTGCGGGAGCAGCGACCTGCCCGCGACGGCCGACGCCGCCTGGGCCGACCGCTGGCTGTGCGAGGTCTACCAACGGGTCTGGAACGAGCGCTGAACCACGCTGGTCAGAGCGGGAACCCGGCGCGGCACCGCCGCGACGGCGAGATAGGGTGATCCATCGAAGAGGTACATGCCGCGCCCGAAACTCCGGGTGCCCCGGTGTGCCGGGTGCCGGGGGCACGGTCCGCGGCGCCCGGGGGACGACACAGTGAAGGAAACACCATGGTCGGAACCATCGCGTTCGTGCTCATGATCATCAGCCTGTCGATGATGCTCATCTCCGGTCTCCTCGCGGCCGTCATCAAGACCCGCTAGGCCCCGGAGCCTCCCGGCGCCGGACGTCCCGGCCCGGGAGGCTCCTCAGGGCACCGCGGATCCCCGGTCAGTCGCCCGGCCCGTTCAGCGGCGTCCGGGTCCGCAGGGTGAGGAGCAGCAGGAGGGCCACCGCCGCCGCGGCGGCGCCCAGCAGCCCCAGGGCGGACCTCAGGTCGGCTCCGGCCGCACCGAGCCCGGTGATGACGAGGGGGCAGGTGAACTGGCCGATGAACAGCGCCCCGGTCCACAGCCCGGTTCCGCGCCCGCGCTGCTCGAAGCTGAGCCGGTGGACGGCCCACACCACCAGGGTGGGCAGCAGCAGACCGGTTCCGAAACCGGTGATGACCGCGCCCGCGATGACGGCCGCCACCGAGGGGGCCGCGAAGACGATCCCCAGCCCCAGGGCGGAGAGACCGAACTCGACCGGGACGAGTACGCGCGGCGTCACGGAGGAGACCCGGGTGAACAGTCCCGCGCCCAGGGCGGTGGCCAGCGACATGACCGCGCTGATCGCCCCCACCGTGCCGGGGGACGTGACACCGGCGCCGTCCAGTACGTAGGACAGGTGCACGATCAGCGCGTAGAACACGACCCCGCCGAAGAGGGTGACCGCGCAGGGGCCGAGCAGTTGGCGCCAGGGAACCCGGACCAGCCCCTGCCTCGCGGTGTGCTGCGGCTGCCACAGGAGCGCCGCCATCGGCAGTACCAGGACCACCGCGCTGAGGTAGAGCCAGAACGGCGCCCGCCATCCCCAGGCCCCGAGCAGTCCGCCCAGGAGCAGGAACACGGTCGCGGCGCAGGTGGTCGTCAGTACCTGCATCCCCAGGTAGCGCGCCCGGCGCGCGCCGGACCAGTAGTCGCCGATCAGGGTCGTGCAGCAGGTCATGATGGCTGCCTCGAACAGGCCCAGGAGCACCCTGCTGGCGATGATCGCGTCGAGTGTGTCGAGGTACAGGGGCGCGGTACCGACCACCGAGTAGCCGACCATCGCCACCAGCAGGACGCGTTTGCGGTCCACCCGGTCCACGAGCGCCCCCGCGAAGGGCGCCGTCAGCCCGATCACCAGGGCGGGGACGGTCAGTACCACGGGGACGAGCACGTGCACACCCGCGACGTCGGCGAAGTCACGGGCCATCCGGGGCAGGACCGGGGCGATCAGGACGCTGCCGAGGATCGGCATACAGCTGGCCGCCAGGAGCAGCAGTAGCTGGGTGAGGCCGGCCTCGCGCCGGCTGCCCGTGTGTTCTGGTGCCCCGGGAGGGGGCGGGAGCGTCTTGTCGGGCACTGGGTACCTCGCTGTCGGGGGGGGATCGGAAGCCGCTGCCGGACGACGGCGGTGCGACGGGGAGGACGAAGGGGGCGGGTTCTGGTCCCTCGCCGCTCCGTTCGCGTCCGTCCAGCCTGCATGTGTTCCACGTCACCGGGAAGAGCGAATTCGCTATACCGCGCATCCACCGCGTGGATGCGCGGGCCGGGGGCGGCGAGGCGGCGGTCCGCGCTCCGACGTGCGGGCGTGCCGGGGAACGACAGCGCACCCCGCCCCCGGAGCGGTGTCGTTCCGGGGGCGGGGTGCGCGGTGCGGACCCGAGCCGGCGAGGGTGCCGGGCTCCGGGCGGGTCCGGCCTACTCGGCCTCGTAGGCCTCGTCCATCTCGGTCAGGGCCTCCTCCACGGTGACGTCACCGGCGAACAGCTGCTGGACGACGGTGAAGTGGGCCTGCTGGACGCGGGGGTTGGGCCAGCGCTGGTCCATGAACGGCACCGTGCGGCCCTCGGTCTGGAACTCGGTGAGGGTGGTCAGGGCCGGGTCGATCTCCCGGTCCTCGTCGGGCAGCGCGGTCAGGGTGCCGCCCTCGGTGGCGTAGATGTCCTGGGCCTCCGGGGAGGCGAGGAACTCGACGAAGGCCGTGGCCTGAGCGGAGTCCGCGCTCTCGGCGTTGAGGCCGTAGGCGGCCGAGACGGACCCCGGCATGAGGGTCTGGTCGGCGTCGTCGGTGGCCGGCAGGGCGAACATGCCGAGTTCGGTGTCACCTGCCTCGGACTGCACCTGGGACAGGGTCGTGGCCACCTGGACCAGGCCCACCGCGTCCCCCTGCGCGACGTTGCTGACGGAGGCCTCGTAACTGGTACCGAGGGGGTCCTCGTTGAAGCAGCCCTCCTCCTCCATCTCCAGGTACTTCTCCATCGCCGTCTGCCAGCCGGAGTCGGCGAAGGCGGCCTCACCCGCGGCCATCTGCTCGTCGAACTCCGGGTTGTCGGCGTAGACGGTGGTGCCGGCCAGCGCGTAGGTGACCAGCTGGGTCACCCACGGGGTCTGGTTGCCCAGGGCCAGCAGGCTCACCCCCTCGTCGCGGGCGGTGCCGCACAGGTCGATGAGCTCACTCCAGGTGGTCGGCTCCTCGGCCCCCAGGTCCGCGAGCGCCTCCTTGCCGTAGATGACGCCGATACCGCTGTAGGTGACGGGAACGACGTAGGTGGCGCCCTCGTACTCGGTGACGGGGCGGTCCCCCTCGGGGATCCGGGAGGTGAACTCCATGTCGCTGAGGTCGGCGAGGTAGCCGCTCGGTGCCAACAGCTCCACCGCGGCGGGGTTGCCGTTGCCGGGCCAGACGGTGAAGACGTCCGGGGCGGTGCCCGAGGAGAGCTGAGTGCGCAGTGTGCTCTGGAGCTGGTCGGTGTCCGCGTAGGTGACGGTCACCTCGGTGTCGGGGTTGGCCTCCTGGAAGGCGGCGACCACCGCGTCCATGGGGACGCGGTCGGTGGAGTTGGCGGTGACGGTGAGGCCGTCTCCCCCGTCTCCGCCGTCGGCGCTGCACGCGGTCAGTGCGGCCGCGGCGGCCAGGCAGGTCAGCGGGGCGAGGATTCTCCTGGACATGTCTGTCTCCGAAAGGTGTGCGGGGGTGGTGGGGCGTCAGCCCTTCAGGCCTCCGGCGAAGCCCTGGATGACGCGTTTCTGCATGGCGAAGTAGACCGTGAGTACGGGGATCGACCCGATGATCAGGC
Organism: Nocardiopsis terrae; assembly: GCF_014651695.1. Lineage (GTDB taxonomy): Bacteria > Actinomycetota > Actinomycetes > Streptosporangiales > Streptosporangiaceae > Nocardiopsis > Nocardiopsis terrae. The sequence continues at coordinate 43,649 of NZ_BMXJ01000004.1, forward strand.
CGGCGAACACCAGTGGCCACTGGGAGACGTACTGTCCGACGAATCCGAACAGGGCCACGGGGATCGTCTGGTTTCCCGATCCGCTGAGGTAGAGCAGCGGTGTGAGGAAGTCGTTCCAGACGAAGATGACGTTGAGGATGACGACCGTCCCGGTGATCGGACGGAGCAGCGGCAGCACGACGCTGAAGAACGCCCGCAGCGGCCCGGCGCCGTCCATCATGGCGGCCTCCTCGTAACCGCGGTCGAGACCGCGGAGGAACCCGGTGTACAGGAAGACGGAGAAGGGCATCTGGAGGCCGGTGTAGAAGATGACCAGCGCCAGCGGGTTGCCCAGCAGGCCCAGGTCGCGCATGGTCTGGTAGAGCGGGATGAGTGCCAGCTGGAACGGCAGCAGCAGCCCCAGCATGAACAGGGCGAAGACGGCGCGCGACCATCCGCGGGTGGAGCGCGCGATCGGGTACGCGGCCAGCGACGAGAGTACGACCAGCAGCACCACGCTGCCGACGGTGACCAGAGCGCTGTTGAGGATGGCCGGGCCCAGGCCCGCCTGCTGCCAGGCCTGGACGAAGTTGTCCAGGGTCGGTCGGGCCGAGGGGACCAGCGGTGAGGCGCCGGTCTCCGTCGCGGGGCGGAACGCCTGGACGGCAAGGATGTAGATCGGGAAGGCGAAGACGAGGGCCGCGGCGATCATGACCGCTTCCAGCACGCCCGTTCGCCATGTGTAGCGCTTCACGAGTTCCTCTTCTCCTGGCGGCCGAGGTAGCCGTACTGGACGCCGCTCAGCACGATCACGAACAGGGTCAGCACGACCGCCATGGCAGTGCTGTAGGCGAAGGCGTTGAACTGGAAGGCCTCGCGGTAGATGACCGTGGACAGGGTGTCGGTGGCACCGCCCGGCCCGCCCTGGGTCATCACCCACACCTGGTCGAACAGTTTCAGCCCGCCGATGAGGGAGAGCATCAGGTTGATGGTGAGGGCGGGGGCGAGCATGGGCCGCACGATGTGCCAGAAGCGGCGGAAGGGCCCGGCCCCGTCCATGTCGGAGGCCTCGTAGATCTCCTGCGGGATGGACTGCAGTCCGGCCAGGAAGATGACCATGGAGTACCCGGAGAACTGCCAGACGATGACGGCGACGACCGACCACAGGGCGATGTCGCTGTCCCCGAGCCAGTCCTGGCCGACGGCGCCCAGGCCCACGGAGTCGAGGGCGGCGTTGATCGCGCCCTGCGGGGAGTAGAGGTACTTCCACAGGTAGGCGGTGACGACCGGGGTGATGACGGCGGGAGCGAAGAAGAAGACGCGCAGGACGTTGCGTGACTTGATCCTGCTGTTGACGCCGAGCGCGAGAAGCAGTCCGACGGCGTTCTGCACGACGGTGACCGCGAAGGCGATCAGCAGGGTGTGCCCCAGGGCCGAGCGGGCGTTGCCGTCGGAGAACAGGGCCCGGTACTGGTCCAGCCCGACGAAGGCGTAGTCGCGGGCGAGCCCGTCCCAGTCGGTGAAGGAGTAGAGCGCGCCGCGCGCGCTGGGGACCAGGGCCGCGAACGCGAAGAAGGCGAGTGCGGGGAGCACGAACCACCAGGGTACGGCGGTTCGACCGGAGCGGCCCCTCCCCCCTTTCGGGGAACGGGGCGGGCTCTTGCTTCCCGCCGGTGTGGCCGACTGGGCCTGCGTGGCCATGGCTGTCTCCATCGGGTCTTCCTCGTGGGGTGCCGGAGGTGTCGGCAAGTGCACGACCTCCTGCCAGACTCTGCGGTTTAACAGAGTTGAAACGATTCATTTAATGGCCCGAAGCTAGGCGCAGGGAGTGACGTGCGTCAACCCCAACGAGCGAACGAAACCTCTTCGCAACCTGACCGCCACCAACGGCCAACCCCATGCACCCACTTCACAGGAAAGCCTATGAACTGGCCTTTTGGCGAACAGGAACGGGTCTCTGCAGAAGACTGACTCCCCACGGGAACGAGTCGACCCCTTGACGGCACCGCACCCCCGTTCCTACGGTTACGGTTGTCTTACTGATTGAACCGTTTCAATAGGACGTTCACACCCGAGTGTCCTGACCTCGTTCCCACCCAGGAGTCCCCTTGCCCCGCCCCGGAAAAGCCCCCGTCGGCCCCCTCCCCGGCACACCCACCGCCGAGCACCACCGCACCGCCCTGGGCATCGGCGAGTCCGCTCCGCGCCTGTCGTGGACCATGGACCGGACACCCTCCGGCTGGCGGCAGACCGCCTACGAGGTCGAGGTCGCGGACGGGGAGCGCAGACGGACGAGCGGCCGCATCACCAGCCCGGACTCCGTGCTCGTGCCCTGGCCGGACGAACCGTTGGCAGCCAGGGCGCGCCGGTCGGTGCGCGTCCGCGTGTGGGGTGGGGAATCGTCCGACCCCTCGCCCTGGAGCCCCGCACTGGAGCTGGAGACGGGGCTGCTGGAGGCGGCCGACTGGCGGACGGTAATGGTCGGCCCGCCGGCCGGCCTGGGCGAGCGGGAGCGCCCCGTCCTGCTGCGCGGCGCGCTCACCCTGCCCGCGCCGCCCCGGTCCGCACGCCTGTACGTCACCGCGCACGGCGTCTTCGAGGCCGAGGTCAACGGGGTCCGTGTCGGCGACGAGGTACTCGCTCCCGGATGGACCACCTACCCCGCGCGGCTGCGCTACCGCACCCACGACGTGACCGGGCTGCTGCGCGAGGGCTCCAACGTGCTCGGCGCGCACCTCGCGGACGGCTGGTACCGGGGGCGGATCGGCTTCCACGGCGGACGGCGCGACACCTACGGCGACCGCACCGGATTGCTCGCCCAGCTGGAGGTCGAGTGCGAGGACGGGTCGACGGTGCTCTTCGGTACCGGCCCCGACTGGCGGTGCGCACCCTCACCGACCCTGGCCTCCAGCCTCTACGACGGCGAGCGCCACGACGCGCGCCTGGAGCGGACCGGCTGGTCCGAGCCGGGGTTCGACGACGCGGACTGGGCTGCCGCGGTACCGGTCGAACGCGATCCGGCCACACTGGTGGCCCCGCTCTCGCCCCCGGTGCGGTGCACCGAGGAGGTGGAGCCCGTGTCGGTCACTCCGGCCGGCTCCGGCCGGCTGCTGCTGGACTTCGGCCAGAACCTCGTGGGGCGGTTGCGGCTGCGCCTGCGCGCCCCGGAGGGCACCGAGGTGACCGTACGCCACGCCGAGGTGTTGGAGGACGGCGAACTGTGCACCCGCCCCCTGCGCTTCGCCGAGGCCACCGACACCTACGTGGCGGCGGGCACCGGAGCGGTGGAGGAATGGGAGCCGCGCTTCACCTACCACGGCTTCCGCTACGCGGAGGTCACCGGCTGGCCCGGCGAGCCGGAGCCCGGCGCGGTGGTCGCCCGGGTGCTGCACACCGACATGCGCCCCACCGGTGAGTTCAGCTGCTCCGATCCGCTCGTGGAACGGCTGCACGAGAACGTGCGCTGGAGCATGCGCGGCAACTTCGTCGACGTGCCCACGGACTGCCCCCAGCGCGACGAGCGCCTGGGCTGGACCGGCGACATCCAGGTGTTCGCCCCCACGGCCTCCTTCCTCTACGACTGCGCGGGGATGCTGCGCTCCTGGCTGGCGGACCTGGCGGCCGAGCAGTACCCGGACGGCACGGTGCCGTTCATCGTTCCGACCATCCACGCCCCCACCTGGACCCCCGCCTGGCCCGCCGCGGTGTGGGGTGACGCCGCCGTGCTCACCCCGTGGCGGGTCTACGAACACTTCGGGGACGAGCGCGTGCTCAGCGACCAGTACGCCAGCGCCGGGGCGTGGATGGAGCTGGTGGCCGGCCGGCTGGACGAGGACGGCACCTGGCGGCGCGACCGGCAGCTGGGCGACTGGCTCGACCCCGCGGCGCCGCCGGAGGACCCGTTCCGGGGGCGCACCGACCCGACCCTGGTGGCCACGGCCTACGCCGCCGAGTCGGCCCGCACGATGTCCGAGACCGCGCGGGTCCTGGGGAAGGAGGCCGACCGCGAGCGCTACGCGCGACTGGCGGAACACGTGCGGAGCGGGTTCCGCGCGGCCTACGCCCCGCAGGGCGGGCTGCTCAGCAGCGACACCCAGGCGGCCTACGCGCTGGCGCTGTGCTTCGGCCTGCTGCCCGAGGGGGACGAGCGCACGGCGGCGGCCGACCGGCTCGCGGCGCTGGTGGCCCGGGACGGGTACCGCATCGCCACCGGGTTCGCCGGTACGCCGCTGGTCTGCGACGCGCTGACGCGCCACGGCCACACCGAGACCGCCTACCGGTTGCTGCTGCAGCAGGAGGCGCCCTCCTGGCTCTACCCGGTGCGGATGGGGGCGACCACGGTCTGGGAGCGCTGGGACAGCATGCTGCCCGACGGCCGGGTCAACCCGGGCGAGATGACCTCCTTCAACCACTACGCGCTCGGCGCGGTGGCCGACTGGCTGCACCGCACGGTGGCGGGTCTGGCCCCCGAGGCCCCCGGCTACCGCCGTATCCGCTTCGCGCCCCGGCCCGGCGGCGGGATGGAGCGGGCCGGAGCCGCACACGAGACCCCCTACGGAACGGCGAGTGTGCGCTGGCACCGTGACGGGGCCCGGTTGCACGTGGCCGCGGTCGTACCGGCGGGCACCACTGCAGTGGTCGACCTGCCGGGGGCGGACCCGTTCGAGGTCGGCAGCGGCGAGCACCGCTTCGAGGCCCCCTGGCCGTCCGCCTGACCGGCTTTCGCCACCGGGCGGGGCGCGCTCGACGCGTCCCGCCCCACTACCATCGGAGCACCTGGATTGAACCGTGACAACTCAAACCCTCCGGGGACGCGGGGAGCACACACGCCGTGAAGGCCGTCAGCATAAGACAAGTGGCCGAGAAGGCCGGGGTCTCCGTGGCCACGGTGTCCAACTTCCTGAACCGGCCCGAGCTCGTCGCACCGGCCACCAGGGAGCGGGTGCACGGGGCCGTCGAAGCGTTGGGGTACCGCCCCAACCAGGCCGCACGCCAGCTCAGCAACGGCTACGGCACCGGTGTGGGTCTGGTGTTGTTCGATGTGCGCAATCCCTTCCTCACCGGGGTGGCCCGCGGCGCCGAGGACCACCTGCACACCGCCGGGCGGACCGTGGTGCTGTGCAACACCGACGTGGATCCGGTGAAGGAGGAGCGCTACCTGGACCTGCTGCTGCAGCAGCAGGCGCAGGGGGTCCTCATCACCCCGGCGGACCTGTCCCGGTCCTGGGTGGACCGGGTCCGTTCTCGGGGGCTGCGCACCGTGCTCTTCCACAACTCGACCGACTTCCCCGACGTGTGCTCGGTGGCCGTCGACGACGTGGCGGGGGGTGAGATGGCCGCCACGCACCTGTTGGCCAGGGGGCACGACCGGATCACCTGTGTCACGGGGCCCGCGCACATGCGCCAGTCCGTCGACCGGTTGGCCGGGTGCCGTCGCGCGGCGGCTCTGGCGGGGCGGCCCGAGGAGGCCGTGGAGGTGGTCGAGGCGGGTGCGTTCACCCTGGACCAGGGGCGGCGCGCGGGTGAGCGGATCCTGGCCTCGCCGCATCCGTCCACCGCGGTGTTCTGCGCCAACGACCTGTTGGCGCTGGGCGTGATGCAGGCCGCCACCCGGGCGGGCAGGCGGGTGCCCGACGACCTGGCGGTGGTGGGGTTCGACGACATCGAGTCGGCTGCCACCGCCGGGGTCCCGTTGACCTCGGTGCACGTGGACAGCCACGCGCTGGGCCGGGCCGCGGCCCGGCTGCTGGTCGAGGAGGTCGAGGACCCCGGTCACACCCACCGTCGCCTGTCGTTCGCCCCGCACCTGGTCGAACGTGCTTCCAGCTAGGTCGCGCCGGACGGGCGGTCCTGCGGGGCTCCGGCCCGTGGTCCGGCGGGACCCCCGGTAGGACATTTCCGGCATAGGCCGCGGCTTTCGGTGTTCACCGGGTGCGGGGAGGACGCCTTCCCTAGGGTCACTCGAAGAGATCTCCGAGGAGCCTTCGATGCCCAGAACCCCGGAGCAGCCCCTTCCCCGCTCCCCCTACCGGAACCTGACCCTGCTCTGCCTGGTCACCCTCTCCGGGCACCGGGAGCCGCACGGCCTGCTCGAACACGCCCACCGGCTGGTGACCGGAGCGCTTCCGCGCGGGCGGCGCCACCCACGACCCCACGAGTACCCGCGGATCCGTCACAAGGTCCTGCGCAGGTCGCTCTTCCCCCGGCGGTGGCACCCGCGCGGCCAGTCCGGTCTGCGGGTCTCACCCGTCGACGGCCTCGGCGGCGAGACCCGCGGTTTGGAAGCTTTGGACGGCTTGGACGCGTCGGCCCGCGCGGCCTACGTCCTCCTGCGGACGGAGGGGCTGGACGCCCGCGGCGCGACCGAACTCCTCTCCTCGGTCGGGGTCCGCGACGCCGCGACCGCCGTGGAACGCGCCACCGGGGCACCGGCCGGGCTGCCCCTGCCCGACCCCACACTCGTCCGGGTCAGCGGCAAGGGGCCCCTGGTGCACCGGCGCGGCCTGGTCGCCTCCGTCGGCCTCCTCGCCCTCGCGGTGACGGTGCTGGGACTGACCGCTGCCGGGCCCGACACCGGGGTGGGCGTCACCGCGCCCGCCGCTGCCCCGGTCCGGCTGGCCGGGGCCGCCGCACCGGACGCCTGGCGGACGAGCTTCCGGTTGGACCTGACTGCCTGGCACCCCAGGGGCGACGCGGTCGACGACCAGTCACTCACCCGACGGGCCCTGGCCGTCTGGGCCGAGCAGGAGAACGGTGACGGCGCCCCCGCCTCGCCCTCCCTCCTCTTCGCCGGCGGGGTGGCCGACCGCGAGGTCGTGCTCCTGCACGACGGACCCCGGCTCGCCCGCTACACGCGTGCGGGCTCCGAGGAACTGGTCGAGGTGTTCGCCGAGCCCGGCAACGGTGTGGCCAACTGGCCCGCCCTCCGTCTGGCCGACACCGAGGACGGCACCCACTACCTGCTGCCCCCCTGGGTGACCGAGGCCGCCGGCGCCCAGCTCGGCCGAGGCGGCGCCGGCTGGTCCGACATCGAACACCGGGACGGGGTGACCGAGGCGGTACCCGCCGGGGAGCACTGTGGTGCGGGCCCCGTCCTGCGGTTGCGCGCCCCCGAGGTGGCGCACGGTCAGCCGTACACGGTGATCGACCTGGGAGGAGCGGACACCGCCCACCTGGGGTACATGCCTCCGCCTCCCGCCGAGATCCGCAGGTTGGGGCCGCACGAGGTCCTCGGCCCCGAGCAGGGCTTCGACCTGTGGAGTGAGCTGGCCTGCGCCGGGGACCCGCCCGAAGGCCCCGTGCTCACCGCGACGGCCTGGGAGTTCGCCGTCCAGGAACTGCCCGGTGGCGGAGACGGCCGGTGGACGTGCGTGCGGTTCGGCGGGCACGACGGCGGCGGGCTGGCCCGGGCAGTGTTGGTCGCGGAGACCGACGACGGTACCGAGGCCGTCCCCGCCGGGGAGAGCGAGGGCGGCTGGGACTGCAGCAACCTCAACCGTCAGGTGGCCGCGGGCACCTGGTGGCAGGATTCCGAGAGCCGCTGGCACTATCTGGCGGCCGCCTCCCGTGAGGTCGCCTCGATCACCGCGGAGGGCGTGGTCGAGGGGACCGACGAGGACGGCGGGGGCGTTCTGGCGGTGGCCGGTCCGCGCTCGCAGGACCGCCCCTCGGGGGAGGTCGCCCTGACCGCCGTCGACGTGCGGGGCGAGGAGATGACCGTCCTCGGACAGTGAGTCCGCGGCCGCTCCCGCTGGCCGGATCCGGCCATGCACCGAGGTGAGTGCACGTGCAGGTGCACTGTCGGTGATATCACTGGGTACACAGTCCCTCGCCCCGTCCGGGGAGGCCGGGGAACTGACGAAGCGGAGGTTCCGGGCCGGGTGCACCCGTCGCGGAACCTCCCGGGCCCCCGCCGGGCCGCTCCCCCGGTCGCGGGTCGGCTCCGCTGACGGCCCTGGGCCGTAGTTAGGGTGAACGCATGTCGATATGGGCGCGGGGAGACCGCACCGGAAGGGTCGGGGAGGCCCTCCTGATGTTGGAGGGCCAACGGCTCATCGACGGCCTGGAGATCCTGCCCGCCGAGAACAAGCCCTACCGCGTGCGCGTCCCCGCCGGGATCGTCCACATGGACGAGGACGAGGCCGCCATGTTCGCTCTCGGGGCGGTCGTCGGAGCCTTCGGCAGCGTAGCCCGGCAGAGGGTCTGACGCGCGTCCCCGGTATTCGGGAGCCGGTCGGCTACCTCCGGGCCCATCGTGCGCGGGAGCGCGTCGAGCAGTAGGTCGCGGACCGTCGTGCGGTACTCCTCGCTGTGCCCGACCGCCAACTCGTCGTTGAAGGCCGACTGGCACAGCACCACCGTCGTCTGCGCCAGCGGCAGCGCGGGGCTCCCGTCACCGGGCAGCCCCCTCCGCCTGCCCCGGATCGGAGCGGACGCCGACACGGCGTCGGGCGTCCGGGAATCCCTGCGGGTCAGGAGGGAGCGCCCGGTGCCCGGCGGAGCCTGTGCGAGGTCAGGTAGTCCCGGTACCAGTGGTAACTGTCCTTGGGGTGGCGCTCCAGGTTCTCGTAGTCCACCCGCACCAGGCCGAACCTGCGGTCGTAGCCGTAGGCCCACTCGAAGTTGTCCAGCAGCGACCACACGAAGTACCCGCGCACGTCCACCCCGGCGTCGATCGCGCGCGCCAGCGCGGACAGGTGGTCGCGCAGGTAGGCGATGCGGTCCTCGTCGTGGACCCGGCCGTCCTCGTCGGGTTCGTCCGCCTCTGCGGACCCGTTCTCCGTGATGAGGATCGGCGGCAGTCCGGGGTAGCGGCGGTCCAGGTCCACGAGCAGGTCCGCGAAGCTCTCCGGGACCACGGGCCAGCCCATGGTGGTGTGCCGGGCACCCTGGAAGGAGACCTGTTCGGCCCCGATGTCGACGGCCGTGCGCAGCCGCGGGTCCGCCTGCTCGTGCGGGACGTCGCGGAGCATGATGGGGCGGTAGAAGTTGACCCCGAGGAAGTCCAGGGGCTGGCCGATGGCCTCCAGGTCGCCCTCCCGCCGGTAGGAACCGTCGGCCAGCTCGCCCCAGACCTCCTGCTCGTTGTCGGGGTAGGCACCGGTGAAGAGGGGGTCGAACCAGGTGCGGTTGTGCAGGGTGCGTGCGCGCTCCACGGCGGCCCGGTCGGCCTCGGTCTCGGTGGCGGGCAGCAGGTGGTCGGGGTTGAGCGTGATGCCGACCCGTCCCGCGTCACAGGCGCGCAGCTCGCCGACCGCGGCGCCGTGGGCGAGGAGCAGGTGGTGCGCCGCGGCCAGGGCGGGGGTCCCCTCCCGGGTCCCGGGGGCGTGGCGGCCGACGGCGTGCCCGACGAAGGCGGAGCAGAAGGGTTCGTTGAGGGTGATCCAGTGGTTCACCCGGTCGCCGAGGTGCTCGGCCACGATCCGGGCGTACTCGCCGAAGCGGCGGGCGGTGTCGCGGACGCGCCAGCCGCCCTCGTCCTCCAGGGCCTGGGGCAGGTCCCAGTGGTAGAGGGTGAGGACCGGCTCGACTCCGGCTGCGAGGACCGTGTCGACCAGGCGGTCGTAGAAGGCCAGCCCGGCGGGGTTGGGCCGGCCCCGGCCGCTGGGCTGGATCCGGGGCCAGGACACGGAGAAGCGGTACAGGTCCACCCCGAGCTCGGCGAGCAGGGCGACGTCCTCGGCGTAGCGGTGGTAGTGGTCGCAGGCCACGTCCCCACTCTCGCCGCGGGCCACGCGCCCGGGGGTGCGGCAGTAGGTGTCCCAGATCGAGGGACCCCGTCCGTCCTCACCGGCAGCGCCCTCGACCTGGTAGGCGGCGGTGGCGGTACCGAACAGCAGGCCCGGTGGGAGCTTCGGTTCGTTCATGGGGGGACCCTTCCCTTGGGAGCGCTCCCAGTCTGGTTCAGGGAGCACCGCGCGCGCAACCCCCGAACCGGAGCGGCTCCACCGCCGTCACAACCTCCGGCGCGCCACCGTCCCGCAGGCGCGGAGAAAGGAAGACAGACTTGAGTTGGATCGACTACTCGCAGAACGCGCGGATCAGGGAACTCCAGGAGGACCTGAGCGACACGCACTCGCAGATGGCGCGGGAACGCAGGCGCATGCGCTCCGAACTGGGCCGGATCCGGGGAACCCTGGAGCAGAGACTCGACCGGGTCTCCGCGACCCTGGACGCCTTCATCGAACTCAGCGACGTCCGCGCCACCCTGGCGATGTTCGACGACGCCGCGATCGCGCGCCACCGCACCCTCCAGATGCTGGCCGGCACCGCCCCGGCCGACCCCGGGCTCGAGGACGTACCCGGATACTGGCTGGTCCCCGCCGCCCGGGGTCTGCACGCGCTGCTCGACGACGACCTCGCCCGGGCCCGCCTGTGCTTCGACGAGGCCGCCGCCGTCGACCCGGAGAGGGCCCGCTGCTTCGCCGCGTTGGCCTCGGCCCTCACCCGCGCCGAGCACGCGCGCACCCTGGGCGAGGGAGTGTCCGCCGACCTCCTGCCCCACCTCCCCGGACCGCGGGTCCAGCTGACCCGCGGCCAGCGCGCCCTGTGGCTGCTGACCGCCGACGGCTCCTTCGGCGACGACGCCCGGGAGCACCTGTTGCTGTCCACGCTGCGCCGGTGGACCGCCGAGGGTGTCCGGCTCTCCCCTGCCCACGACTGGGTCGCCGTTCCGGCGGTGTCCGGCCGGGGGCGGGGTGCCGCAGCCTCCGCCGCCTCCCAGCACCAGGCCGCCCAGGCCCTGGCCCGCCTGCGCGAACGGGTCGCCGAGGTCACCGCGCTGGGCACCGAGGACACCTCCTCGGAGGCCATGGCGCCCGACGAGGCCAGCTCCGGCTTCCTCCGGGAGACGCTGCGCCTGCTCGTGGAGGAGGGCAGCCCCGAGGAGGCGCCCCTGCTGGCCGAGTCCAACCGGCTACGGGCGGTGGTCGAGAACGGCGGCCGGGAGAGCGCCCTGCCCGCCTGGGGCGACACCGTCGACAGTGTCGAGGCCCTCCTCAGGCAGGACCTGACCCGTGAGGACGTACCACCGCACCGCCGCACCTTCGCGCTCGTCCTCCAGCGCGCCGCCGTCATGGACGCGGCGGAGGACCTGGCGGCACGGGCCACCGCCCTGGTCCCCGACACCACGGACACGACCTTCCAGGGCCTGTCCATCGCCGTCACCGAGTCCGGCGCCGACCAGCGGCAGGTCGAGCGCGCCCGCCGCAGGCTGCGTGAACGCCACAGCGCCGACCGCGGCCACCACGGTTTCCTCTGGGTGAGCCTGGCCACGGCGGTGGTCCTGCTCGTCCTGTCCCTGCTGACGGCGAACGTCTTCCTGTGGATCCTGACCCTGGGGGCCGCGGTCGCCACCGGGATCGCCTACACCTCCTCCGAGCGGGCGGGGAAGGACGGCGACGCCGTCCTCAGCTCGCAGACGCGCGGGTTGGACCAGCAGGTCGCCCGGGCCGTGGAGAAGTTGCGCCGCACCAGGACGGAGAGCGAGGAGCTCGCTTCCGCGGCCAGGAGCGACCTGGACCACCTCCGGAGCCTGCTCGACCCGTGAGCCGCACGGCAGGGCCCGGCGCCGGGGATCCCCCGCGCAGCTCCGCCGGCCCCGCCGCTACAACCAGCCGTTGCGTCTGAAGAGCACGTAGAGCAGCAGCGCGGACAGGAGCATGAGGGAGAGCACGAGCGGCCAGCTGAAGACCCAGTGGAATCCGGGCTGGGGGGAGATGTTCATCCCGAAGACCGAGGAGATCAGCGTCGGAACGACCAGAATGCCGCCCCAGGAGGAGATCTTCTTCATCGCCTCGTTCTGTGCCTGGCTGATGAGGGCGCTGTGGACCTCGGTGATGTTCTCCAGCAGCTGGCGGAAGCTGTCGGCGTGTTCACGGGTCGCGCGGACGTGGTCGGCGACGTCGCGCAGGTAGTGGTACAGCTCGGTGCGGTGTTCCGGGCCCGGGCGGGGCAGCAGATGGGAACCGGCCCGCTCAGGGCGCTCCAACGGAGCCATGAGGTGGTCGAGGAGTTCGTCCAGGGGGTCGATGGCGCGTTGGAGGCGGATCGCCTGGCGCGCCAGACGGTAGGTGCGCCGGGAGGCGTCCCGGTCACCGGCGAAGACCTCGTTCTCCACCTCGTCGATGTCGTCCTGGAGTCCGGCTATGGCCGGGGCGTAGGCATCCACGACCTGGTCCAGGACCCCGTAGACCACGGCCGGCGTGCCGTGGGCGAGCATCCCCGGTTCGGCCTCCAGACGGGAGCGGACCGCCTCGAAGTCGACCTGCTCGGTGTGCCGGATGGTGATCACGAAGTCGCGGGAGCCGAAGACGTGGACCTCCCCGACCTCCACGAGTTCCCTTTCCTGGTCGTAGCGGGCCGGTCGCAGCACGACGAACAGCACGTCGCCGTAGGTCTCGACCTTGGGCCGCTGGTGGGCGACGATCGCGTCCTCCAGGGCCAGCCGGGGCAGGTCGAAGTGGTGGGCGGCGTCCAGCAGCTGTTCCCGGTTGGGGGCGCTCATGCTGACCCACGCCATCAGCCCCGAACCGGTGTGGACGGCCTCGCCCGCCTCGGCGAGGGAGCGGGTTTCGCGCTGGCGGTGCCCGTCCCGGTAGAGGCCGACCCGAACCTCGCCGGGTGGGGCGTCGGCGGGCGGGACGCCTCCCCCACCGCCCAGGGCCATGGTGCGCTCGGGCGCGGATTCGGTCATGGTCTGCCCTCCCGTGTGCGGCCTGCCCTGCCCGATCCTGACCCGGTGCGGGCACGGGCGCGCGCCGACACGCCACGGGGACCGGGCCGCGGCGGCGATCCCCTCCGCTCGGCCCTCCGGTCGGCCCGCCGGGTCGGGGCGCGGCCGACGGGCCGGTCAGTCCTGCAGGCCGGAGGCGCGGACCGTGATGTTGAGCCTGCCGGTCAGGCCCAGGCCGGGGTCCGCGCTTCCCGGGCGGGTGCGCGGAACCCCGTGGTAGGCCATCCGGGAGGGGCCGCCGAAGACGAACAGGTCGCCGCCGCGCAGTTCGACGTCGGTGTAGGGCCGGTTCCGGGTCTCGGTGTTGCCGAACCGGAAGACGCAGCTGTCGCCGAGGCTGAACGAGACCACGGGGGCACGGGAGCGTTCGTCCCGGTCCTGGTGCATGCCCATCCGGGCGTCGGCGTCGTAGAAGTTGACCAGGGCCACGTCGTAGGGGTCCCCCCGGTGCGGGGCCCCGTGGGCGGCCTCGACTGCGCGGGCCGCCAGGTCGCCCAGCAGGTCGGGGAAGGGCTGGACCGGGGTACCGTCGGGCAGCTCGCGGGCGTAGGAGTAGGGCTGCCAGTGCCAGCCGAGCGAGACCATCGAGACGCTCATCCGCCCGCCGCGCGGCATGGGGTGCCGACGCATCCCCGCAGGCCCGCGCGCCCACTCCCGGCAGCGCCGGACCAGGTCGGCCTGGGTCTGCGGGGACAGCCAGCCGGGCAGGTGGACGGCGCCCGGGGCGACGGTGACCGGTGGTGAACCGAACAGTGCTTCGTCCATGCCCCCATGGTGCCCCGCGCGGGTGACGGAACCGCGCGGGGCGCGGGCGGGAAGGGGGTCCGGATCAGCGGCGCATGAGGTCGCGGACGTTGACCACCAGGAGCACGACCACGATGAGCACGATCGGGACGGTGACGGCGATCCGCCAGTCGGCGATGAAGGCCGCCACCACCCCCACGATCAGGCCTGTGACGACGGCGGCGATCGCCAGTCCGGTGAGGTACTGGACGAACTTGCGGCGGGCGACGGCGTCGATCGCCGCGAAGCCCAGGACGACCCCGAGCATGGCCCACAGGGTCATGTGCCCGTCCAGCAGGAACAGGGGCAGCGCCAGGGAGATGAGCAGCAGGGGCGTGCTCAACGCGACCCACAGGTGCAGGAAGCGGTTGGTGCGCTGCTCGCCGGAGGCGTAGGGCAGGTGCGGTGCCTTGAGGTGGCCCGTGGGCGAGGGCACCAGCGGGGTGTCGCTGTCCAGGGAGCGTTGGAGCGTCTCGCGTTCGTCGGCGATCAGGACCCGCTTCTCGTACACCTCGGCGAGTTCCTTCTCCAGTTCCTCGACCTGCTGGGAGTACTCGCGGGCGCGGGGCTGTGACTGGGCCTCGCGTTCGAGGACGATACGGGCCGAGTCGAGTTGGCGGAGCCGGTCACGGCGTCTGACGATCTCCGCGTCCATGTCGCGCACCCGCGTGTCCAGGCCGCGCAGGTGGGAGCGCAGTTCGGCGCGGGCCGCGCGCTCACTGGGCGCCACCTTCTGCAGTCCGGCCCAGGTCAGCGGGTCCGCCCAGGAGCGGCGGATGGTGCCGTCGCGTTCGTAGCGGGGACCGCTGGGAGCACGCTCACCGTCGAAGAAGTCACGGGTGTCGCGCCCCCACAGTCCGCGGAAGCCGTGCACCCAGGGGGTGTCGTCGTCGATGAGGACGGCGTTCCACTCCCGGTCGCCTCCGGGGCCGAGCCGTTCGCCGTCGCCGCGCGCGTAGTCGACGAAGGGGACGCCGATGCCGTGCCGGTTGATGGCGCTGTCTGCCCGGAAGAGGCGCTGGGTGATCCGTCGCCAGAAGCGGACGAGTCCGCGCAGTACCGCGGGGTCGACCTGGATGAGGTAGTCGCCGGCGAGCATCTGGTGCGAGTGCGATCCCGCACCGACGTAGACCACCGGGTGGGGGCCGTCCCGACGCAGCTCGGGGTCGGCCCAGGAGCGGCGCAGGTCGTCACCCTGGTACTCGTGCGAGGAGGCGCCGACCCATACCGGGCGGGTGCCGCCGTCGGGGTTCTCCACCGCGTAGACGGTGACGCGCTCCCAGTCGGCCTCGTGGTCGTTGACCCCGCCGTAGATGGTGCGCCAGTCGTTCATCGCGTAGAAGAACCAGTACTGGAGGATGATGTAGCCGCCCTCGCGGGTGACGCGCCCGTAGTAGGTGGCGCCGCCGTTGTCGACGCGCTCCCGGTAGCGGGTCACCGCGGCGAAGGTGACGCCTCCGGGGACCGCTCCGCGGATGAGCAGTGAGAGCTTCATCAGGATGTCGAGGACGCGGCCGAGCACGCCCACGGCGGCCAGGCGCCCGCTCTTGGGGATCACCGAGCGGGCGATGCCCTTGAACCGGCGGGCCTCCTCGCGCAGCGTCTCCTCCTGCACGAAGCGCAGGTGCTTGTGCCGCCCGGGCCACTCCTCCTCGGCCCGGGCGAGCCTGTCGAGGGTGAGCTCGCCGACCGGGACGATGACGCTCTCGCGTCCGCCGGGCTCCTCGATCCAGAGGCTGCAGTTGCGTACGTAGGCGTCCACGTCGGCAGGGAAGAAGAGTTCCCCCTCGGTGCACATGAGCACCGGTTCGTGGGCGCGCAGGAGTTCGATGTCAGATTTGGCCGCCATGATTCGGACCAAGTTAGTGCATGCGGGGCCGGTGCCGTGCCTGGAAGGGACCCTGGTCGGAGTGGGCCCTGTCATGCCGGTCGACGCCCGGCCCGGGAACCTTACCCTGAAATCACTTGCCAACATGGAAAGTGAGTGCAACTATAGAAAAACATTGACAGAGAGGAATCCTCGAATGCACAGCGAAGAGGCCCAGGACGCCCTGGAGCGGGCCCGGGCGATGCAGGCGAAGGTAGGCCCGAGGGGGCGCTGGTACGCGGTATACGGTTTCGGGTTCGGCCTGACCAGCATGGTGCTCCTGCTGATCATCGGGATCAGCGGCACCGTCACGGGCGTGCTCGTGGGCCTGGCGTTCTACCTGGTCATGCTCACCGCGCTCATCCTCTACAGCCGCCGCCAGCCGGTGCAGCCCCTCGGCTACGCCAAGCTGCACAACTGGGGCACAGGCGTGTGGGCCCCCGTCTACGCCACGGCCGTCGTGGCCGGAAGTATCTTCTTCCAGGGGGAGCCGGCCTGGTGGGTGCCGATGGCGGTGCTGAGCGCGGTCCCCACGTCCGTGGCGGCCCTCGTCGTCCTGCGCCGCAGCAGGAGCGCTCAGTGAACCATCCACGCAGCCGCCTGGACGAGGTCATCCACTCCCCGGTCCGGTTCTCCATCGTCGCGGCGCTGGCCTCGGCCCACCAGATCGAGTTCCGGGTCCTGCGGGACACCGTGGAGGTCAGCGACTCCGCGCTGTCCAAGCAGATCGCGACCCTGGAGGAGGCCGGGTACGTGGTCGTGCACAAGTTCCGCGTGGGGCGGCGCACCCGCACCTCCCTCCTGCTCAGCACGGAGGGACGCAAGGCCTTCGAGCAGCACGTGCGGGCCCTGCGCGACATCGCCTCCGGCGTCGATCTGCCCCCGTCCGCCCCCGACTGATCCTCCGGCGGCCACCGGCCGACGAACCTGCGGTGACACCACGGGAACGAGAACGGCAAGAGTACGGCCGCGCACTCGCGTACGCGGCCTGGGCCCGTCCCGCCGCCCCGAGGGGCGCCGGGACGGGCCCGAGGACCCTCCGGTGCGTGCGTCCGCCCTCCCGGGGGCCGCACCGGAGGGCCGGTTCAGGCGGCCTGCGCCGGCGCGAGGCGGCCGCGCTGCCTGCGCACGGTCCTGGGGACCGCGGGCCCGGCGCCCCGGTCCCCTCGGGCGGCGCCGATCCCGGCGATCACCACCAGTCCCATTCCGACCAGCTGCACGGCGACCGGTGCCTGACCGATGACGACCAGTCCCATCACCAGGGCGACGGCGGGTTCCAGGCTGGAGAAGGTGCTGTAGGCGGTCCGGCTCATCCGCTGCAGGGCGACCATCTCCAGCAGGAACGGCACCATCGGGAAGAGCAGCGCGATGAGCAGCGTGAACATGATGAGCCCGGGGTCGGGGTCGGCGATCGCGGCCGGGGCGCCCAGCGGAGCGGTGACCAGGGCTGCGACGGTCATCGCCAGGGCGAGGCCGTGCACGGCGTTGAACCCGGCGCCGACCCGCTGGGTCAGCACGATGTAGCCGACCACGCAGACCGCCCCGGCCAGGGCGAAGCCGATCCCCGCCAGGTCGAGCTCGCCCTGCCAGGGGCGGGTCAGGCAGACCACGCCGACCACGGCCGCGACGATCCACACCAGTTCGCGGCGGCGACGCATGGCAGCGACGGCTACCACCAGGGTGCCGAGGAACTCGATGGAGGTGGCCGTACCGAGTTCGATTCGGGCCGTCGCCTCGGAGTAGAACAGCATCATCCCCGCGCTCGCTGTGCCCAGGATCACCACGGCCCCCAGCTCACGTGGCTTCGCCGCACGCACGGCCCGCCACAGGGAGCGACCACCGAGCGCTAGGAGGAGCAGCGCGGCCCAGCTCAGCCGGAGCCAGGTGACCGTGGCCGGACTGGCCTGCTCGAAGGCGGTCACGGCCAGAGCGCTGCCCGTGTGCAGCGTGAACATGCCGACGAGCAGCATCAACGGAGCCGGGATCGGGGTCCGGGCACGGCGGAGCGAGGGAAGGAAGGAGCGGATCACCCGACCATTGGACCTACATGGTTCGTTTCTGTCCACGGACTCATGGTTGATGGACCATGTAGTTTTGGTGGATGGATTTCACTCGGCTCCGCCTACTCGTGGAACTGGAACGACTCGGCACGATGTCCGCTGTGTCCGAGGTCACAGGCATGAGTACCTCCGCGGTGTCCAAACACTTCGCCGTCCTGGAGAAGGAGGCGGATGTTCCGCTGATCGTCCCGGACGGGCGACGGGTACGGCTCACCCCGGCAGGACGGCGGCTCGCCGAACACGCCGTGGACATCCTCGCCCGGGTGGAGGCCGCCCAGGCCGAATTCGACGGTGAGACGGCCCCCGTCGGCCGTGTCGACCTGGTGATGTACACGTCAGCGGCGCCGATCGTGCTCCCCGCGGTGCGCCGTCTGAGACGCGACCACCCCGGGATGGACATCCGCCTGACCGAGTACGAGTCGGACCAGGCGCTGGATCTCCTCCAGGACGGGGGCGCGGATCTGGGGGTGGTCTACCAGTACAGTCTGCTCCCCCGGAAATTCCCGGGGACGCTCACGGTTCACCCGGTGGGAAGCGAGGCGCTGCTGCTCTCCCAGCCCTCCGAGGGCGCGGACAGCAGGACGCTCACCCGGCGCCGCCTGCGCGAACTGTCGGAAGCCTCCTGGATCGCCAGCCCCTACCGGGGCGACGAGGAGGCCCTGCTGCAGCGGATGTGCGCCGACGCCGGATTCACCCCCCGGATCACGCACCGCATCGACACGCTGGACCTGTTCGAGGAACTGGTGGCCACCGGGGTCGGCGTGGGCGTGGTGCCCCGCCTGTCGACCACCACACGGCGCGGGGTCGCCCACGCCCCGCTGGGCGAACTGGGCGGGGTCCGCCGGGTCTACCTGGCCGGACGCACCGGCGGCTGGGCCTGGCGGCCGATCCGGCTGGCCGCCGCCTACCTGCACCAGGCCGCTTCGGAGGTGCTCGACGACGTCCCGCCGTCCCCGTTCTGAACGGCGACCGCAACGGTGGTGGGAGAAGTCGCCCCCGACCGGGACGGCCCGGGCCCGGTGCCCGGGGTCAGCCCGCGACGGCGAAGGGGCCCACGGAGGGGACCGGGACCTTGCTGGCGGCCTCGCGAACGGCGGTGAGCAGGGGCTCTGGGGTCGAACCCGCCCGGGACAGGGTGATGATGTGGCGCCGGGCGGTCTCCCGCACCCCGCGGACCACGATCTGGGGCTTGTTCAGCCCGGTCCAGGCCAGCCTCGGCATCAGGGCGACCCCCAGGCCCGCCTGCACCATGGAGAAGACGGCACTGAAGTCGTCGACGGTGTGCACCACCCGGGGCTGGAACCCCGCCTGGTTGGCGGCGGCGGTCACACAGGAGTGCCAGGCCGTACCCGGGGCGGACATGATCCAGTCCTGCGCGGCCAGGTCGTCGGCCAGGTGCAGGCTCGTACGGGTGGCCAGGGGGTGCTGGTAGGGCAGGATCGCATCGAACAGCTCGACCATGACCGGGTCCGCGCGGAAGTCGGGGTCCCCGGTGGCGGGCATGTGCGCGGTGGACATGGTCAGGGCCACGTCCAGCTGGCCCGACCGCACCATCTCGGCGCTCTCCTCGGGCTCGGCCTGCACGACCTCGAAGGTCCAGCCGGGGTGGCTGGTGCGCAGGCGGGCCAGGGCCGGGGCGAGGAGGTCGCTGATGCCGGTGGAGAAGGAACCGACCCGGACCACCCCCCGGTCGCCGTCCGCGTACTCGGCCAGGTCCGCGGTGGCGCGTTCCATCTCCGCGAAGATGACGTGCGCGCGCTTGAGCAGGACCCGGGCGGCACCGGTCAGCAGGAATCGGCGGCCCTGGCGTTCGACGAGGGGGACCCCGGCTTCCCTGGCCAGGGCGGCGAGCTGTTGGGAGACCGCCGACGGGGTGACGTTGAGCGCCTCCGCGGTGGCTGCCACCGTGCGGTGGTGGTCAAGGGCCTGAAGGAGCTGCAACCGCCGAACGTCGATCATGGATCCCAATTTATGGCAGAACGCCCAGGTTTCTAGATGGTTTCGGTCGGATCACCCACTCTTTGTGAGTGATTCCGTGCACACCGTCCAGCCCCCCGCTACCCCCTCGGGAGAACCCCCGAGAGAAACATTCGAAGTTTTTCTCACTGAGAGATGTGGTGTGTGGTTTTTCCTCGTGTCGGACCTGTTCCCGCCGATACCGGCACGTACAGTCAGACTCACAGCTCAACCACGGGCCCGCAGAGTGCGGCCCGCAGGGGATCAGCACCCAATGCTGGTGGAACGGGTGAGAAGAAAATGCAAACTTCGCTGATGACCAAACCTCGTTCAACGAACGTCGGCGTCCTTGGCTTCCGCTACCTCGGAGCCCACGAGGTGGAGGAGCTCGCTGACCTGTGGGGTGCGCTGCACCAGCAGCACACGGTGACCGCCCCGCACCTTGAGGAGATCATCAGCGCGGTGAGCCTGGACGAGTCCTGGCGCCGGCGCCGCGCCCAGTACCTGGAGTGGCTCGCCGACCCCGACACCATGGCCATCCTCGCCGAGCACGAGGGCGACCTGGCCGGATATGCGATGGTCACCATCCGCGAGAACGCCCAGGGCAGCTGGGACCGCGGTGAACGGGTCGCCGTCGTGCAGACCTTCGCCATCGACCCGGAGTACACCGGCTCCGGTGTCGGCTCCAAGCTCCTGGAGGAGGTGCGCCGCCAGCTCGCCGCCATGGGCATCCGGGACATCGAGTTCTCCGCGCTGGCCACCGCCTCCGAGGACATCAGCTTCCTGGAGCAGGAGGGCTTCCGCCCCTTCGTCACCACCATGGTCTGCCGCGTCGACGGCTTCGGCGCCCACGACTGACGGCTGACACCCGGCCGGGAACCGGCTCGAGATCGACCAGGAACCAGCCCCCGTGCGGTCATACCCACGTCCCGCACGGGGGCTTCCCGCTGCCCGGCCCCGGGCGACACACCCCGGCGGCGACGGGCCCCGAGACGCTACGCTCGGCCCGTGGCCTCCTCCGACTCCAGCACCTGCATCTTCCCCGGCTGTACCCGACCCGTGCCCCGCGGCTCCTCCCCCGGGCGCCCTCCCCAGTACTGCGACCTGCCCGAGCACACACGCTGGCGGGCGTGGAAGGAACGCCAGCGGCTGGCCCAGGAGGCGGAGCACGCCGAGGAGGCGGCCCGCGCCGACAGGAACGAGAACACACCCTCCGCGACGACCGGCCGGGAGGCCGAACCCGTCACCACGGCCCGGCTGCGCGCGGACGACCTGCTCACCCGCTTCGCCGTCCAGGCAGAACAACTCAGCGCGACCCTGAACTCGGCCACCGAGGCCTTCACCACCATGACCGACCCGGCAGCCGCCGAGTCCCAGGTCGAGGCGGCCCGGCTCGCCGCCTCCCGCCAGGTCTCGGAGGCCGACTCCGCCCGGTTGGAGGCGGAGAACCGCCGCCGGGAGGCCGAGACGGCCCGCCGTGCGGCGGAGGAGACCACCGCCGCCGCCGTGACCGCGACCCAGGACGCCGAGCGCATGGCCGAGGAGGCCCTGCACCGCCGCGAGGCGGCCGAGGCAGAACGCGACCGGCAGGCGGAACTGGCCCGGGTCGCGGCCGAGGAGCGCGACGCGGCCACCGCCGAGGCCAACGCCGGGCTGGCCGCGGCCGAACGCAGAATCACCGAGACCGCTGACCGTGCCCGCGCGGAACTGGAACGCGAGCGAGCCGAGGCCGAGCGGCGTCTGGAGCTGGCCCGGGCACAGACCGAACGCCTGCGCACGGAACTGGCCGAACAGTCACGCCGACGGGACGAGGCGGAACTGGCCGAACGCGGCGCCCTGGCCCGAGCCGAACGCGCCGAGGAGCAGGGCCGCCGCGACGCCGCGGCCCTGGAATCCGAGCGCTCCCGTCTGGGCACCGAACTGGAGCGCGCCCACCAGCGCCTGGAGTCCGACCGGGCGGCCGCCGAGTCCGAACGCGCCCGTCTCACCGCGGAACTGGACCGTCTGACGGCGGACCGCGAACGCCTGACCGGTGAACTCGACGCCCAGCGCCGCAACGCGGAACTCACCCTGGCGGAGGCCCGCGAGGCCGCGTCCGCCCGCCTGTCGGTGGCCGAGGAGGCCCGGGACCGGGCTCTGGAGCGGGCCGCACGGGCGGAGGCGGCGCTGGAGGAGACATCCGCGCAGGCGGCCGCCGGGGGGTCCTGACCGGAGACGGCCGCGCCCGCCCGGAGACCGACGTCCTGTTCGTCCCGTTCGGCTTAGGATGGGGCCCGTGCGAGATCTGGGAACCACTGGTGAGACCGGCCCGATGAACCTGGGCGAGGACGACTCCGCCAAGGGCCCGGAACGCGTCACCGTGGGTGAGCGGCCACGGCCGCGGGTCGACCTCAGGGCCGTGTTCGGTCTGGAGGCGGGCGCCTGGGCCTGGACGACCGCCGTGCAGGCGACCGTCGCGATGACGGTGTCCTTCGCCCTGGCGGCGCTGGCCTTCGGCCCCCAGGTCGGCACTCTCGCCGCGTTGGGGTCCATGACCGTCCTGTACGAGAAGAAGACCCCCTACTCCTACCGTGCGGCGGCCCTGGCCCTGGTGGGTCTGGGCTTCGTCGCGGCGGTGGCCGTCAACTCCCTGGCCGCGTCCCTCTCCCCGTGGGCGGCGGTGGTCTCCATCGGCCTGACCGCCGGGCTGGCCACCTGGGTCTGTGCGGCCTGGCGGGTGGACAAACCCGGGACGATGTTCTTCGTCCTGGTCGCCAGCATCTCCACGATCGCCCCCGGAGGCCTGGCCGACGTGCCCCTGCACGCGCTGGTCGCCGCCACGGGCGCGGCTGTGGGGTGGGCGGTGTCGATGTCGGGCGCCCCGGTGCGCGCCCGTCACCCCGAGTACCGGGCGGTGGCCGGGGCCTACCGTGCTCTGGCCACACTGCTCCGGGCCGTGGGCAGCCCCGAACTCGACCACGCCCAGCACAGGGCGTCGGTGGCCGTCGCCGAGGCGTGGCGGATCGTGCTCCTGGGACAGACCCGCGGTTACCGCACCACCTCCGAGGCGGCCCGGCTGCGCGCCCTGCTGCGCTGGGTGTCCGACATCCACCTGGCCGCGACCCAGGTGTGCATGACACGGCCCACGGCGCTGCCCGAACAGGCTGCGGAGTTCGCCGACCGGATGGCCCTGGCGGTCGCCGAGCCGGACCGGGCGCCCGACCCGGACTCCCTGGACGAGCTGCGCCGGGGCATGCGCCCGCGGTCGCTGGAGGCACGCCTGTACAACCTGCTGTCGCGGGCCTCCCAGGCCGCGCACCGGAGCGCCCAGGACGACGGGGAGGAGGACGACAAGCGCAGCGCCGACCTGCACGACGACCGCTACCCCGCGCTGTGGGGCTCACTGCGTTCCAGTCTGAGCGCCGACTCCCTGATCCGCCCCACCGCGCTGCGCATGTGGTTGACCGTGACCCTCGCGGGCGCGTTCGGGCTGTGGCTGGGCCTGGAGCACTACTACTGGGTGGCGCTGACCACGACCGCCGTCCTGCAGGGCGGCAACGTGGTGCTGACCCTGAACCGTTCGGTGCAGCGGTCGCTGGGTACCCTGCTGGGTGTGCTGGTCGGGGTCGCACTGCTCACGACCGACCTGCCGCTGGCCGCGGTCATCGTCCTGGCCGGGCTGTTCCAGGGCGGCACGCAACTGGTGGTGGGCCGTAACTTCTTCTACGCCTCAGTCCTGCTGACACCGATGGCGTTGCTGCTGTCCTACACCGCCAACCCCTACCCCGCCGCCGAGCTGGCGGGGTCGAGGATCATCGACACGCTGGTCGGTGCGGCCTTCGGCATGGCGGGGTCGCTGCTGCTCTGGCGCAGGGCGTCGGCGACCCGGCTTCCGCAGGCCATCGCGGGCGTGCTGGAGAGGACCCGCCAGTGCATGATGGCGGTGCTGGACCAGGACGTGGAGCTCACCGAGGAGCGCCGCTACCGGCTGCGCCGGGACATGCGGGCGGCTCTGGTGAGCCTGCGCGGCGTGTACGAGAGCGCGATCGGGGACGTGCCGCGGGCCGCTTCCACCCGCCCGCTGTGGCCGGTGGTGGTGGCCACCCAGCGCATCGGGTACCTCGCCCTGGCGGCGCTGTCCCAGGACCGCAGCCCCGATCCGGCGGGCACGATCACGCTCCAACGGGTGGACCTGGCCTTCCACGAGCTCATCCTGGCGATGGAGGAGCGGCGCACCCCCAGGCTGGGTGCTCTGCCCCGGTTGCCCGCCTACCCGCGGATCAACATGGAGCTGCGTGCGCTGGCCAACTCGATGACCAGCGCGGTGGCTCAGGACGAGCGCTCCGCCCAGCAGGAGGCCGAGCGCCGGGCCCAGCGCGAACGGCGCCGGGCCCAGAAGGACGTGGACGCCGACCTGTAGGCCCCCTTTTTCGCGGTGATCTTGCTACCAGGGGCGATTTCGGCGCCGAAGTTGCCCCTGGTAGCAAGATCACCGCGGTTGGGCCGGTGGTACTAGGCGAGCACGGCGAAGGCCCGGACGGGGAAGGCCGCCATGCCGCGGACCTTGGCGGGGACCGCGTAGAACGAGAAGCCCTCGGCGGGGAGCTGGTCGAGCAGGCACAGGTGCGTGACGATCGGGATGCCCGCGGCGAGCAGGGCGGCCTGCGCCGGGCGGGCGCCCTCGGCCGCGGGAGAGGTGTCGTCGACGCTGACCGAGTCGATGCCGACCAGGGTGGCTCCGGACTCGACCAGGGCCTTGGCCGCCGTCTCGGTCAGGTGGGGGTGGTCGGACCGCCCGTAGGCCTCGGTGCGCCAGTGCCGGTCCCAGCCCGTGCGTACCAGGACGGCGCGCCCGCGCAGGTCCAGACCGGAGAAGGCTTCGGGGCCGATCTGACGGCCCTCGGCCGCGTGGACCACGGCTCCGGGCAGGTCAGCGACCCTCTCCAGGTCCAGGTCGGCCGGGTCCGCCCCGTCCCGGTAACGGTGGGCGGGCATTTCGACGTGGGTTCCGGTCGCCCCGACCATGGTGACCCGTCCGCTGCTGTTCCCGTGTCCGGGAACACCGCCCGCGACGGTGGTGCTCTCCTCGATCACCGGTTCCGGCAGGCCCGGCCAGGTGGTCATTCCGTCGGTGATCTGGTGGCTGACATCGACCAGTTTCGGCATGGCTGTCTTCCTCGCTCGCGTCCGGAGAAGCCTCTGACCCGGGCCAGAGGTCTAGACCATAACCCTAGCGCGTGTGGTGCACGTCACGGCAGGGGTCGGGGAGTTCTCTTCGGCCGCCTCGGCCAGACAGCCACCCGCCGGACCCCGCTAAGCTCGGAGGGCACACCCACGGGTCGAGGCCCCGTCCGGTGCGTGCGAACCCCGCGAGCATCAGCGACCCACCGAGAAGGGGCGACTTCATAGTGTCACTGTACGGAGCAGCCAAGGCCGTCGTCGCGCCCGCCAGCCGCGTGGCGTGGCCGCAGAAGGTGGAGGGCACGCACCACGTCCCCGCGCAGGGCCCGGTGATCCTGGCCGCCAACCACCTGGCGCTCATCGACCCCCTCTTCATCGGGGTGGCCTGCCCCAGACCGGTGCGTTTCATCGCCAAGCAGGAGCTCTTCGACGAGAGCACACTGCCCAGGAAGGCGCTCTCACGGGTGCTGCGGGCGCTGGGCCCGCTGTCGGTGGACCGCCGCCCGGGCCAGAGCTCCCAGGAGGCGATGAACAACAGCCTGGAGGTCATCACCGGCGGAGAGGTCTTCGGGATCTTCCCCGAGGGCACCCGCTCCCCCGACGGCCGCCTGTACAAGGGGCAGACCGGCCTGGCCTGGCTGGCCCTGACGACGGGGGCGCCCGTGGTCCCGGTGGCGCTCGCCGGCACCGGGCGCATCCTGCCGCCCGGCCGCAGGATCCCCTCGCTCAACCGTGTCGGCGTGCGCTTCGGTGAGCCGGTCGACCTCTCCCCCTGGGCGGGGCAGGCCGGACGGGCCAAGCCGCGCCGGGAGGCGACCGACGCCATCATGAGTGCGATCGCCAAGCTGTCCGGCCAGGAGCAGGTGTCCCGGTACGCCGCCTCCGTCAAGGCCGAGCTCGAGCAGCAGTGACTTTCCCCACATTCATCTCGGGGCTGATTCTTCCTTGGCGGGGCGTTGACCCCACACTGAAGGCCCTTCCGGCGGACCCGGATCCGGCCCCCCACCTGGACTGTCGGCGCCGGGCGGACTTCGGGGCGTTTCCCCCCACCCGGCGGGGAGGGCAGAATTCCCTACCCTTATAGTGGGTTTTTCCGGTGGCGACATCGGATAGATTAGGCAAGCCTTACCTATGGCGTCCGACCCTGGCGCGAAGACTTGGAGCTGTGCGATGACGCGACCACTGCGAGTGGGAATCGTGGGTGCGGGCCCGGCGGGAATCTACGCCGCGGACCTGCTCACCAAGGACGAGACCCTGTCCGCGTGCGGCACGTCCGTCAGCATCGACATCCTCGACAAGCTGCCCTCCCCCTACGGCCTGGTCCGCTACGGGGTGGCCCCGGACCACCCCCGGATCAAGCAGATCCAGGGGGCCCTGCACAAGATCCTCGACAAGCCGGAGATCACCTTCTACGGCAACGTCGAGTACGGCGTGGACCTCAAACTGGAGGACCTGCGCCGTCACTACGACGCGGTCATCTTCGCCACCGGCAGCGACCGCGACCGCCAGCTGGACGTCCCCGGCGTCGACCTGCCCGGCAGTCACGGCGCCGCCGACTTCGTCTTCTGGTACGACTCCCACCCCGACGTCAACCCCTCCTGGCACGTCGACGGCACCAGCGTCGCCGTCATCGGCGCGGGCAACGTGGCCGTGGACGTCGCGCGCATCCTGGCCAAGGACGCCGACGACCTGCTGGCCACCGACATCACCGACAACGTCTACGAGGGCCTGCGCGCCAAGCAGATCACCGACGTGCACGTGTTCGCCCGGCGCGGCATCGCCCAGTGCAAGGCCACCCCGATGGAGCTGCGCGAGCTGGACAAGCAGCCCGGCGTCGAGGTCCTGGTCTACGCCGAGGACTTCGAGATGGACGAGGGCAGCCTCCGGGCCTGCGAGGAGTCCAACCAGGTCAAGACCAACGTCAAGGTCCTGCAGAACTGGGCGATCCGGGACGAGCGCGGCGCCGAACGCCGCCTGCACCTGCACTTCCTGCACTCACCCGTGGAAATCCTGGGAGAGGACAGGGTCACCGGCCTGCGGACCGAGCGCATGGAGCTGACCGGCGACGGCAACGTCAGGGGCACCGGCGAGTACGTCGAGACCGAGGTGCAGGCCGTCTACCGCGCCATCGGCTACCTGGGTTCCCCCCTGGCCGACCTGCCCTTCGACGAGGAGCGGGGCGTGGTGCCCAACTCCGGGGGCCGGGTCCTGGACCTGGACGAGGAGCACGTCGACGGGGTCTACGCCACCGGATGGATCAAGCGCGGCCCGGTCGGCCTCATCGGCCACACCAAGGGCGACGCACTGGAGACCGTGACCAACCTGGTCGCCGACCGTGAGTCCTTCACGCCGGCCGCCGAGCCCGACCCGGTCTCCTTCCGGGCCCTGCTCACCGAGCGCGGTGTCCAGTACACCACCTGGGAGGGCTGGAAGCGGATCGAGGCCAAGGAGGAGGAGCTGGGCGCCGAGCGCGGACGCAAGCGCCTCAAGCTGCTCTCCCGCGCGGAACAGACCAGCGTCGCACGCCAGGCCTAGGCCTTCGTGTGAGCTTCCCGGCCGGTCCCGTACCCCTTTGCGGGACCGGCCCCTTGTCTTTACCCGATCTGTGCCTTCTGTCACCGTGAGATTGCGCATGCGGCTGTCTCAGGGTTCGTGGAACAACTCCCCGGACTGATGGGTTAGAGTCACTGTTGGTCGGTGTGGTAGCAAGTGTCCCCCGGGCCTCAACTATTGCCTTCGCGGAATACCGCGTCCGGCACCCGCCCTCCGAGGCGGGCTGATCGGACGGCCAGGAGCCCCGTTGTGCCCCGCGCCGAGAGGCGACCGCCATGCCGACCATCATCCTCGTGCCCCGCTCCCACCGAGGTGGGAGCGGGGCATCGTGGTATCTCCTGAAAACGTAACGAAGGACGGTCAGGCGTGGACGAACGGTCCCCCCGGCAGCCGGATTCCTCCGGGCCGCCCGAGGATTCGGACGGCACAGAGGCACATCGGCCGCGCCCGGAGAACCCCTACCGCATCCCCCAACGGCCTCCCGGGGCCCGCCCCGTGGACACCGGAGACTTCAGGTTCGATCACCCGCGCCCCGCGGACCCCGTGGCGCCCCCCGCTCCCGTACCCGAAGCCCCGCCCGCGGACCCGAACGAGGCACCACGGGGCCCCGGGCAGCAGTGGGGGCAGCCAGCACAGGGCGCCGACCGCGGCTGGGACGCCCCGGAGGGCACCCCGGCCGCAGGCACGCCCGAGCCCTCGGGCGCCTGGGACGCTCCCGGCCGGGGCGACCAGCCGTCCTGGGGCAGTCCCGTCGACCCCTCCGCCGCCCCTGCCCCCGCTGAGGAACCGTGGGGCACCCCCGTGCAGCCCCGGCCCCCGCAGGCCGAGGGCTGGAGCGCGCCCGCCGAGCCGCAGGGCCCGCAGGAGGCCTGGGGCGGCCCCGCCCGCTCCCCACAGGACTGGAGCGCCCCGCTGGAGCCCCAGCCCTCGCACGAGAGCTGGAGCGCACCGGCCGAACCGCAGGGCCCGCAGGAGGCCTGGGGCGGCCCCGCCCACTCCCAGCGCGACTGGAGCGCACCGGCCGAGCCGCAGGGCCCGCCGCCGGGCTGGAACGACCCCGCCGGCGCCCAACCCCCGCAGGAGGGCTGGAGCGCTCCGGGGACCGGCCCGCAGCCCGGCTGGGGGCAGGCCGCCCAGAACCAGGGGAACCCCGGGACCTCCCCCGAAGCTTGGGGCACCCCGTACGCGGGGCAACCCGCCTATGCGGGCGACACGCCCTACCCCGGTACCGCACCCGCGCCTTACGGCGGAACGGAGTCCGGCCCGTACGAACCCGGCCAGGGAGAACCCGGGCCGTCGGCCGGGGAGAACCAGAGCGACAGCTACGGGTTCCTCTACGGCGGCGGTGACCGGGGCGCTCCCTCAGGTCCGCAGGGCCCGGACGGGCCGGACGAGCCCTACGGATACGAGGACGACGCCTACGACCCCGGGCCCCCGCCGCCCCGGCGCAGATCCCGCCGCGGGCTGGTCATCGGCCTGGTCGCGAGCGTGGTCGTGCTGGCGCTGATCGGCGCCGGGGCGGGCTGGTACGTCTACACACTGCCCCAGCCCGAGGAGGCCACGGCCGAGTACGAGGCCGCCTGGGAGGAGCAGGACTACGCACGTCTGGCCGCCGTCACCACCGGTGAGGACGCCGAGACGGTCATGGGAGGGATCGACACCGGTCTGGGCGTCGAGGCCGTCGACGTCGAGGTCGGAACGCCCGTCACGGAGGGCGGCACCGGCAGCGCCCCCTACGAGGTGACCGTGTCCCTGACCAACGCCGACGACTGGGGTTGGGAGGGCGAGCTTCCGCTGCTGCGCGAGGACGGGGAGTGGTGGGTCGAGTTCTCCCCCGAGGTCGCCTTCCCCGGGCTGGGCGAGGGCCAGGTGCTGGCCCGTACCGCGGTGTGGGGCGAGCGCGGCCGGATCCTGGCCGCTGACGGCACCCGGTTGGACACCCCGGACGTGGCCGGTTCCCTGCAGATGATCGTGGGCGCCCTGGGCGAGGCCGACGAGGAGGACGCCGAGCGACTGGGCCCGGCCTACGACGTCGGCGACACCGTCGGTGTGAGCGGGCTCCAGCGCACCTACGAGGAGCACCTGGCCGGCGAGGCCGCGACCACCATCCTGATGGTGGACGCCGCCGAGGCCGAGGACCTGGCGTCCGTGGAGGTCACCGAGGAGAACACGGTCGCGGCCCTGGACGGCTCCGACGGCGCGGACATCACCACCAGCATCGACATGGGCGTCCAGAACGCGGCCGCCAACGCCATCATCAAGGCCGACGACCCCGCCGGTCTGGTGGCGGTGCGCCCCTCCACCGGGGAGATCCTGGCTGCGGTGAACGTTCCCGGCGGGTTCAACCGGGCCTTCGAGGGCCAGTACCCGCCCGGGTCCGCCTTCAAGATCATCACCTACAGCTCGCTGTTGGACAACGGCCTCTCGGTGGACGCCACCATGGAGTGCCCCGAGGAGTACGACCTGGGCGGTTGGCCGTTCCGCAACGCGGGCGGCGCCGAGTACGGCGCGCAGACGGTGACCGAGGCGTTCGCGACCTCCTGCAACACCTCCCTGGTACAGGAGGTCGACCAGTACCTGAATCCGGAGACCCTGCAGGCCAGCGCCGAGCAGTTCGGCATGAACGCCCCGCTGGACATCGGTGTGCCCACCCACGAGCCGAGCTTCCCGCCCGTGGACAGCTCCACCATGATGGGCGCCCAGGGCATCGGCCAGGGCCAGATCCTCACCTCGCCGCTGCACATGGCGACGGTGCCCGCAGCGGTCGCCGACGGTTCCTGGCGACACCCGGTGCTGGTCACCGAACCCGCCCAGGAGGACCTGCCCGGACCCAACCCGATCGGTAACGCCGAGGCGCTGCGTCCGATGATGCGCGCGGTGGTCACCGAGGGCACGGCCAAGGACGTCGCCTTCCAGGGCGAGGTGTACGGCAAGACCGGCAGCGCCGAGTTCGGCACCCCCGAGGAGGACGAGGAACTTCCCACCCACGCCTGGATGGTCGGTTACAAGGGCGATGTCGCCTTCGCCGTCGTGGTCGACGGCGGTGGCGGCGGCGGATCCGTGGCCGGACCGCTGGCAGCCGACTTCACGAACGCGCTCTAGCGGCACCCGGAGCGGTAGCGGCCGGACCGGCCGTCGGGCCCCGCCCGGGAGAGGTGATCTCCCGGGCGGGGCCCTTGTCGTGGGGAAGCGCTCCGGCTATCCGACCGGTTCGGCGGGCTCGGGCGGTCCGTCCGCCGGCTCGCCCTCCGGTGCCGGCCCGGGGACGCTCTCCTGTGAGGTCTCGGCCGGGGCGGGCGCCTCGGGCTGCGGGGCGCTCGGGGTGAGGACGAACAGCATCACCAACAGTCCCGCGGTCACCGCGGCGATCAGGCCGCAGGCGACCCACGGCTTCCAGCTCCGCAGCCCCGGATCAACCGGGGCGTCGGGATCATCGCTCCCGAAGGCCTCAAGGCGGCCGGCAAGGTCCGGCGCGTCCTCGCTGAGCTGCCGCTCGATCTGCGCGAGGACTCTGCGCTCATGCTCTCTCAGGGACATGGAACCCTCCTCAGCCGCAGGGGCAAGGACTGTCGTCACCGGGTGTTCTACAGTCTCCCCCAGGTGGGGCCCGGATATCCAAGCGCGCACAGGATTTCCACTCGTTTTTCGCGAACGGCACCAAAAAGGCACATCTCGTTCCGACATGTGAGAGCCGTGTGTCACCACGATCCGGGCCCCCGGACCCGTAGCGGGGCGCACGGCCCACACCCTGCCCCGACCCGCGCGAGGCCCCGGCTCAACCCGGATAACACTCGACCTCGGAGGCCTTGACCCCCGCCCAGACCGTGTCCCCACGGGACAGACCGAGTTCGGCCAGGGCCGCGGGGGTGATGTCCGCGGCCAGGGAGGGCGGGCCGAGCAGATGCACACGGACCTGGTCGCCGAAGCGTTCGATCCCGTCCACGGTCAGCCGCCACACGTTGCGCGTGCTGCCGTGGGGGTGTTCCGGGTACAGGGCCACCGCACGCGGCGGGAAGGCCACCAGGGCCGGCCCCCGGCAGGGCTCGCGCACCGAAACCCGGACCCGGCCCCCGGGGGCCGGGTCGGCGAGCTCCACCACCTCCCCGGCCCCCTCCCCCCGGAACAGGTTCAGACCCACCAGGCGCGCCACGTAGGAGGTGCGCGGCCGCCGCGCCACCTCGGCGGGTTCGCCCCGCTGCACCACCCGGCCCGACTCGACCACCGCGATGCGGTCGGCCAGCACCATCGCGTCCAGCGGGTCGTGGGTGACCAGCACCGTCACCCCGTCGAAGTCCTCCAACAGGCGGCGCAGGCGGGCCCGGACGTCGATGCGGGTGCTGGCGTCCAGCGCCGCCATCGGTTCGTCCAGCAGCAGCAGCCGGGGGCGTACCGCCAGGGCACGGGCCAGGGCGACCCGCTGGGCCTGGCCGCCGGAGAGCTCTCGCGGGCGCGCGCGGGCGTGGTCGGCCAGGTCCATGTGGTCGAGCAGCTCGGCCGCGCGGGAGCGCGCCTCGGCCCTGGCCGCACCCTGGCAGCGCGGTCCGAAGGCGACGTTGTCCAGGGCGCTCAGGTGCTCGAAGAGCAGATAGTCCTGGAAGACCATGCCGATGGGGCGGTGTTCGACGGCCGTGGTGGTCTCGTCCGATCCGTCCACGAACACGTGTCCCCCGGCGAGGGGTGCCAGCCCGGCCAGGGCGCGCAGTGCCGAGGACTTGCCCGCACCGTTGGGACCCAGCAGCGCGAGGACCTCCCCCGGTTCGGCGGTCAGCGCCACGTCGAGGGTGAAGTCGCCCCGGCGCAGGCGCAGCTCGGCGTCGAGCGCGGGGCCGGCCGTGGACGCGGGAACGGAGGCCCCGGATCGGGTCCCGGAGGCACGCTCCGGCGGCCTCATGCGGCCCTCACCCACCTCTCGCGCAGAGTGGCCAGGACGGCCAGGGACACCAGGAGCAGGACGAGGCTGAGCACGACTGCGGCCTCAGGGTCGCGCTGCATGGCCATGTACACCGCCAACGGCATGGTCTGGGTGGTACCGGGGAAGTTCCCGGCGAAGGTGATGGTCGCGCCGAACTCACCGAGGGCTCGCGCCCAGCACAGCACCGCCCCGGCGGCGATACCGGGAAGGACCATGGGCAGGGTGACCCGGGCGAAGATCGTGACGCGGCTGGCGCCGAGGGTGGCGGCGGCCTCCTCGTAGCGCCGGTCGGCCCCGCGCAGGGCCCCCTCCACACTGATGACCAGGAAGGGCATGGCCACGAAGACCTGGGCGATGACCACGGCGGCGGAGGTGAAGGGCAGGGTCAGGCCGAACCAGGCGTCCAGGTACCGGCCGATCACTCCGTTGCGGCCCAGGACCATCAGCAGGGCCACCCCGCCCACGACCGGCGGGATCACCAGGGGGACGGTGACCAGCGCCCGCACGAGTCGGCGGCCGGGGAACTCGGTGCGGGCCAGCAGCCAGGCCAGGGGGACGCCGAACAGCAGGGAGACGGCGGTGGCCGCGGTGGCGGTGGACAGTGACAGCCACAGGGCCGCCACCACGTCGGGATCGGTGACGCGGGCGCCCATGGCGGGCCAGGGCGCCCGGAGGAGCATCCCCGCGAAGGGGAGGACCAGGAAGAGGACGCCGGCCACTGCGGGGACGAGGAGGATCCAGGGCACCCGCCCCGAGCGGGGGCGCGGGGCGCGTCGGCTCGCGCGCGTCACGACGGCGGTCACGGTGTACCGAACCCCGCCTCCCGCAGGACCGGGGCGCCCTCGGTGGCGACGAACCCGGCCCAGTCGGCGGCCAGGTCCGGGTCGGCGGCTCCGGCGAGGACAGCGATCGGGTAGTCGTTGGCGGCCTCCTCGGCCCCGGGGAACTCCAGGCCCTCGACGCGGCCCCCGGCGGAGGCGACGTCGGTGGCGTAGACCAGGCCCGCGTCGACCTCGTCGAGTTCGACCTTGGTGAGCACCGCCCGCACGTCCTCCTCCAGGGTGACCGGGGTGACCTCCAGACCCGCCGCTTCCAGGGCGGTCGCGGTGGCGGAGCCGCAGGGCACCTCCTGCGCGCAGAAGGCGACCGAGACGTCGTCCTCGGCCAGGTCGGCGAGCCCGCCGACCCCGGCCGGGTTGTCCGGAGGCACGGCGATCCGCAGGGTGTTGGTGGCGAAGACCAGCGCGTCCCCGCCGTGCTCGGCGGCCCAGTCGGCGTCCAGGCCCTCACCGTCGACGACCTGCCCCATGGTGGCGGTGTCGGCGGCGGCGAAGACATCGGCGGGGGCGCCGGAGTTGATCTGCTGGGCGAGTTCGCTGCTGCCCGCGAAGTTGAGGGTGACCGTGACCCCCGGCCGCTCCTGCTCGAAGGAGCCCGCGATCTCCTCGAAGACGTCGATCAGGGAGGCCGCGGCGAAAACGGTGAGCTCCCCGCCGGCCCCGGAACCGTCACCCCCTCCTCCGGCACCCGGGCCGGAGGCGCAGGCTGTCGCCCCCAGGACCAGGGCCGTCAGCGCGGCGGCCCGTCCGCGAAAGGGGCCGTCCGGGCGCGGGCGGCGGCCCCGGATGTGCTCACGCATGCCGGCCTCCGGCGGTCTCGACGACGACGTTGGTGGACTTGACGACCGCCGTCGCCACGGTCCCGACCCGGAGTCCGAGCTCGTCGGCGGCCTCCCGGCTCATCAGGGAGACCACCCGGTGCGGCCCGGCCTGGATCTCGACCCCGGCCATCACCCGGTCGCGGACGACGTTGGTGACCAGCCCCCGGAAGCGGTTGCGGGCGGAGGAGACGCTGCGGCCGGGGTCCTCGTCCGCTCCGGCGCGCATGAA
The DNA here is from genome assembly GCF_014651695.1 of Nocardiopsis terrae. Classification (GTDB taxonomy): domain Bacteria; phylum Actinomycetota; class Actinomycetes; order Streptosporangiales; family Streptosporangiaceae; genus Nocardiopsis; species Nocardiopsis terrae. The sequence goes on from NZ_BMXJ01000004.1 coordinate 77,541, forward strand.
GGCGGCGAGTTCGGCGCCGTCGAGCCGACGGCGCCCGGAGGTGTCGCGCTCGGCGGGCAGCCGACCGGAGTCCACCCAGCGGCGCACGGTGTCGGCGCTGACGCCGAGCAGCTCGGCGGCCTCACTGATCTGAAAGGTCGGCATGGGACGAACCTACTAGTCTCATCTGCGATGACGTCATGGACGTTCTGCTAGCAGATCATAACTTCCTCACGGATTTACTGTGGTTTTTGCCAGACCGCGGACATGCGAACGGGCCCGCCCCCTTCGTGGGGGGCGGGCCCGCAGGTCCCGCTGGAGCGGCGGCCCCGGCCGGACGCCGCCGCTCCGGTGCGGCCCGGGTCAGCTGCGCGGGTCCGCGATCTCGCTGACCGGTCCCTCCGCCCGGTAGTCGTCCAGAGCGGTGACCACGTAACCGGCACCGTCCTCCAGGGGCTCGGTGTCGGTCAGCGTGGAGCCGCCGGTCATCCCGACCAGGTTCTCCGGTGCCAGCGCGGCGCAGTAGGCCTGGTCGTCACCGTCCTCCAGGGCCTGGGCCGCGTCGGCCGGAAGACGGTAGACCGCGTAGAAGCGGGCGTCCTCGATCTGCTGCCACTCGACCTCGACCGTGCCGTCGCCCTCCTGGGCGGAGACGCCGGTGGGCGCGTCGGTCAGGGGCCCCTCGTCCCCGGGCGAGTCGATCACCGGGGGCAGCGCGGGCCCGGCGTAGTGGGTTTCGATCAGGTGCTCGACCGCGCCGCCGTTCTCCCGCAGGCTCCTGATGGAGAAGTAGATGTCTCCGGAGACCTGGTCGAGCTCACCCGAGAAGTCGAGTTGGCTGCTCAGCGCGTCGTCGTCGGTCCAGCCGTCATCACCGAGACGGTAGGCGGCCTGGCCCACGTACAGGTCGACGCCGGTTCCCTCGACCTCGTTGGCCCACCACTCGGTCAGAGCTTCGTAGTCGGCCGTGGCGAAACCCCGCTCCCAGTACAGCTGCGGAGCGACGTAGTCGACGGTGCCCTCCTCGATCCAGGTACGGGTGTCCGCGTACTGGGCGTCGTAGGACTGCAGCCCCGAGCTGGGCGAACCGGTGGGGTCGGTGCTGTCGTTGCGCCAGATGCCGAACGGGGAGACACCGAAGCTCACCCAGGGCTTGGTCTCCTGGATCTGGCCGTGCACGTCACGCATGAGCTGGTTGACGTTCTCGCGCCGCCAGTCGCCGCGGTCGTCGAAGTCGCCGCCGTGCGCCTCCCAGCTGGCGTCGTCGTCGAAGGTAGCGCCGTCCTTCGGGTACGGGTAGAAGAAGTCGTCGAAGTGCATGCCGTCGATGTCGTAGCGCTCGACCACGTCCATGATGACGGAGGTGACCCACTCCCGGACCTCGGGGTTGCCGGGGTCGACGTAGGCCTCGGTGCCGAAGTCGACCAGCCACTCCGGGTTCTGTCTGACGGGGTGGTCGTCGGCGAGGTTCTCCACGTCGGGGTCCTGGAGCCCCACCCGGTAGGGGTTGAACCAGGCGTGCATCTCCAGGCCGCGCTCGTGCGCCTCCTCGACCGCGTACTCCAGCGGGTCGTAGCCCGGGTCGCCGCCCTGTTCCCCGGTGAGGTAGCGGGCCCAGGGTTCGAGATCGGACTCGTACACGGCGTCGGCGGTGGGCCGAGCGTGCAGGAAGACGGCGTTCAGCCCCATTTCGACCGACTCGTCGAGCCACGCGTCGAGTTCGGCCTTCTGCTCCTCGGCGGACAGGCCGGGTTCGGAGGGCCAGTCGATGTTGCGGACCGTGGTGAGCCAGGTGCCGCGCATCTGGCGCTTGTCGCCGTCGGCGGTGCAGGCGGCGGGGGCCGCCAGCCCCTCGCCTCCGGCCACGGGGTCCCCGGCCCCGGAGTCGCTCCCGTTCGCGGAACACCCGGCCAACAGCACCGTGGTCGCGGCGGCGGCCGCCGCCCACCGTGTTCCGGCGCGCGGCGTGGTCACGGCCCGTGCCATCGAACGCATCAACAATTCCCTCCGGCCTGTCCGCGCACCGCCGTCCCCCTGGCGTCGCGCCGCGACCCAGATTAAAGCAAGATGTCAATTTTTGGACACGATCCGACCAATGTGTGGATAACATCGCACAGTGTGATCGCCGGGAATCTTGTCCCAGGTCAGCGAAACACCGCGGGGCGGGCGCCGGAAACGGCCGGGTGCCCCGGCCCTGCCGCCCGTCTCCGGCCCCCGGCGCAGCCCCCGGAGGAGGCGGGGACACGGATCTCCCGGGCCCGCCGTACGCGCCGGACCAGGGGCACGGCGTGCCGGACCGGGACCTAGACTTTCCTGCTGTGAACGCCGTGCTGAGCCCACCGAAACTGTTCGTCCGCACCGTCCCCCTGCGCGACCGCGCCGGCAGCCTCGTCCGTCGGCTGCCCGAGGGAGCGGCCCTGGCCTGGTTGTCCGGGGACGACGGGATCGTGGGCTGGGGCGAGGCGGCACGGTTGGAGCCCGAAGCCGCCCCCGCCGGGACTCCGCCCACCGACAACTCCCGTATCGCCCAGGCGGCCCGCTGGTTCACCGGACTGCTGGAGCACGCCGAGGTCGAGGACGAGGTGGGCCTGCCCGGCACCGGCCTGGTCACCTTCGGCACGTTCACCTTCGCTCCCACCTCCCCGGGGTCGGCGCTCGTCGTGCCCCGGGTACTCGTGGGCCGCCGCGGCGACCGCGCCTGGCTGACCACCGTCACCGACGAGCCCGTCGAGCATCCCGAGGAGCTGCTGCGCCCCGCCACCGAGCCGCGCCCGGTCGGGCCCCTGGAGTGGCGGCCCGGTTCACTGACCCGTCAGGAGTGGATGGACGCGGTCGCCGGGACTGTCGGGCGCATCCGGGCGGGGGAACTGGAGAAGGCCGTACTGGCCCGGGACGCCATCGCCCGGGCGCAGTCCCCCGTGGACGTGCGCGTCCTGCTGGAGCGGCTGCGCACCCGGTTCCCGTCCTGCTTCACCTTCTCCGTCGCCGGCATGGTCGGGGCCACCCCCGAGTTGCTGCTGCGCCGGGAGGGTGACCAGCTCACCTCGCTGGTGCTGGCCGGGACCCGCCCCCGCGGCGAGGACGCCGAGTCCGACCGGCGCCTGGGCCAGGAGATGATGGCATCGGCCAAGGACGTCGAGGAACACGGGCTGGCGGTGGACTCGCTGCGCGCCGCGCTGGAACCGCTCGCCGCGGAGCTGGCCGTCCCCGCCTGGCCGCACCTGCTCGGACTCGCCAACGTCCAGCACCTGGCCACCCGCGTCCACGCCCGCCTCGCCCCCGGGGTCTCGGCACTGGACGCGGTGGCGGCCCTGCACCCCACCGCGGCCGTGGGCGGGACCCCCACCGAAACGGCGATGCGGCTGATCGGTGAGGTCGAGGGGATGGACCGGGGCGGTTACACCGGGCCGGTCGGCTGGCTGGACGGCGCGGGCAACTCCGAATGGGGGATCGCGCTGCGCTGCGCCCGCGTGGACGGTTCAAGCGCGCGCCTGTACGCCGGCGGGGGGATCGTGGCCGGTTCGGACCCCGCCGCGGAGGCCGCCGAGACCGAGTCGAAGTTCCGGGTGATGCGCGAGGCCCTCGCCGACCCGCGGGGCTGAGTGCCCCGGAGACCCCCGGGGGCCGGGGCCGAGGTGGGGCGGACACGGGGTTCCGCGCCCGAAACGGGTTCTTGACATCCTGGAAACACCGCTGCGGCATCTTCGTGCCGTGAACGTCGAACTGGTCCCCTGGGACGACCCCGAGGCCGCCGCGCTGCGCTCCGGACAGCGGCGGGAGATCGCCGAACGGTACGGCACTCCCGACTCCGAGCCCGGAACCCCGCCCTCCGCCGCCGACATCGCCGTGTTCGCGGTGGTGCGCGACGGCGCCGACAGGGCCGTGGGCTGTGGCGGCCTGCGCGACCTCGGTGAGGGAGCCGGTGAGGTCAAACGCATGTACGTGCTGCCCGAGCACCGAGGTTCGGGGGCGGCGGCGGTGTTGTTGAACGCCCTGGAGGAGTGGGCGCGCGATCGGGGGTGGAAGTGCCTGCGGCTGGAGACCGGTGACCGCCAGCCAGATGCGGTGCGCTTCTACACCCGTTCCGGCTACACGCCCGTGCCCGCCTTCGGCGCCTACGCGGACTCCCCCGGTTCCCTGTGCTTCGAGCGGACCCTCTAGCGGCAACTGATTCTCGACTCCGGGGCCGGGAAGAGGACCGGCCCCGGTCCCTCCCCCACGACGGAGAGGACCGGGGCCGGGGCCTGCGCCGGGCCCGTGGGGCCCGACCGGGTCAGGTCACCGCTGTCGCGGCCGGTTCACTGGCCGACGTCGCGGCCGGCCTGGTGCCAGATGCACGCCACGGACGGGCGGGGGAAGTCGCCGTCGGGCCAGGTGCTGGTCGGCGACTCGAAGGTGCCGTTGTCGCCCGGGTGCTGCGGCGCGAGGAAGACGGTCTTGTTGTCCTCGCTGATGAAGGGGCCGCAGGCCTCCGCGCGCACCGGCACCGTGGCGAAGGTCTTGAGCTCGCCGCGGAAGCGGCCCTCGACCGGCATGACGTGCAGGGCGTCGGCCGTGCCCAGCGAGCCGGGCTGGCCGTCGGTGGAGATCCACAGGTTGCCGTGCTTGTCGAAGGCCAGGTTGTCCGGCGACGAGATCGGCATCACCTTGGACTTGTCGAAGCCCGCGTAGTAGGTGTCGTCGTCCTCGGGGTCGCCGCACACCAGCGGCACGTTCCAGCCGAAGGACGTGGCGGCGTTGTCCTCGCCGTCCTCGATGATCTCCAGGATGTGGCCGTAGCGGTTGGGGCCGCGCGGGTTGGGCTCGTCGGCCTGGCCCGGCTCGCGGGCGGAGTTGTTGGTCAGGGCGCAGTAGACCTTGCCGGTGACCGGGCTGGGCTCGAAGTCCTCGGGGCGGTCCATCTTGGTGGCGCCCGCGGCGTCGGCCGCCAGCCGGGTGTGGACCAGCACCTCCTCGACGCTGAAGCCACGGACGAAGCTCTTGGTGGAGTTGCACAGGGCGATCCACTCGCCGGTGCCGTCGAACTCCCCGTCGGCGGGCAGGGCGCCGGAGCCGTCGATCTCCTCGGCCGGGCTGTTGCCGGTGAGCCTGGCGACGTAGAGCGTGCCCGAGTCCAGCAGCGTCAGGTTCTGGCGGCGCGACCCCTCGACGTACCGGCCGTCACTGACGAACTTGTACATGTAGTCGAAGCGCTCGTCGTCGCCCAGGTACACCACGACCCGCCCGTCGGCGGCCAGGATGGTGTTGGCGCCCTCGTGCTTGAAGCGGCCCAGCATGGTGCGCTTGACCGGCTTGGCCTGGGGGTCGAGGGGGTCGATCTCGACGACGTAGCCGAACCGGTTGGCCTCGTTGGGGTGCTTGGACAGGTCGAAGCGCTCGTCGACCCGGTCCCACCGGCGACCGGAGGCACGGGTGCTCAGGCCGTAGCGGTTGGTCTCGGCGGTGCCGGGCGCGTTGCTGAAGTACTGGTGGAAGTTCTCCTCCCCGCTGAGGAAGGTCCCCCAGGGGGTCATACCGCCCGCGCAGTTGTTGAGCATGCCCAGGACCTCGGTGCCCGTGGGGTCGGCCTCGGTCCTGAGCAGGTCGCTGCCGGCGGCGGGGCCCGAGAGGGTCACGGGGGTGGAGGTGTGGATGCGCCGGTTGAAGGAGCGCTCGCCCTCCGACAGCTTCCACTGGCCGGTCCCGCCGACGCGCTCCAGCTCGACCAGGGAGCCGCCGTGCGCGGCCATGACGACGCGGAGCTGCTCGGGGTCGGCGTTGGCTCCGCCGTTCCAGCCCGCGAACATGATGCTCTCGTTGGTGTACTCGTGGTTCACCCAGAGCAGGCCGTGGTCGTCGTCGAGCTGGTGGAAGCCGACGTAGTCGCAGTTGTAGCCGAACTGCTGGGCCTGGGCCTCGGCGGTCTGGGCGTTGACGTCGAACTCGGGGGCGCCGGGCAGGACGGGGTCGCCCCAGCGGATGATGACGTGCTGCTCGTAGTGCTTGGGCACGGTGAGCGCGTCGTCGTTGTTGGGCAGCACGCTCTTGAAGGTGAGGCGGGGCGCGGGGTGGGGGCGGTTCGGGCCGCGCTCGGCCGCCGCCGGGGTGAGGGAGGCCAGGCCGAAGGCGCTGGCCCCGGCGGTCACCGCGCCGGCGCGCAGCGCGGAGCGGCGGGAGAGGACGCCCTGGAAGATGTCGCCGAAGTAGGAGTTGGAGCTGGTGTTGGGCGCGGGGTGGAAACAGGCGTCGCCGCAGCGGTAGTGGCACGTCGCGCGGGATCTGCCGCCGCCCACGAGGTCGAGGAGGGGAAGCCGACGGCGCGGGGTCGCGGATTCGGGCACGCGTTACTCCTTGGGGATCGTGACCGCTCACACGCCCCGGGAGGAGCTGCGGGGCTCCGCCCGGGGTGCGGAGGCGATCGTGCAGGAGGTCTCCTGCCTGGTCGCTCACGACCTTGGCCGAGGTTTCACACGCTCCGGTGAAACCCGGGTGAACGCACCTACAACTCCCCCCACATGTCGGGGGTGCTCACTCCGCACAGTCGTACGAACACTCAACGTGTGACCCTAGGCTGATCCTCGACTACCCCCGGGCTCCCGTCCACCAGCCTCGCCCCGGCGGGTCGCGCTCCGAGCGGCCCCGGGCCTCAGTCGTACGTTCTGCCCAGCAGGGCTCCCTGACCGGACTGCAGCACGTGTGCGGACTCCAGCGGGATCCAGAAGCACTCGAACCGGACCGGTTCCCCGGCCCCGTCGTCGTCCTCGGCGGAGAACCAGCGCCGGGGTACCGGTCCCTCCACCGCCAGCAGGAAGAAGTGTCGGCGCTGGAGCTCGAACCGGTACGGGGCGAGGTCGTGCTCGGCGGTCCCCAGCTCGCGCACCACGCGCAGGCCCGCCGGTCCGGTCTCCTCCCGGGCCTCCCGCAGGGCCGCCTCCTCCGGGGACTCGCCCGGGCGCACACCGCCGCCCGGGACCTGCAGCCCGACTTCCTCCGGCGGGTGGTCGACGTGGCGGAACACCAGCAGCCGTCCCGCACGGACGACGTAGCAGAGCGCCTTGTCGCGGACCGTCCGGACGGTCACACGGCTCCCGTGCTGCGGCCGACGGGGACGATGAGCGGACCGCCGGTGACCGGGTCCTCGGTGACCACGGCCTCCAGGTCGAAGGCCTTCCGCAGGAGTTCGGGGGTGAGCACCTCGGCGGGGCTCCCGCTGGCCACCACCCGGCCCTCGCGCATGGTGATGACGGTGTCGGCGTAGCGCGCGGCCAGGTTCAGGTCGTGCAGCACCATCACGATCGTCCGCCCGCCCTGCCGGTGCAGTTCCTGGACCAGGTCCAGGACGTCGACCTGGTGCACCAGGTCCAGGAACGTGGTGGGTTCGTCCAGCAGCAGCAGGTCCGTGCCCTGGGCCAGCACCATCGAGATCCACGCGCGCTGGCGCTGGCCTCCGGACAGTTCCTGGATCGGGGTGTCGGCCAGCTCCAGCAGGCCGGTCTGTGCGAGGGCCCGGGAGACCGCCTGGTGGTCGTCGCCCGACCACTGCCGGTACCACCGCTGGGACGGGTGACGGCCCCGGGCGACCAGGTCGGCGACGGTGAGGCCGTCAGGGGCGACCGGCTGCTGCGGAAGGACCCCCAGCACCTGTGCCACCTCGCGGGTGGGCACCCGGTGGATGTCGCGGCCGTCGAGCTCGACCACGCCCGACTTCGGACGCATGAGGCGGCCCAGGGCGCGCAGCATAGTGGACTTCCCGCAACCGTTGGGCCCGATCACGCAGGTGATGGTGCCCTCGACGATGTCGGCGTCCAGGCCGTCGACGACGGTGTGGTCGTCGTAGGCCAGGGTGAGGCCGCGGGCGCTCAGCCGGGAGGGTGCGCGGTCGGTGGCGGGGCCCTCGGCCTGAGCGGCTGGACTGGGTGAAGTGGTCACGCTTGGGCCTTTCGGTTGCCGCGGACGAGCAGGTAGATGAGGTAGAGGGCGCCCAGGCAGCCGGTGACCACACCGACCGGGAGCTGGATGTTGGTCAGCAGGTTGCGGGCGATGAGGTCGGCGCCGCAGGTCAGTGTGGCCCCCACCAGGGCGGACAGCAGGACCGGCGGCCTGGGTGCGCGGGCCAGGCGCAGGGCGATCTGCGGGCAGGCCAGGGAGACGAACAGGATCGGCCCGGCGGCCGAGGTCCCGAAGGCGGCCAGCAGCACGGCCAGCACCAGCATCGAGGTGCGGGCCCGTTCCAGGGGCAGGCCCAGGCCCCGGGCCACGTCGTCGCTGTAGGAGAGCGTGTCCAGGGTGCGCGCGGCCACCAGGGCCAGCGGCAGCAGCACAGCCAGGGCCAGGGCGGTGGGCAGGGCGTTGGTCCAGGTCCGCATGGTCAGGCTGCCCGCGATCCACACCATGGCGCGGCCGGTGTCGGTGACCTCGCCGAGGGTGAGCATCCACAGGGTGATGTTCATCAGGACCGCCGACATGCCCACGCCCACCAGCAGCAGCCGGTAGCCGTCGATGCCGCCGCGACGGGCCAGGGCGTAGCAGAGCAGGCCGGAGGCCAGTCCGCTCACGAGGGCGACGGCGGGGATGCCGAAGGAGGCCGTGGTGCCGCTGACGATGCCGTAGCTGCCGCCGAACGCCAGGACCGCGACCACGCCGGCGCTGGCTCCGTGGGTGACGCCGAGCAGGTCGGGGCTGGCCAGGGGGTTGCGCATGATGGTCTGGGTGACGGCCCCGGCCGCGGCCAGGGCGGCTCCGGCCAGCAGACCGACCACCACGCGGGGCATTCGCACCCGCCAGAGCGTGAAGTAGTGCTCGTAGTCGGTGCCGATGATGTGCGCCCACACCTGGCCGGGGGTCAGGACGGTCTCCCCGATCATGAGGTTGAGCCACACCAGCACGGCCATGACCAGTGTCGTCACGGCGCCGGCCAGGACGAAGCGCGGCCGCCACGGGAGCGCCACGGGCCCCAGGCGCAGGACCCGGTACCGCAGTGCCAGGCGGGCCAGGGCGCGCTCGCGGCCGTCGGTGGGGGTGAGGGTGGAGGTCATAGGGAGAGCAGCCTCCGGCGGCGGACGACGTAGATGAAGAACGGGGCACCGATCAGGGCGAGGACCACACCGACCTGGAGTTCGCCCGGCGGGGCGAGGAAGCGGCCGAGCACGTCGGCGGTCAGGAGCAGGACCGCGCCCATCAGGGCCGAGTAGGGCAGCAGCCACCGGTGGTCGGAGCCGGCGACGGCCCGGGCCACGTGCGGCACGATGAGGCCGACGAAGGCGATCGGCCCGCAGGCGGCCACGGTGGCGCCGGTGAGCAGGGTGATGGCGACCAGCCCCGTCAGGCGGGCCCGGCCCACCCGGTGTCCCAGGGCGCGTGCGGTGTCCTCGCCCAGGGCCAGGGCGTTGAGCGCGCCGGCGTTGGACAGGGCGAGGAGGATGCCCACGACCACGAAGGGCAGCAGCTGGGGGATGATGTCGGGGTCGCGGCCCACGAGGGAGCCCACCCGCCAGAACCGGAAGTTGTCCATGGTGGCCCGGTCCAGCAGGACCACCCCCGAGACCACGGAGTAGCACAGCCAGCTGACGGCGGTCCCGGCCAGGGCCAGGGTGATGGGTGTGGGTCCGCGTCCGGGGACGGAGCCGATGGCGTAGACGACGACGGCGGCGAGTGCGGCGCCGCCGAAGGCGAGCGCGGACTGGGCCTGGACTGCGGTGATGCCGGCCAGCGCGATGCCCAGGACGACCGCCAGGGCGGCCCCGAAGGTGACGCCGAGGATGCTGGGGTCGCCGAGGGGGTTGCGGGTGTGGCCCTGCATGAGTGCGCCGCCCAGTCCCAGGCTGATCCCGGCGAGCACGCCCAGGGCGGTGCGGGGCAGCCGGATCTGGTGGACGATGATGTCGGCCTCGCGGTCGGCGGTCCCGGCGAGCGCCTGCCACACGGTTACGGGGTCCAGGGCGCGGGCGCCCACGAGGACGCTCGCGGCCACGACCGCTCCCAGGGCGAGCGCCAGGGCCGCCAGCCCGGCGAGGCGACGTGCGCGTCGGGCCCCGAGTACGCCCCCGCGCAGGTCGGAGGCGTCCGGGGCGGGGGCCGACACGGGGCTCGGGGGCGGCCCGCTGGTGTCGTGCACCGAGGTCTCCCATCATGACGAAGGCCAGGTCAACCTTAGTTAGGTTTGCCTAGCCACACTTTGATGATCTAAGTTTGCCACGTCCCAACCAGGAACCACACATCCGGGGTATGTCCCCCGCTGCTCGCATGCCCCAGATCGTCCCCTAACCGATGGAGTACCTGAGAATGAACGCCTGGACCCCGCTGCGCCGTGCGGGCCTGCCCACCGTCGCGACGGCCGCGGCCGTCGCCCTGCTCACCGCCTGCGGGGCGAGCGGCCCGGCCGAGGACACCTCCGACGGGACCGGAGGTGAGTCCGCCGAGGGCTACCCGATGACGGTCGAGCACCAGATGGGCGAGACCGAGGTCCCGGCGCCGCCGGAGCGCGTGCTGCCGCTGGACGCCGCCTTCGTGGACTCCACCCTGGCCCTGGGCGGCAACGTCGTGGGCTTCACCACGTTCTCCGAGGACGTCACCGAGCTGCCGGACTACCTCCGCAACAGCGAGTGGAACACCGGCACCGCCGACGACGCCGAGCCCGTGGGGCTGCTGTGGGACCTGGACCCGGAGCTGGTGGCCGCCACCGAACCCGACCTGATCCTGTCCGCCGAGGTCCGCCACGGCGACGGCTACGGCCAGTTCACCGAGATCGCGCCCACGGTCATGTCCGAGACCACCGGTGCGATCTGGAAGGACAACCTGCGCCTGACCGCCCAGGCCCTGAACGCCGAGGACCGGGCCGAGGAACTGCTCACCGAGTACGAGGAGCGCGCCGCCGCGATCGGCGAGGAGATCGTGGAGTCCAACGGCGGTGAGGCCCCGACCGTGTCGGTGGCCCGCTTCGCCGGTGACGAGGAGGGTGTGCGCCTGTACACCCCCACGTCCTACGTCGGCGTGATCCTGGAGGACGTGGGCCTGGAGCCCGGCCCCGGCGTGGACACCGGGACCGACGAGATCATCACCTACCACAGCCAGGAGCGCCTGCTCGACCTGGACGCCGACCACGTGTTCGTGGCCACCTACGACGACGGTGGCGCCGACGGTGTCCAGGAGTCCAAGGAGGAGTACCAGTCCAGCCCGCTGTGGAGCGAGCTGGAGGGTGAGATCACCGAGGTCGACGACGGTTACTGGATCTCGGGCGTGGGCCTGATCGCCGCCCACGAGACCCTGGACGACATCGCCGAGATCTTCGGCGTCGACGCCCAGCGCTGAGGTCGGCCCCGCCCGCGTCGGGCCGTGACAGCGACCGGCCCCCAGCGGGCCGCCCCGGGCCCGTGCGGCAGCAGCCGCGCGGGCCCTCGCCCTGCCGTGCGCCGCGCAGGCGGCACGGCGGGCCCACCAACCCGGAGGGAACACATGGAACCGCCCCGCTCCTTCGACCACACCCCGGCCCTGACCCCCGAGCGGATCCCCCGGGCCGTCCGCGAGGCGGCCCGGCGCCTGGCCGCCGACCCCGGGTCGGGCTACGTCTACGACCCCGCCCTGGCCGCGTCCCGGGCCCGTGAGCTGCGCGGTGCGCTGCCCGACTGGGCGCGGGTGTACTTCGCGGTCAAGTCCAACGGCTTCGGGGAGGTGCTGGCACACCTGGCCGAGGCGGTCGACGGCTTCGAGACCGCGTCCCTGCACGAGGCCCGCTCCGCCCTGACGCACCTGCGGGACAGCGCCGGCGGCCACCGCGGCCGTCCGATCGCCGTGAGCGGCCCGGGCAAGTCCCCCGAGATGCTCGCCGGCCTGACCCGCCTTCGGGCCGAGAGCGGCGCCGAGGTGGTCGTCAACGCCGAGAGCGAGCTGGAGCTGTACCGGGCCTCGGCGGCCGCCGAGGCCGCGGGCACGGTGCTGCCGGTGACGCTGCGCGTCAACCCCGAGCGGGTCCCGGTGCGCGGTGCGCTGGCCATGGGCGGCACGCCCTCCCCCTTCGGGCTGCCCGAGCCCCTCGTGGACGGGGCGGTGCGTACCGCCCTCTCCCTGCCCGGCCTGGACCTGATCGGCTTCCACGTGCACGCGGTGAGCGGCAACACCGACGCCGTCGCCCATGCCGCGTACGTGCGCTGGTGCCTGGAGTGGGCCCGGCGGACGGCTGACGCGCACGGGGTGGACCTGCGGGTGGTGGACGTGGGCGGCGGGCTCGGCGTCCCCTTCGAGGAGGAGGACGAGGCCTTCGACGTCAAGGGGTTCGGGGCGGCGCTGGCGGAGCTGCCCGACCCGGGTGTGGAGGTCGTCTTCGAGCCCGGGAGGTGGATCGCCGCCCCCGCCGGGTGGTACGCGGCGCGCGTGACCGACATCAAGTCCGCCTACGGCCTCGACTTCGCGGTCGTGCGTGGCGGGATCAACCACTTCCAGCTGCCGACCTCGTGGGAGATCCGACACAACTTCGCGGTGGTGGCGGAGCCGTCGTGGCCCGAGGGGATGCCCCGGCCCCGGGTGGACGGAGCGTCGGTGACGATCTCGGGCGAGCTGTGCACCCCCGAGGACGTCCTGGCCCGGGACGTACGCGTGGAGGCGCTGCGCGCGGGCGACACCCTGGTCTTTCCCAACGCGGGCGCCTACGGGCACGAGTTCGCGATGCCCGCGTTCCTGGCCCATCCGTCGGCGCCGAGGGTGAGCGTCGATTCCTCCGAGCCGGTGTGATCCGGATCTCAGGCGACGCACCGACCTTGACATGGTTAGGTTAGCCTGGCCTAATTAATTTGTCCCCGATGTTCCCCTCACCCCACCCCGCCCCCACCCCCGGGCGCCCAGCGCGCCGACGACCGAGGAGGCCGCACCATCGTGCCCACCGCACCGACGAGCGCAGCGACCCGCCCCCAGGACACCACGGCCTGGCGCATCGACAACCTCACCGGCACAGACGTCCTGAGCGACCTCGACCCCTGGGTCGAGATCTACGAGGAGGTCTACGCGCACGCCCTGCACCTGCCCGACCACAACGACCCGCCCTTCCGCGAACGCCTGGCCTTCAGCGCGGCCCGCCCGGGTTTCCGCCTCACCTCCTGCCACGCCGACGGAGAGCCGGCCGCGTTCGTCTACGGCTACACGCTGCCCACGACCACGGGCTGGTGGGACGGCTTCACCCCGGCACCGGGCGTCGAGGACGACCTCGCACACGAGTGGCCCGGGCGCACCTTCGGCGTGTGCGAGGCCCTCATCCGCACCCCCTACCGGCGCAGCGGACTGGCCGAGCGCATGGCCCCCTTCCTGCTGAGCGGACGCGACGAGGAACGCGCGGCCGGCCTGGTGGCCGAGACCAACACCCACGCGCTGGAGATCTTCCTGCGCAACGGCTGGCGACAGGTGGGCGACCTCGCCCCGCACGCCGGTTGGCGCCGCCACCACTGCCTGGTCCTGCCGCTGAACGTCTGAGAAACCGACCCACGGAAACCAGGTACCACGCGCCCATGCCGATCACCCCCAGTGCCGAACTGGCCACCCCCAGAGACACCCCGCTCTCTCCCGAAGGACCGCCCCCTCCCCCGCGCCTCGCCGGAGCACCCCGGGGCCCCGCCGCCGTGGCGGCGCTGGTCGACGACGCCATGCGGACGCTGGCCCTGGCCACCACCGAACGCGGCGGCCCCCTGCCCGCCAGCACCCCGCACGAGGTCGACGCGGCGGTCCGCGACGCCCTGGCCGCCACCGGCGCCGCCGCGCTGCCCCGCCTGACCGGGGCCCTCACCGCCGGGGCCGCCGACCCCGCCCACCCGCACTGCGCCGCCCACCTGCACTGCCCGCCCCTGGCCGTGGCCGTGGCCGCCGACACCGTCGCCTCGGTCCTCAACCAGTCCCTGGACTCCTGGGACCAGTCCCCGGCCGCGACGGCGATGGAGACCCAACTCGTCGCCGAACTCGCCGACCTCGTCGGCTACCACGGCGCGGGGGCCGGCGGTGTGATCACCTCCGGCGGCACCGAATCCAACCTCACCGCCCTGCTGCTGGCCCGCGACCACGCGCTGGGCGCCGCCGGCACCGACCCCGGACGCCACGGCGTCGCGCGCGCGGCGGGCACCGCGCGGCCCCGGATCCTGTGCGGCGCCGCCGCCCACTTCTCCGTCCAGCGTTCGGCCGCCCTGCTCGGCCTGGGCGAGGACGCCGTGGTCCCCGTCGAGGTCGACGCCGGGCACCGGATGCGGGTCGAGGACCTACGCGCGGCCCTGGAACGCGTACGCGCCGACGGCGACCTGCCCGTCGCGATCGTGGCCACCGCCGGGACCACCGACCTGGGCGGTATCGACCCCCTGCCCGCGATCGTCCGCCTGGCCCGCGAGTTCGACGTGTGGCTGCACGTGGACGCCGCCTACGGAGGCGGCCTGCTCTTCTCCCGGCGCCTGCGCCACCTGCTCACCGGCATCGAGGGCGCCCAGTCGATCGGCATGGACCTGCACAAACTCGGCTGGCAACCGGTCGCCGCAGGTGTGCTACTCACCCGTGAGCGCGCCCTGTTCGCCCCGCTGTCCCGCTCGGTGGACTACCTCAACCCCACCGACGACGAGGAGTCCGGTTACCCGAGCCTGCTCGGCTACTCCCTGCGCACCACCCGCCGCGCCGACGTGTTCAAGATCGCCGTGACCCTGCGGACCCTGGGCGCGGACGGGCTGGGCGCCATGGTCGAGGCCTGCCACGACCTGGCCCGCTCCGCCGCGGCCCAGGTCACCGCCGACCCCCGGCTCGACCTGGCCCAGGAACCGTCCCTGACCACGGTGGTCTTCCGCTACCGGGCCGGGGGCGACGCCGAACACGGCGACCGGGTCAACGCCCGGCTCCGCCGCAGCCTGCTCGAGCAGGGCCGCGCCGTCGTGGGCCGCACCCGCATCGAGGGCCGGGTGTGGCTCAAACTCACCCTGCTCAACCCCGACACCACCCCCGACGACACCGCCGCGCTGCTCGCCCTGGTCGCCGACGCCGGCGACGCCGAGCAAGCCCGTCCCCAGGAGTCCCGTTGACCAGTGCACCCTCCCCCGGCGACGGCCACGTGCACGACCTCGTGGGCGTGGGCCTGGGCCCGTTCAACCTGGCCCTGGCCGCCCTCGCCGACGCCGTCCCCGACCTGTCCGCACACTTCCTGGAGGCCCGGACCTCCTTCTCCTGGCACCCGGGCCTGCTCCTGGAGGGCGCCCGGCTCCAGGTCCCCTTCCTCGCCGACCTGGTGAGCCTGGTCGACCCCACCAGCCGCTGGTCGTTCCTGTCCTACCTGCGCGCACACGACCGGCTCTTCCCGTTCTACTTCTCCGAGAACTTCCACGTGCCCCGCCGCGAGTACGACGACTACTGCCGCTGGGTGGCCCACAGCCTGGACTCGTGCACCTTCGACGCCCGCGTCAGCGCCGTGCGCCACGACTCCGGCGTACTCACCGTGGACCACCTCGACGCGCACGGCCGGCGCTCCAGCGTGCGCACCCGCGCCCTGGTCCTGGGCATCGGCACCGAGCCGGTCCTGCCCGGGCCCCTGCGCGCCCTGGAGGGCGACCGGGTCTTCCACGCCGCCCACTACCTGGACCGCGCCCCCGCACTGGCCGGGGCCGGCGACGTCACGGTGATCGGATCCGGCCAGTCCGGCGCCGAGGTCTTCCTCGACCTGCTGCGCTCGGCCGCGCACCGCGACACCGCCGTGCACTGGCTGACCCGCTCGCCCGCCTTCGCCCCGATGGAGTACTCCAAACTGGGCCTGGAGCACTTCACCCCGGACTACACCCGCTACTTCCACGCCCTGCCCCAACCGGTCAAGGACCGGACCGTGCCCGAGCAGTGGCAGCTGTACAAGGGCATCAGCGCCGACACCATCTCCGAGATCCACGACGTGCTCTACGAACGCGGCATCGCCGGCGCCCCCACCGGAGCCAGCCTGCGCGCCCACTGCGAACTGCGGGCGGCCCGGCGCGCGGCGGACGGCTACGAGCTCACCTTCGTCCACCGCGAGCAGGACCGCGAGTTCACCGTGCGCACCGACGCCGTCGTGGCCGCCTCCGGCTACGCCCAGCGCGACCCCGACTTCCTGGCGCCCGTCGCCGAGTTCCTGCACACCGACGACCGCGGCCGACCGGTCATCGGCGCCGACCTGCGCCTGTCGGCCGACCCGGCGCTGGAGGCCCCCATCCACGTGCAGAACGCCGAACTGCACACGCACGGCGTCGGCGCACCGGACCTGGGGCTGGGCGCCTGGCGCGCGGCCACCATCCTCAACAGCGTCGCCGGACGCACCGTCCACCGACTGCCCGAACGCACCGCCTTCACCTCCTTCGGCGCGCCCGCGCCCGGGGCCGGACGGTGAACAACCCCTCCTTCCGCCGCCTGTACCTGCTCGTCGTCGTCATGCACGTGGTCTCGGACGTGGCGCTGAGCCCGTTCTACCCCCAGCTGTTCGAGCGCCTGTTCGGCGTCACGGACGTGGCCGCGACCGGTACCTACATCTGGGTGTGCCGGGTCACCGCCCTGACCGCGATGCCGTTGTGGGGGCTGGTTGCCCGCCGCCTGACCATGGCCTCGCTGGTCACCTGGGGGCTGGTGGCCGCCGCCGTGCTGGAGGTGGCGATCGCGCTCTCACCGACCTTCACCGCCTTCACCGCGCTCTCGGCCGTCCAGGTGGCGGTCACCATGTCCTTCGCCCTGGCCTACCCGGCCTTCGTGGGCAGCGGCGGCGACCGGCTGCGCGACGTGACGGTCTACGCCTACGTGATCAACGTCGGCATCGTGGGGGCCACGGTCCTGGGCGCGGCGATCATCGCCCTGCCCGACCCCCGGTGGGGCATCGCCTCGTGCGCGCTGCTCTACCTGGCCCTGGCCGTGCTGTGCCACCGCCACCTGCCCCGGCGCGCCGCCCCCTCGGCCGAGGCCGGAACCCCGGCCGCTCCCGACACCCGGGCCGGCACCGGAGCCGCGCCCTCCACCCGACCGGGCGCACGGACGCTGGCCGCGCTCGCGGCGGTGTGCGCCGCCGTGCTGGCCGCCGAGACCGCCCGCCTGGTCGTGCGCCCCTTCTTCACCGTGTACGCCGAGGAGACGGGGGTCGACCCCGCCCTGTCCGCCGGGCTGTTCCTGCTCCCGCAGCTGACCGTCCTGGCGGTGCTCCCCCTGGCCGGCAGGGCCCACGCCCTGCTGGGGCGGGCGCTGCTCCCGGCAGCGTGCGCGCTGGCTGCGGCGGGCCTGCTCGTGCAGTTCCTGGCGCCGGGACTGGGCCTGCTCGCCCTGGGACGGGTGGTCTTCGGCGCGGGCCTGGGCCTGGGACACGTCGCCCTGGACCTGCGGGTGTTCGCGGTGACGCGGGCCCGCGGCCCGGCCTTCGCGGCCGTGGAAACCGTCCGCGTCAGCGCCACACTGCTCAGCCCGGTCCTGGCCACCGGGCTGGCCTCCGCCGGACTCGGGCTGCCGCTGGCGGCCGGCGCGGCGCTGTTCGCCGTACTCTCGCTGCTGCTCATCGCACTTCCCTCGGCACCGGGCGCGCCCCGCACGAACGCCCCCGACCCCGCCCCGGCCCCGGCCGACCCGTCATCGCACCACCCGTCACACCCGACACCTCCCGCGCCGAGCGCGCGGGCCCGTGAGGAGAGGGACCAGCATGTCTGAGACCGCAACGCCCCCCACCGCCGACGTCTGGCGCCGGGCGGGCCGCCGCCTGCTCGCCCACATGGTCGGCGAGATGGCCTACGAGGAGATGATCACGCCCCGGGGCGAGGGCGCCGACCGCTGGACCCTGGCCGTGGACGACGGGACCGCCTACGCCTTCACCGCGCGCCGGGGCGGGTTCGGTTCCTGGCACGTGGACCCCGACTCCTTCACCCGCACCACCGACCGGGGGGCGAAGGACGCCTGGGACCCCACCCTGTTCGTCACCGACGCCCAGAAGACCATCGGGCTGCCCGGTGACTCCCTGGCCGAGGTCGTCCGCGACCTGCTGGCCACGCACACCGCCGACGCCCGACTGCTCCAGGCCGTCCCCGACGCGGAGGCCCTGGCCGACCTGCCCTACGAGGACCTGGAGGGCTACCAGACCGGCCACCCCTGCATCTTCGTCAACAAGGGCCGTCTGGGCTTCTCGGCCGCCGACGCCGAGCGCTACACCCCCGAGGCGCGCGGCGCCTTCCAGCTGGTGTGGATCGCCGTCCACCCCGACCTGGCCCGCTTCCAGTCCATGGCCGGCACCGACCGCCCGGGCCTGCTCCGGGAGGAACTCGACGACGACCAGCGCACCGGGTTCGCCCGGCGCGTGCGCGAGGCGGGCGGCGACCCCGACACCTACCAGTGGCTGCCCGTCCACCCCTTCCAGTGGGACGAGGTCATCGCCCCGCTCTTCGCCGCCGAACTCGCCCTGGGCCGCCTGGTACGGCTCGGAACCAGCCGCGACCGGTACCGCCCCTTCCAGTCCATCCGCACCCTGATGAACCTGGACCGGCCCGACCGGCTCAACGTCAAGGTGCCGCTGATGATCCGCAACACCCTGGTCTGGCGCGGCCTCTCTGGCACCCAGACCGGCTGCGCCCCGCACACCAGCACCTGGCTGCGGACCCTGGCCGAGCGCGACCCCTACTTCGCCGAGACCGGGGTGATCATGCTCGCCGAGCGGGCCTCGGCGACCGTGCCCCACCCGGTCCTGGACCGGCTGCCCCAGGCCCCCTACCGCTTCCACGAGCTGCTGGGCACCATCTGGCGCGAGCCGATCCACCGCCACCTGGCCCCCGGCGAGCGGGCCCGCACCATGGCCTGCCTGCTGCTGGAGGGCTCCGACGGGCGCGCCCTGGTGGCCGAGCTGGTCCAGCGGTCGGGGCTGGAGCCCGTGGAGTGGCTGCGCCGCTTCCTGGGCGCGCTGTTCCCGCCGGTGCTGCACTACCTCTACCGCTACGGCGCCTCCTTCACCCCGCACGGGGAGAACGTCGTCCTGGTCTTCGACGAGCACGAGCGGCCCGCCCGCATCGCGCTGAAGGACTTCGGGTCCGACGTCGAACTCCTGCCCTTCGACCTGCCCGAGTACGCCGAGATCCCCGACCGCGTGCGCGCCCAGCTGCACCGTTGGGAGCCGGGCGAGCTGGCCCACTCGGTACTCTCGGCGATCTGCGCCGGTCACCTGCGCTTCCTCGCCGACATCGTCCGGTGCCAGCTCGGCGTGGACCCCGACCAGCTGTGGGCGCTGGCCCGCGAGCAGGTGCTGGCCTACCAGGAGCGCTTCCCCGAACTGGCCGAGCGCTTCGCCTGGTTCGACCTGCTGGCGCCGCGCGTGGGCCGGGTCGCGTTGAACCGGGAGCAGCTCATGGGCGGCGGCTTCCACGAGCGCGCCGAACGCGACGCCGAGTTCGACGTCATGCACGGCCAGGTCGACAACCCGCTGGCCCCGCGATGACCACCACGCCCCTTTCCCCGGAGACACCACCCATGCCCACCACCGTCCCCGCCGAGCTCACCGCCGAGCACTTCGGCCGCGCCAGTGACCGCCTGGTCGCCAAGATGCTGGCCGAACTGTGCTTCGAGTACGCGCTGCGCCCCGTCCCCGACGGCCCGGGAGGGGCCGCGCCGCAGGCGCCCGTCGAGGGCGGGGGGCACCGGTGGCGCGCCCCCGTCGCCCCCGGAGCCGTCTACCTCTTCGAGGGCCGACGCACCACCATGGACGGCTGGCTCGTGCACCCCGGCACGGCCCGGCGCGAGGCCGCCGACGGCTCCGTCACCCCCGCCGCGCCCTTCACACTCCTGCGCGACCTGGGTTCGGCCGGGCTCATCGACCCGGCGGTGGAGGCCTTCACCGTGGGGGAGCTGACCGCCACCCTCAGCGCCGACTGCCGACTGGCCCAGAGCCGCACCGGCGCCGCCGAGCTGGCCGAACTCCCCCACGCCGAGCTGGAGGGCCACCAGAGCGGGCACCCGTGGATCTTCGCCAACAAGGGCCGGGTCGGTTTCTCCGGCCGCGACCGGGCACAGTTCCCGCCCGAGGCCCGCCGTCCCCTGCGCCTGCCGTGGATCGCCGTGCACCGCTCCCTCGCCGAGCACCACGGCGTCCCCGGCCTGGACCAGGACGCCCTGATCGCACGGGAGCTGGACCCCGCCGAGGTACGGCGGTTCACCGGGAGCCTCGACCGGGGCCGCCCCCAGGGCACACCCGCCGCGGAGTACGTGTGGCTGCCGGTCCACCCCTGGCAGTGGGACGAGGTGGTCGTGCCGCTGTTCGCCGCCGAACTCGCCGCCGGGCTCATCGTGCCCCTGGGCGAGGCCGGCGACGACTACCTGCCCCAGCAGTCCATCCGCACCTTCACCAACCTCTCCCGACCCGACCGGCACAACGTCAAGGTGTCGCTGGCCATCCTCAACACGATGGTCTACCGGGGCATCCCCACCGAGCTGTGCCGGGCCGCGCCCGCCAGCACCCGGTGGGTACGCGCCCTGCACGCGGGTGACGCCTTCCTGTCCGAACGCTGCCGGGTCATCCTGCCGGGCGAGGTCGCCGCCGTGGCCGTGCGCCACCCGGTCCTGGAGGACATCCCCGACGCCCCCTACCGGCACCGGCAGCTGCTCGGCGCGCTGTGGCGCGAACCCGTCACCGCCCAGCTGGACGAAGGGGAGCGGGCCCGCACCCTGGCGGCGCTGCTGCACGTGGACGGCCAGGGGCGGGCCTTCACCGCCGAACTCGTCCAGCGCTCCGGGTTGGCGGCCGAGGAGTGGCTGCGCGCCCTCCTCGCAGCGGTCCTGCCGCCCGTACTGCACCTGCTCTACCGCTACGGGCTGGCGTTCAACCCGCACGGCGAGAACGCCATCGTGGTCTTCGACGGCCGCGACCGGCCCGCGCGGCTGGCGGTCAAGGACTTCGTCGACGACATGAAACTGCTGGACACCGACCTGCCCGAGTACGCCTCCCTGCCCCGCGAGGCGCTGGGTGTGCTCATGCGCTTCGACGCCGCCGAGCTGACCTCCTCGGTCGCCAAGTCCCTGCTGGTCGGGCACTTCCGATACCTGGCGCCGCTGCTCCAGGACCACCTGGGGGTGGCCGAGGAGCGCTTCTGGGAACTGGTCCGCGCCGAGGTGCTGCGCTACCAGGAGGAGTTCCCGGAGCTGGCCGAGCGCTTCACGCTGTTCGACCTGCTCGCGCCCGAGTTCGAGCGGGTCTGCCTGAACCGGGAGCGGCTGCTGGGCGGCGGCTACCACGACCGCGCCGAACGCGACGCCGAGTTCCACCTGGACGCGCCGGCGATCCCCAACCCCCTGCACCGACCCGCCCGGGAGGCCGCCGCGTGAGTGACCTGATCGGCGACGGCCTGCCGCCCCTGACCGAGACCCTGCCGCCCTCCCCTCCTCCGCCGCCCTTCCCGGTCCCCCTGGACCGGCTGGGCGCCGACGCCGCCTCGGGCGCGATCACCGACGTGATCGTCGCCCTGCCCGACGTGCAGGGACGGGTCCAGGGCAGCAGGGTGCGCCCGGGCGACTTCACCGACCGGATCATCCGGGACGGCTTCGGGGCCTGCCTGTACCTGCTGGCCACCGACGTGGAGATGGAGGCGCGGCCGGGGTACGCCACCGACCCGTGGGGCGGGGGTCTGGGCGACTTCGACATCGTGCCCGACCTGTCCACCCTGCGTTACCTGCCCTGGGACCCGGGGACGGCACTCGTCCTGGGCGACGCGCACGGCGCCGACGGGGCGCCCGTGGCCGTCGCGCCCCGCCAGGTGCTGCGGACCCAGCTGGACCGGCTCGCCGAACGCGGATGGCGGGCCCTGGCCGGAACTGAACTGGAGTTCCTGGTGTTCCGGGACGACTACCAGAGCGCGTTCGAGTCGCACTACCGCGGTCTGACCCCGGCCACGCGGTTCAACTCCGACTACGCGGTGCCCGAGGTCACCGAGATCGACCCGCTCATGCGGCGCATCCGCACCGCGATGGAACGCACCGGCATGACGGTGGAGTCGGCGCGCGGGGAGTGCCACCCGGGCCAGTACGAGATCGTGTTCCGCTACGACGACGCGCTGCGCGCCTGCGACAACCACGTCGTGTACAAGGCGGGTGCCCGTGCGCTGGCCGCCCAGGCCGGGGTGGCGCTGACCTTCATGGCCAAGTACGACGAGGGCGAGGGCAACTCCTGCCACGTGCACCTGTCCCTGCGCGACGAGGACGGCGACCCGGTCTTCGCCGACGACGGGACGGGCCGGTACGGGATGTCGAAGTACATGGAGCACTTCGTGGCGGGCCAGCTCGCCTGCATGCGGGACTTCGCGCTGGTGTACGCCCCGAACGTGAACTCGTTCAAGCGGCTGTCCCCGCAGGCCTACGCGCCCAGCGGCATCGCCTGGGGGCTGGACAACCGGACCTGCCCGGTGCGGGTGGTGGGCTCGGGGGAGTCGGCGCGGATCGAGTTCCGGGTGCCGGGCGGCGACGCCAACCCCTATCTGGCGGTGGCGGCGATCATCGCCTCGGGGCTGTACGGCGTCGAGCAGGCGCTGCCGCTGCCCGAGCCGACGGCGGGCAACGCCTTCGACCAGGAGACGCCCCGGCTCCCGGCCTCCCTGGAGGAGGCGGTGCTGGCGTGGGAGGGCAGTGAGATCGCCCGCGCCTGCTTCGGACCGGACGTGGTGCGGCACTACGCCGCCGCGGGTCGCGCCGAGTTGGCGGCGTTCTCGGCCACGGTCACCGACTTCGAGCGCCGCCGACACTTCGAACGGGGCTGAGGAGCCCGCCCGTCTCCCGCCGGAAGCCGTCCCGGCGGGAGACGGTGCCTCACGCGACCGCCGCGTCCACCGCCCCCTGGATACGGCGGCGCAGGATCGCGCTGTCGGCCCGCGTCGTGCACACCTCCACGAGGCGCAGGCCCTCGCCCAGAAGCGCCTTGGGCAGGTCGGTGGCCCACTCCACGCGGGTGTAGGGCAGGTCCGCCACGGCGGCCACCCGCTCCATCGACACCCCGTGCGGGGTCCCGAAGACCCGCTCGAAGTCGGGGTGGCCCGCCTGCTCCAGCCCCGAGAAGATCCCGCCCCCGTCGTTGTTGACCACGACCACCGCCAGGTCCGGGCGCGGCTCACCGGGACCGATGATCAGGCCGTTCTGGTCGTGCAGCACCGCCAGGTCGCCGAGCAGGGCGTAGGAGCGCCCCCCGCCCTCGGCCTGGTGGGCCAGGGCCGCCCCGACCGCCGTCGACACCGTCCCGTCGATCCCGCTCACACCCCGGTTGCCCAACAGGCGCACCCCGCAGCGGGCCCCCATCGTGGCGTCGAGGTCCCGGATAGGCATGCTGGACCCGGCGAACAGCAGCGAACCGGCACCCAGCTGGGAAACCAGGTCACGGGCCAGACGTGGTTCGGAGAGCGCCTCGTCGGCGTCCAGCACCCCGTCGACCGCGGCCCGGGCGGCGGCCTCCGCGCGCGCCCACTCCCGGGACCACCCGGTACGCCGCGGGCCGTCCGGGTCCGCCCCGGCCGGCGGCGCCACCGACGCCACCACGTCGGTGGCGGTCCGTGCGGGGTCGGAGAAGTCGTTGGCCAGACTCGCCGCGGGGTCGCCCACCGCGCCCGCGGTCACCACCACGTGCCGTTCGGCGCTGCGCAGGAAGGCCAGGATCTGCCGGGAGAGGTTGGGGCGGCCCACGCTCACGACCAGTTCGGGGGCGTGCGCGGCGGTGAATCCGGGCGAGGCCAGCAGCTGGCGGTAGGCGGAGACCGCTCCGGCCCGGCGGGCGTTGGAGGTGGGTTCGGCGAGCAGGGGCCAGCCGGTCAGCTCGGCCAGGGCCAGGAAGGGCACCGGGTCGTAGTCGCCGTCACCGCACACGATGACGCCCCGCTCCACGTCGGGCAGGGTGAGAGGGGCCGGTTCGGTGGCGGGCCCGGAGCGGGAGATCCACGGTCGGCCGTCCGGCCGACCGTCCAGGGGGGCCGTCCAGGTCGGTGCGTCCGTGGTCTCGTCCGGGGTGAGCGGCTCGCGGAAGGCCACGTTGAGGTGGACCGGGCCTGGGCGGCCGCCGATGGCCGCCGCCCAGGCGCGGCAGCTCAGGGAACGCCAGTACGCCACCATCCCCGGGGCGGGGTCGGGGGTGCCGACCTCGGTGAACATGCGCACCGCGGCGCCGTACAGACCGATCTGGTCCGCGGTCTGGTTGGCCCCGGTGCCGCGCAGCTCCGGCGGCCGGTCCGCGGTGAGCACCAGCAGCGGGACCGCGCTCTCGTCAGCTTCCATCACCGCCGGGTGGAAGTTGGCGGCCGCAGTCCCGGAGGTGCACACCACCGCCACCGGCCGGCGCGAGGCCCGGGCCAGCCCCAGGGCGAGGAAGGAGGCGGAACGCTCGTCCACCCGAACGTGGACCCGGATCCCGGGGTGGGCGACCAGGGCCAGCGCCAGTGGGGTCGAGCGCGACCCGGGCGCGACGACGGCCTCGGCCAGCCCGCAGCGGGCCAGTTCGTCGACGAGGACCCGCGCCAGGGCGGTAGACGGATTCATCTAAGTCTTTCGTTCGTCAGGGTATGTACCAGTATCACCATGCGATCCGACCCGACCGCACGGCCCCGGGACCTTCCAGTGAACCCCGTTCGGCGCTGAACAGCGAACGAACCCGGCTGTGATCTCCTGCCCATCCGCCCGGTCGCACGTCACCGCGGCCCGGGCGGCTCCGCTCCCGCGGCCCGGGCCTGCTCGGCCCGCGCACGCCAGGATCCCGGGTCGACCTCGACCGACCGCAGCGCCCCCTCGTCCACGACCGCCGGGCGGACCGGCAGGAAGCCGCCCTCGGGCAGCAGCGGCTCGGCCGTGACATCAGCGGTCAGCATCTGCATGGTCGCCAGGCCGCAGGCGTAGGGGAGCTCGGGCAGGGCGGCCGCCAGGGCCACACCCGCGGCCAGCCCCACCGACGTCTCCACGGCGCTGGAGACCACCACCGGCAGACCGCAGGCCTCGGCGACCCGCAGCGCGGCGCGCACACCCCCCAGCGGCTGGACCTTGAGCACCACGATGTCAGCGGCCCCGGAGGCGCGTACCCGCAGGGGGTCCTCCGCCCGCCGGACGGACTCGTCAGCGGCGACCGGAACGTCCACCCGGCGGCGGACCGCGGCCAGCTCGTCCAGGGTCGCGCAGGGCTGCTCCACGTACTCCAGCCCGAACCGGTCCAGCTCGCGGGTCATCCGCACGGCGGTGTCCACGTCCCAGGCGCCGTTGGCGTCCACCCGCACCCGGCCCGAGGGGCCGATCGCGGCGCGGACCGCCTCGACACGGGCGACGTCCGCACGCCAGTCCTGCCCCCGCTCGGCCACCTTGACCTTGGCCGTGGCGCAACCGCCGTCGGCCACGATCCGCGCGGCGCGCTCGGGGTCCACCGCGGGCACGGTCACGTTGACCGGGACACGGTCGCGCAGCGGCTCGGGCCAGCCCAGGTGGGCCGCCTCATGGCAGGCCGCCCACCAGCGGGAGGCCTCGCGCGGCCCGTACTCGGCGAAGGGCGAGAACTCGCCCCACCCGGCGGGGCCGCGCACCAGCATGCCCTCACGGACCGTGACGCCCCGGAAGCGGTTGCGCAGGCCGATCGCGAAGGCCCGCCCCCCGGCGGGTGCCCCCGCCGGGTCGGGCTCCGAGGTCCCGGTCACGGGCGGCGCGGGAACTTGTCGAACTCGGGGCTGCGCTTCTCCTTGAAGGCGTCCCGGCCCTCCTGGGCCTCCTCGCTCATGTAGTAGAGCATCGTGGCGTCACCGGCGAACTGCTGCATCCCGGCGGCTCCGTCGCTCACCGCGTTGATCGCGCCCTTGACCATGCGCAGTGCCAGCGGGGACTTCTCCAGCATCTCCCGGGCCCACTGCACGGTCTCCTTCTCCAGGTCCGCCAGCGGCACGACGGTGTTGACCATGCCCATGTCCAGCGCCTCCTGGGCGCTGTACTGGCGGCACAGGTACCAGATCTCGCGGGCCTTCTTCAGACCCACGGTCTCGGCCAGCAGCCAGGAACCGTAGCCGCCGTCGAAGGAGCCGACCTTGGGGCCGGTCTGCCCGAACTTGGCGTTGTCGGCCGCGATGGTCAGGTCGCAGCAGACCTGGAGCACGTTGCCGCCGCCGATGGACCAGCCCGCGACCATGCAGATCACCGGCTTGGGCAGACGGCGGATCTGCACCTGGAGGTCCAGCACGTTGAGGCGGCCGATGCCCTGCTGGGCGACGGCGTCGTCACCGATGTAGCCGTCGTCGCCGCGGATCTTCTGGTCACCGCCGGAGCAGAAGGCCTGGTCGCCGGCTCCGGTGAAGATGATCACACCGACACCCGAGTCGTCCCGGGCGATGTTGAACGCCGTCTGGAGCTCGAACAGCGTCTGGGGACGGAAGGCGTTGTGCCGCTCTGGGCGGTTGATCGTGATCTTGGCGATGCCCTCCGCGGTCTCGTAGATGATGTCGGAATACTCGCCCGACCGCTGCCAGTCGATCACGCTGCTCACGGCTTCTACTTCTCCTCACGGGGATGGGGACGGTGCGGACGCCCGCGGGCGTTGTGACCGCCGCGTCCAAGCGTCAACCCTACGCATTCTGCCAGGCGAGCCGGGACGGACGGGCACACCCCCGCCCCGGCCCCGCGGAACCGCCCGCTTCCCGCCCGGCGTACGCTGGGGCACCGTGGCACAAGCGAGCGAACACCGGTCCCAGGCCCCCTCCCCCGAGGACGGGCGCGCCCTCCAGGCAGTACGCGGCCTGGCCCCCGAACACCTGAACCGGCTGCTCGCGGCCGCGTTGGAGGGCACCGGCCCCGCCCTGCTGCCCGTCCCGGACGGCACCCCCGACTCCCGGACGGCCGAACTCCTCACCGCCATGCGCCCCTCCTCGTTGCGCACACCCGAGGGGGTCACCGCCCTCGACGGCGGTGTTGCGGCGGACCCCGGTACGGCGCTGGTCGTCACCACCTCCGGCTCCACCGGCCGACCCAAGGGCGTGGAGCTGTCCGCGGACGCCCTGCGGGCCTCCGCCCTCGCCTCCGTGGCCCGGATCGGCGCCCGCCCCGGTGACACCTGGCTGTGCGTCCTGCCCGCCGGGCACATCTCCGGCATCCAGGTGATGATGCGCGCGCTGGTCACCGGGACCGGGGCCGTGCACGCGGCCTTCGACACGGACTCCCTCATGGAGTCGGCGCGCCGGCTGCGCCCGCACGTGTCCCTGGTCCCCACCCAGTTGCGCCGTCTGCTGGCCGCGGGCGCCGACCTGTCGGTGTTCGGCACGATCCTGCTCGGGGGCGCGGCGGCCGAACCCGCGCTGCTGGCGGCCGCCCGGGCCGCGGGCGGCCGTGTCGTGACCACCTACGGGATGAGCGAGACCTGCGGCGGGTGCGTGTACGACGGTTTCCCCCTGGACGGGACCCGGGTCCGAATCGCCGGTTCCGCCACCGGCGGGTCCGGGCGGGTCCTGCTCAGCGGCCCGACACTGCTCACCGGCTACCGGCTGCCCCCGGGCGCGGCGGTGGAGGACACCTGGGCCGCGGACGGCGACGAGGCGGGACTGGCCCTGGACGGTGCAGGACGACGCTGGCTGCACACCAACGACCTGGGCCGGGTGGACGCCGAGGGCCGCCTGCACATCCTCGGCAGGATGGACGAGGTGGTCAACACCGGCGGCCACAAGGTAGTACCCGGCCAGGTGAACGCCATCGTCTCCGAACACCCCGCCGTGGCGGAGTCCGTGGTGGTGGGCCGCCCGGACACCGAGTGGGGCGAGCGGGTGACCGCGGTCGTGGTCCCCGTCGACCCGGAGGATCCGCCGACGCTGGAGGGGTTGCGCGACCGGGTGCGCGACCGGCTGCCGTCCTACGCCGCTCCCCGGGAGCTGGACCTGCGTCCCGCCCTGCCGATGCTGGCCTCCGGCAAGCCGGACCTGGTGGCACTGCGCCGACCGGCCGGTTGAGGGCCCGCGGCCCGGTCCCGCCCCCGCACCGCCCCTGGGGCAGAACCGCCCCTGGGGCAAAGCGGCGTTTACCGGTGCGGTCCGCACACGTGGGACCCTGACCGCAGCGGGTGCCGTTCCCAGAGCCGTCGGCACCTGTCGGTACCGGCGAGGCCCGGGGGCACCCCCCGTTCTCCGGCGGGCCCGCGGGCACAGCCCCGGGTGGGTCTGTCCGGAAGGCGGGGAACTTACCGAACCTCCCTGGCGTCTACCTGAGTATCCGGTTTCTTCGGCCCCTCTCCCAAGGAGGTCCGCGGTTGGCGGCAGCCATCGGTCCACGCGTCCGCTCCCCTGCGCCCTCCCCCGTGTCCGGAACGCCTGCCGCGCAGCGGTCCGAGCACCGAAGCCGAGCGCTTTCCTTTACCCGCACGGGTCAGCATTCCGCTACTCATGGAACAGTGATCTATGCCACCCTCGCCGATATCCAATCGAGACGGGGAACATTTGACTCTCCGACACGTTGGACATATTGGCGCGTCCAGTCGGCGGTAACCCTCCGCCACGTGCCACATGTCCTGGAAGGGAGGGAGGTGCCCACATGACGAGCACTGCCCTGGCCGCTTCGAGCCACGAGGCCGACGCCCCCGTCGGCGGCGCTCCGGACGAGGACCGCACCGCCAACGTGGCCCTGGCCGACCTGATCGCCCAGGGGCGCGCTCAGGGACACCTGTCCCTCTCCGAACTACGTACCGCTTTCTCCGCGGCCGGAGTCACCTCCAGTGACGGCCGCTCCATCCTGCGTGAACTCACCGAGAACGGGGTCCGACTCGCCAACGGGGGCGAGGACTCCGCGATGGTGGCCGACTCTGACGCCGAGGACGACGTGCTGGAAAACACTCTGATCGCGACGGTGCCCGACACCGACGAGGTACCCCAGGCCACATCCGGCAAGGTCGCACCGCGCAAGGGCCCCTCCACCCGGAGGAAGGCCCGCTCGACGCGGCGCACCAAGAAGGCCGAGACCGCCCAGGCCACCACCGATCCGGAAACCGGTGAGGCCGACCTCGACGACCAGTCACCCGCCATGGGCGACTCGGTCCACACCTACCTCAAGGCCATCGGGCGGCGTCAGCTGCTCACCGCCGAGCAGGAGGTCGACCTGGCCAAGCGGGTCGAGGCCGGGCTCTACGCCGAGTACCGGCTCGGGCTGCACGGCGAGGTCGACGAGACCGTCGATATGGCCGACGTCGAGCGCGATGAGCTCGAATGGGTGGCCGAGGACGGCCGCAAGGCCAAGTCGCACATGCTCGAGGCCAACCTCCGCCTGGTCGTGTCCGTGGCCAAGAAGTACAGCGACCGCGGCATGTCGCTGCTGGACGTGGTCCAGGAGGGCAACCTCGGCCTGATCCGCGCCGTGGAGAAGTTCGACTACACCAAGGGCTTCAAGTTCTCCACCTACGCCATGTGGTGGATCCGCCAGGCCATCCAGCGCGGGTTCGCCGACTCCGCGCGCACCATCCGCCTGCCCGTGCACGTGCTTGAGCTGCTCAGCAAGGTGAGCCGCCTGGAGCGCGACATGCACCAGGCCCTGGGGCGTGAGCCCACGCCCGAGGAGCTGGCGCTGGAACTGGACAAGACCCCGACCCAGATCGAGGAGCTGCTACGGGTCACCCGCCAGCCGATCAGCCTGGACTCGACCATCGGTGAGGACGGCGAGACCCGCATCGGCGACCTGATCGAGGACGTGGACGCCTCGGAGGCCTCCGAGGTGGTCGACCGCCAGCTCATGGCCGACCAGCTGCGCAACGCGCTGTCGGACCTGGAGCCGCGCGAGGCGACCATCATGTCCCTCCGGTTCGGGCTGATGGACGGACGGCCGCGGACCCTCGACGAGATCGGCAAGCACCTGGGGCTCACCCGGGAGCGGATCCGGCAGCTGGAGAAGCAGTCGCTGTCCAAGCTGCGCCACCCCAGCCGCGCCCAGCAACTGCTGGACTTCGCCAGCTAGGGTCCGCCGGACGCGAGCCACGGTAGGGAGCCGTTCCCCGCGGGGAGCGGCTCCACCGCTGTCCGGGGGCGGGCCCGGGATCAGGGAGAACCCCGGTTCTCCCCTGGTATCGCCCGCCGTCGCTGTCCCCTCTCCGCCGCCGGTGCGACCATGGGCAGATGACGAACAACCCCCCGCGGCAACAGGAAGAGATCGCCGCAGCCCTGCGGGCCAGCCGTGAACTGGGCCCCGAGTACGACGAGGCGATGGCCGCCTCCCTCGTCGAACGCGTCGACGACACCATCGAGGAACGCGTCAAACACCACGTGGCGCGCCAGGCGGGCGCCAACGACACCGGAAGCAGCCGGGGGCTGCCCGCCAACAACGTGCGGATGGTGCTGTCCCTGGTCTGCCTCGGCATCAGCATCCCCTCGACCGCGATCGGCGCCGCGATGGCGGGCGCGGGCGGGATGTTCATCGTCTGGGCGGGGCTGATCGCCTTCTACCTGATCTCCGTGAGCGGCCTGCGCCGTTGAGCCGGGGACGGCCGGTACGGGGCTGACGGGACACCGCCGGGGCTCCGGGAGCACCGCCGAACGGCCGCCCCCGGAAGCCGGACGGAACCGCGGGGTCCGCCCCTCCCCGCCCGGCTCAGCCCTCCAGCGCGGCGCGCAGGATCTCCACGGCCTCCTCGTGATCCAGCCCCACCCGGGTGATGACCTCGGCGTAGGCCCTGGCCGCGGCCAGGGCCTCGGCGCGCTGGTCGTCCCCGGCAGCGGCCACAAAGGTGCCGGAACGGCCCCGTGTCTCCACCACCCCGGCCTGTTCGAGTTCCCGGTAGGCGCGGGCGACGGTGTTCACCGCGACCGAGAGCTGGCCCGCCAGCGCACGGACCGTGGGAAGCCGATACCCGACCGGCAGGTCCCCGTTGGCCGCCGCGATCGCGACGACGGCCCTGATCTGTTCGTAGGGCGGTACCTTCGACGTTGGATCAATGCGGATGAAATCCGCCATGTCCTTCTTCGCTCCCCACGTGACTTGCCGGTTCTCCGCCCGGAGTCCGGGCAGGTACCAAACCTACGCCCACCCGTCGCCCACCACCAACCCTCAACCGACACGCTCACGCGCGCAGCATCCCCACACCCGTCGCCCACCACCAACCCTCAACCGACACGCTCACGCGCGCAGCATCCCCACACCCGTCGCCCACCACCAACCTCCAACCGACACGACCAGGCACACGGAGAAGCCCCACGGGGCGGACCCGTGGGGCTCAGGAGGGGCCGGTGCTCACCCGACCGGGCGGGGCACCCCCGGAATACCGTGCAACCGGTGAGTCTCCCGGGCGGTGAGCAGCCGCTCGGCGACCTGGGTGGCCTGCTTGACCTCGGGCCGGGCCAGGCGCTTACGGCGCTGGATACGGTCACCGTAGCCCTTGACCCCGACCAGGACGCGCTCCTGCGCGTAGGCGGCGCGCATCGCCTCGGTCAGCGCCTCGTCCAGCTCCACGCCGCGGTCGTGGACCTCCTCGACCGGGGCGCCCCTGTCCCGCGCCTCGTCCAGGGCCCGCTCGGCCTCGGCCACCGACCTCAGGAACAGGGGCAGGCGCTCGGCCAGCTCCCGGTCCCGGGCGAGGTGTGTCCGCGCCTTCGTCCTGTCCTGCTTGGCAAGTCGCATGTGCGCTCTCCGTGGGGAGTACCGTCAGCCGTGTCGAGGCAACCCTATGGGTGACGTAGATCATCTGGCGAGCCGGGCCGTGAGTCGGTGCTGGCGTCGCGCCGACGCAACTGCCAGCTTTACACCGTCGGCCCCCACGTCCCCCGGAAGGCAGCAGAGTGAGCAGGAACTACGCCGGTCTCAGCCGTGAACGCATCATCATCGAGGCCCTCCACATCATCGCCGGGCGAGGGCTGGGCGGGCTGTCCATGCGCCGCCTGGGCGACGCCCTGGACGTGGAGGCCATGGCGATCTACCACCACTTCCCCAG
The DNA here is from genome assembly GCF_014651695.1 of Nocardiopsis terrae. Classification (GTDB taxonomy): domain Bacteria; phylum Actinomycetota; class Actinomycetes; order Streptosporangiales; family Streptosporangiaceae; genus Nocardiopsis; species Nocardiopsis terrae. Next base: position 109,351 of record NZ_BMXJ01000004.1, read on the forward strand.
GGGCAAGGAGCAGCTGTTCAACGCGATCGCCGCCTACGTCACCACGGCGCGTGTGGTCAGCGGACTGACCGAGGGGCAGGGCCCGCCCGAGGAGGAGCCGGGTTCGGAGGAGGCCCCCGCGGAGGCGGCCGAAGCCGACGACCGCCCGTGGGACGAGCGCCTGACCACCTGGGCCGAGGCCTACCGCGCCCGCCTGCTCACCTACTCCGGCGCGCTGTCCCTGCTGATGCACCGTGCGCCGCACACCCTGGGCGAAGAGGACACGCGGGCGCTCCTGCACACGGCCTTCACCGAAGCCGGTCTGGCCGGGACGGACGTGCCCCGGGCCTGCGACGCCCTGCACTCCTACTGCCTGGGGTCGGTGGCCCACCAGGTCCGGCACCGGGGGCAGGAGGACTCACCCGAAGAGGCCGAAGCCCTGGCCCGGTTCCGCTTCGGCCTGCGCGCCCTCCTCGGCGGACTCTCCGGCTGACCGGGCCGGGGCACCACGGGGACGCCGTCGGACCGCGGCCCGGCGGCCGACCCGTCCTCCGTCCGGTCAGGCGATCCCCCCGGCCTGCATCCGCACCCGTTCGGCGCGTAGTTGGCGGGCCTCGTCCGGGTCCAGCACCGGAGCCGCGGTCAACAACTGCCGCGTGTACTCACTGCGCGGACTCTCGTACACCGAGTCACTGTCCCCCATCTCCACCACCTCACCCTTACGCATGACCGCCACCCGATCACTCACCTGACGCACCACCGCCAGATCATGAGCCACGAAGATGTACGTCAACCCGAAGTCATCCTGCAACTCCGACAACAACCGCAACACCTGATCCTGCGTGGACACATCCAACGCCGACACCGGCTCATCACAGATAATCAACTTCGGCTTGAGAATCAACGCCCGCGCGATCGCGATCCGCTGACGCTGACCCCCCGAGAAAGCGTGCGGGAACCGGTTGTAGTGGTGCGGCTCCAACCCCACCCGCTCCAACAACTCCTGCACCCGGGCCCGAACCTTCCTCCCGTCCCGCTCCCCCTGCACCTTCAACGCCGTACCGATGCTCTCCCCGATCGTCAACCGCGGATTCAACGACGAGTACGGGTTCTGGAACACCATCTGCACGTGCTGACGCAACGGACGCAACTCCCGCTCCGCCATATGCGTGATGTCACGACCCTCGAACTCCACCGACCCCTCGGTGGGCTCCAACAACCGCATGATCATCCGCGACAGGGTGCTCTTACCCGACCCGGACTCACCCACCACACCCAGGGTCTCCCCCTTGTGCAGATCGAAACTGACCCCGCGCACCGCCCAGAAATCAGACGACCGGCCCCACGTACCACCGCGGACCCGGAACCGCTGCGCCACATCCCGCACACGCAACAACGGCTCACCCAGCCCCTCCCCCGGCTCCGCACCGGAGACGGCGGAGGTCCTCGCCTCGTCAGCGCGCTCCCGGCCGGCCTGGGCGGCCTCCGTCGCCCCCGCGGGCTCCGCCGAGCCGCCCGGGACCCCACCGGAAACCCGCCGGTCCCGTTCGGCCCGGTCGGCGCGGTCCTGGGCGCGGCGCTCGGCCCGGGAGACCTCCACCCGCGGCACCGCCGCCAAAAGGGCCTGGGTGTAGGGGTGCTCGGGCTCGGAGAGCACCCTGCGCACCCCGCCCCGCTCCACGGCCTGGCCCTGCTTCATCACGATGACCTCGTCCACCGAACCGGCCACCACGGCCAGGTCGTGCGAGACCAGGATCAGCGCCATGTCCAGCTCGCGGCGCAACTCGTCCAACAGATCCAGGATCTGGGCCTGCACGGTGACGTCCAGGGCCGTGGTCGGCTCGTCCGCCAGCAGCACCTTGGGATCGCACATCAGACCCATCGCGATCAGCACGCGCTGGCGCATACCGCCGGAGAACTCGTGCGGATAGGAGTTGATCCGGGTGGCGGGCTCGGGGATACCCACCCGCTCCAGGGACTCCACCGCCCTCTGCCGGGCACGGGCCCGGGACACCTGCGGTCGGTGCACCCGCAGCGCCTCGACCAGCTGGTTGCCGATCGTGTACTGCGGGTGCAGCGACTGCATGGGGTCCTGGAAGACCATCGCGATGTCGTTGCCGCGCATCGAACGCAGCTTCTTGTCGCTGGCGGCCACCACATCGGTGTCCACGACCTCGATGGCGCCGGTGATCCGGGCACGGCTCCCCCGGTGCAGACCCATCAGGGCCAACGAGGTCACACTCTTACCCGAACCCGACTCACCCACGATGCCCAGGGCACCGCCGGCGGGCACCTCGAAGGAGAGGCCCTTCACCGCGTGGACGTCACCGTCCATCGTCGGGAAGGTCACCCGCAGGTTCTCCACGCGCACGACCGCGCCGGAGGCGGCCGGGGGCGAAGGGGATTCGGTCATCGGGGACGCCTCTCTCAGTTGTGGATGCGCACACGCGGGTCGATGAGCGGGTACACCAGGTCCACGATCAGGTTGCAGATGACGATGAAGAACGCGCCGAACAGGGTCACGCCCAGAATCACCGGCAGGTCGCTCTGGGTGATGGCCTGGACCGCGTACCGGCCGATCCCGTTGAGGGAGAACACCTGTTCCGTCAGGACTGCGCCGCCCAGCACCAGGCCCAGGTCCAGACCGAAGATCGTGACGATGGGGGTCAGGGTGGGGCGCAGCGCGTGCTTGAGCACGACCTTGTACTCGCTCAGGCCCTTGGCCCGCGCGGTGCGGATGTAGTCCTCGTTCAGGGTCTCCAGCATCCCCGCCCGGGTCTGCCGCGCGTACATGGCCGCGTGCAGGAACGCCAGGGTCAGCCACGGCAGGATCAGCCCCTGCGCCCAACCGAACGGATCCTCGGTGAAGGGCACGTAGCGCGGGGTGGTGAACAGCCCCCAGGCGTGGACCAGGAAGGCCAGGGTCAGCAGTCCGGTGAAGAAGATCGGCAGGGAGACCCCCGCCAGGGCCACCGCCATAGCCAGGCGGTCGAAGACGCTGCCCTTCCACACCGCGGAGACCACCCCCACCGCGATACCGCCGACCAGCCAGATGATCCCCGCTCCCAGGGCCAGCGAGGCCGTCACCGGCAGCCGGGCGACGATCTCGGGGAAGACCTCCTGGTAGGTCTGGAAGGAGTACCCGAAGCAGGGGGCGGAGCACTCGATCGTGTCCCGGCCGAACTGGTACTGGGCGCCGAGGAAGATGCCCCGGACGAACTCCCAGAACTGCACGGCGATCGGCTGGTCCAGGCCCAGCCGCGTGATGGTGGCCTGGATCGCCTCCGGGGTGGGGGCCCGGCCCACGTACATCGTGGCGAGCTGCTCGGTGGTCCGGCCCGCCCACCTGGGCACCACGTAGAAGATGGCGAAGGTGACCATGGTGACCACGGCCAGGAGCAGCAGACCGGCGCCCAGGCGGCGCAGGATGTAGGTCAGCAAGGCGCGTGCTTCCTGTCTTCGGTCGCACCTCGCGTGGCGCCGGTACGCCACGCCCGGCGGCGGGATGGGTGATCCGACGGGTACCGCAACGGCGAACACCCGCCCGGGACGCACACAGTAACGCAGAGTACTGAGACGATCACGTATGTGGGCGGTATGCGCGTCGGACCACGCACCGCCGGGAGCCCGTTCCCGGGGCCCGGCCCCGACCGGAGCCGGCAGCCGGCACGGGGATGACAGTGCCCTCGACCCGTGGCATGGTGATCGGCAGTCCAGGCACGACCGTTCCGAACGAAGGCCCCCTCTTGCTCCCCTCCTTTGTCCGTGTGCCCCTGCTGGGCGCGGCCCTGTCCGCCCTTCTCCTGCTCCCCGTACCGGCGGCCGCCGCCGGACCGGCCCCCGCCGCACCCGTGCCCTCGCACGCCGCGTGGATGGCCGGGGTGCCCGACGGCACCGGCCTGTCGGCCCTGTCCGTTCCCGGCACGCACGACAGCGGCGCCTGGCGCGGCACGGTGTGGTCACGCACCCAGGACCTGACGATCTCCGGGCAACTCGACTCCGGAGTGCGCTTCCTCGACGTGCGCACGCGCCACTACCGCGACTCCTTCCCCATCCACCACGGTTCGGAGTACCTGCACCTCAACTTCACCGACGTGGTCCGCGACGTCAGCGCCTTCCTGGCGCAGAACCCGACCGAGACCGTGCTGGTGCGGATGAAGAAGGAGCACACCGAGGAGGAGAACACCCGAAGCTACGAACAGACCCTGAACCACTACATCGAGGAGAACCCCGACACCCGGGACCTCCTGGCCGAGCACCTGTGGGTGCCGCCGCGGCAGGGCGGCTCCTACGTGCCCGACCTGGGCGAGGTCCGGGGCCGCATCGTCATCGTCCAGGACTTCTCCGCCGCACGCGACTACGGGATCCGCTGGAACGGCCCCTCGGTCGACCTCCAGGACGACTACCGGGTGCCCACGCTCTTCGACATCCCCGCCAAGTGGGAGAAGGTCCGCGACCACCTGGACGCGGCCGCCGCGGGCCCGGACGAGGTCCTGTACGTCAACCACCTGAGCGGCAGCGGAGCGCCGTGGGCCAACCCGCGCGAGGTCGCCTGGGGCGCACTGGGCATCAGCGGCGTCAACGACCGGGCCGCCGGCCACCTGCGCGGCTCCCGGGCGCCCCGCACGGGAGTCGTGGTCATGGACTTCCCCAGCCAGGAGCTGACCGACCTGGTCCTGGCGCACAACCCGGGGGTGTAGGTACCGCACCGGTGGACTCCTGCCCGGTGCCCCGGGTCAGGTGCCCGGGGCACGGGAGAGGGCAGTGACCGGGGAACGCGCCCCGCCCCGAGGGGGAACCCGGTCACTGCCCCGCGGCAGACGCCGCTCTGCCCGCTGTCCCCTAGTCCTCCGTGGTTCCCAGGGCCATGTAGTCGTACATCGAGTAACCCGCGTGGTAGTAGACGTTGGTCAGGTTCGCGGGCCGGTAGAGGACCGTCCGTTCGAACACGGCCGGCAGGATCGCGGCCTGCTCCATCGCCCGCTGGTCGATCTGGGTGTAGATCGAGGCGCGCTCGTCCGCGTCATCCACGGAGACGACCTCGTCGAACCACTCGTTGATCTGCTCGTCGTCCAACTCGGAGATGTTGGAGTTCCCGGCGTCCTGGATGGCGTCGCCGTCCAGGATCTTGCTCATGAACCCGTAACCGCTGGCCCAGTCCGGCGCCCAGCCGTACACGGTCAGACCCAGGTCGTTCTCGTGCACGAAGGCGGGTGAACCGGCCTGGGTGTTGGTGTAGGTGTCCGAGGGGTACTGCTTGATCTCCGTCTCGATGCCCACCCGGGCCAGGGCCTGCTGGACCGCCTCGGCGGTGCTCACGTCGGCGGGACGGTCGGCGCGTGCGCCGATGGAGGTGGAGAAGCCGTCCGGCTCGCCGCACTCCTCCAGCTTCTCCCGGGCCATGTCCAGGTCGCCATTGTTGTCCTCGGAGGGGTACAGGTCGATGCTCGGGTCCGCGCCGGGCAGCGAGCCGGGCATGATCTGGGTGGCGATGTCACCACCGGTGTCACCGCCCCAGGCGCGTTGGAGCGCGTCCCGGTCGGCCGCGTACATGACGGCCTGGCGGCAGGCCAGGTCGTCGAGCGGCTCGATGACGGTGTTGACGTTGAGGTAGCGCAGGGTACTGGTCTGCGGGTTGTCGACGTTGTGGCGCTGGCCCTCGTCGGTGATCAGGGTGCCCTTCATCGCCGGTCCGACACCGGTACCGCCGAGGTCGACGTCGAGTTCGCCGTTGACGAGCCGCTGGTCGATCTCGTTCTGGTCGACGCCCAGCTGCACCTCGATGCGGTCCGGCAGGGCCCTGCGGGTGGGGTCGGTGGAGGCGTCCCACTCCTCGTTGCGCTCCAGGTTCAGCGAGACCCCGGGACGGTACTCGCCGTCGAACTTGTAGGGCCCCGAGGAGACCACGTCGCTCTGGTACTGCTCGCCCCGGTCGGCGTCGGGGGGCACCGGCGCGGTCTGCGGCTGGATGAGCACGTACGGGAACTCCGAGAAGCTCTTGTTCAGGTGGAAGACCAGCGTGTGGTCGTCGGGTGTCTCGATACCGCCGAACCCGGCCAGCGGGTCCTCCCCCTCCCCGTAGGGCCCTTCGTAGTCCTCGCTGTCGGCCAGCAGGTCCTGGAAGTACTTGGGGCCGTTGGGCAGCGCCTGGTCGCCGAAGTTGCTGCGCGCGATGGCGTACTTGATGTCCTGCGCGGTGATCTCCGAGCCGTCCTCGTAACGCAGCCCCTGCTTGATGCGGACGGTCCACTCGGTGGAGTCCTCGTTGGCCTCGGGCATGTCCTCGGCCAGGTCGGGCTGGATTTCGATGCCCTGTTCGCCGGGGGCCTGCGTGTAGGTGAGCAGGGTGCGCGCGTAGTAGCGGGAGAAGTTCCAGCTGAACGCGTAGTAGGTGTTGCCCGGGTCGGGTGAGTCGAAGTCGGCCGAGATGGCGTAGCGCAGGGTGCCGCCGGTCTCGTCGGAGGGGTTGACGACCGTCGTCTCCCCCTCGTTGAACTCGGCGTCGGACTCCCCGCCGCCGCCTCCGCCGCCGTCGCCGCCGCAGGCGGCCAGCAGCAGCACCATGGCGGTTCCGACGGCTGCCGGAGCTGTGCGGCGGTGGAGTGCGCCGCGCCACCGGGACGGCTCCTGACGCGTGAAGTGATGGGTGGTCACCTTGGCCTCCTGGTCGGTTTCGCTGGTGGGGACGTGCGGCGCACGGCCCGGCGGGTGGCTGATCGGGGCGGCGGGGCAGGGAAGGAATGCCGAACGGGCCGGACGGGCTGCGCCCTCAGTCGGAGGAACGCGGGTCGAAGGCGTCACGGAGCCCGTCGCCGAAGAGGTTGAAGGCGAGGACGGTGACGAAGATGGCCAGGCCGGGGATGATCACGAAGTGCGGAGAGGTGGTGTAGAAGCGCAACGCGCTCTCCAACATGCCGCCCCAGGTAGCCATGGGCGGGTTGATGCCCACACCGAGGAAGCTCAGCGCCGCCTCGAAGAGGATGTTCGTGGGGATGAGCAGGGTGGAGTAGACGAGGATCGGGGTGATCAGGTTGGGCAGGATCTCGCGGAAGACGATGTGGGCGCTGCCCGCGCCGAGGCTGCGTGCGGCCTCGACGAACTCGCGTTCCTTGAGGGTGAGGGTCTGGCCCCGCACGATGCGTCCGATGTAGGGCCAGTTGAAGAAGCCGATGATGAACACCAGGACGCCGATGCGCAGGTTGTTCCCGGACAGGCCGAAGGCCCCGTCGGGGATGACGCCGACCAGGGCGATGGCGAAGAGCAGCAGGGGGAAGGCCAGGAAGATGTCCATGGCCCGGCTGATGGCCACGTCGACCCAGCCGCCGAAGTAACCGGCGAGGATGCCCAGGACGGTGCCGATGACCACGCACACCACGGTGGCGACGGTGGCGACGAGCAGCGAGGTCTGGGCGCCGTGGACGATTCGGCTGAACAGGTCGCGGCCGTTGACCGGTTCGACGCCCAGGAGGTGTTGTGTGCTGATGCCGCCCCAGGGGTCCAGGCCCTGGCCCGGGTCGTCGGGGTCGCGCAGGACCCCGCCGGTGAGCGGGTCGATCAGTGCCTGGTTGAACTGGTTGGGCGGGTAACCGAACCAGGACGTGAGCAGGGGCGCCAGGAACGCGACCAGGATGAGCAGGATGACCACGATCCCGCCGGTCATCCCGACCTTGTCCTTACGGAAGCGCTGCCAGGCGATCTGACGGAGGGACCTGTTGGCGGCGCCCCTGGCCCCCGCGGCGACCGCTTCCGGCTCGGCGTGCTGGGACGACTCGGGAACGTCCATCGGCGTGGTCATATGCCCCTGCACCCCGCCCTCTCTGCCTGTGACTACTTCACTACGCAGAGTTTGCATGAGGGGGGAGGGGGTTTCCAGCGTCCGCGCCGACCGGCGACGGCCGAAGCCCGGCGCCGCAACCGGCGGGGCGGGCCCGTGTGTCGCGGCCCGTCAGCCGGGGGTGGCCCGGAACCGTCCCGGGCCGGGCTCAGGGTTGCGGAGTTCTCACGGTCGGCCAACCTTCACCGAATGGGTCCGTCCTTCCGTTCGGTTTCACCGCCCCGCCCGGACCAGGTGTCCCGGACGGGGCGGTGAAACCACTGCGGGGCCGGGGTCCGGTCCCGTCAGCGACCGCGCAGCGTACGGTAGCGGCGCACCAGGCCGCCAGTGGAGGGGTCCAGCCCGGGAACCTCGGCGCCCTCGGTCAGGGCGGGCTCCAACCGCTTGGCCAGGACCTTGCCGAGCTGTACGCCCCACTGGTCGAAGGAGTTGATGTTCCACACCGCGCCCTGGACGAAGACCTTGTGCTCGTAGAGGGCGACGAGCTGGCCGAGCACCGAGGGGTCGAGCCGCTCGGCCAGGACCGTGGTGGTGGGCCGGTTGCCCGGGAAGGTCCGGTGCGGGACCAGGTCGGCGGGCACCCCCTCCGCGGCGACCTCGGCGGAGGTGCGGCCGAAGGCCAGCGCCTGCCCCTGGGCGAACAGGTTGGCCATCAACAGGTCGTGTTGGGGGACCAGGCCCGGGTCCAGGTCCGGGGCGGGGTTCGCGAAGCCGATCAGGTCGGCGGGGACGAACCTGGTGCCCTGGTGCAGCAGCTGGAAGTAGGCGTGCTGGCCGTTGGTCCCGGGGGTGCCCCACACCACCGGCCCGGTCTGCCAGTTGACGGGGCGGCCGTCGCGCTGGACCGACTTGCCGTTGGACTCCATGTCGAGCTGCTGGAGGTAGGCGGGGAACTTCGACATGTGGTGGCTGTAGGGCAGCACGGCGTGCGACTGCGCGTCGAAGAAGCCGCCGTACCAGACGCCGAGCAGACCGAGCAGGAACGGCAGGTTGCGTTCGGGCGGGGCCGTGGCGAAGTGGGTGTCCATGAGGTGGAAACCCGCCAGCATCTCCCGGAACCGTTCCGGGCCCAGGGCCACCATGAGGGAAAGGCCGATGGCCGAGTCGTAGGAGTAGCGGCCGCCCACCCAGTCCCAGAACTCGAACATGTTGGCGGTGTCGATGCCGAACTCGACGACCTTCTCGGCGTTGGTGGAGACCGCGACGAAGTGCTCGGCGACCGCGTCGGAACCCGCGCCCAGCCCGGCCAGGAGCCAGTCCCGGGCCGCCGAGGCGTTGGTGATGGTCTCGACGGTGGTGAAGGTCTTGGAGGCGACCACGAACAGGGTGCGCTCGGGATCGGCGTCGACCAGGGCCTCGTTCAGGTCGGTGCCGTCGACGTTGGAGACGAAGCGGAACTCCAGCCCGCGGTCGGTGTAGGGGCGCAGCGCCTCGTAGGCCATGGCCGGCCCCAGGTCCGAACCGCCGATACCGATGTTGACCACCCTGGTCACGGCTTTGCCGGTGTGGCCCAGCCAGGCGCGGGAGCGGACCCGCTCGGCGAAGGCGCCCATCCGCTCCAGGACCCGGTGCACCTCGGGGACCACGTCGTGTCCGTCCGCCCTGACCACCTCGCCGTGCGGGGCGCGCAGGGCGGTGTGCAGGACGGCCCGGTTCTCGGTGAGGTTGATGTGGTCCCCGCGCAGCATGGCGTCGCGCAGCGAGGCGACCCCCGTGGCCGCGGCCAGGTCGTTGAGCAGGCGCAGCGTCTCGTCGGTGACGAGGTTCTTGGAGTAGTCGACGTGCAGGCCGCCGACGCCGAGGGTGTAGCGGTCAGCGCGCGCGGGGTCGTCGGCGAACAGGTCGCGCAGGTGGGTCGAGCCGAAGCGGTCGCGGTGCTCGGCGAGCCCGGACCACTCCTTTCGCCGGTCCAGGGGGGTGGTCACGCCGGACCGGTTCCCGGTGTCCTCGGTCCGAGGGAGGGGTGTACTCGCAGACATCCGGTCGCTCCTCGTCATCCATGGTCTCAGTGGTGCCCGCGGCGCGCGGGTGCTCGGTCCGCGCGACGTGTGCGCCGTTTGCAGCTGTACCCCTTACCCTCCCACGAAAGCCGCCAACCACGGGCCCTTCCGCGCACGTCAGAGCGTCAGGAGGCGGAAGTACCGCTGGTCTGGCGCTCACGGTCCCCGCGCAGGGACGCGACCTCCGCGCGCAGGGCGCGCAGTTCGGCGAGAACCTGCTCCTGCCCTCCGCCGCCCTCCGGTCCGGGCGCCGGATCGCGTTTCGCGCCGCGCTCGGCCCCGCCGTCACCGGAGTCCTTCTCCAGGGCCTCCACCGCCACCGCAACGAACAGGTTCAGTGCCACGAACGTGGAGACCAGGACGAAGACCACGAAGAAGACCCAGGCGAGGGGCTGATGCGCCATCACGTCCTTGGCGATCGTGGACCAGCTGTCGGCGGTGGAGATCTGGAAGAGAGTGAAGAGGGAGGTCGGCAGGTCTCCGAAGTACTCGGGGGACACGTCCTGGAAGAGCTTGGTGGCCATCACACCCGAGACGTAGAGCAGCAGGATGACCAGGAAGAGGATGGCCACCATCCCGGGCAGCGCCCGGAACAGCCCCGCCACCACGTGGCGCAGGGTCGGTATCACCGACAGCAGCCGCAGGACCCGGAGCACCGCGAAGGGGCCCGAGGAGGGCATCAGGGCGAGCCCGACGATCACCATGTCGAACCAGCTCCACGGGTCGCGCAGGAAGGTGCCCCGGTGAGCGTAGGCCCGCAGGGACAGTTCGACCACGAAGAGCGCCAGGATCACCATGTCGATCCCGCGCAGCAGGTAGCCGTGTTCGGCCATGATCCGGGGGGAGGTCTCGGCGCCCAGGGTCACGGCGTTGACGAGGATGAGGGTGACGACCACGCTCTGGAACCAGAAGGAGTCAACGAGTCCGAGGACCCGTTCGCGCACGGTCACGGTGGGAGGGACTCCGTTCGTTGTGTCGGGCGAGCGCGCAAAAGCCTACCGCTGGGGGCTTCCCGCTGTTCCTCCCCCGTCCCCCGCCGTGCCCGCCCTACTGGCGTCTGCCGCCCCGACCAGGCATGATCGGAAACAGGGGAACCGAGGCGAGGGGGCCGCCGGTGACGGAATCCGCAGACTTCGACCGCGACGCGGCGGACATCGACGACGTGGACGCCGAGATGGACGTGGGTGCCCCGGACCAGGACACCGCTGTGGCGGAGTACCTGGAGGAGCACCCGGACGACTACCGGATCGAGGAGATCGAGGACCACGAGGCGCTCGGTATCGACGCCGAACTCGACCAGGAGGACCCGGAACAGGGGCCCGGACCGGAGGAGGCCCGGGCGCCCGCTCCGGGGCGGGGCGAGCTGTCCCGGTTGCTCAGGGCCGAGGAGTTCGCCGAGCGGGTGGACCGTCGGCGCGGTCACTGAGCCCTCGCGCACCGGGCGCCCGGGCTCCGCTCACCGGGGGCGTTCCCGCTCCGCGGGGTCTGGCCCGGGCCGGGTCTGGGCGCCGAGCCAGCGCTCCACCCGCAGCACGTGGGCGGCCGCGGCCGCCCTGGCCGCCTCGGGGTCGCGGGCCAGGAGGGCCTCGTGGATGCGCCGGTGGTCCTCGTGCAGGGCGGCGGTGAAGCCGGCCTCGTCGTGTCCGGCCCAGACCCGCTCGTTGAAGGTGCGCGAGGACAGCCCGGCGTGGACCGCGGAGAGCGTGGCGTTGCCGGCGCAGGCCACGATGGCCTGGTGGAACCCGAGGTCGGCGGCCCCGTGTTCGGCGGGCTCGCGGGGGGCCGCCCCGTCCTCCATCCGGTCGAGCAGGGCACCGATGCGTTCGAGGTCCTCGGGGGCCGCCCGGGCGGCGGCGATGGCGGTGGCCGCCGGTTCGATCATCCGCCGGACCTGGAGGACCTCCAGCAGGGTCTCGTCCCGGGAGACCTCGGCCAGGACCGAGAAGGCCTCCAGCAGGTCGGCCGGGCGCAGCGCGGTGACGTAGACACCCGCCCCGTGGCGAGCCTCCAGCACCCCGAGGGTGGTGAGGGAGCGGATCGCCTCGCGCACGGACCCCCGTGAGACCCCCAGCCGGGTGGAGAGTTCACGTTCGGTGGGAAGCCGCTGCCCTGGTCCTACCTCTCCATCGGAGATCATGGCCTTGATCTGCTCGACGGTCCGCTGGGCAACCGGGGTTCGCACGCCGTCAACCACCTTTGTTTCCTGGATTTTTACCGTTCATGCGGAGATTCTACCTGCCCGCCCCGGCCGGGCCCCGCTTGCCTCCACCCCAGCGACCATGCAAAAGTGGTCGGACCACTTGGCCTGTGTTGAGCCGGGGGCACGAAGGAGGCACATGCGAATCGCGCTGTTCATCACCTGCGTCAACGACACACTCTTCCCCGACACCGGGCGTGCGGTGGTGCGGCTCCTGGAGCGGTTGGGCCACGAGGTGGTCTTCCCCGCCGAGCAGACCTGCTGCGGCCAGATGCACTACAACACGGGCTACCGGCGCCCCGCGGCCAAGCTCGCGGTGCGCTTCGTCAAAACCTTCGACAACGCCGACGCGGTCGTGGTCCCCTCCGCCTCGTGCGCCGCGATGGTGCGCGACAACTACCCGAGGCTGGGAGCGACGGGCAGCCGGCTCTCACGCAAGATGGCCGACCTGGGCCCGCGGGTGTACGACCTCACCGAGTTCCTCGTGGACGTACTGAAGGTGACCGACGTGGGCGCCTACTTCCCGCACAAGGTCGTCTACCACCCCACCTGCCACGGGCTGCGCTTCCTCGGCCTGGAGGACCGCCCCTACCAACTGCTGCGCGCCGTACGCGGCCTGGAACTGCTCGAACTGCCCGGAGCCACCGAGTGCTGCGGTTTCGGCGGCACGTTCTCGGTCAAGAACGGCGACGTCTCCGCGGCGATGGGCTTCGACAAGGCCCGCCATGTGACCGGGACCGGAGCCGAGGTCCTGTGCGCGGTGGACAACTCCTGCCTGATGCACATCGGCGGCACCCTGTCCCGCCAGCGCTCCGGCATCCGAATCGCGCACATCGCCGAGATCCTGGCCAGCACCGAGAAGGAGTACGCGCACACATGAGCGCCACGTTCCTGGGCCTTCCGCCCTTTCCCGAAGCCGCCCGTGAAGCGGTCGGCGACTCGCAGACCCGGCACAACCTGCACAAGGCCACCCACACCATCCGGGGCAAACGGGACGCCGTCGTCGGTGAACTGGGCGACGACTGGCAACGCCTGCGCTCAGCGGGCGAGCAGGTCAAAACCCACACGCTGCGCCACCTGGACCACTACCTGGAACAACTGGAGGAGTCGGTCCGGCGGGCGGGCGGCACGGTCCACTGGGCCGCCGACGCGGCCGAGGCCAACGAGATCGTCACCCGCCTGGTGCGCGAGACCGGCGAGCAGGAGGTGGTCAAGGTCAAGTCGATGGCCACCCAGGAGATCGAGCTGAACAACGCGCTCGAAGCCGCCGGGATCACCGCCTACGAGACCGACCTGGCCGAGCTGATCGTCCAACTGGGCGAGGACCTGCCCTCCCACATCCTGGTACCCGCCATCCACCTGGCCCGCTCCCAGATCCGCGAGATCTTCCTGGACCAGATGTCGGAGTGGGGGGTGCCGGCCCCGCCGGGACTCACCGACGACCCCAAGGCACTGGCCGAGGCGGCCCGCGTCCACCTGCGCGAACTGTTCCTGCGCGCCAAGGTGGCCGTCTCTGGGGCCAACTTCGCGGTGGCCGACTCCGGAACGCTCGTGGTCCTGGAGTCCGAGGGCAACGGACGCATGTGCCTGACCCTGCCCGAAACGCTCATCTCGGTGGTGGGCATCGAGAAGATCGTGCCCACGTGGTCCGACCTCGAAGTGTTCATGCAGCTGCTGCCGCGGTCCTCGACCGGTGAGCGGATGAACCCGTACACGTCCACCTGGACCGGGGTGACCCCGGGGGACGGACCGCAGAACTTCCACCTCGTCCTGCTCGACAACGGCCGCACCGACGTGCTCGCCGACACCGTGGGCCGCCAGGCGCTGCGCTGCATCCGCTGCTCGGCCTGCCTGAACATCTGCCCCGTCTACGAGCGCACCGGCGGCCACGCCTACGGCTCGGTCTACCCGGGGCCGATCGGCGCGATCCTCACACCCCAGCTCCAGGGCATGTCCTCGGAGGCGGACCGGACGCTGCCGTACGCGTCCTCACTGTGCGGAGCCTGCTACGACGTCTGCCCGGTCGCCATCGACATCCCCGAGGTCCTGGTCCACCTGCGCGAGCAGGTCGCCTCCTCCCCCGGGCACCTGGGCGAGAAGGCCGTGATGGCCGGGGCCGACGCGGTGTTCGGCTCGCCGAAGGCACTCGACGCCGTGCAGCGCGCGGCCGGGCTGGCGGGCGGGAACGTCCCCCGGCACCTGCCCGGCATGGCCGGGAAGTGGACCGACACCCGGGACGTACCCGACGTCCCCGGGGAGTCCTTCCGCCGGTGGTGGAACGAGCGCGAGGAGGAGCGTTGAGCGGATCACGCGAACGGGTCCTGGCCCGGGTGCGGGCGGCGCTGGCCGACGTACCCGACAACGAGCCGGTGGAGCGGCCCGCGGAGCACGGCCACGACGAGCACCACTTCACGGGGCGGACCCTGGACGTGCTGGTGGACCGGCTGCTGGACTACAAGGCACTGGTGGAGCGGATGAGCGCCGCCGACCTGCCCGGTCGGATCGCCGCGGCACTGGAGCGGCGCGGCGCCGCCCGGGTGGCGGTGCCCTCGGGCGCGCCCGGGGAGTGGTTCGCCGACGCCACCGCGCGGCGGATCGCCGACTCCCCCGAGGCCCCGCTGTCGGTGGCCGAACTCGACGCCTGTGACGGGGTGGTGACGGGGTGCGCGGTCGCGATCGCCGAGACCGGCACCATCGTCCTGGACGCCGGGCCCGACCAGGGCCGACGGGCGGTCACGCTGGTCCCCGACTACCACCTGTGCGTGGTACGCGCCGACCAGGTGGTGGACGGGGTGCCCCGGGCCGTGCGGCTACTGGACCCCGTGCGCCCGCTCACCTGGATCAGCGGGCCCTCGGCCACCAGCGACATCGAACTCAACCGGGTGGAGGGCGTACACGGCCCCCGAACCCTGGAGGTACTGATCGTGGAACCGGCCGTCTGAGGGGCCGGGGCCGCACGGAGGCGGATCCGGGGCGGGGCCGGGACCGCCGGAAGTGGTGAAGGCACAGGTGGGGCGGGCCCTGGTGGGGCCTGCCCCACCGTCCGGGTCGGGGCTGCCCGCAGCGGGGCTGACGGTGTACACCCTCGCGTCGGCCGGGCCCGGATCCCTAGCGTTTCGGGGAAGGCAGGACGACCACGACGGGAAGGCTCCCCGATGCACCACCCCACCCACCGGAGACCACCCGCCCCCTCTCCCGGACGAGGGCGCGCCACGACCCTGGCCCTGGCCTGTGCGATGGCCCTGGGCACCGCTCTGGCCGGTGGCCCGGCCGCCGCCGGAACCGCCGGGAGCTCCCCTCCGGCGGCAGCGCTGCCCGAACCCACCGGCCCCTCCACCGTCGGCACCACCGACCTGCACCTGGTCGACACCGACCGCGAGGACCTCTGGTTCGGCGGTGACCGGGAGCTGATGGTGACCCTGTGGTACCCGGCCCGCGGCGAGGTCGGGCGCCCCTCCCCCTACATGACCGGGGCCGAGTCCGAGGCGGTCCTGGCCCAGACGGGATACGACCACCTGCCCGCCGACACCCTGACCCGGGTGGTCACCAACGCCCGCGCGAACGTCCCGCCCGCCCACGCCGACGGCGGTTTGCCGCTGGTGGTGTTCTCCCCCGGCGCGGGCGTGTCCCGGACCATGATGTCCTCGCTCGGTGAGGAACTGGCCAGCCACGGCTTCGCGGTGGCCGGGGTCGACCACCGCCACGAGGCCGCCCCGGTGGAGTTCCCCGACGGACTCGTGACGGAGTGCGGGGGCTGCGCGACCGGGCGGTGGGAGGACGGCGCCGTCAACCGGGCCGAGGACGTCGCCTTCCTCCTGGACGAGCTGGAACGGGGCGAAGCCTGGCGGTGGTCCCGCCTGGTCGACACCGGCCGTACCGGGATGGTCGGCCACTCCTGGGGCGGGGCCGCCACCGCCCAGACCCTGCTCACCGAGGACCGGGTGCGCGCCGGACTGAACCTGGACGGCCCCTACTACCCCGCGCAGCTCCAAGGCGAGATCGACAGACCGCTGGCACTGCTCGCCAACGACCAGGCACGGCCCTGGGAGGGCTGGGACGAGCGCTGGGCGGGCCTGACCGGCTGGCGCCAGTGGATCCGGATCACCGGCTCCGGCCACTCCACCGGCCTGGACCGGGGTGTGCTCATGGAACAGCTCGGGCTGCGGGACACACTGACGCCGCAGCAGTGGCGGGCGCAGTTCGGCGACCTTCCGGTCGAGCGCGGTGTGCACCTGGTCCGGACCTACGCCGCCGCCTACTTCGACCACCACCTGCGCGGCGGTGAGCAGCCGGTCCTGGAGGATCCGGCCGGCGTCCACCCCGAGCTGGTCGTGGTGGACCCCGAGGCCGGTTGATTCTTCGGGCTCGGCCCCCGTACCGCGCTCAGGCCCGGGGACTCCCGGTTTCTGCGCGCCAGGTCTGCAGAAGCCGCTCCAGGGGGTCGGGGGTGTGCTCCTCCTGCGCGAACGGCGCCTGGTAACGCGCACCCGCCCCCCGGGGCGCGGCCCTACGGGGCTTGGTGCCCGCGGCCCGCAAGGGACGCTCCCGTGCGGGCCGCTCCCCCCGCTCGTCCTCCTTGCCCAGGGGCGCCTGGTAACGGGCCCCCTGGGCGGTCGGCCTGCGCTTCCTGCGGCGCACCCAACGCACAGGAGAACGCCCGGGCTCGGGCTCGGGCTCCTCACCGCGCTGGTCGCGCTCCCCCGTCGGGGTGAACCACACCGGCAGCTCCACCAGGCCGTGCACGGTCAGCGAGGTGCGCCAGCGCAGCTCCTCGGGCTCGACCGCCATGACCATGCCCCGCATACGGTCCACCGCGGTGTCGATGGCGGTGCGCACCAGCTCCCGGGCGAAGGCGGTGGCCGGACACCGGTGGGCACCCGCCCCCCAGGACAGGTGGGAGCGGTTCCCGGCCAGCGCCATGGCGTCGTCGGCACCCCGGGACACCGAGGGGTCGGTGTGCGCGGAGGCGAACCCGAAGAGCAGGGGCTCGCCCCGGCCGATCCGCGCCCCCGCGAACCTGAGGTCCATGGTCGGGTAGCGCCCCGCGAGCATCCGGATCGGCGGGGCCGTCCACATGACGTAGTCGACGAAGTCCTCCGGGGCGAGTGTCCCGCCCAGGTAGGCGGTCCACACGTTCGGATCCTCCAGGAGCGTGAGCAGGGAGTTACCGATGAGGTGGGTGGTGGGCTCGTGCCCGGTCTCCCACAGCAGGGACAGCGCCTCGACCGCCTCCTCGTCGGTGAGCCCGTGCGGGTGCCCCAAGACCAGACTGGCGACGTCCTGGCCGGGTTCGGCGCGTTTGCGGGCCACCAGCCCCCGGAAGTAGGAGCGCAGGGCCGGGGCCGCCGCTTCGGCCCGCTCCGGGTCGCCGCTCCACAGCCGGGCGGTGAGGTCGGCCAGCAGGTGACCGTAGGAGTCGGACAGGCCGAAGAGCTCGTTGAGGACGAGCGCCGTCAACGGGGCGGCGTACCCGCCGATGAGGTCGGCGCTGCCCCGCGCCTCGACCCTGCCGATCAGGTGCACGGCGGCGCGCTCCACGACCGGGACCAACTGCGGGGTGCCCACCGAGGCCAACGCGTCCACCAGGGGAAGACGCAGACGCTGGTGTTCGTCGCCGTCCCGGGCCAGCGCCCCGCTGCGGGCGGGCGGGACACCGCCGGGAGCCCACCGGCGCGCATCCGCGGAGAAATGGGTCTGGTCCCGCAGCACCTGCAGGTTCTCCTTGTAACCGAGCAGGAGCCAACCGGGTACGCCGGGACTGATCTGCACCGGGGCCAGGCCGCCGTACCGGGAGCGCAACCGGTCCCAGGCGGGCCCGTCCGCCCGGTGCAGGGGGAGGGCGCCCTCCCCGGTGAGGGGACAGCGCGCGACTCCCCCCTCACCGCCGTGGGCGGCGTCGCCGCCCGTGGACCCGGTTCCCTGGCTCATGGAGACTCCCTCGGTGGCTGCGGTTGGGGGCGAGGCTATGTCCCCGATGTTTCCGGGGTGCTTCCGCGAGGAAAGGGCCACCTTTCGGTGCCGGGCACCGGAACCCACCGCGGGGCGAGTCGGGACAACACGGGAACCGCCCCTTCCGGACACGACCGCCGCCCCGGGCCACCGCCCCGGCCGGCCGTACCGGGGCCGGTAGGGTGGCCTGTCGGCCCCGCAAGGGCCGGCAGTCCCCTTCGACCAGGGAGAACCACCGTGGGCAGGAAAGACCGCAGGCGCGGCGACGTACGGGCGGAGGCCGCCTGGGCCGGGCCCGACCCCTCGGACACACCCGTGGAGGTGGTCACCGGCGCCGTCGACGCCCTCGTACGCGGCCAGGAGGGCGGCGGCGTGGACCTGGCCGCCGCCCGGCTGGCCGACACGGAGGACCCCGCCTGGGCGGGTGCGGCGGGCCGTGCACTCCTGGACACCCTCCTGTTCGCGGTGGCCGACGCCTGGGCACGCGGCTGGCAGCCCGCGGAAACGGTCCGGCACGTCACCCGCGAGTCCGGCCCCCTGGCCGCCGCCGTGTGCGCCGACGCCGTCACCGCCGACCTGCAACGCCACTCCGCGGCCACGGTGGACCCCCGCTGGGCCGAACAGGTGCGCGCCCTGGACGCCACCGCCCCTGTCTCGGGGGACCAGCACCTGTCCCGGCTGGGCTCCGAACACGGGCTGCTGCGTTTCGAGGCGGTCGAGGTGGTGCTCCGGCTCCTGGCGCTGCTGCGCGTCCTGCCCCCGATGCGCCGCCTGGGGCCCCCGCCCGGCACCTTCCGCCCCGGGGGCCGCACCGCCGCGCCGGTGGACCGGGGCCGCCTGCAGCGGGTGCGCGCGCTCCTGGCCAAGGCCGAGTCCACCGAGTTCCCGCTGGAGGCCGAGGCGCTGACCGCCCGCGCCCAGGAGATGATGGCCCGGCACAGCATCGACCTCGCCCTGGTGACGGAGGACCCCGAGGAGCCCGAGGCCGCCGCGGCCCGCAGGCTCCCGGTGGACTCCCCCTACGAGGAGCACCGGGCGGTACTGCTGAACGAGGTCGCCGAGGCCAACCACTGCCGGGCCGTGTGGCACCGGGAGCTGGGGCTGAGCACCGTGATGGGCTTTCCCGGCGACGTGGAGGCCGTGGATCTGCTGTACACCTCGCTGCTGGTGCAGGCCGAAGCGGCGATGCGGGTGAGCGGTTCGGCCCGGGACCGCTCCGGGCGCGGAGCGAGGAAGGACTTCCGGGCCTCGTTCATGTCCGCGTTCGCGGTCCGGGTGGGCGAGCGGCTGACCGAGTCGGCCCGCGCCGCCGAGGAGGCGGTCACCGCCGAGACCGGCACCGATCTGGTCCCGGTGTTCGCCGCCCGGGAGAAGGCGGTGGAGGCCGCGGTGGAGGAGGCGTTCGGCGCCCTGACCACGTCCCGGGTGCGCGGCCCCGCCGACGCCGAGGGCTGGCACGAGGGCCGCGCCGCCGCCGACGCCGCCTCCCTGGGCACCCGCGAACGACTGGCGCGATGAGGCCGCCCCGCTCCGGGTCCTCCCCGGGCGGGAAAAACGTGTGGCCCCCGGAACCCGGTGCTGTGTAGAACCGACACATGCTGCACAAGTACCCGCGGACCCGGCACATCCGGGGCTCGCGGCTCCAGCCCGGTGACCACGACCTGTCGGCCGCGCCGTTCGGGCTCCTGGCCGGACGGCACCTGGTCGTGGAGGAGAAGCTCGACGGGGCCAACGCGGGGATCAGCTTCGGCCCCGGCGGTGAACTACGGCTCCAGAGCCGGGGCCACTACCTGGCCGGCGGCCCCAGGGAACGGCAGTTCGCACCGCTGAAGGCCTGGGCGGCGGCGGTCGCACCGGCCCTGTGGCCCCGCCTGGGCGAGAGGTACGTGCTCTACGGCGAGTGGCTGTACGCCAGGCACACCGTCTTCTACGACGCTCTCCCGCACTACTTCTGCGAGTTCGACGTCCTGGACACCCACCAGGGCGTGTTCCTGTCGACGCGGCGCAGACGCCAACTCCTGGCCGACACCCCCGTGGTCTCGGTCCCCGTCCTGCACCAGGGCCCGCTGTCCTCGCTCACCCAACTGACCGACCTGGTCAGGGCATCGGTCTGCCGGACCCCCGGGTGGCGGACGGCGCTGACCGGCGCCGCTCGGGCGGCCGGGGCCGACCCCGAACGGGCCCTGGCCCAGACCGACGGCACCGACCTCATGGAGGGCCTGTACGTCAAGGTCGAGGAGGGCGGCCACACGGTCGACCGGTACAAGTGGGTGCGGTCGGGGTTCACCGCCGCGGTCCTGGACTCGGGCGCCCACTGGCTGGACCGGCCCCTGATCGCCAACGCCCTGGCCGACCCGGAGGTGCTGTATGCGGGTGTTCGATGAGCTGTGTCCGGCCCCGCCCCACTGGGACCTGGACTGGGGCCGGGTACGGGAGGCCTTCGCCTGGGTGCGGGACCTGGCCGGGGTGGAGCAGGACCCGGTGCACCACGCCGAGGGCGACGTGCAGGTCCACACCCGGATGGCGTGCGAGGCCCTGGCGGGGCTGCCGGAGTGGCGGTCCCGGCCCGCCGGGGAACGGGTCCGGCTCTTCGCCGCGGTGCTCCTGCACGACGTCGCCAAGCCCCTGTGTACCCGGCGGGACGGGGACGGCCGGGTGACCGCGCACGGGCACTCCCGGCGGGGCGACCTGCTCGCCCGCCGCATCCTCTGGGAGGCCGGGGCCCCGATCGGGTGGCGCGAGCACGTGGCGGCGCTGGTCCGCCACCACCAGGTCCCCTTCTGGGCGCTGGAGCGCCCCGACCTGCGCCGGATCGCCTTCCGCGCGAGCCTGCTGGCCCGCAACGACGACCTGGTGCTGCTGGCCACCGCCGACATCCTCGGCCGCCGCTGCGGGGACGCCTCCGAGGTCCTGGACAACATCGGGCTGTACGCCGAGTACTGCGCCGAACAGCGCTGCCTGGACCGCCCCCGCGAGTTCCCCTCCGACCACGCGCGGTTCTGGTTCTTCCGCAGGCCCGACCGCGACCCGGACTACGCGGCCCACGACGACACCCGGCTGACCGTGACGGTGATGTCGGGGCTGCCCGGCGCGGGCAAGGACCACTGGATCCGGACGCACCGGCCGGACCTGCCGGTGGTGAGCCTGGACGCGCTGCGTACGGAACTGGGGATCGGGCCCACCGCCGACCAGCGCCCGGTGGCCGTGGCCGCCACCGAGCGCGCCCGTGAGCACCTGCGCGCGGGGAGGCCGTTCGTGTGGAACGCCACCAACGTCTCACGTGACCTGCGCACCCGGTCGGTGTCCCTGGCCGCCGACTACGGGGCCCGGGTGGAGATCGCGGCGTTGGAGGCCCCGCCCCGGGTGCTGCGTGAGCGGATGGGCCGCAGGAGCGCACCGGTCCCGCCCGCGGCGGTGGAACGGCTCCTCCGGCGCTGGGAGTACCCGGACCCCACCGAGGCCCACCTGCTGCACCGGGAGGAGACCGGTGGGCTCAGCCCCGGTTCGGGGTGGTCTCGGGGGCGCTCCCGGCCATCAGCCAGCGGGTGACGCCGACTTCCAGGAGGGAGCGCCGCGGGTCGGAACCGTAGGGGGTGCGCGGGTCCCAGGCGTAGCGGTCATCAAAGGCGGCGAGTACGTCGTCGGGGAAACCGTCGCGGACGGTCGCCAGCCCCTGGGCGACGACGGGGGCGTCGCCGTCCTCCAGGGCCAGGCTCACCCGGGGGTCGCGGAGCGCGTTGCGGACCTTGACGGAGGCGGTGGATGCTCCGATCCACCACCGTTCGCGCAGGTGGACGAACCACACGGGGACCACGTGGGGCGAGCCGTCGGCGCGCAGCGTGCACAGCCACACGTTGCGGTCCAGGGCCAGGCGCGGGCGTACCGTCTCGGGGGCGGGCAGGAAGTCCTGTGTACCGTTCACCGTTCTCCTCGATTCGTGGTGTACGTCGGTGTGTGCCTGGGGAGTATGCGCCCTCAACCATGGTTGAGATCAACCGGAAGAGCACGGAAAAGAGAAAACGGAACTCTTTGCCCCGGTTCACGCCTTTTGCCCCGGCACCCGCCCCGAAGGCCGACGGGCAGCGGGAACGGTTTTCCGGTTAGCATGATCCGGGCCCTTCCCCACCAGGTCGGCCGCACCGGACGGAACAGCGCAACCCCTGTACCACAGGGACCGCAGAATTCGGACCTGTCGCCCCGACATCCCTTCCGGGGCTTTCAGCACCTACCGATTTCCACCTGCATTGAGAACGATGTCCAAAACGGATGCACTTGTTGGGGGGACCGGTCCGGCCCGGTACGCCAGCCGCTGGCGCACCCACTTCGCACTGCTGTGGAGCAGCGTGGCGTTGGCCGGCCTCGGAAGCATGACCTTCGGTCTGGCGATCCCCCTCCTCGCCCTGGCCCACACCGGCTCCCCCGTCCTGGCCGGATGGATCGCGGCCGCGGGCATGGTGCCCCGCACCCTCCTGTACATCCCGGTCGGCCTCGTGGTGGACCGCCACGACCCCCGCACCCTCATGGCCCTCGGCCTGACCGCCCGCATCGCCTGCGTGGCCCTGTTGGTCACCCCGGTACTGCTGTTCGACGCCCCCGTGGCCCTGCTCGCCGCGGCCTCGGCCCTGCACGGGGTGTGCGGCACCCTGCACACCACCGCCGGAACGGCCGCCGTCCCCCTCCTGGTCCCGCGTGCGGAACTGGCCGGGGCCGCCGCCAAGAACGAGGCCCGCAACGACGCCACCCAGATGCTCGGACGCCCGCTCGGCGGGGCCCTGTACGGCCTCGCACACGGGCTGCCCGCCCTCTTCGACACCCTCGTCTGCGCCCTGGCGCTGTGGGCCGCACTGCTCCTGCCCCGGCTGCGCCCCGCCCCGCCGCCCCGCCGGACCACCCGACGCCCTCTCCTCCGGGAGCTCGCCGGCGGCTTCCTCCTCCTGCGCGGGGACCGCTTCCTCCTGGGGTCACTGCTCGTGTGCGCGGCCACCAACGCCCTGTTCCAGGTGGTCTGGCTCGTCATCATGCTGACTGCCACCGACGAGGACCTGTCCGCCTTCCTCCTGGGGCTGGTGCTGGCCGCCACCGGCGCGGGAGGACTGCTCGGCGCGGTCCTGGCACCGTTCCTGGTACGCAGGCTGTCCCCCACCCTGATGGTGGCGCTGTGCCTGTGGTCCTGGCTGGCCCTGACCGTGCTGCTCGCCGCCGCCGAGCGGGCCGGGGCCTCCTGGCTGCTGGCGGCGCTCCCCCTCGTCTGGTGCGGGATCGGCTTCGTCGGGGCGCACATGAACGTCACCGTGACGACCTACCACACCAGCCGCGTCCCCCCGGAGCTCCTGGGTCGCCTCACCGGCACCGTCCGCTTCCTCGGCGGCGCCGCCCTGCCCGTGGGGGCGCTGTGCGGGGGCTACGCGCTCGAATCCCTGGGAGTCCACAGCACGGTGCTGCTGGTGGCCGGGGCCACCGGGGTCCTCACCCTCGGCTTTACCGCGAGCCTTCTCCCAGCTGTCCCGCCCCGGCGGCGCCCCCGGTCAGGGCGCCCCCGCCAGGGGCCGCCCCCAGAGCCGCCTCCGCCACGACCGCCTCGGACAGCACCCTCAACCCCGCCGTCAGGTTCCGGTGCACCTGGTCGGCCCCGCCACGGCCCGCCCGCGCCTGAACGTGGCTGAACACCCGGTCCACCGCCTCACGCAACTCGTCGACCGGGCCCTGGCGGTCCGCGGGCAGGACGTCCCGCATCCGCTCGACCGCCACCACCGCCTCGTACAGGTGCGTCCGCGCCTGACGGACCTGCTCGGGCAGGTCGTCGTCGCCCTGCTTGGGCGGCCCGTGCACACGCAACTGGGCGATGTGCCGCATGCTGATGTCGAGTTGGAGGACTGCGCGCCGCACCTCCTCCAGCCGGGTACGCACCTCCCCCGCCCGGGCGCGCACCCGCTCGCGCTCACGCCACTCCCGCTCCCGTTTCAGTGCGTGCTCGGCCCGCCAGCGCTCGACCGCCTCGGCCCGGTACGCCGCCAGGGCCGTGGCCCCCAGAGTGCTGACCGCCGTCACGATGCCGGTGATCAGTGCCACCAGGACAGTACTGTCCACGCTCAGGCCCTCCTTCCGTCGACTCGCCCGTCCCGTTCCGACCGGATCTCCCCGCGGGTCCGCCGCGCCTCGGTGACCCCGCCCCCGCCCGCGAGGGCCTCCTCCAGCACGTCCAGGGCCGACTGCGCCTGCCCGGCGAGCCAGAGCGCCTGACCGATCCCCGCCCGCAGGCTGGGGTCGGCGTGCACCCTCCCCTGCGCGGCGGACAACCCCGACAACCCCGCCGAACGCTCACCGGCCAGCAACCGGTTGCGCGCCTCCGCCACCAGCAGCCGGGAGACCGCCGCCCCGTCACCGGCCGCCTCCCGTTCCCGTGCCGCGTCCGCGTAGTGCTCGGCGGCGGCCCGGTGCTCGCCGCGTTCGAAGGCGAGATCACCCAGGAGCGCGGTGAGCAGGGACCGCGGCCGCGGTCCGGGGTCGGCGCGCAGGGCCTGCCGTGCGTGCTCGGCCGCCAGCTCCGCCTCACCCCGGGTGTGCGCGGCCCGGGCCGCCCCCAGGCGGTCCCAGCCGCTCCACGGGGGCGGGCCGGGCGCGTGGGACGAAGGGGCCAGCGCCATCAGGGGGCGGGCCAGCCTCGGATGCCGCAGGAGATAGGCGGAGCCGTCCCGGTTCGTGGTGACCAGGTGACGGTCCTCCAGGGCCTGTACGACCCCGGGGGTGAGCACGCCGTCCGGATCTTCGCAGGCCGAGCGGCCCACGCCCCGGTCGCCCGCGGCCACCACCCGGCGCAGCCAGGCGTGCGGAACCTCGGGCGGCACCAGGTGCTCAGCGGCGACCTCCGCCAGGACCCCGGCCAGGCGCACGGTCAGGACCCGGTCGACCTCGGTGCCGGAGGCCGGGACCAGGCCGGCGCCCTCCCGTCCCGTCTCCTGCCACAGGGTCGCGCCCAGGAGTTGCAGAAGGGCGGGGTCGACGGTGTCGGAGCACGAGCGGGGGCGGCCGCGCGGGTCACGGACCGTGCGGGCCTCCCGGACCAGGCGGCCGGGCTCCTCCGGACCGGCACGGGAGCCGACCAGGGCCAGGGAGCGCTCGACCACGTCGACGGCGGTACCGGGACCGAACGGCCCCAGCCCGATCTCCGCGTGGTCGACCTCGCGTTTGTCCACCAGACGCCTTAGCTCGTCGAGGTGGCCCGTGCGCACGGTCAGCAGCAGGTGCAGGTCCGCCCGGTCCTCCACCGCGGCGAACAGCTCGTCCAGGAAGTCCCTGCGCCACTGTTCGGGCGCGGCCGAACGGCGCAGCAGGAGTTCGGTCTGGTCCAGGACCGCGAACAGGGGGCGGGCGAGTCCGTGCCGGTCGGTACTCCCGTGGGTACGCAGAAAATCGCCGATCGAGGTGCCGGGGGCGTGGGTGGGAAACTCCGCCGGCCCCCAGAGGGCCAACAGGGCACGGGTGTAGGGGTTGTGCCCGGGCAGGACCGCGCTGGGGAAAGCCGGGTCGAAGCGGAGCTCCCCCGAGTCCAGGACCGTGTCGCCGCGGTCGGTGAGGGCGGGGACGGCCCCGGCGCCCACCAGGGAGGTCTTACCGACCCCGTTGGCCCCGTGGAGCACGGTGAGCCGGTGGCGGCTCCAGGAACGCACCAGCTCCCCCGTCTCCTCCTCGCGCCCCAGGAAGAGATGACGGTCCCGGGCAAGGAAGGGCCGCGCCCCGACGAACGGGCCGTGCGCGCGCCCAATGGCGGCTCGTGTCATGAAGCAGCTCCCGGCCAGCGGAAATGGGGACTGTTCTGGCGCGAAACAGCGCTGTCCATGGTGCCACGAATCAGGGCCCCCTTTCGAGCCCCGGCGACATTCCTGTGTCCTTTTCGCCGCACCGCCCCGAGAACCCCCACCGCGGCGGCGGAAGGCATGGACCGCACCACGCCAACAGCCCGAACCGGCCCGGCTCCCGGAGCGTCGAAACCGCTTTCCTACTCCGGGTCGTTCACGAAACCGGCCACCGCCTCGACGCCCGCCTCACGGGGGTCGAGCACCGTACGCAGCGCCTCCGCGATCGCCGAAGCGCCGATCCCGTCGAGGTCGCGCAGCGACAGACCACCCACGTCCACCAGCGCGGACCCCCCGGCGAAACCGTGCTCTCCCATCAGCTTCCCTCCATGCGTCCACCTTTTGACAGCCAACCATGAAAGGACGGCGACCACCGCCCTTTCACAAGAACCGTTTTTGTTTTTGTCGTACGAAGTTCCTACCACGCACCTGTCGCTCCCTAACCTCTTCGCCTACGCTGATTGTGCATACGTCTCCCTCAGGCAACATCCACCGACACAACACAACACCGGGCTTTTTCCGTCGACGGGAAAAACAAAGTCTGGTGGGACCTATGTGAAACCGGAGGACACCGCGTGACCACTTCCCAAGGGGACCTCCCCGACCGGGGCAAGAACCGATTCCCGGAGGTGTGGGGCAGGGTCCCGCCGCGCCACAAGAACTTCACCGGTCGCAGCGAACAGATCAACGACCTCCGCGCCGGTCTGCTCAACCAGGTCACGGCCGTGGTCCCGCACGCCCCGGCGGACCCGGCCGTCCCTCGCGCGCTCCAGGGCTACGGCGGTGTCGGCAAGACCCTGATGGCCGTGGAGTACGCCCACCGCTACCGCGGCGAGTACGACCTGGTCTGGTGGGTCATGGCCGACCAGCCGGGCCTGGTGCGCTCGGCACTGGCCCACCTGGCACCGCACCTGAACCTGCCCGGACCGGCGGTGACCGGGGTGGAGGACGCCACCAACGGGGTCCTGGAGGCCCTGCGCAAGGGCGAACCGTACGCGCGCTGGCTCCTGGTCTTCGACAACGCCGACGAACCCGAAGAACTCTCCGACGTCATCCCGCAGGGGCCGGGGCACGTCCTGATCACCACCCGCAACCACCGGTGGGAG
The DNA here is from genome assembly GCF_014651695.1 of Nocardiopsis terrae. Taxonomy (GTDB): domain Bacteria; phylum Actinomycetota; class Actinomycetes; order Streptosporangiales; family Streptosporangiaceae; genus Nocardiopsis; species Nocardiopsis terrae. The sequence goes on from NZ_BMXJ01000004.1 coordinate 136,269, forward strand.
GGGGTCGCCGAAACCGTCCCGGTCAACGTGTTCGCCGAGCACGAGAGCGTGGAGTTCCTCACCAGGCGCATCCCGCGGGGCATCACCGTCGAGGAGGCCGTCGAGCTGTCCGAGGCCCTGGGCCACCTGCCCCTGGCCCTGGAACAGGCCGGCGCCCTCCAGTCCGAGACGGGCATGTCCACCCGGGAGTACCTGCGCCTGCTCACCGAGCGCACCGGCCCGCTCCTGCGCGAGGGCAAACCCCCCGAGTACCCCAAACCGATGACCGCGGCCTGGCAGCTCTCGGTGGCCAAACTCCAGGAGAACCTGCCCGAGGCGATGGAGCTGTTGCGCTGCTGCGCCTTCTTCGGCCCCGAACCGATCCCCCGCGACCTGTTCTTCCCGGTGGAGAACGGCCCGGTGCGCCCGGAGATGGCGGAACTGCTGGCCGACCCGATCCGGTTGAGCAAGGCCATCGGCCGCCTCGGCCGCTACGCCCTGGTCCGGCTCGACCAGGCCAACCGCACCATCCAGGTGCACCGGCTCATCCAGGCCCTGCTGCGCGAGGAACTGGACGAGCAGACCCAGGAGTCGATCCGGGTCGAGGTGTGGTCACTGCTCAGCGCGGCGGCGCCGGACACCTTCACCGACGCACCCGCCCAGGCGCGCTACCTCGAACTGCTGTCCCACATGCGCCCGGCCGGGATCGCCGAGTCCGACCTGCCACAGGTACGGCGCTTCGCGCTGAACATGCTGAACTTCCTGTACGTGTCCGGCAACTACGAGACCGCCAGCCGCTACGCCCGCGACTTCATCGAGAAGTGGACGGCCGACTCCGGCAACGAGGACCCCTTCGTCCTGGAGGCACAGGCCAAGTACGCCAACCGGCTCCGCGACCTGGGACGCTACGTCGAATCGCACGACCTCAACCGGGCCATCCTGCCCAGGATGCGCCGCACACTGGGCCCCGCCCACCCGGAGACCCTGTCGGTGCTCTCCGGCCTGGGCGCGGACTACCGGGCCCACGGTGACTTCTGGCAGGCGCGCGAACACGACGAGGAGGTGCTGCGCCAGCACCAGGAGGCCTTCGGGCCGGGCGACACCGCCACCCTGCGCGCCCTGTACAACCTGGCCCTGGACTACGCGCTGACCAGCGACTTCGCGGAATCACAGCGCAAGCACGAACGCGCGTACATGCTACTCAAGCGCAGCGGCCCGGCGGGCGGCTCGCCCACGCTGCTGACGTTCTGGTTCGGACTGGCCCAGGCGGTGCGCCTGTCCGGCGACTTCACCGAGGCGTGCGACCTGGGCGAGGACGCGCTCGCCTACGGCCGGGACCAGCTGGGCGTGGAGGACCCGCGCACCCTGCGCACCCAGGTCGACCTGGCGATCGCCCGGCGGCTGTCCGGGGAACTGGACGAGGCGCTCGAACTCGGCCAGGACGCCCACTCACGCTATCTGCGGCTGCACGGCATCAACCACCCCAGCACCCTCGCCGCGGCGATGTGCCTGGCCAACCTGTGGCGGATGACCGGCGAACTGGCCGGCGCCCTGGAACTGGCCGAGGACACCGACATGCGCTACGCCCAGGCCTACGGCGCCGACCACCCCTACAAACACGGGTGCACCAGCAACGTGGCCCTGCTGTACCGGCTGACCGGCGACCCGGCCCGGTCCCGGTCGATGAACGAGTCGGCGCTGACCGCCCTGGAGGCCAGGCTCGGCCGCAACCACCACTACACGCTGGCGGCCGCCACCAACCTGGCCAGCGACCTGGCCGCCCTCGGTGAGGCCAAGAACGCCGCCCGGCTGGGCCGCGGCACCCTGCGCCGCTACCGCGCCCTGCTGGGCGAGGAACACCCGAGCACCCTGGCCTGCGCCTCCAACCTGGTGTTGGACCTGCGCGGCGAACAGGAGGCGGAGGAGGCCGAGGAACTGGCCGAACGCACCCTCACCGGCTACGTGCGCACCCTGGGCCGCGAGCACGCCTTCACCGGCGCCCTGGCCGAGGGCCGCAGGCTCGTCGCCGACTTCGACCCGCCCCTGCTCTGAACCGGCTCAGCCGTTGCGCTCGCGCCACCGGGCCAGGTGGGCGCGGGCGGCGGCCCCGGCCGCCTCCTCGGCCTCGGCAGGGACCGGCTCGGCCAGCCAGCGGCACAGGGTCCGGTCGGCTGCGCCGAGGAACCTCCCGCCCTCGGCGGTGAGTCTTCCGGACGCGGCCAGGGCCCGGGAGGCGTCCGCGGTGGAACGGCGCCAGTGCGCGAACTCGGCGTGGGCCCTGCGGGCCCCCTCCCCCGCGAGGGTGTGCCGGTGCCTGCGCCAGAAACCGGCCACCCCCAGATGGGCGTACACCCCCTGGAGCAGACCCGAGGCGGGCCGGGGGTCGGGGCGCCAGGGCGCGTAGTAGCGGCTCCCGTCCTCGGGCAGGGTGAGGTCCACCAGGTCGAGCAGGGCGGTGAGCTTGGCGTGCTGCACCTCGTGGGCGAAGGTGAGCGCCAGCAGCACCGGGTCGGGCGGTGTGGACAACCCCAGGTTGCCGAAGGCGTGCCGGGCGGTGGCACTGGTGTGCAGGCGCCCGCCCGGGGCGGTGATGGGCGTCAGGGTGACCACGGTGCCCTCGGTCTCGTCCGCCACCGTCCAGTGGTGCTCCACCAGCAACCGCCACGCCCCGCCCAGGGTCCGGCGCCAGTGGTCGAGCTCCCGCGCACCGAGCCGGCGGGCCACCGGGGCGGCGCCGGGCATGCGGTCGGGGTCCTGGTCGTCCAGGAGCAGCTCGATCCGCCTGCCCCGGTGCTCGGCGGCCAGCCGGCGCAGGGCGTGCCAGCCGGGCGCGTCCTCGTGCGGGTCCTCGGGGACCGCCACCCGCAGGCCGCGCTCCGCCCGGACCGTGGCCAGGCCGCCACGGGTCTCGAACAGCGCCCGGCCGCCCCGTGCACCGACCAGGGCGCGCCCCAGGGACGGCAGCGGCACGGTGGGGCCGTCCAGCGGCACCTCGATCCGCGCGTCGACGGCGCCGCGCAGCGCCGCGGCGGCCGCGACCGCCGCCATCCCGGCGGGTCGGGGCTCCTCCGAACGGTGCCCGGCCAGGGCCAGGGCGGTCCGCCGCGCCCACACCCCCACGGTGGGGTGGCGCAGCACCGCGGCCACCCGGTCGGGTGCGTTCTCCTGGGCGCGGACCAACAGGTCGTAGGCGTCCCCGACCCGGCCGGCCTCGGGGTGCTGTGCCTCCCGTGCCGCGTCGACGACCCGGCGCAGCAGCATGAGGTGTTTGCCGAACTGGGCCAGGCGCAGGAAGGAGGCGGCCCCGCTTCCACCGCCGCCGCGTGCCAGGGCGTCGAACACCGGAGCCGGAACCGGGTCTGGCATCAGAGTCCCTCCCTGATCCTGGCCACGTCCGCGGCCACGGTCTGGTGGATGTGCGTGATCAGGTGGAACAGGTCCGCGCAGTACACGGAGGGGTTGAGGAAACCGTTTCCGCTCCGGTAGCGGTGCGGGTAGAGCCCGCCGCCGCAGACACGGGACAGCGGGCAGGCGGCGCAGGTGGGGCTCAGGGCCCTGGCCCCGATCTGCCGGGCGGCGACCGAGGGCAGGTAGAGGGCGTCGTCGAAGCCGTGCGTGAAGGTGTGCAGGGGTGTGCTCGCCGCCCCCTCGAAGGCCGACTTGAGGCTGTCGACCTGTTCGATGCTGCCGTCGGTCTCCACCACCACGAGGGCGGCCGGGGACAGGCCGACGCTCTCGGTGCGGGAGGGGCTGCCCAGGACGAGGCGGATGATCTCGTTGAACATGCGGATGTTGGTCTCGCGCTCGGCCGCTCCGTACCACCGGTCGAACACGGACGCCAGCCAGGACCCGTAGCGCGGTTCGGTCGGCGACCACCCCGGAGGCGGTTCGTCCCAGTTGCCGTGGGGCAGGAGGAAGTCGACACCGGGCGGGCCGTAATCCAGGAGGTGCTCGTAGGTGGTGACCGGGTCCGACTCCAGGTCGACGGTGGTGAGCAGGCCCGACATCAGGTGGCTGCCGCGGGTGTTGAGCCGTTCGATCCCCGCGCGCACCTCGGCGTGGGTGCCGCGCCCGTCGGCCCGGGTGCGGTGGCGGTCGTGGTCGGCCTCGGCCCCGTCGATGCTCACCCCGACACGGATGCCGAGCTCCTCGAACAGGTCGAGGAAGTGGGAGTCGATCAGGACCCCGTTGGTCTGCATCCTCAGCGCGACGTGGACGTCGGGTTCGCAGGCCTTGCGCAGGGCCTGGACCGTGTACCGCAGGTGGTCGAGGCCGACCAGGAGGGGCTCGCCGCCGTGGAGGACGACGTCCACCCGTTCGCGGCCGTGGGTCCGGGAGTGTTCGGCGATGCGTTCGGCGACCCGGTCGACCGTGGGTCGGGCCATGCGACGGGGTTGGCGGCGCCAGCCCTGGTCGGCCATCTCGTACATGTAGCAGTAGTCGCAGGCCAGGTTGCAGCGGCTGTGGATCTTGAGGATGAACTCACGAAAGGGTGTGGGCCGCCACCCCTGGCCGAGGAGTTGGCCGACATCCATACCCTCGGGCCATTCCGGACGTCTTTCCGGCTCACTGTTGCCTACCACGCTGACGACCTCCTGGGATGACGGAAAACGAGAAATACGACTGGTTATCGCATTCACCGGTCTATGTACTCCCGGCGGGTAACCACAAACATCACCCCCGGGCAGTCAGAACTCGCGCCGCGGTACAGGAGGACTGACCCGAAGGCCCACCCCCGAGGGCGGGCCTCGTCAACCACCCCCGGCGATTCTTCCCGACCCACCGCCCCCAAACGTCACCCACTCGGCGGAAATGACCGATTCCGGCCAATGAAACAATGATTGACCATTGCCCGCCCGGCCCAGACGAACCCCGCCCGGCGCACAACACTCATGATTCCTCCGCTTTCCTTCCGAATTTCCGCCCCGAACCCCCGTCAAGACGGCCGCCGACCCGTTTCCACCGGCCGGGGCGACAACCGGAACGCATGCTCCCGCAGAACGGGTTTGGGCGTTCCGCCCTGCGCGAGGCCCCGCACGGGTTACCCTGATCCCGTTTCGGCCATCCTCATCACGTTCGGCGACACTTCCATGACTGAGCGACTCATGACCGCCATCTCCCGCTGCCTCGACTGGGCGAACGAAGCCGATCCACCGCCCCTGCTCCAGGTGGACGCACTGGTCCTCCTCCTGCGCGCCCACGAGGACGCCGGCGCACACGAACCCGGTGACTGGACGGTCGACGACGTGCACGAGGTCGCCGCCCTCCTGACCGAACGGGGGGAACCGCCCGAACACCTCCGGGACACCTGGCTGTCCTGGTGCGACCACCTCGTCTCCCGCGGCGCACTCATGTCCACGGAGAGCCCGCGCCGGCTGCGCACCGCCATCGAACAGGTCGACCTGACCCCCGGCGCCCCCACCGCCCCCGGACCCGAGCCCCTGGCCGATGCCGCCGCACCGCTCCTGGAACGGCTGGGATACGGGGAGAGCGGGGAACCCGCGCTGCTGCTGCCGTTCGTGCCCGCCCCCCTCAGCGAACTGGACGCCCGGGCCGGGGCCGTCGACACCCTGCACCGGGCCGCCAGACTGGCCGCCTGGGTGGACCCGGACCGGCTCCTGCGCCCGGGCACCGACCACGACGACCTCTGCCCGACCGACACCGCCCAGGCCGCCGAAGCCCTCGGAACCACGCCCCGGGACGTGCGTTTCCTGTTCACCGTGGCCCGCTCGGCCGGCCTGCTCCGCACCACCTACCTGCACGTACTGCCCGGACCGGCCGCGCACGCCTGGGCGGACGAACGGCCCGGGGCCGCCGCCGACGCCTGGGCGGACGCCCTGACCACCATGGCCGCGATCCCCGGACCCGCCCCCTTCCTGCTACTCACCGAACTGTTCCTGTCCGGTCGTGCGCACACCCCCGCCGAACTGGTGCACGCCTGCGGGCCCGGCGCGGTCCCGGGCCCGGAATCCGCCGAACAGCACGTACACCGGGTGCTGAGAACACTGGCCCGCCTCGAGGCGGTACAGGAGGTCGCGAACGGGCGGTACCGCATCTCGGCCCTGGGCGACCACTGCGCCGCCCGCCGCCTACGCGCCTCCGGCATCGAGGTGCCGGAGGCCCCGTCGGTGACGGCCCTGGACGCCGAAGCCTTCCTGGGCGTGCTGGAGGAGGTCCGACCCGTGGACGTGGAGGCCCTCCTGGACCGCTGGATCACCGGACAGCCCTCACCGGAGACCGCCGCCCGAACCCTGGTCAACGCCGGACTACCACCGGTCGGCGCGGACGCCGGAACCTTCGTCCGCACCGTGGCCGAACGCCCCTGGGCCGACGTGGTCCTGGCCCTGACCGCGGAGTGCCCGCTCAAGGGCACCGCCGAACTCGCCCGGTAGACCCTTCCCGCCCGACGGCCCCCGGACTGCCCCCGGGGGGCCGGAAACCGCTCAGCCCAGAGCCGGCACGGGACGACGGTCCCGCCAGGGGACGGCCTCCTCCAACTGGGCGGCGACCGCCAACAACAGGTCCTCCCGGCCATGGGCGGCCACGAGCTGCACCCCGACCGGCAGGCCCTCCCGGCTCTGGGCCAACGGCAGACTGACAGCCGGATTACCGGAGACGTTGAACGGCGCGGTGAAGGGGCCGTGCGCGTAGATGTCGCGCAACCAGGAACGCACCGTGTGCCCGGCCCCGTGGTCGAGGGTGCCGTGCGGCAGCGGCAGCCCCGCCAGGGTGGGGGTGACCAGCAGGTCGCACCCCTGGAAGAAGCGCCCCACCGGCCCGGTGATCCGGTGCTGGGCCTGGAGACAGGCCACCACGTCCAGGGCGCCGTACCCCCGCGTCTCGGTGAGGATCCGCGCCGGAACCGCCTCCATCAGGGAGGGGTCCGGGGGCCTGGGACCGCTGAACAGGGCGGCCGTGGTCGAGACCGCGGCGAGCAGTGACGCCTCCACCACGTCCTCGGCCTCCAACTCCGGCGCCTCCTCGGACACTGCGTGCCCGATCCACTCCAGCACCCGGCCCACGTCGCGGGCGGCCTCGGCGACCTGCGGATCCACCCCGGTCTCCGCCCAGGGGCGGGTGCTCACCGCGACCCGCAACCGACCGGGACCGGCGCGCAGGGCCTCGAGGTGGGAGCCCCGGGGCGGCGGCGGGGCCACGTGCTTCTCCCCCACGGGCGGAGCACCCACCAGGTCGAGCAGCAGCGCCGCGTCACGCACGGTCCGGGTCAGACCGAACTCGCACACCAGCCCGAAGGCCGCCTCCCCCACCAGCGGCCCGCAGGGCACCCGCCCCCGGCTGGGTTTGAGCCCGACCACACCGCAGGCCGAGGCGGGCACCCGGAGCGAACCCCCGCCGTCGTTGCCGTGCGCGAAGGGCACCGCCCCCGCCGCCACCAGCGCGGCCGAACCCCCGCTGGAGCCGCCGACCCCGCGTCCGAGGTCCCACGGGTTACGGGTGACGCCGTACGCCGAGGACTCCGTCGCGAAACTCAGCCCCAGCTCGGGCGCGGTGCTCTGTCCCAGGGCCACCAGGCCGGCCGACCGGAACCGGGCCATCACCTCCTGGTCGACCGCACCCACCGCCCCGTGCAGCGCCCGGCTGCCCAGGGTGAAGGGCACGCCCCTGGCCACGGGGCCACTGTCCTTGACCACGAAGGGCACACCGGCGAGCGGGCCGTCCGGATCATGGGAGAGCCCGGGCTCGAAGGGCGGGCGGGTGAGCGCGTTGAGGTCGGCGTCGGCAGCGGCCAGACACCTCCTGGCCACCGCCTCGACCTCGTCGGGGGTCACCTCACCCGCGCGCAGCGCCGCCGCCAGAGCGGTCGCGTCCAGGTTCGCGTACTCATGGGCGTCCAAGGTCAGTCCTTGAGAACGAGCCCGTAGGCCAGCAGGTCGCCCCCGGGGACAGGGCACCAGTCACGTTCGGGCAGACGGACGAACCCGTGCGCCTCGTACAGGCGCTGTGCGCCCCGCATCACCGTCCGGGTGCTCAGCACCAGCCGGGACACCCCCTCCTGCCCGGCGCGTTCCACCACCGCGTCCACCAGAGCGGTGCCGACCCCGCGCCGCTGCACCGACGGATCGACCGCGAAGGCGCGCACCTCCGCCTCCTCCGGGCCCCGGGCGATCTCGCTGTGCGGCCCCCAGGGCACGAACACGACCGTGCCGGCCACACGCCCGTCCACCAGGGCCACCAGCACCTCGTCCCTCCCCTGCCAGCCCAGCTCCCGGAGGGTGTCGGCGTAGGAGGGGCTCGCGTCCAGCAGGCCCCGGGCCCCGTAGGCCAGGACCCGGAGCTCACCGATGGCCCGCCGCTCGGAGGGCAGCGCTGTTCGAATCAACATGGGCGCATTCAACCAGGCCGCGGGGCGGCACCTCCACGGGTTTCTGTCGCCCCATGCACCGCGGACCGGTAACCTCGCAGGCGCCGCCGCACCCGTCGAGAGGTCCCCCATGAGTCGCAACGTCCTGGTCACCGGTGCCGCCCGAGGGGTCGGCCGGGCCGTGGCGACCGCCTTCGCCGAGGCGGGGGACCGCGTCGCCGTGCACTACGGCACCCGCCGTGCGCAGGCGGAGGCCACCCTGGCGGCCCTGCCCGGGCAGGGCCACGTCCTGTCCGGGGCCGACCTGCGCGACCCCGAGGCCGCGGCCGCACTGGTCGAGCGGGCGGTCGAGGGCCTGGGCAGCGTGGACGTGCTGGTGAACAACGCCGCCGTCAACCTCCCGCACCCGGTCGCCGACACCTCCTACGAGGAGTGGCAGGCGGCCTGGCGGGAGACGGTGGACGTCAACGTGTTCGGGGCGGCGAACGTCTCCTACCTGGTGGCCCGGCACATGATCGACCGCGGGCACGGGGGCCGCATCGTCAACGTCGGTTCACGCGGCGCCTTCAAGGGCGAACCCGACCACCCCGCCTACGGGGCCAGCAAGGCCGCCCTGCACTCGCTCGGCCAGTCCCTGGCGGTGGCCCTGGCCCCGCACGGCATCACGGTGGCCTCGGTGGCCCCGGGCTTCGTGGAGACCGAGCGCGTGTCCGCCCGACTGACCGACCGGGTCCGCGCCCAGAGCCCCTTCGGCCGGGTGGCGGCACCGGAGGAGGTCGCCTCCGCGGTGCGTTACCTCGCCTCCCCCGAGGCCACCTGGACCTCGGGCGCCGTCCTGGACCTGAACGGCGCCTCCCACCTTCGCTGACCCCGGGCCCGGCCGCGCCGGAACGGAGTACGGGACGGGGACTCCCCTGTCCACTATCGGGATTCCAGGATTCGGAAGCACGGACAGACCGTTAACGGAACCAGAATGCGGCTTTTCCTGCTGAATAATCCTGTTTGTCCAAGACCTGAAAACCCCTTTCGGCGGCCTTCTTCCCACGATGTCCACGAAATCGCACCACGACCCCGCGCACTCGCTGTAGAAGGAGAGGAGGAAACGCAGCGCGAGGACAACCCGGGGGCACCCATGTCATCCCACCACCCGCAAGCGCCCTCCCCCCGCCTGTTCTCCGCCCGCCCGGTCTCCCTGCTGCCCACCGAGGAACTCGCCCGCAGAGCACTGGACTCCCCGCTGATGCGCGCCACCGTCGGCCTCTCCCGCTGGTGCGGCCCCGTCACCCCGGTGGACGCGGACGGCCTCCCGGACCTGCACGACACCCTCACCGCGATCAACGAGTTCGGCCTGTGGCCCCGAACCCTGTGCCGCGACCCCGAACGCCGCTCCGCCTGGACAGCGAAGATCACCTCACCCGCCCAGGCCGAGGACTTCCTCATCCCCTGGCACACCGCCCGACACCTGGGCATGATCGAGTGCGGGGCCGGACAGGCACGCCCCGCCCCCGAACTGGAACGATGGCTCGGCTCCACCGGACGGGTCCTGCACTGGTGGACCCTCGCCTTCCACCAGTGCGCCGAACGCGCCCTGCGCGGCACCGCCGGACTCGACCCCCGCACCGCCCTGGGCCGCCTCTACGAGTCCCCGGACGGAGCCCGCGTCCCCCTGCGACTGGTCACCCAGGAGATCCTGCCCGCCCGGCAGACCCACTACCTGCCCACCCGCCACCCGCCCTGGAGCACCGCCCTGCTGACCCGCGCCCTGTGGCAGCTCAACGACGCCGGGGCGGTCGCCCTGGGCTGGCACACCCCCGGAACCGACACCACCGGGGCACACGGCCACCGCCCGGAACCGGCCTGGGTACAGCTCACCGACCTCGGACGCTTCGGCATCCGCCAGTTGCTCCTCGCCGAGGAGCAACCCGCACCCCTGACCGAGGAGTTCATCCGGCTCGGCGCAGACGAGTTCCTCGACGCCCTGGCCGACTTCTCCCCCGACGGCCAACTCGTCGCACTCACCGCCTGGCTGGACGCGCGCCCGCCGGACCGCGCCCTGCGGGAGATCGTCTCGGCCTCGTCCGGACCCGGGCTGGCCCTGCGCCGTTGGAACGCCACCATGGCGCTGGGCTCCATCAGCTCCCGGATCGAACCGGAACTCCGCGCCCTGCTCCGGAGCCGGGACCCCACCGTGGTCAGCCTGGCCTCGGTGGTCCTGCTGGCCTCAAGGATGCTCACGGCCCCCGAACAGGACGGACTGACCTCCGCCTACGGCCACTGGACCGCCATCGACATGTTCGCGGCGGCCACCTGCCTGGGCGAGACCGGCCTGAAGTCCTTCCTGGGCTCCGAGGCAGCCGAGGGCATCGACCGGTTCCTCCTCAACGACGTCCCGCGCCTGTGGAACCCCGAACACCCCGAGACCCGCGAGGTCCTGCGTCTGCTGGGACGCCACCACCCCGACCCGTCGATCGCGGCCAGGGCCCGCGCGGCCGAAACCCACGCACCGCCACCCGCCTGAGGCCCGCACGGCACACCGGGCGGACCGTCACGGAACCGAAACCCCACCGGAGTCCGCGGGGCCGGGGAGACCGCCCCCGCGGACGGGCTCCCCGGCCCCGGACGGGACAGCGGACACCACCGGGGTCAGGGCACCGGGTCCCGCTCCCGACCCGTCCCGGTCTGCTCCTTACGACGCCTGCGCCGGAGCACGACCAGACCGAAGAACAGCGCGGCCGCCATCGTCGCGACCATGATCGCCAGGAAACCCCACGGCCCGACCATCGGACTGACGATCAGCGGGATCGCCGCAGCGGTGACCAGACCACCACCGAAGAACGGCTCGAAGACGAGCTGCTTGTACCCGAAGGCCGGGTAGGCCGGCGTCCTGGCCTCGGGGTCGGCCACCCGCATGAGCACCATGCCGGTGGCGGTGACGCCCAGGGACTGGCCGAACTCGCCGATACCCCGCTCGAACCAGTGGTCCGGCATGATCCGCGGCGCCAGGAAGAGGAAGGCGAACAGGCACCACAGCACACCCGCCACGGAAAGGACCGCGAACGCGACGATGTTGTCGGCGATGGCCTGCAGGGACAGCGTCGCCATGGCGGCGATGACGAGCACGTCCAGGGACATCCCCTGGATCCGCTCCACCGACCGCGCGTCGACGATGTCGTTGCGGTCGAACCGGTCGATGAACAACTGCACGATGATGCCGCCGATCATCGCCAGCGGGAACAGCGGCACGAAGGCCATGACCTCGATGGAGTCGGCCCACACCAGCTGCTCGACCCACTGCAGGGCCGACAGGAGCAGCTGGCCGATGAGCACCGCGAGGGCGACCAGGCCGAAGTGCAGGGTCAGCGGGTCCATCGACGAGGGGTGGACCGTCAGCATCGACCCGGCGGTGCGGTTCTCCCGCTCGACCAGACCGGCCTGCTCCCCTTCGGTACCCCTGCTGTCCGCGCTGATCACGCTGGTCCTGCCCCGGCGCACACCCCAGTTGATCAGGATGATGCCGATGATCACGCCGGAGAGCAGCCCGACGGTGGCCATCCCCAGGGCCACGTCCTGGCCCTGGGCCCAACCGACCTGGTCGAAGGTGCTGCCCAGTCCCGCGGCGGTGCCGTGGCCGCCGAGGAAACCGATCTCGATGAGCGCACCCGAGATGACCGGGACGTCGAAGAACGGTGCCAGGACCAGCAGGGCCAACAGCAGACCGATGACGTACTGACCGCTGGCGACGGTGATCCCGAAGGACAGGTTGGGCCCGGCCAGGTCGACCGCCTCACGCAGCCTGGGCATCCGTTTGCCCAGGAAGAGGCTGGCGAAGACCACCGAGATGAGCAGGCCCGGCAGGGCCGACCACACCGACATGACGTCGGCCCCGAAGAGCCCGCCCTCGGCCGCCCGTTCCGCGAAGCCGACCGCGACGCCCCGGTCGGCCAGCAGCCCCGTGGCCCAGCCGAAGACGTCCGGGCCGAGCAACAGCGCGATACCGCCGCCGATGATCGAGCTCGGCAGGTACAACCGCTGCGTCAGCTTCCACCTGACCCGGACGAACTTCGAGATCAGCAACAGCACCCCCAGCAGGAGGAGCGCGAGGCCAACGGTGTCAGGGGACATGATCCACCTCTCAATACGGTCCCGCAGGCGTGCAGGGGCATGGGTGCGCTCCTGCGGGCACACGGGGCCCGGGACGGGGCGCCCGACCGGGCAGGGACTGTGGCTGGGAGGTAGATCGCGCACGGGGAAGCGGCTCAACTTACGCGAACGCCTGGGGAATCCTACACACGGTGACGACCCGTCCGATCCTGGCCCCGGACGCCGTGAAGCGCCGGCCGGCGTCCGGCACCCGCAGCTCCGACACACCGCTCCCACCAGCACAGGTCCCGGCAGAACCGGAAAGTACGACGGTTGAAGCGTTCACACTCACCGGGCCCCGCGCGACGCGGGCAGCGGCTACCCCGCCCCACCCGGATCCACACGCCCCCGGCCCCGGGAACCACGGTGAGGATGATCATGCCCGCCGCGCCGGGCACCCCCGGCCCCGGTTCCGGGCCGCCCGGCGCGAGGACGACGGCGGACCGCGGCCGTGCACGCGGGCCGGGTGCCCGGGCTCCCGGGTTCGTACCGATCTGTGCGAAACCGCCCCGCGGCCCCGTCCCGGAGCGGTAGAAGGGGTGTGGACCAACATCCCCCGAAGAGAACGCATACCCCCAGAAGAGAAACCGGGAGCGGACGTGCCCTCTCACAACCCGTCGGACCCGGAGTACCCGCCCCTCGCCGCCAGGCCCGTGTCCCTGCTGCCCACCGACGTCCTCGCCCGCATGGCCCTGGACTCCCCACTGCTGTGCGACGCCCTCAGCCTGGCCCGGTGGAGTGCCCCGGCCGTCCCGGTCACCCACCACGGGGTGCCCGGCATCGACGACGCCCGCACCGCGATCACCAGATTCTCGCTCTGGCCGCACGACCTGCCAGGGCGGCCCGCCGAACGCACCACCTGGCTCGGCGGGCTCCACTCCGCGGCCGACGTCGCCCACTTCGTCGTGCCCTGGTCCGCGGCCCTGCGCCTGGGCCTGGTCGAGATCAACGCCTCGCACGCCCGGCCCGCCCACGACCTGGAACAGCAGACACGCGACCCCGACCGGGTCCTGTCCTGGTGGTTCCGGGAGTTCGAGCACACCATCGAGAACGCCCGGGGCGACCTGGCCCGCCCCGACCGGCCCGCCCCGGGAACCACCGGCCCCGAGCTGCTCCCCGGGGTCCTGCGCCACCTCTACGAGGCTCCCGACGGCTCCCGCCCCGACCTGGACACCCTGGCCAGGGAGGCGCTGGACTCCCCCGCACCCTCCGCCCCCCGGACGACCTCCCCCCTGCTGCACGTGCTGTGGCAGCTCTCCGACACCGGCGCCGTCGCCCTGGACCACCGTCCCGCCGAGGCCCCCGGACAGGACGGCCACGGTCACTGCACCGTCGAACTCACCGCGCTGGGCCGCTACGGGGTCCGCCGCCTCCTGTTGGAGGTGGGCATCCACGCACCCCTCGTGGAGACCCTCGCCGAGGCCGGAGCCGCCCGGTTCCTGGACGCGCTGTCCGTCCTGCCCTTCGAGGACCGGCTCGCCGAGGCCGGCCCCTGGCTGGACCGACGCGGCCCGCACCGGGCGCTGCGCCAGATCGCCGCGGTCGTCTCCGGCCCGGGTCTGGCACTGCGCCGCTGGGTGGGCACCCAGGTCCTCAACACGACCAGCTCCGAACTCGAACCCGAGCTCCGCTCCCTGCTGCGCTCACCGCACCCCGCCGTGGCCAGCATGGCGGCGGTCGTCCTCCTCTCCTCCGGGATGCTCACCCAGCGCGGCCTCGACCGGATGCTGGGCGAGTACGGCCCCTGGGTGGTCCTCGACATGATCGCCGCGGCGATGACCCCCGACAACGCGGGCCTGCCCGGCTTCCTCTCCTCCGAGGGCACCCCCGACGTCGAGCAGATCGTCCTCGACTCCCCCGACCTGCTCCGTCTGCGCGCTCACCCCGACGCGCTGCCCGTCCTGGAGGCCCTGGGGCGGCACCACCCCGACCCCGCCACTTCCGGTAAGGCCCGCGCGCTGGCCGAGCGGATACGCGAGGACCACTGATCCCTGGGGCGGCGCCCCGGGCCGCTGGTACGCACGGTGGCCCGGACCGGGGCCCGACGGGCCCGGACGCCGGGCAGGGGCCGGTGGCGTCCCGGCGACCGCTTCGGTCCGCCGTCTTCTCCGGTTTTCCAGAACCAACGCCTTTACGACGTAGATTCATAGATCCGTGTCGCGGGGCCGGCGGAGGAGAGACCCCGGCGCACACCGGGAGCACGGGCGGTCAGGCCACTAGCCGTCCAGCGCGTCGAGGTAGGCCCAGGCGCCCCCGTGGCGCAGGAAACGGCTGTGTTCGCGGAGTTCACCCTCCCGGCCTCCCTCCCGGAAGACCGCCAGGAACTCGACCGTGCCCTCGTTGTGGAAGGGGGTGCCCGCACCGGTGCCGAGAATCTCCAGCCGCACCCACTCGGTCCGGGGATCCAGGTCCACACCGGACGGCCGGGTGTCGGGGTGCCAGGAGCGCAGCAGGTACCCCTCGTCGCCGACCGCGAAGGCGCTGTAGCGCGAACGCATCAGGTCCTCGGCTGTGGCCGCCTTCGCCGAGCCCTCGTGCAACCGGCCGCAGCACCGCCCGTACACCGTGGGCCTGCCGCAGGGGCAGGGCAGGTCGGCGGAGTGGGGCGGCCGGGTGCGGAAGCTGCGCTTGGACATCCCCCCATTCTGGCGGCTGTCCGCCACCCCTTCGGCCCGCCCCTGCCCGCACAGGGCCGTGTCCGACGAGGGGATCGGGCTCGGCCCTGCGACCACGACGTCCCTAGCGGATCGGACGTCGTGGTTCGGGCGGCGGGAACCACCGGGGCGGCGGCCCGTCATCGGGTGCTGGGCGTGGACGAGGGATCGGGAGGGCGTTTCCGTGCCGGATTACGATGTCCATCCACAGGGTTAGTACCCAGTCCCCCGACGGGGACGAAACCCGGAATCACCGGCTTTTCGCCTTTCCTTCCGTTTCTGGCCGTCCCGCCGCCGCGGCGGGCACCACCTGCCGGGGCTAGGCTCCGGGACGGTTCCACGAGGTGATGACGGAGCGGCCGTGCTCCGTGCCCAGGGTGCTGACGGAGCCGGTGTCGAGGCGGAACAGGGCCCCGCCCGAAGGGGGCAGCCCCAGCCGCCGGGCCGTGAGCGCGCGCAGGATGTGACTGTGCGCCACCAGCGCCACGTCGCCGCGTTCGAGCGCCGACGCCGCGTCGACGAGGACCCGGTCGGCCCGCGCCCCCACCTGTTCGGGGTTCTCTCCCGGATGGTCCGGCGGCCCAGGGGGCACCCCGTCGGTCCACAGGTTCCAACCCGGCCGGTCCCGGTGGATCTCGGCGGTGGTGACCCCCTCGTAGGCCCCGTAGTCCCACTCGGCGAGGTCGGGATGGGCCGCGGTGTCGGTGATCCCGGCGAGCTCCGCGGTGCGCACCGCCCTGCCCAGCGGGCTGGTGAGCACCAGCTCGAACCCCCGCTCCGCCAACAGCGGGCGCAGTGCCCGCGCCTGACGCTCCCCCTCTTCGGTCAGAGGCAGGTCGGTGCGCCCGGTGTGCCGGCGCTCCCTGCTCCATTCGGTCTGTCCGTGCCTGACGAGTACCAGTTCTCCCACCCGAACGTCATGCCCTGCGCACCGGCCGCGCAAGCCCTCCGCCGTGCGCGGGGCCGGAAAAGCGGGGACGCACCCGCCCCCGGCCCCGCCCCGGGACCGGTCTCGCACGGCCGCGCAGCGGGAACCGACCCTCCGACAAAAGCCACGGAAAAGCAGAAAACACTCGCCGACCCGAACAACGGATAACACCCGACCGGAGCCGGGATATGATCCGAGGCGACAATCCGGCACGACGCGAAGAATTCACCGCGCCCAGAGAAGCAGGAAGAAGAGAAGATGCCCACCGTCGAATGGAACCGAAAAACCTGGGGCAAAACCCACTCCTGGGAGCGGAGCGGAGACGAGTGGGCCTTCATGGCCGCCTACTGCCGCCAACCCTACGAGGCGTGGAAGGACAGCCTCGTCGACACCCTGCTGGCGCCGGGGGCCGGCCGGGGCACGGCCCTGGAGATCGGGCCCGGGCACGGACGCTGGACCGAGCACCTGCTGGCGCACTCCCCGAAGGTGTGGATCGTGGACGTCAATGAGAGCTGCCTGGACCGCTGCCGCGAGCGGTTCGCCGACCGCCCGGAACTCAACGTCCACCACACCCCCGGCTTCTCGATGGACCCGGTACCGGACTCCTCGGTCGACTTCGTCTGGTCCTTCGACGTCTTCGTGCACCTGGACCCCGACGTCATCACCGGTTACCTCGGCGAGGTCTCCCGTGTCATGGCACCCGGCGCGAGCGCGGTCGTCCACCACGCCGGCAAACCCGACTGGACCCTGAGGCTGTCCCCGCTGACCCGCAGGGCAGGACGCCCCGGCAGGGTCGCGCAGCGCTGGCTGAGCCAGCACCGTTGGCGCGACGACGGCAACCGCTCAGACGTCTCCCCCGGGGCCTTCGCCGCCTGGGCCCGGGACGCGGGCCTGACGGTGGTCGGCCAGCGCACCTCCTGGGGCCCCGAGGACCAGTACACCGTCGACAAGTACCGCGACTGCGTCACCGAACTCCGTAAACCCGAATAGTCCGACATCCCGGAGAAATCAAAGGCGCCCACACCGCGAGAAACACCTCGGGACCAGGCGAACAGGCCACTTCCGCGACGGTGTTCTTCCCAGGGTGAAAACGACAGAGGAACCCTTTCCCGCACAGGCGGCCCACCGGACCCCCGGCCACGGGCCCCACTCCCGAAGGAGCGGAATGTCCCCCCAGGAAATCGAGGAGTTCGCCCAGGGCCCGGAACCGGACCGTTCGGAGTTGCGGAGGGTCCCCCGGGAGGAACTCGGGCCCGAGGAGTGCGATGCCTGTCTGACCTACTGGACGGGAGGCCCCGAACGGTGCTGCGGAGCCCCCAACGTGCCCGGCTACTCGAACTGCCGGTTCCACCTGTTCCACGCGATCAACGGCGGTTACACGGTCAGCAAACTCAGGGTCGGATGCGACGAGGCGCGGTTCCCGGCGGCGGACCCCTACGCCTGAGCACCGCGGGCGGGCGGCCCGAGAGGATGCTCTCCCCAGGGGCCCGGGACGGGGCACGCAGGCCGGAAAGGGCCTGTGGAAAACCCGGTTCGGTCACCCCCGGGCGCCCATACTCGGGGTGTGAAGCTCTCCACGGGCGCGCTCGCCCTGCTCAGGTCCCTGCTGCGGGATGTCCCCGGCGACCACCACGTCCTCACCCTGCACACCCACCACACCGTGTCCACCGCCGTGGACCGCCGGGCGGAAACCTTCGACGCGGAGCATCCGCAGGTGGTGGAACGGTTGTACGCGGCCGTCACGGGCGGCGCCAGCGCCTCGGTGGTTCTGCGCACCGTCACGGACCGGATCTCCCACACGCTCCCCAACGGGGTCGAGATCCCGGTCGAACTCGTCCGCGGCTGGTACGTGACGGACCACCGCCTCATCCCGCTGGACGGGGCCCGGATGTTCGACGCCCACTGCACCGACGCCGCCTCGGGCGAACCCCTCCCGCCCGAACACGGCGTGGAGTACACCGGCGCTCCCGAGATCGACCTCACCCCCCTCCCCCGCTCATGAACCGGGGAACCGCCGGACGCGGACCCGGTCGACGGAGGCGACCGGGTCCACCGCGACGGTCCCGGGGACACGGCCCCGGGCACCGCCGTATCAGTCAGTACCGGGAGGGGACGCGATCACAGGTTCTTCTGGTCGACGTCCCACTCGGGGTCGACGCACAGACCGCAGTCCTGCCCGACGAACTGCTCCGCGGCCTCCGCGTCGTCCTTGAGGTGCCACTTGAGCCAGGCGGTCCCGACCCGCCCGTACTCGCCGCCGTCGGGTTCAGCGAAGGTTCCGTAGTGGCCGACGTCGAGGTGGCCCATGAAGGCGGGCAGCCCGTCCGGCAGGTCCCGCCAGTCGTTGAGTGCGTTGCCGTAGGCGATGTCGTCGGGGCCGCCGGTGAAGTAGGCGACGGGGGCGTGCAGGTGGGAGAGCCGGTCGGGGTCGCGGTCGCTGAACATGCCGCTGTTCCAGATCACCGTGGTGGTGATCCGGGGGTCGTCGGCGACCTCATAGGTCTCCAGGCCGCCGCACGACTGGCCCATGACGGCGATCCGGTCGGTGTCGATCCTGCCGCGGTACTCGCTGAACAGGCGGGTGTTCGCGGATTCCGCCCAGTCGAGGGCCTCGGTGAGCATCTCGGCGTCGGTGCTGCCGGAACCGCCGGGCCTACCGTTGGCGATGACCAGGAAACCGTGCGAGGCGAACTCGGTGAGGATGTTCTCGAACCACGTCCCGTCGGCACGGCAGGCGCCGTTGCCCCAGGCCACGACCGGCAGCGGTTCGTCGTCGGGCAGCTCCAGGGGACGGTAGACGGTGTGCTCGCGCAGCCGCCATTCGGTGACGTATCCGGCCTCGTAGGGGCCGGTGCCGCCAGCGGTCTCGGGTGCGGCGGCCACCGCCGCGCCCGAGGGCGCCGAGAGCAGGGCCCCTGCCATGAGCGAACCTGCGAGCACGGCCAGGCATCTTCGGGCAAGCTTCGCTGTTCCCATTGCGTACTCCTGCGGGGGGAGGTGCGCACCGGTGTCCTCCGGCACGCCGGAAGGCGAATATCCGTTCCGCCGACACGAGTGTCAACGGGGGTTCGGCGCCAACGGGTGGCATCACTGATGCCCTCGCGGGAAACCGACGGGATCGCGGTTGTTCCACCGATGCGCCCGGAGCCCTCCCCGGCGCAGACTGGGCGGCGCCCGGCCCCCAGAACGCCCCCGGAGAGGGAGAACCGCGTTGGAAGACAGCCCGCTACGCATTCACGACATCATGGCCTGCGACGTCTACTGGGACTTCGACGGGACGCCGCTGCCCAGGGAACAGCACAAGTTCCTGGTCTCCTTCCACCCCACCCCGGGGATCCCCACACCCGAACTGGTGCGCTCCATCACCGCCCGCGGCCCGGACGGGTACCGGGTGGAGTTCGCCAACCAGCCGTTCACACCGGCGAACACCAACGGCCACATCTACGACCGCACCCTCGACTACTACTGGTACATGGTCAACCTGCCGGAGGGGTTCCTGCCCGGCGGTGTGTACAGCATCGAGGTGGTGGGGACCGACGGCTCGGTCCGGAACCGTTCCCGGCACCAGGACATCGCGGCCTCCCGCCGCCTGGTCGAGCACTACACCGCACGACGGGAGGAGATCCTGGCCTCCTTCGCCCCCTCCGGCCGCCGGGAGCTGGAGACCGTGCCCGCGGCCGGCGAGTTGGAGTGCTCCTGGAAGACCCTGGACCAGCTGGGCGGCCCGGACGCCTACTACATCCACCGGCTGTCCACCGGCGGCTCCGCCCGGGAGTTCGACACCCAGAACCTGACCTGGTGGGACAACATCTTCGTGCAGAGGATGCGAGGCCGGTCCGAGGCGGGGCTCAACCGCTCCTCGGTGCGGGTGCGGGCCGACCTGACGGCCGACACCCGCTACGCCTACTTCGTCGAGGCCACCGACGCCAACGTGCAGAGCGAGACCAACATCTGCGTCTTCCAGCCCCACCAGTACTTCCGCACCCCGGCGGCCACCGGTACGGCCGCGAACGCCTGAACCCGGGCACCGGCACCCCCTCGGCGCCTCCCCGTTCCGCTCTCCGCTCAAGGCGGAGAGCGGAACGGGGAGGCGGGTTCACCGCCCGGAGCAGCGCGCCGGGCGGCCCCTGTGCTCCGGCCCGGCCGCTGGGAGAAATCAGTGCGAAAAATAGCCGTCACCCCCTGGGTCAGGAGGGCTGCTCCCGGTAGCCTTACCCTGGCTGGGAGCGCTCCCAGCCAGTTCGGGGGATGCCCGTCACCGCAAGGTACCGGGATACGGGGTTCACAACGGAGGCAACCCACCGAAGGAAGGCTATGTCCCGCACACGCACAGCCATCGGAGCCGCCCTCGGCTCCGTCACGGCCCTGGCCACCGGAACGGCGCTGCTCAGCCTGTCGCCGGCCGCCGCCCAGGAGTCCGAGTTCTACGTCAACCCCAACACGTCAGCGGCCGTCTGGGTCCAGGAGAACCCGGACGACCCGCGCGCCGAGGTCATCGGCGACCGTATCGCCTCGGTCGCACAGGCCACCTGGTTCACCCAGTACAACCCCGACGAGGTCCGCGGTGACGTGGACGCGGTGGTCAGCGCCGCCGAAGCCCAGGGGCAGGTCCCCATCCTGGTGGTCTACAACATCCCCGGGCGCGACTGCGGCAACCACAGCGACGGCGGGGCGCCCGACCACGACGCCTACCGCGCCTGGGTGGACGAGGTCGCCGCGGGCCTGGATGGCCGTCCCGCCACCATCGTCCTGGAACCCGACGCCCTCCCCCTGGTGAGCGGCTGCAGTGACCCCTCCGAACTCCTGGAGTCGATGGCCCACGCGGGCAAGGCGCTCATCGCGGGCTCCTCCGCGGCCCGGGTGTACTTCGACATCGGGCACTCCGCCTGGCTGGCGCCCCAGGCGGCCGCCGACCTGCTCAACGGCGCCGACATCGCGAACAGCGCCCACGGGGTGGCCACCAACACCTCCAACTACAACTGGACCGGGGACGAGGTGGCCTTCGCGGAGGCCGTCATCTCCGCCACCGGGGTGGCCGGGCTCGGGGCCGTGGTCGACACCAGCCGCAACGGCAACGGGCCCGCCCCCGACGAGGAGTGGTGCGACCCGCCCGGGCGGATGATCGGTCGGCCCAGTACCACCGACACCGGCAACCCGCTGATCGACGCCTTCATCTGGACGAAACTCCCGGGCGAGGCCGACGGCTGCATCGCACCCGCCGGACAGTTCGTGCCACAGGCCGCCTACGACATGGCGGTGGACGCGCCCCAGCCCCCGGACGAGCCCACCGACCCCGGTGGGGACCCCACCGACCCGGGCGAGGACTGCACGGCCGAGTACCGGCTGGCCGGTGACTGGGAGAGCGGCTTCCAGGCGGAGGTGACGGTCACCGCCGGCTCCGACCTCACCGGATGGACCGTGACGTGGACCTACGCCGACGGCCAGCGGGTCAGCCAGGGCTGGAACGCCGACATCAGCAGCAGCGGGGCACAGGTGAGCGCGACCGACCTGGGCTGGAACGGCTCCCTCGGCGCCGGTGAAAGCACCGGGTTCGGCCTCACCGGAACCCATGACGGCGACAACGGCGTGCCCGACGTGCGGTGCGCCGCCGCCTGACCGCGACGCGGCCAGGGCATTCGGCGGGTGCGGGGCGGAGAACGCCCGCGCCGCACCCGCCACCCGCCTTCCGCGAAGTCGTCACGGCAGCGCTGCGGCCCCGCCCCTGGCCCGGTTCAGGCCCGGACCAGGGATCCCGGGGTGGGCGGTGCGGCGAGCAGTTCCTCGGGTGCGGTCAGGTACCAGGCCTCCAGGGTGAGCTCACTGAGTTCGTCCAGGTCGATCCCGTCCAGATGGACGACCACCCACCCGAACCCGCCCGCCGTGAACTGCACCTCGAACACCTCGGGCCGCTCCGCCACGAGCGCCGTCTGCTCCAACAGGGTCTGCTTCAAACCCACGGTGGCGGTCCTCGGCCACAGGTAGCCGAAGGGCCTGCCCCGTACCCGGAACGTCGTGTACCGCTCCGAGTCCTGCTGCTCGCACTCCGGCAGCGCATCCGCCAACCGCAGGAACCGCTCGATCTCAACACCCATGGGACGAAGGTAACCACACACCACCGACAGGGCACCGTGCCGCCGACCGCCCCGGGCACGGGGACGCCGTTCGTCCATCCACCGGTCACCCCGGGTTCGCCGGGCGGACAGGCGCGGGTGCTGTCCTCGGAAGGGTGCCCACACCGGCGGAACGGACCAGGAGGAACGTGTGAACACGGCGTCCCTGAGCGTACTCATGGCGGGGATCGTGGCCGCCGCGTCCCTGCTGTGGGCCCTGGTCGCCTTCAAGTACGAGCGCCCCGTCCTGGCGACACTGCTCGGCTTGTCCGTCCTCCTCGCCGGGGCCCTGGTCGCCTACTCCCTCGGCACCGAGGACCAGGGCGGGACCATGGTCACGGGGCTCCTGGCGATCGGCGCCCCCACCCTGCTCTGTCTGTGGACCGTGATGATCGTGGGTGGTCTGCGCGAGGGCACGGGAACCGGTGACGGGGCGGACGTCGGGGCCGATGAGGACGGCGGCTGGGACTTCGACTGACCGATCGGCCCCTACCGGGACCCTCAGGCGCCGGGAGGCGCCAGCGCCGCGACCGCCCTGTGCTGCTCGCCCCACCGGGCGATCAGCCGCTGCTCCCCTTCGGGTTCCTCGTCCAGTACACGCGGAAGCAGCAACCGCCCCTCCTCCCGCGCCCCGGTACCGTCGCCACCGGTTTCCCGGGAGAGCAGGACCTGCTGCGGCCTGTGCGCCAGGACGCGGCCCTCCTCCCAGACCTCCAGTTCCGCCTGCTCCTGCTCTCCCCGCAGAGCCCGCCGGAAGCAGGCGAGCGCCACCTCGTCCCCGGTTCCGTCGTAGACCCAGCGGGTGCCGAGGACGGAGTGCTCCGTGGTTCCGACGAGATGGTCCCCGTGCCCGGGCAGGGGCGCGGCCCGATAGGTCAGCGGCAGGTGGAGGAGCCTGTCCCCGCGCCGGAGCAGGAACACCTCCACTCCGACCTCCCCCTCCGGGTCGTCGAACCTGTACGTGCCGAGTACCTCGTCGGGCCCCCGGCCCGCCCACGGCTGGCCGTTCAGCCATGTGCTGACCAGAGTCGGTTTGCTCGGGGTGAGAGTGGCCCGGTAGATGATCGCCATCGCACCAGTATCCGGCACGGGGCCGGAGAACGTGGTTGAAGCCCCGCCCCGGCGACGATCTCCCGGAGTCCCTGCAGCCCCGACCCGAGGCGTAGGGTCAACGCTCGCCACACCGCACCGGATGATCCGGGAAACACCTGTCACGCCAAGTGGCCTCTCATGTGGCGCCTCCGGCTGCGAAGCCACGGCCAGGAAAGGTTCAGGCGTTTCGAAGGAGACTACTGAGTTCGGCAACAACAGGAAGCACCACGGCCCTCCACACCTCATGACATACGTGGCGAGAGCACCCTGTTCAGGAAACGGTAGACCGTGGTCTTGGTGCTCGGAGGCGCTGGGGCGGGCGAGGGCCGCTCAGCCCCCTCACCGAACTCCTCCAGATCAGGGTGCGGAAAACCCTGGCCGCACTCGGCCCTCCTGCGCACAGCGATCCAATCGACATGCCGTGACAGCACGTAGACCTCGATGGCAGGAAGCCTGAGAAACTTGGCGATGGACAGTCGGTGTGCCCCGCCCGTGCCGAGCAGGAAGCCCCCGTTCCTCGTGATGGAGACGGACACGTTGTTCTGGAACAGCCCGCCTACTTGTTCCTCCAACTGCCACCCGGTGTCACGCAACCGCTCGTAGACATCGTCCAGGCGCCGGTACCTTACGACCAGGTCAGCCCGTGATCGACAGCCGTCGACCCTTCCCTGTTCACGGATGGCCTTGAGCTTGTGCTCAAACACCGGAAGGTCCTCCCAAGCGGTGTTATTGGCGTAGCGCTCGAAGACTGACTGGTGAATGACCGTCTCCTCAAGGGGGGTGTTGCGCTTTCCCTGGTTCGACAGGTCCCAGTCACCATCCAGAACCCGACCGAAGTCGTAGAGCTTCGAGCCCTGCTTCTTCTTGGTATCGACGTGCCTGCGACACATCCTGGTTATCTCCAGGGGACTGACATGAATAGTGCGACCAGGATCATAAAGGCCAATATCACTGACCCCCCGCGCCTGCCCTCGAGCATAATCGATCCATTTATTACCACTGTTAATAAAATCCACACAAACCACCCTCGACAAGACTTGACACCCCGAAGATGGTAACCGAACCGAGGAAATACAGACCGCAACCCACCGGACACATGGAAAGTCAGCACCCGATGAATCATAACAATAACCACAAAGTTACCCAAATGCGCCGCAAGATCTTCAGCGCGCCTTACGCGGCCTCGAACAGGCAGAAGAATAGAGTCCGCACCGACGGCCATGCGAGCCTTCACCACGGACTCGGACACTCTGGAAGATTATGGAAAAAAGGTCACTAGTAAAAGAGCAGAAAAAGATCCCCTATGAGGCTTTCACCTCCATGGACCACTGGAACTCTTCACGCCGGGAGCAAGCAGATGAAATCATCAGCCAAGGATGGAAGACCAGAAAATTCCCCCGAATCAACATGGCACTCCCGATTGACTGGGACAAAAGCGCATCGAAAAACAGGTCCTGGTCTTTCTACTTTCATTCCTGGGACTTCCTCAGCCCTGTGCTCGCCACCCATTCCCACACGAAGGAGGCACGCTACCTGAACTGGGCCGTCGACATCGCCCTGGACTGGGCCAGGCAGCACCCTATGGTGGAACCCCAACGGAGCATGGCCTGGTACGACATGGCGATCGGTCTGCGCGCCTACAAACTCGGTTACCTCGTGGAGGCGGCGGCACGTAGTGACCAGGTTGACGACACAGCCTTCTCACTGCTTCTGAGCTGTGCGAAGCTCCACCTGGAAGCACTGGCGGACCCGCAGTTCTTCGCAGCACACTCCAATCACGGCTTCTACGTGGCCGCGGGCCAAATGGCCCTGGCGCGCAGGCTTCGCAGCCTTCCCGGCATGGAGCCCCACCGGGGACAGGCCCGTGAACGGGTGCACGAACTGGTCCGCAGGCAGTTCACCCCCACGGGCGTGCACCGCGAGCACTCTCCGGACTATCACCGAATGGTGCTGGACACCTTCCAGGGCCTGATCGAGTCGGAACTGTTGGACCGGACCGAGTTCGCCCCGCTTATCGACCGGATCCAGGAAGCGCTGTCCTGGTTCGTGCTCCCCAACAACCGTCTGGCCATGTTCGGGGACACGAACCACCGGGATGTTCTCCAGGAGCACCGCACCCGCGCCCTCAACCCCGCCCTGGAGTTCGTCCTGACCCGTGGTTCGCAGGGCAAACCTCCGGGCGACCGCTGGCGTTCCTTCGACGACGCCGGATTCTTCGTGGCACGGGACCGCTGGCCCACCGGCCCCGAGGACTACGCAGACTGCTCCTATCTGGCCCAGACAGCGGGCTTCCATTCACGGGTGCACAAGCACGCCGACGACCTTTCGATGGTCTGGTACGACAGGGGCCGTGAGATCCTCGTCGATGCGGGCAAGTTCGGCTACCTGGACCGAACCACGCCCGAAAGCGAACTGGGCCGGGCGGGTTTCTACTACGCACACCCCTCACGCGTGTACGTCGAGTCGACTCGGGCGCACAACACCGTCGAGATCGACGGTAGAAGCTATCAGCGACGCGGCGTCAAACCCTACGGTTCGGGGCTTCTCCGGTCCGGTGAACACCAGGGGGTCTTCTACTCCGGCGCCCACGTCCGGCATGACAGGACCATCCGTCACGCGCGCGTCCTGGCCTTCCGACCGGGAGAGTGGCTACTCGTTTACGACTGGCTCTGGGACAACCTGGACCAGCCCCACACCTACACACAGCGATTCCACCTCGCGCCGGAGCTGGACATGACATCGGCGGGGTCAGGTTTCGAGGTCCCGCTACCAGATACGCGGCTGCACATGGTGCCGCTCCTGTCAGCCCGCGCCCTGCCGGCGGTGCGGGGCCGGAAGGAGCCGGAACCGCTGGGTTGGATCTCGCGCCAGGACGGTGAGTTCCAGCCCTGTTGGACCGCGGCCTACCAGATCAGTGGAGGGGCTTCCTGCTCCATCGCCACCCTGTTGGGCTTCGGTGAACGGGCCCCGGTCCCGGGGGAGTCAACGGCATCAGTCAGGGGAGACGAGGTGCGCCTGCGATGGTCGCGGGCGGGCGAGGAATGGGAAGTGGGGTTCGGACGCCCGGATCGTGAGGATTTCCAGTTCCGCGTCCGACACACATCCGCGAACGGCACGGCTTTGCGCAGGGCCCTCAACTGGCTGCGCGGCCCTCGCCTGTCCTGAGGCGTGGGGGCCGCACAGCGCGGACTGGCGACCAGTCAGGCAAAGGCGCCCAGACGTTCGTAGAGGTCCCGGTAGACCTGGGCGTTACGAGCCCAGGTCCGGTGGGCCAGGACCTCCTCGTGTGCCGCCTTGACCTGCTGCTCACGCAGGCAGTCGTCCTTGGCCAGGCGAACAACCGCGTCGGCCAGGGAGACCGCGTCGCCGGCGGGGACGAGCGTTCCCGCCCGGCCGTCGGCGAGCAGCTCACGCAGGGCGGGCAGGTCACTGGCGACCACGGGAGTCCCCAGGGCCATGGCTTCGACCGGTTTCAAGGGAGTGACCAGCCTGGACACACGTGCGTCGATACGCGGCACGACCATGACGTCCAAGGCCGCCTGCGCACGCAACGCCTCCTCGGGCCCCACGCTCCCGGGCAGCAGACACAGGGATCCGAGACCGAGTCGCTTGACCTGTTCCAGGAGGTCCGGGCGCACGGCGCCGTCCCCGACAAGGAGTACCCGCACCTTGTGCCCCCAGCCACGCAGGTGGACGGCCGCATCGATCAAGGTGTCGAAACCCTCGTAGTGGGTGAGACTGGAAACGGATCCAATCACGGTCTCGTCCGATGAGATGCCCAGACTGGCCCGGTAGGCCCGACCATCGGGACGATTCCGTAGGAGGCTGTCGTCGACGGCGTTGGGCGAGAGAACGATCCTCTCCGGCGCAACTCCACGGTGAACGATCTCCTCCCGCATCGTCCGCGCGAGAGTCACCACGGCGTCGGCTTCCCGCAGAACCGAGGACTCCCGTTCCACGAGAAGTCGATGGCGTTCGCTACCGCGCCGCGAGGGCGCACCCTCGTGGGACAGCCAGGTCTCCTCCAGGAACCCGCGAAGTTCGTAGACGACGGGGATGCCGAGCTCACGTCCCACGTGCAGGGCCACCGTGGCGTTCTTATGGTCGCTGGCGGCGTGCAGCACTGCGGGACGCAGGCGTTTGACCAGTTCGGTGACTTCCGGGACAGCGGCGTCGATGCGCTCCTGCAATCCGGGCAGGAACCTCTTCCCTGGAAGAATCCGGTGATAGGGGATCCCGTCGACCTCACGCAGAACGGAGGTGTCACCGTCGTCCATGGTGGGCCAGCCCACGAAGGTCACTACGTGCGGGTCCAGGCCCGCCTCGCGCTGGGCGGTGACGATCCGGTGGGTTCGCACCGTGTAACCGGCTTGCGTGTTCGGAAGAGCGTTGGTCACCAGGTGCAGGATCCGCCCCGAGACCGGCGAGAACGTCGCCGTGGTGCGTTCGGGCAAACCGGTGATCGGGCCCAGCGCCCGGCGCTCGCTCAGCATGCGGCGACGGGCGAGGTCAGCGGTGTCGTCCAGAGCCGCATAGGGGACCAGTTCATCAACGGCTTCCTGGATCCTCCCCTCGGCGTGGAGTACGCCCGCTCGCTGTCGTGCCTCTTTGGCGCGCCCGGAGATCCGCGCCATATCCCTGGCAGTCATGAGCTGGTCGCCACCGTGCACCGAACGGTGGACGTCTCGGATCCGCAGGTCCACGCGGCGAAGCAGGAGCAGGAGGGACGCCGTTCCCAGGCCTATCGCACCCAGTGCGGTGGCCTGGAGGGCCAGAGTCCACGGCAGGACACCGGTCAAGGTCAGAGCACCGGAAAGCACGAAAACGAACAGCAGAGCCGCGGCGGCTACTGCCTTCTTTCTCATCATCATATATCGCATAAAACCTCCGCATCGAGCTCAATCCGAAAAGCATGGAATGATTGATCCCCAGACACCACCCCGCAGAACCCGTGATCCGGCCCTGAGAGGTGAACATGAGACTAACCCGATGCGTTCTTCCAGCCATTTATGCCATCGCCACCGGCATGGCGGGACAACAGCATTCCACCAAATCACTGCTTGTCACTTATTTCGTCACTTTCAATGCAAAAAGACAGTACTGATCTTCGGCAGAAGGGAAGACCCGCCTGGGAGCGCCGGGGCGGAGCGGGACCTCTGCGAGACCGGCGGGAACCGTGCACAGAGCGGAGGACCCGGTCGTGGCGGAGGCGGGGAAACCTCCCCGGAAGCTGGCAGCCGTCTCGAACCGGGAGTCAGCATTTCCGGCTGAGGTACCCGCCCTCCCCTTCCGGTTCGATCCGTCGGAGGCGGATGAGGAACTCAAGGCCGACGCCCCACCGGGGCACGCTCGTGGTGGAACCGCACGTCGGCCGCGCGGAAAGGTGACCCGGCACGATCAGGGGCCTCAACCCCGGGCCGGAAGCCGGGCCTGCGCCCGGGGCCGCCGACCTCTAACTTGAGAACATGAAACCGACCGAGAGAATCTACTCCGCTCTGCTCAGGCGCGACCGGGAGTCGGAAGAGGAGCTGCCCGAGCGGGTGCGCGGCGACGTCCCGGGCAACGGTCTGCGCCTGGTCGGGGCCAACGCCCTGCAGTCCTCCGGTGACCAGGTGGTCAACGCCTCGACCGTTCTGCCGTGGCTCTTCCACGCCCTGGGGGTGCCCGCGGCGCTGGTCGGTGCGCTGGTCCCCATCCGTGAGGCCGGTTCGATGCTGCCGCAGGCGTTCCTGACTCCGCTGATCCTGCGGGCCCGGCACCGCAAGTGGGTGTTCGTCACCGGCTCCCTCGTCCAGGCCTCGGCGGTGGCGGTGATGGCCGCGACCGCGGCGTCGGGCCGGGGGCTCCCCGCCGGTGCGGTCATCCTGGTCGCCCTGGCGGCGTTCTCCCTGGGCCGGTGCCTGTGCTCGGTCTCCGCGAAGGACGTCCAGGGCCGCACCGTGCCCAGCGGAGAGCGCGGCCAGATCAACGGGTTGGCCACCGCCGCGGCGGGGCTGGTGGCCGTCACCCTGGGGCTGGGCATCCGTGTGCTCGGCGGTGAGGAACTGGACGCCGGGCCGCTCGTCTGGTTGCTGGCCGGCGGCGCGGCCCTGTGGGTGGGCGTGGCCTGGGTCTACGCCCGGGTCCGGGAGCCGGCCGACGACGAGGTCTCGGCCGGGCAGGGCCGCGGCTCCGACGACGGGCCGCCCGTGCGGTGGCACGACTGGCTCGTCCGGACCTACCGGTTGCTGCGCGAGGACCGGTCCTTCCGGCATTTCGTCGCCGTGCGCGGTCTCCTGCTGGTGTCGGCGTTGAGTCCGCCGTTCGTGGTCGCCCTGGCCACCCGGTCGGGAACCAGCGGCCTGTCGGGCCTGGGCGGGTACGTCATCGCCTCGGGGGTCGCCGCGCTGTTGGGCGGGCGCCTGGCCGGTCGGCTCGCCGACAGGTCGAGCAGGAAACTGATGACGTTCGGAGCCGCGATCGCCTCGGCGGTCGTCCTCGCCCTGGTACTGGTCGTCTCCCTGCCCGGTTTCAACGGCACGACGGCGTGGGGCTCAGCGCTGTTCATCGGCTGCTACTTCCTGCTGACACTGACGCACACCGGCATCCGGGTGGGGCGTAAGACCTACGTCGTCGACATGGCCGAAGGGGACCGGCGCACCACCTACGTGGCGGTGTCGAATTCGGCGATGGGGCTCGTCCTGCTCGTGGTCGGCGGCCTCAGTTCGCTGCTGGCGCTGCTCGGCGTGGTGTGGGCCCTGGTCTTCCTCGCCGCCCTGGGGCTGGTCGGCGTGGTGGCCGGCCACAGGCTGCCCGAGGTGTCCCGGGGGTAGAGCGGTGCCCGGGGTTCTCGCCTGTCCCCGGCCGCGCCCCGGCTCGGGGGATGCGAACCGGGGCGCTCTCGGGTCCGGTGAGCCGTCGTCACCTGATGTTGACGTCCACGCAGGCGTAGAAGGCGTTGCCCGTGTCGGCCACGTTCCACCGGGCCAGGACGGTCTGCCTGCCGCTGTAGCCGGACAGGTCGACGTTGTGGCTGAAGCTGGACGGTGGCTGGGCACCGTGGTCGTTGAAGCTGTCGACGAGTCGGCCGTTGATGAAGTACTCCCACGTGGCGGTGGAGTGGTTGGCGGTGATGATCCAGTTGAAGGTGGCGTTGGTGCCGATGTCGGCGACCTGCCAGCCGTAGTTGTCGTCGTCCAGTTCGGAGAAGCGCGCGTTGCCGCCCGAACAGCTCATCAGGCCCTTGGGGCCCTCGACGCTCTGCGGCTCCCACTGGATCTGGCCGCACTGGACGACACCGGCGGCGCACTGGGCCTGGCGGCTGGCGGGGTTGGAGATGTAACCGTGTGCGCTCGCCGTTCCGGCCGGCATGAGGGAGAAGACCAGCGCGGTGGCGGCGGCCACCGCGGCGGCGGAGCGGAACCTGTACTTCTTCATGGTTTTTCGCCCTTCTTTGGGTCACGAACTCCCGGAGGTGCACCGGGGTCGTAGCGGGGGGACCCGAGCCGTTCTCCGACCCAGGACGGTCTGTTTCGCGTCCATGGGGTTCGAACATTTCCCAATGTTCGCGAGGGGCGTCGTCTGCAGAAATCCAGAACTTTTCCGTGCTTTCCGCGACCTGTTGACAAGCAGGCTAGGCAGCATCCGATTAACCGGTCAAGCCCCCTCCCCCACCTGGGACCACGTACCGGAAAAGCCGCACGGAGGGGGCACCGAAGCGCCCCCTCCACTGGTACTGCCGGAGGTTCGCCCAGCCGATCCTCCGAACTGGAAAGACTCTTATCAAATCCTTCCGTGGTCTATCCGGAAACCTCTCTCCATTCTCACTTCCGACCCTCTCCGCCATCAGCACAATCTATCCTGGAAGATAGATCTCCTTCCCTTCTCCGAGAACGCGGGGGTTACGTCTGCGGCCGCAGAAACGGAACCAGCGGACAGTGCTCGCCGATCAGGCGGCACACCAGGACCAGGGCCGCCACCACCGCCGCCACGACCGCCGGTACCGGGCCGTAGGGCGCGGGAAGCTCCTGGGCCAGCACGAGAACGCCCATGACCAGGACGAAGACCCCGAAACCCTTGCGCAGGGCGGCTTCGGGCAGGCGAGAGGTCAGGAGCGCACCGACGAGCGACCCCGCGACCGCGAGAGCGGTGACCGCGCCGACCAGCGCCCAGTCCGGGCTCACGGTCGTCAGGTACCCGGTGAGCCCGGCGAAGGACTTCATCGCGATCACGAGCAGGGAGGTGCCCACGGCGGCCGGCATGGCCAGTCCGCCGAGCAGCATCAGGGCGGGCACGACGAGGAAACCGCCGCCGGCTCCGACCAGACCGGTGACCGCGCCGACCGCCAGACCGTCGGGGACGATGCGGCGCAGGGGGAGCGCCCCGCCTTCCGCACCCTCGGCGGGCACCTTCCTCCTGCCGCGGATCATGGTCACGGATGTGGCCACCATCATCAGCGCGAAGGCGATCATCAGCAGGGTGCCGGGGATGCGTCCGCCCGCCAGGCCGCCGAGGAACGCCCCCGCCATGCCGGCCGCACCGAAGACCAGCCCGGTGCGCCATCGGACGTTTCCCGCGCGTGCGTGCGCGAAGACGCTGACCAGTGAGGTGGCGCCCACGACGAACAGGGAGGCGGCTATGGCCTCCCTGGGGTCCATACCGGCGACGTAGGTGAGCAGCGGGACCATCAGGATGGAACCGCCGCCCCCGAGCAGTCCGAGCGCGAGCCCCACCACCACGGCGAGACACAGGGCGAGGACGATCTGGAACTCCATGTTGACTCTTCCTCCGTGACCGGGGGCCGTGAACGCGGTCGGCCGGGGCTGTGGATCGTGGCGGGGCCTTCGGTCCCGCCCTGAGACCGGGGGCGGAGCCCGCTCCCCGAACGCGACGGACGCGCACGGTCGGGCTCCGCCCCGGTCCCGCCGTTCAACCGGTGGCGGCCTCGGCCGCGGTGTCCCGCTCCTGCTTCCAGGCCGCCCAGTCCGGGTAACCGCGGTCGAGTTCGACGACGTCGTATCCCGCGCGGCGCAGGGCGGCGGCGGCCACGGAGTTGCGGACACCGGTCTGGCAGTAGCTCACGATGGTGCCGCCGGTCGGAAGCGCGTCGAGGTTCCACAGCAAGCGGCCCGCGCTGAGCTGTCGGGAGCCGGGGATGTGGCCCTCGGCGTGTTCGCCCCTGTTGCGCACGTCCAGGACGAGCGCGGCGCCGAAACCGTCGAGCTCCTCCGGGCTGACGAGCGGCGGCACGACCGTCGGCAGGTCCTCCACCGCGGTGGTGTAGCCGGCCACGCGGTCGATGCCGACACGCAGCAGGTGGTCGCGTACCCGGTGCGCGGTCTCCCCGTCGGGGGTGAGCAGGACCAGGGGCCGGGTCTCGGTCTCGGGGTCGTGGGCCCAGGCGCCGAAGGTCGCGGCCTTGTCCGGCCCGGGGATGTTGAGCGCCCCGGCCACGGTGCCCCGGTGCACCTCGGTGTGCGACCGGGTGTCGACGAGGACGATCGAGTCCCCGTCCAGGGAGCGGCCGACCTCCTCGGCGGGGAGTTCGGGCAGCGCGGCCAGCGGGCCCAGGACCCGCGGCCCCTCCTTGTTCTGGCGCTTCATCCGCGCGAAGTAGGCATGGGCGTCGGGCTGTCCGTCGAGCAGTTCCGCGACGAAACCCTCCATGTCGTCCTCACGCAGGTAGGAGGACCACCAGGCGTTGAGCCGCTCGTATCCGACCGTGGTGCCCGGGAGCGCGCCGAGCGCCTTGCCGCAGGCGCTGCCCGCGCCGTGCCCGGGCAGGACCTGGACGTGGTCGGGCAGGTTCAGGAAGACCTCGCGCAGGCTCGTGAACAGCTGGCGCGCTCCCCCGAACCGGGTGTCGACCCCGTCGGCGGCCTCGTCGAGCAGGTCGGGGCGGCCGAGGTCTCCGGCGAAGACGAAGTCGCCGGAGAGCATGTAGCCCGGGTCCTGGCTGAAGGCCCCGTCGGTCACCAGGAACGACAGGTGTTCGGGGGTGTGGCCCGGGGTGTGGCGGGCCCGGACGGTGAGATTGCCGATCGTGACGGTGTCACCGTCCAGGAGCCGTTCGGCGTCGAAGCCGTACTGCCAGTCCTGGCCGCCCTCACCGGAGACGTAGACCGCGGCGCCGGTCGCCGCGGCGAGTTCACGGGTGCCGGAGAGGTAGTCGGCGTGGATGTGGGTCTCGGTCACGGCCACGATCTGCATGCCGTTTCGGCGGGCCAGGTCGAGGTAGTCGCCGATGTCCCGGCGGGCGTCGACCACGATGGCCTCTCCCCTGGCCTGGCAGCCGATGAAGTAGCCCGCCTGGGCGAGGTCGTGATCGTAGACGCGTTCCAGCAGCATGTCCTGCTCCTTGTGTGGTGGCGTGTTCTTGCTGATCGGATACTCCGGGGAGTATCCAGATAGCGGGGTTAGGCCCTGGTCGGGAACACCGCGTGCGACCTTCGGACCCGAGGCGCACCCGGTCGTTCAGGCCGCTGCGGTCATCCGCGGGCGCCGATCCGGGCCAGGGAGTCCTCGATGTCGACGTCGTTGCGCGGCTGGTTGTAGGGCAGGCGGGACAGGGCCATGCCCATGGCGCAGGTGTCGGTGACGGCGGCGAAGACCAGGCCGGCCCCGACGAGACCGGCGACCGCGACCGCCGGGGGCCAGACCAGGGAGGCGAGCACGGAGGTCAGGACGAGCCCCCCGGCCACCAACCGGACCTGGCGTTCCAGGGCCCACCGCTTCCGGCCGCGTTCGACGGGGGCGCGCTGGGCCTCCCAGGCGTTCATGCCGCCGTTCATCACGACCGTGTCGTGCAGGCCCGCGGCGGCCATCTTGCCCTGGCACTGCCCGGCCCGGCCGCCGGACTGGCAGACCAGGACGAGGCGGCCCCCGGCGTCGGCGACGATGCGCTCCAGGTGGGCGTCCACGCGCCCCAGCGGCAGGTTGATCGCGCCGGGGATGTGGGAGCTCTCGTACTCGGCGGGCGTACGCACGTCGACGAGCAGGGTGTGGGGGTCGGTTTCGAGCAGGTCGCGCACGGCGTGCGCGTCGATGCCGCGGTCACTCATGTGTCTCTCCTTCGGTGGGGTCGAATCCTTGCTGACACCCCTGGGGGTATCAAGAAGGCAGATGGGAGCTTCGGGTTCGGGGGCGACCAGCCGGAGCCATCACCCCTCATACAGGGGGGAGTATCCAGAAGTCATGGGTGCGTCCAGACAGGGAACGAGGGGCAGCCGCGCAGGACCGGCCTGCGGGCGCCCGATCGCACGGTCGGGGCCCGCGAACACTCAGGCCAGGGCCAGGAACAGCTTCTCCAGCTCCTCCTCGGTGAGCTCGGGCTCCTCGCCCTGCTCACGCGCGGTGTTGCAGTGCCGCATGCCACTCGCGACGATCTTGAACCCGGCCCGGTCCAGGGCACGGGAGACCGCGGCCAGCTGCTGGAGGACGGCGGTGCAGTCCTCCCCCTCCTCCATCATCGAGATGACGCCGGAGAGCTGCCCCTGGGCGCGCTTGAGTCGTGTGATGGCGTCGCCCACCATTTCAGGCTTCATCTGGTTCCCCTTTCGGCCCGCATACAGGCCACAACATACCCCCGGGTGTATCCATTCCGCCAATCACCCGCGGCACCCGTCGCGTGCCTCACAGCACGGGGGATGCGGCTCGAACCGGTACGGCCGCCGACCGCCCCGGGAAGCGCCTCAACAGGTGCCCCGATGGCCGACCAAATCCGGCCAAGGGCCCATCCTCCACCCGATGAGCGGTCCCTCGTGACGGAACGCCGTCCCGCACCTGGCATCAACGACGGGTGACGTTCCAGGGACCAGCCGCGTCCGTGAGCATCGAACGGAAGGGGGACCTGTTGGCCAGGGGCGACCGGGAACGCGCACGCATCGTGGACTTCTGGCGGGCGGTGGAGCTGTCCGAACCGCAGAAGGTGGAACGCCCCGACCTGAGGAGCGACACCCCCGTCTCCGAGGTTCGAGCCCGGGTTCCCCCGCCCTGGGGCGCCACGTGCTCCACGGTGGGCTGGCGGGCCGACCAACCCCGGCCACCGTGAGCAGGTACGCACACCGGTCCTCCCTGAAGCCGGCTCAGACCTGGCCGGTGTACTCGGCGAGGTTGACGTAGACGTCTTCCAGCAGGTGAGCGGGAAGTTGACCGACGTAGTCACCGATGTCGTCCTTGGCGACGGGTTGCACGGCCGCCACGCGGACCCAGCACTTCTTCTGCACGTTGCCGACACCGTGGCTGAGTTTCACGCAGTACCGGGTCCTACGGGAGGACTGGCTCGAACACGGGGCCACCAGGACGATCGGCCAATCCTGGTTCTCGTGCTCGGCGTCGCCGCTGATCACCACGACGGCGCGCCGCGGATGCAGGTCTCGGTCTTGGTCAGGGGGCAGGGCGAGAAGGCGGTCGGGGACCCAGTAGATCCCACCGCGTTTGATCGGGGGTTTCACTCCTCACCCAGCGCCTTCGTGGTCGCCCGGCGACGGGCCTCGACGGATTCGGCCATTTCCGCGAGGAGGTCCTCCCCCACACCCGGATCGGATTCGACAGGACCTCTGTCGGCCAACCGCGCCCGGTAGCGTTCCTTGAGGGCGGCGTACTGTTTGCGGCGCCTGGCCCGGTTCAGGTCGAGAAGCACCCCGCGTTCGCCCTCGGACCGGGCCTGCACCATGGGCGCGGTTTCGTATGCCAGGTCTCTCAGCTGAGCGGCGGACCTGCCACCGTGTTCGGCGACGACCTTGCCGAGCACCGTCAGTGACCCGGATTCGAGAGGGGCGTCAACGTCCTCGACCAGGCGAAGCCGCACTTCCCCGCAGGAGCTCTGGGAGTCCTGGGTGCGTTCGATGATCCCGGAGGCGACCAGAGCATCCTCGACCCGGTACTGGGCCGGGTCGAAGGGGCCGTGGTTCTCCCATCGCCAGGTCGCACCGCTGAACGCGACGCTTCCGTTCTCGACAGCGGAAAGGTCGGCGAGGTAGAGGAGCTTGGCGATCTTGGTCCGGTTGAGGGTGTGCCCCTGGTCCCGCGCGACCCGGAACAGGGAGAGTACGGAGCGCAGCAGCGGGTCTTCGGGCTGACTGAAGATCATGCCGTGCATCACCTCCGTCTCACACGAGGAGATCGTCATGCCGAGTCACTTTCAAGCTTAGGGGTGGCCTGCCGAACGCTGCGGGTGCCATGCGGAAGACCTCTTCATCATGGCAGGCGCACCTCGGGCATGGTGGGCGAACGTGGCGAAGAGCAGGGGCCGTGGGCAGGGTGGGCCGGTAGGGGCGAGCCTCCCGCTGTCGACAACGGTAGGGATTGGCGGCCCGGGCCACCAGAGGCGGCGGGGCAGCTGTGGACGATCGGCCCGCAGGAGAAGCGGGGCCCTGTCGCGCCGGGCCCGGGAGGCCGGTGCGACCTCAGGACGGGGCGGGCGGATCACCCTCGGGTGCCAGGACCTCGCGCAACTCGGCCCTGTCGCGCACGCCCAGCTTGCGGTAGGCGGCGGCGAGCTGGTTGTTGACCGTGTTGGCGGAACTGCCGAGCCGGTGGGCGATCTCCTTCGAGGTCAGACGCTGTGCCGCCAAAAAGGCGACCTCGGCCTCCCTGGGGGTGAGCAGCGCGGACCGGTCGGGCGCGGCCGACCAGAGGGCCGGTCCCCGTCCGATCCGGGCGGCGCGCGCGTTCCACAGGTCCGCGGCCCGCCGGTCCGCGTCCGCCGAGGCCCAACGGGCCATGATGAGCGCGGTGTCCGCGGCGGTGGCGCGCATGCCCAGATCCCTCGCGCGCGCGAACAGGTCCGCCGTCGCCTCGTGGTCGCGGCGCTCCACCGCCGCCGCGTGTTCCTGGATGAAGACGGCCAGGCCACCGCCAGCGGCGTCGGCGGCCTCCGCCACGAGTTCGGCCACCGGCCCGGTGCGGCCGAGCCGCGCGGCGCAGTGCGCCAGCATCCCCGCCAGGAACACGTGCCGGGCGTCGAGCAGGTACCGGGCGCCCTCCGCCAGGGTCGCCGCGGCCTCCTCCGGCCTGCCCGAGGACCGTTCACGCCACGCCTGTGCCCAGGTCAGCTGCATCCTGACCTTGGGGTCGGCCAGGCTCGCCCCGGCGATGCCGCCCCGGTGGCTTTCCGCCTCGCCCGGCCTGCCCGCGGCGGTGCAGGCGGCCGAGGCCAGGGCGAGCGCGGCGGGCAACAGGCCCATCGGGTCCCGCCAGCGCAGGTGCCGGACCGCTGAGGCGGCCAGTGCGTGTGCTCGCTCGGCGTCGTCGGTGAGGAGTTCGGTGAGGCCGAGCGCGTACTCCCAGGTGCCGCGCATCTGCGGGTCTTCCAGGGCGCAGGAGCGGATCTCCTGCTCCAGCGCACCGCGGGTGGCGATGACGTCCCCGGTGTAGGACAGGGCCATGAACCCGGCGAGGCGCGTCGTCTGGTCGGCCGCGGGGAGCCGCTCCCGGTGCCCGGGCAGTACCTCGCCCAGTCGCCGCAGGAGCTGTTCCGCCTCCGCCAGGGGACCCGTGATCACCGTCGCCATCACGGTGACCAGCAGGGTGTGGGCGTACGCGGTGCCCTGGGACGCGGTGGCCGGCGGGGCCAGGACCGCGTGCAGGCCGCCGACCATCCGCCACTGGAAGGCGTCGTGTTCCACCCGGACGGTCTCCACGGGATCGCTGACGCGTTCCAGCGCCTCCTGGAGGAGGTGGGCGGCGTCGGCCGCCCGGTGGTGGCGTGTGGCCAGGTGGTGGGCCTTGGCCCGGGCCGCCGTCGAGGTCTCGGTGTCGGTTCGCGCGCGCTCCAGGGCGAGGTCGAGATGGCGGTCGGCGAGGTCGCGTTCACCCAGTGCCGAGGCGCTCAGTCCGGCCGCGCTCAACGCCCGGACGTCACCGGGGGCGCTCTCCAGCGCACGCGTGGCGATCCGCAGGGCGAGGTCGTGCCGCATGAGCGCGTGGGCGTGCTCGGCCGTGGCCGCGGCCGCTTCGGTGGAGACGGGCTCCCCCGACTCCACGGCCAGGATCACGGACCGCCTGGTCAGGTCGGCGGCCCGCGCGGGGGCGACCGAGGCCGCCGCCTCGGCGAGCAGCGCGGCGGCGCGTTTGCGGTGTCTTCGCCGGTGGGCGTCGGGGACGCGGGCGCGCAGCGCCTCGTCGTAGAGGGGGTGGGCCAGGTGCAGCCACCCGTCGGTTTGCGCCACGACCCTCTCAGCGATGAGGTGGTCCCACTCGCGGGGGTCGAGTGCTGACACGGGCAGTTCTCCCGCCGCGGCGAGGACCGAGGCGAGCGCGAGGTCGCGTGCGGGCAGGGCGCGCAGGTGGGAGCCGATCAGCTGGGTCAGCCGACTCGTGGGGCGCAGGGGTCCGTTCAGGTCCCAGCCGTGCGGGGTGTGCACCAGGGTCCCCTCGGCGCGGGAGCCGCGTACGAGTTCCCGGACGTGCAGGGGATTGCCCTCGGCTCGGGCGGCGATCGCCGCGGCGGCCCCGGGGGTGAGGCGCCCGTCCAGGAACTGCCCGGCCAGCCGCACCGACTCCGTCTCCGAGAGCGGGGGCAGGGTGTGCGCGGTCAGGCTGCCGTGGTCGTAGAGTTCGCGGACCGTCTCGGGGGCTCCGGTGAGCCGCCGGGTCGTGACCACCGTGCGCAGGTGCGTGTCGCGGATCAGGTGGGCCGTGGCGAACAGCGAGGCCGGGTCCAGCGCGTCGACGTTGTCCACGAGCAGGATCGCGACGGACCGCCGTTGGGCGAAGTACGAGATCAGGCGAGCCGTGGGCGAGGCCTCCCGCGTTGCCTGTGCCACCGACGGTTCGAGGCCGGCGAACGCCCCCAGGGGGATGTCGGCGCCGACGGTGGAACCGGAGACCAGGAAGGGTGCGAGGCCGACGGTTCGCAGCTCCTCGGCGAGGTCGCGGAGCAGGTGGCTCTTACCGATACCGCCGGGGCCTTCCACCAGGTGTGCGCGGGGCGTTCCGGTTCGTGACGACAGTGCGGCGACCAGGTCCCGCCGTTCGTGTTCACGCGAGGACAGCGGCTCCGGTCTGTCAGCCATGACGAGGGAGCCTAACAGCGGTCGACGCCCTCCAACCCTTCCTGCCCCGAGCCGTAGTCAGAAATTGACCATGGTGACCCCGGGGCCGCGTCACTACCTTGTGCCTTCGGTGCACCGGGAGCCGGGAAAGGCCGTCCGGGTCACCGCCGCACACACGCTGACGACGGAGGTACCTTGCCGGTGCACGCCACCCCATCGCCGACGAGGCGAACACCCTTCCTCGTCCTGCTTCCCTTCCTCGCCCTGGTCACCGGCTGCTTCGGTGCGGAGGAGCCCGCCCCGTCGGACGCCTCGGCAGCGGGCGTTCCGTCCGACGGGGCCGGAGCGGTTTCCGACGGCGAGGAGGATGCCGCGCCCGGTGAGGCGTTGGACGAACTGTTCGCCGACTCACTCCACGACGTCGCCCCCGCTGCGGCGGGGACCGCCTACATCGAGGTCGACGGCACGCGGTTGGAGTTCGACGAACTCTCCTGCGAGCACATGGAAGCGGAGGGGGGTGAACGGCTCAGCGTGCTGGCGACGGGAGAGGACGCCGACCTCGGCCCGATCGAGTTGCGCATGACGCGCGAGATCGGTCCCGACCTCGGCTGGAACTGGGAAGACGAGCTCGTGCAGCTCACCCTGGTCGGCGGTACCCGGGATCGCGAACTCAACAGCATCTCGATGGTCCAGCACGGACGCGAGCGGGGCGGTTCGCCCGAGTGGGACCACGGGAGCGGTCCCTCTCCGCTGATCCGGGCCATGGGTGAGGAGGCGACCGCGACCGGGACCATCGCCGATGCCCCGATGTCACAGGACCCGTTGTCGGGTGACTTCACGGCCGCCGCCCACTGCGGTTGAACCGGGCGCCGGACACCGTCAGCCGTATCCGGCCCTCGCGGGCCGCCCAACAACTTTCGGAGCACACCATGCAACACCGACGCCTGGCCCCCGCCCTGCTACTGGCCTTCGCCTTCGCA
The DNA here is from genome assembly GCF_014651695.1 of Nocardiopsis terrae. GTDB lineage: Bacteria > Actinomycetota > Actinomycetes > Streptosporangiales > Streptosporangiaceae > Nocardiopsis > Nocardiopsis terrae. The sequence continues at coordinate 176,449 of NZ_BMXJ01000004.1, forward strand.
CCGGCCGCGAGTGCCTGCTCTGTCCCGGGCACCGGCGAGGGGGGCACCGCTGCCCGGGGCGAAGGGGCCGCCGCCGAAGAGACCGTCGGGGAGGAGGGCGCTCAGGAGGGGGGTGCTGACCGCGACGACACCGGAGCTGTCCTGGGCACGGTCTCCGTGGACGGGGCGGAGTACGAGATCACCGAGGTGCGCAACTGCGTCCCGCTGGAACAGGTCGGCATAGAGCGGGAACTGGAGTTGCAGGGCTTCGGTGATCTCGACGGCGAGACGGTCCAGGTCGACGCCTACGTCCAAACGATCGGCGGAGCGTCGATGGACAGCGTTTCCTGGTCGGGCCCCGAGGGGGTGTTCGGTTCCGGGCAGGGGGCGGCGGGTTCCGGCCAGGAGGTGGCGTTGGAGGTCTCCGGCGACCAGGTCACCGGTAGCGCCGTCCTGGGCGACGCCCTGGCAGGGACCGAGACGGTCTCGGTCGAGCTCACCCTCCCGGTCCCGGACGAGCTGGTCGATTGCCACGTGTGAGCTGGCGCGGGTGCCCGCCCGCGGGGTGCGGGCACCGGGGTCCCGACGGGGGCGTTCAGCGAACGGACGGATCGGCCCGGCCGATCTGATCGGCAGCGGCCAGCTCGGCGTCGGCCCGGCGATGCGGAATGCACGGAACCGGGAGCGCGGCGCGCTCTTCTTCGCCGCTGACGAGTGGCGGGCCCTCCTCGGGGTTGCCCGGGGCGGCCTCCGCTGCACCAGCCGTTGCGTGCTCACCGGCGGCAAGCTCTCCGAAACAGCACGGGTCCCTCGCTCCCTCCCGGGGAAGCGGGGCCTGCCCGTTCCCCGCGTTACACCGCGCGGCTGCTCAGGGTGAGTGTGTGGACCGAACACGCACCCTCGGGGGAGGTCACCGCCACCTCGGTCAGGCACCCGGGACCGACATCGAGCTTCAGGCTCAACGACCGCCCGTCGGGAACCGAGAAACTGCTGTACGGGGAGGGTTCGTTGCCCAGGGGTCGGGCCGCAAGGCGCACGGACCCGCGTTCGCCCTCGCCCTCCTCCTCGACGGAATCGACCAGGACCCTGGCGAGGAGATCCACCGGACGCACCATCTCCACCAGCCACGTGACCACGACCGCCAGCCACGAGGAGAAGTACCGGGGTTCGTCGGGATCGACCCCGTCGGGAACCGGACTGCGGAACCTCCTCTCGTCGGTGACGTGCGACAGTTCGTCCCCGTCACAGGACCAGCGGTCCTGTCGGCCCCCGGTGGAAACCGTGTACTCCCAGTGCAGTGGGTCGGCCACGCCCAACCGGCGCTCGGACCTGAGCCCCTCTCCCCCACCGTGCACCTCGGACCCGGCGCGCACGAGCGTCGCACGGGCGTCGAAGGAACCGCTCCGGCTCACCAGGGCGAGCCACGACCCCACGTCCACACGCATCCCGGCCTCCCCTCACGCCTCCGGGCACAACAGCCATGGCACGAACACAACGCCCCCGGTCCTACCCGTCACCCCTGTCGGCCACGCCGCGTGCACGACCAGACGGTCCGCGGGAATCGGGGATCAATCACGGCGCGGGCACCCCCAGACCCACCCGTCACCGTGATGCCGGCACGCATCCATGCCGCCCCCTCGAACGAACACAGCGTTTCCGTGCCGGACTCCTTGCCGGGAACCCCGCTCTCCCTGCCTCGGTATGCGAGTAGAGGACGCGCCGGGGCGGATGTTCCGGTGCGGCCCTGTCGGGGTGCGGTGGCGGATGGCTGCAGCACAACCGTGGCCAGGTGGTGGGCGAGGGCTCCGGTCGCGGCCGCACCGGTCCACGACATCGGCTACGCACCGGCACTGGCGAGTACCGGGTTTCAACCGCTCGGCGATGCCCACCGGTTGCGTGGACAGGGTGCTGACAGTCCCCCTTCCGGCTACCAGGAGTTCGGAGTTCAGGTTCTGCTGGCTTCGTACAGCCTGAACCCCTACGACCGCTCCTGCAGGGTGAGTTCGGAGCCGCGTCACCCGGGCGGCGTGAAGCGCATCACATGGCCGATTTCGGCCAGCCCGTCCTCTCCGAGGTGCAGCACGCCTTTGGTGTGCGTGTGACCTCCCCCGACGCCCGAACCCCTCTCTCTCAGCCACCTTCTGGGCTGCTGAATAGTCACTGACGCATCGGGACAAAACCCGCCAGAATCAGAACCGCGGCTACGCACGGCGCGACTCATAGAACGCAAAGCCATCTCGTGGTGCGGATCAGAACGGAGAGGCAGGCCTGTGAAGTTCCAGTTCATCCCGCAGAAGAAGTGGGACTCACCCCCCGAGCAGGAGAGCGGGCTCTTCCGTCCCGAGGTCTTCGGCCCCCGGCCCCGGGGAGGCGGCGGTGGGTAGCTGGAGTGTGGACCCGGGCCAGGTGGGCACGGTGCTGACCCAGGTCGCCGGCTACATCGGTGAGGAGGGCGGGGGTGAGGGCCTGCTCGGGCACATGGACGCCATCCAGGAGGCCATCACCGGCAGTGAGTCGGCCGCGCACAGCACCCCGGTCAGTATCGCGCTGGGCGAGTTCTGCGGGCACTACTTCGGGGTGATGGGCGAGATGGTCGCCAGGACGGCCAGTGGCATCGAGGGTGCCAGTGATGCCACCAACGCCTACGTCAACGGTGATCTGGAGATGGCCGCCGAGGCGCAGAGCACCGCTGGGGAGGTCCCCG
>NZ_BMXJ01000004.1:179141-351508 GCF_014651695.1 Nocardiopsis terrae
CCCCCTCCGGGCCGGTGGGCGGACCGGGCGCGGGCCGCCTCGTCTGACCTCTTGGGGCCTGACCGGCCCTGGCCGGGCGGTGGTGTCGCTCTGCCCCGGATCCGCCATTGGCCCCTTGCCTCCCCTGACCCCCTTGCCTTCCCCCTTTTGGAGTGGTGTGCCGTGCCCACCGAAGAGATCGAGCCGATCGACTGCGCGGGCAAGATCGACCCCAGCCTGTTCCCGGTCCCCGAAACCCTCACCCACATACTGGAATCACACGCCAGAAAGCTGCGCACCGGCGGCGTGAACATGTCCCAGACCGGCGATGACATCGTCTCGGCCTGGGACGGGCTGAGCGAGTGCTACAGCGCCCCCGAGGCCGAGGAACTGTACTCGGCCCTGGCCCCGGTGACCTCCAACGGAGCCGTGATCGAGCTGGCCACCGAACGTGTGGCCAGCGCCCTGGAGACCTTCGCCGAGACCGTCCGCGAGATCCAGGCGGACTGGCGCACCCTCAAGAACGACGTCAACGCCTTCCGGATCGAGATCGCCGACGAGGGCGAGGACTGGGACAAGGGCGATGGCCCCCTCGGCTGGGGGGACAGCTCCAACGTCGCCAGGAACAAAGAGCTGCTGCTGCGGGCCGCGAACCTGGTGGAGGACTTCAAGGAAGCCGAGGTCGCCTGCGCCGACAAGATCAACATCGGTATCGCCGGGCGCACCGACTTCGTCAGCGAGGACGACCTGGACGGTGCGATGCCCCAGGCGAACCAGTTCGTGCACGGGGTGGGCGTCGATCTGGAGGAGATCCCCACCGCCTGGGGCGAGGCCGCCGCAGAGACCGACCACGGGTGGGTCCGCGACGTGGGTGATGCGGTGTGGGACTTCGGTGTGGGCGCGGCCGAGGATGTGGGCGCGATGGTGGGTGCGCACTCCTCACAGGGGTGGTTCAACCAGTCCTGGGGGGATGCGCTCAAGGAGTACCACTGGGACAACCTGACCTCGGCGGCCTCGTTGGTGGGGATGTATGACGCCGAGAGCGACTCCCTGGGCTGGTCCGGTTTGGGCTCGGCGGGTGAGGCCTGGAAGGACCTGGCGCACTCGGTGGTGCCCTGGGAGGAGTGGGGGGAGCGGCCCGGTTATGTGATCGGTACCGCGTTGCTCAACATCGGGGCGACCGTGGGTGGTGCGGCCCTGACCGCCACGGGTGTGGGCGCGGTGGTGGGTGTGCCGTTGATGCTCTGGCGCGGCGCGGCCGTCCTGGACGGCATGGGCAGCTCCGGCCGCGGTGGTTCGGGCATGGATGTGGACCTGCCCGAGCTCCCGGAGATGCCCGCCTACGGGGGCAGCGGGGCCCCTGTGGTCAACATCGACACCAGCAGCTTCACCCCGGCCCAGAAAGCCGAGATGACGGCCTCCCTGGACCGGCTGAACGCCACCGTCAACGGCGGCGGTGGAAGTTCGAGCAGCGGTGAGTCCTCTGCAGCTGGCCGCCCCTCCCATGCGCGTCTGACACACAACGGCCAGGAGGCCGACCCCAGAGCAGGTGACCTGGACCGGGCTGAGAGGGTCGCCTCCCTTGAGTCCAGCAACCGGGACAATGACGCGAGCGAGGGCGCCAAGAAGTCCGACGCCAAGAAAGCCCCCACTTGGACTGGCGACCCCAAGGATTCCGTCGAGCCCAACCCCAAGAAGAACGGCTCCGAGGAAGAACCCGCCTATGCGGGTGGCCGAGGCGATGATGACACCTTCGCCGAGTCCAAGAAGACCCCCACCGGTACCCCAACCCAGGCCAACGCCACCAAGATCGACGCCCCCGGCACAGGCACCCGTTCAGGCAACGAGACCCCTGAGCAGCAGACCGGCGACCGCAGCGTCGACCTGCAAGACGACAAGAACACCGTCCAAAACCAGGCCGACAAGGGCCCCGGTCCTCACAATGACGGCCCAGGCGACAACGAGGGCTCCTTTAACGAAAAGAAGCCCGGCCCGGAATTCACAGAAAAAGAGAACACCCATTCAGTCATTTCCGACTTGCCTTCTGACAGAGGCACCACAAACGCCTCAGGGGGCAACCCTCCGACCGAAGGACCCTCAAGCCCATCCGAACCTGACAAAATCACAGGACCAGACCTAGAGAAGAGGCTCGCTAAAGCAACTAAACTTGAAGATCGCTTGAAAGCTGGGATGTCAGATGAGGAAATAGCAAGACTGCGCGGAGAACATTCGCGTGACGGAGATCAATGGCAGCGACTGGCAACAACAGTTAATGCGGAAATGATCGGCGGATCGAAGATTGACAAGATCCTGAATCCAAAGGCAATCAAATTTGCCCTTGACGGCGCATCCAACCCTCGTGAATTCGCCTATAGGTATGAGTACTACAAGGCCGCCTTCACTGAAGCATCCCAAGGAGTCATGGAGCGGGAGAGCCTCACCAAGAATCAGGCAAGACCAGGGGCGAAGCAGATGATGTTGGAATTGGAAACACGCCTGGAGTCCCGCATTTCATATGATCGAGATGTCGTACGCAGCGCACGAGGGGAAGATTTCGTGAAAATTGATACCAGCCTGCCGACCAGGGAGCTCGTGGATGCGATCCGAGAAGAGTCCGGTCGCATCGGAATGGGAGACGCAAACTCCGCCGCCTACCACGCAAGAAAACACTACAAGGAACTCCCTGAGGTCGAGAAGTCGCTGACCGCAGCAGAGCGGGATATTTCTTCTGATTTTTCTCCAAAGGTCGTCCAGGACTATCTAGACAGCATGGAGCAGACCATACGCGAGGGCCACATTTCAGGCGACCCTGTGATATCCGATGATGGATCCCAAAGAATAGTATTTGAGCGATCCATAGACAGAGACGGAAACCCAATTATCAACGAAGAGGGGGAGCCTGGGTCAGTCAAAGCTCGACTTCTGGTCACAGCCGACGGGCGCGTTCTGGTTCCGACTTTTGGTAAGATGTGATCATGAGTAAATGCGACGGAACATGATGTCAGATTTCAGCCACCCCCGAGACTACATGAATGCGATCATCGAAAAACTCGAGAGCAAAAACCCAAGGGAAGGCGCCAGAGTAAAATCATCCTTCAGTCTCCTACCCTCTCTGTTTCTTCACCTGAGCTCCTCAGAGGTACCCGCTGGGGAATTATATGAGTTCAGAGTTAAGTTTACACAACTCATTTCCGACAGTTCAAACTTCATGGGCCTCTACCATTATCTGGGAGATTGTTCTGATTATGCAGAACTCGGAAGACTCAATGGCTACGAGCCAGCCTGTCTAATGAGGTCTGTTTTGCAGATTTTCAACGACGAGTTCGTGGTTTGGGATGAAGTGAGAAGAGCGGAAATCCGTGGAGGGTTCGCTGAAGAGATCGCTGATATTGATCAGACCCTCAGAGAGGTCTCCGACGAGGCTCCGCCTGTTCGGGAAGATGATATTCCGAAATGGGTTCCTGAGAGCCACTGGTGGTGGCACGCACCGCAGCAACAGGACATGAGCGAAGACGAACGAAAGTCACGCCTTGAATACGATCATTGGGACGGAGTGTAGTACTGAATGTCTTTTGAAAGGTCACCCCAGGAAGTTGCCATGGATCGACTTCTGGCCGACCCCGGGCTTGTGCAGAGGCGCCTGGAACAGGATTTGAGCGAAGTGGCGGCGCTGGGCCGATCCGGTGTACGGGCGGACCCCGGTTCGGAGCGTTCCAGGTTGGTCGAGACCCTACATTCGGAGGCGCACAACCTGGAGTTCGATGCCCCGATCGTCGCGGCTACCCAGTCCAAGCGTCGGCTGTTGGAGCTGTCGGCCGGGGAACGTCGAGAGGGTACGCCGGTGCATGCTTATTACGCCTCTGCCACCGCGACCGTGCACGAAGGGGCTCTGGTCAAAGACGAGACGGATTCAGGCGGCGCTCGAATCCTCACCTTCCTACGGCAGGCTGCCGAAACCCCCCTGGCCACGATGGCCCTGGCCACAGAGGTAACGGTAGAAGCCGATGGCCGGGCTCACTTCGAGGCCCACGGGTGGCCCACGCCCCCAGCCGAACCGGTGCACACCTTCGAAGGAACCGCGGAAGAACTACTGCGCCAGGCCCTGTCCGACCTGGCTGATGATGGAGTTCCGTTCGACCGGGCGCTGCTCCTGCTCTGGGGGGCCAGGCTCCAGGCCGGTGATCCGGTGGGAGACGAGCAACAGCGGATCCGGGTGGCGCAACACGTCGCAGCACGGTCAGCAGAGCTCGATCACTACCTGACTCACGCCGAGAACTATGCTTTGGCCCCGTCGGAGCAGTGGTGGTATGCCGCATGCCTGTACAGGTCGGCTCTGGAAAACCTCTTCGAGTCCTACCTGGGCGGTGTGACGTTCTCTTTGGTGAGTGCGGAAGACATCGATGATGTGGATGAAAAGCTACGCGAGAAACTTCCCCTGGCGCAGGCCACACCTTCCGCAGTTCCGGACGGTGTCCCTGAAGGCCATTGGTGGTGGAAGGCCGCGGCATCCGATCGATGAGAATACGGACACTTCATCTGCTACTGATCTTTGATGAGGTGTTTGACGGAATGGGGCAGGGGTCCAACCCAGAGCTCCGGAAAAGTCGGGCGGCAGGGATGTGACCTGCACCTTTGTAGGCGGGACGAACAGGTGCGTGCGTGTCCGACCCGGTTGGATGGAAGTTCTTCACGCTGCCATCGGTCCGAGGAACACGCCCGCGTATGCCATCGTCTCACCCCGGCGAGCTCATCGTCGAACCCCTCTCACGCCAGGACCACCTCCTCCAGGCCCTCGCCCGTGTGACTGACCCACGCAAACCCCGCGGACGACGCCACCGACTGGCCGCACTGATCGCGGTAGCAGTCTGCGCGACCCTGGCCGGAGCCAAAGGGTTCACCGCGATCGGCCAATGGGCCGCCGAGAGCACCACCCACACACTCACCACCCTGGGCATGGTCCGGGGAGCCGCCGACGAGGCGACCTTCCGCCGCACCTTCGCCCGACTGGACGCGGACCTGCTCGACCACGTGCTGGGCGCCTGGGCCGCCACCCGAGTGGCCGTGATCAACGGATTGCGGGTCATCTCACTGGACGGCAAGACCCTGCGCGGCGCCCGCACCAACACCGAACGGGCACCACACCTGGTCGCTGCCTTGTGCGGCACCACCACCCTGGGCCAGGTCGCGGTGGACGCCAAGAGCAACGAGATCCCCGCCGTGCGGGACCTGCTCGGGTTCATCGACATCAACGGGGCTGTGGTCACGGTCGACGCGATGCACACCCAGACCGACACCGCCACCACCATCCAGGAACTGGGCGGACACTACGTCTTCACCGTCAAGGACAACAACAAACACCTGTACGCCCAGCTCAAGAACCTGCCCTGGAAGCACGTGCCCGCACACACCACACGCGATACCGGGCACGGCCGCCGCGAGACCCGCACGATCAAGACCGCCCATTCACCCTCAAAGAAGGTGATTCCGCTTTGGATTGCCCCTGTTGTGCAAATTGTACTGTTTTGACTGAGGGAATTTCTGCACCCAAGGTCGGCAAGAACACCACGACACCGAACCACCCTGAATACCGAAGAACAGGAAAGGACGAGCAGGGAAATGAAAAGAATTGACTCTGGTGATGTTGAGTTTCTGGATGATGTGACTGCCCGCCTTCCCGGAGGGTCGCTTATTGGGCAACTGATCGAGATGGACGGAAAATGTGCGGATGTTCAAACCTTCATTAAAGGATACACACAAGGGCCTTCTTTTCTGATTGGCGAAACCGGCAGCATTCTTGAATACTCCAATAGGATTGGCAACCATGCAATCGGCCCAAGGTTCACATGGGACTCTGGGGGAAATCTCAGAGAAGAGAGGGTAGATGACTTCTCAGATGGCACAGTAAGACTACTGCGCACTTGGGATGACCAAGGGGTTCTCGTTTATAGCGAGACAAAATCACCACAGCATCTATTTGTCGCCCCTGACACAGGAGAGAATCAGTTCAGGCCTTGGCGTGATGTGCCAGCAAATCCTGATGCACCAGGGGTGGGTGGCTATATTGAGGCCCCCCTGATGAGGAACTTGGTGTTTGGTGATTTGATCGCCTACGAGGGAGACTCCTACACTGGCGAGGCCATCCGTGTGCTCGAATCCGGCGCTACCGAGCTCCACACCTTCGTGGAAGGCCTGGAGGACGGTCCTTTTTGATTTGGTCGCCAAGTGGAAAACTTACTCTACAAGGAGTACACCAGGATCCTTATGGACCGGTCGGCCCCTGGCACGAGTGGGACGAACAGGGGCGCCTGCTGCGGGAGACGATCTACGACGCCCTGGGCAACAAGATCATCCACCGTGAGCTGGACGAGAACCTCAACATCGTCTAGCAGAAACGCTTCGAGCCGACCACACTCATGACCGACCCCGAAACCGGCGAACAATACCCCGCACCCTGGCTGTGAGCACGGGAAAGCCAACCTGGTCGGGTTCTGACAACCGTCAGTACCGTGTCGTCCCGGTCCTCCAGTGAAACGGGAGCCGACCGGGGCCCTACGACCACAAGGGGATCCCGAGTTCGGATGCCGAATGGAGAACACCGCCTACCGGTTGGATTCCTGCTACCTTCCCGGCGATTCCCTGCACACCCCCGCCTGAATACGTGAACGGATCCTGCGCTGACGCCCCGGCGGATCCTGCCCACCAGCTGCACGGGCAGGTCGGCCAAGACGAACGCCAGACGGGTGACGTCGTAGCCGCTGTCCATGACGATCAAGATGTCCGGATCGCCTGGGCACCAGTACCCGGCAGTGATGAGGCGGTTGACGACCTCACGCAGCTGGGCGGCGGTGAGGGCAGTGGCGTCGTCAGTCGGGCCCGGACGGACCGCGTCCAGGCCCTGGGTCCAGCAGGCGATTCACTACGTAAACAAGCCACGCCTCAAGTAGGGAAATTATGCTCGGCAGAAAAAAAGGCCACATGGGACCAATGGAGGAACAGGAGGCGATCTCTGCCATAGCGTTTGATTTGTCGGAGAACCTTCCTGACGGCTGGAAGTATGGACGGCTTTTTGTGATGTATATGGGGGAGTACGGGATCATGAATACGGAGGTGGAAAAAGAAGACGGTGAGGTTGTCAGGATTGAAGTTCCTGGCAAATTTTTCCCAAATACCATGGAACTAAGAGCTGGAATGTACAAGGAGAACCAGGGGACGTGGTTCTCGTGGGAGCTCATGATCTCGAACGAAGGAAGATTCAAATCCAGGTTCAACTATGACGACTACCCTCCGTTTACATTTTCTCCGGGGGCAAGGGATTTCTTGGATGAAATTGACCTGTATCCGCGGAGCGAGGAGTTCACTCCTGACTGGCTGAGGGAAAATCTCGAAGAGGCAAGGCGAGAAGATTAAAAGTACCAAGCGGATCTTCCGCCTGGTGTGAGTCAGTTGATCGAAAAAGTTTGAACGGAAATCTACCGGGAAGATTTGTGTTCCTGAATGGATTCCGAAGAGCAGAATCTACTGATCTTTGATCATGCGGTTGACGGGAATGGCGAGGGCTCCAACCCCACCGAGTCGATGAACCCTCTCAATAGGTCGGTACGTTTCTGCACCGACCTCAGATGGGAGCGCATCGCCTTCTCCAGCTCACCCAAGCCCCGGAACCCGCGGTTGGCCAGACCGCGCTCTTCATGTGTGACCACAGCGGCTCGACCGGGTTCAATTCCGGCGCGTACCAGGGCAGGAACGAGAGCATGCGGCCGGAGGGAAGGGGAACGGACAGCGACGCCTGAGGATTCATGGCAGCCAAGGTAGAGGGCCGAGGTGACGTTCAGCGGCACCCTACGGCCCCTCCCCCACTTGTCGAGGGCGTGTCCTCGCTGGGGACGGACAGGCATCCGGTGAACATGACGGGCGGCAGGCGACGAGCACGGGCCAAGGGTGGTACACAAGAGCCCGCCATCCTCACCCACCAGGGAGTACGTCCGTGCCGAACTACGAGCACCTCACCCGGTTCGCGGGATTGCCCGTCGTCGAGTTCACCGGCCGGGACACCGCCGACAACCGGTTCCACGAAGACCGGGAACCGGCATGGCGCAGGGGGAAACGGGTCCTTGCGCAGGGGCCGGAACCGGAAGAGGACCTGGCGCGCGCCATCGGTGAACCGGGGGCGTTCGCCTGGCGGTTGCGCATGGAACCGACCGGTCTCCTCCCCGGCACCGGGGAGCGCACTGAACCGTCCGAGGGACTGGGCGCCTACCTGGACCGGTTCACCGGGACCGTGGACACCCGGACGATCACCGCGCTGATCATCGGGAAGTTCCCGTTCATCTCCCACCACTGTTCGACGGAGTCGGACCGGCTCCGCGATGAGCTCATCGCGCTCGCCCCGCACCTGCCCCGCCTGCGCGCGCTCTTCTTCGGGGAGGTCCTTCGGGAGGAGAGTGAGATCTCCTGGATCGGGCACGGCGATCTGGGCCCCCTGCTCACCGCCTACCCGCGGCTCACCGAGCTGACCGTGCGGGGGAGCGACGGTCTCCGCCTCGGGGTCGGCGAACACCGGTCGCTGCGCCGGCTCACCATCCAGAGCAGCGGGATCAGCCCCGACGTGGTCGAAAGCATCGCCGGCTCCTCGCTGCCCGAGCTCGAACACCTGGAACTGTGGCTGGGGGTGGAGGAGGACGGAGCGGCCGCCCCCGACGACCTCGGCTCCCTCCTGTCCGGCACGGCCTTCCCCGGGCTGCCCCACCTGGGGCTGCGCAACGCCGAATTCACCGATGACTGGGTCCGGGCACTGGCGGAGGCACCCGTGACCCCCACTCTGCGCACTCTCGACCTCTCCTTGGGCGCCCTCACCGACGAGGGCGCCCGGACACTGCTCAGCGCTCCGGCCTTCCGGTCACTCGAACGGCTCGACCTGCACCATCACTACATGTCCGAGGACATGACCGAGCGGATACACGAGGCGTTCACCGGGGCCGGAGTCCGCGTCGACATCTCGGACCGGCGGGAACCGGACCTGGAGGGCTACGAGGACGAGGAGGAAGCCTGGCTGTACCCGGCGGTCGCTGAGTGAGCCGCACACGGGAGCGCCCCCCGTGTGCGCCCCGCCTTCTCTGGCTCATCCGGCGTGGGCGGAACCCTCCCCGCAGGCGTGCTCCACGCGCAGGCGCTGGGTGTGGTGCATGTCCAGCCCGGCGATCTCCCCGGCGGTGAACCAGCCCGCCTCGTGCGACTCGTCGCTGACCGCGAGTTCTCCCCCGACCACCCGAGCGCGGAAGCACACGTTGAACTGGCGGCGCACCTCCCTGTCGCTGTAGGCGATCACGTGCCGGGCGTCGGTGTAGGTGCCCACCACACCGGTCACCTCCACCTCGTAACCGGTCTCCTCGCGCACCTCCCGCACGGCCGCCTCCGGCAGGCTCTCGGCCATCTCCATCGCCCCGCCCGGCATCGCCCACAGCCCGTTGTCCACCCGCCGCTGCAACAGCAGACGCCCCTCGTCATCAACGACAGCCGCGCTGGCCGCCACCACCAGACTGTTGGGCACAGGGGCGTTCGGGTCGTCGAAGTACTCGGTACGAGCCATCACACCTGCGCCCGAAAGTCCTGCGCCCGAAAGTCGCGGGCGGGGAGGTCGGGCACGTTACTCCTTCGGTGAGAATCGGGGCAGGAGTTCGCGGGGCCCAGTGGCATGACGCGAATCGATCACGCCCCTGGGCGGCCGTCTGCTTCACGGAGGGTGGACCGGGTACAGGCCCCTTCAAGCCATCAGAGCGCCACCGGTGAAGGCGAGCCACTCCGCTGAGGTGAGCACCAGAACCGTGCTGCGGGGGTTCTTGGAGTCGCGCAGGCCCACCGAATCGGGGTTGTGGTCGGTAAGGGCGACCTCGACGCAGTCGCCGGTTCCGCTACCGCTGGCCTTACGGAAGTCGCTGTCCTGGAAAAGGGGGGTCATACGTCAGCCTCCTGGGTGTGGTGTCCGGAACCGACCTGTGCTTGGAGTCCGGCCTGAGCCAGGTACCGCCTGAGCGGGACGGCGTGGTCTCGGCAGACCTGCCGCCAGTGCGCGTGTTCACGCACGAGTGCCGGATCGGTGGACACTTCGACGTGGGACAGCGTGCCCGTGTCGTCATAGACCATGGTGCCGGTCCGCTCGTCATCGAAGAGCCAGTAGTCCACGTCAGGAACCCCCAGCTCGTGTGCGGTTGGTCGAGGCAGGATGGCGATCTCCTCTCCTGCGTCGGCGTTCGACGGGTACGCGCAGGTCATCTCGAAGACGGCGTATTCGGTCAACGGCTCACTGACGACGTGTACCCGGCCGATGGAGGCACCCCTGTGCCTGATCGAGCGGACCCGCTCCGCCCATGGGTCCAGCCATGACGGGTCCTGGGGAAGGCCCGCACGGAACCTCTCCAACGGGGCGCGTTCGCTGGCGGAGTCGTAGAAGTCCAGGGTCTCCAGGCGAAAGACCTGGTCGTGGAAGTCATTGAAGGTACGGAGGAAGTCGGGCATCGACATCCTGGTCACTGCGCTGCTCCATGGGGTGTCGGTGGCGCGGGCAAGCTAGTCTGGACTGCGATCCTTCCAGAAGATCATAAGCAGCCTTATGAGACTTAAACAAGAATATTATGGGGGACCGTGTGCCGGAGGGCAAGAGAACCGACAAGGCCAGGAAGGAACTCGCTTCCCTGCTGCGGACGACCCGGCTGGACCGCGGCCTGTCCGGACAGGAGCTGGCGGACACCCTGGGCTGGTCGCAGTCGAAGGTCTCCAAGATCGAGAACAGACGGACCCGGCCCTCACAGGAAGACGTCCGGACCTGGCTGGAAACCTGTCGCGCTTCGGCGCAAGTACTGCACCACGGCACCGGGCTGGCGGAGAGTGCGCTGGTGGAGTCCCGCCACTGGCGGGCGGTGCACTCCCAGGGCATGGCTTCGGGACAGTCGGGGGTCCAGGCGCTGGAGGAGCGTTCCGGGACCGTGAGGTCCTTCCAGCCGTCCCTGGTGCCGGGCCTGCTGCAGACGGCCGGGTACGCTCGCCAGGTGCTGACCGCCGTCGACATCTCCGGCCAGGGCGACACCCCCCAGGCGGTCGCGGCCCGAATGCGCCGTCAGGAGGCGCTCTACGATGCCGATCGGCGCTTCGAGTTCACCCTCACCGAAAGCGCTCTGCGCTGGCACCCGCACGGAGGAGAGATCCTGCCTGCACAGTGGGACCGGTTGCTGTCGATCGCCACATTGAGCAACGTCTCTCTTCGGGTTCTCCCCCTGCACGCCTCCTTCGGCCATCTCCAGAGCAACGGATTCCTGCTGTTCGAGAACGCCGATAGCCCCACCGTCATCGTGGAGACGTTCACGAGGGAACTGCTTCTCACCGACCCGGACGAGGTCGACCAGTACCGCGAGATCCACACGCGCCTGACCGAACACGCCCTGCCCGAGGACGACTCACGCGACTTCATTCGCGACCTCGCCACCACGATGTGATCGCGTAGCCAGAGCCGGACACGTGCCTGGTTGACACTGTTCTAAGTCCAAGCTTAGTCTTACTCAAGTCTGATACTGGTCAGATAATCAATGAACCCCCGGAAGAGGCCCGCATGAACATCAACAGCACAACGGCCCCGGCCGCCCCGATGCCCTTCACCACCACGGACCTCAGCAGGATCATGACGCTCACCCTGCCGGAACTCGGCATGGACCGGATGACCGTGCCCCAGGTGGAGGAGACCCTGTCCTGCTCTGCCCTGACCGCTCACTTCTAGACCGACGAGTCCGCCTATCCCATCAAGCAAGGGAGTCCTGAGTGAGTAACTGGGAACGGGTCACACTGCTCTTCGCCAACGGTGCAAGGCCCCTGGCGCAGAAGGACGCACTGTCGTTCGCTGATCTGCTGCGCGCGAACCGCTTTCCGCCGTCCATGTTCCAGGCCTACGAAGTACCCGGCGACGGGAGCCTGCGGCCCGTTCCCATCTCTCACACGCTGGAGGAGATCCCCGAGACGAGCAACGTCATCCTCCAGTGCATGCGCAACACCGACGCCGAACTGGTTCCGCCCGCCCTCACCGCGTACGCGCACACGAACCGCCCGGTCGCGGCGATGTACGACCTGAAGTACGCGGAGAAGGACTCCCTCCACGGCGTCCACCTCGTGGACGACGAACAGCTCCGCGAGATGGTCTTCGACAAGATCGCGGACTTCCTCCAAGAACACCGCGTGGAGCTTCCGCTGGTCGCCGGGATCTCCGGCGGTGGCGACTCCAGCAGCATCGTCCAAGGGCTGCGCCGCTACGCCACGGCGCGAGGCCTGCCAGCCGACCAGGTGCTGTGCTTCACCGTGGTCCTTGACCCCCTCTGGAGGGGGACCGCCGCCGACAGGGCGCGAGAGCTCTGTGAGGGCAACGGATTCGGCCACCGCGTCCTCTACCCGGAGGACATCGCGGCCCTGCTGGGGATGAGCACCACGCCCCAGGCCCTGTGGACCGAGATCAGGTCCACCTACGGGCCGGACTCCTCGCACTTCTTCGGTACCTGGCTGCTCAACCTGGTGGGCCGGGCCCTCAACAAGGAAATCGGCGGCTCCAGCCTCCTGATGGGCTACAACCGCGAGGACGTCATGGCCGAACTGCTGTTCTGCCTGATGAACGGACGCCGCCCGCTCCCCTACCCCAAGCGCCGGACCGGAGAGGTGGACTGCTTCATGCCGGTGTGGGACGTGCCGAAGGTGCTGCTGGACTCGTGCTACCCGCAGGTGAGCGAGGTCAACTACGCCGAACGCATCGACTCCACCGCGCCCCGGCGCTCCTCGATCTACTACCAGGCACACGCCCTGGACGCGATCGTGCCGCAGATGTCCCTGTCCCTGATGACGGGGGTGCGCACGCTCATGGACTCGCTCAACGGTTGGGAGGAGCTGGAGGCCGTCGACGGCACACCGCTGCTGCACACCGGTCACAGCAGCCCCGGAGACCGCGACTCACTGGTCGCGCTCCTGGCCCGGCACTTCCCTGACTGGTCGGTCAGCGAGCCTGACCCACAGTAGTCTGACGCCGTCCCGGGAACCGTGAAGTCACAGCAGGAGTAGCGTTCACATGGCCAAGTCAGCAGCTCCCTCCGGAACGAGGGACTTCCTCGCCGACGACCTGCGCCGCCGTAGGGCGGCGTTCACCACCGTCAGCGACATCTTCGAACGCTACGGGTTCGATCCGCTGGAGACCCCCGCGTTCGAGCGGCTGGAGGTGCTGACCGGCAAGTACGGTGAAGAGGCCTCCCAGCTCTTGTTCAAGATCCTGCGTCGCGGGGTGCACGAGGCCTCCGGCAAGCCCGACCTGGCCCTGCGCTACGACCACACGGTTCCCCTGGCCCGGGTCATCGGCACCCACGGGGCGAAGCTGCCCAACCCCTACAAACGCTACGCCATAGGCCCGGTGTGGCGGGCCGACCGCCCCCAGGAGGGCCGGTTCCGGGAGTTCGTGCAGTGCGACATCGACACGGTGGGTTCCTCCTCCCCGCTGGCTGACGCCGAGGTCGTCCTGGCTCTGGCCGAGAGCCTGGACGCCTTGGGGGTGAACCGGTTCCGTTTCCTCGTCAACAGTCGTGAAGCGCTCCGCGGCCTGCTGGAGGTCTACGGCGTCGCCGAGGAGAACGGTGACGGGGTCCTGTCCACGCTGGACAAGCTCGACAAGGTGGGTGCCGGCGCCGTGGCCAAGGAGCTGGTCGATGAGCGCGGCCTGGACGTGACGGGTGCCGAGCGCCTGGCCGAGGACGTGGCCTCCGACGACCAGGACCTGATCCGCTCAAAGCTCGCCACCAACGAGCGCGGCCAGCGCGGCCTCGCCCAGATCGACAGCCTGCTGGAGCTGACCGCCAGCCTCGGCGATCGGGCCGTGTTCGCCCCGCGCATGGTGCGCGGCCTGGACTACTACACGGGCGCGATCTATGAGGTCGAGGCCGAGGGCTTCCCCGGGTCGATCGCGGCGGGTGGCCGCTACGACGGCTTGGTCGCCTCGCTAGGCGGCCCGGACATGCCCGCCTGCGGCGGTTCCATCGGCATCGAGCGCATCCTGGCCATGCAGGACACCGGCGACGCTCCCGCCGTCGGGCTCGATGTGGCGATCACGGTACTGGGCGGCCAGGCCGAGCTGATGAAGCTGGCGAGCGAACTGCGCACGCAGGGGCTGCGGGTGGGCACCTACCTGGGGTCCTCCGGCAAGCTCGGCAAGCAGCTTCAGTGGGCCAACGCTCAGCACGCGCGATTCGCCGTCATCTTCGGTCCCGAAGAGCAGGAGTCCGGCGAGGTCACTATCCGCGACATGGTCTCGGGCGACCAGAACCGAATCCCCCTGGCACAGGTTGGAGCCGACTTCCGGGCTCGCATCGAAGGGTGACTGCGTGACCGTACCCGCCCCTGATCACGGCACTTCATCGCCCGTACGCCTCGCTGCCTGCCCGAGACCGCCCGGTCTTCTTGAAGAAGCAGCTTCCAGGCTCAGCACCCGTCTTGTCACCCGTAGGCAGGTGGCGCAGGGTTTTCGACCAGCAGTGGGGATGCCGACGGCACGAGGAACCTGGGCCCGTATCAGCTGGCACCCGCCGAACGCGATCTTTCCGCGCGAGTTCAGCGGTATCGAAGCGTCGATGGCTGTGCAGGGCGTCCCCAAGCCGTTGTTCATCCAAGCCGCGCACTGGATGGACAACGGTCTTGTCTGTCGTGCCGAGGAGATGACGCTGATCTCAGAGAAGACGATCTCGACCACCTACACACTGGACAAGGCACCCGAGGTGACCGGCCGGTGGTGGGAGGACTTGGCCGATGCGCTGGCGCATCTGGCCCGGACCGACACCAACCGCATCGGCCTGGCGCAGGAGGACATCGATCGTTCCATCACGGGGGCGTTCTCCACCCCTGTCGACACCACGATCCGCAGCTGGGTGGTCGGTCATGGTGATCTGCACTGGGCGAACCTCACCGCTCCCCGCTTGTTCCTCTTGGACTGGGACAGTTGGGGACTGATGCCCCAGGGGTTGGACGCAGCGAAGATGTGGGCGTCGGTGTTCCGGATTCCGCGGCTCACCGAGGAGATCTCGGCACGGTTCAACCAGGACCTCAGCACCCGGGACGGCAAGCTCAGTCAGTTGTGGGTATGCGCGAACAGAATCCTGGGTGCCAGGCGCCGTGGCAGGGAAACGGACCAGTCCGAGCACGCCCGGTGGACGGGTGAGCGTCTCGTGGCGGAGCTGGCCTAAGCTCAGCCGACCAGCAGTTAAAGGGCACACAACAGACATCGCGGCCATCACCAAAAGCCAGGATATGACCTCAGGGCCAGTACTGAGAGAACAGAGCAGGAACGGCCGAAATCTTGGTATAGGAGCAGAGGTGCGGGCCGCGCCGGAACGGGCGTCCCGGCGCGGCCTTGCCGTGGGAGCGGTGGCGGGTGGCTACAGCACAACCGTGGCCAGGTGGTGGGCGAGGGCTCCGGTGGCGGCGGCCAGGGTGTAGGCGACCAGGCACCAGCCGCTGCGGGAGCGGGGTTTGCGGTGGCTGTGCGGCCGGTGGAGGCGTGGCCGTGGCCGCCGGGGCAGGGGCGGCAGCGGGGGTTTGGGACGCGGTCCGTCGTCGGGGGCCGGACGGGGGCGCGGGATGCGCGGGGGTTCCTCCGAGGGCTGTCGGGCGGTGCGTTCGTGCTCGGTGCGCTGCCGGGCGGCGACCTTCATCCAGTGCGGGAGTTCGCCATGGGCCTGGCGGTAGGCGACCCGGGGGTTGTCGGCCATCTGATTCAGGAGGCGCTGTTCGCGGGTGGGTGGTCGGGTGCCGGTCCGGGTGTGGGAGAAGCGGCTGCCCCGGGGCGTGTCCAGGACGCGGCGGATCTCGGCGGTGGTGGCGCGGGCGGGGGCGTTCACCGGGCGGCCTTGCGGGCGGTGAGTCCGGGGAGGGTGAACTCGGCCCAGGTGACGGTGCCCAGGCCGGAGCAGAAGGGGAAGTCCAGCGCCGCGCGGGTGCCCCAAGCGGTGGCGAGGTGGTGGATGAGCAGCAGGCCCCGGCCGCGTTCGGCCTCGGCCCATTCCTCCACGCTGCGCTGACGCGGAATCTCGGGACGGGTGGCGGAGGCGCTGGCGCGGGTGCCGTCGTCGATGACGGCGAGGTGGAGGGTGGCGACGTCGGGCATGTGCAGGGTGCGGATGACGCGCCCCTCGGGGTCCTGGCCGGAGCGGGAGTGGTCGCACGAGTTGGCGAACATCTCGCTGGCGCAGAGCACGATGTTCTCAGTGGTGTCCCGGGGCAGGTCGGCCAGGCGGGCGAGGTCGGCGGCCAGGTCGGAGCGTACCCAGGCGGTCTGGACGAGGTCGCCGGGGTAGACGCGGGAGGGCCAGCGGCGTCCGGAGAAGGCCGGGGTGGGCGTGTGGATCGGGGCGCGGGCGTGCGGCACAATGGCCATGTCGATCTCTCTTTCAGGTTTCGCAATCGTGGAATTTGGGTCGGCCTGCTCTGGGGGTGTTGGCGCACCCGCCAGAGCTTCTTCGTGTGCGGGCTCTGGGGTTGAGCCGTCCGGGTATCAGGAGCCCCGGGTTGTCGGGGGTTGCCGGGACGGCGGGTTTCAGCGGTCGGGGTTTCAGGAGTGCAACGCGCGGCGTTCGGGGGTGGGCACGCGGGCGGCGATCTCGGTGATGCGGTGCAGGGAGTCCTCGGCGGACAGGGCGACCCCCTGGAGGGTGGCGAAGAGGTCCGCATAGGTCTTGACATGGGTGGCCTCGCTGGTGAGGTGGCCGGGACCGCAGGGCTGCGGGGTGTAGACGAGTGTGTGGGCGGGCGAGTAGTTCAGCGTCCAGAAGGCGCCGCGCAGACCGGGGTGGTAGGGGGTTCCGGTGGGGATGACGTGCACGGTGATCCGGTCGGACTGGGCCAGGCGGTGCAGGTGGAGGAGTTGGGCGCGGGTGGCGTCGGGGCCCGCGAGGGTGCGAGTGAGCGCGCCTTCATCGATGACCAGGCAGTGGTAGGGGGCGCTGCCGGAGGTGGGCAGGAGCCGGCCCACGTGCGGGCGGTCCTCGTCCAGGGATGCGCAGGCCATCGGGCGCTCGGCCCGGTGCAGGGCGGTGGCGTAGGCGTCGGTGAGGTAGGGGTCCGGGAGGACGAGAGGGGCGTAGGCCCGAACCTGGAGGACTTCGGGGAGCGCGTCGGTAACGGTGGCGCCGCCCTGGAGGAGGGTTGCCAGGTGGGCGGCGGCCCAGGCGTCCCAGAGTTGCCCGGCCAGGCGGAGTTCACGGTCCAGGTCTTGGGTGACCCGACGCCCGGGGTCAAGGGCACCGGACTCGACCTCCTGGAGCATCCCGGTGGTGACGTAGACCTGCGCGGCCAGGTAGTCGAGGGAGAGGGAGAGGCTGCGGCGGGCCGCCCACACCCGCGCCCCGAACCCTTCCCAACCCAAGCAGCGTCCTTCCCGCGTAGGCCTATCTTCCTCAACTGGCACACGCCGACTCTCAGCAACCATGTCGTCCCTCCTCAGACATAGGAAAGCGATCACCCCAACCGTCACTGTGCGGCCAGGACTGATTACAGTAGATCCCATGGAAGACGCATATGCAATCCGCATCTACAGATTTCTTTGCTCTGCTTGTGCCTGCAAACCCCCCGAGGCAACATGGACCACATGACGATGAGCCCGACTGTCGCGCAATGGCAGCTTGCGACCGAATTGCGCAAATTGCGTGGAGATCGGAAGCTTGCCGAAGTAGCCCGGAGCATCAAAGTGAACACCTCAACCGTCTCCCGCTGGGAGACCCCTGGCGTTGAGGGGGTGATCCCTGGGCCCGGAAGCCTGGAACGCCTTCTGGAGTACTACGAGCTACCAGCCGAGACGATCGAACGCTTCCTGAACATGCGCAAGGAAGCCAGATCGTCCGGATGGTGGCAGTCCAGTGGGATCGCCGAGGACTACGGGACCTACATCGGCTTGGAGAGCGCAGCGCGGCGGCTCCGCACGTACGAGCCTGTCCTGGTCCCCGGCCTCATGCAGACCGAAGGTTACGTACGCGCTCTTTTCAAGGGCACGATGCCTAGTGCCGCGCCCGAAGTGGTCGACGCTGCGGTCGAAGTACGCATGAACAGGCAGGAGGTTTGGCAGGCTAGCCGGTCGCACCTGTGGGCGATCATCAGCGAAGCGGCGATCCGCACCACAGTCGGAGGCCCTAAGCTGATGGCCGAGCAGATTCGACGCCTCATCCAGATCGCGGAGCAGCCAAACGTCACCCTTCAGGTACTCCCCTTCGAGGCTGGCGCCCATGCCGCCCTGGAGATCGGCGAGTTCACGCTCCTCACCCTGGACGAGCTCACCGTGCTCGTGACCATCACCGACAACACCAGTCTCTTCTGGGACGATCAGACCGCCTTGGACCGGCACACGGAGGTCTTCGAGCGTCTATTGGCCGATGCCTGGCGCCCAGCGCAGACGATCGACTTCCTAGGCCGCACAGCCAAGGTTCTGGAGAAGGAGTAAGCGATGCAGCCGCGCACCGAGCACTGGTTCAAATCCAGCTACAGCGGCGGAGACAACAACTGTGTCGAGGTGGGACACGCTCCTTCCCAACCGGTTTCCGTCTCGCCATGGCATACCGCCAGCTACAGCGGGACATCGACTAACTGCGTGGAGGTGTCCGAAGGACCGGTCACCGGAGTCCGAGACACCAAGAACCGCGAGCTCGGCGCGCTCTTCTTCGCCGCTGACGAGTGGCGGGCCTTCCTCGGGACCGCCCGGGACGACCTTCGCTGAGCCAGCCCTTCACGCCCGCCCCAGGCGACAAGCCTCCCGAGCAGTACGGGCCCTCGCTCCCTCCGGGAAGCGGGGGTCCTGCTCGTTCCCCTGCGCTACTTCGACGGAAACGCTCAGAACCCGACGAAGGTTGCCCCGAGCGAACCAGGCGGGGCGGCACGGCCGACCGCGCCGCCCCGGCCCGGACTCAGCCCAGGTAGTTCCGCACCGATTCGCGGATCTTCTCGGCGTGGAGGTAGATCTCGTCGATGGAACCCAGCTGATGGCGGGTCTCGTTCTTGTCGGCGTCGAAGGTGCCGAGGTACTTCTTCGACCTGGCGTTGAAGTGCAGGCGCGCGATCGGCTTCCGGTTGTTGTCGTCCAGCAGGACAGCGAAGTAACTCTTGGAGTCCCGCTGTGAGATCCGCTGGGGCTTGACCTCACTGCACGCGATCGCCTTGACGACCTGGTAGCCCTCCAACTCCTCAAGAGTGGTCTCGATCCCCGTGTCGCGTTCCAGGTCCTCTTCCGCGACGTCCTCACTGCTGACCGCATCCGCCTCGGCCTGCGGGCGGGTGGACTCCAGTGCCTTCTTCAGCCGGACGTTGACCTGGTCGTCGAGGAAGGCGGAGGCGGCCTCCTGGACGATCGGCGTGAACTGCTCGCGCGCCCGCCTGGTGAAAGCCTTGTCGTAGACACGGCCAGCGAGGAACTTCACCCATTCGGCGTCGGGTTCCTGGAACTGTTCGGCCAGCGTGCGCTTGATCGCGCCGATGTACTTGAGCTTCTCCGCCGCGTCGACGACCGATCCCAGATCGAAGGAGGCCTTCGTCAGCTTGCGCAACTCGGGCAGGAGGCTCTCGTCGACATCGTTGAGGTCGAGCACCATGAACGGCCTGGAGTCCATCCGGTTCGGCGCTTCGAGGTCGGTGTAGAAGTGGTACTCCACCCCGTTGGTGAGGACCGCGATCCGCGCGTTGGTGACGGAGAAGTAGCGGTAGAGCTGTGACGCGTGCTCGACCTTCAACTCCCCGTTCGACTTCTTGCACTCGATGAGCATCTGCACTTCGTTGCTGTGCATGATGGCGTAGTCGACCTTCTCGCCCTTCTTCACCCCGACGTCGGCGGTGAACTCGGGAACCACCTCGCGCGGGTCGAAGATGTCATATCCGAGAACCGTCGCGATGAAGGGCATGACGAATGCGTTCTTCGCTGCTTCCTCGGTCTGGGTCATCTCGCGCTGCTTCTGCACTTTGGCGCTGAGCACGGAGACCTTCTCGTCGAATTCCATTAACGACCCTTCTTCGGTGGCTGGTCAGCGCACCTTAGCAAGGAGGAAAGCCCGAAATCCACAGGTCGACACGTTCGTTATATCAACGCACCAGGAAACCGTTTCCACCGAAAGGGGAACCGTCTCCACCGCGAACGGGAACGGGTGGTGCTGGCTTGTTTCCTATTCCACCAGGGGCACGGCCGACCGGATCGACGCACAGAACACGCGTGCCCGACTCGGGCCCGAGGTCCTTCGTGTCCACCGGTTACACAGGCTGGGTAAACCCGCCTTCCTTGGTCGTCGTCCTGATCCTCGGGGGGCTTGTCACGACGTCGCGGATCCAATCTACATGCCTTGATTGTTAATCGAGTTAACAATCAAGTTTCATTCGGTGGCGCAGGACTCGGCTGGACCTCGTCGCGCGACGCCGCCGTCACCTCGGCTCAGGACCTGTTGGGGCGCGTTCTACTTCCGGTCCAGCCTTCGGAGGACGAACGCAAGAGGCCCCTGGTAGGTCGTTCCCAAAACGGTGACGGTCGCCTCCAGCGGACCGGGCCCGTGCTTCATCCGGCTGACGTAGTTCTCGGGCAGGAGGACGCGGTCACCGACCTCCAGTGGGGTCTCACCACGCCAGCGATAGGCATAACCTCCGACCCCCACGACCTGGTCTCCGCCAACCTCATGAATACGCGTTTCCTCGTCGAGGCGCTGCCGGAGTTCCTCCACCTGCCTCTCAAGCCGTTCGATTCGGAGCTTGGAGGATTCCTTGGAGGACCTGACACCGGACTCGAACCCTTCCCGGTAGCCGCTCCGATGAGCGTCGGCCACAGCCCGGTCCCGCTCGGTGGAATGGATACCGCAGGCGATATCCGAGCCGTTCACCCGGACTCTGCAGGGGTGCCCGGATCTGGTGGGGCGTCCGCACGTGCGCACCTGGTTCTCGACCATGGTCTTTCGCTCCTTGTTCAGAGGAGTGGGGCCGCCGGGCCCCGTCTAGAAGGGCAGCAGTTCCAAGGCCGCCGCCGCGGCCGTCGCGCCGGTCGCCATGAACAACAGCACCGCCCCGGCACAGCCTCCGCCCTTCTTCTGGGCCTCAGCGGGGATGGTGGCCGTGATCCGGTACGGGCCCCGGTCAGCCCGGCTCTCGCCACGCGCCGCCCTGTCGCGGTGCGCATAGGGCGCCACGAACTGCTCGTGGTACTCCCGTTCGGTGAGCTCCCGGGGCCGCCAGGTCTCCAACCAGAGCCGCTGGTCCTCGGTCTGCTGCCGCTGCCGCTGCTCGGCGCTGAGCCGCGCCGCGACCCCGGTGCTGTCACGGTCCTCGAACAGGTTCCCGTCGGCCCGGTGGGAGGCCGCCTTCAGCACCTCCCAGGCCTGGGCCGGGGTCACCACCTGGTGCCCGCTCTCCAGAGCCCGCTGGACCTTCGGATCGTCCGCGCCCTCCTCAACGATCACCAGGCGCACGGTCTTGGTGACGTTGACGCCCACGGTCGCGCCCTGGGCCACCGCGTGCTCCACCACCGCGCTGAGCGCTGCGGACTCCCCCACCGGGACGATCCGCCAGCCCTTGAACGGCCCGTTCCTGCGCTCCTTCTCCTTCTCCGCCACGTGCAGCAGGTCCTGGATGGCGTGCCCGGCCCCGAGGTTCTTCGCGGCCTTCTCCAGTTCGCGGAGTTCGGTACTGGTCACCACCCCGTCCGCCTCGGCACGGGCACGGGCCTCCAGCATGACCTGTTCGTGGACCCGGCCGATGGTGGCCTGGGTGAACCCTGCCGCGGTGGCCAGGTCGGCGAGCTGGCGGGCCTCCTCCGCGACGATCCTCCCGTCGGCCAGGGCGTGGCCGAGCATCGACCGGTAGGCTGCGGCGCCCTGCGGGTTCGGCCGGGGCGAGGGGTTGGTGTCGGGCAGGCTGGCCACGAGGTTGGACAGCCACCCCTCCTGTCCCTTGCGCAGACCCACGATGTGCGGGGCGATGACTCCGCTGCGCGGCAACTCGGGCAGCACGGCGGGGCCGGGCCCGTTCCAGCGCAGCGGTACCGGGCTCTGGTCGATGAGGGTGCGGAGCATGTGCGCGCGCTGGCGGGCGCCGGCCAGGGCGTTGGAGTTCCACTCGGGCCAGTTCCCGGTCATGAGCCGGTAGAGGTGCCTGGACTTGTAGGGGAAGGTGTCCAGCTGGCTGCGCATGAGTCGGAGCGTGCACAGGCCGGGCACCCCCTGCGCGCGGATACCGAGCCGCCCGAGTTCGCTGTCGAGGAAGGCGTCCTCGTGGTCCAGCTTGTGGGCGACGACGACGGCGCCGGAGAGGTAGGCGAGCAGGTCTCCGGCGATCCGGTCGAAGGTGGGTGCGCGGCTGACCTGGGCGTCGGTGATCTCGGCGTGGTCGTCGTAGGGCACGGGCCTCAGCGGGTTGACGAGGGTGGAGTACTCGTCCACGACGGTGCCGTCACCGCGCATCCGGACGACGGCGGCTTCGAAGACACGGTGCCCCCGCGCGGGCTCGTAGCCGGTGGCGCTGATGTTGAGGACGGCGAACAGCATGTGTTTGGGGTCGTTGCCCCGGCCTCGGGTCAGGCGGCCCTGGGTGAACATCGTGTGCCTTCCGGTCGGGGGGAACGGGGGTCCGGGAAACGGGTGGTGCGGTGCCGGTCCCGGATGGACCGGCACCGCGCCGGGCTCAGGCTCGGGCGGGTTCGATGGCCATGTGTTCGAGCTGCCTCCACAGGGGCCGCAGGGCCTCGTCGGGGTCGCGGAAGAACCGGCTGCCGCGGATGCGCACGAAGGTCCAGCCGACCCTTTCGAGTTCGCGCTGGCGTGCGGCGTCGTCCTCGGCGTTGGCCTCGGTGTGGAAGGCGTCGCCGTCGCACTCCACGGCCAGCCGCCGACTGCCTCCTTCCACCACCAGGTCGATGCGGTAGCGCCCGGCCTCGAACTGGGGACGCACCCGGTAGCCGCGTTCGTGCAGCGCCCGGTAGACCCGCTGCTCGAAGAGGCTGTCGAAGGGCTCCACCCGTTCGTCGGCGGGAACGTGACCGACCCCGGTGCCGGCCTGGTCCTCGGCGGGCCGGGAGAGGTAGTCGAGGTAGCGGCGGCGCATGTCGTGCGCGCCGAGGTCGGTCAGGGCGAAGCTGTGGAACAGCCAGACCTGGTCCCTGGCCCGGGACGCGGCGACGTTGACGGCCTGCTGGTCGGGCACACCGCTGAAGGGGGCCGGGCGGCGGGGCTCGCCGTCGGTGTCGAAGGGCGCGTAGACGCAGCCGAGGAACATCACGTCGCGTTCGTCGCCCTGGAAGGCGGCGGCGCTGCCGACCCGCAACTGGCGCTCCACCCGGGTCTCCAGGGGCAGCGCGTCGCTGAGCATCTCCTCGATGAGGGCCTGCTGCGCGGTTCCGGTCAGGGTGACCACACCCATGCTGCGTCCGGCGTAGGCGGGTTCCTCGCAGCAGCGGACGACGTGCTCCACGAGCGCCCTGGCCTCGGCGCGGTTGACCTGCTTCTGCCCCCTGCCCTCCAGCACACCGTCGGCGACGTGGACGGGCCGCACCGGTGGGAGCCGGTCGGCCCCGTACTGGCGCAGCGGCTGGAGGCGTCCCTGGTAGAACTCCTCGTTGGAGAAGCCGATGATCTCCGGCATACAGCGGAAGTGTTCGCGCAGCATCAACTGGCCGCGGCTGTCGGCGAGCCCGCCCACGATGTCGAACAGGCTGTTGTTGGGCGCGAACAGGTTGCGGCGCGAGGGCGGGAAGGCGGAGAGTTCGCGGGCCTGCAGCGCGAACACCTCTGCCTGGTCGAGTCCGGCGTTGCGGGGGCTGACCTGTTTGTCGTCTCCCACGACCACGAGGCGTTTGCCCAGCCAGGCCAGCAGGAGGGCCTCGGGCCCGGACTGGCTGGCCTCGTCGATGATGACCACGTCGAAGCTGCCGGGCCGGTCCATCGGCACGGTGGACACCACCTGGTAGAGCGGCATGATCCACGCGGGGACGGCGGGCTGGCACTCGCTCAGGCTCTCGCGGGCCTGGCTCTGGTGGCGGGCGGCGTGGCGGCCGGTGCCCTTGCCGATACGGCGGATGCTCTGCTGGTAGGAGCGGAGCGCGACCTCCTGGTGGCGGGTGAGGCGGGACAGGCATGAGCGCCAGGCCTTCGCTGCGGCGAGGCGGCCCATGGTCAGGCGCACCTCCCCGTCGGCCTCGGAGAGGCGCTCCCGGCAGCGCTCCTCGGCTGCGGGAGCGGTGAGCTCGGCCAGGCGCTGGTTCCACGCCGACCACGCCCAGGCCTCCTCCAGTCGGGGCAGCCGGTCGTCCCAGGCGGGGTCCTGCGGCTGTTCCCGGACGGCGCGGGCCAGCCCCGGGTGGGCGTCGGCGACCACCCGTTCGGCGGCCCGGAACTCCTCGGCCAACCGGTGCGCGGCACGGGCGCGTTCCATGGCGGCCAGGGCGCGTTCGTAGCCTTCGGTGTCCGCGCTCTCCAGTGCGGTACGGGCGTCCCGCACGGGTTCGGGTAGGTCGGAGCGGGTCGAGGCGCGCTGCTCGGACCAGTTCCGCAGTGTCTCCAGAGTGCGTTCGACCAGTTCACGGGCGGGCTCGGCCTCGTGTCCGGCCTCCACGGCGGTCAGGGTCAGGGACAGGCGGTCGACCTCGGTGTCCTCTGCCCAGTCGAGCGCGGCCAGGGCGGGTGTCCCCGCGGCGGCCCCGGCGAGGGCCTCGCGGACCCGGGAGAGTTCGAGGAGCTGGTCGAGGTCCTCCAGGTCCTCGTGCAGTTGGGCGAGGCGGACGACCGGGTCCTCCCAGTTGTGTGCG
Organism: Nocardiopsis terrae; assembly: GCF_014651695.1. Classification (GTDB taxonomy): domain Bacteria; phylum Actinomycetota; class Actinomycetes; order Streptosporangiales; family Streptosporangiaceae; genus Nocardiopsis; species Nocardiopsis terrae. The sequence goes on from NZ_BMXJ01000004.1 coordinate 203,929, forward strand.
GCGGGGCGGCCCAGCACCCTGAGCGCGTCGCCGAGGCAGCGTTCGGCGGCGACGCGGTGCTGGACCAGGGCGAGTTCCCCGGGGGTGTCCAGGGCACTGCCGTCGACGGTGACGCCCTCCAGGAAGGCTGCGTGGTCCTTGTACAGGCGGGTGCGCGTGCCGAAGAGGCCCTTGAGTTTTCCGCCTGCGTCGAACCCCTCCCGCAGGGCGGTGGTGTGTCGCAGCGCCTCGGCGTAGGTGAAGGCGTCGAGTCCGTCGATGCGCACACCCGTGACGGGTTCGAGTTCGGCCTCGGCCCGCTGGACGTCGGCCCGGGCCCGGTGGGCCTGGGTACGCACCTGGCGGTCGCGTCCGGCGAGTACGGCCTCACGCTGTTCGCCCCAGTGGCCGGGGAGGCGCCGGGTGCGGTCCCGGGCCGCGGTGTACTCCGCCAGGCAGGCGCGCAGCACGGAGCTCTGGTCACGGGAGAGCCCGGTGAGCACCTGCTCGACCCGTCCGTCCCAGGAGTCGGCTGCACGCGCTGCGGCCTCGTCGGCGCGCCGGATCAGGTCGACGGCGCCGGTGTGCTGGTCGGATCCGGGCAGGAGGGCGGCTTCGGGGACCTCCACGGCGATCGCGCGCTGTTCGGGTGTGAAGGCGCGGGCCGTGTCCAGCAGGGCGCGGGCCTGGCCGGAGGTGAGCGCGCACTCGAAGGCGGGGACCCGGCCGAGCCAGGAACGCTCCGCCTCGTCGGCGACGAGCCGGCTGGCGATGCGCGACAGGGTGCCGCCGTAACCGCCGGGGCCTCGGGGGTGCTGGTGGGTCTCCCCCTCCCGGATGGCCCGCAGGTCCTTGAGTGCCCGGTCGCGCTGCGCGCGGGCGCGGTCGAGCCGGTCCTGCAGGCGGTCGATCTCGGTGTCGGCGGACCGCGGGTCGTGTGCGGCCTGGCGTTCGAGGATGGCGTAGACGGAGGCCTCCAGCTCCCGCTGGGCGTCCACGCCGTCGCCGGTGCGGCTGACCGCCAGGGGTTTGACCTCCTCGGGGAGTTTGTCCTTGAGGACCTTGAGCGCCCGGGTGGTCTGGCTGGTGATGAGGATGCGCTGGCCCCGGGCGAGCAGGTCGGTGACCAGGTTGGCGATGGTGTGGGTCTTGCCGGTGCCGGGAGGGCCCTGCACGACGACGAGGTCGCTGTCCCGCAGGCGTTCGGCGATCTGGCGCTGCTCGGCGTTGGAGGGCAGGGAGAAGTACAGGTCCTCCCTGCCGGGCACGGCGGCCGCGGCGGGCCCGTCGCGGTCGGTGTCCTCCTCAGCGACGGACGTGTCCTGTCCCTCGTCGTCGGCGCCGACGATGTGGCGGAGCAGGGCGGTCTCGCCGCCCTTGTGCTCGATGGTGTCGGCGATCTGGCGCAGTGCGTTGAGCTGCCCGCGTTTGGGGCGTTCCCGCAGGATGAGCGCGGGGGCGAAGGTGATCCGGGGGCGGTCTCCGCCCGCGGTGTGCCGGTGGGGGTCGGGTTCGTAGGGGGCGTCGGCGGTGGCCCGGACCGACCATTCGCGCAGGGCGGCGTGCAGGTGCTCGGCGCCTTCGGCTCCCTCGTGTTCGGAGGCCGCTTCCAGGTGTTGGCGGACGCGTTCGCGGCCGTCCTCCCGGAGGCGCTGGGAGACCTCCAGCATGTCCTCCTCGAGGACGAAGCCGGGGGTTTCGGGGTCGGGCGCGACCTCCAGGGCTCCCCGTTCGTCGAGGCCGACCACGACCCGGCGGGTGAGCAGGTGGCGGCGGACCGGCTGCTCACCGGAGACCCAGGTGAGGTAACCGACGCCGAGGACGAGTTCGTAGGACTCGCCCAGGTCCACCGACTCCTGGTGGATCCGGTAGGCCTTTTCGTAGAGCTGGGCGTGGCGGCTGACCGCGCGTTCGTGTTCGGCCCACTCCGACCAGAGCGCGGCCCAGACGGAGTGGGCGGCGCGGATGCTCTCCTGGTCGGGGTGTTCGGAGAGGGGGACCGGCTTCCGGTCCTCCGCCTCCCCCGCACCGGTTTCTCCGGTGTCGTCCGGGTCGCCGTCCTCGCTGGTGTCCCCGTTGCCGGTCGCGGGGACGGAAACGGGCGCGGGCGCAACCTCCCGGGCCTCGGTACCGCCGCCGAGGAGGGCCTCGAGCGGGAGTTCCAGCAGGGCGGGCGGCTCTTCCCTCCGGTGGTCGCGGCGTTCACCGGGGTGGATCCACTCCTCCAGGACCTCCGGGAGGGCGGGCGGATCCATGCGGCTGACCCGTTCCACGCGCAACCACTGGTCGGAGTCCTCGGGGTCCAGCAACCCCGAGATCACACCCGGGGTGTCCTCGGGCAGGTCGCCGAGCCACAGGATTCTGGTCGCGCTCTCCAGGGTGCGCACCGGTCTGGTGCGCAGTTCCTCGGAATCGACGAGGAACTGGAACAGGTGCTTGACGCCGTCGGGGGCGGGCTTCGGCTCAGGAGCTACCAAGGTGTTCGGGGGCTCTCTACTCGTGGGAGGGGGACGAGGACGGATCCCGATAGGGGTGTTGTGCTCCCTCGGGGCGGGAGAACAGGGGGTTCGGGACCAAGGGCCCCCATGGGCCCGATCAGCGCCCACGGGGTAAACCCTTGAGCCGCACCCACCGTCCTGGTTCACGTCGGGAGTTCGCGGCTCGTCGGCACAGCATACACATTGCGTTGTTGTTAATCTGGTTAACAACAAAAATGACCGAATCTGACACCCGACGGCGCCTCTTCCGCGGACCGGCCAGGGCGTCAGTCCGGACGCTCAGGGACAAGCCCTGCAGGGTCTTGTCTTCCGGCCCGGACCTGCAGAAGTCGAAGAGCGCCATCACAGATGCCGACCACCTGCCCGGGAGCGCGGACCACCGTTTTCGGGACCTTGGACCTAACCTCTCCGCCAGTCCTCACGCCGGGTAAACCCCGCGACCTCCGGGGCCGTCCTGGCCCGAAGACCCGCCAGTCGCGGGCCTTGAGGGCAAGCTACCTTCGTTGCATGTGAACCGGGTTAACAATAGAGTCTCAGTGATCGACGGATCCCCCCGTCGGCTCTAGCGTTATCCCTACACGGCGAAGGCCCGTCCGGACAGCCACTCCGGCACTTCGGGCCGCGCCTCCCATGCCCCCTGACAGGCGCGAGGTAGTCCAAGAATGCCCACAACGACCGACGAGCTCCCCCAACCGAGTGCGCTTGTCGAGGTACGCGGCCAGAAGTGGGTCGTGAGCGGGATCGAACCCGGCGACTCCTTCACCGTGGTCACCCTCCAGAGCATCCAGGAGGGCCGCTACGGCGAGACCCTCGACGTCCTGTGGGAGCTCGAACCCGGCCGCAGACTCCTGCCCAGCGGATCCCTGCCCGACGTGTCCGGCATCGTGCCCGACCAGCCCGGACAGCTCGCGGCCTTCCTGGACGCGGTGCGCTGGTCGGCCGTCACCTCCGCGGACGTGCGCAACCTCCAGGCACCCTTCCGGTCCGGCGTCGCCATCGAGGACTACCAGCTCGAACCGGTCTCCCGGGCGATCGGCGCCCCGCGCGTGAACCTGCTCCTGGCCGACGACGTCGGGCTCGGCAAGACCATCGAGGCCGGGCTGGTCACCCAGGAGCTGCTGCTGCGCAACCGCACCCAGCGGATCATGATCGTGTGCCCGGCCGGGTTGACGCTGAAGTGGAAGGACGAGATGGCCGAGAAGTTCGGCCTCGACTTCACCATCGTCAACTCCGAGCAGGCCGCGCAGGTGCGCCGGGACTACGGCAGCACCGCGAACCCCTTCAACGTCCACCCGCTGGCCATCGTCAGCCTGCCGTGGCTGCGCGGCGCCAAGGCCCAGCGGCTGCTCCGCGAGGTCCTGCCCACCGGCGGCCCCAGCTACCCGCGCACCTTCGACCTGCTCATCCTGGACGAGGCCCACCACGTGGCCCCGGCAGCCCCCAAACAGGTGTACGCGGTGGACTCCCAGCAGACCAAGCTGATCCGCTGGCTGGCCCCGCACTTCACCCACCGGCTGTTCCTGTCCGCGACCCCGCACAACGGCTACCAGCAGTCCTTCACCGCCCTGCTGGAGATCCTGGACGACCAGCGGTTCGCCCGCGGGGTGGAACCGGACCGCTCCGCGATCGAGGACACGGTGGTGCGCCGCCTCAAGCGCGAGGTCGAGAACCCCGACGGCAGCCCGCGCTTCCGGGAGCGCGTCACCCGCGAACTCCCGGTCAGCTACCCGGAGGCGGAGCGGGAGATCCACACCCTGCTCACCCGCTTCGCGCAGCTGCGCCGGACCAAGCTCACCACCAGGAAGGGCAAGCGCGCCACCGACCTGGTCACCCTGCTGCTGAAGAAGCGCCTCTTCTCCAGCCCGGCGGCCTTCCTGCACACCGTCGAGGTCTACGCCGAGACCCTGCGTTCGCGTTCGGCCGGCCCCGGGGCCATCGAAGCCGACCTCGACGAGGTCCCGGAGTGGATGGACGACTTCTGGGATGAGACGGCCACCTACGACGACGAGGAGCTGGCCGAGGCCGAGGACGACGCCCTGGACCGCAGCCGCCCCCTCCAGCCCGACGCGGACGAGGACGAGCAGTCGCTGCTGGAGCAGATGCGCACCTGGGCACGGACGCACGAGGCCCAGCCCGACGCCAAGGCCCGTGAGCTCATCACCTACCTGAAGGCGGTGTGCAAGCCGGACGGCAAGCTCTGGACCAACGAGCGCGTGGTGGTCTTCACCGAGTACCGCGACACCCAGTCCTGGCTGCGCGAACTCCTGGCCCAGCAGGGCCTGGGCGGCCAGCACGTCGCCGAACTGCACGGCGGGATGGGCACCGACGAGCGCGAGTCGCTGCGGCTGGCCTTCCAGAAGGACCCGGGCGAGCACCCGCTGCGCATCCTGCTGGCCACCGACGCCGCCAGCGAGGGCATCGACCTCCAGCGGCACTGCTACCGGCTGGTCAACTACGACATCCCGTTCAACCCGAACAAGCTGGAGCAGCGGATCGGCCGGATCGACCGGTACGGGCAGACCGAGAACCCCGAGGTCTTCCACTTCGTCGGTACCGGCTGGGAGAAGTCCACCGACTCCTTCGAGGCCGACCTGGAGTTCCTGTCCCGGGTCGCCACCAAGGTCGCCCGGATGGAGGAGGACCTGGGGTCGGTCAACGCGGTCATCTCCGACGCCGTGCAGCGCCGGATGCTCGGTCAGAAGGCCGACCTGGACGCCGAGACCTCGAAGGCCGGTACCAAGGGCCGGGTGCCCTCCAACTCCAACCTGCGCGATCAGGTGCGCCGCCTGCGCCGCAACCTGGACGAGACGGTCGAGTCGCTGGCCATCACCCCGCAGCGGGTCAAGCGGGTGGTGGACACCGCCCTGGAGCTGGCGCACCAGCCCGCGCTGGTCCCGCACGTGGACGAGGACGAGGAGCGCTTCACCGAGGGCCTGTACCAGGTGCCCGCCCTCACCGGCTCCTGGGTGCACACCACCGCGGGGCTGACCGAGAAGCTGTCGGCGGACGCTCCCAGGGACGCCGTGCCCAGGCAGCTCCCGGTGACCTTCGACGCGGACGACGTCCAGGGCCGCGACGACGTGGTGCTCGCCCACCTCAACCACCCGCTGGTGGCCCGCTCCATCGGCCTGCTGCGCACCGCGGTGTCCAACGACCGGGTGGGGCTCAACCGGGTGACCGCCGTGGTCAGCGACGACCCCGAGCTGGACGACGTGCTGGTCGGCGCCTACTCGCGGTTCGTGCTGGTGGGCGCGGACGGGCTGCGCCTGCACGAGGAGGTGCTGCACTCGGGCGGCTGGCTGCCGGAGAACGGGCGCTTCCGCCGCCTGGAGAACCTCACCACCCTGGGCGGCATCCTCAACAAGGCCCTGACCGACGGTCGCCCGCTGTCGGAGGCGGTGTGGAGCAGGGTCCGTGACCGCTGGGAGCGGGCCAACGGCCGGAAGGGACTCGAAGACGCCATCAACTGGCGTGCCGACACACGTGAGAAGTCGTTGCTACGCGTGTTGAAGGAGCGCGAGGAGAACGAGCGCGCCAGGGTGACCAGTGTCCTGGACCAGTTCGCGTCGACCCTGCGCGAGGCACTGTCCTCGGACGAGGAAGCGGACGAGAACGCGCTGTTCAGCGAGCGCTCCGTCACCCAGACCAAGGAAGAGCGCGAACAGTACCGCAAGGACCGGATGAACTGGGAAACGAGGCTGGCGGCCCTGGACGGGGAGCGCGAGCGCGAGTTGGCGGCTATCGAGCAGCGCTACTCGCAGAAAGACCCGCACACCTTCCCCGTCGCCGTCGTCTTCGTCGTTCCCCGCAAGGAGGCAGTCCGATGAGCGCCCAGCCCCTCAGTGGCAAGCGCAGCCGAGGTCAGCAGAGCAGCAGCGACCTGATCCGCGACCAGCACCTGAACTGGCTGGGGCTGGTGGAGGTCAGCGGACCGTTCCTGACCCTGCCGGTTCTGCGCCAGGTGTGGTCCGCCGGGCTGGACCCGCTGGACAAGGAGCAGCGGCGGGAACTGCGCCGGGAGCACACCCTCTGGCAGGAGGACCTGGCCGCCGGGCGGGACGCCTGGGTCCGATACGTGCTGGGCGGACTGCTCGGCTGGGGCGAGGACCTGCGCACCGGCGGCCTGGACTCCCTGGCCATGGAGGTCGCTGAACACGACACCCGGGTGGAGCCGTCGTTCGTGCTCACCGAGCCCGGTGCCGGGGCGGGTGAGGTCGAGGCCGACCGCGTCCGGCTGCTCGGGCTGGTCTGCCCGGCCGGGCAGTCTCCGCAGCAGCGGATCAAGGACGAGTCCTGGTCGGCCACCCCCGCGGACCGGCTGGCGCAGCTGTGCCGCCACCACGGTGTGGAGCTCGGGCTGGCCACCGACGGCCGCTGGTGGGTGCTGGTGTGGGCGCCCCAGGGCGGGGTCACCACCACCGCGGTCTTCGACGCCTCGCTGTGGACCGACTCCGCCGAGCGCGACGTGCTGCGGGCCTTCTACTCGCTGCTCAACCGGCGACGCTTCTTCGGGGTTCCGGAGGAGGAGCGGCTGGACAAGCTACTGGCCCAGAGCATGGACTCCCAGGAGGAGGTCACCGAGGCGCTGGGCGTGCAGGTCCGCCAGGCGGTGGAGCTGCTGGTCGCCGCGATCGGCCGGGCCGACACCCGGGCGCGTGAGCGCGGGGACCGAGACCTGAGCGGAGTGTCCGCGCACGAGGTCTACCGGGGTTCGGTCTCGGTGATGATGCGGGTGGTGTTCCTGCTCTTCGCAGAGGAGCGCGGGCTGCTGCCCTCCGACAACGACCTGTACGCGCGTGCGTACTCGGCGGGCGGCCTCTACCAGGAGTTGAACGAGCAGGCGCGTGAAGGCACCGAGGATGACCTGGAACGGACCACCGCGGCCTGGCACCGGCTGCTGGCGCTGTTCAACGCCGTCTACGGCGGGGTAGACCACCCCCGGCTGAGGATGCACCCGCTCGACGGGTCGCTGTTCAACCCCGAGACCTTCCCGTGGATGCCGCTGGACATCGACGACCGCACCGTGCTGCACATGCTCAAGGCCGTGCAGTACGTGCGGGTGGGGCGTGGAAAGTCCGCGGAGCTTCGCAAGCTGACCTTCCGCGCTCTGGACGTGGAGCAGATCGGTTACGTGTACGAGGGTCTGCTGTCCTTCGACGGCTTCCGTGCCGAGGACCTCGTGGTCGGGCTCATCGGCAAGGAAGGCTCCGAGGAGGAGGTGCAGCTGCGCGAGCTGGAGGAACTGGCGGCGCGGCACACCGACGTGGAGCCGCTGGCGGCCGAGCTGGCCGTCAAGTACAAGGACTCCAAGATCGGGACCAAGAACCAGCTCGCCAAGCGCCTGGCCCCGATGAACCGGGTGGAAGAGGAAGAAGCCCGTAAGAAGCTGCGCGGAGTACTCCCCCGCGAAGAAGAGCTGGTAGAACGACTGCTGCCGTTCTTCGGGATCATCCGCTCGGACCTGCGCGGGCTGCCGCTGGTGATCCGATCGGGCGAGCTGTACGTCACCGACTCCTCTCTGCGTAAGAACACCGGCACGCACTACACGCCGAGGTTCCTTGCCGAGGAGGTCGTGGAGGGCGCGCTGGAGCCGCTGGTCTACGAACCAGGGCCCTTGCAGACGGCCGACACGGGTGAATGGAAGCTGAAGAGCAGCCAGGAGATTCTCGCGCTGAAGGTCGCCGACATCGCCGTGGGTTCGGCGGCCTTCCTGGTGGCGGCCGCACGTTACCTGGGTGACCGACTGATCGAGGCGTGGGTGCGAGAGGGTGACGAGCGGGTCGCCGGATACACCCCGCCCAAGGACGGGCTTCGGGCGGATGACGACAAGGTTGTCATCGAGGCGCGGCGACAGGTCATCGAGCATTGCCTGTACGGGGTGGACATCAACCCGATGGCAGTGGAGATGGCGAAGCTGTCGCTGTGGCTGGTCTCGATGGACCCGGAGCGGCCGTTTACGTTCCTTGATGACCGGCTGGCTGCTGGTGACTCGCTGCTCGGGATCACCTCCCTTGAGCAGCTTGAGTACATGCACATGGACCCGAAACAGGGTCGCAAGCTACATAGCGATGACAATGCGCTGATTGACTTCACATCCGGGATCAGGGAACTAGTCTCCCGGGTCGCAAAGTCGCGTAGCGAGCTGACAAGCATCGATGGCACAACACTAGAGGGCTTGGACCGAAAACGTTCGGTACTAGGCGAAGCCGAGCTGGCCACAGGGAGAGTACGCCTCTTGGCTGACTTGACGGTCGGAGCAGCTCTAGCGAACTCGAGCCAGGGAGATCGGGGCCTGGACCGGGGATCTGCCGAAGCCGTAGAGCTAGCCAGCAATCTAGACAACAACGAAGCCAAGGCCCTAACGCAGGCCAAAAAATGGCTGAACTGCGAACGCCCGGAGGGAGCATTTGAGCGAAAGCCAATACACTGGCCACTAGCATTTCCTGAAGCATATGAAAACGGTGGGTTTAATGCCGTAATCGGCAACCCACCATTCCTTGGCGGATCAAAGATCAGCATCGCCACCGGCACCCCCTACCGCAATCTTCTATCTTTGGAAATTGCTCAAGGAAAAAAGGGCAACTCTGACCTTGTTGGCTACTTTGCACTAAGAATGCATGAAATTCCAGGAGAAGGCGGGCAGATTGCACTAATCGGAACCAACACACTCGCACAAGGCGACACACGAGAAGTTAGTCTCGATCAGATCATCGACAGCGGATCAACCATCCGAAAATCAATCAAGAGCGCACCGTGGCCCGCCAAATCAGCCAGTCTCGAGTATTGTGCTGTCTGGATTAGCAAGCCAAGACTAACCGAAGGCGTGCCAGTGATATCAGATGGCATCCCAACTTCAGAGATTTCCCCATCACTTGAGCCAGCAGGCCGAACCAGCGGGAACCCATATCGCCTTATCGAAAATAAGCAGATAGCCTTCAAGGGGTCATTCGTCCTCGGCATGGGGTTCACCCTAGATCCCAGCGAGGCACAGAATCTAATAAGGTCTGAGGAGCGCTACAAAGATGTAATCTTTCCCTTCCCCAGCGGCCAGGACATAACCAGCCAACCCGATTTCTCAGCAAGCAGGTGGGTAATTAATTTTCGCGACTGGGAAGAGCGGGAAGCGAAATCGTACCCACAGTGCTACAAGCAGATCCTAGAAAGAGTGAAGCCCGAGCGAGACAAAAACAACAGGAAGGCACGAAGGGAACGTTGGTGGCAGTATGGAGACTACGCCAAAGGGCTCGAAAATGCGATATCCGGAAAAGATAGAGCAATCGTTCTAACGAGCCACACAAGGACGGCAATACCAGCAATCGTTCCAACTGGACAAGTATTCGGACATGGCCTTATTGTATTCGCAAGCAGCAGCACTGCCATTTTGGCAGTACTATCAAGCACACCCCATTATTGGTGGGCCAAAACTTATGGCTCAACCATGAAAACTGACTTGCGCTACACACCCTCAGACGTCTTCGAGACTTTCGCGATGCCTGAGCTCACTCAGGAACTCCGCGATCTCGGCGACCGACTCGACACCTATCGCCGCGACGTGATGCTCTCGCGCGACTCCGGGCTCACCAAGACCTACAACCTGGTCTTCGACCCTGAGTGCAATGACCCTGACATCCAGGAGCTCCGCGCAATCCACCGCGCGATCGACGAGGCCACCATCCGTGCGTACGGCTGGGAGGAGCGCATCGAAGCTGTCGGCGGGCTCGATCACGGATTCCACCCAGTAGGCCGCGAGACTCGCTACACCATCGGCCCGGCCGCGCAACGCGAGGTCCTCGACAGCCTGCTCGAACTGAACCACGAGCGCTACGCCGAAGAGGTCGCCCAAGGCCTGCACGACAAGAAGAAGTCCAAGCGCAAGGCTTCCAGCGACGAAGGGACTCTCTTCTGATGGCTGACGACGCCCTCTTCGACAACCCCAACGGCGAACAGACCTCCCTGGACACCACCCCCAAGGGCTCCCCCACCAGCAAGAAGCCCACCAAGGCCGAACTCCAGGCCGCCCGGGACGCCGCCGCAATCGCTTCCCTCGACCAGCCCCAGGAGTTCGTCGACGCCTCCTCCTTCGAGGTGCGCGGAGAGCTCCAGAACCTGGTCTCGCGCGACCTCCTCGGCCCCTGGGACGGGCCCGCCGAGGAACTCCCCCGCCGCTACTCCGGCCCCCGGGAGCGCTACCTCGTGGGCATGCTCGGCCCGCGCCACCAGACCCCCACCTCCGTCCGGGACGCCGCCGACCAGGTGATGGACACCGAGAACGGGGTCGAGGGCACCGCGCACGGCGAAGGCTCCGGAGAAGCCCCCGACGTCGTCACCCCGCAGAACCTCGGGCACATGTGGGCCTCCACCATGGGGCTGTCCTTCTCCGTACCCGCCGACACCGGCGCCGTCACCGTCCGCGCGACCTGGGGTGAGTACACCCGCACCGCCGTCCTGGAGGACGAGGGCAAGACCCGCCGCGCCTGGACGCGCGAACACAAGGAGTTCGAGAAGGAGGTCCGGCTGGACGACGAGCCGGACGACCGGATCGGGCTGACCGACCCGGACCCCGACACCTCCTGCGTCTACCTCAACGTCACCGTCCGCGAGAACGGCGACCGGCGCACGGTCGAACTGAACCTGGTCAACAACCGCATCCCCGTGCACCCCAACGGGGACACCGTGTGGCTGTTCCAGGCCGAGCTCTCGGTCACCGCCCTGGACGGGGCCTCCCCCGTGTTCCTGCCGGTGGACGACCCCCTCACCGACACCGACCCGGTCACCACCGACACCGAGGAACTGCACCTGCGGCTCCTGTACCGGGACCAGCTCAAGTACGCCGACGGCCGCAACGTGGCCGTACACGCCGAAGTGGACGAGCAGGTACGCCGTGCGCACCGGCTCGCCACCACCTGGCTCCCCCACCACGACGTGCCCGCCACCACCGCGGCGGTGGGCGCGGGTTCGGCGCTGGCCTCGGCCGAGCTGTCCATGGACGTGCTGGCCTCCGCCGACACCACCCCCGAGACCCTCCGCGCCGGGCTGTCCCCGCTCGCCGACGGCTACTCCGCCTGGCTGGACGGCCGGGAGTCAGTCATCCCCGACCTGCCCGAAGCACTGCGGGAGACCGCCGAGACGGCCGTGTTCAAGGCCCGCCGGGCCGCCGAGCGCATCCGCGCCGGGATCGAGCTCCTCACCGACCCCGCGCTCCCCCGCCACACCGAAGCGCTGCAGGCCTTCCGGTTCGCCAACCGGGCCATGGCCGACCAGCGCCGCCACAGCGAGATCTCGCGGCTGCGCGAGGACCCCGAGGTGTCCTACGCCGCAGCACAGGAACAGGTCCGGCAGCGCGGTGCCTCCGCCGCGTCCTGGCGCCCCTTCCAGTTGGCGTTCGTACTGCTCAACCTGCCCTCGATCGCCGACCCCGACCACGACGAGCGGGCCGCCTCCCCGCAGGCCACCGTGGACCTGCTGTTCTTCCCCACCGGTGGCGGCAAGACCGAGGCCTACCTGGGGCTGACCGCGTTCACGTTCGCGATCCGCCGCCTCCAGAAGATCGTGGGCAGCGGCGCGGACGCCCGCAGCGGCCTGGCCGGGGTGGCGGTGCTGATGCGCTACACCCTGCGGCTGCTCACCGCCCAGCAGTTCCAGCGGGCCGCGGCCCTGGTGTGCGCGGCCGAGGTGCAGCGGGTCGAGGACCCTGGCACCTGGGGCGAGGAGCCCTTCCGGATCGGCCTGTGGGTCGGCGGCGGGGTCTCCCCCAACTGGTTCGACGAGGCGGAGAAGCAGATCTCCTCCGCGCGCGAGCGGGGGCGCGGCGACTACGTCAACGTGCTCCAGACCCTGTCCTGCCCGTGGTGCGGCACCAAACTCCAGGCCCACCGGGACCTGGACCCGCGGCCCGACAACCGCCGGGTGCTGCTGTTCTGCGCCAACGGCGAGGGCGACCACGCCTGCCCGTTCTCCCGGACCCGGTCCGCCGAGGGTCTGCCGATCCTCACCGTGGACGAGGAGATCTACCGGTACACCCCCAGCCTGCTCATCGCCACCGTGGACAAGCTGGCCCAGCTGCCCTGGCGCGGGTTCGCGGGCATGCTGTTCGGCCGGGTGGCCCAGTACTGCCCCCGGCACGGTTTCCGGCACAGCGACCTGGACGCCAAGACCGGCTGCCGGGGCCGTCACAACGCCAAGGGGCAGCTCCCGAAGACGGAGAGCCGCCCGGTGCCGAGGCTGCGGCCGCCGGACCTGATCATCCAGGACGAGCTGCACCTGATCTCGGGCGCGCTGGGCACCACCGTGGGCCTGTTCGAGGCCGCCGTGGACGAACTGACCTCCTGGACCACCCCGTCGGGCAGGCGCACCGCGCCCAAGATCGTGGCCTCCACCGCCACCACCAAGCGCGCCGGCGACCAGGTGCGCGGGGTGTTCGGCCGGGACCTGCAGATCTTCCCGCCGCAGGTGACGGAGGTGACCGACACGTTCTTCTCCACCCAGGTGCCGATCACCGAGGAGAACCCGGGACGCCGCTACCTGGGCGTGTGCGCGCACGGGGTGCGGCTCAAGCAGGCGGAGATCCGGCTCGCGGAGATCCTCGCGCTGGCCGGGCAGCACCTGTTCGACACCCACGGCGCCCCGGCCGACCCGTACATGACCATGGTCGGCTACTTCAACGCCACCCGTGAGCTGGCGGGCATGCGCCGGTACATGGACGACGACGTGACCGTGCGGGTGCGCAGGCACGGCACCGAGCGGGGGATGCGCAACCGGCTGACCAGGTCCGGGATGTTCAACCTCCAGGAGCTGACCTCGCGTATCTCCTCGGCGGACATCAGTGACGTGCTCAAGCGGCTGGAGGTGGGGTTCGACCCCGAACTGGACACCTCCGACCGCCGCCGGGCCGTCTTCGCGGACCTGCGCGCGGCCCACGAGGCGCGCAGGTCGCGGGCGTCCTCGGCCGCCAACGTGCAGCCGCACCCGCTGTCCCGGCGCCGTGAGGAACGGGCCAGGGACAGCCGCGCCCCGGTGGACGCGGTGCTGGCCACCTCCATGCTCCAGGTGGGCGTGGACGTCTCGCGGTTCGGGCTGATGGTCGTCACCGGCCAGCCCAAGAACACCGCCGAGTACATCCAGGCCTCCTCCCGGGTCGGCCGTGACGCCGCCCGGCCCGGCCTGGTGGTGACCCTGTACAACTGGACGCGGCCGCGCGACCTCGCCCACTACGAGGACTTCGGGTACTACCACGCCACCTTCTACCGGCAGGTGGAGGCGCTCAGCGTCACCCCGTTCACCCGGCGCTCCCTGGACCGGGGCACCGCCGCGATGTTCGTGGCGGCGGTGCGCAACGCGGTGGAGGAGCACTCCCGCAACGGCGACGCCCACGACGTGGACCTGGACGGGCCCGTGGTGGAGGAGATCATCACCCGGATGCTCGACCGGGCCGAGCACGTGGCCGGTGAGCGCGGGCGCGACTACCTGTCCGAGCGGATCAACAGCCTGCGCGACCACTGGAAGCAGGTCCGGGCGGGTTCGACCCCGCTGGGCTACGAGCGCTCCACGGAGTCCCAGCGGCAACTGCGCGGGCTGCTCACCAAACCGGGTGAGGGTTCCTGGAGCGAGACCACCGTCGGTATGTCCATGCGGGAGACCGAGAACGAGATCAACCTGCTGGTGTCCGGCGGCGGCGACTTCTTCCAGCCGCTGCTGAACGCCCCGCCGTGGTCGTTCGCCCCGCCGAGCGAGCGGGACGGCGAACAGGACGGCGAACAGGCGGAGGAGACCCCGGCCGGCGCCGGGGCGGGGAAGGAGCAGGGTTGATGCGCGAGGAGACACACCGGCGCCGGGTCGGCGCGGTCCGGCCCAGCCACCTGATGTTCACCAGCGGGGTGGGCGCCCTGGTGGACCTGCCCAACTTCGCGGTGCTGGTGCGCGGGCTGGACGACTGGAACCACACCCACGCCTACGGGTGGGAGCGGATCAACGAACCCCGTCTGCTGGAGGAGCTGCGCAAGCTCCCCGGCAACCGGAAGGTGGAGGAGCTGCGGCCCGCACCGTGGACCGAGGGGACGGACCGGGATCCGGGCGGGCCCGCTGCCCGGGTGGGGGTGCCCACCACGCCGTTCCCGTCGAACTTCCGCTGCACGTCCTGCGACGACCTGGTCCCCCTGGACTCGGACATGCTGGCGTTCGAGAACGCGAACCCGCGCAGGCCGCACGAGGCGAGGTTCACGCACAACGTCGGCAAGCACAAGGGGAAGAAGCCGCTCGCGGTCCCCGCGCGCTTCGTACTGGCCTGTACCTCCGGGCACCTGGACGAGTTCCCCTACTCGCTGTTCGTGCACAAGGGCGCGGACTGCCCCAAGGCCTCGCACCCCAAGCTGCGGATGGAGGACCGCGGCGGTAACGTCGGCGCGAACGTCGAACTGACGTGTGTCAACTGCGGCGAGCACCGCAACATGCGCGACGCCAGCGGTGACCGCGGCCTGGAGAGTCTGCCGCGCTGCCGGGGCCGCCACCCGCACCTGCAGCTGTTCGAACCCGGCGGCTGCGGGAAGGCCCCCAAGGTGCTGGTGCTGGGCGCCTCCAACCAGTGGTTCTCCCAGATGCTGTCGGCCCTGGCCGTGCCGTCCGGTGCGGGCACCACCGAGCTGGACAACCTCGTCGAGCAGTACTGGGACATGCTCAAGGACACCCCCAAGGACCAGTACGCGGTCCTGCGCCAGTTCGCGCCGCCGATGCGCGACCACTTCGGCAAGTGGGACGACGACACGGTGCACGAGGCCGCGGAGCGCCACCGTGCGGTGCTCGAAGGGGAGCAGCCCAAGGGCGAGGGGGCGGAGAGCTACCCCGACCTGCGCACCGCCGAGTGGGAGGCGTTCTCCTCCCCCGAGTCCCACGAGCCCACACCCGACTTCGCGCTGCGCCGCC
This sequence comes from Nocardiopsis terrae, assembly GCF_014651695.1. Taxonomy (GTDB): domain Bacteria; phylum Actinomycetota; class Actinomycetes; order Streptosporangiales; family Streptosporangiaceae; genus Nocardiopsis; species Nocardiopsis terrae. The sequence continues at coordinate 219,321 of NZ_BMXJ01000004.1, forward strand.
TGGACGGCGGGGTCCCCGAGGAGCTGAGGGGGGTCTTCACCGACGTGGTGCAGGTGGAACGGCTCCGGGAGGTGCGGGTGCTGACCGCGTTCACCCGCCTGGACTCCCCGGACAAGGACGACCCCACCATGGTGGAGACCGTCCGCCTGTCCCGTGAGGACCCCGCCTGGCTGCCCGCCAGCGAGGTGCGCGGCGAGGGCATCTTCCTGCGGGTGTCGGACGAACTGCTCTCCGCCTGGGAGAAGCGGGTCGCCGACAGCACCGCCATGCACCTGCACCGGAAGGCCTACGGCACCTTCCGGGAGAAGCGGTACTCGGACCGGGTCGGCTCCGGGTTCGAGCCGATGCGGCACTGGCCGGGAGAGCGCTACATCGCCCTGCACACCCTGTCGCACCTGCTGATCTGGGCGATCGCGCTGGACTGCGGGTACAACGCGGCCAGCCTGTCCGAGAAGATCTACGCCGGGAGCGAGGAGGACCCGCGCGGCGGCATCCTCATCTACACCGCCGTCCCCGACTCCGAGGGCACCCTGGGCGGGTTGGTCTCCCAGGCCGAGCCCGACCGGCTGCCGCACCTGGTGCGCCAGGCGCTGCACGGGGCGATGCGCTGCTCCTCCGACCCGCTGTGCGCGGAGCGGCTGCCGCAGCCCCAGGCGGACTTCCTGCACGGGGCGGCCTGCCACGTGTGCCTGTTCGTCTCCGAGACCACCTGTGAGCACGGCAACCGGTTCCTGGACCGGCGGTTCGTGGTGCCGGTCGGCGGCGCCGACCAGGAACGGGGACTGGCCCTCTACCCTGAGTTGCCGTGACCGACAGCATGAGGGACCCCGATTTCGAGGAGGCCGCGAGGGCGGCCTCCTCCGCCCTGGGCAACGCGGGCCTGCGCGAGCTGGCCGCACGTGTGGCCGACGGCTGGCCCGAACAGGCCGTCCTGGGCTCCGTGCGCGACCGGGAGGCGGTCGCACCGGTGCTGGCAGCGCTGGCCGCCGGCGCCGTGCCCGCCGGTGAGGCCGCCGCGTTCCTGCGCGGGCTGGCCGCCGGGCACGCCGCCGCCACCGGGGAGGTGTCGGTGGAGACGGTGTGGACCGGCCCGTCCAGCCACTCGGTGCCGGTGCGCTCCACCGTCCAGGCCCTGCTGGACGTGATCGCCGGGGCCCGCTCGGAGCTGGTGCTGATGACCTACTCCGCCCGGCGCCGCACCGACATCCGCGAGGCGCTGGCCGAGGCCGTGGCGCGCGGGGTCGCGGTGTCGGTGGTGGTGGAGACCCTGGCCGGGGCGGGCGGCGCGATCGGCGGCACCGAACCCGGGCAGGCCTTCACCGGGATCGACGGGGTCCGGCTCTGGCACTGGCCGGTCGGCCGGCGTGAGGGCAGAGGGGCCAAGGCGCACGCCAAACTCGCGGTGGCCGACCGGTCCGCGCTGTTGGTCTCCAGCGCCAACCTCACCCAGTCCGGGGTGTCCACCAACATGGAGGCCGGACTGCTGGTGCGCGGCGGGGCCGCCCCGCGCAGGGTGGCCGAGCACGTCGCCGAGCTCCGGTCCCGGGGCGTGCTGGAGCGAATCCGGGTGGGTGAGGGCTGATGGGTGCGAACACCGAGGACAGGAACGAACACAGACCCCCTGCCGGGCAGGCACTGCTCGGCGCCTCCGACATCGCCCGGCTGACCGGGGTGAAGCGGCCCGCGGTGAGCAACTGGCGGCGGCGGTTCAGCGACTTCCCCGAACCCGTGGCGGGGGCGGCGTCCCAGCCGCTGTTCTCCCTGGAGCAGGTCCGGGACTGGTGCCGCACGCACGGCAAACCCTTCGAGGCCGACGAGGCCGACCTGCTGTGGCAGCGGCTGCGGGCCCAGGTACCGGACGTGCGCAGGGCCGAGTTCCTGGCCTACCTCGGTCAGGTCCTCACCGAGGAGATCCCGGTGTGGCCGTACACACCGGGGGTCCCCCGGCAGTGGGGGGAACTGGCCGGAGAACTGCTGTCGGGGCAGGACCCCGAACGGGACTACCAGGCCCTGTGCCACCGCCTGGTCAGGGAGAGGGGCCGGGCGGAGACCGACCCCGCGGTGGCCGGGTGGATGGCCTCTCTGGCCGCCGTCGGCGAGCGGACCACGGTGCTCGACCCCGCCTGTGGGACCGGCGCGCTCCTGGCCGCCTGCCTGGACCGGGGCGCCGCCAGGGCGGAGGGGCAGGAACAGGACCCCCACGTCTGGCGGATCGCCACCATCCTCCTCCACCTGAGGTACCCCTCCGCCCTGGTGTGCACATCCATGGCGGACTCGCTTCGCGGGGAGGCCGAAGGCTACCCTGCGGAGACCGTGGACGCGGTCCTGTGCGACCCGCCGTTCCGGGACCGGGAGTGGGGACACGAGGAGCTGGCCGAGGATCCGCGCTGGGTGTACGGCACCCCGCCCAAGACCGAGGGCGAGCTGGCCTGGGTACAGCACTGCCTGTCACGGCTGCGCGAGGGGGGACGCGCGGTGGTCCTGCTGCCCGCGTCGGTGTCCTCGCGGCCCAGCGGCCGCCGCATCCGGGCGAACCTGCTCCGGGCGGGCGTGCTGCGCGCCGTACTGGAGGTCCCCTCCGAAGGTGAGGCGGCCGCCCACCACCTGTGGGTCATGGTCCGACCCGAGGAAGGCGTCGAAACCCAGGAGCGGCTGCTGCTGGTCGGGCGCGGGGCTGACGCCGGGGAGTCGGTCCGGGTGTGGGAGTCCTTCGCGTCCGGGCGCCTTCCCGAGGGCCGGGACGGCCGGGACTGGACCTGCGTCGACGTCGTCGACCTCCTCGACGGGGACGCGGACCTGCGTCCCGCACGACACCTGGAGTCCGCGCGCGCCGGCCGGGCCGCCGTCCTCTACCCGCCCCTGCTGGCCGAGCTGTCCGCTTCCCTGGAGCAGGCCCGCTCCCTGACCCGGGGGCTCGCGCTGGACCCCCCGGACACCGAGACGGCGCGGACCACGCTGGGCGAACTGATCGACGCGGGGCTGGTGGAACTGCACCGGGCCCCGCTGGCGATGGCCGCGGACGCGGGGACGATCCCGGCACTCACCGCACGGGATCTGAGGGAGGGCCGACCGCCCAGCGGTCTGTGCTCGGAGATCCCCGGGCTCGTACGTATCCGTCCAGGGGACGTGGTGGTCGCCGACACCGTGCGCGAAGCCCCCACCCGCGTGATCGCTGAGGAGGCCGGGCAGAACGGGGAGAGGGCCGCGCTGGGTCCCCGGCTGCTGCTCCTGAGACCGGTGGCGGACGGTGTGGATCCGGAGTTCCTCGCCGGGGCCCTGGCGTCGGCAGCCGCTGCCCTCCACCGCACCTCCAGCGGACGCCTGGACGTGCGGGCGGTGTCCCTGCCCGTGCTCTCCCCGCAGGAGCAACGCGCCCACAGCGCTGCGGCGCACCGCCTCCGGCGGGTGGAGGAGTTGCTGCGCGAACTCGCCGGACTGGGCGGTGAGCTGGCGCGAGTAGGCCACCATGGGCTGCGGCAGGGTGACTTGAGGCCACGGGAGCTGAATACATGAAGTGGACCGAGAAGCGGATGCTCGCCGACCGGTACGAACTGACCGCGCCGCTGGCACGCGGCGGCATGGGCCAGGTGATGGTGGGTCGGGACACCCGCCTGGACCGGGAGATCGCGGTCAAGTTCCTGCGGCTGCCCGACGGCGAGCAGGACCCGGACATGGTCCGCCGGTTCGTGCGCGAGTCACGGATCACCGCCGGTCTCCAGCACCCCGGGGTCCCGGCCGTGTTCGACGGGGGCTCCGAGGACGGACACCACTACCTGGTGATGCAGCGCGTGCACGGGATCGGTCTGCACGACCTGATCTCCGAGCAGGGGCGACTCTCCGTCGGGTGGGCGTCCTGCATCGCCGCGCAGGTGTGCTCGGTGCTGTCCGCGGCGCACGGCGCCTCGCTGGTGCACCGGGACCTGAAACCAGCCAACATGATGCTGGAACGGGAGGGGACCGTGAAGGTCCTCGACTTCGGGTTGGCGGTCGCGCTGGACCGTACGGACGTGTCGCAGATCACCCGGACCGGCCACACCCCGGGGACGCCCGCGTACATGGCTCCGGAACAGCTCCTGGCCGGGTCGAGTACCCCGTTGAGCGACCTGTACGCGCTGGGCTGCACCCTGCACGAGATGCTCACCGGGCAGCGGGTGTTCACCGCTTCCACCTCGTTCGCCCTGGCGTCCAAACAGGTGAACGAGGCCCCTACGGGGGTGCGCCGGTTGCGGCCGGACGTCCCCGCGGAGCTGGCGGAGGTCGTCTCCGCGCTGTTGGAGAAGCGCCCGGAGGACCGCCCGGACGACGCCGACCAGGTGTACGCGCGGCTGATCGGCTTCGCCACCGGCCTGGAACACGTTCCGGGGGAGCTGAACCCGCCGCACCTGCCCAGCCCGCACCGGATGTACGGGGCCGCGGTGGCCCGGGTGTCCGGGTCCGGGGACACCGGCGCGTCCACCGGTGTCCCCGAGGGCGCCCCAGGCAGGAACAGCGCGCCGGTGACCGCCCCCGAAACCACTGCGGACCGGGCCCCCGAGAGCACGGTCGATGCCCTTCCCCTGAGCCGCAGGGACCTTGAGCGCACCCGGGACGAGGCGGCGGAGCTGGGCAGCTCCGCCCGTTACCAGCAGGCCGCGCAGACCCTGCGGGAGGCGGTCTCCTCCGCGACCGCCTCGTTCGGGCCGACCGACCCGGACACGGTTCGGCTCCGGATGGACTGGGCGAACGTGCTGTTCGAAGGCGGGAACTTCCGCGGGGCCGCACCGGTCTACGCGGGGCTGGTGGAGGACCTGGAAGGGCTGGAGGGCGAGGAGAACCAGAGCCTGGCCTTCCGCTGCCGCCTGCAGAACGCCACCTGCCACGCGCTTTCCGGCCAGACCGGCGCCGCCCTGTCGATCCTGTCCGAGCTGCTCGACGACGAGGTCGACGTCTACGGGCACGACGATCACCGGCCACTGGAGCTGCGTCGGCAGATCGGTCTGCTGGAGCTGACGGCGGGCCGCCACGAGGACGCTGAACACACCCTGCACGACCTGCGCGAGGACCTGGTGCGGCTGCACGGGCCGGGGCACCCGACCGTGACCCAGCTGAACGATCTGCTGAGCGGCTCGCTGACACGGTGAGGATTCGCGTCGAATGCCGCTTTCCGGAGTGAGTCCGTGCGCGCAGACGCCTGCGGCCGTGCACAGGAGAACACGTCAAGCTAGTTTGGGGAAACGTACTGGTACCCGGAACCAGCTGTTCGCCGGCCCCGCCCCCTCGGGCTCGAGAACACCCCCGGTGGTGCCCAGCCACACCCCACGGGACAAACCCGCAAATTTCACCCCCACGACGAGGAAGGCACGCCGTGCCCCAGCTCGCCATCGCCAAGGAATTCCTGACGGAGTTCGCCGCCCTGGAAAAGCCTGTGCGCGAACGCGTCATCCAGGTGTTCGCCAAGTTCGAGCAGGCCACCCACACGGGCCTGCACCTGGAGAAGATCAACAACGCGCGCGACGGCCGGTTCCGCACCATCCGGATCGACCAGTTCTACCGGGGTGTGCTGCTGGCCCCGGAGAGCGGCGACACCTACCTGCTCCTGAAGGTCCTGCCCCACGACGACGCCTACCACTGGGCCAAGACGCGCAGGGCCACGGTGAACCGCGCCACGGGCGGCATCGAGCTCCGCGACGTGGCCGCGCTGGACGCCAGCCTCCCCCACCTGGAACGCCTGGCGCAGAACGTCCCGACCCGGCTGTTCGAGGACGTGAGCGACGCGGACCTGCGCCGCCTGGGCGTGGACGAGCAGACCATGGTGTTCGCCCAGACCCTGACCGATGTCTTCCAGCTGGAGGCGGCCCGCGGTCTGCTGCCCGCCATCCAGTGGGAGGTGCTGTACGGGCTGGCGGCGGGGCTCACCCCCGAGCAGGTCTGGGAGGAGATGGGCGCGGCCATCGTCGAGGGCGAGGTGGACCCCGAGGACCTGGACGCGGCGGTGCGGCGCAGCCCCGACCGCGTGCTGCTGGTGGAGGGCCCCGAGGAGCTGACGGCGGCGTTGGAGACGCCCTTCGACCTGTGGCGGATCTACCTGCACCCGGCCCAGCGGGCGGTGGTCGAGGCGTCCTACGGCGGCCCCGCCCGGGTCAGCGGCGGCCCCGGGACCGGCAAGACTGTGGTGGCGCTGCACCGTGCCCGGGAGTTGGCGGAACGGGAGGAGGGCGAGGTCCTGCTGACCACCTTCACCTCCACGCTCGCGGCCGCTCTGGAGGCCCAGCTGCGGCTGCTGGTGGAGTCCCAGAGCGCATACCCCGAGGAGCTCCTGGGGCGGATCCGCGTGGAACACGTGGACCGCCTGGCGCACCGTGTGTTCAGGGAGGTGCACGGCCAGCCCGACCTGTTGGACCAGGGGCGCGAGCGCAGGCTGTGGCAGGAGGTCGTGGACGCGTTGGGGGTCGACCTGTCCCCTTCATTCCTCGCCGCGGAGTGGCGCCAGGTGGTGCTGGCCCGCCGGGTCGAGAACGCGCAGGCCTATCTGGAGGCCAAGCGCACCGGGCGGGGACGCGGGCTGAACGCGGCGCGCAAGGCTCAGGTGTGGCAGGCGGTGCACTCCTTCCGGAACCTGCTCACCGAGCGGGGGCTGTGGACCCACGAGACCGTCGGCGAGGAGGCCGCCCGGATCCTGGCCGGACGCACCGAGAAGCCTTTCCGGCACGTGGTGGTGGACGAGGCGCAGGACCTGCACGCGGGGCAGTGGCGGCTGCTGCGGGCGGCGGTGGCGGAGGACCGCGACGACCTGTTCATCGCCGGGGACACCCACCAGAGGGTGTACGGCCCCAAGGTCAGTCTGGCGGAGGTCGGGGTGAACATCCTCGGCCGCTCCAGCAAGCTGCGGATCAACTACCGGACCACCGCACAGATCCTCGGGTGGAGCCTGGGGCTGGTCCTCGGAGAGCCCGTCGACGACATGGACGGCGGCCTGGACTCGATCGCCGGCTGCCGGTCCGAGATCCGCGGGGAGGAACCGGCCCTGCACGGCGCCGCCACCTGGGAGGCGGAACTGGGGCACCTGAAGGAGACGGTGAGCTCCTGGGTCGAGGCCGGGGTACTGCCCGAAGAGATCGGGGTGGCCGCCCGCTCCAACCACACCGTGGACCAGGCCGTGCTGGCGCTGGAGGAGGCCGGTCTGTCCGCTCGGTCCCTGGCCAGGGGACAGGTACCCGACGCCGTCTCGGTCGGCACCATGCACCGGATGAAGGGGCTGGAGTTCCGCTGCCTGGCCGTGGTGGGCGCGGGCGGTGGGCAGTTGCCCGCCCCGCGCAGCGTCACTCCTGAGCAGGAGGACCCCGGCGCGCACGCCCGCGACCTGCTGCGGGAGCGCAGCCTGCTGTTCGTGGCGTGCACGCGGGCGCGCGAGCAGCTGAGCGTGAGCTGGCACCGTGCCCCGAGCCCCTTCCTCGAAGCGGTCCTGGACCGTTGAGCACCCCCTGTACCTGAAGCAGAACCCCCGACGAGAAAGACAGCCCCCATGGCGAAACTGTCCATGCTCCTCGACCAGATCGACGCCGGCACGGTGCTGCTGCCGGAGTTCCAGCGCGGCTACGTGTGGAACCGGGACCAGGTACGCGGCCTGATGCGGTCGATGTACCTGGGGCACCCGGTGGGCAGTCTCCTGCTGTGGGAGACCTCGGCCGAGGAGATGGCGGTTCGCGGCGGCAGCACCGGGAGCGGCACCCACCTGCTGCTGCTGGACGGCCAACAGCGGATCTCCTCGCTGTACGGGGTGATCCGGGGACGGGCCCCCGCGTTCTTCGAGGGGGACGACAAGGCGTTCACCGGTCTGCAGTTCAACGTGGAGACCGAGGTCTTCGAGTTCCACCGGCCGCTGAAGATGAACGACAACCCGCACTGGGTGGACGTCACCGAACTCTTCCAGCAGGGCCCTGTGCCCTACCTGACCCGGTTCGCCGACGACCCGGACAGGGCCAAACTGTACCTGACCAGGCTCAACCGGCTCAACCAGATCGTCGACAAGAACTTCCCGCAGGAGGAGATCACCGGGGCGGACCGTACCGTCGACGAGGTCGTGGACATCTTCAACCGGGTCAACTCAGGCGGCACCAAGCTGTCCAAGGGCGACCTGGCGCTGGCCAAGCTGTGCGCGCAGTGGCCGGACGCGCGCACCTCGATGCGTGAGGCGCTGGGCCGCTGGGAGGGCTCCGGGTTCTCGTTCAGCCTCGACTGGCTGCTGCGCAACGCCACCGCCGTCGCCACGGGCAGGGCCCTGTTCACCGCGTTGGACAAGGTCGACGCACCCACCTTCCAGCGGGCGCTGGAGGGTTCGGTCAACCACGTGGGGACGTTCCTGGACGCGGTCTCCGGCAGGCTCGGCCTGGACCACGACCGGGTGCTGATGGGGCGCTACGCGCTGCCGGTGGTCTCCCGGCTGCTGGAGCTGAACGGGGGCCGGTTCGACGACGCCCGGCACCGCGACCGGGTCCTGTACTGGTACGTGCACAGCGCCCTGTGGGGCAGGTACACGGGTTCCACCGAGACCTACCTCCAGGTCGACTACGACATCCTGAAGAGCTCCGGCGTGGACGGCCTGATCGACGCCCTGGCCCGACTGCGGGGCGGGAACCTGGAGATCCGCCCGCACGACTTCGAGGGCGCCACCAAGGGAGCCCGGTTCTACCCGCTGCTGTACATGCTGACCCGGGTGCACGGCGCCCGGGACTTCGGCAGCGGGCTGGAGCTGAAGGCCGAGTCCCTGGGACGGCTGTCCTCATTGCAGGTACACCACGTGTTCCCCAAGAAGGTGCTGCGCAACAGGTACGAGAGCAGGCAGGTGAACGCGATCGCGAACTTCTGCTTCCTCACCCAGCAGACCAACCTGGAGGTCTCCGACCGCACGCCCGAGGAGTACTTCCCCGAGGTGGAGGCGCGCCACCCCGGGGTTCTGGCCTCCCAGTGGATCCCCACCGACCCCGAACTGTGGAAGGTGGAGAACTACGAGGACTTCCTGGCCGCGCGCCGGGAACTGCTCGCCGAGGCCGCGGAGAACTTCCTCGGCGGCCTGGCCGCGGGTTCGGAGAGCTCCGAGGAGGAGACGCTCCGCCCGGTGACCGTCCTGAGCAGCGAGCCCGACGACGCCCGTTCGGTGCAGGTCCAGGAGCTGGTCGACGAGCTGCTCCGGCTGGGGTTCGCCAAACCGGAGTTGGACGCCGAGATCAACGACCCGGAGCGGGGCGGGGCCATCGCCGAGGCGGAGGCGTTCTGGCCGGACGGCCTCCAGCACGGCCTGGGCAAGCCCGTGGTCCTGGAGCTGGACCCCGAACAGGCGGACCTGCCCAGGTTGCAGGAGTTGGGTTATGAGGTCTTCACCTCGGTGGACTCACTGCTGGGATTCGTCAACCGGCTGGGCCAGGAGGCCGCCGGGGAATCGGAGCGGGAGGAACTGGAGGAGGGTTTCAGCAGCGGGCCCGAGACGGCCGACTTCGGCCGGGCCATGCTCTCGGTGTACGAGAAGGCCAAGAACGAGGCCGACTACACGGCCTCGTTCTTCCTGGGCATGGTCTCCGAACTGGGGCCGCTGGGTACCGCCCGCAAGCTGCTGAACTCCCCGGCGGTCTCCGACGGGTTCGCCAACCTGTGGGAGCGGGGCCGTCTGGACCTGACGGTGGAGGCGCTGGTTCTGCGGTCGGAGTTCGCGCCGTTGTTCACCGAGGAGGAGCTGGGACGGGCCCGGACCCGGCTGGAGCAGTTCGGGCACCGGTTCATGGACGAGTAGGGCGTCCGTTGACACCGTCGGACGGTTCCGGGCCTTCCCCGGAACCGTCCGGGCGAGGTCGGAGGCTCTCCCCGCCGGTCAGGGCAGCGGATCGGATCCCGAGTCCAGCCCCATGTTGCCCGCCGGGGTCAGGAACCCTGTGCGCAGACCTCGGCGGGCAGATCCGGAGGAAGCGCACCGGCCTCGTCGTCGGTGAGTTCACGACCGGTGACGGCGCACAGGTGCCGCTTCCACACTTCCGGATCGAGGCGGAGCAGACTCATCCAGCCACCCTCGATGGGCGTCCGCAGCAGCGCCTGGCCGTCCCGGGTCACCGCTGGGAAAGCCTGGGGCGCGTCGAACTGGTAGGTCTCCCTGCGTGTGGGGTCGTCCGCCCACAGGAACTGTGCGGTGCTGTCGCTGGCCAGGAAGAACACGGGTCCTCCGGGCGTGGTCAGCGTCCACCGGTTCGACTTCAGCGGCCCCAAGGAGCCCACCACCCTGGTGGGGTCCCGATCGGGGGGCACCGACCACAGCTCCACCATTCTGCCCGTGGTCAGCACGGCCACGTAGTGCGGGTCCTCGAGGAAGATCGCCGCTTCGACGTCGTCGAGTCGGACAGCGAGCTCTTCCTTCCTTTCGCCGGTGGCCAGGTCCACCGCGTGCAGGACGTGCTCCCCGTCAGCACTGACCTGCACGTGACCCGGCTCGGGATGGCTGGAGACGGAGTAGTACGTTTCCTCCTCTTCGGTGAGCCGCAGGTCCTCCAGGTCCAGGGAGGACAACCGGCGCCCGGTGCGGGCGTCCCAGTGTTCGAGGGTCGCTCCGGAGAGCGTCATGAGCTGGTCCCCGTCCAGGAACCGGAACAGGAACCGCCCCGGTCTCCCCTCCGTGCCGGGGGGTGGCGGAACCGTGGTGAACTCGCTCACCTGGCGTAGCGAGGGCAGCTCGTAGACCGTGATCCGGTTGCGGTCCGCCACGTCCGCCACCAACGTCTCGGCCCGGTTGACCTGGAGTTCCTGCTCGATCTCCGCGGGCACGGAGATGTCACGGTCCACACTGGCAAGGGTTCGCCCCTCGCCCTCGGTCTCCAGGACACTCAGGTTGGCGCCGTTCGGGCCCAGGCGGACCACCATGGTGCTCCCGTCACCGATCAGGCGTGGATTGCCGTGGTTGGTCTCACCGCTGTCCTCGGCCATCTTCCATCCGGTGACCCCGTTCGCCTCCCAGGTGACGAGGACCGGTTCACTCGCGGTCCCCAGCAGGGGCAACTGACCTCTGTTCGTATACCTGTGCGGTCCGAGGAGCCGCGCCGCCTCCTCCTGACCCGAGGTGTCGACGAGTACCCAACCCTCACCCACACCCGGGAGCACGAACCGTTCCCCCCGTCCTGAGACGCTTGTGTCGGCGCAGGAGGAGTTCTCCCCTTCACTGTGCTCCCCCAGCACCTGCCCGTCCGCCACCCGTACGGCCTGGTAGTGGGCCTCGCTCGGCGTGTACCCGTCGGAGTCGGCGGCGCTCTCCTCCTTCCGGCAGACCACAGCCACGCTGCCGTCCCCCGCGACCCCGACGTACTGGGTATCGACATCCTCCGTCAGTTCACGCACCGTCCCGGTGCCGACGTCGATCGTCACCACCGCGCCGCCCATCAGGTCGGGACCGGCAGTCACGGCCACCAGCGTGTCCTCGTCCGGACCGAACCACACCTCCGTCAGTCGGGGTGTGTCCTCCGGGAGTTCCCGTGGCCGCCCCGTCTGTAGGTCCCAGACCTGGACCGGCTGGTCCGAGTCCGCCGCCGACGCCCCGACCAGCAACCGGGACTCCGGCGAGAAGTCCATGATGTGCATGTCACCGAAGACCGTCACCCCCATCGAGCGCTCCGTCAGCGCCCCCTCGAGCCGGTTCGGCGGGCCGAGCAACCGCTGGCCTCCCGGAGTCACCTCGTGCCAGACCACGGCCCCGTCCACTTCGTACACGTAGGCGATCCGCCGACCGTCACGGCTGACCACGGGGGCCAGGACGTTCTCGGTGAGGCCGAGCTGCTCCTGTCTGACCGCGCCCTCGTCCGTACGCACGAACAGGGTCGCGCGGCCGCCTTCGCTCCGCACCAGTGTCACCGCGCCGTCCGCGCTCATGCTCGCTTCCTGGATCTGCCCCTCCGTGCCGGACAGGGACCACTCGGCCTCCTGGAACCCCACGTACCGGCGCATCAGCGCGCTGCGGGCCTCCTGGGTCGGGGCGACCTCGTAGGCGGTGAGTGCGACCAGCGCTGCCTGGACGGGGTTACTCTCCACCATCTGGTCCGACTGGATGGCGAGCGAGCGCGACAGCCCCTCGGCCTCCCGTTGCGCTCGCACGTTCGACTCCTGGACGAGGAAGACGATCAATCCGGCGATCAGCACGAGGACCAGGGCGCCCGCGACCCCGCTCATCGCCATGGCGTTACGGCGCCGCCGTCGGCGCCGGCGGGCCTGGGCGAGGAACTCCCGCTGTTCCCCGGTCAGGTCCGCCTCCCGCTGGCGGAGGCTGGACTCCAGGGCCGCGAGCTGGAGGGGCCGGAGTAACAGATCAGCGGGACGGCCCGCGCTGCGCCACCGCTCCAGGTCGTGCTGTACCTCCGCACGCCCTGCCAGGAAACCGGCGCTGGCCCGGGCCTCCTCGGCGAGCTCCGGCCAGGCGGTGATCAGTGCCTCGTGGGAGAGCTCCGCGCTCTGGGGGCGGCCGTCGCCGCCGTGCAGGACCAGCAGGCGCCAGTCGGCCCGTGCGAACACCCGTACCAGTTCCCAACGCCGCTCACCGGCCTCTTCGCGGGTCAGGACGCGCCGTAGCGGTGCCTCGCCGCCGGGGAGGACGCGCACCAGGCCGGTCAGCAACAGGCGCGCCTCGGTTTCCTCTCCCGGCCTGACGCAGGCCTGCCACGCCTGTTCGGCGTGGCGGCGCAGCGCGCCGGGCACCCGTCCCAGCTCCTCGTACGCTTCGGCCCGCAGCCGCCCACCGGTCCGGCGCTCCCACAGCTTGGCCAGGACGAAGCCCAACAGCGGGAGGACTCCGGGGTCCTGGCCCGTGTCGTCCAGGATGCGCTGGTCCAGCCCGGGGTCGTACTCGACCCCCGGGATACGTCTGATCGGTTCGGTGATCACCGCGTGCAGTTGGTCCCGGGTCATCGGTGTGAGCGGGAGCGTGGTGCCGTGCCGTAGCGCGGGTCCCAGCTCCGGGTGGCTCAGTGCGGCGTCCATGAAGTCGGCGCGCAGGGTGAGCAGCACCTGGAAGCCGTCCGTCCGCCGTTCCGGGAACAGCAGCGCGACGTCCTGCCCGATCTCCGGTTCGGAGAGGTTCAACAGCGCTTCGGCCTGGTCGAGCACGACCAGTACGCTCGTCCCCTGCTGCCCGGTCACCCGGTGGAAGGTGTCCGTGAGCCCCAGTTTGTCCAACCACCGCCGTATGCGGTCCGGGTCGGCCTGCTGTGCCTGTTCCACCCCGTAACGGCCCGACACCGCCAGGGTGAAGAGTTCCGTCGCCAGAGCCGCCCTCAGGGATGAGGTGCGGCCCACGTCGACCACCAGAACCTCGTGTCCGTCCCTGCGCATCCTCGGCACCACACCGGCGACGGCGAGAGAGGACTTGCCGCAGCCCGAAGGGCCGTACACGGTGACGGCGGAATGTCCACCGCGCAGCGCCGTGACCACCCGGTCGACGTCCTCCTCCCGACCGAAGAAGATGTCCGAGTCGCCCTCCCCCAGAGGGGCCAGCCCGCGGAAGGGAGCGGACGGCAGCAGGACGGTCTCGAGTTCGGGCAGCTCACGTAGGAGCGTTCCGGTACGCAGCACGAAGACCTGTTGGGCTTCCCGTTCCGCCTGCGCCGCGACCACGAGACCGATCACGGCACCCAGCTCGTCGTCCCAGACAGGCCCCCCGCTGAACCCCTCCTTGGCATGGGCCACCTGCCCGTCGGCTCGGGAAAGCTGTACCCAGCCCTCCTCCGTCGTCCCGCTCAGGACCCCCCGGAACCACAGCGCGGTCGGCTCACCACCGGTGAACCCCACCGTCCGGGCCCGGTGGTCCCACATGTCGTCGGGGTCGGCCAAGGGCAGGGGGTGGGTGCCCGGGACGGGGTCCCGCATCCGCAGGAGCGCGATGTCTCCCGTCCGGTCGGGCCTGATCGGTATCCACCGCTCCACCTCGGCCACCCTCGGGCCGAGGCCGCGGGCGGCCTGTCCGGCCAGCGGAAGGTCGACCATGACCCTGGCCCCGACCTCCACCGGGTCCCGCCGGGGGGATCCCAGACAGTCCGACACCACATGAGCGCAGGTCAGCACCAGATCTGGTGCGACAAGGGCACCCGTGCCGCGGGGCTGCCCGTCCCGTCCCGCGACCCGGACGACCCCCGAGGCGAGTATCTGGTCCGTGCTCCGTGGCACCGCTTCCGTCATCGCTGTCCCGTCACTCCGTTGAGAGGCCCCGGAATCCGCGCCCCGGGTTATCGGCTGACATAAGACCTCACACGTTCTTCCACTTCAGACTCACGGAGAAATTGGCCTCGGTGGTGGTACTGGCTATGACCACGTCCGCTTCGGCGGACAGGGAGATCCCGAACTCCAGAGCGATCTCGTCCGGAGCGTCGGCCATGTCCTTGAACCGTCCGACGAAGTTCTCCGCCACAGGTCGCACGGTGTCGAGCATCTGCCCGAAGGACCTCTTGGCCCGTGCCAGGGAACGATCGCCGCGTCCCACCCGCACAAGGGAGTCGTCCACTCCGACGATCTGCACGAGGACCGTTTCCGTACCCCCGTCATCCAGGGGCACTTCGACCGTGCGAACAAAGCGTTCGTTCATTTCGGACTCCAACAGTCGGGGGCTGAAATTCTAACGAATCTGGCGTTCTCCGTGTCACCGATCGCGAAAATTACCACCCTTTCCCAGCCCGCCAAGGCTCCCACCTGCCATTTCCCACCAGGGAACTCTGAATTCCAAGAAATATAACCTCACCGGGCGAAACATGAGGAAGAAACGGATATCTTCGGCACGGTTTTCGGTTCACCGCCTGCGACGTGCGTGAAGGCGCACCAACGCCGTGCGGGCAGCACGCGCCTTCCGTGATCCGTACCGCGCACGGACGAGCGGGGCGGGCCCCGGCCGGGGGGATGTACCCGGGCCGGGCCCCTGACGTGTTCCAGGGCGTGAGTCCTGCACGGCGGGAGGAGTCCGTGCTGTTCAGGGCAGGGTTCTGGAATTCTGCCGGATGGTCCTCCGAAACCCTTCGGGTACTCCGGGCACGGGGGTCCTTGCGATTCTCGGGGTAGTCCCGTACCCCTCTGGTGTTTGTGTGACTCAGGGGTCGGGGCGTGTGGGGCAGCCGTTGGTGCGGGTGTCCCATGGGTTCCGTTCACCGCGGGACCCGTCCGGTCCTTTTGAGCCCCGAGTGTCTCCGGCAGATTCCCGTGTTGGCACCCCCGTCACCCGCTGACGGGGGTCAGCGGGCTGTTCGGGGGCGAGCAAGGATTCGTGGTCAGGGGCATCTGTCGCCGCGGGGTTGGGGGAGGCCGGTTCTTCTGCGCGAGAGGGAGCGGTGGCGCACGCTGTTCCTTTCCCGGGTCAGTGGTATCCGCAGTGCGGGGGCCTGCGCGGACGGTGGACGCGGAGCCGGGTCGGGGTGCGTCGGGGTCCCGGGCAGCGGAGGGGCGCGGTGACACCCGGCGGGTCCGGGGGCGGCGCGAGGGCGACGACTCGTTCGACGAGGACACCCGGGGTCGACAGAAGGGCCAGTACGAGCATCCCGGAGCAGGGGGCGATGCGGTGACACGCGAACATGGCACCAGCCTTACAGGCTTGCGGTGTTCGCGCGACTACTTCGTGTGATCACTGCTGGCCGGTTCAGGCCAGGTCCGGCAGGTGTGGGATCCGGGAATCGTGGGAGGCGGTGCCGGGCCCTCGGCGGCTGGGCGGGAGCGTCACCGGTGTGCGCCAGGGGTCTCCTCACCAGTGATCTTGCTACCAGGGGCTACTTCGGCGCCGAAGTTGCCCCTGGTAGCAAGATCACGGGGGGCGGGCCCTCACAGTGCTAGCCGAGGAGTTCCAGGAGCAGGACGACCAGGCCGATGGCGAGCATCGCGAAGAGGATGAAGTAGCAGCCCACGTTCCCCGTGGGTCCGGGGTCGCGGGTGGGACCGCGGTGCAGGTCGGTTCTTCCGCGTCCGGGCTTGCGCTTCTTCTTCCGGGCGGCCACGTGATACGTCCTCGCGTTGCTCGGGGGATGTCGGAGGCAGAGCGTGTCATGCGGACCCGGACCGGGGCAACCCTCGGCGTGTCAGGGGCGCTCGGGCTCCGCGGCCTCCTCGGCGTCCCCCGGGGCGTTACGGGCCCAGTAGGTGGCGACGGCGGCGCCGGACAGGTTGTGCCAGACCGAGAACAGGGCCCCGGGCAGCGCGGCCAGGGGCTCGAAGTGCGTGGTGGCCAGGCTGGCGGCCAGGCCGGAGTTCTGCATGCCGACCTCCACGCTCGCGGCGCGGCGTGCGCTTTCGGGCATCCGGCCGAAGTAGCCCACCAGGTAGCCGACGGTCAGGCCGAGGGTGTTGTGCACGACCACGGCCAGGGCGAGGAGGAGGCCGGTGCCCAGCACGGCGTCGGCGTTGGCGCCCACGACCCCGGCGACGACCAGCACGATGCCGGTGACGGAGACCAGCGGCATCAGCGGGAGGAGCGGGCTCACCACGCGCTCGGCGAAGGTGCGCAGCAGCAGGCCGGCGACGACGGGGAGCAGCACGACCTGGAGGATCGACAGGAACAGGTCGCCCGCGGCGACCGGCAGGGTCGAACCGGCCAGTCCCAGTACCAGCAGCGGTGTCACGAACGGTGCCAGCATGGTGGAGATCGAGGTCATCGCGACCGACAGCGCCACGTCACCGCGCGCCAGGTAGACGATCACGTTGGAGGCGGTGCCGCCGGGCGAGGCGCCGACCAGGACCATACCGACCACCAGCAGGGGCGGCAGCCCGAACGCGTGGGCGATGCCCCAGCCCAGCAGCGGCATGACCGTGTACTGGGCGAGCACGCCGAGCAGGACGGTCCCGGGGTGTCTGGTGACGACGGTGAAGTCCGCCGGGCGCATGGTGAGGCCCATGCCGAACATGATGATTCCGAGCAGCAGGGGCACGTGGGGGACGACGGGGGCGGTCTGTTCCGGGAGGAGGAGACCGACGAGCGCCCCGGCCAGGACCAGTACCGCGAACCACCTGCCGACGAGGTCGGCGACCTTCGTGACGACCGTCATCCGTGCTCCTTCCCGCGTCGTGACCGGCGGGGGTGTCGCCGCCGGGCCACCGGCACGCTACTCCCCCGCGAACGCCCGTGCCCGCGCCGGGGTCACCGCTCGGCCAGATCCCCCACCAGGGCGGGGGCGACCGACTCCTCGAAGACGGCGGCCCCGCGCTCACGCATGGCCTCGGCCAGGGCGGGGTCCCAGGGCGTGGGCCGCTCCCGCCCTTCGAGCGGGTGGTGTTCGTCGGGGACGTGGTCGAGGTAGTCGGCGGCGGACATGCGCCAGAGGTCGGCCCCGTAGCGTTCGGCCACCCGTCGGGCGATGGCCGCTCCGGGCCAGTCGAAGTCGCCGTGGTAGCGCAGGCGGGCCCCGGCGCTGACGGCGGCCGCGGCGAGCCGGTGGAAGGCGGCCGACGGCCAGCCCTCCGTGCACAACAGGGGGGCGGACTCCGATCCGAGCCTCTCGGCGGCCAGACGGAGCACGGCCGGGTTCTCGCACACGTGGATCACGCGTGCGGTGGGGACCGGTGGGAAACGGACGAGTTGGTGCAGCGTGACCTGGAGCGGGACGCCGTGCTCCGCGGCCTCGGTCAGCCAGGTACCGAGTACCGGGCCGCGGGCGGGCAGGTTGAGGGTCAGCACGCGGCTGGCCAGGTCGTCCTGGACCACGTCGTTCTCCTCCCACAGGGCGCGGCGCTCCTGGGCGTCCCTGTCGGCGGGGCGGGTGGTGCCGGAGCGCGCCGCCAGGGCCGCGAGCACGAGGCCCGCCAGCGGGCGGTCGCTGTTGAGCGCCTTGGTGTCGCCGGTGGCGTGCACGGCCAGGCTCTGCAGGAGCAGCGGTGAGGTCCCGGTGGCGGAGGCCTCGGTGTTGTGGGCGTCGACCGTCTCCAGGACCCGGACGGCCTGCCCGAAGGTGTCGGTGTCCTTCTTCCGGACCCGTCGGGTGACCGCCGCCCGGGTGTCCCGGTGTTCGAGCCAGGAGCGGAACCACTCGGCCTCGTACAGGGGGCTGGCCAGGGCCGGGGCGAGGATCCGCGCGCGCAGCTCCTCGGTCTCCCGGTCCGCCCGGCTCCTGAAACGCAACGGGGTTCCCAGGGCTTCGAAGAGCTCGGCCAGGCCGATCCCGTAGCCGGCGCGGACGGTCGCGTCGAGGTGTGCGAGTCTGACCGGCACCCGGTCCGGGTGCCGCCCCGGTTCCGTGCCGAGGAAGCCGTGGACGTGTCCGGCCTCCTCCTCGGTCAGCCCCTTGAGGGTGAAGCCCCCGGAGAGCGCCCCGTCACGGCGTTCCAGCTGTTCGCGTGTCCGGGCGAGCAGTGCGGCGAGGCGGGGGCCGCGGAAGACGTCCAGGTTCACTGTCCTGCCGCCCCGTCCAGGAGGGTGCCCGCGGTGGACTGGGGGACGTACCTCGTCGGGGCGATGCCGAGCAGTTCCGCGGCGAGTTCCTCGTTTCCGGCGAACCCGGCGTCGGCGTCCAGGGTCTGCTCGCCGTCCCAGAGCATGAGCAGGGCCGAGACGGTGTGGCTGGCCTTGTCGTGGTGCATGTCGTAGTGGGCGGCCATGGGGACGGTGTCGTAGTGCACCCACAGGTCGTGGCCGGTCATGAACATGTCCAGGTCGAAGGTGACGGTCAGGCCCATGAGTTCGGGCTTGTAGCGGTCGTCGATACCGGCGAAGGCCTCGTCGAGGGCGACGACGCGGGGGCAGGTCGGCGCGGCCGAGGAGTACAGGGCGTTGGCGGCGGCGAACAGGGGCAGGTGGATGGCGGCGGACTTCTCGCCGCCGGACATCTGCTCGTGCTTGTTCTTGGTGAGGGTGACCTCGTCCTTGCCCGGTTCGGCCAGGCGCAGTTCGAACCGGTACCAGTCGCGGTAGTCCAGGACCGCGGCCAGGACCTGCTTGTGGCTGGCCCGGGGGTGGGTCGCGTGGTAGTCGCGGATCATCCGCCGCAGGACGGCGCGGAGTTCGCCCAGGCCCCGGGGGCCGAGCCCGGCGCCGTCGCGGCGCACGAGTTCGGTGGCCTGGCGCTGGTGGTCGGTGAGGCCGTCCGAGCGGGACCAGCGGATGCCCACCCTGGTGCCGGAGGACATGGGCCGGGCGCGGGTGTCGCGGTCCATGGCGCGCACCAACTGTTTGGCGGTGCGGACCCGGTCGTGGATCTGCTGGGCGATACCGCTGAGCAGCTCGTCCTCCAGGACCCCCTGCTCCTCCTCGTGCAGGAGCGCGCCCTGCTCCTCCACCCGTTCGGCGACGGCGCGCGCGAAGGCGGAGACGGGGTTGCGGCCGTTCTCGTCGTTGACGTGCACCGTCACCAGTCCGCTGGCTCCGACCTCGTGGTCGACGCGGTAGCCCTCGGCGTCACCGCCCAGGGCCTCCTGGAAGGTGCGCAGTGCCTGGGACATGCGGTTCCCCGCGGTCTTGAGCTCGGCCTCGCCGACCTCGCCGGTGCCGACTGCCCCGGCGAAGCCGTCCAGCAGGTCGGCGGCCGTTCCGGGCAGGACCTCGCGGACGGTGGCGGCCCGACCGGTGAGCAGGCGCTGCGCGGCCTCCTCCGGGGCGGGCCACTGGTCGGGAGCGGGCCAGGTGCCCGGGGTGTCCACGCCCATGACGGCGCGCACGGCGGGCTGGGTGAGCCCGGCGAAGGCGGCGGCGTGTTCGAAGAGGGTGCCCAGGGCCTGGGCCAGGGACTGGCGTCCGCTGTCGCGCAGGGTTTCGGAGCGCACGGCCAGGTCGTGTTCACGGGAGGCCTCCCCCGTGGCGCCGCGGTGCCTGCCCCGGACGTCGCCGAGTTCGGTCTGGGCCCGCTCCAGCTGGTCGAGGAGTTCACGGGCCGGGGCGTCGATGGCCGCCTCCAGGGTGGCCAGCTCCTCCGTCTCGCGTTGGTGCTCGGTGCGGCTCCGGTCGAGGTCGGCGCGGTCGCCCTCGAGCGCTTCGGTCAGCCGGGCGACGGTGTCCCTGCGGCCGGTGAGGTCGCGTTCGTGGTCGGCGATGCCGGCGCGGGTGGCGTGCAGGTTCCGGGCGGTGTCCCGGAAGGCCCCGGCCGCGGCGGCGACCGCGTCGACGTCCTCCCTGCCGGTGGGCATCGCGCGTTCGGCGGCCGCGGTGCGGACCTGGCGGCGTTCGGCGTCGACCTGCGCGACGGCGGCGTCGAAGTCGCGGCGGGTCTCGGAGCGGGCGGCCCGGGCCGAGGCCAGGAGGGTGGAGTGGTGTTCGAGCGTGCGCAGCGCCCTGACGACCTCGGTGGCGTCGGGCAGGTCGGCGCGGGCGCGGTCGAAGTCCTTGAGCAGTTCGTGGTCCCGGGCGAGCCGGGCGCCGAGTTCGGTGTACCGGGCGGAGAGCTCGCTGATGCGGGCGTCGTGGGCTTCCAGGCGTTCGCGGCGGCGTTGGGCGCGGTTGGTGGCGCCGATGAACTCGGCGGCGGGCTTGGGGTGGGCGCCGGTGAGCGGTCCCAGGCGGAAGCGGGACCCGGTGTCCACGCCGGCCGGGAGTTCGGTGAGCGGGGCGCCGTCCCCTCCGGCGAGGGGGACGGAGGCCAGGACGCGGGCGATGGTGTCGGTGGGGACCCGGTCCTGGGTTTCCGGGACCAGGAGGTCGGCGAGTGTGGGCCCGGTGTGCGCGGGCTGCGCGGATCCGGCCCCGTCGCCGGCGTCCGCTCCCGTGCCCGCGTCCGCGCCGGGGAGCAGGTAGACGTCGGCCTCGGCCCGTTCGAGGGCCTGGCGGGTCAGGTCGGGGTCGGGGTGGATCCAGGCGGTGAGCAGCCCGGCGGTGTGCAGGGCGCCCTCGACGGCGGCGCCGTGCTCCTCGGGCAGGTCGTCGGCGAAGCGGACCAGCTGCCAGAGGGGGGCTCCGGGCCGGTCCCCGCGCGGTGCGGGGCGCAGGGGGTCGGCGGGCGGGGCGTCGTCGCGCTCGGCCGCGATGTCCTCGCGTTCGCGGCGGACGGCGGCCAGCTCCTCGCCGAGCCGGGTCTGCTCGGACTCCAGGCCGTTGGCCCGGGCGGCCGCGTGCAGCTGCTGGTCGTGGAGTTGTTCGTTGAACACCTGGGCGAGGGTGGGGGTGCCGGGTTCGCCGTAGTGCTCCAGGGTGCCGCGCAGGGCCGTCAGGCAGTCCGGTCCGGCGATCTCCCACCGCTCGGACCAGCCGTCCAGGTTCCGGGCAGCGGTGCGGCGGAGTCCGGCGAGCTCCTCCTCGGCGCCGGCGCACTCCCGTTCGCGCGCACCGAGGGTGTCCTCGGCCCTGGCGGCGGCCGTCTCGGCGCGCACGCGCCCGTCCTCGGCGCGGTCCAGGGCGGCGAGCCGTTCGCGTACGGCGCGCACGTCGTCGAGGCGGGCGTCGGCCCTGGCCCGTGCGGTCTCGGGCAGGTCGTCGCCGGTGTCGACGGGCCCTTCGGCGTCGTGGACGATACCGGAGTGTTCGGCGGCCGCGGTGAGTTCGGTGCGCAGTTCCCCGGCCCGGGCGCGTTCGCGCTCGACGCGCTCGGCGACGCGGGCGGTCTCGCCGCTCAGGCGGGAGATCTCCTCCTCCTGGGCGCGCACCCGCGCCCGCTGGGTGGCGATCTGGCGGGCGCGTCCGTCGTTGTTCTCCCGCCTGACCTGGAGGGCCTGCTGGTCGCGGAGGGTCTCGTGCTGGCGCAGGGCGGCGCACTGGGCGTCCAGGCGCTCAGCCTCCTCGGAGAGTTCGGCGGCGCGCTCGCGGGCCCGGTCCCGGGCGGCGGTGGCCCGGTCGAGTTCGGCGGCGGCCTCGGTGACGGTGCGGGCGTGGGTGTCGGCCTGGTCGGTGGCGGCGGCGACCCGGGACAGCCGGTGCCGGGCGTTGGTCGTCAGGTAGTCGGCGTAGACGCCGGTGAAGGTCCGGGCGGCCTCGTGGGCCGCGGTGGCGCTGGCGAACCGGCTCTGGACGGCGGCGAGGTTGGCGAAGTCGCGCGCCGCCTGGTCGACGAGGGCGTCGTCGAGGGGGCTGAGGCCGCCGGTGAGGGTGTGGGAGACCTTCTCCGGGTCCAGGTCCTTGGCCAGCAGGGGGCGGCGCAGGGCAAGCAGGAGGTCGAGGAGCTGGACGTAGCGCTCTCCCAGCCCGAACAGGCGCGCGTCGACGGCCCTGCGGTAGTCGGCCGCGGTGGAGTGGTGGGCGTCCTCGCCGAGGGCCGCCTTGAGCTGGCGTTCGGTGAGCGGTCGCCCGTCGGTGGCCAGCAGTCCGAAGTCCACCCCGAGGCGTTGGCCGGTGACGAAGAAGGAGGGGGTGACGCCGTCGCGGTGGCGGTGTGCGCGCAGGCCGATGACCAGGGTGACGGTCTCGGTGCCCGGGTCGGCGGCGGCCGGGGCGCCGGTTTCCGGGGTGTCGCCGTCGGCGGCGCGGGCGAACTCCATCCACACGTACCCGTACGCGGACTCGTCGCCCCGGTAGAGGAGGTTGGACTTCATGGTGCGGTTCTGTCCGCTGAAGGGGTCGAGCCTGCGGGCGTCGGTGTAGCCGTCCAGGACGAAGGGGAACAGCACCTCCAGCGCCTTGGTCTTGCCCGAACCGTTGTGGCCGCGCAGGACGAGGCGGCCGTCGGCGAAGACGAACTCCTCGTCTGCGTAGTCCCAGACGTTGACGACACCGGCCCGGCTGGGCCGGAAGCGGTCGCTCCTGCGGGTCATGGCGCGGTTTCCTCGGTTCCTTCGGTCTCGGGCTGCTCTGGCTGGGCGGTGGGCGTTTCTGTCCCGGCGGCGCCGTCGTCGGGCCGGTCGCTCTCGGGTCGGCCGCTGTCGGACCGGTCGCCGTCGGGGCCGCCACCGTTCTGACCGGCCTCGGGCTGTCCGGCCTCGGGCTGGTCGAGCGGACCGAACGGGAGCAGGCCGGTGTCGGGGCGTTCGGGCAGCGCGCCCCGGATGTTGCGGTAGCGCAGCGCGGCGGGCGTGACCAGGACCCCGCCCGGGACCGGGCGGACCAGGGCCAGGTCGGTCAGCAGGGCCAGGGCGGCGTCGAGCAGGCCCTGGGGGTCCTGTTGCCAGGTGGCGGTGAAGGAGGCGGCGCCGAACTCCTCGAACAGGTCGGCGAGCATGTCCTCCAGGCGTTCGCGCTCCACCAACGGCACCGTGGCGGGCGCCCCGACCGTCGGGACGCGCTCCCCCTCGGCCCAGGCCAGCTCCGTGACGATCCCCTCCCGGGGGATCCCGGCGTCGATCCGCGCGACCAGCCCGGGGTGCTCGTGGACGGCGCCCGGGGCGGGCAGGCGGGCCAGACCGGCCCAGGACTCCTCGAAGTAGGTGGCGATCTGGGCCAGCAGCAGTCCGGCCGTACGGGTGACGGCGCCTCCCCGGCCCGGGAAGGCCCGGTCGGTGAAGGTGCCGGAGGCGTCGGCCAGCAGGACCCCCTCCGCGCGGCGCTCCAGCTTCGTCCCGGTGAGGCGGCTCACCTCCTCGGCCGGGCCCCTGCCGCGCAGTGCGGCGGCGACCTCGGGTTCGACGTCCGCGTAGTACACCACGGGGTACTCCACCAGCAGGCGGCGGGCTCGCCGGGCGGCGCGTTCGCGCGGGGCGTCCTGGCCGAGGGCGTCGCTGAGCAGCCCGGAGGCGCTGTGCAGGTGCTGGATCGGCCGGGTGGGCCGGAAGAGGACCTCGCAGATCTCGTGGTCGATGTCGAAGAGCGCGTCGCCCTGTTCGCCGCCGCGCGCCCAGGCCTCGACGGAGCCGTCGGACAGGTGCAGGGCGCCCCGGTCCAGCAACCAGTGGACGACGTCGACCAGCGCGGCCTTGTGCGTGGAGTCGGTGGGGTCGTAGCCCAGGCCCTCGATCTGGTTGGCCGAGGGGGTGACGCGTCGGACCAGGTCACCGAGGCTGATCTCGACCTGGGAGCGCTGGAAGGCGGCCAGCAGCAGGCACAGGTAGGCCAGGCGGCGGCGGTCGAAGGGTTTGCCCTTGCGGGCGAAGGTCTGGCGCTGGGTGGGGTCGAGCAGGTCGAGTTCGCGGACCAGGCGGACGTGGTCGGTGGTGGCGATGAGGGTGTACCCGAACAGGGCGCGCAGGTCCTCGGCCATCTGGTCGGCCCAGTACAGGACCTGGTCGAGTACGCCCGGGCGCGGGCGGGAGGCGGTGATGACGTCGCAGGTGAGGACCTTGCGCACGGCCTGCTGGTAGGAGCCCAGGTCCACGGTCTCGACGCGGGGGCGGGTGCGGGCGGCCATCAGTTCCCCTTCCGGGTACTCGCCCGGTCGGCCCGGTCGGCGCCTGCCGCGTCCGCGGCGCCCCGTCGGGCTCCGCGGACGCGGGAGGCCAGTTCGACCCGGAAGCCGGGCAGGTGGAGGTTGCCCTGCGAGGTGCGCACGGTGCTGCCCCGCAGGTCGGGCACGAGCTTGACGAGGGTGCCGCCGTCGTCGCCGGTGGCGGACTTCAGGCGCCCGACGACCGCCGGCGGCGACCCCTCGGGGCCGGTGTACACCTCCCGCGACTCCAGGGCCTTGGTGACCAGCCGCAGCAGGACCCGGGTGTCGCTGTCGTCGAGGACGCGCTCGTGTGCGCCCTCGCGGACCAGGAGCGCGGCCGAGGCGCGTTCGGCCTCGCGTTCCTCACGCTGGCGGCGGCGCAGCTCGGAGCGGGCACCGGTGTCACGGCGCACCGGTTTGGGGACTCCGGGGGTGGGCGCCCGGTCGTTGCGGAACAGGGTGACCGAGACCTCCACTCCGGCCGCGTCGTGCCAGGAGTCGGTGGGTGAGAACTCGTCGCCGTCCTCGTGGGCGACGCCCAGGTGGCGGGCGGAACGGGTGTTGAAGGCGGCGCCCATGAGGGCGTGTGCCGCCCCGTCGTCGGGGGTGTCGAACACCCAGGCGGCCAGGTGGCGGAGCTGGGTGGAGCGGTTGACTCCGCCGCGCCGGGCCTCGGTGATCTGGCGCAGCAGGGCGACCACCCCGGAGACGGCGGACCGGGTGGCCTGGCCGAGTTCGGCGGCCCGGGTGGGCGCCCCGCCCTCGGAGGCGAACCAGGCGCGCACCGCCCACCAGCGGCGCGACCAGTCCTCCAGGCGTTCGGCCCGCTCCATGAAGAGTCGTTCGTCGGCCTCGGCCGCGCGGGAGAGCAGGGTGCTCAGGCCGGTGGCCTCGACCTCGTGGACGGCCCGGTCCAGGCGGGGCAGGTAGCGGTCCAGCTCGGCCATGAAGTCGGACATGTGGACCAGCAGGGCGTTCTTGTGGCGCAGGAAGACCTCCGGCGAGGCCTCCGTGGAGCGCAGGATCTCCCCGAGGGTCACGTGGAACTGCGCGGAGCGCCGCCCCATGTCCTCCATGACCGAGTCCAGGCGCGACAGGCGCCGGTAGACGTCCTCGGCCCGGCCGGTGCGGTTGGCCTCGGCCAGGGCTCCGAGGTCCTCCAGCACGTCGGAGAAGACGAGCCGGGACAGGTTGACGTCCTCCGCCCGGGCGCCGAGGACGTTCTCCACCGCGTGATAGGCCCGGTAGCCGAGTTCGCTGAACTGGTAGACGGACTGGCGGTTGCGGTAGCTCGCGAGCGTGCCCGCGCGGGAGGCGTCGTCGAAGCGGTGCACCACGCCGTCGGCCGCGAGTTCGTCGAGGCGGCTGCGCAGCCCCTGGGCGGGGAGCGCGGGCACCTCCGCGTGGGCCGCGCCCAGTTCGCGCAGGGTCGCCTCGACCTCGTCCGCACCGACCTGCACCTGGTGGACCTCGCGGAGGCGGTCCACGGCCCGCAGGATCCACAGGTAGGTGACGTGATCGTCGCGGCGGGTGAAGTTGAACAGGCGGAAGCGGTCGCTGACCGCCAGCGCGTCCAGGTCCAACGCCCTGCGTTCGGCCACCACTCAACCCCCGCGGTATCGGTCCCTGGTCGTTCCCGTTCACTCCCGTGGCGCGCGCCCCTGAAGGGCTCGCGTACGCGCGCGGGTCGCCCCCCGGCGGGACCGGTGCTCTCGTCCGGAGGGCGGCTGGTGCCATTGTGGCAGCGCCCGGGGACAGCCCCGTCCCGTCGTACCGGGACGGGGCTGTCGGGTTGGCCACCCGTGGGATGATGTGCTCCGTTATGAGACCGCAGACCGTGTCCCGGGGAGGAACGTGAGCGCACGACAGGGTCGGCGCGGGGCCCGGCGGCGTCGACGCGGGGCCCGGCTGCGGGCCCGGTGGCTCCGAGGAACTCTGCCCCTGGCCGTGGTGGTGTCACTGTTGGCCCTGGGCTGGCTGCACGACAACGCCGACCGTCCGCTGGTGTGGCTGGGCCTGGCCCTGGCGGCCGCCGCCGCGCTGGCCGTGCTGGTCTGGTGGGTCCGGGGCCGGATCCGGCTGGCCGGGGACCGCAGGGTGGTGGCCCGCACCGACCTGTCCGCGGTCGACCGGATGACGGGTGTGCGCTTCGAGGAGTACGTCGCGAGCCTGCTGCGGTCCCACGGCTACACCAGGGTCACGGTGGTGGGCGGCTCCTTCGACGGCGGGGCGGACCTGCGCGCCCAGACCCCGGACGGGCGCCCCCTGGTCGTGCAGTGCAAGCGCTGGCGCAGACCGGTCCCGCCGAACGAGGTGCGGGCCTTCCTGGGGGTGCTGGCCGGAACCCACCGGGGCTACCTGGGGATGTTCGTGGCCTCCGACGGTTTCACCGAGGCCGCCGCGTGGGAGGCGGGGGACGAGATGGTGCTGGTGGGCCGGGATGAGCTGGCCCTGTGGATGAGCGGCACCCGCCCTCCCGAGCTGCCCCGGCCCTCCTCCCACCACCCGCGATAACCCTTTGCGGCCGGCCGTCCCGGCGTGCGAGCCTGCCCGCGGGCGCCGATCGGGCGTGCGGGCGGTTCGTGAGCAGCGGGAGAAGAGCGGTCGTGGGTTACGTCGACGTCAACCGGGTCACACACACCCTGCCCGACGGGAGGGTGCTGTTGGACGGGGTGTCGTTCCGGGTCGGCGCGGGGTCCAGGACCGCCCTCGTGGGTGCCAACGGCGCGGGCAAGAGCACACTGCTGAGCCTGGTCAAAGGTGAGTTCGCGCCCCAGTCGGGCGCGGTGACCGTGGACGGCGAGCTGGGGGTGATGCCGCAGTTCGTGGGGCACGTGCGGGACGCGAGCACCGTGCACGAACTCCTGGTGTCGGTCTCCCCCGCGGCCGTGCGCCGAGCGCACGCGGACCTGGATCGGGCCGAGGAGGCCATGATGGTCTCCGAGGACGAGAAGACGCAGATGCGCTACGCCGAGGCGATCGCGCGTTACGGCGACGCCGGGGGTTACGGGGCCGAGGTCGTGTGGGACCAGTGCTGTGTGGCGGCCCTGGGCGCGCCCTACGGGCGCTGCCGGTGGCGGCAGGTGCGCACGCTCTCCGGAGGTGAGCAGAAACGGCTGGTCATCGAGGCGCTGCTGCGCGGGCCCGCGCCGGTGCTGCTGCTGGACGAACCGGACAACTACCTGGACGTTCCGGGCAAGCGCTGGCTGGAGGAGGCCCTGCGCGCCACACCCAAGACGGTCCTGTTCGTCTCGCACGACCGCGAACTGCTCAGCCGGGTGCCGGACCGGATCGTCACGGTGGAGCTGGGTGCGGCGGGCAACAGCGTGTGGACGCACGGGGGCGCCTTCGACACCTACCACGAGGCCCGGCGGGAGCGGTTCGCCCGCCTGGACGAGCTGCGCAGGCGCTGGGACGAGGAGCACGCCAAGCTGAAGGCGCTCGTGTCCATGTACAAGCAGAAGGCCGCCTACAACTCGGACATGGCCACGCGGTACCAGTCCGCGCGGACCCGGCTGCGCCGGTTCGAGGAGGCGGGGCCGCCGCAGCAGCAGCCCCGGGACCAGAACCTGCGGATGCGGTTGCGCGGCGGGCGCACCGGCAGGCGCGCCCTGGTGTGCGAGAACCTGGAGCTGACGGGGCTGATGCACCCCTTCGACCTGGAGGTCTGGTACGACGAGCGGGTCGCGGTGCTGGGCGCCAACGGTTCGGGCAAGTCGCACTTCCTGCGGCTGCTCGCCGGCGGCGGTGACGACCCCGAGTCCTCACTGGTGCCGGAGGAGGAGCGCGCCGGTGTCGAGCCGGTTCCGCACACCGGCCGGGCCCGGCTGGGCGCCCGGGTGCTGCCGGGGTGGTTCGCGCAGACGCACGAGCACCCGGAGTTCGCCGGGCGGACCCTGTTGGAGATCCTGCACAGCGGGCGGGGCACCAGGAAGGGCGTACCCCGGGACGAGGCCGGGCGGGCGCTGGACCGCTACGAACTGGCGCTCTGTGCCGAGCAGTCGTTCGACACCCTCTCCGGCGGCCAGCAGGCCCGGTTCCAGGTGCTGTTGCTGGAGCTGTCGGGCGCCACCATGCTGCTGCTCGACGAGCCCACCGACAACCTGGACGTGGTCTCGGCCGAGGCCCTGGAGTCGGCGCTGGAGGCCTACCGGGGGACGATCCTGGCGGTCACCCACGACCGGTGGTTCGCGCGGAGCTTCGACCGGTTCGTGGTGTTCGGTGCCGACGGCCGGGTAAGGGAGGAATCCGAGCCGAAGGCTCTCCTCTGAGGGTGGTGGCGGGCGACGGTGCGGGAGAGGGCGACGGGCCGGTGTGGGACGAGTGGCGGGTCGAGCCGACCGGGTAGGAGAGCGGTGCCCGGGACGTGCAGCCCACGGGCGCCGTGCGGCACGGTGGGTGGTTCGGGCTCACTCCAGCGGCAGGGAGAGGTGGACCTCGCCCTCGCATCCCTCAACGCACTCCAGGACCAGGTCGACGGTGCCGCCCCCGTCCGTGCTCTCGAACCAGAGCATGACCTGGCCCGGGGAGGCGGGTGTGAAGTGGTCCTGACCGGTGACTCCGTAGCGGGGGTCCAGGGGCCCGAGCTCTCCGTCGGGGGCCTCGTGCGTGGCGTCGAGGACACTGACCTCGACCGACTCGGTCTCCACGTCCGCGAACACGATCAGGCAGTCGGCCCGGATCGCGTGGTAGCTGCTGGCGACCGTCACGGTGACCCCTTCGACTGTGTCACCTCCTCCGCCGGGGAGGAGGTGGTCGCCGACGAGGTCGCCCTCCACCCGGAAGTCGGCGAGCAGTCCTTCCACGAACACGAAGCCGCCGAAGGTGGCGCACCCGCTGGTCCGGCAGAGCCGGATGCCCTGGTCGGTCAGCTCGACCGGGTCGTCCTGGAGACGGTGCCCGCTGACGAGGTTGGCCCGGACTCCGTTCGCCTGGTGTTGCAGGTACCCGTGGGCGGGCCAGTCCGGGTGGGCGAACTCCAGGCCCTCCTCCACCAGCTCGGGATCGCTCGAACGGCCCAGTGCCTCGACGTAGGGCAGGGCGTCCTCGGCGCTTCCCGGTTCGGGAGATGGTTCCGCTGCTGGTTCCGCGGACTCCGCCTGTGTCTGCGCGGTCTCCTCGGCGTCCCGGAGGAGGCCGCAGGAGGTGAGGGGGACGAGGAGTGCCAGGGCCAGGGCGCCGAGGGTCAACCTGGAACAGGTCATACCGAAGGACCTTCTAGTTCGGGGGATGGGGCCCGGGACCGACGCCCCGAGGACGGCAGAAGGGACTCCACGAGCGCGGGACGGAGTCGGTTCATTCCTAGCAGAACACGGGCCACGTCCCTGCCCTGCGGCGCTCTGCCGACGAAAAAGCGGGTGGCCACCATCGGCCACCTGAACCTGAACCGGGCGAAGAGCCGCTACGTCGCGGCCGCGGGCGCGGTCTTCCTCGTGGTCACGGGCCTCCTCCCGGTCCTGGGCAGGGTCGTGGCGGGGATCCCCCGTCCTGGGCGGCGGGCGGAGGCGGCCCGTGACGGCCGCGGGTTCCGCTGAGGGCCCCGCCGGGCAGCGGGAGGACGCTGTGAACACCGACCGAGCCGGGGATGCCGCAGACGCCGGGGCTGCCGGGGACACCGGGGACACCGGGGCGAAGGCCTGACCCGGCCGTGCCGCTCCTGCGTCGGGCGGATCGGCACGGCACACTCCGCGCACCCGGCCCGGGGCGCCCGGCGGGGAGCCGGAACCAGCGCCCGGCTCCCCGCCCCGGGCGCCCGAGGACACGGGCACCCGGGGAAGAGCACCGCGGGCACCACAAGCGGCCCCGGGGCCGGGCAGGCGGGTCGGACGCCGGGCTAGAACGCGTCCGGGTAGAGCTCCCGGGCGATCGTCTCCACGGCGTCGACGTTCCCCAGGGCGCCGGGGTACAGGTCGCTCGCGGGGATGGCGACGAGGAGGTCGTTCTCCACGGCCGGGACCTCGGGGAAGGTGTCGCGGAGGTACTCGCGCGTCTGCTCTTCGTGCTCCGGTCCACTCACACCGAACACGACGGCTTCGGGGCTGCGGCTGACGATCTCCTCGGGGTTGATCTGCGCGGCGAAGAAGTCGGCGAACTCGGGGCTGTCGGGGTCGAAGACGTTGGCGCCGCCGGCGGTCCTGATGATGTCCGCCTCGATGCCGGCGCCGATGGCCGACAGCGAGTTGCCCTCGACGTAGACCTGCGCGACGCTGGGCTGTTCGGAGCCGCTGATCGCCTCCTCCACGGCGGCCAGTCGTTCCTCGGTGTCCTGGACGAGCCTTTCGGCCTCCTCGGGGACGCGCAGGATGGCGCCGAGGTCGGTGACGTCCGTCAGCACGTCGGTGACCTGCGCGGTGTTGCGGCGGTCGGCGCAGCCACCGGTCGCGACGTAGGCCTGGGCGCCGTTCTCGTCCAGCTGCTCGATGCTGGCGAAGCCCTGTTCCGCGGTGAACTCGTACTCCGTGGGGGCGGCCACCAGGTCGGGGGCGACGGCCAGGAGGTCCTCACGAGCCGGCGGGGCGTCCGTGCTGAGCACCGGGATGCCGTCGGCCTGCCCGGCAACGTCCTCCGGCAGCGCCGAGACCTCGGTCTGGGCCTGGCCCGCCATGGAGTCCCGCACACCGAGGCGGAGGAGCAGTTCGGTCTGCGAGGGCATCAGCCCGACGACGCTGCCGGGAGCGGTGTCGAAGGACAGCTCCCGTCCGCAGTTCGTGACCGTCACGGTGTCCCCGGAGGCGTCGGAGGCGTCGGAGGCCGCCTGGTCGCCGGTGACGCCGGTACCGCAGGCGGTCAGCACCAGCGGCGCCGCGAGGAGTGCGGCCCAGCCGGTCGAGAGGCCGCGGGTACGGGAACGGCGCCGGGACGCGGCCCGGGTGGTGTTGCGTGTCATGGGGTGGTTGCTTCTTCCTCGGTCGGGGCGGGTGGGTTAGCGGGGGTCGGGTCGTTCGGCTCCGGCGCGCTGCGGGCGTCGAAGAGCAGGTGTCGCCGTCCGGAACGCGGGTGGGCGACGGCTGTCGACTCGACGCCGAAGACCGAGCGGACCAGGTCGGTGTGGAGTACCTCGTCCGGGGTGCCGAGGGAGATCAGGCGCCCCTCGGCCAGGACACCGATGGCGTCGCAGGAGCGTGCGGCCAGGTTCAGGTCGTGCAGGGCGACCAGCACGGTGCGGTCGGTGGCCCGGACCCGGTCGAGGAGTTCGAGCTGGTGGGCGATGTCGAGGTGGTTCGTGGGCTCGTCGAGGACGAGCACGGGGGTGTCCTGGGTGAGCGCGCGGGCGAAGAGCACGCGTTGGCGCTCACCGCCCGAGAGGGCCGAGAACGAGCGGTTCTCCAGGTGCGCGGCGCCGACGCGGGCCAGGGCCTGCCGGGCGAGGGTGACGTCGTGGTCGGAATCGCGCCCGTACCCGCGTCCGTGCGGGATGCGTCCGAGCAGGACGAGGTCGAGGACGGGGATCTCGAATTCCTCGCTGTGCTCCTGGGCCATCACCGCGACGTGCCGGGCCAGCTCCCTGCGGCTCAGCGCGGTGATGTCGGTGCCGTCGAAGCGCACACGGCCGGCTGACGGGGCCGCGAGCCCGGACACGGCGCGCAGCAGGGTGGACTTGCCGCTCCCGTTGGGCCCGAGCAGGCCGAGCACGGTGCCCGAGGGCACCGAGACGCTCACGTCGGTGACGACGGGCCGCCCGCCGCGGTGGGCTCGGAGGTTCTCGACGTCGACTCTCATCGGCCCACCCCCACGCTGTCGGCGCGGTCGCGTCGCAGCAGCCACAGGAAGAACGGCGCTCCGACCATCGCGGTGAGCACACCCAGCGGGATCTCCGAGGGGTCCGCCAGGGTGCGGGCCAGGAAGTCGCAGGTGGCGAGGAAGACCGCCCCGCCGAGCAGGGCGACGGGGAGCATCCTGCGGTGGTCGGAGCCGACGATGATGCGTGCGATGTGCGGGATGATCAGCCCGACGAAGCCGATGCCTCCGGAGACCGCGACGACCGATCCGGTCAGCAGCGCGGCGGCGACGAGGGCGCCGCTGCGCAGCCGGTTGACGTTGACGCCCAGGGACGCGGCCGCGTCGTCTCCGACGAGGAGCGCGTTGAGCGCCCGGGCGTGGAACGCGGCGTAGAGGCCCACGATGAGCAGCGCCGCCGAGGGCAGGGCGAGATGGTTCATCGTGGCGGCGGAGACCGAACCCAGGAGGAAGAACATGATGCTGAAGACGTTCTGCGCGTGGGTGGTGATGGTCAGGTAGCTGGTCACGGCGCTGAACAGGGAGCCCAGGGCGACGCCCGCGAGGATGAGGCGCTGGGGTGCGATGCGCCCGTTCTTGTGGGCCAGGGTGTAGACGGCCGCGGTGGCCGCGAGCGCGCCGAGGAAGGCCGCGCCCCCCACGCCGAGAGCGCTGGTCCCGACGCCCAGGACGATGAACGAGACCGCTCCGACGCCGGCGCCGGCGGAGACACCGAGGATGTAGGGCTCGGCGAGGGAGTTGTGGACCACGGCCTGCATCAGCGCACCGGCCAGGGCCAGCGCGGCGCCGGCGGTCGCTGCCAGGAGTGCGCGGGGCAGCCGGAACTGCCAGACGGCGTTGTCCTGCACCGTCGTCAGTGATCCGTCCGACATCCACGGCATCCCGGGCACGAGGTGGCCGACGATGATGCGCAGGGCCTCCGCCGGGGACACGTCGATCGTGCCGACGCTGCTGGACAGCACCACCACCGCCAGCAGCGTCAGGGCCAGGGCCGGAACGAGGATCCGGGCGGCGAGCACGCCGCGCCGCCGGGTGTTGCCAGCGGAAGGGGTCGGGGGCGGTGCGCCGTCGGGGGGCGCTCCTGTGGGGCGCGCGTTGGTCAGGAGGCGCCGGAAGGGGACCGGCGCCCGTCTCCCGTTGGTTGCTTGTGCCATCTGTCGCGGGGGCTCTCTTAGCTGGTGGATGGATGGGTCCGCACGGTTCTGGTGGTCGTGGCGGCGAAGCCGAGGACGGTCGTTCCGAGGCGGTGCAGGCTGTCGAGGTGGTTGCCGCCGTGGCCGGTTTCCGGTGCGCGCCACACGTCGGCGCTGCCTCCGGCGCGGCGCAGCGCGTCGGCGACCGCCAGGGTGTCGTCGGCGGCGACCCGGGAGTCCTCCGCCAGCACGATGCCGAGGAAGCGGGGAGGCACGGTGCCGGGGGTGAGCTCCCTGGCACGGTGCAGGGGCGAGATCCGGCGCAGGTGTTCGGTCCCCTCGGGGGTGTCCGAGGCTCCGAACTCGGCGGCCCAACGCCGTCCGAGCGGGTGGGCGCCGAGGTTGAGCAGGTCGAGCGGCGCCGCGGTGCTGACGACCCCGGCGCACAGGTCCGGCGTTCCGAGAGCGCAGCTGGTGGCCAGGACCCCGCCGTGCGAGGCGCCGGCCAGGACGAGCAGGTCGGGTCGGGTGAGCCCGGCCTCGACCAGGCCGCGTGCGACGGCGGCGAGGTCCTCGATGCCGCGTCCCTTGGCGGGGCCGCGCCCGGCCTGCCGCCAGGCCGGGCCGTGCTCGCCGCCGCCCCGGACCTGGGCGATGGCGTACCGTCCGCCGTACTCGACCCACGCCGGCACGGTCGGTTCGAACACCGGCAGGCTCGGCACACCGAAACCGCCGTAGCAGGTGAGGATCAGCGGTGCGGGCCCCTCGGCGCCGACCGGTGAGGTGACCACGACGGGGACGCGCGCTCCGTCCCCGGCGGTGAAGACGTGCCGTTCGGTGCGTGCCGGGGTTTCCGGGCCGACCGCTGCCGGACGGTCGGACAGCAGATCCTCGGCGGGTACGACCCGTGGGGGCAGGACCGGGCCTTCGATGAGGACGTGGAACCGGCCGGCGTCAGCGCTCACCCCGGTCGCGACGGCCGGAGCGCCCCGGTGGGCGACCTCTCGTTCGGCCGCGACCGAGCCCTGGACGAGCCGGACGAGGACACTGCGGCCGGCGCGCACGCCGACGGCGACGATGTCCTGGCCGCGGGCTGCGAACGAGGTGATCCGCAGGTCCGGGTCGTCCCAGCACCATCTCCGGGCGCCGCTGTCCGGGTCGAGTCCCTGCAGGCGGGCGCCGTCGTCGACGACGATGTCGTCCCCCGCGGGCAGGGCCCGGACGATGGCGGCGAACGCGGCGAGCTCGGTACCGGTGGCCCGGTCGACGAGGCGGCTGGGGCTGCCGGGGCGGCTCTCGGCGAGCAGTCCGCGCCGGCCTCCGGGGAAGAGTCTGAGCCGGGTGTCCGGCGGTACGGCCGAGACCGTCGGCCGCCCGGTGCCGACGTCGAGGCGGACGAGGCCGTGGGAGCGGCCGGCGACCAGTTCGACACCGGAGGAGTCGGCGTCCCAGAGCACGGGGTCGTAGCGGCAGCGAACCCGCGGGTACAGCCGCAGGGCTCCGCTGGCGGTGTCGACCAGTCCCAGGGCGGCGTCCTCGTCCGCGTGCTCGGCCAGTTGGACGCAGATGCTGCGCCCGTCCGGGGAGGGGGCCATGCGCAGGATGTGGCCCTCGGGCTCGATCACCGGTGCGCCGGTGTCCGCCCGGTAGATCCCCCGGCGTCGGCGTCCGGGCGGTCGGCTGAGTACGAAACCGTTCTCCGGCAGGCCCGGGCGGCCGTGCCGTTCCCACTTCGTGAGCGCGGCGTCGAGGGCGGGGACGGCGGGAGGAGGGGACTCGTGCATCGCGCTACCGGCCGATGGTGTCGGTGTCGCCGCCGTGCCAGTACAGGTGCCCGCCCTCGTCGAGCGGGCCGGGCACGGTGACGGTGTCGAGTGCGCCGTCGTGGAACAGGTGCAGTTGGCCGTCGCCTCCCCGGGTCACGGCGACCGTCGTCCCGGCGGGGTCGACGGCCACGGAGCGCCGCTGTGCGGGTGAGTCGCCGACGGGGTCCCAGGGCAGGTGTCCGGGGGCGGGCGGGCGCGACATCGGGGGGAGCGGGGTCCTGTGCGGGACGCGCATCAGCGGCTCGGCCCGCTCGATGACGGTGAGCTCGTCTCCGTCGGGGTGGATCGTGGCGACGGCGGCCCGGGTGCCGCCGAGCGCGAAGCGGAAGGCCAGCCCCCGGGGCAGCTCCAGGCAGCGCGTCCGGCCGGTGGACAGGTCGACGTCGACCAGGTGGTTCGTCCATTCGGTCCATGCCGTCGGGGACGCGGGGCCGCCTCGGACCACGCCCACCGCGCGGCCGGCGGCGGGGTCCAGGCGCAGGTAGTAGGCGCGGCCGGGCACGGGCCAGGCGACGGTGCCGAGCATGCGCGGGACACCGTCCTCGACGACGAAACGCTCCAGTCCTCTACTGGTCGCGGTCGCCGCGATGCCGGTGCGCTGGTCGACGACGTCGCCGTGTCCGTCGTCGGCGAGCTCGCGGACGACCTCACCGGTGATCCGGGGCACGTGCGGGGCGGCGTCGAGGCACCGGGAGAGGGGGAACGCCTCCAGGGCTCCGGGCTCCCGGTGGCGCAGCACGACCGCCGGTTCGCCGCCGGCCTGGTCGGGGACGATCAGCACCCCGGGCTCACCGGTCCGGGAGCGGAACCGTACCGACCCGCTCCGCTCGCGGTCGACGAGGGTGACGACGTCGCTCCACGCCTCCGCGTTCGCGCCCAGGCCGGTCGTCACCGCCACGTAGCGGCCGGAGGCGTCGCAGGCGAGGTGCTCGCCGGGGATGGCCGCGGGGAAGCGCTGTTCGCCGCGGCCCCCCGAGACCACGAGCTCGCCGGAGCGGTCGTCGACGTAGGCCCATGAGGCGCGCCTCTCCCCCTCCCTGCGGGGCAGCGTCAGGAACCCGGCGTGCTCGGCGAGGACGGCGTCGCCGAGCGGTCTCACCGTGCCGTCCGCGACGGCGTACATGCGGCCTCCGCGGTAGTCGGCCACGAGGAGCTTCTGGAAGTTCATGGACCAAAGCTATTGGAAACGGTAATCATTATCAACTAGAGTGACCGTCGTTCGTCCCCCACGAACACGTATCGGCCCCTATGACCGATGCGTCATGACCCGAGAAGGGAACGACCCATGGACAACCAGATCGTCACCGAGATCGAGGAGTCCGAGCAGCTCGCCCATCTGTCGGCCTCGCACTCCAACGCGCTCGTCGAGAACCCCTTCGACGTCGTCACCGAGATCGAGGAGTCCGAGCAGCTCGCCCACCTGTCGGCCTCGCACTCCAACGCGCTCGTCGAGAACCCCTTCGACTAGCACCCGCCCCGCGACGTAGTCAGTGAGCAACCCGGTCGGGCAGCCCCGCGCTGCCCGACCGGGCCGTTCGAGAGGTCGGCCATGCCCCCAGAACCATCCATCGCCCGCGTGCCGGGGACCGGCGCGCACGTCATCGTCGACAGCGGGGGTGCCGGCGTCGTACGCACCTCCTCGGGGCGCTTCCTCCGTCTCGTGTCCCCTCCGCCCGGCCTCCTGGACGCCCTGGGCGGCGTTTCGGGCGGCGACGGGGAGGCCTCCGCGTACGCCGAGACGCTCCGGGTGAAGATGTCCTCGCTCGAGGAGGAGGACGCACAGCGCCGTTGGCCGTCCCCGCAGCGCCGGGTCGCCCTGGTCGGCGGGGGCCCGCCCCTCGACGCGGTGGCCGAGGCCCTGACCGGCTGGGGCGCGGCCGTCACCCGCCACACCGACGGCGAGGCCCTGCTCGCCTCGGTGGACGGGACGACCGGCGACGAACACCGGGGCAGCGGCGCGGCCGGTCACCGGGGGGAGGACGCCTGGCCGTGGGGACTGGTGGTCGCGTACGCGGACTCCCCCGCCGAACGCACCGGGTGGGACCGGCTCGACGCGCTTCCGGGCCGGGGCGTCGCCTGGCTGCGCGCCTACCGCGAGGGCGAGAACTGCTTCGTCGATCCGATCTGCCTCGACGGGGACGACCCCGGAGCCGAACAGGTGTACCGGCGGCGCCTGGCGGCGAGCTTCGTCCCCCGTGAACTCGACACCTGGCGACACGCGGCCGCGGCCGCCGCGCCCCCCTCGGCCGCCGCACAGGTGCTGATGACGGGCCGACTGCTCACCCTGGCCCTCGCCTGGGCGCAGGGGTCGGAGGCGTTGGGGGGCTACCGCGGCACGCTGTGGAAGCTGGTCGCCGCCACCGGCACGATCAGCGAACACCCGGTCCTGGCCTATGACCCGCCCTCCTCCGTCGACCGAGGGGCGCGTCGGCGGACATGACGGTGGAACCCGGACGCGAACACCTCTGCCGGGGCCGCGACGGCACGGTCCTGCGCGGGCGGCTGTGGGAATGCGCGAACCCCGAGGGCGTCGTGGTGGTCCGTACCCCCTACGACGCCGGACGGCACGTGTCGACGGCACGCTCATGGAACGCCCGCGGCTACCACTGCCTCGTCCAGGACGTGCGCGGACGGTACGGGTCGGCGGGGGCCTGGTCCCCCTACACGCACGAGGAGGACGACGGCGGCGACACGCTCGCCCACCTGCTCGACGAGTACGAGGGCCTGCCGCTGGTCCTCTTCGGCGCCTCGTACGCCGCCCACACCGCGCTCGAGGCGGCTCGGGCCGCGACCCGCGACGGCGCTTGCCCGGTCGCGGCGATCATCGCCCTCGTCCCCGCCCTCGGACTGGCCGAGACCGCGTGGGACCCCGGAGGCTCACCGCAGATCCTGCACCGGATCGGATGGTGGCACGAACACGGACGCCACCGGCGCTCCCGGCCCCCGCTGTCCCCGGCCGAGCTCGACCGGCGCGTCGCGCAGGCGCGGAGCCGGGGCGTGGTCGAGGCCGCCGGGAACTGGGGCTGGTCACCGTCGGCGCTGACCGGCTGGCGACGGCTGTGGAGCGCGGACCGGGTGGACACGGCGGCACGCTACGGCCGCGTCGGCGTACCGCTGCTGGTGGTCAGCGGCGACGACGACTTCTTCCACGAGGACGCCCGGCGGCTCGCGCGCGGGTGGAGCGCCCCGAGCCACTTCGCCAGCGGCCCCTGGGGGCACCGGTTGGCCGGCGGGGTCACCGACCGGGCCCTGCGGGCCCGCATCTCGGCCGCGGGCGGACTGACCCACGTCATCGACCCGTGGCTGGCGGCCCAAGGGCTGCCCGGTTCCCCGGCGGAGTGGACCGGGATCCTCACGTCCGCGCCCCGCACCCGGTCGACCCTCGATTCCGCGTCAGAGACCTGGCGCCACGAAAGGACCTCACCTTGACCCCCACCACAACCGGGCGGCCCCACCCGGGGGCCGCCGGAACCGCCGCGACCGAAACCGCCATAGCCGGGACCGACCGCCCCCTGCCGGTGGACGCGCTGGTCGACCCCGAATGCGGGATCATCCGCTCCGTGCGGGCCGTGGCGCACCCCGCCGGCGCCCCCGCCTCCTACCTGGGACTGACCGCGGCCGTCGCCGACGCCCGGCAGCTCGGCGAGTGGCCGGCCGACCGCGTCTCGTTGGGCACGTCGTTCGACGACGTCGAGCAGGCCAGGATCGCCGCGATCGCCGAAGGGATCGAGCGCTACTGCGGGAACTGGCTCCCCGCCGACCTCCCCCGCGACGAACTGCGCGTCGGATCCCGTGCGGAACTGCTGACCGCGGGCCGCCGCCCGATCGACCTGGACGAGCTGCCCCGGTTCGCCCCGTGGCAGTACTCCCGCGCCGGGTTCCCCTACCAGCCCCTCGCCGAGGACACCCCCACCCTCTGGGCGCGCTGCGAGGAGCACGACGGCGCCGAGGTCTGGATGCCCTCCTCACTGGTCCACCTCAACTGGCGGCAGTCGCGCTTTCGCCACCTGCCGCGCGTGCACCACCTGAACTACGCCGGGATCGCCACCGGGCAGGGGACCGACGACGCGAGGGACCGGGGGGTCCTGGAGATCATCGAACGCGACGCCCTCGAACTGTGGTGGCACCTGGACGGCCCCACCTTCGGGATCGACCCCGCCAGCGTCCCCGGACTCGCCGACGACCTGCGCGGCAGCTCCCTGGACGTGTCCCTGGCACTCATGCCCTCGGAGTTCGCCCCCGCCGTGGCCGCACTCGTGCACGACCGGGAACGCGGCCTGTACGCCGCGGGGTTCTCCGCCGCGCTCGACCCCGTGCGGGCCGCCCGCAAGGCCGTCCTCGAAGCCGTGCACACCTGGGTCTACACCCAGGGCTGCACCACCGCCGACGGGTGGGTCTTCCGCGCCGTCGAACAGGGCCTGATGGCCCGCGGCCTCTACCTCGACTTCCGCGCCGACGCCGGCTACCTCGACGCCGCGGGCGCCCAGTGCGAGCACGTCGTCGACCTGGGCGCGCACGTCCAGGTCTGGCTCGACCCCCGGGTCCACGGCGAGGCCCGGCGCTTCACGGCACCCGCCCTGGGAACCCGGCCGATCACCGAGGTCGCGGCCGTGTCGATGGACGAGGTCCACCAACGGCTGGCGGAGCGCGGACACCGCGTCCTCACCCGCGACCTGACGACGAGCGATGTCCGCCGCACCTCGCTGCGGGTGGTGCGGAGCTTCGTCACGGGGCTCGTCCCGAACGCCCCGGCGGCCTTCGCCTACCTGGGCATGCCCCGTTTCGAGCACGCGGCCCTCGAACGGGGGTGGCGCACCTCCTGGGACGGGAGCCCCGAGAGCCTCACCCTCGTCCCGCCCCCGCACATGTGAGGCCGCGCCCATGCCCCTCCCCTTTCCCCCGGCCCCCTCGGCGCACGGCGCGAAGCGCGGTACGGCGGACCCCTCGCGCCTGCCGCCCGCACTCGCACGCGCCTTCTCGGCCGAGGCGCCGGGACCTCCCCGCCCGCCCGGGCCGCGCGCCAACCCCTGGCAACGGGCCGGAGCCGACCCGGTGGCGGTGCCGGTCCGCGAACGCGCCCTGTTCGACGGCCTGTGGCGCGGCGCGGGACACCACCGCCTGGCCGACGGGACGGTGACCCGTGTCCGCAGGCGTCCGGTGCCCTCCGCGGGCGCGACCTACCCCGTGCACACCCACCTGGTCGTCGGTACGGACGGCCCCCTGGACCCGGGCCGCTACGCCTTCGACCTGGAGGAGGGCACCCTCCACCGACGCGACGAGGCCCGTGAACGGGAAGCGGGCTGGCACGCCCCCGGTGCGGGCGCCGGGGCGGCCGGCACCCACCTGGTCCTGAGCGTGCAACCCGGTCGCAGCTTCGGCCGGTACCGTCACCGGGCCTGGCCGCTGTGGATCGCGGACACCGCCTACGCCCTGGCCGCGGTGGAGTTCCTGTGCGCTCCGGCCCCCGCCGCGGTACGGCTCGGCCCCGGGCCGCGGCTGCGCGAACTGCTCGGCGTCCCGCGCGCGGCGGAGCACGGGCGGTGGCTCGCGCGCGGACTCGCGCCGGAGATCCCGCTGGCCGCGGTCGAACTGCCCGACTCCTGGTCGGTGCCGCCCGAGCGCAGGGACGCGCTGGCCGCGAGGCGTTCCCCGGCGACCGGCGAGTTCGGGGCCGCGGCGCGCGCCCGCGATCCGCGGGCGGCGGAGGTCGCCGAGGCCTCCGGGCAGGCGTGGGTCCTCGGAGCCCGCCGGCTCAAGACGTGGTCCGTCGCGGTGGACACGCCCGCCGCCGAGCTCACCCGGGCCCTGTGGCGGGGCCACCGGGCCGCGGCCGAGCTGTGCTACGCGGGCGCCCTGTCCCGGCGGTGGCGCTGCCGCCCGGTGTCGGGGCTCGTCGCTTCGCGCGACCGCTGGACCTTCCACGCCCTGGCGATGCTCCCCGGCGAACACGACCTCGACAAGGAGTCAGCCGCATGATGATCGTTCCCCCGCTGTGGCGGGAGGCGGCCCGCTTCCCCGCCGACCTGGCGCGGAGCGTCGCCCTGCTGGTCCTCGTCTTCCTCGCCCACGTCGGGCAGGCCGTGGCGATCGCCTGGTCGATGTCGGCGGTGCTGCGCGGCCAGGCCCAGGACGTGCTCCTCGCGCTGTCGATGATCCTCGGGATCGCGATGCTGCGCCTGGTGCTCTCCCTGGCCCAGGCGTCGGCCGCCGCACGTCTGGGCGGCCGGGTCAGACAGGCGGTGCGCCGCCGCGCGATGGAGGCCGCGCTCGTGCCCGAGCGGCTGCACGACACGGCGGCCCGGGACGGTTCGATGCGGGCCAGCCTGGGCGACGGTGTCGACGGCATCGACGCCTACGTCTCCAAGTACGTTCCCGCGATCGTGCAACTACTCCTCACCTGCCCTATCGTCGTGGTCGTCCTGCTCGTAACCTCACCGTGGGCGGGGTTGTGCGTCGCCGCCGGGGTCCTGTTCGCACTGGTGGGGCCCATGGCGTGGAAACGGATGATGGCCCGGCGCGGACTCGACCACTGGGACAGCTACGAGGCGCTCAGCGCCGACCTGCTCGAGTCCCTGCGCGGCATGGCCACCCTGCGCACGCTCGGCGACGTGTCCGGCACCCGCGAGCGGCTGCAGCACCGCTCGGAGGCGCTGCGCAGGGCCACCGAACGCGTGATGCGCGTCTCCCTGGGCGAGACCTCCGTCACCGACGCGGCCGTCCAGGGGGGAGCGGTCGCCGCCGCCGCGGTCGCCGTCACCCACGCGGTCACCGGGCAGGCCCCGGCACTGGAGGTCTACCTGATCCTGCTGCTCTCCTCCGAGGCGTTCCGTCCCGTCCGGGAGCTGTCTCGGCACTGGCACGCAGGGTTC
This sequence comes from Nocardiopsis terrae, assembly GCF_014651695.1. Classification (GTDB taxonomy): domain Bacteria; phylum Actinomycetota; class Actinomycetes; order Streptosporangiales; family Streptosporangiaceae; genus Nocardiopsis; species Nocardiopsis terrae. The sequence continues at coordinate 261,056 of NZ_BMXJ01000004.1, forward strand.
CTCGGCCTCACCGCGGTCCCCGGCCTCGAACGGATCGGGGCCCTCAGCGAACGGCGCACCGCCGCCCCCGGCCACACCACGTCCGATCCCGTGTCCGATCCCGAAGGCGGCCCCGGGAGCGACCGGGCGGCCGAGGACCGGCCCGCGGACGTGCTGCGGGTGAGGGGTCTGAGCTTCCGCTACCCCGACGCCCCCCGCGACGTCATCCACGACCTCGACCTGACGGCCCGGCGGGGCTCCCTCACCGCGGTCGTGGGAGCCTCCGGGGCCGGAAAGTCCACCCTCTTCGACCTCCTCCTCGGTTTCCTCACCCCGCGCACCGGAAGCATCGACCTCGACGGGCGGCCGCTCCGCGCCCGCGACATCGCCGTGGTCTCCCAGCGGCCGGTGCTCTTCGCCGGGACCGTCCGCGACAACCTCGCGGTCGCCGGTGCCACCGCGGAGGCGGACCTCGTCGAGGCCTGCCGGGACGCGGGGATCCTCGACGAGGTCCAGCGCTTCCCCCGCGGCTTCGACACCGAGGTCACCGAAGCCGGCACCAGCCTGTCGGGCGGGCAGCGCCAACGCCTCGCCCTGGCCCGCGCGCTGCTGGCCCGGAGCCCGGTCCTGCTGGTGGACGAGCCGACGAGCGCGTTGGACGCCGACCGCTCCGCGGACGTGGTCCGGACCCTGCACCGCGTGGCCCGCGACCGCGTCGTCCTCATGATCAGCCACCGCACCGAGACCCTCACCGGGGTCCCCGACGTGCTCAGCCTCGACTCCGAACACCTGGGGAGCACTTCTTGAACACCCTCTCCGCGTTCCGGGCCTTCCGTGAACTCCTGCCCGTCCTGCGCCCCGAGTGGCGGGGGATGGTCTGGATCTACCTGCTGGGCACCATGAGCGCGCTCGGCCTGGCCGGCCTGACCGTCCTCACGGCCTGGGCGGTCGGCCACGCCGTCGTGGAGCGCACGCCGCCCGGACCCCTCTGGTGGTCCCTGGTCCTCGGGCTCGTGCTGCTGCGGGTACTCCTGACCTGGCGGGAGATGGACGTCTCCCATGCCCTGGCCTACCGCGTGCTGGCCCGGCTGCGGATGGCGTTGTTCGACGCCTACGCGCGCAGCGTCCCCGGTCGGCGCCGTGAGCACTCCGGACGCGCGGCGGCCGTCGCGATGGACGACATCGAGAAGCTCGAGTTCTTCTACGCCCACACGGTCGCCCAGCTCGGCGCCTCGCTCACCCTGTTCGCCGCCTCCCTCGTCACCGCGTCCCTACTGCTGCCCGAGGCCGCGCTCGTCATGCTCCTCGGCGCCGCCGTCGTGGCGAGCAGCGCACTGTACTGGGCCCGGACCGCCCGGCGGCTGGGCGAGCGGGAACAGCGGGAGCGCTCGGACCTGTCCGAGCGCATCGTGGACGCGCTGGGCGCCCTGCGCGAGGTGCTCGCCTACGGGCTCGCCCCCCGGATCATCGCCGAGACCAGCGCCGCCACCGCACGCGCCGCCGCGATCGCGCAACGGCGTGAACTGCTGTCGCAGCTGGTCACCGCCCTGCGGGAACTCATCCTCACCGCCGTGGTCATCGGCGTCATCGCCACCAGCGCCACCGCCGCGGGTGTGCTCTCGGAAGGCGCCCAGGTGCGGCTGCCCCCCGCGGAACTGCCCGCGCTGGTCGCCCTGGCCCTGGTCGGCATCGCCGCGGTCGTGGACGCCACCGACACCCTCACCCGGCTCCATCCGCTCGTCTCCGGCGCCGGACGCGTCGCCGCCGGAATCAACCGGCCCCCGGTCGTCGCCGTCCCGCGGGCGCCACGGCAGCTGCCCGCCGGTCCGCTCGGCCTCCGGTTCCGGGACGTGTCCTTCTCCTACGAGGGCCGACAGCCCACGCTCAGTTCCTGGTCCGCCGAACTCGTCCCCGGCGAGCACGTCGGGCTGGTCGGCCCCTCCGGCTCGGGCAAGAGCACCGTCATCGCCCTCGCGGCCCGCCTCTGGGATCCCTCGGCGGGCACCGTGGAGCTCGTCACCGCGGACGGCGGGGGCGTCCCCGTCACCGATCTGGACGAGGCGGCGCTGCGGGGGGCCGTCGCCCTGGTCGACCAGGACGCGATGCTCTTCCACGGCACCGTGCGCGACAACCTGCTGCGCGGCTGCGGGCCACGGTCCGACGGCGACCTGACCCTTCTGCTCGAACGCGTCGAAGCCGCCGCCTGGATCGGTCTCGACGACGAACTCGGAGAGGGGGGCGTGCGGCTGTCCGGCGGGCAGAGGGCACGCCTGTGCCTGGCCCGCGCCCTCGCCCGCCGACCGCGTGTCCTGCTGGTGGACGAGGTCACCGCCAGCCTCGACCCGGCCACCGAACGGCTGGTGTCCGACGTCATCGCCGAGTTCCACGGCACGGTTCTGATCGCGTCCCACCGGGCCGAGACCCTGGCCCGCCTCGAACGCGTCGTCGACGTGGCCGCGGCCCCGCACGCCGTACGGTGACCGGGTGGCTGGCTCCGGGGCCGTTCCCTGTACGAAAGGCGGTCCCGGCACACGCCTGAGTTCCCGGCACTCCCGGCACGGAACACTCCACCCCAACCTACGCGTCCTGACTCAACCAAGGTCGAGCGGTGGTTCGCCGGGGTGCAGCGATGCGGTCTGGAGCGCGGTGTGCTCCACCCCAGGACTGGACCGGGCACTGGAACGAGCACACGGGTCCGTTCAAGTGGACCAGGACCGCCGACCAGATCCTCGACTGCATCTGCCGTTACTGCAAACGCTTTTCAGGACCAGCACACTGAGCCTTTTTCATTCTGAAGATGCAGGTCACGGCCTCGTACCAGCTCCCCGGAACCACTCCTGACAGCAAGAAGCCCCTGGTAGACGGGTTAACGACCAAGAAAACCTGCCCCACCAGAGGCTCCACATGCTGTTCTACCGTGCCTGCCTGCCCCTGTCACGCCGAACCCTGAACCTGGCTGCCGCACCATCCGCGCCCACCGTAAGAAGACCGGTTCCCGATGGCGGCGCCTGAACCCCGCACAGCAGGCTCTACTCGTACTGGTCCACCTGTACAAAGGTGAGACGTTCACCCAGGTCGCAGCCGGCTTCGAGGTGGGCACCACGACCGCCTGGCGCTACGTGCGCGAGACCACGGCCCTGCTCACTGAGCAGGTGCCCACCCTCGAACAAAGGCTACGCCGAGCACACCGCAAAGGGTGGGGATACGTGATCGTGGACGGCACCTTGATCGCCTGCGACCGCGTGGCGGCCGACCGCCCGTTCTATTCCGGCAAGCACAAGCAACACGGCATGAATGTCCAGGTGGTGGCCGCACCGAACCGAAGCAACATCATGGTCTACACCCAGTTGCGTCTGGCCCGGGGGTTGGTCGTTCAGGAGCGTTTGCCTTGGCACAGGGTTGTGGAGTCGGACCGGATGAGTCCGGCGCGGGTGCGTCGGGGGTTTCGGTACATCCACGCGGACCTGCCAAAGTGCGTGGGTGCACCGAAACCCTCACGGCCCGGTCCAGGGCGGCCACCGGGCAGACCGAACAAGAGCTCTGCGCCTCGGTACGGGGTTCCGAAGAAGAACAAAACGGGCGCTACAAGCCGTCCCGGAGCCAAGCAAGCAGGTTAAACGCCAAGCTAGGACGCCCCAGGGCATCGAGGACAAGCTTCACCACGTGTGTGATGTCGACCTACGACGAGGACCGCTCCCAGGTGCGCACGGGCAGTGCTCCTCAGACCATGGCGACCTTGCGCAACACCGCGATCGGGCTGTTGCGAGCGGCCGGGTTCGACAACATCGCCAAGGCCCACCGTCACATGATCCACGACGAAAACCGGCCGCTCAGACTCCTACAGACCTCAGAAAAACAAGGACCGATCTGCGATTACCTCCATTCTTTTTCGCGTTAAAAATGAGTGAATAACAGAGCAATAAGGAACATTGGGTGCCGCCGCTTATATTGTGACCGCACCGAACAACAGTATCCACCTCAGCGCCCTGGCGGCTTGGACATGGATGTAAAGCTTCTCGAAACCTTCATAGCTGTCGCGGAGATCAAGAGCTTCACGAGGGCAGCCACAAGACTAAGAGTGTCCCAACCTACCGTCACCGCTCGAGTCAAAATTCTCGAACAGATTCTGGGCGCACCTCTTGTGGAACGATTAACCACAGGGACGACGCTTACCTCCACCGGCGCCGACCTACTTCCACGCGCACGCGAGATCGTCGAACTCAGCCATCAGATTCTCACTTCGATAGGAGACAAGGACGCACCATCCGGCCACCTCCGCGTCGGCACAGTCGACAGCCTCCTCAACTACCGCCTGTTCTCACTGATCGAGTACATCTACCTGCGATTCGAAAAAATGGAAGTCTCCATGAAATCAGCACGTGGCCGGGAGTCCTTGGAGGATGTTCGGGACGGCCGCCTGGATTGCGCTTTCATCGTGGACTTCACGGAGAAGTGGCCTGGACTGGAGAGCAGGATCCTGTGCCCGGAACCCCTGGCTTTGGTGTGCTCCCCGAAACACCCGCTGGCCCACTGTTCACAGGTGACGGAGAGTGACCTGTTCGACGTGGACTTTCTCCTGGTGGACAGCCGTGAACAGTATCAGCTGGAATTCAAGCGCCTGATTGGAGCCCAGTCGACCAGACGCCAGTCCAGAGTGTTCGAACTGTATGCCGTGGACGCGGTCAAGCGAGGTGTGTACAACGGCATGGGTGCAGCCCTCCTCCCTGAAGTCACGGTGAGGGACGAGATCGAGGACAAGGTGTTCCACCGGGTTGACTGGACCCCTGACTTTAAAGTATTCGCCCAAGTCGTATGGCGGCTCGGGGCCAGTGAGAACCACATGGTGAGAGCTCTGGTGGACAACGCGGCACAAGCCATCGCCGAGCAGCACACGGAGTCCTTTTGGGACGGTTGAGTCAAAAACCCTGATTTACCGTTCCCACTGATCTTTCACAGCGCCTGAGCAGGTAAATGTCCGGGCATTGCGGTGGATCGCGACATGGTGGATCCACAAAGGTTCAAGGCGTCAGTGATGGCACCTGCCGCACTGCTCAGCCTGCGACACGATCCTTGAGCGCCAGTCGCGCGATCAGAGCCGCCCGATCAACCTTCCCGTTCGACGTGACCGGCAGGGATTCGACGCATTCAACAAACTGCGGCACCATATACGCAGGCAGGTTTCGCGCACAGAACTTCTGAATCATGTCGGGACCGTCTTCCGGATTCGTGTGGACGACGAAGGCCGCGAGGACGACCTCTCCACAACCATCGTCCACCACCAGAGCCGTGGCGGCCGACACGCCGGGGAACTCCAAGAGCCTGCGCTCGACCTCACCGAGCTCGACACGGTTCCCCCTGATCTGAACCTGCGAGTCGACGCGGCCGCAGAAGTAGAGCTCTCCCCCGCTGCCCCGATAGGCGAGGTCTCCCGTACGCAGGACGATCCTGCCTGAACGGGGGTCCTCCGGATCAACGACGAGAGAGCGCCGTGAACTCGCGGAGTCAGCCCAGTACCCGCTGAACAGCGCAGGCGTGCGGATGTGGATTTCTCCTGGGACGCCCGGTTCCTGGAGCGATATTCCCTGTTCATCGACGATGAACATCTCCGCCCCCGGGTGGGCATGACCGATCGACAGCACTTTCGTGTCTACGGGCAGCGGGTTGGGTACCTGAGTGAAGGAGCAGGCCATCGACTCGGTGCTGCCGTAACAGTTGACGATGCAGGCTTGAGGCTGCGCCTCCTGGAGAGCGCGCAGTTCGGGCACCGGGAACTCCTCCCCGCAGAACAGTACGCCGCGCACAGCCGTAAGCGCGGCCAACCTGTCGTACTCGTGCCGCAGTACCTGACGCCAGATGGACGGCACGCCGTTGACCTGTGTGGCACCGGTCTCGCTCAGCACTTGCAGGAATCGTCTGGGCCACCGCAGCAATGCTCGTGGAACCGGCACGACTGCCGCACCACTGCCCAGGGCCAGGCCGATGTCCAGGAGGGAGAAATCGAACTGCAGGGGCGATGTTGTGGCCACGCGACCGGTTTCGTCGACGATCCCGTACTGGAGCATGCCTCGGTAGAAGGCGACGACGGACTGGTGGCTCATCACCACGCCTTTGGGTTGTCCTGTGCTCCCAGAGGTAAAGATCATGTAGGCGGTGTCGGTCCCGGTCAGCGCGCGCCGACGACGCCTGCCCGCTTCCGGGGGCCGGGACAGACGGAGTCCGTCAGGGCCGAACGTGCCGAGGCCCCCGGACGACGGGGTCCACTCGCGGATACCGGTCCGGGACCGCAGGTAGAGGCGTGGCTCTGTGGCCTGAGCGATCATCTGGATCCGCAGCTCCGGAGCCTCGGGGCTGACTGGGATGAACACCAGGCCGAGCGAGGAGCAAGCCAGCAGCATCGCGATGCTCTCCGAAGACGTGTCCGCCTCCAGGATCACGCGGTCACCCACGTCCAGACCGAGCTCTTCGAGGTGTGCGGCGTAGCCCTGCATTCGCTCGTTGAGCTGCCGGTATGTGGTGATCGAGTGCCTTCCGGGGCCGAGGTACTCAACGACGGCGGGATGGTCGGGAATGCGCTCCACATGGCGCAGGAGAAACCCGTGCAGGGTCTCGGCACCGGGATCGGTGAAGTGGTGGGCCCTGATCGAATCCGGTGTCATACCTGGTCCCCGCTCTCCTCGATCGTGTCTCTCCAGGCGGCAAGCCGCGGACGGGCGACGTGGGCCTGTCCGTCCAAAAGCACCAGAGGGGTGTGCTCGTCCGTACGCGTCCACTGGACGGCACCGACCACGAGCGTGTGGTCATAGGCGGACACGACCTGGACCAGATCGCAGGCCAGACTGGCTGACGTGTCCGCGAGGACCGGCACATCCCCCCACCAGGTATGCGGCACCCCATCGAGCCTCCGGGAGGGATCACCGGTCGCGAAACGTGTCGAGAGCTCGTACTGAGAACTCGAGAGCATGTTCACCATGAACCGCCCGCTGGACAGGACGTTGACCAGTGTCGTGCTCGTGCTCCCCAGAGACACGACGAGGCTCGGTGGACGCAGGGACAGGGAGAAGACGGACGTAGCCGTACAGCCGACCGGACCGTCCGCGCCCGCGGTGGTGATCACCGTGCAGGACTTCGGAAAGCGCGACATGGTCTGGCGGTAGGTACGGGTGCTCAGGGCACCCTCGACGTGTTCGACGGTCTCGGTCATGATCGCCTTCCTTCTCAAGCAGTCTCTGACACGGGCTCGGACAGTGCGCGGCGGTCGATCTTGCCGTTCGCGTTGAGCGGCATCTCGTCGAGGAAGCGAACACCGCGGGGCACCATGTAGTGCGGCAGCCGCTGCCGCAGAGCTTCCAACAGGGCATTGACGTCGCTCGCCGCACCCGTGCACACTGCTTCGAGGACGACGTCCCCACTACTGCTCTCGAGGTCCGGCAGGGCCAGGACGACCGCTTCGGTCACACCGCGCTGATCACGCAGCGCCGCCTCGATCTCCCCCAGCTCCACCCGGTAACCGCGCAGCTTTATCTGGTGGTCCAGGCGGCCCTGGTGCACGAGCTGCCCGCCCCACTCCTGGACGCGGTCTCCGGTTCGGTACCAGTGCGACGGGGTGAGGGGCTCCGTTCCCTGGTACACAACTGCCTTGTCGCCGTCGAAAGTGAGAAAGCGACCTGCGTCGTCCTCAGGGTTCAGGTACCCGGGGAAGCGCTGTGGTCCGCGGACACAGAGTTCACCGTCATCGGTCGGACGCCCTTCCTCGTCCAGGATGAGGTGTTCCTGCCCCGGGTAAGGCGTACCGATCGGGACGGTGCCGTTGGCCGGACGGGGCCAATGAGCACGGTCCCGGGGAAGCCGGTACTCGGTCCAGGTGATCGTGTTCTCCGTGGGTCCGTAGATGTTCTCCACGCTGGACCGGGGTGCGGCGTCGTGCCACGCCTGTGCCTGCTGGAGGGTCAGAGCCTCCCCGCAGAAGAGGCTCCACCTCAGTGTCGGCATGCTGTCCGGCCGGAGCGCCCGCAGGCGTTTCGCGATAGTCACAAGGGACGGGACGGAGTTCCAGTGGGTGATTCTCTTCCGGTTGACGAAGCGGACCGGGGAGAGGAGGTCCTTCTGGTCGGGGACGACCAGGGTCGCGCCCGATCCCCAGGCCGCGAACATGTCGTAGACCGAAGGGTCGAATGTAAGGTCGAAGGTCTGCGAGACACGGTCCCCCGCTCCGAGCTCGTAGCGCGCGATCACGTGGTTCAGGTAAGCCGTGACGTTGGAGTGAGTAATGGGCACCCCTTTGGGCCGCCCGGTGGAACCAGAGGTGAAGAGAGCGTAGGCTGCGCGGTCGATCTCCGGAACCAGGGGCGGTGCCGGCGTCCTCGCCCCTCGACGCAGGGGGGCGAGGTCGTCCTGCCTCAGAGCTGACAGGGGTACGTTCAGCTGGACGTTCTGGGCTGCGCCCGCCTCGCCGAGCACCATGTCGAGGCGGGCCTCCGCGGCGATAGCGGCGATCCGGTTGACGGGGAAAGCAGGGTTCAGGGGGACGACGGTCGCACCGAGCCTCTGGACCGCCAGGTATCCCGCGTAGGCCAGCGTGCTCCTGCTGGCCAGGAGTCCGACGCGTTCGGGTACGGAGCCATGGAAGTCCGTGATGTGCTCGGCGAGTCCGGCGGCCAGGCGCGCCAGCTCGGCGTAGGTGAGGATTTCGTCGCCCACTTCCAGTGCCGCATGGGAGTCCGAAGAGCGCTCCGCTGATCGCTCGAACCAGCCGAACATGGTCTGAGGTGCTGTCATCGGTCTGCTCCTGTTCGGTAAACGAGAGAAAGCGTGGACATCACGTCGTGGAATGTCTTGACCATCACCCCGGGGCGGGGGCGGCCGCGCGCGGCCGAGGCCGCTGCGAAGCGCACCGCACGCGGTAGCTCGCCCCAGGCGGCCGAGGCGGCTTCGGCCTCGGCTCCCGAGAGCTGTCCATTCCTGGCGAGGTAGGCGATCCGGTGCTGGTGGTGGCGTGTAGCCGACCACACATCGAGGGAGTTGCGCTCCAGTGCCAGGCCGTCTTCGGCCAAGCGGTCGCAGACATGGCTCAGCGCGGCATGCGGGTCGTCGATCCAGCCGCCCTCAGCCGCCCGGTGGACGGGTGCGGGTTGTCGTACCAACCAGCTGTAGTGATGCGGGGGTGAAACGTCCATATCGCCACCGAGGGCGTAACGGTTGCGCATGACGAGTTCAGGCCCTTGGGTCACCACAGGTGTCAGGGCCCGCTGGAGCTCCCGGTCATCGAACCATCCGGTGAAGGGGAGCTGCTCACCCTGAGGAAGGAGGGCCTGAAAATGATCCGTCACCCGCCACTGGTCCCTGCGCCGATCCGTCAGCAGGATCCAGTGGGAGACGTCAGCAGTACCGAAGTGCGGAGACCAGGGAAGGTACCGGGTGTTGGCCGAGGCCAGTACCGTTCCTGACGCGGTGAGCTCCGCGGCCAACCCCTCCTGGGCCTTGCACCACGAGGGAGATCCCTTACAGGCGAGTTCGAGACCGTCCTCGCCGCGGTCGACGCGCTGGTGGTGGGAGAAGCCGAGGAGACCGCCCTCTCCGTCTGCTCGCACGCGGAGGTGGACGGATCGGGCCAGGCGCTCGGCGATGTCCGGAATGTGGCTTTGGAGGCAGGGGACGAGGTTCGTCGTGTAGCAGCTGAGTGCGGGCACGGCTGTCACGAAAGGAGCACTCACCGGGGAATCTCCTTCCACGCGCAGCTCAACGGTGTTTCGGACAGGCCGCGCAGGCTGAGCCAGTGGTAGCCCTTCCATGAGCCGACAGAGTGTCTCGGAGGCACGTCGATCGACCACGGTCGTCCGGACAGACCGGTGCCCTCGGCCTTCACACATGCCTCCTGCGCGGTCCAGATCCAGGCGAGCTCGCGTGCGCGCTGTGTCGGATTCATGGCGTCCAGGACTCCTGCTCCCTCCCGGACGCAACGCCGGACCAGCGATGCGTTCAAGTGCTCAGGGGGATGCTGGACGTCGACACCTACGTGCCGGTCGGGTGACACGCACGCGGCGACGGTCCAGTCGTCGTGCGCGATGCTGATACCCGCTTTGGGCCAGCCCGCCAGCTCGGGTCTACCGTTGCCGTCCGGTACGACGTCCGCGTCCGCGGCCTCGGGAAGGACCTCACTGAGAAGCGAGCGCAGCAGGGCGCGCCCGGCCAGAAACTCCCTGGCCCGCCAAGCGACCATGGTGCGCGCACGCGCCATGTCCCGACGGCGGGGGAAGCCGGTACCCAGGTCGTCCATGGAGGCTGAGACCAGCCAAACGCCTGGCGCGATCACAACGGGTGTCATGGGATCAACTCCGCGAGAATGGCGTCGCTCTTGTCCGCGATCACGGATCGGACCACTTCAGTCGTCCCGCCTCCGATCCCGAACAGAGCGGTCTGAGCGCGCAGGCGCTGGGCTCCGGCCCGGCTGAACCCTTCAGCGCCCTGGAGGTGGGCGCATTCGTTGAGCACGCGGTCGAGCATGGGTGCGACACTGGCTTTGAGCAGTGCGCCAGCGGTGGTGTCATGCTGGTAGGCGACCTTGGGCGCCAGCTCGTCGGTCAGCGCCCGAAACTGCCGAGTCAGGGCCAGGCAGGCTGCGAAACGCTGCCGGATGCTGTCGATGTGCCACATCGAAGTGTCCCTGACTGTGCGGCCTTTCAGCAGGTCACGGGTCTCGGTGAGTACCCGCCGGGCCAGAGCTGCACCCCACAGGGCACCGGCCAGGCGCTCGACAGCGATGCGTTTGGCGAAGTCGACCAATCCCCGCCCGTTGCGCCCAGCCATGTGATCGCGCGAGAGGCGGACCCCGTCGAAGCGGATGTGTCCGGTTCCAGAACCTTCGAAGAGTTCAGTGTCCGCTTCTTCCACGCTCACTCCAGCCAGGTCGGCCGGGACCAGGACCCATGTGAAGTTGGTGAAGTGGGTCCCTGGCCGGTGTCTTGCCAGAACCAGGTGCCAGTCAGCCTGGGTGGCGTTGGTGATCCACTTCTTGAGCCCGTTGAGGACGATGTCATCGCCTTCGTCGGCGATCTCCGTCTCCAGGGCGGTCAGGTCAGACCCCGGAACCGCGTCCGTGGCGGCGAACGAGACGACCGACCGCCCGGCCAAAGCGTCACTCAGTGCTCGGGCCGCCACGTCTCCGGGGGCACTTGCCAGCATCGGCACCGCGGTGGCGATCTGGACGCAGGCGGAGAGCGTCGAGCCGACCCCGACCCGCGCGTCCACTTCGGCGAGCAGGGAGCCCAGGCGTTCTGGCTCCACTCCCTGAGCGGGGTCATGATTTTGGTAGGCGCCCCGGATCCGGTCGTCTGAGCCGAGGGCCGCCCAGAGTTGTCGGCCGCCCGCCGTCGGGCACAGGGTGTCGACTGCGAGGGGGCTGTTCGAGTGAGGCGGTGCGACCACCGTTGAATCACGCAAGGGTCACCCCCTTGTCGAGCAGGACGAGGCGTCCGTCGGCCAGAAGCAGGCGGTCGTTGCTGTAGTTCATCGATGCAGAGCGCAGGTCACGCAGAGCCTTCTCCAGCATGCTGGGGGAATCCTTGAGGTAGCCGTGACGCAGCCCCAGCGCTTCGACGAGGTCGTTGACGGCCGCGTAGCACTGCTCGGAGGCCGTGATCTTGAGCGCGTTGAGCTGGAGCTGGTGGCGAGGAGCCGACAGGTCCGACAGGGGGGCGATGGTGCGCTCGGTGTGGCGGAGCAGAGCATGCACCGTGTCGATCCGCTGACGCGATCTGGCCAGACGGCTCAGCAACAGCTCGGACCCTGTGTCGAAGCGTTTGCGCTCGGCGGGAGAACGGATCAGGTCGACCACGCGGGAGAGCCCGCCGCAGGCGGTACCCAGCCAGCACGCTGCCCATCCGAGGTGGGCGTAGGGGGCGAACACATCTTGGGCGATCCGAGCGAACGCACCGTGTTCGCCCACCACGTTGCCTTCGGGCACCTGACCCTTGAGGGTCAGGGCCCCGCTGTGGCTCGCCCGCATACCGAGGGGCTGCCACTCACCAGAGGCGGTGACGTTGACCTGGTCCCGATCAGCGTAGATCAGGGACACCTCGCTGGGGGATGCGGCGTTGGGGCTCCGCATCGTCATGAGGAAGCCGTCGGCGTGGGCGCCCCCGGTCACGATCGGCGCGAACCGGTCGATCACCAGACTCCCCTCGTCAGCGACCAGTCCGGCTTCGGCGCTGAGCAGGTGCCCGCCCTTGCCGGCCTCGGTGGTGACTGAGGCGAGGTAGACCTCGCCGGCCGCGATACGGCGGAGGAGGCCTCGCCTCAGCGGTTCATGCGCGTACTTCACGATGGCGGCAGCCTGTTGACAATGCATGGTGAGGATCATCGCTGCGGACATGTCGGCACGACCGAGCCGGATCGCCACGTCCAGGAGGTCAGCGAGTGTTCCGCCGAGGCCGCCGTACTCAACTGGCACGACCAGCCCCAGAAGCCCGCTCTCCCGCATGGCGGTAAGGGCCTCTACGGGGAAGACGGCCTCCTCGTCGGTTCGGCGGGCGTGCTCCGCGACGGTCGCGGCCACCCGTTCCGTGCGTTCGATGATGCTCGGGGTGGTGCTCCGGGGTCGCTGCGCCGTGGCTGCGGGGGTGCTCATAGGGCGGTCACTCCCCCGCCTTCGGCCGCCATCGTGGTGGCGATGGCGCTCCACAAGGTCCCAGCGGTCGCGAAGGTGGCGTCGTTGAGGTACTCGTCCGCCAACGTGATACCGAACGTGTCCTCGATGGCGAACAGCAACTCGATGGACTGCATCGAGTCGAGGCCGAGGGCGGGTAGAGGCGAGTCCTCGGTGATGCTCTGGCCACCGAGGTACTTCAGGAACGGTGTGAGCAGCTGAGGCAGTCGGGAGTCCATCCGTGATTTCCTTCCGTCAGCGGTTCTGGGTCGAAGTGGCCAAGTGGACGAGGTCGTCCAGCCGGTGCAGGTTCTCGGGAACGAGATCCTCCGGATCGAACTCGATGCCGAGCTCGTGTTCGATGCGCTCCACGAGGGCGATGAGCCGGAACGAGCTGTATCCGATCAGGTCGGTCAGGTCGGCACCGGCGAGTACCGCGGCCTCGTTCGTGGAGAACACTGAAGTCACAGCGCCCAGGACGACCGCGCGTACTTCCGAAGCGGCTTGCGGCGAGCCGGACTCGCCGGTCGTCCGCTGCGCGAAGCGCCTGACCGGCAGGCTGCTGGTTCCGAAGACCGCGGTGTCGGCGGCGATGGTGTCGGCCAGGTCGGGAATCAGACGCTCGGGCTCGGCCCTGCCGCGTTGGACGCGACGGAGCGCGATATAGGCCTGCTCGGCCATGCGGTCCCAGCGGCGCAGGTGGTCGTTGACCTCCTGTTGGTCCGGCAGACCGAGTGAAACGCGAAACGCGGCGTGCAGTTTGCGTGAGCGGGCGAGGAGCCAGGTCTCGGTGCTGAGCTGCTCCAGCGCGGCCAGCCGGTCCGGATGGGCCGCATACGCGGCCAGATAGGCGTCGGCGTCACCCAGGCTGATCGTCGGTGAGCAGGTTGGGGGGCCGCCGGCACTGGGTGTGAAGACGACCGTGATGGAGGCGCGGGGGATCTCCTCCCAGCCATATACCCATTGCCCTGGTTCGGACAGCCCCCACGGAGTGGGGTTGTGGTAGGCGTCGGTGACCTGTGCCCTGCCGTTCTGGTCAACGGCGATCAGGCTGTGTTCCATATGGCGTCGCCCGTAGTAGGGCGACCAGGGCATCGAGTACGAGTCCGCGACGATGTAGAGCGGCCCCTCCTCCTCGGCGATCCGTGCCAGGTCGGCTCCGGATGTGCCCATATGGACGGACCTGGCGTGAAGACCCAGCGCCTTCACCTCGGCGAGTTGGTCGGAGAACGAGGGCTCGACCGTCGGCAGGCCCGAATCGGTGGGTCTGCACTGGAAGCGGAGAGTCGCGCCGAGGGCCAGGTGCGTCCCTGCTCCATGGTGGTGGTCGGCCAGGACCGCGAGGTTGGATTGGATGCAGTCCAGGAGCGGGGCCCGGACGCCGGGCACGGCCGACCCCAGGTTGGTGTTCGTCAGGGTCATGCTGGTCCTCCTACGGTCTGCCGCGGTGGGAGGAGAGTGGGTGCACCGGCCGGGGTGAGCCCCGAAACCGCCGCCATGAGGGCGTGTTCCGCGGGCGCCTCGTCCTCCAGCTCACCGTTGAGGAACTGCTCGTAGGCGGCTAGGTCCAGGTACCCGTGTCCGCTCACGCAGACTAAGACCCCGCGCTCGGCGCGTAACCCGTCGCTGCCGCGCGTGGCGAGCTTCGCGGCCGCGGCGAGCGCGTGTCCGGACTCCGGAGCGGCCAGCACGGTTTCGCTGACGGTGAGCTGACGGCCCGCTTCCAGCGCTTCCGTCTGGCTGACGGCCATCGCTTCGATGTCACCGCGGTGCCGCATCGCCGAGATCACCTTGGCCGCCCCGTGGAAGCGCAGGCCTGCCGAGTGAGCGTCCGGGATGGGGTAGTCGCTGCCGATCGTGTACATGGCTTCGAGCGGCCCTGTACCGGTGGCGTCGGTTTTGTCGTAGGCGAAGACGCCCCTGGTGAGTTTGGGCGCGGTGGTTGACTCCGCGCCGACCAGCATGGGGGGCCGGGTGTTTGCCGACGCCGCGGAGCAGTGGAAGGGAAGGGCGATCCCGCCGAAGTTGGACCCAGCCCCGACCGCGCCGACGACCGCGTCGACGTGCCCGTCCAGTCCGGCGAGCTGTTCCCGGGCCTCGATGCCGATGATCGACTGGTGCAGGATGCTGTAGGTCTCACCGCTGCCGATGCAGAAGGCCGTCCCCTCGTGGGTGTTGGCGTACTCCACCGCTTCACCGATCGCCAGGGACAGGCTGTTTCCTCTGCCGCTGTCGTGGTCCGCGCTCACGCGGGTCAGGCCGCTCGGGCTGGACAACACCTCGGCGCCCAGCATGCGCATCAGGACACCGCGGTAAGGTTTGCGGCGCAGGCTCGACTCGACCATGAAGACCCGACAGCCCAGCCCGAACAGAGCGCACGCCGCGGCCAAAGCGGTCCCCCACTGGCCGGCTCCGGTACCGGTGACCAGTTCCCGAACCCCGGCCTTCTTGTAGTAGTAGGCCTGGGCCAGCGCGGTGTTCAGCTTGTGGCTGCCGGAGATGTTGCCGCCTTCGTACTTGACGTAGACGGGCACCCTCGACCCGATGGCGTCCTCGAAGTTCCTCGCGCGCCAAAGCGGGGTCGGCCGGTAGCGACCGTACGCCTGCGCCACCTCTTCGGGGATCGGCCAGTGCTCGCGTTCCTGAACGCTCTGGCGCACCAGCTCCAAGGGGAGGTTGAGCTGCACTCCGGAACTTCCGGGGTTCTCGGGGCTGCGGTCCGAGGGCAGCGACTCGGAGAGGTAGGGCAGTACGCTCTGCCAGCTGGAGGGAACGCCCGTGCCGCTCATCGCGCCTCCGATCCCTTGAGCACGACGTCGACCAGGTCGGCGACCACGTGGAACTTCCTACCGACGAACAGGTCGTCGGAGAGGACGACGGACAGCTCGTCCTCGATCCGCAGGAGCATGCCGAGCAGTCCGAGCGAGTTGAGCCGCAGCCGGTCTCCGACCAGGGGTTCCTGCTCGGTTATCTCCGATACGGTGATGGACAGTTTGGACTCGGCGATCACGACCCGCTTGACGGCCTCTGCCACGGTCGCGCGGTCGAGTTGTTCGGTGGTGGACATGGGACCTCTCTTGGTTCGTTGTCACTGCCTTGCTCGTTCGGTCCTGGTGGGGGGTTGGGGTTCACCCGCGCAGGGCGCCCTCGGACTCGACCAACCAGGAATGCGTGACCAGGTCTTCGAGGGTGACGGGGCCGCGAGCGTGCAGCCTCCCGGTGGAGATGGCCAGCTCCGGGCCAAGGCCGAGGGTGGGTGCGTCATGCAGGCGGAGTGAACCGTTGACGATGAGCGCGGCGGCGTCGACCCGGCCGGTGAACTCCTCGGCCACGGCTGGCTCCGCGGTGATGACGCCCTCGGTGTGCGCGGAACCGTGTTCCCCGATGTGGCGCACGGCCGCGTCGACACCGCTGACGGCGAGCACGCCGATGGTCGGGCTGGCGAACTCACGGCCGAGGTCGTACTCCTGGAGAGACTCGACCCGCAACGGTCCACCGCTGGTGTGGGGAGGCGTCAGTCCCGGGCAGAGTCTGACGGTGAGCTCTTCACCCCTGGCACTGGCTGACTCGTGCAGGGCGGCCAGGTACCGGTCTCCTACTTCCTCGTCGACCAGGACCAACTCCACCGAAGTGCAACCCGCTGGTTCGGGAATCTTGCTGTCCAGAGTCACTTCCGCCGCCATGCCCAGGTCTGCGCTGCGGTGTACGTAGAGGTGGTTGGTACCGCCGCCGCTGGCGATCAGGGGAATGGAGCTGTTGGAGCGGCAGTAGTCCACGAGGGAAGGGCTCCCACGGGGGATGAGCACATCGATCGCGTCCGGTCTGGCCAGGAACGCCTTCATCACCGACCGGTCGGCGTCGTTGATCACCGTCACCAGGTGCTCCGGGAGTCCGGCGTCCCGAAGGGCGGCACGGGCTACTTCCTGGAGCGCGGCGTCGGTCAGGGCCATTTCCTTACCGCCGCGCAGCAGCACGGCGTTGCCCATCGCGACCGGCAGGAGCGCGCCGTCGAAGGTGACGGTCGGGCGCGCCTCGTACACGAGGAAGAGGACGCCCAGGGGCTTGTGGACTCGACGCAGGGCGATGGAGTCACCGACCCTGTGCTCCGGTTTCCTGCGGGCGAACGAAGCCAGTCCCTCCCCGACCTCCGCGGCCCGGCTGGTCAGGTCCGTCAGGTGCTGATCGGTCAACCGCAGCCTGTCGACAATCGTCGCTGGCAACCCGCGACGCTGGGCCTCGTGAACATCCTGGTCGTTGGCCCGGCGGACCTCGGGCCAGTGTTCCTCCAGGCGACGTGCGAGTTCCGCGCAATAGCGCTGGTAGGCGGGAGCTCCCACGGAAGGACTGGAACGCAGGGCTTGCCGCGCGTTGGACAACACCTGTTCTGGGTTTGCTCTCATATCAGTCATCACCACATGAACTGTCCGCCGTCGACGATGAGCTTCTGCCCGTTCACATAGGTGGCCGCGGGGCCGATCAGGAACTCCAGGGCGTCGGCCACCTCGTCGGGCGACCCGATCCGGCGCTGGGGTACCGCCTCGGTGACCTCGACGCGCATCCTCTCGGGATCGTCGAGTCGCAGGCGCGTACGCAGTTCTTCGGTGTCGATCATCCCGGGGATGAGGGCGTTCACCCGGATGGTCGGTGCCAGTTCCAGCGCCAGGCACTTGGTCAACTGCAGCAGCCCGGCCTTGCTCGCGCAGTAGTTGGCGCCGTTGAGCCGCGGGCGCATCCCCGTGGTCGCGCCTATGTTGACCACGTTGCCGCCCCCTGCCGCCAACATCGCCGGGGCCAGGGCACGGGTGAGCCAGAACGGGGCTGACAGGTTGGTGTCAATGGTGCGGCGCCATTCCTGGTCGGTCATCTCCAGGAACGGTCGATCGGCGTTGAACCCGGCGTTGTTCACCAGAACCCGCGGTGCGCCGTGTTCGTTGAGCACGTACTCGGCCAGGTCCGCGGTCTGCCCGGGGTCTGACAGGTCTGTGCGCCTGACGTGCAGGCGCGCGCCGAGATCGGCCTCGGCTTTGCCCGCTGACTCCGGGTCTGACCAGTAGCAGGCGATAACCCGGTACCCGAGGCTCACCAGGCGTGTGCTGAACGCGAGGCCGATTCCCTTGGTTCCTCCGGTGACGACGGCGATCGGTTCGGTCATGAGTACTCCGTAGGTTGCTGGGTGGCCCGGGGGCATGACGGCGTTCCGGGGGCGTCGTCGGAAGAGCGAGTGTCGGTCAAGAACTCGCCGAGGTGTTCCAGGACGACAGACAGGTACGGTTCGGTCAGGGCTTCGAAGTGGTTGCCGGGCACCGCGCGCTCACGCAGGGACGGGGAGAGCGACTTCCACCGCCTGACGTGCTCCGTGTTGTCCTCATCGTCACAGGTGATGAGGAGAACGGAACCGTCGTACTCGGAGCGGGGCCGATGCGTCAGCAGCGCTCTCAGGTGGGCGCCGGTCGTCTCGGCGACCAGGGTCCGGTCGATGCCTCCGAGGAGGGGCCCGGCGGATTCCACCATGCGCTCGCACTGAAGTTTGAGTTCCTCGGCAGACGAGGTGGGGACGGCGGGGCTGTCCAGCATGACGACGCGGGGACGGTTCGCGTCCAGGGCCCGGGCCGCGAGCTCGAAGGCGAGAACTCCGCCAAGAGACCAGCCGAACAGCAGGTCGGGTGGGCGTTCGAGGCTGTCCAGCAGGGCTCTGTACTTGGCGGCCATCACCTCGACGGAGTCGTCTGGCTGTTCGCCCTTCATGAGCCCGGATGCCCGGATTCCGTGTACTGGACCCAAACGACCGAGCATCGAGGCCACTCCGAGGTAGGGGCTCAGCCCGCCACCCGCCGGGTGCAGCAGAACGCTGTGCAGGGGCCCTTGGCCGCTACCGACCGGGACCAGCAGTTCCTGTGCCGGGATCGTTCCACCGCTCATGGCTCCCGTCACTGCTCGGCCCTCCGGATCAGTGCGGCCAGGTCCCGGACGGTGGGGTTGCCGAAAACGTCGAGAATCGCGAGTCGAACACCTTCCTGCTGCTCGATACGTGAGACGGCGTTGAGGACGGTGAGCGAGTGGGCCCCCGATTCCAACAGGGAGCGGTCCACAGTCAGGTCCGACCGGCTGAGCAGCTCCGACCAAAGCCTCAGGAGTCGTGACTGCAGCGGGTCGTCGGAAGCGGGAGCCGCGTCCTCCTCCCGCTGGCGGGCCCAACGGTTCATGAGGTCGTCGGCTCGCCCCAGTAGGGCCTGGCGGTCAACCTTGCCGTTACCCGTCTTGGGTATCTCCGCCACGGGCAGTACCGCTGCCGGCATCATGTACGCGGGCAGTGTGTCCTTCAGCAGGGACGAGATCTCGTCCTGAGCGCCGTCCCCACCCGAGTCCGCCGAACGGATGAAGAGCAGCAGATGCCGATCCGCTCCCTCGCCGCGAACCGCCGCCGCGGCCTCGGCCACCGACGGGTGCGACAGCACCGCGCTCTCGAGTTCACCGAGTTCAACACGGAAACCCCGGATCTTGACCTGCTCGTCGTCACGACCGAGAAAGATCAGGGCCCCCGTGTCGGACCACAGAACCTTGTCACCGGTGCGATAGCGGACGGATCCGGGCGAGCCGTGGGGGTCGGGGACGAACCGCTCCGCGGTCTTGGCCTCATCGTCGACGTAACCGTCCGCGGTGCACCGCCCGCCCAGCATCATCTCTCCAGGAACGCCGAGAGGAGCCAGATGCCCTGTGTCGTCGACCACCTGAGCGGTCACACCGGAGATCGGAAGCCCGATCGGGGTGTGGGTCCGCCAACCGTCGCGGTCCGATGAGAGCCGGTGCGTGGTCACGGCGTGCGTCTCGGTCGGGCCGTACAGGTTGATCAGTTCGATTCCAGGCCGCCGGGCGAAGAACCGTTCGACCAACGGATCCAGGATGAGCTGCTCACCTGAAACGCACACGTACTCGACGTGTTCGAGTCCAGCGTCCGCATCGGAGACCGCCTGCGCGAAGGGCCGTAGTGCGGCGGCGGGCAGGTACACATGGGTCGCGGCGCTCTCGACCACTCGCCGGACGACCGCGGGTAGATCCCTGCGGTCGGCAGGCTCTCGGGAGATGACCGTGCCGCCTGCCGCGAGCGTCGGCACGATCTCCTGGAAGGAGACGTCGAAGCCCAGAGGAGCGTACTGGAGGAACCGGGTCCGGGCACTCATCCCCAGCGCTTCGATCTGCCACGCCGTGAGATTGAGCAGGGGCCCGTTCGGCATCGCCACGCCCTTGGGCTGACCGGTCGACCCGGACGTGAACATCACGTACCCGCCAGCGCCCTCAGTACCGCTGGGCTCAGCAGAGGTGTCCTCGGCGAGGCTGTCCAACGGCACCGCGGGAAGACCACCCACACCGTGCTGGCCGATGATGATTCGGCAGTCGGCCTTGGCGAGCATGTAGGAGAGGCGTTCCGTGGGCAGCGTCCTGTCCAGCGGTAGGTAGAGACCGCCCACCCTCAGTACGGACATGACGGCCACGACGGTTTCCACCAGCGAGTCCGCGGCCAGACCCACTACGTCTCCTGAACCGACACCCCGTCGGCGCAGGCCGGCACAGACCCTGTCCACCTCCCGGTTCAACTGCCGGTAGTTCATACTGCGGTCGGACTCCTCGACCGCGACGGCGTCGGCCCGGTGCTCGGCGGTGTTCCGCAACCACGCGTCGAGATCCGCATACGGCGGTTCGAGACCATAGCCGTCCGTTGTCCGGGACAGTCTCAGGGACTCGTCCGCGAACAGATCGCGCAATTTGATCGAGTCGGCCGTGGCGGCTGATGCGACGGCACCGTGAAGCGACCGCGCGACCGCTTGCGCGACCGGGTCGGGAACGAGCTCGAGATCATGGTCGACTTCGAGCAACCACCCCTCCGGGGTCGGTGTCACACCGAGCCAGAGGTCGAACTTCGCGGTGCCGGGCGCGTGTTCGCGGATACCCGTGACCGCGCCTCCCAGCGCCACCGATGTGGAGTCCTGCATCGCCAGCATCACCGAGAACACGGGGTTTCGGTTGGTGCCGCGATCTGGGTCGGCGTACCGGACGACCCGGCTGAACGGTACCGACGAGCGGCTTCGGACCTTCCTGGCCTCGGGCTGGACGGCCTCGCGCAGGTAGTGAGCGAACTCCGCGTCCCAATCCACGTCCAGAACCACGGGGAGCGTGTTGACGAAGAACCCGCACAGGTCGTAGGAGCCGACTGTGCGCCGGGACAGCAGGGGGCTACCGAAGACGACGCGTCGCTGTCCGGTATGACGGGCCAGGACCGCACCGTACACCGCTGAGAAGAACTCGAACGGGGTCACGGACCACCGCGCGCACGCGCGGTCCACGGCCTCGGATACCTGCGCGCCGAGGGAGACTGTCCGCCTGCGCCCTTGGAACCGGGTCTCCTTGGAGCGTTCCGGACGGGGGTAGATCGTGGTGGCCGGCACCTGCCGCACAAGACGGCCGATCTCGGATGCGTTCTTCTCAACGCGCGAGGACCCCTCGGCCTTGTGTTGGGCTCGGAGCTCATGGAGAAGGGCGTGTTCCCTCGCGGGGCGGACAGCCTCGGTGTCGAGCCGCCCGAGCAAGGCGGAGTCGAAGTCCTTGGCCATCGGCTGCAGGGAGAAGCCGTCGAAGACGGTGTGGTGGACGACGAACACGAACCTGGAATCGTCACCGGCGGCTGAGCGCAGGTGGTGAGCACGGATCAGCGGTGCCCGTGAGGTGTCGAAAGCCGTCTCGGCGAGCTCGCGCACCACTTCGTCCCTGCGCTCTTCGATGCTGCCTTCGACTGTTTCCTGAACCAGGGGCAGGTCATCGTCAGGGGGTGGGACGCCGAGCGCGGCGTGGGGTTCGGGGTCCTCGAGGAGGCTGAGCCGCAGGTTCGGCTGCACCGCGAGTACGGCTGCCATCGCCGACCGCACGTCGGCGGCGGTGTACCCGGGATCGAGGCGCAGCTCGGCGAGCACGTTGTACAGGTTCGCCGTGGGCACAGAACGTTCGACAACGAGCAGCCCGGCCTGGGACTCCGTCACAGGTGCCGTCCACACGATCGTTCGGCCCGTGGTCTCCTCGACGGGGGGAGCGGTGGTGTCCGCGGTCATATTGTCTCGCCTCCGATTGCCGATTCGGCCAACCAGGCGCGCAGCTCGCCGACTGTGCTGACGCCGGCGAGACTGCTCACATCGATTTCCTGCTCCGAGTCCGGACTCGCCGCTACCACGATGCGGACGATCGCGAGTGAGTCCAATCCGATTTCAGTGAGTTTTGACCCGTCGCCGTAAGGAACCCTCACCTGGCCCTGCAAAGCGATTTCCAGCGCTGAATACGATTCGCTGGCCTGCTGCCGCATTGGCGCTCCCCTTGAGAATCTCTGACACATTCAAGCGATGGACAAAATCTACGCCCAGCACCCCGTGGCGCGTCAACAGCTCCACCGGACGCTCCGATAGGAACAAGCAATAAAGGCATAGCAGAACCTGCTCACCGGAACCATAAGAAAAAACTATGGGTCAATAGACAAACCAACTCCGGGGCCTTCTCGCAAACTCCCAGAAAACCCTTCACAAGGGCAACCAGGCCACAGGGAGCGAGAACACCGCGCCGGGCGGACCGGTCTCGCGCCGACCTCAAGGCCCCTTCGCCCCCGGTTCCACGAGGAGGGCAGGCCCCGACGGGCCGAGCACAGCTCGCGGGACCGCCGCCTGCCCCCTCAGCAGGAAGGAGTCCTGGCGGCTCTCGCCTTCGTGAGCTCGGATCCGAGCGGACTCACCCCTCCCGGGAACCGCCCCCTCCATCCAGAACCGAGCGCGCCCCTGGGGTGATCGAGAAGATCTATCGAGCACAGTAACCAACATGAGAACTTAGGTGGTTATACTAGTGATCTGGGTAACACCTGTTACAGCAAGGAAGCCAGTCAGAACCAACCATCAAAGGCGATAAGGAGGTCGCAGATGTCGAACAAGGAAGCCGGGTCTGCACCCGAGCCCCGAGCTCACGAGCCCGCGCAGCACACCGAGCAGCGCGGCGCCGAGGACCGCACAAGCGGGCGCAACACAGCGGTGCTGGTCTCATTCACCGCTCTGACGAACCTGGCCGACGGGGTCCTCAAGATCTCTTTGCCTCTGATCGCCACTCGCATCACCGAGTCCCCCGCGCAGATCGCCCTGGTGGCGATGTCACTGTCACTGCCCTGGCTGCTGACCGCCCTGCACGTGGGGGTCATGGTCGACCGGTTCGACCGGCGCCGGTTGGTGTGGATCGCCAACCTGATGCGCCTGGGTGCGATGACGTGGCTCATCACGGCCCTGCTCAGCGACACCATCACCCTGACCCTGATCTACACCGCCGGTGCGGTACTCGGCGTCGCCGAGGTCATCGCGATGACCTCGATCGCCTCCCTCGTACCCGCGGCAGTCCGACCGGCCAAGCGCCAGCGCGCGAACGCCTGGGTAGCGGGGGCCGAAACTGCCTGCAGCGAGTTCACCGGTCCCTTCCTGGGCGGGCTGCTCATGGCCCTGGGGGCGAGCATCGCCCTGGGCGCGACCGCGATCGGCTACGCGATCGGCATTTTGACCCTGCTTCTGCTGATCGGGCGCTTCACCCCCGACTTCGACCGGTCGAACCCCACGACCGGCGTGCACGAGCGCATCGCCGAAGGACTGCGCTTCCTCTGGAACCACCGGCTGCTGCGCGGGATGGCGGCGTTGATGGTGGTCCTGGCCGCCACCTGGGGAGCCTGGCTGGCGCTGATGCCGCTGGTGGCCAAGACCATGATGGGCCTGAGTGACCAGGAGTACGGCATCCTGCTCAGCGCGCTGGGCGCCGGAGGGATCATTGGCGCGCTGAGCGTCTCCTGGATCAACCGGATGGTGGGGCAGCGCTGGGCGATGCTCCTGGATCTGCTGGGCACCGCCGCGATGGTGGCCGCTCCCGCGTTGACCACCAACCTGTGGATCGTCAGCATCGCGGCGTTCATGGGTGGCATGGGCGGCACGCTGTGGGCGGTCAACACCCGAACCATCAGTCAGCGGCTTGTGCCTTCGGGGATGCTGGGCCGATACAATTCCGCAGCCCGCCTGTTCAGTTGGGGTGCGATGCCCCTGGGCGCTGGTCTGGTCGGGGTACTGGCGGAGTTCATCGGTATCCAGGCCGCGTTCGGGCTCTTCGCCCTGGCGTCGCTCCTGATGATCATTCCCTTTTTCCGCACCGTCACCCCTCAGGCACTCGCCGAGGTCCCGGAGTACCGTTGACCGCATCGGAGAACCGTGGCTTATTCCGCTGAGGCCCACCCGGACCAAAAAGTTCCACCTATTTACCCATAAGCCCTTCCTATCACTATCATCCAGCGAATCGCCTCGAACTACTCCTCGCTCAAATATATTGGACCCACCATCGACACCGGTCCACCCCGGGATTCCTTGGATGCCCTCGGTTCAAGTTTCCCGCATGGCCGGCGCGGAGCCAGCGAAGGAGTAGTTCGTGACGGTTACTTTCGAAAAAATCTCGCCGAATCTGGACCTGAACCACAAAGTCAACCTGCGCAAAGCGCGCGGTGAGTCCCTCGTGAACATGGCCTTCGGTGAGGCGAGGCTCCCGCCCTTCCCCGCCTTGGTGGATCACCTCATCGCCGGGGCGCGGCGCAACTCCTACGGATCCGTCCTCGGCGATGATCAGGCCCGTGAAGCCGTGTCCGGGTACTTCACCCGCCGCCGCCAACCCACGAGTCCGGACCAGGTGATTCTCGCACCGGGCAGCAAACCGCTGCTCATGGCACTGAGCCTCGTGCTTCCCGGAGACGTCCTGCTTCCCAGGCCCTGCTGGAACACCTACGCGCCACAGGCTCACCTGGCCGGAAAGCGCGCCTACGGGATTCCGATCCCGGACGACTGCGGAGGCGTACCCGAGCCAACCGCCCTGCGCGACAGCATCCGCGCCGCCAGGCTTTTGGGGCACGACCCCCGCATCGTCGTAGTGACCCTGCCGGACAATCCGACCGGCACCCTGGCCCCGCCTGACACGGTCCGCGAGATCTGCGCGATCGCGGAGGAGGAGGATCTGTTCATCGTGTCGGACGAGATCTATCGCGATCTCGTCCATGACACACGGGCACAGATACTGAGCCCGGCCGAAGTCGTGCCCCACCGCGTCGTGGTGACCAGTGGGCTGTCCAAGAGCCTGGCCATCGGCGGTTGGCGTATCGGGGTTGCCCGGTTTCCGTCCTCGTCAGCCGGTATGCACGTCCGAGACGGAGTGGCGTCGGCGGCCAGCGAGATCTGGTCGACCCTGGCCCGTCCGATGCAGTCCGTGGCCGCCTATGCGTTCAGCGAACCACCGGAACTACGCGCACACGTCGCGGCCACTGCGCGCCTGCACGGCGAGCTCGCCCGCGCGGTGCACGGCATCATGGTCAACGCGGGTGCCACCTGCCGCAGGCCGACGGGCGGGTTCTACGTATACCCCGACTTCGAGCCGCTCCGCGCCAACCTCGCGCTCCACGGCGTCACCGACTCCGACTCCCTGCGCGACCACCTCCTGGAAGAGTACGGAATCGCTGTGCTCGCGGGTCACTTGCTGGGGGACGACTCCAAGGCGCTTCGGTTCAAGGCGGCCACATCCATGCTCTACGGGGAGAACGAGGAGCAGCAGTGGGCCGCGCTGAACGCCCCGAGACCGCTCGCCTTGCCGCATATACGTGAGTACCTCAC
This sequence comes from Nocardiopsis terrae, assembly GCF_014651695.1. GTDB lineage: Bacteria > Actinomycetota > Actinomycetes > Streptosporangiales > Streptosporangiaceae > Nocardiopsis > Nocardiopsis terrae. The sequence continues at coordinate 286,376 of NZ_BMXJ01000004.1, forward strand.
GCGTATCGAAGAAGCCATCGCCAAGCTGTGTGCGTGAACACCGGACGGTATCGGAGTGTTGGCCATGTCCCAGCGGTCGGTCCTGCGACCCCAACAGCAGACGACGGGTACCACACCGGGGCCGCCCCGGCACCGGTTGGCCCATGGACCACTTCTTCTGCCTTTCCGCGGACACCGCTACCGCGACGGCGAGGACCTCCGCCTGGAAGGAGCCCCCGCTCTATACGTGATCGAACAGGTGAGCCAGGGACGTACCGTCCAGCGCGGGGTCATCGGTGCGCTCGACCTCGGTTCGGCTGACGGTTCCGTCATCCCCCATGAGAACATCATCCCGGCCAAGGTCGACCTCCAATACCGGATAGCGCGTATGGTCCACGGGTACCCCGAACCGATCATGCTCGCCAGCAGCGGCGGAGTCGGTGCTCGTGGTCTGGCCGCGGTCACCCTCCGGGCACCGGACCAGGAGTTCACCTCCCCGGAAGGAACCACGCACAGACTCTGGGCGTGCACCGATCGCGACGAGCAACGTTCACTGACAGAAGGGCTGGACCGGGCACCGGTGCTGGTCGCTGACGGTCATCATCGCTTCGAAGCGGCTCTGCGCTGTCGACGGGAGTTCAGGGACCGCCGCAACGCCGACCGTGTCCCGGCCCTGTTGGTCGACACCGATCTGCACCCGCTGCGGTTGTCAGCCATCCACCGCTGGCTTCCGAATCTGGATCCCGCATGGGCGATCGCGCGGCTGAGCCGAGGCGCCTCCGTGACCGAGTGGCACGGACCCGCGCGGGATCCCGTACCGGGGGAGTTCATGCTGACCGGCAAGGGACGGACGTGGTCGGTTTCCGCTGTGGACCGCGGGTGGACGGACCAGGCGCTTGCGAGACACCCCTCGGCATGGCGTGACCTGGACACGGTGATCCTCCACCACCTGCTGATCGACCGGGTCTGGGCTTCCAGCCGCGCTGGTGAGGACATCCGCTATATCCACGACTCCGCTGTGGAGCACGGAGCCCCTCCGCCCGAGGGCACGTTGGTGCTTCTCGCTCCGCCCGCCCTGAACCACGTACGCGACCTCGCCGAATCCGGAACCCGTCTCCCGCACAAGACCACATCGTTCGAGCCCAAACCACTCCCATGGCAGCTGTACTACCGGTGGGACTCCTGAGCGACTGCCGAGTACGCGTTTGGTGGTGTGTGCCGATCCAAGGATTCCAGGGAGGTCATGTCCCTTGGAGTGGTGGAACTCCTCGGAGCAGGTTTTGCGGGCCATGCCCTGATTCTTGCTTCCTTCCGAAACGTGTTCCGGGTACAGCGAATCCAGGATCCGAGGTCAAGGAGCACGAGCCATCCAGGACTATCAAGGCAAAGCCCGTTCACCGGTTAGTCTATTGCCCACTCAGCTACCCGACCGTAAAAGCATCTGGTGAAATAAATAACCTGCTACTTGCGCACACCAGTTAGACTTGTGGTAACGACTGAAAGGGGAAGGGCATGGAGCGGCCAGAGGCGGCGGAAAGAATCGAACTATTCGCCAACACCTTCGACTTGGAGAGCGGACGCGACGACTTGGCTGACGCAGAACGGCTCAGACAATGGCTCGTGCGTGCCAGACTCATAGAGCGCACCTCCTCGGTTGGTGACGAGGAACACCGCATGTGCCTTGAACTGCGTGCCGGAATCCGCGAGGTGCTATCCACCGAAGGACCGCATGAGCCCCACCGCCTGGCCGCGGCCGAGGTGATACTGGAAAAACTCCCCGTTCTTGTTAGTTTCACGGGTTCGTCATCCACCGTTGCGGGGCAGCGCTCAGGGGCCGTTCTCGTACCGGCTACCGGACTGGCACCTGTGCACAGGGCGTGCGCACTACTCGCCCTGGATTGGGCGACACTGGTGATGACAGGGCAGGCCAGACGGCTCAAAAGGTGTGCTGAGCACAGCTGCCTCTGGGTCTTCTGGGACGGATCGAAGAACCAGAGCCGCCGTTGGTGCTCCATGAAGGTCTGCGGCAACCGTACGAAATCCCGCCGTCACAACGAGCGCTCCAGGCGCCCCCGAACACCTGCCGCCCTACCGCCCGGGCACGGCGAAGGATCGGAGTGAAACCGCGAGGCCAACATCGTATGAGCTGGGAAGACGGCGGTGTTTCCGCCCGAACCAGCCTCACCGCTCGCGCCCCTACCTGCTCAGAACACGCGTGGGCGGGTAGGTGATCAACCCTCTCGATCAGATCCCGAGGTTTCCCGGGTGGATTCGTCGAACGCGTAGAACCTGCGCCAGGTACACAGGAGGCCGTGTTCCGAGATAGTGAAGAAGTCGGCGAAGAACTCGGCACGGGAGCGGCTCGCGTCAGGCGAGTGCGGGGTGAGGGTGCCCGTGACGATCACGTCCGCGCCGCTGGAGATCACCCGTTCCGGGTGGCTTCGCCCATGTTCGACACACTGTTCGAAGACGAAAGCGGCCGCGGCCTCCGGGGCTCGCGCACGGTCGGGGTCAGTAGCGCAGAAACCACTCTCGCTGTCCAGGAGGGAGGCGTACCCGTCGAGGTCACGCTCGTCCAGGTACAGGTATGACAGCAGGACATGCTCCACTCCTACGGAGGCGATCTGCGCGCTGAGGGTTCGTCGAACTTCATGTGAGGTGGACACAAGGCGCCTTCGTCGTCGGTGTTCCGATCTAACGCTTCCATCCTGCGCCAACAGATAATTGTTGGACTATCGTGCGGATATCACCTGGGCCCGTGCGGCACACCAAGCTCGTTCATGGCCATGGGCCCCACACCCTGTTCTGCGCCCTGCTCATCGGTGTCCGCGCCGTGATCTCCGGCGCCACACATCAAGAACCACCCAACAAAGCGGTGAACCCGTGTGGCCGGTTCCGGACTTCCCCATCCGGCGTCGCAGCGAACTCCATAGTGGGTCCGTACAGGTCAGTACGTAATTTCGTGTGCACGGACCGCATCCGCTCCCCTGTCACCCAAGTTTGCTCCAGATTCGCTGCCTGATAATAAGAAACACTCGGAGAGTGGATCGTTCGCTAGCCTCTGGAGGAGAGATCGACACGCTACGGGCATCACCCGAAACCCATTTCAGGCTGCTCGGGCCGCTGAAGGTCATCGGACCGAACGGTCCGCTGATCATCCCTTCAGGGCGTCAGCAGATCGTCCTGGGAGCCTTCCTCGTCGAACTCGAACGGGTGGTCTCCATCGACCAATTGATTGATCTCATCTGGGAATACGATCCCCCGAACACTGCACGCACTCAGGTGCAGATCTGCGTCTCTCTGCTGCGACGGCTCCTAGCACCCACCGGCGCGGAAATCGCGACCCACGCGCCCGGCTACCAACTGGTGGTCGAGCCCTGGAGAGTCGACGCCCACGTTCAGCGGAACCTGGCGAACGAGGCGGCTGCCTTGCTGAAGGAGGGCCGACGGGAAGAGGCGGCTGACCGATACCGCGCCGCCGCCGCGCTGTGGACCGGCCCCACTCTGAACGGCCTAGGGTCGGGCCCTCTACGGGCCAGGGCCGCCCAGCTCGACGAGGAACGGATCTCCCTCATCGAGTCCCGGCTGGAGATCGAGCTCGATTTGGGCAGACACAGGCAGGTCATCGGCGAGATCGGCGCCCTGGTCGAAGAGTACCCACTACGTGAACGCCTGCGGGCGCAACTCATGCTTGCCCTGTACCGCTCGGGACGCCAGGCCGACGCACTGAACGCCTACCGGGTAGGCCGTGAGCTACTCGTGGAAGAGCTCGGTCTGGAGCCCGGGGAAGAACTCCGGGATCTGGAGAGCGCGGTGTTGTCCGCGGACCCAGCCCTACGCGCCCCGGAGACCTGGCGGGAGAAAACCCTCACCATGGCAGGTCACCCCTCGGCTGGTCGAAGCGTGCCCCGGCAACTGCCCTCGGACACCTCTGACTTCATCGGACGAAAGCACGTCATCACCGACCTACGTAACGCTCTTCTGGAAGGAGAGGCCGCCAACGTGGCGGTGCTCATGGGCCGTCCAGGCGTGGGTAAGAGCGCCACCGCGGTGCGGGTCGCTCACCTCCTGGCCGACGAGCACTACCCTGATGGCCAGCTCTACTGCGATCTCAGGGCGACCCGGGGAACCCCGGTCTCCGCGACCACCGCTCTCAGCAGGTTCCTGCGTGCCCTTGGGGTCCCAGCCCAGGCTATCCCCGAGGACGTCGACGAGCGGGCCGCCATTTACCGGGAGCTCCTGGCCACACGTCGAATGCTCGTCGTACTGGACGACGCGGCCCTGGAGTCACAGTTGCTTCCCCTGCTCCCCGCCGGACCCGGGTGCGGGGTCGTCATCACTTCCAGATACTTTCTCACCGGACTTCCCGGGGCGACGTCGATCCAGGTGGAAAACCTCACTGACGAAGCATCGATCGCATTGCTGAGCCAGGTCCTGGGCGCGGACCGGGTCAGCGCCGAACCGGAGGCCGCCCGAGCGCTGGTGCGCGCGGTCGGACACCTGCCGCTCGCCTTACGCATCGTCTCCGCCCGTCTGGCGGCCCGCCCTCGGTGGGGCCTGACCGCGATGGTCGAACGCCTGGCCGATGAGAGGCACCGCCTCGACGAGCTCGCGCACGGGGACATGACGGTCCGGGCCAGCCTCTCTTTGTCGCATGAGGGAATCGACCCGCTGGCGGCCCGAGCCTTCAGACTACTCGGCGCTCTGGAGGGACCGACCGTGCCGATGTGGGCGGCGGCGGCCCTACTGGACGACAGCAGGCCCTTTCCCACAGATCTGGTCGAACCCCTCGTCAACGCGCACATGATCGACATCATCGGTGTGGACTCGGCGAACGAACCGGTCTATCGGTTCCACGAACTGGTACGTGACTACGCTCGCGAACAGTTGGCGAGGCAGGACGTCGTACACAGACGGGACGCGGTCGCTCGCGTGCTGGGGGGCTGGCTGTCACTGCTGGATTCAGCCAACCAGGTGATGACGGGCGGCGACTATCTGCGTCTGCGAGGCAACGCTCCACGTTGGAACCCACCCAAGCAATACGTTTCCAGGTTGCTGACCGACCCCTACTGCTGGCTGGAGGCAGAGCGGGCCAACATCAAGCACACCGTTTTCCAGGCTGTGGCCGAGGGCATGGACGAACACGCCTGGGACGTCGTGGTGGGCTACTCCCTCTTCTTGGGGCGCAAGGGTTACACCGAGGACATGGACGAGCTCTTCGCCGCGGTCGAACCACTTCTTCGAGAGCGTGAGAACCGTCGCGGGCTCGCAGCGCTCATCGTCTCGGCGCAGGACGCCAGCCTCGCTCAGCGGGGCTCCCTCGAACGCATCGCACGCGTGAACGAAGCCCTGGACGTTTTCGCGGACTTGGGCGACACGCACGGGCAAGCCCTGGTGCAACGGCAGCTGGCCGATCTGGTCGACAAGCAGGAGGTGCGTACACGTATTCACCTCTGCGAACAGGCACTACAGGGTTTTATCAAGGTCGGAGACCTCGGTGGACAACGCAGGTGCTTAATCCTCATGGGTTACCTGCGTTTCCGTGATGGAGACGAGAAGCGAGGCATGGCCGAACTCGGGCAGGGGCTGTCCCTGGCGGAGAAGAGTGGAGATCCCAGGGCACTGGCACAGGCCCTGCGCAAGATGGGGGTGTTGGAGAAGGAACGCACCGAATACGACCGTGCGTCAGAGCACCTGGAGCGTGCGTACACGCTGGTCGACACCCTCGACGACCCCGTGGGCAAGGCCATCATCCTGCGGGAACTCGGCAGGGTTCAGGGAATCTCGGGGCGAACTGCACAGGCACGCTCACTGCTGACCCGCTCAGCGGAAATCTTCGGCGAATTGCGGTTCACAGAGAAGCGGAACGAGGTTGAGCTCGACCTCGTGGGGCTGGGATGAAAGTCCCTCCCTCAGTCTTCCCACGGGTCGCTCTCAGAAGCCGCGCAGGTGTTCTGGGACATAGCGCACACCCGACTGGCGGAGGCCGTGTCAGCGTACAGATCAGCCTTCACACCGACCACGCCCGCCGGGTGAGAAGCACTCTGGCCAACGAGCGACACCCCGAGGCAAGCGGTTCCCGCAAAGACGAAAGTGGAGGCGAGGACACCGGCGGGGTGGATCAGCTTGGTCGTGGTCTTCATCGTGGGAGCCTTTCGCGTGGGTCCTGTTCATTCGAGATGACCACAACTTAGGCAGTGAAGTTCGATTCTCCCTATCAATCCGTTATTCGAACGGCTTCCCCGTGAAAAGAGTTCGATATGACATCAGTCCAGCCCGGTTTTCAAGGGTTCGCAATTTGATGGATGACCGACATCAGACCGGCGGAATTAGTTATTTCAACTAAGCCGTCCTGGAGATTTCAAGCTCGGTGTGCTGCTTAGCACTCCAGCCGCACTCGGATATCTCGGTTCGAGCAACCCCCGGACATGAGACGGGCACTGCAACGGAAGCCGATCCCACCGGGCGAACGGGTTCGACGACCTGTTCTCCCAGCTCGTAGCGCCCTCCTTCGGCCGCAGAGAGCCCCGACCGCGCGCCCGATCCTCAGCGCTGTCCCCGAACTGCACGAACACGGGAAACCCGCGCTCCTCCTTCGCCCCCACCTGGCAGGGCTCGTGCAAGTTCCGGCTTGGTGTGGATCGTCCGGTTCGAGGAGATCACGGCCGTACACGCAGACAGGCACGGGGACCCGTGATCATTGTGGTGTCGAAGCCAAATGATCCCGAAGGTCTCCCGTGCCCGCCCTCTCATCATCCACGGTCCCGGCCGTACTCGCCAAACTCGCGCCCCTCAACACCCCCGACATCACGGACCTGCGCCCCTACCTGGCCACGGTCCCCGACCCCCGCTCACGCCACGGCCGCTGGTACCCGCTGCACTGCCTGTTGACCATCTGCGCCTGCGCCGTGATCTCCGGCGCCAGAACCATCGAGGAGATCACCGAATGGGGACAACGCACCCCCTTCCACCTCTTGGAAGCGATCGGCGTGCGCCCCCACCCGCTGCGCCGAAGGCGTTCCCCGGCCGCCTGCACCATCGACCGCGTCCTGTGCCGCATCGACCCACACGCCCTGGACACCGCCGTGTGCGCCTACCTTGCCGACCGCCACCGCGCCGCCACCGAGACCACCCCTGACGGCGACAAGGCCGCACACCAGGCGATCGCCGTGGACGGCAAAGCGCTCAAAGGCTCGGCCCGCACCGACCAAGCCGGGCGCCACCTGCTCTCGGCCCTGACCCACCACCTTCCCGTCACCCTGGCTCAGACCGAGGTCGGCGCCAAAACGAACGAGACCCGCCACTTCCTCCCCCTCCTTCAGGGCCTGGACCTGGCCGGGCACGTGGTCACCTGCGACGCCCTGCACACCGTCCAAGGCCACCTCAAGAGGCTCGTCGAGGACAGGAAGGCCCACTACGTGGCGGTGGTCAAGACCAACCAGCCCACCCTGCACGCCCAGATCTCGGCCCTGCCCTGGGACGAGCTGCCCCTCGCCCACACCCGCTCGGAGAAGGGCCACGGGCGGCGCGAGTCCCGATCGATCAAGGTCCTGGGCATCGTCGACAGCCTCGGCGGCATCTGCTTCCCCCACGCCAAGCTCGCCTTGCGGATCCACCGCCGCCGGCGGCAGACCGGCAAGAAGCAGACCCGCGAGACGGTCTTCGCCGTCACCAGCTTGGACGCCCACCAGGCCACCCCCGCCCAGCTCGCGGCCCTGGTCCGCGGCCATTGGGCGATCGAGAACTCCAGCCACCACATCCGGGACGTGACGTTCGGTGAGGATGCTTCCACGGTCCATGCCGGTGGTGCTCCCCAGGCGATGGTCGCGCTGCGCAACCTGGCGATCGGGGCGTTGAAGGTGACGGGAGCGGTCAACATCGCCAAGACCACCCGCGCGATCCGGGACCTACCCGAACGAGCACTGCCGTTCTTCGGAATCAGTCACGAACCCGACCTCTCGGGAACTTGAACGAGCCCTGCGGCACACACCGAGGGCTCTCAAGGCCCCGGCCACTGGTATCCACAGATCAGCGCAGCCCGTGACACCGGTAGTACGAATCAGGTGGCTCGAAAGCCATCCCGTTCTCATCGAGGGCGTTCAGAACAACCATCTGCCCACTCATGAACCGGAAGCAGACAGCGACTGTTCCCTCATCCATGTCCGTGCCGGTCCGTTCCAGGAGTTCAACATCCCGCAAGGTCTGCTGGTGAAGAATGCCCACCTCAGGGCGCTTTCCACGGCACCACTTCAGGTCAAACCCTGTCCACAGGACCGGTCTGCGGGGATCGATCGTGTTCCAGGTCAGCGAAAGATCATCGAGCTTGGCGTGGTTGATCTCGAGCTGTTCTCCATCGAAGTCAAGCAGGACCGGGCAGTCGGAGAACCATTCGCCGTCCTGACGATTCCAAACCAGCCACACCCCGGTCAGTGGTCGACCGATGAGTGCTCGCAACCGACGACCATGGGCAGCCATAACCGCGGAGCAGCCGTTCAGCCACCGCGGTTGATATCCCTCGATCCCGAAGTCGAACACGCAAGGACCCTCTCAGCACGCCGCCCCGGCCAGGCAACCCGGGACTTTGGGAGGTGCAAAAGATGCTCTTCACCGAAGGGAACGAAGGACCTCCCATGCGCGGACAAGCCTCTGACCGCCAGCAACACCCAGATCCACGGCTGGCCACGCCTTGAGGAACAGCCAAGGCACGACGATACCCTGACCGTAAAACCAATCCACCGCCGAACGGCGAGAACCTCACGAGGTGCCATCGGACGCCACCGTCGGCCTGTGTGTGCTCCGTTTGTGCTCCACAGTTTTGGACCGGGACAACACCGGGCGGCACGACGCGGCACAGGACGGCATCCTGATTCGGATGGTGCGGGACAGAACGGTCCGTAGCGACACGTGACGGCACCCGGGCGCCGGACTTCTCATCCGATGGTTCTGACCGGGCTCAGGAGAGGCCCCCGGCCACGCGGCTGTTCACCCGACGGGGAACTCCAGGTCGACGGTGGCGAAGCACTCGTCCAGGCAGCCGGTCACGGTCAGGTCTCCGCCCACCTCCGGTCCGCTGAAGAACAGGGCGGTCTGGGTGGCGGTCCCCGCGTCCAGCTCGTACTCCCCCACGGCCTCCTCGGCCCGGTACTCGTGGCCGTCCGGGGCGGTGTAGGTGGCGCCGAACAGGTCCAGGGCGACGTTGTCCACCGTGGTGAACTCGGCGGTGACGACCAGGGCGTCGTCGGTGACGCTCTGGTAGGCGGTCAGCAGGTGGACGTCGACCCCCTCCGAGCTGGCGGCGACACCGCTGCCGGAGACCAGGCGTTTGCCGGGGTCCTGGCCGTCGATGAGGAAACCGGTGATCAGGCCGTCCTCCGTGGTGAACCGGTCGAAGACGACGCACACCGGCCCCCCGGTCTCCGGGCGGCACAGCTCGAAGCCCTCCTCGGAGGGTTCCAGGGTGGCGCTCGGTCGGGGATCGCCGGCCGAGTCCCAGGCGCTGAAGAGCTGGACGTGGTGGCGCAGGTAGGTGTGGGCGGTGGAGTCCTCCGCGGTCAGGGTCAGCCCCTCGCGCATCCGCTCGGGGTCGTCGCTCGCGGCGAGGGCGGCCATGTACTCGGCCGCCTCGTCCGGGATCTCCTCGCCGGCCTCCCCGGCCTCCTCTGACTCCTCCGGCGCGGCCGTCCCCTCGGGTTCCGTCGGCTCCCCGGTCCCGGCACCGGGTTCGGGTTCGGAAGCGGGAGCGGGGGCGGGTTCGGAACCGGGATCGGGGGCGGGTTCGGAACCGGGATCGGGGGCGGGTTCGGAACCGGGATCGGGCGGGGGCTCCCCCGGCTCGGGCTCGGAGGTCCGCTCGGGTCCGGAGGTCCGCTCCGGGTCGCCGACCGGCTCCTCCGCCCCGGGGACGGGGGTCTCCTGCCCCTGGTCGCCGGGTTCGGAGACCTCCCGTTCGTCTGCGGACGGAACGAGCTCGCGGACTCCGCCCAGGTCGCATCCGGTCAGGAGAAGGACCAGGATGGCGGCGGCGGTCACGACCGACTTCGGCATGTCCTGACGTCCTCTCGGAACGACATTCGGACTGCCGAGTTTAGGGTGAATTAGTGATAATAGTCCGCTTTCAACCTTTTTTGGGGGTTTCCTGAATTCCCTCTGTCCCCACATGACCTGAACTCCGGGAACAGCGCCGCCGGGCCCTCCCGGAAAGGGCCCGGCGGCGAACCCCGTGCTACCCCCGGGGGCGCAGGACGACCGGGAACTCCTTGAGGCTGTTGGTCGAGAGCGCCGCCACGACCTCCAGGGACTCGTCCGGAACGGCGAGCTCCAGGTCCGGGAAGCGCTCGAACAGCATCGGCAGGATGATCCGCGACTCCAGGCGCGAGAGCGGGGCGCCCGGGCAGATGTGCGGGCCGTAGCCGAAGCTGATGTGGCGGCCCCTGCTCCGCTTCGGGTCGAAGACGTGCACGTCGTCGCCGAACTCGGCGCGGTCGCGGGTGGCGGCGCCGTAGTGCGTCAGCAGCGCCTCACCCTTCCTGATGGTCTGCCCGGCCACCTCGACGTCCTCGGTGGCGAAGCGGAACATCATGACGTTGTTGGGCGGGTCGAAGCGCAGGGTCTCCTCGATCACGTCCTCCCAGCTCACCTCGCCCCTCTTCAGCAGCTCGCGCTGCTCGGGGTGGTTGAGCAGGGCCCGGACCGCGTTGGTGAGCAGGTTGACGGTGGTCTCGTGGCCGGCCGCGACCACCGTCAGCAGGGTGACGACGACCTCCGTGTCACTGAGGCCGTCCTCGCTCTCCACCCCCGTCCGGAGCAGGTCGGCGGTGAAGTCGTCGCACTCGTCCAGGTTCGCCTTCTTGCGGGCGACCACGTCGGTGAAGAACTGGAACAGCGCACCGTAGATCTCGATGTGCTCACCCGGCTCGGTGGTACCCGAGAACAGCTTGGCGTACATCTCGCCGAGGTGGACGTACTCGTCCTCCCCGATCCCGTAGAGCTCGCCGATGACCCCCATCGGCACCTTGAAGGTGAACCCGGACTTCAGGTCCTGGGGCTCGTGGGCCCCCTCCTCCAGGGTGTCCAGGTACCTGGCGGTCAGCCGCTCGATCCGCGGGCGCAGCCGCTCCACCCGGCGGGCGGAGAACGGGCTGGCGGTGAGTGTGCGCAGACGGCGGTGCGCGTCGCCGTCCAGGGCCAGCATGTTGGTGTTGTCGGTGGGGATGGTCGCCATGAGCGGCCACTCCGCGGTGACCGTGCCGTCCTGGAAGTCGGCCCAGTGGTCGACGCTCTTGACCAGCCGGGGGTCGTTGAGGGTCAGGCGGCTGGCCTCGTGGTGGGTGGTGGCCCAGGCCCGCACACCGCCGGGCAGCTCGACCCGGGTGAGCGGCCCCTCCTGGTAGAGGCGTTCACGGTCGGCCTGGACGTCCTCCGGGACCGCGTGCAGGATCGGGATGCCGTCGGCGTTGTGCTGCACGGGGCAGGGCATCAGTGGACTCCTTGAGGGATTGCGGGGGTGAAGGTGACGGGGAGGGAGACGACGCCGCGGACCCAGGGGGAGGGGCGCCACCGGAGCTCGTCGGGGCCCACCGCCAGCTCGACGTCGGGGAGGCGGTCGAGCAGGACCTCGATGGCGGTGACGGCGATGGTCTCGGCGATCTCCCGCGCGGCGTAGGGGCAGCCGTGCTCGCCGTGGGAGAAGGACAGGTGGGCGCGGTTGGCGTGTTCTCCCCCGGCCCGCGACCGGGTCAGGGCGGGGTCCTGGTTGGCGGCCGCGTACCCGAGCAGGACCATGTCGCCCGTACGGATGCGCTGGCCGCCGAGTTCGACGTCGTGGGCGGCGTACCGGCCCGCCTGCATCTGGGAGGGCGAGTCCGCCCACAGGACCTCGTTGAGGGCCTCCCGCACGCTGCTGCGGGCGCCGGACAGGGAGGCGGAGAAGCGGTCGTCGGTGAACATCAGCCGCAGCGCGTTCCCGATCCACTCGGTGGTGGTCTGGTGGCCGCCGCCCAGGATGGCCAGGAGTTCGGGGACGAGTTCCTCGTCGGTGTAGCCGCGGGGGTCGGCCATCAACCGGGAGACCACGTCGGGTCCGGGCCGGGCGCGGCGCAGGGCGACCAGCTCGCCGACCCGGGCGGCCATGTCCGCGTAGGCCCGCATGACGTCGGGGCCCGCGTCGAACACGGTCGACATGACGGCGGTGAGTTGTTCGCCGCGCTCGTCGTCCAGGCCGAACATCCAGCACAGGACCAGGGCGGGGATCCGGCTGGCGTACCGGCCCCGCAGCTCCGCCCCGCTGGAGGCGCAGAAGCCGTCGACGAGACGGTCCGCCAGCCGGGCGGTGACCGTGCGGAGCTCGTGGGGGTCGGCGGCGGTCAGCGCCGCGTTGACCGCCTGGGCGCGGAGCCGGTGGTCCTCCCCCTCAGCCGAGAGCATGTTCGGGAGCGGCATGACCACGGGCAGCATCGACCAGTCCTCGGGCACCCGGTCCCAGGAGTTCCACCGGCGCGGGTCCCGCGCGAACACCGCGGGGGTGGCGAGCACGTGGTGGAGCTCCCGGTACCCGATGACCAGCCAGGCGGGGAGGTCACCGTCCATCAGGACGGGGACCACCGGGCCGTGCTCGGCACGCATCAACCGGTAGGCACCGCCGGGGTCGGCGTTGAACCGCGGGTCGTTCAACCGGATCGGTTCCGTGGTCATCGGGCACCTCGTCCATGGTCTGGGGGTGGGGACCTGGGGCAGGAGGGGAGCTACGGGCGCAGGAGGACCGGCAGTTCCTTGAGGCTGTTGACCACGATGGAGGGGTGGTTCTCCAGCTCGCCGTCCGGGACGGCCAGCTTCAGGTCGGGGAAGCGCTCGAACAGCAGGGGCAGGGCGATCTGGCCCTCCATACGGGCCAGGTGGGAGCCCGGGCACACGTGCGGTCCGTAGCCGAAGGAGATGTGGCGTCCCTGCTTACGGGTCAGGTCGAAGGTGTCCGGGTGGGGCTCCTCGCCGTGTTCACCGCGGTCGCGGCTGATCGCACCGTAGGAGGTCATCAGCGCCTCACCCTTGCGGATGGTCTCCCCGCCGACCTCGACGTCCTCGGTGGCGAAGCGGAAGACCATGTTGGAGGTGGGCGGGTCGAAGCGCAGGGTCTCCTCGACCACGGTGTCCCAGCCCACCTCGCCCTGCTTGACCAGCTCGAACTGCTCCGGGTGGGCCAGCAGCGCGCGCACCGCGTTGCACAGCAGGTTGACGGTGGTCTCGTGACCGGCCGCCACGACGACCTGCAGGGTGCCGCGCACCTCCAGGTCGGTGAGGGCGTCCCCGTCCTCGCCGGCGTTGAGGAGCTCGGTGGTCAGGTCCTCCCCCGGCTCGGCCCGCTTCCGGGCGATCATGTCCTCGTAGTAGCGCTCCAGGGTCGCGTAGGTCTCCATGAACTCCTGCGGGCTGGTGACCGCGCTGAAGAACTTCACGTACATGTCGCGCAGGTAGCCGTGTTCGGCGGCGTCCACCCCGTAGAGCTCGCCGATCACGCTCATCGGGAGTTTGAAGGCGAACTCCCCCTTGAGGTCGAGCGGCTCGTGCGCCCTGCCCTCCAGGGCGTCGAGCAGATCGGTGGTCAGGCTGTGGATGCGCGGGCGCAACCGCTCCACGCTGCGCGCGGAGAAGGCCTTGGCGGTGAGCAGGCGCAGACGCTTGTGCTCGGCGCCGTCGGTGCCCAGGAGGTTGGTGGGGGTGGGCGGGATCGTGCTCATCAGGGGCCAGGCCTCGGGGATGCGCCCCTGCTGGTAGTCGTCCCAGTGGGCGATGTCCTTGACCAGGCGGGGGTCGTTGAGGGTGGCGCGGGCGGCCTCGTGGTGGGTGACGGCCCAGGCCCGCACGCCACCGGGCAGTTCGACCCGGGTGAGGGGGCCTGCAGCGTGCAGGGTCTCGCGTTCGGCTCGCAGGTCCCTGACGTAGGGGTCCAGGGTGACGGTTCCACCGGAACCGTGCTGAACGGGGCAGGACATCAGTGCACTCCTCGGGGGCTGGTGCGGGGAACTCTGTACGGAGCGGGGGTCACGGGGCCCCGATCGGCTCGGTCGGGGTGAACGTGACGGGCAGGGAGGCGACCCCTCTCACCCAGGGGGAGGGACGCCAGCGGAGTTCGGTCTGGGGCAGGTCCAGTTCGATGTCGGGAAGCCTGTCGACGAGGACCTCGACGCCGGTGACGGCGATGATCTCGGCGATCTCCCGCGCCGGGTAGGGGCACTGGTGGGGCCCGTGCGAGAAGGACAGGTGGGCCTGGCTGCCGCGGTCGCCGACCCGGTCGGCGCCGGAGCGCACCAGCGGGTCCCGGTTGGCTCCGGAGAGTCCGAGGAGCACCAGGTCGCCCTGGCGGATGAGCTGACCGCCGAGCTCCACGTCGTGCACGGCGAAGCGCCCCGCGTGGATCTGGGTGGGGGTGTCCTCCCAGAGGACCTCGTTGAGGGCCTCCTGCACGCTGTTGCGGGCCCCCGCGATGGAGGCGCCGAAACGGTCGTCGGTGAACATCAGCCGCAGCGCGTTGCCCAGCCACTCGGCGGTCGGCTGGTTTCCGCCGCCCAGCAGGACGATCAGCTCGGGTACCGCCTCCTCGTCGGTGTACCCGGCGGGGTGGGCGAGCAGCCGGGAGACCACGTCGGGCCCGGGTGCGGCACGGCGTTCGGCGACGAGTTCGCCCATGGCGGCCATCAGGGCCTGTTGGGCGGCCATGGCGTCGGCGCCGCCGTCGATCATCTTGTTCATGTTGTCGGCGAGGTGGTCGCCGCGCACCGCGTCCAACCCGTACATCCAGCTCAGGACCAGGGCGGGGAGCCTCGCGGTGTAGGAGGTGCGCAGGTCCGTGCCGGTGGACCCGCAGAAGGAGTCGATGAGCCGGTCCGCCATGCGCACGGTGGTGGCGCGCAGCTCGTGCAGGTCGGTCCCGGACAGGGCGTCGCTGACCGCGCCGGCACGGCGGCGGTGTTCGTCCCCCTCCGAGTGGAGCACCGTGGGCAGCTGCATCACCATCGGCAGCAGCGGCCAGTCCTCGGGGACCAGGTCCCAGGCGTTCCAGCGCCGGGAGCTCCGCGCGTACACGCTGGGGCTGTTCAGCACGTGGTGCAGTTCCCGGTAGCCGATGACCAGCCAGGCGGGCACGTCCCCCTCCATGGTGACCGGGACGACCGGGCCGTGCTCGGTGCGCATCTGCTCGTACAGCCCGCCGGGGTCGGTCTGGAACCGGGGGCCGTGCAACTGGACGGGGCAACCGCTCATCCGGCTCTCCTCGTGATCAGGGAACACACGTGGTGTACGAGCGCGATGAGTACCTGCTTGGCCGATTCCCGTTCCCTGGCGTCGCACCGCACGAGCGGGACGGCGGGGTCCAGGTCGAGGGCGGAGCGCACCTCGTCCAGGGTGTGTTCGGTGTCGCCGAAGTCGTTGTGCGCGACGATGAACGGGGTGCCCTGCGCCTCCAGGCGGTCGATGGCGTAGAAGGAGTCCTCCAGGCGGCGGGTGTCGACGAGCACGACCGCGCCCAGGGCCCCGGTGAAGAGCCGGTCCCACAGGAACCAGAAGCGCTCCTGTCCAGGGGCGCCGAAGAGGTAGAGGACCGAGGTGGCGTCCAGGGTGATGCGGCCGAAGTCGAAGGCGACGGTGGTGGTGCGCTTGCCCTCCACCCCGCTGAGGTCGTCGACCCCGTCCCCCGCCCGGGTCATGGTCTCCTCCGTGGTCAGCGGACGGATCTCGCTGACCGAGCGGACCAGGGTGGTCTTGCCGACCCCGAATCCGCCGACGACGGCGATCTTCAGGGCCTGTTCCGTGCTGTCGGCGAGCGGGGAGGCCGACCCGTCGGGCGGGGTGCCGGGTTCAGGGGCTGGTTCAGAGGTTGTGGAGTGCAACGAGCACCTTCTCCAACACGTCCGGTGAGGCGAGCGGGTGCGCCGGTGAGGGCGCGGGGGCCGGGTGGCGCGCGGTCACCCGGCCGGTGTCGATCAGGTCGGTGAGCAGGATGCGCACGACCGTCACGGGCAGGCGCAGGTGGGCGGCGACCTCGACCACGGCCATGGGGCTGACGCACAGGCGCAGGATCTCGGCGTGCTCGGACTGCATGCCCTGGGTCGGGAGGCACTCGGCGACGATGAGCGTCACCGCGTCCAGGGAGTCGTCGGCCCCGCTGCTGCGCCCCGAGGTGATGACGTAGAGCCGGTCGGGGCTCTCCCCGCGGTGTGAGCTCATACCGTCTCGGCCCCGGCCCGGGGCGGTGTGGTCAGGTGCTCGCCCATCTGCTCGACCAGCTCGTTCATGTTGTGGCCGACCAGCCCCGGTTCCGCTTCGTCGCTGGTGACGACGGCGAGGTGGGTGCCGTGGCCGGCCTCGACGATGAAGAGCAGGCCGCCGTAGAACTCGGCCATCGCCTGGCGTACGCCGCCCCTGCCGTCACCGAACTCCACCGAGGCGCTGTGCGCGAGGCTCTGCACTCCGGCCGCGATGGCGGCGAGGTGGTCGGCGCTGTCGGTGCTCAGGCCCGAGCTGTGGCAGAGCTTGAGTCCGTCCCGGGAGAGCACGAGCGCGTGTCGGGTGCCCGGTGTGTGTTCCAGGAGGCCTTCGAGCAGCCAGGTCAGCTTGTTGAGGTCCATCAGGTGTCCTTCGGTGAGTCAGTCGGCCCCTGGCCGCGCACCGCGGATCGGAACGCGCCGAAATCCTTCGCCGAGGCGGGGGGACTGGGTTTTTCGGGGGCGGGTTGTCTGCGCTCCGCGGCGGCGAGGGTCCGGCCCCGGCGGCGCTGCGGCAGGCCGTTCTCCGCCCTGGGTGCCGGAGCGGAGTCGGCGGGAGCTGCCGCCGTCTTTCGGGGGGAGGGTTCGGAGGCGACGACCGGCTGGGGCGCCGTGGGGGCGGGCAGCGGTTTGATGAGCCGCTGGGGCAGGAGCAGGATCACGGCCGTGCCGCCGCGTGAGGAGGAGCGGAAGGAGACGTCGAGGCCGTAGCGGTGGGCGATCTGTCCGACGACCGACAGGCCCAGGCGTGAACCGGAGATGGCGGAGATGTCGAGTCCGCCCTCCACCGCCTGGCGGGCCCGGCGCAGCGCCTCCTCTCCCATGACGAGGCCGCCGTCCTCGACCATGATCGCCACCCCGGCCTGGACCTCCTCCACGTGGACGTGGACCTCGGCGGTGGGCGGGGAGAACTTGGCCGCGTTGTCGAGGAGCTCGGCCAGCGCGTGGATGACCCCCTCCGCGGCGAACCCGGCGACCGCGAGGTCGGAGACGCTGTGCGTGCGGACCCGCTGGTAGGCGCCGATGCGGCCCATGGCGCCGCGCAGGATGCTCTCCATCGGGATGGCCCGCCCCCACCTGCGCCCCGAACGCGCTCCGGTGAGGATGGCGATGCTGTCGGCGACCCGCCCGGTCTGGGCCGTGGTGTGGTCCAGGTGCATGAGGTCGCCGAGGACGTCGGCCCCGGCGCTGCCGTCGCCGTGGCGTTCCTGCATCTGGCGCAGGTCGGCGAGCATCGTGGTGGTCAGTGCCTGGACCCGGCCCGCGGCGGTGGCGCAGGCGGCCATGGCGGCGGAGCGGCGGCGTTCGGCGGTGGAGATGCCGGTGGCGACGGCCCGTAGGACGGCGGCGTTCGAGGGGTCCGACACGGCGGACATCCGGTGCAGGGCGGTGTCGGCGGAGTCGCCGGTACGCAGCCGTTCGACCAGGCGGGGCAGGTGTTCCCCGGCGAGGGCCTCGGTTTCGGCCCGTACCTCTTCGACCCGTGCCCGGAGTTCGGCGATCCGGTGGTCCCGGCGCGCGAGGAGGAGGGCCAGGGCCAGGAGCAGCAGGAGGGCGACGCCTCCGGTGACCAGGACCGGCACCAGCCCTTCCGGGTGGGCGGTCCACAGGGCCCAGCCCCAGGCCGGCAGCACCGGGACCAGGACGAGAAGCCACCGTTGGGCGGTCGGCCTCGGTGGCAGCGCTCCGCGGGATCGGGGGGATTTGTCAGTCATGGTGCTCCACGTCCGGCCACGTCGTCACTCTTCGTACACATTGGAGGGCACACCGAACGGGTGCCGGTAATCAACGTGCGAAGGCGTGCTGAATAGGTGGACGAATTAACCCCAACCTATCTTTTTCTGCACACAGCGAGTCAACATACCATCAAGTTCGTCTGTCGCCTATGTCAGAAAAAGAACAAGGTAATGCAATCCGGGGGCCGGTCCGGGACTCCGGCGGCACAGGGGGTTCCCGCAGGAATCACCACATCGCGGACCCGACCCCGAGGACACGCGAAAACCCTGCCCCGATCTCTCGTATACATATCTTGAACTGCGGTGACACCCGGGAAATCCACGTCCCCGGAAATCGATCGGTCCGACTTCGGGCGGCCCGCGCCCACGTACGCGCCCGGGAGGCTCCTCCGCCGGCGCGGCCGTGTCCGGGAGGCGGGTCGTGTGAGCAGGGGTGCACGAACGGGGCCGGACACGGCAGCGCTCCCGACGGGATCCGGAACCCGAGAAACCCACCCCCTAGAGTGGTGCAGGTCACAAGCGCCGGAGGGCTCGGTGGCGCAGGCCCCGGCGGCGTGCGCTGCTCCCGAGTCCGCCGGAGTGGTTCGACCTCAGGTCAGCGGGGAATCTTGACGTGGACCGACGCGTTACACCCCGCGAGACCGCACAAGCGCCTGGAGGCACCCACACGATGGCCGAGCGAGCACTTCGCGGCACACGGCTCGGGGCGACGAGCTACGAGAACGACCGCAACACCGACCTGGCTCCCCGGCAGGAAGTCACCTACGACTGCACACGGGGTCACCGCTTCTCGGTCACCTTCGCGACCGAGGCCGAGATCCCCGCGGAATGGGAATGCCGTTTCTGCGGCGACCGAGCGCTGCGCCGGGACGGCAGCGGCGAGGAGCCCAAGAACACCAAACCGGTCCGTACCCACTGGGACATGCTGCTGGAACGCCGCAGCATGGAGGACCTGGAGGAGGTCCTCGCCGAACGCCTGGCCCTGCTCCGCGCCCGTCGCCGCGAGGAAGCGGCGAAGGTCGAGGAGATCGCCAAGCAGCGGCAGAGCGCCTGACGGCAACGGCCCGAGCGACGACAGCACGGGGGCGGTGGACATGATCCACCGCCCCCGTCGCCGTGCCCGGGGCGCGACGGGCCCCGGTCAGTCCTCGGCGCCGAAGGGGTTCCGGGTGACGCCCACGAGTTCCTTCACCGACTCGATCACCCGGGTGGGCCGGTAGGGGAACTGGTCGGCGGTGTCCCTGTCGGAGATCCCCGAGAGCACCAGCACCGTCTGCAGGCCGGCCTCCAGCCCGCTGAGCACGTCGGTGTCCATCCGGTCGCCGACCATCAGGGTGTTCTCCGAGTGCGCTCCGATCCGGCGCAGCGCCGACCGCATCATGAGCGGATTCGGCTTGCCCACGAAGTAGGGCCGACGGCCGGTGGCCTTCTCGATCAGCGCGGCGACGGCACCGGTCGCGGGCAGCGGCCCCTCGGCACTGGGCCCGGTCTGGTCGGGGTTGGTGGCGATGAAGCGGGCCCCGTTGCGGACGAGCCGGATCGCGCGGGTGATGGCCTCGAAGCTGTAGGTGCGGGTCTCCCCCAGCACCACGTAGTCCGGGTCGCGCTCGGTCATCACGTAACCCACGTTGTGCAGGGCCGTGGTCAGACCCGACTCGCCCACCACGTAGGCCGACCCGCCGGGACGCTGGGTCTGGAGGAACTGGGCCGTGGCCAGGGCGGAGGTCCAGATGGCCTCCTCGGGGATGTCCAGTCCCGTGTTGAGCAGCCGTGCACGCAGGTCGCGGGGGGTGTAGATGGAGTTGTTCGTCAACACCATGAAGGGGGTCCGCTGCTCGCGGAGTTCCGCGATGAGCGCGTCCGCGCCCGGGATCAGGTGCTCTTCGCGTACGAGCACGCCATCCATGTCGAAAAGGTAGTTCCACTCATTGCTCACGTGCACCATTGTGCAGGTACCGGAGACACCGGCGCCATTCCTACCCCCCGGTAGTCACGCACGACGGGGTTGACGCTCCTCACACCGGGACCGCCCGCACGTGTGCGCTCACACCGGCGGCCAGGGGACCGACGGCCAGTCCGGGGCCGGATAGGGGTGGATGCGGTGGTGGATGAGCAGGTCCACCCGGGCGCGGACCGCGTGCACCTCGGGCCCGGTGAGGTGTCCGGCGAGTTCGGCCGTGAGGGGGTCGTCCGGGTTCCGCAGACGGTTCCGCACCTCGGTCAGGGCGGCCAGCGCCTCCTCGGTGAGCGGTTGGCCCCGCCACTGCCACAGAACGGTGCGCAGCTTGTAGTCCTCCGCGAAGGACACCCCGTGGTCGCAGCCGTACAGGTGTCTCCCGGGGGTGGGCAGCAGGTGGCCGATCTTGCGGTCGGAGTTGTTGATGACCGCGTCCAGGACCGCCATCCGCCGCAGCCCGGGGTGGTCGTCCTCCCGGGAGAGCGCGACGAGGTCGACGGTGGTGTCGCCGTGCACCCACAGCTGGACCATGCCCTCGCCGTAGGGCCCGTCCCGGTGGACGGTGGGCGGGACCACCGACCAGCCCAGCGCCTCGGAGACGGCGTAGGCCGACACCTCCCGACCGGCCAGGGTGCCGTCGGGGAAGTCCCACAGCGGCCGCTCCCCCGCCACCGGTTTGTACACGCACACGGCCGAACGGCTGCCGTCCGAGACCGTGCAGTACAGGGTGGCGTTGGAGGCCGCGGTCAGACGGCCCTCGACGGTGATCTCACCCCGGCGCAGCAGGTCGAGCCCCTCAGCGGGGGTGAGCCCGCCGAAGGCGTCCTGGACGTCGGGGGCCGCGGCGGCCGCGCCCGGCCGGGTGCCGGTGGTGTCGTCGTCCACGGCCGTCAGACGAGACGGTCCGGGCGGTAGCCGTTCTGCCGCGCGCAGACGTGGCCGTTCGGATCGAGGGGGCGACCGCACAGCGGGCAGTCGGGGCGTCCGGCGGACACGACCTTCAGGGCCCGTCCGGCGAAGGCGCGCGCCTCCCCTGGGGTGAGGTAGACGCGCAGGACGTCGCGGTGGGCGGGTGCCTCCTCGGCGAAGACCTCCAGCTCCTCCTCGTCGTCCTCCAGCATCTCCTCGGAGGCGGTCTCGTCGATCTCCTGGGCCTCGATGATGACGCGGGCCGCCTCGGCGTCCCAGGCCAGGGCCAGCGTGCCGACCCGGAAGTCCTGTTCGATGGGTTGTTCCAGCGGGCCGTCGTCCTCGGGCGGGGCCGCGTCGTCCGGCGGCGTCCCGAACCGGCGGTGCACCTCTTCCAGCAACTCCTCGATACGGGTGGCCAGGGCCTCCACCTGGGCCTTCTCCAGGACGGCGCTGGTGATGCGGCCCTCGCCGACGGCCTGGAGGAAGAAGGTGCGGTCCCCAGGCTGACCCACGGTCCCGGCGACGAACCGTTCCGGCGGATTGAACTGAAAGACGGGCATACCAAGCACCTTACGGGATGAGGGTGACACGGTGCGATCCGCCCACGCCAACGCCCGGTGTCAGGCGGACTCCGCCACCTCGAGGTGCGGGAACGGGCGCCCCGTCGGGATCCGGTCGGCGAGCTCGCGCGCGTTCCCCCCGCCGGGGCACGACCGATGCGCGCTCGCCCTAACCGGTTCGGGGGTTCTGGCCCGCGCCTCCGCCGACGGCCGCGTCACCCGTGGTCTCCGCGGTCGTGGGAAGGGTCCCGGCCAGCGGCTCCCCGGTGTCGTTGAGCTTGTTGAGGAAGGGGCGGGTGGCCGTGTAGGTGATGGAGGTGACCGAACAGGGGTCCACGCGCAGGCGCTGGAACAGGTCCAGGTGCATGCCCAGGGCGTCGGCGACGATCGCCTTGATCACGTCGCCGTGGCTGCACACCACGTACACGGGCGGGGGCGCGTCGGCACCGGCCCGCTGGAGCAGCAGGCCGTTCCAGTCCCGTACCGCCTCCACCGCCCTGGCCGAGGCCGCGGCCAGGGCCTCCCCGCCGGGAAAGCGGGCGGCGCTCGGGTGGTCCTGGACGACCCGCCACAGGGGTTCGGCCGCGAGGTCGGTGAGGGAGCGGCCGGTCCAGCTGCCGTAGTCGCACTCCACGAAGCGCTCGTCGGTGGTGACGGGGGCGCCGAGCCGTCCGGAGAGCGTCTCGGCGGTCTCCTGACAGCGTTCGAGCGGGCTCGAGACGAGCGCGGCGGGGGCGAGGCCGCCGAGCCTGTCGGCCAGGCGCTCGGCCTGGGAGCGCCCGTTGTCGTTGAGGTGCACGCCGGACGCGCGGCCGGCCAGCCGGGGTCCGGTGGCGTCGGTCATGCCGTGCCGGACGAGCAGGAGGGTCACCGCCCCGGACGCGGGCGGGGTGTCCTTGGTGTCAGCAGGTGTCGCCATGCGGACAGCCTAGGGGGCCGGGTCCCCCGAAGACGGACACCCGGTACGGACTTTCCTGACGGGTCCGCGTCCGGGGGCGCGGAGCACGAACCGGCGCTCCGAGAGCGCGGTCGGGCCGTGCCACGAGGGGGTCGGCGGCGGCCCGAGCTGCGACGACGGTACGCGGGCACGGCGTCCCCGGGGCCTGTTCCGGGTGGACACGGTACTCTCCGCCGCATGGAACAGCGACAGGTGGGCAGATCAGGGCTCTGGGTCTCTCGGACCGCTCTCGGCACGATGACCTGGGGAAAGGACACCTCCGAGGAGGAGGCCGAGCAGCAGCTCACCGCGTTCGTCGACGCGGGCGGGACGCTCGTGGACACGGCGGACATCTACACGGGCGGGCAGAGCGAGCGGATCCTGGGCCGCCTGCTCCGGGGCGCGGTACGCCGCGAGGACGTGGTGGTGGCCACCAAGAGCGGGCACACCCCCGAGGGCTACCGGCGGGTGGACGGCTCCCGGCGCCACCTCCTGGGAGCCCTGGACGCGTCGCTGCGCCGGCTGCAGACGGACTACGTGGACCTGTGGCAGCTGCACGTGTTCGACCGGCACACCCCGCCGGAGGAGACCCTCACCGCGATGGAGTCGGCCGTGGCCTCGGGCAAGGCCCGCTACGTGGGGACCGGGAACCTGGAGGCCTGGCAGTTCGCCACGTTGGCGACCTGGCAGCGGGCCCAGGCCGGACGGGTGCCCCTGGTGAGCGTCGGAAGCGAGTACTCGCTGCTCAACAGGGGGGCCGACCACGCGCTGCTGCCCGCCGCGGCGGCCAACGACGCGCACGTGATCGCGTGGTCGCCGCTGGGGCGCGGTGTGCTCAGCGCCAAGTACCGCGGGGGCGTCCCTGCGGACTCCCGCGCGGCCTTCCCCCACATGGCGCCCTACGTGGAGCCCTACCTGGACGACCGCAGCCGCCGGGTCGTGGAGTCGGTGTGCACCGCCGCGGAGGGGCTGGGCGTGTCCCCGCTGGCGGTCGCGCTGAGCTGGGCACGCGACCAGGAGGGGGTGGCCGCGGCCGTGGTGGGGCCGCGCACGCTCTCCCAGTTGGAGGAGATCCTCTCGGTCGAGGCCGTGGAGCTCCCCCCGAAGATCCGGGACGCCCTGGACGACGCGACCGCGGGCGGCTAGCGGGCGGGCGCGGGGGCGATCGGGAAGTTCTGGTCGAAGACGTGGTCCGGATCGTACTCGGCCTTGAGCTCACGCAGCCGCCCCAGTGCGGGTTCGGGGAAGGCCTGCGCCAGGACCTCCGGCCCGGTGCGCGTGTCGAAGCTCAGGTAGAGCCCCCGGGCGGCCTCTCCCAGCTCCGCCCAGCGGCGGTCCAGGAGGTCGGCGCGGCTCCCCATCGCGGCCAGGGAGAAGTTGGCCGGCCGGTGGGCGTAGGCGGTGGCGTCCGGCACGACGTCGTTGACCGCGCCGCCGACCTGGCGCAACTGCATGAAGTACGCGTCACCCGTGCCGAGCGTCCGCGCCATGGCCCGGGCGGCCTGTGGGGTGATGTGCTCCAGCAGTGCCGAACGGGAGACCGGGGTCGCGCCTCCGGCGTGCGGCCCCTGGTGGCCGACCAGGACGGCCGGGTAGGGGGCGACCTGGGCGCGCTGGTCCAGGACCGGTCCGACCCGGAGGAAGGGTTCCAGGGCCCGGACGGCGGCGTCGGTGTCGTCTCCGGCGTGGACGACCATCGCCTGGGCCGCGGGCCCCTGCCCGCCGTGGCCCGGCCCCATGGTCAGGAACGCGGTGACCTCGCGCGGGGCGGCTTCGGCGGTCGCGCCCCAGATCCGGAGGAACTCCTCGGTGTCGGCGGCGTCGTAGACGAACTGGCCGAGGACGACGTCTCGGACGGGGGAGGCGACGGCCTCCACCGAGGTGAGCACGCCGAAGTTGGCACCCGCGCCGCGCACCGCCCAGAAGAGCTCGGGGTGGTGTTCGGCGTCCACCCGCAGCACCCGGCCGTCGGCGGTGACCAGTTCGGCGGCGGTGAGTCGGTCGATGGTCAGTCCGTGGGCTCGGGACATGTAGCCCAGGCCCCCGGTGGTGGCGATCCCGCCGACCCCCACTCCTCCGTGGTCGCCCGAGCTGATCGCCAGGCCGTGCCGGTGGAGGGTGGCGGCGACGTCGCCCCAGCGAGCACCCGCGCCCAGTCGGACACGGCCGGACCCGGCGTCCAGGACCTCGATCCGATTCATCCGGCCGAGGTCGACGACGACGCCGCCGTCGTTGGTGGACCGGCCGCTGATGCCGTGTCCGCCGCTGCGCACGTTGAGCGGCACGTCCTGTTCGCGGGCGTAGGCCAGGGCCTGGGCGACCTGCCCGGGGTCCGCGGGCCGCAGGACCAGGCCGGGCCTGCCCCGCTGCATGTAGCCGTGCCGGACCCCGGTGTAGCCCCTGTCACCGGGTTCGACCGCGGTGTCGCGCAGGGCCGCGGGGAGGGCGTCGTAGTCGATGCCGGATCGGCGGGCGGCCAGGGTCGCGGACGGGCGGACGGGGCCGGTCGGGGTTCCGACCGAGGCGCGTTCGCCCTCCACCGCCTCCCGCAGGGCGGGGGCCACCTCCCGACCGAACGCCTGGATGGTGCGCGGGTCGTCCGTGCCCAGGACGAAGGTGCTGATCCCGTTCTCCAGGGCCAGTGGCAGCAGGTCCCGGACCCACTGTTCGGCGGGGCCGCGGAGGAAGCCGCGGCCGGTGGGGAGCAGTGCCGCGCCGCTGAGGTTGAGCAGGCGGCGGACCTGGCGCGGGTCGCGTCCGGCCCGTACCGCGGACTCGTCGATGATCCGGTTGGACTCCGGCAGGTCCTCGACCCGCAGGTAGCCGAGACTGGGCAGCCAGCCGTCGGCCTTGGCTCCGACCAGGCGCAGCATGCGCGGTTTGTACGCACCCAGCCAGATACCGATCTCGTGGGCGGGTTCGGGGCCGCGCCGCATGCCGTGGGCGGAGTAGTGCTCCCCCCGGGTTCGCACCCCGCCCCGGGCGTCGGTGTCCCAGGTGGCGCGGATGAGGTCGACGGCCTCTGAGAGCGCGTCGACGGCCTCCCCGGGCGTGCGGTGGCCGCCGCCCATGGCGTGCACGGCCTCCTGGAAGCCCCCGGCGCCGAGGCCGAGTTCGAAGCGGCCCCCGGAGAGACGGTCGAGGCTGGCGGCCGCACGGGCCAGGACCGCAGGCGGACGCAGGGGCAGGTTGAGCACGTTGCCGGAGACGCGGAGGCGTTCGGTCCGGGCGGCGACCCAGCTCAGCAGGGTCCAGGTGTCGAGGAGGTCGGGGTTGTAGGGGTGGTCCTGGAATGTGACCAGGTCCAGCCCGGCCGCCTCGGTGAGTTCGGCGAGCCCGACCACCGCGTCGGGGTCCTGGGCTCTCGGCGTGACGAAGGTGCCGAACTCCAGGGAGCGGCCGTAGTCGGGCATGGCGGGTTCTCCTCAGAAGACACGAGGTCGTTTGTCGGGCAAATGATGGTTGACACAACTTATCTTCTCGAACACCTATTCCTGGTAATCTCGGACCATGACACCCACCACGCCGGACCGGAACGGAACCGCCGGGGTAGGCGACCTGGGCTGGTCCCTGGCCGTGGTGCTGCGCAACTGGCACGAGCGCACGGAGACGGCCCTGGCGGAGCTGCCGCACGGCGGCCGCGGCTACCACGTGCTCGCCGCGCTCTCCCGGGGCGAGGCCCCCACCCAGGCGGCCCTGGCCGAACAGCTGCTCATCGACCGCAGCGTGATGACCTACCTGCTCGACGACCTGGCGGCGGCCGACCTGGTCCGGCGCCGGCCCGACCCGGACGACCGCCGGGTGCGCCGGGTGTGCGCCACCGACCACGGCCGTGCGGTCCTGGCCCGGGTGAACGCACTGGTCGAGCAAGCCGAGGAACGTGTCCTGGACGGCCTGGCACCCGAGACCCGGGACCTGTTCCGGGCCGCCGCCGCGCGGGCCGCCACCACGATCCAGGAGTCCTCACCCGGCACCGACCCCTGCGCCGCCGTGATCCGGGTGACCGGGGGCGGGCCGTCGTCGGGAGGTGCCGAGGGGCGTTCCGGTATCCGGCCCGGGAGCGGACGGCGCGGCACCGGATAGCGCCGCAGCCGACGGGCGGGCGCACCTGTGGACAACGGGCGCGGGTGTCCCCGCGAGTCGATAGGCTCCCCCCGAGTCCACGAACCACCTGACGAGGGGAACCGGTGTCCGAGGCTGTTGAGAAGGTCAGTGCCGTCCTTGGCCGGATGGGCGCCCCGAGCGCCCTGGCGCCGCGCCTGGCGGCCGCGCTGGGCCCGCAACCCGCCGCCGAACTGGACGCCAACCCCTGGCTGCTGCTGCGCCTGCCCGCCGTGACCGTCGAACAGGCCGACTACTGCGCGCGCAGACACCTCGGCGAGGCCGCCCGCCCCGACGACCCCCGCCGGCTGGGTGCCCTGGTCGGGCACACCCTGCGCACAGCTGCGCGCCGCGGACACACCGCGATCGAGGAGAAACGTCTGGCCGCGGTGGTCGGCCAGCTCGGGGTCGCCGACCCGCGGGCGGCGCTGGAGGCCGCGGTGGCCGCCGAGGAGGCGGCCCTGTTCGAGAGCACCGACGAGCCCGACGACGACTTCGACTTCGAGGAGGGCGGGGTCCCCGAGGTGCCCGACCTGCCCGACCCCGAACGCTTCTACGCCTCCCCCGAGGTCGGCCGCGCCGAGCAGCGGCTGGGTGAGGAGCTGCTCCGGCTCATCGGCGGCAGCGAACCGATCATGGACCCGGTGACCGCCGCCGAAACCCTGGAGGCCGCCACCTCCCGGGGCGGCTTCGAGATCTCCGACACCACCCGGGAGGCCCTGCTCACCGCCACCCTGCGTCCGGTGACCGTGGTGCACCACGGTCCCGGCGACCGGGACGAGACCGCCCGAACCCTGGTGTGCCTGGCCGCGATCGCGCGGGAGAGCCGGGTGGGGATCGCCGTGGTCGCCCCCACCGCCCAGACCGCCGCCGCCGTCAACGCCGACCTGGCCCGGGTCACCGGTGGTGAGGATCCGGAGTCCGGACAGGCGGGCGAGGGGGATCCGGGCGAGGAACCGGCCCCGGTCCGCGCGGTGTCCCTGGCCGAGCTGCTGGCCGCGGAACCGGCCCCCGCGGGACTGGTGGTGCTGCACGAGTCGATGTCGCTGGGTGTGGCCCGGACCGCCGACCTGGTGGCGACCTGTACCGACGACGCCCACCTGGTGCTGCTGGCCGACCCGGACCAGGCCCCCTCCGCCACCCCGGGCCGGGTGGTGGCGGACGTGGCCGCCTCGCGCACCGCCCACGTGGCCGCGGTCGCCGACGAGGCCGAGCCCTCCCCCCTGACCGTGCTCGCCCGCGCAGCCGCCGGTGGCGGGTGGCCCGAGGTGGAAGCGCCCGACCGTGAGGTGGTGCGGGTGCCGGCCTCCTCCGCGGAGGAGGCCGCCCACCGCGTGGTGCAGTTGGTCACCGACTCCATCCCCAGGGCCCTGGGTATCGACGCCGACCAGGTCCAGGTGGTGGCCGCCCGCGAGGACGGTCCGGCGGGCGCGCGGGCGCTCAACGCCGCCTGCAAGGAGAGGCTGAACCCGGGCCCGGGGGCGCACGGCGGGTTCGACGTGGGCGACCGGGTGGTCCTGGCCGCCGAGGGCCCCGGATACGGTCCGGGCGACACCGGCTACCTGCGTGCGGTCTCCGAGGGGGCGGTGGTCGAGCTGACCGGGGGCAGCCGGGTGACCGTGCACGACCCGGCCGCGCTGCGCCCGGGCTGGGCGGTGGGCGTGGCGGCCGCGCACGGCGGGTGCTGGCCCGCGGTGGTCACGGTGTTCCCGCCGCGGGTCCCGGTGTCGCGCCCGCAGGTCTACACGGCGCTGACCAGGGCCACCCGGCACGTGTCGGTGGTGGACGCCACCGACGGTGCGCTGGAGGCGGGAGTGCGCGAGACCCTCGCCCCGGAACGGACGACCCGGCTGGCCCTCATCCTGCGCGAGGGCTGATTCCCGGCCGCGCCCGGAGCGCGGGTTCAGACCCGGTCGAGGAAGCCCCCGTCGACCACCAGGTTCTGGCCGGTGACGAAGGTGGCCGCGGGGCTGGCGAGGAAGACCACGGAACGGGCGACCTCCTCCGGGCGGCCGAGACGGCCCGAGGGGATGCGTGCGCGGATGCTCTCGTAGAAGTCCGGGTCGTTCTCCCTTCGCCGCTCCCAGCCTCCGCCGGGGAACTCGACGGGGCCGGGCGAGACCGTGTTGACCCGCACGCCCTCGGGCGCCCACTCCCGGGCCAGCGAGGACGCGTGGTGGTTCAGCGCCGCCTTGACCGCACCGTAGGAGCGGGCCCCCGCGGGCCTGGTCACGTGCAGCGCCGAGGTGGTGGAGACCAGCACCACCGAGCCGCCCCGCTCGGAGCCCAACAGGTAGGGCCCGGCCGCCTCGGTCAGCCGCACGAACGGCATGAGGTCGGTGTTGAACCCGCGCTCCCACTGGTCCGGGGCGGGCGCACTGCCGCCGGAGACGTTGGAGACGAGCACGTCCAGCCCGCCGAGCGCCTCGGCCGCGTCGTCGACGAAGGAGGGCAGCGCGGTGTGGTCGGTGACGTCCAGGTCCCGGGTGAAGACCTTCACGCCGGTCTCGGCCAGCTCCTGTGCCGCCTGGTCAAGGGGGCGGCGGGTTCGGGCGCAGATCGCCAGGTCCGCGCCCTCCTCTGCGAACACCTGGGCGATGGCGCGACCGATCCCCCTGCTGGCCCCGGTCACCACGACCCGTGCCCCCGACAGTCCCAGATCCATACCGTCCACCTTCCGAAGCCCTACGTGCGGCCGGGACCCGTTCGGGTACCGGCGGGCAGATCGTACCGGTGGCCGGGGCACGGACGCGGACGGCGCCCCGGCCTCGGAACAGCTCAGGCGCCGGTCGAGTGGAACCCGCCGTCGACGTGCACGATCTCGCCGGTGGTGGCCGGGAACCAGTCCGACAGCAGGGCCACGACCGCCTTGGCGGCGGGTTCGGGGTCGGTGACGTCCCAGCCCAGGGGCGCGCGCTCGGGCCAGTGCCTGGCCAGCTCCTCGAAACCGGGGATGCTGCGGGCGGCCATGGTGCTCAGCGGTCCCGCCGAGACCAGGTTGACCCGGACGTCCCGGTCGCCCACGTAGCGGGCCAGGTACCGGGCGGTGGAGGTCAGCGCGGACTTGGCCACGCCCATCCAGTCGTAGATGGGATAGGACACGCTGTTGTCGAAGTCCATGGCGACCACCGAGCCGCCGCTCCCCATGAGCGGAAGCAGGGAGGTGGTGAGCGACTTCAGCGAGAAGGTGGAGATGTGCATCGCCGTGGCGACGTCCTGCCACTCGGTGTTCAGGAAGTTGCCGCCCAGGGCCTCCTGCGGGGTGAAGCCGATGGAGTGGACGATGCCGTCGAGCCCGTCGACGTGCTCGCCGACCCGCTCGGCCAGGCTGGCGAGGTGCTCCTCGTCGGTGACGTCGAGTTCCAGGACGGGGGGCGTCTCGGGCAGGCGCTTGGCGATGCGCTGCACCAGACCCATGCGGCCGTAGCCGGTGAGCACGACCGTGGCGCCCTGCTCTTGGGCGAGGCGGGCGACGTGGAAGGCGATGGAGGAGTCGGTGAGCACCCCGGTGACGAGGATGCGCTTACCTTCGAGGATTCCCATGTTCGGGTGGTCCGTCCTGTCTGTGGCTGGGGCCGGACTGGTCCGGCCGGTGGCTTGCCGTTGCGGGGCGGGGCGCGCCCGCGTGGATCAGTGGCCCATGCCCAGGCCGCCGTCGACTGGGATGACGGCGCCGGTGACGTAACCGCCGCCGGGCCCGGCGAGGAAGCTGACGGTCTTGGCGATGTCGTCGGTGGAGCCGAGGCGGCCCAGCGGGACGTTCTTCTTGATCTCCGCCTGGCGCTCCTCGGACAGTGCCGCGGTCATGTCGGTCTCGATGAAACCGGGGGCGACGACGTTCACGGTGATGTTGCGCGAACCCAGCTCGCGGGCGAGGGAGCGGCCGAAGCCGACGAGCCCGGCCTTGGAGGCGGCGTAGTTGGCCTGGCCGCCGGAGCCGAGCAGGCCCACGACCGACGAGATCAGGACGATGCGGCCGGAGCGCTTGCGCATCATGCCGCGCACGGCGCGCTTGGCGACGCGGAAGGAGCCGGTGAGGTTGGTGTCGACGACGGAGGAGAAGTCCTCCTCGCTCATGAGGGCGAGGAGCTGGTCCTTGGTGACCCCCGCGTTGGCGACGAGGACCTCCACGGGCCCCTGGGCCTCCTCGACCTCCTTGAAGGCGGCGTCGACCTGGGCGGAGTCGGTGATGTCACAGCGGACGCCCAGGAACCCCTCCGGGGGTTCGCCGGACCGGTAGGTGACCGCCACGTTGTCCCCACCAGCCGCCAGCTCACGGGCGATGGCCAGACCGATCCCTCGGTTGCCACCGGTGACCAGTACCGAGCGCGACATAGGGGCTCCTCTTCTCTGCGACTGTGGTGAACAGCCACGACGTGATGTTCCTGGGGGCGGATCGCCTTGCAGGGTACCGAGCTACCCACCGGTAGACGCAACCGAGGTGAGGAACAGGACCCCTCCGAACGTTTCCGGCGATTCCGGACCCGCGGCAGGGCCGGGTGGGACGGGGTTCCGACCCGGGCGGGGCGACGGGGTGAACCCGGTCACCCCTGCCGCTCGGCGGCCCCGGGAAGCCCGCCCGTACCGTGCTCGGGGGTCAGGCCCACCCCGCGTCATGGGCGAGGATGGCGGCCTGTACCCGGTTGGACATCTCCAGTTTGGCGAGGATCCGGCTGACATGGGCCTTGACGGTGGTCTCCCGCATACTCAGGGCGCGGCCCACCTCGGCGTTGGACTTGCCCTCGGCCACCGCCACCAGCACCTGGCGTTCGCGTTCACTCAGCACCGACAGCCGGCGCAGGGCCTCCGTGCGGCCGGCCGCCGAGTCGGCCGGGGCGGGCGAGGCGAAGCGTTCGAGCATGCGCTTGGTGACGCTGGGCGCGAGCATGGCGTGGCCCTCGTACACGGTGCGCACGGCGTTGATGAGCTCGCGCGGCGGGGTGTCCTTGAGCAGGAAGCCGACCGCGCCCGCGCGCAGTGCGCCGTGCACGTACTCGTCCAGGTCGAAGGTGGTGAGAAGGACCACCCTGGGCGCCTCGGGCAGCTGGGTCAGTCGGCCGGCCGCGGCCAGCCCGTCGGTGCCGGGCATCCGGATGTCCAGCAGTACGACGTCGGGGACGAGTTCCTCGGCCAGGCGCACGGCCTGTTCGCCGTCGCTGCCCTCCCCGACCACCTCGATGTCGGGTGCGGCCTCCAGGATCATCCGCAGCCCGGACCTGACCAGGAGTTCGTCATCGACCAGGAGCGTGCGGATCACCGTCGGTGCCCTCTTCCTCAACCTCGGCGGAGTGCGGTCCGGGTTCGGCGGCCGTGTCCGGCCCCTCCTCCCCCACCGGCAAGATAGCGCGCATCCGCCACCCGCCGTCAGGACACACACCTGCGCTGAGCTCGCCCCCGGCCAGCACGACGCGCTCGCGCAGCCCGGTCAGGCCGTACCCGCTGCGCGGCGGGGCGTGGGCCGGGCCGTTGCCGGGTTCGTTGACCACCTCGACCTCCAGCCGGTTCGGGCCGTGGTGCAGCCACACCCGTACGGCCGCGCCGGTGGCGTGCTTGGCGGCGTTGGTCAGCCCCTCCTGGACGACGCGGAAGGCGGTGCGCTGGACCGCGGGCGGGAGCGGACGCCGCGGACCGGTCTCCTCCCGGCTCACCTCCATCCCGGCCCCGCGCCACTCGGCGATCAGGCGTTCGAGGTCGTCGAGGACGGGCTGGGGCGCGGTGGGCGCCGCGTCCGTGCCGTCGTCGCGCAGGACCCCGAGGATGCCGCGCAGCTCCGCCAGGGCCTCCCGGCCGGTGGTGCGGATGAGCCCGGCTGCCTGGGCGGTGCGCTCGTCGGCCGCCGAGACCTCCAGGCCGCCCGCGTGCAGGACCATGAGGCTGACCCGGTGGGCGACCACGTCGTGCATCTCACGGGCGATGCGGGTGCGTTCGGCGCTGATGGCCTGGTCGGCCATCATGTGCTGTTCGCGTTCGAGGCGTTCGGCCCGCTCCTGGAGGCGGTCGATGAGCTGGCGGCGGGTGCCGATCCACAACCCCGCGATGACCGGCACGACCAGGTAGAGCACGGACAGCACCACGAAGGAGACCGGGGTGTGGTTGTAGGTGACCGAAGTGGCGAGGAGACCGAGTACGAACCAGCCGGTCAGGGGCCTGCGGTCGCTGAAGTGGGCGGGGTAGGAGTACAGGCCCACCATGAGCGGGATCGGGTTGGCGTACAGGGCCATCAGGAGCACCCCGGCCAGCATGAGCCACTTGGGTTTGCTGCGGCGCCAGAGCATCGCCACCGAGGCCAGGGTCCCGGGTACCACGAAGAGCACGAAGACCGCCGGCAGGGCTACCAGGGCGTTCGAGAGCAGACCGATCACACCCGTGAGCGGCGGGGAGAGCAGACCCAGACCGCTGCTGGTCCCGGCCAGCATCATCAACCCGCTGAAGGGCAGGGTGAAGACGGCGTAGCACCAGTCGGCGATGCGCAGCCGACGGTCCCACCACCACATCCAGTTGTGCCGCGCCAGGGCGGCGGCGCTCTCCGCCCGCGATCTCAGCCAGCCTCTCACCCGCCCGAGTCTAGGTCCGCGGTCCGGTCGCCGCCCCCGACCGGCCGACGCGCCGCGCGCACCGGTCCGATCGTCGGTCCCGTGCGTTTCCCCAGGCCGGCAGGGAGCCCTGGGAGGAGGCGAGGTTGCGGGCGCGGACGTCCCCCCTACGAAAGTGGGGGGTGCGACCGGACGAAGGAGTCCCGAACCCGCCTTCCGTCATGCCTTTGGCCGACACCGGGTTCGGCCCGTGGGGGGAGGCCGCGACCGGACACGCGGACCTAGCGTGGAGACCACGCCGAAGCGCCGGGGCCGCCCCGACCCACCGGCACCATCCCGATTCCCGATTCCTGGAGTTGTTCTTCCGTGACCGAGTCCGCTGTGAAACCCACGTCCCCGGTCCAAGCCCCGCCGGTGGTGGTGGCGCGAGGACTCACCAAGATCTACGACACCGGCGGCAACCAGGTGCACGCCCTGGCCGGCGTGGACGTGGAGTTCCACCGGGGGGCGTTCACCGCGATCATGGGCCCCTCCGGTTCCGGCAAGTCCACCCTGATGCACTGCCTGGCCGGACTGGACGTCCCCACATCCGGAACCGTCCACCTGGGCCGCACCCAGATCACCGGTATGCGCGACGGTGACCTCACCCTGCTGCGCCGGGACCGGATCGGCTTCATCTTCCAGTCGTTCAACCTGCTGCCGATGCTGACCGCCGAGCAGAACATCCTGCTCCCCTCGCAGATCGCCAGACGCCGGATCGACCAGGCGCGCTTCGACCACATCGTCGACGTCGTGGGGCTGCGCGACCGGCTCGGCCACCTGCCCGCCAAGCTCTCCGGCGGCCAGCAGCAGCGCGTGGCCGTGGCCCGGGCCCTGCTCAACGCACCCGAGGTGGTCTACGCCGACGAGCCCACCGGCAACCTGGACTCCCGTTCGGGCGCCGAGATCCTGACCTTCCTGCGCGACTCGGCCAAGGACCTCGACCAGACCATCGTCATGGTCACCCACGACCCGGTGGCGGCCTCCTACGCCGACCGCGTGGTGTTCCTGCGCGACGGCCGCCTGGTGGACGAGGTCCTCGACCCGACCGCCGAGACCGTCTCCGAGCACCTGTTGAAGCTGGAGGCCTGAACTCCATGCTGCGCACCACACTCGCCGGGCTGAGACTGCACAAGTCCCGGTACGTCACCACCGTCCTGGCCATCCTGCTCGGCGTCATGTTCGTCTCGGGGACGATGGTCTTCGCCGACACCCTCGAGGGCAGCTACGAGGAGTCGGTGATGGGGTCGGCGACCAGCGTCGACGCCATCGCCACCCCCGAAGCGGACGAGGACGCGGAGACCGAGGACGGCTTCCCGGCCGACCCCGTCCCCTTCGAACAGTCCGTCCTGGAGGACATCCGGGCCCTGCCGGAGGTGACCGACGCCGACGGACTGGTCCGCGGCCAGGCCGTGCTCCTGGACGACGAGGGCCGCGCCTTCGGCTTCACCCCGCCCGCCGCCGTCGCGTTCGGGGAGACCAGCAGGTTCTCCGCGAGCGAGGGCGAGCTGCCCGCCGCCGACGACGAGATCGCCCTGGCGACCTCCACCGCGGACCAGACCGGGTTCGAGGTCGGCGACACCGTCACCGTGCTCGACCCCGACCAGGACAAGCGTGAGTTCACCCTCACCGGTCTGGTCAACTTCGGCGTCGACCGCAGCTACAGCTACGGCGGTGCCGTCATCTTCGCCCCGGACACGATCCGGGAGATGACCGGGGCCGACGGCTACTCCGAGATCGACGTGCTGGCCGCCGAGGGCACGACCCCCGAGGAGGCGGCCGCCGCGGTCGCCACCGTCACCGGCACCGACGTGCAGACCGGCACGGAGTTCGGCGAGAAGATGGCGGAGAGCTCCGGCGCGCAGACCGAACTCCTGCGCATCGCCCTGCTGCTCTTCGGTGTCGTCGCGATGTTCGTCGCCGGGATCGTCATCTACAACACCTTCGCGATCCTCATCGCCCAGCGCCAGCGCGAACTCGCTCTGCTGCGCTGCGTGGGCGCCAAGCGCGGCCAGGTCTTCCGTTCGGTGCTGACCGAGTCGTTCGTGGTCGGCCTGTTCGCCTCCGTGCTCGGTGTACTGGCCGGTGTGGGCATCGGTATGGCCGGCGCCCGGTTCGGCGGCCAGATGATGGGCACCGAGGCCACCGCCTCCGTGGTGGTCAGCCCCACCGCCGTGATCGTCGGCCTGCTGGTCGGCACCCTGATGACGGTGTTCTCCGCGCTCGTTCCGGCCACCCGCGCCACCCGGGTGGCGCCGCTGGCGGCCCTGCAGAGCAGTGCCACCGCCTCCGGGCTGGAGAAGGGCACCGGTCGGGTACGCGTGGTGTTCGGGCTGCTGGCCTTCGCCGTCTCCGCCGGCCTGGTCGCCCTGGCCCAGATGGCGAGCCCCGACCCCTCGGGCCTGTTCATCGTGACCGGCGCGGCCCTGGTCGCCTTCGTCGGCGTGGTCATCCTCGGCCCGCTGCTGGTGCGCGGGATCGTGCGGGTGGTCGGGGTACCGCTGCGCCGGATGGGCGTGCCCAGCATGCTGGCGGTGGACAACTCCACCCGGAGCCCGCGCCGTGCCGCCACCGCGATGATCGCGCTCACCGTGGGCGCCACGCTCATCACCGGCTACTCGGTGATCAGCGCCTCGGTCGAGTCCACCATGACCGCGCAGCTCGAGGAGCAGTTCCCGGTGGACTACCAGGTGAGCGCCCAGTACGACCCCGAGGCTCGGGCAGCCGCCGCGGACCCGGAGGAGGAACCCGAAGAGGGGGCCCCGGAGGAAGAGCCCGAAGAGGGCGCTCCGGGTGAGGGCGCCGCCGAGGACGGAACCTCCGAGGACGAGGCCGTCGGCCAGGAGACCGGGGACCCCCTGGTTCCGGTCGAGGTCGAGGAGAAGCTCAACGAGAGCCCGTTGCTGGACAAGGTGATGGCCGAGCGCAACACCTTCCTGGAGGAGACCACCGACTCCGGCATGACGGGCACGCCGGTGACCGCGTACTTCGGCGCCGAGATGGGCGTGGACATACAGGCCGACGCGATCGAGGGCGACATCGCCGACCTGGAGCCGGGCAAGGCGATCGTCAGCGAGAACTCCGCCGACGGCCTCGGGGTCGGCGACGACCTCACCGTCGCCGCGCCCAGCGGGGACCTGGAGTTGGAGATCGCCGCGCTGGTGGAGAACGGGACCAGCTTCTGGGGCGTGACCATCGCCCCCGAGGACTTCTCCGCGGCCTTCCCGGAGATCGGGGAGAGCAGTCTGCTCCACGTCCGCGCCGCCGAGGGGGCCGACCCGGCCGAGGTGCGCGACGCCGTCTACACGGCGGTCGAGGACCATCCGACCGTGCAGGTCATGTCGGTCGCGGAGATGAAGAACCAGTTCTCCGAGATGATGGACATCGCCTTCTACACGATCGCGGCGATGCTGGGCCTGGCGATCATCATCGCGGTGTTCGGTATCTCCAACACGATGGCGCTGTCGGTCCTGGAACGCACCCGGGAGTCCGCGCTGCTGCGGGCGCTGGGCCTGGCCAAGGGCCAGCTGCGCCGGATGCTCAGCATTGAGGCCGTGCTGCTCTGTCTGATCGGCGCGGGCATCGGCATCGTCCTGGGCGTGCTGTTCGGCTGGGCCGCCGGCGCGGCGGTGCTGACGGATCTGATCTTCACCGTCCCCGCGACGCAGGTCGCCGTGTTCATCGCGGTCGCGGTCCTGGCCGGTCTGCTGGCCGCGGTGCTGCCCGCCCGCCGGGCCGCCGGGACCTCGATCACCGGGGCCCTGGCCAGCGAGTAACCACCAGTCAGAACCGCACAGAGCAAGGGAAAGTGGGTGCGGGCCCCGCCTTCGGGCGGGGCCCGCACCCACTTCTCCTTCGCGAGAGCGCCGCCGACTTCAGCCGGTGGGTGAATCGCCCACCGGACCCACCGCCCCGGGGTTGGGCCCCCTTTTTCACCGCGATCTTGCTACCAGGGGCAACTTCGGCGCCGAAGTTGCCCCTGGTAGCAAGATCACCGCGGTTTGGTGGTTTCCGGAAGCGGCGGACACTTTCCGTCAGCTGGATTCTCCCGCCTTCGGACGGGAGAGGATGTCACTGTGTTTCCAGTGCTCGGAGGGTTCTCATGAGTGGTTCGGCCTCGGTACCGGTCGCCGCCGGGCAGGTGGCGTGGGGGACGCCCGCCGCCCGGTGGATGCTGACGGCCACGGTCCTGGGTTCGGGGATGGCGTTCCTGGACTCGACGGTGGTGACGGTGGCGCTGCCCGCCATCCAGGGGGACCTGGACACGGGCCTGGCCGGACTCCAGTGGATCGTCAACGGATACATGGTGACGCTGTCCGCGCTGATCCTGCTCAGCGGCTCACTGTCGGACCGCTTCGGCCGGGTGCGGCTGTTCATGGTCGGAGTGGCGGTGTTCGCTCTGGCCTCGGCCCTGTGCACGTTCGCGCCGACCCTGGAGTGGCTGGTCGCCGGAAGGGTGGTCCAGGGGGTGGGCGGAGCGCTGCTGACCCCGGGGAGCCTGGCCATCCTCCAGGCGGGCTTCCGGGAGGACGACCGGGCGCGGGCGATCGGGGCGTGGTCCGGGCTGACCGGCGTGGCCTCCGCCGTGGGACCGTTCGTGGGCGGCTGGCTGGTACAGATCGGCGACTGGCGGCTGATCTTCCTCATCAACCTGCCGGTCGCGGCCGCGGTACTGCTGATCGCCTGGTTCAAGGTGCCCGAGTCCCGGGACTCCTCCGCGGCCCGACGCCTGGACTACAACGGCGCGCTGCTGGGTGTGGTCGCGCTGGCCGGGATCACCTACGCCCTGATCCAGTGGGGGGCGGCGGGCGGCACCCCCGCGGTGTGGACCGCCGTCGGCGTCGGTGTGCTGGCCCTGGCCGCGTTCCTGTTCACGGAGGCGCGCAGCCCCGCCCCCATGCTGCCGCTGGGGGTCTTCCGGTCGCTGCCGTTCAGCGTGACCAACGCCGCCACCGTGCTGATCTACGGTTCGCTGGGGCCGCTGCTGTTCCTCCTGGTGATCTACCTCCAGGAGGTGGCGGGCTACCCGCCGGTCGCTGCGGGGGCCGCCTCCCTGCCCATCACCGTTCTGATGCTGTTGCTGTCGGCGCGCTCGGGCAAGCTCGCCGCCCGGATCGGCCCGAGGGTCCAGCTGGTGGCCGGTCCCCTGCTGCTGGCCGCCGGGTTCGTGCTGCTGTCCTGGCTGGAGGGGGACGCCCCCTACCTGACCGGGGTGCTGCCCGGGGTCCTGCTGGTCGCGCTGGGCCTGGCCACGACTGTGGCCCCGCTGACGGCCACGGTGCTCGCCTCGGTGCCCGAACGGCACGCCGGGCTGGCCTCGGGGGTGAACAACACGTTCGCGCGGAGCGCGCAGCTGATCGGTGTGGCCGCGGTTCCGGTGCTGGCCGGGATCGGCGGCTCCGGCGGCGAGGGGGCGGGGGCACCCGGGGGCGCCTCGGCACTCGCGGACGGCTTCGGGGCGGCGATGCTGATCCTGACGGGGCTGTGCGTGCTGGCCTCGCTGTGCGCTCTGGTACTGCCGCGCGGACGGATGCCCGAGGCGGCCGAGGCCGCCGACCGGGGCTCCCTGCCGGAGGAGGCCAGCGCCCTGGAGCCGTTCGGCCAGGAACGGCCGGTGCGGTTCTGCGGCGCGTCCGGCCCTCCCCTGCGGTCCTGCCCGGGGTCGACCGCCGGGGACACCGCGGACGGTCCCGCGGAGGGGAACGGCTCCGCGACGGGATGAGGGGCACCCGGTGGGGCTCGGGCCGGTCAGCCCTCGTCCCCCTCCGGGGGCCGGTCGTTGACGGCGTCGGGGTCGGGGACCACGCTCAGCGCCTCCTCCTCGGCGCTGCGGTCACCGCCCCAGCGCTGGTGCGGGATGACCCCCAGGCGCTCGGCGCGCACCCCGTCGTTGATGCCCAGTCTCCCCTTGCTGTCGTCGTCCTCGAAGTTGTAGCCGAGGATGCCGAAGTCGGGGTCGATGACACGCTCTCGTTGGGCGACCTCGCTCGCCTGGGGGTCGTCACCCAGGTCCAGGTCCACCTCGTAGGGCTGTTCGGTCACTGTGTCCGCCTCCTTGCCCACGGTCTTCCCCGCTTTGACCTCGATGATCGCAAATCCTCGTGCGATTGTGCGGAAAACCGGGGCCGGGCACAGGCCGGGCCCCGGAGCCCTCCTCGGGTGCTCCGGGGCCCGGCGCGGCCGCTCAGGCGTCGGAGTCGTCCACCTCGTGCACCGCCTCCCGCTCGGCTCCGGGTTCGTCGATGCCGAAGTCCTCCCTGGGGATGACGTCGTCACGTTCCTCCCGGACCTCCTCGTCGATGCCCCGCTCGGTGGCGGCGCTCTCGTCCTCGAAGGTGTAGCCGTAGACGGGCGCGTCCGGGTTCTGCCGGCTCTCCGCCTCGGCGATCTCGCTCTCCTGGGGGTCCTCCCCCATGTCGGCGTCGACGTCGTAGGGCTGTTCGGACACTGTTGTCGCCCCCTTCTCGCGTTATCCCGATGATCGCAGTTCAGGGTGGTGCGGCGAAGGAGGACACGGGTGTCCGCGGCCGCTACGGGCGGCGCCGGGCGTTCTCCGCACGCCGCAACCGCAGCGGACGCAGGGCCGCCTCCAGGGCGACCGCCCCGTCGAGCTTGCTCTGCCCCACCACCCGGTCCTCGAAGTGGATGGGGATCTCCATGATCTTCTGGCCCCGGCGGAAGGCCCGGTAGTGCATCTCCACCTGGAAGGCGTAACCGGTGCTCTCGATACTGGACAGGTCGAGAGCCTCCAGGGCCGAGGCCCGCCAGATCTTGAAACCGGCGGTGACGTCCCGGACCGGGATGGACAGGACCGTCTTGACGTAGGTGTTGGCCCATCCGCTGAGGAGGCGTCTGCGCAGACCCCACGCCTCGGAGAGGCTGCCGCCGGGCACGTAGCGGCTGCCGATGACCACCCCGGCGTTGGTCGCGTGCAGGGTTCCCAGGAGCTGGGGCACGTAGCCCACCGGGTGGCTGAGGTCCGCGTCCATCTGCACCACGTACTCGGCCCCCTCCGCCAGGGCCCGGGTCATGCCCTCCACGTAGGCGCGGCCGAGGCCGTCCTTGCGGGTGCGGTGGACCGCCGTCAGGCGTCCGCCGAGTTCCGCCGCGAGCTTGTCGGCGACCTCCCCGGTCCCGTCCGGCGAGTTGTCGTCCACCACCACGACCCGCAGCCCCGGCAGGTCCAACGCCATGAGCTGGGCCACCAGCACGGGCAGGTTCCCGGCCTCGTCGTAGGTCGGGACGACCACGGTCAGGGGCGAGCTCCGCCAGGGTTCGGGGAGCACCACGGGCTCAGGGGTGACCCGCACCGGCGCGGACGGCTGGTGTTCCGGGGGCGTCGGCTGGGAGGTCATGCTCGGCGGCTCCTGGTGCGTGGACGTCGGTACTGACTGGACGGGACGCGTCCAGGATCACGCATGGAGCGCTCACCGCACAATACGTCCGAACACTCGGGTACGCACCCATCACGTGGCGAAGCGGCAGGGGTGGGCCCCGGGGTCACTGGCCGCGTTCGTCGGCGACCACGGCGACGTGCACGAGGGCTCCGGTCTCCTCCAGGGTCATCAGGACCTCGGGGTCGGCGCTGCTGTCGGTGACCAGGTGGGCGATCTCCTCGGGGGCGACGGTGGGCACCATGGTGTCGGCGCCCACCTTGGTGTGGTCGGCCAGCACGATGGTCTCCTCGGCGCAGGCCGCCAGTGCGCGGTCGAGGCCGGCCACCGCGGGGTTGGGGGTGCTCAGCCCGCGGTCCGCGCTGACGCCGTTGCCGGACAGGAAGGCCCGGTTGACCCTCAGTCCTGCCAGGGAGGCTTCGGCGGCGGCCCCGACGAGGGCCCTCATCGGCGCGTGCAGGGTGCCGCCGGTCATGACCACCTCGACCCCCGCGGCACCGGCCAGCACGTCGGCGACCCGCAGGGAGTTGGTGACCACGGTGAGGTCACCGTGGCCCAGGAGCGCGCGTGCGAAGGCCTCCGCGGTGCTGCCGGGACCGATCGTGACCGCGTCTCCGGGGCGGACCAGGCGGGCCGCGGTGGCGGCGATCGCGGCCTTCTCCGCCGCGCACTGGCTGCTCTTGCCCGTGTAGCTCTGCTCGTGGCCGATCCGTCCGGGCAGCGCGGCACCGCCTCTGCGGCGGTCGAGCAGCCCTTCGGCCTCCATCGCGCGCACGTCGCGGCGGACGGTGACCTCCGAGGCGCGCACCTTGGCGGCGATGTCGCGCAGGGACATGCTGCCGTTGGTTCGCACCAGTTCCAGGATGCGCTCCCGGCGCTCGGCGGCGAACGCCGGACGGCTCTCCTCGACCATGGGTACGGTCCCGCTTTCCGTGCCGGTGACTGTGCTGCACGGCAGGGAACCGCGCCGTCCTAGAGTACGGAGTGATCCTCGGTGGATCGGGTCCCGGACTCCGGCTTCTCCGTCACGAGCGTCACCAGGACGACCGCGGTGAGGGCGACCAGTCCGATGAGCGCTCCGGCTCCGAACAACACGACGACAGACATCTGAGCCTCCAAGGGGGCGGGCTGACCTGCCACTTGACGAATGCCCCGTTTCACGCCCGCTCACACCCCGGATCGTGCGGCAGATCAGCCACAATGGGGGGATGACCCTCAGCTCCGCACCCCTCGAGTCCTCGGTGTGGTGGGCCCACACCTCCGCCGCGAACGAACGTCTGCTGCGCCTGCTGGACGGCGGGGAACTCGCCCGCCACTCCCGGTTCCGCCTCCAGGCGGACCGCGACCGCTACCTTCTGGGGCGTTCCATGGCCCGACTGGTCCTGGCCGAACGGGCCGGGTGCGCGCCGGAGAAGGTGACCTTCGAGCTGCGCTGCGCCTCCTGCGAGGAGAAGTCGCGGGCCGGTGCGGGCGGGGGCGATGACGCACCCCACGGCAAACCGGTGCCCACCGGCGCGGCCGGGGGTTGGGAGATATCCGTCAGCCACTCCGGTGAGTGGGTGGCGCTGGCACTGGCCCGCGGGGTGGCGCTCGGGGTGGACGTGGAGCGGGTCTCGGACACCCGTGACCTGGCCGGACTGGCCGGATACACCCTGGCGGACACCGAGCACGAGGTGTGGAGCGCACTGCCCGAGGCGGATCGGGCCGGGGCGTTCTTCGGTTACTGGGCGCGCAAGGAGGCGCTGCTCAAGGCCACCGGTCTGGGCTTGTCCGGCGGCCTGCGCCGGGTCGGGGTCACCCCGCCGCACACGCGGGCACGTCTGCTCTTCTGGGAGGGCGGGGCCGACCCCGGGGCCGCGTGGTTGTCGGACCTGGACCGCGGACCCGAGTACCGGTCGGCGCTGGCCGTGCTGACCGACCGCCGGGTGGAGCTGACGGTGCACCCGCCCGAGGCCGCCCCGGCCCTGTTGCGCCGGTAGGTCCCGGCGCCGGGACGCTCCTGCGGCGGGTCAGGCCTCCCTGGCCAGGTGGCGGCTGATGACCAGGCGCTGCACCTGGTTGGTGCCCTCCACGATCTGCAGGACCTTGGCCTCGCGCATGTAGCGCTCGACGGGGAAGTCCCGGGTGTAGCCGTAACCGCCGAAGACCTGGACGGCGTCGGTGGTGACCTTCATGGCGGTGTCGGTCGCCATGAGCTTGGCCATCGCCGCCTGCTTGCCGAAGGGGCGGCCCGCGTCACGCAGGCGGGCGGCGGACAGGTAGAGCTCACGGGAGGCCGCGATCTGGGTGGCCATGTCGGCGAGCATGAAGCCCGTCCCCTGGAAGTCGCCGATGGCGCTGCCGAACTGGCGGCGTTCACGGGAGTAGGCGAGGGCCGCGTCCAGTGCGGCCTGGGCCAGACCCACGGCGCAGGCGGCGATGCCCAGGCGGCCGGAGTCCAGGGCGGCCAGGGCGATACCGAACCCGCGGTCCTCCTCTCCCACGAGGGCGTCCGCGCCCAGTGCGACCTCGTCGAACAGGA
This sequence comes from Nocardiopsis terrae, assembly GCF_014651695.1. Taxonomy (GTDB): domain Bacteria; phylum Actinomycetota; class Actinomycetes; order Streptosporangiales; family Streptosporangiaceae; genus Nocardiopsis; species Nocardiopsis terrae. The sequence goes on from NZ_BMXJ01000004.1 coordinate 329,298, forward strand.
CCCCGGCGGTGGGCGAGGAACGCATGCCCATCTTGTGCTCGGGGGTCGCGGCGCCCAGTCCGGGCGTGTCCGAGGGCACGTGGAAACAGCTGATGCCGCGCGTTCCCGAGTCCGGGGCGCCGGTGCGCGCGAAGAGCGTGTAGTAGTCGGCCCGTCCCCCGTGGGTGATCCACGCCTTGGCTCCGTTGACCCGGTAGCCGCCGTCGACGTGCTCCGCGCGGGTGGTGAGCGCGGCGGCGTCGGAGCCGGAGGAGGTCTCGGACAGGCAGTAGGCGCCCAGGAGTTCACCGCTGACCATGGCGGGCAGGTGGGCGGCTTTCTGCTCCCGGCTGCCGAAGGCCGCCATCGGGTAGCAGGAGAGGGTGTGGACGCTGAGCCCCAGCCCGACGGCGAGCCAGCCGCGGGCCAGTTCCTCCACGACCTGGAGGTAGACCTCGTAGGGCTGTTCGCCACCGCCGTACTCGGCCGGGTAGGGGAGCCCGAGCAGCCCGGTCCCGCCGAGGGTGGCGAAGAGGTCGCGGGGGAAGAGGGCTTCCTCCTCGTCCGCGGCCGCACGGGGTGCGACCTCCTTGTCGACGAGATCCCTGGTCAGCTCCAGGAGCTGTTCGGCCTCGGGTGTGTGCAGCATGCGTTCGACCGCCATGAAATCCCCCACGGTTACGCGCCCGGGTGCGCCTCGGACCCACCGCCTCCGCGGGGTCTCCGCGAATTTAGTAGGTCGTCCAACTATATGGTGATGAACGGCACCCTATCCCACGGGGGCGTCCGGCGCCTCAACCAGACGGGCACGGACGGCGGGGCCGGGGACGCACCTGCGGCCGGACGGGACGCGCGACGCGACCGCCCCGGCCCGGCTGTACACGAGGCGCCTCCTCGCCTTAGATTCCACGCATGGACCTCGAACTCCGCCACCTGCGTACGATCTGCCTGCTGGCCGACACCGGCAGCGTGACCAGGGCGGCGGCCGCGCTGTCCACGTCCCAGCCGGCGCTGACGACCCAGTTGCAGCGGATCGAGCGCGAGGTGGGCGGCCCCCTGTTCCACCGGGGGCGTTCGGGGGTGCGGCCTACGGAGCTCGGTGAGTTCGTTCTGGTCCGGGCACGCGCGGTCCTGTTGTCCATGGACGACCTGGTGCACGACATCACCGCCCGGGGCGCCTCGCCGAGCACCTTGCGCGTGGGCGGGGTCGGCCCCCTGACCGTGGAGCTGTCCGCACGCCTGCCGGAGGTCTTTCCGGGCGTTCCGGTACACGTGCGCACCGAGTACTCGCCCAAGCTGGTCACCGACCTGGTGCGGGCGGGCCGGTTGGACCTGGGTACCACCATCGACTACGTGGACCGCGACCTGCCCACCGACGGACCGCTGGCCTGGGCGATGCTCGCGGTGGACCCCCTGCACGTGGCCGTGTGGGCCGGCCACCCGATGGCGGAGAAACCGTTCATCCGCCTGGAGGACCTGTCCGGGTGCCCGTGGGCGCTGACCCCTCCGGACGGCACGGGCTGGCCCGAGTGCTTCTACCTGGCCTGCCAGCGGGCGGGCTTCAGCCCCGAGGTCCCCTACCGCCTCTACGACCGGTCCGAGATCCGCGACCTCATCGCCGACCGCCGGGCGATCGCCCCGTGCCAGTCGGACTTCGAGGCCGGCCGGGGCGTGGTGGTGCGCCAGTTGGAGGGGGCGCCGATACAGCTCCGCCACCTCCTGGTCTGGCGCCGCGACAGCGCCGTGCACCAGGCCTCGGACCGTATCGCCCGCCTGGCCCGCGAACTCCTGGACCGCACCGGGGCCTGAGACCGGGGACCTGGGACCGGGGACCGGGGACCGGGAAGCTTCGAGGGGGCCGCGGGACGGCCCCCTCCGTCGTCCCCGAAGGCCCTCCCCCGGGCCGCCCACGCCCGAGGACGGCGGCCTCCGAGAGGCGATCGCACCCCTGAGGGGGTTACCGCAGGTTGCAGTGACGAGCTGTGTTCGTATGATGTTTACCAACCGGTAACGTACTGGCGAGTAGGTATGTCCGTCCCATGATCCTCTCCCGAGCTACGAAGCCGCTTTCCCCACGGGCCGAGAAGGCCTCCCGCTGCGAAGGCACAACCGAGTTCAGGACACCACCATGCGATCACTGGGAATCATCTCTTCGGCGCTCGCCGTCGCGGTTCTCGCCGCCTCCTGCGCGGACTCCGAATCGGCGCAGGAAGACACCGCCTCGGACATCACCACGGGGGTCACCGACGACAGCGTCGTCATCGGAACCCACCAGCCGCTGACCGGATCGGCCTCCCCCGGTTTCGTGCACGTCTCCACCGGGGCGAGCGCGGTCTTCGACTACATCAACGACAACGGCGGCATCCACGGCCGCCAGATCGACTACCGGGTCAAGGACGACGCCTTCAACCCCGCGCAGACCATGGACGTCACCCGCGAACTGATCGAGGAGGACGAGATCTTCGCGATGCTCGGCGGTCTGGGAACGCCCACCCACGAGGCGGTCATACAGGACCTCAACGACGAGGGCGTCCCCGACCTGTTCGTCTCCTCCGGGGCCCTGGCCTGGGACCAGCCCGAGGAGTACCCGTACAGCTACGGGTTCCAGGTGGACTACTCCACGGAGGCCAAGGTCCAGGGGGCCTACATCGCGGAGAACCTCCCCGACGCGGACGTCGGCCTGCTCTACCAGAACGACGACGTCGGCCCGGCCTCGCACGCGGGTATCGAGCAGTACCTCATCGACGACATCGTCGCCTGGGAGTCCTACGACCCGGGGGTCCCCGAGCTCGACGGCCAGATCGCCGCGCTGAAGGAGTCCGGGGCCGACGTCGCGGCCTGCTACTGCATCCCCGCCTTCCTGGGCCTGGCCATCCTCGAGGCCCAGTCCATCGGCTACGAACCCCAGTGGGTGGCACCCAGCTTCGGCGGTGACGTCGAGATCATCTCGCAGCTCATCGAGGAGTACGCCGAGGGCACCCCCGCCGAGGACGTGCCGCCTGAGGCCTTCACCGACGGCCTGATCGTCACGGCCTTCCTGCCGATGGCGGCGCAGACCGACGACCCGTGGACCGAGTTCTACCGCGAGATCCACGACGAGTACAACGACGGCGCCCCCTTCACCGACACCACGGTGTACGGCATGGTGCAGGCGACCCTGTTCGCCCAGCTCCTCATGGAGGTCGGCCCCGACCTGGACCGGGAGACCCTCATCCGGACCCTGAACTCCCAGGAGTGGGTCGGCCCCGGCCTGGTGCCCTTCGCCGCCACCGAGGAGGACCACAGCGGCTACTCCGGTGTGATGGTGGTCCAGCACAACGCCGGAGAGAAGCCCGAGGTCCTCCAGGAACCGAGGGCCACCGACAGCGACGGCGGGGACATCCTCCCCTTCGACCTGGACCGGCCCGGCCCGGACGAGGTCGCGCTCTTCGGCGGCACCGGCTGAGCGGGGGCGGGCGCGGACCGCTCAGGCGCGCGCCCGCCGCTCACCCTGGTCGCCCTCGTCCGCGGGCCCGCTCCGAGCGACCGGCTCCATCAACTCGGTCCCCCGCGCTCCCCGCCCGGCCGCGCGACGCGAGTACAGCAACCAGAGCAGACCGATGACCGCGGCCGCGGCCCCCGTGCCCAGAGCGACCTGGAACGCGACGTCGGCTCCGCCCGCACCCACCAGGACCAGGGCCACCGTGGCGGGAAGCGACCCCAGTGCCGTACCCAGCACGAAGGGCGCCGCACGCATCCCGGTCAGCCCGAAACCGTAGTTGACCATCTGGTAGGGCACCACGGGGATCAGCCTCAGCTGCACCACCGCCAACAGCGCGCGGCCTCCGGACAGCCCCGCCAACCTGCCCCGGACCCTCTCCGGCAGTCTGCGGGCGATCGCGTCGTGCGCCACGTGCCGTGCCACCATGAACTGGACCAGGGCGGCCAGTACACCCCCGGCCAGGGCCAGCCCCGCCCCCAGCGCCAGGCCGAAGAGCGCTCCCCCGGCGAGGTTCAGTGCGGGCCGGGGCACCAACGCCTGGACCGCCAGGGTGTAGGCCGCCAGGTACACGAGGAATCCGGCCACCCCGGCGTCGGCGGTCCAGGACCGCACGGTCTCCGGGTCGGGCCCGTGCAGCACGGCCCAGACCAACAACAGGACCCACCCCGCGAGCAGTGCCGCCCGCCGCACCCGACCCGCCTTCTTGTGCACCATTCCTCCCAGGATAGGGGTGCCCGGCCAGCGTCAGTGCTGGTCATCCCGCCCGGGAAGGCTCAGGACGAACACGGCCCCGCCGAGCAGGTCGCTGTGGCCGGCCACCAGGGTGCCGCCGTAGCCCTGCACGATCTCCCGGGAGATGGCCAGGCCCAGACCGCTCCCGCCGGGGTCGCGTTCCCTGGACTCCGCCAGCCGGGCGAAGCGCTCGAACACGCGCTCCCGGTCCTTGGCCGGAATCCCCGAGCCGTCGTCGTGCACCTCCACCACCGCGGGGTCCCGGCCGTGGACGATGATGTCGATCCGGCTGTTCGCGTGCCGCTCGGCATTGGCCACCAGGTTGGTCACGACCCGGACGATCCGGAGCCGGTTGACGAGCGCGTACACCGGACCGGAGGTGTGGACCTCCACCGCGATTCTTCCGTGCCGTCCGGAGAACTCCCGCTCCACCAGCTCGGAGAGGTCGACCAGTTCCTGCGGCACCGCCACACCGGTGTCCAGCCGGGCCAGCTCCAACAGGTCGGAGACGATGTTCTCCAACCGTTCGGTGTCGGACAGCAGCCCGGTCAGCAGCCGCTCCCTGGCGCGCTGGTCCGGTTCGGGGTCGGAGAGCTCGACCTCCAGCTTGGTGCGCATCCCCGCGATGGGGTTGCGGAGTTCGTGGGAGGCGTCGGAGACGAACCGGCGCTGCCGGGTGACCGACTCCTCCAGCCGGGCCAGGCTGGAGTTGGCCGTCAGGGCCAGGTGGGCGATCTCGTCCTCACTCCTGGGCACGGGGAGCCTCCGGTGCAGGTCGCTGGCGGAGATCCGGTCCATCTCCTCACTGATCCTGGACACCGGTCTCAGGGCCCTGCCGACCCCGTACCAGATGACGAGCGCGGTACCGGCGACCAGGAGCACCGACAGGCCGAGCAACACGGTCTGCAGGGTGTTGGTGGTCAGGAGCTGGGGGGTGTGCGCGGCTCCGAGGACGGTCACGTCCCCGTAGGCGGAGTCGGGGACGGCGTAGCCCGCCACGAGGAAGCACTCCTGGGGGTCCTCCCCCTCGACCACCCCGCAGACGGTGGTGTCGAGCCGCGAGTCCCGGGGGGCGGGAACCTCCTCGGTCAGCGCGGGCAGGCCCTGCAGGGAATCACTGGAGGCCAGGACCTCGTGGGTCTCCTGGTCGACGATCTGGATGCGCCGGACCGAGGTCCCGGAGGACGGGACCGCCCCGGGGTAGCGGTCCGTCGTGATGTGCTCGGCGACCTCGCGCGCCGAGTCGGCCGCCCGCTCCCGTACCTGGTCGAGTGCCAGCCCGCGGATGACCACGAAGGAGAGGGCCAGCAGGATGCCGACGACCAGGACCAGCACGGCGACCGCCCCGGCGGTGACCCGGGCGCGGATCGAACGGGGGCGCGCCCTACGCCAGAGTCCGCGCCTGCTCCGTGCTCGCTCGTCCCGTTCTGACACGCCCCCATTGTCACCCGGTGCGGTCCCAAACCGTCGAATTGGCAACGGTGTGGCGGCTGACCAGCACGAGCGGGCCCGGGGTCCCGCTCCGGCCGGTTCGCTCCAGCCGCTCCGGGCGCCCTACTCGTAGGGGTCCGGGGGGTCGGTCACCGCCTCGACCGAGGAGGTGTCGATCTCGTGTTCGGAGGCGTCGTACAGTTCACCCTCCGGCTCCACCCAGGTGCCGCGCACCTTCCACCAGGTATCGGCCTCCGGTGCCGGATGGTCGGTGATGAGGACCTTGTTGACGACCGCGTCCGCGGCGCAGCAGGCCATCTGGAGCCGGGCCAGGTACCAGCCCTCCCCGTCCTCGGTGGGAACGGCGAAGCCGGTCAGCTCGACCTCGCGGTCGGCCAGCTCCCGCTCCTCGTCGACCCAGGCCCGCATCACGAACTGCTGGACGTCGAGCTCGACGACCTCACCCGGAGCGGCCTCGCTCAGGTTGTCGGTGAAACGGGAGGAACCGTTCTCGTCCCTGGGCGGCGGCCCGGAGGACCCCCCGGTGCTCTCCACCGTGTAGGAACCCAGCGCGGGCGGCGCGACGACGAACACCGCGAGCACGGGGAGCAGGAGCAGCCAGGCCACCCCCGGGGCGCGCTCGTGGTCGTGCCCGTGCCCGTCGCCGGTGTGCCCGGCGTACTCGGCCGCGGCGTGGTCGAGTTCGGAGCGGGCCGGACCGTCGTCCCCCGCCGCGGCGGCACCGGACGGAACCACGTCCTCCTGGTCCAGGGCCTGGTCGCCGCCGCGCAGTTCGGCCACGATGACCAGGACGCCGAGCAGCACCATGACCACGCCGGCGGCGATCAGGAACGGGCCGAAGCCCGGCTTGACCCAGTTCAGGTACAGGTCGGTGGGGACGGTGCTGGTCAGTGCGGCGGCACCGAGCAGCACGAGTGTGAGCCCCTGAGCGATGCGGTTCACAGCAGGATACCTCCGATCAGGAAGGTGCTGAGCAGGCCGACCACCAGGCAGATCGGGACGAAGCGGGCGACGAACCGCCAGCCGAACACCCCGGCCTGCATCGCGATGAGCTTGAGGTCGACGATCGGGCCGATGACCATGAACGCGAGCTTGGCGGTGGGCGAGAAGTCGGTGAGGCTGACCGCGACGAAGGCGTCGGCCTCCGAGCAGATCGAGAGCAGGATGGCCAGGAGGGCGAGCACCAGTACCGAGATGACCGGGGCCTCGGCCACGGCCATCAGCCACTCCCGGGGCACCATGACGTTGAGGGTGGCGGCGGCGAGCGCACCCACCACCAGGTATCCGCCCGCGTGCATCATGTCGTGCACCATCGACTCGCGGAAGACCTCCCACTTGGAGGCGTTCGGGGCGTGGGTGCGCGAGGGCAGGCGCAGCCAGTCGGCGCGGCCGAAGCGCACCCAGACCCAGCCGATGACCACGGAGGCCAGCAGCGAGGCCGCGAACCGGGCCAGGATCATCTCCGGCTGTCCGGCGAAGGCCACGGCGGTGGCGATCATGACGATCGGATTGATGGACGGCGCCGCGAGCAGGAAGGTGAGCGCCGCCGCGGGTGCGACCCCCCGTTTGATCAGGCTTCCCGCGATGGGGACCGAGGCGCACTCGCATCCGGGCAGGAGCGCGCCGGAGACCCCGGCGACGGGAACCGCGCGACCCGGCCTGCTCGGGATGAACCTCTGGTAGGCCGAGGTCGGCACGAAGGCGACGAGCGCCGCGGACAGGGCCACCCCGAAGACCAGGAAGGGCAGCGCCTGGAAACTGATGGCGGTGAAGATGGTCGCCCAGGCCAGGAAGGCCTGCCCGGTCAGGTCGTCGGTGAGCCAGGCGTGGGCCACCGCCATGGCCGTGATGAAGAGGGCGAAGAGCCAGACCGTTCCGGTTCTGCGTGAACTCGAACTCCGCCCCCAGTCGGCGGGGGGGAGTTCGTCCCCGCGGTCGTCCCAGCCGCCGGCGATCGTGTCGCCGAGCGAGGTGGCGGGGTCGGGTGCGGATCCGCGCTCCGGTGTCGTCCGTTCGGACACAGGGGTACTCCGTGGGGTCGGTTGGGGACTCCACGAATAGTAACCGACAATCGTTTTCGTTCGTTCTTTCCCCGGAGCCCGCGGACGACGAAGGCCCGGCCGGGCCGCGGTGATCAGTCGTTTCGCTCCGGGCCCTGGCCGTCGTCGGTGTCCGGGCCGTCGCCGGCCTCCCCCGCGTCCCGGCCGCCCGCCCGGAGGCCGGGGTCACCGGACGCGATGCCCTCGGAGCGGTCGACCTCCTCGGGCAGCGGGCCGCCGGGCTCGCCCCAGCAGGTCACGTTCCGCAGGTCCGGCATCTTGGCCAGGGTGAACTGCGGATCCAGGCCGTTGCGCAACTGGCGGCTGTAGTCGGCCAGGAGCCGGAAGGCGGTCGCCGAGAGCGGGGCCAGGGCGATCAGGTTCACGATGGCCATGACGCCCATGGAGAGGTCCGCGGTGTTCCAGACCAGGGTCAGCGGTGCCATGCAGCCGAGGAAGACCGCGGCCAGGACCGCGGAGCGGAAGTAGAGCATGTGCCGGGGGTTGGCGTCCAGGAACTGGAGGTTGGACTCCCCGTAGTAGTAGTTGCCCAGCACGGAGGTCCAGGCCAGCAGGAGGAGGATGACCGTGAGCGCGTGGACGGACCAGTCGCCCAGGTTGGCCTGGAGCGCGCGCTGGGTGACCTCGGCTCCGGCCTCGGTGTCGAAGTCGGGCCCGTACAGCAGCACGACGAACGCGGTCACCGAGCAGACCAGCCAGGTGTCGAAGTAGACGCCCAGGGTCTGTACCAGGCCCTGCTTGGCCGGGTGGGAGACCGATGCGGTCGCGCCCGCGTTGGGCGCGGAGCCGAGCCCCGCCTCGTTGGAGAACATGCCGCGCCGCAGGCCCTGCACGATCGCGGTGCCCACACCGCCGGCCGCGATCTCACGCAGCCCGAAGGCGGAGGCGAAGATGTCGGCGATCACCCCCGGGACCGCGCCGATGTTCAGCACCAGCACCGCGACGCCCAGCAGGATGTAGAGGATCGCCATGAGGGGGACCAGTGCCTGGGCCACGTTCGCGATGCGCCGGATCCCGCCGAAGACGACCGCGGCGGTAACCCCGACCAGCACCACTCCGACCACGGTGTTCAGCAGCCAGCCGGTGGGGGCGCCCATGGTGTCGACCGAGGTCGAGACGGCGCCGGTGATGCTGTTGGCCTGGACCGAGTTGAAGACCAGGCTGAAGGTGATCGTGATGACCACGGCGAAGAGCGCACCCATCCACCGCTGCCCCAGCCCGTAGAGCATGTAGTAGGCCGGGCCGCCGCGGAACCCGGTGCTGGTGCGCACCTTGTACAGCTGGGCGAGGGTGGACTCCACGAACGAGGCGGCGGCCACGACCGTGGCCATCGCCCACATCCAGAACACCGCCCCGGGGCCGCCGAGCATGATCGCCGTGGCCACGCCCACGATATTGCCGGTGCCCACACGGGAGGCCGCCGAGATCGCGAAGGCCTGGAAGGAGGAGATCTCCCTCTTGCCGTCGGGGGCCACGCCCGGGCTGCTGCGCAGCACCCGCACCATCTCGGGCAGGAGACGCAGCTGGACGAACCCCGAGCGCACGGTGAAGTAGAGGGCGAGCACGATCAGGAGCGGGATGACGAAGACGCTCCAGAAGAAGTCGTTGAGGGCGACCAGTGCGTTGTTGAGGACGGTCACGCATTCCCCTTCAGGCGGCGTGTGGTCCCGAGTGCGACATCGGGGTTTTCGGCAACTGTTCCCGTTGGGGACGGTTTCGGTCGCCGGGGACACGCGAAGGGGCGGTAAAGGACCGTAAACGATGACGGGGCGGGCCCGACCTGTGGTCGGACCCGCCCCGGAACCGGGGACCCGGCCGCCTCGTGGCGCCGGGTCCCCGGGGTGACACTGTGCTGCTGTGCCGCGGCGCCGCCGTCGGCTAGCGCTGCGGAGCGGAGTCGTAGCGGTCGTTGCGGCGGGGGCCGCCACGGTAACCGCCGCGGGAGTCCCCGCCCCGGTAACCGCCACCGCCGCCGCGACGCTCCCCGCCGCGGTAGCCGCCGCCCTCGCCACGGCGCTCGCCGCCGCGGTAGCCGCCGCCACCCTCGCCGCGCTCACCCCGGTAGCCGCCGCCACCCTCGCCGCGGTCGTTGCGGCGGTCGCCGCCGCGGTAACCGCCGCCCTCGCCACGGGGACGGTCGCCCCGGTAGCCGCCGCCACCCCGGTAACCGCCACCGCCACCGCGGTAGCCACCACCGCCGCCGCGGTAGCCACCGCGACGGGGACCGCCGCGGCCGCGGCGCTCGCGAACGGGCTCGGGCGGCTCGATCCACGGCTCCCAGCTGGGCTCCTTGGCACCGGTGACCTGGGAGAGCAGCTCGTCTCCGGGGTTGACCAGGTGCTGCTTTGCCTCGACGCCGGCGTCGCTGAGCAGGCGGCGGGCCAGGCGGCGCTGGTTGGGCGCGACCAGGGAGATCACGGAGCCCGAGGAACCGGCGCGGGCGGTGCGGCCGCCCCGGTGCAGGTAGTCCTTGTGACCGGTGGGCAGGTCGATGTTGACGACCATGTCGATGCCGTCGACGTGGATGCCGCGGGCGGCGACGTCGGTGGCGACCAGGGCCTGGATCTTGCCCTCACGGAACTTGGCCAGGGTGCGGGTGCGCACGCTCTGGGTCTTGCCGCCGTGCAGGGAGGCGCAGGGCACACCGGCCTCGACCAGCTGTTCGCTGATGGTGTCGGCCCGGAACTTGCTGCGTACGAACAGGATCGTGCGTCCGTCGCGCGCGGCGATCTGGGTGACGATCTTGTTCTTGTCGCGGGGCAGCACCTTGAGCAGGTGGTGCTCCATCGTGGTGACCTGCGAGACGGGCGGGTCCACGGAGTGGGTCTGCGGGTCCTTCATGTACCTGCGGACCAGCCTGTCGACGTCACCGTCGAGCGTGGCCGAGAACAGCAGGGTCTGGCCGTCGGGGCGGACCTGGTCGAGGAGCTCGCTGACCTGCGGCATGAAGCCCATGTCGCACATCTGGTCGGCCTCGTCCAGCACCGAGAGCTCGACGTCGCCCAGGTCGCAGACGCCCTGGTCGATGAGGTCGGTGAGGCGGCCCGGGGTGGCGACGAGGACGTCGACGCCGCGGCGCAGTTCGTTGATCTGCCGGGTGTAGGAGCTGCCGCCCACGACGTCGCCGACCTTGACGCCCAGGACACGGGCGTACCCGCGGAGGGCGTCGCGCGCCTGGTGCGCGAGCTCGCGGGTGGGCACCAGGATCAGTGCCCGGGGGCGGTTGGCGGCGGCGCGGCGCTCGGAGCAGCGCATCAGGACCGGCAGGCCGAAGGCCAGGGTCTTGCCAGAGCCGGTACGACCGCAGCCGAGGACGTCACGGCCCTCGATGGCGTCGGGGATGGTCGCGGCCTGGATCGGGAACGGGGTGGTCACACCGTTCTTGGCCAGCTCTCCGACGATGTCCCTGGGAAGACCAAGGCTGTCGAAAGCGGGCATTACGGCAGTGTCCGTCGTCAAGTGACGTGTACCTTCCTCGTCGTTTGGCAGCGTTTCGAGGAAGGCTCCACACGGTCACGGCGGACCCAGCGAAGAAATCACACAAACGCGCCTGATCACACGCGGAAGCGACCCCGATCTGTGTGGGGTTCGTGTGCTCTTCGGGTCAAGAGTGATGCCGACGTGGTCAGCACGCTCTCCGCGTCTTGGCGGCCCGGCGCGCTCGGATGCGCGCGGCATTCAACGACCGCCTGCAGCAGCGTACTAGAAGTCGCCCCGGGCCGGGGACGGGATGGGTGTTTTCCACCGGTGATACGGATCTCCCCACTCCGTCCCCGAAGCGCCCGGCGGCCGGGCGCCGTGGTGGTCAGGAGCCCGGGGCCATGCTCTTGGCCAGGGCGGTCAGGCGAGAGATCTGGGCCCTGCGCTCGGCGGCGCACTGCTCTTCGAGCGTGTTGTCCGCGGCTTGCTGGAGGAGGCCCTTGGTCGCGACGGCGGCCTCGGGGTTGGTCGCCAGCAGGGCGGCGACGGCGTCGTCCACGGCGCCGTCGAGTTCGTCGGCCCCGACGACCAGGGTGGCCAGGCCGAGGTCGCGGGACTCCTCGGCGCCGACCTTGCGGGCGGTCAGGCAGATCTCGGTGGCGCGGTGGACGCCGACGATGTCCACCAGGGGCTTGGTGCCGGTGAGGTCCGGCACCAGGCCCAGGGCGGGCTCCTTCATGCAGAACTTGGCGTCGTCGGCGAGGATGCGCAGATCGCAGGCGAGCGCGAGCTGGAACCCCGCACCGATGGCGTGGCCGCGCACCGCGGCGATGGTGACCAGGTCGGGGCGGCGAAGCCAGAGGAAGCCCTGCTGGAGCTCGGCGATGTAGGCGTCCAGGTCGACCTCGTCGGCGGCGCCGTCGGCGAGCCCGGCGACGATGGAGCGCTCCCCGTCCACGCCCTCGGGGGTGAACATGTTGAGGTCGATACCGGCGGAGAAGATGTCGCCCTCGCCGGCGATGACGACGATTCGGACATCGCCCGGGAGCGCCTGGCCGATGTGGGCCAGGGTCGTCCAGGTGCGCCCGGTCATCGCGTTGCGGCGCTCGGGACGGCTGATGGTGATGCGGGCGACCGCCCCGTCCACCGCGAGCCTGAGCCCGGCCCGGGTCAGTTCCTCCCCGGTGGGCAGTTCCTGTTTCCCGGACTCCGTCGGGGCCTGTGCCATGGGTTCCTCCGTCACGTCGGTTGGCTGCAAGCCGACCTTACTCGCCGGTAACCCCGACCGCGAGTAACAGGGACCACAAAAGACACAGGCCACGAGCAACGCTTCCCCGCCCCGGGGCGGTACGGACGCCCCGCCCGGGGGCGCGGACCCGCCCGGAGGTCACGCCTTGCGCGTCGCCCCGCCGCGTCCGCGCAGTTCCACCCCGGCCTCGCCCAGCAGGCGGTGCACGAACCCGTAGGAGCGACCGGTCGCGGCCGCCAGGCTGCGGATGCTCTCGCCCCCGTCGTAGCGGCGTTTGAGCTCGGCGGCCAGCTCCGAACGGTCCTCCCCCGACACACGGGTGCCCTTCCTCAACGTGTCACGCACAGCTCTCCCCTTCGACGACGGTTGGATTCCACCGGCCCGGCAGCCACAGCCATGATCGGACATCGCGCTCACACAGCGCCACATCCGCCCGGCGCGGCGCCGGGCCGACCCGGTTTCGGAACACCGGTAACCGTGTCCGAAAAGAAGGGGGGTGAACCTCCCGGAGCCCTGGGCGTCCACCGCGATCGCACCCGGCGCTCAGGCCAGGGAGATGAGGTCCTCGAACTCGGCGTTCCACACGTCCTCGACACCGTCGGGCAGCATGATGACGCGCTCGGGCTGCAGCGCCTCCACCGCGCCCTCGTCGTGTGTCACCAGGACGATCGCGCCCTTGTAGTTGCGCAGGGCCCCCAGGATCTCCTCCCGGCTGGCCGGGTCCAGGTTGTTCGTGGGCTCGTCGAGCAGCAGCACGTTGGCGCTGGAGACCACCAGGGTGGCCAGGGCCAGACGGGTCTTCTCGCCGCCGGAGAGCACACCCGCGGGCTTGGCCACGTCGTCACCGGTGAACAGGAACGATCCGAGCGTCTTGCGCGCCTCGACCTCGGGCAGGTCCGGCGCCGCGCTCATCATGTTCTCCAGCACGCTCCGGTTCACGTCCAGGGTCTCGTGCTCCTGCGCGTAGTAGCCGAGCTTGAGCCCGTGGCCGGGGATGACGCTCCCCCGGTCCGGCTCCTCCACCCCGCCCAGCAGGCGCAGCAGCGTCGTCTTGCCCGCGCCGTTCAGTCCCAGGATGACCACCCGGCTGCCCCGGTCGATGGCCAGGTCCACGCCGGTGAAGATCTCCAGCGAGCCGTAGGACTTGGACAGCCCCTCGGCCATCAGCGGGGTGCGCCCGCTCGGTGCCGGGTCCGGGAAGCGCAGCTTGGCGACCTTGTCGGACTTGCGTACGCCCTGTACCCCGTCGAGGAGTTTGTCGGCGCGGTTGAGCATCTGCTGGGCGGCGCGCGCCTTGGAGGCCTTGGCCCGGAACTTGTCCGCCTGCTTGCGCAGGGTGTCCGCCTGCTTCTCGGCGTTGGCCAACTCACGGCGGCGGCGGCGCTCATCGGCCTCGCGCTGGGCCAGGTACTGCTTCCAGCCCATGTTGTAGATGTCGATGACGCTGCGGTTCGCGTCCAGGTAGAAGACCTTGTTGACCACGTGCTCGACCAGTTCCACGTCGTGGCTGATCACGATCAGGCCGCCCTGGTGGGACTTGAGGAAGTCGCGCAGCCAGACGATGGAGTCCGCGTCGAGGTGGTTGGTGGGCTCGTCCAGCAGCAGGGTGTCCGCACCGCTGAACAGGATCCGGGCCAGCTCGATCCGGCGGCGCTGGCCGCCGGAGAGCGTGTGCAGGGGCTGGGACAGCACGTTGTCGGGCAGGCCCAGGCTGGAGGCGATGGCGGCGGCCTCGGACTCGGCGGCGTATCCGCCCAGCACGTGGAGGCGCTCCTCCCAGCGGCTGTAGGCGCGCACACCCTTGTTCCTGGTCTTCTCGTGGTCGCTGGCCATCTTCTTCTCGGCCTCGCGCAGACCGTTGAGGGCCTCGTCGATCCCGCGGGCGGACAGCACCCGGTCCCTGGCGATCACGTCGAGGTCGCCGGTCCGCGGATCCTGCGGCAGGTAGCCGATGGTTCCCGAGCTGGTGACGGTGCCGTCGGTGGGCATCCCCTCACCCGCCAGCACCTTGGTCATCGTGGTCTTGCCCGCGCCGTTGCGGCCGACCAGTCCGATCCGGTCCCCAGCAGCGACTCGGAAGGTCGTCGGCTCCAACAGGAGCCGAGGGCCGACGCGCAGTTCGAGGTCGGTGGCGATCAACATGGGTGGGGCATCCTCAAGGTGGTGTGGCGGTTCGGGGCGGCCGGGGTCCGCGCGGCGCTCCGAGCCCCGTGGGGTTCGCCGGGCGTCTGGTAGCGGCAAGGGGCCGCGGCGGACGTGTCCTCAGACCAACCAGACCAGCCTAACGGCAAGCGAGCAGGGCGGGGCGAGGGTTCTTCCGGGGCTCCGTGCGAACGGGCGCGCCCCCGACCCGCACAACGGGGTCGGGGGCGCCGCGCATTCCCCGGGGACACGGATCCGGTGCGAGGTCACTCCCTGCCGGGCGGGTCCCCGTCCTCCACGGGGGCGACGACCACGACGGCGGCCGGTTCCCGTTCCGACCCCTCCGGCGGGGCCTTCTCCGCCTCGGAGGAGTTGTCGGGGTCGGCGCTCTGGTGCGACGGGGGGCGGTTGCGCAGCAGTGCGGCCAGCACCGCGGCCACCGGGGTGGCCAGGAAGAGGCCGGGGACGCTGCCGAGGATGCCGCCGACGGTGATGGCGATCAGGACCACCGGGGAGGGCAGTTCCAGCGCCTGACCGTAGATGCGCGGTGCGAAGACGTTGCTCTCCAACTGCTGCACCAGGACCACGGCGATGACGATCACCAGGGCGATGACCCATCCCTCGGTCACGAAGGCGACCAGGGCCGCGAGCAGGCCGGTGAGGAAGGCACCGATGATCGGCAGGAAGGCGCCGATGAAGGTGAGCACGATCAGCGGGATCGCGAGGTTGATGTCCACGAAGGCGACCAGGACGATGCCGATGCCGACGGCGTCGATCAGGCCGACCATCGCGACACCGCGGACGTAGCGGCCCATCACCCCGTAGGAGACGTTGGCCGCGTGGCGCAGACCCGGGCGGGACTTGGGGGGCAGCAGGGTGGCGACCCAGTCCATGAGCTTGTCACCGGAGTGCACGAAGTACACGGTCAGGGCGATGATCAGGACCAGGCTGATGAGGATCTGGACGACCGCGGCCCCGGCGGTCCAGGCGCCGGTGAGCAGCTGGTCGGTGTTGTCGGTGATGATCCCCTGGACCTGCAGCCAGGCGTTGTCGATGAGCTCCGTGATCAGCGCCGGGTCGACGAAGGGGACCTGCAGTTGCTGGAGCTCGGTGATCGCGCTCGAGACGCTGGCCACCAGGCCCTCGAACCCCTGCACGGCCGGGGAGACGATCATCGTGACGGCACCGCTGAGCACGACGAGCGCGAAGAGCACGGTGACCGCCGTGGACGATCCGCGCCCCAGGCCCTTGCTCCTCAACCAGTTGGCGAGCGGCATGAGCAGCGCGGTGAGGAAGACCGCGAGGATCACCGGAAGGGTGATCACGGAGAGGTAGATGACCGCGTAGACCAGCAGACCCGCGACCACACCGATCAGGAGCGTCCGCCAGGCGACGTCACTGACCACCCGGAGCAGGTCGCCCGCGCCCACGTCGTCCTGCTCGACGACCTCGTTCTCGGTCTCCGGAACGGACTCCGACTCGGCCTCCTGCGCCTCACGTTGGGCGAGGCGCTCGGCGCGGGCCCTGCGGGCGACGAGCCACTTGTTCAGGAGCGCCCATACTCCCGGCCGCTGGGCTTGCACATGGACTCCATTCTCTGGTTGTTGCGCGGTGGCCGGTCCGGCGGAGGCCGCCACCTGAAGACACCGGTCTGGGGGATGCGCCGCGGGGCCCGGTCGCGCCGGGCCCGATGAGAGGACAACTCTGTCAGAACTGCCAGGGTTCCCGGGAGCGGCCGCTGTGGACGATCTCGTTGCCGAAGGGGGCCAGGGCCACCGGGATCATCTTCAGTGAGGCCCACGCCATCGGGATACCGATGATGGTGACCGCCAGGCCGAGCGCGGTGGCGATGTGCCCGATGGTCAGCCACCAGCCGGCGACGATCAGCCAGATGACGTTCATGACGGTGGTACCGCCGCCCGAACCGGATCTGCGCACCAGGTCGCGCCCGAAGGGCCAGATCGCGTAGCTGGCCATCCGGAAGGAGGCGATGCCGAAGGGGATCGTCACGATGAGGACGCAGCAGATGACGCCGGCGACGGCGTAGCCGATCGCCAGCCAGAATCCGGCGACGAAGAGCCAGATGATGTTCAGGATGAGCCGCAAGAGGGCCACGGTGTTCGTCTCCTAGGTTCGGTCCCGTGCGGGGGCGCGTGCTTCTCCGAAGGGATCGGGAAAGGGGCGCACCTGTTTTCTATCGTTTGGGACGCTCGCACACCACGGCCTGTTCCGCTCCGTCCCCCTGGTCCTTCCCCTAGGGGACGTCACGGGTGTGTCCGGACGATCGCGGGCGTGTCGCGGAGGGGTCGGACCGGGGCTCCGAACGCCGTGGGGGAAGGGGGATCGCCCTCGGATCACCGTCGCCCTGAGTGAGGACATACGGTCCCTCCGAATCTCGGAAGGATGGCGGGACCGCAATGTGATGGGCGCATCAGGATGACCCCCTAGGCAGGAGGGACATCGCACCATACGATGTGCTGTGTCCTTCGCAAGACGGTAGTTCTAGCGATTTGCGACAAAATCTGACAGACAACCAGAGACCGGACGCCAAGCATCAGGTTTCGGTAACGGTTGGATGAGTAATTTCCCCACCCCCCGTGCAGGATCGGGAGTGGGGATGGCATGATTACGTACCGGCTCGGACGGAGGCTGTCACCGCCTCCGCGGCCGTTCGCGTGAGAGCACCCCCATCATCCGCAGGCATCGCCTCTGTGATGGCGCTTCTCGTGGTCTCAGCCACACCGGGGAACAACGCCAACACCGCTCGACGTTTGCGTCGTGCGGGGTGACTCACGCCGCATGACCAACTTTTGGTGACTGAAGCTTTTTCAGACAGCTTACTAGTGATTTCAGTAGAGGTGGTTCAAGCATGTCTCAGGTACGTCGGCAGGCCGCGCTGCGCCCCCGCCCGAGCTGGGGGTGGCAGGATGCCGCCGCGTGCCGGGGCGAGGACCTTGTGCTCTTCTTCGGCCCCGATGGCGAACGCCAGCCGGAGCGGGAGATTCGCGAGCGCAAGGCCAAGGAGATCTGTGCGGCCTGCCCTGTTCGAACCGACTGCCTGGACTATGCGATTTCGCGTCCGGAGAAGTACGGCACCTGGGGCGGGCTGAACGAGGACGAGCGCGCCTCCGAGCGCCGTCGCCGTATGCGGCGCGCCAACGCAGCCTAGCGTCATCCCGCCGAGCGGATCTCCTCCCGGTGGCCCCGGCCCCGATAACCCGCGGCGCCCCGACGTAGTACGTCGAGGGCGCCGCGGGTTTTCTCATGCCCGTCGCCGCACGGACCCCGGTCACGGACCTCACTCCGGCCGGTACGACAGGTGCCGGTCGAACCAGTCCAGCGTCTCCACCGCCGTCTGCCGCCATTCCTCGGAGTCCCCGAGCAGTTGTTCGGCTCCGGAGACCACCTTGAGCTCCGAGGGGCCGCCCAACCGGCCCCGCGTCCACTCACCCAGCTCGCGAACGAACGAGTCCGCGCTCTGCAACAGGACCAGGGACGGGGCCTGCACCGAGGACAGGCTCGACTCCGCCAGGTCGATGCGCCCGCCGTGGACCACCACCGCCGCCACGTCCTGGGGCCGCTCCGCCGCCGTCACCAGGGCGGCGGGGGCCGCCGCCCCCGAACCCAGCACCCCCAGGGGTTCGCTGGCCGCGTCGGTGGCACGCCGCAGCCAGGTCACCGCGGCGCTCAACCGTTCCCCCAGCACGCCGGTGTCCGGCTCCTCACCGCCCGAGGCGCGCTCCTGTCCGGTGAGCAGGTCCAACACCAGGGTGGCGTACCCGGCGCGTTGCAGGACCGAGGCGGTCGACCGCCAATGCGGGTCGCCCTGCCCCTGGCCGAAGGACATCACCACCACACCGCGCAGCGCCGTCGGCATGGTGAGGTCCCCGTCGAGGTAGACCTGTCCCGCACGGATCCGCACCGCCCTGGCGGCGTCGGCCCCCCGGTGGTGGCGGGCCTGTTCGGAGAGGATCTCGACGACGTTTCCGTCGGAGAGCTGGTCGAAGTCGCGGTACCACTCCCCCACCGCCCGGAAGTTGTCCGGAACACTGAGCACGACCAGGGCGTCGGCCTCGGCACGCAACGCCTCGAGCGTCTCCGGTGCGGCGACCGGGACCGCCAGGACCAGACGCGCCGGGCCCGCCTGGCGCACCATCCTCAGGGCCGCACGGGCGGTACCCCCGGTGGCGACCCCGTCGTCGACGACCACGCAGTCGCGCCCGGCGATCCTGGGAGCGGGCCGATCCCCCCGGTAGGCACGGCGCCGACGGTCGAGCTCGCTGTGCTCGGAGGCAACGGTGTCGGACAGGGCCTGGCGGGGCACGTGCAGCCGGGCCAGGGCGAGGTCGTCGTACAGGACGTGGCCGTCCTCGGAGATCGCTCCCACCCCGGTCTCCGGGTGTCCGGGCAGGCCGATCTTGCGGACCATGAGAACGTCGAAGTCGGCGGCCAGTCGTTGGGCCAGTTCCGCGCCGACCGGAACCCCGCCACGAGGCAGCGCGAGCACCAGAGGATCGTTGACGGCGTGGGGACGCACCCGCTCTGCGAGGCGTCGGCCCGCGTCGGACCGGTCTGCGAAGGGCAGTGAAACGGGTACCGGGTTCATGTCCTCACCGGCGCCGAAGCCGCGGAGCCCGGCGCCGCTCCTTCCGGCTGTGTGGAGTGAGCCGCTGGAAAAGTGGTACCGGCATACCCCGCCGCACACGGATTACAACCCCGCCGCAGGGCAAAAACCGGCCCGGCTCAACTCCTTTCGTACCCGCCGCGCAGTACGGCCATCAACAGGGCGTCGTGTCGGCGCCCCTCCCAGAGCAGGGAGTCGCGCAGCCTGCCCTCCACGTGGAAACCGCAGGAACGGTACACGGCGATGGCGCGCATGTTGAAGGCGTACACGTACAGCCAGACCCGGTGCAGGCCGATGCGGTCGAAGGCGTACTCCAGGACCAGCTGGGTGGCCTCCTTCCCCAGCCCCCGGCCGGTGAACTCGATCGCCGACAGCGCTATGCGGTACCCGGCGGTCTCGTTCTCGGGTGAGACCGCGTAGACGGAGAGCTCACCGAGATAGCGGCCGTCCCCGGGCGCGAGGATGGCGAGGTCCAACCGGTCGGACCGGCCCGCGCGGCTCTCGCACCACTGACGGGCCTGCTCGTAGGTGAGGTGGCCGTGGGCGCCCTTGAGTCTGCGGACCTCCTCGTCCAGGCCCGCCGCGAAGTAGGCGTCCGTGTGCTCCGGGCCCAACGGGACCAGGCAGACGCTCTTCCCGACGAGGGTGGGCGTTTCTCGCAGCGCACTCGTTCTGATCATGGTGGTCTTCCGGTTCCGGCCGGGACCGTCGGGGCACGGCGCGTCCCGGGGCGAGGGAGTCGGCGGTCAGGGGGCCGCACGCGGAGAGCGGGCCGCGGGGCGTAGCCGGTGCAGGGGCCGGGTCGGAGATCGGGCGGGGACCGGAGGCTTGACGACGGGAAGGGCCGGACACCCATGTAAAACGACTCCGTGTCCGATGGCAACCGTTCCTTAACAGCGTGCGGGAGTGCCCTGTGGTGCTCTCCCGGTACTGCGCGCGTCCCGAACGGTGTCGGACGCGCTGGTCCCCCGCGTTCCTCGTTCCCCGGCCCGGGCACACGCATCGTGTGCGCGCTCCGAGACCGGGCGGCGGGATCCCTCACGCCCGAAGGCCTCCGGTCCGGCCTGGACGGTCCGAGGCCCGCACCCGTCCCTCCGGTGGGTACGGGGCGGTGCCGCCCGACGCCGGAGTCCCCCACCAGCGGAGCGGTTCAATGTGTTCACTCGTGTACGTTCGTGTGCGCTCATGTGACCTCACACACGAACAGATGAGACCCCGGGGGCGGTACTCCCGGGCAAATCCCTGGTCGTCCGTTGATGGGACCGATACCATCCGCAGGCACCGAAACGACCCTGGGAGCAGCACGTGAACGCGCAGACCGAGACGCCCACCGCACCGCCGCCGGAGGCGAGACGCGCGCGGGCCGCGGTGTCCACTCTGTTCTTCGTCAACGGGTTCACCTACACGAACGCGGTTCCGTGGCTGCCGGTGGTCAAGAACGGCCTGGGTCTGAGCAACACCGAACTGGGGCTGGCGATCGCGGCGATGCCCTTCGGGGCGATCCTCACCGGAATGCTCGCGGGGCCGCTGATCCACTGGTTCGGCAGCGGACGGACCGCGGTGGGGACGAGTCTGATCTCGGTGGGAGCGCTTCCCTTCATCGCGCTCGCCCAGAACTGGTGGATGCTCGCCGCCGCGCTGTTCGTCCTCGGCAGCGCCGACGCCTGGACCGACTCCGCACAGAACTCCCACGGCCTACGCGTCCAGCGCCGCTACCGGCGCAGCATCATCAACACCTTCCACGCGGTGTGGAGCCTGGCCGCGGTCGCCGGAGGGCTGCTCGGTGCGGCCATGGCCGGCGCCGGGGTGCCGATCCTGTGGCACCTGGGCGGGGTCGCGGTCCTGTTGGTGGCGGTGAATCTCACGGTGAGCCGGATGCTGCTGCCCGGCCCGGAGAACAGCGAACGCGAGGACGGCGTCAACGGGCACGACGGCAGCCGCGCACGCATCCCCGGGAAGGGGGTCCTCCTGCTGCTGATGCTGGGCGCCCTCCTGATGATGGCCGGCGGCATCGAGGACTCCGCCGCCTCGTGGGGCGCGGTGTACATGACCGGTGAACTGGGCGCACCCCTCTTCCTGGCCGCCATGCCTTTCGTGGCCTGCCAGGCGATGATGACGGTCGGCCGTCTCGCGGGCGACCGGGTGACCGACCGCTTCGGCGCCTCGGTGGTGGGCCACGCCTGCGGACTCCTGGCCGCGGGCGGCCTGGCGTTCGCGCTCCTGTTCCCGCACCCGGTGACCACGGTGGTCGGCTTCGGGGTGATGGGGCTGGGCGTGTCCGCACTGTTCCCCCTGACCCTGGCCGCGGCGGGAAACGTGCCCGGGGTGCGCACCGGGGACGGGGTGACCGTGGTGGGCTGGCTCGGCCGGGCCGGGTTCCTGGCCTTCCCTCCCCTGGTGGGTTTCCTCGCCGACTCCGCGACCCTCGGTACCGCCCTGTGGGCGATCTCCGCGGCGGGGGTGGCCGCCTTCCTGCTCGCCTCGGCCCTGCGCCCCCGTACCTGACCGGCGGCGCGGCGGCAGGAGGGCTCCGGGGCGGGAGCCCGTGCCGGGGGAGGCCGAGGCAGGGGCCCGTGGCAGGGAAAGGCCCCGCCCGCCGGAACCCGGGAGGATTCCGGCAGGCGGGGCCCTGTCACACGCCGGTCCCGCGGGGGCGCGGGAACGAACGCGGTGTTACTCGGCCATGCCCGGACGGCGGTTGCCGACCCACAGGGCCAGAGCACCGATACCGGTCACGACGGCGCCGCCGAGCACGAAGCCCGACATGTCGACGCCGGTCTCGGCGAGGTTGGGGCTGCTGTTGCCCGCCGCACCGCTTCGAACGGGAGCCTGGGCCCCGGGGGCGTTGCCGCCGGGAGCGGTGGTCCCGGGAGCGCTGCCCTCGGGGGACTTACCGTCGTCACCCGGGTCGGTGCCACCGTCCGGGTCCGTCGGGTCCGTCGGGTCCGGGTCAACCGGGTCCGTCGGGTCGGGGTCGACCGGGTCCGTGGGGTCCGGGTCGACCGGGTCCGTGGGGTCCGGGTCGACCGGGTCCGTGGGGTCCGGGTCGACCGGGTCCGTGGGGTCCGGGTC
>NZ_BMXJ01000004.1:351610-491888 GCF_014651695.1 Nocardiopsis terrae
CGGGTCCGTGGGGTCGGGGTCAACCGGGTCCGGGTCAACCGGCCCGGGGTCCTCGCCGTCACCGGGGTCCGTCGGGTCCGGATCCACCGGGTCCGGGTCGGGCTCCGGCTCGGGGTCCGGGTCGGGCCCGGGGTCCTCGCCGTCACCGGGGTCCGGGGTGACAGCGTCGAAGGTCTCGACCGTTTGCAGGCCGATGTCCGGGACGGTCTCGGCCGCCTCCTGGGTCGCCGCGGGGGCGGCCTCAGGTGCGGTCTCGTCCGGGTTCTCGGCGGCGAACACCGGTCCGGCCGAGAAACCGGCCATGAACAGGCTGGCCGCGGTCACGGTGAATACCCGCTTCTTGGGGGACATCCCACTCCTTTCTTTCTCTTGGGTACTGATCTATTCAGGGGGGATGGCATACAGGTGGCCGTCATGGACCACCACCGCGCGGTCGCCGAGCAGGCCGCGCGGAGTCTCTGCGTCCTCGGGGACCTCGGAGGGCTCCCCGGAGGCGTCCAGCGCCACCCGGGTCCCGTCGAGTTCCCCGAAGACCTGGTTTCCGGCCGAGGCCTCGGGAACGAAACCCGGGACCACGGTGGTCTCGCCGGTGTCCGGGGTGAACAGCACCGGACCGTAGGCGACCAGGTCGAGCCCGATCGGCCCGGAGCGGTGGGCCACGCCCTCGAGGGCGTCCTGCTCGATCTCGGCCGATCCGAGCACGGATCCGTCCCCGCGGTCGTGGAAGGCCAGGATCGAACCCTCGCCCTGGAGCGGCTCCCAGCGGACGATGACGTACTCCCGCAGGGCGGTCAGCACGCCCTCCATCTCACCGGCCTCACCGGGGCGCTCGGCGTGGACCCTCTCGGGGTCGCCGCCGGGCCCCACCCAGTTCCAGGGGCCGCTGACGACGGCGGTCAGGACACGGTCGTCGGCGGCCGCGAGCATCGGAACCGAGCTTCCGGGGGCCTCGACCTCCTCCAGTTCACCGTCGACGACCAGGTAGGCGGCGTCCTCGTCACGGACCATGACGGAGTCACCGGCGTAGCGGGCCGAAGCCGACTCGGGCAGGTCGACGCTGGTGGCCGTGCCGCCCTCGGCCGGCCAGAACCACAGGGCGTCGGCGCTCTCCACCACGATGCTGCTCTGGCCGCCGTACTGCACGAAGCGGGGGGAGCCGAGCCCTTCGGCGACCTCGAAGGGGAGGTCCGCGGACCACTGCCGCGAACCGTCGGCACCGATCAGGTTGAGCCGTTCCTCGGGGTCGACGTAGGCGAGGGCCCCGCCGTCGCGGCTGATACCGGGCTCGGTGTCGGGGGCGAGTTCCTCGGTGATGTCGACGACCGGCGCGAACCCCGGCGGGGCCGAGTACTCCAGGGCCACGGTGTTGTCCTCGGCCTCCTCGGACGCCCCGGGCTCGGAGGGCCCCGGAAGGAACCGGGTGAGGACCGCTCCCGCCCCGACGACGAGCAGCAGGGCGAGTACCGCGGCTCCCCCCACCAGGAGCTTCCTGCCGCGGCTGTTCCCGTTCCCCGCCACCGGAACCGGCCCCTGCACCGGGCCCTGGGGACGGGCCGGGGCGGCCTGGTCCGCAGCCTGCACGACCCCGTCGGGGGTGGCGACCAGGCGCCAGTACCCGTTGGCGTCACGGGCGTCGACGAGCACCGGCTGACCGATCCGGGCGGCGTACCCGGTGGCGATGTCCAACGCCGCACGCCTGGTCTCCTTGGGAGCGGGGCCGGTCACGACCTGGCGGTGCCCCTCGATGACGATCTCGGCGCTGCGTTCGTCGGGCGCGATGACGATGACGGCGGTGGGCCGGGGGTACCCCGGACGGGACGCCCGGCTCATGGTGCCTCCGAAGGCATGGGAAAGGTGAACCTGTTCGTGTACGGGAGCAGGGGAAGGCCAGCGGTGACGCCGGCCGCGGCTCGGCGGGGTGACCGAACGGAGGGAACTGCACACGGGTGGTCGGTGCTGAACGTGATCATACTGAGGGTCACAGGCGACGACCGACGCGGTTGGCGGGGAGGAAAACGGACACTGCTCGCGGAATCTCCACCCGCCCCCGCACCTCTCTTCCACTGACCTGCGACAACCGCCCTCCGCTCGCGGGAGACCGGGTCGGGCCCGCCCAGCTGACCCCTTAGTGGACACTCCAGAAGGCGACGAGGTTCACGCCGGAAATGGCCGGATCTGGCCACACGGGAGTCCCGGAGCCCACCGGTTCCCCTGTCGAGCGCCCGCGCGGGGCCGGGCCGGGAGGGTGTTCACCCGGCTCTCCCGGCCGAGGACGAACCGTCCGCGGCGGGGGTCCCGAGCGTTTGCGGTCAGCGCCCGTTGAGGGTGTCGATGACCGCCTGCTCCCTGCGCTGGGCCATCCGGTCGGCACGCTCGAAGTGGCGGTTGGCGAGCTCGGCCCGGGCCGCGGCGGTACGCACGGTCGGCCACAGGGCGTCGATCTCGGTGTTGAGCGTGGAACCCACCAGAACGGCGATCGCCATGACGTACAACCAGGCCAGGATCGCGATCGGCGCCCCCAGGGAACCGTAGATGCTCACCTGCCCGAAGGAGGCGTCCAGGTAGGCGCGCAGGCCCGCCGAACCGGCGAGGAGCACCAGGGTGGCCAGGACGGCACCGGGCAGGTGGCGCCACAGCGGGGTGCGCACGGGGACGCTGAGCGCGTAGAGGAGGGTGACGGCGGTGATGACGAGCAGGCCCACGATCGGCCAGTAGAAGAGGTTGAGGCGGCCCACGGTGACCGGCAGCAGCTCGTGGACGACGTCCGGACCGGCCACCATGACCGGTAGGACCAGGACCGCGAACATCAGGCCACCCAGGTAGGCGAAGAAGGCCAGGAGGCGCTGGCCGAGCCAGCCGCGCAGCTCGTCCAGGCCGTAGGAGATGGTGATCGACCGGATGAAGACGTTCATCGCCCGGGAGCCCGACCACAGGGACACCAGGAAGGTCACCGAGAGGATCCCGCCCTGGACGCCGCCGAGGAAGTCGTCCACCAGGGGCGCCACGACACTGTCCACTGTGGCGGGGGTGAGGATGCGCGCCGCCAGGTCCAGCATCCACTCGCGGATCTCCACCGCGAGGTCCTCCCCGAACACGGCCGTCAGCGGACCCAGGGCCCCCAGGAGGCAGAGCAGCAGCGCGGGCAGGGAGATCAACGCGAAGAAGGCCGACTCGGCGGCCAGGCCGACCACCCGGTCCCGGGCGAAGGCCCTGACGGTACGCAGCACGAGAAGCGCCCCGTTGTGGAAAAAGGGATGACGTCGGAGCCAGGCGTCGGCCGCGCGCCACAGGCCCTCCCAGAAACCCACCACAGGGAGAACGTTAGCGCTGATCGGAACTGCGGGCACACTCCGGACATGACGTGACTCACGTCTCCCTGGCGCGGGCACACCTGGACAAGGGCCGCGTCCGCGTGCCATTCTCGAAGCATGACCGCTGTTCTTGACCCCATGCTCCGCGTGCGCCGCCACGTGGACTTTCTTCGGGTCAGCAGCGCCATCTGTTGCAGCGTCGGATAACTCCTCGCCGCCTTTTTGACGCACCCGTGATTCAGGGGTGCGCGCGGCTCCGGCGCTCTCCCCTCTTCGAAACTCCCACACGCGGACTTCACCCGTATCACCAGCCACGATGACGTGCGGTGGATACGGGCCTGCGGTGCGGGCGCCGGGACCGCGAGCACCCCGTGACCCCATCGGAGACACCCGCGATGCCTCCCTCTTCCGCGCAGCCCGACAAGGCCGCGACGGCAGCCAAGCCACGGCGCCGCCGTGGCGAGGGCCAGTGGGCCCTCGGCTACCGCGAGCCGCTGAACAAGAACGAGGAGAACAAGAAGAACGACGACGGGCTCAACGTCCGCGATCGGATCATCAACGTCTACTCGAAGGCCGGGTTCGACTCGATCGACCCAGCCGACCTTCGTGGGCGCTTCCGCTGGTTCGGCCTCTACACCCAGCGCGCCCCGGGCATCGACGGCGGCAAGACCGCCGTGCTGGAACCCGAGGAACTCGACGACCGCTACTTCATGCTGCGTGTGCGCATCGACGGCGGCCAGCTGAGCGCCGCCCAGCTGCGCGCCGTCGCGGAGATCTCACGCGACCACGGGCGCGACACCGCCGACATCACCGACCGGCAGAACGTCCAGTACCACTGGATCCGGGTCGAGGACGTCCCCGCGATCTGGGAGAAGCTGGAGTCGGTGGGCCTGTCCACCACCGAGGCCTGCGGTGACACACCGCGCGTCATCCTCGGCTGCCCGCTGGCCGGAGTGGCCGAGGACGAGGTCATCGACCCCACCGCGCAGATCGAGCAGATCTACGAGGACCACATCGGCAGCCCCCTGTACTCGAACCTGCCGCGCAAGTTCAAGTCCTCGCTGTCCGGGTGCACCTCGCACTGCGTCAACCACGAGATCAACGACGTGGCCTTCGTGGGTGTGCGCGACGGGTCCGGCGAGGCCGGATACGACCTGTTCGTCGGCGGCGGCCTGTCCACCAACCCGATGTTCGCCAAGCGGCTGGGCACGTTCGTGCGCCCGGACCAGGTCAGCGAGGTCTGGGCCGGCGTCTGCGGGATCTTCCGCGACTACGGCTTCCGCCGTCTGCGCACCCGCGCCCGGATCAAGTTCCTCATCAAGGAGTGGGGCGCGGAGAAGTTCCGCGAGGTACTGGAGAAGGAGTACCTGGGCTACGAGCTGCCCGACGGACCCGAGCCCGTGCTGGACCCGGGGGTGCGCCGCGACCACGTGGGCGTGCACCGCCAGCGCGACGGGAAGTTCTACGTGGGGTTCGCCCCGAAGGTGGGCAGGGTCTCCGGCAGCAGGTTGCTGCGGGTCGCCGACATCGCCGAGGAGCACGGTTCGGACCGCATCCGCACCACCGCCGACCAGAAGCTGGTCATCCTCGACATCACCGAGGACCGGGTCCCGTCGATCACCGCGGCCCTGGAGGCCGAGGGTTTCGAGGTCAACCCGAGCGTCTTCCGCCGCCAGACCATGGCCTGCACCGGCATCGAGTTCTGCAAGCTCGCGATCGTGGAGACCAAGGACCGCGCCGCGACGCTGATCGACGAGCTGGAGAAGCGCCTCCCGGACTTCGAGGAGCCGGTGACCATCAACGTCAACGGCTGCCCGAACTCCTGCGCGCGCATCCAGGTCGCCGACATCGGCCTCAAGGGCCAGCTGATGCTCAACGAGCAGGGCGAACAGGTGGAGGGCTACCAGATCCACCTGGGCGGCGGTATGGGCCTGACCCAGGCCTTCGGCAAGAAGATCCGCGGGCTGAAGACCACCGCCGACGAACTGCCCGACTACATCGAACGGGTGCTCCGGCGCTTCCAGGAACAGAGGAAGGACGGCGAGAACTTCGCGGCCTGGGCGGGCCGCGCCGACGACGCCGACCTCAAGTGACGACCTGATCCGAGGCCTCAGGGCCCCGCCCGGCCCCCGACACGCGGAGGGCCGGGCCCCCAACAGAAGGAGGAGGTGCGCCATGTCCGAAAGGGCCGCGCCCCACTACTGCCCCTACTGCGGCGACGAGGACCTGGTGCCCGAGGAGGGCGCCGTCGTCAAGGGCGAGGGCTACCCCTGGGCCTGTCTGTCCTGCGCCCGGGTGTTCCGGGTCAAGTACGTGGGCCTGCGCGCCGCCTCGTTCTCGGCGGGTGGCGCCCCCTCCAGACCGACGGAAGGGAACGAATGAACGCCACCATCACCCAGACGGGCGGCCCCGAGCTGGCCGAGCGGGCCGCCCTGGAGCTGGAGGAGGCCTCGGCCCAGGAGATCATCGCCTGGGCGTCCGAGACCTTCGGTTCCGAACTGTGCATGACCTCCTCCATGGCGGACGCCCTCATGGTGGACCTCGCCGCCAGGGCCGCCCCCGGGATCGACGTGATCTTCCTGGACACCGGTTACCACTTCCCCGAGACGATCGGCACCCGCGACGCGGTGGCCTCCGTCTACGACATCAACCTGATCACCGTGGAGCCGAAGCGGACCGTGGCCGAGCAGGACCTGGCCCTGGGCCCGCGGCTGCACGGGCGCGACCCCGGCATCTGCTGCCACCTGCGCAAGGTGGAACCCCTCCAGCGCGCCCTGGAGCCGTACTCGGCGTGGCTGACCGGGCTGCGCCGCGAGGACTCCGTGACCCGCCGCGACACCCCGGTCGTGCAGTGGGACCGGCGCAGGCGGATGACCAAGGTCAACCCGATCGCGCGGTGGACCCAGGAGGAGGTGGACACCTACATGGCCGAACACGGTGTGCTCGTGAACCCCCTCCAGTACGACGGGTACCCCTCCATCGGCTGCGAGCCGTGCACCCGCCGGGTCGCCCCGGGCGAGGACCCCCGGAGCGGCCGCTGGGCGGGGACCGGCAAGACCGAGTGCGGAATCCACGTGTAACGGGTTCCTCCGTCCACGGCCGTGAGGCCGCCCTGGTGGGACGGCTCGCCCCGTCCCGCCGCACCCAAGACCCAGAGAAGGAGGCAGGGGTTCGCCCCGGTCCGAGGGACCGGGGTACGCGCCCCGAACTTCAGATGATCCCTCTGCTCGCGGTGGCCCACGGAAGCCGGGACCCGAGGTCGGCCGAGGCGGTCTCGGCGGTCTTCGAACGGGTGCGCGCGCTGCGCCCGGAGCTGGACGTGCGGCTGTCCTACCTGGACCACGTGGCGCCCAGCGCCGAGGACGCCCTGGACGAGCTGGCCTCGGGCGGCGCCGGTGAGGCCGTGGTACTGCCGACGCTGCTGACGGCCGCCTTCCACAGCAAGGTGGACCTGCCCGGGGTACTGGCCCGGGCGCGCAAACGCGGCCCCTGGCTGCGGGTGCGCTACGCCGACACCCTCGGCCCGCACCCGCTGCTGTTGGACGCGGTGGAACGGAGGCTGGCCGAGGCCGGGGCGCGCCCGGAGCCCGGGACGGCCCTGGTGCTCGCGTCGGCGGGGTCGAGTGACGCGGAGGCCAACGCGGTCGTCGAGTCGATGGCCCGGGAGCTGTCCGGGCGGGGCCCGTGGGGGGAGGTCGTGGCGGCCTACGCCTCGGCCGCCGGGCCGACCCCCGGCGAGGCGGTGCGGTCCCTCCTCGACCGCGGCCACACCGGGGTGGCGGTCAGCGGTTACCTGCTGGCCCCCGGTTTCTTCTCCGACCGGGTCCGCGACCAGTCACTGGCGGCGGGCGCCTCGGTGGTCGCCGAGGCGCTCGGAGACGTACCCGAACTCGCCCGTGTGGTGCTGGACCGCTACGACGCGGCTGTCGCGGCCCGGCACGCCGCCGTGTGAGGGTTCGGCAGGACTCACCGGAAGAGAAGAACAGAGGAGTGGAACGCGGCGGAGGCGGGCGGTCCCTTCCCCCGGGGCCGCCCGCTTCCACGTGTTCGGGGCCGGGGGTCAGCCCGCGGTGACGGCGGCGGCGAGCAGGACCGCCGCGGAGAACAGCAGTGCCCCAGGTGCGCCCACCGCCCCGGCGACACCGGCCGCGGCGGCCGGGATCGCCACCTGGCCCAGCCGGTTGCCCCAGATCCGCAGGGCCAGGGCGGCACCGCGGGCCCCTTCGGGTGCCAGGGTGGTGACCTGGGCCATGGTCAGGGGCTGTCCCAGGCCCAGGAGGAACCCGCCCACGAGCAGCACCGCCGCCAGGGCGGCGAACCCGCCCAGGGGCAGGGCCACCAGGGTGAGCGCGACGGCGGCCACGGAGGTGCTGGCGACGATGAGGGCCCTGCGCGACCACCGGCGCAGCATCCACGGCAGTGTCAGCCGGGAGAGCAGGGAGGAGCCGGCGCGCAGGCTCAGCAGGACTCCGACGAGCATCGGGGAGATGCCCCGGTTCTCGGCGATGAGCGGCAGGTAGGCGGTGAGGATGTCCACCGCGGTCAGCAGCGCGAGGCTGGAGAGCAGGGCGGAGGGCATTCGGCGCTGCCGCAACAGGTCCCGGGCGGGCACCGGCGGCGCGGCCCGCTGCGCCGCGGTGCGCCGCAGCGGGCGCAGCCGTACGAGCGGGAGCAGGGGCAGGGCGCCCAGGGCGGCGACGAGCCCGGCGACGACCAACGCGGTGGAGGTGGCCGGGAGCAGGGCCGGACCCGAGGCGTCGGCGAGGAGGGCACCGGAGATCAGCGGCCCGGCGAGCTGGCCCAGCGAGGCGGCGGCGGTGAACCATCCGAAGTCGCGGTCCAGGTGTTCGGAGCGCGAGTACCGGGCGATGAGGCCCTGCCCGGCGACCATGCACAACAGGTGCCCCACGCCCACGACGGTACTGGCCAGGGCCAGTGCGGACAGGCCGCCGGATCCGGCCAGGAGCAGGCTGCCGACGGCCAGGACGGCCGAACCCAGGCCCACGATCCAGGCGATGCGCGGCGCGCGGTCGGTGAAGCGGCCCAGAGGGACCGCGATGACCAGGGGCAGCAGTGCGTAGGCGGCGGTGACCAGGCCGACCTCGACGGCGTCGCCGCCCACGGCGATGGTCCGGTAGGAGATGAGGGGGCGGATGAGGTTGAGGGCCGTGTGGGTCAGGACCACGCTGCCCAGAAGGGCCCAGAGCCACCGGGCGCGTTCGACCGGTTCCGTGTCCGTCATGCTTCTCCCTCGCGCCGTGCTCGGCCGGGACCCGCCGTGAGTCGTCCCGTGACGGGACCACTCGGTGCGCGTGGTGTCCTTCAGCGCTGGGCATCGTATCGAGGAGGCAGGTCACGGACGTGCTCCGGGTCCGGCGGGGGCACCGCTCACGAGTGGCGACGGGCGCCTCGTGGCCGGCGTCCTCGGTAGGTTCGGCGTAATGGCACCAACCGAACGGAGCACGGGATGACCAAGGACGACGGGATTCGGGACATGTTGCGGGGGCTCCCGGTGTTCGCGGGGCCGCTCGCGGAGTTCGATCCGAAGGCCGCGCCCGCGGAGCCGGAGGAGTTGTTCGTGGACTGGTTGGGCGAGGCGATCGAGGCCGGGGTGCACGAGCCGCACGCCATGACCGTCGCGACGGTGGACGCCGACGGTGCGCCTTCGGCGCGGATCCTCATCCTCAAGGACTTCACCTCCGAGGGCTGGTGGTTCGCGGGGACCACGACCTCCGCCAAGGGCCGTGAACTCGCCGGGAACCCGCGGGCCGCCCTCCTCTTCTTCTGGGGCGCCCAGGGCCGCCAGGTGCGGATCAGGGGTTCCGTGGAGCTGGCCGGGCCCCGGGCCCGCGCCGCCGACTTCACCGCCCGCCCGTTGGAGGGCCGGGTGGCCGGTCTGCACGGCAGGCAGAGCCAGCCCCTGGCCGACCTCGCGGACATCCACACGACCGCGGAGGGGAGCCGCGCCCGTTTGGAGGCCGACCCCGGTCTGGCGCCCGACAACTGGGGGCTGTACTGCCTGTCCGCCACCGAGGTCGAGTTCTGGCAGGCCGACCCGGACCGGCGGCACACCCGCCTGCGGTACCGGCGCGCGCACGCCGGCTCCCCCTGGCGGAGCGAACTCCTCTGGCCCTGACGCCGACCCGGTCGGCGCCGTGCCCGGATCCGCCCGGGCGCCGGCCCGGAGGAGGCCCGGGCTTTCCCCGCCCGCCCCGGGCTCTCCCGCGGACTTGACGGCTTCTGAGGCGGTCAATAAAATTGAGCGTAGTCGCATCAAGTCATTGGATGGAGACACACTCAGGAGGTGACGGATGATGTTGATGCGCACCGACCCCTTCCGCGAGTTCGACCGCCTCACCCAGCGCCTGATGGAGAACGGCCGCCCAGCGGTCATGCCCATGGACGCCTACCGGGACGGGGACGACTTCGTGGTCCTGCTGGACCTGCCCGGCGTGCGGAGCGAGAGCATCGACCTGGAGGTCGAGCGCAACGTGCTCACCGTGAAGGCCGAACGTCCCGGCCCGAACGAGGAGGGGCGCGAGTTCATCGTGGGCGAGCGTCCCTCGGGGACCTTCTCCCGCCAGGTGTTCCTCGGTGACACCCTCGACATCGAGAGGATCACCGCCAACTACGCGGACGGCGTGCTCACCCTGCGGATCCCGGTGGCCGAGCAGTCCAAGGCCCGCAAGATCGCGGTCGGACACGACGCCGGGGAGCAGACCGCCATTCGCTCCTGAGGTACCGGGAGGGTGCGCCCCCGGGAGGCGCACCCTCACCCCCTGCGGGTACACACAACCGAACCTGATTCGGTTCCGTGCGCGGAGAGCGGATAGGATTCCGGCCACCCGTCCGCCGCCCAGAACCAGGAACGGAGCCGGTATGCCCGCCACACACGAGGTGTTCAACCAGGCCACTCCGCTCGGCGACCACAACGCCGCCGACGACCCCGCCCTCCTGGAGGGCCTGCGCCGCGAGGGCGCAGGCTGGGCCGAGGCCGACGTGCGCGAGGTCGGTGAGGCCGCGGGCTCGGAGCGGGTTCGCGCCTGGGGCGAGTCCGCGAACGCCTACCCGCCGGTCCTGCGCACCCACGACCGCTACGGCCACCGCGTGGACGAGGTCGACTTCCAGCCCGCCTACCACGTGCTGATGGACCAGGCCGTGGAGCACGGTCTGCACGCCGCCCCCTGGGCCGAGGGGCGCGAGGGCGCCCACGTGGCCCGCGCGGCCAAGTTCTTCCTCTGGTCACAGGCGGAGAGCGGTCACGGCTGCCCCGTGTCGATGACCTACGCCGCCGTCCCCGCGCTGCGCCACTCCCCCGCGCTGGCCGAGCGGTACGAGCCGCTGCTGACCGCCCGCACCTACGACTTCGGGCTGCGCGCACCCCTGACCAAGCGCGGACTCATCGCGGGTATGTCGATGACCGAGAAGCAGGGCGGTTCGGACGTGCGCGCCAACACCACACGCGCCGTTCCCACCTCCGAGGGCCACTACCTGCTCACCGGGCACAAGTGGTTCACCTCCGCCCCGATGAGCGACGTCTTCCTGACCCTGGCGCAGGCCCCCGAGGGCCTCACCTGTTTCCTGGTGCCGCGCGTCCTGCCCGACGGCGGCCGGAACGGCCTGTTCATCCAGCGGTTGAAGGACAAGCTCGGCAACAGGTCCAACGCCTCCGCCGAGCTGGAGTACGAGGGCGCCGTCGCACACCTGGTCGGCGAGCCGGGCCGGGGAGTGCCCACCATCATCGAGATGGTCAACAGCACCCGGTTGGACTGCGTGATCGGTTCCTCGTCGGGTATGCGCGCCGCCGTGGTGCACGCGCTCAACCACGCCGGGTCACGGAGCGCGTTCGGCAAACCCCTGGTGCAGCAGCCGCTGATGCGCAACGTGCTCGCGGACCTGGCCCTGGAGTCGGAGGCCGCCACCGCGCTCATGACGCGCCTGGCGGGGGCCGTGGACCGCTCGGTGCGCGGTGACGAGGGCGAGGCCGCCTTCCGCCGCCTGGGCGTGGCCGTGGGCAAGTTCTGGGTCACCAAGCGCCAGCCGGTGCACGCGGCCGAGGCCCTGGAGTGCCTGGGCGGCAACGGGTACGTCGAGGAGTCGGGGATGCCCCGCCTGTTCCGGGACTCCCCGCTCAACTCCATCTGGGAGGGTTCGGGCAACGTGGCGGCGCTGGACGTGCTGCGCGCGATGTCGAAGTCGCCGGAGTCGGTGGAGGCCTTCCTGGCGGAGCTGAACACGGCGGCGGGTTCCGACGACCACTACGACGCGGCGCTGAAGCGGTTGGGGCAGGAGCTCGGCGACCTGGACGAGATCCAGTACCGGGCCCGGTCGGTGGTGGAGCTGATGGCTCTGCTCCTCCAGGCGTCCGTGCTGCTGCGGCACGCACCGACACCGGTGGCCGAGGCCTTCACCGCGTCCCGGCTGGGCGGCGGGTGGGGGCACGTGTTCGGGACCCTGCCCAGGGGCGTGGACACCGGGCTGATCCTGGACCGGGCCCGCCCCGGCAACTGAAACCACCCTTTCCATGCCATGAGCCAAGAAACTCCTCTTTCTTGCCGATAACCACATCAGACCCCCGGTGAACACGGCTGATGAATGATCATCGGCCGTGTTCTGCATATTTCTGGGACCGAAGCGGAAGAAAGAAGTCGTCACCAACAAAAAACGCCCTCCAGGGCCCCGACTCCAAGAGACTGACGACGCCTATGGTGGAAGTCTGGCCAGGTAGTTCCTATCCGCTCGGTGCGACCTACGACGGTTCCGGCACCAATTTCTCCCTCTTCTCGGAGGCGGCCGAACAGGTGGACCTGTGCCTGTTCGACGACGACGGCGAGGAGACACGCGTACCCCTGACCGAATACGACGGTTTCGTCTGGCACGGGTACCTGCCCGGCGTCGGTCCGGGACAGCAGTACGGGTACCGCGTGCACGGCCCCTACGCACCCGAGCACGGACTGCGCTGCAATCCGAACAAACTACTCACCGATCCCTACGCGAAGGCGCTGAACGGCAACCTCACCTGGCACGAATCGCTCTTCAGCTACCACTTCGCCTCACCGGAGCGCAAGAACACGGCCGACAGCGCGAAGTACGTACCCAAGTGCGTGGTGGTGAGCCCGTTCTTCGACTGGGGCAACGAGTCCCGACCGCGCACCCCGTACCACCAGACGGTGATCTACGAGGCGCACGTGCGCGGCCTGACGATGCGCCACCCGGCCATCCCCGAACACCAGAGAGGCACCTACGCGGGGCTGGCCCACCCGGAGGTCATCGAGTACCTCACCTCGCTGGGGGTGACCGCCGTCGAGCTGATGCCGGTGCACCACTTCGTGCCCGAACACGCGATGGTGGCGCGGGGGCTGACCAACTACTGGGGGTACAACACCCTGGCCTTCCTGGCCCCGCACAGCGGGTACGCCGCGCTCGGATCCCGCGGCCAGCAGGTCCAGGAGTTCAAGTCGATGGTGAAGTCGCTGCACGAGGCGGGCATCGAGGTGCTCCTGGACGTGGTCTACAACCACACCGCCGAGGGCGACCACATGGGCCCCACCCTGTCCTGGCGGGGCATCGACAACCTGGGCTACTACCGGGTCAGCGACGAGGACCAGCGCTACTACCTCGACTACACGGGCTGCGGCAACAGTCTGAACGTGCGCCACCCGCACTCGTTGCAGCTCATCATGGACTCGCTGCGGTACTGGGTCCTGGAGATGCACGTGGACGGGTTCCGCTTCGACCTGGCGTCGGCGCTGGCCCGGGAGTTCCACGACGTGGACCGGCTGAGCACGTTCTTCGACATCGTCCAGCAGGACCCGGTGATCTCCCAGGTCAAGCTCATCGCCGAACCCTGGGACGTGGGACCGGGCGGCTACCAGGTGGGGAACTTCCCGCCGCTGTGGACCGAGTGGAACGGCAAGTACCGCGACACCGTGCGCGACTTCTGGCGCGGCGAGCAGGTCAAGGGCGAGCTGGCCTCGCGGCTGGCCGGGTCCAGCGACCTGTACCAGGACGACGGGCGCCGCCCGGTGGCCTCGATCAACTTCATCACCTGCCATGACGGCTTCACCATGGCCGACCTGGTGTCCTACAACGACAAGCACAACGAGGCCAACGGCGAGGAGAACCGGGACGGCACCGACGACAACCGCTCCTGGAACCACGGGACGGAGGGCCCCACCGAGGACCCCGCGATCCTCACCCTGCGCCGGAGGCAGGTCCGCAACTACCTCGCCACCCTGTACCTGTCGCAGGGGGTGGTGATGCTCTCGCACGGCGACGAGATCGGGCGCACCCAGGGCGGGAACAACAACGCCTACTGCCAGGACAACGAGATCGCCTGGATCGACTGGGAGGGCGCGGGGCTCACCGGCGAGTACCCCGGCAACGACCTCCTGGACTACGTACGCGGGCTGGCCCGGCTGCGGCGCGAGCACCCGGTCTTCCGGCGCCGCCGTTTCTTCCGGGGCAGCCCCGTGGAGAGCGGGAAGTCCGGCTCGGGCGTGTTGCCCGACATCTCGTGGCTGCGCCCGGACGGGTCGACGATGGAGGGGGAGGACTGGAGCACGGACGAACAGGTGCTGGGTGTGTTCCTCAACGGGGACGCCATCACCGAGCCCGACTCGCGGGGGCGCAGGATCCGTGACAGTTCGTTCGTGCTGCTGCTCAACAGCGGGCCGCGGCCGGTGGAGTTCAAACTCCCCGGCACCGAGTACGGCATGGCCTGGGAGACCGTGCTGGACACCGCCGAGCCCGACGTGGGCGGACGGCCGTTCGTGACCGCCGGCGGCCCCGTCCGGGTGATCGACCGCGCCCTGGTGCTGCTGCGGCGCGTCTCGCACCGGCACGACTGACCGGCGGCGGAACAGGCCGCGCCGGAGGGACCGGTGGACCCGCGGGTCCACCGGTCCCGCGCCGTCCGTCCCCCTAGCCTGGGTGACCATGTCGAGTACACACCGCCCGGGCGACGCCCCGGAGCCCGCCCGCTTCCGCGAACTCCTTCCCGCCCCCGGCAGCACGGACGTGGACCTGCCCCGGGCCTACGCCTACCCGCCTGCCCTGGACCGCCCCTGGATCCGCGCCAACATGGTCGCCAGCGCCGACGGGGGCGCGATCGGCCCCTCGGGCCGCAGCCGTGACCTGTCCTCGGCCCCCGACCGCCGGGTGATGGGGGTACTCCGCGGCCTGTGCGACGTGGTGCTGGTGGGCGCGGCCACCGCCCGCAAGGAGGGCTACCGGCCGGTCCGGCCGCGCGAGGTGTGGTCGGACCTGCGTGCGGACCGGCCGGCGACCCCGCGCATCGCGGTGGTCTCGCGTTCGCTGGACATCCACGAGGAGCTGCTCACCACCGCCCCGGAGGACGCCCGGACCATCGTGTTCACCGCTGGGGACGCGCCCGCGGAGCGCCGGAGGTTCGTTGCCGAGCACGCCGACCTCGTGGTGGTCGACGGGGTCTCGGTCGGCCCCGAGCACATCGTCAACGCCCTGGCCGAGAGGGGGCTGCACCGGGTGCTGACCGAGGGGGGACCGCACCTGCTGGCCGAGTTCGTGGCGGCCGGCCTGTTGGACGAGCTGTGCCTGACGGTGAGCCCGCACCTGCTGGGCGCCGGGCCGCCCCGGATCGTCACCGGCGGTCCGGGGACGCCCGGCGCCCCGGAGCACGCCCCGGCCAGCAGCACACCCGTGCGGATGGCGCACCTCCTGGAGGCCGGGGGGAACCTGTTCACGCGTTACCTGAGGGAATAGGGACCCACGGGGGCGGCACCCGTGAACGGTCGGTTTCGGCCGCCCCACAATGACGCATGAATCATCCTTCAACCGGACATACCCGTTGTGTGCCATCCACTGGAAACGCTTTGACTGGACACACCGCATCGACGGGGCTCACCGGTCTGGTCCCCTGGGCGAGAGGATGAACGTAGTGCCGACGTCCGAAAACGGGTCCCCTCCGGTCTACCGGGAGATAGCCGAGGAACTACGAGGACAGATCCGCTCCGGACGGTACGCCGACGGCGACCGCCTTCCCGGGGAGAACACCCTCATGGAGCACCACGGTGTCGCCCGGGCGACGGCCCGGCAGGCGCTGTCCGTACTCATCAACGAGGGCCTGGCCGTGGCAGTGCGCGGTTCGGGCATATACGTGCGGCAGTTCCGGCCGCTGCGAAGACACGGGGCCAGACGCCTGTCCAAGGACCTGTGGGGCAACGGGCGGGCCATCTGGCAGACCGACAGCGACACCCGCGGCTACGAGGTGGAGGGGCTCGTCGTGGACGAGGTCGTCCCCGCCGAGCACGTCCTGCGGTCCCTGGGGCTGGACCCCGGGAACCCGGCGGTGCGCCGTTCCCGGCGCTACCTCGTGGAGGGCAGGCCGGTGCAGAGCGCGGTCTCCTACCTGTCCCCGCTGCTGTGGGCGGGCCGGGAGGACTCCCCCGCCGCCCAGCGCATCAGGGCCCCGGACAGCGGCCCCGGGGGCATCTACGCGCGACTGGCCGAACTCGGGCACGCCCCCGCCCACTTCACCGAGGAGATCCGCGTGCGCATGCCCACCCCCGAGGAGGCGGAGGAGTTGGCGCTCTCCCCCGGGACACCCGTTCTGGAGGTGGCCCGTACCGCCCTGACCAGCGACCACCGGCCGGTTGAGTTCAACGAGATCACCATGGACGGTTCGGCGTACGTACTGCAGTACGACTTCGACGCCTGAGCCCGGCCGGGCCCGCCCCTTCGGCTGTGCCGGAGCGCTCCGGCACAGCCGAAGGGGCGCCCCCGGGGAGGCACCCCTTCTCTCGTGTCGAACCCGTACTAGCTTCGACGACCCCTCCGTTTGGAGACGAAGACCAGATACGCCAGCGGCAGGAAGGCGAGTCCCACCGCCAGGGCACCCACCGCCGCGAAGGGCATGGCGTTGGACAAGGTCATCGCCCAACGCGCCATCCCCACCCCCAGGACGAGCGCCACCGCCAGCGCGCCGACGGCAATGACCGTGACGAGCACCAGTAGTTTGCGATCGCCCCAGGGCTCCGGTCGCACGTGGTCGATCCCCGCCACGGTGGAGCGGACACTGAGCTCCGTGGCCCAGCGCAGCTCCCGGCCCACGGTGGCCGCGCCGTCCCCGACGGCGCGTACCCGTGACCGCGGTCCCGTGGTGGCCTGGTCGAGCCACCACAGTCCGTATCGGATCCTGCCCACGCGCAGAGGTCGTCTGCTTACTCCGAGTGCCTGTTGAGCTGTAACAGCCATGCCACCTGCCTCAGTGCACCTCGACCACTGACCCCTGTCTGAGCTCGTACCCGCCCACATGGACACCGAACGTCATCAAGGGTGAAGTTAGGTGTATGTGACCCCTAAGAGGGATTTACCTAGCCCGGATACGAATGACCCTTTTCTGACTCGGAGGTCCCTGTCGGCATTCGGGCCCGGTTCCGGGTAGCGTCTTCACCATGGCTGACGCAGCGGACCAGGCCCCGGAGAACAACGGCGGGGCACCGAAGGAACTCCCCCGGACCGAGCAGGAGTGGCGCGAGCGCCTCAACGAGCAGGAGTACGCGGTGCTCCGCCAGGCGGGTACCGAACGCCCCTGGTCCGGAGCCTACGTCGACACCAGGGCCACGGGCGTCTACCGTTGCCGGGGATGTGGAACCGAACTGTTCCGTTCGGACGAGAAGTTCGACTCCCACTGCGGGTGGCCGAGCTTCTTCGACCCGGCCGAGTCCGACGCGGTCACCCTGCACGAGGACGCCTCGATGGGGATGGTGCGCACCGAGGTGCGGTGCGCCACCTGCCGGTCCCACCTGGGCCACGTCTTCTACGGAGAGGGGTACGACACCCCCACCGACGCCCGGTACTGCATCAACTCCGTCGCCCTGACCCTGGAGCCCGCGGAGTAGGTCGCATACCATCCTGGTGCCGGACCCCGCCTCGCCGAGGTCGGGTCCGCCACCGGACCACCCTGCTTCCCGCCCCCGCGGGATCAGGGATAATCTCACCAGCGCACCGAAGTCCGGCCCCGGCCGAGCGGAGGGCGC
This sequence comes from Nocardiopsis terrae, assembly GCF_014651695.1. Classification (GTDB taxonomy): domain Bacteria; phylum Actinomycetota; class Actinomycetes; order Streptosporangiales; family Streptosporangiaceae; genus Nocardiopsis; species Nocardiopsis terrae. The sequence goes on from NZ_BMXJ01000004.1 coordinate 368,940, forward strand.
GCGGCGGGGCACCCCACCCGGTGACCGCGCACCCCCGGCCCCCGGCAGGGGCCGGGCCCCTCACAGCGGTAACCGATGTGCGGGCGACCAGACCGACCCGCGACGAAAGCGCTCGATGACCGACGACTCACCCATCTCCTCCGCCTCCCCGCGTCCCGCGGCCAGGCCGCGGTTCGGCATGGCCCAGGGATCGGCCCCGTGGCTGCTCCCCGCCCTCGGCGCCGCCGGGGCCGCGACCCTCCTCGCCCGGCGCTCCCGGGCCGGGGCCGCGGCCGCAGCGCCCGTGATCGCCCTCGCCGCGGGGATGGCCTGGTTCTTCCGGGACCCCGAGCGGGGCCCGGCCACGGGACGGGTGCTGTCCGCGGCCGACGGCGTCGTGCAGAGCCTCGACCCCCAGCCCGACGGGCGCATCCGGGTCGCGGTGTTCATGAACCCCCTCAACGTGCACGTCAACCGTGCCCCCATCGCCGGTATCGTGACCGGCGTCGAACATCGTCCAGGGGGTTTCAAACCCGCCTTCGACAAGGACAGCGAGCGTAATGAGCGCGTCATCTGGACCCTTGAAACCGAGATCGGTGAGATCACGGTCGTTCAAATCGCCGGCGCGATGGTCAGGCGTATCGTCCCGTATCTCGCTGCGGGGCAGAAGGTCGAGCAAGGCGAGAGGATCGGGCTCATCCGGTTCGGGTCACGGGTCGACGTCCACCTTCCGGCCGGGGTCGCCCCGGCGGTGGAGATCGGCCAGAGGGTCCGCGCCGGAGAAACCCGTCTTGACGCCGGCTGAGGCCGTCTCCGCCGCTGGCCGGGCCGCCTCCTCCGCCCCCGAGGAGGCGCCCAGGCTGCGTCTGGGCGTGGCCGACTACATGACCCTGGGCAACGCCCTGTGCGGTTTCCTCGCGGTCTGGGCACTGGCCACGGCCCAGAGCGCGCACCTGGCCTCCGGAGTCGCCGGCCCGCTGCCCAAGACCGCGATGGCCACGGCCGTGGGCCTGATGATGGTCGCGGCCGCCCTCGACGTGCTCGACGGCCGGGTCGCCCGCAGGCTGGGCGGCAGCGGCATGGGGGCCGAACTGGACAACCTCGCCGACGTGATCAGCTTCGGGGTCGCCCCGGCGTTCTTCTTCGTCGTGTGGGGCACCATCGCGGGCGGCGCCGGCGTACTGCCGGTGGTCGCCGGCGGTGCCGTGCTGCTCGCGGTGATCGTCCGGCTGGCCCGGTTCTCCTGCCAGGCCCCGGGCTCGGACTACTTCACCGGCCTGCCATGCCCCTCCGGGGCGATCGCGGTGGTGACCATCGTGCTCCTGGACCCGCCGGTCCTGGTGGGTGTGGCCGCCGTGCTGTTGGTGGCCTGGCTGATGGTCAGCCGGATGGAGTACCCCAAGCCCCGGGGACGCAAGGCCTACCTGGTGCTGGGCCTGCTCGCCACCGGTGTGGCGCTCATGGCCGCGTGGGGCCTCGGGCTTCCCGCGGGCGACGTGCTCATCTACCTGATGAGCGCCGTGGTGCTGCTGTGCGTGGTGACGATCCCGTTCTACGTGCTCGCCACCCGCAGGGAGACCGCGCGCCCCGAGTAGACCCGGCCCGGCGTCGGCCGCCCGTACGACGGCCCCCGTGCTCCGTCGGAGCACGGGGGCCGTTCGCCGTCCGGCGGGGCGGGGCCGCGGTTACGGCAGAGCGTGCACCAGCTCGGCCACGCTCTTGCGCCGCCCGGTGTAGAAGGGCAGTTCCTCACGGGTGTGCAGGCGCGCCTTGGCGCCGCGCAGGTGGCGCATCAGGTCCACGATGCGGTGCAGGTCGTCGGCCTCGAAGGCGAGCAGCCACTCGTAGTCGTTGAGACCGAACGAGGAGACCGTGTTCGCACGCACGTCCGGGTACGGGGCGGCCATCCGGCCGTGCTCGGCGAGCATGGCGCGGCGCTCCTCGTCGGGCAGCAGGTACCACTCGTAGGAGCGCACGAACGGGTACACGCAGATGTTCTCGCGCGGCTCCTCCCCGGCCAGGAAGGCGGGGACGTGGCCGCGGTTGAACTCGGCGGGGCGGTGCAGGCCCACGACCGACCACACCGGGGTGCTGGCGCGGCCGACCCGGGTGCGCCGGAAGTCGGCGTAGATGTTCTGCACCTGCTCGGGGGTGTCGGCCACCCACCAGAACATGATGTCGGCGTCGGCGCGGAAGCCCTGGACGTCGTAGCTGCCGCGGGTGGTCACGCCCTGCTCGGCGGCCTTGTCGAACAGGCCCTGGATCTCCTGGGCCGCCGCGTCGCGGTCCACCTCCTCCAGGCTGTCGACCCTGAAGACCGACCACATGGTGTATCGGATGAGTTTGTTGAGGTCGGTGCCGTCCTGGGTGATGGCCTCGTTCTGCTGCCCCGTCACGGGTTGACTCCTTGCTGGTTCGGTCCGTCGGCGCTCTGGTCGCCGCGGTCGGTGTGACTGTGGTCGGTGAGGGTGTCGGCCAGACGACCGGCCTCGCGGTCGGCGTCGGCGACACAGGCGGGGATGCCCACTCCCCCGTAGGCGGCGCCGCACACCCCGAGGCCGGGGTGGCGCCGCACGCCCGAACGGATCCGCTCGACCCGGGCGGCGTGGCCGACCGCGTACTGGGGCAGTCCGTCGGTCCACCGGGTGACGCGGGTCTGGACCGGGGAGCCGGTCAGACCGGTGACCCGGGCGAGGTCGGCGAGGGCGACCCGGGCCAGCTCCTCGTCGGAGCGGCGCAGAGCCGCGTCGTCGCCGGACCGGCCGATGGAGCAGCGCAGGACGACCAGGTCCTCACCCGGGTTGACCCTATCCAGCTCACGGGCCAGCCAGGGCCACTTGTTGCTGGAGAAGGTGGCGGCCTTGATGGTCAGCCCCTCCCCCGCCGGAACCAGGAAACCGGTCCCGGTGAGGGGCTCGGGGAAGGCCGCGGCGGGCAGGGCGAAGGTCACCAGCGCCATGCTCGCGTACTCGATCCCGCCCAGCTCCCGTGCGGCGGCGGGTTCGGTGTCGGCGAGCAGGCGTGCCGCCTCGGGGGCGGGACAGGCGAGCAGGACCGCGTCGCAGGCGACCCGCTCCCCGCCGTCCAGTCGCACGCTCCAGCCCCGGGGGGTGCGTTCCAGTGCCCCGGCCCGGGTCCCGGTGCGCAGGTCCGGCTGCCGCTCCGCCAGCGCGTCCACCACCGAGGCGACCCCACCGCGCAGGGAGGCGAAGACGGGACCGGAGCCGGCGGGTGCGGAACCCCTGCCCCGGAGGCTCGTGTGCACCGCCCCCATCAGGGAGCGGCTGCTGCGGGCCATCGGGGCGATCTGCGGAAGGGCGGAGTCGAGGGAGAGCTCGTCGGCCCGTCCGGCGTAGACACCGCCCAGGAGGGGTTCCACGAGCCGTTCCACCACCTGGCGGCCCATGCGGGTGCCGACGTAGGCGGCCACGGGCACGTCGGAGCGCACCGGGGTGCTCGGCCAGACCAGGTCGAGTGCGGCGCGCAGGGTCCCGGCGGGGGAGAGCACACCGCTGCGGGCCAGGGCGCGCAGGTCGCCGGGGACGCCCATGAGCTGCCCCTTGGGGAGGGCGCGGACGCGGCCCCGGCTGTAGACGGCCGCGGCCCCGGGGCCGGGGTGCACCACCCGCTCGTCCAGGCCGAGTTCGGTGAAGAGGTCCAGTGCCTCGGGGCGGCGGGCGAGCACCGCCTCGGCGCCGGCGTCGACGGACACGCCAGCCACGGGTGAGGCGCGGAGCTTGCCCCCCGGGGTGTCGGCGGCCTCGACCACCGTGGTGGTGACGCCCCGGCGGTTGAAGCGGTGCGCGGCGGTGAGTCCGGAGATCCCGCCCCCGATCACGACGACATGCGGTGCTTCAGGCATACCACCAGCCTCCCAGATGCCGCGGGTCACAGTGATCCGCCGCCCCCGGAGCGGGACGTCGGTCCGGGTATTCGGACCGTGGGGCCCGGGGCCGGGGGACAGTCGGCACTCCCCCGGGCCGGACGTTGCGGTCTCGTTACCGCCGGGGCGCAACGGTGGCGCCGCGGGACGCGTCGAAGCGGTATGGACACTCCATCGCTCCCCCAGGCGGGCCGTGTCGCCGGGATGACCGTCGCCACCGGCCTCGCTGCTCTGTTGTTCACCGCCTGCGGTGCCACCACCGAGAACATCGGTGCGGCCGACGGCGGCGGTTCCTCCGCCGAGTACGCCGCCGAGTCCGCCGACCGGGCCGCGCCCGGCGCCCAGGCCGAAGCCGATGCCGCCGAGGAGGACGCGGGTGAGGGCGGTGTCGGTTCGGACCTGGAGGTCGGGGACCGGCAGCTGGTCCACACCGCGAACATGACCGTACGGGTCGACGACGTGGCCGAGGCCGCCGAACTGGCCAAGGAGATGACCCTGGGCGCGGACGGCTACGTGGCGAACGAGAGCCTGTCCACGCCCGCCGGCGGCTCCCCCGAGGGCAATCTGGTCCTGCGCATCCCCAACGAGGACTACGAGGGTGCGCTGGACGGACTGGCCGAGCTGGGCGACCGCTCCGAACTGGAGCGGTCGGTGGAGGACGTCACCGAGGAGGTCGCCGACGTCGAGAGCCGGATCGAGTCCTCGGAGACCGCCCTGGAGACCCTGCGGGGCTATCTGGAGGAGGCGGAGGACGTCGACGACCTGCTGCGCGTGGAGAGCGAGATCCAGCAGCGCCAGGAGGAGCTGGAGGCGTTCCAGGCCCGGTTGGAGTCGCTGCGGAACCAGACCGCCTACTCCACCGTGCACCTGACCCTCGTCCCCCCGGCCACCTACCTGGAGGAGACCACGGAGGAGTCCGTCGGTTTCCTCGGCGGTCTGGAGCGCGGCTGGCGGGCCCTGGTCGGTCTGGGCCAGGGGGCGGCCGTGGCCGTGGGGTGGCTGCTGCCCTTCGCCGCGGTGCTCGCGGTGCTCGGTGCCGGGCCGCTGTGGCTGTGGCGCCGACGCCGCGGGGCACGGGCCGCCTCCTCTGCCGCCGCACCCGCTGACCCGGCCTCCGCCGACACCGCCCAGGACCGTACCGACACCGGGGGCGCACCGCCCCGCCGGGGGGACCCCGAGAGCACGGGGCCGGGTCCGGAGACGGACGGGAGTCCCGAAACGGGCGGGGACCCCGGGAACGACGGCGAGAGGTGACCCGACGCGTCGGCGCCCGGCTCCCCGAACGGGAGCCGGGCGCCGACGGGTGTCCGCGGGACCGCCCTAGCCTGCGGTCTCCTCGTGGACGAAGGCGGTGAGCCGTTCGAGCATGGTCGGGTCGGTGCTGGGCAGCACACCGTGGCCGAGGTTGAAGATGTGGCCGTCGGCGGCCCGTCCCCGCGCGAGGATGTCGCGCGTACGGTCGGCGACGACCTCCCAGGGAGCGAACAGGGTCGCGGGGTCCAGGTTTCCCTGGAGCGCGGTGCCCGGCTGGACCCGCTGCACGGCCTTGTCCAGGGGGACGCGCCAGTCCACGCCCACCACGTCGGCCCCGGCCTCGCTGAGCAGGCTCAGGAGCTCGCCGGTGCCCACACCGAAGTGGATACGGGGCACCTCGTAGTCGGCCAGCTGACCGAAGATCCACGAGGTGTAGGGCAGCACCGAGGCGCGGTAGTCCTCGGCGCTCAGCGCGCCGACCCAGGAGTCGAAGAGCTGGACCGCGCTGGCCCCGGCCTCGATCTGGGTGCGCAGGAAGCCCAGCGTGATGTTGGCCAGGCGGCGCATGAGCTCGTCCCACAGCTCGGGCTCGCCGTACATCAGGGCCTTGGTGTGCTCATGGTTCTTCGACGGCCCGCCCTCGATGAGGTACGAGGCCAACGTGAACGGAGCGCCCGCGAAACCGATGAGCGGCTTGTCGCCGAGCTCTCCCACGAGCTGGCCGACCGCCTCGGTGACATAGGGGACGTCGCCGGGTTCGAGGTCGCGCAGGCGTTTGATCCCGCCGGCGTCCCGGATCGGCTCGTCGACCACGGGGCCCACACCCGGCTTGATGTCCAGGTCGATCCCGATGGCCTTGAGCGGCACGACGATGTCGCTGAAGAAGATCGCGGCGTCGGTGTCGTACCGGCGGACCGGCTGCATCGTGATCTCGGCGATCATGTCGGGTCGCGCACACGCCTCAAGCATCGGCACGTCGGCGCGAACCCTTCGGTACTCGGGCAGTGAGCGCCCGGCCTGGCGCATGAACCACACCGGGGTGTGGGACACCGGAAGGCGCCGGCAGGCGCGGAGGAATGGAGATTCTTGAAGCGTCACCCTTGAATCGTGCCATGCCCGGTCCGGTGGTCCCACTCGGATCACCCGAGAGGGTTCCCACGGCGGGCACGGACGGGACCGAACCGCGTCTGCCACAGGCCGTGCGGTCCCAAGATCATCACAAAACACCGACACGCCGGAGGAACTGCGGCCGCCCGCCGGTGACTCGTGCCACGGTCGAATCCGTGCCCACCATCACACCATCGGCGGGACCGTCCCGGCGACCCCCGCCAGGACGTGATCACCACAAAACGAAGGCTGACGTTTCCACCATGCCCGATGTCGGTAGCGCCGAGAACGCACAAGAGACGTTCCGGCGGGCGGTCGAGGCCCTGCACTCTCCCCTCATCCGGCCCGAGATCACCGTCCGGGAGATCCCCTCACCCCAACGGCTGGCTCCCCACTCCGCCGCCGTGTCCGCCGAAGTGTCGGTCCACGGCGAGGAGATCGCCTGGGGCCGGCTGATCGTCCTGTACGACCCCGAGGGCACCCGCGACTGGCCCGGCCCCTTCCGGGTGGTCTGCCAGGCCAACTCCGAACTGGAGTCGGAGATCGCGACCGACCCCCTGCTCGGCCCGGTCGCCTGGAGCTGGCTCACCGACGCCCTGGGGGCCCACGGCGCCGCCCACCACGCGCTGAGCGGAACGGTCACCCGGGCCACCACCGAGGGGTTCGGCGCCAAGGCCCACGAGGGCGCCACCACCGAACTCGAGATGCGTGCCTCGTGGACGCCCGAGTCGGAGGACCTGTCCGGGCACATGAGTGCCTGGCTGGCGCTGCTGGCCTCGGCGTCGGGGCTCCCGCCCCTGGACGTCACCGACATCGCACGCCAGCGGTCCCGTCCCTGAGGCGTCCGGGGCACCGGCTCACGGGCCGCTCCGGAACCTCGCCGGGCAGCGTCGGCGGGCGGTTCCGGAACGGCCCGTATCTGCGTCCGGTGGCGACAGCGCATACCGTAGTGGTGTGGCGAACGCGTTGAACTCCAAGACAGAACCCCGCGAACCAGACAACGAAGACGCGGAGAGGGCGCCCCTACTTCGGGAACCACGCGAGGGCCTGCCTGCGGTCACCGCCGACGCCGACGCCCTGGCCGGCGTCATCGCGGCCCTGGGTGCCGGCTCCGGCCCCGTGGCCGTGGACGCGGAGCGCGCCTCGGGTTACCGGTACGGGCAGCGCGCGTACCTGGTGCAGGTGCGCCGGGAGGGTTCCGGTTCGGCCCTGATCGATCCGATCGCCTGCCCCGACCTGAGTGAGCTGAACGCGGCGGTCGGGGACGCCGAGGTGGTACTGCACGCCGCGCACCAGGACCTCCCGTGCCTGTCGGAGATCAATCTCCGGCCGACCCTGCTGTTCGACACCGAACTGGCCGGACGGCTGCTGGGTTACCAGCGGGTCGGGCTCGGGTTCATGGTGGAGCGGCTGCTGGACGTGCGCCTGGCCAAGGAGCACTCGGCGGTGGACTGGTCACAGCGCCCCCTGCCCGAGGACTGGCTGAGGTACGCGGCGCTGGACGTGGAGATCCTCATCGAGCTCCGCAACGCCCTGGAGGCGGAGCTGGCCGAGACCGGGAAGCTGGAATGGGCGCGGGAGGAGTTCGCGTCCGTGCTGGCCGCCCCGCCCAAGGAGCCGCGGCCCGACCCCTGGCGGCGCACCTCCGGCATCCACAAGGTCCGCAACCAGCGCGCCCTGGCCGCCGTGCGGGAGCTCTGGTACGAGCGCGACCGCATCGCCCAGGAGCGGGACATCTCCCCCGGCCGGGTGCTGCCGGACGCGGCGATCGTGGAGGCGGCCACGGCGATGCCGCGCACCACGGCCGACCTCACCAGGATCCGGCAGTTCGGGATCAAGCTGGCCCGCCGCTACGTGCAGACGTGGATCAGGGCGGTCGACCGCGCCCGTGAGATGGACCAGGCCGAACTGCCCCGGCCCAACGCACCCGGCGACGGCCCGCCCCCGGTGAACCGCTGGGCCGACCGCGCTCCCGAGGCGGCGTGCCGCCTGGAGGCCGCGCGGGCGACCGTGACGGGGATCGCCGAGGACGTCGTGATGCCGACCGAGAACCTGCTGCTGCCGGACACCGTCAGGAGGTTGGCGTGGGCGCCTCCGGAGACCGTGGACCCGGGCTCCGTGGGTGAGTTCCTGCGCACGCGCGGCGCCCGGAACTGGCAGATCGGGCTGACCGCGGAACCGCTGGCGACAGCCCTTCGGGAGGCGACAAAAGCGTGATCATTACCCCCTTCCGTCACTTTGAACCAAAACGTGATTGAAGTCACCACCCCTCAAGGGCGGTTCACGCCTGTTCCGTAGCCCGTTGTCCGATTAAGTTATAGAAACGTGCCCTGAGACCTCAGGGGCGTTCAGCTTCTTGTACGGGTGTGTACCGGACCGTGGGCCCAAAAGGCCCCGGTCTGCGTGATCAGGGAAATGTGGTGAGTCTGCTTGTCGTTCTGGCGTGCGCTTCTGCGCGAGACGGGGTTGACGCGTTCTGCCAAGGTCGAGTCGGCTGAGGCCGCCGCACCCACTGCCGAGGAGCACCTCGAGGAACGCACCGTGCCCGTGCCCGAGCGGGTGCCGGAGCCCGCTGTCCGGGTGTCCACCGGGGCGCCCCAGCGGTCCCTGCCCCAGCGGCCCGCCGCCGCGCCCCCGACCCCCGGGATGCGCGCGGCGTCGCTGGAGCAGAGCCTGCGGTCACTGGTGGAGCGGTTGGGGACCGAGCACCCGGACACCATCACCGCCCGCAACAACCTGGCGACCAAGTACGCGCAGATGGGGCGGCGCCAGGCGGCCGTGCAGCAGTTCGAGCTGGCCCTGGGCGAGGCCGCGGCGGTCTACGGGGACGACCACCCCCGCACCGAGATCATCCGGGAGAACCTGGCCTGGGCCCTGGAGGACGCGGGCCGTCCGGCCGACGCCGCCGGGCAGTGGGAGACCCTGCTCAGCCAGCGGGAGAACCAGTTCGGTCCGGCCGACGAGGACACCGTGGAGGCGCGCATGCGCCTGGCCGTGTGCTACCGGCGCAGCGGCCGGGTGGACGCCGCCGTGGCCCACTACGCGCGGGCGATCGAGGACGTCACCTCGACCGAGCGCCGTGAGGAGCTGCGTCTGGGCATGAGCGCCGCGCAGAGCATGGCCGGGCGGTACGAGGAGGCCATCTCCCAGCTGCGCATGGTGCTGGCCGGGCGCCGCCGCCGACTGGGCAAGGGCCACCTGGACACCCTCACGGTGCACCACCGGCTGGGCCGCTCCTACACCCAGGCCGGTCGCGCGGACGAGGCCGTGGAGGTGCTGCGCGAGGCCTACCGGGTGGCGCTGAACTCCTCCGGCGACCCGGAGGTCCGTCGGCTCACCATGCGGCTGCGCAGGGACCTGGCGGGCGCCTACAACGCCGCGGGCCGCCACCGTGAGGCCGACGCGCTGCTCTGACACACCCGGGGCACGCACGGGGCCGGGGACTCCATGAGGGGTCCCCGGCCTCCGGTGTGTGCGGGGCACCCGCGGGGAAGGTGCCCTCCACGTGCGAAAACCATTCGCGCGAGCCGCCGGGGGTTGGCAGGATCCGTCCGGTGACGACGTCGGCCGACCGGAGGAGACCATGCGCGAGCTGAGCACCGAGGAGATCCGCTCCTCGTTCGTCAACTGCCCCAAGGGCGAGGCCAGACGGATGCACTTCCCGCCGACCATGCCGCTCCTGGACTGGGAGGACATGGACTTCATCGGTTGGACCGACCCCAAGGCGCCCGGCCGCGCCTACATGGTGGTCGACGCCGGGGACCATCCGGTGGGGATCGCCCTGCGGCTGCCGACCGCGAACCGCAGGACCGACTTCTTCAAGACGATGACGTGTTCGTTCTGCGTGACCGCGCATCCCGCCGGGGGCGTGCGCCTGTTCAGCGCGCCCAAACCCGGCAAGGCCGGCAAGCGGGGCGACACGGTGGGCCTGTACGTGTGCGCCGACCTCGCCTGCCCGCTCTACACGCGCGGCAAGCGGGAGTCCCCGCTGATCCAGCCCTCGGAGGCGCTCACCCGGGAGGAACGCGTCCAACGCCTGCGCCTCAACGTCGACCGCTTCGTGGGCTCCCTGCTCAGGCACGGGGACTGACGCCGCTCCCTCGTTCGTCCGGAATCTCCCTACAGGAGACCGCGTTGGTTCCTGTGGCCACAAGCGCCGAAAGTAGGGGCTGTCCTCTTCCTCGGAAGTGGTCGGCCCCGCCGCTCGCACTATTTGTTACTGGCGAGTAGCATGGGCCCATACAGTCCACCCACCGCTTGGAGAAGGAGGGGCCATCGTGTCGCGAACTGCCCGCGATGTCGTGTTTGTCGATGGGGTCCGCACCCCGTTCGGCAAGTCAGGCAAGGGCCTCTACGCCGAGACGCGCGCCGACGACCTGATCGTCCGCGTCATCCGCGAACTGATGCGCCGTAACCCGGGCCTGCCCCCGGAGCGCGTCGACGAGGTCGCCATCGCCGCCACCACCCAGATCGGCGACCAGGGACTGACCCTCGGGCGCACCGCCGCGATCCTCGCCGGGCTGCCCAAGAGCGTCCCCGGTTACTCCATCGACCGCATGTGCGCCGGCGCGCTCACCGCGGCGACCACCGCGGGCGCGGGCATCTCCTTCGGCGCCTACGACGTCGTGATCGCCGGTGGCGTCGAGCACATGGGCCGCCACCCCATGGGCGAGGGCGTCGACCCCAACCCCCGGATCATCTCCGAGAAGCTGGTCGACCCGTCCGCCCTGGTCATGGGCAACACCGCCGAGAACCTGCACGACCGGTTCCCGACCATCACCAAGGAGCGCGCCGACGCCTACTCGGTGCGCAGCCAGGAGAAGGTCGCCAAGGCCTACGCCGACGGCAAGATCCAGCCCGACCTGGTCGAGACCCTGGTCCGCTCCGCGGAGAAGGGCTTCGGTCTGGCCACCCAGGACGAGCCGCCGCGCCCCGGCACCACCATGGAGTCGCTCGCCAGTCTGAAGACCCCGTTCCGCGCGCACGGCAACGTGACGCCCGGCAACGCCGCCGGTCTCAACGACGGCGCCACCGGCACCCTGCTGATGGCCGAGGAGGTCGCCGAGGAGCTGGGCCTGGACGCCAGGATGCGCCTGGTCGACTTCTCCTTCACCGGCGTCGAGCCCGAGGTCATGGGTGTGGGACCGGTACCGGCCACCGAGAAGCTCTTCGCCCGCCAGGGCATCTCGATCGACGACGTCGGCCTGATCGAGATCAACGAGGCCTTCGCCGTCCAGGTGCTCGCCTTCCTGGAGCACTTCGGCATCGCCGACGACGACGCCCGCGTCAACCCGTGGGGCGGCGCGATCGCCGTCGGCCACCCGTTGGCCTCCTCCGGCGGCCGCCTGATGATGCAGCTCGCGCGCCAGTTCGCCGAGCGTCCCGACGTCCGCTACGGCATCACCACCATGTGCGTGGGCCTGGGCATGGGCGGAACCATCCTGTGGGAGAACACCAACTACGAGGGGGGCAAGTGAGCACCGCCATCGAAGAAGCCCGCGAGCTTTTCAAGGACGAGGTCGTCACCAAGGCGATCTCCCGCGATGTCGAGCTCCCCTACGGCGCGGGCACCGCTGTCCTGATCACCCTGGACAACGGGCACGACCACACCAAGCCGAACACCTTCGGCCCCGGCGGCCTCCTCAGCCTGGACGCCGAGATCGAGGCCGCCAGGGCGCGCACCGACATCGTGGCCGTGGCCGTCACCGGCAAGCCGTTCATCTTCGCGGTCGGCGCGGACCTGACCGGTGTCCCGGCGCTCCAGAACCGCGAGCAGGCCGAGGCCATCGGCAAGCTGGGACACGACGTGTTCCGCAAGCTCGGCGAGCTGGACGTACCGACCTTCGCGCTGATCAACGGCGCGGCCATGGGCGGCGGTGTCGAGGTGGCGCTGCACTGCGCCTACCGCACCGTCTCCTCCAGCGTCCCGGCCTTCGCGCTCCCCGAGGCCTTCCTGGGCCTCGTCCCCGGTTGGGGCGGCACCTACCTGCTGCCGAACCTGATCGGCGCCGAGAAGGCCCTCAAGCTCATCGTCGACAACCCGCTCGCCCAGAACAAGATGATCAAGGGCAAGCAGGTCTTCGAGATGGGGATCGCCGACGCGATCTTCGAGCCCGCCGACTTCGTCGAGGAGTCCCTGCGCTGGGCCGCCAAGGTCGTCAAGGGCGACATCGAGGTCGAGCGCCCCGAGGTCGACAAGGGCGAGGCCTGGGACAACGCGGTCAACATGGCCCGTTTCACCGTCGAGGGCAAGCTGCACGGCGCCGCCCCGGCCCCGGCGCGCGCCGTCGAGCTGGTGGCCGCGGCCAAGACCGCGACCCGCGACGAGGGCTTCGACGCCGAGGACCAGGCGCTGGCCGACCTGATCATGAGCGACGAGCTCAAGGCCGGTCTGTACGCCTTCGACCTGGTGCAGAAGCGCGCCAAGCGTCCCGCCGGCGCCCCGGACAAGTCGCTGGCCCGCAAGGTCACCAAGGTCGGCGTCGTCGGCGCCGGTCTGATGGCCGGCCAGCTGGCCCTGCTGTTCGCGCGCCGCCTGGACGTGCCGGTCGTGATGACCGACCTCGACCAGGGCCGCCTGGACAAGGGTGTGGACTACGTCCACGGCGAGGTCGACAAGCTCCTGAAGAAGGGGCGCGTCAACCAGGACAAGGCCAACCACCTCAAGGCCCTGGTCACCGGTTCGCTGAGCAAGGACGCCTTCTCCGACGCCGACTTCGTCATCGAGGCCGTCTTCGAGAAGATGGAGATCAAGCAGCAGGTGTTCGCCGAGGTGGAGGCCGTGGTCTCCCCCGAGGCGATCCTCGCCACCAACACCTCCTCGCTGTCCATCACCGAGATGGCGTCGAAGCTGAAGCACCCCGAGCGGGTCGTGGGCTTCCACTTCTTCAACCCGGTCGCCGTCCTGCCGCTGCTGGAGATCGTCCGCGGCGACAGGACCGACGACGCCTCGCTGGCCACGGCCTTCGCCACGGCCAAGAAGCTGAAGAAGACGTCGGTGCTGTGCAAGGACGCCCCGGCGTTCGTCGTCAACCGCCTGCTCACCCTGTTCATGGGCGAGGTCCTGGCCGCCGTGGGCGAGGGCACCGAGCCCGAGGCCGCCGACCGCGCGGTCGCGCCCCTGGGCCTGCCGATGTCGCCGCTCATGCTGCTGCAGCTGGTCGGCCCGGCCGTCGGTCTGCACGTGGCCGAGACCCTGCACGAGGCGTTCCCCGAGCGCTTCGCGGTCTCGCCGCAGCTGGAGGCCGTGGTCAAGGCGGGCAAGACGGAGATCTTCGCCCCGGACCTGACCATCGACCCCGAGGTGAAGGAGCTCCTCAAGGGCGGGGACGCCCCGTCCGAGGAGAGCGCGATCCTGGACCGCGCCCTGCGGGCCATGGCCAGGGAGGTCCAGCTGATGCTGGACGAGGGTGTCGTGGCCGAGGCCGCCGACATCGACCTGTGCCTGATCACCGGCGCGGGCTGGCCCTTCCACACCGGTGGCATCACCCCGTACCTGGACAAGGTCGGCGTGTCCACCGCGGTGAACGGCAAGCCGTTCCACGAGGGCGACCCGAAGGCCTTCTAGGTCCGAGTGACCCCTGAGGGCCCGGTCTCCCCGCGAGGGAGGCCGGGCCCTTTTCGCGTTTCCCCAGGAAAACGACTTCCGACCGCATTTCAACTACTCGAACATACTTACCAGTAGCCCTGTGTAATATGCTGCTCGTGGCGATCTCCCCTGAACACCAGATATACGCGGAGTTGTTCTCCGACTCCCCCGACATGGCGGTGGCATTTCTGCAGGATCTCGGAGTGGAGGTACCGAAGTACGAACGGAGCGAGCTGACCTCCTGCGATCTCGGCCACGTCGACCCGGTCGAACGCCGCTCCGACGTGGCCGTCCTGCTGCGCGGCAAGGTCGGCAAGGACCCCTTCGGCAAGCTGATGGGCATCGTCGTAGAGGTCCAGAGAGACGAAAAGCAGCGTAAGCGCTTCACCTGGCCCGAGTACGTGGCCGCGCTCCGCGCCAAACACGAGTGCCCGGTATCACTGCTGGTCATCTGCCCCCGGCAGCACGTGGCCGACTGGTACAGCAAACCCATCCCCCTGGGGCACCCCGGTTTCGTCCTCAACCCCGTCGTCCTGGGGCCGGAGGGCATCCCGGTGATCACCGACCCGGAGGAGGTCGGCCGCTGTCCGACCCTGGGCGTACTGTCCGCGGCCGCCCACGGGCCGGCCGACCCGGATGTGCTCAAGGCTCTACACAGCGGCCTGGATTCCATCGACCAGGAAATAGCGACGAAGTATATTGGCTACGCGCTGCACCTGCTCACCGACAGCAACGGCCAGCGGGCCTTGGAGGCACTCATGATGACGGAGACCTACGAGTACACCAGTGCCTGGACCGAGAGTCTCAGGGCAGAGGGAAAGGCCGAGGGGAAAGCCGAGGGAAAAGCCGAGGCGATCCTGCGCGTATTGGACGCACGAGGCAAGACCCCCACGGATGAGGCACGGGAGCGCATCGAGGAGTGCCGTGATCTCGACCAGCTCGACGCCTGGTTCGACAGGGCCCTGAGCATCGATCACGCGGACGAACTCTTCGAGGACTGAAGCCCTACGTCCGGCCCTCCCGGTGGGGGCGACCGTCGACGGCGGCGCGTAGCCCACAGCGCCGTGCCCGGCCCCTCCACGGGACCGGGCACGGGCCCGGCGGTCGGAGGCTCTCAGACGCCCGCGGTGACCCGCTCGCGCTCCTTGTCCCGTCCGGCGGCGGGAAGGGGCTCCTCCTCGTCGCCGCCCTCGGAGATGCCGATCCGGTCGTGCAGCCAGCGCAGCGGGCGCGGCAGCCACCAGTTGAGGTCGCCGAGCAGGCGCATGGTCGCGGGCACCATGATCGCCCGGACCAGGGTGGCGTCCACCAGCACGGCGAGGGCGAGTCCGATCCCGATGATCTTCAGGAAGAGCAGGCCCGAGGTACCCATCGCCAGCAGGACCACGCCCAGCAGCAGGGCCGCGCTCGTGATGATCTGCCCGGTGCGCTGCAGTCCCAGGGCCACGGAACGGATGTTGTCCCCGCTGCGCAGGTACTCCTCCCGCACCCGGCTGAGCAGGAACAGCTCGTAGTCCATCGCCAGGCCGAAGGAGACGATCGTGATGAGCACCAGGTACGTGGGGTCGATCGTCCCGACCGGGTCGAACCCGAGCAGCCCGGCGAAGTGCCCCTCCTGGAAACCCCAGATCACCACGCCCAGCGAGGCGCCCAGGGACAGCCCGCCCATCAGGACCGCCTTGACCGGCAGCACCACGGAGCCGAACGCGAGGAAGAGCAGGAGCAGGGTGGAGCCGATGATGAAGCCGACCGTCCTGGGCGCCTCGTCGAGGATGGCGTCCAGGTTGTCCAGCTGCATGGCGGCCACACCGCCCACGAGGGCGTCCCGCGCGCCCTCCGGGGCGGGCTCACCACGCACGTCACGGACCAGCTGCTGGACTTCGGGGTCGTCGGTGGCGCCCTGGTAGGCCACCTCCACGTGGGCGATGCCCTCTCCGGTGCGCAGCAGTTGGGTCCGCACCGATCCGGGCAGGGCGTCGAGGCGTTCGACGTACTCGTCGAGCGCCTCCTCGGTGCTCTGGCCCAGTACCGCCACGTGCAGCCGCCCGACCTGCCCCGCGGGGAACTCCGCCCCCATGGCCTCGGTGCCGATCCGGCTGGAGGCGTCGGCGGGCAGGTAGCGCTGGTCGGTGGAGCCGAACTGGGTCGAGGCCAGACCCGAGCTGAAGACGGTCAGGACGCACACCACCGCGACCAGTGACACTGCGGGGCCGCGCATCACGGTGCGGGCCAGTCTGGCCCAGGCGCCCGCGTTCTCGTCGAACGCGCCGGTCACGGTCCGGCGCGGCAGGGGGAGCTTGAGCCGGTCGATGCGGCGGCCGACCACCGACATCAGGGCGGGCAGGAAGACCAGGGCCGCGATGAGGTCGAAGGTGACCACGGCGATGCCGCCGAAGCCGATGGACTTCAGGATGGGCTGGGGGAAGAACAGCAGGCCGGCGAAGGCGATGCCGACGGTGATACCGGAGAAGGCGACGGTGCGCCCGGCGGTGTCGACCGTGCGGCGGACGGCGTCGGGGACCGGGCGGCCCTTGTTCAGTTCCTCGCGGAAGCGGCTGACCATGAACAGGCCGTAGTCGATCGCCAGCCCCAGGCCCAGGAGGGTGGCCACGTTGATGGCGAACACCGACACCTCGGTGAAGTGGGTGAGGGCGCGCAGGACGGTGAGGGAGCCGAGAATGGCCAGGCCGCCGACGGCCAGGGGGACCAGACCGGCGACCAGGCCGCCGAAGATCAGGACCAGGAGGAGGAGCAGGACCGGCAGGGTGATGATCTCGGCGAGGATGATGTCGCTCTCCGCGGTCTCGGAGAGTTCGTGCTCGACCGCGATCGAACCGCCCAGGTGCGTCTCCAGGGGGCCGGACTCCAGGGCCCGCGCGGCCTCCTCGAACTGGTGCAGGCGCTCCTCGTGCGTCTGCCCGGTGAGGGTGATCGGCATGTAGGTGGCGTGCCTGTCCTCGGAGACGAGCATTCCGCGCTCGATGTCGTCGAGTTCCTCGTCGAGGTAGAGGTCGTAGTCCGCGATGACGTCCTCGGGCAGGTCGTCGGCGATCCGCTGCATCGCCTTGGCGAAGGTCGGGTTGTCCACCCGCATCTCGTCGCTGCGGTAGACGGCGATGATGTCGATGTCGTCGTGGCCGAGCTCCTCCTGCAGGACGTCCGTCGCCCGGGAGGACTCCGAGCCCGGGTCCTCGAACCCGCTCTCGCTGACGTCCGAGAAGACCCCGAGCCCCCACACGACGGACAAGGCGGTGAAGAGTCCGGTGAGGGCCAGGACCCACCATCTCCCCCGGTGGGCGCCGAGCCCCAGTCGGCCGAAGAACCCCGTGTGTGTCGGCATGGGCCGCCCTTTCAAGCGAACAGTCGTCATATTCGTGAACAGCGTTTGCTAACGGTGTTCACTTAAGCGTGCGGGCGTTACGATGTCAATATCGCCAATGGATACAGAGCGCCACGACCCTGGCGCGTGAGACGGGGTGTACCGCAACAGATGACGAAACCGCCGGTCACAAGTGACCATCGGACCGGGGGCACCCTGAGCCGCCGCGAACGTGTGCGCGAAGCCACACTCGCCGAGATCAAGGAGACGGCCCGCAGGCACCTCGTGGAGTTCGGGGTCGCCGGGGTCTCGCTCCGCGCCATCGCGCGGGAGATGGGGATGACCGCCCCGGGCCTGTACCGCTACGTACCGGGTATCGACGCCCTGCTCGTGTCGATCACCGCGGACATGTACGAGGAACTGGCCGACGTGGTCGCCGAGGCCGACGCCAGCATGCCCGAGGAGGACACCGACGGTCGCATCCTCACCTCGCTGCGCGCCTTCCGGAACTGGGCGATCAGCCATCAGCCCGAGTTCTCGGTGATGTTCGGTCCGCGCACCCGCCTGGACCCGGAAGCCGACATCACCTCCGCCCTGGAGGCGGGGCGCCGGTTCGGGTCCACGTTCTTCACCCTCTTCGACCGCCTGGTCGCGGAGGAGCGCTTCGCGCTCCCGGCCGACGACGACCTGCCGGTCGCGCTGCGCAGGGAGCTGCGCTCCTTCGCCGACACGGTCGGCTTCTCCTCGCCCAACGTCCCCGAAGGCGCCGTGATGGTGCTCACCACCTGCTGGGTGCGGCTGTACGGGGTGGTGTGCATGGAGGTGTTCCAACACCTGAACTTCGTGGTGGGCGACATGGAACCGCTCTTCGAGTCCGAGCTTCGGAACATGGCGACGGATCTGGGTGTGCGGTACTCCCCGTTGGAGGGAGCAGGGGGACAGGCAGCCAAAGCCTGACCGTTTAAGCCCCATACTGGAGGTCTGCGGCAGTTGCCGGTTTCGTGGGTACGAACCCGGCATGCCCTACCCGTGTTGGCGCGACGACGAGGACGACCCCGTGGAGAACCGAACCGGCGCTGAGCGGCCCGGGGAGAACGCTCCCCTTCCGGACCGGACCGGCGACCGGCCGCAGCCGGACGAGCACACGGGCACGTTCGGGCCCGGGGGCCCGACCCCGTCTCCCGGGGGCCGGAGCACCCAGGCACCGCAGTCCCACCAGGTTCCGCGTCCCCCCTCCCCGCCGGGGCCTCCCGGCCGGGGAGGGGGACCCGCGCCGACCCGCTCCGGGGGTACCGCTCCGGCGTACCCCGCGCACCCCGCAGGGCCGCGGTGGGACCCCCGGCAGGCACCGGCGGGACCGGGAACCGCCCAGCACGGGGCGTACCCGCAGGGGCCCCGGCCGCAGACCGCCGCCCCGCAGGGCCAGCCCGTGCACGGCCACCCCGGGCAGGGTCACCCCGTGCCGAACCCTCCCGGGCAGGGGCCGCCACCGCCGGGGGCTCCCCCGTACTGGAACCACCAGCGATTCCAGCAGTGGCCGCCGCCCCAGCAGTGGGGGCCGCAGCCCTGGGGACAGCCCCACGCCTGGCCCCAGCAACCCAGACGCGATCGCGGCCGGGCCGTGCTGGCCGGGGCGTTCACCGCCGCATCCGTGGCCCTGGTGGCGCTGGTGGCCAGTGTGGTCGTCGTGGCGAACACCCCGAGAGAGGACCCCTCCGCCGGCGGCACGGACGTGTCCACCCTCTACGACAACGGCCTGTACGCCCGGCCCAACCCGGCGGAGGTGGACATCGTCGAGCACCCGCTCTACGGCGTCGCCGTGCCCGAGGCCGTCGACTGCGACCTGCCCGCCCTGGAGTCGGACTCCGACGACTCCTGGGAGTCGTTCGCCAACGGGGCCGGGGACTGCCTGACCGAACTCTGGACGCCGGTCATGGACGAGCTCGGGCTGGTCCCCGAACCACCCCGGATGACCGTCACCACCGACTCCCCGGCGACCGACTCCGAGGACTCCTTCACCCTCGCCTACTACGAGCAGGGCCGGGGCCTGATCACCGTGGTCCTGCCCAACGTGCGCGAGATCGACGCGCAGCTCCCGGACACCCACCGGGAGGACGTGTGGCTCGCCCTGATGGGCCACGAGTACGCCCACCACGTCCAGGACGCCACCGGCATCCTGGACGTC
Organism: Nocardiopsis terrae; assembly: GCF_014651695.1. Taxonomy (GTDB): domain Bacteria; phylum Actinomycetota; class Actinomycetes; order Streptosporangiales; family Streptosporangiaceae; genus Nocardiopsis; species Nocardiopsis terrae. The sequence goes on from NZ_BMXJ01000004.1 coordinate 388,255, forward strand.
GCCCACGACCTGCGCCGCACGGCCGGCAGCGAGGCCGCGGAGCTGGACACCCTGCGCCGTACCGAACTCCAGGCCGAGTGCATGGCGGGGGTGGCCCTGCGCGGTCTGACCGACCCCTCCGGGAACTCCCTGGACGTGGTCAACCTGCACTTCAACAGCGGCAGCGGCGACCTGGAGACGCACGGCAGCGCCGCCAACCGGTCCCAGTGGCTGGAGTCGGGCTGGTCCGAGGAGACCCTGGACGGGTGCAACACCTACGGCGCCGACGAGGGCGAGGTGGCCTGACCCGCGCCGGGCGCGCTTCGCGACGGCCGCGCCCGGCCGGACTCACCCCTCGTCGACGACCTTCCGGTAGGCGTCCCAGTCGCGGAGTTTGACCCGTTCGCCCCGGTCCAGCTCGGCGGCGTGGCCCGCCTCCGCGGCGTCGATGCGCAGCCAGTCCCCGTAGTCGCTGTGCGCCACCCCCCGCTCGGCCAGGACCTCCGCCAGGTCGACCGGTTCCGGTACCGCCGCACGCAGCTCCGCGGCGTCCTCCAGCAGGGACCGCACGGTCCCCGCGGCGTCGGACTTGTTGGTGCCGATCACCCCGGTGGCGCCCCGTTTGATCCACCCGGCCACGTAGTCGCCGGGCACGGCCCGGCCCCCGGTGTCCAGGACCCGCCCCTCGCGCTGCGGCACCGTGCGCTCCGCCTGGTCGAAGGGGACGCCCTCCAGGGGCACCCCCGCGTATCCGACCGACCGCAGCACCATCCCGACGTCCAGCACACTGCGCTCCCCGGTCCCCTCCAGACGGCCGTCGGCGTCCAGGCGGGTGTGCTCGACCCGCAGACCGCTCACCCGCTCCGTACCGAGGATCTCCTCCGGCCTGGTCCAGAAGTGGAGTTCGATCCGGCGGGGACGGCCCTCGGGGCGGCGCTCGGCCTGTTCGCGCAGCAGCCTGAGGTTGGTGCGGGCGGCACGGGAGAGCTCGCGCAGTTCGGGGCCGCCGACCCCCACCGCGGTCGGGTCGATGTCCACCTGGTCCGGGTCCACGACCACGTCCGCCCCGGGCAGGGCCAGCAGGTCGCGTAGTTCCGGTGCGGTGAACCTGGCCTGGAGCGGACCGCGTCGGGCCAGGACGTGGACGGTGCGCACCCGGCTGGCGGCGAGCACCTCCAGCGCCGCCTGCGGGATGTCGGTGTGCCGGAGCTCGTCGGCGGTCTTGGCCAGGATCCGGGCGACGTCGAGGGCGACGTTGCCCGCCCCGACCACCGCGACCTCCTCGGAGTCCAGCACGAACCGCGCCAAGCCGCTGTCGGGGTGGCCGCAGTACCAGTTCACGAAGTCGGTCGCGGCGACGCTGCCCGGCAGCTCCTCCCCGGGCACGCCCATGCGCCGGTCGTCGCCGGCGCCGGTCGCGTAGACGACGGCGTGGTGGGAACGGGCCAGGTCCTCGCGGGTCAGGTCGGTACCGAACTCGACCCCGCCGACGAACCTCACGTCGGGATGCTCCAGGACCCTGCGCAGGGCCCGCGCCACCCCCTTGATCCTGGTGTGGTCGGGGGCGACCCCGTAACGGACCAGCCCGTAGGGGGTGGGCAACCGGTCCAGGACGTCGACCCGGACGGGCACACGGCTCTGCCGGGTGAGGGCGTCAGCGGTGTAGACCCCGGCTGGGCCGGAGCCGATCACGGCCACCCGGAGCGGGGGCAGCGGCTCCGGGCCGCTCTGCTCGGGGCTCTGGTGCTCGGGTTCGGAAGAGGTCATGAACCCATTCTGGCAGCACCGGAGGTCGTTCCGGCGCTGCCAGAGGGATCGGGCGAGGGACTGGTCAGGCCGTTTCGTCGGCCAGCTCCTGGGCGGCCCCGGCCCCCTCACCGCGGCGGGAGACCGTCTCGGTGAGTTTGCGGGACAGCTCCTGCGGGGTCAGGCCCTGCTGCTGGAGGATCCGGTCGCGCTTGGCGTGGTCCAGGAACTCCTGCTGGATGCCGAAGGTGCGCACGGGCACGTCCACGTCGTGGTCGCGCAGCAGGCGGGCCACGGCGTCGCCGACGGCGCCGGTGCGGCCGTTGTCCTCGACGACCGCGACCACGGAGTGCCGGGCGGCCTCGGCGACCAGCGCCTCGTCCAGCGGCTTGACCCAGCGCGGGTCGACGACCGTGACGCCGATGCCCTGGTCGGCCATCCGGTCGGCCACCTCGCAGGCGACCTGGGCCATGGAGCCCACGCCCACGATGAGCAGGTCCTTGGCGTGTCCGCCCCCGGTGGCGTCGCGCAGCAGGTCCATGGAGCCGACCTTGCCGATCTCGGTCAGCTCCTCGGCGACGGCGCCCTTGGGGTAGCGGACCACGGTGGGGGCGTCCTCGACGGCCACGGCCTCGCGCAGCAGGGTGCGCAGGCGCTCGGCGTCACGCGGGGCGGCCAGGCGCAGGCCGGGTACCACCTGCAGGATGGACATGTCCCACATGCCGTTGTGGCTGGCGCCGTCGTTCCCGGTGACCCCCGCCCGGTCCAGGCAGAACGTGACGCCCTGGCGGTGCAGGGCGGCGTCCATGAGCACCTGGTCGAAACAGCGGTTGAGGAAGGTCGCGTAGACGGCGACCACCGGGTGCAGGCCGCTCATCGCCATGCCGGTGGCGGAGGTGGCGGCGTGCTGCTCGGCGATACCGACGTCGAAGGTCCGCTCCGGGTAGGCCTCGGCGAACTTGTTCAGGCCGGTGGGGTGCAGCATCGCGGCGGTGATGGCGACGATGTCCTCGCGCTCGGCTCCCAGCTCCACCATGGTCTCGGCGAAGACCGAGGTCCACTTCTCCACCTTGGGGCCGGGCTTGGCCTTGCCGGTGTCGATGTCGAAGGGGCCGGGTGCGTGGAACTGGTCCTCGTCGTGGTTCTCGGCCGGGGCGTAGCCCTTGCCCTTCTGGGTGAGGACGTGGACGATCGCGGGGCCGCCGAAGTCGCGGGCGCGCCGCAGCGCCTTCTCCACGGCGCCTTCGTCGTGCCCGTCGATGGGGCCGAGGTACTTGAGTCCCAGGTCCTCGAACATGATCTGCGGCTGGATGGCGTCCTTGACGCCCTTCTTGAGGCCGTGCAGGGCCTCGTAGAGGGGCTGACCGACCACGGGGGTGCGGTTGAGGGTGCTCTTGGCCAGGTCCAGGGCCTGCTCGTAGCCCGGGGTCATGCGCAGCGAGGCCAGGTGGTCGGCCAGGCCGCCCATGGTGGGCGAGTAGGAGCGGCCGTTGTCGTTGACGACGACCACCAGGCGCCGGTTCTTCTTCTCCGCGATGTTGTTGAGGGCCTCCCAGGCCATGCCGCCGGTGAGTGCGCCGTCGCCGATGACGGCGACGACGGTCCGGTCGGTGTGGCCCCGCACCTCGTTGGCCTTGGCCATGCCGTCGGCGTAGGACAGGGAGGTGGAGGCGTGGGAGTTCTCGATGAAGTCGTGTTCGGACTCGGCCCTGGACGGGTAGCCGGACAGGCCGCCCTCGGACTTGAGGTTGGTGAAGTCGTGGCGGCCGGTGAGGACCTTGTGCGCGTAGGCCTGGTGGCCGGTGTCGAAGAGGATGGGGTCCCTGGGTGAGTCGAAGACCCGGTGCAGCGCGATGCTCAGCTCGACGACGCCGAGGCTGGGGCCGAGGTGTCCTCCGGTCTGGGAGCAGGAGTCGACCAGGAAGTCCCTGATCTCCTGGGCCAGCGCAGGGAGCTGGTCGGCCGGGAGCTTCTTGAGCGCTTCCGGATTGTGTATCGACTCGAACAGTGCCACTGTCTCGTCAGTCCCCTCGTCCAGCGTGTCCGCTTACGTTTGCCGTGCCCGACCCCTGACGTGGGACGGTCCTGGCTACCGGCAGGTATACATACCGAGTTTATGGGCGTTCGTCCACGGGACCTACTCGGAACCCCGGGAAGGCCGCGGATCGACGCGCCCCGGCGGAAGGAGTCCGCCCTCCCTTCTCCTCGGACGGAGCGGTGGGCGTTTTCCGCCACCGGGGTTTCGGCGTAGGTTACTCGCTTTTGGGAGCGCGATTACCGCTGGCCATCCGGCTGCCGAGGTTATCCGAGCACCGCCTGTGTGAGAAGGCCGATCGCGGAGGCGGTCACCACGCACAGCAGCCCGACACGCAGCCTGACCGGATCGATCCAGCGGCGTGCCCGGCTGCCGAGGAGGAAGCCGAGGCCGACGAAGGGGATCAGGACGATCCCGGTGGCGGCCGTACGGCCGTCGAGCTGGCCGCCGACCGTGAGGGCGAGCAGGGAGAACGCCCCGCCGAAGAGGAAGAAGGCGGCCAGGGTGGCCCGCACCCGCTCGGGGGGCTCGTGCTGGTAGAGCAGGGCCATGGGCGGGCCGCCCACCGAGGTGGAGGTGCCCGCGAAGCCGGAGAGTGCGCCCGCCGCGATCAGGGAGGTCGGGGTGATCCGCACCCGGAAGGCCCACACGGACAGGACGACGGCCACGAGCACCATCGCTCCGACGACCGCGGCCAGCGCGCGCGGCTCCAGGACGGCCACGACCCACACGCCGAGCACGGTTCCGGGGATCCGGGCCGGCAGCCCCCAGGCCATGCCGCGCCAGTCCACGTGCCGCCACTCCTGGAGGAGGGTGAGCACCGGGAGGATGATCACGGTGACCAGGAGTGCCCCGGGCATGAGTGTGGGGTCGAGGAAGGAGATGACCGGGGCGGAGACGAGGCCGAGGCCGAGACCGACCATGCTCTGGACGGCGGCCCCGGCCAGGACGGCGGCCGCCGCGACGAGGAGGAGGACCCACGCGTCGATCTGGCCGAACAGGGCGTGGGGCGTGGGTGTGAGGAGATCAGCGAACATGAGGGGAACGACGCTATATCTCCCTGTCTCCGGTAGGGATTAGGAGATGGGGACACGGGATGATTCGGCGGCGGAGCCCCGCACCGCGTCCGCGTACTCCATCGCCCGTTCGGGGTGCAGGAACCAGTCGATGAGCCCGCCGGGCTCGCCGAAGGAGTTGGCGAACCGGTCCGCAGTGGGCTGGTGCCGGTCGGCCAACCGGTACAGCTCCCACACGTGGTCGGGACCGGACAGCATGACCCTGCTCCACGCGGTGACCTGGCGGGCGTGACGCCAGTAGGCGGCGAAGGCCGAACGCATGAAGTTCTCGTCGAAGGGGCGCGCGCCGTGGTCGACGATGGCGCGACGGTACACGTCGGCGCAGAGCGAGGCCATGTTGGCGCCCTGAGCGGTGATGGGGTCGTTGCTGACCACGGAGTCGGCCATGCCCAGGACCGGGGTGCCGCCGGCCAGCCGCGCGACGGGCTCGCGCACCGTGGGCGTGTAGCCGCCGCGCAGGGCCGCCATCGGGTCGGCCGGTCGTGCGCGGGCGAAACGCTCGTGTTCCCGAGGGGCATGGGCGCGCAGGACGTCGAGCAGCCCCGCCAGGAGGTCCTCGGCGCTCGCCTCGCGCCCCAGGGGCCGGTCGAGGGGGCCGCCCGGCACCGCCTCGACCATCACGGCCTGGCAGGCACCGGCGAGGGAGAGGGTGGGCAGGGTGATCAGCTCCCCCGCCCCGGGGATCGCGGTACGCCCCAGGACACCGCCCGCGGGGTGCGGTTCGGCGCCGGTGACGTAGGCCAGCGACAGAACGCGCTGAGGCTCTGTGAAGGGCGATCTGCGCTCGTTCCGGGGAAAGAGTTCGGCGAGTTCCCCACGGCCCGCCGCGACGATGGTCAGGTCGTGCTCCGCGCCCAGGCCCTCCAGCTCCGGTACCCCCACCCGGCGCAGGACGAGACGGCCGCCGTTCCGGGCGAACAGCTCCGTCCAGGCGGCCAGCTTCAGGCGTTGGTCCACCGACTGGGCGGGCTCGTCCAGGTGCCCGACCCAGTCCGCCTCCGGGTCCGCTCCCCCGTACCGTCCGGTCACGCGGACCCCCACCCCGGTGATCTCCGGGGCCCGCTCGTCCCAGAAGGCCAGACCGTGGCGGCGTTCCCGGCGCAGGGCCGGGCCGAACAGGCACTGGGTGGACATCACACGTCCGGCACGGACCTCCTCCGGGCCCCGGGGTGCGATCAGGGTGACGTCGTAGTCCTCCGCGAGCAGACCGAGGGCGAGCTGGAGCCCGGACTGTCCGGCACCGACGACGAGGATCTTGCGCATGGTTCTCCTGGAGGCACGCCCGGGCACGGCGGGCCGCGGGCGCTGGGTGTGGCTTGACCCGGCGAAGCTAACAGGGCTCCGAAGGGCACGGATTCCGCCCCTGACCTTGGGACCTTCGCCCCTGACGGGGCGGGACCAACGGACCTGCCGCCCGACGGTGACCCAGCTCACGGCGAACGCTGGTGCCCGCACGCGCGGCACCGCCCTCCCGAAGCCATCAGCGCAGTTCAGCGCGGGGGCACCGGCCCGGGCCGACTCAGCGGGGGCGGTCGCGGGCGGGCACGGCCCGGAATCGGACCGCCCGGCGGCACCCCCGGTGGACGGTGGCACCGGCCGCGGCCGCGGGAGCGACGCAACTCACAGTTCCCCCGCCCGGCCCCAGGGGCGCCGCCGGCCCGTGCCGGGACCGCGCACACGAGGGCCCGGGCCGGTGGGAGTGGAACCGGCCCGGGCCCTACGGCGGTCCGGGGTCGACCGCCGTGTTCCTCCGGGAGGGGAACGGGGAGGCGGCGGCTACGCGCCGCCCCTGGCGTGGGTCTTGCGGCCGCGCCGGGAGATCGCGTCGAGGATGACCGCGATCAGCAGGACCGCCGCCGTGATCATGAAGCGCACGGAGGTGTCCATCTGCAGCAGCAGCAGGCCGGAGGTGATGGCGCCCAGTACCAGGCCGCCCAGCAGGGCGGAGTAGGCGTTGCCGCGTCCGCCGAACAGGCTGGTGCCGCCGATGACCGCGGCCGCGATGGCCATCATCAGCTCGGCGCCGCCGCCGGTGGAGACGCTCGCCGCGAAGTTGCGGGACACGAGCATGACGCCGCCGAGCGCCGCGAGGGTGGAGGCGATACCGAAGACGGAGATCCGGATCAGGTCCACGTTGATGCCCGCCCGGCGGGCGGCCTCGGAGCTGCCGCCCACGGCGTAGACCATGCGGCCGTAGCGGGTCTTGCGCAGCACCAGGTCCAGCATGACCACGAAGCCCACGAAGATCAGGAAGGCGAGCGGCACACCCTTGTACTGGTTGAGGATCCACACACCGCCGACCAGCGGCAGGGCCAGCAGGCCGGCCCGGAAGAGGACCTCGACCAGCGACTTGTGCGGCAGGCCCGCACCGCTCCTCTTCCGCTCGACCGTCAGGACCGACACCAGGTAGAGGGCCAGGGTCAGCAGCACCAGGGCCCAGCCCACCACCGGGACGAAGTAGGTCTGGGTGAGCATCGCGATCGGCCCGGTGGAGCTGGTGTTGATGCTCCCGTCGCTGCCCATGAGGTTCAGGTGTACGCCCTGCCAGCCGAGCAGGCCGGCGAGGGTGACCACGAAGGCCGGTACGCCCATCTTGGCGAAGATGAACCCGTGGATCAGGCCCACCAGAAGGCCGACGCCCACCGCGGCGCCGATGGCGACCCACTCGGAGGTCCCGTACCGGACCGCGAGTACCGCCACGACCCCGGCGGCCAGACCGGACACCGATCCGACGGACAGGTCGATCTCACCGAGCAGCAGGACCATGATCACGCCGGTGGTCATGAGGCCGACGGCGGCGATCTGGACGGTCAGGTTCGACAGGTTCTGCGGTGACAGGAACCGGTCGTTCATGGACTGGAAGACGAGGCCGATCAGCAGGAGGCCGACGATCACCGGCAACGGGCCCAGTTCGCCGCCCCTGATGTTGCGGCGCAGCGCCTGAAGCCATCCGCTGGGCGAGGCGACGGTGGTCAGAAGGCGCGGGTCGCGTCGGGCACCGTCCTGCGGCTGGGCCCCGTCTACGCTGTTGGGAACGTGTGTCTGCTGGCTCATTCCTTGTCCTTCGTGGCCGTGGCCGATGAGCCGGTACGGGTGGAACGGCGGGTCACCGGGTTGTCCGCGGCACCGGTGATGGCGGCCACGATCTCCTCGTAACTGGTCTCCGCGATGGGGAAGTCCCCGGCGGTGCGGCCCAGGCGGAGCACGACCGCCCGGTCGGCGACCGCACGCACGTCGGCCATGTTGTGGCTGATCAGTACGACGCCCAGCCCCTGGTCGCGCAGCCGTTCGATGAGGTCCAGGACCTGGGCGGTCTGTGCCACGCCCAGCGCGGCGGTCGGCTCGTCGAGCATGACCACCCGGGGCTGGCCCAGCAGGGAGCGGGCGATCGCGATGATCTGGCGCTGGCCGCCGGACAGGGAGGCGACGGGGACCCGCAGGCTGGGGATGCTCACCGACAGCGAGTCGAGGAGCTCCACGGCCCGGCGCTCCATCTCGACCTCGTCGAGGGTGCCGGGGAAGTGGAGGCGCTCGTTGCCCAGGAAGAGGTTGCCGACGATGTCCAGGTTGTCGCACAGGGCGAGGTCCTGGTAGATGGTGGCGATGCCGAGGCGCTGGGCGTCGGACGGCGCTCCGATGGTGACCGGGTCACCGTCCCAGGAGATGACGCCGCCGCTGTCCGCGGGGTGGGCGCCGGCGATGACCTTGACGAGGGTCGACTTGCCCGCGCCGTTGTCACCGAGCAGGGCGACGACCTCACCGGGGTCGACGTGGAAGTCGACCTCGCTGAGCGCCTTCACGGCCCCGAAGGTCTTGGAGATCCCGGAGAGTTCCAGGACGGGTGTGCTCATGTGCTTGTTTCTCTTTCTCGCCCCGGCGGGACGGGTCCGGTTGCTCCGTCCCAGGTGGGGCGTCGCACCCGGGCCGCCCCGACCGTGCGGGGCGGCCCGGGCACCGGACCTGGTTAGAGGGCTTCCTGGCAGAATTCGAAGTCGGCGTAGTCTTCGGTGCAGATCTCCTCGATGGTGTAGAAACCGTCGGAGACGACCGTGTCGCCGATGTTCTCCTCGGTGACCGCGACGGGGTCGAGCAGTACGGCGCTGACCGGCTCGCCGTCGGCGTCCTCGACCTCGGTGAGGGTGTGCTCACCGGCTTCGAGGTCCTCGCCGGTGGCGAGGGAGACGGCCATGGCGGCGGCGACCTGGGCCTCGGGGCGGATGGCCTTGTAGACGGTCATGTACTGCTCGCCGGAGACGATCCGCTGGATGCCGTGGAGCTCGGCGTCCTGACCGGTGACCGGGGGAAGCTCGTCCGCCGGGACACCGGCGCTGCGCAGGGCGGAGATGATGCCCGCCGCCATGCCGTCGTTGGCCGAGTACACGCCGATGATCTCGTCCAGGCCGAGGGAGGTGATGGCGCCCTCCATCTGGCTGTTGGCCTCGTCCGGCGACCAGTCGGGGGTGTCGAACTCCTGGCCGATCTCGACCTGGCCCTCGAAGATCTCGTGGGCGCCGGCCTTGAAGTCGCCGGCGTTGGGGTCGGTCGGGGAGCCGTTGATCATGACGATCTGGCCGTCGCCCGCGGTGCCCTCCTGTTCGAGGGCGCCCAGGAGCGCCTCGGCCTGGACCTGGCCGACCCGGAAGTTGTCGAAGGAGACGTACATGTCCACGCCGCCCTGGGCGAGGCGGTCGTAGGCCACGACGGGCACGCCCTGGCTGCTCGCCTCGTTGACGGTACCGGCGGCGGCCTCGGAGTCGACCGCGCCGAGCACGAGCACGTCGACCCCGTCGGTCAGCATCGCCTGGGCCTGGGTCTGCTGCTCGTCGACGTCCTGGTCGGCGTTGGCGTAGGAGAGTTCGCAGTTGGGGCAGAGGTTCTCCAGCGCCTCCTCGAAGTAGGGGCGGTCGAAGGCCTCGTAACGGGCCGTCTGGAGTTCGGGGAGGAGGAGTCCGACGTGGAAACCCTCCTCGATGCTGTGCGTCTCGACCTCTTCGTCCGAACCGCTCGTGGTGAGCGAGCCGCAGGCGCTGGTGAACAGGGCCAGCGCGGCGCTGGCGGCGGCGATACCGAAGACGGTTGAACGTCGGGACTGGGGGCGTCTTGTACTCAACGCGGGGGACCTCTCTTGCGGAACCGGTGCGGGTGAGAACTCGCGATTGATGATGTGAAGTAGAACCCCGCGGCCACCTTGCCGTCAACTCATGAACACATAACCGAAACATCACAAGTGTTAGCTTCATAACATGAAGTCATTAAAAGCGCAGGTCAGAGCGGTTCCCCAGGGGTGTGACCTGCTGTCAACCACACGTGGTGGAAGCCCACGGATTCGCAGGCAGGTGTCCGCCTGGTGGGTGGGACCGACCTCCCGCGCCCTGCGCTCACCTCGGGTGGAGGGTGCGGGGGCGGCTGCCGCCCCAACCCCGGTGATCTTGCTACCAGGGGCAACTTCGGCGCCGAAGTTGCCCCTGGTAGCAAGATCACGGCGAAAAGGGGGGATCCAAACCTGGCCGGGGCGGGTGATCCGGGACCGGGACGCGGCGCCGTGTTCAGCTCAGGTTGTGAGCGGCCGTGAGCAGCGCGCCACGGAGTGAGGCGTCCTCGCCCAGGGCGCTGGGAACCAGTTCGAGCTGGGCCAGGGCTCCGCCCAGGGTCCCCAGCTCCATCGCCCGGCGCATGGGCTCCAGCAGCAGGTCACCGGCATCGGCCAGGTCTCCGCCCACCACCACCAGGTCCGGGTTGAACAGGTTGGCCGTGATCGCGGTGCCCTGGCCCAGGGCGGTTCCGGCCTCGGCGATGATCCGGCGGCTCCCGGGATCCCCCCGCAGGGCGGAGGCGACCACCTCGTTGAGCCGGACCCGGTCCGTCCCCGACCCCAGGTCGTGGTTCCTGGGCAGCATGTTCAACAGGTACCCGGTGCCGACGAAGGTCTCCAGGCAGCCGCGGTTGCCGCAGCGGCACACCTGCCCGCGTGAGTCGAGCCCGATGTGGCCGATTTCGCCGGCGGTACCGCCCGCCCCCCGGAAGAGCTGGCCGGACATGACGATGCCCGCGCCGATCCCCTCCCCCAGGACCAGTTGGATGACGTGGTCGGCCCCCTGGGCGGCGCCCAGCTTCCGTTCGGCCACAACCGCGAGGTTCGCGTCGTTCTCGGCCAGCACGGGCAGGCCCAGCCTCTCCTCCAGCGCCGCGGCCGGACGGAAGCCCGACCAGCGGGGCAGACAGGAGATGGCGCCGACCGCACCGCTGCCGGGATCGATCGGACCCGGCACCGAGGCCACCGCCGAGGCGACCGTGCCCAGGTCGATCCGGGCCCCCAGCAGGGCGGTCTCGGTCAACCAGGCGGCCCGGCGGACCGCACGGGCGGGGTCGGCGGTGACCTCGTAGGCGATGGACTCGTGGGCGAGCATGTTGCCCTCGCTGTCACCGATCGCCACCCGGATCCGGTCGACGGCGAAGTCGATCGCCACCACCGTTCCCGGCGGGCGCAGGAGGGTGACGGCCCGGGCCCGGCGCCCGTTGGAGGAGGTGTTGCGGACCGACACGGTCCCTGCGGCACGCAGGCCCCGCACGATGTTGGAGACACTGGCCGCCGACAGTCCCGTGGCCCGGGCCAGTTCGGCCTGTGTCCGGGTGCCGTCGCGGCGGAGCACGTCCACGACGCGGCGCTCGTTGGCCTGCCGCAGCGCGGACTGGGATCCCGGGGTCGTGCCGGTCTCGGTCACCACACACCCCTTCGTCCTCGTTCCGCGCACTCTGGCGTTGTTTCGAGGAATGCTACAAGCAGTGAACGGAGCGCCGAACCCCGGACCCGGTACTGGGGCTAGGATCCGGAGCATGCCAAGGGAGAGAACCGACCGGCGCGGGTGGGCGGACCGGGTGTCCGGGGCCGTACTGGGCGCCCCGGGGCACGGGCCCCTCGTGCGGGTCGTGGCGGTGGAGGGCCGTTCGGGCTCGGGGAAGAGCACGGTGGCCGAGGAGGTGCGCCGGGCCCTGGCCGACCGGGGCGAGCCGGTGGCCGTACTGACGATGGAGGACCTCTACCCCGGCTGGGACGGCCTGGCCGAGGCTCCGGTACTGCTGCGGGACCGGGTCCTGCTTCCGCTCTCCCGGGGGCGCGAGGCGTCCTGGTACAGGTACGACTGGGAGCGCGGCGGTTTCGGAACGGAAAGGGTGGGTCTGCCCGCCGACCTGGCCGAGGGCGGAGGCACCCTGATCGTGGAGGGGTGCGGTTCGGGTGCGGCACCCGTGCGCGGCCTGGTGGACCTGTTGGTGTGGGTGGAGGCGCCCGGGAGAGTGCGGGCGGAGCGGCTCGACAACCGCGACGACGCCGAGGCTTACGCCCCCCACCGTGCGCGCTGGGCCCGGCAGGAGGACTCCCTCTACGCCCGCGACCACCCCCGGGACCGTGCCGACCTGCACCTGGACAACTTCTGACGGACGGAACGGCCCGAGGAGGGCCCCGGCCGCAGGAGGCCCCGACGACCGGCGCTCACCCGGCCGTCGGCGCTCCCCGGCCGTCCGGGTCAGGAGCGCGGGGACACGGCCCCCGCGCCGGTCTGGGCACGCCGATCCGAGTGGTCAGTCGCGGCGCCGGGGAGGCTGGGAGCAGAGCTGCCGGGCCCTGGCCAGGTCGCGGTCCATCATCTGCAGGCCCTCCACCAGTCTGCGGTCCTGCCCGGGAATGTTCTGCAGACGGAACTCCCTGGACTCCCGCAGGGCATCGCTCCCGTGGCGGTGCGAACGCTGCACGGTCAGGACCACCCAGGCGAGGAAGGAGGCCGCGGAGGCCAGGAAGAACAGCATCCCGATCCCGGAGTCCGGGGCTGCCGAGGCCAGGACGAAGGAAGCGCCCAGGAGGGGGATCACGGCCAGCCCCAGCATCACCTGCACGCTCCGGTGCTCGTTCTGGGCGGCCACCGCCCCGGCGAGCATCTGGTGCTCCCGGTCCAGCACCTCCTTCTTCCGCTCCCAGACCCCGCGCTGCCGGGCGAGGGTGACGATGCTCGGAAGAGCCGCGTAGACCGCCGCCGCGTACCCGGCCCGGCGGGCGCCCGAGGCGGACTCCACCCGTGACCACAGGGCCGAGGTCCACACCCGCACTCCGGGCAGGCCGCCCGGGTCCGGCGCCACCGCGAGTTCCGGGTGCAGCAGGAAGGTCAGCACCAGGGCGGGCTCCGTCCTGCCCTCGAACCTCCGCCAGCCGACGAGGTTCTGTGTGAGCTCCCCGTGGAAGGCCGCCCCGGTCCGTTCCGCTGTCTCGATGTCCCGGGCCAGCTGGCTCAGCTGTGCGCTGTCCCCGGTCCGGTGCGCCGACATCTGGCGCAACAGCTCCGGGCGGGCCAGCAGCATCAGCTCGTTGGCCTCGTGGCCGCCGGTGATGAGCGGGCGCGGATCGTGGAACAACCGGCCCAGCCCCGCGACCGTCAGGTCGTGCCCCCGAAAACGGGGCGCCAGTTCCGGGGCGGCCTGGGCCACGAAGGAGGCCACCGCCATGTTCGCGTCCCGGACCTCCCGGCGGAACAGCGATCGGTCGACTCGGGTGTCGTTGATGTCGTTGATGACCCAGGAGCCGAGCATGGCCCGCTCGGCGTGGTCCCCGAAGACCGTGACCGCGTCCGACCAGTTCTCCTGCATGGCCGCGGCGAGTACCTCGATCCGGGTGAACCGGACCCCGGCGAAGTGGTAGGGCGGCGCCTCCCCCGAGGGGAACGGACCGGCGGCGGAGGGCGTGCGGGCGCCGGGACCGGGCGGAGCGGGTTCCGGAGACTGGTTCGGCGCGTGCCCCGGTTCGGGCCGGGGAGACGGGCGCGCGCCTCCCTCGACCTCGGTGTGGTGCAGGGTGAGCGGGGTCCGCGGCCCCTCCTCGACCCGGGTGGGCGCCACGGTCTCCACGGGGTCCGGCGAGGTGCCGGCCACCAGGTGGTGGAAGAGGGCGGCGGCGTCGGGGCGCCGTTTCGGCTCCTTGTCCAGACAGGCGAGGACGACGTCCAGCAGCGGACCGGACAGGTCGCCGGTGTCGGGCTCCCCGGAGAGCACCCTGGCGATGCGCGAGGCCTGGGTGGGCCCGTGGAAGGCCTCCCGGCCGGTGGCGGCGAACACCATCACCGAAGCCCAGGAGAAGACGTCCACGGCTGAGGAGAGCCGCATCCCCTCCAGCTGCTCGGGGGCCATGTATCCGACTGTCCCGACGATGCCGCTGGCGGTCACCGAGGTGGTCTCCACCGCGCGGGCGATCCCGAAGTCGATCACCCGGGGCCCGTCCGGGGCCAGCATGATGTTCTCCGGTTTCAGGTCCCGGTGCACCACCCCGGCGGCGTGGATGGCCGCCAGCGCGGTCGCGGTGGCGACCGCCAGGCGCTGGAGTTCGGCGCCCCGGCGGGGGCCGTCCTCGGCGACGGCGCGCTGGAGGGTGGGGCCGTCGATGTACTCGGTGGCGATCCATGGTTGGTCGGCAGTGGGGTCCGCGTCCAGGATCGCCGCGATGCAGAACCCGCTCACCCTGCGGGCCTGGTCCACCTCGGCGGCGAACCTGCGCCGCATGTCCTCGTCGCCCGCCCAGTTGGCGTGCAGCAGCTTCACCGCCGCACGGGTGCCGTCCCCGGCCTCACCGAGGAACACCTCGCCGAAACCGCCTCTGCCGAGCGAACGCAACAGGCGGTAGGGGCCGACCGTGCGTCCGGGGGCGGCCAGGTCCGTGGTCTCGTCCACGAGCCCACCTTTCCTTGTTCTCTTGTCGGCCCTGTCCGGGAGGGGTCCGGCCGGAAGGGTCCGTCGGGTCAGCCCGCGGTGATCCTCCGCGCCTGGGCCAGGTCGCTGCGGATGCGGTTCACGCCCGAGGTCAGCTGGGGCAGCTGGTGACCGGAGTTGCTCAACTCCATGATCCGCTGGCTCCTGCGCTTGGCGTCGCCGCACATCACCACGTTCGTGACGGCACTGCCGAACGCACCGAGGAGCGCGAAGAGGCCCGCGTAGATCAGGAGGGTGCCGATCAGGCTCACGACGAGGGCCATGTTGCCCGCGTCCGCGGCCGCGTCCAGGACGAACCCGACGGGCAACGCGACGATGCCGTACCTGCACCACCGGGTCCAGGCCGACAGGCGCTCCTGGAAGCGCACCTTCTCCTGGAGCGCCTCGTGTGTCCCGGACACCTCGGAGTAGCGATCCTCCCAGTAACGGCGCTGCTGTGCCAGGGCCCGGATGGTGTTCATGGCCCCGTAGACCGCTGCGGCGTACCCGGCGCTGTCCGGGTTGGCGGCGTCGGTGACGCGCTGCCAGAGGATGTCCACCCACTCGGCCGCCCCGGCGTCGCCTCCGGTGCCCGGCGGGGTAACGCCTTCGGGGTTGAGGAGGAAGGCGAGGACCAGTGCGGGGTTGACGTTGGGCCGGGTCGAGCGCCATCCGGCGAGTTCGCGGGAGAGGTGCTCGTGCAGGGCGGTCCCGGCGCGTTCGGCCCGGTACAGCTCCTCGGCGAGCCGCTGATGGGCGCCGGGCTCGGGAGCGTGGTGGGCGTTCATGGTGCTCAGCACCTCGGGGCGGGCCAACAGCACGAGCTCGTTGGACATCGGCGCACCGGTGAGCAGCGGACGGGGGTCCGCGAACAGCTCCTTCAGCTCCGCCACCGACACTCCCCGGCCGCGGAAGATCGGCGGCAGGTCCGGGCGCACCTGGGCGACGAAGGAGGCCACGGCCAGGTTGGCGTCCCTGACCTCGCGTCGGAACAGGGAGCGGTCGATCGTGGTGTCACGCAGGTCGTCCATGATCCAGGCGCCCAGGGCCGCGCGTTCGGCGGGGTCGTTGAAGAGCTGGACGGCGGCGTTCCAGTTCTGCTGCAGAGCCTCGGCCAGAGACCCCGGGTCGACGAACCGGACCCCGGCGAAGTGGTAGGGGGGCACACCGCCGGTGTGCCCGGAGGCGGAAGTGTGCGGCCCCGAGGCGTAGGGGCCGTAACCGTGGTGGCCCGAGCCGGACGGGTCCGGTCCGGGGGCGCCCTGTCCGTAATGGCCGGAGGCGTGCGGCGCCGGCGTGTGCGGTGCCTGCGCCGGAGGGGCGGCGGGGGCCTCCTGCGAAGCGACCCGGGTGTAGGCGCGGGTGGGGTCGGCCTTGGCGGGCGGCGCCACCCGGGTGGGGTCGACGGGCACGACGCCGAGCGGCGGGTGCCCGGCGACCCTGGTCCGGTCGACGCCGATCCGGGTCCGGTCGTCGGAGCGGGGCGCCACCGAGGCGGCCTCGTGGTCGGGTGCCGGGGTGAGGGTCGTGGCCTCGTGGTCGGGCGCGGGGGCGGGGGTTGTGTGCGCGTGCCCCCCGGTCCGGTTCGGTCCCCGGGCCGGCCCGCCGCCCGAGGGGGCGGCGATCAGCAGTCTCATGAGGGACTCGGCGTCGGGCCGTCCTCCGGGGTCCTTGTCCAGACAGCCGCGGAGGGCGTCGGCGAACGGGCCCTCCAGACCGCCCAGGTCGGGTGCGCCGCCCAGGATGCGGGCGATGCGCGAGGCCTGGGTGGGTCCGGGGAAGGCCTCCCGGCCGGTGGCGGCGAACACCATCACCGAAGCCCAGGAGAAGACGTCCACGGCCGAGGTCAGCCGGGCGCCCTCCAGCTGCTCGGGTGCCATGTACCCGATCGTGCCGACCACACCGCTGGCGGTCACCGAGGTGGTCTCCACCGCGCGGGCGATCCCGAAGTCGATCACCCGGGGCCCGTCCGGGGCCAGCATGATGTTTTCCGGTTTCAGGTCCCGATGCACCACCCCGGCGGCGTGGATGGCCGCGAGCGCGGTCGCGGTGCCCACGGCCAGGCGCTGGAGTTCCACCCCGGCGCGCGGTCCGTCCGTCTCGACGGAGGACTGGAGGGTGGGGCCGTCGATGTACTCGGTGGCGATCCACGGCCGGTCGGCGGTGGGGTCCGCGTCCAGGATCGCCGCGACGCAGAACCCGCTCACCTTGCGTGCCTGGTCCACCTCGGCGGCGAACCTGCGCCGCATGTCCTCGTCACCCGCCCAGCTGGCGTGCAGCAGCTTCACCGCGGCCCGGGTGCCGTCCTCGGCCTCACCGAGGAACACCTCACCGAAACCGCCCCGTCCCAGCGAACGAGTCAGTCGGTAGCCGCCGACCTCCTCGGCTTCCGATCCCTGGTTCTGAGGGTCGTCCACAGCCCGCCCGTCTCTCTTTCTGTCACCGTTCCCGGGGCGCCCCGGGCGGGGCGCCATGTCAGGGTGCCACAGGGAACTGACCGCCCGTACACGCTCCCGGTTCCCACATCCCCTGATCCGATGCCCGGACGTTATCTCGTCCGCCCCGAGCGGTCGCCGCGCAGAACGCGCTCGACCAGGTCCTCACGCAGGGCACCGTAGCCGGTGGCCGCCCACACGCTCTCCTCGGCGGGCACCTCGTAGTAGGGCACCTCACTCCCCCGGTACCGGGCGGACAGCACGGTCGGGCGCTGCCGGTCCCGGACCGCCTTCGCGCACGGAGCGCACAGCGGCACCCTGATGTCGTTGCGCCCGCCGAACTCCCGCCACTTCGTCATCCTGGTGACGGTCCCGTGCAGCGGGTTCGCGTAGCAGTGCGAGCGCAGGGGCGCGGAGCGCTGGCGGTTGGCGGGCCGGGTCGCCCGGTCCAGGTGGTCCTCGGCCATGTCCAACAGCACCAGCACCCCGGCGATCTCCTCCAGGGCCCCGGTGTCGGGAAGCCGGTCGTAGACCCTGCGGGCCGCTGCGTGTGCGTCAAGAGCCCGGTGAAGGGCCTCCGCCGCACCGTCATCGCTGGTCGGAGCCGCCTGACTCAGCCGCTCACCGAGTTCGACCACCTCCTCACCCGCCCGGCGGGCCAGCTCCGCCCGACGCGCCCGGTTCGCGTTGTCGAACGCCGCGTGCTGGGCGAGCACGGGAACCGGCCGGGGCCTGCGCCAGCGGTAGAAGCCGAAACCGAGCCCCAGCAGGGCGAGAGCCGCCAGGACCCAGGGGAGCACCGCGAACAGCGTGTACGATCCCGGGCCGAGTGAGTACCTCCAGTCGAACGGGTCGCTCTCCTGCTGCTCCCTGGCGGTGTCGTAGATCCCCTCCGGGTCGTCGGAGAGCGCGATCTCCACTGCCCGCTCCAGGCGCTCCGCGGTCGGGGCGTCCCGGCCCAGCTCCATGGAGGCCGCCTCGTTGCCGTAGAAGGCGCGGATCGTGCGGTCGTCCCCCGTCTCGAAGTCGTGCCCGGACAGGGATCGCCCGTCCAGGACCAGGTAGTGCGCCTCGTCCGCGCCGCTCCTGTCGTGCACGGCGGAGACCATGAGGGAGGAGTCACCGTTCCAGTCGCCCCCCTCGATCATCGGGACGGCCACCACCCTCAGCGGCACCCCGGAGTCGTTGATGCTGTTCTCCACCCGCTGGACGAGGTCCTCGGGGAGGGCGCTGGCGTAGGAGGGGTCGACGTAGACGGGTGTCTCCTCCAGCGCCGCCGCCAGGCGCTCACTCGGCCCCTGGCCCTCCTCCGCGGTGTCGGCCCGGGCCACCTCCGGGGCGGCGGCAAGGAGGAGGACGGCCAGTGGTGTCACCGCGGCCGCGGCCCAACGGGTACGCGCGGTCCTGTGGTCAGTGAACATCGGATTCCTTCAGCAGATCTTCGGCCTTGAGTCGGCCCCTGGTCCCGTAGCCGGTGGTGACCCACCGCCGGTTCAGCTCCCCGTGCGGGACGCGGTCTCCCCCCGGAGCGGCGACCCGGAGTGTGCGCCGGTCGCGTTCGCTCTTCCCCAACGCCGTGCAGGAGGCGCACAGGGACGGTCCGGGTCTCGTCCTCTGCCACACGGCCTGGCCGTGCAGGGGTCGGCCGGGGCTGGTCCCCTGCCGCACGGCCTGGCCGTGCAGGGGGTTGACCTCGCAGAGCTGAGCGTCGGCCCCGGTCACGGCCTCGGGGTCGAGCCTGCGCACCGCCCGCTCCGCCAGCACGATCACCCCAACCAGGTCGAGTTCGTCCGGTTCCCCGGCCAGAACGGCCAGAGCCGTGTCGATCTCGCGCAGGGCCGCGTCCCTGCCCGGGCGGTCCTGCGGTGCCGACTCCAACGCCCTGACCGCTCGGCGCACCGCACGGTCGGCGCGCGGGCGCAGAGCGCGTCCCGGCACGGCACGCAGGCGCGCCCTGACACGGAGCGCCAGCCCGGCCAGGGCGAGGAGCACCGCGGCCGTGAGCGGTCCGGCCAGGAACAGGGCCCCGGCGAACCGGCCGGAGAAGAACTCCTCCCACCGTGAGGGCTCGTAGGGCGGTTCGGTCCTCTCCTGCGCCCAGTCCGGTGTCTCCGGTTCCTGCCCTGGAGCCGCCGAGACGTCCCCCAGCCAGTCGAGCAGTTCGACCAACGCCTGGTCGACCGTCTGGTCGAACCGGTGCCCGGTCACGTCCCACAGGCCGTACGGGTCCTCGGTGAGGCCCTCGGCCTCGACACCAAACAGGGCCGCCCCCACCTTGGGAGAGTGCCCCTCGGTGTCGTGCACGACGACGAAGACGCCCTCCTCGTCCATGACGTGGTGGAGTGCGTGCGCGAGGACCTCCGGTTCCCCGCCGGACTCGTCGGTACGGCTCATCGGCAGCACCACGGTGTACACGGGGACATCGGCCCCGGCCACACGGTCCGCGGTTCCGTTCAGGTCCTGGACGCCCACCTGGGCCAGGGGGTCCACGTACAGGGGATCCTCGTCCAGCTCCTCGGCGATCCGCGCGACCCGGACCGTGGAGGCGACGTAGGGGGCGACCTGCGGCGGGGTCGGCCCCCGCTGCTGTTCCTCCCAGGGCAGAGTCGCGGTGGACAGGTGGACCACGGAGGCGACCACCACGACCGCACCCGTCCCCAGGACGAGGACGCGGCCCACCCCGAGGGCCCGGTCACCGGGCAGGTCCCCGTGGTACCCCGCCTTCGCGGCGCGGCCCCGCCGACCGGCGCGGACCGCCCCCAGTAGCAGCCCCAGAGTCACCACCGTTCCGGCGACGCCCGCCGTGAGCTCGCCCAACTGGGCCGGTCCGGACCGGGTGTCCAGCCGCAGACCGCCGAGTTGGGCGTCCAGCCACCAGGTGATCGGTAGTGAGTCGCTCCAGCCCCGTTCGGCCCGTTCGGCGAGGTCGGGGGCGGTCAGGGTGTCCACGAAAACGCCCGCCATCTTGTGCAGCGGGGTGTAGCTGGTGAACGCCCGCTCCCTGGCGAGCACCCGCTGGGCCTCGGCCAGCGGCAGGTCCACCTGACGGGCCACCGCCTGGACCCGGGACTGCTGCGGCCGCAGGTGGACGTACAGGCCGGGCTCGCCCACACGGTCCTGCAACCCGGCCAGGAAGTCGTCGCTCGTGGTCGCGTAGTCCGGGACGCTGCTGGCAACGACGTAGTACGGCACGTCCAGCCGGCCGAAGGAGCCGTGCAGGCTCTGTTCCAGTTCCGACAGGCTGTAGTCCCCGGCGAGGGAGTCGTCGACGACGACCGCCGCGCCCTCGGGTTCCTCCGCCAGGAGACCCGCGAAGTGTTCCGCGGCGCCCACGTCCTCTTCGCCGGTCTCCTCCGGTTCGGCCTGCGCGGGTGCCGCGGAGAGGACGAGGAGTGCGGTCAGCAGCGCCACTGCCAGGGGGGACAGGAGACGGCGGGCCGCCGCCGTGGAAACCGAGTCGGACATTCCATGAAACTACCTCGGCTCCGGCACCCGTCCGGCTCCGGGGTCCCCGCACCGGGCACGTCTCACCAGGTCACCCGGGGCTGTTCCGTCACCGGTGGCCGCCCGCAGGGCCGGAGGGCCCAGGAGGTCGTCCTGGGGTTCTCGGCGAAACTCTTGAAACGCTTCATGTCGCCTGTCGTCCGGGCCTTCACCTGCTTGTTGGCGAGGAAGCCCGGGCGTTCACGCCCGGGAGGAATCGTCTTGCCCGCTGGACCATGAGCGCAGGCGGCTGCAGCGGGTTTCGGGGGAGTTTTGTTGTTCGGCCCCGCAGACGTGGGTGGTGTCGTTAGTGTGTTCGATCATGAAGGTGGTCGTGCGGGTGAAACTGCTGCCCTCGCCGGAGCAGGCGAGGGCGCTTGCGACGACCCTGCACACGCCTCCCAGGTGGCGCAGAACAGCGGGGCTCGGCACAAGTACGCCCTGCAACAGAAGGTCTACCACCAGCTGAAGGCCGAGTTCGGGCTCTCGGCGCAGCCCGCGGTACGGGTGATCGCCAAGGTCGCTGACGCCTACTGGCGGTCCACACGGGTGACGCCCTCCATGAATTCCGGGAAGGTCTCGAAGCGGGTCCACAGCGTGTAGACGGCGGAGACGGGCAGGTCGACCTCGACGGCCTCAATGACTTCGGACACCGTGGAATCCTTTCGTCGTCGTGCGCGTCTCGTTCACCAGGGGCCCTAACCGTGATTCGAGCCCGTAAACGACCCGGGGCGGGGCGTGTCAGCCGGGTTCCCGACCCGCACGAGCCCCAGGATTCACACGACACCCAACCGAACCCCTGCTCGGAAGGCGTGGGGAAGCGGGCACCGCACCTAAAGCACGGGCGACTCCTGAGGCCAGTAGCGAAACCCGCGGCGCCCGAAACCATCCCACCCGCGGTGATCTTGCTACCAGGGGCAAGTTCGGCGCCGAACTTGCCCCTGGTAGCAAGATCACCGCGAAAAAGGGCCGCCACCGTCGGGTGGACGGTGGCGGCCCGTGAACCGCGCGGCGCACCTGTTGGGTGCGGAGCGGAGCTCGTGACTACTGCTTGGCGAGCAGCTGGCGCAGGACGAACTGCAGGATGCCGCCGTTGCGGTAGTAGTCGGCCTCACCCGGGGTGTCGATCCGCACCACGGCGTCGAACTCGACACCGGTGTCGGTGGTGACCTTCACCGTGGCGGGGACGCGGCCCTCGTTGAGCTCGGTCACACCGGTGATGGAGAAGGTCTCCTCGCCGGTCAGGCCGAGCGAGTCGGCGGACTGGCCCTCCGGGAACTGCAGCGGGAGGACGCCCATGCCGATCAGGTTGGAGCGGTGGATGCGCTCGTAGGACTCGGTGATGACGGCGCGCACGCCCAGCAGGCGGGTGCCCTTGGCCGCCCAGTCACGCGAGGAACCGGAGCCGTACTCCTTACCGCCCAGGACGACCAGCGGGGTGCCCTGCTCGGCGTAGTTCTGCGCGGCGTCGTAGATGAACGACACCGGCGCGTCCGGCTGGGTGAAGTCGCGGGTGTAGCCGCCCTCGGTGCCCGGCGCGATCTGGTTGCGCAGGCGGATGTTGGCGAACGTACCGCGGATCATCACCTCGTGGTTGCCGCGACGGGAACCGTAGGAGTTGAAGTCGCGCCGCTCCACGCCGTTGGCCTTGAGGTAGTCGGCCGCCGGGGTGCCCGGCTTGATGGCGCTGGCCGGGGAGATGTGGTCGGTGGTGACCGAGTCGCCCAGCTTGGCCAGGACGCGGGCACCGGAGATGTCGGTGACCGGGTCCGGGGTCTGGCCCATGCCGTCGAAGTACGGGGGCTTGCGGACGTAGGTCGACTCGCCCTCCCACTCGAAGGTGTTGCCGGTCGGCGTGGGCAGCTCGCGCCAGCGGTCGTCACCGGCGAACACGTCCGAGTACGCGGACTCGTACATGTCGGAGGCGATCGCGGAGTCCATGACCTCCTGGATCTCCTCGGCGGTGGGCCAGATGTCGGCCAGGTAGACGGGCTCGCCGTCGTTGCCGACGCCCAGGGGCTCGGTGGTGATGTCGACGTCCATCGACCCGGCCAGCGCGTAGGCGACCACCAGCGGCGGCGAGGCCAGGTAGTTCATCTTCACGTCCGGGTTGATCCGGCCCTCGAAGTTGCGGTTGCCGGACAGGACCGCGGAGACCGCGAGGTCGTTGTCCTGGACCGCCTTCGAGATCTCCTCGGGCAGCGGGCCCGAGTTGCCGATGCAGGTGGTGCAGCCGTAGCCGACCAGGTTGAAGCCCAGCTTGTCCAGGTACGGGGTCAGGCCGGAACGCTCGTAGTAGTCGGTGACGACCTTGGAGCCCGGGGCCATGGAGGTCTTGACCCACGGCTTGCGGGACAGGCCCTTGTCGACCGCCTTCTTGGCCAGCAGGGCGGCGCCCAGCATGACCGAGGGGTTCGAGGTGTTGGTGCACGAGGTGATCGCGGCGATCACGACGGCGCCGTGGTCGATCTCGGTCTCGGTGCCGTCGGCCATGGTGACCTTGATCGGCTTGCGCGGGCGCGCGCCGTCGGGGGCCTGGGCCGGGGCGTCGGAGGCCGGGAAGGACTCGTCGCCCGCCTCGTCCACCTCGTCGTCGACGTAGTTGCTGACGTCGTGGCGCCAGGTCGTCTTGGCCTCGGACAGCGCGATGCGGTCCTGCGGGCGCTTGGGGCCGGCGATGGACGGGACGACCTCGGCGAGGTCGAGCTCCAGGTACTCGGAGAACTCGGGCTCGTTGGCCGGGTCGTGCCAGAAGCCGTTGGCCTTGGCGTAGGCCTCGGTCAGCGCGACCTGCTGCTCGGAGCGGCCGGTCAGGCGCATGTACCGGATGGTCTCGTCGTCGACCGGGAAGATCGCGGCGGTGGAGCCGAACTCCGGGCTCATGTTGCCGATGGTGGCGCGGTTGGCCAGCGGCACCGAGGAGACGCCCTCGCCGTAGAACTCGACGAACTTGCCGACCACACCGTGCTTGCGCAGCTTCTCGGTGATGGTGAGCACGAGGTCGGTCGCGGTGGTGCCGGGCTTGAGCTGACCGGTGAGCTTGAAGCCGACCACGCGCGGGATGAGCATGGAGATCGGCTGGCCGAGCATGGCCGCCTCGGCCTCGATGCCGCCGACGCCCCAGCCCAGGATGCCCAGGCCGTTCTGCATGGTGGTGTGCGAGTCCGTACCGACGCAGGTGTCGGGGTAGGCCTGGCCCTTGCGGTCCATCGTGACCCGCGCGAGGTGCTCGATGTTGGCCTGGTGCACGATGCCGGTGCCGGGCGGGACGACCTTGAACTCGTCGAAGGCGGTCTGGCCCCAGCGCAGGAACTTGTAGCGCTCGTAGTTGCGCTCGTACTCGATCTCGACGTTGCGCTCGAAGGCGTCGGGGCTCCCGAAGAGGTCGACGACGACGGAGTGGTCGATCACCAGCTCGGCGGGGGCGAGCGGGTTGATCTGGTCCGGGTCGCCGCCCATGTCGCGGACGGCCTCGCGCATGGTGGCGAGGTCGACGACGCACGGAACGCCGGTGAAGTCCTGCATGATCACCCGCGCGGGGGTGAACTGGATCTCCTGGCTGGGCTGCGCCTTGGCGTCCCAGTTGCCCAGGGCCGTGATGTGCTCGGCGGTGACGTTCGTGCCGTCCTCGGTGCGCAGGAGGTTCTCCAGCAGCACCTTCAGGCTGTAGGGAAGACGGTTGTAGCCCTTGACGGCGTCCAACCGGAAGATCTCATACGACTCGTCGCCAACGCGCAACGTGTCACGGGCGCCGAAGCTGTTCGCGGACACGGTGTCTGCCTCCTGATATCGCCACTTTGTCCCCAGCATCCTGCCCCATGGGGTGGATGCGGGACCTACTGAGGCCGCCCTAACCGGTTCGCCGGGTCGTGGGGGGCAACACGTGAAGGCCCCCGCCGCCTCAGTGAACCTTCAAGGCCGCTTTCACCTGCGACGACGCCACATCGTCACGGGTTACGCGACCCACTGGCCGCGGACGCCCACGGGTTCTGGGTCCGACGTCGAAGAGCGGTCGACCTCACACGCCCGAACCGGGAGCGGGCCGGGGGGAAGCCCCACTTTTATCTTGACGTCAAGGTATCCAACTTGTATCTCGATATCAAGTTATCGGGTGGCTTCCCTGCGCCTGCGGGCACCCTCCGTTCCCGACCCGTTTCAGTCGAGCTGCGGAGCCACCAGCGAGGCGACCAACTCCAACTGGTCCAGGTCGGACATATCCAGGACCTGCAGGTACATCCTCTCAGCACCCGCCTCCCCGAATCGGCCGATCCTGTCCACGATCTCGTCGGGGCTCCCGGCCAGGCCGTTCCGACGCAGCTCCGACACCTCCCGGCCGATCCGGGCGGCCCGCTTGGCCACCTCGGCCTCGTCCCGCCCCGCGCACAGGACCTGGGCCGCCGAGTACACCATCGGCGCGCCGCGGCCCGAAGCGCGCACGGCGTCGGCCGTGCGGCCGAAGGCCGCTTCGGTCTCCTCCAGGGAGGAGAACGGCACGTTGTACTCGTCGGCGAACCTGGCCGCCAGCCGCGGGGTGCGCCTGGGACCGGTACCGCCGATCAGCACCGGCGGGTGCGGCCCCTGCTGCGGTTTGGGCAGGGCCGGCCCCTCCGCCAACCGGTAGTGCCTGCCCTCGTAACGGAAGGTGTCCCCCGCCGGAGTGGCCCACAATCCCGTGATGATGTCGAGTTGCTCCTCGTAGCGGTCGAAACGCTCCCGACCGGAGTCCGGGAAGGGGATTCCGTAGACCGCGTGTTCCTGCTCGAACCAGCCGGCGCCGAAACCGAACTCGACCCGGCCGCCGCTCATCCGGTCGACCTGGGCGACGGAGATGGCCAACGGCCCGGGGTGGCGGAAGGTCGCCGCCGTCATCAGCGTGCCGAGGCGGATCCGGGAGGTGTCCCTGGCCAGACCGGCGAGGGTGATCCAGGCGTCGGTGGGACCGGGGAGACCGCTGACGTGGTCGCCCATGGCGAGATAGTGGTCCGAGCGGAACAGAGCATCGAAACCCAGGTCCTCGGCGGCCCTGGCAACAGCGAACTGGTCCTCGTAGGTGGCCCCCTGCTGGGGTTCAAGGAAGATCCTCAGGCGCATACACCCCATTTTCTCCCACGGTGCCGACCATTCAGAAACCGCCGCGCGGGTAGCGTGGAAAAGCCGTGGTCAGGGCCTCGCCCGCCCCGCCTCCCCGTAGCTGAACCGTTCCGCCCCCGAGCCGCGATAGCACCCCACGTGAAGCTTCTCCGCCGCGCACGACGCCGTACCCCCTCCTACGGACCCGACAGCACCGACCCGGTGCTGCTGTCAGCCGTGGCGGCCGGGGAGACCGACGCCCTGGAGATCCTGCACCGGAGGCACGCCCCCTGGCTGCGTACGCGTCTGCGCTACCGCTGTTCCGACCCCGACCAACTCGACGCCGCCCTGCAGGAGACCTTCCTCGCGGTGTGGCGCAACGCCGGTTCCTTCACCCCGCGCCCGGGCGACAGCGACGCCGGGGCCTGGCTGTGGACCATCGCGATCCGCCAGCTCATCTCACAGCTGCGCAAACGCGCCAACCGGTGGATCGCCGACAGTACCCCCGAACCGTACGAGACCATCGGCGACGCCTCCGCCGAGGACACCGTGCTGCTCAACATCGAGCACGGGCCGCTGGGCGCCGCCCTGCACGAGCTCTCCCCCGAACTGCGCTCGGCGATCCAGGCCACCGTGCTCGACGGCCTGACCGTGCGGGAGGCGGCGGAGATCCTCCGGATACCCGAAGGAACCGTGAAGACACGGGTCATGCGCGCCAAGGCGCGGCTACGGGAGGCACTGACCACATGAGCTGGCACCTGACCCACGACCAACTCCACCAGTACGCGGCCCACACCGCCGACGACGTCACCGCCATGTCCGCGGAGGCCCACCTGATGCACTGTGCCCGCTGCCGCGACCTGCTGCCCGCGGACGAAGCCTGGCTGGACCGGAGCTGGGCGAACCTGCGCGACATCGTCGACCGGCCCCGCCGCGGCCCCCTCGAACGCCTGCTGTCCGTCCTCGGCCTGCGCGAGAACACCGCCAAGCTACTGGCGGCCACCCCCCAGCTCTACCGCGCCTGGCTGACCGCCACCGTGCTCGTACTCGCCACGGCCCTGACCGTCGCCCACGAGCTGCCCCGCGGCTCACTGCTGTTCTCCTTCACCGCACCGGTGGTGCCCCTGCTCGGCGTGGCCCTCGCCTACGGCCGGTGGGTGGATCCGGCCCACAGCCTGACCTCGGTGACCCCCCTGGCCGGCTACCGCCTCCTCTTCCTGCGGACCAGCGCCGTGCTGGTGCCGGCGCTGACCCTGTGCACCGCCGCAGCGGCCCTGATGCCCTCGACCTCGACCCTGTGGGAGGCGGTCTTCTGGCTGCTCCCCGCACTGGCCATGGTCGCCGGCTGCCTGTCGCTGAGCCGCTGGATGCCCCTGAGCCTGGCGGGCGGCCTCCTCGGGGCCGGATGGCTGCTCACCGTGGGAGTACTCGGCATCGCCGAGGAACTCGACCCGCTGCTGCTCTTCTCCCCCACCGCCCAGTCGGGCTGGGCCGCGGCGCTCACCCTGCTGGCGGGCGCGATCCTGCTCCGGATGAGGACCGTATGACGATGGACACGACGGCGACCGGGGTGAGTGTGCGCGGACTGGTCCGCAGCTACGGGACCCGCCGGGCCCTGGCCGGGATCGACCTCGACCTGGGGCCGGGGGTGACGGGGCTGCTGGGCCGCAACGGCGCGGGCAAGACCACGCTGCTGCGCTGCCTGGCCACCGATCTGGAAGCCACCGGGGGCGAGGTGCGTGTGCTGGGCCGCGACCCCGAACAGGCGGCCGACCGCACCGAGATCCGCCGGCGCATGGGCTACCTGCCGCAGTCGCCCTCCTTCTACCCGCACTTCACCGTGTTCGGACTGTTGGACTACGTCGCGGTCCTCAAGGAGCTGGGCGGGCGCAGGGAGCGCCACGACGAGGTACGGCGCGCCATGCGCAGGGTCGACCTGTACGACCGCAGACACAGCAGGGTCCGCCGCCTGTCCGGGGGGATGCGCCAGCGCCTGGGCCTGGCCTCCGCCCTCCTCGGCGACCCCGAACTCCTCCTGCTCGACGAACCCACCATCGGCCTCGACCCCGAGCAGCGCATCCGGTTCCGCGACCTGGTCTCCGAACTGGCGGCGCGCAGCACGGTGGTGCTGTCCACGCACCAGATCGAGGACGTGGCGGCCCTGTGCCGCCGGGTCCTGTGCCTGGACGCGGGCCGGGTGGTCTTCGACGGCACCCCGGACGAGCTGGTCAGCCGGGCCAGGGGGCGGGTCTGGGAACAGGGCTCGCGTCCCGCCGAGGGCGTGACCTCCTGGCGGTTGGCGGACGGCCGCTACCGGGTGCTCGTACCGGAGGGCACCGAGAACCCGGACTCCACCGCCGGGGTCCCGGTGGAGCCGTCGTTGGAGGACGCCTACCTGCTGTTCACCGGCGCGGGAAGGAAGACCCGGTGAGCACGGGCTCCACGTTCGGGCGGTTGACCCTGTTCAACCTCCGGCACCTGGTGACCAGCCCCGTCTTCTTCCTCACCATGCCCCCGGCCCTGTTCGCCCCGGCACTGACAAGCCAGATGCTGACCCTACCGACGGCGAGCGGCTTCCACCGGTACTGCGTGTACCAGGCGATGTGCGTGGCCGTGGTCATGTTCGTGGTCACGAGTTTTCCCGCGATCCGCGAGGTACGCCACTCGGCGGGGTTGGCTCTGCCCCTGTCCCCGCGTGCCCGCCTGTTGTCGTTGGCTCTGGCCGCGGTGGCGCTGGCCTCGGTGTGCACGGCGATCCAGATAGTCGGGTACCTGGTACGCGTCCCGGTGCCGATAGCCGGGGTGCTGAGCCCGTACGCCGTCCCCGGCGTGATCGTGACGAGCTGGTTCGGCCCCCTGGCCGCGCTGACCACCGTGGTCTGGACGCGCTCCTTCGCGCCCCTGATCGCGTTCGTTCTGCTGATCCCGGCCTACCTGGTGTACACGTCCACGACCGTGGGCAGGAGGGCGGACGTGATCGTCAACCGGGTGGAGACGGCCGCGCGCTCCGTGGTGGAGCCCCTGCCGGTCACCACACCCGGGGTGACCGCTCTGGCGGTGCTGTACCTGTTACTCAACGCCCTGTTGGCGGCCCTCCTCCTGAGCGCCGCCATGGCCCGGAGGGACGACGGCAGGGGCGTACGGCCCGTCACTGCGGCCGTGAGCGCGCTGCTGGCCGTGGTGATCGCGGTGACCGGAGTACAGGCGAACCGGGCCTTCCCCTTCGACGCCGAGTTCTCGGTCGACCAGCTGCACGGAACGGAGAGCGCCCCGTGCCGGACCCGGGACGGGGTGGCGTACTGCCCCCTGCCCGGCTACGAGTCGTGGGTGGAGTACTGGCACGCCGCCCTGGGGCCCGTCGTCGCGGCGGCACCCGAGCGCGTACGCCCCCGCGTGCTCGCGGTGTGGCAGGCCGGGGGCCACATCCGCAGATCCCTGCACTCCGACCCGCCCGAGTACTCGGTCATCGTGACCGAGTACTGGGACACGGAGATGGAGTTCTCCCGCGAGGGCGTGTCCGTCGATGCCGCCGTGCTGCTCGTCGGCCTGCCCAGGGACCGCGAGGAGCCGTGCTCCGCGGCCGGTCAGGCCAGGCTGGCGGTGGGCGCCTGGTTGGCCTCCGCGGACGAGGGACTCTCCCGGCGGGACCGGATCAGCGTGGCGGACAGCCTGCTGACCCGGTTCGACGCCGACTCGGACGGTTTCGCCCTGGCCCATGCGCTCATGGACCTGCCCCGGGAGCGCGTCACCGCGGTCCTGGAGGAGCACTGGGACACCCTGACCGATCCGGGCACCGGCCCGGGGGAACTCACGGAACTTCTGGACCTGCCCGATCCGGGGTCCGCCGAGTTCCCCGAAGCGGACTGGCAGAGGAGCGTCTGGTCGGAGGAGGAGGTGCTGAGCTGGACGGAGTTCCCCTTCCCCGACTGCGGCTGACCCGCCCCCTGCTCCGCGTTCGGTCGCCTCGCGTTACCGTGGGGGCGTGAACTACCACTGGCACAAGGTCCTTCCGCCGCTGTGCGCCTGATCGGGCGCACCGGCTGAACCCCGGAGACCCCGCGGCCCCGCCTCCGCGCGCCCGGGCCGGGTCCTTCGTGCGCCCGCCCTCGGACCAGTTCCCGACGCACGGAGACGAGAGCAAGCACGTGCCAGAGCACACCACCTCCACGGCCGCGGACCGGCCGTCCGCCCGTTCCCGCCTCGCCCGCCCGGGCTCCGGGCCGCTGCCGGTCCTCGGGGCCGCCGTCCTGTGGGGCACCACCGGAACCGCCAGCTCCTTCGCCCCCGCCGAGGCGCACCCCGCCGCGGTCGGCTCGGCGGGACTCGTCCTCGGCGGGATCCTGCTGTTCCTGTTCGGCAAGGGGTCCACCGCGCTGGTGGCCGGAGCCGACCGCGGCACCCGCCGGATGCTCCTGCTGGGTGCGGCGGCGGTGGCCGGGTACCCGCTGGCCTTCTACCCCGCGGTCGCCAACGCGGGGGTGGCCGTCGGCACGGTCATCACCCTGGGCAGCGCACCCGTGTTCTCCGGCCTGCTGGCCTGGGGGACGGAGCGGGCCCGGCCCACCGCGCGGTGGCTGGTGGCGACCGTCGCGGCCGTACTGGGCTGCGCCGTACTCGTCCTGGGCCCGGGGTTCACCGGCGCCGAGAGCTCGGTGAACGTCCTGGGCGTGCTCCTGGCCCTGGCCGCCGGGTTCTCCTACTCCCTGTACGCGGTCATCGCCGAGAAGCTGATCCGGCGCGGGCACACCTCCGGGGCGGTGATGGGCACCATGTTCGCGGGTGGCGGCCTCCTCGTGCTCCCCGTCGTGCTGGCCGCGGGCACCGCCTGGCTGGCCACGGCCAACGGGGCACTGGTCGCCCTGCACCTGGCCCTGTTCACCGTGTTCCTGGCCTACTGGCTGTTCGGTCACGGCCTACGGCACACACCGGCCGCGACGGCGACCACCCTCAGCCTGGCCGAACCGGCCGTGGCCGCCCTGCTGGGTGTGGCCCTGGTCGGCGAACGGCTACCGCTGGTCTCCTGGGCAGGGCTGGTCGTGCTCGCCCTGGGTCTCGCCGTCCTGAGGGTCCCGCTCCCCCGCCGTAGGGGCTGACCGGACGGGGCCCGGCCGCGTATGGCGGCCGCGGACGAGGAGAACGCCCGGGAGCTTGGCGCTTCCGGGCGTTCTCCTCGTGGTGGGACCGCGGGGCCTACTCGGTCTCGGCGGCCTCGCGGTGGCGGCGGGCCAGCTTGACCGGTTCGAGGACGGCCAGGCACTCGATGTGGTGGGTCATCGGGAACGCGTCGAAGGCGCGCAGGTCCACCAGCCGGTAGCCGGAGCGGCCGAACTCGGCGAGGTCGCGGGCCAGGGTCGCGGGGTCGCAGGAGACGTAGGCGATCCGGCGCGGCTTCATGCCAGCGATCTTGCGGACGACCTCGACACCGACGCCCGCGCGCGGCGGGTCGAGGGCAACGATGTCGGCGCGCACGTCGGCCCACTCACGCATCTGCTTGACCACGTCGGCGCGCTCGACCCGGACCTGCGGCAGGTCCTTCAGGTTGTACTGGGCGTCCCGGACCGCGTGCTCGCCGTTCTCGACGCCCATCACGCGCCCCTCGGCGCCCACGGCCTCGGCGAGCGCACCGGTGAACAGGCCCGCTCCGCAGTACAGGTCCAGGGCGGTCTCGCCGGGCTTGGGCTCCAGACCCGCCAGGACGGCCGCGCTCAGGGTCTCCGGCGCCGCCGGGTGGACCTGCCAGAAGCCGCCCGCACCGACGCGGTACTCGCGCCCGGACACGTCCTCGCGCACACCCTTGCGGCCGCGCACCGACTGCACCCGTCCGCCCTTGAAGCGGCGCAGCACCGCGCTGGAGGCCTTGAGTTCGGGCAGGGCTCCGAGCTTGGCGGTGGTGGGGGTGACCACGACGGCGCGGTCGGCGCGGGTGGCGGAGGCCACGGCCTCGACGTCCTTGACGCCCTCCCACTTGACCTCGGTCACGCCGAGTTCGGTGACGCCGGGGTGTGCGATCAGGCAGCGGTCGACCGGTTCGATGTCGTGGGAGCGGTGGCGGCGCAGACCGGCGTTGCCGTCCTCGTCCACGGCGAAACGCACCCGGGTGCGCCAGCCCAGGCCGTCAGGGGTGCCGGGCAGCTCCTCCACCTCGACCTCGCGGTCGATCCCGGCGATGCGGCTGAGCTGGTCGGCGACGACCCTGCCCTTCATCCGGCGCTGCGACTCCAGGGAGGCGTGCTGCCAGTCGCAGCCGCCGCACATCCCGGGGCCGGAGAACACGCAGGGCGCCTCGACCCGGTCCGGGGAGGCGGTGAGGACCTCGACGGCCTCCCCGCGCAGGAACCGGGTGGTCTGTTCGGTGACGCGTACCCGGACCCGCTCGCCGGGCAGCGTGTGGCGGACGAAGACGACCTGGTCGCCGTGGCGGCCCACACACCACCCCCCGTGTGCGACATCGTCCACGGTCAGTTCGAATTCGTTTCCCACAAGGCTCATGGCGGCGTCCTTCGCTGGTCGGGTCGTGTGAAGGGTGACCCTGCGCGCACAGCCACCAACCAGCCCCAATCTACCGGCCTCGGAGCACCACACGTGCTGGTCCGAACACCGCGGAGCCGGGGCGGGCGCACGTGCGCGGGTGATGTGTGCCAAGGTGTAGCTGTCGGGGCATGTTCGACTACTCCGTGCCCCGGGTCGGACGGCGAGGTCGACGGGAGTGCGGTCGAGGTGCACATCGTGATCATGGGGTGCGGCCGGGTGGGTTCCACCCTGGCGCACACGTTGGTGGACCTGGGCCACTCCGTGGCGGTGATCGACCAGGACCCCGAGGCGTTCCGCAGGCTCCGCACCGCCGTGGCCAAACACTCCGTACGCGGTGTCGGACACGACCGCGAGGTACTGCTCAGCGCCGGTATCGACCGGGCCGCGGCCTTCGCCGCCGTCAGCAACGGCGACAACTCGAACATCATCTCGGCCAGGGTGGCCCGGGAGGCGTTCGGCGTCCAGAACGTGGTGGCGCGGATCTACGACCCCCGCCGCGCGGAGGTCTACCAGCGTCTGGGCATTCCCACGGTGGCGACCGTGCGCTGGACCGCCGACGCGATCCTGCGCCGGGTCGTGCCCGGTGACGACCGACTCACCGCGGTACCCGAATGGCAGGACGCCTCGGGCAGTCTGAGCATGAACGAACTCACCCTGCCGGAGCGCTGGGCGGGTGAGACCGTCATCGCCCTGGAGGAGGACTCCTCGCTGCGTGTGGTGTACCTGGTCCGGGAGGGCCGCATCACGCTGGCCCGCCCCCGGGAGCGACTCGCCAGCGGAGACGTGCTGCACGTGGTGGCGCACAGCCGGGAGATGGAGGGCCTGGTCGAACGGCTGGGTGAGCGGCACGAGGACGAGACGGGGCGTGGGTGAGATGCGGATCGCGATCGCGGGTGCCGGGAGCGTGGGCCGCTCCATCGCCACGGAGCTGGCGGGCAGCGGGCACGAGGTCCTGCTGATCGACCGGGACACCCGGGCGATCGGCGTCGACGACCTCCCCCAGGTGGAGTGGCTGCTGGCGGACGCCTGTGAGCTGGCCACCCTGGAGGACGCCCGGTTGGGCGACTTCGACGTGGTCGTCGCGGCCAGCAGCGACGACAAGGTGAACCTGGTCGTGTCCCTGCTCGCCAAGACCGAGTTCGGGGTGGACCGGGTGATCGCCCGGATCAACGACCCGGACAACGAGTGGCTGTTCAACGACTCCTGGGGGGTGGACCTGGCGGTCTCCCCGCCCCGGCTGATCGCGGACCTGGTCGAGGGCGTCCCCGCGGAGGAGGACCTCCCGGAGGAGGGCGCTCTGCCCCCGCTGCCGGGCGCGGAGATCGCCGAGTCGGTACTGCACGCGCAGAGCCCGTTCGTGAGCGGCCTGGAGAGCGAGCTGACGGGTGCGCTGCCGGAGGGGGTGGCGCTGGTCGCGGTGGTCGGCCCGGGCGGGGTGCGCCCACCGGACCCCGGGCGGACCCTGGCGGTGGGCAACACCGTGGTGTTCCTGGCCGAACCGGACGCGTTGGGCCCCTTGGAGGAGCTGTTGGGGCCGGTGGACGGGCCCGGAGGGGACGCCGGGAGCTGAGCCCTCAGCGGTCCCCGGTCTGCTCGGCGGACCCGCTCCGGGGCTCTTCGGTGTCCTGTTCCCGCTCCAGCGGGGTGCGGCCGCGGGCCAGCACCCACACCATGCCCGCGAACGCGGCCACCTGGAGCGGCCACCCCATGGCGACCTTGGACAGGCCCAGCAGGGCGAAGGTGTCGGCCCAGTCGTTGGTCGCGGCGAGCCAGAGCGGGTACTGGACCAGGACCCGGATGATGCACGGCAGCACCAGCAGCCAGGTCAGCCGGGAGGCCAGCCTGACCACGGCGGGGTTGCCGCGCCAGGAGGTGAAGTCCTCCCTGTGTCCGATGAACGGGCCGATCATCAGGCCGATGGCGGGCCAGCGCACCAGCACCGAGATGCTCAGCACCACCGCGTAGACCGCGTTGTAGATGATGCCGGGCAGGAAGGCGTCCTCGGCGTTGCCGCTGCGCATCGCGAAGATCGCGGCGATACCGATACCGAAGAGGCTGGTGAGCACGTACTGCACCGAGGAGCGCTGCACCAGCCGGACCACCCCCAGGAGCAGGGCGGCTCCCACACCGAGCAGGATCGACGTCCGCAGTTCGGAGCTGAGGATGTAGGAGAGCGTGAAGGTGAGTGTCGGAACGGCCGCCTCGACCATGCCGCGTTTGCCGCCCAGGGATTCGGCGAGCTTGGTCCGGACCAGGGCCTCGACCGTCCCCTCGGTGACGACGGGCTCGCCCGTCCGGTCCTCGGCCTGGGCCGCCTCGTCGGAGGCCCGCTGCTGCTCAGTCATCCCGCTCCCGGTCCGGTTATCGCTGTGGGGCCCGAGGGCCGCCGCCCATGATCCACCACCCTACGTGAGTCATGACCGGGCACGCTCGGTGTTTCACCGACTTCTATCGGTGACAACGCACCGCCCTCCCACCCCTGGCGCCGACGGCCGCCGCCCCGGAGCCCGCACGGACCGGCCGACCGGCCCCCGCGCCAGAGCTCATCTCAAAAGCCGTCGGCATGCTCAACCAGGTACTTGCAGCAGACGAAGACGCAGGCGATGCCGAGCATTGCCAGGAAGGTGGAGGCCTTGCGCTCCCAGCGCACGTTCAGCCTGCGGTAGGAGCCCAGCCGGGCGATCGAGCGCTCGACCTTGTACCGATGCCGCCCCAGACGCTGTGAGGACTCGATACCAGGACGGGCGATGCGCACCCCGACCTGGCGCTCGTGCAGCCATCGGCGCCGGTCACGGGAGTGGTACGCCTTGTCTCCGTGGAGCTTGGCCGGGCGGCGCCTGCGAGGCCCGCGGCGCGAGCGCACTGCGGGGACACCCCGCACCACAGGATGGCGCGGTAGCTCGTGGGCCATAGGCCCATCTCGGTCCGGGCCTGGAACCAGCGGTGCGCGGTGGCGCGGGTGACACCGAACAGCCCGTCGACCTTTCGCACCGAATTCCGACGGGAAGCCGCATCGCGGGGAGGAGGACTTCGACCTGCACCAGAACCGGGCCTGCGGGCTGCGGCGGCGCGGCCCGGCGCTGGCGCGGCCGCGTCCCCGTTCCGTACGCTGGCGACTCCGACCCCTTTCTCCAGGAGCCACCGTTGGACACCACCGCACGGGACGAGCCGCAGGAAGAGCACGCCCGCTTCACCCTCGGGCTGGACCGGGAGCTGGCTCTCGGGGAGGCCTCCCACGTGTGGTCGCCCTACTCCGTCGGATCCGTGCTCGGCCTGCTGGCCGCGGGGGCCGGGGGCCGGACCCGGCAGGAACTGGTGGACCTGTTCGCACCGGTGCACGGTGACCCCGGGGAGCACCTGGCCGCCCTGAACGAGGCGGTCGAGGGGCCCGCCGAACTGGACCTGGCCTCTCTCAACGGGTTGTACGTGCCCGCGGACCTGCCGCTGCGCCCGGACTTCGAGGACCGGGTGCGGTCCCGGCCCGCCGCCGAGGTGGACCGGGTCGACTTCCGGGGCGACAGCGAGGGCGTGCGCGGCAGAATCAACGGCCGGGTCGAGGAGGTCACCCGGGGCCTGGTCCCCGAACTGCTCTCACCCGGCACCGTCCACCCCGACCTTCGCATGCTCCTGGTCAACGCCCTGTGGGTGAAGCTGATGTGGAGCGAACCCTTCGAGGTGTCCCGGACCCGCGAACGCGCCTTCCACGCTCCGGGGGGCACCCGCCGGGTCCCCACCATGCGGCGCACCGGCCGCATGGACCTGGCCGAGCACGCGGGCCTGCGCATGGTGACCCTGGAGGGCGCGCAGGGGCTGGCGCTGGACGTGATCATCCCCGCCGCACCGGGGAGACAACGGGCCCAGGCTCCGCCGTTGACCCCCAGGAACCTGCTGGGACTGTACCGGGCGAGCCGGAACGAGCAGGTGAGCCTGGCACTGCCGCGCTTCGCCGTCCAGACCGAGACGACGCTGCTCGATCCCCTGGCCGCAGTCCCCGCCAGGGTGCGCACCCTGGCCACCGACGACGCCGACTTCGGCGGGATCAGCAGCGAACCGCTCAGGGTCGACGCCATCGTGCACCAGGCCGTGCTGCGCGTGGACGAGAAGGGGGCGGAGGGCGCCGCCGCCACCGCCGCCGTCATGGTGATGTCGGCCGCGATCCCGTCCAGGCCCAAGGAGTTCCTGGTGGACCAGCCCTTCCGGTTCGTGCTGCGCCGCAGGGGGACGGTCCTGTTCACCGGAAGGGTCGCCGACCCGGTGGACCCCGGGTCGGCCCGGGCCACCGACGCCTGAACCGTTCCCTACCGGTCGCCCGGTCAGGAGGGGGCGAGGAAGGCGCCGGTGACCTCGGCCAGGGCCTGGTGCGCCTGTTCGTCGGTCAGTTCCGGTTCTCCGTCCCCGGCCTGATGCCCGTAGGAGCCGAACTGGGCGTGGTTCATGCCCTCGATCACCTCCATGGCGGCATCCTCGGGCAGGTTGGGTCTCTGTTCGGCTATCTTCTCCGAGGTGAGCACGCCGTCACGTCCCCCCGCCACCGAAAGCACCCGCAGGTCCTCGCGATCGGCCAGGTCGGCGGCGGCCACCGCGTAGGAGGCCCACAGCACCAGCCCCTCCCAGTCGGTGGCTCCGTCCCCGCTGCCCAGGTGCTGCGCGGCGAAGGCCCCGCCCATGGAGTGCCCGCCCAGGTACCAGGTCTCCACGCCGGGGGCCTCTGCCACGGCGGTCTCGGCCCGGGCGGAGTCGAGCAGGGCCAGGTTCAGGCGCAGGTCGGGCAGGACCACCGTGAGCCCCGTCTCGGCGACCACCGGCGCCCAGACCGCCGCGTAGGCGTCGGCCTCCACCCGCGCCCCCGAGTAGAAGACCACCCCGGTCCCCGACGGGTTCTCGGCGGGGGCGATCAGCACGGCGTCCTCACGGTGCTCCACCAGGACCGCCGGGTCGTCCGCGGCGCGGGCCAGCGGCTCCGGCTCCGCCTGGTACGGGTTCAGCACCCAGACGGCGAAGGCCGCCCCGGCGACGAGCAGCAGCGCCGTCACCGCGGCCAGTGTCCACAGCAGGACCCGGCCTGCCCTGCTCCTCCTTGCGCCCATGGCGCTCCCTCCCGTGGGGGCTCGGCTCCGGAACCCGGAGCTCAGGTGTCGAATACCTCGAAGGAGGTGGCCAACGGTACGCCCGCCCACTCCCCCGCACGCAGAGCACTCTCCCGCAGAAAGGTCTTCTGGTCGAAACCGTCCAGGTTGGCCAGGTACACCTCGTGCGCGTCCAGGGAGGCGATGCCCGCCGCGAGGTCCTGCTCCCCCAGTTCCACGAAGTGGGTGGGGTCGGGAGCCGCGGCGAAGGCCGCGAAACGCACACCCGGCCAGGGCTCCGCGCCCTCGACCAGCTGTTCGGTGAACACCCACCGGTTGGCGGCGTCGCGGACCGAGTCCAGCAGGGCGGGGCCCAGGACCCGGTGGTCGGCGTGGTTGAACCCGCTGCCGCCACCGAAGAACTCACGGAAGTTGATGGAGAGGACCACGTCGGGTCTGTGCCGCCGGATCGCCCCGGCCAGCGCCCTGCGCAGCGGCAGACCGTACTCCACGGTGCCGTCGGGGAAGTCCAGGAACTCCACCTCGGCCGCACCGACCGCAGCGGCCGAGGCACGCTGTTCGGCCATCCGCAGGGGCCCGCAGGCCCCGGGATCCAACGTGTCGATCCCGGCCTCGCCCTTGGTGACCAGGAGTTCGACCACGTCCTTGCCCTGGGAGGTCCACCGGTGGATCGCCGAGGAGGCGCCGAACTCCAGGTCGTCGGGGTGGGCCACCACGGCCAGGGCCCGGTCCCAGTCCTCGGGAAGCGGCCGGGGTGCGCTGTTCTGCGTCGTCTGTGCCATGAAACACACACTACGGAACGGCGCACCCCCGGACACGGTTGTACACAGGCCGACCCCGCGGAAACCACCGGTCTCCTCCGGCCCCTCCTCAGGCGCCGCTGGCGGGGCCGTCGGCGGAACCGTTGGGCGAGCTGCCCGCGTTTCCGCTCTGGGCCGCCTGCTGGGCGGCGCGCTGTCTGGCGGCGGCCGCCATCTGCTCCTGGATCTTCTTCGGCACCGTGATCTGCAGCAGCTCGCTGGGCGGCACAGGCTGCTCACCGCGCACCACGACGATGTTGGCGAAGAGCTGCTCGACCTCGGACATCATCTCGGGCTTGCTCGCGCCCTCGCCGCGGATCACCCCGCGCAGGACCCATCGGGGGCCGTCCACCCCGATGAAGCGCACGCGCTGGCCCAGCTGTTTGCCGTCCTCGGTCTTCTTCCCCTTGATGGGGATGAGCGCCTGGAGCTCGGGGCCGAAGGTTCCGTCGTGGTCCTCGACCTTGCCGCCCTGTTTGGTGACCTGCTCGCGCAGTTCCTCACGCATCTCCTCCCACAGCCCGGAGGACTTGGGGGCCGCGAAGGGCTGCACCTGCAGCGCGGTCTTGCCGCGCACCAGGGTGACCCCGATGATCTTCTGCTTGTTCTGCTTGTCCTGGGCCACGTTCACCTGGATCTCGGTGCCCTGCTCCATCGGCAGCAGCATGCTGCCCAGGTCCATCCGGTTGGCTTCGGGGGCGTCCTCGGTGGAGTCCCACGGCCCGGTCCGCCGGTACTGGTCCGCGCCCTTGACGGGCTCTCCCGTAGCACGCTCCGGCTCGACCTCGTTGTCGAACGAGACCGCGCCGGCGGCGCCCTGCCGCTTCGGCCGGGCCTCCGTCTGCCCGGTTCTCTCTGTCTCTTCGTCCCGCTTCTTGCGGCGGCGTCCGAACACGCCTTCACCTCTCCGCTTCTTCCGTAGGTCCCGGGATCACACCGGGGAGTCAGGGAACGTTCACCGCTGTGCGGCGTGGCCCCCGGTCGAACCGAAACCGCCCGCACCGCGCACCGAGTCGGGGAGGGTGTCCGCCTCGACGAACTTCGCCCGCTCCACGCGCTGGATCACCATCTGGGCGATCCGGTCGCCCCGCGCGAGTTTGACCGGGGTGTCGGTGTCGGTGTTGAGCAGGGTCACCCTGATCTCACCCCGGTATCCGGCGTCCACGGTCCCCGGGGCGTTGACGACCGTGATCCCGCACCGGGCGGCGAGCCCGGACCGGGGGTGCACGAAGGCCGCGTAGCCCTCGGGCAGGGCGATGGCCAGGCCGGTGGGGACGGTGACCCTTTCTCCGGGGTCGAGGTGGACGTCGGTGGCGGCGTACAGGTCCGCGCCCGCGTCACCGGGGTGGGCGTACTCGGGCAGGGGGAGGCCGGGGTCCAGGCGACGAACCGTGATCGGCACCCGCCCGCCTTCCAGGGATGAGGTACTCACATCCGCCGAGCCTATCGCTCTCCGGACGCTGCCCGGGTGCGACGACGGGGCGGGCCCGGAAGGAACCCGGACCCGCCCCGCGGGTGTCGGTGCCGGACGGCACCGCCGTGTGCCGCTACTCGGTCGGCTCCGGCAGCGTCACCTCGACGGTGAGGTCGCTGTCGTCGGTGGTCTCGAAATCGATCCCGGCGGCGCGGCCGGCGGCGGCGATGTCGGTGGCGGCGGCACGGGCGGACCCGGCCTGCTTGCCGCGGACCCTGACGTTGTCGACCTCGGCGCGCATGGACAGCTTGGCCTCGGACTTGGCCTTGCGGACCGCGCGCAGGACCTCCGCGGTCGCGGCCAGGACGGCCGGGTCCCCGCCGGAGGCGGCGGCACGGTACTCGGCGGCGTCGGGCCAGCTCTGGGCGTGCACCGAACCGTCCTGCCACCAGCTCCAGACCTCGTCGGTGACGAAGGGGACGAAGGGGGCGAACAGCTTGTGCAGGGCCCCCAGGGCGATGAGCAGCGCGGTACGGGCGGAAGCG
Organism: Nocardiopsis terrae; assembly: GCF_014651695.1. Classification (GTDB taxonomy): domain Bacteria; phylum Actinomycetota; class Actinomycetes; order Streptosporangiales; family Streptosporangiaceae; genus Nocardiopsis; species Nocardiopsis terrae. The sequence continues at coordinate 428,182 of NZ_BMXJ01000004.1, forward strand.
CCCTCGGCGGACCCGGTGTCGTAGGCGCGGGTCTTGACGAGCTCCAGGTAGTCGTCGCAGAAGTCCCAGAAGAAGCGCTCGGTACGCTCCAGCGCACGGGTGTGGTCGTAGGCGGCGAACGCCGCGGTGGCCTCCTCGACCACCTCGGCCAGCGCGGCCAGCATCGCCCGGTCCAGGGGCTCGGTGACCCGGGCGGCTTCGGTAGTGGCGTTCTCACCGGCCACGGACATGACGAACTTGCTGGCGTTGAGGATCTTGATGGACAGCCGTCGGCCGACCTTCATCTGGCCCTCGTCCATGGCGGTGTCGGTACCCAGACGGCCGCTGGCCGCCCAGTACCGGACCGCGTCGGAGCTGTACTTCTCCAGCAGCGCGACCGGGGTGACGACGTTGCCCTTGGACTTGGACATCTTCTTGCGGTCCGGGTCCAGGATCCAGCCGGAGATGCCCGTGGCGCTCCAGGGCAGGCTGTCGTTCTCGAAGTGGGCGCGGACCACGGTGGAGAACAGCCAGGTGCGGATGATGTCCTGGCCCTGCGGGCGGAAGTCCATCGGGAAGACCCGCTCGAACAGGTCCTGGTCCCGTTCCCACCCGGAGGCGATCTGGGGGGACAGCGAGGAGGTCGCCCAGGTGTCCATGACGTCGGGGTCGCCCATGAAGCCGCCGGCCTGGCCGCGCTGGTCCTCGGTGTACCCGGCGGGCGCCTGCGAGCTGGGGTCGATGGGCAGCTGGTCCTCGGTGGGCAGCAGCGGCCGGTCGTAGTCGGGGTTGCCGTCCGCGTCCAGCGGATACCAGACCGGGAACGGGACGCCGAAGAAGCGCTGGCGGCTGATCAGCCAGTCACCGTTGAGGCCCTCGACCCAGTTCTCGTAGCGCTGGCGCATGTGCTCGGGGTACCAGGTGAGCTCACGGCCGCGCTGGATGAGCTGGGCCCGGACGTCCTCGTCCCGGCCGCCGTTGCGGATGTACCACTGGCGGGTGGTGACGATCTCGAGGGGCTTGTCGCCCTTCTCGTAGAACTTCACCGGGTGGGTGATCGGCTTGGGGTCACCGACGAGGTCGCCGCTCTCCCGGAGGAGTTCGACGGTGCGCTCACGCGCGGTGTGGACGGTGGCCCCGGCCAGCCTGGCGTAGGCCTCGCGGGCGGCGTCGGACTCCACGCCCTTGGGCGGGTCGGCGATGATGCGGCCGTCCCAGCCGACGATGGGGCGGGTCTCCAGCTGGAGCTCACGCCACCAGGTGACGTCGGTGGTGTCGCCGAAGGTGCAGATCATCGCGATGCCGGACCCCTTCTCGGGGTCGGCGAGGCGGTGCACCCTGACGGGAACCTCGACGCCGAAGACCGGGGTGGTCACGGTGGTGCCGAACAGGTCCTGGTAACGCTCGTCGTCGGGGTGGGCGACCAGGGCGACGCAGGCGGCCAGCAGCTCGGGGCGCGTGGTCTCGATGTGGACCGGGGTGCCGTCGCCCTTGTGGAAGGCGACCTTGTGGTAGGCGCTGGGGCGCTCGCGGTCCTCCAGTTCGGCCTGCGCGACGGCGGTGCGGAAGGTGACGTCCCACAGGGTGGGCGCCTCCGACATGTAGGCCTCGCCCCGGGCCAGGTTGCGCAGGAAGGCGCGCTGGGCGGCGGCGCGGGAGTTGTCGTCGATGGTGGCGTAGGTGTGCCGCCAGTCCACGCTCAGCCCCAGACGGCGCCAGATGGACTCGAAGACCTTCTCGTCCTCGATCGTGAGGATGTCGCACAACTCGATGAAGTTGCGCCGGGAGATGGGGATCTGCCGCTTGGGGTCGGGCTTCTCCGGCGGCTGGAAGTCCGGGTCGTAGGGGACCGAGGGGTCGCAGCGGACACCGTAGTAGTTCTGGACGCGGCGCTCGGTGGGCAGGCCGTTGTCGTCCCAGCCCATGGGGTAGAAGACGGCCTTGCCGTTCATCCGCTGGAAGCGCGCGACGGTGTCGGTGTGCGTGTAGGAGAACACGTGGCCGATGTGCAGCGAACCCGAGACCGTGGGCGGCGGGGTGTCGATCGAGTAGACGTCCTCGCGGCTGCGGGTCCGGTCGAAGTGGTAGACGCCGGACTCATCCCATACGTCGACCCACTTCGCCTCGATACCGTCCAGCGAAGGCTTGTCGGGCATACGGAAGGAATGAGAGCGGTTGGTCATGGGGCAATGCTAGTGCTCCCGCGACCCTGGTCGCTCCCGCTTTTCGGCTTCCCCGGGGCGGGGAGGAGACGCCCCGGCCGCGGCCACCGGTGCGCGGGACCGGTCGGCGTGAAAGGATTCTCACGCAGACGGTGCGCCTTCGCGCGCACCATCGTACGCACAAGGGAACGGTGAACGATTCACATGGCTAAGAAGGACGGTGAGGTCGTACCGGTCGTCCTCGGACTCGTCGCGGGTTTCGCGGCGGAGTTCGTCACGCGCAAGGCCCTGACCTTCGCCTGGACGCGCGCGACCGGTGAGGAGCCGCCGACGGACCTGGAGTCCCCCGACGTCAGCCTGGGGCGCGCCCTGAGCTGGGCCGTGGTCGCCGGTGTGGGCGTCGAGGTGGCCCGTGTGCTGGCCGTGCGTGCCACCCGCAAGCGGATGGTCGGTTCCGGCGGACGCGACCTGGAGGTCTGAACCGCCCCGGGACGGACGTGTCACGACGACGGTGGGCGGCTCACCGCACAGGGGTCCCGCCCCGCGTGCGGTCGGCCGTCCACCGTCGCGTTCTCGCTGACCGGCCGTACCCCGCCTGGGGGAAGGCGCGCGATGCGCCCCCGAGGGGGACGCATCGGATCGCGGCTCGGCTGCCCGCCGGTCATGACCGGCGGCAGAACAGGTCCTTTCCGGCGCCCCGGTGTCCTCAGGACGGCGGGGAGGGCGGTGTCGGGACCCGTGGTCGTCGGTCCTAGGCGCACTCCTTGCAGACCAGCTGACCGGCGCGCTGCTCAGCGAGCTGACTGCGGTGGTGTACCAGGAAGCAGCGCGAGCAGGTGAACTCGTCGGCCTGGCGGGGAAGCACGCGGACCGCGAGCTCCTCGCCGGACAGGTCGGCACCGGGCAGTTCCATGCCCTCGGCCACCTCGTCGGGGTCGACGTCGATGGTGCCGGTGCCCTTGTCCACGCGCCGCGCCTGCAGCTCCTGGAGGCTGTCCTCGTTGATGTCCTCGTCAGTTTTGCGCGGGCTGTCGTAGTCGGTCGCCATCTCTGCTAACTCCATCCCCCTCGTTTAGTGCCTCGTCGCGCGGGTGTAACGCTTGAGAGACCTTCGTTGTGCCCGGTTCGGCCGACGAGTTTCCCGGTGTCGATGAACTGTGCCCCCTCCCGGGTCACTGTTCACAGGTCAGCAGCATCTTGACGGGGTTTTGACCGGAGGCGGCCAAGGTTCAGCGGCCGCTGCGGGTCGTTCCCTGCCGTACTACCCGACGCCGGGAGCCTCGTAGACCTGAAACACGTTTGCTCCCACACACCGGACAAGCGTGGAAAACTCCCCCGGGTACGGGCGAAAATCAAGACATGCCCACGTCAGGAGGGATTCCCTCCGTGTCCACGCCCGGGGAAGCATACCCACCCCGGGTCTGCGCTCGTGACAGGGGTGGGCGTGTCTTCGGACACGTATAGATACCACGAAGCGCGGCCTTGCGCAGCTTGGGCCGTCGAGGGCGTTCGGCGTCCCCGCCCCGCTACCCCGGGGGTACGGGCAGGCACACGGTGACGACCAGACCGCCGCCGGCACGGGGCCAGGCGGTCACCACGCCCTGGTGCGCGCGGACCACCGAGCGCACGATGGACAGGCCCAGGCCCGCGCTGCGACCCGAACCCACCCGGTCTCCGGAACCGCGGCGGAACGGCTCGAAGAGCCCTTCGATCTCGTAGGCCGGGATGACCTTGCCCGAGTTCTCCACCTGGACCGCGGGCATGCCCTCGTACATGCCGCTGCGCACGGTGATCTCGCCTTCCTCGACGTTGTACTTGAGGGCGTTCTCGACGAGGTTGGCGACGAGGCGCTCCAGCAGGACCGGGTCACCGGTCACCGGCCCGGGCCTCAGGTCCTGGCGCAGCGACAGGCCCGACTTCTCGATGTCTGCGGCGAGCTGGCTGAGCACGGTCCCGGCGACCTCCCCCAGGTCGACCCTGGCCTTGGCCTCCAGCTCGCGGTCGCTCTTGGCGAGGAAGAGCAGGCCGTCGATGAGGCGTTCGTGGCGGGCGTTGGTTTCCAGCAGGGTCTGCCCGACGGTCTTGAGGTCCGGTGAGACGTCCGGGGCGCTCAGGGCCACCTCCAGGAGGGTGCGGTTGATCGCCAGCGGCGTACGCAGCTCGTGGGAGGCGTTGGCGACGAAGCGCCGCTGCCCGTCGAAGGCCCGGTCCAGGCGTTCGAGCATGCCGTCGAAGGTGTCGGCGAGCTCGCGGATCTCGTCGTCCGGCCCGGACAGGGCGATGCGTTCGTGCAGGGACCGTTCGGAGAGCCTCCTGGCGATCCGGGTGATCTTCTGCAGGGGCGACAGGGCACGGCCGGCCACGACGTACCCCAGGCCCACGGCGAGCAGGCCCACGAGGAACAGGGCGAGCAGGGAGAACCGGGTGACGTGGGTGAGGACCTGCTCGATGTGGTGGCTGTTCTCGATCAGCTCCGCCGGGCTCTCCTCGGCCAGGAGCGCGTTGAGAAGGACCGCGATGACCAGGTAGTTGACCAGCACCAGCAGGGAGCCCGCCGCGAAGAACAGCATCCCGTAGATGAGTGTGAGGCGGGCGCGCAGGCTGAGGTTGTCGGTGAGGCGGTGGACCGTGGCGTGGGCGGAGGAGCGTTCGGCGCCGTCCCCGTCGGGGGCGACGGAGTTCAGGCTGCGCCAGGTCCCGGTGTCCCCGGGGCGCGTGGGTTCCACCTGCCCTGGCTCTGGGCGCTCCCCCGGTCTCACAAGCGGTACCCCGCCCCCGGAACGGTCTGGATGACCGGCGGATCGCCGAGCTTCTTGCGCAGGGTCATGACGGTGACCCTGACGACGTTGGTGAAGGGGTCGGCGTTCTCGTCCCAGGCCTTCTCCAGGAGCCCCTCGGCGCTGACCACGGTCCCCCGGGCGCGCATGAGCACCTGGAGGACGGCGAACTCCTTGGGGGTGAGCGAGACCTCGCGGCCGTCGCGGCGCACCAGGTGGTTGGCCGGGTCCAGGGTGATGCCGCCCCGTTCCAGCACCGGTGGCAGCGGGGGTGCCGAACGGCGGCCCAGGGCGTGCACACGGGCGATGAGTTCGGCGAAGGCGAAGGGTTTGGCCAGGTAGTCGTCGGCTCCGATGGTGAGGCCCTCGACCTTGTCCTGGACCCCGTCGGAGGCGGTGAGCATCAGGATGCGGCCGTTGTAGCTCTCGTTGACCAGGGAGCGGGCTACGTCGTCGCCGTGGACTCCGGGAAGGTCCCGGTCGAGGACGACGACGTCGTACTCGTTGACCGCGGTGTGCTCCAGGGCGGTGTCCCCGTCGTAGACGACGTCCACCGCCATGGACTCCCGTCGCAGTCCGACCGCCACCGCGTCGGCCAGGACCCGTTCGTCTTCGACCACGAGTACGCGCAACGTTGTCCTTCTAGAGCATCGGTGTCTGGAAACAAAAAGGGGGCCGCTGCCGGCGCATCCCCCAACACACCGGCAGCGGCGTTCTTGGTCCCGGCCGCGTCAACCGTTCTTTCACAGTGGAGGTAAGGAGACGGTAAACCCGCCGGGAACTCCGGGGGGAGTCCCGCTCTCCTCGCTCCGTGTGACACGGGCGCTGGGCCGGGAGCTTCACAGCTCCCTCTGAGCGCGGGGCGGCCGTCGCCGACGAATCCCCCAACCGTCGGCGACGGCTCAACCCCGCACATCTCAAATCTGACAGATCAAGAATAAGGAACGAGTAAGCAGAAGCCCCATTCGGGAAATGTGTCTTGAGACACTTTTTCCTGCCGCTTGCCGGAACCGCCCGGGGGACACCGGTGGCGGCGCCCCCCGATGGGGCACCACCCCGCCGACGGGCCCTTTTCCATCCTGCGGAAGGGGCCCCCGCGGCCGGCTACCGTCACGGAAGGATCACGCGCGGGGGGCGGGGGTTTGACGCGGATCACAGTGCGGTAGAGGTAGGAGACGCACGCGTGGAAACCGGGGTACCGTCCCGGACCGCGACGAGCATGCATGTCACAGGGTCGTGACGACTTCGGTTCGTGCCCACGCGCAGGCGTGCGCACAAGGATGCACACCGGGGCACTGACCGTGTCCCGGTGCCTACCCCTGGAAGAGGTGCAATGGGCGAGTTCATGGCGGAGATCAAGGTCCGTATCAACGAGACCTACCGGTCACTCCAGTCGGCGCAGGCCGCCGGGGACGACTTCCTTGCCGACACCCATGCGTCGGAGCTCGAGGATCTCTACCGCATCGCGGCTCGCAACGGCGTCGACGCCCACTCCTGACCGGAGCGGCCGACGCGGTTCCCGCCCCCGAGGGGCCGGGGACGCACAGCAACAGCATCGGGGCGGGCGGACAACCTCCGGGTGTCCGACCCCGCCTCTCCCCCGCCCCGGGCACCGTGTGTGCCCGGGGTTCCGTGTACCCGGGGCCGCGCGTGCGGACCCCGCTCAGCCGTCGGTGTCGGCTCCGAGCGGTGCCAGGAGGGCGTCGAGCTCCTCGTAGAGGCCGGGGCGGGCGACGATCACCAGGTCGTTGCTGGGCGGGCCGCCGTGCAGGCCGCCCACCCGCAGCCCGGCCTCACTGGCCACCAGCCCCGGCGCGGCCCAGTCCCAGATGTGCAGTCCGCGCTCGTAGTAGGCGTTGTAGCGCCCGGTGGCCATGCCGGTGATGTCGACCGCGGCGGAGCCGCCCCGGCGGATGTCACGGATGTGCTGGACCACCCCGGTGAGGACCCTGGCCTGCTGGAGCCGGCGTTCGGGCAGGTAGCCGAAGCCGGTGGCGACCAGGGCCCGGTCCAGCGGGACCCGGTCCGGTGCGCGCAGGGTACGGCCGTCGAGCCGGGACCCGCCGCCCAGGACCGCGTCGAACATCTGCCCGTGGACGGGCAGGTGGACCGCGGCGGCCACGACCACCCCGTCGACCTCCGCGCCGATGGCCACGCCCCAGTCGGGGCTGCCGTACAGGTAGTTGACGGTGCCGTCGATGGGGTCGACGACCCAGCGCACCCCGCTGGTGCCCTCGGCCCCGCCGCCCTCCTCACCGAGGATCGCGTCGTGGGGTCGGGCCGCGAGCAGACGCTCCCGGATCAGGTCCTCGGTGGCCCGGTCCATCTCGGTGACGACGTCGGTGGGGCTGGACTTGGTGTCCAGGACGGTGATGCCCTCCTGCCCCTTGGCCGCGAGTTCACCGGCCTCCGCCGCCACGGCGACGGCGAGGTCCCGCAGCTTCTCCGGGTCGTGTGGGGACTGGATGGTGGTCACTGTTGCCCTCCTGCTCGTGGCCCTCCGGACGCGTGTGCCCGGATGATTCCGCCACCGAACTCTACGTGGAGCCCGCTGCCGCCCACGGAGCAGGGCGAACGCGACGGGGGCCCGGCACGCGCGGTGCCGGGCCCCTCCCCCGGTTCGGACCCCTAGAGCAGCTCGGGCCTGGTCCACTCCTTGCCGTGGACGTGGTGGTCCAGGAAGGCGAAGACCGTCTCGTACCAGACCTGGGCGTTGCCGGGCGTCAGGATCCAGTGGTTCTCGTCCGGGAAGTACAGGAACTTGGCGTCGACCTCGTGCAGGAGGAGGTCGCGCCACAGGCGCAGGCCCTCCCCGATCGGCACCCGGTAGTCCTTGTCGCCGTGGATGACGAGCATGGGGGTGCGGATCCTGTCGGCGTGCAGGTGCGGTGAGTTGAGCTGGTAGCGCTCCGGCTGGGCCAGCGGGGTGCCGAACTCGCTCTCCCACACCGGCGGGTAGTCGGTGGTTCCGCTGAACCCGTCCAGCTGCCACAGGGAGGCGTGCGAGATGATCGCGCTGAACCGGTCGGTGTGCCCGGCGATCCAGTTGGCCATGTAGCCGCCGAAGGAGCCGCCCATCATGGCGGTGCGCTCGGCGTCGATGTCCTCGCGGGCCTCGGCGGCGTCGGTGATCGCCATGACGTCGGCGTGCGTGCGCGGGCCCCACCGGCCCCAGGCGCGGCGGAGCATGTCCTGGCCGTAGCCGGTGGACAGGGCGGGGTCCGGGAGCAGGACGGCGTAGCCGCGGGCGGCCAGCAGCCACGGGTTCCAACGCCAGGACCACCCGTTGAAGCTCATGTAGGGGCCTCCGTGGACCCAGAGCATGAGCGGTGCGGGCGAGGCGGCGGAGGCCTCCTCGGGCAACACCAGCCAGGACCGGATCCGGGTGCCGTCGTCGGCGGTGGTCTCGATCTCGGTGAGGGTGCCCGGCATGGTCAGCTCGGAGCCGGGGGTGCGCAGGTACTCGGGCTGGCCGTCGGTGGCGTCGGCGGCCAGGCGCACGGGGGCGGGCGGGGCGTCCCAGGCGTCGCGCAGCGCGTAGACGTGGCGGCCGTCGGGAGACGGGTTCAGCTCGCTGTAGGCACCGTGGTCCCCGGTGACCCGGGTGAGGGCGCCGGTGGCCACGTCCAGGCGGAAGACCGGGCGGCGGCCGTTCTCGTCCGCGACGAGGAAGACCGTGCCGGAGTCGGCCGACCAGGCGTAACCGCGGGGCCAGAGTTCGTGGTCGGGCAGCAGGTCGCGGCCCTGGCCGGTGGCGAGGTCGGTGAGCCACAGCGTGGCGTTGCGGGGCTCTCCGTCGTAGCTGCCCTCGTCATCGGCGAAGACCAGGGCCCTGGCGCCGTCCGGGGAGACCAGGGGGTTGCCGAAGTCGAACCGGGCGTCGGGGCCGCCGGCGACGGTGCGCCGCTCGCCGGTGGCCGTGTCCACGGCGACGACCTCGTCCCGGCGGGCACCGCGGGAGGTGGGCACCGACCAGGTGGTGAGCAGGGTGGACCCGTCGGGGGTCAGTTCCGGGGAGGCACCGAGAAGGGACAGGCCGGCGTCACCGGTGAGGTCCTTGGGCTCACCGAGGCGGGCGTCCTCGTCCTCGGGCGGGGCGGCCGTGAAGATCCGCGGGTGGTCCGGACCGATGTCACTGTCCCAGGAGCGCACGGGCAGGGCCTCGTGCAGGATCGCGGTGACCCCGGCCTCCTCACGGGCCTTTCTGGCCTCCGTGTCTGCCTCGGCGTCCTCGGCACCGGGGTGCGCCCTTCCGGTGAAGGCGACCAGTCCGGAGTCACGGGCGACGGCGAAGGCGCCGATGCCCCCGGGGCGGGAGGCGACCTGGCGGGCCTCGCCGCCGTCCGCGGGCAGCAGCCAGAGTGCGGCCTTGGGCTTGTCCTCGGGCTTGGCCTCGGGATCGACGCGTGCGGTGCTGAAGAGCACCGAGCCGTCGGGAAGGAACTCGGCGCCGGACTCGCCCTTGGTGGAACGGGTCAGCCGCCGGGGAGCGCGCCCGCCCTCGGATTCGGGGGCGGTGTCGATCTCCCACAGAGCGCTGCGGAAGGACTTGGAGTCGGGGGCGATGTCGCTCACGGGCGCGATGAGGCGGGTGCCGTCCGGAGACAGGCGCAGCCCGTTCACTCGGCGCAGGCGGACGTACTCCGGCAGTTCATACCAGGAACGAACCAAGACAAAATCTCCTGAAACCGTCGACTTGTGGTCTGACCCGACCCTATCGGCCGCGGTGACCCGGGTCACCGCGGCATCTCTCGCACCTCAGAGGGCGTCAACAATGTTGACAAGTCTTGCACTCAAGAGCGTGTCCCGCCCGGATCCCCCGGAGAGCGGGGACCGGGTCACCGCCCGTCCCGGCGATCGCACCAGGGCCCGCACCGGCGGGACGCCCCCGTGTCCCGCCGGTGCGGTCCGGTCAGCGCTGCTTGCAGCACTGACCGCTCCCCCCGGCGCAACGCGGCAGGGAGGTGAGCCGCTGCTCCGCTGCCCGGCCGGTGTACTCGTGCACCAGTTCGGTCACCATGGACACGAACGCGGGGTGCGTGCCCGGGCTGAGCGCGCGCTCGTAGCCGATGCCGAGCTTCTCGGCGGTCTCGCGGGCCTCCACGTCGAGGTCGAACTTGACCTCCATGTGGTCGGAGACGAACCCGTGCGGGACGACCACCACGGCGGGGACGCCCTCCCCGGCGAGCTGCTCCATCCGGTCGTTGACGTCGGGCTCCAGCCAGGGCTGGCTCGGCGGACCGCTGCGGCTCTGGTAGACGAGCTCGTAGGGGTACTCCCGGTCGAGGCGCCCGACCACCAGGCGGGCCACCTCCGCGAGCTGGGCCCCGTAGGCGCCCTCGGGTCCCAGGTCCTGGTCCGGACCGCCGCTGGCCTCGGCCATGGCGGTGGGGATGGAGTGCGCGGAGAACAGCAGGCGCACACCCTCGCGCTGCTCCTCGGGGAGCCTGTCCAGACAGGCCTGGGCGTGCTCCGCCAGGGGTCCGACGAACCCGGGGTGATCGTAGAAGGGGCGGATCAGGTCGACCTCGGGAGCGTCCTCGCCCAGCGCGGCACGGGCGCGCTCGATGTCCTCGCGGTAGGCGGTCCGGCTGGACCAGTTGCAGTAGGCGGAGGTGGGCAGCGCCAGCACCCGGCGGACCCCGTCCTCCCTCATCCTCGCGAGGGTGTCGGTGAGCATCGGCTCCCAGAACCGGTTGCCCCAGTAGACCGGCAGGTCGACGCCGTTGGCGTCGAAGTCGGCGGTGACCGCGGCGAGCAGGTCCCGGCACTGCTGGTTGATCGGGCTCACTCCACCGAAGAGGAAGTAGTGCTCACCGACCTCCGCCAACCTTTCGCGGGGGATGTTGCGCCCGCGGGTGACGTTCTCCAGGAACGGGATGACCTCGTCCTCGCCCTCCGGGCCACCGAAGGAGATCAGCAGAAACGCGTCGTAAGGCCTCATGGAACTCATGAAACCAGCTCCCCGGGACCGGCCTGATCCGCCCCCGCCCCTCGTCGTGGAACTTTCACGTCTTGCGTGACCAGGGACACTCTTCCTCTGGTCACACAAGTGACTGATCGGTAATGTCACCGCATGACTGATGTGTTGTGGCACACCTGGGCCGACACCCACCAGGCCCGCCCCCGCCGTACGGCGACCCCCAACAGCACCGGGGAGGTCGCCTCCGCGGTCTCCTCAGCCGCCGCCGAGGACCTGCGCGTGCGCATGGTCGGCTCCGGCCACTCCTTCACGGACGTGGCCGTCACCGACGGCCTGCTCCTGGCACCCACCTCCCTGACCCGTGTGCGCTCGATCGACCCCGTGGCGGGCACCGCCACGGTCGAGGCGGGCCTGCCCCTGTGCGACTTCAACGACGCGCTGGCCGCGCGCGGCGTCGCGCTGGCCAACATGGGCGACATCGCGGTGCAGACCGTGTCCGGCGCGGTACAGACCGGCACCCACGGCACCGGTCGGGACGCGGGGGGCCTGGCGAGCCAGGTCGTGGGCATGGAGATGGTTCTCGCCGACGGGTCCGTGGTCGAGTGCTCGGCCGACCGGGACCCGGACCTGTTCCACGCGGCCCGGGTGGGCCTGGGCGCCTTCGGCGTGGTGACGGCGCTGACGATGGCGGTCCGCCCGGCGTTCCTCCTGCACGCCCGGGAGGAGCCCATGCCCCTGGACGAGGTGCTGGAGCGCCTCCCCGAACTGCGCGCGGAGAACGACCACTTCGAGTTCTTCTGGTTCCCGCACACCGAGAGCACCAACACCAAGCGCAACAACGTCTCCCCGGGTCCGGCCGAGCCGCTGTCGAACTTCCGGTCCTGGCTGGACGACGACTTCCTGTCCAACACGCTCTTCGACCGGATCAACCGGGTGTGCCGCCGTTTCCCCTCGGTGGTCCCGGCCGTGAACCAGATCAGTTCCCGGGCGCTGTCCGCCCGGTCCTACACCGACGTCTCGCACAAGGTGTTCGCGTCGGTGCGCGACGTGCGGTTCGTGGAGATGGAGTACGCGATCCCGGCCGAGCACGTGGCGGACGTCCTGCGCCAGACCCGGGAGATCGTGAACCGCGGCGACCACCGGGTGAGCTTCCCCGTGGAGGTGCGGTTCGCCCCGGCCGACGACGCCTGGCTGTCCACCGCCCACGAGCGGGAGACCGCCTACGTGGCGGTGCACATGTACAAGGGAACGCCCTACGAGTCCTACTTCGCCGACCTGGAGGCGGTCTTCACCTCCGTGGGCGGACGCCCGCACTGGGGCAAGATGCACACCCGCGACCGCGCCTACCTGGAGAGCGTCTACCCGCGTCTGGGAGATGCCCTGGCGGTGCGGGACCGGGTGGACCCGCACCGCCGCTTCGGCAACGCCTACCTGGACCGGGTGTTCGGCTGAGGGGCGTTCGGCCGGACCCTCCGGGAGGGGCCGGGCCCGCGGCGCGGACCCGGGCGGCCGGGCACCGCGCCACGGGCGGGAGGGCCGCCGTGCCGGGCTCACTCCACGGGTGCCTCCGGCGCGGGCTCGGGCTGTGCGCCGCCCTCGGGCGCCTCCCCCGCCCCGGGGTCGGGAACCTCCGGGTCCCCCGGTTCCTCCGGAGTGCCCTCGTCCACCGGCGGTTCGACGGGGTCGGTCGTGTCCTCGGGGGTGTCCGGCCCGGCCTCCGACGGGGACGGGGTGGGTTCGGGTTCGGTCGGCGCCCCGGTCTCCGGCTCCCCCGTTCCGGCGCCGTCCTCAGTGGAGGGCCGTTCGTCTCCGGTGCCCTCGGGGGTTTCCTCCTCGACCTGTGCCGTGACGGAGCTGCCGCCGAGCAGGGAGGGCGAGGTGGGTTCGTCCTGTCCCTGGGTCCACGCGGTCAGGGAGCGGCCGGTGAACAGCTCGAAGGCCAGGATCACCAGCATGACCAGGACGAACACCGCCGCGGCCGAGACGGCCGCGGTACGCCAGCCGCGCTTGGGGCGCTTCCCGCCCGGTCCCTCCCCGGGACCGTCCGGGTCGCCGGTGTATCTGTCGTGGGCGGCGGGCATGAGCTCGGTGGCGTCGGGGGCCGCCGGGCCTCCCACGACGGCGGGGGCCTCGGGGTTGCCGAAACCGTGCGCGACGGTCTGCCCCGGCAGGTCCCGTCCCGGGGCCGGCATGGCCGTCGTCCGGGCCGCGTCCGGGTCCCCGAGCGGCCCGTGGAGGCCGGCGTCCGCGGCGGGGATCGCGTTGGCGTCGAACTCCGGGTCCACGGCACCGGGGCGGACGGGGGAGCGCGCGCCGGTGTTCCTGGCGGCCTTCTTCTCCGCCAGCTCCTTCGCCTGCTCGCTGCTGCGGGTGATCCAGTGCTGGATCACCGGGGCCGCGCTGGTGCTGAGCACGGCCATGACGGCGGTACCGATGACGGTGCCGTAGACGTTGAGGTAGGAGGCCGCGGTGGCCGCGGTCAGGGTCGCGACGCCGGCACCGGCGACCTGCGCCACGCTCAGGTCGATGCGTTTCCTCCTGCCCGCGCTCTCCTCCGGTCCCTCCTCGCCCGCCTCGGGTCCGTCCCCGTGCTCGGATCTTGGCATAGCGCTGTCCCCCCTTCGTCGGCCGCGTTCGGGCGCGGCGGGGCACTTGGTCGTGGGATGGGCGTGTGGTGGGGCATTTGACCCCGTAGGCCCCAGACATCACAAACCGCCCATGAGTTGAAACTTCACCATAACGGGGACTCATCGCTGATAACGCCATGAGATTAGAAGGATCACTGTCTGGCATCCATCGGCGTGTCGATTTGCGAACACCAAGACGGCTCATGTTCGGACCTGGTCCGAGATCAGAGTTTTCCACAGCCCTGGGGTGATTCGGGAAGCGCGGGATACCATCACCGCGGAGCCTTCGCGCGGGATCGGCGACATTCCCCCACGATCGCTCCCGGTCGCGGAAGGTTCAGCGTGTCAAGATTGGCACCGGAAGCGACCGTGAGGGCCCCGGAACCTCGGGGCAGCTCCCGCCGTGGTGCCCACCACGGGCCGGGAGGCGGGCACAGTTCGGACATGCCGGGCGCGGTACTGGCCGAACAGTTGTCGGCCGACCAGACTTGGAGAACGCGGGGGACGGTCCGCCGGACCGGCTCTCGACGGGACGCGAAAGGGAGGGCGATGCACGAGCTTCGCCTCGTGGCCGTGAGTGAGGACGGCACCTACCTGGTGCTGGCCAGCACCGGCCGTGGCACCCGCTTCATGCTGCCCGTCGACGACCGCCTCCGTGCCGCAGTACGCGGCCAGTTCTCCCGGCTCGGCCAGTACGAGATCGAAGTGGAGAATCCGTTGCGCCCCAAGGAAATCCAGGCCCGCATCCGGTCCGGCGAGACCGCGGAGGCCATCTCCGAGATCTCCGGGATACCCATCGAACGGGTGCGCTGGTTCGAGGGCCCCGTCCTCCAGGAGCGCGAGTACATCGCGCAGCAGGCCCAGCGCGCCACCGTGCGTTCACACGGCGACGCCGCACCGGGCCCCTCCCTGGAGGAGGTGGTCACCAGAAGAATCGGCGCCCACCAGCTGGAGACCGGCGACGCGGTGTGGGACTCGTGGAAGCGGGAGGACCGTTCCTGGCAGCTCAAGCTCGTCTTCCTGCACGGCGGCGACGAGCGCGTAGCCCACTGGCTGTACGAGCCCAGACACAACAGCGTCGTCCCCGCCGACGAGGAGGCCGACCGGTTCTCCTCCAACGAGCCCCTGGGCGCGCCGCCCTCCCCCGGCACGAACGTCACACCCTTCGCCCCGCGCCGTAACGAGGCCGCCACCGACCTACCCCGCATGGACGCACAGTCCGCCGCCGAGCGACGTCACGACCACGTCGCCCCGCGCCGCCTGTCGCCCGCGCAGGACACGCCGTTGGACGAACCGCTGCACCCCGTGGCGCGGCGCACCGAGACCGACCAGTTCGGTGTCCCGCTCCGGGAGGAGCGCCACCGCCAGGCGCCGCAACCCCCGGAACCCGCGCCCCGACGGCCCCTGGAGCGCCCCAGCGAACGGTTCGCGGAACGTCCGGACGAGGCGCCGCCCGCGGCACCCCTGCCGCAGACGCACCGGCCCGCCGCGCCCCGGCCCGAGCCGGTCCACCGACAGTTCACCGAACCGGCCGAGGCCCCGCCCGCGCACCCCGAACCCCGCGGGTACGGGCTGGAGGAGAGCGGGCCCGCCGCACACCGGGCCCCCGAGCACGCCGAACCCCGGCAGCGGACCGGGCCTCCCAGCGCGCCGGAGTGGTCGGACGCCCCGTCCGCACCGGCGGCCGCACCACGGACCGACCCGGAGGAGGAGGCCCCGGCCGCCGAGGAGCCCGCACAGCAGCGGCCGCGCCGCCGCCGCGCCACCATCGACCTCAACGACGCCGGAACGCCGCGCCGCGCCGCCGGGGAGCAGCCGCCCGCGGCGGCCGTCCCGGCCGCGGCCAACGGCTCCACCGCCGCAGGGCCCGCCAAGCGCAAGGGGCGGGGGCGCCGGGCCTCGGTGCCCTCCTGGGACGAGATCATGTTCGGTTCGAAGAAGAACGACTGACCGAACGGCACAGAGGCGCCGGGGACGGCACCGGCACACCCCGTGGGAGGGCGGTCGCGCGCGAGCGGCCGCCCTCCTCCCCGTTCCGGCGACGCCTGCCGGAGGTGCCCCCGGTGGCCCGGGCCGCGTCAGGCCGACCCGCGGCCCGGACCCCGCAGATCGTCCGCCCAGCCCTCCTCGTCCCCGTCCGCGGCGAGGAAGGGGCGCACCATCTCGGGGGTGATCCGGGCGGCGAAGTCCACGGACTCCTCCAGGGAGGCGTCCTGTGCGGTGTAGCCACCCGCGCCCGCACCCACGGTGACCTGGAGGTCCGCCAGGCGGGACCGGCGTTGGAAGAGGGTCTGGGTCCAGGTCCACCCGATCACCGCGGACCGCTCCACCGTGGCCTGGGAACGGGACAGCGACCCCGAGCGCACGCTCACCCGCTCACCGTCGTAGCCGTGCCCCAGCGAACGGTAGCGGTCGACCGCGAGGGGCACCCCCAGCAGGGCCAGGACCCCGGCGACCGCCGCCGGCCACACGGCGCCGAAGGCCAGGGCCACGGCAGCCACCGCGGCGAAGGGCAGCACCGCACGGATCAGCCGCCGGTACAACGCCGCCCGGGGATGCCGGGTCAGCGGCCCCCGGAACAGGGCCAGAGCGCTGTCCACGACCTCCTCCACCCGGGGCCTCGGGCCGACCGGCAACAGAACCGCGCGGGTGGCGGTGTCGCCCAGGCCGGTGACGATGGCGCGCAGCCCCACCGCCCCGCGGGTGCGTTCGAGGGGGTTGTCCAGCAGTTCGTACCCGCGGATGCGCCGCTTCTCCAGGGTGACGCTGCGCCGGGTGAACAGACCGCGCTCGGCGACCAGGGAGCCGTCCCGGTCCCTGAGTGAGAACCCCCAGTGGGTCAGGGAGTAGGAGACCACCGCGAACAGCGGCATCAGAGCCACCAGCACACCCACGGACACCGTCCCGAACACGAGGAGGAAGGCGCTGTCGGTGCTGGTCACCCAGTCGACGAAGAAGTCGGTGGCCACCTCCCCCGCCGACTGCTGGACCATGCCGAGCAGGGTCGCCAGGACGACGAACGGGGTCAGCAGGTACCCCAGGCTGAGCACCCCGTACAGGTACCAGCTCCGGGGCATCGTGAAGTGGGTGACGGTGGCATCGGGGTCGTCGATGTCATCGGCGACCCCGTCCGCGCCCGGCGGGTCCTCCGTCGTACCGGAGGTGTCCCGGCCGGGCTCGGGGCCCTGCGCTGGGTCCGCGGCCCGCGGTCCCCGCCGCGCCGCCGCGTCCCGCCCCGTGAGCACGGCCCTGCGGTGCAGCAGTACCCGGCGCAACCGCTCGGCCTCGGCTGCGGAGACCGCGTCGAGTTTGCCGTCCTCGGTGGCCCCGGCCGATCCGGCCGCCGCCTCGATCCGGACCACCGCGACGCCGAGCATCCGGTGCAGGAGGGTGCTGGTGACGTCCACCCCGCGGACGCGTTCCAGCGGGATCGTGCGCCGGGAACGCCGGATGAGGCCCCTGCGGATCTCGATCCGGTCGTCCTCCACCTCGTAGCGGAACGTCCTCCAGGTGACGAGCCCACCGATCAGGAGTGCGACGACACCCGCCCCCGTGGCCGTCAGCAGCCACGGGTTGAACCCGCCGACCACCAGGCCGGCCAGGACGGGCAGGAGAAGGCCCCTGAGCTGGTTGATCGGACCGACGACCATGCTGCGCGGGCTGAGCCGGCGGGCACTGCGCGCACCGGAGCCGGCGGGCGGCCCGCCCTCTGGTGCCTCACCCCACCAGGAACGGGGCTGTTCGGCGGCGGAGGGCGCGTCGGCGGCGGCCCCGCCGACGGCAGGGGCCGAGGGTGCGGAACCGGGGTCGGAGACCTCCGCCGCGCCCTGGCCCGGTCCGCGCGCGGTTCCGGAGGGTGTGCTTCCCGGCGCGACCCAGCCTCCCGTCGCGGGGTCGGTGGGTTCGGCGCCGTGGGGGTTCGGTTCGGATTCGTGCCGTCGGTCCATCAGGTCGCGTCGTCCCGCAGGGTTCCGGCACGCACGGCGAGCTCCTCGCTGATCCGGCGCGCCTCGTCGGAGTCCAGGCCCTCGATGGTCGAGGAACCGGCGTAGGAGGCGGTCTGGACCTGGAGCGTGGCCACGTCGAAGACCCGCTCCAGCCAGCCCTGGGTGTGGTCCACGGTCTGGA
This sequence comes from Nocardiopsis terrae, assembly GCF_014651695.1. GTDB lineage: Bacteria > Actinomycetota > Actinomycetes > Streptosporangiales > Streptosporangiaceae > Nocardiopsis > Nocardiopsis terrae. Next base: position 445,778 of record NZ_BMXJ01000004.1, read on the forward strand.
GCCGGTTGACCGGAACCAGCTGCCAGGTGCGGCTGATCCACCCGGCCCGGGTGTAGATGACGTCCGCACCGACCTCCCACCGGTGCACCCGGTACCGCCAGGAGGGCACGATCGCGATCTTGGCCAGCGCGTACACCGAGTAGGCCACCGGCAGCATCCAGGCGTTCTCCGCCGCCCGCTCGGGGATCCAGGCCCAGGGCGCCGAACTCGCGCCCCAGGCGAGAAGGCTCAACACGACCAGGGTGAGGACCGCCCCGAAGAGCAGCCGCAGCGTCCAGACCCCGATCGCGCGTCCGCTCACCCGCCGCGAGGGCGGGCGCAGCCGTGCGCTGCCGGTCCGTTCCGGTGGCTGCGAGGGCTCTCCCCTGGGGGGAATGGCGTCATGCGGCGGGGTGTTCATCACCTGCACGAGTCTAGGCCGTGGCTTCCCGGACGGGGCGTGCGCCTATGGTGTCAGAGCGGGGCGAGTCAGACTGTCAGCGTTCTGTCAGTGCAGGTCGGCACACTTGGGGACAGACGTTGAAACGGAGGACCAATGACTGACGCCATCCGCGCGGAAGGGCTGGTCAAACACTTCAAGGGCAAGACCGCCCTCGACGGTGTGGACCTGACGGCCGAGTCGGGGGCCGTGCTGGGCGTCCTGGGGCCCAACGGGTCCGGGAAGACGACGACCGTGCGCATCCTCTCCACCCTGCTCAGACCGGACGCCGGGCATGCCACCGTCGGCGGCTTCGACGTGGTCCGCGAACCACACGAGGTCCGCCGCCAGATCGGCCTGACCGGGCAGTACGCGGCAGTGGACGCCGAACTGACCGGCACCCAGAACCTGGTGCTCATCGCCCGCCTGCTCGGGTTCGGCCGCGCCGACGCACGGGCCAGGGCAAGGGAGCTCCTGGAGCGCTTCGGGCTCGCCGACGCCGCCGACCGCCCCGCCAAGACCTACTCCGGCGGGATGCGCCGCCGGCTGGACCTGGCGGCGAGCCTGGTGGGACGGCCCGCCCTGCTGTACCTGGACGAACCGACCACCGGCCTGGACCCGCACAGCCGCATCGGTCTGTGGGAGGTCGTGCGCGGACTCGTGAACGACGGCGTGACCGTGCTGCTCACCACCCAGTACCTGGAGGAGGCCGACCAGCTCGCCGACGACATCATGGTCCTGGACCACGGCCGGGTGATCAGCCGGGGCACCCCCGAGGAGCTGAAGAACCAGGCCGGCGACCAGGTACTGCAACTGCGCACCGTCGACCCCGCGCAGCTGCCGCTGGCCACCCGGATCGTCGAGGCCGTCACCAGCACCCCGGCGACCACGGACGGGATGCTCCTCAGCGTCCCGGTCACCGACTCCGGCGTCCTGCCCGAGACGGTGCGCCGCCTGGACGAGCAGGGGGTGTCCGTCGCCGAGCTCTCCCTGCGCAAGCCGAGCCTGGACGAGGTCTTCCTCGCCCTCACCGGGCACACCGCCGAAGACGAGAGCACGGGCACGCCCGCGAACGAAGGGACCCCCGCATGAGCACCGTGACGACCCCGAAGCGACCGGTGGCGGGGGGCGCTCCGGTGGCGCCGCCGAACGTCTCCCCGCTGACCACCGTCCAGAACGGGCTCCAGCTCACCTGGCGCAGCATCCTGAAGATCAAGGCCAACCCCGAAGAGGTCTTCGGGCTCATGCTGCAGCCGGTCATGTTCGTGACCCTGTTCGTGTTCGTCTTCGGACAGGCGATGATGGGCGACTGGCAGGCCTACCGCGACTTCCTGATGCCCGGCATCATCGCGCAGTCGGTCATCTTCGCCACGATGGGCACCGGTTTCAGCCTGAGCCAGGACGTGGAGAAGGGGATCTTCGACCGGTTCCGGTCCCTGCCCATCGCTCGTTCGGCCCCGCTGATCGGCGCGGTCCTGGGCGACCTGGTGCGCTACGCGATCACCGTGGTCATGGTGATGCTCGTGGGACTGGCCATCGGTTTCCGCCCCGAGGGCGGGGTGACCGGCGTGGTCGCCGCCAGCGCGCTGGTGCTGCTGTTCGCGTTCGCGCTGTGCTGGATGTCGGCCTTCGTGGGCATGATCGTCCGCACACCCATGGCCGTGCAGTCGTTCGCGATGATCCTGCTGTTCCCGCTGACCTTCGGCAGCTCGACCTTCGTCTCGCCGGACGACATGCCGGGCTGGCTGGCTCCGATCGCCGCGAACAACCCCGTCACCCACGTCGTGGACGCCATGCGCGGGCTGATGCTCGGCGGTGACGTCGCCGGCCCCCTGACCTGGACCCTGGTCTGGACCGTCCTGATCACCGCGGTCTTCTTCCCGCTGGCGGTGTGGGCCTACCGCCGACGCACCTGACACACACCGCAGCGGGGCGGCGCCGCGGTCCGCGGCACCGCCCCGCGGACTCAGCGCGCCCAGTCGCCCAGGTCGACGTCGTCCGGCACGGTCGGGGCGAGCCACCGCGCCACCCGGGCGCGGGCCGCCTCCGCCCCGGCGCCCTCGCCCCGGGCCAGCAGCTGCCGGAGTCCGTCCTCGCCCAGCCGCTCCACCAGGCGCTCACGGACCCTGCGCCCCCTCGGTGAGGCCGAGTCCGCGACGCCGCGCAGGGCGGTGGCGTGGCCGAGCAGGAGGGCGGCCCACTCCGGGTCCTGCTCGGCCACCATGCCGGCGAAGGCGTCCAGGACGTCGGCGCTGACCGTTCCCAGCCCGTGCCGGGACAGCCACCAGGCCCGGCCCGCCTCCCGCCAGGCCCGGTCGGTGTCACCCTCGTCCCAGGCCAGGTCAGCGGCCAGGAGCCGCCAGGCGGGCTCGATGTAGGCCGGGGCGAAACCACCCAGACCGGCCACGGTCGGCTCGGTCCGGTCCATCAGCCTCCGGGCCTGGGCGGTTCGGCCCGCGGCGCGCAGCCACTGGGCCCGGGTCTGGCTGAGCACCACCAGGTGCTCGCCCTCCGCCGAGGTCCCCGCGAGCTGCTTCAGGTCCTGCTCGGCGCCTTCCAGGTCGCCCAGGTCGACGAGGATCTGGGCCCTCCGGGTCCGGAAGACGGCCGCCATCCCCTCCAGACCGCGCTCCCGGGCCAGCTCGACGCCCTCGGCGAGCAGGCGCCGACACCGTTCGAGGTCGGTGAAGCGGGCGATGTCCACCAGTTGGATGAGCGCGTGGCACTGGCCCCACACGTCACCGAGCCCGCGCATGGCCTCCAGCGCGGTCGAGGCGCGCTCCAGCGAGCGGGCCGCCTGTCCGAAGACCGCGTCCAGCAGCGAGAGCATCAGATACGTGGCCGCTCTGGCCCAGGGGTCCGGCTGCCCGTCGAGGGCCTCCTCCAGGCGTGCGCGGGCCGGGCTGTCCGGCCGACCGTCCGACATCGCGTGATAGACCAGGCAGAGGATGAGCAGGGGGTGGTCCTCCACCCGCCGGCCCACGCTCCGGAGTACCTCCTCCACCCGGGCGATCCGTGCCAGAACGGTCGTGCGGCCCAACCCCGTCTCGCCGGACGTGTGGAACAGGCAGCTGGCGTAGGCCACCTCGCGGCCCGCGGGCGGCTGGTCCCCGACCAGCTCCAGCGCCTGCTCCGACCAGCGGTGGATCTGCCGCCAGCCCCCGACCAGGGTCCAGTACCACTGGGAGTACTCGACCAGGTCCAGGGCCAGGGCGGCGTCCCGGCGCTCCAGTGCCCAGTGGAAGGCGGCCGCGCAGTTGTCGGCCTCCCTGCCGAGCCGGTCGATCCACCTTCCCTGGTCGTGTCCTCGCAGTTCGGGGTCGGCCCGTCTCCACAGGTCACGCGTGTACCGGGCCTGGGTGTCCCGGACCCGGTCCTGCTCACCGCTCCGCGTCAGGCGCTCGGCCGCGTAGGCGCGGACCGTCTCCAACTGCCGGTAGCGGGGAGGGGCGTCCTCGCGTTCGGAGGTCTCCGCGATCAGGAGGGACTTGTCCACGAGGGCGAACAGGACGGCCCACACGTCCTGCCCGGCGACGGTCCCCGGCGGGCCCTCGGGGTCGGAACCGACCCGCTCGACCGCGTCCAGGTCGGCCCCGCCCGGGAAGACCGCCAGGCGGCCCAGCAGGAGGCGTTCGGGTTCGTCGAGCAGTTCCCAGCTCCAGTCGACCACGGCGCGCAGGGTGCGGTGCCGGGGTAGCGCCGAGCGGTTTCCACCGGTGAGCAGGCGGAACCTGTCGCAGAGGCGGGCGGCGAGCTGGGCGGGCGACATCGCCCTGAGTCTGGCCGCGGCGAGTTCCAGGGCCAGCGGCATGCCGTCCAGCTCCCGCATGATCCGGACGACGTGGGCGACGTTGTCGGGGCCGACCGTGAACCCGGGCCGCACCGCCCCGGCGCGTTCGGTGAACAGCACCACGGAGGTGTAGGTACGGGCCTCCTCGACGTCGGCGTCCTCGGGGGGCAGGGCCAGGGACGGCACCGGCAGGAGGCTCTCCCCGTCCACCCCCAGCGGCTCCCGTGACGTGGCGAGTACGCGCAGGTTCGGACAGCGCGACAGCAGGGTCTGCACGATGCGGGCGGTGTCGGCCACCAGGTGCTCGCAGTTGTCCAGCACGACCAGGCCCGCACGCTCGCCCAGGAAGGCGAGGACCCTTTCCAGGGAGGGCTGGGGCGCCGTACCGGTACGTGCCTGGAGCACCGTGTGCCCGCGCAGTTCCAGTGCGGTCGCGATCGCGTCGGGCAGGTCGTCCCCCTGCCGTACGGGGGCGAGTTCGACGAACCAGACCCCGCCGGAGACGAGCTCGGGGGTGCGTTCGACCAGGGTCGCGGCGGTCTCGACGGCGAGACGGGTCTTGCCCGAGCCGCCGGGGCCGGTGAGCGTGGCCACGCGCGCGCAGGACAGGCGGGCGACCGCGGCGGACACCTCGGCCTCGCGGGGGACGAAACTGGTCAGGTGCCGGGGCAGCCGGACCACTTCGGGCGGGACCGGGTCCGGAGCCCTGCGCGGTCCGGGCGCCGGTGCTGTGGCGAGTTCCCCGCGGAGCAGGCGCAGGTGGGTTTCGCGCAGGCGGGCGGAGGGGTCCAGGCCGGTCTCCTCGGCCAGCCGTTTGCGGAACTCCTCGTAGGCGGCGAGGGCGTCGGCGGTGCGACCGTCGCCCGCCAGTGCGCGCATGAGCAGTTCGACGGGGCGTTCGCGCTGCGGTTCGCGTGCGGCCAGGGCCTCCGCCTCGGGCAGGGCCTGTGCGAAGCGGCCCAGTTCGATGCGGGCGCACAGGTGGTCCTCCAGCACCGTGCGGTACGTCTCGGCCAGGCGCAGCGCGATGTCGTCGGCGACTCCCCTGGCGGTGAGGTCGGGCAGGGCCGGGCCGCGCCACAGGGAGGCCGCGGCGGACAGGGCGCGTTCGGCCTCCCGGGGGCGGCCGGCCTGGAGCCGGTCCCCTCCGTGCCTGGCCAGGTCCTCGAACTCGTGCAGGTCGACCTGCCCGGACACGACGTCCAACCGGTACCCGGAGGCGTCGCCGTGCAGACGGGTCCGCTCGCCCAGGGCGCGGCGCAGTCGGGAGGCGAGGGCCTGGAGCGCGTTGCCCGCGGCCGCGGGGACGTCCTCCCCCCAGATCGCGTCGGTGAGCTGTTCGTTGGCCACCTGTTGGCCGGGGCGGAGCAGGAGCAGGATCAGGAGGGCGCGCAGGCGCGCGCCGCCGATGGTGATGGGGTGCCCCGAGGCGTCGTGCACCTGGAGGGGGCCCAGAATGGAGAACCGCACCGACCCATGATCGCCGATCCGGGCGGCGGGCGCCCGTCGGCACCGGTGTCGGCAGCGGCGCGACACCGGCCCGCCGAACTCCCGGAATCCCATGGCCGGGGCCGATCGCAGTAGGGTTCGCTCAGGACCGTTTTCCGGGACCCGTGGTGGTTCCCGTGCACACGGTTCCACCGTGACCGCTCCGGGGCCGCCCCGGTACCGGGTCCGGTCCACAGCGAGTCTCGCCTTTTGGCCCGAAAGTCCAGCAGGAGCCCCATTTTGTTCCCGGTCTTGCCTTCCACCCGGACCACCGCCGCGCGCGGCGCAGCCCGAACGTCCCCCGGTGTCCGGGTGGGAGCCGTGGCGGCGGGGACCGCCCTGCTCGCCTCGACCGGCTGCGGGGTGCTGTCCTCGGACCTGCGCGGTGAGATGCCGACCGACATCAACGTGAGCAGCCCGATGATGCAGGAGGGGGAGCCGTTGCCGGTGGCGTACACCTGCGGGGCCGAGGGCGACCCGGTCTCGCCGCCGCTGAGCTGGTCGGGACTGCCCGACGACGCCGGCTCGATCGCCCTGGTCGTGGACGATCCGCGCGACGCGGTCGTGTTCTGGCTGGTCTACGACCTGGACCCGCAACTGGTCGAACTGCGGCAGAACACCGTTCCGGCCGACGCGAAGCTGGGTCAGAACAGCGCCGGAGACACCGCCTACGGGGCGCCGTGCCCGGAGGAGGGGGACGTGCACGAGTACCGTTTCACCGTCTACGCGCTGGACGGGACCCTGGACCTGCCCGAGGGCGCGGCTCTGGACCTGACCCTGGAGGCCATCGCGGAGCAGGCCGTGGCCCGGGGGTCGCTGGTCACCAACAGCGAGTCAACCACCAGCGACTGAGGCCGTGGGCCCGCGGCCAGGCGCACCCCTGGGGGATGGCGCCTCCCTCTTCCTCCCGCACCCGACATCCCGCCTGCCCGTCAGGGGCGGCTGGCCCGGGCGCCCCGCGATCCGCGCTCCGAGCCGCACCGGGCCGGGTCGGGGCGCGCAGGACGGGGCCGCAGTCGGTCCCGGGGCGGCGCAGACCGCCTTTCGGGGCGTATCCGCGCCGTTCGCTCCGTAGGCGAACGCCCCGGCTTCCTCGCCCGACCAACGGTGAAACGGGCCGTACCGAGCGTTTCCGTCGGCCCGGTCCCGTAGGTGCCGCTCCTGACGGAGGACTCAGGGATTAACCGAGGAAGCTCCTATCGCCCTCTGCACACAGCGCACGACAGCACATACAGTAGGGCTGTGCCCCTCGCCCCTTTTCAGATGACCGATTCCCGTCCACCCGCCCCGCGGCACCCTGACCTGAGACCGCGTCGGAACACCGGCGGCCGCACCCTGCCAGGCACACGGGCTCAGCACAACGGGGTCACGCGGGACCGGGCCGCCGCCTCTTCCCGACCGGCCCCTGCCCGGCCGGTCCCCGGCGCTCCCCGGGCGCGGCCGACCTCCCCAAGGTAGTGCGTACATCATGACCGTCACCGTCATCATCATCATCGCCGTCATCGTCGTGCTCGCCGTACTCGTGCTCCTGCTGTTGGGTATGCGCGCGCTCAGCCTCGGCTCGCGGGAGGACGACTACGACGACGAGTACGAGTACGACGACGTCGAGGACAGCGGTCCGGACGACCGGCGTGACCGGGGAGAGGGCCCCGAGGACGAGGAGGCGGCCCCGCGCAGCCGGTCCCGCAGGTCGCGTCAGGGCGGGGGCAGGGCGGAGCGGCGCCCCAAGGGCAGGCGTCAGCGCGGGGTCGACTGGGAGGACGGCCCCGAGGAGCTCTCGGACAACGACTTCTGGTCCAGCCTGAGCGACGAGGACACCGACCGGCCCGAGCCGGGGCGCCGCGGTGACGTCGGCGGTTACGCGGACGACGAGTACGACGACGGTTACGACGACCGCGAGGAGACCGCTGGGCGGGACCCCTTCGAGCAGGGGCCGCCCAGCGGGCCCAACGCCCTGCCGTCCGCGCCGGGCGCCTCCGGGACTCCCGGGGCGGGCGCGGGTTCCACCGCCGACCTGGCGATGCTGGCCAGTCTGGGGCAGGGCAGCGCCCCCGCCCAGCCCGAACCCGCTCCCCGTCATGCGGAGCAGTGGCCCTCGGAGCCGGGCGCCCGGGCCGGGGACACCGGAGCGCGTCCGTCCGGCGCGGACCCGGGACAGTCGGCGCTCTCTTCCAGCCAGGGCCTACCGCCCACGCAGGGGCTCCCTCCGGTCCAGCCCGCAGCGCCCCAGGCCGCCTCTGACGACGACCCCCTGGGACCGGGGTCCTGGTCGCCCCGACCGCCTTCGACCGGTGACCCGTTCGAGGGTCGCGAGCCCCTCAGGCCCGCTGAGCGGCGTGATCCGCTCGCAGCGGACTCTCCGGGGGGTCCCCCCTTGAGCGGCGGCGAACGCCCGCCCTACGAGAGCGGTTCGATGAACCGCTCCGACTACCCGTCCCTGAGCGGTACGGAGCGCTCGGTCTCCGCCGATCCGCTGGACCCGGGTTTCCGGCCGGGGCCCCCGGGTGAGGGGGGACCGGGCTCCCCGATCTGGTCCAGCATGGACACCGGTGCCCACCAGCGCCCGGACCTGTCTTCGACGGGCGGCTACGGCAGCGGTCCGGACACGGGCAGCGGCGGCCCGCCCTTCCCCGACACGGGCGCCCGCCCCGCCACGGGTCAGCCGATGGGCGGCCCGAACATGCCCGGGCACCCCCTCCCCGGTGACGCCGCCCCTCGGACCGGCGGATACCCGGCGGGCTCCTTCCGGTCGGAACCGGCCTACGGCACCGACCCCTTCGCACGCCCCGCCTACGACACCGGCACCCACCAACGCAGCCCCTACGACAGCGGCACCCACACCCGACCGGACTACCCGAGCGGCCCCCCGAACACCCCCTCCCGCCCCGAGTACGACACCGGCCAGCACACCCGACCCACCTACGACACCGACCCCTTCGCACGCCCCGCCTACGACACCGGCACCCACCAACGCAATCCCTACGACAGCGGCACCCACACCCGACCGGACTACCTGTCCGGTCCCGTCGGCCCGAACGTCCCGGGTGGCGGCCCCGGCGCCCAGGGCAGCGACCAGTGGTGGGGAGTCCAGGACGACACCGGCACCTTCGGGGCGGCGAGCCGTCCGACGATGCCGGGCGGGGGTCAGGCCCCCGACCAGTCTTCCCCGTTCGGCCACGGCCCCGGGCCCCTCAGCCAGAACGGTCCCGGCCAGGGCGGCCCCGGGTACCCCGGCGCACCGGGTCACCCGACCGGCGGTTACCAGTCCGGCCAGTTCAGCGGGGACCTCCCGACCGCCTACCCGGGCCACACCCAGCAGAGCGACCCCTACGGCCACCCGGTGAACCCCGGTGGCCAGGGGACGCCCCCCGGGGGCGGCTACTCCGATGTCCTGAGTGGCGGCTTCGCCCCGCAGTCCCCCGAGCCCGACTACGGTTACCCGCCCCTGGAGGGGTGGCAGCCGCGCGGCGAGGAAGCCGAGGGCCCGGGCGGGCCCGGCCAGCGGCACGGGAACGGCCCCTACGGCCAGGAGTCCTACGGACAGGACCCCTACGGTCGGCCCGCACCCGGCCGGGACTACTACGAGGGCGGCTACGAGGACGGGCGCTTCCGCTAGGACCCGCGCCCCGGTCCGCCCCCCGGAAGCGGAGCGGGGCCACACCGCCGTTCCGGACACGCACCACCCGGAGTGACGACCGAGCCGAGCGCCTCCGGGCCCGGCCTCCACCGCTTCACACCGCCGAGGCTGCGGGAGACCCCCGCAGCCTCGGCTTCTTTATGTCCCGTTCTGCCCCGCGAACGTGTGAAGCCGGGAAAATGGTTACCGAAACCACAACAGTTCGTAACACAGGGTCACTCATATTGACTACAATCGGTGATTGACAAAGCACCCTTCGCGGTTCCGCTGTCGTCACGCGTCCAGCCGCGCCCCGTCCCGGACACCGCTGTCCCCGTGCGCCTACGCATACACCTGCCTGGTCCAACCCGAACGGAGCAACCATGCGCAACGACGCCCAGGGAGCACCACCCGAGCAGCCGGAGGCCGCCGCCTCCTCCCCGCTGCCCGGGACCCACACGGATCGCAAGGGGGTCGCCGCCGACGTCGGCGCCTCCCTCGTGGTCTTCCTGGTCGCCGTCCCCCTGTCCCTGGGGATCGCCGTCGCCTCCGGCGCGCCCCTGATAGCCGGGATCATCGCCGCCGTCATCGGCGGCATCGTCGCCGGACTGGTCGGCGGGTCAATGGTGCAGGTCAGCGGCCCGGCCGCCGGTCTGACCATCATCGTCGCCGACCTGATCATGACCTACGGGTGGCGGGTCACCTGCCTGATCACCCTGCTGGCCGGACTGGTCCAGCTCGCCCTGGGCGCCTTCCGCATCGCGCGGGCCGCCCTGGCCGTCTCCCCCGCCGTCGTCCACGGCATGCTCGCCGGAGTCGGCGTCACCATCGCCCTCGCCCAACTGCACGTGGTCCTGGGCGGGGAACCGCAGAGTTCGGCCCTGGCCAACATCACGGACCTGCCGGAGCAGATCGCACACAACCACACCGCCGCGGTGGCGGTCGGGGTCATCACCATCGCGATCCTGTTCGGCTGGAACCGCCTGCCCGCCATCGGTCGGCTCCGCCCCGGGATGATCCCGGCCGCCCTGGTCGCGGTGGGCACCGCCACGGTCATCGCCACCCTGGGACGCTGGGAGGTCGAGACCGTCGCCCTGCCCGCCTCGATCTCCGAGGCCTGGAACGGACCGATGCTGCCCGAGTCCGGTCAGTGGCACGGTATCGCCCTGTCCGTGGCCGCCGTGGCCATGGTCGCCAGCGTCGAGTCACTGCTGGCCGCGATCGCGGTGGACCGCCTGCACAGCGGCCGCCGGGTCATGCTCAACCGCGAACTGTTCGGCCAGGGCGCGGCCAACACCGTCAGCGGCGCCCTGGGCGGCCTTCCCGTCGCCGGTGTGATCGTGCGCAGCACCGCCAACGTGCGCGCGGGCGGCCACAGCCCGCTCTCCACGGTGCTGCACGGCGTCTGGATCCTGCTGTTCGTCGCCCTGTTCGCGCACGTGGTCGAACTGATCCCGATGGCGGCCCTGGCCGCGCTCCTGGTGTTCATCGGTACCCAGATGGTGTCCGTCGCCCACCTGCGCGACCTCCGGCGGCACCACGAGGCCAGCGTCTACCTGGTGACCCTGGCCGGTGTGGTGCTCCTCGGGCTGCTGGAGGGGGTGTTCCTCGGCTTCGCGCTGGCGATGGTCGTCTCCCTGCGCCGGCTGACCAAGCTCACCGTGGTCACCGAGGAGCGCGCCGACCGCGTGCACGTCACCGTGCACGGTTCGCTGACCTTCCTGGGCGTCCCCCGGCTCGCGCACGTGCTGCGCACCGTCCCCGCGGGCGCCGCGGTCGACCTGGACCTGCACGTGGACTTCATGGACCACGCTGCCTTCGAGGCCATCCACGCCTGGCGGGTGGACCACGAGCGCACCGGCGGCAGCGTCGACATCGACGAGGTCCACGAGAAGTGGTACGCGCGCAGTTCCACCAGGTCCGCGCCGGCCGCCAAGACCATCCCCAAGGGCCGTTGGTGGGCGCCGTGGGGGATGCGCCGCGAGTCGGGGGACGCACCGGAGGTGAACCCGCTGGGGCTGCTCACCGCCGGGGCCCGCGAATACCACGCCGGAACCGCGGACCGGATGCGTTCGGTGATGAGCCGCCTCGCACACGGCCAGAGCCCGACCGCCCTGTTCATCACCTGCGCGGACTCACGGGTGGTGCCGAACCTGATCACCGCGAGCGGGCCGGGCGACCTGTTCACCCTGCGCAACGTGGGCAACCTGGTGCCGCCGCACGGCAGCACCGACGGTTCCGCCGGTGCGGCGGTGGAGTACGCCGTGAACGTCCTGCGGGTGCCCTCGATCGTGGTCTGCGGGCACTCCCACTGCGGTGCCATGCGGGCCCTGTCGGAGAAGACCCACCAGGGCCCGGAGGAGGCGGAGACGGCGCACCTGCGCCGCTGGCTGGCCAACGGCGAGGGGAGCCTGCGACGGGCCGGGGCGGACGCCGGGGCGCTGGCGGGCCTTCCGGGGCCGGAGGTCCTGCGCCGTCTGGCCCAGGCGAACGTGGTCGAGCAGCTCGGCAACCTCATGGGGTACCCGGTCGTCCGCGAACGGGTGGAGTCGGGTGAGCTGACCCTGTCCGGGATGTACTACGACCTGGAGACCGCCAAGGTGCACCTGCTGGACGCCGAGACCGGGGAGTTCTCCCCCGTACAGGGCGTCCAGGACGTGCCCGAACCGGTGCCGTACCCCCGGGAGGGCACGGCGGGGGATCAGCCGTCGTCCTCGGGCGCGTCGTCACGCCCGTCCTGCTGAACGCCTGAGGCCTGGTAGGCGGCGAGCAGGATGATCGCCACGATCGCCAGGATCGGCAGACCGAAGAGGACCACCCAGAAGCCGGTGGAGTCGAACAAGAGTCACCCATTCCCGTGAACGCGGATGCCCGCCGGACCACCGACCCCGGAAACGTCGGCCCGCGGGCGTTCGCGCTCCGGGAGGCAACCGGGGTACGGAGCGCAGGCCCAATCTACCGGTGCCGCAGGGGATGTAGCCATCACCGGCAGGCTGTAACCGTGTATCCGCGGACCGCCGAAACCGTTCCGGCACCACCGTTCCTCACCTCTGCTGCCGACCCACTACCGCCCTCAGCTCCTCGGGAGTGATCCAGTCCTTACTGCGATGGATCATTCGATGGCAGTTGGAGCACAGCAGCGCCAGGTCCTCCGGGCGGGTCCGGCTCTCTCCGATGTGGTGCAGGGGGACGACGTGGTGGCACTCGATGTACCCCTGCCCCCGCTCCCCGTAGAACCTTCCGAAGTCGAACTCACAGACCTCACAGGCGACCGGCAGACCCTTTTTTCGCACCTGGTCGATCCTGGCCCGACGGAGCTTCGGATCGCGCTCGCGGCTCCGGTGGGCGCGGAGGAGGAGGCGGCCCTCCACTGCGCTGAACTCCTCGCCCTCCACCGAGTCGTCTACCGGCAACTGCTCCTCGAACTCCCCGGACAGCGCACGTATGCGCGCAGCAGCAGCCGTCATCCTTTCCGGCTCCTCCCAGAAAGCACGAACGACCTCCTTGTCCAGCTTGCCGCCCTTGGTCGCCGCGCCCGTGTAGCCGGGGCGGCTGGTAGCCAGGTCGGTGGTCTTGCGCGAGACGCTGTGGGGGCTCCGGAACGCGTCGGACCTGGCGCTCACGGGGTGCAGCGGGAGTCGTCGCAGCAGAGCTGACAGCTCGGTCACTCCCGCATCCCCCGAGCGGAGCTCCTTCCAGCCGTTGTCCACCACCAGGGCACAGGCGAGGATGATCTCGTCCTGTTCCCAGGGGGGATCACGCAGGAATCGGACCTGGAAATCCAGGTCACGCAGGAGACGCCCCACATGCTGTTCCCCTCCGGAGAACTCGGAGGACTCCAGGGCACGGCCCGAGACGAACTTGTGGGCGACTCCGACGACGGCCTTGGAGTCGTAGGTTCTTCCCTCGTACTCCAACAGGTACGACCTGGCCTCCTTGAAGCCGTAGCGCTGGAGGAAGTCAGTCCTCCCCAGCGTGTCGCACTCCTGGATCGCCTGCAGGACAGCGGTTCGGGTGATGTCGGACAAGCCCATGGAGGAAGCGTAGGCCACACCTCGGACATCTGGCCCCCGTGAGGGGCCAGGGGTGCGCGGAGCTTTGGAACCGGAGGGCATTTGTCCTGATACGGCGCCACGGTCGGCCTACCGGCACTGCCGGGGCCCTGCCCAGTTCGCACCCGGCCGCCAGGCACGAAAGCTGACAGCAAGGGCGGAAGAGAGGAGGGAGTCGGCCGGTAAGCCGGATTCCACCACACCCGTTCCGCTGACCTCGGACGATACCCACAGAAGCCGCGTCAACTTCGATGACAGGTCTCGCGGCTTCTCGCTGTTCCTCGGGGCTCCCCGATCTCCGAGCAAGCACAGAGCAAACACGAACTCACCACATGCGTGGGAGCCGACCGGGCGAACGGCCGACCTCGGGCTTCCAGACCGATGAGTCAGCGACCTGGGACTCTGGCCACTCATTGCTTGTCGCCTCCACGCACCCTACGCCGACCCCAAATAGATCATCTTAGTCCCTACTCAGATTCTTAATTTCTGCATAGGCGGAACTCGCAACATCTACATAGGCCATAGCTTCGCCGGTGGTGGGCTGCTCACTGCTATGCGCGATGCTGTTTCTCGTCCTACGCAAACTGTCCAAGTGCCTGGAAAGCTCATACGTGAATATGTTATTTTCACCGAGCTGGCGCAATACATCATAAGTGCGCCTTGGGTTTTCGACTTCCACCCCCTTGGCCTTGCACAAATCTACCAAGGCCTGCTCAATACGCCTCCATGATTCAACTACCGCCGCCGAAGGAGAGTGCTCCGCTATCGGGGCCACTTCTTCATAGAGGTCAGCGGGAGAGAAGGGGTCGTCTGGCTCATGTTTCTCTTGAGGCAAGGATGAGAGCTCTCGCTGCTGCTCCTCCAACTCCTTGACCCCACGACCAAACTCAGCGTCCCCAATGGGACTCTTGATGGCTTTCACGTTTGCAATAAGATCTGATATCGGCTCGCGAAATATCATGGCAACAAGAAATGCCACGACTGGCCATGAAATGATATACCCAATAACAGAAGAAGAGAACTCGATCCAATTCACGCGGGAATCCTATACCCAGAGGGGCGCCTGGACACAACAGGATGCCGTGATACGTGTTCACAAAAGAAGAAAGTACTCATAAGAGTTCTATTCGACCAAATGAGTGCTATGTAGCCGAAGGCGGTGATACCTCCGAGAGGAGGTGCTTGATCGTGCCAAGCACCTCACACCTGAGTGCGCCAACTCGCCTATCGTTCAACCTCTGCCTCCCGCATTCTTCTCTGCCTTCTGCGCCCCTCTAAGGCTTCATCTTCCGTGTGCTGCCTCCCGCCCCACGGCTGCTGCCCCTGGCCGTGGATGTCTGGGAGTCTCCGCGCACGCTCGGCTCGGCCGTCCTGTCGGTCCACCACACACCCTGTGTCCCTGGACTGTTGATGCCCCTGGTTCGCCCACTCCCTGTGACGAACCGCCGTGCCCGTCTTCCTGGGCTCGGCGGGGCGCGCTCGGACGCCCCGTGCGGAACGCTGGCGGGAGCGCCCGATGGCGCGCCTACCGCCGGACACCCTTGGAGTGTCCCGCAACCGCGCTCCGCGCACTCTGGTTGCTCGCGTACACCAACACGCCCGCACTCGACCTCCCCTGAGGATGACCCCCGGGTAGCGATATGCCCACGACCCCTTCGGCACCCCCGCCACCCGTTCAGGCCCCTCGATCTCCGAACACCCCCGCCGGCCCCGCATCCAATTCGAGCGCTCCGCTCCCGCACATCCGGCCCGGCCTGCCTCATCCGCTTCGCGCTTCGACCCGCCCGGGTCGAACCAGCAAAGGAACCAGGCCCCACCCCCACCCCTCCCAACTCTCTTCCCCCCGCACCCTCCCCACCCCCTGAGGTGGTGATCAGACTTTGGGCGGTGTCCTGTCCGGGGTGGGCTGGACCGCCGCCAGGGGGCCATTAGGCTGGCCCGCCAATGGGGAGGGGGCTCGCCCCCTCACCCCGTTGTCCCCCCTCCGGCCCCCTGGTGGTGGTCCAGGAGGGACCCGCCCCGGAGAGGTGCCTAAAGTCTGAACGCCACCGACCCCACCAGGGCCTCCCGCACCGCAGGTGCGGGCTTGAATACGTAAGGAAACTTCTCATCACCCGGCTTCAGGCATGAAGAAACCCGGAAGACTCGCAGGTCCTCCGGGTCACTCCCCTAGCTCACACCAGGTTCATACCGTCATGGCATCGTCAGCAACACGTGGGAGGCCGTGGCCAAGCCGTCGGTGCTCATCGCGGCCAGGGTGAACCCGAAGGTCATTCAGCGCCACCTGGGGCACGCTTCCATCAAAGAGACCTTCGACGCCTACGGGCACCTGTTTCCCCAGGCACGAAGAACCGGGGCACAGGGCGATCGGCTTGCTGCTGCACTCCGCACGCTAAACGGCGGGAGCAAACGAGGAGCAAACACCGCCGGTTCTCGCTCGCTACGGTGCAGTTCAGAAGCCTGGGAGAGGAGGGAGTCGGCCGGTAAGCCGGATTCTGTCGGTCCGAAGACCGGACGGTCATCCATCTGGGGCCGCCGTTGCCGACGACCTCGGTGCGGTCTACCCGCGGACTCGGGCGGGCCGCCCTCGAACATCCGCGCGGGAACCCGAAGGTTCCCTTTTTGACCTTGCTCCGGGTGGGGTTTACCTAGCCGACCGGATCGCTCCGGCCGCTGGTGGTCTCTTACACCACCGTTTCACCCTTACCACCGCGAGCGGTGGCGGTCTGTTTTCTGTGGCACTGTCCCGCGGGTCGCCCCGGGTCGGTGTTACCGACCACCCTGCCCTGTGGAGTCCGGACTTTCCTCGAACCCGCGCTGGGCGCGGGGCCGCGACCGTCTGGCCGACTCCCCCTCTGTCCCTAGCCTACCGCTCCCCGGGAGGTCTGCCGATCCAGATGCGCGGTGTCGTTGAGGGAACGCACCACCTGGGGTCCGTCCGCGTAGCAGTCCACCTCGGTCAGGCACGCGGTGTCCAGGTGCATCCGGTACAGCGCTCCGATCGGGGCGAGCATCGCCTGCTGCACGGTCACCTTGATCGGGGTGACGTGGCTGACCACCAGGACCCGGCGGCCCCGGTGGCGTTCCAGCAGGGCGTCCCGGGCCCCGCCGACCCGGCGGGACACCTCGGCGAAGCTCTCACCGCCGGGCGGACCCGTTTCGGGGTCGGCCAGCCACCGGCTGACGTGCTCGGGGTCCTGTTCCCGGGCCTCGCCGAAGGTCAGCCCCTCCCAGGCCCCGAAGTCGGTCTCCACGAACCCCTCGTCCACCTCCACCGCAAGACCCAGCAGGTCCGCCGCGTACCCGGCGGTCTGCCGGGTGCGCAGCAGCGGAGAGGAGACCACGGCCCCGATACCCCACCCGGCCAGGCGGCGGGCGGCCGCCTCGGCCTGGGCGTGGCCCTCGTCGGTGAGGGGGATGTCACCGCGTCCGGCGAAGCGGCGTTCCACGGACAGCGGGGTCTGGCCGTGCCTGAGCAGGACAAGGCGGGTCGGTTCGGTGTCCGGCCCGCCCCACCCCCCGCTCATTCGGCGGCGGGGGTGCCCAGCCCCGACTCCTCGGTGCGCACCAGGATGCGGCGGCAGTCCTCGCAGCGCACGACCTCGTCGGCTGGGGTCGCGCGGATCTCGTTGAGCTCCACGGTGCTCAGTGCCAGCTTGCAGCCGTTGCAGCGGCCGTAGCGCAGCGGAGCGGCCGCCACACCGTCGTACTGGGCGCGCAGCTTGTCGTACAGCCCCAACAGGTCTGCGGGGATGTCCTCGGCGACCCGCTGCCGGTCCTGGGTGAGGCGGGTGCGGTCCCACTGGATCTCGGCGGCCGCGGTGTCCCGGCGGGCGGTGACCTCGGTGAACTTGGCCACCGCGGCCTCACGCTCCTCGGCCAGACGGCTGACCTCGGCGTTGAGCGCCTCGGCCTGCTCCATGACCTCCAGGACGACCTCCTCCAGCTCGGCCTGGCGGCGGCCCAGGGACTCGATCTCCGACTGCAGGTTCTGCAGGTCCTTGGCGTTGGTGATCTGCCCCGACTCCAGGCGCTTGGTGTCGCGCTCGGCGCGGGTGCGCACCTGGTCGACGTCGCTCTCGGCCTTGCGCTGGTGGCGTGCGACGTCGGAGACCCTGGTCTGCGCGGTGATCAGCTCGGCGTCGAGGGCGTCGGCGCGCTCCTTGAGCTCGGCCGCCTCGACGATCTCGGGCAGGCTCCGGAGACGGTGGTCCAGACGGTGGAGCTGGGAGTCGAGCTCCTGGAGGTCGAGAAGTCTGGCCTGAGCGGCGGGTTCGGCTTTCACTTGGAGTCTCCTGGGAATCGCGGTTGGGAGGCCGGGGAGGCCGCCCGCGCCCTGTGCAGTTGTGGTCTTCTGGGTGGATCTCTTGGAGCGGGTCCCGCACACGCTCTACACGTGCTGGAAGGTCCGTGACCAGGCGTCCGTCACGGTGGTCGACACTCGGAACTCCACGTTAGCCCCATTCTGGCCGCCCGCGCGCCCGAGCGCGTCACGCAGGTGTCCGGCGCCGTCGGCCAGCCAGGGCCACTCGCTGGCGAAGTGGGCGGTGTCGATCAGTGCGGGGCCGCCCGGCCGTTCGACGAACTCCGACGCCGGGTGGTGGCGCAGGTCGGAGGTGACGTAGGCGTCGACCCCGGCGGCGCGGGCCGCGCCGAGCAGGGAGTCGCCCGCGCCCCCGGAGACCGCGACGGTACTGACGAGGCGGTCGAGGTCGCCGGCCACGCGGACACCGCCCGCGGTGGCGGGCAGTCCGCGGGCGACCTGCTCGGCGAAGTCGCGCAGGACGAGCGGCTGGTCGAGCTCACCGATCCGGCCGATCCCGCGCCGCCCCTCCGGGTCGGTGGTGTCGGGCTCCAGCGGGCGCAGCCGCCCGGTGATCCCGACCGCGCGGGCCAGGGCGTCGGACACCCCGGGTGAGGCGGTGTCGGCGTTGGTGTGCGCGGTGTACAGGGCCACCCCGGAACGGATCAGGCGGTGCACGATCCGGCCCTTGGGGGTGTCGGCGGCCACACTGGTGACCCCGCGCAGCATCAGCGGGTGGTGCGTGACGATGAGGTCGGCGCCCCAGGTCACGGCCTCGTCGACCACCGCGTCCACCGGGTCGACCGCGAACAGGATCCTGCCCACCGGCTGCGCGGGGTCACCGCAGACCAGGCCGACGGCGTCCCAGGAGGCCGCCCACTGCGGCGGATAGACCTCCTCGAAGGCGGCGGTGACGTCGGACAGGGTGACTGGCTGCGCGGTCGAGGTGCTCACGGGCACGAGACTAACGGTCTCCCCGCCCGAGCGTGAAAACGCCGGTGTCGGCGGTTCCTCACCGGCCCGGAAGTGCGGCCGCCCGCCTCAGCCGGTCGGTGACCTCGGCGGGGGCGTCGAGTGCGGACCCCGCGCCCAGGGACAGCACCACCGCCGTGTACTGGCAGACCAGGTCCAGGGAGTCCGCGCTGATCCGGACCTCGCAGCGGTCGGGGCCCCGGGGTTCGACCCGGCCGGGCAGGGGGCCGTACAGCCGCTCCCGGACCTGTTCCTCGGGCAGTTCCACCGTCACCGTGGCCGTGTACCGGTACGTCCCCCGGGCGAACAGCCGGGTGAGGAAGGTCGCGGGGTCGGGCGCGGGCAGGTCGCGCGGGCGGAACCGGCCGTGGGTGGGGCGCGGGTCGCTCAACCGGTCCACCCGGAAGGTCCGCCAGTCCTCGCGGGCGGTGTCGTGGGCGAGCAGGTACCAGTGCCCGCCGTGGGACACCAGGTGGTGGGGTTCGACGCGGCGTTCGGTGCTGTTCCCCATCCGGTCCCGGTAGGTGAAGTCGGTGACCGCCCGTTCGTGGCGGCAGGCGGCCAGGACCCCCAGCACGGTCGGGTCCACCCCCGGGGCGTCGGGGTGGGGGACGACGGACGCCGCCCTGCCCACCGCCACCAGGCCGGGGCGCAGCCGCGCGGGCAGGACCCGTTCGAGTTTGGCCAGCGCCCGCAGGGCGCTCTCCTCGACCCCGGTGGCGGTGGCCAGGGCGAGGGCGATCGCGACCGCCTCCTCGTCGTCCAACAGCAGCGGTGGCAGGTCGCGTCCGGACACCAGCCGGTATCCGCCGGCCACGCCGGGGGTGCCCTCCACCCGGTAGTCGAGGTCGCGCAGGCGTTCGACGTCGCGGCGCAGGGTGCGGGCGCTGACACCGAGCCGCTCGGTGAGTTCGGCCCCGCTCCACTCCTGGCGGACCTGGAGCAGGGACAGCAGGCGCAGCAGCCGCT
Organism: Nocardiopsis terrae; assembly: GCF_014651695.1. Classification (GTDB taxonomy): domain Bacteria; phylum Actinomycetota; class Actinomycetes; order Streptosporangiales; family Streptosporangiaceae; genus Nocardiopsis; species Nocardiopsis terrae. The sequence goes on from NZ_BMXJ01000004.1 coordinate 465,386, forward strand.
GCGGAAGGGTGCCCCGTGCCGACCCCGTGCTCTCCCGGTCCATGGATCCCATGCTGCCAGTCATCGCGGCCGTGTTATGACCGCATTGGTTCCTACGGTGACCGCATGAGTGAGACCGGACGTGAAACCACTGAAACCACGAGGACGACCGAGGTGCTGAACGCGCTGCGGGCCGGGGTGTCCGGGCCGGTGCACGCACCCGGGAGCGGGGGCCACGAGAGGGGCCGGTCGGGGATGCAGCAGCTGGAGCGGCACGAACCCGACGCGGTGGTGGAGGCCGCCACCGCCGGGGACGTGCGCGCCGCGGCGGCGGTCGCCGCCGACCTGGGCCTGCCCGTGGCCGCGCAGCGCACCGGGCACGGCCACGGGACCGGGATGCGCGGCGGTGTCCTGGTGGACACCCGGCGCCTGTCGGGGGTCCGGGTCGACCCCGAGCGGCGCACGGCCCGCATCGGCGCCGGGGCCACCTGGCAGGACGTGGTCGACGCCGCCGCGCCGCACGGGCTCGCCCCGCTCTCGGGCAGCGCGCCCGGGGTGGGGGCGGTCTCGTACACCCTCGGCGGAGGGCTGAGCCTGCTGGGCCGCCGGTACGGGTACGCCGCCGACCACGTGCGGAACCTGGACCTGGTCACCGCGGGGGGAGAGCCCCTGCGGGTGGACGAGGGCACCGACCCGGACCTGTTCTGGGCCCTGCGCGGCGGAGGAGGCTCCTTCGGTCTGGTCACCGGGGTGGAGCTCGACCTGTTCCCGGTGGCGCGCCTGTACGGCGGCAGCCTGTACCTGGACGCGACCCACGCCCCGCGGGCCCTGGACAGCTGGCGGCGGTGGGCGCAGGAGAGCCCCGAGGAGCTGACCTCCGGGCTGTCGGCACTGGTCTACCCGGACATGGAGGAGGTCCCCGAACCCATGCGCGGACGGCTGGTCGTCCAGGTCTCCCTGGCCTGGTCCGGCCCTGCGGAGCGGGGGCCCGACCTGGTGGAGCCGCTGCGTTCGGTCGCCCCGGTGCTCCTGGACACCCTGCGCGAACTCCCCTACGCCGAGTCCGGGTCCGTGTTCGACGAGCACGACGACCGGGCCGGGTTCCGCGGTGAGGGGATCCTGGTGGACTCCCTGGAGCCCGGGGCCCTGACCGAGCTCCAGGGGCTGCTCTGCGCCGAACGCCCGTTCATGAGCGTGGTCTGGCTGCGCCACCTTGGCGGGGCCATGGCCCGGCCGCCCCGGGTCCCCGACGCGGTCGGCCACCGGGGCGCCGCCCACGCCCTGAGCACCCTCACCTTCGCCGGCGCCGACGGCGTCGACACCGCGGCCATGGCCGAGCTGCGTGCCGGGGTCGCGGGGCTCTTCAGCGAGCACACGCTCGGCTGTTCGGCCAACCTGAGTTTCGGCCCGGTGGGCGCGGACGAGGTGGGCGCCATGTACGAGCCCGCGACACTGCGGCGGCTGTCGCGGGTCCGGGACCGGATGGACCCGCACCGTCGGATCCACTCGAACCGTCCGATCCCGCCGGTGGGCTGAACCGCCGCCCCGCCCGGGTTCCGCACCGGAACCGCCGCTTCGATCCGTTTGCCCGCGGCCCGGACGCCGCCTAGCGTTCAGACATCGACCACGAAAGCGGGTGTGCGGGACATGCTGGACACGAAGGTCGTCCTCGACGGACGCGAGGTCGCCTACACCGACATCGGCGACCCGGACGGCACCCCCGTCCTGTTCTTCCACGGCGCGCCGATGAGTCGGAGGAACCTGGTCGACCAGGACGGGGACTTCGCGGCGGCGGGGCTACGGGTGATCTCCCCGGACCGTCCCGGGTACGGGGGCTCCTCCCCCGCGCCCGGACGCACCCTCACCGGCTGGGCCGGGGACATGGCCGGATTCGCCGACGCCCTCGGCCTGGGCCGCTTCCTGGTGGCGGCGCACTCCTCCGGTGGGCCCTACGGGGTGGTCACCGCCGCGCTGCTGCCCGAACGGGTGCGCGGCACGGCCGTCCTGGGCGGGGTCACCGACTTCTCGTGGGAACCGGCCTGGGAGGGCTACGTCGAGGACGAGAAGGCCATGATGCGCCTGCCCGACGAACAGGCCGCCCTGGAGTGGGGTGAGCGCAACCTCGGAGACCGCCCCGGCGAGTGGCCCGAGCCCGACCGCGAACTGTTCGCCGAACGGCACGTCCCGCACCTGGCCGCGGCGGCCAAGGACGCCTTCGCCCAGGGAGTGGGCGGCTACACACAGGACTCATGGGTGCAGGGCCGCCCCTGGTCCTTCGACCCGGCGGCCGCCGAGGCTCCGTTCCTGGTCGTGCACGGCTCGGAGGACACCGTCGTGCCGATGGCGCACTCCCGGCACACCGCCGACCTGGTGCCCGGGGCGGAGCTGCGCGTGCTGCCCGGCCACGGGCACGTCACCGTGCTGTGGGAGCTGCCCGGTCTGCTCAGCGAGCTCCGCGACCGCACCTGAACGGGGGCCTCGGGCTGCGCCCGGGCGGGCGCCGTGGCCGGGCGGGCGCCCGTTCGCCCCGTGACCGGGGGCACGCCCGACCCACCCCGGCCCCGCGCCTAGAGTTGGTGGGCTATGAACAACACTGAGCAGCAGCGGCCCCGGCCCCCGGCCGAGCGGACCCCGGTCGGAGCACACGTACCCGTGGCGGGCGGTATGGCCACCAAGGGGCTGGCCTACGCGGAGAGGATCGGCGCCGAGACGGTCCAGGTGTTCGTGTCCAACCCCCGCGGGTGGGCCACCAACGACGGTGACCCGGCGCAGGACGCGATGATGCGTGAGCGCACCGACCTGCCGAAGTTCGTGCACTCCCCCTACCTGATCAACCCCGGCACCCCCAACGAGGAGACCGCCGCCAAGTCGCTGGTCTCCCTGGAGCACGCCCTGCGCCGCGGCGCGCAGATCGGCGCCCTGGGCGTGGTGATGCACACCGGTTCGGCCGTCTCCGGTGGTCGCGAGGCCGGACTGGAGCGCGTCCGCACCCGGCTGCTCCCGCTCCTGGAGGGGCTCGGCGAGGACGTCCCCCCGGTGCTGTTGGAGCCGATGGCCGGTCAGGGCCAGGTCCTGTGCGCCACCGTCGACGACCTCGTCCCCTACTTCGAGGCCCTGGACTGGCACCCGAACGTGGGCGTGTGCCTGGACACCGCGCACCTGTTCGCGGCCGGGCACGACATCTCCACCGTCGGGGGCATGCGCGAGGCCCTGGACCGCTTCGGCGAGGTGGTGGGAGCCGACCGGCTCAAGCTGATCCACGGCAACGACTCCAAGGCTCCGTGCGGCAGCAACAAGGACCGGCACGAGAACATCGGCAAGGGCCACATCGGCGCCGCGCCCTTCGCGGAGCTGTTCCGGCACCCGGTGACCGCCGGGATCCCCGTCACCCTGGAGACCCCGGGCCCGGAGGGCCCGCACGCCGAGGACGTGACCACCCTCAAGAAGCTGCGCGCCGAGGCCTGACGCCAGTACCGGCGCCCGGGGGACCTGGAGGCCCGGCTTCCGGGGCCCGGACGGTCACCGCCCGGCAGCCTCCGTGGTGAGCCGGGCGGCGGCCTCGTCGGCCAGCCGTGCGGTCTCGGCGATGATCCTCCGGGCCAGGAAGGTGGCCAGGAGGATCACGGCACCGCCCACCAGGTAGGGCAGGGCCAGGTCGATCCGGCCGAGCAGGCCGCCGAGCAGAGCGCCGACCGGGGCCAGCCCCCAGCCGATCGTCTTGCTGGCCCCGGCGATCCGGCCCCGGACCGCGTTCGGGACCACCGTCTGGAAGTAGAGTCCGGCGGCGACGTTGGACACGACCACGCAGAAACCGACGCCGGCCAGGGCGAGGAAGGCGAGGCGGGGTTCCGTGGCGAGGCCCGCCGCCACCAGGAACAGTCCCGCTCCGGCGTAACCCCTGGTCACGACCGTGCGACGGCCGACCCGCCGCAGGAGGCGGGCGGCCACGAGGGAGCCGAGGACGCCGCCGACCGCGCTGGAGAGCAGGAAGAGCCCGAAGAGGGTGATGGGGACCCCCAGGGCGTTCTGGGCGTAGAGGCCCAGCAGGGACGCGGTCATGTTCATGCCGATCATCAGTCCGGCGTTGCAGAGCATGTTGCCGCGCAGGATGCGGTCGGTGAAGACCATCCGGAACCCCTCACCGAGCGAGCGGAGGAAGCCCTGCCGGTCCCGGCCCTCGCTTCCCTCTGCCCCGGCGCCTGCGTCGGCTCCGTCGGGGCCCGGCGGCGGGGTGTGCCTGCGCCACACCAGCGGGATGGCGCACAGCAGCACGGCGCACAGCGCGTAGGCTCCGGCGATCCCCAGCAGGGGTGCGACGGCGCCGGCGGCGAACAGGAAACCGGCGACCGGGCGGCCCAGGCAGTCCTGGGCGACCAGGCGTCCGCCCTCCAGGCGGCTGTTGGCCCGGTCCAGCAACCGGGCGGGGACCAGTTCGACGACGGCGATGCGACTGGCCGGGTCGGAGACGGTCTCGCAGGCGATGACCACGAACATGGCCGCGTACAGCAGCCAGATGGAGAGGTGGCCGGTGAGCATCGCTCCCGCCAGAGCGAGCATGGTCAGGGCCGCGGCAGCGTTGGCCACCGCCATGGCACGCATCCGGTTCACCCGGTCGATGAGCAGCCCGGACAGGGGGGACAGCAGCAGCCAGGGCAGGAAGCGGGTGGCGGTCAGCCCGGAGACCAGGAAGGGGTCCTGGGTGAGGGTGGTGGCGATCAGCGGCAGGGCCACGAGGATCATGCCGTCGCCCAGGTTGGTGAAGACCCCGGCGCCCCAGAAGCGGTGGAAGGTGCCGCTGAGGCGCCGGTCCCGGGGGGCGGTTCCGGCGGTGGGGGGCGGGGTGTCCGGGGGCGGGGTGTTCGGGGGTGCGGCGCCGGCGGTGCCGGCGGGGGCTGGGGGCACAGTGGTCTCCTGAAGAGGGCGGGGGCTCAGGTGGCTACTGGTCGGCGGGGGCGCCGTCGTCGCCGTCCGCGGGCGTGTCCGGGACGACGGGAGCCTCCTCCGGTCCGAGGAGGTTGGGGAACAGGTCGGTCTGGAGCTCGACGGACTCGGTGTCGGGGTGGCTCCGGGCCGTGCGCCCCTGGAAGGGGAGCGAGCGCTCCCGGACGAAGGCCTGGAGGTCCCTGGCGAACTCCTCGGCCTCCTCCGGACTCATCCGCACGTGCGCGACCGAGTCCTGTGCCGCCTGGATCCAGCGGCGCACCTCCGGATCGTCGGGCCGTTCGCCGCTGAGGGCGTGCCACTGACGGAGCCGTTCACGGCGCCCGCCGTAGTAGCGGTCCAGGACGATCTCGGCGGCCTCGCGGGTGGCGGGACCGCGCAGGAGTTCGGTTCCCCGCACGCGCCAGCCGCCGGGGCGGAGCCGCCACCAGCGGTCGCGTTGGCCGGGGCCCGGTTCGACCTCGACGAACCCGTACCGGGCGAGCTGGCGCAGGTGGTAGCTGGTGGACCCGCTGCTCTCCCCCAGCCGGTTGCCGAGGATGGTCGCGGTCGCGGGCCCGTGGACGGAGAGTTCGTCCAGGATCCGGGCGCGCAGGGGGTGGGCCAGGCCGCGCAGGGCGTCGGCGCCGACCTCCATGGGGCCGGGTTCGGGCGCCGCCGGGTTCTCTTCCTCGCTCATGCTCGCAGCATACGCCAAAGCTTTCTTTGCAAAGCTAACTTTGCAGAGTTTTCTTTGCGAAACTTCCGGTGCCGCGTACCGGAGCGCCGGGAACCTCCCTCCCCGAAGAGCCGTCCCATGGGTGACAATGAACAGGGGCCGACGCGGGGCCGGACCCGGAGTAAAGGAGGGTGTTACCGCATGGAGCCGTTCTCCATGGTCATCGGGGTGGCGATCGCGATCGGCGGGTTCCTGGCCGGCCGTCACACGGCCAACCGCCGGGCCAGGCAGGAACTCCAGCAGCACCAGAACGGCCGCAGGGCCCTCCCCCGGGGCCAGCAGACACCCCAGCCGATCTGCGGTTGCGGCCACAACCTGGTCTTCCACGACCAGGAGACCAAGCGCTGCCAGACCCAGGTCGTCATCCCCGGCCGCTGGACCGGGCAGGCCACCTCCACCTACCGCCAGTGCATGTGCCAGGGCTACCGCGGCCCCGTGCCCGTCGACGAGTACTACGCCCCCGACTACCTCGACGGCACCAACTGAGCGGAGCCTCCCGGCTCCGGCCCGGCCCCTGCCCCGGACGTCCCGGGCCCGAGCACGCACCGCCGTGCGGGAACCTGGGAGTGCGGACGGCGACGCGCCGGAGTGACAACGCCCGCGCGCACCGCGAGAATGTCCGCGCACCGAACAGCCAGAGAGTGGACGTTAACTCGTGACGACCCCTGTGACACCCACGATCGACCAGCGCATCGCCGAGGAGCTCGGCGTCGGCGCGCACCAGGTCAGCTCCGCCGTCGACATGCTCGACGCCGGGTCGACCGTGCCCTTCATCGCCCGGTACCGCAAGGAGGCGACCGGGGCGCTGGACGACGTCCAGCTGCGCGCCCTCGAGGAACGCCTGCGCTACCTGCGTGAACTGGCCGAACGCCGGAGCGCGATCCTGGAGTCGATCCGTTCCCAGGGCAAGTTGGACGACGCGTTGGAGGCCCGCATCAACGCGGCCGACTCCAAGGCCCGCCTGGAGGACATCTACCTCCCCTACAAGCCCAAACGCCGCACCAAGGCCCAGACCGCCCGCGAGGCCGGCCTCGAACCGCTCGCCGAGACCCTGTTCGGGGACCCGGACCAGGACCCGCAGGTACTCGCCGCCTCCTACGTCGACGCCGACAGGGGCGTGGCCGACGCCAAGGCCGCCCTGGACGGCGCCCGCGCGATCCTCGTGGAGCGCTTCGCCGAGGACGCCGACCTCACCGGTCACCTGCGCGAACGCCTGTGGAAGAAGGGGCGCCTGGGCTCGGCGGTCCGCGAGGGCAAGGAGGAGTCCGGAGCCAAGTTCGCCGACTACTTCGACTTCTCCGAACCCCTGACCGCGCTCCCCTCGCACCGCGTCCTGGCCATGTACCGCGGCGAGAAGGAGGAGGTCCTCACCCTCTCCCTGGAGCCGGAGGAGGCCCCCGAGGCGGGCCCCGACGGCACCGTGCCGCGCAGCAGCTACGAGAACGCCATCGCCGCCCACTTCGGGATCGTGGACCGGGGCCGCCCCGCCGACCGCTGGCTCCAGGACACCGTGCGCTGGGCCTGGCGCACCCGCATCCTGGTCCGGCTCGACATCGACGTGCGGATGCGCCTGTGGCAGCAGGCCGAGGACGACGGCGTCAACGTCTTCGCCGCCAACCTGCGCGACCTGCTGCTGGCCGCCCCCGCGGGCAGCCGCGCCACGCTGGGCCTGGACCCGGGTCTGCGGACCGGGGTGAAGGTCGCCGTCACCGACCCGACCGGCAAGGTCGTGGCCACCGACACCGTCTTCCCGCACGCCCCGCGCCGCGACTGGGACGGGTCGATCGACCGCCTCGCCAAACTGTGCGCCGCCCACGGTGTGGAGCTGGTCGCCATCGGCAACGGCACCGCCTCCCGGGAGACGGACAAGCTCGCGGGCGACCTGATCAAACGCCACCCCGAACTCGGGCTCACCAAGGTGATGGTGTCGGAGGCGGGCGCGTCGGTGTACTCGGCGTCGGCCTACGCCACCGAGGAGCTGCCGGACCTGGACGTGTCCCTGCGCGGGGCCGCCTCCATCGCCCGGCGCCTGCAGGACCCCCTCGCGGAGCTGGTCAAGATCGACCCCAAGTCCATCGGTGTGGGCCAGTACCAGCACGACCTGGCCGAGGCGAAGCTGTCCCGCTCCCTGGACGCGGTGGTCGAGGACTGCGTGAACGGTGTGGGCGTGGACGTCAACACCGCCTCCGTGCCGCTGCTGACCCGGGTCTCGGGTGTGACCTCCACCCTGGCCCGCAACATCGTCTCGCACCGCGACGCCAACGGCCCCTTCCGGACCCGTGAGGCCCTGCGTTCGGTGCCGCGGCTGGGCCCCAAGGCCTTCGAGCAGTGCGCGGGCTTCCTGCGGGTGCCGGGCGGCGACGACCCGCTGGACGCCTCCGCGGTGCACCCCGAGGCCTACCCCGTGGTCCGTCGCATCCTGGACCGGACCGGCAGCGACCTGCCGTCGCTGATCGGCAACAGCAAGGCGCTGTCCGCCGTCCGCCCGGAGGAGTTCGTCGACGACAAGTTCGGGCTGCCGACCGTCACCGACATCCTCAGCGAGCTGGACAAGCCCGGACGCGACCCGCGCCCCGCCTTCACCACCGCCACCTTCAAGGAGGGTGTGGAGAAGCTGGACGACCTGGAGCAGGGCATGGTCCTGGAGGGCGTGGTCACCAACGTGGCCGCCTTCGGCGCCTTCGTGGACGTGGGTGTGCACCAGGACGGCCTGGTGCACGTGTCGGCCCTTTCGCACAGGTTCGTGGAGGACCCGCGCGAGATCGTCAAGCCGGGCGACATCGTCAGGGTCAAGGTCCAGGACGTGGACATCCCGCGCAAGCGCATCTCGCTGACCATGCGCCTGGACGACGAGGCCCCGGCCTCCGGCGGTCAGGGAGGCGGCCGGGGTGAGCGCGGCGGCCGCGGCGGACAGGGCGACAACGGTCGCCGGGCCAACGGCGGCAGGGGCGGTGAGCAGCGCCGCGGCGGCGGCAACGGCCGCCAGAACAACGGTGGCCGCGGCAACGGCGGCCGCGGGGGCCGCGACAGCTCCCCGGCGGCCTCGGGCGCCATGGCCGACGCGCTGCGCCGCGCCGGTCTGACCAAGGGCTGACCGGGCCGCGGACGAGGAGACGGAGGGGCCCACCCCTCCGTCTCCCTCCAGGAAGACCCGGCCCCGCCCAGCTCCGGAAGGCCCGTGAGCGGTTCCGTCGCCGGACCGGCTCAGCCCGGTCCCGGGTCCCCCGTCTCCGCCACGGCCCCGGAACGGAGGGGATCGGGAGCGCTGATCCGGCTCAGGCAGTCCCCGAACCCTCCGGCGGCCCGGGAGGCCCTGCGGGCGGAGGTGACCACCCGCAGGTCGCGGGGGCGGCTCACCCGGTAGCCCCCTGCGGCCAACGCGGTCACCAGGGCGTGGTCCTCCGCGCGGGCCAGCTCGGGGAACCCGCCGCAGGCGAGGTAGGCCGAGGCGCGCACCCCGAGGTTGGCCCCGTGCACGTGGGGGTGCCCGTCCGCCCGCGCCAACGGATAGGTCCGGGCGAAGTGTTCGGCCAGCCAGGACGGCCGCTCGGACCAGTCCCGCACCTCCACGGTCCCCACCACCGCGTCCGCGGTGCGGGCCAGGGCCAGCTGTGCGGGCAGCCAGTGCACGGGGACCAGGGTGTCGGCATCGGTGGTGGCCAGCCACACGTCCTCCATCGCCCGGGGCCGGACCAGTTCCAACGCCCGGGCCGCGCCCGCACGCCGGGCCGCGCCCACGTTGCGGTGGGCGACCTCGACGACGCGGGCGCCCTCCCGCCGGGCCAGGGCGGCGGTCGCGTCGGTGCAGTCGTCCGCGACCACCACCGAGTGGCGGCGCTCCGGGGCCACACCGCACAGGCGCAGCGAGGCGTGCACGGCGCGCAGGCACGGCACGATCGACGCGGCCTCCTCGTGTGCCGGGACCACCACGACGACGGCGCCGGTCACACCAGCCCCTCCCGTTCGGCCACCGAACACGGCGCGCCCCCGCCGGCGGCCTCGTACACCTCCAACAGGAAGTCCCGCTCCTCGTGGCACGCCGTCCGGGCCAGCTCGGCCCGGGCGGCGACCGCCCGGTGCACCTCGTCCCCGGAGCGGACGTGGTCGGCGACCGGGTGGCGCCAGTGCACGGCGACGAGTGTCCCCCCTCCGGCGAGCGAGTCCGCGGTGCGGTCCAACAGCACACCCAGGTCGCCGTCGTCGAAGTAGTAGAGCAGTTCCGAGAGGACCACGAGGTCGAACGCGCCCCGCGGCCACCGCTCGGGGACCCTGGCCCGCACCACCTCGACGTGGGGGGCGTCGGCCAGGTCCGCACGGGCCCGGGCGACCGCCTCCGGCGCCCCCTCCCAGGCCAGGAGCGAGTCGCACCGGTCGGCCAGGCCGCGGGTCAGGACACCGATCGAACTCCCCGGTTCGAAGGCGCGCACGTACCTCTCCCGGGGCAGGCAGGCCAGCGTCAGTGACCGTTTGCGCCGCTCGTACCACCGGGTGCGGAACCCCCACGGGTCCTCGGAACCCGCGTAGAGGGCCTCGAAGTAGACGCCTTCGACGCTCACCGGAAGACCACCTCGTAATCGCGTGAGAAGTGGGCGAGCATGTCCGGGGTCAGGACGGCGCGGTCCTCGGGCAGTGCTCCGACCGGGGCGGTCTGGGTCGTGAAGGCGCCGACCGCCCCCTGTTTGCGGTCCTGGACGTCCGGTGTGAGGTCGATCCGGTACGCACGGGACCAGGGCACCGCCTCGCCCTCCGGGCTCGCCCAGTGCCACATCCACACCGGGTAGGAGAGCAGCCGTGCGCCCTGGTCCCGGACGGCTGCGCGGGCGGCGCGGCCGGTGGCCTCGTGGTCGGGGTGCAGGTCGCCCTCCCAGGGCGCCACGCACAGGTCGGCGTCGGCACACACGGCGGCGAGGCGTTCGGTGAGCTCGTCCTCGCGCGACGCGACGTCCCCGTCCGCAAGGCCCAGACGGAGGAGTTCGACGCCGCGCGCACCGAGGGAGGAGAGCGCGCGCCCGCGTTCGACCGCCCGTGCGGCGACCAGTCCGGCCCTGGTCAGGACGTTGCTGCCCGGGTGGGACCCCTCCCCGTCGGTCACCGCCACGACGGTGACTGCGGTGCCCTGGTCTGCCAGCAGTGCGAGGCCTCCCCCGAACCCCAGGGTCTCGTCGTCGGGGTGGGGCGCGACGACCACCGCGTGCGCGGTTCCGCCCAGGTCCAGGCGCGGCAGCCGTTCCAGGTCGCCCCACTCCCGCCATCGGCGCTCGGGCGTGCCCTCGGCGTCGATCGGGTGCACCCGTGCGGGTGTGTCACCTTCGGAGCCCATGTGTGTCCCCCTCCTCTCCCGCGGCCTGACCGCCCAGAACGGCCAGGTCGCGGTCAGCGTGGTGTTGGCGCAGGTAGACCGCGAGGTCGGCCGCGGCGCGGGCGTGCCGGGCGTCGGCGGCGAGCGGTCCCGCCCCCAGCGCCTCACCGGTCCGGCGCAGGACGTCGCCGCAGACGCGGGCGACCACCGCGCGCACCCGTCGGGCCCGTAGTGCGGCCCCTCCCCCGGTGTCCTGCGGGTCCGCGTCGATCCCGTCCGCCGCCAGCTCCAGCACCGCGCCCGCGGCGTGCAGGTCGCGGTCCACCGCCCCGTACGCGGTGCGCGTGTGCACGTCGGCGGAGTCCCGGGCGGCGCGGGCCGCCAGCGGCGCCGCCAGGGCCAGGGCACCGCCGAACCAGCAGGCGGCCACCCCCGCGCCGCCGTGGTGGAAGCCGGGCCGGCGGACGTAGGCGCCCGCGGGGCCCACCGGATCGGCGGGGACGCCGTCGAAGGCGACGGTCAGGGTGTCGCTGGCGGCCATGCCCGCGCAGGCCCACGTTCCCTCGACCGGTTCGGTACCGCCGGTGTCCACCGCGAACAGCCGTCGTTCGCCGCCGTCGACCTCGGCGCTGACCAGCGCGCGGGTGCACGTGTGCGCCCCGGAGCAGAAGGGTTTGGTGCCGTGCAGGCGCCATCCGCCGTCCTCGGGCACCGCGGTCAGCACGGCACCGGGAGGGTGTGCCGCCCACACACCCCACACCTGTCCGGGTCCGGGCCGCGTCGCTCCGAGTTCGGCCAGGATCGCGGCGGCGTCGGTGTGGCCCTCCGCCAACCGCGCCAGGGAGAGGTCGCGTTCGGCCAGGTCCCGCAGTGCCCGCCAGCGGTTCCGGGTGTCGCCTCCGCCCGGGAACGGAAGGTCGAGTTCCCCGGCGCCGACGGCCCGGGTGAGTTCGTCGGCGACCCATGCGTCGTGGGCGTCGTCGGCCCCGCCGGGTCGTGGCGCCCTCCGGTCGGCCGCGGGCACCCGCGAGGTCGCTCCGTTCATCTTCCCTCCTGTGCGACGCCCCGGGAGCGGGATCCCGTGCCCCGGTCTCCGTTGCGGCAGTGGTGGCGGTGGTCGTGGCGGTGGTCGTGCCTCCGGTGGTGGCCGCTGAGCCGGCGGCGGTGGTTGGGCCGGTGGCGACACCGTCGCGGCACCCGTGCGGAACCGGCCCTCCGCAGGTCAGTGCAGGAAGCGGTCCGGGGTCAGCGGGAGCTCGCGTACCCGCAGACCCGTCGCGTGGCGGGCGGCGTTGCCGATGGCGGCGGGCATCCCCACGATGCCGATCTCACCGACGCCCGCCGCGCCCATCGGGTTCAGGTGCGGGTCGGTCTCGTCCAGCCAGTGGGCCTCCACACCGCCCACGTCGGCGTTGGTCGCCACGTGGTATCCGGCCAGGTCGCCGTTGACGACATGGCCGTGGCGCGGGTCCACCACGCTGTGTTCGTGCAGGGCCGCCGACAGCCCCATGACCATGCCGCCCACCAGTTGCGACCGGGCCGTGCGCGGGTTGATCACCCTGCCCACCGAGAACACGCCCAGCATCCGGGGCACCCTGACCTCCCCCGTGTCGGCGTGCACCCGCACCTCGGCGAAGTGCGCCCCGAACGAGTACATCGCGTAGCGCTCCAGGTCCGGGTTGTGCGAGGCCTCGGCCCGGGTGCGCGCCCCCGGCCCGGGATCGGCCCCGTGTTCGTCGCGGAAGGCGCGGACCGCCTCGAAGACGGCCGTCCCCCACGAGGAGGTCCCCGAGGAACCGCCCGCGACGGTGGCCCCGGGCAGGTCCGAGTCGCCGATCCGCAGCCGTACCCGCCCGACGGGGCAGTCCAGCGCCTCGGCGGAGATCTGGGTCAGCGCCGTCCGGGCGCCCGTACCGATGTCCACGGCACCGATGGAGACCGTGTACCGGCCGTCGGACCCGTACTCGACCTCGGCCACCGACCCCGGGTTGTTCGCGCGCGGGTGGACGGCCGAGGCCACCCCGGTGCCCACCAGCCACTGGCCGTCCCGGTGCGGCCCCGGGGACGGGTCCCGTTCGTACCAGCCGAAGCGTTCGGCGCCCTCACGCAGGCACTCCACCAGGCGGCGCCCCGACCACGGCCGCCCCGTCTCCGGGTCGGCCCCGGGCTCGTTGCGGACCCGAAGTTCGACGGGGTCCACCCCGCACGCCTCGGCGAGCTCGTCCATGGCCGTCTCCAGCGCGAACATGCCGGGCGCCTCGCCCGGCGCGCGCATCCAGAACGGGATCGGCACGTCCAGGGCGGCCAACCGGTGGGTGGTGGCACGGGCGGGTGCGGCGTACATCATCCGTGAGCACAGCCCGCTCTGCTCGACGTACTCCTTGACCCTCGAGGTCAGCCCCGTGGAGTCGTGGACCACCGCGCCCAGGCGGCCCGCGGCGTCCGCGCCGAGCCGGATCCGTTGGACGGTGGGCGAGCGGTAGCCGACCAGGCTGAACATGTGCCGCCGGGTGAGCGCGAACTTGACGGTGCGGCCGGGCACGGCACGCGCGGCGAGTCCGGCCAGAACGTTGTGCGCCTTGGCCGCGCCCTTGGCACCGAACCCGCCCCCGACGTGGGGCGCCGTGACGCGCACGTTCTCGGGGTCCAGGCCGAACACGGCGGCCATCGTCTCCCGGACGGTGTGCACGCCCTGGGTGGAGTCGTACAGGGTGAGCCGGTCGGGAAGGGTCTCCCACAGGGCGACCGTGGTATGCGGCTCCATGGGGTTGTTGTCCTGCCGGGGCGTCCGGTAGACCTCGTCGACCAGGACCACCGCACGCGCCAGTTCGGCCTCGACGTCGCCCTGACGGGTGTCGGGGGGCGATCCCGTGTCGCTCTCCCGCGGCGTGTGCAGGTCCTGGTGACCGGGGTCCAGCTCCACCTCGTGCGGCCGTTCCTCGTACTCCACCCGCACCAGGGCGGCCGCCTCCCGCGCGGTCTCGGGGGTCTCCGCCACGACCGCGGCGACGAACTGGCCCCGGAAGGCCACCTCGTCACTTTGCAGGACGGCGAACTCGGCGTCTTCGGTGTCGGCCAGACGCGGCGCGTTCGCACTGGTCAGAACGGCGTGAACACCCTTGAGCAGCTCGGCCTCGGCGGTGTGCACGACGGTGGCGCGGCCGCGGGCCACGGTCGAGAGCACGGGGTGCAGGTACAGCGGGTCGGTGGCCGGGTGCTCGTAGGCGTACGGTGCGGTACCGGTGACCTTGGCAGGGCCCTCGAGCCGGGCCGTCGGGGCGCCGACCGCCGGTGTCCGTGGTGCGGTCATCGAACCTCCTCGGTGAGTTCGCGCAGGACCGACGCGAGCGTGTTCACGGCCAGCGGCACCTTGAAGGCGTTGTCACGGCCGGGGCGCGCCCCGGCGAGTTCGGTGTCGGCCGCCACCCGGAAGGCCTCCTCGGTCACGGGCCTGCCGCGCAGTGCCTCCTCGGCACGGCGGGCCCGCCATGGGGCGTGGGCCAGTCCCCCGAAGGCGATGTGCGCGTCGACGAACCGGCCGCCGCGCACCCGGACGACGGCCGCCACGGAGACCAGCGCGAAGGCGTAGGAGGCGCGTTCCCGGACCTTGCGGTAGGCGGTGCGCGCGGCCTCCGGCGGGGGCGGGAGTTCGACGGCGGTGACGAGGTCGCCGTGGGACAGGACGGTGTCCCGCTCCGGGGCCGCGCCGGGCAGCCGGTGGAAGTGGTCGAGGGGGACGGTGCGCTCCCCGTCGGGGCCCAGGACCCTGACCCGGGCCTCCAGGGCGCACAGGGCCACCGCCATGTCGGAGGGGTGGGTGGCCACGCAGAACTCCGAGGCCCCCAGGACGGCGTTGTCGCGGCCGTGCCCCTCCAGCGCCGAACAGCCGGACCCGGGTTCGCGTTTGTTGCAGGGCGTGGTGACGTCCTGGAAGTACACGCACCGGGTGCGCTGCAACAGGTTGCCGCCGGTGGTGGCCATGTTGCGCAACTGCCCGGACGCCCCGGCGAGCAGGGCCGCGCTGAGGACCGGATAGCGCCGCCGGATCTCCGGGTGCGCGGCGAGGTCGCTGTTGGGGACCCCGGCACCGATCCTGACACCGCCGTCGCCCAGCGCCTGGACGGTGTCGTCGAGGGCGTCGCGCACGTCCACCAGGGCGGTGGGGGCGCTCACCCCCAGCTTGAGGTGGTCGACGAGGTTGGTGCCGCCGGCGAGGAAGCGGGCGCCGGGGTCGGCGGCCACCGCGGCGACGGCTTCGGAGGCGCGGGCGGGGCGCTCGTAGTCGAAGGGCCTCACCCGGACACCTCCCGGATCGCGGCGACGATGTTGGCGTAGGCTCCGCAGCGGCAGAGGTTGCCGCTCATCCGCTCGCGGATCTCGGCGTCGTCGAGTTCGACGGCGGCGGTCAGGTCCTCGGTGGCGTGGCTCGGCCACCCCGCCCCGGCCTCCGCCAGCATCCCCACGGCCGAGCAGACCTGACCGGGCGTGCAGTAACCGCACTGGAGACCGTCGTGGTCGAGCACCGCCCGGGCGACCGGATGAAGCTCATCCCGGGCGGCCAGACCGGCGGCGGTGGTCACCCGGGCGCCGTCGTGCGCGACGGCTAGGCTCAGACAGGACAGGACGCGGCGCTCGTCCAGCAGGACGGTGCAGGCGCCGCACTGGCCGTGGTCGCAGCCCTTCTTCGGCGAGGTCGACCCCAGCCGGTCGCGTAGCGCGTCCAGGAGTGTGGTTCGGGTGTCGACGGTGAGCACCCGCTCCTCGCCGTCCACGTGCAGGGTGATCGTGGTGTCCACCGGTGATGACCTTCCGCAGCGCTGCCCGGCCCTGGCGGGCCCCGGTCCTGACCCTCGACTATCCGGGTGCGCGCGCCCCGAAACCCGATCCCGCGCGCCGACCGGTCGGTACCGCTTCCACCGGTGCGGCATCGACGCATGTCAGGCCGCCTGTCACTAGCGTGAGCACCGGGACCGGGTCCGCCCCGACGGTCGTCGGTCCGCCACACGAACCACGGAGGGCCCATGGGCGGGACGAGCGAGGCGAGTACCGGCACCGAGCCGCGGCCGGAGCGGGGCACCGCGCACCTGTGGTCCGCGGGCACCACGGCGGCCGGTGCCGCCTTCATGTTCGTCCTGCTGCGTCTGATGGCCGTCACCCACTACGACTGGCGGACCGCGTTCGGGCTGGCCGACGCGATCGACTTCGGCGACGCGGTCACCGTCGTGGTGGGGACCTTCCTCGGCGCGGAGCGGATCACCCTGTGGCTGATGGCGTTCCTCGTACCGTTGACCGCGGCCGGGCACCTGCGCCACCTGCGCGAGGGCAACCGCTCCCCCGGCTCCCTGCTGGTCGTCGTGGCCCTCGCGGTCGTGTTCGCGTCCGCCGTGCTCTCCTTCTCCGCGTGGCCCGCCCTGGCGGCGGCTCTGGCCTGGTTCGCGTTCCTGGTCCTCGTCGACCTGCGCAGCGGCCCCGTCCGCCGGTTCTTCCACCGCCTCGTGGCCCGGGTCGGGATCCTCGCCCTGGCCGCGGTCCTCCTCGGGGCGGCCGTCGTCGACGAGGTGTGGGTGCCCGAGGAACGCATCGAACTCGGGGACGAGGTGGTGCGCGCCCACGTCGTGCAGAACGGCAGCCAGTTCCTCACCGTGCTCACAGCCGACACCCGGGAGAAACGGATCCTGCTCTCCCGCGAGGTCACCTCCCGTACCGAGGTGGACTGATCCCCGGCACCGCGCCGGGGATCAGTCGGAGCGCTCGGAGTTGACCCGCTCGGCCAGGGCGACCAGCAGCTCGTCGGCCAGCGGCAGCTTGCGCAGTTCCTCCGGCCCCGGCAGCGGGGTCCCGGCCCGGTCGCCCTGCTCACGGACCTCGGCGTGCAGGCGCTCCATGGTCACGTCCAGCCGGTTGGCGGTCTCGGCCGCCTCGCGGAGCTCGTCGAGCAGTTCCTGGGGTACGGACTTGGCGTACTTGTAGTAGATCTTGTGTTCCAGGCTGGCCCAGAAGTCCATCGCGATGGTGCGGATCTGGATCTCCACCGGCACGTCCAGGGTGCGGTCGGACATCCGCACGGCCGTCTCCACCAGCAGGTGCAGGCTGCGGTAACCGTTGGGTTTGGGGTTGCGGACGTAGTCGCGCTCCTCCGTCACCGTGATGTCCTCGTGCCCGGCCAGCATGTCCCGGATCTCGTAGGTGTCCGAGATGAAACTGCACGTCACACGGATCCCGGCGATGTCCAGGATGGCTTCGCGGATCTGGTTCAGGTCGTAGGGCACCCCGCGCCGGCGTGCCTTCTCCATGATGCTCGCGGGGGTCTTGAGCCGGGAGCTGACGTGCTCGATCGGGTTGTGGTCGTGGGTGTAGCGGAACTCCTCGTTGAGGATGTTCACCTTCGCCATCACCGTGTCGATGGCGAACTTGTAGGACATGAGGAAGCGCGCGACGTCGTCGCGGGCGGACAGCAGCGCCTCCGGAACGTCCTCCACCATGAAACAACCCCCGTCACACTAGTAACCGACCCCGTATCCGCATGTTATCGATCCGGATACCGGTCGGGAGCCGGTGTACGACGGGGGCTGCCGGGAGGCGCCGCGCACGCTCTCCGCGTCGGAATCCGCGCCCTAACGGGAGGGGATCGGCACGTCCGCCCACAGGGTGCGCACGGGGGAGGCGTCGCCCTCCACCAACGAGTCCTCCGTGTCCCAGACCCGCACCACGGTCGTGCCGGGGCGGACCGCGGGCCACCCCGGGTCGCCGGTGGCCGCGAAACCGCTCCAGGCCGCCACCATGCGTTCGGACAGCGCACGCAGACCCGCGTCCGGTTCCCCGTCGCAGAGGAACACCGCCAGGTCGCAGTCCAGGTTGCCGAACGCGAAGGGCAGGTCGAAGGCGTGGCAGGCCCCCAGTCGGCCCTCCATCACCCGGCTCTGGGCGGCGAACCGGAAGAAGTACGCGCTGCCGCCGCCCGCCGCGTGCGCCTCGGCCAGCCGGACGGAGTACTCGCAGAACAGGGCGTCGCCGCGGATCTCGTTGAAGAGGTCGTGCAGGGAGGCGTCGGGGTACACCGACCGGTAGGCCTCGACCGCGCCCTCCCCCAGGCCGAGGCGGCTCGCGGTGTGCGCGAGGGCCTCCTCACCGTCGATCTGGACCTGTTGTCCGAGTTCGGTGAAGAGCCGGTACTCCTCGGTGTTGTGTCCGACGAGCAGGTCCGTTTCGGCGACGGCGCCCCGGGCGACCGCCTCCAGCGGGGGTTCGGGGAGTTCGGGGCCGCCGATGACGGGCGCGTAGCAGGTGAACGCCTTGGTGCGCACGCCCTCGCCCTCCTGGCCGCTGCCGGACAGGACCTCGTCGGTGGCCGCCAGGATCTTCTCCGGTGCCAGGGCTGCCAGGGCGTCGGCCTCCAGCGGCACCCCGGCGGCCCTGGCCACGGCCTCGGAGACGGAGCGGGCGACGTCGGCGGTGACCATGTCGCCGGGGACGCTGTGCGCGACGACGCGGTGGAAGAGCCCGCGCGTCTCGGGCGAGGTCATCAGGCAGACCACGGAGCCGGCGCCCGCGGACTCCCCCGCGATGGTGACGTTGCCGGGGTCCCCGCCGAACCCGGCGATGTTGTCGCGTACCCAGCGCAGGGCGGCCGCCTGGTCGAGCAGGCCCCGGTTGTCGGGGCGGCCCGGAACGTGGCCGAAGCCCTCGAAGCCCAGGCGGTAGTTGACGCTGACCACGACCAGGCCGCTTTCGGCCAGCCGGGTGCCGTCGTAGAGGGCCTCGGACCCGGAGCCGACGATGTAGGCGCCGCCGTGGATCCACACCAGGACCGGGGCGTCCTCCCCTGCCGCCGCCGGGGTCCAGACGTTGAGGACGAGGCAGTCCAGGGAGGTGTCCGGGTCCCAGTGGGCCGCACCGATCAGTTGGTCGCCCTGGGGCGGCGGCGGGCCGAATTCGGCGCAGTCGCGCGTTCCCTCCCAGGAGGGTGCGGGCGCGGGCGCGGCGAAGCGGTGCCCGCCGAAGGGGGCGGCGGCGTAGGGGATACCCCGGTAGACCGTGACCCGACCGTCTCGGGAGCGCGGCGAGGGGACCCCGCGGACCCGGCCGTTCACGGTCGTCACGGTGTGTTCGGCGTCCACGTGTGCCTCCTTGGGAGTCGGTAGCACACCTACCTAACACCGTTAGTTTTGACCGCGCAAGACCTCGCCGCGACCCGGGGACGCACCCGGCCCGGTCACCACGCGGGGCGCAGCGGCGGCGGAGGGGCCCGCGGGCGGTCCCGCGGTGCACGGCCGGGCCCGCGGCCGCGAGGGGGCCGGCCGTGCGAGCGAAATCCGACCAGACCACCAGGCCGCACCCCAGGGCATACCACCTGGTCGGTATGATGCCTGCTGATGCCGCTCAACCAGTAGGAAGGGCCCACCATGCGTGCCATCCAGATCACCGAGTTCGGCGGACCCGAGGTCCTCACCCCCACCGAGCTGCCCGACCCGGAACCGGGCCCCGGCGAGATCCTCGTCGACGTCGCCCGCAGCGGCGTCAACTACGCGGACACCCACCAGGCCGAGAACACCTACCTGGCGCCCTCCACCCTGCCGATGGTCCCGGGCGCCGAGATCGCGGGGCGGACCGCGGACGGCCGCCGGGTCGTGGGACTGCTCACCGGGGGCGGCGGCTACGCCGAGAAGGCCTCCGCCGACCCGAACACCCTCTTCGAGATCCCCGAGGGGGTCTCCGACGAGGCCGCGCTGGCCCTGGTCGTGCAGGGGGCGACCGCCTGGGTGCTGCTGCGCAAGAACGTGCGCATGGAACCCGGCGAGTCGGTGGTGGTGCACGCCGCCGCCGGCGGCGTGGGCACGCTCGCCGTGCAGCTGGCCAAGCACTTCGGCGCGGGCCGGGTGATCGCGGTCGCCAGCAGCGAGGAGAAGCGCAAGCTGGCCCTGGACCTGGGCGCGGACGCCGCCGTGGACTCCGCCGCCCCCGACATGACCGCCGCCCTGATCGAGGCCAACGAAGGCCGCCGGGTGGACGTCGTACTCGACATGGTGGGCGGACGCGTCACCGACGAGAGCGTGCGTGCGCTGGCGCCCTTCGGCCGGCTGGCCTTCTACGGGATGGCCTCGCGCGAGCAGCCCAAGTCCGTGCAGCTGCCGAACCTGATGCGCTTCTCCACCACCGTGAGCGGCATGTGGCTGCCGCACGCCTGGCTGCTGCCGGGTGACGTGGTCGGCGGCGCGATGCGCGAGATGTTCGCCCTGGTCGCCGAGGGCCGCCTGCGGCCGGTCCTGGGCCAGAGCTACCCGCTGTCCGAGGCCCGGCGCGCCCACGAGGACCTGCGCGGCCGCGGGACCGTCGGCAAACTGACCCTGGACACCTCGGCCTAGAGCCGGGGTCCGCGCGCCCCCGGGGCTACGGCGAGGGCCGGTAACGGGCCCTGATGTGGAACCGTTCGCCCTGGGGGCCCAGCAGGCTCAGGAACTCGACCGGCTGTGCGCCTCCGTTGCCGAACCAGTGCGGCAGGTGGGTGTCGAACTCGGCGACCTCACCCGCGGCGAGTACGAAGTCCTGGTCGCCGAGGATCAGGCGCAGGCGCCCGTTGAGCACGTAGAGCCAGTGGTAGCCCTCGTGCGAACGGGGCTCCGCCAGGGGCTCGTCCGGCCCGGGCGGAAGGATCTGTTTGAAGGCCTGCAGCCCGCCCGGTTTGCGGGTGAGGGGGACGACGGTCATGCCGTTGCGGGTGAACGGCCGGGGGAACACCCGCGGATCACCGCTGTCCGGGGCGCCGACGAGTTCGTCCAGCGGAACCTGGTAGACCTTCGCCAGGGGGAGCAGCAGCTCCAGCCCCGGCTTGCGCTGACCGGACTCCAGCCGGGACAGCGTGCTGACGGCGATACCGGTGGCCTCGGACAACCCGGCCAGGGTGCTTCCGCTCCGGCGGCGCAGCGCGCGGAGCCTCGGACCGACCGCGTCCAGCACGGTCTCGAAGTCGTCGTTCACCCTTCGACAGTAACCACGGGTTTGCCGCCCGTGCAAAGTTCGTTGTCGTTTTCCCAATTCCGTGGGCGGGTGCTCGTCGGAAGCCGGGGCGGCGCCCCGTCGGCTTGCCGATAGAAACCGACAAGCGTCACCTTGACGACGTAGATCACATATCGGGTATTTCTCGGGTCCGGCTCACGCAGGCCCCGGAGTCCCGGTCAGCCCAGGAGCCGGTCCCGGACCCGGGCGAGGTCCTCCTCGGCGGCCCCCGCCTCCAGAAGGCGGGCCCGCGCGTCCAGGTCCCCGAGAACGTCGAGGACACTGCCGCGCACCGTCAGTCCGCGGTCGGCCAGCAGGGACTCGACCACCGGCCCCTGGTCCTCCTGTCCCATCGCGGCGAACAGGGGGCCGAGCGCGGCGGTGGACAGCGCGTAGTCCTCGGCTATCGCGTCGGCCTCGACCTCCGCCAGGGCGAGCAGCAGCAGAGCGACCAGGCCGGTGCGGTCGCGTCCGGCTCCGCAGTGGAACAGGACGCCGCCGGTCCCGGACCGTGCCAGCGCGGTGATCACCGCGGCGCACCGTTCGGCCTTGCGTTCGAGGAAGGGGCGGAAGTAGAGCGGGGTCCCGTTCAGCTGCCCACGGTTGATCTCCTGCCAGAACGCAACGTCCTCGACGTGGTCCAGGGGCACCTCCAGACGCGTCATCCCCGGGGGGAGGGGCACCCGGGGCGTTGTCGCGGGGAAGGAGGCGGATCCTCCCCCGCCCGTCAGCCCCTTACCCGGAACCGGCCGGATCTCGTCCGGGTTGCGCAGGTCCACGACGGTGCGCACACCGGCGGCACGGGCGGCCCGCCACCCCTCGGCGGTGACGAAACGCGGGTCAGCGGATCTGACGAAGGCCCCGGGGCGGGTGGTCCGGCCGTGGCGGGTGGGGAGGCCGCCGAGGTCACGGGTATTGAAGAAGCCCTCCCAGGTGATCTGTCTGCTGCCGCTCGTGGAAGCCAGGGCCACTCCCCCCGTAGGAACCGGACGCGGGAGCGATCGTTCCCCCTGACGGCGCGGCGACACCGCCCGGAGGGCCTTCGTGCGCTCTCACCGCGACCCCAACCGGCCAACCCGTGGTGATCTTGCTACCAGGGGCAAGTTCGGCGCCGAAGTTGCCCCTGGTAGCAAGATCACCGCGAAAAGGGGGGACCCAAACCCGCACACCGAAGCAACATCGCCGAAACCGATCTCGCGCCCGTAGTCGATGCTCACTCTCGGCCTCCTGTGCCGGGTACGGGTGGTCGGGGTCCGGGGCACTCACTCGTCCGGGGAGCGGTACACCAGGTCGGCGTAGTCGCGGTGGCGTTCGATCCACCCCTTGACGAAGGGGCACAGCGGGAGCACGGCCAGTTCGCGTCCGCGTACGTCGTCGAGCGCCTCGCGGACCAGGACGCTGCCCATCCCCCTGCCCTCGAAGGCGGGGTCGATCTCGGTGTGGGTGAAGGTGATGAGGTCGTCGGTGAGGATGTACTCGGCGTATCCGGCGACCTCACCGTCGGCTCTGACCTCGTAGCGGCGATTGTCGGGAACGTCGGTGACCTCGGTGGCCATGGCGGCACCTCCTGTGTTTCCGGTGCGGGCGCCCCCGCCCGCGTCCGAGCCGTTCTCGCCCCTTGACCTGCCCGCGTACCCCTTGCGGCACGCACCTTCGCGGACATAGAGTCTCCCTGACATACCGACCAGTCGGTCTAAGGAGTACGCATGACTTCGCGGTTCGGCGGGCGCACCGCCATCATCACCGGTGCCAGTCGCGGCATCGGCCTGGCCATCGCCCAACGGCTCGTCTCCGAGGGCGCCCGCGTGTGCATCACCGCGCGCAAGCCCGAAACCCTCCAGGAGGCGGTCCAGGCCCTCGGCGGCCCCGAGCACGCCATCGGCGTCCCCGGCCGCGCCGACGACCCCGAGCACCAGGACGCGGCGATCGCCGCCACCCTGGAGGCCTTCGGCAGCGTCGACCTGTTCGTCAACAACACCGGGATCAACCCGGTCTACGGCCGCATGGTCGACCTCGACCTGGACGCCGCCCGCAAGATCTTCGAGGTCAACGCGCTCTCGGCGATCTCCTGGGTGCAGAAGGTCCACAAGGCCTGGCTGGCCGAGCACGGCGGCGCCATCGTCAACGTCTCCTCCGTCGCCGGGACCAAGCCCGCCCCGGGTATCGGCTTCTACGGGGCCACCAAGGCCATGCTCAGCCACATCACCGAGGAGCTCGCGGTGGAGCTGGGCCCGGACATCCGGGTGAACGGCGTCGCCCCGGCCGTGGTCAAGACCCGCTTCGCCGAGGCCCTGTACGAGGGGCGCGAGGAGAAGGTCGCCGCCCAGTACCCGCTGGGCCGCCTGGGCCTGCCCGAGGACGTCGCGGGCGCGGTCGCGTTCCTGCTCTCCGAGGACGCCGCGTGGGTCACCGGCCGCACCCTGGTGCTGGACGGCGGCGTCACCCTCACCGGAGGGGTGTGAACGGCATGGAGCTGAACGACATCGGAGCCGTGGTCACCGGCGGCGGCAACGGGATCGGCGCGGCGGTCGCCCGCCGGCTGGCCGGGGCCGGGGCCCGCGTCGTGGTCAACGACCTGGACGCGAACGCCGCCGAGGCCGTGGCGAGCGAGATCGGCGGGATCGCCGTCCCCGGGGACGCCGCGAGCGAGGAGGGCGTCACCGCCCTGATCGCCGAGGCCGGGGCCCACCTGGGCGGGATCGACCTGTACATGGCCAACGCCGGGGTCGCCGTCAGCGGCGGCCCCGAGGCACCGGAGGCCGATTGGGACCTGTCCTGGCAGGTCAACGTGATGGCGCACGTACGCGCCTCCCGGGAACTGCTGCCGGGCTGGTTGGAGCGCGGCCGCGGCCGCCTGCTCACCACGGTGTCCGCGGCGGGCCTGCTCACCATGCTGGGCAGCGCCCCGTACTCGGTGACCAAACACGCGGCGCTGGCCTTCGGCGAGTGGATGTCGGCCACCTACGGGGACCGCGGCATCACCACGCAGTGCGTGTGCCCCCTGGGCGTGCGCACCAACATGCTCGACGACTCGGGTTCGGGAGGCCAGGCCATCCTGTCCGGGGACGCCATCACCCCCGAGGAGGTCGCCGACGCCGTGATGGCGGGGCTGGCCGACGGGCGCTTCCTCATCCTGCCCCACCCCCAGGCCGCCGACTACTACGCGGCCAGGGCCACCGACACCGACGCCTGGCTCGCCGGGATGCGCCGCCTCCAGGCCAAGGTGTTCAGCGACGAGGAGCAGGCATGAGCGACGAACTCCCCGGCCTGGACCTGGACCGGCTCCGCTCCCACCTGGACGGCGAAGCCCCCGGGCTGGTCTCGGGTCCGCTCAGCGGGGAGGTGATCGCGGGCGGCAAGTCCAACCTGACCTACGTGGTCACCGACGGCACCGGCTCCTGGGTGGTGCGCCGGCCGCCGCTGGGGCACGTACTGGCCACCGCGCACGACATGCCCCGCGAGTACCGGGTCATGACCGCCCTGCACGAGACCGCCGTCCCGGTGCCGCGCACCCACCTGCTGTGCGAGGACACCGAGGTGCTGGGGGCGCCGTTCTACGTCATGGAGCACGTGCGGGGCACCCCCTTCCGCACCCGCGACGAGATCGCTCCGCTCGGGGCCGAGGGCGTGCGCAGGGTCGCCGACGGGCTGGTCACCACGCTGGGCGACCTGCACGCGGTGGACCCCGAGGAGGTGGGCCTGGGCGACTTCGGCCGCCCGGCCGGCTTCCTGGAGCGCCAGGTGCGGCGCTGGAGCAAGCAGCTGGAGGCCTCCCGCAGCCGAGACATCCCCGGGATCGACGAGCTGCGCGACCGGCTCGCCGCCTCGCTGCCCGAACAGTCCGCGCCCGCGATCGTGCACGGCGACTACCGGCTCGACAACGTGCTGGTCGACGGGGACGGGCGGCTCACCGCGGTACTGGACTGGGAGATGGCCACCCTCGGCGACCCCCTCGTCGACCTGGGCCTGATGCTCGTCTACCGGGAGCAGCCGGTCACCGGCGGCGGCCTGCCCGCCACCTCGGCCGAGGGTTTCCCCCACTCCCCCGAACTGGTCGAGATGTACGCGGCCGCGACCGGTCGGGACGTGTCCCGGCTCGGCTGGTACGTGGCCTTCGGCTGCTTCAAGCTCGCGGTGATCGCCGAGGGCATCCACTACCGGCACAGCCGGGGACTCACCGTGGGAGCGGGCTTCGACGGGATCGGCGACGTGGTCGCCCCTCTGGTGGAGCGCGCCCACACCATGCTCAAGGAGGACTAGATGGACTTCGCCTACGACGCCGAGACCGAGGAACTGCGCCAGCGGCTCCTGACCTTCATGGACGAACACGTCTACCCCGCAGAACCCGTGTTCGAGGCCCAACTGGAGGAGCGCACGGACCCCTGGGCGATCCCCCCGGTCGTCGAGGACCTCAAGGCCGAGGCGCGCAAGCAGGGGCTCTGGAACCTGTTCCTGGCCGGGCATCCCGAACACGGCGGGCTCCCCAACCTCCGGTACGCGCCGCTGGCCGAGATCACCGGGCGCAGCTCCCGCCTGGCCCCCATGGCCCTGAACTGCGCCGCCCCCGACACCGGGAACATGGAGGTGCTGACCATGTTCGGCACCCCCGAGCAGAAGAAGCAGTGGCTGGAACCGCTCCTGGACGGCAGGATCCGTTCCGCCTTCGCCATGACCGAGCCCGACGTCGCCTCCTCCGACGCCACCAACATCACCACCCGCATCGTCCGGGACGGTGACGAGTACGTGATCAACGGGAGCAAGTGGTTCATCAGCGGGGCGCTCAACCCGGCCTGCGAGATCCTGATCGTGATGGGCAAGACCGACCCCGAGGCCGAGCGGCACCGGCAGCAGAGCATGGTGCTGGTACCGCGCGACGCCCCGGGTCTGCGGATCGGTCGCGGCATGAGCGTGTTCGGTTTCGACGACAGCGACCACGGCGGCCACGCCGAGGTGTTCTTCGACGACGTGCGCGTCCCCGCGCAGAACCTGATCGGCGGCGAGGGTGAGGGGTTCGCGATCGCGCAGGCCCGTCTGGGTCCGGGCCGCATCCACCACTGCATGCGTTCCATCGGCGTCGCTGAGCGGGCCCTGGAGCTGACCTGCAGGCGTGTGCTGGACCGGGTGGCCTTCGGGCGGCCCCTGGCCGAGCAGGGGGTGGTCCGTGAGTGGATCGCCGAGGCCCGGGTCGCGATCGAGCAGCTGCGCCTGCTGGTGCTCAAGACCGCCTACCTGATGGACACCGTGGGCAACAAGGGCGCGCACAGCGAGATCCAGGCGATCAAGATCGCCACCCCGCGCACGGTGGAGTGGATCCTGGACAAGTGCGTCCAGGCGCACGGCGCCGCCGGGGTCAGCCAGGACCTGCCGCTGGCCGCGTGGCAGGCGGGGATCCGTTCGCTGCGGCTGGCGGACGGCCCCGACGAGGTGCACCTGCGCTCGCTGGCCCGCGCGGAGCTGCGCAAGTACGCGTAGCGGTCGTCAACGGCCGGGAACGGCGCGGTCCGAAGGGCCGGGGGCAGTCGGTGCCCCCGGCCCTTCGGCCGTGCCCGGTGCCGGGTCTGCCCCCCCGGGGC
>NZ_BMXJ01000004.1:492075-686815 GCF_014651695.1 Nocardiopsis terrae
GAGCCGAAGAAGTAGTCCACGACCAGCTCGGCGGGCACGTCGTCGCGGAAGACGCCCTCGCTCTGCCCCTGTCCGATCATGGCCCGGAAGAGCTCGTGGTACTTGCGGCGCTCGGCGCGGACGCTGCGCTGTTTCTCCGGGGCGAGCTGGTGCATGGACCGGAAGAAGATCTTGGTGTCGTCGAGGTTGGCGATGCTGGTGACGATGACGTCGGCGGCGGCGGCGTGGACGCGTTCGGCGACGGGTTCCTCGCGGGAGGAGATCTCGACGAGGTGGTCGGTCTGCATCCGCAGGACCCGGGCGTAGATCTCGTGGAGCAGGTCGTCCTTGGAGCCGAAGTAGTGGTACATGGCGCCCTTGGTGACGCCCGCGGCGGCCACGACCTCCTGTACCGACGTGCTCTCGAACCCCTTCTCGGCGAAGAGCCGCGTGGCGGCCCCCAGCAGGCGTTCGGGCACGGTCCCGCGCTCGGCTCCGGTTTCGGCCGTCCGCTGTCCTCGTACCATGTCCCGCCTCACGTCGTGCCCCCGTTCCCTCGGTGGTGATTCGCCCACCGACCGAGCAAGCATACCGACCGGATGGTACCCGGCGTACGGGCACGGGTCCTTCGGGAACGGGGACCGGAGACGGTCAGACGAGGTACTGCTCCGCGTACTCGCCGGAGGGCTCGATCGGGGTGATGACGTCCACCAGGGCCCCGGCGGGATCGGCCACGATGAAGTGCCGCTGGCCGAAGTCCTCGCTGCGCAGGGACAGCACGGGATCGAGGCCGCCCCGGACCACGAGCCGCTCCCACTCGGCGTCCGCGTCGGGCACCTCGAAGTTGAGCAGCATGCCCTGGGCCGCGCCCCGGCGGCCCCCGGGCAGGGTCGGATGCCCCGCCTCCAGCAGGCCGAGTTCGTAGCCGGGCGGCCCGGGGTGGCGCAGGCTGACGTACCAGTCCGCCACGAAGGCGTCCTGGAAGCCGAACCACTCCTTGTAGAAGGCGTGGCTCTCCTGGAGCCGGGGCGTGCACAGGACGGGGTAGAAGCTACTGAGACTCATGGCTCTCCTTTCACATACCAACGGTATGTTGAGTTGTGCCACTGACGTGCCAGAACTGTGCAAAGAGGAGGTTCGTTGTCCGAGGAAACCGGGTCCCGGGCCGAACAGCGGGCCCGGACCAGACGGACACTGCTGGACCAGAGCCGCCGCCTGTTCACCGAACACGGGTACGGCGGGGTGGGCCTGGCCGAGATCGTGGCCGCCGCGGGCGTCACCAAGGGCGCGCTCTACCACCACTTCGACGGCAAGCCCGCGCTGTTCCGCGCCGTGCTGGAACAGGTCCAACGGGAGGTGGGCGCCGCCGTGGCCGGGGCCGCCGAGGCCCGAACCGACCCGTGGGAGCAGCTGACCGCCGGGTGCCGGGCCTTCCTCACCGCCAGCACCGCACCCGACGTACGCCGGATCATGCTGGTGGACGGCCCGGCCGTGCTGGGGTGGAACCAGTGGCGGGCCCTCGACGAGTCCTCCTCCGCCCGCCACCTGGAGGAGTCGCTCGCCGCGCTGGCCGAGTCGGGAATCCTGCGCCCCCAGCCGGTCGCCCCCCTGGCCCGCCTGCTCTCGGGTGCCATGAACGAGGCGGCCCTGTGGCTGGCCGGGTCGGGGGACGGACAGGACCTGGAGGACGTCTGGTCGGCGCTGTCCCGCCTGCTGGAGTCCCAGCGCCGTTCGGAGTAGCGCCGTGACTGACACCGGAGCGCCCGGGCGGGGCGATATCGTGGCCCCCATGGCGCAGGGGGCACAACAGGAACGACCGTCGGGGGCGGGTCCGGCCCACGGGTCCGGGGACGAGGCGGACCGGTTCAGGGACGACTTCGTCGGACGCTTCTCCGAGTACTGGAACTCCCAGGGCCGCCCCAGGGCCGAGGGGCGCATCGTGGGCTTCCTCCTGGTGGCCGACCGGGACGCGGTCAGCGCCGAGGAGGTCGCCGAGGGGGCCGGGGTCAGCCGGGGCTCGGTGTCACAGTCGGTGCGCCGCCTGCGCGAGCTGGGCTTCGTGACCCTGGTCGAGGTGCCCGGCCAGCGCTCCCGGCTGATCAGCATGGACGAGGACGTGTGGGGCGGCTTCCTCCGCAACGAGCGCTCCTACCTGCGCCAGCAGCGCGACCTCGCCGCCAGCGCCCTGGAACGCCTCCCCGGCCTGGGCGCCTCCTCCCGCACCCGGCTGCGCAACATGTACGACTACATGACCTGGCTGGACGGCTACCACGACGTCCTCCTGGAGCGCTGGGAGGAGTACAAGGCGGCCCGGCCCGGGCGCGGGGACCCGGGGTCCGCTCCCCGCTGACCCTGCCCGTGGTGCGGGCCCGGCGTACCGGGCCCGCACCACGGGCAGGGCCGCTGGCAGCCGGGGCCGCGGAGGACTCACCGGCCGGCGCGTTCGCCCCGCAGGGCTCGCTCGTGCGGGATGACCAGCGGGGTGCCGGTCCGGGGGTCGGGGACCACGTCGCAGGCGAGCCCGAACACCGCTTCCACCCGCTCGGCCGTCACGACGTCCGCGGGTGCGCCGTCGGCGACCACCTCTCCCCCGTCCATCATCACCAGGCGGGTGGCGAAGCGGGCCGCCTGGGCCAGGTCGTGCAGGACCGCGACGACCGTGCGGCCGCGCCGGTGCAGGTCGGCGAACAGCTCCAGCAGGTCGTACTGGTGGGCGATGTCCAGGTAGGTGGTGGGTTCGTCCAACAACAGGGTCTCGCTGTCCTGGGCCAGGACCATCGCCACCCAGGCGCGTTGGCGCTGACCGCCGGAGAGCGCACCCACCCGGGCCCCGGCCAGCTCGGACAGCCCGGTGAGTTCCAGGGCGCGGGCGATGGCGGTCTCGTCCCGCGGGGTCCACTGGCGCAGCAGCGTGTGGTGGGGGAACCGGCCGCGCGCGGCCAGCGCCCGGACGGTGATGCCCTCCGGCGCGAGGGGGCTCTGCGGCAGCAGCGCCAGTCGGCGGGCGACCGCCTTGGGCCGTTGGGAGCGCATGTCGCGGCCGTGCAGGAGCACCCGGCCGGATTCGGGCCTGTTGACCCGCCCCAACGCCTTGAGCAGGGTGGACTTCCCGCAGCCGTTGGGGCCCACGATGACGGCGAACTCGCCCTCCTCGATGCCCAGGTCCAGGTCGCGCACGACCGGGTCGCCCCCGTAGCCGAGGGTGAGCCCCTGGGCGGACAGCACCGGTGCGGTTTCCTGACGCGCGTCCTCGCCGCTCACAGAGTTCCCTTTCGCCATTCACGGATCAACAGGTAGCCCAGGTACACGCCGCCCAGGGCCATGGTGAAGAGGCCGACCGGCAGTCCGTCCCCGAGGGGCGAGTGCTGGACGGCCAGGTCGGCGCAGACCAGCAGCAGGGCGCCCACCGTCCCGGACAGGACCAGGTTGGGTCCCGGTGCGGCGCTCAGCCGGCGGGCGATCTGCGGTGCTGTCAGCGAGAGGAACGCGATCGGCCCGGCGACGCTCACCGCGGCGGCCGAGAGCACCACGGAGAGGGCGACCGCCCCGGTGCGTGTGGCGGTGGAGCGGGCGCCCAGGGAGTCGGCGAGCTCGTCGCCCATCTCGTTGACGGTGATCGGCCCGGCCAGGGCCAGCACGAACGGCAGCGTCAGGGCCACCGCCAGCCAGATCGTGGCGGCGTGGTCCCAGGAGCGCGCGCCCAGGCTGCCGTTGACGTAGGCGGACAGGACGCTGGCCTGGTCGCGGGCCATCACCGAGACCACGAAGTGGGTGAAGGCCGAGGCCATGGCGGCCACGCCGATCCCGGCGACGATCATCCGGCCCGGGTCGCGCAGCCCGGTGCCGGTCACCAGGTACACGGTGACGATGGCCAGGACCGCGCCGGCCAGTGCGCCCACGGGTACCGGGACCACGCCCGGCAGCATCAGGGCGGCCACGGCGGCCCCCGCTCCGGCGCCCGGGGCGAGTCCGATCACGTCGGGGCTGCCCAGGGGGTTGCGGGTGACCGACTGGAAGAGGGCGCCCGCCAGGCCCAGGGCGACCCCGGTGCCCGCCGCGACGACCAGTCGGGGGCCGCGCAGGCGTTCGAGTACGAAGAGGTGTGTGGCCTCGCCCTGTCCGCCGAGCACCGCGGGCAGCTGGGCGAGGGGGACGCCGAGACGCCCCAGGCTCAGCGTGGCGGCGGCAGCCGCGGCCAGGCCCGCCAGCAACAGCAGGGCCGCCGCGACCGAGCGCGGGTGCACGGGCAGGGCGAGGACGCGGCCGACCCGCAGCACGCGCCCGGTGGGGCGGACGTCCGGGGCAGGGAAGGGTCCGGTGTCCGAGGGGTTCGTACCCGAGGTGGCCGGGGCCGGGGGTTCCGCTTCGGGAAACGGGTGCTTCGGGCTCGTCCGGCTCATGCGGCCCCCTTCGTCCTACGCAGTACGTACAGCAGCACCGGGGCGCCCACGAAGGCGGTGACCACGCCGACCATCAGCTCCGTCGGCCGCACGACGGTGCGGCCGAGGACGTCGGCCGCCAACAGCAGCGTGGGGCCGACCAGGAGCGCGAAGGGCACCTGGAGTCGGAAGTCCGCCCCCACCAGGGCACGCA
Source organism: Nocardiopsis terrae (assembly GCF_014651695.1). Taxonomy (GTDB): domain Bacteria; phylum Actinomycetota; class Actinomycetes; order Streptosporangiales; family Streptosporangiaceae; genus Nocardiopsis; species Nocardiopsis terrae. The sequence continues at coordinate 496,648 of NZ_BMXJ01000004.1, forward strand.
CCACGTGCGGAACGGCGAGGCCGACGAAGGCGATGGGGCCGGCCGCCGCGGTGGCCCCCGCGGCCAGCAGGACCCCGGCGACCAGCCCGCCCGCACGGGTGACGGTGACGTTGGCGCCGGTGGCCACGGCCGCCTCGTCGCCCAGGGCCAGCGCGTTGAGGCCGCCCATGACGGCCAGGGCGATGAGCAGGCCGGGGACGACGACCGGCAGGACCGCCGTCACCACCTCGGTGCCGCGTCCGGCGAGGGAGCCCACCACCCAGTAGCGGTAGCTGTCGAAGACGTCGGGCATGCTCAGCGCGACGGCCTGCACGTAGGCGGTCAGGACGGCCGAGACCACCGCCCCGGCCAGGAGCAGGCGGACCATGCCGCCGTCGCCGCCCCTGGTGCCCACGGTGTAGGCCGCCAGTCCCGCCAGGAGTGCTCCGGGAAGCGCCCACCAGACCGTTCCGGCGACCGAGGTGGGGCCGAGCACGGCGGTGGCGGTGGCCACCGCGGCGGCCGCCCCGGCGTTCACGCCGAGCAGCCCGGGGTCGGCCAGCGGGTTGCGGGTGATGCCCTGCATGAGGGTCCCGGCCACCGCGAGGGCGGCCCCGGCGACCACCCCGACGAGGGTCCTGGGGATCCGGCTCTGCACCACGGTGACGGTGTAGGGGTCGGCGCCGCCGGCCAGGGCCCGCCACACCTCGGCGGGGGCCGTGGGTTTGCTGCCCGCGACCAGGCTGAGCAGGACCGCCCCGGCCAGGGCCGCCGCGCCCGCGCCGAGCACGAGCACGGCGCGGGCGGGCCCGGCCTTCGGGGTCGTCGTCTTCACGTTCACCTGGAGTGGGTCAGTCGTCGAGCTGGTCGGCGGCCTCTTCGATGAGGGGCACGTAACGGTCGATGACCCAGGGGACGGTGAGCGGGTTGGTCAGCGAGGTGGCCGTGACGAAGGAGGTGTCGTCGCTGGCGACCACGGCGCCCCGCTCGATCGCGGGGATGGCCGCGTACAGGTCCTGGCCCTCGATCTCGGCGCGGGTCTCGGGGTCGCTGTAGAAGGTGAAGACGAGGTCGCTGTCGGCGAGCTTGTCGGCGTTCTCCAGGCCGATGACGGCGGAGTCGGTGCCCTCGGTCTCGGGGAGGGTCTCCACGACCGGGTCCACCTCCAGACCCAGTCTGCGGACCATGGCCACGCGCTGTTCGTCGGGCATGAAGACACCGAGGGTCCCGGGACCGTCGGTGTAGATGTAGGAGAAGGTGAGGTCGGCGAAGTCGGGGTGGTCGGCGGCGGCCTGCTCGAAGCGCTCCTCGATCTCGACGACCAGTTCCCCGGCCTCCTCGGGCTGGCCGAGCGCCTCGCCGATGATCTCGATCTGCTGGTCCCAGTCGGTGCTCCAGGGCAGGTCGGGGTAGGCGACCGTGGGGGCGATGTCGCTGAGGACGTCGTACTGCTCCTGGGTGACACCGGACCAGGGGGCGAGGATGACGTCGGGGGCGAGCTCGATGATCGCCTCGAAGTCGATGTCGTCGGCGCCGGCGAACTGTTCGGGGAGCTCCTCGCCGGACTCGGTGACGGCCTCGTGGATCCAGGGCAGGTAGCCGGTGTCGTCGCTGCCCCACTCGTAGCTCTCGATACCGACCGGCACGGTGCCCAGGGCGATGGCGGTCTCGGCGGAGCCCTGGCCGAGGGTGACCACGCGCTCGGGCCGGTCGGGGATCTCGGCGGTGCCCAGGGCGCTCTCGATGCTGACGGGGAAGGCGCCCCCGGCGGAGGCCGCGCCCCCGTCCGTGCTCTCGGCGCTCTCGTCGCCGCTGCCGCAGGCGGCCAGGCCGAGGGCCAGGGCCGCGGTGAGTCCGATACCGCCGACACGGCGCAGGGTGGGGTTCATGCTCACTGCTTTCTTCGTCACGGGGAGCGGCCGCGTCTTCTTCGGCGGGCCGTTTGCAGGGGGACGCCCGGGTGCGGGCAGCACAAAATCCAGGCATATCGGGGCAAATCCCCGACAGGAACATAGGTTAGTCTAACCTCACCTGGGAGGATTTCAAAAAATATGAAGCCCGAGCGCCGACTCGCCCGGCCCCGCACGCACTACGGGCGCCCGTCCCGGTGGGAGGGGCGCCCGTGGTGCGTCGCGGTTCGGGGACCGCGGTTCAGGGACGGCGGCCGGTGAGCACGTTGCTCACTCCGCCCAGATAGCCGACGTACCGGCGGGCGGCCAGGGCGCCGGCCCGCTCCCGGCCCAGGACGCGGGGCGCGGACAGGCGCAGGACCGCCTCCGCCCCCGAGGCCAGCAGCGCCAGGGAGGCGGGTCCCCTGCGGACCGATTCGTACCGGCGCAGCGCGGCGGCGGGATCGGCGGCGGCCCCCTCCTCCGCGAGCGCCAGGCTCAGCGCCCACGCGTCCTCCAACGCCTGGTCGGCCCCCTGCGCGGCGGAGGGCGGGAAGGCGTGCGCGGCGTCGCCCAACAGGGTCGCGCCGCCCCTGCCCCAGACCCTGGGCACCCGGTGGCGGACGTGCTCGGTCAGCACGAGGTCCTCGTCCCGGACGTGTTCCAGCACCGTGCGCACGTCCGGGTCCGTCCAGTCGCCGAACAGCCTGCGCAGCACGGCCGCCGGGGACTCGGGGCGGGGGGTGCCCGGACGCCAGCGCACGTCGAACCAGCACCGCACGAGCCCGTCCCCGGCCGGGGCCATCCCGCACGTGCCCTGCCTCCCCTGGACCAGGGCCGCGTCGGTGCCCGCCGCCAGGCCCACGGGCACCCGGGCGAGCACCTGCCAGCTCGCCCACCCGGTGGGGCGGGCGGGATCCCGGTCCCACAGGTCGCGCCGGGCCGCCGAGCGGGCCCCGTCGGCACCGACCACCACGTCACCCGTGGCACTGCTGCCGTCACCGAAGAGCGCGCTCACGGTGCCGTCGGGGTTCACCCGTACCCGGGTACAGGCCCGGCCGAAGCGCACCGTGCCCTCGGGCAGCCCCTCGGCGAGCAGCTCCAGGAGCGCGCTCCTGGGCACGGTCCGGCTCCCGAAGCCGTAGTGGTCGCGGGCCGCGTCCGCATCGAGCGTGTGGCGCACCCGCCCCGAGGGGTCGCGGTTGCGCACGCCGTCGAGGCGGCGTCCGATCCCCCCGGCGTCCACGCCCAGGGCGCTCAGGGCGGCGGTGCCGTTCGGGTGGAGGCCGAGCCCGGCGCCCTCGGAACGGAGGTCGGCCGCCCGCTCGTGGACCTCGACCGCGTGCCCCTGCCGGATGAGCCCTCGGGCCAGGGCGAGTCCGCCCGTACCGGCTCCGACGATGACGATCCTCATGAAAGCCCCAATTCCGCTCGCTCGGCTGCCAACACAGTACTCACGGCCCCGCTCCGCGAGGGGCGGCGCGGTCAACGGGCCAGATGGATACGGGCCTCCCAGGGGCGCAGCGGGGCCAGGGCGTGCTCGGGCGCGGGATAGTTGCCGAGCAGCAGTTCGGGTTCGGTTCCCGCCACGTCCCCGGGCAGGTCCACCCGCGCCGTCCGGTCGCTCCAGTTGGCCAGCACCAGCAGCACCTGTCCGTTGAACGTGCGGGTGTAGGCGTAGACCCGGGGGTCCTCCTCCAGCAGCGGGGTGAAGCTGCCGTGCGAGACGACCGGGTGCTCCTTGCGCAGCGCGATCAGGTGCCGGTAGTGGTGGAAGACCGACCCCTGGTCGGCGACCGCGGCCTCGGCGTTGATCTCGGTGTGGTTGGGGTTCACCCCGATCCACGGCGTCCCGGTGGTGAACCCGGCGTTCTCACCGGCGTCCCACTGCATCGGGGTGCGCGCGTTGTCCCGGCTCATCCGGGCGATACCGGCCATGGCGGCGTCGGCGTCGACCTTGCCGGTCTCCACCATGGTGCGGTGGTAGTTGAGGGTCTCCAGGTCCCGGTAGTCGGCGATGTCGTCCAGGTGGGCGTTGGTCATGCCCAGTTCCTCGCCCTGGTAGACGTACGGGGTGCCCTGCATCATGTGCAGCGTGGTGGCCAGCGCGGTCGCGGACTCCACCCGGTACCGGCCGTCGTCGCCGAACCGCGAGACCGCGCGCGGCTGGTCGTGGTTGTTCCAGTACAGGCTGTTCCAGCCCCGGTCGTTCAGGCCCACCTGCCAGCGGTTGAGCGAGGCCTTCAACCGGACCAGGTCCAGCGGCCGGGGGTCGAACTTGCCGCCGGGGCCGTGGTCCAGGTCCACGTGCTCGAACTGGAACACCATGTTCAGTTCCCGGTTGACCGGGTTGGTGTGGATGCGCGCCTGCTCCACGCCCACCCCGGGCATCTCCCCCACGGTGAGCACGTCGCGCCCGGCGAAGGCCCTCTCGTGCATCTCGTGCAGGAACTCGTGCAGGCGCGGACCGTTGACGGCGTGTTCGGCGAAGACGCCGTGGTCGCCGACCACCGGCCCGTCCGGGAGTTCGGGGTTCTTGGACACGAAGTTGATGACGTCCAGCCGGAACCCGTCCGCGCCGCGGGCCAGCCACCACAGGGCCACCTCGTGCACGGCCGCGCGCACCCGGGGGTTCTCCCAGTTCAGGTCCGGCTGAGAGGGGCTGAACAGGTGCAGGTAGTACTCGCCGCGCTCCTCGTCGTAGGTCCAGGCGGGCCCGGAGAAGACCGAGCCCCAGTTGTTGGGCGGGCCCCCGTCCCGGCCCGGACGCCAGAAGTAGAAGTCGCGTTTGTCGTCGTCGCCCGCGCGGGAGGCGGTGAACCAGGGGTGCCGGTCACTGGTGTGGTTGACGACCAGGTCCATCACCAGGCGCATACCGCGCTCGTGCAGCCCGTCCCGGAGCCGGTCCCAGTCCTCCAGGGTCCCGAACCGGGGGTCGATGCCGGTGTAGTCGCTGATGTCGTAGCCGTTGTCGTGCCACGGCGAGGGGTAGACGGGTGACAGCCACACCACGTCCACACCGAGCAGTTGCAGGTAGTCCAGTTTCTCGATGACGCCGGGCAGGTCGCCGACACCGTCGCCGTCGCTGTCGTTGAAGCTGCTCGGATAGACCTGGTAGACGACGCTGGACTTCCACCAGTCGGCGCTGGGTTCGGGCATGGGTTCCTTCTCCGCTCGTGGTCGGCTCACCATTCAATCGTTCCCGGGCCCGGGACGGCAGGGGAAACGCGTGGCGGATCCGCTTCGGTCCCCTCCTCCGTGCCGGGCGCGGCCCGGGCAGGACCGCGCACCGGCGACGGGGGGAGTTGACGCGCCCGGCCCGCCAGGCATAGGACCACAGGAGACACCAGACGAAGGGGACCCCATGTGCTTGCACGGAACCGGTGAGACCGTCAGGGCCCGGGCCGGGGGCTCCGCGCCCGCCGGACCGCCGACCCCGTCGGCCGCCCACCGCCCCTGGCCGAAGGGGTTCCGCAGGGTGGCCGACCTCAGCCACACCCTCTCCCCCGGTATGCCGTCCTGGGACGAGGACAAGCCCGTCCGGGAGACGCTCGCGCCGCCCGCGCCCGAGGGGGAGTTCGGGTTCTACGTGCAGCGGTGGAGCATGTCCGAGCACACCGGGACCCACCTGGACGCCCCCGGACACGTGATCGGCGGCGGTCGGCTGGTGCCCGACATCGATCCGGGTGAACTCGTCGCCCCGGCCGCCGTGATCGACATCCGCGCCCGGGCCGCGGAGGACCCCGACACCACGGTGACCGTGGACGACATCCGCGCCTTCGAGCGCCTGCACGGCCGTATCCCGGCAGGGGCGGCGGTCCTGATGTGTTCGGGGTGGAGCACCCGCTGGGCGGAGGGCGACGAGCGGGTCCGGGGCACCGCCGAGGACGGTTCGTGGCACTTCCCCGGATTCTCCCCCGAGGCCTGCGAGTTCCTGGTCTCCCGGCGCGGCATCGCCGGAACGGGCGTGGACACGCTGAGCACCGACCCCGGGAACTCCACCGAGTTCCCCGCCCACGAGGTGGTGGGGCGCGCCGACCGGTGGGGGCTGGAGGCCCTGACCGGGCTGGAGCAGCTGCCGCCGAGCGGCGCGATGATCACGGTGGGGGTGCTGCCCGGCCTGGACGCCTCCGGCGGCCCGAGTCGGGTGCTCGCCCTGTGGTGAGCCCGCCCTCCCCGGGCCGGGACCGGCCGGTCGGCTGAGTCGGGGGCAGCCGGTCGGCTGATCCGGCCGGTCAGTCGATCCGCGGCCGTGGGATGCCTCGGTCGGGGGTCCACTCCAGCAGCATGATGGTGGCGTCGTCGGTGAAACTGCCGCGCTGGTGGTCGTGGATGGCGTGGATCAGGCGCCGCAGGGTCTCGGGGGCGGGTTCGTCGGCGGAGGCGGCCCGGATGACGAAGTCGGTGAAGCGTTCCAGGCCGAACATCTGCCCGTCGCTGTCGTGTGCGTCGGTGACGCCGTCGGTGTAGAGCAGGACCTGGTCGCCGGGTTCGAGGGCGAACTCGTGGACGGTGCGCGGGGAGACGTCGGTGAAGACCCCGTCCAGACCGAGCGGGAGTTCGGGGGTGCGGTCCATCGCGCCCTCGACCAGTCGCCTGTCGCGGATCAGCAGGGGCGCGGGATGGGCGCAGTTGACCCAGGAGAACACCCCGGTGGACAGGTCCAGGGTGGCGAACACCGCCGTGCAGAAGCGTTCCGGCAGCCAGGTGACCAGGGCGTGTTCCACGTTGTCGGTGAGTTCGGCCAGGTCGGCGCCGTTGCGGCGGGCGCTGCGCGCACCGGCCATGGCGACCGACGCGGTCAGCCCGGAGGCGAGGTCGTGCCCCATCGCGTCGAGGATGACGGCGTGCAGGGTGTTGCGGGTGATGGAGTGGTCGAAGGCGTCGCCGCCCAGCTCGTAGGCGGGTTCGAGGACCGCCGTGGAGACCCCGCGCCTGGCCCCCAGGGTGCGGGGCGGGAGGAAGGCGCGCAGCATCTCGGTGCGGAGCTGCACGTCGCGGGTGCGGGTGCGGCGGACGTAGGTGTCGCTGTAGGCGCGCTTGGACGTGACGACCAGGGCCAGCAGCGAGGCGAGTGTGTGGCAGCGGCGGAGTATGGGTTCGTCGATCCGGGGTGTGCGGATGTGCAGGACCCCCACCCGGTCGGCGCCGTCCTTGAGCGGCAGCCAGAGGCTGAGCTCGTCGGCGCCGCCCTCGGCCAGCCGCAGGGTGTCGGAGCGGTAGGCCTCCCCCGCGACGCTGGAGTCGACGTCGAGGATGGGCCCGCCGGTGAGCGGGACGAGCAGGCGCTGCTGCAGGTCGACCAGGTGCACGGTGATCTTGCTGAGGCCGATCGCCGTGCCGTAGCGGCCGGCGGCCTCCAGGACCTCGATGGGCCCGCTCTCGTGTACGGACCTGACGAGCTCCTGGAACAGCAGCTCACTCTTGCTGAGCGGTGTCACTTCCGCCACTCCCGGCTCCTGCATGCCCCACCCCCGAAGGTCTCAGTGTCACACCGGCGGGAGCTCCGGCCCAGCCTTCGGACCGCGTGTCCCTTAGCAGGTCAAACCGGATGTATCTCCCTCCGGGCCCGCTCGGGGTCAGGGCTCAGCGGCGGTTCGGGGTACCGGCCCGGACACGAGCCGGTCCGGTTCCCGGGGTGAACGCCGCCACGGCGTGGGCGGCGCCGCGCTCCTCCGAGCGGGAGACGACCCGGCCGCGGTGCAGGCGGAGCGCGGTCTCGGTGTCGTCGTCGGCTCCGGCCGCCCCTGCGGTGGCGGCGACGCCGGGGTCGGGGACGATCCGCGGCCGCGCCCAGGCCCGGGCCGGAAGGCGCGAGGAACTGTGGCGGACAGTCCGCGAGCTCACCGACGAGGGCACGACCGTCCTGCTCACCACCCAGTACCTGGAGGAGGCCGACGCCCTGGCCGACGACATCGCGGTGATCGACCGGGGCAGGGTCGTCGCCGACGGCACCCCTGCCGAACTCAAACGCGTGGTGGGCGGGCAGGCCGTCTCCCTGCGACCCGCCGACACCGCCCGGACCTGGACGGCCGCCGCCGTCATGGAGCGGGTCGCGGGCCGTGCGCCCGAACAGACCCGGCAGACCCTGTCCGTACCGGTCGACGGCGACTCCACGGCCCTGGCATGGCGCTCGCCCTCCGGGAGCGCGGTGTCTCCGTCACCGAGTTCTCACTCCACCTGCCCAGCCTCGACGAGGTGTTCTCCGCACTCACCGGCACCGCCCGCAGGAGCGGGGCACCTTCGGACACGGACGAGGAGACCAGCGCATGAGCGCCCCCACCGGCAACAGCCGCGGCACTGCCCCGGCGGCCCCCGACCGCCGCCCCGCCCCGCTGCTCGGCTCGGTCCTGGCCGACCTGGTCCGCTACCTGGCCACGGTGCTGATCCTGTTCGCGATCGGTTCCCTCATGGACTTCCGGGTCGGGACCGACCCGGCCTCCGCGATCGCCGCCGCGGCCCTGGCCATCGGGTTCGGGTTCGCCCTGAGCTGGGTCATGGTGTTCCTGGGTGTGCTGATACGCGACGAGAACGGCGTCATGGCGATCACCTTCATCGCGATCCTGCCGCTGCTGCTCGGCACCAGCATGGCCGCCCCCGTCGACACCCTGCCCGGCCGGCTCCGGGCCCGGGCCGGGGCCAACCCGGCCATCCACGCCATGGACGCCGCCCGGGCCCTGCTCACCGGCACCCCGGCGGGTGACTCGCTCGTCCTCACCCTGGCCTGGTCGGCGGGGCTGGCCGCGGTGTTCGCGCCCCTGGCCGTGTGGGCCTTCAACCGCGAACGCTGCCCCCTCGGGCCCACGGGCCCTGTTCGTTCCGGGCCCGCTCCCCCCTACGCTGGCTCCGCCGGTCCAACCCATCTGGGCCGTCCCCTCGGCCCGGCCCCTGCGGGGCGCCCGGCGGGGCGGCGAGAGGAGTCGAGTTGAACGTCAAGCACCACCGCGTCGAGGTGAACGGCCTCCGTCTGCACGTCGCCGAACAGGGCGAGGGTCCGCTGGTCCTGCTGCTGCACGGCTTCCCTGAGAGCTGGTACTCCTGGCGGCACCAGTTCGCCGCCCTGGCCGAAGCCGGGTACCGGGTGGTCGCCCCCGACCAGCGCGGTTACGCCCGCAGCGACCGGGCGGCCAGCGTCGAGGAATACTCCCTGCCGCACCTGGCCGGGGACGTCACCGCGCTGATCGGCGCGCTGGGCGCCGAGGAGGCGGTGCTGGTCGGGCACGACTGGGGCGCCCCGGTCGCCTGGACCACGGCGCTGCTCCGACCGGACCTGGTGCGCGCCGTGGCGGGGTTGAGCGTGCCGCCGCTTCCGCCCACCGGGATGCCGTCGACCGGGTCGTCCCGGCGCACCTACGGGGAGGGCTACTACCAGGTCTACTTCCAGGAGCCCGGCAGGGCCGACGCCGAGCTCGCAGCGGATCCGGCCGCGACCATGCGCCGCCTGCTGGTCGGCGCCTCCGGCGACAACCCGGACCGGAGCTGGCCGCGGCCGTGGATCGTCGGCGAGGGCGAGGCACTGCTGGACGGCATGCCCGAACCGGCGGAGCTGCCGGACTGGCTGACCGCCGAGGACGTCGCCGTGTTCGCCGAGGACTACTCGGCCCCGGACGCGTTCACCGGCCCGCTCAACTGGTACCGCAACATCGACCGCAACCAGGGCCTGATGTCGGCCTTCCACGGCCTGCGCATCGAGGTCCCGGCCCTGTACGTGGCAGGCGACAGGGACATGGTCACCGTCCTGGAGGGCGTGCCGGAGCTGCGCGGGATGCTGCCGCTGATCGCCCCGAAGCTGCACGCCGACATCACCCTGTCCGGCTGCGGCCACTGGACCCAGCAGGAGCGCCCCAAGGAGGTCAACGCCGCCCTGCTGGACTTCCTCGCCGCCCTGTGAAGGCTCCCGCCCCTCTCCCCGGCGGGATCCTCCTGGTGATCTTGCTACCAGAAGCGACACAGGCGCCTTGGGATCAAGTGGTTGTTGCACCGACCCGGGCACTGTGCTTTTCAGGGGTGCGCCGATCACCGTGATCCTGCGCGCGGGTGTCACTGGCCCCTGTGCACCGAAGCTGCGCGTCCCGCCGCGCTGGGATCTCAACCGCGATCCGTACCCGTGTTCCGCCAAGCCCGTTTCTACCGGGCCCCGCGCAGCCCCGGGCCATCACTCCTTCGGGCCGCTCCAGGACAGCAGGTGCAGGGCCGCGCCGACGCTGACCGGGTCGTGGGCGAGCGGACGCGGCAGCAGCTCGTCGCAGCGGGCGAGCCGCCGGACCACGGTGTTGCGGTGGGTGTACAGGCGCTCGGCCACCCGGGCGGCGTTGCACTGCTGGTCGAGGTAGGTGCGCAGGGTCAGGTGCAGGACGGGGTCGGCGCGTGCCAGCTCGCCGAGGGTGTCCGCGACGAACTCGTCCGCCCGGCCGACGTCCTGGCTGAGCAGCGCCACCAACTGGGCGTCCGTGTAACCGCCCGCACGGCGGGAGGTACTCAGGCGGGCCATCATGCGTTGGACGGCCGCGGCCTCCAGGTGGCTCTGCCGGAAACCGTCCAGGTCCGCCCGCGGGCGGCCGAGGGCGACCCGGACCGCGGGGACGGCGGCGAGCCCCGACTCCAGGTCCTCGGTGCGCGGCGCGGTGGAGACCGGGAGCCACAGCCACATCGACGAACCGGTGGCCGGCACGGTGAGGCGCCGCGGTGTTCCGGCGGCGGCCAGGACCAGCTCGGCGGCCTGTTCGAGCTGGTCGCCGGTGACGTCGTTTCCCCAGATGATGGCGGCCAGGTGGCTGCCGGTCAGGTGGTAGCCCAGGCGTTGTTCGGCGCTGGAACGGGAGACCGGTGCGCCTTCGAGGATCAGGGACACGGTGGTCAGCCGTTCGGAGTGGGTGCCCTGGCCGAGTTCCCGCCGCTCCTGGCGCATGACCTCGCTGACGGCGTCGATGGTGTCGTCGATGAAGGTGTAGATCGACCGCGAGGTGAGGGCGAGCACCTCGTGCAGGACCTCGGCGTCGGAGGTGAGGCCGAAGCAGATCTCCATCCAGCGGCGCCAGGCGACGTTCTGGCCCAGCCGCCAGATGTCGAGGGCCTTCTCGTCCAGGTCGCGGCGGACCATGTCCCGGACGGACTCCAGCAGCTCGGGGCTCAGGTTGGCGCTGACCCGGGCCCCCGGACGCTGGATGTTGGCGGCGGCCCAGTGCAGGAGGTTGGAGAGGTTGGCCCGGCGGGCGCCGTCCTCCAGCACCGGGTCCACGTGCGCGGGGGACGTGCCGCTGGCGTGCCGGACCGCGTCGAACAGCTCGTCGAGCCATTCTTCCCGAGGGTCCAGCGCCTGTTCGGCACCCTTGCGGATGACTTCACGCGCCCGTGGTGAGGGTGGTTCCCAGTCGTGTCTCACCGGTGGATTTTATACCTCCCAGGCAGCTCGGATGAGGCGTTTTGGCCATGATGACCCGCCCATGCCGTTCAGCCCCTGCTACGGCGCGAGCGCACCGCGGCGGTGAAGACGCGCTGGTAGCCGGTGGGCAGGACGCGGACGAGGGCGTCGAGGAGACGGGCGTCGGCGCCGATGAGCACGCGGGGCCGGTCCCGGCGCACCCCGCGCAGGATGGCCGCGGCCGCCTTCTCCGGCGAGGTGATGAAGAGCTTCTCGAACTCCTGCCCGGCCTCCTCACCGCTCCTGCCGGTGAGTTCGCGGACGCTGTCGTCGTGGCGGGCCGTCCTGGCGATGTTGGTCCTGATCCCGCCCGGGTGCACGCAGGTCGCCGAGACCGCCGAGCCCGCCGCCTTCAGGTCCTGGCGCAGGGACTCGGTGAACCCGCGCACCGCGAACTTGCTGGCGTTGTACCCGCTCATCAGGGGTTGGGCGCTCAGCCCGAAGACGCTGGAGGTGTTGACGACGTGCCCTTCCCCCGAGGCCTCCAGGTGGGGCAGGAAGGCCTTGGTCCCGTAGACCACGCCCCAGAAGTTGATGTCCATGATCCAGCGGTAGCTGTCCAGGCCGATCCCGCCGACGGTGCCGGACAGGGCCACCCCGGCGTTGTTGAAGACGAGGTCGACCCGGCCGTGGTCGGCGACGACCCGGTCGGCCCAGGCGTACACGCCCGCCTCGTCGGCGACGTCGAGCACGGTGGTCGTGGTGGTGACCCCGGAGTCGGCGAGCAGGGCGGCGGTCTTCTTCAGGCCCGCCCCGTCCACGTCGGAGAGGGCGAGGTGACAGCCCTGGGCGGCAAGGGCCAGCGCGAGTCCGCGCCCGATCCCGGATCCGGCTCCGGTGACCGCGGCGACCTTGTCGGCGAGGTTCTTCATGGCGGGGTTTCCTTCGACGGGGGAAGACGGGGAAGGGGGTTGTTCGGGGATCGTTCAGCGGCCAACGGAGAGGTACCGCGAGCTCAGCTCTCGCGGCTCTCGCTCTTGACCCGCTCTGTGCGGGCGAGGCCGGTGGTGAGGTCGACCAGATGGTCGAGGACCCCGGGGGCCAGGTGGTGGCGCATGCCCGGGACGAGGACGTGCCGGGCCCCGGGGATCGCCCGGGCCGTGGCGCGGCCTCCGCTGGGGTGGACCATGGGGTCGGTGTCCCCGTGGACGACCAGCGTGGGCACGGTGATCCGGCGCACCTGTGCGGTGCGGTCGCCGGACGCCTGGATGGCGCCGACCTGGCGGGCCACCTCCGCGCCGCTGCGGGGGCCGCCGCGGCGGTCCCAGACGGCGCGCGCCCAGGTACGCTCCAGCTGCTCGTCGGGCGGGTGGACCGCGGACCCGATGTGCGCGAGCAGGGACAGGTGCCGTTCCACCGACTCCTCGGCGGTGCGGGCCGCGGGCCTGGCCATCCGGATCAGGGTCGAGGTCGCGGGCTGGCCCACCCTGCGGTTACCCGTGGTGGAGAAGATCGAGGTCAGGGTGGCTGCACGGTCGGGATGCCGGGCAGCGAGGGTCTGCGCGATCATGCCGCCCATGGACATGCCGACCAGGTGGACGCGGTCGACGCCGAGGTGGTCGAGGAGGCCGCGGGTGTCGGCGGCCATGTCGGCGAGGTCGTAGGCGTCCGTCCGGGGCCGGGCCAGCAGCTGACGCAGCCGCCCCGGCGGCGGTGCGGCCATCCGGGTGGAGCGGCCCGCGTCGCGGTTGTCGAACCGGATCACCCGGAACCCGCGGTCCACGAACCCCTGAACCATGCGCTGGGGCCAGGAGGTCAGGTCCAGGGCCAGGCCCGCGACGAGCAGGAGCGGGGTCCCGTCCGCGGGGCCGTCGACGCGGTAACAGATCCGGATCCCGCCGGGCAGGTCCGCGAACCGGTCACCGGACGCCTCCGCGGGCGCGGGCGCGGGCCCCGGGTCAGCGGCTTCGTTCTCGGTGTGCTCGGGGCTCTCGGTGTGCTCGGCGCTCATCGGGTGGCCGCCGTCCCGGTGTGCGCGGAGTCGGTGTGCGCGGCCCCGGCCCGGCTGAAGTGCAGTTCCGGGTCAAGGACGCTGTCGGCGCGCAGCAGTTTGACGTCCGAGCGGTAGTCCATCGAGGTCAGCCACGGCATCCGGTCTCCCTGGCGGGGCAGCTGGTCGATCGCCCGCTTGACGTAGCCCGCGTCGAAGTCGAGGAGGGGCCGGGTCGGCATCGCCGGGTCGGAGACCTCGGGGCGGGCCACGTCGTGGCCGTGGGCGTCCATGTGCGCCAACAGGCGGCAGAAGTGCTCGCACAGCAGGCCGACCTTCAGCGTCCAGGAGCTGTTGGTGTAGCCGATCGAGAAGGCCAGGTTGGGCACCCCGGAGAGCATCATGCCCTTGTAGGCGACGGTCTCGGGCAGGCGGACCTGCTCGCCGTCCACGGTGATCCCGATCCCGCCGAACGCCTGCACGTTCAGGCCGGTGGCGGTGACGATGACGTCGGCCGCCAGCTCGCGGCCGGATTCGAGGAGCACCCCGTTCTCGGTGAACGTGCTGATCCGGTCGGTGACGACCGAGGCCCTCCCCTCCCGGATGGCCTTGAACAGGTCCCCGTCGGGCACCGCGCACAGGCGCTGGTCCCAGGGGTCGTAGGGCGGATTGAAGTGCTCGTCGACCGGATAACCCTCGGGCAGCTGCCTGGTGTTGGCCCACCGGATGAACCGGCGCGCGGCCTTGGGGTAGCGCTGGCACAGGGACCAGATGAGGCGCTGCTGGGCGATGTTCTTGCGCCGGGTCAGCGCGTAGGCGCGCTCCGGCCCGAAGAGCCTGCGCAGGGTGTTGGCGACGGCGTCCTTCTTGGGCACCGCCATGATGTAGGAGGGGGTGCGCTGCAACATCGTCACGTGCGCGGTGGTCTCGGCCATCGCGGGCAGCAGGGTGACGGCGGTGGCGCCGCTGCCGATGACCACCACGCGCTTGCCCGCGTAGTCGAGGTCCTCGGGCCAGTGCTGCGGGTGCACGATCGTGCCGCGGAAGCGTTCCCGGCCCTCGAAGTCCGGGGTGAACCCCTGGTCGTAGCGGTAGTAGCCGCCGGCCGCGAACAGCCACGAGCAGGTCAGCGTCGCCTGCTCGCCGCTGTCGGTGCGCTCGGTCAGGACGGTCCACCGCGCCTGCTCACTCGACCAGGACACCGAGACCACCTTGTGGTGGTACCGGATGTGGCGGTCCAGGCCGTTCTCGGCCACGGTCTCGCGCAGATAGTCCAGGATCCGCGGCGCCGAGGCGATGGACTCCTCGTCCCGCCACGGCTTGAACTCGTATCCGAAGGTGTGCAGGTCCGAGTCGGACCGGATGCCCGGGTAGCGGAACAGGTCCCAGGTGCCGCCGGAGGCCGCCCGCGCCTCCAGGATCGCGAAGGACTTCGAGGAGAGTTCGGCCTTGAGGTAGCGACCGGCTCCGATCCCGGAGATCCCGGCGCCGACGATCAGGACGTCGAGGTGCTCGGCTGCGGCTGGATCCGGGGAGGACGGGGCAGAGGACATGGCGACTCCAGGCGACGGCGTACGGACTCCACCATCGTGAAGCATGGGAGCTCAAGCGACCAGTGGCGATCTGCACCAGTTCGAGCCCCACATGGTGCGAGGTGCACTACCGGACCGCCACCGCAGCCGTCCCGGTCATCGAACGGTGCCGAGCATCGGCGGGGCGACGACTCGATCAGACGCCGAGACGGCGTCCGGACCGCGCTACTCCTCCAAGGAGGAGGTCGCCATGGCCGCGGAGGGCAAACTGTGGGAGGACTACGCCCGGCGGCTGACCGGGTTCGCCCCGGCACACCGGTCCTGACCCAGCTACGGGACCGCTACGTCCGTTCGGTGCGGGAGATGCCCGGGGACTGGACCGGGCGCTACCTCGCCACCCGGGGACTGGCGGCCAGGACCCCCGCGCTGCGCGACCAGCACACGGACGCCACCGACCGTCTGCGGGCACGGATCACCGAGGCGCTGGAGGAGGCGTTCGGGGCCGACGGCCGCCAGGACGTGCGACTGCGCCTGGCCGCGGACAGGACGCTCTCCGCCGTGCGCTACCTGTCTTGTCCGAGAGTGCTCCGGCCTTCAGGCCGGAGGTGAATCGGATCCGATTTGCACGTTGCGCTCATATCTCTGTACATGCTGTGTTGGCGACGGGGGACAACCAACCCTGTCGCTGTGTCACCGCCGGGCAGGCGGAGACATGAAATGCCTGCGGAGGCCAGGTAAGACCGGTCAACTCACTTTCCGGCACCGGCCGATGAAACAGGAACCGGCTGTCACCGCGAGGTGCGCAGCACCACTCGCCCGTAAGGGCAAGTCGGAATCCCCGCCGGTTCACGGTGGGGAGGATGTCAAGGCAGCAAGAACTGGCGGACCGCGGAACGGGCCGGGGACGGCGAGACGCTGGTCGCCGAGCTGGTGGCCGCCTTCGACGCCCTTCCCGGCGCCGTCGCCCTGAGCCCGCCGCCCCGCACCTGACCGCGGCGGCCCCGCGGCCGGGCGAGGCCCGCAACCGCCCTGTCCGCACGCCCGCACAGGTCAGCGGCCTGCTCCGTGCCCGGGGCACGGCCCGGACAGCGCCCCGGCGCCGACTCCGGGGCCCGGGAAGCCCTACGGGACAGGAGTTTCAGGTGTGGCCCCAGGTGTCGGAAACCCTTCGTGTGTCACTAGACTGAGCGCCCCGCAACCTCCCCATGACAGGATGCCCGTGGCCCCCCGCTGCCCGTACGCCGAACTCCACTCCGCTGACTTCCAGGCCGACCCGCACGCGGTCAACCAGCAGATGGTCCGAGACCACGGACCCGTCTTCCCCGCCGAGATCTTCCCGGGGATCAGGGCCTGGGTGGTCGCCGACTACACGTTGATCACCGCCTGGTGCCGGGACACCCGCACCTTCCGCCGCGACTCGCGCCTGTGGCTCGACTGGCGCGAGGGCCGAATACCCGACGACGCCCCGGCACTGGCGATGATGGGCTACCGCCCCAACCTCCTGTACGCCGACGGCGACGAGCACGCCCGCCTCAAGCGCGCCGTGGTCGACTCGCTGGGCCGGGTCCCCGAGAGCCGGGTCGGGGACATCACCCGCCAGCACGCCGACACCCTCATCGACGCCTTCTGCACGCGGGGCCGCGCCGAACTCGTCTCCGAGTACGCGCGCCTGCTGCCGCTGCTGGTGCTGTGCGACCTCTTCGGCTTCTCCCCCGACGTCGGCCAGCGCGTGCTGAACTCCCTCAGCGACCTGTGGGACGGCGTCGACGCCGCCAAGGCCAACAGCGAGTACGAGCGCGCCCTGTCCGACGCGATCTCCGCCAAGCACGCCGCGCCCGGGGACGACATCACCTCCTGGATGCTCCAGCACCGTGCGGGCCTGACCGACGAGGAGCTGCTGGCCCAGCTCGTCGTGACGATCGGGGCCGGGGCCGAGCCCACCGCCAACCTCATCTCCGGCACCGCGCGCACGCTCCTGGTGGACGACGAGGTCCGCCAGGCGTTCCGGGGCGCCCGGGTGGGGGTCAGCGAGGCGATCGACCAGGTGCTCTGGCGCGACCCCCCGGTGAACAACTACCCCGTCCTGTACCCGGTGAAGGACGTGCGGACCAGCTCCGGCACCCTGATCAGGGCGGGTGAGCCGATCCTGCTCGGTTACGCGGCCGCGCACGCCGCCATGTCCGGGGGCGGCCCGGACCTCGAACAGGGCAACCGCGCCCACCTGGCGTTCGGGGTGGGCCCGCACCGCTGCCCGGCCCAGGGGTTCGCCTACGCCATCGCCCAGGTCGGGGTCGAGACCCTGACCAAGCGGCTCCCCGGCCTGCGGACGACCCAGGACACCCTCCAGTGGCGCCCCGCCCCCTTCGCCCTGGCACTGGCCCAGCTCCCGGTCACCTTCACCCCCGACTCCCCGAAAGGCAGCACGCCGCCATGGCAGCAGACATCCCCGTCCTCCACCCCTACGACCTCCACCGGCAGACAGCCGGGCTCCGCGGCCGAGGCCCCGTCGTCGAAGTTGAAATCACTGGTGGCGTGGTTGTTCGGGCGCTGACCGGACACGACGTGATCATGGAGGCCCTCGCCCACCCCGACGTGCGCAAGGAGGCGCGCCACTGGCGCCCCTGGGCCCAGGGCGAGATCCCGATGGACTGGCCGCTCATCTCCTGGGTCGCCCCGGACAACATGCTCACCGCGGACGGGGACCGGCACCGCCGCCTGCGCACCCTGGTGTCCCAGGCGTTCACGCCCCGCCGGGTGGAGGTCCTGCGCCCGCGCGTGCAGGAGATCACCGCGGAGCTGCTGGACGCCGCCGAGGCTGCGGGGCCCGGGCCGGTCGACCTCAAGGCGGCGCTGGCGCTGCCCCTGCCGATGACGGTGATCTCCGAGCTGTTCGGGGTGGCCCCCGAGCACCGCGACGCCCTGCACACGCTGATCAACCGGGTCTTCGACGCGACCACCACCCCGGAGGTGGCGGCCCAGACCAACGCCGACATGCAGACCTTCCTGGGCTCCCTGGCCGAGGAGAAGGCGAAGAACCCCGGCGACGACCTGACCAGCGCCCTGTTGGCGGCACGCGCCGAGGGCGACGAGAGGCTCTCGCAGAGCGAACTCGTGTGGACCCTCATCCTGATGATCGGCGCCGGCTACGAGACCACGATGAACCTCATCGGCAACGCCGCGCACGCCCTGCTCACCCACCCGGAGCAGCTCGCGCTGGTCCGGAGCGGCGAGGCGTCCTGGGCGGACGTGGTGGAGGAGACGCTGCGCTGGGACGCCAGCATCCAGTACCTGCCGCTGCGCTACACCGCCGAGGACCTCACCCTGGCCGGGGTGCACGTGCCCAAGGGCGAGGCCCTGCTGGTGGGCTTCGGCGCCGCCGGCCGGGACCCGGGCCAGCACGGTTCGGACGCCCACGTCTTCGACCTGAAGCGGGAGCAGAAGGGGCACCTGGCCTTCTCGCACGGACCGCACTTCTGCCTGGGCGCGGGGCTGGCCCGGCTGGAGGGCAGCACCGCCCTGGAGGCGCTGTTCTCCCGGTTCCCGGACATCCGGCTGGCCGAGGGCGAGGAGGTCCCCGAGGCGCCCTCGATCGTCGCCAGCGGCCGTTCCCGGCTGCCGGTCGTCCTCGGCTGACCCGTTTCCCGGCCCTGCCCTACCTTCGGAGCCCCGCGTACCACCGTGCGCGGGGCTCCGCCTCGTTCAGGGCCGCAACAGCATCTATCCATCCTCGCTTATATAAGCCCTCATTGATATTGTGGAGCCATGCACGCCTTCGACGTTCTCGGTGACCCGGTCAGGCGGCGCCTCCTGGAACTCCTCGCCGACGGCGAGCTCAGTTCGGGCGAACTGACCGCGGTGGTCCGCGAGGAGTTCGGGATCAGCCAGCCCGCCGTCTCACAGCACCTGCGGGTCCTGCGCGAACACGGGTTCACGACCGTGCGCGCCGAAGGCACCCGGCGGCTGTACTCGGTCAACGCCCGGGCCCTGCGCCCGGTGGACGAGTGGCTGGACCCGTTCCGCCGGTTCTGGGGACCGCGCCTGGCCGCACTGGAGACCGAGATCGCCCGGGGGAAGCGGCAACGACGCATCCAGGAGGAGCAATGAGCGAGAGCACAGCCGTCGACGTGGACGGGCAGATCCGGGCCGTGTCCCGGGAGCTGAGGACCGGGGAGCGCGACGGGGAGCAGACGATGGTGTCCTCGATCAGCCAGCGCTACGACACCACGGTCGAGGACCTGTGGGAGGCGTGCACCTCGGCCGAGCGCCTCCGCCGCTGGTTCGCCCCGGTGACGGGCGACCTCCGCCTGGGCGGGGAGTACCAGGTGGAGGGGAACGCCGGCGGCACGATCGAGGCCTGCACGGCGCCCCACTCCTTCAGCGCCACCTGGGAGTTCGGCGGCAACACGAGCTGGATCACCGTCCGGGTGGACCCGGAGGACGAGGGGGCGCGGCTGACGCTGAAGCACACCGCGCCCGCCGACACCGAGTCGGAGTTCTGGCAGCAGTTCGGCCCGGGCGCGACCGGGGTGGGCTGGGACCTGGCCTTCCTCGGCCTGGCGCAGCACCTGCGCTCGGGGGCGCAGATGCCCCAGGAGGCCGAGGGCTGGGAGGCCACGGAGGAGGGGCGCCGGTTCATCTCCGGGAGCAGCGCGGCCTGGGCAGAGGCGAACGTGGAGCTCGGCACCCCGCGTGCGGACGCCGAGGCCGCCCGGGAACGGACCACCGCCTTCTACCTGGGCGAGGAGCCGCCCGCCGAGGGCTGAGCGGGGAGCCGCCGGGGCTCGGACGCGGAGGGAGGCCGCCACGATCCCGTTGTCGTGGCGGCCTCCCGCGTGTGGGCCCGGTGCCCTGCATTCAGGGTTCTGCCCCGGCTCACTCCCGCAGCATGTAGGGCCGTACCAGGGCGCCCGCCACCCGGTCGGGATGGACCCAGTCGCTCCCCGATCCCGCTCCCTGGGCCCTGCCGGACAGCTCCAGCCGCCGAGGCGCCGGGGCCAGCGCGATCCTCGGCTCGCTCCCCGTCGGGGCGCCGATCACCTGGGCGAGGGCCCAGGCCAGAGCCGAGGCGAACACCCACCACAGGCGTGCGGTCATCGATTCCCGGGGCCTGCGGTGGCGGCCGCGAGTAGAGTTCTGCATGGTCAATCCCCTGTTCTCTCAGGTGGTTGATCAGCCCGGGCCGGTGATTGGTGCACCGGCCCGGGCACACTGCTTCTTGTCCCGGTGCGCTCCACGGGGGCACCCGGGTGTCAATGGCCCCGGTGCGCGTCGCACTTGTGCGCCCCCGGGACTGCGCTTCCCGCCGCGCCCGCTCAGTCCGCGAACCGTGTCCGTGTCCTCAGCTGACCAGGTCCAGGCCGATCTCGCCCAGGTCCGGCTCCCGGTCCAGGCGGATGATCGCCCGCAGCAACAGCGGCTGGCCCCGCTGACCCTCCCACCACCAAAAGTCCGCGATCCGATCCACCAACCACAGGCCCCGTCCGCCCGGGTTCAGCTCCCCGGGCTGACGGTCCACCACCTGCGGCGTGAGCACCGGCCCGCCGAACCTGGGCCCCTGGTCCAGCACCCCCAACAGCACGGTCCTCTCCCCCAGGAACTCCAACGAGAGCCCCATCCGGCCGTACTTCTCACTGCTCGCCGTGTGCCGCACAGCATTGGTGGCCAGCTCGCTGCCCACCAGCTCCACCCAGGACCCGCGCCCGCCCCGGAGCCGCCGATCCCGCACGAACCACGCCCGGGCCCGCGCCACATCGGCGCAGGTTCCACCCAGGTAGCACCACGCCGCGGACGACCACCCCACCCCACCACCAGGCCGCCGAGGCCCATGTATCCGACCACCACTCACAACGCCCTCCTCAAACACACCAACCACACGGCAACAGCTTGTTCTGCTGCCCTCCGCCCCAAGCATGGACCGCCAAAACTAAAACTGCAATACTGCAGAAAGAAGTCATGCTGTTTACGTAGATTGATTGTCGAATCATGCTGAGTGATACGGTTCACGAAGATCAAGGGAGGTCAGACAGCATGGCCGTACGTCTCAGCCCCACCGCCCGCCAGCGACGCCTCATGGCCGAACTGAACCGGCTGCGCGACAACTCAGGCCTCTCCAGAGCCGAGGTCGCCGAACGCATCGGGAGCACCGACAGCACGCTGTGGCGCTACGAGACCGGCATGACCCGCCCCAAGCCCGGAGACGTGGCCATCCTCCTCGACGTCTACGGCGTCCACGGGGCAGAACGCGAAGAACTCATCGAGATGGCCAAGCACGCGCGCAAACGCGGCTGGTGGCACCGGCACCGTCAGACCCTCAAGCCCGGTTTCGACAGCTACATCGGCCTGGAGGCCGCCGCCTCGGTGGTGCGCACCTTCCAGACCGCTGTGGTACCCGGCATCCTGCAGACCGAGGCCTACGCCCGCGCCGTCATCGAACAGACCGCCATCACCTCGGCTCCGGACATGGTGGACGAAAAGGTCCTGGTCCGCCTGTCACGCCAGGAACTCCTCACCCGCGAGGACGCCCCGCTTCAGGTCGTCGCAATCCTGGACGAGGCAGTCCTGCGCCGCCAGGTCGGCGGGCCCGAAACGATGCGTGGACAGGTCCAGCACCTCATCGACCTGGCCCAGCGCCCCAACGTGACCATCCGCGTGGTGCCGTTCTCCCATGGTGCCCATCCCGGACTGGACGGACAGTTCAACCTTCTCGAGTTCCCCGAGCAAGCCGACCCGGATCTGGTCTACCTGGAACAAGCTGGTAGCGGTCTGGTTCCGGAGGACCCGGAAGAGGTACGCAGGTATACGCTGATGTTCGGGAGCCTGTTGGGCAAGGCCCTCAAGGCCGACGAAACCCTCTCCTTCATGCGCGGGCTCCTGCCAGACAACCAGTAAGCCCCCCTCGAACGATGAGGAGGCCCGGAGATGTCCGCGCCACGCACCCCCGCTCACACCTCATGGCACAAGAGCAGCTACAGCACCAACGGCGGCGACTGCGTTGAGGTGGCGGAAGGCAAAAACGTCCTGGTCCGCGACACCAAGCACCGCGAGCACGGGCACCTCGCCTTCCAGAGCACCGAGTGGGCCAACCTCCTGACCACTCTCCAGCGCTGACGCGAACGGGTACCCCACCCCATATCCGGGGTACCCCTTCCCCAGGAAACAGCGCATGCGATGGGTCAAGGCCAGCACGAGCACCAGCGCCCAAGACTGCGTACAGGCCAGATCCGCCCGCGAAGGCGCGACCGAGCTCGGGGGCACCAAAACCCCGAAGGTCCCACCGTCACCGCCCCAACGCCGCCTGGGACCACTTCCTCGACCTGGTCGCCATCGGCCGCACCACCTACGGACGCCTGCGCACCGAGTTCCTGCCTGCCGGGGGCTCCACCCTCACCGACACCGCCACCCCGAACTCCCCCACCCTCGTCTGCACCAAGGGCAGAGTGGAACGTTCAAGCTCGGAGCCCACACAGGAGGGCCGCGCGATATCCGCCCCCAGAACATCCCCGTGAGCTGAGGGGTCATCGGCGCCCTGTCTGCCATCTACTGGGTGGGCAGCCGACAGCCCGAGCTTTGTGACCCAAGGGCGAAAATCCCCGTAGCGAGCGCCTTTCGTCGCCCCCACCCTTCGGGAATCTATTCGATCCGGAAGAGGTCCGCAGACATACGCCGATGTTCGCGAGCCTGGGCAGGCCAGACAGTTCTGCACGGTGCGCTTCTATTCCGCAACCACAGCCAAGCACGGGATCAGCATATTCGACACCCTGGCCAGGCCACACAAAGGTGAGTTCCAGATACTCAAAACCGCGCGATCTCTCACCGGAAAATCTGGAACGTTACGAGAAAATAAAACAGGAAAACAACAACAACGAGAAATAGCAGAGTCCGGCAAAGAACATCAAGGACAGATCCCACCGCCTCCACTGCTGAACCCCAGTAGAATCAACTGAAGCCAACCTGCGAGACCTATCCTTGATTTCAGCATCCATAGCCCTGGCAACTCGCCTAAAATTCCTATACTGCAACGCAAGAGAAAAAAGAGAATCCGGGAAAGCAACAGACCTTATCCTGGTGCCATTTTTCAATACAAGCTGCAGTCCACCACTCCAGCTGACGGATTTAATTAAACCGATCTCAACGTCAGTCTCTGTGGAAAAATTTCGAACCGTGACCCTGTCCAAAGCCACATCCACACCAGAGAAAACGCAGAGCTTGAAAATAAACCAAATCAAAACTGACACAAACGGCAGCAGCAGAATCAATGCCACAACGCCATCCGTAAAGATTTGACTTGCATTGGCCACCGCCCCTCCAAGCCCAATGAACAGGACTCCAAAAAAAGCAGATACGACACAGGCAAAGGCAACAGAAGACCATCGCCGAAACCGGACTACGCGATCTTTATTCGCTCTCACTCTTAGCAACCCCACCTAGTCGGCAGCCACGAAAGGCCGCCGTCATACTAGGCGCGGGCTCCGGCCCACCGCGCACCCAGGTCCGACCGCCGGCGCCCCCGGACGAAAAAGCACCTCCCGACGTGTCGAACGCGGGCCGGTGACGCCGGCCCGCCTGGTGGCGGTGGCCGGGCGCCGCTGGCGGGTGGAGGAGTCCTTCCAACAGGGCAAGGGCCGGGCCGGACGAGCACCAGGTGCGGACGTGGACCTCCTGGCACCGGTGGAGCCTGCTGGCCATGGTCGCCTACGCGTTCACGGCCGTGTGCCGCCTGCGGGAGAACCGCGACCATCCGGTCCCGGAAGGGTTGGTGGCGTTGACCTGCAACGAGATCGCCCCCCTGCTGCACATCCTGTTCGTTCTCCCGCCGGATGTGGAGCACACGCTGGTTTGGTCGGTGTTCAGACGCGTCCACCAGACGCGATCCCGCGCATGCCACTACCGCAGACAAGTAGCCCGCGAATCATGACAAACAGGAACTACAACTGGAGTAATAGGGGTGTTCACCAACCTGGATATCATCAGCCAAGGCGTCCGAATCACCGCATTCTTAGCTCTGGCCAGCATCCACCTGCCAGGACTCGGGCAGGATCACGACTCCCGACTCTCCTGAACTGATCACACCTCATGGTTCAGCAATTTCTTACGGGAGTGCAGTCCGGCTGTCCGGTCGCGTGCGGTGGCTCCCCGAAACGAGCTGACGAATCTCCTGGCGACCCACGCCGGCCCATGATTCAGGCCCAGCGGAGAAGCCACCGCACATCCTCCCTGTCAGTCCTCGAACACCAGGTGGAGAGGGGGACTCGGGTAGGACTTAGCCGCGTACCTCTCCAGCGACTCCCGCAGGGTCTCCGCGTCGTCAGGGAGAGTCCGCACCAGATGCGCCCAACCGGTGAAGCGGATGGTTCCCGGCAACTGCACCAGTCCGGTGATCGTGTCCCAGAACGCGTCCCAGTTGTGCCCGTACATGTCCGGAAAGCCCAACTCCCGCTTCAGCAGGCGCTGGAGCCCGCGCGCCGAGGACACGCCGTGGAGAGCGATCGTCACGTCAAGGGTCTCCGCCGAGTCGTTCAGGGTGAAGACCACCGAGTCCCACGCCCGCAGCACCGCGTCCCGCAGATGGGAGATCCCCGCCGCGGCCTCGGGACAGTCCTTCACCAGCCCACCCCATCCAACGACGTGCACGACCTCGTGCACGGGCCCGGCGTCGAGGACGGCGCGTTCCAGGGTGGGCCAGTCTCCCCGGGCCGACCACGGCACCCGCAAGGCGTTGCCGAGGATGCGACGGATCTCCTCGTCCTCCCACTCCTCGATCAGATCGACGATCATCGCATTCTCCTCATAAAGCGAACGGCGAACGCTCGCACTCTATTTGTAGGTTCCGACGAAGTGGGAGGTCTCGTAATGATCTGCCGTGACATACAACAGACCATCACTGGAATACAGGAGGCGGGTCCCGGGCTGCTTTGATCGCTTCATCTTATTACTCAATCCAACGTCTGCCTCATACCATACGCGACCGGGATAAGACGGCACCACCTGATACCTGTTCTCAAAGACATCCCCACCGACCTGTCCGCCCGGAACGTGATTGTTCAGAGCCTTGCCTTTAACCCATCCAGCCGCCTCTGCTTCGGCCTGTGTCACATACTGGGACGGGAGTTCACCGGTCGCACGGAGGCTCGCGATGACTTCGTTGGAGCTCTCCGTGGCCCCCATCACCTCGCGGTAGCGGACCATGTTGATGAGCGTGTCGGCACCCTTGTAGCTCGACCGGAGAGTACTGAGGAAGACCACACCCCCGAGCGCCCGGTCAATACCGGAAACGTTCTCGCCTGTGACGGGGTTGTCTCCTGTGATGCTCTCGTAGACGCCCTTGGCGTCCCCCACCCCGGGCGTGAGATCGAGCAGCAGGGACATACGACGCTGCTGCTCAGCGGACGCGAAGATCGAGTCGAGGTCGCGCTGGCCGAAGACGTCGTCCATCCCGGACAGGTCGAGGTCACTCAAATCCACGGGGACCGAACGCTCGCCCTCGATGAGATCGCTGAGGCCACCGAGCTCGGAGACCATCCCCGAGGCACCGGAGTTGAGCTTCTCCAATCCCTCATTGGCCTCCTTGATCCCCGCGTTGGTCTGGTCCATGGCCGCGTTTGCCTGGTCGATCCCGGCGTTCATCTGGGAGAGGCCACTGTTGACCTCGACCATCGCCGAGTTCATCTGATCGAGGCCCCTGTTGGCCTCGGCGATGCCCGCGTTGACGTCTTCAAGGGTGCCGTCGAGACCAGTGAGGAAGTCGTTCGCGTCCTCCGCGAAGTCCAGGAGCGGGCCCGCCATCTGCATGACCTCATAGGTCACCTTGCCGAGCTGGGCGGTGAGTTCGATGAGCTCCCGGACCTGGCGCACGGTCTGCTGGAACTCTTCCAGGTTCGCTTCGTCCTTGAGGTGTTCAGTGAGGTCAGCCGGCCCCATGTCCGCGAAGCGCTGCACTGACTCGATCACGTCGAACTGTTCGTTCTCCGCCTCGTTGTAAACGTGCAGCACGAACCCGTAGACGAGGACGGTGTCAACGACGGCCCTTGTGGTTCCAGCAGCACATTGGGCCCTGGCGGTGAAACCGGTGTCGTAGCAGCTCTCCATCAGTTCTTCGTTGGAGCGCCCCGAGTGGAGCCCGGCCATCGCTGGCGACTGCATTCCCAACTGAAGAATCAGAGCCAAAAAGAGAACAATTGAAATACTTCTTCGCATTACCGATCAAACTATTATCAATGGCCTTATCACTTCCATTTTCTCAGGATGATGAAGCGGTTCAATAACAACCAGTCCCACCTCGGCGTGACCAATGTTACTCAGGAGTAGAAAATCCCTGGTCATAGAACTGGACATGGGGTGAGCCACAGTTCGCCCGATCTGCCTGGCTACGACGGTCAGGCCGGCCGGAGTGAGGGCGGGCCAAGTTCGCCTGAAAGCGGGGCGAGCTGGCCACGCGGCCGGATTGCGGGGTGACACTGCCGAACGGGGCTGATCCGCCCCGGTGGTTCGACTACCCGGCCAAGCCAGGGCGCGGCAGGTGGATGTCCAGGGTATGGGCGGTGTGCGTGTCGTCTTCGGCTTGCACTCAGCCGCAGGAGCACCTGCTTCCCCTCAGGCCGCCGTCATACCAAGCGCGGGCTCCGGCGCACCGCACCCCCAGGTCCGCCCGCCGGCGCCCCCGGACGAAGAAGAACCTCCCGACGTGTCGAACGCGGGCCGGGCCGTTCGTCGAGAGGATGTAGGAGCAACCGAGCAGTGAGGAACCGAGCATGCGCACCCTGATCGTCACCGCGTTCGTGTCCGTCGACGGAGTCATGGAGGCTCCCGGCGGGGAACCCGGGTACCGAAACTCCGGCTGGACCGTCAACGCCGTCGAGATGGACGAGGCGGCCTACGAGATCAAGGGCCGCGAACAGGAGGAGGCCACCGCCCTCCTTCTGGGGCGGCGCAGCTACGAGGCCTTCTCCCCCGTGTGGCCCTCCATGACCGAGTTCGCCGGGTACAACGCCATGCCCCGCTACGTCGTCTCCACCACGCTCACCGAGGACGACCCGCGCTGGCCCGCCACCGTCCTGCGGACCCTGGACGAGGTCGCCGAACTCAAGGAGACCGAGGGCGGGCCCATCTCCGTGCACGGCAGCGCCGCGCTCGGTCGTTCACTCGCCGACGCCGGGCTGGTCGACCGCTACCACCTGCTGGTCTTCCCGCTGCTCCTGGGCGCGGGCAAGCGCCTGTTCAGCGACACCGACAAGGACGCAACCAAACTGGACCTGGTCGAGCACGCGGTGTACTCCAACGGCGTCCAGAAGCAGGTCTTCGACGTCGTGCACTGAACCCGGACCGCCGGGGCGCCGCGGCCTCAGGACCGTCCGGACCGGGCCGCCGCCCGGTCCCCGGCGGGACCCCACCAGAGCCAGGTCAGCGCCGCCCCGGCCAGGGCGCCGAGAACGTTGAGGATGACGTCGTCGGTCGACGTCACCCAGCTGTCCTCGCTCAGGTACTGGAGGGCCTCGATGGTGACCGCGATCCCCGCGGCCGCCAGGGCCACCCGGGAGAAGGACGCGAACGCCCCGGAGAAGGCCAGGGGCAGCAGGGCCCCGAACGGGGCGAACAGCGCGATGTGCCCGCCGTTCTGGTACAGGGTGGTCGAGTTGACCCCCGTGCTCCACATGTCGGCGAACGGGACCAGCTCCACGCCGTGCGGACCACCCGGGTTGACCAGGGTGAGGACGACCACCGGCACCAGGGAGAAGAACACCAGGACGTCGGGCACGGCGCGGGAGAGCGCCCTGCGCCAGCCGTGTCCCGGGCCGAGGCGGACCAGGAACACCACCAGGACCAGAACCGCGACCACGGGCAGCAGGACGAGGAGGAGGGGGAGCAGTCCGGTGACCGAGGAGAAACCCATCGGGCCAACCTAACGGTCCCCGCGTCCCCGAAGACACGCGAACGGCCGGCCCCGGAAGGGCCGGCCGTTCGTGCGTTGTCCGGCTCCCTAGCGCTTCATACCGCGCTCGATGGCCTCGATGATGCTCGGGCGCAGCTCGGCGGCGCTGATGATCGCGTCCACCGAACCCACCTCGACCGCGCGCTGGATGCTGTGCACGCTGTCGAACTCCGCGGCGACCTCGCCGAGCTTCTCCGCGCGGACCGAGGACTGCACCTCGGACAGTTCGGCGCTGAGCTCGGCCCGCTCCCCGGCCCCGGCCTCCGACACCCGGGTCTGCAGCTCGGTGACCCTCGGGTCGGTGGCGGTGCGCTTGTTCACCTCACCGGAGAAGACCACCGCCGCCGCCGGGGCGCCGCCGAGCACCGAGGCGAAGGAGCCCTCCAGCGCCAGCACCGTCATGTTCGGGTTGAGCGCCTTGGAGAACACCACGAACGCGCCGCCGTGGTAGCGGGAGATCACGCAGAACACGATCGGGCCGTCGAAGTTGACGATCGCCCGGCCGATCTCCGCGCCGTACTCCAACTGGAGCTTGCGCATCGACTCCGGGGAGCCGTCGAACCCGGACAGGTTGGCCAGCACCACCAGCGGCCGGTTGCCGGAAGCCGCGTTGATCGCCCGCGCGGTCTTCTTGGACGAACGCGGGAACAGCGTGCCCGCGGTGTAGGTGTCCGGCCCGTCGGTGGGCGGGAACCCGTGCCGCTGCACCGACTTCGACTCGATACCGATCAGGCAGACCGGCCAGCCGCCGATGTGCACGTCCTGCACCGCCGAGGTGTCGGCGTCGGCCATGCCCGCCCAGCGCTCCAGCACCGGGTGGTCCTGGTCGGACAGGGCCCGCATCACCGTGCGGATGTCGAACGGCTTCTTGCGGTCCGGGTTGTGCTCCGCGGAGAAGATCTCGCCGACGGTGGTGAAGTCGCTGCCCTCGATCGCGTGCGGGAAGTCGGAGACGTCCCGCTCGTCCGCGTCGCTGGTGACCGCCTTGCGCGGCGCGCCCTCGCCGGGCACGACGTAGGTGTGGTCGTAGTGCGCCATCAGCACGTCGCGGGCGGCCGGCAGGTTCGGCGCCCAGTACTGCGCCTGGCCGTTCGGACCCATCACCCGGTCGTAGCCGCCGATACCGAAGTTGTCCTCGGCCGACACGCCGCCGGAGAAGTCCAGCGACTGCTTGCCGGTGAGCACCATGGTCGAGTCCGGCGTCATCACCAGGATGCCCTTGGTGTGCATCAGCATCGTCGCCTCGGCGTTCCAGTACGGCTGGGCGCCGACGGTGATGCCCGCGACCACGATGTTGATCTCGCCGCCGTCCTGGGTGAACTCCACGATCCGCTTGAGGGCGGCCGCCACCCAGTCCATGTTCTCGGTTCCCGAGGTCATCGAGATCCGTGCGCCCGCCGAGAGCGCGAACCACTCCAGCGGCACCCGCATCCGCTCGGCCAGGTCGATCGCGGCGATCACCCGGGTGCACTCGGGCTCCGACAGCGCGCCCAGCGCCTTGGTCGGGTCGCCGAGCAGCACCACCCGGGTGACGCCCTCGGGGTGCCGCTCGGTCGGGGTCGTGACCACGCCCGCCACCATCGCGGCGGTGTTGCGGCCCCTGGGCCGGTCCACGGGGACGAGCGCGCCGTGTTCGTCGAGGTCGTGCTCGGTGAAGGTGCCCTCGGGCCCGGCGAGCATGCCGGTCAGCTCGTACGGGTAGACGGTTCCGCGGCGGGCGGCGCGCAGCACCTTCTGCCGGTAGTCGTCCAGCGGCTGGACCGGTTCGGTCGAGGGCCGGTCCACGTGCACGCTCGCGCCCTTGCCCGGGTCGAGGGTGATCCGCACGGCCGTCTCGGTGAGCTCGCCCTCGTCGGTGCGCTGGCGGGCCACGAACTGGACCTCCTCCAGCCCGGCGCCTTCGGTCGTCGGCAGGATGCGTTCGACCAGGGCGTTGAGCTCGTCGATGCTCAGCTCGGCCGGCGGCCACACGTACATCAGGATCCGGTTGGTGTCGAACCGCTTGTTGTGCGGCCGCTGCGCCTGGACGTTGCGGATCGCGTCCAGGCAGGCGGCGATCGTGCCCTCCACGGCGGGCAGCGCGACCAGCCGGCCCTCGGCGTCCCGCAGCGGCGTCAGGTCGCGGACCTGGCCCATCGCGAACAGCCGCTCGTCGGCGGGGTTGCTGCGCGCCACGGCCTTGAACAGGTAGACCTCCTCGTCCGCGGACGGCAGCCGGGTGAGGTCGAACTCCCGCAGGCGCTCCAACTGCAGCCGCTGGGCGATCTGCGGGTGCAGGCCGCGGATCAGCCGGTCCTCGGCCAGCCCCCCGTCCTGCGGGCGGAAGGTGAAGTGGTGGTGCATGACGGCACCGCTGGTACCGGCGACGGTCGCGGTGATCCGGCGCACCCCCTCGGGCAGCACGCGCTCCGCGAGGAGCTCACCGAGCCGCACCGCCATGGCGTCGGCGTCCGGCTGGCCTTCCCAGGTGAGGTAGAGGTCGGCGACCAGCCCGCCCTCGGGCGCGTCGGCGGCGAGTCCGGCGACGGCTCCCAGGGCCTCGGGCAGGGCGGCGATGTCCACGGCGGTGGTGACCACCCGGGTGGCGCCCCCGGCGCCGGTGTGCTCGGCGGTGACGAGCTGGCTGCCCGCGGCACGGAGCGTGGTGACCCCGGACAGGCCGCGGTTGCCGTAGTAGCGGCGGGTCAGCACCTCCAGCAGCGGTGCGTGGTCCTTGCCGGGGCGGCCGATGCGCTGGCCGATCAGGCGGACCAGCGGTTCGGAGCTGGCGACCATGGTCTGGATCCGCTCGGCGCGGTCCGGGGCGTCCGGGTCGCGGTCGAGGTGGCGCAGTTCGTCGCGGACCGCCGCGTAGACCCTGGCGCGGTTGCGGCGCAGCAGCGGCTGGGTGAACCAGCGGAACACCACGCCCCGGGACAGGTCGGACACCGCGGGGAAGCGCACCTGGGTGGCCTCCACCAGGTGTTCTAGGACGAGTCCGGCGCGTTCGCCCACCGACTCCTGGGGCGGTGCGTCGGCCAGCCACCGGCGCAGCAGCTCCGAGACGATGGTGACGCAGGCGCCCATGCGCTGCTGGGCCAGGAAGATCCGGAAGACCGCGTCCTCCAGCTCCGGGGTGCGGTCGAGGTCGGTGACGCCGTGGTGGGCGAGGACCCGGGTGAGCTTGGTCTGGAAGCCCTCGGTGACGCCCGCGCGCTCCACGTCCAGGCTCTGCAGGTAGCTGTGGAAGTACTCGCGCGGGCTGTGCACCCGGCTGTCCTGCGCGCTCTCCAGGGCGCCGCCCGGCTTGTTGCGGCTCAGTTCGGACAGGTCGGCGAACACGGTGAGCAGGTCCAGTTCGCCCTCGACCTGCCGCGAACCGAGTTCGGCGCGCGCGGCGAGGTAGTCCGACAGCACCCGCTCGCGTTCGGCGGGGTCGTAGTCGAAGCCGAGCAGCAGGCCGCGCAGGTCCCGCAGGCCCTGTTCGGCGCGCGCGGCGGCGGAGGCGGCCGGGGGCTGTTCGGGCAGCTCGATCTCGACGGCCTCGGTGGCCGCCTGCGCGTCCTCGGCGCCCTCCTCGGCCAGCGGCTCCAGCCGCATCAGCGGTGCGCCGGTCTCGACCTGGCCGCCGACCGCCACCGGGCACTCGCGGACCCGGGCCCGGAAGGGGGCGCGCAGGACCGTCTCCATCTTCATGCTCTCCAGCACCAGGATGGGGGCGCCCGACTCGACCTCGTCGCCGACCGCCAGCGGTGTGGCGACCACCAGGGCGGGCGCGGGCGAACGGACGACGCCGCCCTCGTCGCGGCTGATCCGGTGCGTGACGCCGTCGATCTCGACCAGGTGGATCGGCCCGTGGGTGGCCGAGACCATCCGGAACCGGCGACCGTTGACGGTGATGTTGCCGCTGTGGGTGTCGAACCGCTCCACCTCGACGTCGGCGGGGTGCACGTCGCCGCCGCCGCAGACGCCGACGCGGAACCGGTCGTGCCCGGTCCGGGCCACGTTCACCCGGTAGCCGACCCCGCGGAGCTTGAGGTCCAGGGGGCGGACGGTGTCGTGCTGCACCTGCGGGCGGCCGCCGTGCGCGGTGGACAGCAGCTGCTGGCGGCTGGCCTCCTCCTCGTCCTGGTAGGCCTCGATCGCGGCCGCGGCCAGGGCGATGGCGGAGTGGCGGTGGGTGACCAGGCGGCCCTCGGCGCGTACCCGGTCGATCCAGCCGGTGTCGGCGCTGCCGTCGATCACCTCGGGCTGGGCGAGCAGGTCGAGCACGAAGCTCTTGTTGGTGGCGCCGCCCTCGATGATCACCGTGGTCTCGGCCATCGCGCGGCGCAGGCGGCCGAGGGCCTGTTCGCGGTCGCGTCCGTAGGCGATGATCTTCGCGATCATCGAGTCGAAGTCGGCGGGGATGCTGTCGCCCTCGCGGACCCCGGTGTCCACCCGGATGCCGGGCCCGGCGGGCATGCTCAGCCGCGCGATGCGGCCCGGGGCGGGCGCGAAGTCGCGGTCGGGGTCCTCGGCGTTGAGGCGGGCCTCGACGGCGTGCCCGGACTCCTCCGGCTGGGTGCCCTCCAGCCTGCCGCCTCCGGCCACGTGCAGCTGCATGCGGACCAGGTCGGTGCCGGTGGTGAGTTCGGTGATCGGGTGTTCGACCTGGAGCCGGGTGTTGACCTCCAGGAACGCGAAGAGCCGCTCGCCGGGGTGGTAGAGGAACTCGACGGTGCAGGCGCCGCGGTAGCCGACGGCCACGGCCAGCCGCTCGGCCGAGGTCTTGAGCTCGGCGGCCTGGTCGGGTTCCAGGACCGGGGAGGCGGACTCCTCGATGATCTTCTGGTTGCGCCGCTGCACCGAGCAGTCCCGGACGCCCAGCGCCCAGGCGGTGCCCTGCCCGTCGGCGATGACCTGCACCTCGACGTGCCGGGCGCCGGTGACCAGGCGTTCCAGGAAGACCACGCCGGAGCCGAAGGCGCGCAGCGCCTCCTGGCTGGTGCGCTCGTAGGCCTCGGTCAGGTCCTCGGCGGAGGCGACCATCCGGATGCCCCGGCCGCCGCCGCCCGCGGAGGCCTTGAGCATCAGCGGGTAGCCGATCTCGTCCCCGGCGCGCAGGGCGTCCTCGAGGGTGGAGACCTCGCCGCGGCTCCACGGCGCGACGGGGACGCCGACCTCCTCGGCGATCAGCTTCGAGCCGATCTTGTCACCGAGTTTGCGCATCGCCTCGGCGCTCGGGCCGACGAAGGTGACGCCGATCTTCTCGCACAGCTCGGCGAAGGCCGGGTCCTCGGCGACGAAGCCCCAGCCGACCCAGGCGGCGTCGGCCCCGGTCTCCAGCAGGGCCCGTTCCAGGACGGCGAGGTCCAGGTAGGGGCGTGCGGAGGCCGGTCCCAGGTCGTAGGAGACGTCGGCCTCACGGACGAAGGTCGCGTTGCGATCGGCGTCGGTGTAGAGGGCGACCGTCTCGATCCGCGTCCCTGTTTCCGCCGAGAGGTCCCGGACGGCGTGGATGAGCCGCATCGCGGCTTCCCCACGGTTGACGATGGCGACACGACTGAACACCGGATGCCCTCCCAAGTACCAACACACAGAAGGCGACGTCCGGGTCCCGGAGCGCCGCCTGGCCTGGTATCCAGCTTGCTGGATTACCTCCAGGTACACCAATGTCCCGAATTGCTCACGCCGGAGCCGCTGCTTTGTGGGATCTCCACAAAAAGTGCCCCGCACCGCACCGCCGGACCGCCGTTTCGCGCGAGGTTTGCCACAATCCGTCGGTTCAGGGGGCCAGCACTCCTCCGGTCAGGGGGTGACCGGATCCTCCCGGAGGAGGGCGACGGGAGCCCCCCGAGGGGTGCGCGGAGTCAGGCGAAGCTCCGGAATCCTTCCGGGGAAGGCCTCGCGGTTGCGCACGTCCTGTCCCGGTCGGATGCGAAGGATGAGGTCCCTGAGCCCGGCGAGCGGGGCGAGATCGGGTCCCGTCCCGAGCAGAGTGGCCGAAGAGCTCTCGGGGAGGACGGCGGAGACAGGTCCGTGACGCCCTCGCACTCCCTGAGATCGAGGGTACGGAGCTTCTCCGGGTGAACCGCACAGCCCAGGCCCCTGAGGGGCGTGCCATTCACCTCGGGTTGCAGAGCCCTGGCCGGCCCTCCGGGCAATCCAGGTCGGTGACCACGTCCAGCCCGGTGAGACGGGCCCCTTTCAACCGCAGGGCCGCCAGAGGGCCAGGACCGGTGACCCGGGGACAGCAGGGGAGGTTCGGGCTGTCCGGGCGAGGGGCTCGGGTCAGCACCTCGGCAAGACCGCAGCGCAGGGCCGAGTACGTGAGGGAGAAACTCTGCGACTGCTCCGGCAGGGGGGAACCGACGATAGACACTCGAACCCGTCCCCGTAAGGCCAACCGGAGAAGGAGTCCCCGACCGCCCCCGACCACCGCCCCGGCCCGCTGTCGCAACCCCGTGCCACGATGCTTGCCACTCACTCGGCATACGGACGAAGAGGACGGCAGCAATGGGATGGGTAACCGTCAGCGACGAGTACACGGTGTGTCTTCGGGGCGAGGGCTCCCGGGCGCAGCTGGTCTGCCGCAACCCCAAGGGCCGTGAGCTGGCACGCGTGCCCTCGTCCCTCGGCAGGGATCCGGCTGTCATCGCCCTGCGGGACCTGCGCGGACGCCTCGCCCGGCATGAGGAGGACGTCCACGCGCAGGTCCGGACGTGGGTGCTGCGTTCGCTGTCGGTCCCGGCCGTGCTGCTCACCGCGGTCTGGTCCGACCCCGTCTGGCGGAAGGCGCTGACCGGGATCGTCGTCGTCCCCGACCCCGACGGCCCGGACACCGGGGAACCCGGCGCGGTCGGTGACACCCACCCCGAGCGCGGCGTGGAGCTGGTGGCCCTGGACGGTACCCGCAGCTGGTCGACGGCGTCTGTTCTCAGCCTTCCCCATCCCGTCCGGCTCGGCGCGGACCTGTCCTCCTGGCGCGCGCTCGCCGACAGGCACGGCACCGCGGACGGATCCCCTCAGCTGGACCGCCCCGTGTGGCGACGCCCGGACGACTTCGCCCCCGGGACGAGTTCCGTCGGCCTCAAGCACTCCTTCGGCTACGACGCGGGAGCGGCTTTCGAGAAGCGGGCCAACCAGTTCGGTGGACGGATCCGCGGCGAGACGGCCCACTTCCAGGTCTACGGGGCCGATCACGGCGCCGGACCGGTCCCCGTGACCGTGGGGCTGCGCTGGCAGGGGCTGGAGAGCTGCGTGGCGGTCAATGACCTGGCCTGGCACCCTCGCTCCGGCCCGGTCGACGACGTCGCCTGGTCCGAGGGCGTGAACATCCTCATGGAGCTGTACGAACGCAGTCCCGACGCCGGGGACGACCGGGGCGGCACCGAACAGCAGCAGGTGCCCGCGGTGGAGTACCGAACCGGTGACCCGGCACCGCCCAGACCGCTCCCCGTCCGCGACGAACGCGCCTGCCTCGTCCACGCCGGCGGTGTCGCGCTCTCCCCCGCCCGGGACGGGGAGGACGCGCTCATCGCGCTCGGGCTGTCCCACCCCGCACTCGACGGGCACGTCGTCACGCTGGTCCCCGACCACTCGGCCGCGGGTCGGCGGGTCCTCTGGGAAGCCCTGGGCCTGGTCCACCACTCCGAAACCGGGGTCGGCGCCACCCGTCACCGCCCGCCCGAGTTCCTGGCCGCCGTGCTCGAACGCCACCCCGCCCAGCTCGAACACGCTCTCGCGCTCCTGCCGGTGCTCCGCGCCCAGGGCGAGGTCGCCCCGGCCAAACCCGGACGCGCTCGCAAGGCGCTCGACGAGGCCGCCGACACCTTGCTGCACACCGCTCCCGAACTGCGTCACCTCTTCCTCGACGAGTGCGCGCAGGTCCTCGCCGAGGTGGGCAACGCCTCCTACGCCACCGGGTTCCACGACCAGGCCAGGGCGGCCGAGCGCGAACTCGACCGCGTGGACGAGGACGCCGTGATCGAGGCATACGCCCGCTTCCCCGCTCCGGGCTCCCTCCCCCACAGCCTGAAAACCCACGCCAGGGCCCTCGCCGCCCGGCTCGACCCGGCTGAGGCCTACCGCCGCCACCGCGAGCTGGTCATCGTCTGGTGCGAGGCCGAGCACCGGGCGTCCAAGGACCTCGCGACCGGCTTGGCCACTCTGGCCGGGGCGGCCGGAATCGTGCCCGGTGACCAGGGCAGCGGCGGTCAGGGAACCGGCGACCGCGAGGCCGACGCACGCGCGGTCCGGGCGATGCTCACCAACGGCTCCCTGGCCCTGGCACCGGCGAGGACGTGGAGCACGTTCCTGCCCCTCCTGCACTCGATGGTCGCGGAGGACCCGCGGTTGGGCGGGCTACTGGCCACCCAGATCCCGGCCCCTTCGGGGCAGACCGCCAAGGCGAAGGCCGCCGCCGCCAGACTCTGGGCCCGTGTGCTCCGGGAGAGCGGGGTCGGGGAGCCCTTCGGTACGGCCTCAGGGGTTTCCGCCGCCGCGGTCAAACACTGGGCGGACGCGTTCCTGCGCACGTACGCGTGGATGGCGCTTCCGGCCGAAGAGGTCCGCGAACCCCTCCGCCAGGCCGGGGCGGTGCTGCGCGAGGCGGGCCTGGCCGCCGACTGCTCACCGCTGGTGTCCCCCTTCAGCCGGCACGAACCACAGCCTCTGGGAACACTCGACTTCGTCGTGTCCTGTGGGATGCCGCTCGAGGGCTACCGCGGCAAGGACCCGGAGGGAGCGGAGCGGCTCCGGGCGATCAACCCGAAGAGCTGGCTGCTCGAAACCCCGGCACCACACGACCTCACCGCTCTGGCAGCCGATCCCCTGTGGCGTGGACGCCTGCGGGCCGCGGTGGACGGGTACACACGGTTCGAGAGTACGTCGGGGTTCGGGCGCTCCACGGATTCGCCCATCCCCGAGGACGGGGGTCATCACGCACGCCGGGTCCGGGAGCAGATGGCGGAGTACACGCGGGGGCTGGTCCACACACCCGGTTTCGCCGACGTCGTCGATGACATCCTGGCCGACCACCACGCATGGATCAGCGGGCCGAACGCTCCGGGGCTGCCAGTGCTCTACGCGGCTGTGCGGGCGGCGGAGCGCTTCCTCTGGAGGGAGCCCACCCCGCAGGTCATCGAGCGCGTGGAGCCGATCCTGGCCGGGGTTCGGGCGGCCGAGTCCCTGGCCGCGACCCTGAGCGGTGGCGTGACCGACGAGCTGCACTTCCCCGTGCTGGAGGGCCTGGATCCCCGCCACTCCTACGCTCTCGAGGAGTGCGGGCCCGACCTGTACCTCGCCTACCGGGAGGGGACCTTCGACTCCTCGATGAGGCCGGTCGGGCCCGAAGGCCTCGAACCGGTGCTGACGACCCGCTTGAGGTCGTCCGTCGAAAGACGGTGGTGCTCGGTGTGCCTCACCGCACAGGTCGAGGGCCAACCGCTCGAGAGGTGCACGCACGAGGACGGGAACGGTCCGGGAGAGACCGCTGAGGAACGGGTTCGCTTCCCCGGCGGTGCGGAGGTCACGGTCCGCCGCGTGAGCCGGCACCGCCAGGAACTGGTGGACTCCCAGGGACGAGTCCTGGCCGCCCACCGCATCGGCCGGGGCGGCTCCAGCGGTCTGATGGCGGTCCGCGAGTACTGCCACCGGTACGCGGCGGGAACCTCGCTGGTGCTTCCGCCGGGCTGGTGGCAGCACATGCGGGTGCGGGACCCGGAGGGCTCGGCCGCGCTCCGGACCGTGGACACGGAGCTGGCCGCGAAGCTGCTCAAGGCTGTGACGGAGGATCTGGGACGCGGAATCGCCTCAGCCACGGACCGGGCGGAACCGCGGGACATGGAACTGCCCGAGAAGAGGCGGTGCGTCGACGAGCTCACCTGGATCGTCCGCTTCTTCCTGCCGGCGATCACCGATGAATGGCTGTTGAAGGGCGTCACCGCACTGGTGTGGACGGCCGTGGAGTGCCGCGAGCGGGCGGCCGCTCTCCGGAGGCACCCGGCGACCACGGGAGCCCCGGTCCAGAGCTGAGGTACGGGGCTCCCTACCCGAACCCCGTGCTCCGCTCGGCCGAGCTGAGGTACGGGGTTCGTCGGCGCAAGGTGCTCAGGTGGCGGGGACGACCGGTTGCCGGAGGACGGTGCGGAGCTTCTCGGGTGCGGCCCTTCGGAAGTCGCTGAGGTAGACCTCGTGATGCCTGCCGACCATCCGCAGCCCGTTCTCCGGGATGAACTCGTCGTGCATCCGCGCGAGTACGTCCGCCTCCTCGTCGAAGGGACCGACGTGCAGCGTCTGCACGCAGCGGCCTTCGGAAAGCGCTTCCAGGCGGATGTCGTCGAGCCGCGGCGGTCGTCTCCCCGCCCCGGCACGTTCGACGGCGGCGGCGACCATGTCCTGGCCGATCCATTCCGGGACCATGATCATCAGCGTCCAGAGCCACCGCGACTTGTCCCGCGAGACGGTGAAGGAGTCCATGTCCGGGGCCCACCACAGGCCCTCCAGGGGCGGGACCACGTAGTCACGGCCCAACTCCTGTTTGCTGGCGAACTTCAGCCTGTGGGCGACCGGGTAGAGCGACTCGACCGCCTCGGTGAAGACCGGCGAGGCGGTCGGGTCGCCGTGGCCGTCCACCATCAGGTACCGCAGGTCGGGGACGTCCAGGATCCGGAACCGGCCGCGCCCGGCCCGGTAGGAGTCGAGGCTTCTCTTGAAGTCGGTCTTGTCCGTCATCGGCCGTCCGCGCTCCCGCTCCGAGGGCGCCGGAGGGAGCGGGTCCATCCCGGGTCCGCTCCGGCGCTCCGCCAACATCTCCCGCCTTACCGTCCTTGACGCGACCCTGGCAGCACGACAGCCTCTGAGCAACAACCAGATCCGGGTACGTGACGGCGGCCGCGCCGTCCACCCGGGCGCCTCCCCCCGTACCCCCTCCCCCGACCCCCGTCACCGAGCACGTTGATCCCGACGGTGTGAGTGCTGTCCAGTGGTCCCGCGGCCGGTCCGACCGTGCCCGTCCGCCCCCGCCCGAACGGCGGTGGCGCCACTTGCCGCGGAGGCCGGGCCACCCGCCCGCTCCGCGCTGAGCGCAAAGGACCGGAATGGGACAAGCGACATGGAGCGGGTCGCGGCGTGCGCGCCGCGCCGGACTCGTCGTCGGGGCGGCCGCCGCGCTGCTGCTGCCGACGGCGGTGCCGGCCGCGGCCGAACCCGACACGGCGGTACTGGAACTCGACGAGACATCGGTGGTGGAGGTCCTCCTCGACGACCGGGACGAGCTCGACCGGCTCGTGGAGCTGGGCGGGGACATCGCCCGACTGGACCCGTCGGGTGAGCACGGGTTCGTCGCCCAGGCCGTGATCGGCCCCTTCGACCTGGACACCTACAACGACGCCGGGTTCACCTTCGGCGACGTGCTCTTCACCGAGTCCGACTCCCGGGACCGCCTCGACGAACGCGAGGCGACCATCGAACGGCTACGGGCCGAGAACGGGTCCGAGGAGGGGGTGGGCACGCTCTCCGACACCGACGAGCTGCAGGTCCTGCGGGCGGACTACTTCGAGGGCCGAAACGGCGACTACCTGTCCGTGGAGGTCGGCTCCAGCTCCGGGCAGAGCGGGAACTTCCAGCTGACCGTGGAACGCGACGCCGGGCCCGGCACCGAGATCGGTGACGGCGGCACCCAGACGCTGAACCGCTTCGTCGACGTCGGGGTGTACATGTACCACCGCGGCCAGGCGGAGGTGGCCAAGCGGCCCGAACGCGTCCGGGTCACCAGCCCGCACGGCGGCACCGCCGTCGCGGAGGTCACCGAGTGGCTGCCGGACCCCGACGGGCCCGGGGACCCGCTGCCCCACACCGACTTCCTCAACGCCTACATGACACCGGGCGAACTCTACGACCGGATCCACCAGATCGCCGACGAGTTCCCCGACATCGCCGAGGTCGTCGAACTGCCCCACCCGACCAACGGCTACCGCCGCCACGCCCAGGCGATCCTCGGTGTGGACGTCAACGGCCGCAACGCCGACCGCGGCGTCGTCGTGGAGTCGCTCGTGTACGGCCACGAGGGCGGAAACGACGTCGTCGTGGACCTGGCGGCCCCCGGCACACCGGACTCCGAACTGTCGGTGGGGGTGGAGGGCGAGGAGATCACCGTGTCCCTGGCCACCGACGGCAGCGGCGCGGTCACCACGACCGCGGCGCAGGTCGTGGACGCGGTCAACGCCGGGGCGGGCGACCTGGTCCGCGCCTTCACCTTCCGGGGCAACGCCGGAGACGGGGTGGTGGAGCCGGAGAGGGTGCGTGCCAGCGACTTCCTCGACGCACCCGAGGACGTGTCCCGCGAACCGGCGCCGGTCTACGCGCTGCGCATCGGTTCCACCCGGGACGGCTCCAGGACCGGTGTGCTGGGTTACGCCCAGGAGCACGCACGGGAGTGGCAGACCCCCCTGGTGACCATCGAGACCGCCGAGCGCCTGGTGCGCAACTACGGCATCCACGAGACCACCACCGAGCTGGTGGACGAGCTGGACATCTTCCTGATGCCCTCGTTCAACCCCGACGGCGCGAACTACTCGTTCCACGACGTACCGCTGCACCGCAAGAACATGACCAACTACTGCGGCACCGAGGGCGCCCGCGACCAGTGGGCCGTGGAGCGGGGGGCGCAGTGGGGCGTGGACAACAACCGCAACTACGGCGCCTACACCCTGTGGGACGGCTACTCCGGGGCCTCGTTCAACTGCACCGCCACCACGTTCGCCGGACCCGAGGAGCTGGGGCCGCTGTCGCAGCCGGAGAACCAGAACCTGGTGTGGCTGGTCGACACCCACGACAACATCGACTTCTCGATGAACATCCACTCCTCCGGCGACTACTTCATGTGGTCCCCGGGCGCCTACGTCGCCGACGGGCGCGTCTCCACCCCCCGGCCGACGGCGATGGAGGAGGCCTACTTCTGGGAGTCGTCGGCGAGCATCCTGGGAGCGATCAAGGAGCACCGCGGCACCGTGGTCACCCCGGCCCGCACCGGTCCGATCATCGACGTGCTGTACTCCGCGGCGGGCAACTCCGGCGACCACCTCTGGTACGAGAACGGGATCTTCGCCTGGAACTTCGAACTGGGCCAGGCGGGGTTCCAGCCACCGTGGGAGGAGGCCCACGCCCAGGGCATGGAGTACTCCAACGGGCTGTACACCATGCTGGAGGTGGCCCTGGCTCACCAGAACGACCGGTTCCGCCCGCGTTCGGGAGCCTCGCCGCGCCACGGCGGGCACACCGGACCGGTGGAGGTCGTCTTCGAGACCAGCGAGCCCGCCGAGATCCACTACACCCTCGACGGCAGCCGTCCGGACTTCGACTCCCCCAAGCTGGAGCTGACGGGCGTGCGCGGGGAGCGGGAGACCCTGCTGATCGAGGAGACCACCACCGTCCACTGGTTCGCGGTGGACGTCGCGGGCAACATCGAGGGCGGCTACGACCCCGGCGGTAGGGCCCGGAACCACCGCAGGGGCACCTGGACGATCGTGGACTGAGTCCGTCGCGGTCCGGAGTCGGTCGGGCCGCATCCGGAACGGCCGGCCCGCCCGAATGCATCGGGCGGGCCGGCCGGCGTCCAGGCTGCTTCGGCGCTGTCGGCCGGATCGGTTACAGGTCGACCTCACTGCCGCCGATGGTCACCACGAGGCGGCCGTCGGAGTCGAAGCTCCAGTCCAGGTCCCCGGAGTACTGGGAGCAGCGGGAACCGTTGGAGCCGTCCCAGAACTGGTTCGAGCCGTCGGCGTCGCCCCGGTACCGGTCGGTCGAGCCGCTGTCGCACGAGGTGTTGCCGCGGAACACCGAGTCGCCGCCGTCGAACTGGAAGTTGCGCTCCTCGTTGCCGATGCTCAGGTTGTTCGAGACCGTCATGGTGCCGGGGTTCGAGTTGTAGGTGAAACCGTGCTTGCCGTTCTCGAAGGCGATGTTGTGGTGGACGTCGTGGTCCACCTCGATGCCCGCACCGCCGAGCTTGAAGCCGTTGCGGTCGCCGTCCGAGTGCTGGGAGCCGTCCGAGAGCGAGCCGTTGCCGAACGCCAGCGAGTGTTCGATGGTCACCTCGCCGATCGGGCCCGTGTCCGACTTGGTGTACAGGTCGTAGCCGTCGTCGATGTTGTTGTAGGCCACGGTGTGGCGGAACACGTTCCCCTCCCCGACGGTGAGCTTGGGGGCGAACCCGTCGGCGTCCTCACCGTCGGAGTCGGCGTTGTCGTGCGAGACCGAGCTGACGATCAGGTTGTTCGAGGGCCACTCCGACTTGGGGGCGCCGGCGGTGTACCGCGACAGCTGCAGCCCGGTGTCGCGGTTGAACCGGGTGGTCACCCTCTCGATGACGTTGTCGTTGCCGCCCAGCAGGATGCCGTTGTCGCCGGCGCGCTCGACGACGATGCCGTTGATGTGCCACCAGTCGCCGCCGATGGCCAGTCCCCGGTTGGCGGAGTCCTCGCTCTGGGCGGAGAAGTTCAGTACGGGGGTCTCACCGGGGTAGGCGAACAGCTCGTTGCGGTCGTTCGACAGGCCGTCGTTCCCCGGCTCGATGTGCACCGTCTCGGAGAGGTCGTAGGTGCCGTCGCGCATGTAGATCGACCCGCCGGGCTCGATCCGGTCGATCGCCGAGGGGAGCGTGGTCGGGTCGGACTCGGTGCCGTCGGCGCCGTCACTGCCGCCCGGGGCCACGAAGAGCTCGTCGCCCGAGGGCGGCGGGGTGTCGCCGCCACCGTCCGGAGGCGTGTCACCGCCGTCATCCGGCGGGGTGTCCCCTCCGCCGTCCTGCGGCGAGCCGGCGTAGGTCTCGAACTCGGCGACGCGCGGCGTGCCGTCCGAGCTGGTGATCTCGAAGTTGATCTTTCGCAGCGCCGTCGGGTCGAAGGTGATGACGCCGGCTCCGCTGCCGGTGGTCAGGACGTCGCCGCTGTCGTGCTCCACGACCTGCCAGGAGCCGATGTTGCCTTCGGCCCCGGCCGCCTCGCGGATGTTGATCGCGGACACCGTGGTGTCGGAGCCCCACTTGACCGAAATACGGCCGGTCGGACCGGTCGGCGACCAGTAGCTGCTCATGTCGCCGTCGATGGCGTTCCCGTAGCTGGTCCCGCTGGCCTTGCCGGAGCCGTCGGCGCCGGCCCCGATGCTGAGGTTGGTCCCGTCGGGGGGATCGGTCGGTTCCGGCTCGGAGGGGTCGGTCGGGTCCGGGTCGACCGGGTCGGTGGGGTCCGGGTCGGTCGGCTCGGTCGGCTCCTCCGCTTCGCAGTCGCCGTCCGAGGTGCGGTTGCCCCTGCCCGCACCCGCGGTCTGCTCCAGCACCTCCAGCACGCAGCCGGCGTCGTCGAGCTCGTAGGAGTACGGAATGCTCACCGAGGTGTTGGACTGCGGGTCGGGGCCGGCGGGGTAGTTCTTGTCGCCCTCGTCGGACCAGGTCACGTTGTCGAAGATGTTGCCGCTGACCTCCCAGGAACCCTTCTCGTTGGTGTAGAAGGTGCCCAGGACGTCCTTCGAGTCCTTGAAGTAGTTGTTCTCCACCTTCGCACTGGCCCCGGCCCGGGAGTTGATGCCGGACTTGTGCAGCTCCGAGTAGTGGTTGTTGTACATGTGCCCGGTGCCGCCGCGCAGCAGGGGGGCGCGCGAGTCGATGTTCTCGTACAGGTTGTGGTGGTAGGTGACGTAGCCGTTCGAGCGGTCGCTCTCGCTGGATCCGACCAGGCCGCCGCGGCCGGAGTTGCGCAGGGTGCTGTAGGAGAGGGTGACGTACCGGGTGTTGTTCTTCAGGTCGAAGAGGGCGTCGTAGCCCTCCGACTCCCCGCCCGAGGCCTCCAGGGTGACGTGGTCGACCCAGACGTTGCGGACGTCGCTCTCCATCCCGATGGCGTCACCGCCGTTGGAGGTGGGCGAGCCGGACTTCTTGACGTTCCGGACGGTCACGTTCTGGATGATGATGTTGCTGGACTCGCGGATGTGGATGCCCAGCTGGTCGAACACGGCTCCGCCGCCGGTCCCGACGATCGTGACGTTGCTGATCCGCTTGAGCTCGATCACGTCGTCCGCGGTGTCGCAACCGTCGCCCGACACCTTGGAGGTGTTGCCGTGGTTGATGGTCCCCTCCACCTCGATGATGATCGGGGTGTCGGTGCCGGGCCGCTCGCACAGGGCTTCGTGGATCTCGGTTCCGGTGGTGGCCCGGACCTTCTGCCCGCCGGCGCCGCCGGTGGTTCCGCCGTTCTCGCTCGCGTAACCCGTGGCGTCGCCGGTCTGCGCCGATGCCGAGGACATCGCACCCAGACCGGCCGCCACCATGGCCGCCACGGCCATCGTCGACAGGAGTCGACGCGTGCTTGTTCGTCTCACTGCTTACCCTTCGTAGTGGAGCATGAGCTTTGAAGTGCTTTACCTGAGAGTAGAGAAAGCGCTTTCCATGTCAAGGGGTGTTAATGCAACCGTTTGCAAAGCGATCGGACGCCTCTGCGGCCCCACAAGCCCGTGTACTGCGGATTCACCGGAATCGGGCGCCGAATTCGGAACCGGGTACCCCAAATCGTGCAACCGCTTGGACACCTCGCCGATACCGGGAGGCGGCCAAGACAAGCCCGAAAGGGGCAACGGAGGCTCTCAGGCGGTGACTGGGAGCGGTCCGACCGCATCGTTAAGAGCAGGCCCCGGTCCTCCCGAAGGCTCGACAGCAGGGCACGTAACCCGCGAGTAACTCAGCTGGGGTTCGCGGTGGGTGTCGCACTTGTGGAAGCACGCCCCCCGGCCCGCGGCAGCCCTCCGAATCCACTTCCGGAAACACACGGACCGGACGTCCCCGCCGACCCGTGGAGCTTCCCGACGACCTGGCGGCCGAACTCGCCGCGTTCACCGACCGGCTGGCCGCCGCCACCGACCTCGGAGCGGCCGCCCGCGACAAGTACCGACGCAGCACTGCCGCCTTCCTCACCTGGCTCGCCGAAGCCCGCGAGGCCGGCGCCCTGGACGTAGCCGACATCCGCCTCTCAGCGAGGAAGGGGAGCGTGCGGGTGCGCGGGAAAGGACGGTTGGGCGGCAAGGACCGCGCCGTGCCGCTGCACGCCCAGGCCCGCGCCACCCTCGAGGCACTGCTCGACGAGCTCGGCCGCCCCACCGCGGGCCCGCTGATCCGCAACCGTGACGGCGCAGGCCTGTCCACCCGGTCCGCCAACACCGTCGTGTCCGCGCTCGGGGCCACGGCGGGGGTCGGGCCGGCCGACGACGGCGAGGCGTTCGGGCCGCACGTGCTGCGCCACACCCTCGGCACCGACCTGGTGCGCGGG
Source organism: Nocardiopsis terrae (assembly GCF_014651695.1). GTDB lineage: Bacteria > Actinomycetota > Actinomycetes > Streptosporangiales > Streptosporangiaceae > Nocardiopsis > Nocardiopsis terrae. The sequence goes on from NZ_BMXJ01000004.1 coordinate 541,600, forward strand.
CACGGCGGCCTCGCCTCTGAGCCGGTCGACGTGGTGCTGGTCGCGGAGCTGACGGGCCACGCTGATTGAACACCACCCGCCGCTACGCCCTGCCCGCGGAGGCGGACAAGGCTCGTGCCCTGGAGGTACTCACCACCGACCGGTGAGGTTCAGCTGCGTTTGCGGCTGGTGACACGTTCGTTAACGGCACCCCGACAAGCGAGCGTCAGGCCCGGATCCTCGCAGGGATCGCCGAGAGCGCCGTAGAGGCGGCAGAATCGGCGTATGCGACGTATGCGGGTGTGGGTCCTGGCGACCATCGGGGCGGCTCTGCTGCTGGTGTTGGGAGCTTCCCTGCTGTTGCCCGGTCTGGAGGAGCTCTCCTGGGCTGCGGGGGCCGGCTCCTTCGTCCTGGCCGCCGCAGCCATGGCCCTGGCCTGGACACCCCCAAAACGCGCCTCCACCCCTCTGGCGCAGGCGCCCGAACCGGAACCGGCGGGGGCGGGGGTGAACAACCGCATGGGTGAGAACCACGGGGTCTCGATCCAGGCCGGCGCCATCCACGGACCGGTCACCGTGAACACCCCACCCGCCCAGGCGGGGGCGCCGGTGCCGGGCTGGGTGGAGATAGCCCTGCCCGTCCACCAGGCCGATGCCCGTGACCTGGGCGCCCACGACGCCCTGCCCGGCGCTGAGGACGCGGGGCTGCCCCCTTACGTGGCCCGCGATGTGGACGACGAACTCGACCGGCGGCTGAGTGCGGCCGCGGAGCACCCGCGCGGCGGGATGGTGTTGGTGGCCGGCGCCTCCACCGCGGGCAAGACCCGCGCCCTAGCCGCCGCGCTGGCCCGCGCCCTGCCCGACCGGATGCTGGTGGCCCCGCCCGAGGACACCGACCTGCGGTCTCTTCCCACCTGGCTCCAGGAGAGAACCAAGCGGAACCCACAGGGGTGGGTGGTGTGGTTGGACGATCTGGACCGCCACCTGAGCTCCTCGGGGCTAACCCCGGCCCTGGTCGCCGAACTGGGCCGGACCGGCGCGTTGGTGGCCGCCACCATCCGGCGGGAGCGGCTTGACTCCCTGCGCCCGAGCGCCACCGACCCCGCCCCCGGCTCGGAGAGGGCGGGCTATGCGGTGCTCAAGACCCCACCGGTCGTCGTCAACCGCCGCTGGAGCCTGCCCGAGCGCGAACGCGCCCGTGCCAGCGCAGACGAACGCCTGGTCCAGGCTGCGGCCGATGAACGCTTCGGTGTGGCCGAGCAGCTGGCAGCCGGCCCCCTGCTGCAACAGGCCTGGCGCGATGGCCCCGACAGCGGCCACCCTCGTGGGTATGCACTGGTGGCCGCAGCCGTGGGTCTGGCCCAGGCCGGGGTGTCCAGCCCTCTGACCCGCGAACAGCTCCACACCGCCCACAGCGCCTACCTGCCCGATCCGCCTCCCCTGCCTGAGGAGACCGACCGGGCCTGGGAGTGGGCGACGCAACCCCGGAGCGGTCTGGCCGGTTTGCTGGTGCCCGCCGACCACGACGGCCTCCGGTGGCGGGCCTTTGACTACCTCACCCTGCCCGACCCCCTGCCCGACGCGGTGTGGCAGAACGCTCTGGACGCGGCCACCGACCAGGACCGCCTCGACGTCGGTCTCACGGCCTACCACGCAGACCGGGCCGACGTCGCCGAAACCGCCTGGCTCCGTGTCGCCCGGGAGGGCGACTCCCTCGCCATGTTCAACCTCGGGCAACTTCTGGAGAGGCGTGGTGAGACCGACGGGGCCGAGCACTGGTACCGGCGCGCCGCCCAGCAGGGCAACACCTTCGCCATGCACAACCTCCGGCTCCTCCTGACAGCGCGTGGTGAGACCGACGAGGCCGAGGACTGGTACCGGCGCGCCAACCGGGACGGCGACGGCCTGTCCACACTCGTTCTCGGGATGCTCCTGAAAGATCCTGGTGAGGCCGGTGAAGCCGAGGCCTGGAACCGGCTCCGGGCCCAGGAGGGCAGCACCTCCGCCATGTTCGATCTCGGGAACCTCCTGAAAGGGCGTGGTGAGACCGACGAGGCCGAGCACTGGTACCGGCACGCCGCCCAAGGGGGAAAAACCCTCGCCATGTTCGATCTCGGGAACCTCCTGGAGAGGCGTGGTGAGACCGACGAGGCCGAGCACTGGTACCGGCACGCCGCCCAGCAGGACGACCTGACCGCAATAGCCGCACCGGGCAAGCTCGGTCACCTCCTGAGAAAACAGGGCAGAACCAGGGAGGCGGAGGACTGGTACCGGCGTGCCGCCCAGGAGGGTTACATCAGCGCCATGTCCGAGCTCGGGAACCTCCTGGAGAAGCGTGGTGAGACCGACGAGGCCGAGCACTGGTACCGGCGCGCCGAAGAGGGCGAGCGGCACCTGTGGGATAACTCCGAGGGCTTCCGGTAGTGGCGTCGTAAGACCGGTGAGGACGAGTAGCGGCGCGCTTCCCCGAAGGCTCCAGGAGCTACTGAAGCGCGACCAGGCCGTTCGCCAGGAGGAACCTGAGGGCTTCTTCTCGCTGCTGGACTTCCCCGCGAGGACAGCCCTCAAGGGACTGGAGAACACCGCGAGTTCCGGGTCCCCCCGCAACCACTCTTGCAGAGGAAACGACGGAACAACCCGGCGAGGCGGCCGAAGGCCCCCGAGCAGGGCCGTTCCGGAATGGAGTGGACCCTGGACAACGTAACTACAACCCGTGGGGCGAAGCCCCACACCGGGGGTCTGGGGGTCGCCCCCCAGAAGAAACGACGGAACGACCCGGCGAGCGCGGTCACGCGCGAGCAGGGTCGTCCCGGAGTGGAGTGGGCGCGAAGGGACTCGAACCCCTGGCCTATTGCTTGTAAGGCAATTGCTCTAACCAACTGAGCTACGCGCCCCGTGTGTGCGTCGCGAGCGATCATACCGCTTCTCGGCGGTCCTCGCGCCTGATTTATCCGGCCAGCTCCCGGGCCTGGCGAAGGTACTCGGTGACGTCCCGGGGCTCACCGGCGGGGGTGTGCACGGTCCAGCGGACGGTGCCGTGGCCGTCGATGAGGAAGGTGCCCCGGCGGGCGACCCCGCGCTGCTCGTCGAAGACCCCGTAGTCCCGGGCGGTGGCGCCGTGCGGCCAGAAGTCGGACAGCAGCGCGAACGGGAAGTCCTCCCGGTCGGACCAGGTGCGCAGGGCGAAGGTGGAGTCGACGGACACCGCGAGGACGGTGACGTCCAGTTCCTTGAACTCGGCGTGGTGCTCGCTGAGGTCGGCGAGCTCGCCGGAGCACACACCGGAGAAGGCCAGCGGGTAGAAGACCACGAGCACGGGCCCGCCGCGCAGGGAGCTCAGGAGGACCTCCTGGCCGTACTGGTCCCGGAGGGCGATCTCGGGCGCGCTGGCGCCCGTGGAGACGGTGTCGGTCATACTCGCGTTCGCGTTCGTCGGCGTACAGGCCGGTATCGGCGCCCGCCGTTCAGCGGGCGCCCTTCAGCGCCGCGCGTCTTTTCCTGCCGGGACGCGCGGCACCGGACGTCTCACCCGGTGCGGGTGCCGACCGTCACCTCTTGGGGACGACCAGGCGGATGCCCGACCAGTCGGCACCGATGCTGACCGCACTGGTCTGGGACAGGCCCGAGGTGTTGGCCGCCTCGGCGACGTCGTTGGGGGACACGTGCAGATCACGTCCGGCCTTCGGGGTCAGGACCAGGATGGTCCCGCCGTCGGCGATGGTGGTCACCGTGTCCATCAGTGCGTCGGTGAGGTCGCCCTCCTCGTCGGACCGCCACCACAGCAGGGCCGCGTCGACGTCGCCGTCGTACTCCTCGTCGACCAGCGCCTCGCCCGTGAGTTCGGCGATGGATGCGCGCAGTCCCTCGTCGACGTCGTCGTCGAACCCGAATTCCTGCACCACCTGACCCGGCTTGATTCCGAGTCGGTCAGCCAAGCCGCGTTCGCTTTGTGCCTGGCCCGCGGTCGCGCTCACGAAAGTTCTCCTCCACAGATGGTTTTTCTCAATCTTGCCTGCACGAAGCAGTTGTCACAACGATGCCGGGCTTTTCGGTCGCCCGTCACGTGGGTCCGTAACCATCGCTGATGGCCTAGTTCACACGCTACTGGCATCTCCCGTCAACGCGCGGCCGAACCCGGCACGCGTCGGCTTCCGTTCATTCCGACCTCAGGTAGGACAGCCGCACCCGTCGGTCCGGGTTGTCCACGTTCAGGTCGACGAACGCGATGGACTGCCACGTTCCCAGTTCGAGTCTGCCGGAAAGGACGGGCACCGTGGTCTGGGGAGCGACGTACGCCGGCATGACGTGTGAACGCCCGTGTCCCTGGGAGCCGTGCTTGTGGCGCCAACGGTCGTCGGCCGGCAACAGGTCGTCCAGGGAGGCCAGGAGGTCGTCGTCGGACCCCGCCCCGAGTTCGATGATGGCCACACCCGCGGTCGCGTGCGGGACGAAGACGTTGAGCAGGCCGTCGCCACCGCTGCGGGCGACGAAGTCGCTGCACTGCCCGGTGATGTCGGTGATGCTCTCCGATCCGCCGGTGTGCAGCTCAAGGATCTGTGTCCGCATAGCGCCACCTTCGCGCAGCCGGGCCCCGGGCGCAACCATCGCATGTCAACCGTGCGTGGCCGCGAGCTGCGCGAAGGGTCCATACTCGTCGTCGACGTGTGTGAAACTGGTCGAAAGAAGGGAAAAGGGTGACTGTCTCGTTACTTTTGGGCCCCGTGCTGCGGCATGTGGGACCCACCACCGCAACGGTGTGGGTGGAGACGGACGCGCCCTGTGACGTCCGGATCCGTGTGGACGGCGGGGCGGTCCACGCCGCCCGGACCTTCACGGTCCACGGCCACCACTACGCCGTGTGCGAAATCGACGGCCTCCCCACCGGTGCGGTCCTTCCCTACGAGGTCTTCCTCGGCGAGGACCGGGTCTGGCCCGAACCCGACAACTCCCTGCCGCCGAGTGTCCTGCGCACGCTCTGCCCGCAGGCGCCCACCCGGCTGCTGTACGGTTCCTGCCGCGCCCCCACCGGGGACACACCCGAGGGGCTGGTCCGCTACGGGCCCGACATGCTCCGCGCGAGCGCGCGCCGGCTGGCCCGGGAGGGTTTCGACTCAGCCGACGAGAACCTGGTGCTGCTGCTGATCGGCGACCAGGTCTACGCCGACGAGGTCCAGGAGCCGATGCGCGCCTTCCTCAGGCGGGTGCGCCGCACCGACTCCGGTGACGACGCCTCCGGTGACGACGCGCCCGAGGACGAGGTGGTGCGCTACGACGAGTACGCCGAGCTCTACCGGCAGGCCTGGTCCGACCCCCAGGTGCGGTGGCTGCTGTCGACCGTCCCCACCCTGATGGTCTTCGACGACCACGACATCCGCGACGACTGGAACACCTCGGCGGCCTGGCGGCGCGGCATGGACGAGCGTCCGTGGTGGCGCACCCGGGTGACGAGCGGACTCGGCGCCTACTGGGTGTACCAGCACGTGGGGAACCTCTCCCCCGACGCGCGGGCCGAGGACCCGCTGTGGGCCGCGGTCCGCGACCACCGGGAGCGCGGCGCCGACGCCGGGGACACCCTCGACTCCTTCGCCTGGCGGGCCCACGAGGAGCCGTCCTCCTACCGGTGGAGCCACCGCCACGACGTGGGCGGTGTCCGGATCCTGGTGGCCGACACCCGCTGCAACCGGGCCCTGGGCGAGGGCGACCCCTCCGACGGCTCCCGGTCCATCCTCGGCTCCGAGGGGCACGACTGGCTCGACGAGAACCTCACCGGCGGCCCGGAGCACATCGTCGTGGCCTCCACCGTCCCGGTCCTGCTGCCGCCGCCGGTCCACCACCTGGAGGCCTGGAACGAGGCGGTGTGCGGCGGCGCCTGGGGGGCGGCGGCGCGCGGCCCCGCGGAAAGGCTCCGCCAGGCCCTGGACCTGGAGCACTGGGGCGCCTTCCAGTACTCCTTCCACCGCCTGGCCGACGCACTGCTCGACGTCGCCCGGGGCGGACGCGGCCCGGCCCCCGCCACCGTCCTCCTGCTCAGCGGGGACGTCCACTTCTCCTACCTGGCCCGCGCCCGCGCCCGCGCGGGAGGAGGGACGACGTCCCGGGTGACCCAGCTGGTCTCCTCCGCGCTGTGCAACCAGCTCCCCCCGAACTTCCGCCGCGCCGCCGCCCTCTCCGCGAGCTGGCCCTTCCATCTGGCCGGGCTGGTCATGACACGGCTGGCCGGGGTGCGCCGCAGCCCGCTGTCGTGGCGTCTGGCCGGGCGCCCCCACTTCGGCAACACCATCGGTGAGGTGGCCTTCGACGGCCGTGAGGCCGAGGCGCGCTGGTACCACTGCCCGCAGGGCGGCGGCGAAGCCCTGCCCGAGGTGCACCGCCGCGCCCGGGTCTGAGCCCCGGGGATCGGAACCGCTCTCCCGCGACCGCCGCCGGGGACTCCGGGGGCGTCCGGTCGGCGGACGAAGCCCGGCGGCGCCCGGGCGGGCGCCGCCGGACCGGTCAGGGCTTGTTGGAGCGGGGAGGCCGGGTGGTGTGGGGGCCGCGGCGTCTGCGCCGGACTCCCAGGCCGAGCGCGCCGCCCTGTTCGAGGATCTGCCGGGCGGCCCGGTTCACCGTGCCGCGGGTCCCGGTCGCCGGGACGGGAGTGCCCTCGGAAGCGGCCGGTTCGGGTTTGGGGAGGAGCGCGGTGGGCTCGTTGTCCTCGTTACCGGTCTCCTCCGGCAGCGCGTGGAGCCTGCGGGTGCGCTGCAGCCCGGACTCCCCGGTGCCGGATCCGCTGCCGGACGCCTCCGGTGCGGGGGCCGCGGTCTCGGTCGGGTTGAGCTTCTCCTCCCGCACGGCCTCCTTCCACGCCTTCTCCTGCTGCTGGTCCTGCTCCTTCTGCTGGGCCAGGCGGCGGTCCCGGTCGGCCCGCCAGGCGCGGTAGGAGCGGGCCAGCGGGGTGGCGACCGGCCAGGTGACCCTGGCCGGACGGGACAGCGCGTGCCACAGGTAGGCCGTGGTGCCCCAGGCCTCCATGGCACGGCGCGCCTTGGTGATGGTGAAGAAGGTGGGCACGGCCAGCAGCAGTTGCGGCCAGGCCAGGGCCAGCGCGGCGAACAGCGGGTACATGCCGCCGCCCGCGACCGCGGCGGCCGCACCGATCACCATCGGCACCAGGGCCAGCGCCACCCGCAGCTGGGTGAACTGGCGGAAGCGGTGCAGGGAACGGCGGGCCGACACCGGCGGGGCCAGGCCCTCCGGCAGCGGTGTGGGTTGCACGAGCATGGCGAGCAGCATCGTTCCCACCCCCACACTGGCGGCGAGCAGGATCGTCCAACCGGCGGCGGAGAACGTCCCTCCCACCATGAGGTAGACCAGCCCCAGGACCGGAATCGGCGCGGGGAGCCAGAACAGCACCCGTCTGCGCAGCTCGCCCTCCTGAGTGGGCTGGAGAACGAAATCGATCACCGGGCGTAGTATCCGGAACCTCTTCCTCGGTCGCTCGACCACAGCGTTGGACCCCCCAAGAACGTCGTGACGAGGCGGTGCGGGGAGCGTCGCCCGAGGGTTTTCGTCGCCTCTTGGCTCCACCTGCATCCCGCCCGTATCAAAGCTATCTCTTTCGCCTGGTCCCCGGGCGCACACGGTCAGTTACAGGCATACCCGGCGCTGGTGAAACTTCCATAAGGCAGCCGAAATAGCAGGCAACGATAAGATTACGACGTACCGGCGGGCTCCGTCACGGTTATGCCTGATACCGGTGAGGCGAATCACCTCTCCCGGGTTTCGGACAGCCTTCCGAGGGCCACCGCGATCCGGAGCACGAACGAGCCCCGGCCGTCGGAGGGGATGTGTCCGGTGAGCTCCGAGATGCGGCTGAGCCGGTAGCGCACCGTGTTCGGATGCACGAAGAGCATCCGCGCGGTGGCCTCCAACGAGGAGGCGTGCTCCAGGTACACCGACAGCGTGTCCAGGAGCGGGGAGCCCGCGCTCCGCAGCGGGAGGAACACCTCGGTCACGAGCTGGCGGCGGGCCTCGGCGTCGCCCTCCAGGGCGCGTTCGGGCAGCAGGTCGTCCGCGAGCACCGGGCGGGGCGCGTCGGGCCAGGCCACGGCGGACCGGAGCCCGCTCACGGCCGCACGCAGCGAGGCCCCCGCCGCGTGCAGGTCGGGCACGGTCGGCCCCACCACCACGGGCCCGTCCCCGAAGAGCCCGGCCAGGGGTTCGGCGGCGGCGAGCGGGAGCTCGTCGACCGGGTACCGGTCGCCCACGCCGATCACCACGACCACACGGCGCCCCTGCGTTCCCGCCAGCACGTCGTAACCGAGCCGGCGGGCGGCCGAGCGCAGATCGTCGAGGACCTTGCCGCCGGCGTCCTCGCCGACGTCCCCGGCCACCGCGATCACCGGGGTGTGCGACCAGCCCAGCGCCGAACCCCAGGTCTGCAGGCCCTCCACCTGGTCGCCGTGCAGCAGTGCGTCGACGATCAGCGCCTCCAGGCGCGCGTCCCAGGCCCCCCTCGCCTCGGCCGCGCGGGCGTAGACCTTCGCGGAGCTGAACGCCACCTCGCGGGTGTAGCGGAGCATGGCCTCGCGCAGCTGCTGTTCACCGCCGGGTGCGGCCAGCTCCTCGACCTGGCTCTCCACCACGTCGATGACCACACGGATCATGTCGACGGTCTGCTGGAGGGAGACCGAGCGGGTGAGCTCGCGCGGGGCGGTGCCGAAGACCTCCACCGTGATCGCGGGACGGCCCCGCCCGGGGTTGCGGAACCAGTCGACGAAGGCCGCGACCCCGGACTGGGCCACCAGCCCGATCCAGGAGCGGTCCTGGGCGGACATCCTGCGGAACCAGCCGAGCCGCTCCTCCATACGGTTGACGGCGGCGGTGCCCAGCACGCCCATGGAGCGCTCCAGGCGGCGGACGGTCTCCGCGCGGGTCCGGTCCTGGGCGGCCTCGGAGGCGGAGGGCGCAGCCGCGCCGTCCTCAGTCGGTTGGGATTCGGTGTTCACCCGTCCAGGTTCGCATCCTCTCCGGTCCGGCCCCGGAGTTCACCCCCGTGTCGGCCGTCACCCTCCAGGTGAGCGGGGTCCCCGGACGGCGCACGGAGGCGCCCGCGTAACGTCAGAAAGTGATCTCCTCCACCCGTTTCGGGCTCGTGGGCACAGCTCGGACGCCGTTTTGTGGAGTACCTACAAACGGTCTCCTCCTAACTTCGTGTCTCTCCCTATCCAACTGGTGATCTCCTACAGGGCAAGGTTGATGTCGTGCTTGTAATCGTTGCTCCCGGCCAAGGCGCCCAGGTTCCCGGTTTCCTCTCACCGTGGCTCGAACTCCCCGGCATGACCGAGAAGTTCGCCTCGTGGTCCGAGGTGACCGGCCTCGACCTGGTGCGCTACGGCACCACCGCGGACGCGGAAGAGATCCGTGACACCGCCGTCGCCCAGCCCCTGCTGGTCAGCGCCGGCCTCGCCGCGGCCTCCGCCGTGCTCGGCCCGCCGTTCGTCCCCGGGGCCCCGCTGCCCGCCGACCCCTCGCTCGTGGACGCCACGGCGGGGCACAGCGTCGGCGAGTTCACCGCCGCCGCGATCGCGGGCGTGCTCTCCCCCGAGGACGCGCTGGCGCTGGTCGCCGAACGCGGCCGGGGGATGGCCGACGCCGCCGCGCAGGCCGAGACCGGCATGACCGCGGTCCTGGGCGGCAAGCGCGAGGACGTCCTGGCCGCCATCGGGGCCGCCGGACTGACCCCGGCCAACGACAACGGATCCGGCCAGATCGTGGCCGCGGGCACCACCGCACAGCTGGCCGCGTTCGCCGAGAACCCGCCCGAACGGGCCCGGCTCCGCCCCCTGCCCGTCGCGGGTGCCTTCCACACCGAGCACATGGCCCCGGCCGTGCAGCGGGTACGGACCGCCGCCCGGGGACTGGAGCCCGCCGACCCCGCGGTGCGTCTGCTCTCCAACGCCGACGGCGCCGTGGTCGGCAGCGGCACCGAGTACCTGGAGCGTCTGATCGCCCAGGTCTCCTCCCCCGTCCGCTGGGACGCCTGCACACAGACGCTCGCCGACCTCGGGGTGAGCGCGCTCATCGAGCTGACGCCCGCGGGCACGCTCACCGGCCTCGCCAAGCGCGCGCTGCGCGGTGTCGAACTCCTCGCGGTGAAGACCCCCGACGACCTCGATCGCGCAGGCGCCCTCATCAAGGAGCACGCGGGAACCGCCTCCTCCGCGAGCACCCAGCAGGAAGGCTGACCATGTTCAAGTCCCCGAACGTGCCCGGCGGCGCCGCGATCCTCTCCTTCGGCGAGTACCAGCCGTCCGGCGTGGTGACCAACGCCGACCTGGAGGCCCGTGTCGAGACCACCGACGAGTGGATCCAGAGCCGGGTGGGCATCAAGGAGCGCCGCATCGCGGGCCCCGAGGACACCGTGGCGAGCATGGCCGTGGCAGCCGGCGGCAAGGCCCTGGCCGCCAGCGGTCTCTCCCCCGAGGACATCGACCTGGTGATCGTGGCCACCTGCACCGTGCAGGACCAGATCCCCAACACCGCCGCCACCGTCGCCGCCCGGCTCGGCATCACCGCCCCGGGCGCCTTCGACGTCAACGCCGCCTGCGCGGGCTTCTGTTACGCCCTGGGGCTGGCCTCGGACTCCGTCCGGGCCGCGAGCGCGCGCAACGTCCTGGTGATCGGTTCGGAGAAGCTCAGCGACTGGGTGGACTGGGAGGACCGCTCCACCTGTGTGATCTTCGCCGACGGTGCCGGGGCGGCCGTGGTCTCGGCCACCGAGGACCACGGCATCGGTCCGGTCGTGTGGGGTTCCTCCGGCGAGCGCGCCGACAAGATCTACCTGCGTGAGGGAAAGTACCTCTACCAGGAGGGCCAGGCAGTCTTCCGGTGGACCACCACCGAGCTGTACAAGGTGGCCCTGGAAGCCCTGGAGCGGGCCGGCGTGGAGCCCTCCGAGCTCACCGCCTTCGTGCCCCACCAGGCCAACCTGCGGATCGTCGAGTCCATCGCACGCAAGCTGGGTGCGCCCCAGGCACTTGTGGCCCGCGATATCGTCACCGCTGGCAACACCTCCTCCGCATCGATCCCTCTGGCGCTGTCGCGCATGATCGAACGCGGGGAACTGCCGTCGGGGAGCACCGTGCTCACCCTGGGATTCGGTGCGGGCTTGGTCTACGCCGCACAGGTGATCCGCATCCCCTGATCCGACCCCGGCGGCCCGGGCGCACCCGTTCCGTACGGGACCGTTTCCCGACACCACATTCGTCAAGCAAGGAGAAACAAGACATGGCCCTCAGCGAGCAGGAGATCCTGGCCGGCCTCGGCGAAATCGTCGAGGAGATCGTCGGCACCGAGCCTTCCGACGTCACGCCCGAGAAGAGCTTCGTGGACGACCTGGACATCGACTCGCTGTCCATGGTGGAGATCGCCGTCGCCGCGCAGGACAAGTTCGGCGTGGAGATCCCCGACGACCAGCTCAAGGACCTCAAGACGGTCCAGGACGTCATCAACTTCATCCAGAAGTAGCTGCGTCCGGGCCGCCGGGGCCCACCCGGTCCCGGCGGCCCGCCCGTCCGCACCACGGACACCCAGACCGAACCATCCGCCACGCCTCCCGGCGCACACGGCCGGGAACGACCCACGAGAAGGGCGATCGGATCATGTCCAAGACCGATGTCGTCGTCACCGGCCTCGGCGCCACCACCCCCCTCGGGGGTGACGTCGCGACCACATGGTCCGCGCTCCTCGACGGCCGCTCCGGGATCAGTACCCTGCCGGAGGACTGGCACGACAAGCTCCCGGTGCACTTCGCCGGGCAGATCGCGCAGGAGCCCTCCGAGAAGCTGCCGCGCCCGCGGCTGCGCCGCCTCGACCGGACCCAGCAGTTCGCGCTCATCGCCGCGCAGGAGGCGTGGGACCACGCGGGCGCCCCCGAGATCGACCCCCTCCGCCTCGGAGTGGTGGTCTCCAGCGGGATCGGTGGCATCCTCACCATCCTGGAGCAGTACGACACCTTCCGTGAGAAGGGCTGGAAGCGGGTCTCCCCGTTCACCGTGCCCATGCTCATGCCCAACAGCCCGGCCGCGGCCGTGGCCCTGGAGTTCACCGCCCGCGCGGGGGCGCACGCCCCGGTCAGCGCCTGCGCCTCCAGCGCCGAGGCCATCGCCAACGGTGTGGACATGATCCGCGCCGGTCGGGCCGACGTGGTGATCGCGGGCGGCACCGAGGCCGCGATCCACCCCCTGAACATCGCCTCCTTCGCCTCGATGCGGGCCCTGTCCACGCGCAACGACGACCCGCAGGGCGCCTCCCGCCCCTGGGACGCCGGCCGCGACGGCTTCGTCATGGGCGAGGGCGCGGGCATCCTGATCCTGGAGTCGGCCGAGCACGCCGCCAAGCGCGGTGCCCGGGTGTACGCCCACGCCGCGGGCGTCGGCTACACCGACGACGCCTACGACATCGTCCAGCCCGACCCGGAGGGCGCCGGCCAGGCCCGCGCCATCACCCAGGCCCTGTCCGACGCCGACCTCAAGCCCAGCGACATCGTGCACGTCAACGCGCACGCCACGTCCACCCCGGCCGGAGACGTCGGTGAGACCCGGGCGATCCGCTCGGCCCTGGGCGACTCCGCCGCCGACCGGGTCGCGGTGACCTCCACCAAGTCGATGACCGGCCACCTCCTGGGCGGCGCGGGCGCGGTGGAGTCGATCGCGACGATCCTGGCCCTGCACGAGGGCCGGATCCCGCCGACGATCAACATCGCCGAGCTCGACCCGGACGTGGCCGTGGACATCGTCCGCGACAAGCCCCGGGACATGCCCGAGGGGGACGTCGCGGCCATCAACGAGTCCTTCGGCTTCGGCGGCCACAACATCGCGGTGGCCTTCCGCCGGGCCTGACCGACCGCACCCGCGAACGGGCTCCGTCCACCGGACGGGGCCCGTTCGGCGTACCCGGACCCTTCACCGCACCAGCCGCCCGCGCGAAACGGCCCGTGAAGCTGTGTTGAACAGAGTCGGACAGGTCTTCAGGTCGGTGCGCCCCACCCGCCACCATGGGTCCCGTGTCCACGCTGCCCCCACACCCAGTACACCAGGACCCGGCCCCGGCCCCCGGCCCCGCCGTCCCGGCGCCCGGTACCCCCGAACCGGACCCGACGAGGGCCCGTACCACCCTGTCCTACCGCCCGGTGGTGGACCTGGACTCCGGCGCCGTCGTGGCGGTGGAGGTGGCCGCGGCTCCGCCGGGCAGACGCGGCGGGGCCGAGGTCTCCGAACGGGAGGCCGCGGCCGTGGCCGATTGGCTGCTGTCACTGGTGCGCGAGGCCGCCGGGGCCGAGGGCCTCCTGCCCCTGGTGCTTCCGCTGCCCGCCTGGGCGCTGGCCGCCGGGGAGGACTTCGCTGTCCTTGCGGAGAGCGGCCTGCGACGGGCGGGGCGACGCCCGCGTGATGTCACGTTCATGCTCACCGCCGACCTCGCGGAGCTGCCGCGGGCCACGGTCCTGTCGGGGGTGGCCCGGCTTCGGGCCTCCGGTTTCCGCTGCGGGTTCGGTACGGCCATGGCCCGCCCGGACCTGGTGGTGGAGGCGGCGCCGTTCCTGATCCGGTTGGACCCCTCCCTCGTGTCGGGGATCGACGGCGACCACCGCAACGGGGGGATCGTGGCCGGGCTGGCCCGGATCGGGCGGAGCAGCGGCGTGTACGCGGTGGCCGCGGGGGTGACCAGTGCCGAGGAGATCGTCCGGCTGCGCGAGTGCGGGGTGCGGTTGGGCGGCGGGACGTTCTTCGCCGACCAGGGGTGGCGGCCCGGCGAGCGGGTGACCCCGGTGCCCGAACCGGCGGCGGCCGCCCAGGGCGACGCGGACTCCGGCCCGCGCGTCACCGAGTTCATGGTCCCGCCGGTCGGCTTCGACTCCAACTCCACCGCCGAGCAGATCCTGGAAGCCTTCACCGGCGACCCCGCCCTCAACAGCGTCGTGCTGATCGACCACCGGGAGCGTCCGCTCGGGGTCATCGACCGGACGCGTTTCCTGTTGTCGGTGACGGGACGCTACGGGCACGCCCTGCACGCCAAGCGCCCGGCCCTTCGGCTGGCCGAGGCGCCGCGGACGGTTCCGGCCTGGATGTCGGCGATCGCCGCGCTGCGGGTCGCGGGCCAGGACCGCGAGCGCGTCTACGACGACCTGATCGCGACCAACCCCTACGGTCAGTGCCTGGGGATGGTGCACGTCAGCGCTCTGATCCAGTCCCTGTCCCGGAACTGAGGCGGCGCCGAGCGCCGACGGGCCCGGGGCCCGCACCGAACCCCGGCCGCCGTCCGCCGCGAGCCCCTGTCGGGCTCGTGTGCGCTCACAGCCACCCGGTCAGCGCTGGGGTTCGGGGCCCTTGGTCCCGGAGGGGCTGCTGGTCGGCGGGGTGTCGTCCGCGGAGTAGTCGTTGTAGTGCGTGTCCGCCCCGGCCTCCTTCAGCTTCCTGCGGAGGAGTTCGCGGGTCTCCTCGTCGTGCAGGTAGTCCAGTTCCGGTCTCCGGGGCAGTCGGCCGTCCCCGGAGGAACGGCCCATCGCTCGGCGGCGCAGCCACGGCACGAGGTGCTGACGGGCCCAGCGGCGGCCCTCACGGCGGCGCAGGATCCGGGGGAGCTGCTGGGGCGGGGTGGACCAGGGGTCGGTCCAGGACTCGGGCGGACCCATCGGGTGGCCGAGCAGGTCGGCGACCCGGGCCGCGACGATCTGGTGTCCCGCGCCGTTGGGGTGCAGCCGGTCGTCGCTCCAGGCGCGGGGGTCGTTGAGGGCGTTGAGCGCCCACAGGTCGACGATCTCGGTTCCGGTGCGTTCGGCCACCGCGCGCATGTGCATGCTGAACACGGCGATACGGCCGCGGTAGAGGCGCAGGACGGGGATCCATCCGGTGTCGTGCCCGGCGAGGATCACGACCCGGATCCCCGCGTCGCGCAGCTGACGCACGCCCCACTCGAAGTTCTCGGCCAGCTCGTCCAGGTCGCCCCCGGGGCGCAAGACGTCGTTTCCTCCGGCGAGGACGGTGACCAGGTCCGGTTTCCAGGCGAGGGTCTGGTCGAGCTGTTCGCCGAAGATGTGCTTCATCCGGCGCCCGCGCACACCGAGGTTGGCGTAGCGGAAGTCGGGAGAGAGCGTGCCCAGGTGTTCGGCGAGGCGGTCCGCGAACCCCCGGTACTCGCCGCCGGGGCCGCTGTCGTCCTCCATCCCCTCTGTGATGCTGTCACCGATCGCCACGTAGGACCGGATCAGTTCCGGTCTGGCCACGGGCGCGGCAGCGGGGGGATTCATCTCAAGGTCTGTCACGTCAACCAATCATCCGGATCGACCGTCCCACGCCTGCCAAGCGCCGGGGTGCGCGGGAACGGAAGTCTTGGCGGGTCGCGGTGTGCCGCTGGCCCGAATGTCCGAGCACCGTCGGTCCCAGGGTCGGCCGCGCCGTGGCCACCCGGCCGAGGGGCGCTCGGGCGAGGACAGTGCCCGTTCAGCATACCCGCGCCCGACATCGGAGCGCCGGGCCTGTACAGGAGTCCTCCCGCCGGGCTGCACCGGCCCGACACCCCCTCGGACCCCGGCTCCGACCGAGGGCGGTGCGGGCAGCGGGAGCGTCGTACGGACAACGAGGGGCGGCGACGGTAAGAGCCGAAAGTCCGACATGAGGTAGATCACATCAGTTGACCTGTTCTTGGCGCGGATCTCTTCCGCCACGGTCATCACACAGCGTGTCCGCCCCCGGGCGGAGGCGGACCGGGACACCCTGGGACTACCCATGTGGCCCCAGGACACGTACGATCTCGGGGAAGTGCTCACGGCACCCCTGTCCCTCGGCTGACCGTGCCCCGCGCGAAACGGCCGAGCCGGCTCCCGACCCGTCCCCCTCCGGGTCAAGGACGCGTACTGTGGTGCATCGAACCGAAGGCCCGTGCGGTTCCTCCCGAATTCACGTGCAGACACCAGGAGGTCGAGGTCCCCAGCGGATGAACGCCGTCTCTCCGATCTGCCTCGTCGACCTCGCGCCCGCCCTGCGGTGGTCGAGGTCGCCGGACGTGGCACCCCTGCTCCACCACGACCGTCTGATCGACGGCTGGTGGCACTCGCTGCCCGTCGCCCGCGTCCTGGACATCGCGGGGCCGCCCTGGCTGGCCAACGGCCTGGCCCGCCTCGCCGTGGAACAGTGGGGGCACATCCCCCTCGCGGAGTTCCTGCCCAGCCTGCGCACCCAACCGGTGGACTGCTCGGACCTGGCCGAACCGGTCCGCGGCGCCGTGACCGCCACCGCCGGAGACTGGGACCGGCTCATCTCGGCCAGCCCCGCGGAGATCCACGAGTGGCGCCTCCAGAGCTGCGGGGTCCTCGACGTCGTGAGCACGGTCGCCTGGCGCGCCCTCCAGCCCTGCTGTGAGCTGCCCAGCGGCCCCACCCCCTCGCCCGCACTCATGCTGGAGGCCGTGCGCACCATCTCGCACTGGCTCCCCGAGTCGGCCCCCGAACACGTGCGCAACGCGCTCGACTACCTCACCTCCGCCACCGGGGTGGACGGGACCTCCGGTTCCGCCGAGGGCGGCGGGGACGACTCGGTCCCGCCGCAGACCCCCGCCACCCGCGCCATCCGGACCCTGCGGGCCCTGCGCGCCCAACGGGACCAGGAGCAGGCGCCCGAGAGCCAGCAGGCCCCGGCGGACCACTACACCCCCGCCGCCGAGGCCCAGCCCTCCGCCGTGGCCGGGGGCATGGTCAGCTCCGCCGCGATGCTGCCCGGCGCGGCCCTGGCCTCCGACGCGGGAGGCGCCCAGGGGCACAGCCCCGAGCACAGCGGTGTGGGCGACCTGCGCTCCCAGTTCCGGAGTTCGCTCCTGGGCCCCGGCCGCACCCTGCGCCGCCCCAGCTTCCGCCGGACCAAGGCACCGCCCCCGGAGCAGGTGGAGGAGCGCCCCGCCCCGCCCGCCCTGGGCCAGCACCCGCTGGTGGACCTGGTCGAGGAGATGTTCCGTTCCTGGCCGGACCTGGAGCGGACCGTGGCCGCCGAACGGCTCTTCGCCACCGACCCGATCAGCATCCGTGTCCTGTCGGAGCAGATCTCGGTGGACGTGACCGACATCCGCAGCGCCCAGCGCAAGGTCGAGGAGCGCCTCCTGCACTGGCTCGGCTCCCCAGAGGGCGCCGCCATCACCAAGCACCTGCGGGAGCTCTCCGAGCAGCTCGGGGCCGCGACCACCATCGACCGGCTGATCAACGCGCACCCGGACCACCCGGTGGAGGTGCCCACGCTGCACACCCCCCTGTGGCGCGTGATCATCACCCTGTTCACCGATCGGCGCATGCACAACGGCTGGCTCATCGCCGACGATCCGAACCGGCTGCGCTGGCAGACCCGCGAACTGCTGGGCGACACCCCCAGCCTGACCGAGGCGGGCATCCGGCTGAGCCGGATCGGCATCCGCCAGCAGGAGTTGCGCGCCTGGCTGCTGAGCACCCCCGGGGTGAGCCTGCGCGACGGCCACGTGTTCGTGGACGCCTCGGTGCCCATGGAGGCTCCCGGCGGCGGCCACTCACCGGAGGAGTCCGGGGTCACCACGGAGAACGGGCTACCGATCCGCCGCCGCTCCGACGGGCAGCCGACCACCGAGCCCCTCAGCCCTCCCCCGCCCGGTGCGGACCAGGGCTACCAGCAAAGACCCGGACCCGACCACGGCGGTTTCCCGCCCCCGCACGCCCCCGCCCCGGCTGCGCGCCCGCCGATGCCCCCCGCTCCGGCGGCGGCCGCCGCGCAGGCGCCCGTCCGCCCGGGGGCGAGCGGACCGGCCATGTCGGCCCGCTGCTTCCGCGCCCCGGACGGCCGCTGGTGGCACCGCATCGACGTCACCGCCGACCATCTCAACGGTGCTCCCGTGGCGGTGCCCAACGGCTACGCGACCCTCCTGGGCCTCCAGCCCGGTCGGCTGCTGTGCCTGACCGCTCCCGGCGCGGACCTGTTGGTCCTGGTCTGGCGCGACCAGCCCGCCTTCGACTCCCTGCGCCCGCTGTTGCGGCGCCAGGCCGCACAGCCGGGCGACCGTATCTTCATCACGGTCTCCGGCGACCGCCTGGACGCACGCAAGCTGCCCGCCGGAGATCTGAGCGGGCATCCGCCGGCCGCCCGGGCCCTGCACCTGATCGGCTACACGGCACCGGCCGCCCCGGAGGAAGCGCTCAGGATCCTCTCCCGACGGATCACCGACAACGGGGACGAGTCCCTCGCCGACCCCCAGGCGCTGCTGGACGTGCTGTCCCTGCGCGGGGACGACGACATCGCGAGCGAGCTGCGCTCGGCCATGTACGCCGCCCACTGACGCCCGCTCCCGCGACGGGGCCCGCGGCCGGACACCCTCCGGCCGCGGGCCCCGCTTTTCTCTGTCCGGATGGTCCGGGTCCGCCCGGGAACCGGCGCGCGCTCCCCCTGGACGGGGCCGATCAACGAACCGCGTCCCGCCGGGTTTCGAACCGACCCGAAAGGAGATAGGTTAGGCTTACCTAAAAGAATTGAGGTGGTCCTCCTGTCTCCGCACTCCCTCGCGCCCTCCCCCGCCGAGAGGGCCCGTTCCGTCCTCTCCCGGCCCAACCCGGCCACGGTCACCACCGCCCACGTCTCCCTGCACCTGACCGGGGCCGTCTGCCACACCACGGCCGAAGGCGAGGTCACCCTGCTGCTCCCCGACCAGCACCGGGTCCTGGCCGAGATCGGCGAAGGCGGCCTGGAGGCCACCGTGGAGTTCACCGACACCGCCCCGGTGGACCTGCGCGACCCGACCCGCTCGCTGCTCTGGATCATCGGGGACCTGCGCATCGCACCCCCCGCCCAGGCACGCGGCCGAGCGCTCGCCGTCCTGGCCGAGGACCCCGACGAGCGCCTGCTCGACCTGGGGCACGGCCGCACCATGGTCGTCATGGACCCCCACCTGATCGTCCACTCCGACTACGAGGGCTGCCACCTGCTGCACCCGGAGGAGTTCACCGAAGCCGCCGCGGACCCGTTCGGCCGCTGGGAGGGGCCCTGGCTGCGCCACCTCGAAGACGATCACCCGGACGTGCTCCGGGCCCTGGTCGCACACTGCCCCGCCCCGCTCCCCCAGGGCCGCCCCCGCCCGCTCGGTGTGGACCGGCACGGCCTGTGCCTGCGCCTGGAGGGCCCCGACGGCGACCACGACGTCCGCATCCCGTTCCGCAGGCTCGTGCGCACCCCGCACGACATCGCCCACGAGGTCCGGGAGATGGCCGGACTCGACCGGCACCGGTGCTGAGGAGGACTCGGCACGCCGGTTCGGGTGCGCACACGCGAACGGGCCGGGCCGCTGGGAGTCTCACCCAGGGCCCGGCCCGTTCGCACGTCGGATCAGATCAGACGTTGAAGCCCAGCATCCGCAGCTGGTCCCGACCGTCGTCGGTGATCTTGTCCGGACCCCACGGCGGCATCCAGACCCAGTTGATCTTGACCTCGCGCTCGAACTCGTCCAGGGCGCTGTTGGCCTGGTCCTCGATCACGTCGGTCAGCGGGCAGGCCGCGCTGGTCAGGGTCATGTCCAGGGTGATCGACTCGTCGTCGTGGTTCACCCCGTAGACCAGACCCAGGTCGACGATGTTCACGCCGAGCTCGGGGTCGATCACGTCCTTGAGAGCCTCACCGATCTCCTCGGCCAGCGCCTCCTGCTCAGGGGAGAGCGGAGCGGCCTCGGGCTTCTCGGCGGGCTCGGTCGTCGTGGTCTCGTTGTCACTCATTCAGGCGCCTTCCTTCTCCAAGGACTGCGACACCGCGTCCTTCCAGGCCATCCACCCCAGCAGGGCACACTTGATCCGAGCCGGGTACTTGGACACGCCGACGAACGCCACGGCGTCCTCCAGCACGTCCTCGTCGGGCTCACCCTTGCCCTTGGACTGCATCAACTCGGTGAACGCGTCCAGGGTCGTCATACCCTCGGCCACCGTTCTGCCGATGAGCAGGTCGGTGAGTACCGAGGTGCTGGCCTGGCTGATCGAGCAGCCCATCCCCTCATAGGAGATGTCGCTGACGACGGCCTTCTCGTCCAGCACCGAGCCGGGGGCGGGGGCCAGCGCCACCCGGAGCGTCACCTCGTCCCCGCAGGTGGGGTTGATGTGGTGCGCCTCGGCGTCGTGCGGATCCCGCAGCCCCTTGTTGTGCGGGTTCCGGTAGTGGTCCAGGATGATCTCCTGGTACATCGCGTCCAACTGCATGGTCAGCCAGAATCCTCGTCCTAAGCAGTGTTCTCTGTGGGCCTCCGCTGCGCTTCGGCCCTCGTGGAGAACACCCCCGGTGGTTCACCGAATCGTTCCTAGGCCCTGGTCCCGAAGAACCTCTGGGCGGCCCGGATGGCCTCCACGAGCGCGTCCACGTCCTCCAACGTGTTGTAGAGGTAGAAGGACGCGCGCGTGGTCGCGACGATACCGAGCTTGCGGTGCAGCGGCCAGGCGCAGTGGTGGCCCACCCGCACCTCGACGCCCCTGTCGTCCAGGACCTGGCCCAGGTCGTGCGGGTGGATGTCGTCCACCACGAACGACACAGCGCCGCCCCGGTCCACCGCCTCGGTCGGGCCCACGATCCGCACGCCCTCGATCGCGCCCACGTGCTTGAGGGCGTACTCGGTGAGCGTGTGCTCGTGCGCGGCGACCCGGTCCATGCCCACCTTCGACAGGTAGTCACAGGCCGCGGCCAGGCCGACGGCCTGCGGGGCCATCGGCACCCCGGCCTCGAAGCGCTGCGGCGGGTCCGCCCAGGTGGAGTGGCTCATGTGCACCACGCCGATCATCGAACCGCCGCTGATGAACGGCGGCATGGCGGCGAGCAGTTCCCGGCGCCCCCAGAGCACCCCGATCCCGTTGGGACCGAGCATCTTGTGCCCGGAGAAGGCCAGGAAGTCCACGTCCAGCCCGCTGACGTCCACCGGCATGTGCGGGACCGACTGGCAGGCGTCCAGCAGCACCATCGCGCCGACCTCGCGGGCCCGCGCGGTGACGGCGCCGACCGGGTTCACGGTGCCGAGCACGTTGGACTGGTGCGCGAACGCCACCAGCTTGGTGCGCTCGTTGACCAGATCGCCCAGGTCCGAAAGGTCCAGGCGGCCCGACTCGGTGACCGGGAACCAGCGGAGCGTCGCGCCGGTGCGCTGGCACAGCTGCTGCCAGGGCACCAGGTTGGCGTGGTGCTCCATCTCGGTGACGACGATCTCGTCCCCGGGGCCCACCTGGAACCCGCGCAGGCCGTCCTCGGCCGTGGCCGCGTTGCTCATCGCGTACGCGACCAGGTTCACCGCCTCGGTGGCGTTCTTGGTGAAGACCACCTCGTCGGAGTCGGCGCCGATGAAACGGGCGATCGTCTCCCGGGCCGACTCGTAGGCGTCGGTGGCCTCCTCCGCGAGCTGGTGCGCGCCACGGTGCACCGCCGCGTTGTGGCGTTCGTAGAACCCGCGCTCGGCGTCCAGCACCTGGCGCGGTTTCTGCGAGGTCGCCCCGGAGTCGAGGTAGACCAGCGGGCGCTCGTCACGGACGGTCCGGGACAGGATCGGAAAATCCTCCCGGATCGTCTGCGTGTCGAGCAGGCCAGTGTCGGGCTGACCGGACTCGCGGAGGGCCATGGTTATGCGCCCGCCTTCGCGAACCGCTCGTAGCCCTCGGACTCGAGCACGTCGGCCAGCTCCGGACCGCCGGACTCGGCGATACGGCCCTCGGAGAAGACGTGCACGAAGTCCGGCTTCACGTAGTTGAGGATGCGGGTGTAGTGCGTGATGAGCATGACGCCGAGGTCGCTGTCGGCCTGGGCGCGGTTGATGCCCTCGGAGACGATCTTGAGCGCGTCGACGTCCAGGCCGGAGTCGGTCTCGTCCAGGACGGCGACCTTGGGCTTGAGCAGCTCCAGCTGGAGGATCTCGTGGCGCTTCTTCTCACCGCCGGAGAAGCCCTCGTTGACGCCGCGGGCGGCGAAGGCCGCGTCGATGGAGAGGTTCTTCATCGCGCCCTGGAGTTCCTTGGAGAACTGGCGGAGCTTGGGGGCCTCGCCGCGCACCGAGGTGACCGAGCTGCGCAGGAAGTTGGACATGGACACGCCGGGGACCTCGACCGGGTACTGCATGGCCAGGAACACGCCGGCGCGGGCCCGCTCGTCCACCTCCATGTCCAGGACGTTCTCACCGTCGAGGAGGACCTCGCCCTCGGTGATCTCGTAGCGCGGGTGGCCCGCGATCGCGTAGGCGAGGGTGGACTTGCCGGAGCCGTTGGGGCCCATGATGGCGTGCGTCTCACCGGAGTTGATGGTCAGGTCAACGCCCTTGAGGATCTCCTGCCGCTCGTCCTCGCTGATGAGGACGTCGGCGCGCAGACCGCGGATTTCGAACTTCGTCATTTCAGGCCTCAGGAATTCTTCTCATCCAGCGACACGAGCACGTCGTCGCCGTCGATCTTCACGTCATAGGTGGGGACCGGCTGGGTCGCGGGCGGGTTGATCGACGCCCCCGAACGCAGGTCGAAGCAGGAACCGTGCAGCCAGCACTCGATGGTGCCGTCCTCGACCTCTCCCTCGGAGAGACGGACCTCCGCGTGCGAGCACACGTCCCGCAGGGCGAAGACCTCGCCCTCGGTGCGCACCAGCGCGATGGGGGTCTCGTCGTCGGTCTCGACCGCCAGAACCCCTTCGTCGGGGATCTCGTCGAGTTCGGCGAGCTTGGTCCAGTTACCCGTCTCACTCATGTGCGGCAAGCTTTCGCTCGACCTTCTCCATGACCCGGTCCCGCAGTTCCTGGCTCTCGATCCGGTTGACGATGTCCAGGAAGTAGCCGCGGATGATCAGGCGTCGGGCCTCCTCCTCCGGGATCCCGCGCGAACGCAGGTAGAAGAGGTGGATGTCGTCCAGGCGCCCGGTGGCGCTGGCGTGTCCGGCCCCGGCGACCTCACCGGTGAAGATCTCCAGGTTCGGGACGGAGTCCACCCGGGTGTCGTCGGTGAGCTGGAGGTTGCGGTTGTTCTCGTAGGAGTCGGTACCGGTGGTGCCCTCCCCGATGATCACGTCGCCGATCCAGACCGTGTGGGCGCCGGAACCGTTCAGCGCGCCCTTGTAGTCCACCCGGGAGCGGGTGTTGGACACGTTGTGGTCGATCAGCGAGCGGTGCTCGTGGTACTGGCCGTCACCGGCGAAGTAGAGCCCGTAGAGCTCGGCGTTGCCGCCGCGGCCCTCGTAGGACACGCGCGGCGACAGCCGCACGAGGTCCCCGCCCAGGGTGATGACGACCGACTTGAAGCTGGCGTCCTTGCCGACCCGCGCGTTGTGCTGGCTGACCTCGACCGTGTCGTGGTCCCACTCCTGGAGGCTGACCAGGGTGAGCTTGGCGCCCTCGCCGACGTGGACGTCGAGGCTGCCCGCGCGCACACCGGTACCGGTGTTGCTGATGATCACGGTGGCCTCGGCCATCGGCTTGACGTCGATGACCAGCTGCTCGAAGGCGGTGCCGCCCAGGGCCTGGCGGTCGATCGTGATCGGCTTGTCGGCGACCAGCGACTGCGGCACGGTGACGACGGTGGCCTCCTCGAAGGAGGTGTAGGCCTGCGCGATCACGCGGTTGACGGGGAGGCCCGCCTTGCCCAGGCGCTCGTCGTCACGGCCGACCGTCTCGAAGGTGACGCCCTCGGGGGCGTCGACGACGGTCTCGTCGGTGCCGTCGGCGGTCCCCTTCCAGTCGTGCAGCCCCTTGAGGCGGCGCACCGGAGTGAAGCGCCACTCCTCCTCGCGCCCGTTGGGGACGGGGAAGGCGGCCACGTCGTAGGAGCCGTGCGTGTCGAGCTTGGAGACAGGGATCTGCCCCAGCCCGTGGCTGTGCGCCTTGGGCTCTGTGTTCGCGGTCGTCAACTTATCCCACCGATCCTTCCATCTGGAGCTCGATCAGACGGTTCAGCTCCAGTGCGTACTCCATCGGGAGCTCCCGTGCGATGGGCTCCACAAATCCTCGGACGACCATGGCCATGGCCTCCTCCTCGCCCATCCCCCGGCTCATCAGGTAGAAGAGCTGGTCCTCGCTGACCTTGGAGACGGTGGCCTCGTGCGCGAGCTCGGTGTCGTCCTCGCGCAGGTCGTTGTAGGGGTAGGTGTCCGAACGGCTGATCGTGTCGATCAGCAGGGCGTCGCACTCGACCGAGGACTTGGCGGAGTGCGCCCCCTCCTGCACCTGGATCAGGCCGCGGTAGGAGGAGCGGCCGCCGCCGCGCGCCACCGACTTGGAGACGACCTTGGAGGAGGTGTTGGGTGCGCAGTGCACCATCTTGGCGCCGGTGTCCTGGTGCTGGCCCTCGCCCGCGAAGGCGATCGAGAGGGTCTCGCCCTTGGCGTGCTCGCCCATGAGGTACACGGCCGGGTACTTCATGGTGACCTGGGAGCCGATGTTGCCGTCGACCCACTCCATGGTCGCGCCCTCTTCGGCGATGGCGCGCTTGGTGACCAGGTTGAAGACGTTGTTCGACCAGTTCTGGATGGTCGTGTAACGGCAGCGGGCGTTCTTCTTGACGATGATCTCGACGACCGCGGAGTGCAGCGAGTCCGACTTGTAGATCGGCGCGGTGCAGCCCTCGACGTAGTGGACGTAGGCGCCCTCGTCGACGATGATCAGCGTCCGCTCGAACTGGCCCATGTTCTCGGTGTTGATCCGGAAGTAGGCCTGGAGCGGGATCTCCACGTGCACGTTCTTGGGCACGTAGATGAACGACCCGCCGCTCCACACGGCGGTGTTCAGCGCGGAGAACTTGTTGTCACCGGGCGGGATGACGGAGCCGAAGTACTCCTCGAAGATCTCCGGGTGCTCCTTGAGCGCCGTGTCCGTGTCCATGAAGATGACGCCCTGCTCCTCCAGGTCCTCGCGGATCTGGTGGTAGACGACCTCGGACTCGTACTGCGCGGCGACACCGGCGACCAGGCGCTGCTTCTCCGCCTCGGGGATACCCAGCTTGTCGTAGGTGTTCTTGATGTCCTCGGGCAGGTCCTCCCAGGAGGTGGCCTGCTTCTCCGTGGACCGCACGAAGTACTTGATGTTGTCGAAGTCGATCTTGGACAGGTCCGCGCCCCAGTCGGGCATGGGCTTCTTGTCGAAGAGCCGCAGCGACTTGAGTCGGAGCTTGGTCATCCACTCCGGCTCGCTCTTCTTGTCCGAGATGTCGCGGACAACCTCTTCGTTCAGGCCGCGACGGGCCGTGGCCCCGGCGTCGTCGGAGTCGGCCCAGCCGTACTCATATGTTCCGAGCCCTTCGAGCTCGGGGTGCGCGACAGAAGTCATGCGCGGACTCCTCCTGGACTCAGACGTCCGTTTGGTGAACTGAGCCGCCCGCCCGCTGGCGGATGGCCTTCTTGGACGCGGGGGTGCCGTCCTCCCCGCTCGCCCCGTCCCCCCGTGGGGTGACGTGCGTGGTGCACACACCGTCGCCGTGGGCGATGGTGGCCAACCTGCGCACCGGGGTGCCCAGAAGCCGCGCGAAGGCCTCGACTTCGGCCTCACAGAGTTGCGGGAACTCGGCGGCCACGTGCGCGACGGGGCAGTGGTGTTGGCACAACTGGTCGCCGCCTCCGGGTGCGGGTGCCTGGCCCGCGGTGGCGGCGTAGCCGTCGTTGGAGAGCGCCTCCGCCAGCAACCGGACGCGCTGTTCCTGGGGAACCGCGTCCAGCAGGGGCTTATAGCGCCGCTCCAGGTCGGCTACCTGACTCTGGGCGAAGTCGCCGACGGCCTCGGGACCAGCGGTCCGCGCCAGGAAGCGCAGTGCGTTGGAGGCGAGGTCGTCATAGGCGTGGACGAAGGCGTCACGGCCGGCTTCGGTGATGGCGAAGACCCGTGCGGGACGGCCCCTGCGGCGGCGACCGTGTGTGGGCCGCGCGTCGCGGGCTTCGACCATGCCCTCGCTGGTCAGGTTGTCGAGGTGGCGGCGGATGGCCGCCGGGGTGAGGCCGAGCCGCTCCCCCAGTGAGGAGGCGGTGATCGGTCCCTTCTCCAGGATGAGCCGGGCGACGCGGGCACGGGTCCCGTGGTCGGGCCCGTTCAGGGGGCGGGGCGCGCTCGCTGCCTCAGGCATGGTGCTCCCCTCCCGTAGTCACTCGGCTTCTGGTTTAGACAACATCAGTGTGGCCTAAATAAGTCCGCCTAGGCAAACCCGGATTCATGCACTTCATCACGAAGGTCAGGCTTGCCTAACCAGGCGCTTCGCGCGGACGAACGCGCGGGAAAAGCCGCACAGGCCCGCCTCCGCGCGGGACCGACCGCCCCGCCCGTCCCAGCCACTGAGACTGAAATACCGCCATTCGGCCAATACCGCGGATGTGCCCGACCGCGCCCGGGCACGGCGAACGGTTCGGCCCGGAACGAACCGCTCCTCTCGGTGCACCGTGTGGCACAACCACACGGGCCGCACCATTCTTCCACCGCGGGGAGACGGAACCGCTCGGTCTCCGGGCCGCGGTCCGCCGACGTGTTCCGACCGCCCCGATCAGGCCCTTCGCCGCGCCCCGGCCCACCGCCGCCCGCCACGGGGCGGGGTGGTGCGGCACGAGGCCGGGACGCACGTAAACTCAGGCCCCATGGACACAGCCGCCGTCGAGGTCGTCGACCTGGTCAAGCGCTACGGCGCCACCACGGCCGTCACCGGCCTCACGTTCACCGCGCGCCGCGGCGCGGTGACCGCCCTGCTCGGCCCCAACGGCGCGGGCAAGACCAGCACCATCGAGATCTGCGAGGGGTTCCGCCACGCCGACGGCGGGAAGGTCCGGGTACTGGGACTCGATCCGGTCTCCGACGCCACCGCGCTCAAGCCCCGCGTGGGTGTGATGCCCCAGTCCGGCGGGGTGCCCACCGGCGCCCGGACCGCCGAGTGGCTGCGGCTGATGGCCTCCTTCCACGCCAGCCCGATCGACCCCGGCGTCCTCCTGGAGCGCCTGGGCCTGACGGCCGCCGCGCAGACACCGTTCCGCCGCCTGTCCGGCGGCCAGCAACAGCGGCTGTCCCTGGCCTGCGCCGTGATCGGCCGCCCCGAACTGGTCTTCCTCGACGAGCCGACCGCCGGACTGGACCCGCAGGCGCGCATGGCCGCCTGGGACCTGGTCTCGGCCCTGCGCGAGGCGGGCGTGGCCGTGATCCTGACCACGCACTACATGGAGGAGGCCGAACGGCTCGCCGACCACGTGGTCATCATCGACCGCGGCGCGGTCGTCGCCGAGGGCACCCCCGCCGAACTCACCCAGGGGCGGCGCGAGGTCCGCTTCAACACCGACGCCCCCGTGGACGCCGAGGCGCTGGAAGCGGCCCTGCCCTCCGGGAGCCGCGTGTCGGCCGCCGCCGCGGGCGGACGGCACGAGTACGCCGTGGCCACCGACGAGCCCGGCGACCTCGGCCCGGAGTTCCTGGCCACCGTCACCGCCTGGTGCGCCTCCTCCGGTGTCCTGGCGGAGGACCTGCGCATGCGGCGGCGTACCCTCGAAGACGTCTTCCTCGAAACCACAGGCCGGGAACTGCGCGACACATGACCGAGCACACCTCAGGGACGGCCCGCCCGGCCGTCACCGACGCCCAGACACCCGCCCCCGACGCGAGCCTGTTCACCCCGGCGCCCGGTGCCGCCCCGATGCGGCGCATGGTCGCCGCCCAGGCCGGGATGGAACTGCGGGTCATGCTGCGCCACGGCGAGCAGTTCCTGCTGACCATGGTCATCCCCGTCCTGTTGCTAGTGGGGTTCAGCCTCGTCAACGTCCTGGACGTGGGCGAGGGGGCGCGCGTGGACGCGTTGACGCCCGGGGTGCTGGCTCTGGCGGTCATGTCCACCTCCTTCACCGGACTGGCCATCGGCACCGGGTTCGAGCGCCGCTACGGGGTGCTCAAACGCCTGGGCGCCACCCCGCTGTCCCGGTTCGGGCTGCTCGCCGCCAAGACCCTGGCCGTGCTGGCGGTGCAGGCCATCCAGATCGCCGTGCTGTGCGCGGTGGCCCTGCTCCTGGGCTGGTCGCCGTCGCTGGAACCGGCCGGTGTGCTCGCCGTGCTGGGGCTCCTGCTGCTGGCGACCGCGGCCTTCAGCTCACTGGCCCTGCTGATGGCGGGCACGCTCCGCGCCGAGGCGACCCTGGCCGGCGCCAACCTGGTCTACGTGCTGATGCTGGGGCTGGGCGGGGTCCTGTTCCCCACCAGCAGCTTTCCCGGGCCGATGGAGCAGGCGGTGTCGGCCCTGCCGATCACCGCGCTCAGCTCGGGCCTGCGCGCCGTGCTCACCGAGGGGGCCCTCCCCGGCCCGGGTGCCTTCGTGGTACTGGCAGTGTGGACCGCGGGCGCCGGCTTCCTCGCTTCGCGCCTGTTCCGCTGGGAGTGACGCTCCGCCCGGACGCGGTCCCGGACCGACCGGCGCGCCCCTCTAGGCTGTCGGTCATGACGATCGACATCGACGCGGTGACCGGTATCCTCCGCGAGGCCGCCGACACCGCGGTCCTTCCCCGTTTCCGGGCCCTGGCCGAGCACGAGGTGTCGGAGAAGTCGCCCGGCGAGATCGTCACCGTGGCCGACAACGAGGCGGAGGAACTCATCTCCCCGCGGTTGCGGGAACTGCTCGACGTCCCGGTGGTCGGCGAGGAGGCCGCCTCCGCCGACCCGGGCCTGCTCCGGGCCCTGCGCCGGGAGCCCGCGGCCTGGCTGGTCGACCCGGTGGACGGCACCCGCAACTTCGCCCGGGGCAGCACCGCGTTCGCCGTCATGGCCGCCCTGGTCCGCGAGGGGCGGACCGTCGCCTCCTGGATCCTGCGGCCCACCGAGGACCGGGCCTACGTCTCCGAACTCGGCTCCGGTTCGTGGCGGGACGGGACCCGGCTGCACCGCGAACCCGCACCCGCCGACCCCGCGGAACTGCGCGGGGCGGTGCTGTCCCGTTTCCTGTCCCCCACGGCCCGCGAGCGCGTGGTCTCCGCGGCCCCCGCGTTCGCCGAGGTGGGCCCGGGGGCCCACTGTGCGGGGGTGGACTACCCCCAACTCGTGGAGGGCGATCTGGACTTCGTCCTGTTCCATCGGACCCTGCCCTGGGACCACGCCCCCGGCAGCCTGCTGCTGACCGAGGCGGGCGGGGTCGCCCTCAGGCCCGAGGGCGACCCCTACCGGCCCGACGACGAACGGGTCGGCCTGCTCAACGCCGCCGACGGGACGGCCTGGCGGACGGTGCGCTCACTCCTGCTGGCCTGAGTCGGCCGGAGCAGGGACGGGCAGGGCCAGCCGGGTCCGGGGCCCGGTCGGTCCGGAGCGGGGACTCAGTCCAGCGGGACCAGCCGCCACTGCTGGTGGGCGTGGCCGCCGTCCTCGGCCTGGGTGACCAGTGTCCCGTTGTCGGGGGCGCCGCCCTGCCCCTCGAGGACCCGCCCGGTGGCGCGGTTGATCAGGCGGACCACCCCGTCCCCGACCTCGACCACCCTCCAGTGCTGGTTCTGCCCGCCGGTCCGGGTGAGGATGGCGGCTCCGGGACCGGCTCCCTCACCGGTGGGGACCTCCAGGAGCTTGCCGCTGCCCACACCGACGATCTCGTAGAGGTCGGCCTCCAGGTGGACGAAGCGCCACTGCTGGTTGCCCTGGTCGTGGCGGTCCCAGAGGTGGACGTGGGCCCCGTTCTGGTCGGAGGAGCCCGCGACGTCGAGGACCCGGTCGCCGTGCACGTTCTGCAGGACGTAGGTCCGCTCGGGGTCGAGCCCCGCGGGGTGGGTCTGCTCCTCCTCTTCCTCCTCCTCTTGCTCCTCGGGTTCGGGCTCCTCCTCCGGGGCGTCCGAGGGTTGGACGAGGATCCCCGAGACCACGGACATCTCCTCGGGCTCCGCATCGGTGTCGGCGACGAACAGGCCCGCCACGTAGCCGGCGAGCCCCACCGCCAGGACCAGGGCCAGCGCACCGGCGAGAATCGGCCACCTGGGCACGTGCCACTCCGGGGATGCGGCACGCGAGGCTCTACGTCGGGACATGGCGGGACTCTCCTGCGGGACGGGGGCGGTCCGGTTCACTACGGGTCCGGACTATTCCACACCAATCGCCCTACTTGGCGCATATCAGGGGCCTCTCGCGCCCCGCACGGGGCAGGCCGGGGGCGGACGGGAACGCTCGATAGGGTGTGCGCCCATGGAAGCCATCGGAGTGCCCTGGTTCATCGTCGTCCGCTATCTCGGGCCTCCCCTGTTCCTGCTCGCGGTGGGCGGAGCCCTCCTGGTGTGGCGGCGCCCGGCCCGCCCGGGGCTGGTGTGGGCCGCCCTGGTGGTGAACCTGCTCGCGGCGGCGCTGCCCTTCCTGTGGATCGCGGTCCAGCTCCTCACCGGGCTGGGCGAGGCGACGGTGGTCGGGCTGGTCATGACGCTGCTGCAACCGGGTGTGGTGGTCGTGGCGTGGCTGCTGCTCCTGTGGGCGGCGGTGTCCCGGAGCAGGCCGGGAGGAACGGCCCCGGACGGCACGGGGGCCGCGGACTCCGAGGACGCGAAGAGGGCAGCCGAAAACGTAGGATGACCCATCATGAGCACCCGGACCGGTTCGACCAGCACCTTCTCCCCCAGCGCGGCGCTGGGATCACTGCCCCCCGTCTGGCTGGTGATGGCCGGCATCGTCTCGGTGCAGACCGGTGCGGGCGTGGCCAAGAACCTGTTCGAGTCCCTGCCCCCGGCCGCGGTGGTGTGGCTGCGCCTGCTCACCTCGGCGGTGCTCCTGGTCCTGCTGGCCCGGCCCGCGCTGAAGGCCCGGAGCCGCGGCGACTGGCTGGTGGTGATCGGCTACGGCGTGGCCCTGGCCTCGATGAACTACCTCATCTACCAGGCCTTCGCCCGTATCCCGCTGGGTATCGCGGTGACCATCGAGTACCTGGGGCCGCTGGCGATCGCGATCATCGGCTCACGCCGCCGCGTCGACCTGCTGTGGGCGGGACTGGCGGGGCTCGGCGTGGCGGCGCTGGGGATCGAGTTCGGTGAACTCGACCCGGTGGGCGTGCTGTTCGCGGTGCTGGCCGCCACGGCCTGGGCCGGGTACATCATGCTGAGCGCCGCCACGGGGCAGCGGTTCAGCGGGGCCTCCGGCCTGGCCGTCGCCAGTGTGGTGGGGGTGGTGGTGCTGGCTCCGGCCGGGATCGCCGAGGGCGGCGCCGCCCTGCTGGACTGGCGGCTGCTGCTGTTCGGCCTGGCCGTGGGCGTGCTCTCCTCCGTGGTGCCCTACACCCTGGAGCTGAACGCTCTGCGCCGGATGCCGCCGAGGGTGTTCGGGGTGCTGATGAGCCTCCAGCCCGCGGCGGCAGCCCTGGTGGGCCTGGTCCTGCTGGGTGAGCTGCTGACCGTGTGGCAGTGGCTTGCGGTGGCGTGTGTGATCACCGCGAGCGCGGGTTCGACCCGCACCTCCGCCAAGCGCGACGCGCGTGAGGCGGCGGAGGAGGGCGACCGGTAACCGACGCGGCGGGGCGCCGGGCGGCGGGGCCGCCACAGGAGGGGTGCGGCCGACGGGGCTGGACGGCCGGAGAAGGCGGCGGGGCCGCCGGAGGATCTCCGACGGCCCCGCGGGGTCGCTTCCGGGCGCCCGGCCGGTGGCTCAGTGGCCGCCCACCAGGGTTCCGGTCAGCTCCTTGTGCAGGTGCGCACTGGGCTTGTTCAGACCGGTGATCTCCACCTCCACGTCGTGCCTGCGGAAGTGCTCGGTGACCTGGTCCAGCGCGGCCACAGCGGAGGAGTCCCACACGTGGGCCCCCGACATGTCCACCACGACCTTGCTCAGCCCCTGCTCGGCGTAGTCGAACCGCTGCACCAGCTCACCGGTGGAGGCGAAGAAGACCTCGCCGTTGACCGAGTACACCCGGGTACCGCCGTCGGGGTCCAGCACGCTGGTGACGTCGGCCTGCATGGCGGCCTTGCGGGCGAAGAGGACCATGGACACGATCACGCCCACGATCACGCCGAGCGCCAGGTTGTGGGTCCAGACCACCACGGCGACGGTGACGGCCATGACCAGGGTCTCGGTCCAGGGCATGCGCCTGACCGTCCCGGGGGCGATGCTGTGCCAGTCGAAGGTCACGATCGCCACGAAGAACATCACCGCGACCAGCGCGGCGATCGGGATCATCCCGACGACGTCGCCCAGTCCCACGCACAGGATCAGCAGGAACACCCCGGCCAGGAATGTCGAGACCCGGGTCCGGGCGCCGGACTTGACGTTGATCATCGTCTGGCCGATCATCGCGCAGCCGGCCATCCCGCCGAAGAAGCCGACCAGCACGTTGGCGATGCCCTGGCCGCGGGCCTCGCGGGCGTGGTCGGAGGAGGTCTCGGTGATGTCGTCGACGACCTTGGCGGTCATCAGCGACTCCATCAGGCCCACCAGCGCCAGCGTCACCGCGTAGGGCAGGACCAGCGTGAGGGTCTCGACGTTGAACGGCACGTCCGGGATCAGCGGGATCGGGAGGGTGTCGGGCAGCTCGCCCATGTCGCCCACGGTGCGGGCGGGGATGCCCATGGCCAGGGCGCCCACCGTGAGCACGACGATGGCCACCAGCGGGGCGGGGATCGCCTTGGTGAGCAGCGGCAGGCCGAAGATGATGACCAGACCGACGGCGACCATCGCGTAGATGGGCACCCCGACCCCGGCCAGGTGCGGAAGCTGGGCCAGGAAGATGAGGATGGCCAGGGCGTTGATGAACCCGGTCATCACGCTGGGCGGCACGAACCGCATCAGCTTGGCCACGCCCAGCAGGCCCAGCCCGACCTGGATCAGACCGGCCAGGATGGTGGCCGCGATCAGGTAGTCGACCCCGTACTCGATGGACAGCGGGGCGACCACCAGGGCCATGGCGCCGGTGGCGGCGGAGATCATCGCCGGTCGCCCGCCCAGGAAGGCGATGGACACGGCCATGATGAAGGAGGCGTACAGGCCGACCCGGGGGTCGACCCCGGCGATCAGGGAGAAGGCGATCGCCTCGGGGATCAGGGCCAAGGCGACGACCAGACCGGCCATCACGTCGGCGCGCAACTGGGCCCCGCTGGGGATTCTGGACATCAGGGACCCTCGTCGGGTCTTCAGCAGACTCATGGAACCCATCTGGTTCGGGCAGTCCACGTCGAGGACTGCGGTGTTCACACGTCAGGTGGTGCGGCGACGGCGCGGAGGGCGCCACCCGGCCCGGTGGGACCGCGGCGGCAGGCGCCTGGGGTTCTCCGGTGCGGCACCCGATGGGCGCCCCGGAGCGCGGCCTCGTCGCCGCGTGCCCGACGCCGTCCCTGAGGGCGGGTCGGGAGGTATGTGGGGTTTCCGCCTCGTGCGTGCGGAACCGACCTGCTTCAAATTTACAGTTACGTGAGGGTTCGAGTCACGCAGAGCGACTGAGACAACTGTCACAGGGGCGGAGAATGACGGATCTTCCCTGATCAAAATATGTGATCTCGATGGCAGCCGCATTTCCGGCGGGATAACCCAAAGTGATTTTCTGGGCGGAATCCCGGGGCGTTCACACGTCTTGCTCAGCCGCACCGGGGACGTCCCCTCGACGGTGCGGTTCACCTGGGAATTCAGCCGACCTGATCGTGGTGTGACACGGGAGGGGAAAGGGAGGTCCGGGGCTTGCGCGCGAAACACACCGCGACCGCGACGACGGCGCACAGCAAGGCCAGACCCATGATTCCCGGGCGATAGGAGTCCGCCCAGCCGTGGGCCAGGGACAGCAGGATGGGCCCCACGGCGGTGGAGGCGACCGCCACGGACTGGGTCAGACCGCGCAGGGTCCCCAGACTCGCCGTACCGAAGTAGAAGGGCAGCGCGGCGCTCTCGACGGCGCGGGCTCCGGAGGCCGCCGCGCCCAGCGCGGCCCCGTAGAGCAGGGCGCCCCACCCGGGGGCCACCAGCGGCAGGGTGACCAGAGCCAGGGCGTGCATGGCCATGGCCGCGCTCATCAGCAACTTCGGGGACACCCGGTCCGCCGCCGACCCGAACAGCAGGGCCGCGCCCAGCCCGGCGACCGTCTGGGGAAGGAAGTTGGCGGCGGCCTGGGCGGGGGTGAGTCCCTGCTCCCCCAGGACGGAGATCTGGTGGAAGAACACGGCGGTGGAGACCAGACCGCTGCACGCGATGGCTCCGGCCATCGCCCAGAACATCGAGGTGCGGGCGATCACGGAGAGGGGCCACGCCGGTGCCCCGGTGCCCGAGCCCGGGCTCTGCGGGCCGGCCTCGTCCGCCGAGGGCGCCCAGGCCGCGCCGCGCAGCCCCCACAGGGCCAGCGGCAGGACCACAACCCAGATCAGCAGCCCTTCGGCGACGAAGGTGTAGCGCCAGTCCAGGACGGTGATCGCCCGCTCGGCGAGCAGGGGGAACAGGGAGATCCCCGCCGCCCCCAGGGAACTGGTGAGGCCGAGCAGGGTGCCCCGGTTACGGGTCACCGAGATCGCGACGGCAGTGGTCGCGATCATGCTCATGCCGCCCTGCCCCAGGGCGCGCACCCCCACGAAACCGGCCGTCAGCCCGACCAGTTCCTGGGCGCAGGCCAGCAGCATCAGGAAGCTCCCGAAGCCGAGCGCCACCAGGGCCAGAACCCGTTGGACCCCGAAACGGTCCACCGCACGACCGATCCAGGGAAGTGCCAGAGCGCCGGACAGGGTCCCGGCCATGTACGCCAGGGAGACCGCGGAACGGCCGACCCCGAGGTCGGCGATGACGTGATCGACGAAGACCGCGATACCGGCGGTCTGTCCGGGGCCGCTCAGCGCCAGAACCATCGCTGAGGCGATGACGATCCTGGGGATGGAACGGTTGGGGGCGGAGGTTTCGGCGGCGGGCGGCGCGGAGGGCAGTGAAACTCCTCGGACGTGGCGGGTACGGGCGCTCTGTTCGGTGCTCACACGCGGCGCGGTGCCGCGCGCCCCGTGGGGGCAGGGACAGCCGGGTCCCTAGTATTCCTCGTCGACGCCGCCGGCGAGCAGCGGCTCCATCAACAGCGACGGGTTGTCCCGCTCGATCACCCGCAACCGCCACTTGTTGTGCACCAACACCAACAACTCCCCGTCGTTGCGCCGCTTGAGCACCTCCGCACCCGAGAGCGCGTGCAACACCGGAGCCGACTCCGCATCCGTACGCCGCGCCACCGAGTACTCCAACGGCGAAACCTCGATCGGAGAGCGGAACTCCTGCTCCATCCGGTGCCGCACCACGTCGAACTGCAACGGACCCACCGCCGCCAGCACCGGAGCCTGCTCACCCCGCACATCCGAGGTCAGCACCTGCACCACACCCTCGGCGTCCAACTGCGCGATCCCGCGCTGGAACTGCTTGTACTTACCCGCATCCACCGCACGCGCCACCACGAAGTGCTCCGGAGCGAAGCTGGGAATCGGCGGGAAGACCACCTTGGGACCGTCGTAGAGAGTGTCACCCACCGACAGAGCATGCGCGTTGACCAGCGCGATCACATCCCCCGGATAGGCGGTGTCGATCGTGGAGCGGTCCGAACCGAACACCGCCTGGGTGTACTTGGTCGCGAACGGCCGCCCCGTCGAGGCGTGGGTGAGCACCATCCCCCGGTCGAACCGCCCCGAGCTGACCCGCACGAACGCCATCCGGTCCCGGTGGTTACGGTCCATGTTGGCCTGCATCTTGAACACCTGCCCCGAGAAGGGGGAGCTCACGGGCCGGGGCTCGTCCTTGGTGTCGGTCTTCGCGGACGGAGCGGGGGCGAGGCCGACGATGGTCTCCAGCAGCTGGCCGACGCCGAAGTTGGGCAGGGCCGCGCCGAACAGCACCGGAGAGGACTCACCCGCCATGAAGGAGGTGTGGTCGAAGTCGGCGCCGATCTCGCCGAGGAGTTCGATCTCCTCGGTGGCCTGCTCCCATTCGGCGCCCTCCACGCGCGCCGCCTCCTCGGCCGACAGCGTCTCCTCGATAGCCTTGCTGGCGCCGCCCGGGGTGCGGGTCATCTTGGTGTAGGTCCCGCTCGTGCGGTCCACCAGACCGCGGAAGTCGCCCGCGATACCCACCGGCCAGTTCAACGGGGTCGGACGCAGGCCGATACGCTGCTCGATCTCGTCCAACAGCTCCAACGGCTCACGCCCGGGCCGGTCCCACTTGTTGACGAAGGTGATCACCGGCATCCTGCGCGCCCGGCACACGTCGAAGAGCTTCAGCGTCTGCGGCTCCAGGCCCTTGGCCGAGTCCAGCAGCATGATCGCGCAGTCCACCGCCGAGAGCACCCGGTAGGTGTCCTCGGAGAAGTCCGCGTGACCGGGGGTGTCCACCAGGTTCAGCACCCGGTCGGCGTAGTCGATGCGCAACGCGGCCGAGGTGATCGAGATCCCCCGGTCCTGCTCCATCTCCATCCAGTCCGAGGTCACCCCCCGACGGTCGCCCTTGCCGTGCACCGCCCCGGCCGAGGAGATCGCCGCCGCGTGCAGCGCCAGGGCCTCGGTCAGCGTCGACTTACCGGCGTCCGGGTGGGAGATGACCGCGAAGGTCCGCCTCCGCTCCGCCTCGTGAACGACCTCAGCCGTCACCTTGTCCGTCGCCGGCGCCGTCACGATCACTCCTCGCACGTGTGGGTTCTCAGGTGGGGGCGTCGGCCCTGGCCCGTTGTTCGCGTAGCCGTCCGGCGAACTCCTCGGCCATGGCCAGTTGCTTCTGCAGGGCCTGGCAGCGGGCGACGATGGCCGCCTCGAAGGCGTCGAGCCTCTCGCTGAGGGCCTCCCGGTCCTGGACGGAGGTCTGCTCGGCCCCGAGCCGGTCGAGGGTCTCCAGCAGCTCCCGGGTCTCCTCCAGGCTGAACTCCAGCGGTTTCATCCGCTTGATGAGGTTCAACCGGTCGACGTCCTCCTGGGTGTAGAGACGGAAGCCCCCACGCGAACGGGCGGACGGCACGACGAGGCCGACCTCGCCGTAGTAGCGGATGGTCCGCAGGGAAAGGCCGGTCCGTTCGGCCACCTCACCGATCTGCATGTGGCCCGGTTCAGGCATCGGGGCGCCCCTTCTTGTTAACTCTACTCTAACGTCAGGTTCGTTCGGGTGATGTTGGCCGTCGAAGGCGCCATGTTAGTGCGCTCCCGCACCAGGAGGATTTCATGCCGCGTCGGATGACCCGTCCGGACCACACAGGGAAGGGGAGCCCCGTCGATGGACGCACGGGCGCGGGGTCCACACCCGAGCGGACCACGTGCGGGGCGGCACGGACCACGGCAGGGGTCGCGGCCGCGGCCGTGCCACCACGGGAGGGCGCGGAGCGCGAAGGAAGCAGGTCGACCCTCCACGGCAAACCCTACCCTCTCGTGAGGGTAGCTTCGCCCCGCGCACCGGTCGCGGACACCGGACCGTACCGGCCCCTGCTGGACCAATGCGGGTACGGCCCGGGACAACGGGAGGCCACGCCCCCACCCGCTGAGCCATCGGTGCGGCAGCACATCACCACAAGTCAGACAAACATCGCACGGGCCGCGTTTTCTCCCGCCCGGGCCCGGCAATTGATGCCCCTGGGAAGGCCGACCCGCTCCTGATCATCCGCATCCGGAAGGGAAACCATGCGCATCGCCGCCAAGCTCGCCCTGACCCTGTTCTTCACCGCCAGCCTGCTCGGGCTGGGCGCCGGTGCCGCCTCAGCCGGCACGTGGGCCTACCAGCAGTGCGTCCAGGAGCAGCAGTCGCTCGGCCTGCTCAACCTCAACCTCAACCTGTTGAACCAGTGCATCGCGCAGTACGACGACTGAGGCGCCGCGGCTGACCGACACCGAGGCCGGACAGCACCGACCGCCCGACCGGGGTCCCGGAACGCGTTCCGGGACCCCTCGCGTGTTCCGGGGAAACCCGTCATCGCAGGTGGCGACCTGTGTCGGGGGGGCGTCGGGAACTCCGGAAGCGTGTACTACGCTTTGTCGTATGTTTGCATCCCCGGCCTCCGCGGCGACGGCCACGAACACGCTCACACCGCTCGCTGCGGACGAGATGGAGGACATCGTCCTCCTCGGCGTCCCACTCTGGGGCTGGCAGATCGTCCTGGCCGCCGCGGGTGTCCTGACGCTGGTCCTGCTGGCCCGCAGCATCTGGGAGCCCACCCCGAGGTCGCTGCGCGCCTGGGCGCTGGGGAACATCGTCGTCAACGCCGGGATCGCCGTCACCGGGGCGACCGTACGGGTCACCTCCTCCGGCCTGGGCTGCTCCGAATGGCCCAGGTGCACCCCGGACAGCTTCGTGCCCATCGACACCGGGCACGCCGCCCTCAACGCCGCCATCGAGTTCGGCAACCGCACGCTGACCTTCGTGGTCCTGGCGGTCGCCGTGATCACCCTCGTCGCCGTGCTGCGCACGAGCCCACGCCGCCGCGACCTCGTCCGGCTGGCCGCGATCATCCCGATCGGTGTGCTGGGCCAGGGCGTGGTCGGCGGCATCACCGTCTGGACCGACCTGCACCCCGCCTCGGTCGCCGCCCACTTCCTGCTGTCCATGGTGATGGTCTTCATCACCGTCGCGCTGTACGTGCGCTGCCAGGAGCCCGAGGGCAGGCCCCGGATCTGCGTGGGCCCCATGCTGCACACGGTGAGCGTCGGCCTGGTCGTGGTCGGCTTCCTGCTGCTGATCGCCGGGACCGTGGTCACCGGCACCGGTCCGCACGGCGGTGACGCCGCGGCTCCGCGCTGGGACCTGGACCTGCCCGCGATCACCCGGGTGCACTCGGCCCTGGCCTGGCTCACCCTGCTGGGCAGCCTCCTCGCCACCGTGATCGCCTTCCGCGGCGGCGCCTCCCGGCCCGCCCGCAGGAGCAGTGCGGTCCTGCTCGCGGTCGTGCTGCTCCAAGGCGTGCTCGGCTACACCCAGTACGCCCTGGAACTGCCCGAGGCCCTGGTGGTGCTGCACGTGCTCGGCTCCGCGCTCACCTGGGTAGCGGTCTCCCGCCTGTACTTCGCCACCACACGGCTGATGCCGCCGGGCGAGGAGCTCACCGCGGAGGCTGCCCGTGCCGGGGCACGTAGTCCTGCTGAGCCTGTGTCTGGGCGATGACGTGCGCGAAGTCCGCTCGGCGCAGGAAACCCGAGTCGGTGGGGTTCTCCGCCCACCCCGGCTTCACCGGCTGGGGCAGCCGCCCCAGGAAGGTGTCCCGGGCCACGTGCATCAGCGCCAGGAACGAGTCACGGCGGACCTTCCAGTCCTGTCGGGGTAGGCCGAGGTCGAGCTTCTGGTGCAGCAGGGCGAGCTCGGTCGCGGCCAGCTGGTAGTCCTTCATCGCGAGGCGGCCGCGGGCGCCCGCGTTGTGCGCGGCCCACTCCCGGGCCCGGCGCCGCGCCGTCATCGAACTGAGCATGGTGATGTCGGACGGGGTGACCAGGCCCGTGGAGATGTAGGGCGGCAGGTACCGGTCGATCGCCGCGACCTGGCTGCGGCGGTCGCGGGCGGCGATCACCAGGATGCCCAGGAGCACCAGGAACAGCACCAGGTAGGCCACCCCCAGCCCGGACCAGCCGAAGGTGGTCGCCGCGTTCCACATGCCGTGCAGGAGGACCGCCGCCACCCATCCGGCGAACGGCGCCAGGAGGCGGAGACCGCCGGTACGCATGGCGGCGTAGGCCACGCCGAGGCCGATCATCGCGGTGTAGACCGGGTGCCCGAAGGGCGCGACGAGGCCGCGGATGGCGAAGGTCGCGACGAGCGTGCCGTCGAAGAAGGCGCTGAGGAAGTAGAGGATGTTCTCGGTGAAGG
Organism: Nocardiopsis terrae; assembly: GCF_014651695.1. Classification (GTDB taxonomy): domain Bacteria; phylum Actinomycetota; class Actinomycetes; order Streptosporangiales; family Streptosporangiaceae; genus Nocardiopsis; species Nocardiopsis terrae. The sequence continues at coordinate 581,269 of NZ_BMXJ01000004.1, forward strand.
CGAACCCGGTCGCCACCATCCCGGCGTAGACCACGCCGTCGGTGAAGGTGTCGATCTCGTTGCGGCGCCGCCAGAGCAGGATGAGCAGGACCACGCCCTTGGCGCTCTCCTCCACGACCGGCGCCACCAGCGCCGTGCCGAGGAAGTCGGCCACCCCCTCGCCGAACACCGGCACCGTGAAGTAGGTCAGCCCCCAGGTGTTGAGCAGGAGCGAGGCGACGACGGCCACGCCCCCGCCCCACACGAACGCGAAGAACAGCACCCAGCCCGGTTCCGGTTCCAGCCGGTCGAGCATGAGGATGAGCGGCACCAGGATGGTGACCGGGACGACCGCGGTCACCAGGCTGACGAGGAACCCGGTCGCACCGTCGATCCCGGCCGCCGCTCCCCCGGCCATCGCCAGCATCCACAGGTACCCGAGCATGCCGAGCATGCACACCACGCTGACGGTGGTGCCCAGGATGAGGGTCATCGAGTAACGGGAGCGGCGTCCCTGAAGGATCGCCTTGCTGTCGAGTCGGGGCATGGGGACAGATCGTAGCGGTTGGACGCCCGCTGGGAGGAGCCGGAGGGGCCGGTCCGGGTACGACACAATCGGACCTGTTCAACCGTCACGGAGAAAGGCCGCACCATGGACCCGAAGACGACCGCCGACCGGGCGGGCAACCCGCTCTGGCTCCTGGTACTGCGTATCGCGATCGGTGCCAGCCTGGCCGCCCTCCTGTGGGAGTTCGCCACGGCGGGGCAACTGGTCACCTTCAACACCGACGCGCTGCCGCTGCACTACGGCGGGGCCTTCGCCGTGCACGCGGCCACCGGCGTGCAGCTGTTGGCGGCACTCCTGGTGTGGCGGCTGCCGGGGGCCGGGTCGCCCGGCGGGCCCCGGCACGACCGCCTGGTCATGGTGGTGAGCCTGCTGGCGTTCCTGCTCGGCTTCGGCCAGGCCGCGCTGGGCACCTACGGACCGCTCCAGGCGCACGTGCCGCTGGCGATGCTGCTGGTGGCGCTGGTGGTGTGGTCAGCGGTCCTCGTCTGGGGCCGCCGGAGCCGCCGGGGCTGAGCCCCGGACCGCCCCCGGGCCCCGTCCGATGACCGCCGTACACGGCAGCGGCGCCCTGCCCTGCGGGCGGGGCGCCGTCACCGGGCCTTCGGGGGCGTCCCTCAGACGAGGAAGCGCGCGATCAGGGGGTCGACGGTGACCGCGGCGAACAGCAGCGCCAGGTAGGCGTTGGAGAGGTGGAAGAAACCCATCGTCTTCAGCCGGGCACCGGTCACCCCCGCCTTCGAACGGCTGAGCAGGCGGTGCGCCTGGACGACCAGCAGGGCGCCCAGGACGAGGGCGACCGCGCCGTAGAACCAGGTGGTCCCGGCGACCGGCCAGAAGATCAGCGAGACGATCGCGGTCGCCCAGCTGTACAGCACCGACTCCAGCAGGACCCGGCGGTCGCTGGCGACCACGGGCAGCATCGGGACCTTGGCGGCCGCGTAGTCCTCGCGGTAGCGCATGGCCAGCGTCCAGGTGTGCGGCGGCGTCCAGAAGAACACGACCAGGAAGAGCACGAACGGCGCCCAGTCGAGGCTGTTGGTGACGGCCGCCCAGCCGATGAGGACCGGCATGCAGCCGGCGATGCCGCCCCACACGACGTTCTGCGCGGTGCGCCGCTTGAGCAGCATCGTGTAGACGAAGATGTAGAAGGCGATCGCGAAGAGCGACAGCACGGCCGAGAGCACGTTGACGAGTGCGAGGAAGCCGACGGTGGAACCGACCGCCAGGATCAGGCCGTAGACGAGGGCGCCGCGCGGGGTCACCAGGTCCATCGCGCCCGGACGCTGGCGGGTGCGACGCATCTCACGGTCGATGTCGCGGTCGATGTAGCAGTTCATCGCGTTCGCGCTGGCCGCCGACATGGTGCCGAACAGCAGGGTGGCGACCGCGGTCCACAGCGGCGGCACACCCCCGGCCGCGACGAACATCACCGGGATGGTGGTGATGAGCAGCAGCTCGATGACGCGCGGCTTGGAGAGGGCGACGTAGGCGCGGGCGTAGGCGCCGAACGATGCCTTGCGGGGGGCCTCCGGCGCGGGGGCGGTCGCCTCGCCGCTCTCCTGGGCCTGCGGGGAACGGTTGGTGAGAGCCATCAGTTCCGCGTCCTCACGTCCGGAAGCACTGCTGTCCCCCGGGGGGCCGGCTCGGTTTCAGACACGCGGATACCTCGACAACTCTTGGGGATTTCGACACTGCTCGCCACGCGGGGTCGAACGGCCCGACAAAGCGTCAGGATCAGCCAAAACCCCGTCAACGACAAAGTGTAGTACTTGGCTGTGGGGACCGGCGACCAACCCCCTCCGTACGGGTGGCCTCCGGCCGGGGCCCGGCGGCCTGCGCCTCGGGCCCCGCCGCCCGCACGGGTGTAGAGAAGGTTCGCACAGCCCTCGCCGTGCTTCCAACGTGCCACGCGCCCGGGAGGAGGGCCGGGGTGGGCAGGAACCCGCACACCTGCTGTGTTACCCACAACTAATAGGAGGTGTCGGGCAACGACATCCCCGGCCGCGGACGATAGGCTCAAAGTCGGCACCGTGCGGCCGAGCCACGTCCACAGCCGATGCCGACGCCGACGCCGAAGGCGACCCCGCCCTCCCGCGCTCCCCCGAGACCCGCCCGACCGGCGGGCCTCCGACGGGGTGCCCGGCGACAACCTGCACGCACAACCGCACACCCGCCCCGGAACCGGGTGCACGGGTGCCCGAGAAGGAGACCAAAGGCCGTGAACGCCCACACCCCGAACACCCTGGAGTGGTCGGACCTCGACCTCCGCGCCGTCAACACGGTCCGGGCGCTGGCCATGGACGCGGTAGAGAAGTCGGGTAACGGTCACCCCGGCACCGCGATGAGCCTCGCTCCCGCCGCCTACCTCCTCTTCCAGAAGGTCATGCGGCACGACCCCGCCGCGCCCGACTGGGTGGGCCGGGACCGGTTCGTGCTGTCGATCGGCCACTCCAGCCTCACCCTCTACATCCAGCTCTACCTGGCCGGGTACGGCCTCACCATCGACGACCTCAAGGGGCTGCGCCAGTGGGACAGCCTGACCCCGGGCCACCCCGAGGTCGGCCACACCGCCGGCGTGGAGACCACCACCGGCCCGCTGGGGCAGGGCGTCGGCAACGCCGTCGGCATGGCCATGGCCGCCCGCCGCGAGCGCGGCCTGTTCAACCCCGAGGCCGGCCCGGGTGCCAGCCCCTTCGACCACCACGTCTACGCCTTCTGCTCCGACGGCGACGTCCAGGAGGGCGTGAGCCACGAGGCCAGCGCCCTGGCCGGGACGCAGAACCTCGGCAACCTCATCATGATCTGGGACGACAACCAGATCTCCATCGAGGACGACACCCGCATCGCGCACAGCGAGGACGTCGTGGCGCGCTACGCCGCCTACGGCTGGCACGTCGAGGAGGTCGACTGGACCGCCACCGGCGAGTACACCGAGGACGTCGAGGCGCTCCACCAGGCGATCCTGCGCGGCAAGGCCGAGACCGGGCGTCCGACCTTCATCCGCCTGCGCACCGTCATCGGCTGGCCCTCGCCGAACAAGCAGAACACCGGCGCCATCCACGGCGCGGCGATGGGCGCCGACGAGATCTCCGCCACCAAGGAGATCCTCGGCCTGCCCGACGAGCCGTTCGCCGTCGAGGACGCCGTGATCGAGCACACCCGCAAGGCGCTGGACCGCGGCCGTGAGGCCCACGCCGCCTGGGACGAGGCCCTGCACGCCTGGCGCAAGGGCGCCGAGGAGCACGGCGAGCTCTTCGACCGCCTCCAGTCGGGCAAGCTCCCCGAGGGCTGGGAGAAGTCCCTGCCGTCCTTCGAGGCCAGCGAGAAGGGGATGGCCACCCGCAAGGCCAGCGGTGAGGTGCTCGGCGCCATCGCCCCGCTCCTGCCCGAGCTGTGGGGCGGGTCCGCCGACCTCGCCGGGTCCAACAACACCACGCCCAAGGGCGAGCCGTCCTTCCTGCCCTTCGACCGGGCCAGCAGCATGTTCCCGGGCAACCCCTACGGGCGGGTGCTGCACTTCGGCGTCCGCGAGCACGGCATGGGCTCGATCCTCAACGGCATCGCCCTGCACGGCCCCACCCGCCCCTACGGCGGCACCTTCCTGGTGTTCAGCGACTACATGCGCCCGGCCGTGCGCCTGGCCGCGCTGATGAAGCTCCCGGTCACCTACGTGTGGACGCACGACTCCATCGGCCTGGGCGAGGACGGCCCCACCCACCAGCCGGTCGAGCACCTGTGGGCGCTGCGCGCCATCCCCGGCCTGGACGTGATCCGTCCGGCCGACGCCAACGAGACCGCCGTCGTCTGGCGCGAGGTCCTGGCCAACGCCGACCGGCCGTCCGCGCTGGCGCTCACCCGCCAGAACGTGCCCGTCCTGGACCGGGACACCTACTCCTCCGCCGAAGGCGCCGCCCAGGGCGGTTACGTGCTGGCCGAGGCCAGCGGCGGCACCCCCGAGGCGATCGTCGTCGCCACCGGCAGCGAGGTGTACCTGGCCCTGGAGGCCCGCACCGAACTGGAGAAGGCCGGCACGCCCACCCGCGTGGTCTCCATGCCGTGCGTGGAGTGGTTCGACTCCCAGAGCGAGGAGTACCGGGAGCAGGTGCTGCCGTCCTCGGTGCGCGCCCGCGTATCCGTCGAGGCCGGGATCGCCATGGGCTGGCGCTCCTACGTCGGCGACGCCGGCGTGTCGGTGGGCCTGGAGCACTTCGGTGCCTCCGCTCCCTACCAGACGCTCTACGAGAAGTTCGGCATCACCTCCGAGGCCGTCGTCGCGGCGGTCCGCGACAGTCTGGCCAAGGCCGGAAGCTGACGACGCGGGCCCGCCGGGAGGATCCCCGGCGGGCCCGCTCCGTGTGACAGGGGCGCACGCGCCCCGTGAGGAAGGCGTGAGAGAACCATGAGCACCGCTCTGAAGGACCTGGCCGCGGCCGGACAGTCCGTCTGGCTGGACGACATCAGCCGCAACCGGCTGCGCACCGGCAACCTGGCCGAACTGATGTCGACGCACAACGTCACCGGCGTCACCTCGAACCCCTCCATCTTCGACAAGGCGCTCGCCGAGGGCGACGCCTACGACCTGCAGGTGCACGAGTTCGGTGTGCGCGGGGTCTCGGTGGGTGAGGCCGTCCGGCTGCTGACCGCCTACGACATCCGCTGGGCGGCGGACACCCTGCGCCCGGTGTACGAGGCCACCGACCGCGTGGACGGCCGGGTCTCCCTGGAGGTGGACCCGCGTCTGGCGCGCGAGACCGAGCGCACCGTCGCCGAGGCCAAGTCGCTGTGGTGGCTGGTCGACCGGCCCAACCTGATGATCAAGATCCCGGCGACCGTCGAGGGCCTGCCCGCGATCACCCAGGTGCTCGGGCTGGGCATCAGCGTCAACGTGACCCTGATCTTCTCCCTGGAGCGCTACCGCGCGGTCATGGACGCGTTCCTGGCCGGGCTGGAGCTGGCCCGGGAGAACGGCCACGACCTGTCCCGCATCCAGTCGGTGGCCTCGTTCTTCGTCAGCCGGGTGGACGCCGAGACGGACAAGCGCCTGAAGGGGATCGGCACCCCGCGCGCCGAGGAGCTGCTCGGCCGCGCCGCCATCGCCAACGCCCGCCTGGCCTACCGCGACCACGAGGAGGTGTTCTCCTCCGAGCGCTGGAAGGCCCTGGCCGCCGGTGGCGCCACCCCGCAGCGTCCGCTGTGGGCCTCCACCGGTGTGAAGGACCCGGCCTACCCGGACACCCGGTACGTCACCGAGCTGGTGGCCCCGGGCACCGTGAACACGATGCCGCAGGCCACCCTGGACGCCACCGCCGACCACGGCGAGGTCACCGGGGACACCGTCCGTGCGGGCTACGAGGCCGCCCAGGCCGACCTGGACGCCCTGGCCGAGGTCGGCGTGGACCTGGCCGACGTGACCCGTCACCTGGAGGAGGACGGCGTGGTCAAGTTCGTCGACTCCTGGGAGAGCCTGCTCGGCCGCCTCACCATGAAGCTCGACGAGCTCGCCTGAGCCGACGGGCCCTTCTGAGCCCGGCCCGCGTCCGCGCGTGCACCCGACCAGGGGCGCGCGGACGCGGGTGCCGCCGACCACCGATCCACCGGCCACTCTCGACAGGAAGCGCGGACAAGCGTGAAAGAACCGGTGATGCCGGGAGCGGTACCCAACCCGCTCCGCAACGCCCTGGACCGAAGGCTCCCCCGTATCGCCGGGCCCAGCGTGCTGGTGCTGTTCGGCGTCACGGGCGACCTGGCCCGCAAGAAACTCCTGCCCGCCATCTACGACCTCGCCAACCGCGGCATGCTCCCGCCGGGCTTCGGCCTGGTCGGTTTCGCCCGCCGCGACTGGGAGGACCAGGACTTCGCGGCCGAGGCCTACGCCGCGGTGCGCGAACACGCCCGCACCCCGTTCCGTGAGGACGTGTGGCGCCAGCTGAGCGAGGGCGTGCGGTTCGTCCAGGGCGACCTGGACGACGACAGCGCCTTCGACAACCTGGCCCGGACCGTCCGCGAGCTGGACTCCGAGCGCGGGACCGGGGGCAACTACGCCTTCTACCTGTCGCTGCCGCCCAAGCTGTTCCCGACCGTGGTCACCCAGCTCAAGCACAGCGGTCTGGCCACACCCGAACCCGCCGGACCGGGCGGGGCCACGCCGTGGCGCCGAGTGGTGATCGAGAAGCCGTTCGGCCACGACCTGGAGAGCGCCAAGGAGCTCAACGCGGTGGTGGACGACGTGTTCCCGCCGTCGTCGGTGTTCCGCATCGACCACTACCTGGGCAAGGAGACGGTCCAGAACATCCTGGCGCTGCGCTTCGCCAACACCCTGTTCGAGCCGCTGTGGAACCGCAGCTACGTGGACCACGTGCAGATCACCATGGCCGAGGACATCGGCGTGGGCGGCCGCGCGGGCTACTACGACGGCATCGGCGCGGCCCGCGACGTCATCCAGAACCACCTCCTCCAGCTGCTCGCGCTCGTCGCCATGGAGGAGCCCGTCTCCTACAGCGCTGACGCGATCCGCGCCGAGAAGGAGAAGGTCCTGTCCGCGGTGACGCTCCCCGACGACCTGGCCGAGGGGACGGCGCGCGGCCAGTACGCGGCCGGGTGGCAGGGCGGGGCGTCGGTCCGCGGCTACCTGGAGGAGGAGGGCATCCCCTCCGACTCGGTGACCGAGACCTACGCGGCGCTGAAGCTGGACGTGGGCACCCGCCGGTGGTCGGGGGTCCCGTTCTACCTGCGCACCGGCAAACGGCTGGGCCGCCGGGTGACCGAGGTGGCGCTGGTGTTCCAGGCGGCACCGCAGCAGATGTTCGCCCGCAGCGACATCAGCGAGCTCGGCCAGAACGCCCTGGTGCTGCGCATCCAGCCCGACGAGGGGGTCACCCTCCGGTTCGGCTCCAAGGTGCCGGGCACCTCCATGGAGGTGCGCGACGTGAGCATGGACTTCACGTACGGGCAGTCCTTCACCGAGGCCAGCCCGGAGGCCTACGAGCGGCTCATCCTGGACGTGCTCATCGGCGACCCGCCGCTGTTCCCGCGCCAGGAGGAGGTCGAGCTGTCCTGGCGGATCCTGGACCCGGTCGAGGAGTACTGGGCCAAGGACGGCCGGCCCGAACAGTACGGTTCGGGCACCTGGGGCCCCGAGTCCGCGGAGGAACTGCTCAGCAGGGACGGCCGCCAGTGGCGCCGCCCGTGACCGCCCGCGCCCGCTTCCGGAGGGACAGATGACGCTCTATCTTCCGCGCACCACGACCTCGCAGATCACCGAGGCGCTCATGGCCGAGCGGCTCAGTGTCGGCGGGGGCGCCATGAACATGGTGCTCACCCTGGTGATCGTCACCGACGAGGCCGACCACTACGACGCCGTGCGCGCCGCCACCGAGGCGGGCCGCGAGCACCCCTCGCGGGTGGTGGCGCTGATCCGCCGCGACCCGGAGGCCGAACCGGCCATCGACGCGGAGATCCGCCGCCCCGGCACCTCGGGGCCGGGCGAGGCGGTGCTGCTGCGCCTGTACGGGCCGTTGGGCGAGCACCCCGACTCGGTGCTGACCCCGCTGCTGGTCCCGGACGCCCCGGTGGTGGTGTGGTGGCCGGGCCGGGGGCCCGCCGACCCGGCCGCCGACCCGGTGGGCCGCCTGGCCCACCGCCGGATCACCGACGCCCTGCGCGCCCCGGACCCGGTACGGGACCTGGTGGAGCGGGTAGCCCACTACCGTGCGGGTGACACCGACCTGACCTGGACGCGGCTCACCCCGTGGCGTTCGCTGCTGGCCAGCGCCATGGACCAGCCGTGCGGGTGGGTGAACTCGGCCAGGGTGACGGCCGAACGCGACTACCCGAGCGCCGAACTGTTGGCGGCGTGGTTGTCGGAGCGGTTGGAGGTGCCGGTGGAACGCGGCACCTCGGACGGGCCCGGCCTGACCGAGGTCCGGCTGACCACCGACCAGGGGGACATCACGATCTCCCGGGTGGACGGCCGGGTGGCGACCCTGTCCCGGACCGGACAGCCGGACCAGACGGTGGCGCTGGCCCGGCGCGGCGCGGCCCTGGCGTTGGCCGAGGAGCTGCGCCGTCTGGACGCCGACGAGACCTACGCGAGCGCGGCCCGCCACCTGGAGCCGCTGCTCGCTGGAAGCGGAGTGGACCGATGACCGAACCGGAGATCGTCCGTACGAACGACGCGGGCCAGTTGGCGCAGAGCGCCGCGTCCCGGCTGGCGAAGCTGATCGTGAGCGCCGAGGTGGAGGAGCGCGAGTTCCACCTGGTGCTGACCGGCGGCGGGGTCGGTATCCGAACTCTCGCGGCGCTGCGGGACGAGGCCAAGGCCAGCGGGATGAAGTGGTCGCACGTCCACCTGTGGTGGGGGGACGAGCGCTTCCTGCCCGAGGGCGACCCCGAGCGCAACGAGACCCAGGCCTGCGAGGCGCTGGTCAACGACATCGACATCCCGTCGCACCAGGTGCACCCGATGCCGTCCTCGGACGGGACCGACAACCACGACGCGGTGCGGGGTGCCACGAACTACTCGGCGGCGCTGTCCGTGGCGGCGCGGGGGAACGGCCCGGTGCCCGAGTTCGACGTGTGCCTGCTGGGTCTGGGGCCGGACGCGCACGTGGCGTCGCTGTTCCCGGGGCTGCCGGGGGTGCACGAGGACGAGGCCGCCGTGGTGGCGGTGCACGACTCCCCCAAGCCGCCGCCGACGCGGATCAGCCTGACCCTGCAGGCCATCGGCGCGGCACGGCAGGTGTGGGTGCTGGCCTCGGGTGAGTCCAAGGCCGAGGCCGTGCGCCTGGGACTGTCCGGCGCGAGCGTGGACCGGGCCCCGGTGGCCGGTGCGCGCGGTAGTGAGCGGACGGTGTTCTGGGTGGACGAGGAGGCGGCCTCGAAGCTCTGAGGCCGCCCGGGAGCGGTACGTACGCACGCCCCGGCCGGGGTGGTTTCCGTTCAGGAGATCCGCGGCCGGGGCGCCGTCGTGTCCGGGGGCCGGGGCTCGGAGGACGGAGCGCTCAGAGCCGGACGGGGGCGCCGCGGCGTCGGTCCGCGAAGGACCGCGTCCCGGATCAGCTGCACGCCGGAACCCCAACGGGACCATCTACTCGAAGCAGGCAGAACACGACGAAGGGGCCGCGCGGTGTGCGGCCCCTTCGTCGTCGCTCCACACATCCGGGAAAATATTTTCACCCGAACCCTAGAGAAGCAACACGGAAAACTGCCAAACACCCGAGTAGAGCAACAGGGACACCACAAGCAGCATGACATCGGGGCGCACCCGCGTCTTACCGGAGCCAGGAGAGGGGGACCCGTTCTCCTTCCACTCCGACAGCGCCCCGGAGATCTCATCGCAAGCTCCAGAGTAGGACCTGTACCCACGCAGCGCACCGAACGCGGAAGGCTCGAACCCTGGAAGAGTCACCCGACTCCCACCCTGAACGAGGAGAAACAAGCCGTCGTGAGCGCACACGGAATCAACTTCAGAAAAAGTGATGACCCTGTCCCTAAAAGCCCCCCGCACGAAGAAGAACCCGTCACCGATTCCGACCTTGGAGTAGATGACCGCCTTCAGACACACCCACGTCACCAGACCGGCCAGGAAGGAGACCGTGAGATTGAACGAAGCCGTTGACCCCACTCTGTTGGTCATCACCAGAATGACAGCGACCACAGACGCAAAGGCCAACCCGAGGGCGGACATCAGCAACAGGTAACGAACGTTCCGCACGCACTTCACACCTCCCCAAGCGGGGAGACCACGGGCATTCACTCACTTCTCCTCAACCAGGAACCCCCGATCGTCCGCTTGTTCTCCCCCGCACACCGAAAAGCCTTCGCAGGCGGGGCGGCCCGATCAAGCTACATCTGAACCGGGACGAAACCCACCGCTCGTCCCAGGGCGGCCACAGCCGGGTGCGTCGGGTCATCTGCCGGTGCCGCTCAGTCCGGCAGCCGTGGCGGCGCGGTCCGAACTGACACGGCGGCGGGTTCACCGGGGCCGTGGCCACCGCGGACCGGTGGGGGGACCTGACGGGCCCGGGGCCGCGTGGCCTCACCGGAGCCCGTCATTCGGACGGGGCGGAACTCCCCCGCCCCCGTACCGGGTGGTGGCCGGGGCCACTACAGCACCCGGGCCACCGTGCGGGGATCAGCCCTTCTCGGCGACCCGCGAGGTCGGTTCGTAGATCCCGGAAAGCGGGCCGGTGGACGCGGTGGAGAACTCGCGGACGGTGGTCATGTCGTCGAAGGGCAGCATCTGGTCGCCGAAGATCTGGTACGGCTCGCAGCCCTTGCCCGCGATCAGCACGACGTCACCGGAGCGGGCCACCGACAGGGCCCGGCTGATGGCGGACCGGCGGTCAGCGATCCGGGCGAACGGGGTCCCGGTCCGCTCCACCCCCTCCGCCACCTGGTCCATGATCGCCTCCGGGTCCTCGTGGCGCGGGTTGTCCGAGGTGATCACGCACCGGTCGGAGTGGGTGCCCGCGATCTCGCCCATCCGCGCCCGCTTGGTGGTGTCCCGGTCCCCGCCGCACCCGAAGACGGTGATCACACCGCCCGGGGCGAAGCCGCGGATCGTGGCCAGGACCTTGTCCAGGGAGTCGGGCGAGTGGGCGTAGTCGACGATCACCGAGACCCCGTGCGGCGCGGCGAAGTGCTCGAACCGGCCCGGGATCTGCGGCATGTGTTCGAGTGCGGCCACCAGGCCTTCGAGGTCGTGCCCCTGCACGTGGCAGGCGGCCAGCGCGGCGAGCGCGTTGGACACCGAGAAGCGCCCCGGCATCGGGATCACCGCCGGGTACTCGCGGCCGCCGTGGTGCAGGACGAACCGGGTGCCCGAGGCCTCCACCACCAGGTCGCTCGCCCGGTAGTCCGCCGGGCCCTCGACGGAGTAGGTGGTGACCGCGCCCGGCATCATCGCGGGAATGGTGGCGCCCACGGGGTCGTCCACGTTGACCACGGCCTGACGGCACAGGCCCTGGAACAGCCGCAGTTTGGCGTCCCGGTAGCTGTCCATCGTGCCGTGGTCGTCCAGGTGGTCCTGGGTCAGGTTGGTGAAGATTCCGACATCGATGTGCGAGCCGTCCACCCGGTGCTGGAGCAGTCCCATGGACGTCGCCTCCAGGACGACGCTGAGGGTGCCGCGGCTGCGCATCCGGGCCAGCAGGTACTGCAGGTCCGGGGCCTCGGGTGTGCTGAGCAGCGACCGGGGCATCGGGATCGAGTCCCCGCCGGTCCGGGCCCCGGAGGTGCCGATGACCCCGACCCGGGCCCCGTTGGCGATCCGCAGCAGCGACTCGTAGACGGCCGCCACCGAGGTCTTGCCGTTGGTGCCGGTGACCGCGACCACGTCCATGGCGGCGCCGGGTTCGCCGTGGTGGCGCGCGGACACCAGCGCCGCGGCGATCCGGGCGTCGGCGACCTGCACCAGGCAGGTGCCGGGTGGCGCGGACGACCCGTCCGCCGGGAGGGGTTTCTCGACGATGGCGGCGACGGCGCCCCGGGCGAACGCCGTGGCGACCCCCTCCGGGCCGCCCTCGGGGTGCCCGGGGAGCGCGAGGTAGAGGGAGCCCGGCGCGACCCGGTCGATGTCGACGCAGGGCGCCGCGGTGATGGGGAGGGCCGGGTCCCCGTGGATGACCTGGTGGGCATGGCCGTTGAGCAGTGCGCTCAGTTGCAGGGGGTGTCCCTTCGAAGGCGGCACGGCCGCTGGTGCGGTCGCCAGCCGGTATGTCCGAACTATACGCCCACACCCAGAACCCGGGCCGCCCCGGCCGCGGGCGGGGGCGGTGCGAACGCCGCCTGCTCCGCGGCGGGGCCTCCTACTCCACGGCGGGGACCTCGAAGTTCACCAGCCGGGACAGGTGGGCGCGGAGTTCCCCGACCATGTCGACGGCCTCCCGGTCGAGGAGCCACTGCACCTGGAGGCCGTCGAAGAGGCCGATGGTGCTGCGGGCGGCACTGGCCGGCTCGACCCCGGCCACCAGGTCCCCCTGGTCCCGGAGCGCCTCGAAGATCGAGGTGACCGTGCCCCTTATCCACTCGTAGCGGCGGACGAAGTAGTCGTGGGCGGGGTGGGCGGGTGCGGTGGCCTCGGCGGAGAGGGTGCAGTACAGCTCGACGATCCCGGGGACCGACGAGTTGTAGGCCGTGAGCCGGAGGATGCCGATGAGCCCCGTCCGCGCGTCCCCGGGGCCCTCCGGCTCGAAGAAGTCCGCCGTGCGCTGGTCGCGGTGCTCGAGCACCGCGGCGAGCAGGGCGCTCTTGTTCGGGAAGTGGTGCAGGAGCCCCGCCTCGCTCATCTGGACCCGGTCGGCGATGTCGCGCAGCGAACCGGAGCGGTAACCGTCCTGGGAGAAGACCTCGAAGGCGGCCTCCAGGATCAGCCGTCGCTTCTGCTCGGTCTTGGCGTAGGAACCGCGTTTCCTGCCGGTCCGTCGGCCCGATGGGGGGTGGACCGCCGTCATCTGTTCACGACTCCTTCCGGGTCCGTTGGGGGGCTCAGCCTAGTTCAGAGTGCGCCTCGTGCGGCACCCCGGAGGCCGGGCACCGTCTCTACCTGGGAAATTACAGTACGGTAAAACCCTAGTGGACACTCGGTTTTTAGGTTAACGTGTTCGTCATCACGGCGGATCGCCGCTTCCCCCAGAGTCGCGAAGGAGTCAAGAACGTGTCCCAGAAGAGAACCCTGGTGGTCATGGCCATAGCCGCTCTCGCCTTGAGCGGGTGTGCCAACGGCGAGAGCACCGCACCTGGTGACTCCGACACGCTGACCATCGGAACGATCCTGCCGCCCACCACCTTCGACCTGGAAGGACGCGAGTGGGGCAACGCCTCGCCCTTCTACCAGGCCGTGTACGACACGCTGCTGAGCGCCACCCCGGACGGGGGCGTCGAACCGCGTCTGGCCACCGAGTGGTCCTACGACGGGGACGAGACCCTCCTGACGATGGAACTGCGCGACGACGTCACCTTCAGCGACGGTTCGGAGCTCACCGCACAGGTCGTGCAGGACAACCTCGAGGCCTTCCAGGAGAGCGGCGCCACCGCAGCGGTCTACCTCGCGGGCGTGACCGGCATCGAGACAACCGGCGAGCACAGCCTGGAGATCAGCCTGGCCGAGCCCGACCCCGCCTTCCTCAACTACCTGGCGCGCGACCCCGGGGTCATCGTGAGCGGCGAGGCCCTGAACGACGAATCCCTGGCCGGTGAACCCGTCGGGTCGGGCCCCTACCTGCTGGACACCTCGGCGACGGTCACCAGCACGAGCTACGTCTACACCCGGAACCCGGACCACTGGGACACCGAGGCCCAGCACTACGACGAGCTCACCATCAACGTCTACGAGGAGCCGACCGCCGCTCTCAACGCGATCAGGGCGGGCGAGGTCGACGCCGCACAGCTGGCCTCCAACGACAACCGGGCCGAGGTCGAGGCCGAGGACTGGGACATCCACACCGTCGAACTGGACTTCCAGGGGCTGCTCCTGTTCGACCGGGCCGGGGACATGAACCCGGCACTGGGCGAGACCAAGGTCCGCCAGGCCATCAACCACGCCATCGACCGGCACGCGATGCTGGAGGCCCTCCAGGGCGGCTACGGCTCGGTGACCTCCCAGGTCTTCCCCGAGCACGCCATGGGGTTCGACCCCGAACTGGAGGAGCACTACCCCTACGACCCGGAGAAGGCGCGGGAGCTGCTGGAGGAGGCCGGTTACGGCGAGGGGTTCGTCCTGGAGATGCCCATGTCGGGCGCCCTGGGCAGCACGCCCTACACCCTGTTGGAGCAGCAGCTCAACGACGTCGGCATCGTCGCCGAGCACACCGACTCGGGCAACAACTTCTTCGCCGACATGCTCGCCCCCAAGTACCCGGCCGCGATGATGAGCCTGGAGCAGAACCCCGACTGGCAGCTGGTCCAGTTCATGGTGGCGCCCCAGGCACAGTTCAACCCGCTCAACTCGCAGTCCGACGAGCTCGACACGATGATCGAGGACCTGCAGTACGGCGACGGGCAGGAGCAGGCCGCCCGCGACATCAACACCTACCTGGTGGAGGAGGCCTGGTTCGCGCCGTTCTACCGGGTGGACGCCGCCTTCGCGACCAGTGAGGGGGTCCAGGTCGACATGCTGGCGACCAACGCCTACCCGAACGTGTACGACATCCGCCCGCAGTCCTGAGAGCGGCGCTCCGGCGGGCCCGCTCGGGGCCCGCCGGAGCGCCTGCTCCGCACGACCCCTGGACGAACTCCGTGTTCAGATTCGCACTCCGCCGCCTGATCTCGGGCGGCGCCCTCCTCTTCCTCATCACCACCGTGGCCTACGCGCTGCTGTACGCCGGCGGAGGTGACATCGCCCGCCGCATCATGGGACCCAACGCCACCCAGGAGCAGGTGGACCGCAGGGCCGCCGAACTCGGCCTGGACCGGCCCCTGTGGGAGCAGTACCGCTCCTGGCTGGGCGACGCCCTCACCGGTGACCTCGGCACCTCCTGGTTCAGCCGCCAGCCGGTGCTCACCGAGGTGACCGACCGGTTGGCCGTCACCCTCTCGCTCGTGGTCGGGGCCACCGTGCTCGCCACGGTCCTGGCCGTGGCCCTGGGTGTGCTGGCCGCGGTGCGCCGGGGCTGGATCGACCGGTCCGTGCAGGTCATCGCCCTGCTCGGCTTCGCCGTTCCGGGGTTTTTGATCGCGCTCGGGCTCGTGCTGCTCCTCGCGATCGAACTGGGGTGGTTCCGGGCCACCGGCTACGTACCCCTGGCCCACTCCCCCGGCGAGTGGCTGGCCTCGGTCACGCTCCCGGTCCTCGCGCTCTCGGCGAGCGCGGTGGCGGCCGTGGCACAACAGATCCGCGGATCGGTCATTGACGCGCTGGACCGCGACTACGTGCGGACCCTGCGCAGCCGCGGCCTGGGCTTTCGCCAGGTGGTCCTCAAGCACGTACTGCGCAACTCGGCGGGGCCGGCCCTGGCCGTGCTGGGCGTGCAGTTCATCGGCCTGCTGGGCGGAGCGGTGATCGTGGAACAGGTCTTCTCCATCCCCGGCCTGGGACAGCTCTCGGTGCAGGCCACCGGGAACGGCGACATCCCGCTGGTCCTGGGGCTGGTCCTGGTGACAGCCGCCATCGTCATCGCCGTCAACCTGCTCATCGACCTCTGCCAGGCCGCCCTGAACCCGAAGGTGAGGCTGTCATGACCCAGGAGACCGCAGCGCGGCGACACGCCCCGGGACGGGGGCGGGGGCTCCCGGCCAGGCTGCTCGCCAACCCGGCCACGGCGCTGTCGCTGGCCTTCCTGTTCCTGGTCACCCTCGTGGTGTTCGGCGGGGAACCGCTGGCTCCGCGCGACCCCAACCACTCCTCGCTGCACGACATCCTGGTGGGTCCCGGCGGCGACTACCCGCTCGGCACCGACGGCGCGGGACGCGACGTCCTCTCCCGCCTGCTGGTGGCGACCCGGATCAGTGTCCTGGCCGCCCTGCTCGCCCTGGCCGTCGCCCTGCTGCTGGGTGTGGCGGGCGGAATGCTGGCGGGCTACTACGGGGGCTGGTTCGACACCGTCTCCACCTGGTTGACCAGCCTGGTCATGTCGTTGCCCGCCATCGTGGTCCTGCTCGCGGCGCGCGCCGTCCTGGGCCCCTCGGTGTGGCTGTCCATGGCCATCTTCGGAGTCATCCTGTCACCGGTCTTCTTCCGCCTGGTGTACAGCCTGGTCTCCTCCGTGCGGGAGGAGCTCTACGTCGACGCGGCCCGGGTCAGCGGCCTCGGGGACGCCAGGATCCTGGGCCGGCACATCCTGGCCGTGGTGCGCGCGCCGATCATCATCCAGGCGGCCATCGTGACCAGCACGGCCATCGCCATCCAGTCGGGGCTGGAGTTCCTCGGTCTGGGCGACCCCTCCGTGCCCACCTGGGGCAGCATGCTCAACGAGGGGTTCGCGAACATCTACCGCGCTCCGATGCTGCTGCTCTGGCCCGCGGTGGCGATCGCCCTGACTAGTGTCGCCCTCGCGGTGCTGGCCAACACCCTGCGCGACGAACTGGAGGGCGGGGCCCGTCCGGCCGGGGGCCCGCAGACCGCTGAGGACGGTCCCCGGGAGACCGCGCACGCCCCGGTCCGGCACCGGCCCGAGGAGACCGGCACCGGCCGGGAACTCCTGTCGGTGCGGGGCCTGCGGGTGGGGTACCGGACCCCCGCCGGCGTCCGGGAGGTCGTGCACGGGATCGACCTGAGCGTGGACCGCGGCGAGGTCCACGGACTCGTCGGCGAGTCGGGGTCGGGCAAGACCCAGACGGCCTTCGCCGTCATGGGCCTGCTCTCCCGCGGCGGACGGGTCCTGGCGGGCTCGGCGGTCTTCGAGGGAAACGACCTGCTCGCCGGCGGGGAGGCCGACCGGGCACGGGTCCGCGGCCGCGGTATCGGTTACGTGCCGCAGGAGCCCATGAGCAACCTGGACCCGTCCTTCACCATCGGTTCCCAACTGGTCGAACCCCTGCGGGTGTGCCTGGGCATGGACCGGCGGGCCGCCCGGGCACGGGCCCTGGGCCTGCTCGAACGGGTGGGCATCCCCGACCCCGAGCGCACCTTCTCCGCATACCCGCACCAGGTCTCGGGCGGGATGGCCCAGCGCGTACTCATCGCGGGCGCCGTCTCCACCGAACCCGCGCTGCTCATCGCCGACGAACCGACCACCGCCCTGGACGTGACCGTGCAGGCCGAGGTCCTCGACCTGCTGCGCGACCTGCAACAGGACCTGGACATGGGTGTCCTGCTGGTCACCCACAACTTCGGTGTCGTGGCCGACCTGTGCGACCGGGTCTCGGTCATGCGTTCGGGCCACATCGTGGAGTCCGGCCCCACCCGGGAGATCTTCCGGGACGCGGAGCACCCGTACACACAGTCGCTGCTGGACTCCATCCTCGACGGCGGCAGCGCCCGGGGCCCGCTGGCCCCGACAGACCGGAAGGACGTGGACCGGTGACCGAGCCCCTGCTGGACGTACGAGACGTCGAGGTGCGCTACCCCGGCCGGGGCCTGCGCTCCAAGGGCTTCCTCGCCCTGCGCGGGGTGAGCCTGGACATCCGCGAGGGCGAGACCGTGGGCCTGGTGGGCGAGTCGGGGTCGGGCAAGACCACCCTGGGCCGCGCCATCCTGGGGCTGGCCCCGGTGACCTCCGGCAGCATCACCTACCGGGGCCGGGAGATCTCGGGGCTCCCGCGCCGCCAGCGGCGCACGCTCAGCGACCAGATCCAGGTCGTCTTCCAGGACCCCTACAGCTCCCTGAACCCGTCGATGACGATCGAGGCGATCCTCAGCGAACCCCTGACCGTGCGGGGCGGGGCGGGCCGGGAGGCCAGGGACCGGATCGCCGAACTCCTGGACCAGGTGGCCCTGCCCTCCGACGCGGGCAGGCGCCTGCCCCGCGAGTTCAGCGGAGGGCAGCGGCAGCGCATCGCGATCGCCCGAGCCCTGGCGCTGGAGCCCCGGCTCATCGTCTGCGACGAGGCCGTCTCCGCGCTGGACCTGTCCAACCAGAAGAGGATCCTGCGGCTGCTCACCGAGATCCAGGAGGACTCCGGGGTCTCCTACCTGTTCGTCTCACACGACCTGGCCGTGGTGCGGCACGTCAGCCACCGGGTGGCGGTCATGTACCGCGGGGAGATCGTCGAGTCCGGAGACGGCGACACCGTCACCTCCGACCCCGAACACCCCTATACCCGGCGGCTCCTGCTGGCCGCCCCGGTGCCCGACCCCGACCTGCAGGCACGGCGGCGCCGGGAGCGCGCCGCCCTGGCCGCCCGAGAGAACCACGAGAGGACCGTATGACCACCAGTAGGCGACCGAGCGAACTCGTCGCTGAGCTCAGCCTGGAGGAGAAGGTCCGGCTCGTCTCCGGGGGCGGGTTCGCCACCACCGCCGCCCTGGACAGCATCGGGCTGCGTTCCCTGTGGCTCTCCGACGGGCCCTCCGGTGTCCGGGGCCCCGTCTGGGACGAACGGGACCCCTCCCTGTGCCTGCCCTCCCCCGCCGCCCTGGCCTCCTCCTGGGACACCGGACTGGCCCGGGAGTACGGGACGGTGATCGCCGCCGAGGCCTCCCGCAAGAAGATCGACGTCGTCTTCGGGCCGGTGGTCAACATGCACCGCTCCCCGCTGGGCGGGCGGCACTTCGAGGCGTTCAGCGAGGACCCGGAGCTGACCGCGGCCCTCGCCGGGTCCTACGTCCGGGGCCTGCAGGAGAACGGGGTGGCGGCGGCGCCCAAGCACTACGTCGCCAACGACTCCGAGACCGACCGGATGTCCCTGGACGTGCGGGTCTCGGAGCGGGCGCTGCGCGAGGTCTACCTCCTGCCCTTCGAACGCGTCGTCGAGGCGGGAACCTGGGTGCTGATGAGCGCCTACAACGCGGTCAACGGCACACCGATGACCGAGCACCCGCTGCTGGAGGAGCCCCTGAACCGGTCCTGGGGTTTCGACGGCGTGGTGGTCAGCGACTTCATGGCGGTGCGTGGCACCCGTGCCGCCTCCGCGTCGCTGGACCTGGCCATGCCGGGCCCCTCCCGGGCCTGGAGTGAGGCGTTGCTGACCGCGGTGCACGAGGGAAGGGTGAGCGTCGGGGCGATCGACCGCAAGGTGGAGCGCCTCCTGCTCCTGGCCTCCCGGGTGGGTGCCCTGGCGGGCTCAGCGGAGGGCGGCACCGAACGCCCCTCCCCGGCCGGAAGCCCCCCTTCGGCGGTGGACGGCCGGGCCTTCGCCCGCCGCGCCTCGGCCGAGGGCATGGTCCTGCTGCGCAACGAGGCGGCGCTGCCCCTGCCCGCCTCCCTGGAAAGCCTCGCCGTCATCGGCCACAACGCCGGGACGGCACGTATCCAGGGCGGCGGCAGCGCCACCGTCGTACCCGACAGGGTGGTCTCCCCCCTGGAGGGGCTGCGGGCGGCGCTGCCCGGCACCCGCGTGGAGTACTCCCTGGGAGCGATCGTCCAGGAGGACATCGAGGGCTTCGCCCCGGAACTGACCCGGGACCCGGTGACCGGCCTGCCCGGTGTCCGCGCCACCTTCCTGGACGCGCAGGGGGAGGTGGTGCTCGACGAGCACAGACGGGCGAGCGCCCTCTACTGGATGGGTGAGGAGCGCCTGCGCCGGGCGCGGCGGCTCGTACTGCGCACGGCCCTGGGCTTCGAGCGGAGCGGTGAGGTGCTGCTGGGGTTCGCCACCTCGGCACTGGGCCGCCTGAGCGTGTCCGGACGGACCGTGCTCAAGGGCAGACCGGACACCCGGGATCTGGACCCGGCAGCGGCAGTCCTGTCACCCCCTGCCCTGACCACGCCCCTGACCGTCACCGCGGGGGAGACCGTCGACGTGGTCGCCGAGTTCGAGGTGGACCCCGAGCGCGCGCTGACCGACGTCTTCTCCGCGGTCCTGGGCACGGCCCCGGCCCCGGTGCCGCCGGAAGAGCTCATCGCGGAGGCGGAGGCCGCGGCCCGCGGGGCCGAGGCGGCGGTCGTGGTGGTCGGCACCAACACCGCCGTGGAGGCGGAGGGGCACGACAGGACCGCGCTGTCCCTGCCCGGGCACCAGGACGAGCTGGTCCGCGCGGTGGCCGCGGTGAACCCGCGCACCGTCGTCGTGGTGAACGCGGGCTCCCCCGTGCTGATGCCCTGGCGGGAGGAGGTCGCGGCGGTGCTGCTCGGCTACTTCGGCGGGCAGGAGTTCGGCAACGCGCTCGCCGACGTGCTGTCGGGCGAACGCGAACCCGGCGGCAGGCTGCCTACCACCTGGGCGGCGCGCACCAGCGACGTGCCGGTGCTGGACGTGACCCCCGACCGGGGCCTGCTCGCCTACGACGAGGGCGTGCACATCGGTTACCGGGCATGGCTCCGGGACGGTGCCGAGCCCGCCTACCCCTTCGGGTTCGGCCTGGGGTACACCTCGTGGCGCCTGGAGCGGGCGGAACTGCTCACCGGGCAGGGCTCCGGACCCGTCCTGCGGGTGGACGCCGCCAACACGGGGGGACGTCCGGGTAAGGAGGTGGTCCAAGTCTACGCCGAACGCGCCGACTCCGCGGTGGACCGCCCGGCCAGGTGGCTGGTCGGCTTCGCCCCGGTACGGGCCGGGGCGGGCGGGCGGGCGACCGCGGACGTCCCGCTGCGCCCCCGCTCGCTGGCCCACTGGGACGGTGCGTGGGTGTACGAGCCGGGAGGGTTCCGGCTCCGTGTGGGCACGTCGGTGGCGGACCTTCCGCTGGACGTGACGGTGGAACTCGACGCTGAGGGGGGTCTGGGGTGACGGACGCACGGATCACGGAGCTGCGCGCCGAACACTGCCGGGGCGGCGCGGCGGTGGCCGTCGCCGAGCCGAGGCTGAGCTGGGAGGTGGGCGGCGGCGCCGCGGACTGGCGGCAGAGCGCCGCCGAGCTGTGCTGCGACGGTCGGCTGGTAAAGCTCGACGGCCCCGATTCGGTGCTGGTGGACTGGCCCTTCGCGCCCCTGGCCCCAGGCCGGAGGTGCGAGGTGCAGGTCCGGGCCGCGGACTCCGAGGGGGTGTGGACCCCGTGGAGCCGCCCGCTCCCGGTGGAGGCCGCCTTTCTCGGCCGGGGCCGCTGGCGGGCCGAGCCGATCGCGTTGGCCGCACCGGACCGGCCGGCGCAGCCCGTGCTGCTGCGGCGCTCCTTCACCGTGCGGGGCCCGCTGCGCAGGGCACGGCTGCTGTGGACCGCGCTCGGGGTAGCCGAGATGGAGGTCAACGGCTCGGCCGCCGACGACACGGTGCTCTCCCCCGGGTGGACCGACTACCGGCGGCGCCTGGTCCACGAGACCGCGGACGTCACGGATCTGCTGGTGCCCGGCGAGAACGTCGTCGGCGCCCGGCTGGCCGGCGGCTGGTACACGGAGGAGTACGGCTTCTTCGGCCAGGTGTCCCGTCACTACGGCGAGCAGCCGAGCCTGATGGCGCAGCTGGTGCTGGAGTACGAGGACGGCACCTCGGAGGAGGTCCGCACCGACGGCCGCTGGCTGGCCAGGGGGGACGGACCCCTGGTCTCCAGCGGTATCTACGCCGGGGAACACCACGACGCCAGGCGCGAGCTCCCCGGCTGGTCGCGTCCGGGGGCGACCGCGCGGGGCTGGTCCCCGGCGGTCCCCACCGGTGAGGAGGTCCCCGAACCGGAGCCCCGCTCCGCTCCCCCGGTGCGCCGGATCGAGACGCTGCCGGTACGGGAGGTCGCCACCTCCCCCTCCGGGGCCCTGCTGCTCGACTTCGGACAGAACCTGGTGGGCAGGCTGCGCATCCGGGTCCGGGGCCCGCGCGGCACCACCGTCACCCTCAGGCACGCCGAGGTCCTGGAGGACGGTGAACTCGCCCTGCGGCCGCTGCGCCGCGCGGCGGCCACCGACGTCTACGTGCTCTCCGGTGAGGGGGAGGAGGAGTGGGAGCCGAGGTTCACCTTCCACGGTTTCCGCTACGCCCGGGTGGAGGGCTGGCCGGGCGAGTTCGACCCAGCCGACGTCTCCGCCGTGGTGGTGCACACCGACATGGCCCGGACCGGGTGGTTCGACTGCTCCGACCCGCTGCTGAACCGGCTCCACGAGAACGTGGTGTGGAGCATGCGGGGCAACTTCCTGGCCATCCCGACCGACTGCCCCCAGCGGGACGAGCGCCTGGGGTGGACCGGGGACATCCAGGTGTTCGCGCCCACCGCGTGTTTCCTGTACGACAGCTCCGCCTTCCTGGCCTCCTGGTTGCGGGAGCTGGCCCTGGCCCAGGAGCGGGCCGGGGGCGTGGTGCCGTTCGTGGTGCCCCCGGTGACCAGCGGTCTGGGCGACGGCGCCGCCGCCGCGTGGGGTGACGCGGCGACGGTGGTGCCGTGGGTCCTGCACGAACGCTACGGCGACACCGGGGTGCTCCGCGCCCAGTACCCGAGCATGCGCGACTGGGCGAACGTGCTCCTGGCCGAGAGCGGGGGCACCGGTCTGTGGGAGGGGACCCTGCAGTTCGGTGACTGGCTGGATCCCTCCGCGCCCGCCGACCGGCCCGGGCAGGCCAGGACCGACTCCGACATCGTCGCGAGCGCCCACCTGTTCCGTTCGCTGGACATCGTCGCCCGGTGCGCGCACCTGCTGGACCACACCGAGGACGCGCGCCGCTTCGCCGACGCGGCCGAGCACGCACGCGAGGCCTTCGTGCGGACGTACGTGAGTGCCGCGGGGCGTATGGTCTCGGACGCCCAGACCGCCTACGCGATGGCGCTGCGTTTCGGCCTGGTCACCGACGGGCAGCTGCGCCGTCGGCTCGCCCGCCGCCTGGCCGAACTGGTGCGCAGGGACGGCTACCGGATCAGCACGGGGTTCGTGGGCACCCCGATCGTGACGGACGCGCTCACCGACCACGGGTACGTGGAGACGGCGGGGCGGCTGCTCACCCAGACGGAGAACCCGTCCTGGCTGTACCCGGTCACCATGGGCGCCACCACCGTGTGGGAGCGCTGGGACAGCCTCCTGGAGGACGGCACCCTCAACCCGGGTGAGATGACCTCGTTCAACCACTACGCCCTGGGCGCCGTGGCCGACTGGATGCACCGGGTGGTGGCCGGGCTGGCCCCCGACGAACCCGGCTACCGGAGGATCCGGGTGGCGCCCCGGCCGCTGCCCGGGCTGGAGCACGCGAGCGCCCGCCACCTGACGCCGTACGGACCCGCGGGCGTGCGGTGGCGCAGGCGGGGCGAGGAGGTGGTGGTGCGCGCGAGTGTGCCGCCCAACACCGAGGCCCGGGTAGAACTACCCGGCAGGGAGGCCTTCTCCGTGGGTTCGGGTGAGCACGAGTGGGTCTTCCACCAGCCGGCCCCGGAGCCGCGGAGCGGTCCGCTGCAGCTGGACTCCTCGACCGCCGAGGTGATCGATGACCCGCGCGCGTACGCGACCGTCATCGAGGCGATCGCCGAGCACTCCCCGCAGATGGCGCGGGAGGTGGGCCGCAACACCGTCTGGGGTGAGCGGCGCACCCTGAGGCAGGCGTTGATGTTCCTGCCTCCGCAGGTGGCGGTGGATGTCGAGAGGGCGCTGGCGGCGCTGGCCCGGGGCTGAGGCCCCGGCGCGGGGCCGTGCGGACGCCGCGGTGCTCCCACGGCCCCGTTCCCGGGAGTGCGCGGACGGGGTTCGGGCCGCCCCGGAGCCGCACCGGAACACCGGGATGACGGCGGCGGCCACCCGGCGGGCCACTCCTCGCGGTTCGCCTTCTCCAACGCGTTCAAACGGGAGTTCGGTGCTCCCCCGGCCGGGAGCGAGGAGGACACCGGGACCGCCCCTGAGGTCAGCGACGCGAACCCGACCAGGGTGAGCAGGGCCGTGCGCACCGCCGCCGTACCGGTGGCCCGAACCGGTGAACGCCCCGGGGCCCGCCCACGTGGCGGCCCGTCCGGTAGTCCGCGTTCCCATGGCCGGTCCTTCCCTTCGGTCGCCCCGCTCGTGTCCGGGTCTGCCCGGCCGCAGGCGGTGGCGGTTCCCCCGCACGGGAGCCGGATCGTCCCCGGGAGGCGGGGGCGGGCGGCTGCCCTCGCTCAGTCGGCGGACAGGGCGAGGCTGGCGGGGATGGCGGCGAAGGCCTCGTCGACGCGGCGCAGCAACCGCTCGCGTCCGCCCCGGACCCGGGCGGCGGTTCCGGCGTCGAGGGGGTCGGGGGTGGCGTCCATGGCCGGCCGGCCGGTCTGGCCGGGTTCGCGTCCCATCACCCACTCCTTGGCCCCGCACCGCCAGGCGCTGAGGGCGAACTCGCCGAGCAGGCGCAGCCGGACGTCCGCCTCTGAGCTGGTTCCCAGGCGCCGTTCGAGGATGCCGGTGAGCTCGGCCTGGACGTGGAACGAGGCGACGACGGTGTGGTCGCGCAGCGCCGGGGTGGGGCTGTGCGCGGCGAGCCTGCGGCAGGCGTAGAACCGCTCCTCCCACCCCAGGGGCATCCGGGTGACGGTGTCGAGCAGGGCGGAGCGGAGGGAGTCCAGCACCGTTCCGCCGAGGGGGCGTTCGGCGACCTCCGCGACGTAGCGCTCCCACAGCTGCCCCTCGGGTGCCAGAGCGACCGCCTCCTTGGACCCGTAGTAGCGGAAGAAGGTCCGCTTGGAGACCTCGGCCGCGGCGACGACCTCCTCCAGCGTGGTCGCCTCGAAGCCCTGCTCGGCGAAGAGCCGTGCGGCGGCGGCGGCGAGCTCCTCCAGGGTGCGCTGCTTCTTGCGTTCGCGGAGGGAGGGGCGGGCCTGCGGGGTGTCGTTCGGAGCCATGCCCCGCATCCTAACCAGCAGCCACGAAAAACGCCCCTGGTGTTCTTTTGCCTCTCGGTATAAAGTGCCTACCAATATCCAATGCCACTCAGTGGCAGTTTTTGACCAGAGGTCCCCCCATGCCCGAACCGAAGCCCGCCCCACCCGCGACGCCCGGCCCCGGCACCGCCGCGGGAGCCCCCTCAGCCCCCTCAGCCCCGTCGGCCTCCGGCACACGGCACCCGCACGGCGCCCTCGTGGTCCTCCTGCTGTCCTCCACCCTGGGCATCATGTCGAGCACGATCCTCATGCCGGTGCTCGAACTCATCCGCACCGACCTGGAGATCAGCGCGACCCGGGCCGGAACCCTGCTCACCGTCAACGGACTGACCGTCGCCGTCGTCAGCCCGCTCACCGGCTGGCTCGTGGACCGCGTGGGGGTACGCGGGCCGATGTTCGCCGGTCTCCTCCTCTACGGCCTGGCGGGAGGGGCCGGACTGGTCACCGACGACTACACCCTGCTGCTGGCCGGCCGGGTCGTGTTCGGCATCGGCGCGGCCACGGCCTTCTCGGCCACGACGGTCGCCCTCCTGAACGGTTACCGGGGAGCGGACCGCGACCGGGTGATGGGCTGGCGGACCGCGGCCACCGGCCTGGGCGGCGTGCTCTGGCCGATCCTCGGCGGCGCGCTGGGCGCGATCTCCTGGCAGGCGCCGTTCGCCGTGTACCTGGTCGGGATCCCCGTGGGCGCGGCCGCGCTGTTCCTGTTCGGCTCTTCCGGGCCCGCGCGGAGCGGACCGGTCGGCGAGCGCCCCGCGGAGGTGACCACCCTGCGGGCGGCGGTGGCCGCGCAACCCGCGCTCCTGGGCGTGTTCGCCCTGTCCGGCGTGTACATGGTGCTCACCTACGGCCTGCTGGTCTTCCTGCCCCAGCGGCTGGCGGAGCTCGGTGTGCACGACCCCGCGGCGGTCTCCGTGCACGTGGCCGCGGTCACCGGGACATCCGCGCTGGTGGGCGTCGCGTACGCGCGGCTGCGCCGGGTCCTGGGCGTCAACGCCCTGCTGCGCACCGCAGCCGTGCTGTGGACGGCGGCCTTCCTGCTGCTGGGGCTGGCCGACGCGCGCGCGGCCCTGGTGGCGGCCGCGGTCCTGGTGGGAGCCGGCGGCGGAGTGTGGCTGACCTCGCTGACCGTGCTGGTGGGCGCACTGACGCCCGCTCCGGTGATGGGGCGGGCGAGCTCGGTCTCCAGCACGATGGTCTTCGTCGGGCAGTTCCTCTCGCCCCTGGCCCTCGGCCCCCTGATGGCGGCCACCTCGATCAGCGTCGGCCACCTGGTGCTGGCCGGGGGCGCTGGGGCCCTGGCCCTGGTGCTGTCGTTCGTGCGGTTCCCGACAGCTCAGAACTCCCCCGGGCAGGAGGAGCCCGCCGGGGGCACCTCGCCGTACAGGAGGTAGGCGTCCACCACCCGGTCGACGCAGGACCGTCCGCCCGCGTAGGCCGTGTGGCCCCCGCCCTCGTAGGTGAACAGGGTCGCGGAGGCCAACTGGTCGGCCAGCTCGCGCGCCCACGCGTACGGGGTGGCGGGGTCGCCCCGGGTGCCCACCACCAGGATCGGCGGCGCCATCGGGGCGCTCACCCCGGTGGGGACGACCTCGGTGACGGGCCAGTGGGCGCAGGGCAGCAACGACCACACCTGATCGCCCCCGAAGAGCGGGGAGAGGTCCGCGGCGCGCCGGGCGCCCTCCCGGTACTCGCGGGGGTCGGTGGGGTTGGTGTGGTCGGCGCAGCGCACCGCCGTGAACGCGGACTCCTCCGACCCCGATTCCCCGCCCCGGGGTGCGAGGGCGCCCTCGAGGTAGCCCCGGACGAAGTCGTCCCCGGTGTCGCCCGCCGCGAGCCGGGCGAGGAGCCGGGCCGCGTTCTCCCACCTGTGTTCGGTGTACAGGGACTCGCGGAGCAGCACGAGCAGTTCGTGGCGGCCGACGCCGCCCTCCTCGAGGACGACCGGGTCGGCGGCGACCCCGGACAGGATCGCCTCCGTCTCGGCGGTGGCCTGCGCCGCGTCGGTGAACGGGCACTCCGGCGCCCGCTCCAGGCAGTAGTCGACGAAGGTCTCCCAAGCGGCCCGGACACCACCGCTCTGCTCCACCCCGTCCGCGATGACGTCACGCTCGATCTGCATCGCCCCGTCGAGGACCAGGGCCCGGGTGTTCTCGGCGAACATCTCGGCGTACAGGGCCCCGATGCGGGTGCCGTAGGAGAAACCCACGTAGTTCAGTCGGCGGTCGCCGAGGGCGTCGCGGAGGATGTCGAGGTCGCGGACCACGTTGACGGTTCCCGTGTTGGCGAGGAACTCCTCACCGACCTCCTCGACGCAGCTTCGGGCGTAGGCCTCGGCGGCCTTGTCCAGCTCGCGGAGACGCGCGTCGGTGACCTCCTGCGCTCCGAGGTTCCGGAGCGCCTCCAGGGGCGCCCGCATGGCCCGCCACCGCGGGCAGGTGAACCCCGCGCTCTCCCCCACCCCGCGCGGGTCGAAGGAGACCAGGTCGAAGGAGGCGCGTGTCTGCCTGCTCAGGGGCAGGGGGCCGCTCCTCATCCGTTCGACCCCGGGGACGCCGGGGCCGCCGAAGTCGAACACGAGGGAGCCGCGCCGCTGTTCGGCGGGCCCCTGGGCGGGGTGCCTGACCACCGCCATGTCGATGGTCCCGCCCTCGGGGTCGCCGTGGTTGACGGGGACGGTGACGGTGCCGCACTCCAGGCGCGAGGTCCAGTCGGGGTCGCCCTCGGTGTCCTCGGCGGCGGCGAGTTCCTCCGGGGTGAAGCACGGCTGCCAGTCGACGGCCTGGCCGTAGAAGGGGAGTTCGCCGTCCCACCGGTCGGCCGGGGCGAAACCCGCCGCCGCGACCAGCACGGTCGTCAGACCCACGGCCCCCAGGGCCCTTCCGCCAGCGCAGCGCACCCGCACGCCCACCTCCGCCCCGAACTGCGAACCATCGAAGCCTCCATACTCCGGGTCATCGTTCGTGCCTGCGCGGTGAACATCCCGGCGGAGGGGTAAACACTCCGTACGGGTGGCTTTCCGGTGCCTTTTACCGGTGGCCCCGTACCGGTGGTCCAGGCCCGGCCCTGCCCGCGGGGCCGCCGGTCCCGCCCGGGCGGACGGGCGGGACCGGGGCGGTCAGTACTCCTCGGGAGCGCAGAAGTGTCCGCTGCCGGGCACCACGCCCTCCAGGAGGTAGGTGTCGACCACGTCGTCCACGCAGTCGTTGTAGCCGAAACCGTAGGCCCCGTGGCCCGAGCCCTCGTAGGTGACCAGAGTGGCGCTCTCCAGCCGCTCGGCCAGGTCCTGGGACCAGGAGTAGGGGGTGGCGGGGTCGCCGACCGTGCCGACCACCACGATCGGCGGGGCGTCCGGGGCGGTGAACCCGTCCGGCGACGCCTCGGCCTCGACCCAGTGCGCGCACACCATCAGGGGCCACACCGCCACCCCGCCGAACAGCGGGGAGGCGTCGTGGGCGCGGACCATGAGGTCGCGGTGGTCGGCGGTGTCGACGGCGCCGGCGTCCACGGGGTTGTCGGCGCACTCGATCGCGGTCCGCGCGGTGTCCGCCCTGGCGTGCTCCTCCTCGAACTCGTCCGGGTGTCCGTAGGCGAACGTGTACAGGTAGGAGAGGAAGTAGGCGGCCCGCGGGTGGTCGCTCGCGGCCAGGTCGGCCAGGGCGTCACTGAGGTCGGGCCACAGGTGCTCGTGGTGGAGGGTCCGGGAGGTGACCTCCAGCATGACGTCACCGTCGATCACGACCTCCTCCGCCCCCTCCGGTTCGTACAGGACGAGGGGTTCCTCGTCCAGGTCCCCGAGGATCCGGGACATCTCCCCGGTCGCCCGGTCCGGACCGCTGAACGCGCAGTTGTTGCGGTTGTCGGCGCAGTTCTCGACGAACAGCTCCCAGGCCGTCTGGACGCTCCCGGCCCGGTCGACCAGCGCGTCCTCCGGGGCGATGTCCAGGTCCACCCCGCCGTCCAGCACCATCGCCCCGACCCGGTCCGGGTACAGCTCGGCGTACACCGAGCCGAGGTGGGTCCCGTGGGAGTAGCCCACGTAGGTGAGCTCGTCGTCGCCGAGGACCTGGCGCAGCAGGTCCATGTCACGTGCGACGTCGACGCTGCCCATGTGCGCGAGGAGGTCCGCTCCCGCCTCCTCCGCGCACGCCTCGGCGTACTCCCGTGCCGCCTCGTCCAGGTCCCGCAGGTCAGTGTCGGTGAGGTCGTCCGGTTCGAGGTCCCAGGACAACAGGTCCTCCCACCGGTCGCTCCCCCACACCTGCGCCCAGTTCTCCCTCTCAGCACCTTGGCAGGAGGCGGAGTCCCTACCGCCGACCCCGCGCGGGTCGAAGGAGACGAGGTCGTGGGCCGCACGGACCTCGGGGCTGAGGATCTCCTGGGAGAGCATCTCCATGCCTCCGGCCCCGGGGCCGGAGGGGCTGAACACCAGCGAACCCCGTCTCTGCTCGGCGGGCCCGGTGGCGGGCTGGCGGAACAGGGCGATCTGCACCCGTTCCCGCCCGGGGTCGTCGTAGTCGAGGGGAACCACCATGGCGCCGCACTCCAGGCCCTGCAGCCAGTCCGCGTCCACCTCCCAGTACTCAACGATCTCGTCGATCTCCGACTGGGCGTAGCAGGCCTGCCAGTTCACCTGCTGACCACGGAAGCGTTCGAGTTCGAGGGCCCCGCCGAACTGCTCGGTGACGCCCTCCCCGATCACCGGGATCAGGGAACAGCCGGTGGTCAGGGCCATGACGAGCGCACCGGCGGCCAGGGCCGGGGTAGATCCGTACCGCACGTGGGCGGCTCCGTTCTGGGAGGGGGACGTGTCTCTGGGTGGACGGTTGCGCGCCTCGGACGGTTTGCGACCCACCAGTAACAAATAGGACAAATAGCCCATAAGTAGTTCAGGGCGGGGATACGGCGGGTCAGATCCTGCTCACGTCCGTCGTGAGCAGGGCCGGCGGGGCCTGCGGGTCCACCTCGACGACCAGCGGCCGCAGCGGGTCCCCGAAGCGGATCGCCGGGGCCGGCCGGTCGCCTCCGCCCCCTTCACCGGGGTCGGCCTGGGAGATCCAGGCCACCAGCTCGCCCGCCCGGGCCACGTCGCGGCCCGGGCGGGTCAGGGCCAGGACCGTCCCGGCCACGTCGCAGCGCACGTTCAGGTGCAGGGTCGCCGCGAACACGCTCTGCGCCCAGGCCCCCGGGCTCACCCCGCGCAGCGGTCCGCCGGGGGTGCGCCGCCGCAGGCGCGCGGGTGCGGCCAGTCCCACGGCCCGGTCTCCGAAGGTCAGCACCAGGCCGGGCCGTTCCTGCGCGGTCAGGAACCCCTCCGGGTCGGCCAGGGTGACGTCCCACCACACCTGGCACTCCCCCGACGCGGCCGCACCGAGGGCCGCCCCCGCCGACTCCAGGAGCGCCACGTCCACCTGGTCCCCGGCCGGTCCGGTGACCAGGCCGCCCAGGGGCGCGGTCAGGGGCCGGTAGCCGGACAGCACCAGTGACCAGTCGATCCCGGCCCGCCCCTCCAGCGGTCTGCGGCCGTGGGTCAGGCAGACCAGGGCCCGTTCCCGGGCCAACTGGTAGGTGGCGCAGGCCCCGTGGAACCGGGCGGCCCCGGCCAGCCCCAGACTCATGGCCTTGGTCCCGGTGGTGATGTCCACGACCACCGGGCGGCCCTCCTCCCGTTCGCGTCCGATCCATCCCCGCGCGGCCCGGTCGACCGCCTCGGAGTCGTAGCCGTCCACCGGCTCAGCCGACAGCCGCACCCGGTCCCGGTAACCCTCGGCGCGCAGGGCGGCGGCGTCGGCCGGGGGCGCGCCCGGGCGCTCGGCGGAGCGCAGCGTGCCCGCCGCCGCCTCCCGGACCCCGGCCCGCAGGCTCTGTTTGGAGGACAGGACCAGGGTCCGGGCCGGGCGGTGGGCGTGTACGGCGGCCAGGGTGCCCAACCTGCTTCCGCCCAACGGGGTGACCAGGAGCGGGGCGTCCCGGGGGCCGGGATGGCGGGAGGGCGGCCGGAGCGGGCCGGAAGCGGGGGCGGCCGGAGCGGTCCCGGCGGTCCCCGGCGGGTGCGGGGTCGTCGCCCCCGGGGCGGATCTGCTCGGCGGCGTCCAGGCCAGGCTCGGGAAGAAGGCGTCGCGCAGCGCCGTGAAGGAGGTAAGGCGTTCCAGCAGGGCGTCCAGGTGCCACACGTGGACCTGGCGCGCGGACAGGGCCGGGTTGTACTCGGTGACCTGGTCGCGCAGGTCGGCCGCGGGCGGCCCCGAGTGGACGAAGAGGACGTGGGTGGCGCCGCCGAAGACCCTGCGCGCCTTGGCGACGGTCCAGCCCGCACGGGCGACCACGTCCTCGGCCCGGGTCTTGGCCTCCACGCACAGCACCCGGTGGCGGTGGCGGACCAGGACGTCGAAGTCGGCGACGGAACCGCCGGGGCGGAAGGGGTCGGCCACCTGTCGGGCGCCGAGGACCTCGGTCTCGGGCCGTCCGCGCAGCAGGCGGCGCAGGTGACGGAGCAGTCGGCCCTCGGCCGCGATCCCGTTGCGCTCGCCCTCGGGCAGGTGCGGGAAGGCTTCTGCCAGGGCGCTCTCCCCGCCCCGCACGAACAGGCGCACGGGTTCGGGGTCGCGGTCCGCCAGCCAGCGGGCGCCGTGGATCCCGGCCAGGGTGCGCAGGTCGACTCCGCGGCCGGTCACCGCACGGCCGGGGCGCGCGGTGTCGGCGGTGCGGAGCAGGTCGCTGTGGGAGTCCAGGTAGTAGCGCCAGGCACGGGCCCGGGGCGGCAGTGCGCGTTCGTGGTGCAGGGCGGCGACCACACTCATGACCTTGGTGCCGCCGGTGTAGTCGAGGTGCCAGGGTCGTCCGTCGAGTGCGCGCCGGACGGTCTCCAGGAGGCCGGTGACCCGATCGGGGTCGTGCGGGTCCGGTCCCACGCTGAGCACGCGCGCCGAACGGTGCGGGGCGATGCGTCCGACGGCCTCCGCGACCCGTCGGGCGACGGTCAGGGTCCCGTCGCTGGCGACCAGGACGAGCTGGTCGGCGGGCAGGGTCAGGCAGGAGAGCAGGGCGGGGGTCGGGTTCTGCCCCACGAGGACGACGGCGGCACGGGGTGCGTCCACGGTTTCCCCTCCCGGACGCACCGCCTTCGGCCGCCTCCAGACGACAGGAACGGAACCACAGTACTCACCCGCGCCCGAAAGGGGGCGGTAAGGATCAATGGAGTACTTTCTCCCCTTCGCGGTCGCGGACCGGAGCGGAGGTGAGCACGAGGGAACGGCAGCCGGTGACCACCCCCCGGTCGTCGCGGACCAGGTCGGAGGGGACCAGCAGGTCGTCCCGCTCCGGATGGGCCGAGCTCACGACGGAGGAGACGATGAACCACACCCCCTCGACGGGTTCGGGCAGGACCGCGCGGGTGCGCTCCTCCGCCATGAGCGGCACGCCCTCCACCTCCCGCAGGGGGAACCGGACGGCCTCGACCCTGGCGGGTTCGGGCGACTCGGGCCAGCTCCGGATCACGCGTGCCTGTTCGTCGACGACCGTCACCACGTGCGAGGTCAGATTGACCACGGGCATCCGGCGACCTCCCGCTCCCTCTCGCTCCATGCCGACCGTCCGCTTCGTCCGAACAGCCGCGACGCACCCCGCTCCGAGGCCCTCACCGCACTCTCTCGGACACGGGTCGGTGTCCCCTGGAGGAGAACAGCGCTGTTAATTCTGAGCCCCGTGTGAACAATGACCGATTAATTGAAAGTTTTCACCCTTAGTCGCTTTCAGTACCATGGTCGGCAATTGACATTCCAGCAACAGCGGTCCTACTTTGTTGTACGACCTCCCGTTGACGCAGGAGTGTCACCGAAGGATCACGCCTCGTTCGCGCGTTTCCCCGGAAGGGCTGGGGAAGCGTCCCAGCCCCGGAGCATCCGGGGAGAAGAGTTCGTGAGCAAGCACCACTGCTCCGCCGGTGAGCTGTTCGGTTCGGCGGCCTTCCTACGCGTGTTCACACGCGTCCTGGGCTGCGGGCCGTGCTCGGCGGACGGAACCGCGCAGGGCTGCACCAGCCACTCCGAGCAGTTCTGCGACTACGTCGACCTGTGCTTCGAGCACTGCGCGTGCGCCGGACACGGCGGCGACCCGCGCGGCGTCGTGGCCGTGCGCATGGCCCGGGCCGAGCCCGGCGCCGACGGTACCGGCGGTGTGGACCGCACCGCCGCGCACCGGCTCCGCGACGCCCTGGACGACGTCCGCCGCGACCGGTCCTACAAGAACCTGCGCCGCGTCTACCCGCAGCCCGCCCCCGACGGCAGGATCCGCTGCGCCTTCTCCGAACGCCCCCGGCGCTGGGCCCAGCGCCGCGACGTCGCCCGGATCGCCACCGACGTGGTCGAGCAGGAGGCCCTGGCCATGCTGGTACTCACCGCCGGGTGGGGGAACCCCGCCGCCGACCTGCCCGAGGACGTCCGCCCCGGCGATTCGGTGTCGTTCACCGAGGACGGCGACGCGGTCCCCGTCGCGGACCTGCACGGGCGCCCGCTCACCGCGGTCCGGGAGCCCCCGATGGTCTCCACCGCCACCGGCGACTACCTGCTGCGCAAGCTCGCCGAACTCGCCGCCGGCCGTGACGCCGACTCCGGCCGCACCCCCGACCAGCGCCGACGCCTGCTCCTGCGCCGGTTGCTGCCGGCCATGAACGGTGAGGACGTGGCGCGCAGGCTCACCGGGGTACTGGGCCGGATGGCCGTGGACATGCCCGGCCACTTCGCACTGGTCCAACAGGCCAGGGGGCGGTCCCGCAGCGCCCCCTACGCCCCCGTCCCCGACCCGCCCGCACGGCACGGGGACGCCCCCGGCGCCCCGGAGACGATCGGCCGCCGGCGCGAGGTCCTGGGCGAAAGCGAGCGGACGTGGCTGGGCCGGCTCGCCCGGGAACTGACCGCGCAGGCCCAGGCCCACCGGGCGGCCTTCGACGCCGACCCCCGGGGTTCGCTCGACGCCCTGCTGTGCCGCCTCCTGGAGGAGGGCCCCGAGCCCCCGGAGCTGTGGCGGGGCGCCCAGGACGAACCCGACCGCCGGGCCGACCTGCTGGAGGCCCTCGCCGAGACCATCAGCGGCTCACCCGTGCCGACTACCTCGCCGCCAGCGCCGTGACCAGTTCGTCCAGTCCCTCGAAGCACCAGTCGAAGGAGTCGGAGCCGGTAGGCGGATCGCCGTCCGGCCGCCGCACGTAGGCGGTCCGCATGCCCCTGGTCCGGGCGCCACGGAGGTCCCACGCGTGGGCGGCCACCATGAGCACGCGTTCGGGCGAGTGCCCGGCGGTAGCGATGGCCAGCTCGTAGAGCTCCGGCGCCGGCTTGTAGGCCAGGACGGACTCGCCGGACAGGGCCTGGTGCCAGCGCAGCCCCGCGTGCGCGCTGAGCCGTAGCAGCGCGGTGCGGCTGGCGTTGGAGAGCCCGATCACCGGCAGCGTCCGGGCGAGCCGGTCGAGCCCGGAGACGGAGTCCTCCCAGGGGGGCAGACGCTGCCCGGCCGTGGCCAACCAGGAGATGCCGTCAGGGTCGGCGAGTCCGGCCCGGTCGGCCACCCGCCGGGCGGCCTCGGCGTCGATGGTCTCGCTGGTGGCGTACGCGCGGCGTCCCCGGGCGACGCGGCCCTGTTCGAGGGCGACGTACCGCTGCCACGAGGTGGTCAACTCGTCCACGGACACGTCTTCGCACCCGGGCACGGCGTCGCGGATCGCCGCCCGGAGTCCGCCGGGTTCGTCGACCAGCGTTCCGAGGACGTCGAAAACGACCGCCTCGATATCGCGGATTCCGGCCATGCGCCCCTCGCCCTCATTTCGTCACCACCTCAACAGGTGACGATTTTGCCGTCAACGTCGTCACCGGTCAAGATGGTGACGTGAACTTCGTATTCGTGAGCGGTGATCCGGCCCTCGACCTGGCCGCGACGGTGCTGTCCCGCCGTGGCGAACGCATCGACCTCCTGTCCGAGCCCGCGGACCTGGAACGGTGGACGAGTCTCTGCGACGGCCTCCCCGACCGGGTGAGCGCCGACTCCGCGACCTTCGAGTCCGCTCTCTCCCTGCGTGAGGCGATCTACCGACTCGCCCTCGACCGTGTGCTCGAACGGCCCTTCGAACCGGAAAGCCTCAAGGCCGTCAACGACACCGCCGCCGGTCCGCTGCCCTCGGTCGAACTCACCGACGCGGGGCTGCGTGTGTCGGGGGACCTGACCTCCGCTCTCTCCCTCGTGGCCAGGAGCGCCGTCCTCCTGCTCGCGGACCCCGGCGCCCGCCTCAAGGAGTGCGGTCGCGTCGACTGCACCCGCATCTACCTCGACCGCTCACGGGGCGCCCGGCGCACCTGGTGCGGGATGGACGAGTGCGGCAACCGGGTGAAGGCCGCGGCCTACCGGGCTCGCAGGCGCGCCTCCGCCGCGGACGGGGAACGAGGGCCCAACGGCTGACGGCACCTCCTCGGGCACACCTCACGGCCGTCGGGAGCGCGGTGTCGTTCGCCGTCGGCCTGCTCATCCTGCGTCTGCTCCCCCGAACCGTTCGGTGAGCGGGGGCAGGACCGGGTACTCGGCGAACTGGCGCAGCGACATCACCGCTGTCTCCGACCACGGCAGACGGCCCCGCCACCGGCTGGCCAGGAGCACGTCCACGACCTGGTCCACCTCCCTCCAGTCCTCCGTTCCCCGGTACCCCGCCAGGGCCGCGGAGAAGGCGCCCAGGAAGGCCTCCACCCGTTCCCCGGAGGCACGGGTGACCCCTGCGGCGGGGCTCAGGGAGAGGTCGGCGGCGCGGGCGCGACGGTCGACCAGGTGGAGTTCGGGGCGCAGGTGCACGCTGCCCATGCCCAGGGACTTGCCCATGCCGATCTTGTGGGCGTGCCCGGGGTCCGCGGGGTCTCCCCCGTCGGCGGGGTTGGCCAGGAGCAGGGCCCGCATCAGGGCGCCGAGTTCGGCGTCGGTGAGGTTGGTGAAGGTGACACGGGAGCGCAGGGTGAGGCCGTCACGGAGCGGGACGATGTCGCGCTGGGTGTCCCGGGGCGGCACGGCCTCGGCTCCTCGGGGGACCACCGTGATCCCGAGTTCGGTCCGGGCCCGCTCGTCGTAGCGGACCGGCGCGCCCAGGCGTGGGTCGTGCCGGTGCAGGTAGGCCTTGTACCCGCCCAGGCGGATCCGCCCCTCGTGCGACCAGGTGACGATGTCGGGCCGCTCGCCCGCCGCCGCGTCGGGGCCCTGGGCGAGGTAGTTGGCGAAGCAGCCGCGCTGCGGGGAGAGCAGCTGCACCCGCAGCGCGGCGCCGTCGGGGTAGTCGGGGTCGGGGTCCGTACTCAGGGCGTTGCCGAAGGAGACCCGGCCCCGGAGCGCTCCGGCCTCACCCGCGAAGACGTCGGTGTCGCCGAACACCGCCCGGCACACGTCGACGGTGCGCCCGGCACGGTCGGTGCGGTCCGGGTCGCCGTGCTGGGGCCCCAGGACCCGCCCGGGTACGGCGCGGCGGATCGGGTTGTCGTCGCTGACCGCGATGCGGTACCCGCCGGAACGGCCGAAGGAGACCACCCGGCCGGAGGGGTCCACGTCGAACCAGACCGGTTCCAGGCCCCGTCGGGGCAGACCGCCGCCCCCGGTCCCGGCGACGGGGGGCCGGACCGGGTCACCGTCCCCGGTGCCCAGGGTCGGGGGGAAGGCGGCCCGCTGGTAGCCGGTGACCTGCTCCGCCGACTCGAACAGCTCCACCATGGCGTCGGGCACGGGGCGGCGGCCGGTCCGCAGGTCCGGTGGTGCGGGGAAGAGGTAGGCGTTGCGCCGCTCCTCGGCGGCGGCCCCGGTCAGCACGAGCAGTGCCGGGACCACCCCGCCGTGTCCGGGGCCCGCGCACCCGGAGTTCCCGTGCCCGCAGCCCGTGTGTTCGTGCCGCACGCCGCTCCCGGCGCGTTCGGCCAGGCGGGCGCGGGCCTGCGGTTCGGTGGGGGCGACCGCGGCGACCCCGCGCCGCCCCGGCAGGTGGACCGCGTACACCCAGCGGTACTGGAGGCGGCCGTGCTGTTCGTGCGCGGTGGGGACGTAGGTGCTGCCGCGAGGCGGGTCGGGGAAGTCGCCCACCCCGAAGTCCCAGGTGCGCAGACTCTCCCGGAGCACGGCGAAGGGCACCTTGAGCGCCCGGCCCGGTTCGGGTTCCAGTGCGGTGGCGGGGACCTCGACGGCGTACCACGCCGCCTCGCCCGGGGAGTGGTACAGGAATCCCTGCCTGGTGCGCAGCCCGGCCCGGCGCCTGCGGTAGTGGTCGTGCCGCCTGGCCGTGACGTGGCGGGCCCGGGGGGACCGGGAGCTGTCGGCGCCGTCCGGGTCGACGCGCACCGGAGCCCGGAAGAACAGCATGGGGGTGTTGACCGGACCGCTCTCACCACCGGTGAGCATGCGCAGGGTGTTGCGGACCAGCCCTCGCAGGGTGGAGCCGGGCACCGCGGGCAGGGACCGGTCCCCGTGCGGGAAGCGGGCGGAGGCGTGGACGCCGCCCCTTCCCGGGGTCCGGCCGACGAAGGTGGGGGTCAGGGTGGTCAGGGTCAGGTCGATCCAGCCCGAGTGCGTCCCCGGGACGGTGCGCTCGTGGGAGCGGAGCAGCGACCGGGTGTCGTGGCCGGGGTGCAGCGCGGCGGCGGGAACGGGCGTCTCGGCCAGCCGGACCAGCCCGTAGGGGGCTGTGGCCCGGTGGCGGCGCGACTCCCCCTCGGGCCCCGGTGCGGCGGGGTTCAGCCGGGCGGCGACGTCCCGCGGGTCCGCCATCAGTGCTCCCCCGCCCGGCCCCGGGCCTCCGCCGGGCCGCCGGTGCCCGTCTCGTCTCCGGTGCCCACCTCGAACTCCGGGCCGGTGGGCTTGGTCCCGGCGCACACCCCGGTGAGCCGGTGGAAGGCCACCCCGACCGCGCCCGTGACGGGGTCGCACGCCCAGTACTCCCGGACCGTCAGCCAGGTCCCGGTACTCTCCAGGGCACCGCGCCCCTGTTCCGGGAGCGTCCGCAGACGGCCGGAGAAACCGGTCCAGGCGACCGGCAGGACCGCCTCGGCACCGGAGGGCTCCCGGGTCACCGACAGTGGCACCTCCCCTTCCAGGGTGCGGCTGTCGGCGTCCCCGACCCAGCCCTGGAGCAGGAAGGACCTGTCGCGGGGGCGCAGCCACTCGGGGAGGTCGCCCGGGGCGTCGGCGGCGACCCACCCCGCGTCCGCCCCCTCGCCCAGGCGGATCTGCGCGTGCGGGCCGAACACCAGGACCTCCAGGACCCGCCACCGGTCGGTGCGGGGATCGAGCGGGGGCGCGGACAGGTGCGCGGTGGGCGGGGCGTCCGATCGGCGCCACCGGCCCGAGGGGCAGGACCCGGTGATCCGGCCGTCGCCGAGTTCGGCCAGCAGCCACTGGGGGCTGCCCCGGGTCCCGGGCGGTCCCGCGGCGTCGAGCATCCGGCAGCGCTCCCCCCGGACGAACACGTCGGTGAGGACCTCCTCGACCCCCTCGGGCGGCAGCGGTCCGACGTCCGCCCCCGCCGGTGCGGGCGGTTCGTGTGCGTGCACGCTCAACGCGGTTCCCCTTCCGTGTCGGAGCCGGTGATCCGGGTGTGCAGGGCGGGCAGCCACCCCCGGGCGGTCCGGGCGTCGCGACCGTCCGGGTCGTCCAGCGCCGCCACCAGGTCCACCTCCTCGGCCGGGGCCCGGCCGCCCCCGTGTGTGGTCAGAACCGCCCGGGTCGCGACGAGTCTGCCCTGGCCGCTCCCGGCCCCAGCGCCGAGCGCGTCCAGGGGGACGGTGGCCA
Organism: Nocardiopsis terrae; assembly: GCF_014651695.1. GTDB lineage: Bacteria > Actinomycetota > Actinomycetes > Streptosporangiales > Streptosporangiaceae > Nocardiopsis > Nocardiopsis terrae. The sequence continues at coordinate 619,890 of NZ_BMXJ01000004.1, forward strand.
GTTCCCGGACCAGGAGGGCGAGCATCCCCCGGACGGCGTCGTCGGGTTCGGTGACGTCCACGACGACCCGGGCCGAGCCCCCGCAGTGCAGGTCGGTGGTGAACAGGTGGCCGTCCACGGCGTCACCGAACAGGGCGTCCACGGTCAGGCGTGTGGTGGTCAGGGGTGCGCCGCCGTCGAGGGGCGGGGTGGCGCGCAGTCGGATCCGGGAGGGGGTCGGCGGGGCGCCGGGGCGGTGGTCGGTGTCGGCACCCCACCAGTGCCCGTGCCACTGCCGCCAACGGCCGCCCTCCCCCACGAGGTGTTCGCAGGCGTCCCGCACGAGCCGGCCGCCCACCCGTTTGAGCAGGGCGAACAGGGCGGTGTCACCGAGCACGGGGCGGAACAGCACCCGTTCGCCCCCGTGGTCGGCGACGAACGGCCGCCACCGGTGCCCGCGGTCGGCCTCGGCCAGGCGGCCGTCCGCGGGCGCGTCCCCGATCATGAGCAGCCCGGGGCGCAGGTCCCGGGGGGCGGGCGGACGCCCCGTGGAGACGGGGTCGGAGCGTTCGGCCACGTACAGTTCCATCCGCAGTTCGGCCCGGCGCCGCCGGTCGGTGTGCGCGGGCCGGGCCGCCAGGTGCGCGGCGGTCGCGGCCCTCCCGTGTTCGCGCAGCCGGACGTCGAGGAGGGCGGCCAGGTCCGGCTCCGCCGGGGCTGCCCCGGGCGGGGACTCCTCCGGCGGTTCCGTGAGCGCTTCGGCGCCCTCGTCCCAGCGGGTCCCCCAGTCGCGTGCGTGGTAGGCGAACCAGCCGTGTTCGTCGGTGAGGTCGTGTCGGCGCGCGGCCCAGCGGTCGGCACGGACCGCGCCGTGGCCCCGCCCCGAACGCCCGCCGATCCGGATCCCGGGGCCGTCGCCCCCCAGGCCGCGGACGGCCAGGACCAGCAGGGTGAGGAGCCTGGCCTCGTCTGCGGGGGCGGCCACCCGCAGCCGCAGGTGCGCGGTGAACACGGTGCCCGCGGGCAGGACCTCCCACCGCCACATCCGGCCGGGGCGCACGCTGCCGGTGGCCGGGTCCACCCGGGTGCCCACCCGCACCGACACCGCCGCGGAGTCCGGCAGGACGGCGTAGGCGTCGTCGACGTCCAGGGCGCTGGGCAGCGGCGAAGGGGCCCGGGCGCCGTCGGCTCCGCCGGTGTCGCCCGAGCCCAGCAGGGCGGCGGTGCCGTCGGGGTCGGCGGTGCGCGCGAGGAGTTCGTGGCGGAGCAGCCCCGCGAGGGTGGTGGCGCGCAGTCGGGGCGCCCCGGACCGCGGGTCGCGGTCCAGGTGCAGGTGGACGTCGCTCTCCGCGGCGTGCCGGGGCGTGGCGCGGGCCGCGCCGACGTGGGTGTCGGTGAGCAGGCGCAGCCGGACCGCGAACTCCCAGACCAGGCCGGCGGGTCGGGAGTCGTGTGCGTCCTCGGGCGCGGTCACCGCCGCGCACCCCCGCCCCGGTCCCGGTCGGCGCGCCCCGGTACCTGTTCGGTCCGGTCCCCTTCGGTGCGCAGGACCCGGGCCGCCTCCGCCAGCCACGAGGAGACCAGCAGCAGGCACAGCCGGGCCGAGGCCCGCTCCTCCCACTGTTCGGCGCGGGCCGAGAGGCCGCTCTCCCGGTCCCTGGACGGGAGGCCGTCGGGGGAGGCCAGGTCGACGGCGGCCAGGGCGCGGGCGTAGGCGGGGTCCCGGTCGGGCCGGGGCCGGTTGTCACGCCACCAGGGCGGTGCGCCCGCCCCCGCACGGATCCCGCCCAACCACGCGTGGACCGTGACGGGCCCGGCCGGACCGGGGCGGACCAGCCGGGCCCGTTCCAGGACGCGCACCGCGCGCCCGCCCAGGCCCCCGGACGCCTCCGGTCCCCGGCCGCCGCCCCCGGACGGCGGCCGGGAGAGCGTGCGCTCCAGCGCGGCCAACGACTCCTCGGCGCTGCGTCCGGGGTGGGTCAGCACCTCCCGCAGCCGTCCCAGCAGGCTGGGGGTGATCGGGGCGAGTGTGTCCGCGCAGGCGTGGGCCAGCGCGCGGGCGTGGTCGCGGACGGGCTGCGCGGCGGCGTTCCACAGCAGTTCGCCGTACAGGGCGTCCAGCTCCCCGTCCCGCCCCGCTTCCGGGAGGTCGGGGGCGGCCGGGGACCGGCCGTCGGGCAGGGTGACGGTGCCCCCTGCCCGGGCGGGCACGGGCGCGGACGGCGGAGGCAGCGGTTCGGGGTCGCCCGGCGGTGGGGCGAGCAGGGCGAACTGGCCATACCCGTCCACGGGGCGCTCCCCCAACGGGTGGGCCTCCAGTTCGCGGACGTGCGCGGCGGTCAGGTCCCGGCCCGGCCGCAACCGCACCACCGAACCGGGGGCCGCCGCCCAGCGCTGGGCCATGGGCCCCCGGTAACCCCGGTGGTAGGCGCCGACCAGGACGGGTTCGACGTGGGCCGCCACCACCTCCACCGGTGTGCGGGGCAGCAGCCGGGTCAGGAGATCGCGGACCGCGGGCACCAGGGCGTGCGGGCGTGCCTGCCCCTGCCCACCCACCAGCAGCGCCGGGGAGAGCAGGAGCAGGTCGACCGGGTCCCCGGCCCCGCGGGTCCGGCCCGCGTCCGGGTGCTCCACGCGGTCCGGGGACAGCAACCGGTCCGGGTCGACGGGCCCCGCCGCCACTCCGCCGTGCGCGCGGGTCCCTCCCGACCCGAGGGTGAGCGTGCCCTCGGCCCCGGCCAGGACCGCCACGATCCGCTCCGCGAGCCCCCGGAGAAAGGCGTGGTCGGGTCCGCGCAGCTGCCACCTGGCTTCGAAGACCTGCCCCGGGTCCAGGCTCGTGGTGAAGAACGGCACGCCCTGGCCCGGCCCCCCGGACCTCGAACGGCCCAGGTAGCGCTCCGAGGTGGTGCGTACGGCGGCGCGCAGCGACCGGTCCGGGGTGAGCGGGTCCCGGACCGCACGGAAGGGGACCCCCGGCCGGTCGGCTCCCTCGGCGAAGACGTCGACGAGGGTGTCGCCGTCCTTGCCCGGGACGTACAGGTGGGCGGGCGGCGGATGGGCGACCACCGGCGCCCCTGACCGGGCGTGCCGTTCCAGCCGGGGGTGGGCCGGGGCGAAGCGGACCCGTTCACCGCGCGCCACCCACTCCGTCAGTTCGTCCTCCAGTCCGGCCCGGCGCAGGGCGGCCGCGAGCATGCCGCGCTGCGCGCGCCCGCCCAGCACGGTTTCGGAGTCCACCCGCAGGGGGTCGAAGGAGGTACGCACGGCCAGGGAGTCGGTGAGCACGTACCGCAGCGGCAGGTAGGCGCTCACAGCCGGGGCGGAGCTCATGTCCGAGCCCCCTCCCACCGGGCGGGGTCCGGCGGCCGTGCCGGGGGCGCTGCCAGGGACAGCGTGGTGGCGTGGGGGTCGGGGTCCTCGCTCCGGGCCAGGCGCACGTCCACCCGACCGCGCCCGCGGGCGGCCCTGAGCCCGATCTGGTCGGTGGCCAGACAGGCCCGCGCCAGGCACCGCCAGTGCTCCTCCCCCGGAGGGGTCGCCCAGGTCAGGGTCGCGGTCAGGGTCAGCCCGGGCAGGAGCACCCGGTTGGTGCGCAACCGACCGGGTTCGGGCGCCCCGTGCGGGCCGATCTCGACCCCCGACTCCAGGGTGGTGTGGGCGTCGCTGACGGCCCGGCGCAGCGTGGAGCGCACGGGTTCGGCGCGTCCCTCCAGCGCCCGGGCCACGGCTGCGCGCACCCCGTCGCCGGGCAGCGCGTGCCCCACCCGCAGGATCCGGTCGGGGCCGTGCGAGCGCCCGCGGCCGAACAGGAGCTCCACCGCGCCGGCCAGGTCGGGGGCGACCGTCGCGGCGCTGACCGCGCCCGCGCGCAACCGGGCCGCGAGCCGGTGCCGGGGCAGGTGGGGCAGCCCGTGTGCGTCGGTGACCACGTCGGTGTCGGCGCCCGTGCCGTCCGCGCTGGCCCCGACGAACAGCGCGGGGGAGGCCAGGCGCACCACGATCCGGTCCGGGAGGTCCTCCGGGCCCTGGGCGTTCACCGGTCCCCGCCCCCGCCGGAGGCCGGAGGCCGGGGTCGGGGACCCGCGGGGCGCCGGGGGTCGAGCGCCCCGGACAGCCCCGGGTCCGTGTACAGGTCCATCACCCCGACCGCGTCCAGCAGTTCTCCGGGGGTCCACCCCTCGGGCAGGGACGCGGCACGTCCGGTGACGCGCGCGCGTCGGGCCAGTTCGGGGCCGGGGTCGGCCCCGGACTCCAGCAGCGGGACCAGGGCGGAGACCAGCCAGCCGCGGTGGCGGCTGTCGTCGTCCGCGACCAGGCCGTCCGAGGACAGGTAGCGGTCCAGGAACCGGTTGAAGGCGGTCCCGGTCATCGGCAGGGCCGTGCGCGCGGGCTCCGCCCTGCGGGCGCGTTCCATCCGGTCCAGGATTCGGCCGGCCCCGTCGAAACGGGTCGTCCAGGCCACCGAGTGTTCCCCCGCGGCGGCCGGGTCGGAGTCGGCGGCCGCAGCCCGCCGGTCCTTGGCCAGCCGGCACAGGGCCTCGCAGAGGTCGTAGCCCAGTGAGAGCGGGGCCCCCACCGGCTGCACCGCGACCCCCACCCCGACCGTGGGGACGAACGTGGTGTGCCGCCGCCCGTCCGCGGCCACCACGGTGCGTCCGTCCGGGAGGCCGCCCGCCGGCGTTCCCGGCTCGGGCGGCCCGGGGGGCCGGTCCGCGTCGTGCGCCGCGGCGAGGGCGCGGTGCAGGGCCACCCGCGGGTCCTCTGGGTCACCGACCAGTTCCGGGTCGGCGTCCAGCCAGTCCAGGGCGTACCGCACCATGCTCAGGGCCAGCCTCGCGTCGCACAGCACGGTGAGATCGTCCCCGGCCACCACGATCGGCCGCACCGGCAGCCGGGCCGGGCCGGGCGGTTCGTGGTCCAGGGTGATCGGCCCGCCCCCTCCGGTGACGGGGATGACCGGACGCCGTCCGGGTCCGGTCCGGACAGCGGCGGCCACCGCGCGCACCAGGACCCGGGCCAGCCCCTCCGTGAGCCCGGCGATCCTGGTGGACAGCGCCCGCTGTGCCATGGCGCCGGAACCGGGGACACCGGGGTCTCCCGCCCGTTCCCGGTACCCGCCGAGGATCGCCCCCAGGCCGTTGACGTCCAGGTGCACCACCGCGACCCGGCTCACCTCACCGCGGTCGCGGCCGAGCCGGTCCACCTCCATCGGCAGGGCCAGTTCGGGTGTTCCGGCGGCGGTGTCGGCGCCCGTCAGCCAGGCGTCGCCGTGCGCGCGGTGCCAGCGGCGGCCGATCCCCCGGGCCCGGGCCACGTCGGCGGCCACCCGTTCGTACACCCCGGCCCGGTCGTCCAGGGGCCTGCTGCTGTCCACCGATTCGGCCGGGGCGCCGCTGACCGAGCACACCGCCGTGATCCCGTAACCGTGCGCGGGGGTGTGCAGCGCGGACATGTGGCGTCGGGCCCGGCGCAGACGGACCGGCAGTTCGGCCAGGGCCGTGTCCACGTCGGGGAGCACGGCCTCCTCCGGGACCGGGAGGGCCCGCGGCCCGTAGGGGACGAACGCGACCACCGGGGTGAGTTCCCCGGCGCGCTCCCGCAGCCGTCGTGTGTAGCGGGCGGTGAAGTACCGGGCCGCCGAGAGGTCGGGCAGGACGACGGTCAGGGCTCCGCCCGCGTCCCGCAGGACCAGGCAGTCCTCGGGTACCAGGTCGGCCACCCCGTGGACGGGGTCGGCGGTGTCGGTGAGTTCGGCGACCAGGGCGGCCCTGCCGACGGCGTCCAGGATGCGGCGGCCGCTGTACACGTAGGCCTGGATCCCCCGCAGGTCCACCCCGACGAGCACCCCGCTGTCCGGCGGGCCCGCGGGAGTGCGGGGGCCGTCCGCACGGGGTTCGGTCGGTCGGTGCTCGGGGGCGTGGATCACCGCGGCGGACTCCTCATGGCCGGGGGCAACGGCTGGAACGGTCCGGATGCCGAACGGAATCGGGATTGCCGACCTCTCTCGGACGGCGGTGCCGTCGGCACCACCGATACCAGGTGCCTCGACCCCGCGTCATCCGGTTGACCTCTTCCGGTCACCTCGTCCGCACCCGGGCCGCCGTCTCTGTCCGAGAGACCTGGGTACACGGACCCGCCCCGCCCCCAGGCCAGGAAGGCGCCCCATGCCGACCCCGCGCAGGAACGAACAGCTCCCCCGCTGCGAACACGAACGCCCTGCCTCCGACAGCGTGGCCGGCCCGGCTCTGGCCCCGGAGGACCTGGTCCCGCACCTGCTAGGGCTGGCCCGGGCCCTGCGGCAGGGCGACGGGAGGACCGTCCCGGGGGCCCGGCCCCGGCAGAGCCCGATCTGAGCGTCCCGGAGACGGGTGCCGGCTCCCACCCCGTCCACCGGGTGGGAGCCGACGGGGCGACCGAACGGCCGCCCGGAGGGGCACCGGCCCCCGCCCGCCGTCCTCGGGCGGGAACCGGCGGTCTGTGGGTCAGTCGAACAGGGTGCCCCCGAACTCCTCGGCCTCGGCCGCCGCGTGCGCCCGTGCCTCCACCGCCCGGGGCGGGGTCCGGCGGACCCGGTGGGGCGCCCGACCGGAGCGCGGGGCGGGGACCGCGGCGGCGCTCCGGCCGCGGGTGACGGTGTCCACCCGCACCGACCCGAAGCCCTGCGCGGTGTACTTGCCGACCCCGGCCAGTTCCAGGAGCTCCAGCAGGGCGGCGAAGGCGGCGGCGTCCCGGTTCCCCCCGCCGAAGGCCTCCAGGAGAAGGCCGCCGCGCCAGCCCAGCACCGTCCGGTTCTCCGCGTGGTGGTGTTCGCACAGTCGCACCTCCTGGCCCGGCAGGGCCGAGCGCCGGACCCGGGCCAGCCCGGCCAGCGCCTGCTCCAGCCAGGGGGCGGCCAGGGCGGGCGGAGCGAAGCGGGCCACCGCGCCCAACGCGCCGCTGCCGCCGACGATCTCACCGCCGGAGCGGTGCACGGCTCCGAAGAGGCGCCGGGGGCTGGGCCAGATGTGCGGGACGCGCTCACCGGAGGTGTCCCGGGTGGTCGTCACGACGGGTGTGCGGGTGCGCACCTCTGCGGCACGCACGGCGGCGGGGGCGCTCGGCGGGGTGAGCATCTCGGTGTAGGTGCGGTCGAAGGTCCGGGTGACCGAGAGGGGTTCGAGTACGTGGTCGCCGATGCGCTGGGCCGCGCCGACCAGCTCACCGGGGTCCAGGGGCGCCGGTTCGGCGTCGTCCAACCAGGTCAGGGTCCAGTGGTGGAGCCGGTCGCCCAGGGGCCGGGGCCACCCGTTCATCGCCCAGCGCTTGGGCGCGGTGTGCTCCGACGCCGGTTGCGGCCACCAGTGGTTGAGCAGCCCGTGACAGTCCTCCGGCCGGATCGGCCGCGCAGCGTCAGCGTGGTCCCGCAGAATCACCGTCCACCGTCTGGGCACGGACACCACCCCTTCACGTGGTCGTTCCGGCGGTGCCCCCGACCGCCGTACTCAGTTCACCGCTGACTCCTCTCGGACAGTCCCCGCCACCGAGCCCGGCCCAACCGCGGTGATCTTGCTACCAGGGGCAACTTCGGCGCCGAACTTGCCCCTGGTAGCAAGATCACCGTGAAAAAGGGGGACCCGGACCCGAACCGGCAACAAACGGCCCCCAACCAGCGACGAGCCTCCGGACCACAGATGCCGACCAGCCCGAAGCAACGTCACGCCTCCTTGGTGGTGATGGCTGGTGCCGGTAGAGGCGGCCCTCAGCCACAGGGGGCCGCAGGCCCGGGACCTCGGGCCCGGGACCCCCTCACCCGCCCTCTGCCATCTCCAGCAGACGCAGGACCGTACGCCAGTTGCGTGCCGTGACGGTGCCGGAGACCCGGTTGACCAGCAGGTCGGGGTACCTGGCGTACCGGATCCCCCTCTCGTGCCGGGTGTAGGCCGCGTCCGGCCCCAGGGCCAGGTGTTCGTCCGGGTACCCGGCCGGGTCCACGTCGGCCAGCACCCGGGGGTCGATCGGCGAGGAGCTGAACAGCACCAGGAAACGGGCGGGGTCGGGCACCTCCAGGGGATTCCCGGCCACCGTCGCGCTCAGCCGGTCCCGGGTGCGCACCACGGTCGGAACGTCCAGACCGAGTTCGGCGGCGATCGCCGCGCGGACCCGGGCCGCCACCCCGTCCGGCGCGGTGGGCCCCGCCTCGGGCGCGGTGAGGACGGCGTTGCCGCTCTGGATGTAGGTGGCGACGTCGGTGTACCCGAGTCCGGTCAGCAGGGACCGAAGGTCGGCCATGGGCACCTTCCGGTGCCCGCCGACGTTGATCCCGCGCAGCAGCACGATGTATCTGGTCACGGCGCCATCCTGCCCGACGCCCGGGACAGTCCGGGCGCGCCCGCCGCGCTTGTCCCCCTGACCGCCAGGGACCACAATGGCCTGGCCACGCCGGACCACCGACCGAAGCGGAGGGGACGCATGCCCCGCCTGAGCCACACCCTGGACCTGTCCCCGGCGGACCGGGACGACCTCGCGCGCACGGTGTCCGCGGTGTACGAGGTCCTGCGCCGTGCCCGCTTCGACGGCACCGGGGAGCTGCTCCTGCCCGGTGAGCGGGAGCGGGAACGGCTCCGGAGGCGGGCCGAGGACCTGGGTCTGGTCCTGTCCGGGGAGGAACGGCGGGAAAGGGAGCGGGCGAACCGGGAACGGCTGGCCGACGTCCCGGGGCCCGACCCCGCCGAGGCACCGGAAAGCGACACGGAGCGGGAGCTGCGGGCCCGGGACCTCGCGGACGACGCCGCCTTGAACGAGGCGGTCCCCTCCCTGACACTGCTCGACGGGGAGCACCTGGCCCCGGGGAGCAGGTACCTGCTGACCGAGGTGGACGCCGAGGGGAGGCCCGTCCTGGACCAGGGCGGCGAGGGGTGGCTCGGTACCGACCTGACCGTCACCGCCTGGGACGAGACGGGCGTGTGCTCGGTCGACTTCGCGATGCGCGGGGACGTGGCGCCCGGTGGGTCCGACATTCCCCCGGCCACCCGCGGAAACGTGGTCCACGACCACGCGCGGGAGACCCTGGTGATCAGCGCGGACCTGAGCTTTCCGGTGCAGAGCGCGCTGGCCCGATGGGGATCGAACCTGCTGACGGCCCGGGTCAGCGCCCGGCTGGACCTGCGCGCCTGGTTCTCGGCGGCGTCCGGGGCCGCGGCCGACCCGCCCCTGACACTGGAGGTGGAGCACCGCCTGGTCCGCGGGCGAGCCGTGGCCGTACCCGCCCCGGCGCCGTACGGGCGGTGGTCGGTGACCGGCGAGCTGGACGTACGCGGCCGCGGGCTGTCCCGGCCGCTGGTGGCCGCGGCCGCGTGGGCCCTGCTGCGCTCGATCCGCCGGGCCGAGGGCACCTCCGTGGCGGAACACGCCGCCGCCTTCGAGCGCGACTGGGACGAGACCGTCCGGGCACTGCCCGACCTCCCGGGGTTCCTGCACGAGGTGGCCGGGTCCGTGGCCGCGGCCGAACCCGGCGGCCGTGACTGAGACCCCTCGTCCCGCCCCTCCCGGGGCGGGCTGGTCCGGCCGCTCAGCTCCGGTCGGATCCCCACCCGGTGAGGGAACGCACCCGCAGTTCGGTGAAGCGGGCGCTGTTGCGTTCGGGCGAGAGCAGACTCCCGAGAACAGCGCAGGCGAAGCCGACGGGCACGGCGACCAGTGCCGGGTTCTCCATCGGGAAGAGCTGGATGTCGACCCAGGCGGGCAGCACCGACAGGTTCTCACCGGTGACGGGGTCGGTCTTGCCGGACACCACCGGGGAGAAGAGCATCAGCAGCAGGGTCGCGGACAGGCCGCCGTAGATCCCCCACTCCACACCCCTGGTGTTGAAGCGGCGCCAGAACAGGGTGAGGACGATGACGGGCAGGTTGGCGGCGGCCGCGATGGCGAAGGCCAGCCCCACCAGGAAGGCGACGTTCTGTTCCTGGGCCTGCACGGCCAGGGCGATGGCGACCGCGCCGATCACACAGGCGGAGAGACGGGCCACACTCATCTCCTGGGACTCGCGGGGACGCCCCCACATCAGGATGTGGCCGAACAGGTCGTGCGCGATCGAGGAGGAGGAGGCCAGGGTGAGGCTGGCGATGACCGCGAGGATGGTGGCCAGGGCAACCGCGGAGATCAGTGCGAGCAGCACGGCGGCGCCCGCGGGACCGGCGGCCCGGCTGCCGAGTTCCTCGGCGAGCATCGGGACCGCGGAGTTGCCGGAGGGGTCCAGGGACATGATGCGTTCCGAGCCCACCAGGGCCGCGGCGCCGAACCCCAGGGCGAGGGTCATCAGGTAGAAGGCGCCGACCATCACGATGGTGCGGTTGACCGAGGAGCGGGCGGCCCGGCCGTCGGTCACCGTGTAGAAGCGGATGAGGATGTGCGGCAGCGCGACGGTGCCCAGGACCAGGGCCAGGCCCAGACTGATCAGGTCGATCTTGTTGAAGAAGGTCTGCGCCGCGTCACCGGGGACCTCCACCCCCAGGCGCAGCCCGGGCTCGAGGAAGGCCGCCCCGTGCCCGCTGGCCTCGGCCGCGGTGCCGAGCAGGGCCCTGGGGTCGAAGGAGAACAGGGCCAGCACCATCACGGTGAGCAGCCCGGTGGCGGTCAGCAGTGCCACGGCCTTGATGATCTGCAACCAGGTGGCGGCCTTCATCCCGCCGTACATGACGTAGACGATCATCAGCACACCGACGAGGACGATCGCGCCGGTGCGGGCCTGGTCCGCGCCCAGTCCCAGGAAGGTGCCGCCGTCGTGCAGGCCGAGCAGGACGGCGACCAGGGCTCCCGCCCCGACCATCTGGGCCACCAGGTAGAACACGCACACGGTCACCGTGGAGACGGTGCAGGCCAGGCGCACCCGCATCCGCCGCATCCGGAAGGCGGGCAGGTCGGCCATGGTGAAGCGGCCGGTGTTGCGCATCAGCTGGGCCATCGGCAGCACCAGCAGCCAGGCCACCAGGAAGCCGATGGAGTACAGGAAGCCGTCGTAGCCCTGGAGGGCGATCATCCCGGCGATGCCGAGGAAGGAGGCGGCGGAGAGGTAGTCACCGGTGAGGGCGAGGCCGTTCTGGGTGCTGGAGAAGCCGCGGCCGCCCGCATAGAAGTCGACGGCGCCCCTGGTCGTGCGCCGGGCCCGGACCGTGACGGCCAGGGTGACCAGGACGAACAGGGCGCACAGGCCGATGGTCCAGGCGTGCGCGACGCCGAACTGGCCGCTGAGCACACTGCCCGGGTCCGGTGCGGCCACCGGGTGGAGGGCGGTTCCCGGGTGCGGGATCGCGGTACCCATCAGCCGATCACCCGTCCGCTGATCGTCTCCTCGTCCCGGGCCCGGTCCCGGATCTCCTCGGCCAACGGGTCGATGGAAAGCGTGGAGAAACGGCCGAACGCCCAGGCGAGGACGAAGGTGAGCAGGAACTGTCCGACGCCCAGCACCAGGGCGACATTGACGGAGTCGACGATCTGCACACTCATGAAATCGCGCGCGTAGGCGGAAAGGAGGAGATAGGCCGTGTAACTGAACAGGAAGGCGCCCACCAACGCCCCCGCCTGAAGTGCGAACCTCCTACGGAGTTTCACGAAACGGGGATCCACGGACATGCGTTCGCAGGCGTGTGCCATATCGGCCTCGGCACGCAGGCGCGCCGATCTCCCACCCCTGGGGCGCGCCCCCTCCCCAACGCTGTCACCACGCCTTCTGGGCGCGCCTTCCATGTACTCGACCACGACCATCCCCCTGAACACGGCAAACGCACCCCGCGCACGCGGGGCCCACTTGTGCGGTACCGGATCCGCTCCCCCACGGCCTCCGGTCCTTCCCTCGGCGCGCGCCGGCAAGGGCGCCGCGGCCGGTTTCCCGGGGCGACCCGTCGGCCGCGGCCGACGGCCCCTTCCCGGGGTGGCCCTCACACTAACCACACCCCGGGCGCCGTGTTCACCAAATACACAAATCGGCTGGTACGAATATCCGCGACGGGAACAGGAAAAGGGACGAAGGACATTGTCCGCCCCGGATCGAATACCCGAACCGACGGCGACCGGGATCACAGTGCCCGCCCGGAACGGACTGCCTGGTCACCCGGGCCACACGCGGCGCTCGGCGGCGCAGCGACCCCTCCGACTTCGCTAGGCTTCGGGGCGACCCCGACCCATCACGGAAACCCGGCTCATCACCCGTTTCCGCTTTCGTACACGTGTATGATTGCGGGGTCCGCACTGTTCACGCGATATCGAAGGGAAATCCCCGCCGTGGTCACCGAGGTCTTCACGCGCAAGTACTGCGACCCCCACGCCGTCCGCGAGGAGAAGGTCGAGGCCTCTGAGGTCATCCAGTTCGCCTGGGAGGGCGCTGTCCGCGAGGTCGACGCCTGCGAGGAGTGCTTCAAGGAGCACGAGACCCGCTACGAGCCCCTCGTCGACTACTCGCGTCCGGTGAAGAAGCGTCGTGCCACCAAGAAGGCCGCGCCCGCCGCCGAGAAGCCCCAGGGCTCCGACAACGCCGCGGACGGCGACGACAACTAGGTTTCGCTTCCGCGGCCCCGCCCGGGGACGCGGGAGAACGGCCTCATCGCGTCAACCGCGAGGCGGGGGCCGGCGGCCACCGCGGTGGCTGCCGGCCCCCGCACTCGTCCGCGCCTCGGAGGGCCCGGGCCCGGCTCGAACGCACCGCGAAGCGGACGGGTTCAGCCCGGTTCCGTCAGCCGCACCACCTGGCCGCCGTTCCGGTTCCGGGCACCGATCCCGCCCTGGACCGCCTCAGCGACCGGCAGCCGGGCGTGCACGTACGCACCCTCCCGGGCCTGGACCGACGCCCCGAAACGGCGCATGATCCTCAGCATCGCGGTGTTGGCGAGCGTGGTCTCGGCACGCACCTCGGCCAGCCCCCAGTCCGCGGCGACGACCGTGAGCGCACGGGTCAGCGCGGTGCCCACCCCGCGCCCCTGCCAGGCGTCCTCCACCAGGAAGGCGATCTCGCCCACCCCCGGGTCCAGCGTGTACATCAGGTGGCCCAGCGCCACCGGTTCCTCCTGGCCGTGCGGGCGCACCGCGACGGTCAGACCGCGCTCCGCGTCGCAGAACACCCGCAGCATGTGCGCCCCCGGTTCGCTGACGCCCGCGAAGTAACGGTTGCGCAGGCTCCCCGGCGAACAGCGGCGGTGCAGGGCTCGCAGGGCCGCGGCCTCGGTCTCGTGCACCTGGCCCAGGCAGAGCCCGAGGCCCTCGGCGGTGCGGATGACGCGGTCGGCGGGCACCGGTCCGGCGGAGGGCATGACCGAACGCACCAGGGCGTCGGCCCGGCTGGCCTCGGTCCAGGTGAAGGGGTGCGATTCCCGGTTGACCAGGACCCCGCGCAACGGTCCGACGGGGACCAGCATCGAGGTGCCCCGGTCCACCTCTCCGGGTGCCAGGTTGGTCCACCGGGCGCCGTCGGCGAGCAGGAGTTCGGCCAGCGCCCCGGGGAGCCGGTTCGGGTGGGAGCGCAGCCGCGCGGTGAGCAGCAGGGCCCGGGTGACGTCGTCGCCGACCTCGCGCCGCCGGGCGGCGACGGCCGTCACGGTACCGGTGGGGCACTGTCCGGACAGTTCCCGGACCGCGGCGTCGGGGCTTCGCGGGAAGTCCACGACCAATTCGTCGACCACACCGCGGACGTCGGTGTGCACGGACAGGCCGACGATGTTCCCGCCGTGTTCGGCGAGGGTGTTGACGACCCCCGAAAGGCCGCCGGGGCGGTCCTCGACCGCCGTACGGACACGCCACAGGCTCACGGACGACCTCCTCGCGCAGCGCGGGCGGCACCCTCCGCCGCTCCACGACACTGTGCCGCGGCGGAGGTACGCGCACCGACGTGGTTCCACTGTGGCGGCCCGAGGTTTCGCGGGGGTTAGGTGCCCGTTGAGTTCGGTGTGTCCTCCGGAGAAGCCCCGTAACACCGGGTGCGCCCGGGCGCTGGTGTTCCGGGGGGCCGTGCGCTCACGTGCTGTCGACACGCCCCGGTTTCAGCACCGAGCCGGGAGGGAGCTGACCGGAGGCGAGCCGGTGGGCGATGTCGCTGAGACCGGTGTGCTGGGCGCGCGCGAAGCGGCGCAGCGCCTGGAAGGCCTGTTCCATGTCGAGCCCTCCGGCGTGCGCGAGGAGCCCCTTCGCCTGTTCGATGGTGATCCGGCTGTTGAGCGCACCCTGGAGCTGTTCGGTGAGCACCTCGCCGTGGCGGATCGTGCGCTCCTGGAGGATCCCGATCGTGGCGATGTCGGCGAGCGCCCGGGCGACCTTCGCATCTTCGGCCGACAGCGCTCCGGGACGCTGGTTGAACAGGTTCAGCGTGCCGATGACGTTGCCGCGCAGACGCAGCGGAACGGCGTGCACGGCCAGGAAGCCCTGCTCCAGGGCCTGGGGGGTGAAGACCGGCCAGCGGTCCGTGGTCGTGGACAGGTCGGCGGCCGTGACCGTGTCACCGGTTCGGAAGGACTCGATGCAGGGGCCCTCGTCGGCCTGGAGCTGGAACAGCTCCAGCAGCCGGGTCCGCTCGTTGGAGGAGGCGACCAGTTGCAGGCTGCCCCTCTGGTCGGACAGCAGCAGCCCCGCCGCGGAGATGCCGATGAGGTTGACGCAGTGCGTTGCGAGCTGGTGCAGGACCTCGGGAACGTCGTAGTCGTCGACCAGGGTGTCGGCCATCTGGACGAAGGCACCCACCAGATCCGACTCCCGCCGTGCGCCCGAAGGCGGTGCGTTGTTCATGGACTTTCCTCTGCTTTCGCTCCGGGTTCGACGGTGTCCTGCTCAGCGCCCCGCCTACTGCTCTGTGCGGTGTCCGCCGCCGTGGCCCGTGCCCGTACCGTCACTGTCACGCCCGCTCCTCAGAGTTCGATGTCGGCCGGGGCCAACCGGCCGGAGACCAGGTCGTCGGCGATCTCGTCCACCATGCGGCCGACGGAGAACGCGTGGGCCCGCAGTTTCGCCAGCGCCCGCTCCGCGGGGACGCCCAGACCCGAGATCAGTATCCCCGTCGCCTGGTGGACCTGGGCGCGTTCCAGGGGCAGGGCCACGACCCAGTCCCCGTGGAGTGAGTCCACCCGCAGCGCGAGCAGGGCCAACGTGGCGATGTCGACGATGCGCAGAGCGGTGGTCACCTCCTCGGCCGACAACCATCCCGGCTCACGGCGGTACAGGTCCAGGGCCCCGATCGTGATCGCCCCGCGTTGCAGGGGGAAGGCGAAGATCGCCCCGACCGGATACGCGCCGATCTCGGTGGCGAACACCGGCCAGCGCGTCCCCGGGTCGGCGGCGAGGTCGGGGACCAGGGTCGGCCTGCGTCTCTCGTACGCCTCGTAGGAAGGGCCCTCGCCCAGGCTTTCCTGCAACCGCTGGATCCGGTCACTCGCCTCGTCGCCGGTGTACAGCGCCTCCCGCGTCCGGACACCGCCCACCAGCGAGATCGAGGCACCGTCGACCGGCAGCAGCTGTGTGCACACCCGGCCCACCAGCGCCAGCACTTCCGTTCCGCCGGAACCGTCGCCGATGGACGCGGCGACGGCGGTCCACACCCGCTGGAGGGTCTGCTCGGGGCTCTCCGGAACACTCACTGGCTGCGCACCGCTTTCTCCTCCTGGTCGGTGGAGACGGCTGGGGCCGACATCGTTGACACTCGTGGAACGCCCGAAGGGAAGGAGCTGAGTGGCGAAGACCCTCTCACACAAGTCTCGCACGGACCGCGTGGAGTCCGGTCGCCTTGTGCGAGCGGCGCCGTACGTGCTAAGAGTTGGGAAGCTCTTCTTCGTGTCCCCCAGGCATCACGGGACCCCCGGACTCGGGTCTCGGTCACACGGGCCTCGGACACGAAGTGCGGGTGTGCTGCCCCAGAAGACCGGCGGCCGAGAGACTCATGTCCGACGGCTCAGGGGGCAACACCCATGACGACTTTCGTGCGCCATACCCCGGCGGCAGGCCTCGACGCCCTGTTGACGCGCGCGGGTTCCGGTGACGAACAGGCCTTCGCAACCCTCCACGACCGCGGCGCGGCAACCGTCCACGGCCTGGTCCTGCGCGCCCTGCGCGATCCCGAGGTGACCGAGGAGGTCACCCGAACGGTGTGGGTGCGGGTGTGGCACCGGTCCGGACAGTACACCCCCGATCAGGGTTCGGCGCTGGCCTGGGTGATGGCACTGGCACAGCGCACGGTGGTGGAGCGGATCCGCTCCACCCCGCGCGAGGCCGCGTACGCCCGGACCGAGTCCGCACCCACCAGATCTGTCAGCGTCGAACCCGACCCCGACTCCCCTCTCCCCATCGCCACGCGGCGCAGGGCCGTCCTCCGGGCCTACTACCGGGGGTGCACATCCGAGCAGATCAGCACCGTCCTCGGGGTACCGCACCGGACCGTGGCGACCATGATCCACTCCGAACGGATGCACCTGCGGGCGCATCTGCGCCTGGTGGACCACGACGTCCCCGGCAGGGCCACCGCCGCCGCCGACGCGCAGGGGTGGTGAGGGCTGCCGGTGAGCACCGATCTGACCTGGGCCGCGCCCGCCACCGAGGGCATCGACCACGGGATGGAGCTCAGCGACACCGAACACGCCCGTGAGGCGCTCTTCGCCGGCGGCCCCGCCCTTTTCGGCGGCGGCGCCGACCGCCGGGCGCTGGGGGCGGCGCTCCGCCGGCTGCCCCCGGCCGAGCGCCGCGTCGTCCGTATGCGCCTGTTCGGCCACGAGTCCGCTGACGCCATCGCCAGCGCCCTGGACCTGCCCCGACCCCGTGTCGTGCTGCTCCTGGCACGGGGCCTGTCCCGGGTCCGCCATGACCTCCTGACCTGACCACGAGGTCCCCCGCACGTGGGGCGCGCGGTGTTTCGCGGGGGCGAGCACCGCGCGCCCCACAGTTCTCTTCTCGGCCCGGCCAGGCGGGTCGGCCCGGGCGCCTCCTCATCCCGTGTGCGACGTGCGCTGTCCGCGCGCATCCGCAGGGCTCATCCGACGGAGTGACGTTGCTTCGGTTCGGTGGGCACCTGTGGTTTGTCGTTGGCCTGGAGCGCCCCGGCCCCTGACGGTTCGGGGATCCCGCCCACCAACGGCTCAAGGGGCCCCGTTTCCGACCGTGTGAGTGCGGCCGTCCTCGCTGTGCGGGTCGCCTTTTTCACGGTGATCTTGCTACCAGGGGCGATTTCGGCGCCGAAGTTGCCCCTGGTAGCAAGATCACGGCGACTGGGGGGTTCGGGAGCCGCCCGTCCCCCGCCACCCCTCATCACCGCAGAGAGCCTGGCTGCCGCTGTCGCGCAGCAGGCGAACCGAGGCAACGTCAGGAGCGCTCCCCCGTGTCGACGAGGCTGTCGAGCACGAAGTCCAGGTAGGCCGAGGCGTCCTCACCGGTCGGCAGCACCCCGGGGGCCGCGTGCACCAGCTGGGTGTGCCCCATCCAGGTGGTGAAGGCGAGCAGAGCGTGCCGCCTGGCAGGCGCCGGGGGTACACCGAGCTCCTCGTAGAGGTCGGCGACGTAGGCGATGCGCCGCTCGGTGACGCGGCCGACGGCGGGGGCCACGAGCGGGTGCGCGGCGGCGGCGAGCAGCGCGACCTCGATACGGTTCTCGACCGCCTCCGTGCCCCCCGTGGTCACGTCGAGGAACAGGCGCCGGATCCTGGCCCGGGCGTCCGGTTCCTCCTCCACCCTCGCGATGACGGCTTCGGTGTGCTGCTGTTCCCACAACCGCAGCGCCGCCTCCACGAGTGCGTCGCGGTTCGCGAAGTGCCAGTAGAAACTCCCCTTCGTCGCGCCCAGTCGCGCGGCGATCGGTTCGACGGCCACGGCCGCGATCCCGCCGTCCCCGATCGCGGTGAGGGCCGCGCGGGCCCAGTCCCCCGCGGTGAGCCGCCCACGGGTCTTCTCGTTCGCCATCCCCGTACGGTACCGTATGGAAACGAACCATACGGTTGCGTATGGTGAGTCGACGGAGGTCACCATGGGACTCGTCCGCAACACCCACGAACGCGTCGTCCCCGCGCCCGCCGAAGCGGTCGGCGAGCTGCTCGCCACGCTCGGCGGCGACGGGGACCGACTGTGGCCGAACCCGGCCTGGCCTCCGATGCGCCTGGACCGACCGCTGTCCGCCGGAGCCGACGGCGGTCACGGGCCGATCCGCTACCGGGTGAGCGCACACGACCCCGGCCGCCGGGTGCGCTTCACCTTCCACCCGGAGTCGGGGCTCCGCGGCTTCCACGAACTCGTGGTCGAACCCCTCCCCGACGGCAGGGCCCTGCTGCGCCACCGCGTCGAAGCCGCACCCCGGGGGTCCATGCGTCTGCTGTGGCCCCTCGCGGTCCGCCCCCTGCACGACGCCGTGGTCGAGGACCTGCTCGACAACGCCGAGCGCGCCTTCGCCGCCCGGCCGCCCCGCCCCGCCCGCTGGTCGGTGTGGGTGCGCCTCCTGCGGATCACCGGACGTCCGCGCACCAGACCCTGCCCGGTCCCGGAGGGCGCCCGGCTCGCGCGCGGTGCCTTCGACGGCCCCCACCACACCGGTGCCTTCACCGTGGAGCACCGCCCCGGTGCCAGCACCGATCCGCAGGAGTGGGCGGACGCGGTCTTCCGGGATCCGCCGCGCTGGGTCCTCGCCCTCCTGTACCTGCGCGAGGCGCTGGTGGGGCTGGTCGGCATCGAACGCGCGGGCCGGTCCGCCTTCGACACGCTCTCCTCCCGCCCGGAGGAGGTCCTGCTCGGAACCGACTCGGGCCATCTCGACTTCCGCGTCTCGCTCCTCGTCCGCGAACGGTCGGTCACGCTCACCACGGTGGTGCGGCTGAAGAACCGGCGCGGGCGGATGTACTGGGCCGTGGTCCGGCGACTGCACCCCGTCGTCGTGCGCGGTATGCTCCGCCGGGCCGCGCACCGGCTGGCCGACCGGGCATGGGACGGGCGGTGCGGCGCGCAGGGTCCGCGAGCGGATGGAGCGGACCCCGGGCACGAGGCCGGCCCCCGCCAGGGGTAGTTCCTGACAGGGGCCCGGGAGAGCAGGGTTCTAGGGTCGCCCGGAGACCAGTCCCCCGTCCTTCCACACAGCGGCGACCTGGGGGACGCCGGGCCGGTAGGCCAGGTAGAGGTGGTTCGGGGCGTCGAGCATCGTGAGGTCGGCGCGTGCCCCCGGGGCCAGGTGGCCCACGTCCTCGCGGCGCAGCGCCCGGGCCCCGCCCCGGGTGGCCGCCCACACGGCCTCGTCCGGGGTCAGCCCCATGTCGCGCACCGCCACCGCGACGCAGAAGGCCAGGCTCGACGTGAAACAGGAGCCCGGGTTGCAGTCGCTGGCCAGGGCGACGAGCGCACCGGCGTCCACCAGGGCGCGGGCGTTCGGATAGGGCTGTCGGGTGGAGAAGTCCACCCCGGGCAGCAGGGTGGCGACCGTGGGTTCGGGCCGCTGGGCCGCCTGGGCCAGAGCATCGACGTCCTCGGCGGTCAGGTAGGTGCAGTGGTCGACCGAGGCCGCCCCCAGTTCCACCGCCAGCCGGACCCCGGGCCCCTCGCCCAGCTGGTTGCCGTGGACGCGGGGCAGCAGGCCCCGTTCGATGCCCGCGGTGAGCACCCGGCGCGAGGCCTGCTCGTCGAAGGCGCCGCGCTCGCAGAACACGTCGACCCAGCGGGCGTGCGGCGCGCAGGCGTCGAGCATGGGCCCGGTCACCAGGTCGACGTAGGCGGCGGGGTCGTCGGCGTACTCGGGGGCCACCACGTGCGCGCCGAGGAAGGTGACCTCGTCGGTGACGCGGGAGGCGACCTCCAGGGAGCGCCGTTCGTCGGCGACGGTGAGCCCGTAGCCCGACTTGACCTCCAGGGTGGTGGTGCCCTGCCCGTGCGCCTCGCGGACGAACCTGCGGGCGCCGTCGAGGAGTTCGGCGTCGGTGGCCGCGCGGGTGGCGGCCACCGTGGTGCGGATGCCGCCCGCCGAGTAGGGCTGCCCGCTCATCCGGGCGGCGAACTCACGGCTGCGGTCCCCGGCGAAGACGATGTGGGAGTGGCTGTCGACGAAACCGGGCAGCACACAGCGCCCGGCGGCGTCCACCCGTGCGTCGGCGGCGGGCGCGCGGTCGCGGGGGCCCGCCCAGGCGACACGACCGTCCTCGATGACCAGGGCGGCGTCGGCGATCTCCCCGAGCGGGCCCCGCCCCAGGGCCGGATCGTTGGTGACCAGGGTGCCGATGGCGTCGACGAGGATCGTCCCGGGCGCCCCGGAGGCGGTTTCGTTCTCGGTCAAAGCAGCTCCTTGATCACGGAGTCGAGTTCACTGGCGGTGTCGGGCAGGCGGGTGTGGGCCCCGTCCCGGACGGTCCACTCCCCGTCCACCATCACGTGGCGCACGTCGGCGGCCGTGGCGGCGAAGACCACGGCGTCGGTGGCGCGTTCGGGGTCGGCCCCGGCCAGACGCACGCTGTCCAGGGAGACGTTGACCAGGTCCGCACGGGCGCCGGGGAGCAGGGCACCGGCGTCGTGCCAGCCGAGCCCGGCGTGTCCTGCGGTGGTGGCGGCCCGCAGCAGGGCACCGCTGCCCAGGGTTCCCCTGCGATGGGTGCGCAGGCGTTCGTGCAGCTCCACCGCTCGGGCCTCCTCGAACAGGTCCGACTGGACGTGCTGGTCGGTGCCCAGGCTCAGCGGGACCCGGTGCGGGGCGGCCACGAGGTCACCGGTGCGCGGCAGGCCGTCGGCGAGGTCGCGCTCGGTGGTCGGGCACAGGCACACCGCCGACCCGTGCTCGCGGACGGTGTCCACGTCGGCGTCGGTCAGGTGGGTGGCGTGCACCAGGGTGGTGCGTTCGGTGAGCGCCCCGGCCTCGGCCAGGACCCGCACGGGGGTGAGCCCGTGGGCGGCCAGACAGGCGGCGTTCTCGGCCGGCTGTTCGGAGACGTGCACGTGCAGGGGCAACCCCCTCCCGTCCGCGAACTCCGCCACCCGGGGCAGGTCGGCGGCGGGTACCGCGCGCACCGAGTGCGCGGCCGCACCGGTCCGGGCGTGCGCGCCCCGGGGGGTGAACGCGGCGACCCGGTCGGCCCAGGCCCCGACGGTGCCGTCGCCGAAGCGCAGCTGGGGCCCGGCCAGCGGCAGGTGCGCGCCGTCCTCGCCGAGCCCGCCGGACAGGTAGCACACGTCCAGCAGGGTGAGCCGGACCCCGGCGTCGGCGGCGGCCGCCACCAGGGCGTGGCCCATGGCGTTGGGGTCGGTGTAGCGGTGTCCGCCGGGACCGTGGTGGAGGTAGTGGAACTCACCCACGCAGACCACCCCGGCCAGGGCCATCTCCGCGAAGACGGCCCGGGCCAGACGGTGGTAGGAGTCCGGGTCGAGGCGTTCGGCCACCCGGTACATCAGCTCGCGCCAGGTCCAGAAGGATCCGCCACCGGTGTGGGTGCGTCCGCGCAGGGCCCGGTGGAAGGCGTGCGAGTGGGCGTTGGCCATGCCGGGCAGGGTCAGCCCGGTGAGGCGTTCGGCGTCGGCCGGGGGTGTGTCCGCGGCCGCGACCGAGGCCAGCCGGCCCCGCGCGTCGACGGTCAGGAGCACCCCGGGCTCGGGTGCGTCGCCGCCCAGCCACGCCCGCTCGCACCAGTACCGGCGTTCCCGGGAGCGTGCGTTCACGAGGCCCCTCCCGGAACGGAGAGCAGGTCGGCCAGAACGTCGGCCAGGGCGGTGACCCCGGCGTGGCTGTCCTCGGGGCGGGCCCACTCCTGCGGCGAGTGCGAGATCCCGGTCGGGTTGCGCACGTACAGCATCGCCGTGGGCACGTGCGCGGAGAGCACCCCGGCGTCGTGCCCTGCCCCGGTGGGCAGGATCGGGACCGGGCCGGCGGACTCGGCGGCGCGGGTCCGCACGATCGCGGCCAGGCGGTCGCGCAGGTCGTGGGAGAACTCCACCAGGGGCGTGGTGGACTCGGCCGCCATGGTGTGGGCGACCCCGTGGTCGCGGGCGGCCCGCTCGGCCGCCTCGCGCACACCGTCCACCACCGCGGCGAGGGTGGCCTGGTCGGCGGCCCGGGCGTCCAGCCAGGCGCTGACCAGTGAGGGGATGGCGTTGGTTCCGTTGGGGGCGACCAGGCTCCTGGCCACGGTGGCCCGGGCGCCGTGCTTCTCGGCCATGGCGCGGGCGGCCAGGATCGTGTGCGCGAAGGGCAGCATGGGGTCGGCGCGGTCCGTCAGCCGGGTGGTGCCCGCGTGGTCGGCGCGGCCGGTGAAGTCCATCCGCCACCGTCCGTGCGGCCAGATCGCGCTGGCCACGCCGACCGGGTGCCCGGTCTCCTCCAGGGCCCGCCCCTGTTCCACGTGCAGTTCGACGAAGACGTCCAGCCGGGCCAGGAGTTCGGGGTCCGGTCCGATCCCGTCGGGGTCCAGCCCCGCGTCCGCCATGGCCCGCGCCCAGGTGGTGCCGGAGGCGTCGGTGAGGGTTCGGGCGCGTTCCGGATCGATCTCCCCGGTGCTCAGGCGGCTGCCCAGGCAGGGCACCCCGAACCGGCCGCCCTCCTCCTCGACGAACACGCCCAGGGCCAGCGGTCGTGCGGGGGTGAACCCCCGGGAACGGAGTTCGTCCACGGCTGCCAGGGCGCTGGCCACCCCGAGCGGCCCGTCGAAGGCGCCGCCGTCGGGTACGGAGTCCAGGTGGGAACCGGTGGCCACGGCCCCGGGTCCGGGCGCGGGCCACCAGGCCCACAGGTTGCCGTTGCGGTCGGTCCGCACGTCCAGGCCGCGGGCGGCGGCCGCCTCGGTGAACCAGGCGCGGGCGTCGGTGTCGGCGCCCGCCCAGGTGTACCGGTGGTAGCCGCCGCTGTCCGCGGAGCGCCCGACGGGGGCCAGTTCGGCCCAGAGCCGGTCGAAGCTCACTCGCTCTCCTTCATGGGCACCCGGATGCCGTGGGCGCCGGCGACGCGCTCGGCCTCCTCGTACCCGGCGTCCACGTGGCGGATGACGCCCATGGCGGGGTCGTTGGTCAGGACCCGGTCGAGTTTGGCGGCGGCCAGTTCGGTGCCGTCGGCGACGCTGACCTGACCGGCGTGGATGGATCGGCCCATGCCCACGCCGCCGCCGTGGTGGATGGACACCCAGGAGGCGCCCGAGGAGGTGTTGACCAGGGCGTTGAGCAGCGGCCAGTCGGCGATGGCGTCCGAGCCGTCCTTCATGCCCTCGGTCTCGCGGTAGGGCGAGGCAACCGAACCGGTGTCCAGGTGGTCGCGGCCGATGGCCAGGGGCGCGGAGACCTCCCCGGAGGCCACCAGTTCGTTGAAGCGCTGCCCGGCGGCGGCGCGCTCGCCCTGGCCCAGCCAGCAGATGCGGGCGGGCAGGCCCTGGAAGGCGACCCGGTCCTGGGCCATCCGGATCCACCGCGTCAGGTGCTCGTTGTCGGGGAACAGGTCGAGGACGGCCTGGTCGGTGCGGGCGATGTCGGCGGGGTCGCCGGAGAGCGCGGCCCAGCGGAAGGGGCCCCTGCCCTCGCAGAACAGGGGGCGGATGTAGGCGGGTACGAACCCGGGGAAGTCGAAGGCCCTGGTGAACCCGCCCTCGCGCGCCTCGTCGCGGATGGAGTTGCCGTAGTCGAAGACCTCGGCGCCCGCGTCCAGGAAGCCGACCATCGCCTCCACGTGCGCGGCCATGGACTCGCGGGCCCGGACGGTGAACTCCTCGGGTTTGGCCGCCGCCAGGTCCTTCCAGTCTCCGAACGGCACGCCCGCGGGCAGGTAGGCGAGCGGGTCGTGGGCCGAGGTCTGGTCGGTGACGATGTCGATCGGCGCGCCCCGGGACAGGAGTTCGGGGAAGACCTCGGCGGCGTTGCCCAGGACTCCGACGGACAGCGGCCGGCGCTCGTCGCGGGCGCGCGCGGCCAGGTCGAGGGCCTCGTCCAGGCTGTCGGCGCGCACGTCCAGGTAGCGGTGCTCGATACGGCGGTCGATCCGGCTGCCGTCGCACTCGACCACGATCGCCACGCCGTCGTTCATGGTGACGGCCAGCGGCTGGGCGCCGCCCATGCCGCCGAGTCCGGCGGTGAGGGTGACGGTCCCGGCCAGCGAACCCCCGAACCTCTTAGCGGCCACGGCGGCGAAGGTCTCGTAGGTGCCCTGGAGGATGCCCTGGGTGCCGATGTAGATCCACGAACCTGCGGTCATCTGCCCGTACATGGTCAGGCCCTCGGCCTCCAGGCGGCGGAACTCGGGCCAGTTGGCCCAGTCCCCCACCAGGTTGCTGTTGGCCAGCAGTACCCGGGGGGCCCACTCGTGGGTGCGCATGATCCCCACCGGCCGTCCGGACTGCACCAGGAGGGTCTCGTCGCCCTCCAGGTCGCGCAGGGAGGCGGTGATCCGGTCGAAGCTGCGCCAGTCCCGCGCCGCCTTGCCGGTACCGCCGTAGACCACCAGGTCCTCGGGGTGCTCGGCGACCTCGGGGTCGAGGTTGTTGTGGAACATGCGCAGGGCCGCCTCCTGCTGCCAGCCCTTGGCCGACAGGGTGAGGCCGCGTGCCGCGCGGACGGTGCGTGGGTTGCTCATCGGGTTCTCCTCCGGGGGTCAGGCGAGCGGGGTGACGGACTCGGCGGCCTCGACGACCGAGCCGTCGGCGACCAGGGCGGCCACGGCGGCGATCTCCGGGGCGAGGTAGCGGTCGGGGCCGGGCCCCTGGACCCGCTCGCGTACCGTGCGCAGGACGGCGCCGGTGGCGGGACCGGGTTCCAGCGGGGAGCGCAGGTCGAGGGCGCGGGCGGCGGTGAGCAGCTCCACGGCCAGCACGTTGGTGAGCCCGTCCACGGCGCGGCGCAGCTTGCGGGCGGCCGACCAGCCCATGGACACGTGGTCCTCCTGCATGGCCGAGCTGGGGATGGAGTCGACGCTGGCGGGCACGGCCAGGCGCTTGAGCTCGGAGACGATGGCGGCCTGGGTGTACTGGGCGATCATGTGGCCCGAGTCCACACCGGGGTCGTCGGCGAGGAAGGCGGGCAGCCCGTGGGAGCGGGAGACGTCGAGCATGCGGTCGGTGCGGCGCTCGGCGATCGAGGCGGTGTCGGCGACGGCCACGGCGAGGAAGTCCAGTACGTAGGCGACCGGCGCCCCGTGGAAGTTGCCGTTGGACTCCACCCGCCCGTCGTCGAGGACGACGGGGTTGTCGATGACGCTGTCCAGTTCGCGCCCGGCCACGAGCAGGGCGTGGGACAGGGTGTCGCGGGCTGCGCCGGCGACCTGGGGGGCGCAGCGCAGGGAGTAGGCGTCCTGGACGCGGTTGCAGTCCGGACCCCGGTGGGAGGCGACGATCGGCGAGCCCGCGAGCATCGCGCGCAGGTTGGCAGCGGAGGCGGCCTGGCCGGGGTGCGGGCGCAGGCGCTGGAGCTCCTCGGCGAAGACCCGGTCGGTGCCGAGCAGGGCCTCGACGCTCATGGCGGCGGTGATGTCGGCGACCTTGAGCAGGCGCTCCAGGTCCATGCAGGCCATGGCCAGCATGCCGAGCATCCCGTCGGTGCCGTTGATGAGGGCCAGCCCCTCCTTGGCTCCGAGCTCCACCGGTCGGATGCCCGCCTCGGCCAGGGCGTCCCCGGCGTCCCTGAGCTCGCCGTCGGCGTCGCGGACCCGTCCCTCGCCCATCAGGGCCAGGGCGACGTGGGACAGGGGCGCCAGGTCACCGGAGCAGCCCAGACTGCCGTACTCGTGGACGATCGGGGTGACACCCGCGTTGAGCAGGGCGGCGAGGGTCTCGACGGTGGACGTCTGCACGCCCGTGTTGCCGGAGGCCAGGGTGCGCAGGCGCAGGAGCATCAGGGCACGGACGACCTCGGTCTCCACCTCGGGTCCGGCTCCGGCGGCGTGCGAGCGGATGAGCGAACGCTGGAGGTGGGCACGCAGGTCGGGAGCGATGTGCCGGGTGGCCAGGGCACCGAACCCGGTGCTGACCCCGTAGGCGGGTACCTCGCCCCGAGCGAGCACCTCGACCCGTTCACGGCCGTGGCGCACGGCCTTACGGGTCTCCTCGCTGAGGGTGACGGGGGCGCCGTCGCGGGCGACGGCGAGGACCTGGGCCGGGGTGAGCGGGGCACCGCCGACGGAAACGGAAGCAACTGCTGTGGACATGTCCCCATTGCACCGCTCCCGGGGTCCCGCGGGAAGTGCCAACACGTGGGTTCTGTCCGATATTTCAGACAGCTGCCCCGGTCCCCCTACCGGATCACCCGCACCTCGCATCTGAGCCCCGGCGCAGCCGCCAAGCGAGCATCACCGGTGACCAGCGCACAGTCCAGCGCCTCAGCCACCGCCACATAGGCAGCGTCATAGGCGGTGAGATCGTGCCGCAGTTCCCACACCCGATCGGCGACAGACCCCACCACCCCGACATGTGTGATGGCCTGCAAACCGTAGAGCTTACGGGCCGCCTCAGCATCAGCGAGAGAGACCTTCCGCCCAAGGACCAACCCCCGCAGTGAACTGAGGAGTTCAAGCGGTTGGTGGCTCGGCGCATACCACTCGGTGTTGGCTCCGACCACCCTTCGGGCGACGGTGGACGTGTGCCCGGGTGACCCCAGATAGAGATCGATCAGTACTGAGGTGTCGACAACGATCACGTGACTCCACTTTCGGTTTCGGGCCCGCTGTCTCCTCGCGCCTCGCGCACAGCGGCCACGATCTCGTCCATGCCGAGGTTGGCTCCCGGTAGCGGTGTCTGCGCCACGATCTCCCTGTTGCGCGCGAAACGCGCTTCCCGCTCCAGAACACCGATCAGGTAGGCCTGGAGCGACTTGCCGGACCTCTTGGCCTCCGCCGCCAGGATGTCTCTCACCTCGTCGGGCACGTCTTTGATCTGGATAGCAGCCATGGCGCCATGGTAGCCGCAGTTTCCCACAACTGCGGGAATGATTGGCGCCACTATGGCTCCATTTTGCATGCGTCGTTCCAACTGTACTCAGTCTCGTGGGATCATCGGGGCATGAGTCTCGTCCCGGCGGCCACGCGTGCGCTGCGGCTGCTGCGTTTCCTGGCCTCCCGGCCGGGCCCGGTGTCGGCCTCGGCGATCGCGAACGGGCTCGGGCTGCCCCGTTCCAGCGTCTACCAGCTCCTGGAGGCGATGGCCGAGGAGGGGTTCGTGACACACCTGCCCGAGGAGCGGCGGTGGGGGCTGGGGGTGGCGGCCTTCGAGATCGGGTCGGCGTACCTGCGCCACGACGGGATCGAGCGGCTGGCCCGCCCCCTGTTGCACCAGCTCACCGAGACCACCGGGGCCACTGCCCACCTGGGCGTGCTGCACGGCTCGGACACCCTGTACCTGCTCAAGGAACAGCCCCCGCACGCGCCCACGCTCATCACCGGGGTGGGGGTGCGCCTGCCCGCGCACCTGACCGCCTCGGGGCGGGCGATGCTCGCCCGGCTGCCGCGCGCCCAGGTGCGCGCCCTGTACCCGGACAGGGCGGCCTTCACCGACCGCACCGGCCGCGGGCCCGCCGCCCCGGGGGAGCTGCGCACCCTGCTCTCCGAGGAACGTCAGCAGGGGTGGTCGATCGAGAGCGGCCAGGTCACCGAGGGGTTCGTCTCGGTGGCGGCGGCCGCGGCCGACCACAACGGGCGTCCCGCGGCGGCGATCAGCCTGACGGTTCCCAGCGCGCGGCCGGTCACCCCGCAGGCGCTGGCCGCGCGGGTCCGGGATGCTGCGGGCGATCTCACCCGCAGGCTCAGCGGCCGGGCGGGGTCACCGGCGACGTAGCGGCGGGGTCCGCTCGACGACGGCGGGCAGGGGTGCGGTGCGCTCCACCATCCTCAGGATGTGCTCCTTCCGGTTGCGCGGCACCTGTACGTAGAACTGGGTGGCGGCGTCGGGGTCGGCGTCGAGGTCGAGGCTTTCGGCCGTCTCCGCCCAGCTGGGCAGTTCGGGAGCGGTCCGTGGCGTGTCCAGCGCGAACTCGATGAAGTAGGTGAGCCTGCGGCCGCCGGTGTGCACCTCGCGGATGCGGCGGATCTCCGGCCAGGCGATGAAGGTCCCCTCTCCGGGGAACCACCACTTGCGCTCCTGGAGGACGGTGATGCCGTCGCTGTCGGCGCTGATGCCCTGTCGGGTGATGCGCTGGGGCAGCCCCCGCACGAGGAAGACGTTGCTCCCGGGGCCGATGAAGAACATGACCAGCCCGGCGGACGCCCACAGCGCGACGGAGCCGACCGTGGTCTCCTCACGCAGCACGTGCCAGAACGTGGACCCCACCACCACGAGGAATCCCAGGGTGAGGGCCCCGGAGAAGTAGGCGGCCGTCATCCACATGCGCGTGTTGGGGCCGCGCAGACTGACGTAGCGGCGCAGGTGGGACACGCTCGCCGGTGGTTGGGTCAGGTCCGAGGGGACCCCCCGCGCGTCAGGGGGGACGTCAGGTGGTTCGGGGGAGGCCATACCCCCATTCTTCCAAGTTCTGCGGGTGCTCGGTGCGGTGGCTCACCCCGGTTCGTCGTCGATGTTCGGCCGTGTGCGGTCAATCCCGGTAAACGCCTGATGTCCGTGGGCGCACAGCGCTACAGTCCTGTCCCATGAGGCGCAGCACACGTGAGTACGAGACGGCGCTCCTGGTGGACGGTGAGGTCCTGGTCGTCGGGGGGATCGTCTACCGGGGGCGGACGATGCTCGACGAGGAGGGGGCGGAGCGGTTCGCGCCGTTGGAGCGCTGGGCCAAGGGGGTGGCGGAGAGTCTGGGGCACCCGGTGACGTGGCGGGCCAGGGCCAAGAACGAACCGGAGGCGCGGGGGACCGCTCGGCCGGGCGAGGTACTTCAGAACCGCCTGGCGCTCTGAGCTCCGCATTTGGCGCACTGGAACTTGCGGTCGTCGCCGAGGATCCAGTCGTGGTCCCCGCCGGTAGGGCACGCTGACATCGACACCAACTCCTCAGGAAGGGGGCTTCGGGGGTGTGTCGGTCATCGTAATTCCCACCAGCAACACCAGTCGCGAGAATGAGAAGATGCACCTCTCCCTCACATCCGGCGGAGTCACATGTCCGGCGGTCCCGCCCCGCACACACGTCGGGGCCCGACGCCAGCAACCGGGGTGACTGACGGCGGGCCCCGACGGGGAGACCGGGAAGCCTAGTTCTGGGAGGCCTTCATGTGGGCCTCGACCGCGGCGCGGTCGGCGCGGAGCTTGGCGAGGGCCTCATCGAGGATGAGCTTGCCCTCCTCCTCGCTGCGGCGCTCCTTCACGTACGCCAGGTGCGTCTTGTAGGGCTCGGTGCGCGGCGGCGACGGAGGGTTGGCCTTGTCCTTGCCCGCGGGGAACCCGCAGCGCGGGCAGTCCCACTCGTCGGGCACCGCCGCCTCGCTGGCGAAGCTGGGGATGACCTCGTGCAAGTTCGCACAGTAGAACGGAACCCGGACGCGGGGAGCGGCCTCGCCCCGCTCCGCCTCGCCCATAGGGCCGGCTCCGACTCGGCTGCCACGGATGGCACTGCCACTACCCACGAAAAACTCCTTCGGCGAACTCGCCGACTGACTCGGACGAGATTGACTTGGACGGGGGGCCTACGGCCGATCGGCGCGCTACATTCCCCGGTTGATCAACAGGCCGAGAACGACGATCGCCACGATCCACGTGACCGCGATGCCGACGGTCATCCGGTCGAGGTTGCGTTCGACGACGGAGGATCCGCCGAGCGAGGACGTGACACCACCGCCGAACATGTCGGACAGGCCACCGCCCTTGCCCTTGTGCATCAGCACGAGGAGGACCAGCAGCACACTGAGAAGCATCACGAAGATGGACAGACCGAGGATCACACGCTCACCCGTAGCTCGACCCCGCAGCGGGGGGATGGACACCTCGGCCCCCTTTCCCCACCCCTGACAGCGTCGGCATGAGGGCACCGACCTGAGAGCGGGTCGCGGAAGGAGGAGACCGGGGACGTTTTCGGATTTTACCGTGCCGTCGCCGGCACGGGAGGGGAAACCACGAGGCACGGGAATCCCCATAGCGAAGTCTAGCCCGAACAGGGCACCTGTCGGGCACCCCGCCCGTCACACCTGGACATCAGAGAGTGACGGGCGGGGTTTCACAAGACGTTTGGTCAGCCGTTCTCGCCGAAGCGAATCACCTTGGCGAACTCGTCGGCCTTCAGGCAGGCACCGCCGACCAGGGCGCCGTCGACGTCCTCCTTGGCCATGATGCCGGGGGCGTTGTCACCCTTGACCGAGCCGCCGTAGAGCACGCGGACCGCGCCGGAGACCTCGGAGGAGTACAGCTCGGCCAGGCGCCCGCGGATCGCGGCGCAGACCTCCTGCGCGTCCTCCGGGGTGGCGACCTCGCCGGTGCCGATCGCCCACACCGGCTCGTAGGCGATGACGATCCGCTCCGCCTGCTCGGCCGGGACCTCCTTGAGGGCGCCGTCCAGCTGGGCCAGGACGTGCTCGACCTGGTTCCCGGCCTTGCGCACCTCCAGGCCCTCGCCCACGCACAGGAGCGGGACGATGTCGTTCTTGTAGGCGGCCTTGACCTTGGCGTTGACCAGGGCGTCGTCCTCCGCGTGGTACTCGCGGCGCTCGGAGTGGCCGACCAGGACGTAGGAGCACTCCAGCTTGGCGAGCATCGCACCGGAGACCTCACCGGTGTAGGCGCCCTTGTCGTGCGCGGAGATGTCCTGCGCACCGAACCTGATCCGCAGCTTGTCCCCGTCCACCAGCGTCTGCACGCTGCGGATGTCGGTGAACGGCGGCAGGACGACGACCTCCGCGGCCTCGTAGTCCTTGTCGTTCAGGGCGAAGGCCAGCTTCTGGACGAGAGCGATGGCCTCCAGGTGGTTGTTGTTCATCTTCCAGTTGCCCGCGATGAGCGGCTGGCGCTTGGTCATCCTTGACTCACTTCGTTTCGTCGGAGAGGGCGTGCTGAACGTGGTGCCCGGCCCCGGGAGGTGTTCCTCCCCCGGGCGCCGGGGACACGGGCCCCGGGGGTGTTCGGGGGCCCTGGAGGAACACTGCTCCTAGGCGAGGGCGTCGATGCCGGGGAGGTCCTTGCCCTCCAGGTACTCCAGGCTGGCGCCGCCGCCGGTGGAGATGTGGCCGAAGGAGGCCTCGTCGAAGCCCAGGGCGCGCACGGCCGCGGCGGAGTCGCCGCCGCCGACCACGGTGAAGGCGTCGGAGTCGATGAGCGCCTGGGCCAGGGCGCGCGTGCCGCCGGCGTAGGGCTCCATCTCGAACACGCCCATGGGGCCGTTCCAGAACACGGTCCTGGCGTCGGCCAGCTTCTCGGCGAAGAGCACCCGGCTCCTGGGGCCGATGTCCAGGCCCATGCGGTCGGCCGGGATGGCGTCGACTCCGACCTCGGCGTGCGGGGCGTCGGCGGCGAACTTCTCGGCGGCCACGACGTCCACGGGCAGGACGATCTCCACGCCCTCGCGCTCGGCGCGCTCCAGGTAGCCGCGGACGGTGTCGAGCTGGTCGGCCTCCAGGAGGCTGGAGCCGACCTCGTAGCCCTGGGCCTTGAGGAAGGTGAACACCATGCCGCCGCCGATGAGCAGGCGGTCGGCGGTGCCGAGGAGGTTGTCGATGACACCGAGCTTGTCGGAGACCTTCGAACCGCCGAGGACCACGGCGTAGGGGCGCTGGGGGTCGGCGGTGAGCTTGCGGAGGACCTCGACCTCGGTCAGGACCAGGCCGCCGACGGCGTGCGGGAGCCGGCCGGGCAGGTCGTAGACGCTGGCGTGCCTGCGGTGCACCGCACCGAAGGCGTCGCCCACGTACAGGTCGGCGAGCTGGGCGAAGCGGTCGGCGAGCTCGCCGCGCTCGGCGTCGTCCTTGCTGGTCTCGCCGGGCTCGAAGCGCACGTTCTCCAGCAGCGCGACCTCCCCGTCGGCCAGGGCCGCGGAGGTGGCGCGGGCGGACTCGCCTGCGGTGTCGGTGGCGAAGGCGACCTCGGTGCCGAGCAGCTCGCCCAGACGGGCGGCGACGGGGCGCAGGGAGTACCGGGGGTCGGGCGCGCCCTTGGGGCGGCCCAGGTGCGCGGCGACGATGACGCGGGCGCCGCGCTCACGGAGCTCGGTGATGGTGGGCAGGGCTGCGCGGATGCGACCGTCGTCGGTGATGCGGTCGCCGTCCACGGGCACGTTCAGGTCGGCCCGGACGAACACGCGCTTTCCGGAGACGTCGAGGTCCTCGATCGTCCGCATGCTGGTCTCCTCGTTGGGGTGTTGGGGTCTGGGGGTCCCGGGCGGCGGTCCGGGAGGGGTGCGCACGCGACGGCACCCCCACCGCGCGCAGGCGGAGGGGGTGCCGGGTCACGCGTTCGCGACCATGGGGTCGGTGGACCGGCTACAGGTTGGAGCCGACCAGCTTGGCCAGGTCGACCAGGCGGTTGGAGTAGCCCCACTCGTTGTCGTACCAGCCCAGGATCTTGACCTGGTTGCCGGAGACCATGGTCATCCCGGCGTCCAGGGTGCAGGAGGGCGCGGTGCCGACGATGTCGGAGGAGACGATCGGGTCCTCGGTGTAGACCAGGACGTCCTTGAGCGGGCCCTCGGCCGCGGCCTTGAACGCCGCGTTGACCTCGTCCCTGGTGACCTCGCGGTCGAGGGTGACGACCAGGTCGGTGGCGGAGCCGTCCGGGACCGGGACGCGCATGGCCATGCCGTCCAGCTTGCCCGCGAGCTCGGGGATGACCAGGGCCGTGGCCTTGGCCGCACCCGTGCTGGTCGGGATGATGTTCTGCGCGGCCGCGCGGGCGCGACGCAGGTCCTTGTGCGGGAGGTCCAGGATGACCTGGTCGTTGGTGTACGCGTGCACCGTGGTCATGAAGCCCTGCTGGACACCGAAGTTGTCCAGCAGCACCTTCGCCATCGGCGCCACGCAGTTGGTGGTGCAGGAGGCGTTGGAGATGACGTCGTGGTTGGCGGCGTCGTACTTGTCGTCGTTGACGCCCATCACGACGGTGATGTCCTCGCCCTTGGCCGGGGCGGAGATGATGACCTTCTTGGCGCCGGCGGCGATGTGCTTCTTGGCGTCCTCGGCCTTGGTGAAGATACCGGTGGACTCGACCACGACGTCGACGTTCAGCTCGCCCCAGGGCAGCTGGGCGGGGTCGCGCTGGGCCAGGACCTTGATGGTCTGGTCGCCGACGCGGATGAAGTCGTCACCGACCTCGAGGTTGCCCTCGAGGGTGCCGAGCACGGTGTCGTACTTGAGCAGGTGCGCGAGCGTCTTGGTGTCGGTGAGGTCGTTGACCGCGACGATTTCGATGTCGCTGCCGCCAGCGGCGACCGCGCGCCAGAAATTGCGGCCGATCCGACCGAAGCCGTTGACGCCTACACGGATGGTCACGGAACCAATCTCCTCATTTGTCGCACATCATTTTCACCCGGGCGTCCGGCCGCTCCGGGGGTCCGGACTGGTACGGCCGGAGCCACCGGTGTTGAGCAGCGTGAACGCATAACAGGTGTTCACAGAGAGCCTAGCGGAGTGTCGGCGGGGAGCAGTTCCCACCCCGTGTCCGACAGCTCTTCGACCCCTCGCGGTTTCGCGACCATCCTGGCACCGCGAAGCGAAGAGGTCTATACCATTTTCGGAAGTTATCCCGGAGTTTTCGCAGTTAACAAAGCCGAACATCCGTGTTGCGTCCGCGTTCCGCTCCGCTCGGCCCCCGCCCGGGGTCAGGGAACGAGCATGTCCGGGGTGAGGTTCGCCTCTGTCCCCTCGATGCCCAGATCGCTGGCCCGCTTGTCGGCCATGGCCAACAGCCTGCGGATACGCCCGGCGATGGCGTCCTTGGTCAACGGCGGAACCGACAGCTGGCCCAGTTCCTCCAGGGACGCCTGCTTGTGTGCCAGACGCAGCTGGCCGGCGGCCACCAGGTGCTTGGGGGCCTCCTCGCCCAGGATCTCCAGGGCCCGCTCCACCCGCGCGCCCGCGGCGACCGCGGCGCGGGCGCTGCGGCGCAGGTTGGCGTCGTCGAAGTTGGCGAGCCGGTTCGCGGTGGCCCGCACCTCCCGGCGCATCCGGCGCTCCTCCCAGGTCAGAACGCTCTGGTGGGCGCCCAGCAGGGTCAGCAGCGCACCGATCGAGTCACCGTCGCGCACCACCACCCGGTCCACGCCGCGCACCTCGCGCGCCTTGGCGTGCACCTTCAGCCGACGGGCCGCGCCGACCAGCGCCAGCGCCGCCTCGGGACCCGGGCAGGTGACCTCCAACGACATCGAACGGCCCGGCTCGGTCAGGGAGCCGTGCGCGATGAAGGCACCGCGCCAGGCGGACTCGGAGTCGCAGGCGCCCCCCGCGACGACGTGCCGGGGAAGGCCGCGCACCGGACGCCCGTTGTTGTCCACCAGACCGGTCTGGCGGGCCAGGGACTCCCCGTCCTTGATCACCCGCACCACGTACCGGTTGCCCTTGCGCAGCCCGCTCGGGGAGAGCACCACCACTTCGGACTCGTGCCCGAAGACCTCCGAGATGTCCTTGCGCAGCCGACGGGCGGCGGCCCCCGTGTCGAGCTCCGCCTCGATCACGATCCGACCGCCCACCAGGTGGAGTCCTCCGGTGAACCGCAGGATGGTGGACACCTCCGCCTTGCGGCAGCATGGCTTGAGAATCGCCAGACGGCTCAACTCGTCCTTCACCACGCCGGTCATCGCCATCGCCGCGATCCTCCCCTTGAACTGGCAGAACTCCGACACCACACACCCGGTGCCGGGGGTGCCGCCACGGGGCCGGGCCACGGGCGGCTTTCTCGGTGCAGACTACGTGACGCGGGCTCTCACGCCGACCCCCGCACGGCGTGTTGCCGATCCCCCTTCCCTGCTCACAGGCGGCGTGTCGGTCTTCGTGGCGTTGTGCGGTCAATTGCTCCCGGGGCCGGAGGAGGACAGGAGGGACTCCAGATGCTCCCGGAGCACGACCGCGTGGTTGTGCTCGGTGTCCTTGGCCGCGTACAGCAGGGTCACCGGCCCCGAACGCGCCGCCGAGAGAATCGGGGCGAGCACCCCGGGGCGCTCCTCCAGCTCGGCGCGGTAGCGCTCGGCGAACTCCGCGAAGCGGCTCGGGTCGTGCCCGAACCAGGTGCGCAGTTCGGAACTGGGCGCGGCGTCCCTGATCCACCGGCCCTCCGCAACCGCGCTCTTGCGCACGCCGCGGGGCCAGAGGCGGTCCACGAGGAACCGGCTCCCGGGCGGGACCTCCTCCTGCCCGGGGTGCTCCTGCGCGCGCACCTCGTCGTAGACACGTTCCAGGTGGATACGGTGAGCGTCCATGGGGCCACCCTTCCCGGACGCGGGCCACGAGGAAACCACCGGGACGGAAACGACGGCCCCCGGCCCCTCAGCGGCCCTCGGTCCCCAGGATCCGCTCCAGGGCGGTGGCGAGCCGGTCGGAGTCGTGCCGGGGCGTGCCGTCGTCACGGCTCAGCTCGGCCAGCTCCAGACGGCCGCCCAGTTCACCCACCACCGACATGAGCGGAGTGACGTCCTCCACGGTCCCGGAGTCGGCCAGAACCACGTCCACCCCCAGCTTGGGCGCGTGCTCGCGCAGCACCTCCAGGTAGGTCTCGGGCCGGAAACCGTCGGTCTCCCCCCGCTGGGGCGACAGGTTCAGGGCGACCAGCCGTTTGGCCCGGGTGGTGACCAGGGCGTGCGCGAGTTCGGGTACCAGCAGGTGCGGCAGCACACTGGTGAACCAGGAACCGGGGCCGAACACCACCCAGTCGGCCTCACGCACCGCCTTGACCGCCTGCGGGCTGGCCGGAGGGTCCCCCGGGAGCAACGAGACCGAACGCACCCGGCCGCTGGTGCTCGCGCAGGCCACCTGGCCGCGCACCGTGGTGAGCTCCTCGGGCCGGGCCGGGTCGATCCCCGACACCTCCGCGGAGATCTCCAACGGAACCGACGACATCGGCAGGACCCTGCCGTGGGCGCCCAGGAGCTGACCCACCCAGTCCAGCCCGGCCACCGAGTCGCCCAGGAGCTCCCAGAGCGCGACGATCAGCAGGTTGCCCACCGCGTGGCCGTGCAGGTCGCCCTCGGAACGGAACCGGTGCTGGAGCACCTGGCTCCAGGTGTGCCCCCACTCGTCGTCCCCGCACAGCGCGGCCAGGGCCATCCTCAGGTCACCGGGCGGCAGCACGCCCAGTTCCTCCCGCAGCCGACCGCTGGAACCCCCGTCGTCGGCGACCGTCACGATCGCGGTGACGTCCGTGGTCACCCTGCGCAGCGCCGACAGCGAGGCGTGCAGGCCGTGCCCGCCCCCCAGCGCCACCACCCGGGGCGGACGCCCGAGGTCGTCCCCGTCCGACGCGGTGCTCTTCGACATGCCTCTGGCCTGCCCCCTCCGGACCGGCACCAATAATGACCGGGCCAATGTAAGGGAAGACGCCGCTCTTGGCGATTCGGTTCACCAGCGGTCCGCCTCCGGGTTACTCCCTTTCCACGTCCCGGTGGACGACGTTCACGTCCACGCCCTGTCCGCGCAGGCGCTCGGCGAACTGTTCGGCCATCGCCACGCTGCGGTGCCTTCCCCCGGTACAGCCGATCGCCAGGGTCATGTAGTGCTTGCCCTCGCGCTCGTAGCCGGCGGTGGTCAGCTTCAGGACCTCCGAGTACGCCTCCAGCATCTCCTTGGCGCCGTCCTGGGAGAGCACGTAGTCACGGACCGGCTCGTCGCGGCCGCTCATCGGCCTGAGCTCGGGCACCCAGTGCGGATTGGGGAGGAAACGGCAGTCCAGGACCAGGTCGGCGTCGACCGGCAGCCCGTGCTTGAAACCGAAGGAGACCACGTTGGCGCGGGGGCGCACCTCGTCGCTCTCCCCGAAGAACCCGATCACCCGCGCCTTGAGCTGGTGCACGTTGAGCTGGGAGGTGTCGATGACCAGGTCGGCCTCACCGCGGACCGCGAACAGGGTCTCGCGCTCACGGGAGATACCGTCGGTCACCCTGCCGTCCCCCTGGAGGGGGTGCGGACGGCGGACGCTCTCGAACCTGCGGACCAGCGCCTCGTCGGAGGCCTCCAGGTAGAGGACCCGCGCGGTGATGTCGCGCTTGCGCAGCTCCTCGACCGTGGAGAGCAGGTCCTCGGTGAAGGCGAGCGAACGCACGTCCACCACCACCGCGACCCGGGGAACCGCACCGTGGGTGCGGCCCGCCAGCTCGATCATCGTCGGCAGCAGGCCCGGGGGCAGGTTGTCCACCACGAACCAGTCCAGGTCCTCCAGGGCCCTGGCCGCCGTACTGCGACCCGCACCGGACATACCGGTGACGATGACCACCTCGGGCGGTAGCTCCCCGCCCAGTTCGACCGTCATGTGTCTCCTCCCCCGTCTGTGCTCTGCCTTGCCGTCGCCCCGGCGTCGTCCCCGCCCTGCCGACCGGGGCCGCCGGACAGGTGTGCGTGTACCGCCTCAGCCATCTTGGGGCCGATCCCGGGCACCGCAGCGATCTCCTCGGCGCTCGCCGAGGCCAGTCGTCTCACCGAACCGAACTCCTTGATCAGCGCCGTCCTGCGCGTCGGACCGAGCCCCGGCAGCTCGTCCAGGCTGCT
Organism: Nocardiopsis terrae; assembly: GCF_014651695.1. Classification (GTDB taxonomy): domain Bacteria; phylum Actinomycetota; class Actinomycetes; order Streptosporangiales; family Streptosporangiaceae; genus Nocardiopsis; species Nocardiopsis terrae. The sequence goes on from NZ_BMXJ01000004.1 coordinate 657,330, forward strand.
GCCGGTGAGCGCCTTGGCCCGCTTCTGCCGGTGGTACTGGATGGCGAAGCGGTGCGCCTCGTCGCGCACCCGCTGGAGCAGGTAGAGGCCCTCCCCGGCACGCGGGAGGATCACCGGGTCCTCGTCCTCGGGCAGCCACACCTCCTCCAGGCGCTTGGCCAGGCCGCACACCGCCACGTCCTCGATCCCGAGCTCCTCCAGCGCACGCCTGGCCGCCTCGGCCTGGGGCCGGGCACCGTCCACCACCACCAGGTTAGGCGGGTAGGCGAACTTGCCGGGTGCGGGCTCGGCCCCGGGTGCGGCCCCGGGGTCGGGTTCGGGTCCGGGGCCGGTCGGCCCGCCGCCCATCCGCGCCACCTCGCCGGAGCGCGAACTCTCCTCCAGGTAGCGGCGGAAACGCCGTTTGACCACCTCGTACATGGCGGCGACGTCGTGCTGCTCGGCTCCCCCGGCGCCGCTGCCGCGGACCGAGAAGCGCCGGTACTCGGACTTGCGGGCCAGGCCGTCCTCGAAGACCACCATCGAGGCGACGACGTGCTCGCCCTGGAGGTTGGAGATGTCGAAGCACTCGATGCGCAGCGGCGCCTCGGGCAGCTCCAGCGCCTCCTGGATCTCGTTGAGGGCGCGGCCGCGGGTGCTCAGGTCGCCGGCGCGGTGTGTCTTGTGCCGGGCCAGCGCCTCACGGGCGTTCCTGTCGACGGTCTCCATCAGGGACTTCTTGTCGCCCCGCTGGGGCACCCGCAGGTCCACCGCCGACCCGCGGTGCTCGGACAGCCAGGTGGCGACGGCCTCGCGGTCGGTCGGCTCGTGGGAGACCAGGACCTCGCGCGGCACGGAGGTACCGGTGCCCGCGGTCTCCTCCGCACCGTCCAGGGCGCCGTAGATCTGGCGCAGGAAGGTCTGCATGAGCTCACCGGAGTCGGCGTCGGTGACCTTGTCCACCACGTAGCCGCGTTGGCCGCGGATCCGGCCGCCGCGCACGTGGAAGATCTGGACCGCCGCCTCCAGGGGGTCCTCGGACATGGCGATGACGTCGCAGTCGGTGGAGTCGGGCAGGACCACGGCCTGCTTCTCCAGGGCGGCGCGCAGCGCCTCGATGTCGTCACGGATCCGCGCGGCCCGCTCGTACTCCATCTCCCCGGCCGCCTCGCTCATCCGGTTCTCCAGCTCCCGGATGAAGCGCCCGGTGTCCCCGGCCAGGAAGGAGCAGAAGTCCTCCGCCAGGGCGCGGTGCTCCTGCGGCGTGGCCTTGCCCACGCACGGCGCCACGCACTTGCCGATGTAGCCGAGCAGGCAGGGGCGGCCGCTGTTGCGCGCGCCCCGGAAGACCCCGGCCGAGCAGGTGCGCACCGGGAAGACCCGCAACAGCAGGTCGACGGTCTCGCGGATGGCCCAGGCGTGCGAGTAGGGGCCGAAGTAGCGCACGCCCTTGCGCTTGGCGCCGCGCATCACCTGTACCCGCGGGAACTCCTCTTGGAGGGTCACCGCGAGGTAGGGGTAGCTCTTGTCGTCGCGGTACTTGACGTTGAACCGCGGGTTGTACTGCTTGATCCACGAGTACTCCAGCTGGAGCGCCTCGACCTCGGTGCCGACGATCGTCCAGTCCACGTCGGCGGCGGTGGAGACCATCTGCTGGGTACGGGGGTGCAGTCCGGCGAAGTCCCGGAAGTAGGAGGACAGCCTCGCTCGCAGGTTCTTGGCCTTGCCCACGTAGATGACCCGGTCGGAGGCGTCCCGGAACCGGTAGACGCCCGGTTCGGTCGGGATCGATCCGGGCGCGGGGCGCAGGTGAGGAGTCGCAGCCATGACCCCATTCTGGTGGTTCCGAGGGACGGACGGCCACCTGTACGGCTCACGTCCGCCGGTGGGGCAGCTCACCCACGAATATTCGTTCAACCAAACGTCACGATTGGATATCTGCGTAGTCTAGGTTGGGCGGGTACCGCCGCAACTTCCCGGAATAAACGATAAGGGGGCTCCACGCCGTGAGCATCACGCCCTGGATCGTGATCGGCGTCGCCGTCACGGTCTCCATGACCCTGGTCTTCGTGGTGCACTGGCTGCTCACCCACCAGCTGGGCAAGGTGTGGCCGAACGCGCGCTACGTGGTCTCGCGCTCGGCCGTGACCGCCTACACCGCAGCCGCCGTCGTGGGTGCCAACCTGGCCCTGCCCGACCGCGACGATGTGAGCTGGAACACCTACCAGGTCATCCAGCACGCGATGCAGATCCTGATGATCGGCACGCTGACGGCCCTGGGCATCAGCCTGGCCTACGCGGCCACCGACATGGTGCTGCAGCGCCTGTCGGCCAAGAACGGCGACGCCGACCGCCGCGCCCGCCGGCTGCAGACCCAGGTCCGCCTGCTGCGCCGGGTGATCACCTCCATCATCGTGGTCCTGGCGATCGCCGCCATCCTCTTCACCTTCGACGCCGTACGCGCGCTGGGTGCCGGGCTCCTGGCCTCCGCCGGTGTGATCGGTATCGTCGCCGGTGTGGCCGCCCAGTCGACCCTGAGCAACCTGTTCGCCGGGCTCCAGCTGGCCTTCAGCGACGCCCTGCGCATCGGCGACGTGGTCGTGGTCGAGGGCGAGTGGGGCCGGGTCGAGGAACTGAGCCTGGTCAACGTCACCATCAAGATCTGGGACGAGCGCCGCCTGGTCGTGCCGGTCGCCAACTTCACCACGACCAGCTTCGAGAACTGGACGAAGTCGGGCACCAACATCACCGCCAAGGTGGTGCTCCCCCTGGACTGGGAGGTGCCCATCAGCGAGCTCCGCGAGGAGGCCGGGCTCCTGATCACCGGCAGCAAGCACTGGGACGGCCGCAGCTGGTCCTGCCAGGTCGTGGACATCAGCGGAACCGGTGAGATCCAGGTCCGCGTGGTCGCCACCGCCGCTGACACCGGCGACCAGTGGAACATCGCCTGCGAGATCCGCGAACACCTCATCACCTGGCTGGCCACCAACTACCCGGAGTCGCTGCCGCGCAGCCGCACCGAGTTCGTCACCAGTGCCGGGAACGACGACCCCGACTACGCCGCGCAGTTCCCCACCTCGGCGTTCCGCCGGGCCGCCGCCCCGGCCGCCGCCCCGGGCACGGCCCACGACAGCACCAACGGGTCCGCCCAGGCGGGCAACCCGGAGGAGGTCTGAGCCCGACCGGGCCGCAGACGACGGGAGCCCCGCCGAGAAGTTCTCGGCGGGGCTCCCGTCGTCTCACGGGCATGTGCTCAGTCGAGGATGATGTCGGTTCCGTCGACCGTGACGGTGAAGGACTCCAGGGGGTCCCGGGCCGGACCGGCCAGCGGTTCCCCGGAGACGATGTCGAACTCACTGCCGTGGCACAGGCAGCGGATCACCTCGTCCTCGACCTCCTGGACCGTGCAGCCGCCGTGCGTGCAGGCGGCGCTGAAGGCCTTGTACTCGCCCTCCTCGGGCTGGGTGACCACCAGCTTGCTGTGGCTGAACACCGCCCCGCCGCCCTCCGGCACGTCCGTCGTCTGGCCGACCACGTGGCCGCGCCGGACCTCCTGCGGGCTGGGCTGCTCACCGCAGGCGCTCACGGCGGTCACGGCCGCCGCGGCCCCCGCCGAACCGAGCAGACGCCGCCTGCTCACCCCGCACCCGCACGCCCTCTTTCCGGCCACGACCGAACGCTCCTCACCTGCGCCTGAATTCCACTACGAACTGTAGTAGGCCACTCGGGGTGCCCCGTCCCGACCCCCACCGGAGCGGGTACGGCGGAGCCCGCGCCGTGCGGACGGGGCGCGGGCTCCGCGGGCGCCGTGCGGCGGGCCTCTAGAGCAGCTTGGCCAGGAACTGCCCGGTGTAGGACTCGGCGACCGCGGCGACCTCCTCGGGGGTGCCCTCGGCCACGAGCGTGCCGCCGCCGGAGCCGCCCTCGGGGCCCATGTCGATGACGTGGTCGGCGGTCTTGATCACGTCGAGGTTGTGCTCGATGACGATCACCGTGTTCCCGGTGTCGGTCAGCCGGTTGAGGACGCCCAGCAGCTTGCGGATGTCCTCGAAGTGCAGACCGGTGGTGGGCTCGTCCAGCACGTACACGGTCCGGCCGGTGGAGCGGCGCTGGAGCTCGGCGGCGAGCTTGACCCGCTGGGCCTCACCGCCCGACAGCGTGGTGGCGGGCTGGCCCAGCCGCACGTACCCCAGCCCCACGTCGGCCAGGGTCTGCAGGTGGCGGCGGATCGCGTTGACCGGCTCGAAGAACTCCAGGGCCTCCGAGATGGGCATCTCGAGCACCTCGGAGATGTTCTTGCCCTTGTACTTCACCTGGAGGGTCTCCCGGTTGTACCGGGCCCCGTGGCAGACCTCGCAGGGCACGTACACGTCGGGCAGGAACTGCATCTCGATCCGGAGCGTGCCGTCACCGGAGCAGGCCTCGCAGCGGCCGCCCTTGACGTTGAAGGAGAACCGGCCCGGCTGGTAGCCGCGCGTCTTGGCGTCGGTGGTCTGCGCGAACAGCTTGCGCACGTGGTCGAAGACACCGGAGTAGGTCGCCGGGTTGGAGCGCGGAGTACGACCGATCGGGCTCTGGTCGACGTGCACCACCTTGTCGACCTTGTTCATGCCGTTGACCCTCAGGTGGCGGCCGGGCACGCTGCGCGCACCGTTGAGCTCCTTGGCCAGGGCCTTGTACAGGATTTCGTTGACCAGCGTGGACTTCCCCGAACCGGACACACCGGTGACCGCGGTGAACACACCCAGCGGGAAGGACACGTCGATGCCGTGGAGGTTGTTCTCCCGAGCGCCCCGGACCACGAGCTCGTGCCCCCGGGTCAGCGGCCGCCGTGCCGTGGGCAGTTCGATGACCCGCCGCCCGGCGAGGTAGTCACCGGTCAGTGAGTCGGTCGAGGTGAGCAGCTCGTCGACGATGCCCGAGACCACGACGTGCCCGCCGTGCTCCCCGGCGCCGGGGCCGATGTCCACGACCCAGTCGGCGGCGCGGATGGTGTCCTCGTCGTGCTCGACCACGATGAGCATGTTGCCGATGTCACGCAGCCGCTGGAGGGTCTCCAGGAGCCGGGCGTTGTCGCGCTGGTGCAGGCCGATGGAGGGCTCGTCCAGGACGTACAGGACACCCACCAGCCCGGAACCGATCTGGGTGGCCAACCGGATGCGCTGGGCCTCACCGCCGGAGAGCGAACCGGAGGACCGGGCCAGGCTGAGGTAGTCGAGCCCGACGTCCAGCAGGAAACCGAGTCGGGCGTTGATCTCCTTGAGCACCTGCGCGGCGATGACCATGTCGCGGTCGGAGAGCTTGAGGTCGGCCAGGAAGGCCGCGCTCTCGCTGAGCGCCATCGAGGCCACATCGGCGATGGACCTGCCGCCCACCGTCACCGCGAGCACCACCGGCTTGAGGCGGGTGCCGTCACAGGTCGGGCAGGGCACCGAGCGCATGTAGCCCTCGAGCCGTTCCCGGGTGTGGTCGCTCTCCACCTCGGAGTGGCGGCGCTTGACCCAGGGCACCACGCCCTCGAACTCGGTGTAGTAGGAGCGGCTGCGCCCGTACCGGTTGCGGTAGCTGACGTGGACCTGGGTGTCGTGCCCCTCCAGGATCGCCTTGCGCGCGCGGCGCGGCAGCCGCTCCCAGGGGGTGTCGGTGTCGAAGCCCACGGCCTCGCCCAGGGCCTTGAGGATGCGCTCCCAGTAGCCGCCGTTGGGCCCGCTCGACCAGGGGGCGATGGCCCCCTCGGCCAGGGTCCTCTCGGGGTCGGGGACCAGCAGTTCGGCGTCGACCTCCATCCGGGTGCCCAGGCCCGAGCAGTCGTCGCAGGCGCCGTAGGGGGCGTTGAAGGAGAAGGAGCGCGGTTCGAGCTGTTCGAAGGAGAGGTCGTCGTAGGGGCAGTACAGGTGCTCGGAGAAGACCTTCTCGCGCTCGGGGTCGTCGGCGGCCAGGTCCACGAAGTCCAGCACGATGGTGCCGCCGGCGAGCTTGAGAGCGGTCTCGACCGAGTCGGTGAGCCGCCCGTGGGAGCCGGGCTTGACGCTGAGCCGGTCGACGACCACGGCGATGTCGTGCTTGTCGTAGCGGCCGAGCTTGGGCGCCTCGTCCAAACGGACCGCCTGCCCGTCGACGACGGCGCGGGTGTAGCCCTTGGACTGCAGGTCCTTGAAGAGTTCGACGTACTCGCCCTTACGGCCGCGCACGACGGGCGCGAGCACCTGGAAGCGGGTGCCCCCGGTCATCTCCATGACCCGGTCGACGATCTGCTGCGGCGTCTGCCGGGCGATCTCGCGGTGGCACTCCGGACAGTGCGGAACACCCACGCGGGCCCAGAGCAGGCGCAGGTAGTCGTAGACCTCGGTGATGGTGCCGACCGTGGACCTGGGGTTGCGGCTGGTCGACTTCTGGTCGATGGACACCGCGGGCGAGAGCCCCTCGATGAAGTCGACCTCGGGTTTGTCCATCTGTCCGAGGAACTGGCGGGCGTACGCCGACAGGGACTCGACGTAGCGGCGCTGCCCCTCGGCGAAGATCGTGTCGAAGGCGAGCGACGACTTGCCCGAACCGGACAGGCCGGTGAACACGATCATGGAGTCGCGCGGCAGGTCCAGGGACACGTCCTTGAGGTTGTGCTCCCGTGCTCCACGGACCACGAGTTGTTCGACCATCGAGTGAGACATCCTTCGGCTCTGAAGCACAGGACGTGGACCACGTCGCGTGACGTCGGCTGACCCGTGTGCGGATTCGCGGTACGGCGGTCGCTGGCCCCCGGGGCCGCGGCGGCCCCGGAACCGGGCCGCTGAGGGGACGGGGGAGGACGACGTGCCTCCCCACCCGACAAGACTAACGACCGCCCGTGACGGTTTCTTCCACCACGCAGAAGTGGTGGTGCCCATGGCGCTCACGCACCAGGACACCACCACTATAGGCGAACAGACGTTCGAAGGGGGTTGGTTTCCACAATCCCCGCGGACCCGTCCTGCCCGTACCGCGAGCCGGTCGGGTCGGGTTCAGGAGCGGTCGGCCGTCGCGTCCCGCTCGTCCCGCTCGCCGCCGGATCCCGGGCGCCCCGGACCGGCGGAACGGGACTTGAGCAGGCTGCCGATGATGGTGACGGTCATGATGCCGAGGATGACGGTCAGCGAGGCGCCGATGCCGATGTCCACGACGTGCACCCCGTTCTCGTGCAGGGCGTGCAGGATCATCTTCACGCCGATGAACACCATGATCGCCGACAGGCCCCAGCTGATGTAGGCCAGGCGGTCCATCAGACCGGCCAGCAGGAAGTACAGCTGGCGCAGCCCCATCAGGGCGAAGGCGTTGGCGGTGAAGACGATGTAGGCGTCCTGGGTCAGACCGAAGATGGCCGGGATGGAGTCGACGGCGAAGACCAGGTCGATGACGCCGATCGCGACGATCACCAGCAGCATCGGGGTCACGTGGCGGCGGCCGTCGAGCTTCACGGTCAGATGGGCGCCGTGGTAGTCGTCGGTCACCGGCCAGAACCGCTTGACCATGCGCACGACCGGTGTCTGCGTGAAGTCCTTGTCCTCCTCGTCACCCTTCACGTGGTCCCGGACGATCTTGTACCCGGTGTAGATGAGGAAGACGCCGAAGAGGTAGAAGACCTCGCTCCAGGCGTTGATGACCTGGGCGCCCAGGACGATGAAGATGCCGCGCATGACGATCGCGATGACGACGCCGACGAGCAGGACCTCGTGCTGGTACTTCTTGGGGACCGCGAAGGCGGTCATCAGGAGGTAGAACACGAAGAGGTTGTCGATGCTCAGGCTCTTCTCGGTGACGAACCCGGCGAAGTACTCGGCGCCCGAGGTCAGACCGCCGAAGTGCATCACCCCGAAGCCGAACAACACGGCGATGCCGATGTAGAAGACCGCCCACCAGGCGGCCTGCTTGATCCCGAACTCCTTGGGACCCTTGGTCTTGCTCCACGGGTGGTCGACGATCACCAGATCCAGCGCCAGGATCAGAACCATGGCGGCGATCGTGGCAGCCCAGACCCACAGGGGAACGTTCACGGACGGACTCTCCTCCGGTTGGTGCGCGCGAGCGTTTTGCACGCACGACGGTAAACCGGAGGTCTCTCCCGCTCACACCGCAACGGTGTGAACCGACGGAACCGGGAGCACGCCGTTGTACTCCGTGATGACGGCACCGCCGCGACAGGGATACTCCCCTCACGTGGTGAAGCAGGCGCATGAAGCGCACCAGAACAGGTTACGCCATCCGAGCCGTTCCTCAGCATGCCATCGGAAACCTCTCTGTGGAAGTCACCCGCGCGGCGGTGGCCACCACACCGCGAGGACACATCCCGCACACCCTCCGGACACCGTCCGACGGACCCCGAGGGGGACGAACGGCCCGCACCGGACCCGCTCACCCGCGCGCCACCGCCTTGTACACCGAGCACGCGGCCTCCACCGCGTCCTCCTCCGCGGGCAGCCCCCGGGCCGCCTCCCGTGACCGCGCCCGCAGGTCGGCGGCCAGGGCCGGGTCGTCCAGCACCCGGCCCACCTGGGCCGCGAAAGCCGCGGCGTCGCCGGGCGGCACCATCAGGACCGTGTCCGCGTACAGGTCGGGGATTCCCCCCACCCTGGTGGCGACCACGGGCAACCCGGCCCGGAGCGCCTCCATGATCACCAGGGAGGGCCCCTCCCACCGGCTCGTGAGGCAGAACACGTCCGCCGCGGCCAACAGGTCCGCGACGTCGCCGCGGTGGCCCAGCATCCGCACGTCCACGTCCATCTCGGCCGCGGTGTCGTGCAACTCCCCCCACAGCGGGCCGTCCCCCGCGATCGCGACCACGGGTTCGGGGACGCGGTCGGCGATCGCCGGCGCCGCCTCCAGCAGCATCCCCAGGCCCTTCTGCTCCGCGAGCCGCGCCACCGTCAGCAGCAGCGGACGGTCCGGCTCCACCGCCAGGTCCGCCCGAGTGGCCTCCCTGCCCTTCAACGGCCGCCCCGTCTCCGGAGCCGCCACCACCGCCATCCGGGCGTCCCGCGCGCCCGCCCGGCGCAGACGGCGCACCAGGTCGCCGGAGACCCCCAGGACGACCCGCGCCCGACGCGCCACGATCCGCTCCAGCACCGGGTAGACCGCGCCCATCGGCCCCGGGACCACGGGCGGTGCGTTGTGCGCGGTCACCACCAGCGGACCGGCACCCGCCAACGCGCACACCGCGCCGGCCCGCAACCCGTGCGCGTGCACCACGTCGGCCCCGCTCAGCAGGGCCCGCAACCGCAGCACCGCCCCGGCGTCCCCCACGGAGGGCGAGGAACCGATCTGCACCGGCGCGAAACGCATCCCCGCCTCCGAGAACCCGAACTCCCGCTCGGCCGAGGCCGGTCCGACCACCGCCACCTGGAAGCCCCGCCGCAGCAGCCCCTCCCCCAACGAGCGGACATGGCGGCCCACCCCTCCGCTGACGGTCCCGACGACCAACGCGACCCTGCCGTTCACCGTGTCCCCCTCCTACGTTCACGTACGTTCCGAACCCGGTCAGCCACCGCGGCCCACGCACCGCGGTCCACCGCGACCGCGACCGCACCGAAGACCACCAGTGCCACCGCACCCGCCCCGGCCGCCGCCAGCGCCGCCCCCCAGACCCCCCAGTCCCGCACGGGATCCGCCAGCCCCGGGGCGGCCGCGCGCCCCGCCGCCCAACCGGCGCCACCAGCCAGGACCGCGGCGGCCAGGGACCGCCCCAGCCCGGCCAGGCAGTCAGCACCGTGGGCACGGACCACCCCCGCGCACAACAGGGCCGCGGCCAGGGTGAGCCCGACCGTGGTCGCCGTACCCAGCCCCGCGACGGCCCACCCGGCCGGCAGTACCCAGACCAGGGCCGAGGCGCACACCATCACCGCGAGCCAGCCCACGACCTGGGCGGCGGCGGCGCTCCGCCCGTGGTGGGAGGCGTACAGCGCCCGACTCAGCAGGGCCAGCAGGGCGAAGCCCACCACCCCCGGAGCGTAGGCGAGCAGCGCCCGCTCCAACGGCAGCGGATCGAGTTGTGCGAAGACCGCGGCGAGCGGGCCCGCAGCCGCGGCCAGAGCCGTACCGACCCCGGCCGTGAGCACCACGCCGGCCCGTGCGCTCACCGACAGCAACCGGGCGAACCCGGCCCGGTCCTGCTCGGCGTCGGCGACCGCCAGCGCGGTGAACGCACTGGTCGCGATGGGCACCGCGATCACCCCGTAGGGCAGGGTGAACAGTGCCCAGGCGTAGCTGTAGAGGACGGCCGCGCCCGCTCCCCCGCCCCAGTTGGCCAGGGCCACCGAGAGCAGCAGGCACACCTGCATCGCCACCAGCGGCAGCAGGGAGGCGGCGGCCAGAGCCCGTACCCGCTCCCCCACCCCCGGCGGGAAGGTGAACCGGGGGCGCAGCCGGATCCGCAGCCCCCGGGCGGGCCCCAGGACGGTGAGGAAGAGCGCGGCCACCCCGGCGGTGGTGCCGAGGGACAACGTGAGCTCGGCGGACAGCGGCAGGGCGTCGACGTCCTGGCGGTGGTCGGCGCCCAGCGGCACGAACACCAGGTAGACGGTGATGACCACGAGGCTGGAGACCAGCGGTGCCAGGGCGGGCCCCAGGAACCGGCGGTGTGACTGGAGCACCCCGTACAGCACGGCCGCCAACCCGTAGAAGACGATCTGCGGGGCGAACACCACCAGCATGCGCGCGGCCAGCCCCACCAGGGCCCGGCCCTGGCAGCCGGTGCCCGCCCCCAGCATCAGGGTCATCGCCGGAACCGAGACCAGCGCCAGCAGGGCGGCCAGCGGCAGGGACAGCAGCAGCACCCAGGTGACCAGTGCCGAGGCGGTGTGCCGGACCTGGTCCCGGTCGCCGCGCTCGACCGCGGCGGCCAGGACCGGCACCACCATCGCGGTCAGGGTGCCGCCGATGACGATCTCGAACAGCACAGCGGGGAGCTGGTTCGCGGTGACGTAGGCGGTGCCCAGACAGGTGTCGCCGACGGTCTGCGAGAAGACGACCGTACGGCCGAATCCGGCCAGCCGGGCGCCCACGGTGACCACCGCGATGAGCGCCGCCGCCGTGGCGACCCCCCGAGTCACCCGGGGGCCAGCTCCGGCTCGACCCCTCCCCCGCGCCGACCCGCCCGCCGTACACGCCTCGGCCCGCCCCCGGCGGACTCCTCCGGTGCGGCCCTGCCCCACCGGTCCAGGCGGCGCAGGGCGGGAACGCCGTCGATCACCCGGGAGAAGCTCGTGCGCTCACTGGCCAGGGTCAGTCCGACCACCCCGCCGAGCAGGGCCAGCCGGACGGGCCGCGGGGCCCGGGCCGCGGCGGCCGCCCCCAGGGCGGCGCCCAGCGCGTTGGCCCCGGCGTCGCCGAGCATGGAGCGCTCGGCGAGGTCGTCGGGCAGCAGGGCGAGCGCGGCCCCCAGCACGGGACCGACCAGGGGCGCGGCCGGTGAGGCCAGGGCGGGCGCCGCGGCGAGCAGGGCGAACTTCACCGCACGCCCGGGGCGCAGGTCGAAGAGGTTCACCAGGTTGGCGCTGGCCGCGATCAGGGCCCCGTCCGCCAGCGTGTCCCACGGCCCTCTGCGCAGCATGAACGCGCAGGCGAGACCCGTCGCCCCGATACCCGCCATCTTGACCGCCCCCGTGGTGACCTCGCCGCGGGACAGCGCGCCCAGGTGGCCGCGCAGCCCCCTGGCCCGCGCGGACCCGGCGAGGTCGTCGTAGGCGCCGAAGGCGGCGGAACCGGCGGCGGCCAGGACCGCGGCCGCGCGCACGCGCGGGGTCAGCCCCGGAGAGAGCGCGCAGGCCGCGCACACCCCGGAGGCCAGGGCGGGTCCCTCCTGGAGGGTGACGGTACGGCCGCGGAAGTTGGTGCGCTGCCAGGTCTGCGGACGGTCGGGGTCGCCGGTGGCCCCGGAGGGCGGGGCGGCCCGGGCCCGGGTCAGCAGCCGGTAGGCGGAGCGGGCGGCCAGGGCGCCGAGTGCCGCCCCGGCCAGCCCCTGGCCGGCCCGGACCAGGGCGTGGGGCCCTCGCGCCGGGTTCACTCCCCGCTCCCGGGCGCGGCCCGGCGGGCCCCGTCCCCGTCACCGGAGGGGTCCTGCCCCTCGCCGTCCGCCACCGAACGTTCGACGGGCCCGGGGAGCGGGTCGGGGAGGTAACCGGAAACACCCTCACCGATGCCGTAGGCGGCACCCGATCCGCTGAGGGACTCGGCCAGGGCGAGCACCACGACCAGGTCGCCGGTGGGCCGCCCGGCCACGTCCACCGTGGCGAAGGGCGGTTCCTGCACCCGGGCCCGGGCGATGAGTCCGCCGCCCCGGCCCGAGGCGGCGTTCCCGGCCAGGACTGCGGGCCCGACCTGCTCGTGCAGGGCCGTGGTGAGACTGACCAGGGCGGCGCCGGCTTCCTCCGCACCGTTCTCGGGGGGTGCGTCCGGGGCGACCACGACCACGGTGTCGGCCGAGCGGGCCACGGAACCCTCGACAGAGAGCAGACCGCCCTCGGCGAAGGCGGACAGTATCGCCTCCGCGCCCTGACCCGAGTCCCGCTGCCCGGCGTCCTCGGCGCCGTCCCGCTCCTCCTCGTCGCCCCCGGTGGCCTCGTCCTCCCGGGTGCCCTCGGAGTCCTCGTCGCCGCCGTCCCCGACGGCCAGAGCCCGGCCCAGCACGACCCCGGCCTTGTCGTAGGGGCTGCCGGAGAGCTCCTCGGAACCGGGCCAGACCTGGAGGGCGAGCTCGTCGACGAAGGCGGAGCTGCCGCGGTCCAGGAACGCCTCCTCGAACACGAGCTGCCCCACGACCCCTCCGCCCGCCTCCTCGACACGCCCGCCCAGGGCGTGCACGAGGTCCTCGTCGGCTCCGGGAGCCGCGACCAGGACCACGTCCCGGTCGAGCAGCCGGTCCTCCAGGACGTCCCCGGCCACGGCGTCGGCCAGTTGGTCGGCCCCGGCGTTGCGCAGTTCGGAGTCATCGCGTTCGGCACGCAGTTCCTCGCTCTGCCCGCGCAGGTCCGCGGTCTCGGACTGGAGCGTGTCGAGCAGCGGGTCCTGGAGCATCGTGGTGCCCAGGACGAGTCCGACGGTCAGCGCGAGGAACACCGCGACGATGGACACGAGGTGATAGCGGAAGTCGATCACGTGAACAGCCCCGTCATCCAGTAGACGAACGCGTCCCAGCGCGCCGCGAGAAAGGTGAGATAGACCTGCCCGGCCGGTGAGCTGTAGGCGGCGACCAGGATGGTGAGCAGGCAGGCGGCCACCAGGCCGAGCAGCGCCCACGGAGAGATACGGGACCGGTAGAGGCGGCTCACCCCCTTGGCGTCCACCAGCTTGCCGCCGACCCGCAACCGGGTGAGGAAGGTACTGGCCATGCCCGAGCGGCCCTTGTCGAGGAACTCCTCCAGGGTGGCGTGGGTGCCCACGGCCACGATGAGGCTGGCGCCCGAGCCGTCGGCGAGCATCATCGCCACGTCCTCGCTGGTGCCGGTCGCGGGGAACACCACGGCCTCGTGGCCCAGGTCGGTCAGCCGTCGCAGCCCCGGGGCCCGACCGTCGCGGTAGGCGTGCACCACGAGTTCGGCACCGCTGCTCAGCGCCCGGTCGGAGACCGAGTCGAAGTCGCCGACGATGATGTCGGGCCGGTATCCGGCCTCCATCACCGCGTCGGCTCCCCCGTCCACCGCGACGATGACCGGCCTGAACTCGCGGATGTAGGGCCTGAGCGCGGCGATGTCCTCCCGGTAGTGGTAGCCGCGCACAACGATGAGGACGTGGCGGCCCTCCACGGCGGTCCCGATCACCGGAATGCCGACGCCGTCCAGGAGGAGGTCGCGTTCACGCTGGAGGTAGGCCATGGTGTTGGCCGCGAAGGCCTCCAGCTGGGTGGCGAGCCCGGCACGGGCCTCGGCCATGGCGGCGCCCACCGTGTCCTTGTCCTGCCGGACGCCGCGGGCCACGACCTCCCCGCCCCGGTAGAGGGTGGCCCCCTGGAGCCGGAGGCGTTCCCCGTCACGCACCCGGGTGAGGACCTCGGGGTCGACGTCGTCCACCAGGGGGATGCCCGCGGCCACGATCATCTCGGGCCCCTGGTTGGGGTAGCGACCGCTGATGCTGCGGGCGACGTTGAGGACCGCCGACACCCCGCACCCCACCAGGGCCTCGGCACTGACCCGGTCGAGGTCGACGTGGTCGATCACCGCGATGTCGCCGGGGCGCAGCCGTTTGGTCAGGTTCTTGGTACGACGGTCCGAACGAACGGGAGCGACCAAACCGGTGGGAGCTTCCGCCCCCGGGCGGCGGAATCGCATTGTGGCTCTGAGCGCATCCGATACCTTCATCGGTGGCATACTGTCAGAACTAGATAACCCTGTGTCACAACAGGCGGCCGATCGGCGTTTTCGGGGCAAAACACCAACGGTGCCCGCGCCGGTCCGGCGCGGGCACCGGCAGGGAAGGGATCAGGCCGCCGGGTAGGCGCGCTCCGGATCGGCGTTGCCCAGCAGCTCCTCGGCGTGGGCCCGGCCCAGCTCGGAGTCCTCCAGCCCGGCGAGCATCCGCGAGAGCTCACGGACCCGCCCGCCCCGGTCCAAGCGGACGACACCGCTCTCGATGACCAGCCCCTCGGTGGACTTCTCCACCACCAGGTGCGCGTCCGCGAAAGCGGCCACCTGCGGCAGGTGCGTGACCACGATGACCTGGGCGCGCCGGGCCAGCCGGGCCAGCCGGCGCCCGATCTCCACCGCGGCCTTGCCGCCCACCCCGGCGTCCACCTCGTCGAACACGAAGGTGGGGACCGGGTCGGCCCCGGCGAAGACCACCTCGATCGCCAGCATCACCCGGGAGAGCTCACCGCCCGAGGCCCCCTTGTGCAGAGCCAGCGGCGGAGAGCTCGGGTGCGGGGCCAACAACAGCTCGACCTCGTCCCGCCCGTGCTGCCCGAACTCCTCACCCGTGGTGATGCGCACACTCACCCGCGCGTGCGGCATGGCCAGCGCGGTCAGCTCCTCCGTGACCGCCGCACCGAAACGCTCGGCCGCAGCGGAACGGATCCGGGTCAGCTCGGTGGCGGCCTCGTCCATCCGCGCGTACAGCTCCTCGGCCTCCGCGCGCAGAGCGTCGATCTGCTCGTCGTCGCCCTCCAGGTCGGCCAGCCGCTTGGTAGCGTTCTCCGCCCAGGCCAACACCTCGTCGGTGGTCTCACCGTACTTGCGCGAAAGCTGGGTCAGCAGGGCCCTGCGTTCCTGGACCGCGGCCAGGCGGGCCGGGTCGGCGTCCACCGACTCGGCGTAGGAGGCGAGCTCGGTGGCCGCGTCGGTGAGGATGTAGGACGCCTCGTCCAGCCGGTCCCCGATGGCCGCCAGGTCCTCGTCGTGCTCACGCACCGCCCCCACCGCCTGGCGGGCGGCCGACAACAACCCCACCACGTCGGCCTGCACCTCGGCGGCGGCCGGGTCACCGGTGAGCGCCTCGTGCGCGGTGGTCGACGCCACCCGCAACCCGTCGGCGTGCGCCAACCGGGTCTCCTCCGCCAGAAGCTCGGCGTCCTCCCCCGGAAGCGGCTCCGCGGCGGCGATCTCCTCCACCCCGAACCGCAGCATGTCGGCCTCCTGGGTGCGCTCACGCGCCCGCTCGACCAACTCCGCCAACTCGGCGGAGACCTCCCGGTGGCGACGGTAGGCGGAGCTGTACCGCTTCATCTCCCTGGCCAGTTCCTCGCCGGCGAAACGGTCCAGGGAGGAGCGCTGACGGTCCGCGCGCAGCAGACGCTGCTGGTCGGACTGCCCGTGCACCGCCACCAGGTCGTCGGCCAGGTAGGCCAGCAGGCTCACCGGGGCCGAACGGCCGCCCATGGTGGCCCGCGAACGCCCCTCCGCCGACACCGCACGGGTGAGGATGAGGACGTCGTCGTCGATGTCGCCGCCGGCCTCCAGGACCCGGTCGGCCACCCGACCGCCCCGGGGAACGGTCAACCGCCCCTCGACCACCGCGCGGTCGGCCCCGGGACGAACCCGCTGGGGATCGGCACGCCCACCGAAGAGCAGTCCCAGCCCGGTGACGACCATGGTCTTGCCCGCGCCGGTCTCACCGGTGACGACGGTCAGGCCCGGTGACAACTCCAACACGGCGTCGTCGATGACACCGAGGCCTTGGATACGGACTTCTTCGAGCACCGATCCCTCTCCTGATAGTTGACGACCTCTGCATGTGACGGCGTTCAACGCCTGTCTTCGGCCCGCCCCCGCCAACCGCTGACCGGCAGACCGAACTTGGCCACCAGGCGGTCGGTGAACGGGGCGCGGTGCAACCGGGCCAGCCGGACCGGCGTATCAGCACGAGTGATCTCGATTCGTGCCCCCGCGGGCAATTCGACCATACGCCGTCCGTCACACCAGAGCACGCCTGGCGTGGTGTCCGGCAGCACCTCCAGCGCCACCGTGGCCTCGGGCCCCACCACCAGGGGCCGCGCGAACAGCGCGTGCGCGCTGATCGGCACCACCAGCAGCGCCTCCACGTCCGGCCACACCACCGGGCCGCCCGCCGAGAAGGCGTGCGCGGTCGATCCGGTGGGAGTCGCGCACACCACACCGTCACAGCCCCAACTGGACAGGGGGCGCCCGTCCACCTCCAGAACCATCTCCAGCATGCGGCGGGACTCCGCCTTCTCCAGGGTCGCCTCGTTGAGCGCCCACGAGCGCACGGGGGGCGCCCCGTCACCGCGTCCTCCGTTGAAGACCGCCACGTCGAGGGTCATGCGTTCCTCGACGACGTAGTCGCGGTCGACCACACTGCGCACCGTGGCGCCCAGGTCCTCGCGTTCGGCCTCGGCCAGGAAACCGACGTGCCCCAGGTTGACACCGAGCAGCGGGGCGCCGGCCGGCCGGGCGAGCTCCGCGGCCCTGAGCAGGGTCCCGTCACCGCCGAGCACCATGACCAGCTCCACGCCCTCGGCGGCCTCCGCCGCCTCGACGGCCTCGACCGGGGCCAGGGTGCAACCCACGGCGGCCAGGTCCTCGACCTCGCTCCGGAGCATGCGCACGGTCAGCCCCGCCCGGCTGAGGCGGCCGTGGACCAACTCCGCGCTGCGCACCGCCGCGGGCCGACCGGTATGGGCCAGCAGGAGAACACTGCGTCCGCTGGTCATCGCCGTCCCCTTACGTTCACTCCCCCGCGGGAAGCCTGCTGCTGGCCGGGTGCTCGACCGCACCCGGCCGGGTCACGTTACCGGACTCCTGCGACAGGAGGCCACGCGCTCAGGCCGGCCCCTCCCGGATCGCCCGCTCCAACGCGGCGGGGTCCAGGGGCGGGGCGCCGGCCCGCATCCACAGGAAGTACTCGACGTTCCCCGAGGGCCCGGGCAGGGGGCTCGCGGTCACCCCCACCACACCCAGCCCCAGGGTGAGGGCGTGCGCCGCGACCTCGGAGACGGCCTCGGCCCGCAGGGCGGGTTCACGGACCACACCACCCGCGCCGACACGCGCCTTACCGACCTCGAACTGGGGTTTGACCATCATCGCGAAGTCGGCGTCGGGGGCCGTGCAGTCGCGCAGCGCACCGAGCACGAGTTTGAGGGAGATGAACGACAGGTCGCCGACCACCAGGTCCGGGCGGGGCTCACCGATCTGCTCCGGGGCCAGTTCCCGGACGTTGACGCGCTCCATCACCCGCACGCGCTCGTCACTGCGCAACGCCCAGGCGAGCTGCCCGTACCCGACGTCGACCGCCGTGACGTGCGCCGCGCCACGACGCAGCAGCACGTCGGTGAAACCCCCGGTGGAGGCCCCGGCGTCCAGCGCCCGACGTCCCCGCACCGCCAACCCGAAGGCGTCCAGCGCCCCGACGAGCTTGTGGGCGCCCCGGGACACGTAGGTCGGTTCCTCGGAGGGGGTACGCACCACGATGGGCTGGTCGGTTCCGATCTGGGTCGCGGCCTTGGAGGCCACCATGCCCGCCACACGGACGAAACCGCTCTCGATGATCTCGGCCGCGTGGCCCCGGGAGCGTGCGTGACCGCGGCGGACCAGTTCCGCGTCGAGCCGACTACGTTTTGCCATGGTCACCTAGGGTACCGGCCGCTATCGAGGACTCTGGGGGTTCTGACCCAGTGCGCCCAGAACACCGGAGAGTTCCTGGTGCAGCGTGTCGAACACCGCGACGTGCTCCGCGGTGGGCAACGCATCCAGGCCGGCCAGCCGTTCCCTCGTGGCGTCGAGGGTCCGCTCCGCCAGGGCCTCGGCCTGTTCGCTCCGGTCCATGGAGCCTCCTCCCTTCACTCGGCCGCCGGGACGGACCCTACTTCTTCGCGCCCTTGCCCTTGGCGGGACGCTTGGCCGTCGACCGCGACCTGGGCGGTTTGACGGCGGTCCTCCCCTTGCCGCGGGAGGCCGTCCGGTTGGCGGCGGTACCGGACTCGGACCCGCCCCCGGTGTCCGCGTCCGCCTCGGCGGCAGCGGCCCCGTCAGCGCCCTTCTCCTCGGCGCTCCCGGCCGGGGCGGACTCCTCCGCCTCCGCTCCGGCACCGTCGGTGCCATCGGAACCCGTCCCGTCGGGGCCCTCTGCCTCGGGCCGCTCCCCGGACTCCGCGTCGCCGGCACCCCGCTGTTCGCCCCCGGGCGCCTCCTGCGCCTGCCCGGCGGCCGGGGAGACCGCCACGGAAGCGCTCTCCTGTCCGGCGGGCAACACGGAGGAGGCCCCGCCCCGGGGCGCCAACACCCGCTCCACCGCGTGCCGGGCCGCCATCCGGCGCTCCAGTTCCGCCACCCGGCGGGCCATCCGCTCGTACTCGGCGCGCGGAACCACGTCCATCTGCTCCAGGGCGCGCCCGACCTCGGCCCGGACCAGCTCGGCGACGGCCGCCCGGTTGGCCTGGCTGGTCTCGATCAGCTCCCCCGCCAGGGTCTGGATGCTCTGCCCCACCCGCGGAGGCGCCTCACCCCCCGCGGACAGAGGAGCGGGGGCCACCGCCCCGTCGGCCCTGAGCAGGGTCTTGGCAGCCGCGACGGCTTGCTTACGCGAGAGTTCGGTAAGGCCACTGGCGGCGTCCAGATAGGTGCGTACCGCGTCGACGACCATGATGAAGTGCTCCTTGATGGGACCGCAGGAGGAAATGACGAAGAGGGCGCGGAGCGGGAGGGGTCTCGTGCTCCAGGGGGTTCGACGCCAACGCTACCGGGGACCGGGCGCCCCCGGCACGCAAACGGCGGAGCTCGCCCCGCCACACCGCCCGCCCCGACGGAACCGCACCCCTGGTCCGCCCCCGCCCCCTTGGCCCAGGATCGGACAGATACCGCCGGATAGGGCATCATGTGCCCATGAGCAGCATCAACGCCTGCCTGGAGGGCATCGCCCGGGCGAACGAGCGCCTCCTCGCCCAACCCCTGCACAAACGCCGCGAACACATCCGCGAGCGCACGGTGCGCGTGATCGTCCCCGACCTGGACACCGCCTTCGACATGCGGCTGACCGCAGACGGCCTCACCGACGTCACCCCGCGACCGCTGGACGCACCCGCCACCCCCCAGGTCCGGGTGACGGTGTCCAGCGACGACCTCGTGGAACTGGCCGAGGACCGGCTGGACCCGGCCAGGGCACTGTTCAGCCGGCGCCTGAAGGTCGACGCCAGCATCGGTGACCTGCTGCGGATGCGACGCGTGCTCTGACCCCGCCCGACCACCGCCCGACCCGCCCCGGGGCGGAACGCACCGGCACCGCCGGACGGCGGGTACCTTGCTGGGATGCCCCGCCAACCTCTCGACCTGGCACCCTTCCGCGGCCTGCGCTACGTGGCCCCCGACGTCGACCGCTTCATCGACGGGGGCTTCGACCTCGCACGCCTCCTGGCGCCGCCCTACGACATCCCCGACGCGGAGGAGGCGCGCGAACTCCAGCGCTCCGACCCGCACAACGCGGCGAGGGTCACACTGCCCTTCGAACTCTCCCGGCAGGCGCCCCAGGGCGGGGACACCGCCTCCCGCCGCTACCGCGCCGCCGCCGACCTGCTGCGTGACTGGATCGACGAGGGCGTACTCGCCCTGGACGAGGCCCCCGCCCTGTACGTGTACGAGCAGACCGCGGCGGACGGCCGGGTCCAGAGAGGGCTCGTGGGCGCCCTGGGGCTTCCGGAACAGGGCCCCGAGGCGGGTGTCCCGGCGGTACGCCCGCACGAGGACGTCGCCGACCCGCCGGTACGCGACCGCTTCCGCCTGATGGAGGTGGCCCGCGCCAACCTCGAACCGATCTTCCTCGTCTACCGCGGCGCGGGCGGGGCGGCCTCCGCCGCCACCGAGGCGACCGGCTCCCGGGACACCCCCCTGGTCAGCGCCCGGACCCGCGACGGCGCCCGGCACAGCCTGTGGGCGATCACCGACCCCGAGCTGCAGCGGGAGGTCTCCGCCGACCTGGCCGCACGATCCGCGCTGATCGCCGACGGGCACCACCGCTACGCCGCCTACCTGCGCCTGCGCCGGGAGAACACCGATCCGGGCTGGAGCCACGGCCTGGCCCTGCTCGTGGACAGCGACACCCACCCGCCCCGGCTCGGAGCTATCCACCGCGTCCTGCCCGGGCTGGACACCGACCGGGCGCTGAGGGCGGCCCGGGAGGTGGCCGCGGTGGAACCGGTCCCGGACGCCGACCCCGCCGCCCTGGCCGGGGCGGACGCCCCGGCCCTGCTGCTGGTCTCCGCCGGGGGTGACGCCCACCTCGTGAGCGGGTTCGACGAGGGAGCCCTGGAACGGGCGATGCCCGACCGCTCCCCCGACTGGCGCCACCTGGCCACGGCGGCACTGCACGAGGTGCTCATGCCGCTGTGGGACTACCCCGAGGAGCGGGTGCGGATGGTGCACGAGGACCCCGCGGAGGCCGCGGCCGCCGCCCGCAGCGAGAAGGGCACCGCCGTCATCGTGCCGCCGCTGCACGTGGACCAGGTCTACGCGGTCGCCGACCGCGGAGAGCTCACCCCGCGCAAGTCCACCTCCTTCGGCCCCAAACCGCGCACCGGCCTGGTCATGCGGACCCTTCGGTGAACCACCCTCACGCGGGCCCGGGCGGGCCCGGCGGCCCCATGCGTTCGCGCAGCTCCCCGACCAGGCTCTCGGCCCCCGCACGGTAGGGCTCCACCACGTGGTCGGCGCCGGCCTCACGGAGCTGCTCGGCCAGGTCGGGGTCGAGCGCGGTCAACACGATCGACCCCTCGTACCCGTGCTGGCGCAGACCGTGGATGAGCACCAGGTCGGCCCGCGAGGAGGGGATCGCGCTGAGCACCATCCGGGCGCGGCCCAGGGGGAGCGTCTCCAGGAAGTCCCGGTCCTCGGCGCTCCCGAAGGCCGTGGTGACGTTGTCCTGCTCGGTGGCCGCGGACACCTTCTGCGGATCGAAGTCCACCGCGAGGACGCGGTAACCGGCCGCGGCGACCCGGGTGACGACCTCCCTGCCGAACCGCCCCAGCCCGTACACGATCACGTCGACCTCCCTGGCGGACTGCTCGGCACGGTGGCGCCGGTCGGGGAAGAGCCGGTCCAGGGGGTCCAGCCAGCGGCCCAACCACCGGTAGACCTGGTGCGAGTAGAGGATCATGTAGGTGGAGCCGCCGATGGTGATCAGCCCGACCACCGTGATCAGGCTGACGGTTCCGGCGTCGATGTGCCCCAGTCCCAGCCCCAGGGCCGCGAAGATCAGTGAGAACTCACTGATCTGGGCGACGGTGAGCCCCGCCAGGAAACCGACCCGGGCCGGGTAGCGCATCAGCACCATGATCACCAGCACGATGAGCGGGTTGCCCACGAGCACGAACACCGAAAGGACCGCGGCCTCGGTGATCTGGCGCCCCGCGTCCGCGAAGTTCAGGTTGGCGCCCAACTCCAGGAAGAAGAACAGCAGCATGAAGTCGCGCAGGCTCACCAGACGGGCCCCGAGCGCGTCCCTGTAGTCAGTCGAGGCCAACGACACCCCGGCGAGGAACGCGCCGACCTCGGCGCTGAAACCCAACGACTCGCTGAGCGCGGCCACGGACACCGCGTAGGCGACCCCGAACAGCACCAGGAGTTCCTGGGAACGCGCCACCAGGGGGACCAGGCGGGGCAGGACGTAACGGGAGAGCAGGGCCAACCCCAGCAGCAGACCGCCGCCGGCCCACAGCACCTGCAGGATCTCGGCGGGAACCGAGTCCCCCGAGGCCCGGCCGAAAGCGGTCAGCGCGATCATCACCAGGACCACGACGATGTCCTGGACGATGAGGAAACCGATAGCGATGCGCCCGTGGAGCTTGTCGAGTTCACGCTTGTCGGACAGGAGCTTGACGATGATGATCGTCGACGAGAAGGTCAACGCCACCGCGACGTACAGGGCGGGCAGCGGATCCATACCGAGCAGGCGGGCCAGCCCGTAACCCACCGCCGAGGTGAACACGATCTGCCCCAGGCCGGTGGCCAGCGCCACCGGGCCGGTGGCCCGGATCAGGTGCAGGTCCAGCCGCAGACCCACCAGGAACAACAGCAGGGCGATGCCCACCTGGGCCAACAGCTCCAGTGTCCCCGAGGGGTGGATCCAACCGAGCCCGACCGGCCCGACGATGATCCCGACCGCGATGAAGACGACGATCAGGGGCTGGCGGAGCAGGTTGCCCACCAGGCCGAGCGCCGCCACGACAGCGAGCACCAGGGCCAGTGTCAGGAACTCGTGGGCACCCATACCGCCATGCAAGCACCTCACGGGCCGTCTCGGAAGGACCGGTGGCGTTTTCCCCGGCGATTCCGGGCCGGGAACCGAAAACCGGATGACCGTCCCCGCCCCGACCGCCATACTGACGGGCCCGATCCCCTGTGAGGAGGCCCCGTGCCCGCCGCGTTCCCGAACACGCACCGCCCCCGGACCCGCCCCGACCTGGCCGAAGACCTGACCGGGCTCGGCGTCGCCCCCGGCGACACCCTCCTGGTGCACACCTCCCTGCGTTCACTCGGCTGGGTGTGCGGCGCCGACCAGACGGTGGTCCACGCCCTCCTGGACGCCGTCGGCCCCGCCGGGACCCTGGTGGTGCCCACCCAGACCGGCGACAACAGCGACCCCTCCGGCTGGGCCGACCCGCCCGTCCCGGAGTCGTGGTGGGAGACCGTCCGCGCCCAGACGCCCGCCTTCGACCCCGCCACCACCCCCAGCGTCCGCATGGGCCGCGTACCCGAGCGGATCCGCACCTGGCCGGGCGCCGTGCGCAGCACCCACCCGCAGACCTCCTTCGCCGCGCTCGGCCCGCACGCGGCCCGCCTCATGCACCCCCACCCCCTCGAATCCGCCCTGGGCGAGGGCTCCCCGCTGGCCCGGCTGGAGGAGGAGGGCGCCCGCGTCCTGCTGCTGGGCGCCGGGTACGACTCCTGCACCGCCTTCCACCTCGCCGAGTACCGGGTCCCCGACCCGCCCACCGAACCCTCCTCCTGCGCGGTCCGCACCCCCGACGGCGCCCGGGAGTGGGTCACCTACACCGGCGTCGCCCTCGACGAGTCCGACTTCCCCGCCCTGGGCACGGCCTTCGAGGTCACCGGCGCGGTGACCACCGGCCCGGTGGGGTCGGCGACCGCCCGCCTGTTCCCCCTGGCCGAGGCCGTCGCCTTCGCCACCTCCTGGCTGGCCCGGAACCGTCCACCCCGGCCCTGGGACGGAGCCCACACCCCGCACCCGCAGCACCCGGACGGCCCGGCGGCCTAATCTGGGGAGGACCCTCTCCCGCCACACGGAATCGGACCTTCCGCCATGTCCCTGCAGGCCGCCGACCGCCCGCTCAACGAGCTCCACGACGCGACGCTCCTCGACCTGGACGGCGTGGTCTACATCGGCGCCGGGGCCGTCCCGGCCGCCCCCGAGGCGGTGGCCAAGGCCCGCGCCGCCGGAGCCCGGGTCGCCTTCGTGACCAACAACGCCGGACGCACCCCCGCCCGGATCGCCGAACACCTCACCCACCTGGGCGTACCCGCCGCCCCCGAGGACGTCGTCACCTCCGCGGAGGCCGCCGCCCGCCTGGTCGCCGCGCGGTACCCGCAGGGGTCGGACGTGCTGGTGGTCGGTGACACCGGGCTGCGCCAGGCCGTCCGCAGGATGGGGCT
The DNA here is from genome assembly GCF_014651695.1 of Nocardiopsis terrae. Taxonomy (GTDB): domain Bacteria; phylum Actinomycetota; class Actinomycetes; order Streptosporangiales; family Streptosporangiaceae; genus Nocardiopsis; species Nocardiopsis terrae. The sequence continues at coordinate 681,380 of NZ_BMXJ01000004.1, forward strand.
GCGGCCCGTCACCGTGGCCGGGGAGTCGGTGGTGGCCGTGGTCCAGGGCTACTCGCGGACGATGTCCCGCGACCTCCTCGACCAGGGCACACTGGCGGTCGCGGCCGGCGCGTTCTTCGTCGCCAGCAACTCCGACGCGACCGCGCCCACCGAGTGGGGGAACACCCCCGGCAACGGTTCCTTCGTGCGCGTCATCGCGTACGCCACCGGGGTGGAACCGGTGATCGCGGGCAAGCCGATGCGCCCGCTGCACGAGGAGGGGATGCTGCGCACCGGCGCCTCCGACCCGCTCATCGTGGGCGACCGCCTGGACACCGACATCGAGGGGGCCACCACGCACGGCGCCGCGGGCCTGCTGGTCCTGTCCGGGGTCGCCACTCCGGGGGACGTACTGGCCGCCCCCGCCCACCGGCGCCCCCGCTACCTGTCGTGGGACCTGTCCGGGATGAACGAGACCCACCCCGGCCCGGTGCGCCGCACCGACGGGGACACGGCGCGGACCGCGTGCGGCGGCTGGACCGCCACCGTCACCGCGGGCACTGTGCTTCTGTCCGGCACCGGTGACCGGTTGGACGGTCTGCGCGCCCTGTGCACCGCGCTCTGGTCCGACGGCTCGGTCGACCCCCGGAGCGCCTCCGTGGCGGAGGCCCTGGCCGGCTTGGGCTGGTAGGGGACCCCGACGATTAGGTGACCCCCACCACACGCTGCCATGACATCCTTGTCCTAGAGTCGGGTTCGGTCCTGACCGGACCGCACCACGCGAGGAAGAGGGGTGTCTGCCGTGCACGACGATGTGGACGTCAGCGGTCTGCCCGAGGGGATCACCCCGCTGGGCGACGAGATCTATGCCATCGACACGATGCTCGCCGGGTACCCCGGGGTCGTGTCCGCCTACCTGATCCGCACCGAGCGGCCCTGCATCGTCGAGGTGGGCACCGCCGGTTCGGCCCCGGTCCTGCGTGACGCCGTCGTCCGGCTCGGACTGGCGCCCGAGGACCTGGCCACCATCGTGGTCACCCACATCCACCTGGACCACGCGGGCGGCACCGGGGACATGGCGGCGCTGTTCCCCAACGCGGAGATCGTCGTGCACGAGCGCGGAGCCCGCCACCTGGCCGACCCCAGCCGCCTGATGGCCAGCGCGAAGATGGTGTGGGGCGACCGGTTGGAGACCCTGTTCGGGCACATGCACCCCACCGAGGCGGCCCGCATCCGCTCGGTGGCCGGGACCGGCGAGATCGACCTCGGCGCCGGCCGCAAACTGGTGTCCCACTACGCCCCCGGGCACGCCAAACACCACATGGGCCTGGTGGACACCGGGACCGGCGACCTGTACGTCGGTGACGCCCTGGGCGTGTACAACCCGCTCACCGGGGACCTGCGCCCGGCCACCCCGCCACCGGACTTCGACATGGACGCCTGCCTGCGCACCCTGCGCCTGTTCGGCGACATCGGCGCCCAGCGACTGATGTTCTCCCACTTCGGCGCACACGACCTCGTCGCCGAGACCATCGACCGCGCCGAGAGCGAGCTCCGCCTGTGGGTGGAGACCGTGCGCGACTCCCGGGACACCGGAGGGGACCTGGACCACGCCATCGCGATGGTGCGCGACAAGGTGATCTCCCGGTACAAGCCGCTCCCCCCGGACGCCTCCCCCGAGGCCGCGGCCGTCCTGGACACGCTCAGCGGCCCGGAGGCCAACGTGGGCGGGATCGTGCACTGGCTGGACAGACTCGCCCAGGAGCAGGCCGATGCCGGGAAGAAAGCCGAGGAGCGGACCTGACGGCAGCGGAAAACCACGTGCGTCGCCGGGATCACCCCCGTAGCCTCCGGGCATGACTCCCCAGATTCGTCCCCTGCACAGGAACGACGTCCCCCAGGCCTACGCCCTCGTCAGGAACGCCTTCCCCGGCATGGTCCTCACCGAGGAGCTCATGCTGTGGCGGTTCGACCACCCGATCCCCACCATCGACGACACCCATCTCGTGGCGGTGGAAGGCGACACCGTGGTCGGGCACGTCCGGGCCCGGCTGCACACGGGCGATGACGCCACCGGGAACGGCCGGTCCTACCTGGGGGCCATGGCGGAACGGCACCGGAGCGGGGACCTCGCCGCCCGGCTCCTGGCCGCCTCCGAGACCAGCCTGGTCGAGAAGGGGGCGACCGTCCTGCACGCCGCCGCCGCGCAACAGGGCGTCCAGGCCGACGGCGAACTGTTCCGCGCGGCGGCCCTGGGCCGGGGTTACGAGCTGGTCGAGAGCCACCACATCCTCGGCATGGACCTCAACAGGCTCCCCGATCCCCCGAAGGAACCCGAGGGGGTCGAACTGCGCCGGTGGTCGGAGTTCGCCGAGGACCCCCGACCGCTCTACGAGATCGACAGGGCCGCCGACCAGGACGAGCCGGGTGAGCATTCGGAGGAGTTCATGTCCTACGGGGACTGGCTCGAGGCGGTGTGGGGCAATCCGATGGCCGACCTGGAGATCAGCCTCGCCCTCCTGCTCGACGGTGTCCCCGTGGCGATCTCCTGCTACATGTCCGACGGGGAGACCCGCATGGAGTCGGCGATGACCGGCACCCTACGCGAGCACCGCGGGTGCGGTCTTGGCGGTTACGTGAAGTCCATGGCGCTGCACCGTGCCAGGGAACGGGGCTTCACCCACGCCTACACCGGCAACCACGAGACCAACGAGCCGATGCTCGCCATCAACAACCGGATCGGATACAGCCTGGTCGGGGCCGAGAGCACCTACGTCAGGCAGCTGAGGTCCTGAGGGTCATGCCCCGGGCAGCCCGAGGGCGCGGATCAGGTGGGCGTACAGGCCGTCCGCCCAGGACAGTTCCCGGTCGGAAGGCAGACAATCGAAAGTCCGCACCTCAACGGTCTCGAACTCCCCGCTCAGGGGCTCCAGCCGGGTCACCTCAGCGTGCGTGACCACGGTGGTGTGCCCGCCGGACAACACGTAGTAGCCCATGGCCCTGACCTCACCGAGGGTGGCTCCGGCCTCCTCGTACGCCTCGCGCCGCGCGGTGGCGTACAGGTCCTCGCCGGGCTCCCGGTGCCCTCCCGGGAACTCCCAGGCCCGCCTTCGGTGGCGCACCATCAGAAGGCGTCCCCCCTCATAGGTCAGGCAGACCACCGAGTCGTACTCCTCGGGCAGCTCCCCCAGGTACACGGCAGCGCCGCCGAGCGGCTCTGGGCCACTCGACGGCGCGTGTTCCGAGGGGGTCAGTCCCGACCCTCCCGACGGCTACGGTCCTCAGCAGCCTCGGCCGCGGCCTCGTCCGCCTCCGCCTCGACGTCGGTCCAGACAATGCCGTCCTCGACGTCGATGTCGACCAGCTCGACGCCCTCGATCGCGGCGAGGCGCTCATCGGCGTCGGTCACACCTTCGCGGTCCACCGAGGAGGCGCGCGCGAAGTACTCCCGGGCGTCCTCGGTCCGGCCGAGTTCGGCCAGGACGTCGGCGTAGGCGTAGAACAGTCGTGCCACGTACGGCCGGGCCCGGCGCTCCTTCAACTCCGGTACCTGGAGCTCGGCCAGGGCCGCCTTGACATCGCCCATGTCACGACGGGCGCCGGCCGCGACGATCCGCAGCTCGATGCGTTCCTCGGCGTCCAGCTCCTTGCCCGCCGGGTCGTTGGTGATCTCCAGGGCCCTCTCGGGGCGGCCGAGACCGCGCTCGCAGTCGGCCATGACCGGCAGGAAGGTGTCCCGGCCACTCATACGGCGGGCCGCCCGCAGGTCGGCCAGGGCCTCCTGCCACTTGCCCACCGTGTAGGCGGCGATGCCGGAGGCCTCACGGACGCTGGGCAGACGGGAGGCCTTGCGACGGGCGTAGGCGGCGTGCTTGTAGGCCCGCTCCGGATCCTCGTCCACGAACAGCCCCGCGGCCACGATGTGCTTGCCGATCAGCTCAGCCAGGGACTTGGGCAGCGAATGCAGGTCGCGCTTGGTCTCCTTGTCCAACTGGCCGTAGGTGGCCTCGTCGGGCAGCGGCGGAGCGATGTCGGCCGGGTCGCGGTCCTCACGCGGGGGACGCCGGTCGTCACGGTCGCGGTATCCACCACGGTCCCGGTTACCGCCGCGGTCGTCGCGCTGCCCGCCGCGGTAACCACCGCGTTGGCCGTCTCGACCCCGCTGGCCCCCGCGGTCGTCACGGCCACGGAACCCACCACGGTCACCGCCCTGGCGGTCATCGCGGCCACGGAACCCACCACGATCACCGCCCTGGCGGTCGTCACGGCCACGGAACCCACCACGATCACCGCCCTGGCGGTCGTCACGGCCACGGAACCCACCACGATCGTCCCTGCGGTTCCCCCCGGGACCGCTGCGGCGGTCGTCACCACGGAAGTCACGGCCACCGTCTCGGCGGTCGCTGCCCGGCCGGCCTTCGCCACGGTTGCGGTCACCACGGAATCCGCCACGGTCGTCGCGGCGGAACCCGCCACGACGGTCGTCGCTCCCACGGTGCTCGCGTCGGTCACCGCTGCCCCTGTCGTCCCGGGAGCCCCTGTAGCCAGACCGGGGACGGGACTCGTCACCGCGCCCGCGACCGCCAGGCTCACCGGAGCGGTTACCGCTGTGGTCGTTTGCTCCGGAGCCCTCGCGGTCTCCCGATCGGCTGTCCTCAGTCATCCAACCCGTCCGTCAACACTCAAAAGCGCTGCCACCTGAGCAGTAGCAGCGCGTAGAAGTACTCGTATCCTCCAGCTTACGACATGGTGTGTCCACACATCACCAAAGCCGCAACCCACCACGGTGTGCTTGTCCACAGCACAGCGTCCCCTGGGGTGCCGCATTTCCCAGGCTTCCCCACCCCAGGGGGTTGCCGCGCTCGTCAGGCCCCCGTGCCCCAGGGGGTTCAGGCCCCCACCACCCGCTGTTTGAAACCGCACCCGGGCGGGTCCCTGCACCCCCACCCCACCCCGCCACGGTGATCTTGCTACCAGAAGCAACCTCAGCGCCGACATCGCTTCTGGTAGCAAGATCACCGCAACAAGTCCGGGAAGCGCACCCCGGGAGAACACCCCTCCGGGAAGTGCACCCCGGGAAGTGCACCCGCCCCCAAGGATTCACATGTTCACAAGCCAGGACACAAAAAAGAAGAAGGGGAGAGGCCGCCACAACAGCGACCCCTCCCCTCCTTCTCTTCAAGAAAAACCGTGGCAGCGACCTACTCTCCCACCCCACCACAGGGCAGTACCATCAGCGCGAGGAGACTTAACGACCGGGTTCGGAATGAGACCGAGTGTGACCCTCCTGCTACAACCACCACGGAAACCAACAACCACCACAACTCAACCCCAACGGGGAGTCACGACAGCCAAGCTTCGTGTGAATACAGTGTGCGCGAACATCCAATTATCTGCAGCGGACAAGCCCTCGGCCTATTAGTACCGGTCAGCTCCACCCCTCACAAGGCTTCCACA
>NZ_BMXJ01000005.1:0-201116 GCF_014651695.1 Nocardiopsis terrae
GGTCCATCCCCACGTGCGTGGGGCTCACGTCGGGGGCGGTCTCGATCGTGACCTGGGCGGCGGTCCATCCCCACGTGCGTGGGGCTCACCCCAGCCGCGGCTGGGACGACATCGGGTACAGCGGTCCATCCCCACGTGCGTGGGGCTCACCACACCAGTCGGTGCGGGGTGCTCTTCGTCTGCGGTCCATCCCCACGTGCGTGGGGCTCACGGTGAGGTACGGGTCCCACTCCTCAACCGGGACGGTCCATCCCCACGTGCGTGGGGCTCACCGAAGCCCTCGAACTCGGGGCCGCCCTCGGGGAGGTCCATCCCCACGTGCGTGGGGCTCACGGGCTGGTTCCCCGATCTGGGCTCCGCGTTGACGGTCCATCCCCACGTGCGTGGGGCTCACAGGATGTCCCCGTCCCGGAGCTGGCCCGTGCCCGGTCCATCCCCACGTGCGTGGGGCTCACGTGGAGAAGGGATGGGAGCGGGGCGCGGTCTCCGGTCCATCCCCACGTGCGTGGGGCTCACTGGAGCGTGTACACCTCCGGCCGGTACAAGCTCGGTCCATCCCCACGTGCGTGGGGCTCACGACACGGCCGCGGTGGCGCGCGCCATGACCGGCGGTCCATCCCCACGTGCGTGGGGCTCACAGTTAATGACCTGCGAAAACGCAGGGCGTTATCTCCGCGAGACCTACCCAGGAGTAGGAATTTGGCCGAACTCGGCCACAAACCACAAAACGCCCCGCATCCAACCGCCAGGGAACTAGCGTCGCCTCACATACTCCACTACACACCCACGGAGCGCACCCCCGTGACCGCGGTTCCTCCCGACACCCCCTCCTACTTCGATCTCAGGCTCTGGGCCAAAGAACGCGGCCTTCACGGCCAGCGATACCCCTACGTCTGCCACGCACTCGACAGCGTCGCCGCTGCCCTGGAGATCTGGGACGCCTGCCTCCCTCAAGGTCTGAGACACCGCATCAGCACCGGACTGGGAGTAGCAGAACCGCACGCTCGCTCGTTGATCGCCTTCTGGGCCGGGTGCCACGACACCGGGAAACTCGTACGGCACTTCCAGGAGCAGGTCCCCACAGACCTCGCCGCCTACCCAACCGAACCCGGCGAGCAGAAGGGCCACGCGCTCGTCACCGCGGAATGGCTCACGACAGCCCTCCCCAAACTCGGCTACACCGACGACGAGTACGTCGCCGCTCTTGTCGCTCAACTCCTGGGCGGACACCACGGCGTCTACCCCGCCCCGTTGGACGAGTTCCGCGATCCCTTCACCGGGTTCGGGTTCGCGCAGGGCCTCTGGGAGGAGCAGCGCGAACGCGCCATGCTCCTGGCTCATGAACTCTCCGGGGCACCCGCCCCACCGTCTCGGTTGGAGACCCCCGCAGCCGCCCTGATCTGCGGGCTCGTCATCCTCGCGGACTGGCTGGTCAGCCAGGAACACTTCATCCTGGAACAGCTGAGGACCCCACCCGCCGATGGCAGCCGCGCCTCTCTGCGAGGACACTACGAGCGCTCACGCGCCGCACTCCCCGCACTCGTCACCTCCGCGGGTCTAGGCCCTCTCACCGTCTCCCCTGCGACCTTCACGGAGTCCTTCCCCAACCTCACCACACCCAACGGCCTCCAGGAATCCCTCGCCCGCCACCTGCCGAAACTCTGCACGGAGGGCGGCCTGGTCCTGATCACCGCTCCCCCGGGCGAGGGCAAAACCGAGGCCGCCCTCCACACCTCCGATCTTCTGGGTAAGGCCACCGGCCGGGACGGACGCTTCGTCGCCCTTCCCACCATGGCCACGGCCGACCACATGCACACCCGGCTCAGGGAGTACGCGACCCGTCGCGCCACCACCTCGGCCCCGCTCGCCCTCCTGCACTCCATGGCCTGGCTGAACCCGGACTACGCACCCGCACCACCCCCGCCCGGCACCTCCACCGTGCTGTCAGGCACCCGCGAAAACTCAGGTTCTGGCGCGGTCCGCTCCGCCTTCGACATCACCGAGTGGCTGCTGGGCAACAAACGCGGGCTCCTGGCCTCCTGGTCCGTGGGCACGATCGACCAGGCACTCATGGCCGCGCTCCCCTCCCGGCACAACGCGGTCCGCATGTTCGGGCTCGCCGGGAAAGTGGTGGTCATCGACGAAGTGCACTCCGTGGACCCGTACATGCAGACCCTGCTCGAACGCCTGCTGCACTGGCTGGGCGCCTTCGGCACCCCCGTCGTCCTGCTGTCGGCCACCGTGCACCACTCCACCGCCAACGCGCTGGTGGAGGCCTACCTCCAGGGTTCCCGGGGCCGGAAGCGCAGACGCTCCGAGCCCAGACCCGTGCCCTCGATCCAGTACCCGGGATGGCTCCACGTGCACCCCGGCACCGGAGCGGTCTCCGCCAACCCGGAGCCCGTCCCCACCACCGAGCGGCGCCCCCTGACAGTCGACCTCGCGCCTGTCCCCTTGGACGGAGGCCGGGCGGACCGCGCCGCCGTGCTCCACGAACAACTGGCGCCTCTGGTGGAGGAGGGCGGATGCGCGGCGGTCATCTGCACCACCGTCGCGGAGGCCCAGGCAACCCGGGACCTGCTGGCCGAATGGTTCGCGAAGGTCGATGCCGCCGGGGGCCGCGCCCCGGAACTCCACCTCCTGCACGCACGGTTCCCGCAGGAGCAGAGGACCGCGATCACCGACCAGATCATCACGCGGTTCGGCAAGGAGGGCGCGGAACAGGGAAAACGCCCCGAATCCGCGGTCGTCGTGGCCACCCAGGTCATCGAACAGTCCCTGGACCTGGACGTGGACCTGTTGGTCACCGACCTGGCGCCGGTCGGCCTGCTCCTGCAACGCGCGGGCCGGTGCTGGCGGCACGAACACCTGGGCACCGTCGCCCGTCCGCCCTGGTCCCGTGGACCGCGCATGGCGGTCCTGGTTCCGGCGGAGGAGGACAGTGCCAAGCACCTCCCGCGATCGTGGGGGTTCGTGTACCCGCCCTCCCTGCTCATGCGCACACACAACCTGCTGCGGCGCAGGGCCAGCGCGCCGGTTCGTGTTCCGGAGGACGTGCAGACGCTGGTGGACGACCTCCACGACGACGAGACGCTCATCGAGGACGTGGCGATCGACATCCGCCGTCTCGGCGAGGAGATGGCGCTGCGCGCACACGGCCGCAACGCGGTCATCCCCACCGTCAAACAGTTGGGGGACGACCTGCATCCGCTCACGGCCGTCGATTTCGAACTCGGCGAGCACTTCCTCGCGACGAGGTTCGGCGCCGACTCGGTCCGGGTCCTGTGCTGTTACGAGGACCGGTGGGGGCGACGCTGGCTGGACTCCGAGCAGACACGTCCGCTCCCCGAACCGGGTCCACGCGGGCGGGTCGAACACGAGGACCTGCGGGCGGTGATCTCCCGGACGATTCCCCTGCGCGCGGACCACCACACCCAGCCCCCTCTGGCCGAGGCCAACCGGGTGCCAGAGTCCTGGGCCGAGGAGTTCCACCTGCGCGACCTGGTGATGCTCGTGCACGGAGTCGCTGACGACGGCACCGTCACCCCCGCCCGGTTGGGTGAGCGTGCGCTGTTCCTCAGCACGGTGAACGGCTTGGAGGAGGCCAAAGAAAAATAACCGATGCGCGTTAGACCCTTCGAGTATGAGAGGCTGACCCTTGGAAGGCAGGGGTCAGGTTCGTTGTACGACTAGATGGGTGGAACATGCAGGTTTCGTTCGACAAGGACGCGATGCGAAGCATCGGCTGGTTCATCAGCGGTCTGCTCGTCGCAACTCTGCTGGATCTCAGCAGGTTCTTGGGCTGAGGTGATGCTGACCACCAGGGCACTTTCACTGGAGGTCAGCATCCCAACTCCATCCACCCCCACGTGCGTGGGGCTAATGACAGCCTGTCTTACCGATTCGCGTGAGACCCGGCCCATCTCCACATGCGTGAAGAACATCAGTAAGGCAATCTCTATCATGGTTGACCAGCGACAAGAAAAAGATCATCCCTCCTTCGACCTGACCACCGAACCGTGGCTTCCCGTGCGTCTCCCCGACGGGACCGCCGGTCCACCGGTCGGCCTACGTGAGTTGCTGTGCCGCGCGCACGAGTTCTCCGACGTCGAACTCCCCCTGCCTCCTGCCTCCGCGCAACTGTGGCGCGTGCTAGCGCTCATCACCGCCCGGGTCACCGGCCTGGACACCTCCGAAGGCGCCTCCGAATGGCAGCAGCGACGCCGGGAAATCCTCAATGCCGGAGAGTTCTCCGAGTCGGATGTGGACGCCTACCTCAGCCCCCTCAAGGAACGGTTCGACCTCTTCCACCCCGAGCGCCCCTGGCTCCAGGACCCACGGCTGCGAGAGGAGTGCGCCAAGTCGTCCGGGGTGAACAAGCTCGCCTGGGGGCGGACCGCCGGGCAGAACCAGGTGTGGCTGGGCGGCCACCACCACGACCTGGACCCGGTTCCGCTCTCCCCCGACGAAGCCTCCTGGCACCTCCTGGCCACCCTGGGCTACGGCCCCTCGGGGCGCTGCACCTCGCGCACGGTCGACGGCCGCTCCGAGGCCAACAGCACCGCGGGTCCGCTGCGCGGCACCGTCTCCTTCCACCCGATGGGCCGGAACCTGTTCGAGAGCCTGGTAGTCAACGTTCCCCTCCCGAACGAGGAGGAGACCGAGGGTGCGAGCCCCGAACCCGCCCCGTGGGAACGGGACCAACTCCCCGACCCGTTGGGCCTGCCCGGGGAGTCCACCGGCCTCGCCGGGCTCCTGGTCAACCAGTTCCGCCACGCGGTACTGCTCACCCCGGGTACCGACGGCTCACAGGTGGTGGACGCGCACGTCACCTGGGCGCTCCGAGAGCGCCAGGTCGCACCCACGGACCCCCATCTCATCCACCTGACCAGCAAGGACGGACGCAAGTACGCGCGCCCTGCCGATGCCTCCCGCGCGGTCTGGCGCGACCTGGAGTCGCTCCTGGCGGAAAGCACCCAGGAACGCTTCCGCCCCGAGCTGTTCACCCAGCTCACCAGCAGGAGCCGCCTGCCCCTCGAACTGCGCGAGGCGCTGCGGCTGCGCGCCTTCGGCTTCGACCAGGACGGCCAGACCCGCGACCGGCAGTGGTTCACCTCCCGCACCCCCGCGGTGCTGCGGTGGTTGCAGGAGTCCTCGGACTCCGCCGAGGACAACACCCGCGCCCTCACCAGGATCAGGGCCACCCGCGAGGCGGCCGAACGCAGCGGGCGGCGGCTCCGGGACGCGCTGACCTCCGCGTGGAAGGAGAGCAACAGCCCCTCAGGCGGGACCGGCGGAACCGAGACCGGGACGGGCCCGTGGCTGCGCGCCGGGTCGGCGCGGTACTGGTCCACCGCCGAGGAGCTGTTCTGGAGGACCGTCATGGACGAGGACTCCACCGGGCCGGGCAACGGCTTCATCGTGCTGGCTTTGAGGGCCTACGACGAGGTGACCGCCTCCTACTGTTTCCGTCCCCGGGTGGCGAAGGCGGTCGAACAACACCGCCGCCGCCTGCTCGACGGGTGGACCCGTGGACGCAACGACGAAGAGGACGCCGCATGAGCAGCTCCACCGAGCACGACATCCGTACCGAGATCCGCAGCGCGGCCGACCGCATGGCGCGCGATCTCACCAGACGGGTCGCGGACGAACCCGCGGTCCGGGCCACTCTGCGCCGGGGCGTGGGGCGTCGCGTGGAGGATCCGGCCATGCTGCCCCTGCACGCCTTCGTCACCCCCTACCTCGGCGATCTGCACGAACGCCCCCGCCCAGGTTGGAGCCCGACCCCGGGGGAGGCCGTGGAGCGTGCCTTCTACGCCGTCGCGACCCTCATCGCCGCCCAACCCCGCCAGGTGCGGGACCGGGACGCCGAACACGGTCCGGGCTCAGGGGCCGCTGAGGAGCGGGGTGGTGCCGACGGGGTGAGGGAAACCGAAGGGCCTGCCTCCGAGGAAACCGAGGCATTCGTTCCCCAGGACTCGGCCGAGTCACACGACGTTCCCGAACCCTCCGAGCCCGGGGGAGGCCAAGGCCCCGGGGGCCGTTACGGACTGGGCTCCACCCTCGGCACGGCCGTGGGTGAGGGACTGATCAGCAACGCCGACGCCACCGAGCAGCGCCTGCACCTGCTGTGCCGCCAGTCCCTGGACGGGGTACACGCCCAGCTCCCCCGCCTGCTGGCGCACGCCCGTGTGCAGGGCGCGCGGACCGACTGGGGGCAGTTGGTCCTGGACCTGGCCCGCTGGGGCGGCGAGCGCGACCGTGTGGCCAAGGAGTGGGCCCAGGGGTTCCACCGCTCCCTCGGGACAGCCAGACACACCGCGTCCAAGAACACCGAAACCACCGAGAACACCAACCAAGAGGGCAGCGCCGCATGAGCACGCCGAAGTTCCTGGACGTCCACGTCCTCCAGACACTCCCCTACTCCAACGTCAACCGCGACGACCTGGGCTCCCCCAAGTCGGTCGTCTACGGCGGCGCGGAGCGGACGAGGATCTCCAGCCAGAGCTGGAAGCGAACGGTTCGCCACCAGGTCGAGGAGAACCTGGGCGACCCGGCCGTGCGCACCCGCCGGATCACCGGCCAGATCGCCGAACGGCTCGTGGCACGGGGCTGGGACGCGAAGCTGGCCGAGAACGGGGGCCGCCAGATCGTCCTGTCCGCGGCCAAGGGCGGGATCAAGCTGGAGAAGGAGAAGGAGGGCGAACCCCCGGTCACCTCCGTGCTGTTCTACCTGCCCGTCTCCGCGATCGACGCCCTCTCCGACATCGCCGCCGAGCACCGGGAGGAGATCGCGAAGGAGTCGGCGAAGAAGAGCCCCAAGGCGGTCCTGCCCGCCGACGCCATCGTGGACGTGCTCAGGAGCCGCAACGCCACGGTCAACCTGTTCGGGCGCATGCTCGCCGAACTGCCCAGCACCGAGGTCGACGGCGCGGTGCAGTTCGCCCACGCCTTCACCACACACGGCACCAGCGTGGAGGTCGACTTCTTCACCGCCGTGGACGACGTGCCGAAGGAGAACGACCGGGGCAGCGGCCACATGAACGCGGGCCAGTTCAGCACCGGTACGTTCTACCGCTACGCCAACATCGACCTCGCGGGCCTGGCCCGCAACCTGGACGGAGACACGGACACGGCCCGTGAACTGGTGACGGAGTTCGTCCGGGCCTTCCTGTCCACCGTGCCCTCGGGCAAACAGAACGCGACCGCGGCCGCCACCCTGCCCGACCTGGCCTATGTGGCGGTGCGCTCGGACCGGCCGGTGTCGTTCGCCCCCGCCTTCGAGTCGGCGGTACGGGGCGAGTCCGGTTTCGCGGCCGCCTCGCGCGACCGCCTCTCCGAGTACGCGGGCAGGATCGGGGAGCTGTGGTGGCCCGACACCATCGTCACCGAGTGTCACACCGGCATCGACACCAAGCCCGTGGAACACCTGGGTGCCCGCGCTACCGGTTTCCCGGCCCTGGTCGAGAGCGCCGTGGCGGGCGCCTACGGGCCGGTCGGCTCGTGAGCGGGCTGCTCCTGCGGCTCGCCGGCCCCATGCAGAGTTGGGGGGAGCACAGCACCTTCGGTGAACGCGACACCCTCCCCTACCCCAGCAGGTCGGGGCTGGTGGGGATGTTCGCCGCCGCTCAGGGAGTGGGACGCGGCGAGCCGCTGGAACGGTACGACGACCTGCGGCTGACCGTGCGTGTGGACTCCCCGGGGCTGCGCATGAGCGATTTCCAGACGGTCGGCGGAGGGCTGCCGCGCGGACGCACGGTGCCCACCGCCGAGGGCAAACGCCGCCCGGAGAACACCACCACGATCGTCACCAGGAAGGCCTTCCTGGCCGACGCGGTGTTCACCGTGGCCGTCACCGGTCCGGGGACCGAGGGCATCGGCACGGCGTTGGCTTCGCCGCACTGGCAGACCTACCTGGGCAGGCGGTCCTTCGTTCCCGATCCTCTGTTCCTGCTCCGCCGTGATGTCACCGACCCGGTGGCGGAGCTGCGGGGCGGGGTGCCGCTCCCCCGGCTGCGCGTGCCCGTGGGAGCGGAGTCCGTGGCCGTCGACCTCGTGGTGGAGGGCGGCGCGGGCAGCGAGAGCGGTTCCGAACGTGTGCGTGCGCAGAGCCGTGCCACGCTCAACGACGTGCCGCGCTCCTTCGACTCACACCGGCGCCTGTATGCGAGCCGGGAGGTGCGGGTGGACTCCGTCCCGGTTCCCGTCTCCCTGGTCTCACGAGGGTGGCGCGACTACCAAGAACGCCTGTTCCGCTACGTCAAGGAGCATCGTTGACCTGGCTCACGAAGATCGTCCCCGACCTGGGCTCCCGCCGGGCCCGGTCCTGTTTCGGCAGCGCGGGGGAACTGCACCGCCTCGTGATCGGCCTGGCCGCGCACAGCCTGGGCGAGGAGCGGGTGGAGTCGCCCCGCCAGCGCGCCGGTCTGCTGTTCCGGGTGGAGGAGACGCGGGGCGCACCCGTACTGCTGGTTCAGAGCTCCGGATCCCTGAATGCGGACGCCCTGGGTGCCGGGTTCGGGTCGATGGTGGAACGGGACCTGACCCCCTTCCTGGAAGGGCTGGAGAAGGGCACGGAGGTGCGCTACCGCATCGCGGCAGCCCCCAGCAAGCGGTTGGGAAAGTCGGATCTGAACGCCGAACGGTTGGGGAAGCGAGCCGAACGGCTCGGTGAGCTGGCCCAACCCGGTAAGCGCACGTACACGAGGCCGCTCTTCGGTGAACAGGCGGAACAGTGGTGGCGGGAACGGGCGCAGCGCCACGGGCTCGACCTGAGCGACGTCGTCAGCTCGGGCGCTGTCCCCTCCCTGGACCAGGGCCGCACCGGAAAACGGGGTGTGCGCATCCACGTGACCAGGTTCGACGGGCACGCGGTGGTCCGCGATCCCGACGCGCTACGCGAGGCGGTCCGCAACGGGATCGGGCGGGGCAAATCCTTCGGCTGCGGGATGCTCAGCCTCGCCCCGGCGGGGTGGTGACCTCCGTGAACGGTGAGATGGCAGCACGCAAGGCGCTGGCCCGGCCGACCCTGGCGATGCTGCCCCGGGTCTCGGACAACCTGTCGTTCCTGTACGTGGACATCTGCCGGATCGTGCAGACCGACACCGGGGTGTGCGCCGAGGTCGCGGCGGGCGCGGGGTCAGTGCACCGGGTTCCGATCCCGACGGCCGCGTTGGCCTGTGTCCTGCTGGGGCCGGGGACGTCGATCACGGCCCCTGCCCTGGCCACCTTCATGCGGCACGGAACGACCGTGGTGGCTTCGGGGGCAGGTGGAATCCTGCACTACGGCAACCTGACCCCCGAGGCCAGGACCACGCTGTGGCTGGACCGCCAGGTGCGCGCCTACGCCGATGACACCCGCCGCCTGGACGTGGCACAGCACATGTACGAGCTGCGCTTCGGGGAGGAGGTGGAGGAGGGGACGAGCATCGAGCGGCTGCGTGCGCTGGAGGGGCAGCGTATGAAGGCGCTGTACCGGCAACTCGCCGCCAAGCACCGGGTGAAGCCGTTCAAGCGCAGTTACGACCCCGCGTCGTGGGACGAGCAGAACCCGGTGAACAAGGCGCTGTCCGCGGGCAACGCCGCGCTGTACGGGGTGGTGCACTCGGTCGTCTCGCACCTGGGGTGCTCGCCCGCGCTGGGGTTCGTGCACACAGGGAGTCAGCGCTCGTTCGTGTACGACGTCGCCGACCTGTACAAGGCGGAGACAACGATCCCGTTGGCCTTCTCCCTGCACGACTCCACCGGCCCGGACGGCACGGCCCGGTTCCGGCTGCGGAGCGAGCTGAAGTTGTACCGGATGATCCCCAGGATCGTGCGCGACATCCAGCGGCTCCTCGCCCCGGACCTCGACGCGGACGAAGAGGAGGACACCTCACCCGACCGCTGGCAGGTGGTGGACCTGTGGGACCCCACAGCGGGTTCCGTGGCCGGTGGTGTGAACTACGCCGAGGACGGCGTCTGATGGGCACGATGGTGGTGATCTCCACGACGGCGGTTCCCGACCGTGTGCGGGGGTCCCTGTCCCGGTGGATGGTGGAGCCGAAGGCGGGGCTCTACGTGGGAACGATGAGCGCGCGCGTGCGGGAGAGGCTGTGGACGGCCGTGAGCGAAACCGTGGGTGAGGGCGCCGCGGTGTGTCTGCACACCGCGGACAACGAGCAGGGGTTCGTCATCCTGACGGCCGGTGAGCGCCGTCGTCAGGTGGTGGACTTCGACGGGCTCCAACTGGTGCAGTTCCTCGCACGACCGGACGAGGACGGTGGGGAGCCGGAGTGGCAGGAACTACCCGAGGGGTGGTGAGGCGAGACGGCCCCTCGCGTTTCCACAGGTCGTGAAGGTAAGCCCCACGCACGTGACACAGGCTCCGCCCCTGCCTAGACCTCGATCATCCGCCAGGCGTCCGGATCGGCCGGGTCCTCGGTGAACGCGTACCGAACAGTGTCCCGGTCCAAAGCGATCAGCGTGACCGAGCCGGTGGCCCAGACAAGACCGTCCCCGAGTTCGGCGTGGGCGATCAGGCCCGAGGGGTCGCCGCCCGGAGTGGTACCCGCGGAGCGGGGCTCTGAGCGGGCGGCCTCGGTGATCAGGTCCGGCCACTCGCCCCAGACCCCGAGCCCCTCAGCCGTGGCCAGGTCCGGATCGGGGCGGGTGCGGGCGAACTCGGGGGTGTGCCGGTCCACCCGGGGGTCCTCGGCGTCCAGACCGGTGTTGACGATCGTGGTCACCCCGCGGGGCAACGCCCGGGTGTCCAGGCACCGCCCGTCCCAGCTGTACAGGGCGGCCCTGTGCGCGTCGGCGTCCAGCAGGTGGAAGGGCGCGTAGCCGGTGGGGTCCTCCCCTGCCAGAGGGTCGCGGTTCTGCGTGGCCAGGGCCTTCAGCGGCAGATCACCCCGGCTGGCCGGGTAGGAGCCCTCCCAGGGCATCCGGCCGTCCCAGGGCCAACCGTTGAGCAGCGCGGCCACCCGTTCGCGCCGCGGGTCGACCGCCAGCCAGGTCCCTCCCGCGAGCCGGTCACGGCCGCCGACCAGCTCCGGGCGCTCCGGCCAGTGCCGCGCGGGCCAGTCCCAGGGGCGCGAACGCATCTCGTCCCGGATCGCCGCGATGACCAGCGGTGTCCGGGCGCCCGGATCGAAACCGACGATGACGGTGCACATCTGTTGTCTCCCACGCGTTCAGTTCCCTTGCCAGGGACTCTACGACGCGGATCCCCGTCGGCCCAGTGCGGTACGCGGCTCCCCTCCCAGATCCTTCGGTTTCCGGCCGAAGAGGACGGCCGGCCCCGAGGTTTCCGAGCTGGCGGACCCCTGCACTCCGGTTTCTCCCTACTCTGGTGAGCGTTGACACTGGGGCTTGTGTGACCGGGGTCCCCGCCGGTCCAGCCCTCCTCACCGACCAGGAGTCATCCGTGCCCGAAGAAGCCGACCGGACCGAACGCGGTCCGACCCCGACAGTGACCGAGCCCTCCCCGGCCCGGTCCGCGCTCACGGGCCCGCCCCCGGAACCGGGGCTGTCCCGCGAGGAGGTGGCCGAGCGCGTCGCGGGCGGTCGGACCAACGACGTCCCCGTCCGGGCCAGTCGCAGCGTCGGACAGATCATCCGCGGGAACGTCTTCACCCGCATCAACGCGATGATCGCCGTGCTGTTCGCGATCATCGCGGTGATCGGCCCGGTGCAGGACGGCCTCTTCGCGATGGTCATCGTGATCAACACGCTGATCGGCATCGTCCAGGAGCTGCGCGCCAAACGCACCCTGGACAGGCTCGCGATCGTCAACGCGGCACGCCCCCGGGTGGTGCGCGACGGTGTCACGGTGCGGGTCGCCACCCAGGAGATCGTCCTGGACGAGGTCCTGGAAGTCGGTGTCGGCGACCAGGTCGTCGTGGACGGTGTGGTGACCTGGGCGGGAGGCCTGGAGGTCGACGAGTCGCTGCTGACCGGCGAGGCCGACCCGGTGTTCAAACAGCCCGGGGACACGGTGATGTCGGGCAGTTTCGTGGTGGCCGGGTCCGGGCGGTTCCGGGCGACCAAGGTCGGTCGGCACGCGTACGCGGCGCGCCTGGCCGAGGAGGCGAGCCGGTTCTCGCTGGTGCGGTCGGAACTGCGGTCCGGGATCAACCGGATCCTGCGGTGGATCACCTTCGCCCTGTTCCCCATCGGCGCCCTGCTGGTCTACAGCCAGCTGTTCATGAACGGCCAGGTCGCGCTGGACGAACCCGTCTCGGGCGGAATCTCGGGCCCGTTGGCGGACGCGCTGCGCGGCATGGTGGCGGCACTGGTGTCCATGATCCCCGAGGGGCTGATCCTGCTGACGAGCATCGCGTTCGCGGTCGGGGTGATCCGGTTGGGCCGACACCGCTGCCTGGTGCAGGAGCTGCCCGCGATCGAGGGCCTGGCCCGCGTGGACGTGGTGTGCACGGACAAGACCGGCACGCTGACCGAGGTCGGCATGAAACTGGCCCAGATCCGTGACCTGGGCGGACAGCGGCCCCGGGGGAACGGGCGGCCGAACGGCGGCGCGGGGGACGGGGACGGCGCTCCGGTCTCCCCGGCCCTGGTGCTGGCCGCGCTGGCCGACTGCGACCCCGACCCCAACCCGAGCATGGCCGCGATCGCCGAGGGGTGCGCGGCCACCGGGCAGCGGGCCCCGGACTGGACCGTGACGGCCCTGGCCCCGTTCTCGTCCGCGCGCAAGTGGAGCGGGGCGAGCCTGCTCACACCCGCGGGTGAGGAGAACTGGGTGCTGGGGGCCGCCGACGTCCTCGCCGAGCCCGGCTCGCCCGCCGTCGCCGAGGCCGCCCGGCTGGGCGCCCAGGGGCTACGGGTCCTGCTGCTGGCGCGGGCCTCGGTCCGGGTGGACGGGGAGACCGCTCCGGGCACGGTGGAGCCGGTGGCGCTGGTGGTGCTGGACCAGCGGGTGCGCGAGGACGCCGCTCCGACCCTGGACTACTTCTCCGAGCAGGGCGTGGGCGTCAAGATCGTCTCCGGGGACCACGCCGCCTCGGTCGGCGCGGTCGGCCGCGAACTGGGGCTGGTCGGCGCCGACCGGCCGGTGGACGCCCGGGAGCTGTCCGAGGCACCGGAGGCACTGTCCCGGGAGGTGGAGGACCGGTCGGCGTTCGGCCGGGTGACGCCCGAACGCAAGCGCGACATGGTGCGCGGCCTGCGCGAGCGGGGGCACACCGTGGCGATGACCGGTGACGGCGTCAACGACGTGCTGGCGCTCAAGGAGGCCGACATCGGGGTGGCGATGGGGTCGGGCAGCCCGGCCTCGCGTTCGGTGGCCCAGCTGGTGCTGTTGGACAACCGGTTCGCGGTCCTGCCCCGGGTGGTGGCCGAGGGGCGCCGGGTGATCGGGAACATCGAGCGGGTGGCCAGCCTGTTCCTGACCAAGACCGTGTACACGATGACGCTCGCCATCATCGTGGGCCTGCTGGCCGTGGCCTACCCCTTCTTTCCCAGGCACGCGACCCTGATCAACGCGGTGACGTTCGGTATCCCGTCGTTCTTCCTGGCGTTGGCGCCCAACACCGACATCGCCCGGCCGGGGTTCGTCCTGCGCACGCTCCGGTTGGCGGTCCCCTCCGGGATGGTGGCGGGGCTGGCGGCGGTGACGACCTACCTGCTGGTGCTCGGCGGGCGGACGGTGCCCGACCCCTCGGACCGCACGGCGGTGGTGATCACGCTGTGCGCGACCACGCTGTGGGTCCTGCTGCTGGTGGCCAAACCGTACGTGTGGTGGAAGGTGCTGCTGGTGGGCTCCATGGTGGGTCTGCTGACCCTGGCCATGGTGACGCCGTGGGGGCAGTGGTTCTTCGATCTGGACGTGAGCGACCCGGGGAAGGTCCTCACCGGGCTCGTCGTGGCCGGGGTGGCGATCGCGGTGATCACGGTGATCCGTGTGGTGGACGACCGGATGATGGCCCGATCCCAGGCACAGGCCGACGAGAAGGAGGCGCAGGAGCGGGAGGCCGCCGCGTCAACGCCCTGACCTGGAGCAAGGGGCCTGCCGCGGAACCGCGGTAGGCCCCTCGGTGTTCGGATCCCACCTCGCCGCCGGTCAGCGTGGGAACTGTTCACGCACCGGGCCGAGCCGCGATCCTGGGTGCGCCACGTGTCTGGAGCGACAGGAGCCACATTGAGCATCCCGAACACGCACATCCGCGCCGTGCTGGACGGCTATCTGGAACGCTTCCCCAGGGAGGTCGAAGCGGCCGGTCCCCTGGTGCGAGCCCTGGACGACGGGCACGAGCTCTCCTCGGCCAAGGAGTTGCGCGTCGGGCACGTGACCGCGGGGGCCGTGGTGCTCGACCCGTGCTGGCGGGTGCTGATGGTCCGGGAGGGGGAACAGGGGTCCTGGCGCCTGCCCGGCGGGCACCTGACCGGTGACGACGGCGCGCTGGACGAGGCGTCGCGGAACAGGTTGACGGAGGCGACCGGACTGCTCCCCGAGCAGGTCGAGTCCGCCGGGGAACCGCTCCTGCTGGACCTGGACAGCCACCGGGTGCCGGAGGACCCGGTCCTGGGCGAGCCCGCTCACGAGCACTTCACCTTCCTGTACCTGTACCGGGCCAGCGCCACCATGGTGCCCGTGGGCGGCGCCTCCGACCCCCTGGCCTGGCGTCCGCACACCGCCGTTCCCTCGGCCCGGCTGGCGGCGAAGATCTCCCAGACACTGGCGACCAGCCGTGCGGCGGTCAGGCACGAGCTCGCCGGGGAGGCGGCCCGGGCCTGAGTCCGCGGCGGTCCGCACGGCGCCCCCTAGCTTTCATCGCCAAAACTGAATATGATCGTCGTATGACGATGAACAATGACGGTTGTGCGGAGAGGGTCTGCCCGGACCCCGGGCTGAGCGCCGCCGAGGCCCTCTTCCACAGCCTCTCCGACAGCACCCGGCTCGCGATCGTGCAGCGCCTCGCCAGGGGCGAGGCGCGCGTGACCGATCTGGTGGAACAGCTCGGCCTGGCCCAGTCCACGGTCTCCAAGCACGTGTCCTGCCTGCGCGACTGCGGGCTGGTCGACGGCCGCCCCGAGGGGCGGCAGGTGTTCTACTCGCTCAGCCGGCCCGAGCTGATGGACCTGCTCTCGGCCGCCGAGACCCTCCTGGCCGCGACCGGCCGGGCCGTGGCGCTGTGCCCCACCTACGGGACCGACGCTGCGGGCGCCGCCGAGCTCGCCCCCGAGCCCTCCGGCACGGCAGCCGGTCCGGAAACGAGAACAGGCACGGCGGTGCGCGATGAGTGACGCCTGCTGCGGTGACGACCCCACTCCCGCGAACACCCCCACTTCCCCGGGGTCCGGAACCACCGAAACAGCGGAACCCACCCGACTGTGGCAGGTCGGCGAGATCCGGTACGCCGCCGTCGCCGCACCACTGCTCCTGGCCGGGTACGCCGCGGGCTGGCTCGGCGCCCCCGAGGCCGTCGTCCTCCTCCTGAAGGCCGCCGCCCTGGTGGTCGCCGCCCGGACCTTCGTCCCCGCCACGCTGCGCCGCCTGTTCCGCAAGGGCGCGGGTCGGAACCGGATCGGGGTCGGCACCCTGATGACCGTCGCCGCCGCGGGCGCCGTGGCCCTGGGCGAGGTCGGCGAGGCAGCCATGCTGGCCGTGCTCTTCACCATCGCCGAGGGCCTGGAGGAGTACGCCGTCGCCCGCACCCGGCGCGGACTGCGGGCCCTGCTGGACCTGGTCCCGGCCCGGGCGACCGTGCTGCGCGACGGGGTCGAGCAGACCGTCGCACCGGAGGAGCTCCGCCTCGGCCAGACCCTGGTCCTGCGCCCCGGGGAACGGCTGGCCACCGACGGCACGGTCGCCTCCGGGCACACCTGGCTGGACACCTCCGCCGTCACCGGGGAGTCGGTACCGACGGAGGTCGGCCCCGGAGACGGGGTGTACGCCGGTTCGGTCAACGGCACCGGCCCGCTGGAGGTCACCGTCACCGCGGGGGCCGAGGACAACTCCCTGGCGCGCGTGGTGCGCATCGTGGAGGCCGAGCAGGCCCGGAAGGGGCGCGGACAGCGGTTGGCCGACCGCGTCGCCCGGCCGCTGGTGCCCGGGGTGATGGTCGCCGCCGTACTGGTGGCGGTGCTCGGCTCCCTGTTCGGTGACCCGCTGACCTGGCTCGAACGGGCACTGGTCGTGCTGGTCGCGGCCTCGCCCTGCGCCCTGGCCATCTCCGTCCCGGTCACCGTGGTCGCCGCGATCGGCTCCGCCTCCCGCCAGGGAGCGCTGGTCAAGGGCGGTGCGGCGTTGGAGGCGATGGGCCGGGTGGGGGTCGTCGCCCTGGACAAGACCGGCACCCTGACCCGTAACGACCCGGCCGTGGTGGAGGTGGTTCCCGCCCCCGGCCGCACCCGCGAACAGGTGCTGGAGCTGGCTGCGGCCCTGGAGGCGCGCAGCGAGCACCCGCTGGCCCGCGCCGTCCTGGCCGCCCACCCCTCCCCGGGTCCGGCCGAGGACGTGCGTGCGGTGCCCGGATCCGGCCTGACCGGCCGGGTGGACGGCGCCCCCGTGCGGCTGGGACGCCCGGGCTGGGTCGACCCCGGCCCCCTCGGAGCTCAGGTGGAGCGGCTGCTCGGCGCGGGGGCCACCGTGGTCCTGGTGGAGGAGGGGGGCTCGGTCGCGGGGGCGCTCGCCGTCCGTGACGAACTGCGCCCCGAGGCGGCCGGGGTGGTCGCCGAACTACGGCGTTCCGGTTACCGGGTGGCGATGCTCACCGGGGACCACCGGGCCACCGCCGACGCCCTGGCCGCCGAGGCCGGGATCGACCCCGGCCAGGTCCACGCCGGGCTGCTGCCCGAGGACAAGGCGCGGGTGATCGGTGAGCTGCGGGCCGACGGCCCGGTGGTGATGGTCGGCGACGGGGTCAACGACGCCCCTGCCCTGGCCGGCGCCGACCTGGGCGTGGCCATGGGCGCGATGGGCACCGACGTGGCCGTGGAGACCGCCGACGTCGCCCTGATGGGCGAGGACCTGCGCAACCTGCCCCGGGTCCTGGCGCACGCCCGCCGCACCCGGGTCATCATGTGGCAGAGCCTGGGGTTGTCGCTGGCCATCATCGGCGTCCTGATGCCGCTGGCCCTGTTCGGGGTGCTGGGCCTGGCCGCGGTGGTCCTGGTGCACGAGGTGGCGGAGGTCGTGGTCATCGCCAACGGCATGCGTGCCGGAAGGGCCCGGCCGGAGCGGACCCGTGCTGTCGGGGACGGCCCGGAGGGGGCGGTCGGCGGCCCGGCCCCGGCTCAGTCCGGTCTGCGGGCCCACAGGTAGGCGTGCCGGGAGCGCTCGCCCTCCTGCGCCTCGCGCACGGTGCGGCTGGTCACCCTCAGTCCGGCGCCCTCCAGCAGGTCCGCGATCAGTTCCGGCGGGCGGAAGTGGAAGTCGAGGTCGACGCCGTGCCCGAAGCCCTCGTCGAAGTGCACGGTCTCGTCACCGGCCTGGAACACCACGAACGCCTGCCCGCCCGGGCACAGGACCCGGCGGAACCCCTCGAAGACCCCGGGCAGGTCTTCGAGGGGTACGTGGATAGTGGAGTACATCGCCACGAGTCCGCCCAGGGAGGCGTCGGGCAGGTCCAGGTCGGTCATCGACCCCCGGACGAAGCGCAGCCCGGGGTTGGCGGCGCGGGCGAGCCCGAGCATCCCCGGGGACAGGTCGATCCCGAACACGTCCAGCCCCAGGGAGTGCAGGTAGGCGGTGACCCGGCCCGGGCCGCAGCCGACGTCGGCGACCGGGCCGGTGACGGTCTCGGCGAAGGCGGTCAGGAGTGCCCGGTCCAGGGGCTTGCGCGCGAACTCGTCGTGGAAGCGGGCCGCGTAGGGTTCGGCGATGGCGTCGTAGGAGGCGCGGGTGGCCGCCAGGAAGTCGGCACTGTGCACGGGTGGCTCACAGACTCCGGTAGTAGTGGACCACCGGCGAGGGGACGAAGCCGGCCTTCTCGTAGACGGCGCGCGCCGGGGCGTGGGCCTCGTCGCCGCCGGTCCTGATCACGGCGAGGGTCATGCCCTCCTCCCGGATCCGCTCCACCGCGAACCCGGTGAGCGCCGAACCCACGCCCCGCCCCTGCTGGTCGGGATCGACCCCCAGCATGTGGACCAGGCCGGAGCGCTCCCCCCTGTCGAGCCGTACGGTGACGAACCCGGCGACCCGGTCGGTCACCGCCACCCACACGTCCGCCTCCTCCGCCGCCAGGTCCTCCCGGACGTCGCGGCTGTGCGCCTGTCGCCAGTCCCCGACCACACGCTCGTAGGTCCGTGTCCCGAGGGTCCGTTCCAGCGCGGCGTAACCGGGCTCCCAGGCGCGCAGGGCCAGGGCGACCACGGCCTCACGGTCCTCGGGGGCGTAGCGGCGGATGCTGATGTCCATGGGCGGCAGCCTAGCCAGGCGCGGGCCCGACCAGCCAGGGATTTACCGGGGCGCCGCAGGGGCGCGCGGTACGGTGGCGCCGACCTGGGAAGAAGGAGGACGACCATGGTGGACCAGACCGACCTGCGGCACCTGCGGCGTGCGGTGGACCTGGCTGCGCGGGCACTGGACGAGGGGGACGAGCCCTTCGGATCGGTGCTGGTGGGCTCGGACGGGACGGTGCTGTTCGAGGACCACAACCACGTGGCCGGGGGCGACGCCACCCGGCACCCGGAGTTCGCGATCGCCCGCTGGGCCGCGGAGCGCCTCTCCCCCGCCGAGCGGGCGGCGGCGACCGTGTACACCTCCGGTGAGCACTGCCCGATGTGCTCGGCCGCCCACGCCTGGGTGGGTCTGGGCCGGATCGTGTACGCCGCTTCCTCCGCGCAGTTGGCCTCCTGGCTGGCGGAGTGGGGTGCGGGCCCCGGTCCCGTGCGGGCGCTGCCGATCAACGAGGTCGCCCCCGGCGTCCCGGTGGAGGGCCCGGTGGACTCCTTCGCCGAGGAACTGCGTTCCCTGCACGCCCGCCTGCACGGCCGGGCGTCGGGGCGGTGAACCGGGAACGTGTCGGCCGGGCCGCCCGGTGGTCCCCGGGCGGCCCGTGCCCCGGCTCAGCCCTCGCGGATGGTCATCCGGGCGATCCGGTCCCCCTCGACCGTGAACGCGAACGAGCTGAGCCCGTTGGCGTGGTTGGACCGCCAGTCACCGACCACGGTGACGCCCTCCCCGGTGGGCTGGGCCGACTGCACGTCCAGCACGCCCCGCGCCCCGATGAACTCCTCGTCGCTCCACCGCCTGATGGCGTCGCGCCCCCGGAACTCGCGTCCCCAGTCGTCCACCACCCCGTCCGGGGTGAAGGAGTCCAGGAAGCCCTGCTCGTCGTGGTCGTTGACCCTGTCGATGAACGACGCCACCGGTTCGGGAACACTCACACTCATTCTGTCTCCATTCGGGTACACGGCGCGGTCACGGGCTCCTCAGCCCCTGTACTGACGTCTCAGGCCGGTGCCATGACCGACTCGATCGTGATGGGCAGGTCGCGGAAGCGGCGGCCGGTGGCGTGGAAGAGCGCGTTGGCGATCGCCGCCGCGGCCCCGACCTGGCCGATCTCACCGACGCCCTTGACCCCGAGCGGGTTGACCACCCGGTCCTCGACCTCCAGCATCTCCACCTGGACGTCGGGGGTGTCGGCGTTGACCGGCACCAGGTACTCGCCCAGGCTCGGGTTGGCCCAGCGGCCCTGGTTGGGCTCCATGTGGGTGGCCTCCAGCAGCGCCTGGCCCAGGCCCCACAGCATGCCGCCCATGAGCTGGCTGTGCGCGGTCCTGCGGTTGAGCACGCGGCCCGGGGCGAACACCCCGGTCATCCGGCGCACCCTGACCAGCCCCAGGCCGGGGTCGACGGCGACCTCCGCGAACTGGGCGCCGAACGTGGCCGTGCCGTAGCCGCTGTCCCGGCCCGGCGGCTGCCACGACCCCACCGCCTCGGCGTCGAAGGTCATGTTGCGACCCAGCATCTCCCCGTAGGCCTCTCCGGTGCCCGGGGACCCGCGCAGGGACATCCGCCCGGACCGGACCTCGATCTCGTCCGGGTCCGCGCCGTACAGCGGGGAGCCCTGGTCGGCGAGGGCCTGCGCGACCAGCTGGTCGCGCAGCTTGCGGGCCGCGGTGTGCACCGCGGCGCTGACGGCCCCCGCGCCCGCCGAGCCGACCGCCGCGACCGTGTTGGGCAGCTCGGTGTCCCCGTAGTGCACGGTGACGGCCTCGGACTGCATACCCAGGGCCTCGGCGGCGACCTGGCCCATGACGGTCGCGGCACCGGTGCCGATGTCGGAGCAGCCGGTCTCGACGACCGCGCGGCCGTCGGCGTACACCCTGGCCCGGGCCCGCTGCGGGTTCATGACGGAGTACACCGGATAGACGGCGCTGGCCATGCCGGTGCCCAGGAGCCAGTCGCCCTCGCGCCGGGCGCCCTGGACCGGGCGCGGGTCGCGCGAGTGCCAGCCGAACAGTTCGGCGCCGCGCGCGTAGCACTCCCGCAGCCCCTTGCTCGACCAGGGGTTCCCGGTCTCGGGGTCGGTGTCGGCGTGGTTGCGCAACCGCAGTTCCAGCGGGTCAAGGCCCAGTTCGTGGGCGAGCTCGTCCATGGCCGTCTCGATGACGAACGCTCCGGTGCCCTCTCCGGGGGCGCGCATGAACGTGGGTGTCATGGTGTTGGCCCGGACGAGGTCGTACACGCCCTCGAAGTTGGGGCACGCGTACAGCTGGGCTGCCGGCCCCAGCGAGGGCTCGGCCCAGTCGTCGAAGTGCGACGTGGGCGAGAGCTTGCGGTAGCGGATCGCGGTCAGGGTGCCGTCCGAGCGCGCACCCAGCGTCAGGGTGTGTTCCTGTTCCTCGCGGTGGCCGGTGTTGCTGAACGTCTGGGCCCTGGTCAGGGCGAGGGTGACCGGGGCGCGCACGTGCTGGGCGGCCATCGCCGCCAGGGTGGGGTGCGCCCAGATCATGGCCTTGCCGCCGAAGCTGCCGCCGACGAACTCGGACACCACCCGCACGTTCGAGGGCGGGACGCCCAGCAGTTCGGCGACGGTGAGCCGGGTGGCGGTGGGCCCCTGCGTGGTGTCGTACAGCGTGAGCTTGGAGTCCTCCCACACGGCGGTGGCCGCGGAGGGTTCGATCGCGTTGTGGTGGTTGGCCGCGAACCGGTGGGTGCTCTCCAGCACCGTCTCGGCCTCGGCCAGGCCCGCCTCGACGTCCCCGCGGTCCGTCCGGCCGGGGACGAAGCCCCCGAAGATGTGCTCGGCCTCGTAGGCCCGGTCGCGGCCCTGGTCGACGGTGGTGGTCCAGGGTTCCTCGGCGTAGTCGACCCCGACGAGTTCGGCGGCGTGTTCGGCCCGTTCCAGGGTGTCGGCGACGACCATGGCGACGGGCTGTCCCGCGTAGTGGATCCGCTCGTCCTGCATGGGGAAGAAGCTCTGCCCGTGCGCGGTCGTACCCGCCAGGGACGGGATCAGGCGCGGTTGCGCGGCGACCCTGGGCAGGTTCAGGTGGCTGAGTACCGCCAGGACGCCTTCGGACACCAGGGCCCGTGAGGCGTCGATGCCGGTGATCCGGCCGCTGGGCACCCGCGAGCAGACCAGGACGGCGTGCACGGCCCCGGTCGGGCGGTGCTCCGCGGAGTAGCGTGCCGCGCCGGTGACCTTGGCGTGCGCGTCGGCCCGGGGCACGCCCCGGCCGATCTGGGGTGGGATGCTCATGCCGTCCCTCCTCGGGTCCGGGCCGCGACCTCGGTCAGGGCCCGGACCATGGTGCGCTTGGCGAGTTCGACCTTGAATCCGTTCATGCCCCGCGGCACGGCGTCCGCGAGTTCGGCGTCGGCGGCGCGCGCGAACGCCTCGGGCCCGGCCTCGGATCCGGCCAGGGCCTGTTCGGCGCGCCGGGCCCGCCACGGTTTGGTGGCGACCCCGCCCAGGCCGATCCGGGCCTCGGTGACGGTGCCGCCCTCCGTGCCGAGCGCGACGGCGGCGGAGGCCAGGGCGAACTCGTAGGACTCGCGGTCGCGCACCTTCAGGTAGTGGGAAGTGCGCGCCACGGGCAGCACGGGCAGGTCGATCGCGGTGATGAGTTCACCGTGTCCGATCGGGTGCTCGCGCTCGGGTGCGTCCCCCGGCAGCAGGAAGAAGTCGTCGAAGGCGACCGTGCGCTCCCCTTCGGGGCCGCGCAGCCGGATGACCGCGTCCAGGGCGGTCAGGGCCACGGCCGCGTCGGACGGGTGGGCGGCGATGCAGTGCTCGCTGGTGCCCAGGACCGCGTGGGTGCGGTTGACGCCGTCGAGGGCCGCGCAGCCGCTGCCGGGTTCGCGTTTGTTGCAGGCGCGGTCACCGTCACGGAAGTAGGAGCAGCGCACCCTCTGCATGAGGTTGCCGCCCATGGAGGCCATGTTGCGCAGTTGCGCGGAGGCCCCCTTCTCCAGTGCCTCGGTGACCATCGGGTAGCGCTCGCGGACGACCGGGTGGGCGGCGACGTCGCTCATCCTGGCCAGGCCGCCCAGGCGGGTGCCCCCGTCGGGCAGTTCCTCGATGGCGGCGATGGGCAGGTCGTTGATGTCGACGACGCGGCGCGGGCGGACCACGCCGAGACGGAGCATGTCGACCTCGGTGGTGCCCCCGGCCAGGTACTCGCTGGTGGGGTCGGCGGAGACGTCGGCGACGGCGGACTCCACGTCGGCGGCGCGGGAGTAGGCGAAGGAACGCATCAGCTCTCCCCCTCCTGTTCGGCCCGGCCGCCGGAGTCACGGACCTGACGGATGGCCCGCCGGATGTTGGGGTAGGCGGCGCAGCGGCAGATGTTGCCGCTCATCCACTCGGCGATCTCGGCGTCGTCCCGGTGGTGGCCCTCCTTCATGAGGGCGACGGCCGACATGAGCTGGCCCGGTGTGCAGTAGCCGCACTGGAGGGCGTCGTTGTCGACGAAGGCCTCCTGCATGGGGTGGAGTTCGTCCCCGTCGGCCAGCCCTTCGACCGTGGTGACCTCGCGGCCCTCGCAGGCCACGGCCAGGGTGAGGCAGGCGAGCACGCGGTGGCCGTCCACCCAGACGGTGCAGGCACCGCAGGCTCCCTGGTTGCAGCCCTTCTTGGGGCCGGTGACGTCCAGGCGTTCACGCAGGGCGTCCAGCAGGCTGACCCGGGGTTCCAGGCGGACCCGGTGGACCGTGCCGTTGACCGTGAGGAGGACGTCCGCGGGTTCGGGACCGATCTCCCCCCGGTCGCGTTCGGCCGCGGTGGCCTGCCGCGGGACGGTGTGGCCGGCGAGGCCGGCGAGGCCGGTGCGTCCCTCCTGTGGCGGGGTCATGAGGCCCCCTCACTGTCGGGACGGCGGAAGCGGCGGCTGGGCATGGGATTCCCCCTGTGAAGCGCGGATGCTTTCTCGCGGCCTTCCGCCCGGCGGGTGCGCGGCCGGGACGGGAGGCCGTGGTGGTGCCACTCCTTGGGGATGTTTCCAGCTGAGGGGTCTACCGCGTGCCGATGGAGCTCCAAGGTCGGGCAAACAACTCCCGTAGCTCACGCCTCCGGGACCGCCCCCGGGCTAACCTCCCCGCGACCGGCGGTGTTCGTACGGGGGTGTCGCCGGACGAGGGGAAGGGGGTCGGCGTGCGTGGTCGACCGGGGCTGTCGCGGTCCCTGGCCGAGTTCCTGGCCGCCGCGGTGCTGCTGCACTTCGCGTACCCGCTCACGTTGCACGGGACACTGTGGGCGGTGGTGTACTCGCTGCTGTACCCGGTCGTGGTGTTCCTGGGGGTGCGGGTCGTGCGGCCCGCGGGTTCGCGTCTGCTTCCCGTGGCCGTGCTCTCGGCGGTGTTCCTGACCTTCGGGCTGTGGTCGGCCCTGGACCCCGGGGACTCCCTCCCCCGGCTGGGGCTCTTCACCACCATCGTGCTGTTCCAGGGCTACCTGATGCTGGAGTTGTTGGCGTTCGTCTTCCGGAACCGGTACCGGCGGAACCAGGGACCGCAGCTGATCATGGCGGCGATCTGCGCCTACCTGCTGTTGGGCGGTGTGTTCGCGGCGCTGTTCGGCGTCGTTGAGGTGCTGTGGCCGGGGGCGTTCGAGGACTCCCTCGCCCCGGACGAGCCGGTGGGCTGGCAGGGGCTCACCTACCTGAGTTTCGTCACCCTGGTCACCCTGGGCTACGGCGACCTGGTCCCGGTCACCCCCTGGGCGCGTTCGCTGGCCACCGCCGAGGCGGTGGCGGGCACCCTGTTCCTGGCCACCGTCATCGCGCGCATCGTGGGCGCCTACGTCTCCCCGGCCGGACCGGGAACCTCCGGCCCCTCCGAACCGGATCCGCCCGAGGAGCACGGGTGAGACCACGGGAAGGGGGCCGTACGCGGCAGAGCCCGCCGGGGGTGACCCGCGGCGGGCTCTGCCGGTGCTCCCCCGGACGCGCGAAGGCGCCCGGAGCGGTCAGGTCAGTTCCTGTCGTCCTCGTCGGGCTCGAACCGGCCCTGGATGACGCGCCCCCGGTTGGCGGCGGGGCGGTCCTGCTCGGCCGCGCCCGGGTTCCGGCCGCCGCGGGCGGGGCCGCCCGGGCTGCGGCCGAAGGGGTCCCCGGCCGGGCCGGAGGCCCCCGGTCCGCCGGGGCCGAAGGGGCCCTGGTTCGGGATGGTGGCACCGCGGGCCGCGAACTCCTCGTTGACCCGTTCCTGCATCCTGCGCATCCGGCGGGCCGCCCATCCCGCGAACGCCCAGCGCAGGGCGGGGCGGGTGAACGGGGTGGCCAGCAGCAGGCCGACCGCGGCGGTGAGGAAGCCGGGGACGACCAGCAGGATGCCGCCGGCCATCAGCATCAGCGGGTCGAGCAGGCCCTTGCGGGGCTGCTCGCCGGTGCGCATCGCCTCGTCCGCCTGCTGGACGACCTCGCGGAAGGCCCGGCCGGTGTGCCGGAGCACCGCCACGCCCAGGACCATCAGCGAGACCAGGGCGGCGAGTGTCCATGGAACGCCGATCTGACCGCCGACCCAGATCATCAGTCCCACTTCGGCGAAGGGCAGTGCCATCAACGCCAGCACTGTCAGCAGCGGCATCGTGAACCATCCTCAGAGTCGTGGGCCGAAGGCGGGTGTCCCCTGCTGGGAAGAACGTGTCCGCGGTGTGAATGGTTCCCCCGGGCCGGGAACCTCACGCACTCCGCTTCACGCGTACGCGGCGGCCCGCGATGACCGAGGCGACGACGGCGCCCAGTCCGATCGCGGCGATCAGCGCCTCGGGGACCGCGCCGAGCCGGGTCGCGGCGGTGGGCCCGTCCATGGCGGTGAGTTCGGCCACGTGGATGTCGGGCTCGGCCTCGGGCGACTCGTAGGCGACCGTGCCGTCGGGCTCCACCACGGCGCTGATCCCGCTGGTGGAGACCACCACGGCGGGGCGGCCGTGTTCGACGGCGCGCAGCTGGGTGATGGCCAGCTGCTGGTCGGACTGGCCGGTGAAGTTGTAGTTCGCGTTGTTGGTGGGGATCACGATGATCTGCCCGCCCGCGGCCACGGACTCGCGCACCGGCGGGTCGAAGGCGACGTCGAAGCAGATCCCCACGGCCAGGGTGGTGCCGGCGATGTCGAGGGCGCCGGGCTCGGTGCCGGGGACGGCGTCGGAGCTGACCTGTTCCAGCCGCGAGACGAACCGGGTGAAGAAGTCGCGGTAGGGGATGTACTCGCCGAACGGGACGAGGTAGCGCTTCCGGTACACCTCGCCGGGTCCGGTCTCGGGGTCCCAGACCACGCTCTGCACGTAGCGGGTCCCGTCGTCGTTGAAGCGGCTCATGCCCCACAGGAGGGGGACCCCGATGTCGGCGGCGGCATCGTCGATGGTCTGCTCGGCGACCGGGTCGCGGAAGGGGTCGATGTCGCTGGCGTTCTCCGGGAGCAGCACCATGTCGGGCTCGGGGTACTCTCCCCCGCGTACCGCCTCGGCGAGTTCGTGGACGCCGTCGGCGTGGTTGCGGAGCACCTGCATGCGCTCACCGAGGACCGACATCTCACCGATGTTGGGCACGTTGCCCTGGACCATGCCGACGTTGACGGTCTCCAGGGGCGCCGGGCGTCCGATCGCGGGGGCCAGGAGGCCGCCCAGGAGGACCGCGGCAGCGGCGGCCAGGCCGACGGCGGAGACGAGCATCCGTGGCCTCCCCCGGGCCGGTACGGCGCGCAGGACGGTCCACAGCAGCACGGAGCCGGTGAGGGCGACGGAGAAGGTGACCAGGGGCGAGGATCCGAGGGCGGCGTAACCCGAGAAGGGCGTGTCCGGCTGGGCGTAGGCGAGTTTGCCCCAGGGGAAGCCGCCGAGCGGCCAGCGGGCGCGTACGGCCTCCTGGGCCACCCACAGGGCGGAGGTCCACAGCGGCCAGTGGGGCAGGCGCACGACCAGGGCGATGCCCATGGCCATGGGCAGGAAGTAGACGGTCTCGGCCCCGGCGATGGCCAGCCACACGTCGATACCGAAGATGTCCTGCCAGCGCACCAGGGGCACCATCAGGGTGGCCCCGGACAGGGCCCCGAGCCAGGCGGCACGGCGCGGCCGCGTCCCGCCGACGGCCAGGATCAGGAGCGCGGCGCTGAGCGGGCCGAGCCACCACAGGCCGTACGGCGGGAGCGCGAGGAGTTGGGCCAGGCCCGCTCCGACCGCGGCCAGAGCCCGCCAGAGGAGGTCGAGCCGTCCCCAGCGGTACCCCGGGGCCAGGGGGGACCACACCGTGGTCGGTGCCTCGGAATCCGACGCCGTGGTGTCCGGCGAGGGATCGTCCGGGCTCGGAGCGGACTCCGAACCCTTGTACTCGGCAACCACGTGGGTGCTCGCTTTCCGCTGTCTGATGAGGGACCTGGCGGTCAGCATATTGGGGGGACGCGGAAAAGGCCCGAGCCACCCTTCGGACCGGCTCCGTCCCGTCGGCGGCGAGCTCGGAAGACCGTTGTCTACTGGATGTTCGGGCCTTTTCCGGGTCCAACCCCCCGCCCGGTCGCGGTACTCCGCCCCTCACCCGATCCCAACTGCACCTGGCGCGTGATGCAGCGTCCAATCGGACGAGCGGGGGCCGCACAACCGGTCCGTCCAGTGCTGGACTGGTCGTTAGGTTACCCAGACTCCCCGACCCGTTGCCTCAACCCGGGCGCCGTGTCGTGGCTACCGCGTCAAGCGGGGGGAGGGGAGAAAGTGATGAACCGTCGGACAGGCTAACGCACCTGGGCCCGGCGCGCCAGCTGACCGGGGGTGGTTTGCGCCTGACCGCAATCAGATCGAAATCGAAGACGCTATGGACATTTCGATCATGATCCTGTCTGATGTGATCAACAAACCAGTCCGCTTCGATCAAATTCGACCAGCGGGCCGGGGTGGGGGGTCCTCAGCCACGAGATCCACCCGCCAACGGACACCCCAGAACACCGACCCAACGCGGGAGCACAGCCATGGCGGAGATCGCCCTCCAGAACGTCGACAAGATCTACGGCGGTGACGTCAAAGCCGTCGACGACCTGAACCTGCAGATCAACGACGGCGAGTTCATGGTGCTCGTCGGCCCCTCCGGCTGCGGCAAGTCCACCGCGCTGCGCATGATCGCGGGTCTGGAGGAGATCTCCGCGGGCTCCCTGGTCATCGGCGACGAGGTCGTCAACGACCGGCCGCCGAAGGACCGCGACATCGCGATGGTGTTCCAGAACTACGCGCTCTACCCCCACATGAGCGTCGAGCAGAACCTCGCCTTCGGCCTGAAGCTGCGCAAGGTACCCAAGGCCGAGATCGCCCGCCGCGTCAGCGAGGCCGCGGAGATGCTCGGCCTGGAGCCCTACCTCAAGCGCAAGCCGGGCGCGCTCTCCGGCGGTCAGCGCCAGCGTGTGGCGATGGGCCGCGCCATCGTGCGCGAACCGCAGGCCTTCCTCATGGACGAGCCGCTGTCCAACCTGGACGCCAAGCTGCGCGTGCAGATGCGGGCCTCCCTGAACCAGCTGCACGAGCGCCTCGGCGTCACCACCGTCTACGTCACCCACGACCAGATCGAGGCGATGACCCTCGGCGACCGGGTCGCGGTGCTCCGGGACGGCCGCCTCCAGCAGGTCGACACCCCCAAGCGCCTCTTCGACGCCCCCGTCAACCTCTTCGTGGCCGGGTTCATCGGTTCCCCCGCGATGAACTTCGTCGACGCCGAGCTGGCCCGTGACGGCGAGGGCGCGGTGCTCAAGTTCGCCGACCACGCGCTCCCGGTCCCGGCGAGCCTGCTCAAGGAGCG
Source organism: Nocardiopsis terrae (assembly GCF_014651695.1). Taxonomy (GTDB): domain Bacteria; phylum Actinomycetota; class Actinomycetes; order Streptosporangiales; family Streptosporangiaceae; genus Nocardiopsis; species Nocardiopsis terrae. The sequence continues at coordinate 28,165 of NZ_BMXJ01000005.1, forward strand.
CCCGCAGCTGAGCGAGTACCTGGACCGCTCCCTCATCCTGGGCATCCGCCCCTCCGACTTCAACGACGCCGAGTTCGACGGCAACACCGGCCCGCGCATCGAGGTCACCGCCAGCGTCACCGAGGAGCTGGGCACCGAGATCAACGTGATCTTCGGCGTCGACGCCCCGCCGGTGCGCCACGAGGACGCGACGGCCCTGGCCAAGGACGCCGCCGGAGAGGGCGAGGAGGCCTCCGACTCCGCCCTGTCGCTGGGCGGCAGCCGTTCGCTGTTCACCGCGCGGGTGAGCCCGCGCAGCAACGTGCGCCCGGGCCGCACGATCAGCCTGGCGGTGGACGTCAGCCAGCTGCACTTCTTCGACCAGGAGAGCGGCCTGGCCATCGGCCACCCCGACAACTCCTGATCCTGCCGACCAGGCCGCGCGGGCGGTGCCCCCATCCTCCGGGGCACCGCCCGCGCCCCCTTTCGGTCGGTCCGGTTCCCGGCCCGCCTCCGGCACCCGCCGCGTCCTGCGCCCTGCGGGCGGGCTCCCTCAGTTGGCGGCCCAGATCGCCGCGTTGAGCGCGGTGGCGAAGGCCACCCACGCCAGGTAGGGGGCGAACAGGAGCGCCGCCGCCCGGCTGTGCCGCAGGGCCAGCAGGAGGGTCGCGGCCACCGCCGCGGTCAGGAGCGCGATGTCGGCCAGCGCCACCCCGTACAGGGCGGCTCCGAAGAACAGCGGTGTCCAGGCGGCGTTCAACACCAGCTGGACCGCGTAGACGGCCAGGAAGGACGCGGCCCCCCGCGTCCCCGCAGCGCGCCACACGAGCCATCCCGCCACGGCCACCAGCACGTACAGGGCGATCCAGACGGGGCTGAACAGCCAGGCGGGCGGCGCCCAGGCGGGGAGTTCGAGGTCGGTGTAGACGCCCGCGGAACCGGCCGCGGCGAGGCCGCCGACCAGCGCGGTGGCCAGTACCGCGGCCGCGAAGCAAACCGCGGCGAGCAGCGACCGGCGCGGTGCGGGGGCGGTTCGTACGGTGCTCTCCATCTGTTCCTCCTCGGACGCGGACTCTTCGGGGACCTACCCGTGATCCGGTCCCGGCCACCCCGGCGGTCCTCCCAGGCCCAGCACACAAACCTTCCCTTTCGGTGACATTTCCTTCGCCCGGGGAGCAGGAATCTCTTCCTTGACCGTCGTGTCGGCGCGCTTGAAACATGTGATGGTGCGCAACCGAGCCCCCGGAGCCGCCCTCGCCCCCGAGCCACTGTCGGTCGTCGACACCCTGCACGGCCGCCCCGTGCCCGACCCCTACCGCTGGTTGGAGACGGCCGACTCCCCCGAGACCCTCCGCTGGTTGGCGGAGCGCGACCGGGAGTACCGCCGCCAGGCGGCCACCTGGCCGCTGAGGGAGCACCTGGCCGAACGCATCCGCACGCTCGTGGACACCGACCTGTGGTCCCCGCCGGTCCACCGGCCCGGGGCCCTGTTCGGCACCGTGCGGCCGGCCGGAAGCGAGCATCCGCGGCTGGTCGTGTGGCCCGACGCCCCTGGCCCAGCCGATCCCCCCGTCTCCGCCGACGCCACCGGTCCCGCGTCCCCCCGCGCACCGCTCGATCCGCCGCCCTCCCCGCGCACCGTCCACGACCCCTGCGCCGAGGACCCCACCGGACGGACCACCCTGGACGCCTGGGAACCCAGCCCCGACGGTCGCCTGGTCGCCCTCCAGACCTCCTCCGGCGGGGTGGAGCGCGGCGAACTGCGTGTGCTCCGCGTGGACACCGGAGCCCCCGTCGGACCGACCGTGACCGGGGTCCGCTACTCGCACGTGGCCTGGCTGCCCGGGCCCGGACGTTCCTTCTACTACGTGCGCCGCGACGGTGCCCGGGGGGTGCGCGGCGTGTGGCTGCGCCGGGTCGCCGACGGTGCCGAGTCCCTCGTGTACTCCTGCGCCGGCGCCGGCACCGTCCCGGGCGTACGGGTGCTGGGTGAGCGGTGGCTGCTGGTCACCGAGAGCCACGGCACCGGGCACCGCACCGACCTGTGGTTGGCCGACCTGACCGCCTCCCCGCCGCAGCGGCCCGAGTTCCGACCGGTCCAGGCGGGCCCCGAGGCCGAGACCGAGGCCCGGCTGGGGCCGGACGGTCTGCTGTACCTGCGCACCACCCTGGACGCGCCGCACCGGCGCATCTGCGCCCTCGACCCGGCCGCGCCCGCGAGCGGCCTCTCCCCCGAGCACTGGCGCGAGGTGGTCGCCGAGGACCCCGGGGCGGTCCTGGACGCCTTCTGCCCGCACGGGGGCGCGGACGGCACCGCGCTGCTGGTGGTCCGCACCCGGTTGGGCACCAGCGAGGCGACCGTGCACGGGACCGCCGCCGGAGCCCGGGGCCGCACGGTGGAACTGCCCGGCGAGGGCATGGTCTCCGGCCCCGTCGCAGCCCCCGACGGCACCCTGTACTTCGGCTACGCGGACGTGGCGACCCAGCAGAGGGTGCTGCGGCTGGCCCCGGGCTCCCACGAGCCCGCCCCCTGGCCCGCCCTCCGGCCGCCGCCTCCGAACACCTCGGACGCACCGGGCGCCTCGGACGCACGGGCGGGCCCGGACGCACGGGGCTCCTCGGGGGAGCAGGAAGCCGCCGGACGCTCCGTGACGGCCGGGGCCCCGCCCTCCCCCGCCGTGGAGCGGACCGTGGTCTGGTGCCGTTCCGAGGACGGCACCCGCGTCCCCGTCACCGTCTTCGACGCCTCGGGGGAGCGCTCCCCGGGACCGACCATCCTGCACGCCTACGGCGGCTTCGGCCGCCCGCGCCAGTTCGGGTTCAGCGCGACCGTCCTCGCCTGGCTGCTGTCGGGCGGCCGGTACGCCGTGGCCCACGTACGCGGGGGCGGAGACGCGGGGCGCCGGTGGCACCTGGAGGGTTCGGGCCGCCACAAACCGCGCGCGGTCCAGGACCTGGTGGCCTCGGCCGACGCCCTGGTGCGCACCGGCCGGTGCACGCGCGACCAGCTCTGCCTGTCCGGCGGTTCGGCCGGCGGGCTGCTCGTACTGGCCGCGGCCACCGCACGCCCGGACCTGTGCGCGGCGGTGATCGCCTCGGCACCGCTCGCGGACATGGCCCGTTTCGAACGCATGGGGCTGGGCCGGATGTGGACCCGGGAGTTCGGCACGGTGTCCGATCCGGACGACTTCGCCGCCCTGATGTCCTACTCCCCCTACCACCGGGCCCTGGACGGCGCCCTGCGCACACCGGGGCTGCGGTACCCCAGCGTCCTGCTCACCGGTTTCGACGGGGACACCCGGACCGACGCCGCCCACCCGCGCAAGATGTGCGCGGCCCTGCTGGCGGCCGCCGGGGACCGCTGGGAGCGCCCCGCCGCCCTGCTGCGCTACGAACGCGATGTCGGGCACGGCCCGCGTTCGGTCAGCAGGGCGGTCGGGCTGGCCGCCGACGCACACGCGTTCGCGGCCCACAGGACGGGGCTGACCGGGCGCTGACGGCGCACGGGACAGCCCTGGTCATGAGGATCAACGGCACACAGAAAGCGAGGTGCGGTATGGACCCCATCGAGGTTGAGGTCGAGGACCTGGCGGAGGTGACCTCCCGCGACATCACCGCGGGCGGCGACAGTGACGGCACCGACTCCAGCTCGGACTTCATCTGATCCGATCCCGCCCGGCCCGGCCACCGCGTCCCGGGCCGGGCGGGCCCCTCCCCCCTCACCGCACGCCCCCGCCCCCTCCCGGAGTCCGCGCGCCCCTCGAACCGTCTTGGAAAGGACAGCCGTGACCGATCCCGGCAGCCTGTTCACCGGAACCCTGTGCGACGTCGTGGGCCGCGACGCACTGACCACCCGACTGTCGGAGGAGTTCGTCTTCGCCGACCTTGGCGCGGAAGCCGTACGCTCGCTCCTGACCTTCGAGGACCTCAACGGTCTACTGGCCGCATGCGCCCCGGAACCGCCCCGGCTGCGGCTGCACCGGGACGGGTCCCCGGTACCGCTGGACCGCTACACCGAGCAGGGCACGGCCTCGCGGACCGCCCGGCGGATCGTGCGCCCGGAGTCGCTGTACCGGGAGCTGCGGGCCGGGGCGAGCCTGGTACTGGACGGTATGGACCGGATGCACCCGCCGGTGGGCGCGGCCGCCGACGACCTCATGCGCCTCACCCGTGAACGCGCGCAGGCCAACCTGTACCTGATCTGGGGCGAGTCCCGGGGGTTCGACACCCACTGGGACGACCACGACACGGTGATCGTCCAGGTGGAGGGGACCAAGCACTGGCAGGTGCACGGACCGGGTTCGCGCCCGCACCCGATGAAGAACGACACCGACCACTCGCACACCCCGCCCCGGGACGCCGACGGCGGGCTGCACACGGTGTGGGAGGGGGTGCTGCGGCCCGGCCAGGTGATCCACGTGCCGCGTGGCTGGTGGCACACGGTGACCGGGACCGGGGAGGTCAGCATGCATCTGACCTTCGGTTTCACCCGGGCGACCGGAATCGACTGGGCGGACGCCCTGGTGCGGAGCCTGTTCGCGGAGGAGTCGTTCCGGCGGGACCTGCCCCGGTTCGCGGCCCCGGAGGAACGCCGCAAGCACCGGCACGAACTGGTGGCCCGGCTGGTGGAACTGGCCGAGGACGCGGACCTGGACGCCTTCCTCGCCGAGCGCGACGCGCGCTTCCCCCGCCGTACGTCGTTCTCCCTCCCCTGGGCGGTGGCGGAGGACGTCCCGCCGGCCGGGGCGCGGGTGGAGTTCGTCCCGATCCTGCCGCCGCCGGTGGAGCGTGAGGGCGAGCGGGTCGCACTCACGGTCTCCGGGAAGCGGTACCGGCTCCCCGCGGTGACCGAACCGGTCCTGGCGGCGATCGCCGAGCACCGGGAGCTGTCGGTGGCGGAGCTGGCCGAGCGGGCGGGCGTGAGGGTCGAGGAGTGCGCCCGGGTGGTGTCCGCGCTGAGCCGCCACCACCTGGTCCTGGTCCGCTGAGCTCTTTCCGGCCCCGGCCGACCGGCCGGGGCGGCTACCGGCGGTTCCCGCCGGTAGCGCGCACATAAGCCTCCACACCGTCGAGGATGCGCTGGACGGGGAAGCGCAGCTCCTCCGACAGAGCGGCGTCCGGAGGCCCCTTCTCGAACGTGCCCGCGTCGATGGTCCTCGTGATCGTCGGGAACTCCTGCGGGTCGAGGACCTGGTGCAGGCTCGCCAACCACTCCCGCTCGGACTCGTCCAAGGGGATACCGCTCTTCTGCGCGGCGAGCTCCCTGTCGTTGTCCATGCGGAGCAGGTCGTGCAGCGTGGTGTCGAGCAGCAACAGGATCTGGAGCGACTCGGCGGGGGTGAGTCCGGAGGAGTTGAGTTCGCGCAGGCCCGCCTCCATCCACCTGAGCCCGTTGGGCCCGGTGGGCGGGCCGGGCTTCGAAATGTAGACGTACCAGGGGTGTTCCCGGTACTGGTCGGCCACCCCCTGACACCACGCCTCGATTCCGGCCCGCCAGTCGCCGTCGGTGCGCGGTCCCGGCGGGCGTTCGGACATGGCGACGTCCCACATGAGGGTGAGCAGGTCGTCCTTGCTGTCCACGTGCCGGTACAGGGACATGGTCGTGTATCCGAGCCGCTTGGCGACGCGCTGCATGGAGACGGCGTCCAACCCCTCGGCGTCGGCCAGCGCGATGGCGGCGTCGACGATCGCCGCACGGCTGAGCTTGGGCTTGGGCCCGCGCTTGGCTCCCTTCCGCAGCCCCCACAGGAGTTCGACCTCGCGGGTGACTCCGGTCGTCGGCTGTTGTTCGCTCGTCATACTCCACCAGTCGTCGGCGTCGCCGTACGCGAACCGCGGCTCCGGTCCGCCTTCTCGGTTGACACCCATCCTAGAACTGTGTATCACTTAAACTTATACGTGTAGACGATACACAGTTTGCGAGGTACGCGATATGACTCGAACCACCTCCGACTCACGACACCTCACGGCAGCCCCGCCCACCGACACCGCGTCGCGGCGCCCGCCGCCGAAACCCTCCCCCGCCCGCTGGTGGGAGCGGCCGTGGATCCTGCCTCTGGCCCTGTTCAGCGTCACGTTCCTGCTCTTCGCCGTCCCGCCCTACCTGAGCCTGGACCCGGCCGATTCACGCCTGCCGGTTCCGGAGAGCCCGTCCTGGTACTTTCCGGTACTCGTCATCCACGTCTTCGGCGGAGCGCTCATCACGCTGCTGGTGATCCTCCAGGTGTGGCCGTGGCTACGCACCCGCCACCCGGCAGTGCACCGGTGGAGCGGACGGGTGTACGTCCTGGCGGGACTCCCCCTCGTCGGGGTTCCGGCCATGCTCATCGCACCCTTCAGCGAAGCCGGCGCGAGCGCGCAGATCAGCGGCTTCGTCTGGGCCGCACTGTGGTCGGCCTTCACCGTCCTGGGCTACGTGAAGGCGCGCCGACGGCGGTTCGCCGACCACCGCGAGTGGATGCTGCGAAGCTTCGCCCTGGTCTACGGCATCGCGTTCAACCGCGTGTTGCACGTCCTCTTGGTGATGATCACGGCGCCGCGGGTGGACACGGTCTACGGAGGCGACTTCGAGGCGATGTCGCTCGACCTCGGCGCCGCGTCGGGCTTCCTGTCGTGGATTCTGCCCCTGCTGTTCGTGGAGTGGTGGATCAAGTACCGCAAACCCCGTCGCCGCAGTCGCCGGGCCCGGACCACCGACAAGAGGACCGCCTCGCCCGCTTCGCCCGCCGAACCGGACCACTCAGCCTGAACACACGTCACAATTTTCGCACCTGTTCGCGACCAGGGCGGTCCACCCGCTCTGACCTGACCTTGGGCCGAACAACGAGCGTCCAGGTTTCGGCAAACAAGTGCCCCGTCACATTGCAACCACAAGATTCGTTAGGATAGCCTCACTTAAGAGGCGCAGGTGAACCCGTCCCCCGGTGGTAGCTGCGACCACACCGCCCCCGGACTTGACGGTTACGCTATGCGACGAAGGGTTGCCAGGTGACTCCAGATCCGCTCGACGCTCTCCGCGGTGTCTGCTCGCGGCTGAAGTTCGCGCCGCTGCCCGAGATCACCAGCCTGGCCGAACTCCACGGCCGACAGGCGGACGGCGTACAGCAGCACAGCGTCACCTCGATGACCGACCACGGCTGGATTCCGGTCCTGTTCGACAAGCTCCGGACCGAACACGGACCCGGCCACCGGCTTCCGGCCGCCACCAACTTCCTGCGGGTCACCCTGCGCGAGCCCGTCTTCATGGCCGCCGCGTCCCTGTACCTGACCGGCCGCGGGCCGCTGTTCACACCGGACACGCTCCACCTGCCCTGGGACACCGTCCGCTCCCGCTTCGGCACCCCCGTCGTGACCGACGTCCGCACCGCGGTGCTGCCCGACGACCCGGCCGCCGGCCACCCCGACACCGTGCTCGCCCGTGACGAGGACGAACAGCTGCGGCTCACCGCCGAAGGACTGTTCGCCACCTTCGAGCCCCTCATCGACGCACTGCACGCGCACTCCCGCGCGGGCAAGCGCACCCTGTGGGGCTGGGTGCTCGACACCCTGCACTTCTACATGCTCAATCCGGCCCGGTACCTGGGCCGGGACGCCGAGCAGGCCTGGGAGCTGGCCACCCGGCTGGGTGACGCCGTGGTCGCGGCGGGGGCCGTCACCCGCAAGCGCCCGCGCCTGTTCCCGTTCGCGCCCGACCACCCCAGGGGGACCTGGGCGGTCCGGGGCACCTGCTGCTTCGACTACAAGGGCGACCCCGAGCACGGCTTCTGCACCACCTGCCCGCTCAAGTGCGACAGCGAACGCCGGGAGGACCTGACGGAGTGGCTGCGCGATCCGGCGCTGGCCCCCTGACAGGGCCCCGGCATCGCGCCGCTGGTGTTCCGTCCCGGGGCCGCGCACCGGTCTCGTCGGCGTCCGTCTAGGAGCCGCCTGCGGCGATCAGGACCAGCGCGGCACAACCGCCCAGAACCAGGAGCAGCAGGAGCAGGACACCGCAGCCGATCCCGATGATCTTGCCCCACGGCGTCTGCCTGGGCGGTGGCGGGCGGAACCCGCCCGGGCCGCCGTACCCGCCGGGGGTCTGGTACGTGCCCGGCGCTCCGGGGTACTCGCCGTAACCGGGGGCGTAGCCCGCGTGCTCGTACCCGGCCTGAGCCGGCCCGTTCGGCCCCTCCGAGAGTTCCCCCGGGTCCACCGGTCCGGGCTGCGCACCGGTGGGGTGCCCCGTCGGGTACCCGTGGGGCAGTTGATCCGGGGGCGGGCCGACGTACGGCCGGGGGTCGCCGGGAGGGGGTTCGCACGCGGTGGATCCGTGTTCCGGCTCCCCGGGCGGTTGCGGACCGCCCCCGCTCGGGTCACCGGGGTCGCCCGGCCGCCACTCCTCCGGCGGACGGTGGTTCACCGGATCCCGTTCCGGCCGCTCCCCGGCCCCCTCCTCGGGTCCCCGGTCACTCAATGAGAACACCCCTTCGTCCGGCGGCACGAGCCCGCCTCCCTCGGCGGACGCCTCGAAACTGCACCGTAACCGCGTAAAGAGAGGTTTGAGGAAAGCTCACCGGGCGTTTCCGGTAAAGGTCCGGATGTGTTTGCCCCGGGCCGGTAGCGCCGCCCGGTCAGTCCGCGCGAAGGTCCCGGTCGGCACGGCCGCGGGAGAGCAGGGCACGGACCGCGAGCACGAACACCGGGACGGTGAACAGGGCCGCGAACACGTTCAGGCCACCGAACCCCGCCATCGCCAGGACCACGCCGGAGAACGCGCCGGCCGACGCGCCGCCCAGGTTCATCGCCAGGTCGCTGAAGCCCTGGGCGCGCGGTCGCACCTCGGCGGAGAGCGACTCCGCGAGCAGGGTGCTGCCGGACACCAGGCCGAAGGACCAGCCCAGACCGAGCAGGACCAGGCCGGTGGTCACCAGCGCCTCGTCGTGCCCCGCGGTGCCCGAGACGGCGGTGGCCGCGAGCAGGACCACCTGCCCGGCCAGGAGCACGGGGACCCGCCCGAAACGGTCCGCGAGCCAGCCCACGAGCGGGGAGAACGCGTACATGCCGGCGATGTGCAGGGAGATCGTCAGCCCGATGACGGTGAGCGCGGACCCGTGGTGCGACATGTGCACCGGAGTCATGGTCATCACCGCGACCATCACGGTGTGGCTGGCCACGATGCCGACCACGGCCAGGAGCGCGTCCGGGCTGCTGCCGATCGCCCGGAGGCCGTCGGCCAGGGTGAGCTTCGCCTTCGGGGCCCCGCCCCGGTCGCGTTCGACCCGTTCGGCCTCTGCCGTGGCGGCCAGCAGGGGGTCGGGGCGCAGCAGCCCGCCGATGAGGGCGGCGCCTCCCAGGAAACCGGCCGTGGTGAGCAGGACCGGGCCCAGGAGGTCGGTCAGCCCCAGGGACTCGGCCAGGCCACCCGTGGGGCCGATCAGGTTGGGGCCGACCACGGCGCCCACGGTGGTCGCCCAGACCACGACGGACAGGTCGCGGCCGCGGGTGCGTTCGGTGGCCAGGTCGGCCGCCGCGTGCCGGGCCTGGAGGTTGGTGGCGGTCCCCGCACCGATCAGCACCATCCCGGCCAGGAAGAGCGCGAACAGCTCCCACACGGTGGCGGCGATGACGACGGTCCCGCCCAGGGCGCCCAGGAGCCAGCCCAGGGCGAGACCGGGGCGACGGCCCCTCCGGGCGGCGGTGGCGGCCAGGGGCAGCGCGAAGACGGCCGCACCCAGGGTGATCATGGTGGTGGCCATCCCGGACCAGGTGTCCGAACCGCTCAGGTCCAGGGCGATGAGCGCGCCCACGGCCAGCATGGCGCCCATACCGATACCGCCGACGACCTGGGCGATCATGAGGACCAGGACGGTACGCCGTTGCAGCCTGGTTCGTCCCGCCTCGGTGAGGGCGTTCCCGCCCCGGGTGGTTCCTGTGGACACTGGACCGACACTCCGATTCATCCGCCTGACAGACGAATCGTAGCTCGCTGGCATTTCCACGGATCATGCGGGGCAAAAGGGATGAATTGCGGGGTGCGGGCCGCTCACCCACCGGGAAGCCCGGCCCGAGACCTCCCCCTGCCGTACCGCCACCGCAGGAAGTCGTGCTCGCGCTCGACGTAGCGCATCTCGGCGTACAGCAGGTCGGGGTCCTGCGCGTGGACGACCACCCCGCCCTCCGGGATCACCGGCCAGCAGGCGTACGCCCAGAAGCACCGGGTGTAGACCCCCCAGAGGACGACCCACGCTCCCTGCTTCTGCCACTCGATGTGTTCGGCGACCCGACGCCGTTCCTCGTCCCGTTCGTCCATGCCGCCTCTGGGCATACCCGGCGTCCGGAGGACCGATCAGGCCGGAATCGGCCAGGCTGCGGGGTTTCCCGGCCTCCCCGGCCCGCGGCGGAACCCGCCGAACACGAACGCCCGTGCCGGGGCACGGGCGTTCGTGGCACTGCGGATACGGTTCAGCGACCGGCGACGAGACCGCTGCCGGGGACCGGCTCAGCCGGGTCGTTGCCCAGTGCGACGATCTTGTTGTCGCGGTCCACGTGCACGATGTGCTGGACGTGGTCGGCACGCTCCCTCTCGTCCACCTGGGCGTAACCGATGAGGATGACCAGGTCGCCGGGGCTCACCAGACGCGCCGCCGCGCCGTTGATCCCGATGACGCCGCTGCCCCGCTCACCGACGAGGGCGTAGGTGACCAGGCGGTTTCCGTTGTCGATGTCGACGATGTGGACCTGCTCGCCGTCGACGATGTCGGCGGCGTCCATCAGGTCGGCGTCGATGGTGACCGAGCCCACGTAGTGCAGGTCGGCCTGGGTGACCGTGGCACGGTGGATCTTGCCGTTCATGAGGGTGCGCAGCACTGCTGAAGCCTCGTTTCAGGACGTCTTGCGGACTACAGGCCCCGTTCGGGGTCCCGTGCTTATCCCATGATGGTGCCCCCGGTGACCCGATTCGACCACCGGGGCCCCGTTACGCCTCGAACGCCCGCCCCCGCCCGGTTGTTCCGCGGGCCCCGCGGACACCGGAAGCGGGGCCACCGCGGTCGGGGCCGGGGACCTAGTTGAAGGAGGAGTAGGCGACCACCCCGCGGCGGACCAGGTCCGAGGCCTTGCGGGCGTTGGACCGCATCTGGGGGTCGGCGGCTGCCCCCGCGATCTGGCTGAGCATGTCCACCAGCATCTTCGCGGTGCGCACGAAGTCCCCCGCGGTCATCTCCGACTGGCGCAGGATCGCGTCGAGCCGGTCACCGCGCGCCCAGCGGTGCGCGGTCCACACGAAGCCGAGGTCGGGCTGGCGCAGGAACGAGACCCGGTTCCGGGCCTCCACCTCGTTGAGCTCCCCCCACAGCCGCACCATCTCGGTGAGGGCCTCCTCGACCTTTCCCTCCGGCAGGCGCGGGAAGGCGTCGTCGTTCCGGCGCGCCTCGTAGACCAGGGCCGCGGCGCACGCTGCCAGCTCCACCGGGTTGAGGTCGTCCCACACGCCCCGGCGCAGGCACTCGGCGACCAGCAGGTCCAGTTCGGAGTAGATCTTGGCGAGCTTGCCGCCCTCCTCGGAGACCTCGTCGCCCGACAGGTACTCCAGGTCCTCCAGGACACCGCACACCCGGTCGAAGGTACGGGAGATGACGTGCGACCGCCCCTCCACACGGCGGCGCAGCGATTCCGTCTCCTTCTGCAGCCGGAAGTAGCGCTCGGCCCAGCGGGCGTGGTCCTCACGGTCGGAACAGCCGTGGCAGGGGTGCTTCTTCAGTGCGGAGCGCAGCCGGCGGACCTCGGGGTCCTCCTGCTGGTCGCGACGGCCGCCCCGTCGTTCGTAGGAGGGGTCGGTGCCCTGCTCCCTGAGTTTGTTGCGCAGGGTCGAGGCCAGGTCCTGGCGCGAGCGCGGGGAACGCGCGGAGAAGGACTTGGGGATGCGCATCCGCCCCGAGGGGTGCACCGGGATGTTGAAGTCACTGGCGTTGACCCGCTTGACCTGCTTGTCCGCGGTCAGGACCAGCGGAGCGGGCAGGTCGTGGCGCAACCCGGGGTCCAGGACCACGGCGTGCCCGGAGAAGCGGCCCGAGGGGATGCGGATGATGTCGCCGGTGCGCAGCCGCTCCAGGCTCTCCAGGGCCTCGTCCCGGCGCTGGGCCGAACGGTTCTTCGCGAGCGCGGCCTCACGGTCGCTCAGGGCCCGGCGCAGCCCCGCGTACTCCATGAAGTCGCCCAGGTGGCACTCTGCCGCCTTGGCGTAGCCCTCCAGGGCCTCCTCGTGTTTGCGCAGCTGCCTGACCAGTCCGACCACGGCCCGGTCGGCCTGGAACTGGGCGAAGGAGGCCTCCAGCATGTTGCGGCTGCGCCGGCGGCCGACCTGGCCGACCAGGTTGACCGCCATGTTGTAGGAGGGCCGGAAGCTGGAGTTGAGCGGGTAGGTGCGGGTGCCCGCCAGGCTGGCCACCGACTCGGGGTCGGTCCCGGCCTGCCAGACCACGACCGCGTGCCCCTCCACGTCGATGCCCCGCCGCCCGGCCCGCCCGGTGAGCTGGGTGTACTCGCCGGGGGTGAGCGCGGCGTGGGTCTCGCCGTTCCACTTGTCGAGCTTCTCGATCACCACGGTGCGGGCGGGCATGTTGATGCCCAGGGCCAGCGTCTCGGTGGCGAAGACCGCCCGGATCAGACCCTTGGAGAACAGGTGCTCGACGATCTCCTTGAAGGTGGGCAGCATGCCCGCGTGGTGCGCGGAGATCCCCGCCTCCAGGGCGCGCAGCCAGGAGTCGAAGCCGAGCACGCTCAGATCCGCGCGCGGGATGTCCGCGCAGCGCGTCTCGGCGTACTCACGGATCTGGTCGGCCTCCTCGGGGGTGGTGAGCACCAGGCCGGAGGCCACGCACTGGCGGACGGCGTCGTCGCAGCCCGCCCTGCTGAAGATGAAGGTGATCGCCGGGAGGAGCCCCTCGGAGTCCAGTTCCTCGATGATCATCGGCCGTGTGGGCGGGGCGAACCGGGTGCGCGGACGCACGTTGCCGCGGGCCCTGGTCTGCGGGTGGCGGCGCCGGTTGGCCAACTGGGTGGTGCGCGCGTCGTCCTCGGCGGTACGGCTCAGGTACGGGTTGATGAGCAGTTTCTGCCCGCCCACCCGGATCTCCTGGGGGCGCCGGTGCTGGAGCCGGCGCCGTTCCCGCTTGCGCCGGCTGCGGCCGCCCCCCTCCTCGGCGTCCTCGGGCTCCTCCTGCTGTTCGACGAACAGGTCGTGGATCCGGTTGCCCACCATGACGTGCTGCCACAGCGGAACGGGCCGCTTCTCGTCGACGATGACGGTGGTGTCGCCGCGTACCTGCTGGAGCCACTCACCGAACTCCTCGGCGTTGCTGACGGTCGCGGACAGGGCGACCATGCGCACCGACTCGGGCAGGTGGATGATCACCTCCTCCCAGACCGCGCCGCGGAACCGGTCGGCGAGGTAGTGCACCTCGTCCATGACCACGTAGGCCAGTCCGCCCAGGGTGGACGAACCCTCGTAGAGCATGTTGCGCAGCACCTCGGTGGTCATCACGACCACCGGCGCCTCACCGTTGACGCTGTTGTCACCGGTCAGCAGCCCGACCTGGTCGGCGCCGTAGCGTTTGACCAGGTCGTTGTACTTCTGGTTGGACAGGGCCTTGATCGGCGTGGTGTAGAAGCACTTGGTGCCCTCGGCCAGGGCCAGGTGCACGGCGAACTCGCCGACCACGGTCTTGCCGGATCCGGTCGGCGCGGCGACCAGCACCCCGTGTCCGCCTTCCAGAGCCTTGCAGGCCCTGATCTGGAAGGGGTCGAACTCGAACCCGTAGAGCCCCTGGAAGGCCTCGATCGCGGCGCTGGAGGCGCTCTGGCGCCGACGGAAGGCGGCGTAACGCTCGGAGTGACTACTCATAGGTCTCCCAGCCTATGAGGTCAGCTCCAACATCTCGACCGCCTTGGGCACCACCTCGCACACCAGTGTCGGCGGTCCGATGCGTTCCCCGTCGGCGTAGGCCGCCCCCGCGTCGCCCCGGATGGTGACGGTGCGCCCCTGCACGGAGACCACCTCGTCGAGACCGAGGTGGCTTCCGGTGAAGACCTTGGGGAACATGCGCAGGAAGCGGCCGAGCGGCCCCTGCCTGACGAAGACGACGTCGAGCAGCCCGTCGTCGGGGACGGCCTCGGCGCACACGTGCATGCCGCCGCCGTAGGCACTGGTGTTGCCGACCGCCACCAGCATGCCGGGTTCGGCGATCCGGTGTCCGTCGATGTCGATCTCGAAGTCGACGGGCTGAAAGGAGCGCAGTTCGGCGAGGAGCCCGACCAGGTAGCCGGCACGGCCGGCACCGAAGCGGAAGTTGTTCACCCGTTCGTTGACCCGGGCGTCGAAACCGCAGGCCAGAACGCTCATGTAGTAGCGCTGGGTGCCGTCGGCCGTGGTCAGGCGGACCACGTCGCTGGGGCGGGTGCGGCCGGCCAGGATCGCCTCGGCCGCCTTGTGCGCGGAGCCGCGCGGGACGCCGAAGGCACGGGCCACGTCGTTGCCGCTTCCCGCCGGGATCACCGCCAGGGGCACGCCGGTACCGACCACGCCCTGGAGTGCCTGGTGCACCAGGCCGTCACCGCCGACCGCGACCAGTGCGTCGGGGCGGTCCGCGGCGGCCAGGCGGGCCAGGCGACGGCTGTCCGCCGCGGAGCGGCCGGTGTAGACGTGCACACGCGCGCCCGCGTCGCGCAGGGCCGCCTTCAGGCGCACCGCGATGACGGCGGCGCGGCGCCGGCCTGAGGCCGGGTTGACCAGAAGGGCGATGTGAGGGGGCATATGCCGGTCCTTAACTACCCGGATCCGGGGTCAAAGGGGTGTACGGGGCCGGGTGAGGTACCCGCACACCCGCGCCCGGGCGCAGGCGCCGCTCAGTCGTCCCGGGTCGCGGACCCCTGCTCGGTTTCCTCACGCTGGCGGCGATGGTACTCCTCCATCGCCTCCGGCGTGTTCAGCGGGGAGGGCACCCAGGTCGCCTCGACCTCGGCCTGACCGCGCTGGATCGCGATCTCCTCCTCGGTGAGGTACTCCTCGGGGATGTCGAACTCGCCGTCACGGGCCCCCAGGACGAAGGCCTCCCACTCGGCGGGGGTGAAGAACAGGGTGCCCTTCTCCGGTGACTTGCCGTCCCGCACCGCGCGGAAGCCGTCGTCGAACTCGGCGACCTCGACGACCGCCTCGGAGTCCGGCTTGGACAGGGAGGAACGCATCCACACGGCGTGGGTGGTGTCGTGCCACTTCTCGTTGCCCATGGCCTCGGGCGGCAGTTCCCTCTTGCCCTCGGTCTGCTCGCTCATCAGCTCTTCCTGGTCTTCCTGGTTCCTGGAGCTCGGTGTGGGTGGAGCTCGCTCTGGCAGCGGTGTCCGGGGCGACGGCGGACCAGGGGCGTGTGGGAGCCCGGGCCTGCCGCCGACTGTTCCCAGCCGAACCCTAGCGCTTCCCGAACGGTCTCAGGAGCGCTTGCTCGATTCGCCCTCGGAGTCGGGATCGTCCAGTGAGGAGGGCGTGTAGTCCAGGTCGGAGGGCTGGTCGTCGAGGTCGGAGATCTCGTCGTCGCTGAGGTCGCCGGCGGGGTCGTTGCGCCTTCTGCGGCGGTCGTTGAAGAAGCAGAACAGCTCGGCGAGCTCGAAGAGGATGATGAGGGGGACCGCCAGGGCCAGCATCGAGATGGGCTCGGCCGGGGTGACGACCGCCGCGATCAGGAAGGCGGAGAAGATGATGACCTGACGCCACTTGACGATGGCCTCGTGGCTGAGGATGCCGACGATGTTGAGCAGGACCACCAGCAGCGGCATGACGAAGCCGAGACCGAACATGCCCATCATGATGAGCATGTAGCTGAGGTACTCGCCGATGGTGAGGAACGGGTCCGCGTCCTCGGGCAGGAAGCCGAACAGCATCTGGAGGGCGAGCGCGGTGATCGAGTACGCCAGGGCCGCGCCCGAGACGAACAGGAGACCGGCCAGCGGCGCGAAGATGTAGGCGTACTTCTTCTCGCTGCCGTGCAGCGCCGGGGCGACGAAGGCCCACAGCTGGTAGAGCCAGAGCGGCGCGGTGACCAGGGCTCCGACGAACAGCCAGACCTTGAAGGCGACGAAGAACGCGTCGAAGGGCCCGGTGACGATCAGGGAGCAGCCGCCGCCCTCGACGACCTGGGAGGCGGGGAGCGAGCAGTAGGGCTCGGTGAGGAAGTTCCACACCTGGTCGTAGAAGACGGCGCCGACCACCGCACCCAGGGCCAGGATGAGCAGTGCCTTGGCCAACCGGTTGCGCAGCTCGCGCAGGTGGTCCATGAGCGGCATCCGGGCGTCCGGGTTCGCCGTTCGGCTTCGGGACCTCATCGTGCGGTCACTCTCTTCTCATCCGGGCCCGCGCCGAGGGCGCGGACTCCCCGCTGACGACAGCCGTCCGGCGCGGCACCTGCGGGTGCCGCGCGTGGATCCGACCGGGGGCCGGGCTCCGCGGCTCGGCCCCGGGGGGTTTCGTTCGGGCGCCGGGAGGGTTCCTCCCCCGCCTTCTCGGCACCCGGGCACGCCGCGGCGGAGCGGGGGCGCCGATCCGGCACTTAGTTGTTGTGGGTCTGGTTGCTGCGCTCACCGGACTCGTTGACGATGCGCTGGCCGGGGGGCAGCTGCGGGTAACCCTGCTGCTGGTTGGCGCCCTGGGCGCTGTCGGGCTGCGGGGCCTGCTGCGGCTGCTGGTCCTGGGCCTGCTGCGCCTTCGGCTCCTCCTCGCCCTTGGTCTCCTCGTCGTCGACCAGGCCCTTGCTCTCGGCCTTGAGGATCCGGGCACTGCGACCCAGGGAGCGGGCCAGGTCCGGAAGCTTCTTGGCTCCGAACAGAAGGATGGCGACGATCACCAGGATGGCGATGGTAGGTCCGTTGAACGGTCCCATGGTTCTACCTCTCTACGGGGCGCGACCAAGCGCCTCTGATGGTACGCGCGTCCGTCAGCGGGTCCGTCATGTGTCGGCACCGCCACGACTGATGCGCTCACGCAGGTCGGCGCTGCTCGCCTGGTACCCGCCCGCCGCCCGTGTCACCTCTTCGGACAGGGCGCAGGCCTCGCGGCGCGCTCTCAGGGCGAGGGCGCCGACGGTACAGGCTCCGGCACAGAACACACCGAAAAGGACAGCGAGGGCGATCACGCTCTCACCATATCCCTTCCGCGCTGACCTACACCCCACCCCCGGGTGAACAGGTGAGCCTCACTCCGGCGACGAAGTGGTCTCAACCAATTCTCCGGGGGTCCCGTAGTGCCGCAGGGCCCGCTCCGCCTCGGCCCGGACCTCCTCCGCGAGGCCCTCCGGCAACACCAGGCGCCCCTCCCGTCCCAACGACAGGGCCAGCCGGGCCACCCACGCCGGCGCGGGGGTGCGCAGGGTCGCCCGCACCCCGCCCCCGGGGAGCTCGACCGCCGACTCGCACACGTAGTCCTCGGTGACCCACCGAGCGGAGGGTTCCAGCACCAGGGTCACCAGGGCGTCGCGCTCGGAGCGCTGGAGCACCCCGCCGGACAGGTCGCGTCGGCCCACCCCCTCGGGCACCTCGGCCGCGAAGGGCAGCACGGTCAGCTCCAGGACCCGGTCCAGGCGGAACAGCCGCACGTCCCGCCGCAGGTGGCAGTACCCCTCCAGGAAGGTGTGGCCGTCCTGGACCACCAGCCCCATCGGATCGACGTCCCGCTCCGTGACCTGGTCCAGGTAACCCGACAGGTAGCGCAGGTGCAGGCGCTGCCCGGCGCCCAGGGCGTCCGCGCAGCGGCGCTGGGTCTGGGCGACCTGCTCGTCCAGCTCAACCCGGACCTGCACCGCGTCGGCGAGGCTGCTCACGGCCGTCCCGGCTGCGGTGCGCAGCTTCTCCCCCACCCTCTTGAGGGCGCCGCCCTCGACCCCCTGGGCCTCGGGCAGCGCCTCCAGCAGGGACAGGCCCACGACCAGGCTGGCCGCCTCGTCCGCGGTGAGCCGCAGCGGCTGGGCCAGGGTGTCGGCGTTGCCGATGATGATCTCACCGGTCTCCTTGGCCGCGTCCAGGTCCACCTCGATCAGGTCACCGGGGGTGTACCCCGGCAGGCCGCACATCCAGAGCAGGCTCAGGTCGGAGACCACCTGCTTCTCACTGAGCCCGAAGTGCCGCGCCACCTCGGGTACCCGCACGTCGCGGCCGAGCGCGTACGGGACCAGCATGAGGAGCCGGCGGAGCTGGTCGGCGGAGCGGGGGCCCCGGGCGGGGGCGTCCTCCCCCTCCGCGGCACCGACGGCGCCGGGCTCCTCCGCCGCGGCGGCCCCCTCGACCACCCCGGCCAGGTGGGACGCCACCGCCGCCCGGGCCTGCGGCGGCTCCACCACGACCGCCCGTGAACCGTGCGAGGCCACCTGCCGCACCAGCCCGCCGGTGTCGGTGTAGGGCAGCGTGAGGGTGTCCCAGCCGCTGCCGGCGCCGTCGCGCTCCCCCGGGACCACGCGCAGCGCACGGCGGCGCAGGGCGTGCGCGGAGTCGGTGCGCACGCGCAGGGTCGCGGTCCGCTCGGGCACGGCGCTCTGCTGGGAGACCACCGAACGCAGCTCCACCCCCTCGGGGACGACCACGTCGGGCCCGGTGCGCACCACGTCCACCCCGCCCTGGATCCGCCCGAGGCGGAACACCCGCTGGGCGTCGCGCAACCGGTCATGGCCCACCACGTACCAGTGGCCGCGCAGGTTCACGATGCCCCACGGTTCGACCTCGCGCCGCTGCGCCCGCTCCTGGCCCGGTTTGCGGTAGTCGAAGGAGATCGGCCGCCGGTCCCGGACCGCCTGCCACACGGGCCCGAAGGCCGGCTCGTCGGTCCGCATCGCCGGGGTCAGTCCCGGGGCCGCCTCCGAGTCGACCGGGACTCCGGCCGAACGGAGCTTGAACAGGGCGTTGGCCGCGGCCTCACCCAGGGAGGCGTGGCGCCAGGCCCGGGCCGCCAGGCCCAGCACGACCGCCTCGTCGGGCAGGAGCTCGATCTCGGGCAGCTCGTAGTCCGAGCGGGAGATCCGGTACCCCTCCTCCCCGCTGAAGGCGTCCCCGGTGCCGACCTGGATGGGGATACCGCTGTCCCGCAGCTCCCGCTTGTCCCTCTCGAACATACGCTTGAAGGCCGACTCGGTGTCGGCCTCGGCGTACCCCTGCACCGTCGCACGGATCTCCTGCGCGGTCAGGTGGCGCCGCGTGGACAACAGGCAGATGACCAGGTTGAGCTGCCGTTCGGTCTTCCTGCGCGACATTGTCCGCACTCCTCTTGCCCGCTGTGGTGGATGGACCGGGCGGGGCCGCGAGGGCGCGTCCTCCCACCTCCGGTTCAGCTCCGACGGTACCGTGCCCAGCATGATCCGGTGGCGCCGTGGTGAAGTCCGTCAGGTCCTGCCCTCGTGGCCCGGGGTCCGCCTGTGCGCGGTCTCGGTGAGCGCCGGCGGGGAGGGGTCGGCACCGCCCCCCGTCTGCCGTGCGCTGGCCTACACCGACCTGGTCGGCGCACCCGAGGTCGGCGACACCGTCCTGCTCAACACCGGCGCCCTGGACCTGGGCCTGGGCACCGGCGGATACGCCCTGGTGGTGGCCCTTCCCGACCGGTTGCCCGCCGACCGCGAGGGCCCCGGACACCTGGTCAAGGCCCGCTACACCCCGCTCCAGGCCACCGTCCTGGGCGCGGACGAGCAGGGGTCCGAGCACCACGGGGCGCTGCGCTCGGCCGAGGGGGTCGACGGGATGCCCGTGGTCGTCGCCGACCTGCACTCCGCGCTTCCCGCCGTCCTCGCCGGGATCCGCGCCGAACGCCCGGGCGCCCGGGTGGTCAACGTGATGCTCGACGGCGGTGCCCTACCTGCCGTGTTCTCCCAGCTCGTCGGGGTTCTGCGGGAGGAGGGGCTGCTCGCAGGGTGCGTGACGACCGGGCAGGCCTTCGGCGGTGACCTGGAGGCGGTCACCGTGCACTCGGGGCTGCTCGCGGCCCGGCACGTGCTGGGGGCCGACGTCGCGGTGGTCTGCCAGGGGCCGGGAAACCTGGGGACCGGCACCCCGTGGGGGTTCTCCGGGGTGGCCTGCGGCGAGGCGGTGAACGCGGCCGCCGTCCTGGGCGGGCGCCCGGTTGCCAGCCTGCGGATCAGCGAGGCCGACCAGCGCAGAAGGCACCGCGGGGTGTCCCACCACAGCCTGACCGCCTACGGCCGGGTGGCCCTGGCCCCCGCCGACGTGGTGGTTCCGAGCCTTCCCGGGTTCTTCGGCGAGTGCGTCCGCGACCAGGCCTGGAGCCTTGCGGAGCGGCACACGCTGGTGGAGGTGCCGGTCACCGGCCTGGAGGAGGAACTGCTCGCCCTGCCGGTCAAGGTGTCGACGATGGGGCGCGGGCTGGAGGAGGACCGGGCCGCCTTCCTGAGCGCGGCCGCCGCGGGGCGCCACGCCGCCACCCTCATCGGTGGTTGAGGTCCCGCTCGCCGGTCAGCCGGGCGGCGGGGCGGCGGTGTTCGGCGTCCCCGTTGCCCGGGACCGGGGTGCGACGGGTCGCGGCCAGCATGTGCTCGGAGGGGGCGTCGAAGTAGCGCCCCGGCCGGAACATGGCCAGGGAGGTCGGGTCGGCGAGCACCCCCTCGTCCACCCGCACGGTCTCGGGCACGAAAACACTGCCGTCCCCGCAGGTCACACCCCATTCACGCCCGGGGCCCGCGGAGACGATCTGTCCGGGGTCACCACCCACGACCTCCTCGGACAGCGTTCCTGAGCACAGGGTGATCCGGGCCCCGCCGAACATCGCGAAGGCGCCGGGGTAGGGGGCGGCCAGGGCGCGCACCATCCGGTCCACGTCCCGCCCCGCGGCGGTCAGGTCGAGGCGGCCGTCGCTGGGGCGGCGGCGCGGCCACACCGAGACGTGGCCGCTCTGGGGGCGGCGGGGCGCACACCCCTCCAGGAGCGCGCCCAGGTTGCGCAGGAGCAGTTCGGACTGCAGGCGCCCGGTCCTCTCGTACAGGCCGGTGGCGGTGACGTCGGGGGCCACGTCGAACCAGATCCGGTCCACGATGTCGCCCGCGTCGGCCTCCCGTTCCAGGTGGAAGAGGGTGACGGCGCTGGAGCGCATGTCGCGCAGGATCGTCCAGGGGATGGGGGCGCGTCCGCGGCCGACCGGCAGCGGGGAGGGGTGCAGGCCGACCCCGCCCAACGGCAGCGAGGTCAGGACCTGCTCGTGTACCAACTGCGACCAGCCCGCGACGACCATCAGGTCGATCCGGTGCGCCACCAGGGCGTCGCGCACCTCGTCGGTGTTGATGTCGGCCGCCCGCAGGTGCGGCAGGTCGTGACGGCGGGTGACCTCCTCGAAGTCGAAGTAGCCGGAGCGGTGCGCCAGCTCGGCCGGGTAGGAGACCACCAGGGCCGGCGGGCGTCCCTGGGCGCAGAGCTCCTCCAGCGCCGGAACACCCAGGCTCAGCCCGGACACGTAGCAGTACCGCCGCTGGTCTGGCATGGTTCCCCCTCGCCCATACTCACCCTGAGTGATCAACTCTACGCTCGGAGTCGGACTCACCGGGGACGTTCGCGGGGGCCGGGAGTGTCGGTACCGCCCATGACAGGGCCCCGTGGGCGGTCTCGCCCACGGGGCCCGGAGTTCCGGGGTCTCACCCCACCGGAGTCCTCACTCCTCGGCTGACTCCTCGTCGGCCCCGTCCTCGGCGGCGCCCTCCTCGTCCGAGGCCTCCTCGCCGCCTTCCTCCTCCGCGGGCTCGGGCGGCGGCGGGTTGTCGTAGGCGCCCAGGATGTCGACCACGAACACCAGGGTGCCCGCCGGGCTGCCCTGGGCCTCCTCGGTGGTCTCGCCGTAGGCCATGTCACCCGGCACGACCAGCATCAGGCGGCTGCCGACCTTCTGGCCGGCCATGCCCTCGACCCAGCCCTCGATGAGGCCGCCCTGTTCGCCGCTCACGAGCGTGGCGTCCAGGGGGTCGCCCCCGCGGCTCCAACTGGAGTCGAAGACCGGGTGGTTGCCGTTCTCGTCGGCCTCCCAGCGCACGCCCGTGTACTGGGCGATGATCTGCTGACCCTCCTCGACCTCGGCGCCGTCGCCCTCGATGAGGGGGACGACCTCCAGGTCCTCGGGGGCCTCGGTGTCCTCGGGGATCTCGATCTCGGGCTGGCTGTGGCCGTCCTGCGTGACCGTGGGCAGGTCGCCGCCGCCGTTGGTGGTCTGCTCGCCCGGAACGACGGCGCCCTTGCTGAAGCGGTCCACCATGTCGATGACCAGGACGCTGGCTCCCTCGGGCGCCGGCTGCCCCATCGCCTCGGCCTGCTCCCTCTCCTCGGAGGTCAGCGGCGGGAAGACGTAGACCGCACGGCTGTTCAGGGGCTGGCTGACCAGGGTCTCGGTGATGTAGTCCGGCATCTGCTCCATACGCACCAGGTCGGGAGCGCCGTTTTCGTAGCTGGACTGGCCCTCGACCTTCTCGCCCTCTCCGGGAGCCGTCCACTGGTACTGGACGACGTTGGCGACGACCAGGTCGTCCGCGCCGACGAGGACGTCCTCGCCCGACCCCTTGCTGACGACACCGGAGATCTCCTCGTCCGGAGGCTCGATGTCGGGGAAGGTGATCTCGGGTTCCTCACCGACTTCGCCGGTGACCTCGGGCAACCGCGAGTCGAGTGCGTCGTCGTTCATGCGGAGGAAGGCGGGGGTACGCCACTCCTCCGGGATCGATGCGCAGCTGGAGACCACCAAGGCGATGGCGGTCATTGGCACCGCGAGGGCGGCAGCACGTCGGTGCATGGGTCACAACCTCTGATTTCCGGCTCAGGACAGGGTCACACTACCGAACAGTCGGAGTGTGGCCAGCCCCCCGGGAGCACCCATCCGGGGAATTTCGGCCGGAGGGAGGGTGAGCGGTGGCCTCTCCGAAAGCGGGGCCCCGCGGGAAACCGTCTCCGGTCCGCCCGCGGGGCCCCGCCCGCACGTCGGTGTCACATACCCGCGATCAGCTTCTCCACCCGTTCGTCCACGGACTTGAAGGGGTCCTTGCACAGCACGGTGCGCTGCGCCTGGTCGTTGAGTTTGAGGTGGACCCAGTCGACGGTGAAGTCCCGTCGCTGTTCCTGGGCCCTGCGGATGAACTCGCCGCGCAGCCGGGCGCGGGTGGTCTGCGGGGGCACCGACTTGGCCTCGAAGATCTTCAGGTCCTCGACGACCCGGTCCATCTGCCCGCGCTGCTGCATCAGGTAGAACAGACCCCGTTCACGGTGGATGTCGTGGTAGGTGAGGTCGAGCTGGGCCACCCTCGGAGAGGACAGGGAGAGGTCGTGCCTGTCCCGGTAGCGTTCCAGCAGCAGGTACTTGGCGACCCAGTCGATCTCGCGGGAGACCGTCTCCAGGTTCTGGGTCTCGACCGCCTCCAGGGTGCGCTGCCACAGGTCCAGGATGCGCTTGCCCACGGCGTCGGTCCCGTGCCGGTCCACGTAGCTCTGCACCTTGTCCAGGTACTCGCGCTGGATCTCCAGTGCGCTGGCCTCGCGGCCGTTGGCCAGGCGCACCTTGCGACGACCTGTCATGTCGTGGCTGATCTCGCGGATCGCCCGGATGGGGTTCTCCAGGGTGTAGTCCCGCATGACGACACCGGCCTCGATCATCCGCAGCACCAGGTCGGTGGAGCCCAGTTTGAGGAGGGTGGTGGTCTCGCTCATGTTGGAGTCGCCCACGATGACGTGCAGGCGGCGGAACCGCTCGGCGTCGGCGTGGGGTTCGTCGCGGGTGTTGATGATGGGGCGGGAGCGGGTCGTCGCCGAGGACACGCCCTCCCAGATGTGCTCGGCGCGCTGGCTGACGCAGAACAGCGCGCCCCGGGGGGTCTGGAGCACCTTGCCGGCGCCGCAGATGATCTGCCGGGTGACCAGGAAGGGGATGAGGACGTCTGCGAGACGGCCGAACTCCCCGTGCCGGCCGACGAGGTAGTTCTCGTGGCACCCGTAGGAGTTGCCCGCCGAGTCGGTGTTGTTCTTGAACAGGTAGATGTCCCCGGCGATGCCCTCCTCGTGCAGGCGCTGCTCGGCGTCGACCTGCAGCCCCTCCAGGATGCGCTCGCCGGCCTTGTCGTGCGCCACCAGGTCCACGAGGCTGTCGCACTCAGGGGTGGCGTACTCGGGGTGACTGCCCACGTCCAGGTACAGGCGGGCGCCGTTGCGGAGGAACACGTTGCTGCTGCGCCCCCAGGAGACCACCCGCCGGAACAGGTAGCGGGCGACCTCGTCCGGTGACAGACGGCGCTGCCCCCGGAAGGTGCACGTGACCCCGTACTCGTTCTCCAGCCCGAAGATCCGTCGTTCCACGCGGCCTCACCAACTTCCCGTCACCGTGGGGTGGACGACGGGGCCGCGTCGCCCACACCCGCCCGGACGGTGCGGCGCCCGGGCGGCGCCGCACCGTGGTCATCGCTTACAGGTCACTCGTCGGCCTCGTCCTCGGTGCTGTTCCCGTCGCCGGAGGCGTTCTCGGCCGTTCCCCGCTTGCCCTCCGCGATGAGGGAGGCCAGGCGGCTGCCGTGGATGCGACGGAACTTGCGGTGCTGCCTGTCCCGCTCCAGGACGGCGACCTCCAGGTTGGTGGCTTCCAGTTCACGTTCCTCGCCGTTCTCGTGGGCGAGGGCGTGGGTGGCCGAGTTCAGGGCGGCACTGAGCGGAGCGTCCGCGGCGAACCGGTCCTTGAGCTGGGTGGACACGTGCTCGGAGGAACCGCCCACCGCGACGAAGCCCTGCTCGTCGACGATGGAGCCGTCGAAGGTGATGCGGTAGATCTCGTCGTCGGCCGCGGTGTCGCCGACCTCGGCGACGACGATCTCGACCTCCCAGGGCTTGAGGCTCTCACTGAAGACGGTGCCCAGGGTCTGGGCGTAGATGTTGGCGAGCTGGCGGCCGCTGACGTCACGGCGGTCGAACTGGTAACCGCGCACGTCGGCGAAGCGGACACCCATGAGGCGTAGGTTCTCGAACTCGGGGTAGCGGCCGACCGCGGCGAAACCAATGCGGTCGTAGATCTCACTGATCTTGTGCAGTGTGCGGGACATGTTGTCCGCCACCATCAGGATTCCGCCCTCGTACTGCAGGACGACGGCGCTGCGGCCGCGCGCGATGCCCTTGCGCGCGTAGTCCGCCTTGTCCTTCATCTGCTGTTCGGGGGCGACGTAGAACGGCATCGACACCGCGGATCGTTCCTTACCTAGTCGGGAGAGGTCTGTCGTGGGGGCTGCGGCCGGCTCAGCTCAGCCGGGCGGTGGGACCGTCGGGGTCGGCGGCCCGCCCCTCGACCACCTCCGTGGCCAGTCGGGCGACCTCCTCGGCGGAGACCCGCCGGTGTCCGTCCTCGGTGATGACGTCGACGAGGGGGAAGATCTTGCGGTGCAGGTCGGGACCGCCGGTGGCGGAGTCGTCGTCCGCGGCGTCGTAGAGCGACTCCAACGCCACCCTGATCGCCGTGGTCTCGTCCAGGTCCTCCCGGTAGAGCTTCTTCATGGAGCCCCTGGCGTAGACCGACCCGGAGCCGATGGAGTGGTAGCGGTGCTCCTCGTAGCGGCCGCCCACCGCGTCGTAGCTGAAGACCCTGCCCTGTTCGGTGTTCTCGTCGAAACCGACCAGCAGGGGGATCACGACGAAGCCCTGCATGGCCATGCCGAGGTTGCCGCGGACCATCTGGGCGAGCTTGTTCGCCTTACCCTCCAGGGAAAGGGAACGGCCTTCCAGCTTCTCGTAGTGCTCCAGCTCGACCTGGTAGAGCTTGGCCATCTCGATGCCGATTCCGGCCGAACCGGCGATGGCCACCGCGGAGAACTCGTCCGTCCGGTAGAGCTTGTCCATGTCACGGTTGGCGATGACGTTGCCCTGGGTGGCGCGTCGGTCGCCGGCCAGCAGTACGCCCCCGGGGAAGGTCAGGGCGACGATGGTCGTCGCGTCCGGGGTGAGGTGCTCGGTGGTGCCGCCGCCCGTGCCCAGGTGCTGCCCGGGGAGCAGTTCGGGGTTGACCTCCCGAAGAAACTCGGTGAAGGACGAGGTCCCCGCACTCATGAAAGCGGCCGACATCCGTCCGCCCTCGAAACCTTCGAACACGCGACTCCCTCCACTCGCGCCCCACCCCGTCTCGGGGGCGGATGGGGCGCCTGTCGTCCGTCTGTCTGTCTGCGGGCCGGGGGGTGACCCGGCCGATGGGGTTGACCCTAACTCCGCGCACCCCGGGGTCAGCGGCACCCGGGTGCGCTGTCAGCGAACCCGGAGGTCACTGACCGCCCTTCTGCACGAACTGCCGAACGAAGTCCTCGGCGTTGCTCTCCAGGACGTCGTCGATCTCGTCCAGGATGTCGTCGACGTCCTCGTCCAGCTGCTCGTTGCGCTCCTGGGTCTCGGTCGCGGCCTCGGTCTCCTCGACCTCCTCGTCGCGGCGGGACGAGTGCTTCTGACCACCGTTGTCATTCGCCATCGCTCACTACCTCCCGTTCGGGGCTCTCGCCCTTATCTTGGCCCAACAGCACCCGGCTCAACCCCCTTCCCGGAGCCCGATACCCGCTAGTTACCTCGAATCGTCCCGTGTTCGCGCGCACGGGGCGCAGCGGGGGCGCGGATCCGGCTCGGGCGTGTCCCCGGCCGGGGCCGGGTCGGGCACTGCGCACGCTTCGCACACACGGCCTCCAGGCATGGGCGCTGTGCGCACATCCATTCTCATTGAGCACACGGCCTTCGCCCAGGACGACCCCCTGACCAAGGGAGTTACGTTTACGCATCCAGACGGTCACGGATGGTACGGGGTGTCAGTGTCCGCATCTGGCCACTTTAGGCCTCTTGCCATTCTTATGTGTCCTTGATTCACATACACCCCGCTACGGAAAGTCAAGGTCAAACGCCCCGTCACCCGGAGTCAGGAGCACTTATTTGCCCTCTGATCCTATGACCCGATTCCCACTTGGGTGAATTACCAACTTCCAAGGCTTTTACTGTCCAAGATGTTCACTTATGGTTTGTGACCGTTTACCGAATGTCTCGGCAAACGAAGTGACCCCGGCCCGTCCGGGGCTAGCACACGGGGTCGGCCTCCCCCGCGGAAACCGAACCCCGACCCCCGTCAATTCCCCAAGGAGAGTAGGGATCAATGCGACCCTCCCCCGTTGTCTCCGCAATCGGCACCGGAGCCCTGGCCTTCGGTCTCGCGCTCTCGGTCACGCCGGGAGCCACCGCCGCGACCGTGCCCGCCGAGCCCTCGCCCCAGGGCGAGGCCGCCACCATGCAGGAAGCGCTTGAGAGGGACTTCGGCCTCACCCCGTTCGAGGCCGAGGACCTGCTCGACGCCCAGCACGAGGCCTCCGGCCTCGACGAGACCGCGGCCGAGGCCGCCGGAGACGCCTACGGCGGCTCCGTGTTCGACACCGACACCATGGAACTGACCGTCCTGGTCACCGACTCCAGCGCAGCCGGAGCCGTGGAGGCCGCCGGCGCCGAGGCCGAGGTGGTCTCACACGGCACCGAAGGCCTCGACACGATCATCGACGAGCTCGACGCGGTCGGCGCCCAGCCGGGCGTCGTCGGCTGGTACCCCGACGTCGCGAACGACACGGTCGTCATCGAGGCCACCGACACCGCCGGCGCCGAGGACCTGATCGAGACCGCGGGCGTGGACTCCTCCGCCGTCCAGGTGGAGGAGACCGACCAGACGCCTCAGCTGTATGCCGACATCATCGGCGGAGACGCGTACTACATGGGCGGCGGACGCTGCTCCGTCGGCTTCGCGGCCACCGACAGCTCGGGCAACGACGGATTCGTGACGGCCGGCCACTGCGGCACGGTCGGCACCTCCGCCGAGAGCTCGGACCGCACCGGGTCGGGCACCTTCGCGGAGTCCGTCTTCCCGGGCAACGACGCCGCCTTCGTCCGGGCCACGTCCAACTGGACCGTGACCAACCTGGTCAACATGTACAACTCCGGCGGCACCCAGGCCGTCGGCGGCTCCAGCCAGGCGCCGATCGGCTCGGCCGTGTGCCGCTCCGGCTCGACCACCGGTTGGCACTGCGGGACCATCCAGGCCCGCGGCCAGTCCGTGAGCTACCCCCAGGGCACGGTCAACGACATGACCCGGACCGACGTGTGCGCCGAGCCCGGCGACTCCGGCGGCTCGTTCATCTCCGGTGACCAGGCCCAGGGCATGACCTCCGGCGGCTCCGGCAACTGCACCTGGGGCGGCACCACCTACTACCAGGAGATCAACCCGGCGCTGAGCAGTTGGAACCTCAGCCTCGTGACGAGCTAGGCACTCCAGCGGTCCGTCAACCCGGCGCCCCCGTCCGCATCAGCGGGCGGGGGCGTCCCCATACGCCAGAGGGCCCCATCACGCCCCCCTGACCACGGGTGTTACGACTGTGTGTCCGGACGAACACGTTTGGTACGTGGTACCACTGTCCGGATGTGGCCAGAAAACCCCCCTTGCTCCCCACGTCCGAATTCAGTCGGTAACGGTTCGGCTCCGACAACCTCAAGGTGGGCCACCATGCGGACACGTTCCGCGACCGCCTTTGGGCCCGTCATCGGATCTCCCCACACCGAACTGAATGCTTCATCGTTCTGGCGGTCTTTCCCTCACCAAAACGTGCACCTATGGTTAGGCGTTGTTTACCGGATGTCTCGGTGAACAAAGGGGGCCGTAGAACATTCGGCCCCGATCCCCCGTCAATTCCCCCAGGAGAGTAGGGACCAATGAGACCCTCCCCCGTTGTCTCCGCAATCGGCACCGGAGCCCTTGCCTTCGGCATGGTTCTGGCCGCCGCCCCGGGAGCCCTCGCGGCCCCCGGACCACTACCCCAGGCGCCCTCCCCCGAATCCGAAGCCGTCTCCATGCAGGAGGCGCTCGAGCGTGACCTCGGCCTCACCCCGTTCGAGGCCGAGGAACTCCTCACCGCCCAGGACACCGCCTCCGAGGTCGACGAGGCCGCAGCCGAGGCCGCCGGAGACGCCTACGGCGGCTCCGTGTTCGACACCGAAAGCATGGAACTGACCGTCCTGGTGACGGACAGCACCGCGGTCGGGGCCGTAGAGGCCGCCGGCGCCGAGGCCGAGGTGGTCTCACACGGCACCGAGGGCCTGGACGCGATCGTGCAGGACCTCAACGAGGCGGACACCGAGCCCGGCGTGGTCGGCTGGTACCCGGACGTGGAGGGCGACACCGTCGTCCTGGAGGTCCTGGAAGGCTCCGGCGCCGACGTGGACGCCCTCCTCGCCGACGCGGGTGTGGACGCCTCCGCCGTCGAGGTGACCACCACCAGCGAGCAGCCCGAGATGTACGCCAACATCATCGGCGGTCTCGCCTACACCATGGGCGGCCGCTGCTCCGTGGGCTTCCCCGCCACCAACGCCTCCGGGCAGCCCGGCTTCGTCACCGCCGGACACTGCGGGACCGTGGGCACCCGGGTCAGCATCGGTAACGGCCGGGGCGTCTTCGAGCGCTCCGTCTTCCCGGGCAACGACGCCGCCTTCGTCCGAGGCACGTCCAACTTCACGCTGACCAACCTGGTCAGCCGCTACAACAGCGGTGGCTACGCCAACGTCACCGGCCACAGCCAGGCTCCGATCGGCTCCTCCGTGTGCCGCTCCGGCTCGACCACCGGTTGGCACTGCGGGACCATCCAGGCCCGCGGCCAGTCCGTGAGCTACCCCCAGGGCACCGTGTACAACATGACCCGGACCAGCGTGTGCGCCGAGCCCGGCGACTCCGGCGGTTCGTTCATCTCCGGAACCCAGGCCCAGGGCGTGACCTCGGGCGGCTCCGGTAACTGCACCTGGGGCGGCACCACCTACTACCAGGAGGTCACCCCGATGGTGAACTCCTGGGGTGTTCAGCTGAGGACCAGCTAACCCCCCTGGCAACACCGAACCCGTGCCCCCGTCCGCCCCCCGCGGACGGGGGCACCCGCGTTCCCGCGCCCGTCGCCCTCCGCCGGGCTCACCACCACGGGGTGGGCACCCGGGCGGGCCCGGCCCCGAGCGTGTGTGCGGCGTCCGGAACGGCCGCCGCGGTCGGGTCGGTGCGATCCGCGGATCGCACCGACCCGACCGGGCTCAGCCCCTGCGTCCTCCGGCCAGAACCGCCACCAGGTCCGCTGCGGTGGCGGAGGCGTCCAGAAGCCCGCCCACGTGCTCCTTGGTCCCCCTGCGCGGCTCCAGGGTGGGGACGCGCTGCAGGGAGTCGTAACCCGGCAGGTCGAAGATCACCGAGTCCCAGGAGGCCGCGGCCACCTCGTCGGCGTACTTGGCCAGGCAGCGCCCCCGGAAGTAGGCACGGGTGTCCTCCGGCGGTTCGGTGACGGCCCGGTTGACCTCGGAGTCCTCCACCAGGCGCCGCATCCGGCCGCGGGCGGCCAGACGGTTGTAGAGGCCCTTGTCCGCGCGCACGTCGGAGTACTGCAGGTCCACCAGGTGCAGGCGCGGGTGGGACCACTCCAGCCCGTCCCGGGACCGGTAGCCCTCCAGGAGCTTGAGCTTGGCGACCCAGTCCAGTTCGGTGGCCAGGCTCATCGGGTCGGAGGCCAACCGCGACAGAACCGACTCCCACCGGTCGAGCACGTCCGCGGTGTCGGGGTCCACGTCGGTGCCGAACCGGTCCTCGACGTACTTGCGGGCCTGGTCCAGGTACTCGCCCTGGAGTTCCAGGGCGGTCATCCGCCGCCCGTCCCGCAACCGGACCCGGTGGGTCAGCCCCGGGTCGTGGGAGATCTCCCGCAGGTCGGCCACCGGGGTCTCCAGGGACAGGTCCGTGCTGAGGAAACCGTCCTCGATCATCGACAGCACCAGCGCGGTGGTCCCCAGCTTGAGGTAGGTGGAGATCTCACTCATGTTGGCGTCACCGATGATGACGTGCAGGCGCCGGTACTGGTCCGGGTCGGCGTGGGGTTCGTCCCGTGTGTTGATGATGGGACGCTTCAGGGTCGTCTCAAGGCCCACTTCCACCTCGAAGAAGTCGGCCCGCTGCGAGATCTGGAAACCGCTGCCCTGACCGTCCGCGCCGATCCCGACCTTGCCCGCGCCGCACACCACCTGGCGGGAGACGAAGAACGGGATCAGGTGCCGGACGATGTCCCCGAAGGGCGTCGACCGGTGCATCAGGTAGTTCTCGTGGCAGCCGTAGGAGGCGCCCTTGTTGTCGGTGTTGTTCTTGTACAGCTGGATCGGCTCTATCCCCGGGGTGGCTGCGGCCCGGGCCGCGGCATCGGCCATCACCCGCTCTCCGGCCTTGTCCCACAGGACCGCGTCGCGAGGGTTGGTGACCTCGGGGGCCGAGTACTCGGGGTGGGCGTGGTCCACGTACAGGCGCGCGCCGTTGGTGAGGATGACGTTGGCCAGCCCCAGGTCCTCGTCGGTCAACTGGGTGGGATCGGCGACCTCGCGTGCCAGGTCGAACCCGCGGGCGTCGCGCAGCGGGTTCTCCTCCTCGAAGTCCCAGCGGGCCTTCCTGGCCCGGGCCGCCGAGGCGGCCAGGTAGGCGTTGACCACCTGGGTGGAGGTGACCATCGCGTTGGCCCCGGGGTTTCCCGGCACGGAGATCCCGTATTCGGTCTCGATACCCATAATCCGCCGCACACTCATGGTGAGAGGTTATCCGCCAGAGACCGGTCTTGAACGCTTCCGCGCCAATTGTGGCCTAAGCGCCGTCTTCCCGGGCGTTTCAAAAGGGCTCCGGTGGCCGTGTCGATGCAGGTCGGAGCCACTTCGCTTGGATTCGCAGCAAAACCACGACCTGTGCCGCACAAGCCCCGGCCAAACGGTTCAGTTGGACCTGCCAACGGGTATTGTCCGAAGCCCGGTAGACCAAAGGCCCCCGCTTGTCCCCGCTGAGCACGACCCCGGGGTCCATGCTCTCCACGGTCAGTTCCCGGACGCGGCCCCAACCCCGGTGATCTTGCTACCAGGGGCGAGTTCGGCGCCGAAGTTGCCCCTGGTAGCAAGATCACCGCGAAGAAGGGCCCCAGAAACGCCCGGCCCGGAGACGGGCTCGTTCCTTCCCCGAAAACGACACGGTGGCCGCAACCCCCGAAGTCAGGGTGTTGCGGCCACCGCTGGGACCCGGGACACGGGCCCCGAGAGGCGGACACGGCGGCGGAGCGCCGTTACAGGTACTGGCCGGTGTTGGCGACGGTGTCGATGGACCGACCGGAGTCGGCGCCCTTCTTGCCGGTCACCAGGGTCCGGATGTAGACGATGCGCTCGCCCTTCTTGCCGGAGATCCGGGCCCAGTCGTCCGGGTTGGTGGTGTTGGGCAGGTCCTCGTTCTCGCTGAACTCGTCCACGCAGGCCTGCAACAGGTGCGACACCCGGAGCCCCTTGGACTGGTGCTCGATGTAGTCCTTGATCGCCATCTTCTTGGCCCGCGAGACGATGTTCTCGATCATCGCGCCGGAGTTGAAGTCCTTGAAGTACAGGACCTCCTTGTCACCGTTGGCGTAGGTGACCTCCAGGAAGCGGTTCTCCTCACCCTCGGTGTACATCCGCTCCACGACCCGCTGGATCATGGCGTCCACCGTGGCCGAGGCCGAACCGCCGTGCTCGGCGAGGTCGTCCTCGTGCAGCGGCAGCCCATCGGTGATGTACTTGCCGAAGATGTCCCGGGCGCCCTCGGCGTCGGGCCGCTCGACCTTGATCTTGACGTCCAGGCGGCCGGGCCGCAGGATCGCCGGGTCGATCATGTCCTCACGGTTGGAGGCGCCGATGACGATGACGTTCTCCAGCCCCTCCACACCGTCGATCTCGCTGAGCATCTGCGGGACGATGGTGTTCTCCACGTCGGAGGACACACCCGAACCGCGGACCCGGAAGATCGAGTCCATCTCGTCGAAGAACACGATGACCGGGGTGCCCTCGGAGGCCTTCTCCCTGGCCCGCTGGAAGACCAGGCGGATGTGCCGCTCGGTCTCGCCCACGTACTTGTTCAGCAGCTCCGGGCCCTTGATGTTGAGGAAGAAGCTCTTGCCGACGTCACGTCCGGTGCGCTCGGCGACCCGCTTGGCCAGCGAGTTGGCGACGGCCTTGGCGATGAGCGTCTTACCGCACCCGGGCGGACCGTAGAGCAGCACGCCCTTGGGCGGGGTGAGCTCGTGTTCCAGGAACAGGTCCTTGTAGAGGAAGGGCAGTTCGACCGCGTCGCGGATCATCTCGATCTGCCCCGTCAGGCCACCGATGTCGGTGTAGGAGATGTCGGGGACCTCCTCGAGGATGAGCTCCTCGACCTCGGACTTGGGGATCCTCTCGTACACGTACCCCGAACGGGGCTCCAACAGCAGCGAGTCACCCGGGCGAATGGGCTCGTCCCGCAACGGCTCCGCCAACCGGACGATCTTCTCGTCGTCGTGGTGCGAGATCACCAGTGCCCGTTCACCGTCCTCGAGGACCTCCTTGAGCAGGACGACCTCGCCGACGGTCTCGAACGACTCCACCTCGACGACGTTGAACGCCTCGTTGAGCATGACCTCCTGGCCGGGGCGCAGGTTCTCCATGTCCACGGAGGGACTGACGTTGACCCGCATCTTGCGGCCGTTGGTGAAGATCTCGACGGTCTCGTCGTCGCGGGACCCAAGGTAGACACCGAAGCCCGACGGTGGCTGTGCGAGCCGGTCGACCTCCTCCTTGAGTGCCACGATCTGCTCGCGCGCCTCCTTGAGTGTGGAGACGAGCCGTTCGTTCTGCCCGTTCGCGGCGGCTAGGTCGGCCTGGGCCTCCCGCAACCGCTCCTCCAGCAGACGCACATGTCGGGGCGAGTCGGCGAGCTTACGCCGAACCACGCTGAGTTCCTTTTCCATGTAGGAGACCTGGGCCGTGAGTTCAGCGACTTCACGGTCCCGGTCGCTCTGACGCTCGTCTTCGCGCTCGGCCACGTCCGCCACCTCCCTATGAGAAGGACGACTACTCGGGGTCCTACCTAACCTGTCCCTTTCCTAACCTTCAAGTTTCGGAGAGTGTCGCGGGCCTCTGGTCGAGACCCTGCGTAGGCACAGGTCACAGTGGTGGCGAGCGACCCGGCGTAATGAGAAAGTAACCTCCGTGGCGGGCTCGGGGCAAGTGCCGCCCGGGCGCCGCGGCGCGTTCCGGCGGCTGCGGACGACCCCTCACGGCCTCCCCGGGACGGACCGGGGGCCCGCCCGGACACCACCCCGGACGGGCCCCCGACGGACCGCGTTCACCCGCGGACCGCTCTCACTCCCGGTTCTCGGAACTCCCCGCGTCCGGAACCCCCGCCGAGGGCTCGGCGGCGGGCGCGGCCGCCTTCGCACCCGCGTCGGCGGCGGCCCTGGCCGCCTCGTAGTCCTTGCCGTAGGCGCCCTTGGCCGGGCGGCGACGGCGCTCGGGCGCCTCCACCCCGTCGGCCAGACGGCGCGCGGTCACCAGGAAACCGGTGTGGCCGATCATCCGGTGGTCCGGGCGCACCGCCAGGCCCTCCACGTGCCAGGTGCGCAGCATGGTCTCCCAGGAACGCGGCTCGTAGAAGCGGTCGTCCTCGCGCAGCTCCTCCACCACCCGGGAGAGCTGGGTGGTCGTGGCCACGTAACAGCACACCAGGCCGCCGGGGATCAACGCGCCGGCGACCGCGTCCAGGCACTCCCAGGGAGCGAGCATGTCCAGGAAGACCCGGTCCACCTCGGTCTCGTCGAGCTCCTCGACCAGGTCGCCCACGGTGAGTTCCCAGGCCGGGTGCGGACCGCCGTAGAACCTCTCCACGTTCTTACGGGCGATCTCCGCGAAGTCCGCGCGGCGCTCGTAGGAGTGGACCATGCCCTGTTCACCGACCGCGCGCAGCAGCCAGTTGGACATGGCGCCCGATCCGGCTCCGGCCTCGACCACCCGGGCACCCGGGAAGATGTCGGCCTCGACCATGATCTGGGCGGCGTCCTTGGGGTAGACGATGGTCGCACCACGCTTCATGGAGAGCGTGTAATCGATGAGCAGGGGGCGCAGCGCCACGTAGGCCGTGCCGGTGTTGGAGCGCACCACACTGCCTTCGGGTTCGCCGATGAGGTCGTCGTGGTCGACCTTGCCCTTGTGCGAGTGGAAGGCTCCACCCTCACGCAGTGTGATGGTGTGCATGCGACCCTTCGGGTCGGTCAACTGCACGGTGTCGCCGTCGGTGAAGGGGCCGCGGCGGCCATGGATACCGGTCAACGTCGCTCTCGTCTTCCCAGGTCGCGTTTGGTCAGGGCAGTCGCCCAGCGTATCGGCCCCGCGCTACCAGGACGAACCGGCGGCCCCGGAGCGCGTTCACGGAAAGCGTGCGAAGACCCCTCCCCTGGGGCAGGATCAGGCGTGTGGCACCGCCACGCCCCCGTACGGCAACGAGGACCACAGGAGAGACCACCCATGTCACAGCAGACCACGGGCCTGGGAATCGACATCGGCGGAAGCGGCATCAAGGGCGCTCCGGTCGACCTGGTCTCCGGCGAGTTCCTCCGGGACCGCCTGAAAATCCTCACCCCCGAGCACGCGGGCCCCGACGCGGTGGCACAGGTCGTGGGCGAGATCGCCGCGCACTTCCCCGAGACCGCGGAAACCCCCCTGGGGGTCACCTTTCCCGGGGTGGTGCAGGGCGGGGTGGTGCGCACCGCCGCGAACCTGCACGAAAGCTGGATCGGCACCGACGCCCGGGCCCTGTTCTCCGAGACCGCGGGGCGTCCGGTGCGCGTGCTCAACGACGCCGACGCCGCCGCGCTGGCGGAGAACCGCTACGGGGCCGCGAAGGACGTGGACGGCACGGTCCTGCTCACCACCCTGGGCACCGGTATCGGTACGGCTCTGGTCGTGGACGGGCGCCTGGTACCCAACACCGAGTTCGGCCACCTGGAGATAGACGGCCATGACGCGGAGTCACGCGCCTCCTCCAGCGCCAGGCAACGGGACGGGCTCTCCTACCACGACTGGGCGAGGAAGCGGCTCCAGCGCTACTACCGAACGGTCGAGGACCTGGTGTGGCCGGACCTGATCGTGGTGGGCGGCGGGGTGAGCCGGAAGTCGGACAAGTTCCTGCACCACCTCGACATCCGCACCCCGATCGTCCCGGCGGCGCTGCGGAACACGGCGGGCATCGTCGGAGCGGCCCTGTCCGCCGCGGACGTTCCGGGGGCCTCCGCGGCGGACCCTCAAAGGGGGTGAGGGGCGCTCGGACCAGGGGGTGGCGCCGAGTGCCCCTCAGGGGGTGGATGCCGCCGTCCCTCCTTCCCACGAGGGACGGCCCTGCTTCGGGTGTCGAACGGGTCCGGAACCCGCGCAGAGGGAGACTGGGTTCCGGGTTCACCCGGACACCGTCCTGACACCCGGGACCGTGCTCGCGCACAGCCCGCTCCCGCCCGGGCGCGGCGACTCAGCGTCCGGGCGCGTCCTCCTGCCTCCTCAGCCGTCTCTCGCCGTGACGGACAGGGCCCTCACGATCCTGCGTGCGGCGTCGGAGGTCCGAGTGACCGGGGAGAGGGGGACGCCGGACAGTGCCGGGGGGACACCATCCTGCAGGGGCCACCTCATCCACCACCAGAGATCACCTCTGTGGGGCCGCAGGAGAGCTCGTTGCGGCCGGGCCGTGGGGCCGGCGTCGACGAGCCCGGACACACCGTCCTCCCGCGCCTCGACCCCGCGTGCGCGCAGCTCCGCGGCCATCCCCCGCAGGGCGATGGCGGCCGGGTCCACACGGCACAGGGGTTCCGCCGGGATGCCACGGTCCCCGTGCCCGTTTCCGGCCAGGCTCGGGTTACCCGCCGGTGGTGTCTCAACGGTCACGTGGCCTCCCTGCTTCCTCCCCGGGTCCGGCACGCGCTCCCCCGGACCAACGACTCCTCCACCCTGCCGCACCCCGAGAAGACACGGGTACCGGTATGCGGATCACGCATCGTGTCTTCTTTTTCGCACATAGCCACCGGGAGCGCCCGGAATCCCTAACCTGAGCTGCATGCCCCAACCAGACGGCGTACTTCCCAACGACCTGTGGACCCGACCGCGCATGGCCGCCGCCCTGGCCACCTGTGACATGCCGACGATCATCGAAGGCGTGCGCGTGGCGCGCGGATGGTCCCAGGGCGATCTCGCCCGTGCTCTCACCTACTCACAGAGTTGGGTCTCCCGGGTCGTCAACGGTCAGCAGTCCCTCACCGTCAGCCAGGTCCACGACCTCGCGCAACGGCTGGAGATCCCGCTCCACCTGCTCCGCTTCGGCGGCACCGGCAGACAGGAGGGCCACACCAGAAAGGCGGTGAACCCCACCAGACGCCGCGACTCCAGCAGGGCGGTCGCCGGGAGCACACTCCTGGCCACGGCGCCGCGCCCCACCGGGGAGCACGAGGAGTACCACGGGGTCAACGAGACCACCGCTCCCGCGCTACGTTCCATCACCGGGGGCCAGCGCCGCATGGACGCCACCTCCTCCGCCCGCCACCTGCTGCCCGGCGCCGCCGCGCACGTGCACCTGGCCGAGCAGATGCTCGGGAACGCGCGCGGTACGCCCTTCCACACCGAACTCAGCGCGGCCGCCAGCGAGGCCTCCGGGTTCGCCGCCTGGCTGAACGCCGACCTCGGCGACATGGGCTCGGCCCGCATGCACTACCGCACGGCCGTCGTACGCGCCCGCCAGGCCGGGATGCGCCTGCTCGACGTCTACATGCTCGGCTCCCTGGCCGCCTTCGAGATCGACGTCGCCGAGGACCCCGAACTCGGACTCGGGCTGGTCCAGGAAGCCGAACACGTGCTCGGCCCCTCCGCCCACCCCACCGCCCGCGCCTGGCTGGCCTGCATCAGCGCACTGGCCCATGCGGGGACCGGTGACCGCGTCTGCGCGGCCCGGGCCATCAGGCACGCCGAACGGGAGGTCGCCAGCCCGGACAACGCCCAGCCCCCCTGGCCGTGGGTGTTCGCCTTCGACGAGGCCAAGGTCGCCGGTTACCGCGCCCTGGTGGGCGTTCGGCTGCGCAGCCCGCACGAGGCACGCGCCGCCTTCGCCGAGGCCGTGGCCCCCTCCCCGCGCAACGTCAAGCAGTCCGCCCTGCTCAAGGTCGAACTCGCCTCCGCGCACGCCGAAGCCGGCGACGTCGACGAGGCCTTCCGGCTCGCCCGGGAGGCGCTGGCCACCGGGGTGCGTTTCGGCTCCGAGCGCGTGGTGGGCCGGGTCAGGTCCTTCCGCCGCCGCTACCGGGGCCCGGGGGCGCTGTGCGTCGAGGATCTCGACAACAGACTTTCGTCACTAGTTACCGGTACGCCCATCAGGGGGTAGAAACCCGGCGAAGCAAGCAGCAGGGAGGTTACGTGACTCGTATCGGGATCACCGGACACCGCAACCTGGCCCCTGACGTGAGCGGTGCCGTCGCCGACCTGGTCAAGGCGTACCTGGAACCGTACGGGTGCGAGATGGTGGGGCTGTCCTGCCTCGCGGACGGCGCCGACGCCGTCTTCGCGGAGGCCGTGGTGAACGCGGGAGCTCCCCTGGAGGCGATCGTCCCCGCCGCCGGGTACCGGGAGGCCCTTCCCTCCGAGCACCACCCGGTCTACGACCACCTCATGGAACAGGCCGTCCTCGTCCACGAGTTACCCCACAGCGAATCAGAGCCCGGTGCCCACATGGCCGCCGGGCGGCTGCTCGTGGAACGGTGCGACCGGCTGGTCGCGGTCTGGGACGGACAACCCGCGCGCGGCCACGGGGGCACCGCGGACGTGGTGGCCTACGCCTGGGAACTCGGCCGCCCCGTCACCGTCCTGTGGCCCGAGGGCGCCCGGCGCTGAACCGCCTCCTCCACGTCCCGCACCCGGCCGCGGGCCCCGCCCGGGGGCGCCCCGCTCATCTCCGCCCGCTCGGAGACTGCCCCGCCATCGCGGCGTTGACGTCCACGGCCCGCAACACCCCCGACAGCGCGCCGTCAGCCTCCACCACCAGGTACTCCGGCAACGGGTGCCGGGTGAGCTCCGCCAGGAGCTCCTCGCCCTCCAGGTCCGCCGAGACCCGCGAGTGCCTGGTCAGCGCCCGGGACACGTCCGACACCGGCACCCGGGCCCTGCGCTCCCCGGTGATCGCCTCCGCCGCGGCGGGGTGCACCACCGAGACCGGCGTACCGTCGTCGTCCGTGACCACGATCGTGTCCACACCCGCTTCTCCGGCACGGTGGTCGGCCCGCTCCAACGGCAGGTCCGCCGGGACCACCACGGCCGGACGGGCCAGCGCCCGGGCCCGCAGGCCGGGCACCCGGGCCCGGACCCGGGCGTTGCCGAGGGCCTCGCTGGCACCCATCCACATGAAGCCGGCCAGCACCAGCCCCCACACGACCGCCCACGGCCCGGGGGTGCTCCCCGCGCTCCAGGCGAACAGGAACGGCAGGGCCGCGACCCCCA
This sequence comes from Nocardiopsis terrae, assembly GCF_014651695.1. Lineage (GTDB taxonomy): Bacteria > Actinomycetota > Actinomycetes > Streptosporangiales > Streptosporangiaceae > Nocardiopsis > Nocardiopsis terrae. Next base: position 67,513 of record NZ_BMXJ01000005.1, read on the forward strand.
GGGCCAGCACCCGGCCGCCCCAGGCCGCCACCACACTGCCGGTGTGCGCACGCCCCGTCATCTTCCACACCCCGGCGCGCAGCAGGCGCCCGCCGTCCAGGGGCAGCCCCGGCAACAGGTTGAACACACCCACGAGCAGGTTGGCGATCCACAACTGGAAGAGCAGCTCACCGGTGACGCTGAAGGGGTCGGTGAAGTGCGCCAGCACGAACGCCCCCGCCGCCAGCAGCAACGACAGCAGCGGCCCGGAGAAGGCGATCCAGAACTCCCGCCCCGGGGTGGGCGCCTCCCGGTCGATCTCGGACACGCCGCCCAGCACGTACAGGACGATGCGGCGCACCGGCAGCCCGTACCGACGGGCCACCAGAGAGTGCGCGAGCTCGTGCACCAGGACGGAGGCGTAGAGAAGGATCGCGAAGACGAAGGCCAGCAGGTAGGCCGAGGGCCCCAGCGCCAACCGCGACTGGACGATTCCCCCGTAGACCAGCGTGATGAGGACCGCGACGATCCACCACGAGGAGGTGACGTAGACCGGGACCCCGAAGGGCCGCCCCAGCGGTAACCCCGGCCCCCTGGTCCGGTCGCCGGTCCTGGGCCTGGGGTCGTCACTGCCTCTGGTCACACAGCCAAGACTATGGCCCCCGCCCCGATGGTCCTCTCACGGGGCGACACGCAGCGGGGTGAGTGCCCGCCGAAGACGATCTAGGCTCGGAGTATGACCACCGCGCCGCTGCCGACCGCCCTGTCACCCTCGCGTGCCTCGGACTTCCTCCAGTGCCCGCTACTGTTCCGGTTCCGCACCATCGACCGCCTCCCCGAGGCCCCCAGCGCCGCCGCGCTGCGCGGCACCCTCGTCCACGCCTGCCTCGAACGCCTCTACGAACTGCCGTCCCAGACCCGCACACCGCGCACCGCGCTGAGCCTGGTCGACCCCCAGTGGGAGAAGCTCCGCGCACGCGACCCCGAACTGCAGGAGCGGCTCTTCGACGGCGAGGAAGCCCTCCAGGAGTGGTTGGAGTCGGCCCGGACCCTGGTCAAACGCTACTTCGACCTGGAGAACCCCGAGCAGCTGGAGCCCCGCGAACGCGAGATGCGCCTGGAGGTCTCCCTGCCCACCGGCCTGCGGCTGCGCGGCTACGTCGACCGCCTGGACGTGGCCCCCTCCGGCCAGATCAGGGTCGTCGACTACAAGACCGGGAAGTCACCGCACCCCCGGTTCGAGGACAAGGCCAAGTTCCAGATCTTCTTCTACGCGGTGATGATCTGGCGCGACCTCGGCGTCGTGCCCGCCCGTCTCCAGCTCATCTACCTGGGCGACGGCTCCGTACGCTGGTACGACCCCACCGAGGCCGAACTCGCCGCCGCCGAGTCCGAGATCGCCGACATCTGGGCGCGGATCGAGGCGGCCGGACGCGCCGGGGTGTGGGAGCCCAAACGCAGCAAGCTGTGCGGCTGGTGCGAACACCAGGCGCTGTGCCCGGAGTTCGGCGGCACCCCGCCCCCGCTGCCCACGGCCTGAGGACCGCGCCGTGTGCGGGAGAATCGGCCCGTGCCCGTCTCAGTGCTCCTCGTCGACGACCAACCCCTCGTCCGCGCCGGCTTCCGCCTGATCCTCGAATCCGCCCCGAACGTGTCCGTGGTGGGCGAGGCCTCCGACGGCCGCGAGGCCGTCCGGGAGGTCCGCGGCCTGCTACCCGACGTCGTCCTCATGGACATCCGGATGCCGGGCGTGGACGGGATCCAGGCCACCCGGCAGATCGTCGAATGGGCCCGGCCGCTCGGCCACCGGGTGCGGGTTCTGGCCCTGACCACCTTCGACCTGGACGAGTACGTGATCGGCGTGCTGCGTGCGGGCGCCTCCGGTTTCCTCCTCAAGGACGTCCCGCCCGCCGAACTGGTCTCCGCGGTCGAGCTGGTCGCCGGGGGCGCCTCCGTCATCTCCCCCACCGTCCTGAACCGCCTCCTGGACCGCTTCGCGCCGCTGCTGCCCTCCCCCGAGGCCGGACCCGAGCCGTCGGCGGACACCCTGACCGTCCGGGAACGCCAGGTGTTACGGCTGGCCGCCAAGGGATGGTCCAACGGAGAGATCGCCGCACACCTGGTCCTGGGCGAGGCCACCGTCAAATCCCACGTGGGCAGCATCCTCACCAAACTCGGCCTGCGCGACCGCGTCCAGGCCGTCGTGCACGCCTACGAGACCGGCCTGGTCCGCCCCGGCCAGGACGATCACCCGAACGAGAAGACGCAGGAACCCCCGGCCTGAGCGCCCCGGGAGCGCCCCGGGACCGGCGCGTCGCCGCCCTCGGCGGCCTTCGCGCCTTGACAGGATGATCCGGTGACCGAACTCACCGGTGCCGCCGCACCAGACGGGCGAACCCCACCTGTGGGCGCGGCGTCCCCCATGGGGTTGCCGAGGCAGTGCGCCGAACACCAGGGGTGCGGGCGACGGGGAGGAAACGGAGAGCAGCCATGCCAAGCAAGAGGGAGCCGTCCGGACCGCCGAGCGAGGAGTTCATGCTCAGCCGGATGCGTGACTGGCGGGCCGAGCACGAACGGGAGCTGACCCCGGACAGCCTCGACGACGAGGAGGACGTCAAGCTCCCCGACGCGCGGGCGATCAACCTGGCCCTGCGCGTGGGAGAGCTCATGCTGGCCAGCGGTGAGAGCACGGAGGCCGTCAGCGAGGCCATACTCAGCCTCTCGGTCGCCTTCGACCTGCCCCGCTCGGAGGTGTCGGTCACCTTCACCACGATCTCCCTGTCCACCCACCCGGGCGGTGACAGCCCACCGGTCACCGGCGAGCGGGTGGTGCGCCGCCGCACCCTGGACTACTTCCGCGTCAACGAGCTGCACAGCCTGGTCCAACAGGCCGCACTGGGCCTGCTGGAGCTGGAGGACGCCAGTGCGCGGCTGGAACAGATCCGCCGGGCCCGCATGCCCTACCCGAACTGGCTGATCGCGGTGGGCTTCGGCCTGATCGCCTCCAGCGCCAGTGTGATGGTGGGCGGCGGGGCGGTCGTGGCGGCGGTGGCCTTCCTGGCCACCGTCCTGGGCGACCGCACCTCAGTGTTCCTGGCCAACCGCGGGGTCGCCGAGTTCTACCAGATGGCGGCGGCCGCGGTCGTCGCCTCCTCCATCGGTGTGGGGCTGCTGTGGGTGAGCACCACCCTGGACCTGGGCCTGCAGGCGGGCGCGATCATCACCGGCAACATCATGGCGCTGTTGCCCGGCCGTCCGCTGGTCTCCAGCCTCCAGGACGGGATCAGCGGTAGTTACGTCACCGCGGTCGCACGGCTGCTGGAGACCTTCTTCATCCTGGGCGCGATCGTGTCGGGCGTGGTCACCGTGGCCTACACGGCGACACGGCTGGGGGTCAACCTGGACCTGGAGAACCTGCCGTCGGCCGGGATGGCACTGAACCCCGCGGTGCTGATCGGCGCGGCCGGGATCGCCATGGCCTTCGCGATCTCCCTGGCGGTGCCGCCCCGGATGCTGCCCACGATCGGGGCCCTGGGCGTGATGATCTGGGTCATCTACGCGGGTCTGCGGGCGTTCCTGGACGTTCCGCTGGTGGTGGGCACGGTCGCGGGCGCGGTGGCCGTGGGGATGGTCGGGCACTGGCTGGCCCGGCGGACCCGGCGTCCGGTACTGCCCTACCTCATCCCGTCGATCGCACCGCTGCTGCCCGGCAGCATCCTGTACCGGGGGCTGATCGAGATCACCCAGGGGACCGGGGGTGCGGTCGCGGGGCTGCTCAGCCTCGCCGAGGCGATCATGGTGGCGCTGGCTCTGGGCGCCGGGGTCAACCTCGGCGGCGAACTCGTCCGGGCCTTCCAGCGCGGCGGCCTGGCCGGGGCCGGGATGCGCAGCCGTCCGGCGGCCCGCCGTACCCGCGGTGGTTACTGACCCGCCGGACACGGCCCGGTGCCTCCGCCGGTCGGGGTCGTTCGGACAGAACTCCGGACGGGTGAGGTGCGTCTCATTGGTGAGAGCGAACAAAAGGGGAGGGCGAACATTGTCGCCTAAACCGACAACACCATGTGATGTCAGCCACTATTGTTGGCCTCAGCTCAACGAAGAGCACCGAGACGAAAGGCTCTGTCATGTGCAGCCATTCACCCTCCTGCCCGTCCTTCGAGGACACCGACCGCGAGGCCGCGCGGATCGTTTCCAGCCACCCGGAACAGGGGTGGAGCCTACTCTGCAACGGCGTCGTCCTTTTCGACGACACCGGTGAACTCCTCCCCGACGGGGCGGTTGTCGCCCCGCACCGACCCCGCGCCGCCGCCTGAACGCGCCTGATTCGGAGCTGAGCGCCGGAACCGCTTCCGCCCGGGCCTCGTCCGGCCCCGGCCCGGGCGGCCCTGGGGCCCGCCCGGGCCGGTCACCGCCCGCAGTACCCCCTCAGCGCCCCTCGGGCCAGCCCTCGGGCAGTACGTCCTCACCCATCGCCTCGCTGAGCCGGCGGCGGAAGTCCGCGTGCACGTCGGCACCCCACACCAGTTCGCTCGGCGTCCGAAGAGCCTGCTCCATCGCGGCGCGCAGCACGGTGGGCCGGGCCTCTCCCTCGACCACCGGAACCGCCAGCAGGGAGTGCATCTGGGTGATGACCGCGAACAGCTCCCCGGCCAGAGCCGGTGCGCTGGCGGTCGCCACGGCCTCCTCCAGGTAGACGTCCCACCACGGTTCGGGGGCCTGTTCCCCGTCCTGCCCCGGCGGCTGGGCGAAGGGGCGGCGCAACCGTTCGCGCACCGCTTCGGACGCCCCCCGGTCACCGCTGTCCAACCCCAGTCGCCAGACCCGTGCGGCCGCGTCCGGTTCTCCGCGCAGCGCCATCAGCCCGGCGAGCAGTTCCACCGCCGCGCCCGAGGTGTGCGGCTCCGGACGCACGCCCGATCCCTCCTCCGCAGGCCCGGGGTCGACCACCGCGCCCGCGTCCGCGATCGCCCGTTCCAGATGGGCGGCGGCCCGCAGCAGCCGCAGGCCGGGGTCCTCCCCTGCCGCCAGTCCCCGTTCGACGGCCGCGGCCGCGGCCTCCGGCCGTCCCCGTTCGAGCAGGCGTCCGGCCAGGTCGCGTGCGGCGTCGACGACGGTGACGGCGTGCAGGCGGCTGAGCCCGGTGTCGCCGGGGGGCGGTTCCAGCACGGCCTCCCAGTGCTCCTCGGCCTCAGCCTCCTCGCCGCGCAGTTCCGCCTCACGGGCCAGCCCGTAGCGGGCCACCGCGGTGTAGGCGGGGCCGCCCAGCTCGAGCAGGCGGTGCCAGATCCGCGCGGCCTCGCCGTGGGCGCCCTCCTGTTCGAGGGAGAGCGCCAGGTGGTAGGCGGCGCGCGGAGCGTAGCGGGTGTCCCCGGTGGCCAGCGCCCGGCGCGCGGCCTCGCGTGCGGCGGCCAGGTCCCCGCGCTGGTCCTGCACCACCGCCAGCCCGAGCAGTGCCCTGGCCTGAACGCCCGGGCGCGGGTTGGCCGCCACCGCCTGCTGGTAGAGCTTGGCGGCCTTCTTCAGGTGACCGTTCTCGGCGAGGTCCCGGGCCTGGTCGCACAGGTCCGGTGCGGACTCCGCCGGGGGCACGGCGGTCTCCTCCGCGTCATCGGGGTCCGTGGCTTGGGGTGCGGGGGTTGCGGGGCCAGAGCGTGCGGGAGGTCCGGACGTCGCGGTCATTCCTTGCGCTTTCCATGGGGTGGCGGGTCCGCGCGATGGGGGCGCGGACCGTCAGCATCGCCGCAACTCTAACGCGCTCTCCCACAGCCGATGGAGGCCTGTGTGACGGGTGTTGGCTCTCGTGGCTGTTTCCCGACCCTCTCCGGATCTGTTCCGTGCGCACTGGGATCGTTTCGGGGCAAAACGAGCGACACCTTTACGACGTAGATCCTTAGTAGACGGTCGAGGTGGGCGGGTACGACGACGGGGCGCCTTCCCCGGGAAGGCGCCCCGTTCGCGCCGGCTCCGCAGGCCGGCCCGTGTCCGCCGCGCGCGTCGTGTGACGCGCGCCCGCTACAGCTCGAAGGCCTCCGGCGGCGGGCAGGAGCAGACCAGGTTGCGGTCACCGTAGGCCTGGTCGATCCGGCCGACCGGCGGCCAGTACTTGTCCTGGCGCAGCGACGGCAGCGGGTAGGCCGCCTCCGAACGCGTGTAACCGTGCTCCCACTCGTCGGCGGTCACCGCCTCGGCGGTGTGCGGGGCGCCCCGCAGCGGGTTGTCGTCGGCGGACCACTCCCCCGAGGCGACCCGGTCGATCTCACCGCGGATAGCGATCATCGCCTGGACGAACCGCTCCAGCTCGGCGAGGTTCTCGCTCTCGGTGGGCTCGACCATCAGCGTGCCGTTGACCGGGAAGGACATGGTCGGCGCGTGGAAACCGTAGTCCATCAGGCGCTTGGCGACGTCCTCGTTGCTGATACCGCTGGCCTTCTGGAGCGGGCGGATGTCGACGATGCACTCGTGCGCGACCAGACCGTTGGCGCCGGTGTAGAGCACCGGGTAGTACGGCTCCAGGCGCTTGGCGACGTAGTTGGCCGAGAGCACGGCGGTCTCCGTGGCCGCACGCAGACCGTCGCCGCCCATCATCCGCACGTAGGCCCAGGAGATCGGCAGGATGCCGGCGGAGCCGAACGGTGAGGCCGAAACCGGACCGACCCCGGTGTGCGGGCCCGCCTCGGGCTGGCTCGGGTGGTTGGGCAGGAAACCCGACAGGTGCGAGCGGACCGCGACCGGGCCCACACCCGGACCGCCGCCGCCGTGCGGGATGCAGAAGGTCTTGTGCAGGTTCAGGTGGCTGACGTCCGCACCGAACTCGCCCGGCTTGGCCCAGCCCAGGAGGGCGTTCAGGTTGGCGCCGTCGACGTAGACCTGACCGCCCGCCTCGTGGACCAGGCGGCACACGTCGGTGATGGTGTCCTCGTACACGCCCGCGGTGGAGGGGTAGGTGACCATGATGGCCGCCAGGTCCTCACTGTGCTCGGCGGTCTTGGCACGCAGGTCGTCCAGGTCGACGTTGCCGTCCTCTGCGCAGGCCACCACGGCCACGCGCATACCCGCCATGACCGCGCTGGCGGCGTTGGTGCCGTGCGCGGAGCTGGGAATGAGGCAGACGTCGCGGTGGTCGTCGCCGCGCGAGCGGTGGTAGCCGCGGATCGCCAACAGCCCGGCGAGCTCACCCTGGGAACCGGCGTTGGGCTGGAGCGAGACCGCGTCGTACCCGGTGACCTCGGCCAGCCAGGCCTCCAGGTCCCGGATGAGCGACACGCTCCCGGCCGCCTGGTCGAGCGGGGCGAACGGGTGCAGGCCGGCGAACTCGGGCCAGGTGACGGACTCCATCTCGGCGGTGGCGTTGAGCTTCATGGTGCACGAACCCAGCGGGATCATCGTGCGGTCCAGCGCCAGGTCGCGGTCGGACAGGCGGCGCATGTAGCGCAGCAGCGAGGTCTCGCTGCGGTGGGTGTTGAACACCGGGTGGGTGAGGTAGTCGACGCCGCGGGCCAGGTCGGCGGGCAGGCGGTCGGCGTCCTCGTCCACGGTGACCGGGCCGCGGTCAGCACCCCGGTCCGCCTCGCCGAAGGCGGCCAGGACCCGGTCGAGGTGGTCGACGGTGGTGGTCTCGTCCACGCTGAGGCCGACCGTGCCCTGGTCGACGGTGAGCAGGTTGATCCCGGACTCCAGGGCGCGCTCCACCACGCGGTCGGCGCTGGGCACCCGCACCCGCAGGGTGTCGAAGTAGGCGCCGTGGACCACCTCGAACCCGCGCTGGGCAAGGGCGTCGGCCAGCGCGGCCGTGCGGGCGTGGACCTGGCGGGCGATCGCGCGCAGGCCGTCGGGGCCGTGGTAGACGGCGTACATCCCGGCCATGATGGCCAACAGCACCTGGGCGGTACAGATGTTGCTGGTGGCCTTCTCCCGACGGATGTGCTGCTCGCGGGTCTGCAGGGCCAGGCGGTAGGCGGGCTTGCCCGCGTTGTCGACCGAGACGCCGACCAGCCGTCCGGGCAGCTGGCGGCGGAGCTTCTCGCCCACGGACATGTAGCCGGCGTGCGGGCCGCCGAAGCCGAGCGGGACGCCGAAGCGCTGGGTGGAGCCCACCGCGATGTCGGCGCCCAGGTCACCGGGGCTGCGCAGCAGGGTCAGGGCGAGGATGTCTGCGGCGACCACGGCCAGGGCGCCGCGTTCGTGCGCCTGGGCGATGACCGGGCCGGGATCGCGCACCACACCGCTGGAGGCCGGGTACTGGACCAGGACACCGTAGGCCTCGCCCTCGGGCATGCCCTGGATCAGGTCGGCGACGACCACCTCGATGCCCAGGGGCTCGGCGCGGGTGCGCAGGACCTGGAGGGTCTGCGGGAACACGTCGGAGTCGACCACGAAGACGTTGCTCTTGACCTTGGAGGCCCGCCGGGCCAGGGTCATGGCCTCGGCGGCCGCGGTGGCCTCGTCCAGCAGGGAGGCGCCGGTGATGGGCAGGCCGGTGAGGTCGGAGACCATGGTCTGGAAGTTGATCAGGGCCTCCAGACGGCCCTGGGAGATCTCGGGCTGGTAGGGCGTGTAGGCCGTGTACCAGGCGGGGTTCTCCATGATGTTGCGCAGGATGACCGGGGGCGTGAGCGTGCCGTAGTAGCCGCGGCCGATCATCGGTGTGTTGACCCTGTTGCGCGAGGCCAGCTCGCGGAGCTCGGCCAGGGCCTCGGCCTCGCCGATCGCCCCGGGCAGGTTGAGCGGAGCACTCTTGCCGGGGCCGGTGAGGATGGACTCGGGCACCGCGGCGGTCATGAGTTCGGCGGTGGAGCCGTAACCGATCGTCTTGAGCATCTCCGCGGTCTCGGCCGGGGTGGGGCCGATGTGGCGGTCGGCGAACACCCGGGCGGGTGCGCCCGAGGTGGGGATGTTCGACGGGTCAGGCACGGAGACCTCCTGGTGACAGGGCCGATCGGGTCGGCGGTGTTCCTCACGGTCTCCCCCTCTGTCACCCGGAGCTACGGTGCCCGGGCTTCAGAGCGGCCTTCTCCACGCGGTCCATGGTGCCTGAGAGGTTACTGGGGAGTATTGCCCCGTCGGCGCCCCGTTGCCGAGGTCTCTCCCGCGTGGTATCAACAGCCTGCTGACGCTCTGTATATGTAGACAAGCAGGAAGAATGTCGGTTTTCATCCCTGTTGTGACTACGACCGTACTCGATCCACCGCCGAACCACCGAGCCAGGGCACGCCTTTCAGGCAGATCGCACGGAGCCCCGCCGACCGTCGGCCGCACCGGTTACGGTGGGCTGTCGGCAGGGATCCGGCCGTTCGCCCCTCCGCCCCGCCGTCGGCGGGTTCAGCCGGTGCGCCGCTCCCGGCGGCGCCGGGCCAGTTCGTCAACGGGTTGGGGGGAAGCCGCGGGCAGATCGGCCCGCTCCTCGGCCGGAACCACCCCCAGGGCCTCCTCCAGCTCCCTGGAGACGTTGGCCAGTGCCAGGCCGAACATGCCCTGGCCCCGCTGCATCAGGTCGACGACCTCGTCCGGTGACGTGCACTCGTAGACGCTGACCCCGTCGCTCATCAGGGTGATCCGGGACAGTTCGGCGGCGGGGCGGCCGCGCAGGTGGTCCACCGCGGTCCGGATCTGCTGGAGTGATATCCCCGTGTCCAGGAGCCGTTTGGCCACCTTCAGCATCAGGATGTCCGGCAGGCTGTACAGGGGGGCGTTGTGGGCCCCGGTACGCACGCTTGGCTCCACCAGGCCGGTTCTGGCCCAGTAGTCGAGCTGCCGATAGGTGATCCCGGCGGCCGTACACGCCGCTGGGCCCCGATACCCGACGTCCATAGGCAGCGCCACCACGTCCTCTTCGCACAGTAGGCCCTGCTGCCCCGCTAGCCGCAGCGCGGACCGCCTGTCATCGGGATCCCGCTTGCCGCTCGCTACCGCCACGCCGACCTCCGGCTTCTCGTCCCACGGCGGCATCGACAGGGGAGGGTCCACTAGGGAAAGGGCGCGCCGCGGGTTTCACAGCACTGACCGTAGGACGGCCGCACTGTAGCGTCAACGAAGCCACTCGGCGCGTCGCCAAGTGCACACGGAGGCGGAGCCGCGGCACCGGCCCCTCGGACCGGAAACGGGCCCGGCGGTTTTCGGCTACGCACTCCACGCCTGTTCCCACCACCCAATCTAACACCGACGGACCCGGCAAAGTCGCAGGCCACGAAGGTTTTCCGGCAGCGCCCGGACCAACCGCCAGGCCGCACGGCACGGGACCCGCGGTCGGCGGGCCCCGTCCGGTCACGTACTGCGTCGGCCGAAATCCTCCGGCGAGATGTTGTCCAGGAACTCCCGGAACGCCTCGACCTGGTCCTCCTGCTCGTCCGGGATGGGCATCCCGGCCTCCTCGATCACGTCCTCGTGCGCGTAGATCGGGGTCCCCGTCCGCAATGCCAGGGCGATGGAGTCCGAAGGGCGCGCGCTGACCTCCACACCGTTGCTGAAAACCAGTTCGGCGTAGAAGATCCCGTCACTCAGGCCGGTGATGTTCACCGTCTCGAGCCCCGTGTCCAGAGCGTCCAGGACGTCCCTGAACAGGTCATGGGTGAGCGGCCGCGCGGGCGCGACCCCCTGTTGGGCGAGCGCGATCGCGGTGGCCTCCACCCCGCCGATCCAGATCGGCAGGTAGCGGTCCCCCTCGGATTCCTTGAGCAGGACAATCGGTTGGTTCGAGGGCATCTCAACCCGGACGCCGACGACCTCCATGTGCTTCACAGCGGCTCCGTCCCACGAGTCGTCATGCCGGATGGGCGCTCGTCCCTGCTCCCCCGTTGAATCAGGATCCCGAGGGCAAAGGCACCCCTTCGTTACAAAGCTCTCCGGAGGCGGGGGGCCGCAAACCTCCTCGGCCCTCCCACCCCCGTCGACCGTGGTCAGCGCACCGTCACCGGCGCGGTTTGGTCAGCAGGACCATGCGGAACTTGCCGATCTGGATCTCGTCCCCTCCGCCCAGCTCGGCCTCGTCCACCGGCTCGCGGTTGACGTAGGTTCCGTTGAGGCTGCCGACGTCCCGGACGCCGAAGCCGTTGCCTCGCCGGAAGAACTCGACGTGGCGCCGGGACACGGTGACGTCGTCGAGGAAGATGTCACTGTTGGGGTGGCGGCCCGCGGTGGTCACGTCGCTGTCCAGCAGGAAACGGCTCCCCGCGTTGGGGCCTCGCCGGACCACCAGCAAAGCGGTTCCGGGCGGCAGGGCGTCGGCGCTGGCGGGGTCGTCGCCGCCGAGCTCGTCACCCGGTTCCTCCTCTTCCAGGGCCTGTATCCCGGAGATGGAGATGGTCGAGGTGACATCTCCGCCGGACTCCCCGGCCGTGGCGGTCTGTGGGCTCTGCTGTTCGGCCCTGCGGATGGGGGTTCCACAGTGGGAGCAGAAACGGGCATCATCCGCAACGGCGTGACCGCACTGCGTGCAGTAAACGCTCGACATAGGTCGGCTCGGCCTCCTACCGCACGGGGCGGTGCTTGATTCGGCTGATCGGTGGCGCGTCCCGGACGCCGGGCGGGCACCGGGCCCGCACACCGTCCGGAACACGGTGAGTCGGTCCGCTGTCGCGGCAGCGGGACGGCTCACACGGTCGGTCGCTAGGTCTCATCCCCCATGTTGTACTCCTTGTCACCCCCGCTGGGTGTCCGCCGTTGCCGGGATCACCGGGGCGGGTGGTGACGCGGTGCTTCAGGGAACACTCGACTTTAAACCATATCCCTGTCCAGGCAGGGTTTCGCTCCCGTTCGGCCCGTTGTGAACACCCTGGGGGCGCCCCCTCTCGGGTCCGGCCGCATCGGCACCTGGGGCACCGACCCGGGCGAGGCGCAGGCCGCACGGAAGAGCAACACCTGTTATGGGGCAGATGCCCGGTCCCGGCATTTGGTTCGCCGGATCACCGGGGGGATTTTCGCGAACTTCCCGCCCAGGACCTGACCTGGCTTTTTGTCCATTTTATCCCTGCTTTTCAGGGAGGGGAAAGCCCGACCGAACCGGTGAACCGCCTACGCCCGTGGGCGGGGAGGCGGTGCTGCCGCCCCGCCCACGGGACGACCGGTTAACCCTCGGCCCGTTCCACCACGGCCGCCCACTCGTCGAGCAGAGCATGTGCAACGTCCGAATCGGGACCTTCGGCCCAAAGATGGGTCACGGCTTCGGAGGTGTCCGGCAGAACCAGCGCCCAGCTACCGTCGGACTCGATCACCCGGACCCCGTCCGTCGTGTCGAGCTCGCGCTCGCCCGCCGCCTCCACGACCGAGCGCATGACGCTCCCCTTGACCGCCCACGGGGTGGGCACCGAACGGCGCAGGAGGTGCGCCCTGGGGATCGCGCTGTCGATCTGTCCGAGCGAGCGCCGGGTCCGCGCCACCAGACCCAGCAGCCGCACGAAGGCGGCGATGCCGTCACTGGTGGGGCTGAACTCGGGGATGACGAACCCGCCTCGGCCGTCGCCGGCGAAGACGATCTCCTCCCCCGCCGAACGGACCGCCTTGGTCAGCTCGTCGGTGGCGGTGGCAGTCCAGAGCACCTCGGCCCCGTGGGACCGGGCCACCTCCTCGGCCACCCGGGTCGTGGTGACCGGCAGCGCCACCCTGCCGCCGCCGCGTTCGGCCGCGACCAGGTCCAGGACCACCAGGAGCGCACGGTCGCCGTCCACCAGCTTGCCGTTCTCGTCCACGATGGCCAGCCGTTCCGCCACCGGGTCGAAGCGCACGCCGAAGTCGGCCCCGGAGTTGGCGACCAGCTCGCCCAGCCGCTCCAGGTCCCGCATCCTCTTGGCGACGGTGTCGGTGGGAGAGGCCTCGTCCAACCGGTTGTTGACCGTGAGCACGTCCACACCGATCCGGCCCAGCAGTGAGGGCAGGATCAGCGAGCCGGTACCGCCCGCGCAGTCGACCACGACCTTCAGCTCGGCCTCGGCCACCCCGGAGGTGTCCACGGACCTCAGGAGCTCGTGTGAGTAGTTCTCCACGTTGCGCGAGGGGAAGGACAGTTCGCCGATCTCCCCGGGGAAGGCGCGCCGGTACTCGGCCCTGGAGAAGACCCGGTCGAGCTTGCGCTGGGCCCCCGGCGACAGGTCGGCCCCCTCCCCGTCCAGGAACAGGATGTCGACGGACTCGGGGTCGCCCGGACTGGTGCGCACCGTGATGCCGCCGCTGATCCCGCTCTGGGAGGTGTGGAAGCGCGCCACCGGCAACGGAACCACCTCCAGGTCGCGGACCTCTATGGCGGCGGCGGTGAGCGCGCTGATGACGGCCCGTTTGAGCGTGCGCGCCGCCCGGGAGACGTCACGGGAGGTCGTGACGATCGCGCCCTTCTTCAGCGTGGTGGCGTAGGCGTTGGCCAGCCGGACCGCGAGCTCGGGTGTGATCTCGACGTTGATCAGGCCGGACACGCCCCGGGGGCCGAACAGCGAACGCTGGCCCCGCGACTCCCAGACCACGTTGGTGTTGACCACCGCGCCGGCCTCGATGGTCTTGAAGGGGTAGACCTTGACGTCGTTGTTGACGTAGGCCTCGGACTCGATGACGCAGTCCTCGCCGACGACCGCGCCCTCCTCGATCCGGGCCGCCGCCATGACGTCGGTGTTCTTGCCGATCACGCAACCGCGCAGGTTGGCGCCGCGGCCGATGAACACGTTGTCGTGGAGCACGGTGCGGTGGCAGAACGCCTCCGCCCGCACGACGGCGTTGCTGCCGAGCACCGTGTACTCGCGCAGCTCTGCTCCGGCCTCGACCTTGGCGTAGTCGCCGATGTAGAGGGGACCCTTCAGGACGGCGGTGGCGTCGACCTCAGCGCCCTCACCGATCCACACCCCCGGGGACACCTCGAAGCCGTCGATGTCGACGTCGACCCTGCCCGAGAGCACGTCGGCCTGGGCACTGAGGTAGCTCTCGTGCGTACCCACGTCCTCCCAGTAGCCGTCGGCCACGTAGCCGTAGAGGGGCTCGCCCTCCTCCAGCAGTTCCGGGAAGACGTCACCGGACCAGTCGACCACCTCTCCCGCGGCGACCCGTTCCAGAACCTCCGGCTCCATGATGTAGATGCCGGTGTTGACGGTGTCCGAGAAGACCTGGCCCCAGGTGGGCTTCTCCAGGAACCGCTGGATGCGCCCCTGGTCGTCGACGATGATGATGCCGAACTCCAGCGGGTTGGGGACCCGCTTGAGGGCGATGGTGACCTTGGCGCCGCGTTCCTTGTGGAAGCGGACCATGTCGGTGAGGTCGATGTCGGTCAGCGCGTCGCCGGAGATGACGATGAAGGGCTCTCCGCGCAGGTGTTCCTCGGCGTTCTTGACGCTGCCCGCGGTGCCGAGCGGGACCTCCTCGGCGACGTAGTGGAGCTTCATGCCGAGCTCCTCGCCGTCCCCGAAGTAGTTGCGGATGAGCGTGGCCAGGAACTGCACGGTGACCACGGTCTCGGTGAAACCGTGCCTGCGCAGCAGGCGAAGCACGTGCTCCATGATGGGCTTGTTGACCACCGGAAGGAGCGGTTTGGGCTGGTTGGCGGTCATGGGGCGCAGGCGTGTGCCCTCGCCTCCCGCCATCACCACGGCCTTCATCGGCGGTACCGCGGTGTGGGCGGTCTCCTCGCTGGGGGCGCTCATCGACGGCACCCCCGGGCGGCGGTGCCGTCGGGAGGCGCGACGGGGGACAGGTGTTCGGAGCGCGCGCACCCGCGCGCGGTGGGACATGTTCTCATTGCGGAGACGACACTCCCTTTCGATCCGACAGGACTCAGGTGAGCCGGTCCGCCGGTTCGGTCGGTGGATCAGGGTCCGTTCCTGCCCTGATCCGAGGGACCCGGTACGTCCGAGCCCTCGGGCACCGCGCCGGGGTCGCCGTCAACGGTCGCCTTCAGCAGCCGGATCGGGTCGATCCGCGCTGTGTCCGCGCACGGTGTCGCTGTCCGGAGAACCCGCGTGGATTCCCGTCTGATCAGCGCGTTCGTCGCGGCGTGTCTGGTCGATCAGGCGCAGCCCCTGTACGGCGTAGAGCAGTCCGGCCCACCAGTAAAGAGCCGTTCCCCACAGCGCGAAGGCCCAACCCATGATTCTGGCCACATCTCCGATGATCGACGCGTATCCGGCGATGAACAGCAGCGGGAACGAGTAGAGCAGGCAGAGGGTGGCGGCCTTGCCGGCGAAGTTGACCGGCAGCGGCCCGTAGCCGAAGTGGCGCAGCAGCGGCAGGGCCCCGAGGATGAGGACGTCCCGCAGCACCAGGATCCCCATCAGCCACCAGGGGATGATGCCCCGGATGACCAGGCCGAGCAGGGCGGCGAAGATGTAGAGGCGGTCGGCGAGCGGGTCCAGGACCGTGCCCAGCCGCGAGGTCTGGTTCCAGGCTCTGGCGATCTTGCCGTCCAGCCAGTCACTGATCCCCGCGAAGGCGAGCACGAGGAGCGCCCACCAGTCCGCCTGCGGAACCAGGATGAGCCAGAGGAACAGCGGAACGCCCAACAACCGGAGCATGCTCAACAGGTTGGGAACCGTCCAGATGCGGTCACTGACCACCGGGCTGGCCACACTGCCCCCCGACTCGTGTCTGCCTTCTTCCGCGGATCGCCCCATGACGCCAACGATAACGGGAGGGGCCGTCGTCTCCCGCCATCTCGCGCCCCGCCGGCCCCGGGAGGCCCCGCGGAGGTCCGCCCATTGATCGTACCGTGTACGGATTTCTCCCGTGACCCTGCGCCCACCTGCGCTTTCGGTTCCCCTCATGGCGGACGCCAGGCGAGGGCCCGGGCCTGTCCGGGCGTCCTGGCGGGACCGGAACCGGCCAGCCTTACCGGGAGCGGTGTGCGGGCGCCCGTAACCCGGGCGCCCGCACGCGGAGTTCAGGACCTCTCGTCCCCTTCGAGGGCCTCCCCGGCGGCCGCGCCGTCCTCCCGCGGGTCCTGTCCCGGGTCGGCGGACCGCTCGGCGAAGGCCCTGCGCAGGGCGAGGAAGGCCTCCACCATCATCCACACGGC
Source organism: Nocardiopsis terrae (assembly GCF_014651695.1). Taxonomy (GTDB): domain Bacteria; phylum Actinomycetota; class Actinomycetes; order Streptosporangiales; family Streptosporangiaceae; genus Nocardiopsis; species Nocardiopsis terrae. The sequence continues at coordinate 83,468 of NZ_BMXJ01000005.1, forward strand.
CAGGACGAAGATGACCAGGTCCAACGGGGCGAGCACGAAGCGCTGCATGGGGTCGGTGCTCAGCACGAAGTCCCGCAGCTGCACGATGAGGGCCCACGAGGTCATCACGGCGAGGAACACCAGCGGCACCAGGATCGCGACGGGGTTGCGCCCCCTCTTGGTGACCCACACGGCGATGACGGACAGCGCCAGGCCGGCGGTCAGCTGGTTGGTGGTGCCGAAGAGCTGCCACAGGGTGCCCGCGGCGAAGTTGCCCGGAACGAGCGCCAGCACGAAGGGGATCACCACCGCGACCAGTGTGGCCGCGGTGATGTTGCGCGACAGGAAGTGCGCGGCGCGCCGGAGGGCACCGCCCTCGGCGGCCCGTTCCCTGACGATGGCGCTGATCTCCTGGACCGTGTAGCGCTGGAGCCGGACGGCGGTGTCCAGGCTGGTCGCGGCGAAGCTCACCACGACCACCGTGGCGAACACCAGCCCCACGCTCTCGGGGATGCCGATGTTGGACGCGAACCCGGCCACACCCTCGGTGAAACGGCCCGCCGGGTTGGTCCCCGCGGCGGCCCAGTCGACGTAGATGTCGGTCCAGGCCGTTCCCTGGTTGGCGGAGAAGACCATGATGCCCGCGGTGCAGGCCAGGATGGAGCAGACCGCCAGGGCGCCCTCGCCGAGCGAGCTCAGGTAGCCCACGTAGCGGGCGTCGGGCTCCTTGTCCAACTGCTTGGAGGTCGTTCCCGAGGCGACCAGGCTGTGGAAACCGGACACCGCGCCACAGGCGATGGTGATGAACAGCAACGGGAAGATGGGCGGGGAACCCTCGGGCAGGTCGCCGCGCAGCGCCGGGGCCTCGATGGCGTTCATGCCCACGATGATGCCGACCATGATGACGAGCAGGCCCAGCAGCATCTGCTGCTGGTTGATGTAGTCGCGCGGCTGCAACAGCATCCACACCGGCAGACGCGAGGTGAAGAAGGTGTAGACGAAGATCAGCACCAGCCACACCAGGGCGGGCTCGACGCCCGCCAGGTTCGCGATCGGGTCCACGGTGACGGGCAGCGCCTGCCCGAGCGGAATGCACGCGTAGACGACCACCAGGCTGATCAGTGAGGGTACGAGAGCGGCGCTGCGCCTGCGGTAGACGACCTGACCCACCCCGATCGCCAGCGGGATGGTGACCAGGACGGGCAGCACGGCCTCGGGGTTGGCGATGAGCAGACCCGCGATGATCACTGCGAACACCGCGTTGACCATGGTCACCAGGAAGAAGATGATCAGCAGGAAGAGGAGTCTGGCCCGGGTGCCGATCACGTCCTTGGCCAGCGCCCCGATGCTCCTGCCCCGGTGCCGGACCGAAACCACGATCGCCCCGAAGTCGTGGGCTCCGGAGGCGAAGATCGTCCCGAGCACCACCCACAGGAGCGCGGGCCCCCAGCCCCAGAAGACGGCGATGGCCGGCCCGACGATCGGCGCCGCCCCGGCCACGGAGATGAAGTGGTGGGCGAAGACGATGTGTTTGCTGGTCGGGACGTAGTCGATCCCGTCCTTGTAGGCGTGGGCGGGTGTGACGAAGTCCGGATCCAGCGCGTAGACCCGTTTCGCGAGGTAGGCCGAGTAGAAGCGGTAACCGAGGGCGAACAGCGCCAGGGCCCCGAGAAGGACTGCTATGGCCGGCATGGGGGTTCCTTCACACTCACGGCACCTGGGCGATCAGGGGAGCGAAAGTCGGTGCCTTGGGGGACGGGTACGACCACGCGAAACTAGCATGTGACCTGAAGCACAGTGAAGTGTCGGGATTCCGCCCGGTCCGTCGTCGGCACGGCCGGGGCGGACCGGGCCCGCCGCGCCTCGGTCGGCGGACCGCCCCCGAGCCGGCGCCCGGCCCGGCCTCCGGCGCTCAGTCCGCCGAGAGGATGCGCTCGGCCTCCCGGCGCCCCGACAGCAGGGCCCCGTGCACCGTGGCGGTGTGCTCGATCTCGGTGGCCTCGCCCGCGAAGAAGACCCGGTCGCCGATCGGCTCGCCCAGTGCGGCGCGGTCGCCGTCTCCGGCACCGACCGCGGTGAAGGAGAACCCTCCCCTGGCGAAGGGGTCGTCCATCCAGTGCGTCAGGTAGTGGTCGACCGGGTCCGGTGCCTTCTTGAACATGCCGCGCAGGGACGCCATCGCGTGCTCGACCACGTCCCCCTCATCCATCCGCGCGAGGAACCGGGCCGCCTTCCCGCCGTTACGGCTGACCAGGACGGGCTCACCGAAGACGTTCTGTCCGGCGTACCAGTGGAACCAGGCGCCCTCCTCGGTCCCCAGGTGGACCAGGACCTCGGCGTCGCCCCAGAAGACCTCGTCGAAGCGCAGGAAGAGCTTCTCCAGGCGCCCGTTGCCCAGACGCTCCAGGGAGTCCTGTTTGTCCGCGGGCAGGGCCGGCTCGAAGTCGACCCGCCCTGCCTGGAGCACCCCCAGCGGCAGGGTGACCAGGACCCGGTCGGCCGTCAGCGTCTCCTCGCCGTCGGGGGTGTCCACCCGCACGCCGACGCCGTCGCCGTCGTGGGAGACCGCCAGCACCACGTGTTCCAGGCGTACGTCCAGGCCCCGGGCGAGGTGGTCGGTGAGCTGGCCCATCCCGTCGGGGAAGACCACGTCGTCACCGCTGAACTCGTGCTGGGAGGCGACCGCGGAGAAGGCGATCTCCTCGGCGTCGGCGCCGTGGTCGGCCTCGGCGAGGCGGTGGACGATCTCCGCCGCGTCCCTGGCCCGGGAGCGCACGAGGTTGGCGTCGTAGAGGGCGTGGTTGATGCCCTCCTCCATGGACTCCTCGGGGCTCGCACCGACCGTCGCCCAGTACATGTGCTCGTGGAGGAGGTTGACGTCCTCCAGGTTGCGGCGGTGCCGGTCGAACAGGAGCCTGCGCCCCTTGGGGTCGTAGGCGGTCTCGGTGGAGCGGTTGAACACGGCGGTGCGCACGCCCACCTCCGCCACCAGCCGGGACAGCGGGTTGTTCTCCTCACCGCGCATCCACGAGGCCCCGACGTCCAGGGTCACGCCGTCCCACGGGCGCACCGAGTGGATCCGCCCCCCGGTCCGGTCGCGGGCCTCCAGCACGGTGACGCGTTCACCCTGTTCGGCCAACCGGTCCGCGGCGGCCAGCCCGGACATTCCGGCCCCCACGACGATGGTGTGGCCCCGACCCGGCTCGGCTTCGCGTCCGCGCGGTTCGGCGCGGGTGCCCGCGTCCGCTCCGGCCCCTGCGCCGGAGGCCTCCCCGGTGCTCTCCCCGCTCACGTCCTCGCTCATCGCACTCCCCCTCCGTGCCGGCGGCCGACAGTGCGACCTTAAACGCCCGGTCTGTCCCGACCAGGCAGGACACACCAGGAAGGCCCGGAAGGAGCCATCGGACGGCAGCGGAGCGCGCCGCCCCTCCTGCGGCTGACGGTGGGGTGGGCGACGGGAGGGGCGGGCACCGGGCAGGACGGGGTCAGGCCCTGCCGGGGCACCCGGGTTCGACGTGGGCCGCGAGGTTGGCCAGTGAGGAGGCGAGCCCCGCAGCGTGGTCCCCGGGGCTGATGCCCGGGGGCACCCCGGTCGCCTCGACGGTCACCCGGGTTCCTCCCGGGACCGCCGTGAGCAGCCAGGTCATCGTCATCGTCCCGGAGAAGTCGGGCTCCTCGGAGTCGAAGACGACACGCTGCACGACCCGCTCGTCGGGCACCAGTTCCACGAACTCGATCTCGGTGGCGTCGGTCGAGTCCGAGGTCTTGCCCTGCCCGGTACCCGCGTCGAGGTAGGTCAGGACCATGCGGAACCCGCCGCCGGGCCGCGGATCGAAACGCTCGACCCTGCCGGTCATGTCCTCGGGGGGCAGCCAGGCCTCCAGGCTGCCCTGTTCGGTCATGGCTCGGTAGACCACCGCCGCCGGTGCCGCGACGACCCGCGCGCCCCGGTCGACGCGTTCCTGCCTCTGACCCATGCGACTCACCCGTCCTCTCGTCGGCCTGCACTGCGAGGGTAGGCCGCTGCAGTGACGGACGGGGGCGGGGCGGCGGTCGGCGCTCTCCCACCGACCGCCGCCCCGATCTGATACCCCGGCGGCCCCGTCCTGACCGCCTCGGCGTGGGTGGGCCGGCCCCGTCCTGACCGACCCGAGCCCCCGGTGGCAGGCCCGGGCACACCTGTCCGCCGCTGTCCCCGGTGTCGCCACCGGTCCGCGGCGTTCCTCCACTCCCAGAAACCTAGTGCACAAGGCTTTCAGATTTCTTCTGGTCGGAGACCCCCTACCCGGGCGGGCCGGAAAGGCACCGGATCGTCCCCCCGCATTCGGGCACCGGGGAGCGACGGCCGCCCTGCGCTCAGACCAGACGCCCCTGCCGGGCGACGACCCTTCCCGCGCGGACGACCGCGTGGCGCTGCGGCACGTCCACCACGACCTGGGGCAGGCACTCGCCCTCCACCAGGAGGAAGTCCGCGGGTGCGCCCGGAGAGAGGTCGGCGACGGGAAGTCCGACCAGCCCGGCGCCGGTGTGCGCGGCCGTGAGGTAGGCGTCCGACAGGTCCTCGTCCAGGCGGGCGCGCAGGGCCCTGGCCAGCAGGTGGGTCCGGTGGAGCATGTCGGCGTCACCGAAGGGGCTCCAGGAGTCGCGGACACCGTCGGACCCCACCCCGACCCTGACCCCGTGGGCGCGCAGCCGGGCGAGGGGCAGGACCCGGGCCGGGTCCGGAGCGACGGTGGTCAGCGCGATTCCGGCCTCGCCGAGGGCTGCGGCCAGGGCGTCGAACTCCTCACCCGCGCCGGCCACCCCGAAGGCGTGGCTGACCGTCACGTTGCCGCCCATGTCCAGGGCACGGGTGCGCTCGACGACCGACCACAGCGTCCGCGAACCCACGGGGCCGTCATCGTGCAGGTGGACGTCCACACCGACCCGGTGCCGGTCGGCGATACCGAAGACGAGGTCGAGTTGGCCGTCGGGGTCCCCGTCGAACCCCTCCGGGTCGATCCCTCCGACCAGGTCGGCCGTGCCGGTGCGGACGGCCTCCTCCAGGAGGGAGTCGGTCCCCGGTGAACGGCGGACACCGTGCTGGGGGAAGGCGACGGTCCGTACGTCCAGGGCGTGGGAGAGCCGGTCGGCGGCACGGCGGACGCCCTCCAGCCCCTCCAGCCCGAAGACGGGGGCGACGTCGGCGTGGGCGCGCATGGCCCGTGTGCCGCGGGTGACGGCGTGGGCCATGAGGCGCTCGGCCCGGACCGCGACCGGGGTGGGCAGGGACCGGAAGAGTTCGGCGTCCTGTGCGCCCAGTTCGGCGATGCCCCGGGCGGGACGGCGGGAGTGCCAGGGCTCTCCCCAGGTGGTCTTGTCCGGGTGGATGTGCGCGTCGACCAGGGTGGGCAGGGCGATACGCCCCCCGCAGTCGACGGTGTGCTCCGTACCGTCGGAGAGGGCGCCCCCGCGGGGCCCCGACCCGGCGACGAGGCCGTCGGACACCACGAGGTCGACGGCGGCACCGCCCATCGGGCGCAGGTCGCGGAAGATCGTCGTACGGGGCTGGTCGGTCATGGCCCGGCCTTTCAGGTCCGTGTTCGGGGACGGTCGCGGCCCTGGGGCGCGACACGCGGGGCATCGTACGCCCGGCACCGCCGCAGACGGAGCCGGGTGGCCCTCCGGCGGAGGGCCACCCGGTGTGCGGTGCCGCAGGGGGGACGGGCCGTGCTCAGGCGTACCCGGCCCCGGATGTCAGCAGGTGTTGTCCCGGCTGTTCTGCCAGGTGATGTCGCGGACGACCGTGTTCTGCCCGCACGGGTCCTCACGGAGCTCGGTGTCCACCAGCGTCAGGTTGGCGAAGGTGATGTCACGGGAGTTGGGGAACTCGGAGCGGGCGGCGATCCGGATACCGCCCGGCCCGGCGACCGTACCGCTCTGCTCTGCGAGGGTGACGTTGTAGCAGTTCTCGACGAGTACGGCGTTGTTGCCGGTTCCGGCGATGTCCACGCGCTCGATCACGGCGCCGCCGCTTTCGGACACGCAGAAGATCCCGCGGCCGCCGCCGCGCGCCCGGACCTCGCCGACCCTGATGTTGGCGGGGTACCCGTCGCCGACCCGGCCGTTGCGGTTGGCCATCCGGAACGCCGCGTACCCGGTGCCGGTCCCCGCGCCCTCGGCGTCGACCAGGCCGACGTCGGCGTTGACGGTGTCGTTGAGCAGCAGGCCCGAGTAACCGGTGTCCCGCGCCGTGACGGTGCCGATGGTCAGCCCGTCCACGCCGTAGGTCTCCACGCCGTGGCTCCCGGTCCCGGAGACGAAGACGTCGTCGACGCGGATGTCCCGCGCCTGGCGGACCGAGTCGTCGTCGCGGCTGTCGATCCGCACGCCGAGGCCGCCGGACAGGCGCAGGTCGAGCTGTCCCAGGTGGACGTTCTCGGAGGTGCGCACGTACACCCCGAAGTACGGGTGGCCGGTCAGGGTCAGATGCGGGACCGACACGTTCTCCGCGTGGCGGATCCGGACGGGAGCGTGCCCGGCACCGGGTTCACCGGTCACGTCGATGGTGCCGCACACCTCCAGCGAGGTGTGGCTGGGCAGGTCGAGCGAGGCGTCGGCCGGAACCGTGCCCGTTCCCCGGACGACGACCCGCTCCTGGGACGTGCGGCCCGGGGTGAGTCCGTCCACGGCCGCGCGCATCGCCTGGAGCATGTCGCCGCCCTCGTAGAGGACGCCGCCCCCGGCGCGCGAGGTCCACGTGGAGCCGTTGAGGACGGCCTCGGCGTGGGCGTCGCCCTCACCGCAGTCGGCCGCCTCGTCCCCCTCGTCGACGCGGACCACGGACCAGACCTGGCTGGCACCGCCGTGGTGGTCGAACTGGGACAGGCGTCCGCCGGGCTCCTCGCTCCAGTCCCACACCTCCAGCGCCTTACCGCTGTGCCGGTTGACCAGGGACACGCCTCCGGCGCTGTCGACGGGCTCCCACTGCTGGTGGTGGCCGCCGTTGGGCTCGTACTGGCGGATCTGCGCCCCGTCCTCGGTGGAGCGTTCCCACACGTCCACGGCCATACCGCTGTGCACGTTGACGAGGCTGAAGAAGCCGTCCCCGCCCGGGACGAAGCGGAACCGCTGCCAGGGGCGGTCGGTGCGCTCCCACTGGATGAGTTCCGCACCGCTGTCGAGCGAGCCGCCGGTGACGTCGGCGGCCAGGCCGCTGTGCTGGTTGACCAGGACGTACTCGCCGTCCGGGGAGATGTCGGCGGCCGTGACCAGGGGTTCGCTACCGCTCTGCAGTTCCTGACCGGTCCGGTCGGCGAACGGGTCGAGGACCAGGGCTGCCGCGGCCGCCAGGGTGGTCGCGGCGGCGGCCGCCGCGATCCACGGCGGGCGGCGCCGCCTGTTCGCCCTCCTCGAGGGGGTCTTGTCTGTCATGTCTGCTCCATGTCAGCGGGCTCCGGAGCGGTGTCCGGAGGGGGTGAGCGCACTGGGGGGCACGCTCGGAACACGTGGAGTGGCAGAAGCTAGCATGGAAAGCGCATTCCCGATATTCGTGCTGGAAAGCGACCGAAACCGGTCCCGGGCCGGAGCGCGTCGGGGCGGGGACCGCGTCAGGGGCTGCGGCGGCCACCGGGCCGACGGACGGAAGAAACGACGAAAAGAACGGGTGGCCCCCCGCCCGGAGGGGCCACCCGACGTCCGGAGGCCGACCGCTTTCACAGCGGCTCAGGTCAGTACCTGGGCGGCTCCTCCCCCTCGTCGTCCTCGAACTCGATCCGCTCCCTGCGGCGTTCGCCCTCGACGTGCTCCTCACGGGCGACGTCGCGCTTGCGCACGTGGATCTCCTCGACCGGGACCTCCTCCTTGGAGACGACCGGGCGCTCCTCGTAGAGGGTGAAGGTCTCCTCCCCCTCCTCCATGGTCCCGGTGTCCGAGACCTGTGAGGGGTCGGTGATCGGCCTGCGCTCCACCTCCAGCTCGTCGTGGTGCAGCGGGACGGTCTCGTCGAAGCGCTCGGTCTCGACGTGCTTGCGCATCCGCGCGTGCCCGCCCTCACGCCGCTCGACGCCGATGTCCACCTGCTCCTCGTGGCGGATGACCGACACGTCCTCGTCGTCCGGGGCGCCCGGCCGGCCCAGACGCTCGTCACTGCGGCGTTCCGCGGGCGCGGCGAGCGGGTCGTCGGCGTCCCCGACGGCCGCTCCGGGTGTGGTTTCGGCCCGTCCGGCGTCGGGCTCGTCGCCCCTGCCCTCGCGCCGGTCCGCGAACTGGCCGTGGCCCTCGGGCACCGGCGTCCCCGCGGCGCCGCCGACCGGCCCGGCCTCCGTGCCGGTTCCGGCCGTCCCGGAGTCTCCCCTGGCCTGCCGGGGCACTCCCCCGTGCTGAGCGAAGTAGTCCCGGACGAGCGCCTCGTCCTCCGGGGAGACGTGGCGGTCGGCGTCGACGTTCGGTGCGTCCTTGACGGTCGCCTTGTCGTAGGGGACCTGGATGTCCTCCTCCACCGGGCGCGCGCCCTGGAGCGGGACGAGGGTCTCCTTCATGCCGAACAGGCCCGTGTGGACCGACACCCAGCTCGGTTCCCCCGTCCTGTCGTCGAGGAACACCTGGTTGATCTTCCCCACGTTGTTGCCCTCGGTGTCGAGCACACGGTGGCCGACGAGGTTCTCGGGTACGAGTTCACCTGTCACGGGACATCCCCTTCCTGAGCTCTCGGAGTCGGGGACGTTCCATTCCCCGATCACCCCCCGCCCCTACCCGGTCCCACCCCGCGTACGAGCCACCCGACCGGTCCGTGGCCAAGGAAGTACCGGTCATGAACCCGCAGGTGGCGTAGAGCGTCTTCCCTTGGTGTCCGCACGCCCCGCCCCTGTCCTGAGTTGGGTCCGGGCCACGGGTCATCCGGGGCCAGGCGGCTCTGGCAGGGTGCGGAGTACCGCCGACGAACACCGGAAGTGCCAGTGCCGCGCCGCCGCCCCGGAAGCATCCGGGCCGCCGTCCCACGCCGCGAACGCCATCACCACGGCCGCCCCTTCGCGATTCCGGGACTGTCCGCACAGGCCTGCGCGGAGATCGCCCGCATCGAACACCAGCGGCCGGACCTGTACCCCGGTGCCGTGTGCGAGCTGATCGGGGCCTGGGCCGTGTTCGTGCGCCTCCCGCACCGCCGCCTTCGGACCGTCGGCCGGGACGACCCCCGACAGGCACGGTCACTGGTCAGCGCCGTCGCCTGCGCCATGACCCCGTACCGGGCCCGTGAGCTGCGTCGGCGGCTGAGGGAACTCGACGAGCTCTACTGACCGGCCCCAGCACCGGAAATCCTCCGTTGAGCTGGGGGCAGTCCCAGGCCAGTTCCAGGTGACGCCGCTGGCGCTCACCGAGGAGCAGCCCTTCGTGGAGGTCGCGGAAGGAGACGTCCGGGCACTGGAACCAGCAGGAGGCGGGACAAGAGGAGTCCCGGGGCCGCGCGGGCGCCCGGGACCAAGACATCGAGCTACACGGTGGTGCTGAAGGCTCTCAGGGAGGAGACGAAAGGCTGCCACTCAGCCGGGGTGAACGACAGGTGTCCCAGCTCAGGCTGCTTGGAGTCACGGACAAGCGTGCCGGACTCCACGTCGGCCACCTCGACGCACTCCTTACCGGTACCGCTATAGCTACTGGTACGCCAAAGCGCCTGTGTGGGCTCAACAGCCATCTATCCCGTCTCCTTCAACAGACCACGGATGAACTCAGTGGAGGCACTTGCATCCAGCGCAACTTCCCTGAACCTTGCGGCTGCCAGGGTATACCGAGCTACATCGGTGGAGTCTTCGACGTATACGTCCCCGAACAGCCCTTCCTGGTAGGCGACCGGAGCATCCTCCGCGTCGGGGAACTCAAAGATGGTGAACTGACCTTCTTGCCCCATGTACACCCCTGAGGAGAAGGGGATGACCTGGATGGTGATGTTAGGAGTCTGATTGAGCTCGATCAGCCTGCTGAGTTGGCCGTAGTGCACGCCCTCATCCAGGACAGCACGCCTGAGCACAACCTCATCGAGAACAGCCAGCACCTCAGGCGGGTTCTCACGAGCAAGGATTCCTTGGCGCTCTATCCGCACAGCCAGCTGCCGCGCCATCTCTTCGACATCACCAGTAGCGTGCATGGCCTGGATCGAAGCACGTGCGTACTCCTCGGTCTGGAGCAAGCCAGGCAGCAGGTTGGGAGCGTAGACGCTGATCTTGGCCGCATCGTTCTCCATCACGAAGAAGCTCTCGCCCTGATAGAGGTCTCGATAGGCCAGCCACCACCCCCGCTTCCATGCGTCCTTGCCCAGCTGGAAGAGGGATTCGCGCTCCGGCGAGCGCACCCCGTACAGCTCCAACAGCTCGTCCAGATCATCAAGGATGAGTCGACTCTCGCCACGTTCGATGCGGTACAGCTTCGTCTTGTGCCAGCCGAGTTGCCTGGCGACGTCTTCAGGGCTCATCTCCCGCTCGTCACGCAGGCGCCGCAGCTCGCGTAGGAGGCGCTTCCCACGCACTGACAGGCTGAGCCGCGTCCTCATGGTCACTCCACTCATGGCGTTGTCTGATGTACGTCGGCCCATCTTGCCAGCCTCCAGCCTTGTCACGTGAACTAAAAATGCGACGAACTATTAAAGATGGCTTGCATTAACAGTCTGTGGTGTTAATGATAGAGACCAAGGGCACGACTGAGGGATGGCTTCCCAAAGTTCCTCGTAGCCGTGTGCAACAAAAACGGCCCTGTCCGGGCGTTGTGACCGCCTGGACAGGGCCTGAGCCCACAACCTGCTAAGGACAGGTGAGGACCTGTGTACAACCCTAGTACTCCCACATCCCCGCCCCCGCAGCGGTCTGAGCTCCGGCGTTACCTCGGGAGGTTCCCCGGACAGCTCTGCTCAGTGCGGGAGGCCCGCGACTGGCTGCGTCGGCGACTGGACCTGGCCTGCGTCCCGACCCCGGCCACCGACGACGCCCTGCTCATCACCAGCGAGCTCATCACCAACGCCCTGCTGCACTCCCCCATGCGGGACCGCGGCGGGGCGTTCTTCGTCTCCGCGATGGCCTTCCGCAGCTGCCTGCGCGTCAGCGTACGGACCAACGGCACCGCCTCCACCGCGCCGCACCTGCACTTGGTTCCCGCCGGGCCCGACAGCGAGCACGGACGGGGCCTGCCCATCGTCAACGCCCTCTCCGCCGACTGGGGCGTGGAGAGCACCCGCCGGGGCCAAGCCGTCTACTTCACCCTGGAATGGGACCCGCCACGACCGCCCGAACCCTGCCGCAGGACACGGGCCCTCCCGCACCAGCGCCCCGCCGACACCAGCACGTGGGAGCGGTGACCGTGACCGGCTACAGCCTCCGCCCCAGCCCCGAGCTGCGCCGGCTACGCGAGGATTTCCCCACCCACCTGATCTGCGAGCTCCACGACGAGCGCGGGCAGCCGGTCTTCACCGCGACCCTGGCCCACCGGTGCTGCCCCTGCCCGCACACCCTGGTCACCGCCACCACCCCGGCGGCGCTGCGGAAAGCCCTCACACGACCCGGAGGCGGTGCGCGGTGATCGCTCTGGAGCGGACCCGGCCGAGCATACCCTTCCCCCGCTGGCCCGGAGCGATCACACCGCCCGAGCCCGCGCCCTCCACCACCTTCGCGGACCTGCGCCGTCAGGGCTGGACCCTCTGGTTCGGGCGGCACACCCGCCAGTACTGGGCCGCGCACACCCGCAGCATGCGACTGGTCTGTGCCGACACCCCCGAGGAACTCCTCGGACTCCTCCGCGCGATCACGTGAACCCGCTGAACACTCGAACCCGAAGTGAGACGCCGTGCCAAAGGACGCTGAATCCGACCCGTTCCCGGAAACCAACCGCCGACAGCATCGACCTGAACCGGTTGGCCTCCCTGCTGGAAACCCCTCCGAGGGCCGTCGAGCGTGACCCGGCCTGGTGGCCGACCGTGGCCAGCGGGTGCATCCCGGGCCTGATGTAGCGCTCACTCACCCGAGAGCGGTGGAACGCCGCAGCCCCTCCCCGGCTGCAGCGTTCCACCCCGTTTCCGCTCACCTGACCATTCAAGGTGCCGACGCTCCGGCCTCCAGCAGGACCATTTCCCATCCCTGCACCAGGGATCTGTCACAAGCCCAACGTTCCCGCAACTGCTGGAAGACATCGAGGACAGGCCTCCGGGACAGGGGGAAGGAGCTTTTCGCTCATCCGCCCCTACCGACAAGGAAACGTGGTGAACCAGAAAGCATGAAAGAGAAGAACGACAGTGGCGGCTCGGAGGAGACCGGCCGAGCTCACTCCCCGTTCGGCGCACTGACCGTCACCGACATCAATCGGTACCCCAAAGCGTCTGATGGGACCCATGGGCTCGAAGAGGTGCAGGCAGCGAGAAGGTACCGGCGACAGGCGGACCGGAAACGGCCAGAACCCCTGTGGTGTAAGGCTTGCGTGCTAGTTTCGGCATCTCCTGAAGGTCCCACGCGAAGCCTGAACGGAGATCTATGGAACTGGAACTGCTCGCCAAGGACCCGGCGTCCGGCGGTAAGGGCTGCCCCTCGGTCTACCTCAGCGACACCGGAGAGTTCGTCGTCCAGGGCCCTGGCCTGGCACCGGAGGACTGGGCGAAGGTGCAGAACCCCCTGCCCGGTGAAACCGCGGTTCGTATCTCCCCCGAGGTCGTCATCGCGGCAGTTGAACGGCACCACCAGAAACAGGTCTGATTCCACATCACACCGGGCCCACCTGCTGGGTCAGGGCCCGGTGCCCTCCTCCAGTGCGACTGGCCGCCGAGGAGGACGAGTTGAGTGATCTGCGCGCCGTCATGACCGCCTCCTACCGGGGTCTGGACCCCGGGACCGCCCGATTCTTCCGGAGCCTGGGCCTGCACCCGGGATCGGAGTTCTCCGCCGCCGCTGCCGCGCTCACCGGCGCCTCAGGCACCGAGGCCCGAAGGCTTCTGGAACGCCTGCGAAGGGCCAACCTCGTGGAACGGCCACACGTCGACCGCTACCGCCTGCACGACCTGGTGCGTCTGTACGTCGTGGAACGGGTCCGTGCCGAGGACGGACCCGACGCGGTATCCGAGAGCATCGGACGACTCGCGCGGTGGTACACACACGCCGCCGCCCGAGCCCAGTTGGCCGAGCACCCGCACTTCCCCGTGGTGCCCGGGGGCGGGGCGCCACAGGAGCTACCCGACTTCACCTCCCTCGAAGAGGCCCTGGCCTGGTTCGAGACCGAGCGCACGAACCTCCTCGCCGTGACGGAGGCCGCCTTCGAGCACGGTCACCACGAGACCGCCTGGCGGCTGCCCGCCAGTGTCTACCCCCTGTTCGAGGTGCACCGGCACTGGCGTTCGTGGCGTGACTTGCACACGGTCGGGCTGAGGGCGGCGGAGAACGCGGGCGACGCCTTCGGGTTGGCCCGCAACCATCTGGGGATGGGCGACGCCCAATGGCTGCTGGGTGATCTGGGCGCGGCCGCAGACCACTACGAGTCCGCTCTGGAAGCCGACCGGGAGGCCGGTGACCCGTGGGTGGAGGGGTTCGCACTGCGGCAGTTGGGCGTGGTGGCCTGGCAGCGCGGTGAGCGGGGCCCTGACGCCGTGGGCCATGTCGAGCGCTCCCACGCGGTCTTCTGCGAGGCCGGCGAGCGGCGGGGTGAGGCGATGTCCCTGCTCAGCCTGGCCGACTTCGGCGCCGATCTGGGCAGATGGGAAGAGGCTCTGGGCCACTGCCGGACTGCGGTCGACGCCTTCGAGGAGATCGGCGCCGAGTGGAGCACGGCCTGGGCCCGCTGCTCCCTGGGCCGGATCCTCACCGGCACGGGCCGGGCCTGGGAGGCCGTTCCGGAGTACCGTGCGGCCATCGCGGTCTTCGACAGGCACGAGGACGCCGACAGCCGTTCGGTGGCGTTGCTCGGTCTGGGAGAGGCGCATGCGGTGCTGGGAGAGGCTGCACGGGCGCGTCAGGCGTGGGGATCCGCGCTGGACTACCTCCGGGACCACGACGACCCCCGCGTTCCCGAAACAGAAGAACGCATGAGGGCGCTGGACGTGTGAAAGCAGGCGGCGCCCGCCTCGGGGAGTCCGGGGCGGGCGCCGTCGTGTCCGGTTCGGCGGTTCGGGATCAGACCTTGCGGTACTGCGGCACCCAGGCGCCGTCCTCGACGGCGTAGTCGCCGAAGAGCGCGGGGGCCTCCTCCTTCAGCGTCTCGCCGATGAGGTTGAACAGCAGGCGGATCTCCTCCTCCGCGCCGGGAGCGGTGCGGGCCTCCAGGGTGTGGCGCAGGGTGCGCACGTTGGCGGTCCACACCAGGCCGGTGGCCACGCCCTCGGGGGCGAAGCGGCGCATGAAGGAGGTCTTGTGCTTCTTCTCCGCGAACTTCACGCCCTCGTCGTCGAGCCCGAAGTGCTCGGCCATCCAGAACTGGAACTCCTCCATCTGCTGGAGCATCGCGGTGGCGCGCTCCATCAGCTCCGGGTCCTCCTCGGCCCAGTCCGGGAACCAGAACGGCAGGTCACTCAGGCGCACGAAGCGCAGCGACTCCTGCGAGACGGCCACGCCGGGCCGGTGCCGGATGAGCTCGTGGGTGAGCACCCGGGAGACGTTGTGCAGCACGAAGCTGAAGCTGATGTGCTCCAGCACCGAGCCGTGCAGGCTGGCCAGCAGGTTGCCCAGGTACTGGTCCTGGTCCTTGCGCACCCGGGTGACGTTGGGGTTCAGTCCCGGCTCCCAGGAGCGGTAGCACAGGCGCCCGGCGAACTCGGCGAGGTTCTGGGGGTCGTTGAGGTGAGCGTCGAGCTCCCCCCGGTCGAACCGCTCCAGCCACGCCTCGCCACCGACCTCCTTGAGGTAGTCGGTGATCGCGTCGTAGTCCACCTGCGGACGTGCAACCAGGCGGACCTGGGGCTCGACCTTCTTCACGGCACCTCTCCTAGCAACTCCCCGCCCCGGGGCACGCGTCAGGGCCATGACCAGGTTTTTCCAGGGCACGGGAGCGTGTGTGGGGCTGGGCCGATTGACCTCCCACGAGGGTACACGCCCCGTCGGCACACGTTCACGGCATCCGGCCCGCCCGTACTGCCCACCCACACGGGCGGGCAGTGCGGGGCTCCGGAGTCAGGTCAGGGTCAGGACGACCTTGCCCGCGGTGCGTCCGGTCTGGCTGTGCTCGTGCGCCTTGGCGGCCTCCTCCAACGGGAAGGTCCCGCTCACGACCGGGCGCAGCTTGCCCGCCTCCACCAGGGCGGTGATCTCGTCCCACTGGGTGTGGTCGGGCTCGACGCAGACGGTGGCGCCGCGGACTCCCGCCGCGGCGGCGGCCTCGACGATCACCTCCTCTTCGAGGGGGTTGGACACGCCGATGTACAACCCGTCCGGCCGCAGTACGCGCAGCGACCGTTCCAGGTAGTCGCCGCCGATGCCGTCGAGCACCACGTCGACGTCACCGACCGTCTCGGTGAAGTCGACGGAGGTGTAGTCGACCAGTTCGTCGGCGCCGAGTTCACGCAGCATCCCGTGTTTGGCGGCACTGGCCGTGCCGATGACGTGGGCGCCCCTGGCCTTGGCGATCTGCACGGCCAGGTGGCCCACCCCGCCCGCGGCGGCGTGCACCAGGACGCGCTGGCCCTCCTCCACCCCGGCGGTGTCGACCAGCGCCTGCCACGCGGTGAGCGAGGCCAGCGGCAGGGCGGCGGCATGGGCGTGGTCGAGCCCCGCGGGTTTGCGGGAGAAGCGCCGGGCCGGAGCGGCCACGTAGTCGGCGTACGCGTCGGGCGCGTCGGGGTAGTTCGGCATCCCGTAGACCTCGTCGCCGACCGCGAACCGGCTCGACCCCTGCGAGACGGCCACGACCACCCCCGAGACGTCGAACCCCTGGGAGAAGGGGGGCGTGAGCCAGTACCCGTGCTGCCGGAGCTTCCAGTCGACCGGGTTGACCCCGGCGGCGTGCACGCGCACCAGGATCCGGGTGGCGCCCAGGTCGGGGACGGGCACCCGGGCGACCTCCAGGACCTCGGGGCCACCCAGTGCCCGCTGCTGAACGATTCTCATCTGCTCTGTCATGTCCCAGAGCCTTCCGGATAAGGTATCCGTTGTATAGAAGGCACTTGAAAGTCTGGTAGGTACCCCGTGTATACCACCCCTGAACTGCAAGAACATGGAGGAGCAGATGCCTACTTGCGCAACTGCGTCTCCCGTGACGTCCTCGACCTGCTGGCCAGCAAGTGGGTGTGCCTCGTCATGGGCGCACTCCCGAACGGACCGATGCGCTTCGGGGTGCTGCGCCGGCGCCTCGACGGCATCACGCAGAAGATGCTCACCCGGACCCTGCGCGACCTGGAGCGCGCCGGCCTGGTGGACCGCCAGGTGTTCCCCACCACGCCGCCGCAGGTGGAGTACTCCCTGACTCCCCTGGGGCAGGACCTGGTCGTGCTCATGGAGGCCTTCCGGGTGTGGGCCGAGAAGCACGGTGAGGAGATCAGCGAGGCGCGTGAGCGCTACGACGCGCGCGCGGCCGAGCCCGTGCGCGCGCTGAACGCACGGTAGGACCCCCGGAGGCCGCCGCCGCTGCTTTCGGTCCCACCGGTCGGCATGGAGCTTTCCACGAACTCCGGATTCCTCCGGCCGGGGAATCCGGCGCATTCCCACATTCACTACCGGTTCGGCCCGCACTAGCCTCGTGTGGTACCCATCACAAACCGCTGTGGATGGCACGACTCCGACGTCTCCCCCTCGGGGACCCGAACGAAGGGAACGCGCCTGGTGGCCATTACTCTGGAGCAGGCTCAGGGACTGATCGACGGGGCCGGGAGATACGCGGCCGCCAACGGCCTGAAGCCGCTGACCATCGCCGTCCTGGACCCGGGCGGCGTCCTCGTGGCCCTGGCCCGTCAGGACGGTTCGGGTCTGCTCCGACCGGACCTCGCCGTGGCCAAGGCCTGGGGCGTGCTCGGGCTCGGGATGAACAACCGGGCGATCGCCGCCCGCGCGGAGTCCTCTCCGGAGTTCTTCGCCTCGCTCACCGCCCTGGCCCAGGGGCGGGTGCTCAGCGTCCCCGGCGGTGTGTTCGTCCGGGACGGGCGGGGCGCACTACTGGGCGCCTGCGGGGCCACCGGGGACACCTCGGCCAACGACGAACTCGCCCTCCTGGCGGGCATCGGGTCCGTGGGGCTGCGCGCCGAGACCGGAGCCGAGGAGACCGTCTGACGGACGACGCCCCGGCATCCGGGCGGGCGCTCAGCGCCGCACGCCCGGATGCCGGGGCCCTGCCGCGGCACCCCCGCCCGAAGGAGGCGGGGGCAGCAGTCGGAATTCTTTCCTTACTCGCCCGGAACGGCCTAGAGGCCGTAGAAGTAGCCGGGTGCGACGAAGAGGCCGACGACGATGGCGATGATGCCCCACAGGAGCTGACCGCGCAGCACGCCCAGAACGCCGCCGACAATGAGGATGATTCCGAGGATCGTTAGCAAAATACCCATACGCAACCCTTGTCCGCTAACAGGTTGATCAAACTTAGTTAACGGCAAGGTTTCGGACATGAATACCTCCCGTGCAGGTGAGAAGCGGTCCACACGAGACAAAATCCTTCACATGCGGACCGTCCGCATCATCCTCGGGCGAGCTCCAGGACCCGGGAGACGATGCCCTCCCCGACGCTGGCGGTGAGGATCGACTCGGGGTGGAACTGGACGGCGTACCAGCGCGCGTCCGGGTCCTCGATCGCCATCACCAGGGGCTCCTGGCCGGTTCCGCCCTCCAGCACGGCGGTGACCTCGAAGTTCTTCACCAGGTCACGGGTGCTGTAGGTGGAGTGGTAGCGGGCCGCGGGGAAGACGCCGTCCTCGCCCGTACCCGCCAGCAGCCGACCGCCCAGGACCCGGACCCGGCCGGGCTTGCCGTGCACCGGCTCGTCGAGGGTGCGCAGCTCTCCCCCCGCGTGCTCGACCATGCCCTGCAGGCCCAGGCACACCCCGAACACCGGCAGGCGGCGGGCGGCCAGGGCGTCCAACAGGTCCGACATGGCGAAGTCGACCGGCAGGCCGGGGCCGGGCGAGAGGACCACCAGGTCGGGGGCGAGCCGGTCCAGCAGTTCGGGGTCGAACCCGTAGCGGACCGTGGTGACCTGCGCCCCGTGACGGCGCACGTAGTCGGCGAGGGTGTTGACGAAGGAGTCCTCGTGGTCGACCAGCAGGACCCGCATGCCCTCACCGGGAAGCCCGGCGGGCACCGGGGCGGCCTGGGCGACGGTCCCCTCCGTCTCCGGGTCCGCCCCGCCCGCCTCGGCGCGCGCGGCCTCCTCGCCCAGGGCGAGGGTCTCCAGCAGGGCCCGGGCCTTGAGGAAGGTCTCCCTCTCCTCGGCCTCGGGGTCGGAGTCGTAGAGCAGGGTCGCGCCCACGCGCACCGCGGCCACCCCGTCGCGGATGTGGGCGGTGCGCAGGGTCAGGCCGGTGTTCATGGAACCGTCGAAGTTGATCACCCCGACGGCACCGCCGTACCAGCGGCGGGGGCTGGTCTCGTGCTGCTCGATGAAACGCATCGCCCAGGTCTTGGGGGCCCCGGTGACGGTGACCGCCCACATGTGGGTGAGGAAGGCGTCCAGGGCGTCGAAGTCGCGGCGCAGGGTGCCCTCGATGTGGTCGACGGTGTGGATCAGGCGGGAGTACATCTCGATCTGCCTGCGGCCGATCACCTTGACGCTGCCGGGTTCGCACACGCGCGACTTGTCGTTGCGGTCCACGTCCGTGCACATGGTGAGCTCGGACTTCTCCTTCACCGAGGAGAGCAGTTCCTGGATGTTCTCCGCGTCCCCGAGCGCGTCCTCGCCACGGCGGATGGTGCCGGAGATGGGGCAGGTCTCGACCCGCTGACCGGTGCCGGGTTCACCGCTGACCCGCACGAACATCTCCGGGGAGGCGCCGACGAGGTACTCGCCCTCCCCCAGGTTGAAGAAGAACTCGTAGGGTGCGGGGTTGCGTTCGCGCAGCAGCTCGTAGAAGCGGGCGGGTGAGGAGCAGCGCGCGTAGGTGCGGTGCCCGGGCACGACCTCGAACAGGTCGCCGCGTCGGAACTTCTTCTTGGCCTCGGCGACGATCTCGGCGTAGGAGCCGGGCTGGGGACCGGGCGGGACCTCGGCGGCGACCACCGGCGGCGTGGGCTCACTCCGGCGGGGCAGGCCCTCGGTGGTGGCCTCGGGCCGGTCGCCGTCGGCGGGGACGGTGAACTCGTAGGTGTAGCGCACGCAGGTCTCGCGCTTGCGGTCGCGGACGACGATGGCGTCGGGCAGGTGCAGGACCATGTCCCGGTCGGCGGGGTCCCGGTCGATGTGCCGCTGGACCGGCTCGAACTGGAAGGCGAGGTCGTAGCCGAAGGCCCCGTAGAGGCCCAGGTTGGTGTCCTCGGGGCTGCGCAGGGCCGCGACGACCGAGCGCAGGGCGGTGAAGACGCTGGGGCGGCGGCTGCGCTCCTCCTCGGTGAAGAAGGCGTCCGGGTCGGGTTCGGGAACGGTGATCGCGACGTGGTCGGCGCCCTGCTCGCGCTCGGCGGCCCCGGGCACGGCGTCGAGGGCTCCGGCGAGCACGGGGAGCAGGACCCGCCCGCGGTCGTTGAGCGCGGAGGCGGTGACCCTGCGGCCCCGGGTACTGACCTCCAGGCAGGGGTCGACGTACCCCAGGTGCCAGCGGTCGTAGCGGCCGGGATACTCCATCCCCGAGGAGAGCACGCCGCCGCGCCGGTACTCGACCGAACTGACGAGGTCGGTGAGGACCTCGGGGTCGCAGGGGGTGGCGTTGCGGTGAACGGTCACGCCGCTCGGGGTGCGGTACGTGGTGGTCTGTACGTCGCTGGGGTTCACGGCCGGTCCTTTTGGCACTCTGCGGTCGGGGTGGTCGTCACCGGCCGGGGCCGCCAAACAGGAAACGACCGCCGGTCCGGGGCGGTCGCTGTTTTCGGGTACTACGAACCTGCGCCGCTCAGGAGCGGCGCCACCACTGGGCCTGGCTGGTCGTATTGGCTCGCATGGGCCCGAGTGTAGCGGCTGTGGCGGACCGGGGCCACCGCCGCACCGATTCCGGTGCGGTAGCGGCCCCGGTTCACCCCGACCAGCGGTAACGGCGTTCGGGCCGTCCGGCCGTGCCGTAGCGCAACCGGACCTCGACGCGGCCGGACTCGGCGAAGTGCTCCAGGTAGCGGCGGGCGCTGACCCGGGAGATGCCGGTGGCGGCGGCGCACTCGGTCGCCGAGAGGTCCTCGGTGCCCGTTCCCCCGCTCCGGGCGGCGCGGGTGCGCAGCGCCCGCTCCACGAGCTCGGCGGTCGGGCTGGTCAGCCCCTTGGGCATCACCTTGGCTGATCGGTTCACCGGCCGGGCCGCGCCGAAGGCCCGGTCGACGGCGTCCTGGTCGGCGGCGTCCCCGGTAGCCAGGTCACGGCGCAGCCGCGCGTAGTCGCGCAGCCGCTCGGTCAGGAGCGCGGGCTCGAAGGGTTTGATCAGGTACTGCACCGCCCCGCCGCGCAGCGCGTGGCGGACGGTCTCGCTGTCCCGGGCCGCCGTGATGACCAGCGCGTCCACCTCGGGCAGGCCCTCGCCGCCGGACGCGCGCAGTGCGCGCAGCACCTCGATGCCGTTCATGTCGGGCAGGTAGATGTCGAGCAGGACCAGGTCCGGGCGCGATCGCGCGACCATGTCCAGGGCCTCGGCCCCGGTCCCGGCCTCGCCGACGACGGTGAAGCCGGGGACCCGCTCCACCAGGCCGCGGTGGACCCGGGCAACCATGAAGTCGTCATCGACGATGAGTGTCCTGACCTGGGCATCCGTGTCTTCGGGCGTCGCCTCCGGCCCGTTCGGCGTGTGCCTGACGGTGTGCTGCGGTCGTGGGCTGCCAGGAGTGGCGGGCATCAGTTCTCCCCTTCGGGGTCGGGCGGGGTCTCGTACAGGACGGCGGTGAACCGCGAACCGGCGACGGTCGCCGTTCCGCCGCGGCGCGCGCAGACCAGGCCGACGATGGCCAGCCCCAGCCCGCGCTTGCGCCCGGCCCCGTCCTTGGTCGTGTAGCCGTGCTGGAAGACCTCGCCGGCGAGTTCGCTGGGCACACCGGGCCCGGAGTCGCTGACGCTCACCTGGACCGGGGCGCTGCCGCCGCCGACGACCCCGACCTCCACCCAGGGGCGTTCGGCGCCGCCTGCGGTCGGGGCGACGGCGTCCAGCGCGTTGTCGACCAGGTTGGCCACGACCGTGACCAGGTCGTCGGACAGCTCCTCCGAGACCGGCTCCAGCCGGGTCCGCGGACAGATCCGCAACCGGGTGCGCTGCTCGTCGGCCAGGCTGGTCTTGGCGATGAGCAGCGCGGCCAGCGAGGGGTCGTTGACCCGGCCGGTGACGTCGGCGCTGAGCTGGGCCCGGGCGCCGCCGACCTGGCTGACGTACTTGGCGGCCTCACCGTACTCGCGCAGTTCCAGCAGCCCGGAGATGACGTGCAGCCGGTTGCTGAACTCGTGGGCCTGGGCGCGCAGGGTCTCGGTGGTGGTCTTGCTGGTGTCCAGTTCGTGCTGGAGCTCGACCAGGTCGGTGCGGTCGCGCATGGTGGTCACGGATCCGGCGGGGCTTCCCTCGGCGGCCAGAGGCATCCGGTTGAGGGCGACCAGCCGGTCGCCGAGGGCCACCACGGTGTCGCGGCCCCGGACCCGGCCCAGCAGCACGTCCTCCAGTTCACCGCCCACCCCCAGGTCGGCGAGGGTGGAGCCGACGCAGCCGGGGGGCAGGCCGAGCAGGCGGACGGCGGCGGCGTTGGCCAGGGTGACCCGGTGCTCGGCGTTCAGCCCCAGGACTCCCTCCTTGATGCCGTACAGCATGGCCTCCCGGTGTTCCACGAGCCGGGCGATCTGGTCGGGTTCCAGGCCCAGGGTCTGGCGTTTGACCCGGCGGGACAGCAGCAGGGACCCGGCCACGCCGAGCACGCTGGCGATACCCAGGTACACCAGGAGGTTGGGGGTGGCCAGGACCAGGAGTTCACCGGTACCGGGGTAGTCCACGCCCGCGACGACGACGCCGAGGATGGCGCCGCCCTCGCCGATGACCGGGACGGCCGCGGCCACGGTGCGGTTGCCGTCGATCTCGGTGACCCCGGTCCAGGCGCGGCCCCGGAGCGCCGGGGCGATGCCGGGCTCCGCCCGGGACCCGCCGTCGCCGGGGCCGGGGTCCAGGGTCAGGGCCCGCCCGTCGCTGTCGTGGACGATCAGGTGGTCGGTGCTGGAGAGCACGCGCACGCTCTCGGCCGTCGGCGCCAGGACCTCCGGGCTCCCCTCGGCCTGCAGCCCCGCGCGGACGATGTCACGTGCGGCGGTGCTCTCGGCGACCGAGAGCATCCGGCGGCTCTCGGTCTGGCGCAGGCGTGCGTCGGACTGGGCCAGGGACACGGCGGCGACCATGACCAGCACGGTGACGACGATGCCGAGCTGCAGCGCGAGGAACTGCCCGGCCAGCGTCGTCCTCGGCGCCCCGAACCTCATCGGACAGCCGCCGTCGGGGCCCGTGTGAACACAACGACCACAACATTCCTTACGACCATTGCCCGCACAAAAGACACAACACTTCTCACCCGTGTTTCCCTCTGCTTGCCTGTGCGTTGCCTCACACGACAACCGGAACATACCCGGCCAGATCCCCTACGGAGAAATCATGCTCCGCATGACGAAGACGCACGTCAGTCCTGGTACCCCCGGTTCGGGCCCCGCCCGCCGCACCCCCGGGTTCCGCGCGGCCGCCGTCGGTGCCGCCCTCCCGCTGGTGCTCGCCGCCTGCGGCTCCGGCAGCGGCACCGCCGAGGACGGCACCTGGGCGCCGACCGAGGCCATCGAGATCACCGCCCCGGCGGCCACCGGCGGCGGCTGGGACACCCTCGCCCGCACCGGTGCCCGCCTGCTGGAGGAGGAGGGCCTGGTGGACCAGTCCGTCCAGGTGGTCAACAAGCCGGGCGCGGGCGGCGCCATCGGCTGGGCCTACGTCGCCGGGCACGGCGGCGACCCGCACAAGCTGTTCGTGACCAGCCCGCCCGTCCTGCTGGTGCCGATGGCCGGGAACTCCGACCACGACCACGAGGACTTCACCCCGATCGCCCGTCTGGCGACCGACTACATGGTCTACCTCGTGCCCGCCGACTCCGACGTCGAGACCTTCGACGAGCTGGCGGCCCAGGCCGAGTCCGGTGAGTTCAGCGTCGGCGGCGGCTCGGGCCCCGGCAGCATGGACCACGTCGCCCTGGCGGGCGCGCTGACAGCGGCCGGGACGGACCCGGCCTCGGCCAACTACATCCCCTTCGACGGCGGCGGCGAGGCCATGACCTCGCTGCTGGGCGGGCACGTGGACGCGGCCGTCGTGGGCACGGGCGAGGCCCTGGGCATGCTGGAGTCCGGGGACATGCGCGCGGTGGGGATCTCCTCCCCCGAGCGCGTGGAAGCCGTGTCCGACGTGCCGACCCTGGTCGAACAGGACGTCGACTTCACCTTCGACATCTGGCGCGGCGTCATGGCCCCGGGCGACCTGGACGGGGCACAGGTCGCCTACTACGAGGAGCTGTTCGCGGAACTGATGGACACCGAGGCATGGCAGGAGGAGTCGGCCCGCCTGGGCTGGACCGACGCCTACCAGGACAGCGAGGAGTTCGGCGCTTTCCTGGACGACACCCGCGACGAGTACGCCGAGATCCTGACCGAGGTCGGTCTCCAGTGAGCGACAGGACCACGACACCGAACGAAGCGGCGGCGGAGACCGTCCGGAGCCGCCCCCGGAGGCCCTGGAGGCCGCGCGCGGGGGTGACGCCGGAGCAGGCGTTCCGGTTCTCACCCCGCACGATGGGCACCGCGGTCGGGCTGTTCGCGATCGGCTACCTGGTGCTGGCCTTCCAGATGCCCGACTACACGGCGGTGAGCGTCCCCGTCCAGCCGTCCACCCTCCCGCGCTGGCTGGGAGTGGTGCTGCTGGTGCTGGCGGTGCTGCTGTTCTTCCAGCGCGCCCCGGTGGACGAGGCGGCGGCCGCGGACAGCACCTCCACGGACGGCACTTCTACGGACGCCGACCCCGCGCAGGACGCCGCACGGCTGGGCAGGCTCGCCGACCCCCGCCTGGAGATCGGTCTGTTCGTCGGCGCACTCGTCGCCTACGTCGCCCTGTTCGAACCCCTCGGGTTCGTTCTGGCCACCGCCCTGTACCTGGGGTCGATGACCTGGTACCTCGGCTACCGCCGACACCTGGTCACCGCCACGGTCGCCCTCAGCCTGCCCTTCGCGCTCTACGCGGCCATGACCTGGGGCCTGGGCGTGGTGCTGCCGAGCGGCCCGCTCCCCTTCTGAACCCGACCAAGGAAGCCTCTCATGGGCATGCTCGACCAACTCCTGCACGGGTTCAGCATCGCGCTGACCCCGCAGAACCTGCTCTTCGTCCTCATCGGTGTGCTCGCCGGGACGGTCATCGGCATCCTGCCGGGGCTGGGGCCGATGAGCGCGATCGCGCTGATGATCCCGATCGCCTACGGCATGGAGCCCACCTCGGCGATCATCATGCTGGCCGGGGTGTACTACGGGGCCATCTTCGGCGGATCGACCTCGTCCATCCTGCTCAACGCCCCGGGAGTGGCCGGAACGGTCGCCACGTCCTTCGACGGCTACCCGATGGCCCTGCGGGGCAGGGCGGGCAAGGCCCTGGCGATCGCCGCGATCTCCTCCTTCGTCGGCGGCACCATCGGCGTCGTCGGCCTGATGGCGATCGCGCCGGGCCTGGCGTCGTTCGCGGTCAGCTTCGGCCCCACCGAGTACTTCGCCCTGATGGTGCTGGGCCTGACCGCGGTGGTCTCCCTCGGCGGGAACAACCTGGTCAAGGGCCTGATCTCGGCCGTGGTCGGGGTGATGACGGCCCTGGTGGGCATCGACTCCCAGACCGCGATCGTCCGGTACACCTTCGACCTGCCCGAACTGTACGAGGGCGTGGAGTTCCTCATCGTGGCCCTGGGCGTGTTCGCGCTCGCCGAGGTGCTGGTCATGCTCAACCGGCGCGGGCAGGGCGGTGCGCGCAAGGGCGTGACCTCGCTGCGGCTGTCCGGCCGTGAGCTGGGCCGGATCGCCCCGCCCACGCTGCGCTCCTCGGTGCTCGGCTTCTTCACCGGCGTCCTGCCGGGCGCGGGGGCCACGGTCGCCTCGTTCCTGTCGTACTCGATGGAGAAGAAGATCGCCCGCGACGGCGACACCTTCGGCCAGGGCAACCCGAAGGGGGTGGCCGCCCCCGAGGCGGCCAACAACGCGGCGGCGGTGGGCTCGTTCGTGCCGCTGATGACCCTGGGAGTGCCGGGGTCGGGCACGACAGCGATCCTGTTGGGCGCGCTGCTCGTACTGGGCGTGACCCCGGGGCCGACGATGCTGGCAGACAACCCCGACATGTTCTGGGGCGTGGTCGCGTCGATGTACGTGGGCAGCGTGGTGCTGCTCGTCCTCAACCTGCCGCTGATCCCGGTGTTCGCCAAGGTACTCAACACACCCAGGGCGGTCCTGGTCCCCCTGGTCGTCGTATTCTGCGTGGTGGGGGTCTACGGACTCAGCTTCAGCGTGTTCGACCTCGGCCTGCTGGCCGCGTTCGGCGCCGTCGGCTTCCTGATGCGGCGCAACGGCTTCCCGGCCGCGCCGCTGATCCTGGGGCTCATCCTGGGCGGTCTGATGGAGACCAACATGCGCCGGGCCCTGCAGATCTCCGGCGGTGACTGGGGCGTCTTCGCCAGCGAGCCGATTTCGGCGGGGCTGCTGGCCGTGGCGCTGCTGTCGCTGCTCCCGGCCCTGGTCCGCGCGGTGCGCGGACTGCGCCGCGGCCGGGTCGGGCCGAGCTCACCGGAGGCGGCGACGGACGCCGGAGCCGTGCCGGACGGCGGTTCCGAGGATCAGGCCCCGACTCCGCGGGGCTGAGACGACGGGAAGTGACGAGCGGTTGGACGGGCACAGCGGTGCGGCGGGTCGGCAGGGGCCGAGCCGCCGCGCCGTCCTCGCCGCCGGACTGGCGCTGGCGTTGGCGGGCTGCGAGGTTCCGGGACGCCAGGAGGCGCTGCGGATCATGGTGCCGACCCCGCCAGGCGGAGGGTTCGACCACACCGCCCGGACGCTGGCCTCGGTGGTCGAGGAGATCGACGCGGTCCCCGACATCGCGGTCTTCAACCTGGCGGGGAGTACCGGGACCGCCGCGCTGGCCCGGCTGGTGTACGAGCGCGGCTCGGCCGGCCTGCTGCTGCAGATGGGGCTGGGCCTGGTCGCCAACACCCACGTCGACTCCGCCGCGGACTCGGTCACCCAGGCCACCCCGGTGGCCCGCCTGATCGAGGAGCCCGAGGCCCTGCTGGTCCCCGCGGACTCGGAGTACGCCTCCATCGACGACCTGGTGCGGGCCTGGCGCGCGGACCCGGGAGCCGTCCGCGTCGGCGGCGGCTCGACCCCGGCCGGACCCGACCACCTGGTGACCATGCTGCTGGCCGAGGAACTGGGCATCGACCCGGCCGAGGTCGTCTACCGCTCCTACGACGGGGGCGGTCCGATGCAGGCCGCCCTGATGCGCCACACGGTCGAGTTCGCCGCCGCGGGCCCCGGCGAGCAGCGCGCGGCGATCGACTCCGGACAGCTGCGTGTCCTGGCGCTGACTGCGGCCGAGCCGGACCCGGGGATCGACGCGCCGACTCTGCTGGAGGCCGGGATCGACCTGGAGTTCATGAACTGGCGCGGGCTGCTGGCCCCGCCCGGGCTGTCCGGGGAGGACCTGGCATGGCTGTTGGAACTGGTGGAGCGGGTGCACGCCTCGGCGGAGTGGGGCGGGCGGCTGACGCGCAACCGGTGGACCGACGCCTACCTCGCCGGAGACGGGTTCGCCGCCTTCCTCGCGGAGGAGGACGAGCGCACCGGTCGGACCCTGGGGCGGATCGGCCTGGCCTGAGGCCGCTTCCGCACACACGTGAGCCGACCGGTGCCCGGACCCGCACGGGCACGGCTCGGGGTCCGGACACAGGGGAACCCCCGCCCCTGTGGGACGGGGGTCGTGACCGCGTGGACCAGCGCGTGGGCCGCAGCGCGAACGGTGCGTACGGCGTGCACCTTCTGCTAAGCTGCGATATCCGCGCTTACGAAAAGCAAAATAGAATTCTTCCTACGGGCAAGGATAGCAACCAAATGGATTCCCGTCAATCCGACAGCTCGGCCCCCTCGCCCGAGAAAACCGCGATCGTGGTCGAACAGGCGCGCGTCAGCGTCATGTACGAACGCCTGGACACCCTGCGGGCGCAGACCGAGCAACGGCTCATCGACGCCCACCTGCAGGAGCGCAGCGGCTACGCCGCCATCGTGGAACGCGAGACGCGCTCCTACGAGCACGCCCGGCGCCGGGCCCAGCTCGGCTCCGTCGAGGAGGGGCTCTGCTTCGGCCGGATCGACCTCGCCCACGGGCCCGAGGAGACCGAAGCCCGCTACGTGGGCCGGATCGGCCTGCGCGACACCGAGCACGAGACCATCCTGGTGGACTGGCGGGCCCCGGCCGCCCGCCCCTTCTACGCGGCCACCCCCGGAGACCCGGAAGGGATCACCCGCCGACGCCACCTCAGAGTGCGCGACAGACAGGTCCTGGGCGTGGACGACGAGGTCTTCGACACCGAGGGCCTCAGCGAGGGCGACCGCCGCCAACTGGTCGGCGAGGCGGCCCTGCTGGCCTCCCTGCACCGCGGCCGCACCGGCCGCATGGCCGACATCGTCGCCACCATCCAGGCCGAACAGGACCGGGTCATCCGGGCACAGCTGGCCGGGGTCCTGGTCGTCCAGGGCGGCCCCGGCACCGGCAAGACCGTCGCGGCCCTGCACCGAGCCGCCTACCTGCTCTACACCCACCGCCGGGTGCTGGAGCGCCGCGGTGTCCTGGTCGTGGGCCCCAACCCGGCGTTCCTGCGCTACATCGGCGACGTGCTCCCCTCCCTCGGCGAGACCGACGTGGTGATGCGCACGGTCGGCGAACTCCTCCCCGGGGTGGCGGCCACCGAACACGACACCCACCGGACCGCGCTGCTCAAGGGCTCCCCGCGGATGGCCGACCTGGTGCGCACCGCCGTCCGGGACCGGCAGCGCTCGCCCCTGCGGGCGTTCGGCGAGGACGACCTGCGCGTGGAGACCGACGCGGGGACGCTGCTCGTCCCCGGCGACCTGTGCGCGCACGTGCTGGAGAACGCCCGGAACCTGCGGCTGCCGCACAACACGGCGCGCAAGTACCTGGTGAACACCCTGCTCACCGAACTCGGCCGGGCCGAGTCCGTGCTGCTCGGCCGCCCCGTCGCGGAGGAGGACCTCCCGCACGCGGGCGCACGGCTCTGGCAGGAGGAGCCCGTACGGCAGGCCCTGGACGCCCTGTGGCCCGACCTGACCCCGCAGCGGCTGCTGCGCGGACTGTACTCCGACCCCGAGGCGCTGGCCCGGGTGGGAGCCGAGGCCGGGGTCGCGGAGGCCGGGTCCCTGGTCCGCCCCGCGGGCCACGCGTGGACCGTGGAGGACGTTCCGCTGCTGGACGAGGCCGCCGAGCTGCTGGGCCGGGACGACAGCGTCCTGCGCGCACGGCAGCGCAGGATGGACGCCGAACGGGAGGAGGAGGTCCGCTACGCCCAGGGCGTACTCGACTTCACCGGCCTGACCGAGGACCCGGCCGAGGGCCTGGACGCGGTCACCCTCGCCGCCCGCCACCGCGACTCGGGGCCCAATCTGAGCACCGCCGACCGGGCCGGGGCGGACCGCACCTGGTCCTACGGGCACGTGATCGTGGACGAGGCCCAGGAGTTGTCCCCGATGGCCTGGCGCACCGTGATGCGCCGGGTGCCGACCCGGTCCCTGACCGTCGTCGGCGACGTCGCCCAGACCGGCAGCGCCGCCGGGACCGACTCCTGGCTGACGGCACTGGAACCCTACGCACCCGCGAAGGTGCACGTGGAGCACCTGCGGGTGAACTACCGGACCCCGGCGCCGATCATGGCGGTGGCCGCCGACGTGCTGCGCGAGGCCGCCCCCGACCAGGAGATCCCCGAGTCCGTGCGCGAGGACGGGCAGCCGCCCCGCGCGGTACGGCTGGCGGACCTGCGCGGCCTGCCCGCCCTGGTCGTCGAGGAGCGCGGGGCCATCGGCGAGGGTCGGATCGCGGTGGTCACCTCCGACGCCTCCCTGGCCGAGGTGGCAGCCCTGCTGCCCGGGGCTGGACGCCCCGGCGCGGGCTCCGGAGACGAGCCTGGCGACTCCGTGGTGGTGCTGACCGCAACGGAGTCCAAGGGCCTGGAGTTCGACTCGGTGGTCGTGGTGCGCCCCGAACAGATCCTGGCCCAGTACCGGGGCGCCAACGACCTGTACGTGGCCCTCACCCGCGCGACCAGGCGGCTGACCGTGGCCCACGAGGCCGGCCTGCCCGGGATCCTCGACCGGTTGGCCGGGTGAGGGGCGCGGGGGTGCTTCCGGTAGGAAGAGGGACATGACCCCCGATCCCCCGGGCAGGGACCCGCTCCCGCCGCTCCCCCGCCCGGTCACCGGCGTCCACGTCCGCAACTTCCTGCGGACGGCCTGCCCCGGGTACTTCGCCCTGGTCTGGCTGGACGCCGGGCCCGCGCTCGACGGCGCGGACTTCGAGTTCGTCGACGACCTGCCCGCGACCTGCCCGCACCCCGACGAGCCCCTCCCCGAGGTGTTCAGGGCGGCCTTCGCCAAGGGGGTGCGCGAGGGGCTGGAGAACCGGGGCCGGGCGCCCTACGCCACGAGGGTCGTGCTCCGCGACGCCGTGTGGAGTGGGAACGACTCCAACCCCCAGAGCTTCGAGATCACCGGGAGGTACGCCGCCGAGGAGATCCTGGAGTGCGTCCGTCAGGGCCGCGAACCCCGGAGGGCGGGACGCAATGCCCTGGTCGACCGTCCCGTACCGCCGATGCCGCGGACCCTCCCACGGGACTGAGGACCCGCCACGGAGCCTGAGCCCGGCACGGGCCGCGGCCGGGCGCCCGCCCCACACGGCGGGCGCCCGGCGGCCGGACCTCGGGCCCCGTCGGGGGTCAGACCCTGTCGGCGGCGATGAGCAGGTAGTGGAAGCTGCCCTCGCGGTAGGCGGTCAGGAAGGGGTCCTCGATACCGGTGGCCACCGAGGAGCGCGCCCGCAGCTCCCAGTACGGGATGGTCTGGTCGGTCAGGTCCACCACGGAGATCGGGACCAGCCCGTTGGCGGCCATGGCCCGGAAGTAGGCGCTGCGCGGGTGGATGTTGCAGGTGTAGTGCTCGTCGATCCGGCTGACCGCCTTGGAGCGCCCACCGGTGACGTCGTTGTAGCAGCCGGTGATGGTCACGTACCGGCCGCCGTGGCGCAGCAGCCGGGCGTGCTCGGCGAAGAGCTCGTGCAGGTCCACGTACATGGTGGACTCGTTGTTCCAGCTGGCGGAGAGCGAGCCGGTCTCGAAACCGGTGTCGAGCATGTTGCGGAAGTGGAAGCGCACACGATCCGCCACCCCGCGCTCCCGGGCCTGCTCGTTGGAGAAGTCCACCTGCTTCTGCGAGATGCTCACCCCGTCCACCGCGCAGCCGAAGCGGTTGTGGGCCATGAAGCTGCTGCCGCCCCGGCCCGAACCGGTGTCCATGATCCGGTCCCGGGGCCCCAGCGGGCCGAGGTGGTCCAGGAGGAGTTCGGCCTGGGCGGTCTCCAGCCGGTGCATCTCCTCGATGATTCGCTGGTTCCGGGTCTCCTCCGGCCCCTCCAGCACGGAGGGGTCGAAGTCACCGACGCCGTAGTGGTGGTGGTAGAGGCCGTCCACGTCGCCCAGGCGCAGGTTCACCGGATCCTGCTCGGCGTTCCAGTACTCGGCGACCGATTCCTGGTAGGCGGTGCGCAGAACCGAACCCGAGGTCGAGGGCATGGTGTCAGTCATGTGAACTCCTTGTCGTGAGTGTGCGCGGCCCCTTCGGGGAGGGGTGCGCGAAGGCGTGTGCGAGCCGGGTCAGGACCGGTCCGCGCCGTGGTAGCGGGCGGTGCTGGCGTGCCACTCGCGGCTGCCGCCCATCCAGGCCCACAGCCCGGCCAGGAACCGGCCGAGCTCGGGCGGGCCGGTGGCGGCCAGCTGGGCGGACTCGGCCTCGAAGGCGTGCATGAGCTCGTCGTGCACCTGGACGGTGCGCTCGACCGCCTCCCGTGGCGAACAGTCGTCCTCGGTCTCGATCAGCCGGGGCAGACTGAAGTCGTCTGGGTCCTCCTTGCCCATCGAGTAGAGGTCGTTGACGATCACGCTGGCCGAACCCGCCAGGGTGAACACGCGCCGCACCTCGGGGCGGGCGAACTGCTCGGCGGGCAGCTCGTACCCGGCGACGGTGTCGATGAGCGCCATGCACGGCACGAAACTGTTCTCGTGCCGGTGCATCAGGAACTCCCACACGGGGGGCCGGTGCCCCGCCGTGTGCCAGACCCCCTCCTGGTTGTAGGCGACGAACATGATCGCCAGCTCGTGCCGGAGCCTGCGCAGCTGCGCCCAGCTGGCGTAGGCGCGCAGGTCCTCCAGGCTGGAGCGCAGGGCGACCATCACCGGGTCCGCGCGCACCACCCGTTCCAGCTGGGGTGCGTAACGACGGGGCAGGTGGGCCTGGTCGATGACCGAGTGCGCGATCGCCAGGCGCTGGCCGAGCAGGTCGTGCCTGGCCTCCTCGACCTCGCCGTCCACGTAGTGGTCGTCCACCGACCACTCGGCCAGGGCGCACTTGGCGGCGGCCAGCAGCCGGTCCGGGTCGTCCGTCTCGGGATGGGCCAGCATGATGAGCCGGCCGAAACCGGCCGAACTCACCCGGTCGAGCTCACCGGGGTAGACCCCGACCCGCTCGGCCCACTCCACGAGCCTGCGGTCGACCTCCTCTCCCAGGGCGGGGTCGTCGCGTACCGCCGGGGGGCAGTAGAGGACGGGCACCGCGTCGTGCTCCCCGGCACGGGAGTGCTCCGCGGGCGGGGGCACCACGGCCGTCCCGCCGCCGCCCCGGTCGGGGCCGAGCAGGGCTGCCAGCCCCGGAGGGTGCGCGGGCAGTGCGGGCACCGCCGGAGCCTTCGGGGGCGCCAGCAGGTCCGGCCTGCCGGGGCGCCGCCGGTCACGCAGCAGGGCCTCCACCAGGGGGGCCGTACCCGCGGCGGGGGCGGCGGACATTCTGGATAGCAGGGACACCGTCCCAGACCTCCTTCACAGACGTCCCGGACGGTCAGGAACGGGGCTTGACCTCGACGTTCTCCAGG
Organism: Nocardiopsis terrae; assembly: GCF_014651695.1. Classification (GTDB taxonomy): domain Bacteria; phylum Actinomycetota; class Actinomycetes; order Streptosporangiales; family Streptosporangiaceae; genus Nocardiopsis; species Nocardiopsis terrae. The sequence goes on from NZ_BMXJ01000005.1 coordinate 115,710, forward strand.
ATCCCGACGGCGTCGGGGACCAGGATCGCGGCCGAGTAGTAGGTGCTGACCAGGTAGGAGATGACGGCCCGCTCGTCGATCCCCATGAAGCGCGCGTTGAGGCCCGGCTCGACCTCGTCGGGCAGGCCCGTCTGGTGCAGGCCGATGACGCCCTCGTTGTCCTCACCGGTACGCACCGCGATGATCGAGGAGGTCTGGTCCCGGGTCACCGGGATCTTGCCGCAGGGCAGCAGCGGGACGCCGCGCCAGGCCGGCAGCTGGTGGCCGTGCACGTCCGCGGTGCCCAGGGGCAGGCCGAGCCGGTTGCACTCCTTGCCGAATGCGGCGATCGCCCGCGGGTGGGCGAACAGGTACTGGGTGTTGCGCCGCATCGTGATGAGGTCGTCCAGGTCGTCCGGGGTGGGCGGCCCGTCCTGGGTGTGCACGCGCTGGGAGAAGTCGGCGTTGTGCAGCAGGCCGAACTCGCGGTTGTTGACCAGCTCGTGCTCCTGGCGCTCGCGCAGGGCCTGGATGGTCAGCCGCAGCTGCTGCTCGGTCTGGTTCATCGGCTTGTTGTAGAGGTCGGCGACCCTGCTGTGCACCCGCAGCACGGTCTGGGCGACGCTGAGCTCGTACTCGCGGGGCTTGAGCTCGTAGTCGACGAAGGTCTGCGGGAGCTCGGCCTCCCCGATGTGGTTGGAGGACAGCTCGATCTCGGCCTCGCCGTGCTTGTTCTGCCCGTGGCCGGGCAGCGAGCGGACCCGGTCGATGTGGGCGCGCAGCTCCGGCGAGCGGTCCAGGGCCTGGGCGAACTCCTGTCGGGGCAGCTCCAGCAGGGTGCCCGAGGTGTCCGCCTTGACGGTGAACTCCCAGACGGGCTCCTCGTCCAGCAGGGACTGCTCGCCGAACCTGTCCCCGTCGGCGAGCACGCCCAGGCGGTTGACGTTGCCGTAGGGGCCCAGGTGGGTGCGGCTGACCCGCCCGTGGGCGATCAGGTACAGGGACTCGACGGCGCCGCCCTCGGTGACCAGTACCTGGCCGGGCTCGAACTCGCGCTGGGTGAAGCGGTCGGCCAGTTCGCTGAGGACCTGCTCGTCGTCGAACCCCTGCAGCAGCGACAGCTCGCCGAGCTCGCGCGGGATCACCCTGACCTCGGAACCGGTCTTGTGGAACTCGATCCGCCCGTCGCCGAGCGTGTAGCTCAGGCGCCGGTTGACCCGGTAGGCGCCGCCGTCGGCCTGGACCCAGGGCAGGGTCCGCTGAACCCAGCGGCTGCTGATGCCCTGCATCTGCGGGGCGGACTTGGTGGTGGTGGCCAGGTTCCGCGCGGCGGCAGTACTCAGGCTCTTCTGGCCGTTGGTACGTACCTCGGGGGCTTCGGTCGACATCGGCCGTGTCTCTCCTGTGTGTCGTCTGTCGGCCCCGTCCCTCGGCAGGCGAGCGAACGGGGAACGGAGGGAACAGCACTCACGGGGCCGCACCGCCGCGGTGTTCGTCCTGCGGCGGAGTGGCCCGTGAAAGCGCTGATCACATTAGGCAGCGAAAAGAGCCACACACAAGGCTTTCGCTGCTTTTGCCGACAACAACGTTCCAGGACAGGTCCGATACAAGAAGCAACGAGGGTCCAGAAATCGACCCCTTTCGCGCGCTTCGTTACCAGTACCAGAAAACGAATGTGGGCGAACGGACAAAAAACCCGTCGCCAATACCAGACATAAGCCAACAGAAGCGACATCTTAAAAACTGTCTCAATGGTTCACAGAAAACCACGAGAGAGACATTTCCTCTTTTCCCGCTCCCGGGCTTGCCCCCCGGCCCGGTCAGCGCCGCACGGCGTGTTTCGGACCGGCTCCGGAGGGCCCCGACCGGACCCCGGTCAGGTGTCCCGGATGGCCCCGCACTCGTTCTCGGCACCGTCGGCGGCGGGACCGTCCTCCAGGTCGTAGGGGTCGTCCGGCACACCCCTGGGCCGTTCGCCGCGGGGCTCCTCGTCGGGGTAGGCGGGGGTGAAGGTGTGCTCGTCGAGGAGGCAGTGCGTCGGGCCCACGAAGCGCCACCAGTTCGGGAAGACCTCCCAGGTGCCGTCGCCGTTGTCGTAGAAGGACACCTCGCCGTAGTGCGAGGTCACCAGACGCACCGACACCGGCTCCCCGGGGCGGGCGACGGGGTGCACGATCGTGTACTCGGTGCGCACGGCCAGGTAGTCCTGGCCGTACTCGTCGTCGGCCTCCTCCGCCCGCATGCGGCCGTCCACCTTGACCACGTCGCCGATCGGCTCGGCGGTGCCCGGGGCGAGGTTGAAGGGGATGGACCGGGTGTCGAGTTCGGGGTCCTCGTGCCCGTGGTGCTCCATGTACCAGGCCAGGGACTGGTCGGTGAGCAGCGCGGTGAACGCGCTGTTGTCCTCACCGAAGACCGCGTCCCGGTCCAGGTAGACGGCCTCCATGAAGTCCCGGGTGGTCTCGTAGGCCTCCTGGACCCGCCCACTCGGGTACGGGCCCACGGTCGAGGCCTCGGGGACGTCGAAGCCCTCCGCGTAGTCCTCGGCCTCGGTGCCGCCGAAGGGGTCGTCGCGGTCGACCCGGTCGACCAGGGGCACCGAGACCTCGGAAAGCGGGGTCGGGGCGGCCCCGTCCAGGAAGTCCTGGAGCGGGGCACAGGCGGTGAGGGTCAGTGCGGCGGAAACCGCCGTGCACAGGGCCAGGCGTGCAGGGGATGACATGGGGGATGCTCTGTCTCTCGGTCGGGTGTGTCTTTTGGGGCTTTTATACACCTTTCCTCGGTCAGTTCCCGTTACTCCGGTAGGGTGACCGCGGCCCGGCGTCGACACGGAAGGGGCGGTGGCCGTGGGCCTGTTCGCCATCAGCGACCTGCACGTGCGGCACGAGGCCAACCGTGCCTTCACCGAAGCACTGTCCCCGGCCTCGGCGGAGGACTGGCTGCTCGTGGCCGGGGACGTGGCCGACACCGCCGACGAGGTGATCGCGACCATGGGGGCGCTGGCCGCCCGGTTCGCCACGGTGGTGTGGGTGCCGGGCAACCACGACCTGTGGACCCTGCCCGCGGACCCCGTCCGGCTACGCGGGCAGGAACGGTACCTGTACCTGGTCGAGAGGCTGCGCGCACTGGGCGTGTACACCCCGCAGGACCCCTACCCCGTGTGGCGGGGCCCCGACGGGCCGGTGGCGGTCGCGCCCCTGTTCATCGGCTACGACCACACCTTCCGACCGGAGGGCGCCCGCACCAAGGAGGAGGCGCTGGCCGTGGCCCACGCCAGCGGCGTGGTGTGCACCGACGAGTACCTGCTGCACCCCGACCCCTATCCGGGGCGGGACGCCTGGTGCCGGGCACGGCTGGAGTACACGCGCGCCAGGTTGGACGCCCTCGGCCCGGATCTGCCCACGGTGCTCGTCAACCACTACCCCCTGGTGCGCGAGCCCACCCGGATACTGCGCCACCCCGAGTTCGCCCAGTGGTGCGGCACCGAGGAGACCGCCGACTGGCACCTGCGCTACCGGGCCCGCGCGGTCGTCTACGGCCACCTGCACATCCCCCGCACCATCACCGTCGACGGGGTCCCGCACACCGAGGTGTCCCTGGGTTATCCCCGGGAGTGGCAGCCGCGCCCCGAGCCCCCGCGCGGGCCGCGGCGGATCCTGCCGTAGGGGTCGTCCCCCGCGCGGTCGGCGGGCACCGGCGGTGGCGCCGCCGGTGCCGGGGAGGCGGTGGACCGCGCGCAGTCCCGGACCCGGGTGCGTGTCGGTGCGGGTCCGCCGGGCCCGCACCGGGGCCGTGCGCTCCAGAGGGGGAAACCCGCCATCGGGTGCGACTCGACCGCGCTGACATGCGAACCTGGCCGTGGGGGCGTGTGGAGCGGCCACACGCGCGAAGAATCCAGGGCGACGGCCGGACCGGGGGCGACGATGGCTGCGGACGCACAGGACACGCAATCCATAGCACTGGCGGCGATCGAGGACTTCCTCACCGGCCGGCTGGAGAGCACGCAGAGCGTGTCCCGCGCGGTGCGGGCGGCGGACAGCGGTGCGGGCAGTACCGGCAGGGAACTGGAGATGCTGCGCGCCCGTGAGCTGGCGGCGTGGCAGGAGCAGGGGTTCCTCAGCCACCTCAACGCCGCCGCGGTCGTCGAGGAGTACTACGGGCGGCGGGTAGCGCAGGCCCGGCGCGAGCTCAGGCGTGAACGCCCCGCGCGCAAGGAGCGTTACGCGAGGGCCCGCGACGCCTACCGCCGGATCCTCGAGGAACGCCAGGCCGTGCACCTCTGGTTGCTGGACCAGGGCTGGGACACCAACCTGAACAACCCGGTCACCGAGGAGGCGGAAGGGGTCGCGGGCCACTACTGGAACGGGGAACCCCGCCGCCCCTGATGCCCTGACCGCGCGCGGCCCCCGCTCCTTCCGGCAGAGGGGACGGGGCCGGGTGCCGCCTCCGAACCGTTCGCCCGTGAAGGCGGAGCGACACCGCACGGTAGATACCGACCAGCCGGTTTGTGATACTGGTTACCCGTCGGGAATTCCCGGCGGTCCACCACGACCCATCCGTCACACCGCCCCACCACAAGGAGTCACCCATGGCTGTCGACCCCACCGGACCCGTCCTGGCGAAGATGCTGGAAGAGGGACCTGACGGCCCCTTCGTCATGCTCAACCTGCTGCGGTTCGCCCCGGACGGCCGCGCCTCGTACGCGGAGTACTCCCGGCGGACGGCGCACTTCCTGAAGAAGTACGGCGCCGAACTGGTCTACGCGGGCGACGGCGCGGATCCCCTGGTCGCCGAGGAGGGGCAGGACTGGGACGCGGTGCTGCTCGTGCGCTACCCGAGCCGGGAGGTGTTCAGCCGCATGGTCTCCGACCCCGAGTACCAGGAGATCACCCACCTGCGCTCCCAGGCCCTGAGCGAGGCCGTACTCCAGCCCACCATCCCCTGGACCTCGCGCCGCAAGTCCTGAACAGCCCCACGGGCTGAGCGGACCGGCCCCGGGGGCGCCCCGGGGCGCCCCCGGGGCCGCCGGGAGGGGCCCAAGCGGGGCCCTCCGCCCCCAACTTTCCATTGACAAGTCGGGGCACCATGCGCTTATCTTTCCATTGGAAACTTTGGAGGAGCGAGCATGGAACCCCTGATCACCCTTGCCGGCGCCACCCTGGCACTGTTGGCCGCCGGAGCGCTCGGCGTCCGGGCCCTGCGATCCTGGTCGGTCGCGCTCCGCGGCGGGCTCGCGGCGATGTTCGCGCTGACCGGTACGGTGCACTTCGTCGGGATGCGCGAGGAACTCATCGCGATGGTCCCGCCGCCGCTGCCCCATCCGGGCCTGCTCGTCACCGTCACCGGGGTCCTGGAACTGGCCGGGGCCGCGGCCCTGCTGTGGTCGCGGGCCGCCCCCTGGGCCGCTGCGGGGCTCGCCCTCCTGCTCCTGGCGATGTTCCCCGCCAACGTGCACCTGGCGCTGACCGGCACCGATCTGCCACCGCACCAGGAACTCCTGCCGCGCGCCGCGATGCAGGTGCTCTTCCTGGCGGCCACGGCAGCCGTCGCGATCCATGCCTGGCGACACCGGGACAGCCGTGGCTCCACCCGGGCGCAGGCGGACCGTGAGCGGCGACCCGAGCACGCGGTCTGAGGACGCTCCGCCACCAAACCCGGGGGGCCGGAGAACGGCCTCTGGGCCCGACCCGCCAGAGGCATCCAAAAGAACGGTGACGGCCTCCGGCATCCGCGACGAGGCTTCAGCGAACAGTGACGAGGTCCCCCACCGTCGGATGGAAGCCCGACGGACTCACCATCCTCGAACTGAACCACAGCGGTGACAGCAACTTCGCGATCTGGGCGTACACGAACGGCGACCAAGCCCCCACGGTCAATGCCATCGGCCCCCTAGGTGTATTGACCTGAGAGGTTAGGTACACGGGAGGCGGGAGGGCCGCTGATCGCGGTGTGGAAGCGGTGGTGATTGTAGTGGTGCAACCATCCGGTGAACGCCTCCCGCTTCTGGGACTCGGACCGGTAGGGGCGGGCGTAGGCCCACTCCTGGGCCAGGATCCGGTTGAACCGCTCGACCTTGCCGTTGGTCTGGGGCCGGTAGGGGCGGGTGCGCTTGTGCTTGATCCCGGCCTCGGCCAGGACATCGCGCCATAGACGGGACTTGTAGCAGGACCCGTTGTCGGTCAGTACCCGCTCCACGGTGATCCCGACCGAAGCGAAGTAGGCGTTGGCACGTTCCCAGAACCCGACAGCGCTCTGCTTGGTCTCGTCGGCCAGGATCTCTGAGTAGGCCAGCCGGGAGTGGTCGTCCACCGCGTTGTGCAGGTAGGCATATCCGGCCTTGGCCCGCCTCTTACGGCCCTGGGCCCGTCCCAGCGTTTTGTGGCCTCCCCCGTCGGGGATGTTGCCGAGCTTCTTGATGTCCACGTGCACCAACTCGCCGGGACGGGCACGCTCATAGCGGCGCACCGCACGCCCGGTGGCCTGATCAAGATGGGCCAGGCGGGGCATGCGGTAGCGGGACAGGATCCGGTGCACGGTCGAGGGGTGCATGCCCAGGTGGCCGCCGATACGGGCCGGCCCCCACCGGCGGGTGTGGCGGAGTTTGATGACGCGGCGCTCGCGTGGGGCGGGGTGCGCCCAGGGCTGTGGTGGGGGCGGCTGGAGGCATCGACCATGCCGGCCTCGCCCAGGGCCCGGTAGCGGTGGGCCCAACGTTGGGCGGTGCTCACGCTGGTCTGGAAGCGTTCGGCGGCCCGGCGCAGCGGCCAGCCCTGGTCGACCACGCAGCGGGCCAAGGCAGGCGCCCGGCGGGGGTCAGACGGGCGTTGGCGTGGGTAGTGTGGGGCATTGAGGGCCTTCTGGTGAGTCGGGTAGATGTCGCAATCCACACCGATACCGAAGGCCCTCTTCGCGTGTGTCACGCGGGGTGGGTGTTACCAACCTCCATGATCAGTACACCTAGGGCGTGTTCGGTGGATCTTGGTTGCTGGTCTTGTCAGGTCTGGCACGTAGCCGGATCAGAATGTCAGCGATCCTGACGGTGGCCCGGTAAGTCGTGGCGAGCTTGTCGTACCGGGTAGCCAGCGCCCGGTACTGCTTGCGCCGGTTCATCAACCGCTCCACCCGGTTGCGTCGGCGGTAGGCCGCCCGATCGAAGTCGGGAGGCCTCCCCCCGGCCGAGCCGCGCCTGAGCCGGTTGGCCTTTGGGTCCTCGCGCTCGGGGATGGTGCACCGGATCCGCTCGGTGCGCAAGGTGTCCCTGTTGTTCTTGGAGCTGTAGGCCCTGTCCCCGGCCAGGGAGTCAAGCCTGCTGCGAGGCCGCCCCGGCCCGGGGTGTTGATCCGTACCAGTCCCACCAGCACCGGCAGCTGCAACGTGTCGGCGTCCTGTCCCGGGGTCAGGGTGGTGACCAGGGGGTGGCCGTTGCCCTCGCAGATGGTGTGGATCTTGGTGCTCAACCCTGCCCTGGACGTGCCGAGGCCCTGGGCGGCTCGTGAGTCCTCAGGGCTCTTCCCCTTTTTCGCGCTCCGGCGGCGTGCTGGTGGGAGCGCACCACGGTGGAGTCGATCTGGCCGTCCAGGTCCCGTTCCCGGGCCAGGAGCAGGTGTTCTTCGATACGGGCCCAGGTGCCGTCGGCTTCCCAGCGCAGCAGCCGGTCATGGGCGGTGCGCCAGGGCCCGTAGCGTTCGGGCAGATCACGCGAGGGGATCCCGGTGCGGGTGCGGTAGGTGATGCCGTTGAGGACCTGGCGGTGATCACGCCAACGTCCCCCGCGTTGGGGCGCGAGCGAGGGTAGGAGTGGCTGGAGCAGTTCCCACTCGTGGTCGGTGAGCTCGAATCTGCGGCTCATACACCGGTTGTACACCAGCGGTCAGAGCCACAGATTCAAGACTCAAGATCCACCGAACACGCCCTAGGAGGGCCAGGCACACCTCCCTGCAGGCTCTCATCACGTTCGAGGGCGACTGAACCCTCACCCGCTGAGCCTGACCCACTGAAGAAGAGCATCAGTATTTCGAAAATCACAATAATGGAACTGGCGTACGAATTAAGATGCTCTTTCAGGGGCTTCACCCGTAGCCCGGGCTCAGCATAAGAAAAATGTCAGCACCACTTGGCACAATCCGCACTGTCGCTTGCCCCTCCCTCAGAGCGGAGCCATCGCCCGTGAACCTACGCCAGTGCATTCCAGAGTCAGCGTGGAACGACTTGCTCAGCAGCGGCAGCCGTCGCTCCTACTCACCCGGGGCTCCCCTCATGCATCAGGGGAGAGCACCGGGTTTCGTGGTCGCACTGATTCAGGGAACCGTCAAGGTCACCGAGGACACCCGCGACGGGCAGAACGTTCCGTTGGCCCTACGAGGGCCTGGTGAACTCCTGGGAGAAGTAGGGGTGCTCCTCGATCAGCCGAGAACCGCCTCCGTATGGGCAGTGACCAGGTGTGTGGGACACAGCATCCCTTCTTCCACCTTCCTCTCCCTGGTGGAACGGAACCGCCTGACCGGGGCCCTGCACCGCTTCTCTCTGAACCGCTCACTCGAGAAGGAGGCACACCTCCAAAGCCTCCGGCGCGACTCGACGGAGGCGCGCATGGCACGCTTCCTCGCCCACCTCGCACGTGAAGTGGGCGAGATCAGAGGCCGGAGCACCACCATCCACCTGGGGATGGACCGAGCGGAGCTGGGCCTCATGCTCCGCATGAGCCGAGCGACCGCAATCGAGTCTCTGGGGCACCTCAAAGCACTCGAACTCATCAAATGCGGACGAAAACACATCGAAGTGCCAGATATTGACACACTTGACCTCTACACAACCAGGGAATTGCGCGATGTGATCTGACCCACGGCCCAGCGTCCAGAATCAGACGATAACCCTGCGGGGTCCGAACGATGCTTTGAACATGAACGAAATCAGCATGTTCGGAGGGGGAGCGATGTCGCTCTGGAACTCCCAGAAACTGAACCCCTACCGTGCCGTGGTCGCGGTGGACGCCCGGGATTTCAGTTCCCTCGACAGCGACGGCATGGCAGTGGTGAACGAGGACGTCCTGCTCCTCCTGAGCAAGGCCATGTCCGCTGTCGGGCTCGATTCCTGGGAGGAACGCTACTTTGGCCAGCACACCGGTGACGGATACGTGGCGGGTGTCGGCCCGGAACACCTGCCAGCGCTGGTGAGCTGCCTTCCCCGTGCGCTGAACGACATGCTCCGGGGCCACCCGCGCCCTGACGGCCGACCGCTCCAACTTCGCCTCAGCGTGCATGTCGGACCGCTCCCCGACAGCGGTATCGGAGACCCCATGGTGGAGACGCACCGATTGCTGGACGACGACCGGCTTCGAGGTCTACTCGCCCGCGCCACCCCGGAACTGACCTCGCTGGCCATGATCGTCTCCGAACGGGCCTACGAGGACGTCTTCCGTAGTGGCGGTGCCACCAACGGAGCCAGGGCGGAGGAGTTCGCCCACTGCCTGGTGCGGGTGAAGTCCTTCGAGAAGCCCGCCTGGGTGCACGTCCCCGGACTCGACTGGGGTCTGGCCGACCCGGAACTTCTACTCACCGAGCAGGCGCACACCGATGCGCCCTCGGAGCAGGCGGAGTCCTATCAGCTCTCGGCCTCCAAGTTCAGTGCCAGGGGCAACGGCACCATCGTCCAGACCGAGCACTTCACCAACCACAGCATCAACAACCACGCCGGAGGCGGGCGATGATCGAGAACAGGATGGAAGTGCACCCCGGAGCAACAGGCGTCCAGGCCGGCGACGCACACTTCTACGGTGAGCAGTACATCGCTCCCGAGGTTGTCCCGCAGGACGACCTGAGAGCTTCGGGCCCCGATTTCATCGAACCCAGCGAGACAGCGCAGTGGCACGAGGCCCAAACCGCGCTGCGGCGCCACGGCCTCGTCGTGCTGGTGGATGCGATCGGCAGCGGCCGTGAAATCCTGGGGCTGCGTCTCCTGCAGACAGTGGTCCGGCCGAGCAGCCTCTATCGTTTGGACCCTGACTGGTCGAAACCCAAGACCAGGTATCTTCCGCAGCGTCCGGGGCAGGGAGGCATTCTGGACCTGTCCTTCGCCACCTTGGAGTTGCCGGACGAAGACTTCGGGCGACACTTGATCGACTACGGAGCAGAGAGCCTCCAGCGCGGACAGTACACCGTGGTCCTCTCAACACCTCAGCTCTGGGAAGGCTCCCTGGCCCGCACGACCCAAAAGGTCACGTTCCAGTTCGGCAGCCCTGACCCCACGACACTCATCACGCAGGACCTCAAGCGCCGCAATCGTGGGGAGCGAGTCGACTGGTTGTCCGAGCGTGGCGTCGCTGCGATCATCTCGTCCCGGCCGCGACCGTCGGACGCCCTTCGGCTCTCCGAAATCATCTCCGATTCCTCGGACAAGGAGGACCTGGCGGCAAAGCTGGGTGAGTTCACCGGGTGGCGCGAGTACATCGAGGACAGACTGCTCTACCCGGCGGAGATCAAGCACGCACCGGACCCGCTCACCACCCGTACTGTGCTCTGGTCGACGGCCCTGCTCGACAGGGCCCCGGACCGAGCCGTGGTAGCCAGCTCCAACCTCTTTCTCCAGCACCTGGGGGTAAAGCGAACTCCCGCTGTGCTGGCCCAGGAACCGACCCTGGGGAAGAAGATGCAGGCTGCGCACGTGCCCCACGAGAACGGGGCGGTGAATCTCAGCAAAGACCACGCGAAGTTGGATCTGGCTGTACTCCGCCATCTCCTGAAGGAGTTCCCGGAGATTCGGGATCAGGTCCTGGACTGGATCGAAGAGGTGTTCACACTCGGGATCCTGCCCAAGGGCGACGTCAAACAGGCAATGGAACGAGTCGTCCACCTGGCATGCGAGCACACCGAAACAGAACTGTTGCGCACAATCACCACGGACCTGTCCGAAGCACGGCGCTCCATCGCGATTCAGGTATTGACGGAGGCGGCGCTCAGCTCCGGGCACGGAGCCTACGTGCGCAACCAACTGTATCGCTGGGTCAAGGGAAAGCCGAGCAAGAACGTTCTGTCCCTTGTCACCGGCATCTGCGGAGGTGAACTGGGTACTCGCAGGCCGGAGATCGCGCTCATCCGGCTCAGGCTGATTGCCGAGAACGACCAGCACGATTCGACCGAGTTGGCCAAGGCCCTGGCCAACCTGGCCAGGACCGAGTCCGACCTGGTTTTCAGCACTCTGCGTTCCTGGCTTTCGAAGGCAGAGCTCCAAGCTGCGGGCCGCGCTGCATTCCTGTCCCTGGCCGGCAGTTCCGCGGGACGAACTCTCCTTCTCGGGCCGAACGGGGAACGCTTGCATTCGGCCGAGGACCGGACCTGGCTCGTGCAGACCTGGAGCAGGGCAGTGGAGGGGCACGACCTGCAGTCACCCGCGGGTCGCGCTTTCGCGGAGTGGTCGGAGCTGGTCAGCCAGGGCGAGCTTCCCGCGGAGACCCAACAGTTGCTGGCTGAGGTGTTCAGGCGCGAACAGGATTCGATGATGTACCAGTACATCGCGAAGGACACGCCAGGGAGTCGAGGCCTGCTGAAGTTCATCACGGCCACCCCGAACGGGGAGGCCCTGTCCGAGTGACCGCATTCCGAAATCGTCGGCAAGGACGGGTGCGCCTGAGTTCCGCGCTGCCTTCGGGGGTTCCCGGTGTGGACCTCCGTATGCGCGGAACCGGCTGGTACCGCTGCGGTACGCACAAGCTATCCCGGTCCGAACGGGCGGTGGCCCGCGCCGCGACCATTGTCGCCGTGCAGGGGATCGCAGAGCGGGTCGAGCATCGTTCGTTCCCTGACATCGACCGCGATCTACAGGAGAGGGTGACTCTGGCATTGGCCTCCTGGCAGCGGGCCCTGCCCACGATCCACCCTGACCTGAGCGTCTGCGCACGAGTGCGGCTACACCTCAGCACGGCGGGCAGGAAACAACTGGCGGAGTACACTACCGAGCGCCGCCGCGCGCACATCGAACGTGCGGTGCTCAGTGACCGAGCCGCACACCTGCGCAGACATGTCCTCCAGGACGCGGACACCGCACGTGCGTGGTGGTTGGAGCGGCAGGGCGGTTCGATCGGGTCCTGGGAACAGTTCAACAGCATCATCCTCCCCCTGGTGCAAAAGCAGGACGATCCACAGAGCAGGTACACGCGAGCCGCTTCCCTCTTCTCCTCGCTCATCGAGCGAATGGAGACTGACGAGACTCGGTTCCAGGCCTTCCTCAACCTGGCTCGCGCTCTTGTCGACCAGATGAACTGGCAGGACCTGGTCAACGAGCCGGACGAACCCCCCGACCACAACTCCGACTCCGGGTGACGGTTTCAATATCCGTGCGTCTCACCGATTAACGCAACGGATGGGTCCGCAACCCTGGGTTCTTCGAGTCTCACGGTGTGAACATCTCGACGATCCGGGTAATGCGGCCCACGCCGTTGACGTTGACGGTGTAGGTCACTTCGGCGACGAGCCAGATATTGCGCGGATCCGCGTCGTCACGCGACAGCTGCTCTTCGAAGTGGCTCATGATGTCCTCCGGTTTAGCGGGTGTGGTGCCGAACCCGTGGGGGTCGAGCCCACCCGCTGTGTCCTGGCAGAAGACCCAGGCACACAGCACTTCGGCGTCGTCGGTGATCCTCGCCCACAGTGGGTCGAACTCGTAGAGGTCAACACCGGGTTCACCACTGATCGGGTCGATGTTGTCCGGGTCGCCTTCGGGGTCATAGGGGTGAAGGCCGATGACGAACCCACCCTCAGGCCGAATCCGGCTGATATCCAGGGGTTCCGCCCCCGGGCCGATCCGAGCCTGCGCCACGATGTACTCGGGGTTGCCCACTTCGCTCTCCGGCATGTCCTCCTCGACCTGCGTGCCGCTCTGGCCTTCCGGGCCTGTGGGGTCACCGTCCAGAGCAGCCCGACGTTCCGTTCCCAACCACCAGGCGGTGGACACCACCAGGACCAGGAGCGCTATCGCCCCTGCCGCGAGTGCGAGGGGACGTCCGCTACGGGCTCGTCCGCGTGCCGTCGTGCCCGAAGGGGGCACAGCCTCGTACAGCCGCGTGGGTGCGTCGGAGATCAAGGGCCACTGGTTGCCGATCACACGGGTGAGGATTTCCGTGGGCTGTTCCAGGACATCTGTGTCACAGCCCATCTGCAAACCCGCCACTGTGGTGAGCAGCTCTGCCGCCGTGGGGCGACCGTCAGCGTCCTTGGACAGTGCCCGCCTCACCACGTCGGCCAGCGGGCCATCGAACCCAGCCAGATCCGGCTCCTCTCGCAGGACCCGGAAGGCGACGGCATCAGGAGCACCGGTACCGAACGGCGGTCGGCCCGTGGCGGCGAACGCCACCAGACACCCCCAGGCGAACACGTCGTCCGTGTAGGTGGGCGGCAATCCTCGGTAGTGCTGCGGGCTGATCCAGCCCGCGGTACCCACCAGGGAACCGGTTCGGGTCAACGCGGTCTCGTCGACGGCACGGGCGATACCGAAATCGAGCACCCTTGGCCCATCAGACGAGAGGATCACGTTGGCCGGTTTGAGGTCGCGGTGGGCGACTCCGTGCTCGTGGATACGGCTGAGGGCCTCGGCCACACCCAGCGCGAGACCGTTCACCGTGGAAGGGTCCAGCGGCCCCTCCCACCTGACATGGTCAGCAAGGGTGGGCCCTTGGATCAGGGGCGTGACGAGCCATGGACGGAGGGCCCGGACATCGGCGTCCAGAACCGGGACCACGCAGGTACCACCGACTCTCCTGAGCAGGTCGACCTCGCGAGCGAAGCGTGCGCGGAACTCGGGGTTCGCCGCGAGTTCAGCGTGCACGGTCTTGATCGCCACCGCACCGCCGTTCGGAGCGATACCGGCGTACACCACCCCCATACCACCAGCGCCCAATCTCGCCACCAGCCGATACGGCCCAATGCTTCGTGGAGCGTTGGGGGACAGTTCTGTTGCGGTCGCAGGTAGTCGCAACTGAAGAACGGTGCTCTGGTCCGTCATTTCCTTTTGTGTCCGGTTCGCTCAGGGGGTGTCGACGCGACGCCAACGCTAACAGCCACCGTTGTCCCGAGCACCGTGATCCCGGTACCGGCGCTCGGGTGTGGGCAGCCGAATTGAGCCGTTGTGTTCGTGTCTGGTGTACTTCTCCGGACACCCTCTCCGGAAAGGTCCCATGCAGACCTACATGCCCTCACGTCCGGGTCGAGACCGTGCGCTCTGGTTCTCCCAGGTCTGCACCGGCATCCTCGGGGACACGGCGGACCACCCCGCCATGCTTACCGAAGGCTTCAGAACCGACCTCGGGGACGTACATCTCCTGCGTGGCGTGATTGTGGCCAGGATCGGCCAACTTCTCCTGAAAGGTGATCCGCCGTCTTCGGTCGCGGAGTGGGTGCGCTCCAGCGAAGTTTTCCGGGCCCCACCTCCGACCCAGAAATCAACGGAGGCACTGGTCCGTCATGTCCAAGGACGTATCGCTGGAGGCGGGCTCTGGGACGGGACCAACCCATGGCAGCTGGAGGTTCGGTTGTGGGACCTCGAAGGCCTTTCAGAAGCGCTCCTGGAGTACTGGGCTACCCAACGCAGCGCTGTCGTGCCCCTTCAACGGCTGCGCCATGAACTTTCCGGTTGCTGGGGTGTCGAAGACTCTCGGATCCTCGACAGGACACCGGGCGATCTCACGAACTACGAACGTTCCCTGGCAGCAATGCCTCATGGAGACCGGATGTTCGCCAACGAGTGTCTCAACGTGTACATGTTTTACCTGCCACGGAACTCCCGCCTCCGTTTGGAGGAGACCGGGCCCGGAACCTGGGGGCCGTTTCCCTGGTGGTCGGTGGTCGTCGAAGGTCCCCAGCAGGTGGAATCGGCTCAGAAGGTCCTGGCACGGCGAAACCATCCGTTGACTTGCCACGTTCCCGAGTCCAAGGCCGCGCCATTGGTCCTTTCTCTGGACGCGCCGATGCTGGCCTCGACCAGGGTGGTATCGGAGTTCTGGTTCTACCCGCGCCTGGCACGTGAACTGTGCCAGTTACTGATCATCGCGCACCGCGGTTCGATCGCCGTCGAGTTCTGCGAGCGATCCACAGAAGATGAATGGGAAGACGACCTGACCTCCTTGGGTGTCTATCTCCTCGATCTATCCACCGAGCAGGCGCGCGTCATCGAGTCTTGGGCGACCGGGCGTCTGTGCGAACTCCTACCAACGCCCCCTGTCGAACCAGGCGAGCCCATGTCTCTGGTCTTGCCCCAGTTCCTGACTACCTCGAAGGACATCGACCCCTGGGACCTGTAACCACTCCTGGTTCAACACCTGACAGCTCTCAGCGAGGCGCCCCCACATAGGATCTGTTTCGGAAACGGAGTCAACGGCCGCCCCCTTCCGTGTCCCCGACCCTGGAAAGGCATCCCGTGACCAATCTCCCTGCCTGGTTGCCCCGCGAAGTCGGTGGTTATCACCTGTCCGACCACCTGGGAAGTGGTGGTTTCGGGGATGTCTACCGCGGTGTGGGTGAGTCCGGTCAACAGGCTGCGATCAAGTTCCTGCATGCCCGGTTCACCCAGGACGGCGACGTCCGGCGGCGTTTTACCCGGGAGATCGAGCAGCTGCGCAAGGTTAGCCCCTTCTGCATCGCCCCCGTCCTGGACGCGAACCCAGACAGTCAGACCCCGTGGATCGCGACCGAGTACATCAACGGCCCCACACTGCGAGAGGCTGTGCGCGAGAACGGGCCCCACGGCGGCGCCGAACTTCAGCGTCTGGCGGTGAACACGGCTGTTGCGCTCACCGCCATCCATGCCGCCGGAGTGCTCCACCGAGACCTGAAACCCGAGAACATCCTTCTCGCCCCGGATGGCCCCCGCGTCATTGATTTCGGCATCTCCCGCGCTTTGGAATCAATCTCTGTGATCGCCAGCGCCAAGATGGGCACGCGCGGTTACATGGCGCCCGAGCAGCTGACCGACCTCACCCTGACCCCGGCGGTGGACATCTTCGCCTGGGGAGCTCTGATCACCTTCGCCGCGACCGGCAAGGAAGCCTACCCAGCTCATAACGAAGCCGCATGGCTCGCGCGGCTTCTGTCTGGAGAACCTGATCTGACGGGTTTGGCCGAGCCGCTCCTCGAGATCGTCCGCGCTTGTCTGAGCAAGGATCCGAGTCAGCGTCCAACCGCCCAGGAACTCCTGGCCCAGACGACCACGATGTCTCTGCCGATCACCCGTCAGATTGGGGCGGTCGGGCAGCTCTCCCCCATCCCGCCGACCAAGGTGGCCATGGAGGAGGATGCGGCGGATGACTGGTACGACAGCGATGTGTGGGGCGACCTGTTCGAACCCACTTCCACGGACGCTGACGGCACGGCAGACACGGAAGTCCCTCTACCAGAGCATTTCCTGGCCCACATCCTGGCCAGAACCGTGACCGACCTGGTCCGGGCTGGTCTGACGTCGGTCCGTGCCAGCTTGATCGCCGATACTCGCTACCTGTACCTGAAGGACATCGAGCTTCCCGAAGACGTCAGTTTCGTCCGGGAGCTGGGTTGGGCCGGACTCTCAGCCCCTGAGGGCGGTGGCCTGTTGGTTCAGGTCGAACCGGATCGCTGGCGTCCCACTGATCAGATACTCGAGGAAGCAAAAGAACCCGTCCCCCAGGACATCTGGACAGTCGCCACCATTCATGCCGACGAACTACGGCAGGTGGCCGAGGCAGCCTTGGCTGAGGGTGAGCTGGAGATCGCCGAAGACTTCCTGCTCCAGGCATCCAATGGAGGAGATGCGACCTGTTCACTGATACTCGGCGTGATCCACTCACGCCGCGGTGACTTTGGGTTCGCGGAATCGCTTCTCCGCGACATTCACGAGTACGACGGACTTCCCGAGGCCGATTACGAACTCGGGTGGCTTCTACTCGTCACCGGCAGGAGCAGCGAGGCGGTGCAGAGGCTCCAGAACGCCGCTGAGGGCGGGTTCCACCGAGCACTAACGCTTCTTGGCATTCACTGGGATCGCTGGGTGAGGATGGAGAACAGAAACAGGACCAGTGGCTGCGCAAGGCCGCCAAGACCGGGGACGCACCCGGCATGCTGCTCTTGTCGTATGAAAAATCATCCCTGACATTCCCGTATACCAGCCGCCAATGGTACGACCGAGCTCTATCCGTCGCGGGAAGCGATGTCTTCGTCGAGGCCGGCGACCTCTACCGAGCCATCGCCCCGGGTTTCGCCGAGTACCTGTACGAAGAGGGGGTCGAGGCGGGGGACCCGACTGCCAAAGAACGATTGGCTGAGCTCCCTTCCTACGCCGAACGGCTCAAGATGAACCTGGAGTTCTTCAACGGCGCTAGAAAGTGACCTCCCCGAACGCTGATCGGCCCCGGCCTTTCTTCGGGGAGCCGGGGCCGGACGTTCTCCAGTAGGCCGCCTACAGCAGGGCGTTCGGGGGTTTGAACAGGCCGCCGTCCTCGAAGCCCTCCTCCGCGGGTTCGGGAGCCGGCGTGCTCTTCTCCGCCTGCGCGACCTGCTTCGGCAGGAAGCGGCTGGGCTCACCGTGCCAGGACACCACCAGCGAGTCCCTGGCCCGGGTGGCGGCGACGAACAGCAGCGAACGGGCCATCTGGAGTTCGCGCCGGTACCGGGCCGGGTCGCTGTCCTCGTACCGGTCCACGTTGGCGTTGGGCACCAGGCCGTCGGTGACACCGGCGACGATCATGTGCTGGTACTCCAGCCCCTTGTACCGGTGCAGGGTCCCCACGTGGACGGACTCCTCGTGGCCGGAGGGCGGCCCTTCGGGGCCCAGCGACGCGGCGCTGATCCCGACGCGGACGAGTTCGCGCTCGACCTCGCCGACCATGTCCCGGACGGGAACCGCCACCGCGACGGACGCGAACTTCCCCTCGGCCCGGGCCTGCTCCCTGATCGCTCCGATCCTGGCGACCAGGGCGTCGATCTCGGCCGCCCAGGTGTCGACTCCGTGGAAGAATGGCCGGGGCCCGCGTAGTACTGAGCGGTAGCCGCGGAGCGTGTCGGTGCCCTCGTCGAGGTCGTCCCAGGTCTCCTCGCCCAGCAGGCCCAGGGCGGAACCGAGGATCTCGCGCGTGGTGCGGTAGCTGAGGGTCAGGCGCGCGGAGCGGCCGACGATGTTGATGCCGAGGCTGCCCAGGGACACCTGGTTGCCGTAGATCCGCTGGTGGGTGTCGCCCACAAGGAAGATGTCGTTGTCGGTGTGGTCGACCATCGCGCGCAGGAGGGTCCAGTGGGCGGGGTTGAGGTCCTGGGCCTCGTCCACGACCACGTGCTCGTACCGGAATCGCAGGTTAGCGAAGGACTGGTCCTGGTGGTGGAGCATCTGCCCGCCGGCGTTGGCCTCGCGCTCGCGGTTCGCGGCGATCTTGGCGGCGCGGTCGCCCTCCACCCGGGCAGCCGCCTCGGCGACCTGGCGGAAGGTCCAGACCCCCCGTTCCTCCAGACGCATGGTGAACCGCTCCACCAGCTGCCAGATATCGGCCCGTTGGGCGCGGCTCACCCGCTGTCCGCGCCCGGCCCGGCGGGCCCGGAAGTACTCGCCGCGGGTGCGCACGCTCTGGCCCAGGATGACCTGGCTCCACTCGGCGTTGAGGAAGTCGGCGTCCCAGGTGCGCTCATTGAGTTCGGTGAGCATGTCCTGCCACTCCCGCGCGGCCTGCTGGTCGTTGATGGTGCGGCGGCGCTGGCGGCCCTGACCGCTCTCGCTGACGATGCGGGAGGCGAGCTGGTCGATGTTGACGACGTCGACCCGGTCCAGGAGCTGCTGTCCGCCGAGGTCGAGCAGGCGGCGGCGCAGGTCCGCGGCGAGGTTCTTGTTGAAGGTGGTGAGCAGCACGGGCTTGGTGTAGCCGGGGCCCAGCCGGTCCACCAGGTGCTTCACCCGGTGCAGGGCGACGATGGTCTTGCCGGTGCCGGGACCGCCGCTGACCCGGGCCGGGCCCTTGTACCTGCGGTTGACGAGCCTGCGCTGGGTGGGGTGCAGGAACACCTTCCACGCCGCGAAGTCGTCTTCCAGGACCTGCTGGAGGTCGGTGTCGTAGGTGGTGACACGGGTGGCGGGGCGGGTGAAGGCGGTGTCGTAGTCGGTGGTGTCGACGGGCTCGGGGGCGGCGACCGGGCGGGTGACCTCCTCCATGACCTCGTCGAACCCGCGTCCGTCGGCGAGGGCGAGCAGGACCTCCTCGGTGTGCCGGGGGGCGTACTCGACCAGGCCGAGGAGCCTGCTCTCGGTGGTGATGGTCAGGGCGAGGGAGACCAGACCGTCGGCCACGCCGAGCTCGCGCAGCTGGTCCTCGGTGTAGTCGGCCAGCAGCGGACGAGGGGACTCGGGTGCGGGGCCGGTCTGATCCGGGCCGGATGCGGCCTCGGCCGGTACCGGTTCGGCCTCCGGCTGCGGGGCGGGGACCTGTTCCGGGGCGGGGGGCTCAGTTCCGGTCGCCTCCTCCGAGGCCACCACGTCGAAGATCTCCAGGGCGCCGGTCACCTGGTTGATGTCGAAGCGGTACCGCTCCAGGTGCTCGTACACCTGCCCGCGCGGGCGCAGGGCGACCAGGATGTAGTCCTGGTTCCCGGCGTGGAAGAGGATCGCGCGGTACTCCCCCACGCGAGCCGAGAACAGCCGCTCGCCCTTGAGCTGCTTGAACCCGTTCGTGGGGTTGGTGGGGTTCTCCCGGAACTTGTACTGGAAGTCGTACAGAGCCCCCTTGACGTTGCGGGGGAGCTTACGGATCTCCTTGTCGGCCTTGTCCAACAGCCGCAGTGTGGCCTTGTCCTGCATGCTCATCCCTTCGCGCTCGTCGTGTCGTCATCGCCGCCGGCGGGGTCGCGCCCGTCGGTCGCGTTCTCTCCGCCTGCGGTGAGGATCCGCGCCAGCTCGGACACCTCCCACTGGTCGGCCTCCCGAACGTGCCAGCCCGCCTCGGTGTAGGCGGCCTCGCCCCTGGCCTTGTCCTCGGCGTTGCCGATGAGCTCGGAGGAGAGCACGACGGCCACCTTGTGGTCGGGCCAGGCGAGTTCGGCGGGCCACATGCCCGCCCCCAGCTCGTAGCCGACCTCGGGCGCGGGGATACCGCGCCGCCGAAGCTCCCCGGCCAGGGTCTCTAGTCCGGGCTCGTCCGGCTCCATCAGCTCCGACACCTGAACCCACGCGGGGTCGACGGTGACGTCCAGGGTGTGTTCGGAGTGCTCCGGCCCGGAGGCGGTCTTCTCGGAGGCCATGGTGTCGAGCAGGGTGACCAGCCCTCGCTCGAGGTCGCTGGTGAGCACCCGGGTGCTGGTGAGGGTGTCCCCGAAGAGCTCCGTCACCTCTGTCGGGTTCATCGGCTCCAGGGCCAGGGTGCTGTCGAGGCCGTCGCCGCCCACCGCGGACAGCACCGACACGTCCAGGGCGTTGAGGGCGCTGAGCGCGAACTGGCCGCCGTCGCCGCCCTCGTGCGTGAGGAACTGGACCAGGTTGCCCCAGTACAGCCAGGCCTTCCAGCGGCGCTTGTGGTCGTCGCCGCCGCCCGCCAGGGTCTCCTCGCGGTCGTCCAGAACCGTGAAGGCGCTGACCGTGCGCTCGGCCTGGTTGGCGACGAGCACCAGTCGGCATCCGGCGTCGTCGGTGCTGCGGATCAGGACGCAGCCCGTGCCCCCGACCGGCCCGGGCAGGCGGTCGCCGCGCAGGGCGGAGGTGACGTGCGGTGCGATTTCGACGGCTCCGCCACCGGTCTTCTCGGCCCCGCTGGTCCGCATGATCCCGGTGACGGCCGCCTGGGACCGCTGGGTCCAGCGCAGGGGGTCGGGATCGCCCAGGTAGGCGAACAGGGTCTCGGCGGGGCTGTTCCAGACCGTCGTGTCGAGCTCCTTCGGGTCACCGCCCTGCTGCCCGTAGGACTGTTGGGCCTGCATGCGCCCGTTGGGACCGTAGGGCAGCCAGGCGGGGTGCGGGACCTTCTTGCCGTCCAGGTGGTCGAGGTCGTCCCAGTTGAGTTGGAAGACGGTGATGCCGTGGGCGCGCAGCCGGGCGCGCTTGTCGGCGTCGTCGGCGATCCGGTTGTGCTGGGACGAGGCGTGGTAAGAGTAGCCGTCCAGGTAGAGGGCGACCTGGTCGCGGCTGGTGTCGAGGCGGCGGAAGACCACGTCGGGGCGGGTGCCCTTGATGGTGTTCTGGAACAGCACCTCCCAGCCGATGACCTTCCCGTCATCGCCGATGAGGCGCAGAACGGCGCTGCGCCGGCAGTTGACCTTGCCGCCCAGTTCGAAGGAGCGGCCGGAGCCGGGGGTCTTGGCCCAGCGCTGGAGGGCCTGGAGGAAGCGGGCCTCCAGTTCGCTCTCGACCTGGTCCCACAGGGAGATGTCGTCGGTGCGGGCGATGCTGTCGGTCGCCCAGTCCTCCAACAGGTCCGTGAGCATCTCCTCAGACAGCGCCCGGTCGGCGTGCGGGAACTCGCGGTCACTGACGTGGGCGAGCAGGCATCGGTGGCAGGCGGCCCGGCCCTCGTCGGCCTGGCAACGGCAGTGCGCGACGACCTCGCGGGCGGCGGCGAGGATCTCCCGGATGCCCTCGGCTCCGGAGCGGGGGTTCAGGTAGCCGCTGCCGCCGGGCAGGGTGTCGTGGATGACCAGGTAGCGCCGCTGGTGACCGGTCTCGTGGTCGGGCATGGCCGCGATGGTGGCGGACAGGTGGTCCAGGGCCCCGCCGTAGACGCGGGCGAGCCCGGCCATGAGCGCGGCCTTGAAGCTGATGATGCGCTCGGCGGTGTGCACGGTGGCCACGGGCAGCAGGATGCGCAGGGCCTCGGTACGCAGCGAGTGCGCGAGCACGATTTTCTCGTGCTCCACCTGGTCGCCGCGGCGCTGCGGGCACCAGGGGCGGTGGTAGCTGCGACCGGAGTCGTAGGAGCTGCCGAGGACGTTGCTGACGGCGTTGACGGGTTCGTCGAGGGTGGCGCCGCCGCAGGCCCGGCACACCTGGAACGGGGTGGGGGTGACCTCGTTCCCGGCGAAGGTGACGGTGGCGGGCCGGTTCATCCGCAGGGCTCCGAGGTTGAACCGGCGGATGACCGCCTCCCGGGTGAACTCCACGCCGAACACCCGGCCGGTGTGGCGCCAGGCTCCGGGGGCGATGGACTCCTCGGGGATGTCCACGGCGGTGGCGGTCTCGTAGAAGACGCGCTGGCGTTCGTCGTGCTCGTCCCGGATGAGGGCGTCGTCGCGGCGGTCGCGCGCGTACACCCGGGTGGGTTCGAGGACCCGGTACAGGCTGCCGCGGTCGGCGATGACGGCGCTGGAGCAGCGGGGGCAGGGCGAGGTGTCCGTGGCGGCGTCGTGGGTGCGCACGTACCCGCAGGCGGGGCAGACCCGCCAGTCCCGCCAGGCGGGCCGGTGCATCGAGCCGATGTCGAGGCCGTCGACGGTGTGCCGGTAGCCGCGCACGTAGTAGTGGTTGCCGGGCGCGAGCTCGGTGAGGGCCCGGGCGGTGGGGCGCTTGTACTCGCGGACCTCGCTGTGGAACCTGGAGTCGCTGTCGGCGCCGCGTTCCTCCCAGGTGAGGGTGGCCTCCAGTTCGGTGGCGCTGTCCACGAGGGAGTAGTTGGGCAGTACGCCGAGGTCGACCAGGGCGCTGTGGGCGCTGGTACGGCCGATCTCGCCGATGCGCCTGCGCACGGCGTTGCGTTCGGCCTGGAGTGCACGTTTGCGTCGCTTCTGCTCCGGGTCGGACTCAATGAGGGCGTCGATGGAGCGGCCGACGGTCTCCGCCCGCTCCCGCAGGTCGGCGAGGCGGGCCGCCCAGGTCTCCTCGGCCCGGGTGACGGTCTCCTTGAGGCCGACGGTGGCGTAGTGGCGCAGCTGGCCCGCGGCGACGTCGTCCACGTCCTGCCCGGCTCCGGTGAACAGGTCGAGGAAGCCGGAGACGAGGCGGTCGCCGTGCGCGAGGGCGCTCTCGGTGAACCCCGGGAGCCAGCCGAGGTCGCCGAAGAGGTCGTCGGCGCGGCCGGGCAGCGCCGGAACCCCGGGCAGGTCACCGCGGGCGGCGAGGTCGAGCAGGCGCGCGGCGTACTGGCGGCGCAGGATCTCCACCGCGGAGGGGAAGCTGCCGGGCGGGGCGATCTGCCCCGCGATCATGTCGAGTGGCTCCTCCAGGTAGTAGCGCTCGCGGGCGCGGCGGCCGACCAGGGTGAGCAGGAAGGCGTTGCCGGAGCGGCGCCCGGCCCGGCCGGCGCGCTGCACGTAGTTGGCCGGGCCGGTGGGCAGGGAGCCCAGGACCACGGCGTCCAGCTTGCCGATGTCGATGCCCAGTTCCAGGGTGGGGGTGGCGGAGAGGACGTTGGGGTCGGTGTAGCGGCTGCCACGCTTGAACGACTCCTCGACCCGTTCGCGCTGGGCGCGGGTGAGCTGCCCGGTGTGTTCGGCGGTGGTGATCCGGAAGGGCTGGGCCTCCCGGTACAGGCGCCGGTAGTAGTCGTGGCGGAAGCGGCGGTCCTCGTCCACGGTGAGGTGGCCGGTGCACCGGTAGCGCGGGCAGGCCACGGCGGCCCAGTCGCCGGTCTGGTCGGGGTGGGCGCTCTGGCGCCAGTTGCACACGTGGCAGCGCAGTCCGCCGGTGACCACCTGCTCGTCGTCCAGGAGTCGGACCTGGACGTGCCCGGGCGTGAGGCCGTAGACGTTGACGCCCGCGTCGGTGCCGGTGCGGGTGAGCACGCCCTCCTCGTGGAGGAGCTCCAGGAGGCGGCGCAGGTAGCGGGGCGCGGCCTCCGGTGGGAGTTTGAGACAACGCGTGGTCCAGTCCTGGTACCAGGTGCCGCGTCCGGTGACCGAGTCGAACTCGCTGCGTTCCTTGCGGTCGTCGGTGAGGAAGCGCGGGGCGGGCAGCCCTCGGGGGAAGGCGGGCATGCCGTCGGGGCGCTTGCCCCAGATGGTGCCGAAGCGTTTGGCCCCGACGTTCTTGATCCAGGGGTCGAGCCACTGGTGGCTGATCCCGCCCCGAGTGCGCAGGCGTTCGAGGAGCCCGCGCACGTAGCCGCGGAAGACCGCCGGGGAGGGGCGGCGGCCCTCGATCTGGTCTCCGCTGTGCTGGAGCAGGTCGGCGGCCAGGGCGGCGATCCGGTCGGGTTCGTCCAGCCGGACCTGGGCGGCGGCGGTCCGGGTGAGTTCGAGGGTGCGGCCCTGCCGGGAGCGCAGCCCGAACTCCAGCACGGAGGTGAAGGCCAACCGCTCCCCCACCAGGTCCCACTCCCGGGTGCCGCCGCTGCTCTCCCCCGCGAGGAGGCGGTCCATCCCAGGCAGGTCGTGCATGTCCGGTGGAACCACGCAGGCCAGGTAGGCAGGGTCCTCGGCGCGGGCGACGGTGTCGGCGATGAGGTCGTTGAGGTCGAGCGGCGCGCCGGCGGTCTCCTCGTGGTGTTCGCGCAGCCGGGCGGCGAGCAGGGCGCGGGCGGAGAAGGTGTAGGAGCGGTTGGAGACGAAGCCGGCCCGGTGGGCGGCGTCCTGCACCGAGTCGCTGAACATCAGCGTCTTGGGGGGCTCGTCGTCGTGGGCGAGCTGGCCGCCGGTGAAGAGCTCGGTGACGGAGACTGAGGCGAGCGCGGCCAGACCCGAGCCGAGGAATCGGGTGCCCTGGTCGGCGGCGCAGGCCGGGCAACGGTCGTTCTCGGCGGCCCGGAAGGAATCCTTGGTGTGCGCGATGTCGGCGAGCACGAACACGCCGTCGAGCTGACCGGCCTCGTGCTTGGCGAGGTCGGTGGCGGGGTCCACCGGACGCACGTGGTTTCCGGAGGAGCGCAGTACCAGGGTGGCGGCAGGGTTCTGCGCGGCCTCGGCGCGGCTGGCCCGGATGAGGGGCCGGACGAACTTCTTGCTGGCGATCGCGCCCCGGTACACCTTGTCCGGGTCGGTGACCAGGTCGGCCGGTGCGGACTCCTGGGAGATCGCGGCCCAGCCAGAGCGGCCGCAGTGGCGGCAGTACACGGCGGGCAGGCTGACTCGGCCCAGGTCGGAGGTGGTGGTCTCCGAGCCGAGGGCGGGCGGGGTCTCGCCGTGCCAGGCGAAGGAGGGTTTGTCGGCGACCGCGCGCAGGAGCCGGGAGACCGAGCGGACCCACAGGTGGGTCTCGATGGTCACCAAGGGGCGGTCCTTCTCGCCCTCGGGGGTGTCCGGGTGGCGGGCTGTGGAGAGCAGCGCGATGTAGCGGGCCAAGGCCTCGGCGGTGAGTTCGGGGGTGCTGCCCAGCGCGCGGCCCCAGGCGTAGGCGCCGCGTTCGGGGAGCTCGTCCAGGACCTGGGCCATGGGGGCGACCGTGCCGTCGAGGGTGCTGAGCACGGCCTTGGTGAGGATGTGCTTGCGCAGGAGGACGCCGAGCTCGCGCGGGCTGAGGTCGTCGCGGCCGGTGAACTCGGCCATGATCCGCCCCATGGCGGTGGGGTCGCCGTGCGGGTCGCGGATGGTGGCGACCTTGACCGGGTCGGGCACCGGGAGCTCATATTCGAGCTTGCCCATGAACTCGTCGATGGCCAGGCGGTCCTCGCCCACGACGGAGTCCGGGCCGAACTCGGTGCCGAAGACGGTGGAGGCGACCGCGCGGATCCGCTCGGTGGGGTCGTGGTCCTTGGCGGCGGAGGCTCCGGGGGCTTTGGGGGTTCCGAGGGTGTCGGGCCCGTCCTGGCCGAGGGTGGCGCTGGTGGCCACCGGGCAGATGTCGCCGAGCGGGTGGCCCGGGCGGGAATTGCCGGTGGCGGCGGCCAGACGACGAAGCAGCATGGCGACGTCGGTGCCCTGCGCGCCGTCGTAGGTGTGGAACTCGTCGACCACGACGTAGGTGAGGGCGGAGTCCTTCCAGAGCGGAAGGTCCTGCTCGCGCTGGAGGAGCAGGTCGAGCATCTTGTAGTTGGTGATGAGGATGTCGGGGCGCTGACGGCGGATCTGGGCTCGGGCGGTACTCACCCGCCGGTACCCGGTCTCCGGGGTGTCGCCGATGTAGAGGCCAGCGGTGACCTGGGACAGGGCCGGGTCGAGCAGAAGATCGTTGAGCCGCTGCGCCTGGTCGGTGGCGAGCGCGTTCATTGGGTAGAGCAGGACGGCCTTGATGCCGTTGTTCCCGGCAGCCCGCTCACGGCGGCAGTGGTCCAGGAGGGGAATCAGGAAGGACTCGGTCTTGCCGGAACCGGTGCCCGTGGTGATCAGGGTGGACTCGGCGGGGCTGTTGAGCGTGGAGAGGCGTTCCCATGCCTTGGCTTGGTGGAGGAACGGGCTGAAGCCGGGCGGGTGCCATTCGAGGTGATTCTGCCAGGAGTCGTCCGAGGTCCGGAAAGGCGTACGGACCCGGAGGTAGGGCCCCCGGAAGATGCCCTGAGCGGGGTCGGTGAAGAAGGCTTCGAGGCTCTCCCGGACCGGTTCGTCAGCGAGCGCGAAGGTGGTGGAGAGGTACTGGGTAATGTTCCGCTTGACCTCTGCGGCGGCGAGCGTGGGCTGCATGGTCAGACCTCCCCGTCCCAGGTGCCGTCACGCTTGGCGCGCTCAACGATCTCGGTGAAATGGGCGTGCGCCTCGCGGTACTCGCGCTCCCGGTCAGCCTTGTAAAAGGGGGCGGAGTAGCCCTCAGGGATGTCGGCTGGGTTCTTGGTATCCAGGTACTCCTGAAGCTGGAGGAAGTCTTCCTTGACCTGCCCGTAACCGAATGTGTGATGGCTTGCCGCGATTTTTCGACCAAGCGAATCAAACCAAATATTCCGCTCGCGCTCCGCCAACACGGGGTAGCGAGAACGATAAATTTCAACAAGCTGATCCGAACTGACTCCCAACCAGCAGGACACCAGGGCATCAATTTCAACTAGAGCAGCACGCCGATCGCATTCAGAACGGAGAGGAGTAGACCACCCCCAGACATCATGAACATCACCAAGATTAGTTTCTACCGGCCACCCAAAGGCCCAACACATACTACGCCATGAACTCTTATGAACTTCCGACCAAATTGAAGAATAAGCCTCGGTGAGACAGTTAAGACGAAGCACGCGAAGCAGAAGTTCATCCTCGAGCGGGAAACCTCTAGAAGGAGCAGGCATCTTAGGAGCATCACCCACTTGCAGGTGAGCCCGACCAGTCACCCGAAGCAAGTAATCCAGGGGCAGCGCGGACCAGAAACCCAAATTAAGAACCGTACCTCTGCTTGAATCCATCGCAAGAGTGTGCACTCCATTAACATGCGACGGACCTGGAGGAATCAAGGCAGAAAAAAGACTCCGCTCCGTATCAAACGGAATCATCATCCTCCAAGCCAAGCGAAAGTAATCAGAACATGGATAGTTGCCCCAAACGTCCTGAGCCCCCACATAGTCACTTCGGCTCACCGAACGCACATAATTCGCCGCAGGAACAGCGTCGATTGGAAGGCTCCGAAGATCCCAAGAATCCCAATCATTCTGCCCGCGACAAGGGCTCCTTGGATACTTTCCGAACGGGTTGGATTGAGAAAAATGAGGACCCTGCAAGATCACCTCCCGCAGAGACGAAGACTGGGAAGTACTCCACCTAATCAGGCCATTTTTTTTATCATTTGTCTCATGAAACCCCTGGGAGATATAAGGCTTGCCATCACCCACCCGCGATCGATACCCCGCCAAAACCCGGATAGTCTCAGCTTCAACATTAGTAATGGGATAAAGAAGTGGAGCCTCTCCCACTGGGGAATCCGAAATTCCTGAAATAGCAGACCACTCGCCGAGCACATCTTCCGTTACGTGGATAACCCTGTCTCGATGAGGCCGAATATCCCACTCAGACCCGTGCTTCACCCCGGGCCTAGGGCCAGACCCATCGTGCCCCATCGACCCCGTGAAAACACTCGCCTCGTACAGATAGCTCGCATGCGAAAAACTGATCTCACCAGGAGGTCCATAAACACTAACAGAAAACGAAAAATTATTGTGCACATCAGGAAATACCTTTCGCTCATTCCTAAAATGTGCATGGACCCTCAGGTGCCGATACACCTGAGACCTCAAAATCGCTTCCTTTGTTCCACTGAAATGACTGTCGGGGTGGATCATACCCAGGGACCCACTCTCTCCCAAGCCCAACCAGGCCCTTATGAGGAAGGCACGATACAGATCCGGCTGCGTCCCAACCATCAACGGGTAAGTAGCCACATCAGAAAGATAGTCACTCATTCCGGAAACAATCGCCAGTTCCGTCAAGAGATAAGTGCGATCCACAGCTTCCGCAAGAACCAGGCCTTTCCGTCGGACCTTGTCTCCAGCTGGAGATTTATCAACCAACTTGAACCAAGGATCGATTTCAGCCAAAACACTATCTTCACTCCAACGGGGTCGCACCCAAGGCGGATTTCCTACCTGGATGTCAAAGCCGTCTCGAAGCTTGAAGAGGTGGGCGAATTGGAGTTCCCAATGGAAGAATCCGTGACGCCCAGCGAGGCTCTCCATCTCATGCAGCCAGGGGAACATCTCACCCAAGCGGAATTCATCTTTCATCCCCATGAGACCTGGAAGAGAATCTTCCGAATCGTCGAGTTCAGAAAGGCTATGAATCTCACCGAATAGGGAATCCCCCGGAATGTCGTGGCTGCCCAGCAGGGCCTCAGCGAACTTGAGCCAGTTCTCAACCTCGTTCAAAGGTAGGCTCTCGCGAGCTTCACCGAAGAGTAAACCCTCTCCCCCGGCACTGCTCAGCTCCAGGGTGTTCCCGAGGCGTTCGTACACCTCGTCACTACCGTCCAGCAGCCCAGCCTTCTGCACGGGCCAGAACCACAACGCGCACCAGGCGTCCATCAAAGTTTTGAGACGCCAATAGGGGGTGCCCTTCTCCGTCAGGTTGGCCAGCACCTCTTCCCTCGGGATGACGTCCTCGGGCTGGTCAATCCAGTCAGCCCCATAGACATCCACGTGTCGGCTGATCTCACGCTCGGACAACTCCAGACGCCGGATCACCAAGCCCCACAGGAACTCCGCCCTCCTCGATAGGGCCTGCAACCGGTCTATCTGGGAGGGCTTCTGGTTCTTTCCCCTGCCAGCTCGTTTCTCTGATGGTGCCTTACGCATCTTCCGCCGCCACGCGGCCAGCTTGGCGGTGTCCTCCGGAGCGAGGTTCTTCGCCTCCTTCTCCGCAGCGACACTCCCCCAGCCCTGGGCGGGCAGCAGGAAGTGGTGGATGTATCCGGCCTTGATGTCACCATCCCTGAACGGCTGGTCCTCCGGCGCGGACTTGAGCCACTCGCCCTTCTTCACTGTCTCGGGGTCGTACAACCTCCTCCCGGCCCCGATCAGCGAGTTACCGCGCCTCAGGTGCAGACCGAACCACGGCGCCTGCAAGCCCGGGTACATCACGTTCAACCAGAGCGATACCTCGGCCAGCTCCACAGCGGTCCCGTTGAGGTCGACCCCATACGCCCGGTGCAGGGCGATGTAGGCCTTGACCTTCTGCAGCTCCACGGCGTAGCGCTCGGGGTCCAGCTCCTCCCCGCGCTCGGCCGTGGCTCGCTTGAGGTACTCGGCCGCGACCTGGTTGATCGCTTCGTTGAGGAAGGCACCCGAACCCAGAGCGGGCTCGCAGATGGTCCACTCCAGCAACTCACGCGCCGGGGTCGTCTCACCGTTCTGGTCGAGCCGTTCCCGCAGGGTGAGCTGGACGGTTAGCTGAGTCAGGGATTCAGGCGTGTAGTAGGAGGCGCTGGTCTCCCGGTCTCGCCCCGCCAGCCGGTAGACGAACGACCCAGGCTTGTAGACCACCCGAGGGCTGTCCTTGCTGGACTTGCCGTTCTCATCCTTGACCCGCACCCACACGTCGTCGCCGTAGTCGTCGACCTTGGACGCCGGAATCATCCACGAGCCGCCCGACGAGTCACCGTTCTTGGCGGCCTCGTACAACTCCTCCTGGGCGATGAACCCGGTGTAGGACATCAGCCCTTCGTACACCGCGCCCAGCTGGTTGATGCCGAGCTGGGCGTAGGAGATGAACCCGCCCCGGCCCTTACGGCTACCGCGCGAGATCATCAGCTTGCGCAGCACCTGGTACAGCGCCTCGTTACGCAGCCGGGTGTCCAGCATCCGCACGCCGGGCTCGTCCGGGTCGTCGTCCGGGTGCGGCAGCCGGGTACCGATCAACCGGGTGCGCTCGGGGTCGAACAGGTCCGCCTTGAGCGGCTCGAACCGAAGCCCGTCCCCCTCCGAGAGCCCCGCCGCCTCCTCCTCGGAGAGCTGGCGCCCGCGCGGGTTGTGGCCCTCGTTGACCATGCGGAACAAAAGGTCCAGCGACTGGTACAGGTGTGTGCTACGCCGGGCCTCCTCACCCACCAGGTCGTTGACGACCAGGTCGCCGAGCCGCGCCATGCTGTAGCCCTGGACATAGGCCTCGTCGTCGGCGGGTACCACGCCCAGCTCGGGCCGGGCCTCCGCGTACAGCAGGAAGAGGATCCGGTACAGGTAGCGCAGGGACTGGCGGGCCAGTTCGTCGGCGAAGGTGCGGTTCGACCTGGTGTCGATCCGCTCGGGGTCCACGTCCTGATCCCGTAGCCGGGCCAGGACCTCGTTGGCGATGATCTCGACCGAGTCCCGCAGCCCTTCCCGCAGCTCCTTGGACACACCCACGGCGTGCTGGCGGGAGGCGTCGACGAGCGTCGCGATGGGTTCGGTGCCGCCCTCCTCCGAGGGCAGCAGCGCCTGGGCGCCGAAGAGCGCGCCGATGGTGCCGAGTTCGTCGGTGTCGTTGCGTCCGAGCGCGGTGTCCAGGCTGGCCGCGAGGTAGCGGCCCTCGCCCCACACCGAGCGGTCGGCGAGGACCAACACGCCTCCGGACAGGATCAGCACGTAGCGCAGGTTCTCGTCCCGGGCGAACAGCCACGACACCAACTTGGCGCCGAGGGTGATCTGCTCGCGGCCGCCCAGATCCACAGGGTCGATGAGCCATCCCGCGCCGTTCTCGTCCAGGGCGGCATCGGGGGCGGGGGCCCAGCCGCACTCGACGGCGGCGACAGTGCCCTCGTACAGCGCCAGCCGCACCGGGACCAGGTCGTCGCCATGGGAGAAGGGCGGTTCCAGCGGCTCGTCCTTGGGGCTGAAGCCGAGCGCGGTGAGCACGTCGCGGTGCAGGGCGTGCAGGAGCCCGTGGTGGGCCTGGACCTCGGCGTCACTGGGCTCGGTCCCCTCGCGCACCTGTTCGACGTGGTCGGCCAGTGCCGGGCGGACCTTGAAGTACCGCGCCTTGAGCTGGCGCAGGCCCAGGCGCGGGGTGACGGGTTCGGGGCTCCTCTTCTCGTCCCGGACCCGGGCGTTCTCCTGCTTCTCCAGCTCGGTCCAGTCCTTGAAGGGGCCGTCCTTGCCCTTGAGCTGTTTGGGCAGCACCTCGGCCAGGTAGTGGGCGGAAAAATACTCTCCCTGGTTGGCCAGCGAGTCGTAACCCATCAGTTCTCCCCCTTCACCACGGCGAGGACGCGCAGCAGCGGTTCGCCCGCGGTGCTCATCCTGCGCATCAGACGCTGCTGTTCGGCGTAGGTGTCGTGCACCCGTTCCTTCTTCCGCTGGCCGCGCGGGTCCTCACCCAGACCCTGGAGGCTGAGCTGCTGCCACTGCTCGAGCCGCTGCTGGGGTCGGGCCAGGTCCTCCTTGATGCGGGCGTCGTACTCGGCGCTGCGCTCCTCCAGGTGGGTCCTGGCGACGCGGACGGCCGCGGGGACCAACTCCTGGAGGCCGCTCAGGTCCCCGGACCGGCCGGTATTGACCATGCCGGTGCCCACCCCCGCCCGGCGGACGGCCTCGAACATGTCCTCCACCCGGGGCTCGCCGGGCAGGCCTGTGACGGCCATCCACTCCACCACCGTGGGCTGGCCCAGCTCGTTGGAGTAGGTGCCCTGGACGAGGAAGACGGGGGCGTCCACGTCTGCCCGGATCACCGGGGCCTCGTTGCGGTGGGTCTGGACCTGGACCTTGTCCACCAGCCACTCCACCAACGGGTGCAGGTCGCTGACGTAGCTGGTGTCCGGCCAGGTGGTCTTGGTGGCGCGGGCCTCGTCGAGCCGCTTCTGGGCGTGCACGCGGTCGAAGGTGACACGCAGCCGCTCCTTGACCTTCAGTTCGCGCAGGTAGTCGACGGGCAGTGCGCTGAGCCGGTGTGCCAGGTCCCGGGGCGGTTCGAAGGCGAGGATGCGCTCGTCCTCGTCGACGGAGACCTCGCCTGCGACCGTGCTCAGGGCGGCGCGGACGAACTCCTCGGTGGAGCCGAAGAGCTGGGGTTCAGGGGCCCGCTCCGGTGCGGCCTCCCCCTCGGGCACGCCCACGTCACCGAAGAGCACGTCTCCGGCCCAGGCCGAGCCCTCTTCCTGTTGCTGGTGTGCGGCGTCCAGGGACTCCTCCACGGTCCGGCCCTTGAGGAGGTCCTGGATGAGCCGGTCCTCCTCCTTCTTGGCGCTGAACAGGCCAGTGACCGTTTCGGCGGTGCCCATGGCCCGGTGGGCCTTCTCCTCTCGGTCGAGGAGCCTCTCAGAGACAGTGGTGTCGTCCTTGGCCCCTTCGACGGTGGAGGTGAGGACGAGGGCGCGGAACTGGGGGCGGTGCTTCTGCCCGAAGCGGTCGATACGGCCGTTGCGCTGTTCGATGCGGATCAGCGACCACGGGAGGTCGTAGTGGACGATGTGGTGGCACTGGCGGTGCAGGTTGACGCCCTCGGAGGCGACGTCGCCGGTGACCAGGACGCGGACCTTGCTGGTCTCCAGGGCGAAGTCGCTGATGATGCGCTGCTGCTCGGTGTCGGAGAGACCGCCGTGCATGAGCGCCACCTGCCCGGTCTTGAGCCCGAGTGCCTTGGGCAGGGTCTCGTTCAGCCACTCCAGGGTGGGCACGGACTCGGAGAAGACCACGGCCCGGGTGGAGCTCTTCGCGCCGACCCCGATGTCCTCGAGCTCCCGCACCAGTCCCTTGAGCTTGGCAGAGTCGGCGTCGCCGATCTCACCGGCGAGGTCGCGAAGGTCAATTAGCGCCTTGTGCTCGCGCTCGTCCTCACCGTCCTTGAGCCCACCAGTGCCGGTGTAGGTGATGGTCTTCAGCCGGTTCTCGACCGTGGTGGCCAGGGCGACGTGCGAGGACAGGAAGGCCTTGAGCAGGGTGTACGGGAACAGGCGGCGTTCCTTGCGGACCACCGGACCGCCCTCGCGCTCCTCACCCGCCAACCACGTCCGGGTGAGTTCGGCGAAGACCTTCTCCTCGGCGGGGGCCGCGACACAGCGCACCGACACCGAGGGGCCGCGTTCGGGCCAGTCGTCGCCCATCTCCGCGCGCACCTCGGGGTGCACCTTGGTGCGGCGGATGTAGAGGTGTTCGATGTCCTTGGCGGAGTAGTCCTTCGGATCGGCGATAGCGGCCGGGTCGAGCAGGCGGATCAGCTCGGCGAAGGACTCGGAGTTCCCGTTGTGCGGGGTGGCGGAGGCCAGCAGCAGGGCGTCGGTCTGGGCCGCCAGCAGCCGGGCGAGCTGGTTGCGGAGGTTGCCCTCGTTGATAAGGTTGTGCGACTCGTCGATCACCACCGCATCCCAGTGCATGCTGCGCAGGTGCTGACCGTACTTGCCCTGGTTCTTGAGGGTGTCCACGGAGATGATGGCGCGCTTGAAGTACAGGAAGGGGTTACGGCCCGCGGGGATGTCGCGCTGGACGCGCTCCAGGCCCACCGAGTCCAGGCGGACCAGCGGGATGGCGAACCGAGTCCACAGCTCCTGCTGGAACTGCTCCAGTACCTGCTGCGGGGTGACGACGAGAATGCGCTCGCCGCGGCCCCGGCGGATGAGCTCGGCGAGGATCAGACCGATCTCCAGGGTCTTGCCCAGACCCACCACGTCGGCGATGAGCACGCGCGGGCGCAGCTCCCGGAGGGCGAGTTCGGCGGGACGGCGCTGATAGACGAGGTCCTTGAGGAGGAACTTGTCCGGCATCGCCAGACGCCGCTCGGACTGGGGCAGCGGGGTGCGGCGCAGCACCGACTCCAGGTAGAGGCGGCTGCGAGCGTACCCGGAGGAGTCGTCGTGCACCAGCCTGGTCCGCTCGGGGTCCAGGGCGGTGACCTCCTCGATCCCGGT
This sequence comes from Nocardiopsis terrae, assembly GCF_014651695.1. GTDB lineage: Bacteria > Actinomycetota > Actinomycetes > Streptosporangiales > Streptosporangiaceae > Nocardiopsis > Nocardiopsis terrae. The sequence continues at coordinate 149,754 of NZ_BMXJ01000005.1, forward strand.
GAAGAACACCGCGTCCTCACCGCGGACGAACTCCGAGACCCCGACGGCCCTGACCATGTGCCCGTCCACCGCCGAGGCGGCCGGGGTACAGGTACGCACCATCCACTCCGCGTCACGTACCTCCACCCGAGCCCCGGGGGCGAACGGGCTCGTCTGCGTCGCGCCTGCGCCTTCGGTCACTGATTGACCCTCACTGTCCGCTGCGAATCGAGATATCCGGATCGGCCGTGCGATCCGACCTGTGTCTTGTGTGGCCCGTGGGCCCTTGAGAGGTCACGCGCCACGGACGGTCCCGGTTGACACACCCGCCGCATACGCGGCGATCGGGAACACCTTGTTATCGGGTATCCGTCGATCGTCGGACGGTGACGGGGCCCCGGGCCGGGAAGTACTGCCGGGTGGCACTGGGTTGTCAGGAAGCACTGGGTTGTCTGGTGGCGCCGAGCTGTCAGGCGGCGGGGCGCGCATAGACCTTGCGCAGCCGTTCAGCCGTACGCGCCGCGAGCCCGCCCCGCTTCCCTGTTCTGGCCCCGGTCCCGGCCGTGCGGGAGTGGTCGACCGTCTCCACCCGGGTGACGGGTGCGTGCCGCTTGGCCGGCGGAACCTCGTCGGTGATTCCGGTGCCCGGGACATACGTGCGCTCCGTGAGGTGGGCACGGGCCGCCGCGGGTGACAGCCCCTCGGCGGCGAGCCGCTCGGTGAGCTGCGCGCGCACGTCCGCCAGGCCTGGCCGGTCCTGCGGCTTGACCGCCATCAGCGCGGTGACCAACGGAACCAGGCCTGCGGGGACCCCGGTCAGGTTCGGTGCGATGTCCGGGTTGACCGCGGCGAAGCCCAGAGCGTCCGGGGTGGCCCCCTCGTACGGGTACTGACCGGAGGTGGCGTAGACCAGCAGCGCACCGAGGGCGTACACGTCCGCCGCGGCGCCCACCGAGGTCGGGGCGGTGAACTGCTCCGGTGCCATGAACCGGGGGGTACCCAGGCGGATGTTGGTGTGCGTCAGGTCGCCGCCCGCACCGCCGATGGCGACCAGCCCGAAGTCCACCACCTTGGGGCCGTCGGGTCCGAGCATGACGTTGGCGGGCTTGAGGTCCCGGTGGAGCAGGCCCGCGGTGTGGATGTCGGTGAGTGCGTTGGCCAGGACGAGTCCCAGCGCCGTTCCGGTCACCGCGTCCAAGGGGTCGTGCCGTTTGAGATAGGTGGCCAGGTCGAGCCCGGGGACGTACTCCAAAGCGAGCCAGGGGGTCTCGTCGGCCTCCTGCCCCGACTCCACCAGCGCGGCTACACCCGGCCCCTGAACCATGCCCAGAGCGATGGCCTCACGCTCGAAGCGCTCGCGCAGATCGCTCTGTTCTAGGCCTCCCACGTGCAGGGTCTTGACCGCGACCAAGGTGTCGTCATCGGTGCGGCCCGCGTAGACCACACCCATTCCGCCCCTGCCGAGTCTGCCCAGGATCTCGATCCCGCCGAGCACGCGGGGGTCTGCGGGGGTCAGTGGCTGCACTGGGGGTCCTGCCAATACCTCGGGGGTCGCGCGTGAGTCGAGGGAGCACACGGTCTGCGGACCTAGGTTATCGCCGCTGACCTGCACACTGCCCCAGGACCAAAGTCCCTTTCGGAACTCTGGCCACATACGGCCACTGTTGGCACACGCAGGGGAGCGGCATACGGGGAACACGGTGAAACGGCTCGTGAGGAGGGCCGGCGTCTGGGAGCTTGGGCGCATGCCTTACGTCGAGGTGTCACAGGACACGGATCACCAGCTCGCACTCCTCGCCCGTTGGGAGGAAAGCAGCAAGGGCGAGGTCATCGCCCGGCTCCTGACCAGACTCTCCGTGGCGGAGGCGTCCCCGGGGTCCGCGAACGAGGGTGCGAGAGTCCCCGTGTACGGCTGCTACAAGAAGCAGCGTGTCGAGGGGTGGTTCGCCCCGGCGACGCGCAGGCTCGGTATCATCTCGCCTCCGTGGGACGGCCAGGTGTTCAAGCACCCCAGTCCTGCGGCCCGCGCGGTGGTGGAACGGGCCAACTCTCTGCTTCCCCTCGAGGAGAGGGTGTGCACCTCGCGCAACGGCTGGGGCTTCTGGAGGCTGGCCGCCACAGGGGAGAAGATCGAGTCGCTGCGCATCAGAAAGGCCGCAGACCAACGTTCCTAACCCTCTGAGCCACTGACCAGCGTCCCCAGTGCCCGTGTCTTACTCAAGGAAGCGGTGCGGTGGCGGCTGCCCCCTCTTGGGGACGGCCGCCACCGGCTACACAGCCGAGATCACCACAGCTCGAAAACCGGGGGCAGGAGCCGGTCCAGGGTTTGGGCGTCGGGGACTTCGGCCAGCCCCGTGGAGGAGGCGACCCAGTAGGAGCCGGTCCGCTCCCCGTACCAGACGATGAGGTGCGGGTTGCGGGCCTGGACGGCGGCGGCGAGGGTGTGCTCGTTGCGGTATTCAGCCAGCTGGCCGCCCAGCCGGGGCAGCCGTTCGGCGCGGCGTCGGCGGCAGGACGGGTGCTCGCAGGACGGGCAGTAGGGACCGACCAGCGGGTTACAGCGAGGCAAGGCCAGGCGGGACTGGTACAGCGGGTCGCTGGAGGGACGAGGCGCGAGGGTAGGATGCGTCACTGATCCTGCTTTCTGAACATGTGAGCGTGTGCGGATTTCGGGATTGCCAGGGCCCGGGAAGAGCGCGGCAACGCTCTCCTGGGCCCGTTTCAGTACAAGAGCACTGACACCTGCGGCGGGGTGTGTTCTTACGGATGGATGTTCCAGAGGCTGTCGGACAGGTCGTAGGCCAGGAAGAACCAGACCTGGCGGTTTCCGGCGAACCCGTTGTCGCCCCAGGTGGTGGCCAGGGCGTCCACTATCGCCAGTCCGCGCCCGGACTCGGTGTGGAGGTCGAGCCCGTCGGGGTTCGGGGCCAGGTGCTCACCCCAAGCGGAGTACGGACCCGCCCCCTCCCTCTTGCCCTGGTCACGGCAGGTGAGTCGGAGCCCGTCGCGGTGGCGTTGGCAGTTGAGGGTGTAGACCCCAAAGGGCTCTCCCGACCTGGAGTGCCGTAGCGCGTTGCTCGCCAGCTCCGATCCGAGCAGGGTGAACAGGTAGCGGTAATCGCGGTCGCGTTCGGCGGCGCAGGTGTCCAGGAACGCGCGGACCAGCGGCATGTACTGGCGAGAGGATCCGAAATCGTAGCGGCGGTTCCGGTAGTGGGCGCGGTCGGCACGGCCGGAGAAGTAGTGGCGGCAGCGGGGCGGGACCAGCTCGCTGAGGGAGATGGTCACCTCCGGCAGTACAGGCATGGGCGCGGTTGCGGGCATGACGAACAGACTCCTTGGCGTGTGGGAGCGAACGGATGGTTCGGTGTGCCCGCAAGGTTGGACCTTCACGATTCCCGGGCAGCGGGAAGGGGCACGTCGTAGCCTGATCATCAGCGACTCTGCGTGAGACCCCGATCACTTGCTACGCTCAACACCATACTCTCAATCGCACTACAGTCAACGGATAACTAGAAATTTGAGAGTTAGAGTCCTAGGATTCTGCCATGGCCATCGAACGAAGTCCCTCCCTACGCCTGCGTCGCCTCGCCGCCGAGCTACGCCGTGCCCGTGAACAAGCCGACCTGACCGGCTCTCAAGCTGCGAAGAAGCTCCAGTGGAGCGCGGGCAAGCTGAGCAAGATCGAGAAGACTGAGACAAAGCGCATCACCAGCGGTGATATTGACAAGATGTTGGACCTCTACGAGGTCAATGACTCCCAGGCACGGGAGGCCATGCATGCTCTGGCTAAGGATGCAAAGCTCAGAGGGTGGTGGTCCAAGTACAAGGACGTGTTCGGGGATCGTGCCCTCCCCGACTTCGAAGCCGAGGCTTCAGTCATCCGGACCTTCACGACTCAAACGATTCCTGGGTTGCTCCAGACGCCCGGATATGCCGAAGCGATCTTCCAAGGCGGGAGGTATGTGAGCCCAGAGGAGATCCGACGCCGCCTGGAGTTCCGTATGGAGCGACGGGAGATCCTGACCAGGTTCCGCCCCGTCCAACTCCGAGCTGTCATTGACGAGGCTGCACTCCGTCGGCAGATCGGTGACACGAAAACGATGTGCGAGCAGCTCGGCCACCTGCTCTACATGGCACAGCTACCTAACATCGATATCCAGGTACTGCCGTTCTCCGCTGGTGCCCATGCCGCGCTCGCCGCACCGTTCACTATCTTGGAGTTCTGGGACCCTCTGGACACACCGATCGTTTACGTCGGAACCGTCACCGACGCCCTCTTCATCGAGGAAGCCGACAATGTCACGCAGTACAGCGCCACCTTCGGCGACGTCCAAGGGTCCTCTCTGAGTACAGCCCGGTCCGCTGCCTTCATCAAAGAGGTGGCCGCAACCCAAGAGAGCGACACGTGACAGACATCGTATTCCGGAAGAGCAGCTACAGCGGCCAAGATCAGGATTGCGTCGAGGTCGCCGACCTGCCCTGCGGCGCGGCCGTCCGGGACTCGAAGAACCCCGCGAAGGGCCACTTCCCCTTCCCCGCTGCCGAGTGGACCGCCTTCCTCAGCTCCGCCCGTGAACAACACTGATGCAACACCCCTGAACCGGGGCCGGGGCACGTGTGCAGACTCAGCACCCACCCCCGTCCCGGCGGTACCTCAGAACAAATCTCTCGATTGTCCTGAAATGATCTTGTGACCTCTGGTTGACTGCCCCTCATCCCCTCGCTTCTCCCTCTCAGAGGCGACCCCACCCACGGACAGGGCAGTCCGCCAGTCATGCCATCAACAGATCCACCCCTGCCTGAGCGCAGCCGCCCTCAGGGCCTGCTCGCCGCGCAGTTGAAGGCGCTCGCCGCACCGGTCGCCAAGCACAGCGACTCGGTCATCGAGGACCCGAGACTGCTGGACGTGGCCATGGCGGTCTTCCACGCCTACACCACCGGGTCACCGAGGAGCGGCGGCTTCACCCGGGGCGAGCTTCGGGACGCCTGCGGCGGAGTGGCCGAGGTTCGAGACTTCGAGCAGCGCTTCAACACCTTTCTCGCCTCGGAGATGCTGCTCCCCTCCTTTCCTCGACCCCACGAGCACCGGTACATCCTCGAACCCCTCAGCATGGTCTTCCTGCTGTTCCTCGAACGCGTCAGCCACCAAGGCGGGATCACCGAGGTCCTGGTTCTCCTGGACAGCACACGCTCCGCGATCGAGCGGAACCAGGCCAGCAGGGCAGACGTCCACCGGGCCCTGCTGCGTACCCGGCAGACGCTGATCGTCTTCACCGATCACCTGCTTTCGATGCTGCGGTCACGCCCACTGAGAGAACTCATCGTCGAGCAGGAGCGCTACCGCGACCCGGGGCTCGTGCAACAGGTCGGGGAGCTCCAGAAACTGGTGGTCGCGCACTTCCAGGACCTGGAACGTCCCGCACGGGAGGCGCTGGAAAGCGCCCAGGACTATGCCGCTGCGACGTCGGACTTCATCGATCGACTCATCGACGCCGGAGCTCTCAACCGGGGATTCGACCTCTTCCACCCGGAGCAGTACAGGGACGCGGCGAAGAAGCGGAGCATAGAAAAGCTGGCGGCCGTGTTCACCCACGTGGTCGCGGACCCGCCCGACCTCGGGATCGCTCCCGCCTCACTCATCGAAGCCGTCGAGGAGCTCAGCCCCGAGGGCCCGCTCCCAGGAGCCCCACCACCGCGGCCCGAACGGGATGCTCCCCAGGACAACCCGCTGCGCGACATCGCCCGCAAGGAACAGGAACGCCGCCGCCACATGCTGGAACAAACCGAACTGATCCTCGGCGAACACGACAGCATCGACATCACCGATCGCCTGCGGGAACTCGGCTGGCCGGGAGGCATGCGGCTCCTGACCGACCTGATCAGCGCCTCCGGGCCGGACGCCCCCTACGAGGTCGAGATGACGGACGGGTTCTTCGTCCACCCGGCCGAAGAAATGACCTACCTGTCCCAGGTGAGGCTGCACCGTAACCCCAAGTGGGGGCCGGACGCCGCCGAGTACCACCCGCTGCCCGAACCGGACGAGGGGAACGACATCTCGTGACCGAGACCAAGAGCGTGACCGATCCCGGTCCTCTGGCCATGGCCCGCATGCGTGCCCTGGGTGCCGCGCCGATCCGCCCCGACCTCCCTGACGCGGTCATCGTCGACGAAGCCCTCCAGGCGGGCCGATCCGTTCTGGACATCGTCCGACGGGAGGAACCCGCGCACATCCTGGGGTGGGTGGAGGGTCATGAACCCTCCCAGGAGGAAGGGAGCGGGCTGTACCACCCGCAGCACCCCCGAAATGAGCTGGAGGTCTTCGCCGCATGCCTGGGTTGCTGCTGGCGTGATCGTCACACGGAGCCCTGGCCCGGGGATCCGTGTGAGCAACAGGAGGTGCTGGAGGCCCTCGCCTGGGCGAAGGAGGACGACAGTCCCCGAGCTCTCGGCAGCTACCGGAGGGCGCTCGCGCGACTGGACCGCTCCCTGTGGGTCGAGCTCTCGGGCACCGGGGTCCGACTGGGACCTCGCACCGCCACCTGGGCCCGCAGCCAGACCGCGGAACTGCGTGAAGTGTTCGACCTCCTCCCCCGGCTCCCCGAGCACCAGCCCGTGGAGAAGCTCCGATGACAGAAGCCACCACGGACGCCAGGTGGCCCGTACTGAACACCCTCACCCCGGATGAGCAGTCCGCTGTCCTGGACGCCATCGCAGCGGTGGAGTCGTCCCGTTCCCCGGTTCTCGCCGCGCACTTCCAGGCCCTCCTCGATCCTGAACTGCGCAATTGCGTCAAGAGGTGCCTCAGCGAGGCGGGGCGGGTCCTGCTCCCGATCGGAGCCGCATACACCTCCGGCTATGCCGATCACATCACGGACGCACTGGTGGCGGAGCGGTCCGGGGCCCTTCCCTCCGAGGAACGGGCGGTACTCGCCCTGGTCCTGCTGCACTGCGTGGCGATTCCGCAAGCTGAAGGCAGGGTTCAACAGGACAGTCTGCTGGATGCCCTTCCCGTGCGCCGAGACCTGCTCGAGGAGTCCATGGTTCCGAAGGGGGTCGTGCGCGAGTCCCTTCGACGCTTGGCGGCCCGCGGGCTGGTCTGCTTCAGCGGTCAAGGGGGCGGTCTGGTCGGGCCCGGACCCCAGCTCAACCGGCTCACCGACGCCGCGTCCCAACGTCTACGCGAGCAGATCACCCTGATTACCACCACCGACGAAGGCCTTACCGACAAACTCCGCGAGCACCACCGGCGCGACCTGGCCGCGGTGAACACCCGCCCCCACCTGTTGGCCCCGAGCGAAGACGCGAGTCCCCGCCCCACCACCCGCGACAGCCGCACAGAACCAGAAGAGGGCACACCATGAGCCTCCTCCCCGAACAGGCGACCGAGCACCTCCAGGACACCGGCAGCACAGGGCTGGTCGGGGCCCGGAAGCTGGTCGCGGTGCAGACCTTCGATATCGGCCGCCTCACCACCCATCCGGTTCCGATCGTCCCGTCGTCCTTCGTCGCCGTCTCCGGGGAAGGGCCCAAAGGTGACTCCAACGGTTCCGGCAAGACCACCTTCCTCAGCGCGGTCTCCCTCCTCCTCGCGGACCCGCAGTGGCGCCTCAAACGCGATGGCGGGTTCGCCAGAGGACTGCTGTTCAGCCCGGAGTCCGCAGGCTCGGGAGAGGGCGGCGGGGTGCGACGCGGCTACATCGTGGGGGTGTTCTCCGATGAGGACGGCAAGAACCTCCTGACGGTGTGGCTGCGCATCTCCAACCAGACGCCCTACCTCCAGATGCGGTGGGTCAGAGACCTGCACGTGGCTGTCGCCGACACCGACCAGGAACGTTCCGATCAAGCCGACTCACTGTGGGGGCAGCTGCCCACGAAGTCGAGCAATGGCGCCCAGAGCATGGGCGAGTTCCTGTACGGGGACGCCCCGCGATGTCTGGCCTACCTGGACACCTCGATGCGACCGATGGTGGCGTCCCTCCTGTCCCAGCAGATGACCTCGATGGCCCCCGACGCCATCGGTGACGCGCTCATCGCCCTGACCGGTCAGTCCCGCCTGTTGGTCAAGGAACAGAAGGGCCGCGTCAAGTACGACGAGGCGGCCCAGGAACTGCGGGTCCAGGAGGTCAACGACCAGAACAGGCGCATCGCCGAGGCCGCACAGCTCGCAGCCATCGACCGCCGCGACCTCGCCCGGCGGGCGCTGACGGCCGCGAACCGATCGTGGGAGCTCCACCTGGCCGTCGGCCTCAGGGAGAGGGAGGAGGAGCTCACGGCCGCGGCAGCCGAACGCAAACAGGCCCAAGAGGACGTGGACCAGGCCAAAGAACGTAGCGGCGCGGCCAAGACACACCTGAACCGCCTGCGTGAAGACACCAGCTCGCAAACAGCAGTCCGAGCGGCGGAGGAGGAGCGCGAACGCCTCCACCGTGCGAGAACGCGACAGACAGAGATCGTCGGGGAGCTCCACAGCGACGTGAAACAGCTGACCGAAGAACGCAAACGCCTGCTCCGCGTGACCGATCGCTTCGACGGGGTCGGTGTGGACCAGCGTCAGGCGGAGTTCGAACGGATGCGGGAACGACTGGACTCCACCGTGAACCTGCACGGGCGCTCCGTGGCCCGGCGCGAGGAAGCCGAACATCACCTGGAGCAGGTCCGTGCCGGTGAGGACGGCATCGCTGGTGAGGCCGTGCGAAGGCTGCGCGAACTGGGGGTCCGAGCCAGGGGTCTGATGGACTCCGTCGTGCTCGACCAAAACGCACGCCCAGAGTGGGAGGCCCACCTGTGGCGCTTCCGGAACTCCGTCGTGGTGGCGGCAGGGGACGCGGAGTTCGCGCTGCGTTCGCTCCAGGACTTCCCCGGCGTGTCGATCATCCGCGTGGACGGCTCCCCGGACGGTGCGGCCACCGTGCTCCTGGACGGGGTGACCGCGCCCCCGGCCTTCGACGCGTTCCTGGAAGCGGTCCGTTCCCGATACGTGTTCGCCAACGGACCGGACCGCTCGCACGACGTCGACCTGGACGAATGGATGCTGTCCGGGTTCCCCGAGCCGGTGACGGGTCGCCAGGCCCGGATCGCCACGGCCGAGTCGGAGCTGCGGGCCGCGGTACGGACCGAAGAGAAAACGGGGCGGACGTTGACGAACGCCCGGCGTGCCCTCCAACACCAACAAGAACTCCTGGACATCGCGACAGCGGCCGAACGGCTGGAGGCCTGCCGGGAAGAGCTGCGGGTCGCCGAGGCCGAGCATGCTGAGGCTGTCACGGCGGCGGACCACCTCCAGACGCTCTGGACGGCAGTGGACCGTCAGTACACGCAAGCCCGGATCGCGCTGGGCAACCATGAGCTCCTCGTCGAATCCGCTCAACGGGAGCTACGAGCCGCGGAGGTCGAGTTCGGCCGGCTGCGCCGTGCTCTTCAGAGCACCAACGAGAAGGTCGAGAGAATCCAACACGAGAAGTGGCTCCTGGCCTGGGGTGGTGACCCGGACTCCGCAAAGAAGCACATCACCCGGGTCAAGGACCGTACCGAGCGCAGGCGCACGGCTCAGGACTGGTGGAACCACGCCTCCTCCTCCTTCCTGGAGGCGCTGACGGTAATCCGCCAGGACCGGGACACCTTTCCTCACGCTCTGGTCAAGCTCATCGACACCGCGGCGCACAGCGTCCCCGAACCGGGTCAGGCCAGGGAAGTGCTCGGCACCGCCCTCCAACCGCTCGACGAGCTGTTGGAGGAGTGCGAGATACCGGACTCGACCAACAAGACGCTCATCGCCACCGAACAGGAGGAGCGCGAACGCAACCTCACCACCGCTCGGCGGGAGGTGAACCGGCAGATCGAGTCGTTGGAGATCATCCGTGCCACCGTGGCCAGGTCCATCAAACTGATCCTGGCCAGGATCAGTGACCAGTTCGACGAGTTGGACCGGGAACGGGACGGCGGTTACGGTGCCCGCCTCGACTACGAGGTGCTGGACCCCTCCGCGACCGGCTCCCGGTGGAAGGTGAACGTCGTCCCCCGGTGGCAGCGCTCCCCGCAGGGGGCGTACGTCTCCTACCAGAAGATCGCGAACGGGGCACAGGTCAAGGTGTTCGCGATCCAACTGGTGTTGGCCTCGCTCCTGGCCGACAGCGACGTGCCCGGCCGAGTTCTGGTACTGGACGAACTCGGTAACAGTCTGGGCGACGAGAACCGGCGAGACGTGTTGCGGGAGTTGCAGAAGGTCGCGGTCAAACAGCAGGTGACCATCCTCGGCACCTGTCAGGACAGTGTCATCCACGACGCTGTGCAGCACTGCGGCCAGGTCCTGTGGTTCAACCACGTGTCCAACAGTGAGGTCTACAACCGCCCCACTCGGTCGTGGGGGTCCGACGAGAACGGTCGTCACGTCGAGCATCTGGCCTTCTGGCTACGCTCCGGACGGGCTGTGGACTGAGTCGAGCACGCCGGCGAGCAGGTCGGCCAGGCCCGGCAACACCTCTGTGTGCTGGGCTTCCTGTTCCACACCCAGCCCGGCCAGCTCCGGATGGTCGGCGATGAGCGCGGCCACCGGCCGCAGGGTGTCCGGGGCCTGGTCGAGAAGTCCTGCCGCCTTCTTCGCGTCCTGTTCCTGCCGCTCCGGGGGTTGTGGGCGGTGCGGCCCCCGGAGCCAGGACTCCTCGGTCATCGCGACCGGGTATACATCCCGCTTCACCCGGTCGCGCAGGTTGGTGATGATCGCGATGCCGTGCGCGTCGAGGTCTCCCCACACCGCGATCGGCAAGGGCTCCAGCATCTTGAGGAACCCCACGAGTCCGTCGCTGGCATACCCGGCCCCCCAGACGCAGACCCAGCCCTCGGTGATCGCGGGGATCTGACAGGAACGGTAGAAGGTGTCCTGATTCTCCAGGACGAGGACGCCACGGATCCCCGTCACCAGCTCCAGAGAACCGGTCTCGCGCACGCCGTTGGAAGGCAGGCCGGCCCAGGGGTCGGTTGTGACGGCGTCCACTGCCAGAGCGCCGTCCTTGTACCAGCGCAGGGGACCCTTCACCCGGATCTCGTGGTCGGGGAAGTCGAACAGCTCGGAGATGTACTTCCTGAGCAGGTTCTCCACCGCGTGGACGCGAGCATCGGTCCAGCGCGCTTTCGTACCGGCGGTGTGCGCATGCGAACGGGAGGACACCTCACGCTGGGTGGGATGACGGTCGCCCCCGTGCTTGTACCACCGGCACGCGACACGCACCGCGAAGTCGTAGGTGTCCCAATGCCCCGCCCTCGTCGCGGAGCCCTCGGGGACCACGCCGGGCTCGGACCTCAGTAACAGGGCGCGCTCGGACCCGAGTTCGGTGATGCCTTGCATCAAGTCGAGGAGTCCCGTGCGGGCCTGCTCCGGGTCGATCCGACCGAGGAGTTCCCGCCTCCGTTCGTCGGCCCGCTCCGACCACAGTGGGGTACGAATGATCTGGAGATACCGCTTGATCCGCAGGTCCCGCATATTGACGCGTGCCTTCACCATGACCGCGCCAGAGCGGATCAGCTCATCAAGTACCTCGCTCGCCCGGGTTCCCCAGCGGTCCTGGACGGTCTTCAGCTTGCGCGAAGGTTTCTCCAGCACCCAGGCCAGGTCCCTGGGCCCAAGCCCAGCCGGGCTGGCGAATTCATCAGGAGGATTCTCGGCGACCAGGAACACCGTGGAGAAGTCCAGGGTCCCGAACTTTTGAGGTGCTTCCTTGCCCTCCGGGCAGCGGACCACGACCCGGACCCCGTCGGGCACCGGACTGGCGATAAGGTCCTGCACGTCGACCATGTGCTCTTCATCAGGCACGAGCGGGCTGCCCCTCCAGATCGTCGATCCCGTGAACCCTGGCAGCAGGGAAAGGACAGTCGACGTCTTCCCGGAGCGCCTGCAACGCCCCGTCCGGGTCGTCGGTGAAGAGCACTACCGCGAGCGAACGGGTCGCACGAGAGCAACTGACATAGAAGAGACGGCGTGTGCGCTCCGGAGTATGGTCTTTTTCGTCCCGGATGTTCCTGATGTCAGAAGCGCTCAGGTCCTCGAGGCCGAGGAGCTTCTCGTAGGAGTACTGGTTCCACTTACTGCGGTCGTCCTCCAGCAGCACCAGGACCCGCTCGAACTCGGCGCCCTTGACCCCGTGCTGGGTCTGGTAGGGCAACCGCCCCCGAACGTAGTCGTGGTAGATCCGTATCTGCGCCGCAGGACAGGCCAGGTAGGCGGTCATGGCCTTCTGAATGACCTTCCGCTCGTCCTCGCGGCTCTCTTCGGTCTGCTCTCCGGGGTCTTCCGCAGCCTCGCCTTCTTCGACTGTCAGCCCTTCCACGAACGAGAAGCCCTCATGCTTGAGAAGCTGCGCCTTCAAGCGAGGGTCCAGCCGAATGAGTCCAGAGCCGAGGGCGTGCCGCAGCACGTCCGCGACCGTCACGGTGCTGTCCCTGGCGAGGATCTCGGCGAGGTGATCGCCATCGTCCTTCAGTTGCGGAAGTAGATCCGCGGTGGCCTGACCATCACGGAAGGAACCGAGCCGTGGGGAGAGCCTGCGCAGCATCCCGAGAGCAGTGATTCCGTCCTTCTGTTCGATTGCCTCCACGAGCGGGACGAGCCGGTCGAGGAAGGGACGCAGGCTCCAGTGTGATCCTGCAATGTACTCGTCCTTGAGCTGCTTGGCATACCCGCGCCCAGATTGCTGGAAGGCTCTATCCACGTCTGTGAAGCCCAGTCGAAGGGCCGCCAACCGATGTTCCAGCACCAGGATCTTGAGGTTCTCCCCCTCCACTCCCTGGCTCCACAACAGGTCGTTCTGCCGAACCGACAGGTAATCGCGCACCCGGTCCAACCAAGCGTCGCTGTCACCTTCCGAGGAGAGCACGAAGAGGTCCGCGTCACCTGTGTTCGCTTCTTCCTCCCCCTCACGTTTACCCCGGACCTGAGTCAGGTCTCCGTCGTGTGGAGACATCCTCCTGATCTTGTTGATCACATCGAGTACTCGCCCAGGGCAGCGCCAGTTCTCCTTCTTACGGATGATCGCCCAGCTCTTGTCCGCTTCAATGAGACCGGCTCCGGTCGGGAAGATCCGCTGCATCGGATCACCGAAGAAGCCGACGCAGAAATTTCCGCGTTCCTGTTCCTCGATGGCCTGTAGGGCTTCGACCACCCGCGGATCCGTGTCCTGACTCTCGTCGACCAGGACGCAGGGAAAGCGTTGGGCGACGATCGTGGCTAGGCGCTTCTCCTGATTCATGAGCTCGGGAACCATACGCAGAACATCGTTGTGCCCGAGGCTCCCTTTCTTGTAGTTACGACCGGACTGGTAGTTGAAGCGCAGATCCGGATCGCCCAGACGCTCCAGCGCCTCAACGTACTTCGCTCCTCTGGTTTCGTCACGCTCCGCGATGAGACGTCGAATGTCCGAACGCAACCATTCACGGATCATGTACTGGAAGGGTTGAACCACTTTCCAGAGGAAGCTGTGGATCGTGGAGACATGAAAAAGCGGGTTGGCGGCAAGCCGGTCCTTGATCTCCTCCACCGCGACATTCGTGTACGTGATGCAGGCGACCTGGCGGCGCTGGCCAAGCAAGGCCGTTCCTTCAGTTCGACCGATGTGCCGCAGCGCCTCAACCAGCGATGTCGTCTTCCCCGACCCCGCTCCGGCGATCACGACGAACCCGCGCTTGGTGGAGGCTTCGAGGACCTCGCGGATCTGCTCGTCCGCCTCGGTCGGCTGGCGCACAGACACGGAGCTCACAGGTCCGCCTCCCGGTCAAGCTCACTGTTCAGCCAGGTCAGGCCCTCCTGAATGTAATGGGGGGTCTTCCAACGCGATTCCTCGAAGAGGTCGAAGAGAGTCAACGCAAGGTTGGTTTTTCCTTCCGGAGGGTTGCGCACGAAATCGAAGACTTCCTGTGCCAACTGCTCCGGAGAGATACTCTCATCCGGTTCGAAACCGACCTTCTTTCCGTATATACGCATCCATTCGAGGTTTTCGAGGATCATGGCCTCCTCGAAAGTTCGCCCCGCGGCCTGATGGGTCTTTCCGCCCCACCTGAAATTTTGGCGAGTCTGGTAGGCGACGCGTACCCAGGAGGTGTTCGAACCCTCCCGGTGCTCGTCTGTTTTTCCCTTCTTTTGAGTCTTCAGCAGCTCTTCGATGTCCTTTTTCCTCGGAAGCCACTGAATGAGCGTCTGGTTGGAGGTCACCGCTCCGGGGGTGTCAACCGAACAGGCCTTCCTCCTCGTCCCGCCCTCGGGTATCGCGACACTGTCCAGGTCGGTGATAACCAGTACGGGAAGGCCAAGAAACCGCACCAATGGCTTGAAACGAAGGGCATGGGATCCACCCACCTCAAGAAGGGAGATGTGCGAGCTCACCAACTGGGGGAGCCTGCCCGGATCAGTGTCAATCATCAACGGCAACAGGATGCGCTCGGCGTCACCCTCCACAAGGATCACCGCGTCAGCGAAGAAGAGGTGGCAGTTGGTAAGCTTGAGGAAACGGCGCAGGAACCTGGGGTCGTCTGTCTCGAGTTTGGACAGATCCCTGACTTCGCAGGCAGGGGTACCATACGGTTCCGACAGGCGGCGGAAGTACCTGATCGGATCGAAGGAGGTGTCGTAGATGATGTGGGGAGAGTGCGTGGTCACTACGAGTTGGGTGTGGAACACCTCCGATTCGTCCTCATCAACGAACTCCCGCGCTATCTTCAGGAACGCCTGCTGGAGTTGAGGATGCATGTGGGCCTCGGGCTCCTCGATCACCACGAGGTGGATGAGCGGCCGAACCCCCACACCCGCTGCCCATCGACGGTGCATCTCGTGGATCTCGATGAGCATGAAGAGGAAGTTCTTGTAACCGAGACCGTTGAAGCGCTCGGGAAGCTGCCGCTGAGCATCCTCCTCCCCCGGAGTGAACTGGTAGTACACCCATGCGCTCTCAGCAAGCAGGGCATCACCGCTCTGCCGGCTCCGTACGCTCAGCCTCGGATTGCGGATCCCAGGGCCGACGACTTTGTTCAGCCGGGCGAAGGTTGTGGCGAACTTGCCAACGAGATAGGACTCCGCCTGCTGCTCCGAAGCCTTCAGGGCCTGGTGTGCGGCGTGGTCGATATCGTCCGAAGCAGAGTAGTCGAGGAACCGGCGAACATGCCGGGACAGGTCCCGCCCTTTGGATGTCTCGTCATCAGAGAGGAATCGCTGGGCATCGACCATGTCCACATGGATCAGGCTGTCAACGAATTCCCTGGCCGCCGCCGAAGAGTCAGCCAGCCTTCCAGTGACATCGTCCCCCTCACAGACCGAGCCATCCCGGTCGAACGAGTCGGGATTGAGCACGTGGCAGCGGAACTCATAAGCGGAGTTCAACTCCCGATCCAGGTAGTCACGCAGATCCTCAGGCCAGGGAGCGAAGATCCCCTTCTCTTCTGCGGACTGCTGTTCCTTGGCCTGTCGCGCCTTCTCCCGGGCCGCCCTGAAACGCTCGGCGAGATCCCCCCTGGGCGCGAACTCCAGCCGGAGCGCCACCCGGCCGATGTCCTCAGACAAGTCATGGAAAGACATCAACTCAACAACTCGATACCAGTCCTGCCTACCAACCTCCAAAAGAAGGTCGAGGCGGATCTTCGGTAGCTCCTCAGCTTCGTCTTGGCTGAGATCCACCACCCCCTGAAACTGATCCCAGCAACCGGAGTTGAAATCGTAGAAAGTGAAGTCACTCTTCCGACGCTCGAAGAAGAACCGGAAAACGTGGGTCATCGATGTTTTCCCACTGTTGTTCGCGCCAACGAAGACCGTCGAATTATGATCAAGGTCCACCTTGACCGAACGCAATCTCCGGAAGTTCTCTACACGAACTGACTTGATTCGCATGCGCACCCTTGATGAGAATACCGAAGAAAATCACGACAATAAGCACAGCCGCAAAAGCGGAAGATTAAGAGAGGCGACCACAGGCCCATCGACAAGGATCGTACCTCAGGCCTCATTTGCACACGACAAATTTCAGCGTTCCCCGGAAACAAGATTTCGTGGAATCTCTAGTAAACTAGCAGGCCACCCAAGGCGTCACCCCGAAGCGAATGACGGATCCGCATGGAGGCCGCCGCTCGAGCCGCCGACAGGCTCAGAGAGCAGCCCGGCAAGACTTCCATGCCGATCTGGTCGCTGAAGCGCGCTCTTTGGGCCACGGCGGTACTCGTGCTGCGGCTCGCACAGCACGGATGAGTGGGGTAGCCGTCTCGCATAGGTACGTGAACTCGCCAAGCAGCTGAGTGGTGCACCGTCGGCTCCGATACCGTGGCCGCGCTACTCAAACAGGAGGGACCCAGCCTTCAGGGACTGAACCTTCCCTCAGGGGAGGCTGGAGAAGACACAGCCCCAGGAAAGGCAGCACCATGGCAACCAGCACCCAGGTACGCACCTACACCGTCAAAGAGGGCCTGCTCGACGAGTGGGTCCGGCGCTGGAGGGATGAGATCGTCCCGCTGCGTCTGGAGTTCGGGTTCTCCCTCAGCGGTGCCTGGATCGACCGGGAGCGCCACCACTTCATCTGGGAGATCTCCTACGACGGCCCCGAGACCTTCGCCGAGCGCAACCGCCAGTACTGGGACTCCCCCAAGCGCGAGGCGATGGCCCTGGACCCCAAGGACTACCTGGTCTCCACCGAGACCCGCGAGGTCACCCGGGTCTACTGACCCCGCCCCTCCTCCTCACCGACCGCGAGCAGGTGCGCGCGGCGCTCTTCCGGGGTCAGGGCCCGGAAGGTGCGCCGCCGTGCCACGCGCGTCAGCTCCTCCAAGGGCATGTCGGCGTCCCACACCCGCACGGTGCCGTCGGCGGAACCCGAGGCGATCAGCCGCGATCCACCGCTCCAGGTGACACTCAGGGCACGGTCACGGTGAACGCCCACCGTCAGGGGTTCGCCCTCACCCCCCGCGTCCCAGACCCGGACGGTTCGGTCATGGGAGGCGGTGGCGATCCGGGCTCCGTCGGGTGACCAGGTCACCGCGGGCACACGGCCGCTGTGCCCGGTGAGCACACGTTCGGCCTGCCCGGTGGCCAGGTTCCACACCCGCACCGTCCAATCGGCCGATGAGGTGGCCAGGCGCGTCTCGTCAGGAGCCCAGGAGACGGCGTCCACCCAGTTCTCGTGTCCGGTGAGCACGACACTCTCGCGGCCGGTGGTCAGGTCCCACACCCGAGCGGTGCGGTCGTCGGAGCAGGAGGCGATCATCCGTCCGCTCGGCGACCAGGTCAGACCCACGACCCAGTCCTGGTGGCCGCGCAGCACAGTCAGCAGGGAGCCGTCGCGGGCGTCCCACACGCGGATGCTCCGGTCCTGGGCGCCTGTAGCGACGCGGTCGCCGTCCGGTGACCAGGCCACCGACTCCACGATGGCGCCCTCGTGGTCCAGTTCGAGCAGGGTCTCGCCCGTCTCCAGGTTCCACAGCAGAGCGCGCCGGTCGATGCCACCCGAGACGAGGACCTTGCCGTCCGGGGACAGAGCGGCGTCGCGCACCGCTCCAGTGTGACCGCGTAGATCAACAGGCCGGTCGGCACCCCGCTCCCACACCCGGACGACTCCGTCCTCGCCCGCGGCGGCGAGGGTGCCTCCCCTGGCGGTCAAGGCGTTGGCAGCCGTGCCCTCCGCGTCGTGGACGGCGTCTTCGACGGTCCTGGGCTCCATCTCCCACAAACGTGCTGTGGCGTCCTCCGAACCCGTGGCCAGGAAGCGTCCGTCAGGCGACCAGGCCACGCCCCAGACCGCGTCGGTGTGGCCGCGCAGGACAACACGCTCTTCGGCGTCGTCGGCAATGAAGACGCGGGCGGTCCGGTCAGCCGAGGCAGTGGCCAGTAGCCGGCCGTCGGGAGACCACTCCACGTTCCACACCCGGTCGCGGTGGCCGCGCAATAGGAGGGTCTGCTCACCCGTGGCGGCGTTCCAGACGCGGACGGTGTGGTCGCCCGAGGCCGTGGCGATCCGAGTTCCGTCGGGATGCCAGGACACACCTTCGACGAAATCACGGTGACCCACGAGCCTGAGTGCCTGGCGAGCTTCGGCGACGTCCCAGACGATGACGGTCCGGTCGTGGGAGGCGGTGGCCAGGCGGGTACCGTCCGGCGACCACCGGATGCCCAGGACGTTGTCGGTGTGCCCGGTCAACTGCGTGCTCAGACGGCCGGTCCCGGCCTCCCAGATCCGGACCACGCGGTCGCGGGAGGCCGCAGCGACGTAGCGTCCGTCGGGGCTCCAGGACACGCCCCGCACCACGTCGGCGGCGTCGGTGAGGCGCATGAGCGTCTCGCCGGTGTCGGCGTCCCACACCCGCACGGTGTGGTCCCGGGAGGCGGTGGCCAGACGCCGGGAGTCCGGTGACCAGGCCGCCATCTCCACCATGCCCATGTGGCCGCGCAGTTCCCGGAGCAGTCCGCCGCGGGTGTCCCACAGGCGCGCGGTGCCGTCGCGCGAAGCGGTGGCGATCCGGGTGCCGTCAGGTGACCAGGCCAGGTTGCGGACGGTGTCGGTGTGGCCGGTCAGAACGGCGGAGCAGTGGCTGTGGGCGAGCGCGGACAGCAGGGCGCCGCGCACGACCGGAACGGGTTCGCACTCCTCCAAGGCAGCCAGGGTGAGCAGGACGGCCAGTTCGGGGTGTTCCTCGACGCCGGCCAGGACGTACTCGGCGATCGAGAGCGACACGCGGCGCAGGAAACGGTGGTCGCGACGTCGGGAGGCGTCGACGAACGCGGTGAGCGCGGGGGTGTCTTGGCCGTTCTCGCGCAGGGCCTCCAGCCAGCGTTCGGCGGTGGTCAGGCGTGCTCCGGTCAACAGGTAGTCGGGGTGGTGCCCGGAGTTCTCCCAGTCGCCCGCCCAGCGCTCCAGCTCGGCGCGCTGGCGCAGGCGTTCGGTGTGCGACTGCACCTGTTGGCGCAGCGGGGCCCACTGACGGAAGAGCGCCTCGTGGGTGACCTGGGCGACAGGACCGCCCTCATGGACGTCGCTGACCAGCAGGCGTGCGTCGACGAAGGCGTCCACGACATGGCGGTCGCGCTCGCCGAGTTCGGCCAGGCGTACCCGGCGGCGGGTCGCGTCGCCGCTGGTGACGGTGACGAAGCGCAGCAGGACCCGGAGGATGCGCTCGAGGTCGGCCTCGGCTCGCAGCTCGGCGGTGACCTGGTCGGCGTGACGGGTCAGCGCTCCCTCCACGCCGCCGAGGGCCCGATAGTCCGCCTCAATGGCGGTGCCGCGGGCGCCGGTGCGGATGTGGAGCTCCTGGAGGAGATAGGCGAGCAGGGGCAGGGCGTCACCGCTGCCAGTGTCGGCGGCGATGTGCTCGACCAGGCCGTCCTCGAAACGGAACCCGGCCGCATCCGCGGGGCGTTCGATGATCTCGACGAGGTCCTGACGGCTCAGCGCGCCCAGGGCCAGGGGGTTGGTGAACAGTTCGGCGGCCTCACCGTTGAGGAGGTCGCCGAGGAACTCCACACGCAGGGTGGCCACCACCCGCAGATGGCGGTCTCCGTGCAGGGCCTCGCGCAGGGTGTTCAGGAACAGGGCGCGGTCGCGCTCCCCGCTGAGGGTGACCAGTTCCTCCAACTGGTCGACGACCAGGACGGTGCGGCGGGCCCCGCCGCTCTCCCGGCGGACCCTGCGCAACAGGGTGAGGAGTTCGCCGCTGTCACGCCGGATACGGCGGGCGTAGGCGTCGGCCTGAGCATGGTCGGTGGCCGCGGCCAGGACTTTGGCCAGTGCTCCGACAGGGTCGGCTCCGGGCACCATGACGGGCAGGACGTTCCATCGCTGGCCCCGCAGCCGGGGCAGGACCCCGGCCTGGACCAGGGAGGACTTACCGCTGCCAGAGGCCCCGATGACGGCCAGGAAGCGCTCGTGGGGGTCGGTTCCCCCACCGTTGAGGCGGCGCATGGCCTCGGTGATCTGGGCGGTGCGGCCGAAGAAGACGGCGGCCTCGTCCTCCTGGAAGGCCGCCAGGCCGGGGTAGGGCGAGCGTCCCGGTTCCCAGGCGAACTCGGGAGGAGTCGGGTTCTCCAGGCGGTAGGCGATGAAATGGCCGACGAGCAGGACCACCAGGATGAGGACCAGGCCGGGCACGGCTGCCTGTTCCAGCAACCGCATCAGCAGGGGTGTGGGGCGGCCGTCGGTGGCGAAGTTGGTGACCACCCCCAGCAGACCCGCTGCCAGCACGAGGAGAAGCTGCAGCATCAGGGCGAGTCGTTGGCGTCGCCGCACGTCGTCTCCGAGTGGTCGCGTATTCCCGAGGTTCGCGGGGCGCCCGTGCCCCGGGCGAGCCTACGGTGACGGATAGGCGGGGTAAAGCCGATGTCCCCTTCCGGCCACCCGCAATCCCTGGAGGCGAGTTATGCCTATCCGGTCGGCGTGCGATGTCCATCCAGCCCCGATGAGGGAGGCAGCGCGTCACCGCCCGCCGTCCGGGCGGAGCCGATCGAGTTCACCTCCGATGGCCTCCCGCAGCATGTCGTGCCACGTACCGAGTACGAAGCTCCACCTCTTCCGGGGGTAGAGCCAGGTCGGTCGGCTCACAAGCGAGGTTGGCTCCCACTCGATCCGCGGCCATACGTGCGCGTGCAGGAATGCGTCGGTGTTGCCCAGGATCTCCAGGCTGACCCGATCTCCAGGCTGACCCGGCGGAAGTCCGGGTCCAAGCGGCGGCAGGTACGTTCGACGGCTTCACCGAGGCGTTCCATGTCGGACAGGAGCATCCGCCGTCGGCACCTCGGCAGCTCCGTCAGCTTCTCCACCCTTGGTGTGTCCACCAGCAGGACCGAGCACCCCGGGAGGAACTGCACGTCCCCGATGACCGCGAACCCCGCGTCCAAGCGCCGCATCACGGCCAGGTTCCCAGCCCTCAGTACGCTGCCGATACGGCCCCTGCGCCAGTCGTCGTCCGTGGCCGGAACCTACCCGGCCGGGGCCGTGAGGGAGACGCTCACGTTCTCCTCTGCAGCACCAGCGTCCGCGCGCCCCGGTCGTGCACCGTCCGTCCCCACGGATCTCCCTGCGCCGCGAGCGACCAGAGCAGGACCAGGAGGTTCCCCAGCAGCGGGACCGTCTGCGGTAGCCCGAACAGGGCCGCCCTACCCGCCGCCTGTCCGTGCGTGAGCGGCCCGGCGTTCCGTGCGTTCACGACCCTGATGCCCACCATCATCTTGCCGAAGGTCGCGCCCCGGTATCTGAGGAACAACCAGTCGTAGAGGAACAACAGGACACCCCAGCCGAAGAAGAACAGGACCGCTATGGCATCGAAGAGCGTGTCCGTGAAGCTCTCCGAAACGGTGAACGCCGACACCACCACGACCGTGGTGAAGACGGATCCCAGCGCGAAGAGGAACACCAGCACGTAGTCGATGATGCGCGCGGCCAGCCTTGCCCGCAGACGTGCGAGCGGATCCGCGGCGGGTGGCCGCAGCGAGGCCCCCGGGGGAGGTGACGGCGGCCGTGGCACGGAACGGTGGGCAGGCCCGACCGTCCGCGGCGTTCGGGGCGGAGGCGCGGGCACGAACCGTGGTCCTGAGGCCGAAGTACCGGGCCCGGGGACGCGCTGCTCCCGGGGGTACGGAGGTGAGAGCGGCGGACCCGGATCGGAAACGGGCGCCCGCGCGGGAAGCACGTCCGCGTGGACGGGAAGGTCGGTGTCCTCCGCCCTGCCCTCCAAGGTGAGCGTTCCCTCCAGGCTGCCAGCTCGCCTCGTGTCCACCGACACGTCGATCGCGTCCGTCTCCGTCACCACGTGGATCCACTCGTTCCGGGGGCGCGGCACACAGTCGCGGGCCAGGGGCGGCCCCAGGAACTGAATCCGTCGGTGCGGTTCCGGCTCGTACTGACCGACCCGGCCGAAGTCCAGCCGTTCCGGTGAAGGGCGCACCGCCATCTCGGCCAGCGCGTGGGAGGCGTCGTCGGCGATCGACCGGATGTCGTTGCGGACCAGTCCGTGCAGGGCCTGGCACGCCGCCTCCGCGATCTCCCTGTCCTGGCTCTGCAGGCGCCTGCGGAGCTCGGGCACCGAACCGTGCCGAGTGAACACGTCGGGGCTGGAGACCGCCAGCCTGAGGTCCTCCGGCAGCCCCTCGCCGTCGGTCCGCCGCCTCATACTCCGGGCCAGATAGACGTCCCCCTGCAGGTGGATGCTGCGGCTGGGCGTCTGGTGCGGGTTCTCCTGGCGCACCCTGTCGTAGACGTAGTCGTACAGCTCGTTGACGGACACGCGCCCGTCCGCATCCAGGTCCGCCTCGCCCGAGGCCAGCCCCGAGCTGAGCGCCCGGGTGAACACCGAGGGGCACACCTGCCGGTCCGTACTCAGGTGCGTGCCCTCGAAGGCGTACTCCATGGAGTTGGAGGCGGTGATCACCGCGAATCCGTGCCCGCTGTCGAAGCCTTCCTCGGAGAAGGTGTCGAACACGTTCACGTCGCCGGCCGCACGCGGAACCATCCCCTCCATGAAGGCACCGCCGTAGCAGCAGTCGAGGAGGAGCACGATGTTGCGGGCCCTGCACTCGGTCATGCACCTGCGAACGAAGTCCGCCGACACCGTGGTCGAGGACAGCCGGTGGGGCAGGGTGTCGGCGGCTGCGAAGAAGAGCTGCCCCGAGGCGTTCTTCAGGCCGTGGCAGGAGAAGTGCAGCAGCAGTGAGTCGCTCTGGGTGCGGTCGGCGAAGAAGTCCTCCACCTGTCTGGCCACCATGTAGGCGGGCCTGTTGCGCACGACCCCGACCCCGAACCCGCCGATCTCCGGGTTCTCCAGGACCTCGGCCAGGGCGACGGCGTCCTCTCCCGGTGCGAGCAGGTGTTCGAGGCCGTCGTCCTCGTAGGTGTCGGTGGCGACGATCAGGGCGTGCCGGTCGCCGTTCACCGCTGCTCACCGTTGCCGGAGTGGCGGCCGACGAAGAGGTCGAACGACCTCGCGGCCTGCTCGGGAGAGGCGTCGGAGATCTCCAGGACGTCCCCGTCGATCACCAGTCGGATGGTCGGGCGCTCCCGGCACCGGGCCCGCCAGCGCCGGACGACGTCGATGACCCTGCCCAAGGCGGTGGCGGACTGGTTGAGCGTCACCAGCAGGGCTCCGGTCTCGGCCATGTCCCAGCCGCGTGAGCCGGGCGGGGCCTGGCCGCCCCGCTGAGGGGCGACGTCGTGCACGTCGAGCTGGAGCAGTTCGCGCCGTAGTTGGCGGGTCATCTCGTCCAGGTGGTCGGCGGAGGTCCCCTCGTCGGTGAGGAGAACCTTCAATGATGTGTCCACTGGTCGGCTCCCACTCCGTCGCTGGGTGGAACACCCCAGCGCACGAATGACTAATATATACCAGTCTGCTCCTTTTTGCGATGAATATAAATGGAGCGCCCTTTACGGACCCGGGGCAGCGCCCGCCGCCCACGAGAGCCGCCTGGCCCCTCCGGGACCCACGAGGTCACCCGTACCCGCTGACCACCCGCCCACCGGACACGAACAGATGCGCGCAAACCGCCCCGGGCCGGTCACCACGAAGACCGCTACCGCTGGAGTTCGGCCCGGGCGTCCTGGGCTCGCTGCCACGCCTCGGGCGGTGGTTGGACGGTGACCCCGACCCCCGTCAGCATGTTCAGGTCCAGCTCCCACACCACCCGCGAACGGCGTTCCCACAGCTCGAACGCCTCGCTGACGTGCCGTTGGGCCGCCGCGGGGGAAGCGCCGGTGACCGCGAGCAGGTGGGACATCGCCTGGTCCGCGATCCCGCGCACCCGGGCGAGGCCGAAGTGGGTGACGGTGTGGCAGGGGGTGCAGACGCAGATCAGACGGCACAGGGTCTGTGTCCTGGTCCGTTCGTCGAAGGTCCACCTCTCGTGTACCTCCAGCCAGCGCCGCACCGAGCGGTCGGCGGGCGCACCGCAGATCTCGCACACCTGACCGGCCCTGTTCACCACCATGCGGCGCAACCGCTCCCAGTCCTGCTGGGACACACACGAACGCACGTTGGTGAACCAGCAGGTGGTGGGGACCAGGTCGACGAACAGCCCCGAACCCAGAGAGCGATCCTCCCCCGGCAGTAGATCGGGGATGTCGGGCAGAGCCTGCCAGCGCTCCAACCCCGCGAGACCGGGCCCGGGCGCGTACCAACGACGCGCCCGGGGGTCCCAGCGCGCCCCCTCCGCCTTCGCCAGGTCCTTCTCCGCATAGGGGACATCAAGCCAGATCCGCTCGGCAGGCACCGTACTCCTCAGGTGGGGTGTGATCGCACAGTGACTCTAGTGAGAGGGGTGAACGGGAGCCAGCCCTGCCCGGCGACCGGAAACGGCCGCTGACAAGGGCTTTCCGCCTCTGTCGAGGGCACCGTCTGAGCCGAACCGTCCTTCATGAGTCCTCAAAGCAGTGGGTACGACGCAGGTACTGCCCTGGTGCCCGCGACCCGCCCAGACCCGCGCCTCGGCCTTCCACCCGGCCCTGAACCGGTGCCCTCATGCCGGGCCCCGTCCCTGTCAGGCCACCAACTCGACCACGTACCCCAACGACTCCATGTACGTCTGGGTGGTCTGCAGTGCGCTCGCCGGGGGCAGGTCCAACGGATCCCAACTGAACCGCACCAGCGAGGCGATCGCCGGTTCGAGTTCGGGGGCGCCAAGGTCCGCTTCCCGCTGAGCCCAGTCGACACCCACCCGTACCGTTCCGTGTTCGGTGCTGCCCGGAAGCAAGTACTCCTGGTAGGGCATCCGAAGCAGCAACCGCTCGTCGGGGTTGACCCACAGGAGGTTCAGGCAGGAGGAGGAGTACTGCGGGGGTAGTTCACAGGCCACCGCGATGTCCTGGGACTCCCAAACGACCAGGATCTCGTCGGCTTCCCCGGCCGCGGGAAGGAAGGACAGCTCGCGATACCAGACGAAGTCGGTCATCTGGCGCCAAAGCCGTAGCTCCATACAGGCAGCCCTCGCTTTCCGTTCGGTACCGGAAACGGTTCGTGACGGAAGCAACCTATAGAGCCCGCACGACACCGAACAGGTCGGCACCGCTCCCCTGTGGACAAGTACCCCAGGCCTGTTGCCCTTGCTCGTCCTCGCGGGAGGACGGTAAACCGCCCTCCGGCGGTCGAACGGCCTCCGTGCCACCACCACACCGTTGCCGGCGGGCGAGTCCGCGCTCGCGGTGCGTTCCTGCCCTCAGAAAACTCCGAGGGTCTGCCCCACCAACGCTTCGGCGCCACAGCCGTGCATCAGGCACGCCCCCGGCCGAGCTGTCAGGTGGTGAGTACGGCGAAGACGAACTGAGCTGCGCCCGCCAGCCCGGAGACAATCGTGGCCGCGGCGACGATCGCGGGCAGCATCCTCTTCCAGCTGGACATGGTCTTCTCCCGGATTTCGGTCCATCCACCCGAGGCGACCATCAGCTTCGCCGTCTGCCACCTGTGCTGTTCGAGATGGCACCCGGGAAGGAAGCCAGAGGCGTTGTTACGGCAGCGGGTCTTCCCGTCTCGGTTCCAGGCGCCACAGGGCAAGGGCATCTGAAAACAGATATAGAGAACCGACACCGCTGCCGCGATCATGATCCACATGGGACCCAAAGTTGGAATAAACCACCCGAAAAAGGTGAAAATGATGGCGATGACACCCCAGTAACTCAGGGGACTCTTCTGATTTTTCTTCGCAGCCATAAACAAGATACTTCTGTGTGCACAGCACGACCGACAAGGGCCGAAGGCAACTTTGGGCATGGCCTGCAACGGACACGAAACCCGTGGTTGACGTGCACACTTTGAGGAAAGGATGGGACCTTACGGCCTCCGCGACACTCCAGCGCGTTCGGTGAAAACCGCAGTCCGCCAACCACGACTCGATCAGAACAACGAATTCCCTTCTTCCATCACCCCATCGACGAAGACGGATCTCCGCGAACTGGTACCTTGACGAGTGAATCCTGCGGTTCGGAGGGAACACCGCGCCGCACAAGACCTTTGTCTTGGCCGGAACCGGCCACGAGGAACCCTGGCTTCAAGTGCTCCGCCCCGAAGCTGGTAGGAACGTTGAGTGATCACCTCATTCCGTGAAGGTGATCGGGAGAACTCGACCGGCAGCGCGGGGAGCAGTGCGTGGGCAAGGGTGACAAGCGGCGGGCGAAGGTCATCGACTTCTGGCGCGCGGTGGAGATGTTCGAGCCCACGGACGTTCCGCACCCCACCAAGAAGGGCGCGTTCAAGCCGGTGATCGACCTGCGGGAGGACGCGCCCCTGCCGTGGAGCCCCGACCACCGCTACCAGGGCACGGAGACCCCCAGGGCGGGCCAGGAGTGGCGGCACACCGTGTACTGCGGGGTGTTCCCTCTGGAGTCGGTCCAGCAGCTCCTGGAGGAGCGGTTCGGTCGTGACGACGAGGACGCCGACGACTACGCCCCCGGGGACGCGGCGCTGTTCGCGTTCGAGGTGGACCATCTCGGGCGCGCCCTCCTGGAGAGCGACTCCCTGTCCAGCTGCGGTTGGGCGGTCGGGCGGACCCTCGGGGTCGGGCCCGACTCCCCCGAGTGGCTTGACGGGTTCGAGGCCGCCCAGGAGCGCTGCCGTCTGCTGTTCGAATGGTTGGTGACAGAGCCAGCCCCGGGTCCGGCGCGGGCCCTGCTGTCCATGGTGAGCGGGGAGGGTTTCCTCGAACTCTCCCTCGGTGAGCTGTGGGACCTGGCCGAGGAGGTCCTCAACGGTATCCGCCGTGAGGACGAGGAGGACCCCGCGGCGGGCCTCTTCCCGGGGTTGGGTGCGGAGGCCGACGCCCCGCACGGGCGGCGCCGACGGATCCTGGGGGCGCAGGAGCTGGAGGCCTGCCTCACCGTGGCGCTGCGGCTCAGCGGCGCGGACGCGTTCGTGCCCTCGACGCTGCGGGTGGCCAGCCGTCGGATCTCCGAGGCAGGCGGCGCGAAGGAGGAGGAGCGCCAGCTCACGGTTCTGCAGCAGCGGGCCGCCGCCCGCGACGAGTGCGACTTTCCCGAAAAGCCCCCGCAGCCGGGTGAGTCCGTGTTCCTCAACAGCTTCATCTCCGAGGACCTGGGACGGGTTGCCGATGCCGTGCGGCAGGGCGATGCGGGAGAGGCGCTGCGCACCTACCTGTACTCGGAGTCCGAGTGCGATGCCATCGACCGGGTGGACCTGCGTGAGGAGGGTTCGGACCTGCTTCGACGCGTCCTTCCCGAGCGCATGCCCCTGGCCCGGTGGCCCAGCAAGGACACCCACCCCCTGGCTCTGAGTCAGCAGATCGCGGTCAACAGCATCGTGGACATGATCGGCGACGGCTCGGGGATCTTCTCCGTCAACGGTCCGCCCGGAACGGGAAAGACCACGCTCCTGCGGGACCTGATCGCCCATGTCGTGGTCGAGCGCGCGATGGCTCTGAGTGCCCTCGCCCGGCCGGAGGACGCGTTCGCGGACTCGACCGGGTGGAGCACCGAGGACGGCTCCACCACCGTGCACCCGTTCGTCCCCTCCCTGACCGGGCACGAGATTGTGGTGGCCTCGGCCAACAACGGCGCGGTGGAGAACGTGACCAGGGAGATCCCGGCCGTGGAGGCGGTGGACGAGCAGTGGCGCGACCGCGCGGACTTCTTCGCCGAGATCGGCGGGCGGGTGCTGGACAGGCCCGCCTGGGGCACGATGGCGGCACGGTTGGGCAACATGACCAACCGCACCCACTTCGCGCAGTACTGGTGGCAGGGCGGTTACGGCAAGCGGGTCGACGGACGGTACGTACCGCCGCCCGGCGGGATGCGGGAGTTCCTCAAGGAGGCTGCGGCCACCAAGCGCCCCAAGAACGTGAAGGCCAAACGGTGGCTCAAGGCGGTGGAAGCGTTCACCGAAGTGATCCGCAACGCCGAGAGGCTGCGTGACGAGCGCGCGGCCCTCCCCCGGCTGTGGCACCGCATGCGAAAGCTCCAGGGATCGACCTCCCCGAAGGACCAGGCCGAACTGGACCGCCTACACGAACAGAACCAGCGTGCCTTGGCGCGCTTCGGGGACCACGTTCCGACCTCAGCGCTGCTTGATGACGACGTCAAACGGGAACTGAGCGCGCCCTGGAACGACCCGGAGATGGCGCGGGCCCGCACCGAGGTCTTCCTGGCTGCGCTCCGGTTGCACCAGGACTTCATCGAAGCCGTGCCCGGGAAGATGCTGCGCAACCTCCAGGCCGCCGAGGCGGTGCTGCGAGGCCGTGCGCCCGGTGACGCACCGGAGCAGGCCGTACTCTCCGCCTGGCAGAGCCTGTTCTTCGTCGTCCCGGTGGTGTCGACGACCTTCGCTTCCTTCGCCCGGTTGTTCGGCGGACTGGGTTCGGAGTCTCTCGGCTGGCTGCTGGTGGACGAGGCCGGCCAGGCCACACCGCAGCAGGTGACAGGCGCGCTGTGGCGTTCGCGTCGGGCGGTCATGGTCGGCGATCCGCTCCAGTTGGAACCGATCTGCACCCTGCCGTTCACCACCCAGCAGGCACTGCGCCGCAAGTACGAGGTGGATGAGAAGTGGTTGCCGGTGTGGTCGTCGGTGCAGACGCTGGCGGACCAGGTGAACCCGTTGGGCACCGAGTTGGTCGGGGCCGATGGGGACGAGATCTGGGTCGGGGCCCCGTTGCGTGTCCACCGGCGCTGCGACGACCCGATGTTCAGCGTCTCCAACAAGGTGGCCTATCAGGAGATGATGGTCCACGGCACCCCGCCGAGGTCTCCCTCGAAGCTCTACAGGAGCCTGTGGATCGATGTTCCCAACCGTGACGGGCACAGTGAGGAGAGCTGGATCCCGGCCGAGGGCATGGCTCTGAAACGTGTTCTCAAACAGCTTGAGGGGACAGGGCAGGAGATGAGCCAGGTCTTCGTGGTCTCTCCGTTTCGCACGGTGGCCAGGAAGGCGCTGGGGATCGCGCGGGAGTTCGGGGTCACCGATGGTGGAACGATCCACCGAACCCAGGGGCGTGAGGCGGACGTCGTGGTCTTCGTACTCGGTGGGGACCCCCGCAGGCCCGGCGCCAAGCGATGGGCCGCGAAGAAACCCAACCTCGTGAATGTCGCCGCCAGTCGTGCCAAGCGGCGCCTGTACGTGATCGGGGACCATGCTTCCTGGTCACGGCTGGACCACTTCGACGTACTGGGCAGCGAGCTGGAGCCTTGGGAGATCACCCCGTAGTAGAGCTGTGCGTGCAGAACCGGAGGGGCCCGGCGTAACGGTGGGCTTCCCGGCTGGGTCGGAACTGGTGCGCACCGCAGCGGGCACCTCGTCCCCCGCTCGACGACCTGTCGGCGCTCTCGGAGTGGCCGGGGTCCGGAGCGGGGGGGTGACCGGGACCGGCATGCTGCGACCCGAGGGCAGGCAGCCCGGGGAGTGCTCGGCAACGCTCCCCCGGCGGCCGTGACATGCCACTGACGGGGCAATGCTCCCTCTGGGCTCTTCGGGGGACCACACTGTACTGCGTTGACCGAGGTCGCTTCAGGAGACTTCGTGTGTACGCACCCGGTGCGAGCGAGTATTTCGCTTCAACCCGAGACGATCCCCGCGGCGGTCTCGGCCGGAACCGGCGCCGGTGGGGCGGTGGCCCCGCCGTGGGAACCCGGCCTCCGTGCCCGGGGCCCGCGGCCCGGCGGCCTCAGCGGTGCGAGAACCGGAGGTGGAAGATGGGCGACAGCGGCTGGCCGACGGAGGCCGGCATGTTGCGTGCGGTGTTCGACAGTGTGGGCGCGGGAATGCTCGTCATCGATTCCCACGGCCGCATCACCGCCTCCAACCCCTACGCGCAGCAGATCGTCGGTCGTTCCCGGGAGCAGCTGCTGGGCGCGGACGTGCACGACCTGCTGCACCGCGACGCGGACGGGAACGAGGTGTCGCGCCGGGGGTGCCCCGTCCTGGGCGTGTTCGACAGCGGCCGACCGGCCGAGGGAAGCGAGGAGTTCTACCTCGGCGGAGACGGCTCACTCGTGCCCATCATCTGGGCGGCCACGCCCCTCCAGCACGGGGAGGGCCCGGAAAGCGTCGTCATCGTCTTCCACAACTTCAAGAAGCACCGCGACGCCAGCGAGCAGACGGCGGCGCACCTGGCGACCCTGGAGGAGCTCACCGCCCAGCTGAGCATGGTGGCGGAGGTATCCGTCCTC
Source organism: Nocardiopsis terrae (assembly GCF_014651695.1). GTDB lineage: Bacteria > Actinomycetota > Actinomycetes > Streptosporangiales > Streptosporangiaceae > Nocardiopsis > Nocardiopsis terrae. The sequence continues at coordinate 179,834 of NZ_BMXJ01000005.1, forward strand.
CTCATCTCCTCCCCGCAGACCGGCGAGGTGCTGGACAAGCTGGTGCGGCTGCTGGTTCCGGATCTGGGCGACTGGGCGGTGATCGACCTGCTCCCGGAGGGGAACACGGAGAAGGAGATGCGGCGCGTTGCCGTGCACTCCCCGGGCGACCACGGCACCGCGGAGTCGTTGAAGGGTCCGCTGCCGCCGCTGTCACGGACCTCCCGTGCGGCACTGGCGCGCGCCGTGTACAGCAGCCGGCCCGTACTGGTCGACGCGGGGACCCAGGCCGGCGCACCGGACGATCCGCTCGCCCTGGCGCACCGCCAACTGTTCGAGCACCTGGGCGAGGGCTGCGCGGTGGTGGTGCCGATGTACACCCGCAGGGGGATCTTCGGCGCGCTGACCGTGGCCCGGACCGGACGGCGGGCCGCCTACACCGACGCCGAGGTCCTGGTACTGAGCGACATCGCACGGCGCGCCGCGCTGGTGATCAAGAACAACTGGCTCTTCGAGCAGCAGCGCGACATGGCCGAAACCCTGCAACGCCAGCTCCTGACCCCCCTGCCGCAGGTCGACCACCTGCGGTTCGCCGCCCGTTACGAACCGGCGAAGCAGACCTCCGAGGTCGGCGGGGACTGGTACGACGCCTTCCTCCTGGCCGACGGTGTCACGTGCATGGTCATCGGTGACGTGGTCGGGCACGACCTCCAGGCCGCAGCGCACATGGCCGAGGTCCGCAACATGCTGCGCGCCCTGGCCTGGGACCGCCAGGAACCCCCCAGCACGATCATGCGGCGGTTGGACGAGGTCATGACCAACACCAGCGACGCGCCCATGGCCACCGCCGTCTTCGCCCGTCTGGACGGCCCCGACGGCGGCCCCTGGCACCTGCACTGGGTCAACGCCGGGCATCCCCCGCCCCTGCTCGTCACCGCCGAGGGCCGTGCCCGCTACCTGCCGGGGGGCCACGGCCCCCTCCTCGGCACGAACGCCGCCCTGCATCTGGGGCTGGAGTGGCCCGACGCCCGCGAGGAACTCCCCGCACGCTCCACCGTGCTGTTCTACACCGATGGTCTGGTCGAGAGCCGCGGCCAGCATCTGGACACGGGGCTGGAACAGCTGCGCCACCACGCCGCCGACCTGGTCGGCCTCGACCTGGAGGAACTCCTCGACGGACTCCTCGCCCGGATGGGCCCCAGCGGTGACGACGTCGCCCTGCTGGCTCTGCGCCTGCCCGCGGCGGGCCAGGGCGCCGACCACGGCACGGCGCCGCCACAGCACGCGCACAGCCCCGCCACCACTGATCGGGGCGCTCCCGGCTCCCGCGTCGAGGGCACTCCGGTCAGGGACACCTCCGACCCGGCATAGGAACCCTTGGACCACCGGTCGTCGGTGCGCGGTCCGCCGGAACCGTGTCCGCGCGCCGGGGACCGGCCCTGCTTCACGGCGACCTTTCCGGGGCCCGCCCCGAAGGGACTGTCTCCCCTCGGACCCGACCGCCTTCGGCCAGGGCCCCTCCCGGCCCCGGCCGGAGGGCCGGGAAACGATCACGGGGGGCCGCTGACGGCGGTTCAATGGGCCTATGCCCTCCTACACACGTGAAGACCTCATCCAGTTGGCCGGTGCGAAGTCCTACCACCGCGGGGTCGGTTACGTCTCCCGGGTGAGGGGGGTGACCGTCGCCGGGAACACGGTGCGCGGAATCGTCTCCGGCACGGACCTCTACCGGGTGGAGCTGACACCGCGGCGGCGCGGGTTGGAGTGGGACTGCGACTGCCCGTGGGCCGAGGACGGCAACTTCTGCAAGCACTGCGTCGCCCTGGGGCTGGTGCACCTGGACATGACCGCTCAGGGCACCGTCCTGCCGCAGGCCCCGGACGTGCGCGCCTACCTGGGCTCGCTCGACGGCACCGCACTGGTGGACCTGGTGCTGGAGGCCGCCGAGGCACTGCCCGAGTTGCGGCAGCGGTTGGAGTTGCGCGCGACCCTGGCGGGCGGAGGCGCGGCCGACGGCGCCGGTCGGGCGATGGTCGACGGGGCCCTGCGACTCGGGGATTTCGCGGGGTACGAGGAGGCCCGCGGGTACGCGGAGCGGGTACACGGGGTGGCCGGGGAACTGGAGCGGCTCCTGGAGGCGGGTGCCGCGGGCGAGGCCGAACGGCTGGCCCGGCACGCCGTCGGGGTCCTGGACGAGCACGCGGGGATGGTCGACGACTCGGCCGGGTACCTGGGCGGGGCGGGAGCCCGTCTGGTGGAGGCGCACGTGGCGGCGTGCACGGTGGCCGGGCCGGACCCCCTGGTGCTGGCGGGGTGGCTGCTGGACCTGCAGCTGGACGGGTCGGGTTGCCCTGAGCTGCTGTTGGAGGCCTACGCGGACGTACTCGGCGAGGAGGGGCTGGAGCGCTACCGCCAGGACCTGTTCGAGGGCGGGCTCGGCGACGCGGCCCGGGGGTGGGCGGTCGGGTTCCTGAGGTCGGAGTACGCGCGGGTGGCCGGGGACACCGATCTGTTGGTCCGGGTGTACGCCTCCGGGGAGCACGTGCACTACACGGGGATCGTGGCGGTGCTGGAGGAGGACGGCCGGTCCGGCGAGGCGTTGGAGTGGGCGGAGCGGGGGCTGCGGGAGAGCGGGACGCATCCCGACGGGCGGCTCCTGGACCACGTGGTACGCGCCTACCGGGAGGCGGGGCGCAGCGAGGAGCTCCGGGCCCTGCGCTGGGAGGTCTTCGAGCGCTCCCCGACACCGCACACCTACCGGGCCCTGCGCGAGGACTCCCCGCGGGACGCGTGGCCCGCCGTGCGTGAGCAGGCGCTGGCACTGTTGCGCCGGGCCGCGGCCAGGCGCCGCGCCGCGCACTTCCCGTGCACGCTGGTGGAGGTGCTGTTGGACGAGGGCGACGCCGAGGAGGTCTGGGAGGCGGCCGTGGAGCACGGCTGTGACGACGGCCAGTGGCTTCGGGTGGCCGCTCTCCGGGAGGAGGGTCACCCCGAGGACGCGGTCGGGGTGTACCTGCCGCGGGTCGAAGCGAAGGTCGGGTTGACCGACACGCGCCTGTACCCGGAGGCCGCGAGGCTGGCCAGGAGGGTGCACGAGCTGTACGGGCGGCTGGGACGGGCGGACGAGGCGAGGGCGTTCGTGGCGGGGCTGCGGGCCGGGCACCGGCGCAAGCGGCGGTTCCTGGCCGAGCTCGACCGGGTGGGCTTGCGCGCCTGACGTCTCACGGGCCCCGCCTGCCGCCGTTCGGGGTCGGGCGCGGGGACCGGGAGCCGCAGCACTTCCCGTACTTGCGCTCCGACCCGCACCGGCACGGCCTGTTGCGTTCGGTGGCACCGGTAGACCGGGGTGGGCCGGTCGGGGGTAACGGTGGCCTACCGGGTGGCCACCGGCCGTGATCGCGACAGGGTGCGGTCGGTGCACGCCGCGCTGCTCGCCCCGGTGGAGGAGGATCCGGGCAGCAGACCCACCTGCCCGGACAGGGTTCACGACCGGTGTCGGCCCGTGCTCCCGCAGCGTACGGAGGTGCGGTGGGCGGGGTCGCGCGGGTGGGTTCTTTGAATTCGTGGCGCGTTGAACACCAAAAGTTGCACAATCGTCACTCTGTAGGTGCAGAGTAAGAGAATGAAGCGCTGCGATTTCTGTGAACTCCCCGTCGGCGAGGGCTGCGCCTGTGCGCTGCCCCGCGACTACATCGGTAACTGTGGGACGGGCACCCCGTTCTCCACCACGAGGCTGTCCCCTTCCGGTGACGCGATCATCATCTCCCTGCGGGGTGTGGCCCACCGGCTCGGCTGCTCGCACCAGGCCGACTCGAACGTCAGGGCCCCGCACTGGGGCTGGATCAACTATCCGGACCCGAAGCTGTGGCAGCGGATCAGCATGACTTCCCCCCTCCGCGCCACTGGAGGCAACACCAAGCGGGCAGCCACCCGCCGGTGCCGGAGCTGCGACCGCTGAGCTCCCCCGAAGTGCGGCGCCCCGGGGAACCCGGTCAGTCGCATCAGGTGCAGACCTCACAGCAGTTACAGCAGTTACAGCATTCGCAGACACCGCACCAGGAGTCCCGGGGTTCGCCGGTCCAGGGCCCGGGGTGGGGGTCGCGGCAGCAGAACTGACAGGTGCAGCACATGAACAGTGCGGTGGCGCAGCCCGTCAGGAGCCCCCGGTTCCGGGGCGGTTCCCGCAGGGCGGGGGTGTCGCACGCGCAGGCGGTGCAGCATCCCCCCTTGCTCCGGCCTCGGCCGGGACCGTGGTCCCCGCCGTGGCCGCCGCCGGATCCGTGCTGTCCGCCGTGACCGCCGCCGTCCTGGTGTCCGGGGTGCGGTGAACCGTGGTGGGGCGGTTGGTGACGTCCTCCGCCGGGACCCGGGCCGGGGTGTCCGGCGTGCGCGAAGGTGCGGGCGACGGCGCGCCGCAGTTCCCGGACCAGGAGTACCCGGACCAGGCGGTCGTCACCGAAGCCGGTCTCCCGCAGGGCCAGCTCGACACCGAGGACGGCGTCCTCGCAGAGCTCCCGGGCCCGGCCGGTCGGGGTGGCGGTGGCGGTGAGCGGGTTCCAGGCGCCTTTGGCCAGGTCCTCCTCCCTGTCCTCGACGGCGTCCAACAGGTGCGCCACACGGCCGAAGAGGCGGCCCGCATCGCGCAGGGGTTCGGCGTTGGCGGGGACCCCGGCCAGAACTGCGGTGTGCGCGAAGGCCTCGCCGGTGGCCTCCTCGGTCGGCCGGGTCACGGTGAGCACGTCCGTGCCCTCCCTGGCGGAGAGTTCGGCCTCCCGCTGCCGGTCGACCACGGAGACCAGCGCACCGCCCTCGAAACCGAGCCTGTTCCCGGACGCCTGTGCACCGCTGCGCCACCGGGTGGCCACCCGTCCGGCGACGGCGCGCACGCCGGGACGGGCGTAGGGGCCGTCCCCGTCCTCGATGTGGTCGCTGATCTTGGCGGAGGCGAGCATCAGTGACACGGCGGCGGCCAGGTGCGCGCCGGAGCCGTCGGCTACCCGGGCCCCGCGCATGCCGCGCAGGGGGCAGCGGCCGGCCGTGCGGGTACCGGCGTGCTCCTCGGACTGGGCCGCGGTCAGGACCGACAGCACGAGGCCGTCGTAGTTGGTGGCGATCCTGGACGTCTGGCCGTGCTCGTCGCGCAGTGCCAGGCACAGCCCGCACATGTGGGACATCCACTCCCGAGCCAGGTCCTCCGACAGGCTGTGCCGACAGGGCCGCAGGATTCCGAACACGAACCGCCACCTCTTCTCCCGGTGCGCCGGGTGCGCACTGACGGAGGTTGTGACTCCCGAACCGCCGAACGGGTTCCCGGTTCGTCGAACTCGTGACCGTCCGGCCGCGGTCCGGGGCCTGCGCCGTGCCGGTGCGGGTCAGCGCGCCAGCGGGGAGCCGCAGCACTTCTTGTACTTGCGGCCCGAACCGCAGGAGCACGGTTCGTTGCGTCCGGGGGCCGGCGGGGTGGAGCGCTGCCCGGGCCCGGGACGGTCGGCGGAGTCGGTGGGCCGGGACCGCTCGGGGGCGTTGCCGCCGGGGGCGTCGCCGCTCAGGTCGGCGAGGTTCTCCACCGGGGGCAGGTAGGCGTCGGTGGAACGGGTCGCCAGGTCGTGGGCGTCCGGGGCCATACCGAGCAGTTCACGCATCCGAGCGCGGCCCAGCAGGGGCATCAGACCGAGCCGGTTGAGTTCGGCGACGGTCTCCGGGGGCTGGGCGAGGATGCCCCGGCAGACGACGTTGTAGCAGTGCAGGGCCTTGTCGTGCTCGCCCCGGGCAGCGAGGTCCTCGGCGAGGAGGAGGGCCACGCCCCGGTCCAGCCCGGGGCTCAGCAGCTCTTCCAGGAGCTGGTCGGCCTCCGCGTTCCGGCCTTCGGCGCGCAGCATCCCGGCGAGCTGGTTGGTCGCGAACTGGCGGTGTCCGGCGTGGGGTGCGTGCTCACGCAGGGCCTCGGCCAGGGTCCGCGCGGCGCGGGGGTCCCGCTCGCGGAGCGCGTCCACCGCGTCGAGGAGGATCTCGCCCGCCTCGTCCGGGAAGGAGGTCAGGTCCTTCAGGTGCTGCTCGGGCAGGTCGAGGCCGCGGACGGTGTCCCACAACGGCTGCGGGACCGCGGTGGGGGCCGGGGAAGAGTCGGTCATGGGACCAGGTTAGGGCGTTTTCGGCAGCTGCCGCCCCTCGTGGCGGAGGCGGACGCTCCGGTGGGTCAGGGGTCACAGCGGCCGGGGGCGGAGGGCACAGCGCCCCCGGCCGCACCCGGGCGGGAGCGCGGCCGGGGCGGGGGCGCAGCGGCCCTCACCCGGAAGAGGTGAGGGGGCGGGCCAGACCGGCCAGGAGTTCGAGAACACCCTGATCGGTGCGGGCGCCGACCTCCATTCCCGCGGCGAAGACCACGGCGAGCAGGACCAGGGCGAGGAGGATCACGGGCCAGCGGCGTCCGCGCCCGGGGGTGGCGGAGGCGGATTCGGCTTCGATCCAGGACTGGTCCAAGCGAGCGATCTCCCTGCGTAGTTCCTGGACCTCGGCGTGGTAGTGGTCGCGTTCGGCGCGGACCCGTTGGAGTTCGGCCCGTTCGGCTCGCACGGCCGCCCGGGCGTCGACGACGTCCTCGTGGGCGCCTGCGGGGCCGCGTTTGGCGTGCCACCGCTCCAGCCGGGAGAGGGGGAGGTCGACGTACTGGGTGGGCCAGTTGTCGTCGGGGTCCTCGGCTGCTTCCCCGGCGCCGGGCTCGGTCTCGGTCGCGTAGTCGGGGTGCTCCTCCTCCGGGGTGTCCAGGACCGGTAAGGGCGGAGCGTCGGCGGGGGTGCGGGTCTGCGGCAGGAGGGCCGGGGACTCGGGGTCTCCGGGCGGGCGGGGGTCGTGGGTCTGCGGAGGCTCGGGGGTGTCACGGGTGTTCGGGGTTTCGGGGTGCTGCGGGGTTTCGTGACCCGTGCCGGGCCGGGGGGACAGCGGGGTCCCTGCGGTGGCGGCGCCGGTTTCCGCCACGTCGGGTTCCGGGGGCTCCTCGTCGCATGCCTGCCGGGGGCTGCGCCTGGCCACACCCAGGAAGGTGCGCGCGCCCACGCCCCGGAAGCCGCCTGCGGGCTCGGTCCAGGCCTCCTGGGCGGAGGTGTCCTGGGGCTGGTCCTCGGCGAAGGGGTCGGGCGCCTCCGCCAGGGCGCTCCCGGCCCCGTCCTCGAACCCCGCGTCCTCGGCCCCGTCCTCGGGCTCCGGTCCGTTCCCGGCCTCCTGCCCCGGCGCCCGTTCCCGCAGGGGTGCTGGCGGAGTCTCCGAGGGCCCGGGCGGGGCCTCGGAGAACCCTGGCAGGTCCTCCGGGAGCCCGGGCAGGTCCTCCACCGGTGCGGGTGTTTCGACGTGGGGGGTTGCCGTGGGCCGGGGCCTGGGGTCGAACCAGTCGCGGAGCAGTTCGCGGCGGTCGGCGAAGGTGGCGGCCCGCGGTACGCCCCGGGAGTGCAGGTGTTCGGCGAGCGCGTCACCGCCCTCCTCCCGCAGTACGGTGACCAGCCCGTCGGCGACCCTGAGCTGGTCGAGCGGGGTCGGGGACAGGAAGGGGGACCCCGGGGCCGGGTTCTCGGCGGCCGGTCCGAAGGCCAGGTGGGGCCCGTCCTCGGTGCCGAGGACGGGGTCGTAGGTGGAGAAGGACCAGTGCCACCCCGCGGCGGGGAGGGCGGCGCTCGGGGTGAGGACCTCGTGCAGGGTCCGGTGCAGGCCCCAGAGGAAACGCATCTGAACCGCCTGCCACAGGTCGGCGCGGTCGGGGTCCAGGGTGATGTGGATGGGCCGGTCCGGGCGTTCGAGGGCACGGGCAAGCGCTCCGACGAGGATCGGTTCGTCGTCGATCCGGGTTTCGGCGGCGCGGCGGTCGCGGGTACGCAGGGCGCCGGGGGCCGCGGTGCGTTCCCAGGGTTCGGGGGCGGGCAGGGCCGGCATGGTGGCCCAGCCGGGTGTCGGGGGTCTGCGCGCGGCGGGGCGCGTGTTGGGGTTCTCGTGCAGGGCCAGGATCCGGGAGAACGTCAGGCTCCGGGTGGGGCCGACGATCGCCCAGGCGTGGGCTTCGCGGACGTCGCCGGGCCAGCGGTAGACGAGGGCGCTCTGGCCGTCCGGGTAGTGGCGGGCCCAGAGGGTCTCGGGGTAGGCGGCCGGTTCTGTGTCGGGCAGAGCGGCGCGGTAGTCCGCGGTGAGGGCGGGGACCAGCCGGTCGCGCCAGGAGCGCAGGACCGGCTGGTCCTGTTGTGGGAGGGAGGTCGCCGCCGGTCCGGGACCGACGCGGCCGAGCAGGGTGGGTTCTGCCCAGGCGAAGTGGATCTGGTGGTGGGCACCGGAGTCCGCTTCCAACGATGTGCTCTCGGGCAAGTGCCCCTCCCGCGGTTGACGGATCCGCGGTGCACGTGGCCACTTCCACTGGTTCGCGGACCTGCGGTGCGCGCGGCCCCTTCTGGCCGCGCGCCTTCCTAGGGAAGGTATCCGCCGGAAGCGTCAAGAAACCGTGAAAGCGGAGTTATGTAGCTTTTTGCGAGTTTTGAGAAGAAAGGGGGCCGCAGGTCGGGGCGGGACCACGGGGAGGGGTTCCCGGCGGAGATCCCGGGGGCGGGACCCCCGGCGGGCCGGAGCACGGGCAGGATTCCGGGAGCGGACAGGGCCACGGGGAGCAGGGCGGTCAGTGCGCGGCGGTGAGCCGGGCGTGCTGCTCGGCGGTGAGGGCGAGGTCGGTGGCTTCCAGTGCCTCGTCGAGCTGGGCCGTGGTGCTGACCCCGACCAACGGGATGATCTGCGGATCGTGGTCCATCAGCCAGGCGAGGACGACCTGGTTGCGGGTGGCGCCGCTCTCCTCGGCCACCCCGTCCAGGGCAGCCAGGCGCGCGGTGGTACCCGGGTGGTCGTAGGCGTACTCCAGTGGCCGGTCGGGCCGGGTGTAGGCCCCGGTCAGCAGGGGTGTGTAGGCGACCAGGGCGTACTCGCGGCCCTGGGCCCCCTCGGCGCGGACGAAGTCCAGGAGTTCGGGGGTGAGGTGCCTGTGGCCCGTGGACTCCAGGGGTGCGTCGTGGCGGGGCTGGAGGTAGCTGTAGCGGTACTGGAGCACCCGCGGCCGCGGTCGGCCCCCGGCCTGGGCGGTGGCGCGGGCCCGCTCCAGCCGCCAGGTGCTGTGGTTGCTGATGCCGAACTCCCGGACGGTCCCCTCGGCGACGAGCTCGGCGAAGGCCCCGACGGTCTCCTCGACGGGTGTCCCCGGGTCCTCCCGGTGGGCGTACAGCAGGTCCAGGGCGTCCACGCCCAGCCGTTCGCGGCTGCGTTCGGCGGCCGTCGCCACCACCTCGGCCGAAAGCCCCTCCTGCGCCTCCAGTCCCGCTCCGGGGACGGTGGGCTGGGCGCCGACCTTGGTGGCGATGACGACCTCGTCGGTGACGCCGCGCTCTCGCCGCCAGCGACCGAGGAAGGTCTCGCTCTCGTGCCCCTGGCCGCCCTCCACCCAGAACTGGTAGCAGTCGGCGGTGTCCACGAAGGTGCCGCCCGCCTCGACGAAGCGGTCGAGCAGGGCCGCGGAGGTGGCGGCGTCGGTCGTACTGCCGAACTTCATCGCGCCCAGGCACAGGGCGCTGACGGTGCGTCCGTTGACGGTGGTGTAACGCATCAGCTGCCCTCCCCCGCGGAGGCCGTCTCCGGGGCGGGCCCGGAACCCGGCGGCGGGAGGGGCCGCTCGTCGGGAGCGGGGTTCTCGGCGAGCACACCGAGGTAGTGGTCGATCTTGTGCTGGATGGTGTCCTGCCTCTCGCGCAGCTCGGCGATGCGCGCGTTGAGGTGGTGCTGGTGGCTCTGCAGCACCTCCAGGCGGTCGGGGATGGTGTGGTCGCCGTCGCGGACGAGTTCGGCGAAGTCCCGCAGCCGCGCGATGGGCATGTCGGTGTCCCGCAGGCACCGGACCAGGTGGAGCAGTTCGACGTCGTCGGTGCGGTAGCGGCGGTGGCCGCTGGGCGCGCGCTCCACCTCCCGGAGCAGGCCCGCCTTCTCGTAGTAGCGCAGGGTGTCCAGGGTGAGGCCGAAACGCTCGGCGACCTGTCCGGGTGTGAAGTAGTCACTCATCCGGCAAGCATGCGACCTGGAGTGCGCTCCAGGTCAAGCCCCGGGGCCCGCTCTCCGGGTGCCGGGGCGGACCGCGCCGGTTCCGGCCGGGCGGCCCCGGTCAGGCCCCGCTGCCGCGGATGGCGCCGACGACGGCCTCGGTGAGGTCGTCGATGATCTCGGACTCGCTCACCTCCGGGTGTTCGAGCCACCACTCCCCCGCCGCCTGGACCATGCCCACGACGGCGTGCGCGGCGATCTGGGAGCGCAGGCGGCCCTGGATGCGGCGTTCGGTCAGCAGCAGGTCGGCGAGCTCCTCGCCCAGGCGGCGCACCATGAGCCCCAGGTCGCTGCGGGTGCGCACGTCCTCGGACGTGGCCCGGTCCATGAGGAACCGGTAGAGGTTGAGGTTCTGCGAGATCATCGACAGGTACGCGCCGACCGTGGCCCGGGCGCGCACGTCGAAGTCGGTGTGCTGGTACAGCTCGGAGCGGATCGCCTCGATGAGCGGGTCCACGTGGCGCCGGGCCAGCGCGCGGTAGAGGCCGCCCTTGTCGCCGAAGTGCCGGTAGAGGATGGGTTTGCTGATGCCCGCCTCGGTGGCGATGGCCAGCATGGAGGCGTCGGGGCCGTCGCGTTGGATCACCCGGTCGGCGGCGTCCAGGATGGCCCGCCGCCGTTGGGGGTCGCGGCCGCGCCCGCTCCGTCCCTGCCGGGGCGCCGGGGCTTCGTCGGAGGGCTTGCCGGAGGCGCCGTTGTCGGCTGGCACGGTCTGCTGCGTGTTTTCGAAGGCCACAAGGGTTCACCGTAGCGGAGGGTCAGGTGCGGCGGTCGCGGGCTCAGGAACGGAGCGCGATCCAGGTCGCGCGGGCCTGGGCGAGCAGGCGGCCCGTCTCGTCGTAGAGGGCGCTGCCGGTGTGCACCTTGCGGCCGTCGACGGATTCCAGGTGGCCCATGACGACCGGGGTGGAGCCGACCGCGGGCAGGTCCAGGATCTGCGCGCTCATCCGGCCCAGGACGATGGGGCGGCCGGAGACATCGCTGGACCAGCCGCCGGGGCAGTCGAGCGCCGCCCAGACCTGGGCGGGTGCGGCCCTGCCGTCGCCGCCGTCCACGGCTTCCAGGACGTCCCAGGTGCAGGCGACGGTGTTGCCGACCCCGTCGGGCCCCCGGCCCGGGCGGACCGAACCCGCGAACAGGCGCAGCCCCTCGCCCTCGGCGCGTGCGGGGCCGCAGCTGTAGCAGCGCGGGAAGGGGTGGTCGGTCAGGCCCGCGTAGCGTTCCCGGGCCCGGGCGGCCTCGCTGACGGTGACCGGCCCCCCGGGGACGGGGGCCTCGTCGAAGGGGGCGGCGCGGACGGCTTCGGCGACCAGGCGCGCCTTGTCCTGGGCAGTGGGGTCGACCAGCCGGAGCCCCTCCTCGGGGGTGCCCTCCACCGTCAGCGTCCGGTCCAGCGGCGGCGGGGTGCGCAGGGTGACCTGGACGGCCGGACCGCCCGGGGCGGTCAGCAGGCCGGCGAGCAGGCCCGCGCTGTAGCCTCCGTTGCCGGAGCCGTCGGGGCCGTTGAAGGCCGCCGGGATGGTGAGGGTGGGGGCGCCGTTGCCTGGTGTCATGGCTCACAGGGTAGTCGGAACGGGGCGGGTGGTTTCGACCGCCCCGACCGGTTCTGCGGTGCGGGTGTTCAGGACGGGGCCAGTTCGGGGCGGCCCAGACGGGTGAGGGTCCGGGAGAACCAGGGTCCGGCCGCCGGGCCGCCCTGCCGGGCCCACTCCTCGGTGAGCGCACGGAAGGCCCTCTCACGCGAGCGGTGGCCGCGCCGCGCCCCAGCGGCGAGGACGGCCGTGCCGGCCCCGGCCAGGGCGGGGCAGAGCGCGCGCACCAGGTCCCGGTCAGCCGTGTCCGCGGGTCGCGACCGCATCCGCAGCACGGCCGCGATGAGCAGTCGGGCGGTCGTCCAGGCCTCGGGGGCCGGTGTGCCGCCGGGCGGCTTCACAGCCGACGGTCGGCGCTGTTGCGTGCGGCGCGGCCTGCGCAGCGACGGTTGCGGGGGCAGTAGGCCGTCCAGGGTGTACCCGCTCTCCCGGGCCCGGTCCGCCATCCATCTCCGCCGGTCCGGTCCGCAGTCGGCCATCCAGACCAGCGCGGGCCCGCTGTTCACGTGCCCACGCGGTGGGGGCCACGGCAGCGCGGAACAGCGGCAGGGTGTTGTTGTCCCACACGTCGGCGGTCCGCTGGATGGTGGGCCAGTCGTAGGTCTCCGCCGCCGCCTCGGCGATCTGGGCCACCGAGCGGTCGAGGAGGGCGCCCAGAGCCTCGGTCGCACGGGGCCGTGCAAGGTCCGGAGATACGGTCATCCGTCCGAGGTTGGGCGGTGGTCGCCGCACGGCTCCACGGGGCGGCGCCGACGTCCCGCGATCGTCCAGCTCCCCGCCGCCTGCGCGGTGTCCGCCCGCGTGGCCCCGCGGTTCCGCACGCGGAACACCGGACGCGGGCGGCTACCAGTCCAGGACCTCCCGGGCGGTCTCCACCTGTTCGCGCAGTTCTCCCGCCCGCTCCTCCAGCGCCCCAAGGTTCTCCTCGACCTCCGCTTCCTGGAAGGCGCACTCCTGGGCCACGAAGACGTCGAGGTAGCCGGAGGCGTCCATGCAGTCGGCGGACAGGGGCGCGTCGTCGCGCCCCAGACCTTCCCCGGCGCCCGGTGGGGCGCCCTCGTACCCGGTCTCCCGAACGCACCCCCGCCAGTCGGCCTCGGCGGCCCCGACCTCGGGCGAGTCCACCACGGCGAAGAAGGATTCACTGTGGATCCCCTCGGCCAGTCCGTGGGTCCCGGGGAGCTCACCCCCTTCGTCGAGATCGACGTAGCCCTCGGGGCCCGGGGCCGCGGATTCGGGGTCGATTCGCAGTCGGGCCTGGTGGTGGCAGCCGCCCTCGGGTACCGGGGCGCCGGAGGGCGTTTCGATGCCGTCGCCGGTGTGTGAGAACCCGTCGACGACCGTACGGGCCTCCTCCAGGTCGAAGCCCTCGGCGAGGAGGTAGGGCTCCCGCCGGGGGCCGTCGTCCAGCGGCACCTCGAAGCCGTACTCCTCTGCGAGGTCCACGCGGGCCATCCCGTAGCGGCGGTACTCGCGGTGGGGGCCGAAGTGAGTGAGCGTCTCCTCGCTGGTCCCCGTGTCGGGGTTGACCGAGGCCTCGAAGCCGAGTTCGTTGAGGCACTGCACGAGCAGAACGTCCTCGGCCCGGCCGATGGTCCACTGCTCGTAGCCGTCGAGCACGTAGTCGTAGACCGGCAGGTGCAGCCGCTCGCTGAGTTCGGGGTCCGTGACCGCGTAGGGGTCCTCCGGCTCCTCGCCCCCTCGGCCCGGGCTTCCGCCGGACTCTGCTCCGCGGCGGGCTCCGTGTCCGGTTCCTCCGCCCCGGTGGTGCAGGCGGTGAGGAGGAGGGCCAGGGCCGCCAGGCAGACGGCGGGGCGGGTCGGACAGGTGGCAGGAGCTGCTCCGGCGGGGGGGGAGGCGGTAGCCGCACTGAACCCTCCAGGGGGCGGGGAGGCGGGGGTCGAACAGCGGGACAGGGCTACAGGTGTGCTGGGCGGGCTCGGGCCGGCACTGGTGAGGTTAACCCGCCCCGGGGCGGCGGTCCGGCCGGGGTCCCGCACATACGGGACGGCGGAGGGCACCGTCGCCCGGTGTCATGGTCCCCGGGGCCTGCGGCGCGTTACCACTTCCCTATCCGCTCTGACCTCCTCTTCATGGCTGTTCCCGCACGGGAGAACAGCGCCGGAGGCCGAAAAACCCAATCATAGGATGATTGGATATTTACTTCTCCGACGATCCCGCAGACCCCTGACGAGCAGCTTGCCCGGAAAGATCAGGGGGAAGTCAATCTGACCCGTTTTGGAACCTGAGGTTACTTTTTTGTCTCCTTCGAGGCCAAAAAGCATCTCAGGTGTACAACAGCACCCCCTGAGCCCTTGCCTACGACCGCACACAGTGAGCAAAATCCATTCAACTCCAATCCTAGACAAATCCCCTGAACGGTAGAGGAACCTGCCCGTGAGAATCACCGGGAAGATCGCCAAGACCACAGCTGTGGTCACCGCGGGAGCACTCGTGCTCTCCGCGTGTTCGGCAAACGACAGCGGCAGCGACGGCGACAACGCCTCGAACTCGGCGGCCATCACCCTGGCGTGGGACCAGGAGTACGACAGCTACAACAACACCACCGCCGGAGCCAACTCCAGCAAGAACGCCGTCATCAACCATGCGGTGACCAGCGGCTTCTGGTACTTCGGCGAAGACGGCGAAGTGACGCCCAACACCGACCTGGGCACCTACGAGCTGACGTCCGAGGACCCGCAGATCGTCGAGTACTCGATCAACCCCGACGCGGTCTGGTCCGACGGCGAGGACATCGACTGCGCCGACATGATGCTGTGGTGGGCCCAGCAGACCGGCAGGTACGACTTCTCCACCATCGGCACGGGCGGCATCGAGGACACGGTGATGCCCGACTGCGAGATCGGCGACAAGGACTTCGCCCTCGAGTACGAGGTGCCCTACGCCGACTGGGCCAGCAACGGCCCCAGCAACGGCAACACCACCCTGATGCCCGCGCACGTGGTCGCCGAGCAGGGCGGCCTGACCGTCGAAGAGCTGGTCCAGGCCATCCGCGACGAGGACAACGACGCGCTCGCCGATGCGGCCGAGTTCTTCAACGAGGGCTGGACCGTCAGCGGTTCCCTGCCCGACGAGGAGCTCATCCCCTCCTCCGGCCCCTACAAGATCGCCGCCTACGACGCCGGTCAGTCGCTGACCCTGGAGCCGAACGAGAACTGGTGGGGCGAGGCGCCGACCACCGAGAGCATCGTCTACCGCTGGATCGCGGCTGACGAGCAGACCCAGGCGTTGGAGAACCTCGAGGTCAACATCGTGCGGCCGCAGCCGAGCGTGGACCTCAAGAACCAGGTCGACGCCCTGTCCGGGGTTCAGGTCGAGGTGTACGACGAGTACATCTACGAGCACCTGGACTTCAACTTCGACTCCAGCCCCTTCTCCGACCGCGACCTGCGCGAGGCCTTCGCCAACTGCGTGCCCCGGCAGCTGATCGTGGACAACCTGATCAAGCCGATCCAGCCCGAGGCCGAGACGATGGACGTGCGCAACATCTCGCCCTTCGACCCGGGCTACGAGGAGGCCGTGGCCGCCAGCGGCGGCGACGCCTACGCCGAGGTGGACCTGGACCGCTCCCGCGAGCTGCTCGAAGAGGCCGACGCCGTCGGCCAGGAGGTCCGGCTGGGCTTCATCGCCGACAACCCCCGCCGCGCGCAGACCGCCGAGCTGATCAAGGACTCCTGTGACGAGGCCGGCTTCGACGTCCAGATGAACGCTGAGGCGACCTTCTTCGACAGCGACGGCGGCCTGTCGCAGAACACCTACGACGTGGCCATGTTCGCCTGGTCGGGCTCGGCCGAGGTCAGCGGTTGGAACTCCACCTACCGCAGCCCCGAGGAGTGCACCGCCGACGGCAAGGGCAACAACAACGGCTGCTACTCCAACGATGAGCTGGACAAGCTCCTGCAGGACGTGCTGCAGGAAGCCGACACCGAGGCTCAGCTGGAGATCATCAACGAGATCGAGACGATCCTGTGGGACGACCTGGTGACGATTCCGCTCTTCAGTCACCCGGGCCTCGCCGCCTGGAGTGACAACCTGGAGAACGTCCAGCCGAACCCCGCGCAGACCGACATCGTCTGGAACATGTGGGAGTGGTCGGCCCAGTAGGCCGCACCACACTCGCCGCGCACGACACACACGCGCCGACCGGTGGGATCCACCGGTCGGCGCGTCTCCGACCGGGGACCGGAGGCAGACGCGCCCTTCGGTCCCCTCGCTTGTGCGCGAACGTTCCCTGATCTATTCAGGAGGCAGCACCAGTGCTCGTCTTCATCGCACGGCGACTCGTCGTCTCGGTCTTCGTGCTATTCGTAGCAACCTTCGTCATGTTCGTCCTCTCGGCCAACACCGGTGACCCCCTGGCTGACCTCAGGGAACTCCCGGCTGACGACCGCGAGTCCGCCATGGCCGAGCGGATCGAGCGCATGCGCCTCGACCTGCCCGTCTACGCCCGCTACTTCCTCTGGCTCGGAGACGCCCTCACCGGTGACTTCGGAGTCAACCGCCAGGGGCAGGACGTCAACATCCTGCTCGTGGACGCTGTCTCGGCCACCATGCAGCTCGTCGTGGCCGCCACCGTGCTCGCGATCGTGATCGGTATCGCGATCGGCATCATCTCGGCGCTGCGCCAGTACAGCGGCTTCGACCACGCGGTCACCTTCGGCGCCTTCGTCGCCTTCTCCCTTCCCATCTTCTGGGTGGGTGTGCTGCTCAAGCAGTACGGCGCGATCGAGTTCAACAACTGGCTGGTACAGCCGAGCATCCCCACCCTGGTGATCATCCTGGGCGCACTGCTCGCCGGACTGGCCTGGAGTTCACTGATCGTGGGCGACCGCCGAGCACGGCTCATCGCCTTCGCCGGGGCCTCCGGAATCACCGCGGTCCTGCTGCTGTGGATCTCGCTCACCGAATGGTTCGCCGACCCCGGGCTGGGGCCGGTGGTCATCGCGCTCAGCGCCTTCGGCGGCGCCGTGGGCATCAGCGCGCTGTTCTCCGGCCTGAAGCTGAACCGCCCGATGTACGCGGCGCTGGCCGCCGCGGCGATCGGCACGGTGCTCTCCTTCGCGCTCGCACCGGTCCTGGCCGACCCGAGCCTGGGCGTGATCCTGGCGCTCGCGGCCGCGACCGTCATCGTGTGCGCGGGTCTGGGCTACGGCATCGGGGGGGTGCTGCACCGGCGCAACGCCATCGCCGCCGCGGTGTGGACCGGCCTGTTCACCGGTGGCGTGATCTTCGTCGACCGGATGCTGCAGGCATTCGCCGGCTACAGCGACTCGGTCCAGGGGCGCCCCATCTCCACCATCGGTGCGAGCACGCCCAACTACCAGGGCACCTTCTGGGAGCTGTCGCTGGACTCGGTGGGCCACCTGGCGCTACCGACCATGGCCCTGATCCTGGTGTCCCTGGCGACCTACACCCGTTACAGCCGCGCCAGCATGCTGGAGGTGATGAACCAGGACTACGTGCGCACGGCACGGGCCAAGGGCCTGCCCGAGCGCACCGTCGTCACCCGCCACGCCTTCCGCAACGGGCTCATCCCGATCACGACCCTGGCCGCCTACGACTTCGGCACCGTGATCGGCGGCGCCGTGGTCACCGAGACGGTCTTCGGCTGGCGCGCGATGGGCGACCTCCTGGTCACCGGCCTCAACGAGGCCGACCCCGCTCCGGCCATGGCATTCTTCGTGGTCACGGGTGGCGCGATCGTGGTGTTCAACATGATCGCCGATATCGCCTACGCCTACCTCGATCCCCGGATCCGGTTGTCGTGACGGAGGGAGAAGCACAATGACCACACACAATCAGACTCCGTCCGGGTCGCCGGACCCCGACGCCGCACAGGGCATGGACATCGCTGCCCGCACGCAGTGGCAACTGGTCCGCGCCCGCTTCTTCCGGCACCGGGCCGCCCTGCTGGGCATGGTGCTGCTGGCGGTCGTCGTACTGCTGGCGTTCACCTCGATCGGTATCGGCCCCGTCCCGGGGTGGTGGGACAAGTCGCCCACGGAAACCGGCTCACTGGTCAACGGCGGAAAGCCCACCCTGGGCCTGGTGCCGGAGTTCCTGGGCGGTGCGGGCCTGGCCCTGGGCGAGCACCCCTTCGGTCAGGACAACGTCGGTAAGGACTACTTCGCGCTGACCATGCGCGGAACCCAGGTCTCCCTGATCATCGCCTTCGTGGTCGGCATCGTGGCCACGGTCGTGGCCACGGTGATCGGCGCCTGCGCCGGCTACTTCCGCGGCTGGACCGAAACCGTGCTGATGCGCATCACCGACGTGCTCATCGCGATCCCGCTGCTGGTCATCGCCGCCGCCGCGGCCAAGATCGCCGGCCAGCAGGGGATTCTCTTCCTCGGGGTCGTCCTGGGCCTGGTGACCTGGACGCAGACGGCCCGCCTGGTCCGCAGTTCGGTGCTGTCCCTGCGGGAGAAGGAGTTCGTCGAGGCGGCCCGCTCCGTGGGCACCTCCGCCGTCCGTATCATCTTCAAGCACATCCTGCCGAACACGGTGGGGGTGATCATCGTCAGCGTGACGCTGGCCATCGCGGCCGCGGTGCTGCTGGAGTCAGCGCTGTCCTTCCTCGGAATGGGCGTGCAACCGCCCGACACCTCGCTGGGACGTCTGATCACCGACTACCGGAGCGCGATGGGAACACGCCCCTGGCTCTTCTACTGGCCCGGGCTGTTCATCATCCTGATCGCGCTGTCGGTGAACTTCATCGGCGACGGCCTTCGGGACGCCTTCGACCCACGACAGAACAGGGTGCGTGACTGATGACGCAATCCTCCAACACTCCCCCGCACACCGAGGCGGCACCGGAGCAGGCGCCCACCGGCGGCTCCTCCGCCACCGACTCCACCGGGGAGACCCACACCGCCGAGACGCACACGCGGGATCAGGCACCCACCGAAGAGGAAGTGCTCCGGGTCGAGGACCTGAGTGTGGAGTTCCCGACGGACGACGGCCGGGTCAAGGCCGTGCGCAACGTCTCCTACTCCCTGCGTGAGCGCGAGGTGCTGAGCATCGTCGGGGAGTCGGGGTCGGGCAAGTCGGTCTCCTCCATGGCCGTGATGGGCCTGCTGCCGCGCAGCGCGCGCATCAGCGGGCGCATCCTCTACCGGGGCCAGGACCTGCTGGCCATGCGGCAGAAGGAACTGCGCTCCCTTCGCGGCCGCAAGATCTCGATGATCTTCCAGGATCCGATGACCGCGCTCAACCCGGTGCACACCGTCGGCGACCAGCTGGCCGAGGCGGTCCTGGCGCACAGCCTGGTCCCGCCCGCGAAGGCGCGCGAGCGCGCCCGGGAGATGCTCGACCTGGTCGGCATCCCCCAGGCGGCGCAGCGCCTGCGCAGCTACCCGCACGAGTTCTCCGGCGGTATGCGCCAGAGGGTGATGATCGCCATGGCGATCATCAACGACCCCGACGTGATCATCGCCGACGAACCCACCACGGCCCTGGACGTCACCGTGCAGGCCCAGATCCTGGAGAAGCTGCTGGAGGTCAAGGACGCCGTCAACGCGGCGATCCTGTTGATCACCCACGACCTCGGCGTGGTCGCGGGCCTGGCGCACCGGGTGCTGGTCATGTACGCGGGCACACCGGTCGAGGTAGGCGGGACCGAGGACGTGTTCTACCGGACCCGCATGCCCTACACGGCGGGGCTGCTCGGGTCGATCCCGTCGATGACGTCCGACCACGGGGAGCCGCTGCGCCCCATCCGGGGAACCCCGCCCTCCCTGATCGACATGCCCCGGGGCTGCCCGTTCTCACCGCGCTGCCCGTTGGCCGACGACACCTGCCGCTCGGTCGAGCCGGTGCTCCTGCCGACCGACGACCAGGAGAACGAGCACCTGGCGGCATGTCACCACTGGGAGCGGCTGGCCGCCGCCGACGACCCGACGGCCTTCTTCCGAAACGGGGGTCAGTACTGATGAGTGCAGCACAGCAAGAGTCGGAGGCAGACAGCAAGACCTCTGCCGCGCTGTTGGAGGTCGACGACCTGGAGGTGCGCTTCCCCGTGCACGGCGCCGGTTTCCTGCGCCGCGTCGTGGGACACGTGCACGCGGTCAGCGGGGTGTCCCTGCGCCTGGCCGAACAGGAGACGCTGGGCGTGGTCGGGGAGTCGGGCTGCGGCAAGTCGACCACCGGCCGGGCGATCCTGCAGCTGGTCCAGGCGACCTCGGGCTCGGTGCGCTACCGGGGCGAGGAGCTGACGACGATGTCGTCCTCGGACCTGCAGCGGGTCCGGCGCGAGGCGGGCATCGTCTTCCAGGACCCCTACGCCTCGCTCAACCCGAAGCTGCCGGTCAACGACATCATCGCCGAACCGCTCAAGGTTCACCGCCGCTGGCGCGACGGCGGACCCGAACGTGTGGCGGAGCTGTTGCGGATGGTGGGGCTGAGCCCCGAGCACGGCAACCGCTACCCGCACGAGTTCTCCGGCGGCCAGAGGCAGCGTGTGGGCATCGCCCGAGCACTGGCGCTGGAGCCCAAGCTGCTGGTGCTGGACGAGCCGGTCTCGGCTCTGGACGTCTCGGTTCAGGCGGGCGTGGTCAACCTGCTGGAGGAACTCCAGGAGAGGCTGGGCCTGTCCTACGTCTTCATCGCCCACGACCTGTCGGTGGTGCGCCACATCTCCGACCGGGTGGCGGTGATGTACCTGGGCAGGGTGGTGGAGACCGGAACGCGCGAGGACGTCTACGAGCGGGCGTCGCACCCCTACACCCAGGCGCTGCTGTCGGCCGCGCCCTGGGCGGACCCGCGCCAGGAGCGTACGCGCGAGCGCATCGTGCTCACCGGCGACGTGCCCAGTCCGGTGAACCCGCCCAGCGGCTGCCGGTTCCGTACGCGCTGCTGGAAGGCACAGGACCTGTGCTCCGAGCAGGTCCCCGAGCTCACGGACCGGGGCAAGGGGCACCCTGTGGCCTGCCACTTCCCGGATTAGACCGGATGGGGCCGGGTTAGGCCAAAGCACGGGCCGGGGCCGGGAGCGGAAGGATTCGCTCCCGGCCCCGGCCTGTTTCCGGACCCGGGGCCGGCTTCGGTTCTCACCGGACGGGCAGTCCGGTGACGGTGCGGCCGATGATGAGTTTCTGGATCTCGCTGGCGCCCTCGAAGATGGTGAAGATGGTGGCGTCGCGGTGCCAGCGCTCGACGGGGTACTCGCGGGTGTAGCCGTTGCCGCCGAGGATGCGCAGGGCGTTCTGGGTGACGAAGGTGGCGGTCTCGGAGGCGAACAGTTTGCTCATGGAGCCTTCGGCGTTGGTGAAGTCCTTGCCGTTGCGGGCCATCCAGGCGGCGCGCCACACGAGCAGGCGGGCGGCGTCGATGCGGGTGGCCATGTCGGCGAGCAGGAAGGCCACGCCCTGGTTGTCGCCGATGGGTTTGCCGAACTGCTCGCGCTGGGTGGAGTAGTCGCGGGCGTACTCGTAGGCGGCCCGGGCACAGCCGACCGCCATCGCGCCGACGCTCGGACGGGAGGCCTCGAAGGTCTTCATGGCGGCCTGGCCCTTGGAGCGTTTGCCCTCGCGGGCGCGGGCGAGGCGTTCGTCGAGTTTGTCCTTGCCGCCCAGCAGGCAGGAGCC
>NZ_BMXJ01000005.1:201414-647903 GCF_014651695.1 Nocardiopsis terrae
AACAGAACGCGCCGAGCTTGATGTCGTCGGCGGTGCCGAACATCTGCGGCACCCACTCGAAGAGCTGTTCCTGGGTGCCGTTGGAGGCGACCGAGACGGCGGCCAGGCCGGTACCGGTGATGGACAGGGCGATACCCGGGTCGCCCCAGTAGAGCTCCTCGAAGGCGACGGGGATGCCGAGGCCGGTGGGCTCCAGCCACTGGTTGGCGAAGAAGTCGAGGGAGTACAGCCCGATCTTGGCGGCTTCCTGGATGATCGGCCAGGGGGTCTCCTCGCGTTCGTCCCACTCGGCCCCGGCGGGGCGGATGACGTCGGCGGCGAACCCGTGGGCCCAGTCCCGGACGTCGCGAACGTCCTCGCTCAGTTCCAGGCTGAAGGCGGGTGCGGTGGCCTCACTCATGCACTTACATCCTTTGTCGAACCCTCCGGGGGCGGAGGGGCGGCCTATGCGTGTTACCAACGGTAACAGTTCTGGGCTTCACGGTGGAAGGGGCGTCGACGCCTCGGCGAACACGGGGCCGGCACATGGTTCGAAGCTGCCGCGAGGCGCCGGGGGCGCTCGTCCCGGCGCCGGGACCCCGCGGATATTGACACGCGGGCACGTCCGCTCGGATGATGCCGCTCACATCCCGACCCCCTTCCTCGGAGGCGTGCATGGCACCGCGCTACGGCGACTACCAGCTGGAGATCTACCTGAACGGCCTCACCGGCGTCGTTCCCTCCCACCCGATGACCTTCGCCGAGCTGGAGCGGCGGGCGGCCCGGACACTGCCGCCGTGGGTGTGGTCCTACGTGGCCGGAGGCGCGGGCGACGAGCACACCCAGGACGCCAACGCCGCGGCCTTCCGGCGTTGGGGCCTGTACCCGCGGATGTTCGTGGGGGCGGCCGAACGCGACACCTCCGTGGACCTGTGCGGCGTCCGGCTGCCCTCACCGCTGATGATGGCTCCGGTGGGGGTGGTGGGGCTGTGCGCGCAGGACGGGCACGGCGATCTGGCCACGGCCGAGGCGGCGGGCAGGACCGGGGTCCCGATGATCGCCTCCACCCTGTCGCAGGACCCGATGGAGGAGGTGGCGTCGCGGTTCGGGGACACCCCCGGATTCTTCCAGCTGTACACGCCCACCGACCGGGAACTGGCGGCGAGCCTGGTCTCGCGCGCCGAAGCGGCCGGGTTCAGGGGGATCGTCGTCACCCTGGACACCTGGATCACCGGGTGGCGTCCGCGCGACCTGGCCACCGCGAACTTCCCGCAACTGCGCGGGCACTGCCTGGCCAACTACACCTCCGATCCGGTCTTCCGCGAGCGGGTGGGGGCGGACGCCTCTCCCGAGGAGGTGGTCGCGCACTGGACCGGCATCTTCGGCAACCCGCTGACCTGGGACGACCTTCCGTGGTTGCGGTCGCTGACGGACCTCCCCCTGTTCGTCAAGGGCATCTGCCACCCCGATGACGCGCGTAGGGCCGCGGACGGGGGCGTGGACGGCGTCTACGTGTCCAACCACGGGGGCAGGCAGGCCAACGGCGGGATCCCGGCACTGGAGTGCCTGCCGGACGTGGCCGCCGCCACGGACCTGCCGGTCGTCTTCGACTCCGGGGTGCGGTCGGGCTCGGACGCGGTCAAGGCACTGGCGCTGGGGGCCACCGCGGTCGCCGTGGGGCGTCCCTACGTGTACGGACTGGCGCTGGGCGGCGCGGACGGAGTGGTGCACGTGCTGCGGTCGATGCTGGCCGAGGCCGACCTGCTGATGGCGGTGGACGGCTACCCGTCGCTGTCCGACCTGACCCCGCGGGCGCTCAGGAAACTGCAGGGCTGAACGCCCCGGCCCCGGCGGGTGCATCGTTCCCGCCGGGGCCGGGCGGTGCCCGCCGGCTCAGTCCTGGCCGTACCCGTCCTGGCTGTGGTTGTCCAGGAACGTGTAGACGTCGTGCTCGTCCACGCCGGGGAAGGTCCCGGAGGGCAGGGCCGACAGCACGTGGGAGTGGGCGCGGGCCGAGGGCCACACGTTGCCCTCCCAGCGGGTGGCCAGCTCCGCGGGCGGGCGCACGCAGCACTCCCCGTTGGGGCAGTTGGACTTGGTGCGGTTGGTGGTCTCGCGCCCCCGGAACCAGCGGGACTCCTTGTAGGGCACGCCCAGGGTGATGGCGAAGTTGCGCTCCCGGCTGGGGTCGACGTGCGCCACGCACCAGTGGGTCCCGTTGGGCTTGTCCGTGTACTGGTAGTAGATCGAGTACCGGTCCGGCGACTGGAAGACCTGGCGCCCCGACCACTGGCGGCACATGCGCTGGCCCTCGATGGCGCCGGTGTCGTCGGTGGGGAAGACCAGCCCGTCGTTCTCGTAGGCCTTGTAGATGATGCCGGTCTCGTCGTTGCGGATGAAGTGGCAGACCAGGTCCAGGTGGCGGTGGGCCAGGTTGGTGAACCGGTGCGCGGCCATCTCGTAGGAGACGGAGTAGACGTCGCGCAGGTCCTCCACCGACAGGTCGCGGGCCTTCTTGGCCTCCTGGAGGTAGGTGACGGCGGTGCTCTCGGGGATGAGGACGGCCGCCGCGAAGTAGTTGGCCTCCACCCGCTGGCGCAGGAAGTCGCCGAAGTCGCGGGGCCGGTCGTGGCCGAGGATCACGTGGCCCAGGGTCTGCAGCAGGATCGTGCGCGGGCTGTGCATGCCCAGCGTGGTCTCGCGCTTGAGGTAGATGCGCCGGTTGATGTGGTCGGTCAGGGAGCGCACCGAACGGGGAAGGTCCTGTACGTACTTCAGGGAGAACCCGTGGTGGGTGGCGATCGAGAGGATCTGCCCCTGGGAGAGGGGGCCGGCGGTGTAGTTGACCGCGGCCAGGGTCTCGGCGGCCGCGCTCTCGATGTTCTCGAAGTAGTTGCCGCGCTCGCGCATCTGCCGCCGCAGGTCGGCGTTGGCCCGGCGGGCCTCCTCCGGAGTGGCGGTGGGCTTGGCGTGGCGCCGCTTGAGCTCGTCGTACAGCCCCACGATGTGCTCGAGGACGTCGTTGGGAACCCGCTTGCCCACCTTCAGGTGCGGGAGGTTGAGGCCCTGGTAGAGGGAGTCCCGCTGGGCCTCCTCGACCGAGATCTCCAGCTGCGCGCGACGGCTCGGGGGCTGTTTCGACAGAAGTTCCTCGATCGACACCCCGAGGGCGGAGGCCAGGGACGTGAGCAGGGAGAGCTTGGGTTCACGTTTTCCGTTCTCCAGCAGCGAGAGCTGTGAGGGCGCCCGGCCCACACGTTCGCCCAGGTCAGACAGGGTCATCCCACGCGTCTTGCGCAGGTGTCGGAGCCTCTGACCAAAGGTGACGAGATCCAGGTCACCTGTCAAAGACGGTATTTCTTCAGCACCAAAGTACGCCATGGCTTCATCTTACGGAAAGAATCGACGATCTTCACACGATTTTGAGTGGAAAACTCTTGGATCTTCGCTAAGAATCATAGTTACCGGCGGGGAACTTACCGCTCAGGGATCACCCCCTGACCCTGGAAGGCCTCCCTCGACCGGTGCGAACACCTTGGGGACTACACGTAAGGCGGGAACGAACATGAGCACCAGCGCTCGACGTCAGGAAGCCAGCGCCGAACTCCAGCGCGACTGGGAGACCAACCCGCGGTGGGCCGGTATCGAGCGCACCTACTCCGCTGACGACGTCGTCAAGCTGCGCGGTTCGGTCACCGAGGAGCACACTCTGGCCCGCCGGGGCGCCGAGCGTCTGTGGGACCTGCTCCACACCGAGGACTACGTCAACAGCCTCGGCGCGCTGACCGGTAACCAGGCGGTCCAGCAGGTCCGCGCCGGCCTGAAGGCCATCTACCTCTCCGGGTGGCAGGTCGCGGCCGACGCCAACCTCTCCGGCAGCACCTACCCGGACCAGAGCCTCTACCCGGCCAACTCGGTCCCGGCCGTCGTCCGCCGCATCAACAACGCGCTCATGCGCGCCGACCAGATCACCTGGTCCGAGGGTGACGACACCGCCCCCGAGTGGCTGGCCCCGATCGTGGCCGACGCCGAGGCCGGCTTCGGTGGCGTCCTGAACGCCTACGAGCTCATGAAGGGCATGATCGCCTCGGGCGCCGCGGGCGTCCACTGGGAGGACCAGCTCGCCTCCGAGAAGAAGTGCGGCCACCTGGGCGGCAAGGTCCTCATCCCGACCAGCCAGCACGTCAAGACCCTGAACGCCGCCCGCCTCGCCGCGGACGTCGCCGGTGTCCCCTCCCTGGTCATCGCGCGGACCGACGCCCAGGCCGCGACCCTGATCACCAGCGACATCGACGAGCGCGACCAGGCCTTCACCACCGGTGAGCGCACCGCCGAGGGCTTCTACCGCTTCCGCAACGGTGTCGACGCCTGCGTCGCCCGCGGCCTGGCCTACGCCCCGCACTCCGACCTGCTCTGGATGGAGACCGCGACCCCGGACCTGGAGGTCGCCCGCAGCTTCGCCGAGCGCATCAAGGCCGAGTACCCGGACCAGATGCTGGCCTACAACTGCTCGCCGTCCTTCAACTGGAAGCGTCACCTCGACGACGCGACCATCGCGAAGTTCCAGCGCGAGCTGGGCCACATGGGCTACAAGTTCCAGTTCATCACCCTGGCCGGCTTCCACTCGCTCAACCACTCGATGTTCGACCTGGCCAAGGGCTACGCCAAGAACGGCATGACGTCCTACGTCGAGCTCCAGGAGGCCGAGTTCGCGTCCGAGGCCGACGGCTACACCGCCACCCGCCACCAGCGCGAGGTCGGCACCGGCTACTTCGACGCGATCAGCACGACCATCTCCCCCGAGGGCAGCACCACCGCCCTCACCGGCTCCACCGAAGAAGACCAGTTCTCAGCGGCTCACTGACCCTGGTCTTCGTTCCCCAGAGGTCGTCCCTCCCCGCTTTCGTGGCTGGGGCGGGGCGGGACGACCTCGCCCCCTAGCCGTCGGCCATGCGCGATCCGTGTCACACGCGCATGGCCGGCGGCTTTTCCATGTGCTTTTCCTCCGATTCCCGGCCTCCCCGTCCATGTCGGTGCGACGCGCGTATACGGTGTCTCCAGCAACGGGTAACGAAACAGTCAAGTCCGCCTCGCGCCAGGCCTCTCCGGCCGACTGACCCGGGGCGTACACCCGCCGACCACACGGAGCTGACGTGAAACTCGAAGACATCAGCAGGGCGACCCTCGCCACGACCCGCCGCGTAGTGGCCTCGGGCGCGATCGCCGCGGTCGCCGTGTTCGGCGTCGCCGCCTGTGAGGGCACCGACGACCTCGAACAGGAAGTCAGGGACGGCGTCGAGGAGGAGATCGAGAACGGCATCGACGACCTGGAAGAGGATGTCAGGGACGGCGTCGAGGAAGGCGTCGACGACGCCCTCGGCGGCGACGAGGACAACTAGTCCGCGGCTCCGGGGCGGCCGGGGCGATGACGCGTGGTCACCGCCCCGGCCGCCCCCCTTGCCGCCAGCGCGTAGATTCGACGGGTGACCGACAGAGCCCACCAGAACCCGCGCGGATCGGAACCCTCCCCCGCCGAGGGCACGCGCGCGACGACCTCAGTCCCGATTCTCCTCCCCGGCCGCTCCATGCTGCACTGGGAGGTGCTGTGCGTGCTCGCACTCTCCCTGGGCGCCGCCGCGGTGTCGGCGACCATCTCCTTCCTCGGTGTGCTCACCGCACCCGAGTCGATGGCCGATCAGACCGCCAGCCTCATCCGGTCCCGCGCCGAGGACCGTCCCTGGCTCGACCTGTCCTTCCAGCTGTACGCGGTGGTCTTCGCGTTCGCCCCGGTCGCGCTGGTGGTGTACCTGCTGCACCGGAGCGGGGAGTCCGCGCGCACGATCGGCTTCGACCTGCGCAGGCCCGGTTTCGACGCCTGGAGCGGGGCCGCCCTGGCCGCGCTGGTAGGCGCCGGCGGACTGGTCGTGTACGTGGTCTCCTGGCAGCTGGGGCTGACCCGCACCATCGTGCCGAGCACGCTGGACGGCAACTGGTGGGACTCCACGGTCCTGGTGCTCCAGGCGCTGAAGAACGGCGTCCTGGAGGAGGTGATCGTCGTCGGCTACCTGCTGCACCGGCTGGGGCAGGCGGGCTGGTCACCCTGGAAGGTGGTGCTGGCCAGTTCGGTGCTGCGCGCCTTCTACCACCTGTACCAGGGGGTCGGGATGTTCTTCGGCAACCTGGTCATGGGGTTGGTGTTCGGCTGGTTCTACCTGCGTTACGGCCGGGTGATGCCGCTGGTGGTGGCGCACACGGTGATCGACGTCGTGGCGTTCGTGGGGGCGGTGTACCTGATCGGCCGGATCGACTGGCTGCCGGTCTGAGCCCTGCCCCGCCACGCCGGCGCCACCGTGCCCGTTCCGTACGCCGCGGCCCGCTCCCGCCCGCGTCCCAGGACCCGCGGGCGGGAGCGGGCGGGCGGTCAGACACGCGGTTCCCACCTGAAGAGCCGGGCGGCCAGCACAAGGGCCACGACGACCCAGGCCAGCGTAGGAGCCAGGAGCCACAGCGAGTCGGCGACCGCAGTACCGCCGTTCCAGGCGTTGACGACCAGCTCGCTGGCCGAGCCGCCGGGCAGCAGCCGTTTGAGCAGGGTGAGTTCCCCGGTCCCGGTGAACCCCACCCAGCCGGAGACGGCGAGGACGCCCACCAGCACGGGCAGCGTGGTCACCTGGGCGTGGTCGGGCGAGTTGGTCACCCCGGCCGTGGCCAGCCCCAGACCGACCATCATGGCTACCACCGAGAGCACGGCCGCGGCCAGCAGGAGCGGGTGGGCGGGAGCCTCGGCGAACACGGTCAGCGCGCCCAGGACCACGGCCGTCTGGACCAGCGTGATGACGGTGACCGGAAGCAGCAGCCCGGAGATGATCTCACCGTCGCCCGCCGCGGTGGAGCGCAGCCGCTTGAGGAAGAGGTTCTGTCGGCGGGAGGCGAGCGTGGTCACCGTGGTGCTGTAAAGCCCCAGAACCACCACGAGGAAGACGAGGATCGCGGCGGTCGCCCCGAGGTCCAGCGCCGGAACGAGGTCGTACAGGTAGATGTAGAAGGCGCTGAACGCCGCGGGGAGGACGAGCATGGTGACCAGGACCAGGCGGTTCCGGAAGATCTGGATCAGCTCGCTCTGAGCGATCGGGAGCATGGCGGGAATCCTTCTCTGGAAGTGCGGGCTCACTGGAGGTGCGGGCTCAGGCGTCGGCGGTGTCGAGGGCGCGGAAGACGTCGTCCAGCCGGGTCGGTCCGGCTTCGAGCCCGCGCAGCTCCACCGCGTTGTCCTGCGCCCAGCCGAGCAGGATGTGCAGATCCCTCTGCAGGCCGGGTGTCTCGACGAGGAACGACCCGTCGCCCTCGCGCACGACCGGCAGCGGCAGTTCCGGGGCGGTGTCCGGCAGGGAGAAGCGGATCACGGCCGGCAGGGTCCGTGTGAGTTCGGCGACGGTTCCCTCCCGGCGGAGGGAGCCCCGGTGCATCAGTCCGATGCGGTCGGCGCGCTGCTGGGCCTCCTCCAGGTAGTGCGTGGTGAGCACGACGGTGGTCCCCTCCTCGCGCATCCGGTCCACCGCGGTCCACAACTCGTCCCGGGAGTTGATGTCCAGGCCGGTGGTGGGCTCGTCCAGGAAGACCAGTTCGGGTGTTCCGTACACGGCGGTGGCGAAGTCCAGGCGCCGCTTCTCACCGCCGGAGAGCTGGGCCACCCTGGTCCGGGCCTTGCGGGTGAGGCCGACGAGGTCGAGCACGCGCCCGACGTCGTCCGTGCGCCGGGTGAGCGCCCCGATCAGCCGGACCGACTCCTGGACGGTCAGGTCCGGGGAGAACCCGCTCTCCTGCAGCATGACGCCCGTCCGGGGGCGCACGGTGCGGCGTTCGCGCGGGCTGCGTCCGAACACCCGCACGGTGCCCGAGGAGGCGGCCCGGTGGCCCTCGACGGTCTCCAGGGCGGAGGTCTTGCCCGCCCCGTTCGTTCCCAGTAGGGCGTAGAGCTCTCCTTCGCGGACCTGGAAGGACAGGTCCCTGACGGCGTGGAAGTCGCCGTACCTGACGTTCAGGCGTTCGACGTCGATGACCGGTGTGTTTGGCATGCCCCCATTCCAGCCGTTCGCGCGCCCTTGCGGCAGTGCCCGCACGTCAGATCCGCGCCGTGACTTTCGCGGGGGCGCGAGCATGACGTGGCGTCACTGGTGGCGCCGCGGGCCTGCGTGAATACTGGGTTCGGTCCCGATCGGCGGAAGGTCACTCATGGTGTGCGAACAGGACGAGGCGACGCCGGGGCAGCTGCGTGCGCTCAACGTCGGCCTGGTTTCGGCGTCGCTGTCCTCCGTCGGCACGCTGCTGGTGGTCACCGATTCCGAGAACTGGTGGCAGGGCCTGCTGCTGGCGGCGGGGCTGGTCGCGGCCCTGTTCACCGTCAACCGGTCGACGGACCGGTCCGGTCTCGGGGTGCTGCTGCCGGGCCTGGCGGTCACCGCCGTGGTGTGGCTGCTGGGGGTTCTTGTCGCCGGTTCCTCGACGGCCTCCTTCGGCCTCGCCGTGGTGGGCACCCTGGTCGTGCAGCGGCTCCCCCGTCGCCGACGCGCCGCGACGCTGGCCCTGGTCGCCTTCGGTGCCGCGGTGATCGCCGCCAGGGCCCTGTCCCGGGACCTGTCCCTGACCGACGTCCTGCTGAACCACGTCCTCGCCTCCGCCGTCGTGGCCGTGACCGGGATCGTGCTGGTGTCCCTGGTCCGGGTGGTGGCGGACCTCGTCACGGAACTGGAACGGGCCAGGCGGCGTGAGGCCGAACTGGCCGTGGCCCGTGAGCGGGTGCGTTTCGCGAGCGATCTGCACGACATCCAGGGGCACACGCTGCACGTGGTCAAGCTGAAGGTCGCCCTGGTCCGCAAGCTGCTGCGCGCCGACCCGGACCGGGTGGAGCGGGAGCTGGACGAGGTGTACGACCTGGTCGGCGACACCATCGGGCGGACCCGGGAGCTCGCCCACGCGCAACGGCGGCTGAACCTGTCCGCCGAGCTGGAGAACGCCAGGAACCTCTTCGAGGCCGCCGGTATCCGGGTGGCCGTCGACCGCCGGGGCGAGGTCGACCCACGGGTGGGCGAGCTGCTCGGCCAGGTCCTGCGCGAGACGACGACCAACATCCTGCGACACGCCCAGGCCGAGCAGGTGCGGGTCACCCTGTCGGAGCGGGGCGTCACCATCACCAACGACGGCGCCGGGCGCGAACCACTCGCCGAGCTGCGCGGGCTCTCGGTCCTGCGGGAGCGTGTGGGCGACCGGGGCGGGGAGCTGACCGCGGAACGCGCCCAGGGGTGGTTCCTCACCTCGGCGGAGTTCCCGGCACCGGGTACCGCACCATGACGACGTGGAAGGACGACCGATGACCACCGTGGTCCTGGCCGACGACGAGGCCCTGCTGCGTTCGGCGCTGGCGGCACTGCTGCCGCTGGTGGGGGACGTCACCGTGCTCGCCGAGGCGGAGGAGGGCGCGTCGGCCGTGGCGGCCACTCTGCGGCACCGGCCCGACGTGCTCGTCATCGACCTGGAGATGCCCGGGGTCGACGGGCTCGACGCCGTCACGCGTATCCGGCGCGAGCTGCCGGACCAGGTGGTCCTGATGCTGACCCGGCACGCCCGCCCCGGGGTGCTGCGCAGGGCGCTCAGGCTCGGTGTGCAGGGTTTCGTCAGCAAGTCGGCGGAGCCCGAGCACATCACCTCGGTCATCCGGACCCTGGCCGGGGGCAGGCGGTGGATCGACCCGGACGTGTCAGCGCTCGCGGTCATCGACGACTGCCCGCTCACCGACAGGGAGCTCGACGTGCTCCGGGGGACCCGGGAGGGGTACTCGGCGGCGGAGATCTCCGGGCAGCTGCACCTGGCACAGGGCACGGTGCGCAACTACCTCTCCAGCGCGATGCACAAGACGCAGACCCGGACCCGCCACGAGGCGGCACGCTACGCGCACGAGCACGACTGGCTCTGAGCGCGCTCCCAGGCCTCAGGAAGCGCGTTCCGCGGCCTTGGCGGCGAGGGCGTCCTCCAGGTAGCGGGGTTGGCCCACCAGCATGCCCATGACGAGGTTGAGGGCGACGATGCCCATGGCCATGGCCATGGGGGCGTGCCAGCCGCCGGTGAGCTCGTGCAGGAACCCGAAGAGGAAGGGCCCGGCTCCGCCCAGCAGATAGCCCAGGCTCTGGCTGGACGCGGACATGGCCGCGGTGCCCTCGGCGGTGCGGGTACGCACGGCGAAGATCGTCAGGGCCAGGACGAAGCTGCCCAGGCCGATGCCGATGAGGGTGGTCCACACCCAGGTGCCCGACAGCGGGGAGATCCACAGCCCGGTGAACCCGGCGACGTAGGCGAGGACGAACAGGCCGACGAAGGGCCGCTGGTCGCGTACGCGGACGACGAGCGAGGGCAGCACCAGCGACATGGGGATGCCCAGGGCGGTGAGGTAGGCCAGCATCACCCCGGCCGTCTGGGCGTCCATGCCCTGGTCGCGGAGCATCTGGGCGTACCAGCCGAACATGATGTAGGCGATGGAGGACTGGGTGCCGAAGTACAGGACGCCCTGCCACCCGATCCCGGTGCTCAGCACCTGGCGGACGCCGAGCGCCTCGCGTGCGTCGCCCGGGGCGGGTTCGTGGCGCAGTGCCAGCAGCCACGGCAGGGCGGCGGCCAGGCCGAAGAGGGCGTAGGAGCCCAGGGCGATCCGCCATTCACCGGTGGCCTGTTCGACGGGGACCGTGGCGGCGGCCGCGATGGCGGTGCCCACGGCCAGCCCGGTGGTGTAGACGGTGGTCATCAGACCGACCCGGTGGGGGAAGTGCTGCTTCACGAGGGCCGGGAGGATGACATTACCGATCGCGCCACCGGACAGTGCCACCGCGCTCAGGGTGAGGAACAGCCAGGGTTCGGGGGCCAGGGCCCGGGTGGTCAGCCCGAGGGTGACGGCGACCAGAGCGTAGACGAGCAGGTGGTGCGAGCCGAGCCGGCGGGCGAGCATCGGGGTGAGTCCGCCGAAGAGCGCGAAGCACAGTACGGGCAGGGTCGTGAGTGTCCCGGCGCCCACCGCGGTCATCCCCAGGCCCTGCGTGACCTCGTCGAGGACGGGGCCCACACTGGTGATGGCGGTGCGCAGGTTGAGCGCGGCCAGGGCGATGGCCACGCCGATCAGCAGGAGTGCCCCGCGCGGGAGCCCCGGAGCCGGGTCGGCCCCGGTCGGAGAGGGGTCCTGCACGGTCTGCTTTCGTGTGGGGGCGGCGCTCATGGGAGGTGGCTCACAAATTCGTAGGATGACCCTATGTACTTCATGAGGATAACGCATTGCCGTTCGGGGCCTATTCCGACGCGCAACTGGTCTAAGCTCCGGCCTTAACCGTTCCGTACCTGTGCGGCTCCGGCCCCGATCCGTTCCGTACCTGTGCGCTGGCCCTGTCATCCGGCGACCCGCCCCTAGGAGGTAAAAAGCGTGCCCCTCGCCTCGACACGCCGGACCGGTCTCGTCGACCAGGTCATCAGTCAGTTAAGAGCCCAGATCGACTCGGGTGAATGGGGCGTGGGAGATCGCATCCCCACCGAGTCGGAACTGTCCGACCAGCTCGAGGTCGGCCGCAACACCGTACGCGAGGCCGTCCGGGCCCTCGCCCACGCGGGCCTGCTGGAGATCCGCCAGGGCGCCGGCACCTTCGTCCGCGCCTCCAGCGAGCTCGGCGGGGCCCTTCGCCGCCGCCTGGAACGCTCCCGGCTGCGGGAGAACCTGGAGGTCCGCCGAGCCCTGGAGGTCGAGGCCGCGCGCCTGGCCGCCCTGCGCCACAGCGAGGAGGACATGGCCGTCATCGACCGCGCCATGGGCCTGCGCGAGGAGGCCTGGCGGACCAGGGACATGGGCGCGTTCGTGGAGGCCGACTTCACCTTCCACCGGTCCGTGGTCAACGCCACCCACAACACCCTGCTGATGGACCTCTACGACGACATCGCCCAGGTGGTCTACGCCAGCATCGCGCACACGGCGTACGAGCAGAGCGACGAGGCCTCCGACCGGCCCTCCTCGGCCACCGAGGGAATCGACCACAGCGGCCTGACCGAGGCGATCCGGGAGGCGGACGCGAGCCGCGCCGCCCGTGAGGCCACCTGCTACATCGACGAACTGCTCTCCCTCACCGAGGACTGACGCCCACGGGAGCGGCCCGGCCCCGAGGCGGGGACCGCTCCCCCGCGCTCCCGGACCGGCCCCGGGCCGTACGGAGGAGCGCGGAGGAGGGCAGTACGAACGACGGGCCCGGGGGCGCGAGCTCGCGCCCCCGGGCCCGTCGGCGCTCCCACGGCAGAGGCCGGCCGCCCGGGAAGCGGCATGGCGTACCTACGGTCAGTCGCCGCCGTAGACGTCGCCCACGGCCGACCACGATCCGAACCGCGGACGGAGGTGCCCCTCCGCCGCCCGGCCCTCGCGCCGGGCGTTCAGCGAACGCGGACGGCCGCGCCGCACCCCGTGGTCGGGGGCGCCTTCCCAACCGTTCACCCTGGACGGGTCCAAGCCGAGCAGGTCGAGGGTGCTCTCCCCCGCGCAGACCGCGTCGATGATCTCCCGCTCCCGGGTGATGCTGTCCATGGTCTCGGCGATGATCGTGCTCACCTGGCCGCGCGGCAGGCAGACCACGCCGTCGTCGTCGGCCACGATCCAGTCGCCCCGGCGCACCGGTAGCGGCGCGGGGCCGCTCGCGTCCATGTTGATCTGCTGGCCGACGGAGCCGCCCGCGTCGTGCCCGGCCTCACGGACCGCGACCCCGGCGCTGAAGACCGGGAGCTCGCAGCGGGCGATGGCGGCGATGTCGCGCACGCAGCCGTCCAGGACGATCCCGGCCACGCCGCGGGTCCGCGCGGCCACGGCGAGGATCTCGTCGACGTAGCCGTACTCGGACTCGCCCGCGACGTCCACCACCAGTGCGGCGCCGGGGGGCGCCTGGGCGATCGCGACGTGCAGCGCGAGGTTGTCCCCCGGCGCGCAGCGGACCGGGAAGGCGGTCGCGGCGAACGCGGCCCCCGGCCAGACGGAGAAGAGGTGCGTGCCGAAGGGCCGCCCTCCGCAGCGAGCCAGTGCCACCGTTCCCACAGCCGTCAACGTCTTCGCAAGCGCCACGTCAGCCTCCATTACACCCGCGCCCGGTGCGGCCGGTTCGGACCGACCTCCTCCATACTCACGGGTAACTTAAGCGTGACGCAAGGCATACGGGCCCGAAACACGCAAAAATGCTACCGGCGGTTACATGCGAGGCTCATCCGTATCCGAACAGCTACCCGCCGTGGCGCCCCGACGGCGTCCCCGCCGGATCCCCCGCGTCCCGCGGACAGCCGGCCCGGAGGCCGTGTCAGCCGACCGCGGCGACCGCGTCCAGGGCTGCGCGGGCGGCCGCGACGTCATGCACCCGGAAGACCCGGGCGCCCTCCCGGGCGGACATCGCCAGGGTCGCCAGGGTCCCGTCACCGCGTTCGGTCAGCCCCACCGCCAGGGTCTCGCCCACGAAGTCCTTGTTGGAGACCGCCACGAGCACCGGCCAGCCGGTGGCGGCCAGCTCCCCGAGGCGACGGGTGAGTTCGAGCGAGTGGTAGGTGTTCTTGCCGAAGTCGTGCGTGGGGTCGATCATCACCCCGTCGGGGCGCACCCCCACCGACACCGCGCGTTCGGCCAGGGCGCACACCCCGGCCACCACGTCGGCGACCACGTCGTCGTAGCGGACCCGGTGGGGGTCGGTACGCGGAGCCAGCCCGCCGCTGTGGCTGCACACCAGCCCGGTCCCGTACTCGGCCGCCACCCGGGCCAGATCCGGGTCGGCCCCGGCCCAGGTGTCGTTGATCATGTCCGCCCCCGCCTCGGCGCAGGCGCGCCCCACCCCGGCCCGCCAGGTGTCCACCGAGATCACCACCTCGCGGTGGCGGTCGCGCAGTTCACGCACGAACGGCACCGTCCGGCGGATCTCCTCCGTCTCGTCCACGTGCGCGCCGTACCCGGCCTTCACCCCGCCGACGTCGATGATGTCGACGCCCGCCGCCACGGCGTGGTCGGCGGAGGCCAGCGCGGCGTCCAGGGCGTAGGTGGCCCCCCGGTCGTAGAAGGAGTCGGGGGTCCGGTTGATCACCCCCATCACCGCGTAGCGGCGGCCCGCGAACGTCCTCCCGCGCAACCGCAGTGTCCCTGTCCCCTCCGGCACCGCCGGGCCCTCCGTCACCATGGGTCCCATCCTGGGGCAGGCGGGGGGCGGGCGGCCACCCGCCCCCCGTTCCCCGGATCAGCCGGAGCCCGAGTTCCCGGCGCGTTCACCGCCCCGGCGCTCCTTGCGGACCCGGAGGTGGTCCCAGGTCTCCACGTGGCCGACGCCCCCGGTGGCCCTGATCACCTCCAGCGCCTCGACCAGCTGGTGGCGGTCCGGCGCGGTCAGGGTCCCGATCACGTCGTACCGGCCGAAGCCGCTGGCCAGGAACGAGATCCGGGACATGTTGGCCATGGCGGCTCCCAGCGCGTCGGCGTCGCCCCGGCAGCGCAGGCCGAAGCCGAGCTGCTCGTTGGCGCCCACCGCCGACGGTTCCACGAGCGCGGTCACGTGGACCACGCCCGAGCCGAGCAGGCGCACCACCCGGGAGCGGGCCGCCGCCTGCGACAGGCCCACCTGCCGGGCCAGGTCGGCGTACGAGGCGCGTCCGTCCTTGAGCA
Organism: Nocardiopsis terrae; assembly: GCF_014651695.1. Classification (GTDB taxonomy): domain Bacteria; phylum Actinomycetota; class Actinomycetes; order Streptosporangiales; family Streptosporangiaceae; genus Nocardiopsis; species Nocardiopsis terrae. The sequence continues at coordinate 216,089 of NZ_BMXJ01000005.1, forward strand.
GCCTGCGAACCAGGCGCCAGTCCAGGGCGTCCAGCTCGATCTCGCGCAGTTCGCGCACGCTGCTGTGGGCGTCCTTGTACACGGCGTTGGCCCGGAAGACCTCCGCGCCGTCCACACCGGGCAGCGAGCGCAGGTCGGCCAGCTCCTTGGTGAGTGCGGCGTCATCGGCCACCCGGACCTGCGCGACGGCCGGGAACCTCCCTGCCGACTGCGCCGCGAAGGTCACGGCCTCGCGTTCACCCAGCGCTTCGAGCAGCGGGCCGGTCGGTCCGCTGACACGGAAGGACACGTGGCCGAGGACCTCCATGCCCACCACGCCGGCGTGCAGCACACCGACGATTCTGATCGCCCCCGACTGCACGAGCTGGCGCACTCTGGCGCGTACCGCAGTCCGGGACAGGCCCACCCCGTCGGCCAGGGCCTGGAACGTCGCTCTGCCGTCCCCCTGCAACGCCCGCATGAGCGCAGCGTCAACCGCATCGAGCACGATGGTTGCCTTTCGTTCCCATGACGCCGCCCTTACCCCCGGACGGCGCCCCCTCCTCCGGCCAGATCATCGCAGTTGTGACGCCGGTCCACTACCGATCGCCAAAGAAATCGGTTGATTCACCCCTTTGACCGGCCCGGAAGCCTCAGCCAATGCCCCATCGACCGCCTCCCGACCACATAACAGACTTGTATAGAACATCCCTTGTGAGGTGGTCGCCGTGCACACAACACCGACAAAGCGCCACACTGATCTCACGGGTTCGTGTGACACCCCCGGAACCGGACGCTCCCTCGCGGGCGTATGACCGGGAAGGGGTGTACAACCGGAAAGTGACCGCCACCCAGCGATCGTGGCGAGGGTTACAGGACCAGAGGACGGGGCGGCCGCGACCGCCCCGCGGCTTGAGAGGAATCACTGGTGGCTGCGGAGGACGAGCGGCGGGACGAGGCACCCACGCGCCTGAGCACGGGAAGGGCGCTGCTGTGGACAGCCGCGTCGCTTCCCCTCCCCGGTGTGGCACACCTGCGCATGGGGCGCAGGGTCGCCGGAGCCGTGGCCCTCGGTGCCTACCTGCTGGGTATCGCCGCCCTGGCCCTGTGGCTGTACCTGCTGGACGCCCACGAGTCGGGGTCCCTGACGGTCCTGGCCGGGATGGCCGTGCAGAACCGCTGGCTGCTGGGCGGCATGGGCGCCGTGTTCGTGGTCACGGTGCTGTGGCTGGCCGTCATCGTGCACTCCTGGACGATCACCCGGCCCGAGGGGGCGAAGTTCGGCCAGCGGTTCCTCGGCGGTTGCGTCGTCCTGCTGCTGTGCCTGACCGTGGGCGCCCCGGCGGCGTGGGTACTGCACGGCGGTTACACGGCCTACGACACGCTGGGCGAGGTCTTCAACGCCCCTGAGCGCGCGGACCTGCCCCCGCACGACGCCAGGGACCCCTGGAACGGCGCCGACCGGGTCAACGTGCTGCTCATCGGGTCGGACTCGGCGGACAACCGCTACGGGACGCGCACCGACTCCATGATGGTGGCGAGCCTGGACACGGAGACCGGGGACGCGGTCCTGGTGGGCCTGCCGCGCAACCTGGAGAACGTGCGCTTCCCCGAGGACAGCACACTGGCCGAACGCTACCCCGAGCCCTACGGCTTCGACCTGCTGCTCAACGACGTCTACCAGACGGTCGCCGAGGAGCCCGAGGAGCTGGCGCTCGACCCGGAGGCCGCCGACCCCGCCGCCGACACCCTGAGGAAGGTGATCGGGCACAACGTCGGCCTGGACGTGGAGTACTACGCGATGGTCGACATGATGGGCTTCCGGGACCTGATCGATGCCGTGGGCGGAGTGCAGGTGCGTATCGAGGAACCCATCCCGTACGGGGTGCACGGCGGGGTGCTGGAACCCGGTCTGCGCCGTCTGGACGGGCACGAGGCGCTCTGGTACGGCCGCTCCCGCGTGGGCTCCGACGACTACGGTCGGATGGGCCGCCAGGGCTGCCTGATCAAGTACGTGGCGGAACAGGTGGAACCGACCACCGTACTGACCAGCTACCGGAAGCTGGCCGGAGCCACCAAGAGGACGCTGAGCACCGACATTCCCCAGTCGAAGGTGCCCGCGTTCATCGACCTGGCGGACCGGGTCACCGACACCGGGGACATGAGCGCGCTCCAGCTGTCCCCGCCCCAGGTGTTCACCGGGAACCCGGACTGGGACAAGGTGCGGGAACTGGTCGAGGAAGCGATCCGGGGAGGCTCCGACCAGGGCGGCGGCCCCTCCGGCACCCCTTCCGCCTCCCCCTCCGGTGACGACGCCTCCGACCGTCCCGAGGACCCGACCGAGGAGGAGTGGGCGGAGTGGGACGAGAACCAGCGGACCGAGTGGCAGGAGTACACCGGTCTGGACGAGCCCTCCCCCGCCGACCCGGGCCGCCAGGTCGGCTCCGAGGCCAGCGACCTCGACGCCCTGTGCCCGTGACCGTCCCCGGTCGGGGCTGAGGCGCCCGTCCCGACCGGGTCCGCTGCCCTGCGGCGACTCCGGCAAACCCCGGCGGCCCCGGGTGACCGGTGTCGGTCAAACCGTCACCGGGCGTTGCCACCCCCTACGGGGCGTGTGACGCTGGCGCCGTGACCGCAGCGCAGCTCTGGACTCTCGTCGCCTTGGGCGCCTTCCACGGGCTACACCCCGGGATGGGGTGGTTGCTCGCCGTCGGCAGGGGGTTGCAGGAGGGCGGCCGGACCCAGGTCCTGCGCTCCCTCCCCGCGATCGCCGCGGGGCACTCGGCCAGTGTCGCGGTGGCCGCGGTGGCGATCACCGTCACCGGTTCGGCCACCGCCTCGGTCCTCTTCCCCGTGTTGGGCGGCGGGGCGGTCGTCCTGGCGGGGCTGGTGATGCTGCTGTCCCGCAGGCACTTCCACTGGCGCGGGGTCCGCCTGCCCCTGTGGCAGCTGACCGCCTGGTCCTTCCTGATGTCCTCGGCGCACGGGGCCGGTCTGATGCTCATGCCGGTTCTGGCCGGACAGCTCAACCACACACACGCGGACGGCGGCCACCAGGGGCACGGGGCGGGGACCGGCGCCGCGGGGACGACCGCTGCCGGAGCGGGGGACGGGCCCGCTGCGGGACCGGGTGCGGCGGAGGCGGCCCAGGGGGCGTGGAGCCTGTGGGACGCCACCCTGCTCGGGCTCGCCGCCACCGGGGTGCACACCCTGGCGATGCTCGCGGCCGCCGGGGTGGCTGCACTGGTCGCCTACGACTTCCTCGGTGTGCACGCACTGCGTTGGAAGGGCGTGACGATGGACCGGATCTGGGCGCTGACCCTGATCCTGGGCGGCCTCTTCGTCCTCTGGTCGGTCCTGTGAGGGCGTCCTGCGCGAAACCCCCGCGCCCCCGTTCGGCTTGACCTCGACCACAGTCGGGAATGAGAAGAAGGCCCGTTATGTCCAATAGACGGAGCACTCTTCGAGGGAGCCGTACAGACATGGCGCCCGGGACGTCGGCGCAGCCGCCCGTACCCGGCGTGGAGGGGCAGAGCCAATGGCACACAGATCCACCGGCGTGGTTCACCGACGATGGCACGGACTGGTCCTGTCCGTGGCGATCCTGGCCGTCCTGGCCGTCCTGGGCGCGCTGACCGCCCGCTGGGTGGCCCAGCACCAGGACCGGATCTTCCCGATCTCCACACCGTGGGGGCCGGACTGCTCGGTGTGGACCGGGGACGAACAGGTGCGGCTCGAGCGCGACCAGGCCAAACGGGCCAGCACCGCGGCGGCGGTGATCTCCCAGGGAGACAGCGCCCCGATCGAACAACCGAACGTGGACGACATCCCCGACGAGGTGATGGACATCCTCGTCGAGGGCCCCGAAGAGGACGCGGGCCCCTCTATGAGCTGCCGTTACACCGGCGAGGAGGTCGAGTTCGAGGAGGAGGAGCCCTCGGGCCTGACCCCGCGCGCCACCGACCTCAAGGCGGGTATCGAGAACGACTTCGCCGACACCAGCATCGGCGGGTACGTGCCCGGCGGCTACGACACCGGGCACGGTGAGGACTCCGCGCACTACGAGGGCCGGGCCCTGGACGTCTTCTACCGCCCGGTCAACGAGGACAACCGCCGCGAGGGGTGGCTGCTGGCGCACTGGCTGATCGCGCACGCCCCCGACTACCAGATCGACGTGATCATCTTCGACGACAAGATCTGGAGCACCCGGTACCCGTCGATGGGGTGGCGCCACTACGAGGCCGACCCCGACAACGAGATCCTTCGCCACCTGGACCACGTTCACGTGGACGTGCTGCGCGGGCCCGAACCCGGTGACGACGCCTGATCTGCGCCGGGCGGCGCCGGGGAGGGCGGCCGGAGGCATCCGCCGCGGCCGTCGGCGGCCGGAACTCCCGAACAGCGAGGGGCCCGGGCCGTGCACCGGTCCGGGCCCCTCGCACACCATGTGCGCTCCGGTCACTCCTCCAGCCGGAAGCCGACCTTGATCCCCACCTGGAAGTGGGCGACGTCGCCGTCCTCGATGTGGCCGCGGACCTGGGTGACCTCGAACCAGTCGAGGCCGCGCAGCGTGGCCGAGGCCCGTTGGATTCCGTTGCGGACGGCCTGGTCGATACCGTCCGGTGAGGTCCCGACGATCTCCGTGACGCGGTAGGTGTGGTCGGCCATGGGTACCCCCTGCGTAGTCGGTGGTGCGGGCCGCGCGAACACGGGCCCCGCTTCCCTGCCTCCCCCCGATCCCCGCCAGCCACACGGACATGCCGTTTTCCTCCGGAACCTTTCCCACGGAAGGGGTCGGGGCACTTTGCCGTTTCTTTCTGGGGACCTTGGTCCCGGTTGGGACCTGCTTGACCGTGGAATCGGGCGCTCCTCCGGGGAAAAGGCGCGAAGGAAAGACGAGAGAGGCGCCAGATTAGTCCTGACCTGGGCCTAAGAGCCCTCCGGTGGCGGGACTCTCCCGAGACAACGTCGTAACTGACTCTTGACGTACCCCGGGGGGCTGCGGTGTACATTGGGTTGTAGCGCTTCGGTCCCCCGTCGAAGCGCGGACGATGTTTCGAGCCCCCGTCGGAACATCGCGTGCGACGCCGGGTGGTTTGCCCCCGTAACCACCCGGCGTCGCCTTTTGTCCCCGCCGGTCGGCGTGAATACCCGTCCGTGGCCGGGGCTTGACCACCGAATCCGCTTTGTCGCCTGGGGACCAGCATTGGGTAATACCGCACCGGACACGCACTGCTCACGCAGGGACTGCCGGGCCACCGCCGACTGGGCGCTCGTCTGGAACAACCCCAAGATCCACACCCCCGACCGGCGGAAGGTCTGGGTGGCCTGCGACGAGCACCGCGAATACCTCGCCAACTTCCTGGACATGCGCGGTTTTCTCCGGGAGACGGTCCCCATGGCCGAGTTCGAGGGTTAGGGCGTGTCCGGTGGGCAGCACCCACCGAACACGCTCCGGCCCCGGGTCCGTACGGATCCGGGGCCGAGTGGGGCCGGATCCGGCGAGGGGCTACAGGACCGCCGCACGCCAGGCGGCGACGCGGACCTCCCCGTGCGGTGAACGGCCCAGCTCGGCGACGAGGCCGCCCCAGGGGCCGGTCCAGTCCCGCTGTTCGCCCCGGCGGGCGGCGAGGGCGACGGCGACCAGGCCGACCATGCAACCCGCCGGGGTGGTGTCCCGGGCGGCCAGATCGGCGAGGCGGCGTACCAGCGCGGCCAGGTGGCCGGGGTCCGGGTCGGAGCCCCAGCCCTGAAGGACGGTCTCGGCCGCCGTACGCGGCGCGGCCGGTTCGAGCCCGGGCAACCGGGCGGCCAGCACCGCCCAGGCCGCGACTCTGGCGCCGAACAGGTCAGCGGGAAAACCGCGATGGCCCGGCCGGGTGAGCACGGGCAGGTCGGCCAGGAGCAGGGGCAGCGCCTCCGCGCACAGGCCCGGGTGGGCCGCCAGCCGCCGCACCGCCCGGTCCAGCCCCGGCACCTCCCGCTCCGGGTCGTGGCGCCCGCGTAGCCGCTGGGCGAGCATCCGTACGGTACGCGAGACCCTGCGGGACGGGTCGGGGCCCCGGTCCGGCTCGGGCACCCGCGGGGGCACCCCCTCCCCGGGGCCGGGGCACAGGTCCACCAGGTCGGCCACCACGTCGGGGAGCCGGTCCGCGTAACGCCGCTCCCAGAGCAGCCCCTCGAAGGTGCGCAGCACCCGTTCGTCGGGCAGCGCGAGGTCGAACAGGTCCTCGACCAGACCGTCCGCCAGTTCCTCGTCGCACAGCGCCCAACCCGCGACCTGACGGCGCACGTGGGCGTGCTCGTCGGCCGCGGGGTCCCCGCTCGCCGGCAGGGACAGCATGAGCCGGGCGGCCCGGGGCCGCAGCCGGGGCGGCAGGTCCGACGGCGGATGGGACAGCAGGGCGGACCTGGCGGCGGGGTCGGTGAAGGCCAGGCGCCGTTCCTCCAGCGCGGCCAGGACCTCCGGCTGGTCGCCTTGGGCCATGAGGGCCCCGAGCGCGGCCGCCCGCACGTCCCGGTGCGGCCTGTCCTGGTCGAGCAGGCCGACCAGGACCCCGACCGCGCCGGGCGGCCGTACCTGGCCCAGGACACGGGCCGCGGTCTTGCGCACACTCACCCTGCCCGGCGCCGCCAGGACCGCGCCCAGCTTCTCCAGCAGGGCGGAGGGCCGCACACGGCGGGCGCAGGAGCCGAGCACTGCCACGACCGCCCTGGAGAAGGCGCCCTCGTCGACGCGGTCCAACAGCACCCCGAGCGCGCGCTCCGGCTCACCGGCCCGGGCGATCCGAACCAGGGCGGCCTCACGGAGCCGGGGGTCGCCCTCGTCGAGCCAGGGCGACAGCAGGTCCACGGCACCGGGCAGAACGCTCAGCCCCCGGAGCGCCTCGGCACGCGCGAAGTACTCCTCGGCCGGGTCGGCGGCGGTGTCCCACAGGTACTCCGCGGCGCGGCTCCGCTCCGCAGCCAACCAGGTCCCGGTCAGGCCCCGGCGGACCCGCACGGACCGGCTGGCCAGCCGCCCGCCCCGGGCCCGCAGCCGGGTGGCCGTGTCCAGGGCCTCACCCGTCAGGGCGGGCCGAAGGCGGGCCAGGCACTCCCAGACCGGGGTGATCAGCACCGCGGCCGGTGTGGCGCGGAACAGGCGTTCGGCGCGCTCACCGGGGCGGGGGCCGCGCAGGTGCGCCCGGGCGGCCTCGAAGGCCGTGGAGGCGGCCGGGTCCGCGGCGACGACCTCGCTCAGGTCGCGGTCGAACAGGTCGGGGATGCCGTACAGGTGCCGGCCCAGGGCCTGGGCCAGGAGGACGGTGGAGCGGTGCGCGCCCCGGGAGCGGTGGCGGGCCAGGGCGGGGGCGAGACGGGTGTACAGCTCCCGTGCCTGTGCGGGGGTGAGTACCTCTGCCAGCGTCCGGGACCGGCCCGTGGTGGGGCGGCGGTGCCAACGCGCGTATCCGCCGGTGAAGTGACCGTGGGAGGAGATCCCGCTCCCCGGGTGCCGTTCGATCAGCCTGGTGAGGGCGGTCAGCGCCCACTCGGCGAGGTCGGCGCGCCCCCGCCCGGCCGGGTGGTGCAGGACGTGCACCGCGAGGCCGCCCAGGGCCTGCCTCGTCTCGGCGGTGGTGTCGGGGGCGGCGAGGTTGTCGTCGAGCATGCGGTGCAGGGCGGGCAGGGCTTCGGGGCCGAGCAGGCCGGGGCTGAGGACACCCAGGGCCAGGGGCGGGGAGCGGCGGACGTGGTCGCGGTCCGCGGCGGAGCGCGCCAACCGGTCGGAGAGCACCCGGGCCAGGTCGGCGGCCCCGCCGCGCCCGGCCGCCACCGTCAGCCAGTACAGGGCGTGTTCCCTGCGGCCCGGGTCGGGGTCGCCCGCGGCCTCGGTGAGGAGGGGTTCGGCCTCGCCGAAGGGCAGGTGGGCCAGGGCCTCGGTGTCCTGGTGGGTGTGGTCGGGGTTGACGGCGCGGGCCCGTTCGAGGTGGTCCAGGATCCGTCTCGCCTCGGTCGCCGCCCGGTCCGGGGACAGCAGCCCCAGGTAGGGCAGCAGTGCGGTCCCCGTCCCGCCGCCCTCGGCGAGGAACCGGTCGATGACCGGGCCGCGGTCCGCACGGCGCATGACCCGCAGGACGACGAGGGCCCGGGGTTCGGCGCGGGCCATGGCCCCGAGCAGACCGCGCACGTCGCGGCGGCCGTGCGCGTACGCCGGGTACCGGGCCGGGTAGTGCAGTCCGTCCCCCTGCGCGTACAGGAGCCTGCGGGCTCCGGCGAAGGACGGGCGGGGGACCTGGGGCTCGGGGCGGCCGCGCAGGAACGGCAGGAGCAGTTCGGGTGCGCGGTCCTCCAGGGCCAGCGCCGCGGCGTACCACGGGCGGTCCCAGATCAGTTCCGGGTCCGGGGCCGTGTCCAGTTCCCGTTCCAGGCGTGTCAGCAGCGGGCCCGGGTGGCGGCGGGCCAGCCGGTTCCAGCCATCGACCCGGTGGGCCAGTCCGTCCAGGTGTTCGTCCACGGCCGGAGTGGAGCAGGCGGGCAGCAGGACGGCCGCCTCGTGCTCGCCGTGGCGTTCACGTACGAGGGGCAGGAGCCGGTCCGCGGCCTCCGTGCGGTGGTCCCGGTACAGGGCGGTGTAGAGCGTGCGGCGCAACCGGTGGGGCGCGTCGTCCAGGAGCTCCTCGAAGACACGGTCCGGCAGAGCCAGCCCGGGGGTGCGGCGCAGCACGGATCGGCGCAGGTCCTCGTCGGGGCCGTTGAGGTAGCCGGCCACGAGGCCGGTGTCGCGTGCGGCCAGGGCCATGTGTGCGCCCAGGTCCGCCTGGCCCAGCGCGTCGAGCCCGGCTGTGGTCTCGGCCAGCAGCGGGCCCGCGCGGTGTTCGCGGGCGTACCGGGCCAGGTGCCGCATGCGGGCGGGTCCGGTGAGGGGCGCGGTCTCGGCGAGCAGGCGCCGGGCCGGTCCGTGGTCGGGGGTGTTCTTCGGCATGCCGCTCACCCTTGCGGTGTCCCGGTACCGCGGGCAAGCGGATTGTCAGGGCCCCGGGTGTCCGGGGCGGTCGGGCGGGCCGAGTTCGGCGCGTACGCGCTCCAGTGCCTCGGGGGTGTCCACGTCGAAGTCCCCGGGGTCGCCGGCGAGCGGGACGCGGGCCGGGTCGAGGGGTTCCAGCAACCCGTACAGGGAACGCCCTCCGTAGTTCGCGAGCGCGGTGCGCAGGGCCTCGGTGCGCCACACCCCGGTGAGCCACTGCGCACGGCCGGCGGCGTCCACGAGCACCGCGCCGTCGTGCCCCGGCGCCGCGGCGCCCAGGGCGGCGAGGTGCTCGGGGGCCAGGTACGGCAGGTCGGCGGCGAGCAGGGCGAACCAGGGGGCGCCCACGTGGGGCAGCCCTGCGCGCAGGGCCGGTACGGGGCCGCCGCCGGGCGGGTCCTCGCGCACGTAGCGGGCACGCGGGCGGTCGCGTTCGGGGCCGACCACCGTCACGTGCGCGCCCGGGTGGTGGTCGCGCACGGCGTCCACCACGCGTTCCAGCAGGGTGCGTCCGGCGACGGCCAGGCCGGGTTTGTCGGCGCCGCCCATACGGGCCGCCGCACCCCCGGCCAGGACCACCGCGTCCAGGTTCTCGATCACGCTCCCAGCATGCCGTACGCGGCCGCTCCCGGGTGAACGCCCCGGGCGGCGGCCCCGCCTCCGGACCGTTCAGCCCTTGACGCACACCACCTGGCGCAGGTGGGCGACCACCTCGACCAGGTCGGCCTGGGCCCGGATCACCGACTCCAGGTCCTTGTAGGCGGCGGGGATCTCGTCCACCACCCCGCGGTCCTTGCGGCACTCCACGCCCTTGGTCTGCTCGACCAGGTCGGCCTCGGTGAAGGTCCGGCGCGCCTTGTTCCGGCTCATCCGGCGGCCTGCGCCGTGCGAGGCGGAGTTGAAGGAGGCGGGGTTGCCCAGGCCCTTGACGATGTAGGTACCCGTGGCCATGCTGCCCGGGATCACGCCGAACTCCCCGGAACCGGCGCGGATGGCGCCCTTGCGGGTGACGAGCACGTCCACGCCGTCGTAGGTCTCCTCGGCCACGTAGTTGTGGTGGCAGGAGATGCGCTGTTCGACCGTGGCGCCGGGGATCCGCTCGGCCAGGACCTGGCAGGCCAGGGCCATCATGACGTCGCGGTTGCGGCGGGCGTAGTCCTGGGCCCAGAACAGGTCCCGGCGGTAGGCGTCCATCTCCGGGGTGCCGGTCAGGAAGACGGCGAGGTCGCGGTCGGGCAGGTCCTGGTTGTGCGGCAGGGACTGCGCCCGGCCGATGTGGTGGTCGGCGAGCTCCTTGCCGATGTTGCGGGACCCGGAGTGCAGGACCAGCCAGACGGTTCCGGCGTCGTCCAGGCACACCTCCAGGAAGTGGTTTCCGCCGCCGAGGGTGCCCATCTGGCGCTGGGCGCGGGTGTGCCGGGGGTGCACGGCGGAGGCGAGTTCGCCGAACCCGTCCCAGAAGCCGTCCCAGCCGGTGCTGCGCAGGCCGGGGACGCGGGCGGGGTCGACGGGTTCGTCGTGGGCGTGGAAGCCGACCGGGACGGCCGCCTCCAGTGCCGAGCGCAGGGGGCCGAGGTCGTCCGGCAGCCGGTCGGCGGTCAGGCCGGTGCGGACCGCGGTCATGCCGCAGCCGATGTCGACGCCGACCGCGGCCGGGCTGACGGCGTCACGCATCGCGATCACGGAGCCGACCGTGGCGCCCTTGCCGTAGTGGACGTCGGGCATGACGGCCAGCCCGTGCGTCCACGGCATCCGGGTGACGTTGCGGAGCTGGTCCATGGCAGCGGACTCGACCTGTGCGGGGTCGGCCCACATACGGATCGGTACGCGGTCGCCGGGGACTTCGGTGTGGGACATGGGGGCCACCTCCCGTTTCTGTCGGGCCCCGGGGCAGTGGTGTGTGCCCCGGAACATCAAGCCAGAGGGAGCGGGGAGGCGGCAACCGGGTTTCTCTGTCCGGGCGGGGCCGCCGGTCCGGGGCGGGTGCGGTTTCCCGGACCGGCCGGCCTCAGCCGCCGATGGCGGACATGGGGCGTGCGGGTTGGAGGAAGCTGGGGTCGTTGATGCCGTGGCCGGGGAGTTTGGCCATGACGGCCTTCTTCCAGCGCTCGGCGATCTCGTCGTCGGTGGCGCCCTCGCGCAGGGGCGTGCGCAGGTCGGACTCCTCGCGGGCGAAGAGGCAGTTGCGGATCTGCCCGTCGGCGGTGAGCCGGACCCGGTCGCAGGCCCCGCAGAACGGTCGGGTGACCGAACCGATGACCCCGACGGTGGCGGGTTCGCCGTCGGGGAAGCGCAGGCCCCGGACGTGGAAGAGTTCGGCGGGTGCGCTGCCGCGGGTCCCGGTGTCGGCGGCGTCGAGCGTGAACTCGGTTTCGAGGCGGCCGAGGATCTCGTCCGCGGTGATCATGGTGTCGCGGCGCCAACCGTGCTGGGCGTCGAGCGGCATCTGTTCGATGAAGCGGAGTTCGTATCCGTGTTCCACGCAGAAGCGGAGGAGGTCGGCGGCCTCGTGGTCGTTGACGTCGCGCATGAGCACGGCGTTGACCTTGACCGGAGTGAGTCCGGCGCTCGCGGCGGCCGCCATCCCCTCCAGGACGTCGTCGAGGCGGCGGCGCCGGGCGAGTTTCTCGAACACGACGGGGTCGAGGGTGTCGAGGGAGACGTTGACCCGGTCCAGCCCGGCCTCGGCCAGGGCGGGTGCCGTTCGGGCGAGTCCGATCCCGTTGGTGGTCAGGGCGGTGTGCGGTCGGGGGTTGAGGGCGGTGCTTCCGGCGATGATGCCGGTCAGGCCCCGCCGCAGCAGGGGCTCGCCGCCGGTGAAGCGGACCTCGGTGATGCCGAGGCGGGTGGTTCCGATCCGGATCAGGCGGAGGAGTTCGTCGTCGGTGAGCAGCTCCGGTTTGGGGAGCCACTCCAGACCCTCCGGCGGCATGCAGTACGTGCATCTGAGGTTGCATCGGTCGGTGAGCGACACGCGCAGGTCTGTTGCCACGCGGCCATAGGAGTCGGCCAGCACGGGCGTCACCCTCTCCAGTATGAATTGCCGAGCAGGCAGTACGCCAAATTGCACCCACCCGAGGGATACCCACTCTCAAGCGTAGAAGATCCACTTTCACGATGAGTAGCCTGCATCACACCTTTTGGTACATTTCGTCAACAGACACGAGAGAACAGGGCCGTGCATGGCTTTTGACCCAAGTCAGGGGCACCAATCGTTACCCGGCCGACGCCTGCGGCCGGTCCCGGTCCGTGCCCTAGGGTGACCACTCCGGCGGCGGCCGTCCGATCGTCGCAGACGGACACGGCAACGAGGAGGCAGGACACGGTGATCAGCACACGTGAGTGGGGGCTGGCTGGAGGCCCGGACGGGTCCGGGAAACTGGCCGCGCGGGCCTGGGCGCCCACCGAGGGCGAACCGTCCTGGCTGGCCGTGCTGGTGCACGGCTACGGCGAACATCTGGGCCGCTACGAACAGGTCGCCGAGGACCTGTGCGCCGCCGGGGCCGTGGTCTACGGCGCCGACCACCGGGGCCACGGCCGTTCCTCCGGGGAACGGGTCCTGATCGAGGACTACGCGGAGGTCGTCGAGGACGTGCACCGCGTCCTCACCCAGGCCCGCACCGCCTACCGCTCCCTCCCCCTGGTGATGATCGGCCACTCCATGGGGGGCCTGATCGCCACCCGCTACGCCCAGGTCCACCCGGGCTCGGTACAGGCGCTGGCCCTGTCCGGCCCGGTCCTGGGCCGGTGGACGGCGCTGGAGGCGATCGCCGCGGCCGAGGAGATCCCCGACGCCCCCGTCGACCCCGCCACCCTCTCGCGCGACCCGGCGGTCGGCGAGGCCTACGCGGCCGACGAACTGGTCTGGCACGGCCCCTTCAAGCGCGCCACCGTGAACGCCCTGGCCACCGAACTGGAGCGGGGCAACGCCGCGGGCGATCTCGGTTCCCTGCCCCTGCTGTGGGTGCACGGCCACGAGGACCGGCTCGTCCCGGTGTCGGACACCAGGGTCGGCATCGAGGCGGTGGCGGGCGAGGACGTCACCGTGCGGATCTTCCCCGGCGCCCGGCACGAGGTCTTCAACGAGACCAACCGGGACGAGGTGATCGCCGAGGTCGTCCGCTTCGCCGGGCGCCTCACCCGCTGACCGGGTTCACAGGTACAGCTGGCCGCGCGGCTGCGAGGGGTGGGCCAGGGTTTCGGCGTAGGCCGCGGCCAGCCGCTCCACCGCGTCGGCCAGCACGTCCGGCGGCCGGGTGTAGGCCAACCGGAGATAGCGCTCCAGGGTGCCGTCGACGCCGAAGACCGGCCCGGCGGCCGGGTGCACCCCGTGCCGGACCGCCGCCTCGGCCAACGAGGTGGCGACCGGCTGGGGCAGGGACGCCCACAGCACCAGACCGCCGCCGGGCACGCTGGGGCGCCAGGCCGGCAACCGCTCGCGCAGGGCCGAGAGCAGCGCGTCCCGGTTACGGCGGAGCTGACGGCTGCGCTCCGCCCGGACGCGCAGCACGTCGGAGAGCAGGTGGGTGGCGGTGAGCTGGTCGTGTACCGACCCCGCCAGGTCGAAGCGCTGGCGGACCGCCATGAGCCGGGTCACCATCGGCGGGGTCGCACGCACCCAGCCCACCCGCAGCCCGCCCCAGAGCAGCTTCGCCACCGAACCGACGGTCAGCACCCGCCCGTCGGTGTCGTGCACGGCCACCGGGCTGGGCAGGTCGCCGGAGTCGATCGCCAGCTCCGCCCCGGACTCGTCGATGATCAGGTGCGTTCCGGCACGGCGGGCCTCACGGACCAGGATCCGGCGCTCCTCGTCGTCCATCAGCGCTCCGGTCGGGTTCTGGAAGTCCGGGATCATGTAGGCCGCGGCGGGCCTGCGCTGGCGGAAGGAGTCCACCAGGTACTCCATGTCCCAGCCCTGCGGGGTCACCCCGGTGGTGCGGATCCGCGCCCCGTTGCGGCGTGCGGCGTCCAGGCCGTGCGGGTAGGTGGGCGACTCCAGCAGAACCTCGTCGCCCTGCTGGACCAGCAGGTCCATGGCCAGGGTGATGCCCTGCTGCCCGCCGCTGGTGACGAAGATCTGCTCGGGCGCGGTGGGCAGCCCGCGCTCGACGTAGCGCCGGGCGATGGCGTGCCGGAGCTCGGGCAGGCCGTACGGGTAGTAGCCGATCCCGCCCACGTGCGCGGCGAGCTGCTCCGAGGCGTGGAAGGCGGCCTCGCGGAGCCCGTCGACCGCCGGCGGCGCCGCCACGCCCAGGTCGATCTGCTCGGCGGCGGGGGTGAAGGGCGCGGAGCCCCGGGTGCCGGAGTCGGGCAGGACCGTCCAGCTGCCCGCGCCCTGCCTGCTGTCGAGGAAACTGTTGTCGCGCAGCCAGGCGTAGGCCGCGGTGACGGTGTTGCGGCTGACACCCAGGGCGGCGGCCAGGTCGCGCTCGGCCGGGAGCCGGGTGTGCGTGGGGACCCTGCCGTCCAGGACGAGTCCGCTCACGGACCGGGCGATCGCGAGGTAGTAGGGGCGTTCGACGGGCGCCTCGCCGATCAGCCGGGCGAGCAGACGGCCGTTGATCCGCCGGGTGCCGCCACCGGTACCGGGGCGGTCGGTGCGCTGCCTCGCCATGGGGTTTCACCTCGTCGGGGGAGAAAACGGGCCAGTTGCTGGGATTGGCTCTTCAATACCGGCACCAACTCAGCCACCATACCGATGTGGCCCTACCGATGGACGGTCACCCGATCACCCGATGAATCAGTTCCGGCGCGGATCCCGCGCACCCGGAACCCGCGCACCCGGAAGAAGAGGTCGTCCTTGTCCGATCACCCCCCGCGTCTCGCCTCCGCCCTGGCCCGAAGGCTGCTGATCACCCCGGTCCTGCCCCGCCCCCGGCTGCGCCGCCTCGCCCAGCTCTACCTCGGCCTGTACATGTACGGCCTCAGCGGCGCCCTGCTCATCCGGTCCGACCTCGGCGCGATGCCCTGGGACGTGCTGCACCAGGGGCTCTCCCTGCAGACCGGGCTCTCCATCGGCACCTGGAGCGTGATCGTGGGCGCCCTGCTGATCCTGCTGTGGATCCCGCTGCGCCAGAGGGCCGGGCTGGGCACCCTGAGCAACGTCATCGTGGTCGGCGTGTCAGTCGACCTGTCCCTGTGGCTGCTACCCGAGACCGACTCCCTGCCGGTCCGGGTGCTGCTGCTGGCGTCGGGGGTCCTGGTGTGCGCGGTCGCGACCGGGTGCTACATCGGCGTGGGCCTGGGTCCTGGACCGCGGGACGGGCTGATGACCGGGCTGGCGGCGCGCGGGCTCTCGGTCCGCCTGGCACGCACCCTCATAGAGGTGACCGTGGCTCTGGCCGGATTCCTGCTCGGCGGGACCGTGGGGGTGGGGACGCTGGTGTTCATGGTGGTGATCGGACCCCTGGCCCAGGTGTTCCTGCCGATGATGCGTATGCCTGAGGAAGCACCGGAAAGCCCTACTCTGTCGGGCCGTCAGCCATCCTGACATCGTCGGTTGATCACCACGTCATAACTTCTCCCCGACAAAAGACCCCTATTCCCTGACAAACCTCCCCGCACGTTCGGATGCACGTGCACTTTCGGGTAGCCAGAGCCCGGCGAAGCATGGAAGATGGGGACCGCGGTAAACGGCACAGGGCCGGGTTCGGGCACTTTCCACCACCGCCCTTTTCGGCTGCCCTCACCTGGGCACATACCAGGCAAAGGCAGTGGCGGGCGGTCTGGGGGAGGCATGACCCGAACGGCGCCCCGACCTGGAGGCGGGTCGGGTGGGGGACCCCGAACGGGACGTGCGCACGGGCGTGCGCGCGGCGGCTCGCAAGGAAGCGACGCGACCCGTACCAACGGGGCGACTCGCGCTCCGCGCAGGACCATGACGACGTGTTGGGGGTGAGCCGCGTGCCCGGCTGGATTGAAGACTACGCAATGATCGGCGACATGCAGACCGCCGCGCTGGTCGGACGCGACGGTTCCATCGACTGGGCCTGCCTGCCCGACTTCGACTCCTCCGCCTGTTTCGCCGCCGTCCTGGGCGACGAGCAGAACGGGTGCTGGACCCTGCGTCCCGCCGACGGCGACCCCCGGGCCACCCGGCGCCACTACCGGGGCGAGACCCTCATCCTGGAGCAGGAGTGGGACACCGGGGACGGAACCGTACGGGTCATCGACTTCATGCCGCCCCGTGGCGGGGCCCCGCACATCGTGCGGATCGTGGAGGGGCTGAGCGGCACGGTACGGATGAGCACCACCGTGCGCCTGCGGTTCGACTACGGCCACGTGGTCCCCTGGGTGCACCGCGCCGGGACCGAACTCGTGGCCATCGCCGGGCCCGACGCGGTCTGGCTGAGCACCCCCGTGGTCCTGCAGGGCCACAACTTCACGCACGACGCCACCTTCACCGTCACCGCGGGCCAGCGAGTGCCCTTCGTGATGACCTGGCACCCCTCCCAGATGGAGGAGTCCGACCACCTCGACGCCGAGAAGGCCCTCTCCCGCACCGAGCGCTTCTGGGAGAAGTGGGTGAACCAGTGCAGCTACGACGGCCCCTACCGGGAGGCCGTCGTACGCTCCCTCATCACGCTGAAGAGCCTCACCTACCGGCCCACCGGCGGGATCGTGGCCGCCCCGACCACCTCCCTGCCCGAGGAGATCGGCGGGGTCCGCAACTGGGACTACCGGTACTGCTGGCTGCGGGACGCCACCATCACCCTGGAGGCGCTGATCCGCTCCGGGTACACGGACGAGGCGCTGGCCTGGCGTGAGTGGCTGGTGCGCTCCGTCGCCGGTGAACCGCAGCTGATGCAGATCATGTACGGCATCCGGGGCGAGCGCCGCCTCACCGAGTGGGAGGCCGACTGGCTTCCGGGCTACGAGGGGTCGAGCCCGGTCCGGATCGGTAACGCCGCCGTGGGCCAGTACCAGCTCGACGTGTACGGCGAGGTCATGGACGTGCTGCACCTGGCCCGGCGCTCGGGCCTGCGGGGCAGCGACTACCTGTGGGGGCTCCAGCGGACGCTGGTCAACTACCTGGAGTGGTGCTGGGACGAGCCCGACGAGGGCCTGTGGGAGGTACGCGGACCCCGCCAGCACTTCGTCCACTCGAAGGTCATGGCGTGGGTGGCCGCCGACCGTGCCGTGCGCAGCATCGAGGAGTTCGGCAAGGAGGGACCCATCGAACGGTGGCGGTCCCTGCGGGACACCATCCACGCCGAGGTGTGCGAGTACGGTTACGACCCCCAGCGCAACACCTTCACCCAGTACTACGGCAGCAAGGAGCTGGACGCCGCCCTACTGCTCATCCCCGAGGTCGGCTTCCTCCCCTACGACGACCCGCGTGTGGTCGGCACCATCGAGGCGGTCCGTGAGGAGCTGATGGTGGACGGTTTCGTACTGCGCTACCGCACGGACCTGGAGAACTCCGCCGACCAGCTTCCCGGCGACGAGGGCGCGTTCCTGGCGTGCAGCTTCTGGATGGCCAACGCCCTGCTGTCCATCGGCCGCCACGACGAGGCCCAGGAGCTGTTCGAGCGTCTACTGGCGCTGCGCAACGACGTCGGGCTGCTCGCCGAGGAGTGGGACCCCCGGATCGGCCGCCAGGTCGGCAACTTCCCCCAGGCGTTCAGCCACGTGCCCCTGGTGACCACCGCGCTCAACCTGGCCCAGCGCCAGGGCGGCTGGCGCGCCGAGTAGGCGCCTCGAAGCACGGCCCCGTCCCGGCGAACACACGGACGCCCCCGCGCCACCGCGCGGGGGCGTCCGCCGTTCCGGTACCGGGCGGAGAGGTGACCGAACGCGGCCGCCCCGAAGCGACCGGGCAGGCCGCCGGGCCAGCGACGACAGCCGCGGCTCCCGCGCCCGGGCGGCCTCGGGGCGCGCTGCCGCGGGATCAGTGCGGAGGCGCTGCCGCGGGATCAGGCGGTCAACGTGGGGTCGGCCCAGACCGGGTAGATGCCCGTGTCATCGCTCTCGACCTCGATGCGCAGGCGCAGGGCGTCCTCGACCCCCACCTCGATCTCCTTGACCTCGCCCAGGCGCAGCGTCTCGGTGGCCTCCGGCTCACCGTCGACGAGAACGGTGAACGTGGTCGTCGCCTCAGAGCTGGAGGTGTCCTCCACACCGATGGTGGCGGTGAAGGTCGTCCAGCTCCGGCCGAGGTTGTAGTCCACCCAACCCGTGCACGAAGAGCTGTACTGCTTGCAGAACCCGGAAACGATGGCGCGGTTGTAGGACTGGCCGTCGATGTCGGCGCGCCCGGTCTCGGGTTCCCAGTAGGTGGTGCTCGACTCGTCGACGATCTCCATCTGGGTGAGCAGCGTGGAATCGTTCTCCGGTTCCCGGGACTCGTCGTCCCCCAGTACCGACCCGGGGGCTCCGCTGCCCTCCTCCGCGGGAGGCGGGGTGGTCCTCTCGGGTTCGGGGGCAGCGCTCTGGGTCTCGGGCCCGGCCGGCTCGCCGGTGGCCTCGGACCCCGCCGGGTCCGCGACCTCGACGGAGGCGGACCCCACACGGTCCATGACGTAGTAGGTGAGTCCCCCGCCAGCGATCAGACACAGCACACCGAACACGGCGAACCCGACCAGGAGGGGTTTGCGGGACCTTCGCTTCTGCTCGGGCACGGGAGCGGCGAAGGCCGCGCCGGAGTTCGGGGCCCCATTCCACGAAGGCTGGGAACCGGTGTGGGGAAGGCCCTGGTAGCCCGGGGCCGAGTGCGTGTGGGGCGGTCGGTGCGGAGGGGGACCGCCCGGCTGGGCCACCGGAGCGGACACGACCGTCTGTGCCGGTGGTGCCGTTTGCGGAGGCGGTGCGCTCTGGTGTCCCTGGACCGGACGCGGCGGCACCTCCGGCGGCCGCGGCACGGAAGACCCCCCGCCCCCGGGGGGCGCGGGCTCGGCAGCCGACACCGCGGGGAGGCTCTCCGGCGGAGGCCCCGGGACCCGTCCGCCCCGCGGTGCCCCGCCGGGCACGCCCGGACCGGAAGGCACGCCCGGACCGGAGGGCTCGGCCGGGCCCGAGAGCGCACCCGGGCCGTCGGGCTCGGCCACCGGCCCCGTCCACGGTACGGAGGTGGCCAGGGAGCGCAGCGCGCGCACCCATTCCGAGGGTTCCGGGCGCTCACCGGACTCGGCCGAGAACATGGACATGATCAGCGCCCGCTGCCGCTCACCAGCACCCGCGACCAGGGGCAGCGCGCCAAAGCGCTCCCGCATCTGCTCGGGGGCGGGCGGCGGGTCCTCACCGGTCAGGGCGAAGAAGGCGATGGCGCCGAAAGCGTAGCGGTCGGTGGCGGGCGAGTACTCGCCGTTGAAGATCTCCGGAGCCGCGTAGCCGGGGGTGAACCAGGGGCGAGCCGTCATGTGCCGGGCGGCGATCCGGCTGAGGCCGAAGTCGACCAGCGTGGCCTGGCCCTCGTCGCTGATCATGATGTTGCCGGGTGAGAGATCGCCGTGGACCACCACCCTTCTGGAAGGGGTGGCCCGCCCCGAGTGCAGCACGTCCAACACCAGCGCGACCTGTTCGAGGTAGCTCAGCACCTCACGCTGGCCACGCGGCCCTTCCGTGGCGTGCTCAGCACGCCAGTCCCTCAGGTCTACGCCCTGCACGTAGTTCATGACCAGGTACAAAGCCCGGTCGGTGCACTCGTCGGCACTGCCGGCGGCATGCTCGGGGGCGCCTTCGAAATGCTCGCGGACACCGACCACGCCGAGACGGTTGATGAAGCGGAGGAGTTCGGCCTGCTCACCCCACTTGGCGCTGAGCTCGGCGAACTGCTCCCCGTTCACGGTCACGTCGGGGTTGAGGACCTTGACCACGACGGGTTCGGTCTGCCCGGCAAGATCGACCTCCGCCAGGTAGAGCGTGGCCTCTCCGCCACGCCCCACGGACCGGACCAGGCGGTACTTGTCCGGTTGGGAGTCCGGACCAACGTAGAGATTCAGGCTCACGGCTCTGACACTCATTCCACAAGGGGGGCTCACGGGGGTTCTGTGTGCCGAGGGCACAGGGAACACAGTAACGGCAGCGGTTGTACGCTTACGTCCTGTACCCCCAGGTGGCCGATGGCGGTCAGGCGGGGCCCACATCCCGAAACAGGCCGACGGTAAGGGGCACGGGTGCCGGAGGAACAGGTCCTGGGCGGCCGTTACCGCCTCCTCTCCCGCCTGGGCGCGGGCGGAATGGGCGAGGTCTGGAAAGCGGTCGACGAACTTCTGGACCGCCCGGTGGCGGTGAAACTGATCCAGCCCGAGAGAGTGGACTCGGCTGAGGCCGCGGCCCGGTTCCGCCGCGAGGTCCGGCTGACCGCCCGGTTGGCCGGACACCCCAACGTGGTGATCCTGCACGACTTCGGCCATGACGCTGATGACGGGCGTGCAGCGGGTGCGGTCTTCGCGGTGATGGAACTGGTGCAGGGGCGCCCCCTGACCGAGGTGCTGCGGGAGAGCGGCCCCATGCCGCTTGCCCGGGCCGCCACCCTGGCCTCACAGGCGGCCTCCGGCCTGGGCGCCGCGCACGCGGCGGGGATCGTGCACCGCGACGTCAAGCCCGGGAACCTCATGGTGATCGAGAGGGGCAGTTCCGAGGGCACCCTGAAGGTCCTGGACTTCGGCATCGCGGCGTTGACCGCCGCCACCCGGACCGACCGCATCACCCGGACCGGCCAGGTCGTGGGCACCCCGCTGTACATGTCGCCGGAGCAGATCCGTGGCGACCAGGTGGACCGGCCGAGCGACCTGTACTCGCTGGGCGCCATCCTGTTCCAACTACTGACCGGCAAGCCGCCGTTCCGGGATCCCAACCCGTTGACGGTGCTGCGGATGCACCTCACCGACGCCCCTCCATCGGCCGCCACGGTGCGCCCGGAGATCCCCCGGGAACTGTCGGACCTGGTCACCGCGCTTCTGGCGAAGCGGCCCGAGGACCGGCCCGCGCACGCCGAGGAGGTCCGGGAGCGGTTGGCCCCGTTCCTGCCGCCGCTGCGCCCCTCTCCGGCCCCCTCCCCTGTTCCAGCCCCGGCGCTGGCCCCCACGCGCCCCTACACCGAGGAGGCCCCGCGGCGCCCCGAGCCGGAAACCGCCGTGCACCCGAGTCGCCTGCGCGAACTCGTGGAGGCGGCGCGCGCCCGGGTGGACGCGGGCGAGTACGGCCCGGCCGCCGAGGAACTGCGCGCCCTGCTGCCCCTGCTGAGCACCGCCTTAGGCAAGGACCACCCGGACACCCTGCGGGCCCGGCGCAGAGAGGCGTACGCGACGGGCAAGAGCGGCGACCACGCCCGTGCGGTGCGGGGTTTCGAGGCACTGCTGCCCGATCTGGTCCGGCTGTACGGGCCGCGCCATCCGGAGACCCTGGCGGTCCGCTACTACCTGGCCACCAACGCGGGCCGGGCCGGTGACCACGCCCTGGCCGCCCGCACCCACGCAGGCCTCCTGCCGGACCTGGTGTCCGTGCACGGAGAGGACGCGGAAAGGGTGCTGAGCACACGCCTGTACCTGGCCTTCGAGCTGGGCGAGTCCGGAGAGCCCGGGCGCGCGGTGGAGTCGCTGGCCTCCCTCGTCCCGGACCTGGCCCGGCTCCGTGGCGGGGACG
This sequence comes from Nocardiopsis terrae, assembly GCF_014651695.1. Taxonomy (GTDB): domain Bacteria; phylum Actinomycetota; class Actinomycetes; order Streptosporangiales; family Streptosporangiaceae; genus Nocardiopsis; species Nocardiopsis terrae. The sequence continues at coordinate 237,660 of NZ_BMXJ01000005.1, forward strand.
ATGCCCTCACCCTGCGGGCCCGCCACTACCAGGCCGCCTACCTGGGCCACTCCGGCCGCCCGGAGGAGGCCGTCCGCCACTACGAGGCTTTGGTCGCCCACCACACCCGCCTACACGGCGAGAACGCCACCCGGACCCGCACCGTCCGCTCCCACCTGGCCCAATGGCAGGAACGCGTCCGCCGCTGACCGTCCGGCAGGGTCAGGGCGACCGGGCCCGGGGCCTGGCGCGGCGGGGTGTGTGACGGGGACGGCCGTCCGAAACGGCTGTGGCTGTCACTGTCTGGCGCTAGTGTTCTGGCCATGCCGAACAGGGACCTGAACGAGATCATGGACAGCGGCTGGGCGAAGGCGTTGGAGCCGGTCGCCCCGCAGATCGCCGCTATGGGTGACTTCCTCCGCAAGGAGGTCGCCGAGGGGCGCACCTATCTGCCCGCGGGCGAGAACGTGCTGCGCGCCTTCCAGCAGCCCTTCGACGAGGTGCGTGTGCTCATCGTGGGTCAGGACCCCTATCCGACCCCCGGCAACGCGGTCGGGCTGAGCTTCTCGGTGGCGCCGGACGTGCGGTTGCCCGCCAGTCTGCGCAACATCTACAAGGAGATGGTCGACGACCTGGGCGTCCCGATGCCCCCCAACGGCGACCTCACACCGTGGACGAAGCAGGGCGTCCTGCTGCTCAACAGGGTGCTGACGGTGGCGCCGGGCAGCTCCGGCTCGCACCGGGGCAAGGGCTGGGAGACCGTCACCGAGCAGGCCATCCGGGCACTGGCCGAACGGGACAAGCCCCTCGTCGCGATCCTGTGGGGCCGCGACGCCCGCAACCTGCGGCCGCTGATGCCGGGTGTCCCGTGTGTGGAGTCCGCGCACCCGAGCCCGCTCTCGGCCCGCAACGGCTTCTTCGGTTCCAGGCCCTTCAGCAGGACAAACGCACTGCTGGGGGAACAGGGCGCCGAACCGGTGAACTGGCAGTTGTCCTAGGGCGTCACACACCCCACCCCCTCCCGCAGAACTCCCCCGTATTCGCAAAACCCCTTCTGACGTGCGGACTCGGTACCTCCCCGGTACCGGGTCCGACCGCGTTCCCGCCCCTGACAGCCCCCCGGACGTGGAAGAGGCCCCGACCCGATGGCGAAACGGCTCAGCTACAGCGACGCGTTGAAGACGCTCGGCAGGAACGACTCGGAAGTACTGGACCTCGCGGAGAAGGTGGCCGACGGCGGTCTGGGGCTGGTGGGCGTACCCGACCTGTTCGGGGCACGCGGAGCCCTGGTGAGCAAGGGTCGCAGGGCACTGGAGGGGCTCGGCGGCAGGCTGCGGGGCGAGAGCAGGCTGTCCCGGACGGAGAGGATCGAGGCCGCGTACAGGATCCTGGTGGTCACGACCTTCTTCGAGGCTGTCGAGGAGGCTCTGCGGGAGCTGGGGGCGCCCTTCGAGTTGAAGGACCTGGAGATCACCGCCGGGGAACAGTTCTCGGTGTTCGCGAAGCGGTTGGACGTCGTCGACTACATGTCCCCCGCCGACAGGGTGAACGCTTCCGCGAAGGCCCTGGGGAAGAACGACGAGGACGTCTTCTCCGCCCTGACCGACGCCTTCGTGGAGTTCACCCTGGGGCTGGAGGTAGCGGAGCGGCACGGACTGACCCCGCAGAGGCACACGGTCCTCGGCAAGCTCCACGACTCCGTTCCCCTGCTCGCCCGCCAGGGGCTCGACGAGGCCCTGCTACGGCTCGCCGCGGAGGCGCCCGAGTTCGGGCTGTGGCTGCACGTGCAGGAACACGCCAGAACCCGGCGGGAGATCGGCACCGGGCTGAACGGGCTGCACAGGGAGCTCTCGGCCCTCGGCTCGGGCCGTGGCGCCACCCGCCGCAGGCAGGAGCTCACCGCCGCCTACCAGGCGGTCCTGGGCCGCCCGGTACTGCGCTCGGACGACGTCCCGGCAGGGCTCGTCCTGCCGCCGCTGCGCGACGCCTACATCCCGCCGCGCGGCCGGATCGCCCAGGTGACGAAGAGCGGGGACACCCCCTCCCGCGACGAGTGGTGGGAGCAGAGGACGGTCCAGGACGACCTCCAGCCGTTCGTGGCCGCCCTGCTCACCCACCCCTCGGCAACCGAGAGGCCCGTGGTGATCCTCGGGCATCCCGGAGCGGGCAAGTCCAAGTTCACCGAGATGCTCGCCGCCCAGCTGCCGCCGGAGGACTTCCTGCCGGTCCGGGTGGAGCTGCGTGCGGTCAGCCCGAACGCTCCCCTGCACGTCCAGATCGAGGAGGGCCTCGCCGCGGACCTGCACACCTCGGTCTCCTGGCGGGATCTGTCCGACGACGCCGACGGCGCCCTGCCGGTGGTCGTCCTGGACGGTTTCGACGAACTCCTCCAGGCCACCGGGGTGGACCGGTCGGACTACCTGGAGCGGGTCCAGGAGTTCCAGGAGAAGCAGGAGCACATGGGCCAGCCGGTGGCGGTGGTCCTCACCAGCCGGACCCTGGTGGCCGACCGGACCCGGTTCCCCCACGGCACGACGGTCGTCCGGTTGGAGCCCTTCGACGACGGCCAGATCGAACAGATGCTCCAGGTGTGGAACGGTGCCAACACCGGTGCCTTCGGTTCCTCCGGGCTGAGCCCGCTCACCGCGGACGTCGTCCTCCGCTACCGCGAGCTGGCCGAACAGCCCCTGCTCCTGCTCATGCTGCTCATCTACGACGCCCACGACAACGCCCTGGTCAGGGCGTCGGAGGCGCTCTCCCACGGAGAGCTCTACGAGCGCCTGCTGCGGATGTTCGCCAGGCGGGAGGTGGACAAACACCGCCCCGGCCTGGGCGGCGGGGCCCTGGACCGGGCGGTCGAGGACGAGCTGCGCCGGCTGGAGGTGGCCGCGACGGCGATGTTCGCCCGGGGCCGGCAGAGCGTGCGCGCCGAGGAGCTGGACCAGGACCTGGCCGTGCTGATGCCCGAGGCCGCCCGGGTCCCGGACGACGCCGACCTGCACGGGCGGATCGCCCCGGCACACCAGGTGCTGGGGCGGTTCTTCTTCGTGCACGAGGCGCGGTCCAGGAGCACCGACGGCACCAACAGCGCCTTCGAGTTCCTGCACGCCACCTTCGGCGAGTACCTGGTGGCCCGCATGGTGGTCGCGGTTCTGGAGGAGCTGGCCGAGGACCGCGCCCGGGCCTCCCGGCGCCGGAGCAGGGCCGCGCACCTGGACGACGGCGAACTGTACGCCCTGGCCTCCTTCGCCGTCTACGGGGGCCGCGACAAGGTGGTGGCCTTCCTCGACGAACTCCTGGGCCGGCTCCTGGCGCGGGACCCGGGCCTGCGCGATGAGCTGCGCGCGCTGCTGCTGGAGCTCTTCCAGGAGGCGCCCTTCCCGGCACCCAACCGCTCCTTCGCCGAGTACGAACCGGTTCGGCTCCCGATCACCGTGCGGGAGAGCCGCTACACCGCGAACCTGGTGATCCTTCTGGTCCTGCTCAGTGAGGACCCCGTTCCGCTGGAGGAGCTCTACCCCGCCGACACGCCGGACCCCTGGCAGGCGTGGCGGCGGACGGTGTCGCTGTGGCGGGCCCTGCCCTCCTCCCAGTGGTTCGGGCTGATGGACACCGTGCGCCTGCGCCACGTGGGGTACTGGGAGGCGGAGAACCCGGTCACCGTGCTGGAACGTGAGCGGGGCGGACCCTTCAACCTCGGCGAGTGCGTGGGGTTCGAGCTGCGCGCGGACGTGGAGGGCAGTACCGCGAACCTCAACCCCTACGAGGTGACCGTCCCCTCGGGGACGGTGACCTCACGGCTGCTCAGGTCCATCGCGATGCGCGCCAACGGGACCGCCTCCCGGCTGGCCCTGGTCCTGACCCCCTACCTGCGGTACGTCTCCGACGACCTGGGGACCTGGTACTCGGGTTCCGACGACGGCAGGAACTGGGTCGAGGCCCACGAGGTGCTCCGGCTGCGGCTGGAGCCGATCGACCAGCTCGACGACGCACAGCTGCTCCAGCGCCTCGGCAGCTACGAGCGCCTGCTGGACACCGCCGCGCTGGGCAGGATCGAACTGCTCACCCTGCGGCAGGCGGTGGAGGACCTGAGGCTGTGGTCAGGGCACGGGGGCGGAAAGGACGCCTTGAAGCGACTCGTGGGCGCCTTCCTCCGCAGGTGTCGGGAGGTCGTCGAGGGCCCCCAGGTCAGCCGCGAGACGCTGCACGTCCTCCTGGAGGAGCTGGAACCGCACACCGGCATCCCGGCGTGGAAGCTCGTCGGCAGGTGGGAGTCGGAGGGGCGTGCCCGCGGAGACGTCCCGGAGACCGACCCCTCGGTCCCTTTCCGGGCGGGAAGACTGCCCGAGTCCCCCCACGGCTCCGCCGGCCCCTGATCTGACTCATCGCCGGGGTTGTCCACAGTCCCCGAAAACCCCTTCTGTGCCTTTCCCGTCACATTTAGTGTGGTGGGAGATCAAGCCTCCGGCCACGATCCGCCTCCCCGACCTCCCGCATCCGCCCACCCGACTCCCCCGCATGACCCTGGTGGAGCGCCGCCCGAAGAGCACCCGGAACCGAACGCATACGGAAGGGCCACCCCCTCGATGGCGAAGCAGCTCAGCTACGCGAACGCGCTGAAGAGACTCGGCGGGCAGGACCGGCCGTTGCTGGACCTCGCGGAGAAACTGACCAACGAGGGGATGGACGCGGCCGGGGTGCCCGGTCTCTTCGGGCTCCGGGAGTTCGTGGTCGGTCACGGACGCAGGGGCCTGGAGAACCTGGGGGACAAACTCCGGGGCACCAGCAGGCTCTCCCGGATGCAGCGGATCGAGGCGGCCCACAAACTCCTGCTCGTCGTCTCCTTCTTCGAACCGTTGGACGCCTGCCTGTCCGAGGCCGGGGTACGTCTGCGCTCCGAGGATCTCGAACTGACCGCGGACGAACAGGAAGGGCTCCTGGAGCGCGCGCTCCGGGCGGAGTCCGTCTACGCCCCCGCGGAGGACTTCGTGTGGGACCGGGAGAACCTCTTCGACCGGGCCGAAGCGGTTTTCACGGCCGATTCCGAGATGCTGCTCCAACTGGTCCGGGGCCTGGCGGCGACCGAGCGCACCGGAATCGACGCCGGGCACGGCGGCAGGCTGGCCACGGCGCTGGGGAAGGACCTTCCCCGGCGGGCCCTGGCCGCCTACCGCGACCACTACCTGGAGCTGTGTACCGAGGCCCCCGAGTTCGGTATGTGGGCGCAGTTGCGCGAGCACGAGAAGACCCGCAGGCAGATCCAGCAGGTGGGGGACGCCTTCGCCGGGCTGCACGAGAGGCTCTCCCGGATCGGCTCGGGCAGAGCGGTGGGCGAGCTGCGGGGCCAGTTGTCCCGCAAGTACCAGGCGCTGCTGAACAAGCCGGTGCTCCCGGTGGAGGACGTGCTCCCCGAGGACCTGCCCGCCGGGATGGTCATCCCGTCCCTGGGCGACTGCTACGTGCCGCCGAGCGCCCGTGTGGCCCGGGTCTCCCGGGGTGACGCCCCTTCCGCCAGGGAGTGGTGGCAGGAGCACGAACTCCTCCCCGACCTGCAACGGTTCCTGGCCGCCCGGCTCACGCACCCGGACATGACCAGGTACCCGACCGTGCTCCTGGGCGAACCGGGGGCGGGCAAGTCCAAGCTCACCGAGGTTCTGGCCGCGCAACTGCCGGAGGAGGACTTCCTGGCGGTCCGGGTGGAGTTGCGCTCGGTCAGCGCGGACGCCGCCGTACACACGCAGATCGAGGAGGGCCTCGAACACGACCTGCTCACCGGGGTCCGCTGGACCGAGCTGCTGGCCGAGGCCGGGGGCGCCCTGCCGGTGATCATCCTGGACGGTTTCGACGAGCTCCTCCAGGCGGCCGGGGTGGAGCGGTACAACTACCTGGAGCAGATCCGGGACTTCCAGGCCCACCAGGAGGACATGGGGCAGCCGGTGGCGGTGATCGTCACCAGCCGCACGCTCAGCGCCAGCCGGGTCCGTTTCCCCGAGCGCAGCACGGTGATCCGGTTGGAACCGTTCGGCGAGGAACAGATCGAGCGGGTGCGGCGGGTCTGGAACCACGCGAACCGGGAACTGTTCCGCTCCCCCGGGCTCCAGCCTCTGGACCTGAGCCGGCTGATGGCCTATCCGGAGCTGAGCCGGCAGCCCCTGCTGTTGTTGCTGCTGCTGGTCTACGACGCGCAGGACAACGACCTGCAGCAGGCCCCGGACTCACTGTCCCTGGGAGAGCTGTACGAGCGGCTGCTGACCACCTTCGTCCGCCGACAGGTCCGAAAACACCGTGACGCCCTCGCGGAGAGGGACCTGCGGCGGGAGGTGCAGGGCGAGCTGCGCCGGCTGGAGGCGACGGCGCTGGCGATGTTCACCCGTCAGCGGCAGAGCGTGGGTTCGGCGGAGCTGGGTGAGGACCTGCGGGCTCTCAAGCTGGACGACCCCCGACCACAGGCGGAGACCAGCACCAGCCTCCCGATCAAGGCCGCCGAACTGCTGCTGGGACGGTTCTTCTTCGTACACGTGTCCCGAGCCAACGCCAGCGGGCCCGACGAGGCCCCCCTCAGCGCGTACGAGTTCCTGCACGCCACCTTCGGCGAGTACCTGACGGCACGGATGGTCCACCGGGCGCTGCGTGCCCTGGTCAACGAGCGTGTGCGCCACGAGGAGGAGGATTCCTGGGGGGAACCGCCGAACGACGGCCTCCTGTACGCCACCTCCTCCTTCGCCTGTTACTCGGACCGGGAGCGGATCGTCGACTTCCTCCGGGAGCGGATCGGGAAGGACATCGGCGGGGACGAGGGGCGGCGTGCGCACTACTGTGCACTGCTGGTCGAACTCTTCCGGCAGGCTCCCTACCCGTCCCCCGACCGCCTGCACTCCGCCTACCAGCCCCGGCGGCTCCCCCTGACCAGCAGGCAGGCGCTCTACACGGCCAACCTGCTGGTCCTGTTCCTGATCGCGCGGGGCGAGCCGGTGGACATCCGTGAGCTCTTCGCCGACCCCGACGGAGAACCGCCCGCCCTGCACCGGTGGCGCTCGGTCGCCGCCCTGTGGCGCGCCCTGCCCTCGGCCGACTGGTTCACCGTCCTGGACACCCTGAGGTTGCGTCACCTCAGGAGTGGGGAAAGCTGTCTGGAGTTGGAGGACCGCTCCCCCGTCAACGTCGGCGAAAGCATCAGGTTCGAGCTGCCGGATCCCACACACACGAGCGCGCACGGCCCCGTTCCGGCGGACGACGCCTACCCGCGCACCGTGGCCTACAACAGGTCCATCGGCCAGATGCTGCGCTCCACGGCGCTGCGGATCAACGGCACCGCGGCCCGAACGACCCTGGATCTGCTTCCCTACCTCGATCTGTACACGGACAGCCTGGGTGCGTGGAACGGCTACTCGAACACCGACGAGACCTGGTCGCTCGCACACGAGCTCCTCCTGCTGCGCCTGTCCCCGGCCACGGCCGAGTCATCGCACCGCAGACTGCACGCCTACCGCAGAGTTCTGGGCTACGCGATCGACGCGTCCGGCCTGTTGGCCCTCAAGCAGGCGGACGAGGATCTGCGGAACCCGCGAACGGACGACGCCTACCGGTCGAACCTACGCCACCTACTGGACGAACACCTGAACGTCGTGGCCATCGACGGGCGCATCTCCTCCCACCGCGGCGAGACGGAGGAGGTCCTGGACCAACTCTCCGCCCACCTGTCCCCGGGACTGGCCGATCAGGTGCGGGGCGAGCTCAGGGGCCCGGGGGATGCGTCCGCACCCGACGGGTCCGTCGTCACGGACACGTTCACGGGATCGGAGAACAGCGTGGTGGATCTCAGGCCCTTCGTGGACGAAGCGCACCAGGACCCCTGGTCCACCATCCGTGAGAACCCGTCTAACCCGTCAGAGCCCTTTTGACCAGAGCTGGGACGACGTCACCGATGGGGTCGTGCAGGACCGCGCTGGCGTAGTCGTCGTAGGGGGTGGGTTCGGCGTTGACGATGAGCAGCGACGCCCGCGCCATCATGGCGACGTCGCACAGTCCGGCCACCGGGTGAACGGTCAGGGAGGTGCCCACCGCCATGAAGACGTCGCACTCGCGGGCGGCCTGCGCGGCCCGTTCGATGACCTCGGGGTCGAGGCGCTGGCCGAAGGAGATGGTGTCGGACTTCTGGATCCCCCCGCACTGCGCGCAGCGCGGGTCGGACTCGTCGTCGAGGCGGGCGAGCACCGCGGCGCTGGGGGTGCGCAGCCCGCAGGCCATGCACATGACCCGGAGCATGGTGCCGTGCACCTCGACGACCTCCTCCTCGGGGACTCCGGCGCGCTGGTGCAGGCCGTCGATGTTCTGGGTGACGAGCGCGTGCAGGCGCCCGGAGGAGGCCAGGTCGGCCAGGGCCTGGTGGGCGGCGTTGGGTTCGGCCTCCCAGACCTGGTGGGCGCGGCGGGCCAGCCAGGTCTGGCGGCGCACGTCCACGTCGCCCATGTAGGTGTCGATGTCCGACATCGCCTGGGCGTTGGGGTTGGTGGTCCACAGTCCCTGGGGGCCGCGGAAGTCCGGGATTCCGGAGTCGGTGGACACCCCGGCTCCGGTCAGGACGGTGATGCGTCGGGCGGACGCCAGCAGCTCGGCAGCCTGTTCGTACCCCTCCGGGTCGGCGAACGGCGCGGTGTCGTCGGTCATCGAGGCCATACCCCATTCTTACAGCGAGTTTGCGCGACTTTCCCAGGGCTTGGTCCGCCGTGACCGTCTCCGGGCTCTTCTTGGCCTTAACCTCGGTGAACGCGTGGGGCACCCGGGTGTAAGACCCGGCCGATGCACACGAGAAGGGCAAAGGGTGCAAAAATCGACACAATCATGAAGCAGCCGTCCTACATCCTCGTGGTCAACGGGACCAAGGTCCAGCGCCCCGTCTTCGTCCTGGGCGCGCCCCACTCCGGGGTTCCGGTGATCGCCCGCGCCCTGTCCCGCGCCCCCGGTTTCCACCTGGGCGCGGGCTCGCCCGGGGTGCTCAACGCCGTCTACGCCGTGGCCCGGCGCCCCTCCCTGGCCCTGGAGAAGGTCTCGGGGACCGCGAGTCTGCTGCGCGAGGCCTACGCCGAGGCCTGGCAGCTCACCCCCCTGACCTGTCCGAGGTGCCCGGGCCCCGGTGCCCGCGTTCCCGCCAACACCGCCGCCGAGCCGTGCGAGCACAGCGCCGAGGCGCGCCGCTACGGTGACGCCAGCGCCGACCTCCTCTACTCCGCGAGCGCCCTGCACGCGGCCTTCCCCGACGCACTGTTCGTCCAGATCATCCGGGACGGTCGTGACGTGGTCGCGGACATGATGGAGGACGAACGGTCGCTGGCCTGGCTCAAGCCCAGCTTCATGAAGCTGGAGCACGAGTTCCCCAACCACTTCTTCGGGCTGGAGGAGGAGTCGGACCTGACCGACTTCACCGAGGGCTCCACCGCGACCAAGTGCGCCATGCGCTGGCGGGGAGCGGTGCGCATGTCCGCGCGGCTGCGCCGGGAGATCGGGCCGGAGCAGCTGCTGACCCTGCGCTACGAGGACGTCCACGGCGGGGAGGTCGGGACCGCCGAACGGCTCCTGGAGTTCACCGGGGCCCGGGTCTCGGCCAGCGCGCTGCTGACGGAGCGCTCGTGGGGCGTGGGCTCGTGGCGGGAGCGGTTGGACCGCGGGGACCACGGTGACGTGCACGGGGTGGCCCGCAACGAGCTCTCCCGCCTGGGCTACCTGTAGGGTTCGCGGCCCCCGCCCCTGCTACGTCCCCTCGGGGACTCCGTGCGCGGTGAGCAGGGTGTCCGCGGCGGTGCGCGCGGTACGCGCGGCGTCGGTGACGCCGGTGACGTTGCGGGCCACCACGGCGCCCTCGTGCAGCATGGTGAGGGCGTCGGCCAGAGTCTCCGGGGCGGTGGCCCCCGTCTCCCGAGCGAGGTCGGTGTACAGGCCGCGCAGCCACCTCTTCTGTTCCTCGGCCACGGCCCGGCCGGGGTGCTCTGGGTCGGAGAGTTCGGCGTAGGCGTTGACCATGGCGCAGCCGCGGGGGTTCTCGGCGCCCATCCAGGCGTCCAGGGCGTCGAAGGTCGCGCCGATCCGGGCCCGCGGCCCGGCCTCCGGAGCCAGGCGGGCGTCGAGGAAGTCCCGCCAGCGGGCGTCGCGGGCCCGTAGGTAGGCGACGACCAGTCGCTGTTTGGAGCCGAACCGGTCGTAGACGGTCTTCTTGGTCACCCCGGCCCGTTCGGCGACCAGCTCCATGCCCACGGTGTTGATGCCCCGGGTGTAGAAGAGGTCGGTGGCCACGTCCAGGACGCGGCGGGCGGCGGGGGTGAGCGGTCGTTCGGCGGTGGTGCCGCGCGGGGCGCTGCCCATGGTGTGCTCCTACGGTTCTCGGTCGCGGTCTCCGACTACATTGTGAGTATACCGACCGGTGTGTTTACCTCAGGCCCATGGACATCTCCACGCGTTCCCTTCCCGCCCGTTCCCGGCCCCGGGCCCGCCGCGGGGACCGGCCCCTGGTTCCGTTCCTGCTGGCAGCCGGCCTGGTGGTGATGTGGAGTTCCGGGTTCGTCGGGGCCGAACTGGGCGCCCGGCACGCGCCGGCGACCACCCTGCTGGCCTGGCGGTTCCTGGTGGTGGGCGGGCTGCTGGCGGTCTGGCTCCTGTTCCGGGGGCCGCGGATGCGCGCCCGTGACCTGGCCCTGCACGCGGTGCTCGGGGTCCTGGCCCAGGCCGGATACCTGTACGGGGTCTTCGCCGCCGCCGAGGCGGGGGTGGCCGCGGGGACGAGCGCGCTGGTGGCCGCGCTCCAGCCGATGGTGGCCGCAGCGATCGCCGTGCCCCTCCTGGGGGAACGGCTCCGGGGCCGCCAGATCCTCGGGCTGGCCGTCGGACTGGCGGGTGTGGGGCTGGTGGTCGGCTCGGATCTGCTCAGGCCGGGGGCCGCCCCCTGGTGGGCGTACGCGCTTCCGTTCGGCGCGATGCTCTCGCTGGTGGCCGCCACTCTGGTGGAGCGGCGGACCCGCCCCGGCGGGGACCTGCTGGAGGCCCTCGCCGTCCAGGGCGGGGTGAGCGCGGTCCTGTTCACCGGGCTGGCCGCCGCGACCGGGACGCTGGCTCCGCCCGCCGATCCCGGCTTCTGGGGAGCTGTGGCGTGGGTGGTCGTACTGTCCACCCTGGGCGGTTACGGGCTGTACTGGGCCAACCTGGCCCGCACCAGCGTGGCCCGGGTGTCGGCGCTGCTCTACCTGACCCCGCCGACCACCCTGGTGTGGACCTGGCTGATGTTCGGCGACCCGGTGGGCCCGGGCGCCCTGGCCGGGACGGGGGTGTGTGCGGCGGCCGTGTGGCTGGTCCGCGGCCGGGAGCACTCCGGGAGCCGGGGGGCGACGCGGCGGTGACGGTTCAGTCGCGTGCCCCTTCTGGGCCCGCCGCGGGGTCGCCGAAGCCGCGCGGACGGTCGGTGAAGGCTTCGTCGACCTCCTCCACCAGCTCCCTGGGCGCCCCCTCCTCAAGGCCCCCGTGCCGGTGCGCCTCCGGGACCACCGCCGTGCACTCCAGTTCGACCAGGGCGCCGGCCTCCAGAAGTTCGGTGACGCCCACGACCGACATCGGCGGGTAGTAGCGGCCCATGTGGCGTCGGTACACCGAGCCCAGGGCCTTGAGGTTGACCCGGTAGACGCCGACGGAGGTGGTGTGGACCCGCATGTTCACCACGTGCGCGGGTTCGGCTCCTGCCGCGCGCAGTGCCTCCACCATGTTGGCGAGGGCCTGGTCGAACTGCTGCACCACCGAGTCCCCGGTCAGCGCGCCGTCGGGACGCCGGGAGGCCTGCCCGCCCACGTACACGGTGCGGCCCGGGGTGACCACGAGGGCGTGCGAGTAGCCCACCGGGTCGGCCAGGGTGAGCGGGTTGATGATCTCGTGCGGTGTCCGGTCCATCGACGGCCCCTCCGTGTCACTCGGCGCCCAGCCGCCCCCTCCCGGAGTGGCGGATCCCCTGGAAGCGCCTCTCCGGACATGCGGCTACGATGAGCGCATGATCTCTTTTGTACTCTCCGCCCTGGCCCTGACCGTCGTGGTCGGGCTCATCCTCGCGATCTTCGTCGCCGGCGGCGTCTACGCCAACCGTGTACGCAACGACGGCATCGACGCCGTCCTGGCGGGTGCCCGCAAGCACCGCGAACTGCGCTGATCCCGACCACCGGTGGACCGGACCGCTGAGGGTTCGGCCCGCTGAGGGCCGACCGTCCGCCGGCCCCGGGGGCCGTCCTGCGGTCCGGCTCAGCCGTCGAAGCCGTCCGGGTCGGGTCCGAACCGGCGGTCCTCGTTGAGCGCGCTGATCCGGGCGACCTCCTCGTCCGGGAGCTCGAAGTCGAAGACCTCGAAGTTGGAGCGGATGCGCTCGGGGGTCACCGACTTGGGGATGACCACGTTGCCCAGTTGGACGTGCCAGCGCAGCAGGATCTGCGCGGGGGTGCGTCCGTGCGCCTCCGCCAGCTCCGTGATCAGCGGGTGGTCGAGGAACTCACCCCGGCCCAGGGGGCTCCACGCCTCGGTGGCGATGTTGTGTTCGGCGTCGAAGGCACGCAGCTCCTCCTGGGTGAGGAGCGGGTGCAGCTCGATCTGGTTGACCATGGGGGCGATCCCGCCCTCCTCCATGACCCGCTCCAGGTGCGAGGGCTGGAAGTTGGACACGCCGATGGCGCGCACCCGGCCCTCCGCGTAGAGGCGTTCCATCGCCTTCCAGGTCGGCACGTAGAGGTCGCGCCGGGGCAGCGGCCAGTGGATGAGGTAAAGGTCCAGCACGTCCAGACCGAGGCGTTCCATGCTGGCGTCGAAGGCGCGCAGGGCGGAGTCGTAACCCTGGTCGGGGTTGGCGAGCTTGGTGGTGACGAACACCTCCTCCCGCTGGAGCTCCGAACGGCGCAGCGCCTCCCCCACACCCTTCTCGTTGCCGTAGGCGGCAGCGGTGTCGATGCTGCGGTAACCCGCCGCCAGGGCGTGTGAGACCGCCTCGACCACGGCGTCGTCTGGCACCTGCCACACACCGAAGCCCAACTGCGGGATCCGCACGCCGTTGTTCAGTGTGATGCCGGGAACCGTCATCGTTCTCATCCCCTGTCTCCCCCGTCAGGCCCTTCGCTCCCGGTCGGCCGGGACGACCGCCGCGACCGGATTCGACCACCGCGACCGGCCCGCCGTCGCTGTCGTCTCCGTGTTCGGTTCCTACTGATTACCGGGCCACTGTGCGCATACTGCCATGTCAGAGGGGGGCTAGTCCCCATGCTGCGCCGCAGTTGCGCACGCTTTTACCCGGATGACCGGTCCCGGCCGGCGATCCGGTCGCGCGCTAGGCTGCCCGCCCCAGGGCGAAGCATGCCAGATCTGGACAGAGGGAACGAATGGGACAGAAAGAGCGCGTTCGGGTCAGCGCCGAGTTGCAACGGGACCGGACGGGCCTGGTGGATCGGATCGTCGCCGAGGTCTACGCGGAGGTCCCCGCCTACCGCGCGCTGCACGGTTCCCAGCTGGAGGAGGTCCGGGCGATCACCGGGTGGCTGGTCACCCGGTCCATGGAACTGTGGGCGCGCGACGCCGCCCGCCTGCCCCCCGAGGACGTGGAACGGCTCCGCGGGATCGGGCGGGCACGGGCCGCCGACGGGCGTTCGATCGGCGCCGTGGTGCGTGCGCACCGGGTCGGTTCGGCTGCCGCGGTACGGATTCTGCGCGAGCAGGCGGGCGGACGGCTCGACGCCCGGGACGTGTTCGCTCTGAGCGAACTCTGGCTGGCCTCCATCGACCAGATCTCCGAGAGCCTGACGAGGGGCCACGCCGAGGCCGCCGAACAACTGGACGCGGACCGCGAACGCGCCCGGCGCGCCCTGCTCGACGACCTGCTCATCGGCCGCCAGGCCTCCCGGGGCGCGATCCGGGACCGGGCGCGGACCCTGGGCATCGCCCCGCCCGACCCCGCGGTACTGGTGGTCGCCGAACCGGGGCGGGAGTCCGCCGGTCGGGAGCGGACCCCGTCGGAGAACGTCACCGTGTCGGCGGGGTTGGAGCTGTTGGCCGCGGCCGCGCCCTCCGGGACCGACCCGCTGGTGACCACCCGCTCGGGCCGGGTGGTGGTGCTCGGCTCAGCCGAGGACGCCGAGGGGGTCACGGGGGAGCTGGTCAGGCGGGGGTGGCGCGGGTGCGTCCTGGAACCGCGCGGACTGTCCGACATGTCCGCCGCCTACCGGCTGGCCGACGGGGCCCTGGAGACCGCGCCCGCGCACGCCTTCGGTGCGGACGGCCTGCTGCGGGACCCCGACGCCTGTGTACTCGCGCTGCTCAACGGAGGCGCGATCGCCCCGGCGACGGTGCGCGGGGTGGTGCTGGGGCCCTTGCTGGCGCACGACAACCGGCACCTGTTGGAGACGTTGTGCGCCTACTTCCGGGAGGGCGCGGCGACCACGGCCGCGGAGGTACTGCACGTGCACGCCCAGACCCTGCGTTACCGGCTGCGGCGGGTGCGGGAGCTGACCGGCCAGGACCCGCACCGCCCGTGGCACCGGTTCGTCCTGGAGACGGCGTGCGCCATCGCGGCCTAGGAGCCGCGCCGCCGCGGCCCGGAAGGCGGTTCGGCGGCGCCCCGGCCGCCTCCCGGGGACGGTCGCGGCGCCCGGGGCCGGGGTGGCCGCATCCGGCCAGGGGCCGGGCGCCGTCGGCAGGGGGCCGACCGGCCGTGCGGGTAGGAACGACGCGGACCCAACCACACGGAGAGAAGGCCGACGATGACCACCGAGCCCCCCGCCCTGCACGGACCCGAGTTCGAGGCCGACCCCCACCCCGCCTACCGGTGGCTGCGGGAGAACGATCCGGTGCACCGGGTGGACCTGCCCGGTGGAGCGTGGGCGTGGGTGGTGACCCGGCACGAGGACGCGCTGCGGGTGCTCACCGACCCGAACATGCTCAAGGACCCCGCACGGGGCCACGAGACCTGGTACAGGGCCGGGCTGGGCCTGCCGTACGACCACCGCCCCAGCCTGGTGCGGAGCATGGTGAACGCGGACGGCCCCGACCACGTCCGGCTGCGGAGGGTGGTGAGCGGCGCCTTCAGCCCCAGGCGGGTCCGGACGCTCCGGGAGCGCGCGGAACGGATCACCGACGAACTCCTGACCGTGATCGAGGAGTCCGAGGAACCCGACCTGGTGCGCGACCTCGCCTACCCGCTGCCCATCACGGTCATCTGCGAGGTCCTCGGGGTGCCCGAGGCGGACCGGCCGGAGTTCCGGCGGCAGGCATCGGTGATCGACTCCGCCTCCTATGACGAGGTCCGGGCGATCGCCGGGGCCACGGACTGGTTCGACTCCTACCTGGGCGACCTGGTGGACGCACGGCTGGCGCGGCCCTCGGACGACCTGCTGGGCGACCTGGTGGAGTCCCACCGTGCGGGGGAGCTGTCCCGGGACGAGGTGACCTCCACGGCGTTCCTGCTGTTGGTGGCGGGACAGGAGACCACGCTGGCGCTGATCGGCAACATGCTGCTGACGCTGCTGCGCAACCCCGGGGCCATGCGGCGGATCAGGGACGACCGCTCCCTCCTGGACCCCGCGATCGAGGAGTCCCTGCGGTTGGAGAGCCCCCTGCAGAACGCGACCTGGCGGTTCCCCGCGGAGCCGACCACCGTGGGCGGGACGCACCTGGAGGCGGGAGAGCCGGTACTGGTATCGCTGCTGGCCGCAGGACGCGACCCCGAGCGGTACGAGGACCCGGACGGGTTCGACCCCGGCCGCGGCGCCGCGCACCTGTCCTTCGGCCAGGGGGCGCACTTCTGTGTGGGCGCCCAGCTCGCCCGGATGGAGGCCCGCGTGGCGGTCGGCGCGGTACTGGACCGGCTGCCGGGGCTGCGCCTGGCGGTGGAGGAGGCCGAACTGCGGTGGTGGCCGAGCATGATCATGCACGGGCTGTTCGCGCTGCCGGTCGAGTTCGACCGGCGAAAGAGATAAAGCCTTGCCCGGACATGGCGTGCGTTTTCTCTTCCGACAACGGTCGGTGGCCAAGACTGGCTGACGGAGCCTGACGGCTCCGCGCGACACACCGAACCGGAGGGGGAACCAACCGTGACGACCGCTGACCAGCGTTCGAGCCAGACACCCAGGCCCCGGAGCAGCCAGCCGTGGCTCCACCAGAGGGGCGAGGAGGTCCAGCAGTTCGGGACGGTCCGCCAACTCCCCGTGGGCCTGTCCTACGACGCCCGGATGTACTCGTGCCAGCGGCTCAACCAGGTGCTGTGCGACCTGCGGATCCTGCACGACATGTACAAGAAGCACCACTGGCTGATGCGCGGGCAGACCTTCTACCAGCTGCACCTGCTGATGGACAAGCACGCCGAGGAGCAGACCTCGCTCATCGACACCGTCGCGGAGCGGGTCCAGACCCTGGGCGGTGTGGCGGTCGGCGACCCGAGGCACGTCGCGGAGATCACCAACATCCCGCGCCCGCCGAACGGCGTGGAGGAGGTCCCCGCGATGCTCTCCCGACTGCTGGAGGCGCACGAGACCGTCCTGGAGGAGGCCCACGACGCGGCCGCCCGCGTACAGGAACTGGGCGACGACGGCACCAACGACGTGCTGGTCTCGGACGTGATCCGCACCAACGAACTCCAGGCCTGGTTCGTGGCCGAACACCTGGTGGACACCCCGCTGGTGCACACCTGACCGAACGCGCGCCACGGGGGCCGGGCCGAGCGCCCGGCCCCCGCTGTGCTCGCGGCGCCCCGGTCCGACAAACAGGGGCCCGCGGGGGGAGTCGAATCGGAGACGCGGGTAGGTACCCGGGCGTTGAGCCGTGCCCCCGGTTTCCCGGGGCAGGCCCCGACACCCGTACTCCCGACCCCCGGAGGTACCGACGTGACCGCTTCCATCGCCCTGCCCCGCATCCTGCGTGTGGGCGCGGGGGCCTCGGCCGAACTGGCCGGGGTCCTGGACTCCCTCAAACTGTCCCGCCCGTTGCTGGTGAGCGACCCGTTCGTCGTCGAGCGCCCCTTCTTCCAGGCACTCCTGGCCGACCTGAAGGAGGCCGGCCTCTCCCCCGGAGTGTTCGCCGAGACCGTGCCCGACCCCACCAGCACGGTGGTGGAGGAGGGGGTCCGGGCCCTCCGGGAGGGCGGCTTCGACTCCGTGGTCGGGGTGGGCGGCGGCAGCCCCATCGACACGGCCAAGGCCGTCGCCCTGCTGAGCACGCACGGCGGGCGGATGCGCGACTACCGGACACCGGTGGTCACCGACGCGCTCGCCCTGCCGGTGGTGGCGGTGCCGACCACCGCGGGAAGCGGGTCGGAGTGCACCCGCTACAGCGTCATCACCGACGCGGAGACCGGCGAGAGGATGCTCTGCGCCGGACTGGCCATGCTGCCCCGGGCCGCACTGGTGGACTTCGAACTCACCCTGGACGTGCCGCCGCGGTTGACGGCCGACACGGGGTTGGACGCCCTGACCCGCGCGATCGAGGCGTACGTGAGCGCGCGGGCCAACCCGGTGTCCGACGGTCTGGCCCGGGAGGCGATGCGCACGGTCTTCACCCACCTGCGGGCCGCGTACGCCGAACCGGGCGATCGGCCGGCACGCGAGGCCCTCATGGTGGGCGCCGCCCAGGCCGGGATGGCGTTCTCCAACTCCGGTGCCGCCCTGGTGCACGGGATGAGCCGCCCGGTCGGCACGCACTTCGGGGTGGCGCACGGGCTGTCCAACGCCATGCTCCTGCCGACGCTCACGGAGTTCTCCGTGCCCTCGGCCCCCGACCGTTACGCCGAATGCGCCCGCGCGATGGGCCTGGCCGGTCCGAACAGCACCGACGGGGAGGCCACCGGTGCGCTGGTGTGGGAGCTGCGCCTGCTCAACCAGGACCTGGAGGTGCCGACCCCGCGCGGGCACGGGATCAGCGCCGAGCGCTGGTGGGGGCTGGCACCGCTGATGGCGGAGCAGGCCCTGGCCTCCGAGGAGGCCGCCGACGGTCCGCGGATGCCCACGGTGGAGGAGGCCGTGGAGCTCTACCACGCCGTGTACGGCTGAGCCCCGCCCGCGCCCGGAGGGGGTGCTCCCCCGCCCGGTCCTGACCGCAGGGCCCCGGTCAGGACGGGGCGATCCCCCACCGGCGGCGCAGGGAGCGGTCCGCCCAGTTGAAGAACACGTCGATCATGATGCCGATGACCAGCACGATGATGATGTAGCTGAGCAGCCGGTCGGCGTCGTTGAGCTGGCGGGCCTGGCTCAGCGCCCACCCGATCGAGTTCTCCTGGTTGATGATGACCAGCAGCTCTCCGGCCATCAGGGAACGCCAGGCGAAGGCCCAGCCCTGTTTGAGCCCGGTGACGAACATCGGCAGCGCCGCCGGGACGATCAGCAGCGAGTACCGCTGGACTCCGCGCAGGCCCATGACCTGGCCCGCCCGCAGCAGTGACGGCGACACGTAGTCGATGCCCGAGGTCAGGCCGCCCGCGATGGAGGGCGCTGCGCCCAGGATGATCACGAACATGATCGCCGACTCGCTGATGCCGTACAGCAGCATCGCGAACGGGAACCACACGATCGACGGCATGGTCTGGAGCCCGGTGACCAACGATCCGATCGCGGATCTCAGCGGCCTGAACTGCGACACCGCGAGGCCGACCACCACCCCCACGGCCAGGGCCAGGGCGAAGCCGACGAAGGCCCGGCGCATGGTGACCTGGACCGCCGACCAGAACGCGGGGTCGGTGACCTCGTTCAGCAGGGCGGGCAGCACCCGGTCCGGCCCCGGGAAGACGTACTCCGTGCGCCATCCGGACCACACGAGTGCCTGCCAGGCGGCCAGGACGATGACCACGGCGACCGCCTTGGGCCAGGTCGCGGCCCAGATCCTGCCGGCGATCCCGGCGGCGCCGCGGTCGCCGACGCTCTTCCCGGGCTGGAGCTCAAGCGCGTCGAGCCCCTGGACCTGGCGGTTTCGGGCGTCGGTCTCAGGCATGGCGCGAGACCTCCTCACGCAGTCGGTCGGTGATGGCGGCGGCCTGCCCGGCGATCAGCGCGGAGTCGATCCGTCGGGGGCGCTCACCCTCCACCGGGAACTCCTTGATGACCCGTCCCGGGCGGCTGGACAGCAGGACGACCCGGTCGCCCAGGCGCACCGCCTCCCGTACGTTGTGGGTGACGAAGAGGATGGTCAGCGACCGCTCCCGCCAGATCCGCTCCAGTTCGTCGTGCAGGATGTCGCGGGTCATGGCGTCCAGGGCGCCGAAGGGCTCGTCCATGAGCAGGACGTCGGCGTCCTGGGCCAGGGCGCGGGCCAGGGCCACGCGCTGGCGCATGCCGCCGGAGAGCTCGTGCGGGCGCTTGCGCTCGAAACCGCTCAGGCGGACCAGGTCCAGGAGTTCGATCACGCGTTTCCTGCGCTCTGCCTTGGGGACCCTGTTGACCTTCATCGGGATCTCGATGTTGGCGCCCACGGTCAGCCACGGGAAGAGCGCGGCCTCCTGGAACATCATGGCCACGCGGTGGCCGCCGACGTCCACGGCCCCGGTGGTGGGCTCCTCCAGGCCGGCGACGAGGGAGAGCAGGGTGCTCTTGCCGCAGCCGGAGGCGCCGACGATGGCCAGGAACTCGCCGGTGCCGACGGTGACGGTCATGCCGTCGATCGCGGTCACGGCGCCCCCGCCGTGACCGAAGACCTTGGAGATGTCGTCGATCTCCAGGGCGTTCGTGCCGGTACGGGTCTCGGTGATGGTGGTCATGGGGCCCTTACCCTTCCAACCCGGCGACCAGCTCGTGCCCGGCCTCGGCCAGGACGTCGTTGAGCGGGTCGAGGGCGTAGATTCCGTTGAGGTCGACGGGGTCCAGCAGACCGACGGCCTCGGCTTGTCCGGCCTGGGCGAGCAGCGACGGTGCCACGGGGTCGACGGTGAACGTGACGTTGTCGAAGGCGGCGGCGGTGAGCTCGGGGTCGAGTTCGCCGCCGGTGAGGTCCTCCAGGTGGGTGCGGGACACTTCTGCGGCCTCGTCGGGGTTGGCACCGATCCAGTCGACGGTCTCGATGTGGCCGCGCAGCAGGTCGTCGACGACCTCCGGGTGGTGTTCCAGGAAGTCGGCGTTGACGATGAGGAGCGTGGTGACGTACTGGCCGTCGGTCTGCGCCCACAGGTCCGGCTCGTCGACGAGCAGGCGGGCGTCGTCCTCGGCCAGGACACGGCTCAGGTGGGGCTCGGGGAGCCACGCGCCGTCGATCTCGCCGGCCGCGAAGGCGTTGACGGTGTCGGGGTTGTCCTGGGGGAGGATCGAGAGGTCCCCTCCCCCGGCCGTGTCGACCTCCCAGCCCTGTTCCCGGGCGAACCAGCGCAGCGCCACGTCCTGGGTGCCGCCCAGCATCGGGGTGGCGAGGGTGGTGCCGGGCAGTTCGTCGACGGCCTCGATGTGGTCCCGGACCACGAGCCCGGTCCCCTGGGTGGCGGCTCCGGCGATGATGTGCAGGGCCTCGCCCTCGGACTGCGTCCAGCCGTTGACGGCGGGGTTGGGGCCGACGAAGGCCGCGTCGATCTCACCGGAGAACAGGGCGTTGATGGTGTCCGGGCCCGCGTTGAACGTCTGGGCGGCCAGCTCCACGCTGCCCAGGGCCCCGTCGAGGATCCCGTTCTCCACGCCGACCAGGGCGGGCGCGTGGGTGATGTTCGGGGAGTACCCGAGGGTGAGGACGGAGCCGGCGGCCTCCCCCTCGCCCGCGCACCCGGCCGCGGCCAGGCCCAGGGCCAGGGCAGCCGCGGCGGCTCTCAGCGGGAGCGGGCGAACACGCATCTCGGGGGTCCTTTTCGGGGTGTCGACGGAGGTACGGGAGAAACTCTACTTAATAAGTAGGTTTTGTGGAAGCACCGCCCCGGCGATTCCGACCGCGATGACCTGCCCGAACTCGCACCCGTCACCCGGGGTGAGTCCCAGCCAGCGGGAAGCCGCAGCTCAGGGCGCCACCTTCCGGAACCCCCGGGAGGAGATGCCGTCACCCTGCGCAGTGCCCGGCTCCCGCTCCCGGACCGGGACCGCACCCCGGGTGCGAGGGAGATCACAGGCTGCGGGGCCGGGCCCCTCGGCCCCGGACGGCACCGGGACGGGCGCGACCGGCGGGCACGGACAGCTGGCACGGGGGCGGACGCACGGGCGGCGGGCGAACACGCGAAAAGGGCGGCGGAGCCGGAGAGGGCTCCACCGCCCTTGACGGAGGTGGGGGCGCCGGGTCAGGCGCCGCGGGTGCGGGAGGGCAGCGGGAGGCTACTCCGTGATGACGCCGTCGGCGTCGACCGCCAGGACCACACCGCGCCAGGTCTCCTGGACGTACTCCAGGACCCGCTCGTCGTGGAGCAGCTCGGCCAGCAGCTGGACGCGCTCGTCGTCGGCGTTCTCGTTCAGGGCGACCAGGCCGTTGGCGTAGTTCTGGACGTAGTCCTCGCCCTCGGGCTCCCAGGCCAGGACGTTGGACTCCTCGGGCAGGTCGGCCTCGATGGCGTAGTTGCCGTTGACGACCGCCGCGTCGACGTCGGCGATCGAACGCGGGAGCTGGGCCGCTTCCAGCGGGGTGACCACCAGGTCGTTCGGGTTGTCGGTGATGTCGTTCTCGGTGGCGTTCTCGCCCGCCTCGGGGTCGACGGTGATCAGCCCCTCGGCCTCCAGGATGGACAGAGCCCGGTTGAGGTTGGCGGGATCGTTCGGCACCGCGATCTCGGCCCCTTCGGGCAGGTCGCCGGTGCTCTCGACGCTCTCGGAGTACAGCCCCAGCCGCTCGATGTGGACGTCGGTGACGTAGGTTAGTTCAGCGTCGGGGCCGTTCTCCAGCCACTCGTTCATGAACGCACGGTGCTGGAAGTAGTTGGCGTCCAGCTCCCCCTCGACCAGCGCCGCGTTGGGCGTGTTGTAGTCGGAGATCTCCTCGATCTCCAGCTCCAGGCCGGCCTCCTCGGCGAGGTTCTCGTCGATGAAGGCGAGGATGTCGCCGTGCGGCACCGGGCTGACCCCGACCCGGAGCACGTCTCCCCCGCCCTCGGCGGATTCGGAGGCCTGCTCACTGGGGGCACCGCAGGCGGCGAGGGCCAGGGTGAGGGCGGCCGCGCCGATGACGGTCGAGGTCGTGCGCATGGTGCACTCCTTCGTGATCGTGGGATGGAGGATCGCGGGGGGAGGCCTGCGCCGGAGGAAGATCCGGCACGGGGGCTCGGGCGCCCTGGTGGGACGCGGGCGAGCTGACCAGAGACTACTCGACCTTCTTGGTAGGAAATGTCCCTTTTGCGGTCGCGTCATACGTGGCTTTTCCCACAACGCCGGACCCCGCCGACCGACCCGGCGACCACTCAGCCCGCGGGGGCGACCAGGCTCCGGAGCCGCCCGGCGAAACGGGCGAGCGCGGAGCGCAGGCGACCCGCCCGGGAGGTGCGGCGCAGGCCGGGGCGGACCGCCACCGGGGCCGGGTCCACGAGCGGCGCCACGACGGTGAGACCGCTCGGGGTGCGGCGCAGGGAGGGGCGCCCGACGGGAGCCTCCAGGGCCACGCGGCACAGAACCGAGCGGT
Organism: Nocardiopsis terrae; assembly: GCF_014651695.1. Lineage (GTDB taxonomy): Bacteria > Actinomycetota > Actinomycetes > Streptosporangiales > Streptosporangiaceae > Nocardiopsis > Nocardiopsis terrae. Next base: position 260,190 of record NZ_BMXJ01000005.1, read on the forward strand.
CCGCACCGCGCACGAACACGAGGGCGTCCGCCTCCCTGAGGACCAGGACCTCGCGGGGGTCGACCACGGGCCCGAGCTCGACGCCGACCACCAGGTCGCCGCCGCGGCGGCCGCTGTCGATCCGCACCACGGGCTCGGCGGCGAGCTGTGCCCACAGGGCCTCCTCGGCCCGGTCGAAGACATCCGTCACGCGCATCGAAGCACTCCCATCGACTTGAGTTGTCTGGACTCAAGTTTATTGATGCGTCAACGCGGGGGCAAGAGCGGCCCACTGCAGCACCCGGCACAGTGACGGGGGTCACGAGAATGCGAGAATGAGCGGCGCCGCCCCCACGGCTTCGGACCCTCACCCCACACGGAGCGAACATGGCATTGGTTGCCGGAATCGACAGTTCGACCCAGTCCTGCAAGATCGTGGTCTGTGACAGCACCACCGGGAAGGTGCTGCGCGAAGGCCGCGCACCGCACCCCGACGGCACCGAAACCGACCCCGCCCACTGGTGGTCGGCGCTGACCACCGCCTCCTCCGGCCTGCTCGACGACGTCTCCGCCGTCTCCGTCGCGGGGCAGCAGCACGGCATGGTCGTGGTCGACGAGGACGGCGAGGTCGTCCGGCCGGCCCTGCTGTGGAACGACTCCCGCTCCGCCGGGGCCGCACACGACCTCGTCACCGAACTGGGCGGCCCCAAGGCGTGGACGGACGCCGTCGGCAACGTGCCCGTGGCCAGCTTCACCGTCAGCAAACTCCGCTGGTTCGCCGAGTACGAGCCCGAGCTCGCGGCCCGCGCGCACGGCGTCATGCTGCCCCACGACTGGCTCACCTGGCGGCTCAACGGCTCCCGCACCGAGCCCACCACCGACCGGGGCGACGCCTCCGGAACCGGCTACTGGTCGCCCGCCGACAACACCTACCGCCCCGACCTGCTCGTCCGCGCCTTCGGCCGCGAGCTCGACGTACCGCGCGTGGCCGCACCGGCCGAAACCGTGGGCCACACCCCCGAGGGCGCGGTGATCGCCCCCGGCACCGGGGACAACATGGGTGCGGCGCTCGGCCTGGGCCTGCGCCCCGGGGACGTCGTCGTCTCCCTCGGCACCAGCGGCACCGTGTTCGCGGCGCACGACCGGGCCGTACACGACCCCAGCGGGGCGGTCTGCGGGTTCGCCGACGCCACCGGCGGCCATCTGCCCCTGGTGTGCACCCTCAACGCCGCCCGGGTGCTCGGATCCGCCGCCGCGATGCTCGGCACGGACCTGGCAGGGCTCGACCACCTCGCCCTGGGAGCGCGCCCGGGAGCGGAGGGCGTCGTCCTGCTGCCCTACCTCGACGGGGAACGCACCCCCGAACTCCCCGACGCCGCCGGCTCACTGCACGGGCTGCGCCGGGACAACATGGCCCCCGCCAACATCGCCCGCGCCGCCGTGGAGGGCATGCTGTGCGGTCTGGCCGACGGCCTGTCCGCGCTCGCCGACCAGGGCGTACCGACCGAACGCGTGCTGCTGGTGGGCGGGGGCGCCCGCTCCGCCGCCGTGCGCGCCATCGCCCCCCTGGTCCTGGCCGCGCCCGTGGTCGTCCCGCCCGCCGCCGAATACGTGGCCCTGGGCGCCGCCCGCCAGGCGGCCTGGGCCCTCGCCGGAACCACGGAGCCGCCCACCTGGACCCTGGGCGCACCCGAGGAGGAATCCGCCCACACCCCCGAGGTCGGCGCGCGGGTCCGTGAACGCTACGCCGAGTACCGCCGCGCCACACACGGCGTCTGACCCGGGCCCGGCGCTGCCGGCCGGCACGGTCTCCGGCGCTGCCGGGGAAGCCGGAAGCCCGCCCGGCAGGCTCCCGGCGCGGCGTCCGCCCCGGAAGCGTTCGTGACCCCCGGGCCGGATTCCTCTAGCTTGGGAGCCGAATCAACGGCTCCCCCATCGGGAACACACGGAACGGTGAGCATGAACGACACCCACCTGCGCCGACTCGGCGGATCCGATCTGCGGGTATCCCCGTTGAACCTGGGCGGCAACGTCTTCGGGTGGACCGCGGACGAGGCCACCTCCTTCGCGGTCCTGGACGCCTACCGGGAGAGCGGCGGCAACTTCGTCGACACCGCGGACGCGTACTCGGCCTGGGCGCCGGGGCACACCGGCGGCGAGTCCGAGCGGGTCATCGGCGCCTGGCTGGCCGCGCGCGGGCACGACGACATGGTGATCGCCACGAAGGTCAGCCAGCACCCGGACTTCCCGGGCCTGTCCGCCGGCAACATCAAGGCCGCCAACGAGGCCTCGCTCGGACGGCTCGGGGTGGAGGCCGTCGACCTGTACTACGCCCACTTCGACGACCCCGAGACCCCGCTGGCCGAGAGCGCCGAGGCCTTCTCCGCCCTGGTCGACCAGGGCAGGGTCCGGTACGTGGGCCTGTCCAACCACAGCCCGGAGCGCATCCGCGAGTGGCTGGCGCTGTGCGACGAGAACGGCTGGCACCGCCCCGTGTGCGTGCAGCCGCAGTACAACCTGGTCGAGCGCGGCATCGAGCGGGACCTGGTGCCGCTGGCCCTGGCGGAGGACCTGGCGCTGCTGCCCTACTTCGGGCTGGCCCGGGGCTTCCTCACCGGCAAGTACCGGCCGGGTCGCGCCGAGGACGGGAGCCCCCGCGCCGCCAAGGCCCGCGCCTACCTGGACGACCCGCGGGGCGAGCGGGTGCTGGCCGCGCTGGACGCGATCGCGGCCGAGCGCTCCGCGGAGCTGTCCACGGTCGCGCTGGCCTGGCTGGTGGAGCGCCCCGGCGTGGCCTCGGTGCTCTCCAGTGCCCGGAACCTGGACCAGCTGCGGGGGCTGCTGGCTTTGAACGACCTCCGTCTGACGGCCGAGGAGACCGCCCGTCTGGACGAGGCCTCCGCCTGACCGGGCCCGCCGGAGGCGCCCCGGTCGGGGCGCCTGCCGGAGCGGGGCCCGCGCGGGGCGCCGCGCGTGTGAGAGGGCGGCCGGGGAGGAAGGCCGAAGAGGGGAGCGGGTCCTCCCGCACCCGAGGTCGTTACCGACCGACATACCGGAATCAACGTAGGGTAATTGAACGACTACTCCAGCCTGTCATCGCACCGGCTTGTCAACACCACGGGGGACGACACGACATGAGCACCGACTTTCCCGACGGCCCGGGCGGCGACCCCGGCTCCTTCGACGAGTTCCTGGCACGGTTCCTCGGCGGGTCCCGTGGGCCCGTCCGCCGCGTCGACCTGTCCAAGCTGATGAGCCCCGAGGCGCGACAGGTCGCCGACGCCGCGGTCCGGCGCACCCTGGAGGCCGGAGGGACCGACGTCGACTCGGTCCACCTGCTGTGGTCGCTGCTGCGCTACCCGCCCGTCCGCGAACTCCTGGGACGCACCGACGCCGACCTCACACCGCTGGAGGACGTCGTCGACCAGGCCGTCGCCCAGACCCCGCGCTCGGTGCGCGGCGGTTCGGCCCGACTCACCCCCGCGGCCAAGCGCGCCTTCCTCGACTCCCTCCAGATCGCCCGCGCCACCGGCAGCACCAGCATCACGCCCGAGCACCTGATGTTCGCGCTGGCGGTCAACACCGACGCCCCGGTCGGCCAGCTCCTGCGCGACACCGGCATCACCCCGAAGGCCCTGCAGAAGTCGGCCGGTCCGGCGTCCGCCGGGGAGCAGCCCGAGGCGGAACCGTCCAGCACCCCGCAACTGGACGAGTTCGGCACCGACATGACCGCTCTGGCCGCCGAGGGGCGGCTGGACCCGGTGGTCGGCCGGGAGGCCGAGGTCGAACAGTGCATCGAGGTGCTGGCCAGGCGGCGCAAGAACAACCCCGTCCTCATCGGCGACCCGGGCGTGGGCAAGACCGCGATCGTGGAGGGAATCGCCCAGCGCATCTTCGACGACGACGTCCCCCAGACCCTGCGAGGACGGCGACTCGTCCAGCTGGACCTGTCGGGCATCGTCGCGGGCACCCGGTACCGGGGTGACTTCGAGGAGCGGCTCAACGCGATCGTGGACGAGATCCGCGCCCAGTCGGACCGGCTGCTCATCTTCATCGACGAGGTCCACACCCTGGTCGGGGCGGGTGCCGCCGAGGGGGCGACCAGCGCCGGGAACATGCTCAAACCCGCGCTGGCCCGCGGGGAACTGCACATCATCGGCGCGACGACCGTCGACGAGTACCGCAAGAACATCGAGAAGGACGCCGCGCTGGAGCGGCGGTTCCAGCCCATCCAGGTGCCCGAGCCCTCGGTGGAGGACACCGTCGAGATCCTGCGCGGACTGCGGGACCGCTACGAGGCCCACCACCAGGTGCGGTTCGGCGACGACAGCCTGGTCGCGGCGGCCGAGCTGTCCGACCGCTACGTCACCGACAGGTTCCTGCCGGACAAGGCCATCGACCTCGTCGACCAGGCCGGGGCGCGGGTCCGTCTGCGGCTCAGCAGCTCCAGCTCCACGCTGCGGGACCTGGAGAAGAAGCTCAAGGAACTGGAGGAGCAGAAGGAACGGGCCGTCCAGGAGGAGGACTACGAGAAGGCCTCCCGGCTGCGCGACGAGATCAACGCGGCCAAGGGCAGCATGCACCAGGCGCGCGGCACCGGTTCGTCCGTGCCCGAGGTGGGTCCGGGCGACATCGCCGAGGTGGTCTCCCGCAGCACCGGGATCCCGGTGACCCAGCTGACCCAGGAGGAACGGGACCGGCTGGTGAACCTGGAGGAGGTGCTGCACGACCGGGTGATCGGCCAGGAGGAGGCGGTCACCGCGGTCTCCGAGGCGATCCGCCGCAACCGGGCCGGCCTGGGCGACCCCGACCGGCCGGTGGGGAGCTTCCTGTTCCTGGGGCCGACCGGTGTCGGCAAGACCGAACTCGCGCGGGCGCTCGCCGAGGCGCTGTTCGGTTCCGAGGAGGCCATGGTCCGGATCGACATGAGCGAGTTCCAGGAACGGCACACCACGAGTCGGCTGACCGGGGCGCCCCCCGGTTTCGTGGGTTACGAGGAGGCCGGGCAGCTCACCGAGGCGGTGCGGCGGCACCCGTACTCGGTGCTGCTGCTCGACGAGGTCGAGAAGGCCCACCCGGACGTGTTCAACCTGCTGCTGCAGCTGTTGGACGACGGTCGGCTCACCGACGGGCAGGGCCGGACCGTGGACTTCCGGAACACGGTGGTGATCATGACGAGCAACCTGGGGTCGGAGGTCATCACCGGCGGCGCCCCGATGGGTTTCAGCGCCGACGGCCAGATGGACCCCGACACCGAGCGCCGTGTCATGCGCCGTCTGAAGGAGGAGTTCCGGCCGGAGTTCGTCAACCGCATCGACGAGGTCATCGTCTTCCAGCAGTTGGGTGAGCAGGAGCTCGCGCAGATCACCCGTCTCATGCTGGAGCGGACCGAGGAGCGGCTGAAGGCCCAGGACATCCGGATCCGCTTCACCGACGAGGCGGTCAGGTGGCTGTCCCAGCGCGGCTACCAGCCCGAGTTCGGCGCCCGTCCCCTCGCCCGGACCATCCAGCGCAACGTGGGGAACCGGATGTCGAGGATGGTGCTGGACGACCAGGTGGTCCCCGGCGACCACGTGGTGGTGGACGTGGACGGGGACGACCAGCTCACCATCGCCACCGTGCCGTCCTTCTGACCCTCCCGGGGCGGGCGACTCCTCCGGAGGGGTCGCCCGCGGGCGCGGACCCGGGGCCGGCGCCGAGGTGCCGGTCCCGGGTCCGCCGTACCGGGGTCAGGCTCCGGTGCCGCTGGTGCGGATCCTGTCGCGGATCCACTCCCCCGCGGGTTTGAGCGCGCCGGTCCCGGCGAAGGGCCCGCCGGAGTGGCAGGTTCCGGGTTCGAAGGCGGCGCCGGAGCGGAAGTCGTCCGAGAAGTTCCAGTTGACCCAGCTGATCTGCTCCTCGGCCATGAAGTCGAGGTAGGCCTGCGCGGACCCGAAGTCGTCGGGGCCGTCGCCGGTGTACTCCTGGGTGCCGAACTCGGTCACGAACAGCGGCAGTTCCCGGGCGGCCCGCCGGAAGGCGTCGAAGTGCACCCCACCGTGTGAGGCGGCGTAGAAGTGGTAGACGTACATGATGTTGTCGGCGGCCACCGGGTCGGCGGTGATCTCGGTGTGGTCCGAGCCCTCCGAGACGCCCAGCGACGACCACGCCCGCGTGCCGACCAGGACGACCGCCTCGGGGTCCCGGGCGCGGATCACCGGGACGACCTCCTCGGCGTAGCCCTTGATCGCGCCCCAGGAGACCCCGTTGGGCTCGTTGGCGATCTCGTACAGGACGTTGTCCTTGTCGGCGTGGACCGAGGCGATCTCCGTGAAGAAGTCCCGTGCGAGGCCGGTGTTGTGGTTGGGGTCGCCGGGCGTCAGCATGTGCCAGTCCACGATCACGTAGAGGCCGCGTTCGGTGGCCTCCCCGATGAGCTCGTGCACCCGGTCGGTGAAGCCCCGCGGGTCGGTTTCGTAGCCGCCCTCCTGGACGTACGTGGACACCCGCAGGACGTCGGCGTCCCAGTCGTGGGCGAGGGCGTCGAGTGAGGCGTCGGTGAGGCAGTGGTCGAACCACTGGAGTCCGTGCGAGCTCATCCCGGTGAGCTGGACCGGTCGGCCGTTCTCGTCGCAGAGCTTGAGCCCGCACACCCGGAGCTGGCCGTGCTCCCCGGCAGGCCCCGTGGCGGCACCGTCGGCGACGGGGGCCGCCTCGGCCCGGCCGGTCGGCTCCTGGGTGAGCAGGGACGCCCCGAGTAGGAGCGCTCCCAAAGCGGCGAGGCTGAGCGTGCGGAGGGGATTTCTTCGGACGGGGGCGGTGCGGTGACGCGCCAAGGGAACCTCCGGCGGGGAGCGGACCGGCCGTGCGGCGGGGGTCTGGGGTTCGCGCGGCCCGGATCCGGAAGGATTGTTTACCGACGAAGCTAGGTTCCCGTCGCTCAAACGTCAAGGGTGGATACCCAGGGTGATCACATCGGCCCGGCCACCCCCGCAGGGCACACCGGCCGGGCGTGCCCCGGGACGGCCCCTCCTCCGTCAGGCGGGCTCCGGTTCGGGTTCGGGGCCCGGCGGGTCGGGTATCGGGCCGGGCGGCCCGGGTTCCGGATCCGGTTCGGGGCCCGGCTCCGGAGGTACCGGCCCGGGCGGCATCGGCGCGGGCGGGAACGGGTCCGGCGGCATGGGGTCGGGGTGGCGCAGGGTCCGGTCCGTACTTGGCGCACTCATGCGGATTTCCTCCTCTCGACGGTGTCGCTTGCCGGTGGGCCCGGGGCCGGTGGCGGGCACCGGGCCCGTGACGGGTCCGACGGTCATCCCGGACACGTCATCCTCGGGGTCCTCTCCGCCCTGGCACCCTGCAGGCGGCCACGGGCTGTGCGGCGCTCGGCCGGTTCGGTACCGGACCTCCCGGTACGTCGAGGTGTCTGCTCTCCACGTGACCTACCCGGCTCGCTCCTCCCCCGCCCGGGAGCGCTGGTTCATCCGTCGGCCCGCCCGTTCGTTGAGGACGGCGGCTGCGCTCACCAGGCGCCCCACCCTGCTGCGGGCCGCCTCCGCTCCGAGGCGTTCCTCCGCCTGGCGGGGCGCGTCGGGCAGCAGCCGGCCGACCAGCCGCATCGCCTCCTGGGTGAGCCCCGGCGCGAGCCCGTGCACGGCCAGGCCGACCCGGGCCGCCGGGGAGATGACGAGGAACCCGCGCCGCCGGGCGGTGGCGCGCACGATGCGGCGGGCGGCGTGTTCGGCGCTCACGCTGAGCAGCGGCAGCCCTGCCAGCAGGGCGAACCACGCGTACTCGCGTTCGGGGTCGCCGGTGAAGACCACACCTCGGGGCGAACCGGTGCGCATCAGGCCGGGCACCACGGTGGTGACCCGCACCCCGGTCCCCGCCGTCTCGGCGGCCATGCCCTCGGACAGCGCGGCCCAGGCGTGTTTGGCGGCGGAGTACGGCAGCAGGTGCGGCACCGACAGGTAGGCGCCGACGGAGGTGATGTTGACGATGCTTCCCCGGTGTTCGCGCAGCCGGTCGACCGCGGCCCGGGAGAGGTGGAAGGGGCCCCAGAACATGACGTCCATGGCCTGGACGAAGTGCTCGTCGGACATGGTCTCCTGGGGGCCGACCCGCATGTTCCCGGCGCTGTTGACCACCGCGTCGAGGCGGCCGAAGCGCTCCACGGCCTCGTCGAGCAGCGACTCGACGCTCTCCGGGTCGGTGACGTCGCAGGCCACACCGTGCGCGTCCACGCCCCTGCCGGTGAGCTCGGCGACCGCCCGGTCAAGGTCCTGCCGCCCCCGGGCGCAGACCACCACCGAGGCCCCGCAGGAGCCGAACTCGCGGGCCAGCTGGAGACCGAGCCCGCGGGAGCCGCCGGTGATCAGGACGACCTTGCCGGACATGAGCCCCGAGCGGCGGCGTTCGGACAGCGCCGAGGCGCCCACACCGAGGGCGGCTCCGGCCGCGCCCCAGGCGAGGAGTTCGAGGTTGCGCCTGTAGGCGGGCACGGGTTCGGGGGCCGGCGCGTACCTGCGGCGGACCCGGGTCCAGGCCCAGCGGGCCCCGGCCATCGCCAGGGGTGCCTTCCAGCCGGTCACCGGACACCCCGTCCCGTGCCGGTGCGGGCGGCGGGCGTGTGGCGGGCCTGCGGCATGTGCTCCCCTGTTCGTCAGTCGTCGGATGTGTTTTCAGGGGGATGTGGGTGCTCCGGTACCCGGCGCGCGGGGACCGAAAACGGGAGCTGGGAAGAGATGGGAAAACCGGGTGTCCGCGTTGGGAAGACGGGTTCCGGGCGGGCTCCGCGGGCCGGGGCCGCCGCCGGAGAGAGGCACCGCGATGCCGTCCGGGCCGTCCTCGAAACCCTCGGAGCCGGGACCGGGCCGCTCAGACCCGGTCCGCGGGGAACCCGCCGGTCGCCACCGGCCCCCACCGTCGGGGGGTGACACGCACCAGGGCCTTGCCCTGGCGGCGCATCGCCTCCCGGTACTCGTCCCAGTCGGGGTGCTCACCGGAGATCACCCGGAAGTACTCCACGAGTGGTTCGACGGCGTCCTCCCCCTCGATGACCTCGGCTTCCCCGTCCACCTGCACCCAGGGGCCGTCGAAGTCGTCCGAGAGGACGACGACGCTCACCCGGGTGTCCCTGCGGGCGTTGCGCGCCTTGGCCCGTTCGGGGTAGGTGGAGACCACGATCCGCCCGGCGGTGTCGACCCCGCACACCACCGGCGAGGCCTGGGGGCCGCCGTCCGCCCTCCGGGTGAGCAGGAGGGCCCGATGCCGGGGCCGCACGAACTCCAGAAGCCCGTCGAGGCCGACCTCGGTGTTGGTGGCGATGTTGGGTGCCATGTGCCCGCTTCCCAGAAGACGTCTCCCAGCGACGCCAGACTAGCCAGTGCCCGCGGCCCGGGGAAGGACCGTCAACAGGTGACGTACAGGTGTCCCGGCTCGGCGGCGGCCACCAGGTCGTGGTCGCGCAGGACGGTCCTGGCCGGGGCGGAGGAGTCGCCGCACACCTCGTCGAAGGTGAGACCGGAGTCCTCCAGTTCCTCCGGGTACTCCACGGCGAGCACGTTGTCGGGGCCGTAGACCTCGGTGTAGACCTCGCACTCCGCCCACGCCGCGCAGGACTCGGTCACGGCGAAGTCGAAACCGGCTTCGTCCCTGCCCCGCCCGGCCTGCTCCGCCCCGTTCTTCTGGGCGGCGGCGAGCCCCCGGTCGTGGGCGAGGACGGTGAGCCCACCGGCCAGGGCCAGGTTGTCGTCGGCGGTCAGCCGCCCGCCGGAACGCAGGTACGAGTCGAGGTTGTCGAACTCCACCGCGTCGAACCCCGCGTCGGCACACCGGTCGACGGTCGCGGTGAGGAGCACGGCGATCCGCTCCCGTCCCGCACGGGTGGAGGTGTCCAGCAGTACTTCGTCGGGCCACCCGGGGTCCGCGACCGGCTCCCCGCTCTCGTCGCGCAGCAGCAGGTCCGGGTCCTGTGCCAGCCAACGGTCGAGGTCGCCGGGCTGGGTCTGGAAACCGTTGACGTAACAGACCGAGTAGAGCCCCGGGGCGGGCTCGGCGGAGGAGTCGCGCACCACGGTGGTGACGCCTTCGGGCGGCGGGTACGCGCCGCCCAGCTGGTAGTCGAAACCGCCCTCGGGCAGGAGCCCTTCCGACGGCCCGGTGGGGCCCGTGCAACCGGAGAGGAGTGCCGTCAACACCAGCACGCCCCCGGCGACACTTCCGGTTCGAGGACTCACGGCGGCCTCCCAGTTCCCTACCGACAGAGCGGATCTCACAGCACAGAGGAAGCGCAGAGCAGGCGCAGGGGAGAACGGGCCTCGTGGCGCGTTCCGGTCATCGCTTCGGACGCCCAGTCAAGCAGTACGCCGAGCACCACGGTGACACCGCTCGCACCTCCGCGTCGGCACGGGGCAGGGAACCCGCGAGGGTCCGACCGGGAAAGCGCTGGCGAAACGGTGGAACCACAGCACAGGACGCCTCGTCGTAAGCTGCGGTGCCCGTGCCGGTACAGGTCGATGCCGGAGCAGTCCGCAGGATTCCGTATAGTGCCCCTGACCTGTGTCAACCTTCGACACGAACGCACCGCATCCGACCGAATCCCCACGGTCGGCCACCCGGACCAGGAAGCGGCGCCGTCCCGGGTTCCGGGGCGCGCCGAGGATTGGAGCCTCCCCCACTCATGGCAACCAAAGAAGAGATCGAACACGGCGAACGCGTCACGCGCTGGGAACGGCGTCTCGAGGTTCCGATGCTGCTCCTCGCAGGTGCGTTCCTGCTCGCCTACGCCTGGCCGGTCATCGAAGAGGACATGGGGCAGGTCATGCGGACCCGCCTCCAGATCCTGTCGTGGACGGTGTGGGGCGCGTTCGCGATCGACTTCCTGATCCGGCTCTGGCTGGCCGAGAACCGCCTCCTCTACGCGGCACGGCGGTGGTACGACGTCGTGCTGATCCTGGTTCCCATGTTCCGTGCGCTCCGGGTGCTGCGCATGCTCACCCTCCTGCGCATGCTGAACCGTGCGATGGCCGGAACCCTGGCCGGACGCATGTCCCTCTACGTGGGCACCACGTCGGCTCTGATCGTGTTCCTGGGAGCCATCACCGTGCTCGACGCGGAACAGGATGCGCCCGGAGCCAACATCACCGAGTTCGGGGACGCCCTGTGGTGGGCTTGCGTGACGGTGACGACGGTCGGTTACGGCGACTACTACCCCGTCACGACCGAGGGCAGGCTGGTGGCGGTGGCGCTGATGGTCGTCGGCATCGCCCTCGTCGGTGTGCTCACGGCGGCCGTGGCGTCCTGGTTCGTCAAGAACGCGAGCCTGAACGATGAGAACTCCGCCGAGGGAGCACAGGCCCCGGTGGAAGCGCAGGCCGCAGCGGAGTCCGGGAAGCAGGAGAGCGGTGGCGAGGAGGCCTCCCCGCAGGGCGGTGGCACTTCGTCGTCGTCCGGGTAGCTCCGATCGCTCTGGTGGGGTGAGTGGGGCCCGTGTGAGGGCTCTATCCCCGCGTTCGCGGGGAGCAACTCGCGGCCAGCGACCTCCGTCTGCCCTACCAGGGTCCATCCCCGCGTGCACGGGGAGCAGTCTCAATGACCTGCAGGTTTAGGCGTCAGGGGTGCCGAAATCTGCAAGTTGTTGAGAATCAGACAGAGAGCATCTTACTTCAGGAAGCTCAAAAAGACTGTTCAATCTGGATGATTCACCTCTCGGGCGCCAGCCAGGAAGGCTTGCCATTCAAGGCCGGGGAAGGTCAACATACCCAGTTCACGACGCTTGGTGTCACGCATCGCTGAACCGTTGGCCAGGTTGGCGACCTCAACGCATTCACCATGCGACCCGCTGTAGCTGCTCTTGAACCAGATTCCCAGCGGTGCGTGCTCTTCGGACCTGTTGGATCGCATGTTCATCCTTCTGGTGATTCGTACTGCCGCAGGAGCCGCGACAGAAGCCGATGGGTCTCAGGATTGTTCGCCGCCGCAGCACGCAAGTGGTCCAGCATGCCTCGGTGCGCCGTGACCTCGCGCGGGTGCTCCAACAACAGGTTCCTGGTGTGTGCCTCAACGTAGACAGCCTGCAGGGGCGGGGCGCCCTTCCGCTGCCTGGTCGTGGATGAAACCGCCCTCACCCGGCCCCCGCCGAACCCGAAGTGACGCGCGCCCAACTGACCCATCTGCACCACCTGGCCCAGGCCGACGGGATCAGCGTGCACCTTCTCCCGGACGGGACCGGTTTCCACCCCGGCCTGGGCGGGGCGTTCTGGACCCTGTCCTTCTCCCCCAGCCACACCCTGGTCTACATCCCCCACCCGCGCGGACCGGGCCAGGTCATCAGCGAGGTGTCACAGGTCAAGAGCTACACGGACCTGTTCGCCACGCTCCAGGGGGCCGCACTGCCGGTGGAGGAGTCCCGGAACCGACTGGTCGAACTCGCCTCCCGCATCTGCTCAACACCGGCGCGAGCTCTCACGAAGCAGCCCGCGCAACAGCCCGTGGTGGAGCACCGGCTGGCGCACGGGGAACTGCCCGCCTGGATGCACGTGGCCGCTCAGCGACGCCGAACCCCCGCCCCGGTGCCGCGCCCGCGCCCGGCCCCCGACGACGCTCCTACCCGGCCCGGGCCCGGACTGCCCCCGCTTCCCCTGCGCCCCCGCAGCCACCGCAAGCCCCGGCGTAAATTCGGTTGGTTCGTGACCATCTATGCTTTGGCCACCGCAGCGGGCGCCCTGATCCAGCACGTCTTCTCAAACCTGCTGTAAACCTCCCCATTTCACCCACACGAGGAGCACGCAGCCGATAGGAACGACGTCTGGGAGGACGAAGTCCACCAGACGCTCGACCTCACGGCAGAGGGCCGCCACACCGGGTTGACCGACCAGTCGCGCGAGCCGGACACCATGGCCCGGACAGCTCGCCTGCCTCCCAACACGCCGCCCGGCCCACGGCCGCGGCACCCCCATTGAGAGGACAGCCTTGAAGATCCCGACCCCGCACACCACCGCGTACAAGCACCAGGACTCCGCCGACGGCGACGGGCGCCGGACCGCCCGGCCGCTCCCCGCACCCGCCTCCAACCCCAGCGGCTCCGGCTGCGGCAAACACGAGAGGTAGGACAAGCCGTGACCCCCTCACACGAAAAGCTGGTCGCCCACCTGCTCCAGGCGGTCGGGCTCCCACCGCACTGGCGACGCGCGTTCGAGTTCGTGGAGCGCCACAGGTTCCTGCCCGACCAGGTCACCCTGCCCGACGGCACCACCGTGGACCGGCTCAGCGCCCCGGAACAGTGGCTCGGGGTCGCCTACGACGACATCCCGCTCGTCACCCAGGTGGACGACGGGGCCGAGGACGGCACCGGATATCCGACCAGTTCGGCGTCCATGCCCTCCATCGTCGCCGACATGTTGCGCCGGCTCGAGGTCCACCCCGGTATGCGGGTCCTGGAGATCGGCACGGGCACCGGGTACAACACGGCCCTTCTCGCCCACCTCCTGGGCGACGAAGCGGTCACCACCGTCGAGGTCGACCCGACCCTCGCCGAGCAGGCCCGCGTCAACCTGATGGGCACCGGGTTCGTGCCGCTGGTCGTCACCGGGGACGGGACCCAGGGCTGGCCCGCACGCGCCCCGTTCGACCGGGTGATCAGCACCGCGGCCGTGAAGCGGGTGCCCTACCACTGGATCGCCCAGAGCCAGCCGGGCGGGAAGATCCTCACCCCGTGGGGCAACGCCTTCCACAACGGGGTCCTGGCCGACCTACGGGTCGGCTCGCGCGGCACCGCAAGTGGGCGGTTCTGCGGCAACGTCGCCTTCATGTGGGTGCGCCACCAGCGCACCCCCGGCCAGGTGGTGGCGACCTACGTCAGCGACGAGCACGAGTTCAGAGTCAGACGCACCGGTATGCAGCCGAACGGCCCGCTGGCGTTCGACGCGAACTTCGCGATCGGGCTGCACATGCCGACCGTGATCAACGTGATCGAGTTCCACGAGGACGAGGACGACCAGCGGTTCGTCATGTACCTGGTCGATCCCGACAGCGGGTCCTGGGCGTCCTGGCACGTCGATCCGGGCGCGGCCTCACACGAGGTTCGCCAGTACGGGTCCCGGCAGCTGTTCACGGAGTTCGAGACGGCCTACCAGTGGTGGCTCGACTCCGGCCGCCCCGCCGTGGACCGGTTCGGGATGACCGTGTCCGTGGACCAGCAGACCGTCTGGTTGGACGAAGCAGCGAACGTCATCTCATCGATGCCCTGACCGCGCATCGGGGGGCGGTCACAGCTGACGGCTCCCCTTTTCCGCAGGCCAGGGGAATCGCGTACGACAGCAGTTGATTCGGTTTGGCTGGCACCCGGGGCCTGGGGGTGGCGACCCACCCGTGCCGCGGCCGGTCACCGGTTCCCGCGCGACAGCGACGACGGCGGGGCGACAGGGGCGGTGGCGGTGGCAGACAGCGGGGATGCGGGGATGGGAGCCGGAGCTTGTGGGGTCCGAAACCCGGCCCTCTGAAGGTCCGCTGCTTCCGAAACCCACTAATCCGCGGTGATCTTGCTACCAGGGGCAACTTGGGCGCCGAGATTGCTCCTGGTAGCAAGATCACGCCGAAAAGGGGCCCAAACCCGGCACGGAGGGACGGGAACCCGTCCCCTCGCGCCCGAGCCGGTCAGGCGGGTGGGGCGCGCTCGGCCCCAGAGCCGACCTGTTCGGGCCCTTCGTCACTGCCCGGTCACTGGATGGGGACGCGCCTGCCGATGAAGCCAGGCAGAAGGACGGGAATCCGGTCGGCCACGGCCGGACCGCTGGCCGGGGCCGGGCGAAGCCCCGGGGGCGTCTGCTGCCCCGACCACACGCCCCCCGTTTCCCGATAGCCGCCCATCCGCCGTCGTGGCGAAGCGGGTCAGGGTGGAGCGCCCGGAGCGAAGCGAGGACGTACGACCTTGACGCGCGAAGCGAAAGACGGCCACACTCACGCGGCGGGGAACGGGGCAATCCATGTTCAAAGTCTTCCAAGTAACCCGAAGCAACATCAGGCAGAGCGGGCGGTACACGTAGGTAGGCCCATCCCAGCGTGCGCGGGGAGGCAGGAGGAGGGAGGGGCCGACGCCCCCTACGTGAAGGGTCCATCCCCGCGTGCGCAGGGAGCAGACTTTTTGACCTGCGAACTTACCAGCGACAAGGGGTCGTTCTTCCAACTTCTTGAAAGTTGGACACTGGTGATTCCCTTCACAAAAGGGCCAAGATCGAACTCTTGGGTGCAGAGAGATCCTATTCACCGATATGTGAGTGGGCCACCCCTCTGGGGAAGGGGTGGCCCCTCCGGGTTAGCTGGCGGCCCTGAGCACCACGTCCACCAGGCGCTCGGCGGCGTCCGGCCTTCCGTGGGAGCGGGCGTTCTCGGCGATGGCCTCGCGCTTGGCGGGATCGACCAGCAGGGGTTCGACCGCCGCCTGCAGGTTGGCCGGGCTGACCTCGTCGAGGAGGGCGACGGCAGCGCCCGTCTCCTGGAGGTGGCGTGCGTTGTGCGCCTGCTCGTTACCGGCGGAGGTCGCCAGGGGGATGAAGACCGCGGCCTTGCCCAGGGCGGTGAGTTCGGCGATCGTCCCGGCACCGCTGCGGGAGATCACCACGTCCGCGAGCGCCAGCACGTCGGGGAGCTCCGGGCCCACGAAGGCGGTGAGGTGGTACCTCTCCGCAAGCCCCGGCGGCAGGCTCCGGGCACTCTCCCGAAGACTCTCGACGTTGTTGGCGCCGCACTGGTGGACGACGTTGGCGCGGGCCAGCAGCCACGGGAGGATCTCGCGGACGTTCGTGTTGATCTGCGCCGAACCCTGCGCCCCGCCGGTCACGTACACGGTGGGCAGGTCGGGGTTGTGCCCGTCGAAGCCCAGCCCCTTGGCGCCCAGGTCCGCCTGGCCGGTGAGGACCTCGGGGCGCACCGGGTTCCCGGTGACCACCGCGTCGTCCTGGGAGGAGTCGGGCAGCAGCCCGAGGGAGGACTCGGCGGACACCGCGATCTGCGCTCCGGCGCGGGCCAGGACCTTGTTGGCCAGGCCCAGGCGCACCGTCTGCTCGTGCACGACCAGCGGGCGGCGGCACATACGGGCCGCCAGGCCCACGGGCACCGCCACGTAGCCGCCGGTGGCCAGGACGACGTCCGGGACGAACTCGGAGACCAGCCTGCGCGCCTGCATGACCCCGCGGGGGACGTTGGCCATGTCCTTGACGTTGGCCCGGGAGACGAGCTTGATCGGGTTCCTGGAGCGGCGGATCTTGCCGGTGGCGACGTCGGCGAAGTCGATCCCGTTGGCCTCGGACACCCGGGACTCGAGACTGTTGGCCGCGCCCACCCACAGCACCTCCAGGGTGTTGCCGGTCTTCTCCAGGCGTGCGCGCAGCGCGTTGACGGCGGTCAGCGCGGGGTAGGTGTGGCCGCCCGTTCCACCTCCGGTGACGATCAGGCGCAGGTCCCGGGGCGGGCGGTCGTTGGTGCTGTTCACGCGTTTCCCATCTGGCTGCCCGTGGGTGAACCGGCGGGCGGGAGGAGTGGTCAGGTCGGGGCCGGGACGCGGGCGTCGGGGCTTCTCGCGGTCACGGCCCACCAGCACGGTAGCCGTGCGCGGGGGTTGTTCGGGCCAGTGGAGGGGGCGAAGCGGCAGGAAATACGCCGGGGTCCTGGTCACACACCCCGCCCCGCTACTTCCGGGGCCCTCCGTAGGCGGCGAGGAAGACCCGGACGCTCTCCGCGGCGTGCGCGCGGAGCTCCTCCCGCGCGGGGATGCCCTCGTCACCGAGGAGCATGGCCCGGTTGACGGGTTCGGACATCACCAGCCAGTTGAACCGGGACGCGGCGGCGTGCGGGTCCTCGACGGACAGGCGCCCCCGCACGGCCAGGCGCTCGAAGATCTCCCCGAGCGCGCCCACCGCCCGCCGCGGACCGTGCTCGTACAGGGCCCCGGCGAGCTCGGGAAAGCGCGCGACCTCACCGATGACCAGGCGGCGCAGCCGCATCAGGCGCGGGGTCAGCACCACGGTGAGCTGGCGGAGCGCGTAGTCGCGCAGGTAGTCGGCGAGGTCCTCGTCCTCGGCGGGGTCGGGCACGTCCTCGTGGACGAGGTCGCCCGCTCCGGTCGTCATGTGGCTGACGATCTCGACGAACAGGTTCTCCTTGCTGCCGAAGTGCTTGTACACGGTCTGCTTGGACACCTCGGAGCGCGCCGCGATCTCGTCCATGTTGGTGCCCAGGTAGCCGCCGCCGAGGAAGACCTCCTCGGCCGCCTCCAGGATCGCGCGCCGTTTGCGTTCCGAACGCCCCTCGGCAGGTTGCCGCACCTGATTCTCCCCGTGTTCTGTTGACCCGTGGGTACTGGACAGTCTAGTTTTGCATACATCCAGAGTACTGGACCGTCCAGTTTCACTCTGGGAGGATCGAGGCGCCCGTCATGCACATCCAGTTCGCTGAGTTGCCCGTGTTCGACCAGGACCGGGCCAAGGACTTCTACACCGACAGGCTCGGCTGCCGCGTACTCGCGGACGTCCCCATGGGCGAGGACGGCTGGCGGTGGATCGAGCTCGGGTTCCCCGGAGCGGACACCGCACTGCACCTGGTCCCCCGGCCCGACGAGGAGCCCTCGCCGGGCCCCGTGCTGGTGCTGGTCGAGGACGACGTCAAGGGCACCGTGGAGGCGCTGCGCGCCAAGGGCGTGGAGATCGTCACCGAGCCGGAGGAGGCCGCCTACATGCCGGGGGTCACGGTCGCGGAGTTCCGCGACAGCGAGGGCAACCGAATGGTCGTCAGCGGCAGGATCAGGGAGACGCCGTGAACGACCGCCGCTCCCCCGAGGTGCGCACCCTGCGGGTGCCCGGGGCCCGCCTCCACGCCGAGGTGCGCGGCTCGGGCCCGCTGCTGCTCATGGTCCCGGGCGGGCCGCAGGACGCCGGGGTCCTCGCCGACCAGGCCAGGCGCCTGGCCGAGGGGTACACGACCGTGGCCTACGACCCCCGGGGCAACTCGCGCAGCACCCTGGACGGCGGCCCCGGCGCGTGGGAGGAGGACCAGCGGCTCGACGTGCACGCCGAGGACGCCGCACGGCTGATCCGGGAGTTCGGCGACGGGCCCGCGCACGTGTTCGGCACCAGCGGCGGCGCCCAGATCGGGCTGGCCCTGGCCGCCCGGCACCCGGAACTGGTGCGCACGCTCGTGGCCCACGAGCCCCCGTGCGTGCCGTTGCTCGACGACCCCGAACCGGTGCTCGCGCGGGACCACGAGGTCCACCGGACCTACCTGAAGGAGGGGGTCGAGGCCGGGATGGCCCTGTTCCTGGGGCTCAACGGCCTGGACGCCGAGCCCGGCCCGGCAGGGTCGGAGGACACCCCGCCCGTGGACGGGGCACCGGCCATGGACGGGGAGGAGGCCGCGACCTTCGAGCGGGTCAGCGGGAACTTCGGGTACTTCCTCGCGCACGGCCTGCTGCCGCTCTCCCTGTACCGGCCGGAGGTGGAAACCCTGCGGCGCGACGGCACCCGGGTGGTCGTGGCCCTGGGCGAGGGCTCGGCGGGGGAGGACATCCACGACATCGGCTCCGCGCTGGCCCGGGCCCTGGACGTCGACCCGGTCGCCTTCCCCGGGGACCACCTGGGCTACGAGGGCGACCCGGAGGGTTTCGCCGCCGCCCTGCGCCGGGTACTCACCGGGACCTGAGCCGCCCCTGACTGACCCGTCAGGGGCGGGTCAGGGCCTCGGGCAGTGCGAAGAGGCGGAACAGCGCGGTGTCGAAGAAGACCGAGCAGCGGCTGACGCCCCCGTGGGACAGATCCAGGACATGGATGCCGAAGGCCCGGTGCGTTCCGTCCGCCGCGCGCAGGTACATGCCGAAGGCGGGCTGGCCGTTGGCGGAGGTCGGCACCATCGCCAGGTCGCCGGGGGCCCCGGCCGGGCAGTGGGCGGCGACGAGCCGTCCGATGTGTTCGGCTCCGCGCACCCAGGTGGCGAACGGGGGCATCTCGAAGGCGGCCTCGGCGGTGAACAGCTCGGTGAGCGCGCCGATGTCGTAGGACTCGAAGGCGGCGACGTAGCGGTCGAGGATCTCGCGCTGGTCGGAGCGGGGTTCGGGGAGGCTCTCCCGGTCGGGGGCGGCCCGGCCGAGCTGGGCGCGGGCGCGTTGCAGGAGGCTGTTCACCGCCGGGACCGAGGTGTCCAGGATGCGGGCGGTCTCGGCGGCGCTGAAGCGGAGTACGTCGCGCAGGAGGAGCACGGCCCTCTGGCGGGGCTGGAGGTACTGGAGGGCGGCGACCAGGGCGAGCCGGACGCTCTCGCGGGCGGTCACCACCGCCCCGGGGTCGTTGGTGCCGCCGTCGGAACCGCCGAGGCCGACCAGGGTGTCCGGCAGCGGTTCGAGCCAGGGCAGCTCGGGGCGTTCGGCGAGGGCGCCCTCCGGGGAGTCGGTGGGACCGCCGAGCCCGGTGGGCAGGGGGCGGCGGCTGCGCCGGTCCAGGGCGGTCAGGCAGGCCGTGGTGGCGATCCGGTGCAGCCAGGTGCGCAGGCTGGATCGGCCCTCGAAGCGGTCGTAGCCCTTCCAGGCGCGCAGGTAGGTCTCCTGGACCAGGTCCTCGGCGTCGTGCGCCGAGCCGAGCATGCGGTAGCAGTGCGCGTACAGCTCCCCCCGGTAGGGAGCGGCGAGCCGCTCGAAGTCCTGGTTCCTCGTCCCCGTCACGTGTTCCACCACGGCCGTCACGTTACGCCTCCCCTACGACAGGACACGCGGGTCCGCAGGTCCCCGCCACCCCGCCGGTCCCCCTTCTCCGCCGCGGGCTCCGGCCCCGCGGGCGGCCGTGCGGGCCGTCCGCGGGGCCGACCCGCCTACGTGCCCGCCTGTGCACCCTCCATGGCGGCGAGGTGCTCCTCGCTCAGCTGGATGACCTGCACGTAGTTGCCGTCGGGGTCCTTGGCCGTGGCGAAGAAGTTCCCGTCCCGCTCCTCCAGCGGCGCCACCCACTCGGTGCCCCGCTCGTCCATGCGCCCGGCGACGGCGCGGGCGTCGGCCACGTCGAAGTTGAGGATCACCCGGGCGGGGTCGGCGGCCTCGGGCCCGACGTCGTCGCGCCGGTCGATCAGCAGGTGGAAGCCGCCGAAGCGGAGCACCCGGTAGTGGTCCACGGTGTTGCTGTCGGCGGGGTCCAGCACGGCGGCGTACCAGTCGCGCAGGCGGTCGGGGTCGGTGCTGGCGAGCAGCATGCTGTCCAGTTGGGGGCGCTTCATCAGGTCCTCCCGGTGGGTTCGATGTCGGTTTCCGCTGCCTGTACTGACCCGTCCGGGAGCGGGAACTCATCGGTCCCCCCGGGCCCGTCCCCGCCCCGGACACCGACACGGCCGGGTTCCCGCGGCCCCTCCGCCGCCTCCTCCGCTGCCTCTTCCGCGGCGGTCTCCGCCGAGCCGCGCAGCAGCCACAGGGCCATGCCGCCGAAGACTGCCATCCCGACGATCCCGATGCCCGCGGTCACGTTGAGCCCCGCGGTGAACGCCTCCCGGGCCGACTCCACCAGTACGGCCGCCTGGGCCGGGGGCAGCCCCTCGGCGGCGGCGACGGCCCCGGCCAGGGTCTGGCCCGCGGCCTGCTCCGCGACCCCCTCGGGGACCTCCACCCGGGTGCGGTAGACGGCGGCGGCCAGGCTGCCGAGCAGCGCGACCCCGATGGCGATGCCGAACTCGCCGCTGGTCTCGGACATGGACGCGGCCGATCCGGCCTTCTCCCGGGGCGCGGAGCCCACCACGATGTCGGCGATCAGTGCGGCGCCCGGCCCCAGGCCGACCGAGGTGAGCAGCAGCCCCAGTACCACCGCGCCCGTCCCGCCGTCGGCGGGGACGAAGACCAGCACCAGGAAGCCGAGGGCGCTGACGAACATGCCGCCGCCGATCACGTTGGCCCGGCCGACCCGTTGGGCCAGGGGCGCACAGAACATGGTGCTGGCGATCATCGCCAGCGCCGGCGGCACCAACCACAGCCCGGCGGCCAGCGGGGAGTTGCCCGCGACCAGCTGAAGGTACTGGCTGAGCAACAGGAAGGTGCCGCCCATGGCGACCGCCCCGGCCATCATGACGGCGAGGGCCGCTCCGAAGGAGGGCGCCCGGAACAGGCGCAGGTCCAGGAGCGGGTCGGGCAGGCGCAGTTGCCTGCGCACGAACCACGCCCCCACCGCCGCGCCGAGCAGCACCGCAGTGAGCGCGGTGGCCCCCGAACCCCCTTCGGCGGCGGTTTTGAGCCCGTACACCACCGGCAGGATCGCGGCCAGCGACAGGGCGACGCTGAACAGGTCGAGGCGGCCCGCGCCTGGGTCGCGGTACTCGGGCAGGAGCAGGGGCGCGCAGACCAGGAGCAGGAGCATCACCGGGACACCGAGGAGGAACACCGACCCCCACCAGAACCACTGCAGGAGCGCGCCGCCCACCACGGGGCCGATGGCGGTGCCGCCCATGAAGCAGCTCGTCCACACCGAGATCGCGACCGCGCGCTGGCCCGGGTCGCGGAACATGTTGCTGATCAGCGCCAGGGTGGAGGGCATGAGGGTGGCCCCGGCCACGCCCATGAGGGCCCGGGTGGCGATGAGCAGCTCGGCGCTGGTGGAGAAGGCCGCGGCCACCGAGGCCAGTCCGAACGCGGCGGCGCCGGTCATCAGGAGCCTGCGGCGGCCGACCCGGTCGCCGAGCGTACCCATGGTGATGAGGAACCCGGCGATCATGAAGCCGTAGACGTCCATGATCCACAGGGTCTGGGCCCCGGTGGGCCGCAGGTCAGCGGCCAGGTGCGGGAGCGCCAGGTAGAGCACGCTCATGTCCAGGGAGAGCAGCAGTGTGGGCAGGGCCAGCACCGCGAGCCCCAGCCACTCGCGCCCGCTCGCTCGTGCCCCGGCCCCGTGCGGCCGGGATGGTGTCGTGTTCATCCGTGTCGTTCCTTGTCGCCTGGTCCGGTTCGTTCACGTGTACGGACCAGGGCGGCACGGAGAACTCATCGGGTGGCGACCGGCTTTCTCCCGAGCGGGATTCCTTCCCTTTCGTGGCAGGTCAGGCTCTCAACCGCGCTTGCGTTTGGTCCCGGGTCGGGGGGCGAGCTTCTGATTCGGTTTGCGCAGGGCGTCCTGGATCTTCTGCCAGTCGGACCGCGTGGCCACCTTCTGCATACGGCGGAGTATCTGTCTGGCCTCCCTGCGCCGGTCCTTGGAGGGATCCGTCCTGACGCAGTAGAGGAGGGCGTCGACGCGCTCCTTGTACGGAAGCCTGTACATGCTGGTCGGGTGCACTCCGGCCACCGCCCCGGAACCGGGCGGCCCGGGCCGCTCCTCAGGCTTGCCTCTCCGGGGCGAGCTTCCCTGCCCCGCTTTCCGAGGAACCCCTCCGTCACGGACCCTGAGTTTCTCAGTGGCTCTACTCAGGAGGCTCTGGAGGGCGGAGAGTTTCCTGGTGATCCTGGGGTCGGAGGAACTCATGATCTCGGACCGGAGCCTCCTGCCGGCGACGCGAATCCCCTCCTCGTCATCCAGTTCCAGAGCCGATTCCAGGTCGGCGACCGCGGGGTGGCGGCCATCGCCCTTGGGGGTGTCCCGGGCGAGGGAACCTCGCCCCTTTGGCACGGTGATCCCCTTCGAGGTAAGAGTGCAGGCTTCGAAGGGGAACCACCTGGTCTGACCGTCCGGGGCCGTGACGCCCACCTCCAGCACCCGCTTCAGGTCTGCGGTGCCCATCCGGAACCGCAGGGCGCGGCCGTGGTCGCGGGTCAGCCTCCGGACCAGTTCGGGGTTCTGTTTGACCAGCCAGGCAGGCGCCCCGCCTCGCAGGTGCGAGTAGAGGCGTTCGAGTTCCTCGGTGACCTCCGTGGTGAACTCAAACAGCAGGGACGGCTGCCCATCCGTCGCTGGAAGAACGAGCCGGTCACAGGTTCCTCCTGACTCGAAGTCACCCGAGAAGTGCGGCTCCCGGGTAGCCATCCCCTGCCCGGTCAGCCACTGGTTAACCTGTCTGCTGGCGTACAGGTGATCAGCACTCTCGATACCCCCGTGGCGGCGAGTGCAGGCGTTGCCGTTGGCGTGGTGCGCGAAGTGACTGACTTTGTCCCGGTAGACCCTGGGGGCCAGTCTGCCTCCGCAGCCGCCCAGGTAGACGCCGCACCAAAAGGTCCTGCCCTCATGGCGGCGCCGGAACTCCAGGGCAGCCCCGCGTTCCATCGGGATGTAGACCGGTTCGTGCGATCGGCTCGCGCCGAGGACCGCCGTCTGTACGAGTCTGTGGTCGAGGGGCATGCTGAATGAATAGCAGAGGCCGTCCCGCACCCGGTAGTGGCAGTTCCTGGAGGACGCCGACGACGTTCCCGGCCGGGTCCGTGAACTAGGCGACGAACGGCTTGCCCTCACGGGCGATCCCCTCCTCCATGCCTGGCACGTCCTCGACGTTCAGGCCAAGGGTGTCGCAGTAGAAGGTGCGGGCGGTCTCGGTGTCGGGAGCCACGAAGGATCCGAAGGCCCTGGTGCTGTCGAACATGACGTCCTCCCTGGACGGTGCGCCGTTCTCACCCCGTACCGACCCGCCCCGAAACTCATCGGGGCCGCGTCGGGAGAAACCATGCGAGAGGGTCAAACGATGCGGACGAATCCGTGCACGCCCCTTGGGCGACACCCGGTTCCGACCGGTGTTAACTTCGCGTGGGCACCAGGGCACGAAACGTGTCCGCACCGCGGTGCCCCGGTCGGGGCACCGCGCCTCACGCGGGGGGAGAGCAGCACATGCGCGCAGTCGTGTTCGAGAACTACGGGGAGTTCCCCTCCCTGACCGAGTTCCCCAAACCCGAGCCGGGCCCCGGAGAGGTCCTGCTCCGGGTGGCCGGGGCGGGGGCCTGCCACTCCGACATCAGCGTCTACCGGGTGTTCGAGGAGGGGCAGCCGGGGGCGCAGAAGCCGCCGTTCGTCCTGGGGCACGAGAACGCGGGCTGGGTGGAGTCGGTCGGCAGCGGGGTCAGCGAGCGGGTCACGGTGGGCGCCGCCTACATGGTGTACGGGCCGATCGGCTGCCAGCACTGCCGCAAGTGCGCCCAGGGCCGGGAGACCTACTGCGAGAACGCCGCGACCATGCCGTACCTGGCGGTGGGGCTGGGCCGGGACGGCGGCATGGCCGAGTACATGACCGTGCCCGAACGGCACCTCATCCCGCTGGGCGACGCCGACCCGGTGGCCGCGGCGCCGTTGGCCGACGCGGGGCTGACCCCCTACCACGCGGTCAAGCAGTCCCTGCCGTACCTGAACGGGGGCGGCCGGTACGCGCTGGTGATCGGCCTGGGCGGGCTCGGCCAGATCGGGGTGCAGGTCCTGCGGGCGCTGAGCGGGGCGACGGTGATCGCCACCGACGTCAAGGAGGAGGCCCGGGCCCGGGCGGAGGCCGACGGGGCCGTCACGGTGGCTGCCGGGGACCGGCAGGTCGAGGACATCCGGGAGCTCACCGGGGGTCGGGGCGCGGACGCGGTCTTCGACTTCGTGGGTGCGGATCCGACCGTGTCGGCGGCGGCTGCCAGCGTGGCCCAGGGCGGCCGGGTGAACGTCGTCGGTATCGCGGGCGGAACGCACGAGTTCTCGTTCTTCACCAACCCGTACGAGTCGTACCTGACCAACACCTACTGGGGTTCGGTGGGCGAACTGTGGGAGGTGGTGGACATGTACAGGGCGGGGCAGATCCGCCCGGAGATCGAGCGCTTCGCCATGGACGACGCCCTGGAGGCGTACCGGAAGCTGGAAGCGGGCGAGATCAACGGCCGCGCGGTCGTGGTGCCCAACGAGAGCTGAGGCCCGCCCGGTCCTCTGGTTTCCCTGTTCGTCTCAGGCCGTCCGGCCCGCCCGCTCCCGGGCGTGGTGCCGGGCGGCCTTCGCTCGGTTGCCGCAGCCCGCCATGGAGCACCAGCGGCGGGTGCCGTTCTTGGACGTGTCGAAGAAGTGCAGGACGCACTCGGGGTTGGCGCAGCCTCGGAGGCGGTCGGGGCGTTCGAACAGGTCGAGGAGGTTCGCGGCGGCGAGCCAGGCCGGACCCCGGGCCGACTGGTCGAACTCCACGGTGGAGTCGGGGGCCGCGTCGCGCAGGAGGCGGCGCACGCTGCCGTGGGCGAGGGCGGCGTTGAGTTCGGCCGTCGCCGCGGGGTCCCGGGGGTCTCGAAAGAGCCGGTCGAGCGTGTCGCGGACGTCCAGCAGGTGGGCGAGGGTCTCGGGGTCGGCGGTGAAGCGTTCGGCCAGCCCGGCCTCGTCCAACCACTGCCGCAGTCCGTCGGTGGAGTCGAGCAGGTCGAAGGACTCGCCGCCGTCGACCCAGCGGGTGTTGAGCAGGTCCACGGCGACCGGTTCCCCTGTGAGCGGTCGTGGCCGAACCTCTTCCCTCGCCGTCATCGGCCCTCCCCCGCAGGTCGTCCTGGCTGCTCGTTCCCCCGGGCCGGATCGCCCGGGTGCCGGGGAGCCTACCAAGAACCCGAATCCTAACCCTTCAAATGTACTTGAGTAGTTGACTCTTCTCTTTCCTAACCCTTAAAGTCATTTTGAAAGGTTACCACCGCACGGGTGGCCACCTCCGAGAGACAAGGCATGCCATGACGCCTTCCCGACTGACCACCGGCCACATCGGCCTCAACGTCACCGACCTCGAACGCTCACTCGACTTCTACTCACGCGTCCTCGGCTTCGAGGTCATGGGCCAGAGCCGGGAACAGGGCCGCGAGTACGCCTTCCTCGGCCGCGACGGAACACTCCTGCTCACCCTGTGGCAGCAGAGTGTCACCGGTTTCCGCCCCGACACCGCCGGACTCCACCACCTGTCCTTCCAGGTCGACACGGTAGAGGAGGTCCGCCGGGCCGAGGCCGCGCTGTTGGAGGCCGCCGTGGAGTTCGCCCACGACGGCGTGGTCCCGCACGGCGAGGGGGCCGCCTCCGGCGGGATCTTCTTCCACGACCCGGACGGGGTCCGGCTGGAGATCTACGCGCCCTCGGGCGCCGAAGGCACCAAGGCCCCGACCGCCGCCCCCACCTGCGGATTCTTCTAGAACCCGACTGCTTCCGGATCCAACGGACAGTTCCCACCGACCGAACCGCTCCGGACGGGCCCGGTGCCCTGCGCGGGCGCCGCACCGTTTCCGGGAGGGAGAACGGAATGGCCAGCTACCACCCGGGGGAGATCGCGGTTCAGCGCAGAGCCTCCCTCGCCGACCAGGCCGCCTCTTCCGAGAGGGCCATCCACGAGGGGATCCCCGGCATCGCGGCGGACTTCCTCGCCACCCAGCGGTGGTTCGTCCTGGGAGCGGCCGACGCCCGGGGCGACGTGTGGTGCTCCCTGCTCACCGGACCGACCGGCTTCCTGCGCGCCCACGACGCGCGCACACTCGACATCGCCGCCCTGCCCCGCCCCGACGACCCCCTGGCCGGCGTACTCGGCGGCGGTCCCGCGCGGAGCGGCGCCCTGGCGATCGAACCGGGCACCCGACGGCGCATGCGGATCAACGGAACGACCACACCGCACCCGGCCCCGGGCAAGGGCGGACTGCGCCTCAGGACCGCCCAGGTCTTCGCCAACTGCCCCAAGTACATCCAGAAGCGGACGCCGGCCCCGGCCCCGGCCGGGGACCGCCCCGCCGTCTGGGGCGACCGGCTCACCGACGCCCACGCGGACCTGGTCGACCGCTCCGACACCTTCTTCTTCGCCACCGCCGACGACTCCGGCGAGGCCGACGCCAACCACCGGGGCGGGCACCCGGGGTTCCTGCGAGCGCACTCCCCCACCCTGCTCAGCTGGCCCGACTACACGGGCAACGCCATGTTCACCACCCTGGGCAACCTGTGGCTGAACCCGCGTGCGGGCCTTCTGATCCCGGACTGGGAGAGCGGCGGCCTGCTCCAGATCACCGGCACCGCCCGTGTGCTCTGGGGGGAGGAACCCGAGGAGCGAACGGTCGAGTTCTCCGTCGGCCGCGTGGTCTCGGTGCCCTCCGGGGGCCTGCTCGCCCTCGAAGGGCCCCACTACTCGAAGTTCAACCCGCCGGTCACGCCGGTCACACCGGGAGGAGTCCCCCGATGAAGGTCCACGTGGACATGGCGCTGTGCGAAAGCCACGGCCAGTGTGTCTTCGCCGCGCCCGACGTCTTCGCCTTCGACGACGAGGAGGAGGAGGAGCTGGTGTACGAACCCTCCCCCGGCCCCGGCCGACGTGCGGCGGTCGAACAGGCCGTCCTCAGCTGCCCGGTCCGCGCCGTCGCACTGGACGGGGGCGCCGGATGAACGGCCCGGGATCGGTGGTCGTGGTGGGGGCCGGGCTGGCCGGGCTCCGCGCCTCGACCGCCCTGCGCGAGCGCGGGTTCACCGGAGGCCTCACCGTGGTGGGCGACGAGCCCCACGGCCCCTACGACCGGCCCGGTCTGTCCAAGGACGTGCTGACCGGCCGACGCACCGCCGCCGACACGGACCTGCCGATACCGGCGGGTCTGGACGCCCGGTGGCGACTGGGCCGCCGGGCGGTCGCCCTGGACCGGGTCGGACGCCGTCTGCTCCTGGATGACGGCACCGTTCTGGGCTACGACGGCCTGGTGATCGCCACCGGGGCCGCTGCCCGCCCCTGGCCCGGCCCCGGGGCACCGCCCGGCTCGGGTGTCCACACACTGCGCGGACGGGAGGACGCACTGGCCCTGCGCCGGGCGCTGACAAAGGGCGGACCGCTCCTGGTGGTCGGCGCCGGTTTCCTCGGCTCCGAGGTCGCCTCCGCCGCCCGGGCCCTGGAGCTGCCCGTGACCCTGGTGGACGCGGCACGCCGGCCCATGGAACGTGCGGTCGGCTCCGTGGTGGGATCGGTGCTCGCGGATGTTCAGAAGGCCGCCGGAGTCGACCTGAGGCTCGGCACGACAGTGACGGGTCTCCTCGGCCGACAGGCACTGGAGGGGGCGCTGCTTTCCGACGGGACCCGGGTGGCGGCCCGAACGGTGCTGCTGGCCCTGGGCGCACGTCCGAACACCGAATGGCTCCGGGATTCGGGGCTGCGCCTGAACGAGGGGACCTCCGGCGGAGTCTCCTGCGACCGCCGCGGCAGGGCCCTGGGGGCCGACGGCCGCCCGGCACCGGACACCGTGGTGCTGGGTGACGCCGCGGCCCCGCCGCACCCCCTGCCCGGCGACGGGTCCCCCGCGCATCTGGGCATCGGCCACTGGAGCGAGGCGGTCGACCGGGCCGACTCGGTCGCCGCCGCGCTGCTCGGGCAGGAGTGCCCGGCACACGAGACAGTCCCCTCCTTCTGGTCCGACCAGTTCGGTCTGCGGATCCGCTCGGTGGGACTGCCCCAGCTCGCCGACCGGACCGAGGTCCGCGAACACGACCCGGTCCGCTCACGGATGGAGGTGGCCTACCACCGGGGACCGCGGATCGTGGGGGCGCTGACGGTGAACCGCACCTCGCGTCTGGCCGCCCACCGGGAGCGGATCAAGCAGGAGTGGCACCAGCGGACCATCCCCGTGTGACGGCGCAGGGACGTGCGGTGACGGGGTAGCCCGGTCACCACCAGTAGACGGGGTAGGGGCGGGCGGAGACCCGGTTGCCGACCAGGCCGACCAGGACCAGCACCGAGGCTGCCACCGCGAGGAGGCCCGTGAAGGACCAGAACGGAGGCGCCTGCAGGGCGACGATGAGAGCGGTGGCCGCGGCCGGCGAGTGCGGGGTACGGGCCAGGGCCATCGCCCCCAGGGCCAGTCCGCCGGCGACTGCGGCAGCCCAGATTCCGGGTTCGGCCACGAGCAGGACGGCGAAACCGGTCAGTGCGGACAGCAGCTGCCCACCCACCACACTGCGCGGCTGGGCCAGCGGCAGGGCCGGGGCCCCCGCGACCAGGGCCATGCTGGCGGCGAGCGGTGGTATGAGCAGCGGCATGTCGAGCGCCACGGCTCCGGCGGCCAGGACGAGGAGTGCGGCCACGCTGGTGGCGGTACCGAGGGCGACCGTGCGGGCGGAGGCGGGGGCCGGAGCCTTCCCGGCCAGGAAGGAGCGGATTCGTGAGGTCGGGGCGGGGGTCCGGGTTTCGGAGGTCTGCGTGGTCATGTTCCTACCTGTGTCCGTTGAGCTAATGGATGGCAAGCATTGCTTTCATTAGCAACAAGGGAAGCATTCCAGGAGAACCAACGACAGACAAGCCCCGTACCATTAGGTGATGGCGATCTCAGGGAGAGTCCGGGACATGCCGGTGCTCGGCGAGCATCCGGCGCTGGACCTGGTGAACACCGTGTTCATCCGCGGCGGGCTACGCGGACAGCTGGTGGACGCACTCACCACCCCCGCCGACCTGGCCGACTGGATCGCCGCGCAGGCCGAGGTTCTGGGCCCGCTCGACCCCGTGCCCCAACCCCGTCCTGAGGCGCTCACCGCATTCACCGACCTGCGCGGGTCCCTGCACCGGGTGGTCGCCGCCGCGGCGGCCGGGAGGGAGGCGGACCCCGCGGACACGGCCGCCGTCAACGCCGCGTCCCGGGCCCACCGGGACACCGTCGAACTCCCGCCCGCCGGACACGGACCCGCAGTGCGGCGCACCGACGCCCCGGACACCCCCTCCGCCGTGCTGGCCCGGGTCGCCCGCACCGCCGTGGACCTGCTCACCGGACCGCAACTGGAACAGCTCCGTGCCTGCCCCGCACCCGGCTGCGTCCTCTTCTACCTGCGCACCCACCCCCGGCGGGAATGGTGTTCCAAGGGCTGCGGCAACCGGGTCCGGGTCGCCCGCCACAGCAGACGGCAGCAGGACGGGGCCGACCGTTCCCGGGGCGCCCCCTGAGCCCGACCCGGCTGGCCTGATCCCCGGGGGCCTGCCAGGATGCCGTGAGCACTGCTGGAAAGCCTGAGGAGTGACATGGATCTGGGAATCGCGGGCAAGGTCGCCCTGGTGACCGCGGCCACCTCCGGACTGGGCCGGGCGGTGGCGGTCGCGCTGGCCGCGGAGGGCGTTCGGGTGGCGGTGACCGGGCGCGACGAGGAGCGTCTGGACGCGGCCGTGGCGGCCTGCCGTGCGCACGGCGCGGACGCCGTCGGCGTCTCCTGGGACCTGGCCGAGCACGGCCGCGCGGGCGAGGTCGTCTCCCGGGTCGTCGACGAGCTGGGACCGGTGGACATCCTGGTCAACAACACCGGCGGGCCGCCGCCCACCACAGCGCTGGGCCAGCGCCCCGGACTGTGGCAGGACATGTACGCGGCGATGGTGCTGCCGGTGATCGGGCTGACCGACGCCGTGGTCGGCGGGATGCGCGAACGCGGCTGGGGCCGGATCATCACGAGCACCTCGTCGGGCCCGATCGCGCCCGTCCCGAACCTGGGGGTGTCCAACACGCTGCGCGCCTCGCTGCACTCCTGGTCCAAGACGGTGGCCAACGAGGTGGCCGCCGACGGGGTGACGGCCAACGTGATCGTGCCGGGCCGGATCGCCACCCCGCGGGTGGACTCACTGGACCGGGCCCGCGCCGAGCGTTCGGGGCTGCCCCTGGAACAGGTCCGGGAGCAGGCCCGCGGATCCATCCCTGCGGGCCGCTACGGCGACCCCGAGGAGTACGGCGCGGTGGCCGCGTTCCTGGCCAGCCAACAGGCCGCCTACGTGAACGGCTCGGTGGTCAGGGTCGACGGCGGCCAGATCCCCTCGGTGTGAGGCTGCTCCCCCGGTGGGACCGCGGCCGCCCGGGCCGGGAAAGGGTCGTCTCCCTCCCCCGGCCCGGGCCGTCCCCCGTCCCCCGTCCCCCGGAAACCCCTACGCCCCCGGGGCGGACCTCTTCGGCGGCAGGGGGAGGAAGGCGCTGGTCCTGGCCGCGTACTCCGCCCAGCCGGGACGCCCCGACATGTGCTCGTCGAGCAGCCGCTGCCCTGAGCCCCTGGTGAGCAGGTAGGTCATCACCAGGGGCGCGGGCAGGGTGAGCAGCACCCACCAGGAACCGGCCGCGACGAGGAAGAGCCCCCACCAGACACAGGCGTCACCGAAGTAGTTCGGGTGCCGGGTCCAGGCCCACAGGCCCCGGTCCATGATCCTCCCCTTGTTGGCGGGGTCGGCCTTGAACCGGGCGAGCTGGGCGTCACCGACGCTCTCGAAGACCATCCCGACCAGCCAGAGCGATGCGCCGAGGAAGGCCGCCCAGCCCAGGGGACCGGCGGTGAAGGCGGCCACCTGGATCGGGAGTGAGACCAGCAGGACCAGGGCGCCCTGGAGCAGGTAGACCACGCGCAGCGCGTACAGGTTCGGGTTGCCGGGGGCGTCGGCGAGGAACCGCTCGTAGCGGGGGTCCTCCCCCTTGCCCCGGCTGCGCAGACCGATGTGGGTGGCCAGACGCAGCCCCCACACCGCGGTGAGGACGCACAGCAGCCAGTTCCGGACGGGGTCGCCGAACCCGGTGGCGGTGGCGACGGTCGCGGTGGTCACCGCGACCGCGGCGAAGGCCGGTCCCCAGGCGACGTCCACGACGCTGTGCCTGCCCAGGCGCACCCCGACGGCGAAGGTGGCGAGCATGAGGGCCCCCAGCACGGCGGCGGTGAGGCCGAGGTTGAGCAGGAGGGCGGTGGTGGTGCTCACGCGTCCGCCTCCGCCGGGTCCGAGCCCGGGCGGCGGGCGAGGATCTGGTCCACGCCCATGCGGCCCTCCTCGAAGGCGAGTGCTCCCCCGGCGAGGTAGAGCCGCCACATCCGGGCCGCCTGCGGCCCGGCCAGGGAGACCAGCTCGTCGAAACGGCGCTCCAGCGTGTCCGACCAGGCGCGGGCGGTGCGCACGTAGTGCTCGCGCAGGGCCTGCACGCCGCGCACCTCCAAGCCCGCCTCCTCCAGCAGGCCGACGGTCTCGCCGAGCGGGCGCATGTGCATGTCCGGGGCGACGTAGCGTTCGATGAACGGGCCGCCGCCGGGGTGGGCGCCGCGCCGGGACATCTGCTGGACCAGCAGGGACCCGCCGGGGGCCAGCAGGTCGTGGAGCTGGCGGGCGAAGGGCGCGTAGGTGTCCCGGCCCACGTGCTCGCCCATCTCCACGGCGGCGACGGCGTCGAAGGGCCCGGGCCCGAAGGTGTCGGGTTCGATGTCGCGGTGGTGCAGCAGGCGCACGTCCACGAGCTGGTCGAGCCCCTCCTCCTCCGCGCGCCGGTGCACGTGGTCGCGTTGGCGTTCGGACAGGGTCACCGCGGCGACCCGCGCCCCGTACCACCGGGCGGCGTGCAGGGTGAGCGAACCCCAGCCGCAGCCCACGTCGAGGAGCCGGTCGCCCTTGGTCAGCCCGAGCTTGTCGCAGACCAGGTCGAGTTTGGCGCGCTGGGCCCCGGCCAGGCTCTGTTCGGGTTCGTCCTCGTCCCACAGGGCGCAGGAGTAGGCCATGGTCTCGTCGAGGAGGAGTTCGTAGAGGTCGTTGCCCGCGTCGTAGTGGTGCGAGATCGCGGCGGCGTCGCGCTGCCTGGAGTGCAGCCGTCCGCCGGTGCGGGCCTCGGCCGCCGGCGGGGGCGGCGGCGGACCGACCACGCCCAGGACCAGGGCGACGTGGGCGATCCGCGCCCAGGTGCGCGGCCCGGGCAGGGACGTGCCGTGTTCGCGGACCGACGCCCACACCCGGCGCAGCGCCTCGGTGAGGTCGCCCTCGACCTCGATCCCGCCGGTGACGTAGGCGCGGGACAGGCCCAGCTCCCCGGGCCTGGCCAGGATGTGGCGGAGGGCGTCGCGGTCGCGGACGGTCACGCGCGGGGCGTTTTCGGGGCCGGTCTCGCTGCCGTCCCAGGCGCGCAGGCGGACCGGCAGCACACCGTTGAGGAAGGCGGCGGCCAGGGGGCCGATGAGGTGGGCGGCGCCCCGGGGGCGGGTCGTGGTGCTCATGCGGCACGCTCCATGGTGATCTGCTCGACGTCGATGATCCCGGACCGGAAACCGGCCTCGCAGTAGGACAGGTAGAAGTTCCACATCCGGCGGAAGGTGTCGTCGAAGCCCAGGGCCCGGACCCGGTCCGCGGCGCCGGTGAAGCTGTCCCGCCACACGCGCAGGGTGTCGGCGTAGTCGTGGCCGAAGGCGAGGCGGTCGGTGATCCGCAGGCCGGTGCGGGCGGCGAGCTGTTCGCGAACTGCGGTGACCGAGGGGATGAGCCCGCCGGGGAACACGTACTTGTGCATCCAGGTGTGGGAGGTGCGGGAGGCCCGCATCATCCGGTGCTCCATGGTGATGCTCTGCAGGGCGACCCTGCCGCCGGGGCGGACCAGCCTGTCCAGGGCGGTGAAGTAGGCGGGCCAGTAGCGCTCTCCGACCGCCTCGATCATCTCGCAGCTCACCACGGAGTCGTAGGAGCCGGTGGCGTCCCGGTAGTCGCACAGGTCCACGGTGACCAGTTCGGACAACCCCTCGGCCGCCACCCGTTCGCGGGCGAGGTCGCGCTGCTCGGTGGACAGGGTGATGGAGGTGACGCGGGCGCCGCGCCGGGCGGCGCGCACGGCCAGCTCCCCCCAGCCGGTACCGATCTCCAGCAGGCGGGTGCCGTCGGTGACCGCGGCGGCGTCCAGGAGCCGGTCGACCTTGCGCTCCTGGGCGCGGGCCAGCCCCTGCGGGTCGCGCGGGTCCCCGTCGGTGAACAGCGCTGACGAGTAGGTCATGGTGCGGTCCAGGAAGAGCGCGAAGAGGTCGTTGGAGAGGTCGTAGTGGTGGCTGATGTGGCGGCGGGCCCCGGCACGGGTGTTGCGGTCGGAGGGGGGTCTGCGCGGCAGCGTGAGGTGGCGCAGGGGCTGCAGCGGCCTGGGGACGAGCTCCTCGTAGTGCTCGGCGAAACGGGTGAGCGCGGCCACCGGGTCGGGTGAGTCCCACTCCCCCGCCATGTACGACTCCCCGAACCCGATGAGGCCGTCGTGTGCGAGGCGGGCGTGGAAGGCGTCGGGGTCGCGCAGCCACAGGACCGGGGCTCCGTCCTCGGCGGGCCCGGCGGGCGGGGACTGGGGGCCCGTGTGCAGGCGGATGCCGACCGCTGGGAGGGCGCGGGCGACGAGGCCGCGGGCCACGGCGGTGCGCAGTCTCCCGGAGGGGATCCGGGCCACGTCGGGCCAGCGGTGCGGGTCGACGGTCCCGGGCGGGTTCGGGTTGGTGGTCGTCATGGTCGTGTTCCTCGTGGTTCGGAAGGGGTCGGGGCTCTCCCGGGTGCGGCCGCACCCGGTGCGTGTCCTCAGGAGCCGTCGGTGGATGGTCCGGATCGTGCGGGCGGCCCGCCGGGGCACGGGGACGGCCCGGGCCGTGCCCGGACGGGGAGGCCGCGCAGGTACAACCAGACCCCGTGGACGCGGATGCGGACCGCGTTCACGAGGGGGGCCAGCGGTTGGCGCAGGGACAGGCCCAGCAGCCGGGCGGCCGTGGCGGGTCGGCGGCGGCCGTGCACGGAGGCGGTGAAGGGCGGCCGCCCGCCGCGGTGGAGGGCGACGGTCAGGGCCAGCCGTTCCCCCGGTTCGGGCAGGCTGAGCCGGTAGTGGCCGTCGACCGCGTTGAAGGGGGACACGTACAGGGCCTTGGCCACGGCGGCGCGGCCCCGCTCGTCCGGGTGGAGGAGGTAACGGTGTCGGCCGCCGTAGGTGTTGTGCACCTCGGCGACCACCGCGAGCGGGGACCCGTCGGGGTGGTGGCACCAGTAGACGGTGAGCGGGTTGAAGACGTATCCGAGTACCCGCGGGTGGGCGAGCATCAGGATCCGGCCGCCGTGCGGGGTGACGCCGTGTGCGCGCAGGTAGGCGTCGAGGTCGGAGCGCAGGGTCGCGGCCCGGCCGTCGCCGTGGTCGGCGGGGTGGAACCCGGCCAGGAACCGCAGCGGCCACGGGAGCCGGGGCGGGTGGTCGAGGTCGATCAGCCAGTAGTGGGTGCGGTGCGCGAAGGCGTGGCGCAGGGGTTCGACGCGCACGTGCCGCACGGTCGCCTCGTACAGCGCGGGTGTCACCGG
The DNA here is from genome assembly GCF_014651695.1 of Nocardiopsis terrae. Lineage (GTDB taxonomy): Bacteria > Actinomycetota > Actinomycetes > Streptosporangiales > Streptosporangiaceae > Nocardiopsis > Nocardiopsis terrae. The sequence continues at coordinate 295,080 of NZ_BMXJ01000005.1, forward strand.
TACCGACGGCGCCGCTCGGGCGGCCGTGCCCCGTTCCCGTGCGGTGGTCACCACTGCCTCCCCAGGGCCGCGGCCGCCTCGACGCCGGCCCGGCAGCCGTCCTCGTGGAAGCCCCAGCCGTGGTGGGCCCCGGCGAAGGCGAGGGTGGGCCCGTCGAGGTCGCGCAGGCGGCGCTGCGCGGCGACCGACTCCGGGGTGAAGACGGGATGGGTGTAGTCCATGGCGACGATCACCCGGTCGGGGTCCACGTGGTCGTCGGCGTTGAGGGTGACCACGTAGTCGGTGCCCCCGGGCAGGCCCTGGAGGCGGTTCATGTGGTAGCTGACCCGGACCGGGGCACGGCCCGGGTCGCAGGAGGACAGGCGGTGGTTCCAGGAGGCCCAGGTGTCGCGGTCGGCGGGGAGGACCGAGGTGTCGGTGTGCAGCAGGGTGCGGTTGAGGGAGTAGGTGAAGGCGCCCAGGACCTCGGCCTCCTCCGGGGTGGGCGCGTCGAGGAGGGCGAGGGCCTGGTCGGCGTGGGTGGCGACCACGGCGGCGTCGAACTCCAGGTCCTCGGTGGCGGTGCGCAGCCGTACCCCGTCTCCGGTGCGGGAGAGGCCCAGCACTGGGGTGCCCAGGCGAACCGAGTGCAGGTTCTTGACCACGCGCTCGACGTAGGCGCGCGATCCGCCCTCCACGGTGCGCCAGCGCGGCGACCCCCAGATCCCGAGCATGCCGTGGTGCTCCAGGAAGGTGAACAGGTGGCGGGCGGGGTAGTCCAGGGCGGTGCCCGCCGGGCAGGACCACACCGCGGAGACCAGGGGCTGGAGGAAGTGGGCGGTGAAGTAGGGGGAGAACCCGTGCCGCTCGACGAAGGCCCCGAGGGTGGGGCCGACCACGGTCCCGTGGGGGTCCACGGCCCGGGCGGTGCCGAGCAGGCGGCGGGCGGCCCGGTGGAAGCGGGGGACGTCGGCGAGCATGCGCAGGTAGGCGGTGCCGTGCCGGGCGCGGCCCGGCCACAGGGCCCGGAGCCCGCGCGCGCCCGCGTACTCCAGGCCGCAGTCCGCGCAGCTCACCGACAGGCTCATCTCGGTGGGCCGGGTGGTCACGCCCAGCTCGTCGAAGAGCCGGAGGAGGTTCGGGTACGTGCGGCGGTTGTGCACGATGAAGCCGCTGTCCACACCGAGTTCCCCGCCGTCGGGGCCGGTCAGGGAGTGGGTGTGGGCGTGCCCGCCGGGGCGGTCGTCGGCCTCGAACAGGGTCACGTCGTCGTGGCGGTGCAGGACGTGCGCCGCGGTCAGCCCGGAGACGCCGCCGCCGATGACCGCGACCCTGCGACGCCCGGGGATGTGTGTGCTCATGCGTCCTCTCGCGAAACCGGTGTGTGGGTGACGCGAGGGATTCGGAGCAGGCGGCGGCGCGGATTGGTGGCTGGCAGAAAAGATTCACGGAATGCGAGGGGGATGCCGACATGGCCTGTCGGAGTCCTCCTCGCGGTCCGTGCCGTACTCGGTCGGCCGCGGTGCGCGAAGGGAGCGGGGGACCAGCCGGGGCCGCCGCCCGGGTACCGGTGGGTCAGAGGTCAGCGAGGGCGGTGGAGCCCGGGGCCAGACCGAGCCCGGAACGGAGCTCGGCGCACACCTGCCGACAGGCCCGGTCCCCGGTCACCACGTCGATCCGCCCGCCCCGAGCCCACCGGGCGAGCTGGTCGGCCCACTCCGAGCGCGGCATGGACACCACGTCCGGGAGCTCCACCTCCTCGCTGACCGCGGTGGGGGCGCCGTCGGTGAGCACGGTGACCCGGCAGCCGGGGTGGGCCTCGGCGGGGTCGGCGGTGAGCGGCTGCTCGGAGTGCAGGACCACGACGTGGATGGGGTCGGGGGTCTCGGTGGTGGCCATGGGTGCCTTTCCTAGGGGAACGCCCGAAACCTACTCTTCCGGGGCTCCTCCGAAACCTCGCCTCCAGGGCCGAAACCGGCCACCAGACCGCGATCCGGGGCCGCGGGGGGTACGGCGCCCCCGGTCAGAGGGCGCCGCCGGGCGGCCCGCCTCCGGGTGCCGGGCCGGGTTCGCCGTCGGTCCCCCGACGGCCCGGGCAGGACGGGCGGCCGGGGAAGGCGGTGTCGACCGGCTCCCGGACCGCGGTCCGTGCAGGGGCCCTCCCGGACTGGAGGAAAGACGGGAAAACCACCGCAAGCGAAACAAGGGCAGGCTAACCTAAAAGGAATCGGTGGGTGTCCCGAGGCGCGTACGGGACACAGCCGGAACGCGGTGCGGGGGCGACGGCTCTTCCCCAGTCGTCGCCCCCGACCCGTGCCCCCGATGACCGGCCCCTCACGAGCTGCGCGCGGAGCCGCGGCCCTGTCGGACCCCCGGGCCGCCCAAGACGCGGCTGCCAACGCCCGGGGCGGAGTGGGGCGGTCCGGTGTGGCCCGGGCGACGAAGCCCGCCTATGGACAATCCGACCCCCGGGTACCAGGCTGAGCCCCATGCGACTGCTCCAGCGACTCCAGCGGATCGACAAACGTGTCTACGACCGGATCACCCGGGTGGGCACACCCGTCCTGGACGGTTTCACACCGAAGTTCGTCCAGGGCACCGACAACATGGCGCCGTGGGTACTGGTCTCGGCCACGCTCGCGGTCACCGGCGGTCCGCGGCTGCGCCGCACCGCGCTGCGGGCGATCGTCGCCGCCGGGGCCGCCAACCTCGGTTCCGCTGCGGTCAAGTACCTGGCGCAGCGGTCCCGACCGGACAGTTCTTCGGTGCCCGAGGCCCGCTCCCCCTACCGCACCTACCCCAGCTCCTCCTTCCCCTCCGGGCACACCGCCGCCGCGACCGGCTACGCGGGCGGCGTCATGGCGGACGCACCGCTCCCGCTGTCCGTCCTGGTGTCGGCGATCGCGGGCATGGTGGGCTTCTCCCGCGTGCACAGCGGTGTCCACTACCCGGGCGACATACTCGGCGGAGCGGCCCTGGGGGTCGGGTCGGCCCTGCTGGCCCGCGCCCTCGTCCCGCCCCGTCCCGAACTCGTCTTCGGGGCGAACACCGTCCCCGCGGGCGAGGCCCCGGAGGACCCCGAGGGCGTCGGGGTGACGGTGGTGGTCAACCCCCGCGGAGGTGACAACACGGTGCCCGCCCTGAGCACCGCCGACACGACCGCCCGGGTGGCCCGCCGGCTGCCCCGGGCGAGGATCGTGCCGATGTCCGCCGACGACGACGTCGCCGAGGTGATGGACAAGGCCGCACGCGACTGCGAGGTGCTCGCGGTGGCCGGCGGCGACGGGACCGTCAACGCCGGGGCCACGGCCGCGCTGGCCCACGACCGGCCGCTGCTGGTGCTGCCGGACGGCACCCTGAACAACTTCGCCCGCACACTCGGGCTGACCTCGGTGGAGACCTCGTTGCGCGCCTTCGCCGGACGCCGCCTGGCCCGGGTGGACGTGGGCGAGGTGGACGGACACGTCTTCCTCAACACGTCCTCCTTCGGTTCGTACCCGCGCATGGTGGAACGGCGCGACCGGTGGGCCGACCGGATCGGTAAGTGGCCCGCCTTCGCCCTGGCCCTCTGGCGGGACCTGCGCGAGGTCCAACCGACCCCGGCGTTGGTGGACGGACGCCCGGCCAAGGTGTGGTGGGCGTTCGTGGGCAACTGCCGGTACCGGACGCACGCGCGGATGCCGGGGCTGCGGGAGAACCTGGACGACGGGCGGTTGGACGTGCGGGTGCTGTGCGCACGAACGCCGTTCCCCCGGCTGCGGGCACTGGCGGACGTGCTGTTGGGCCGGGCGCTGTCCGGCGCGGGCTACACCGAGCGGCTCACCGAGTCGCTGACCCTGGCCATCCCGGACGAGCCCCGGTTGCTGGCGGTGGACGGCGAGGTCATGGAGGGGGCGCCGACGGTGGTGTTCCGCAAACGTCCGGCCGCGCTGAAGGTGTTCGTTCCCGTGGCGGCCAACGGCTGAACCGCGGCAGGGGTGCGACGGCCCGCGTGCGGCGGCCGGGGGCGCCCGGTGCGGGCCCCGCGGCCGTGGTCAGCGGCCCAGCCCGGCGAGGATCGCGCCGAGGTCCCGCCACGCCTGCTCGGTGTCGGCTCCGCGCCGGTGCGGAGCGGCGAACCAGTCGACGAACTCCACCACGTCCTGCAGGTCCCAGCGCAGCCGGTACAGGGCGAGCAGGGCGGGGTCGGGTGTGTGTCCGGCGGCCTCTGTGTAACGGGCGAGGTCCTCGGGGTCGTCACCGACCAGCCACAGGTCGCGTTCGGGGACGGCGAGCCCCACGGTGTCCCAGTCCACGAACAGCGGCCCCGCCTCGCGCCACAGCAGGTTCCCGGGGTGCGGTTCGCCGTGGGTGGTGACGAGGCGGGACCCGTCGACCTCGGCGGCACGGCGGCCGAACTCCTCCAGACGGCCCAGGAGGACGGCGCCGTGCTCGGTGAGCAGTTCGGCGGTGAGCTCCGCGAAGGGGCCCTGGTCGCCGATCTTCTCCGGGGCCGCGGCCAGCTCGGCCAAGCGGTCGGCCCCGGCCAGGTCCGGGGGTACGGCCCGGGCGGTGTCCGGCGGGGTGCGCCCGTGCAGGCGGGCGAGAGCGTCCAGGACCCGGGCGCGCTGCTCGGGTTCGAGGGTCTGACCGAAGTGGCCGGGCGTGCCCCGTGTGTACGGGAAGACGCTGAGCGCGTAGCGGTCGCCGACCCGTCGGGCGGTGGCGCCGCGGACTGAGCGCAGCGGAGCCACCACGAACCCGAGTCCGCCCTCGTCATGCAGGCGGGCCGCGGTGTCCATGGCCAGGCCCAGGCTACGCAGGACCGTGTCCGGGTCGGCGCCGAGGAACGGCTTGTGCTCCAGGTCGGCGAGGGTGAGGAACCAGCGCCGGCCGGAGGTGTCGGTGGTGCTCCAGTGGTGGTCGCCGAACCCCAGCGGGACGTGCGCCAGGGCCGCCGTGTGGATGCCCCATTCCGTCAGCGCGTCCTGGATCGAGTGTTCGTCGAGGTCAACAGGCCTGTCCCACATGGCTGTGACGCTAGCACCCGTTCTGTCGGTACGGCAGGGTATCTTCGCGCTTTGTCGTCTCCGGCGCGGTGCCGGACGCCCCCGCCCACGACCTGTGAGGAGCCCCTTTGACCTCCCCCCTCCCGGGCCCGGGGCCCGCCGCCTCCCCTGCGGCCGAACTCGACCGGCGGGCCGTGCGCCGTCTGGCCCTGGTCCGCCAGCGGCTCGCCGGGCCGCCGCCGTCCCCCGCAGCGGACGGCCTGCGCGAGGTTCTGCGGGCGCTGCGCTGCCTCCAGCTCGACCCCGTGGGCGTGGTCGCCCCCAGCCACGAACTGGTCCTGTGGAGCCGGGTCGGGGCCTTCGACCGGGCCGACCTGGACCGGCTCCGGTGGGAGGAGCGGTGGCTCTTCGACTACTGGGCGCACGCGGCCTCCGTCGTCCTGACCGAGGACCACGCGCTGCACCACCTCATGATGCGGCGCTACCCGCGCGGGACCTCGGACCACGGCAGACGCCTGACGGCCTGGATCGAGGCCAACGGTGTGCTGCGCGAACACATCCTCCAGCGGCTCGCCGAGAGGGGGCCACAGCCCACCGACGGGTTCGAGGACCTGGCCGCGGTGCCCTGGGAGTCGTCCGGGTGGACCGCCGGGCGCAACGTGGAGCGGATGCTCGACGTCCTGTGGACCCAGGGGCGGGTGATGGTGGCCGGGCGTGAGGGGCGCCGCCGCCACTGGGACCTGGCCGAACGGTGTCTGCCGGAGGGGATGGAGCACATCGAGCTCCCCGAGGCCGAGGTGGTGGCCCGTGCCGCCGAGCTGGCGCTGCTGGCCCTGGGGGCGGGCCGGGCCCGGGACATCGAACGGCACTTCCTGCGCGACCGCTACCCGGGGCTGGGCGGGGTGCTCGCCGAGCTGGTGGAGCGGGGCCGGGTCCTGCGGGTGCGGGTGGCGGGCACCCGGCCGGACGACCCCTGGTACGTGCACCGCGACGCCCTGCCCGACCTGGAGCGGGTGGAGTCCGGGGAGTGGGGGCCGCGCACGGCCCTGCTGTCGCCCTTCGACAACCTGCTGTGTGACCGGGAGCGCACGGAACTGCTGTGGGGCTTCGCCTTCCGCAACGAGATGTACGTGCCCAGGGCCAGGCGCGAGTACGGCTACTACGTGCTGCCCGTCCTGCACGGCGACCGCCTGGTGGGCCGGGCCGCGCTCCGGATGGACCGCCGGACGGGCACGCTGAACGCGGAGGACGTGTTCGCGGAGGAGGGCACGCAGAGCACGGAGGATCTGGCCGAGGCCGTCCCGGCGGTGGCCGCGGCGCTGACGGACCTGGCGGGCTTCGCCGGGGCCGAGCGGGTGCGCTTCCCGGGCAGGGTTCCCGAGGTGTGGCGGGGTGCCCTGGGCCGGGAACTGGTCGTGGGCTGACCGGGTTCGGCACCGGAGGGCCCTTGCCTGTGGAGCCGTCCTCGGCGGGCCGGACCGCGGCGGACAAAAGCACTTGCCGCTCCCGAACCGTCGGGGACTTCCTCAACAGATGAAGACCGTCTCCGGGCCCCTGGGGCCCCGGAATCCGGCCCGCGGAGCGTTTCGGACCCATCACGCCCGACCCCCGAGGCTCCCACGGTTACCCGGTTTCGGCCGCGGAGAGGAGGCGGTCGAAGGAGGACGCGCTCCCGGTGATCTCGAGGGTCTCGGTACCGGTCCGCCGCCACAGGGCGAGCAGTAGTTCCGAGGCGCTGGCCTGGACTGCGCAACTGGCCCGGTAAGCCTCGCGGCGGACCCGCCAGTGCTCCCCGGTGTGGTCGATCGTCCACGCGTGGCCGGTGTCGGTGGCGCTCAGCAGGATGGAACCCACCGACCTCACCGGTTCCGTCGGCAGCCCCAGGGCCTCCCGCAGCCCCAGGAAGAAGCCGAGGAACTCGTCCACCCCGTCCGCGGCCGCGTCAGCGGGCAGGGGCCCGGCCCTGCCGACCGCGTTGAGCAGGTCCCAGGCGTGCACGGCGGTCTCCTGTGCCATGCGTCTTTGGATGAACGCGGCGTCCTTCTGGGGCGCCCAGGTCCAGCGCGGTTCGGCCGGATCGACCGCGGTGAGCACGGTGAGCGTCTCGGCCAGGCCGTCCCGGTACCAGCTCAGCAGGTCCTCGTCCTCGGGCCGTTCCGGGCGCACGTATCCGTCGTCGGGGTCCCTGACCGCGCCGGAGGCGATGGTCCGCCAGAAGTGGTGGGTCTCGCCGACGTGCCAGACCAGGTCGTTGACGTTCCACTCGGGGCAGGTGGGTACGTGGGCGTGCGGCCTGTCCTGGGCCGCGTCGGCTAACAGCGTCCCGCTCTCGCGGAGAACGGTGAGGTATCGGAGGGCGTCCATGTTCGGGACGTTAGCACCTCGTACCGGCGCGGACCCGGTTATCCACAGCCCGGTGCCGCACGCCCCGGCGGGTTCGGGCGAAGCGCCCCGACCCGGCGGAACCGCGGGATACGCTGCTGCCGCCTCCGGGCGCAACGAGCACCAGCCGAAGGGACCTCGCATGGGACAGACCGCGCTGACCGGGCCGGACGCCGGGGAGCTGAGCGAGATCGTCGAGGGCGTGTACGCCTGGGTGCAGCCCGACGGCACCTGGTGGGTCAACAACGCGGGCGCCGTCGCAGGGGACGACGGGCTGCTCGTGGTGGACACCTGCGCCACCGCGACCCGTACCCGGCGTTTCCTGGACGCGCTCGCCGCCGCCACGGCCGGGGCGCCCCTCAGGTGGGCGGTCAACACCCATCAGCACGGCGACCACACCTACGGCAACAGCCTGCTCCCCGGCTCCACCGCGCTGATCGGCCACACCGCCATGCGCGGGGCGCTCAGCGAGGACCCCCTCCTCGAGAACCCGCCTGCGGTCTGGGAACCCGTCCCCGAGTGGGGCGACGTCACCCGCAGGCTCCCCTCCATCACCCTCGACCGCGCACTCACGCTCCACCTGGGCGGGCGCCGCGTCGACCTGCGCCATCCCGGCTACACCGCGCACACCCCCGGCGACGTGGTCGCCTGGCTGCCCGAGGAACGTGTGCTGTTCACCGGCGACCTGCTCTTCCACGGGCTGACCCCGCTGGTGCTGACGGGGTCGGTCGACGGGGCGCTGCGCTCCCTGGAGTGGGTGCGCTCCTTCGGCCCCGAGCACGTGGTGCCCGGTCACGGACCGCTTCTCACCGGTGCCGAACTGGACGAGGTCCTGGCCGCGCACGAGCGGTACTACCGGTTCGTCCTCGAGGCAGCGGAGGGGGCCGTGCGCGAGGGGCGCCCGCCCCTGGAGTGCGCGCTCACCGCCGACCTGGGCGAGTTCGGCGGCTGGGCGGACGCCGAGCGGATCGTCATGAACCTCCACCGTGCCCGGGCCGACCTCGTCGGGGAGCCGTTGGACCCGGCGCGGGCCCTGTCGGACGCGGTGCGGTGGAACGGCGGGCCGATGTCCACGAGCCTGTGACCGGGGTGGGGACGCGGGCACCGCGGCGGCTGGGCGGGGCTCCGGAGCACCCGACTGTCGGTGCCCATCGATAGTTTCGGAACCAGTCGACACGGCCTCCGGGCCGGTGACGTCCCCCGTCTCCCCTGTCCGGCGTCCGTTTCCCCGGCGTGCGCCAGACACACGATCACCGAAGGGTAAGCTCCATGGCCCCCAGCACAACCAGCCCCCACACCTACCTGGAACTGTCGGAGGAGGGCGGCGGCGCACACAAGTTCTACGAGGTCAGGATCGACGGCACCGACGTCACCATCCGGTACGGGCGTATCGGGGAGAGCGGCCAGTCGCGCACCGCGAGCCACGCCACGGTCGCCAGGGCCGAGGCGACGGCGGCGAAGAAGATCGCCGAGAAGATGCGCAAGGGGTACGCCCCCGCGGTGGCCGGGGCCCGCCAACGGCGTGCCGTGACCAGGCGGACGATCGTCAGCCAGCGCTCGACCGCCCGCCAGGCACCGGTGCTGTGGCGGTTCCGTTCGGGCAGCCCCGCCTTCGGCATCTTCGTCGACGGCGAGCGCTGCTGGGTCGGAAACGAGCAGGGGAACGTGTACACCCTGTCGCACGAGGGCACCGTCACCGCCCGTTACGGTCTGCCGGACGGCGTCAAGTGCATCGTGGCCGACGACTTCTGGATCTACGCGGGCTGCGACGACGGCAAGGTCTACGACCTGGGTGCCAAGATCCCGCACGTGGCGTACGAGATCGCCGAGGACGTCGACATCTACTGGCTGGACATCCACGACGGTGTCCTGGGGGTCTCCGACGTCGCCGGCAGGGTCACCGTGATCGACCACGAGGACGAGTTCCAGTGGTCACGGCGCAGCGCGGGCAGTTCCGCGTGGATGGTCCGCCACGACGAGGCCGGTGTCTACCACGGCCACTCCCGGGGCGTGACCATGTACGACGCGCACACCGGAGACGAGCGCTGGTCGGTCCCGACCAGCGGCGCGGTGCTGTTCGGCTGGCAGGAGGGCGACGAGGTCTTCGCCGCCACCTCCCGCAACTCCGTCGACCGCATCAGCAAGGGCGGAGAGCACCGGTCGACGTACCGCTGTGACGGAGCGGTCTTCTCCTGCGCGGCCTCACCGGACGGGCGGTACGTCTTCGCCGGTGACAGCCACTCCTCGGTCTACTGCTTCGCCCGGGACGGACGCCGCCTGTGGAAGCTGGCGACGGGGTGCGGATCGGCCTACTCGATGCAGTTCCACGAGGACCGGCTCTACATCGTCACCACTGACGGTTCCCTGGCCTGCATCGACGCCACTGAGTCCGCGATCGTCTCCGCGGAGCGGGGCAGTGTCCCCGATCCGGTGAGCGTGAAGGCTCCGGCCTGGGACGCGGTCACCCCCGCCACCGAGTTGGAGACCGTCCGCGCGGGCGAGGTCGCCGACGGGGTCGTCGTGGAGTGCGTGGACGAGGGCGGGCGGCTGCGCGTGCGCGTGGTGTCCGAGGGCTTCGACCCGTCCCTGAGGGTGCAGTTCCCCAAGGACATCCGGCGTCCGGGCGCCCGCTACGTCGTGGGCGAGGTCCTCACGTCCAGCGGCGGCGGTTTCTACCGCGTCCGAGGCGACATCCGGCGCCTGGGCTGACCGTCCGCGAGCCGTCCCACCCGCACTCGGGGCCCGAGCGGGCACGGGCCCCGAGTGCGTTCCCCGGTCAGACGGCGGCGGAGACCCGCGACCCCCGGTTCCCGGCCGGTTCCGTCTGCTTCTCGAACCGCGACGGGAACGGGAAACGGCGCTCCAGGAAGTCGCGGACCATGCGGCTCACCGCCTCCTGCTGCTCCGGCGGGGTGTCGAAGTCGTTGAGGCAGAGGAAGTCGTACTCCCCCGGCACCAGGGAGGCGAGCTTCTCCGCCGCCGTGTCGGTGCCGATGTCGACGTACCTGGTCCGGTACTCACCGCGCACCCCGTACCCGTTGAGCAGGGCGTAGTACTGGTGCAGCGTGGTGGCCATGGCGATGTCGTCCGGGTGCCGGAAGCGGGAGGCGGCGGTGCGCTCCACGTCCTCCCGGTACCGCTCCTCCAGTTCCCGGTGCACCTGGCGGATCTGCGGGTAGGGGGCGTGCCGGATCTTCTGGGCGATGTTCGCCCCGAAGGAGTCCAGGAAGAGTCTGCGGGCGTTCTTCCCGGCCCAGTTGGGCGCCGCCTCCTCCGGGACGGGCGGGCCCACGCCGATCTGGTGCGGGGAGAACGGCAGCAGTGCGATCCCGTTGGCGTGGAAGAAGTGCTCGGCGCCGACCGGGTTGGCGAAGAACACGTCGTCGTTGAGGTAGAGGTAGCGCTCGGAGAGGCCCTCGATGTGGTGGAGCTGGGTCTCGATCGCACGCGAGCTGAAGACCGGCAGCACGCCCGGGTCGGTGAAGATGTCGCGGTGGTCGACCACCGTGAGGCCGGGCTCGCCCGTGTCCAGCCAGTGCGGGACCTGGTTGTCGGTCACCACGTAGATGTTCCGGACGAACGGCGCGTACATCTGGAGGGAGCGCAGCGAGTAGCGCAGTTCCTCGTGGTCGGTGAAGCGGGAGGCGTTGGCGGCGTGCGAGGCCAGGTCCGGCTGCTGGCCGCGGTGGCGGGCGCGCTTGTCGGCGTGCTCCGGGTCGGAGCCGTCCACCCACGTGTAGACCACGTCGACGGGGAAGTCGACCTGTTCCGCGTGGCGGTGGGAGAAGGGCCGGTAGGTGGGCAGCTCACGGCCCCTGACGGTGAGGGCGGCGGTGACGCGCTCGGAGGCGGGCAGGACGTCGGCGATCCGGTTGGGCCGCGGGGCGAGCAGTGCTTCGGCCATGGCGTCGGCGGGGACCTTGACCCTGAGCCGGTCCAGGGCCCGCTCGGCGCGCTCGCTCTCCAGCACGGAACTCCCGTCCCGCCAGAACTCCACGTCGCAGCCGTACTCGAACCCGGCGAACAGGTCGCCCCCGGCGGAGAGCAGCTGTTCGGCGAAGCGGATGACCAGGCCGGACTTGACGTTCTCGGCCAGGGCACCGTCGACGTAGGCGGAGTGGTTCGTGATCCGGCCCCGCGAGCCGGGTTTGGCGGCGTAGACGGCGCTGTGCGCGTACAGCTCGCGCATGGCCTCCAGGAAGGCCTTCTTGCCGGAACGGTGCACGCCCACGACGTGGCGCAGCGGTGAGCGACCCGGTACCAGGAAGTAGTCGACCCCGGCGGACCGGAGTGCCTCGGTGACCAGGCCCAGGTTGCGGTCGGAGGCTCCTGCGGCGGTGAAGTGCTCCACGACCCGGCCCAGCATCTCGGTGCCCCCGGGCCGTCCGGCCGCGCCCGCGGTACCGCTCCCCTGCTCCTCCGACGAGGTGTCCTGCTCCTCCGGCACGGTGAAGGTCCGCAGCCGGGGGTCCTCGGCCAGGAGTGCGCGCCTGCGGGCGGCGATCTTCGCCAGGCGTTTCTCCTGCGCCCTGAGGGCCGCTTCGGCCTGGCGCCGCTCCTCCCTCCGGGCTCTCACGGAGGGGGGAAGCAGGCGTTCGGTGGTGCGCTTGGCACGCGCCGTCAGGGACATGGACAGCCTTTCGGTGGGGCGCGCAGCGTCCGACCGCTGCCGCCCCGGGGTGGTGACTGGGGATGGTGGCGGGACCACACTCCTCAGACCCGCGAGCCGCCCACACGGATGACAGCTTCGGTGACAAGAGTCCGAACAAAGACCGACCTGCGACTGAACCGCAACCATTCAGGCCGTTTGGTGACACGGAACGGTCGTGTTCTCGACCGGGAGTGACGCAAGTGTCGGCGGCTCGTTCCCCGCCGACCGCTCACTCCGGTGCCGTGACCCTGATCTTCGACTGGCCGTGGGGGAGTTCCTCCCAGTCCTGCATGAACCGCGCACGGAGGCCGTGCTTCTCAGCGAGCGCTACGAGGGTCTCGGTGCGGTAGTAGAAGTCCTCCCGCAGCACGTGGTGTTCGGTTCCCTCTGTGCGGTCGAAGGTGAAGTCGAAGAAGCCTCCGGGGGCGAGTACCCGGCCCACGTGGGCGAGGCACTCGTCGATCACCTCCAACGGCGAGTGCGAGAAGACGCTGTGCGCGTGGACCACGTCGAAGGAGCCTTCGGGCAGGAAGTCGAAGGTGAGGTCGTGGGTGAGGGTCAGGTGGGGCAGCTTGTGCTGGAGGCCGCGCTGGGAGAGGACCTTCTTACCCGCGATCAGGATGTCCGGGGAGATGTCGATGCCGTAGTAGCCGCCCGTGTCCAGGTAGTCGATGAACCGCCATCCCGCCCGGAGGTTGCCGCAGCCGATGTCGAGCATCCGGTGCTCCGGCTTCAGCCCGTGTCCGAGCAGGTAGTCGAACTGCATCTGTCCGAGCGCGAGCCAGCGCTCCTCGTTGCGGCTGCCGACCGCCGCCCTGGGGTCGCGGGCCGCGTCGGAGGCCATCACCGCGCGGTAGTAGGAGACGTGGTCCCGGTGGGTGAGGCGCAGGCGGAGGTCACGGGCGGACCGAAGCAGGTACGGTCCGATCCGGCCGGGGTTGCGCAACGCGTAGCGGATCCGGTGCACCAGTGAGGAGCGGTCTGCGTTGAGGGGGTCGATGGTCTGCTTCGGCATCGGTCGCCCGTGCCCTCCGTCGGTATCGGTAACGCTGGGATTGGCATCACATCACAGGCGGGCCACCACGCCAAGGGGCCTCTCGGGGCAGGCCGCCTTCGGTCGGCCGAAGCCGTCCTCCCCTTCGACCGGTGAACCGGAACGAGGGCGTTCGGATGGCAAAGCGCCGGTCTCACCACCCCCGCTTCCGGTGAAATCACCACAAACATGTGCCAAGTACCCACTGTTTCGTCAACGAGCCCTCCCCGGGATGTTTCGCTGGTGGTGAGCACTCAGGTCCGAGAACGCAGAGACGGGGGCACGATGGCAGAGGAGAGCGCGCAACTGCGCCACGCCAGGCCACGGGGGCCGCGGAGCAACTGGGTCCCGCTGGGCGTCGCCGCGGCGGTGGTGGCGGTCCTGACCCTCGGTTGGGCGATGGTGAACGCCGCCCTGCCCGCCACCGAGGCCCTCCCCTCGGGTCACGGCATGACGCTCGGCTCCGGAGAGGGGTACGAGGCTTCGGTGACCTTCGACGAGGACTGGCAGCTCGACACCGGCGCCAGCTCCCAGGGCCGGCAGTACCTGTTCACGAAGGGCCCGGTGAACCTGCAGATGAGCGTGGTCACCCCGCCTCAGGAGGCCACGGGCACCGAACTGTGGGAGGGCCTGCGCGACATCGTGCGGGTCAGTGACGCCTCGGCGGCCCTGGGCGAACCGGAGAAGGTCACCTCGGACAGCGGCAACGAGGGCCTGCGGGGCGACCTGCACCTCGGGCAGCACACCGGCACCGCGACCGTCTTCCCCTCACCGAACGGGGGCTTCGCGGTCGAGGCGCGCACCGTCGGCACCGAGGCCGGTCAGGCGGAACTGGCCGAGGCGGAGGAGCTGGTCCAGTCGATCCGGTTCAGCCGGTCCACGGGAGGCACCTCATGAGCCACGCACGCCCCGAACCAGACGTTCCGTCCACCCACAGCGGCCGGGTGCCCTTCCCCCGCGACTCCGGACAGGGCCAGGAGGGGGGCGAGCGCCTCCCCGACCCCCGGCAGGACCGGCCCCGCGCCCAGCGCCTGCCCGGGCTGACCGCGGCGGTGATCCTCGCTGTCCTCTGCCTGGTCGGCTTCGGTTTCACCCTGTTGAACTTCGCCGGGGCGATCCGGGTCTTCACCGTCGAGGCGGTGGTATCGGCGCTCCTGCTCACGGCGGTGGGCGTGCTCGGGTTCTGGGTGCTTCGCCGTATCCGGCCGGTCCGGGCCCCGGGCCTGGCGTCCTCGCTCGCGGCCCTGCTCTGGGGGGCGACCGGGGCGATCGGCCTCGCGCTCTTCACCAACTCCAACCTGATGTCGGCCTGGTCCAGGGCGGGCGGACTGGAGTTCGGGACCACCTGGGGCGCCGCGCTGACCGCACCCGTCAACGAGGAGCTGCTCAAGGTGACCGGGGTCGTCCTGATCGCGGTCATGGCCCCGCGCGCGGTCCGCGGCCCGATCGACGGCTTCGTGATCGGTGCACTGGTGGGGCTGGGCTTCCAGCTGGTGGAGAACTTCACCTACGCGTTGAACGCGATCTCGATGCAGGGCGCCACCGACGGCATGCTCTCCGTCCTCCAGACCTTCTTCCTGCGGATCGGCCTCACCGGGCTGGGGTCGCACTGGGCGATGTCGGCGGTGGCGGGCACCGCGGTCGGTGTGCTGGCCGCCGTGGCCTGGCGGCCCGACGCGCGCCGGGCCGCCGGGGCCGCGTTGCTGCTGCTGTTGGCGATGGGGGTGCACTGGTTCTTCGACTCGCCGCTGCTGGAGAACCTGGCCGGAGTCCTGATCAAGACCCTGACGGTGTTCGTCATCGCGATGGCCGTCTACTTCGCGGCGCGGCACGCCTACCGCGGCAGGGTCCGCCGGGCCCTGGCCGAGGAGGGTGAGGAACTGGGCGTCCGCCGCTCCTCGGCGGTGGCCCTGGCCACCCGGCACGGGCGCCGCGCGGAGCTGGGCCGGGTGGCGCGCCCGGAGCGGCCCGCCGTCCGCGCCCGCCAGGAACAGATGGTGGCGATGGCCGAGGACCGAGCATCCGAGTACCGCGCCTGACACCGGACGGCCGCCGCCCCCGCGGGGGTGGCGGCCGTCGTCGCGCTGGCACCCGCCCTGCAGTGGCGTCGCACGCACCCGCTTGCCGGTGCTCCTGCTCGTCTTCGGCGTCTCGGCGGTGCTGCGGCTGCTGACGGGCGGACAGGCAGCGGAGCTCTACACCGCGGTGGCCTTCCTGCTCCTGCCGTACTCCCTGCTGCGTTGGGGTTCCGGTCGCGAGATCGTCGCCCACCACGTCAGCGCGATGGCGATCCGCGCACAGGCGGGTCTGGCCGTGCCGGGGACTCGCTTCGGCGTTCCTCCTCCCCCGCAGGGTCCTGAGCGATCTCCCGAGCGAAGCCGAGCGGCCTTCCCCGGCGGACCCGAGTGACCTCTCGGACGGACCCGCCCCGGGGCGCGCAGGGGGTCCGAAGGAGCCGGGCCGGGACGGAAGGGGCCCGGTCGGAGGAGGTCGGGCCGTTTCCGCCACGGGGCCGGAGGGGCCCTCGTAGCCTGGACTCCGCGGCACCCCAGGGAAGGACGATGCGATGCCCGTGGACGGCACCCCGGACCCGCACGAGGTCGAGATCCCGTTCGGCACACGCCTCAAGCTGAACCGCACCAGACGCGGTATGACCCGGGAGGTGCTGGGCGGCCTGGTGGGGCGCTCCGCCTCATGGGTCAAGGCCGTGGAGACCGGGCGTCTGGGCACCCCCAAACTCTCGATCCTGCTCCGCCTGGTGGAGGCGCTGCGCATCCGCGACCTCGCCGAGCTCACCGGCGAGCAGTCCGTTCCGGTGGAGCTGTTCACCGGCCCGGGGCACGCCCTGCTGCCGAGGGTGCGCGAGGCGGTCAACGCCCTTCCGGTCGGCGACCCCCGGCCCGCTCCCCCGCCGGAGCACCTGCGCGCCCGACTGGCCGGGGCCTGGCGGGCCAGGCACTCGGCGCCCAACCACCGCGAGGTGGTCGGCCGACTGCTTCCCGGATTGTTGGAGGACGCACAGCGGGCGGTGCACCAGGCCGAGGGGGCGTCGGCACGGGCCCGCGCACGGTCGGTGCTGTCGCAGGTGTGTTCGCTGGCGCAGTTCTTCATCGCCTACCAACCCGCGCAGGGCCTGCTGTGGCGGGTGGCCGAACGCGGTATGGCCGCGGCCCAGGAGTCGGACGACCCGCACGCCCTGGGGGTGGCCGCCTGGCTGCTGGCCCAGGCGCACCGGGACGCGGGTGACTGGGAGGCCGCGGACGCGGTCACCGAGGACGCCAGCCGCCATCTCGCCCGGCACCTGCCGGACGGCGGCAGGGACGTGCTCGCGGTCTGGGGCGCCCTGCGGTTCGAGGCGGGGTACACGGCGGCACGGCGCGGGGAGGCCGGTTCGGCGTGGCGGCACTGGGACACCGCACGCCGGGCGGCCGAACGACTGCCCGCCTCCTACTACCACCCGATGACCTCCTTCTCCCGCCCGGTGATGGGCGCGCACGCGGTGACCGTGGCGGTGGAGCTGCGCAGCGGCCACGAGGCGGTGCGCCAGTCCGGGCGGGCCCCGGCGGAGACGATCCCCTCACGGCCGCGCCGGGCCCGGCACCGGATCGAACAGGCCCGTGCCCACCGTCTGGCGGGCCAGCGGGACGAGGCGCTGCGTGTACTGGAGGCCGCACACGAGGCGGCACCGGAGACGGTCCGGTACAACGGTTTCGCCCGCCGGATGGTGCTGGAGGAACTGGAGTCACGCGGGGGGCACCACCGGGACCGGGCGGGCTCACTGGCCGAACGGATCGGTTTACTGTCCTGAGCTGGCCGGGAATCCCTCCGGGGACACATTCCGTACCCCTCGAATCATCGTCGACACCTAGAGTTACCAACCGTCAGAGTCCCGGGTGCTTCAGGGGGAGCCCGGGACCCGTTCAACAGTTCGGGGGGCGCCGTGGGCGACGCCGCCACCATCGAGGCGCAGAACCGGTCGGCGCTGGAGGCCTGGGCACGGGCCATGCGCGCGACGATCGTTCCGGTGGCCGAGAACTGGTGGTCGATCACCTACCAGGCCGAGGCCGTGCTGGCCGACGGCAGCCGGATGCGCTGCCGTTACCGCTACATGATTCCGCGCCAGGCCGCCCTGCGGCGCTGGCGGCGCACGTACGTGGTCGGCCTGGTCCACACCGAGGGCCGGGCCCGGTGCCACCACGTGCGGCAGGTGATCCCGGTGGGCGACACCGAGGCCGAGGCCAGGCACCGGGCCGAACTGATCGCCTCCGCCCTGGTCGCCACGGAACGCAAGGGTGCCTGCGGTGCGAGCGTCGCCAACCTGGAGGTGTACGTGGTCGAACGGGCCACCCTGTGGAAACCGCGCGTCGCGAGGTACTGAGCGGCCGTGCGGGGAGCAGCCCCGGGCCCCGGTTCCGGCACTCGGTCCGAACCGCGGCCCGGACGGTCCGCCACTCGGCCCGTTCACCGCCTGGATGCTGGACCGGGACCGGCCCGAGACCGCATGCTGGACACCTGGGCGACCGGGGGTGACCTGGGCAGTCGCCCCGACTCCATCCGCGCACCGGAGGGCCGCGACCATGAGCACCGAAGTCCGCCTCGGCACCGACCCGCAGGGGGCGCCCGCCCTGCTCTTCACCCGCCGCTACCCGCACCCGCGCTCCGCGGTCTGGAACGCCC
Organism: Nocardiopsis terrae; assembly: GCF_014651695.1. Taxonomy (GTDB): domain Bacteria; phylum Actinomycetota; class Actinomycetes; order Streptosporangiales; family Streptosporangiaceae; genus Nocardiopsis; species Nocardiopsis terrae. The sequence continues at coordinate 312,790 of NZ_BMXJ01000005.1, forward strand.
TGACCGAAGACGACATGCTCTCCCGGTGGTTTCCGGCCGACGCGCGGGTCGACGCCCGCGAGGGCGGCACGCTCACCCTGGCGTTCCCCGGCGGGGAACCGGAGGTCGTACCCATCACCGGGTTCGACCCGCCGCGGCTGCTGGCCTTCCACTGGTCGGGCGAGGACCTGCGCTGGACCCTGGAGGAGGACGGCCGGGGCTGTGTGCTCCGGCTCTCCAACACCATCGACGACCCCGAGTGGACCGCGAACACGGCCGCCGGCTGGGACACCTGTCTGACCGACCTCGCCGCGGTACTGGACGGGCGCGCGCCCGAGTCCGGCCCGCTCCCCGACGAGGAACTCGTCGAGTACTACCGGGCCGCGCTCTCCACCGACTAGGAATCCGGGCCGCTGGCAGGAGCCGATCGCCTGACGGAGGCGGTGGCGGCCCACCGGAGATCGGGCTCCGGGCACAAGGTCGGCAACGCCCTGGCCGACCTTGAGTGATCGGAGCGCGCAACGACCGGACCGCGTTGGCGGCGCCCGCCGCCAGACGGGGAATCGACCTGCGTGCACGGCGCGCGGTGGTGCTGGAGATGGGCGGTACCACGACCGACAGGGCGAGGATCCCGGAGCCCGCGACGACCGCGGTGATCACCCCGGCGGACACGGCGCAAACAGAAAGAGGCCCACCGGACGGTGGACCTCTCCATAACCTGCTTTTCCTCTGTCGGGACGGCGGGATTTGAACCCACGACCCCTTGACCCCCAGTCAAGTGCGCTACCAAACTGCGCTACGTCCCGGCCGCTGAGCGGAAGCCGTCTCCGGCCCCGCCAACAGGTGAAACCCTACCGTATTCGCGGGGGCGCTCGAACCAGGCCAGCTCTCACCGGCCGGCCCCGCACGACCGCCTCCCACAGTGCTCCGCCGGGTCGCGGCATCCCGGTGCCGGGCCCGGGCTGGCCCCTCACCACGTGAGGTCAGGGGTACAGGCCGCGCAGCAGCGGGGACCGCTCGTCCTCCGTGACGAGGACGACCGCCCCCGGAACCGCCACCACATCGGCGGCGCCCGGGTACTCGGCCCGGAGCACGATCCCGTCCTCCCACCGGGTGGTCTCCCCGAAGGGGGCGGACCACCACCGCCGTGGCCACGCCTTCCGCGTCCGTCTTCCGCACGATCACCAGGGCATCGTCGAGCACCGCGATCCGGGAGGAGCCGACGGTGTGGACGAGGAAGGCCTCCTCGACCACGGCCGTCCCGATGATCCGCCCGGAGGCGTCCACCCGGTGGAACATCGTCTCCAGGTCGCCGCTGTCCACGGCGAGGACCGTTCCGTCCGCGTCGGCGTGCGCCACCCCGATGAGGTCGTCGCTGGCGGCAAGGTCCCCGGGGAGCGCGGCGAGCTCCTCACCGGTGCCCGGGTCCAGGACCACGGTCCGCGCCTCGGGCCCGTTCCGCACGACCACCGGCGTTCCGGCCGCTCCCGTCGGGGCCTCCTCCAGCCGGGGCTCCGGGACCGGGGGCGGCGCTTCCCACAGCTCCGTGCGCCACAGTTCGGCCTCCGTCAGCGGGTCGACGGCCACGACGACGGCCCGCGTCCGAACGCCCTCCCAGCGGAAGGGGTTGCCGGTCTCGACGGACCGCCGGACCGTCTCGGCGTCCGCGTCCTCCAGACAGCCGAACACACCCACCAGACGGTGGCCGTAGTTCCCGGTGTGCGAGACCACGCAGTCCTCGGGCAGGTCCAACGCGTCAGCCACCAGTTCGCGGCCGTGCTCGTTCATCCAGCCGGTCGAGGGCACCTCGGTGTCCGCCCCCTCCTCGACGATCCCGCCCGTCCCGGCGTCCAGCACCACCGTCTCGAACCGGTCCTCGCCGCCCCCGGTGTCCTCACCGACCCGGTGTCGCACGTGTACGCGCCCGTCCTGCGCCCACACGTCCCGAACCTGGTCGTGGGGGCGCCGGTAGGACCAGAGCTCGGCTCCGGTCGTACCGTCCAGGGCCACGGCACCGTCCCCGAGGAGGACCAGCGGCCCGTGGCTCCCCGCGTGTACCTCCTCGATCCCGGTGCCCACCGGCGGCCGCCACTCCCAGCCCGCCTCCGAGACCTCGGCCGGGACCGGGGCGGGCTCGGCGAGTCCGTCGGCGACGTGGTGCGGCACCCGGGGAACGAGGAACCGGGCGGTCAGAACCGCGACCAGGGCCACGACCAGCGCCCCCGCGCAGACAAGGGGAACGGCCCGGCGGAGCGGTCCCGGTCCGGGCCTTCGCCGGGCCATGAGCATGAGCCCGCAGCCCAGCGCGACGGCACAGGCCGCCAGCCACAGGTGCACGGCGACCGGTGCGGGCTCGAAGGCCCGGGGGTCGCGGGCGGTGGCCTCGAAGGCGTCCCCCGGGAAGGCGAGCCAGGCCGCCAACAGCCCGAGCCCGGCCGCCGGCCACAGCCAGAACAGGTACCGCTCCGCACCGCCGCTCCGCCGGCCCAGCACGAGTGTGAGGGCGAGGAGCGCGGCCAGGGCGGAGACGATCCACCACCCGTCCCTCCCTGGCAGGCCGCCGTCGTCCGCCACGGCGACGGCGCCGATCCACAGCAGGGCGCCGACCAGCAGTCCCGCACCGGTCCAGGCCAGGGCGTCCCCCATCCGTCCGGGCTTCTTCTCGTCCGTCACGGGACCGCTCCCCACCGTGCGATGTCCGACCTGCCGCCGGAGAACCTAGCAGGGCGTCCCGGACCGACTGTCGGGAGGGCGAGGGCCGCTCATTGGCCGCATCCGGCCAAACATGAGAACCCCTCACCTTTATGACGGTTCATCGGGGCCGCGGCGAACTCCCCGGGGCCCGGAGCCGACCCGCAGGTGGACGCCGGGACAGCGCCGCGGAACGTCCGAACCACGGGCCCGCGATCCCGGAAACAGGCGAACCGGTGATCGTACCCACCCCGTGTCCGGGCCCGCCCGATCCGGGTCCGCCCCGGGCGGCGAACCCCCGTTGCCCCGCGCCCTCCTCCCGGCCTTTAATGACGGCGCCCCACCCCCGCAGGCCGCCCCCGGCCGGGCCGAAAGGACTCCCCCCATGCCACCCCTCAACCGGCGCGGATTCATCACCGCCAGCGCAGGCCTGGGCTTCGCCCTCGGCCTCCCCGCCCTCCCCGTCTCCGCCGCGACCCACGACAGACTCATCCGGCAGACCCTGGACCGGGTCGCCAACCCCGAGGGCACCACCTTCGCCGAGGTCGCCTCCCCCGTCGGCGACGGCTACCGACTCCTCACCGCCGGGCCGGGCTGGCCGCTGAAGGTACGCGAGGACCTGGTGGCCGCGCAGTCGGGCCGCGACGAGCGGCGCACCCCGCTTGCGGCGTTCGTCCAGTTCACCGACCTGCACATCCTGGACGTGCAGAGCCCGGTGCGCTTCGAGTACACCCACCCGATCCTCGGCTCCAGCGCCCACCGGCCCCAGGAACCACTCGCCGCGATCGGCGCGTCCGCGCTGGTCCGCAGGGTCAACTCGCTCCGTGCGGGGCCGGTCACCGGGCGACCCTTCGACTTCATGATGACCACAGGCGACAACACCGACAACCACGAGCGGATCGAACTCGACTGGCTCATGGCGGTCCTCAACGGCGGCCCCCTCACCCCCGACACCGGCGACCCCTCCCGGTTCGAGGGGGTGCAGAACTGCGGGTCGGAACTGTACTGGCAGCCCGAGAGCGAACTGCGGGACCGGTACAAGGCCCAGGGCGGGTTCCCCCACCTGCCCGGGTTCCTGGACGCCGCCAGGGCCGAGTTCCACAGCCCCGGCCTGGACGTCCCCTGGTACTGCACCGTGGGCAACCACGACAACACACCGGCGGGCACGCTGCCCGCGGGCACCATGGACGAGCTCTACGTCGGCGACCGCAAGCTCATGTTCGCCGACGACGACGTCACCGAGCGGACGGCCGAGGCCATGACCGAGGAGGACCGGCTCGGCGAGGTACCCGACGAGGTCGAGAGCCCCGCCGCGCCCGGCACCGTGTCGACCGCCGCACTGACCTCCACCGTCACCCCCGACGAGCGGCGCGCCCCCTTCGACACCGCCGGCTTCGTCGGCGCTCACCTCGCGGAGGCCAACACCGGCCCCGGTCCGGTCGGCCACGGCTTCACCGAGGAGAACGCGGACGGGGTGGACTGCTTCTACACCTTCCCGGTCGCCGAGGGCGTCACGGGGGTCAGCATGGACACGACCACCCTGGCTGGGCTGGCCAACGGTTCCATCGGCAGGACCCAGTACCGGTGGCTGGAGCGCACCCTGCGCGCGTCGAGCTCGGTCTACTACGACCTGTTCGGGCGGCGGCGCACCCAGCGGGTGACCGACGAGCTGTTCGTGCTGTTCAGCCACCACACCAGCGACACCATGAACAATCCGCTGCCGGACCGGCGCCGCCCGACGGAGATCCGCTACGTCGGCGAGATCCTGGTGGCCATGCTCAAGCGCTATCCCAACGTGCTGGCCTGGGTGAACGGCCACACCCACCACAACAAGGTGCGGGCGCACACCTCCAGCGCCCCGGAGCGGGGTTTCTGGGAGATCAACACCGCCTCGCACATCGACCACCCGCAGATGGCCCGCAGCATCGAGATCGTGGACAACGCGGACGGCACCGTGTCGCTGTTCACCACCCTGTTGGAGGCCGACAGCCCCTACCAGGTCGACCACGGCGACTACTCCGCCGACGGCCTGGCCTCGCTCTACCGGGAGCTGTCCGTCAACGACCTGTACGCCGACCCCGCCAACTACGGTCAGCCGGAGGACCGCAACGTGGAACTCCTCGTCGCCGCGCGGCACCCGGCGCGGTAGGCGCGGACGGGAGGTCGGGAGCGGCCTCGGCGGGTCTCCCGGGGACGCACCCGCTCCCCGGGACGCCCGCAGGACTACCGGGAGGAGTGTCCGCCGGCCGGGACCGCCCCGCCCCCGGCGGCGGTGCCCTCCTCCGCCGGCTTCCCGGCCCGACCGCCCAGGGCGGTCAGTGCCACACCGCCCACGAGGAGCACCGCCGCCGCCAGGCTCAGCACACTGATCCGCTCACCGAGGAACAGGAACGCCGAGGCCATGCCGAAGACCGGTACCAGCAGCGAGTAGGGCGCCACGGCGGAGGCCTCGTACCGGCGGAGCAGGTGGCCCCAGGCCCCGAAGCCGAACACCGTGGCGGCCCAGGCGACGAAGGCGATCGCACCCGCCCCGGCCAGGTCCAGCCCCCGTATCGCGGCCAGTCCCGCCTCGGGGCCCTCGACCAGCAGGGACAGGGCGAACAGCGGCAGCGGCGGCACCACACTGACCCAGACCATCCAGCTCAGGGCGTCCGGCGGGGCGGCTCTGCGGGTGAACACGTTGGACAGCCCCCAGAACGCGGCGGCCGCCACGACCAGTATGAACGCGGTCAACGGCCCCGATCCGCCGTGGTCGTGGGCGGCGACCGCGATCCCGCACAGGGCGACGGCCATCCCCAGGTAGCGGACCGGACGCAGCCTCTCCCGCAGGAAGAGCACCGCGAAGAAGGCGGTGAACACCGCCTGCACCTGCAGGACCAGCGAGGTCAGCCCGGCAGGCATGCCCAGGTGCATGCCGGTGAAGACCAGGCCGAACTTGGCCACGCCCAGCACCAGCCCCACCAGGAGGATCCAACCGAACGCGACGCCGGGGCGGCGCACGAGGAAGACCGCGGGCAGGGCGGCCACCAGGAACCGCAGAGCGGAGAACAGCAGCGGTGGGAAGTGGTCGAGGCCGACCTCGATGACGACGAAGTTGACCCCCCACACGGCCGCGACCAACACGGCGAGAAGGGAATGGGAGGGACGCATGGAACCGATCATGGCTCCACCCCGGCTTTAGCACCAGCGAAACCTTCTACTAGGTTGGTTTCAGACCTGCTTAAAGATGGGCGGGCCTCCTCGGAAGGAGCCCCCGTGCTCGACCTCTCCCGGCTGCGGGCCCTGCACGCGGTACACGTCCACGGTTCGGTCAGTTCCGCGGCCAAGGCGCTCGGCTACACCCCCTCGGCCGTCTCCCAGCAGGTCACCAAACTCGAACGCGAGACCGGGACCACCCTCCTGGAGCGCCAGGGACGCGGGGTCGTACTCACCGACGCCGCCGAGATGCTCGTGGGCACAGCGGCCCGGATGCTCACCATCATGGAGACGGCCGAGGTGGCTCTGGAGGAGCGGCGCGGCAGACCCTCGGGGCGCCTGACCGTGGCCGCCTTCTCCACCGCGGCCCGCGGCCTGCTCCCCCTCCCCCTCGCCGAACTCACCCGGGAGCACCCCGACCTGGACCTGCGGGTGGTCGAGGAGGACCCACACGCCACCCCGCACATGGTCGCCCAGGGGACGGTGGACCTCGCCGTCGTCCACGACTGGGACATCGCACCGATGACCGTCCCCGACGGGGTGGTTCGCACCGTGCTCGGCGAGGACCGCTGCGACGTCCTCCTCCCCCGCGCGCACCCCCTCTCCGGGCTCGCGGTGCTCAGCCGCCGGGACGTGGCCGCAGCCCGCTGGATCTGCCAACCGCCCGGCACGGTCTGCCACGACTGGCTGATGCGGACTCTGCGCCCGGTCCTGCCCGAACCGGACATCGCCCACTTCGTGGCCGAGTACCAGACCCAGATCGCCATGGTCGAGGTCGGTCTGGGCATCGCCCTGGTCCCCCGCCTGGGCCGGGGGAGCGTCCCCGACTCGGTGGTGGTCAAGCCCCTGGACCCCACCCCGGTACGCGGTGTCTCCGCGCTCTGGCGCGAGGGGACCTCCCGCCGCCCCGCCGTCACCGAGGCGGTGCGTCTGCTACGCGAGCACGCCGCCCGCCTCTGCCCTCCAGAACGTGTGCCGGGCCTGCCCGGTCACCGGTGAACCACCACCCGTTCCGACGGTCAGCCCTGCTCCGCCAGGGGCGGGACGCGCTCGTCCTCCGGGGCGGGTCCGGGCGGGCTGCCCTCCCCGAAGGGGCTGCCGCCGAGCGACTCCCGGCCGTGCTCGGTGAGCCAGCCGCGGGGGTCGGGGCCGACCGCGACCACCCCGGTCGGGTTGATCGCCGTGTGCACCCGGTAGTAGTGCACTCTGATGTGCTCGAACTCGGTGGTGTCGCCGAAACCGGGTGTCTGGAAGAGGTCTCTCGCGTAGGCCCACAGCGCCGGGTACTCGACGAGCTTGCGGCGGTTGCACTTGAAGTGACCGTGGTAGACCGCGTCGAACCGGACCAGGGTGGCCCAGAGCCGCAGGTCGGCCAGGGTGATGTGCTCCCCCACCAGGTAGCGGCGGTCGGTGAGGCGTTCCTCCAGGGCGTCCAGCCGGGCGAAGACGGCGGCGACCGCCCTGTCGTAGCGGTCCTGGTCGGGGGCGAAACCGGAACGGTAGACGCCGTTGTTGAGGTCCTGGTACACCCGCGCGCTCACGGTGTCGATCTCCTCGCGCAGAGCCACCGGATACAGGTCCGGGGCGCCCTCCCGGGCCAGCGGCCCCCACTCGGTGGCCATGTCCACGCTGAGCTGGTCGTAGTCGTTGGACACCAGGTGTCCGCTGGGGACGTCGACCATTCCGGGTACGCTCACGCCGCCGTCGTACCCGGGGTCTCGGGCCAGGTAGGCCTCGCGCAGGGCGTGGATGCCCAGTACCGGGTCCCTGCCGTCCGGGCTGCCGGTCCGTTCTGTGAACACCCAGTGCGGGTCATCCTCGATGATCTCCTGGACCGGGTCGGTGACCGCCAGCGAGACGGCCCCCTCCAGGCCCATGAGCCGCCGGGTCATCACCACCCGGTGCGCCCAGGGACAGGCCCGGCTGATGACCAGTCGGTAGCGGCCCGGTTCAGCGGTGCGCCCGAACCGGCCGTCCGCGGTGATCCGGTCGGCGAAGGCCGCCGGCTCCCGCCTGATCTCCTCGGTGGGAAGCTTGTTGGCCCGCATACCGGCTACCTCCGACGCTCTGGGAACTGGTTCCGCCCCCGATCCTAGGTCCCGGAAGAGCAGCGCAGCCGGTTGTCCACAGGCCTGTCCCGCCCGCGCGCGGGGTCGTCCGCCGCCCGGCCCGGCGCGGGGACCGTACCCGCGCCCGGCCGGGTCAGGTCCTGGTACAGACGTAGTAGCTGTTGAACGGATCGGTGTCGATCTCCTTGACCTCCACCTCGCCGAAACCGGCCTCGGCCAGCATGGCTCGGGCCTTCTGCTCACCCCACGCCGTTCCCAGACCGTCGCCGTCCAGGGCCAGGGAGACCGTCATGCAGTGCATCAGGGAGACCGTGTAGACGAAGGTCGCCCAGGGGAGGTCCAGGTTCTCCCGCAGACGGCTGGAGGCCTTGATGTCCACCATCAGGAACTTCCCGCCGGGCCGCAGGGCCCGGTGGATCCCGGCGAGCACCCGGGCGGGGTGGGCCTGGTCGTGGATGGCGTCGAAGGCCGTCATCAGGTCGAACTCCCCCTCGGCGGCCATCTCGGCGACGTCGCGCAGCTCGAACCGGACGTTGGAGAGCCCCATGGCGTCGGCCTCTCCCCGAGCGAACGCGAGGGCCTCCTCGGAGAAGTCGTAACCGACGAACCGGCTCCGCGGGTAGGTGCGCCCCATCACGTTGACGGCGTGGCCGCGCCCGCAGCCGACGTCCGCCACGTCGATGCCCAGGGCGAGCCGTTCGGGCATGCCCTCCACCAGGGGCAGGGTCGTGTCGATGAGGGAGGCGTCCACCACCTCGCCGCTCTCCTCGGCCATGACCTGGTGGAACCGCTCGTAGGCGCTGTAGGGCACCCCGCCGCCGTGGCGGAAGGCGTCCTCCACCCGCTCGTCGACCTGGGCCAGCATGGGCAGCATCGCCGTCAGGCGGGCCATGTTGTCGGGCCCGGCCGCGCGGGTCAGGCAGGCCGCGTGCTCCGCGGGCAGGGAGTAGGTGTCGGCGTGCTGGTCGTACTCGACCAGTCGGGAGGTCGTCGCCCCGCCCAGCCACTCGCGCACGTAGCGCTCGTTCAGGTGGGCGGCGTCGCTGATCTCCCGGCTGGTCATCGCGCCGCGGTCGGCCATCGTGTCGAACAGGCCCAGCCGGTGGCCCAGGCTGCAGATGAGGGCGGTGCTGCCGGATTCCAGGACACCGACCATCCGGCCGGCGAACTCCTCCACCCTGCCCCGGTCCAGATCCTGTGTGGTGGTCTGGGTACTCATCACGGGCTCCTTCCCCGAAAGGTGCTTCTCCCGCACGACGGCGGGCCGTCGGACCGGCCGTGGCACCGGGGGTTCAGGGGGGGTCCGTGTCCGGGCCCCGATGTTTTCGGGACCGTTTCCGGCCAACGTGACTGAGCGGACATTCTACTCCTGGACCCTCTGGGGCCCCAAGGGTCAGCCGGCCCCGGCCGGCGGAGCGGAACGCAGTTCGGCGACGACCTGGCGGGCCACGGTCCGGCCTGCCCGGTTGGCGCCGATGGTGCTGGCCTGCGGACCGAACCCGGCGAGGAACAGGCGCGGCTCGCGGGCCGAGCGTCCGTCCTCGACGCGGACGCCGCCGCCCGGTTCGCGCAGCCGCAGCGGCGCCAGGTGGGTGAGTTCGGCACGGAACCCGGTGGCCCAGATGATGGCGTCGACCGGCTCGAAGGAACCGTCGGCCCAGCGGACGCCGTCGGGTTCGATCGCGCTGAACACGGGTCGGGCCACCAGGAGCCCCCGGTCCCGCGCCGCGAGGTTCTCCGGCGTGGCGGGCAGCCCGGTGCCGCTGATGATGCTGGGCAGGGGCCGTCCCGCCCTGGCCGCCTCGTCCGCCGCGCGTACCGCTCTGACTCCGCCCCGGGGGTCGTCGACGAACTCGACCGGTCGGCGGGTGACCCAGACCGTGCCCGCGGCCACACCCTCCAGTTCGCGCAGGAACCCGACCCCGGAGGTCCCTCCGCCCACCACCAGCACCCGCTTTCCGGCGAAGTCCCGGGCCGAACGGTACTCCGGGGTGGAGATCTGCACACCGCGGAAGTCCGCGGCCCCGGCGAAGTAGGGGCGGAAGGGCCGCGCCCAGGTGCCGCTGGCGTTGACCACGACCCGCGCCGCGACGTCCCCCCTGTCGGTGGTGACGAGGAAACCGTCGCGCTCCCGGCGTACGGCGGTGACCTCGACCGGCCGTACCACGTTCAGCCCGAACCACCGCTCGTAGCGTTCGTAGTAGTCACGCACCACGTCCCGGGCGGCCCGCTCCGGGTCGGCGGTGGCGAAGCTCAACCCCAGCTCCCGCATCCCGGGCAGGTCGTGGACCCGGTGCGCGTCGTCCAGGCGCAGCGACTCCCAGCGGAACTGCCAGGCCCCACCGGTGTCGGGTCCCCGGTCCAGGACGAGGAAACCGGTACCGGGCCCAAGCCCCAGCCGCCGCAGGTGCCAGGCGACCGAGAGCCCGGCCTGCCCCGCGCCGACGACGACCACGCCGGTCTCTTCGACGAACTCCACGGTGTCCGACATCGCCTCTCCCGCCGTCGCCTTCCCCTGGTCGGAACACCGTCGCAGGACGGACGTCTTCCCCACGGCCGCACCCGATCCGGCAAGGCAGGTATTCGGTCAAGGACGGATCTGCCAACGCGCAGGTCACCGCCGCCTTCGTTAACATTCCCGCATGGCCGAGGGACACATGCTCGTGGACAACCTGCTCTCGATGTGGTGGATCGCCCTGGCCGCGGTTCTCGCTCCGGTACTGGCGCTGGGCACGCGCCGCAAGGTACCGGACGTGGTCTGGCTGCTGGTGTTCGGCACGATCATCGGCCCGCACGCCCTGGGCCTGGCCGAGGAGACCGAATCGGTCCAGTTCCTGCGTGAACTCGGTCTGGGGTTCCTGTTCCTGTTGGCCGGCTTCGAGGTCGACACCACCGACATGCGCGGCAGGCAGGGCAGGAACGCCGCCCTGACCTGGGGGTTGTGCGCCCTGCTCGGCTTCGGGGCGGGGATGCTCCTGGTGCGGGGGGACACGCACGTGGCGGTCGTACTGGCGATCGCCTCGACGTCGACGGCTCTGGGCACCCTGTTGCCCATCCTCAAGGACTCCGGTGCGACGGGAACGCCGCTGGGGCGGGCCGCCATGGTCCACGGCGCCTACGGCGAACTCCTGCCGATCGTGGCGATGTCGCTGCTGCTGTCCACCCGGGGCACCTGGCAGTCCGCGGCGATCCTGCTCCTGTTCTCCGCGGCCGCGGTGGCCGTCGTCGCGGTCCCGGGACGCTTCTTCAGCCGTCTCCCCCTGCTGAGGCGGGCCTTCGCGGACGCGTCCAACACGACCATGCAGACCACCCTGCGGGTCACCGTGCTGGTCCTGGTCACGCTGATGCTGCTGACCGCCGTGCTCGAACTCGACGTCGCCCTGGGCGCTTTCGCGGCGGGCCTGTTGCTGAACGCCGCCCTCGGCGCCACGGCGCCCGAGCACGCGGCCGAGGTCATGCACAAGGTCGAGATCGTCGGATTCAGCCTGCTGATCCCGGTGTTCTTCGTGACCAGCGGTATGGGCATCGACCTTTCCGCCGTCGCCGCCCGGTGGCCCCTGCTGTTCGGTTTCGTGGCCGTGATCCTGCTGGTGCGCGGACTGCCGGTGTTCGTCCGTGAACACTGGACCACAACGCATTCCGGGCTGACGAGGACGGGCGACCAGGTGGCACTCGGCCTGTACGCCGCGACGGGTCTGCCCATCATCGTGGCCGTGACCCAGGTCGCGGTGTCCTCGGGGGTCATCGAGGACACGATCGCCTCCGTCATGGTCACCGCCGGCGCCCTCACGGTCCTGCTCTTCCCGTTCGTGGCCTCCCGCGTCGTGCGCGGGGGACCGGACCGGAAACGGGCCGACCGGTAGCTACCGGTCGGCGAGGACTCGGAAGGGGACCGACCGCACCGGCCCGCTGTTTCCCTGCCGGGGAGCCGAGCGCTGCCGAAAGGACGGCCCCGGTCCCGCCGGTTCAGACGGGGCCAGACCGGCCGCGGTACGCATGAGGCGGCGGGCACGGGAGGGAAGGGGTGCAACCTGGCCTGTCTGCGGCCTTCCTTGGACACCGCGCGTCAGTGGATGTGCTCCCCCAGGCCGGGGTGGGCGACGTTGTGCTGGATCGGACGCACGGACATCCCTCCGTCCACCGGCAGCGTGACCCCGGTGATCCAGGACGCCTGGGGCGACAGGAGGAAGGCCACCGCCTCGGCCACGTCCCGCGGCTCCCCCATTCTCCGCATGGGGTAGCTCTCCCCCACCTGTTCGACGGGGATGCGGATGATCGAGTCCGCGAACTCCGTCCTGATGAACCCCGGTGCGACCGCGTTCACGCGTATCCGGGGAGCGAGCTGCTCGGCCAGGTCCCCCGTCAACCGGTTGAGCGCGGCCTTGGTCGCGGAGTAGGCGGGGAGCCGGACTGCCCCGGACGCCGCCACACTGGAGACGACCACGGCGGATCCGCCGTTCTCTCCCATCCAGCGCTGCCGCGCCAGCTTCAGGTAGCCCAGGGCCCCGAGGACGTTGGTCTCGAACATGTGGCCGACCACGTCCGGGTCCAGTTCCATTGCTGGCGCATGACCGGCCGGGTTGATGCCGGTGTTGTAGACCAGCATGTCCAGACGGGAGAAGCGGTCCAGGGTCTCCTCCACCGCCGCCTCCCGGTCCTGCTCCTTGCGGCTGTGGGCCTGCAGCCCCACTACCCTGCCGCCCGTTTTCTCCCGGATCCGTTCGCACGCCTCCCGAAGAGAGTCCCCGTTCCTACCGGTGATGGCCACGTCGGCTCCTCGGGCAGAGAGCGCGTGCGCCACCGACAGTCCGATCCCCCGACTGCCCGAGACCACCAGCGCGGCCATGCCGGTCAGGCTCCCCCTCTCGTGCCGGAGAGCGTCCATGCTCGACTCATCCATTCCCGTCCGCTCCTTTCCTCTGCTCACTGTTCACCTCTGTCCACACGCATCCGCTACGGCGTCTCGCAGGGCACCGCAACCGCGCAGAAGGACGCCCACACCCCTATCGCGGCAGCGGTCGGCTTCCGGGCCAGCGGGAAAACGGAATTCCTGCACGCACCCGACTCCCCCACAGGCACCGGAATAGCCACCGGTGAAGTACAACGCCTTTTCACCCTTTCCTTGGTACACACACCGCATGACACAGGCGTCACCCCAGGCTGATATGGGGCTGATACGTGCTCCGGCCGATGCCTTCCACCACCTTTTCGGCAGAGGAAAACGATCACGGTGAAATTCCTGAGGGCCGGTTCCCCAGGTGACCGAAGAAGGGGTTCGGAGGTCCTGGCCTCGGTGCTGGAGGGCACGTCGGTCGGATAGCCGCCCCCCAGAGACCTGTTGCTGATCACCGACAGGGGTTCCGCTTACCAGCCCTTCGCGCACTCACCGGCTGCGGCCCTCTGCCCGGCTCTCTCCCACCAGGTCGACCGCGGCGTCGGCGAACTGTGGGTGCGGGGAGAGGAGACCCTCGATCTCGTCCGGCTCCACGCGGTATCCACGGATCTTGACCCACCGGCCCCCGCCCCCGGAAACTCGAGTACACCCTCTTCGGCGCAGCGGGCCCGATCACCGGTGCGACGGATCCGCACAAACGATCGCGCAACGAAGGGGCAGGGAGGAACCACGCTCGTGTGCGGTCCTCGTCGTGTCTGCCGCACTACCCGGCAAGGACATCGATCTGACCCTTCGGACGCCCTCTACTCGGTGCGTTCCAGGATCCTGCGCATCTCGCGTTCGAGCACTGGAGACGGGTCCATGCCCAATTCCGCGGCCATACGCTCCCGTATCCGCTGATAGGCGTCCAGGGCGTCCTGTGCCCTACCCAGTCGGTCCAGCGCGATCATGAGTTGCGTACAGAGCCGCTCGTCCAAGGGGCGCTCCTCGACGAGTTGCTCCAGTAGGGGGACGAGGTCCGCGTACCGACCGCGTTCGAGGTCGATCTCGACCAGACGGGTCAACGCCAGCGTTCGCTCATGCTCGAGGCGACGGGCCTCTGCGTCGCGGATCACCCCTGGGGGAACGTCCTGCAAGGCGCGCCCCCGCCAACACCGCAAGGCTTCCTGATAGCAGGTCGCGGCCTTGTCCAGATCCCGGTTCCGAGCCCGTTGGGCCTGGTTGCACAAAGAGCGGAAGCGGTCCGTGTCTACGGCCCCCTGCGGTGCTTCCAGCCGATATCCAGGATAATGCGAGTTAACGCGCACCGATGGCGTACTGCCCGCGGAGAACAACTCTATGGTTCTCCTGAGGCGTGACACTTGCGCGTACAGGGCATTCGGTCCGCTGGCTGGCGGCACATCCTGCCAGAGTTCCTGGAAGAGCACACTGCTGGGAACCGTCTGCCCTCGATTGACGAGGAGAGCGCAGAGAAGGCTCCGTTGGCGCGGACCGGCAAGCAAGGAACTACGGTTCGGACCTTGTATAAGCATGTCACCGAGCACGGAAAACGTGACCAAAATTACTCCATCGAAGCAGGACCCCCAGCTAGAGGCTTGTTGGTCCTCCAGCTCCTTGCTCGGTCGCATGGGCGCAATCGGACATTCACGGTGCCTGTTACCGGCAGATGAGCCATACCCGGCAAAACGCGGGGTAATCACGTATGAACAACAACGTGCGCCGAGCTTTACACCGACGGATACCTCGGGAAAGAGATGTACGCACACCGGCCTCCTCACGGACACCCATGTGTCCAGGAGGAGGTGACGGAGCCGCACCGCACAGGGCTCCGTCTTCACGCAGGTGATTACGCGCCTCCACCACGGTGACACGAGACCGCGAGATGAGTTCGGAGTTCCAACGCGAGATACTTGCCGCTCGCCCCTCCGCTCCGAGCGGATCCGCCTCTCCCAGCACGCCAGTACCCGAGGATGCCAGGGCCGTCAGCCGTGCCGGAGCGAGGTTCTCCAGGCGACGTGCCGGGGGTCGTACCCCGGGCCCCCGGCAGAACGGTTCCTCCCGGTGGAGACGGACGGATACACGCGAGCACTGATGCGTGTGTCCTCTCCGCCTCACCGCACCATGGGAGCAGTGCGGCGAAGCCCAGCACCAGTGCACGCGGGAGAACGTCCCGCTCCCCGTCGCGGGAAGACAGAGGGACGGCCCTCTCCGCATCCTCTCCGAGTCCGCGCACGACGGCGTCCCAGTGGGATATTCCAGGAATCTGTCCATCCCCACGGAAGCACTCCTTGGTCAGGAAAACTTTTCCGGAGCAATTCGACCCTCGAACCAAAAAGCAACAGGCACCAGCGCCCCGCTGCCAGCGACGCAAGGAATACATCAGGAGGACGTCAGCGCCATATAAGCCGAGTACGCGAAAGTAGCCTGAGAAAGCTCCCGAGGAGAGGCATGGAGGTACTGTGTTCACTGATCTCTCACAGACTCCGCTCGCCGGCGAGGCGGTCGCCAAACTCCAGAAGCTTGCCAGGAGCGATCCCGTGGGCAACCGGTTCCTGGAGTCGCTGAGGGAGAACCGCGCCACCACGGAGAACTTCCGCAGGCTGGTGGGCGTCACCCACAAGTGCCATCCCGCTGAGATCACCGGGTTCGCCACCGTGATGTCCCGGTTTCCCAGCGAGCAAAACGTCGCCTTCCTCTGTGACATGGTGCGTTTGGTCAATCGTGCGCGCCCCAAACTCCGCCGCTTGATCGAAGCGTCAGGAATGACTGAGGAGGATGTCCGGAACTGGCCCCCGGACCACCTCGCATACGAGGTTCCGGGGTTCTGGGAAAGAGCCGCACTGTTGGGAAACCAGTCGCAAACGGCACTGGCCCTGTACTGGGACATGGTGAACTACTTCCCCGACAGCGACGAGATGCTCCGGTTGCTCGAGGAGTCGTCTCTGGAGGTGATCGAGGAGGTCGCCTGGTACTACGGGGGAGGCCAGTCCGACGAACTCGAACTTCAGGCCCTGCTGGCCGCCGAGGAGGGCCTTGCGCGAGGTGAGCCCGTGGACGAGGCCGTGATCGCTGCACGAAGGATGGAGGAGGCGATCGCCGCCTACTGGTACGCGGCGGCTCGCTCCGCTGATGACTCCGAGAGCGACTCCTGACCGACCAACCCGAGCTTGCAGATCCGACGGCCGCCGGTTCGAACCCTGATCGCTCCTGACGGACCCGGATCAGATACCCGCCCGGTCCTCCCGGACATCGGAGATCGAGCAGGCCGCGCCCGGGATCAGTGAGCACACCGGCCCCTGGTCACACCCGGACCACCCAAGGCGGAGGCCTACGCAGCCGCTCCCTGCAAACGGGAACGGTCCTGGGAGAGCCCCCATGCGAGCGGACACTCGGATTCCGCAAGGGCCGGTGGACGCTGCTGAACAGCGCCGACCGCCCACCGCTCTGGTTCGTGCTGAGCGACCGCATCCTTCGCATTCCCATGAGCAGCTTCTGTGAAATGCGATATCGCCACGACGGCATGACGCCACACCGACCTGCCACGGCCAACCCGATGCGCCACACCCACCGACCACCCCTCTGGAATTGGCAGGAGAACTCCGTTCATCGCGTTTTGTCGTCTTCTCATTGACAGAAAGGGTTATACCATGGACATTTCCTCACGAATCTGTGTCTCCCCTCCGTACCGAACGCTGAACGGGATCTCCTCCCCGGCGCCTGGGTGCGCCACGGCATCGTTCTCCCCGGAGTTCCCTTCCGCGGCCGAAGAGCCGGTCTCGATCATCGAGGCGGCTCGGCATCTGCCCATCATCGGGCTGTGCGCGGCCGCCACGACAGCTGGCCCGGGCCGTCGCTACTACCTGGCGCGCAGGGCCAGGCTGCGTCGCCTGACCCCGCCCGCGCCGGGAGCGCCGCAGCAGCTTCTGCACACGACGGCTCTGGGGGGCATCAACCGGCCGGGCTCGGCCTCGGCCGCCGCCTTCCTCTACGACTCCGACCACACGGCCCTGTTCGATCTGCACTGCGACTACGTGGTCCTCGATGAGAAGAGCTTCGCGCGCACCTTCGAGCACCTGGCCGACCCCTCAACCCAACAGACGGCCTCCTCTCCCTACCGTTCGCCTTTGCGGTTGGACGATGTGTCGGTGTCCGGAACGCAGGCACAGGCGGAAGTGAACCTGCGGGCCGAACAGTGCGCGGGCCATTTCGCCGGGTTTCCCGCTGTTCCGCTCGCCTACCTGCTGACGGCTCTGGTCGATCTGGCCGAGCGCCTGATGGAGGCCCCCGAGAACACCGGTCCACCGTTCCGGGTCGAACTGCTCCAGGCCGACACACTGTTGGCCCCCGGGGTTCCGATCGTGCTGCGGGCCCACCGGCAGGAGGACCATCGGGTGCTCCTGAGCGCGGGTCACGGTGGGGACGAAACGGTCATGGTCTCCATAACCTTCAGCAAGACCAGCACGTGAGTGAGGTGATTGCCCCGCAGGGCTGTCTCATTCCCGATGAGCGGTGATATCCACGTCGGTCAGCGAAGAACGATCACGTCGAGCGGACGGCTGAAAGCCTCCTCCGACACCCGCCGGACGGCGTCGGGAAGCGTGTCCCGTCCCAACCGCGACAACAGCACGGACGGAATCCTGCCCGACGTGGACTGACGGCCCACCCGGCCCCGGTTCAACCCCACCCGCACCCCACCGCAGACGCAGAAAAGGGCCCGTCTGACGACGAGCCCCTCACTGAACTGCTATTCCTCTGTCGGGACGGCGGGATTTGAACCCACGACCCCTTGACCCCCAGTCAAGTGCGCTACCAAACTGCGCTACGTCCCGGCCGCTGAGCGGAAGCCGCCTCCGGCCCCGCCAACGGGGACGACTCTATCGCATCTGGCGGGCCTTTCGCACACGGTCCGCGGGCCCCTCGGGGACCGCCGGGCTCCGGTCCCCGGCGGTGGTCGCGGGGTGTACTCCGGGGGCTCCCGGGCCGAACGCAGGGTTCTGTCTTGATCGGTACGGACCTTGCTACCGTCACCCCATGGGAAGACCGCGCCAGTTCGACGAGGAGCGTGTGGTCCGGGCCGCCTAAGGCGAGTTCCGGAGCAAGGGCTTCGACGGGACGTCCACCGCTGACCTGTGCCGGGCGACCGGGCTGACCCGGAGCAGCCTCTACAACACCTTCCACTCCAAGGAGCACCTGTTCCGACGGGCGCTCTCGTACTACGTCACCACCATGACCGCGCGCCAGGCCACCCTCCTGGACACCGCGGGGGCCACCGTGCTGGAACGCGTCCGCGCGCTGCTGACCGCGATCACCGAGGACGAGACCGCCAACCGGGCGGACGGGCACGGAGCAGGCTGCTTCACCGTCAACACCATCACGGCGGTCGCCTCCCGCAACCCGGACATCGCCCGGCTCGTCGAGGCGGACCTGCAACGGCGCCTCTCCGGACTGCGGCTGACCCTCAGGGACGGCCAACTCGACGGGTCCGTCACCGCCGACCGCGCCCCCGAGGACCTGGCCTGGTACGTGACCTCCCTGCTCTACGGGATGCGGATCGCGGCCCAGTCCGGCGCCGGACCGAAGACGCTGGCGGGCACCGCCTCGACCGGCCTCGCCCCCTCCTACGGGGCGATGGTGCTCGCCCGCGTCGTCACCGGCACCGCCGCCGGAGCCTTCCTCGGCGTCGCCCTGTCCGCCCACGTCCCGGCGGTCGCTCTGCTGTCGATGACGGGCATCGGCCTGGTCGGCATCACCCTGAACCCGGCGATGGTCCCGCCCGCGCTCAGGGCGGCCCGGGTCGGCCAGGAGGCCGCCGACACTGCGCAAGAACGGTCAAGCGGCGGCGAGGGGCCCGAGAACATACTGGTCCCATGACCGACTCCACCACCGAGCCCTCCTCCGGGCGCGACCGCCTGCGTGAACTGCTCGACGCGGTCCTGGACGAGGACAACGCCCGACTGAGCGAGATGGCGGGGCAGGCCCACGCCTCGCCCTTCCACTTCAGCCGCCTCTTCGCCCGGGACACCGGCGAGTCCCCGGTGGCGCTGCGCCGCCGGGTCCTGCTGGAACGCGCGGCCTGGCAGATCGGCCAGGGCACCAGCGTCACCGACGCGGCGTTCACGGCCGGATACGGCTCGGTGGAGGGGTTCACGCGGGCCTTCGCGCGCGCCTTCGGTCACCCGCCCAGCGCCACCACGTCGGGCAGCGGCAGATGGCTGCCCGCACCCAACGGCGTCCACTTCCACCCGCCGATCCACCTGTGGGTGGAGGAGAACCCGAGGGGACGACCCGGCATGGACCTGACCGCGCTCCAGACCCACCACGACGTCGACGACACGGACCGGCTCATCGCCCTGGCCGCGGACCTGCCGGAGCAGGACTACCGGAGGGTCTGGGAACCCGGCCGGACCGTTCTGGCCTGGGACGGCCCGGAGGGGTCGATCGCGGCCGCCCTGGACCGGCTGGTGCGGTCCAGGGAGGTCTGGCTGGCCTCCATCGGCGGCGAGGACTTCCCCGGGCAGGGGCCCGACGACCCGGCCTCGATCCGGGCCAGGCACGAGGCGGCGGGGGCGCGCTGGATCGCCGCCGTCGACGACATCGGGCGGCGGAACGCCTGGGGCGACCGGCTCATCGACGCCCTGTGCGACCCGCCGGAGAGCTTCCTGCTCGGCGGGGTGGTCGCGCACGTGCTCACCTACTCCGCGCACCGCAGGCAGAGCGTCCGCCACATGCTGCGCGCGGCGGGGGTCGAGGTGGGCCACGGCGACCCGCTGGAGTGGTTGCAGGAACGGCACGGGGCACCGAACCGGCACCGGACACCGAACGAACGGGGAGACACGACATGAGCAGGACCGTCTACGAGACCGCCACCAGCCTGGACGGCTTCATCGCCGACCAGGACAACTCACTGGAGTGGCTGTTCACCGTGGAGAGCGAGCCGGAGGACGAGGGACACGGCGAGGCACTCGACAGGACCGAGGAGTTCATCAGGGGCGCGGGCGCGATCGTGATGGGTGCGACCACCTACGAGTGGATCCACAGGCACGAGGGCGGCAAGCCCTGGCCGTACCAGGTCCCCACGTGGGTGCTCACCCACCGGAACCTGCCCCGGGTGGCGGGCGACCTCCGCTTCACCAGCGCCGACACCGACCAGGAACTGCAGGACCTGCACGCGGACATGGTCAGGGCCGCCGACGGCCGCGACATCTGGGTGGTCGGCGGCGGACGGATCGCCGCGAACCTGGCCCGGCTGGGACTGCTGGACGAGGTGTCGGTCTCCGTCGCACCGGTCAGCCTGGGCGGCGGCGCTCCCCTGCTCGACGGGCGGGTCCGGTTGAAGCCGCTGGAGGCCAAACTCGCGGGGCCCTTCGCCTGCCTGCGCTACGCGGTCGTCAGGGACTGACGCCCCGAACCGTGCCCGGGACGCCGCAGCGGCGTCCCGGGGCGTGTCCTTCGCCCGGCTCAGCCCGCTTCCAGAACCCTCATCCGCTCCGCGGCCTGCGCGACCTCGTTCTCGTTGAACACGGCCACCCCGTGCTCACGGAGCAGGTGCGCGGTCACACCCTCCCCCGGCACCTTGCGCCCCTCGAAGGTCCCGTCGTACACCTCGTGCAGCCCGCAGGAGGGGCTGGACTCCTTGAGCAGCGCCATCACCACCCCCTGGGAGCGGGCGGTGGCCAGCGCCGAACGCGCACCGGACACGAAGGGACCGGTCACGTCCGCGCCCTCGGGGGTGAGGATGCGGGCCCGACCGGCGAGCACGTCGGCGGCGTCGGCGCCCGGTTCGATCTCCGCAGGCGGCCGGGGCACCGGCAGACCGCCGGCGATCTCGGGGCAGTGCACGACGAGGCGCCCCTCCTCCCGCCAGCGGGTGACCGTGTCGTCCCCCACCGGTTTCGCCTGGCCGTCGTAACGGACCCTGCGCCCCATCAGGCAGGCACTGACCAGCACTTTTCGCATACGGCCACGCTACCGCCGGACGCCGCGGCCGCATCCCACGGGTTCAGCACCCGGAGTCCTTGTCCATGTGCACCAGGTGGGAACACCGAGGGAGAGACGTGAGCGACAACCAACCAGGGGGCCAGCGGGTCCCGCGAACCGAGCACCGGGCCACCCGCAAGGCCGTCACGGCCGCCGCGATCGGCAACGCGGCACCGGTCCTGCTGCTGGTCGCCGAGTCGCTGGTGCAGTCCACCGGCAACCTGTACTCGCCCGCCTGGCTGGTGATGGCCGCCGGAGCCGTCGGTGTCCTGGTGGTCTGGCGGATGCGGGAGAGTGCCGGGAAACCGCTGCCGGGCGCACCGGCCATCCCGGTTCCCGAACGCGCCCCCGCAGCCGTGGGAAGTCTGCCCCATCCCCGCAGGGGCGACGGCTCGGGCCGGAGTATCCGCGGCAGCAACGTCCACCGCCTGCCCTCCGACCCCTGACGGGGCCCCGCGACCCGCGGACCCTGCGCACGCCGAAGGGGCGCCCCGCCCGGGACGCCCCTTCGGTTCCGGAACCCGTGCCTACTTCCGGCGGCCACCGCCGCCGCGCGGCTTGCGGTCCGGACGCACACTGCCCTTCGAGGCGCGGCCCACGCCCGCGTTCTTCTTCTCGCGGATACGCATGCTGATGTGCACCGGGGTCCCCTCGAAACCGAAGTCCTCACGCAGGCGCCGCTCGATGAAGCGGCGGTAGTTCTCCTCGAGGAACCCGGTCGTGAACAGGATGAAGTGCGGCGGACGCGCACCGGCCTGGGTCGCGAACAGGATCTTGGGCTGCTTGCCGCCGCGCACCGGCGGCGGGGTGGCCGCCACCAGCTCCTTGAGCCAGTTGTTGAGCTGCCCCGTCGAGATGCGCTGGTTCCAACCGGAAAGGCTGGTCTCGATCGCCGGGACGAGCCGCTCCATGTGGCGGCCGGTGGCCGCGGAGATGTTCACCCGCGGCGCCCAGGAGACCCGCCCCAGCTGGCGGTCGATCTCCTTCTCCAGGTAGATCCGGCGCTCGTCGTCGAGGATGTCCCACTTGTTGAACGCCAGGACCAGACCGCGGCCGGACTCGACGACCTGCTCCACGACCCGGATGTCCTGCTCGGCGAGCGGCTCGCTGACGTCCATCAGCACCACAGCCACCTCGGCCCGCTCCAGGGCGGTGCCGGTACGCATGGTCGCGTAGTAGTCGGCGCCCTGGAGCGCGCGGAACCGGCGGCGGATACCGGCGGTGTCGATGAACTTCCAGGTCTTGCCGCCCAGCTCGATGAGCTCGTCGACGGCGTCACGGGTGGTGCCCGCGACCGAGTCCACGACCACCCGGTCCTCACCGGCGAGCCGGTTCAGCAGGCTGGACTTGCCCACGTTCGGACGGCCCAGCAGGGCGATCCGGGACGGGCCGTCCTCCTCGTCCTCCTCCGCGTCGCCCACGGGCGTCTCGGGGAAGGAGTCCACGATGGCGTCCAGCATGTCGCCGGTGCCGCGACCGTGCAGGGCGCTGATCGGGTAGGGCTGCCCCATGCCGAGGTTCCACAGGTCGAGCGCGTCGGCCTCCTGGCCCTCGCCGTCGACCTTGTTGGCCGCCAGTACCACGGGCCGTTTGGTGGAGCGCAGCACCCGGGTGACGGCGGCGTCGGCGTCGGCGATGCCGACGGTCGCGTCGACCACGAACAGGATGACGTCGGCGGTCTGCGCGGCGTACTCGGCCTGCCGGGCGACCATCGCGGCCAGGCCGCTGACGCTGGTCTCCCAACCACCGGTGTCCACCAGCGTGAAGCGGTGGTTCTGCCACTCGGCGTCGTAGGCCACCCGGTCACGGGTCACCCCCGGCACGTCCTCGACCACGGCCTCGCGGCGGCCGAGGATCCGGTTGACCAGACTGGACTTACCGACGTTGGGGCGACCGACGACGGCGACGACGGGCAAAGCCGCCTCCTCGCCCTCGGGGCCCGTGTCGACCACGTCGAACTCACTCATGTACTCGTACTCCCGGTTCTGGGTCCCCACGCGCCCAGGATGCGTACCGCGGGGATGCGAAAGGATTCGACGCGATCGCCACGTGAATCACCACGGGCGCCGCTGAGGGCGCCCGCGTCCTGCCACGGAGGGCAACCCCCGTGGATGTTCGTGTGTTCCCCCGAAGGGGTGGGTGTGGCCGGTCCCTCCCTGCGGAGGACCTACCCGTTCCCGGCCTCGTCGGCCAGCTTGACGACCAGAGCGACGACCTCGTCCAGGTTCAGGCCGGTGGTGTCGAGCTCGGTGGCGTCGGCGGTCTGCGTCAGCGGCGAGTGGGACCGGCTGGAGTCCAGCATGTCGCGACGGGCCAGGTCGGCCTGGGTCGCGGCGATGTCCCCGGTCCGGACCTCCTTGCTGCGGCGCTGGGCGCGCGCCTCGGCGCTGGCGGTCAGGAACAGCTTGACCGGGGCCTGGGGGGCGACCACGGTCGTGATGTCACGGCCTTCCACGACGATACCCGCGGACTCGTTCCGGGCGGCCTCGATGATCTCGCGCTGGGTCCGAACCAGCAGAGCGCGCGCCTCGGGCACCGCCGAAACGGCGCTCACGTTGGTGGTGACGTCCTTGCCGCGGATCTCGGCGGCCACGTCACGGCCGTCCACCGCCACCGTGGGGGCGGAGGGGTCGGTGCCCATGGTGATGACGGGGCGCTCGACGTTGGCGGCCACCGCGGCGGCGTCGTCGACGTCCACACCGTTGTCCAGCATCCACCAGGTGAGGGCCCGGTACATGGCCCCGGTGTCGAGGTAGCGCAGTTCCCGCGCCTTGGCGACACCCTTGGCCGTGCTCGACTTGCCCGACCCGGAGGGACCGTCGATGGCGATGACGATTCCCTTGCCCTGCGCGCTCACTACTGCTGACTCCCTCACTACGGACGGATGACACCGTCACTGCCGACGCCTCAGCCTACCTTCGCGCGCGGGGCCGTCGCGCCGCGCGCCCGTCCGCGCGACGGGCCGCACCGCACCGGGGGGCGCGCTCAGGCGCCCGGGTGCACCGACCAGCCGTCGGCCGACAGGGCCGCGGCGAGAGTGTCCACGGCCTCCGGGAGCACGTACAGCTCGGCCACGCCCAACGGCAGACCCGGGGAGTGCTCGATCCGCACGTCCTCGATGTTGACGCCGGCCGTGGCGGCCGCGGCGAACAGGCGGCCCAGCGCGCCGGGCTCGTCCGGGATGACGACCGGGATCACCGTGTACACGGGGCGGCGGACCGCACCGTGCTTGCCGGGGATGCGGCCGTGGCCGGAACGCCCCCGGGCCAACAGGTCGCGGACCGGCTCCAGGCCGTCGTCGTCCCCGCCACCGGCGCCGTCCCGGGAGGGGGTTTCGGTCCCGGCCGGAGCCCGGCCGGGCGGATCGGCGGGGGTTCGGGCGGACCAGGTGCGCAACGCCTCGGCGGTGGCCGCCAGGTCGGCAGCCGTCTCGCGCAGCACCTCGGCCACCGGCCCCGCGTTGTGGGTGAGGATCTCCGTCCACATGGCCGGGTCCCCCCCGGCGATACGGGTGACGTCGCGCACCCCCTGACCGGCCAGGGTGAGCGCGGCCCCGTCCCCGGCCAGCAGCCGGGCGGCCACCGCGGAGGAGGCCACGTGCGGGGCGTGTGAGACCAGGGCCACCGCGCGGTCGTGCGCGCGCGCCTCCAGCACCAACGGATCGGCCCCGCACAGGCGGGCCAGTTCGGTCACCGCGGCCACGGAACCGGCGTCGGCCTCGTCGGTGGGGCACAGCGCCCAGGAGCGGCCCAGGAACAGGTCGGCGCGGGCGGCTCCCGGGCCGTGCTTCTCGCGGCCACCCATGGGGTGCCCGGCCACGAAGGTCGCCATGTCGCAGCCGAGCCGCTCGGCACCCGCTACCACGCTCGCCTTGACACTGGCCGCGTCGGTGTACACCTGGGCCAGCTTCCGGTCCTGGGCGTCGCGCAGCACCGCCGGGATGACGGCGGGGGGCGCGGCGATCACCGCGATGTCCGCGGGAGAGCTCTCAGCGGCCCCGTCCAGGGGGCGCCCGGCACCGAGGTCGCAGGCCAACCGCAGGGAGGCCGGATCCGGGTCGGTGAGGGTGACGTCTACGCCACGGGCACGCAGGGCCAGAGCGATCGACGTCCCGATCAGACCGCTGCCGACCACCGTGACCCGACGCAGGTCCGTCCGCCTCACTCCGGCGCCGTCCGCGCCACCGCTACCACTCACTGCTCCCCCGACCCTGCCGTGTGCCTGTCTTCCAGACTACGGCCCCCACGGCCCGGCGGCCCCGGAGCCGCCGCCTGCCGCAACGCCGCACCTACTGGGCGATGTCCAGGCGCAGCGCCTGCGCCCCGCGCAGGTAGACGTGCTGGATGTCGGCGCGCGCACGGTCGGTTTCCACGTGCGCCATGAGCCGCACCACACGCGGCAGGGCGTGCGGGACGGCGATCTCGGTCGCGCACATCAGCGGAACGTCGGCGAAACCGACCTTGCGCGCGGCCAGCGCGGGGAACTCACTGGTCAGGTCGGGGGTGGCGGTGAACACCACACTGATCACGTCGTCCGTGGTGAGTTCGTTGCGCCGCATCACCTCCCGAACCAGTTCGGCCGTGGCCTCCAGCACCTGCTCGCGTTCGTCCGCGTCGACCTGCACCGCACCGCGGATGGCCCGTACCGCCACGTTCGATCCCGCCTTGTCGTCGTCAACCCTGCCGCACCCGGAGAAGAGGAAACGGCGGCCGCTCCCCCGTTCGGGGTGCGACCGCCGTCAACTGTATCCACAGCCCTGCGTGGTTACAGGCCCGCCACCTTGTACAGCTCGCCGATCTCACGCGAGCTGAGCGCGCGCATCGTGCCCAGCCGCAGGGTGTTGAGGTCGATCGGGCCGACCTGGGTGCGCGCCAGGTCCGTGACCGGGTGGCCCACCTCCTCCATGAGGCGACGCACGATGTGCTTGCGCCCCTCGTGCAGGCGGATCTCCACCATGGCCTGGGCCTCGTCGTTGTCGACCACGCGGAAGGAGTCGACCTTCACCGGGCCGTCCTCCAGCTCCACGCCCTTCTGGATCCGGCGCACCACGCGGTGCGGCACTGGACCCGGAACCTTCGCGACGTAGGTCTTGACGACCTTGTAGCGCGGGTGCGTGAGCCGGTTGGCGAGGTCACCGTCGTTGGTCAGCAGGATGAGACCCTCGGTCTCGGTGTCCAGCCGGCCCACGTGGAAGATGCGCTCCTCGGTCTGACCGGCGTAGTCGGCCAGGGTCGGGCGTCCCTGCGGGTCCCACATGGTGCTGACCACACCGCGCGGCTTGTTCAGCGCGAAGTACAGCTTGTCCGGGGCGGTGACCACACGCATGTCGTCGACACGGATCTCGGAGACCTCCGGGTCGACACGGGCGCCGAAGCGCCGCACGATCTGGCCGTCCACGCTCACCCGGCCGGCCGCGATCATCTCCTCGCTGGCCCGGCGGCTGGCGACACCGGCCGCGGCCAGCGCCTTCTGGAGCCGGATGCCGTCCGGCACGTCGGTGTAGGTGTCGCGGGGCTCACCTGTGTGCCGGTCTTCGTCGCGCGGGTCGTAGTCGGCGCGCAGGGCACTGAGCCGCTCGCGGGCCGCCTTGGAGAGCTGGTTCTCGCTCTTGCCTCCGGCGGTGGGCGTCTGGTCGCGACGCTCGGGGCGCTGGTCGTGACGCTGGTCGCGGCGCGGCCGGTCGTTCCGATCCTGGGGGCGGCCGCCACGGCTCTGGTAGCCGCCACCGCGGTTGTCGTCACGGCCCTGCATACGACGGCCCTGGGCGTCACGGCGCGGACGGCCGTCCCCGCTCTGGTAGCCACCGCCGCGGTTGTCGTCACGGCCCTGCGGGCGGCGGTCGCGGTCGTCACGGCGGGGACGGTCGTCGCGGTAACCGCCACGGCTGTCGTCACGGCGCTCGAAGGAGCGACCGCCACGGTCGTCCCGGCCCTGGTAGCCGCCACGGCCACGGTCGTCCCTGCGGTCACGGTCGCCCCGGTACCCGCCACGGCTGTCGTCACGGCCCTGGCCCTGGTAGCCGCCACGGCCACGGTCGTCCCGGCCCTGCGGACGGCGGTCACGGTCGTCACGGCGCTCGAAGGAACGGCCGCCACGGTCGTCACGGGCCTGCGGACGCCGGTCGCGGTCGTCGCGGTCGAAACGGCCACCACCACGGCGGTCGTCACGCCCCTGGCCCTGGTAACCACCACGGCTCCGGTCGTCACGCCCCTGGTAGCCGCCCCGGCCCCGGTCGTCACGGCGGGGACCGTCACCGCGCCCGTGGGGGCGCCGGTCGTCCCTGCCTCGGTCGTCGCGGTGGCCTCGGCCTCCGCGGTTGTTGTAGTCGCCGCGCTCACCGCGCGGTGCGTCGTCCCGCTCACCACGGGAACGTTCGTTGTTAGGTGTGCTCACCGGTGTCGTCAAGACCTTCGATGTCGTCGGGGAGGAACGGCGCCAGATCAGGCAGCTCGTCAAGGCCGCGCAGGCCCAGCCGTTCCAGGAAATAGGAAGTGGTCCGATACAGCAGAGCACCGGACTCGGAGTCGTGTCCGGCCTCTTCGATCAGGCCCCTCAGTACGAGGGTACGCATAACCCCGTCGCAGTTGACCCCGCGTACGGCGGAGACCCTGCCACGTGAGACCGGTTGGCGGTAGGCGACGACGGCCATCGTCTCGAGTGCGGCCTGGGTGAGCCGCACCTCCTGCCCTTCCCGTAGGAAGTGCTCGACGATGTCGGCGCACTCGGGCCGCGTGTACACACGCCACCCGTCGGCCACCGCCCGTAGGTCGAAACCACGGCCCTGCTCGGTGTATTCCCGGGAGATCTCCTCCAGGGTCCGGGTGACGGTTTCCACCGGTACGTCCATGGCGCGGGCCAGGTCGTACTCGGACACCGGCTGGTCGACCACCATCAGCACGGCCTCCAGGTCACGGCGCAGGGTCGGCGGCGCGGGAGCCCCGCCCACGTCCGCGGTCTGCTCTGCGGTCATGGCTGCTCCCCCGGCGTCGTGTCGGCGGTCGGTGCCGCCTCGTCGTAGTCGGACTCCAGCTCGACGTCCCCGTCGCCACCGGTCCAGGTGACGGTCAGTTCGCCCAGCGGTTCGGGCTGGTCGAAGCCCACGTTCGAGGCCCGGTACAGCTCCAGCAGGGCCAGGAACCTGGCGACGACCTCGAAGGTACCGGTGCACTCGACCGTCAGCTGCGCGAACGTCAGTCGGCCGTGTTCGCGCAACTCGGCCACCATCAGCTCACCCTGCTCCTTCACGGAGGTCTTGGTGAGGTGGATGTGGGTGACCGAGACGCTCGGCGGTTCCTTCGGGGTGAACACCATGCCGGCCAGGGCCGCGAACTCCTGGGGCCCGAGCTTGAACAGCACGTCCGGGCGCATCCCGGCGAACCGCTCCTCCAACGGCACCGCCCTCGCGTACCGGCGGCCCTGGGTGGCCAACCGCTCCCGCATGAAGGAGGCGACCTCCTTGTACGCCCGGTACTGGAGCAGTCGGGCGAACAGCAGGTCCCGTGCCTCCAGCAGGGCCAGGTCGCCCTCGTCCTCGATCTCGCCCCGCGGCAGCAGACGGGCGGCCTTGAGGTCGAGCAGGGTGGCCGCGACCAGCAGGAAGTTACTGGCCTGGTCCAGGTCCCAGTCATCGCCGAACGCGCGGATGTGCGCGATGAACTCGTCGGTGACCTTCGACAGCGCCACCTCGGTGATGTCCAGCTTGTGCTTGGAGATCAGCCCGAGGAGCAGGTCGAAGGGCCCCTCGAAGTTGTCCAGGTGCACCTGGAAGGCGTTCTCGTCGGCCTCGTCGGCGCCCTCCTCCTGCGGGGGCGGCCCCTCCCGGTCAGTCATCATGACCGGCCCGCGTCTTCTTGCTCATGACACAAGGGTGTCACCGGCTCGGACCAGCCGGTGACACCCTCTGTCTACCGCCCCGGTCCGTGTCCGCTCCCCCAGCGGTCGGACCGGGGTACTCATTCCTCACTCAGCCGACGCACCAGCATGCTGCTCGAACCGTGCTCCTCGAAGTCGGCGAGCAGCACGGCGACGGCCTCGCGTACGAGGCGGCCGCGGTCGGCCGACAGCCCGTGCTCCGCGCGGAGCGAGAGCCTGGTCTGTTCCAGGGCCAGCAGTTCGGGCCCCGAAACGTAGACGGTGATCTTCTCGTCGTGGCGCTGGCGCCCGCTCGGCTTCGGCGCGCGGCGCACCTTGGTCCTGCCGCGACCGTTCGGCTTGCGCGCGGGCCACTCCGACGGAGTCTCGGCCGCCCCCTGTCGGTCCTGTTCCGGTACCTGGTACTGGCGTTCGGTCTCGACCAGCTCCTCCTCGGAGCCGGAGGGGCGGAAGAACAGCTCGTCCGCCCCGGGTAGCGTCACGCGCCGTGACCGCTGAGAGGCCACCTCGCCAGCACCTCCTTGGCCAGGGACCGGTAGGCGTTGGCCCCGGCCGAGGACGAGTCGAACCTGGTGATCGGTTCACCCGCCACAGTGGCGTCCGGAAAACGCACGGTGCGGTTGATCACCGTGCCGTAGACCTTGTCCCCGAACCCGTCCACGATCGTGGACAACACCTCGCGGGCGTGCAGGGTGCGCGGGTCGTACATGGTGCCGAGGAAACCGTCGATCACCAGGTCCTCGTTGAGCCGCTCCTGCACCTTCTGGATGGTGTCCATCAGCAGGGCGACACCGCGCAGTGCGAAGAACTCGCACTCCAACGGCACGATGACCCCGTCCGCCGCGGTCAGCGCGTTGACGGTGAGCAGGCCCAGCGACGGCTGGCAGTCGATGAGGATGACGTCGTAGTCGTTGATGACCGGACGCAGCGCGCGCCCCAGCATCTGCTCACGTGCCACCTCCCCGACCAGCTGCACCTCGGCCGCGGACAGGTCGATGTTGCTCGGGATGAGGTCCAGTCCGTCGATGTCCGTCTTGAGCAGGACGTCCTCGACCGTCACGTCGCGCTGCATGAGCAGGTTGTAGACGGTCAGGTCCAGCTCGCGCGGGTCCAGCCGCCCCAGACCCACCGACAGCGCGCCCTGCGGGTCGAAGTCGACCAGCAGCACCCGTCTGCCGTACTCGGCGATGGCCGCACCGAGGTTGATGGTGGTGGTGGTCTTACCGACCCCACCCTTCTGATTACAGAGTGCTACAATCCGTGCCGGGCCGTGTTCGTCGAGCGGTGCTGGCTCCGGATATGTCCGCTCGGGTCTCTTGGTGTGCAGATCCGCCCCCGTGTTGCGTGTCGTCCCCCAGGGGTTGCTCACCGGATCGGCGAGGTCCCCCTCACCGACGGGTGCGGTGTTCGCCGCCTCGTCGTACTCCGACCAGTTCACAACCCTTGACCTCCCCCACGGACCGGCCACGGCCCGATGGGACTGCTGACGCCTCCCACGACTGGCCGCCGTCGGAAACTCAATATGTCGACAGCAACGTACCTCTGTGCGGCGACTCTAGAACGACGACACGGCGCACTTCAACATGATCAGACGAGGATTCCCCCGCCTGCGCAACCGGGAGGAACCGCTCGCACGTACCCTCCCTTCTCGTAGGAGAAGGGTACACACGGCGCACGTCGGACTCACCCCGAACGCTCCACCGCTTCCCCTGCCACCAGGGCCCTGCCGTCACCGCGAGCCGCCCCCGGCCCATCGCGCCCTGGGGTGGCTGGAGGCGTACACCTCGCGCAACCGCTCGACCGTCACCAGCGTGTAGACCTGGGTCGTGGTGACCGAACTGTGCCCCAGCAGCTCCTGCACGACCCGGATGTCGGCGCCGCCGTCCAACAGGTGGGTGGCGAAGGAGTGCCGCAGGGTGTGCGGGGAGACGCCCTCGACCCCCGCCCGTTCGGCCGCCGCCGAAAGCAGCGCCCACCCGCCCTGACGGGTCAGCCGACCACCGCGCGCGTTCACGAACAGGGCGGGGCCGCCCCGGCCCGAGGCGACCAGGGTCGGCCGCACCAGGGTCAGGTACCCGCCCAGGGCCCGCCGCGCGTAGGAGCCCAGCGGGACCAGGCGTTCCTTCCCGCCCTTGCCGCGGAACCGCACCAACCCGACCGCGCCGCCGGTGTCCGCCGCGTCCACCGCCTCCGCGACGTCGTCCACGTCCAGCCCCACCGCCTCCGAGACACGCGCCCCGGTGCCGTAGAGCACCTCCAACAGGGCGCGGTCACGCTGGGCCAACAGATCGGCCCGCGCGGCCGAGGCCGGAGCGTCCGCCGGGCCCGACGCCTCCAACAACCGCTCCACCACCTCCAGGGGAGCCGCCTTGGGCAACCGCATCGGCGGCACCGGAGGCGTCACGTCCACGGCCGGGTCGACGGCCGCCCACCCCTCCCGCACCGCGAACCGGTGCAGCCCGCGCACCGCCGCCAGGGCCCGGCCGGCCGAGGCCGCACCCAACGGGGCGTGCTCCTCGTCGCCCTCGCGCAGCGCCCCCAGGTACGCCCCGACGTGCCCCGGACAGACCTGTGCCAGCTCGGTGAGCCCCTGGTCCTCCAGGTAGCCGACATAGCGGCAAAGGTCACGACGGTAGGCCAGCAGGGTGTTGTCGGCCAGGGCCCGCTCGGCGCCCAGATGGTCCAGGAACGCGGCCCGTACACGCCGCAGCGGGACCGCCCCGGGTCCGGTCCGCTCCATCGGGTCAGGCATCCGCAGCCACGGGCAGGGAGGTGAACCCGTCCTGGGCCGCCGTGTGCGCGGCCAGGATCCCGATGATCGTCGCCCCGTTGTGCAGGCGCCCCTCCAGGACCGCGCGTACGGCCTCCGCCAGCGGCAGCCACTCGGCGGCGAGGTCGGTCTCCTCGTGTTCGCGCACGAAGCCGACCTCCTCCTCGGGTACCTCGGTCAGGTCCCGGGCGAGGAAGATGTGGATGCGCTCGTCGGAGAAACCGGGGCTGGGGAAGAAGTCGGGCAGTTCGTGCCAGGTCTCGGCGCGCAGCGTGGACTCCTCCAGCAGTTCGCGCCGGGCGGTGGCCAGGGGCCCCTCGCCCGCACCGTCGATGAGCCCGGCGGGCAGCTCCCACAGGGTGTGCTGGGTGGGGTGCCGGTACTGGCGCTGCAGCAACACGCGCCCGGCCGAGTCCAGGGCCACGACCGCCGCCGCCCCGGGATGGTCCATGTAGTCGCGGGCGGCCAGACTCCGGCCCTCACCGTTGGCCCCGGGCATCTGGACCCAGTCCGTGCGCATTCCGCACTTGGCGCCCGCGAACCGCTCCTCGGTGCGCTCCACCGGCCACGACGCGGGGGCGTCCGCGACCTTCGCGTACGCCCCCGTCGTTTCGGCGGTGACCGGGCGGGTGTGGTTGGCCATGCGGCCCCTCTCAGGCTCGGGCCCCGCCCGCCCGGTCCCGTCCCCGTCAGGAGAGCCTGTGCTCCAGCGAGGCGGAGATCAGACCGCGGAAGAGCGGGTTCGCGTTGGTCGGACGGGAGCGCAGCTCCGGGTGCGCCTGCGTCGCAACGAAGAACGGGTGCGCTTCCCGGGGCAGTTCCACGTACTCCACCAGCTTGCCATCAGGGGAGAGGCCGGAGAACACCAGACCCGCCTCCTCCAGCTTGGGCCGGTAGGCGTTGTTGACCTCGAACCGGTGCCGGTGGCGCTCGGACACCTGCGCGGCGCCGTCGTACAGGTCCCGCACCAGGGTGCCCTCGCCCAGGGACGCCGGGTACATGCCCAGTCGCATGGTGCCGCCCATGTCACGGTCGCCGGAGACCACGTCGGCCTGGTCGGCCATGGTCGCGATGACCGGGTCGACGGCCTTGTCGTCGAACTCGGTGCTGTTGGCGCCCTCCAGACCGAGCACGTTGCGCGCGTACTCGATGACCAGACCCTGCAGGCCCAGGCAGATGCCCAGCAGCGGCACCCCGTTCTCGCGGGCGTAGCGGATCGCGCCGAGCTTGCCCTCGATACCGCGCACGCCGAAGCCGCCCGGAATGAGGATGCCGTCGGCGCCGTCGAGCTCGGAGGCCGCACCCGAGGGGCTGGCGCAGTTGTCACTGGCCACCCAGCGGATGTTCACCCGGGTGTCGGTGGCGAAACCGCCCGCGCGCAGGGCCTCGCTGACCGACAGGTAGGCGTCGGGCAGGTCGATGTACTTACCGACCATGGCGATGGTGACCTCGTGGTCGGGCTGGTGCACGCGACGCAGCAGCTCGTCCCACTCGGTCCAGTCCACGTCCCGGAAGGGCATGCCCAGACGGCGGACGACGTAGGCGTCCAGGCCCTCGCGGTGCAGGACCTTGGGGATGTCGTAGATGGAGGGGGCGTCGGGGGTGGAGACCACGCCCGCCTCGTCGACATCGCACATGAGACTGATCTTGGCCTTCAGGCTCTGCGTGATGGGGCGGTCCGAACGGCACACGATGGCGTCGGGCTGGATACCGATGCTGCGCAGGGCGGCGACCGAGTGCTGGGTCGGCTTGGTCTTCATCTCCCCGGCCGGGCCGAGGAACGGGATGAGGGAGACGTGCAGGAAGAAGCAGTTCTCCCGGCCGATCTCGTGCCGGATCTGACGGACCGCCTCGAGGAAGGGCTGCGACTCGATGTCGCCGACCGTACCGCCGATCTCGGTGATGACGATGTCGACGTCGGGGGAGTCCATCGCGTAGATGCGCGACTTGATCTCGTTGGTGATGTGCGGGATGACCTGCACGGTGTCACCGAGGTAGGCGCCCTGGCGCTCCTTGGCGATCACACTGGAGTAGATCTGCCCGGTGGTGACGTTGGCCGAGGCGGACAGCTCGACGTCGAGGAAGCGCTCGTAGTGGCCCACGTCCAGGTCGGTCTCGGCACCGTCGTCGGTCACGAAGACCTCGCCGTGCTGGAAGGGGTTCATCGTCCCCGGGTCCACGTTGAGGTAGGGGTCCAGCTTCTGCATGGTGACCCGCAGGCCCCGCGACTTCAGGAGTCGGCCCAGGCTGGAGGCGGTCAGGCCCTTACCAAGACTGGAGGCGACGCCGCCAGTAACGAAAAGGTGCTTGGTACTCGCGGCGGATGCCAAAGTGTTGCTCCCGTGGTTTGAGTGGCTACGGCGGGCTCGGGCGAGCTGAGCGGCCGTGCGGCGGTCCGGTTCCGGCGGCGGCTGTGCCGTTCCGGTACGTCGGACTCCACGGGGCACCAGGATAACAGGCCCCCCGTTCGCCCACACCCGGGAACGCCTTTTCCCGGCCCGCTGTTCCCGGCCCCCACCTGCACGGTTGCCGCAAAGCCCTGCTACCGGGCCGATCCGGGCCCCGCGGCACCGGGTCCGCGTGGCGAAGGCAACAGCATCCTCCGACGCCGCCGGACACCGGCGACGAGGACCCGGGTGTGATGAACGACAGCCCCCTGTGCCTCCCGCCGAGAGGACGACCGACCCCCTCGGAGCCCGCCCGCGCTCAGGCGGGGAAGGCCCCCGCCCGGCCCAGGTAGGCGGGCGGCTGCTTGCCCAGGCGCTCACCCATCCAGTCGCCCAGGGCGGCGGCGTCGGCCAGGCTCACCCCGGTACGCAGCCCGCTGCGGTGCAACATGTACAACAGGTCCTCGGTGGCGATGTTGCCGGTGGCGGCCGGGGCGAAGGGGCAGCCGCCGAAACCGCCCAGGCTGGAGTCCAGTACCCGGACCCCCTCCTCCACGGCGGCGAGCGCGTTCGCGTAACCGGTGTTACGGGTGTTGTGGAAGTGACAGCGCAGGGTCCGCCCGCCCGCCACCTCCGCCGTGCGGCGCAACAGGTCCCGCACCTGAGCGGGCACCCCGACCCCGATCGTGTCGGCCAGCGCGACCTCCACCGCGCCCGTGTCCGCGATCCGGCGCACGACCTCCACGACCCGCTCCGGCGCGACCTCACCGTCGAACGGGCACCCGAAGGCCGTGGAGACGGTGACGCTCAGCGGAACGCCGGTCCCGGCCAGTTCCCGGTCCATCTCGGCCACCGAGTCCAGCATCTCGTCGACCGTGCAGCCCTGGTTCCGGGTGCAGAACCCGTCGGTGGCCGGCACCGCCACGTTGACCTCGGACACCCCGGCTGCCAACGCCCGGTCCAGGCCGCGCCGGTTGAGAGCCAACCCGATGAAGGACACCCCGGGCTCACCCCGGACCTCGGACATGACGTCCTCGGCCCCCGTCATCTGCGGCACCCGCCTGGGGTTGACGAAACTGACCGCCTCGATCCTGCGCACCCCGGCGGCCACCGCACGCCCGATCAGCTCGACCCGTTCCCCGACCGACAGCACGGTGGCCTCGTTCTGGAGGCCGTCCCGCGGCCCCACCTCCACGATCTCCACCTGCTCGGCGCCCTCGGGCCCACGGTCGTCCGCAGTCATCGGCTCCACCTCTCCACGCCCCGTCGCGTCTGCGCGCCCAGGCTAACGGAGCCCGGGGTGACCCCGGTCACCGGGTGAGCCGCCACCAGTCGCCGTCGTCGGACGCCGGCGACCCGCGCACAGGACCCTTCAGCGGGGCTCAGACGGACGTCAGCGCAGCGCCAGGGCGGGACGGACCTCCCAGGTCGTCCAGACCGGCCGATAGCCCATACGGTGCCAGAACGGCCCGGAGAGCGGGTTCATCGCCGCGTAGTTGAGCACGGACACCCCCACCCCGTGGCTGTCCAGGGCCTGGTGCGCCTGGCTGACCAGGGCGGTACCGATCCCGTGGCCGCGCTCGGCCGCCGACACCACGCCATAACCGATGTGCGCGATCGGGCGCGCCCTGACCAGGGACTTCGCCCAGCGGGAGCGTTCGGGCGGCGACACCCACAGCAGGCCCACGGCCCGGCCCCGGCGCTCGGCCAGCCAGATCCACGAGCGCGAACGGTTGAGCGCCCGAGCGGCGACCTTGCGGGTCTGCTCGGCGGTGTCGGGCTGCAGGAACACACCGCCGAAGTGCTGTTCGTAGCGGTGCTCCTCCATCAGCAGCCCCACCACCTGGGTCAGGTCACCGATGTCGGCCAGCCGGATCGCCACGTCGCGCGGCGGCAGCGACGGCGGCACCCCGCGGCGGCGCTGCCGGGCGGCGAGCACGGTGTAGGGCTGCAGCCCGTGGCGCTGCAACGGAATGATGCCCTCGACGTCCCGTGCGGGCCAGCTCACCAGTGCCGCCGACTCCGAACCGGTACCGGTGGGCAGGTCCTCCAGCTGGTCGCGCCAACTGGTCAGCAGCGAGTCCAGGGCGCGGGCGGGCTCGGGGCCGCCGACGATGGGGGTGAGCCAGTGCTGGTCGGGCACGCCCCAGATCCGACCGACCTCGCCCGGCTGGTACCAGGTGTAGTGCATACTGCCCGCCGCGACGGTACGGCCGTCCTCGTCGCTGACGGTCAGGAGCGGGTAGGAGTTGGGGGCGAACCCCACGGGTTCGGGCAGCAGGGGGTCCGACTCCGCCCAACGCTGGGCGGCGGAACGCACCAACGGGTCGAGTCCGACGTCGCCTCCGGGCGACTCGTCGTGTCGCACCCGCGCGACATAACCGCTCATCCACCCCTCCCCTAGCGGGTCCTTCGTCAAGCGCACGCCCTCGGTCCCACCCGGACCGGGCCGACCGGCGGACGCGGTTGCGTCGCGGTGTGCCCCTCACGGTCTGGTGCCGTCTCCGAACGCACGGTGTGGCGGCGAAATCGACCGTACCGCCTCACAGCGGTACAGGTGAACGGAAGCGGCAAAAGGAGGACCCAGGCAACGTGGCCCGTCCCTTCCGCACAATCCGTGCGGAAGCGGATGGACGCGCACCACGGTAACGGATCGGAGGCCGCTCTCAGGTGGCGGGGCGGCAGATCCGCCGACGCGGTCCGTACCGCGGGCGCCCGGCACACCGGTTCAGCGCAGGGCGGTGCCGCCCTCGCTGACGGTGGTGTTGCGGCCCTGGTTGACCACCTCGGGGTCGCCGGAGGCGAAGGAGACCTGGTTGTCCACGCCCACGAGGACGATCTTCTCCGCGGCGCCCACCTCGACGACGGAGCCGCGCCCGGTGGCGCGCACCAGCCCGCACTCCCCGTCCAGGACCACCGTGGCGTCGTCGGCGGAGACCACGACCTCCCGGTTCGCGCACTCGTCGTGGACGTCCGCGCCGTCCTCCACTATCACTATGACCTCGTCGTTGGTGACGCTGACCTCGGGATCCCGCTCATCCCGCCCCTGATCCGGGCCAGGGGTGTGCACGACCTCCACCGGTTCGTCGCGGTCCGGGCCGAATCCGCACCCGGCCCCCAGGAACCCGACCAGCACCGCTCCCCCGGCAGCACCCAGCAGCCGACCGACCATGGACTCCCCCACACCTCAAAAAAGGCAAAAGCGACATACGTCTTACGCAGAGCACAAGAGTATGTCACGCGAAGGTAACTACGCGACACAAACGTTCTTTGATCGTTCCTGTTCCGATACCGTCCGAGAGTGGGCCACGAGGGCCTCCCACACCCGGAATCCCGCACCGACAGGCCCTGGCGTCACTTCACCCCGGCGGCGTCCATCCCCCGCAGCTCCCGCTTCAACTCACCGATCTCGTCCCGCAGCCGGGCCGCCAGCTCGAACTGCAGGTCGGTCGCGGCCTGGTGCATCTGCTCACTCAACTGCTCGATGAGTCCGGCCAGCTCGGCCCGCGGCATGCCCGACACGTCCGCGCGATCACCCAGCGCGGGTACCGGCGCCTTCGCGGACCTACCGCCGCCCTGGCGGTACCCCGTCGACATGAGCTCCTCGGTGTCCACGTCCTCCCGGTTAAGGGTGTCCAGGATGTCCGCGATCTGCTTGCGCAGCGGCGTCGGGTCGATCCCGTGCTCGGCGTTGTACGCCAACTGCTTGTCCCGGCGCCTGTTGGTCTCCTCGATCGCGGCGCTCATCGAGTCGGTGACGTTGTCCGCGTACATGTGCACCTGGCCGGCCACGTTACGCGCCGCCCGCCCGATCGTCTGGATCAGCGAGGTCTCCGAACGCAGGAAACCCTCCTTGTCCGCGTCCAGGATCGCCACCAGCGACACCTCCGGCAGGTCCAGCCCCTCACGCAGCAGGTTGATGCCCACCAGCACGTCGAACTCGCCCACGCGCAGTTCACGCAGCAACTCCACCCGGCGCAGGGTGTCCACCTCGCTGTGCAGGTACCGCACCCGGATCCCCAGCTCAGCGAAGTAGTCGGTGAGGTCCTCCGCCATCTTCTTCGTCAGCGTGGTGACCAGGACCCGCTCGGAGCGTTCGGCCCGCTCCCGGATCTCGTGCACCAGGTCGTCGATCTGCCCCTCGGTCTGCTTGACCAGCACCTCCGGGTCGACCAGCCCGGTCGGCCGGATGACCTGCTCCACCACGTCCCCGCCGCTCTGCCGGAGCTCGTACTTGCCCGGCGTCGCCGACAGGTAGACCGACTGCCCGATCCGCTCCGTGAACTCCTCCCACTTCAGCGGCCGGTTGTCCATCGCCGACGGCAGCCGGAAGCCGTGGTCCACCAGGGTTCGCTTGCGCGCCGCGTCGCCCTCGTACATCGCACCGATCTGCGGCACCGTCACGTGCGACTCGTCCAGGACCAGCAGGAAGTCCTCGGGGAAGTAGTCCAGCAGGGTGTTGGGCGCGCTGCCCGGGTCACGGCCGTCGAAGTGCCGCGAGTAGTTCTCGATCCCCGAACACGTCCCGAGCTGGCGCATCATCTCCAGGTCGTGGGTGGTGCGCATTCGCAGCCGCTGCGCCTCCAACAGCTTGCCCTGGCCCTCCAGCTCGGCCAGGCGCTCACCCAGCTCCGCCTCGATCGTGCCGATCGCCCGCTCGGTCCGCTCCTCGCCGGCCACGTAGTGCGAGGCGGGGAAGATGAACATCTCCTGGCTCTCCCCCAGCACCTCCCCGGTCAGCGGGTGCAGCGTCAGCAGCCGCTCGATCTCGTCACCGAACATCTCGATGCGGATCGCCAGCTCCTCGTACACCGGGATGATCTCGACCGTGTCCCCCCGCACCCGGAACGTCCCACGGGTGAACGCCATGTCGTTGCGCGTGTACTGCATCTCCACCAGGCGGCGCAGCAGCTCGTCCCGGTCCACCTCCATGCCGACGGCCAGCTGGGCCATCCGGTCCACGTACTCCTGGGGGGTGCCCAGGCCGTAGATGCACGACACGGACGCCACCACGATCGTGTCCCGCCGGGTCAGCAGCGAGTTGGTCGCCGAGTGCCGCAACCGCTCCACCTCGTCGTTGATCGACGAGTCCTTCTCGATGTAGGTGTCACTCTGCGGGACGTACGCCTCGGGCTGGTAGTAGTCGTAGTAGGAGACGAAGTACTCGACCGCGTTGTTCGGCAGCATCTGCCGCAGCTCGTTGGCGAACTGCGCGGCCAGGGTCTTGTTGGGCTGCATGACCAGGGTGGGCCGCTGCAGCTGCTCCACCGTCCACGCCACCGTCGCCGTCTTACCGGTACCGGTGGCGCCCAGCAGCACGGTGTGCTCGTCGCCCTCCCGCACCCGCCTGGAGATCTCCGCGATCGCTTTCGGCTGGTCCCCCGCCGGCGTCATCTCCGAGATGACCTCGAAGGGTGCCTCACTGCGTTTGATGTCGCTGACCGGTCGCACTTGCCCTCTTCTCCCATCGAACGTCGGGCCCGCCCCCACGTGTGCCCCTCCACCCAACGCTACAGACCATCCACGACATCCCGGAGCGCCCGAAGGCCCGTACCCGGCGGACGGGGTGCGGTCCGCCGCCCATCGGAGAACCCGGCTCCCACCGTGTGAGGCCGCCGGAACCCCGGGCCGGACGCACCGAAGGACCGCCCCCTCTCCGCCGAGCGCACCGGACCACCCGTGAGCGGTGGCCCGGGGGACGGTCCACCGCGGGTCCGCTACCGCGTGGTGGTGAAGGCCTCCCGGACGGCCTCGCCGATCCGTCGTTGGACCGGGTCGGCATCCGCGCCGAACAGCAGTTCGTCGACGGTACCGACCGCCCCCATCGCCTCCCGCAGTGTCCGGTGACCCTCGTCGGTGAGCGTGATGGTGGAGGCGGCTCCGGCACGCGCCGTGTCGTCCTGTACCAGCCCAGCGGTTTTGAGCGCCTTCACCGCGGTGTGCACGCTCTGGACCGTGATGCCCGACATCCGGGCCAGGTCGCTGAACGAGACACCCGGGACACCCGCGATGTGCCCGAGCAGCCCGAGCCGGCCCACGGTCAGCCCGAGCCCCGAGAGGGCCTCGCCCAGCTCCGACTCGATCTTCCTGGCCAGCGTGAGCAGCAGCACCGACGTGCTGATCACGGGGACACCCGGTCGCGCTTCCTCATCCACCATGTCGCCATTCTCCACCGACGGAAACCCTGGCGGCCCTCGCGGGAAAGGGACCACTGCTATGCTTCAGCCTGCCTGAAGGTCGACGGCGGAAAACACGCCGCCCCCCGCCGTGCCCACAGCACGCGGAACGCACCAGCCGCCGTTCCCGGCCCCGCCACCAACCGAACGGAACCCGTAGCCATGCTCGACGTCATCCGGTTGTGCCTCCTGACCGCCCACCTGTTCGGTATGGCCGCGATCGTCGGCACGTTCTTCGTGCAGATGCGCCAGCAGAGCGGCTTCGCCACCGGCCTCATGCTCGGTGGGGCGATCGTCCAGGTCGCCACCGGCATCGCGCTGACCGCCACCCACCACGCGTCGGACCTCGAGGTCAACTACGCCAAGATCGCCGTGAAGCTCGGCATCGGAGCCACCGTGCTCGTCACGGCCGTCCTCGCCGCGCGCGCCCAGCACCGCGGGGGCAGGGTCAAGCCCATGTTCCACACCGCAGGCGGGCTGGCGACCGTGAACGTGCTGGTCGCCGCGCTCTGGCAATGACACCCGCCACCCACGGCGCCACCACCGGCTAACCGGCGCGTTCCAGGAGCCGGCGCCACAGCTCGGCGACCCGTTCCCGGAGCTCCTCACGGGTCCCGGAGTTGTCCACCACGAAGTCGGCGGCGGCCAACCGGGTCTCCCGGTCGGCCTGGGCGGCGATCCGGGACCGCACCTGGTCGCGCGGCATCCCCCGGTCCCGGGAGACCCGCTCGATCCGCGTCCGGTCCGGGGTGTCCACCACGACCACCACGTCGTACAACGACTCCAGGCCGTTCTCCACCAACAGGGGCACGTCGTAGACCACGACCCTTGCGTCGGAGGCCAGGGCCTGCTCCATCAGCTGACCGCTGCGCTCCGCCACCCGGGGGTGGACGATCTCGTTGAGCCTGGCCAGCCTGTTCTCGTCAGCGAAGACGACCTCACCCAGCTTGGGCCGGTCCAACCGCCCCTCGGGGGTGAGCACCCCCTCACCGAACTCGGCGACCACCTCCGCCAGCCCCGGGGTCCCCGGTTCGACGACCTCCCGAGCGATGGCGTCGGCGTCGATCACCACCGCGCCGTAGTCGGACAGCGCGGACGACACCGCGCTCTTACCCGAACCGATCCCACCGGTGAGTCCCACTTTCAGCATGGCCAAACCCTAGAGGCCGGACAAGCCCACCGTCACGCCGACCCCACGCTCACCTCGTCCAACTCCTTACGCATGTGCACGAGCACCAGGTGGTCGGCCATCCGTTCCCGATGCGTCTCGGCGTAGCCCAGCGCCCGGTACAGGCGCTGGTTCTGCGCGCTCTGCGCCCCGGTGAACAGGGTCAGCGCCCTCAGGTCCGGCCTGTGCGCCCGCAGGTCCTCCTCCACCCGGCTCAGCAGCGCCCGCGCGATCCCGCGGCCGCGCAGGTCGGGGGCGACCACGAGGCGACCCACCACCCCGGTGGTGTCGGTGGTCCCCG
The DNA here is from genome assembly GCF_014651695.1 of Nocardiopsis terrae. Lineage (GTDB taxonomy): Bacteria > Actinomycetota > Actinomycetes > Streptosporangiales > Streptosporangiaceae > Nocardiopsis > Nocardiopsis terrae. The sequence continues at coordinate 354,269 of NZ_BMXJ01000005.1, forward strand.
CCCGCACCGCCCCGACCAGGCGGTGCCCCGCCAGGGCCTTGAGCACCAGGGTGTCCTCGTCGGCCAGGAGCCTCTCGATCCGGGGCAACCCCTCGGTGAGCGGGAGGATGAACGGGTCCCCGTACGCCTGGGCCTCGTCCACGTAGGCGGCGCGCTGCAGGGTGAGGAGCTCACCGGCGTCGCCCGGAACAGCCGGGTGGATGTCGAACACTTCGCCTCCTCGACGGGTCCCCGCCCTCAGGGGACTCAGCAGCACCCTAGGGCATGTCCGGCGGACACCCGCCCCGGCGAGCCCCGGACACGGCGAGGGGCCGCCCCCACCGGTGGTGGGAACGGCCCCTCGAACAACCGTCACGCGGGCCGGAGCCCGGCGAGGAGGCCTTAGGCCTCGCCGCCCGCGAGCTTCTCGCGGAGAGCGGCCAGCGCCTCGTCAGAGGCGAGCGCACCGCTGGTGGACTCGGAGCTGGCCGACGAACCGCCGGTGCTCTGACCGCCACCGGTCTGGTCGTCCTCTTCCTCCTCCGGAGCAGGCGCGTTGGCGGCGTCGGCCTCGGCCGCCAGCGCCTCCTCGACCTGCTTGCGGTGAGCCTCGAAACGAGCCTGCGCCTCGGCGTAGCTGCGCTCCCACTCGTCCCGCTGAGCCTCGAAGCCCTCGAGCCACTCGCCGCTCTCGGGGTCGAAGCCCTCGGGGTACTTGTAGTTGCCCTGCTCGTCGTAGTCCGCGGCCATGCCGTACAGGGTGGGGTCGAAGTCCACCTGGTCGGGCGAGACGCTCTCGTTGGCCTGCTTCAGCGAGAGGCTGATACGACGGCGGTCGAGGTCGATGTCGATGATCTTGACGAAGATCTCGGTGCCGACCTGGACGACCTGCTCGGGCACCTCGACGTGGCGCTCGGCCAGCTCGGAGATGTGGACCAGGCCCTCGATGCCCTCCTCGACACGCACGAACGCACCGAACGGAACCAGCTTGGTGACCTTGCCGGGAACGACCTGGCCGATCTGGTGGGTCCGGGCGAACTGCTGCCACGGGTCTTCCTGGGTCGCCTTGAGCGACAGGGAGACGCGCTCGCGCTCCATGTCCACGTCGAGAACCTCGACGGTGACCTCCTGGCCGACCTCGACAACCTCGCTCGGGTGGTCGATGTGCTTCCAGGAGAGCTCGGAGACGTGCACCAGGCCGTCGACGCCGCCCAGGTCCACGAAGGCACCGAAGTTGACGATCGAGGAGACGACGCCCTTGCGGATCTGACCCTTCTGGAGGGTGTTGAGGAACGTCTGGCGAACCTCGGACTGGGTCTGCTCCAGCCAGGCGCGACGGGACAGGACCACGTTGTTGCGGTTCTTGTCCAGCTCGATGATCTTCGCTTCGAGCTCGCGGCCGACGTAGGGCTGCAGGTCGCGCACACGGCGCATCTCGACCAGCGATGCGGGCAGGAAGCCGCGCAGGCCGATGTCGAGGATGAGGCCGCCCTTGACGACCTCGATGACGGTGCCGGTGACGACGCCGTCCTCTTCCTTGATCTTCTCGATCGTGCCCCAGGCACGCTCGTACTGAGCGCGCTTCTTGGACAGGATCAGACGGCCTTCCTTGTCCTCCTTCTGGAGAACGAGGGCTTCGACCTGGTCGCCGACAGCAACGACCTCACCGGGGTCGACGTCGTGCTTGATCGACAGTTCCCGGGAGGGGATCACACCCTCGGTCTTGTAGCCGATGTCGAGCAAGACCTCGTCTCGATCGACCTTCACGATGGTGCCCTCGACAATGTCACCGTCGTTGAAGTACTTGATGGTCTCGTCGATCGCCGCGAGGAAGGCTTCCTCGGACCCGATGTCGTTGACCGCTACCTGGGGTGTCGAGGTGGCCTCGGTGCTGCTCGTCATTTGTGGGTGGACTCCGGATACGGACAGGTTCAGGAAATGGGCACGCCGCAGGTTCGAGCCCGTCGATCCGCCGTCCAGAAGTAAGAAGCGAGAGTCACATAACGGAACGAGCCGTCCGTGACCGCCAGCCGCCGGGTCCAGAGTGGAGACCGAAGCGGTGCAACCCTCCTGCCTCCTACACGGAGACAGCAGACGCCCGCACGAACCCACAACGCTAACGTCAGAATATGAGACAAGGGCGTCCTGGTCAATCGGAACCCAGGGCCGCCAACCCGACGAAGGCCGTAATGGCCGCAATTTACCCGAGCATGCCAGGGAAGATCAACTAGGTCCCCGCCCATGTCCGACAGGGCCTACCGCCCCGCACACCCCTCCCCGGCGGGGCCGGTCGGGGACGTCCGGAAAAAAGTCGGCCGGAGGCGGCCCGACCGCCACCCGACAGCCCCCGGAAGGCCCCGCGTCAGTCCGTCGGAGGGCGCGCACGGGTCTTCTTGACGTCACTCCGACGACGCTTGGCCTCCAAGCGGCGCCGCTTCGCCGACCGGCTCGGCCTCGTCCTGCGGCGCTCCGGCGGCGGGGGCTCGATCGCCTCCGCCAACACCCGGGCCAGGCGCTCACGCGCCTCCACCCGGTTGCGGACCTGGGAACGGTGCGTCTGCACCGACACCGTCAACACCCCGCCCACCAGGCGACCCGCCAGACGCTCCAGGGCACGCGCACGCCGCGTCGCCCCCAAAGCCCTGCAGGAGGCCACGTCCAACGACAGCGACACCCGGGTGTCCGAGGTGTTGACGTGCTGCCCGCCCGGCCCCGAGGACCGTGAGAACCGCCACGTCAACGCGTCAGCGGGAACGGTCACGGGCCCCACGGCCAAACCACCCGCGGTCTCTTCCTGCCCCGTCACCGTTCCCACCTCCGTTTTCGTCGCCGTCGCCTAGTGCGCGGCGTCGTGCCAGTTCTGTCCGCTGCCGACCGAGACGCCCAGCGGAACACGCAGAGCATAGGCCGAGCCCATCTCGTGCGTCACGAGGTTTTCCACCGCCTCGCGCTCACCCGGCGCGACCTCCACCACGAGCTCGTCGTGCACCTGCAGCAGTACCCGGGAGCCGTACCCGCCCTCGGTGAGCGCCGCGTCCACCTGGAGCATCGCCACCTTGATGATGTCAGCCGCCGACCCCTGGATCGGAGCGTTGAGCGCCATCCGCTCCGCCATCTCCCGACGCTGACGGTTGTCACTCGTCAGGTCCGGCAGGTACCGGCGCCGCCCCAGGATCGTCTCCGTGTACCCCACCTTCCGGGCCTCGTCCACGACCGCGTTCAGGTAGTCACGCACCCCGCCGAAACTCGCGAAGTAGTCCTCCATCAGCTTCTTCGCCTCGTCCGGGGCCACCCCCAGCTGCTGGGACAGCCCGTAGGCGCTCAACCCGTACGCCAACCCGTAGCTCATCGCCTTGATCCGGGAGCGCGCCTCACCGTCGACCTCGTCCACCGCGACGCCGAACACCTGGGCCGCCATCTGCGCGTGGAAGTCGTACCCGCTGTTGAACGCGTCGATCAGCGCCTGCTCCCCCGACAGGTGGGCCATGATGCGCAGCTCGATCTGGCTGTAGTCCGCCGTCAACAGCTCCTCGAAGCCCTCACCCACCACGAAAGCCCGCCGGATCCGCCGCCCCACGTCCGTACGCACCGGGATGTTCTGCAGGTTCGGCTCGGTGGAACTGAGCCGCCCCGTCGCCGCCACCGTCTGGTTGAACGTGGTGTGGATGCGTTCGTCGTCCGCGACCGTCTTGATCAGACCCTCGACCGTGGTGCGCAGCTTCGTCTGGTCCCGGTGGTGCAACAGCACACCCGGCAGCTCGTTGTCGGTCTGCGTGGCCAGCCACGCCAACGCGTCCGCGTCGGTCGTGTACCCCGTCTTGATCTTCTTCGTCCTCGGCAGCTGAAGATCCTCGAACAGCACCTGCTGCAGCTGCTTGGGCGAGCCCAGGTTGAACTCCCGCCCCACGACCTCGTGCGCACGCTCCACCGCACCGCGCGCAGCAGCGGCGAACTCCCCCTGCAGACCCTCCAGGTACCCGCGGTCCGCGGCGATCCCGGCCCGCTCCATCCTGGCCAGCACGTCCACCAACGGCAGTTCCACCCCGTGCAGCAGATGGGTACCGCCCCGCTTGTCCAGCTCGGCGGCCAGCACCCCGGCCAGGTCCCGGGTGGCCGCGGCCCGCACCGCCAGCCCGCGGCCGCGCCCGCTCTCACCCTCCCCGCCCAGGTCCAGGGCCATCTGGGCGCCGTCGGTGTCCTCCTCCAGCTCCCGCCCCAGGTACTTGCGGCACAGGTCCGCCAGGTCGAACCTTCGCTGCCCCGGCTGCACCAGGTACGCCGCCAGAGCGGTGTCGCTGACCACCCCGCCCAGCGTCCAACCGTGCGCGCCCAGAGCCAACAGCACACCCTTGTACTCGTGCACCGCCTTGGGCCGTTCCGGGTCGGCCAGGAAGGCCGCCAGCGCCTCGGTGTCGGCCGCGTCCAACAGGACGGGGTCGACGAACAGGGCGTTTCCGCCCGGCACGGTGACCGCCAGCGCGTCCACCCGCCCGGTGCCCCGGCCCCAGGTGCCGTCGACGGCCACCCCGGCCGGGGCCTCCTCCGTGAGCCCCTCGGCGGCGGCGTGCTCGGTGAGCCAGGCGGCAACCTGACCCGTTCGGGCGACCGTCACCTCCACCGCGAAGCCCTCGGCGGCCCCGCCCGCCGACTCCTCCGCCGCGCCGCCCTCGCCCGCGCGGATCGCCGCGTACAGGCGCTCACGCAGGTTGGAGGCGAACTCCAGGTTGTCGAAGAGCGCGTCGATACCCGCCCGGTCCGCCTCACCCAACCCCAGCTCGGCCACAGCGGCGTCCAGTTCCACGTCGGTGGCCAACCGGTTCAGCCGCTGGTTGCGCAGCACGTCGTCCAGGTGGTCGCGGAAACTCTGCCCGGCCTTGCCCGGAACCTCGTCCGCCCGGGCCACCAGCTCGTCCAACGACCCGAACTTCGTGATCCACTTGGCCGCGGTCTTGGGGCCCACACCCGGCACCCCCGGAAGGTTGTCGGCCTTCTCCCCCACCAACGCCGCCAGATCGCGGTACCGCTCCGGGGTGACGCCGTACTTGTCCTGGACCGCGGCCGGGTCCATCCGGCGCAGGTCCGACAGGCTCTTACCGGGGTAGAGCACCGTGCAGTCCTCGGTCACCAACTGGAAGGCGTCCCGGTCACCGGAGGCGATCAACACCTCCATACCCGCCTGACCGCCCTGGTGCGCGAGCGTGGCGATCACGTCATCGGCCTCGAAACCGGGCGCCGAGAGATTCGTGACCCCGATCAACCGCATCAGGTCCTGGGTCAGCGGCACCTGCGAGGGGAACTCGGGCGGGGTCTCCGAACGGCCCCCCTTGTACTCGTCGTACTCCTCGTGCCGGAACGTGGGGCCCGACAGGTCCCACGCCACCGCCACATGCGTCGGCTCCTCCTCACGCAACAACTTCACCAGCATCGACGCGAAGCCGTAGACGGCGTTGGTGGACTGCCCGGTACTGGTACCGAACTTCTCCACCGGCAGCGCGAAGAACGCGCGGAAGGCCATCGAATGGCCGTCCAGGAGGAGTAGGCGGGGGCGCCCGCCGCCGGCCTGGGATGTCTGTTCGGGGGTCTCTCGCTTGGTCACCACAGAACGAATCCTAGGATGCGCTACGGACAGCCCGCGGCCACCACCACGGGAACACCGCCCTGCCCTGCCCGGTTCGACCGGATACGGGCCCACCTGACCGGATCGGAAGGCACATCATGACCACAGACGCCGACACGCTGCGCGAACTCCTCGACTCCGGAGCACTCGTCGGCGGACTGGGCAAGCACATGGGCATCGAGATCACCGAGGCCTCCCCCGAACGCGTCGTGGGCCGCATGCCGGTCGAAGGCAACCGCCAACCCTTCGGACTCCTCCACGGCGGCGCCTCCTGCGTTCTCGCCGAGTCCCTGGGCTCCATCGGCTCCACCGTCCACGCCCAACAGTTCGGCCGCATCGCCGTGGGCATCGAGATCAACGCGACCCACCACCGGTCCGCCACCGAAGGCCACGTCACCGGGGTCGCCACACCCGTCCACCTGGGCCGCACCCTCGCCACCTGGGACATCACCATCACCGACGACAACGGCAGGAAGGTGTGCACCTCCAGGCTCACCTGCATGCTGCGCGACGCGCCCCAGAGCTGACCCCGGACCGCGCCGCGAAACACAAGCGCCACTACAACACCAAACGCACCACAGCTACGCTCAGCCCGGCCGACCAGCACCGAAGCCCACCAGCACGCCCGGGAGCTCGACGGCCGGGCCCCGCTGTGCCCGCCTCCTGCGACAGATTGCTGCCGACCGTGCACTAGCAGCACTCATTCGTCCAAACAACCGGCCGAAAAGCCTCGCCATGACCACAGCTTCATAACAGCACAGAGGCGAGTTGGCACCAACGCCCCTCTACCACTTCCCGGAACGGAACTTCCGTGATTAAGCTCCGCTAACGCTCCTGATTAAGTCATGCCACACATCACGGGCATCAGGGAAGCACCAGCACCAACGACACGGCTGCACCGCACAGCGTGCAACGCCGGTTGAACGGAGTGACCACGATCATGGCAAGCAAGAAGGTCCTAGGACTCACTGCCGCAACCGCGGCCCTCGTAATGGGACTGACCGCGTGTGGCAACGGCGGTGGCGACAACGGCGGCGACGGCGGCGACAACGGGGCAGCCGAGGAGTTCAACTTCGGCATCCTCTACCCGCAGACCGGCGCCCTCGCCTTCCTCGGCCCGCCCCAGATCAGCGCGGCCAAGTACGCGATCGACGAGATCAACGCCGCCGGCGGCATCCTCGGCACCGAGGTCCCCGCCATCACCGAAGGCGACGAGGCCGGCGACAGCGCCCAGGCCAACGAGGCCGCCAACAGCCTCGTCTCCTCCGGCGTCAACGCCGTCATCGGCGCCGCCGCCTCCGGCATGACCCAGGCGAGCTACGACACCATCACCTCCGCCGAGACCGTCCAGTGCTCCGGGTCCAACACCGCACCCGACCTGACCAACATCGACGACGGCGGCTACTACTTCCGCACCGCACCCAGCGACCTCCTCTCCGGCCCCGTCCTCGCCCGACAGATGGTCGAGGAGGACGGCCACGTCGACATCGCCATCATCGCCCGAGCCGACGACTACGGCGACGGCTACCTCGGCGCCGTCGAGGCCGAGGTCGAAGCCCTCGGTGCCAGCGTCACCACCACCGAGACCTACGACCCCGACTCCACCAACTTCGACTCGGTGATCAACTCCGTCACCAGCGAGGACCCCGACGCGATCGCCCTCATCTCCTTCCAGGAGGGCGCCCAGGTCATCGCCGAACTCATCGAAGCCGGTGTCGAGGGCGACCAGCTCTACATCACCGACGGCCTCAACGACCCCGAACTCGGCAAAACCGTCAACGAGGACGACCCCGACGTCATCAACGGCGTCACCGGAGTCGCCCCCGGCGCGGACAACCCCGAGTTCAACGAGGGCCTGCGCGAGTTCGACCCCGAGCTCGAGGTCTTCCAGTTCTCCCCGCAGGTCTTCGACTGCGTCACCGCCATCGCCCTGGCGGCCGAGTCCGCCGGCTCCGTCGAAGCCTCCGACTACGTCGAGCACCTGCCCGAGATCAGCCGCCCCGAAGGCACCGAGTGCTCCAGCTTCGAGGAGTGCCGCGACCTCCTGGAGCAGGACGAGGCCATCGACTTCCAGGGCACCAGCGGAAACATCGACTTCGACGACAACGGCGACCCCACCTCCGCCACCTTCCAGGTCTTCCACTTCGGCGAGGAGGGCCACGAAACCCTCGGCTTCGAGGAGTACTCCGTCAACGAGTAACACCGTCACCACCAGAGAACACCACGTTCCCCGGTAGGAGACACCGTCAGCGGCACACACCGCACACACCGTCCGGGGGTGCGGGGCACACGCCCCGCACCCCCGGCTCTGTGCGCACCACACCACGGCGGGCCCACCGCCCCGGCACGGCCGCACCCCGCGCGCCGTGCCTCGTCATATACACACCGAACAACACACCACGGCCCCGAACCGGCCCCGGCCGCCACCCGTGCACCCCCTCCCCCGACACCCGTCCACCGCCCCCTGCACCGGGCACCTCCCGAACGGACCCGCCACAACCATGCCAACCCACAAGGCCCTGACCCTGACCGCGGCCGCCCTCACACTCACACTCACCCTCACCGCCTGCGGAGAGGGCAACGGCACCGACCCCGACGACAACACCTTCACCTACGGCCTCCTCTACCCCCAGAGCGGCTCCCTCGCCTTCCTCGCCCCGCCCCAGATAGCAGCGGTCGAATACGCGATCTCCGAGATCAACGCCGCCGGCGGCATCCTCGGCACCGAGGTCCCCCCGCCCCGCGAAGCCGACGAGGCCGGCGACAGCGCCCGGGCCAACGAGGCCGCCAACACCCTCGTCTCCTCCGGCGTCAACGCCGTCATCGGCGCCGCCGCCTCCGCCATGACCCAGGCCAGCTACGACACCATCACCAGCAGCCGAACCGTCCAGTGCTCCGGGACCAACACCTCACCCGAACTGAGCAACATCGACGACGGCGGCTACTACTTCCGCACCGCACCCAGCGACCTGCTCGCCGGCCCCGTCCTCGCCCGACAGATCATCGGCGACGGCCACAACGACATCGCCGTCATCGCCCGTGCCGACGACTACGGAACCGGCTACCTCAACGCCGTCCAGGCCGAACTCACCGCCATGGGCGCCAACGTCACCATCACCGAGACCTACGACCCCGACGCCACCAACTTCGGCGCCGTCATCAGCTCCGTCGCCACCGTCAACCCCGACGCCGTCACCCTCATCTCCTTCCAGGAGGGCACCCAACTCATGGCCGCCCTCCTCGAAAGCGGACTCGAAAGCCAGTTCTACCTCACCGACGGCCTCAACGACCCCGAACTCGGCACCACCCTCGGCGCCGCCTCCTCCGACGCCATCAACGGCACCACCGGAGTCGCCCCCAGCGCCGACAACCCCGAGTTCAACGACGGCCTGCGCCAGTTCGACCCCGAACTCGAGGTCTTCCAGTTCGCCCCGCAGGTCTTCGACTGCGTCACCGCCGTCGCCCTCGCCGCGGAATCCGCCGGATCCACCACCCCCGCCGACTACGTCGAACACCTGCCCGAGATCAGCCGCCCCGAAGGCACCGAATGCTCCACCTTCGAGGAGTGCCGCGACCTCCTCGACCAGAACCAGAGCATCGACTACCAGGGCACCAGCGGCAACATCGACTTCGACGACAACGGCGACCCCACCTCCGCCACCTTCGAGATCTTCCACTTCGGCCCCGACGGCTACGAAATCCTCGACTACGTCGAGTACACCACCGGCTGACCCCCCGGCCCGGGACCAGAACACGACGAAGGGGGCGAGGCCCCACGGGCCCCGCCCCCGACACACACCCGGATCAACCCTTCGCGAGCGTCCCCAGGTACAACTCGATCACGTTGGGATCGTTCAGCAGGTCCGCACCCGTACCCGTGTACGCGTTCCGGCCCTGGTCCAACACGTAACCGCGATCACAGATCTGCAGACAACGACGCGCGTTCTGCTCCACCATGACCACCGAAACACCCGTGGAGTTGACCTCCTTCACCCGCTGGAAGACCTCCTCCTGGTAGATCGGCGACAGCCCCGCCGTGGGCTCGTCCAGAAGCAGCACCGACGGATCCATCATCAGAGCCCGGCCCATGGCCACCATCTGACGCTCACCGCCCGACAGCGAACCGGCCTTCGCCCTACGGCGCTTCCCCAACAACGGGAACAGCTCCGAGACCACGGCGAACCGCTCAGCGAACGTCCGCGGCCGCAGGAAAGCCCCCATCTGGAGGTTCTCCTCGATCGTCAACGACGGGAACACGTTCCGCGTCTGCGGAACGTAACCCACGCCCCGCTCCACCAACGAGTGCGCCGCCAGCCCCGAGATACTCGAACCCCGCAGCGTCAGACCGCCCCCGCGCACCGGAATCAACCCGAAGATCGTCTTGATCAGAGTCGACTTCCCCGCACCGTTGGGCCCGATGATCGCCACGACCTCACCCTCGGTGAGAGTCAGGGTGCACCCGTTCAGGATGTTCACCCCCGGCACGTAACCGGCCACGATGTCCTTGGCCAACAGCAGGTAGTCCTCCGGACCCCCCACCTCGGCGGTCTCGGCCACCGCGTGCTCCAGGAACTCCTCACGGTGCTCCTGGAAGACCTCGGCCTCCGGAACCTCCTCCGGGCCCGGACGCGGCCCCCCGCTCTCCTCACTCATCGCCACTCCCACGGACCTCGTCCCCGACCTCCTGGACACCCAGGTAGGCATCGATCACCTGCTGGTTGGACCGGATGTCCGAAGGAGAACCCTCCGCGATCACCTGCCCCTGCGCCAACACCACGATCCAGTCGCTGATCCCCATGATCACGTCCATGTCGTGCTCGACGAACAGCACCGTCTTGCCCTCGTCACGCAACGACGTGATGTGGTGCAGCAACGACTGCACCAACGCCGGGTTCACACCCGCCATCGGCTCGTCCAGCATGATCATGCTCGGATCGGTCATCAGCGCACGAGCCATCTCCAACAGCTTGCGCTGACCACCCGACAACGAACCCGCCATGTCCTGACGCTTGTCGACCAGCTTGAACCGCTCCAGCAGCTCCATCGCCCGGACCGTGTTCGCCTTCTCCTGACGGCCCCACACCGGCCGGAGGAACGCCCCGGCCATCCGCTCGCCCACCTGGCCCTGAGCGCCCAACAACATGTTGTCGAGCACCGTCATCCGGGTCAGCGCCTTGGTCAGCTGGAAGGTCCGCACCATCCCGGCCCGGGCCACCCGGTGGCCCGGACGGCCGTTGACCGACCGCCCCTCGAACGACCACCGGCCGCCGTCCACCCGGTCGAAACCGGTCAACAGGTTGAACAGCGTCGACTTACCCGCACCGTTCGGACCGATCAGCGCCGTGATCGTCCCCCGCTGCACCTCGAGGTGCCCCACGTCCACAGCGGTCAGACCGCCGAACGAACGCCGCACACCGTCAGCCACCAGGATCGGATCCGACTTCGCCGAACCCGGCTCCGGAACCGCCCCGGCCATCCGATCGACCACGGCACCCGCCCCGGAGGCGTCCATCTCGTCACTTGACATTGACCAACATCTCCTTGCGGTCACCGATCAGACCCTGCGGCCGGAAGACGATCAACAGCACCAGCATCACGCCGACGAACGCCAACTGGATCGCACCGTAGTCCGGGCCCGACAGGAACGGCAGGTACCCCTCACGGCCCAGCCCCCGCAGGAAGCCGTCCGTGAAGCTCATCAGGAACCAGAACGCCATCGAACCCACGATCGGCCCGAGCACGCGCCCAGCCCCGCCCAACAACAGGATCACCCACAGGAAGAACGTCACCTGAGGCTTGAACTGGTCCGGCTGGATCGCACCCTGGTGCACCGCCATCATGGAACCCGCCAGCGCACCGATCAGACCACCCAGGACCAGGGCCTGCATCTTGTAGGCGAACGCGTTCTTACCGAGGCTGCGCACAGCCTCCTCGTCCTCCCGGATACCCCGGACGACACGACCCCAAGGGCTGTGGATCAGCAACCAGGTCAGCAACGCCGTCAGCGCCACCAGACCCCACGTCACCGCCATCAACCACATGTGGTTGCCGCTGAACGAGAACGCACCGAACCCGTACCGCTCACCCGGATCGAAGAACACGTTCCAGGTACGGAACTCACCGGACAGGTTCTGCAGGCCGTACACACCCTTGGTCAACGGCTCCGCGAACCCCGCCCGGTACACCAGGCGCAACACCTCGGCCGCCGCGATCGTCGTGATCGCCAGATAGTCCGCCCGCAACCGCAGCGTCGGGATACCCAACAACAGCGCCAACACCACGGCACAGGCCAGACCCACCAGGAACCCGACCAGCAGCGGCAACTCGAACACCGCGACACTGATACCCACGCCGTAGGCGCCCACCAGCATGAACCCGACCTGGCCGAAGTTCAGCAACCCCGTGTAACCGAAGTGCATGTTCAGGCCGATCGCGGCCAACGCGTAGATCGCGGCCACCGGACCCACCGCGGATCGGGCGGACTCGGCGAGGATCAAGAAAATATCCATTGTCTACCTCTCCTAGCCGACCCGCTCGCGCCGACCGAGCAGACCCTGGGGCCTGATCAGCAGCATGAGGATCATCAGGGCCAGAGCCCACGCCTGCATGAGCTGTGTGGGGAACCACAGGGTGGACAGCATCGCCACCAGACCGACGGTGATACCGCCGACCATCGCGCCGTAGGCCGTTCCCAGACCGCCCAGGATCACCGCGGCGAACATGAGCAGCAGCAGACGGAAGCCCATCTCGTAGTCCACGACCTGGTTCAGACCGAAGAGCACACCGCCCAGCGACGCCAGGCCACCGCCCAGGAACCACACGTACAGCGTCACCCGGTCCACGTCGATACCCGAGGACTCCGCCAGGTCGCGGTTGTCCGAGACCGCACGCATCGCCTTGCCGATCCGGGTGAACTGCAGCAGACACGCCACCAGCACCAGGACCACGACCGAGATGGCCATGATCACCAGGTCGCGCGGCGGCATCGAGATCGGACCGAAGTCCACCAGCTCCTGCACCTGGTAACCGGCGTAACGCTCCCGGTTCGCCCCGAAGAGCACCAGCAGCACGTGCCGCACCACCAGGGCCAGACCGATCGAGACGATGAACATCTGGATCAGCGCGACGTTGCGCCTGCGCAGCGGACGCCACAGGTAACGCTCCATCGAACCGCCCAGGACGGCACCCATGACCACCGCGATGCCGGCGGCCGCCCACAGCGGCACCTGCCAGCCCAGGTCGTCACCGAGCACGCCCACCAGCGTCGCCAGCGCGATACCGCCGAAGACCGAGGACCACTGGAGGACGACCAGCGTGGTCCGGTTGAGCCTGTCCTCGGCGAACGCCCCCAACAGGACCGCGACTCCCAGACCGGCGAAGATCGCCAGCAGGGAGTTGCCCAGCCCCGCGGCGCCGGTACTGAACAACAGGGCCATCATCGCACCGAAGGTGACCATGTCACCGTGCGAGAAGTTGATGACCTGCGTCGTACCGAAGATCAGTGAGAGGCCGATCGCGGAGATCGCGATGACCAGGCCGAACAGGAGACCGGCCGCGGTGAGCTGCACGAAGCGCTCCCCGAAGCCGCCGCTGACGCCCTCGACCTCGACGGACTCGTCGTCGGCGGGCGCCTCCTCGCCCCCGGCCGCGTCCTCTTCCGGTGAGGGGGCCGCCTCGTCCTGCTCGGCGGATTCACCCGGGTGTTCCAGCACGATGAGGACGAGCCGGTCCTTGTCGGCCTCGACCTCGACCTCGGCCTCTCCGTCGACGACAAGCGCCGTCTCACGTACGGCGAACTCGCTGGGGACGGACTCCTGGTCCACCACTAGGCGGTAGTCGCCCGGTCCGGGCAACCCCACTTCCCAATTTCCATCAGGGCCGGTCTCCACCGCATCGATCTCGTCGTCACCCTGGAAGACCGTGATCAGGATGCCTTCGACACCCTGGTCCCGGTCGTCCGGCTGACCGATCTGACCGTGCAGCGACTCACCGCCCTGTTCGTCTGCCGTCGCCACTGCCCCGGGAATCACCAGGAATGCGGTGATCAGGGCGAGCAACACGGTCACGAGGCGTGTGCGCACGCGCGCTCCTTGCGCATCTGAGGTTGGCGGACTCCGAATGCGAGCATTCGGGTACCGCTGTCCTTTAGCTGTTCGGTGCGGTGAGTTTAGCCCGATTTAGGCTGGTCATTCAGCATCACTTAAGCCACGTGATCCAACCGTCACCCCATTGTGTGCAACCGAGATCAAACTGGTACGAGATCCGCGTTGACCCTGGACGTTCGTCTAGCTTTCGCCGCTGCAAGCAGCCAATCTGTAGGTTTGTGCCGAACCTTGACCCCGAGGAAGCACGAAGGGGCCGCACCCGACCGGGTGCGGCCCCTGTTCAGTACTGCGGGGGTCGGCTGGTTAGGCCTGCTGTCCCCCGAGCGTCTCGACGACTGTCTCGGCGACCTTGCGCATGGTCAACCGACGGTCCATGGAGTTCTTCTGGATCCACCTGAACGCCTCGGGTTCACTCATCCCGTGGCGGCTCTGCAGCAGCCCCTTGGCCTGCTCGACGAGCTTGCGCGTCTCGAGCCGGTCCTGGAGGCTGCTGACCTCCGCCTCCAGCGCCGCCAGTTCGGCGTAGCGGGAGGTGGCCATCTCGATCGCCGGAACCAGGTCCGACTTGCTGAAGGGCTTGACCAGGTAGGCCATCGCCCCCGCCTCGCGAGCCCGTTCGACCAGCTCCCGCTGGGAGAAGGCCGTCAGGATCACGACCGGGGCGATGCGGTCCCCGGCGATGCGTTCGGCGGCGGAAAGGCCGTCGAGCACCGGCATCTTGATGTCGGTGATCACCAGGTCCGGCCTCAGCTCCTGGGCAAGCCGGATAGCGGCCTCCCCGTCGCCGGCCTCCCCGACGACGGCGTAGCCGTCCTCCTCGAGCATCTCCTTGAGATCCAGGCGGATCAGGGCCTCGTCTTCCGCGATCACCACACGGCTCTGCGTCCTCGTCACGTATACGAGGTTACCGAGATCCGCTAGTATGCTGTGCGTCGGCCCCGGCAATGCCGGTCAATCGTGACTGCACTGTTGGCGGACCGCCGCCGGAGCACACCGTCTGCTAGGCGGCTAGTATGCCCGAATAAAGTAAAAATGCCCTGGTATGCCAACAGGTAGAGCACATCGCCTCAAAAGCGATGCCAGTGTGGGTTCGAATCCCACCCAGGGTACGACAGCCACCCTTCTGGGTGGCTTTTTGCTGTTCAGGGTCCCTCTCCTCCGAAAACGTCCGAAGCGTGAGCAATCATGCACTCTATGTACTCACCGCATGTCAGGCGTGAAGCCACTTCTCTCATCGACTCCGGAGTTTCCTACACCGAGGTAGGCCGCCGGATGGGGATCAACCGGTCCACGCTCCAGAGTTGGATGCGTGACCGCTCACTCGTGGACAAGTACCTGGGTACCGACCTCTGTCCTCGTTGTGAACCCATACCGGGCACGCCCAAGCCGTTGGACGCCTACAGCTACCTGCTGGGCCTCTACTTCGGCGACGGGAGCCTCACCCCGGCGGGAGATCCTGCGAAGAGGGTCTGGCGTCTGCGGGTGATGTGTTCGGACACCTGGCCCGGGCTCATCGAGCTCTGCGCGGGAGCCATGGCAGCGATCCGCCCCGACCACAAGGTGTCCAGGGTTCCCTCCACCGGTTGCACTGAGGTGCACAGCAACTGGAAGCACTGGCCCTGTCTGTTCCCCCAGCACGGGCCGGGTAGGAAGCACGATCGGACCATCGCGCTGGAGCCCTGGCAGCAGGTCATCGTCGAAGAGCATCCGAAGAATTTCGTTCGCGGACTCATTCACTCCGACGGAAGCCGGGTCCTCAACCGGGTCAAGAGGAAGCACCCGGACGGTTGCGAGCGGTACTACGAGTACCCGCGCTACCACTTCACCAACGTTTCCACCGACGTCATCGGGCTGTGCACCGAAGCGCTGGACCAGCTGGACATCCCCTGGAAGGTCCACACCAGCAAGGGGAAGGGAACCCATCAGGACAAGCACGTCGTGTCCATCTCCCGCAAGGAGGCGGTGGCTCGGATGGACTCGTTCGTGGGACCCAAGTACTGACCCTGTCCCCGTGACCGGGTGGCCTCAGACCGCAGGCCACCCGGGACCCGCCCGCGGACTACTGGTCGGTGCGGGAGGTGCCCTTCCAGCGGTTCAGGTCCTCACCGGTGATGTCCCGCATCGGGGCGGGCTGGGTGATGCGGATGTGGTTGCCGAAGGGGTCACGTAGGGCGCAGTCGACGCCGTAGGGCTGTTCGACGGGCTCCTGGGTGAACTCGACCCCGCGGGAACGGAGGGTCTCGTAGGTCCTGCGGCAGTCGTCGGTGTTGAGGATGGCGGCGGCGCCGAGTGCTCCCCTGGTGACGAGGTCGCGGACCTGTGCGGCGGTCTCCGCGCTGAGTGAGGGCGGGCCGGGGACTTCGAGGAGGATGTGGCGGTCCGGGTCGGTCGGTAGGGCGACGGTGAGCCAGCGCATGAAGCCGAGGTCGACGTCGTTGGTGATCTCGAAGCCGAGTTTGCCGACGTAGAAGTCGAGGGCCTGGTCCTGGTCGAGGACGTTGACGGCGTGGATGCTGATCTGCGTGAACATGGTCCAACGCTAGGGCCGGGGGCGGCCGGTGTGCTTATCCGAAACCGCTGTGTCCGGTCCAGCTCTTGACGAAGCACACCGGGGCTCTGAGGGGCGTGCTCTCGGCCCGGAAGCGGGTGGGCGGGCGGCCGATGACGGCGGTGAAGGTGCGGCTGAAGGTGCCGAGGCTGTCGAAGCCGACGCGGTGGGCGATCTCGGTGACGGGGGTGTCGGTGTCGCGGAGGAGGGCGCAGGCGCGTTCGATGCGGCGGCGTCTGAGGTACCGGTGGGGCGTCTCTCCGAAGGTGTCGCGGAAGCGGCGGTTGAAGTGGGAGGGGGACAGGTGGGCGATGCGGGCGAGGGCGGGGACGTCGAGGGGGTGTGCGTAGTCGCGGTCCATGGTGTCGCGGGCGCGTAGGAGGCGGAGGTTCTGGTTCTCGCGGTGGGTGTTCCTGGTCATCGCGGGGTGGTTTCCGGGGTCGCGGGTGGCGTGGCGGGTCAGTTGGCGCGGAGGTGGTCTCTGAGGATGCGGGCGGCTCGGCCGATGAGGGCTTCGGTGGCGGGTTGTTGGCGGGCGGGGACGTGGGATGCGGTGAGGGCGGCGATGGCGTAGGCCTCGCCGTTCCTGTGTTCGACGACGCCGATCTCGTGGCGGTGGTTGAGGACGCTTCCGGTTTTGGAGGACCAGGTGCTGGCGTCGGTGCTGAATTCGGGGGCGAGGCGGTGACGGACGACGTTGTCGGCCATGAGGGCTCGTAGGCGGGCGGCGACGTCGGGGTGGATGGTGGTGGGTTTCCAGAGGGCCTGGAGGAGGTCGACGTGGGCTCGGGCGGAGCCCGAGTTGGCGAGGGTGACGTCGAGTTGGGGGATGCGGTGGCCGCGTCCGGCGGTTTGGGCCTGGATGGCGAGGGTGTGGGCGAGGTGGGTCTCGTCGGGGGCGAGGCGTTCGGCGGGTGTTTCGTTGAGGTCGCGGACCCGGTGTCGGACGGTGATGCCGTGGATGTGGTGTTCGTGGAGGGTGCGGGTGACGTGGGCGGGCGGGGTGAGGTCGAAGAGGGCGTCGGCGGCGACGTTGTCGCTGACGCACATGGCGAGGTAGAGGAGGTCGTCGATGGCGACGGTGGTGGGGTGGCGGAACCGGCTGAGGCCGAGGGGGCCGGTGGTGGGGCCGCCGGGTTCGATGCGGATGGGGGTGGCGCCGTCGAGTTCGCCGTGGTGGAGGCGTTGGAGGGTGGCGAGGGCGAGGGGGACTTTGACGAGGGAGGAGGTGGCGTACTCGGTGTCGGGTTGGATGCCGATCTCGTGTCCGGTGTTGAGGTCGCGGACGAGCAGGGAGGCGTGGAGTTTGGCCTGGTCGAGTTCGGTCTGGAGTCGTTGGGTGATCACGGGGTGGGTGCTCCGAGGCAGTGGGCGATGTGGGGGTGGAGGCGGGTGCGGAGGGTTTCGGCTTTTTCTCCGGTGGCGGTGTAGGTGCGGGTGGGGTGGGTTTCGCCGAGGGGGCGCCAGTGGAGGTTGAGGTCTTCTGCTTGGCGGGGTGAGCAGAGGAGGAGGTCGTGGGTGGTGAGGACTTCGGCGGTGGCGTTGGTGAGGGTGGTGGCGTGGGTGATCTGGGTGGGGTGGAGGCCGACGGTGTCGCCGGTGTGGGTGAGGGGGTCGCGGATGTGGGGTGTGTCGTCTTCGGGTTGGATCCAGACGCGGCGGGGTGGGGTGGTGTCGCCTCGGTGGGGGCGGAGGGTTTCGAGGTAGTGGGTGTTGAGGTGGGGTGGTTGGTGGGTGGCGAGGCCGAGGGGGACGGTCCAGTGGGCCTGGTCGGGTGGGACTGCGGTGATGGCGGTGCGGACCTGGTTGGTGTGGAGGAGTTCGGTGCGTTGGGCGGGGTGTGCGGGGTGGGGGTCGAGGTGGAGGTCGTGTCGGCGGGCCTGTGCGGTGAGGTGGGCGAGGTCGTGGGTGGTGCAGGTGGTGGGGACGGCGATGCGGAGGGGGGTGAGGCGGGCGGTGGCGGCGTCGTGTTCGAGGGTGTGGGCGAGGTGGACGAGGCGTCGTGCGGTGGGCAGGACGGCGTGGCCGAACTGGGTGAGGGTGGGGCGTCGGGTGGTGCGGTCGAAGAGGGGTGCGCCGAGGTGTTTTTCGAGGGCGGCGATGCGGCGGCTGGCGACGGGTTGGGGGATGCGGGCTGCTGCGGCTCCGTGGGTGAAGCTGCCTCTGTCGCTGACGTGGACGAAGGCTGTGCAGGCTCCTACGAGGTCCATGGGCTGAGGTTATGTCAGTAGTGCATGGGTGTGGCTGTTTCTGTCTTGGACAGCATGGGTCGTGGGTGGTGAGACTGCGGGGGGCGGGCCGGTTGTGGTTCGTTCTCTCTTTGTTCCGTGGGGGTTGTTGTGCGTAGTTCGGTGTGGCGCGGGTTCGTGGCGTCGGTGGCGTTGGTGCCGTTGGTGGGGTGTGGTGCGGCGGAGGCCGGTGGGGGTGCGTCTTCGGCGGGTGTGCCGTCGGAGTCGCCCGCCGGGGTGGATTTCGCGGCGGAGTTCGGGGCTTTGGAGGAGGAGTTCGACGCCCGGCTGGGGGTCTATGCGTTGGACACGGGTTCGGGGGACGAGGTCGCGTTCAGGGCGGACGAGCGGTTCGCCTACATGTCGACGTTCAAGGCCCTGCTGGCGGGGGTGGTGCTGTCGGAGAACTCGTTGGAGGAGATGGAGCGGGTGGTGACGTACGGGGAGGAGGATCTGCTGGAGTACGCCCCGGTGACGGAGGAGAACGTGGATTCGGGGATGTCGTTGTTGGAGCTGAGTGATGCGGCGGTGCGGTACAGCGACAACACGGCGGCGAACCTGTTGTTGGCTGAGGTCGGGGGTCCGGAGGGTTTCGGTGAGGCCTTGGCGGAGCTGACGGGCGACGAGGTGACCAACCCGGTGCGCTCGGAGCCCGAGTTGAACGAGGTGGGTCCGGGCGATGAGAGGGACACGAGTACTCCGGAGGCCCTGGTGGGGAGTCTGGAGGCGTTCACGTTGGGGGACGTGTTGCCGGAGGAGCGTCGTGAGGTGTTGGTGGATCTGATGGTGCGGAACGTGACGGGGGACGCTCTGATCCGGGCGGGTGTGCCCGAGGGCTGGGTCGTGGGTGACAAGACCGGTGGCGGGTACGGGATGCGGAACGACATCGCCGTGGTGTGGCCGGAGGAGGGCGAGCCGATCGTCATGGCCGTGTTGTCGGGTCGTAACGAGGAGGGGGCCGAGTACGACGACGCGTTGATCGCGGAGGCCACCGAGGTGGTGGTGGAGGCTCTGGACTAGGGCTGGTGGGCGGGGTTCTGGTCGGTCTGGGCAGGCTGGCCAGAACCTCTGTAACTACCCGACCTTTTCGACCCCAAATGGGTCTTTTGTCACTTTATGTAGGCGCAAGCAGGCTGAACCGGTCACATCACGGCCACAACCTGAGTACAACCCGTGAGTTCGGTCGCCCGGGAGGCTCCGCGTCCCTGATCCTTGATGGCACGAAGCCCTGACGGAACGGGCTCGGCGAGGAGAGGGGCGAGGGTTGTTGACCGCGGTGGCCGGGGTGATCGGCGCGCTGGTGATCGGGGCCTGGGTCGTGGTGGCCTGGGGTTCCCGTCGGCGTCAGCCGTGGCTGTTGACCCCGTTGGCCCTGCTCGCGGTCGTGCTCGTCGCGTTGGATCTTCCCGGGTGGTCGTTCCTGCCGTTGCTGGCCCTGGCCACGGGGTCCTTCGCCGAGTTGGTGGTGGGATCGCGTGAGGCGCCCACGATCAGGACCAAGGACCCCGAGGCCCCGTTGAGCACCGAGCGGTGGGCCGCCGCGGTGGCGGCCCCGTTCCGGGTGGCGTTGGCCGAGCCGTGGGACGTGGTGGCCCGTCCGAGCCTGCGGCGCCGGTACCGGCGGATGCTGGAGCACCAGTGGTCCGTGGTGGACCGGGAGTCCTTGCTGGCGGCGGTGGACAGCCTGCTGGAGGGGTTGCACGGCGGGCCGAGCCTGGACCTGGCGGTGGACCTGCGGGCGGGGACGGCCCGGTCGCGGTTGCCTTCGGAGCAGGGCGGCCGGGACACCGGTGAGACGGTGGAGCTGTCGGCGGAGCAGGTGGCCCGGCTGCGGGCGGTGACGGGTGTGTCCGAGGGCGACGAGACCGTGATCATCGGTGCGTACCAGTGGTGGAAGTCCGTGCACGCCATCCGGTTGGTGTGCGGTGGGGCGACCCTGGACTGGCTGAGCCCGGTAGAGACGCAGACGCTGCTCAGGCGGGTGGCGTCGGATCTGCAGCGCCGTTACTCGTCCTGGGGGCAGTTGTCGACGGCCTTCCACGCCGGTTACCTGCTGTGGCCGGACAAGGGTGTGGAGGGCGACCAGGTGGTGGGCGAGGGCCCCGACGCGGACCGGGTGTGGGTGGCCCTGGGGCTGCTGGACGAGGACCCGAGGAGCCCGTGGAACCTGTTGCCGTGGGACATGCCGTTGGACCGGGTGACCTTCGAGGGCGGGGTCTCCTCCCACCAGGAGTGAGACCGCGGGTGCCGGTGCTGCCGCGAGTGGGGGTTCGGTGCCCGAACGACTCCGGCCGCACCGGTCGGCCCGGAGAGGTCGGCGCGGCTCATACGCCTTCCCCCGGGCCGGACCTGATGCGGCCCGTCAGCGGCGCCGGTCAGGGCGCCGGGTCACGCGTCAGTTGGTGCCGAGCGCGACGGCGTCGCCGAGTCGGTGGACGCGCAGGGAGTTGGTGGAACCGGTGGTTCCGGGCGGGCTTCCCGCGACGATGACGACCTTGTCGCCCTTGTGGTAGTCGCCGAGTCGGAGGAGTTCGCTCTCCACCTGGCGGACCATGTCGTCGGTGTTGTCGACCCACGGGACCAGGTTGCTCTCGGTTCCCCAGGTCAGGGAGAGCCTGCCCCGGGTGATGTCCTCGGTGGTGAAGGCCAGGAGCGGGATGGGTGAGCGGTAGCGGGCCAGGCGCCGGGCGGTCTCACCGGACATGGTGAAGGCGACCAGTGCCTTGGCGCCGACGGTGGCTCCGATCTCGGCGGCGGCGCGGGCGATGGCTCCGCCGGTGGTCTCGGGTACCCGGTTGAGGATGTGCGAGGCGCGCAGGGACTCCTGCTCGGCGGCGCTGACGATGCGCGCCATGGTCTCGACGGTCTCGATGGGGTACTGGCCGACGCTGGTCTCGCCGGAGAGCATGACGGCGTCGGCGCCGTCGAGGACGGCGTTGGCGACGTCGGAGGCTTCGGCGCGGGTGGGCCGGGGCGCGCTGATCATGGATTCGAGCATCTGCGTGGCGACGATGACCGGTTTGGCCTTGTCGCGGCAGCGTTCGACGGCGCGCTTCTGCACCATGGGGACGTTCTCGAGGGGGAGTTCGACGCCGAGGTCGCCGCGGGCGACCATGACTCCGTCGAAGACCTCGATGATGTCCTGGAGGCGTTCCACGGCCTGGGGTTTCTCGATCTTGGCGATGAGGGGGACGGTGATGCCCTCCTCGTCCATGATGCGGTGGCATTCCTCTGCGTCGGCCGGGCTGCGGACGAAGGAGAGGGCGACCATGTCGACGCGGTGTCGCAGGGCCCAGCGCAGGTCGTCCTCGTCCTTTTCGGTGAGGGCGGGGACGCTGACGGAGACGCCGGGGAGGTTGAGTCCCTTGTGGTTGGAGACGGTGCCGCCGAAGATGGCGCGGGTGTGTACCTCGGTGCTGGTGGTCTTGGTGCATTCCAGCACGACGCGGCCGTCGTCGATGAGGACGCGGTCGCCGGGGCGGACGTCTCCGGGGAGTCCCTTGTAGGTGGTGGAGACGCGGGTGCTGTCTCCGGGGACGTCTTCGGTGGTGATGGTGAACTCGTCGCCTGCGGCGAGTTCGACGGGGCCGTCGGGGAAGGTCCCGACGCGGATCTTGGGTCCTTGGAGGTCGGCGAGGACGCCGACCGCCCGGTTGGTGTCCTCCGTGGCCTTCCTGAGGTTGGTCAGGCTGGCGCTGTGGTCGTCGTGGGTTCCGTGGCTGAGGTTGAGTCGGGCGACGTCAAGGCCTGCCTCGACGAGGCGCCGGAGGATTTCCGGGCTCGAGGTGGCTGGTCCGAGGGTCGCTACGATTTTTGCTCGACGTGTCACGAGTATCACTTTAGAGCGTCTGGGGGATGGAGTGGTCTAAACCAGGTTGCGATTGGACGTATGCGAGGTGGAGTGGGAGCGAACCTGGTCACCGCGGGTGACGGTTCGGGGGGTGGTTTCGGAGGCGTCGGGCGGTGCGGGGCCGGGCCGGGGTTCCGGTGTGGTGGGGCGATCGTTAGCCTGTGGGCGTTCTTCGGGTGGAGGGTGTGTCCTGTGTTCGAGCGCGGTGTCGTGGTGTCGGCCCTGGCGGACGAGGTGGCGGCGTTGGAGGCGGTGCTGGCGGGGTTGTCGGAGGTGCAGGCCGTCCTGCCGACCCGGTGTGAGCCCTGGGACGTGGCGGCGTTGGCGGTGCACACGGTGGGTGCGTTGCACCAGGTGACGGTGGCGTTGGAGGGGGAGGCTCCGGGTGTGTCGCGCGGGTTGGTGTCGGCGGCGGGGTATTACGCGCCGGACGTGCGGTTCTCGCCGGAGGTGAACGCGGCCCGGGTGGGCGATGCGTTGGAGGGTGCGGCGCGGCGCGCGGACGCCGCGGAGCCGGGGAGGGTGCTGCGGGGGCTGTGGGGGGCGCTGGAGTCGCGTGTGGGCCGCGAGCCGGTGGAACGGGTGGTGGTGACGCGGCACGGTGATCCGATGCTGTTGACGGACTACCTGGTGACCCGGGTGGTGGAGTTGGTCGTGCACGGGTTGGATCTGGCGGACGCGCTGGGGCGGGAGCCGTGGACCTCGTCGGCAGGGCTGGGGCTGGTGCACGAGGTGTTGTTCGGCGGGGTGGATCCGGCGGTGTTCGCGCGGGTGCTGCCGACGGCGGGGGCCGGTGGTGCCTCGTTGGCGGCGGTACGCGCGGTGACGGGCCGGTCGGCCTCCGCGGTGGACCGGGGTGCGTTGGAGGCTGCCGGGGTGCGGTTCCTGGCGTTGGGTTAGGGCCGTGTCGGGTCGGTGGTCGTCGGTTCTGCGGGCGGTTACACGGAGCGGCGGGGCCGGGGCAGGTCGGGTTGGAGCCGGCCGTAGGCGCGGAGGATGCGCAGGCGCTGGATGGTGCGCATGCCTTCGCGTTCGATGGTGGCCGCGGTGTCCCAGTGGTCCCAGGTGGCGTCCCAGCCCCCGTCGGGGCGTTGTTGTTCCTCGAAGGCGTCGAGGTTGCGTTCGATCTCGTTGTCGGTGAAGAGCGGTCGGGCGATGTGGTGGGGGTGGCAGGCGAGGTCGAGTGGTGTGTGGACGTGGCCGGTGGCGCGGGGGTGTACGTCGATGACCGCGCGGATCCTGTGGGCCAGGTGGTTCATGGCGGAGACGGCGCGGGCGCGGTCGGGGACGTGTTGGAGGAAGCTGCAGATGCTGACGGCTTCGTGTGCGTTGGTCCAGTGGAGCGCGTCGATCCGTTTCCAGCAGTAGGCGGTGGCGTGGTCGCGCCAGGGGTGGGTGATGTTCCTCTTGTGGAGGAGCCCGGTGATCATGGCGGTGGTGTCGAGCCGGCTGCTGAAGTCGTCGGTGTGCTGGTACCAGGGCGCGGCCTGGGTGTAGCGGACGTTGGGCAGCACGGCGGGGAGTCCGCCGTCGTCGTTGCTGGCGGTGGTGAGGTACCGGCAGATGCCGTTGCCGAGGTGCTCGGGAAGGGCGCCGAGTTCGTCGAGGTAGCGCAGGGCGACCTCGGTGGATGCGGGTTGGCTGGCGTGACCGCGGAGGTCGGGGTCGATCCCGTTGCCGTATCCGCCGTCGAGGTTGCGGTAGGCGGTGAGTGTGGTGTGGACGGGTTGGGCCGGTCCGCTCTGGAAGAGGTAGGCGAAGCGGTGCCGGTCGAGGAGCCGGGCGCTGCGCATGGTGAAGTGTTCGGCTGCGCGGTAGGAGTCCCAGGTCACAACGGTCATGCTTCGACGGTACGGGTGTGGGTGGGTGGGGTGAACAGTGCGGCCGTGATCCATTCGCGATCTTTACGCGCGGTTCTCGGGGCAGTTGCGTTGGTGCCTGCGTCGGAGGTGGAGGAGGGCCCCGGCCCAGGAGAGGGTGACGCTGAGGGCGACGAGGAGTTGGGCGGTGAGGAGGTGTTCGGTCGGATAGATGACGCCGGTGAGGTAGTGCTCGATGAAGCCCTCATCGGGGAGCCCGGCCTGTCCGGCGCGTTCCCTCCCCCAGTTCTCCAGATGGGTGAGGGGGCACTGCCAGCCGATGAGGGTGATGCCGAGGGCGTAGAGGGCGGTGGCGGCGTGGGGCCACAGGGCTCGGGGCCATCGCCAGGCGAGGAAGCCGCCGAGCGTGACGTAGACGAGGAACGCGAAGTGCAGGAGCATCGCGGTCTCCCCGAGCACCTGGTAGCCCATACCCCCAGGATAGGTCGCGCGGGGCGAGGGGCGGTGTCGGGCCCGGGGAGGGCCCGGCCGTGCCGGGTGTGGTGTCTCAGGCGGGGTCGGGGTGCTTGGCGCGGCGTCGGCGGAGGGTGAGCAGGGCCAGTCCTGCCCAGGAGAGGACGACGACCGCGCCGACGCCGAGCTGGACTGTCACGAGGTGGTCGGCTGGGTAGATGACGCCGGTGAGGTAGTGGTCGATGAAACCCTCGTTGGAGAGTCCGGCCTGTCCGGCGCGTTCCCTCCCCCAGTTCTCGACATGGGTGAGGGGGCAGATCCAGCCGACGACGCTGATACTGAGGCCGTAGAGCGCGCAGCCGAGGTGGATCCGGAAGGTGCGTGGCCATCTCCAGGCGAGAAGGCCGCCGATGGCCACGTAGAGGATGAAGGCCGCGTGGATGATCATGGCGGTGTCGCCGATGATGCGGTAGATCATTCGCCTGTCCCGGGGTGGGGGTGGGAGGGCCCAGGGGCGGGGGGTGGTCGGTGCGGGCCGCTGCCGTTCCACGGCCCGTGTCTGGTGTCGATCCTGCCGGTTGGAGATCGGTCCGCCGACACGGCGGGGTCACGGGTGGGCAACGTCGCGTCGGGCGCGGGGCCCGCTGTGGTGGGGGTGGGGAGGGTCGCCCGGAACGCGTGTCGGGCGCGGGGTCGTCCCCCGCGCCCGACGGTGTTTGCTTTGGGCCTCCGCTGGCGCTTCGGCCCGTGTCCGGCGTCTTTAGGCGGAGGGATTCTTCATCCTCGTCCGCGCCTGGCTCGTTCCTCGCTGGCGGCTTGACTCGTCTTGCAGAACCCTCCGGACGCCGAACGCCCCGCCCCGACGGTGTTCGGCTTGGGCCTGCGCTGACGCCTCGGCCCGTGTCCCGCCTACACGAGCGGGCGCTCGGTGGGCGGAATGGCGACCGGCAGGGTGGTGTCGGCGCCGAGGTAGCGGTCGACGCCGGCGGCCGCGGAACGGCCCTCGGCGATGGCCCAGACGATGAGTGACTGGCCGCGGCCCATGTCGCCGGCGCAGAAGACGCCGTCGACGGTGGTGCGGTAGTCGTTGTCGCGGACGACGTTGCCGCGGCCGTCGAGTTCGACGCCGAGCTGGTCGATCATGCCCGCCTTCTCGGGGCCGACGAAGCCCATGGCGAGGGTGACGAGGTCGGCGGGGATCTCGCGTTCGGTGCCCTCGACGGGTTCGAAGCCGTTCTGGCCGCGCTTGACCTCGACGAGCTTGAGGGCGCGGACGTTGCCCTGGTCGTCGCCGAGGAACTCGACGGTGTTGACGGAGTAGATCCGCTTGCCGCCCTCCTCGTGTGCGCTGGTGACCTTGTACAGCATCGGCATGGTGGGCCAGGGCTGGTGGTCGGGGCGCGTGGTGGGGGGCTTGGGCATGATCTCGAGCTGGGTGACCGAGGCGGCGCCCTGCCGGTGGGCGGTACCGACGCAGTCGGCGCCGGTGTCGCCGCCGCCGATGACGACGACGTGCTTGCCCTCGGCGTGGATGGGTGCGCGGTCCAGGTCGCCCTCCTGGACCCTGTTGGCCAGGGGCAGGTACTCCATGGCCTGGTAGATGCCCTTGAGTTCGCGGCCCTTGGCGGGCAGGTCGCGCCACTGGGTGGCGCCGCCGGTGAGGACGACGGCGTCGTTGTCGGCCTTGAGCTGGTCGACGGTGATGTCGACGCCGACGTTGACGCTGGTGCGGAAGGTGGTGCCTTCGGCGGTCATCTGGGCGAGGCGGCGGTCGATGTGCCGCTTCTCCATCTTGAACTCGGGGATGCCGTAGCGGAGGAGGCCTCCGACGCGGTCGGCGCGCTCGAAGACGGTGACGTCGTGTCCGGCGCGGGTGAGCTGCTGTGCGGCGGCGAGCCCCGCGGGTCCGGAGCCGACGACGGCGACCTTCTTGCCGGTGCGGTGGGTGGGGGGCAGGGGCTTGACCCAGCCTTCCTCCCACGCGCGGTCGATGATGGAGACCTCGACGTTCTTGATGGTGACGGCGGGCTGGTTGATGCCCAGGACGCACGCCGACTCGCACGGGGCGGGGCAGAGGCGTCCGGTGAACTCGGGGAAGTTGTTGGTGGCGTGCAGCCGTTCGATCGCCTCGGCCCAGTCGTGGGTGTAGACGAGGTTGTTCCACTCGGGGATGAGGTTGCCGAGGGGGCAGCCGTTGTGGCAGAAGGGGATACCGCAGTCCATGCAGCGTGAGGCCTGCTTGGTGACGGTTCCCCGGTCGAAGTCCTCGTGGACCTCGCGCCAGTCCTGGATGCGTACGTCGACGGGGCGGTGCTTGGGGAGCTCGCGCTCGGTGATCTTCAGGAAACCCTTGGGGTCAGCCATGGTTCTTCCTCCTCTCGTGTACTGACTTCAGGACTGCGCGGAGGCCATCACGGCCTCGTCGACGTCGCGGCCCTCGCGTTCGGCCTCGGCCTGGGCGAGCAGGACGCGCTTGAAGTCGCGCGGCATGACCTTGGCGATGCGGTCGAGTCCCTTGTCGCCCTCGGCCAGGAGGCGTTCGGCGACGGTGGAGCCGGTTTCGGCTTGGTGGCGGGTGAGGACGCCGGTGAGGAACTCGCGGTCCTCGCCGGTGAGCGCCTCGATCTCGACCATCTCGCCGTTGACGCGTTCGCTGTCCAGGTCGAGGACGTAGGCGATGCCGCCGGACATGCCCGCCGCGAAGTTGCGCCCGGTGCGGCCGAGGATGACGGCGCGGCCACCGGTCATGTACTCGCAGCCGTGGTCGCCGATGCCCTCGACGACGGCGAGGGCGCCGGAGTTGCGGACGCAGAAGCGTTCGCCGACGATGCCGCGGAGGAGGATCTCGCCGGAGGTGGCACCGTAGCCGATGACGTTGCCGGCGATGATGTGGTCCTCGGCGACCAGTGTGGAGCTGGTGGCGGGGTGGACGATGACGCGACCGCCGGACAGGCCCTTGCCGACGTAGTCGTTGGCGTCGCCGGACAGGCGCAGGGTGATGCCCTTGGGCACGAAGGCGCCGAAGGACTGTCCCGCGGATCCGGTGAAGGACACGTCGATGGTGTCGTCGGGGAGGCCGGTGGCGCCGTAGCGCTTGGTGACCTCGTGGCCGAGCATGGTGCCGACGGTGCGGTTGACGTTGCGGACGGGGAGTTCGAGCCTGACCGGCTGGCCGAAGTCGAGGGCACCCTCGCTGAGCTGGATGAGGGTGTTGTCCAGGGCCTTTTCGAGGCCGTGGTCCTGTCCGCGCTGCCGGGACCGGTGGTCGCCGGCGATGGGCTCGACCTCGTGCAGGATCGGCGACAGGTCCAGGCCCTGGGCCTTCCAGTGGTCGACGGCGTCGTTGGTGTCGAGCAGGTCGACGGCGCCGATGGCCTCGTCGAGGCTGCGGAAGCCGAGCTGGGCGAGGTACTCGCGGACCTCCTGGGCGATGAACTCGAAGAAGTTCACCACGTACTCGGCCTTGCCGGAGAACCGCTCGCGCAGTTCGGGGTTCTGGGTGGCGACGCCGACGGGGCAGGTGTCGAGGTGGCAGACGCGCATCATGACGCAGCCGGAGACGACGAGGGGTGCGGTGGCGAAGCCGTACTCCTCGGCACCGAGCAGTGCGGCGACGACGACGTCGCGGCCGGTCTTCATCTGACCGTCGGCCTGGACGACGATGCGGTCGCGCAGCCCGTTGAGCAGCAGGGTCTGCTGGGTTTCGGCGAGGCCGAGTTCCCAGGGGGTGCCCGCGTGCTTGAGGGAGTTGAGCGGTGAGGCGCCGGTGCCTCCGTCGTGGCCGGAGATGAGGACGACGTCGGCGTGTGCCTTGGACACGCCGGTGGCGACGGTGCCCACGCCCGCCTCGGAGACCAGCTTGACGTGGACCCGTGCGGACGGGTTCGCGTTCTTGAGGTCGTGGATGAGTTGGGCGAGGTCCTCGATGGAGTAGATGTCGTGGTGGGGCGGCGGGGAGATGAGCCCGACGCCGGGGGTGGAGTGGCGGGTGTTGGCCACCCACGGGTAGACCTTGTGGCCGGGCAGCTGACCGCCTTCGCCCGGCTTGGCGCCCTGGGCCATCTTGATCTGGATGTCGTCGGCGTTGCTGAGGTAGTGCGAGGTGACGCCGAAGCGGCCGGAGGCGACCTGCTTGATGGCGCTGCGGCGCAGGTCGCCGTTGGCGTCGGGGGTGAAGCGGGCGGGGTCCTCGCCGCCCTCGCCGGTGTTGGACTTGCCGCCGAGGCGGTTCATCGCGATGGCGAGGGTCTCGTGGGCCTCGGCGGAGATGGAGCCGTAGGACATGGCGCCGGTGGAGAAGCGCTTGACGATGGCGGAGACGGGCTCGACCTCGTCGATCGGGACCGGTTCGCGCACGCCCTCCTTGAGCTGGAAGAGACCGCGCAGGGTCATGAGCTTCTCGGCCTGGTCGTCGACCTTGTGCGTGTACTCCTTGAAGATCTCGTACTTGCGGCTCCGGGTGGAGTGCTGGAGCTTGAAGACCGTCTCGGGGTTGAACAGGTGGGGTTCGCCCTCGCGGCGCCACTGGTACTCGCCGCCGACTTCCAGGCGCCGGTGGGCGCTGGGGTTGGCGGTGTGGGCACGGCGGTGGCGGATGGCCACCTCTTCGGCGAGGACGTCGAAGCCGACGCCGCCCAGGCGGGAGGTGGTGCCGGTGAAGCAGCGGTCGATGACGTCCTGGCCCAGGCCCAGGGCTTCGAAGATCTGGGCGCCGGTGTAGGAGCTGACCGTGGACACGCCGATCTTGGACATGATCTTCAGGACGCTCTTGCCGAACGCCTTGACGATGTTGGCGACGGCCTGGTCGGCTTCGATGCCGCCGATGACGCCGCGCTCGACGAGGTCGCGGACGGTTTCCAGGGCCAGGTACGGGTTGACCGCGGAGGCGCCGTAGCCGAGGAGGAGGGCCACGTGGTGGGCTTCGCGTACGTCGCCGGCCTCGATGAGCAGGCCGACCTCGGTGCGGGTCTTCTCGCGTACGAGGTGGTGGTGGACGGACCCGGTGAGCAGCAGCGACGGGACGGGAGCGCGGTCGGCGTCGGTGCGGCGGTCACTGAGGACGAGGATGTGGGCGCCGTCGGCGATGGCCCGGGTGACCTCGGTGTTGATCTCGTCCAGGCGGGCGGACAGGGCGTCGCCGCCTCCGTTGACGGGGTAGGTGCCGTCGACGGTGTAGGTCTTGAGCGCCGGGTTGGTCCGCCCCGCGGCGACGATGGCGGCGAGTTGGGCCTGGTCGACGACCGGGGTGGGCAGGACGAGGCGCTGGGTGTCCCCGGGTGCGGCGTCGAGGATGTTGTGTTCGGCGCCCAGGAGGGTGGACAGGCTGGTGACCATCTCCTCGCGGATGGCGTCCAGCGGCGGGTTGGTGACCTGCGCGAAGTTCTGCGAGAAGTAGTCGAAGAGCTGGCGTGAGCGGTCCGAGAGCGCCGCGACCGGGGTGTCGGTGCCCATGGAGCCGATGGGTTCGGCGCCGGTGCGGGCCATCGGGGTGAGGATGACGCGGAGTTCTTCCTCGGTGTAGCCGAAGGCCTGCTGGGCGAGGTTGAGTTCGGTGACCGGCGCGGGTTCGGCGTCGGGGAGGTCGTTCAGGCGCAGGACGCCGGAGTCGATCCACTCCTGGTAGGGGTGTTCGGCGGCGAGGTCGGCCTTGAGCTCCTCGTCCTCGATGATCCGCCCCTGGGCGGTGTCGACGACGAAGATGCGGCCGGGCTGCAGGCGTCCCTTGCGGACGACGGTGGCGGGGTCGATGTCGAGGACGCCGGCCTCGGAGGCGAGGACGACGAGGCCGTCCTCGGTGACCCAGTAGCGCCCGGGGCGCAGGCCGTTGCGGTCCAGGACGGAGCCGACGAGGGTGCCGTCGGTGAAGGACACCGAGGCGGGGCCGTCCCAGGGCTCCATGAGGGTGGAGTGGTACTCGTAGAAGGCCCGGACGGCCGGGTCCATCTCGGTGTGGTTCTCCCAGGGCTCCGGGATCATCATCAGGACCGCGTGCGGCAGGGAGCGGCCCCCCAGGTGCAGGAGCTCCAGGGCGTCGTCGAAGGACGCGGTGTCGGAGTCGTCGGGGTCGACGATGGGGAAGATGCGGTCGAGGTCGCCGGGGATGAGGTCGGTGGCGAGTTTGGCCTCGCGGGACCGCATCATGTTCCGGTTGCCCTTGACCGTGTTGATCTCGCCGTTGTGCGCCACGAAGCGGAACGGGTGGGCCAGGGGCCAGGAGGGGAAGGTGTTGGTGGAGAACCGGGAGTGGACCAGGGCCAGGCCGGAGGCGTAGCGGCGGTCGGACAGGTCCGGGAAGAACGGTTCGAGCTGCGGGGTGGTGAGCATGCCCTTGTAGGCGATGGTGCGCGGGGACAGGCTCGGGAAGTAGACGTCGGTCTCGTGCTCGGCGCGCTTGCGGACGCAGTAGGCGTGGCGCTCGAGGTCGATTCCGGTGAGGCCTTCGGTGGCGGTGCCCTGGCGGCCGGTGATGAAGATCTGCCCGAAGTAGGGCATGACCTCGCGGGCGGCGGGGCCGCTGTACTGGGGCTCGAAGGGGACCTCGCGCCAGCCGAGGAGGGTCAGGCCCTCGTCCTCGACGATGGCGTTGATCTTCTCGACCGCGGCGGTGCGCTCGGCGGCGTCCGAGGGCAGGAAGCCGATGCCGGTGGCATAGGCGCCGGCGTCGGGGAGCGGGAAGTCGCAGACCTCGGTGTAGAGCTCGTGCGGGACCTGGGTGAGGATGCCCGCACCGTCACCGTCGTCGGGGTCGGCGCCGGAGGCGCCGCGGTGGTCCAGGTTGCGCAGTACGGTCAGCGCCTTCTGCACGATGTCGTGACTACGACGTCCAGTGAGGTCGGCGACGAAGCCCACACCGCAGGCGTCGTGCTCGAAAGTGGGGTCGTACAGGCCCTGGGGCGTGGCTTCTGCGTTCGTTCGGACGGACGAACGCCGCACCTGTCCAGCAGGCATCTACCCTCCTGTCGTCTTTGGTCGGCTTCGTGAAAAGCGCATCCGGGACGACATTGGCCCTGCTGCGTGCGTGATGTGGTTGTGTCCGCCCTGGGGGGCGGGGTTCCCGGCTGTGCGGGTGCTCGTCCGGTCACCGTGTCGCGTTCACGTCTTCGTGTCGCCGGTGGTGGGCGGGCTGCCCGCTGCGGGCAGGTTCTCTTATACATGCTGGTCCAGCCCCGATGCGAATCGTAGGTCTAGACCAGGTGGCGCCGCGGTGCGCCTTCGGTCGCTGTGTGCCCGTTCCGTGGAAGGTGACACGTGTCCCTCTCGGATTCATGTATCCGATGAGGGCTGGCCTAGCCGGTTTTTCCACGGAGAAACCTCGCTAAACCTCCCAAAGTGGATAAAAGACCAACCGATGGCCGGTTCTTCATCACAGGCACAGGGATTCGGCGCGCCGCGATCCCACATTACCCCGGTGTTAACGCCGCACCCAAGGGGGGAGGAAGGGACACCGGGCGTGATATCCCCCTCATCCCGAATCAACCGCTCTGACCTGCGACACCGGCATCGACCCGCGGCATGGGAGGATCGCGGAATGGCAGGACACCCGACTTCCCGCGGCCCGGACGACACCGGAGCCCCCTCCCCTGACGAAGCATCCCGTACCCCCGGTACCCCGGTTCCGGGCACCCCCTCGGCACCTCGCCCCGACGAACACCCGCCCCTCCCCGGCTCGGCGGAGGATTTCCTCCGCGGGTACGGGGCCGACGCGCCGCGGCCCAGGTTCGTGCTGGCGCTGCTCTCCGACGGCCGCTGGTGGAGCGCCAACGACCTGGTGCGGGCCAGCGGTGTCGCCTACGCCGTGGTCTCGTCACTGCTCAAGGCGTTGGAGGCCGCCGGGGAGCTGGTACGCGAACCCGGGGGCGAGCGGTGCCGCCTGGTGCGCCCCGACCACTACACCGGCGCGCACACCCCGGTGCTCGCCGACCCGGTGACCCACCTGCTCTCCGAGCACCCGCGGGCCGCCGCGGAGCTGGCGCGAGCGGTCGCCGAGGGACCCGCCTCGGACCTGGACCTGGACCACGTGTCCGCGACCGCCGAGACCGCCCTGCGCCGGGCCCTGTTCCTGGCCACCCGGTTCGACCTTCGCCAGCGCACCCTGTTGTGTGTGGGCGACCACGACCTGACCTCCCTGGCGCTGGCCCTGGTGCAGCCGGAGGCGCGGGTGGAGGTCGTGGACCTGGACGAGCGGGTGCTGGCCCACATCGACGCGGTGGCCCAGAGGCTGGGACTGCCGGTGCGCACGCACAGCGCCGATCTCCGGCTCGGGCTGCCCGCGACACTGCGCGAGGGCGCCGACCTGGTGTTCACGGACCCGCCCTACACCCCGGACGGGGTGGAGCTGTTCGTGCGGCGCGGCGTCGAGGGGTTGACCGACCCCCGGCGGGGGCGGGTGCTGGTGGCCTACGGGGCCAGTGAGACCACCCCGAAGCTGGCGGCCGCGACCCAGACCCGGCTGGTCCGGTCGGGGCTGCTCGTCGAGGCGGTGTGGCCGGACTTCAACCGGTACCTGGGGGCGGAGTCGATCGGCGCCGCCAGTGACCTGTACGTGCTGCGGCCGCTCGCCAGGACCCTGCCCTCCCCCGGCGGCGACGCCGCCCGGGTGTACAGCCAGGGGGTGAACGCCAAGGAGGCGCGGGGCGCCCTGGACGCGGAGCGGGCCAGCGCGGTACTGGACCGGGTCGCCGAGGACCGGGGCCCCGGGGCGGACGGTGCCCCCGCCCTGGTCGGTGAGTGGCCGCGGGAGGTCTCGAAGGAGGTCCGGGTGCGCCTGTCGACGTGGATGGACTCCCCCACGGCCGTCGGAGCCTGCTCCGTGGTCAACCTCACAGGCGGGTGGGAGCGGCTGGCGGCCCGGGCGGCTTTGGCGTCGACCACCGACGAGACCTACGTGCTGGTTCCCTCCTCCTCGCGGTGGGTGCGGGACGAGACGGGCCAGCGGGAGCTGCGCGCCATGGTGGAGCCGGGGACGCGGGTGCGCTTCCTGCGGGGGCTGGGGGCACCGGACCTGACCGCGATCCGGTTGACGCGCAACCCGGAGCCGGGCGGGAGCACCGGCCGGCTGCTGGCCCACGTGCAGGGGCGGGCGCACGGAACGCTGACGACGACGTTGCGGACGGGACTGGTGGAGGCGGCGGCCTGGCGCGGGCGGCCGACGAACAAGCGCACGGCGCGGCACGCGGTGGCTTCGGCACCGGCCTGGTTGGCCGGGCACAGTCTGCTGGACCTGCCCGAGCACCGGTTCTCCGAGCTCCGGGCTCTGGCCTCGGAGCTGATGGCGCGGGTGGAGGAGCTCCAGGAGCACCGCTGAGACCGTGGGGCCGGGGGCGGGGACGAGCGCGGGGCCGGAGGAGACTCGTCTCTCCCCCGGCCCCGGGTGCGTACCTGTGGCTGCGCCGTTCGGTCCGTGTGCGGTGTCCTACTCTCCGGGGACGCTCTGCTCGCCTTCCGTCCCGGGCGCCTCGCCCGGCGGGTCCCCGGCCGTTCCCTCGGTGCCGGTCCCGTCGGTACCGGTGGTTCCCTCCGTGCCGGTCCCGTCGGTGCCGGTGGTTCCCTCGGTGTCGGTCCCGTCGGTGCCTTCGTCGGTCTGTGAACCGCCGCCGAGCTCTCCGATCCGGCGGAAGAAGGGGTCACGGAAGTTCGCCAGGGTCACCAGGGGGGTGGCCAGGCTGACACGCTCCTCGACCGACTCCGAGTCGGTGGGCTGGACCCAGACCACGACGAGGTAGTGGCCGGTGACGATCGCGTCGGCGGAGCTGTAACCCGCACCGAGGCGGTCGAAGGGGGACTCGCCGGAGGGCGGCAGAACGAATCCGGGGTCCTCGACGGGCTCCGCGGCTTCCTCCTCCTCGGCGCCCTCCTCGGCCTCGGGCAGGTTCAGGGCGTCGGCCACGGCCCGGCTGCCCTCGATGTCGGCCAGGTTGAACACACCCACCACACCGAAGTAGCCGTCCGAGAGGTAGGTGGCGCGACCCGCCTGACTGCAGTCCGCGTCGGCCAGGGCCTGCCGGGCCAGAGCCCCCCAGACCGCGGCGGAGCAGTCCTCGGTCAGGTCCGAGTCGCGCAGGGTGAAGTCGATGCTCTGGCCGGAGATCTCGGCGTTGTGGCGCTCGAACAGCTCGCCCTCGTTCAGGGGGCGGCTGTCGGCCTCGCGGGAGGCGAGGACCTCGTTCACGTTGCTGGTGTCCCCGGAGTCCTGGACCCGGTACAGGGCGGGCCTGGTCTCCTGGGCCACCTGTTCCTCGGCGTCCTCTCCGGAGAGCTGGAAGTACAGGACCGTGCCCAGGGCGATCAGCGCCACGACGAGGGCGCCGACCAGGAGGGGCAGCATCCGGCCGAAGCGCTTGGGCTCCTTCTTGCGCCGACCTCCGCCCCGGCGGCGACCACCCGCCCGGCCCTCACCGGCCTGGGGCACGAGTTGGTCGGGCTCACTGCTTTTCCTCCGGCGGCCCGGCCTGCCAGGCGTCGACGGTTCAGAAGGGGACACCCAAAGGACCTTTCCGTGGATTCGGGCCGGTCACACGAGGTGACCGGCCCGGTTGCGCTCGGGAATCGAGGGGGACCTCGCCCGCCTCTCACGACCCTGGCGGGCGGGCCGATCTGTCCGAGATCCTATCGGGGCGTCCGACAGGGGTGGACAGCCCCGTTACTCCTCTTCCTCCGCGGGCTTGTGCGCGACCACCTCGTCGTAGACGAAACCGAACGCGCTCTGGGACACCACGCTCGCGGTGGCGATACCGCTGTCGTCCCCGGGCGGGGAACCATCGGTGCTCGCGACCCAGTAAACCGCCAGGTAGTGACCCATGACCTGGGTGGTGGCCTGGCTGTAGCCCTCCTGCAGTCCGTCGACGCCCTCCATGTCCCGGGCCAGCAGGAAGCCGGGCTCGGACTCGGGGTTGGTCGGGTCCAGGGAGGCCGCCACGTCGGTGGCGCCCTCGCTGTCGGAGAGGTCGAACAGGGTCACCTGGGCGATGTAGTCCTCGTCGGCGTCGGTGTAGACACCGGAGGCCGCGTTGAGGCAGTTGGCGTCCAGGAGGCTCTGCCCGAGTTCCTCGCCCCACACCAGGGAGGTGCAGGAGTCGCTGACCTCGGATTCACGCAGTTCGAGTTGCATACCGGCCATGTCGAGTTCCTCGACCGGCCCGAAGACGGACTCCTCCGTCATGGGTTCGACGTCCTCGGGGCGTTCGGCGATCGGACCGAACACCTCGGGGTCGTCGGGCTCGAACAGGTACAGCTCGGGTGTGATGGTGCTGTGCCCCTCGGGCGGGGCCGTGATGGTCTCCTCGCCCCCGGCCTCGCTGCTACCGGACCCGGTGAGGAGCTGGTGGATCAGCAGTCCCAGGAGGGCGACCAGGGCGATGCTGAAGGCGCCCAGCAGCACGGCGAGCACGGCGGTGCCGCGCTTGCGCTTGCTCTGTTCGGCCAGGGTGTAGACGATCTGGTTGGGCCGGTCCCCCAGGACCGACACCCTCTTGATCGCGGACGCGGAGAAGGCGGAGACACGTCCCACGCCCTTCCTGTCCCTGCGCCGCCCCTGACGGCCCGCGGTACGGCCGGCCTCCTGGGCCCTGCCCTCCTCCTCGTCCCGGGCCTCTTCGTACCCGGCGCCGGAGATGTCGTCGTAGTCGTCGTGACCGTCCCCGGTCCGGGTGTGGGTGTGACCGTAGTCGGCGGAGAAGTCCTCCTCCGGGTCGTACTGGTCTCCGTACCCGTCCTCGGGGCCGCGGTCGTCGACGTGCTCCTCGGTGTGGACGCTCTCGGCGCGGCGGGATCCGCCGCGCCGGCGTCTGCGGCCGTAACCGGACTCGGCTCTGCTCACGGTCTTTCTCAATCGTCAACCCGTGGTCTGCTCGACAGGTGCGGGGAACGCCGTACGGCGCCGTCGGCCACGGGCCGGTGCGCCACGGTTCGGTGTCCCCGCGCTACTCGGGCTTCGACCGGGAGTCGTCTCCGGTACCGTCGGCACCGTCCTCCGTCGAGCCCTCGCTACTAGATCGCTCAGGGCTCGGGTGGTATTCCGTGCCGACTTCCTCGGAGGAGCCTGTGGCCTGGTCGAACACCGAGTCGTCGGTGTCGACCGCGCTGTACACGGTGCCTTCGTCGCTGCCGCCGCCGTCAGTTGTGTCTCCGAACACCTGGGTTCCGGCGTCGTGTCCGTGGGGGACGACGGCGGTGGAGAAGGAGTCGAGTCGGCGGCCGGCCCAGACGAAGTAGGCGAGGGCGCCGAGGAAGACGGCGATGGAGGTCCAGTTGTTCAGGCGCAGGCCGAAGAAGTCGTTGGCCGGGTCGACGCGCAGGTACTCGATCCAGAACCGGCCGACGCAGTAGCCCATGACGTAGAGGGCGAAGAGGCGGCCGCCCTGCAGGGAGTTCTCGAAGCGGCGCCCGAGGTAGGCCAGGAGGACGGCCAGGCCCAGGCACCACAGGGACTCGTACAGGAAGGTCGGGTGGTAGGTGGTGACACCGACCTCCATGCCCGCGCGCATGTGGCCCTCGGGGGTGGGGGTGATCTCCACGGCCCACGGCAGGTCGGTGGGGCGGCCGAACAGTTCCTGGTTGAAGTAGTTGCCCCAGCGGCCGATGGCCTGGGCGAGGGGGATGGTGGGCGCGATCGCGAAGGAGAGCTTGGACATCGACAGTCCGCGCTTGCGGGCGACCAGCCACACGCCGACGGCGCCCAGGGGGACGGCGCCCCAGATGCCCAGGCCGCCGTTCCAGATGTAGAGGGCCTGGATGGGTTCCTTGCCCTCGCCGAAGTACAGTTGCGCGTCACTGATGACGTGGTAGAGGCGGCCGCCGACCAGACCCAGGATCACGGCCCACACGGCCATGTCCATGATGGTTCCGGGCTCACCCCCCATCGCCTTCCAGCGGCGCTCGCTCCAGAAGACCGCGACGACGACCCCGGCGAGGATGCACAGGGCGTAGAAGTGGATCTCCAGCGGTCCGACGGGGATCGAGTTGACCTGGGGGCTGGGAATGGCCGCGAGGGCGCGGCCGAGCCCGGCCGCGCCCTCGGAAGCTGTCGACGACAATGTCACTGCTCTGCTCTCGGGTTCGCCCCGCGTGCGGGGGGTCTGTTCAGGGGATCTACTCGGGGTCACCCCCGTCGCCTTCACCCATGGGCTGGGTGTCGACCTCGCCCTCGTCCGCGGAGGCGATGGCCTCGGTCAGGCCCCTGGTGGTCATGGCGCTGTTGTTGTCGAGCAACTCGCCATTGATGTAGACGGAAGGGGTACCGCGGAACATGTTGTCTCCGCTGTAGCGAGTGTAGGCGTTTCCGGTGGCCTCGATGATCTCGCCCGTGTAGGTCCCGTCCAGGAACCCGGGGTCGTGCCCGTTGCCCTCGCCCCAGTTGATGAGGTCGGACAGGACCATGGTGCCGAGGGTCTCCTCGCCGATCTGTTCGGTGGCGTCGGCGGTGAGTTCGGGCAGGAACTCCTCGACGAACCGGGTGACGACGGCGGCCTCGGCCTCGACGCGCGCGTCGAACTCGGCGGCCTGTTCCTCGTCGGCTCCGGTCTCGCGGAACCACTCCTTGAGTTCGTCGACCGTGAAGCCCTCGTTGCCTTCGGTGGGCTGGTGCTCGAAGAGCTTGTCGTTGAACTCGACGAAGACGCCGTGGTCGGCCGCGGCGCGGGCGGCGGCGCCCCCGCGGAGCGAGTTGGAGCTGATCGGGGCGGGCCGCTGGGCGAAGATGCTGACCGGCCGGTAGTGGACGATGGCGTTGCCCTCGGCGGCCTGTTCCTTGAGCACGTCGCCGTTGAGGAGTTCGAACTGGCGGCAGGCGGGGCACTGGTAGTCGGCGTAGACCTCCACGACGGGCGCGGAGACGCCCTCGTCGGCCATCACCACGCTGCCGTCCTCCTGCAGGGTCCGGTCGGCGAGCGGGCCGTCGTAGCCGTCGCTCCGGTCGGCGTTGAGGATCGCGTAGCCGATACCGACGATGAGCAGGACCACGGCCGCGGCGGCGCCGACGACGATGAGGGTCCGATTGCGTTTGGCGGCCTTCTTCTCCTTCTCCCGCTGCTGCCTGAGTTTCTCGCGGGAGCGCTTGCGCGCTTCACTCCCCATGGTTTTCCTCTGTTCCTGACTTCTGGAGGTGGTCGGCCGTCGTCCTGGTCGGTGTCACCGGAAGAGCCCGAGGACGCGGTCGAGGGCGAAGGGGGACCGGGGCCAGAGGGCGATGAAGGCGCCCATGGCTCCGAAGGCGATGTCCCGTGCGATGGAGAGCCCGTAGCTGGTCTCCCCGGGGTCGACCTGGCC
Source organism: Nocardiopsis terrae (assembly GCF_014651695.1). Lineage (GTDB taxonomy): Bacteria > Actinomycetota > Actinomycetes > Streptosporangiales > Streptosporangiaceae > Nocardiopsis > Nocardiopsis terrae. Next base: position 393,131 of record NZ_BMXJ01000005.1, read on the forward strand.
TCCGCCGCCGAAGCAGCCGCAGTCGATGTTCAGGCCGCGGGCCATCGCGGAGACGATCCCGGCGATGAAGACGATCATGAGGAGGGTGCTGACGGCGCCGACGTACCGGGTGGCCAGGCCGGCGAGGAGGAGCAGGGCGAGGGCGAGTTCGAAGAGGGGGAGGGTGTACCCGATGAGTTGGGCGAGGTCCTCGGGGAAGAGGTCGTAGGCCTCGACGGCCTGGACGGAGAGGGCGGGCGGGAACTTGGTGACGGCGGCGGTGACGAGAACGGCGGCGAGTCCGACCCTGCAGGCGAGGGTGAGCCAGGGCTGGACCCCCTCCCAGCGGGAGGGGGGCTGGGAGGCGGGGGTGGCGCCGGTGGGTGTGTCGTCGGAGGTGTCCGTCATCTGAGAGCCTTCGGGAGAGGGGATCGGTCGCCCGGGGACATGGCTTCGGGTGCACGCGCCGTCGCCCTGGGTGTCGAAACAAAGCCTACTGTGTGTAGTGCACCTGTGACACTGGGCCCGGGTTCCCGGGACGGGCCGGGCAGCGCCCCGACGGGTCGGGGCCTTGCCATCACACCACCGAATCACCTCCCCCGCAGCAGGTTCGGCCGTTTTCGGGGGTGGATCTCACCCGATTCTCACGCTCTTAACCTTGTGCTTGACCGGTCCCCCTGCACCTGTCCGCGAACACACGGGCGGTGGGTCGCCCTTCCAGGGCGGCCCACCGCCGGGCCCGGTGATCGGGGTGTCGAAGGTCCCGGAGCGCACAGGCCCCGGCCCCCGGGAACGGGGCCGGGGCCTGTGGCCGGGGCCGGTCCGCGTTACCGGGAGCGGACCCCCGCGGCCAGTTCCTCGGCGAAGGAGCGGACCGCGATGAGCCCGGTCTCCAGGTCCGGGGCGTCCAGGATCCGCTGGCAGAACCCGGCGCCCACGATGACACCGTCGGCGTAGGCGGCGACCTCGGCCGCCTGCGCGGCGGTCGAGATCCCCAGGCCCACGCAGATCGGCAGACCCGAGTCGCGGGTGACCTCGCGGGTGCGGCGCACCAGGGTCTCCGCGGTGTCGGCGACCTGGGCCCGGGTGCCGGTGACGCCCATGAGCGAGGCCGCGTACACGAACCCGCTGCACGCACCGGTGGTGAGCTCCAGCCGCCGGTCCGTGGAGGAGGGCGCGACGAGGAAGATCCGGTCCAGGCCGGCCCGGTCGGAGGCGGCGTACCAGTCCTGGGCCTCCTCCGGGATGAGGTCCGGGGTGATGACCCCGGCGCCGCCGGCCTTGGCCAGCTCGGTGGCGAAGCGCTCGACGCCGTACCGCTCGATCGGGTTCCAGTAGGACATGACGAGGGCGGCCGCTCCGGTGGCGGCGGTGGCCTCCACGACCCGGAAGACGTCATCGGTGGTGGTGCCCGAGGCCAGCGCCCGGTCTGCGGCGCGCTGGATGGTGGGGCCGTCCATCATGGGGTCGGAGTAGGGCAGCCCGACCTCGATGACGTCGCAGCCGCCCTCGACCATGGCCTCGATGACCCTGATCGAGGACTCCACGTCGGGGAACCCCGCGGGCAGGTAGCCGACGAGTGCGGCGCGGTCGGCCTCACGGGCCCGGGCCAGCTTGGTCTGCAGTGTGGTCGCGGCCATCACGCCTGTCCCTCCGAGTCGATGAGGCCGAAGTAGGCGGCCGCGGTGTTGACGTCCTTGTCGCCGCGCCCGGAGAGGTTCACCAGGATGACGGCCCCGGGCCCGAGCCGCTTGCCGAGCCTGAGGGCTCCGGCCAGCGCGTGGGCGCTCTCGATGGCGGGGATGATGCCCTCGGTGCGGCAGAGCAGCCGGAAGGCGTCCATGGCCTCGGCGTCGGTGACGGGCTCGTAGGTCGCCCGGCCGGTGTCGGCGAGGTGGGCGTGTTCGGGGCCGACCGCGGGGTAGTCGAGTCCGGCGGAGATGGAGTGGCTGGGCAGGGTCTGGCCGTACTCGTCCTGGAGGACGAAGGTCCGGGCCCCGTGGAAGACGCCGTGGCTGCCGGCGGTGATGGAGGCGGCGGTGCGGCCGGTGTCGGCGCCCTCTCCCCCGGCCTCGAAGCCGTACAGGGCGACGCTCTCGTCGGGGATGAAGGCGGCGAAGATCGCGATGGCATTGGAGCCGCCGCCGACGCAGGCCGTGACCGCGTCGGGGAGCTTCCCGGTGAGTTCGAGTACCTGTTCGCGGGCCTCCGCGCCCACGGTGAAGTGCAGGTCGCGTACGAGCTTGGGGAAGGGGTGCGGTCCGGCCGCGGTCCCGAACAGGTAGTGGGTGTGGTCGACGTTGGCCACCCAGTCGCGGAAGGTCTCGTTGATGGCGTCCTTGAGGGTCCGGCTGCCGATGGTGACCGGGACGACCTCGGCGCCGAGCATCTGCATCCGGGCGACGTTGAGCGCCTGGCGCTGGGTGTCCTCCTCACCCATGTAGATGACGCAGTCCAGGCCCATCAGGGCGCAGGCGGTGGCGGTGGCCACGCCGTGCTGCCCGGCCCCGGTCTCGGCGATGACACGGGTCTTGCCCATGCGCTTGGCGAGCAGCGCCTGGCCCAGGACGTTGTTGATCTTGTGCGAACCGGTGTGGTTGAGGTCCTCGCGCTTGAGGAGGATGCGCGCGCCGCCCGCGTGCTCGGAGAGGTTGTGGGCCTCGGTCAGGAGGCTGGGCCGGCCGGCGTAGCCCTTGAGGAGCTCGTCGAACTCGGCGCGGAAGGCGGGGTCGTCCTTGGCCTTGTCCCACTCGGCCTCGACCTCGTCGAGGGCGGCGATGAGGGCTTCGGGTGCGAACCGGCCGCCGAAGCGGCCGTAGTGCCCGTGGGCGTCGGGCACCGGTTGGGCGTGGCTCATGGGAAGTTCTCCTGGGAAAGAGGAGGTCGACCGCGGGGTCCCCGGGGCGTCGCGCCGTGGGGCCGCGCGCCGACCGGATGTGCGCCGCCTGGCTCCGGCGGCGCGGTTGGTTCGGGTGAACGCGGCGAGGGGAACCCGCGGGCTGTGCGCCTACGGGCTCCCTAGAGCCATCGGCCGCGGAGCGTGTGCGTGCCGCGGGGCTCCGCGGGTGCCGTCGTCGTTCCCATCGTGGTTCCCCGTCAGTTCCGGTCGCGCAGTGCGGGGTGTGCACCGGCGGTCACCAGGTCGGCTACGGCCTCGCGCGGGTTGCGTCCGCGGACGAGGCTCTCACCGACCAGGACGGCTCCGGCTCCGGCTCCGGCGTAGGCCAGCAGGTCGTGCGGGCCGCGGATACCGGACTCCGCGATTCTGACGCGGTCCGCCGGGATGAGGGGGGCGAGCCGGGCGAAGGTGTCCCGGTCGACTTCGAGGGTCTTGAGGTTGCGCGCGTTGACGCCGATGACGGTGGCCCCGGCGTCGAGGGCGCGGGCGACCTCCTCCTCGTCGTGCACCTCGACCAGCGGGGTCAGGTCCAGCGAGCGGGCCCGTTCGACCAGGGAGACCAGGGCCTCCTGGGACAGGGCCGCGACGATGAGCAGGATCGCGGAGGCGCCGAAGACGCGGGCTTCCCACAGCTGGTAGGAGCTGACGACGAAGTCCTTGCGCAGCAGCGGGGTGTCGACGGCCTCGTGGACCGTGCGCAGGTCCTCGAGGCTGCCGTTGAACCGGCGCTGCTCGGTGAGCACGCTGATCAGGGTGGCGCCGCCGGCCTCGTAGTCACGGGCCAGGGCCGCGGGGTCGGTGATGGAGGCGAGCGGCCCCTTGGAGGGGCTGGCCCGCTTGACCTCGGCGATCACGTGGACGCCGGGGCGGCGCAGGGCGGCTTCGGCGTCCTTGGGGACGGGCACCGACTCGGCTTGGGCCTTGAGACGGTCCAGCGGGAGGGCCGCCTGCCGCTGCGCCAGGTCAGCGCGTACTCCGTCGAGGATCTCGTCGAGCACGCTCACCAGTTCTAGCTCCCTCGTCCATGGGTTCGGTTGACGGTGGATGGTCCGGGTTCGGACGCAGTGGGCTGAGCGGACTCGGGTCGCTCAGCTGTCACACCGTGTGCTGGTCATCGTATCCACCCTCGGGCACCGGGGGGCCGCCGACCCCGTGTCACCACGCCGGTGAACCCGTCACCACTGCGGAAGGAGCGGGGTTCCGGGGGCGAGGAAGGCGAACCAGGGCAGGTTACGGGCGATCCAGAAGACGACGAAGGCGCCCAGGACCGCCCAGAGGAACCAGGTGGGGGTGGGGTTGCCCGGCCGTGTGCGCGGACGCAGCGTTCCGATCAGCCAGGCGAGGTAGGAGTAGGCCAGGTAGGGCAGCAGCAGGAGCAGCAGCGGGTTCATACCGAGGGCCCCGGGGACGTCCAGGCGGGTGAGGAGGGCGACGGCCCGCATGGTGCCGCAGCCGGGGCAGAAGGTGCCGGTGAGCAGCAGCCAGGGGCAGGTGGGGTAGTTTCCCGGCTCGTTGGGGTCCACGAGGTGGAGGAGGACCGCCGCGGCCAGTCCCAGGGCGCCGAGGGAGAGCGGCCAGGTGACCGGGTGCATTCGCGCGCCGACCGCCCCGATCCGGTCGGCCAGGGTGGGTGCCGCGGGCGTGCCCGCCTCTGCGGGGGTGGGGGTCTTGTCGTGCTGCACGGTGCCGAGCCTACCTTCGGGGGCGGCGGCGTACGCGAGGGCCGGGAAACGGGTCCGGTTCCGCCTCGTGCGGGGGTGGAGCCGGAAGGCCCTGCCCGCTGGTGCGGCGGGCCTGCGGCTCGGTGGAGGAACCGTGCGCGGGTCCGGTGCCGGGGGGTCCTACGCGGTGAGCATCATGATGCCCATGCCGAGGAACATGAGCAGGTAGACGACGCAGATCGCGGCGATGATCACGAAGCCGACCAGGCCGATGACGCCGAGGATCCTGGCGGTGCCGGCCGCGGACTCGGCGCCCGCGTAGTCGCCCGTCTGCCACCTGTTGTTGACCTGGAGGGAGAAGATCAGGCCGATGATGCCGACGACGCTCATGCAGCCGAGGATCCCCAGGATGTTGAACACCAGGTAGTTCTTGGGGGGCTCGCCCATGGGCGGCTGCATACCGAAGGCGCCGGGCGGCCCGTACGGACCGGCGGGCCAGCCGTGGTGCGGGGCGTGCTGACCGTATCCCCCGTTCGGAGGGCCGTAGCCGCCGGTGGGCTGACCGTGGCCGTCGGCGGGCGCACCGTGGAGCGCGTCGGGCCGGCCGTGGCCCCCACCGGGCGGCGGGCCTCCGTGGTTGCCCGGGGGCGGGGGACCGTAACTCATGAGTGTGTCTTTCCGGAGGAGGACGGGGGCGGCGCGACCGGTCCCGGCCGCGCACGGGTCCGACAGGGGCAGGCACGGAACACCGGTTTCCGACGGACCGTGGCCACGGCGTGGTGGACGGCTCGGTGAGGTGAACGTACCTGCCCCGCGGGATTCTCGTCTGTTCCGCGCCACCTGCCCGTGATGAGCCGCGGATGCTCAGGGGCGGCGCGGTCGGCTACTGACCGCCCGCGGTCGTGGCCTTGCGGCCCGCCTCCCACTCCTCGCGGGTGGGGGGCACCGGGCGCGGCTCCTTACGGCCCAGACCGGCCTTCTTCATCACACCGGCGACGACGGCGAGCGCGACGCTGGCGACCAGACCGATGACGGTCCACGTCACGAGGTTTCCACCGATCATGATGGCGACGGCCGCCACGGTCCACGCCACGATCCAGCTGACGGTGAGGAACCAGGCGGAGACGGTGTTGCCGTGGTCGTCGTGTTCTTCGTGGTGCTCGTCGGCCATCAGTGGTTCTCCTTCGGTTCGGCCCGCCGGTCGGCCGGCGGTGCGGGTTCGGTGTCGTCACCGGGTTCGGCACGGACCGCCGGTTCGGTTCCGGCGGGCGTTCCGCCACCCGGGGCGGTAAGTGTGGGGTCGTCACCGGCATCCAGCGATTTCCACAGGTCGGCAGGTGTGTGCGCCTGGTACGGACGCGGTGCGGCGTCCCGATCGTACCGGTTTCCCATGCCGGGCCAGGCAGGGGCACGTATGACCGCGGCCATGCCGCTCAGGGCCAACAGAACGGCACCGACCGCGCCCATGGCCGGGCCCAGGGGGAGGATGTCGGGGGCACCCGTCATCTCCCCGGTTCCGGCCGTGTCGGTGGCGAACTCGGTGACGGCACCGGCCAGGGTGTCCGGGCGGGTGGCCGACCACAGGGCGGTAGACGCGAACACACCGCAGGCCGCCACGAGCGCGCCCACGACGCGGCGTGCCCAGGAGCGGGCGGCGTACAGGCCCACGATCCCCGCGAGCCCGGCCCAGCCGAGGCCGCTGAGGGCCCCGGTGAGGTCTCCGCCGGTGAGTTCGACCGGGACCGGCGCGACCGGGCCGGGTGAGGTGAGCGTCCCGGTCACCCACACCCGGCCGGACGAGGCCAGCATGAGTCCGGCGCCCGCAGCCATGGCGAGCATGCTGAGGCCGTACTCACGGCGCGCGCCGGAGGGCCGTGTGGAGGTCACAGCAGCCGCCCGGCATCGAAACACGTGTGGTCGCCGGTGTGACAGGCAGCACCGGTCTGGTCGACGCCGACCAGGAGCGTGTCGCCGTCGCAGTCCAGTGCGACGGAAACCACACGCTGGGTGTGCCCGGAGGTGGCGCCCTTGACCCAGTACTCGCCCCGGCTGCGGGACCAGTAGGTGGCGTCACGCGTGGTGAGGGTGCGGTGCAGTGCCTCGTCGTCCATCCAGGCCAGCATGAGGACCTGGCCGGTGTCGTGCTGCTGCACGACGGCGGGGACGAGGCCGTCCGCGTTGCGCTTCAGACGTGCGGCGATGTCCGGGTCGAGGTTGGTGACGCTCATGCCCTCCAGGTTATGGCCGCCGCCCGAGCGGTGTTCACCGGGTACTGGTTGCCGTCGGCGCCCGTCGGGGCGGACTAGAGTTCGTGCGTCCCTGACATCGCCGTTCCAACGGTTCTGCCAGCCCGGGAGCTTGAATTGACCGCCGAGTACCTGGCCGCCGACCTGACGGGGAAACCCGCCGCGTTGACCGAGCTCGCCCAGCGCTTTCCGCGCTGGGACCCCTACGCCGCACTGCCAGCGCTGCTGGAGGACGAACCCGCCTCGGTGCGCTTCCTCGGTCTGGGTGCGGCACGGCACGCCTGCGGTGTGGCGGCGGCCCGGCTGCGGCGCGGGGGGATCGCGGCCCACACCGACTTCTCCACCTCCACCGAGGAGCCGCCGGCTGGGCCGGAAACGCTCGTGGTGGCGGTGAGCCTGGGTGAGGGCCAGCGGGAACTGCACGCGGTCCTGGACCGCTACGTGGGGCGCTGCCCGGTGATCGTGCTCGCCCCCGACCAGGACGCGGTGGTGGCACGGCACGCGGATCTACTGGTGCCCCTGCGTGCAGGCACGGAGCGCGGCGGCCTGGGGTGCCGCGCCTACCAGCACGCCCTGGCGCTGCTGCTGTTGCTGGGGCACCGGTTGGGGGCGCCCTCGGTGGGGGGCAGCGCCAACTTCCCCGGGCTGCTCCGGCGGGCCGCCAACGCCTCCCGGGTGCTGTTGGAGAGCGCACCCGAATGGGTGCCCGAAGCCGCGGAGGTGCTGGACTCCCCGGACGGGGTGCACCTGGTCGCACCGGCCGAACGCATCGCCTCGGCCGAGCAGGGGGTCCAGGTGCTGCGCCGGGGGCCGATCCGGTCCGCGCACGCCGCCGAGACCGGTGAATGGTCGCACACGGGCCGGCACCTGGCCGCGGTGACGGACTACCGGGCGCTGCTGTTCGCCGGCTCCTCCTACGACCAGCGCTTCGCCGAGCACCTGGGCCAACTCCGCGGCGCGTTCGTGGCGGTGGGCCCCACCCCGGGCCGGGAGCGGGTACCGGGGGCGGCGCTGACGGTGCGTTACCCGGGTGACGGCGACCCCGACGTGAGCCTGCTGACCGAACCGCTGGTGGCGGAGCTGCTGGCGGCCCACTGGTGGTCCCGTTCAGGGCGGTAGGGGCGCAGGTGGGCGGGCGGGGGCGCCCCCTGGGGTACGGGCGGGCAGGGACGCCCCGTGGTCGGTCGGGCCGCGGGTCAGGCGGAGGAGCGCACCCAGGAGGCGTACAGGTTCGCGTACACGCCGGGCCGGGCCACGAGTTCGCTGTGCGAACCGCTCTGCACGATCCTGCCGTCGTCGAAGACCAGGACCCGGTCGGCGGCTTCGGCGGTGGACAGGCGGTGCGCGATCGCGACCGAGGTTCGGCCGCGGGTCAGCCGGTCCAGGGCCCGCTGGATACGGACCTCGGTGTGCGGGTCGACGGCCGAGGTGGCCTCGTCCAGGACGAGCAGGTCCGGGTCGGCGGTGTAGGCGCGGACGAGGGCGACGAGCTGCCGCTCCCCCGCGGAGAGGGACTCCCCCCGCTGGCCGACCGGGGTGTCGAGGCCGTGGGCCAGGCTGCCCAGCCAGTCGGACAGGCCGAGCTCGGTGACGGCCGCCTCCAGTTCGGCGTCGGTGCTCTCCGGGCGGGCGAAGCGGATGTTGTCACCCAGGGAGCTGTCGAAGAGGAACCCCTCCTGGGGGACCATGACGACGCGGCTGCGCAGTGAGGAGAAGGCGACCTCCCGGAGGTCGACTCCGTCCAGGCGGACGGTTCCGGACGCGGGGTCCATCAGCCGGGTGAGGAGCTTGACGAAGGTGGTCTTGCCCGATCCGGTCTCGCCGACGACGGCGACCCTGGTACCCGGGGTGATCTCGACGTCCACGCCGTCCAGGACGACGGGGCCCTCCGGGTAGGAGTAGGTGACGCCGTCGAACCCGACCCGGACCGGTCCGCGCGGCAGTACCCGCCCGGCCTCTCCGGGGTCGGCGATGTCGGGGACGGTGTCCAGGACGCCGAGGACCCGTCGCCAGCCCGCGATGGCGTTCTGTGCCTCGTTGAAGATCTCGGTGGCCATCATCATCGGTTGGATGAAGAGGGTCATCAGGAACAGGAAGGCGATGAGCTGGCCCGCTGTGAGGTCGCCGCCGATACCCAGCCACACGCCCACCAGGACGACCGCGGTGTTGCCGACCGCGGCGACGATCTCGGCGAAGGGTGAGACGGCCATGGACAGGCGCTGGGCGCGGACCTGGGCCCCGCGGGTGGCCAGGACGGTGGTGTCGATCCGGTCGGCGGTCCGCTCCTCGGTTCCGTGGGCGCGGATGACTGAGGCGCCCATGACGGTCTCGCCGATGGCGCCGAGCATTTCACCGGTGCGCTCGCGGACCTTCAGGTAGGCCCTGGAGAGGAGCTTCTGCAACCAGCGGACGCCGAAGAGCAGCGGCAGGAAGCAGAGCCAGACCACGAGGGTGAGCTGCCAGGAGTAGACCGCCATGAGGATGGTGGCGACCAGGAGCTGGCCGGTGCTGACGATCAGGAGCAGGCCGCCCCACTGCATGAAGGTGCTGATCTGGTCGACGTCGCCGGTGACGCGGGAGACCAGGGCGCCCTTGCGCTCGCTGTTCTGGGTGAGCACGGACAGGTCGTGCACGTGCCGGAAGGCCTTGCGGCGCAGGGTCGCCAGCCCGGACTCGGTGGCCCGGTAGAGCCGCAGGTTCATCAGGTACGAGCAGACCATGGTGATCACCAGGAGGCCGGCGCAGACCGTCACCATGCGGGTGACGAAGCCCAGGTCGGGGCCGCTGCTCCCGGTGAGTCCGTTGTCGATGATCTGTTGGACCGCGATGGGGACGATGACCTTGCCCGCTGTGGCGACGGCGGCGAAGGCCAGGGTGAGCCAGAGGCCCCTGGCGAACTCGGGGGACAGCTGGAGGCCGCGCTTGATCGTGTCGAGCGCGGAGTCCTCGTTGCGGTGCAGGGAGAGCAGGGGGTCCCGTTCGGGGCTCCGACCGGCCACCCGTTCCGACCTGTCGTCGGTACGGGCCTGAGTTGGTGCGCTCATCGGCTGGTCTCCTCGGTGGCGTCGGTGGCGTGTCCTCCGGTGGGGCGGTGCGGTTCCGCGGGCCCTGGCTCCTCGGGGATCGGGGCGCGCTCGGCCTCGCTCTCGGCCGAGGCGCGTTCGTAGGCGGTGACGAGCTTGGTGTAGCCGGGCGAGGAGGCCAGGAGTTCGGTGTGGGTGCCGCGGGCCAGGACGCGCCCGCCCTCCATGTAGAGGACCTCGTCCGCCAGTTCGATGGTGGCGCGGCGGTAGGCGACCACGACCACGGTGGCGGCCTCGTCGCGCTCGCTGAGCCCGGCGAGGATCTGGGCCTCGATCTGCGGGTCGACGGCCGAGGTGGCGTCGTCCATGATCAGGAGTCTGGGGCGGCGGACGATGGCGCGGGCCAGGGCCAGGCGCTGGCGCTGGCCGCCGGAGAGGGTGGTGCCCTTCTCGCCCAGCCGGGCGTCGAGCCCGCCGTCGAGTTCGGCGATGAAGCCGTCGGCCCGGGCCAGGCGCAGGGCGGCCCACACCTGGTCGTCGTCGGTCCCGGCCCTGCCGAGGGTGATGTTGTCCCGGACGGAGTCCTCGAAGACGAAGGTCGTCTGGGGTACGAGCGCCGCGTGCTCGGGTACCTGGTCGCGGGCGAGGTCGCGCAGGTCCACGCCGTCGTAGGAGACGGTGCCGGTGTCGGGGTCGACCAGCCGCATCAGGACGGTGGTGAGGGTGGACTTGCCCGCACCGGTGGGGCCGACGAGGGCGACGGTGCGTCCGGGGGCGATGTCGAGGTCGACGCCGTTGAGGACGGTGGTGCGGGCTCCGGTGGTGGTGTCGTCCATCAGGTCGCGGCCGCCGCCGTCGGCGTCGGCGTCGTAGGCGTCGGCGTAGGAGAAGATGACGCCGTGCGCGCTGAGGGCGAGGCCGCGGGGGGAGGGTTCGAGGGTCCGGTCGCCGTACTCCATGGTTCCGCCGGAGCGGAGGACGGACTGGACGCGGTCCCAGCCGACGACGCTGCGGGGCAGGTCGCCCAGGAGCCATCCGAAGGAGCGGATGGGCATGGTCAGGAGGGTGAAGAGGAAGGCGATCTGGACGAGTTCGCCGGGTTCGACGGCTCCGGTGGACAGGCGCCACATGCCCAGGAGGAGGACGGCGAGGACGCCGAGGTTGGGCAGGGCCTCCATGAAGGGGTCGAACAGGGAGCGCATGCGGCCGACCTGGATGAGGGCGTCGCGCAGGCGGTGGGCGGCCTGGGTGAAGCGTTCGGTCTCGGTGTCCTCCCGTCCCAGGGTCTTGACGACGAGGGCGCCGTCGAAGGATTCGTGGGCGACCCCGCTGACCTCGGCCCGCAGGGCCTGGGCGCGGGAGGCCATCGGGGAGACCCGGCGTTGGAAGGAGACGTTGGCGGCGGCCAGGACGGGGAAGACGACGAAGGCGACCAGGGCGAGGACCGGGTCGGTGACGATCATGGCGACGGAGGCGATGATCAGCATGAACACGCTGCCGACGACCATGGGCAGCGGGGCGAGGGGCTGCCAGGCGGCTTCGACGTCGGCGTTGGCGTTGGAGAGCAGTTGGCCGGTGGGGTGCCGGTGGTGCCAGGACAGGGGCAGTTCGAGGTACTTGCGGGCGACGGAGCGACGGTAGCGGGCCTGCATGCGGAACTGCATGAGTCCGGCGAGGAGGCGTCTGACGGCCAGGCCCACGGCCTTGCCGAGTCCGACCGCCATCAGCAGGGCCGCCGCGGCGAGCAGGGCGGCCGCGGTGGTCTCGCCGGAGGCGAAGGCCGGAAGGATGGTGTGGTCGGTGAGGTAGCCGAGCACGGAGGCGGAGCCGACGGTGACGGCGGCGTGCAGCATGGCTCCGGCGACGGCCGCGAGGAAGATCCACGGTTCGGTGCGGGCGGCGACCACCAGGACGCGCACGCCCCTGGTGAAGACGCCCCTGTGCTGGGGGGTCGCGGGTCGGTCGGCGGTGTCCTCGGTTCCGTTTCCGGAGGGCGGGGCCTCCCCTCGGGTTCCCTGGTCCGCCGTCGTGGTGCCCTGCGCCATACGCCCCCGCTTCCGTTCCGCGGCCGGTCGCTCCGGCCCGGTCGAGCCGCGCTCCGGCCGGCTCCGGGCATACCGAAGGACACGGAGCGCGCGTCGGCCAACCTATCCAGCGGTACCGACAGCTTCCACCGGATTGTTTCAGCGCGGGGCGCATCCGTGCTATTCCGTACAACTCAAACTAGCCCAAAACTCACATCGATCCTCTGACCTGCAAAAACACAGGTTTTACCTGCTGTCAGCCCATCGCACAACGCATGAAGTGCGACGTTACCGACACCGGATCAGGCACAGGACAGAGGCAACATGACCACCCTCACCGCCCTAGAGACCTCCTACCGCAGGCAGCTACGCGCACGCGGACTCTCAGACGCCACCACGGACAACTACCTGAGATCGCTGCGTGCCCTGGTCGCCTGGTTGGACACCAACGGACTCCCCAAGGAAGTCGAGCAGATCACCCGGCACCAGCTCCAAGACTTCGTACTCGACACTGCTGACAACACCAGCGCCGCCACTGCCCGATTCCATCTCGGCAACCTGCGACCGTTCTTTGGGTGGCTGTGCTCCGATGAGGAACGCATCCTGCCTCGGGATGCCAACTCGGCCACCGGGGTCCGCTGCCCCAAACCCAAACCTGTCGCCCGCCCCACCTTCACCGGCGACCAGGTGGCTGCGTTCCTGCGGGCATGCCGAGGCTCTACCTTCGACGACCGGAGAGACACCGCGATCATCCGCGTGTTCGCTGATACCGGTGTACGCATCAGCGGGCTCGTGGGCATGCGGTATACCCCGGACGCGGGCCACAACCTCGAAAACCCCGCCACGGACGTCAGCCTGGACACCAACCCGCCTCTGGTGCGGTTCCGGCTCAAAGGCGGCAAGCCGCACCTGGTACCCGTGTCCGCTGCCACCGTCGGCGCAGTCGACCGTTATCTGAGGGCACGGGCCAGTCACCCCAAAGCGGCCAACCCCGCACTGTGGATCGGACGCACAGGCGCTATCAGCGGCCCCGGGGTAGCGAAGATGCTCAAAAAACGCGCCCACCAGGCGGGGCTGGAAGGTGTGCGCGTACACACCCACCGCTGGCGCCGCACACGCGCCACCCAACTTTTGGACGCCGGGGCTTCCGCCGAAACCGTCGCCGAACTCCTCGGCTGGTCCGACCTAAGCATGGTTGCCACGTATGCCTCAGAGTCGCGACAGCGACGGGCATGGAACGAACTCCGCAACCTGCAACTCTGACCACCCTCGCCAACCCGCACCACAGGGGGACAACATGACCACCACCGATACCGGACACCGCATGCTCATGGTGATGAGCACCGGGCACGACCTGCCCGTGAACACTGTCACCACCGCCAACGGCGCGGTCACCCGTGTGGACGTGCCCGGCGACCTCGCATCCCACCTGGACTACCTCGCCGAGTTCGCCCGAACCTACCTGGAAGCGTCCGAACGGGAGCGGAACAACATCCGCGACGCCATCGACCAGGCCACCGGCCGGTAGGCACACATGACGAACCCCCGGGCACATGCTCGGGGGTTTTGCTGCTCGGGGAGGGCGCGCCCCGTGTGCGTGGAGCTACCCGGCCTGCCGTACCCCAGCGAGTAGCGCCACCCACTGGCCAGCGGGCACGGCGAGCGTCGCCCTCTCGGGGTGTTTCGAGTCCCGCACCTCAGCACGCCCCGCCACACCCCGGCACGCCACGCAGTCACTCCCATTGGGGCTGTGGGAGCTTGTACGCCATTCGGGGCTCATCGGGGACCTTCCAGGGCTTCCAGGGACAGAGCAGCGGGCAGCGCCGACGCCAACGCGGTGGACACCATCGACGTCAACCGAGGATGCATCGACGCATCTGCCAATACCGTACCGGTCGCATGGTCACTGGACACCGCGAGTTCCCCCGACGCGAACCGGAACACCATCACCGGGGCGACAGGAACAACCAACACCGGCCCCTTGGGAACCAGGTGCACACTCACCCGGCCCGAACCCGCCCACCCCCGTAACGTCTCCACCTGCTCCGTCCGCACCTGCGCCGAGAACGCATCCAGCGCCGACACCGGGAACACCGCCGTCATCCGCAGCTCGGGGAGCTGCTCCAACCGTTGGCACCTCAGCCGTACCAGGCGGTCCACGTCAGCGTCCGGCGCCCACGGGCGCGACGCCCGGAACACCTCCCGGGCATAGGACTCCGATTGGAGATACCCGGGAACCAGCACCGGGGCCACGACGTCCACCGTCCGGGCTTCGGCTTCGATCGTCGACAGATCGCGCGCCCATGGCGGAAGGGTGAACCCGTCTTTCGCCTCGTTGAACCGCGCGAGGAGACGCCCGTCCGCGTTCAACAGCCGGTCGAGCCGTTCGGCGTTCTCCCGTTTCGGGAGACTGCCGCCCCTCTCCCACCGGTTCAACGACGACAACGACATGCCGGATGTCGCGGCGAGTTGGGATTGTGTGAGTTGGCAGGCTTCCCGGGATCGGGTGAGTTCGTTCGCGAACACGTTGGGGGGCATACGGGAACGCTACCGGCAGCGGCCCCGGGAGAGGCTGGGAATCGTGCAGAACACTATGGGAAACCGGCGGGAGACCGGACCCTCGGATACATGGAAGACATCGACCCTCGCGTGACCTACCTCCGCGACCTCCAAACGGTCCTCAGCTCCCGCCAACTGGGCAGCAAGCTCGCCACCACCATGCACCGGGGCAACCTCACCCCCACCCTGTGCTGCGACCCCTACCTGGGGCAGGCGGCCGTCCGTGTCGAAGACGACCAGTTCACGTTCCTCGGCGTGACGGAGTCCCGCGTTCGGGTGCCCGTCACCGAACCGGCCGAGTGCGTCAACCGACTCGTCAGGGAGCGCGCCGGGCTCGTGCCCTCCCCACAGAGCGCGTGAACACCAACGACCCGGCGGCGGACGCCTGGCGGCGGCTGCTCGCCCAAACCGCCCCACGCCGACCCCCCTCCGTGCGCAAGACGTTCGCGACCGGCCCACTCCCCAAACGCACCCCGGGCGCCTCCTACCGGATGAACCCGCCCGGCCCCCGCAAAGACACCTAAGACAGAAGAGCTTCGATGTGGCGCTTCAACGGCTCCCGCAACTCCGGATGGAACCCCTCCTCAATCGCCGAGGAGATCCATGAAGCCGCGTACACCTGGGCCAGCAGCCCACTGTCACCGGCCAACTCGTCGGCGAAGTCGACTCGGACCCGGTCTGCGGTCGGGGGATGCGTCAGCGAGTAGGTGAGCAGGCAAGCGGCGTCGAACCCGGCAGGCGCCAACCCGAACCCTTCCCAGTCCAACACGACCAGCCGCGGTGCAAGGAGGTTCGCCCAGTGCCAGTCACCATGAGCGGATTCCCAGACGATCCCGGACGTGTCCAGGGCGGGCGCGACCTTGTGCACCCACCGGGCAACGTGCTTGGGCGAGCGGGAACGCCCAGCAGCCGACGTGGCCCTGATGGTGTCGTGGGTGGCACGGAGGTCCGCCCACCATTCCTCATCCACCCCGGGGTCGGTGGCGAGTGTGGGGGTCGGCGAGATGGCTTGCTGGTCAACGTGCTCGAACAGGTAGGCGCGGACGGTGACCTGCCCGTCTTCGGGGTCGGATTCCGTCCACTCGGCGGTGTCGACCACACGCGGCATCGGTACCTGGTCGGCAAGGGCTTGGGATTCGTCGATGGCGTTGGGGCGCACCCACACCGGGGGTTGGGGGACGGGGGCGACCCGCAGCCAGTACCGGACGCCGTCGCGGGTGGCGACGGCGGAGACGGTGGCGTCCAGGAGCCCGAGGCGCCAGGGCCCTGCCAGGTCGGCCCGCAGTACCCCGAGGGCATGGTGTCCGTGGTCCTGAGTCATCCTCATGCGCGTGGTCCTCCCTGGG
The DNA here is from genome assembly GCF_014651695.1 of Nocardiopsis terrae. Classification (GTDB taxonomy): domain Bacteria; phylum Actinomycetota; class Actinomycetes; order Streptosporangiales; family Streptosporangiaceae; genus Nocardiopsis; species Nocardiopsis terrae. The sequence continues at coordinate 408,868 of NZ_BMXJ01000005.1, forward strand.
GGGTTCCGTCCGAGAGGGAACGTAGCACTGACCTTTCACCCCCCGAAGGAGAATCATGAAGCTCGAAACGGCGTACACCGGTACGCACGAGAAGGACGAGTCCGAGGACAACACCACCAACGTCATCGGCAAGTGCGGTTGCGGCTGCGGCGAGTCGGCCGGTTGGTGCAACGGCTCCGTCTGACCTGATCTCTGTTCCTAGACCCCCCTTGCTCTAGGGAGACCCCCGGCCACCACTGGTCGGGGGTTTGTCATGACCTCAGCCATCACCAGCGACAGGCCCAAGCCGGGAGACTCGGGCCTGCCTACCTCCGGGGATCAACCGGGGGTGATTTGTATTAAGTCATGTACCAAGTGGGTGTCAATGAACGAGGGAGGGAAACGGCCCAGGGTCGGCGGGGTCGGTGGTTCCGCGTTTTTCTCGATCGTTACCAGCCCCCCTCCCCTTCGGGGTGGTGGGGTTTTGGTTTTTGTGTGTGAGGTTTGTGTTTGTGGTCCGGTCGGGTTTGTGTTTGGAGTCCGCCGGGGTTGAGGTGTGTTGTCCGCCGGGTGGTGGTCGGTGGTCGTTGACCATTCACCAACGTCGGCTGTTGTTCGGCGGGTGTTGTGGTGCGCGGTTTCCTCGGCGGCTGTTGCAGGTGCGGTGTGCTTCGCGGAGGTTGTCGATGGTGGGTGGTCCGCCTTGGCTGAGTGGGGTTTGGTGGTCGGCGGTCCAGGCCATTGGGTGCTGAGGGTTGTCTTCGGTTAGTTGCATGTCGATTGGTTGTGCGCAAAGCCAACAGATGTTTGTGCCTTCGCGTTTTAGTTGGGCGACTGCTTGTCGGTAGGTGGTTCCGTCTCGTGCGGTGGAGGTGCGGGGTCGGTGGCTGGTCATGGTGTGCCTTGGGTGGTGGGTGGGGTGGGGGTGTGGGGGTGGCATGGGGTGAGGGGGTAGGGGCAGGGGGGGTGGAGGGGTAGGGGTGGGTGCCTGGTGGGGGTAGGGGTGGCGGGGGCGGCGGGTGTGCGGTGCCTTGGGTGTGCGGTGGTGGGGTGTGTGGTGGCTGTGCACCTGGTGGGGGGTGTGGGTGGTTGGGGTAGGGCATGGGCTGGTGGGGGGGGTGGGGTGTGCCTGCCTGTTTGTCAGCCCGTTGGCTGTCGGGTCGGTGGTGTAGCGCAGCACCAGAACTTCAGGGCAGTTGACCTGTGTTCATGTGCTGGTGGTGCTGGCACGGCGTTGGGGGTGCGGGTGGTGGGGGTGGTTGGCCCGGTGCCTTTGTGCCCGCCCTTCCCTCGCTCAGCCCCTCGGTACGAACAGGCCCCGACACTTTCGAGGGCCCGCCGTTGAGAGGGGGCCGGGTTGTGTGAAGGACCCTGGGTTTATGGAAGGGGCCGGGTGTTTGTGCAAGGGAGCCCAGTTGTGTGCAGCCCCATCCACACTCTGAATACGCCCGCCTCTGTCTTGGGTTCCCCACACGTGGAAAACCCCCGGACACCGCGAGGTATCCGGGGGGTTCCGAAGACGGGCGGGCAGGTCGGCGAGGACCCAAGGAATCTCCGACCTTGCCCCCATCGAGGATATAGGTTTGACCCGCCCGTCTCGGTCTTATGCCGTGGTGGCGACGTTCAGCATCCGGAATGCGTTGTCATTCACGGAGTCAGCTCCGGTGCGTGCCCACAGTAGCGCCCCCCGCTGCCCCGTTGGGCGCTGATTGGCACCCACCAGGTTCGGGATCAGCTCCATTGTCGAACCGATACGGGTCACGATCACGTAGTTCGAGAAGTCGCCGTAGAGCAGAATCCGGTTGTCGGCGGTCGCCCCCGTGTCGATGTTCGCGACGGCATCCATGTTCGACAACTCATCGAGTGGCTTGCGCAACAGCCGCCCGTCATTGATCTCGGGGAACAGGCGAGCCCCGTTGCCGGTCTCGAACTGCGCTGCGCTGTTGATCGTGCTGATCTCGGCGCACCATTGCGCATTGGCAGAGAATCGCGGCGGTAGCGCGTTCTGCACCGCGTACACGTCGTCGGACGCGAACGTCTCGGCGGTTTCTGGGCTCAGTTCGCTCGCAGTGCCGACGAGCGCGGTGATGATGCCCGTGGGCTGTCCGGTGCCGGTGCCGGTGGTGAATGCGGTTGCGTGCAGTTGGTCGAGTCCGTCGGCGAGTAGTTTCCCGAGTTCGTCCATGAACCCGGGCGCGTCCATGCCGACCTCGAATGAGAACGGCACGAAGGCGTCGCCGAGGTGCACGGGAATGGACGGCTGCGTGAGCGTCGGAGATGCGTCAGCGGCTTCGGCTGCTTCGGCCTTCCATTCGGCGGTGACGCCAGCCGAGGTGACGCCGTTCCACGTGTCCCCGGCGACGGTGACGTTCCGGCTGATCGCCCTGAGCGGGTTGATGGACCCGTCCGAGGTCAGGGTGATGGCTGGGTCCAAGTGGGCTGGGATCAGGTGGCCACCAGCCGAGTCGGTCAGCGACATGGCGCGCTGCTCGGTCCGGAACAGTTCGGCGGTACGCCACGCTTCGGCCTCGTCTGCTTCCCACAGCAGGTGTCCGTGCAGCGGGTCGGCGCACTTCTTCGCGAAGGCCCGCGCATAGGAGTCGCTACCGGTGGCGAGCAGCCAACGCGCGGTGTGCGTCTGGGAGTGCGCGGACCCATCGCGGGCGATGAGGCGGTCGACGGTGGTCGCGGCGTGGTCGGGCATGTGCCCGCTGTCGTGAGACCGTTCGAGTTCACGGCGGGCCTGGTCACGCAGGGTGTCGCCGGGCGTGCGGGTGCGTCGGGAGCTGGCGTGGTCGGGGTCGTAGTGGCTGACCCCCGATTCGGAGGAGCCCTTCGCGTTCAGTGAGCGAACTCTTTCCAGATCGAGTTCGCGGCGCTCCTGGGCGAGGTCGGCGAACTCGGCGAGAAGGGCGTCAGCCTCGCGCCCTTGGGCGCGGGTGGGGTTCTTGTAGGAACCGATTTCCCCGGTGCGGGCAGTGATTTCGTGCATTCTCTGGGTGATTTCATCGCGCCGTGACATGGCGAACTCCTTTTATAGGGCACGAAAAAGAGAGTCCGAGCGTCGCGGCGACCCATTGGCCGCTGGCGGGCATTCCCGCGCTCCGAGCTTCGGAGTGGGGTGCGGGTGGAAGTGTGTCCGGCGCGCACCGTTCTCCCATTGTACCTATTCGAGGTCGAGGGCGGCTATGGCGGTTACCCAGTCCGGGGGGACGGCGGGGTCGGCGAGGATCTCCGACCATGCGAATACCCGGCCGGTGAGAACTCCTCGCCCGGATGTTGCGAGGTCTGCCCAGAATTCCTTTACCCACTTCGGGGTGTCGTCGGGCAGCCGTTGGGTCATCGCTTCGATCGCGAGAATCAGGGTTTTGAGTTCGGCATCGGTGGCGCGGTCGACGCGGGCGGTTACGTAGTCGCCGGGGGTGGGTCGCTGGGTCATGGATGCCTCTTCCGGTGGCTTCTGTGGCGCTCTGACAGCTTTGTGGGTGTTCTGTGGGGTTCAGTGCGGGTCTGGGTGTTCTGTCGCTTCTGTGTCGCCCTGAGTGGGTCGACAGTGGTCGGGTTCGATGAGGTCGCACAGCCACGGGTCACGACCGAGGCACCGGGGGCAGACGTCCCCGTGATGGATGGGTACGGCCCGGTTGATGTGCACCGGCCGCTCGCAGCACCAGCAAGGCACCTCGTCGAAGCCGAGCTGTAGGCCGCGTGGGTGCCCGCCGGGGGTGCGGCGGTGGTGGTCGTGGCGGCGGGGATTGCGGCGGCTCACCCGTGGTCCCCCGGTGTGTGGTGGTCATTGCCGTCGACGAGCGCGTGGGCGGCTGCTCGGAGTGCTCCGGGGAGCGGGTGGCTGTCAAGGGCCGCGTGGGCGGCCGAGGCGGTCCGTGTCGTGTCCAGGGCGGTTGCCGCGCACAAACAGGCGCGCCTCCAAAACGATCCGTCAGGGTGGACGTTGGCGCGTTCCCGCAGGTGGGCGGCGAGGTCAGCGTTCGAGTTCATGCGGCTTCGGCTCCTTCCGTTTCCGCTCGGCACTGCGGGCATATCGGCTTGCCGCTGGCCGGGTGGGGTGATGCTCCGCCCGACACCCAGTGGGTGCACTTGGGCCCCTGCTTGAGTTCGGCGAGTCGTGCGGCCACGTCCGCCTTGGTGGTCTGGGCGCGGACAGTTCGGATGAGTTCGGCGAGCTGGGCGGCATCCCACCCGGCGAGATAACGGTGAGTGGCCACCTTGTGCGGGTGGTGTTTGTGAATGTGGTCGATGATGGTCTTCATCTCCTCGGCTCTCGCGCCTGCGCGCGTGAGGATGGTGACCAACTCGGGAGGAAGAGGAGTTTCTTCTAGTACTTCTTCTTCTGTACTTCTTAGAGACGTACCGCTTACCGACATGCCGGTAGGCGGTACGTCGGTGTGACCTGGCAAAACTTCCGTTTTCGCAGGTGGTACCGACGTGCCACTTTCGGCACCTCGGTCCGACATGCCGGTTCCGGCATCTCGGTGATCGGGAGTGTCATAGACAGCCAAAGACGTCACCATTCGCCCGTCCTGTCCACGCTCACGAGTGCGCAGCAGGTATCCGCACTCCTCCAACTCCGCGAACGCGGACCGGAATGCACGTCGGCCCTCCGCAGACTCCCCACGGTTCTTACGGGCATTCCGCCACATGTCGTCGGCGTTCGTGTCCCAACCATCCGGTCGGGAAAGGAGTTCAGCAAGAACGCCCCGCGCCGTGTAGCTGAGACGCTCATCCCGGATAACCGCGTTCGGCAGGATCATGAAGTTTTCCGTGTGCTTAGAGCGGTGAATCCTCACGGGAGATCAGCCCCAGCCGGATAGGTTCGCGCCAAGATGATGACGACCTTCCGGCCGCACCGGGCACGCCGAGGTCCGGCCAATCCCTCATGGGTCGCGGACCTTCCGATATGCGAACCAGCGCACCGGGGACAGCGGTACGTCATCGCCCACAGACTCCGGCCAGCGGACGGGGCAAAGGCAGAAGCGAGCGCCACGAACGAGGCACCGGTGTCATCCTGCCTGGTATAATCGGGGGTAACAGATCTTGGTGTGGTCTGGTGTGTGGCCCGACCCCGGGTGGTGCTGGGGTCGGGCTTTTTCATGTTCGGCACGTCGTGTTCCTCGCGTCCTCCTGTGCATGTGAGGGTTGGGCAATTCGGGTGAGCAGGTGCGGTCTACTCGGCTTCCTCGCCGTCGCGAATCCGCTTGTTCCGGCTGCGGGCCTTCGCGGACGCGAGCTGCATGCGTTTGAAGTGCGCGGCTTTGGCGTTCTCCGCCATCCGGGCGCGGATCTCGGGGTCGAGAGTTCCGTCGGGGTCTACCTGCTTCTCGAATCGGGCTTGTAGCCCGGCCTGTCCGCGTTCTCCGTTGGCGGTACGGTCGGCGGTCCGTGCCCACCTTTCGTTCGCTGCGATGGAAGCGCGGACACTTTTCTCGTTGTCGCTGAGTTCGTATCGGGCCATTGCGAAGCTCCCTTGGTTGGGTGCTCCTAATTCTGGCGGCGTGCGGTGACTCGCAACCCCCTTCGTTTACCCCTGGGGGTATCTATTCGGGGGTCTGCGGGCACACGAAAACCCCGGGGCCCCCGCAACTGGGGCCCCGGGGTTCCTTGCTGGCCTAGCGCTTCGTGTTCTCCGGGAACCGCATGCCGTCGAAGGTGGCGCGGAAGTCGTCGGACGCCTAAGGGAGATCGACGACAACATGATTGAAGAGAAGACGGAAGTTGTCGTAGTAGCGGTTCAGCCCGACAACTCTGGAGGAAGGTGGTCTGCTCCGCCTAGTTCGCCTTGACTGTCATCGCCTGCGCGGGGCGGCCCCTCCGGGATCTGGTGGCGTTACAGCAGGAACCGTCGCCCGCAGCCTCAGAGGAGCCCGTCACAGGTCGCCGCTGGGCCCCCTCGGCGCCCGACACCCACACGTGGCCCGATCCTGCCCGGGGTTTTGCGTTAGCGTTATTCGTCGCACAGCGCATGGTGGTAAGATGGCGTTTTCGCAGGTCAGAGGGCTATCGCACACCGCAATCCGAGATCTTGTTCCGTACAACCCGAACTTCGTCGGGGAGCCGGGGTGTGCACGCGCACGGGCCCGGGGCGCCGCGGTCGGCGTCCCGGGCCCCCGGGGTCGGAGCGGCGCACCGGCTAGCAGCCACTGACCGCCTCCGGTTCCCCGGTGTCCTGCGTGTTCTCGGCCGGGGCCTGCTCCGCGGGGGCCTGGGCGGCTCCGGAGCGCGCCTCGCCGGCCTCGTAGGTGACGGACCCCTTGTAGGTCAGGCGGCCGAACGCGCCGTCCGCCCCGATCCCGAGCTCCTTCTGGGCCATCTTCACCGCGTCGACCGTGGCCTGGTCGTACAGCGCGCTGCCCGTGTCGAGGTCGGCGTTGAACTTCTCGTTGAGCACCGCCTTGATGCCGAGGACCGCGTGGCCGCGGTCGCCGAGCCGGTAGGCGTCACTCCGGGCCGGGAAGTGCATGTTCCGGATCTTGATCCGGTGTGTTGGTGGAACAACCCCCGTCCTTCGGGTCGGGGTCAGCCGCCCTCCCCTGGAATGTCGCAGGCTCGCGCCACTGTCCTTGCCGCAGGCTGCGGAGGGGAGGTGTTCTCACTGTGCTGACAGGATTCCGGTACCGGCTCGCGCTCACCGAGCAGCAGGCGGAGCAGTGTGTGGAGTTCGGCGATGTGTGCCGTGCGGTGTGGAACACCGCCCTGGACCAGCGCCGCCAAGCCGTCAGGCGGTGGAAACGCGGCCCAGAACACCAAACAGCGCGGATGGACCAGCCCCGACGGGTGAGCCGTGCCAGCCTGCGGAGACCTCTGGGTGACCATGTCGACGAAGCAGGAACCGGCTGGGGCCGTAAGGCACCAGCACCGACCGGGCTCGGCGGGTCTGGTCGGAATCCTCCCCGTTCACGAGGAGGAGGAAGTCAAGTATCCGAGGTGGCTCATGAAGTGCTGCGCGGACTCGACGTCGACGCTCGGGCCGGGGCTGTCGACCGGGTAGACCGGCCAGGTCCGTGCCTCGATCCGCTCGATGGTCGCCGCCGGGGTGCGCTCGAAGTCGTCCGCGGAGGCGGCCGGGGCCGTGAGGGCCACGCCGCACAGGGCGATGGCTCCGGCCGTGGCGAGGGAGGCGATCCGTCGGGCGAATCCGCTGGTGAGATGGCATGCATGGCTACTGGCTCCCCTGTAGGGCTTGCAAGACGGCACCATGCTCACACGGATCACGATTGCGTTAACGCAAAGCCACTCCATGGCAACGCTCTGTGTTCTTCCTGGTTAAGCGTCGGCCCCGGACCGGGACCGGTCCGGGGCCGACGCGTCGGGAGACGGGTGCCGCTAGCGCACCGGGTACCCCGCCTGCCTGAGGCTCCTCTTCACGTCGGCGATGGTGAACTCGCCGAAGTGGAAGACCGTCGCGGCCAGCACCGCGTCGGCGCCCGCCTCGACCGCGGGGACGAAGTGCTCCACCGCGCCCGCGCCGCCCGAGGCGATCAGCGGCACGTCGACCCGCGACCGCACGGCCCTGATGAGCTCCAGGTCGAACCCGGCCTTGGTGCCGTCGGCGTCCATGGAGTTGAGCAGGATCTCCCCGGCGCCCAGCTCCGCGGCGCGGGCGCACCACTCCAGCGCGTCGGTACCGGTGCCCCGGCGCCCGCCGTGAGTGGTCACCTCGAAGCCGCTCGGGGTGGGCTCGCCGCCCTCCCGCACGCGGCGCACGTCGGCGGAGAGCACCAGGACCTGGCGGCCGAACCGCTCGGCGATCTCACCGATCAGTTCGGGGCGGGCGATCGCGGCGGTGTTCACCCCGACCTTGTCGGCGCCCGCGCGCAGAAGCCGGTCCACGTCGTCGGTGGTGCGGACCCCTCCCCCGACGGTCAGCGGGATGAACACCTGGTCGGCGGTGCGGCGCACCACGTCGTAGGTGGTCTCGCGGTTGCCGCTGGAGGCGGTGACGTCGAGGAAGGTGAGCTCGTCGGCTCCGCCGCCGTCGTAGGTGCCCGCCAGCTCGACGGGGTCGCCCGCGTCGCGCAGGTTCTCGAAGTTGACGCCCTTGACGACGCGTCCGGCGTCGACGTCCAGGCAGGGGATGACGCGGATGGACAGGCTCACCGGGCCGCTCCCCCCACCGTGGCGAGGGCGTCCTCCAGGGTGAAGGCGCCCTCGTACAGGGCGGTGCCCATGATGGCCCCCTCCACGCCCAGCGGGACCAGTCCTGCGATGGCCTCCAGGTCGGCGAGGCTGGACACGCCGCCGCTGGCGACCACCGGCTTGTCGGTGCGCTCGCACACGGTGCGCAGCAGGTCCAGGTTGGGGCCCTTGAGGGTGCCGTCCTTGTTGACGTCGGTGACCACGTAGCGTGCGCAGCCCTCGGCCTCCAGGCGGGCGAGGGTCTGGAGGAGGTCGCCGCCGTCCCGGGTCCAGCCCCGGGCGGCCAGGGTGGTGCCCCGCACGTCGAGGCCGATCGCGATCCGGTCGCCGTGCTCGGCGATGATCTTCGCGCACCACTCCGGGTTCTCCAGGGCAGCGGTGCCGATGTTGACGCGCGTGCACCCGGTGGACAGGGCCGCGGCCAGAGACTCGTCGTCGCGGATGCCGCCGGACATCTCGACCCTCACGTCGAGGCGGCCGACGATGTCGCGCAGCAGGTCGCGGTTGTGACCCCGGCCGAAGGCAGCGTCCAGGTCCACCAGGTGGATCCACTCGGCCCCGGCGCTCTGCCAGGCCGCGGCTGCCTCGTAGGGGTCTCCGTACTGTCCGCCGGACCCGGCCTTGCCCTGGACGAGCTGGACGGCCTGCCCGCCCGCCACGTCCACGGCGGGCAGCAGTTCGAGTGCGGGGGTCGACGGGGTGGGCTCGCCGGTCATAAAGCCTTCTCGTGCTCGGTTCGGTACAGGATGGGTGTGGCTACAGGGTGGCGACCCAGTTGGCCAGGACGCGCGCCCCGGCGTCCCCGGACTTCTCCGGGTGGAACTGGGTGGCGCTGAGCGGCCCGTTCTCCACGGCGGCCACGAACGGCTCACCGTGCTCGGACCAGGTCACCCGGGGCGAGCGGATGCGCTCGCTGCCGGAGGTGAAATCCCAGTGGCGGACCGCGTAGGAGTGCACGAAGTAGAAGCGCTCCTCGGGGTCGACGCCCGAGAACAGGCGAGAGCCCTCGGGCGGGGCCACGGTGTTCCAGCCCATGTGCGGCACGACCGGCGCGTGCAGGCGCTCGACCGTGCCGGGCCACTCGCCGCAGCCCTCGGTGGCGCGGTCCTCGGCCTGCACGTCGGCCTGCTCGATCCCGCGTTCGAAGAGGACCTGCATACCCACGCAGATCCCCAGGACGGGGCGCCCCCCGGCCACACGGCGGCCGATGATCCGGTCGCCGCCCGCGGCCCTGAGGCTGGCCATGCAGGCGCTGAAGGCACCCACGCCCGGGACGACGAGCCCGTCGGCGTCCAGTGCGGCGTGCGGGTCCGAGGTGACGGTGACGTCGGCGCCGGTGCGTTCCATGGCGCGTTGGGCCGAGCGGAGGTTGCCCGACCCGTAGTCGAAGACGACCACTCGTGACGGCATCAGGTCCGTCCCTTCCGTTAGAGGTAGCCGAGCCGGAGGACACCGGAGGCGGCGGCGAGCGCCACGCAGCCGGCCAGGGCGAGAGCGAGGACACGGTTGACGCCCCACATCGCGTACACGCCCCCGGCGAGGAACCCCGCGAGCACGAGCAGGGCGAGACCCCAGAGGTCGGTGTCCATCTACAGGACGCCCTTGGTGGACGGCACGCCGGTGACCCGCGGGTCGTCCTCGGTGGCCAGGCGCAGGGCGCGCGCGAAGGCCTTGAACTGCGCCTCGACGATGTGGTGGGCGTTGCGGCCGTAGGGCACGCGGACGTGCAGGGCCACGCGGGCCTGGGCCACGAAGGACTCGAAGATGTGCCGGGTCATGGTGGTGTCGTAGTCGCGGCCGATGACCGGGGCCATGCCCTCGGGTTCGGTGTGCACCAGGTAGGGGCGGCCGGAGACGTCGACGGTGACCTCGGCGAGGGCCTCGTCCAGGGGCACCTTGGCGTCGGCGAAGCGGCGGATGCCGGCCCGGTCGCCGAGCGCCTCGCGGAAGGCGGCGCCCAGGGCGAGGGCGGTGTCCTCCATGGTGTGGTGCGAGTCGATGTGCAGGTCGCCCTTGGTGCGCACGGTCAGGTCGAACAGGCCGTGCTTGGCGAGCTGGTCGAGCATGTGGTCGAAGAAGCCGACGCCGGTGGAGACGTCGGCGACCCCGGTGCCGTCCAGGTCGACCTCGACCAGGACCTTGGTTTCCTTGGTTGCGCGTTCGACGCGCCCGGTGCGGCTCATGGTGCCAGATCCTCGGTAGTGCGGTTGTGGGCTGTGGTGGTTACCGGCCGGTGGCCGTCAGCAGGGCCGTACGGAAGGCGGCCATCTCGTCGGGGGTGCCGACGGTGACGCGCAGCCAGCCGGGCGGGCCGGCCTCGCGGATGAGGACCTGCTGGTCCAGCATGCTCTGCCAGACCCGGGTGCGGTCCTCGAACTCACCGAACATGACGAAGTTGGCGTCGGAGTCGGCGACGGAGAAACCCTGTGCGCGCAGCCATCCGACGAGGGAGTCGCGTTCGGCGCGCAGGTCGGCCACGGCTCCGAGGAGTTCGTCGGCGTGGTCCAGGGCCGTGGTGGCGACCGCCTGGGTGACGGCGGACAGGTGGTAGGGCAGCCGGACCAGTTGGAGGGCGTCGACCACGGCGGGGTGTGCGGCCAGGTAGCCCACCCGGGCGCCGGCCATGGCGAAGGCCTTCGACATGGTGCGCGAGACGATGGTCCGCGGGTGGTCGGCGAGCACGGTCAGGGCGCTGGGGGTGCCCTCGCGGCGGAACTCGGCATAGGCCTCGTCGACCACCACCACGCCGGGGGCCGCCCGGGCGATGCGCTCGATGTCAGCGATCTCCAGGGCGGTACCGGTCGGGTTGTTGGGCGAGGTCAGGAAGATGACGCTGGGCCGGTGCTCGGCGACGGCCCTGAGTGCGGCCTCCACGTCGATGCGGAAATCGGCGTCGCGGGGCACCGACACCCAGCCCGTCCCGGTGCCCCGGGCGATGATCGGGTGCATGGAGTAGGAGGGTTCGAAACCCATCGCTGTGCGGCCCGGGCCGCCGAAGGCCTGGAGGAGTTGCTGGAGGATCTCGTTGGATCCGTTGGCCGCCCAGATGTTGGCCGCGGTCAGGTCGTGGCCGAGGTAGGCGGCCAGGCCCTCGCGCAGGCTGACCGCGTCGCGGTCCGGGTAGCGGTTGAGCCCCAGGGCGGTGTCGGCGACGGCCTCGGCCAGGGCCTTGGCCAGACGCGGGGAGGGCGCGTGCGGGTTCTCGTTGGTGTTGAGGACCACCGGCACGTCCAGCTGGGGTGCGCCGTAGGGCGAGCGCCCGCGCAGGTCGTCGCGCAGGGGCAGGTCGTTCAGGGTGAAGCTCACTGGTTTCACACTCATGGTGGGTTGTGGCGGCGCGGACGCACGGGGCTTCCGTGACCGCCGTGGTCACGGTGTGCCCCGTGGCCGGTCCGCTCCGCCGGGCGGCCTTCGGCTGTGTTGATCTGTGGCCTCCGCTTCGCTTCGGCCGGTGTCCGGGTGTCTGGAGGGGCGGGGCCCTCGGTGCCCGGACGGCGCTCCCTGGCTAAGGTGTGGCCCCTCCCCCGGCACGGCCGGTGCGGGCGGCGACGGCCTCGCCGTGTGCGGGCAGGTCCTCGGCCTCGGCCAGGGTGATGACGTGGTGGGCGACGTCGGCCAGCGCGTCACGGTCGTACTCGACGATGTGCACCCCGCGCAGGAAGGTCTGCACGCTCAGGCCGCCGGTGTGGCAGGCGCAGCCGCCGGTGGGCAGCACGTGGTTGGAGCCCGCGGCGTAGTCGCCGAGGGAGACCGGCGAGTGGTCGCCGACGAAGACCGCTCCGGCGTTGCGCACGCGCGCGGCCCACGCCGGGGCGTCGGCGGTCATGATCTCCAGGTGTTCGGCCGCGTAGGCGTCGACCACGGCCAGGCCCTGTTCGAGGTCGTCGACCAGGACGATGCCGGACTGCGGGCCGGACAGGGCCTCGCGGACGCGGTCGCTGTGCTTGGTGGCGGCGACGCGCACGGCGAGTCGTTCGGTGACCGCTTCGGCGAGTGCCTCGTCCGGGGTGACCAGGACCGAGGCCGCGACGACGTCGTGTTCGGCCTGGCTGATGAGGTCGGCCGCGACGTAGTCGGGGTTGGCGGTGGAGTCGGCGAGGATCGCGATCTCGGTGGGGCCGGCCTCCGCGTCGATGCCGATGACGCCCTTGAGCAGTCGCTTGGCGGCCGCGACCCAGATGTTGCCGGGGCCGGTGACCATGTCCACGCGTTCGCAGTCAGCCGTGCCGTGGGCGAACATCGCCACGGCCTGGGCGCCGCCGACCGCGTACACCTCTTCGACGCCGAGGAGCGCGCAGGCGGCGAGGATCGTCGGGTGGGGCAGGCCGCCGAACTCCTTCTGGGGCGGTGAGGTGACCGCCAGGGAGGACACGCCCGCCTCCTGGGCGGGGACGACGTTCATGATGACGCTGGACGGGTAGACGGCGCGGCCGCCCGGCACGTAGAGGCCGACGCGGTTGACCGGGATCCACTTCTCGGTGACGGTGCCGCCGGGCACGACCTGGGTGGTGTGGGTCCGGCGCCGCTGTTCGTGGTGGACCTTGCGGGCGCGGTGGATGGACTCCTCCAGCGCCGCGCGCACGGCGGGGTCCAGTTCGGCGAGTGCGGTCTCGAGGGCGGCGCCGGGGACCCGGATGTCGGTGAGTCGCACGCCGTCGAAGCGCTCGGTGAGTTCGATCAGGGCCTCGGTTCCGCGATGGCGCACGTCCTCGCAGAGGGGTCGGACGCGTTCGGTGGCGTCCGCCACATCGATTTCGGCGCGCGGAAGCGCTTCGCGCGGGTCGCCCTGGGAGCCTCGGAGGTCGATTCGACTGATCACGTCCCCAGTCTAGGGGGCTTCGCCCGACCCGTGGGTGACGGCGTCCGGATGATGGACACCACACCCGCACGACCGGCGCGAATCCCTGCTTCGGAGACATCCGCACGCACTCCCCCGCAAACAAATCAAATAAGCTTCACCTAAGTTTGGAACACCTAACCTAATCAAGCACAAGAAAGGCTTGCCTAACCATTCTCAGTCCCTTTTCGGGCGTTTCGCAAAATGACTTTGAATGAGTTATCGTGGCGGCATGACTTCGAACAAGACCAGCGATAGCAGCCTTTCCAAGTTCCACCGCCTCCTGGTTGACCAGGTGCGGCACGAGTTCACGGCCTCGCACCAGTACGTGGCGATCGCGGCCTGGTTCGACGACCAGGACCTGCCCCAGCTGGCCAGGGTCTTCTACGAGCAGTCCCTGGAGGAGCGGGACCACGCGATGATGATCGTTCGGTACCTCCTCGACAGCGACGTGACGTTCGCCCTTCCCGGCGTGGACGAGATCGAGACCGATTTCGCCGTCGCCCGGGACCTGGTCGCCCTGGCTCTGCGGCAGGAGCGCGAGGTGAGCGACCAGTTCCAGCGCCTGGCCAGGGTCGCCCGTGACGAGGACGACTACACCGGCGAACAGTTCCTCCAGTGGTTCATCCAGGAGCAGGTCGAGGAGGTCGCCAAGATGTCGACCCTTCTCAACGTGGTCGACCGGGCCAACGGCAACCTGTTCGACGTGGAGACCTTCGTCGCCCGCGACATGCCCAGCGAGGACCACGGCAGCCAGGGCGCGCCCGGCACCGCCGGCCCCACGGTCTCCTGACCCGCCACCCGCCGGTTCCACACACAGCGTTCGCGGGCGGCCCGGACCGGCCCCGAGGGCCCGGACGAGCCGCCCGTCGGTGTGCGCCCGCCCGGGCTCGCGAAACCGGACTCGCCGCACCGCGCGCCCGGATCCGCGCGCGCCCGTCCTGAGGGGCCATACTGGGACCATGCCAGAGGCAATGCCGATCTTCCCGCTGAACACCGTGTTGTTCCCCGGTATGACGATCCCTCTCCACGTCTTCGAGCAGAGGTACCGTCGGCTGGTCTCGGAACTGCTCGGCCCCACCCTGGCCGGGGGCGAGCCGGGCGGCCGTGAGCACGGCCCGGCCCGGTTCGGCGTCGTGTGGATCGAACTGGGGCACGAGGTCGCCAGCGAGTCCGGGCAGGGTGCGGGCGGCGCGGACACCGGGGTGCCCAGCACCGCCGGTTCCAGCACCCATCCCGCGCTCCCCCTGGTCAGCGCGACCGGATGCACGGCCGTGGTACGGGACGTGCGCACCTACGAGGACGGCCGCTACGACCTGGTGATCGAGGGCGGAACCCGGTTCACCGTCACCGGCCTGTCCGAGGTCGACGCCTCCTCCCCCGACGACTACTCCACCGCCTCGGTGGCGCTGCTGCCCGAACTGCTGGGCCCCGACGCCGAGGAACACGCGGAGCAGGTGCGGGACATGTACGAGGTGTACTGCCAGCGGCTCTCCTCCATCGGGATGGCCCCCGAGACCTCACGTGAGCTGCCCCGCGACGCGATCGCCCTGTCCCACGCGGTGTCGGCCTCGATCGTGCTGGACCAGGCGGAGAAGCAGCGTCTGCTGGAGGCCGAGGACGCGGCGACCCGGCTGGCCGTGGCCGCCCGCTTCCTGCGCAGGGAGAACCGCATCGTGGCCACCCCCACTCTCCCCAATCTCCCCGCGGGTCCCTTCCTCAACAACGGCGTCTCCTTCAACTAGAGCGGTAACCTGCCCGAAGGGTTCGACGTACCGAGAAGTGGAAGGCCCAGGTACCCCATGAGTGGAAAAGCCACGCCCGCGACCGTGGCCGCCGGCAGGACCAAGACCACCTACACCCTGCACCCCTACGAGGTGCCGGGCGGTGACGGCCACTCCTACGGGGCTGACGCCGCCGACGCGATCGGTGTGCCCCGCGAACAGGTGTTCAAGACGCTGGTGGCCGAGGTGGACGGCGTGTTCACGGTGGGCGTCGTCCCGGTCAGTACGTCGCTCGACCTCAAGGCTTTGGCCGCGGCGGTCGGCGGCAGGCGGGCGACCATGGCCGAACCGGCCCGGGCCGAGAAGATCACCGGGTACGTACGCGGCGGGATCAGCCCGCTGGGGCAGCGCAAGCGGCTGCGTACGGTGATCGACTCCTCCGTCACCGGGCTGCGCGCGGTCTACGTCTCCGCCGGACGCCGGGGGCTACAGATGGAGCTGACCCCCAAGGACCTGATCGCGCTGACCGAGGCGGTCACCGCCCCGATCGGCGCGGCCTGACCGGCGCACCGGGCCGGTCCGGATGCCTGTCGGTGCCTCCGCTCCCTTGACGGAATCCCCTGGGACACAGGGGCGGCGGACCTCCGCGGACGCGGCCACCGAGTATTGCCGCCCTTCCTACCCAGGGGTAGTTTTGTGACATGGACAACACCCCATCCCCCTTTCGGTCCGTCCCCGACATGTTCGCTTCCCGCGTCGCCGAATCCGGCGACCGGGAGGCGTTCAGCTACCCGGTCCCCTCGCCCACCGGATCCGGCGAGAAGTGGGAGACCCTCACCTGGACCCAGACCCGTGACCGCGTGCGCGACATGGCCCTGGGCCTGCACTCGCTGGGTGTGACCTCACAGGCCCGCTGTGCGATCGCCGCTGACACGCGTGTCGAGTGGATCCTGGCCGACCTGGCGATCCTGTGCGCGGGAGGGGCGTCCACCACCATCTACCCCTCCTCGCCCCCGCCCGACTGCGCCTACATCGTCTCCGACTCCGGCAGCATGGTGGCCTTCGCCGAGAACGACGAGCAGGTCGCCAAACTGATGGGGCAGCGCGGTGCCATGCCCGGTCTCTCCCGGGTCATCGCCTTCGAGGGCGACGCCGGGGGCGACGACGACTGGGTCATGAGCCTGGCCGAACTGGAGGCCAGGGGCGCCGAGCTGCACGCGGAGAAGCCGGAGCTGTTCGGCGAACTGGTCGCCTCGGTCAAACCGGACCACCTGGCCACACTGATCTACACCTCCGGGACCACCGGCCGTCCCAAGGGGGTACGTCTGGACCACTCCAACTGGCTGTACGAGGCCGAGGCGCTCAGGATCATGGACGAGGAGATACGCGCCCGGGGCTGGGAGATGCTGACCCCGGACGACGTGCAGTACCTGTGGCTGCCCCTGGCCCATAGCTTCGGCAAGGTCATGCAGGTCAGCCAGTTGCGCATCGGCTACAAGACCGCCGTGGACGGCCGGGTCGACAGGATCGTGGACAACCTGGCCGTCGTACGGCCGACCTTCATGGCGGCCGCCCCGCGCATCTTCGAGAAGGTGTTCAACAGGGTGGTCATGCAGGCCAAGGAGGGCGGCCCGACCAAGTACCGGATCTTCCGGTGGGCCGTCGGCGTGGGCGACCGCGTGGCCCGGCTGAGGGAGGACGGCAAGGAGCCCACCGGGCTGCTGGCCGCCCAGCACCGGATCGCCGACCGGTTGGTGTTCGCCAAGCTGCGCGCCCGCTTCGGAGAGCGCCTGAAGTTCTTCGTGTCCGGCAGTGCGCCCCTGGCCCCGGAGATCGGCCGGTTCTTCTACGGTGCCGGGATCACCATCCTGGAGGGCTACGGACTGACCGAGACCTCCGCCGGCGCCTTCCTCAACCGGCCCGGCCAGGTGCGCTTCGGCACCGTGGGCATGCCCCTGCCGGGAACCGAGGTCAGGATCGCCGAGGACGGCGAGGTCCTGCTGCGCGGCGGCAGCGTCATGCGCGGCTACCACAACCTGTCCGGGGCCACCGAGGCCGTGCTCGACGAGGAGGGCTGGTTCGCCACCGGTGACATCGGGGTGCTGGAGAACGGCCGGCTGCGCATCACCGACCGGAAGAAGGAACTGATCAAGACCGCCGGCGGCAAGTACGTGGCGCCCCAGAGCATCGAGAGCCGGTTCAAGTCGCTGTGCCCCTACGTCGGCAACCTGGTCGTGCACGGCGACCGCCGCCCCTACTGCGTGGCCCTGGTCACCCTGGATCCCGAGGCGATCGGGACCTGGGCCGAGGCCAACGGTCTGGGCACGCTGAAGTACCCGGGCCTGACCAGGGACCCCAAGGTCCGGGCGATGGTGCAGGAGGCCATCGACGAACTCAACGAGGACCTGCCCCGGCACGAGACCATCAAGGACTTCGCCATCCTGCCGAGTGAGCTGACGGTGGAGCAGGGGGAGATCACGCCGAGCCTGAAGATGCGTCGGAGAGCGGTGGAGGAGAGGTACCGCGACCTGCTCGACGGGATGTACGAGGGCTCCGTCCAGTCCCTGTGAGGGCCGGTCTCAACCCCGTTGCCCCTCGGGGCCGGGGGCGTCCCCCTCCGCTGCGACCGGCGGCTCCTCGGCCCCGGCGGATGGGGCCGACGTCGTCCCGGGCGGGCCCTGCGGGTGCGGGTCCTGTGTGCGCGGGCCGGAGGCGTCCGGCCCGCGGTCGGGTCCGGCGACGTCGGCACCGGTCCGCCCCCCGGTCCCACCGATCCCGTCCTCGTCCTGGGAGCGGACGGGTTCGGGGACGCCGGGCTGGTCGCTGCGCAGCAGGCTGAGGGCGTCCAGGAGCCCGTACTGGAGGACGTACACGAAGGGCCACACCACCAGGAAGGCCGTGGCCTGGAGTTGGAGGGCCGCGGTGACCGTGTCCCCGGGGTCGGCCGCCAGGACCGCCTCACGGGCGGGGGCGTCCAGGGCAGTCCCGATCCGCCAGACCAGCAGGGACGCCGCGGCGGAGCCGAGGAAACCCGTGATCAGAACGGTCAGGCGCAGGTCCTGGAAGCGCTTTCGGGCCAGGGAGAACTGGGCCATGTAGGCGCCGTAGCCGGTGGCGAGCCCGGCCGCCGCGGTGATCAGGACGAAGTAGCCCTCACCGGCGAAGACGTCCTCGGAAGCACCGGTGAAGACACCGCCCCCGTCCAGGACCACCACCTCGGGGCGGGGCGCGAGCCACCACCACAGCGGGCCCAGGAGTGCTCCCAGGAGGACCGAGACCCCGAGGAAGACCGCTCCCACAGCCAGTCCGCGCCCGGGCCCCGACGCTCCCGTACCGCTCTGTTCCGCCATCACCCGCTCCTCGCCGTCGCCGCCCGGACCTGCCGAAAAACAGTGGATACCGGACATGACCCGAAGGACAATACCGCCATGAGCGACAAGAGCAGTCCCCTGACCCTGCCCGAGCGTGTCGATCCTCCCATGGCAGCCGACGAGCGCACGATGCTCCTCGCCTGGCTGGACTGGCACCGGGCCACGGTACACAGCAAATGCGCCGGTCTGGCCGACGGGCTCTCCGCCGCTGCTCCGCTGCCGGCGTCACCGATGTCCACCATCGGCGGGATCGTGTCCCATCTGCGCTGGGTGGAGGCGTTCTGGTTCGAGGTGGTGATGCTCAACCAACCCGACACGGCGCCCTATTCGGCCCAGGACCCCGACGGGGAGTTCAGGGCCGGGGCGCAGCGCCCCCTGGACGAGCTCCTCGCCGAGTACGCCGCGCAGTGCGAGCGCTCCCGGGAGATCACCTCCCGCCTGGAGCTGGGCAACTCCTCCCGCCGGGTACCGGACCGCAGGGGGCGGACGACCCTGCGCTGGGTGCTCATGCACATGATCGAGGAGACCGCCCGCCACAACGGGCACCTGGACGTCCTGCGGGAGCTCGCCGACGGCGTCACCGGGGAGTAGGGGCGACGGTACCGGGGCCCGGGACGGGTGTGCGCGCCTCCCGGGCCCCGGTGCCGTTGTGTACCGGCCGGGGTTCAGCCCCGTCGGGCGCCCCCGGCCGCATCGGGCCGCCCTCCACCGGGCTCCTCGGCGTCCGCCGGGCCGACGGGAACGTCCTCCTCGGCCAGGATCAGGTAGAGGCCGCGCCGGGTCTCGGACAGGAGCCGTTTGGCACGTTCGAGCTGATCGGCGGTGCCGGCCTGGGCGACCTGGGAGGCCGCGGCCGCGAGCTGGTAGGCCAGGTTGCCGACCTCCTCGTAGTGGGACCGGGTGTCCGCGTAGGCGTCGGCGCCCGCCGCCCACGGCGGGGTGAGTTCGGCGCCCCGCTCCTCGAGGTGGGCCACGCCCTCCTCGGTGAGCTTGTAGGGGCGTCGGCGGCCCTGCCCCTCGGCCTGTTCGACCAGGCCCTCGTCCTCCAACTGCTGGAGCATGGGGTAGACGGAGCCGGGGCTGGGACGCCAGCTCCCTCCGCTGCGTTCGCGACCCTCACGGATGATCTCGTAGCCGCTGCGTTCCTCCTCCGCCAGGAGCATGAGGATTCCGGTGCGCACGTCGCCGCGTTTGGCCCTGGGGCCGCCGCGGCGCCGCCCGCCCCGGCCGCCGCCGGGTCCGCCCCCGTGCCCGAACGGGCCGCCGGGCCCGAAGGGGCCACCGGGGCCCATCGGTCCACCGGGGCCGAAGGGGCCGGCGACCCCCTCCCACGGCGGCCCCGGCGGGCGCGGGGGTCCCGATGGCCCCTGCGGGGGCGGAGGGTGTCCGAACCCGTCCCGCCGGGAGCCGTGGGGGTCACCGTGCCCGAGGTGCGTCCGGGGGGCGTCGGTGGGCCGCCGGGCCCAGGGCAGCCGAGGGCGCCCGGTGCGCCGCCCGCCCCAGGACCAGGGGCCGGGAAGTGCCATGGCAGTCATGGTTGTTCTCTTCTCTGTAGACATTCTGCGACAGTCATTCACTGTCTAGATAGATCAAAGATATATCTTTAACTATCGCCGAGCAAGAGTTCAAACACAGAAAAGGCCCCCGTGTGCATCACCGCACACGGGGGCCGGGGCAGGCCGACGACGGCCCCACCGGGTCAGTAGTCGACCGCGTACGCCCCCAACAGGCTCTTCATCTCACCGTTGAACTCCGGTGAGATCCGCACCGAGTAGCGGTCCACCGCGTAGATCCGGGAGCGCACCGGGTTGTCCACCCGGATGCGCACGGGGGTTTCGCCCTTGTGGGTGTCCAACACCTGGCGCAGGTCGTCGATGAACTCCGGGTTCAGGCGCTCCTCCGCGACCGTCAGCAGCACCGGCGGCTCACCCTCGGTGACGTGCGAGATGTCCAGGATCGACATCTCCGAGGCGAACATCGACCAGGTGCCGTCCCGGTCGTTGAGCCGCCCCTTGACCGTGACCGCCGTGTCCTCCAGCAGGGCTTCCACGTACAGCGGGTAGGTCTTGGGGAAGAACAGGACCTCCATGCTGGCGTCCAGGTCCTCGACCGTGGCGATCGCCCACTGGTTGCCCGCCTTGTTGGTGCGCTTGTCGACCTTGGAGATCAGCCCGGCAATCCGCACCTCACCGCGTTCACGGGCCATCTCACCCGCGACGATCTGCGCGATCGAGGTGTCCCGGGACCGGGCCAGGACCCGCTCGGCACCCGCGAGCGGGTGACTGGACACGTACAGTCCCAGCATCTCCCGTTCGAAGGCCAGCTTGGTCTTGCGGTCCCACTCCTCCTCACCCCACTGGATGTTGAGGCCGATGGGGGTGGAGTCGCCGTCGTCGTCCCCGCCACCGAACAGGTCGAACTGGCCGTGGGCCTCCTGTTTCTTGGAGCTGATCATGCCCTCGACCGCGGTCTCGTGGTGGCGGTAGAGCTCGCGGCGGGGGTGGCCGAGCGAGTCGAACCCGCCCGCCTTGATCAGCGACTCGACCACGCGCTTGTTGCAGGCGGCGAGTTCGATCTTGGCGAGGAAGTCGGTGAAGGAGGAGTACTTGCCCTTCTCCGTACGGGTCTTGACGATCGAGTTCACGACGTTGGCGCCCACGTTGCGCACCGCGCCCATACCGAAACGGATGTCCCTGCCCACCGGGGTGAAGCGCAGACCCGACTCGTTGACGTCCGGCGGCAGCACCTTGATGCCCTGGGTCCGGCACTCGGCCAGGTAGACCGCCATCTTGTCCTTGTCGTCGCTGACCGAGGTCAGCAGCGCGGCCATGTACGCGGCCGGGTAGTTGGCCTTGAGGTAGGCGGTCCAGTAGGAGACCAGGGCGTACCCGGCGGCGTGCGACTTGTTGAACGCGTAGCCCGCGAACGGGAGCATGACGTCCCACAGGGCCTGGACGGCCTCCCGGGAGAAGCCGCGCTCCATCGCCCCGGGGAAGAACTTGGCCTCCTCCTCCTCCAGGGCTTCCTTCTTCTTCTTACCCATGGCGCGCCGCATCAGGTCTGCGCCGCCCAGCGTGTACCCGGCCAACTGCTGGGCGATGGCCATGATCTGCTCCTGGTACACGAGCAGGTGGAAGGTCTCCCCCAGGATCGGTTCCAGAGCGTCCTTGAGCTCGGGGTGGATCGGTGTGATCTCCTGGCGGCCGTTCGAACGGTCGGCGTAGTCGTTGTGCGCGTTGGCCGCCATCGGACCGGGCCGGTACAGCGACAGGACGGCCGCGATGTCACCGAACTTCTTCGGCTCCATCCGCTTGAGCAGGTTGCGCATCGCGCCGCCGTCCAGCTGGAACACGCCCAGGGTGTCACCGCGGGAGAGGAGCTGGTAGGTCTTCCTGTCGTCCAGCGGAAGTTTGATGAGGTCGATGTCGACCCCCTCGGACTCCTTGATGCTCTTGACCGCGTCGTCCATGATCGTCAGGTTGCGCAGGCCCAGGAAGTCCATCTTGAGCAGACCCATGTCCTCGCACTGAGGGTAGGGAAAGCCGGTGATGATGGCGCCGTCGGTGTCTCGCTTGTGCAGCGGGATGACGTCGAGCAGGGGCTCCTTCGACAAGATGACACCGGCCGCGTGCACACCGGTGCCACGCGTCAGGCCCTCGATACCGCGAGCGGTCTCCATGACCTTGGAGACCTGGGGGTCGTTGTCGACCAGGTTGCGCAGCTCCGCGGTCTCCGTGTAACGCTCGTTCTCGGTGTTGAACACCGCGTCGAGCGGGATCTCCTTACCGCCGACCGCCGCGGGGAAGGCCTTGGTGATCTGGTCGCCCACCGAGTAGGGCATGCCCAGGATGCGGGTGGAGTCCTTCACGGCGGCCTTGGCCTTGATGGTGCCGAAGGTGAGGATCTGCGCCACCCGCTCCTCGCCGTACAGGCGGGTGACGTAGTCGATCATCTCGCCGCGCCTACGCTCGTCGAAGTCGAGGTCGACATCGGGCATGGTCACGCGTTCGGGGTTGAGGAACCGCTCGAAGAGCAGACCGTGCTCCAGCGGGTCCAGGTCGGTGATGCCCAGGACGTAGGCGATCATCGAACCCGCCGCCGAGCCACGCCCCGGGCCCAGCGCGATGCCCACCTTGCGCGCGTACTGGCAGATGTCGGAGACCACGAGGAAGTAGGCGGGAAAGCCCATCTCGTTGATGATGCCGAGCTCGAACTCCACCCTCCGGCGGACGTCGTCGCCCACACCGTTCGGGTAGCGGGTCGGAAGGAGCCGCTCGACCTCCTTGGCCAACCAGGAGGCCTGGGTCTCCCCCTCCGGGATGGGGAACTCCGGCATCAGGTCACGGTGGGCGAAGACGTTGTCGTAGGCGTTGGCGTCGATCCGCTCCGCGATGAGCAGGGTGTTCTTGCAGCCCTGGGCCCACTCGTCGAAGTTGAGCAGCCCGCGCATCTCGTCCGCGGTCTTGAGGTAGTAGCCCGAGCCGTTGAACCGGAACCGGGTGGGGTCGTCCAGGTTCTTGCCCACGCCCACAGCCAGCAGGGCGTCGTGCGCCGAGGCCTGGGACTCGTAGACGTAGTGGGAGTCGTTGGTGACCAGCGGCGGGATGTTCAGCTCACGACCCACCCTGAGCAGACCGTCGCGGACCTCCTTCTCGATGGGCACACCGTGGTCCATCAGCTCCAGGAAGACGTTCTCCCTGCCGAAGATGTCCTGGAGACCGGCGGCGTACTCGATCGCCTCCTTCTCCTGCCCCAGCCGCAGGCGGGTCTGCACACCGCCGGAGGGGCAGCCGGTGGAGACGATGATGCCCTCGTTGTACTGGGCCATCAGCTCCAGGTCCATCCGGGGCTTCATGTAGTAGCCCTCGGCGGAGGCCAGGGAGGACATCCGGAACAGGTTGCGCAGCCCCTGCTCGTTCTGGGCGAGCATCGTCATGTGCAGGTAGCGGCCACCGCCCGAGATGTCCTTGCCGCCCTCGGCGGAGGCGTCGTCGGAGGTGTTGGAACGGCCCCAGAAGACCCGCTTCTTGTGGAAGCGCGACTCGGGTGCGACATAGGCCTCGATGCCGATGATGGGCTTGACGCCCGACCCCTTGGACTGCTGGTAGAACTCGTAGGCCCCGAACATGTTGCCGTGGTCGGTCATCGCCACGGCTGGCATCTCCAGCCGTGCCGCCTCCTTGAACAGGGGCTTCAGCTTCGCCGCCCCGTCGAGCATCGAGTACTCGGTGTGGACGTGCAGATGTGCGAAGGAGTCGGCCATGACGCGGGTGCCCCCAGGCGGGTAGACGGACGGGTGTTGACTCCTGAGACTACGACTTTCCGGTGACTCTCGGGGACGCCTGTGGACAACCGGCCGGAGCACGCAACGGCGCTTCGGGGGCCGATCATGGCAGGGGCGGCCCGGATCACGGCACCGGACCCGCGGGAGGAAGGGCGGATCGCGGTTGGGCTGGGGTACGGGGGCGTGCGCGGGTTCGGGTTCGGGTTCGGGTTCGGACGACAGGGGTACACCGTTCGGCCACACCCGCCTGTTAGCCTCCGGCCGGTCGGTGTGCCACGACCGCCCTGCCCGCCCCCTGCTGAGAGGACCGCCTCCGTGACCGCAGTGCCCCGCAGAGTCGCTTCCACCGCCACCCTCGTCCTGGCAGCATCCGCTCTGGTGGCGATGCCTGCCTCCGGGGCCGTGTCCCCTTCGGTCCCCCAACCCCCGGGGGCGCACGAGGTGCGCTTCGCGACCTTCAACACCGCACTGGAGCGCCCGGAGCAGGGCGCCCTCGCCGAGGAGCTCGCCACCCCCGACAGCGAGCAGGCCCGCAACGTCGCCGAGATCATCCAGCACGTGCGCCCCGACGTGCTGCTGGTCAACGAGTTCGATTACGACGAGGAGGGCGCGGGTCCCCGGAGGTTCCAGGACAACTACCTGTCCGTGGGGCAGAACGGCGCGGAGCCGATCGAGTATCCGTACGTGTACACCGCTCCGGTCAACACGGGTGTGGCCTCGGGGGTGGACCTGAACGGCGACGGTGAGTCGGTGACCGAGCCGGGCGCTCCGGGGTACGCCGAGGACGCCTTCGGTTACGGCCTCTTCCCCGGCCAGTACGGGATGGTCGTGTACTCGCGGTACCCGATCCTCACCAGCCAGGTGCGCACCTTCCAGAACTTCCGCTGGTCGGACATGCCTGACGCGATGCTGCCCACCGACCCCGGGACCGGCGAGCCGTACTACTCGGAGGAGGCCCTGGAGGTGCTGCGGCTGTCCTCCAAGAGCCACTGGGACCTGCCGATCGACACGGGCCGCGGCCGCCCGGTGCATCTGCTGGCCAGCCACCCCACGCCGCCGGCCTTCGACGGTCCCGAGAAGCGCAACGTGGCCCGCAACCACGACGAGATCCGTTTCTGGGCCGACTACGTGAGGCCGCGCGCGGGTTCGTACGTCTACGACGACGCAGGCGTCCGGGGAGGGCTGGCACCGGGGTCGCGTTTCGTGATCGCGGGTGACCTGAACGCCGACCCGAACGACGGGGACGGGCACCCGGAGGCCGTGGCCCAGTTGTTGGAGCACCGGGACGTCGTGGACGTGCGCCCCTCCAGCCAGGGCGGTCGCGGCGCCGCCGGGCGTCAGGACGGTGCCAACGGGGGGCACGAGGGCGCTCCGGAGCTGGACAGCGCGGACTTCGCTGACGACCCCGGTCCGGGCAACCTGCGGGTGGACTACGTGCTGCCGTCGCGTTCGCTGCCCGCGCGGGGTTCGGGTGTGTTCTGGCCGACGGTGGACGACCCGCTGTTCCGGCTGACCGGGGACTACCCCTTCCCCAGCTCGGACCACCGCCTGGTCTGGGTGGACGTCGTCCGGTAGGCGTAGCCCGCGGAGAACGTCGCGGACCGGTGCCGGGCCGGTCCGCGACGGCCGGGTCGCCGTGCCCGTGGCCCGGTCAGGGCGTAGGCGCTTCCTCCTGTTGGGCGGCGTCGAGTCCGGCGCTGATCACCCGGTCCATGATGGCGGCGAGGCGGTCCGGCCCCAGGCGGGGCGCGTACTCGGCCATCCGCTGGACCAGTCGGCGTTCACGTTCGGTGTCGCGTCCGGCGAAGTAGCCGACCGGCTTGAGCCGCTGTACCTCGGCGGCGACCAGGGCGCGGCGTTCGAGGAGTCCGGCGAGCTCTGCGTCCAGTGCGTCGATCCGACCGCGCAGGTGGGCGATGTGTTCGTCGGTCTGCCGCGGGATGTGGCGTTCGTGCACGGTGGGTCCCTTCCTCGGTGCGTACGGGTGCGCGGTGCGGCCGTACGTCCCCGGGGCACGGGGGTGCGGGGCGTCGGCCGCCCGGAAAAGCGAAAGAGCACCGGGCGCTGCCCGAGTGCTCTGTTGCCGACGTTCCCCTGGTTCCGCCTACGTGACAGCGGCCGACGGGTCCGTCGGCTTGCTAAACACGAAATAGCGGTGGGTCATGGGAAGGATGTTACTACAACGGCGGGGGCCGCGCCGAGCGGGCGCGCCCCCGGGTACCGGGTCACCCGTCCGCCTCGACCCGGATCATCAGGGCCGTGGCCTCGGCGGTGACCTGGCCGTGGGCGCGGATCCGACCGGCGACGAAGACCTTGCGCCCCTCGACCCGCTCCACCCAGGAGGTGATCTCCAGCGGGGTGAACAGCGGGGTGGGGCGGCGGTAGTCGATCTCCAGGTTCGCGGTCAGGCCGGGGCTGGTCTCGACGGCGGAGACGCTGCCGACGGCCTGGTCGAGCATGGCGGCGATCCAGCCGCCGTGCACGAGGCCGGGAGGGCCCTGGTAGATGGTGTTGAGGGTGACCTCGGCGCGCAGGCCCTCGTCGGTGCGGTCGAGGAAGAGCTGCGGGGCGGCGGGGTTGGTCTCGCCCTCGACGATGTTGGTGATGGTGCCGACCATGGTGGTGCCGTCGCCGAGTTCGCGGCGGACCATGGCGCCGATCTGACGGCGGGCGACGTTGAGGCGGTCGGTCAGGCCCTCGACGGTGGCGGCGGTCTCGGCGAGGGTGTCGGTGTCGACCTCGGTGTTGGCGACGGCGTCCACCAGGTCGTGGACGCGGGAGACCAACGTGCGCAGTTCGGCGGGGAGCGAGTGGGCGTCGACGAGGGGGAGCCCGAAGGCTCGGGGGTCGTCGGGGCTCTCGGTGACCGGCTGCGTGTTGACCGTCATCTGTTCCTCGTCGGGTCGGTGTTCGTTCTCGGCTGGCTGGGGCGCGCGGGGGCACGCCGGGGGGCGCCACCGTCAAAACCGAATCCTACTCGGTAGTATTCCGGGAAGAGGAGGGGGCCGGTGCGCCCCCCGTCACACCCGCGGGGAACGGGGAGTGCGCCGGGGCCGCGGCGGAGGCCGCCCTGGTCAGCCGAGTTTGTGCTCCATGTGCAGGTGGGGGATGCCCGCGTCCATGAACTCCGCACCGTGGGCGGTGTACCCCAACCGCTCGTAGAAGCCGAGAGCGTGGGTCTGCGCGTGCAACTCCACCCGGTCCAGCCCGGACTCGCGCGCCAGGTCCTCTGCCGCGCGGACCAGCGCGGCACCCGTACCCTTCCCTCGCCCCGGGGGCAGGACCGCCATCCGGCCCAGGAGCCCGGAACCGTCACCCTGGTCCACCAGGCGGACCGTGCCCACCGGCACCCCGTCCGCCAGGGCGAGGAGGAAGTCGGCGGTACCGTCCCGCTCGTCCCACTCCTCCTCGATGGGCACCTGCTGCTCGGCGACGAACACGGCGCCCCTGATCACGAAGACGGCCGCGCGGTCCCGCTCGTCCAGGACCCGGCGAATCTGTGGCTTACTCATCCGCGCAGGATATCCGCGCGGGTGACGGGCCCCGCACCCGGTCCCGGCCGTCCGCCCCTCTCCCCCGCCGCCCCGATCCGCCCGCCCTAACCTGGACGTATGGAACTGCCCAGCGAAGTCCACCCCACCGTCGAGGACCCGCGTGTGGAGCGCGCGCGGTACTGGCGCTTCTCCGGGCTGCCCGACACCGAACTTCTCACCGCCCGTTTCGTCACCACGTCCTTCACCCGGCACACGCACCCCACGTACACCATCGGCATGATCACCGGCGGCATCGAGGAGTACTCCCACGCGGGCGGGCGCTCACGGGTGGGGCCGGGCGGGCTGGCCGTGGTCGGTCCGGACGAGGTGCACACCGGGCACGCGGGGGTTCCCGAGGGGTGGGGGTACCGGGTCTTCTACCCCGCCCCCGAGGTGGTCGAGGAGATCGGCCGTGAGCTGGGGATGCGGGGCGCCCCCGGGTTCACCGCCTCCGGGATCCACGCGCCCGAGGTCTCGCGGGTACTGGTGGGGGCGCACATGGCCGCCGAACGGGGAGAACGCCTGACCGCGTCCTCCCTGGCCAGGCAGGGCATCGCGATGCTGCTGCGGTCGCACGGGCGCGAACGGGGCACGGAGGACGGCGCGCACACGGCACGGCCCGAGGTGGCCCGGGTCCGGGAACTGCTGTCCGAGCGCCTCGTGGACCCGCCGACCCTGGAGGAGCTGGCGGCGTACGCGGGGATGGGCCCGTTCGCACTGTCCCGGGCCTTCCGGGCCGCCTACGGGCTGCCCCCGCACGCCTACCTGAACCAGATACGCGTGAACCGGGCCAGGGCCCTTCTGCTTCAGGGGCGACGGGCCGTTGAGGTGGCCGCGGAGGTCGGGTTCGCCGACCAGCCGCACCTGACCCGGCACTTCCGGCGTCATCTGGGCGTGCCGCCCGTCGCCTACCAGCGCGCCCTGCACCGGGCCTGAACCGGCCGGCCCCCGGCCCGGGGCGGCGGGCACCACGGTGCAAGAACGTTCAATACGGGTCGCCCGTGCCCGCCTAACGTGGGCGAACGTGAAGCTCCTGTCGCAACTACGTTCTCCGGCCGTCCGGGACAGCCTGGGCATCGGCGTCGCCGTGGGCGCCGCCGGCCTGGCCTTCGGCACCGCGGCCGTGGCCGCCGGGCTGTCCCCCGCGCAGGCCCTGTTCCTCAGCCTGTTCATGTTCACCGGAGCCTCCCAGTTCGCCCTGGTCGGGGTGATCGCGGGGGGCGGGAGCCTCGTCGCCGGGGCGCTGGGCGCCCTGCTCCTGGGCGCCCGCAACACCCTGTACGGGCTGCGGTTGGCCGATGTGCTGGGGTACCGGGGCGCGCGCCGTGCGCTGGCCGCACACGGGGTGATCGACGAGACGACCGCGGTGACGCTGGTCCAACCGGACCGGGAGTCCGCCCGTACCGCGTTCATGACGACCTACGTGGTCCTGGGCGGCTTCTGGGTGGCCACGACCCTGGTGGGCGCGCTGGCCACGGAGCGGGTGAGCGACATCGACGCGTTCGGGCTGGACGCGGTGGGGCCGGCGATCTTCCTGGGGCTGCTGTGGCCCCGGCTGCGCGAGGGTGGCCCGCGCACCTGGCTGATCGCGGGCCTGGGCGCGGGAGCGGCCCTGGCCGCGACCCCGTTCCTGCCGCCGGGGGTGCCGGTGCTGCTGGCCGCCTCCGCCGCGCTGTTGTCGTTCGTCGGGGTCGGCGGTCGAGCGCCCGAGGGGGTCGGCCCCTGCGAGCGGTCCGACGGCTCCCACGGGTCCGACGCCTCCGAGGGGGCACGGCCATGACGCTGTGGATCGCGCTGATCGCCACCGCCGCCGGGTGCTACCTGCTCAAGTACGCGGGTCTGGCGGCCCCCCGCCGCCTGCTGGACGATCCGTGGCTGCGGAGGTTCGCCACGGCCGTCCCCCTGGCCCTGCTGGCCGCGCTGATCGCCGTGCAGGCGCTGGGCGACGGCCAGGCCCTGGTCTGGGACACCGCCCGCATGGCTGGGGTGGGGGCCGCCCTGCTCGCCCTGGTGCTGCGCGCCCCGTTCCTGGTGGTGGTCGTCGCGGCGGCCGGTACGACTGCGGCCCTGCGCGCGCTGGGAGTCGGTTAGGTACGGGCTGGGAGGGGTTGTCCACAGGCGGTTCCGGCCACTCTTGACCGGCGATGGGCCGCCTGCGAGAGTCAGCCGCATGCGCCCGGGCACACCCCGGCTCCGGTGCGCGCCGAGTGGACCTTGCGACGATGGAAGGACCCGCCTCCATGGCCCCTGCCGCACAACGGCCCCAGCCCCCCACCGACACCGCCGCCCGATCGGCGGTGGAGGTCCTGGCCGCCGCCGGGATCAGACGGTGCTACACCGTCCCCGGCGAGAGCTTCCTCGAACTCGCCGACGCCATCGACCAGCACCCGGAGATGGCGCTGGTTTCCACCCGGCACGAGGGCGGCGCGGCCTTCATGGCCGAGGCCGAGGCCAAGCTCACCGGTGTCCCCGCCGTCGCAGCGGCCACACGGGGCCCGGGCGCGGCCAACCTGGCGGTCGGTGTGCACACCGCCATGCAGGACTCCACACCCATGATCGTGTTCCTCGGCCAGGCCGAGACCGATCGGCTGGGACGTGAGGCCTTCCAGGAGGTGGACCTGACCGCCTTCTACGCACCGATCACCAAGTGGTCCACCACCGTGCACCGGGCCGACCGGCTGGCGGAGACCACCGCGCGGGCGATCCGGATCGCCACCACCGGCCGACCGGGCCCGGTGTCCATCGCGGTGCCGGGCGACCTGTTCGGCCAGCGGGTCGACCGCCGACCGGTACCGCGCCCCCCGGCGGCGCCCCGGCCCCCGTTGGGCGGGGACGACCGCGACCGGTTGGCCGACTGGCTTGCCCGGGCGGTGCGTCCGGTGATCATCGCGGGCGGCGGGGCCCGGTCCGCACGCGAGGACCTCGTCCGCGTGGCCGAGCGGTACAGCGCGGGCGTGTACGCCGCCTGGCGCCGACAGGACGTGTTCCCCAACGACCACCCCCTCTATCTCGGGCACCTCGGGCTCGGGGCTCCGAGCGCGGTGCTGGGCGCCCTGGCCGACGCGGACGCGGTCCTGGTGGTCGGGTGCCGGATGAGCGAGACCACCACCCAGGGGTACCGGCTGCCCGAGTCCGACGGGCGCACCCGGGTGGCGCAGATCGACGTCGACCCCGGGCAGATCGGTGCCGGTCGGGACGTGTGGTTCGGGGCGGTCGCCGATGCCGGGAAGGCACTGCGCGCGCTGGCCGGGGCTCCGGTCAGGGTGTCCTACCGGGACTGGAGCAGGGCCCGACGGGTGTGGGTGGAGAGCACCGCGATTCCGCCCGGGACGGCCGAGCACCGGAGCGGCCGTATGCATCCGTGGTCGGTGGTCGCCGGTATGCGCGAGGCCCTGCCCGAGGACACCCTGATCACCAACGACGCGGGCAACTTCGCCTCCTTCCTGCACCGGGGCTGGTGGTTCCGGCATCCGGACACCCAGTTGGCGCCGACCAGCGGGGCCATGGGCTACGCCGTCCCCGCCGCGGTTGCCGCGAAGATCGCCGCGCCCGGGCGGACGGTCGTGGCGGTGGCTGGTGACGGCGGCGCGCTGATGACCGGGCAGGAACTGGAGACCGCGGTGCGCAACGGCGCGGCGATCACCGTCGTGGTGTTCCAGAACGGGCTCTACGGCACGATCGCCATGCACCAGGCCCGCGAGCTGGGCCGGATCGCCGGTACCGAGATCAGCGGCCCCCTGGACCTGGCGGGTTACGCCCGGGCGTTGGGGGCGCGCGGAGCCACCGTGCACACTCGCGAGGAGCTGGTGAAGGCGTTGGCCGAGGCGGTGGCCTCGGACCTGCCGACCCTGGTGGACGTGCGCACCGACCCCGAGGTGATCAGCCCGACCGCGACCCTGTCGGACCTGTTGGGCGAGCAGGGGTGACCCGGGGCTGGGGCGGGCCGCGCGCCCCGTCCCAGCCCCTCCGCCGGGGTCAGCCGGGCCCGGGCCCGTCCGTGTAGGTCCCCGCGGCTTCGCGCAGGGCGCGCACGACGGCACGGATCGCGGGTCTACGGGAGGCCTCACTGCGCCAGAACACGTAGACCTGGCGGACCAGCGCGGGTTGGACCGGGACCACGCGCACCCCCTCCGGCAGGGGGCCGCGCCCCAGCCTGGGCATGACGGCCGCGCCGATCCCGGCGGCGACGAGGGCCAGCTTGGTCTGGTGTTCCTCGACGTTGTGCACGACGGTGGGCTCGGCCCCCCGGCCCCGGATGATGCCGTGCAGCCAGTCGTCGCAGATCGACCCCTTGGTCCAACTGATCCAGGGGAGGTCGAGGATCTCGTCGAGCTCCAGGAGTTCGCGGTGGGCCAGGGGGTGTTCCGCGGGCAGGGCGATGTCACCCACGTCCTCCATGACCGAGGCCCTGGTCATCCCCTGGGGCAGGGTCAGCGGGGAGCCCATCCAGTCCACGACCATGGCCAGGTCGGCGTCTCCGTTGACCATGGCGGGGATGCTCTCGTGGGGTTCCTCCTCCTGGAGTTCGACGCGCAGACCCGGGTGGGCCTCGCGCAGGGCGGGGAGCGCCGCGGGCAGGAGTCCGCGTACCGCCGTGGGGGTGGCGGACAGGCGCAGGTGACCGGTGACGTCGCCCCGATGGGCCTCCAGGTCGGCCTCCGCCCGGTGGACCAGGGACAGGATCCGCGAAGTGTGTTCGACGAGGAGTTCGGCGGCGTCGGTGAGGCGTACGCCGCGCCCGTTGCGTTCGACCAGGGGTTGGCCGACCTCGCGTTCGAGCTTGGCGAGCTGCTGGGAGACGGCGGAGTTGGTGACGTGCAGGGCCTGGGAGGCGGCGCTGAGGGAGCCGTGGGCGGCGATGGCGTGCAGGACGCGGAGCCGGTCGACACTGAGCATGTAAGCAACTCTAATATCCACCTTAAGAAATACGAAGTGGACCTAAGGCATCGGGCAAGGATAGAAACATCCCATGTCCACTCTTCCCGACACCGCGGCGCCCTCCGCCCCAGCCCCGGCAGCTCCGACCCCGAACCGCGTTCCGTTCCCGGGCTGGCGTGCCAAGTTCGTACTCCTCGCACTCATCTGGGGGATGAGTTTCGTCCTGATCAGGACCGGCGCCGAGGTCCTCGCCCCGGTCCAGCTCTCCCTGGGCCGCATGGCCACCGGCGCCCTGCCCCTGCTCGCGGTCCTGTTCCTGCGCGGCGGACGCCTACCGTCCTCGCCCCGGCTGTGGGGGCACGTGTTCGTGGCCGCCCTGCTGCTGAACACCGTCCCCTTCACCCTGTTCGGGTACGCCGGACAGCTCATCCCGTCCGCGCTGATGGGGATCGTCAACGCCTCGACCCCGCTGTTCGGGGTGGTGTTCGCGATGCTGATCCTGTCCGACGAGCGCCCCGACCGCGGCCGCGTCCTCGGGCTCGGCATCGGCTTCCTCGGTGTCCTCACCGTCTTCGGGGTGTGGAACTCCCTGGCCGAGGTGAACGTGGCCGACGACGACGCCCTGCTGGGGATGCTGCTGGTGGTGGCCGCCACCGTCTGCTACGGGATCGGCACCCCCTACCTGCGCCGGTTCGTCGCGGGCAGCCCGCACACCGCACTGGAGCTGAGCGCCCTGCAGATGCTGCTCGGCACCCTTCCCCTGCTCGTGGTCGCCCCGCTGACCACCGGCCTGCCCACCGAGCTGACCTGGCGGGCGGCCCTGGCGGTGACCGCGTTGGGGGTGTTCGGCACCGGGTTCGCCTACATCCTGAACTACGCGGTCGTCCGCGCGGCCGGGGCGACCGTGGCCACCACCGTCACCTACGTGGTCCCGGTGGTGGCGGTCGCCGCGGGGGTCCTCCTGCTCGGCGAGACCCTGAGCTGGAACCAGCCGCTGGGCGCGGCCGTCATCATCCTGGGCGCGGCCCTGTGCCAGGGGGTCCTACGCGTCCGCCGTCCGGCCCCGGTCGGAGGCGGACGGCGGAGGGATCGTGCCCGGGAGGGTGTCTAGTCCTCGCGGAGCTTGTCCACGGCGGCTTCCAGATCGTCGGGGTAGGGGCTGGAGAACTCCACCGGGCGGTGCTCGGTGGGGTGGTCGAAGCCCAGTCGTACCGCGTGCAGCCACTGGCGGCGCACGCCCAGCCGTTCGGCCAGGGTGGGGTCGGCACCGTAGAGGTGGTCACCCACACAGGGGTGGCGCAGCGCAGCCATGTGCACCCGGATCTGGTGGGTCCGACCCGTCTCCAGCTTGATCTCCAGCAGGCTGGCGGCCCGGAAGGCCTCCTGGGTGTCGTAGTGCGTCACCGAGGGGCGGCCGCCCGCGACCACGGCCCAGCGTCCGTCCCCCGCGGGGTGGCGGTCGATGGGGGCGTCCACGGTGCCCCGGAGCGGATCCGGGTGGCCCTGGACCAGCGTGTGGTAGCGCTTGTCGACGGTGCGCTCCTTGAACGCCCGCTTGAGCACGCTGTAGGCGGTCTCGCTCTTGGCGACCACCATCAGGCCGGTGGTGTTGGCGTCCAGGCGGTGCACGATGCCCTGGCGTTCGGCGGCCCCGCTGGTGGCCAACTGCACGCCGGAGGCCAACAGACCCTCCAGCACGCTGGGTCCGGTCCAGCCGACCGTCGGGTGCGCGACCACGCCGACCGGCTTGTCCACCACGATGATGTCGGTGTCCTCGTGCACGATCCGCATGCCGGGAACGGCCTCGGCGCGAGGCACCGGGGCGGTGGGCGGCGGCGGGAGGGTGACCTCCAGCCAGGCCCCGGCCTGCACCCGGTCGGACTTTCCCGCCTCGGCACCGTCGAGGAGGACGCCGCCGTCCCCGATCAGCTCCGCGGCCCGGGTTCGGGAGAGACCGAACATCCGCGCGATCGCGGCATCGAGCCGGTCGCCTTCCAGACCGTCTGGGACGGGGAGGCTCCTCGTGTCACTCATGCGCCCTGCCCCTGTTCGTCGTTGCCACCGGTGTCGGAGTCCTTCTTCCGGGCGGGCTCCTCGTCCGCGACCATCGTCCCGTCCAGGTTGAGACCCCTGAAGGTCAGCAGCACCACCAGGCAGGCTCCGACCACCACGCAGGAGTCGGCGATGTTGAAGACCGGGAAGTTGCCGACGCTGATGAAGTCGACGACCGCTCCGGTGCCGGGTGTCTCCCCGCGGAAGTAGCGGTCGACGAGGTTGCCCGCGGCCCCGCCCATCATCAGCCCGAGCGTGACGCCCCACCACAGGCTGCGCACACGCCAGCCGAGGTAGGCGATCACGAGGACCACGAGAGTGGCGATCGCGGTGAACACCCAGGTGTAACCGGTGCCGAGCGAGAACGCGGCCCCGGTGTTGTACACCAGTGTGAACTGGACGAAGTTGCCGATGATGTCGAGGCGCTCGCCCTGGGAGAAGGCGGCCAGCACCCACTCCTTGGTGAGGAGGTCGGCGACGATCGCGATGAGCGCGACCAGCAGCAGGATCAGGTACCTGCGCGGCCGGGCGGCGGTGTTGTCGGTCGTGGTCATGTTGCTGTCCCCGGAGGGCTCTACCTCAGTCAGCGACGCTCCTCGCGCTGTTTGCAGGTGACGCACAGGGTGGCGCGCGGAAAGGCCTGCAGCCGTGCCTTTCCGATGGCCTGACCGCACGAGTCACAGACCCCGTAGGTCCCCGCGTCCATCTGTTCGATCGCCCGCTCGCTCTTGGCGAGCAGGTCACGAGTATTGTAGGCCAACGCCAGATCGTGTTCGCGTTGGAAGGTCTTGGCGCCGACGTCCGCGGGGTCGTCCCCCGCTCCTTCGACCGGGTCGGTGAGCCGGTCCGCGAGTTCGTCCTCGCTCTCGCGGAGCTCCTCCCGCTGCGCCGCGATCTCGCTCTGCAACTGGTTCCGGACCTGCGCAAGCTCCTCCGGTGTCCAGGGGTCCTCCCCCGGCCGGACCGGCAGCGCCGCCGCCTCGGTGGCCTTCATCGCACTCCCCCTCCACGCGTCCCACGGCCCCCGCGTCCGTTCTGATCTGCGGGATCTCCCCCTCGGCAAGGCCGTGAGTGGTGCCGCGAAGCCTAGGCAATCCACCGCCCGGAGGCAATGATCCCGGCGGTGCGTCCACCGAGGTGACGGGGAACGGCCCGGCGACCTGGGAGCGCTCAGAGGGCGCGCCGGTACAGGGCCGTGGGCACCACGAGGGTTCCGCGCAGGATCGTCTCGTCGGCGACGGTGCCGGTGTCCCACCAGCCCTGACGCTCGTAGAAGCGCCGGGCACGGGCGTTGGCGACCAGGACCCGCAGGACGGCCTGTTCGGCCGTGCCGTCGGCCATCGCCTCGTGCAGGGCGCGGGCCAGCTTCCGGTTGGTCCCCGAGCCCCACACCTCGGGCACGGAGTAGAAGGTCTCCAGATCCACCACCGAGCGGTTCTCGTCCTCGGGGTCGGGGCCCGGCACGAAACCGGCGAAGGCCACCACGGCGCGGTCCTCCTCCGCGACCAGCACCCCGGCCCCGGGAGCGGTGAAGTCGCCGGTGAGCCGTCTCGACCAGACCCCGGCCAGGCGCCCGGGGTCCAGGTTCTCCAGCGCGTAGTCGGGGATCATCCCGCGGTAGGCGGCCTGCCAGGAGCGGACGTGCACGCCGGCGATGGCCGGGGCGTCGTCGGGGTGTGCCTCACGGATCCTCATGGAGACCCATCCTGACCGTCGGGGCCGCCCGGTGCCAGGGGTGGGCCGCTCCGCCCCGGGCGGCCGCGCCCGCACGCACGGTCACTCGGCGACGGCGAAGCCGCCGTAGTCCTCGGCGAGCAGCAGCAGGTGGGGCTCGTCGAAGACCGCCGGGCCGCCGTGCGGGCCCGTCAGCACCTCGATCACCCAGTCCACGTCCTCGGCGTCGTCCTCACCCGCGAGCATGTCCCGGTGTACCCGGCAGGGCTCGTACCCCTGCTCCAGGAGCTGCTCGGCCAGCTCCTCCGCGTCCTCGCGTTCGGGCAGGGTCACCAGGACCGCGCCCCGCGTGTGCTCCGCCACGGCCGCTCCCTCAACTGATCCGCGGCGCACCTGG
The DNA here is from genome assembly GCF_014651695.1 of Nocardiopsis terrae. Taxonomy (GTDB): domain Bacteria; phylum Actinomycetota; class Actinomycetes; order Streptosporangiales; family Streptosporangiaceae; genus Nocardiopsis; species Nocardiopsis terrae. The sequence continues at coordinate 444,748 of NZ_BMXJ01000005.1, forward strand.
CCGCACTGCGTTATCCTGACGGTGTGTCGATGGGGACGAGTAACGCTGGCCCCGACCGGACGGACACAGCCTAGAGGCGGCTGGGCCGGCCAAGCGACCCGGGGACGGTGTGAGCCCGGGGGCAACGACCAGCGCGAAGATCACCCCGGAGCAGCCGGAGGAACAGGTGCCCGCGTGCGTCACGGCGCACCCCAGTAGAACCGGCACGGACCCAACGAAGTGGGATCCGCAGCCGATCCGCCCAGCGGATCCGGTCGCGGCTCCAAGGAGGGTGGTACCGCGGGGCTCCGCCTCGTCCCTCCGTCAGGAACACCCCTGATGGAGAAAGGTACGACGGTGACCGACGACCCCCGGCCCGAATCCCGCGCGCTGCCCCAACTGCCCGCCCAGATCGACCTGCCCGCGACGGAGCGCGAGATCCTCGGCCGCTGGTCGAAGGAGAACGTCTTCCAGCGGTCGCTCGACCAGACCCGCGGCAACGAGAACTGGGTCTTCTACGAGGGCCCGCCCACCGCGAACGGCCAGCCCGGCGTGCACCACGTCGAGGCCCGCGCCTTCAAGGACGTCTTCCCGCGTTTCCGCACCATGCGCGGCTACCACGTCGATCGCAAGGCCGGATGGGACTGCCACGGCCTGCCCGTCGAGGTCGCCGTGGAGAAGGAACTGGGCCTGAGCGGCAAGAAGGACATCGAGGCCTTCGGTATCGCCGAGTTCAACGACCGCTGCCGCGAGTCCGTCCTGCGCAACGTGGACGCGTTCACCGCCATGACCGAGCGCATGGGTTACTGGGTGAACATGGACGACGCCTACCGCACCATGGACCCGCAGTACGTGGAGTCCGTCTGGTGGGCGCTCAAGCAGATCTGGGACAAGGACCTGCTCGTCCGCGACTACCGGATCAGCCCCTACTGCCCGCGCTGCGGCACCACGCTCTCCGACCACGAGCTGGCCCAGGGCTACGAGACCGTCACCGACCCGTCGGTGTACGTGCGCTTCCCGGTGACCTCGGGTCCGCTGGCCTCCCCCGAACACCCCACCTCGATGCTGGTGTGGACCACGACACCGTGGACGCTGGTGTCCAACACGGCCGTGGCCGTACACCCGGACGTGGAGTACGTGGTGGCCACGGACGGCAACGAGCGGCTGCTGGTCGCCCGTCCGCTGTTCGAGAAGGTGCTCGGCGAGGGCTGGGAGCTCACCGGCGAGAGCTACGAGGGCGACGAGATGGAGCGCTGGACCTACCAGCGCCCCTTCGACCTCGTGTCCTTCGACGAACCCGCGCACTACGTCGTGCTCGCGGACTACGTGACCGTCGAGGACGGTACGGGCCTGGTCCACCAGTCCCCCGCCTTCGGCGCCGACGACATGACGGTCTGCCGCTCCTACGGCCTGCCGGTGGTCAACCCGGTCCGCCCCGACGGCACCTTCGAGGCCGAGCTCCAGCTCGTGGGCGGGGTGTTCTTCAAGGAGGCCGACAAGACGCTGGTCCGCGACCTCAGGGACCGTGGCCTGCTCTTCCGCCACCTGGACTACGAGCACTCCTACCCGCACTGCTGGCGCTGCCACACCGCGCTCCTGTACTACGCGGTCCCGTCCTGGTACATCCGCACCACCGCGGTCAAGGACGAGCTGCTCGCGCAGAACGACCTCACCAACTGGGTGCCGGAGAACGTCAAGGAGGGCCGCTTCGGTGAGTGGCTGCGCGGCAACGTCGACTGGGCGCTGTCCCGCAACCGCTACTGGGGCACCCCGCTGCCGATCTGGGAGTTCCCCGACGGCCGCCAGATCTGCGTGGGCTCCCTGGAGGAGCTGAGCGAGCTCAGCGGCCAGGACCTGTCCAACCTGGACCCGCACCGCCCCTACGTCGACGACGTCGTCATCCCCGACCCCGACGCCGATCCCTCACTCCCCGAGGAGGAGCGGGTCGCCCGTCGCGTGCCCGAGGTCATCGACGCCTGGTTCGACTCCGGTTCCATGCCGTTCGCCCAGTGGGGCGCCCCGCACCGGGACGAGGAGACCTTCGAGGCCAACTTCCCCGCGCAGTACATCTCCGAGGCGATCGACCAGACCCGAGGCTGGTTCTACTCGCTGCTCGCGGTGAGCACCCTGGTGTTCGGCCGCAACTCGTTCGAGAACGTGGTGGTACTCGGCCACATCCTCGCCGAGGACGGCCGCAAGATGAGCAAGCACCTGGGCAACGTCATGGAGCCCATCCCGGTGATGGACCAGCACGGCGCTGACGCCCTGCGCTGGTTCATGCTGGCCAGCGGCTCGCCGTGGACGGCCCGCCGCGTCGGCCACTCCGCCCTTGAGGAGATCGTCCGCAAGGTGCTGCTGACCTACTACAGCACCACGTCGTTCTTCACCCTGTACGCCAACGCCGGGAGCGGCTGGGACCACTCGAAGCTGGCCGACGCCCCGGCCCCGCAGGACCGCCCGCTGCTGGACCGGTGGCTGCTGTCCGAGCTCAACGAGGTCGTCCGCGACGTCACCGAGGCCATGGACGCCTTCGACACGACCGGGGCCGGGCGCCGTCTGACCGCGTTCGTGGACGACGTGTCCAACTGGTACGTGCGCCGCTCCCGGCGCCGGTTCTGGGGCGGTGCCGACACCCCGGAGGGCGCTGCGGCCTTCGCGACGCTGTTCGAGGCGCTGGAGACCGTCACCCTGCTGATGGCCCCCATCGTGCCGTTCCTGACCGAGCACGTGTGGTCGGCGCTGCGCCGCCCGCAGGGCGCGGACTCGGTCCACCTGGCGTCCTGGCCGGAGGTCCGCGAGGAGCTGATCGACCCCGCTCTGTCGAAGAACATGGCGCTGACCCGTCGTCTGGTGGAGCTGGGCCGGTCCGCCCGTGTGGACTCGGCCATGCGTACCCGGCAGCCGCTGGCCCGCGCCCTGGTGGGCGCCCCGGGCTTCACCGAACTGCCGGAGCAGCTGCGCGCCCAGGTGGCCGACGAGCTCAACGTGGCCCGGCTGGACGCGCTGTCCACCGTCGGCGGCGATCTCGTGGACTACGTGGTCAAGCCGAACTTCCGTGCTCTGGGCAAGCGGTTCGCCAAGCGCACGCCGCTGGTGGCCAAGGCCATCCAGGCCGCCGACCCTGCTGCCCTGGTCGAGCAGGTGCGCGGGAGCGGCTGGGCCCAGGTACGGGTCGAGGACGAGCCGGTCGAGGTGAGCGCCGACGAGGTCCTGGTGACCGAGCAGCCCCGTGAGGGTTGGGCGGTGGCCTCCGAGTCCGGGGAGACGGTGGCCCTGGACCTGGAGCTGACCCCGGAGCTGCGCCGGGCCGGTCTGGCCCGCGAGATGGTCCGGATGCTCCAGGAGGCCCGTAAGAACAGCGGCCTGGACGTGTCCGACCGGATCCGCGTGTGGTGGGCCGCCGAGGACGAGGTCGTCAGGCAGACCCTGTCCGAGCACGGGCGGATGATCGCCGGTGAGGTCCTGGCCGACACCTTCGCGGCCGGGGCGGGCGAGGACGCCCCGCACTCCGCGGAGTCGGAGGAGTTCGGGGTGGCCTTCACCTTCCGCCGCGCCTGAGCGCACGCACACGCCTGGGAGGCGACGGAGGGCCCCGCTCGGCCGAGCGGGGCCCTTCGGGCTGTCTGGGGGAGGTCAGCCGGAGCAGGAGGAGTCCGGCTGCTTCCTGGGGTCCTCGCCGACCTCGCCGGCCGGCTCCTCGCCGGTGGTGTCGTCGGCGCCCTCTCCGGTTCCGTCCGCGGTCCGGCCGGGCCGGGACCGCTCCGGGGCGGTCTCCTCCCCGGTCTCCCGGGTGGCGGGGTCCGGGTCCTCCGTGTCCGAGGCCTCCGCGTCCGGGACGTCCGTGTCCGAGGCGGTGTCGCCCTCGTTGTCGAGAATGGCGGCGTAGGCCAGGACCGAGTCACCGTCCCCGGCCGCCGCGCCGTCATCGGCGGGGGACCCGTCGGCGGTTCGGTTCCCCTCAGGGGTCCTCTCGGGTTCCTCGGGGGCCTCGTCGGCCCCCTCCTCCGCGTCCTGCGGCCCCTGGTCCACGTCCTCGGAGGTCCGGACCAGGTCATCGGCGGTGGTGTCCGCCGATGCCGCGGGATCGGTCTCAGCCGTCTCCCCGTCCCCGGTGGGTCGCTCCTCGTCGCCGGGGTCCCGCGCGGGGGTCTCCCGGGGCTCGTCGACGGATCCGTCCGGCTCGGGCTCGGTTCGCTCGACGCTCTGCACCGGTTCGGCGTCCGCCACCGGCTCGGAGTACTCGTGGGTGGTCTCTGCCTCAGGCGCGGCCTCTTCGGGGGCCGTGTCCTGGAGAGCCGCTGTCTGTCGCTCTGCGAGCGCCTCGATGTCCCGGGCCGTGTCCACGGTGGCGGGAGGTCCGTCCTCGCCGGGGGTCAGCCCGTGGTCCCGGCCGGTCTCGCCGGTGACGGCCGCGGGGATGCGGTAGGCGAACGCCCTACCCGGGTCGTCGGGTTCGGAGGCGTCCCCGGTCTCTTCGGCGCCGTGTGCGGCGGGTTCCTCCCCGGGGCCCTCTTCCCGGTCCTCGTCCGCGGAGGTTTCTCCGGGCGCTGGAGTCTCCTCGACAGAGGTGTCCTCGGCAGGGGTCGCGCCGGGCTCGGGTCCGTTCTCCACCGTCTCCGGCCACGCATCGGCCGGAGTGTCGGCCCCGACCGGCGCCTCGTCCCGGAGGGCCGGTTCCGGCCAGCTTCCGACAGTGGGGGTCTGCCAGCGGGGGATCTCGAACTCCGCTTCCTCTTCCGTCTCGTCGGCGACCGTTCGGTTCCGGTCGCTGACGGGCTGCTCCGAAACGGCGGATTCCCGCACCGGCTGGTCAGCCGGTGCGGGTGCGCGCCGAGACTCCTCCGGTTCCCACGCTCGGGCCGGGGCCGTGCCGACCGCGGTGGCGGCCTCCACGGGGACGGACGCCTTCCCCAAACCGTCCGTCCGTTCCGTGTCCGCTCTTGCCCCGCCGAACCGTCCCTGGATGATCGCGCCCAACAGTAGGAGCACGCTCAGCCCGCCGAGTCCCAGGGCGACGTACACCAGGGTGGTCTCGGCGAGGACCAGGGCAGCTGCGATGACGGCGATGGCCGCCAACACCGCCACGGTGGCGAGGAGGCTAAGGATCACGGGTCGACCAGGGCCTTTACACGTGTGGAGCCGGAGTCTTCAGTTGTTCGGAGCCGCATGGCCGCTGACGGGTCAGCGGCGCTCGTGCGGAACCTCGCCCGGGTGGAAGCCACCGTGCTGGGCGGGCTCGGGCTGGCCGAACGGGTTGCCGCCGGGGCCGTGCTGCTGGAGCGCGGGTGCCCCGCCGGTCTGGGGAGCCATCGTCTGGAAGCCGCCCGTGGTGTTCGGGTTGGGCTCGACCGGCTTGCCCTCGTCGTTGAGCTCGCGCAGCTGGCGCTCGAAGTAGTCCTTCAGGCGGCTGCGGTACTCGCGCTCGAAGTCCTTGAGCACGTTGACCTTGTGCTCGAGCTCCTCGCGCTGCTGAACCAGGCTGCCCATGACCTGACGGTGGCGCTCCTGGGCGTCCCGGTCGAGGTTCTCCGAGCGGGCGCGGGCCTCACCGATGATCTGGTCGGCCTGGCGGCGGGCCTTGCCGAGGATGTCCTCGGACTCGTGGCGGGCGCGGCCGAGGGTCTCGTCCGCCTCACGGCGGGCGTCGGAGATCGCCTGGTCGGCGGTCTGCTGGGCGAGCGCCAGGACACGGGCCGCCGTGTCCATGTTCTCCTCGCCACCCATGGCCAGGTTCGCGCCGGTCATCGCCATCTGCTGCTGCGGCGCGGGCGGCTGGGGCTCGACGGGCTGCTGCGCCTGGACGGGCTCCGGGCGCATCTGCTCCATCTGCTGCGGCGCCTCGGGGGCCTGCTGCTCCTGGGGCTGCTGGAAGTCCTGCATGCCGGCGTTGGGGACCTTGCCCCGCAGGCACTCGGCGAGCTTGCCGCGCAGTTCCTCGTTCTCCTGGATCAGCCGGTCCAGCTCGGACTCGACCTCGTCGAGAAAGGCGTCGACCTCTTCTTCGTCATACCCGGGTCGGAGCCGGGTGGTACTGAACTGCTTGTTCCGCACATCGGCGGGTGTCAGCGGCATGTTCGTCTCCTTGGCGCGCTTGGAGTCTGTCCGTAGGGACGCTACCTGATCGTGACCTTACGGCAATCCAGATCATGACCAAGACCACATATCGGAATCAGGGGCTGTCTTTTCCGCCCCCGACCTCCTCTACCCCACGCTGAGCATCAGGCTCCCCAGAATGCTCTGGAGGATGATCACGGCGAAGAAGAGGACCAGCACACTCAGGTCGAGTGCGATACTCCCCAGCCGGATCGGCTTGATGAACCTGCGCAGGAACCTCAGTGGCGGATCGGTGATCGTGTACACGATCTCAGCGAGCACAAGCACGAACCCGGTGGGCCGCCACGTCCGGGAGAAGGACTGCACCATCTCCAGGACCACCCTCGCTATCAGCACGAAGACAAACAGCTGCAGCAGGAAGGACAGCACGGACAGGACGATACTCACGGTCGTTCCCCGACCCAATCTCTGGACAAATGTGATGATCTAGCTCTGATTGAAGAACCCTCGCTCGGCGATCCGCGCCTTGTCTTCGGCGGTCACCTCGACGTTGGCCGGGGACAGCAGGAACACCTTGTTGGTCACGCGTTCGATACTGCCATGGAGACCGAAGATCAGACCAGCCGCGAAGTCGACGAGACGCTTGGCGTCGCTGTCGACCATCTCGGTCAGGTTCATGATCACCGGCGTACCTTCCCGGAAGTGCTCTCCGATCGTACGCGCCTCGTTGTAGGTACGTGGATGGAGCGTGGTGATCCGAGCCAGGTCGGCGGTTGAGGCAGTCATGGCCGTACCACCGCGTCGCTCACCCGTTCCCAGGTAGTCGCCGGTGTCCGGCACATCCTCGCCTCGTACTTCCTCGCCTCGCGGAGTGTCAGCGTCGCGGTCACGCTGCTCCTCCACGCCCTCGTCGAAATCGTCGAACTCATCATATTCGTCCGCATAGCGGTGATCGTAACGGTCGTCCTCCACGAGGCCGAGGTAGACCGCCATCTTGCGCATCGCGCCGGCCATCTCATGTCCTCCGTCGTCCCCGCGGCCTTCACCGCAGCCGACTCCTCCGTCTTCGGCCCCTGCGCCCCGCGTACACGGGGTGTTCGTCCATTCGGGCGAACGCCACAGACAGGCCCCAAGGTCTATGTGGGGACATTACCCCACGATCGGTCCCCGGGAGCCGAGCAACGCCGTACCGAGTCGCAGGTGTGTCGCGCCCCGTCCGATCGCGGCCTCCAGGTCCCCGCTCATCCCCGCGGAGATCACCGTTGCCCGAGGGTAGTGATCCCGGACCACCCCCGCCACCTCCTGCAGGCGGGCGAAGGCCGCGTCCGGGTCTCCGTCCCGGGGGGCGACCGCCATCACACCGCCGAGGGTGAGCGCCTCGTGTTCGGCGATCCGCTCCGCGAGCCCAACCACGTCCCCCGGATCCACGCCTCCGCGCGGGCCGATGACCCCGGCCTCGGAATCGGTGTCCAGGTTGACCTGTACCAGACAGGTCAGACGCCGACCCGCCGCCGCGGCCCGGTCACCCAACGCCCTGGCGAGTTTGGCCCGGTCGACCGAGTGCACCACATTCGCGTAGGAGGCCACGGAACGTGCCTTGTTGGTCTGCAACTGGCCGACGAAGTGCCAGTTCAGGCCGAGGTCGGCAGTCTCCGCGGCCTTCGGGGCCGCTTCCTGGTCACGGTTCTCCCCGACGTCGGTGACCCCCAGGGAGGCGAGAATGCGCACATCGCTGGCCGGGTAGGTCTTCGTCACTCCGATCAGCGACACCTCCGAGGGGTCGCGGCCGGCCTTCTCGCAGGCCTCCTCGATCCTGGCCCGCGCGGCCCGGATGTTGGCGCGGATCTGCTCGGTGCGCGCGGGACCGGTATGTGACACGGGTGTTCCTTCTCTTCCTACTGCTGTGGCCGGATGTGGCTGCGGTGTGGCCGGTTGCGGCCCCGCCGAAGGACCGCGCGGCTCAGGCCCCAGGGCTCCTCCGCGGGCCGGGGTGGCGAAGACCTCATTCACGCCAGAGGAAGGAGGCGAACCGGCCGGTGGGCGCGTCCCCGCGGTGGGAGAACAGTTCCGGGCTCTCCAGGGTGCAGCGGCCGTCAGCGAGGACGTCCCCGACCCCGGCTCGGCCCAGTTGGGCCGTGACGGCGGCCGTCATGTCCACACCCGTGCTGCCCTGTCTGGTGGTCGAGGCCGCCTCCGGGGTCCGTGCGGCGGTCTCGGCCTGGAGGTCGGGCGGAACCTCGTAGCACCGGCCGCAGATGGCCGGCCCGAGGAAGACGGTGATCCGGTCACGTCGGGCGCCCTGGGCGACCATGGTGTCCACCAGGTTGACGGCCACGCCGTGCGCGGTGCCCAGCCTTCCCGAGTGGGCCGCGCCCAGCACCCCCGCCTCGCCGTCGGCGGCCAGAACGGGCAGGCAGTCCGCCGCCATCGAGGCGAGCACCAGGTCCGGGCGGGTGGTCACCACACCGTCGCAGGTGCCGACCCCGCCGGGCTCGGTGGCCACGAGCACGTCGGCGCTGTGGACCTGGTTCATCCACACGACCCGCTCGACGCCGAACCCGAGGTCCTCGGCCGCTCGGGCCCGGTTGGCGGTGACCGCCTCCCGGGTGTCGCCGGTACCCAACCCGAGGTTGAGCGAGTCGAACGGCGGCCGGCTCACCCCGCCCTTGCGTTCGGTGACGGCGGCACGGACACCGTGTCCCAGGTCGATGATGTCTCCCATCGGATCGACGCGGTCCTTCCCTCGGCCCCGCGGGGAACCGGACGGTTCTGCCTCCGGGGGCGGCGACGGCCCCGCCACGAGGGTCGGGGCCGCTGACACGTCGATGGTACCGGGATGGTGGCGGACTACTTCAGGAACTCCGGCACGTCCAGGTCGTCGGGGTCGTCGAAGATCACTCGGCGCCGGGGCGTGGGAACCTCACCGCGGCGTTCGGAGGCGTCCGAGACCGCGTGGATGTGGCTCGACTGGGTCTCCTGCTCGGCCTCGGGCTCCGACGCGGGTTCCGGTGCGGGCTGCTCCTCGGCGGGGGCGGCCTGCGGCTCCGGAGCGGCCGGCTCGGGCTCGGGGTAGGAGACCTGGTAGCCGCTGCTCTGGTTCTGCTCGGGCTGGGCCGGAGCCTGGGTGCGCTGGGGTTCCTGACGGACCGGCTCCGGAGCGGCCGGCGGCTGGACCGGCGGCATGGCGGGCCGTGGGGCCTCCTGCGCGGGCTGGGCCGGGCGGGAGGGGGTGATCCACGGCATGCTGGTGGCCGGCGCCCCGCTCGCGTCCGCGGTGGACGGTGCCGTCTTGGCCGACGACTCCTCCCCACCGGACGTGATGCCTGCCGTGGGGGCGACGGCCTCAGGAGGGTCCACCGGCTGGCGCTCCCGCACCACGGCACCGGTGACCTCGGGTTCGTCGAAGCCCGCCGCGATGACGGTGACCCGCACCTCGTCGCCCAGGGCGTCGTCGATGACGGCGCCGAAGATGATGTTGGCATCGGGCGCGGCCGAGTTGGCGACCAGCTGCGCGGCCTCGTTGATCTCGAAGAGGCCCAGGTCGGATCCGCCCTGGATGGACAGGAGCACACCGTGTGCGCCGTCGATGCTGGCTTCGAGGAGCGGTGAGGAGATCGCCAGTTCGGCCGCTGCGACGGCCCTGTCGTCCCCTCGTGCCGATCCGATCCCCATCAGCGCCGACCCTGCCCCCGACATGACCGACTTGACGTCGGCGAAGTCCAGGTTGATCAGGCCCGGCGTGGTGATCAGGTCGGTGATGCCCTGGACACCGGAGAGCAGGACCTGGTCGGCCGCCTTGAAGGCGTCCAACACGCTGACCTGGCGGTCCGAGATGGACAGCAGGCGGTCATTGGGGATGACGATGAGGGTGTCGACCTCCTCGCGGAGCATCGCTATCCCCGACTCGGCCTGGGTCGCCCGGCGCTTGCCCTCGAAACCGAAGGGGCGGGTGACCACTCCGATGGTGAGCGCGCCGAGGGAACGGGCGATGTTGGCGACGACGGGGGCTCCGCCGGTGCCGGTTCCACCACCCTCTCCGGCCGTGACGAAGACCATGTCGGCCCCCTTGAGGACCTCCTCGATCTCCTCCCGGTGATCCTCCGCGGCCTTGCGACCGACATCGGGGTTGGCGCCTGCGCCCAGGCCACGGGTGAGCTCACGGCCGACGTCGAGCTTGACGTCCGCGTCACTCATCAGCAGCGCTTGCGCGTCGGTGTTGATCGCGATGAACTCGACGCCCTTGAGCCCCTCTTCGATCATTCGGTTGACGGCGTTGACACCGCCGCCGCCGATGCCGACGACTTTGATGACCGCGAGGTAGTTCTGCGGTGCTGCCACGACGAGGGGCCTTTCCGCTCGCATACGCCGTTCCGTCTCCGCGTCCGCTGACCGGTGGCCAACGGGTGCGCCGGCGGTTCGGCATCCGGTTCTACAGTGTGCGTTTCGGGTGCTCCCGCCCGGCGGCCGCGTGAGCGGCTGCCTGTGGAGGACCCGGGGTCACCGGTACCGTCCTGCGTCTGCCGTACGACCCTGAGGGTCCGGATACGGCCCGCTCCGCGAAGCGGGGGCGAAACGGTTCCTGAGTACCCCGAAAAGCGTGTTTTACTGCGTGGTTGACAGTGGTTGTGCTTCCCGACAGTAAGCGGACTGTCGAGTACGGGCAACCGAAGACAGCTTCAGCCTAACGTCGTATAACGCGAGGAAGCGAAGTGCGCACTCGGCGCGTCGCGTCTGGAATGTCCTCGGCGCGTGTCGGTCGGCGGGTCCGCGGCCGTACTCGTGGCCCCAACAGCCCCTTGCCCCGGGCTCTCCCCCGCGCCCCCTCCCTTGGGAAACGTTTCACCGAACGATGGCCAAGTCCGGGGTTCCGACATCGTAGACACGCCCCTCCTCCGGCGGGTGTTCGCGCATCAGCACCCGCAGGACCTCGCTCTTGTCCTCGGCGCCCTGCGCCAGGCCCCACTCCACGAGGGATCCGTTGCCGAGTTCGACGGTGATCTGTTCCGTGTCGGTGGCGTCGATGAGCTGTATCTGGGCGATGAGGGAGTCCGGGGCGCCCTCGACGATGTCCGCCGCCGCCCGGACCGCGTCGTTCCCCTCGATCTCCCCGGTGACCCGGACCAGCGGGTGTGTGCCGGGACGGGTCGGCGAGTCCTCGATACGCACCCCGTCGCCGTCGACGAGCCGGTACTCCTCCCCCACCCGGACGGCGAGCAGGGGTCTGCGCTCGACTACCTCCACGTCGAGGGTCGCGGGCCAGCCGCGGGTCACCCTCGCGGACTCGACCAGGTCCAGGCTCTCGGCGCGCTCGCGGCCGCGGTCCAGGTCCACCCGTATCAACGGGGTCCCCGTGTCCACGGCCACGGCCGCGACGACCTCCTCCCTCGGCACCCGGTCCAGGCCGGTGACGGCGACGTCACGCACGACCAGCAGCCGGGAGCCGAGCAGCACCCACGTGACCACGCAGATCAGGGAGACGACGAGCAGTACCGCGAAGGCGACCTTCCAGGGATCCGACCCCCTGCGCGGCGCGGCCTCGTTCCTCGCCCTGGTCCGGTCAGCGCCCACGTGTGCTCCTCTAGCTGGTTTCCGTGCCTTCTGCCGCCTCCGCGAGCGCCTCCACGATCCGCGGCCCCAGCTCGGTGACATCGCCCGCGCCCATGGTGAGGACGATGTCCCCGGGACGGGCCAGTTCGGCGGCCCGGCGCACGGCCTCGTCCCGGCCCGGCACGTACCGGACCCGGTCATGGGACACACGGGAGGTGATGAGCTCGCCGGTGACCCCGGGTTCGGGGTCCTCGCGGGCCGCGTAGACCTCCATCACCACGACCTCGTCAGCCAGGCTCAGGGCCTGCGCGAACTCCTCGGCAAAGATACGGGTCCGGCTGTACAGGTGCGGCTGGAACACGGCGACGACCCGGCCTTCCGGGATCTGTTCCTCCGCGTCCTCGGCGAACGACCGCAGCGCGGCGCGCGTGGCACGCAGGTCGGCGTCGATCTCGGTGGGGTGGTGGGCGTAGCTGTCGTAGACACCCACACCGTTGCCCTCGCCCTTGAGTTCGAAGCGGCGGGCGGCCCCGGCGAAGTCCGCGATGCCCTCCACGGCGATCTCCAGGTCGTGGCCGAGTTCGTCGGCGACGGCGACCGCGGCGGCGGCGTTCAGGACGTTGTGGAGTCCGGGGACGGCCAGGGTGCCGTCGATCGGGTCACCGGTGGCGGTCTGGAGGGTGAACTCGGTGGTGAAACCGCGGGCGCGGATCCGGGTGATCCGGTAGTCCGCGTCCTCGGCCTCGCCGTAGGTGAGTACCCTCCTGCCGCGTTCACGGGCGAGCTCGGCGACGGTGCGGGCACCCGGGTCGTCGATCCCGACGATCAGGGTGCGCTCGACCCGGTCGACGAACGACGCGAAGTTGGCGTGGATCTCGTCGATGCCGCTGTAGTTGTCCAGGTGGTCGGCCTCGACGTTGGTGACCACGGCGATCTTGGGCGAGAGCATCAGGAAGGACCCGTCGCTCTCGTCCGCCTCCACCGCGATGGCCTCACCGATCCCGGCGTCGGCGCCCAGGCCGGTGGTGACCAGTTTGCCGCCGATCACGTAACCGGGATCCGCGCCCAGGTGTTGCAGGACCACGGTGACCATGGAGGTCGTGGTGGTCTTGCCGTGGGTGCCGGAGATCGCGATGCCCTCGCGGTTCAGCAGGAGGGCGCCCAGGGCCGCGGCACGGGGCAGGATGCGGATGCCGCGGCTGCGCGCCTCGGCGAGTTCGGGGTTGTCCTCGCGGATGGCGGAGGAGACCACGAGCGTCTCGGCCTTGCCCAGGTTCTCGGCGGCGTGGCCCACATGGACTTCGGCGCCCATCTGTTCGAGTTCGCGCAGGGTCTCGCTGTCGCGGGCGTCACTGCCAGAGACCTCGACCCCCGACTGCAGCAGCACGCGGGCGATACCGGACATGCCGGCGCCGCCCAGGCCGATGAAGTGGGTGCGGCCGAGCTCGTCGACGGGGACCGGGTCGGTCGGCTGGACCAGGCTCATCTTGCGTCCTTACCGTCGTCGTAGAAAACGTCGTCGCCCTCGTCCTCGGGCAACGGGAGTTCGGGGGTGGGCTTGTCGCCCCGGGCGATCGCCATGACCTCCCGGGCCAGTTCCGTGTCGGCGTCGCGGCGGCCCATCCGGGCGGCCGCCTCCGACATGGCCACGACCCGGTCGGTGTCGGTGAGCAGCGGGATGAGCTGGCCGGTGATCCACTCGACCGAGACGTCGGCGTTGCCGATCGACAGGCCGCCGCCCGCCTGGACGATCGGCTCGGCGTTCAGCGCCTGTTCCCCGTTGCCGATGGCCAGTGGCACGAAGGCACCGGGCAGACCCACCGCGGTGAGTTCGGCGCAGGTCATCGCACCGGAACGGCACATGGCCACGTCGGCTGCGGCGTAGGCCATGTCCATCCGGTCCACGTAGGGGACGGCGACGTAGGGGACGCCGTCCTGGGTGAGGTCCTGGGGCTCGTCGGCGTTCTTCGGGCCGACGACGTGCAGGACCTGCACGCCCGCGTCGCGGAAGGCCGCGGCCGCGTTGAAGGCGGTCTCGTTGAGGCGCTGGGCGCCCTGGGAGCCGCCGAAGATCAGGAGGGTGGGCAGGTCCGGACGCAGACCGAAGTAGGCGCGGGCCTTGTCGCCCATGGCCAGCCGGTCCAGCGAGGTGATCTGCTGGCGCAGGGGGATGCCGATGAAGCGCCCGTTTCGGATCTGGGTGTGGGGGTGACCGGTGAACACGTGGGGTGTGAGCCGCGCGCCGAGCCGGTTGGCCAGGCCCGGGAGGGGGTTGGCCTCGTGCACCACGATGGGGATCTTCCGGCGCCGGGCCGCCAGGTAGCCGGGGGTGGCGACGTAGCCGCCGAAACCGACGATGACGTCGGCCTGGAGCTTGTCCAGGTGCTCACCCGCGGCGCTCAGTGCACCCGCGAGCTTGCCGGGGACCGTGAGCAGCTGCGGGGTGAGTCGACGCGGCAGGGGGACCGCCGGAATCAGGCCCAGTTCGTAGCCGCGCATGGGGACCAGCCTGGTTTCCAGTCCGCGCTCCGTTCCCAGGCAGAGGATCTCCGTGTCGGGGTCGATGCGCCGCAGCGCGTCCGCAAGGGAGAGTGCGGGCTCGATATGCCCGGCCGTGCCGCCTCCGGCTAGGGCTACCCTCATCGTCGCCGATTCCTCCTTGGCCGGTCACCCGCCGGGACCGGTCCGCTCTTGTGCTTTGCCGTTGTCTTGGTGCCGCGGGCCTCCGGCTTGCCCGGGGCACGAGGCGTGGTGGTGCGCCTGGACGCCGTCGAACCGCTCCTCTTGTGGACGGAGGCGACGACGTTGTCCAGGCCAAGCCAGCTTAGAGCCCTTTGGACCCAACTGGGACCCCGGGCCGCCAGGGCTTTCTGCGCCTGGGGCTCGTTGCGGGCGATGGCGAGCAGCACCCCGAGCGCGGTCATCGTCGGGATGAGCGAGGAGCCTCCGTAGGAGACCAGCGGAAGCGGGATACCGGTGACGGGGACCAGGCCGATGACGGCGGCGATGTTGATCATCGCCTGGCCGAGGATCCAGGTCACGATGGCGAAGGCGGCCAGCCGGGAGAACGGGTCCTTGACCCGGAAGGCCACGCGCAGCCCGGCGTAGCCGAGCATGCCGAACAGGCCCAGCACCAGCAGGGTGCCGAGGAGTCCGAACTCCTCGCCGATGATGGCGAAGATGAAGTCGGTCTCGGCGAAGGGCAGAAAGCCCCACTTCTCCCGGCTGGCGCCGATACCGACGCCGAAGATCCCGCCGGTGCCCAGGGCGTAGAGGCCGTGCAGGGACTGGAAGCCGGCGCCCTGGGGGTCCGCCCCCGGGTCGAGGAAGGCCGTGATGCGGGTGATCCGGAAGGGCTCGATGGCGATGACGATCCCGGCCAGCCCCAGGACCAGGAAGAACATGCCCACGAAGAGCTTGCCCGGAGCGCCCACCACCCAGAGCAGCCCCAGGAAGGTGAGCAGGAGGACCAGGGTGGTGGACAGATCCGACCCCAGGAGCACGAGCAGGGTGAGCAGCCCGCAACCGGGCAGCAGCGGGATGAGCAGGTGCCGCCACTCGGTGAGCTCCTTGAGTTCCTCCTTGCGGGCGAGGATGTTGGCCCCCCACAGGGCGAAGGCGAGTTTGGCGGGCTCGGAGGGCTGCACGAGGACACCGCCGACCTCCAGCCAGCGGATCGCGCCGTTGACCTCGGTGCCCTGGAAGGCGGTCAGCAGCAGCAGCGCAACGGACACGATCATCGCCGGGTAGCCGACGATCCGGAAGATCCACAGGGGCAGCTGGGAGGCGATCACCATGAGCGGCAGGCCGATCATCGCCGACACCAGCTGGCGCTGGAACACGGAGAACGCCGACCCGGTCTCGGTGATGGAGTTGACCATCGTCGAGGACAGCACCATCACCAGCCCCAGGGCGATGAGCATCACCCCGGTACCGAGGATCAGGTAGTAGGAAGTGAGGGGACGGTCCAGGGACCGGGCCCACTCACGCCAGAGCACCCGGTCGCGCCCACCGACCGCTGTCGTCGCCGCCATCCACACCCTCCGCACGATTCGCGCCTCAATACTTGCGTACCGGCGGGTCGGGAACCGTGGACATTTCCCGCGTGTTGGCCATCTTTGGCCGTGGCGAGGGGCACAGTGGGCGGACAGGGGGAAGCCCGCGCGCCTTTGGTGACGCACGGGCTCCGATCAGTCACACGCCGTTCACGCCGGATGCCGGCGAAAACCCGCCGGTGTCCGAACCACAACCTCCGTGACCGCTCAACCGAGCCGGTGCACGGCCTCGGCGAAGAAGCGTCCGCGCTCCGGGTAGTTGGTGAACATGTCCATGGAGGCGGCGGCCGGGGCAAGCAGCACCGTGTCGCCCTCCTCCGCCAGGGCGACGGCCTCGGCGACCACCGCGTCCATGACAGTGCGCTCCGGGGGCGCGTCGGCGGCAGGTCCTTCGACCTCCACCACCGGCACGTCCGGGGCATGTTTGGCCAGGGCCTCACGGATGCGTTCCCGGTCGGCACCGATCAGCACCGCACCGCGCAGACGGCCCGCCGCCCCGGCCACGAGGTCGTCGACCTCGGCGCCCTTGAGGAGGCCGCCCGCGATCCACACCACACTCGCGTAGGAGTTGAGGGAGGCTGCCGCGGCGTGCGGGTTGGTGGCCTTGGAGTCGTCCACGTAGTCGACACCGCCGACCGATGCCACATGCGCGATGCGGTGGGGCTCGGGGACGAAGGCGACCAGCCCGGCCCGCACCGAAGCAGGTGCGACCCCCACCGAGCGGGCCAGAGCGGCGGCGGCCAGGGCGTTGGCGACGTTGTGCGGCGCGGCCGGACGCACGTCGCCCAGGGTGGCGAGCTCCTCGGCGCTGCTGTGCGGCTGCTCCACGAAGGCGCGGTCCACGAGCAGGTCCTCGACCACACCGAGCTCACCGGCCCTGGGAGTGTCCAGGCGCAGGCCCACCAGGGGGGTGTGCGGGTCGCCCTCCTCCTCGGCCAGGCGCACCGACCAGTCGTCGGCGGTGTTGACCACGCGGATGGTCCCGCGCGCGAAGACCCTCCCCTTGGCCCGGGCGTAGGGCTCGAGCCCGCCGTGCCAGTCCAGGTGGTCGGAGGCGATGTTGAGGACGGTGGCCGCGTGCGGACGGACGCTGTTGGACCAGTGTAGCTGGAAACTGGACAGTTCCACCGCGAGGATGTCGTGGACACGGCCGTCGGCGTCGGGCAGTACCGCCTCGACGACGGGGGTCCCGACGTTGCCGACCGCGAGCGCGTCCCGCCCGTCCGCGCGCAGGATGGACTCCAGCATGCGCACGGTGGTGGTCTTGCCGTTGGTCCCGGTGATGGCGAGCCACACCTGGTCGGCGGGCTTGAGCCGCCAGGCCAGCTCCACGTCCCCGATGATCTCGATACCGGCCTCGGCGGCCCTCGTGAGCAGCGGGGAGTCGGGGCGCCAGCCGGGCGAGGTGACGACGAGGCCGCAGTCCTCGGGCAGCGGGGTGTCGCCCAGAACGACCTCGGCTCCGGCCTCGGTCAGTGCGGCGGCCACGGGGCGGGTGGTCTCGTCGTCGCGTCCGTCCACGACGACCACCCGGGCGCCCCGGGCCAGGAGCGCCCTGGCGACGGGGGGACCGGAGACGCCGAGACCGGCGACGCAGACGCGTGCGCCCGCGAAGGGGTCGGGGCCACCTGCGGGTCCGGCGGAGCGGGGTGTGGCGGAAGAGTCGTGGTGCGGCATGCCTCTACCTTGGCATCCATTCCAGATAGAACAGTCCGATGGCGATCGCCATGAACAGGCCCTGGATGATCCAGAAACGGATCACGATGGTGGTCTCGGCCCAGCCCTTGAGCTCGAAGTGGTGCTGGAGCGGGGCCATCCGGAACACCCGTTTGCCGGTGAGGCGGAACGAGGTGATCTGGACCATCACGGACATGGTGATGATGACGAACAGGCCGCCGATGAGCAGCAGCAGGAGCTGGGTGCGGGTGGTGATGGCCAGACCCACGATGAGTCCGCCCAGCGCCAGCGAGCCGGTGTCACCCATGAAGATCTTGGCGGGCGGGGCGTTGAACCACAGGAAGCCGATACAGGCGCCGAGCACGGCGGAGGCCACCACGGCGAGGTCCAGGGGGTCGCGGACCGTGTAGCAGCTGGAGGTGAGGGCCTCCACACAGGACTGGCGCAGCTGCCAGTTGCCGATGATGACGTAGGCGCACAGCGACAGGATGGTCGCGCCGGTGGCCAGGCCGTCCAGGCCGTCGGTGAGGTTCACCGCGTTGGAGAAACCGACGATGAGGAACAGCGCCCAGATGACGAACGCGCCGATCATCAGCGGCGGACCGAAGTCGCGGAGGAAGGACAGCTGGGGGGCTGCCGGGGTGTAGCCGTACCCGTTGGGGAACTGGGTGACGCCGTAGGCGAAGCCCACGCCGACGACGGCCTGGCCCACCATCTTCGCGCCGCTGCGCAGACCCAGGCTGCGACGCTTGTAGATCTTGATGAAGTCGTCCAGGAAGCCGACACAGCCCATGCCGACGAACAGGAACATCACCAGCAGGCCGGAGGCCGTGGGGGTGCTCCACAGCGCCAGGTGCGAACCGAAGTAGCCGATGACGGCACCGAGGATGATGACGATGCCGCCCATGGTGGGCGTGCCCTGCTTGGTCTTGTGGCCCTCGGGGCCGTCGTCGCGGACCTCCTGCCCGAACTTGAACCGGTACAGCAGCTTGATCAGCGGCGGCATGAGCAGCATGGAGACAATCAGCGAAAGCCCCGCCGCTACGGTGATGCCGATCACTGGACATCACCCTTGGTGATGAGGTCGATAACCCTTTCGAGCGCAGCCACGCGCGATCCCTTCACAATGACGACGTCTCCTGTGCGCATCCGTTCGCGCACCGCGTCGGCTGCCGCCTCCGCGTCGGGAACCCGGATGCTCTCACCGCGCCACCGCCCCTGCTGGGCGGCGCGTTCAGCGCCGACGGCGATCCCCTCGGCCTGCGCGCCCACCACGACCAGGTGGGCCACACCGGTCTCTGCGGCCAGCTCACCCACCCTCTCGTGTTCGGCGCGGCCGTCATCGCCCAACTCCGCCATGTGGGCGAGCACGGCGATGGACCGACGGCCCCGGGCGAGCGCGCCCAGGGTGGTCAGCGCGGCACGCATCGACTCGGGGTTGGCGTTGTAGGCGTCGTTGACGAGAGTGGCACCGCGGTGTTCGGTGACCTCCATCCGCCAACGGCTGACCGGGGTCGCCGCACCGAGGGCGGCGGCGATGTCTTCGATGTCCATGCCCAGCTCGTCGGCGACGGCCGCGGCAGCCAGCGCGTTGCTGACCTGGTGGGCGCCGACCAGTCCCAACCGGACCCGGGCCGTGCGGCCGCGCAGGTTCAGGGTGAAGGACGGGGCGCCGTCGGCTTCCAGGACGACGTCGGTGGCGCGCACCCGTGCGTCCTCGGCGGTTCCGTAGAGCACCGTGCGGGCGGTGGTGCGCGAGGACATGGCGCGCACCCGGGGGTCGTCGGCGTTGAGGACGGCCACGCCGCCCTCGCCGCGCCGGTCGGTACCGGGCGGCAGGGACTCGACGAGCTCACCCTTGGCCCTGGCGATGGCGTCACGGTCGCCGAACTCGCCCATGTGGGCGCTGCCGACGTTGAGGACGACGCCGATCCGGGGCGGGGCGACACGGCACAGGTGGGCGATGTGCCCGATCCCGCGGGCCGCGACCTCCAGCACCAGGTGCTTGGTTCCGGTATCGGAGCGGAGCACCGTGAGCGGGTGGCCGATCTCGTTGTTGAACGAGCCGGCGGGGGCCACGGTGGGGCCCATCCGCTGGACGACCTGGGCGACCAGGTCCTTGGTGGTGGTCTTCCCGGAGGAGCCGGTGATCCCCACGACCTCCGTCCTGGCCGTCCCGCGCGCGGGGTCGCTGAGTTCGGTGGCCACGTGCCGGGCCAGCCGGGCCAGGGCTGCCACCACCTCGTCGTCGCCGCCGTCCACCAGCAGGTGGGGGGCGTCGACCGGGCGCGAGGCCAGAACCGCCACCGCACCGGCGGCGACGGCGGACTCGGCGAAGTCGTGTCCGTCGACCCGTTCACCGTTCAGGGCGACGAAGAGCGCTCCTGGCTCCACCTGTCGCGAGTCGATGACGACGGGGCCGTGGACGACGGCGTCGGGGCGCGCTGATCCGCCGATGGCGGTTTGGGTGATCTCAGCGATCCGATCGAGCGTGAGCGCGATCAAATCCACTCCTCATGTCAGGCCCGGCCCACGGCGCCCCAGGGGCGTTGGCCACCCGGCCTCGGGTTCGGGTCAGGGGATGGCACCGCGGATACCGTGCGCGCGGTGCCGCGCCGGGCGACGGTTGCCGGCTTCGTACCGGGCCGTGGGCGCCACTGTGGGCGGCACGTGTCGGGCTGCGATTGCCGGACCTACCTTAGAACATGTTGAGGTGTCGGGGGTCCCGGCGGGGCCCTGTGTGGAGCAATATGCTCCACTTCGTGATCGTCGGTGGTCCGGCCGCCCATGACCCGTACGCGTGTGGGCGCGGGCGCCACCGGGACACGGCTCGCGGCCGTGCCCCGGAAACCGGACCGCGCCGCACACGGCGCGTCCCCGCGTGTCGCGGGATCAGAGCTGTTCAGGCGTCTTGTGAACGTCCTGGAGCGCGTTGCCGAGCCGCTCGCTCGCACGGGTGCGCAGAGCGTCCTCGATGGCCCCTCGCAGGACCTCGCGGTCGTCGAAGGGCAGAACCTCGCCCTTGACGTACTGACCGGTCTCGTGGCCCTTGCCCGCGACCACGACCACGTCACCGGGTCCGGTGCGGTGCACACCCAGGCCGATGGCATCCGCACGGTCGAACTCGATGGTGACACGCGCCCGCTGGTCCTCGGGAACCTTGGCCACACCCTCCAGCATCGCGGTGGCGATGGTGACGGGGTCCTCGGTACGCGGGTTGTCGTTGGTGATGATCAACTGGTCGGCCAGGCGTGCGGCGGCCTCGCCCATCAGCGGGCGTTTGGCCCGGTCACGGTCACCGCCGCAACCGACCACCATGGTGACCCGGCCCTCGGTGGTGGCCCGGAGGGCGCCCAACACGGCCTCGATGGCGCCGGGTTTGTGTGAATAGTCCACCAGTGCGGCGAAGTCCTGGCCGCCCGCGGGATCGCGGACCTCCACCGACTCCATGCGGCCCGGCACGCCCGGTGCCGCGGCCACACCGGCGATGGCGGTCTCCAGGGGCAGCCCGGCCTCGACCAGGCCGACGATGGCCGCCATGGCGTTGGAGACGTTGAACGGGCCGGGCAGCGCCACGGACGCCCGGGCCTCCATCCCGCCCGGACCGACGATGCGGAAGGTGCTGCCGGTAGCGCCCAGTTCGACGTCCACCGCGTTCCAGTCGGCTTCCATACCGTTCTCTGGGCCCGCGTCCGAGCAGCCCTGCACGGCGAACGTGGTCACCGGGACGTCGCCACGGCCCTGGACCATGTCCACGAGCGCGCGGCCGAAGCGGTCGTCGGTGTTGACCACCGCGATGTCGCAGTACTCGGGGGTGAACAGGCGCGCCTTGGTCTCGAAGTAGTCGCGCAGGTCCGGGTGGAAGTCGAGGTGGTCCTGGGACAGGTTGGTGAAGACGGCGACGTCGTAGTGGGTGCCGCCGACGCGCCCCAGGGCCAGGGCGTGGCTGGAGACCTCCATGGCGGCTGCGGTGACGCCGCGCTCACGCATGACCGAGAAGAGGCCGTGCAGGTCGGTGGCCTCGGGGGTGGTCAGGGAGGAGGCGACTCGCTCGTCGCCCACCCTCATCTCCACGGTGCCGACCAGACCGGTGCTCATCCCGGCCTGGCGCATACCGGACTCGATCAGGTAGGTGATCGTGGTCTTTCCGCTGGTGCCGGTGGTGCCGACCAGGAGGAGGTCCTTGGCGGGGTCGTCGTAGACCCAGGCCGCCGCCGTGCCGAGCGCGGCCCGCGCGTCCGGCACGACCACCACGGGCAGACCGGTCTCGGCGGCACGGTCGGCCCCCGCGGCGTCGGTGAGGATGGCCGCTGCCTCGGCCTCGGCGGCCTGCTGCGAGAAGTCGGCGCCGTGCGCGCGGCTCCCGGGCAGTGCGGCGTACAGGTCGCCTTGGCGCACCTTGCGCGAGTCGTGGGTGATGCCGCGTACGTGCACCTCCCGGCCGGGCATCTCGGCTGGACGGTCCGCGCTCAGATCCGGGCGCAGAAGTGTGGTGTCCGGCCCGAGCAGCGCTGCGAGGGCGGACAGTGGACGGAGTTTGGTGTGTTCAGGTCGCATTACCGGTGGCACGTGTGGAGGTTAACCGCTGCGGGGGGCCTGCTGGTAATTTCCACGCTGCGTTCTTCGGTGATTCCCTGGCCCGGGGTGCCTGGGAGCCGGGCGCCCCGGTGGGCGACGGTCTGGGGAGGGGTTTGTCGGTGGGTGGACTTCCGCTGGTGCTCGACGGCGGGTTGGCGACGCGTTTGGAGGCCTACGGACGCGATCTCGGTGGCGGGCTGTGGTCGGCGCGGCTGCTCGCCGAGGAACCGGAGCTGATCGCGCGGGTGCACCGGGACTACTTCGAGGCGGGCGCGGACGTGGCGATCGCCGCCGGGTACCAGGCCAGCGTGGAGGCGTTCACCGCGCGGGGGTACTCCCGGAGCGAGGCGCTGGGCCTGTTGGCCCGCTCTGTGGAGCTGGCGCTCACGGAGCGGGACGCGTTCGGCTCGGGGCTGGTGGCGGCCGGGGTGGGCCCCTACGGCGCCGCGCTCGCGGACGGTTCGGAGTACACCGGCGCCTACGACCTGGACGAGGAGGGCCTGTACTCCTGGCACCGGGAGCGGTGGCGGGTGCTGGCAGGGGCCGGGGCGGACCTGGTGGCGTGTGAGACCCTTCCTTCCCTGGCCGAGGCCCGGGCCCTGGCGCGGCTGCTGTCCCGGACCCCGGGTGCGCGGGCGTGGTTCAGCTTCTCCTGCGCGGACGGCACCCGGATCAGCGACGGCACCCCGCTGCGGGAGGTGGCGGCCGAGCTGGCCCCGCTGTACCGGCAGGGGCTGCTGGTCGCGGTGGGGGTGAACTGCGTACCGCCCCGGAACGTGCCGTCACTGCTGGCCGAGGTCGCGGCGGCGGGACTGCCCTCGGTGGCCTACCCCAACTCGGGTGAGGTCTGGGACGCCCGGGAGCGAAGCTGGACGGGCAACGGCGACGCGGAGGGGTTCGGGGAGGCCGCCGCCGGATGGTGCGAGGACGGCGCCGTCCTCGTGGGCGGCTGCTGCCGTACCGGCCCCGAACACGTGCGTTCCGTCCGCGCCCGGGTGGACGCGCTCCCCCGGTGACCCCGGCCCCCTCTTTCCGCGGTGATCTTGCTACCAGGAGCAACTTCGGCGCCGAAGTTGCTCCTGGTAGCAAGATCACCGCGGGTGGGGCGCGGGTTTCGGGCGCCGCGGGTCCGGATCAGCCCGCGTCCTCCTCCTCGAACAGGCGGATCGCCGGGGGTTCGGTCTCCGTCGGCGGGACCTTCAACGTTTTGAGCGCGAAGGACATGATGTCGTTGAACACCGGACCCGCGGCCTCGCCGCCGTAGTAGGTGTCCTCCGGGTTGTGCAGCACCACCTGGACGATCAGCTCGGGGTCGTCCGCGGGGGCGAACCCCGCGAAGGTCGCGGTGTAGTCGCCCTCGCTGTAGGCACCGGTCTCGGGGTCGAGCCGGTTGGCGGTACCGGTCTTGCCCGCCACCCGGTAACCGTCGATCCGGGCCTGCGGTGCGGTGCCCTCGTCACTGGTGACCGCCTCCAGCATCAGGGCGAGCTGGTCGGCGGTCTCCTCGCTGACCACCCGGGTCCGCTCGGGTTCGTCGGCGGGCGTGAACTCCCCCTCGGGGTCGACCGTGCCGGCGACGAGCCGGGGTTCGACGCGGACCCCGTCGTTGGCGACGGTGGCGTAGACCAACGCCATCTGGGTGGCGTTCACCGTCAGGCCGTGCCCGATGGACACCGACGGCAGCTGGGTGCCCCACCAGTCGTCGGGGTCGGTGAGCACACCCGCCTCCTCGCCCGGTAGTTCGAGGCCGGTCGGCTGCCCCAGTCCGAAGTCCGTGAGGTAGGTGTGCAGGACCCCGCGGCCCACCTGGTCGGCGATCTTGATCGTGCCGACGTTGCTGGACTGGGCCATGATGCCGTTGACGGTCAGGCGCTGGGTGCCGTGGTTGGTGGAGTTGCGGAAGGTCCGGTCGTAGTACCGGAGGGCGTAGGGCACGGTGTAGACCGTCTCCGGGGTGGTCAGGTCCTCCTCCAGGGCGGCCGCCGCGGTGATCACCTTGTTCGTACTGCCCGGCTCGAAGGTCGTGGCGACCGCCCCGTTGGACCAGTCCTCGGGCCCGCTGCCGGAGATGTCGCCCTGTACGTAGGTCGGGTAGTCCGCCATCGCGAGGATCTCGTGGTCGGTGTTGGTGACGACGACGCTGCCGCCCTCGGCGTCCAGTTCCTCGACCCGTTCGGCCAGCGCCCGCTGGGCGTACCACTGCAGGTCGCCGTTGAGGGTCAGGCGCACGTCCTGGCCCGGCTCGGGTTCGCTGACCAGGCCGCCGGCCATCGGGATCTGGGTACCGTCGCGGCCCACCTCGACCTGGCGTTTTCCCGCCTCCCCCGCGAGGGTGCTGTCGAGATAGCCCTCGAGCCCCTCCAGGCCGTACCCCTCCGAACCGACGAAGCCGACCAGGTCGGCGGCACCGGTCTCGTCCGGGTAGACGCGCTTGTAGTCGACCTCGGCGCCCACCCCGGAAAGGCCGAGTTCGCGCATCTCCCGCCAGTCAGCGGGGGTGACCTCGGTGGCCACCACCTGGTAGCGGCTGGGGGTGGCGTCGACCTTGGCCCCGACCTCCCCCTCTGCCAGGTCGAAGCGGGTGACCAGCTCGTCCACGAGCTCGTCGCGCTCGTCCTCCTCGACCTCCTGGGGGTCGACGAAGACGTTGCGGACCTCCACCGACAGGGCGAAGGGCCTGCCGTCGGCGTCGGTGATCTGGCCGCGCAGGGTCGGGATGTCGATGGTCTGCAGGCGCAGGTTGGCGGCGGCCTCCGCGTAGGTCTCGGCCTCGAACCCCTGGATCTGGGTGAGCCGCCCGGCGAAGAGCATGATGATGACGACGATGATGGCCCCGGCGGCCTTGATGCGCTTGGCCGGTTCGCCCGGGCGGAAGGTACGGCGCAGCAGCGGCGGAGGCGGGGGCGGAGGTGCCGGGCTCCTGCGTCTGGGCCGCTCGCCGCCCCTCCTCACCTGGCGCGCCGAACTCCCCCGGGCACCGGTGCCGGCGCCGCCGCGCGTAGGCGCGGCGCCGGTCGGACGCCGGGGTTCACGCTGGGGGCGCTTGCTGGGCCGGGAACCGGAGCGGCCTGCCGCTCCGGGCCTGCGGGGATCACGGGGACCTCGGTCCCGAGGGTTGCTCACTCACCGCTCCCGGGGTTCCCGGTGATCCCACCGTTGTCCAGGTCCAGGAAGAGCGGGGCCTCGCCCTGTTCCATGCCCATCTCCTCGGCCTCCCTCGAGATGCGCTCGGAGGCCTCCAGGTGCGCCACGGTGTCCTCCATCTGCTGCTCCTTGTAGGAGAGCTCGCGGTTCTCCGACTGAAGACTGGTGATGGCGTACGCCTCCTGGGCGACGACGCTGCGCAGCACCAGGAGGGCCACCAGCGTGCCGCCGAGCAGGCACAGGATCAGCAGGACGAAGGGGATCCTCGGCGCGGTCCCCGCACCGCCGGAGCGGGTGCTCCGTGCCGTCGCCGCAGGACGCGGGGAACGCCGGACCGCGGGGCGCCCCGTGGCCCCGGTACGCCTCGCTCCCGTTCCCCGCCCCTTCGTGGTGCGGCGCGTGTCCGTCTTCGTGCCCATCTGCTCTCCCTACTGCCGCGACGGCCAGCGCACACGTTCGGCCGCCCGCAGGCGTGCCGACTGTGCGCGCGGGTTGCGCTCGTTCTCTTCGTCCGTGGGAGACTCCGAGCCCCTGGTGAGGAGCCGGAGTTCCGGTTGGCGGTCCGGGAGGGGGACCGGAAGGTCGGCGGGTGTGGTGTCGGTGGCCAGGGCCGCGAGGGCCTTCTTGGTCATCCGGTCCTCGAGGGAGTGGTAGGACAGCACCGCGATGCGGCCGCCGAGCCCGAGGCGGGAGATCGCGGCGGGCAGGGTCTCCCGGAGGATCGAGAGTTCGGCGTTGACCTCGATGCGCAGCCCCTGGAAGGTGCGCTTGGCGGGGTGGCCGCCGGTACGCCGGGTGGCCGCGGGGATCGCCTCCCGGACCAGCTCGGCCAGTTCACGGGTGGAGTCGATGCGGCCCCGTGCGCGGCGGCGCTCGATCGCCCTCGCCACGCGGGAGGCGAAGCGCTCCTCGCCGTAGGTACGCAGGACCCGGGTGAGTTCGGCGACGGGGTAGTCGTTGACGACCTCGGCCGCGCTGAGCTCCTGGGTGCGGTCCATGCGCATGTCCAGGGGCGCGTCCTGGGCGTAGGCGAAGCCCCGGTCCGTCTCGTCCAGCTGCGGTGAGGAGACGCCGAGGTCCAGCAGGACCGCATCGGCCGCCTCCACGCCGGCCTCGTCGAGAGCGTGCGGGATGTCGGAGTAGACGGCGTGCACGAAGTGGGTCCGGTCAGCGTAGGGCGCCAGGCGCCTGGCGCTGCGTTCCAGAGCTGTGGTGTCCCGGTCGACACCGACCAGTCGCATGGTCGGGCAGGCCTCGAGCAGGGCCTCGGAGTGCCCTCCCAGGCCAAGGGTGCCGTCGACGAACACCGCCCCGGGGCGGCTGAGCGCCGGGGCGAGCAGCTCCACGATCCGATCGAGCATGACCGGGACGTGTGAAGCGCCCTCGACGGGCGCCTGCGGCGCGGATCCGGCCGCCTTCGGTGCGTCGTCGTGGTTCCTGTGCGGTGAGCCGTGCCCGTCGGGTCGCTCGTGCTGCCGGTGGTCCCCCATGCGGTGCTGTTCCTCCACGCTGTCGCGGTCTCCCCCTGAGTCCGTGTAGCGCACTGGGCGCGCTCCACGGTGTCCTGTCGCGTGGCCCGTCCGGAGTTCCGGCGGGCCTCCGGACACGGCCGCTATTGTCCACCTTCTCGGTGGGCGTTCGCTCACGGTCTGGCACCGGGGAAGTCGCGCCAGCTCGTGTGACCGTCTCCGGAGACCTCTGCCGGTCCCGGCATTGCATGGATTCTGTGCCGGTTCACGGGAGCGGAAGGCACCGCCCCGCTCTCACAGCACCCCGGGCAGCACCTCCTCTGAGAGTTGCGAGAACGCCTGCTCCTGGTCTGTCTCGTACTCCGACCACGCGGCGGCGTCCCAGATCTCCAGGCGCGTGTTGGCACCGATGACGACGCAGTCGCGGTCCAGGCCCGCGTACTCGCGCAGCTTCGGCGGGACCGTGACCCTGCCCTGTTTGTCACAGGACTCGTCCGACGCGCTGGCGAAGAGGACGCGGCTGTAGTCGCGGACCGCCTTGGCAGTGACCGGGGCGGAGCTCAGGGCGTCGGTGATGCGGCTGAACTCGGCCACCGGAAAGACGTAGAGGCAGCGCTCCTGGCCTTTCGTGATCACCAATCCCCCCGACAGTTCGTCGCGGTACTTCGCGGGAAGGAACAGCCGTCCCTTCTGGTCGAGGCGAGGCGTATGGGTGCCGAGAAACACACGCTCACCTCCCTCACTCCCGAGTGGAGAATTCACCCTCTCCACGATGCTCCACCTTACTCCACTCCTCCCCACCGTCAACAGCTTCAATCGGGCCCCACCAACCCAAGAAACGACAAATGCGCAGGTCATAGCGGCACGGCGCGAATGGGACCAGCCAGCGCCCCTGTGCGTCGCACCGGGGCCGCCCGCAGCCCGGGCCCGACCTGCCCGCCCGCCCGGAACAGCCCGCGTCGCCCCGGCGCGGGGCAGGACCCGGAACCGCGGTGTTCGGAGGACGACATCGGGGGGTTCTCCACATCCGTCCCGTTATCGTGAACGGCTCTCCCGCCAGTGATCAGGGGAACGGTTCCGAAGCTTTCGCCACATCGATGCCCAGGGGAATCATCCGGAGACCGATTCCGGCACTTTGGTTTGCAATCGGTCTGATTGGCCCTAGCCTCGGATCGATACACCGGGACATACTGAGTGAGAGGGGTCTCGTGTCACTCGGCACACAGCACGACGGTCACGGGGGCGGCGTCCTGGGGGACGTCGGTGACGTCGTCAGCGTCGCCGACCGCGTCCGCGGCGCGATCGAGACGGTCATCGAGGGCAAACCCGAGGTGCTGCGCATCGCGCTCACCGTCCTTCTCGCCGAGGGCCACCTCCTCATCGAGGACGTCCCAGGTGTGGGGAAGACCATGTTGGCCAAGGCGCTGGGCCGTGCCGTGGACTGCTCCGTACAGCGCGTCCAGTTCACCCCTGACCTGCTGCCCAGCGACATCACCGGGGTCAGCGTCTACCACCAGGACCGCAGCGAGTTCGAGTTCAACCCCGGCCCGGTCTTCGCCAACATCGTGCTCGGCGACGAGATCAACCGCGCCTCGCCCAAGACCCAGTCGGCCCTCCTGGAGTGCATGGAGGAACGACAGGTCAGCGTCGACGGGCAGACCCGGGAGCTGGAGCGGCCGTTCATGGTCGTCGCGACACAGAACCCGGCCGACATGGAGGGCACCTACGCCCTGCCCGAAGCGCAGCGGGACCGGTTCATGGCGCGCGTCTCCGTGGGCTACCCCTCACCCCAGGCCGAGCTGGACATGATCGACACCCACGGCTCCCGGTCGCCCCTGGAACAGTTGACCCCCGTCACCGACACGGCCGAGATCCGCTCCCTGGTGGACCGGATCCAGGGCGTCCACGTGGCACCCGGAATGCGCCGCTACGTCGTCGACCTGGTCAACTCCACCCGGACCGCCCCCGAGCTCAAACTGGGTGCCTCGCCCCGCGCCACCCTGCACCTGGTGCGCGCCGCACGGGCCCACGCGGCCCTGGAGGGGCGCCACTACGTGGTCCCCGACGACGTGCAGGCCCTGGCCGTGCCCGTCCTGGCCCACCGGCTGCTCCCCGGCCCCGAGGCCCAGATGGAGCGGCTCAGCGCCGAGCAGATCGTCGCCAAGCTGGTCGCCCGCCTCCCCGTGCCCGGACCCCGCTGACCCCGCCCTCCCCGGCGTCCACCCGCCGCCCCGAAGAGTCCCCCGACCCCGAGAGACGGTCATGCGCCCGCACCGAACCCTCACCGCCCGCGGCGGCCTGATGCTGTTCTTCGGCGTGGTGGCGCTCGTGTGCGGTTTCGTCATCGGCCAACGGGAACTGGTGGGTGTGGGCCTCTTCCTGGCCCTGGTACCGCCGGTCTCCGCGCTGACCGTGCTGGGCGCTGCCGGCCGTGTGGTGCACAGCCGGGCCCTGCGCCCGCAGCGCGTCCCGGCCGGAACCGACACCCGGGTCCTCGTCCGGATCGGCAACTCCTCCCCGAGCTGGCCGGTCAGTTGGGTGCGGATCGAGGACACCCTCCCGGTCCGGCTCGGCTACGAACCGCGCTACACGGTGGGACACCTGCCCCCGCGCGCCGTCCGCGACGTCACCTACCTGGTACGCCCCGCGGTCCGCGGCCGCTACCCCGTGGGGCCCCTGCGGGTGAGCGTGCTGGACCCCCTGGGCTGTGTCCGGGTGACCCGCGTGGTCGGGGCGCCCACGCCCCTGCTGGTGACCCCTCCGGTGGTCGCGCTCGCCCCGCTCAGCGCCTCGGACGGCTCCCTGGGGGAGAACACACCGCGCCGCTCGGTGACCGGGGTCGGCGAGCAGGACCCCATTCCCCGTGAGTACCGCCACGGCGACGAACTGCGCCGGGTGCACTGGCGCTCCACGGCCAAGCACGGCGAACTGATGGTGCGCAGGGATGAACAGCACTGGCGGGAGCACAGCACCCTGCTGCTGGACACCCGGTACGGGGCGCATTCCGGCGAGGGACCCTGGAGCTCCCTGGAGACCGCGGTCAGCGTGGCCGCCTCGGTCGCGGTGAACCTCCTCGACACCGGGCACGAGCTGCGCCTGCATACCGAACGGGGTCGTCTGCACACCGAGAACACCTCCGGGGTACTGGACGTGCTGGCGACCGCGGAGTCCTCCGAGACCGTCGGCCTGCAGGGCGGCGTCAGCGCTCTGGAGGGGGCCCGGGGCGTCTCGGCCCGGCTGGTGGTCGCGGTCCTGGGCGCCCTCTCCGCGGAGGACGCCCTGGCCCTGTCCCGGGCCAACGGGTCCGGGCTGCACGTGGCAGTACTGTGCACCCGGGCCGCCTGGGCCTCGGACGAGGACATCCGGCGCACCTCCGAGCTGCTGGCGGCCAACGGTTGGCGCGTGGTGCCCGTTTCCGACCCCACCGAACTGCCCCCGCTGTGGCACCGCGCGATCTCCCCCACCGGCGGGGGCCGCCCGGCTCCTGCGGGGGCCCGCGCCCCCTGGGAGGGGTCCCGTTGAGAGCACTGATGCCCCTGGCCGCCCTGGTCTCGATGCTGGCCGCGCTGCCCCTGCTGGGCGGGCTGGTGCGAGGCGGGGACTGGTGGGTTCCGGCCGCCCTTCTCATGGCCGCCACGACCGCCGTGTCCGCCCTGTACCGGCTGAGCGGCCGCAACTCCCTGCCGGTGCCCTTCCTCCAGGTGTTCGCGGCGGCCCTGCTGTTCACCCCGCTGTTCGCACCGGGGACGGGCTTCCTCGGCGTCGTGCCCACCCCGGCCACCTTCGGGCACGCCTGGGCCCTGTTCGAGCAGGGCGTGCACAACATCAACGTCAGCGCCGCACCGGTCGTGCCCTCCGAGGGCCTGCGGATGATCATCGCCCTGACCTTCCTGGTGTTCGCGGTGACCTCGGACTTCCTGGCCGTGACAGCGCGCTGCCCGGGGATGGTCGGCGGTCTGCTGCTGGCGCTGCTCGTGGTTCCGCTCACCGTGGACGACGCGGGCCTGACCTGGGTGCAGGCCGGGGCGTGCGCCGCCGGTTTCCTCGCCCTGCTCGCCACGGACATGTGGGTCCGGAGCCGCTCGTGGGGGGTGATGGTCCCGGACGGGCCCGATCCCGTGAGCCGATTCAACGCGCGGGCCGTCAGGCTGGCCACCGTGGGCGCTGCCGCGTCCACAGCGATCGTTCTGGCCCTGGTCCTGCCCCTGGCGGTGCCCTCCCTGAGGACCGACGCCTTCTACACGATGGCCGACGACACCCAGTTCGGGTCGGGCGACAACGTGACCACCACGCACCCGCTGGTCTCGCTCCGCCGCGACCTGGCCTCCTCCTCCGACCGGACCGTGCTGACCTACCGTTCGGACTCCGACTCCCCCGAGTACCTGCGCACCTACGTCCTGGACGCGTTCGACGGCGAGAACTGGACGATGTCCCCGGTCTACGCCGGCCGTGACTCCGGCCTCGACGACGTCCTCCCCCTCCCCGAGGGCTGGGAGCAGGACACCGGAACCCCGGTCACCACCCAGGTGTCCCTGGAGTCCGACGCCCCCCGGATGGAGTTCCTGCCCCTGCCCTATCCCACACGCTCGGTCGAGGTGTCCGGTGACTGGTACGTGGACTCCGACACCCTGATGGTCTTCACCACCGACACACCCCCGACGGGGTTCAGCTTCACCGCCGAGTCCGCCCGGACCGAGCCCGACGCCGAGGCCCTGGCGGGGGCCGGAGTACCCCGCTCCCTTTCCCGCGACTACCTGGACCTCCCCCGGGACCTGGACGAGAGCGTCCGGGAACTCACCGACTCCCTGACCGAGAACGCCGACTCCGCCTACCAGCGCGCCACCGCTCTCCAGGACTTCTTCACCGGCGGTTCCTTCACCTACGACCTGAGCCCGCCCTCGGTCCCCGGCGGCGCCGACCCCCTGGTCCACTTCCTGATGGAGGACCGGATCGGCTACTGCGAGCAGTTCGCCGGAGCGATGGCGATCATGGCCCGCCAGGCCGACATCCCGGCCCGGGTCGCGGTGGGCTACACCGCGGGTGAGCAGATGGGCGACGGCCGCTGGGCCGTGTCCGTCGGTGACGCGCACGCCTGGCCCGAGCTGTACTTCGAGGGAACGGGCTGGGTGCGTTTCGAACCCACCCCCTCCTCCTCCCGCGGGCAGGGTTCGGCCTCGGTCCCCGAGTACACCTCCGGAGCCGACGTCGAACCCGCACCGATCCCCGACACCGAGCCCTCGGAACGCGACGCGCCCGAGCCGAGCGAGACGGACGAGGAGGAGCCCCGGCCCGCCCCCGAGGAGAGCGGCTCCGCCGAGGAGGAACCCACCGAGGCGGCCGGCGACACGGCGGGCGGCGCCGGAAACACCACCGGAATGCCGTGGCAGCCGGTGGTCGGGGGCCTACTCGGCGGCCTGCTGTTGTTGGCCGCCCCGGCCCTGGCCCGGGGTCTGGTTCGCTGGTCGCGCAGGTCCGCGCTGGCCTCGCCCGGAGCCCCTGGCGCGCACACGGCGTGGCGGGAGCTGCGCGACACCTGCATCGACCTGGGTGTGGACTGGTCGCTCACGGAAAGCCCGCGGGCGACCGCCCTGCGCCTGAGCAACCTGGGGCGGGACGGGACCCCGCTCCCGGCCGACGTCCGGGCCGCCCTGTGGCGCCTGGCCCTGGCGGAGGAGGCGGCTCGGTACGCTCCCGACCCCGCGGGCGGTGGTCGACTGGCCGAGGACCTGGGTACGGCCAGGTCCGGGCTGGCCGCCGCCGCGGCCGGAGGCGACCGGTGGCGCGCCGTCCTCCTCCCCCGTTCCCTGGCACCGTGGCGCCGCCCCCGGATCGAGGCCGCGGCCGCTCCCGCCGTCCCCTGACCGGGCCCCGGCCTGCCCGGCCGGGGCCCGGTCGGCCGGTGGTACTGCCAGCGGTGCGTTCGCGGGCCGCTCAGCTGAGCTCCGGCCGGTGGCCGCCCGGAGCCGGTGGAGCACACGGGCCCGGAGGGCACCGGAAACGGAGCCCGGTCAGGCCCGGGGCGCGAGACGTGCGGGTACGCGGAAGAGGGCCCGGGAGAAGTTGACGCGAAAGAACGGTGGGGCCCGCACACGGCAATCGTGTGCGGGCCCCACCGTCACGGAACACACGAGTGTTCACGGTACCCGTCTGGCTACAGGGGCCGGGGCCCGACAGGGGCGAGCTCCTACTCCTCGCCCTCCTGGCGGCGACGCCACCGCTCCTCGAAGCGGTTCATCATGCCCGGGCGCTTGCCGCCCCTGCGCTTGTGTCTGGGCTCGGCCTCGGCCTCGGCCAGCATCGCCTCCGCACCGCCGCCTGCGGACTTGCGCCAGGCGTTGGCGCCCAGCAGGAAGGAGGCCAGCATGAAGATGAACCCGAGGACACTGATGGTGACCGGAATCGCCAGCGACGAGTCCGGGTTGCTCAACAGCAGGCCCAGGAGCAGCAGTCCCATGCCGAGTACGAAGCCGATTCCGGCCTTGATGATCCAGCGCTTGTAATGGACTCCCGGGTTCGTCTGCCGAACAGTGTTCGCGAACTTCGGGTCCTCGGCATACAGCGCCTGCTCGATCTGGTCGAGCATGCGCTGCTCGTGTTCAGAGAGCGGCACGGCGCCTCCCTACTGCAGTCCCCGGTTGGGGTGACGGGTACTGATGAACAGTCTCTTGGTCAGTGGTATGCCCAGAATACGGTGCACTAGCGCCTGGTGGAAAGAAAAGCTGCGTGTGTACCTGACCCACTACGGCCACGATACCCTCGCCCTGTATCGGAAACACCGGCTTCCATGCCTCTCTTCTTACCCTGACTCCGGTTCTACTCCGACAACGCTCGGAGGCCCCCGGAAGTTGCCGCATCATACGTCGTTTTCGTCACGCTTGGCCAATACGGCCGACTGTATCGCGCCTGGACCGAAACGTGCCTTCACTCGGTCCATAACCCGTTCAACGTCACGCCAACCGGTGTCCTCCTCCCCCAGGGCCAACTGCCGGTACGCGTGCTCCACAGGGGCGACCCCCTCCAACCGAACCCCCACCAGGCGCACCGGTGACCCCTTCAACCCCGACGCCGCGTAGAGCGCACGCGCCACCGTGCTGATCTCCCGAGCCACGTCGGTGCTCTCGGAGAGGGTCCTCGCCCTGGTGATCGTGGAGAAGTCGGCCCTGCGCAGTTTCACGCTCACCGTCCGCCCCACCTGTCCGGAGACGCGCAGGCGGTGCGCCACCTTCTCGGACAGACGCAGCAGTTCCCGATCGATCAGACCCGGGTCGACGACGTCCTCCGCGAAGGTCTCCTCCGCGCCGACGCTCTTGTCCTGGGTCTCCGGCAGGACCGGACTGGGGTCCTCGCCCCGGGCGAGCTCGGCCAGGCGGGTACCGGCCTTCTCACCGAGCTCCATGCGCAGCAGCTGGGTGTCGGCACGGGCCAGGGCGCCGACCGTGCGCAACCCCAGCCGGGCGAGTGTGCGTTCGGTCTTGTCGCCGACCCCGGGCAGCGCCCCGACGGGCAGGGGGTCCAGAAAGCCGTGCACCGCGGCTGTGGGAACCAGCAGCAACCCGTCGGGTTTGCAGTGGGTGGAGCCGAGCTTGGCCACGAACCGGGTGGCGGCGACCCCGACCGAGCAGGTGAGGCGCTGCTCCCGCCGGACCCGTTCACGGATCATCGCCGCGATGCGCACGGGACCGCCGAGACGGCGGCGGGAACCGGAGACGTCCAGGAACGCCTCGTCCAGCGACAGCGGCTGAACGAGGGGCGTCACCGAGCGCAGGATGTCCATAACCGCCTCGGAGGCCTGCCGGTAGGCGGCTCCGTCCGGCGGGTAGACCAGGGCGTCCGGGCACAGCCGCGTCGCCTGGGCCATGGGCATCGCCGAGTGCACACCGTGGCGGCGGGCGATGTAGTCGGCGGAGGAGACCACGCTGCGCGGGCCGGTGCCGCCCACGATCACGGGGCGGCCGCGCGCCTCGGGGTGGCGCAGCTGTTCCACGCTCGCGAAGAACGCGTCCATGTCCAGGTGCAGGATGTGGCAGTCCTCATCCGGGCCGGAACCGTCCACCGGAAAGTCCGCGCCCAACGGCGCGATGCCGTCCGGGGCGACCATGCCGCGCAGGGCGGCACCGCGTTCCAGTTGACGTCGGCTCATGAGCCCAGGTTATGTCCTGCCCGGAGCCGCACGCCCTCCGGAACGGGTCCGGGACCGGCCACCCCTGCCCCGGGTCCGCGGGACCTAGGACTTGAACGCGACGGCGTGCAACTGGGTGGCGATGCCGATCAGCTCGGGATGGTCCGCGGCGGCCTTCTCCAGCTCCACCAGGTGCTGCCCGGCCTGGGCGTCGCCCTCCCAGGCGTGCCCGGGCAGAACGTCGGCGAACACGCGCACCCCGCGGACGCTCTCCCCGGTCAGACCGGAGTGGTTGATCAGGTCCAGGAGCTGCTGGCGGGTGAGCCGCCGGGGCATGGGGTCGGCCTCACCCCAGCGCCCGTCGGGGTCCGAGAGCAGGTGCTGTGCCTCGGTGACGTGTCCGGCCAGGGCACGGTGCAGGGCACCGGCGACGGCGTTGGTCACCAGAAGGCTGACCGCACCGCCGGGGCGCGTGATACCGGCGACGTCAGCCAGCGCGGCAGCGGGCTCGTCAACATACTCGAGCACGTTGTGCACCAGCACGAGGTCGGCGCTGTCGGCCGGGAACAGCGAGGCCAGGTCCCGGGTCTCCCCTTGGACGCCGCGCACCGCGACACCGCTTTCGGCGGCGCGGCGCTCCAGGGCGGCCAGGGAGTCCGGGCTGGGCTCGACAACGGTCACGCGGTGACCGAGTTCGGCGAGCGGGACGGCGGCGCCGCCGGTGCCGCCGCCCGCGTCGACGATCTCCAGGGGCTCGCCGTCGGAGAGGCGGGCCAGTAGCTGCGAGAGCGCGTCCCACACCACGGCGGTCCGAGCGGCGTTGGCCACCCGTGCGGGACCGGTCACACCGCTCGTACCGAAACCGCCTGCCGCGGTCGCGGACGTGCCGCTCCTGTCAGTCACCTGCGTTCCCTCAATCAGCTAGTGCCCGGCCCCGAAGGGGGCTGGGTCCGCACGCCCCGGCCTCGGCGAGGCCTCAGAGCGAGAGCGTCGACTTGTTCTCCATCAGCCTAGACAGAAGTCCGCTGATGAAGTTGGGCGACTCGTCGGTGGAGAGCTCCTTGGCCACGCCGACGGCCTCGGCGATCGCCACACCGTCGGGGATGTCCTCGGCCCACAGTAGTTCGTAGGCGCCCATTCGGAGGATGTTGCGGTCGACGACCGGCATCCGCTCCAGGGTCCATCCGATGGCGTAGCTGTCCAGGAGCTCGTCGATCCGCTCACGCCGTTCGTCGACGGAGCGGGCGAGCCGCTCGGTGAACTCGTTGATCGGCGGCTCGGGTTGGGCCCGGCGTCGCTTGATGACGTCCTCCACCGAGGTGCCGCGCACCTCGGCCTCGTAGAGGACCTCCACCGCGCGCCGACGGGCCTTACGCCGTGCACCACTCATCAGTTGACACGCCCGAGGTAGTCGCCCGTGCGGGTGTCGACCTTGACGCGCTCGCCGGTGGTGACGAACAGGGGCACCTGGATGGTGGCGCCGGTCTGGAGGGTGGCGGGCTTGGTACCGCCGGTGGAGCGGTCGCCCTGCACGCCCGGGTCGGTCTGGGTGATCTCCAGCTCGACGGCGGCGGGCATTTCGATGTAGAGCGGGTTGCCCTCGTTGATGGCCACCGTGACCTTGGTGTTCTCCAGGAGGAAGCCCTTGGCGTCGCCGACCACGGCCTCGGAGACCGGGATCTGGTCGAAGGTCTGGGTGTCCATGAAGACGAAGGAGTCACCGTCGTGGTACAGGTACTCCATGTCACGGCGGTCGACGCTGGCGAACTCGACCTTGGCACCGGCGTTGAAGGTCTTGTCGACGATCTTGCCCGTGAGGACGTTCTTCAGCTTGGTGCGGACGAACGCGCCGCCCTTGCCCGGCTTGACGTGCTGGAACTCAAGGACGTTCCAGAGAACGCCGCCGTCGAGCCGCAGGGTCGTGCCGTTCTTGATGTCGTTCGTCGAGGCCACTTCGGTCGTCTCTCCAAGGGGTGTGACACGTCGGAGACCGGACTCGCTGGTCCGGTCGGTGGTCAGTGGGGCGAGGCGCGGTTCCCGGGGCGGTCGGTTGTGCCGAAAACGGCCCCGGACACTCCTCGCCTCCGGTCAGTCTAGTGGGTCCCGGGGACTCAGGAACCGTTCACGACCGCCTGGTAGGCCTCGTCCAGCAGCTCAGGTGCGGGCCCGCTGAGGATCGCGGGCGCGGCCAGGCCGTCCAGGACGACGAAGCGCAGGGTGGCTCCGCGGGCCTTCTTGTCCACGGCCATGGTGGCGCGCAGCTCGGGCCAGGACTCGGCGGCGTAGCTGACGGGCAGACCCACCGAGGTGAGCAACGACCGGTGCCGTTGGACCAGGGCGTTGTCGATCCGGCCGTCCAGGCGGGCGAGTTCGGCGGCGAAGACCATGCCGATGGAGACCGCGTAGCCGTGCCGGAAGGTGTAGTTCTCGGCCCGTTCGATGGCGTGCCCGAGGGTGTGGCCGTAGTTGAGGATCTCACGGCGGCCGCTCTCCCGAAGGTCCCCGGAGACCACGTCGGCCTTGACCCGGACGGCTCGTTCGATGAGTTCGCGTGTGTGCCTGCCCTCGGGGAGGGTGGCGCCCTCGGGGTCGTCCTCGACCAGGTCACAGATGGCGGGGTCGTCGATGAACCCGGCCTTGATGATCTCGGCCAGTCCGCCGATGTAGTCGGCTCCGGGCAGGCTCGGCAGGGTGGCGAGGTCGCAGAGCACCCCGGCCGGAGGGTGGAAGGCGCCCACGAGGTTCTTGCCCTCGGGGGTGTTGATACCGGTCTTGCCGCCGACCGCGGCGTCGACCATGCCCAACAGGGTGGTGGGCACCAGCACCGAACGGACCCCGCGCAGCCAGGTCGCGGCGACGAACCCGGCCAGGTCGGTGGCGGCCCCTCCGCCCACACCGACCACGGCGTCGCTGCGGGTGAAGTTGGCCCCGCCCAGACGCGACCACAGGTCGGCGGCGACGGCGGCGGTCTTGGCGGCCTCGCCGTCGGGTACCGGCATGGGCAGCACCCGGTAGCCGGCCTCCTCCAGAGCGCCGACCACGGGGCGGGCGATCTCGCCCAGCCCCTCGGGGTGGATGACCGCCACCTGTGCGGCGTCGCCGACCAGGGAGGGCAGTTCGGAGAGGACTCCGCTGCCGACCACCACGTCGTAGCGTCCGGTGGGCTCGCCCACACCGATCCGGGTCGCGGTCACTTCTCGGCCTTTCCAGTGGCCTGGGGCCCCTCGGGGAGGGAGGACACGATGCTGTCGACGATCTCCTCGGGGTGGTACTCCGTCGTGGGCACGGTCACCGTGGCGAGGCCCTCGTAGACGGGCAGCCGCTCGTTGAGGAGCTTGCGCAGCTGGGTGCGCGGGTTCCCGGACAGCAGGGGGCGGGCCACGTCCATCCCGACGCGCTTGGCCGCCTCACCGAACTCCACCTGGAGGTAGACCACGTGGTGGTCGGCGAGGTCCCTGCGGGTGTCCTCGTTCAGGACCGCGCCGCCGCCGACCGCGATGACGCCCTCCCAGGCGTGCAGTCCCTCGGCGACCACCTCGCGTTCCAGGGCCCGGAAGTGTTCCTCGCCGTCCTGGATGAAGATGTCGCTGATGGGCTTGCCCGCCCGTTTCTCGATCTCGGTGTCGGTGCACAACAGGTCCGCGCCGAGGCGGCGGGCCAGTGCCTCACCGACGGTGGACTTGCCCGAACCGGGCGAACCGATGAGCACCGCGATCGCTCTTGCCACGCTCTGCCTACCTCTGGGGGTGCCGCTCCCCACGGGGGCGGGGAGGAAATCTCTACCGTGTGCCCCCCTGTCTAGCAGAAACCCCGTCTCCACCGGCCCGGAGTCGGCCGGGTACCGGCGGACGGCGGCGGAGCGAGGCCCCCGGGGGCCGGGGAGAAGGGCGGCCCGCCCCCCGGAGAGGACGGGCCGGTCGTTCTAGCGGATCTCCAGCGAGTCCAGGTAGCCCCGGAGGTTGCGGGCGGTCTCGGAGAGCGAGTCGCCGCCGAACTTCTCGATGGCGGCCTCGGCGATGACCAGGGCGACCATGGCCTCGGCGACCACACCGGCGGCGGGGACGGCGGTGACGTCGCTGCGCTGGTGGTTGGCCTTGGTGGGTTCACCGGTCCCGATGTCGACGGTGTCCAGTGCCTTGGGCACGGTGGCGATGGGCTTCATCGCGGCACGCACGCGCAGCGGGTCGCCGGTGGACATGCCGCCCTCGACACCGCCCGCGCGGTTGGTGCGGCGGCGCACGCCGTCGGGGCCCGGTTCGATCTCGTCGTGGGCCTCGGAGCCGCGGCGGGCCGCGGTGCGGAAGCCGTCACCGACCTCCACGCCCTTGATGGCCTGGATGCCCATGAGGGCCCCGGCCAGACGGGAGTCCAGACGGCGGTCCCAGTGGACGTGGCTGCCCAGTCCGGGCGGCAGGTTGTAGGCGAGCACCTCGACGACGCCGCCCAGGGTGTCCCCGGACTTCCTGGTGTCGTCGACCTCCTCGACCATGCGGGCGCTGGTCTGGGCGTCGAAGCAGCGCAGCGGGTCCTCGTCGATCGCGGCGAGGTCCTGCGGCTGCGGCTCGGGAGCGTTCTCCGGAACCGCGACGGGCCCCATGGAGACCACGTGGCTGAGGATCTCGACGCCGAGCGCCTGGCGGCAGAACTGCCGGGCGACCTCGCCGACCGCGACCCGGGCCGCGGTCTCGCGGGCGCTGGCGCGCTCCAGGATCGGCCGGGACTCGGTGTGCCCGTACTTCTGCATGCCGACGAGGTCGGCGTGACCGGGGCGGGGCCGGGTGAGCGGCGCGTTGCGCGCCACGCCGTCCAGTTCCTCGGCGGGAACCGGGTCCGGCGACATCACCTTCTCCCATTTGGGCCACTCGGTGTTTCCGACCTCGATCGCGACCGGCCCACCCTGGGTGATGCCGTGCCGGATGCCTCCGATGACGGAGACCTGGTCCTTCTCGAACTTCATCCGGGCGCCCCGACCGTACCCGGCGCGGCGGCGGAGCAGTGCGGCGGCGATGTCGTCAGAGGTGACGGACACACCGGCCGGAAGGCCCTCCAGAATCGCGACGAGTGCAGGTCCGTGGGACTCCCCCGCGGTCAGCCAACGCAACATGTGCACGATACTCCCACGGATCGCCCCCGGGGTCGCCACCGGGATCACGGTTAGGACGTGTTCGGAAGCAGCGGTTGCCCTGCCAGAACGGTGGTGAGTGCGGCGCAGAGCATGAACGGACCCAGCGGCAGGGGTTCGGCCCGGGTGATCCGTCGCAGGGCCAGCAGGGCCAGACCGATCAGGGAGAAGGCCGTGAAGGCCCAGAAGGCAGCGACCAGTGCGCCCACCGGCCCGGCGGCCCAGCCCGCGTAGAGGCCGGTGAGCCCGGACAGTTTGACGTCGCCGAAACCGAGCCCGCCCGGTCTGATCCGCCACATCAACCAGTACAGGACCGTGATGAGGGCCATGCCGACGAGGGCCTGGGCGCCGCGTTCGGTGTCGGGGCCGGCGGGCGGGAGGAGTACGGCCGCGGCCAGGAGAAGG
Organism: Nocardiopsis terrae; assembly: GCF_014651695.1. GTDB lineage: Bacteria > Actinomycetota > Actinomycetes > Streptosporangiales > Streptosporangiaceae > Nocardiopsis > Nocardiopsis terrae. The sequence continues at coordinate 484,897 of NZ_BMXJ01000005.1, forward strand.
GCCGCCGCGGGGTAGGCGGGGGCCACGAGGGCGTCGGGCAGGCGCATGACCCGCAGGTCGATGACGGCCAGGGGGACTCCGAGCGCGACGAGCCAGAGCACCGCCAGCAGGCCGAAGGGCGACCACGTCCAGACGTGCCACGGAGTGAGGGCTCCGACCAGCGCGAAGAGCAGGGCAGTGGTGAGGACGACCGCCGTGTGCGGACGGACACGCTGTTCACAGTGGGGGCAGGCGCCGCGCTGGCGGAAGGGGCGGGCCGCGACGAGCGGGAGTCCGCGGACGAAGGGGAGTTCGGCTCGGCAGTGCGGGCAGCAGGGCGGCGGCGGCCCGTCCTCGTCCTCCTCCGGGTCAGGGGATAAAGCGGTGTGGGAGGGCAGGGCCGGGGGGACGGCGGTCGGGGTGTCAGGCGCGCCTTCCCGGTCCGCGCGTACGCCTGTGGCACTCTCCTGAGCGGGGTGGAGCCGACGTGACGCCTGGCCCGGCGTGGTCTGCGCCGAGGGGTCGCCACCTGTCGGAACCCGGTCCCGCCCGTCCGTCCTCGGGTCGGGCGGGGTTCCCTGCCCGGAATCGGGTCCCGAACCGGGTGTCCCGGGGGCGGGCGGCCCCGGTTCTACCGTGCTCGCGGCCCCGGGCGGACGGGCCGGGCCGAAGAGGTGGACGAGACGGCCGGAGGTACGGCCGACCACGATGCCGAGCGCACCGAGGGCGGCGGCAGCCAGGACCGCCCACAACAGCGGGGACAGCGTGAAGGCCAAGGGGGTGGGCATGTTCGGAAGTTACCCCTTGGGGTCGCTCCGCGACAGTGCTTCCGGTCACCTGTGGACAACCCCGCGGTCCGGGCCCCGCGCCCCGGTCCCGGCGTCCGCTCCCGCGGTCCCCTCCCGACGGGGCGGGGCCGCCGGGGGTTTACTCCCCGTCGCGCCGGGCGCGCACCACGGCGCTGAGTTCGACCCCTCCGGGCAGGACGTGCCGGAGTTCGGTGCTCAGTCGTTCGGCGACGCGGCGCAGCGACTCGTCGTCCCGTTCGTCCAGTTCCAGGCGGATGCCGATCTCACCGCGCTCGGAGGGGTGGATGCGTACGCGTTCGATTCCGAACTCGGCGTGGGTCACCCGGTAGATGAGCGCCAGGACCTGCGGGTCGTCCTTGGGCTCGGGTACGGCGCCCTCTTCGGCGAACATGGTGAGGAAGCGCCCCTGAACGGTGTACGGCACCGGCCCGGACACGTCGAGGACCAGGGCGTCGGCGTTCTCCTCCAGGGTGGCCCGGCAGGCGTCCTGGGTGGTGAAGGGCACCGGTCGGGCGTCCGCGCGCCAGCGCCGGACGGCGTCCACGGAGGTGAAGGCCAACACCCCCCGCCGACCGTCCTTACCGGTCATGACGGGGATGGCCACCTCACTGTTCTTGTCCCTGGTGAGCCCGCCCGCGCCCTCCTCGGTCTCGGTGGCCACGGCGACCACCGGCACGAGCACGCGGGATCCGCTCAGTGCGGCCAGGACCTGGCGGTCGCCGATCCTGCCCGCCGCGTGGTCGCGCAGGCGGGCCTCGACTTCCGGGTCGGCACTGCCGTCGTCGTCGCGGAAGTTCTGGGCGCCGATGATCGATGGTCTGCTCACGGGGTCCGAGCCTACCCGGGGCGGGCGTCCGCCGTGCGACCGCTTCCCGGACAGGACGGTGGGCCCGCCCCCGCCCCGCGGAGGAACGCGGTCGCCGTCCCGCCCGGGCTACTCGGGTTCCCCGCCCTGTTCCGGGCGCCCGCCGCCGAGCGTGTCGACGATCCCCCTGAGCTGGTCGACCTGGCTGTCGGAGAGCCGGTCGAACATGAGGGACCGCACCCGGGCCGCGTGGCCCGGCGCCGCCCGGTCGAGGGCGCTCGCGCCCCGCTCGGTGAGGACCGCCCACAGTCCGCGCCGGTCGTCCTCGCAGTGCTCCCGCCGCACGTGGCCCTCGCGTTCGAGCCGGGCGATCTGGTGGGACAGGCGGCTTCTGGAAACGATGACGGTCTCGGCGAGGACCCGCATGCGCATGCGCTGCCGCGGTGCCTCGGAGAGGTGGGCGAGGATCCCGTACTCGATGAGCGAGAAACCGTCACGGGTGCGCAGGTCGCGTTCGAGTTCGTCGTAGATCCAGGCGTTCATGCGCAGGAACCCACGCCAGACGTCCTGTTCGTCGGGCTCGAGCCAGGCCTTCTCCATGGCCTGATTCTAACGAGGGGGTCTTGCGTCCTGGAACCCGAAGACCTAAACTCCTTCCCAGGAAGATACTTCTAAGGCACTTTGTTCTCAGTTAGAGAGTTGGCCCGCGATCCGGGCCGTCCACACACAGGGAGAGACACCATGGCCGTTCAGGAACTCAAGCCCGGCACCTGGAAGATCGACGCCGCCCACAGCGTGGTCGGCTTCTCCGTCCGCCACATGATGGTGAGCAAGGTCCGTGGTCGCTTCGAGAAGTTCGACGCCACGCTGATCGTGCCCGAGGACCCCACCAAGGCCTCCGTCGAAGCCACCATCGACGCCGGCTCGATCAACACCGACAACGGCGACCGGGACAACCACATCCGGTCCGCCGACTTCTTCGAGACCGACAGCCACCCGGAGTTCACCTTCCGCTCCACCGGCCTGGAGGCCAAGGGCGAGGACTTCGTCCTCAAGGGGGACCTGACCATCAAGAAGAACACCCGCCCGGTCGAGCTGGCCCTGGAGTTCAACGGCTCCACCGTGGACCCCTACGGCCTGGACCGCGCCGGGTTCTCCGCCGCCACCACCATCAGCCGCAAGGAGTTCGGCGTCGACATCGAGATGCCGATGGACGGCGGCGGCGTGGTCGTCGGCGACAGGATCAACATCGAGATCGACGCCGAGTTCACCCGACAGGACTAGGCAGCGCATCGTCCCGGCGCGGCGCCACCACCGCCCGGCCGGGACACCTCCGAGGACCTGGGGAGGACCTCGGCGGGAGACGGTGTCCGAGCGTGGCCGCCCGGGGGGAACGACCACCGCCCCGATTTTTGACGACACCCCGTCATAAAATATGTGAGGCCTCGGATATCGTCATCGGGGGAGGGTCCACACGGCCCTCCCCCGTTTCACGTTTCCGAACCGTGCGCCCGCACGCGCATGTGACAGCCCCGTGCGCCGAGAACCGCAGGAGAGCACCACCGTGCCGTCCAATCCCTTCTCTCCCGAGATCGTCACCGCCGTCACCGCCCACATGAACCGCGACCACCCCGAGGACACCCTGCTCATCTGCCGCGCGCTGGGCGGCCGACCCGACGCCAGCGCCGCCCGGATGACCGGCCTGGACGGCGAGGGCGGCGACTACGCGGTCACCGTCGGGGGAACCGAACACCATGTGCGCATCCCCTGGGCCGAACCGCTCACCGAACGCGCCCAGATCCGCGCCGAGGTCGTCCGCATGTACCAGGAGGCCTGCGCCGAACTCGGAACCACCCCGCGCGGACAGCACTGAGACGCCCCGGGAGGGCAGCGGCCCCGCCGACGTCACCGGACGGAAGCCGGTGACGCCGGGTGACGGAAACCGGAACCAGAGCGGCACCGGAGGAGTCCAACGCGGTTGAAGGGGTTACCAGGGGAATAGGCCGACGCCCCGGGACGGGAGTGGCTCCACCACTCCGATCCGGCACGCGCACGACCTAATCTGTAAGGGTCCGCCCCTTCCCCCAGGCTCCCGGACGTCCGCAAACGACCGCCTATCCGAAGGATGGCCCCGGCCCCGATGGTCACGCCCGACCCCGGTGACGAGAACGCACCGACCCAACGGATCGACCCCGCCCGACCCGCCACCCGGGCCAACCCGGCGGCGGGGGCCACGCGCTGGGTCACCCGTGTGCTCCGGCCGGGGGCCTCCCCACCGGAACCGCAGCCCGGCGCGCAGCCCGACGGAGCACCCACCCGCGTCGTCCCCCCGAGTACCGGCCCCGGGGCCGACCGCACCACCGTCCTCCCGGGAGACACCGCCGACGGCACCCGGGCCAGGGTGCCCGCCCCGCCCACCACACCGTTGGGTGGAGGCCGCCCCTCGCCACGGCCCACCGCCGACCACGGCGCGCCCGGGACCCGCCCCCCGTGGTGGCGGGTCCTGTTCGGTCCCCTCCTGGACTGGATGGCCCGCCTGGTCTCACGCGTGGTCGTGGGACCCGCGGGCGACCTCGACTACGCGGTCCCCGCCGAACTCCGCCGCCGGTACCAGGTCCTGGACCACGTCGGTGCGGGCGGCGAGGCCGTCGTCTACCTCGCAGAACCCACCGACTCCCCCGGGCGCAGACTCGCGCTGAAGGTGTACCGGCCCGGCCACGACATCAACCGCGAACTCCTGGACCGCCTGCGCGCGCGGGGCACCGCCTCCCCGTACACGCCGGCGATCCACGGGTACGGGACCGCGGCCAGTTCCTGGGGCGAGGACCTGGCCTGGGAGGCCCAGGAGTACTTCTCCCTGGGCACCCTGCGCGAGGTCATCAACCAGGCGCCCGTGGACGACGCACGGGCCGAGGCCGTGGTCCGCGCCGTCGCCGACTGCCTGCACCACTGGCAGGGCGAACTCCAGCACAACCACACCGACGTCAAACCCGAGAACCTCCTGGTCCGCTCCCTGGACCCGCCGGTGGTCGCCCTCACCGACTTCGGCGGGGCCGTGCGCGCCACCATGAGCCGTGTCTACGGCGGCCAGGCCGTCACCGAGGACTACGCCGCCCCCGAGGTGATCGAGGGCCGCCGCGAGGCTCCCGCCGCCTGGTGGTCCCTGGGCGTGATGGTGCACGAACTCGTCACCGGCCGCCGCCCCGAACGCGGCGGGAACTGGCTGACCGCCCGCAACACCGAGGTGGACATCTCGGCGATCACCGACGAGCGCTGGCGCCTGCTCGCCCGCGGACTGCTCGCCCTCGCGCCCTCCGCCCGATGGGGCCACGAGGAGGTCGCCGCCTGGCTGGCCGGCGAGCGCCCGCAGATCCGCACCGCGCACCGGATGCGTCCGATCAACTTCGCCGGTGCCCTCCACGAGGACCCGCCCAGTCTCGCCTTCGACCTGATCGACCGTTCCGACACCGGCGCGATGTGGCTGCGCAGCCACTGGCCCGAGCTGCGGACCTGGCTGGACCGCGAGGTCAACGACTACACCTTCGACCGGGCCTACCTCACCGGTCTGGACGCCCGGCCCGACCTCGCGCACGTCGCGATCAGCGCCCTGGCCGCCCGCTACGTACCGGGGATGCCACCGCGCTTCCGCGGCCACGAGATCAGCGCGGACGGCCTACTGGCCCTGGCCACCGGCGAGGCCAGCCGCCACGCGGTGGTGCGCGAGGCGGTGGAGTCCGGTGTGGTGGGCCTGGGCTCCCAGCACTGGTGTCCGCACCCCGGCTGCCGCTCCGGGGGTTCGGGGCGGTGCGCACTGCTGGAACGGGTCCAGCACGAGGTCCCGCTCCTGATGGCACGGGTGCACGAGACCCTGGAGCGCGTCGCGGGTTCGGGCCCGGACGCACCCCGGCGCCCCGCCGCCCACGAACTCGACTCCACCTGGGCGCGGGCCGTGGAGCTGGTACTGGTCCCCGAGACCGCCTCCCGGCACCGGTCACTGCTGCGCCGCCAGTCCTGGCACCCCAGCCAGCGCAGCGCCGCCCCGAACGCGCCCTGGTGGCTGGAGCAGCGCAGGGCCGCCCTACGTGACGGCGGCGACCAACTGGCCAGCCGGGGCGCGATGCTCACCGCGCTCCTCCTGCTGCCCGAAGCCGCCCGGATCGGCGGCACGATCGCCGAACGCGAGCGCGCCGACGGCAGGGCGCGCCGACAGGACCGGTGGGCCTCCCTCGCCGGCTCGGCCCGTGAACGCTGGGGAAGCGCCCGGGAGAAGGTGACCACCGCCAGACAGCGGCGCGCGGAGGCCGCGGCCACCCGGCCCGACGACCCGGCGCGGTCCGAGGACCCCACTCGGCCGCAGGAGCCCGTCACCGCCGGAGAACGGCGCCGACAGGACCGGGCCGCCCGCCGGGTGGAGAAGACCATGGGCCAGATCCAGCGCGCGATGAGGGCGGGCAGGTGCCGCCGCTTCGCCTACCCGGCCGCCCTGCTGGGGCTGGTCGACGGTCTGGGCCGGGCGCTGCGGCCCGAGGCCGGTTTCTTCCCCGAGAGCGGGTTCGTCACCGACGCCTACACGGGGCTCCTGGAGTTCAGCGACAGCCCGGTGGCCGACGGGGCCGCCACGCTGACCGGGCTGCTGCCCGGCGGGATCGGTGCGCTCTGGTGGTTCCCGGTGCTGCTGGCGGTCCTGCTCCTGGTGCTGGGCCGCACCGCTGCCAGGTCCACGGTCAAGGCGCGGCGCCGGCTGGGCGCCTTCCGTCTGGCGGTCGCGGGTTCACTGCTGATGCTCGTGGTGGTGTTCTCGACGGGGCTGCTGGCCCTGGGCTCCGGTGTGCTCATCCCGTTGGACGGTCTGCTCGGCTGATCGGCCCCTGCGGGGCGCGGGCGCGCTAAGATCACCCGGTCCAGCGACGAGCGGAGGAGTAACAGGTGGGCGAAGTGTTCGCACTGCGCGCCGGAGAGTACCGGGCGCGCATCGACCGGATCGGGGCCGGACTACAGGAGCTCACCTGGCGTGAACGCGACCTGGTCTGGCCCTACACCCGCGGGGAGGGGCCCCTGGCCTTCCAGGGCCAGCTGCTGGCCCCCTGGCCCAACCGGGTCGGCTCGGGCCGCTACACCTTCCAGGGCACCGGGTACCGGCTGGACGTCAACGACGACGCCACGGGCTCGGCCATCCACGGCCTGGTTAACGACCTGGAGTGGGTTCCGCTGGAGGAGTCCGAGGAGGCGGTGACCCTGCGGCTGGACTTCGCCGGGACCTCCGGCTACCCGTTCCCGCTGGAACTGACCGTCACCTACCGGCTGGGCGTCGACGGGCTGTCCGTCACCACCGCGGCGCGCAACACCGGCGCCGCCGAGGCCCCGTTCGGCCTGGGCTTCCACCCCTACCTCACCCTGGGCACCCCGCTGCACGAGCTCGCCGAGCGGGGCGAGGTCACCGTGGAGGCCACCGTCGGCAGTTACCAGCCGACCGACTCCCGGCTGCTGCCCGCGGGCGACCCGGTACCGGTCGCCGGGAGCGGGTTCGACCTGCGCCCGCCCGCCCGGGAACTGGGGAGCACGGTGCTGGACACCGCCTTCACCGACCTCGAACGGGACGCCGACGGGTGCGCCTGGGTGCGGCTCGGCGGGCCCGGGCACCGGGTGTCCCTGTGGTGCGGCCCGGGTTTCGGGTGGCTCCAGCTGTTCACCTCGGACACCCTGGGCGGCGGGCTCCACCGCGCCCACCTGGCCGCCGAACCCATGACCTGTCCGCCCGACGCCCTGAACAGCGGCCGGGACCTGCTCGTCCTGGGCCCTGGAGAGAGCGTCGAACGAGCCTTCGGGATCCTCGCCGAACAGCTCTGAGAGGTCGGGGAGGGCGCCGCTCCCGTGCCCGGCAGGGCACCGGGATCCTTCGGTTCGTCACCGGTGGATGCCACAGTGGGACCATGACGACCCTTTCCCAGCTTCGGCGGACGGCCCTGTCCCACCCTGGGACCGCCGAGCGGTCCGTCCGTCCCGGGGTGATCGCCTTCACCGTCAACGGGACCGCCTTTGCGACGAAGGACGAGGACGGCGGCGTGCTGCTGCGCCTCCCCGAGGCGGAGGCCACCGAGGTCCTCTCCGCCCAGCCGGGGGCGCAGGCCTCGGGAGCGGAGGTTCGGGTGCCGCTGGCCGACATCGACGGCCAACGGCTCAACCACTGGGTGCGGCGTGCCTGGATGGCGCACGCCCCCGCGTCGCTGGCCGAGAGGGCGCTCGCCGCTCAGAGGGCGGTCCCCGGCGAGGTCGGGGACCTGCCCCGGGGCATCGGCGGCCCCGCCACCCGGGCGCTCGTCAACGCGGGGATCACCAGCCTCGACCGGGTGGCGGCGCTGACCGAGGCCGAACTGAAGGCGATGCACGGGGTCGGCCCCAAGGCCGTCCGGGTGTTGGGCGAGGCACTCGACGCCTCCGGGAGCGGTTTCAGACGCCCTTGAGCATCTCGCTCAACCTGGCGAGGTCCTCCACGGTGTCGATGTCCTCGGGACTGGCGACGTCGTCGCAGGCCACCGTGGTGACCAGGTGGGAGTAGGCGCGCAGGAAGGGGCGGGCGCCCACGTCCTGTTCGGCCATCGAGTAAACCGTGGACCAGTGCTCACGTCCCAGCATCACCGGGTTGCGGGCGTTGCCGTTGTAGGTGGCCACGGCGACGCGGGCACCCTGTTCGTAGGCTTCCACCAGGCGGCGGACGGCTTCGGCGGTGACCAGCGGCTGGTCCGCGAGGGCGACGAGGAGGGCGTCGACGGTGTCGGGCACGGCATCGATCCCGGCACGGACCGAGGAGCCCATTCCGGTGGACCAGTCGGGGTTGTTCACCGTGAGGGCGCCGGCCACGGTGGTGTCCGCGGCACCCAGCACGACCATGACCGGGGCGCAACCGCCCTGGCCCAGGATGCGCGCGCCCCGGTCCACGAGGCGTTCACCGCCGAGTTCCACCAGGGCCTTGGGACGGCCGAGTCTGCTCCCCGAACCGGCCGCCAACAGCAGACCCGCAACCAGGCCCGTACGATCAGCTCCCCTGTTCTCCGGCTCCCCAGTACCCATGACGCGATGATGCCACGGACCGGTCTCCCGGATGGCCCGCCTGGTTCAGCCCGCACACAAGAATCGGGGCATGCCACCACGACCAAGGCTCTGAACTGGCACTTTCTTGAAGACCCGGTTTCGGTTCACCTTTGACGCTGACCGAATCCGGCCGGAACAAGGGGGCTGTCGGGCGTGTGACGGTGGATCCTGCCCCGGGTCTCGCGCAGGGCCCGGCCGCTGCCGCCCCACCGGCTCTGCACCAGCTCGGCGGCGATGGACACGGCCGTCTCCTCCGGGGTGCGGGCCCCCAGGTCGAGGCCGATCGGCGAGTGCAGCCGCTCCAGGGCCGCCTCGTCCACACCCGCCTCCCGGAGCCGTTCCAGGCGGTCCTGGTGGGTACGCCGGGAACCCATCGCACCGATGTACCCGGCACTGGTGGCCAGCGCCCGCTTGAGGACGGGGACGTCGAACTTGGGGTCGTGGGTGAGCACGCAGACCGCGGTGCGCTCGTCGATCTCCTCGGCGATCTCGTCCAGGAAGACGTGCGGCCACTTGACCACCACCTCCTCGGCGGTGGGGAACCGCTTCGCGGTGGCGAACACCGGCCGGGCGTCGCACACCGTCACCCGGTAGCCCAGGTAGGAGCCGAGGTCCGCCACAGCGGCCGCGAAGTCGATGGCGCCGAACACCAGCATGCGGGGAGCCGGGGCGAACGACTGGACGAACACCTCCAGCTCGTCACCGCGCCGCTGCCCGTCCACCCCGTAGTGCAGCAGCCCGGTACTGCCCTGGGCGAGCATGCCGCGCACGTCGTCGTCCAGGGCCGCGGCCAGGCGCTCGCCGCCCGGCCCCAGGTCTCCCTCGGCGTTGCCGGGCCACACCACACGGCGACGGCCCACCCGGCCCGAGTCCGAGGGGTCGGCGACGATCGTGGCCACCGCCACGGGCTGGTGTTCGTCGATGGCCCCGATCACCGCGCCCAGCTGGGCGTAGGTGTCCCGGTTGATCGGCTCGACGAACATGTGCAGGGTTCCGCCGCAGGTCAGTCCGACGCTGAAGGCGTCCTCGTCGCTGACGCCGTAGGTGCGGCGCACCGGGGCGCCGGTGCGGATGGCCTCCAGTGCCTCCTCGTAGACCGCGCCCTCCACACAACCGCCCGATACGCTGCCGGTGACCTCACCGGAGGCGGTCACCAGCATGGCCGCGCCCGCGTCACGGGGGGCACTCCTGTAGGTGTCGACGACCGTGGCCACCGCGAACGTCTCCCCCGAGGCGTACAGCTCGGACACGGTCGCTCGGATATCACGCACTCGGCACCTCTTCCTGAGTTCCCTACGGCCGGGCCGCCCCGGCTCTGTGATCCCCGGTACAACCTATGTGCCCCGGACGACACAGAAGAGCCCCCGTTCCTCCAGGAAACGAGGGCTCGATTCGGTTTCGTCTACGAACGGGGGCGGTGCCGGGCGCCGCCCCGGATCCGGGGCGGCGGGTTCCGTCCCACCGGTGTCCGGTTTCCGTTCACGGGTGTTCGGGCTCCTCGCCCTCGCCGCGGTCCAGCATCGAGCGGAACTCCGCCAGGTTGCGGCGGGCCAGCTCACCGTCGGCGCTCTGGATCCCCATCACCGGCAGCGACGTACCGTCCGACAGGTCCAGCGAGGGCCACGGTTCCCCGACCGGCATCCGGATGTCCAGGACCTCCGGCCACGCAAGGTGGTGGGTGCGGATCCCGTTGGTCACGATCACCTTCCGCCCGGTGGCGATCAGCCGGGGACGGGCGAGCATGTGCAGCCCCGCGGCCACCACCAGGCCCAGGCCGACCACCAGCACCCGGTCCATCAACCGCCAGTCGGCGGGCAGGCTCACGGCGAGCGCGACCATGGTCGCCACGATCAGCGCCCCCAGGCCGTAGGCGACCAGCCGTACCGCACGGGGCCGCCAGGTCCTCGGCAGCACCGGCTTCCCCGACGCCTCGTCCACAGGTTGTTCCCTCGTCCGCACCAACTGCTCCGTCCGTGTTCGCACGCTCGGGCGCGCTCCCGGCTCCTCGTCCTGCTCCAGCGGGCGTGCGACAGGAGGGTGGGGTCAGCGGCGCAGCCCGCGCAGGGCCACCGCCGTGTCCAGGGCGGCCAGCGCAGCCTCGGCGCCCTTGTCCTCGACGCTTCCCGGCAGGCCGGCGCGGTCACGCGCCTGTTCCAGGGTGTCACACGTGAGTACACCGTTACCCACGGGGGTGGATTCACGCAGGGCGACCTCGGTCAGCCCGTGCGTGACCGACTGGCACACGTAGTCGAAGTGCGGTGTACCGCCGCGGATGACCGCCCCCAGGGCGATCACCGCGTCGTGCTTGCGCGCCAGCTCCTGGGCGACCACCGGGATCTCCACGGCCCCGGCGACCTTCACCACGACGGGCTCACCGGCCCCCGAGGCCTTCACCACGTCGAGCGCGTTGGCGAGCATCGGCTCCACGATGGGTTCGTTCCACCGGGTGACGACGATGCCCACCGACAGCCCCGAGGCGTCGACCTGGTGTTCGTCCGGGCGTCCTGTGCCGCTCATGACCGGCCTTTCTGAGGTTCTCGGGAAACGGGTTGGAGTGGGGGTGCGGGTCGCGGGGAGCCCGGCTACTTGGCGACACCGGCCAGGTCGTGGCCCATCCGGTCGCGCTTGGTCAGCAGGTAGGAGAGGTTGTCGTCGGTGACGAAGGTCGGCATCGCCACCCGCTCGGTGACCCGGACCCCGTGGCGCTCCAGCCCCTCGGCCTTGGCCGGGTTGTTGGACAGCAGCCGCACCGAGGACACCCCCAGGTCGGTGAGGATCCGCGCGCCCGCACCGAACTCACGCGCGTCGGCGGGCAGGCCCAGGCGCAGGTTCGCGTCGACGGTGTCCGCGCCCTGGTCCTGCAGGCTGTAGGCACGCAGCTTGTGCAACAGGCCGATCCCCCGGCCCTCGTGACCGCCCAGGTACACGACGACCCCGCGCCCCTCCGCGGCGATGTCGGCCATGGCGGCCTCCAACTGGGCGCCGCAGTCACAGCGGTGCGAACCGAACGCGTCCCCGGTCAGGCACTCCGAGTGCAGACGGGCCAGGACGTCGGTGCCGTCGGTCAGGTCGCCGTGGACCAGGGCGACGTGCTCGGCGCCGTCCGCGGTGCCCTTGAAACCGATCGCGCGCCATTCCCCGTGCTGGTTGGGCATACGGGTCTCGACCATCCGGGTGACCAGCGCGGGGTTGGCCTCCTCCTCGGAGAGGGTCTGGCCGAGAGCGGCGCGGTACGCGGCCAGTTGTTCGACGGAGACCAGCTTCAGGCCGTGCTCGTCGGCGAACTCGCGCAGCCGGGGCAGGCGGGCCATGGTGCCGTCGTCGTTGACCACCTCGGCCAGCACGCCGGCGGGGCGCAGACCGGCCAGGCGGGCGAAGTCGACCGAGGCCTCGGTGTGGCCGCGGCGGGCCAGGACACCGCCCGGGCGGGCGCGCAGCGGCAGGATGTGGCCGGGGCGCACGAAGTCGACGGGGCGGCTCTCGGCGGAGGAGAGCAGGCGGATGGTGCGCGCCCGGTCGGCGGCCGAGATGCCGGTGCTGACGCCCTCACGGGCGTCGACGGTGACGGTGTAGGCGGTGCGCAGGCTCTCCTCGTTGCGCGCGGTCATCAGCGGCAGGTCGAGGCGGTCCAGGTCCCGGCCCTCCATGGGGACGCACACCACGCCGGAGGTGTAGCGGATCATGAACGCCAGCAGTTCGGGGGTGGCGAGCTCGGCGGCGAAGATGATGTCGCCCTCGTTCTCGCGGTCCTCGTCGTCCACGACCACGATGGCCTTGCCGGCGGCGAACTCGGCGATGGCGTCCTCGATGCGGTCGAGGGCGACGGTCTGCTCGTTCTGCTCGGGGTCGGCGGCCGGGGTGGTGTCGGTGACGGTCATTCCCGCTCCTGAAGGTGCGTGGTGGGTGGTTCGGTGGGTGGTGGCGTCGGCGGAGCGCCGCGCGCTAGGCGCGGGTGCGGGCCGGGGCGCTGTCGCTGCTGCGGGCCCGGGCGACCGCGGTGATGCGCTCCACGTACTTGGCGATCACGTCCACCTCGATGTTGACGGTGGCGCCGACCTCCAGTCCGCCCAGGGTCGTGGCCTCCAGAGTGGCCGGGATGAGGCTGACCTCGAAGTACTCCTCCTCGGCGCCGGGGGCGCTCACTGCGGAGACGGTGAGGCTGGTGCCGTCCACGGTGACGGAACCCTTCTCCACCACGTAGGGGGAGAGCTCCGGGGGCATGCCGAAACGTAGAACGTCCCAGTTGTCACCGGGATTCCGGGAGAGGAGGGTGGCGGTGCCGTCGACGTGGCCCTGGACGATGTGGCCGCCCAGGCGGCTGTCCGTGCGGGCCGCGCGTTCGAGGTTCACCGGGGAGCCGGGGGCGAGGGCGCCGAGGGAGGAGCGGTTCAGGGACTCCTTCATCACGTCGGCGGTGAAGGTGCCCTCGCCCCGGCCGACGACGGTCAGGCACACGCCGTTGACCGAGATGGAGTCGCCGTGCTTGGCGTCGGAGCTGACCAGGGGGCCGCGGAGGGTGAGCAGAACCGCCTCGCCGTTGGCACCGGCCGGTTCGACGGAAATGACCTCGCCGAGTTCTTCCACGATTCCAGTGAACACGCCCCACGTCCCTTCGCCTGGTGCGGCTCCGGGGAAAGGGGTGTGGAGAACGGGTCCACGACAAGGCCGACGCTGAGCGCCGACACCAAGGGTCGACAAGGCTCAGATCCGCCTCAACGCGCACTGCCTCCCATCCGGACTTTAACCGTCGGTACCGGAATTTCACCGGTTCAACCGACCGATGGACTCGGCCGGGTCGCGGACTGTCACCGCCGGTTCGGACTTTCACCGACCCCGGAGCACGCGTTTGACTGTTGTCTAAACGAGCACGATCCTATCCCCTCGGTCGGCCGACCGCATAGTCGGTGTGACCTGATTCATGTCCGATCGAGGTCCTCGGGCCCTTCCGCGGGGACCTCCTCCGGTGTGTCCCTCGGACGCCCGGCCAGGCCTGAGCGCACGAACATCTCCGGAGCCCCGTAGCAGGCCCAGAACGCCGTCACCCCGTAGACCGCGAAGGCCACGAGCGCGGCGGGGAACCCGGACAGGCCCCGGAAGAGGACCTGTTCCAGGACCAGGATGAGCACCACCACCGAGATGCCGAGGACGAAGCGGGCGGCCCTCGCGGTGACCGCGCCCGCAGCGCTGTACCAGCCGCGGCGGTGGAGCAGGGTGAGCCCGAGGACCCCGCCCAGGAGAGCGCCGCCGGCCGTGTAGAGCCCGGCCAGGGTGTGCCCGGCGGGGTCGGTGGGGGTGGCTCCGATCCACTCGGCGGCCGGGACCGTCCAGTCGCCGCGCACGCCGAACTGCCAGGCGGTGGCCGCCGCACACGGCACCAGGGTGAGGGCCAGCAGGTAGGACACCCAGCGCACCGTGTCCAGCGAGCGCCACCAGGCCAGCACGCGGTCCTCCCAGCGCAGGACGGCCCACAGGAGGGCACCGCCGACCAGCAGACCGGCCAGGACGTCGCTGGGGAAATGCACACCCAGGTAGATCCGGGAGAGGGCGACGAGCGCGATCACCGCGACGGCCGCCCCCAGCAGGGCTCTGCGCCCGGACTTCGCCGCGAGGTAGCCGTAGGTCACCGTCGCGGCCTGGGTGTGCCCGGAGGGCATCCCGAAGCTGCCGTGGTGGCTGTGGCCGGTGACCAGCGCGTCGAACCAGTAGGGGCGGGGAGTGTAGGACACCGCCTTGAGCAGGTTGTTGACCACACCCGAGGCGACGACCGCGACGAACAGGCGTGCCCCCAGGCCCGCGTGGACGCTCCAGAAGACGGCGGCCAACAGGACGACGATCAGGCCCTGGGACCCCAGGAGGGTGAGGACTCCCATCGGGTGGGCGAGCCAGTCGCCCCACCCCTGAAACCAGCGGACGGCGGTGCTCTCCGTCTCCCGGAGGGCATCCATGGCCAGGTGCTCGGTGGTCCAAGCGTTCACGCGTACTCCACGGGTCCGCGCCTGGCAACGCGCTCACGCCGCGCCGCTCCCCCGGACACGGGCACGTGCGGCGCGCGCAGGGGAAGACGGAGCCGCGACCAAGCGGAAATCAACGACTACAGCGGGCAGCATAGGGCGCACGGGGTCTTTGTGACCAGGCCCACAGGGATGCCGCACCGCGATCGTTATCCGCCGGGGCCGTGGCGGCCCGGATCAGGCGAGCTTGCTGACCCGCTCGGCCTGGGCGCGCAGGGAGTCGACCGCCCCGGCCGGGTCCTGGGCGCCGTAGACGGCGGAACCGGCGACGAAGACGTCCGCCCCGGCCTCGGCCGCGCGCTCGATGGTCTCGTCACTCACCCCGCCGTCGACCTGGAGCCAGACCGCGGCGCCGCGCTCGTCCATGAGTTCCCGGGCCCTGCGGATCTTGGGCAGCACCAGGTCCAGGAACTTCTGGCCGCCGAAACCGGGCTCGACGGTCATCAGCAGCAGCATGTCCATCTCGCCGAGCAGGTCCGCGTAGGGGTCGACCGGTTCGGCGGGGTTGAGCGCCAGCCCCGCGCGGGCGCCCTGCCTGCGGATCTCGCGCAGGGTGCGCACGGGGGCGCTGGCCGCCTTGGCGTGGATGGTGACGCTGCCCGCGCCCGCCTCGGCGTAGGCCGGCGCCCAGCGGTCGGGGTCCTCGATCATCAGGTGGCAGTCCAGCGGGGTGGCGGCCGCCCTGGCGAGGGACTCCACCACGGGCAGGCCCAGGGTGAGGTTGGGGACGAAGTGTCCGTCCATGACGTCGACGTGCAGCCAGTCCGCGGTGGGGACGGCCGCCGCCTCGTCGGCGAGGTGCGCGAAGTCGGCGCTGAGGATGCTGGGAGAGATCTGAATTGCCACGTCAGCAGTGTAGCCAGGGTGGGCCTTGGGCAGGTGGGGGGGGGAAGGTGACACGGGGAGGCGTCATGCTCGACCAGGAGGGGCTGCAGGACTTTCTGGAGGCCTACGGCCGGGAACTCGTGGGCGGGGACCTCGACGGGATCGCCGCCCGGCACAGCTACCCCGCCTATGTCGCGGGGGACACACAGAGCATCCCGGTGGCCTCCCCCGCGGACGTCAAGGGGGCTTTCACGGGGGCGGCCGAGCGGTACCGGGAGCACGGGGTGGTCGGCGCGGTGCCCGAGATCCGCCGGATGGAGGAGCTCACGTCGAGGCTGGTGTGGGCGGACGTGCGCTGGTCCTACCTCGACGGGACGGGAGCCGAGCTCCGGGCCGAGTCCTACCGTTACCTGCTGAGGGAGGCGGGGAACTCCTGCATGATCTGCGTGGTGGTCGCGCTCGGCGCCGAATAACCACCACCTTTACGAAGTAGATTCCCTTTTGCCCGAATCTTCCCTTCTGGGTGCTCTTCCACCGGGCCCCGCGCACGAACGCACGGCACAGCGCGTCGACCCGGAACTGACCGCGGCCCTGGGGGAGCTCCCGGCCCGAGGGCGTGCGTGCAGCCAGGGCGTGCCCGGCGGGAACGTACCTAGTCCGACTTCTTCCGGAACAGGGCGAGGAACATCGCGTCGGTACCGTGCACGTGCGGCCAGAACTGGACGTACCTGCCCTCCGGCCCCGCGGCGAGGTCGGGGACCTCGTCGAGGTAGTCGGGAGCGCGCAGGAGTTCGAGGTCCCCGCGTTCACCCAGGACCCTCCGGACGATCACGTCGGTCTCGTCCAGGTGCGGCGAGCACGTCACGTAGGCGACCACACCGCCGGGGCGTGCCGCCTCGACGGCGCGGGTGAGCAGTTCGTGCTGGAGCGGGGCGAGCCGGGCGACGTCCTCGGGACCGCGCCGCCAACGGGACTCGGGGCGCCGGCGCAGAGCTCCCAGACCGGTGCACGGCACGTCGGCCAGGACCCGGTCGAACGAACCCGGCTTCCAGGCGGGCCTGGTGCCGTCGGCGGCGATGACGCGGCCGGCGTCGCGGGGGGCGCGGCGTACGGCGTTCGCCACCAGGCCCGCACGGGCGGGCTGGAGTTCGGAGGCGACCAGGCGGGCCGTACCCTGACCGGCGAGTGAGGCCAGCAGGCCGGCCTTGCCGCCGGGGCCCGCGCACATGTCCAGCCAGAGGCCGTCGGAGCCGTGCGCGTCCACCCGGGACAGCGCCAGGGCGACGAGCTGGCTGGCCTCGTCCTGGACGGCGGCCCGGTTCTGGCGGACCTCACGGATCGCACCCGGGTCGCCCTCGGGCAGGTGGGCGGCGAAGGGCGAGTACCGGGCCGGGACGGCACCGGACTCCTCCAGGTCCGCGACCTTGGCCCGGCCCGGTTTGGCGACGAGGGTGACCTTGGGGCGCTCGTTGTGCGCGATCAACAGCTCCTCGGTCCGGACCAGACCGTCCTTCGACCGCTCCCCCAGGGCGCGGGCCAACTCCTTGACCACCCAGCGCGGGTGGCTCCGCACCACGGACAGGTAACCGCTGGGGTCGCGCTCACGGTCGGGGGCGATGACCTCGGTCCACGCCTCCAGGTCCCGGGCGCTGACCTTGCGCAGGATCGCGTTCACGAACCGGCCGCGGTGGTGGCCCACCACACGGCGGGCCAGGTCCACGGTCTCACTGACCGCCGCGTGAGGCGGAATGTTCGTGGACAGCAGCTGGTGGGAGCCGAGCCGCAGCAGGGGCAGCACCTCCTCGTCCACCGAGGAGAGCGAGCGGTCGACGCAGGTCTCCAGGATCGCGTCGTAGGTGCCCTGGCGGCGCAGGGTCCCGTAGGTGAGCTCGGTGGCCAACGCCGCGTCCCGGCCGTGGATACCGCGCTCGTTGAGCAGGGAGGGCAGCAGCAGGTTCGCGTAGGCGTCGCGCTGCTCGACCGCGCGCAACACGTCGTAGGCGACCCGGCGTGCGGGGTCGCGGGGTTGGGGCGGCCCGGACCGCTGGCCACCGCCCTGCCTGGGCCTGCCGCCCTTTCGCGGACGCTGCTGCCGGGACCGGGACTGCTCGCTCAACGTGTGCTCTGCCTCAACAAACCGGGGACATGTACCGGCGCGCGATCACGCCCGCCAGGTCCGAGAGTACGGCAGCTCAACGGCCCAGTCGGTCATCTTCGGTGGGGCGCACCCCGCGCGCCCAGTCCGCGGCGGCCATGGCCTTCTTGCCCTGGGGCTGGACCCGGTCGAGCTCGACGGGGTGGGTGCTGGTCCCGACGAGGACGCGTTTGTTGTCCGCGTGCAGCTGACCGGGCTCCAGGTCGGGGCGGTCGGCGTCGGTCACCGGCCGGACCGGGCCGACCTTCAGACGCATACCGCGGAAGGTGGTCCAGGCGCCGGGCGCGGGCGTGCAGGCCCGGGCGACCCGGTCCACGCGCTGGGCGGGCGCGGTGAAGTCGAGTTCGGCGTCCAGGGTGGTGAGCTTGCCCGCGTAGGACACGTCGGCGTTCGGCTGCGGGACCGGGCTGAGCTCCCCGGAGGCGATGCCGTCGATCGTGCGGGCCAGGAGCCCGGCCCCGGAGACGGAGAGGCGTTCGAGGAGCTCACCGCTGGTGTCGGTGGGGCGGACCGCCTCGGCGAGGGTGCCGTAGACCGGCCCGGCGTCGAGCTCCTTGACGATGCGGAAGGTGGAGGCGCCGGTGACGTCGTCCCCGTGCAGGACGGCGTGCTGGACCGGGGCCGCACCCCGCCAGGCGGGCAGCAGCGAGAAGTGCAGGTTGACCCAGCCGTGCTCGGGGATGTCCAGCGCGGACTGGGGCAGCAGGGCACCGTAGGCGACCACCGGGCAGCAGTCGGGGGCGATCTCGGCGAGGCGCTCCAGGAACTCGGGGTCCCCCGCCCTGGCGGGCTTGAGGACCTCGATGCCCTCGCTCTCGGCGAGTGCGCCGACGGGGCTGGCGGAGACCCTGCGGCCGCGCCCGGAGCGGGCGTCGGGCCGGGTGACCACGGCCGCGACCTCGTGTTCGGAGTCGATCAGCGCCCGGAGTGAGGGCACCGCCACCTCAGGTGTTCCGGCAAAGACAAGCTTCATGTTTCGGATCCCCCTCCGCTGCGCCTACGGGTCACTGTTCTACCAGTCCCGGCCGGGGCTCCCCCCGGAAAGAGCGGTGTTGTCGGACGGTTCTGGTAAACCAGGAGTGATGACAGCGCAGCCCGGCCAGCCCGACGAGGTCCTCTTCGACCTGCCCGGACAGGAGAGGAAGGAACCGGCCAGGGGAAAGGCCGACACAGCGAGGAGCCGTCGCCCGGCCAAGCGTCGGCCCGCCGACCGGCTCCCCGTGGCGCGCGTGATCGTCGACACCCCGCTGCCGCACCTGGACCGCTACTTCGACTACCGGGTACCGGCCGACATGGACGAGGCCGCCGTGCCCGGGTGCAGGGTCAAGGTGCGTTTCAACGGCCGCCTGCTCGCGGGGTTCCTCGCCGAGCGGGTGGAGAGTTCGGAGTTCGCCGGACAGCTGGCCTACCTGGAGACGGTGGTCTCCCCCGAACCCGTGCTCACCCCGGAGATCCTGTCGTTGTCCAGGGCCGTCGCCGACCGGTACGCGGGCACCCTGAGCGACGTCCTGCGGTTGGCGGTACCTCCCCGGCACGCGCGGGTGGAGAAGGAGGCCGCGCTCGAGGAGCGGGCCCGGGAGGAGGACGTCGAGGGCGTGGAGCCCGCCGACGAGGATCCTCCCGAGACCCCCGAGACCGCGCTCCCGCCCGAGGACGGCGCCCCCGTCCAGGAGACGGTGGAGGCGGCCGTACTGGAGGTGGACCCCGGCCCCTGGGACGCCTACCCGGAGGGCCCCGCCTTCATCAGGGCGTTGCACGCGGGACGCCCGGCCCGCGCGGTGTGGAACGCCCTGCCCGGCGGCGACTGGACCGACGCGATCGCGGTGGCGGCCGAGGCCGCCCTGGGCGCGGGGCGCGGCACCGTGGTGGTGCTGCCCGACGGCCGCGACGTGGCCGCGGTGGACGCGGCGCTCACCCGGCACCTGGGCGAGGGCCGCCACGCGGCGCTCACAGCCGACCTGGGACCCGCGAAACGGTACCGGAGTTGGTTGTCCGTGCTGCGCGGCCAGGTGCGGGTCGTGGTGGGCACCCGGGCCGCCGTCTTCGCACCCGTCCGCGACCTGGGGCTGGTGGTCCTGTGGGACGACGGCGATGACGTGCACGTGGACCCGCACGCCCCCTACCTGCACGCGCGCACGGTTCTGGCGATGCGGGCACACCGGGCCGGCGCCGCGGCGCTGATCGGCGGACACACCCGTACCACCGACGCCCAGTTGCTGGTGGAGTCCGGGTGGGCGCGCCCGCTGGTAGCCGACCGGGCGACGCTGCGCAGCCGCGCCCCGCTGGTCAAACCCGCCGGTGACGACCGCGAACTCGCCCGGGACGGGGCCGCCCGGTCCGCGCGGATGCCGAGCGTGGCCCTGCGTTCGGCACGCGAGGCGGCCAAGAGCGGTCCGGTGCTGTTCCAGGTTCCGCGCCGGGGTTACCTCAACACCCTGGCTTGCGCGGGCTGCCGTGAACCCGCGCGCTGCGACGCCTGCAACGGGCCGTTGGCAGTGCGCGGATCACACGCCATGCCCTCGTGCGGCTGGTGCGGCCGGGTGGCGGGGCAGTGGGCGTGCCCCGGGTGCGGGGCGAGCCGGATGCGCGCGGTGGTGGTGGGCGCCCGCCGGACCGCGGAGGAGCTGGGCCGGGCCTTCCCCTCCCTGACCGTTCGTACCTCCGGCCGTGAGGAAGTGCTCTCCGAGGTCCCGGACAAACCGTCGCTGGTGGTGGCCACCCCCGGAGCCGAGCCGGCGGTCACCGGCGGCGGGTACGCGGCGGCGGTGCTGCTGGACGGGTGGGCGCTGCTCAACCGGGCCGACCTGCGTGCCTCTGAGGAGACCCTGCGGCGCTGGCTGAACGCGTCCGCTCTGGTCCGGCCGGGCGGCGCGGTGGTGGTGTCCGCGGACGTCTCACTGCCAGTGGTGCAGTCACTGGTGCGATGGGATCCGGGTGGTTTCGCCGAACGCGAACTGGCCGAGCGCAGGGAGCTCGGGTTCCCCCCTGCGGTGTCGATGGCCTCGGTCACCGGTGCCCCCGAACACGTGCGCGAGCTGCTGGACCAGATCGAGCTCCCGGAACGGGCCGAGCTGCTGGGGCCGGTGCCGGTCGGTCCGGAACGCACCGACAGCAGCACCGACCAGACCGAACGCGCCCTGTTGCGAGTGCCGCGCGGGTCGGTCGGAGAGCTCACCCGGGCGTTGAAGACGGCGGCCTCGGCGCGCAGCGCACGCCGGGACGAGCACCTGGCCCAGGTCCGGGTGGACCCGCTGCACGTGCTCTAGTCCGTTGGCTCCGCACCGAAGCGGGCCCGGTGGAGGTCCCGGAGGAGGGCGATCTCGGCGCCGTGGTGGATGAACTCGCGGTTCAGGTGCAGGATGAGCACGACCAGGGGGAAGTCGGACCACTGGGATGCCTCGGCGTCGCCCACGGGGACGGCCAGGGCGTCGTCGTCCAGCTCCTGGACGTGGTCGGACCAGGTGAGGTAGGCGTTGCGCAGGCGCTGCCTGGCCTCGGCGGCGCTGCCGGGCCAGTCGATGGTGTCGCGGTTGGCCGTGCGGTCGCCGAAGTGCCAGTTGATGCGGGTCTCGAACAGGTCCACCACGATGTGGCCGAGGCGCCAGGCGATGGTGGTGACCGGAGGGGGTTCGGGTGCGGGGTAGGCGCCGTCGGGCGCGTGGCGGCCGTCCGGCAGTCTGCGGACGGTCCAGCTGTCCGGGACCGGCTCCCAGTAGTACTCGGCGTCGGTGAGCCCCTCCAGCCGGGGCCACAGCGAGAAGTCCCAGTAGAACCGCATCTGGGCCAGGATCTCGCCGTTCCAGTTCAGTGCCATCGGCGCACTCCCCTTCCTCGCTCGGGCGCGCGGCCCAGTCCGCCCAGGGTTCCACATCCCGGCGCGGGCACGTCGTCATCCGGGTAGGGCCACCAGGTGAGATCGGCGACCACCGGTTCGACGGGAAGGAAGGGATCGAAGGCCCGTTCGGCCACGGTTCGGGGCGCCGTGGAGGTGAGGGCGAGGTAACCTCCGCCGCGCATCACCGAGTGGAGGGCGGCGAGCCCGGTGGGCGGGGCCTCCTCGGTGAAGGGGCGGGTCATCAGTACGGCGACGGGCTCGTCGAAGTCGACGAGCCCGCTGGTGTGGAGGCGGCGGAGCAGGGCCCCGTCCCCGGTACCGGAAGCCTCACCGGACAGGACGGCCGCGTCGTCCGCGGCGGCGAGTATCCCGGCGGTCCCGTGCGGTGCGACGTGCACGACCGCGGCTTCGGCGTCGGCCCGGTGCACGCGCTCGGCGGTCCCGGGCACGGAGCACCCCCAGTCCACGAACTGGCGGACGCCGGCGTCGGCGCACAGGTAGTCGATGACCCGGCCGAGAAAGGCCTGGTGGAGGCGGGTCTGCTCGACCCGGTCCGGGTCCGGCGGCGCGCAGGAGCTCCCGTCGAGGTTGACGACACGGGGTTTGCGCCCCGGTACGTGCGGGGGTTTCCGTTCTCGGAACACGGCCGTGAGGGGACCTGCCTTGGGTCCTCGGACGTCCGTCACGATCACGCTCCCCCAGCCGGTTCGCTCGCGGGAGGCAGGACGCTCCGTCGGGGCGGACCGGTCGGGTCCGGCGACGGCGCGCCTTGCCGTCAGGGCCTGATAGTACAGCTTGTGAACGTGATTCCCAGCACACACCTGGGTGAAATGTGCCTTATTGCGCCTTATGTAGGGTCGTGCGTCGCAAGCTTTTGTGAGCCCGAGGTCCCGGCTCTCGCTCCGAACACCGCGCGGCGCCCCGGACTCTCCCCCGAAACGGGCACACCGATACTGGGAGAGGAGAGAACCGATCCGCAGCAGCAGCCCCCGACTGTTCAGGAGTCGTACCGGTGCCCCCACCCCCTTCCGCGCCCGAGCCCGCGTTCGGCCCGGCCTCAGCCGTGGCTCGCCTCAGCGGAGCCGGGGCGGCGCACGTCGCGGTGCTCCTCCTGGTCTTCCCCATCGCGGACAGCGCGCTGGACGGAACCGGAGGACTCCCCCACCCCGTCGCGGTCTTCTACGGTCTGGTGCTGGTGACCCACACGCTGCCGTTCGCGCTGCTGCTCCTCGTGGTGAGAACCCTGGGCAGGGGCAGGCGCCTGGTCACCCACCCGACGCTGCCCGTGATCGGGGCCGTACCGAGCACGGTCCTCTACGCTCTGTTCGGTATCTCCCTGGTGTCGTGGGAGCCCAGTCCGTCGACCGTGGTGCTCACGCTGTTCCTGGCCCTGTTCGGCTTCGGAGTCCAGGTGGCACTGTGCCACCTCGTCCTCCGCCCGAAGAGGACGTCAACGGTCACACTGTTCACCCTCGCCCTGCCCGCCCTGGTCTGGGGCCTGGCCCTGGTGGGGCACCGGCTCGGCTAGAGGACGTTGCGCGGGTCCGGAACCGGGGCGAGACGGCCGTCGCAGTCGGCGTACTCCCAGCGCGGTCCCCTCGCGACCAGGTCGGCGACGGCGCCCACCAGACGGTCGACGTGCTCCTCGGTGGTTCCCACACCCAGGCTCGCGCGCACCGCCTGCGTGTGCCCCTCGGGCAACAGGTGGCCGGTGAGCGGGTGGGCGCAGAACAGGCCGTCCCGGACGCCGATCCCGTACTCCGCGGAAAGCGCCGAGGCGAGCAGGTCGGCGGGCAGGCCGTCGACCACGAACGAGACGATCCCGACCCGCGCGTGCTCGGCCCCCCACAGGGTCAGCTCGTGCACACCGTCGATCTCCGCCAGCCCGGCCCGCAGGCGCTCCAACAGAGCGGCTTCGCGGATGTGCTGCAGGGACAGGGTCCGGTTGGTGAAGGTCTCGCAGGCCGCCGCCAGGGCCACGGCCCCCAGCACGTTCGGGCTCCCCGCCTCGTGGCGGGCCGGGAGGTCGTTCCAGACGACGTCGTGCTCGGTGACCTTCCGCGTCGCTCCCCCGCCGGCCAGGTACGGGGTGGCCTCGCGCAGCCAGTCGGCCCGGCCCGCGAGCACGCCCGAGCCGAAGGGCGCGTAGAGCTTGTGCCCGGACAGGGCCACGTAGTCCGCACCGGTCCCGGTGAGGCTGAACGGCAGGTGCGGCACGTACTGGGCGGCGTCCACCAGCACCCGGGCGCCCTCGGCGTGCGCGGCCTCGACCAGTTCCTCCACCGGCCAGATCTCACCGGTGACGTTGGAGGCCGCGGTGACGCAGAGCAGCCTGGGACCCTCGGGTGCCTCCGCCAGAGCGGCGCGGGCGGCCCCGACGGCGGCCTCCGGGCTCTCCGGCAGCGGCAGCCGGACCACCTTCGCCGCACGTGAGGCCGGGTGCTCCCAGGGGAGCAGGCTCGCGTGGTGCTCGGACTCGAAGACCACCACGGTGCACCCTTCGGGCACCGCCCGGGCCAGCAGGTTGACGGCGTCGGTGGTGCCCCGGACGAACACCACGGCGTCGGCGGAACCGCCCTGGTCCGCCTGGGTGCGCACGCCGAGGAAGCGGGCGACGCTGCGGCGGGCTCGCTCGTAGGCGTCGGTGCTGACCTGTGAGTGGTGTCCGGCTCCGCGGTGGACGCTGGCGTAGAACGGCAGGGCCTCGGAGAGGGCCTCCGCCACACTGGTCAGGCAGGGGGCGCTGGCCGCGTAGTCGAAGTTGGCGTACTCCGCGTACTCCCCGGTGACCAGCGGGACCCCGCCCTCGGCGGTGACGATCGAGCACTCGCGGGCCGCGGCCCGGTCGGCGGCGTGGGCCGTGCGGGCGGCGGAGCGGCTGGAGCGGGTGGGGTCGAACGGGACGACAGTGGTCATGGGGCACCTCTTCTGCGAGTCGTGGGACCCACAGGGGTACGCCGGATGACGGCTTCACCTCAGGGGTCCGCGCTTGTCTGACACGGTCGTGTCGGGACCTGGTCCTCACCCGGGGCACCCCACCGCGGAAGGAGGGTTGCCGACCAGCTAGCCGGGGCTTGTCGCTGGTACTCGTGACCTGTGCCGAAATCTAACACAGGGTCCGCCCGGGACGCATCCGCGTGTCCCTGTGTCCTGGACCACGACCCCGCTTGACACCCGCCGCCACGGCTGGGCCATACTGATCCCGAACTGCCCTCATGTCGCGGGTGTCCGGTTCCCCCGGCCGCCCTTCAGGCGCGAGACTCCAGTGCGTTGGAGTTTTCGCATGCCCGCAGACGAGAGGTGCCTTCCGTTGTACGGCGACGACCGTATTCAGCAGATCTTCCGCAACCCCAGGGTTGTCCTCATCTCCGGCTACGCCCGCCTCCCCGACTCGGTGGCGAGCCATTCCCAGTACCAGCGGCTCGGCGTCGTACTCGCGGTGGACTCCGCGGACGGCCGTATCGTCGCCGCGGACACCACCCTGCTCACCGACCTGGCGAAGGACTTCTTCCGGGCCCTGGTCGAGGGCGCCTCGGTGACCGAGGACATCGCGGAGATCGTCCAGCGGGTCCAGACGCGGTACGCGGGCCACTCCGGCGCCGCCCTCACCACCGCGCTGCGCCGCTGCCTGGAGACCTATTACCAGCTGCGGGACGGCGACCAGCTGCCCGGCGGCCCCGCCAACGACCACGACGGCAAGGAGTGACCTCCACATGAGCGCGACCAGCCCGGAAACCGGCCCCGAACCGGACCCGCCCCTGCCCCTCGCCGGGGTACGGGTGGCCGACCTGTCCCGGGTCCTGGCGGGCCCGTACGCGACCATGCTCCTCGCCGACATGGGCGCCGAGGTGGTGAAGGTGGAGCAGCCCGGCCGGGGCGACGACACCCGGTCCTGGGGGCCGCCCTACGCCGAACCGGCCGAGGAGCACCGGGAACACCACTCCCCCGGCGAGGCCGCCTACTTCCTGTCCGTGAACCGGAACAAGCGCAGCCTGGCCGTGGACCTCAAGGACCCCGAGGGGCTGGCCGCCGTCCAGGAGCTGTGCGCCACCTCGGACGTGGTCATCCAGAACTTCCGCCCCGGGGTGATCGACCGGCTCGGCCTGGGCTACGAGGAGATCAGCAGACGCAACCCGGCCGTGGTGTACTGCTCGGTGAGCGGTTTCGGCCCCGGACACCAGCCCGCCACCCGCCCGGGCTTCGACATCGTCGTGCAGGCGGAGAGCGGCCTGATGGCGACCACAGGTCCCGCCGACGGCCCGGCCAGCAAGGTGGGGGTGGCGCTCACCGACGTCCTCACCGGGCTGAACGCCGCCGTGGGCATCCTCGGCGCGCTCATGCGGGCCCGGGCGACGGGGCGGGGCGAGAACATCAGCGTCTCGCTGATCAACTCCACCCTGTCCAGCCTGGTCAACCTCACCCAGCAGGCCCTGGTCACCGGCACCGAACCCGCCCGTGTGGGCAACGCGCACACCACCATCGTGCCGTACCAGGCGTTCCCCGCCCAGGACGCGGAGATCGTGGTCGCCGCGGGGAACGACGCCCTGTACCAGCGCCTGTGTACCGCCATCGACCGCCCCGACCTGGGCGGTGACCCCCGTTACGCCACCAACCCGGACCGGGTGGCGCACCGGGACGAGCTGGTGGGGGAACTCTCGGCGACACTGCGCACCCGGCCCGCCGAGCACTGGATGGAGGTCCTGGTCGGCGCCGGGGTCCCGGTCGGCCGGGTGCGGGGCGTGCTGGACGCGCTGCGCACCGCCGACGCCAGCGGGGACGACGTCCTGCGCACGGTCGAGCACCCCACCGCCGGGCTCCTGGAGCAGGTACGGGCGGGTTTCCGGATGGAGCACACACCCGCCCCGATGACCGCTCCCCCGCTGCTGGGACAGCACTCCGCGCAGGTGCTCGCCGAGCTGGGCCTGACCGCGGAGCGGATCGAGGACCTGCTCAGGAGCGGGGCCGTACAGCAGACCGACGTCCGGAGCTCCGAGACCCGCTAGGTCCGGCGGACCAGCACCCCACAGACCTCACACACGTCACCGAAGCACCACGAAGGGACACACACCATGAGCGACTCCCAGCGCAGGGCCGCCGCCCCCGACCCCCTCGACTTCCTGGCGGTGGACGCCGAACTGTCCGACACCGAACGCGACGTCCGTGACGCCGTCCGCGCGTTCTCCTCCCGTGAGCTCCTGCCGAACGTCGCCGACTGGTTCGAGGCCGGGACCATCCCCGACCCGCGCGGCCTCGCCAAGGCCTTCGGCGACCTGGGGGTTCTCGGCATGCACCTGGAGGGGTACGGTTGCGGCGGCTCCAGCGCGGTCGCCTACGGTCTGGCCTGCCGGGAGCTGGAGGCGGTGGACTCGGGGCTGCGCAGCTTCGTCTCCGTGCAGGGCTCCCTGGCCATGGCGGCGATCCACAAGTTCGGTTCCGAGGAGCACAGGAACGAGTGGCTGCCGAGGATGGCCGCGGGCGAGGCGATCGGCTGCTTCGGCCTGACCGAGCCCGACTCCGGCTCGGACCCGGGCTCGATGCGCACCCGTGCCCGCAGGGAGGGGTCGGACTGGGTCCTCAACGGCACCAAGATGTGGATCACCAACGGCTCGGTGGCCGACGTCGCCGTGGTGTGGGCCGCCACCGAGGACGGCGTCCGCGGTTTCGTGGTGCCGACCGACACCCCGGGTTTCTCCGCGAACGTCATCCACCGGAAGCTGTCGCTGCGCGCCTCGATCACCTCGGAGCTGGTGCTGGAGGACGTGCGCCTGCCGGCCGACGCCGTGATGCCCGGCTCCGGAGGCCTGGGTTCCCCGCTCTCCTGCCTGAACGAGGCCCGCTACGGCATCGTGTGGGGCGCGGCGGGTGCGGCGCGCGCCTGTTACGAGGCCGCGCTGGACTACGCGCGGACCCGTGAGCAGTTCGGACAGCCCATCGGCGGTTTCCAGCTCACCCAGCGCAAGCTCGCCGACATGGTGGTGGACGTCAACCACGCCAACATGGCGGCGCTGCGGATCGGTCGGCTGAAGGACGAGGGGGACTGCCACCACAACCACGTGAGCTTCGGCAAGTTCGCCAACGTGGCGGCGGCGCAGCGGGTGGCGCGGACGGCCCGCGGGATCCACGGCGCCAACGGGATCACGCTGGAGTACCCGGTGATGCGGCACATGGTGAACCTGGAGACGGTGGCCACCTACGAGGGCACCGAGGAGATCCACGCGCTGAGCATCGGCCAGGCGGTGACGGGTATCTCCGCGTTCCGGTAGGAGGAGGCACGCCACGGGTGCCATCGAAGGCCGACAACCATCACAATGGGAGCATCCGAGTGAGGGAGTTGCCGAAGATGGTGAACGAACCGACGAAGCGGTTCGAGATGACGAAGCTGCGGCGGACCGCCAACGCGTTCGTCAGCGGCTTCGTCAAGTACGGGGCCTGCCCGCCGGAGCTGCACCTGCTCACGACGCGCGGGCGCAAGTCCGGTTTCCTGCGCACCATCCCGCTCAGTGTCCTGGACAGTGAGAGCGGCCGGTACCTGGTCTCCCCCTACGGGGAGGCCGACTGGGTGCGCAACCTGCGCAAGGACGGTTTCGCGACGCTGCGCCAGGGCGGCTGGATCGAGCTGGTGAGCGTGCGCGAACTGGGTTCCGCCGAGGCGGCACCGCTGCTCAGGGAGTACCTGAACCACCCCAGGGCCGCGGTGGTCGGGCCGTACTTCGACGCCCCGCCGGAGGCACCGGACGAGGCGTTCGAGGCCGAGGCCGACCGGCACCCGGTGTTCCAGATCATGCGGTCCACGACGATCCGCCTCTGAACCGGATACACGACGGGCCCCGGCTCACCCCGCGGGGGGCGCTTGAATCCGCCGCGGGCCGGGGCCCTGTCGTGTGTCCGGACGGCGACCCGGGGCCGCCCGTCCCGTTCCTCCGTGTCAGCGGGCCGGCCGGGTGTACACGGTGCCGCGTTCG
Organism: Nocardiopsis terrae; assembly: GCF_014651695.1. Taxonomy (GTDB): domain Bacteria; phylum Actinomycetota; class Actinomycetes; order Streptosporangiales; family Streptosporangiaceae; genus Nocardiopsis; species Nocardiopsis terrae. The sequence goes on from NZ_BMXJ01000005.1 coordinate 513,367, forward strand.
ACGGTTTCGTAGCCGACCGTGGCGTAGGTCCTGGCCGGGGTCGGGTAGGCCTCGTCGGGTGAGGTGTTGATGAACACCCGGTCCCCGCCGCGCCGGGCGGTCAGGGTGCAGGCCTCCAGCGCCATGGCGCTGGCCAGGCCCTTGCGCCGGTGTTCGGGGACCACGCCGAGGGGTTCGATCTCGGAACAGCGGTTCCTCGGATCCCACCACACGACGCAGCAGGCCGCCAGTGAGCCGTCCGGGGCCTCGACCACGAGGTCGAGTTCACGGTCGTACAGCAGCCCGGCGCGGGTGCTGTCGTAGCGCTCCCGGCTGAAGCGGCTGGTCAGGTCCGGATCGACCTGGCCCACACGCTCCGGCCAGGGCAGGTCGGCGGGTTTCCAGGCGGTCCGGTGGCACTCCACCCGGGCCTCATGCTCACCCTCGCGCACCGGGCGGAGCCGGTAGCCCTCCGGCAGGACGACGTCCTCCTCGGTGGCGGCCCGGCACATCCACTCACCGAAGACGTTCTCCTCCGCCACGGCGAAACCGGTCCTCTCCGCGAGCGAGCGGAGTTCGTCGTCGCCGTCGAGGACCAGCAGGTCCACGGCGGCGCCACCGACCCGGGCCATCGCCCGGTCCAGGAGCGCGGACCCGGCCCCGGGGTCGGCGGAGGCGCCCTGGAGGGTGATCTGGCTCCGGGGGAAGAGGACGTTGGGCTCCTCGGCCGCGGCCCAGGCCACGGGTTCACCGCCGCGGTGGGCCAGGAGCGTGTTGTCGGATGAGAGCTGCCCGGTGGCCAGCTGCCAGCCGAGCCCGCCGGGGTGCGGGCTCAGCGGCCAGAGCCGTTGGGCGAGCAGTTCCAGGGGACGACTGTCCCTGACCCGGAGGGGGTGGAGTTCGAGCACGGAGACCTGCCTTCTCTCGGGATCCCGGCAGACGCACACTAACCGCCACCGATCCGGGCGTACCACTGGTTTTCCGGCACACGCTGCCCCGACGGGACACGGTGGTAACTTCCTTGCGTAACGCCCTCCACACAGAAAGCGTGCGCCCCCCATGTCCGAGAAGAACAGCAGAGTCAACAGCTACATGGCCGTCACCGGGCTGTTCTGTGCCCTGGTCGCGATCATTTCAGCCGTCGACCCGGTCCCGGCCCTGCGGACTCCGATGCTGATCGCCTGCGTAATCGTCTTCGCAGCCATGGCCTTCCTGCTGGGCAAGGAGGCCAAGGCGCAGAAGAAACCCGAGAAGGGGGCCGACCGGCAGAGCTGAGAACCGGCCCGGAGCGGTGACCGGGCCCGGGAGGCTCATTCCGCCTGGGCGGCGAGCCAGTCCTCGAACGAGGTCGGGGCCACCTCGGCGTCCGCGGCGGGCAGGAGCACGTTGCCGGCCATGGCGGCATCGAAGATCCCGTTCTCCCAGGTCGGCACGAGTTCGACCCGGTGACCGCGGACCGCGTGGGTGCGTCGGGCCATGTCGACCAGGTCCTGGGGGCCGGGCCCGGTCACGTCCCGGTGCCGCCCCAGGGGCTCGCCTGCGGCGACGCGCACCAGGATGTCCGCGACGTCCTCGGGGGCGATGGGCCGCACCAGCAGCGGAGCGATCCTGGCGACACCGTCGGTCTCGGTCCAGGAGGCGACCATGGCCGCGAAGTCGTGGAACTGGGTGGCCGGGACGATCGTGTGGGGAACCGGCCCCGCCTCGACCGCGGCCTCCTGCGCACGCTTGCCCGCGTAGTGGGGGTTCCCCTTGACCCTGTCCACGGCGGCGATCGACAGCACGACGTGATGACCCACCCCGGCCCGCTGTCCCGCGGCCATCAGGCGCTCGGTGGCGGTCGTGAAGAAACGGACGTTCCCGGCTTCCTCCCCCGACGTGCAGTTCAGGACGTCGATCACCGCGTCGACCCCGGTCAGGGCCTCGTCCAGCCCCTGCCCGGTGAGTACGTCCACGCCGTGGCCGCGACTGATCGCGACGGCGTCGTGACCGCCCCCGCGCAGAGCCGCCAGTGTCAGGGCCCCGATCCGGCCCGTGGCTCCGACCACCGCAACACGCATACGCCGACCTTCCGATCAATTATGGATATCAGGGATCCACAATAGCGCTAATCGGATAGACTGGACAGGTGAAACTTCCCGAGAGTTCCGAGTGGGCGCTGCACTGCGCCGCCTCCCTGGCCCAGCTCGCCCCGGAGGACACCGTCGGTACGCGCCGCCTCGCCGAGCACTTCGGGGTCCCCGCCCCCTACCTGGCCAAGCAACTCGCGCACCTGGTCCGCGGTGGTGTGCTGGCCGGGACCACGGGGCCGCGGGGCGGCTTCCGGCTCGCCCGTCCGGCCTCCCGGATCACGGTGCTCGACGTCATCGAGGCGGTCGACGGCGCCGCCGACCCGTACCGGTGCCGCGAGATCCGGCAGCAGGGACGCGGGGCCCTGCCCGAGGAGGACTGCCGGGAACCGTGCGTCCTGGCCGTGACGATGCGCCGGGCCCACCAGGCGTGGCGGTCCAGCCTGGCCGCGGTCACCCTGGCGGACGTCGTCGGCACCCTCGCGCCGGGTGTCCCCGACCGCACCCGACGGCTGCTCACCGGGGCCGAGGGCTGACGCCTCCGCCGTCAGCGGCCGGGCGCGGCTGCTGCACGACCGCGACCGGGACCCGGTCGGCCTCCTCAGTTGCGGACGCGGAACACGTCGTAGACGCCGTCCACGCCGCGAACCGACCGCAGGACGCTGCCCAGGTGGGTGGGGTCGGCCATCTCGAAGGTGAACCGGCTCTGCGCCACCCGGTCCCGACTGGTCTGCACCGTCGCGGAGAGGATGTTGACGTGCTGGTCGGAGAGCACCCGGGTGATGTCCGAGAGCAACCGGGAGCGGTCCAGGGCCTCCACGTGCAGGGCGACGAGGAACATCGAGTCCTCGGTGGGCCGCCACTCGACGTCGACCATGCGTTCGCGGTCCAGGCTGGCGGCGTTCACACAGTCCTGGCGGTGCACCGACACCCCGTTGCCCCGGGTCACGAAACCGACGATGTCGTCACCGGGCACGGGCGTACAGCACTTGGACAGGCGGGCCCAGACGTCGGCGTCGCCGCCGGCCACGACGACCCCCGGGTTCCCGGAGCGCTGCCTGGTGGTGGCGACCTTGGAGGGCAGCGCGGACTCGGCGATGTCCTCGGTGTGGCTCTCCAGGCCGCCCATGGAGTCCACGAGCTTGCTGACCACGCTCTGCGCGCTGACCTGGCGCTCGCCCACGGCCGCGTAGAGGGAGTCGACATCGGGATAGCGCAGGTCCCTGGAGAGGGCGATGATGGTCTCGCCGCTGAACAGGCGCTTGACCGGTAGTTCCTGCTTGCGCATGAACTTGGCGATCTCGTCCTTGCCCCGCTCGATCGCGGCCTCGCGGCGTTCCTTGGTGAACCAGTGCCGGATCTTGTTACGGGCCCGTGCGCTCTTGACGAAGTTGAGCCAGTCGCGGCTGGGGCCGGCGTCGGGGTCCTTCGAGGTGAGGATCTCGACGGTCTCGCCGTTGTGGAGTTCGTTCTCCAACGGCACGAGGCGGCCGTTGATGCGGGCTCCGACGGTGCGGTGGCCGACCTCGGTGTGCACGGCGTAGGCGAAGTCGACGGCGGTGGCGCCCTGCGGCAGGGAGATGACGTCACCGCCGGGGGTGAAGACGAACACCTCCTGCACGGACAGGTCGAAGCGCAGCGACTCCAGGAACTCGCCCGGATCCTTGGTCTCCTGCTGCCAGTCGATGAGCTGGCGCAGCCACTGCATGTCGGCGGTGCCCTTGGACTTGGCCTCACCGGCGGAGGTGTTGCGGTCCTCCTTGTACTTCCAGTGCGCGGCGATGCCGTACTCGGCGCGGCGGTGCATCGCACGGGTGCGGATCTGCAGCTCGACCGGGTTACCGGAGGGGCCGATGACCGTCGTGTGCAACGACTGGTACATGTTGAACTTCGGCATCGCGATGTAGTCCTTGAACCGGCCGGGCACCGGGTTCCACCGCGCGTGGATCGTCCCCAGTGCCGCGTAGCAGTCCCGGACGCTGTCCACCAGGACCCGCACCGCGATGAGGTCGTAGATGTCGTCGAAGCCCACGTTGCGGGCGATCATCTTCTGGTAGATCGAGTAGTAGTGCTTGGGCCGCCCGCGCACGGTCGCCTTGAGCTTGGACTCGCGCAGGTCGCCGGAGACCGCCTCGATGACCTCCTGGAGGTACACGTCGCGGCGGGGGGCGCGCTCGGAGACCAGGCGGGCGATCTCGTCGAAGCGCTTGGGATAGAGGGTGGCGAAGGCCAGGTCCTCAAGCTCCCACTTGATGGTGTTCATACCCAGGCGGTGGGCGAGGGGGGCGAAGATCTCCAGGGTCTCGCGGGCCTTCTTCTCCCGTTTGGCCTTGGCCGGGAGGTAGCGCAGGGTCCGCATGTTGTGCAGGCGGTCGCACAGTTTGATGACCAGGACGCGGATGTCGCGGGCCATCGCCACGACCATCTTGCGGACCGTCTCGGCCTGGGTGGCCTCGCCGTACTTGACCTTGTCCAGCTTGGTGACGCCGTCGACCAGTTCGGCGATCTCGTCGCCGAAGTCCGCGCGGAGCTCGTCGAGTGAGTACTCGGTGTCCTCGACGGTGTCGTGCAGGAGCGCGGCGGCCAGGGTGGCCTCCTGCATGCCCAGTTCGGCGAGGATGGTGGCGACGGCGAGCGGGTGGGTGATGTAGGGGTCGCCGCTCTTGCGCTTCTGGTGACGGTGGTGGTGGGCCGCGACCTCGTAGGCGCGTTCGATCAGCCGTACGTCCACCTTCGGGTGGGTGGCGCGCACGGTCTTGATCAGTGGTTCGAGCACCGGGTTCATCGTCACTCCCCGCTGGGCCCCGAGTCGGGCGAGCCTTCTGCGTACTCGCACGGTGGAGGGTGTGGTGAAGGCCGCCTGGCCTCCCGGGGCCCCCGGCCCCGAGACGTCGGAGGGCGCCGCTTCGTCCGCGGCGCCCTCCGGGCGGTCCTGCTGTGGTCTTTTTCCGGCCGGTACACCGCGGCCGTCCGCGCGCCCTCCAGGCGTGCCGGTACCCGGAACACCGGTGGTTCCCGGCCCGTCGGCACGGGAGGCGGCGGCCGTCGGAACCCCGGGGGCCTCGCTGCCCGGCCCCTGCTCGGACACCGCCCCGGTCGAGACCACTTCGCTTGGCATGCCTACCTCCCGCGGATCCGCCCGGTGGAGCCGACGTGACCGTCCGGCTCGCCTCCGGTGCACGTGCGTGTCATCAGGGCCAGTCGTCGACGCGGCCGCCGCGGTCACCTCTCCCACCAGTCTAGTGGGACCGCCCCCACCTGCGCGGGGAGCGATCCGGCCCCCTCGTGTCCCCTGGTACCGACTCGGAGGTACACGCAGTGACACAGGTCACCAGGTACGTCACACCGAGTGCTGGAGTACGTCAACAAGGACGGCCTGTCGCGGTATTCCCCGCGGGGTGCGACAGGCGCGGCGAGTTCGGCCTCAGACCGAAAGGAGGGTGTGCAGCTCCACGTCGGGCATCTTCCCGCGCCCCTGAAGCGCGGAGAGCTCCATCAGGACGGAGAATCCCACGACCGTACCACCCGCCTTGCGGACCAGTTCCACCGCGGCCCTGCCGGTGCCGCCGGTCGCGAGGACGTCGTCGACGACGAGCACACGGCTGCCCGGGGTGATCGCGTCGGCGTGGATCTCGACGGTCGCGGTGCCGTACTCCAGATCATAGGCCTGGTCGATGATGTCCGAGGGCAGTTTCCCGGCTTTGCGTGCCGGGACGAAACCCGCGCCCAGCGCCATGGCGACGGGTGCTCCGAAGATGAACCCCCGAGCCTCCAACCCGACGACGTGGTCGATCCCGGCTCCCCGGAAGGGCGCGGCGAGCCCGCGCACCGTGGCCGCGAGGGCCTCCGGCTCGTTGAGCAGCGGCGTGATGTCCTTGAACAGGATTCCCGGCTGCGGGAAGTCCGGGATGTCGCGGATGCTCGCCTCGATGAGGGCGAGCTCGGCGGTGTCCGGGACGTCCGGGACCGCGGTGTCGTTGGGCATGGCTGGCGGGGCCTTCTTCTGGTGGTTCGATCGGCTGTGCTGTTCGGCCGGGGCCGAGAACAGCGGTACCGGCCCCGGGTGGGGGCCGGTACCGAAGTCTGTGGTGCGCCGGGGGGCGGCCGGGGTCAGCCCTTGGGCTTGTCGTCGTCGCCGAAGTCGGGACGGTCCTCGACCGGGGTGTCGTCGGCGGCGGGGGTGATGACCTCCCCGACGCCGGCCTTGAGCATCCGGATACGGGTGCCGGGGGAGATCTCCAGCAGTACGTCCTGCTCGTGGATCTCGACCACCGTGGCGAAGATACCCGCCTTGGTCATGACCTCGACCCCGGGCTGCAGGGAGCTCTGCATCTGCGTCTCCTGCTGGCGGCGCTTCTGGTTCGGGCGCCAGAACAGGAGCCAGAAGACCAGGAGGATCAGCACGAACGGGAGCATCATGCCGATGAGGCTGCCCTCTCCCTGGGCAGCGTCGGCGAGAATGTAAGTGCCCTGCACGGGGGCGTCCTTCCTGACGTTTCCTGTGGCCGACGTCTGTCGGCTCGGACACCGCGACGACCACCTTCTCAGGCAGCTCCGGCCAGGCGGCCGGAAGCGTACCCGGTGGGTACAACGCGCGGGGGCACGAACTCGTTCCGCCGGCGTCGGACGACACCATACGAGGCTGTTGCCCCGCTTTGGCTGTGTTCGTCACAGTTTACGTGGCGCTGGTCACCACTACCCCACCGGCAGAGATCAGGGGGCTAACGGTTCGGCCCCGGTTCACGCGCACGCGCTTCATTGTGCCCGGGCCGGAGCCCTCTGTGAAGGCTCCGCGCCCCGTTCAGGGGCTGTTCTCGCCCTGCTCCCCGTCGGCCTGCCGACCGTTTCCACGGCCGCCGTTGTTACCCGCGGAGGAGCCCGGGTTCCTGCCGGAGGCGCCCATGGCGGCCCCGAAGGCGGCGTCGGGCGGCGGGGTGAGGCCCATGTGGGTCCAGGCCATCGGCGTGGCGACCCGGCCGCGCGGTGTGCGGGCGAGGAAGCCGGAGCGGACCAGGAAGGGTTCGGCGACGACCTCCACGGTCTCGGCCTCCTCCCCCACGGACACCGCCAGCGTGGACAGGCCGACCGGTCCGCCGCGGAAACGGTTCAGGAGCACGTCCAGGATGGCCCGGTCCAGGCGGTCCAGACCCAGGGGGTCCACCTCGTACAGCTCCAGGGCGGCCCGGGCGTTGGCCAGCGTCAGGCGGCCGTCCCCGCGGACCTCGGCGTAGTCGCGCACGCGGCGCAGGAGCCGGTTGGCGATACGGGGTGTGCCCCGGGAACGGCCCGCGATCTCGCCGGCGGCCGCCGCCTCCAGCGGCGCCCCGAGGAGCCCGGCGGAACGGTGCAGGATCTGCTCCAGCTCGGCGGGCTCGTAGAAGTCCATGTGCGCGGTGAAACCGAAGCGGTCGCGCAGCGGCGCCGGGAGCATGCCGGCCCTGGTGGTCGCGCCGACCAGGGTGAACGGGGCGATGTCGAGCGGGATCGCGGTGGCCCCGGGCCCCTTGCCGACGATGACGTCGACCCGGAAGTCCTCCATCGCGACGTAGAGCATCTCCTCGGCCGGGCGGGCCATCCGGTGGATCTCGTCGAGGAAGAGGACCTCCCCCTCCTGGAGGGTGGAGAGCACGGCGGCCAGGTCGCCGGAGCGTTCGATCGCGGGCCCGGAGGTGATCCGCAGGGGCGCACCGAGTTCGGCGGCGATGATCATGGCCAGGGTGGTCTTGCCCAGGCCGGGCCCGCCGGACATGAGGATGTGGTCCGGGGCGCGGTTGCGCCGCTGGGCGCTGTGCAGGACCAGGGAGAGCTGTTCGCGCACCCGGTGCTGGCCGACGAACTCGCTCAGGGCCTTGGGGCGCAGCGCCCCCTCGATCTGGTGTTCCTCAACGTCGGCCTCGGGTGAGACGGCGTCGCGCTCGTACACGGGGCACCCCTTTCCTGTGTCCTGGGCGGTCTAGGCGCGGCTGAGCCTGCGCAGGGCGCTGCGCAGCAGGACGGTGACGTCGCTGGTGTCCTCGGCCTCGGCTGCGACGGAGGACGCGGCGGCCTCCGCGTCCTTGGCGGACCAGCCGAGGTTGACCAGGCCGGAGACGACCTGCCCGCGCCAGGCCCCGTTGGGCTGGGCGCTGTCCGGGGCGTCGGCGGGCGGCAGGGTGCCCTCGTTCAGGGCTGGGGCGTCGAGCTTGCCGCGCAGTTCCAGGACGATGCGCTGGGCGCCCTTCTTGCCGATGCCGGGCACCCTGGTCAGGGCCGCGGTGTCCTCGGTGGCCACGGCCTGGCGCAGACTGTCGGGGCTGTGCACGGCGAGCATCGCCAGGGCGATGCGCGGGCCGATGCCGGAGGCGGTCTGGACCTGCTCGAAGAGGTTCTTCTCGTCGTCGTCGGCGAACCCGAAGAGGGTGAGGGACTCCTCGCGGACGACGAGGCTGGTGGCCACGGTGCCCTCCTCCCCCACGTGCAGGCGGGACAGGGCGGAGGGGGTGCACTGGACGGTCATGCCGACCCCGCCGACGTCGATCACGGCGCTGCCCGCGCCGCGTGCGGCCACCCGGCCGGTGAGGAACGCGATCATGTCGTATGGGCACCGGGAGGGGTGCCCGTCTCCTTCCTGGGGGCGGTACTGCTGGCTGTTTCTTCCCGTGCTGTCCGGTCCGGCGGGATCAGCGGCCGCGCGCTCGGCGGGCCAGTTCCACCTTGCGGGCGAAGTCCTGTTGGGCCTGGGCGACCCGGGCCTGGGCCCCGCCCCGCCAGATGTGACAGATGGCCAGGGCCACAGCGTCCGCGGCGTCGGCCGGTTTCGGCGGCCCGTCGAGTCCGAGGATACGCGCCACCATGCTGCCGACCTGCTTCTTGTCGGCGCGGCCGTTGCCGGTGATGGCGGCCTTGGCCTCGCTGGGGGTGTGGGTGGCGACGGGCAGCCCGCGGCGGGCGGCGCACACCAGGGCGATACCGCTGGCCTGGGCGGTGCCCATCACGGTGCTGAGGTTGTGCTGGGCGAAGACCCGCTCGACGGCGACGGCGTCGGGGTCGTACTCGTCCAGCCACTCCTCGATTCCGCGTTCGACGGCGACCAGGCGCTGCGGAAGCTCGGTGTCGGAGCTGGTGCGGATGGCGTCGGCGGCCAGGAGGCGCAGGGGACGGCCGATGGCCCCCTCGACGGCGCCGACACCGCAGCGGGTCAGCCCCGGATCGATTCCCAGCACGCGCACGTCGCCACCCGACTCTCTTCTCGAACGTTCGTTCGCACCATGCTAGCGGTGGGTGGCGACGCGCCCCGTCGCCCGGCGAGGCGTGTTGGCCGGAGGGGGTGGACGGGAGGATACACCGGTGCTAAGTTCAACTCAGGAAGAGAAAAACTCACCATGAGAACAACTGGGGGAAGCGGTGTCCGAAGGGATCGACGGGCGACGGGGGGACGGCCGACCGGCCGCGGGAGGGTACGACGCGACCGACGAACACAGGTTCCTGGCCGGCTACGACCCGAACGCGTTCGCACCCGCCGCGGTCACCGTGGACGTGGTCGCGCTGACCATCCGCGACGGACTCCCCCACGTCCTGCTCGGCCGCCGCGCCCGGCACCCCCAGCGCGGCCGGTGGGCCCTACCAGGCGGGTTCGTCCGGGCCCGGGACAGCGCTGCCGGACCGGCCGACCCCGACCTCCCCGACGCCGCCCTGCGCGTGCTCACGGAGAAGACCCCCCTGCCCGCCGAGATACACCTGGAGCAGCTCGGCACCTACGGCGCGATCGACCGGGACCCCCGCATGCGGGTGATCTCGGTGGCGTACATGGTGCTGGCACCCGACCTGCCCGACCCGCGCACCGGCCGCGACACCGCGGAGGCCGCGTGGGTGCCCTGGACCGCCCTGGGCTACGGCGAGGGGGCCGACACCGGGCACGAACTCGCCTTCGACCACACGCGCGTCCTCGGCGACGCCGTCGAACGCGCCCGCTCCAAACTGGAGTACACCGCCCTGGCCACCGCCTTCCTCCCACCCGCGTTCACCATCACCGAGCTGCGCGGGGTGTACGAGGCGGTGTGGGGGCGCACCCTGCACGCCGCCAACTTCCACCGCAAGATCCTCGCCACCCCGGGGTTCGTCGAGGACACCGGAGAACTGGCCGACCGCGGAGGTTCGGGGGGAGGCCGACGCGCCCGGCTGTACCGGGCGGGCGGCGCGGCCCTGCTCCACCCGCCGCTGCTGCGCGGCACCCAGTAGCCCGCACCCGGCGGCAGGCACACGATGAGCAGTCACCCGGTGAGCAGCGCGCCCCGACCCCAGTGGAGAGCGGATGAGTAACGAGCAGCACGTCCCAGGCGGTTTCGACGCCGCCCTGCACGCCCTCGGCCTCGCCGCGGACCCGGCCGCGCTGTTCGGCCCCCTGCCCGCCGACGGCGTCACGGTGCCCCCGGTCGCCACCGCCGAGTACCGGCGTCTGGCCCGACTGCTCCACCCCGACACCGCGCCCGCCGACCGCGCTGCCGAGGCCGAAGCCGGATTCGCACGACTCACCGAGGCGTGGCGGCACTACCGGCAGGCCGCCGAGGGCGGTCCGGGGCTCGACGACATCACGTTCACGACCCGGGAGCGGACCTACCACGTGAGCCGGGACGGCGCCCTGGCCAGCGGGGACGTCGCGGACCTGCACGCGGTGCGGTGGCGGGAGGGGGCCCGGGGGCCGGGAACGGGCGGGGCCTGGCGGGACGGGGTACTCAAACTGCCCCGCGCTCCGCGCGACAACGACCTGATCCTGGCCGAGGCCACCGCACTGCGCCGTGTCCGGGAACGCGGGGCCGAACGCTACCGCGCCTTCGTCCCCGGGCTGGTGGAGTCGGTCCGGCACCGCGACGCGGCCACCGGAGTGGAGCGGCGCGGCAACGTGCTGGGCCGGCTGACCGGCTTCCACAGCCTGGCCGAGGTGCGGCGGGCCCAGCCGGAGGGGATCGACCCCCGCGACGCCGCCTGGATGTGGCGCCGGCTGCTGGTGGCCCTGGGCAACGCGCACCGGGCCGGGGTCGTGCACGGAGCGGTCGTCCCCGAACACGTCCTGATCCATCCGCAGGCGCACGGGCTGGTCCTCGTGGACTGGTGTTACTCGGTGACCTTCGCCGAACCCCGTACCGCACCGCACATCCCGGCGATGGTGCAGCACCGCGTGGAGACGTATCCGCCCGAGGTCACCGCCCGCCGCCCCGCCGTGCCCGCCACCGACGTGTACATGGCCACCAGGTGCGTGGAGTTCGTGACCGGCGGACGACTCCCGCGACAGTTGCGGGCCTTCGCGCGCGGCTGTTCGCTGCCTGCGCCCGAGCGGCGGCCCGGCGACGCGTTCGCGCTGCTCGGCGAACTGGACGAGGTGCTGGAGCGGTGCTTCGGGCCGCGCCGCTTCCGCCCCTTCCGCCTTCCTGACCGGACCCGACCGGCCTGATGCCCGACCGCCCCCTCACGGGGCACCCGACGACTCACGGAGACACCATGGGAAGCAGCAGTTGGTCCACCGACGCCTACCGCGCCCGGCAGGCCTACCAGAACTCCGCCGGAATCAGCAGCTTCGGCTAGCACGACGACGTCGCCGCCAAGTCCCCGCGCAAGGAGTGGAAGGCCCACCACTCGCTCGACCCGCACGGCGTGGCCGTACGGGAGAGCCGCGACTCCGACGCCCACCCGAACTCGCTCGCGGTGTCGGTGCTCTTCGACGTCACCGGCTCCATGGGGCGGGCGCCGCGCACCCTCCAGTCCAAGCTCCCCGACCTGTTCGGGCTGCTCCTGCGCAAGGGGTACGTGGAGGACCCGCAGATCCTGTTCGGCGCGATCGGCGACGCCACCTGCGACCGGGTGCCGCTCCAGGTCGGCCAGTTCGAGTCCGGCAACGAACTGGAGGACGACCTGGGCAACATCCTGCTGGAGGGCGGGGGCGGCGGTCAGATGACCGAGTCCTACGAACTGGCGATGTACTTCATGGCCCGGCACACCGCCCTGGACTGCCTGGAGAAGCGGGGACGGCGCGGCTACCTGTTCGTGGTGGGCGACGAGACGGCCTACGGCGCGGTGAAGGCGCGCGAGGTCCGCGACGTGATCGGCGACGACCTGGACGAGAACATCGCGTTCCCGGCGGTCCTGGACGAGCTGCGGCGCAAGTTCGAGGTGTACTTCATCATGCCGACCGGCAGCTACCACTTCCGCGACGACCGTGTCCGGGACTTCTGGGAGCGGCACATGGGCCAGAACCTCGTCCTGCTGGACGACCTGGACGCGGTCTGCGAGACGATCGCGGTCACGGTGGGCCTGGGCGAGGAGGCCGTCGACCTGGAGGAGGGGCTGCGGGACCTGGCCGACACCGGTTCGGACCAGGCCGACGTGGTCGGCAGGGCGCTCCGGCCGCTGGTGCGCGAGCGCGGGACGGTCGCGGTGTCCTCGGAGGTGGAGGGGCTGGCCGGTGACGGCCCGGGGGTGGAGCGGCTGTGAGCGGACGGACGGGTGCGCGGGCACCGGAACGTACCGGAACGCCCGGGGCCGCTGGGGCGGCCGCTGCCGCCGGGGGCGCCCGGGAACACGCGATCGTGGTCGACCTCGGGTTCGGTGACGCGGGCAAGGGCGTGACCGTGGACCTGCTGTGCGCACAGGGCGGGTTCGGCGCGGTGGTACGGGCCAACGGCGGCGCCCAGGCAGCGCACAACGTGGTCACACCGGACGGCCGGCACCACACGTTCGCCCAGTTCGGGGCGGGCACGCTCGCCCCGGGGCGCCCGGTGCCCACGCACCTGTCCCGCTTCATGGTGGTGGACCCCCTCGCTCTGGCGGCCGAGGCCCAGCACCTGGCCGCCCTGGGGGTGGCCGACCCGTTCTCCCTGGTCACCGTGGACCGGCGGGCGCTGATCAGCACGCCGTGGCACGCGGCGGCCAACCGGGCCCGGGAACGGGCCCGCGGCCGGGAGCGGCACGGTTCGTGCGGAATGGGGGTGGGCGAGACGATGGCCTACGCCCTGGAACACCCGGAGGACGCGCCCACCGTCGGTGACTGCGCCCGCCCGCACCTGCTCCGCCGCAAGCTGGGCCTGTTGGCCGACCGGCTGGCGTCGGTACTGGCCGAGGAGGCCCCCCGGAGAGCCGAGGGAGCGGGGAGCGCCGACGCGGCGGAGCGTGACCCCCTCCCCGAGCTGGAGGGGTGCCTGGCCGCCTACCGGGCCTTCGCGGGGCGGGTCCGGCTGGTGGACGAGCGGTACCTGCCCCGGCTGCTGGCCCGGGGCCCGGTGGTGTTCGAGGGCGCCCAGGGCGTCCTGCTCGACGAGTGGCACGGTTTCCACCCGTACACCACCTGGTCCACGACGACCACCGTCAACCCGCTCGCTCTGTTGGCGGAGGCCGGGCCGGCGGGCGACGCGCGCCGGATCGGGGTGACGCGCACCTTCACCACCCGGCACGGCGCCGGGCCGCTGGTCACCGAGGACCCGTTCCTCACCGCACGGCTGGCCGACCGGCACAACCGCGCCCACCCCTGGCAGGGCGGGTTCCGGGTGGGCCACCTCGACCTGGTCGCGGCCAGGTACGCGCTGGAGGCCACCGGCGGGGTGGACTCGCTGGTGGTCACGCACGCCGACGCCCCCGCCCGGCTCGGCCGGGGGCTGCGGTGGTGCGTGGGTTACGAGCTCTCCGACGGGACCCCGCTGCGGATCGCCCCGGGGGACTCCCCCGACCTGGCCCGCCAGGCACGGATCGCCGGACTGTTGGCTTCCGCCCACCCGGTACTGCGTCCGGTCCCGGGTGAGGCCCCCACGAGCGTCGCCGAAGCTCTGGACCTGCCCCTGGAGGCGGTCTTCACCGGCCCGACCAGGGCCGACGCCCAGATCCCGGCACACCGCCCCTCCGGTGCGGGGGCGCTGCTCCGGGGTGCACCGGTCTGAGCGTGTCGGGCTCGAACAGCGGTGGAGGGCGATCTAGTTTGGGGCGATGAGCTCACTCTCCGACCCCGAGGTCCGCGACTTCCTGCTCCACGGCACACGCACGGGCAAGGTCGCCTACACCGCGGCGGACGGCCGCCCTCTGGTGGCGCCGGTCTGGTTCACCATCGACGACGACGGGCTGGTGTTCAACACCGGCGGGGACAGCGCCAAGGGCCGGGCCCTGGCCCGCGATCCCCGACTGGCGCTGGTGGTGGACCTGGAAGAGCCGCCGTTCGGGTTCGTGCAGGTCCAGGGCGTGGCCGAGGTCTCCGAGGACCCCGCCGAACTGCTGCGCACCGCGACCGCGATCGCCCGGCGGTACATGGGCCCGGAGCAGGCCGAGGAGTTCGGCCGCCGCAACGGCGTCCCGGGCGAGCTCGTGGTGCGGCTCCGCCCGACCAGGGTGGTCGCCGCCATGAACATGACCGACTGACGAACCGGACACGGCCGGCCCGGGCCCCGCCCCGGCGGACGGGTCCGCCCGGTGGCGGGGCGGCGGTGCGGCGCCGCCCCGGAGTCCTACATGCCGCCCCGCTGGCGGATGGCGGTGAGGTCCTCGCTGATACGGAAGACCACGATGAGCAGTTCGAGGACCACCCGGCTCAGCAGCACGGAGATCGCGGTGCCGACCAGAACGCCGAGCAGCGCGAGGAACCCGGCGAAGAAGGCCTCGCTCATCATCGCGATGGCGGCGACCAACCCGCCGATGAACCAGAACCCGATCAGGACCAGCCACAGGATGAAGAGGATCTTGATGATCCGGGTGGTGACGAACTCGCGGAAGGAGAAGTCGAAGAGCGCGCCGAAGAACCCGGTGGACGCGGGCTGGGCGTAGCCGCCCTGGGGCTGCTGGGGCGGGACCCCGGGCTGCTGGTAGTACTGCCCGCCGGAGGCCGCCCCGGGGTAGCCGCCGGACTGGGGCTGCTGGTAGGGCTGCTGCGGCTGCTGTCCGTAGGGCTGCTGCGAGGGGTCCTGGGGGTATTCCGGGGGGTTGCTCATGGCCGTACTTTCCTCATCGCCGGGTTTCGTCGGACGTGTCCGCGCTGCCGTCCGGGAACAGGCGGCAGCCACCACGTACTGTACTCATCCACCCGTCCGGCCGTCCGAACGGCACGCACGCCTGTGGCCGCGCCCCTGTCGGGGTGCGGCCACAGGCGTCGACGTGTGCTCCCGTTCGGGTACCGAGCCCTACAGCTCGGCCATGACCTCGTCGGGGATGTCGGCGTTGGTGTAGACGTTCTGGACGTCGTCGGAGTCCTCCAGCACGTCCACCACCCGCATGACCTTCTTGGCGGCCTCGGCGTCGACCGGGACCTCCATGGTCGGCAGGAAGCTGGAGTCCGCGGAGTCGTACTCGATCCCGGCCGCCTGGAGGGCGGTGCGGACCTCGACGAGGTCGGTGGCCTCGCAGACGATCTCGAAGACCTCGCCGAGGTCCTCGACGTCTTCGGCGCCGGCCTCCAGGACCGCGAGGGTCACGTCGTCCTCGGTGGTGCCCTCCTTGGGCACGATCACGACGCCCTTGCGGTTGAACAGGTACGACACCGAACCGGCGTCGGCCATGTTGCCGCCGTTGCGGGTGACCGCGACACGCACCTCGGAGGCGGCGCGGTTGCGGTTGTCGGTGAGGCACTCCACGAGCAGCGCCACACCGCCGGGGGCGTAGCCCTCGTACATGATGGTCTGCCACTCGGCTCCGCCGGCCTCCTCACCGGAGCCGCGCTTGCGGGCGCGCTCGATGTTGTCGGCGGGCACCGAGTTCTTCTTCGCCTTCTGGATGGCGTCGAAGAGCGTCGGGTTCCCTTCGGGGTCCCCACCACCGGTACGCGCGGCCACCTCGACGTTCTTGATCAGCTTGGCGAAGAGCTTGCTGCGCTTGGCATCGATGACGGCTTTCTTGTGCTTGGTGGTGGCCCACTTGGAGTGGCCGCTCATTCGAGTCCTTTCACGATGTCGACGAAGAGGCGGTGAACGCGCGCGTCGTCGGTGAGTTCGGGATGGAAGGACGTCGCCATCAGGCCGCCCTGTCGTACCGCGACGATCCTACCGGCCTCGTCAGGGCCGGGGACGCTCCCGAGGACCGTGACCCCGGGGCCGACCGACTCCACCCAGGGGGCGCGGATGAACACCGCGTCGAACGGGTCCGTACCGATACCGTCGATCCGCACCCCGGCCTCGAAGGACTCGGTCTGGCGCCCGAAGGCGTTGCGGCGCACCGTCATGTCGATGCCGCCGACGGTCTGCTGGTCGGCCGTGCCACCCAGAACGCGGTCGGCCAGCATGATCATTCCCGCGCACGTCCCGTAGACGGGCATACCTGCCGCGACATGTTTGCGCAGCGGGTCCAGCAGGCCGTACCGGACGGCCAGCTTGGACATGGTGGTGGACTCCCCGCCGGGGACGACCAGGCCGTCGACGGCGTCGAGCTGGTCGACGGAGAGGACCTTCACGGTGTGCGCGCCCAAGCCCTCCAGGACGTGCGTGTGTTCGGCGACGTCCCCCTGGAGGGCGAGGACGCCGATGGTGGGTCTGGCGGTCAAGTACGGCCTCACTCGTTGTGGGACTGGCTGCTGGGTGGGCGGTCCGGGCGGGCGGCGGGTACCTGATGACCCGCCGCCCGTCGCGAACCGCCGGCTGCCTGGCTGCTACCAGCCGCGGCCGGCGTAGCGCTCGGATTCGGACAGCTCGTCCAGGTTGATGCCGACCATGGCCTCGCCCAGGCCGCGCGAGACGCGGGCGATCACGGCGGGGTCCTCGTAGTGCAGGGTGGCCTGCACGATGGCGTCGGCGCGCCTGGCCGGGTCACCGGACTTGAAGATGCCCGAGCCGACGAACACGCTCTGGGCGCCCAGCTGGCGCATCAGCGCGGCGTCGGCGGGGGTGGCCACACCACCGGCGGAGAACAGCGGCACGGGCAGCTTGCCCAGGCCCGCGACCTCCTTGACGATCTCGTAGGGGGCGCGCAGCTCCTTGGCGGCACCGAACAGCTCGGGCTCGTCCAGGGTGCCCAGGCGCTTGATCTCACCGTTGATGGAGCGCATGTGGCGGGTGGCCTCGACGACGTTGCCGGTGCCGGCCTCGCCCTTGGAGCGGATCATCGCAGCGCCCTCGGCGATCCGGCGCAGGGCCTCACCGAGGTTGGTGGCACCGCAGACGAAGGGAACGGTGAACGCCCACTTGTCGATGTGGTAGGCCTCGTCGGCCGGGGTGAGGACCTCGGACTCGTCGATGAAGTCCACGCCGAGGGACTCCAGGACCTGGGCCTCGACGAAGTGGCCGATGCGGACCTTGGCCATGACCGGGATGGAGACGGCCTCGACGATGCCGTCGATCATGTCCGGGTCGGACATGCGGGCGACGCCGCCGTCCTTGCGGATGTCGGCGGGCACGCGCTCCAGGGCCATGACCGCGACGGCACCGGCGTCCTCGGCGATCTTGGCCTGCTCCGGCGTGACGACGTCCATGATGACGCCGTTCTTGAGCTGCTCGGCCATGCCTCGCTTGACGCGCTGGGTACCGACGGCGTTGTCGGAGGTGTTCGATGCGTTGGTGGCCACGGTGGTGGGCTCCCGTTTCTTCTGCTGGTGTGGGGCCAGGCCCCGTTCTCCGGAGAGGTACTGCCTCCCGCGTGAACACGGCCTGGTTCGTGTTCCGGGCAGCGGGCTCGGTGGCGTCGCACGTGGGTTCGCGGACACCGGCGGCGCCGCGCACCCTGGTCGACCAGCCTCCTATCCTAGTTCCACCCTTTTGGGAACGTTTGGCCAGATCGGAGTTTGGGCTGTTCGCCCTGCGCCAGGCTGGCGTCGGAGGGCCGCCGTCAGCGCCGGGGCGGCCGGTCGTCCATCTCGAAGTACTCCGGCAGCCCGGCGGTTCCGGCCAGGCGCAGAAGGCGGATCAGGCGGGAGCGGCGGGCCCGGCGGGTGTCGGCGACGGCGTCGTTGTGGAAGACGCGGGCCAGGTGTACACCGCGTGCGGCGACCGCCACCTCGTCCAGGTGCGGGACCAGGGTGTCGGGCGGTTCCGCACCATCCAGGGCACCGCGCAGGGTGCGGGACAGTTCGCTCTCCGCGAGCTCCCGGTCCCCCTCCCCCGCGCGGCGCGCGCTGTTGGCCGCGGCCGCCAGGGACCGGGCCACGGCGGGGTCGAGGCCGTCGGCCGCCGCCAGGCCCAGGACGGCCGCGGCCCTGCGCAGGAGGGCCGCGTCGAGAGCGGCACGCGCGGTCTCCACCCGGTGGTGGAGGCGGTCGAGCCTGGTGGCCCGCCAGGACAGGTAGAAACCCAGCAGAACCAGCACCAGCAGGATCGCGGCGACCAGGGCCACGAAGCGGACGTCCTCGATCAGGGCCGTTCACCCCGTCGCAGCAGGGCGGCAGCCCGGCTTCCGCTGTCCACCCGCACGCCTCCGGGGCGCTCCCCGTCCCGGCCGTCCCCCATCAGGACGGTCTCGTAGACGTGGGCGATGTCGGCGGCGACGGTCTCCCAGTCGTAGGCGCGCACCGCCTTGCGGGCCGCCTCGGACAGCTCGGCTCGGCGTCCGGGGGCGTCGAGCAGGGCTCCGGCGCGCTCCGCGAGGTGGTCGGGGTCGCCGACGCGGAAGAGGTCCCCGGCCCCGCCGCCCGCGAGGACCGCCGCGAAGGCGGGGATATCGCTGGCGACGATGGCTGCTCCGGCGGCCATCGCCTCGGTCAGCACGATACCGAAGCTCTCCCCGCCCAGGTTGGGTGCGCAGAAGACGTCCGCGGAGTGGTAGGCGCGGGCCTTGTCCGCATCGTCGATCCGGCCGAGGAGGACCACGCGCTCGCGCAGGCTCTCGGGGACACCGGACAGGTCGGGTTCGCCCGGCCCGGCGACGAGCAGACGCAGCCCGGGCCGGTGCGGGGCCAGCCGGGTGAAGGCCGCCAGCAGGGTGGCCAACCCCTTGCGGGGTTCGTCCAGACGCCCCAGGAAGCCGATCGAACCCCCCTGGCCCGGCCATCCCGGCAACGGCTCGGCCCGCTCGAATCGTCGGACGGACACGCCGTTGGGGATGAGTACGGCGTCACCGCCCACGTGTTCGACCAGGGTGCGCCGGGCCGACTCGGAGACCGCCACGCGCGCGTTGATCTTCTCCAGGACCGACCGCAGGGCGGTGGAGGTCGCGGACATGGCGCGTGAGCGCGGGTTCGAGGTGTGGAAGGTCGCGACGAGGGGGCCGTCCGCCGCCCAGCACGCCAGCAGGGACACGCTGGGAGCGGCGGGTTCGTGGATGTGCAGGACGTCGAAGCCACCCTCGGCGATCCATCTGCGGACCCGGGCCGCCGTGCGCGGGCCGAAGCTGAGCCTGGCCACGGAACCGTTGTAGGGCACCGGGACGGGACGGCCCGCCGGAACGAGGTAGTCGGGAAGCAGGTGTCCGGGGTCGCCGACCGGGGCCAGCACCGAGACCTCGTGCCCCATCCGGATCAGCGTCTCGGCGAGGTCCCCGACGTGCTGTTGGACTCCGCCCGGTACGTCCCAGGCGTAGGGGCACACAATGCCCACCCGTCGCCCGCCGCCACCCTCAACGGACGCCTCCGGCGCGGTTCTTCCCGGTCTCCGTGTCGCCGTCACCGTTCCCGGGCCTCCCGCTCCGCGGCCTCGGCCTCGCGGTGGCGGGCGCGGTCGGCCTCGTGATCGGCGCTGAAGACGGCCTGGAGCATGTGCCAGTCCTCGGGGTGTTCGGCGATGGCGCCCTCGAACACCCGGGCGAGCTCCTGGGTGGTGTCCTGGATCCGCGCGGAGCGGCTGGCACCGGCGGCGACGGGGATCTCGTCGTGAACGCGGATGTTCCAGTGCGGGCCGTCGTACCAGAGGGAGACCGGCATCAGGGCGGCCCCGGTGTTCAGGGCGAGTGCCGCGGGGCCGGAGGGCATGCGCGCCTTCTCCCCGAAGAAGTCCACTTCGAGGCCGGTGCCGCTGATGTCGCGGTCGGCGAGCAGGCAGACCAGCCCGCCCTCGCGCAGCCGCCGGGCCAGGGTCCCGACGGTGTTGGCGCTACCGCCGGTCAGCGGCAGTACCTCCATGCCCAGGGACTCCCGGTAGGAGGTGAACCGTTGGAAGAGGCTTTCGGGGCTCAGGCGCTGGGCGACGGTGGTCAGCGGGGTGCCGCGGGCCGCGATCCACGCCCCTGCGTGGTCCCAGTTCCCCATGTGCGGCAGGGCCGCCACGACCCCGCGCCCGGAGCGGATGTGCGCCTCCAGGACCTCGATGCCGCTCTGGCGGGTGTTGGCGAGGACGTGTTCGCGGCCCATGGCCGGCAGACGGAACATCTCGTAGTAGTAACGCATGTAGGAACGCATCCCGGCCCTGGACAGGGCGCGCAGCTGGGCGTCGCCCGCGTGCGGGCCGAGCAGCCTGCGCAGGTTGCGCTCCAGCCCCCGGGTGCCGCCGTCGTGGGTGCGCCAGGACCGGTCCGCCAGCCGCCGGAACACCGCCCGGCCCGCCCTCTCGGGTGAGCGGCGGACCAGTGTCCACCCGGCCGAGTAGGCCAGGTCGGCCATGCGTTCGTCCACTTCGTGTCCCTGTCCTCGTACTCGGTGGTGCTGTCGTGCCGGCGGCGGTGGACTCAGGCCCCGTTGCTGGTCCGCTTGTCCTCGTCCTCGGTGTGTTCGGGGCCGTTGAGGCGGGCCCGGGTCTCCACGAGGCGCTGGAGGACGGTCAGCAGGCTCATCCCGGCGAGGAGCCAGAGGCCGCCGGCGAGGATGTAGGGCACTCCGAACTCACTCAGCCCGACCGCCACCAGCACGATGATCAGGCGTTCGGTGCGTTCGGCCACGCCGACGTCGCAGTTGACGCCCAGACCCTCCGCGCGCGCCTTGATGTAGGAGACCATGAAGCCGCTGATCAGGCAGAACAGGGTGAGTCCGGCGAGCAGGGGGTCGTTGCCCCCGCCCATGAACCACCACATGAGCCCGGCGAGAATGGCGGCGTCGGCGACCCGGTCGAGGCTGGAGTCGAGGAAGGCGCCGAAGGCGCTGGCGCTGTCGTTGGCCCGGGCGACCGCACCGTCGAGCATGTCGAAGAGAGCGAAGACGGTGATGACCACCGAGCCCGCGTAGAGCTGACCGCGCGGGTAGAAGTAGAGGGCGCTGACGACGACGCCGGCGGCACCGATGAGGGTGACGATGTTCGGTGTCAGGCCGAGGCGGGCCAGGCTCCGGCCGAGCGGCGCGGTGACCCGGGAGGTCAAGGGGCGAAGGATTCTCAGCATGTCTTCTTGTGATCGTAGGGCGGGGACGGTCGTGGGGGGAGAGAGCCGCACCCTCTGGGGGTGGCGTCGGCCCCGGGGCGTGGGTCGGGGGCGCCGCGTCACTCCCCGGGCCAGTGTTCGACCAGTTTTGCCCGGGTCTGCTCCAACATCTCGGGCAGGACCTTGGTCTGGCCGATCACGGGCATGAAGTTGGCGTCGCCGCCCCACCGGGGCACGACGTGCTGGTGGAGGTGGGCGGCGATCCCGGCACCGGCAACGGTACCGAGGTTCATGCCGACGTTGAAGCCCTGCGGGCGGTACGCCTCGGTGAGCGCCCGGATTCCCGCCTGGGTGAGTGCCGCGACCTCCGCGGTTTCGTCCTCGTCCAGTGAGGTGTACTCCCAGGCGTGCCGGTAGGGGCACACCAGCAGGTGGCCGCTGTTGTAGGGGTAGAGGTTGAGAACCGCGTAGGCCGACTTGCCGCGGGCGACCACGAGCCCTTCCCGGTCCGTCAGGCCCGGCGCCCGGCAGAAGGGGCAGTCGTCCCCGGCCCCGGGGCCGGTGGGCCTGCCCTCCCCCTTGATGTAGGCCATGCGGTGCGGGGTCCAGAGCCGCTCGTAACCGTCGGGTTCCCCGGTTCCCGGTCCGGGAGGGTTCGTGCCGCTCCCGGACTCGTTGTCGGCACCGCGCATGGGCTCGTCCGTTTCGTCGCATGACTGTTTCGTGCTGCGGGTCCCAGCATAGAAGCGCCGGGTGGGAAAAGCACCGGAGGACGGTCGGCCGGGGTGGCGGAGGCCCCGGGCGCTCCCCCGCCGACCGCCCGGGGCGGACGGGTCAGAGCCCGAGCAGGGTCCGCAGGTGGCGCGGGGAGGGGCTGCCGTGGGCGAGCACGGCGTCGTGGATCCGGCCCAGCGGCTCTCCGGGGCGTTCCCGGGCCAGGTCACGGACGATGTCGGAGACCTCGGCGTAACCGACGTAGTAGGAGGACAGCTGGGCGCTGGTGAGCAGTGCGCGCCGCCACTTGCCCGCCGCCTCGCCCTCCTCCTGGTGGCCTCGCTCGGTCAGCAGGGAGATCGCCTCGGCCTCGGTGAGGTCTCCGGCGTGCACGCGCACGTCCAGGATGGCGTTGAGGATGGCGCGCAGCCGCATCTTGAGCTGGACCAGGCGCAGCGCCAGGTTGGCGCGGCGGTCCGCGGGGCCGGTGTCCCCGGTCCATCCGTGCCCGGCGAGGACCTCCTCCGCATGGACCGCCCAGCCCTCGACGAAGGTGCCGCTGCCGAGCACCGAACGCACCCGGGTGCGGCCCCGGTGGCGGGCGGCGTGGGCGAGCTGGAGGGCGTGCCCGGGCATCGCCTCGTGGGCCATCAGGTTGCGCAGCATGCCCGCGTTGTACTCGCGTAGGAAGGAGGCCTGGCGTTCGGCGGGCCAGTCCTCGGGTGGCGGGGCCACCGCGATGAAGGTGGGCTGACGCCAGAGGTGTTCGTTTGAGGGTGGTGGTGGGCGACGGGCGGGCGGTGGCTGACGCCGGAGGTGTTCGTTTGAGGGTGGTGGTGGGCGACGGGCGGGCTGGTCGGGCGCGTTCGGGTCGAGCGGTCCGGGGGCGTCGCAGTAGGCGACCGCCACGCCGCGGCGGGACTCGGGCATCGGGATGACGCGCACCGGATCGTCGTACACCGTGGCCAGGTCCAGCTCCCGGACCCGGGAACGGAGGTGCTCCAGGGAGTCGGTACACGCCGGGGCGACTCCGTCGGCGCCGAGGGCGTACTCGTCGGCCAGGCCGGACAGCACCTCGGCGACCTGTCCGGCACGGCGGGGTTCTCCCGCGTACTCGGCGGCCGTCTCCGCGATCGCCTCCTCCGTGGCCAGGAGGTCGCTCTCGGCGCGTACCAGCAGGGCTTCCGGCGAGAGTTCGGAGTCGAGGGTGTACCAGAGCTGGGCGGCGAACCGGCGGGCGCCCAGGCGGGGGTCGGCGGTGGCGAACTCGGCCTCGATCCGCAGCCAGGAGGCGTATTCGTCCAGAGCGGCCAGGGCGGCCTCGCGTGCGGGTTCGATTCCGGCGCTCGCCTCGGGGTGCCGGGCGGCCAGGGCGGGCAGGTCGTCGGTGAGCATGGCACGGGCGCCCCTGAGCTGTCCCAGGGCGGTCTCCACGTGCACGCGGGGCATGCCGGGCCCCTCCGACAGGCGGGCGCGCGCCGTGTCCAGGTAGGCGGGCAGGGCCGCGCAGCGCGCGGCCAGCGCCTCCAGGCGTTCGGGGGCGGGGAGGGTGTCACGTTCCAGGAGCGCGTGTACGGCCTCGCCCGGCGAGTGGTGGAGCGGGTCCCAGGTGTGCGGGCGCAGTTCGGTGGTGTGCCACAGGTCAGCACTGACCCTGGTCCGGAGCATCTCCAGGTCCACCAGGTCGTCCGCGGGGATGAGGTCGGTGTCGATCTCGTCCAGGGAACCGAGTGCGTCGGTGAGGACCGCGACGCGGTGGGCGTCGGCCTCCACCGAGTGGTCGGTCAGCCGGTGGGCGCCCCGGGGGTCTCCCAGGTCCAGGGCCCATTCCGGGGACTGGGCCAGGAGCGCGTCGAGCACCCGCTCGGCCACCTCGCGGAACCGTCGGGTCATCTCGTGGGAGGAAGAGCTCATCCCGCCATGATGCCAGCCCCCGCACGGTGCCAGCACGGACGCCCGGTTCCCGCTTGGCGGGAACCGGGCCGTGCTCTGTGCGGGACCCCGGCCCGGGTCAGGTCCTGGTCAGCGCCAGGAGTTCTGACCTCCGGTTGAGGTGGGCTGTTGCCCGGCCGCGCCCTCGGGGTCCCCCACCGTGATCGCGTGTTCGACGAGGGTGATGAGCGTCGACTTGGTGGAGGCCTTGTCACGGGCGTCCACCTGGACGATGGGGATCTCCGGGCTGAGCGTGAGCGCATCCCGGACCTCGTCGGCGGCGTGGGGGTAGTAGCCGTCGAACCCGTTGATCGCGACGATGAAGGGGAGACGCGCCTCCTCGAAGTAGTCGATCGCTGGGAAGCAGTCGGCCAGACGACGTGTGTCCACCAGCACGACGGCACCGATGGCACCCTTGACCAGGTCGTCCCACATGAACCAGAACCGGTGCTGTCCGGGGGTACCGAACAGGTACAGGATCAGGTCGGAGTCGAGGGAGACACGGCCGAAGTCCATCGCGACGGTGGTGGTCTGCTTGTCCGGCGTCTTGGCGAGGTCGTCCACCCCGACGCTGGCGCTGGTCATGACCGCCTCGGTCGTCAGCGGCACGATCTCGGAGACAGAGCCAACGAATGTCGTCTTCCCGACACCGAAGCCCCCGGCGACGACGATCTTGACCGACGTCATCGCGTTCCCCCCAGCACCGCCTTCCTCGGCTGGGCTAGAGCTTGCGAAGTCCACTGAGCACCCTTTCAAGCAGGTTGGTGTTGGGGCGAGCATCGTTGTTGAGCGAAGACCTGATCTGGACCAGTCCCTGCTCGGACATGTCCGCCACAAGCACCCGCGCCACGCCGAGCGGCATCCGCAACAGCGCGGAGATCTCCGCCACGGATCGCCATTCCCGGCACAGGTCGCTGATCGCCTGCCATTCAGGTGTCAGCGTCCCTGACTCGTTCCGAGCCGCCGCCGTGGCCGAGATCAGCGCTTCCAGGGGAAGCTGAGACTTCGGCTTGGTGCGGCCCTTGGTGACCGCGTAGGGACGCACCAGCGAACTGGGTGCGCTGCCCGGCGCGGGTCGTTGGTCATACGGTTGTTGGATTGGTCGAGGAACATCTCCGCCGCCCGGCACTGCCGGCATCCCTCCCGTGGGGGGGTTGCCCGGCTGTTGACCGAACCACGAGGCGCTCCCGGCATCTCTACTGTGAGGTGCCACCACTTCCTCCTGTCGGTGGTGGATCAGTGGATTCCCGAGGTGCGCGCCGTTGGTGTCAGCGCCCGCCCCGCCCGCTCGACGAGCAGGGTCATCTCGTACGCGACCAGACCCAGGTCGCTTTCGGCCGCCGCAAGGACCGCGAGGCAGGAGCCGTCACTGATGGCCATGATGAGCATCAGCCCCCGCTCCATCTCCACGACGGTCTGGGCGACCGCTCCACCCTCGAACACCCGGGCCGCGCCCTGAGTCAGGCTGGACAGACCAGAGGCGATTGCGGCCAACTGGTCGGCCCGGTCGGCCGGGAATCCCGCGGACGAAGCCAACGGAAGGCCGTCAGAGGAGACGACGATCGCATGGGCCACGTCGGGGACCCGGTCCGCAAAGTCAGTGATCAACCAGTTGAGTTCATTCACCTGTCGACTCATCTGATCTCCTGTCCAAGTTCGCCGGTCGATCTTTTGGCACTGCTACCGCCGGCACGGCATGTGACAGCACTGCCTCTGCGAACTGCCCGGCCCCGCCCGCGGGGGTGGCCGGGAGTCTGGTGTTCCGCTCTCGTCAAGCGATGGGTGTGGTGCGTCCGAGAAGCTCGGTAGATGCTATTGCATCCAGCTTCCGCGAATAAGGGGGACCCCGTCCCACCACTGGCCACTTGGCTCACTCCTCCGTCGAACTGTCGCCAAGCCGGTTCCGACCGTCACGGACACCCTTCTGGAAGCCCGAGAAACGGTTCCGGACACGGTCCGCGCTACGGGTGGGCATCTGCTTGAAGTTCTCCGGCTTGGGTGCGGTCCCTGGAACAAGGTTTGCCTTGGGAACCCGTTTTGGCAAGCCCGAGGTCGTCAGACCGCCCGCGAGCGGCTCGGCCGCGGTCCGCGCGGCCTGCCATCCGCGGTCCGCCGCGGAGTCCCACTCCTGCTCCGACCGCGGGTTCGGGTCGGGCTGCTGAACGGGCTCCCTGCGGGGGCTCTGGGCCCCCTGGGAGGAGGACACCTGCTGGATCGGACCGGTCTCGGTGGTGTCCACGGTGGGACCACCGGAGCGGCGCTTGAACCAGTTGGACTCGATCGCGTCGAAGATCGGCAGCGAGTCGGCGCCCTCACCCGCCGGGGTCGGCGGGACGACGGTGTTGTTCGGACCCTGGGCTCCGCCGTAGCGGCGCGAGAGGTAGGCCGTGGAGCCGTACCCCTCCCGGGAGTCGTTGCCCCCGGACCGCCAGTTCCCCGTTTCGCCGGGGTTGGGCTGCTGGGGCTGCTGGGCTCCGGTGTCCCAGGAGACGGCCGGGAAGGTTTCGGTGCTGTCGTCTCCGCGGGCCGGGGCCGGCTGGCTCTCCTGGGCGCCGGTGCTGGCGGAGCCGGTGCTGGCAGAGCCGCTGTTGAAGGAGCTGTTGTCGAAGGACCCGGTCCGCGGGGCACCGGTGCCGGTACCGAACGCGTCGTAGGAGTCCCTCTCCTGGTGTTCGGCCTCGGTGGGCCGACGGAAGGCCCCGGTGTCCGACGCGGGTCGGCTGAACGCCCCCGTGTCGGAGGGGCGGCGGAACGCACCGGTGTCCGGGGCGCTGAACGAACCGGTGTCGGAGGTCTTCCGGGGCGCCGGGTCGAACAGGCTGCGGCCGGTGCTCTGCTCCGGCTCGTCCTCCTCGGGAACGTCGTAGGGGTCCACGACCGGGCCGGGGCCGTTGGCGGCGGCACCGTTGTTGGGCGAGAGCCCCTCGGCGCGGTTGGGCGGGTCCCAGACCGAACCGGTGCTGGTGGTGTTCCACAGGTCCTGGCCGCTGGGCGGGTGCTCCTCCGAGCGGCCGCCCCCCGGCCTGCGCTTGGGCAGGCCGCCCATGTCGCTGGCGGCGGTGCCGCTCTCCTGGGTCTGCCAGGGGTCGTTCGGCTCGTCGGCCGCCGGGCTGGCGGCGAAGGCCGCCTCCGCCTCGGCGAAGGTGTCCGGGGCCCCTGCGGCGAGCTCGGGCCGGCTGTCCACCCCGCCCAGGGCGTGCTGGCCCTCGACCGGGGTGATGAGCAGGTCCGGCGGGAAGACGACGCTGGCGGTGGTGCCGCCCCCGTGCGCCTCCTTCAGGCTCATCCGGATGCCGTGGCGGTGTGCCAGGCGCGAGACCACGAACAGGCCCATCCGGCGCGAGACCGCGACGTCGATGACCGGCGGAGCGGCCAGACGGGCGTTGACCGCCGCCAGGTCCTCCGGGGCCATGCCGATGCCGCTGTCGGTCACGTCGACCTGGACGGCGCCGCTGTCCAGGATCTTGGCTCCGACCTGGACCTCGGTGTCGTGTGGGGAGAACGAGGTGGCGTTCTCCACCAGCTCGGCGACGAGGTGGATGACGTCGTTGACCGGGCGTCCGAGCACCGAGATGTGGGAGGGGGCGCGCACGTTGACGCGCTCGTACTGCTCGACCTCGGAGACGGCGCCGCGGAGGACGTCGACCAGCGGGACGGGCTGGGCCCACTTGCGGGTGTTGTCCTGGCCGGAGAGCACCAGCAGGTTCTCGTTGTTGCGACGCATACGCGTGGCGAGGTGGTCCAGCTGGAAGAGGTCGGAGAGGCGGTCCGCGTCCTGCTCGGACTGCTCCAGACCGTCGATCAGACGCAGCTGCCGTTCCACCAGGGTCTGGCTTCGGCGGGAGAGGTTGACGAACATCGCGTTGACGTTGCTGCGCAGCGCGGCCTCGTCGGAGGCCAGGGTCAGGGCGACCCGGTGGACGTCGTCGAAGGCTCGTGCCACCTCGCCGATCTCGTCGTGGGTGTGCACCTCGATGGGGCTGACCCGGACGGACTCGGGGACGGTTCCGGCCTCCTGCATCCGGTTGATCGCCTCGGGGAGGTCGCGTTCGGCGACGCGGCGCGCACCGTCCTCCAGGGTGCGCAGCGGGCGCACCAGGGAGCGGACCACGAGGGACGTGAGGACGAAGACGGCCAGAAGCAGGGCCGCGACGATGACGAGGTCGATCACGGTACGGGTCAGGGACTCGGCGCGCAGCTCGTTGGCGTCGTCGGCGATGCCCTCGGCCAGGGTCGACTCGACCGTCTGGAGGCGGTCGAGGGCGACGTCGGCGATGGCCGCGTAGTCCTCGGGGCCGTCGTTGGGCGTCACCCCGGTCAGGTCGTCATCGCGGTCGGCGCGGTACATGACGCGCATACGCATGGTGGAGACCTGGCTGACCTCCAGGCCGGTGAAGTTCTCGTCGAAGACCGCCCGCTGCTCCGGGGAGGCCGCCTGGATGAAGTTCGAGATCTCGTTCTCGTAGCGGGCCCGGCTGGAGTCGATGGCCTCGGAGATACCGCCGGTCATCGTGTCGCGGGACAGCGAGTGCCCCATCAGCGCGGTCTCGTAGGAGAGCTGGTCACGAGCGTTCGACAGGGCGGTGAGGGCTCGGACGCCCTCCCGCAGCTGGGTGTCGTCGGTCTCGTCCGCGATCGTCTGGTTGAAGTCGGAGAGCGCTCGGGCGATCGTCCGGTACTTGGTGACCACGGGCAGGACCGTGATGCGGGTCTCGTCGACCTCGGTGCGCAGTGCCTCGAGTGTGGCGAGCTGGCTGCGCATCGCGGACAGACGGGTCTGCGCCAGGTCGCCGTCCATCTCGCCCATGTCGTCGAGACGGGCGGTCAGGGTGCTCTGCAGGTCGCGCGAGGCGTCCCGCTCGGTCTCCAGCTCCTGGCGGAGGTCGTCCGAGCGCTTGCCCGGGTCCGCGTCGTCGGAGATGTAGACCGCGCTGGCCGTGCGCTCACGGCCGAGTTGGTTGGCCAGGTCCACGATGAGGACGCCGACTTGGGCTCTGTCCTCGATATGGGCGTGGGTGACCGTGGAGACCGAGGCCTCGTAGACCCTCAGTCCGCCGAGCGCTAGCGCGACGGCAGTGGGGATGACGATGAGGGCCACCAGTCGGGAGCGCACCCGCCAGTTACGTGGCCGCCACCAATTGGCTCTGCGCCGGGGCGTGGCATCGGCGTTATCGGCCTGCGCTGCCTCGCTCTGCGCGCTGGCCCCGTTTTTCGTCGCTCGTGTCGACACGGACCCTCGCAACCTTTCGTGTCACCGCCTCGAACGGCTGTTGAACCCAGGGATCGGACCGCTCCGGACCGAAAATCGGTATAGACCACAGTGGTCCACCAGATACAGGAAGCGGTGGGAATGTGGGGAGATGTAAAGACTGTCCGCCGGACTCGCCTGGGAGGAGAGGCGCCGCGCACCGATCACTGTTGAGGTGCGCGTGCGGTGGATAGCGTACCAATGGGCGAGAAGGTCTCGCTTCGGGCGTTTGGCACCGATCGGCAAGATCATCTTGGTTGGCCCGCGCCCATAATGCCGCCCCTGTCCGCATTATGACCAATCCCCCAGGTCAGACAGGGGGACCGAAAACCGGGCAGACATCGAGGTAACTATTTGGACACACCGCCAGCTTCCCCCTCAAGGCCCACTCTCCGTGACATCGTGAAACGACGTACACGCAGGTCCTGAGGGGGAAGCGGAAATGTACACCTCGCCGCGCCCAGATGTGGCTACACAAAGCCACGCTCCTGTCACTGAAGGACTTCTGCCCAGCTCACGGAAGCCCGGCACGGTCTCCGGCATTTCGGTCAACACCCTGATCCCACTGGGCGTCGCGCTGCTGTTCGTACTCACCTACGCCGCGCCCGGAGCAGCCCGGGTCACCTCCGGAGGCGGCCCCGGGAACGGGGAGGGCGCCGCGGTCCTGGAGGAGCGGGGACCGGACGAGCTGCGCGTGGAGCTGGCGTCGGCACGCGCGGAGGTGACCGCGCTGCGGGAGCTCGCGGCGGAGCGGATCCGGGACTACGAGGAGGAGAACGAGCGCCTCGACGAGCTCACCGAGGCCCGGCAGGAGGCCGACTCACGCGCGCGAAGCGCCGGGGAACACCACGAGAGCAGCCGGCTGCGCGCGGCCCGCCAGGCCGCGAGCGCCTACAAGGGCGCCGACCTGGGCATGGTGCAGGCCTGGACCGGCCCCGAGGGGCCGGCGGAGGCCCTGGAGCGCGGTTCCTACCTCTTCCTGCTCGGCGAACACCGTTCGGCCGACCTCACCCGGGCGCAGGCCGCACGGGTCGCCACGGACACGCTCGCCGAGGCCGCCGGAACCGCGGAGCAGCAACAGGCCGAGGCCGCCGAATCCGCGGAGTCCGCCCGCGAGGCGGCGCTGGAGGCCATAGCCGAGCAGGAGGAGCGGGCCGAGGAGCTGCTGCGGCAGCAGACCCTGCTGGAGGAGGAACTGGCCGGGGCCCGGGACCGTGAGCTCGACGAGGAGCGCCTGGAGGAGACCCTCACCGACGCGCGCGCGGCCGCCCCGGCCGAGCAGGACCGGGCTGCGGAACCGGCTCCACCGGACGCGGCACGGGCGGCCCCGGAAGCCGAGGGGGCCGGCGCAGAGGAGGCTCCGGCCGACGTGGACGAGGCGCGCACGGGCGACGGTTGCGCCCGGGATGACCTCGGCGGCCTGCCGAACGGCCGGCTCCCCGAGGCGGTGCTGTGCCCCCTGCCCCAGCCGGGCGAGCGGCTGCGCGCCGACGCCGCAGCAGCCTTCCTCGAACTCGACGGGGCCTTCCGGTCCGAGTTCGACCGGCCGATGTGTGTCACCGACTCCTACCGGCCCTACCACGAGCAGGTGCGGCTCTTCCAGGAGATGCTGCCCGGTATGGCGGCCCGGCCCGGGACCAGCGCGCACGGGCTCGGCGTCGCAGTGGACCTGTGCGGCGGCGTGCACGAGCTCGGCACGGCCGAGCACCGGTGGATGCTCGACCACGGCCCCGCGTACGGCTGGGACAACCCCGACTGGGCTCGGGGCGGCTTCGAGCCCTGGCACTGGGAGTTCACCCGCTGAACCCGGCGAGTTGCCGGACGGGGCCGGCCGGGACGGCCGGTCAGACCTGGGACCCGACCCTGACCTCGAAGGCGCCCAACTCCCCCGCGTCGACGAACAGCTCGTCCCCGGGTTGCAGCACCGGGGTGGCGACCGGCAGCAGGGCCCGGACACTCCCTGGCCCCGAGAGCAGCCAACCGTGGCCGGAGTCGGCCAGGCCGCGCCCGTTCTCCTTCTCGTCCACCGAGGTGCTCAGCTCCACCGTCCGTCCGACCACCTCGTCGGCGGTGGTCAACACGGGGCCCAGGCTCAGCTGGACGGCCAGGCCTGTCTCGTCCAGCCACAGGCAGGCCGGGGTGTAGGCGCTCGCGGGCCCCTCTCCCCCGGCCAGCGCCGCCACCCCCACGCAGGCCGTCCTCGCCTCGGGCGGTACCGGGTCGTCGACGCCCCACACCAGCTCCGGATGGACCTGGAGCTCCCGCTCCCCCATCCGCACCGGGACCGGCGTCGAGGGCGTGACCGGAGCGCACGTGCGCGCCTCGGGTTCGACGATGATCTCGATCGCGCCTTCCACCGCCCGCTCGTACGCGGCGGTCAGGGACCGGTGACCGCCGGCCAACAGCTCGTCGAGGCTCGCCCCTCCGGGGCTGCCCATCACGTCACCGTCGTCCAGGGCGCCGACACGCGTGCCGCCACCGCTCGGCGACAGGTAGGTGACCCAGCGCAATGTTCCTACTCCCTCTTCGCAGATTCGGGCGCAGAAGGTGACCGGCGGCGTTCTAGGACGCGACGACGGGGCTGTGCTCCTTACCGGTCCCGGCGCAGCCCCGGCAGGGCTCGTCGACCCGGAGCCAGACGATCACCCCGCTGCCGTCGCGGTGCGGCTGCTCCGGCCGCCACCACCCCGTCCCGGAACAGAACCGGCAGTCGACACCGTCCCGGTCGCACCATCCGCACGCGGAGATCGCGCACCTGGTGTGTGTCGGTTCCCGCGTCGGATCCATGCGCCCCAC
This sequence comes from Nocardiopsis terrae, assembly GCF_014651695.1. GTDB lineage: Bacteria > Actinomycetota > Actinomycetes > Streptosporangiales > Streptosporangiaceae > Nocardiopsis > Nocardiopsis terrae. The sequence goes on from NZ_BMXJ01000005.1 coordinate 545,251, forward strand.
CGCCTCCCGCGAAATCGCGACCAGCCTGGCACAGGCGGCACACGTGCGTCCAGAGGTAACCGTGGGGCAAACGTCCGGGTCAGCGGATGTGTCGGGTACCGGGTACCGGCCTCAGCCCGAGTCCCGCACCACCATGTGGGTCTGGAGCAGGACCATCTCGGAGTCGGCCGTGCGGGGGATCGCCACGTCCACGAGCAGCCGCGCCATCTCCTGGCCCATCTGGACGGTGGGTTGGTGGACGGTGGTCAGCGGCGGATCGGTGTGCCTGCCCATCATGGTGTCGTCGAACCCGACCAGGGCGACGTCGTCGGGTACGGCCAGACCGCGCTCGCGCAGGACGCGGACGGCGCCGACGGCCATCATGTCGGAGGCGACGAAGACCGCGTCGGGCTCGCCGCCCCGGTCCAGCAGGCGGGCCATGGCCCCGGCGCCTCCCTCGACGCTGAAGTCGCCCTGAACGACGAGGCGCTCGTCGATCTCCCGACCGGCGGCGGCCATGCTCTCGCGGTAGCCGCGGAGCCGCTCGACGCCGGCGTTCATGTCCTGGGGTCCGGTGATGGTGGCGACCCTGCGGTGCCCGGTCTCCAGCAGGTGCGCGGTGGCCGCCCGGGCGCCGTTGACGTTGTCGATGTCGACGCAGAAGGGCGCGGGCTGGGCCTCGGAGTAGGGACGGCCGCCGTGCACCACCGGTACGCCGGACTCGGCCAGCCGCGCCGTCAGCGGGTCGTCCCGGTGCAGGGACACCAGGAGGGCGCCGTCGACGTGCGAACCGCTGAGGTACTCACCCACCCGCTTGTGCTCGGCCTCCCCCCGGGCGGTGGTCAGCATGAGTTGGAGGTCCCGCTCGTGCAGTACCGAACTGACCCCGCGGATGATGTCGGCGAAGAAGGGGTCCGCGAACAGGCGGTCCCTGGCCTCGGAGACGACCAGCGCGATGGTGTCGGTCCGTCGGGTGACCAGGGTGCGCGCCGCCTGGTTGGGGCTGTAGCCCAGTTCCTCGATCGCGGTGTGCACGGCCTCTCGGGTCCGTGGACTGACCTGGGACGATCCGTTGATCACCCGGGAGACGGTACCGCGGCCGACCCCGGCCCGTTCCGCCACCATCTCCAGGGTCGGTCGCTGCCGACCGCCGCTCTTGGCCACTTCGAGGCTCCTTGGACGTTGTGCCGCCGGCTGACCGGACGGCGGATGGTTGTGCACACGGTCGCGCGGGGTTCACCGCGAACGCGTGTGGGGCGCCCCGCCGGGGCGCCCCACGAGCACTCGTGGTCTACCGCACTGGGAAGCGGCTGGTCCTCGCCAGTTCCGCGTACCAGTGCCCAGTGTCCTTGACGATGCGCTCCTGCGTCTCGTAGTTCACGTGCACGATCCCGAACCGGCGGGAGTAACCCCACGCCCACTCGAAATTATCCAGAAGCGACCAGGCGAAGTAACCACGCAGGGGCACACCGGCGTGGATGGCCTCCTTGGCGGCCCTCAGGTGGCCCTCGTAGTAGGAGGTCCGGTCGGGGTCGTGGACGGCCCCGTCCTCGCTGACGGTGTCCTCGAAGGCGCAGCCGTTCTCGGTCACGTACAGGTCGATGCCGCCGCTCTCCCCCGCCAGGCGCTGGAGGACGTCGTAGAGGCCGGTGGGGTCGATCTCCCAGCCCATGTGGGTGACGGGCAGCCCCTGGGAGACGTGCACCTCCTCGGGTCCGGCGCCCAGCCAGGCCTCGCCCTCTCCACTGACCAGGGCGGGGTCGATCCCCTTGGCGGAGCCCGCGACGAACTCGGGCGAGTAGTAGTTGACGCCCAGGAAGTCGATCGGCGCGCTGATCGTGGCCAGGTCCCCCTCCTGGACGAAGGAGAAGTCGCTGATGTCGGCGAGGTCCTCCACCACGTCGGCGGGGTAGGCGCCCTTGAACAGGGGGTCGGTGAAGATGCGGTTGCGCACACCGTCCGCGCGGCGGGCCGCCCGGGCGTCCGCGGCGTTGGCCCCGTGCGGCCGGATGACCGCCTGGTTGTGGGCCAGGCCGACCGTGGCGGTGTGCCCGGTGGAACGGATCGCCTCGGTGGCCAGCCCGTGGCCGAGCAGCAGGTGGTGGGTGGCGGCCAGGGCCGCCGCGGCGTCCCTGCGGCCGGGGGCGTGGTGGCCGTTCTCGTAGCCGAGGAAGGCCGAGCACCAGGGCTCGTTGATGGTCATCCAGTTGGTGACCCGGTCACCGAGGGCGTCGGCGACGACCTTGGCGTACTCGGCGAAGCGGTAGGCGGTGTCCCGGGCGGGCCAGCCTCCGGCGTCCTCCAGGGGCTGGGGCAGGTCCCAGTGGTAGAGGGTCGCCCAGGGTTGGACGCCCGCCTCCAGGAGGCTGTCGACCAGGCGGTCGTAGAAGTCCAGCCCGGCCTGGTTCACCGCGCCGCTGCCCTCGGGGATGATCCGGGGCCAGGCGACGGAGAAGCGGTAGGCGCCGAGGTTGAGTCGGCGCATCAGGGCGACGTCCTCGGCGTAGCGGTGGTAGTGGTCGTCGGCGGGGTCGCCGGTGTCCCCGTTGAGGACCTTGCCGGGGGTATCGGCGAAGGTGTCCCAGATGCTGCGGCCCCGGCCGTCGGCGGTGGTGGCGCCCTCGATCTGGAAGGAGGCGGTCGCCGCCCCCCAGAGGAAGCCCTCGGGGAAATCGTTGGGGTTGCTCACTGCTTCGGTACGCACCTTCCATGACGAGCGGATATCGCTTTGGGAGCGCTCCCAGTACCGAATCAGACCCCCACCGCCAAGTCAACGGATCGAAGCCCGCCCGAAACCCAACCGTTACCGAGGGTGCCCTCTGCGGGCACGGTCCCGGGGCCGCCCCCGGGACCGTGTGCGGCGGTGAGGCTACTCCCGCACCTCACCGACCGGGATCACGATGCCCTGCCAGCGCTCCTCCATGAAGTCGGTCACCTCGGGGCTGTGCAGCAGGTCGTTGAGCCGTACCAGGTCCTCGGACTCCACGTCCTCCGAGCGCACCACCAGGCCGTTGGCGTACGGGTTGTCCTCGGTCTCCTCCCATGCCAGCGCGTTCGCCGTCTCGGGAAGGTCGGCCTCCAGCGCGTAGTTGCCGTTCACCACCGCCGCGTCCACGTCCTGGAGGGAGCGCGGCAGTTGGGCCGCCTCCACCGGGGTGACCGTGATGTCGAGCGGATTGTCCTCGATGTCGGACTCGGCGGCCTGTCCCTCGGCACCCTCCGCCAGGGTGATCACGTCCTGCGCCTCGAGGAGCCGCAGGGCCCGGTCCATGTTCGAGGAGTCGTTGGGCACCGCGATGTCCGCGCCCTCGGGCAGGTCGTCCAGGTCCTCCACGTCCTCGGAGTACAGGCCGAACGCCTCCAGGTGCACGTCCGCCACGTAGGACAGGTCAGCGCCCGGGTTGCCCTGGAGGTACTCCTCCAGGAACGGGACCGTCTGGTAGTAGTTGGCGTCCAGCTCGCCCTCGGCCAGCGCCGCGTTCGGCTGGTTGTAGTCGGTGTACTCGACCACCTCGACGGCCAGACCCGCCTCGGCCGCCAGCTCGTCGTTGACGAACTCCAGGATCTCCGCGTGCGGCAGCGGGGTGGCGCCGACCCGCAGCGTCACCAGGCCGTCGTCGCCCCCGCCGTTCTCGGAGGCCCGCTCGCTGGGGCTACCGCAGCCCGCGAGCAGCACCGCCGCGGCGCCGGCCGCCGCGACCCCCCGCAGTACGTTCGCACTCCCTGTCATCGCTGTCTCCTTGCCGTTCGATCCGGACAACTCTGTGGGGGGTGCGGGGGGTCGGGGCGGGCCTCAGCTCCGGGACAGCCTGCGTACCATCAGGTCGCCCACGCTCTGCGCGACCTGCACGATGACGATCAGCAGGATCACGGTGGCCCACAGGTAGTGGTCGTTGAAGCGCTGGTAGCCCTCGCGGATGGCGAGGTCGCCCAGACCTCCGCCGCCGATGGCACCGGCCATCGCGGAGTACGAGATGAGGGTGACCACGGTCATCACCAGACCGGCGATCAGGCCGGGCATGGCCTCGGGCAGCATCACCTTGCCCACGATCGTGAGCTTGCGGGTTCCCATGGCGTGCGCGGCCTCGACCACCCCGCGGTCGACCTCGCGCAGGGAGGTCTCCACCAGGCGCGCGAAGAACGGGATGGCCCCGATGCTCAGCGGCACGATCGCGGCCGTCGGTCCCAGCGTGGTGCCCACCAGGAAGCGGGTCAGCGACAGCACCGCCACCATCAGGACGATGAAGGGCAGGGAGCGGCCGATGTTGACGATCGCGCTGAGCACGGCGCGCACGGCCGGGGCCGGGATGAGGCCCCCCTTGTCGGTGGCGACCAGCAGCACGCCCAGGGGCAGGCCGAAGAGGACGCTGAAGACGGTCGCCCACAACACCATGTAGACGGTGTCCTGGGTGCCGAGCCACAGGCTGGGCCACATGTCGGGCCAGGCCGCGAGGAAGTCGGTGACGGCGGTGACCGCTCCACCGCCCTGGGCGAGGACGAGGACGTCGGCGGGGTTGGTGTTCACTTTCCGGCCTCCTCGACCAGCAGGCCGTGCTCGGACAGGTAGGTGAGCGCCTCACGGCGGCGGTCGCCGCGCATGTCGACGCTGAGACGGCCCACTGACTGGCCCGCGACCTGCTCCACCCCGCCGCCGAGGATGTTCACGTCCACGTCGAAGCGGCGGGTGAGTTCGGACATGAAGGGCTCGTCGAAGGAGCGCGGGTAGGTGATGACGACCGTTTCGGGGCCGCCGTTGTCCGGCAGCGGGAAGAGTGAGCGCGCCAGCAGTGATCCGGGCGTCCCGATGAGGTCCAGCACACGGCCGGACTCGCGGAACTCGCCGTCCTCCATGATCGCCGCGGAGTCGCAGATCCGCTTGATCACGTCCATCTCGTGGGTGATCAGCAGGATCGTCAGACCCAGTTCGTCGCGCAGGCGGCGCAGGAGCGTGAGGATCGACTCGGTGGTGGCGGGGTCCAGGGCCGAGGTCGCCTCGTCGCTGAGCAGCACCTTGGGGTCGGAGGCCAGGGCCCGCGCGATGCCGACGCGCTGCTTCTGGCCGCCGGAGAGCTGGGCGGGGTAGGCGCGCGCCTTGTCGGAGAGGCCCACCAGGTCGAGGAGCTCGCCCACCCGGGCGGTCCGCCTGGCGCGGGAGACCCCGGAGACCTCCAAAGGGAAACCGACGTTGCCCGCGACCGTGCGCGAGGAGAGCAGGGCGAAGTGCTGGTGCACCATGCCGATCCGCCTCCGCGCCGCGCGCAGGCGGGCCCCGCGCAGGGAGGTGAGTTCCTCCCCGTCGACGTGCACGGTGCCGCCGTCCGGGCGTTCCAGAAGGTTCACCGAGCGCAGGAGGGTGCTCTTTCCCGCACCGCTCTGTCCCACGACCCCGAAGATCTCACCGGACTCGACATGCAGGTCCACCCCGTTCAGGGCGTGCACCTGGCGTTTCTTCAACCTGTAGGTCTTGTGCAGACCCACTGCGTCAATCACGGTTTTCCCATCGACGTCTGGCGGTGGTGTCCCGGGAGGCGGCGCTCGCAGGCGGACGGGCTCCCGGTTCAGCGTGGATTTGACGCCACACCCGAGCGTACGAAGCACTCAGCGGGCGGGCGGCGGCGACGCGCCGGTGGGCCCGGCGGCCTGACGGGCTTCGCGGAGGAGGGCCCCGGGAGCGGCCCCGGCTCGGTACACCGGGCGCGGCTCCGGCTCCGGCTCAGAGGCGGCTAGCGCGTGCGACAGCGACCGCCGGGCAGCGGAACGCACCGCCGGGTGGTGTCCGCCGGGTCGGCGGGGGTCGCTTCGTCGTGCTCAGGAGCCTTCACGGCACCAACTCAACCATGGACGGATGGCTCCGCTCAGCAAAATACTTGACCTTAATATGGTTATTTATGCCACATTGGGGCGTTTAGGGTGGCGAGGGATCACCCCAGCCCTCCCGAACACCCACACGAGTGCCTACACTCATTACCGTCCCGTGACTCTCCCCGCGGTAGCGCGCCAGTGAGTATCGAGGGCCCCTGGTAGTCCGACGGCCGCCGGCCCCGCACCGGGAAAGACGAGTAGAAGCGACCGCAGCGCCCCGTGTCCGCAGGGGACGCACGCGGGCCCGAGGAGCGACCACACCGTGCAGTCCGATGACCTGAGCCGAGTGGACGACTACGCCGACTTCTGGGCGCCCGATCCCGCGTCCCGCACCTGGCGGGAAGCCCTCGCCGACTGCGCGGACGCCCTCCCCGCCCTCCGTGCCCTCTCGCGCCCGGGCCGCGGCCGGGTGGCCGTGGTCGCCCTCTCCCTGCTCACCGCGACGGCGGCGTTCCCCCTGCCCGCCTCGGCGGCCCCCGGGTTCACGCCCCGGGAGCCGGAGAGCATGAGCGAACTCCAGTCCCGCGCCGAGAGCATGACCGAGGAGTACAACGGCGAACTGCGCGACATGGAGGCGGTTCTGGAGGAGGCCGAGCGGGCCCAGGAGCGCGCCGAGGCCACCAGCGAGGACGTGGAGGAGGCCCAGGGCCAGGTGAGGTCCCTGGCCGTGGCCACCTACACCAGCAGCGGGATCGCCCCCTCGATGTCCCTGTTCGTGGAGGCCGAGCCCGACGAGGTCATCGACCGCGCCATCATCATCGACTACCTCTCCAGCACCAACCAGGAGAAGATCGACCAGCTCGACCAGGCGCACTCACGCGACGAGGTCGCCCAGGAGAACGCGGAGGAGCGGCTGGCGGAGGCCCAGGAGGACCTGGACGAGCTGGAGGACCGCCGGATGGACGTGCGCCGCCTCATCGCCGACCACCCGGAACAGCCCATGCAGCCGCACAACAACCTCACCCCGCGCACGGAGCAGATGCGCGACCTGGTGGTCCAGGAGTTCGGCCCGGGAGACGACGTGGGCGGCTACGGCTGCTACCGGGCCGTGGGCGGCTGGGTGGTCGGCGAGCACCCCAAGGGCCGGGCCTGCGACTTCATGGTGGACGCGAACGGCAGTATGCCCTCCCAGGAGCAGGTCGACCGCGGCTGGGCGATCTCCGAGTGGGCCAGGGACAACGCCGACGACCTCGGGATCATGTACGTCATCTACCGGCAGCAGATCTGGGACGTGCGCCGCGGCGACACCGACTGGCGGCCGATGGCCGACCGGGGCAGCATCACCGAGAACCACTTCGACCACGTGCACATCTCGATGTTCTGACCGGTGCCGCCGCGACGGCGGTACGCCCCTTGGCCACATCCGGTCACGGATCTTCCCCGGCGGCGGCCAACGATCGCCCGCCGGAGTCGGCCATGTCACATTCGGAGCGCCGCGTTCACGTTTCGAGACGGGAAACCCCGGCGCGGAGAGGTTTGTATTACCTCCCCTCCGGACGTCTGTCCACGGGCCGGCATCACGATTGAATCACTCCCAAGGCGACCTCTTTCGCGAGAAGCACGAAACGGTGACGATTCCCCCCGTTACCCCTGGTCCGCCCTGCCCTCCGGACACCAGTCGCGGTTAGGATGCAACACGTCCCGACCCCTGGCCTGCGGGGAACCGACCCGCCGGCTCCACAGCGGAGGTCGGCGCCCCGTTCGAACCGGGGACCCCCTCACGACACGGGGAACTCCCGCCCACGCCGCCCGCTCTCGCCCGCGGAACCGGCACCCGGTGCGGGCCCACCTCCCCCACGGTTCCCCGTGCTGTCACCCACCCGGCGATCCGCCGGTGGCCACCACGGGAACTCGTGAGAACCCAAAGGCGTGAACGCGCGCCTAAGACAACACGGTCACCACATCACCGGGCGAGGGGAGCCATGAGCGAAAACGGACCTTACAACCAGCCACCGCAGAACCCTTACGGTGGCGGGGACGGCACCGGCGGCCAGCCGCCCTACGGTCAGCCGCACGGAGGCCCCTACGGCGACCCCGGCACCGGCGGTCAGCCCGGCTACGGCCAGGCCCCGTATCCGGGCGCGCCCGGGCAGGACCAGGGCATGTACGCGGGCGGCCAGCCGCCCTACGGCGCCCCCGTCGGCCCCGGAGGCCCCCCTGGCCCCGGAGGGCCCATGGGACCCGGGGGACCCGTCGGACCCGGCGGACCCGGCGGCTATCCCCCCGCCCCGCCGCCCCAGGGCGGCGGCAGCAAAGCGGGCCTGTGGGTGGTCATCGGCGGCGGTGTGGTCATCGTCGTCCTGGTGATCGCCGTGGTCGCCATGCTGGTCACCAACGGCAACCGCGGCGAGGAGGTCGCGGCCGGTTCCGGGGAGACCACGCAGGAGGAACCCGCCGGGGAGGAGCCCGCCGAGGACCCCGCGGAGGAGGAGCCCGCCGAGGAGCCGGCTGCCAACGAGGGCCCCAGCGGTGAGCCGCCCTACGCGCTGCCCGCCGAACCCTGCGACTCCTTCACCGAGCAGGTCCAGTCCGACTTCCTGCTCCGCGACAGCGGCAGCAAGTACGTCTCCGACAACAACTCCAGCTGCTCCGAGACCGCCGAGGTCCCCGAGGGCAACCCCGATGACGCCTACGGGTACCTGGAGATCGGCTACAACCTGCCCTACAGCGCCAGCGACTCCAACGAGGCCGCCGCCCAGGACTTCCAGGAGACGATCGACAACATCACCGGCGAGGGCTACAGCGACCGCTACTCGGCGGACGACATCGAGGAGAACAAGGCCGTCGAGGGCCTGGGCGACGAGGCCCACCTCGTCGTGACCAAGTACGAGATGCTGGGCAACCTGGTCCCGGAGGCCACGCTTCTGGTCCGTGCGGACAACCTCGTCGTCGAGGTCAACTACTACCTCGACGACTTCAACGGTGACACGGAGGACCTCACCCTTCCGGAGGACGTCGAGGGCATCATGGTCAACGCCGCCACCGAGGCGATGAACCTGGTCGGCACCTGACCCAGGTCCGGGCCGGACTCCGGTCGGGCACCGAAGGGGGGCCGCGGTAGCCGCGGCCCCCCTTCGCCTGTTCCTTCCCTGTCAGCCCGCGGCGGGGGCCGGGGATCAGCCCCCGGCCGGCGCCTGGGGGCCGATATCGGCGCGGACCCGGCGGGCCGCCTCGACCATGTTGCGCAGGGCCTGCTCGGCCTCGGCGTAACCGCGGGTCTTCAGACCGCAGTCCGGGTTGGCCCACAGGTTCCCGGCGTCCACGTGCCGCACCGCCAGCCGCAGCGAGGCCTCGATCTCCTCCACCGAGGGCACTCGCGGCGAGTGGATGTCGTACACGCCGGGGCCGATCCCCCGCCGGTAGCCGCGCCGGCCCAGGGCCGCCACGAGCTCCATCCGCGAACGGGCCGCCTCGACGCTGGTGACGTCGGCGTCCAGCGCCTCGATTCCGCCGACGATCTGGTTGAACTCCGAGTAGCACATGTGGGTGTGGACGGTCGTGGTCGGTGCGACCCCGGAGGTGGCCAGGCGGAACGAACGCACCGCCCAGTCCAGGTACGCCTGCCGCCGTTCCTCCCGCAGCGGCAGCAGCTCCCGCAGGGCCGCCTCGTCCACCTGGATGTGGCGGATGCCCGCCCTCTCCAGATCAGCGACCTCGTCGCGCAGCGCCAGCCCGACCTGGAGGGCGGTCTCGCCGAGCGGCTGGTCGGTCCGGACGAACGACCAGGCGAGCATGGTGACCGGACCGGTCAGCATGCCCTTGACCGGCTTGTCGGTGCGCGACTGGGCGTAGGTGATCCACTCGACCGTCATCGGCTCGGGGCGCGAGACGTCACCGAACAGGATCGGGGGACGTACGCAGCGCGAACCGTAGGACTGCACCCACCCGTTCCGGGTGGTGGCGTAGCCCTCCAACTGCTCCGCGAAGTACTGGACCATGTCGTTGCGCTCGGGCTCGCCGTGGACGAGGACGTCCAGGCCGATCTCCTCCTGGAGCGCGATGACACGGTCGATCTCCGCGCGGAGGATCCGCTTGTACTCCTCGGTCGGCAGCTCGCCCCGACGGTGCGCGGCACGCGCGCGGCGCAGCTCGGGGGTCTGCGGGAAGGAACCGATGGTGGTCGTGGTGAGCGCGGTGTCGGTGGGGGCACCCCGCTCCTCGGGACGCTCGTAGGCGTCCGGGCCCAGAGCGTCCAGGCGGGCGCGCACCCGGGCGTCGGTGAAGGACGGCGGCCGGGTCTCGACCGCGTCGAAACCGGTGTCCGTGCCCTCGGACAGGACGCGGCCGAGCAGGGCCACCTCCTCGGCCTTCTGCCTGGCGAAGGCCAGCGCCCCGCGCAGCTCGGGAGCGAGGTCGGTCTCGGCGTCCAGGTCGATGGGGACGTGGAGCAGCGAGCAGGAGGTACTCACGGTGAGCTCGTCGGTGAGGGCGAGCAGGGTGCCGAGCTCGGCCGCGGCGGCGGGCAGGTCCGTGCGCCAGACGTTGCGTCCGTCCACGACGCCCGCGACCAGCCGGGTGGCGCCCAGACCGGAGACCGCGGCCAGGTCCCCGACGCCCTCCCGGTCGGTGACCAGGTCGAGGCCGACCGCCTCCACCGGGGAGTCCTTGAGCACACGCAGGGCGGCGGCGCCGATGGAGCCGAAGTAGGTGGAGACCAGGAGCGAGGGGCGCTCGGTGAGGGAACCCAACCGCTGGCAGACGCGTTCCAGGTGGCCGACGGCGGCGCGGCCCTCGTCGGTGGCCAGGATCGGCTCGTCGAGCTGGACCTCGGTGGCGCCCGCCTCCTCGAGGTCACCCAGAAGCCTGGCGTAGGCGTCCAGGAGCTGGTCGAGCAGCTCGATCGGTTCCCAGCCCTCGGGGGCGTCGTCGGCGGCCTTGGCCAGCAGGAGGAAGGTGAGCGGGCCGAGCAGCACGGGGCGGGTCCGGAAACCGGCCTCGGAGGCCTCGCGGAACTCCGCGACGGGTTTGTCACCGACCAGGCGCGGCCGAGTGCTCGGGGACAGCTCCGGAACCAGGTAGTGGTAGTTGGTGTCGAACCACTTGGTCATCTCCAGGGGCGGGGCGCCCTGCTCGCCGCGGGCGAGGGCGAAGTAGCGGCGCAGCTGCTCGTCCCGGTCCCCGGCCTGGGCCGGGGAGGGGAAGCGGGAGGGGACGAGGTCGAACAGGACCGCCGTGTCCAGCACGTGGTCGTAGGGGGAGAACGTGTTGGACGGGAGGTCGTCCACGCCCGCCTCCCGCAGTCGGGCGTAGACGCCCCTGCGGAGTTCGGAGGCGACGGCGTCGAACTCCCGGGCGGTGGTACCGCCCTTCCAGTAGGACTCGCTGGCACGCTTGAGTTCACGGTCGGGGCCGATGCGCGGGTAGCCGTGCACCGTGGAGCGCACGGTGGGCCTGGCAGCCCCCGGGGTCGTGGCCATGAAGCTTCTCTCCCTCGTCGAAAGCCGGGTACCGGCCGCGAGGCGAGCGAGGACGCGGACACGCCGAGGAACACTTCTCCAGCGCACGGCTGTCTCCGCCCTCGGCCCTCCCTCGGGGCACGGGACCACCGGCGGCACAGGTGCACCGCCGGGCGGAGGCAGGTCTTCGGACTCGTGGGCGCTTCCGGCGTGAGGGCCGGTTCTCCTAGCAGTCGCCGCTTCCCGGTTCCCGACCTTTCCGGTCGGCTCACCAGTGCTTATGGCGACGGTCGTTCCCACTCACCGCTGCGGGGCAGTCCCGGACTCGCACCGGGTTCCCTCTTTCGACACGCACCACCCGCCCCGGAGGGCCTCCGGGGTGGAAAGGATGGAGCGTGTACCTTCCACGCCTGCAAGTATAGGAGCGCCCCCTCCGCCCCTGACCCCGGCGCGGCCCTCGCCCGCACGAGACGAACCCCCGCCGTGTGCTCGGCATCACACCCGACATCAGCGTTACGTGGGAGAGCGCGCCCCCGCCTCCCCCGCGAACGTTCGTCTGACGATGAACGTGGAGAACCCCAGGTGAAGCAGCAAGACCGTCCGACCATGTCCCCCGACCGCCCCCTACTCACGGTCGCGTTCGCGATGGTCGTCCTACTGGGGCTGGTGTTGTCGGCGGCCAGACCCCCGGGCCTGCTCGAGGACACCGCCGAAGCCCAGAGGACGGCCGAACGACCCGAGGAGGAGGACGTGCGCCTCCCCGCCACCGGTGAACCCGACGAACTGACCGTCGTGGACCCCGCCGCGCTCCCCGGACTCACCGAGACCGAGATCGCCTACGAGGGTGGGGGCGACGTCGCCGTCAGCTACCCGGCGATCCCCAACGCCGAACCCCTGGCGGACTTCCTGGACCGCACCCTGACCGACCAGGCGCACGCCTTCGAGGCCGCGAACCCCGGCGCACGCTCATTCGTCGGCGAGTGGGGGCTGACCGCGGCGGAGGGCGGGATCGTGGGGGTCCGGGTGACCACCACCGAAACCGACTCCGAGGAGACCCGCGAGGGCCACAGCACCTACTGGTACGAGACCGGAAAGGGCGCGGTCCACGGCTCCAGCCGCCTGCTCGCCGGACAGCAGGAGCTGGCCGAACTCAACGACCGGGTGCGTGAGGCCGTGTCGGACACCGCCGCCGTACCCGCCGCCCTGCACCCGATCAGCTCCCTGTACGACTCCGTGGGGTTCAACCCCGACGGAGACCTGGTGGTGGAGTTCGACTCCGGACAGGTCGCCCCCGCGTCCGAGGGCCGCATCCACGCCGTGATCGACCGGGACGAGGCCCAGGACCTGCTCTCCGAACTCGGACTGCGCGTGCGCGAGGCCTCGACCACGGGCGTACGCGAGTTCTCGGTGGCCGAGGCCCCCGCGGCCGACAAGGACGGTTCCGAGGCCACAGCACCCGGTGTACTCCTCCCGCGTGAGGACTCCGTCGACTGCGCCGACCCCGACACCAGGTGCGTGGCACTGACCTACGACGACGGCCCCGGCGGACGGACCCCCGAACTGCTGGACGCCCTGGCCGAGCACGACGCCCGGGCCACCTTCTTCGTCACCGGGCACCCGGTCATGGAGAACCCGTGGGTCGTGCGACGCACCTACGCGGAGGGCCACGAGCTGGCCAACCACACACTGAGCCACCCGGACCTGACCAGGATCGGAACCGGCTCGGCCCGCGCCGACCTGAACACGACCCAGGCCCTGGTGTACCGGGAGACCGGTTACACGATGGACCTGATGCGGCCGCCCTACGGGGCCACCGACGACGGGGTCGCGGAGCTCACCGAGGAGCTGGGGCTGGCACAGATCCTGTGGAGCGTGGACACCAACGACTGGAAGGACCGCGAGGCGCACGTGGTCCGCAAACGCGCCGTGAACGGTGCGTCCGAGGGCGCCATCATCCTGATGCACGACATCCACGACACCACCATCGACGCCTCGGTCGACATCATCCGCGAACTGGACGAACGCGGTTACACCATGGTCACCGTGTCGCAGCTGCTGGGCACTGCCGAGCCCGGCGAGGTCTACGTCGACGGCGTGCCCGAACCCCCCGCGGAGGACGGGGCGGAGGACGCCGGAGAAGGGGACGCGGGCGACCGGAAGTGACCTGAGGGAACACTTCCGACCTGGGGCGGTGTCCACATGTGGACACCGCCCCGGGGCAGGGGCCGTTCTCCCCTATGTTGCTCCCAGCAGCCGTGCGAGCACCTCCACAGGGACGAGGGAGTCGGGTTTTGTCGTCGAGGAGAGTCCAACCGGACCGAACCGTTCCCCGAACGCGCGCGGGGGCCCGCCCGCTCCGGCCCGGGACCCTGCTGGTCGTGCTGGCCCTCGCACTGGCCGCCTGTGGAAACCGGAGCGCGGACGGGGAGGAGCCCGATCGGCTCGCCGTACTGGCGGACGGACCCGGCGGGGGTGTCGGAGAGCGGCGCGGCGACGCCGGGGACTTCACGGACCACCCGCACCAGCCGGAGGGGGTCCAGGTCAGTGTCGCCCATCCCGAGTTCGAGGATGCCGAGGCGTTCACCGAGGGCCTGGCGGCACGCGTGGACGAGGAGGTCCAGGACTTTCGCGGAGGCACCCGCGACCCGGTGAGCCTGGACATCGGCTGGGAGCTGGTGGCCGCGGGTGGGGGCGTCCTCGGGGTACGGCTGGTCCGCACCGAGGAGGACATGCACGGCCTGCGCGAGGGCTACGCGACGTACTGGTACGACGCCCGCACGGAGGACACGGCCTACTCCACCGAACTGCTGGCCGGGCAGGAGGAGCTGACCGAGCTCAACGCGATCGCACGCGAGGACCTGGCCGACGACGGGGACGTGGACACCGACAGCCTGTACCCGGTGCTGCGGACCTATGACTCGATCGGCTTCAACGGCACCGGAGACCTGGTGGTGGAGTTCGACGACGGGCACCTGTCACCGGCCGTCGAGGGGCACGTGCCGGACAGCGCACCCGGACGCAAGACCGTGGTGGTCGGCCACGAGGAGGCCGCGCCGCTGCTCTCGGATCTGGGAGAGCGGGCCCGGAAGGCCGCCCTGGTGGACGGGGCCGACCTGGCCCTGCCCGGGGCGGAGGGCGTCGGGCAGGGTTCCGGCGCCGCCCCGCCAGGCACCTTCACCGCGGGCGACCCCGACGTGGACTGCTACGACGGGGAGACCCGGTGCGTTGCCCTGACCTTCGACGACGGCCCGGTCGAGGCCACGGCGCACCTGCTGGACATCCTCTCCGAGGAAGGGGTGACGGCCTCGTTCTACCTCAACGGCGACCCGGTCCTGACCCGTCCGGGCGTGCTGCGCCGGGCCTACGCCGAGGGGCACGAGATCGCCAGCCACGGGGACCGGCACGAGCACATGAACAGGATGGACACCGACGCCCTTCCCGGTCAGACGGCCGCGGTGAGCGCGATGGTCCGCAGGCAGACCGGGCACACGGTGGAACTGTTCCGGCCGCCCTTCGGCGCCACCGGCGAAGGGGTGCACGCAGAGGTCGCGGACCAGGGCATGGCCGAGGTTGCGTGGACGGTCGACAGCCAGGACTGGGAGGGGCTGGAACGCGACCAGATCGTGGAGAACGTCCTCTCCCGGGTCGAGCCGGGGGCCGTGGTACTGATGCACGATCCCCTGGCACCCAGCCTGGCGGCCGTTCCGGAGATCGTCGAGCGGCTGCGCGAACAGGACTACGTGTTCGTGACGAGCAGCCAGGCGATCGGGGGCCCCGAACCCGGCAACGTCCACCCGCCTGACTGGGACGGCGACTGGTAAGGCCAGGGGGTCGGAAGGGAGACGGCAGAAGACCCGGGCGGCGACCGGAAAGCGGCACGGGGGCGAAAGCGGGAGTTCCCACCACCGGCCCCGTGCCGTCGCGGACCGTCGGGTCCGGGCCAGCGCCTGACCCGTCGATCCGGTTCGGTGCGTCAGTCGGACTCGGGGGCTTCCTGGACCACCTTCAGCACCGGGGCCGGGGCGTCGGAGCCGACGGCCTCCTGGATGGACCGGTACCCGGCGGCGCGGACCAGCCCCGCCAGACCGCGGTGGATGCGCCGGGGCCAGAGCGGACCGCCGTAGATCAGCCCGGTGTAACCCTGGACCAGGGTCGCACCGGCACGGATACGGGCCCAGGCGTCCTCGGGGGTCTCGATACCGCCGACCGCGACCAGGGTCACCCGGTCGCCCACCCGGGAGCGCAGACGGCGCAGGACCTGGAGCGAGCGCTCCTTGAGCGGGGCGCCCGACAGCCCCCCGGCGCCGGCCGCCTCGACCTCGGTGCCGGGGGTGTCCAGCCCGGCACGGGAGATCGTGGTGTTGGTGGCGATGACGCCGTCCAACCCCTCGGCCAGGGCCAGGTCGGCCACGGCGTCGACGTCCTCGTCCGCCAGGTCCGGGGCGATCTTGACCAGCAGAGGCAGTTCGGGGCGGCCCGCCTCGGCGAGGGCCTCGCGGACCGCGGCGACCAGGGGACGCAACTGTTCCACGCCCTGGAGGTTGCGCAGTCCGGGGGTGTTGGGCGAGCTGACGTTGATGACCATGTAGTCGGCGTAGGGCGCCAGCCGCAGCGCGCTCAGCGCGTAGTCGGCGGGTGCCTCGGCCTCGGGTGTCACCTTGGTCTTGCCGATGTTGACGCCGACCACCGGCCCCCGGCGCTGGTGGTGCAGGCGTTCGGCGACCAGTGCCGACCCCTCGTTGTTGAAACCCATCCGGTTGACGATGGCGCGGTCGGCCACGAGCCGGAACAGGCGCGGTTTGGGGTTGCCCGGCTGCGGGTGGGCGGTGACGGTGCCCACCTCGACGTAGCCGAAGCCCAGGGCGGCCAGGCCGCACGGGCTCTCGGCGTTCTTGTCGAACCCGGCGGCCATACCCAGCGGCCCGGGGAACTCCCGGCCCAGGGCGTGGACGGTCAGCTCGGGTTCACGCGGCCCCAGGACCCTGCCCATGGCCTCGGCCACACCGGGAACCGCGGTCACACCGCGCAGCGCGGCGAAGCTCAGTTTGTGGACCTTCTCCGCGTCCATGTGGCGCAGGACCGAGCTGAAGAGGATCTGGTAGAACACGGTCATCCGTTTCCGTCTCCCTCGCGTTCCGCGAGGAAGCGTTCGAGTTCCGCGCCGAGCTCCTCGGCGGTGGGCAGCCCCGACCCGTCGTCGGACAGCGGGACGGTCCCGCCGTCCTCGTCCGAGCGCGAGGACATGATGTCGTCGTACTGGCGTTCCAGGTTGGCGACCACGCGTTGGATCTCCTCGGAGGCCGCGACCTGCTCGGCGATCTCCACGTCCGTGGCTCCGGCCACCTCCTCCAGGTCCTCGGTGGACACGGCCAGGCCGGTGGCCCCGGCCACGTACTCGGTGGCGGCGATGGCCGCCCGCGGGTACGTGGACTGGGCGAGGTAGCTGGGTACGTGGATGGCGTAGCCCACGAAGTCGTGGCCCTTCTCCCCCAGTCGGTACTCCAGCAGGGAGACCGCGCTCCCGGGCACCTCGACCCGTCCGATCCACGGAGTGTGCCCCGCGACCAGTTCGGGTCGGGTCGCGTGCGGGGTGACCGTGACCGGCCGGGTGTGCGGAACCGCCATGGGGATGCCGTGGGTACTGATGGACAGCGAGACGGCGAACCGCTCGACCAGTTCCTGGACGGCGGCGATGAAGGCCTCCCACTCCCGGTCGGGCTCCGGGCCGTGCAGGACCAGGAAGGGGTTCGCCTCCTCGTCGTGCATCCGGTACAGGGCCAGCCTGGGCGGGTTGTACTCGGTCCAGGCGTTCTCGACGAAGGTCATCGGCGGCCTGCGGGAGCGGTAGTCCACCAGGAGGTCGGTGTCGAAGACCGCGACCTCCTCGGCGGCGAACCGTTCGAACAGCGCCTCGGCCATCTGCTGGCCGGCGTTTCCGGCGTCGACGAAACCGTCCAGACAGACGAGCATCGCCAGACCGGTGACGTCGTCGAAGCCGGGATGGAGTTCGTACAGGTCTGCGGGGTCACGCACCGGGTTCTCGTCTCCAAAGCTGGTCGGGGCCGCAGGGGGTGCGACACATCCGCTCCGGGTCGCCGGGAGGGTGCCTCATGGCGGTCAACGGGGTCGCTGTGCCCTGCTTTTCCACAATACCGACCCGGAACGGGTGGGGTCGGACCCCGGCCCCCGGAGGTGAGCACGACCACAACCGGGCCTGTGCCCCTCCCGGCACGTGCCCGCCGCGGGCCCGGGCCCCGCCGGGCCGCGCAACGCCGCGCGGCCCGGCTCCCGGATCACCGGTCCCCGGCGGTGATTCACCGCTGGCCGGCCACCCTCAGGGTTCTGAGGCGGTTGAGGACCGCGGCGATCTCGTGGCGGCGCGGCAGGACGTAGTCGCCGCCGAAGTCGTCCCCGAGCAGGGTGACCCCCTGTTCGGCCAGGGCTTCCTCCAGGGAGTCCAACGCCTCGGCCAGAGTGCGGGTCCCGTCCAGGTGCCGCCCCCGGACCAGGGCGCGCAGGGCCAGCCCGGCCCCGGTGATCTGGTTCGGGTCGACGAACTGCTCCACCGAGCGCACGTCGACGTCGCTCTCCCCGAAGACCAGGACGTCCATGTCGCGGCGCTTGAGCTTGCCGCGTCCGCGGTCGGTGCGGTCGTCCACCGACCCGGGGTCGAGGACGCGGGCGCGGGGCAGTGCGAACCGGGCGTCGGTACGCTCGTGCGCCAGTGCGCGGGCGCGCTCGGTGACGTCGTGCGGGTGGTAGGAGTCCAGCATGATCACCTGGTCGGCGACGTCGAAGTAGTCACCGCTGCCACCCATGACCAGGACCGTGGAGACCCGGTGTTCACGGCGCAGGGGGCGCACCAGGTCGATGAACGGCACCAGGGGTTCCCGGTCGCCGTGCACCAGGGCCTGCATGCGCTCGTCGCGGATCATCAGGTTGGTGGCGGTGGAGTCCTCGTCCACCAGCAGGGTGTGCGATCCGGCCTCCACCGCCTCGCAGATGTTGGCCGCCTGCGAGGTGGAGCCGGAGGCGTTCTCGGTGCGGAAGTCGCTGGTGTCGGCACCGGTCGGCAGGTTGCGCACGAACGGGCTGACGTCCACCCGTTCCACCCTGCGCCCCTCCTCGGCGCGGATCTTGACCGCGTCGGCGCGGGTCACCACCAGCTCGCGGCCGTCCCCGGGCACGTGGTCGTACACGCCGCGCTCCAGGGCGTGCAGCAGGGTGGACTTGCCGTGGAACCCCCCGCCGACGATCAGGGTGATGCCCTCGGGCACGCCCATGCCGGTCACGGTTCCCCGGTGCGGCAGGTCCACGCTGACACGCAGGCTCTCGGGCGAGGAGAAGGGCACCACCGCCTCACCGCCCATGGGTTCGTCGCTCACCCCGCTGCGCCGGGGCAGGACCGCCCCGTCGGCGACGAAGGCGACCAGACCGCGGCTGTCGAGGGAATCGCGCAGGGCGACGGTGTCGGCCACACTGTCCGCGAAGGCCTCGGCCTCCTTCTGGTCGATCTCGTCCCAGTCGAGGTCGTCGACCAGCTCCGGGACGGTGCGGCAGAGCTCGCGCTCGGCGCTGCGGCCGTCGATCCGGCGCCCGTGCCCGGGCAGGTCCAGGCCGATCCGCAGGTCCAGCGCTCCCTCCTCGGTGACCTGGCAGGAGGACCGGGCGATGACCTCCTGGCCGCCGGTGTCGATCTTGAGCAGGGAGCCCCGCAGCAGTCGGCGGGCGCGCCGCCCCAGGTGGTCGGCGGTGGCCCGGCGGCGGACCGGGTCGGTGTGGGCACTGGCCGGGATGCCGGCGTCGGGGCGCAGGATCCGGATCCGCGAGGGCGGAGCGAAGGGGTCGGCCTGGACCCGCTGCACGGTGAGGGTGAAGTCACCGAAGTCCCAGTCGCCCTTGAGGGACTTGTAGCGCCCGTAGGAGGCGCCGTTCATCTTCAGGAGCTCCTCGGAGAGCCGGGCCTCGTCGCGCACCCCGCGGATGGGTTCGGGTTCGGGCTTGCGGCCACCGCCGCCACGGCCGCCACCGCCGCCGTGCCGACGCCCCTGGCCGCCGTTCCCCCGCTGTTGCGCCATCGGTTCCCCCGTATCGCTGAGACGTCACTTCCCGGCCAGGTTAGGACTTCTGCGAGGTTCTCGCTCCGACCCTGTGGACGACCCGCCCCGTGCCGGACCCGGGCGGGCGCCGCCTCGGGGAGGTCCGTTGCCCTTCCCCCGTCCCGGGGCTAGGTTGCGCAGAAGCCCTCCCAGACAAGGAGTTCCGCCGTGAGCACCGTCCTGTTCGCCCCGGAGACCTTCAACCTCGCCGAGACGACTCGGGCGATCGAGGTGGCGCGCCGTCTGCGGGACCGGCACGAGTGCGTGTTCGCGGGGTACTCCGAGCGGTACGCGGATCTGGTGGAGGCGGCCGGGTTCGAGTACCGACCGCTGAGCCCGGTGCTCACCGGCGAACAGGCCGACCAGGCGATCCGCTTCGACCGGGGGCGCGGTGTCAGCCACCCGTTCACCGCCGGGGTGTTCCGGGCCCGGGTGGCGAGCGAACGGGAGCTCAACCACCTGCTGCGCCCGGCGGCGACCGTCATCGGCAGCACGCTCAGCCAGTTCGTCTCGGCGCGTGCCGACGGGATCCCCCTGGTCTACGTCAAGCCGTTCGCGTACTCGTGGCCGCACCTGCGCCAGACCCGTGCGGTGCCGGTGCTCGGCGGGCGCGGCCGCCTCGCCCGTACCGTCAACGGCGGGGCCGCGTACCTGCTGCGCGAGGCGGCCCGGTACACCACCGCCAAACCGGGAGGGTGGACCCGGGTGGCCCGGGAGAACGGGGTGCGGTTGCCCCGCCGCACCGTCGAGGCCCTGGACGGGGACCTCAACCTCGTCGCGTCCCTGCGGTTCCGCCCCTACCTGTTGCCCCCGAACTACCGCTGGGTCGGCCCCGTGTACGCGCACCTGGGCGAGGAGGTACCCGCCGAGGTTGAAGCGCTGGTCGGGAGGGCCGGCAGGGAGAGGCGACCGGTGGTGTACTTCGCCATGGGCAGTTCCGCCGACCGGGAGATCGTGCTCGGAATCCTGCGGGAGCTGTCCCGCCTCCCGGTGACCGTCCTGGCACCGGTCGCCCGCTACCTGCGGCCCGGGGACCGCGCCGGGCTCGGGCCGCACGTGCACGTGTTCGACCTGCTCCCCGCGCACCTCCTCGGCGACCTGATCGACGCCTCCGTCATCCACGGCGGGGAGGGCACCGTGCAGACCGCTGCTGCCTCGGGCAAGCCGTTCGTGGGAATCGGACTGCAGATGGAGCAGCGCTGGAACGTCGACGAGTGCGTGCGGTTCGGCAACGCGGTGGGGCTCACCCCCCGGCAGGCCCGGGGCGAGCCGCTGCGCAGGGCCTTCGAGTCCGTGCTGCACGACCCGGACCTGCGCACCCGCGCCCGTGAGCTGCGCCGACACCTGGCCGGGACGGACGGGGCCCGGGCCGCCGCCGACCACATCCACGCCCTGATCGGAGAGCGTTCGTGAACACCCCCGGCTGGAACCGGTCCTGAACCTCCCCGACGGCGCGTTCCTGCCGCTGTCTGGCGACCTCGCCCCCGCCGAACCGGACGCCTTCCTCCGCACGTGGAGCCGGTACGGCGGGGTGGAGACGCCTCGGGAGCTCCTCGGGAAGGAGGCGGCCCCGGTGCCCGGCGGCCTGCGCGCGGCCGTCCCCGGCGGGGCCGTCGTGGACCCGGGCTGCTGGACCGGACCGCCTGAACCGGGATCCGCGCGGTCCTCGTACGCAGCCGGTTCCATCGTGCCCGGGGGATCAGTGCTGTGGGGGCTCGGGGAGCACGTCGGTGAGGATCGCCTCGAACTCGTCGGCGCTCGGCTTGGTCTCGCCGAGCAGGGTGTGCAGCAGGACACCGTCGATCACCGCGGTCACGACGCGCGCCCGGACGGGGTCGTCGGTGTAGCAGTGCGCGAACGCCCCCACGGCGGCGAGCCAGGCGTCCGTGGACTCGCGCAGGTGGGGGCGGCGTGCGGCGAGCAGGAAGAGTTCGTACTCGGCGAGCAGGCGGCCCGGTTCGGCCGCGACCCTGGCCAGGAGTTCGGCGAGGTCGCGCCGGCGGTCGCCGCCGGCGGACAGGCGGCGCATCCGTTCGGAGTCCTCGTCCATGACGCTGGTCAGGGCGGCGGCCAGGAGGTCCCCCAGCCCGGTGAAGTAGTAGGTGGTGGCGGACGTGGGCAGCCCCGCCTCCTGGGAGACGGTGCGATGGCTGACCCCTGCCACCCCGTCGCGCTCGATGACGCGCAGGGTGGCCTCGATCAGTGCCCTGCGGCGCAGTTCGCCCTTGGCGCGGCGCCCGTCCGTCTGTTTCAGGTCTCCTCCTCCGGTCCCGCTGCGAGGGTAGCGGAAGCGGCCCCCTCCCCCCGGCGGTCGGCGGTCGCCGTGGCGCGGCGGAGCAGGGGCGTGCCCGTGGCCACGATCCCCAGGGCGGCCAGGCCCGCCACCACCGCCACGAGGAACCCGCCGGTGGTGCCGGAGGACTCCACCGCCGTCCCCGCGGCGAGGGTGCCGAGCGCGGTTCCGACGGTGAGTCCGGTCAGGGCCCAAGTCATCCCCTCGGTGAGGCGGGCGGGCGGGACGACGCTTTCGATCAGGGTCATCACCAGGATCATGGTCGGCGCGAAGAACACGCCGGACAGCAGGACCACGAGCGACAGGGCCGCGATCCCGCCGACCGCCACCAGAGGCAGCGTGGTCAGGGCGGTGCCGACCACCGCCAGAAGCAGCATGGTGTGGGCGCGCCAGGGCGGGTTCAGCGCGCCGAAGGCCAGCCCGGAGACGGCCGAGCCGAGGGCGTAGGCCGACAGCACGATCCCGCTCGCGCCGGGTGCCCCCAGGTCCTCGGCGAAGGCGACCGCGACCACGTCGACCGTGCCGACGATCATCCCTGCGGCCACCAGGGTCAGGACCAGGACCGCGACGGGGGCGCCGAGTACGCGTGCACCCCGGCCGGTTGCGCCCTGGGGGGCGCGTACCGGCGGTTCGGTGCCGCGTTGGGCGACGAACAGGCTCACCCCCAGCGCCAGGAAGGCCGCCGCCGCCAGCGGACCGGCCTGGGCGAAGACCATGGTGCTCAGAAGTACCGACAGGGCCGGTCCGGTGATGAAGGTGAGTTCGTCGGCCACCGACTCGAAGGAATAGGCCGTGTGCAGGCGGGGTGTGCCCCGGTGGATCTCGGTCCAGCGGGCGCGGGCCATCGCGGACATGTTGGGCATGGTGCCGCTGGGGACGGCGCACGCGAACAGGAGCCACAGGGGCGCCTCGGCCCGGACGCACAGCAGCATCAGCAGGAGCGAGGTCACGCTGACGGCGGTGGCCGG
This sequence comes from Nocardiopsis terrae, assembly GCF_014651695.1. Classification (GTDB taxonomy): domain Bacteria; phylum Actinomycetota; class Actinomycetes; order Streptosporangiales; family Streptosporangiaceae; genus Nocardiopsis; species Nocardiopsis terrae. The sequence continues at coordinate 567,848 of NZ_BMXJ01000005.1, forward strand.
TGGCAGGACCCGGCGCTGTCCGTACCGGTCCGCGAGGCGGGAGACCTGCGGTGTGAGCAGGGCCATGGACAGGGTGAACGTGGCGGCGACGGCCCCGGCCAGGGCGTAGCTGCCGTGGGTGGCGGCGAGCATCGTGATGATGCCGACGTTGGTCATGGCCACGGGCATGCGGCCGATGAGCCCGGCGACGGTGAAGCCCTTGGTTCCAGGCGCGGCGAAGATCCGCGCGTACGGATTGGGCATGGCTGGTCCTCCGGTTCGAGAGATCGGATCCGGGCACCCCAAAAAACTGGGACACTCGTCCCAGTTTCTGTGACGGGGTCGTCCAGCGCAAGGCCCGGTGACGCACGGCACACCCGGAGAAGTCCTTAGCCCGCCCCGAACCGGCGCCCTCTTCCACGAGGTCCGGGCGCGGGTGGATGTTGGTCCGCTCGGTCTGGGACAGGCGGTGCAGGTGCGGCCGTTGGGCGCGGCGGGTGTCTGTGAGGTGGCGGGTAACGCCTTCCACAGCCCGGTTGGCGGAGCCGAGGCGATGCGCACCCGGCGTCCTCCCTGCCCCCTCACCCGCTCCGAGGTACCCGGGACCCTCCCGGTAGGGGTGTGCGCCGCTTCCGGGAACGGCCAACCCGCGGTGATCTTGCTACCAGGGGCGATTTCGGCGCCGAAATCGCCCCTGGTAGCAAGATCGCGGCGGAAAAGGGCCCGAACCAGAAGGGGCGGCCAGAGAAACGGGATGCTCCGGGGGGCTGGTGCCCCTGACCGAGGGATGAGAACTCCTACGGGGCTCCGGGGCCGCACTCCGGGTCTGACCCCTGGCAGCGGGCCCCCACGCCCCGCACTCCCGGACCTCTGTGGTCGGAGCGGGTTCGGGGTCCCGCCCCGACCACCAGAGGCCGTCAGCCGGGCAGGAGGGGGTACCGCGCCGACCGACTGGGAGGACGTCGCCCGTCCGGAAGTAAGGGGACCTCCGGTCAGACCACGCCCCGACACCTCCGCGGAGGGGGTGGGGGTGTCGTGGAACTATTCTTACCGGATCCGGGAGCACCGTACGGGCGAAACCGGGAATCCGTCGGGAAGCGGCTCCGCTCCGACGGAACGAATCAGGCGATAGCCTCCCGGAATGCCCGGTCGTGCTGGTCAACCGGAGTGTCCTCCAGGTCCGCGACGAACACCGCCACCGGCTGCCCGCCCCTCTCCCCGGTCTCCGCGGCCAGCCTCTTCCACTCCACGAGGTTGGGGTGCTGGAGCTCGGTGCAGGCCTCGGCCGGGGACAGGGCCTCGATGGCCGCACCGAGACGGTCGGGGGTGAGCTCGTAGGTCGCGGTACCGGAGGTGTGTCCGCACTCGACGGCCAGGACGACGGCGGGCAGCGGGCTCGTACCGACGTTGGTCAGCCCGAAGGCGGTCGCCCCGTCCCGGTGCACACCCACCGCGTAGGCCGCGGGCCGCCGCCAGCCCTCGTGCCCGGACTCCAGCCGCTCACGCGCGGCGTTGATCTCCTCCCGGGTACTCCACTGCTCCACGGGGCCTCCTCACAGGTTCAGGTTTCCGGTCGCGACGGTAACAGCGTCGCCACCGATGAGGACCCGGTCCCCGGCCAGACGCAGGTGCAGGTCACCACCGCGCCGGGATGCCTGGTGGGCGAGGAACTCGGTGCGGCCGAGGCGTTCGGCCCAGAACGGGGCCAGGACGGTGTGCGCGCTGCCCGTCACCGGGTCCTCGGCGATGCCCACGCTGGGAGCGAAGAAGCGGGAGACGATGTCGGGTCCGTCCTCGCCGCGCGCGGTGACGATGACCCCGCGGGCACGGATCCCGGAGAGCCGGGCCTGGTCGGGGGCGAGAGAGCGGACCGCGGCCTCGTCGGCGAGTTCGACGAGGAGGTCGTCGGTACCGCCGCGGCCGACCCACAGCGGCTCGGCGCCGAGCGCCTCCGCCAGCCCCTCCGGCACCTTCATCTCGGCGGCGGGGCGGGCGGGGAAGTCCATCCAGAGCTTGCCGTCCCTCTGCTCGACGGTCAGGATCCCGCTGCGCGTGGTGAACCGGTACGGGCCCGCGACGCCGAGCTCGGTGAGGGCGTGCGCGGTGGCCAGGGTGGCGTGCCCGCACAGGGCGACCTCGGTGGCCGGGGTGAACCAGCGCAGCTCGAAGTCGGCGTCGGGGCCGTCCACCCGGCGGGCGAAGGCGGTCTCGGAGAGGTTGAACTCCGCGGCGACCCCCTGGGCCCAGGAGTCGGAGTAGGGCTCGTCCAGGACGAGGACGGCAGCGGGGTTGCCGTAGAGGGGCCGGTCAGTGAAGGCGTCGACGACGCGGTACTCGTGCATGGGTCCATTCTGTCGAATGGACCGGACCAGCCAAGGGCCAATACTGAGTGAAGTGGCCCCTGTCGGGAATGCCGGCCGAGGGCGGCCCCTAATGGAGGTGGGGCTCGTCCAGGATGAACATGGTCTGCGTGCTCTTCACCTCGGGCAGGCGCTGGAGCCGCTCCAGGACGAAGGTGCGCAGGGCCGCGGCGTCGGCCACCCGGACCAGCAGGAGGAGGTCCACGTCACCGGAGACGAGGGCGGCGTGGTCGACCTCGGGGATGTCGCGCAGATAGCCGCGGAACCTCTCCCAGGAGTGCTGTTCGATCCGCACCGAGACGTAGGCGGAGAGCGCGGTGCCGTACTTCTCGGGATCGATGACGGCGGTGTAGCCCCTGATCACCCCCTCGTCGCGCAGGCGTTCGAGGCGGGAGTAGGCGTTGGCCCGGGAGATGTGTGCGCGTTCGGCGACGGCGCGGATGGACATACGGCCGTCGTCGCGCAGGAGGGCGATGATCCGACGGTCGGTGTCGTCCAGCTGCACGGCCATGTGTCTTACCTCATACCGTCCGTGTCATGGACAAGTTAGATGATCTGTGACTTGAGGGGTCCTACCGAGCAGTTCGTCCAGCATCGGCGTGGAGCCATCGACAATATGGGGTGATTCGCCGCATATTCAAGACATGAAGCACACCGATGAGCGATCTCGTCCGGTTCCTCCCCTGCCCTCCCAGGAACCGGTCCGCCTGGTGGACCGACACGGCCGACGTCACGAACACTCCTCGTTCACCGCTCCCGACCACGCCGTGCTCGCCGAGCTCCACCGGGCCATGGTCATCGGACGCCGCTTCAACCAGCAGGCCAGCACCCTCGCCCGGCAGGGCCGCCTCGCGGTCTACCCGTCCTCGAAGGGTCAGGAGGCCGCCCAGGTCGGCGGGGTGCTGGCACTGTCCGAGCAGGACTGGCTCTTCCCCAGCTACCGGGACAGCGTCGCCATGGTCACCCACGGGGTCGACCCGGTGAAGACGCTCACCCTCTTCCGCGGCGACTGGCACTCGGGCTACAACCCGCACCACTACCGCTGCGCGCCCCAGTGCACCCCGCTGGCCACCAACGCCTCCCACGCGGTCGGCCTGACCTACGCCGCCCGGCGCAAGGGCCGCGACGTGGCCGCCCTGGTCCTCATGGGCGACGGCGCCACGAGCGAGGGCGACGCACACGAGGCCTACAACTTCGCCGCCGTGTGGAACACCCCCGTGGTCTTCCTCATCCAGAACAACCACTGGGCGATCAGCGTCCCGGTCCACCGGCAGAGCGCGGCCCCCACCCTGGCGCACAAGGCCGTCGGCTACGGCATCCGCGGTTACAACGTGGACGGCAACGACGCCGCGGCGGTACACGCCGTCGTCGCGCACGCCCTGGCCGAGGCACGCGCCGGGCACGGTCCCGCGATCGTGGAGGCGCTCACCTACCGGGTGGACCCGCACACCAACTCGGACGCGCCGCAGCGCTACCGCGACCCCGCAGAGGTCGCCTACTGGTCCGAGCGCGACCCCCTGACCCGCCTGGAGGCCCTGCTGCGCAACGAGCAGATCGTCGACGACGGCCTCCTGGAGATCTACGAACGCGACGCAGAACGGGTCGCCGGAAGGGTCCGCGAACGAATGGCCGGGCAGGACCGGCTCGATCCGGCCTCCCTCTTCACCGACGTGTACGCCACCGTTCCCCCGTCACTGGAACGACAACGGCGGGAGCTGGCGGAGGAACTGCGGGAGGTCTGAGATGGCGCACACATCCCCCACCACATCGGACGCCGCAACCACACCGGCCGCATCAGGCACACCGAGCCCGCCGGAACCCGAGGTCACCATGGGAGCGGCGCTCAACCAGGCCCTGCGCGACGCCCTGGCCGAGGACCCCGACGTGGTGGTCTACGGGGAGGACGTCGGCCCCCTGGGCGGGGTCTTCCGAGTCACGGACGACCTGGCCTCGGACTTCGGCGAGGAGCGTTGTTTCGACTCGCCGCTGGCCGAGTCCGGGATCGTGGGCACGGCGATCGGCATGGCGATGTACGGGATGCGGCCCGTGGTGGAGATGCAGTTCGACGCCTTCGCCTACCCCGCCTTCGAGCAGGTCGTCTCGCACCTGGCCAAGATGCGCAACCGGACCCGCGGCGCCCTCACCCTGCCGGTGGTGATCAGGATTCCCTACGGCGGCGGCATCGGCGGCGTGGAGCACCACAGCGACTCCTCCGAGGCCTACTACACGCACACGCCCGGGCTGCGCGTGGTCACCCCCGGCACCCCCGCCGACGCCTACTCCATGCTGCGCGAGGCGATCGCCTGCGACGACCCGGTGGTGTTCCTGGAACCCAAACGGCGCTACTGGTCCAGGCAGTCCGTGGAACTCCCGGTGCGCACCCGGCCGATGGCGCGGTCCGTGGTGCGCCGCCCGGGAACCGACCTCACACTCATCGCCTACGGGCCGACGGTGGAGACCGCCCTGGAGGCCGCCGAACAGGCTGCCGCGGAGGGGTGTGAGGTCGAGGTCGTGGACCTGCGCCAGCTGGCCCCGTTCGACGACGCCACGGTGACCGCGTCGGTCCGGCGCACCGGACGCGCGGTGGTGGTGCACGAGGCCTCGGTCTTCGGCGGTTACGGGGCCGAGGTGGCCGCGCGCGTCACCGAGCAGTGCTTCCACTATCTGGAGGCCCCGGTACTGCGGGTGGGCGGGCTGGACGTCCCCTACCCGCCTCCGAAGCTGGAGGAACACCACCTGCCCGGGGTCGACCGGATCCTGGCCGCGGTGGACCGCCTCCAGTGGGAGTCGCAGTGGACGGAGGACCACGGATGAGCGAGGCGGACGCCAGCACCTTCTCCCTCCCCGACCTGGGCGAGGGGCTGACCGAGGCGGAGATCGTCTCCTGGCTGGTCGCGGTCGGTGACGAGATCGCCGTGGACCAACCCGTGGCCGAGGTGGAGACCGCCAAGGCCTCGGTGGAGGTCCCCTCCCCCTACGGTGGCACCGTCACCGGGCTGCACGGCGCGGTGGGCGAGGTGGTCGCGGTCGGCGCGCCCCTCATCACCGTCGTACCGGCCGCTGGCCTCTCCGAGCCGGGCGGCAGGGCCCCGGCGAACACACGGACCACCGTGCCGGACGCACGGGAGGGCCCCGGACCCGCGGGCGGCAACGGCGCCGCCGGAAGTGACGCGGATTCGGGCGCCGTCCTGGTGGGTTACGGCACGGGACGGGGCACGCGGCCCACACGCCGCCGTGTCCGCGGGAAGGGCGGGCCGTCCCGGTCAACGGCGACCGGCGGTCCGCCCGCACCCCCCGCCGAACCCCTGCCCGGAGAGGGAGGGACCACCGGGAAGGAACCGATCCGGGTAGTGTCTCCGCTGGTCCGGCGGCTGGCCAGGGAACACGGGATCGACGTGGCGGAGCTGCGCGGCAGCGGGGAGAACGGGCTGGTCCTGCGCCGGGACGTGCGGGCCCGTATCGAGGCGTGCGCCCCTTCGCCCGCCGTCGGGTCCCCGCCCGCCGAACCCGGTACCCACCGCGTCCCGCTGCGCGGCGCGCACCGGAGCATGGCCGAGCACCTGTCCCGCTCGCGCCGGGAGATCCCCGAGGCGACCGTGTGGGTGGACGCCGACGCCACCGGGATGCTGGAGCTGCGCGGGCAGCTCAACGAGGCCGCCCCGGACCGGCCGGTGAGCGTCCTGGCCCTGGTGGCGCGGTTCGCGCTGCTGGGCCTGGCCCGCTTCCCCGACCTGAACGCGCACTTCGACACCGCCCGCCAGGAACTGGTGCGCCACGAGGCCGTGCACCTGGGGTTCGCGGCGCAGACCCCGCGCGGCCTCGTGGTGCCGGTGGTCCGCGGGGCCCACTCCCTCACCACCCGAGAACTCTCCGCCCGTCTGGGCGAGCGCGCCGAGGCCGCCCGAAGCGGCGTACTCGCCCCCGCCGACCTGGGCGGCGGCACGTTCACGGTCAACAACTACGGGGTGTTCGGCGTGGACGGGTCAGCCGCGATCATCAACCATCCGGAGGTGGCGATCCTCGGCGTGGGCCGGATCCTGCGCCGCCCGTGGGTGGTCGGCGACGACGTGCGGCCCCGTCCGGTGGTGGAGCTGACCCTGGCCTTCGACCACCGGGTGTGCGACGGCGGCGTCGCGGGCGGTTTCCTGCGACTGGTCGCGGACTGCGTGGAACGCCCCCACCTGCTCCTCGGGGACCTCTGAACGTTCCGGGCCCCGGAGGCACGGGCCTGCGGGCGCACCGGGCACGCCAGGGGCCGCGGTCGGTGACCGCGGCCCCTGGTGGCCCTGCCCGCTCCCCCGGGGCCGTGCCCCTTCGGGAGTCTTCTGTTCCCCCCGCCAGGAGGAACACCTGGCTCGACGGACTCCCGGGGTCACGGATGACCCGAGTGGGGCCGGGGGTGGTTCTGCGTTACCTGCGGCGCAGCCTGTCGATCAGCGAGCTGATGCCGTGGCGGCCGGTGCCGGCGGTCATCAGGCCCTTGCCGCTGTCGTCGTCGGCACCGGCGTGGGCGCCGGCGGGGCGACGGGTCCAGGCGAAGAACAGGGCGATGAGGATCGCGGGGATGATCGCCAGGGTCAGCAGACCGGCGGCGGAGGGGGTGCCCTCGGCTCCCATCAGGCCGAAGCCGGACAGGTCGTTGGCGGCGGTCTCGGCGGTGACTCCGGTGTCGGAGTCCTCCTGCTCCTCGGTGGCGGAAGCCTCGTCCTGCTGCTCCTGCTCCTCGGCGTCCCCGGACTCCTCGGAGTTCTCGTCACCGGAGTCCTCGGTGGACTCCTCCTCGGCCGTCTCCTCCTCGGTCTCCTCCGTCTCCTCTTCCTCCTCGGGCTCCTCCTGGGGGAGGTGCTCCTCGGGGATCGGGGAGACGGCGTTCTCACACTTGTTCCCGGGCTGCTGGAACGGGTGGGGGGCACCCTCGGTCCCGTGTCCGTCGCCCCACTCGGTGATGTAGTACTCGACCTCGGCGTGCCCGTTGCCGCCGCTGACGACGAGGGTCTGCTCGTCGAAGCTCTCACCCATCATGTCGGCGAAGGTCTTGCCGTCGATGTCGAGGAGGACGTCGCAGTCGTGGGAGGGAACGCCCGGACCGCGGTCACCGATGAAGAAGTCGTACTGCTCGCCCTCGTGGACGATGTAGCCCTCGGTGCCCAGGGGCCAGCTGGGGCTGGAGAAGAGGCCCTTCTGCATGGGCTCGCCGCCTGCGGGAGCTCCGGTGTCACCGTTGATGCCGGAACCGTCGTCCCAGAAGTAGGTCGCGGTGACTTCGCCGTGCTGGATGGGAGTTTCGTTGCTCATGAAGTATTAGCCAGGTTGACGACAGAGGCCGAGAAGACCGGGGCATGACGGGTCAGGGCACACGGGCGCACAGGTCTGCACTCCGGGGCCGGGGTCATGCCATGGGGCGTCCCGCGTCGCTGGCGGCGAGTGGCGGGTGGGAGCGGGGGGCCGGATCGGCTCCGCCGGACAGCTGCGCGTGGATTCGCGCTGCTCGCTCCCCGAGAGAAACAACGGGGTCTCGATTCCCTTGCGGCACGCAGGCCGGTCAAGGGCTCGGCACCGGTTCGCCAAAGGTCAATAACGAACCGGTCACGAAGGACACTAACCCAGGCTTTGGCAAAGTGCCGAAGGATTCCGAGTAAAATGACAGTCCGTATTTGGACAATTACGATTTGCCGCCACTCGCAAACAGTCCTGAAAACACAAAAACCCCTGGTGGCAGGGGCTGGCGGGCCTGTCCGAGGACGGCGGACAGGCCCGCGGGTGGTCCTCGTCATAAACCGGGAGAAGTGGCGCTGGATGTGGCCAGAACCGGCTGAGAGGCCACATACGCGCCAGCAGGTCACGAAAACGGGACCCAGTCGGCACGGGCCGGAGGGAGGGCGTCACGGCAAAGAGAACGTCATCGTGGTAATGGCCGAGGTCACGTGAGAGCGTTCCGTACCCGGTGAACGCCAAGGACTCCCCGGAAGGTTGCCCCGCCGGAGAGTCCCTGAGGTCAAGTCACCTGTGACCTGTGGTTGAAGCGCTCGGCGCGCCACTCCCCCGAAGCCACGACCTCGACCAGGGCGGTCGCTGCGTCGTAGACGTCCACGTAGCGCAGGTAGAGCGGGGTGAACCCGAAGCGCATGACGTCCGGGGCGCGGAAGTCACCGATCACGCCCCGCTCGATCAGCGCCTGCACGATCGGATACCCGGCGCCCTCCTCGGGCTGGAGCAGGGCGACCTGGCTGCCGCGCCGGTCGTGCTCGGCCGGGGTGATCGACGCCAGTCCCACCGAGGCGGCCCTGGCCAGGAACAGGTCGGTCATGGCCAGGCTCTTCGCCCGGACCTGGGCCAGATCGGCCTTGGCCCACACGTCCAGCCCCGCCTCCAGCGCGGCGTCGGCCACCAGGGGCTGCGAACCGCTGAGGAAGCGCGAGACCCCCGGGGCGGGTTCGTAGTCGGGGGTGAAGTCGAAGGGGCGGGCGTGCCCGTGCCAACCGCTGAGCGGCTGGTCCGCGGCTGCGTGGTGGCGGCGGGCCGCGTACAGGAAGGCGGGGGCGCCGGGACCGCCGTTGAGGTACTTGTACGTGCACCCCACCGCGAAGTCCGCTCCGCTGCCGGACAGGTCGATGGGCACCGCGCCGACGCTGTGGCACAGGTCCCAGACCACCAGGGCGCCGTGCTCGTGGGCGAGCCGGGTGATGCCCGCCATGTCGCGCAGGACACCGCTGCGGTAGTCCACGTGGCTGAGCAGCAGGACGGCGACGTCGCCCCGGGACAGGGCCTCGGCCAGTTCCGGACCGTCGGGATCGACCCGGCGCTGCTCGGCTCCGGCCAGGCCGACCGCCCCCTCGGCGACGTACAGGTCGGTCGGGAAGTTGCCCGCCTCACCCAGCACCACCCTGCGGTCGGACAGGCGCAGCGCCGCCACCAGGGTCTTGAACAGGTTGGCGGAGGTGCCGTCACCGACGACCACCTCTTCGGGGCCGGCCCCGACCAGGGGCGCCACCTTGGCGCCCAGGGTGCGCGGTTTGTCCCACCAGCCGGCGTCGTTCCAACTGCGGATGAGGTCCTGGCCCCACTCGCGCTCGATCATGTCGGCGACCCGGCCGGGGGTGTCGCGGGGCAGCGCGCCCAGCGAGTTCCCGTCCAGGTAGATCACCCCTTCGGGGAGGACGAACTCCTCGCGGAGGGCGGCGAGGGGGTCGGCCGCGTCCAGGGCGGCGCACTCCTCACGGGTGGTGGGCGTCATCGGAGCCTGCTTCCTTGCGAAGGTGGTGCTGTGAACTGGGGGCGGGGGTGCCGGGGTGGACCCGTGCGGGCGCTCAGATGGTGCTGCGCAGGGACCACAACTCCGGGAAGACGTCCTGTTCGGCGTTGCGGGCCAGCCAGTTGAGCCCGTTGGAGCCGCCGCTGCCCGGCTTGCCCCCCATGGTGCGCTTGACCGCGACCAGGTGGAGCTGACGCCATCGTGTCACCCGCTCGGCGACATCGACGAGCGCCTCGGCCAGCAGGAACAGTTCGTTTCCGGGGCGGTCGTCGGAGTAGACCCCGATCCATGCCTGTTCGACCTCGGCGGAGGGTTCGTAGTCGGCGGTCCAGTCGCGCTCGATGCTGGAGTCCGGAACGGGCAGGCCCCGGCGGTGCAGCAGACGCAGCGCCGCGTCGTACAGGCTGGGGCGCTCCAGCAGGGTGGTGAGTTCGGTGACGACGCCGCTCATGGCCTTGTGCGGGCGGATCATGGCGGCGGACTTGTTGCCCAGCAGGAACTCGAGCTTGCGGTAGCTGTACGACTGGAAGCCCGAGGCCTCCCCGAAGGCGTCACGGAACCGGTTGAACTGGGTGGGGGTCATGTCCCCGAGCAGGGCCCAGGAGCTGTTGAGCACGTCCTGGGCGTTGCAGGCGCTGCGCAGCCAGGCCACGGCGCCGGGCACGTCGTCGTCCTCCATCGCGTCCCGGGCGGCCTCCCAGCGTTCCTGGACCAGGGCGAACAGCAGCTCCATCACCTGGGTGGTGATGATGAAGGCGGACTCGGCGGGCTCCTTGGTGCGCGGGTTCTGCAGGCTGAGGAGGGTGTCGATCCCGACGTAGTCGACGTAGGGCGTGTTCTGGTCGAAGGCCAGGGTCGGCTTCCCCCCGTTGCTCTCGGCCCTGTCGGCACGGGCCGCCTCGGCGTCGCCGTCCTCGACCGGAGCGTACGGACACTGCTGGGCGGACGTGGTGGAGAGCATTGGGACTACCCCTCGTGTACTGCGCGACTTCGGTGGTCACACGCGCCGCGCCGTGACCGGGAGGCCCCCGCGCACGGCAGCGTGAACGTGAACTCACATACTCGGACAAAACAACGCCAGAAGGAATGGCCGCCGACGACACAAGTCGGGCATGCGCTTAGTATTCATAACGGGAAACGACCATCGGCTTTGGGAACACAAGATATGGCCTCACGACTGGCAACCCCTTTGGACAGCGTTGACCAGCGGATCCTCAACGAGCTCCAGCAGGACGGACGACTCTCCTTCAACGAGCTCTCCCGCAGGGTGAACCTCTCCGCGCCCGCCGTGGCCGACCGCGTCCGCCGGCTGACCGACCGCGGGGTGATCACCGGCTACCACGCACACGTGGACCCGGCAGCGGCCGGACTTCCGGTGACCGCGCTGGTACGGATGGAGTGCTTCGGCGCGCACTGCCTGCTGCGTGAACGGTCCTCGCTGGAACTGCCGGAGATCCTCCAGGTGCACCGCGTCACCGGGGACGCCTGCTGCGTCCTGCTGATCGCGGTGCGCTCCATGGAACACTTCGAGGAGGTCATCGACCAGCTCGCCGAACACGGCCGCCCCTCCAGCACCATGGTCCTGTCCAGCCCGGTGCCCTGGCGCGCCGTGACCGCCCCGGGGGCGCCGTGAGCATCCTGATCGACAGCCCCGTCTGGCCGGGCCCGCGCGGCTGGCGCTTCGCACACCTGGTGAGCGACAGCTCCTACGCCGAACTGCACTCCTTCGCGCGCGACCTCGGCATCGACCCGCGCGCCTTCGAACGCGACCACTACGACATCCCCGAACACCTGCACGCCCGCGCACTGGAACTGGGCGCCGAGCACGTCAGCGGCCGAGAGATCGTCACCCGTCTGCGTGCGGCGGGGCTTCGCCGGCCCAAGCACCCGCGGCCCGTCTGAACCCCCGGGCGCCGAGGCCGGGCCAGGCGGGCCCGTCCGGGGGCGCCCCGGGCCGTCCCCGGTCAGGGCGGAGGCGGTGCCTCGGTGCCGCCACGGCTGAGGTGGTCGATCTCGGCGAGCATGTTGGACCTGGCCCTCGGCTCCCAGTGCGTGCGGCCGAAGGGGGTGTGGAAGATGTTCGGGGCCTCCAACAGGGACCGCAGAACCCCCAGCCGCCCCGCCCGGAACGCCTCGTCGGGTACGTGCCGGTACTCGGCCCGGACCGCCCCGGTGTAGGCCAGGTACTCCTCGGGGCCGGCGGCCAGGGTGGACAGGTCGGCGTCGGAGAGCACCGCGCCGTCGGCGTCCCGCGGACCGGGCCGGTGGTCCTTGGTGACCCCCACCAGGCGCACCACCTCGGCGATCCGCTCCGGATCCTGCCCCATCAGGGAGAGCAGCCGTTCGGCGAGCGCCGCGCTCTCGTCCTCGTCCTGCCCGGGACGCCCCTCGTAGACGGCGTCGTGGAACCAGACCGCGTAACGCACCGCGTCCACGTCGTGGGCCTCCTCCCGCAGGACCTCGACGGCGCAGAGCGCGCTCCACAGGTGGCTGAGCGTGTGGTAGCGGCGGTGCTCCTCGCTCCAGCGGTCGAGCAACTCCTCCCCGACCGCCCTGGCCTCGGCGCCCGTCCCCGCCAGGTGGCTCCAGGACTCCGCGAGCAGGGTCGCCTCCTCCCGCGGGAGGTCGGAACGGTCCGGGCCCTTCACGAGGCGGCCTCACCCGCCAGCCCCGCCTCGTGGGCGAGGATGGCGGCCTGCACGCGGTTCTTCATGCCCAACCGGTTGAGGATGGCGCTCACGTAGCTCTTGACGGTGCCCTCGACCAGGAAGAGCCGTTCGGCGATGTCGGCGTTGGACAGTCCCGCCCCGACCAGGGCGAGCACGTCCCGTTCCCGTTCGGTGAGCCCGGCCAGACGCTCCGCGGCCGCGGCCTCCCTGGCCGCCCGGCCGCCGCCGAACTGCGCGATCACCTGACGCGCCACCTGCGGGGACAGGTAGGCGCCGCCCTCGGCGACCGCGTGCACCCCGGAGACGAGCTCACGCGGGTCACCGGCCTTGAGCAGGAACCCGCTGGCACCGTCACCGAGCGCCTGGGAGATGTAGCTGTCCTCACCGAAGGTCGTCAGGATCACGACCCTGGTGTCCGGAGCAACCCGGCGGATCTCCGCGGTGGCCGCCAGGCCGTCCATCCGGGGCATCCGGATGTCCAGCAGCGCGACGTCCGGCCGGTGGGACAGCACCAGCTCCACCGCCTCGCGCCCGTCGGCCGCCTCCGCCACCACCTCGATCTCCGGATCACTCTGCACGATCGCCCGCACACCCGCGCGGATCATCGCCTCGTCGTCTGCGAGCAGCACCCTGATCACGGACGCGTCCTCCTCAAGCATCGGTTGTCCGGGAAGCATCCCACAGCGGCGGTTTCACCGGCTTTCCAGCTGCTCCTTGGCGGTCAGCACCCCCTCCTCGAAACAGAGCTGGTAGAAGACCACGCTCTCGTCGAACATCCCCGAGCTGCTGCGGTAGTGGTCGCAGTCCGAATCCGCGGACACGAAGTCCTCCAGCTGGTCATCGCTCATCCCTGACGGGTACGGGGGCAGCACCTGGGCGAGGTCCTCCTCGCTGTCGCCGACGGAGATCGCTGTGAAGTCCTCCGACGGCAGGGTGGTGTCCTCCAGAACCTGGGCGATGAGGGCGTAGACCACCCCGACCACGAGCATGACGACGACGACCGGCGCGGCGATCAGAGCCGCGGTCCACGGCCTGACCTTGCGCCGGGCCGCCCGTTGGAGTTCGTCGATCGCCCCGGCACCGCCCTCCTCCTCGTCCTCGGTCACCGATCCACCGTTCAGGGGCATGGCGGCGTACACCTGCCAGCCGTCCTCGTGCGGGCCGACGGTGAAGGACCCGCCCACCAGCCGGACACGCTCGCGCAGGCCGGTGAGCCCGTGCCCGCCGCCGACCGCGGGCACCGGCCCCCGCCCCCGGGCCGCGGTGTTGGTGACCCGCACCCGCAGGCGGGCGTCGTCCGCGTTCAGCCACACGGTCACCGGAGCACCCGGCGCGTACTTGGTGGCGTTGGTCAGGGATTCCTGCACGACCCGGTAGGCGGCGCGATCCACCATCGGCGGTAGTTCGCCGAACGGCCCCTCGCTCACAAGCGTGACCCGGACCCCGGAGTCACGGGCGCGTTCGACCAGGGCGGCGACGCTTTCCCCCGCGGGTGCGGTGGGAGCGGGTTCGGGCTCGCTGTCGGCGCGCAGCACCCCGATGATCTCGCGCAGGTGCGCGGTGGCCGAGACGGCGGTGGCGCGCAGGTCGGCGACCTCCTGACGGTGGTCCTCCCCCAGGTCCGGGGACATCTCCAGGGCTCCGGCCCGCAGGGCGATCAGGCTGAGTTCGTGGCCGAGCGAGTCGTGCATGTCCTGGGCGATCCGCGAGCGTTCCCGCAGGCGGGCCTGTTCGGCGGTGAGCCGCTGTTCGTGCTGGAGCTGCCGGGCGTGCTCCCACCCGGCGGCGCCCAGTTCGAGGTGCTGGCGCCGGTACACCCCCACCAGCCAGGGCAGGGCCGTGCAGAACACCAGAGCAGTCGCGGCGGTGACCCACAGCCCCGGGGTCTGCTCGCGCACGCTCAGCACGTGCACCGCGACCACCAGGGACAGGAACACGAACAGCAGCACCGCGAGCCAGCCCCGGGACGAGCGGCGGCCGGCGAGATAGGACACGCAGGCCAGCAGGACCAGGAAGGACTGTCCCCAGAGGGTGACGAACACGGCGAGGCAGGGTGCCAGCAGGGGGTAGGTGCGGGTGAGCACGATGGTCAGTCCCGCCAGGGCCGCGAAGACGAGCGCCCTCGCCATGACGTCGTAGCCCACGGCCGCGAAGGCGAAGAACTCGGCGGTCAGCAGCAGGCACACCCCGAGCCACAGCAGCGCGTCCCGCACGAGGGCGCCCCTGGTGGGCCAGCCGGGGGCGGGGGCCAGGGCCCGGCGAACGCCCCGGGACAGTTCGGCGTAGTCCATGGGGGAAACCTACACAGACCGTGCGGGGCCCGGTCACCCACGAAAGTGAGCTCCGTACCCCTCCCACGGCAGTCCACCTATCATGGGATGGTTTGCGACCGAGGGCGACGGCAAGGCAACACGACACAGAACGAGGCTGGATGTCACCTCTGGAAACCCTGCGGCGGATGAACCGGATCGCCGGTTGGCCCCTGCTCCTCGCCACCTTCCTGGCCCGGCTGCCCGTCTCGATGACCCTGATCGGGCTGCTCACCCTCGTCACCAGCACCACCGGGAGCGTCGCCGCGGCCGGGCTGGTCTCGGGCGCCTTCGCGCTCGGCGAGACCGTGGGCGGACCGGTCATCGCCCGCTTCGCCGACCGGCACGGGCAACGCGTCCCGGTCCTGGCCGCCGCCGTCCTCGACACCGCACTGATCGCCCTCCTCGTCGCCGCCGTCACGACCGGCGCGCCCCTGCCCGCCCTGGTGGCGCTCGCCGCCGTCGGCGGGCTGTGCATGCCCCAGGTGGGGCCGATGGCACGCACCCGCTGGGTGGTACTGATCCGGAAGGGCGCCGACCGGGGAGCGGAGCGCGAACGCTCGGTGTCGGCCGCGATGTCCGTGGAGGGCGTTCTGGACGAGGCCTCGTTCGTCCTGGGCCCCGCTCTGGTCGGCCTCCTCACCCTCACCCTCTCGCCCTCGGCGAGCGTGCTCGGCGCGGCCGTCCTGATCGGTGTGTTCGGGGCCGTGTTCGCCCTGCACCCCACCGCCACCGCAGGGTCGGCCCCCGTGCGCGGGGCCGCGGGCCGGATCGCCCGCCCGGCCCTGCTCCTGCTCGCCGTGCCGATGTTCTGCCAGGGCCTGTTCTTCGGCGGGATGTCCACCGGGGTGACCGCCTTCGCGGACAACGCCGGGCACGGCGACCTGTCCGGCCTGATGTACGCGGTGATGGGCTCCAGCAGCGCCGTCGCCGGTCTGATGATGGCCTCGCTGCCGGTGGGCTTCTCACTGACCGCACGGACCAGGGTGGCGGCGGGCGGCCTGGCCCTGCTCACCCTCCCCCTGTACCTGGACCACGGGCCGGCGACCCTCGCGGTCACCATCTTCGTCCTGGGGGTGGCGATCGGACCGCACCTGGTGAGCCTGTTCGGACTGATCGAGCGGGCCGCCCCGCCCAGCCGCCTGTCCCAGTCGATGGCGATCATCCTGAGCAGCCTGATCCTGGGGCAGTCCCTGGGCTCCATGGCCTCGGGCGCCCTGGCCGACTCCTACGGCCACCAGGGCGCGTTCGCGCTGGCCACGGCGGGCGGTGTGATCTCGTTCGCGGTGACCACCCTGATACTGCGCGGCCGCTGGTACGAGCGCGGAACCAAGGGCCCCGAGGCTCCCGTGACCAAGGACACCGGGGTCACCGCGATCTGAGGTGTTAAGTACGCGTTAAGGAGTCGCGCGGAGGGCGCCCGGCTCGTCTAGCCTCGGGAAACGTGCTTGAGATGTTCAAGGCGCTGGCTCCACGCGCCCGACTCCGCTTCGCCCCCTCCCCTTCCGCTCCACCGCTGACCGGTCTGGGGCGTGTGACGCTCTCCGTGCGCGACCACGAGGAGAGCGCGCACTTCTACCGATCCGTCCTCGGATTCCGCCCGGAACGACGGGAATGCCGGGAGGGGGTCCTGCGCAGCGGGTTCAGCCACCCCTGCGGCGCGCTCATCGACCTCGTCCAGTACCCGGACAACTTCAAGGGGCGCTTCGACCACCGCCGCTGCGGCCTGGACCGCCTCACCCTGACCGTGGCCAACCTGGGCCACCTGGAGGCCTGGGAGGACCGCTTCACCCGGCTCGACGTGGAGCACACCCCCGTCTTCCACGGCGAGGAGGGGTCCACTCTGGTCTTCCACGACCCCGACGGCACCGAGCTGGCACTGTTCGCCCCCGCCGAACTCGACGCCGGGGAGGACTGAGGCCGTCCGCGGACGGCCCCCACGCGGGCTGCCGGTCACGCCCCCGGCCGGCGGCGCCCTCCAGACACGCGCCGGGTCAGTCGCTTCCCACCGTCCTCAGGCGCACGTCGCGCTCGCCGAGCTCCTCCACCGCGGAGCGCGGCAGCCGGTCGTCGGTGATGATCAGGTCGAACTCCTCCAGGCGGGCCACCCTGAAGGTGCCGAACTTGCCGTACTTGGTGCTGTCCACCACCAGGACGCTCTTGGAGGCGATGCGCAGCAGTTCCTGCTTGGCGATCACCTTGGCCTCGGAGGGGGTCGTCGAACCGCGTTCGGCGTCCCAGGAACTGCTCGCGATGAACGCGAGGTCGACGTTGACCTGGCGCAGGAAGTCCGCGGTGAACTGACCGACCGAGGAGTGGTCGGAGTGCGACACCACGCCCCCTGTGTGGATCAACTCGATCCCCGGGTACTCCATCAGGTGTCCGACGACGTTGAAGTCGCTGGTGATGACTGTCAGCCCCACCTTGTCGGTGAGCAGCGGCACCATCTGGAGGGTGGTGGTGCCCGCGTCGAGGTAGATGGTGAAGTTCTCCCGCACCAGCTCGGCCGCGGCACGCGCTATCGCCCGTTTGGCGGGCACCTCCAACTGGGCCTTGGCCAGGTAGGACGGCTCGCTCTTGAGCCGGGCGGCCAGCCGCACGCCACCGGTGACCGACAGGACCTTGCCGTCGTTCTCCAGGGCCTGGATGTCGCGGCGTACCGTCATGTGGGAGACGGACAGCATCGACGTGAGCTCGTTGATACTCAACACGTGCCGCTCCTGGAGGAGCTTCAGGATGTGCTCTCGCCGTTGGTCCGGGATCATCGTTCGCCTCACACTCGGGGGCCGGCCTGACGGGTGCCGTGCGGTCACGACACCCGGTAACAAAGTTTCCCAGGTCGCTGCGTCCGGAACAGCGCCCACACGACGTGAGACCGCTCGCAATCCCGGTGCGGCGGCCCCGCGCACCGCACCGCGCGAGCGGACACAGGCCGTCTTGGTAGGCGTTTTTCCTGTTTACGCCACATGCCGCGATGCTTTTTGCCACTCTTGACTGTATGACGCTGTCCATCGCACTACGCGGAGACACCGCACGATTCCCGGGCAACACGCTCCCGGCCCTGCGTTCAGCCTTGCGCGCCGGAGCCGACCTGGTCAAGATCGACGTCCACCTGACCTCGGACGGATACCCGGTCCTGGTGGACGAGCGCGTCGTGACCGCCCCGGGCTCCCCGCCCCGCCAGATCGGGGAGCTGACCCTGGCCGAAGTCGCCGGGACCCGCGACGACGTGGAACGGCGGGTGCCCACACTGATGGAGGTGTTGGCCGAGTTCTGCGGCCGGGACGCCTCCCCGCTGTTGGTCGACGCGGCCGCTCCGGAGGCCGCGCTGGCCGCCGACACGGTCCTGCGTGAGCACGGCTTCGGCGACCAGGCGCTGTTCACCGGCCCCCTGGAGACGCTCCAGGCCCTGCGGGGCCGCCGCCCCGACGCACGGCTGATGCTGGCGTGGGACCAACCCGGTCCGCCGCCGGAGGAGGTGGTCCGCACGTTGCGCCCGGCGTTCCTGGGAACGCACTACACCCTGTTGGACCGGGAGACAGTGGGTGAGATACACCGGTTCGGCTATCGGATCGCCGCCTGGACGGTGAACGAGTTCCCCGAGATGGCCCGCCTGATCGGCATGGGTGTGGACGCCCTCGCCACCGAACGCGTCGACGACCTGGTGTCGTTGACCACCGGACGGGCACAGGGTGCGGCCGTCGCACCAGGCCCGGCCTGAACCCGCACCCCGGCGGGCGGGGTGCCTGAAAAGCCACCGACCCGCGCCTGCACGGCGCAGGACAACTACGAGAAACCAAGGGATGACGGCCGACCTCTCCCCTCACGCGCTTCGCACGACGGCACCCGTACTGGACTGCGCGGCCCGGCTGTTCGCCGAACACGGTTCCCGGGGCATGGCCATGTCCGACCTGACCCGCCGGCTCGCCGCCGAGACCGGCACCGACGCGGCGTGTCTCAGGCGCGCCTTCCCCACCAGGTTCGACCTGTCCTACGCCGTCGTGTTGCGCGCCACCCGCGAACGCGTCAACGGCCAACTGGCCGCCGACGTCCCCGCACGGGCGCCCACCGAACGCATGTCCGACCTCGTCCACCGGCACGTGAGCTCCGGCTGGAGGCACCGGACCGCCATCGCCCTCAGCCAGGAACTCCTACCGACCCTGCGGGCCATCCACCCCGCCAGGCACCGCGAGGTCAGCTCACTGCACCGGGCCTTCCGCGAGCACGTCCACGAGATCATCTCGGCCGGGGTCGCCGCCGACCAGTTCCGGATCCGCGACGCCGGCAGGGCCACGGACACCGTCCTCGAAACCTTCGACTCACTCCTGCACTGGTACGAACCCGGGGCCGGGCTCAGCCTCAACGACCTCGGCGGGGTCTACGTCGACCTGGTGATCCACCACCACCTGCGCGGCCCGCGCTGACCGCGCCCCGGCCGGGTCAGCCGCCGACCAGCTCGTACAGGTCCACCGACTCCGCGATCGCCCGCAACCCGGCCTCGTTGGGGTGCAGGTGGTCGCCGGAGTCGTACTCCGGGCGCAGCCTCTCCGGAGCCTGCGGGTCCCGCAACACCCTGTCGAAGTCCCACACCCCGTCGAAGAGCGAGTCCGGCTCCAGGGCCTGTTCACGCAGGTGGGCGTTGACCCGCTGCCGCCCCTGCTCCACCTCGGCGGTGCAGCGGGACTCCCCCGCGCACGGCACCAGGGTCGCCACGAACACCCGCACGTCGTACTCGTGCGCGGTGTCGGCCAGACGCCCCAGACCCGCCACCACCACGTCCGGGGGCACTCCCCAGCGCAGATCGTTGATCCCCGCGAAGACCACCACCGACTCCACCCCGTTCTGGGAGAACACGTCGCGCTGTGCCCGGTGCAGCATGCTCACACCGCTGGAGTAGACGGACACGCCCTCCCCCGGGTAGCCGTCCGAGGTGACCCGGTTTCCCGCGATCCCGAGGTTGAGCACTCCCAGGTTCGGCAGGTCCCTGCTGGCGTGCAGGCGCGAGCTGAGCACGTCGGGCCAGCGCGTGTAGGTGTCCCGGCCGGAGCCGATGCCGTCGGTGATGGAGTCGCCGTAGGCCACCACCGTGCCCGGCCCGTCGAGCACCTCGATCCCGGTGAGGAAGGGCCACTGCTCCACCACACCCGTGAACGGCTGTCCCGTCCTGTCCAGGGTCTGGTCCCCGCTGCCCGGAACACTCGTGTAGTTGGTGTCCACCGACGCGTAGTGGATCGGGGCGGCCGTCACCCGCTCGGGCAGGTGGATGCTGACCAGGACCTCGGTCTGCGGCGGCAGGAAGATGTCGACCGGGTCGCTGACCAGTCTTCCCCCGGCCGGGATCACCGCTTCGGGGTCCCCGTCGAAGGTGAGCGCAACCGCATCGCCCCGAGTCGCCGCCCCTTCCGAGCGCAGCGCCACCGAGGCCGCTCCGAGGGCGACGGGGCGGGAGGCGAAGGTGTTGTCGAACCGGATCCGTGCCTTGCGGCCGCCCGTGGTGGTGCGCGCCGTCAGACGCAGCGTCTGGTCCTGCCAGGGGCCCACCTCCGAGTATCCGGAGGTGGCCCGGGCCCAGGTCCCGGTCCACTCCTGCGCCGCCGGACGTGCCCCCACGGAGAACACGTGCAGCCTCGCCTCGCTGTCGCGGACCGTGGGCAGGACGACGTGGTCGATCTCGCGGTGGGGGTCCACCGGGACGGAGCGGGCGTACAGGCGCACGGCACCGATGGCGCCCTGCCCGAAACCCGTGGCCGAGTTGGCGTAGGGCAGGGAGAGGGCCGCGTCACCGGCCGGTCCGGCCGCCCAGTCCGGCACCGCGAGCGGGAAGTCCTGTGTGCTGCTGTCGGCGTAGACCACCCGCCCGGAACCACGGACGTCCGCGCCGGTGCCGTCGGTCCTGGTGCCGGTCGCCAGGAAGGTCAGGGAGCGCAGGCGGGCGGGCTCGGAGGCGAGCGCCACGGACTGGCCGTCGGAGACCAGGTGGTCGGGGCGGCCCGGACCGTAGGCGGGCAGTTCGAGCGGCGTGTCCAGGAGGAAGACCTCTCCCGAGGGGTGCCAACCCGCCGCGGCGAGGGTGCGGGCGGACAGGCTGTTGCCCGCCCCGTCGAGGTCCGCGGTGCCCGCGGACCCGTCCTGGGAGATGCCGACGCGGTTCAGCAGGTCGGCCAGCGGTCGGGCCGCGGGTTCGTCCTGTCGGCCGGAGGGCCGGGCGGTCACGTCCGAGGTGACCGTGGTGTTGAAGGCGGCCAGGACGAGCAGGGCCACGGCGGCTACGGAGACGGCCCTGAGCACGTGGTCCCAGACCGAGCTCCGCCGGTGTGTGCCGTCCGCCCCCGTTCGGCCCCCGTCCACCACACGCCTTCCTCCCCGGCTGTACCTGTCCGCTGAACTGTCCGACGGCCCCGGCCGCGCGGTGGTTTCCGAGACGCGTGACACGGCGGTCTCCGACCGGCGGCCAGTTTAGGGGAGGGCCTCGTCCGACTGCGCGGGGAAGGGCTCCGACGTTGTCCGTTTACGGACGCGAACCTGGTCTTCACTGGACGCGTGCCTCCCGAAAACCAGAAAAAGAAGCCATTCGGACAAACGCCACGAAAAGCGAGAGAGGCGAC
Organism: Nocardiopsis terrae; assembly: GCF_014651695.1. Classification (GTDB taxonomy): domain Bacteria; phylum Actinomycetota; class Actinomycetes; order Streptosporangiales; family Streptosporangiaceae; genus Nocardiopsis; species Nocardiopsis terrae. Next base: position 589,022 of record NZ_BMXJ01000005.1, read on the forward strand.
ACAGGCCACCCTGGCGCGAGAATTGGAAGGGTGGTGCGCCGACGGCCGAGGAGAGCCGTGGGCGCGGCGTGGAGGGGGTTCCACGCTGGTGAGAGGGGTAGGCCGGGCAGGACTCGAACCCGCGACCCAGGGATTATGAGTCCCCTGCTCTAACCAACTGAGCTACCGGCCCTCCGTCGTCAGCAAACGTCATCCTAACAGGATGCGTCCGCCGTTTCCGCGCCGTAAATCCGTTGCCCTGCAGCGGTTGACCGCTACCGCGACAACGCGCGAACCGCTTGGGAGCACCTGGGGCACGACGGCCGCCGGGGAGCGGTCTAGGGTGGGACGGTGCGGCGCGCGCCTGGCCGTACCCCCTGGGCCCGGCACCGGAGCCGCTTCGAACCCGTTGGTAACATCGCGGGTCGCACACCGTCGTCAGGAGAGTTCACGCATGTCCAAAGCACCCGTCAACATCACCGTCACCGGCGCCGCCGGCCAGATCGGCTACGCCCTCCTGTTCCGGATCGCCTCCGGCCAGCTGCTCGGCGCCGACACCCCGGTGAAGCTGCGCCTGCTGGAGATCCCGCAGGCCGTCAAGGCCGCCGAGGGCACGGCGATGGAGCTTGACGACTGCGCCTTCCCGCTGCTCCAGGGCATCGACATCTTCGACGACGCCAACAAGGCGTTCGAGGGTGCCAACGTCGGCCTGCTGGTCGGCGCCCGCCCCCGCGGCAAGGGCATGGAGCGCGGCGACCTGCTCCAGGCCAACGGCGGCATCTTCAAGCCCCAGGGTGAGGCGATCAACGCCGGCGCCGCCGACGACATCCGCGTCCTCGTGGTCGGCAACCCCGCCAACACCAACGCCCTGATCGCACAGAGCCACGCACCGGACGTCCCGGCCGAGCGCTTCACCGCGATGACGCGCCTGGACCACAACCGTGCGCTGACCCAGCTCGCCAAGAAGCTGAACGTGTCGATCAACGACATCAAGAAGCTCACGATCTGGGGCAACCACTCCGCCACCCAGTACCCCGACCTGTTCAACGCCGAGGTCAACGGCACCAACGCCGCCAAGGCCGTCGGTGACCAGGCCTGGCTGGAGAACGACTTCATCCCGACCGTCGCCAAGCGCGGCGCCGCCATCATCGAGGCCCGCGGCGCCTCCTCGGCCGCCTCGGCCGCCAACGCCGCCATCGACCACGTCCACGACTGGGTCAACGGCACCCCCGAGGGCGACTGGACCTCCGCGGCCATCCCCTCCGACGGTTCCTACGGCGTCCCCGAGGGCCTCATCTCCTCCTTCCCCGTCACCTCCAGGAACGGCAGGTGGGAGATCGTGCAGGGCCTGGAGATCGACGAGTTCTCCCGCGGCCGCATCGACGCTTCGGTGCAGGAGCTCGTCGAGGAGCGCGACACCGTGAAGCAGCTCGGTCTGGTCTGAGGACTCTCCCGGCCGCTCCGGTCCGGGCCCTGACGACCGTTCGGGCGACGATGGGCACGCCCCCGCCACGGGGGCGTGCCCGCCGTGTCGTGCGGAGCCGTCCCGGAGCCCGTGAGGGGGCGAACACCTCCTCGTGTCCCCAAGGGTGTCGGGGAGCGGGCAGTATAGAGACCGTGAGTCTCATTGATGTGCTTCCGGCCGAACCAGAACCCGACTCCCTCTTCGAGGCGTTCGCTTTGTGGGCCGAGGAGCGGGACCTCACCCTCTACCCGCACCAGGAGGAGGCCCTCATCGAGGTCGTCTCCGGGTCGAACGTCATCCTCAACACGCCCACCGGCTCCGGTAAGAGCATGGTCGCCACCGGCGCCCTGTTCGCCGCCCTGGCCCGGGACGAGTGCGCGTTCTACACCGCGCCCATCAAGGCGCTGGTGTCGGAGAAGTTCTTCGACCTGTGCAAGATCTTCGGCACCGAGAACGTCGGCATGATGACCGGCGACGCCAGCGTCAACTCCGACGCCCCCATCGTGTGCTGCACGGCGGAGGTGCTCGCCCAGATCGCCCTGGCGGAGGGCTCCGACGCCGACATCAACACCGTCGTCATGGACGAGTTCCACTTCTACGCCGAGCCCGACCGCGGGTGGGCCTGGCAGGTCCCCCTGTTGGAGATGCCCCAGGCGCAGTTCCTGCTGATGTCCGCCACCCTCGGGGATGTGAGCCGGTTCGAGGAGGACCTGGAGAAGCGCACCGGACGGTCGACCGCGGTGGTCGCCTCCGCCGAGCGCCCCGTCCCCCTCTACTACGACTACCGGGCCACGCCGCTGCACGAGACCCTTGAGGAGCTTCTCGGCAACGGCGACGCCCCCGTGTACATCGTGCACTTCACCCAGGCGCAGGCCGTGGAACGCGCGCAGTCGCTGACCAGCATCAACATGTGCACCAAGGAGGAGAAGGCGAAGATCGCCGAGGAGATCGGCAACTTCCGCTTCACCACCAAGTTCGGGCGCAACCTGTCCAGGTACGTGCGGCACGGTATCGGCGTCCACCACGCCGGGATGCTGCCCAAGTACCGCCGCCTGGTCGAGCGGTTGGCTCAGGCGGGGCTGCTCAAGGTCATCTGCGGCACCGACACCCTGGGGGTGGGCGTGAACGTGCCCATCCGCACCGTGCTGTTCACCGCGCTGAGCAAGTACGACGGTGTGCGGGTGCGCCGGCTCCGCGCGCGCGAGTTCCACCAGATCGCCGGGCGCGCCGGACGAGCGGGCTTCGACACCGTCGGCAACGTGGTCGCCCAGGCTCCCGAATACGTGATCGAGAACGAGAAGGCGCTGGCCAAGGCCGGCGACGACACCAAGAAGCGGCGCAAGGTGGTGCGCAAGAAGGCCCCCGAGGGGTTCGTCTCCTGGGACGAGGCCACCTTCCGCAAGCTCATCGAGGCCGACCCCGAGCCGCTCAACTCGCGTTTCAGGGTGAGCAACGCGATGCTGCTGAGTGTGATCGCGCGGCCGGGCAACTGCTTCACCGCGATGAAGCACCTGCTCACCGAGAACCACGACGACCGCAGGACGCAGCGCCGCCACATCCACGAGGCGATCGCCATCTACCGGTCGCTGCTGGACGGCGGGATCGTGGAGACCCTGCCCGAGCCGGACGACCAGGGGCGCACCGCGCGGCTCACCGTGGACCTGCAGGCCGACTTCGCGCTCAACCAGCCGCTGTCCACGTTCGCGCTGGCCGCCCTGGACCTGTTGGACGCGGAGTCCGCGACCTATCCGCTGGACGTGCTCACAGTGGTGGAGTCCACCCTGGACAACCCCCGCCAGATCCTCGGCGCCCAGCTCAACAAGGCCCGCGGCGAGGCCGTCCAGGAGATGAAGATGGACGGCATCGAGTACGACGAGCGCATGGAGCGGTTGGAGGAGGTCGACTACCCCAAGCCGTTGGAGGAGCTCCTCGACCACGCCTACGAGGTCTACCGGCGCGGTCACCCCTGGGTGGGCGACCACCCGCTCCAGCCCAAGACCGTCGCCCGCGACATGTACGAGCGCGCGATGAACTTCGTCGAGTACGTGGGCCACTACGAGCTGGCCCGTTCCGAGGGGCTGGTGCTGCGCTACCTGGCCAGCGCCTACAAGGCGCTCAACCAGACGGTGCCGGACGACGCCAAGACCGAGGAGCTGCGGGACCTCATCGAGTGGCTGGGCGAACTGGTGCGCCAGGTCGACTCCAGCCTCCTGGACGAGTGGGAGCAGCTCACCAACCCCGAGGAGGAGGTCGAGGGCGAGGCGGCGGAGAGCGAGGAGAAGGTCCGCCCGGTCACCGCGAACGCCCGGGCCTTCCGTGTGCTGGTCCGCAACGAGATGTTCCGCCGGGTGGAGCTGGCGTCCCGGCGCCGCTACGGCGACCTGGGCAAGCTGTCCGAGGACGACGAGTGGACCGGCGAGGAGTGGGCCGAGGCCGTGGAGGCGTACTACGCCGAGCACGACGAGATCGGCACCGGACCGGACGCGCGCGGCCCGAAGATGCTCCTCATCGAGGAGGAGGACGACATCTGGCGGGTCCGCCAGATCCTCGCCGACCCGGCCGGGGACCACGACTGGGGCATCAGCGCCGAAGTCGACCTGGCCGCCTCCGACGCCGAGGGCCGCGCGGTGGTCCACGTGACGGACGTGAACCGGCTTTAGGCTCCGTCCGCCTCCTGCCGGGGCCCGGGCGGGGGTCCTGCCCGTGGCCGGGGTCTCAGCCGAGCAGGTGGGCGTTGACCTCGCGTACGGGTTCGGCGAGGTCGGGGCGCTCGACCACGGTCCGTCCGTCGGCGGCCAGGCGTTCGGCCCCGTCGCAGTCGACGAACAGGGCCGGTTCGCGCCAGGCCAGGACCACGCGCGGGATGGGTGTGGTGAGGATCAGGGCGCTGCAGGAGCGGGGGCGCGAGGAACGGGAGCTGCACGGTTCCAGGGAGGAGTACATCGTCGCCCCGGCCAGCCCCGGCTCGTCGGGGTCGATCCCGCGCAGCGCCACCTCCTCGGCGTGGTCGTGCGGGTCGTCGCGGCGTGAGTGGCCCTCGCCCAGCACGCGGCCGTCCTCGGCCACCACGACGGCGCCCACGGAGAAGGCCGTGTCCGAGGGCGGGCAGGAACGGGACAGCTCCACGGCTCGCTCCAGCCAGTACCGGTCGGCCTCCCCCGCCGCCGGTGCGGGGCCGAGGGCCTGCTCCGCCGCCCCGGTCACGGCCGCCCCTCCGTGGCCAGGCAGTACCTCAGGACGGCGATCCCGTCCAGGGAACGGGCCTCCACCAGGCGCATCGGCGCCTGGGGGGTGTAGGGGTAGGAGCCCGGCATGACGAAGCGCGGAGCGTCCTCCTCACCCACCAGGAACGGGGCGACCGCCAGCCGGAGCTCGTCGACCAGTCCCGAGCCGAGGAACATCGTGTGGATGTGCCCGCCGCCCTCGACGAGCAGCCGGGTGACGCCCCGGTCGGCCAGGTCCGTCAGGATCGCCTCGGCGGTGGGCGGGTCGCCCGCGTCGACGACCTCGACGGGCGGGCCGGTGTCGGAGCGCCCTGCCAGACACCGGGTCGCGGTGGCCACTCCGGGGCCGCCGGTGTAGACGACCGCGCCGGCGTCACCGGTGGAGAAGAAGCGCGCCCCGGGGTCCACGTCGCCGCCGCGGGTGACCACGGCCTTGAGCAGGTTCTCGGTGCGCCCCTGCTCGGCGCGGCGCTCGCGCAGGACCGGGGAGCGCACGAGGAGCCGGGGGTTGTCGGCACGCAGGGTCCCCGCGCCGACCAGGATCGCGTCGCATCCGGCGCGCAGCTCGTCGATTTCGGCGAAGTCCGCCTCGTTGGACAGGCGCAGGCGTTCGGGGCTGGTGTCGTCGATCCGGCCGTCGATCGACATCGCGCAGCTCAGGATGGTGTAGGGACGGTCCATGCCCCCAGGTTAACGGCGTTCGTGCACTCGGGGTCCGAGGATGCGCGCGTGGTGTGTCCCTGCCCGCGGGGTCCTTTTCCGATGCTTCCCGGTGAAGGAGGGAACAAATGTTCCAACCGTGCCGTGCGGGATTTCCGCTGGCAGACGGTTCGTCAGCGAAATGGCACACCTTTTTTTCCCATAAGGGCCCGGACGATTCGATGCCCGAGCGTTCGCACCGGCCTCCCTGTTCTTCCTCCGGGACCCGAGGCGTCCGGGCGCCGGCGGAGAACGGACGGGCGCGCCGGAACCGCCTTCCTCCGGGGGATCTCGGCGCCAGCAGGCCACCGAAGACACGACACCACCGAGTCGTTCCTCGCATAATGGACATTGGGTGTATAAGTGCTTGTCTGCCCAAGGCAGTCGTAACGCGCAGCACGCACACCTTCCGGGGCGACCTCGGGCAACGATTTTTACCACCGGTGTCCCCGACCCGGTTAACAACCACGCCAAGGCGGAATACAATCCTTTGACGCGCCCCCGCGCGGGGCCGTCCCACAATCCTGGGAGTCGACCGCACTTCCCCACCTCAGACAAGAGGACGGCGATGTCTCGTTTCACCTCCCCCGATTTCCTGAGGCAGGCGGGGGGCAAACACGTCAGGGCCAAACCCCCGCCGCCCGTCAACCTGGCCAGGGCCAGCATCACGCGGCTCCACTCCTTCCACCTCAAGGGGAAGGACCACTTCGCCGTCGACCGCGAGCTGGCCACCCAGGCCGAGCGCACGGCCCCTGGTTTCGTCGACATCGTCCTGGGGGAACGCGCCTTCCTCCAACGCGCGGTACGGCACCTCGCCGCGAACCTGGGAATCCACCAGTTCCTCCAGGTCGGGGCAGGTATGCCCGCTCCCGGCGACCCGCACGAGATCGCCCACGAGAGCAACCCCGAGGCCCGCGTCGTCTACGCCAGCGACGACCCCGTGGTGCTCACCCACCACCTCGCCCTGATCCGCGACGGCCGCACCACCACCGCCGTGCCCGGCGGTCTGGACGACGCGTCCGGTCTGCTGCACAACCCGGAGAGCCACCGCTTCCTCGACCTGGACCAACCGGTCGGATTGCTGCTCACCGGCGTTGTCTCGCACACCACCGACGCCACCGCGGCGGCCCGGAGCATCGCGGCCCTACGCGACTCACTGGCACCCGGTAGCCACATGGTCCTCAGCCACTACTGCCGCCCCGACCCCGCTCGGTACCCCAAGGACGCCCTCCGGGCCGAACAGCTCCAGCACCTGTTCACCGATCGGCTCGGCCACGGGTACTGGCGGACCGAGAAGGAGATCTCCGCGTTCTTCGAAGGTTGGGAGTCCGTGCCCCCGGGCCTGCTCCAGGCCCAGAAGTGGCGGACCCTGCCGGTCGCTCCCCCCGTCTTCGGGAGCTACCAGATGCCGCACCGCAACCGTCAGCTCATCATCGGCGGTATGGGCCGGATCTGAACACGACGCCCTCGTACCCGCGTTGGAGCCCCCAGGGGACTGGCAGCGGGTGAGGGCCACCCCCTGCCCGCCAGGAGCCCGTCGGGAACGACGAAGGCCCGCCGGATCTCTCCGACGGGCCAGCGTCCACTGCTCCCGCGACTGGACTCGAACCAGTAACCTGCCGGTTAACAGCCGGCTGCTCTGCCGATTGAGCTACGCGGGATCGCGTCACTCCGGGGCCCTGCGGCTCCGGCGACATGAACAAGCCTAGCGCCTTTCCAGGGGTGCTCGCGACGTCTTTCCACTCCGCCGCACACCCTGTTCCGCACATCACGCGGCCGGCCGCCGGGCAGGCGGGAGGGAGGGTCGGAACCGGACCCCTCGGGAACGACGAAGGCCCGCCGGATCTCTCCGACGGGCCAGCGTCCACTGCTCCCGCGACTGGACTCGAACCAGTAACCTGCCGGTTAACAGCCGGCTGCTCTGCCGATTGAGCTACGCGGGATCGCGCGACTCCGGGGCCCTGCGGCTCCGGCGACATGAACAGACTAGCGCGCCTGGAGAGTGCTCGTGACCGGTGTCGGCCCGTGTGGCCCGAACCACGAAGGGGTAACGTCGGGGCACGGACCACGCCGACCGCAACCAAGGCCGTAAAGAGGGAGCCATGCGCTACCGGATCACGTTCGTCGCCGGAATCGCCATCGGATACGTCCTGGGCGCCAAGGCGGGCAGGGCCCGCTACGAGCAGCTGTCCCGCACCGCCCGCAGGGTGGCGGACAGCCCCCTGGTCCAGGAGGTGGCCGGGGTAGTCGGCGCCCAGACCAGCAAGGCAGGCCGGGCCGTCTACGACAGGGCCGTGGAGAAGATGCCGATCACCTCCGTGCGCGACTTCCTCGCACGCCCCAGTGAGGAGGAGGTCGACCTCGTCGAGTCGGAAACCAGCCTGGCCAACGGGACCCGGCCCAGCCGGGACTCCGACGAGGGCCGGGACGCCTGACGATGGCACTGTTCGGTCGGGACGTTCCCGAACAGGTGCGTTCCCGGCTGGAGCGGGGCGAACGCGTGCTCGCGCACGCGTCCGTCGCCGCTCCAGCCGGGGACGGCGCCGACCTCGTCGCGACCACGCGCGCCCTGTACCTGCCCGAGGGCCGGGCAGTGCTCTGGCAGGACATCGACCAGGCCCGCTGGAGCCCCGACACACTCACCTTCGTCGAAGAGGGCGTCGGCGGGCACACCGTGCGGCTGCGGACCGAGCTGACCGGCGGCCCGGTGGACTACCGCCGGATGGCGGAAACGGTCTCCGAACGGGTCACCTCCACCATCCTGGTGAACCGCTTCGTCCCCTTCCCCCGCACCGACTCCACCACCGGCTTCCGGCTCGTGGCCCGGCGCGCGCCGCTGGCCACCGACATCGACTGGCGGGTGCACCTGGGCGAGGGCCTGGACCCCCGGGACCCCCGGCTGTCCGACGCCGTCTCCCGGGCCCTGGCCCTCCTGCGGGAGCAGATGGGCGTGTGAGCGGTCACCGTTCGCGGGGGCGGCTCGGGGCCGCCCCCGGGAACGCTGCTCACCCCCGGGCACGCCCGCGGTCGCGTTCGGCCAGCCCCCTGGCCAGAACCTCGGCCAGGTGCAGGGCCCTGCGCCCCGTCCCCTGCTCGATCTGGGTGCGGCAGCTGTAGCCGTCGGCGAGCACCAGGGTGCCGGGGTCCGCGGCACGCACCCGGGGAAGGAGTTCACGCTCCCCGATCGCCTGGGACACCTCGTAGTGGCCCTCGGTGAAGCCGAAGTCCCCCGCCAGCCCGCAGCAGCCCGAGTCCAGCACCTCGCCGTCGATACCGGCACGGGAGATCAGGTCCCGGTCCGCGTCGAAACCCGTCACGGCGTGCTGGTGGCAGTGCACCTGCGCCAGCGCCGACGCGGGCACGCGCGGCGGCTGCCAGTCCGGGGCGTACTCCTCCAGGAAACCCGCGAAGGTGTGCACCGCCGCCGCCACACGCCGGCTCTCCTCCCCCGGCAGGAGCTCCACCAGATCGTGTTTGAGCGCCGCCGTGCAGCTCGGTTCCAGACCCACCACGGGCAGCCCCTGGGACACCAGGGGCGACAGCGCGGCCACCGCACGGCGCATCACCGCACGGGCCACGTCCAACTGACCCGTGGAGACCCACGTGAGCCCGCAGCAGACCTGCCCCTTGGGCAGCACCACGGAGAACCCGGCGTCCTCCAGCACCTGCACGGCGGAGGCGAGGACGTTCGGGTTGAGCAGGTTGCCGAAGGTGTCCGGCCACAGCACCACCTTGGGGCCGCCGACGCGCCCCCCGCCGCGGGTCTGACGTCGCTGGAAGGCCCGGGTGAACGTGGTGCGGGCGAAGGCCGGGAGCTCGCGCTGGGCGGCCACCCCGGCCATCCGCTTGGCCAGGGAGGACACCCCGGGCAGGCGGACCACCCGGTTGGCCTCCACCGGCGCCACCGCGGCCAGGCGGGCCAGGACCGGCAGCCAGCCCATCGAGTAGTGCGCGGCCGGGCGCACCCGGCCCCTGTAGTGCTGGTGCAGGAACTCGGCCTTGTAGGAGGCCATGTCCACGTTGACCGGGCAGTCGCTCAGGCAGCCCTTGCAGGACAGGCACAGGTCCAGTGACTCCCGGACCTCCTCCGAACGCCACCCGTCGGTGATCACCTCCCCGTTGGCCATCTCGAACAGCAGGTGGGCGCGGCCGCGGGTGGAGTGCTTCTCCTCCTGGGTCACCTGGTAGCTGGGGCACATCACGCCGGGGCCGCTCTGGCGTCGGCACTTGCCCACACCGGAGCAGCGGCGCAGGGCCTTGGCGAAATCGCCGTCGTCCTCGCCGTAGGCCAGGGTCGCCTCAGAGATCAGGGGGAGTTCGGGGCGCACGTCGGCGGCCACCCGGATGTCGGCGTCCAGGGGCAGCGGATCGACGATGATGCCCGGGTTCATCAGGTTGTCGGGGTCCCAGACCCGCTTGAACTCGCCGAAGGCGCGGATGAGGCCCTCGGGGTACATGCGGCTGAGAAGTTCGGACCGGGCCTGCCCGTCACCGTGTTCACCGGAGAGCGACCCGCCGTGCCGGACCACGATCTCGGCGGCCTCCTCCATGAAGGCGCGGTACTCGCGGCGGCCGCTCCGGCGGGTGAGCTCGAAGTCGATGCGCACGTGCAGGCAGCCGTCGCCGAAGTGGCCGTACACCGCCCCGTAGCGGCCGTGGCGGGCCATCAGGTCCTCGAAGTCGCGCAGGTAGGCGCCGAGGTTCTCCGGCGGCACCGAGGCGTCCTCCCACCCCGACCACGCCTCAGCTCCGGTCGGGGTACGGGAGGTGAGCCCGGCGCCCTCCTCGCGGATACGCCAGAGCGCCTTCTGGTGGGCCGGGTCGGTGACCACGGCGGCGTCGCGGGGACGGCTGGCCCCGTCCAGGGAGTCGAGCATCGCCTGGGCCGCGGCCGCGGCCTGCTCGGCGTCGCCGCCCGCGATCTCCACCAGCAGCCAGGCGTGGCCGAACGGCAGGGGCACCCGGGATTTCGAACCGTTCCGGTCCAGGGCTGCGACGATGCGGTCGTTGAGCCCCTCGACCGTGAGCGGGGAGTGCACGAGGATTCCGGGGACGGCGTCGGCGGCGGCCGGGGCGTCCTCGTAGCCCAGGACGGCCAGGGCACGGGCCGGCGGCGACTCGACCAGGCGCACGGTGGCGCCCAGGACCATGGCGCAGGTGCCCTCGGTTCCCACCAGTGAGGCGGCGACGTCGCGTCCCTTCTCCGGGAGCAGGCGGTCCAGGGCGTAGCCGGAGACGCGGCGCCGGAAATCGGGCATGGCGGTGCGCATCTCGGAACGGTGGGCCTCCACGAGGCGGCCCAGGGCGGCGTGGATCCGCCCCTCGCGGCCGGGGCGGGCGGCCAGCTCCGCGAACTCCTCCGCGGTGTGCCCGGACCCGACGGTGATCCGGGTTCCGTCGGAGAGCAGCAGGTCCAGTTCGACGATGTTGTCGGCGGTGGTGCCCCAGGCGACCGAGTGGGAACCGCAGGCGTTGTTGCCGACCATGCCGCCGATGGTGCACCGGCTGTGGGTGGAGGGGTCCGGGGCGAAGGTGAGCCCGTGTTCGGCGGTGGCCGCGCGCAGATCGTCGAGGATGACTCCGGGCTGGACCCTGGCGGTACGGGCCTGGGGGTCGATGGCCTCGATGGTGCGCAGGTGGCGTGAGGTGTCGATGACCACGCCGGTACCGATGGAGTTTCCGGCGATGGAGGTGCCGCCGCCGCGGGGGATGATCGGCACCCCGTGCGCGGAGCAGGCGCGGACGGCGGCGACGCAGTCGTCGATGGTTTCGGGGATGACCACCGCGAGCGGGACCCGGCGGTAGTTGGAGGCGTCGGAGGTGTAGAGGGCGAGTGTGCCCGCGTCCAGGGCGACGGTCCCCTGGACGCCCTCCTCCAGGTCCCTGCGGAGCGCGGTGAGGTCCGGGCGTGGGGTGGTGCTGTGCGGGTCGGCCATGCCCACAGCGTGTCGCGGGCGGTGGCGGCGTGGCAACCACGGCACGCGGCGCGGCCCGCCGGGCTGCGGCTCCACTGCCCGGGCGGGGCCGAGGATCAGTCCAGGGAGTCGTGCATGGCCCGGACCAGGACGCCGTCGGGGTCCATGTCGAGGCTCCAGACCATCATCCCGGCCAGGCCGTTGTCCCGGACGTACCGGCCCTTGATACCGATCACGTCGGGGTTGTCGTAGGTCCACCACTGGTCGCCGTCGTAGACCCAGTAGGCGCCCGCCTCCTCGTCCAGGTAGCGGCGCCCCTCCGTCTCCTCGAGGTCGCTGAAGGCCCGGGTGGGGCCGTCGTAGTCGTCCTCGGCGGGAGCGGCGGCCTCCTGGTGGCGGCCCGCCTGCTCGGCGGGGACGCCCTGCCAGCCGCGACCGAAGGCCGGAACGCCCATGACGATCTGTCCGGGATCGGCCCCGAGGTCCAGGTAGCGCCGGACCGCCTGGTCCACGCTGTTGGCGTCCTCGTCGTAGGCGGGGACGCGGAGGTTGGAGTGGTGGGCGGTGCGCTCGCTCCAGGGGCCGGCGAAGTCGTACCCCTGCACGGTGGCGAAGTCGACGTGGTCGAAGACCTCCGCCTCGTAGGCCTCGGTGTGCGCGGCTCCCCCGGGCAGGGAGACGGACAGGACGTAGTCCCGTTCGGTCTCCCGGGAGAGCTCGTCGAGCTGGCGGCGGAACTCGGCGACCAGCAGGGTGAAGTTGCGGGGGTCGTCGGGGTGCTCCACGTTGTCGGAGTTGCCCTGCCCGCCCGGCCACTCCCAGTCCAGGTCGATGCCGTCGAAGACGCCCGCGCCCGCTCCCGCCCCGCCCTGGGGCTCCCCCTCGCGGACCGGGAGGTCGCCGCGCAGCCACAGGTCCAGGCAGGAGGTCACGAAGGCCTGACGGGACTCCTCGGTGCGGGCCGCGGTGGAGAAGTTCACCGACCAGTTCCAGCCGCCCAGGGACAGGCTGGCCCCCAGGTCCGGGTACCGCGTGCGGAGCTGGCGCAGCTGGTTGAGGCTGCCCGCCAGTTCCTGCTCGTACTCGTCGGCCTCCCCGCTGACGCTCTCGTCGGCGTCGTAGCGGCGCTGGTACAGCTCCCAGGGCTGGTCGTGGTTGTCCTGGGGGATGTGGCACAGGCCGTCCCGGTCGATGTCGCCGAAGGCCCACATGATTCTGGTGAGGTGCTCGGGGGCACCGCTCCCGAGCAGCTCGTTCACGGTATAGCCGCGGTTGGCCACGTTCCAGTCGGCGAAGTAGCCGATGCGTTCCGGGTCGCGTTGGTTCACGAGCACGAGGGTTCCCACGAGCAGTACCGCTGCGGCGGCGGCCGCGCCCAGTACCAGCAGTGGACGCCGCCCGACGGGTGTCCTGGGCCTCGGCTGGAGCGGGGTGGCGTTCACACCTCGACCGTAGGGGCACCGCGGGGTCAGACGGGCCATTCGGCCCATGTCGGCCGGATGAGGCCGTTCTCGCGGGTGTGGGAACCCGGAGGTCCTCCTGGACGTTGTAGGCGACCCCGCCCGGCCCGTGCCCAGGTCAGCTGCTGCGCAGAAAGTCCTTCAGGGAGCCCGCCCGCGAGGGGTGGCGGAGTTTGGCGAGGGTTTTCGCCTCGATCTGACGGATCCGTTCCCGCGTCACACCGAACTCCCTGCCCACCTCCTCCAGGGTGCGCGGGCGGCCGTCGGCCAGGCCGAACCGCAACCGGATGATGCGCTGCTCTCGTTCGGAGAGGTCGCCCAGGAACACCCGCAGTTGTTCCCGGAGAATCGTGAAGGCGGCCGCCTCCACCGGTACCACCGCGTCGGAGTCCTCGATGAAGTCACCGAAGTCCGACTCCTCCTCCCCGATGGGTGCCTGGAGGGACACGGGTTCGCGGGCGATGCGCTGGATCTCCAGGACGCGCTCCCCGCCGAACCCGGCGGCCGAGGAGATCTCGGCGACGCTGGGTTCCCGGCCCAACTGCTGGTGGAGTTGGTGCTGGACCCGGAGGAGCCTCTGGATGTTCTCGACCATGTGCACCGGGATGCGGATGGTGCGGGCCTGGTCGGCGATGGCCCTGGTGATCGCCTGGCGGATCCACCACGTGGCGTACGTGGAGAACTTGAAGCCCTTGGCGTAGTCGAACTTCTCCACCGCGCGGATCAGGCCGAGGTTGCCCTCCTGGATCAGGTCCAGGAGCAGCAGGCCCCGCCCCAGGTAGCGTTTGGCGATCGACACGACCAGGCGCAGGTTGGCCTCGATGAGGCGCCGTTTGGCGCGTCTGCCCTCGTCCACCAGCTCGGCGAGCTCGTCCGCGGCGCACTCGCCCGGTTCGGGTCGGCGGCGCTGCGCGTACAGTCCCGCCTCGACCGCCTTGGCCAGGTCCACCTCCTCCTGCGCGCTGAGCAGGGGAACCCTGCCGATCTCGCGCAGGTACAGGCGGACCAGGTCGGAACCTGAACGGCGGCCCGGGTCCGCGGGGGCCGCCTCCTCGGGGTCGGCCACGTCGACTCCGGCCCGGGCGAGGCCGGTGATCATCCGGTCCAGGGAGTCGGGGGGCGCGTCCAGGCGCTCCAACGCCGACGCGACCTCCCCGCGACTGACCGTTCCCCGACCCGCTTCAGGTAGTAGTCGGACCACCTGACGGACAGGTGGTATTTCGTTGGTCACAACAGTGGGAGCCACCACTACATTGTGCCCATAAAACTACCCGGAGAGGGAGAACTACTATTGTCACCCCGGTGCTACACGGCACCGCCACCGGACTCCTGAAGGGCCCTTTTCTGCTGGCCAAGACGCATGAGTTCGACGAACACCCGGTTGTACTCCTCCGGCTGGGCGACCTGGTCGATCCGGTGGAGCTCGGATTTGAGGTTTGCCTCCCGCCGGTTGATGGAATGAGTTCTGATTGTGCTCAGCATTTGCTGGGCGAAATGCTCGTCGAGTTCTCCATAGAACTCGATCTCCTCTACACCCAGGCGCGTGACAAAATCACGTTGTGCGTCGTTCGGGGCCGCGTCACGCAGGATGAGAGCCCAGGTTTCCGGGTTCTGCACCCCCGAGATCCCGCCCTGTTCCCGGATGAGCCGGAGCACGGCCCGGTGCTGGGGGACGGTGAAGTCCTCCTCGCTGAGGGTGTCGAAGCCGTGCGCCAGGTTCGGGTGCTTGACCGCGACCTTGAGGGCCTGGCGTTCCCGCTGCACGGAGGGGTCCCGGAGGTCGTAGGGGGCCGACCGGGCGTCCGGGGTGGGCACCGGCGCGGCCGCGGGGGCCTTCGCGGAGCCGCCGCGCGCGCGACCGCGACCCATGTGCTGGCGGACGCGGCGCAGCACGAAGGACTCGTCCATCAGCCCCAGCCAGCGGTCCAGGTTCTTGCCGTAGGTCAGGCGCACGCCCTCGTCCCGGATGCTGGCGATCACCGGGGCCGCGGCGTCCAGGGCGGCGATGCGGCCCTCGGCGCTGGACAGGTCGTAGCCCTCGACGATGTTGCGGATCATGAACTCGTACAGCGGGCTGGCGCCGTCGACCAGGTCGGCCACGGCCTGCGGCCCGTGCTGGAGCCGCAGGTCGCAGGGGTCGAGCCCGTCCGGTTGGACGGCGACGAAGGTTTCGGAGGTGAAGCCGTGCTCCTCTGCGAAGGCGCGCACCGCGGCCTTCTGTCCGGCCTTGTCACCGTCGAAGGTGAACACGACCCTGCTGCCGTGGTTGGAGCGGCCCAGCAGCATCCGGCGCAGGATCTTCAGGTGGTCCTCGCCGAAGGAGGTGCCACAGGTGGCGACCGCCGTGGTGACGCCCGCCTCGTGGCAGGCCATCACGTCGGTGTAGCCCTCGACGATGACCGCCTTGCCCTGCCGTGAGATCTCCCGTTTGGCCAGGTCCAGCCCGTAGAGCAGGCGCCCCTTGTGGAAGATCGGGCTCTCCGGGGAGTTGAGGTACTTGGGCCCGTCCTCCTCCGGGTCGAGCTTGCGCGCGCCGAACCCGACGACCTCCCCGGTGACCTCGCGTACCGGCCAGAGCAGCCGGTTGCGGAACCGGTCGTAGGCGCCGCGCCGCCCCTGGCTGGCCAGCCCGCCCTCGATGATCTCGGCGTCGGTGAACCCCTTGGCGCGCAGGTGGTCGGTGAGGTTCTGCCAGCCCGCGGGGGCGAAGCCCAGCCCGAAGTGCTCGGCGTGGACGCGGTTGAAACCGCGTTCGTCCAGGAACCGTCGTGCGGCGACCGCCCCGGGGGCCAGGAGCTGTTCGGAGTAGAACTCGGCGGCGGTGCGGTGGGCGTCCAGCAGCCGCTGGCGCTTGCCCTCGTCCCGCCGGGAGGTGCTGCGTCCGCCCTCCTCGTACCGGAGTACGATCCCGGTCTGCCGCGCCAGCGACTCGACCGCCTCGGCGAAGCTGAGGCTGTCGATCTGCTGCACGAAGGAGATGACGTCCCCGCCCTCTCCGCAGCCGAAGCAGTTCCCGGTGAGGATGTTGTCCTCGAGAACGAAGGCGTGGCCCTCGTCCACGACGGCGCAGAAGACCTCCTCGAAGCGGTCGGTCTCCTCCACCGAGCGCACCGTCCAGCCCCGCCGGGCGAACTTCTTCTCCGCGCTGGTGAAGCGCAGGCGGTGGTCGTCGTGCAGGAAGAACTCGTCCGTCAGGTCCTCGTTGACGAAGTGCACCCTGGAGAGTGAGGAGGGCTCACGCCCGGGAAAGCCCTCACGCACCTGTTCGGTGATCCCGTAGGTGCCGATCCCGAGCCGGGTCGCGACCATGCGGACGTGTTCCAGCACGGAACGGTCGGCGCAGTTGAGCAGGACCGTCCCGTCCTTGGAGACGTGGCCGTCGGCGGCGAGATATCCGGCGAGCCAGCCGTAGAGGTAGGAGCGGGACTCGTCCAGGGATGGCAGTTCCTTGAAGAATCCGGGCAGGTGGTGGACGAGGATCTGACGACCGTGCTGGCTGGTCTCACTGTTGGGGAACCACTTGAGCAGGCCGGGGTCCTTCTCGGTGTCCAGCTCCGCCATGCTGCCTCGCCCGAGCCGTGTGCCGTCGCCGAAGGTGATGCCGTGCGCGATCCCGAACGGCGAGGGCGTGGTCCTGGTGACCTTCTTGGGCGGGAAGACGTAGGCGAGACGGTGCTCGGGACGCAGCTCCTCGGTGGTGACCTCGCGCACCTTCGAACAGTCCTTGCCCGCCTGCACGAACCACCGGTGTTCGGGGGTCGCGTGGATCTCCTTGCGCTGACCGTCACGGCTCAGCGTCAGACGCATCAGCCGCTGCTCACCAAAGGAGTAGAAGGGCGCCTCCACCCAGGTGGCGCTCCTCGTGAGGACCGTGTGTCTGCCCCCGGCCAGATCACGGATGGGCCTGACCCCGTCACGGGTCAGAACGCGCGTCTCCCCCGCCAGGCAGTAGTAGAGGTTTTTGGCCGGGGTGACGTTGAAGGAGGGGGACTTCTCGTCGTGGAAGGGACACAACCCCTTGAGCGAGCCGCCTCCGGCGTTGCGCAACTGGAGGTACTCGCCGATGACGTCAGCGATGGGGGTGCGCTCGCGTACGAGGGCGATGTCTTCGTCTTTGATCCGGCCTGCCACGGTTTCCAGCCTAGTTCTCTTCGGGGACCCTCCGGCCACCGTCCACAGGCCGGGTTTCCCCGCTACGCCATCCGACGGGCACCCGGGCGTCGGCCGCTCCGGGGCCGGATGCCACCGTGGTGGCCCGTTCCTTCCCCCAGCCCCCAGGAGGTCCTTTCCGGTGCGAGACCGTCCCCCGGTCCACGCCCCGCCCGAAGACGGGTCCTGCGGATCGGCGTGCCGGTGATCACCGCCCTGGCCTCGGTGCTCGGCGTGGTCGAGGTGGACCGGTTCGGCGGGGCCGGGGAGCCGGTGCCGGTCGCGGGG
The DNA here is from genome assembly GCF_014651695.1 of Nocardiopsis terrae. GTDB lineage: Bacteria > Actinomycetota > Actinomycetes > Streptosporangiales > Streptosporangiaceae > Nocardiopsis > Nocardiopsis terrae. The sequence continues at coordinate 606,201 of NZ_BMXJ01000005.1, forward strand.
GTCGTGGGACCGGCGAAGGTCGCCCTCTTCGAGGACGTGCGGGAGCTCCACGGGGTCACCGCCGGGTACCGGCCCTTCAGCACACCGGTGGTGCTGCTCGGCCACGGACCCGTGGCGGCCGCGTCGGCGGAGGCGCGGGTCGCCTCCCGGGCGGAGGACGGCACGTGGTCCTTCGACATGGCCGCCTACCTGGAGCTGGCCGGGGAGCGGACCCGCTGTCCGGAAGCGCCGCCGGGCGGCGCGGCGTACCGGCAGGGGCCGCTGATCAGCGGGCGAGCTGGGCGTGCAGCGCGGTGGCCGAGGTGTCGGTGAGCGAGGCGACCTGGTCGACGACCGCGCGCAGGGCCGCGGCGTCGTCCGGGGCGGTGTCGAAGGCGGCGCGGAACTGGGGGTCGAGGGCGCCGGGGGCGCCCCGCCACAGGGCGTCGACCAGTTCGGTGACGGTGCGGCGCTCCTCGGCCTGATAGATCTGGGCCTCCTCGCGGGACATGACGAAGTGCGCGGCCACCGCCTTGAGCAGGGCGCACTCCAGCAGGGCGCGGCGCGGCAGGACCAGGTCGGCCCCGTAGCGGGTCAGGCGGCCGGGCCCGTGGGCGCGGCGGGTGGCGCGTTCGGCGGCCCGGCAGAACCGGCCGATGAGTTCGCTGGTGAGGTTCTTGAGTGCGGCCAGGGAGGCGAGGTCGCCGGTGAACTCGCTGGGCCAGACGGGTTCGGCGAGCAGGTCGGTGAACACCTCGTCGAGTTCGGCCTGCTCGGCGTCGCAGTAGGAGGCGGCGGCGGTGCGGCAGACCTCGGCGCGCTGGCCGGGGTCGCGCAGGGCCGCCATGCTGACCAGCCCGGCGTGCAGGGCGTCCTCGACGTCGTGCACGGAGTAGGCGACGTCGTCGGCCCAGTCCATGACCTGGGCCTCGAAACAGGTGCGGCCCGCGGGTGCCCCCTCGCGCAGCCAGGTGAAGGCCTCGGTGTCGTCCGGGTAGCAGTTGAACTTGTGGGTGTCGCCGCCCTCGCCCCGGCGCCAGGGGTACTTGACGGTGGCGTCGAGGGTGGCGCGGGTGAGGTTGAGGCCCGCGCTGCGGCCGTCGGGGGCGATGACCTTGCCCTCCAGCCGGATGAGGAGGCGCAGGCTCTGGGCGTTGCCCTCGAACCCGCCGCAGGCCGCGGCGGCCTCGTCCAGGGCGCGTTCGCCGTTGTGCCCGAAGGGCGGGTGGCCGAGGTCGTGGGAGAGGCAGGCGGCCTCGACCAGGTCGGGGTCGCAGCCCAGGGCCTGGCCGAGCTCGCGGCCGATCTGGGCGCACTCCAGGGAGTGGGTCAGCCGGGTACGCGGGAAGTCGCTCACCCCGGGCTGGACGACCTGGGTCTTGGCGGCGAGCCTGCGCAGTGCGGAACTGTGCAGTACACGGGCGCGGTCCCGTTCGAAGGGTCCGCGCCGCCTGTTCTTGCGCGGCTCCCGGAAGAGGCGTTCGGTGTCGCCCGCGGTGTACCCGTGCGTGGTGTTCTCGAGGTGCACAGTGTTCTCACCAGGGGTGGTCGTCATGGGCCCGAGCCTACTTTCCGACAGTGACAGAACGCACCATTGGGCCTGGTCAGGCCGCGTTGACGCGGATGTCGCTGCTGTCGTTGAAGATCCAGTAGTACCAGAGCGAGGCGGTTTCCCTGGTGATGTACCACAGCTGGGTGCGGCGCTCGATGACGGCGGGCCCGGAGCGCGCGGGCGAGGTTCCCGCCTCAATCCCGTGGTCGGCCGCCATGATCCTGGAGCGCAGGCTGTGCCAGGGGTCGGAGACCAGGGTCGCGGTCTCCCAGCCGTTGGCCTCGAAGACCTCCGAGACGGCCTGGAAGCTCTGGAGGGTGTCGCTGCCCTCCTCGACCGCGATGACCTGGTCGGCGGGGACGCCTACCTCGACGAGCCAGTTCCGGCCCGACGCGGCCTCGGTATAGGCGTCGTCGGGCAGTTTGCCGCCGACGGTGACGATGAACGGTGCGACACCGTCCAGGTAGAGCACCTGTGCCTGGCGCAGGCGGGCCTCGAAGACCGGTGAGGGCACGCCGTTGTACTGGCTGGCGCCGAGCACCACGATGGCGTCGGTGGCGCCGCGCTCGTCCTGGCGGGCGGTGTACCAGACCCAGCCCCAGGTGGCGGGCGGGACGGCCAGGGCCGCCACCAGGGCCAGGGCGAGGATCCAGCGCAGCCGGAATCTGCGGCGCCTGCGGCGTTTGGGCTTGTGGGGCCGGGCCTGGGGGCGGCGGCCGCTTCGCCGCGGTCCCCTGGGCGGCCGGGCCCCGTTGTCTGGTTCCGACAGACGCGGGTCCTCGGTGCCAGGCTCCGGAGGGTGCGGCTCCTCGGTGGCCGGTCCGTCCGCCCCGTCCCGGTGGAGGGGCCGCTCCCCGCGTGTGCGCGGCAGCGGTCGGTCCCGGACGAACCTGCGGGTGAAGGCGGCCGGGGCCGGTTCCTGGTCGGAGCGGGTGAACTCACGGGTGGCTTCGGCGGCACCGCCGTCGCCGGAGGGGGCCTGATCACCGCTGTGCACGGCACCCCTGGTGAACTCCCGGGTGGTGTCGGTGGCCGAGGCGGCACCGGCGTAACCGTCCCGGGAGAAGACCCGGGTGGCTTCGTCGTCAGCCGAGGGGGTCGTGATGGGGTCCTCCTGCGGCTCGTCGCCGCGACCGTCGCTCGCCGTTCGCACCGGCTCACCTCCGCATTGTTGGCCCTGGGCGCGGTACCCCCCACTGGGACGCCTCGTGTCCGCCGCTGGTTCGCGGTTCCCCGGTCGGGGAGGGTCGTGGACGTGGGATAGGTGGCTGGTCGTGCCCGACGCCCCGCCTGTGGGGTGACGGATCGGGACATCGTGTGGTGGCTCGTACCGGCAGGCAAGAATATATCACGAAAAGGTCACGAGTGACTTTCCGGCCGACCTCCGTCGTGGTGCCCGATTCTAGTCGCCCCGAACCTCTGGAACTCCAGTGGCGGCGCCCCTTCCGGGAACGCCGCCACACCGGCCTGAGCCGGGCACCTCTCGACCCCGGCCCGCGTCAGATCAGGCGGAGCGGCCTGCGGCGCGGCCGGCCTCCAGGCGGGCCACCGGGACCCGGAAGGGCGAGCAGGACACGTAGTCCAGCCCCACCTTGTGGAAGAAGTGCACCGAGGCGGGGTCGCCGCCGTGCTCGCCGCACACGCCGAGCTTGATGCCGGGGCGGGCGGCGCGGCCCTCCTCCACTGCGATGCGGATGAGGCGGCCGACCCCGTCCACGTCCAGGGACTCGAACGGCGAGACCCCGAACACGCCCTTCTCCAGGTAGGCGGAGAAGAAGGAGGCCTCGACGTCGTCGCGGGAGAAGCCCCACACGGTCTGGGTGAGGTCGTTGGTACCGAAGGAGAAGAACGCGGCGTTCTCCGCGATCTGTCCGGCGGTGAGCGCGGCGCGGGGGAGCTCGATCATGGTGCCGACCGGGAAGTCCAGCTCCAGCCCGTTCTCCTCGCCCACCTCGCGCAGCACGCGCAGCGCGTCGTCACGGATGATCTCCAGCTCCTGGACGGTGCCCACCAGCGGGATCATGATCTCCGGACGGGGTCGGCCGCCCGCACGGATGCGGTCGACGGCGGCCTGGGCGATGGCGCGCACCTGCATGGTGAACAGTCCGGGGACGACCAGGCCCAGGCGCACGCCCCGCAGACCCAGCATCGGGTTCTGCTCGTGCAGCTTGTGCACGGCCTGGAGGACGCGGAGGTCGTTCTCGTGGCTCTCCCCACGGGCCTCGGCCACCGCCACACGCACCGACAACTCGGTGATGTCGGGCAGGAACTCGTGCAGCGGAGGGTCGAGCAGGCGGACCGTGACGGGCAGGCCGTCCATGGCTCCGAGGATGCCGTTGAAGTCCTCCCGCTGCAGCGGCAGCAACGCGTCCAGGGACTCCTGCTGCTCAGCGGGGGTGTCGGCCAGGATGAGGCGCTCGACGAGCTGGCGGCGGTCACCGAGGAACATGTGCTCGGTCCTGCACAGGCCGATGCCCTGGGCCCCCATGCGGCGGGCACGGGCAGCGTCCTCGGGGGTGTCGGCGTTGGCCCGCACGTACATGCGGCGGGCGGCGTCGACGTAGTGCATCATCCGGTCCACGGCGCGCACGAGGTCGTCGGCCTGGTCGGAGGCGGGGTCGATCTCGCCCTCGAAGTAGCGGACCACCGGGGAGTCCACGACCGGCACCTCGCCGAGGTAGACCTGACCGCTGGTGCCGTCGATGGAGATGACGTCGCCCTCCTCGACCACCTCGCCGCCGGGCGCCGTCATGCGCCGGTTCTTGGTGTCGATGTCGAGCTCCTCGGCACCGCAGACACAGGTCTTGCCCATACCGCGCGCCACGACGGCGGCGTGCGAGGTCTTTCCGCCCCGGCTGGTGAGGATGCCCCCGGCGGCGATCATGCCCTCGAGGTCGTCGGGGTTGGTCTCACGGCGGCAGAGGATGACCCTCTCCCCGCTGCGCGACCACTTGACGGCGGTGTAGGAGTCGAAGACGGCCTTGCCGACGGCGGCGCCGGGCGAGGCGTTCATGCCCCGGCCCAGGCGGTGGACCCCGTCGCCCGCCGCCGCGACGTCGTCGAAGCGCGGGAACATCAGCTGGGCGAGCTGGTCGCCGGTGACGCGCTGGACCGCCTCGTCGAGGGTGATCATGCCCTGGTCGACGAGCTGGTCTGCGATGCGGAAGGCGGCCGCGGCGGTGCGCTTGCCCACCCGGGTCTGGAGCATCCACAGCTTGCCGCGCTCGACGGTGAACTCGATGTCGCACAGGTCCCGGTAGTGGTTCTCCAGGATGTCCATGATGCCCATGAGCTCTTCGTAGCTGCGGGCGTCGATCTTCTCCAGGTCGGCGAGGGGGACGGTGTTGCGGATGCCCGCCACCACGTCCTCGCCCTGGGCGTTCTGGAGGTAGTCGCCGTAGACGCCGGGCTGGCCGGAGGCGGGGTCGCGGGTGAAGGCGACACCGGTACCGGAGTCCATCCCCAGGTTGCCGAAGACCATGGAGCAGATGTTGACGGCGGTGCCGAGGTCGGCGGGGATGCGCTCCTGGCGGCGGTAGAGGACGGCGCGGGGTGCGTTCCAGGAGTCGAAGACCGCCTTGACGGCGAGGACCATCTGCTCGCGCGGGTCGGTCGGGAAGGGGCTGCCGGTCTGTTCGGCGACGATCTCCTTGAACCGCTCCACGAGCTGGCGGAAGTCGGCGGCGTCCAGGTCGAGGTCGTTGGTGATGCCCTTGGCGGACTTGAGCTCGTCGATAGCGTCCTCGAAGAGTTCACCGTCGATGTCCTGGACGGTCTTGCCGAACATCTGGATGAGGCGCCGGTAGGAGTCCCAGGCGAAGCGCTCGTCCCCGCCCTGGTTGGCCAGGCCGACGACGGATTCGTCGTTGAGGCCGATGTTGAGGACGGTCTCCATCATGCCGGGCATGGAGAATCTGGCGCCCGACCGTACGCTCACCAGGAGCGGATCATCGGGTTGGCCGAGCCCGCGCCCCATGGACTTCTCCAGGTCCCTGAGGTTGGCCTCGATCTCGGCGTCCAGGCCCGCGGGCACGGTCCCGCTCTCCAGGTAGTGACGGCACGCCTCGGTGGTGATGGTGAAGCCGGGGGGAACCGGGAGACCGATGTTGGTCATCTCGGCGAGGTTGGCCCCCTTGCCACCGAGCAGATCCTTCAGGTCCTTGTTGCCCTCGGTGAACTTGTAGACGTACTTGGTCACGGGGGTGCTCCCTCGTTCTGTCTCGGCGGCTCGGCGTCGGGTCGGCCCCTTGTCTGGCGCGACTCTATCCACACTTCGCAAAAGCGACCCTCCATGAACCACCGTTTTATGGAATAGTCCCTGCTCAAAGGCATTGAAAAGGTCTATACCAATGGTTCAGCACAAGCACACCCGTCCCACCACGCAAAACAACACCCAGGAGCACCTGTGGCCCAGGACACCGCTGGTCAGGAGAGTGGAGCCATCATCGGTCAGCAACCGAACAGGGGGCGGAGCCCGGGAACCGGCGGCACGACCAATCCCCGCAGCACACGGACCCGGGGGCGACTGTGCGGCGTGACACAGCATTACTTGCAAGTAACCTACGCATCCGTAAGTTAGGCTTCGGGTGTGTCCCGCGCCGAGCGGGACCACAGGACGTGAGGGGTGCGAACGGTGTCCAAGGAGCCGGAGTCGAGGGAGCCGGAGACGGAGAACACGGAGGCCGGGAACGCCGAAGCGGCGACCGGTGCCGAGGGACGGGACCCCACCGCCGGGGAGGGCCCGGCCGCCTCCGTACCCGAGCGGGCCGCCGCGGCCGCCGGGGACCTGCTGGAGGCCGTGAAGCCGAGGCTTCGCGGTTGGCTCCACCTCGGAACCGCACCGCTCGCCCTGGCCGCGGGTATCGTCCTGGTCGCGCTCTCCCCCACCCTGCCCGCCCTGGCCGCCAGCGCGGTCTACGCGCTCAGCTCGGTGCTGCTGTTCAGCACCTCCGCCGTCTACCACGTGGGCCGCTGGTCGCCGCGGGCGCAGAGGGTGCTGCGCCGCATGGACCACTCGAACATCTACCTGATCATCGCGGGCACCTACACGCCGTTCATCGTGCTGGTCCTGGACGGCCCCCTGCGCACGGCCATGCTGGCCCTGGTCTGGGGCGGGGCGATCGCCGGGGTGGCGTTCAAGCTCCTGTGGCTGAACGCACCGCGCTGGCTGTCCACCGCCCTGTACCTGGCCATCGGCTGGGTGGCGGTCCTGTTCATCCCCGACCTGGTCAACGGCACCAATCCGGCCACGTGGATCCTGATCCTGGCGGGCGGTGTGCTCTACAGCGTCGGCGCGGTGGTCTACGGGCTCAAGCGGCCCGACCCGGCTCCGCGCTGGTTCGGCTTCCACGAGATCTTCCACTCACTGACCATCGCCGCGTTCGTCTGCCACTACGTCGCGGTGTCGTTCGTGGTCTACGCGGCGGCCTGAAGCCGGGGTCCCGCCCCAGCACACGGTCTGCCCCGGTGGCCGGTCCCGCTGCGGGACCGGCCACCGCGCGTGTCAGGCACCTGCCAGTCAGGCGAAGGCGAACATCGGCGGGAAGACCAGCACGACCACCGCGGCCCACACCGCGTACACCGGCAGGTAGGCGGTCTGCCAACGCTCGACCGCCGTGAACGGGCGCCTGCCACGCACGAAGCCCAGGAGCAGCCACGCGGACCAGGCCAGGTGCACCAGCAGTACGAGGTTCAGGCCGAGCGCCGCCGTCTTGTTGGCGGTGAAACCGAACTCGGCGATCCGGGTCAGCATCGCCGTCAGTGCGACGGCGTTCACCGCGAGCGCGGCGCCCACCAGTGCGAGCTGGAGCCAGTCGAAGATCCCGGTCGGGGCCAGCGGGTCGCGGGCGGAGATCGAGTACAGCAACAGGAACAGCACGAGCACCAGGACCGCGTCCATGATGATGAGCAGCTCGCGGTCGACCGTGGTCAGCGGACCGTTCACCAGCAGCACCACGAGGTCGGCGACCAGCATCAGCAGTGCCAGCGGGGTGAAGACCCTGGTCAGCACGGGAGCGATGTTCTCCACCACGCTCTTCTTGGCCTCCACCAGCCACGCGGCGACCAGCAGCGCGCCGGGCACGCCGAACGGCAGGAGCCAGTCCTCCATGAAGGGCTCCAGGTCGACGCCGGCCAGGGAGAGCACCGCAGCGGTGAGGCCGAGCAGGACCATCGAACCCAGTGCGAGCAGCGCGAGGTACATCGCCAGCTCACCCGCGAACCGCACGTAGTCCATCCGCTGCTCGTGCGAGCGCCACCGACCACCCGTGTGCAGTACACCGGCGAGCAGCCACAGCAGGACCGGGGCGTGCGTGAACGCGAGCACCTCGGTCATCCCGGGCGCCGGGTAGGGGCCGGGGGTCTGCGTGAAGGGGTAGAGGTTCACCGCCAGGGCCGGGACCGCCGCGAGTGCGGCCGTCACCGCGCACACCCGCCACGGGGCGCGGCTCTTCCAGGCGAACCACCCCGCCAGGAACGGAAGGACCACGAAGGGGAGGTTGCGCAGCAGCGCCATCTCGTCGTCGACGGCACTGACGAGGATCTTGACCGCCACGCCCGCGCCGACCGCGAACGCCAGCATCACCCCGAGCTCGCGCCAGCGCCGCGCGCCGGGTCCGCCGTCGGCCTCGGGGACCAGGACCAGCTGCTTCCACAGCCGGTGGGAGTGTTCGCGCGCGAACTCACGCGAGACCGCGTCCAGGTTGCCCATGCGTTTGACCGCGACGAGGAAGGCCTCCTCACTGTCGAGACCGCTCGACTCCAGGTCGGCGATCTGTTCGCGCAGGTGGTCCTCCATCTCCTCGATGTCCGGCGCGGAGATGGCCTGACGGCGGCGCACGAAACCGCGCCACTGGCCGATCTGCTCCTCCAGGACGTTCCCGCGGGCGGGCTCGGTCGTCATGCGAAACCCCCTGCCGGAGCGGCACCCGGGCGCGGGGGGTGTGCGGCCGCCTCCCACACCTGCCTGAGCGCCTCGGCGACGACCTTCCACTGCTCGTGCCGCTCGGCCAGCGCCTCGAGTCCCGCCTCCGTGATGGCGTAGTGCTTGCGGCGGCGGCCCGCGTCCGACCTGCCCCAGGAGGCCCGGACGAGTCCGTTGCGCTCCAACCGGTGCAACAGGGGGTAGAGCATTCCGTCAGTCCACTGCATCCGGCCGTCGGAGAGCTCGTTGACGCGCCTGACGATGGCGTAGCCGTAGGACTCACCCTCGGCCAGGATGCCCAGGACGAGCGGTGTTGCCGATGCGGCGACCAGGTCCTTGTCTATGTGCATTCGCTTCCTCATGCCTAGAGCTGCCAGGGGTCATAACCCTAGCAGTTCTAGGCATAGAAGAGCTATGTATGATTGACGACCGGCAGCCAGGAGTCACGATTGGCTCACGCGGCGAGACAATCGGCACCAAACCCCCCTTTATCCCTCACCCCCTACCGCTAGGTTGGGAACCGGTTCCTACGGCCGTGTGCGGCCGTGGGCGCCAGGAGGCGACCGGAAACCACATCCCCCCGGGTCCGGTCGCCTCCCCCCTTCCACCCCGCCGAGGACACTCTCCGACTCAGGCGCCGCCACTCGCCCCCGACGGCGCGGGGCCCGGGCGCTCGTAGCAGTCGTAGTTGCGCTGAGCGATGATCCTGCCGTCGCGGAACTCCATGAACGCCGCCACATGGGCGCGCAGCACCTGACCCGCGGCCAGCTCGCCGAGCGGCACAGCCAGCACCCCGGACCACGCGACCTCCACGGCGACCCGGTCCCCCGCGGCGACGGCGTTGACCACCTCGAAATCCTGCTCGGCGAGCAGTGCGGCCCCCTCCCGGGAGGCGGAGGCCAACTCCGCGACCCCCCGAACGGTCCCGTCGGGGAACAGGGCGTTGGGCAACTGGACGTGCACGGCCTCCGGATGGAAGAAGGAGGCGATCTCCTCGGGCGCCGCGAAGCGGGACACCGCCCGGTGGTATTTGACAGCGGTACGGACGTGGGGGTGGTCAGCAAGCTTCGACATATCCACAACCTTATTTGCACAACCATGGTTGTCAATAGAGGATGGTCCCATGCACCACTCACCCGAACCGCACGACCTCGACACGGGCACCCTGGCCCACTTCGTCGGCGCAGCGGCCGTTTCCGCCGTCCAGGAGGGACTCGCCGCCCAGGGTTTCGCCGACCTGCGCGTGTCCCACGGCTACGTCTTCCAGCGCCTCCTGGACACACCGCCCACCATCGGGGAACTCGCCGAGAAGCTCGGTATGACCCAGCAGGGCGCCTCGAAGGCCGTCGACGAACTGGAGCGGCTCGGTTACACCGAACGCCTTCCCGATCCCCGGGACGCCCGTGTGCGCCGCGTCTGGCTGACTCCTCGGGGCCACGAGGCCGTCGCCTCCGCCCGTCGCGCCCGGGAGGCCCTGGAGGAGCGGCTCCTGCGGCGTCTGGGCGAGGAGTCCCTCGCCACCGTGCGTTCCCTGCTCACCGAACTCCTCGAAGAGCTCGGCGGCACCGAGGCCGTGCGGCGGCGCGAGGTCAGGCCGCCGCGCTGACAGCGCGTCTGAGACACGAGCGGCCGCCCGCCTCCACCAAGGAGGACGGGCGGCCGTTCGTGTCGGTTCCCCCGAAGGGGCCGTGGCCCCTCTAGCAGCCGGGGAGGCGCTCCAGCAGGTACATCTCGACACGGTCCAGCGACACGCGCTCCTGCGACATGGTGTCGCGCTCGCGCACGGTCACCGCGTCGTCCTCCAGGGTGTCGAAGTCCACCGTTACGCAGAACGGGGTACCGATCTCGTCCTGGCGGCGGTAGCGGCGGCCGATCGCGCCGGCGTCGTCGAACTCCACGTTCCAGCGCTTGCGCAGCAGGGCGGCGAGGTCACGGGCCTTGGGCGAGAGGTCGGCGTTGCGCGACAGCGGCAGGACGGCGGCCTTGACCGGGGACAGGCGCGGGTCCAGGCGCATCACGGCGCGCTTCTCCAGCTTCCCCTTGGCGTTGGGGGCCTCGTCGACGTTGTACGCGTCGAGCATGAACGTGAGCACCGCCCGGTCGACACCGGCCGCGGGCTCGATGACGTAGGGGATGTAGCGCTCGTTGCTCTCCTGGTCGAAGTAGGACAGGTCGACACCGGAGGCTTCGGCGTGCGTCTTGAGGTCGAAGTCGGTGCGGTTGGCCACGCCCTCCAGCTCGCCCCACTCGCTGCCCTGGAAGTTGAACCGGTACTCCAGGTCCACGGTCCGCTTGGAGTAGTGGGAGAGCTTGTCCTGCGGGTGCTCGTACAGGCGGAGGTTGTCCTTGGCGATACCCAGGTCCAGGTACCACTGGTGGCGCTGGTCGATCCAGTACTGGTGCCACTCCTCGTCACTGCCCGGCTTGACGAAGAACTCCATCTCCATCTGCTCGAACTCACGGGTCCGGAAGATGAAGTTGCCCGGGGTGATCTCGTTGCGGAACGACTTGCCGATCTGACCGATGCCGAAGGGAACCTTGCGGCGGGCGCTCTGCTCGACGTTCTTGTAGTTGACGAAGATGCCCTGCGCGGTCTCCGGGCGCAGGTAGGCGAGGCCCTTCTCGTCCTGGATCGGGCCCAGGTAGGTGCGCAGGAGGCCGTTGAACATGCGCGGCTCGGTGAAGGAGGCCTTGGCACCGCAGTTGGGGCAGGCGATCGCGGCCAGGCCCTCCTCGGGCTCCCGGCCGTGCTTCTCCTCGTAGGCCTCGATGAGGTGGTCCGCGCGGAAGCGCTTGTGGCAGGACTGGCACTCCGTGAGGGGGTCGACGAACTCCTTCACGTGGCCGGACGCCTCCCAGACCTCACGGGCCAGGATCACGCTGGAGTCCAGGCCGACGACGTCGTCGCGCTCCTGCACCATCGAGCGCCACCACTGGCGCTTGACGTTGTTCTTCAGCTCCACGCCAAGGGGGCCGTAGTCCCAGGCGGCGCGCAGACCTCCGTAGATCTCACTGGAGGGGTAGACCAGACCTCGGCGTTTGGCGAGGTTGACCAGTGCGTCCATTGCCTCTGACTTGGCGGCCATGGGTGACTCTCCATCCGGCTGGCGGTCGGTGGATCGCTGTTCGCGATACATCGTCGGGTGTGTGGGAGGGCGGTTCGCACGCGGAGCCACGGATGTGGCGCACCGGGCGACCGCTTCCCCCCAGGCTAGAGCAATCCGCAGACGGCCGCGCACCCTTCGCGAGGGGCGCGGCAGTCCCGGAGCGGGGCCGCTCAGGAGGGCGCGTCGCCGCTGGTGAGGATCTCGAACGCGGAGGGTTCGTCGATAGCCCGGGAGAGCAGCGGGACCGCGGTGACCTTGACCTCGTAGTCCGACAGGGCCCGGCGGTAGAACCCGGCGCCCTCCCATTCGGTGACCACGGTCCACAGGGTCGGTTCGTCGGCGGCGCGGCCGATGCGGTGGCCTCGGAAACCGGGCCGCCGGGACAGGACGTCGACGGCGGCGTCGGCGTCGGTTCGGAAGGCCTCGGTCTCGGCCTCGGGCACGGAGTAACGGGTGATGACGATCACGGGACCATTGTCGCGCAGGGGCGCGGCGGGCCGGCCCGGGGATCCCCGGGCCGGCCCGACCGCCCTCCTGCGGCGGCCGCGAGGGAAACGTCCCCTAATCCTTGCCGAAGACCCGGTCGACGACCCTGGCCGAGGCGTGGCCGTCGTCCAGGGGGCAGAACTGGTCGACGAACGCCCGGTAGGAGTCCCGGCTCTGCGCGGCGACCTCGTCGATGTCCAGCAGCGCTCCGATGACGTCGTCCGACCGGGTCAGCAGCGGCCCGGGCGCGGTCTCCTCGAAGTCGAAGTAGAACCCGCGCAGGTTGTCCCGGTAGCTCTCCAGGTCGTAGGTGAAGAAGAGCATGGGCCGACCGGTGTTGGCGAAGTCGAACATCATCGACGAGTAGTCCGTGACCAGTACGTCGGTGATCAGGAAGAGCTCCTGGATCTCCGGGTACAGGGACACGTCGTAGACGAAGTCCTCCCCCACGATCGGAACGCTGTCGACCACGCGGGGGTGGCGGCGCACCAGCAGGACGTGGTCGTCGCCGAGCTTGTCGTACATCCGGCGCAGGTCCAGGTGCAGGTCCAGCTTGTGCTTGCCGCGCGTGTAGTACTTGTCGTCACGCCAGGTGGGCGCGTACAGCACCACCTTCTTGCCCTCGGGCAGGCCGAGCAGGCGCCGGGTGCGTTCGGCGACGGCCTCGCGCTCCGGGGAGAAGAAGATGTCGTTGCGCGGGTAGCCGGTCTCCAGGATCTCCCCGTCGAACCGGAACGCGCTGCGCAGGATCGGGGTCGCCCAGGGGCTCGGTGAGACCAGGTAGTCCCACTGCTGGGTCTCCCAGGCGAGCTTGTCGAAGTAGTCGCGCGACTTGCCGCGGATGTTCTCCACGTCGAAGCCGATCCGCTTGAGCATCGAACCGTGCCAGGTCTGCACGACCACCTGGTCCGGGTGGCGGTGGAACCATCCGGGCTGCCGGGAGTTGCTGACCAGGTAGCGGCTTCGGGCCAGTTCCCTGTAGTACTCCTCGCCCCGGTGCCGGACCGGGGTGAGGTCGTCGGGCAGGCGTACCTGCCCGTCGGCGACCAGCCAGGACATGGGGTAGTCGGCCCAGCGCTCACGCTTGCGCAGCTCGGCGTAGATGCTCTGCGGGCTGTCGGAGTACTGGCGTCCGGTGTAGGTGTCGAAGAGGACGCCCTCGGTGACCGGCTTCGCGCGCTGGGCCGGGTAGAAGGCCTCCCGGAGCTCGCGCTGGGCGAAGGCCCCGCGTTCGGCGGGCCGCAGGTCGGTGCCGACCTGGAGCACCGGGATGCCGCGCCCCTGGTAGGAGAGCGTGTAGGTGCGCTCGGGCGTCTCGGTTCCCAGCGGCAGTCCGTGGATGAGGGTGTCGGTGAACTCCACTCCCACGTCGACGCTGCCGGCCGGGGCGCCCTCCTGAGCGGACTCCTCACTGACCCGCCCCCACACCTGGTAGGAGCCGGCGGGAAGGGACAGCTTGCCGGACAGGGTGGGGATGCGGGAGGGGTCGAAGCGGGCGGTGAAGCGGCTTCCGGAGCGCTCCACCCGGAGCCGGTGCTCCTCCTCCCGGCCGCGCGCCTTCACGACGAGGCCCAGGTCGACCCCGCTGGCGAACTCCCCGCCGAGGACGAGGACGCGCTCCTGCCATTCGGCCCGGTCGACCACGGGGTGGGCCCGGCCCGCCCGCAGCTTCAGGTGGCCGGTGGCGGTCCGTTGGACCGCCAACTCCTGCTGGGCGCCCTCGGAGGCGTAGGGGGCGGTGGTGACCTCGTCGGGCAGGATCAGGGGGACGGTCCGCTGGTCGGGGGTGACCAGGTGGGCGTCCCACTCCTCCTGCCGGATCACGCCGCCGCACTCGCTGAGTCCGCGGGCGAAGAGCTCCTCGGCCCGCACGACGGCGTCGAAGCGGCCGCCCTGGATACTGACCGGGTAGCTGAGCACGGCCGTGCCCGGGCGCCGGACCAGCCTGAGCTCGGTGGCCTCGGCCGCGGGCGCGGACAGCAGCTCACCGCTGAGGGAGAGTTCGGCGGTACGGCTTTCGAACCGGTGCTCGGTGACCCGGGCGCGTTCCGGTTCCACGCTGATGACGAGGTGGCGGTCCTTGTTCCAGTGCGGACGCACCCACACGTCGTCGCCGACGCTCTGGTAGCCGGGGCGCTCCGGCGGGCCGGAGACCGGGTTGGAGACGATGCGGCGCCGGGTCAGGCTGCGGTTGAACACCACGAGCTCGATCTTCCAGTCGCCGGGCTCCCACCTGCCGGAGGTGCGCAGTCGGCGCGGGTCCACGACGACCGTGAAGCCGCCGTAGTCGTGCCGTGCGGAGTCGGGCAGGTCGGGCAGTCGGTACTCGGCGGCCAGCCGGGTCCGCACCGGGACCCGGACGCGGCGCCGGGTGGCGGTGTTGACCACGAAGGCGACGATGTGCTGCTGCCAGCGTTTGCGCGCCCGCAGGTTACGGATACCGACTCGGCCGCTGACGTGCAGCCGGCCGTCCTCCCAGTGGACGTTCTCGGTCTTCTGCCGGACCTTGATCTCGTCCTCGAGGCGGTAGATCTCCCTGGGGACGGCCTTGGCCGGGTCCTTGGCCTCGAAGAAGGGGTAGCGGATGTAGTAGCCGAGCCCCTGGCGGACAACGGTGGCCTTCTTGATCTCGACGCTCTTGGCGAAGGTCGCGACCTCCAGCACGTCGTCCAGCCGCCGCTTGCGCACCAGGTGGTACAGCAGGCGGTTCAGCACGTTGAGCTGGCGCAGAAGGGTGTCCGGCACGTGGTCGAGGAACCCGTTGAGCAGGTCCAGGACGGTCTGGCGGACCTCGTCGTCGGCGTCGTCGAGCCGCAGCAGCAGGCGGTGGAGCTCTCCTTGGAGGAGGGTGCGGTCCCAGAGTTCGCGGTCGGCGCCGGTGAGTTCCGCGCCGAGTTCGCCCATGACGGTGAGACGCCGGGTGAGGGCACCGTTCTCCAGAGGGGTGCCGGAGCTCTCGCGTTCGCGCAGGAGCAGGACCGGGGCGGGCAGGACGTCCACGGCCCGGGCCAGGAGGGTCGCACGGCGGATGTCGAGGTCGTCGTCCTCCGGCGCGAGGGCGTGAACGGGCAGGGAGTCCCAGAACTCCCTGCGCCAGAGCCGGTTGCCCAGGGTGGCGTCCGACACCAGGCCAGGTACGGCCCGGGGGTCCTCGGCGAGCCGGTGGCGCCCGAACCTGCGGTGTGCCCTGGAGGGTGCGGCGCCCAGTTCGTTGAACCGGTGGACGTTACCGATGACCAGGTCGGAGCGGGTGTCGGCGGCGCTACGGGCGAGGTAGGCCAGGGCGTAGCCGGTCAGCGCGTCGGAGCCCTCGATGAAGAGCAGGTGGCTGCCGCTGGCCGCGGCGCTGCCCCGGGAACGCGCCTCGGGGTGGTTCGGCGCCGGCCCGCCCGGCAGGAGGGTGACGCGCAGCCCTGCGGGCGGTGCCTGCGCGAAGGTTTCGGCGGCGGCGAGCCCGTCCTCGCGAGCGGACTCGACCGCCTCGTCGCCCTGGTCGTCCTCCTCGGGGCGGGACTCGTCGGACCCGGTTCGGTCTCCCTCGTCATCCCCGTTCGTGTCCTGTTCGACGGCTTCCTCGGCGGCCTCGGAGCCGCCGTCAGGGGACTTTCGCCCGCCGTCGGTGGGGCGGACCGGCACGAGGACGACCTCGGTGTCCGCTCGTGCGGCGGTGCTCTGCGCCGCCTCCCCGTGCTGGCTGTCGTCCCGTTGACGGGCCAGGGAGTCGAGACAGTTCTGCAGATGCGGCTCGGTGACGTCGAACGTCACGATGACTGTGGGTTCGGGCACGGAAGTTGACACCCTCCGGAGGGTTCGTCGCTGTGCGACGCGCGGGAACCGTGGTGCGGACGGTCCGCGTTAGTTCAGACGGCCAATAACTGAATGTAGACGGTTGACGACCCGTCTCGTGCCGAACCCGGGACAGTCGGGATGCGGGTACGAGGGGGTGTGCGCGGCGGTGCGGCCGTGCCTGCGCCCGGCGCTGTGCCAGAGCCCTGCACTAGGGTCAGATCCACGATTATCACAGGCCCCGGAGCACGGTGTGCACACCAGCCGGTCGAAAACGCCCGGTCCGGGGGTCGGCGGCACGGGACACAGGAAGAGGAACAGGCGACGATGGCCTCTCCCGAGCACGAGGACGAGCAGCGGCGGCCCGGCCCGGGTCGGCCGCTTCCGCCAGGGGACTCCCTTTTCACACCGGGCGCGGGTCGGCTGCGCCGTGAGGTGGAGCGGCGCAGCGCGGTACCGCTCGTGTGGTTGCACCAGCGGCCCCGGTGGCTGCCCCCCGCCGTGTTGGGAGCACTGTTCGTCGCGGGGCTGACGGCGCCCGGCTGGCTGGGTGCGCTGTGCCTGCTCCTGGTGGTGGTGTCCTTCCTCTGGTTGGCTTTCCTGACCTGGCCCTCGCTCAACCGACAGCAGCGGATCCCACGGATCCTGATGGTGTCGGTGGTCCTGGTGCTGGCGGTGGCGCGGATGCTCGGGTTCTGAGATCCGGAGCACCCCCGCCATTTTTGACAACCATTTTCGTTTTCGTCATACTGGGTGAGTGTCTGCCCAGTTCAAGGGGGCCGGGGGCCGGGCCTCCGACGCCCCGCACGCCTTCCAGGCCATCGACGCGCACGCCGCCTATGACGGCGTCCCCGTCCTCAACGGCGTCAGCGTCGACATACCCGTGGGTCAGACCATGGCCGTCCTGGGGCCCAACGGTTCGGGCAAGTCGACCCTGATGCGCGCGATGCTCGGTATCGTTCCCCTCACTTCCGGCGAGATCCGGATCCACGGCACGCCCCTGCGCCGGTTCCGCGGCTGGCGCCGGATCGGTTACGTGCCCCAGCGGCTCACCGCCGGGGGCGCCGTGCCCGCCACCGTGCGCGAGATCGTCGCTTCCGGGCAGGTCGCCACGCGCCGACGCCTCTCCTTCACCACGAAGGCCGACCGAGCCGCCGTCGACGAGGCCCTCGACACCGTGGGCCTGTCCGACCGGGCGGGGGACGCCGTGCGCGAGCTCTCCGGCGGCCAGCAGCAGCGGGTGCTCATCGCCCGCGCCCTCGCCGGACGACCCGACACCTTCGTCATGGACGAACCCATGGCCGGGGTGGACGCGGAGAACCAGCGCGCCCTCGCCGGAGCGATCACCCGGCTGCGCGACCGGGGCAGCACGGTGGTCCTGGTCCTGCACGAGCTGGGACCCCTGGAGGAGGTCATCGAACGCGCCGTGGTGCTGGAGCACGGCCGCGTCGTGCACGACGGGGAGGCGCCCGAGGCCACCGGGGAGTGCGCGCGTCCCGGGCACGAGCACCAGCACCCCCACCCCGATCCCAACGATCCCGACCCGAGCCCCGCGGACACCGGCACGGCCGCGGAGATGATCCGTCTGGAGGTGCCCCGCCGTGACTGAGCTGCTCCAGTACGAGTTCATGCGGCGTGCGCTGCTCGCAGCGCTGCTGGTCGGTCTGGTCACCCCGATCATCGGCACCTTCCTGGTCCAGCGCCGCCTCGCCCTGCTGGGCGACGGCATCGGCCACATCGCTCTCACCGGCGTGGCCCTGGGCCTGCTGACGAGCACCTCCCCCGTGCTGACCGCCGCCGTCACGGCCACCCTGGGCGCCATCGCCATGGAGCTGGTCAGGGTACGCACGCGCACCAGCGGCGACGTGGCCCTGGCCCTGCTGTTCTACGGCGGCATCGCGGGCGGCGTCCTGCTCATCGGGATGACCCCGGGGGCGAGCAACGCCACCCTGACGTCCTTCCTGTTCGGTTCGGTGAGCACCGTGGGCGAGCAGGACATCTGGATCGTGGGCGTGCTGGCCGTCGGCGTGGCCGTGGTCCTGGCGGTCTTCGGCCGCGAGTTGTTCGTGCTGTGCCAGGACGAGGAGGTGGCCAGGGCCCACGGGCTCCCGGTGCGCTTCCTGAGCATCCTGCTGGCGGTCACCGCGGCTTTGACCGTGGTGATCGCGATGCGGGTGGTCGGTGTGCTGATGGTGAGCGCCCTGATGATCGTCCCGGTCGCCGCTGCCCAGCAGCTGAGCCGCAGCTTCCGGGTGACGATGGGACTGGCGGTCCTGATCGGTCTGGTCTCCTCGCTCGGCGGGCTGACCACGGCCTTCTACTCGGACCTGTCCCCGGGAGCCACCATCGTGCTGCTGGCACTGGCGATCTTCTGCCTCTCGGTGGTCGTGGGCGGTGTCCTGCGCCGTGCGGGCAGGCGCCGGACACCGGAACCCCTGCAGCCCGTGCCGGGGGGACCGGCAGATACGATGCCCCAGACAGATCGGGGGAGGGTGACACCATGAGCACACGACGCGAGGCCGTTCGGCAGGCGCTGACCGATGCCTCCGGTTTCCGCAGTGCGCAGGACCTGTACGCGGACCTGCGGTCCGAGGGGTCGAAGATCGGTCTGACCACGGTGTACCGGGCCCTGCAGGCCCTGAGCGACTCCGGTGAGGTGGACGTGCTGCGCACCGACGACGGCGAGGCCGTCTACCGTGCGTGCGACACCGAGAGCCACCACCACCACCTGGTGTGCCGGACCTGCTCCACCGCGGTGGAGATCAAGGGTCCCACCGTGGAGGAGTGGGCCACGGAGATCGGCGCCGAGCACGGTTTCACCGGCGTGACCCACACGGTGGAGGTGTTCGGCACCTGCGCCGACTGCTCCCTGCGGGCCGTGCAGCAGACCTGACCCCGAGAAGGGGTCGTCACGGGCCCCGTACGCACCCGGCCGGGTGCGTACGGGGCCCGTCGTGCACACGAACTCCACCCATTGGTTACCCGCCAGTAGCCATCCCGTGTCACGGCTGGGCCAGGCTGTGCGACCGTGTACAGACGAACCACGGCAGCGCTCCTGACGACGCTGCTCATCACCCCGCTCCTGTCCGCCACCCCCGCCTTCGCCGATTCGGCGCCCGCCTCCCAGCCAGCCCCCCGCATCGCCACCCACAACACGTTCCTGATGCCCAAGGCCCTCTACCCGAACTGGGGCCAGGACATCCGCGCCGACCTGATCGCGGACGACGGCGTCCTGTCCGGTCAGGACGTCGTGGTGCTCCAGGAGCTCTTCGAGAACTCCAGTGCCGGACGCCTGCGCGAGGGCCTGGCCGAGGAGTACCCGCACGCCACACCCGTCCTGGGCCGCTCGGAGTCGGGCTGGGACCGCACGACCGGCTTCCGTCACGAGACCGTCACCAACGGCGGGGTGAGCGTGCACAGCGTCTGGCCGATCGTCCGCAGTGAACAACACGTCTTCACCAGTTCCTGCGGCGCCGACTGGTTCTCCAACAAGGGCTTCGCCTACGTGGAGCTGGACACCCCCGACGGCCCGCTCCACGTGGTGGGCACCCACATGCAGTCCGAGGACGGTTCCTGCGGGGACGGGGAGGACGAGCAGGTCCGCGGCCAGCAGCTGGACCAGATCCGTTCCGTGCTGGAGGAGAAGGAGGTCCTCGACACCGAACCGGTGTACCTGGCGGGCGACCTCAACATCGTGGGCGGCGGCCAGGAGTGGGACCGTGCGCTGGAGCAGCTCGGCGCCGTGGAGCCCGTATCCGCCAACGACACGGCCTCGTGGGACACCGGGACCAACTCGATCGCCGCCGAGGAGTACCCGGACTGGGCCCCGGAACAGCTGGACCACGTCCTGCCGATCGGCGACGCGTCCCCGCAGACCTACGTCAACGAGACCCGGCCGGTGAAGAGCGAGCCCTGGACGGTCCGCTCCTGGGGCCGCGAGTACACCTACGACGACTACTCGGACCACTACCCGGTGTTCGGCTCCGCCGACCTGCCCTGACCGAACGCGCGGTGCGGGCGGCCGGGGCCGCCCGCGCCGCGGTGCCGACAGCAGTGGGGCCGCCGCCCGTCACCGGGTGGCGGCCCCTCGCGGTGTCTATCCCCGGCGTCCGTCGCCGGGCTCGCAGCGTTCCAGGGTGGGGCGTTTGGCGTTCACGCCGTCACCGGAGGAGCGGCCGGTGAGGCGGCGGTGGATCCACGGGACGAGGAACTCGCGTGCCCAGTGCAGGTCCTCCTGGCGTGCGGTGCGCCAGTCGCGGGGTTCCGGGGGCGGCCAGGGCTGGTTCCAGTCGGAGTCCACCGGGAGGTCCAGGACCTCGCACACCCGCAGGGCGAGCCGGCGGTGGCCCTCCGAGGACAGGTGCAGGCGGTCCCAGTTCCAGGCCCGGGAGTCGGAGAGGACCTTCATGCTCCACACGTCGACCACGTCGCAGCCGTAACGGTCCGCGACGGCGCGCATGTGCATGTTGTAGGTGGCGATCTTGCCGCGCAGGTGCCGCATGACCGGCTGCCAGTTGGTGTCGAAACCGGTGAAGACGACCACCCTGGCACCGGTGGCGCGCAGGTCCGCGACCATCGACTCGAAGATCTCGACGACCTGGTCGGGGTCGCTGCCGGGGCGGAGGATGTCGTTGCCGCCCGCGCACAGGGTGACCAGGTCGGGCTTCATCTCGACCGCGCGCGGGACCTGTTCGTCACGGATCTGCGCGATGAGGCGCCCGCGGATGGCGAGGTTGGCGTAGCGGACCTCGGACACGTGCACGGCGAGGTGTTCGGCCAGGCGGTCGGCCCAACCCCGATAGCGGCCGTTGGGCACGCTGTCGCTGTCCGGGTAGGGGTCGCTCATGCCCTCGGTGAAGCTGTCACCGAGGGCGACGTAGGACAGGATGTCCTTGCTTTTCAGGTCACCGGAGGATCCGGTAGGCACACCGCTCATGGTGTCCGATGATCCAACCCGACCCTCTGGTTACGCGACAGTAGGTTGGCGGTTCTCCGCCTTTTGCGGCGGAACTCACACCTCGGGGCGCCCGGGAGGGCGGGGCACCCGGGAGGGCCGCCGACCGGGCGGCCCTCCCGACGGGTGTCAGCGGTCCTTCGTGAGCGGGGTCAGCTCGGGGCGCTTGGCGGTCACCGTGTCACCCGAGGACCTTCCGGTGAGCCTGCGTCCGATCCACGGCCCCAGGGACTCCTTGAGCCAGTGCAGGTCGTCCCTGCGCGCCTCGGTCCAGCTGACCGGCTCGGCCTCGGGCCAGGGCTCGTCCCAGCGCTCCCCGGTGGGCACGCCCAGGACCTCGGCCACCCGCAGAGCCAGGCGGCGGTGCCCCTCCGGGGACATGTGCAGGCGGTCCTCGTCCCAGGCGCGCGAGTCGGTCAGCACGTCCATGGACCACTGGTCGACCAGGAAGCAGTCGTACCTGTCGGCGATCGCGCGCACGTTCATGTAGTAGCGCGCGAACAGGCCGATGGTGCCGCGCATGTACCCGGTGGCCACGTTGACGCCGGTGAACAGCACGACCTGGCTGCCGTTGGCGCGCAGGCGGCTCACCGTGCGGTCCAGGATCTTCGCCAGCCGCTCGGGGTCGCCCGCCGGGCGCAGCAGGTCGTTGCCGCCCGCGCACAGCGTGACCAGGTCCGGCGCCATCTCCAGGGCGGGCGGGACCTGGTCCGTGACGATCTGGCGGATGAGCTTGCCGCGCACGGCCAGGTTGGCGTATCCGACCTCGCCCACGTGGTCGGCGAGGTGCTCGGCCAGCCGGTCCGCCCAGCCCCGGAAGACACCGCTGCCGTCCGGGTAGGGGTCGCCCACGCCCTCGGTGAAGCTGTCGCCGAGCGAGGCGAGCGTCATCCCCGGCCTGATCGGCGAGGTCTCCTCGGGGCGGTTCGTCTTGGCCATCACTTGGTCTCCTCAGCCACCGGGTTGGGCACGGCACCGCCGTAGCGGCGGTCCCGGCTCGCGTAGATCTCACAGGCCCGCCACAGGTCGCGGCGGTCGAAGTCGGGCCAGAGCGTCTCCAGGAAGACGAACTCCGCGTAGGCGGACTGCCAGAGGAGGAAGTTGGACAGCCGCTGCTCACCGGAGGACCGCACGAAGAGGTCCACCGGCGGGACGTCGGGGGCGTAGAGGTGCTGGGCCAGGGTCTCCTCGGTGATCTTCTCCGGGGAGATCCGCCCGGCGGCGGCCTGACGGGCCAGTTCGCGCGCGGCGTCGACGATCTCCGCCTGTCCGCCGTAGTTCACACAGAACTGGAGGGTGAGCCGGGTGTTGTCCCTGGTCATCTCCTCCGCGTCCTTGAGCTCCCGGATGACGCTCTTCCAGAGCATCCCGGAGCGTCCGGCCCACTTGACGCGCACGCCGCGGGCGTGCAGCTCGTCGCGGCGGTTGCGGATGGTGTCACGGTTGAAACCGAGGAGGAAGCGCACCTCGTCGGGCGAGCGCTTCCAGTTCTCGGTGGAGAAGGCGTAGGCGGAGAGGTTGGGGATGCCCATCTCCAGAGCGCCCTCGATCACGTCGAAGAGGGAGGACTCACCGGCCTTGTGCCCCTCGGTGCGCGGCAGGCCGCGTTCCTTCGCCCAACGGCCGTTGCCGTCCATGACCACGGCCACGTGGCGGGGCACCAGGTCGGCGGGCACCTCGGGGGGCCGGGCCCCGCTGGGGTGCGGGACGGGCGCGGCGTGGTCCCGCTCACGCCGCTTACCGTTGTCGAAGCTGAACAGACTCAAGAACGCTCCACATGGCGCAGTGATCGGATTCCGTTTTCCAGGTGCCACTGCAGGTAGGCCGCAACCAGCCCGCTGCACTCGGAGCGATGCCTGCCGTCGCTGGCGTCCGCGCTGTCCCAGTCGCCCCCGAGCAGCGCCGACATCAGCCGGAGCGTCTCGGGCGAGGGGTGCGTGGAACCGTGCGGACGGCACACCGAGCAGACCATACCGCCCGCGTGGACCGCGAACGCACGGTGCTCCCCCCGGCTTCCGCAACGGGCGCACTCGGTCAGGGCGGGGGCGTACCCGGCGACGGCCAGGGAGCGCAGGAGGTAGGCGTCCAGGACCAGCCTGGAGTCGTGGCTCCCCTCCCCCAGGGTACGCAGGGCACCGATGAGGAGGAGGAACTGGCGCAGCGCCGGGTCCTTCTCCACGGCGACGACCTTCTCCGCGGTTTCCAGCATCGCGGTGGCCGCCGTGTAGCGGGAGTAGTCGGACACGACCGTCTTGCCGTAGGAGCGCACGGTCTCGGCCTGGGTGATGACGTCCAGGGTGCGGCCGGTGTGCAGCTGGAGGTCGACATGGGTGCACGGCTCCAGCCGGGCGCCGAAGCGCGACTTGGTGCGGCGCACGCCCTTGCCGACGGCGCGCACCAGCCCGGTGCGGCGGGTCAGGAGGGTGACGATACGGTCGGCCTCGCCCAGTTTCTGGTTGCGCAGGACGACGCCCTCGTCGCGGTAGAGACTCACACCCCCATTGTCGCGGATGGCGACGACCGTCTCGCGCGAACGCCCAGTCCCTTGAGCTGGTTTATTACGGTTTGGATTCCCTTTTCACAGTATTTGCTCTACTCTCACGCGCTAGGGCACACGGTTTCGGGCTCACCGCCCTTCCCCCGCGGCATCATCGCCCGAAACCGGAGGAAAAGCCCGCCCAGCATCAGACCACCGATTCCACGCGTGGTCATGGGCACGGGAAGAACCGTCCCGGGGAAGACCACTGACCCCGGCGTCGGAACCCCGTCGGGACCACGTGTACCCGACCGCCCCGCAGGGGTGCCCGAACGATTCCCATCCCGGTACGGAAGGCAGAGCGATATGGCGCGAGGTCGCCGAGGCAGGCGCAGGACGAGCGCTCGCGAACAGCGCTCGAACCGTGAAGGACGGCGCAGCAGGGTGCCGCTCGTGGCCGGTATGGTCGCGATCCCCGTGGGGCTGACCCTGGCCGGAGCCCTGGTCCTCACCGGGCTCGGCGAGGAACCGGACCCAGCGGACGGCACGACCGCCGCCTCCGGTGGTGCCGGCAGTGGGCTCGGAGACACCGCGGCCGACGACTCGAGTGTCCCCGGAACGGAGCCCGAGGACGATTTCTTCGCCACGCCCACCAGTGCTCCCGGCACCACCGAACCGCGGGGGGACAGCGGTCCGAAGAGCTCCAGCGTCACCGGTTCCTCGTCCACGGAGGAGTCCGAGGGGACCGACGAGCCCGAGGGATCCGACGACGGCGAGGGCGGCCGCGGCGGCGGAGGCGGCAACAGTGGCGGGAACGGTGGCGGGGGCCGCGGAGGCGGCGGCCAGTCCACCGGTGGCTCCTCGTCGACCTCGGCGGTCGTGAACCTGGTCAACGACGAGCGCGCGTCGAACGGTTGCGACCCGGTGCACGTGGACGACCGGCTCACCAGCG
This sequence comes from Nocardiopsis terrae, assembly GCF_014651695.1. Taxonomy (GTDB): domain Bacteria; phylum Actinomycetota; class Actinomycetes; order Streptosporangiales; family Streptosporangiaceae; genus Nocardiopsis; species Nocardiopsis terrae. The sequence goes on from NZ_BMXJ01000005.1 coordinate 630,415, forward strand.
CCGCCCAGGAGCACAGCGAGGACATGGACGCCCGCGACTACATGTCCCACGAGAGCCCCGAGGGCGAGGGCCCGGGCGAGCGCGCACGGCGGCACGGCTACGACGCCTGGGGGGCGGAGAACGTGGCCAAGGGGCAGACCAGCGCCGAGCAGGTCATGGACGCCTGGATGAACAGCCCCGGCCACCGGGCCAACATCCTCAACTGCGACCTCGAGGCCATCGGGGTCGGTGAGTCCGGCCACGCCTGGACCCAGAAGTTCGGTTACGATTGACGTCCTCCCCGGGGTTCACCCCCGGGGATTCCCACAACCTCGCGGCTGTAGGCGCGGTGCGCCTCGCGGCGCCCGCTGGTTCCTGCTTCACCGGCCGGTGCCCCACCCGAAAGGGTGGTGGTCTTACCCAACCTCCGCAGGCGTTTCAACTCTCCGCTTCCCGCCCTGGGGCGAGTTTGCGTCCAGCGGCGAGCACGATCCGGGACGCGTTCACGTCCCGATCGTGGATGGTCTGACAGGCCCGGCAGGCCCACTGGCGCACGTGCAGGGGCTTGGGCCCGTCCACCACCCAGCACACATGGCAGGTCTGCGAGGAGGCCAGGAACCGGTCCACCCTGGCAAAGGCGCGCCCGTACCGGGCAGCCTTGTACTCCAGCATGTGCACGAACGCCGACCACCCGGCATCGTGCACACTCTTGGCCAGCTTCGTGCGCCCGAGCCCCTTCACACACAGGTCCTCCACATACACCGCTTGGTTCTCACGGACGATCGTGGTGGACAGCTGGTGGTGGAACTCGCGGCGGCAGTCAGCCACCCGTGCGTGGGCGCGGGCGACCCCCAGACGGGCCTTGGCCCGGTTGTTCGATCCCTTGGACTTGCGGGACAGGGCCCGTTGGGCCTTGCGCAGCTTGCGTTCGGCACGGCGCAGGAACCGGGGGTTGTCCACCTTGGTGCCGTCGGAGAGCACCGCGAAGTGGGACAGGCCCAGATCGATGCCCACCTCGTTCTCGGTTGCGGGGAGTGGTGCATCGTCGGTCTGGACCACGAACGAGGCGAAGTACCGGTCGGCGGCGTCCTTGACCACGGTCACCGAGGAGGGGGATGAGGGCAACGATCGCGACCACTTCACCTTCACCTCACCGATCTTGGGCAGGGACAGCTTGCCCTGGTCGGTGATCTTCCAGCGGGCGTTGGCGGTGAAGCGGGCCGACTGGGTACGGTCACGGCGGGACTTGAACCGTGGCGCCCCCACCTTCGCGCCTTGACGTTTCCCGGCTCTGGAGTCCTGATGGGCCCTCCACGCCTGGTCCAGGTCCCGCAACGCCTGTTGGAGCGGGACCGCTGACACCTCCGAAAGCCACTGCCGCTGCGGGGTCCTCTTGGCCTGGACGATCAGCTCCCGCGACAGGTCCGCGTTCTTGGGCACCCGCTGCTAGGGGCCCTGAGCGATCCGCGCCTGGGGTGGACCGAGCAGCTTGTTGGAGGCCTTGACGGCGGTGGTGCGTTCCAGGGCATCGTTGAAGACCACGCGCACACACCCGAACAAGCGGGCGAGCGCGAGGCGTTGCTCCCCGTCCGGGTAGAGGCGGTACTGGTATCGGAACTGCACCCCAACACCCTCGCACCCGCCTACGACAAAGCAGGGGCCACCCATCCTGACAGGCGGGCGGATACGGGCTCGGATCCGATTCACCTCCGGCCTGAAGGCCGGAACCCTCTCGGACAAAACAGGTAGCCGGAGGGCGTGCCGTCTCCGCGGCGGTTAGAGTGCGCGGGGTGAGCATCGAGATCCGTCCCGCGGACCGCGCCGACCTTCCGCGGGTCCTCCGGCTGCTCGGCGAGAGGCACCCGGAGGACCCGCCGATGCCGGCGGCGGAGACCGCCCGGCTCTGGTCGGAGATCGCCGCGCAGGACGGGCGGACCCTGCTGGTGGCCCAGGACGGTTCGGGTGAACTGCTGGGCACGGTGGACTGCGTGGTCATGGCCGACCTCGGCCGCGGCGGGCGGCCGTGCCTGGTCCTGGAGAACCTGGTGGTCGCCGAGGCGCACCGCCGCCGGGGCGTGGGCCGCCTGCTGCTGGCCGCCGTGCGGGGACTGGGCGAGCGGGAGGGCTGCCACAGGATCCGGTTCCTGGCCGCCGAGGACGCCTACGTGCACGCCTTCTACCGCTCCTGCGGGTTCACCCCCGGGGAGGGTGGCGGGTTCTCCCTCCACCTGTGATCCTGGGCCCGGACACGGGACGGGGCCCGCGACGTGTGTCGCGGGCCCCGTCCGCTCAGTGCCGGGGGTGCCGGGCTCCCGTGCCAGGGGTGCCGGGTGGTGTGGGTCAGGCGCGGCCGATGGCGCTGCACACGGCCTTCAGGGAGGCGGTGGTGATGCTGCTGTGGATGCCCACGCCCCACACCGTCCTGCCGTCGATCTCGGCCTCCACGTAGGCGGCGGCGCGGGCGTTGCCGTCCTCGCCCATGGAGTGCTCCACGTAGTCGATGACCCGGACCTTGACGTCCACGTCGGCCAGCGCGTCGCCGAACGCGGAGATGGGGCCGTTGCCGGTGCCCTTCAGCTCGCGGATCTCACCGTTGACGCGGGCGTCGGCCTCGATCGTGTACGTGCCGTCCTCGGAGGTGCTGGAGCGGTGCGCCAGGACCGCCACCGGGCCGCGCTCGGCCAGGTAGGTCTCGGAGAAGATCTCCCAGATGCGCTCGGCCGGGAACTCGCCGCCCTCGGCGTCCATGAAACTCTGGATGACCTGGGAGAACTCGATCTGCAGCCGGCGCGGCAGGTCCAGGGAGTGGTCCCGCTGCATGACGTAGGAGACGCCGCCCTTGCCGGACTGGCTGTTGACCCGGATGACCGCCTCGTAGTTGCGGCCCACGTCCTTGGGGTCGATGGGCAGGTAGGGCACGTCCCAGGGGTAGTCCTCGACCTGCTTGCCGGCCTCGGCGGCGCGGGCGTCCAGGTCGGTGAAACCCTTCTTGATGGCGTCCTGGTGGGAGCCGGAGAAGGCCGTGTAGACCAGGTCGCCGCCGTAGGGGTGGCGGGGCGCGACGGGCAGCTGGGTGCAGTGCTCGACCGTGCGGCGGATCTCGTCGATGTCGGAGAAGTCGATCTCGGGGTCGACGCCCTGGCTGAACAGGTTCATGCCCAGGGTGACCAGGCAGACGTTGCCGGTGCGCTCACCGTGCCCGAACAGGCAGCCCTCGACCCGGTCGGCCCCGGCCATGACGGCCAGTTCCGCCGAGGCCACGCCGGTGCCGCGGTCGTTGTGCGGGTGCACGGACAGGACCACGTGCTCGCGCCGGGTCAGGTTGCGGCTCATCCACTCGATCTGGTCGGCGTAGACGTTGGGGGTGGCGCGCTCGACGGTGGCGGGCAGGTTCAGGATGATCTCGCGGCCCGGGCCGGGCTGCCAGACGTCCATGACCGCTTCGCAGACCTGCAGGGCGAAGTCCAGCTCGGTGTCGACGAAGATCTCCGGCGAGTACTCGTAGCCGAAGTACTCGGTCTCGCCCAGGTACTGCTCGGCGAAGCGCATCACGTGCCGGGTGCCCTCGACGGCGATGTTCTTGCAGGCCTCGCGGTCCACCCGGAACACCACGCGGCGGAAGGTGGGCGCGGTGGCGTTGTACAGGTGCACGGTGGCGCGCCTGGCGCCGACCAGGCTCTGCACCGTGCGTTCGATCAGGTCCTCACGGGCCTGGGTCAGCACGGAGATCTGTACGTCGTCAGGGATCAGGTCGTCCTCGATCAGCGACCGGACGAAGTCGAAGTCGGTCTGGCTGGCCGAGGGGAAACCGACCTCGATCTCCTTGTACCCCATCCGGACCAGCAGCTGGAAGATCTCGTGCTTGCGCGCGGAGTCCATCGGCTCGATCAGCGCCTGGTTGCCGTCGCGCAGGTCGGTGGACAGCCAGCGGGGGGCCTCGGTGATGGACTTCGAAGGCCAGGTGCGGTCGGGCAGGTCCACCGGAGCGAAGGGCTCGTAACGATGGAAGGGCATGGGGCTGGTCTTCTGCTGCGGCACCATAGCGGTGTGGCTCCTCGGGAAATTGTGGCGCGTGATGTCGTGGTCGACACGGCAAGCCGAAGTCCCGCGGCGAGGGGCCGACCGTCTAACGATCCCCGCCGCGGCCACTAAGGAGGAGCAGCTCGCGCAGCATAACGATCGTCACGCTAGCAGACGCCGGGGAAAATCCGGTACCCGATGTCCACAGTGTGGGACGACCCCGGCTTGGCCTGCGACGACTGAGGAGCTTTCGGCCGATTTCAGATGATCGTTCAAAACGGGTACCTCGACTTCAAGATATAGCCGTTGGCGGTTACCCTGGAGGGGAACCCTTCAGTGCTAGGGGGGTCATACGGATTCCGTCGGCGGGACCCAGGGTGCGGCCAACACCCGAGGCCAGCATCGCCGCGCAGAGCAAGCCACGTAAGCCGCGCCGACGCCGGGCCGGTACCGCCGACGGAAATCCTTCCTTCATCCACGCCCGCCCGGGACCCGGGGCGGGCGTCTCCGCGCCGGGACGGCCACGGACCCCGGGCACGCCCCACGACGACACCCCTCCCCGACCGCCCCGCTTCGATCGCCTTCGGCGAGCGGCCAGCGCAGGGGGACCCGGTACCGAATGGCCACATGCGGCCACGCTGGGTATGCGAACGGTGACGGAAAAAGCGGGCTTCACGTGGCAAGGCCGCCAAACTAGTCAGAATGCTTCTATGGCTACGCAAAGTTAGCCATATTGACAGGTTGCGGCGTCCCGATCTCCAATATCGCCACGTGTTCGAAGCCTCACCCCCCGCTCATGGAGGCATCGTGGACCACCCGTCCCCCGCTCCCCTGCTCAGAAGAACCCTCGTCCCCGTGGCTGCAGGCGTGCTCCTGCTGAGCACCCTGGCCACCGGCAGCGCCACCGCGGAACCCTCGTACGACCTGTACGAGATCACCGGTGTGCACACCGCCCAGGAGCGCTCCGAGATCGCCGCGACCGGCGTGGCCGTCGACCACGTCGGTGAGGACTCGGTGCTGGTCACCGGTTCGGTCGAGGACGTGGCGGAGCTCAACGACCTGGGTTACGCCCCCGACCCCTTCGACGTCCCCGGGACCTTCGCCAGCCCCGACCCCGGGTACACCACCTACCCCGAACTGCTGGACATCGTCGACGATGTCGTCGCGGACCACCCCGGCCTGGCCTCCCAGCAGGTCTACGGCCAGTCGTACGAGGGTCGCGACCTGGTGGCGGTCAAGATCAGCGACAACGTGTCCGTGGACGAGGACCAGCCCGAGGTGCTGTTCGTCCACTCCCAGCACGCACGCGAACACCTGACCGTCGAGATGGCGGTCTACCTGCTGGACCTGCTCACCGATGGATACGGCAACGACCCCCGCATCACCGAACTGGTCGACAACCGCGAGATCTGGATCCTGCCGAACGCCAACCCGGACGGCAGCGAGTACGACATGGCGGGCACCAACTGGCGGAACTGGCGCAAGAACCGCCAGCCCAACCAGGGGTCGTCGGCCGTCGGCACCGACATGAACCGCAACTGGGACCACAAGTGGGGCTGCTGCGGCGGCTCCTCCGGCAACCCGAGCAGCCTCACCTACCGGGGCGCGGCCCCCGAGTCCTCCCCCGAGGTCGCGGCGATCGCCGACTTCGTCCGCGGCCGCGCGGTCGGGGGCGAGCAGCAGATCACCAGCGCCATCGACTTCCACACCTACAGCGAGCTGATCCTGTGGCCCTTCGGCTACACCTACGACGAGGCCACCGAGGGGATGACCCAGGAGGAGTACGACACCCACGAGGCGCTGGGCACGTACATGGCCCAGGCCAACGGCTACACGCCCCAGCAGTCCAGTGACCTGTACGTCACCGACGGCTCGATCAACGACTGGCTGTGGGCCGACCAGGGCATCGTGAACTTCACCTACGAGATGTATCCCCGGTCGTGGTGGGGCGGCGGCTTCTACCCGCCCTCCTCGGTGATCGGGCGCGAGACCTCCCGCAACGAGGAGGCCGTACTGCGGCTGCTGGACTACGCGGACTGCCCCTACCGGATCATCGGCGAGGAGGAGTCCTACTGCGGCTGACCCGCCCCCGGAGGTTCCCACGGGCTCCGCGGCCGTCACCGGCCGCGGAGCCCGTCCCCGTCACAGAAGCCGCGACCTCACCGGAGCCGGGTTCCTGCCCAGTCATCTCGTATATAGTTAATGTTGGTTCGTATATACGAGGAGGTTCGGCGATGAGCAAGGTCCTGATCGACATCGACGACGAGGCGCTGGCACGGGCCTCCGAGATCCTCGGCACCAAGACCAAGAAGGACACGGTCAACACGGCCCTCCAGGAAACCGTGCGCAGACTGGACAGAGCCGCCGCCCTGGCCGAGATGCGCGAACTCGTGGCCGAGGGCGGCGTGGACACCGAGATCCTGGAAGACAAGCGGAACTACCGCCGATGAGCCCAGCCGTCTACTTGGTGGACACCAGCGCACTCACCCGCATCTACACCAATCCCGAAGGCAACGAGGAGTGGGACCACGCGCTCGTCCAGGGCACCATCGCGGTCTGCCCTGTCACCGAACTGGAGTTCCTGTACAGTGCGCGTTCCGCAGGGCACCGGGAGCGGATGGTGAACTTGTTGAACCGGATGCTGCTCCCGGTCGATCTGGGAGAACCGCACTTCGCACGGGCCTGGGAGGTCCAGCGCCTCCTCGCCGCCAGGGGCGAGCACCGGAGCGCGGGTCCGGTGGACCTGCTGGTGGCCGCCTGCGCCGAGATGCACGGCCTCGTCCTGCTGCACAACGACAACGACTTCGAGACCGTTGCCCGTGTCACCGGCCAGAAGACCCGCCGGGCCTGATCCGGGTCGCGGGACGAACGGCCCGGGGGGCGGCGGTGCGCCAGCGAAGAACACCGCCGCCCCTCGGGGCTGTGCGGCCCCCTCCCGCCGGTCTGGGAGGGGGCCTCGCCAGGGGGCCGGGGTGCAGGTCCGGCCCCCTGGCGGTCTGTGGGGTCCGGGCGACGGTGCGCCCGGACCGGGGTCACCCGCCGGGGACTACGCGCCGGGCAGCGGCTCGAACTCCTTGACGGCGTCGATGGCCGGGCCGTGCGGGGTGTTGGCCTCGCGCTCGATCATGATCTCGACCAGGACGGGGCGCGAGGTGGCCTGCGCCTGCTTGCGGGCCCACTCCAGGGACTCCCGGATCTCCCCGGGCTCCCAGACCCGGCGGCCGGAGCAGCCGTAGGCCTCCATGAGCTTGACGCTGTCGGTGCCGTACTCGTCGTAGTGGATGTCCACCTGGTAGTTCATGTCGAAGGGGATCGACGCCTGGCGGATCAGGCCCAGGTACTCGTTGTTGAGCATGATGATCACGTACGGCACGTTGTACTGCGCCGCGACCGCCAGCTCCTCGACCATGTACTGGAAGCCGTAGTCACCGACGATGCCGACCACCTCGGCGTCCGGCTCGGTGTTCTTGAGGGCCTTCTTGACACCGATGGCGGCGGGGATCTCCCAGCCGAGCGGGCCCGCCTGGCCGCAGATCTGGTAGTGGCGCGGCTTGTACGCCTTCTGGTGCTGGCCGCCCCAGATCTGGTAGAGGCCGATGGCGGTGACGAAGTAGGTGCTGGAGTCGAAGACCTCGTTGATCTCCTTGTAGACGCGCGGTGCCTTGACCGGGACGGTGTCGAAGTCCTCGCGCCTGGTCAGGGTGGACTTGAGCTCGTTGACCCGGTCGATCCACGCGCCCACCCGCGCGGTGGCCCTCCGGCGCCTGGCGGCGGCCAGCAGCTCCCGGAGGAAGAGCTTGGCGTCGGAGACCACGCCCAGGTCGGGCTCGAAGACCCGGCCGATCTGGGTGGCCTCGATATCCACGTGGACGAACTTGCGCTCGCCCCGGTAGACGTCGATCTGGCCGGTGTGGCGGTCGGCGAAGCGCGCGCCCACGGCCAGGACCAGGTCCGACTCCAGGAAGGAGGCGTTGCCGTAGCGCTGGGAGGTCTGCACGCCGGTCATGCCCGAGTACAGGGGCGAGTCCTCGTCGAAGGAGCCCTTGCCCATGAGGGTGACCTGTACCGGCACCTGGAGGTACTCGGCCAGTTCGCGCAGGTCGTCGGAGGCCTCGGCCAGGATCACGCCGCCGCCGGCCAGGATGAGCGGGCGCTCCGCCTCCAGCAGCAGGTCCAGGGCCTTCTCCACCCGGGGCAGGTGCGGCTCGACCGTGTTGACCTTGAGCGCGGCGTCCAGTTCGGGGTCGTACTCGATCAGGTGCTGGGCGATGTCCACCGGGATGTCGACCAGGACCGGTCCGGGACGGCCCTCCTGGGCGATGCGGAAGGCCTCACGGAAGATCCACGGGGCGGTCGCCGCCTCCTTGACCTGGACGGCCCACTTGGTGACGGGCTTGGCGATCTCGACGATGTCGACCGCCTGGAAGCCCTCCTTGTCCAACAGGTCGGTGCGCTGCTGGCCGGTGATGCACACGATCGGGACCGAGTCCGCGATGGCGGTGTACAGGCCGGTGATCATGTTGGTCCCGGCCGGGCCGGAGGTGCCGATGGCCACGCCGACCCTGCCGGTCGTGCGCGACCAGCCGTCGGCCATGTGGGTGGCGCCCTCCTCGTGGCGGACGGTGAGGTGTTCGATGCCGCCCACCTCCTCCATCGCCTTGTAGAGGGGGAGGATGGCCGCGCCGGGGCAGCCGAAGGCGGTGTCGACGCCCTCGTCCTTGAGGACCTCCACGACGGCGTTCATCGCGGGCATTTTCGCCATGGGAGCGAACCCTTCAGTGCTGGGGTGGCCGGGGCGCCGGGGTCGGCCCCGTCTGGACGGGCCGTCCCCGGCGCCCCGGTGCTGGGTGCTTGGGTGCTAGGGGTGGGGCGGCGTTCTCGCCTGCCTCCCGGGTGGGCCAACACCCGGGGACGAGCGCGGTGCCCCGGTCATACGGACTGCTGTGGCTGTCGGTGCTGCTGGTTCCGCTGGTGTTGCCGGGATGCCTGCCGGGCCGGTGGGACCGGACCCGGCCGGGCGGGTGCTACTCGCCGTCGCGGCCGGAGAGCTGCTCGACGACCTTGAGCAGGGCGGAGTGGTCGAGGCCGCCGTGGCCCTGGTTCCTGAGCGCGGCCACGTACTGCGCCACCTGCGAGCCCAGCGGGATGGCCACCCCGGCCGCGCTCGCGGAGTCGGTGATGATGCGCATGTCCTTGTCGTGCAGGGCGATCCGGAAGCCGGGTGCGAAGTCGCGCTCACGCATGGCCTTGCCCTTGCGCTGGAGCACGGTGCTGCCCGCGAGCCCGCCGCCCAGGACCTCCAGACCGGACTCGGTGTCGACGCCGTGCGCCTCCAGGAAGACGAGGGCTTCGGCGAGGAGCTGGATGTTGCCGGCCACGATGAGCTGGTTGGCGGCCTTGACCGTCTGGCCGGAACCGTTGGGGCCGACCAGGACCGGGGTGGAGCCCAGGACGTCGAAGACGGGGCGCGCGGCCTCGAAGTCGTCCTGGGAGCCGCCCACCATGATGGAGAGCTTGGCCTCGATCGCGCCGGCCTCGCCGCCGCTGACCGGGGCGTCCAGAACGCGGAAACCTCTCTCGGTGCCGTCCGAGGCGAGCTCCCGGGAGACGTCGGGGCGGATGGTGCTCATGTCGATGACCAGGGTGCCGGGCTTGGCGTTGTCGTAGACGCCCCCCTCACCGCGCAGGACCTGGTTGACGTCCGGGGAGTCCGGAACCATCGTGATGACCGCGTCGACGTCGGCAACCGCCTCGGCGATGCTCCCGCCGCGCAGGCCGCCCTCGGTGACCAGGGCGTCGACGCGGTCGGGGCTCTTGTTGACGCCGGTGACGCCGTAGCCGGCGCGGACGAGGTTGACGGCCATGGGCAGGCCCATGATGCCCAGACCGATGAAGGCGATCTTACGGATGGCCATGACGGCCCCTTTCAGACTGTGTGACTGGTGTGGATGGCGCGGCCGGGGCGGTCCCTGGGGTCAGCCCAGCCAGCCGAAGCTCTGGGTGGTGGGGACGGTCGGCTTGTACTCCAGGCCGACCAGGCCCCGGTATCCGCCGGCCTGGGCGGCGGAGAGGAGTTCGTCGATGGGCAGGTCGCCGGTTCCGGGCTCGCCCCTGCCGGGGGCGTCGGCGATCTGGATGTGTCCGAACTCGGCCGCGTGGTCGCGGACCACGGCGGCGACGTCGTCGCCGTTGACCGCGAGGTGGAAGAAGTCGGCGAGGAGCGCGACGTTCTCGGCCCCGGCCTCCTTGACCCTGGCGACGAAGGCGAGGCCCTCGGCCGCGGTCTTGAGCGGGTAGTCCTCGGAGCCGCTGATGGGTTCGACGAGCACGGTGCCGCCGACCTTGGCGACCGCCTCGGCGGCGGCGACGGTGTTCTCCAGCGCGAGGCGGTCCTGTTCGGCCGGGTCGGCCCCGTCCTGGCGCAGGCCGTAGAGGGCGTTGAAGCCGGTGGTGCCGGTGCGCTCGGCGATCTGGGCGACCACCTCGGTGTTGGCGAGGAACTCGGCGGTGCGGGAGGGGTGGGACAGCACGCCGCGGTCGGGACCGGGGAGCCGACCGGCGAAGAAGTTGAGGCCGCTGAGGCGCACACCCGCGGCGTCGAGGGCGTCGACGAAGGCGTCGACCTCCTCCTGCGCCGGGGTCGCACTCTCGAAGGGCCACCAGAACTCGACGGCGTGGAAGCCCGCGTCGCGTGCGGCCTGGGGACGCTCGTTGACGGGGAGCTCGGTGAACAGCAGGGAGCAGTTCACCGTGTACCCGAGTGTGTGGCTCATGCGTTGCCTCCGGCATCCACTTCCGTATTGCGGAAAGTAGTTTTCACTTTAAGGAATGCCTTGAGTGTGTGCCGGACCACCACCGCTTGTCAACCACCCCGACGACCGAACCCGACGGCGAGCAGCGGTGCGCCCGCACCCCGCCCCGCGCGAACACGGCCCCCGGACACCCCGCGAGCCCCACCGGTACGCAGGAACTTCACGGTTTCTTTGTCGGTAGATACAGATTCGACTGTTTTTCTCCGATCCCCCCTTGCCAGTGTTGACAAGGTCACACTGTCATCAACTAGAGTCCCTCCAATCCGTAATACGGAATCAGCTATCTGCACTATGAAAGCCCTGGCCGGTTCGAGGATCTCCGCCCCACGGGGGGAGGTCGGCGCGCCGGCCGAGCCACGGGAGAACACATGCCCGAGAGCACCCCGGACACGTCGGGAAGCACACCCGACCCGGGTCTGGCGCGACTGAACGCCCTGTCCCGGGAGGAGCTGCGCACCGAACTCGCCCAGTGCCTGAACGTGGACCGCTGGGTGGAGGCCGTCGCGTCCGAGGCGCCCTACGCCGACCGCGGGACCCTCCTCGCCCGGGCCGACGGCCACGCGCGCGGGATCACCGCCGAGGAGGTCGCCACCGCCCTGGACCGCCACCCCCGGATCGGGGAGAAGGCCGAGGGCCGGGACACCGAGTCGGCCTGGTCGCGCGGCGAGCAGTCCGCCTTCGCCGCCGACACCGACGACGCCTCGGCACGGGTCCAGCGGATCTTCACCTTCGCTCAGGGTGAGTACGAGGGGAGGTTCGGGCAGATCTACCTCGTGTGCGCCAGCGGGCGCAGCAGCCGCGAACTCCTCGCCGACCTGGTCGACCGCCTGGACAACGACCGCGAGACCGAGCTGTCCGTGGTCGGTGAGGAGCTCCGCAAGATCTCCGGGCTCCGCCTGGTCAAACTCCTGGAGGCAGCATGAGCCACGTGACCACCCACATCCTCGACGCCGCCCTGGGCAGCCCCGCCCGCGACGTGCCCGTCCGGCTGGAGGCCGCCGCCGACCGCGGCCGCACCTCCTGGAGGACCGTCGCCGAGGGGCGCACCAACGACGACGGCCGCGTGCCCGACCTGGGCCCCGACCAGCTCACCGCCGGGTACTACCGCGTCGTCTTCGACACCGGGGCCTACTTCGCCGCGACCGGCCAGAAGGGGTTCTACCCCGAGGTCAGCATCGTGTTCGACCTCGCCGAGGAGGACCAGCACTACCACGTGCCCCTGCTCCTGAGCCCGTTCGCCTACTCGACCTACCGGGGCTCCTAGCCCGGCCCACCCGGTCCCTGACCCGAAAGCGAGGCGAACCGCCCGGCCCCACCCCGCCCGTGACACCCAGACCTCTTCGAGTGCGTGACAGGTCCTTCCGCATGACCACAGCGGTCCTCCCTCATACGCACAGCGCACCGGCGCGCATGCCGCGCACGGCGCGAGCGATGAAACCGAATCCACACGGATGGAGTTCACCCTGATGGGCATCAGACTCGGAGACAACCAGTACGGCAAGGCCGAGGTCCGCCTCGTCCACGTCCAGCGCGACACCGACGTCCACCAGATCAAGGACGTCAACGTCACCTCCCAGCTCCGCGGCGACCTGGAGGAAGTCCACACCGTCGGCGACAACGCCAAGTGCCTGCCGACCGACACCCAGAAGAACACCGTCTACGCCAAGGCCCGCGAGTGGGGCGGCGTCGGCGCGATCGAGGACTTCGCCCTGCGACTGGCCCGGCACTTCGTGGACGAGCACGAGTACGTGCACGGCGCCCGCCAGGAGGTCCAGGAGTACTCCTGGGACCGGATCGCCACCGCGAAGGGCCCGCACGACCACGCGTTCTCCCGCCGCGGCGCCGAAACCCGCACCACCGTCGTCAACAAGGACGGCGACCGGGAGTGGGTGGTCTCCGGCTTCGAGGGCCTCACCGTCCTCAAGTCCACCGGTTCGGAGTTCCACGGCTACCCCAAGACCCGGTACACCACCCTGAAGGAGACCGAGGACCGGATCCTGGCCACCGACGTCACCGCCCGCTGGCGCTACGTCGGCACCGACCACGACTTCGACAAGTCCTACGCCTCGGTCCGCGCCCTGTGCCTGGAGGCCTTCGCCGAGACGCACAGCCTCGCCCTGCAGCAGACGCTGTACGCGATGGGCACCGCCGTCCTCGAAGCCCACCCGGAGATCGCCGAGATCCGCTTCTCCATGCCGAACAACCACCACTTCCTGGTGGACCTGTCCCCGTTCGGCCTGGACAACCCCAACGAGGTGTTCTTCGCCGCGGACCGCCCCTACGGCAAGATCGAGGCCACGGTCGAGCGCGATGACGCGCCCGAGGCCGGCGACGCCTGGAAGACCGTTCCGGGATTCATCTGATCCCCTGACGCCGGGGAAAACCCGTTCGGGTTCCGCCCGGCGTCCCTCGGAACCCTCTGAACCCCGGGGCCCGCGCGTGCGGCCGGGCCCCGGATCCCCACCTCACGGATCCGATCCCCTCAGAGTCTGACCGGCCCCGAGGTCCCCCACCCGAGGTATTCCTCGCCTGCCCGCCGAAAGGCGGGCCACACCGGCCTTCCGCGCACCCGGGAGCTGTGCCTCCCGAGCGTCCGGGGCCGGAGCGACACCACCGGGCAACCGCCCGGAGAACCCGGTCGCCCCCTCGGTGACCACCGATCGCAAAGGCTGGAAACTGGCCATGTCGAACAGTCCGTCCGCGAAGGACTCGGCCACAACAACTGCCACGAACCCCGCCCGCCCCGAGGACGAGAAGCTGCCCACGCGGCTCCTGCTCGTCTACGGGCTCCAGCACATCCTCACCATGTACGCCGGTGCGGTGGCACCGGCCCTCGTCATCGGCGCCGCCGCTGGGCTCGCGAACGACCCCGCCGCCATGGGAATCCTCGTCAGCGGCGCACTCCTGGTGGCGGGTATCGCCACCCTGCTGCAGACCGTCGGCCACCGGCGGGTCGGCGCGCAGATGCCCATCGTGGTGGCCTGCTCCTTCGTCCCCGTCAGCGCCATCACCGCTCTGGCCGCCGGCCAGGACGGCGAGAACCTGCCCGTCGCCTTCGGCGCGTCCATGGCCGCGGGTGTGTTCGCCCTGGTCCTGACCCCGTTCTTCGGACAGCTGATCCGCTTCTTCCCGCCGATCGTCACCGGCACGATCATCACGGTGATCGGCGTCAGCCTGATGCCGGTGGCGGCCCGCTGGATCATGGACGGCAACGTCCGCGTCCTGGAGGACGGTTCCGAGGTCCCGGCCGCGCCGTTGGCCAACCTCGCCCTGGCCGGCCTGACCCTCGCGGTCATCCTCGTCGGCTCCCGGCTCTTCCCCGGCATCTGGGGACGGCTGTCCATCCTGCTCGGCCTGGTCGTGGGCACGCTCGTCGCGCTCCCGCTCGGCATGGCCGACTTCAGCCGGGTGGGCGAGGCGGACCTCGTGTTCAACCCCGCGTCGGTCTTCTACTTCGGCGCCCCCCAGTTCGAGGTCACCGCGATCATCACCATGTGCATCATCATGCTGGTGGTCCTGACCGAGGGCGCCTCGCACATCATCGCGGTCGGTGAGATCACCGGTTCCAGGGTCGACGCCAAGCGCATCTCGGCCGGTCTGCGCGCCGACGTGAGCGGCTCGATCATCGGCCCGATCTTCAGCGCCACGCCGACCAGCTCCTTCGCGCAGAACATCGGCCTGCTCGCGCTCACCGGCATCCGGAGCCGCTACGTGGTCGCCACCGGTGCCGCCATCCTGCTGGCCCTGGGGATGTTCCCGGTCCTGGGCGGGGTCATGGCCGCGATCCCCACCCCGGTCCTGGGCGGAGCCGGGCTGGTCCTGTTCGGCAGCGTGGCCGCCAGCGGGGCCAAGACCCTGGCCAAGGTGGACTTCACCAACAACCTCAACCTGATCCTCGTCGCCGCCTCCGTGGGTGTGGCGATCATCCCGCTGGCCTACCCGACCTTCTACTCCTTCCTCCCGGAGTCGGTCGAGCTCATCGCGCACTCGGGCATCATCGGCGCGGCGATCGTCTCGATCCTGCTGAACATCTGCTTCAACGTGATCGGCCGCGGTCCCTCGCCCACCCCCGCCGAGATCGACCAGGCGGAGATCGGCACCGCCGGTCCCGGCGAGGCCAAGTACACCGACCAGGCGGGCGCGGCCCACCGGGGCGGCGAGGAGGAGGCCGGGCACCCCGACCGGGCCTGACCGGCCGGACCGACCAGGGGCGGGCGCACCGCGACCGTGCGCCCGCCCCGCTGCTGTTAAGCGGAGATGAATGGTATGCCTGTGAGGGTGAGCGACTGGGACCTGCGCAAACTGCGCGTACTCCGCACCCTCGAGGAACTCGGGACCGTCAGGGCCACGGCCGAGGCCCTCTCCATGACGCCCTCCGGCGTCTCCCAGCAGCTGTCGACGCTCTCCCAGCAGGTGGGGGTGGAGTTGCTGGAGGCGCACGGGCGCCGGGTCCGCCTCACCGACGCCGCGCACGTGCTGCTTCGGCACACCGACGTCGTACTGGCCCAACTGGAGCGGGCCGAGGCCGAACTCGACGGGTTCGTGCGCGGCGAGGCCGGGCGGGTCCGCGTGGGCACCTTCGCCACCGCCATCCCCTCTCTGGTGGTCCCGGCGCTGAACGCGCTGCGCGGGGCCCGTCCCGGGCTGCGCACGCGGGTGCACCAGGCCGAGGCCGCCGAGGTGTACGAACTCCTCGCCGCGGGTGAGATCGACATCGGACTGTCCCTGGCCGCCCAGGCCCCGACCGGCCACGACGGGCGCTACGACCGGAGCGAGCTGCTCACCGACCCCCTGGACGTGGCCGTGCCCGCCCGGCACCGGCTGGCCGCCACACCGGCGCTGCGGATGCGCGACCTCGCCGAGGAGCCGTGGATCTACGGGGCGTCCGGGCCCTGGCGGGACATCACCATCGCGGCCTGCGCCCAGGCCGGGTTCGTTCCCGAGCAGGCACACGTGGCCTCCGACTGGCGGGCCATCCTCGACATGGTGGCGGCAGGCATGGGCGTCGCGCTGATCCCCCGCCTGGCAGCCACCGGGGACGCGCCCGGGGTGGCCCTACGTGTCCCGCACGCGGACCAGCCGCGACGCCACGTGGTCACCGCCGTGCGCTCCGGTTCCGGCGAACGTCCGCAGATCGCCCTCGCCCTGCGTGCCCTGGCGGAGGCGGCCGCGCGCCTGAGCACAGCAAACGTTCAGTTGAAACGAACATAGTGATCAAAAACTTTCGCTGGAAGTAATCAGTTTCTCCTGCCACCCTGGAAACGTCCCACCCCAGACACCGACAGGAGAAACGTGAGCCAGACCCCGCCCTTCGACCCCCGCGCCTACAACGCCCAGCCCTACCCCGGCGGCGACCCCTACGGGGACTTCCGCAGGACCGAGCTGGACTTCTCCGGTCTCGTCGACCTCGCCGACCGCCGCCTGGGCGCCGGCGTCGTGGCCGCCAACGACGAGTTCTTCGCCGAGCGCGAGAACCTGCTCCGGACCGAACCCGCGGTGTTCGACCCGCACCACTTCGGGCACAAGGGCAAGGTCATGGACGGCTGGGAGACCCGGCGCCGCCGGGGCGTGAGCGCCGAGCAGCCGCACCCCACCGCCGAGGACCACGACTGGGCGCTGGTCCGGCTCGCCCTGCCCGGCGTCATCCGCGGCCTGGTCGTGGACACCGCGCACTTCCGCGGCAACCACCCCACCGAGATCGGCGTCGAGGCCACGCACGTGGCGGGCACCCCCACCACCGAGGAGCTCCTCGCCGCCGAGTGGACGGAGATCGTCCCGCGCACCCCGGTGTACGGCCACGCGGAGAACGGCTTCGAGGTCGACCTCCGGCACCGCTGGACCCACCTGCGGCTCAAGCAGTTCCCCGACGGCGGCGTCGCCCGCCTGCGCGTGTACGGCGAGCCCGTCGCCGACCCGGACTGGCTGGCCGCGCTCGGCAGCTTCGACGTCGCCGCCCTGGTCAACGGCGGCACGGTCGAGGACGCCTCGGACCGCTTCTACTCCTCGCCCGAGAACATCATCCAGCCGGGCCGCTCCCACAAGATGGACGACGGCTGGGAGAACCGTCGCCGCCGTGACACCGGCAACGACTGGGTGCGCTTCCGGCTCACCGCCCAGGCCTCGGTGCGCGCCATCGAACTGGACACCGCCTACCTCAAGGGCAACTCCGCGGGCTGGGTGACCGTCCTGGGCCGGGACGCGCACTCGGACTCCCCGGAGGAATGGTTCGAGATCGTGGGCCGTACCGGGCTCCAGCCGGACAGCGCCCACCGCTTCGTCCTGGACGCCCCGGTCACCGTGACCCACGTGCGCACCGACGTCTTCCCCGACGGCGGCATCGCCCGGCTGAACGTCTACGGCTCCCTCACCGGGACCGGCACCGCAGAGCTGCGGAGCCGTTGGGCGGCCGCGCGCGGCTGAACCGCGCTACCGCCGGGCGGCCCCTCGTGCGGCTGACCGGCGCCCCGACGGAGGGGGCGCACAGACCGGGGCGGGCACGCGTCAGTGTGCCCGCCCCTCCACGTGTCTCCACCCCGGCACCCCGGCACCCCCGGCACCACAACCACCCCAACCGCGGTGATCTTGCTACCAGGGGCGATTTCGGCGGGTGGTTTCTAGCATCTGTTGCAACGAACCTGATTCAGGGGGTAGTTGTGCCAGGTAAACGACTGTGTCGGG
>NZ_BMXJ01000006.1:0-136235 GCF_014651695.1 Nocardiopsis terrae
GGGGTGGCGTATGGGGCGCGGTGTGGGGGTGGTGTGCCGGGGTGGTCTGGGTTGTCGGTGCAGTATGCGGATTACGCGTTGTGGCAGCACAAACTCCTCGCCGAGACCGAGGATCAGCAGAGTTTCATGGGGCGCCAGTTGGACTACTGGCGGGAACGGCTGGACGGGATCCCGGCGGAACTCGACATCGCCACCGACCGTCCGCGCCCGGCGATCCCGCGTCACCACTCCGAAGCGATCCTGTTCAACCTCGACGAAGGCCTCCACTCCGCGTTGTTGAGTATGTGCGGGCGCCACGGCGTGAGCCTGTTCATGGTTCTGCACGCGGGTCTGGCGGCGTTGTTGTCGCGTATGGGTGCGGGTGCGGATGTTCCGATCGGGACCCCGGTGGCCGGGCGCGGGGACGACCGGTTGGAGGATCTGGTCGGGTTCTTCGTGAACACGTTGGTTCTGCGGACGGATCTTTCCGGGGATCCGAGTTTCGCTGAGTTGTTGGGGCGGGTGCGGTCGACGGATCTGGGGGCGTTCGATCATCAGGACGTTCCCTTCGAGCGGGTGGTGGAGGAGGTGAACCCGCAGCGTTCGTTGTCGCGCAATCCGCTGTTCCAGGTCCTCCTCGCACTCCAGAACACCCCCGACGCCGAATTCGACCTCCCCGGGCTCCGCACGACTCCTGAGCCCGTCGACCTGGGCGCGGCCAAGTTCGACCTCACGTTCAACATGGCGGAACGGTACGCGGACGACGGGTCACCGGCCGGGATCGAGTCCGTACTGGAGTTCAGTACCGACCTGTACGACCGAGCCACGGCCCAAGCCCTGACCTCGCGCCTGGTACGCCTGCTGGAAGCGGCCGCGGCCGACCCGGACACCCCCGTCGGCTCCGTCGAGCTGCTCGATCCCGCGGAACGCGCGCGCGTTCTGGAGGGGTGGAATGCTACTGACCACGACCCGGAGCGCGCGGACTCGACGCTGCACCACCGTTTCGCCGAACAGGCGGGCAGGACACCCGACGCTGTCGCCGTGGACGATGGCTGGACACAGCTGACGTACGCCCAGTTGGAAGCGTGCGCCAACCGGCTCGCTCACCGCCTCGTGGACCTCTGGGTCGGCGCCGGGACACCGGTCGCCGTGCTCCAAGAGCGTTCAGTCCACCTGGTCGTGACCACGCTGGCGATCCTCAAGGCGGGCGGTGCCTACGTTCCCCTCCACATCGGCCTGCCGTCCGAACGTATGAGATACACGCTCCGGGACACGGGGACGCGCGTGCTCGTCACCGACACGGCGATGCGTGCTTCCGGCGTCGAGTTCGGCATGCCGACCGTCGTCGTCGACGACGATCCGACGGCGGGCCACGGTACCGACCGCGCTCCGGTCGTGGACGTGCGTCCCGAGTCCCTCGCCTACGTGATGTACACCTCGGGTTCGACAGGGGTTCCGAAGGGCATCGGCGTGACCCATCGGGGGGCGATCGAGCTGGCGCTGGACCGGTGCTGGGACTCCGGCCCTGGAAGCCGGATCCTCATGCACTCGCCCTACGCGTTCGATATCTCCACCTTCGAACTGTGGACCCCGCTCCTGAGCGGTGGGACCATCGTGGTGGCTCCGCGGGGGGAGGTCGACGCCGCCGTGCTACGGCGGGTCCTGCCGCAGGGGCGCGTCACCTCGCTCCTGCTCACCGCCGGCCTCTTCGGTGTGATCGCCGACGAGGCACCCCACGTCTTCGCGACCGTACGCGAGGTGTGGACGGGAGGCGACGTCGTACCGCCGACCGCCGTACGGCGCGTGCTGGAAAGCTGCCCGGGAGTCGTCGTGAAGGTCCTCTACGGACCCACCGAGACGACGCTTGGCCGCACGTGGGACCGGTTCACCGATGCGACCGCCGTACCAGACAGCGTGCCGATCGGCCGACCGCTCGACAACACCAGGGCCTACGTGCTCGACGCCGCACTGCGGCCGGTGCCGCCCGGTGTACCGGGAGAGCTGTACCTGGCGGGAACGGCACTGGCTCGAGGGTACGTCGGCCGCCCCGACTTCACGGCCGAACGTTTCGTCGCCGACCCCTTCGGCCTCGGCGGATCGCGAATGTACCGCACGGGAGACGCGGTCCGCTGGCGGTCCGACGGCATCCTCGACTTCCTCGGCCGGGTCGACGACCAGGTCAAGATCCGCGGTCACCGCGTGGAACCGGGCGAGGTCGAGACAGCCATCGCCGCCTACCCCGGTATCGCGCGCGCCGCGGTGGTCGGGAGGAAGCACCCCGCGGGGGACACGGTGCTGGCGGCCTATCTCGTACCCGAACCCGGCGAGGACACGCCGGACACGGACGCCCTGCGCTCCGCGCTCCACGGGGTGTTGCCCGACTACATGATCCCGACCGGCCTGACCGTCGTCCCGACCCTGCCCCTCACACCCAACGGCAAACTGGACCGGTCGGCGCTGCCCGAGCCGGAGTGGGTGCGGCGGACGACGGGCCGTCCGCCCCGGGGACCGGGCGAGGAGACGCTCTGCCGACTGTTCGAAGACGTGCTCGGTGCCGACCGAGTGACCGTCGACGACAACTTCTTCGACCTGGGCGGCCACTCGCTGCTCGCCGTGCGCCTGATGGCGAGGGTCAACGAGACCCTGGGCACGGAGATGGCACCGCGCTCGCTGTTCGAGGCACCGACGGTCGCGGAACTCGGTGACCGGATCACCCGGGGCGCCGGTTCCGGACAGTCCCTGGAGGTCGTTCTCCCGCTTCGTCCCGGGGGCCAAGCACCACCGTTCTTCTGTGTTCATCCAGCGGGGGGCTTCGGATGGCCCTACGCTGCGCTGCTCGGGGCACTGCCGCCAGACCAGCCGGTGTACGCCCTCCAAGCGCGAGGCCTGGCGGAGGAAGCGACGAAGCTGCCCGGGGACATCCACGAAATGGCCCGTGAGTACGCCGAGCGGATCCGCGCCGTCGTACCCTCGGGGCCGGTGCGTCTGCTCGGCTGGTCGTTCGGTGGCATCGTCGCGCACGCGCTCGCCTGTCGGCTGGAGGCCATGGGGACACCCGTGGAGTTTCTCGCGATCCTCGACGGCTACCCCGACGCCTACACGGAGGACGCCCCCGAGGTAGGGGAGGAGGACGCCCTCGCGGTACTGCTCGACGCGGCGGGGTCGGACCGGACCCTCATCGGCCCCGCTGTCGACCGGCGCAGGGTGATGGCGGCGCTGCGTGACTCCGGCAGCGCCCTGGCCAGCCTGGACGAGAAGGCGATCGAGCGTGTGGTCCGGGTGTTCCTCAACAACACCGCGCTGATTCGCGGGTACCGTCCCGAACGCTTCGACGGTGACCTGTTCTTCGTGGGTGCCGAGCGCGGCCACGCCGACACGGGGCTGACCCCCGACGCGTGGCGCCCCTACGTCGCGGGCGAGGTCACGACGCACTGGGTGGACAGTGACCACGCGTCCATGGGGCGAACCGACGTCCTCACGGCAATCGGCGGGCTGCTCTCCCGACAGCTGTCCGAACGGCCTTGACCCCCTGACCAATCGACGACGACCATGCGGAGGCACAGCCGTGCGACTCGACATCCCGGCCGACGGACCCGGCACGCCGATGAGTGGCATCGACGCCCCGGCCCTGACCGGAGACCTGACCGCGGACCGGCTCTCTGCCGCTGACTACCTGGAGGCGGTGACCGCGTACGTCGACGCCCTCCCCGCGCGCCCGGACAGGTCGGCGGACGAGCGCCGCGCGGCGGAACACGCACACGGCCGGGCACGGCGCGTACGCCGGGATTTCCTGAACACGCACGTTGAAGGGCTCTACACCGAACTCACCGACGGGCTGACACGGGCGCCGCGGTTCGAGGAACTGTCCGAGACCGCGGCGGAGGCCGTTCCAGGCCTGGTCCCCGGCCCCAAGCGGCTCGCGGAGGAGGCCGCCCGCTGCCAAGCGGACAAGGAGGGGTGGGAGATCGACCAGGGGCTGTTCTTCGCCGCCGTGCTCGCCCGTGCTCGGACCGGCGATCACCTGCTCCGTTCCATGCTCGCCCCGACACCCCGGGCGCTGTCCCTGCTGGGGGAGTTCCGCAGACGCGGACACGTCGACCTGGGCGTGGCGACACTGACGAACCGCGGCGGGGTCGGTCACCTGGAACTGGCCAACCACGACTGCCTCAACGCGGAGGACGACGCGGCGGTCGAGGCGTTGGAGACGGGTACGGACCTGGTCCTTCTGGACGACAGCGTGCGGGTGGGCGTGCTGCGGGGCGCGCCGATGAACCACACGCGGTACCGGGGGCGGCGGGTGTTCAGCGCGGGGGTCAACCTCACTCACCTGTACGAGGGCGGGATCTCTCTCGCCGGGTTCATGCTTCGCCGCGAGGCCGGGTACATCGCCAAGATCATGCGTGGTCTCCACCGGAACCAGGCGGGACCGGCCGCCCTGTGGTCCGGTGACGACAAGCCGTGGGTCGGGGCCGTGGACGCTTTCGCCATCGGGGGCGGGATGCAGATCCTGCTCGCGCTGGACGGCGTTGTCGCGGAGGAGGGGGTCTACGCCGCGCTTCCCGCGATGGAGGAAGGGCTGATCCCGGGGCTGGCCAACCTGCGGCTGCCCCGCTTGGTGGGGGCCAGGGCCGCGCGCCGCATCATCTTCACCGGTGAGCAGATCCACGCGAGCGCTCCGGAGGCCCCACTCGTCTTCGACGAGGTCGTCCCCACCCGGGGCATGGACTCCGCGGTGGAACGGGCCGCGACGAGGCTGGCCGAGCCCGCGGTCCCCGCCAACCGCCGGGCGCTCGGCGCCGGCGAGGAACCGCCGGACCTCTTCCGCCGCTACCTGGCCAGGTACGCGCTGGACCAAGCGTTTCGGATGTACAGCGACGATCTGATCGCCAATCTCGAACGGACCTGGATCAGGAGGGGGACGGGGCGTGAGTGACGGTCTCCCCGCCGAGGCGCGTGCGTGGCTCCGTCGCGCGCGGCCACGTCCGAACGCCCGCGTGCGGCTGCTGTGCTTCCCCCACGGAGGAGGAGCGGCGAGCGCGTACAAGCGGTGGACCGGCCTGCTGCCGGATGACATCGAGTTGTCCGTGGTCCAGTACCCCGGGCACGAGGACCGCGTCACCGAGCCCCTGGTCGAGGATGTTCGACGGATCTCGTCGCACGCCGCCGAGGCGGTCGGTCTCCTGCTGGACCGGCCGTTCGCTCTCTACGGACACAGTATGGGAGCACTGGTCGCCTTCGAGACGGCGCTTGTTCTGGAGAGGAGGGGAACGGCCCCGGCCGCGCTGATCGTCTCGGGGATGCCAGCCCCGCAGCGAACGCGCCCGGGGACGGTGCACACGGGCACTGACACCGAGGTCATCGCTGAGCTGCGCAGGCTGGCCGGCGTGTCGGAGGAGCTTCTCGCCGATCCCGGGATGCGGGAGATCATCGTTCCCGTCAGCCGCAACGACTACGGAGCCGTCGAACGCTATCGCCACCGACCCGGAGACGCGGTGACGACCCCGATCACCGTCCACCGCGCCTCCGGGGACCCCGAGCTCAGCGCCGGCGAGGCGGTGGCCTGGGCGGACGTCACTACCGGGGGGCTCCACGAGCGCGTCTTCCCCGGCTCCCACTTCCACGTATTCGAGGATCCCGGTCCCGTGATCGCCGACTTCGTGTCCACGCTCGCCCCCGAGTCAGTGCCACGTCAGGACCATGACAGCCACCGGGGCCACAATGCCACCGACGCAGACCGCTTCGACCGTAGGGAATCACTGTGAGCAACCCTTTTGAGGACGCCGACGGTAGCTTCCACGTCTTGGTCAACGAGGAGGGACAGCACTCCCTGTGGCCGTCGTTCGCCGAGGTCCCCCAGGGGTGGAACCCGGTCCTGCGCGACGTCGACCGCGATGAGGCGTTGGAGTACGTCGACGCGAACTGGACGGATATGCGCCCCCGAAGTCTCGTGGAGGCGATGGAGCGGAGCGTTCGGTGAGCGTGGCCGACACCGCGAGCCGCGGGGACGACACGGAGGAGGGGCCGGATTCCGTCCGTGCCGTCCCCCTCACGGAGGAGCAGGTCGGACTGCTCGCCCACGACGGTGCCGACCCTGACCTGGCGTCCTACGACGTCCCGCTGGCTCTGGACCTACGGGGCGACCTGGACGTGGACGCCCTGGAACGGGCCCTGGCGCTCGTCATGGAACGGCACCCGTTGTTGAACGCGTACGTGGTGCACTCACCCCGGCTCGAGCTCCGGTTGCGGCCGGGAAACGCGCCACGCATGGAGCGGCGGTCGGGTGTCGGTACCGACGCGGTCTCCCTGCTAGCCGAGGCCGGTGGGCCGATCGACCTGGAGACGGGGGTCTCACGCACCCTCCTGTTCCAGCACGCCCCCGACCACCACACGCTCCTGCTCCTCGTGCACCACGTCGTCATCGACGGAGAGTCCGTCGCGATCCTCCTGAGGGACGTGATCGCCGCCTACGAGCACGGGGAGGTCCCCGGGCCGCCGCCGGCCGACTTCGCCGACTACGTCACGGCGCGCGAGGCGGAAGCCGAGGCCGCAGGCGACGACGTCCGCCTGCGGGAGTTCTGGCGCGACCGCCTGTCCGACGCCGACGTCGCAGTCGACCTCCCCCTGGACACCCCCGGAGGGTCACCGACCCGATGGGCGAACGTGGAGGTCGAGATCGGTCCAGGGACACGGGAGCGCATGCGCGAGCTGTCCCGGACCCGTCGGGTGGGCACGGCGGCGATCCTGCTGGGCGCGTACCTGCGCGCGCTGTCGACCTACGCGCGCCAGGACGTCCCGGCCGCCGGCGTGCCCTTCGGCATGCGCGGGGATCCCCGGTTCGAGGCCACCGTCGGCTACTTCGTCCGCACGCTCCTGGTCCGGTCCCCGGAGACGGAGGGGACCGCGGGTGAGTACGTGACCCGTGTGCAGAGGGAACTGGCGCGCGTGGTGGACCACTCGAGCCTGCCGTTCCCACGCGTCCGCGAACTCACGCGCGCTGCCGGTGCGGCGGGTGAGGAGCCCTTCAACTGTGCCTTCGTGCTGCAGAACTGGGCCGACACCTCCGCGGCGGCTGACCAGGGAGTGACCGTCCGCGGTCTGCGCGTCCACTGGAGACAGGACATCCATGCCCCCGGGCTCGGAACCCTGACCCTGGAGCTCTACGAGAGCCACACCGGCGTGCGCGGACGCCTGAAGTATGACGCGGCCCTGATCACCGAACCGACGGCGGAAGCGATCGCGGAGCATCTCGTCACACTCGTCGAGCAGATCGTCGACACCCCAGATCGCGCCGTCCGAGACCTCGACGGGATCGGCCCCGGGGCGCGAGCCGTCCTGGACCGACTGAGCGAGACCGACCGCACCGTACCGGACACCGACGTCGACGCGCTGCTGCGTGAGCGCGTCTCGGCGCGGCCCGACGCCACGGCGGTCGAGTTCGGCGACCGATCACTGACCTACGGAGAACTGGACGCCCGCGTTGACGCCATCGCTTCCGGGCTCGCTGCCGCCGGTGTCGAGCCCGGCGATCGGGTCGGGGTGCTGCTGCCCCGGAGTGAGGACACCGTCGCCGCGCTGCTGGGGATCGTTCGCGGGGGTGCGGCCTATGTGCCGCTGGACCCCGACCATCCGAAGGACCGCGGTGCCCACATCGTGGCGAGCAGCGGTATGCGGTTCGTGCTGGTCACGGACGCGACGGCGGCGGTGTGCCCTGACGGTCCGCGCCCCCTACACCTCGACGACCTGGGTTGGGGCGAGGCGGACCCCGGCGGGGTCCCCTCGCCCGACGCCGCCCTGCACGTCCTCTACACGTCCGGGTCGACGGGTGTGCCCAAGGGCGTACGGCTGAGCCACCGAGCGCTCGTGACGGACATCCTCGCGGCGATCCGGCACTTCGGGGTCGGCCCTGACGACACCGTCCTCCTCAAGGCACCGTTGACCTTCGACGTCAGCGCGCACGAGATGCTCGTCGCTCTCCTCTCCGGCGCATGCCTCGTGGTGGCGCCGCCCGACGCCGAGCGTGATACCGACCTGCTCGCCGAGACCCTCCAACGGCACGGTGTGACCCTCACCCACCTCGTTCCCGCGCAGCTGCGGCTGCTGGTGGAGAGCGGCGGGTTGGCCGGAAACACCTCCCTACGCGCCGTGGTCAGCACGGGCGAGACGCTTCCCAACGACCTGCGTGCCGCGTTCGAGGCGGTGCACCCCGCGCGGTTGCACAACGCCTACGGCCCTACCGAGACCTCCTACTCGACCGTCTTCTCTTGGGACCGGGGCGACACGTCCTTCTGGACCCGCCGCGCCGACGTCCCGATCGGAGCACCGTTCGACAATGTCCGCTGCCACGTCCTCGACGAACGGCGTCGGCCACTGCCGCCCGGGGCTCCCGGTGAACTCTGGATCAGTGGAGGCACCGTCTCCGACGGCTACGTCGGCGATCCTGAACGGACCGCTGACCGATACGTGACGCTCGGTCTGGGCCGGGGGCCCGAACGCTGCTACGCGACCGGTGACCTGGTGCGTTTGCTGCCCAACGGCGCACTAGCCCACCTGGGCCGCCTGGACGACCAGGTCAAGATCAACGGCAACCGTGTTGAACTCGGCGAGGTGCGCGCGGCTCTGGTCGGGATTGACGGCGTGCTCGACGCGGCCGTCCACACGGTTCCGCACGACCATGGAGGGTCGCGGATCGTCGCGCACGTGGTCACCGATCACCCGGCCGACACGCGTGCCCTCCGTGAGGCCGCCGGACTGGCGCTCCCCGCGCACATGGTGCCCTCACGCTTCGTGCTGGTGCCCTCCATCCCCCTGCTCGCCAACGGCAAGACCGACCGTCGGGCGCTGGAGGAGATCGCGCGGTCCGTCGAACGGGATCCGCCCGAGGAGGCGACACGGACAGCCGAGGAGGCGCCCCGGGAACCGTCTCGACAGCCCCTCCCGGACGGTCGCCGCCGCGAGGAGGCCACTGGTGCGCCGGCCCTACCGGTACTGCGCGAGATCTGGGACGAACTCCTGGGGGAGGGCAGCGACGAGGACCAGTTCTACGAGGTCGGCGGGGACTCGATTCTGGCCATGCAGCTCGTCTCCCGGCTCCGCCGTGCCGGATACGGCATCGGCGCCCGGGACATCGCCCGCCATCCGGTGCGGTCCGACCTCGCGGCCTTTCTCGACGCCGGGCCGAGTCCGTCCGAGGGCGCCGTGGCCGCCCCGTCTCCCGGTGAGGCGCCGAGGCGGGAGCCCGGCACGGAGCTCGCGCCGGTCCAATCATGGTTCTTCCGGCATGTGCGCACCGACCGTCACCAATGGAACCAGTCCGTCCTACTCGATCTTGCGGGCCCGGTCGACACCGGACACCTGCGTCTGGCACTCCAGGCCGTCGTGGCCGCGCATCCCGCGCTCTCGGCGCGCTTCGAGCCCGCCGGGCCGGACGGCTTCCGCATGGTTCCGGGCCGCCCCTTCGCCGCCGAGCCGCCCCGTGAAGTCCTGTGGGAGCGGGAGGTCCGCGATGAGCGAGAACTCGACCGGGCGCTGGAGGAGGCCGAAGCCAGCCTGGACCCGTTCGCCGGAACCCACGTCCGGGCTCTGCTGGTGCGATCCCACGACGGCCGCGAACAACTCCTCATCGCCATCCACCACCTGTGCGTCGACGGGGTCTCATGGAGGATCCTGGTCGAGGACCTGGAGTCGGCCCTGGGGTCGCTGGCGGAAGGCGCGCTCCCCGCGCTCCCTCCGGAGGCCCGGCGGTTCGACGAGTGGATCGCGGAAATGCCCGGTATCGCGGCACGTGAAGGCGGGGCCGAGTACTGGCGCGCGATCGCGGCTGAACGGTCGGCCGCTGAGACGCTCCTGCTCACGACCCCGGCTCCGGACGAGAGTGACGTGCGCAGGGTCGAGTTCCGCCTCTCCCCGGAAGCCACCGCCCGACTGACCGGTGAACTCCCCCGGAGGCTGGGACTGACCATCCACGAGGTGATGACGGGGGCCTTCTCCCACGCGCTCTCCAGGTGGCGTGGCGCGCGAACCGTCACCTTCGACGTGGAGACGCACGGCCGACACGGGTACGACGACCTGTTCCGTACGGTCGGATGGTTCACCTCGATCCACCCCGTCGTGCTCACGGGCGACCGGTCGGTCGCGCCCGAGGTCTACCTGTCCCAGGTCGGACCTGCGCTGCGCAGCGTCCCCGACGGCGGGGTGGGGTTCGGCGCGTGCCGTGACTTCTCCACGGACGCTTCGGTCCGGGACGCGCTTCGGAGCGTGGCTCCCGCCTTGGTGTGCTTCAACTACTACGGGCAGGCGGACCAGCTCGGCTCGACCGGTGTGTTCCGGATGTCGGACCGGCCGATCCCACGGGAGCACTCCGCGCGCTGTGAGCGCGTCTACGCGGTGGAGGCTTACGCGATCGTGCATGAGGGCCGCCTCAGGGCGGGACTGACGTGGGTGCCCAGCCTCGCCGACGGCGTCGACGAGAACGCTGTCCACGCCCTCGTCGACAGGACCCGGGAGATCCTCGGTGAACTCGCGGCCGACCCCTCGGACGGGCCGGCCAAAGCCCGTCCCCCGTCGGCCCCCGGGCGTGAGATCGTTCCCGTGACGCCTCAACAGCGCGGCCTGCTCCTCGACGCGCTCGCCCACCAGCACTCGGGACGCTACGTCGAGCAGCTCCACTGGGCTTGGAACGGCCCCCTGGACTTCGAGCGCTTCGCGCGCGCGTGGCAGGTCGTCGTCGACCGGAACGCCGCGCTCCGGATGGCCTTCGACTGGTCCAGCGACCCCGTCGTGGTCGTCGCCGACGACGTGGACGTCCGAGTGCGGCGCACAGCACTGGGGGCGGCCGAGCGGGAGGACCTGCTGGTCGAAGACAGGCGACTCGGCTTCGACCTGGCCGAACCCGGACTGATCCGGGTCACTGTTGTTGATGAGGGTGACGACCAGCACCGTGTGCTCCTGACTTTCCATCACGCCGTGCTCGACGGGTGGAGCGTCTCCCTGCTCATTCAGGAGTTCTATCGCGCCTACGCGCGCCAGGGCCGGTTGGACGGGCCCGCCGTTCCCGACGCGCGCGACTACGCCCGCTGGATCGAGCGGTGCGATACCGCCCCGGCCCGTGACTTCTGGCGCCGGGCGATCCCCGCCGGACCGCTGGCCACTGCCCCCGGCCTGCCGGGAGATATGACCGGAGAGTCCGGTTACGGCCGCGTTGAACGCCGGGTCGATGCTGCCGACGCCGAACGGTTGCGTTCGTGGGCGGCCGCCAGCGCGGCGACGGAGAGCGGAGCGCTGCATACCGCGTGGGCGCTGCTCCTGCGCAGGTGCGCATCCGAACCGGGCTCCGTCCGGGTCTCCTTCGGGGTGACCGTCTCCGGTCGCGGCATCCCGCTCGAGGGAGCCGAACACATCCCAGGGCTGCTCATGAACTCGCTTCCCCTGGGGCTGGACGTGGACCCGGACACGCCCGTCCGGGAGCTGCTGACCCGTGCCCGGGAG
This sequence comes from Nocardiopsis terrae, assembly GCF_014651695.1. Taxonomy (GTDB): domain Bacteria; phylum Actinomycetota; class Actinomycetes; order Streptosporangiales; family Streptosporangiaceae; genus Nocardiopsis; species Nocardiopsis terrae. The sequence goes on from NZ_BMXJ01000006.1 coordinate 11,464, forward strand.
GCCGCGTTCGACATGACTTCCTACGAGTGGACGTCCACCGGCCAGATCCACGAGTGGAGCGGGCGGCCGACCGGGGAACCGCTCGTCGAGAGCATCGTGGTCGTCGAGAACTATCCCCGTACGAGCCGCGGACTCGACCAGGAGCTGCGAGCGGCGGGTGTCACCGTGGGGCTGCCTGAGGCGCGAGGTTCGGAGACGGCTTTTCCGGTAGCGCTCCTGGCCCACCGTGACGCGGACGGCAACCTGGTTCTCACACTGGTCCACGACCGGGCGCGCCTGGCCGACACGGAAGCCGTCCGCCTGGCCGATGTGCTGGAACGGCTTCTGTGTGGATTGCCCGCTCAGGACGAGGGCGCGGTCGTCGGGGACGTGCTCGACGGCGTTCCCGAGGAGTGGCTGCCCCACGTGTGCGTCGACCGGGTGCCCGCAGGGACCCTGGGATCGGGGGCCGCGTCCGCCGACTGGCCCGACGGGCCCGGGGCCGACGCCGCGGTGGAGGTCGTGCGCGGGCTGTGGATGACGTTCTTCGACGTCGACGATGTCACGCCCGACGCGCACTTCTTCGCCATGGGCGGCCACTCTCTCAGCGCGATGAGATTCCTGCGTGAACTGTCCGACCGCACCGGCCGGACTCCGCGATTGGATGACCTGCTGGCCAACCCGAGGGCGGGTCAGCTAGCGGCGTTCCTGGCCGGGCCGTCCGGTCCGGACCCGGACGTCGGGTCGGTCCTCGTGCCCCTGCGCTCCGGCCGCGCGGATGCGGCCACGGTCTTCCTGGTACACCCACCGGGCGGCCAGGTCGCCTGCTACGCACAACTCGCCCAGTGCTATGACGGCCCTGAGACGATTGTGGGGATCCGCGACCCCAGGGTGGACGATCCGAGACCGGAGTACCTGTCGACCGAGGAACTCGCCGACCGCTACCTGGAGGCGCTCCACCCCGTGCTCCGAGAGGGCCGGCGGGTCGTACTCGGGGGTTTCTCCGGTGGCGGGGTCGTCGCCTACGAGATGGCGCGGCGCATCGCACGGGACGGCGGGGTCGCACCCCGTGTCGTCATGGTCGACGCTGGTGCCCCCGACGGGGACCTGACGGACGCCGAGGCCGAAGGGTCGTTCGTGCGGCGCTTGAGGCTGCTGGCCGACGGTGACGAGCAGACGGAAGCGGCGGACGGCGACTCCGGCTCCGAGAACGTCCCGGAGTACCTGGACGAGCTGGCGCAGATCGCCGAGTGGCTCAGGGGAGCGGGTGGCGGCGACCCCGTCGCGCTCATGCGGGAGACGGTGGAAGCCGTACAGCGCTATCGGCCCCCGCTCTACGACGGTCCGGTCACCGTGCTCCGTGCCAGGGACACCGACTTCGGGGCCGGGACCGAGTACGACGAGTCGGACCGATACCACGCTCGCCTGGGTCTCGGTTGGGAAGCGCACTGCTCCGATCTGGCCATCCGGGTCGTTCCGGGTAACCACGTCACCATGCTGGTCGATGAGAACGTCGCCGCGCTCGCGCGTGTCCTGAGCACGGTCGTCGGAGACTGACCACGAGGCCCGGCCGACGTCTGGTCCTGTGCCTTCGCCGTTCCTTCGGCAAGCCTTTCTTGTACGGTGTATGTTGATCCTTATACACTGCATAGGAGGGAATTCGTGAACCAAGCCTCCAACCCCCAAACCGCCACGGTGACGGCACGCGACCCCCGGCGTTGGGTGATCCTTGGAGTGATGGCCCTCGCCCAGTTGGTGGTCCTTCTCGACAACACCGTCCTCAACGTCGCGATCCCGACCCTCAACGAGGAACTCGACGTGAGTGCCGCGGAGATCCAATGGATGATCAACGCCTACGCGCTCGTCCAGTCCGGGCTCCTGCTGACGGCGGGCAGCATGGCCGACCGCTACGGGCGCAAACGCGCGCTCATGCTGGGACTGGCGCTGTTCGGCCTAGCGTCGTTTGTCGCCGCGTTCTCGATCTCCTCGGGGCAGTTGATCGCGGCGCGCGCCGCGATGGGCGTGGGCGGGGCCCTGCTGATGACGACCACGCTCGCCGTTATCGTCCAGGTGTTCGATGACGAGGAGCGGCCCAAAGCCATCGGGATCTGGGCCGCCGTGGGTGCCTTCGGCTTCGCTGCGGGGCCGCTCATCGGCGGCGGGCTGATCTCGGTCTTCTGGTGGGGATCGATCTTCCTGATCAACGTTCCCGTCGCGATCATCGGTCTCCTCGCCGTCGCCAAGCTGGTCCCCGAATCCCGGAACCCCGACGTGGGCAAGGCCGACCCCGTCGGGGCCGTACTGTCGATCATCGCGATGTTCTCCATCGTCTACGCGATCATCTCCGGCCCGGAATACGGGTGGACCTCCGTGTCCGTGATCGGGGCCGCCTCCCTGGGAAGCCTCGTCCTGCTGGCCTTCGTGCTGTGGGAGCGACACATCCCGCACCCGATGATCGACATGGCCTTCTTCCGCAACCGCAAGTTCATCGGCGCGGTCTCGGGCGGCCTCCTCATCGCGTTCGGTATGGGCGGTTCCCTCTACCTGCTCACCCAGCATCTGCAGTTCGTCTTCGAGTACAGCCCGCTCGAAGCCGGTCTGCGCATCGCTCCCCTGGCCCTGACCGTGGTCGCGCTCAACCTCAGCGGATTCGGTGCCCGGGTCATGGCCAAGATCGGTACACCGCTGACCGTCCTGTCCGGCATGACCTTGCTCTCGGTAGGCCTGTTCTCCATCGGCTACTTCGGCCGAGACGGTTACGGCGGCATGGTCGGCGGACTCGTGCTCATCGGTATGGGAATCGCGCTGGCGATGCCGGCGATGGCCAACGCCATCATGTCGGCGATCCCACGGGAGCAGGCCGGGGTCGGCGCGAGCATTCAGGGCGCCCTCACCGAGTTCGGCTACGGGCTGGGGGTCGCTATCCTGGGTGCGGTGCTCATGTCTCGCTTCACCGGGGCTCTTCCCGCGTCTATCGGTGCTGAGGACCCCGAGTCGCTTCCCGAAGCGCTGGCGGCTGCCGACTCCCCGACCGCGGTGGGACAGGTCGCCGACGCCTTCGCGTCCGGTATACATGTGAGCCAGTTCGCCGGTGCCATCGCCGTCTTCGCCGGTGGTGTCCTGGCGGCCGCGTTCCTGTACAACGCACGCGGTAAGACGACGGCGGATACCGCGGTCACGTCCCAGTGACCTGGGTGTGGTCTCGAAGCCGCCTCGGCGCTTCGGGACCACACGGACGATTGATGCACGCAACGGGCACCAGAACGGTGCGGAGGTGGAGATGGGCCCCGACAGAGCGGCCACGTCGAGCGTGTGGTTAACCGACCACAACGCCCGATCGGTGACGTCTCCGCCCCCTCGGCCGTCTCTGAGCAGGGCCCGACTCGTCTCGACGGCGGTGACCCTGCTGGACGAGGCGGGGCTCGACAAGTTCTCGATGCGCCAACTCGCGGGCCGGCTCAGCGTCACCGCGATGTCTCTGTACTGGTACGTCGACAACAAGGACGACCTCCTCGAACTCGCCCTCGACGAGGTCCTCGGCACCGTGCACGTGCCCGGTGCCGAGGAGGGGGCGACTGGCGTGCGGACCTGCGAACATTCGCCCGCGAGTGGAGGGACGTGTGGGTCCGTCACCCGTGGGCGCTGCACTTGAGTCAGCGTTACCTCAACATCGGTCCGCACAGCCGGATGATCGTCCGGACCGCGCAGCAGGTACTGTCCCGCTCCGACCTACCGTCCTCGCAGCACCGCGGCGCTCTGGCCACCGTGCTTCAGTACGCCTACGGAGCGGCCGCGATGGACGTCCGCTGGATCGAGCAGAGCAGAAACGCGGGAATGACGCCTGACGAACTCTTCGCTCGGGTTTCCCGGGATCTGGCTGAGCGCGAGGGGGGAGAGGTACCCGACGCCGAACGTGACGTCGATGTCGCGGCCATGCGGGAACGCGACTTCTCCCACGCCCTCGATTGCCTCATCGCGGGTGTGGAGAAGCTCGCCCAGCGGGATGGTGCCGCGCCGCACTGAGCCGATCGGCTCCCGGACCCCTGCGCCGGACACGGCTGCGACCGCGTCGGTCGGAGGGGCGGTCAGCCAGTTCAGCCGGTCCGCTGGTCGGACACACGGGCGATGAGTACTTTTTTGTCGACCTTGTTCAGCCCCGTCATCGGTAGGGAATCGACCGCCTCGACCTGGTCTGGGAGCTTGTGGTCGGCAAGTCCGCGTGACCGCAGCAGCCGTCGTAGTTCGGGAAGACGGGGCGCCGGACTTCCGGAAGCCGGAACGACGTAGGCGTGGACGCGCTCGCCGAGGATCTCGTCGGGAGCCGGAACGACCGCTGCCTGCTCCACGCCAGGATGGGCGGTCAGGTGCTCCTCGACCTCGGGGGCTGAGATCTTGTTGCCGCCGCGCGAGATGATGTCCTTGATGCGCCCCTCCACGACGACGTCCCCTCTTTCGGTCAGGCGGACCAGGTCGCCACTGCGGTAGAAGCCGTCCGCGGTGAACGCGATCCTGTTGTGTTCCCGAGCCCGGTAGTAGCCGCGCAGCGTGTACGGTCCGCGGGCGAGGAGTTCACCCACCTCTCCCTGAGGAACTTCGCGGCCCGCGGAATCGACCACGCGGATCTCGTCGGCGGGGGAGAGCGGCCGCCCCTGCGTCTCCAGGACGGTCTCGGGCGGATCGTCGAGTCTGGTGAACGTCAGCATGCCCTCCGACATGCCGTACACCTGCTGGAGCTGCGCTCCGAAGGCGGGTTCGATCCGGCTCGCCAACTCGGGGTGCAGCTTGGCGCTGCTGACCTGGACCAGCTTCAGACTGGACAGGTCGTGCCGGGTGTCCGAGACCGCCGAGAGCCACAGGTGGACGATGGTGGGAACGATCGACGTGATCGTCACCCGGTGGCGCTCCACCAGCGCGAAACACGTCTCGGGGTGTGCGGTCTCGGCGAACACGGCGGTTCCGCCCCGGCTCAGGGTGCCGAGGACGCCGGGACAGCCCCAAGGGAAGTTGAACTCGATGGGGAGCACGGCCAGGTACACGGAGTCACCCGTGGTCGCGCAGACCTCGGAGGTCACTTCGAGCTGGTGGGCGTAACCCTCGTGCGTTCTCGGAATGAGCTTGGGCAGCGCGGTCGTCCCTCCGGAGAGCAGGAAGAAGGCGATGTCCGAGGCCTGCGGGCCCGGAAGGTCTGCGGGTTCCGCCTCCACGTCGGCGAGGGCCGTGAATTCTCCCGGGTCGCCCGCGACGACGATCCGTTCGAGCTCGGGACACTCCTTCAGGGCGTCTCGGGCCAGGACACGGTGATCGAATCCGTTGAACTCGTCGGGGATCACGTAGGTCTGCGCTCCGGACAACCGGGCCAGGTGCCCGATCTCGTTCGACCGGAACGACGGGAGGGCGAAGACGGGCACGGCTCCGAGACGGAAGAGGGCGAAGCACACCGCGACGAACTCCGGGCGGTTCGGCAGTTGCACCAGCACCCGGTCGCCGGGCGCGATCCCCTTCGCCTGGAACCCGGCCGCGAGCCGGTCGGACCAGCCGTCCAAGGCGGAATAGCTCAGGCGGTCACCAGCGGCGTCGATAAGCGCTGTTCGGTCACGGTACTCGGCGGCCCAGCGGCGCAGGAGGTCCCCCAGAGTCTCTCCGCGCCAGATCCCCCGGGCCCGGTAACCGTCCGCCACGTCTTCGGGCCAGGGAACACAGTCGTCCAGCATGTCTGTCCTCTCCCGATGTGCTCGCGATGGCCGCCTCCAGGGACCTGGACGGCCAGCACACACGGTGGACCAGGAGCCTGACCGTGTGCTGACCCCGCACTGACCCGGAATCGTCAGAGCCGGGTCAGCGGCGTGTCAGGGCAGGGGCGCATGCTCCACGAGCACACGCGCCGGAGCGAACTCGGCGACCGATGGGAGAGCGATGCACACCTGGCTCATCAGTCCGGCGGACATGGCCACAATCATGGAGGCCGTTGGGCGCGATGGTCTTATGGACCAGGTCATCGCGCGGTTGGACGACGGCTTCGCCGCCATCGGCCGTGGAGAACGGCGGTCATCGCCGCCGCGCGGCGGTTTCGAGCGGGCCGAGCCGGCACCGGGTGTCCTCGAATGGATGCCGCACCGGGAGGCCGGGGACACGGTCACGATCAAGACCGTCTCCTACAGCCCGCTGAACTCGGAGCGGTACGGCCTGCCGACCATTCTCGGAACCGTCGCGCGTTTCGACGACGCCACGGGACGCCTGACCTCACTGATGGACGGGGCGCTCCCGACGTCGATCCGCACCGGGGCGGCCTCGGCAATCGCGAGCCGCCTGCTGGCTCCCGCCGACGCCCGCACGATCGGTATCGTCGGCGCTGGGTGCCAGGCGGTCACACAGGTGCACGCGCTCACTCGGGTTCTTCCGGTCGAACGAGTACTGGTATGGGACGTCGACCCCGCGCACGCGGCGAGTTTCGCCGCACGTGTGGCCTTCCTGGGCCGGGAGGTACGTGTGGCCGAACCGGAGCTCATCATGGCGAAGGCCGACGTCGTCTGCACGGCCACGTCGGTGAAGGCTCACGCCGATCCTGTCCTCCCTGATACGGCATGCCGCCCAGACCTGCACGTCAACGCGGTCGGAGCGGACGTGGTTGGTAAGACGGAACTCCCCGAGTCACTGGTGCGCCGGGCGTTCGTGACCACCGACCACCCGGACCAGGCCCTGCGTGAGGGGGAGAGCCAGCGCCTCTCGGCCGACCGGCTCGGCCCCACCCTCGCCGACCTGTGCGCTTCTCCGGGCCGTGCCGTCCAACCGCGACGGGGCCTCACCGTCTTCGACTCGACGGGCGTAGCCCTCGAAGACCACCTGGTGGCGGAGGTGTTCCTGGAGGCGGCCACCATGCTCGGCCTGGGAACACGGCTCCCGATCGAACACGATCTGGTGAACGCCCTCGATCCGTACGCGCTGTCCCCGACCGCGGCTCGCGCGTGATCCATGCAGCACGGGCGCCCAGCCGCGCCCCGGTTACAGGAGGACACTTTGACGCAGCCGAACCGGCCCTCCCGCCCGGACCTCGCCGACGGAGGGCACGCCCTGTTCGACTGGCTGCGCTGGATGCGCGATCACGAGCCGGTGCACGAGGACGAGTTCGGGGTGTTCAACATCTACCGTCACGGCGACGTCCTGGACGTCACGGGTGACCCCGGCCTGTTCTCGTCCGACCTGTCCCGGCTCCGACCGGACTCCACAGCCCTCAGCGAGGAGATCCTCTCGGTTATCGACCCGCCCCTGCACCGCAAGCTGCGCCGCCTCGTGAGCCAAGCGTTCACCCCGAAGACGGTCGCCGGGCTCGAACCCCGGGTTCGGGAGATCGCGCACCGACTGCTCGACGAGTTGGACACCGACCAGTTCGATCTCGTCGAGTCGTTCGCCTACCCCCTACCCGTCACCGTGATCGCCGAGCTTCTCGGAGTTCCCGCCTCGGACAGGGACCTCTTCCGCGGCTGGTCGGATCGCATGATGTCGCTCGACGTGGAGGATCCCGTGGAGATGCAGTTCGGGGACGGCGGCCAGGAGTACGAGGAACTGGCTCGGAAACCGATGCGTGAGATGCACGCCTACCTGCTGGAGCACGCCCGCGACCGGCGGGCCAACGGGGGAGACGACCTCATCGCCCGCCTCGTGCGCGCGGAGGTCGAGGGGGAGCGGCTCACCGACCGCCAGATCGTCGAGTTCGGTGCCCTGCTGCTGATGGCGGGGCACGTGTCCACAGCGATGCTGCTCGGCAACACCTTACTGTGCCTGGAAGAGAATCCGGACTCGGCTGCGAAGGCGCGGCGGTCGCCCGATCTGATCCCGTCGGTCATCGAGGAGGTCATGCGGCTGCGCCCGCCCATCGCGGTCGCGAGCCGGGTGACCACCGCGGACACGGAGGTGGCTGGTGTGGCCATACCGGCTGACCGGATGGTGATGCTCTCGCTCGTCTCCGCCAACCACGATGAGCGGGTGTTCCCAGACCCCGAACGCTTCGATCCCCGGCGCGACGCGCGCGTTCAGGCCGCTTTCGGACACGGGATCCACTACTGCCTGGGTGCTCCGCTGGCCCGGCTGGAAGGCCGAGTGGCGCTGGAGGTCCTGCACGAGCGCTTCCCGGACATCTCCGTGGATCGGCCTGAGGGAATCAGCTACCACCGGGAGGGCCTCATGGGTGCCCGCACGCTTCCGGTCTCCGTCAGGCGGGGGTGAGGACCTCGGCACCGGGTGGGCTTCCGAGGCCTGTGCTGATCGCGGCTCTCTGCTTAGTCCTTCGCGCGTTCCACCCGGTGTCCCCTACCGGGATCGCCTCCCGTCAACCACCGGAGCCGTGGACGTTCTTCCCGTTCGCTGTGCAGGGGGCAGACAGCGTCTCGGCCGTGGGCCGTCTGCTCGAGCAGAGCCATACAGGTGGCCGAGCACGTAGATCCCACCCCGTGGCCGAGAACCCTGGCTGTGCGCCATGCTCGAACGCCTGCGCTCAACCCTGGGAAGGGCGCAGAGAGCCCGCCAGGCAGCCGTATCTGGCGGTGCCGCCGACGCTGGTTCCTGGTGGCCTCCTAGGGTGCCCGTGTGAGTACGCAATGGACGGTCCACGGCGAGAAGCTGGTGGACGAGAACCGGCACATCCGTCTGTCGACGGTCGACGTCACCCTCCCGGACGGGGTGTCCTTCACGCAGTACGTCGTGGCCGTGCCCCCGGCCGCGATGACGTTGGCGGTCAACGACCAGCGCGAAGTACTCCTGATGCGGCGGCACCGGTTCATCATCGACCGGTGGGTGTGGGAACTGCCGGGCGGCTACGTGGACGGCGCGGAGGACGTCGAGGCCGCGGCCGCCCGTGAGGTCGAGGAGGAGACCGGGTGGCGCCCCCGCTCCATGGAGCACATGGTGACCTTCCAGCCCGCGATCGGCTCGGTGGACCAGCCCCAGATCATCTACCTGGCACGCGGAGCTGACCTGACCGACACCCCTCCGGACGTCAACGAGGCTCAGGAGATCCGCTGGTGGCCTCTGGAAGAAGCAGTGAAGATGATCGACCACGGGGAGATCGTCGGTGCCTCCACGGTGGTGGCGGTGTATCGGGCGCTCACCCTGGTGTGACGGCTTCCCTCGCGCGCACGGTGAACTCCTCGACTGCGGGCGAGCTTCGTGGGCGCGGAGTCGATGGTCCAGGCGGCGTAGGTAGGACAGGGCTCGACGGGACTGCAACCCCTCCACCAGATCCAGGGCCTGGCCACCGACCCGAACAGCCTCCTCTGGTTCGTCGGGGGCGTGGGCGGTGGCGAGCATCAGAAGGTTGAACGTGCGGCCGCGTACGTAGTCGGTGTTCATCTGCAGGGAACGTTCCGCGTACGCGGCGGTCTGGGTCTCGTCGTCCAGTGCGAGGAAGGCCGCCCCTGGCTGTCGACAACCGCACCTCCAACAGACGCCAGCGCGGTGTGCGCTGCCTGGGCGAGCGCGGGTTCGCCCTGCTCACCCAGCAGCGGCGACTGCTGCAGCACCTCCCCGCCAGCCCAGGAAATTCGGTGACATCACCAAAGCCGCGCTTGTTCTCACATATTTCGCGCATGGGCGGTTGGCGTGAAACTCACCGAGACCGCCCCATCGTCGCAATAATGAAAATTGAAGTTGAAGTCATGAAATGAGGTGTGGAAAGTTCCATTGCATGGTTCTCGGGATTAATCTTCCAGCGTCTCAAGGCGTCCTTGATTGAAGTATCTCAGGGCGGCGTCGGCCCCGGGGGAGGAGCCATCATTCCGGGGGGAACATGAGACCGTGTCCAGCAGATGAAATATTCAGTAATCCAGGCTGACCACAGTGGAATTTCCCATGAGGTCGGGGAACTCTGCCTGGTCGGGCTGGGCGCCTTCGGGGATGTCGACCGCGGCGTGCTGAACAGCCGAGTCATCTGGGTTTATGTCCAAAACAACTTCGCTGCTTTCCTCGAAGGACAAAGCAGTTCCGACGTCATACTCCTCGGAATAAGAACGCCCCTCGTCGGTTCGGACCCGGACCGTTTGGTACCAGCCCTCCGGGTCGTCACTGACGTTGGTGACGGTGTACTTCACGATCACCCACTTCCCCCCGGGGGCGTGGCTCTCATCGAAGAGGGTGTCCTGGACGGGGTCTGTGGAGACCCTCACCTCGTCCACGGTCACTGAGAATCCATCGACCTCGAAGGAATCACCGATCCCGAGGGTGTCCTCCGGCTCCTCTTCGTTCTGAGTCGGCTGCGGCTGGGACTGGGGATCCCTGGTCTGCGAAGACGGCGAGGGCGACTGGTCCTGAACGGTAGAGGACGCCGTCTGCTCGGAACCGGAGCCGGGATCGTCTCCCGAGGGGGTGGCGATCACGACTGCGATGGCTCCGAGGAGCACGACGATGGTGGTTCCGCCGACACCGAGGAAGATCTTGCGCCCTATTGAGAGCCCTGGGGGAGTGGACTGGGGGTGGGGGTACATCGTGGGCTCCTTGGGGGGTACGTGGGACCGGGGCGGAGCACTTACCTGGTGCTCCGCTCCGTCCTGAACAGGTGAGAGAAAGTGCAGACGGAGTGGAGGCGCATCGGTACTCGTGCTCACAATCGACTGGGGCGGGCCCACGCGCTCACGAGACTTGAGCGCGGCTCCGTTGACCATGGTGTGGCTGAAATCGAAGTCAGCGGGTACATCGTAAGCCAGGGTGCTGTGCACCGAGAGCTCATCTCATTTGGATTCTCGATAGCCTGACCGCGTGTAGATGGTTGAACGCCTTGTGCCGGATGAGCTGTGGGAACTGTTCCAGCGAGTGGTGCCCGAACCGCCCAACCGCCCCCAGGGCGGTGGGCGGCGCGGATACGGTGATCGCGAGGTGCTGGCCGCGATCATCTTCGTCGCGACCAGCGGTTGCACTTGGGCCAAGCTCCCGCCGGTGTTCGGCCCGTCCGGGCCCACCGCGCACCGCCGCTTCACCGAGTGGAGCCGGGCACGGGTCTGGGCCAGACTGCACCGTCTGGTCCTGGACGAACTCGGCGCCCGCGGCGAGGTGGACTGTTCGCGGTGTGCGGTCGACTCGGTCAACATGCGTGCCCTCAAAGGGGGGAGCTGACAGGTCCCAATCCTGTCGACCGGGGCAAGAAGGGCGCCAAGATCCACTTGATCACCGACCGGGCCGGTCTGCCCCTGTCCCTGGCGATCTCCGGGGCCAACACCCACGACAGCCAGGCCCTGCAACCTCTGTTGGCGGGGAGCCTTCCGATCCGGTCCCGCCGCGGACCCCGGCGGCGCGAATCGGCCAAGCTGCGCGGGGACAAGGGCTATGACTACGACCACCTGCGCCGATGGCTCCGTGCACGCGGGATCGTCCACCGTCTGGCACGCAAGGGTGTGGAGCCCTCGCAGCGGTTGGGCCGGCACCGGTGGCAGGTCGAGCGCACCATGGCGTGGCTGGCCGGATGCCGCCGCCTGCACCGCCGCTACCGGCCGACCACTTCCTGGCCTTCGCCGGCCTCGCCTGCACACTGATCTGCTACCGCAGACTCACCAAATGAGATGAGCTCTGAAGCAGCGGCCGAGGCCACCGCCGCCCTGCTACGAGGTGCGGTGGCTCCTGCTGGGGCAGGTGGTCTGGTTCCGGTGCGGTAGCCGGTTCAGGGGAGCACACCAGGAGCACCACGGGGCCGCTGATCTCAGGTGGGGATGCGGGTTCACCCGTCCTGGCCTGGGGTTTCCTCGCGCCCGGGGCCGGTCGACCATCGGATCAAAGGTCCCCTGGTCGGTGTAATCCCCGGGGGAGATTTCCCCTTCAAACGGTACCATCCTGATTTTTTATACCTCTCATACTTTTCATCCGTCAATTAAAAAGATATAACCCAAGGTTTCGGAGCGGGAAGCTTCAAATCACTCCGTATCCATACATCGAGAACTATTGGTAAGTCGGCCTCAGGTAGGTGCCTCCTTTTTCTTGGCTCGGCGGTTCGATGCTGGGATTCGGGAGTGTCTGTGTGCAGTCCCTGTGGATGGGTCCCAGGCTTCCTCTCGTGCCTAGTACTCCAGTTGTAGTTCCGGTTTGTCATAGTTCCTGGAACGCCTGTCTGCGGTAGTGACACTGACGGGCGTTCGCTTGGTGGGAGCGTCTGAACAACGACCAACCCAGCACGTGCTCGATGTCGGGATCCGTGGCGAACAGGGCGTTGAGCAGGTGAGCGATCTCGTTGCACGTCAACGCGATCAGCTCGGCCATGGAGGGGCTCTGGCGGGCTTCGATGGCGGCCATGGCTGCGAGGAACGCATAGGCGAGCATCGCGAACAGGCTCCACCGGTGCCAGGAGCACCACGTGCGCACCTGGTGCTCGTCCAGCCCGGCCAGACCCTTGCCCTGCTGGAAGCTCTCCTCCACCCGCCACCGGCGCCCGGCCACGGCGACCAGACGCTTCAACGGCACCATTTCGGGTGCGTAGCACCGGTAGAACGCCAGCTCACCCGTGGTGCGATGGCGTCGGATCAACGCCCACCGGCACCCGGACGGAGCGGGTTCGGCATCGATGAGCGCCCAGTCGTAGAAGCGCTGGCCCTTGGCTCCGGGCCTGGCGGACAGGCGCTGCCACGCCGTGCCGGGGGCCAGGACCGCGAGTTCGCCGACGGTGGCCGGGCCGCAGGGCAGCATCAGGCGTTCGGTGCGGGCCACGGCCATGACGTATCCGAGCCGGTGTTCCTCCAGGGTTCGGCGCAGGTGCGGGTTGCGGCCGTAAACCTCGTCGGCGGCCACCCAGGCCGTGGGGGTGTGCGCGGCCAGGGCGGCGGTGATCATCTGCTCAGCGAGTGCGGGTTTGGTGGCGAAGGCGACGTGCTCGGGAACGCCCGCCGTTTGCAGGCGTTGGGGGTCGTTGGTCCAGGAGCGGGGGAGGTACAGGCGGTGGTCGACCAACGCGTGCCCGGCCGGGGTTGCGTAGGCGAGGTAGACCGCGACCTGGGCGTTCTCGATGCGCCCGGCGGTGCCGGTGTACTGGCGTTGGACCCCGACTGTCTCGGTGCCTTTCTTCAGGTCACCGGTCTCGTCCAGGATCAGGACCGCGTCCTGTTCTCCCGGGTGGGTACGGGCGTAGGTGCGCAGGTCCTCGACCAGTCCCACTTCGTTGATGCGGGCGCGCGAGAGCAGGTGCTGAAAGTGGTGGGGGTTAGGGTGGCCAGCGTGCTTGGCCAGGGTCCAGCAGTTCTTGCGTGCCAGTGGGGCGAGCAGGCCGCCCAGGAGGTCGTGGGCGGTGTGTTGGGTTTCGGGTCGGACCAGGCGGTCGGAGATCGTGTGGATGAGGTCGTTCAGCCGGTGTGGCCAGCGCCTGGCCGCTACGCTGATGTCAGCGGCCACCGCCGGGTTCTTCTTTGTCTTCACAACCATTGATGATCACGCGGTGGCCGTCCGTGTGTCCGGCGTTTCCTCAGATCAAGGGCTTGCCTCGCTGCCATCTCCGGCAAGTGGTCCCAGTTCAGGGCAAACCGGATCTACAACTGGAGTACTAGAGCAGGGCCAGGGGTGTCCTGGGCCACTCACATGGACTGACTTCGTATAGGAAGTGCTGCAATTGAGCGATCCAATTGATGCTGGCCGTGACGTAGGGGACATTAGCCTGACTGCATCGCTGCGCCAGGGGCGACTCAAGGTTGACACCTACGTTGACGAGTCCCTCGCTGCTTTCCAGGACTGGTCCGAAGAGACAGCCACGGAGATGCTCTGTAACGGCGCCGCGCCCCGGGTGCTGACAGTCAAGCCCTCCCGTCGCCAGGAGGGTTTCATGGGTGCTGACTGGTTGTGGTGGTGGCTGGACCCGGATGGCGTGTGCTTCGGGATGCTGTCACAGGCCAAGCGGCTTCACGGCACCCCGGGGGCTCGAGAGATCGACTTCCTGTACAGGAATAAGAACGGTAGGCAGATCGACCTACTTATGCACACCGCAAGGGACTTTGGGGTCCCTGCCGTTTACACGCTCTACTACGGTCTGCCTGACCAGCGCGCCGACCTGAGATGCCGGGAGCACTCGCAGGCCTGTGAACGTTGCCGACAGGCCAGCGTATCCGTGCTCACTGCGCTGGAAGCTGATGAGATCGCTCTTCAACCTAGGCACGCGGCGGCCCAGGCGTTCGTTCAATGCACTCCGTTAGAACAACTACCGTTCCACGACAACAGATCCCGGGCTCTGTACGGATACCTTCTCGCAGACGGCAGCCTCTCACCGGCCTTAAAGCAATTTCTCCAGCAACCGCAGCGCGGGGCTCGTGCTGCCGCGCGAGTGCTGATAGACCGGGTGGCGTTCGAACGACAGTTGCAGTTCTCAGGGGTGTCCTCGGACACCGTGGACGTGGGTAGTGAGCCACTCTTCGATACCCTCCCGCTGGACCGCGGACACTTCCGCGAGCCCTACTTCCAACACATTCTGAGAGGTCTGCGCGCCGCTCCTCCTGCGTACGTCATGGATGCGCTTGTTAGCGGATCATTGCCCTCATGGGTCAGACAGTCGGTTGCTGGCGTAGTGATCGCGCGTACCTGACCTGTCTCGTGTCGGGAGGATGGAGGGTCTTGTGTGTGCCGGGATTGCCTCCCGGCACTCGTGTGAACCTGGGAAGCCGCCGAAGGTGATGTTGGGGCCGGCCGGCATCGTGTCGCCGGAGGTGACCCAGTGGGCGGTGGAGCGGACGGCGTGGCTGGTCCCACCTTGGTCTCATCAGTGCTGCGGCTCTTCGAAAGTGAAGCAGCACACCCAGCCTGAACTGGGACTTTGTGGCACGCCCGGCAGGATTCGAACCTGCGGCTATCGGATTAGAAGCGCGCCAGGACTGGCAGAGGGCGTCCACAAAAGGGTGACAGGCTCCAGCAGCATGTCGTAAACCGGACCAATTTACGGCGTGGAGAACAGCTCATAGAGCGGAACCACTCTCAGCGAGGATGAGGGAACCTGTTCGATCAGCCAGGTGGTGCCGCCCGCGAAACGGCAAACCAGACCATGGGCAGACGCGTCCTCCAGGGCCAAGAGCACGGAAGGGCCATGTCGGCGACCCACCCGAATAGCGGTGTCTCGGTCCGTCGTCATGTGGACCCACTGGCGGGACATCGGACGCAGACCCTCACCTCGTTCGAGGACAGCCCGGAGAGAGGACATGGCGGTGGAGTGGTAGAGGACACCGTCCGGGTTGCTGGGCTCGTGGTCGGTGAGCACGGGCCGCGAGTGTCCGTAGCGGGCCCGGATCATTGCGTTCCGCACGTCGAAACGGAGCTCGTCGACAGCGAGGGATACCCGGATCAATTCGTCCACAGAGACCCTCAAACGTCTGTCTGAGACAGCCAGCATTTGTACCACGTCGGACAGACGGGCCCAGCCGTACTCGTCCATGGGTAGTTCCCTGTTGTGGCGCAGGAGGTAGGCGAGTGTGCGGCTGATCCGGCGTCGGCGTCCCTCTCTCAGTTGCCGTAGGGGTACGTGGTCGTAGGTGCCGCGCCGTTCCGCCCAGATGCGGCGCAACTTCGTTGCGAAGGCGCAGATCCCGCCCCATTCTGGGTGTTCGCTCATCTCGTCCAGCAACGCCTCTGCGTGTTCACGGATACCGGGGTCGCCATCCTCAGAACTCAACCCCCGGACCGCTCGAGCCAGTAGGGACACCCTGTAGGATTCCCAGACTTCCTCTAGGAGGTTGGAGAGGTCCTCGCCGGTGCTGGAAGACAGGGCGTCCATGTACGCTTCGACCAGTTGACGGCGTAGGTCCCACCGATCCACCGGCAGAGCGGGGACGTCGTCTGTCATCTGGGCGAGCTCGTATCCAAGCGGTCTGTGGTTTACCGCTTCCAGGTCGACCGCGATGATCCGGTTGTCGTCGGTTACCAGCCAGTTGAAGGCGTGCGCGTCCCGGCGGGGGACCGCTGGGAGGTTGAGCCGGCTGAGGAGGGTCCACCAGACATCGAAGGTCGCGTCGGCCTCCTCTACCGGGTGGTTGGCGAGGATGCCGCGCAGCCACAGGTGGACTTCGTTGCGTACCTTCTTGCGCACCTTCCCGACACCCCGTTGGGGGCCGCCTTGGGAACTGTGGATGTAGGCGAGGAAGACCGCGGTCCGCTTCAGCAGCTTCAACGAGGATTCAGGATCGTCAGGGGACAACAGGTCAGCCAGAACTCGGCCGTGTTCGAATCGTCGTACAGTGACGATCTCGTGGTCCTGTTGTTGGAGGTGCTTGGGCTGACGGTACAGGGTCTCTTCGTGCGGGATGGTGGTGATGTGCTCGCTGATACCGAATCGGTTAGCGTCCCTCATCCTGGCCAGAATGAGGTTCACCGCTTCCGACGCTTGCTCGTCCCGACTGAAGGAGAGCTGGGAGGTCGGTTTGAACACGAAGGTGGAGCTGGTGAAGCCCAGGTAGTCCTCGACGGTCACGACGTTGCTGCGCCCGCCCAGGTTGCGGTGGACTAGATCGGGGCTGCTGCCCGCCCGCTGTGCCGCCTGCCGGTAGAAGAAATTCGCGTCGCGTTCGGCCACGGCCTGGACCCACTGCTCGGCGTCCTTTATATTGCCGAGCCCGCTCAGCAACTGGCTTTTCTCCTTTTGAGTGACGGTGCCGCCCCGTTCGGCGTCTCGCCCCAGTCGGATTAGCGGCACACTGGAAGTCGTGTAACGCGCTGCCTCATTGATCAGGTGTCTGATCCCGGCCTTCCATAGGTCCGGGTCCCGGCCCTGGCCTTCGTAGGCCAGCTCCAAGAGGTCGTCCGCGTAGCGCATCCTGCTGAGCTCGTCGGTCAAGGGGGTGGCATTATTGTCCCCCTCTTGGAGCCCGATGGCCCGGCGGAGCCGGTCCCGTCTCTCCTCCTCCGAGACTTTGGGAAGCTCGGTGTAGGCGCGTAGACAGTCGGAGAGCAGTCTTCGGACCAAGGGGTCGGTCGAGGATGCGAAGCGCTGTTCGAGTATGTGCACCAGTTCACCAGGGAAGGAAACGGCGGGGTGTCCCGTGCTAGCGAATCGGTGGAAGTGTTCACCGATGCTGAAGTGGTTCTTTAGATGCCGGAGCCCCAAGTGGAGACGAGGCAGCAGAGAAGCTGCACTTCGGGCTTTGGACAGCACACACTCCAGGATCGCCTGCCGGACCTCCTCGTCCGGTTTCGCGCCCTTCACTAGGACGAGGACCTGTTCGGCCCTGTCGAGGTAGACCTGGTTGTATTTGTCCTGGGGGCGGCCGTCCGCAAGCCGCAACCAGACCTCTGCGAGGTTCAGGAGCCAGGCAGCATTGCGGTGACACTTGTGGGAGTTGTCCTGGTCGACCCTGGTGGCCTGCCCGAGGTACTCGCGATCACCGGTGTTGTCGTGCAGGCGTAGGTAAGACTCCAAGAGGTAGGGGACCGCGTCCTCGACGGAGTTGCCCTCCTGGATCGAATGGTCGATCTGCGTGGCTGACTCCTGGAGATCCGCGGTGCTCACGGGTGCGAACCGGGCCAGTAGAACCGAGCACTGACCTAGTCGCCCGGAGAACTGGTATCGGCTTTGGCTGTCGGTCTGGCCGCTGTCATTCACGATGCTGGCCAGGTAGACCCGGGCCAGGCGCAGGACACGGCAGAACACCACGGGACGCTCCCAGTTGATGTCCAGTGCCCTTTCCCACAAAGTCAAGGCCACACGCTGCCGAACCACGTGGAGAGTCTTGGCATAGTGCATCCCTTGAGGGCGGTTTTGGGCTGCTTTTGCCGCCAGCCTGCACAGGTTGCTCTCGAAGAGCAGCGCCTCGAAGGCAAGGGCACTACTGACGGAGCCGTTCAGGACATCGCGCCACTGCCGGAACAGCCTCTCGGTCCCTTGGGAAACAGTGACTACCTCCGACACCCAGGAACGGTCACGGTGCCTAACCCACTCCCGGATGGCTTCGTCGATGGAGTCGTAGCCGAGCCAGAGCAGAAGACGAGAGAGCTCGGAGAATCCCCCCTCCATGCATTCCCTGAGCTTACGGTCGGAGAGCTCGGAGGAGTTGGGAGGAAGGGGAGTTCCGCTCTGTACCCTGGCGCGCTCTGCCAGGTCCGATGGGGTGAAGCGTGCTGCCAAGCTACCTCCTGGGATCGAGGCCTTCTCTTTGTGCGCCACTGCTCAGAGCACGGTTTCTCCACGGTAGGGAGAGGAACCTGAGTCTTCCGTATGTCTTCCCCAGAAGCCCACTGATGATTGCTCCGGAGCCAGCGGTGTTCATGGGGGAACTGAGACCTCCACAGGTGTTGGTGTCTTGTAGAGGCAGTGGTGTGTGCCGGGATCGCCTCCCGTCACTCCTGTGCGGCAAGGTGGCTGTCGAAAGTGAGGTTGGATCCGGCTGGCACTGTGTCCCTGGAGGTGAGAGGGCGGGCGACTGAGCGGCCCGTCTGGCTGGCGCTGTGGGATGTCGGGAGGGCCCGGTGGTACGGGCGGGAACAGGGCATGAACAGGGGCCTGGTCCCATCAGCGCGACGGCTCCTCTGAGGTGAGGTGCCACGCCCCGTTTCAGCTGGGTTTTTGTGGCTTGCTCGGCAGGGTTCGAGCCTGCGGCCATCGAATGAGAAACAGCTCTGAGGGAGGGGTCGGGGCAGTTGCTATTCGTGCTCTCCTCTGGCCCGATGCACGCCATATCTCTTATCGCGCTCGGCGCGAAACGGCCTGATTAAAAAGGCTTACTGTGTAGAATCTACGAAACCCCAGGTTGCAGCCATGCCCCGAGTTCTCTAGTGAAATAGGAATGTTTCACCAAGTCCTCTTGGGGCATGGCCTCGTGTGAAGCGATCAGGAGGTTCGGTTATGGGAGGCCATCGGCCTGAAGGGCTCGATGACGTTCGGGAATGGTTTTCTTGTTTCCTCTCAGAGCCCCACGGGGAACTGGGTAGAGAGGGGAGTGTCTGCCCGTTTGTAGCACCTGCCCGACGTGCGGAATCCCTGTTCCTCGAAGAAGTTGCGTACGACGCTGGGAGAGGATGGCCGGGGATAGCCGAGGTGATGTGCAAGCAAATGGACTCATATGCGGAGCGCAGCTGGCCAACGGGGAAAGAGGCCGTATCCGCTTTGGTCACCGTAGTGCACAGCATGCCTGCCCACCACTGGCCACTCCTGGATGAGGCGCAGCGCCGAGTCAAAGCCGAAGCCGTGCGGCGCGGCCTTATGATCGGGCAGTTCCACCCCCACTGCCCTGAACCTGGGGTGTGGAACCCGTCCTTCACGGTATCGCGATCCCCCCGGCCATTGTTCGCGATTCGGTACATGGCGCTGCACGACATCTTGTTCCTGCACGCCGACCCGGAGCTTTTCGCTGAGTATGACCGCCGGTTCGGGGACCGTTACGAAGGCCACTCCCGAACCCACCTCCCGAGTCGGTTCGTCGAACTGTACGAAGCAGCCAAGAACGGTGGGCGCACCAGGACGGAGTACATCGACTATCAAAGTATCGACGTCCTGCTCTCGCTCCAGCGCCCTCATACCGCTCATCCTGCCGAGATGTCCTTCTACTTGGTTGGGCAGGCCAAGGAGCTGCTCTTCAAGCTCGTGTACGAGGAAGTTTCGGCGGCACGCCTAGCTCTCGTCGTAGACGAGGCCGACAACGCTTCCTGGAACCTGCGCCGCGCAGCCACGGCCCTGGACCTGCTGGCCAGGACGTGGGACGTCCTGGCCACTATTTCTCCCGCTGAGTTCAACGCCTTCCGAGAGCAACTGGGATCAGCCTCCGGTATCGACTCATACATGTACCGGATGCTGGAGTTCGCGTTAGGCCGCAAGTCTGACTCCATGGCGCGTCGCCATGCCGAGGTGCCCGGCGTGGCGGAGTCCGTCTACCGTGAGCTGCACCGGAGCAGCGTCTATGACGAGGCACTCGGGCTGCTGCATCGGCGGGGCCTGCTAACCGACGGTGCCGAAGCGGGGGAGTGGCACCCTGATGCCCTGCGCCAGGCCTGGGTCCGCGTCTACGAGGCACACGGCCCATCGAGCGATTTGTTCCGACTCGGCGAGACACTCATGGATCTCGCCCACGCCTTCAGTCGTTGGCGCTCCCTACACCTGCTTCTGGTGGAGCGGACCATCGGCAACAAGCACGGTACCGGGGGCACCACCGGTGTCGACTGGCTGCGTCGGTCTGCCGACCACCGCTTCTTCCCCGAACTGTGGGAAGCCCGTTCGATTCTGCCGATGGGCGCTCCTCTGTGGTGAGGCTGTCGGAAGGAACGGTCCGTTCGAGTTCCGCGCAGGAAGGGCAAACATGACACCAGGCGAGCACGTCGCCCAGCAGATCACCGACCGCTACCGGATGCTGAGCCCTGCCTCGGCCCGGGCATGCAAAGCGGCTGCGCGGTCTCTGCCCGGAGGCGACACCCGGACCATGACCGCCTACACGCCCCATCCGCTCTACCTCAGCTGCGGTGAAGGCGCGAAGGTGCAGGACCTCGACGGCCGCTGGTACGACGACATGGTCGCCAACTACGGTGCGCTCACCCACGGCCACAGCCATCAGGCACTGATCCAGGCCGTGTGTGACCAAGTCCAGCAAGGCACGGCCCTGGGCGGTCCCAGCACCCTGCAGTACCAGCACGCCGAGCTTCTGCGCGCCCGAGTGCCCGCGCTGGAGCGCCTCCGATACTGCAACTCAGGTACCGAGGCCACCATGTGGGCGATCCGAGCGGCTCGTGCATTCACCGACCGCGACATCGTCCTGAAGATCGACGGCGGCTATCACGGTACGCACGACTGGGGCCATGTCAGCGCAGTCATGCCAGGCGGGCGCTCTCAGAGCCAATTACTGCCCGACCTCCCCCCGGCCAACCTGGCCCCCGGAGTACCGGCCGACGTGCTGAATTCCGTCGTGGCCGTTCCGTACAACGACGCCGATGCTGTCGCTGATGTCTTGCACCGTCTCCGCGGCCGGGTGGCCGGGATGATCGTGGAGCCCGTGCTTGGTGTGGGCGGCGGTGTTCCCGCCCTGCCCGGGTACCTCGAGGAGGTACGGCGACTCACAGAGCGTGAGGGTGTCGTGCTGATCTTTGACGAGTGCGCCACGTTCCGGCTGGGGCCCTGGCAGGCCAAGCACCAGGTGCGGCCCGATCTCAGCACCTTCAGCAAGATCGTCGGAGGTGGGCTGCCCATTGGGGTGTTCGGTGGCAGGAAGGAGATCATGGCGATCTTTGACCCCAATCAGCCTCTCCCCGTCTACCATGCCAGCGCATTCGGTGGGAACAGTCTCTCCCTGGCTGCCGGTATCGCCGCCCTGCAGACCTTCGGCGCCGCCGAGATCGCTCACCTGGACCGCCTTGGTGACAGGTTGCGCTCCGGGCTCGACGCGGCAGCCCGGACAGCTGAGATCAGGGGGTGTGCTGTCGGCGAAGGGGGGATAAGTTATTTCCACTTCGGCTCCTCGGTCCCCCGCGACTCCGCCGCTACAGCAGCAGCCCGTCGAGGCAGGGAGGGCTTGCGCGCGCTGATGCACCTGCATCTGCTCAATGAGGGGTTCTTGACGGCTCGGCACGGGCTGATGTGTCAGCACATCGTGACCGAGGAGCACGTCGTGGATGCGTTCGCCGACGCGTTCGCGGGTGCCCTGCGATTGCTGCACCCCTACATCTCCGAGCACCATCCGGATCTTCTGCTGGGCGGGCTGCGGGCGGCACCAAACGATGAGGCCATCCGATGACAGGGCCTGACCAGTGGACACTGCTGCAAGCCCGTACTGCGATACGGGAGGGCGCCATCTCCACCGCCGAATACGCCTCGGAGCTGACGACGCGCAAGCGGCAACGCACCGACCTGCACGCGTTCGTGGACGGTGGCGGGCCACCACCAGCGGCCCTGCTCCCGGCCGACTCGGGCCCACTGGGCGGCATACCCCTGGCAGTGAAGGACAACATCGATGTGGCGGGTACATCCACGACCGCCTGCACTCCCGCCCTGCACCAGCATCTTCCGCTGCGGGACTCCGCCGCATGGCGTCGCTGCAGCGAGGCAGGTGCTTGGCTCATGGGAAAAACGACCATGCACGAACTGGCCTACGGGGTGACTGGCGCACATACCGACGGCCTCACCGCCCGTAATCCGACGGATCGCGACAGACTGACAGGCGGAAGCAGCTCTGGTACCGCGGCCGCAGTGGCGGCGGGGCTCGTGCCGGGCGGACTGGGCACAGACACCGGGGGTTCTATTCGCATCCCTGCAGCACTGTGCGGTGTCGCTGGCTTCCGTCCCACCACCGGCCGGTACCCGAGCCAGGGGCTCGTGCGGGTGTCACCCACCCGGGACACCGTCGGTGTGATGGCCCGCGATGTCGACGACATCAAGGTGCTTGACGCGGTGCTCAGCGGCCACGTGCTACCCTCGGCACCGCCACCGTCTCCCGCCCAGCGCGTCCTCGTACTTCCTCGCGCGACGACCTGGACGGACCTTGACCCGGAAGTAGCCCGCGTGGTCGAAGGGGCGTGCGACGCCCTGCGCGCGGCCGGGTGGTCTCTGCGGGACTTCCCAGAACCGCTGTACGACACCGCCGAGCTGCTGGACGTGGCCACTTCCGTCCCCCTCGCAGAGACGCGCGCGGCGGTGGAGGACTACCTACGCGGACACGACTCCCCGCACACGTTCGACACGGTCATCGAAGGTCTCGCTTCACCCGATGTCCGCGCCATACTGATGCCGCTTCTTGACGGACCGGCCATTACCCCCGACCTTTACCACTCGGCACTGCGCACGGGCGCGCGCATGGCCAGCAGAGCCCTGTCGGCGCTGGAGAGCGCCGGAGCCGCAGCGTTCCTGTCCCCCACCACGATCACAGCAGCTCCACCCCTGGGCACCGGCTGGTCGATGCTGCGAGCCGGCCGCCCAGTTCCGGTGTTCAGTACCTACATACGCAACACGGCTCCCTCAGCGGTCTGGGGCTGGCCCTCGCTAACCTTGCCTGCTGGTTACACCTCCCGCGGTTGGCCGGTCGGCATCCTGCTCGACGCACCGCCCCGCCACGACCGGCGCCTGCTGGACCTGGGCCGCCTGTGCGCGCGGGACCTGAGCATGGCATCCCTTCCGGGTAGCCCGTGCACGCCATGAAACACCGTTCCAGGGAGGCTTCGTGATCTCGTCCGAATGGGGCGCTGACCGTATCGATCTGGGCGTCTATCTCAGCCGTGTGGGACTCGGCCACCTTGCCTCCGATATATCCGGGCGGCCCCCGCAGACCGTCCGGGAACTGCGCCGATTGCACCGAGCACACTTGGCCGCCATCCCCTTTGACAACGTGGATCTTGTGCTGGGCACGCCAGTGAGCCTGGAGCCGGAAGCGATCGTGGACAAGTTGTGCCGACGCCGTCGCGGAGGCTGCTGTCACGAGCACAATCTGCTCTTCGGCCTCGTACTTGAGCACTTGGGGCTTCCTGTCGAGAGACTCGCGGCGCGAGTCCTCCTGGGCGGTGTGGGTCCGCGTCCCCGTACCCACATGCTGCTCAAGACACGGGCCCTGGGAGAGGAATGGCTTTGCGACGTCGGCTTCGGGTCCGACGGATACCTCGATCCGCTGCCGGTTCGCGACGGAGCGGAGGTAGTACAGCGAGGGCGCCGCTATCGGGTGCTTTCCCACGACCGTTTCCAGTGGAGCATCGACGTGCACAAGTCGACTGGATGGGTGCCACTGTACGAGTTCACGCATGAGCCGCGTCAGCCGATGGACTTCACCGTGGCACACCATTTCCTCAGCACGTACCCCAGGTCGATGCTGCGCAACACCGTGCTCCTGCAACTCCTCACCGCCGACAAATGGATGCAACTGCGGGGGGACCTGCTCCGGCGCGTCACACCGGCGGGGGAGATCACCGAACGGATCGAACACACCGACCTACCCGGTGTGCTGCGTGAGTTCGGTATCGCGCTCACCTCTGAGGAATTCACACGTCTGAGCCGGATTTTCGCTCAGCATCCACCAACGGAGGCAGGCTAGCAGTATGAAACCGACCCAGTTGGTCCTGGACAGTGGCAGCCTTCCCAACGATCACCTCGATGCGCGTCTGATCCGTCGCTATGAGGCGGACGGGGGCGACATCGACGATCTCATCTACCTCAGCCTGGGCGAGACATGGACCTCAGTCGCTCCAGGACTGGCAGCCACACTCGCTGACCGCCTGCCAGCCCATACGCACGGGTACACCCTGTCTCCCTACGGGCTCCCCGCCCTCCGCGACGCACTGCAGGCATATATCACCCGGACCCATCACCTGCCGGAGCCAGATGCCGGGAACTTCGACGTGGCGGTGAGTCAGAGCGGCACGCGTGCGGCCATGTCGGACTTCGGCCACCTCCTGCTCGGAGGCCCTGAGCCAACGGTGCTCGTGCCATCACCGGGTTGGGACTACGCGGGTGTGTTCGCCCCCTTGGGATTTCGCCTGCTGCCCTATGGTTTGAGCCCCGCCACGGAGTGGCAGCCAGAGCCCGCAGAGGTCGAGTCGCTTCTGAACCGGGTTCGGGGTGAGGCTCTGCTGGTCCTCAACCCGCAGCACAACCCCACCGGCGTCGAATGGTCAAGCGACAAGGTGCGCAGCCTTGTCGGAACCGCGGTAGCCCACGGCGCGGCGATCTTGCTCGACGACGCGTACTACGCTCTCCACGCCCCGGGGAAGTCGCCCACGAACGTGTTACGCATCCTGGTCGAGGAAACGGCGCAGGAGTCCGTGCAATGGCTTGCGGTAAGGACGCTGGGTAAGCAGTTCCACTGCAATGGTTGGGGCATCGGGGCACTCACGGCCCGGCCTCCGACTCTGGCCCAGGTGGCCCGGGTGACGCAACAGCGCTCTTACGGCTGTGCGCTGCCGTTGCAGGCGGCGATGGCCACCTGGTTGCAGAGCGATGCGGCGGACAGCTTCGTGGACGGCCTGCGGCGTTCCTATGCCGCCGCCCGCTTACATGTCGCCCGGCGTCTCCACCGTGACCTCGGCTTTCCTCCGGATGCCGTGCCCGCCGGGACATGCAGCGCCTACCTCCGCTTTCGCGTACCGCCACGCCATGTACGGGACGCCTCCGAGGAACCGTACAGGCGTCTGTGTCTGGCCGTCGGCGTGCTCCTCGGAGCGGGAAGCATGACCGACTCGCCTGCGCTCTTGCCGTCCCGGGGCGTGCACCCAGAAGCTTATGTGCGCCTCTTCCTGGGCCAGCCACTTCCTGTGCTCGACGAGGCTCTCGATCGGCTGGCCAGGGCTGACCTCGGTTGGTGACCTCCGTCGCTTCGAAGTGTGTTAAGTCGAATCAGATAGGGACAGGTGATCGTCAGGCCGATTCGCGCAGGTCAGAGCCCTGATCTGTGGCGGGCACGGTCCCTGGTTCGTCTAGCTCGCTGATCCACGCGGCTTTGGGGCGAACGAAGAGCAGAGGTGTTTTGTACCGGGTGTGAAGGAGGCTGCCGCACGTGTCGGGATCGCCTCTCGTCACTCGCCACCGCCCCTCACCTGAGGATCGAGAAGTGGCGGCTCGTCTGCGTGGTGCGCCTCTAGACTCTGGCCCATGCCGAGAACCCTGTACCTGGTGTTGTCCGGAGCTCCCGCGCCGGAGGGGATGATGGAGCTCATCCAGGCCCTGCACAGCCACGGTTGGCACGTGACTGTGTTGTCCACCCCCACAGGTATGGACTTCCACGACCAGGACCAGCTCGCGGAGTTGACGGGCGAACCGGTCCGTGTGGCGTTCCGGATGCCTGGCCAGGGCAAGCCATTGCCGCACGCCGATGTCGTGTTGGCCTGTCCGCTGACCTTCAACTCCACGAACAAGTTCGCCCAAGGGCTGGCGGACAACTTCGCGATCGCCTTGCTGTGCGAGATGGTCGGCTACGGGGTACCCACCGTGGTGGTGCCGCACTGCAAACCCCAACTCGCCACCCACCCGGCCTTCACCCGCTCCCTGGAAACGCTGCGCGCGATGGAGCCGGTCACTGTCCTGCACGACCCCGATGCCCCCTATGAGGACCGTCTGCCCTCCTGGCAGCAGGTCATCGACACCGTCAACCGCCTCTGACCGAAAGGCACAGCGTGGACCCCGCCACTCGAGGCCAGACGATCAAACGCGCCCGACGACGGCACGGCTACTCCCAGAGCGTGCTCGCCGGACTCGTGGGACGCTCCGAGTCCTGGCTCTCCCAGGTCGAACGCGGCATCTTGTCGGTGGACTCCCACGAGATCCTCACCCGCCTGGCCCGCGTCCTGCGCCTGGACCTGACCGAGTTGACCGGAACCGAAACCGAGGCGGTCACCGACATGCGCTACGACGCCGCCCGCGCGATCGAGCGGGCCATGGCGCTACTCCACCCTGGAAACCATCGTCGCCGAGACCGGCACCGAACCCCGCGTCGACCCCGCTGCGCTCTCGGTCCAGGCACACCAGACCTATGCCGCCTACCAATCGGCCCGCTACGACGAGGTCGGGCGACGACTGCCCCGGCTCATCCGCGAGGCCGAAGCCGCCGCCCACACCCCCGGCTCCGACCGGCCCGCCGTGTGCTCGGCCCGAGCCATGGTCTACAACACCACCGCCGCCCTACTGCGCCGAGTCGGGGAGAAGGACCTGGCCTGGCAGGCCGCCGACCGCGCCATGTCAGCCGCCGAGTGGGCCGACCAAACGCTGCTGACCGCAGTGGGCGCCTACCGGCTCGCCTACGTGTTCATCTCGCGTGGACGGCCCACTGAAGCGGCGGAGCTGGCTATGGGCGCGGCCTCGGCGCTGGAGCGCCGCATGCGTCCCGGAACCCCCGAGGAGCTGAGCGTCTACGGCGGTCTCCACCTCGCCGCCGCCACGGCCGCCGCCGCGGAGTTCGACCGTGCAGCGGTACCACGCTTCCTACGCCAGGCCCGCCGTGCTGCCACCCGCTTGGGCGGTGACTACAACCTTCATGGGACCGCTTTCGGGCCGACGAACGTGGCCATCCACACCATCAGCACCTCCGTCGCGATCGGTGACGCCCGCACCGCAGTGGAAGCGGGGGAGGACCTGGACGTGGGCACGTTGCCTGCAGGTCTGGTCGGCCGGCGGGCCCAGGTCTGTTTGGACCTGGCCCGCGCCTACACCCAGCGCCGCCAGGACGCCGCAGCGGTCCACACCCTGCTGGACGCCGAACGGCTGGCCCCTGAACTCATCCGCTACCACCCCGGAACCGCCGGGGTGCTGACCGAACTGCTGCGCAGGGAGCACCGGCGTTCCACCCCGGAACTGCGCCCCTTGGCCAGCAGGGCCGGGGCGGCCTGAGCCAACCCGCAAAATCCTGCGGGTCTTTTGCTTGGGATCATTGCATCCTCAATAATAGAAAGAGATATGCAGAAGGGGGGAGGGTTGACGGAGGTGTGTGCAGAGGGCCAAAGCCGGAAAGTATGAATGATTTTTGATGATTTGAGGGTTTCCATGGATTATGTAGAGAAGATAACTGAGCTGGTGGGTGGGAGTACGGTTGAAGATAAGGAGCCGATTGCATGGAGTCAAGTAGAGAGGTCGATGGGTCTGACACTTCCCGAAGACTACAAGATTCTTGTCTCTAAGTACTTTACTGTGAACCTGGGTTCTGTCTCTCTAATAACACCTCGCGCTGGAACTCCGGGTGATTCAGATCTTATGATCGCAACCAGGGAGAGCAAGGAAGAATTTGAGGAATTCCTTGCGGAGGATCCTTTTGTGGGCGATGTGCCACAAAGAATGGATGGATCACTGCTGGAGGGGCACTCGGAATTTCCTGATTTTTATCCGATGGTTCCTGGGTTGTTGAAGTGGGGTAAGGACTTCATTGGAGATGAGTTCTATTGGTATGTAGATGGACCTCCGGGAGGGTGGAAAATACTAGCCAAGGAGCGCAACGGTTGGTGGTGTGAGCATGAAATGTCCGTGAGTGAATATATTTACAAGGCTGCGACCAGGGTATTGGATTGTGAAATCGTTGCAAAGTCTTTTGATGATTCAAATATATTTGTTGAATGGCCTTGGCCAGATAATTGAGAATCGAGAATTTCTCGGGTCTATTTCGGCTTCGGAGGCTGGATGAAGTTTGATTATTGGGTTCGGGGATGTGGCAGGGCCCCGGAAAAGTCAGGTCTGTAGGAGCCTGAGGGGACGGGTCTCGTCGCCGATCATGTGACGGTCCTTCGGACCTCATTGATGGTTTCCCGGATCAGCTCCGGAAGGATGCCCAACGCTGCGCGTAGGAGCTCTTCGATCGGCACGGCAGACTCACTGGTGTTCACATCGATGTGTCGCGCCCACTCGACCGGTTGGTAGCGGGCCAGCATCGACAAGGCGTACAGCACCGCCCACCACGCCATGAGCGGGTGCAAGCCGCGGTCCGCGCCAGGCGTGCCAGGGCCAGGGAAGAAGTACCGGTCGCCCAGGTAGGCTCGCGTCTTGGCGTTGAGTAGCTCGACGCGGGCGGTGTAGTGCTCCCCCAGGTCTGCTGGCCACTTCAGCGTGAGCTCGCCGGTCTCATCGCCCAGCGGCTGGTAGGCGGGGGCGGCGTCCACGCCTGGCCCGGTGCGGTCGAAGTCGTAGCCCAACACGTCGGGGAAGCCGCCCAGGTACTCGGAGAGTGGCTGGAGGTGGGGAGAGGAGACCACCCGGTGCGGCAGTGGCCGCACCGCGCGGACTATTGGCTGCTCGATCGCAGGAATCTGGTAGTCGGTCTGGAGCGGGATGCGTCGTTGCTGGGTGAGTGAGTGGCATAGCGGCCACTTCTCGGCTTCGGGCAGGCAGTCTCACGGCAGCTTTAGAGGCACTGGTGTCGTGCCCCAGACAGGTGAGCCCAGGAACTGTGACAACCGAGCGAAGCTTCCTTTTGTACCTGGTGCCTCGGTCGAGATCTGCACGTCAGGGAGTTGATCGGACAAGTTCTTGGCGCGGATGCCGTGTCCCGTGAGTTTCCAGTCGTCGTCGGTGGCCGTAGATGTGGCTGCTGCGATCGCTCTTCCAGCTTGGTTAAGGCCGTAGAAGAGGGGTAGGGGGCGGGGCGCGGGTGAAGCCGTGGCCGCTTGTCGGAACAGTTGCTCGGCCTGTTCCAGCCCGAACTGGTAGGTCACACTTCGCTGTTCACACCCACGAGCAGGGGCTGGTGGATTGGCGCGGGTGGCTCGGAGGTGCGCCCACGCATCGGCGTTGAAGTCCACACCATCACCTTAGAAGCTCGTCGTGTCTTCGGAGGCTGAGTGTGTGAAGGCTCTGGTGTGTTGCCGGGATCGCCTCCTGTCACCCGGGAGGTGGGGAGCGAACCTGAAGGTCGCTCACCCACCGACAGGGGGACATCACCTCTATCCCGTTCTGGGGCGGACACCGGTTGTGGGGGTGTTCGTTGTGTCTGGATCGGGTTGGGTGTACAAGCGGTGCGGGTGTCGTGGTGTGAGGGGTGTGAAGGCTTGGGAGGGTCGGTGCCCCGACCTGGCGCGTAGGGGGCATGGGAGTTGGTACTTCGCGCTGGAACTGGAGCACGCCCCGGGTGGACGGCGTCGGGTGCGTCGGGGCGGGTTCGTGTCCCGGGAAGCAGCCCGCCAGGGTCTGCGCCGGGCGCGGGAGCTCGAGGGCGGCGATACCGATCCGGCAGTGTTGACGGTGGGGGCGTGGCTGGAGCACTGGTTGGCCACCCGCACCCGGTTGCGGCCGTTGACCCGGATGAGTTATGCCGAGCACATCCACCGCCACCTGCAACCCCACCTGGGCGCTCTGGTCCTGGAGGAGCTGACTCCCGCCGTGGTGGCGCAGGTCTTCGTCTCCATTTCCCGGCACAGGTCGCCTACGGGGGTGTTGTTGTCGGCGGCGACGGTGCAGCGGGTGCGGGCCACGTTGCGGGCGGCGTTGAACACCGCGGTGCGCGAGGGGTTGTTGGCCTCGAACCCGGCCAAGGGGTTGCGGTTGGAGGGCGGCCGTGCTGCGCGGCCGGTGGTGTGGACCGATCAGGCCGTCGCGGACTGGCGTAACGGTGGGGCGCGGCCGGCGGTGGCGGTGTGGACGGTGGAGCAGACCCGCACGTTCTTGGACCACGTGTCCCAGGACCGGTTGTACGGGTTGTTCCATCTGGCGGTGATGACGGGGCTGCGCCGGGGCGAGCTCGTGGGGTTGCGCTGGCCCGACATCGACCTGGTGCGGGGGACGGTGCGGGTGGAGCGCCAGCTGCAGTCCCACCAGGGCAGGTTGGTGGAGCTGGCTCCCAAGAGCGCGGCGAGTCGACGGATGCTGTCGGTGGATCACACCACCTTGGGGGTGTTGCGCCGTCATCAGTGGCACCAGCAGAAGGAAGCTGAGTCCCAGGGGCGGGTGTGGGATCCGCGGGGGTTTGTGTTCACTGCCCTGCGGGGCGGTGCGTTGGCGCCTGAACGGTTGTCGCGCCTGTTTCGGAAGCTGAACACGGAGAGTGGGTTGCCGCCGGTGCGGTTGCACGATCTGCGGTACGGTGCGGCGACGTTGGCGTTGGCTGCGGGGGTGGAATTGAAGGTGGTGCAGGCCATGTTGGGACACGCGAGCATCGTGCTGACCGCGGACACCTATTCCACGGTGTTGCCGCAGGTGGCGCGGGAAGCGGCGGAGCGCACGGCGTGGCTGGTGCTGCGCGATGCGGGCAGAGCCCATCAGCGGGGGAGGGCGCGCGGGGTGAGGAGGCGTCTGGCCCCACCTCGGCCCCATCCTGGCCCCATCAGTACGGGAGTGCGATGAGGGCAAGGCTGTTGTACCCCGTCTGACCTGGGTTTTTGTGGCGCACCCGGCAGGATTCGAACCTGCGGCCATCGGATTAGAAGTTCTATGGTCGCGTACCGTCACGTGTCGCTACGTACCATTGTGTCCCGCGCCATCCGATCCGTGATGCCGTTCTGTGCCGCGTCGTGTCGCCCGCTGACGTTCCGGTCCAAAACTGCGGAGCACAAACGGAGCACACACCGCTGGCGCTTGGTGTCCGATGGCACCTCGCGAGGCATTCGCCGTGTGACCGGCGCTGAGTGCTTCATCTTTAGATACGGGTGTGAGTGTAACGATGCGCCACCTCTTGGTGTCACACAAGGACAACGGCCTTGACGGTGGGAGGGATTCCCTCAGGCTTCCTGTGTCGGTGCCACATGATCACAGCAGTGGCTGTCTCATGCTCGTTGCTTGCTCGGGCCGAGATATCCAAGTGTGGATGGAGCACTAGTCCGTCCTGGCGCCTGTCAGCGACGCTTACGCTTCTTTTTCTTTACCCGTTTTGTCGCCCGGCGCGCCGAGGGTGGAATAGGTGGGATTCGCTGCCCCACCGGTTGGAGCTTCATATCCGCGATTAGCCGGTCGAGCGCGGGATCGTTGTGAGCGACCGAGTTGAGATAGAAGGTGTCCTCCAGGGAACCGTTTTTATCGAAAATCCAGCCGTAGGCGCGATCCGCTTGCAGTTGGTACTGCTTGGCCTTGGAGTAGGACTGCAGTCGTTCCTTGGCTTTCGTGACTGATGTGTCAGTCGGGTGAGTGGCCAAGAAGATCGTTGCGAACCCCCATTGGCCAGCGTATGCGACAATCGCATCATGGTAAATGCTGTCCTTGCGGGTGGACCGGGCGCACTTCTTGATCGTCGACAGGAGATGCAGCTGACCTTCTCCGGACAATGCAAGAAGATCCGCTCCGCAGCGGAACCAGCCGGGATTTCTTGCATTGCTTAGTTGGTCGACGAGTTTCAGAATTTCAGCTTGCGCATTCATGGATGGCTTGACGATATCTTCGTCTTGCGGAAGCTTGTCACGGTTCATCCATGCAGTCAGTTCGACACAGTTGTCGCTGACCATGGTGCCGACTGCTGATTGTTCGTGACGACTACGCTCGCGTTTAGATGACGGCGGTGCTGTGGGATGCGCGGACCTGACCTTGTCAGGATCCTCTGCGATATAGAGATCGGCGGCGAGGAACCGCATATAGAGGTCGAGTTCGTCGAGAGCACGATAGTAGGTAGTCACGAGGCTGTCGGTGCGTCTTCTGAGGTAAAGTAGAAACTCCGACGGGCGCTCACCGATTTCGGCGATGACAGCGAGGTCGTGGAGCGACAGAACGAGTGGCGGTCGGTCTTCAGGTAGGAGCCCGGCATGCTGGAGGTCGGCAAGATTTGTGCCGAGCGGGCCGATATCGTCGAGCACCACCACGATGCTCCTCACCTCGCGAACGCCCGATAGATCTAGCCAAGTTGTTTTATTCTCCCAGACACCATGATTGGTTTCAATGAGTTCTCGGATACGCGTAGCCTGGCGTGCCCCATCACCGAGCGTCGCCTTAAGGTCGCGCTTCAGGCGACGTACATCTCCACGTCGAGCCTGGTCGGCGATCGACTTCCCTTTCACTTCTACGATAACGGCGACGTCATCAATCACGAAGAGCGCATCGCCCTCCACTTCATTGGCTGATTGGCGAAGGGTCACGCTGTCAGGGCCGAGTTCGTCCGCGGAAACCCCAGATTTTGGTGCAAGATAGTGGTAGCCTTCGCGAAAAGCAGGTGTTCCGAGAATGGTCGAAAGATAGTTATTCGCGAGCTCTTCGCTGACCGGCTGTCGGACCTTCTGGTCGTACCTGCGCATATCGGAGGAGTTGGGCGGGAGTGCGCGCTCGAATATCCGTCGAAGCACATCGATACCGATTTCGTTCGATGTGAGCGCGAAATTTTCGTCTCCGTCGGACATCAACGGTCGTGCTAAGAACGGGTTGTTGCCCATCAATAGATCGAAGACTCGCTTGCCCGGGCTTTCAGAGTCATCGAACTGCTGCGCGAATGAATTGAGGACCTTCTTCGCAGTTGCGATGTTCAGTCCCGATGCGCCTGAGATGTCGGCTGGAGTGATGATCGACCGGTCTGCGGGGAGAAATATGAGCGGGATGATCCCGGAAGTGAACTGCTCGATGACCTCGCGAGGCAGATCTTTGGGGTCGAGGTTCTGGTGCGCTATCATAAGATTACCGGTCTCGTCACGGAGGCGGGTCATTCGTTCGGCAGAGATTTCATTCATTGCCGATCGCACCGCACTTAAGTCGCGGTAGCCATAGCCAAGGTGCGTCTGCATGAGTTCGCTCGAAGTTGATTTATCGAACAACCTGTGATCGTGTTCGTCACGGATGTGGTCGTATTGCAGGTTTCGAATGTTCAGCACAGCGCCCTGGTACTCGCTCGCCAGCCGACTGAGTGGTTCGCCGCTGAGGTGGCCTTCCGCCAGTTGACGGTAGCTAGCTATCCGGCCCAGCCTGGTGCAGCGTTCGTGCAAGTCCGAGATCACCTCGTGCGGCCGCGTATCTTCCCTTGGAGTGGGATCTGGCTTACGCGATGGCCTAGCCAGAAGTACGGCTGCGACGATCTCCACCGGTAGTGACGCACCGCCAGGCGGAGCAAGGCGAGGGTCGGGGGCGATCGAGAACTCCCGCATCCGCATCAACTCGATGACATCAAACGCGTCGGCGTCTGCGACCATATCGACGATCGCCGCGACATCCTCTTCGACGCGCTCGCGCAGGATCGCGCGTACATCCGAAACGGTATTGCAGTTGCGAAAAGGTAGGAGTTCATTCACCGGATCGCCCAACATCTCCGGATCGAAATCACCCACCACCCTTCCCAAGGGGTGAAAGGTCGACATAGCACGCTCCAGGCTCGGTGTAACGAGCATAGAACAAGCCGACGACAACCGGAGGCCTTTCTAGGGCGCGCCCGATGGAGGCTAGGTGTGTTCCGAGCTCGTCTCCCGCTAACTCACGGTAGAGCCGGTGTGCCACGGCGGTGAACCTATGACTGGCTGGTCATGGGAACGAGCGGCTGGGCTGTCCACAGTGGGCGCATGGACGGATTCAAGGAAGCAGCCTTCGGGCTGAAGATCCGCGCCGAGAGCAGGTGGCGCCTTGGTGGCTGACCTGCTCTCACAGCGGTTGGACCCCGATATGTGGGGTCACAAGGCGGCGCGGCTGAGCCAGGTCGCTGACCTCGGGCTCCCCGTGCCGCCGGGGCTCTGCCTCAGTACTGCGGCTCTGGCGCACGGAACCAGCGAAGCGATCGCCTCACTTCGCACGTGGTTGGAGCTCTACCGGCCCCGCCGAGTCGTGGTGCGCACGAGCTCGACCCTGGAGGACGGGCTGGAGCGGGCCCAGGCGGGTCGATCGGTGTCGCTGCTGAACTGTCCGCCCGACGCCTCCGCGCTGGCCCGGGTCATCGACCAAGATCTCCTCTCACAGGAGGACTTGGAGGCCGTCCCGGGCGGGTGCGTTCTGGTCCAGGAACAGGTGGAAGCTCCCCTGTACGGTGTGGCCTTCCTCAGCCAGGACCGTTTGCTGGTCGAAGCATCCCCGTACCCGGATGGAGCCACCGCCGGGATGCCGTTGCGCATGCGAGCTCGGCGTGACGCCCGCCGGTTCAGGGCATCGACCGGCCCCGATCAGGTCCCGAGCCTCGCCCTCACCGCGCAGCTCCACCCACTGTGCCAACAGCTCAGCGCCCACTTCGGGTTCGACGTCGACGTGGAGTGGGCCTGGACCGGCGCGACCGTCCTGGTGCTCCAGGTACGCCCGATCACGCGTGCTGCCCTGGAGTGGGCCTCATGAGCGGGTGGGACAAGATCGAGGCCGTCAGCGCCCTCGAAGCCCACGGGCTACTGCGTGTACCGATCCGTGTCGTGCGGCGACCGCACCAGATGAGTACTCGGGCCCTGCGCGACAGCTTCAGCGAGCACCGACTCCTGGTGCTGCGCACCGCGGCCACCTCCGAGGAACGGAACCTGCCCCGCCTGGTGGGAGCCACACCCGCAGCCGCGGCGACATGGATCGGCAATCTCGTTCCGGGGCTGTCTGTACTGGTACAGCCCTATGAGCAGGTGCTCTTCTCTGTCGAACTCGCGGTCTACGAGTCAGTGGTGGTGGCCGAGATCGTTCCCGGAATCTGGGAGCTGGACAGTCGCCTGACCCCCGCCGTCCTGTTGGTGAAGGACGATGGCCTCGAACTCACCATCCCGGACACCCATCCCCAGATGGCTCGCTTCCACGACCCCCACCACGGAACCCGACAGCGACTGGCCCGCGTCGATGACTGGCAGATCGCCACCCTGGTGGCATGGGTTCGTGAACACCGCCGCCACTTGACGGCCCTTCGCGACGACCTGGGCCAGCCGTTCGGTCTCAAGCTGCACCACTCCAGCCGCTACGGACTCTCCGCCCAGAACCTCCGCAGCAGTGTGCCCGAACCCGACACCTGGCAACAGGACACCCCCGCACCTCCGATCAACACGGCCCCGCTCTCCTCGACCGACGCACCCCTACCCGACGGTCCCGTTCTGCTCGACGTGTCCGTCGCCCGGGAGGAGCACGCCCGCCTGGCCTCGTTCATCGACCGACTCCACCGGGCCGGAACCCGAGAGGTGTATTTGCGTTCAGGTCTGCTCTCGCACCTGGCCATCAACCTGCGTGAAGCCGGAATCACTGTCAGGAGCGCCCATGCCTGAGTTCTGGACCATCGAGGGCATCGACGGCGCGGGCAAGAGCCACCTGCTGTCCCGCCTGGCCACCGCCACCTCCCAGGTCACCGCACTGCACAAGGACCACCCACCCCGAACCGGGTACCCATGGCTGGACCGGCGCCTGAGCCTCATGCACGAACTCACCTGGGGATACGACCACGCCGAACCGGTCTGGGACTACCCGGCGCACTACTGGCTGCACTCCCTGATGGCTTGGTACACGCTCTTCCACCACGCCTACGTGGCACCCGCACTCGACCGGGACCGGCCGGTGGTGGTCGACGGCTGGTACTTCAAACACCAGGCCCGCATGACCCTCTCCGGCGACGAACGCCTTGTGTCCCAGGCCGAAGACGTGTTCTCCGCCCTGCCACAGCCCGACCGGATCGTCCTGCTCACCACCCCGGCGGAGGTGGCCACCACCCGCAGGGCCGGAACCTCCAAACCCTCCGAACACGGCGCCTTCACCACCAAGCGAGCCACGACCTCCTCAGCGACCTTCGCCGACTACCAGACCCGTACCGTCCGCGCCCTGGAGGAACTGCTCAGCACACACCCGGCACCCATGCACACCCTGCCGAGCACCGCAGACGAAACGGACCTCCTGCCCCTCCTACACGGAGAGGTCAACGCGTGAACACCACCGCGACCAGCCCCGTCCTGGCCAGCGAACACACCATGAGCGAACGCCTCCCCGACTACGTCCTCCCCAAGATCCCCCTGGACCTGCTCACCGCCGCCCGAGGCCGGGCATGGGTCTACCCCAACCGCTCCCTGAGCTTCCTCCTCGGCGGCGACAAACGCGTGGGCAAACGCTTCAACTGGCGCCGCCCCTACTTCACCGTCGCCGACGGAGTCCTGCACTGCGTCGTCCCTCCCGGCCAGGACTACACCCACCACTACGCGGAGCTTCTACGCGCGGCCTGCGCCATGACGGACCTACCGGCCGAGATCACCGTCGAGCGGCCGGTTCCCGGACAGGGGCTGGCATTCGTCGACCACTGGCTTCCACGAAACCTGCCCGCACACGACCTGGCGATCCTCGGCTACGTCGAACCCCTCCTCACCCGGCCACCCGCCTCCAGCACCGACTGGAACCACCACCCCGGCTTCGGCTGGCGCACCGCGCGCATCGGCCGCTCCACCGCACTCCTACTGGGATGCGAGTTCAGCTTCTGGGGTGACCTCGCCGGTGACCTGGTCACCGCCCTGATCACCCGCGGCCACACATCGGGCGTGCTCTACGTCGGCAAACTCGGCGGCCTCCAGCCCGACATGGAACCGAACACCGTCATCGTCACCGGCACCACCAGCCAGGTGAAGGGCCGCCCCCTCTCCTGGAAGAGCGCCCTGGACCTCGACCCGGCACTGCCCGGACTGCACGACCGGGCCCGGCACATCACGGTCCCCAGCGTCCTGGACGAAACCCGTACCTGGCTCGAGCAACACCGTGCACACTTCGACGTGGTGGACCCCGAGATCGGCCACATGGCCCTCGCCGCCACCACCGCCCAGGTGCCCTTCGACTACCTGCACATCGTCACCGACAACCTCAACGGCACCCACGACCACGGCCTGTACGCCGAACGCAGCACCCCGGTCGCCACCCGGCGCCGCCGCTGCCTGCACCACATCGAAACGATCCTGCACCGGAGCCTGGCATGAACCCGACCGCACCCGTCACCCTTCTCGGCTTGGACTGGAGCGTTCCCGACACCCCGCGCCTGCGCACCACCGACCCCGACCACCCCGAACACAGCCTGCTCCACCCCCTCCTGGGCGAACACGCCTTCCGCGTCGACGGCGAGCAGCGGCGCTGCATCGGCTGGTTCGACCTCACCGGAGCCGAGGGCAGGCACGTGCGCTGCCGCACCGACGAGGTCGTCACCCGGGGCAAACAGTGCCGACGCTGCCAGTACAAGGAGGGGTTCATCGCCGCCCACCAGGCCCACCGCACCCCCGAGGCGCTGCCCGAGAACATCCGCGACTACCTCCGGCAACCGCACTGGCTCTACCTCGACGTCTTCGCCAACGGCACGACCAAGGTCGGCACCGCCGCCGACTCACGCCGCCGCAGCCGACTGGCCGAGCAGGGACCCGTCGCCGCCCTCTACCTGGCCCGTACCAAGGACGGCGCCACCGTCCGCACCCTGGAGTCTGCCGTCTCCCAGCACTTCGCGCTGCCCCAACAAGTCCAAACCCGCCGTAAGGTCCTGGGCCTGCAGAACAGCATCGACACCACCGCCCTCATCACGAAGCTGACCGACCTCGCAGCTCAGGTCACCCCCTACCTGGACAAGATCGCCGACGAACAGCCCGGCACCGAAGTGCTCGCCGCCCCCGAACCCTGGATACGCCCCGCCTGCTCCACCGCCGTCTTCGAATCCGCCCCCGTGCTCGCCCACCCCGACGACCTCACCCAGGGCACCCACCGGCTGCACATCACCGGGGCCGCCGGCCCCGTCGCCGTGTTCTCCACCGAACCCGAGGCGCCCCGCCACAGCGCCGACCTGAGCAGGCTCATCGGCCGATCCCTGGTCCCGGCCACCACCGAGGACGCTCCCACCGGCGCACCCACCCTGTTCTGACCCGGAGGACCCCGTGCACGAGACCACCCTGAGCGACATCTGCACCTTCTGCTGCGAGGTGGAAGGCGGCGACGACTCCAACCTCTTCTACGACCTGGGCCTGGCCCGGACCCGCACCGACTACGTGCTCCTGGAGAGCGAACACTTCGTCGTCATGCCCTGCATCGGCGCACTCACCGACTGGTACTTGCTCATTGTCTCCAAGCGCCACACCCTCTCCGTGGGCTGGCTGGACGAGGCCGAACACGCTGACCTGCGCACCCTCATCCCACAGGTCACCGGCCTCATCCGCCGACGCAGCGGTCTGGACAGCCTCGTCTTCGAACACGGCAGCCTCGACTTCCGTGACAAAGGCGGTGCCTGCTACGACCACACCCACATCCACGTGGTAGCCACCGACCGCGACCACCGACGCTTCCTCGACCACATTCCGGCACCCGTCACCATGCGACCCTGCATGGACTGGATCAGCGCCTCCCGCCGCCTGGTCGAGGAGGAACAACGCTCCTACCTCGCCCTGGGCACACCCGACCAGGACTGGATCGGCACCGCCACCGGAGCACCCTCCCAGTTCTTCCGCCGCTGCCTGGCCACCTGGATGGGCGCCGAAGAAGGGGAGTGGGACTGGCTCACCTTCCCCCAGACCGACCGTGTCCACCGCATGAGCACGGCCCTCAGCACCAGGTGACCCGCCTCGCGCCCTCACCACGGGATGCTCCGCCCGAACACGGGGTGGGCGCGCGGCCCCGGCATAGGCTGGGGCCCGTGGCCCACACCGAGGACTTCACCGAGCGCGCCCTACGAGCCGTCCACACCGCCGCCCAGGCCCTGGGCGCCCCCGAGACATCGGCTCACGAGGGGCCCGAACTGATCCGCATGGGGGAGCGTGCGGTGTTCCGCCTGCGCGGTGGAGCCGTCATCGCCCGGGTCGAACGCTCCGCGGCCAGATGGGCGGAGGCCGACCGGGAGGTGCGGGCCGCCCGATGGCTGGCCGCACAGGGCCTGCCGGTGAGCCGCCCCCTGCCCGGCGAACAACCCGTTCTGGCCGAAGGCACCGCCGTCACGCTCTGGGAGGGGGTCCAAGGGGAGTGGACCGTCCCCCGGGAGTTGGCCAAGCTCCTACACGCGCTGCACGGCCTCATCCCGCCGCCCGAACTCGATCTCCCCGACCTGGACCCCTTCGACCGTGTGGCCGAACGCATCGACACCGCCGCCGGGCTCAGCCCCGCCCAACGCGACCGACTACGTCAGACCCATCGCGGCCTGGCTGCCCGGTTTCCGGCCACCAAGCCGGTGCTGGGCATCCACGTCATCCACGGCGACGCTAACATCGGCAACGTCCTGGCCACCCCGCACGGGGTCGTGCTCTTCGACCTGGACGGCATCTGCTGGGGCCCACCCGAGTGGGACCTGGTCCTGACCGCCCTCTACCGGGACCTGGGCTGGCACAGCGAAGCCGAGTACGCCGACTTCTGCGAGGCCTACGGGTTCGACGTCACCGCCTGGGAGGGCTATCCCCTCTACAAGCAGATCCGGGAACTGCGCATGACCACCTGGCTCGCCCAAAAGCGCGGGGAGAGCCCCGAGATCGACGCCGAGATCGACCGGCGCATCAGCGACCTGGCCGACCCGCGACGCCCACGGGAGTGGAACCCCTACTGAGCAGTCGACACCACGGCCCGAGCCTGGTTCAGGAAGCGGTCCGCCGTCGGCTGCCCACGGTAGGGCCGCACACTCCGGGCGAACGCGTCGAGGTAGCCCACGCACCGGGCCGAGGACGTCGCCCGCACCTGCGGCAGCACCACGGAGCCCAGATGGCAGGCCTCCTCGACCTCGCCCTGCCCCAGCACGGCAGCCGCCAACACCAGACGGGTGAAGACCCGGCTGCGCGCGTACTCCTCCCCGATCGAAGACGCCAGGCTCTGCTCCGCCAACCGCCGCGCCACATGGGCATGGCCCAGATCGCGATGGCAGTGGGCGACCTCGTCGGAGTACTCCGCATTGTCGAAGTAGCCGATCCACTCCGGATCGGACCCCGGGTCACGTCGACCGAAAGCCCGCTCCGCCTCGCTCATCGCCTGGAAACACGCGGACTTGTCCTGTCCGGAGGCGTGGGCACGCGCCTCCATCATCAGGAACTGCGCCCGCATGGTCTGTGTCGCCCGCTCCCCGGCACCGGCCAACGCCGCCCGGGCCAGATCCCGCGCCTCGGCGTGCGCACCGACGTAATTGGCCTGGTGACTCATGGCCGAGAGCACGCTCGCCCCGAGCAGCCGGTCGCCCGCGTGCGCGGCCAGGTCCAGGGCCTGAACAAAGTAGCGCCGGGCAGCGCCGTTGCGCTGGGCGTCGTAGGACATCCACGCCAGCGAGAGCACGAACTCCGCGGACACCGCGAACAGAGTCCGGCCGGCCTTCTCCGCGTGGGACTTCCGAAGCAGCGGAACCACCGTGCCGTTGAGGTAGTGCACCGCCGCCGCTCGCGCGTTGTCACCGCCGAAGCGGTTGTCCAAGGCAGAGAACGTCGCTGACGCGCTGCGGATCGCCGCGACCGGACCCTCTGCCACGTGAGCCTCGGCGCCACCGGAGGCGGGCCCTGACACCAGCCAGGAAAGCACCGCGGAACTGACCGCCGAGGCTGGTGGCTGCTCCTTCACTCCGGGGAGGTCTTCCACGTCCACACCGGCCACCTGCCCCAGGACTTCGGCGGTCTTCTGCGGGGAGCCGTTCAGGGCAAGGCCCAGCTCCGGTGGGACGCGCTCCATCACGGGGGAGGGAATCTCGTACCCGTGCGTGATGCCCTCGACCACCCGTCGGACGGTCTCCTGCTTCCGTAGCTCCCGCTGGCCGCTCAGGACCCGGGAGACCATCGTCTGGGACAGGTCGCACATCCGCGCGATGGCGTCCTGGGCCAGGTCGGTGTGCCGGAGCAACAAACGGATCAGCGCGTTGGCGTCCCCTTCGGCCGCGGCCCGCCGCACCTGGGAGATGCGCCAGAACCGCGCGGGAACACACGAGCAGGCGCCACTGCCTCGGCAACGACCACAGTTTCCGCAGAACACGGGGGTGCCTTCCACTCGAAACCTCGGGGCGGGTGGGTGGCACAGAAGACTACGGGCGCCAGCTCCAGCTCCACCATGACCGGCTTGTCATGACCACCATGCCCGCACCGTCATGGGGATGTCAGCGGTTTCTTCGGACAGTGGCCCTATGACCCCAGCGACAACGTCCGAGACTGGCCCTGTGGCTGCGAGGAGCCCACACCGCACCCGTAACGGACCCGCACTCAGTATCGACCCCGATGGACACTGCCATTCCCCGGCACTTTCGAGGACAGAACCCGATTCCTCCGAAGCGGGCGACCACAACCTCGCCAGGGGCGCTGTGAGATCTCCGCGCGGCTCGAACGAGTTCGGACCGTTGTTGCCCCGGCCCAGGACCGATGACCCGGTCGGGCACGGCTACACGGCCTTCCAAGTGGTGCGGTTGGCGGTGTGGGCGGCGCGGGAGTGCCGCTGGGTGAACGGCATGGACATGGTCCACCGAGCCGAGACCGCCTGGGAAGCGATCACCGAGCACCTGCACCTGGTCGCGGCCCGTCCGCAGGAGACCGAGCTGATCGCCATCGGGTGGAAGGCGATGAAGGCCCAGCACTACCAGGACCTCAAAGCCCACGGACTGGGCGGCAAGGACAAAGCCCTGGTCTCCAGGGCGTTCCTGCGCTACTGGACCAGCGCCTCAGCACCCGCTCACTCCCACGAGGACCTGCTCGTGGACCGCATCGCCCTCGCCCAGATCTGGACCGCCCTCACACCGACCCATCGCCAGGTGCTGACCGCGCTGGCCGAACACGACGACCGCCGCCGAGCCGAGCGCGCGGTGAACATGGACACGGCGGCTTTCACCCGGACCTTGGGCCGAGCCAGACGGGCGTTCTTCGCCCTGTGGCACGAGGGCGAGATTCCCTCGAAGATGTGGGGTTATGACCGGCCCGGGGCGCGCCATCAGAACGTGATGTACCTGGTGCGGCTGCGCAAGCAACGCGCCCTCAAACGCAAGGCCGCAGGCACGGTGCCCCGCCAGGAACATCGCCCGCCCAAGGAGTTGGGGTGCCCAACAGCGAGCTCCTGGCCCGCTTCGAGGGAGGAGAGACCCATGCCTCTCTGGCCCGGGAACTCAGCGTCAGCGCGGACCTCATCAGGGCCCGTGTGAACAAGGCCCGCGCTGAAAAGGGACTGTCCTCTGACGGTCGGGCGGTATCAGCGCTTTTCTGAGAGATTCTGCCCCTTCTTTTCGTATGGGGTTGAAGAACCTCGTTCACCCA
Organism: Nocardiopsis terrae; assembly: GCF_014651695.1. GTDB lineage: Bacteria > Actinomycetota > Actinomycetes > Streptosporangiales > Streptosporangiaceae > Nocardiopsis > Nocardiopsis terrae. Next base: position 53,770 of record NZ_BMXJ01000006.1, read on the forward strand.
AGCGAACATCGACCAGCCCTGCGGGGACAGCGCATTCCTTGCGGGACTTGGGGGTTTTTGTGTCCTTTGTGTGGTGTGGGTGGGAAGCGCAGTTCCGGGTGGCGTACGACCCCGGGGCCATTGACACCCGACCAGGCCACACCTTGATGAAGAACGAAAAAGAAAGTGGAGGCGCCCCGACACGGTGCTACCAACACCGCGCCGGGGCTTAATCCCCACCTGGAATCAGCAGGAGGAGATCGTGGAAAAGCATAGCGGGCGGCATCGCAAGCGCCGACAGGGCTGGGGCGAGCATCTGCGTTGGGCCCTCGGGGCGGTGCTCGCCGCTGTGTTCTGCAGCCCGACCGGGCAGAGCACTCGACCGGTGGCCGAGGTGCGTCAACCGCTGCCGGTGCGGCGTGTGCCCCAAGGCCGTGAACCTGGCCTGGGAGGGACTGCGGGCCAGGTGGGTGTGAAGGTTCCTCGGCCCCGTGCTGGGCACGCACGCACGAGCACGCACGCAGCCGGGCCGCCGCCCCACCAACGGGCGTTGTACACGGGGCCGTGTGGGTGGTGCGAGGACGATGACGGGGTGCGCGGGGTACGCCTGTACCTGGCCGCGCACGAGAAGAACCAGCACGCCCAGCGTCGCACGAAGGCGGTGCCACCCGTGCCTCGCCAAAAGGGCTCAGCACCGGGGCGTGCGGGAGCGGGCGGAGGCAGTGGCGAACCGCCTCTTGATATGAGCGATTTGGCCGCAGTGGTGCGTCAGTGGCAGGCGCTGCGGCAACCCGTGGCCTGACCTCGGGCGAAAGTTCCAGGGCCGTTCTCTTCCAGAGGGCGGTCCTGTTTCGATGTCCTGACCCGCCAGTTCCAGAGAGGGCGGGATGTGGGGTCTGTCGAGGCCGTTGACCGAGGCGGTTGCGGTCTAGGGGGCTGGCGGTTTCATCGTTGTTTGCATTCGATTCTCTGAAAATAATTATATGGAAAAAGATGTGTTATCAGTTGAGGAATCTCGGCGCTCAGAGGGAGCAAGATCTGGGATGCTTCATGTGCGGTTCGTGTGTGCAGAGGTGTGCTGTTCGGCCCCGGTCTGGTTCGGCGGATCGAGTGATGGATAAAGGGAATGATCGGTGAATCAGAGGAAGCCATTCCTGTGCCTTCCCTCTCTCCTGGGGGTGGAGAAGGGGTGAAAACAGAGGGCTCCTGTGACTACGCCCATCGCCCTACCTGTGACTACGCCTGTGACTATGCCTGTGCCTACGCCAGCGCCCCCAGTGGCACGATCGGGCTGAAAACTCTCATCCTTGCAGTTCAGGGCATGTTTGAGTGTGACTCACGGGGCCAGACTTATACCCAGTGGGTACTCAACTTCACGTAGGGGGTGGCGGCCCCGGCCTGCTGGCGGATCGGCCCACCGGCTGACCCGCCCCCGTTCTTTCGCTCTGACCTGACCATCATCTCCCACTCCTCTCCATTCATCTTCACTTATAAAAGTGTTATTCACTGATCTTATTAATGCTATTGTTCCGGGATCTCGTGGGCCGTTCGAGATTCGTGGGTTCATCAGCGGTGTGATCGCTCGGGTGCGCGCCGGGCATGCCCCGCCGCAGCCGCATGGTCTGGTGCGCTGTTGTGAGGTGCGCGGGCAGCGGCGGCGGAGGTGGGCCACGGCTGAGGAGTCGCAGACGGATCCGATGCGTGGTGGTACGAGTCTGGCCGGGAAGGGCGTGGCGTTAGCAGAGCAGGTGTTCGAGCTTGCTGGGAGCCTCGCTGTTCGAGGTCTGCTGGGGCCGCTGATGTCGTTCTGCTGGCGTGTCCTCTCCGACGTGTGCGGGTCGAGGTGTCGAAGTCCTGGGGCGGGAGCGGCTCTCGATACGAGAGAAGAACTTAAGAGTGCGTACGGGTGCTCGGGGTGAGGGGTGAGTACGGGACGTGGGTGGCGCTTCGTGTCCGGGGTCGTGGTCGCCGGGCTCGGGGTTGGCGTGGTGTGCCGGGGCCGGGTGGTTCCCGTTCTGTTCGGATCGTGGGGCGGTGTGGGGCCACCAGTGCCCCGCTGCCGCCCCGAACACCCCGGCCCCGGCAACCAGGGCCGCCCCTGCGGCCAGCGCCCCCACGGGGCCAGTGGTGGCCACGGCCAGCGAAAAGGGCATAACGCCCGAATCGGATGGCGTAGGGGAGGGGAACCCGGTAGGGGGTGTCGGCCAAGGCGCTTGAGCGTCAGGGCGAGTTCGCGTGTGGGTGTTGGGTCCTCGCGCTGTGTGGGGTTGCCTTGAGGGTGTTGGCCGCGGGTTCGGCTGAGCAGGTGGCCTTGGGCGGGTTGGGGCACTCCATCACGTACTGCACACAGCACACCTGCCAGAGCGCGTTTTCCGCATGCGGCGACGACGGAGGCCGGGGTGACTGCCGCGCTGATACACGGTGCGGCTCCGGTTGAGGTGAGCAACCTGGCCCCGGTGCGGCGGTAGCCGGTTCAGGGGAGCACACCAGGAGCACCACGAGGCGCTCAGCTCCAGGCGAGTAGACGGGTTCACCCGTCCTGGCCTGGGATTTCCTCGCGCCCGGGGCCTGTGGACCATCGGATCAAAGGTTCCCTGGAAGAAGAAGGTCCCGCTTGTCGCACTGCTTGTGTACGGCCACCATTATGAACGACAATATTGTTCGTGTTTTGATGTATTTTTATGCTCGCTTAGACCACCTCTGGTTTCGCAACGTCCTGACGCTTTGCTTCGGAAGCAAGAATATACAGCAACTGGCTTGGCTGGGTTTCAAGGAACTCATGTAAGAAAGGTCCAAATCTACTATCAAGGGCCCCGAGTAGCTCAACTGGTTGATACCTGGTTAGGCTTCCTAGCCAAAAAAATGTGGCATATATTCCTAGCCACTGCGGAAGCCTGGCTTCTCCGGATGGAGACAGGTAGAGGTAGAACTTTCGGTGCGGGGGCGATGTTGTTACCGTCTGCCATAGTAATTGTCGGAGAATCCTCACATTTTCCATTATGACGTCGGCCTGTCGGCCAGTGTATTGCGTAGAATTTATTTGCTCGAAGGTGTGGAGATCCCGATTTTTCCCGTCTGGGTCCTTTACTGCAACGTATGTATCTTCCATGGCGGATTCTTGCAAGGTTTCAGTCAGGGTGCGGTTTCGTGCGCTAAGAGAATTTCGGCGTACGTATACTCGCGTCCAGATTTCGCGTGAAGAGGAGTCATGAAACCACCGAATTTCCTCGACTGGTATAAAGCGCTCCCTTTTTGGTTGGCCAGCGTGATTTCGCCATAGGCGATGCCCGACTACCGATTGAGCAAATATTTCATTGATGCCTGTTTCTCTACCCTGGAGGGGGGAGTCTTCTACTGCCTGATGCAGCTCATTTAAAGCTGATGTGTTTCGCCCTCCTGGTCCATGAATTGCCACCTTGGCGGTGTTGGGGTCGTATCCAGATGAGTCCATTGGGGAGATTCCGTGTGTGACCTTTCCCACCATGTGCTGGCGCCCCCTGAGGATTGATATAGCTTTTCCTAGGTTCAGGAAAGAATAGTAGTAGAGTAGCGGTCGAGTCTCAATGGCTGATGCTTGCTGGGCTGCGCGGAAGTACTCCTGAGATTGGCGAACGAAAGAATGAGCGCTTGTCTTTTCCCTATTTCCAATCGGTGATTCCGAGATCGATCCACTGATGACAGCCCATGGTTCGGCCGCGTAGAGCATTGAGTGCAGACCCCATCTCCTGATTGTTTTCTTCATTGGGAAGAATGAGAAATCAAGCTCGCGTTTCTTTATTAGCAGGGGTTCTCCCCGCCTGCTGTTCGGCAGTTTCATGCGGGTGGACGTCCCCTGTCATGTGGCCACTTAAACTCCTTTCTGGTTAAATAATTGTGAATGCTTTTTAGGAAGTATGGCGGAGGAATCATTCGGAAGAGGGGGATTCCCTGTCTCTCTGGGTTTGGCGATAGTCAGCTATCGATCGGATCGGCGCCGGCAGGTCGCGGTCTTCATCAATTTCGAGAACCTCATCGGCAGGGTCCATAAGAGCCCGGGCGGAGCCGCCCCTGTGCCAACTGTGGCGTTGGGCCAGATGTGCTGTCACTACGGCAACGCCGCAATCCGCACCGCCTACGCCGACTGGAGCCGGTCCTTCGCCCACCAGGACAAGTTGGCCGATAACGGTATCGAGCTAGTCCACATTCCCCCGGACCCCAGCGCTGGCAGGAACGGCGCCGACATCTGTCTGTCCGGGGACGCGGTGAAGCCGGTCTTCGTCCACCCCAAGGCGGAGTTGTTCGTCCTGTTCACCGGGGACAGCGACTACTCAGCGCTGCTGGGTGGCTGCGTGAGCACGACAATTGGGTGGGGGTGGGCACCGAGGCTAACGCCAGCAAGCGCCTGGTGGCGGTGTGCTCGGGGTACGAGTACTGGGGCACTCTGGCCGCCGAGGTCGATCCGGCCGCTCGGCCAGTCCGTGACGCGAGCGCCCCAGAAGCTCTTGCTGTGCGCGTTCAACGACATCTCCACCCACACCCCACCGCCAAAGAGTTCAAGAACCGGACGCTGGTCCTTGATGCGTCCTTGGATGAGCGCAACTACGGGTGTCGCAACTTCCGCGCTGTCCTGGCTGTCTTCTCCCAGCACGTGCGCGAGCATGGCCGCTCGGGGAGTGACATCTGGCTGACCCTGGCCCCAGCCGCAAACCGAACTGTGCACGGTGAACGTCTCGCCAATCGCCTGAGCGAGGGCAGAGGCTGCGATCTGCGTCTGCCGTGCGGCGGGTGGGTTGCCGCCGATCACATTGCACGGGCTGTGCCAAAGGGTGGCGTCGACCGAGCTGAGGCACGTGACCACGCATTTCACGCAAGACACGTACCAGTCGGTGTTTTCGGAGGTGGCCAGGGCGGCAGATGAGGCGACGGAGGCGATGCTCAATCCCGCACGCCGGTAGACAGGTGCTCTGGTTGGTGAGCTGAGTGGCGGGCCGTGGAGATGAGTACCCCACGGCCGCCCTCGCTGAGCCCTAACGACAGAGATCGACTTTTCGAGACAAAACAGTGCCCGATTATAAGAGTGATGCAGATCACTCGACGTGTGTCCTCGGAGAGTCCTTGGGGCCGTTTCCGCAGGTCGGCGGAATGTGTGGGCAAGACGTCGGGCTAAACTGTATATAGAGTGTGTTGCTTAATAGAGGTGTTGTCGTCGGCTTTCTGGTACAGAAAATCAACGGGTGCTGTGGTGGCGATGTAGATTGACTGTACGAACCCTCTCCTAGGGAGTCCTCATGGGTTTGCCGTCGCGGGCGCGCGGCGTCGGCAACCAGTCGTCGGAACGCAACGGGATCCGGACGAGAAGAGAGGATTTCAATGGGCGTGCCTGGACGTGACCCGCAGCGGAGGTTGGATGCGTTGTGGCGTCTGATTGACCTGTTGGTACGCATCCTGATCAGGGAGTTGGGGAACTGACCCCGGCCTCGGTCAATGAGGCCGGGGCCAGTAGTGAGGGCCTGGCCTGAGCTTGTAGGGTCTGTGCCGGGGCCTCGTTTCGTCGGGGCGGGGACTGGTTGCCGCCAGCTCCTCGCCCTATGGCGATTGTAAAGTACTATTTTACGTTCCTAAAATGCCACTTTAGTTTTCAGGCCATCCTGTGATGGGACAAGGCCTTCTGGCCTCTTGAGGGTTGAAGAAGGCAGCGTGGCTGGCGTCGGCCTTGTTGCGGATGACCTCGTAAAACTGCTGTTGAAGCGTGCCCATGGGTGCCTCGCTCCCTGTCGTTGTGTCCGTTTCCCGGGCGGTCAGATTTGCATTTTGCTTACGTGGCTGAGGGTCTGGCGTTCGTGGTGGTGCCGTGCCTCTTCGCTATCGGGGCTGCGGAGTTCGGCGGGTGTGGGCGGTCAGCTGTAGAGGTCTTAACGGGTGTGGGAAAGGTCTTGAGGGTGCTGGCGAGCTGGAGGGCCTGCGTTGGGGTGTGGTGGGAGCCAGGGTGGTGAGTTGGGTGGTGGTGTTGCCGAGCGGGGCGGGCCAGATGGTGTGGTTGGTGGGATCGAAGGAGTAGCGGCTCATGGATGTTCTTCGCCGTGCTGGGGTGTTCCAGCTGATGGGCGGGTTTGGGGGTGACGAAACACGGACGGGGTGTGTTAGTGGCGTGTCCGTGCGGATCCGGCGTGTGTGTGGCTATGTGCGGCCCACTGCGGCGGTCGGGGCGTGCCGCTCGGGTGGGGCCGTGGGGTGCCAGGGTGGGGCGTTGGTGGGCGGACACGGGCCGCCCCGGTCCGGGGTCCCAGGGTCACGGAACGGCAAAGTGCTCCGCGAGGTGGGTCCCACCTTGTACTGGACCTTGCACTGGGGAGCACACACGGAGCATTTCAGGCCCCGATTCAGGCTCGGCGCCTCGTCTGTTCGACTCGCGCACCCTGTATGACCTGGGGTTTTGTGGCGCACCCGGCAGGATTCGAACCTGCGGCCATCGGATTAGAAGTTCCATGGTCACGTATCGTGACGTGTCGCTACGTACCGTTCTGTCTCGCGCCATCCGATCCGTGATGCCATCCCGTGCCGCGTCGTGCCGCCTGATGTTGCCCCGGTCCAAAACTGCGGAGCACAAACGGAGCACACACCGGCCCCTGGCGGCGTCCGATGGCACCTGGCGAGGTCCTCGCCGACCACGGGCTGAAGGCGGTGCTCCATCCTGGATGCACCGCCGTCCCCTATCCGGTCAAGCGATCTCTGCCGGCACGGTTGAGGAGTGCTGAGCCATCGCCGGGCCCCGCGCCCCGGCGGAGAACGTATGTTCGCCGGACCGCGGCACAAGGAGCCCCTCCACGTATCTGCTCAGTCTTCTTGCGTGGCGGCGTTGACGCAGTACACGTGCGCGTTCACGTCGGGTTCGTGTTCGAGGAGGTGGTCGACGGTGTCCCAGAACAGCGGCAGCCACGGGTGCGGCAGGGCTCTTTCCCGATCGAGCCGGTCACCGTAGAAAGGGTCCCCCTCGTGGAACTCGGCCGCCTGGACGAGCGAGCACGCGGGAGCGGGGGAGCCCTCCACCGGGCCGACCCGGCAACCGAAGGTCGTCCGCTTGGGACTGGCCTCCAAGGGACTGCCGGGCTTCCAGTCATCGTCCATGACGATGTCGACGTAGGCCTCGTGCACGTCACCGTGGTTGTAGAGGTGGGCGTAGTAGACCGCGAACGCGCCGTGTTCGTTGTTGACGAAGCCGCAGATCCTCAGGTGCTCGGAGCTGCAGTGGCCGCAGGTGAAGGGGGTGCTCTGGCGGTCCGGGTCGATTCTCAGTTGCATTCCCGGATGGTCCCATCCCGCACCGACACTCATCTCCGTCCACGTCGCAGCCGTCCTCGGCATCATCCCGTCTGCGGAGTTCGAGTCCCTCGGGCCGGTATCAGGCGAGCTGGACTGAGACGCATTCGTCTTGATCAGGCGCTATCGAGGCTGTGAGGTGTTCCGGGATCGCCCCCGTCATCCGCTAGCGAATCCGAAGAGATCGGGCCCTGAACCCGCCTGTGCCTGTGGCTGCGCCCTGGTGGTACCGGGTTTGAGCATGGCTAGGCTCGCAGTTGCTGCTTTGCGCCGGGAGCCCCACATACCGGAACAGGGCATGTGCCGGCCGTCTGTCCGCTCTTATTTGGGCAGTGCGATACCGAAAGCGTCTTCTCCGGACCCCTCCTCGAGTTCGAGGTCAGCTTGGGAGTAAGCCGTCGCGGAGACCAGGGAGCCCCGTTCCATCTCAAGGAGTGTGACGGTGCCGTGACTGTTGCCCGGCGCTCCGATCAGGGGCTCCGCGATCCCATCTCCGTTCATGTCCAGCACACCCACAGTCCAGCCGAAGTGGTCGTTCTCCCAGACGACTCCCGGGACACCTGCCACGTCCTGGTCGATCCAGACTGAGTCCGTGGCGGCGATACCACCGGTGGCGTTGCCGAATAGGACCAGAGCGGCTCCTGAACCCGTCGCGTTGCCGATGGCCTCGCTGCGCATGCCCACGACCAGATCGTCGATGCCGTCACCGTCAACGTCGCCTGCAGCCAGGTCTGCCGCGAAGTAGTCCTCTTCTTCGGGAGCGCCAGGGATTCCGGGGGTGTCCTGGTCGAAGAGTTCGACGTTGTCCGGGGAGAGTCCGTCTGCGCTCGCGTGGAAGATCGCCAACCGTCCGGCCGCACCATCCTCTCCGACCTTCTCGTCGGAGACTCCGACCGCGACATCGAGGTATTGGTCGCCGTCGAAGTGGCCGAGGGCCAGGGCGCTTCCGGCGAACTCGCCGATACCGTCGACGTCGGGGGAGTTGATGGTGTCCCAACCGGCCGGAGCATCGGTGAAGGGGCCGAACAACACGTGGATGGATCCCCGGTCCGAACTCCTGGAGAGCTGTTCGCCGATGGTTCCGGACACGAGGTCGTCGTTGCCGTCACCGTTGATGTCGCCGATGGCGATCTGTTCGCCGAACCGGTCTCCGGGCTCGGGGACGCCGGGAACGTTCTCGGTCAGCTGGTCGATCGAGATTGTCGTGCTCATGTCGAGTCCGGAAGCGGACCCGAAGACGATGCGGGCCGTGCCCGCGTTCGGCTTGCCGTTGGCCGAGTCGAGGGGTTGTCCGATGGCGAGATCGTCGTATCCGTCGTTGTTGAGGTCCCCGGTGGCGAGGGAGTACCCGAAGATCTCGTCCTTGACCACATCCCCGGGTATGCCCGCGCTGTCTTCGTGAATGGACTGGCTGCGATCGTTGATAAGCCCCGAATCACTACCGTACTGAATGGTGACGTAACCGGCGCCCTCCGTGCTGCCGATGGCCTCGAAGGGGCTGCTCACCACCAGGTCAGCGTATCCGTCTGCATCGAAGTCACCGCTGGTCAACGCCTGACCGAAGCTGTCTCCCTCCTCTGGCGCACCGGCAACGTGGGCCGAGTCTTGGTTGAGGAGGTCGCTGCTTCCGATGAGCCTCGAAGTGCTGCCCGTGGCGATAGCGACCGATCCGGCGTTCGGTCTGCCATTCAGGGTGTCTCCGGGGAGTCCGACGGCTAGATCGGGATACCCGTCTCCGTTGAAGTCATAGGAATCCGCACGGGGATCGCTCGTGCTCGCAACGAGGGCGTACGTGCCCGTGCCACCGAGCATCAGTAGCCCCGCCATCGCAGCGAGCCACTTCCGAGATGTGGGCAGCTGAGAGCCCTTGCGCTTCATCGGTCCCCTTCAGCCGAAACAGGTGAACGGCGGAACCATAACCCTCTAGAGTCTCGCGCTGATCACGAAGTTTGCGAATATTTATACTTATTCGTTACTTATATCTTGTTATTTAACGTTTACACGATTCTAGCCATCTTTGTTCTACAGTGTCCGAGTTCTGTCGAGTCGGCCTCTCAGCTTCACGGGGCCGACTCGTTGCTGTTGGACTTCGAGCGAAGGAGCCTCGTGCACGCGTCGCACCGTGGCGGAATCTTGGACAAGCGGACCTGGAGGCTGTCGCTGGCCAGTGCCGTGGCTCTTTCCTTGGTGCTCAGCCTTCTGTCACAGCCAACTCTGGCCCAAGACGCGCCTACGGCCCCCGCGGCCGAGACACCCGCAGGTCCCGAACAGCTCAGCGGAAGCGCGTCAGGGCGTGAACACGAGGCGTCCGCCGAGCAGACCGACGCCACCGGGGCCAACGAACTCAACGCCGGTGACCTCACGGCTGGCGAGGACGCGCTGCCCTTGGAAGGGGAGACGACTCCGTTCGCCCCGGTCGAGCCGGAGATCGACTCACAGGAGTTCACGCAGCAGTCCGACACCCCCACCACAGCCGAGGGCACGGGCTTCGACCCCGAACGCAGCGTGGAACTGCCCGAGCAGCGGACACGCTGGACCAAGGAGTTCGAAAACCCGGACGGCACCGCCACCACGCAGGTCTACCCCGAACCGGTGCATTTCCAGGACGGCGGCGTCTGGCAGGAGATCGACACGACGCTGGTTCCGGATACCGAGGCAACCGGTGCGCGCACCATGAGCAGCGGCGACGGAACACGCCTCGCCATGTCCGCAGAGGAGACGGACCTCACCGTCTCCACCGATGGGGACACTCCGGATCTCGCTGCTCTCGGTGTGGACGATGACGGCGAGCACAGCGTCACGTTCGGTGTCGACGACGCCTCCGACGTCGTGGGAAGTGTCCAGGAAGACACTGTCCGCTATGAGGACGTCAGGCCCGATGCCGACCTGACACTGCAGGCCGCGCCAGGGATGGTCAAAGAGACGATCATCCTGAACTCGTCCGACGCGCCCCGGGAGTGGACCTTCCCGCTCGAGCTCAACGGGCTGCTCCCGGAGCTGGACGACCAGGGAGCCGTCGTCTTCCTGGACACGGAGGGCGAGGCGCAGGCGATCATCCCCACCGGATGGATGGAGGACTCCTCCCACGATCCGCAGACGGGCGGCCCCGCCGTCTCCGGTGACGTTCGCTACCGGCTGGAGGAGGACAGCGGCCAGTGGTCCCTCGTCGTCGAGCTGGATGACGCCTGGCTCGACGACCCCGACCGCGTCTACCCCGTCCAGGTGGACCCGAGCGTCGCCGACATCGACACCAACGGGGACTCCTTCGTCCAGGACGACTGGCCCACCACCAACTACAGCGGCGACGACGAACTCAAGGTGGGCAGCTACAACGGTGGCGCAAGCAGGGCCATCAGCTACATGAAGTTCAGCGACGTCACCAGCCAGCTGAACGACCGGTACATCCTCAACGCCGACCTCGTGCTGTTCAACCACTGGTCGTCCAAGTGCGACCCGCGCGAGGTCCGCGTCCACCAGGTCACCGAGTCGTGGTCGGCGACCACGGTCACCTGGAACAACCGCCCCTCCTCCAGAGGTTCCGCCGTCGCGGCCAAGTCCTTCGCCCACGGGGAGACTTGTGGCGGCTCGGAGTGGGAGAACATCGACCTCGGCAAGAACGGAGTCGATCTGGTCCAGGGATGGGTCGAGGGGTCCGAGTCCAACTACGGACTGTCGATCCAGGCCGACTTCGACTCCAGCTACACCTGGAAGCGTTTCGGTAGCCGCCAGTCCGCCAACGCCCCCTACCTGGCCATCACCCACAGCGCTTGGGGCGCCTCCTACGATGTCGGTTCCTTGACCGAACCGGTGACCGGCGGTCAGGGCGGCGAGGTCACCGTGACGGTCACCAACCTCGGTGACTTCGACTGGGAACCCCAGGGCTGGAACGAACTGCGACTGGGCACCCGCGTCCGGGACAAGGGCACCGGAGATCTTCTGGATGCGGTCGCCTTCACCCGTCTGACCGAACGGCTCACGCCCGGCGACTCGGCCACTCTCGACGCCCGTATCCCCTCTCTTGCTCCGGGTGAGTACCTGCTCAACTTCGACATGCAGCGGTTGCGGGACCAGACCTGGCTTTCCGACCAGAGTGTGCCCGTGTCCACGGCCAGTGTCACCTCACAAGACGTGGGCCCCCGGATCAATGACGTCTACCCCCGCCCGGGCGGCCAAGTCGGCAGCCTCACCCCCAGCCTCTTCGCTGACGCCGAGAGCATCGACGACTGGCCCGCCGACGCCACAGTGGAGTACTGGTTCGAGGTCTGCGACGACAGCGACGGCGAGCCCGCGAACTGCGTCGACTCGGGGTGGCAAGACGCCCGCACCTGGACTGTTCCCGAAGACACCCTGACCTGGGGCGAGCAGTTCCTCTGGCGGGTGCAGACCCGAGAGGGAGCCCAGGAAAGTCCAGCTAGCCCCTACTACCCCGTCGTCACCGCTGTCGAACAGCCCGCCATCACCCGCCACCTGGGCGGGGTCGGTCTCAGCGGTGCCGGACGCGACGTTGACCCTCTGGTCGGTAACTACACCACCACCGCCACCGACGCCGAGATCTCCGCCGTCGGACCGGCGCTGTCCATCAACCGGACCTACAACAGCCGTGACCCGCGCACCGGCAATGTGTTCGGGGCTGGCTGGAGCACCCGGTTCGACATGCGGGTGAAACCCGACGGTGACGGTAGCGGCAACGTCGTCGTCACCTATCCGAACGGCCAGCAGGTCCGGTTCGGACACAACCCCGACGGCACCTACGCGCCCCCGTTCGGCAGCTTCGCGACCCTCACCACGACCAGTGAGGACGGGTGGCGCCTGAGCGACAAGAACCAGACCTCCTACGTCTTCGACGCCGACGGCCGAATCGTTGAGGTCACCGACTTCCGCGGTCGCGCCCAGTCCTTCGACTACGCCGCTGACGGCACGTTGGCCAGTGTCAGTAACCCCGGTGGCCGCAGTCTGCACTTCACCTGGGAAAGCGGCCGCGTCAGCACCGTCACCACGGACGCCCCCGAGAACGGGACCGAACCACTGGCGTGGGCCTACACCTACGACGGCGATCGGCTCACCCAAGTCTGCGGCCCTGAGGACGCCGACGGTGCCTGCACCAGTTACACCTACACCGACGGCTCCCACTACCGCACCGTCGTCCACGACACGGGTCCCGTCGCCCACTGGCGGTTCGGGGAGGGCCAGGGCTCCGGCGACGCCACCAGTGACCTGCCTCTGGACGAGGACCGTCACACAGGCTCCTACCAGGACGTCCAGCTCGGCACCCCGGGAGCTCTCCAGGGCAGCCCCGAGACTGCGGCGACCTTCAACGGCAACTCCTCCCGCGTGCAGCTGCCGGACTGGCTGGTCACCGACACCCCCTACCTGACGGTTGAGCTCTGGTTCCGCACGAGTGACGACGGTGTGCTTTTCAGCTACCAGAACCACAGCCTGGAGGAGGCGACCACCGGGTCCTACACCCCAGCGCTCTACGTCGGTACCGACGGCAAGCTCCGCGGACAGTTCTGGAACGGTACGGCCGACCCCATCACCTCCGGCACAGCGGTGAACGACGGTGCCTGGCACCACGCCGCCCTGACCGCCTCCGGTGACAGCCAGTCCCTCTACCTGGACGGCACCCTCGTCGACACGGTGACCGGTGAGATCACCCAGAACAACCAGCGCTATGTGTACGCAGGCGCGGGGTACTGGAGGAATTGGCCCGCCACCAGCGGCGAGACGTCCCACTTCTCCGGGGACATGGACGAAGTCGCCGTCTACGGTCGCCCCCTCGGTGCCCAGACCGTGGCCGAGCACCACGCGGCCGGCACGGTCTCCCAGAAGTTGACCGCGTCCACCCTGCCGAGCGGACGCACGCAGGTGCAGTTGGCCCACGATGCCGTTCACGACCGCGTCAGCGAGTACACCGACTCGGGTGGTGCCACCTACCAGGTCTCCGACCACACCCTGACCGGCGCTGAGGACAGCGACGACCAGGAGACGAGCTCCGGGGACCCGACGGTCACGGTGACCGTCACCGACCCCGACGACCGAGACTCCACCTACACCTACGACCCGCTCAACGGCCACCGCCTGCTCTCACAGACGGACGTGTCCGGCAATACCGCGACGTTCGCCTACGACACCGGAGGGTTCCTCGCCGCCACCACCGCGCCGGACGGCACCGTGACGCGGACCGGTCGCGATGAGCGAGGCAACAAGGTCTCCCAGACCACCTGCCGTGACGCCGACGACGAGCAGTCGTGCTCCACCAGCTACTACGACTACTTCCACAACGCAGACGATCCGCTGGACCCACGCAACGACCAGTTGATCGCCGAACGCGACGCCCGCTCCAGCGGACCGAGCGACGACACGTACCTGACCACCTACGGCTACAACTCCAACGGTGACCGGGTCTCCACCACCACCCCGGCCACCAGCGGTTTTCCCGAAGGCCGGTCGAACAGCCAGACCTTCACCGAAGGCACCGAGGACGCGGTCGGAGGCGGCACAGTCCCCGCAGGGCTGTTGCTCACCGCGACCGACGCCAAGGGCGGAGTCACCTCCTACGCCTACTCCGCCGCCGGCGACCTGGTGCAGGTGACGGCCCCGAACGATCTGGTCAACTCCCACACCTATGACGCCCTCGGCCGGGAGATCTCCAACACCGTCGTCACAGACGACCACCCCGACGGCATCACCACCGCCTACACCTATGACGGGGAGTCCCGCGTCGTCTCCACGACCGGACCGACCACCACCAATGCCGTCACCGGGGACTCCCACCAGACATCGACCACCTACACCTACGATGCCGATGGCCTGGTTCTGACCGAGACCGTCGCCGACCTCGAAGGCGTCGACGAACCCCGCACGACAACCCACACCTACGACTCCCACGGCCGCCGAGCCTCGACCACCGACGCCGAGGACCAGACGGAGAACTACACCTACGACACCTACGGCAACCAGGCCACACGCACCACAGCTGACGGGGAGACCTTCCGCTACTCCTACACCCCCAGCGGTGACCTGGCCGAAGTCGTACTCACCGGATACACCGGTCACCCCGAGGACCCGCAGCCCGCCACCGACGCCGTCCTGGACTCCTACGCCTACGACCCCGTGGGGCGCCTGGCCGAACACACCGACGCGATGGGACGTACCACCCGGTACACCTACTACGACGACGGCCTGGCCGCGCAAGAGACGCGCGTCGGCTTCCGTGAGCAGGACGGCTCCACACGCGACATCGTCCTGGCCTCCTACACCTACGACGCGGCGGGCCACCTGACCCGGGAAACCACCGGCAACGGCACGGTCACCACCGCCTACGAGATCGACGCCGCCGGGCTGACCACCGCCACCGTCCTCGATCCGGACGGCCTGGCACGGCGCACCGCCTACACCCACGACGCCACCGGCGCGGTCCTCACCGAGACCCTCACCGGCGCCGGGGGGACCCGCGCCGAGAAGGTCACCTACCAGCGCGACGCGACAGGGGCCTGGACCAGTCGCACTGTCGAAAACGGCACCGAGGACCTCACCACCACCCGTGTGGTCGACCAGCGCGGCCTGGCCCTCTCGGAAACCACACCGGGCGGAGCCACCACCGAGTACGGCTACGACGTCCTCGGCAACCTCACCACCAGCCGCAGCCCGGCCGTCGAGGTCGAGGAATGGAACACCGAGGCGGTCACCGCACGACCCACCACGACCTTCGGCTACAACGCCTTCGGTGACCTCACCCACGAGCAGGACGAACGAGGAAACACCACCCGCGCCGTCTACGACCGGCTGGGCCGAACGGTCAGCACGACCCTGCCCGACTACACACCCGATAGCTCCAGCACGGCCCTGACGTCCACCTACTCCACCACCTACGACAGCGCGGGACGCGTCGCCTCCGAGACCGATCCCCGGGGCGGTACCACCACCTACGCCTACGACCAACTCGGCAACCCTGCCCGCATCACCGAGCCCCCGGCCGAGGAAGGCGGGACCACTCCGGTCACCACCCTCACTCACGACCTGCTCGGCGAGCAGCTCTCAGTGACCGGACCGACCGGCGCCCGCACCGAGGCCACCTACGACGACCTCGGCCGTCAGATCACCGCGACCGAGATCGAACGCCACCCCGCGCCCGCCGCCCTCACCACCACCTACACCTACGACGACGCCGGAAACCGCACCTCGACCACCACCCCGGCGGGTGTGAGCACCTCTACGGCCTTCAATGCCTCCGGCCAACCGGTCACGAGAACCGAACCGGCCAGCCAGACCACCACCTACGCCTACGGACCCACCGGTCTGGCCACCGCCGTCACCGACCCCGCGGGCACCACCGTCCGCACCTCCCACGACCTCGCGGGCCGACCCACCGGCACCACCATCGAGGACGCATCCGGGGCCACCCTGGCGACCACGAGCACCGGCTACGACGCCGACTCGCGCCCAGTCACGGTCACCGATGCCCTCGGTCACACCACCGACCGCGCCTACGACCCGATCGGACGCGTCACCACCCTCACCGAACCGGTCGACGACACCACGTCCATCACCACGACCTTCGGCTACGACGCCGCGGGCAACCGCACCCGGCTCACCGACGGACGGGGCAACACCACCTGGTACACCTTCACCACGCACGGACTGCTGGAGTCGGTGATCGAACCGGCCACCGACACCCACCCGGACCTGGCCGACCGCACCTGGACCACCGTCTACGACACGGCCGGACAACCCGTCGAGGAGCACAAACCGGGCGGTGTCGTCCAGAGCACCACCTACGACGCCCTGGGACGCATCACCGAGGTCACCGGCAGCGGCGCCGAAGCCACCACCCAGAGCGACACCTTCGGCTACGACCTGGCCGGACGACCCACGACCGTGGGTGCCAACACCTACACCTACAACGACCGCGGCCAGATCCTCACCGCCGACGGCGAATCCGGTACGTCGTCCTTCGCCTATGACACGGACGGTCGACTCACCCAGCGCGATGACGCCGCGGGCGCCACCGCTTTCGCCTACGACACCGCAGGACGCCTGGCCACCGCCTCCGATCCACTCACCGGCACCGATCACCACTACTCCTACGACGGTGCCGGTCGACTGGACGGCATCGTCTACGGCGACACCTCGGCCGTGGAGCGTTCGTTCGACTACGACGCCCAAGGCCGACTAGTCAGCGACTCCACCATCGCACCCGGGCCGGTACCGGCCGTCTCGGTCTCCTACAGCTACGACGACGCCAACAGGATCACTGGCAAGACCACCGCGGGCATCGCCGGAGCGGGAGAGAACACCTACACCTATGACCACGCGGGCCGTCTGAGTGGGTGGACCGACCCGGCTGGCACGGTCACCGACTACACCTGGGACGCCTCAGGAAACCGCACCTCCTCCGGTGAAGAGAAGGCGACCTACGACGAGCGCAATCGCCTGATCAGCGCCGCCGGAACCGACTACACCTGGGCTCCCAGGGGAACCCTGGCCCAGACCACGGACTCCGACAACACCGCCACGGAGTTCACCTACGATGCCCGTGGCCGCATGATCAGCGATGGCGAGACCACCTACGCCTACGACGCTCTGAACCGTCTCATCCAACGCGGCGGCCAGAGCCTGCGTTACGCCGACCAGAGCAACAACGCGGTCTCCGTCGGCGGGGAGCTGATCGCCCGAGACCTGAACGGCGCACCGTTGGCCACGACCGCCGCCGATGGCACCGGAGCCACGGTCTCCATCAGCGACGCCCACGGTGACGTGATCGCCGCGGTGGATCCGATGGCCGGGACGGTCACGGGTTCGCGGACCTACACGCCCTTCGGCGAGGTCACCGACGAGCAGGGCACCACAGGCTCCCTGGGCTACCAGGGGGAGTACACCGACCCGGACACCGGGCGGGTGAACATGCACGCCCGCTGGTACGACCCGACGACAGGCGGCTTCTCCTCCCGCGACTCCTGGACCCTGAAGCCCACTCCGTCCATCCAAGCCAACCGGTACACCTACGGCAACGGCACCCCGCTCAACGCAGTGGACCTCAGCGGTCACGATACGATTACGAGATGCGACCCGAAGACTCCGTGTCTTCCCAGACCCCGTGACGGTGGTGCGAATTCAGGAAAAACACCGCAGAGCGGTTCCGGTTCAAACGGCTTGGGAGCGGGAAGTCGCATTCTTAGTAGGCTGGGCGCCTTAGTTCCTAGTGCGGTATTCGTTGTTGGTCTTGCGGGTGTAATCGTCATCGCTACGCCCGGCACTCTGGCCGATGGTACGTGCGGAGGTCCCTGTTACCCGGATTCGAAACCCGGTAATCCGTATGAGGACCTCTGTTTCAGATCCCCGTGGATCTGCGAAAGGCATAAGGACGCCAAGACTGCGACTGCCACTGCCACGGGCTGGAGCATTGGCGGCGGTGGCGGCGGTGGCGGCGGTTCGTGCTGGCGGTGCGGTAGTGCCCCTTCCGACAGTGCCCCGGCAGGCCCGCCTCCTCCTCCGCCGTGGAGCGAGATCCTGGCAGCGGTTCTTGCGACCGAGCACGCGCGCCCCGCAACAGAGGAGTCAGCGGACTCCGAATACGAGCAGTTCGTCGACGACTCATTCACGCGGGCACTCGAGGATCTCGGCAACCTAACAGACAATCAGCTCAAGGATTACTTCAAGTACTTCCCTTCATTTCAGAATGATGCTGACCGTCGTGCAAAATTTGAGAATTCAGTGGACGGCTGGTACAACCAGGATGTCAATTGTCTGGCCGGGGATAATTCCTGGGTGTACTATCACCCTCTTGATTCTCAAGGAAGAGCTACCGGAGTCACTGCCTGTCTGCACGCTGACCAGATCGACTATAAAGGTCGAGGAAAAAAGCTAGATACTCAAAAGAGCACTGAAATTGTGGGTAGCGACACGCGTCGCGGTAACGGTGATACCATGACAAACCCTGCTCCCGGATGGAATTCAGGGGACGGAAGAACCTACGCGCGCGGCCATCTCCTCGGTCGGCAGCTTGGTGGCGTTGGAGATGACAGGAGAAACCTTGTGCTGCTGCACGGTAGGGCAAATTCTGTTATTATGAAGAGATATGAGGATGAGGTCCGCGCTCGGCTTGATAGCAATCCTTCTGAGCGCATCTTCTACGCATCCATTCCGACGTATGATGGCAATAATCCCGTCCCGACAACGGTCGAATTGTACGCATTTGGCGATCAGGGGTATAATGCTCACTGGACTGTGCATAATACGAAGGACGGAAGACCTGCGACGGGTGGACAGTAATGGTTAGTGTTGAAGGCCTCGCCAACAGTTCGGGGCTCGACGCGCCGCGGCGGTATCGGGTCGACTGGAGTCGCGCGGAGGCGGAAGTTGGGGCACCCTTGCCTCTGGACTACAAGGAGTACGTGTACTGGTTCGGTCCGGGGCACTTTGGTGACTTCCTGTATGCCTACACCCCAGGGGTGGAGCTAGAAAACATCGATCTGGCGGGCGGACTTCGGTTGGCGAGAGATGCCTTCGAGCACCATCGTGAGCTTGATGAACAACTTCAAAGTAAATATGAGCAGCCGTATCCTCTCTTTCCGGAGCAAGGCGGATGGCTGCCATGGGCTCACACAATCGACGGCGACTTGATGTTTTGGGTTACCTCGCCCGGAGATCCGAACAACTGGACTATTGCCGCAGCCTCCAGGGAGGACGATATCGAACACTTCAATGGTGGCTTCCTGGATTACCTCTATTCCTACATATGGGGTTCTAAAGATATAGAATTTTTCCCCCATGAGGAAGGACTTGAGGCACCGTTGCGTTTCTACCCGTTCGATGTCACTTGGACAGGGGAGGGGGAGCGTCTGGACCCGTATGGGTACTTTGAGAACCCCTGAACGAGCTACTGATCTTTGCTATTGATTCAACAGACAGGATCGCCTTCCATCACTCGTCTTCTCTGGCCCTCAGGTTGAGACTGGGGTTGGAGGTGGTGGGGATGTTCGGGTCGGGGTCGGTGTTCAAGCGGTGCGGGTGCCGGGTGGCCGGGTCTTCGAGCAGGTGGGGGAGTGGTTGTCCGCGGTTGCGCTCCCGTGGGCATGGGAGCTGGTACTTCTCGCTGGAGTCGGGCCAGGCTCCGGGTGGTCGGTGTCGGGTGCGGCGGGGCGGGTTCGCTTCCCGTGAGGCCGCCCGTGCGGCCTTGCGCAGGGCCCGAGGCGACGAGGTGGGGGCTGCGGAGCCGGTGGTGTGGACGGTGGCGGCCTGGTTGCAGCACTGGCTGGACGGGCGCAGCAGGTTGCGGGCCCGTACCCGGGTGAGCTATCAGGAACACATCGACCGCTATCTCGTCCCGCATCTGGGTGAGGCGGTGTTGGAGGAGTTGACGCCCGCCCGGGTGCAGCGAGCCTTCGAAGGGATCGCCGGGCACATCACGCCCCGGGGTCAGCGGGTGGCTGCGGCGACGGTGCAGCGGGTGCGGGCCACGTTGCGGGCGGCGTTGAACACCGCCGTGCGCGAGTGGTTGCTGGGCTCCAACCCGGCCAACGGACTGCGGTTGGCGGGCGGGCAGAGCGCGCGGCCCATGGTCTGGACCGAGCAGGCCGTCGCGGACTGGCGCAACAGTGGGGTGCGGCCGGCGGTGGCGGTGTGGACGGTGGAGCAGACCCGCGCTTTTCTGGACCACGTGTCCGGCGACCGGTTGTACGCGCTGTTCCATCTGGTGGTGATGACGGGGCTGCGCCGCGGCGAGGTTGTGGGGCTGCGGTGGGAGGACGTCGACCTGGAGCGGGGGACGGTGCGGGTGGTGCGCCAGCTCCAGGCCCACCGGGGTGCGGGGTTGGTGGAGGTGGCGCCCAAGAGCGCGGCGAGCCGGCGCACGTTGATGGTGGACCACACCACGGTGGGTGTGTTGCGCCGCCACCGGTGGCGTCAACAACAGGAGGCCCAGGAGCACGGCCGGGTGTGGGACCGGGGTGGGTATGTGTTCACGGCGGTTGGTGGCGGGGTGTTGGCGCCGGAGCGGCTCTCGCGCTTGTTTCGGAAGTTGAACACCGCCAGCGGGTTGCCGCCGGTGCGGTTGCACGATCTGCGGCACGGTGCGGCGACGTTGGCGTTGGCGGCCGGGGTGGATCTGAAGGTGGTCCAGGCGATGTTGGGGCATGCGAGCATCGTGTTGACCGCGGACACCTATGCCAGTGTGCTGCCGCAAGTGGCGCGTGAAGCGGCCGAGCGGACGGCGTCGCTGGTGCTGCGGGATGCGGGTCGGGTTCGTCGGCAGGTGTGGGGCAGGGCTGGTCGGCGGGGTTCGGTGTTGGTCCCACCTGGGTCCCACCATGGACCCACCACAGGGACGGCGAGGCTGTCCCATGCCCAGATGAGGCTGTGACCTGGGATTTTGTGGCGCACCCGGCAGGATTCGAACCTGCGGCCATCGGATTAGAAGTCCGGTGCTCTATCCACTGAGCTACGGGTGCCTGATTCAATTGTGGCCCTCTGCGGCAGGGCGCGACCGGCTGTTGCCGGTTGTGGGGCCGGGGTGGTGATCCTACGGCCGGGTGGGGGCGTGCCGTGGTCCCGGACCGACATTCTAGGGTATTCCTCGGATGTCGCCCAAGGGAGGGCAAAGCCTCACCAACTACGGTGATTCGTAGTTGCGTCTCGTTATCACGCGCGTTCCACCAAACCGGTCGCTATGGGCCTCGCGCCCCACGTTACCGGTGATTAACCCCTGGTGCGCTGCTGTGCTGCTGGCGTTTCGTGAACTCCGGGGCCGCCCCGGCCCCGGGGCGGCCTGGCGGGTCAGAAGAGCCACCACTGACCTGCCAGGATCAGCAGTGACGCCAGCGCGAACAGCATGAGCCGCCCCCTCTCTGGGTCGACTGTAAGGGTGCTCTACGTGTATGGGCGAATACATTGCGTGGCAAACGCTGGTTTGCCGCGGTTTGGGGATGACTGGGGGTGCCGTTGACTGCGCGGCTGAAGAAGGTACTGGGCAGGGGTTTTCGGTCTGCCGGACGGAGGGGGCTGCGCCGGGGCCTGGTCGCCGGGTTCCTGTTGGACGGGATCGTGCGGGATCCGCAGCGGGGCCACCCGGTGGCGCTCTTCGGCACCGCGGCCGCGCACCTGGAGCGCCGGCTGTACCGGGACTCGGTGGGGGCCGGGGCGGTCTTCGCGGGCGCCGCTGTCCTGCCGGTCGTCCTCGCGGGATCGCGGGTGCGCCATCCGGCCCTGGTCGCCCTGTCCGCCTGGGCGGTGCTGGGCGGCAGCATGCTGGGGCGTGAGGCCGAACGGGTCGCCGACGCCCTGGAGCAGGGCGACCTGGAGCGGGCGCGGACCCTGGTGCGCGGGCTGTGCGGGCGCGATCCGGAGTTCCTGGACGAGGCGGGTATCGCCCGCGCCGTGGTGGAGTCGGTGGCGGAGAACACCTCGGACGCCGTGGTGGGGCCCCTGGTGTGGGGTTCGCTCTGCGGGGTCGGCGGGCTGGCGGGCTTCCGTGCGGTGAACACTCTGGATGCCATGGTCGGGCACCGGAACCCCAGGTACGAGTATTTCGGGAAGGCCTCTGCCCGCCTCGACGACGTGGCCGGGTGGGCGCCCTCGCGGTTGACCGCGCTGCTCGCCGTGGCGGCGGCTCCGGTGGTGGGCGGGTCCGCCCGCCAGGCGTGGCGGGTGTGGCGGCGGGACCGCGCCGCCCACCCGAGCCCCAACGCCGGTCAGTGCGAGGCCGCGTTCGCCGGTGCGCTCGGCCGGACCCTGGGCGGCACCAACACCTACGGGGACCGTGCGGAGCACCGGCCGATGATGGGGGAGGGGCCCGCCGTGGACGTCGCGGACATCCGGCGGGCGGTCCTGCTGGCCCGCGCCGTCAATCTGGGGGCTCTGGTCGCCGCGGTCGTCCGCTGAGCGGCGGCTCCGGCGGGATGCCGTTCATCCCGCCGGGTGGCCCCGGTGCCGCTGGCGGGCCGGTGGGTCAGGCCGCGAGGCTGCGCGCGTAGTTGACCTGCTGCTGGACGTGCTGCACGTAGGCGCTGTTGCTCACCATGATCTGGGTCGCGTGGTAGTGACCGCCACCCTGGACGGTGACCTGGATGTGCCCGGTCGTCTTGGTGTCCTTGACCAGGAGGAAGAGCAGGCTGAGCAGGCAGGTCCAGATGAACAGGATCGCGACGATGATCGCCCAGACGGGGGTGGACTGCTCGGTGCGGCTCATGTCGGTCGTCGTCCACACGGTGCCCCTGATGGGGAAGCGCCCGGACGGTGTGATCACGGTGTTCTGCGTGATCGCGATGTCGCCGATGGTGTCGAGGGTGGGCTCGGTGGGCTCGGGCATCCCACCCATGCCGGCGGGCTGGTAGCCGCCGGTGGGGTTGCCGTAGGGCTCGAGCTGGCCGCCGGTGTGCGGTTCGGGGGGCAGGCCCCAGCCGGGATTTCCACCGCTGGGCTGCTGCCAGGGCTCACCCTGGTGGGGGTCGGGGTACTGGTTCATGGCAGCGATTGTCTCAAAGGCGGCCGTGGACTCCGTTCCCCGACCCTGAACGAAAACCGGTTGTGGCCGGATGTGGCCAGTTCCGACGGTGGGTGTCGGGACCGGTACGGGACGCACGCACGGATTTGTCCTGGTGTGGTGTGGGTCACCGTAAACCACGGGGTTTCGGGTACCGGGAACCACTGCGGGCCAAGAAACATGAAAGTCTTTCGCGATTTCCCCACTCGTACGTAGCATGCGGCAGATCCATCGCCCGCTCCCCCCAGGTGGTGACAGCACATGCCCCCCTCCCTCCGACTGAGGCTCCGCACCGGCGCCGTGGGCGCGGCCCTCGCGGTCGCGGCGTCCACGGCCGCCGCACTGCCGGCCGCGCCGGTCCTGGCTGAACCAGCCTTCGAGGACTACTGCGCGCCCTCCGGCTGCCTCGACGTCCTCCCACCCGGCCAGAACGGCAGCGCCACCCTGGTCGAGATCCTCGGCCACCAGGCCTTCGGCACCCGGCCCGAGCACTCCTCCAGCCAGCTCGACATGTACGACAACCTCGTGCACCACTACGACGGACTCACCGACGACGGCCTCGACGCCTTCTTCAACGACGCCACCTTCGGGGTCGGTGAGGGCGAGGTCGGCCGCGAGTACCGGCCGCGCGAGGACGTCACGATCACCCGCGACTCCCAGCACGGCATCCCGCACGTCCAGGGCACCACCCGCGAGGGCACCATGTTCGGCGCCGGGTACGCAGCGGGCGAGGACCGCCTCTTCCTCATGGACGTCCTGCGCAGGGTCGGCCGGGGCGAGCTCACCCCCTTCGCCGGGGGCGCCCCGGGCAACCGCGGCCTCGAGCAGGACCTGTGGAACACCGCGCCCTACACCGAGGCGGACAAGCAGGCCCAGATCGACCGGGTCGCGGCCAGCGGTGAACGCGGAGCCCGGGCCCTCGCCGACGTCGACGCCTACCTCGACGGCGTCAACAGCTACATCGACGAGGCCGACAGCGGCCGCTACTTCCCGGGCGAGTACGTCCTGACCGGGCACAAGGACGCCATCACCAACTCCGGGGAGATCGAACACTTCACGCCCACCGACGTCGTCGGGATCGCCGCGATGGTCGGCGGCATCTTCGGCGGCGGTGGCGGCGGCGAGGTCCAGGCCGCGATCGTGCTCGCCAACTTCCAGGACCGCTACGGCGCGCAGGAGGGCGCCGAGCTCTGGCAGGACTGGCGGATGGAGAACGACCCCGAGGCGCTGGTCAGCGTCGAGGGCGAGTTCCCCTACGCCCGGACCCCCGAGAACCCGGTCGGCGAGGCGGTGCCCGACCCCGGCTCCGTCGAGCCCTACGACATCGTCCACGACGAGTACGGCTCCGCCGCCTCCGACGCGGCCGTCGCCGCACCCCTGGCCGCACAGGCACAGGAGGAGGCGCCCGAGGACGAGGCGTCCACGGTGGAGGAGCTTCCCGAGCATCAGCGGGCCGAACTCGAGGAGATGGTCGAGGAGGGCGACCTGTCCGCGGCCGAGGGCGTCTTCAACGAGGGCGTCCTGCCGGAGGACTTCCTCGACCCCCGCGGCATGTCCAACGCCCTGCTCGTCTCCGGGGAGCACACCGAGAGCGGCAACCCCGTCGCGGTGATGGGCCCCCAGACCGGCTACTTCTCCCCGCAGCTCCTCATGCTCCAGGAACTCCAGGGCCCCGGGATCAGCGCCAGGGGCGCCTCCTTCGCGGGGGTGAGCTTCTACGTCCAGATGGGCCGCGGCGTCGACTACGCCTGGAGCGCCACCTCGGCGGGCCAGGACATCACCGACACCTTCGCGGTCGAGCTGTGCGAGACCGACGGCTCAGAACCCTCCACCTCCTCGCGCTCATACGTCGACACGTCCGGGGAGTGCACGGACTTCGAGGAGTTGAGCGTCAGCAACGACTGGTCGCCCAGCGTCGCCGACGGGACCCCGGAGGGCGGTTACACCCTGACCTCCCTGCGGTCCGAGTTCGGCCTGGTGCGCTCGTTCGCCACCGTCGACGGCGCCCCGGTCGCCTTCACCGAGCTGCGGTCCACCTACATGCGCGAGGTCGACTCCATCCTCGGCTTCCAGCGGTTCAACGACCCCGGGGAGATCACCTCCGCCGAGACCTTCACCGAGGCGGCCGGGGACGTCGGATACGCCTTCAACTGGCACTACGTGGATGACGAGGACATCGCCTTCATCAACTCCGGCACCAACCCGGTCCGGGTCGAGGGCACCAACCCGACCCTGCCCATCGACGCCTACTCCGCGTCCGGCTGGTCCGGCTGGGACCCCGCCACCAACGAGGCCGACTACCACCCGCAGGAGGACCACCCGCAGCAGATCAACCCGGACTACATCGTCAACTGGAACAACAAGCCCGCCCAGGGGTACACCTCGCCCTGGTCCACCGGTCCCGTGCACCGGGGCGACCTGCTGGACGCCCGGGTCTCCGGGCTGATCGGGCAGGGGCACCAGTTCACCCCCGCCTCGCTCACCGCCACGATGATGGAGGCCGGGGTCGCCGACCTGCGCGCAGAACAGGTCCTCCCGCTGTTGTTGGAGGTCATCGACACCGAGGCGGTGCAGGACCCCGGACTCGCCGGGACGGTGGAGGCCCTGCGCGCCTGGACCGAGTCCGGTTCCCTGCGCCGCGAACCCCACCGCGACGCCGGGTACTACGAGCACGCGGACGCCGCCCGGGTCCTGGATGCCTGGTGGCCGCGGCTGGTCCGGGCCCAGTTCGAACCCGAACTGGGCGGGGACCTGTACACGGAGCTGACCCGCGCCGCCCCGGTCGACGAGTCCCCGTCGGGTGTCGGGCACGTGGGCTCGGCCTTCCAGTACGGCTGGTGGTCCTACGTGCACAAGGACCTGCGCACGGTCCTGGGCCAGGACGTGGAGGGCGAGCTCGGCGACGGGGCCTACTGCGGCGGGGGCGACACCGGGTCCTGCCGCACCGTCCTGCTGGACAGCCTCGCCGAGGCGGCGGCGGTCCCCGCGGGCGAGGTCTACCCCGGGGACGGCGTCTGCTCGGCGGGCGACCAGGTCTGCGCGGACTCCGTGGCCCACCAGGCGGTGGGCGGTATCAACATGTGGCCGATCGCCTGGCAGAACCGGCCCACCTACCAGCTCGTCTACCAGTTCTCCGGCGGAAGGTAGCCCGGATCCGGGGGCGGCCCCGGGAGGACACGGCCCGCGGTGCCCCGGCGACGGGGGCGCCGCGGGCCGCGATCGTGTATCCCTTCTCGGGATCTTGTGGTGTGCCGGGTCTGTGTGGGTAGCTTAGGGACTACCCGAAACCACAGCGGGAGGGCCACAGGAAATGCCTGCCTGGCTGATCTGGATCATCCTCGCGGCCGCGCTCGGGGCCGCCGAGTTCTTCACCCTGACCTTCGTCCTGGGCCTACTGGCGGCGGCCGCACTCGTCGCCGCGCTCCTCGGCGCCATCGGACTCCCCGTGGTCGTGCAGGTCATCGGTTTCGCCGCCGCTGCCGCCGCCGGGATCGTCCTGGTCAAGCCCATCATGGACCGCCAGCTCACCCGGGGGCCGGACGCCCGTTCCGGCACGGCCGCCCTGGTGGGCCGCTCCGGCGTGGTCCTCCAGGAGGTCGGCGGCGACGACGGCAGGATCAAACTGCAGGGAGAGGAGTGGTCAGCACGCTGTATCGACGAGGACCTCGTGATCCCGGTGGGAGCGCACGTCGACGTCATGGAGATCGACGGCGCCACGGCCGTGGTCTACCCGCGTGAGGCGCTGCCCGAACTGCCCGAACAGAACCGACCCGAACAGAACTGAGCCGGAACACAGTTGCTTTCCCGGACCTAGGCACAGGTGCAGAACATGGAATCTGCCATACCCTTCATCATCCTCGCCGTCCTCCTGGTCGCCGTGGCGTTGTCGGCGATCCGTATCGTCCCGCAGGCGCGGGCGTACAACATCGAGCGCTTCGGCCGCTACATCCGCACCCTCGACCCGGGACTGAACTTCATCATCCCGGGGGTGGACCGGGTCAACACCAAGTTCGACCTGCGAGAGCAGGTCTTCAGCTCGCGTCCGCAGCCGGTGATCACCGAGGACAACCTCGTGGTCAACATAGACACGGTGCTCTACTACCAGATCACCCAGCCCAAGGCCGCCGCCTACGAGGTCGCCAACTACATCCAGGCCATAGACCAGCTCACCGTCACCACGCTGCGCAACGTCATAGGTTCCATGGACCTGGAGAAGACCCTCACCTCCCGGGAGGAGATCAACACCCGGCTGCGCGGGGTCCTGGACGAGACCACCGGCAAGTGGGGTATCCGCATCAACCGGGTCGAGATCAAGGCGATCGACCCGCCGCCCACCATCAAGGAGGCGATGGAGAAGCAGATGCGGGCCGACCGCGACAAGCGCGCGGCCATCCTGCACGCCGAGGGTGAGCGCCAGTCCCGCATCCTCAAGGCCGAGGGCGCCCGCCAGCAGGCCATCCTGGAGGCCCAGGGCGACCAGCAGGCGGCGATCCTGCGCGCCGACGGTGAGGCCAAGGCGATCGAGCGGGTCTTCCAGGCGGTGCACGCCAACAACGCCGACGCCAAGCTGCTCGCCTACAAGTACCTGGAGACGCTGCCGAGCCTGGCCGAGGGCGAGGGCAACACCTTCTGGGTGATCCCGGGTGAGCTGACCGAGGCGGTCAAGAACGTCAGCCACGCCTTCGCCGGCGAGGCCGCCAGCAGCGCCCCCTCCACCACCAAGGAGCAGTCCGAGGAGGACGCCGAGGGGCCGGCGCAGATCACCGGGCCCGACCCGGCGCAGAGCTCCGCGTCGGCGCAGGCGGCGGCGGAGGCCGCCGAGGCCGCGGAACGCGCGGTCGCCGACGCGCGCGACGACGTCCGCCGGGCCGGCGCCCGGATGGGGAGCACCCCGGAGCCGCGTCAGAGCGAGTGAGTGCCCGCCCGTTCCGGCGTGCCCCCGCGGGTGCGGTCGGGCGGGACGGACGGGAACGGCGGTGGCGGCCCCTCCTCGGGGCGGCCACCGCCGTCGTCATGTCGGACGTTGGTGCTGCGGGCCGTCCGCCCGGGCCGGTCGGCTCAGACCAGCAGCAGCTTGCCGGTGGTGCCCCGGGAGGCGAGGTCGCTCTGTGCCCGGCCGGCCTCGCCGAGCTCGTACCGGCCGCCGATCCGCACGTCCAGGCGGCCCTGTTCCACCAGGCCGAACAGGTCGTCGGCGCGTCCCAGCAGCTCCTGTCGGTCGGCTACGAAGTAGGCGAGCGAGGGCCGGGTCAGGTACACCGCTCCGGCCTTGTTGAGCCGCTGCGGGTCCACGGGCTCGACCGGTCCGCTGGACTGCCCGAACAGGGCCAGCACACCGCGCGGGCGCAGGGAGTCCAGGCTGGCGTCGAAGGTGTCCCGGCCGACCCCGTCGTAGACCGCCGCGACGCCCTCGCCCCCGGTGAGCTCGCGCACGGCCGGGGCGACCGGGTCCCGGGTGTAGCGGATGATCTCGTCGGCTCCCGCCTCCCGGGCGATCCGCTCCTTGGCGTCGGTGGAGACGGTGCCGATGACCCGGGCGCCGCGTGCCTTGGCCAGCTGGGTCAGGAGCAGCCCGGTCCCGCCGGCCGCGGCGTGCACCAGCACGGTCTCGCCCTCGGCCACCGGGTGCACCGAGTGGGTGAGGTAGTGGGCGGTCATGCCCTGGAGCAGCAGCGCGGCGGCCTGGTCCGCGGAGACCGCGTCGGGCACCGGCACGAGCAGGGACGCCTTCACCACGGCCCGGTCGGCGTACCCGCCCGGGGCCATCGCCCAGCCCACCCGCTGGCCCACCCGCAGGTCGGTGACCCCCTCGCCCAGGGCCGCGACCACACCGGCGGCCTCCATGCCGGGGACGTAGGGGAGGGGTACCTGGTACGCGCCGCTGCGCTGGTAGAGGTCGATGAAGTTGACGCCCCGGGCCTCGACGTCCACGAGGACCTCGCCCGGCCCCGGTTCGGGAGCCTCGGTCTCGGTCAGCCGCAGGACCTCGGGGCCGCCGTACTCCTCGATCACGATCGCACGCATGGTTCTCCTCAGTTGGTGGCTGGTTCCGGGGGCCGGTGCCGGGCCGGTGTGGGGTTCTCGGTGCGGGTTCGGGGCGGGGCGGCTGTCCGGGGCCGGCGGGTGTTCAGCCCTCGACGTTGATCCTGTACAGGGCGAAGTCCGTGTACAGGGAGGCGATCGGTTCCGTACCCGCTCCGGGGCGCATCACGATGCCGATCCGGCGCCGGTCCTCGTCGTCCAGGCCGGTGTCGTCGGGGAGCGGCGGCTCGTCCGTGGCGGAGAGCACGAGTTCGTCGTTGACCCACATGCGCATGTCCATGAACGGCTCCTCGCCGTCCTCGGCCACGTACTCGCAGGAGAACTTGAGGTTGTTGGTGACCAGGTCGTCGGTCCGCACCTCGTAGGGCAGGCCCTGCACCACGGAGTCCTCGTCGAAGAGGTCGTAGGTCTGGAAGCCCCGGACGTCCGTGGTCTCGGCGATCGCGCTGTTGCCGCTCTCCTCGGTCACCCTGCGGATCTGCGCCTCCTGGCCGTCGAAGCGGAGCAGGGCCTCGTACATGGTGCGCTCGTCCTCGCCGTCCTGGTCCCAGCAGCGCACCCCGAAGTTGCTCTCGCCGGGGCCCTCCAGAGGCGCGAGGTTGGTGCTGATGAGGACGCGGTCCGGGGTCTGCCGGTCGTAGGGGGCCACCGTGCCGCGGGATTCGTAGGAACTGTCACCGGGATCGTGCCGGAGCACCACGGCGTTCTGTTCGTTCCAGTAGCCGTCCGAATCCTCCGGGTCGAAGACACCGAGACCGGACCAGTCGGGTTCGGTGGCGAAGTCGGTGATGTAGATGCTCGTGGTGTTCTCCGGGGGGTCCTCCGAGCCGGAGAGCAGAGCGGTGGCGCCGACGCCGACGACCAGCAGGACCGCGGCCGCGGCTCCGCCGACGAGCAGCGCCCCGCGACGGCCGCCCGGAGCCCTGCCGCCGTTCCGGGCGGTCGGGGGCTGCTGCGGGCCGCTGGGCCCGCCGGGCCCGCTGTGGGCGGCGTGGGCGGGCTGGCCGTGGGGCGGCGACTGCCCGTACGGGGTCTGGCCGTGTTGGGCCGTCTGCCCGTACGGGGTCTGGGCGTACTGTGCCTGCCCGTACTGGGGCTGGCCCGGCTGCTGGTACGGCGGGACGGACGGGTGGCCGCCGCTCGGCCCCCCGTAGCCGATCTGGCTCTGCGGTACACCCTGCTGGGGACCGGACTGCGGGGCGTTCGGATGGGGGTACTGCCCCTGGGGGAGCGGCTGTCCCTGTTGGGCGGGCTGCCCCTGCGGCTGCATGTGCCGTGTCGGGGGCACCGGCCCGTTCTGGGTGAGCGCCTGCGCGGGCCGCTCCTCCGGCGCGGCGGGGCCCTCGGCGGCCTGCCCCCGCAGCTCCTGCCCGGCTGCTTCCGGCGGCCGCCCGGGCACCGGGGAACTGCTCGGGGGCGCCCACGAGGTGGTGATGGTGCGCCGGATCTCCGCCTCCTCCGGATCCTGCTGGCCGGTCAGCCGGGCCAGCAGCTGCTGGGAGGTGGGCCGGTTACCGGGGTTCTTGTCGAGAGCGGATCCGACCAGGTCCAGCAGGCTCGGGTCGAGACCGTCGAGCCTGGGTTGGGCCGAGGAGATGTTGTGCAGGACCGCGGGGACGGTGGCCGCGTCGAAGGGCGCGTGGCCGGTTCCGGCGAAGGCCACCAGGCAGCCCCAGGCGAAGATGTCGGCCGCGGCCGTGGCCTGCTCGCCCAGGATCAGTTCGGGGGCCATGTAGGAGGGGGTGCCCATGAGCTGGCTGGACCGGGTGACCGCGCCGCCGGAGTCGTCCAGTGCGCGGGCGATCCCGAAGTCGATCACCTTGGGCCCCACGGGGGAGAGCAGCACGTTGGCGGGCTTGAGGTCGCGGTGCACGATCCCCGACCCGTGGATGGCGGTGAGGGCGGCCGCCACACCCATGGCGAGGCCCTCCAGGGTCCCGCCGTGCATCGGCTCGCCGCTGCGGACCGCCTCGTCCAGGTTCGGTCCGGGCACGTACTCGGAGACGATGAACAGCGGTTCGCCCTCCAGGCGGGCGTCGATGACCCCGGCGGTGGAGAAGCGGGCGACCCGGCGGGCGGAGGCGACCTCGCGGGCGAAGCGCAGCCGGAAGGACTCGTCGTCGGCCAGGTCGGGGTGGATCAGTTTGACGGCCACGGACCGTTCGGCGGCGTCCTTGGCGAGGTAGACGGTGCCCATGCCGCCGCGTCCCAGGCGACTGACGATGCGGTAACCGTCGAGTTCGCGCGGGTCCCCCGCGCGCAGGGGTTTGCCGCTTTCGTGCCCGTTGGACGTCACAGTTGGGGGTCCCTCGTATGGATCGTGTGCTTCGCGGCTAACAGCGTACCGATGTCGATACGCCCACGTGTTCCGGTGGTTCCCGGTCGTTTTCCGGCCGGGGTGCGGTTCGGCCGCCGCGGTGGTAACGGCTGGGGTGCGCGGTTCGGGCGAGGCGTACGCGAGCGGGGCCGCGCCGGTACCGCCGTCACTGGTGGTGATGCCGGAAACGCGGAAACAGTTCCACGGGCCCCCGGCCTTCGCTAGTATTCGAATGTACGTTCGAAAGCCTGGCCGTACTTCCCCACGGGCAGGCCAGCCGGTGGTGTGCCCGCGCACGCGTCCGGACGCCAGACACAGGGATCGGTCGATGCTGGGGAGAGCTGTCGTGGGGCGGTACTACGGGGCGGAGGTCACGGTCGTCGAGGCTGACGGGCGGCCCAGCCGGTTCACTTGGAACGGCAGGGTGTACGGGATACGCAGGATCATCGACCACTGGGTGACCCTGCACGGCGGCTGGACCCCGGGCTCGGGCTCCCAGGTGCCCGAGCACAGGCACTGGCGGGTGGAGGCCGGGTCGGCCTACGCGCAGGGCGTGTACGAGCTGCGCCACGACACCGCGACGGGCGGGTGGCTGCTCTCCCGGGTGTGGGGCTGAACCGCCGACGGGGCAGTCCGGGGCCCGGCCGTCAGCGGTCCCTCCCAGGGCCGCACGCTAGGGCCGCACGTCCGAGGGCACGAGACCGAACACCGCGAGGTCGGAACGGCCCTCGTGCAGCGGCATCGCGTTGCGTTCGGTGCCCTCCCGGACGAACCCGGCCGACTCCGCCACCCGGCACGATCCGGTGTTGGCCGTGGCGGCCTTGAGCTCCACCCGCTGGAACCCCTGGTCCAGGGCCCACCGGGAGACGGCGACCACGGCCTCGGCGGCGTACCCGCGGCCCCGGCCCCACGGCGAGACCCAGTAACCGATCTCGGTCACCATGGCGGGCCACTGCGTGCGCATCAGCGCCACCGAACCGGTGAACCCGCCGCTCTCCCGGTCCACCATCGCCCAGTGCTGGCCGTCACCACCGGTGCGGATGGCCGGGGCGACGTTCAGGCAGAAGTGTTCGGCCGTCTCCCGGGTGTACTCCCTCCCCGGGGCGGGGAGCGGGATCCACCGCTGCAACTCGGGGTCCACACACGAGGTGTACACGTCTTCGATGTCGCGTTCGAGCAGGGAACGCAGGCGCAGCCGATCGGTCTCCAGGATGACCGCGGGCATGATCGGAGCGCTCTGGACGGTGGCCATGACGGGTGTTCCCTCTGTGCTTCGGACTGCTGGCATCGCGCTGGGGTGCGATCACGATACGCGCCCCACCGGTGTGCGCGACCGCCGGGGCCCTGCGCGCCGAAGCCGCGGAGGGGCCCTGCGGGAGCGCCCGCGCCGCGGCCCGTCACCGCGCCTTCCGCCGCACCGCCCGCGGCACGGGGGCTCCGGTGCTCCGGTTCACAGCCAGCCGTCGACGACCCGTTGCCGGATCACCGTGTCGAACGCCTCCGCGAAGGCGTTGCCCGGGCACTCGGTGTCCAGCCAGTCCCGGTGCCGCGCCACCGCCTCCTGCGGGGTCACCGCCCCGTTGACCGGGTTCGCGTACTCGATCCGTTCGGCCGGATCCACGCCCGTCAGCGCGCACAGCACCCGCAGAACGTCCACGAGCGAGTCCTGGGCCGCCCGGGTGGGGAGCTCCCCGGTGAAGTCGCCGAGCAGACACACCCCGATGTTGGCGTGGTTGAACCCGAACGCGTGCCCGGCCGTCACCGACCTCGCCAGACCGGGCAGCGGCAGCCCGTCGAAGACCGGCAGGCCGCCGCCGGAGTGGCGCCCCTCGTACACCGCGCCCCGGGGGTCGACCAACAGGTGGTAGCCGATGTCGCCCCAGCCCTGTTCGGCCGCGTGCAGGTGGTACACCGCCCGTACGTCCGCGGCGTGGTCGCCGGTGGTCGCCATCGCCGTGTGGTGCACGGTCAGCGCCTGGACCCGGTGGAACTCGGCGGGCCACAGGTCGTTGCCCTCCTCGTCGAACCGCAGCGACTCGTCGGCGCCCCACCCCGCCCGGGTGCGCACGCGCAGCACCGAACCCCCGGAGAGCGTCGTGACCCCCTGGTCCCGCGCGGAGAGCGACACCCGCTCCCGGCCGCCGAACCGCAGCTCCTCGCCGTCGCGCACGTTCACGGCGGCCAGGTCGGCGCCGTCCGCGCCGCGCACCTGGTAACCGACCGCGCCCTCGGGCGCCCGCACCAGCGCGGAGGCGGACGGCGGCAGGTGCTCGGGGCCGCCGGTGTGCGGGTGCAGGTCCTGCCAGCCGCCCAGAACCCCGTCGGCGGTCTCGAAGCGCACGGCGGCGGTCTCGGAGCCCCGGGCGAGGGCCTCGGGGCGGTGGGCGACGGAGACGAGGTCGAAGCGGTGCCCGGGGCGCACGACCGTGCCGGTGGCGGTGGCCCGCTCGGCCAGGACCCTGGGGGCGGTGCGGGTGTCCGAGGCCGCGGCCGGGGCGGCCGGGGCGGGAGCGAGCGCGCTCAGGCCGGCCGCTGCGGTGGCACTGGTCAGGAAGGTACGCCGACGCATGGGTGATCCGTTCCGTTCTGGGGTGGTTCCCGGGGCAGTGGGTGCGGGCACCGGAACAGAGTGCCACAGGGGTGTGACCCAGGACACTCCCGCGTGGGGGGCGGGATGCCGTGGCGCGCTTTTGCTCCCGTCCGAAAACCCGCTTGTCACAGTGGTCTCCCGGGCCACGACAACCTCTCGGGCCACGAGTTCCCCGGGGACGCGCGGCACGGTCTCCGCCGCGGCTGCGGCGCCGGGGCCTTCCCCGGCAGCCAGCGCGCGGCCGTGCGGACTCTGGCACAGTTGGTCCTGACTTGAGGACCCCGGTGTTCGTACCGGGGCAGGCTGCGCCCCGGGTCGGGGGACCCGTGTGAGCGGTGCCGACACCGCGGACTACGCTGGTCCGAATCCATGTCGGACCAGGTGGAAACGGGCAGCCCACAGGCCTCTTGAACCTTCGGGAGCGATCATGACCAACGATGACCGCGAGGACGCCCGCCGCGGCGATCAGGAGGGTGCGCGATGGCGTGGAAACCGTCCCGCGCCCGGTCTGGGCCCGGGGCTGGGCGGCCTCCTGGACGGACTGCCGGAGAGCGGCAGGGGAACCCGGACGGGTCAGGAGCAGGAGTCGAGGGGCGCTGCTCCGGGCAACCCCTTCCGGCGCCCCCTCCACGAGCCGGAGACGCCGCCCGAGCCGCCGCGCCCCGAACCCGAGGCCGCGCCCCCCGCGCGGCCCGAACAGTCGGAGAAGCAGCCCCCGGCCCCCTTCGCAAAGACCTCGGCGCCCCCGGACCCCGCCCCGGCGGCCCCCGTGAACGAACCCCGGTTCAACGTCATCCCCTTCCGAGGGGGTCCTCGGGACACCGGGGCCCAGCAGCCCGAACCCCAGCAGCCCGAACCCCAGGCCGGGCAGACCCACCCGGCCCAGGCCGGGCCCCGGCAGCCCGCGCCCGCCGACCCCGCTCACGCGGACGAGAACCCCATCACCACCGAACCGAAGCAGAGCGACAACGTGCACGCACACGAAGCAGCGGCGCCCCTCCCGGAGCCGCAGCACACCGGACCGCAGCAGCGGGCCGAACCGGAGGAGACCCAGGCGCCCGAGGAGGACCGGCCCCGGTCCGTCCGGGCCGCCCCCGCCCCCTCCGGCGACGCCTGGGGCCACGGCGGCCACGCCTTCGACGACGCCGAGCGCGCCGCCGTCTACCGCGCCATCCGCGAACGCCGCGACGTCCGCGCGGGCTTCCGGCCCGACCCGGTCCCCGCCGACGTGCTCACCCGAGTCCTGGAAGCCGCCCACCAGGCGCCCAGTGTCGGGCACACACAGCCGTGGGACTTCCTGGTCGTGGAGGACCGGGAACTGCGTTCGCGCGTGCGCGACCTCGCCCGCGACGAGCGCGACACCCGCTCCCGGGCACGCCCCGGCCCCCGCGCGCACGCCTTCTCCGGCCTCAAGGTCGAGGCCGTCCTGGAGAGCCCGCTCAACATCGCCGTCACCGTCGACCCCAGCAGGGGCGCGCACGGCGCCGGCCGGCACTCCCGGCCCGCCTCCTACTCCGCCGCGCTCGCGGTCGAGAACCTGTGGCTGGCCGCCAGGGCTGAAGGGCTCGGTGTCGGCTGGGTCGCCGTCACCGACGAGCGCGAGGTCGCCGGAGCACTCGAACTCCCCTCCCACCTCGAGGTCGTCGCCTACCTGTGCGTCGGTTACGTCGAGGAGTTCCCCACCGAACCCGAACTCGGCCTCGGCGGCTGGGCGAAGGGGCGTCCCCTGTCCTGGGCGGTGCACCGCGACCGCTACGGTCGCCGCGGTCTGCCCGGCCACGAGCCGACCACCCTGCTGGAGGAGACCATCGCCGCCATCGGAGCGCTCAACGCCCGAGCCGTGGAGGAGGCGAGAGACCGGCAGGCCCGGATGACCAAGCCCCAGGGTTCCCTCGGCCTCCTCGAAGAGGTTTCGGTCCAGTTGGCCGGGCTGGCGGGGGAGTGCCCGCCGCCGGTGCCCGAACCCGCCGCCGTGGCTGTCTTCGCCGGTGACCACGGGGTGTACGCCCAGGGGGTGACCTCCTGGCCGCAGGAGGTCACCGCGCAGATGGTGCAGAACTTCCTCGACGGCGGGGCCGTGGTCAACGCCTTCGCCGAGCAGGTGGGCGCCGAGGTGACCGTGGTGGACGTCGGCGTGGTCGGCGATCTTCCCGGGGCGGCCGGGCTGCTGCCCCGCAAGGTCGCCCGGGGGACCGCGGACTTCACCCAGGGCCCGGCGATGACCCGCGACCAGGCCCTCCAGGCCCTGGAAGGCGGTGTCGAGGTCGCCCGTGACCTGGTTTCGGCGGGCAACCGCTGCCTGGTCACCGGTGACATGGGGATCGGGAACACGACCCCCGCAGCGGCGCTGGTCTGCGCCTTCACCGGGGCGGACCCGTCCGTGGCGACCGGGCGCGGGACCGGGGTGGACGACGCCACCTACGAGAACAAGGTGAACGTGGTGCGCCGGGCGCTGGAGGCCAACCCGGTGGACCCGGAGGACCCCATCGGCACGCTCGCGGCGCTCGGCGGGCTGGAGCACGCCGCGCTGGCCGGGTTCATCCTCGGCGGTGCGGCGCTGCGGGTGCCGGTGCTGCTGGACGGGGTGATCGCCGGTTCGGCCGCACTGGTCGCCGCCGCCGTCTCCCCGGAGTCGATGAGCGCCTGCTTCGCCGGACACCGTTCCGCCGAACCCGGCCACGGGGTGGCGCTGGAGCACCTGGGCCTGACCCCGCTGGTGGACCTGTCGATGCGCCTCGGCGAGGGGTCGGGGGCGCTGCTGGCGCTGCCGCTGCTGCAGGGTTCGGCGCGGGCGCTGCGCAACGTGGCCACCTTCGACACGGCCGGTGTGTCCACTGCCCGGTAGGGGCACGGCCCCGAGGGGAGCGAACGACGGGCCCCGGCCGCAGGGGTCGGGGCCCGGGGGTGGATGCGTCCTGGGTCACGCCCTTCGGGGGTCACCCCTTTACCGCGATGTAACACCGCTTTGACAAGGTAATTTGGAGCAATCGCCGAATATCGCCGGCGGCGCGCGGGGCCCATCTCCCACGCGCGCACCCCGCCGTCGAAGCCGGGGGCCGGTGCGGACGACCGAAGGGGTGCGATCCGTGACCTATCTCCTTGGCTTGCGCATGCGGGACCGTGACGTCCTCGTCGTCGGAGGCGGGAGGGTGGCCCAACGCCGGGTCCCCGTCCTGCTCGAGGCCGGTGCCCGCGTCACCCTCATCTCTCCGGAGGTGTCCGCCGCGCTCGAGGACCTCGCCGCCGCCGGGCACCTGACCTGGCTTCGCCGCGCCTGGGAGCCGGGTGACGTCCGCGGCCCCGAGGCGCCCCTCTTCTGGCTCGTGCACGCGGCCACGGACTCGCCCGAGGTCAACGCGGCCGTCGCCGAGGAGTCCGAGGGCGCGCGGATCTGGTGCGTGCGCGCGGACGACCGGCACGCCTCCTCCGCGTGGACCCCCGCCAGCGGCTCCGCCAACGGCATCACCGTCGGCGTGGTCGCCTCGGGTGACCCGCGCCGCTCCGCCGGTCTGCGCGACGCCGTCATCGACGGACTGACCGACGGCACCCTGGACGCCCGGCGCGGCCGTGAACGCCTGCGCGGCGTCGCCCTGGTCGGCGGCGGCCCCGGCGACCCCGGCCTCATCACGGTCCGGGGCCAGCAGCTCCTGTCCCAGGCCGACGTGGTGGTCGTGG
The DNA here is from genome assembly GCF_014651695.1 of Nocardiopsis terrae. Classification (GTDB taxonomy): domain Bacteria; phylum Actinomycetota; class Actinomycetes; order Streptosporangiales; family Streptosporangiaceae; genus Nocardiopsis; species Nocardiopsis terrae. The sequence goes on from NZ_BMXJ01000006.1 coordinate 91,147, forward strand.
ACCGCCTCGCACCGACCTCCCTCCTGGACCGCCTGCCCGCGGACGTCGAGATCGTGGACGCCTCCAAGATCCCCTACGGCCGCTCCATGGCGCAGGAGGCGATCAATTCCGTCCTCGTCGAGCGCGCCAGGGAGGGCAAGTTCGTGGTCCGCCTCAAGGGCGGCGACTCCTTCCTCTTCGGCCGGGGCAGTGAGGAGGCCGCGGCCTGCGCGGCCGCCGGGATCCCCGTGACCGCCGTCCCCGGTGTCACCAGTGCCCTGGCAGCCCCCGCCAGCGCCGGCATCCCCGCCACGCACCGGGGCGTCTCCCAGGACGTGCACATCGTCTCCGCGCACGTCGCCCCGGGTGACGGCCGCTCCACGGTCGACTGGGCCGGGCTGGCCCGGGCCGACGGCACCGTGGTCGCCCTCATGGGTGTGCAGCGGATCGAGGCCATCACCGAGGCCCTGATCGAGCACGGCCGGTCCCCGCAGACCCCCGTGGCGGTGGTCCAGGAGGCGACTCTGCCGGGTCAGCGGACGGTGACGGGTACGCTGGCGGACATCGCCGCCTCGGTCCGAGCGGCCCAAGTCCGGCCCCCCGCCGTGGTGATCATCGGAGAAGTGGTCAAAACAGCGCGGGATCTTGACATACTGCACACGGGAGCCCAGGTCGAGATCGATCGAATGGCGACCGGGCGCGATCTCCACTAGGACCTCTGGCGGCGGCGCACGCCAGCGGGGCCGACGGGGGAACCTCAGTACCGGTAACGGGCCCCCTCCCTGGCGGAGGGGCACCCGCCCCAGACACTCGATGAGGAGGGCATACCGATCATGACCCGGCCGTCGGCCGCACCGGACGCCTCGGGATCCGGTGCCTCGGACCGGTTCGGAACCGGACCGGACCCCACCTCCGCCCAGCCCGCCGCCCCGGGCGCCCCAGCCGCGCCCCGGCCCGGCGGGACCGAAGCCGGACGCCGGGGGCCCACGGTCCCCGTGTCCGCCGGACCGGCCAAGCACCGGGCCCCCACGAACGAGGACGACCACTTCGAGCAGGTACTGGAGTCCCTGCGCAGGCAGATCCGCGACCTCGACTTCGCCGAGGGTCTGGTCGGCGCCGAGGAGGGCAGGGCGCTCCGGGAGGACGTCCTGGCCCAGCTTTCCGACTACGTCCTGCCCCGTGTGCGCCGCCCCGACATCCCCCTGCTCATCGCCGTCGCCGGTTCGACCGGCGCGGGCAAGTCGACCCTGGTCAACAGCCTGGTCGGCGAGCAGGTCACCACCACCGGCGTGCGCCGGCCCACCACCAACAGCCCGGTGCTGGCCTGCAACCCCGCCGACGTGGACTGGTTCAGCGAGGCCTCCTTCATCCCCTCCCTGCCCCGGGTGCGCCAGCAGGGCCTGGCCATGCCGGGCAAGGACGGCATGCTGGTGCTCGCCGCCACCGAGGCCATGCCCCCGGGCGTGGCGCTCCTGGACACCCCCGACGTCGACTCCGCCGTCGCCGCCCACCACGAGTTCGCCGCCAAGTTCCTGGACGCCGCCGACCTGTGGGTGTTCGTCACCACCAGCGGCCGGTACGCGGACGCGCGCGTGTGGGAGTTCCTCCAGGTGGCCCGGGACCGGGACACCTCCCTGGCCGTCGTCCTGTCCCGGGTCCCCCGCAAGGGCCGCCGCCAGCTCCTGGACCACTTCGGTGCGATGCTGGAGGCCAACGGCCTGGGCAACGCGGCCCGCTTCGCGATCCCCGAGACCGACCAGATCGAGGGCGAACGCTTCACCTCCAACGTCGCCGACCACATCCGCGAGTACCTGGCGGACGTGGCCGGAGAGGCCGAACAGCGCGACCGGGTCTCCAGGCGCACCTTCATCGGTGTCATCGACAGCTTCCGCACCCGTGTCCCCGAACTCGTCCGCCAGGTGGAGGCGCAGATCGAGACCGGACGCTCCCTGGGGGCCGCCGTCGACGACGCGTACGCGGGAGCGGCCGCGCGCATCGACACCGCCCTGGGCGACGGCACCCTGCTGCGCGGCTCCCTCCTGGCCCGCTGGCAGGAGGTCGCGGCCAGCGGTGAGCTCGCCAAGAGCCTGCGCCTGCGCGGCAGGCGCGCCCGCAAGGGCCGTGCCGAACAGGCCGAGCGCGGGCAGCGGGTCAGCGCCCTGGAACGGGCCGTCCGAGACGCCCTGGAGGCCCTGGTGGTCTCCGCCGAGGAGCGGGCCTCGGAACAGATCGAACAGCGCTGGCGGGAGGTGCCCGGCGGTGCCGCACTGGCCGACAGGGCCCTCGACCAGCCTGGATCGGGCACGCTCGCCAAGCAGCTCCGCCAGGAGATCACCGAGTGGCAGCGGGAGGTCGCGGAGATGACCGCGGCCAACGGCGCCACCAAGCGGTCGGTTGCCCGCTTCGTCACCTTTGACCACGACATCGTCGCCCTGGTCATGATCATCGACCTGCTCGGTTACGAACGATCCAACTCCGGAGGCGGCGCCCACGCGGCCGACGCCTCCGGGCCGTCCCCGCAGCGCCTGCTCAAGGGGCTGTTCGGCGCCCAGTCGTTGCGCAGCATCGGCGGGAGCGCACGGGAGAACCTGCGCCGGCGGGTCCTCGGGCTGCTCTCCCACGAGCGCACGCCCTTCGACCACGCCCTGGCCGCGGCGGGCATCCCGTCCGAGGACAGCGCCGTCCAGCTCTATCAGGCCACGTACAACCTTGAGATTGCACGATGACGACTCAGTGGAACTCCCCCCAGGCGGGGGACGCCGACCACGGGGAGCTCCGGGCCGAGGGCGAGGAGCGCGAGAGCGGACCCGCCGCGTCCGGACCCTGGAACGACGAACCCGCCCGGGGGCACGCGTCCCCCGCTCCGTCCGGGGGCCCCGCCTCCTACGAGAGCAGCCCCTGGCGCGGCTACACCATGCCGGTGCCGGAGCATCCCGAGCACGCCGAGGAGCGTGAACGGGCCGCGGAGGAACCGCCCGCCCACGAGCCCCCGGCCTACGACGGGATCGCCGGGTACCCGGATCCCTCCGGAGCCGGGGCGGCGCAGAACGCGCCCCAGCAGGCCCCGGAAGCCGTCACCGACGCTTCGACACGGCCGGAAGCTGAGTCGGCGGAGGCCGCCAAGGCCCGGCAACGGCGTTTCGGGCGCCACGCCCGCGCCTGGGCGGACGCTGAGGGGGAGCGGCGCCGCCAGGGTCACACCGCGCAGGAGGACGACCCCGACGGCCTCGCGGGATGGGTCGGCAGCCTTACCGAGGCCGCTGACGACACCCGCATCGCCGGTCGCAGCACCGGCAGCTTCCCGGTGGTCACCCCGGAGACCGAGCGCCCCGCGGAGCCGACGGCCGACCCGGCCGCGGAACAGCCCGCCCAGAGCGCTCCGGAGGCCTCCGAGGCAGAGGATGCGCCCCGGCGCCACACCCGCCGCCCGGCGCCCGGCGCCACGCGGACACGGGCCACCGCCACCTGGGTGCCCGGCCCGGAACAGGACGAGCGGGACGGGGAGACGGCCGGGGAGCGCGCTCCCGAGGCGGCCCCGGAGCCCGAGCGCACCGAAGCCATCGGCCCCGCGGACCCCGTCGCGGGCACCGGTGCCGGGGGACCGCACGGGACCACGGACGACGACCCGCCGCCCCTGCCCCGCAGGGTCCCCGGGCCCTCCGCGGTCTCGGGAGCCTTCCGGGCGGTCGGTGCCGAGACCTCCGCGCCCGGGACGGAAACCGCGCCCGGGACGGAACCCGGGGCCGTACCCGAGTGGGACGCCCGGTCCGCGTACGAACGGGAGGACACCGCCTCGGAGGAACCCGAGGAGGAGTACCGCCCCACCACCCACGACCACTGGCAGCCCACCAGTACCACCAGCCGGGCCGAGCTCATCGAGCGGTTGGACGCCCTGAGCACCCTCGCCGAACTCGGCCGGGACGATCTGCCCGAGGAGGTCCTGGGCCGGGCCGGGCAGTTGCTCGACCACGCCGGGGCGCGTCTGCGCCTGTCCGGCGAACACACGGTCGTGGCCCTGGCCGGAGGTACCGGAAGCGGCAAGTCCTCCCTGTTCAACGCCTTGTGCGGGCTCGAACTCTCGCAGACCGGCGTCACCCGCCCCACCACCTCCAAGGCACACGCCTGTGTGTGGGGGCACGAGGGCGCCGACGCGCTCCTCAGCTGGCTGGGGGTGCCCACCCGGTACCGCCACTCGCGCACCAGCGTCCTGGACTCGGGCAACTCCGAACTGACCGGCCTGGTCCTGCTCGACCTTCCCGACCACGACTCGGTCCGCAGCATGCACACCGCCGAGGCCGACCGGCTCATCGGCTCCGTCGACCTGCTCGTGTGGGTGCTCGACCCGCAGAAGTACGCCGACGCGGCCGTGCACCACCGCTACCTGGCCAAGATGGCCGGGCACGGTGCGGTCACCGTCGCAGTCCTCAACCAGGTCGACAAGGTCGCGTCGGACGAGCTGGAGGAGCTTCTCACCGACCTGCGCCGCCTCCTGGAGTCGGAGTCGGGTGTGCATCCGCGGGTGATCACCACCTCCACCGTGACCGGCCAGGGTGTTCGCGACGTGCGCGACTTCCTGAGCGAGACGGTCACCGAGCGGCACGCCCTGGTGGACCGGCTCGTCGCCGACCTCGACCAGGTCATCGCGCCGTTCGAGGAGTTCTACGGGGACAGGGAGGTCCCCGGGACGGTATCCGTGCAGACCCGGTCCCGGGTCCGGGAGGGGCTGGCCAACGCGGCCGGTGTCACCGCGGTCGCCGACGTGGTGGAGACCAACGACGTCCGCAGGGGCAAGCGCCGCGTCGGCTGGCCGATGGCCCGCTACGTCGCCAAGCTCCGCAAGGACCCCCTCGCCACCGTGCAGTTGGACTTCCTGCGCCGTGACGAACCGGGTGTCGGCGGCCGGGTCGACGCGCACGAGGCCGAGTTGGAGACGGCCCTGGGTGAGGCCGCGGACGAGGTGTCCGAGGGGATGCCCGGCCCGTGGCGCCGCCGGATGCGGGCGGCGGCTCGCAGCGGTGCCGCCGAACTCCCCGCCGAACTGGGCGAGGCCGTCGCCGGCGCGGTCGGTGACCCGGACCGCAGCCCGTCGTGGTGGCGGTTGGCCCGGACCGTGCAGTACTCGCTGCTGGCCGTGGCCGGGGTGGGGTTCGCCTGGGCGCTGCTGTCCCTGTTGAGCTGGCTCGGGGGCGGTATCACCGGCCTGCGGATGTTCGACGACCCGGTCTTCATCGCCTACTCGGGTGCCGTGGTCGGCGCCAGCCTCCTGGTGGGCTGGCTGACCGGGGTGGGCTGCGGAAACCTCGTGGAGGTCGCCGCCGTCCAGCGCCGCGAGAACGTGGAGCGCGCCGCTCAGGAGCGGGTCCGGGAGATCGCGGGCCTGAGGGTCGTCGCCCCGATGGAGGAGGAACTGGCGCGCTACCGGGCCTTCCGGGCCGCCTACGAGGTGGCGCGGATCCGGGACTGACGGAACCGCCACCGGATCGGGCCGCACCCGCAGGACGTACACGGGGGCGTGCGAACCACAGCAGCACACGAACACAGCGAAGGCCGGCCGGGACGAGACCCGGCCGGCCCGGACCGGGGACGGGCCGCCTGTCGGCGGCCCGTCCCCGCTCGTGTCAGGAAGGGGGGACTACAGCCAGTGAAGGACCTTCTTGGCCATGTGATGCTCCTTGGTTCGAGTGCTGAGTGCTGACGGGCGTCGAACGGTCGGTACGACAGACGGACGGACGAACCGGACCAGATTTCTGGCCGAAACCGTCGGCGCCCTCTGGCAGGATGCCCTAAATCGTGACGCCAACCAACCCCCTCTGGAACAGAGGGTGATGGCTGCGGTAGCCTCAGCCTGCAAGGCACATACAATAGGCAATTAAGTTATTACCCAAAGTAATGTAAAGTAGGGAGGGTGTGCTTGCCAGAGGCCCACCAGGGAGGATGTGGAGCCGCCCTGGTCACCGAGTGGCACCGCGGCGGAACGCGGGGCGAATCCGGTTCGTCGAAAGGAGAACCGTGGGAGGCGGTGGGCACATCAGAGTCAGGTGTAGGGCTCCGGAGGCAGAGGGTGACACAGGGAGGGAGGATGGAGCGGTGAGCATCTCGGAGAAGCCGATGGCGGCGGAGGAACGCCGCCCCGGCGACCGCCGGACCTGGCCGATCTTCCAGCAGCCCCTCGGGCTGGTCGTCTACCTGCTCCTGTTGGTCTTCGTCGCGTTGTTCCTGTTCGGGGTGGCCGCCGCGCAGACGGCCCTGACCGTTCTGGACCTCACGCTCTTCTTCGCCCTCGTGGTCTCCGCGGTGGTGTGTGTGGAGGCCATTCGCCGCATCGACATGCCGGCCGGCCTGACCCGCGACCTGCTGGGAGCCTGGTGGTTCCCGGCCATGCTTCTCCTGCCGCCGGTGTACTCGCTTCTCATTCCGGTGCCCGTGTACCTGCTGCTCCAGCGCCGGAGCCGACGCACGCTGCCGCACCGCCGGGTGTTCAACGCGGCCTCCGTGGGCGTCTCGGGGTTCCTCGCCTCGGTGGTCTGGCACGGTACCGAGGTGGGGCTGCTCGCCGGGATCGGCGGTTCCCCGGCCGCACACCAGGTCCTGACCACCGTCAACGGTGTGTTCGTCGCGTTGGCCTGCTGCGCCGGGTTCACCCTGATGAACACGTTCCTGGTGTTCATGGGCGCCGGACTGAGCGGGGGGTCGGGCGGTATCCGCAGCATGTGGGACCGAGAGGCGTTCCTCGTGGACTCCGTCGAATTATGTGTCGGGGTCACCGTCGCCATCCTCGGGCAGATCTCCCTGTTCCTCCTGGTCATCGCGGTTCCACCGGTCCTTCTGCTCCAGCGCAGCCTGGTGTACCAGCAGTTGCAGGCCGCGGCCCGGACCGACCCCAAGACCGGTCTGCTCAACGCGCCCACCTGGGAGCAGGAGGCGGCCGCGGAGATCGCCAGGACCCGTTCGGCCCGGGGGCGCGCGGCGGTGCTCATCGTCGACATCGACCACTTCAAGCGGGTCAACGACAACCACGGCCACCTGTTCGGCGACCAGGTCCTCCTCGGTGTCGCGACGACCATAGCCCAGCAGCTGCGCCAGTCCGACCTGCTCGGCAGGTTCGGCGGCGAGGAGTTCGTGGTCATGCTGCCCGGAACCGACACCACGGAGGCCTGGCAGGCGGCGGAGCGACTGCGCTCCCAGGTCGGACGGATGGAGATCGCGGTGGACGGCGTCCAGGTGTCGATCACCATCTCGGTCGGTGTCGCCGTCGTCGGCGACCACGGCAACGACCTCGTCGAACTGCTGACCGCGGCCGACCTCGCGCTCTACCGGGCGAAGGAGACCGGTCGCGACCGCGTGTGCCTGCCGGTCGGACGACCCGAGGTGAGCGGGAAGATCCCGGGCCCTCGCGGCGGTGAGATCCCCGATTCGGCTGGCAGCCCGGGAGAACCTTCCTGACCTGTGGCGATGGCGGAGGCGGGGTGGGTTTTCCACAGGTTCGCCGGGGGTCGCTTGCGGGTGCGCTCCCGATGACCGAACGTGAGGGTATGCCCTGTGATCAGCATGAACCCTCCACTGATCCCTTCGAAGACCCGTCCGTCACCCCCGATCCCGCAGCCGTCCCCCTCCGGTTGCGCAACCCGGCCGACCTCCTCGCCGCCCTGCCCTACCTGGTGACCCACCCCCTGACCGACGCGGTGGTCTCCCTCGTGCTCGGGCGGGGGAGCGTCCTGGGCGTCCTGTACGGCGAACTCGACCACCTGGACCACGTCCTCACCCCGGCCCGGAGCGGCACGGCGGCCGTCGACGCGGCGCTGGCCGCCGGCGGTACCGGCATGCTCGTGGCCGGTTTCGGCCCTCCCGAACGCGTCACCCCGCACGTGGACGCGCTCCTGGCCCGGGCCGGGGCCAGGGGGTTGCCGGTCCCGGAGGCCCTCAGGGTGACGGGGAACCGCTACTGGTCCTACGTCTGCCGCGATCCCGGCTGCTGCCCGCCCGGGGGCGTGCCCTTCGACCCCGACGCCTCCCCGGTGCCGGCCGAGGCGGTCCTGCGCGGCCTGGTGCCGGGCGGCGGGGGAGGCAGCGCCCGTACCCGGTTCCTTCTGGATCCGGTACTCGGTGCCCCGCGGGCGGAGGCCGCCGAGGCAGCGGAGGCGGAGGAGGAGCGGGTCCGCCAGGAGGACGCGGAGGAGGCCCTGAGGGACCGGTGGCTTCCCGAGGTGCTCGCGGCGCTGCGCGGGGAGGGACACCGGAGGGTGACCGAACCGGCGGCCCTGGCCCGGCTGGGCGTCCGCCTCACCGAACTCAGGGTGCGCGACGCCGTGTGGACCCGTATCACCCCCGAGAGCGCCGAGATCCACGTCCGCCTCTGGTCCAGGGTGGTCCGCCACGTCCCCGAACGTCACCGCCCGGCCCCTGCCGCACTGCTCGCGGTGGCCGCCTGGCAGTACGACGACCAGCGGTTGGCCCGGGCGGCGCTGGACGTGGCCCTGGCGGCTGACCCCGGGTACGCGATGGCGGTGCTCATGGCCCGGGCCCTCAGGTGGGGGCTGCCCGCCGAACGCTGGCGCGGGTTCGTGGCCACACGCCTCGACGGCGGGGAGCAACCGGAGGACGGGGAGTTCTCCGGCCCCGACCGGGGGTGAACCGGACCGGGATACCGGACCGTCGGTTTCCCCGTCGGTTCCGGCCCGGGACCGGGTCGCTTCGCCCGGGCCGTATCGGTCCCGCGCGGGGGGCGTGCCGACGTGCTCCGGTACGCGTCGGCGTCCTCCGGGCACCGGGGCCCGCGTGCGGGCCCCGGTGATGGCGGGGGCACCGTTTCCGACGCCCTAGGCTTGGAGGCATGCCGGAGTACATCTACACCATGCAAAACGTGCGCAAGGCGCACGGCGACAAGGTCGTCCTTGACAACGTTTCGGGGTCGTTCCTGCCCGGAGCCAAGATCGGTGTCGTGGGCCCCAACGGCTCGGGTAAGTCGACGCTGCTGAAGATCATGGCCGGCATCGAGCAGCCGTCCAACGGTGAGGCGCGGCTCATGCCCGGGTTCACTGTGGGCCTGCTCGCCCAGGAACCCCGACTCGACGAGAACAAGTCGGTCCTGGAGAACGTCGAGGACGGCGTCGCCGAGACCAAGGCGATGCTGAACCGCTTCAACGAGATCGCCGAGAAGATGGCGACGGACTACTCCGACGACCTCCTCGAAGAGATGGGCAAGCTCCAGGAGCAGCTCGACCACCGCAACGCCTGGGACCTCGACAGCCAGCTGGCGCAGGCCATGGACGCCCTGCGCTGCCCTCCCGGCGACGCCTCCGTCCCCCAGCTCTCCGGTGGTGAGAAGCGCCGCGTCGCGCTCTGCAAGCTCCTGCTGGAGGCCCCCGACCTCCTGCTGCTCGACGAGCCCACCAACCACCTCGACGCGGAGAGCGTGAACTGGCTGGAGCAGCACCTGGCCAAGTACGCGGGCACCGTCATCGCGATCACACACGACAGGTACTTCCTGGACCACGTCGCCACGTGGATCCTGGAGCTGGACCGCGGCCAGTTCTACCCCTACGAGGGCAACTACAGCACCTACCTGGAGACCAAGCAGGCCCGCCTGAAGGTCGAGGGGCAGAAGGACGTCAAGAAGGCCAAGCGCCTCAAGGACGAGCTGGAGTGGGTCCGCTCCAACGCCAAGGCCCGCCAGACCAAGAGCAAGTCCCGTCTGGCCCGCTACGAGGAGATGGCCGCCGAGGCCGACAAGACCCGCAAGCTGGACTTCGAGGAGATCCAGATCCCGCCGGGTCCGCGTCTGGGCAACACCGTGGTCGAGGTCAGCAACCTCAGCAAGGGTTTCGAGGACCGGCTGCTCATCGAGGACCTCAGCTTCTCGCTGCCGCCCAACGGCATCGTCGGCATCATCGGCCCGAACGGTGTCGGCAAGACGACCCTGTTCAAGATGATCGTCGGCGAGGAGACCCCCGACGAGGGCAAGATCAGGGTCGGCGACACCGTCGACATCTCCTACGTGGACCAGTACCGGGGCCGTATCGACGACTCCAAGAACGTCTGGGAGACCATCTCCGACGGCGAGTCCTTCATCACGGTCGGCAAGGTCGAGATCCCCAGCCGCGCCTATGTCGCCGCCTTCGGATTCAAGGGCTCGGACCAGCAGAAGTCCGCCGGTGTGCTCTCCGGCGGTGAGCGCAACCGCGTCAACCTGGCGCTCACCCTCAAGCAGGGCGGCAACCTGCTGCTCCTGGACGAGCCCACCAACGACCTGGACGTCGAGACCCTCGGCTCGCTGGAGAACGCCATCCTGGACTTCCCGGGCTGCGCCGTGATCACCTCCCACGACCGGTGGTTCCTGGACCGCGTCGCCACGCACATCCTCGCGTGGGAAGGGGGCTCCTCCTGGTACTGGTTCGAGGGCAACTTCGAGTCCTACGAGAAGAACAAGGTCGAGCGCCTGGGCCCGGAGGCCGCGCGCCCGCACGCGGTCACCCACCGCAAGCTCACCCGCGACTAGCCGCACCGCTCGGGCACACGGGCCCCGCCGACCGGATCCGTCCGGACGGCGGGGCCTTCGTCCGCCCGGGGCGCGGGTCGCGCCTCGGAGCAGGTCGTGCTCGGAACCGGGGGCGGATCCCTGCCGTGCGGGGAACCGAGGGGCCGCGGAAAACCCGTGTACGGGCGGGCACGGCCGCGGCTAGGGTCCCGGCATGACGATTCTGTGCGTGCCCTATCACCTGGACGAGTACCTGCCCCGCTTCCGGTTCCGGCTGCCGGAACGCGTTGGGACGGTGGAGGCGGACCTGCCGGACGCCGACAGGTGGACCCGGATGGCGGCGCTCCACGGGGCGGTCGCCGATCGTGTCGCCGCTCACGTGCGCGCGGGCCGTGTCCCGAAGGTGCTGTCCGGCGACTGCATGGTGGCTCTCGGCACCACCGCAGGGGTGCAGCGGGCGGGGGTGGACCCCGCCGTCGTCTGGTTCGACGCGCACGGGGACGTCCAGACCATGCAGACCAGCGCGTCGGGTTACGAGGGCGGGATCCCGTTGCGCGTGCTCGCGGGTTACCGGCCGGACCCGGCGACCGACCGGTTGGGGCTGCGTGACATCGACGAGGAGCGGCTCCTGCTCGTCGACGGACGGGACCTCGATCCACCGGAGGTGGAGTACCTGCGCGGGTCCGCCGTGCGGCGGAGCACGGTCGCCGGGATCGAGCCGACGGTGCTCCCGGAGGGCCCCCTCCTGCTCCACGTGGACCTGGACGTCATCGACGCCTCCGAAGCGCCCGGTCTGCTCTTCCCCACGCCGGGCGGCCCGCGGACCGACGAGGTCCTCACCGCCGTCCGCACGGTCCTGGAAACCGGCCGGGTCACCGCGCTGAGCGTCGGGTGCACCTGGGCGCCCGACGAGGAGCTGGACGCTGACGGAGGGGTCCGGGACCGCCTGCTCACCGCGCTCCTGGAAGCCTCGGCCTGACGGCGCCGCCCCGGGGCCTGTCCGCCGAACACGCCCCGGCGCCGGACGGTGCGGAACCGTTCCGGGACGTACGGCCCACGGAGGAGCCCGCGAACGTGGCATACCCTGGACGCGATGACTTCCGCGCGTGATGACCACCAGGGTGCGGGCGAAGAGCCCGTACAGATGACGTTCTACGAGGCCGTGGGCGGTGAGCAGACCTTCACCCGCCTGGTCCGCCGTTTCTACGAGGGCGTCGCCGACGACCCCGTGCTGCGGCCCATGTACCCCGAGGAGGACCTGGGACCCGCTGAGGAGCGCCTGCGCCTGTTCCTCATCCAGTACTGGGGCGGTCCGCGTACCTACAACGAGCAGCGCGGCCACCCGCGTCTGCGGATGCGGCACGTCCCGTTCCGGATCGGCGCGACCGAGCGCGACCTGTGGCTCCAGCACATGCGCGCCGCCGTGGACTCCCTCGGCCTGCACGAGGCCCTCGAGCGCCAGCTCTGGGAGTACATGGTCATGGCCGCGCACAGCATGGTGAACGTCGCCGAGGAGGCCACGCCCCCGGAGGTGGCCAACCCGACCTCACTGCGGGTGGGCGGCGACGGCAGGGTGCGCCGCGACAGCGGGGACACGGGGGACGATGACGACGGCGAGGCCGTCACCATCTCCCTGAGGAGGTGAACCCTCCCGGACACCGTTCGGGGTGTCCGCGGGTCGTCAGGAGTACTTGTTCAGGAGTGCGCGCTCGGCGTCGTTGAGGCGTCGGGCGCTCTGCGTCGCCACGTCGAAGCCGACCAGGACCGTCCTGGCGCGCAGGTAGACCCGCTCGTCGTCGAGGATCTCGTAGGCCATGCTGAAGCTGGCGTTGCGCACCTCGGTCACCCACAGCTCCACGCGCACCGGGTCGGTGCGGGGCAGCAGCGGGGCGACGTAGTCGGCCTCCTGGCGGGCCACGACCGTGGCGCCGAACGCCTCGGGGTCGTGGCCGCCGACCCCGAAGTTCAGGAAGCCCACGCGGGCGTCCTCCAGGTAGGTGAGCATCCGGACGTTGTTGACGTGCTGCTGCGGGTCAAGGTCGGCGTAGCGCACCTGGGCCAGGTGTACGTACCGCTGGGGCTCGGCGCTGGTGGGGCTCTCGGCCTCGATCTGTGTCACGTCCTGGGTCCTCTCCCGATGCTCTCCCGGATGGTCCTCCCCGGGTCGGGCGTATCCCGTGCCTCACGCGCTCGTCGTGACGCACGGGACACGCCTGTGGTCTTCTCCGATTGTCCCAAAGACACCTCGCGGGAACCCCGGCAGGGGATGTCCGGTTCCTGTGTCCTTGATCTCTCCGACAGGGGCCCGGTGCCCTGGTCAGGGGATCGAAAGGCCCAGGTGGTGGGCGAGGAAGGCGAGCTGTTCGGAGGTCAGGGCGACGCTCCGGCTCACCGAGCGGGAGCTGTGTCCGACCTCGGCCTCCCTGCGGATGAGGACCGGGTGTTCTCCGATCGGCGCCGAGGTGGCGTGCTGCATCCAGGCGCACAGCTTGCGGGCGTGCATCGGGTCGACCCGGGTGTCGTTGTCGAACACGGTGAACAGGGTGGCCGGGTAACGGGTACCCGAACGCACGTTGTGGTAGGGGGAGTAGCCCAGCAGCCAGCCCAGCTGCTCGGGGTCCTCGGCGCTGCCGTACTCCACGTTCCACAGCTGGCCCAGGCCGAACCGCTCGTACCGCACCATGTCGAGCAGGGGCGCGGAGCACACCGCGGCAGCGAACAGGTCCGGTCGCTGGGTGACCATGGCGCCCACCAGCAGTCCGCCGTTGCTGCCGCCCATGACCGCGAGCCGCTCCGTGCTGGTGATCCCGCTGGAGACCAGGTGTTCGGCGGCCGCGGCGCAGTCGTCGAAGACGTTCTGCTTGTTGCCGAGCATGCCGCCCCGGTGCCACTCCTCGCCCTCCTCCAGCCCGCCGCGCAGGTTGGCGACGGCGTACACGCCCCCGGCGCGCACCCAGGCCAGGATCGCGGCCGAGTACCCCGGGGTGAGGGAGATCTGGAAACCGCCGTAACCGTAGAGAACGGTCGGGAGCGGACCGTCCGCGGGCTCGGCCGGGGAGACCACCAGCATGCGTACGGTGGTGCCGTCCTTCGAGCTGAAGGCGACCTGTTCGGTGCGTACCCCGGGCAGCTCGATCTCGCCCGGCGGGTCGGCCCACCGCGTCACCTCCCCGCTCCGGGCGTCGTAGTGGTACACGGACGAGGGGTGTGTGTTGTCGGTGTAGCCGAACCACGCCTCGTGCCCGCCCTCGGGGCGGGTGCTGAGCCCGTTGAGACTGCCCAGGCCGGGCATCGCGAGTGTGCCCAGGCGCTCGCCGGAACCCGCGTCGTGCCTGCTGATCTCGCTGATCGCGTGCCGGCTCCAGGCCACGAGCAGCTCGGGGGAGTCGAGTCCCTCTCCGTCGAGCAGGGCGTGGCCCTCCAGGACCGCTTCGGGGTCCTCCGCGACCAGGGTGCTCCAGTTCTCGTAGCCGGGGGCGGCCGGGTCGGTGACGCACAGGCGCCCGCGGGGGGCGTCGCGGTCGGTGAACAGGTACAGGCGGCCGTCACGGCCCACCTCGGGGTGCAGGTCGTGGTCCACGTCCTCCTGGATGGTCACCAGGCGGGGGCTCTCCAGCGGTCCCTCCGCCAGGTCGGCGATCCAGGCGTTGGTGGCCGAGGAGGTCCCCTTGACGGAGGTGAGCAGGAGCCAGCGCCCGTCCCTGCTCACGGAGACCCCGAAGTACTCGGTCTTGTCCCTGCCCGCACCGAAGACCAGGGCGTCCTGGTCCGCGGGGGTGCCCAGGCGGTGCAGGTAGACCCTGCGGTGGTAGGAGGTCTCGTCCTCGGGCACCTCGTCCTCGGGCAGGCGGCGCACGTAGTAGAAGGCCGAGCCGTCGGGCAGCCACGCCACGGGGCTGTAGCGGGTGCGGTCGATGGGTTCGTCGACGAGCTCGCCGGAGTCCACGTCGATGACGCGCAGGAGTGATTCCTCGTCGCCGCCCTCGGAGAGCTGGTAGGCGAGCAGCCGGCCGTCCGGTGAGGGCCGCCAGGCGTCCAGGGTGGTCAGGCCGGAGGGGTCGAGCGCCCCGGGGTCGATCAGGGCGCGTTCGGGGCCCCCGCCGTCCCGGACGTGGAGCACCGCGTGCTCCTGTCCGGGGTTGCGGCGGCTGCGGAAACGGCGTTCACCGCGCCAGAGGGGTACCCCGACGTGCCCGGCGCCCATCAGCGAACGCACCTGGTCGGCGAACCAGTCGCGGGTCTCGTACGCGCTGGAGAGTTGGTTGTACAGGGTGTCCTGGGCGGCGGACCACTCCTTGGTCTCGGTGGAGTCGGCGTCCTCCAGCCACCGGTAGGGGTCACGGACCGTGTGGCCGTGCAGGGTTTCGTCGATGTCCAGCCGAGTGGCCGGGGGATAGCGGAGTTCACGCATGCTTCGCACCCTATCCACCGTTATCTCACTGTGTGTGTTCGGCGCGGCGACAACGTGAATCCGGGTTTGTCGGACGCACAATGGGTCTCGGAAAGCGACAACGCGCGTTTTCCGGGTGGCCCGGACCAAATTGGGGTGGCGCCCGGGTGGTCCGACCAAGCAAACTGAATGCGGGACGCAACTCGGCGGGAACCACCGGGAGGTCCGTGTGGCAAGGCGTAAGAGGACACCGATCATCGGATCGGTGCACAGGGAGGTTTCCTGGCTGGCCGAACGGCTGGCCGGGGAGGAGACACGGCGGTCGGACACGGCCGTTGGGGCGACGCTGTGAGCGCCCGACGCAGCCGGGAGGGTGGTCCACCAGGTACCGCCCGCCGCCACGTGCTGCTGCTCAACGCCAGTTTTGAACCGCTCACGACGCTGCCCCTGCGCAGGGCGATTCTGCTTGTTCTGCGCGAGAAGGCGGAAGTCGTCCACGATGACGGAGCGGGGGCGGTGCTGCACTCGGCGACACGTTCCTACGACGTGCCGTCGGTGATCAGGCTCAGGCGCTACATCAGCGTCCCGTACAGCCGAAGGGTGCCCCTCACCCGGGTGGCGCTCATGCGGCGGGACAGGCACATCTGCGGTTACTGCGGGAGGAAGGCCGAGACGATCGACCACGTCGTCCCGCGCAGCCGCGGCGGTGCCCACGTGTGGGAGAACGTGGTCGCGGCCTGCAAGCCGTGTAACCACCGGAAGGCGGACAAGTTCCTGGACGAGATCGGCTGGGAGCTGCACATCACCCCCAAGGTGCCCAAGGGCCCCCACTGGCGGTTGATCAACGGTGACCTGCACGGCGACCCCCAGTGGGAGCCGTACATGGCACATCTGGCCGCATAGCGGTCGCAAGGGTCGGAACCGGGCGTCCCACCCGGCCCAGACAGCGCCCTCGAAAGCGCCGAACCCCTCTCGGCGACTCTCGGGGGCGCCCCCCTGTCCGGGGCCGGACCGGGGACCTATCCTTGGCCCATGCCCAGATACGACTTCCGCTGCCGCGAGTGCGGCGACACCTTCGAGCTCTCCCGCCCCATGGCGGACTCCGACGCCCCCGCCGACTGCCCCCGGGGCCACGGTGACACCGTCCGACTGCTGTCCACCGTGGCCGTGGGCGGACGCGCCGCCGCCCCCGCGTCCTCCGGTGGCGGAGGCTGCTGCGGGGGCGGCTGCTGTTCCTGAGGCTGTCGGCCCTACTTCTCGATCTGGCTGACGTCGCGCGCCGCGCCGGTCGAGGCCGAGGTGGCCATCGCCGCGTAGGCGCGCAGCGCGGCGGTCACCGGCCGCTGGCGGTCGCGCGGCCGGAACCGGCCCAGTTCCTTGAGCAGGCGCTCCCGGCGGGCGTCCAGCTCGTCCTCGGCGACTTCCAGCACGAGGCCCCGGTTGGGGATGTCGATGCTGATGGTGTCGCCGTCCTCGACCAGGGCGATGTCGCCGCCCGCGGCCGCCTCGGGTGAGGCGTGGCCGATGGAGAGCCCCGAGGTGCCGCCGGAGAAGCGCCCGTCGGTGATGAGCGCGCACGCCTTGCCGAGACCGCGGCCCTTGAGGAAGCTCGTCGGGTACAGCATCTCCTGCATGCCGGGGCCGCCCTTGGGGCCCTCGTAGCGGATGACGACCACGTCACCGGGCTCGATCTGCTTGTTGAGGATGCCGTCGACGGCGTCATCCTGCGACTCGAACACCTTGGCGGGCCCGGAGAAGGTCCACAGCTCCTCCTCCACACCGGCGGTCTTGACGATGGCGCCGTCCGGGGCGAGGTTGCCGAACAGGACGGCCAGGCCGCCGTCCCTGGTGTAGGCGTGCTCCACCGAGCGGATGCAGCCCTCCTCCCGGTCCTCGTCCAGCGTGTCCCACCGGACGCTCTGCGAGTAGGCCTTGGTGGTGCGCCTGCCGCCGGGGGCGGCGTGGAAGAGCTCCACGGCCTCGGGCAGCACGGTGTCCGAGGCGATGTCCCACTCGCCGATGAACTCTCCGATGGTCTTGCCGTGCACGGTCGGCAGCGAGGTGTCGAGCAGGCCACCGCGGGCCAGTTCGCCCAGGATGGCGGGGATGCCGCCGGCCCGGTGCACGTCCTCGATGTGGTACTTCTCGGTGTTCGGCGCGACCTTGCACAGGCAGGGGACGCGTCGGGAGACCTCGTCGATCTCGGGCAGCCCGAAGTCCACTCCGGCCTCGGTGGCGGTGGCCAGCAGGTGCAGGATCGTGTTGGTGGAACCGCCCATGGCCACGTCCAGGGCCATGGCGTTGCCGAAGGCGGCCGGGGTGGCGATGGACAGCGGCAGCACCGAGGAGTCGTCGTCCTCGTAGTAGCGCTTGGCGGCCTCCACGACCCGGCGTCCGGCGTCCTCGTACAGGGCCCTGCGGGCGGTGTGCGTGGCCAGGACCGTGCCGTTGCCGGGCAGGGCCAGGCCCAGGGCCTCGGTGAGGCAGTTCATCGAGTTGGCGGTGAACATGCCCGAGCAGGAACCGCAGGTCGGGCAGGCGTTCTCCTCCATCTCGTCCAGCTCGGCCTGGGAGACGCTCTCGTCGGCCGCGGCGATCATGGGGTTGATCAGGTCGAGCTTGCGGACCGTGGTGGCGGTGCCGTCGACCACCGTGACCTTTCCGGCCTCCATGGGGCCGCCGGAGACGAACACGGTGGGGATGTTGAGGCGCATCGCCGCGAGCAGCATGCCCGGGGTGATCTTGTCGCAGTTGGACACGCACACCAGGGCGTCGGCGCAGTGCGCGTTGACCATGTACTCGAGGGAGTCGGCGATGAGCTCGCGGCTGGGCAGCGAGTACAGCATGCCCCCGTGGCCCATCGCGATGCCGTCGTCGACGGCGATGGAGTTGAACTCGCGGGGGACTCCGCCGGCTTCGCGGATGGCGTTCGCGACGACCTCGGCGACCTCGCGCAGGTGCACGTGTCCGGGCACGAACTCGGTGAAGCTGTTGGCCACGGCCACGATGGGCTTGCCGAAGTCCTCCCGCTCCACGCCGGTGGCGCGCATGAGGGCGCGCGCGCCTGCCATGTTCCTGCCGTGGGTGACCGTGCGTGAGCGTAGGGCGGGCATGGGGCGTACTCCCATCGTTACGGGTGTTTCCCCTCGATGGTAGTCCCCTCGGGGAACAGCTTCGGTCTCGCCCCGAAAGACAGGTGTTCCGCATGTTGAGATGGGCTGGGTGGGGGTGCCGGTTTCGGCCCTGGTGGGGCCCGGTGGAGCGGGTCCTGGCGGGACCCGTACACGGCCCGGGCCCGGGAGACCACGGCGGTGTGGTCTCCCGGGCCCGGGAGGGAGGGGCGGGACGGCGTCAGTGGCGGGGCGGCAGGGCTTTCTTCGCGGCCTGGTAGATCTCCTCGATCTCCGTTTCGCTCAGGCGGTCGCGCCCGCTGCGCAACCACTTGCGGACCTTGGTTCCGGTGATGATGTCCACGCCCCGCAGCCGGTGGCTGTCCCAGGGCATGCCCGGGCCGTAGATGGCCAGGGAGGCGCGCACCGAGATGTCCCGGCCGAGCTCCTTGCTGATGAGCTCCTCCGCGCGCTTGGCCTCCTCCAGGGCCTCGTCGATCCGTTCGTTCTTGCTGAACCGGCCGTGGTAGAGCTTCTCCAGCTTGTTGCGCAGCGGGAGACGCTTGTCCCAGGACTCCGAGTCGATGGCGAACGCACCGCGCCGACCCACGATGAAGTGGTCGATCTGGCCGTTGCCACCGGGTACGGCGCGTGCGTGAAGCACGCGGTAACCGAGCTGCTTCATGAGCTTGAGCTGGGCCTCGGTGCGGCGCTGCGCCGCCGAGGGCTTGCGCCAGCGGGGGATCTCGGACTCACGCCGGGCGCTCCACACCATGACCGAGACCAGGGTGAGGAGTCCGAAGGTGAAGCCGATCCTCCAGTCGCCGGTGAGCATGCCGAAGGCGCCCGCGGCCGCCGCCGCGACCAGCCCCCGGACGACCCACCTGCGCGCGGCCTCGTTGGACTTCAGGGCCCCGTAGAGGGCCCTGGTGTTCGAGGCGCTGGATTCCTTGCGCTGGTTGGGGAAGAAGAGGGATTCGGGTCGTTCGGGCTTCGACCCTTCGGACGATGGGCTACGACCGTTCACTCTGGTTGCCGATTCCACGACGGACAGGTTAGTTCCATCCATATCCGAGTCCTAGTGCATTACTTCTCACACTTTTCTTCCCCTGTGCCCCTGTGTCCATACGTGTTGTGGGCGGCGGGGCGGGGAAGGACTGATCTTTGGCCACCTCTCTGGAGAAGTCCCGCCTCACCGCCGTGGTGCCCGTTGGACCACCCGGTTAATCTCGGGTGCCATGACCCGAATCCACGACCTTCCCGTGCACCGACTCGCGGCCTTGGTCCGCAGTCGTGAACTGTCGCCTGTTGAGATCGCTGAGTACTATCTGGAACGAATTCGGCGGCTTGGCGAGCGTTGCGGTGCCTACGTTACGGTCACTGAGGAATTGGCCTTGGAACAGGCCCGAAATGCGGAGAAGCGGGTGTTGAGCGACACGCCGGACGAACTGCCGCCCCTTCTCGGCGTCCCCCTGCCCATCAAGGACCTGGACACCCTCGCCGGTGTCCGCACCACCTTCGGCTCACGTGCCGTCCCCGGCCTCCCGGCCCCCGCCGACTCCGCCGTGGTCGCCCAACTGCGCGCCGCCGGCGCGGTCTTCCTCGGCAAGACCAACACCCCCGAGTTCGGTGCGACCTGCTACACCGAGAACGAGGTTGCGCCGCCCAGCCGCAACCCCTGGGACACCGACCTCTCCCCGGGCGGGTCCAGCGGTGGCGCCGCCGCGGCGGTGGCCGCCGGGCTCGCACCCGCAGCACAGGCCAGCGACGGCGGCGGATCCATCCGCATCCCCGCCAGCGCCTGCGGCCTGTTCGGCCTCAAACCCACCCGGGGACGGATCTCCGGCGGCCCCGCCCAGGTCGACCTGACGGGCCTTTCCACGGCGGGCCCCCTCACCCGGACGGTCCTGGACGCGGCCCTCCTCCTGGACGTCATGGCGGTCAACCTGCCCGGCGACCCCTACACCGCCCCGCCGCTGCCGCCCGGCCGGACCTTCGCCGACCACGCCCGCCGCGAACCGGGAAGACTGCGCATCGGACGCTACGCCGACACCGGCTCCGCCGGGATCCCCGTACACCCCGACGTGCTCGCCGCCCACGAGGAGGCCACCCGAACGCTCCTGGACCTGGGCCACGAGGTCGAGGAGATCGACAACCCCGCCGACACCGCCTTCGGCGGGACCTTCGCCGAGGACTTCCGGTACCTGTGGGCGGCCACCGCCTCGGTCACCCCCGTCGACCCCGCGCGCGAGGGCGAACTGACCCCGATCTACCGGTGGCTGCGCGAAAGCGCCCGCGCCACCCCGCTCCCCGAGTACCTCGCGGCCAGCGCCCGGCTCCTGCACGGCACACGCGCGATGCTGACGGACACGGCGCGCTTCGACGCCGTGCTCGCCCCCACCCTGGCCCGCCCCCCGGTGCCGGTCGGACACTTCACCTCGGGCGGTCCCGCGGACGAGTTCCGGCTCATGACCGAGTTCACCCCCTTCACCTCGCTCTACAACGTGTCCGGGCAGCCCTCGGTGAACGTCCCGCTGCACTGGTCGCGCGGCGGGCTGCCGATCGGTGTGATGCTCACCGGCCCGCGGGGCGGGGAGGGGACCCTGTTGTCCCTGTCGGCCCAGTTGGAGCGGGCCCGTCCATGGGCGCACCGGGTTCCCGAGGGGTGGCACTGACCGGAGCCGGCGCGGCCGGGCGGGGCAGGAACAGGCTCAGTACTGCGGCCAGCAGGAGTAGTCCGGTCGCGCCCAGTACCCCGCCCGCGATCCCGTGGGTGTCCACCAGGGCTCCGGCCACCGGACCGGCGAGGCCGCTCCCGGCCCCCATCGCCGTGGCCATCCACCCGAACGCCTCCGCCCGCCGGTGGGAGGGCGCGGTCTCGCCCAGCCGTCCCATCACGGCGGCCAGGGTGGGCGCTATCGCCAGCCCCGACACGAAGAGCAGCGGGGTGATCAGCAGGGGCGTGGACAGATGGGTGACCGGCGGGACGAACGGGACCAGCACCGCGATCCCCAGGGCCGCCGCGAAGGCCCGCAGCCGGAGCCTCGGGGTGCCCTTCACCGCGCCGGCGACCGCACCGCCGACCAGGGAGCCCAGGGCCCACACCGAGGCCAGCGCCATCACGTACTGGGGTGCGTTCAACTCGTTGGCCCAGGCGACGATCACCAGGTCCATGTTGACCACGCCGGAGACGATGAGCATGCACATCACGAACACTAGGCACAGTGCCGGGTGGAGCAGCAGGCTGCGACCGGGACGGGCACCGGTGCCCCGGCCCCCGCCGGTGGAACCACCGTCCCCCTCGGCCTCCCGCGGGGCCGGACCGGTCACCCCTGCCCGGCGCAGTGACAACGCGAACCCCACCGCGCCCATCAGCCCCAGAACACCCAAGAGCAACAGGGCCCAGCGCGCTCCCGCCATCGCCACGACACCGGCGGTCAGGATCGGGGAGAAGACGAACAGCAGTTCCTGGGTGGTCGCCTCGGCCGCGTAGACGGCCTGCCGCTCCGGGCCGCTGGTCAGCCGCGGCCACAGCGCGCGCACGATCTGGTTGGCCGGGGTGCCGAAGAGCCCGGTGCCCAGGGCTAGGGGAACCGACAGCCACCACACGGACGCGGGCAGCAGCGCCAGGGTCGTCAGGCCGACGGTGAACACCACCCCGCACACCAGCACCAGCCGGTCGCTGTTGCCGCGGTCCGCCATCCGCCCGC
Source organism: Nocardiopsis terrae (assembly GCF_014651695.1). Classification (GTDB taxonomy): domain Bacteria; phylum Actinomycetota; class Actinomycetes; order Streptosporangiales; family Streptosporangiaceae; genus Nocardiopsis; species Nocardiopsis terrae. The sequence continues at coordinate 112,810 of NZ_BMXJ01000006.1, forward strand.
GCAGCGGCCCGACCAGGGCTATGCCCAGGGTGAAGGCACCGGCGACCAGACCGGCCAGCGTGTAGGAGTCCGTCCAGCCCTGTACCAGGAAGGTGACCGCGATCATCAGCCCCGGGGTGTAGAACCGGGCCGCCAGGGACCAGCTCAACAGGGACAGGACGTGGGGAACGGCGAAGAGCCGCCGGTAGTTCGCGAGCACGACACCGATTATGCAGTTCGTCCACGACATCCGCGACGGGATGAGCGCCCCGTACTGCCCGAACGCGGGACGGTGACGAAAAGTCGTGGGAAAGGGGAGGTCCATGGGGAACACAGAAACAGGGCTGACGGGATCTTCTGCCCCCACACCGGGCCGTCCTCCGGTGTACACGGGCCCCTGTGGGGCATGATCGGTTTCTGTGAGGGACGTTCAGCTGGCCCGGGTGGCCGAGCAGCACGGGGTCGCGACCACGTACGAGGACTGGCGGGGACGACAGGTGCCCGTCAGTCCGGACACGATCCGCCATGTCCTGTCCGCCCTGGGGGTGGATCCGCGGGACCCCGGCCAGGGACCGGGCCGCGGCCCGCTGCCGCCCGCGGTGGTGGTTCGCGAGGGCAAGGCGCCCGATCTGGTGCTGCCCGAGGGGGCCCGCAGCACCGTGGAGACCGCCGACGGCTCCCTGCTGCCGTTCGACCCGGGGCTGCCGCTGGGGACGCACACCCTGCGGGTGACCGACAACGGCGCTGAACACGACGCCCCGCTCCTGGTGGTCCCCGACCGGATCGACCCCACCGCGCTGCGGGAGAACCCGCGCCTGTGGGGCCTGATGGCACAGGTCTACAGCGTGCGCTCCCGCGCTTCCTGGGGCACCGGCGATCTGCGCGACCTCTCCGAGCTCGCCGACTGGAGCGCCCGCGACCTCGGAGCGGACTTCACCCTCGTCAACCCGGTACACGCCACCGAACCGCTGGTGCCCGTCGAACCCTCCCCCTATCTGCCGGTCAGCCGCCGCTACGCGAGCCCGCTCTACATCCGGGTGGAGGACGTGCCCGAGTACGCACGCCTCGACCCCGCGCAGCGCGAGGGGGTGCAGCGCCTGGCACGGCCGCTGCGGGAACACGGCCGCACCGCCGACCTGCTCGACCGGGACGCCGTCTGGGAGGCCAAGCGCACCGCACTGGAGATCCTCTTCCAGGTGCCCCGCGCCCCGGGCCGGGAGGAGGCACTCCGCCGCTACCAGGAACGCGAGGGCCAGCCCCTGGTCGAGTTCGCGACGTGGTCGGCGCTGGCGGAGGAACACGGGCCCGACTTCCGTTCCTGGCCCGCGCACCTGCGCGACGTCGGCTCGCTCGCGGTGGGCCGGGAGGCCCTGAGGCTGTGGCCGCGGGTGGAGTTCCACCGCTGGCTCCAGTGGATCCTCGACGAACAGCTCGCCCAGGCGCAGGAGAGCGCCCTCGACAGCGGTATGCGCCTCGGGATCGTGCACGACCTCGCGATCGGTGTGCAGGCGGGCGGCGCGGACGCGTGGATGTACGGCGACGCGCTCGTCCCCGGGCTGCACGTGGGGGCCCCGCCGGACGAGTTCAACCAGCTCGGTCAGGACTGGGGGCAGCCGCCCTGGAACCCGACCCGTCTGGCCCAGCTCGGGTACGGGCCCTTCCGCCAGATCCTCTCCCAGAGCCTGCGCCACGCGGGCGGCCTGCGGATGGACCACGTCATGGGCATGTTCCGCCTGTGGTGCGTACCCGAGGGCGCCTCCGCCGACCAGGGGACCTACCTGCGCTTCGACCACGAGGGCATGGTCGGCACCCTGGCGCTGGCGGCCCACCGGGCCGACGCGGTGGTCATCGGGGAGGACCTGGGGACCGTCGAGCCGTGGGTCCGCGACCACCTGGCGGGCCGGGGCATCCTCGGTACGTCCGTGCTGTGGTTCGAGAACGACGAGGAGGGGCGGCCGTGCGAGCCCGACCGGTGGCGCCGGGACTGCCTGGCCACCGTGGCCACCCACGACCTCCCGCCGGTCGCCTCCTACCTGTCCGCCGAGCACGTCGAACTGCGTGACCGCCTGGGCCTGCTCGACCGGCCCGCCGCGGAGGAACTGGCGGACTCCGAGGCCCGGGTGGACCAGTGGTGCGCGCTGCTGGTGTACCTGGGGTTCCTCGAGGAGGACGCCGACCCGGTCGGCGATCCGGCCGCCGTGGTCGCGGCGATGCACGCCTATCTCGCGGCGACGCCGGCCCGGATGCTCGGGGTGGCGCTCACCGACGTTGTGGGGGAGCGGCGTATGCAGAACCAGCCGGGGACCAGCACCGAGTACCCGAACTGGCGGATCCCGCTCACCAGCAGCGAGGGCGAGCCGGTCCTGGTGGACGAACTCCTGGCCGACCCGCGGATGGTCGCCCGGATCCGCCGCACCCTGGGCCCGCTCGGCAACCACTACCGGGAACTCTAGGCCGGGTACGCGACGGCCCCGGGGAGAGCTCCCCGGGGCCGCGGCGGACCAGTAGCGCCAGTCGCCCGCCTCAGCCCTTCCGGCCGGCGGCGATGTCGGTGGCGCGGGCGCGCAGGGCGCGTTCGACCCCGGCCCGGCCCTCGATCAGCAGGCGGTGCAGCGCCGGCGCGGGGGCGTTGTCGGCGATGTAGGAGTCGGTGCGCTCCAGTGTCGCCTCCTCGACCAGCTGGCTCGGGTAGACCACCTCGGCGAAGGTCTGCGCGAACTCACCGGTCCACTTCTCCCAGGCCGGGGCGAGCTGGTCGAAGTACCGCTCCACGTAGGGGCGGTACAGCTCGGCCTGGCGCGGCTCGCTGAAGCCCAGCAGGGTGGCGCGGAACTCGGCGTTGGCCAGGTCCCCGCCCACGATCCGCTCCCAGGCGGCCTCCTTGGCCTCGGCCGTGGGGACGGCGGCCCTGGCGCCCGCGGCGTTGCGCTGGCCGGTGGCGGTCGGGTCGGCCTCCAGCTCGGCGGCGATCTCCGACTCGCCCGCCTCACCCGCGGCGACCAGCCGGCGCAGCAGGGTCCAGCGCAGGTCGGTGTCGACCGTCAGACCGTCCACGGTGATGGCGCCGTCCAACAGGCCGCGCAGCAGCGACAGGTGGGCGTCGCTCACGGCGGCGTCCGCCAGCGCGTTGACGTAGGCCAACTGGAGGTCGCTGCCGGGCTCGGCGGCGGAGAGCAGCTCGCGCAGGCGGTCGGCCAGCAGCTCGAACCCGAACGGGCGCCACGCCGGGTCGGCGTAGTTGTACAGCGCCCCCGAGGCCTGGCGGAGCAGGGTCTGGGCGACCGTGACGTCGTTCACGCCGCCGATCCCGGAGATCACCAGGGCGACGTAGTCACGGGCGGCCATCTCGCCGTCCCGGGTCATGTCCCAGGCGGCGCCGAAGGCCAGCGCGCGGGGCAGGGACTCGCGGATCTCACCGGCGCCCTCCACCACGGTGCCCAGGGAGCGCTCGTCCAGGCGGATCTTGGTGAAGGTGAGGTCGTCATCGTTGATGAGCACCAGGTCCGGCCGGGCCCTGCCGACCAGCTCGGGCACCTCGGTGCGCTCACCGCTGACGTCCAGCTCCACGCGCTCGCGGCGCACGATGCCGTCCGCGGTGCGGTCGTACAGGCCCACGGCCAGACGGTGCGAGCGCAGCGTCGGGTGTTCCGGGGCGGCCTCCTGCAGGACCGCGAAGGACGTGAGGTTCCCGTCCGCGTCGACCTCGAAGTCCGGCCGCATGGTGTTGACGCCGGTGGTCTCCAGCCACTCGCGCGACCATCCGGACAGGTCGCGCCCGGAGGCGGCCTCCAGATGCTTGAGCAGGTCCTTCAGCTCGGTGTTGCCGAACGCGTTCTCCTTGAAGTAGGCGCGCACGCCCGCGAAGAACGCGTCCACGCCCACGTACGCGGCCAACTGCTTGAGCACCGAGGCGCCCTTGGCGTAGGTGATGCCGTCGAAGTTGACCTCGACCGCCTGGATGTCGACCATGTCGGCGGCGATCGGGTGCGTGGAGGGCAGCTGGTCCTGGCGCAGCGCCCAGGCCTTCTCCACGTTGGCGAACGTCGTCCAGGCGTCGGACCACCTGGTGGCGTTGACCTGGCAGTAGACGCTGGCGTAGGTCGCGAACGACTCGTTCAGCCACAGGTCGTCCCACCAGCGCATGGTGACCAGGTCGCCGAACCACATGTGCGCCATCTCGTGCAGGATGGTTTCGGCGCGGCGCTCGTAGCGGGCGTCGGTGACACGGGAGCGGAAGACGTAGTCCTCCAGGAACGTCACCGCGCCGGCGTTCTCCATCGCGCCCGCGTTGAACTCCGGCACGAAGAGCTGGTCGTACTTGCCGAACGGGTAGCGCAGGTCGAACAGGCCGTGGAAGAAGTCGAAGCCCTGCTTGGTGACCTCGAACAGCGCCTCGGAGTCCAGGTGCTCGGCGAGCGAGGCCCGGCAGTACAGGCCCAGCGGGATGCCGTCGTGCTCGTCGCGGACCACGTGGTACGGCCCCGCGATCAGCGCGGTGATGTAGGTCGACATCACCTGGGTGGCGGGGAAGTGCCAGCGGACCCGCTCCTCGCCCGCGGCCTCGCGCTCCACGTCGGGGGCGTTGTTGGACACCACCTCCCACGACGGGGGCGCGTACACGGTCAGCTCGAAGACGGACTTCAGGTCGGGCTGGTCGAAGCACGTGAACATGCGGTGCGCGTCGGCCGTCTCGAACTGGCTGTACAGGTACACCGACCCGTCGACCGGGTCCACGAACCGGTGCAGGCCCTCACCGGTGCGCATGTAGGCGGCGTCGGCGACCACCGTCAGTTCGTTCTCGGCCGCCAGGTCCGGCAGGGTGAGCCGCTCGCCGTCGAACAGCTCCGCCGCGTCCAGCTCGCGACCGTTCAGCACGGCGCTCCGGATCCTCGGCGCGGCCAGGTCGACGAAGGTCCGTGCGCCCGGCTCAGTGCTGGAGAAACGCACCACGGTGGTGGACCGGAAGGTCTCGTCCCCGGTGGTCAGGTCCAGCTCCACGGCGTAGGAGCCGACGCTGAGAATGCGCGCCCTCTCCCGAGCCTCGTCCCGTGTCAGGTTCCCTGCCACGCCACGCTCCCTCCACGGCCGCCGTCGTCGCCGGCCGGAAATCGTTGCCGACCGCGGCGAGCCTGCCGCCTGGGGTGGGCGTCGTCGGGCCGGAGGTCGTTGTCATCCGGGATCGATCCTGCCACGCACACGAGCGGAATGTGCAACCGATGGGCGTGGTTGGTGACCTACGGCGAGAAGTTCTCGGCCGTCCCGGGGCCGGCCCCGGGGCTTGGACCGTCCCAGACGAGGAGCAGCGATGACCCAGTCCCCCGAACAGACGGGCGACCAGGAGACCATCCACGCGGACATGTGGTTCGATCCGGCCTGCCCGTGGGCGTGGATCACCTCCCGGTGGCTGCTGGAGGTGGAGCAGGTCCGGCCGGTGCGGGTGCGCTGGCGGGTGATGAGCCTCGGGGTGCTCAACGAGGGCAGCGACCTGCCCCAGGAGTACCGGGACTCGATCGACCGCTCCTGGGGTGCGGTGCGCGTGTGCGTCGCCGCCGAGCAGCGTTTCGGACCGGACGTTCTCGGCGACCTCTACACCGCCCTGGGCACCCGGTTCCACAACAACGGCGAACCGCGTACCGCGGACACGGTCCGCGCCGCGCTGGCCGACGCCGGCCTGCCCGCCGACCTGGCCGACGCCGCGGACTCCACCGAATACGATGAGGCCCTGCGCGCCTCGCACGGTGAGGCGATGAAGCTGGTCGGTGAGGACGTGGGCACACCGGTCGTCCAGGTGGAGGGCGTCTCGTTCTTCGGCCCGGTCGTCACCCCGATCCCGCGGGGGGAGGACGCCGGGAAGCTCTGGGACGGCGTGCGCCTGGTCGCCGGGACCGACGGCTTCTTCGAGCTCAAGCGCACCCGCACCCGCAACCCCGTCTTCGACTGATCCGCTCCGCGGGCCCCGACCCGCGGAACCCGCAACCCCGCAGCCCCTGCGGACACGTAGCTCCACGACCACGGAGGACCCATGCCCGGGCCTGACGGTGACCGCCGCCCCAACTTCCTCGACGACCTCGACCTGCTGCCCGACACCACGAGCGACGAACGCTCCGAGGGCTGGGGCGACGGCGACGAGGACTCCACCGCGCGGCTGATCGCCGACCGCCCTCCGCACTGGGACTGATCCGCACGGGGCGGCCGGACCGGACACGGGGGCGGTCCGGGGCGGGTATCCGTGGAACCACGGGTCCCCGCCCCGGCCGCCCCTTCGGGGCCTCCCCGCCCTGGCCAACCAGAATCACGTTCTGAGAAAGTGGGACCATGCGATCCCTCTACATCGACGGCGCCTGGCGCGACTCCGCCTCCGACGAGGCCCTTGACGTGGTCAACCCGGCTACCGAGCAGGTCATCGACACCGTTCCGGCTGGCGCCACCGCTGACGTCGACGCCGCGGTCGAGGCCGCGGCCGCCGCCCTCCCCGCCTGGTCGGCGCTCACCCCGGGCCAGCGCGTCACCCACCTGACCAAGGCCCTGGAGCTGTTCAACGCCCGTATCGGTGACATCGCCGCCGAACTCACCCGGGACATGGGCGCTCCCGCCACCTTCGCCGCCAAGGTGCAGGCCGGACTGCCCTCGCTCATGTTCCGGACCTACATCGACCTGGTCGAGGAGCACGGGGAGCGCTACTTCACCGGGGAGAAGGTCGGCAACTCCCTCGTGGTGCACGAGCCGATCGGAGTGGTCGGCGCGATCACCCCGTGGAACTACCCGCTGCACCAGATCGTCCTCAAGGTCGTCCCCGCGCTGCTCGCGGGCAACACCGTGGTCCTCAAGCCCAGCGAGGTCGCCCCGCTGAGCGCCTACGCGCTGGCGGAGGTCTTCGACGGGGCAGGTCTGCCCGCGGGCGTGTTCAACCTGGTCTCCGGCACCGGCCCGGTGGTGGGCGAGGCGATCGCCGCCCACCCCGGGATCGACATGGTCTCCTTCACCGGCTCCACCCGCGCCGGCACCCGGGTGTCCCAGGTCGCGGCCGAAACGGTCAAGAAGGTCGCCCTGGAACTGGGCGGCAAGTCGCCGAACCTCATCCTGCCGGGCGCCGACCTGACCAAGGCGGTCAAGCGCGGTGTCGCCGACGTCATGCGCAACACCGGCCAGAGCTGCAACGCGCTCACCCGGATGCTCGTGCACCGCGACTCCTACGCGGAGGCCGTCGAGTTGGCCGCCGCCTCCGCCGCCAAGTACGCCCCGGGCGACCCCCGGGACGAGGGCACCCGGATGGGCCCGCTGGTCTCCGCGGCCCAGTTCGACAAGGTCCGCTCCTACGTGGACCTCGGTGTTTCGGAGGGCGCCCGCCTGGTCACCGGTGGCTCCGAGCCGGTCGAGGGGCTGGAGAAGGGCTTCTACGTCCGTCCGACAGTCTTCGCCGACGTGCGCAACGACATGCGCATCGCCCAGGAGGAGATCTTCGGCCCGGTGCTCGTCCTCATCCCCTACGACACGGTGGAGGAGGCGGTCGAGATCGCCAACGACACCGTCTACGGCCTCAACGCCGCGGTGTGGTCGGGCGACCAGGAGGAGGGGCTGGCGGTCGCCCGCCGCCTGCGGGCCGGCCAGATCGAGCTCAACGGCGGGGCCATGAACCCGCGGGCGCCCTTCGGCGGTTACAAGCGCTCCGGCAACGGCCGTGAGTGGGGGCTGCCCGGCCTGGTCGAGTTCTGCGAGGTCAAGGCCGTGCAGACCTGACCGCTGTGGCCGGACTCACGGCCCCCGCGCGCGTTCGGCCGGAATCGGCCCCGGTGATGCGCGCGTTGTGGGGTGTGGAAAAATTCCGACTGGTCATCCCCTGGTCGAACCCAAACGAGGTGTGAGTTGAGCAGCAAGCCCGCGGTCTCCAAGGCAGGTCCCCTCAGTAAGGACCTCAAGTCGATGTTCGTGTACAACCTGGTGGCGATCCTGTCGATGGTCGGCTTCGCCGCGCTCGGACTGAGCGTCGCGGCCGCCGCGGCCGGTGCCTGACCCGCACGGAGAACGCCGCGCCCCCGCCGGTCCACCGACCGGCGGGGGCGCGGCGTCGTCCGTACCAGGGAGCTGTCACACTGGTGACGTGCGTGTTTACCTTGGATCAGATCATGCGGGCTTCGAGCTCAAAGAACACCTCGTCTCCTGGCTGAAGGAGCACGGCCACGAGGTCGTCGACGCCGGCCCGGCCGTCTACGACGCGGTCGACGACTACCCGCCCTTCGTCCTGCGCGCCGCCGAGGGCGTCGCCGGGGACCCGGGTTCCCTGGGGGTGGTGATCGGCGGTTCCGGCAACGGCGAGCAGATCGCCGCCAACAAGGTCCGGGGCGTCCGTGCCGCTCTGGCCTGGAGCGAGGACACCGCCAGGCTGGCGCGGGAACACAACGACGCCAACGTGCTCTCCGTCGGCGGTCGGATGCACTCCCTGGAGGAGTCCACCCGGTTCGTCGAACTCTTCCTCACCACCCCGTACAGCGACGAGGAGCGGCACACCCGCCGTATCGCCATGCTCGGCGACTACGAGCAGACCGGCGAGCTCCCCCCGCTTCCGTAACCCCGTCCGTGGTCCCGCACGGGCGCGGGGCCGATCGTCCGCCCCCGTGTGTTCGGCGCGCGGGGGCGCATCCGTACTCGGATCCAGCCCCGTACACCCGGGTTTAGGCGGAACCCAAAACCGGGGTTAAGGGGCGGAACACCGCTGGTTGCACGTGCCACGGCCGCATGCCAACCGCTACAGTTCGTGCACGGCGGCGGGCTGGTGTCGTCCGCGACCCAACGGTTCCCGCGCCCCCTGAGCGGAACCAGCCACCACGATCCGGGCGTGCCCCACAACGCCACGGCCCGCCGACACGAACCGGCCCCCGACGCGACCGCACCGGTGTGCCGTACGACGACCAGGAGTAACCCCCGCGGGCGAGCGGGCCGAGAGGACCGATGAACTCCACACCGACCGCCAAGACCACCCGGCTGCTGCGCTCCACCGCGCAGCGGCTCATCGCGGTGCTCCGGCGCAAGGTGTTGTTCCGCTACCGGCTCGTCCTGATCACCCTCGTCGCCATCGCGGTGGGGATCGGGGTGGGCGCGGTCTGGGGACCCGCGGGCTGGTTCCCGCCCAGCTCCACCATCCTGACCGTCCTCGCCGGAGGACTGCTGCTCAAGCGCAAGAGCCTCGCCTTCCTGCTCGGCGTGGTCGCGGCGGTCCTGCTGTTCGTGGCCTTCATGCTCGACTTCGGCCAGGTGGGCCCCGGCCTGCTCGTCACCATCGGTGTCACCGGGGTGCTGTCCTACCTGCTGTCCGGGGTGCGCGAACGCCTCGGCGTGCAGGGGCTGAGCGGCGAGATGATGCTGCTGGACCTGCGTGACCGCCTCCGCGACCAGGGAAACCTGCCCGAGCTCCCCGAGGGGTGGGGGCGTACCGCTGTCCTGCGCCAGGCGGGCGGCTCCTCCTTCGGCGGTGACTTCGTGGTCTCCATCCGCAGGGAGAACCGGCTCGACGTCGCCGTCGTCGACGTCTCCGGCAAGGGCGTGGACGCCGGGACCCGGGCCCTGATGCTCTCCGGGGCCTTCAGCGGGCTGATCGGGGCGGTGCCCGCCGGCGACTTCCTCGCCCACTGCAACGACTACCTGATGCGCAACAGCGGCGGTGAGGGCTTCGTGACCGCCGTGCACCTGAGTGTGGACACCGACACCGGCGCCTACCAGGTCACCTCGGCCGGACACCCGCCCGCGCTGCACTACGACAGCGGCGGCGGGGTGTGGAGCACCACCGAGGCCAAGGGCGTGGTCCTGGGCGTCATCCCCGAGATGACCTACACCTCGGTCGAGGGCAAGCTCCGTCCCGGAGACGCGATCATGCTGTGCACCGACGGTCTCATCGAGACGCCGGGGGAGGACCTGGACGCGGGCATCGACCGTCTTCTCGGAACCGCCGACATCCTGGTCACCCAGGGTTTCGCCACCGGCGCGGACGAGGTCGTGGACACGCTCAGCAAGGACAAGAACGACGACTGCGCCCTCGTCGTCCTCTGGCGCACCTGACCCGAACCCGCTCCGCTCCCGCGGGGATGAGCCGCCCCCGCCGCTCCTGGCGGTAGGGTCGACATGTTCCCCGACCCCGGTACGAGGTCTTCGTACCCGTCCCCGGACCGCCGTGCCCGCCCCGCCCCTCCACGCCTCCCGGGCGCCGGCGCCGCACGGCCCACCACACCAGTGACGAGGGGCCGGACCGAGCCCCGGGACAGGACCCGGACTTCCCAGATTTCGCGGCCCCGCGGGCGTGCCCGCCGGGCGATGGAGACGCAAGGGGGTGCTTCGCATGGACGGCGAGCGCGCTGAAGAACTCACGGATCTGGTCGAGACCAACGACCTGACCGGGATCAGGCTCTGGTTGGCCGAACACAGGCCCCACGAGATAGCGGACGAACTCTCCCGCATGGTCGGCCGCGAGGCGATCATCCCGTTCCGGCTCCTGGACAAGGACCGTGAGCTGGAGGTCTTCGAGGAGCTCGACCCCGGTCAGCAGCAGGCCATCCTCCTCGGCCTGCGCGGCACCGACTTCCACGAGATCCTCGAGGAGATGGACCCGGACGACCGGGCCCGCCTCATCGGGGAGGCGCCGGCCAAGATCGCCACCCGCGCCCTGGCCGGTCTGAGCCCCGCCGAACGCAAGATGACCGCCGCGCTCCTCGGCTACCCGGAGGACTCGGTCGGCAGGTACATGACCCCTGAGACGGTCATCCTGCACCGGGACCTGACCGTCGGCCGCGCCCTGGAGGTGGTGCGCGCCAAAGGAGCCGACGCCGAGACGATCTACACCCTGCCGGTGGTCAGCGACGGCCGTCGCCTGGTCGGCACCATCACCCTGAGCGACCTCGTGGTCAGCGACGACGACCGCCTCCTCAAGGACCTGGTGGACGTGTTCGCGCCGCGGGTGGGGGCCAGCGAGCCGGTCGAGGACGCCGCCCGACTGATCCAGGAGGCCAACCTGGTCTCCCTCCCGGTGGTGGACTCCGAGGACCGGTTCGTCGGGCTGTTCACCTTCGACGACGCCCTGGAGGTCATCGAGGCGGCCGACTCCGAGGACATGGCCCGCCAGTCCGGTGCCAGCCCGGTCGGCGAGCACTACGTGTCCGTCGGTGTGCTGCGCCTGGTCGGTGCCCGCTCGGTGTGGCTCATGCTGCTCATCGTCGCGGCGACCCTCACCGTCAACGTCATGCAGGTCTACGAGGCCACGCTCGAGCAGGTCACGGCGTTGGCGATGTTCGTCCCGATGCTCATCGGCACCGGCGGGAACGTCGGCGCCCAGTCGGCCACGGCGATCGTGCGCGCCCTCGCGGTCGGCGAGGTCCGGGTGCGCGACCTGCCCTCGGTGATCTGGAAGGAGAGCCGGGTCGGCCTGCTCCTGGGTGTGATGCTCGCCGGGATCGCCCTGGCCATCGGTTCCCTGCTGGTCGGGTTCGACGTCGCGATGGTGGTCGCCCTGTCGGTGATCGCGATCTGCACCTGGGCGGCCGTCATCGGCTCGTCGATGCCCCTGCTGGCCCGCAAGGCGGGGGTGGACCCGGCGGTGGTCTCCTCACCGATGGTCGCGACCCTCGTGGACGCCACCGGCCTGCTCATCTACTTCTCCGTGGCCCAGATGGTCCTCGGCCTCTGACCGGACCCGGACGACCGAACGGTTCCGCCGGTCCGTTCGGCCGAACGGACCGGCGGATACGGGGCCTCTGGCCGGGCCCGTGCCCGGGCCCGTACGCGAGGTTCCCGACCGGTGACACGCCGCATGAACCCCGGTTGGAGCGGGTATTACGTCAGGAAGCAGGACGGATCTACAGGGGGGATTCCATGTCCGCTAGCGGAGGTGTGTTCGACCGGCTGAAGAAGGCCGTCACCGACAACGCCGACAAGGCCGAGGGTGTGGTCGGAAAGGCTGCCAGGGCCGCGAAGAAGGCCACCGGCGGCGCACACGACGACAAGATCGACAAGGGGGCCGGCGCGGCCACGGACTACCTGCGCAAACGCGCCCGGGAGAACGACCGGGACGACAAGGAGTCCTAGCCGGGACGGCAGACGGGGACGCGGGGCGGTCGGGCCGTGTCCACAATGGTGGATGCGCTCCTCCGCTCCGCGTCCCCTTCCCGTCCTTCTCGCCAGGCTCCGTATGCCCCTGATGTGGCTGGCCATGGCCGCTCTCCTGGCCGGGTACCTCGGCCTGTCCTGGTGGGTCGGCGGTGTCCTGCTGCTGGTGGCCCTGGCCGTGCACCTGCGTCTGGGCACCCCGCGCTGCGCCCCGAGAGCCCTGGCGCCGCCGGTGCGCGGCCGGTGGATGGCGTTGACCAGTCCCGTGGACAGTGTTCCGAGCCAGGGCACCCACGCCTACGGGCAGACGTACGCGCTCGGACTGGTCGCGGAGGACGGCACCCGCCCCGACATCGCCTGGCGCCCGCTCAGCCGTCCCCCGGAGGACTTCCCGGCCTTCGGTGCCCGCGTGTACGCACCGGCCGACGGCACCGTGGTCCGGGTGCACGACCGCCAACGCGACCACCGCAGCCGCAACTCCTGGCTCTGGCTGTTCGGCACGGTCGTGGAGAACACCCTGCGCGAGTTCCGGGGCCCCTCGGGGCTGATGGGCAACCACGTGGTCATCGACATCGGTGGCGCCCACGTACTCCTGGGCCACCTGCGCCGGGGGTCGGCCGCGGTGGCTCCCGGAGACCGGGTGGTGGCGGGCCAGCCGATCGCCCGATGCGGCAGTTCGGGGGCCTGCACCGAGCCGCAGGTCCGGATGCAGCTGATGGATCTGCCGCATCCGCTCTTCGCCGCCGGGCTGCCCGTGGTCTGGGGGAGCGGTTGGAAGGCAGGAACCCCTGACTCCGAGGGCTCCGAGGGCCTGCCGGAGACCTGGCGTCCGGTGGAGGTCACCGGCCCCTACGCCGTCCCCGCTGATCAGAGTGGTTCAGCGGGAGACTAACCTGACAGTGAGGTAAGGCGAACCTAACGGGGGTGCGGAGTGGTGAACGCGGTCGACGGTGCGCCCTGCAAACTCACGGTCTGTCGCGGCTGCTGCTGCGGGACGAAGAAGAAGGTGCCGGGGGTGGACCACAAGGCCCAGCTCGCCCGGCTCAGCGCGATCGATGACCACTCCGCCCGCCGTGTGCCGGTCCGCACCAGCAAGTGCCTGGGCATCTGCTTCCAGGCCAACGTCGTCGTGGTCCAACCCTCCCAGGAGGGCCGGGCCGCGGGAGGACGCCCCGTCTGGCTGGGCCGGATGACCGAGGACGGGCTCCTGGACGCGGTGGACGACTGGATCTTCGAGGGAGGGCCCGGGATCGCTCCGCTTCCCGCCGTCCTCGCGGACCACGTGACCTCCAAGGACGCCAAGAAGCCGAAGAAGCGCAAGAAGCCCAAGCACTCCAAGTCCGCGAAGAAGGAACGCAGGAAGGCCGAGGAGAAGCTGGCCAAGAAGGCCAAGAAGGCCAAGAAGGCCAAGAAGGCCGAGAAGGCCGAGCGGGCTGCCGGGGCGGAGTCGGACGGAGGCGGCGCCACGAACGGCGGTGGCGGGAAGGCCGAGAAGGACGGCGCCAAGAAGAAGGCCAAGGGCAAGAAGGCCAAGAAGGCCAGGAAGGGCAAGGGCAAGAAGGGCCCGGGTTAGGGGCGGGGCTCCGGAACCCGGCGGGCCCCATCCGCCCCGCCGCGTACTAGCGGGACTGCGGCGCGAACTGGGTGCGGTACAGCGCCGTGTACAGGCCCTCCGCGTCCAGCAGCTGCTCGTGCGTACCGCGTTCCAGGATTCGGCCGTCCTCCAGGACCAGGATCTGGTCGGCCTCGCGGACCGTGGCCAGCCGGTGTGCGATCACCAGTGAGGTCCGGCCCTGCAGAGCGACCGCCAGGGCCTCCTGCACCGCAGCCTCGGACCCGGAGTCCAGGTGGGCCGTGGCCTCGTCCAGAACCACGATCGACGGCGCCTTCAGCAGCAGCCGCGCGATCGCCAGGCGCTGCTTCTCACCGCCGGAGAGGCGGTACCCGCGGTCACCGACCATCGTGTCGAGCCCGTTCGGGAGCTGCTCCAGGAGCGGCCCCAGGCGTGCCATCCGCAGCACCTCCGCCAACTCCTCGTCGGTCGCGCCCGGTTTGGCGTAGCGCAGGTTGGCGCCCACGGTGTCGTGGAAGAGCTGCGCGTCCTGGGTCACCACGCCCACGGCCTCGCGCAGCGAGTCGCCGGTGGTCCCGCGCAGGTCCAGCCCGCCGATCCGCACCGTCCCCTCGGTCGGGTCGTACAGCCGGGACACCAGGTGGGTGAGGGTGGTCTTGCCCGCGCCCGACGGACCCACCAGAGCCACCATCCGACCGGGTTCGGCACGGAAGGAGACCTCGCTCAGCACCTGGGTGTCCTCGGTGCCCTCGGCCTGCGGCGTCAGCTCCAGAGAGGCCACCGAGGTCTCCGCGGAGCCGGGGTAGCGGAAGGACACCCGGTCGAACTCCACGCTCAGCGGGCCGCTCGGCAGTGGCTTCGCGTCCGGGCTCTCCTTGATCTGCGGTTCCAGGTCCAGCACCTCGAAGACCCGGTCGAAGGAGACCAGCGCGGTCATGATCTCCACGTGCACGTTGGACAGGGTGGTCACCGGCCCGTAGAGCCGGGCCAGCAGGGTGGTCAGGGCGACCAGCGTGCCGACCTCGAAGGCGCCGCCGGCGGCCAGCACGCCGCCCACGCCGTAGACCATCGCCATGGCCAGCGCCGTGATGGTGGCCAGCATCGTGAACAGCAGGCCGCCGATCACGGACTGGCGGACCCCCAGGTCGCGCACGCGCGCCGCCCTGCCGGCGAAGCCCCGCGACTCCTCGTCCGGGCGCCCGTACAGCTTGACCAGCATGGCCCCGCCGACGTTGAACCGCTCGGTCATCAGCGAGCTCATCGCGGCGTTGTTGTCCATGGCGTCGCGGGAGATGTTGGCGAGCCTGCGGCCCAGCAGCTTCGCTGGGACGATGAACAGCGGCACCAGGGCCAGCGCCAGCAGGGTCACCTGCCAGGACAGCGCCAGCATCGTGATGACCACCGCCACCACACTGATCAGGTTGGACACCACGGACTGCAGCACCGAGGTGATGGCGCGCTGGGCGCCGACCACGTCCGTGTTCAGGCGGCTGATCAGCGAACCGGTCTGGGTGCGGGTGAAGAAGGAGATCGGCATCCGCTGCACGTGGGTGAACACCTGGGTGCGCAGCAGGTAGATGACGCCCTCACCGATCCGGGAGGACAGCCACCGGCCGGTCAGGGTGATGACGCCCTCCAGGAGCGCCAGCACGGCCGCGGCGACCGCCAGCCAGACGACCAGCGAGGTGTTCCCCGGAATGATGCCCCGGTCGATGATGGCCCGCAGCAGCAGCGGGTTGGCCACGACGATGGCCGCGCCCACCGCGGTCACCATGAGGAAGAGCACGATGGATCGCCAGTGCGGTGTCGCGTAGGACAGGACGCGTCCGGTGATCCCCGGGGGCAGTTCCTGCCCGCGTGCGCTTCCGTCGTTGACCAGTGCCCTGTAGGAGGGCCTCCCTGACATCATCGGCAGCCTCGTTTCGTACCTCGGTTCGCCACGCATGCGTCAACGCCGGTGTGCGCGCACCGCTTCCCGCCCGGGGGCGGCGGCCGGACCGGGCGCGGTCGGGTGTGAGGCGCGGCACCCCGGGTCAGAGGGAGTGCGCGAGACGGCCGAGCGCCGCGGTCGTGGAGCGGCCGGGGGTGAAGGGAAGCTCCCAGGCCTGGGCGTCGAGGGCGTCGGCCCCGCGGATCTTGGCCTGGGTGTAGCGGTCCCCGGCGGTGAAGGCCAGGGCGGCCGGTGCGAGGGGGCGGAGCAGGTCCGCGTAGGCCGCCCAGTCGGCGACCGGGGGCGGGCCCTCGATGATGAAGGAGCCGGTCACACAGGAGAGGGCGGCGATGGTCTCGGCCCGTTCCGCGTCGGGGTTGACCGGGCGCCCGGGGCCCTTCCAGGCCCGCACGCGTTCGTCGGACTCGATGCCCACGACCAGGGGGAGTCCGCGTTCGGCGATGGAGCGCAGGAAGCGCACGTGCCCGACGTGCAGGACGTCGAAGACACCGGTGACCACGGCTGGGCGCTCCAGTGGCTCCGGCCGCTGGAACCAGAGCGCGCTGAGCGGCTCCGCCATCTCGTGAGTCCCGTCCGTGTCCGTCATCTGGCCCCCGTTTCGCCGAACCCGAGGGGCGCCCGCACCTGATCGAGCCGACGGGGCCGCCCGAAAGGTCAACGTACCCGTTCGAGGCGGGTATTCCGCCTCCGGGGACGTCTGAACCGAACCGTGTTCGTCCGAATGTGTGAGTCCCGTCACCCCGAACCTTCCGGGTCGACGGTGAGTCCCATCACCGAAAGGGTTCGCGGAGAAGGGTGGATTCAGCTGATGGCGTGGTCGGTACTGGTCGAGGAGAGCATCAGCTACGGGCAGAACGTGCGTTGGGGGATGGGGCTGATCAGGGGTGAGTACCCCGAACGGGAGCAGGCCAGGGCGGCGGCGCTGGAGCTGACCGGGAGTTTCACCCCGACACATCCCTGGGCCGAGCGTGAGCGCACGGTCTACCGGATCTCAGAGGACTCCTACCTCGTCAACCTGGTCGGCGCCACGACCGAGTTCCACTTCCGGGTGAACGTCGCCGAACGGCTCTGATCCTTCGGGGCCGCCGGGTCGCCCGCGCCGTGTGGCGCGGGGGCTCCGGGGTGCTCCCGGGCAAAGAAACGGAGCGAGCCGTGTGTGCCGTGCACACCAGCTCGCTCCGGGTGGAGCGGGCGACGAGAATCGAACTCGCATGACCAGCTTGGAAGGCTGGGGTTCTACCATTGAACTACGCCCGCGTGGCATCGGAGCCCTTGAGTTTCCTCTAGACTCGTGGAGCCGACGGAGACAAGAGTACAGTCTCCGGGGCGGTGGTCGCACACCCGATTTCGGGAACGTGTGTCCGCGCCGGGCAACGGGGTGTAGCGCAGCTTGGTTAGCGCGCATGCTTTGGGAGCATGAGGCCGCGGGTTCGAATCCCGCCACCCCGACGAAACCACCCACTGGTTGCGCGGCCTTCGGGCCGTGCGCCGTGGCCCCCTGTGTATCTGCCCTAGACTTGGTGCGATCAGCAGGAAACTGTAAGTCCCAGCCCGTCGCAGGGCACCCCAGTAGAACGTGGTCATCACTGGCCCGGGGTGCGCGCGTGCATTCGCCGTTTGTGTGGTGCGCCTGCGGGCCGACGCGGACACCAGCCGGCAAACCTAGGAGTACCGCCCCGTGAAGACCGATGTCGAGGAGCTCAGCCCGACCCGGGTCAAGCTGACCATCGAGGTGCCCTTCGAGGAGCTCGAGCACGCTTTCGACGAGACCTACAAGTCGCTCGCGAAGCAGGTTCGGATCAAGGGCTTCCGCCCGGGCAAGGCGCCGGCGCGGCTGATCGACCGCTACGTCGGCCGTGGCGCGGTGATCAGCGAAGCTGTCAACCACGCCGTTCCGGAGCTCTACAACGAAGCCATCCAGAAGGAGGAGATCTTCGCGCTCGGCCAGCCCGACGTGGAGGTCACCAAGCTGGAGGACAACGACGAGCTCGCCTTCACCGCCGAGGTCGACATCCGACCCAAGTTCGAGGTGAAGGACTACAAGGGCATCGAGGTGACCGTCGACAACGCGACCGTCACCGACGAGCAGGTCGACGAGCAGATCGGCACCCTGCGCGAGCGCTTCTCCACCCTTGTCGGTGCCGACCGTCCCGTCGAGGACGGCGACCACCTCTCCATCGACCTGGCCGCCGCCATCGACGGTGAGAAGCTCGAGGACGTCGCCGTCAGCGGCTACTCCTACGAGGTCGGCACCAACACCATGCTGGAGGGCCTCGACGAGACCCTGCGCGGCATGGAGGCCGGTGGCGAGGCCACCTTCAAGACCACCCTCGTCGGTGGCGAGCACGAGGGCGAGGAGGCGGACGTCACCGTCACCGTGCACTCGGTGAAGGTGAAGGAGCTGCCCGAGCTGGACGACGAGTTCGCCCAGCTCGCCTCGGAGTTCGACACCATCGACGAGCTGCGTGAGGACGTGCGCAAGCGCATGGCCGACGTCCGTCGGATGCAGCAGCTCTCCGCCGCTCGTGACAAGGCGCTGGAGAAGCTGATCGACTCCGTCGAGATCCCGCTGCCCGACGCGGTCGTCGACGAGGAGATCACCCGTCGTCGTCAGAGCCTGGAGCAGCAGCTGGCGCAGAGCGGCCTGACCAAGGAGGCCTACCTCGAGTCGCAGGAGAAGACCGAGGAGGAGTTCGAGGAGGAGCTGAAGACCGGCGCCAACTCGGCGGTCAAGGCTGGTTTCATCCTCGACCAGCTGGCCCTCCAGGAGGACCTCAGCGCCGACCAGGGCGAGCTCAGCCAGTACGTGTTCGAGCAGGCCCAGCGCATGGGTGTGAGCCCGGACCAGCTGGCCCAGCACCTGGTCGAGTCGAACCAGATCCGTGTCGCCTTCACCGAGGTCGTCCGCGGCAAGGCCATGGACCTGGTCCTGGCCGGTGCCAAGGTGACCGACGAGGACGGCAACGTCGTCGAGCAGGAGATCGTCGAGGCCTCGGACGAGGACGCCGTGGAGGAGGCCGCCAAGGCCGCCGCCGCTGCGGTCACCGAGGCCGACGAGGCCGTCGAGGAGACGAAGGACGACGAGACGGCTGCCGAGGCCGACTCCAAGTAGTCCTTCGGCCGCACAGCCCTCGTACGGGCCCCGACCGACCCGGACCGGGTCGGTCGGGGCCCGTCGTGTTTGTTCGCCGCCAGGAGAAAAGGCGCGTTCGGGGCCCGCCGCACCCTGCGCTCAAAGCGAACAGGGACGGTATCCGGACGAGCCTGGCGTCTGTCGGCGTTAGTGTCGCTGTATCGCAACCGTTTCGATTCCGGAGCAGGTGACGAGAGTGCCGCCGACCTTTGATGAGTCCCCGCGATTCGACGCTCGTACGTCGGATCCGCAGCTTTCCCCTTTTATTGAGCAGACGCCTCAGCGCCTGTTGCGCCAGCGAATCGTATTCCTCGGCCAGCAGGTCGACGATGACATCGCCAACCGCCTGGTTGGTGAACTCCTGCTGCTGTCCGCCGAGGACCGCCAGCGGGACATCACCATGTACATCAACTCGCCGGGTGGTTCCGTAACGGCGGGCATGGCGATCTACGACGTCATGCAGTACATCCCCAACGACGTGCGCACCGTGGGTATCGGTATGGCCGCTTCCATGGGCCAGATGCTCCTGTGCGCCGGTGCTCCCGGCAAGCGTTACGCGCTGCCGCACACCCGCGTCATGATGCACCAGCCCTCCGGTGGCATCGGGGGCACCGCCTCCGACATCCGGATCCTGGCTGACCAGCTGCTCTACGTGAAGAAGATGTTCATCGAGAAGATCTCCGAGCACACCGGGCAGACGGTCGAGCAGATCGAGAAGGACGCCGATCGTGACCGCTGGTTCACGGCCCGGGAGTCACTGGAGTACGGCTTCATCGACGAGGTGCTCGAGGGCACCCTCGACGTGACCAGCTGACCTGGCCCAGCCCATGAATCGGCGCAGTGCGTGGAAGGCGTGAAATGACCGAGTTCAATCCCAGTCCCATCGGCGGCGCGGCCTCGATGGCTCCCCAGAGCCGCTACGTCCTGCCGTCCTACGTGGAGCGTACGTCGTACGGCGTCAAGGAGATGAACCCGTACAACAAGCTCTTCGAAGAGCGGATCATCTTCGTCGGCGTCCAGATCGACGACGTTTCGGCCAACGACCTGATGGCCCAGCTCATCACGCTTGAGCAGCTCGACTCCGAGCGGGACATCCAGATGTACATCAACTCGCCGGGCGGGTCCTTCACCTCGCTCATGGCGATCTACGACACCATGCAGTTCGTGCGCCCCGACATCCAGACGGTGTGCATCGGACAGGCTGCGTCGGCCGCCGCGATCCTGTTGACGGGCGGCACCAAGGGCAAGCGCGGTGCGCTGCCCAACGCCCGGATGATGATTCACCAGCCCGCGACCGAGGGTATGCACGGTCAGGCCAGTGACATCGAGATCCAGGCCAACGAGATCACCCGGATCCGCCAGCAGCTGGAGAGCACCCTGGCCAAGCACACCGGGCGGTCCGCGGAGCAGATCTCGAAGGACATCGAGCGGGACAAGATCCTCACCTCGGAGGAGGCCGTCGAATACGGTCTCATCGACTTCGTGCTGCCCTACCGCAAGGCTTCCCTGAAGTAGGGCGACACCGGCCGTCGGCCTCTGGCCGGGACTTTCCGCGCATGCGGAGGCGTTCCCGGTCAGAGGAGTCCGGCCATCGGGAAGTACCTGCCGGACCGGTTTCTGACCCGCCTGGGGCAGCCCGGTGGTGAAGCCGGTCCGGTTTTTCGCTTAGTCTGGCGGAGAGCGACACACAGATCGCCCCGTTCGTGGCTGGCCGGTCGTGAACGGATCACGGGAACTTGAGCTTTCCGTCCGTTCGGCGCCGGGTGCGCCGGGAACGGGGCGGCCTTAGTTTTGAGGAGTGGCTGGGTGGCACGCATCGGTGACGGCGGGGATCTGCTGAAGTGCTCATTCTGCGGCAAGAGCCAGAAGCAGGTGAAGAAGCTCATCGCCGGCCCCGGCGTGTACATCTGCGATGAGTGCATCGACCTGTGCAACGAGATCATCGAAGAGGAACTCGCCGACGCCACGGAGCTCACGTGGGACTCCCTTCCCAAGCCCCGCGAGATCTACGAGTTCCTCGACTCGTACGTGATCGGTCAGGAGCAGGCGAAGAAGTCCCTCTCGGTGGCGGTGTACAACCACTACAAGAGGGTCCGTTCGGAGACCGACCGTCCCGGTGACGAGGACGTCGAGATCGCCAAGTCGAACATTCTCCTGCTGGGGCCGACCGGGTCGGGCAAGACCCTGCTGGCCCAGACCCTCGCGAAGATCCTGAACGTCCCCTTCGCCATCGCGGACGCCACGGCGCTGACCGAGGCGGGTTACGTGGGCGAGGACGTCGAGAACATCCTCCTGAAGCTGATCCAGGCCGCTGACTACGACGTCAAGAAGGCCGAGACCGGCATCATCTACATCGACGAGGTAGACAAGGTCGCCCGCAAGAGCGAGAACCCCTCGATCACGCGCGACGTGTCCGGTGAGGGTGTCCAGCAGGCGCTGCTGAAGATCCTGGAGGGCACCACGGCGAGCGTCCCCCCGCAGGGCGGACGCAAGCACCCGCACCAGGAGTTCATCCAGATCGACACCACCAACGTGCTGTTCATCTGCGGTGGGGCCTTCGCGGGGCTGGAGCAGCTCATCGAGTCCCGCACCGGTCAGCAGGGCATGGGTTTCAACGCCGTGCTGCGTCCCAAGAGCGAGAAGGGCGGCGAGACCGCGCTGTTCGGCGAGGTCATGCCGGAGGACCTGCTCAAGTTCGGGATGATCCCGGAGTTCATCGGCCGTCTTCCGGTGATCACCAGCGTGCACAACCTGGACAAGGCCGCGCTGATCCAGATCCTCACCGAGCCGCGCAACGCCCTGGTCAAGCAGTACCAGCGGTTGTTCGACCTGGACAACGTGGAGCTGGAGTTCACCCAGGACGCCCTGGAGGCCATCGCGGAGCAGGGCATCATCCGGGGGACCGGGGCCCGCGGTCTGCGCGCCATCATCGAGGAGGTTCTGCTCTCGGTGATGTACGAGGTGCCCAGCCGTGAGGACGTCGCCCAGGTGATCATCACCCGCGAGTCCGTCGAGCAGCACGTGAACCCGACGATCGTGCCGCGGGGCCAGCTGGACTCGGGCGACGGACGCCAGGAGAAGTCGGCCTGATCCCGCCTGCCCGCTGAGAACGCGCGGGAGGCGAACACGAGCCCCCGGGGCGCCCTTCTACCAGGGAGGGCGCCCCGAGGCGCGTCTCAGGCCCCTCACCGCGCCGCCGAGAGCCGGACACCGGTGCCCGGGGCCGGGACGAACACGGCCTAGTCCTCGGACAGGACCTGTTCCATACGGGAGATCTCGGTGTTCTGCTCCGCGATGAGGTCGTTGGCCATCCGCAGGATCTCCTGGTCCTTGCCCTGGGCCATGACCTCCTCGGCCATGGTGACCGCGCCCTGGTGGTGGACGGTCATGAGTTCGACGAAGAGCTGGTCGAAGTCCCCGCCCTCGGCCCCGGCGAGGCGTTCCATCTCCTCGGGGGAGGCCATGCCCTCCATGTCCTCGTGGTCGACCTGGAGATCGCACTCGACCACCTCCCCGTCCTCGGAGTGGTGGCTGCCGTCGCCCTCCAGCCCGCAGAAGTTCTGGTGGGCCGGGTTCTCCCGGGCGGGACCGAAGACGTTCTCCTCCAGCCAGCTCTCCATCGCGGTGATCTCGGGGCCCTGGGCCGCGGAGATCCGGTCGGCGATGCGCTCGATCCCGTCGCGTTCGTGGCGCTCCTCGACCAGGTCGGTCATCTCCAGGGCCTGGGCGTGGTGTTCGATCATCTTCACGAGGTAGGTGACGTCGGCTTCGTTGTGCCCCTGTTCCTCGGCGAGGGCGGCGATCTGGTCGGGGGTGGCGGGGGTGGAGGACTCTCCGGGGGCTCCGGGGGCGATGACGTTGGCGGAGTCCTGCCCGCCGTCCTCGCCGGTACAGGCCGAGGCTCCGAGCAGCACGAGAGCGGTTCCGGCTGCGAGTGCCAGGCGACGCACGAGGTCTCCTCCAGGGGTGGGGGTTCGGCGGGCCGGGTGCCCGACGGTGTCGGAGAGCGCGCCAGGGTGAACGCGACATCCTGCGGGTTTTCTACTCACTCGGTGGGTGTTTTGTCCAGTGTCGGGCCCGTGCCGGTCGCGCTGTGTCGGGTCCTCGGGTGCGCTGGGGTGTCCGTGCGGCGCCCGGAGGAGGGTGGCTTCAGGGTGAGATGTCTGATCTCGGTGTTTCGTCTGTTCTATGGAGAGTGATGCATGTATAACCCAAAGTAGTCAACTGGCTTCTTCGAGTGGTTCTCGGGGGTGGGGCATGGCTTCGGGGGCGGGGCGAAGGCATGGACGCCGCGGTGTCACGGCGGTCTCCGCGCTGCTCGCGGCGGTGGGGCTGACGGTCCCGGGCGCCGTCGCCGACGACGGGGTGAGCACGGGCGGGGGAGTGGTACACCTGGCCAACGTCCCCAAACCCCAGGCCCTGATCTCGGCTTTCAACTCGGACCTGGCGTTCACGGGTGACTACGCCATCGGCGGCAACTACGACGGCTTCGTCGTCTACGACATCTCCGAACCCGAAGCTCCCCGGGTCGTCTCCGAGGTGCTGTGCCCCGGTGGTCAGGGAGACGTCTCGGTCAGCGGGGACCTGCTGTACTTCGCGGTGGACTACCCCCGGGCCGGTGACGAGTGCGGCGCGCCCTCCGTGCCCACCACCGATCCCGACGGGTTCGAGGGCATCCGGGTCTTCGACATCTCGGACAAGGC
>NZ_BMXJ01000006.1:136379-138254 GCF_014651695.1 Nocardiopsis terrae
AGCGGACGGTAGCAGCGACGTGGTCTACGTGTCCTCGTACTCGCCCTCGTCGGACTTTCCGAACTGCCAGCCGCCGCACGACAGGATCTCCGTCATCGAGGTGCCGCACGAGGACCCGGAGTCCGCCGCCGTGGTCAGCGCACCGGTGCTCTTCCCCGAGGGCGGGAACCGCAGCACCACCGGGTGCCACGACATCACCGCCTATCCGGAGTGGGGGCTGGCCGCAGCGGCCTGTCTGGGCGACGGGGTGCTGCTCGACATCTCCGACCCGCTCGCCCCGGTGGTCGTCGAACGCGTCCGGGACGAGAACTTCGCCTTCTGGCACTCCGCCACGTTCACCAACGACGCGGCTCACGTGCTCTTCACCGACGAGCTCGGTGGTGGGAGTGCGGCCACCTGTAACGAGGAAACCGGCCCGGAGCGGGGCGCCGACGCGGTGTACTCGCTGGACCTTTCCGGGGAGAGCCCCGAGCTGCAATTTCGGAGCTACTACAAATTGCCACGTCATCAGTCCGAAACAGAGAACTGCGTGGCGCACAACGGTTCGCTGATCCCGGTCCCGGGTCGGAACTACTTCGTGCAGTCCTGGTACCAGGGCGGGGTCTCGGTCATCGACCTCACCGACCCCGACCGGCCCGCGGAGGTCGGCCACTTCGACCGGGGTCCGGCCGACCCGGACGGCCTGCGCACGGCCGGATCCTGGTCGGCCTACTACTACAACGGCCACGTCTACTCCTCCGACATCGAGCGGGGGTTGGACGTGCTCGAACTCACCGACCCCCGCTTCGAGAGGGCCGAGGAGCTGGTCCTGGACCAGTTCAACCCGCAGTCACAGCCGGTGCACCGAACGGATGACCCGTGACCGACGCTGCGGTCCGCGGCCGCCGAAGCGCCCGGAGCGCGCGATGCCGGACGAACCCTAGGCACTGTGCGTAGTCAGATCGGGTCAGCTCTACACCGTGTTAACAACCATCTTTCTTTTGTTCCCCTCTATACATATTGATGTTGAACTGTGTACGTTCTTCCTGTTTCGCTCCATTCGGAATCAGGAGTACACATGGCGTCATCCCCCGCCCGTCCCGTTCCCCGACGCCCCTCGTACCGACGCGGTCCCGCCGGCCTCGCTCTCGCCTTCGCCACCGCCCTGACCATGGGGCTTCTCGGTCCGGCCACAGCCTCGGCGGACCAGGTCCCCTTCGAGAGCGACGCCGAGACCAGCGACAACGTCACCCATGTGACCAACGTTCCGAAGTCCGAAGCCATGGACGCCTTCAACTCGGACCTGGCGTTCACGGGTGACTACGCCATCGGCGGCAACTACGACGGCTTCGTCGTCTACGACATCTCCGAACCCGAAGCTCCCCGGGTCGTCTCCGAGGTGCTGTGCCCCGGTGGTCAGGGAGACGTCTCGGTCAGCGGGGACCTGCTGTACTTCTCCGTGGACTACCCCCGGGCCGGTGACGAGTGCGGCGCGCCCTCCGTGCCCACCACCGATCCCGACGGGTTCGAGGGCATCCGGGTCTTCGACATCTCGGACAAGGCCAACCCGCAGTACGTGGCCGCCGTGCGTACCGACTGCGGTTCCCACACCAACACCCTGGTGCCCGGCAAGGACGGCGAGCACGACTACGTGTACGTGTCCTCGTACTCGCCCTCGTCACGGTTCCCGAACTGCCAGCCGCCGCACGACAAGATCTCCGTCATCGAGATCCCCGTCGACAACCCCGCCGAGGCGGCCCTGGTCAGCGATCCGGTGCTCTTCCCCGAGGGTGGGAACCGCAGCACCAGCGGGTGCCACGACATCACCGCCTACCCGGAGAAGGACATCGCCGCGGGCGCCTGCATGGGCGACGGCATCATGATGGACATCTCCGA
>NZ_BMXJ01000006.1:138264-286440 GCF_014651695.1 Nocardiopsis terrae
CGCGCACCCCGTCGTCACCGACGTGGTCCGGGACGAGAACTTCGCCTTCTGGCACTCCGCCACCTTCACCAACAACGCCGACACGGTCATCTTCACCGACGAGCTCGGCGGCGGTGGCGGCGCCATCTGCACCGAGGAGTACGGACCCGAGCGCGGCGCCAACGCCCTCTACAGCATCGACGGCTCCAAGGACGACCCCGGGCTCGCCTTCGAGAGCTACTACAAGATCCCGCGCCCGCAGAGCGAGACCGAGAACTGCGTGGCGCACAACGGTTCGCTGATCCCGGTCCCGGGCCGGAACTACTTCGTGCAGTCCTGGTACCAGGGCGGCGTCTCGGTGATCGACTTCAACGACCCGGAGAACCCCCGCGAGATCGGCTACTTCGACCGGGCCCCGATCAACGAGGACAGGCTGGTCCTCGGCGGATCCTGGTCGGCCTACTACTACAACGGCCACGTCTACTCCTCCGACATCAGCCGCGGCCTGGACGTGCTGAGGCTGACCGACCCGCGGATGCGCGTGGCGGAGCGCGTCACCTACGACGAGTTCAACCCGCAGTCCCAGCCCAGCTACCGACCCGGACGCGGACACGGACGCTGACCACGAATCCCTCCCGGTGGCTCCTCCTGGGGAGTCAGGGCAAACGGGAGAGACCGGGGCCGCGGCCACACAGCCGCGGCCCCGCCGTCCACCACCCCCGGACTCCCGTCCCCCACCCGAACACGATCAGGAGAGACCATGCCCGAAGCTCCCCCCACACGGGCCAGACGCCGCCTGCGCGGAGCGACCACGATCGCGCTGACCGCGTCGGCCACCCTGCTCGCCGGGCTCCTCGGCTCGGCTACGGCCCACGCCGACACGCCCCCCTCCGACAGTGTCAGCAGCGACAACGTCGAGCACGTCGCGAACGTCCCCAAACCCGAGGCGATCAGCAACACCAACTCGGACCTGGCGTTCACGGGTGACTACGCCATCGGCGGCAACTACGACGGCTTCGTCGTCTACGACATCTCCGAACCCGAGGACCCCCGGGTCGTCTCCGAGGTGCTGTGCCCCGGTGGTCAGGGAGACGTCTCGGTCAGCGGGGACCTGCTGTACTTCGCGGTGGACTACCCCCGGGCGGGCGACGAGTGCGGCGCGCCCTCCGTGCCCACCACCGATCCCGACGGGTTCGAGGGCATCCGGGTCTTCGACATCTCGGACAAGGCCAACCCGCAGTACGTGGCCGCCGTGCGTACCGACTGCGGTTCCCACACCCTGACCCCGGTACCGGGCAAGGACGGCGAGCACGACTACGTGTACGTGTCCTCGTACTCGCCCTCGTCGCGGTTCCCGAACTGCCAGCCGCCGCACGACAAGATCTCCGTCATCGAGGTCCCGTTGGACGACCCGGCCTCCGCCGAGGTCATCGACGCACCGGTGCTCTTCCCCGAGGGCGGGAACCGCAGCACCAGCGGGTGCCACGACATCACCGCCTACCCGGAGAAGGACATCGCCGCGGGCGCCTGCATGGGCGACGGCATCATGATGGACATCTCCGACCCGGCGGCCCCGGTCGTGACCGAGGTGGTCCGGGACGAGAACTTCGCCTTCTGGCACTCCGCCACCTTCACCAACGACGCCGACACGGTCATCTTCACCGACGAGCTCGGCGGCGGTGGCGCCCCCACCTGCACCGAGGAGATCGGCCCCGAGCGCGGCGCCAACGCCGTCTACACGCTTGAGGAGACCGCGGACGGCCACAGCCTGGAGTTCGCCAGCTACTTCAAGATCGACCGCCACCAGGGCGACCAGGTGTGCGTGGCGCACAACGGTTCGCTGATCCCGGTCCCGGGCCGGAACTACTTCGTGCAGTCCTGGTACCAGGGCGGTATCTCGGTGATCGACTTCAACGACCCGAAGAACCCGCGCGAGATCGGCTACTTCGACGCCGACTCCCGGATCGACCCGGACGTCCAGGACAACGACACCTGGTCGACGTACTACTACAACGGCTACGTGTACTCCTCCGACATCGTGCGGGGTCTGGACGTGCTGAGGCTGACCGACCCGCGGATGCGCGTGGCGGAGCGCGTCACCTACGACGAGTTCAACCCGCAGACCCAGGCCAGCTACCGGCCGGGCAACCGGTAGGGGTGTGGCCTCCCTGCCGGGTCTGCCCGGCAGGGAGGCCCCGGCGCGTCCGGCCCCCTTTTTCACGGTGATCTTGCTACCAGGGGCAACTTCGGCGCCGAAATCGCCCCTGGTAGCAAGATCACCGCGGTTTTCGGGCGCCGCGGGCGTGCGGACAGCTCTCAGCCCGCGTCGAAGAGCCGGTCGGTGGGGGCGTCCAGGACCTCCAGCACCCTGCCGGTGAAGTAGACCGTGCCCAGGGCGAGCACCCGTGCGCCCAGGGCGGCGACGGCAGCGGGTGACAGCTCCTCGGCCTCCATCCGCCCCCAGTGGGCGGGCAGGCCGTGGTCGAAGCGCAGGTGGGCCTCGGGCAGCCGGACCGCCGTCACCGGCAGATCCGCCAGGACGGCCACCGCCCCGGACACGTCCTTGTGGTCGGGCAGGCACAGCAGGACGTGGTCCACGCCGCCCCACAGACTCCTGGCGTGGGACAGGGCGGCGGCCACACCGACGCGGTCGATGGCCGAGTCCACCACCACCTCGGCCGCGCCCCCCGGCACGGTGTGCCCGGACAACCGGGCGGGCAGGCCCACGGTCGCCAGGACGGAGCGCAGCCGACCGGCTTCGGCCGGCGGCCTGCCCAGAACCTCCAGCATCCGGGCAGCGGCGGCCGTCCCCAGCACCCCCGAAGCCGCCGACAGCCCCGCAGGGCGCAGCTCCACCGGGGGCTCGGCGCCCTCGGTACCGGGGTCCACGACCTCAGGGGCCAGCCGGCCCCCGGTGGCCTCGGCCAGGGCCTGCTCCACCACGGGTGCCACCTCGGTGGTCTGCGGCAGCGTCACCAGGGCCCGGGTCCGTTCGGCGCTCGCCACCCGGGTCTTCTCCCGGGCGATCTCGGTCACGGTGTCACCAAGGACACCGAGATGCTCGGCAAAGACCATGCCAAGGGCCACGACCTCCGGGCCGAGCAGCTGCAACTCGTCGCGGTGGCCGCCCATCCCGGCCTCCAGGACGCACACGTCGGCGCCCACCGCCCGGGCGTGCAGCAGCCCGGCCACCAGGAACAGGCCGCTCGGCGCCAGGTATCCGCCCTCCCGCTCCGCAGGCACGAGCTCCCGCCGAGCGGACTCGACCTCCTCACCCAGTCGTCGGAGCTCCCCGTCGCTCACGGACACTCCGTCCACCCGGACCCGCTCCCGGTAGCTCCGGAAGCTCGGGCCCGTCACCAGGACGGTCCGAAGCCCGGCCGCGGACAGCGCCGCGGCCGCGTACGTGGCCGTGCTCCCCTTGCCCTTGGAACCGACAACCCCCAGAACCGGCGCCCGCGCGGAGTCCAGGCCGAGCCCGTGGAGCAGCGCGGCCGCGCGGTCCAGGCTCCGCACCTGGCCGGGACGGCGGTGCGTCCACTCGGAGAAGAAGGGGTCAGGGTCAAGGTTGGGCATACCCACAGTATGGTCCGGGTGATATCGGGCTTCGCACACCCGGACCGGCACCGGTGTCCAGGTGAGGCCGCGTACACTGGCGCGGGTGTACACCCCGACCACCGAGACGCCGTGAGCGGCGTGAGCGCCGACGAGCGCTACGCCGCGGTCACCGCGGAGATCCTCTCCCGCGCACCCGAGTCCGACATCGACCCTCGTCTGGACCGTGTCCGCACGGTCCTCGACCTCCTGGGCGACCCGCACCGCAACTTCCGGGTCATCCATGTCACCGGGACCAACGGCAAAACGTCCACAGCCCGAATGATCGACGCGCTCATGCGCGGCCGCGGCCTGCGCGTGGGCCGATACACCAGTCCCCACCTGCGGACGGTGCGCGAGCGCATCGTCGTCGACGGTGAGCCGGTCTCCCAGGAACAGTTCGTCGAGGCCTACGACGACATCCGGCCGTACCTGGAGATGGCCGACTCGATGAGCGACGTGCGGTTGTCGTTCTTCGAGATCCTCACCGTCATGGCCTACGCCGTCTTCGCCGACGCCCCCGTGGACGTCGCCGTGGTGGAGGTCGGCATGGGCGGCAGCTGGGACGCCACCAACGTCGTCGACGGCGACGTCGCGGTCATCACGCCCATCGGCATCGACCACACCGAGTACCTGCCCGACACCCTCGACGGAATCGCCGAGGAGAAGGCGGGCATCATCAAACCCCACTCCGTCACGGTCATGGCGCAGCAGCCGCTGCCCGCCGCGGAGGTCCTGGTCCGGCACGCCGCCGAGGTCGGGTCCACGGTGGCCCGGGAGGGCCTGGAGTTCGGGGTGACCTCCCGTGAGGTGGCGGTCGGCGGTCAGCAGATCGCCGTCAAGGGCCTCACCGGTAACTACGAGAACCTGTTCCTCCCCCTGTTCGGTGAGCACCAGGCCAGCAACGCCGCGGTCGCCGTGGCCGCGGTGGAGGCCTTCTCCGCGGCCGAGGACGCCGCCGGACTCGACCCCGAGATCGTCGGTGAGGCCCTGACGGGACTGGAGTCCCCGGGGCGGATGGAGGTCGTGCGGACCAGCCCGACCGTCATCGCCGACGCCGCACACAACCCGGCGGGGATGATCGCCACCGTCGCCGCCGTGGAGGAGGCCTTCTCCTTCTCGCGGCTGGTCGGCGTGGTCGCCGTCATGGCCGACAAGGACGTCGAGGGGATCCTGGACCCCCTGGAGCCACTGCTCGACGAGATCGTCGTCACCCGTAACTCCTCACCGCGCTCCCTCGATCCGGAACAGCTGTCCGCCCTCGCCCAGCAGATCTTCGGTGAGGACCGCGTACACCTGGCCCCCAGACTCGACGACGCCATCGACCGGGCCGTGGGCCTGGCCGAGGAGGGCGGCGAGTTCGGCGGGGTCGGTGTGCTGGTCACCGGATCGGTCGTCACCTCGGGTGACGCCGTCCACCTGCTGCGGGGCTCGGGGGAGTAGCGGAACAGACCAGCCACCTACGAAGGGAAACCGCCGTGCGCACACTCTGTGCCGTAGTCCTCGTGTTCGAGGTCGTCGTGATCGGTCTGGCGATCCCCATCGCCATCAACCTGGAGGGCACCGACCCGGCCCTGGCCGGGGGCGTCTGGGGCGGGATGGCCCTGGCCGCGCTGGTGCTCTCCGGGCTCCAGAAGCACACCTGGGCGTACTACGCCGCCTGGGGCCTGCAGGCCGCGTTCCTGTTCAGCTCCTTCATGGTCACCGGGGCGCTCCTGGTCGCGGTCGTGTTCGTGTCCCTGTGGATCACCGGGGTGATCCTGGGCCGCAGGGTCGACGAGGTCCGTGCGATGCACGCCTCGCGGGCCGAGGCCGAGGAAGCGACCGGAACCCACGGTGCGGCCGAGGGCGCCGGGCCCGCGGAGACCGCAGGGGCGGCCGGAGGCGCCGGACGGGCCTGAGCCGAGCGGTCGGTAACGGCGAGAACGCCTTGCCCACCGCGCCCCAGCGCCAAACGCGATAGTGTGACGCACGTCCGGGCAGGCGAACGGCCGGTCCCGCGGATGGCGGACCACACCCCTTCCCTCGCCTCCGACCCCCGGGCGCACACCCGTACACCCCACCGCGTGCGACTGCCACCGCGGGCGCAGGTCCGCGCGCTCCGCGCGGGGGGTCCCAGTGAGGAGTTGAAACGCACGTGGAGCGCACTCTCGTTCTCATCAAGCCCGACGGCGTCCGCCGCAGCATCGTCGGTGAGGTCATCTCGCGCATCGAGCGCAAGGGCCTGAACCTGGTCGCGATGGAGCTGCGCACGCTCGACGCCGACACCGCCAAGACGCACTACGAGGAGCACGCCTCGCGTCCGTTCTTCGGCTCGCTGGTGGAGTTCATCACCGGCGGACCGCTGGTCGCCATGGTGGTCGAGGGAGAGCGCGCCATCGAGGCCTTCCGCGCCCTGGCCGGTGCCACCGACCCGGTCACCGCCGCTCCCGGCACGATCCGCGGCGACCTCGCGCTGGAGGTCCAGCAGAACATCGTGCACGGTTCGGACTCCACCTACTCCGCCGAGCGCGAGATCAAGCTGTTCTTCCCCAACCTGTAGGGGTTCGGGCCTGAGAGCCCTACTGCAACCGGTGCCCCGGGGCGTCTGCCCCGGGGCACCGTGCTTTTCTCACCATTCGTCCGGTGACGAGGCAACAATTCGGTGTGTTTGCGTAACTATCCAAGTGCCGACCGTTACGATGCGGGGAACTAGACACCTAACGTGTTGGAGCGACTACGCGTGGTCGTGCCGCATCTCCACGCCCGACACGGCGCCTCTGAGGACGTTACATGCCGAACAACCTTGCATTTCTCGGCCGGGACATGGCCGTAGACCTTGGTACCGCCAACACACTCGTGTACGTACGCGGACGCGGCATCGTCCTGAACGAGCCGTCGGTGGTCGCGCTCAACACCTCGACCGGCAAGATCGTGGCGGTCGGTATCGAGGCCAAGCAGATGATCGGCCGCACGCCGACCAACATCACCGCCATCCGCCCCCTCAAGGACGGCGTCATCGCCGACTTCGAGGTCACCGAGCGGATGCTGCGGTACTTCATCCAGAAGATCCACCGCCGCCGCCACTTCGCCAAACCCCGCATCATCGTCGCGGTCCCCAGCGGTATCACCTCGGTCGAGCACCGCGCGGTCAAGGAGGCGGGCTACCAGGCGGGGGCGCGCCGGGTGTACATCATCGAGGAGCCCATGGCCGCCGCCATCGGCGCCGGGCTGCCCGTCCACGAGCCCACCGGCAACATGGTGGTCGACATCGGCGGCGGCACCACCGAGGTGGCCGTCATCTCCATGGGCGGCATCGTCACCTCCCAGTCCATCCGGGTGGGCGGCGACGAGATCGACCAGGCCATCATGACCTTCGTCAAGAAGGAGTACTCCCTGATGGTCGGGGAGCGCACCGCCGAGGAGCTCAAGCTGGCCATCGGCTCCGCCTACCCGACAGGCACCGAGGAGCTCCACGCGGAGGTGCGCGGACGCGACCTCATCAGCGGCCTGCCCAAGACCATCGTCATGTCCGAGTCGGACGTGCGCCAGGCCATCGAGGAGCCGGTCACCGCCATCATCGACGCGGTCCGCACCAGCCTCGACAAGTGCCCGCCCGAACTGTCCGGCGACATCATGGACCGGGGGGTCGCGGTCACCGGCGGCGGAGCCCTGCTGCGCGGCCTCGACGACCGCCTTCTGCACGAGACCGGGATGCCCATCCACATCGCCGAGAACGCGCTCGACTCGGTCGCCGTCGGCTCCGGCACCTGCGTGGAGAACTACGAGCGCCTGCACCAGGTCCTCGTCCCGGAACGGCGGCGCTGACATGTTCCGCGACTCCCCGCAGTCCCGGCTCTTCCTCGCCGTGCTCGTCGTCGCGGCCGTGGTCCTGATCGCCGTGGACGCGCGCCCCGGAAGCAACCCGGTGACCGCACTCGCCCGCGGCGGCGGCGAACTCGTCTTCGCGCCCACCGCGGCGGGGGTCGGTCTGGTCACCGGGCCCGCGGCCGAGCTCTACGAGGCCGTGCGCCAGGGGCCGGAGGCCGCCGACCGCATCGCCGAACTGGAGGAGGCCAACGCCGAGCTGGAGTCGCAGCTCGCGGCGGCCCGCCTCGACGACGGCCGCGCGGACCAGCTCGACGAACTCCTGCACCTGTCCGGCCTCGGCTCCTACGAGGTCGTTCCGGCCCAGGCCGTCACCCGGACCACCGCGCGGGGATACGCGCACACGGTCACGATCGACGCGGGCACCGGATCCGGGATCCGTCCCGACATGACCGTCGTCAACGGTTCGGGTCTGGTCGGCCGGGTCATCGAGGCCGGGCCCCGCACCTCCACGGTCAGGCTCGCCACCGACGTCAACTCCACGGTGGGCGCCCGACTGGAGCAGACCCGCAAGATCGGCGCCGTCACCGGAGGCACCGTCCCGGGCGGCCCCGAGGCCGACATGACCCTGGAGCTGTTCGACATGGAGGCACCCATCGAGTCGGGGGACCGCGTGGTCACGCTCGGCTCGCACGACGGTGCGCCCTTCGTCCCCGGTGTCCCCGTCGGCACCGTTGACGAGGTCCAGGTCGCGCCCGGCGCGCTCAGCCGGATCGCCCGCATCACCCCGGCCGTGGACTTCTCGTCCCTGGACGTGGTGGGCGTGGTCGTCGGCGGCCCCGAGGAGGACCCGCGCGACTCCGTGCTTCCGCCCAAACCCGAACCGGAGGGGGACCGATGAGGGCCGCAGTGACCCTGCTCATGGTGACCGTCGCGGTGCTCGCCCAGGCCACCGTCGTCAACCGCCTGCCCTTCGAGTGGGGCCCGGGCCCCGACCTCGTGCTCGCGGCGGTCGTCGCCGTCGCCCTGACCACCAGTCCGGCCGCGGCCGCCGGCTGCGGGTTCGCGGCGGGGCTGGCCGTGGACGTGCTCCCCCCGGCCGAACACCCGATGGGCCGCTACGCCCTGGTGCTGTGCCTGGCCGCCTACGTGCTCGCCCTGCTGCGCACCAACACCGGTTTCGGCGGCCCGACGGGTTCCGGCGTCTCGGCCTGGGCCGCGGTCGGCGCCACCGCCGTCACGGCGGCGGGCGTGGGCCTGGGGTACGCGTTCGTCGGTTTCGTGATGGGCGACGCCAACATCACCCCGGCCGCGGTCGCCCTGCACACCGGGGTCGGCGCCCTGCTCACCACCCTGGCCTCCGTGCTGGTCACCCTGCCGGTCCTGTGGGTGCGGTCAGCGCTCACCGAGAGCGACTTCGCCACCATCCAGGGCCCGACCTCGCCGGGGGGGTGGTGACCGGTGCACAAGCCTCCCGTGGACCCCGCGCTGCCGGGGCGCAGGCTCGGCCGGTTCGGCCTCTTCCTCGCCCAGTTCATGGTCCTGGTCCTGTTCGCGGCCCTGGCCGCCCGCCTCTGGTACCTCCAGGTACCCATGGCCGAGCACTACCGTGAGCTCGCCGTCTCCAACCACCACCAGGAACTGGTGGTCCCCGCCACCCGGGGGCAGATCCTCGACTCCAGCGGCCGCACCGTGGTCAGCAACAAGACCGAACTGATGGTCTCCGCCGACTACCACGAGCTCCAGGGCATGCCGGACGGGGGAGAGGCGGTCCTGAGCGACCTCTCCGAGGTCCTCGAGGTCCCCCTGGAGGAGCTCCAGCAGCGCATGCGGCTCTGCGGCCCCGAGGTGCAGCGGCCCTGCTGGCCCGGCTCGCCCTACCAGCCCGTCACGCTCGCCGAGGACGTGGCGGGGCCGGTCGCCCTCCAGGTCATGGAGCGCGCCGAAGAGTTCCCGGGCATCACCGCGCAGGCCCAGGCCGTACGCGAGTACCCCTACGGGGAGCACGCCGGCCAGATGCTCGGCTACCTCCAGCCCGTCACCCAGGAGGAGCTGGAGGCACGGGAGGAGCTGCGCACCCAGTTCACCGGGATCGACCAGGTGGGCAGGGACGGCCTCGAAGCCGTCTACGACAAGGAACTGCGCGGCAGGGCCGGACTGCGGACCCTGGGCGTGAACAACCACGGCGAGATCATGGACGTCATCTCCGAGCGACTGCCCGAAGCGGGGACGCACCTGGTCACCCACATGGACATGAACGTCCAGAAGGTCGCCGAGCGGGCCCTGGCCAAGGGTATGGAGAGGGCCCGGCCCAGGTACCGGGCCGACTCCGGCGCCGCCGTCGTCCTGGACGTCACCAACGGCGGGGTCGTGGCCATGGCGAGCCTGCCCACCTACGACCCCGCCATCTGGGAGGGTGGGATCGACCAGGAGACCTTCGACTCCATGCTCAGCGAGGAGGCGGGCGAACCCCTGCTCTCCCGGGCCGTCCAGGGCACCTACCCGCCCGGCTCCACCTTCAAGGTGTCGTCGCTGTCCGCCGCGGTCGAGAACGGGTACTCGCTGCGCAGCACCTACGCCTGCCCGGGATCGGTCTCCCTGGCCGGCCAGAGCTACGAGAACTACGCGGGCGCGGGCCAGGGCAGCATCACCCTGAAGCAGGCCATCATCGCCTCCTGCAACACCGTCTTCTACAACTTCGGCTACCAGATGTGGAAGCAGGACGGCGGGCTCCACCCCGACGGCGAACCGGAGGAGGCGATGGCCGAGATGGCCCGCGGCTACGGCTTCGGCTCGCCCACCGGCGTGGACCTGCCCTACGAGACCGGCGGCCGCATCCCCGACCGCGAGTGGAAGCGCACCTTCTGGGAGGAGACCCGGGAGACCAACTGCTCGCGGGCGGAGAAGGGCTACCCGGAGGTCGCCGAGACGGACCCGTCCCGGGCGGCCTACCTCAAGCGGCTCGCCCACGAGCACTGCGTGCAGGGCTTCGAGTGGCGGGCCAACGAGGCCGTCAGCTTCGCCATCGGCCAGGGGGACGTCCTGGTGAGCCCGTTGCAGTTGGCCAGCGCCTACGCGGCCATCGCCAACGGCGGCACACTGTACGAGCCCCGTGTGGCCAAGGCGATGGTCGCCGCCGACGGTTCCCGGGTGGAGCCCGTCGAGCCCTCGGTCAAGGGGGAGCTGCCGGTCAGTGACAAGACCATCAGCTACCTCCAGGAGGCCCTGACCGAGGTGCCCAAGACCGGTACCGCCGGCGGTGCCTTCGGC
Source organism: Nocardiopsis terrae (assembly GCF_014651695.1). Taxonomy (GTDB): domain Bacteria; phylum Actinomycetota; class Actinomycetes; order Streptosporangiales; family Streptosporangiaceae; genus Nocardiopsis; species Nocardiopsis terrae. The sequence goes on from NZ_BMXJ01000006.1 coordinate 148,915, forward strand.
GGTTTCCCGCAGGACAGGGTGTCCATCGCGGGCAAGACCGGCAGCGCCGACGCGCAGGGGCGCCAGGTCTCGTCCTGGTTCGCCTCCTACGCCCCGGCCGACGACCCGCAGTACGCCATCGTCGTCCTGGTCTCCCAGGGCGGTACCGGCGGTGCGACCTCCGCGCCCATCGCCCGCGAGATCTACGAGGGCATCTACGGGTTCTCCTCCTCCGGGAACGCCGAGGACGTCGAGCAGGGGGAACCGCTGCTGCCCGACGGCAGACCGCACAGCGAACTTCCGGTCGTGCGCCCGGACGGTTCCATCGAGACGCTGGAGCCCTGATGATCACGAACATGGGGGGACCGCCACGACGGCGGCACGACCTCGGACGGGCCCTCACCACGGCGGCGGGGGGAGCCCGACGCCTCGACTGGGTACTGATCTCCTCCGTGCTGGCGCTCGGGGTGATCGGGTCCCTGCTGGTCTGGTCGGCGACGCTGCCGGGTGACGGGGGCGACCCCCTGGAGTCCGTCGACCATCTGCTCCGGCACCTGGCGCACCTCGGTGTGGCCTGGACGGTGTGCCTGCTCGTGGCCGCCCTGGACTACCGGACGGTGCGCGCCTACGCACCGATCGCCTACGTGGCCACCCTCGTCGCACTGGTCCTGGTGCTCACCCCGCTGGGCGCGGTGATCAACGGTTCGCGCGGGTGGATCGTGCTCGGCGGCTTCCAGTTCCAGCCCAGCGAGCTGGCCAAGGTCGGCCTGATCCTGGTGCTGGCGACGCTGCTCGGCGAACCCCGGGACGGCGAGACCAGGCCGATGACCCGGGACGTCCTGTTCTGCCTGCTGGTGACGGCGGTTCCGCTCGGGCTCGTGATGTTCCAGCCCGACCTCGGCACCGGCCTGATCCTGTGCGTGATCTTCCTCGGCATGCTCACCCTGTCCGGTGCCCCTCTCGTGTGGGTGGCGGGCATGGCGGTGGCCGGGGCCGCCGGCGTGTTCTGCGTGTGGTGGTTCGACCTGTTGGAGCCCTACCAGGTGGACCGGATCGCCACCCTCGTGGACCCGGCGGCCGACCCCCAGGGTGCGGGCTACAACTCCGCACAGGCACTGATCGCCGTGGGTTCGGGCGGCTTCGAGGGCACCGGGCTCTTCCACGGTGAACAGACCCACGGCCGCTTCGTGCCCGAGCAGCACACCGACTTCATCTTCACCGTCGCGGGGGAGGAGCTCGGGTTCATCGGGGCCGTCTCGGTCATCGCCCTGTTCACCGTGGTGCTCTGGCGGATCCTGCGCATCGCCCGGGGGTGCGACCAGCCGTATCCGCGGCTGCTGTGCGTGGGCGTGGCCTCCTGGTTCGGCTTCCAGACCTTCGTCAACATCGGGATGGGCCTGGGGATGCTGCCGGTGACCGGGCTGCCGCTGCCGTTCGTGTCCTACGGCGGCACCGCCATCCTCGCCAACATGCTCGCCGTCGGCCTGGTCCTGGGCGTCAACTCCCGGGACCGGGGCTTCGAGTTCTGACCTCGGACCGGGCGCGTCGGGAGCCGGCCGGGCCGGTGGGACGGTCAGGCGGACCGGATCGGGGCTGTGGACGACCGGCGGTGTTCGGCTGACGCCGGTAGCCTGGTGGAACACCGGACCGGTGGTTCCGACAGCACCGCCCGGCCCGCACGCCCCTTCGGGGGCACAGCATCCAGCCAGACACGATGTCCGCCGATCGAAGGCCCGCACCATGTCCGTCGAAAGCCTCTTCCCGCGCCTCGAAGCCCTGCTTCCCCAGGTGAGCAAGCCGATCCAGTACGTGGGCGGTGAGCTCAACTCCGTGGTCAAGGACTGGGACGAAACGCAGGTGCGCTGGGCGCTCATGTACCCGGACGCCTACGAGGTGGGCGTGCCCAACCAGGGTGTGCAGATCCTCTACGAGGTCCTCAACGAACGCGAGGGGGTCCTGGCCGAGCGCGCCTACGCGGTCTGGCCGGACATGGAGAAGCTGATGCGCGAGCACGGCCTCCCGCACTTCACCGTCGACTCCCACCGCCCGGTCCGCGCCTTCGACGTGCTCGGGCTGAGCTTCGCCAGCGAGATGGGCTACACCAACATGCTCACCGCGCTGGACCTGGCCGGGATCCCGCGCCGCTCCGCCGACCGGACCGGTCAGGACCCGATCGTCCTCGCAGGCGGGCACTCGGCCTTCAACCCGGAGCCGATCGCCGACTTCCTGGACGCCGTGGTCCTCGGCGACGGTGAGGAGATCACCCTCGCCATCACCGAGATCATCCGCGAGTTCAAGGAGGAGGGGGAGCCCGGGGGGCGCGACGGCCTGCTGCTGCGTCTGGCCGCCACCGGCGGTGTGTACGTGCCCCGCTTCTACGACGTGAGCTACCACGAGGACGGCAGGATCGCCGCGTACACGCCGAACCGTCCGGGGGTGCCGAACACGGTGCTCAAGCACACCGTGATGGACCTGGACCAGTGGCCGTACCCGAAGAAGCCGATCGTGCCCACGGCCGAGTCCGTGCACGAGCGCTACAGCGTGGAGATCTTCCGGGGCTGCACCCGCGGCTGCCGGTTCTGTCAGGCCGGGATGATCACCCGGCCGGTGCGCGAGCGCAACCAGCAGACCGTCCAGAAGATGGTGGAGAAGGGGGTGAAGGCCTCCGGTTTCCAGGAGGTGGGCCTGCTCTCGCTGTCCAGCGCCGACCACAGCGAGATCGGCGGCATCGCCAAGAACCTCGCCGACCACTACGAGGGCACCAACACCGGCCTGTCCCTGCCCTCCACCCGGGTGGACGCCTTCAACATCGACCTGGCCAACGAACTGACCCGCAACGGCCGTCGTTCCGGTCTGACCTTCGCCCCCGAGGGCGGCAGTGAGCGGATGCGCCGGGTGATCAACAAGATGGTCACCGAGGAGGACCTCATCCGCACCGTCACCGCCGCCTACGCGGCGGGTTGGCGCCAGGTGAAGCTGTACTTCATGTGCGGTCTGCCCACCGAGGAGGAGGAGGACGTTCTGGCCATCGCCGACCTGGCCACCGAGGTGATCCGGACCGGCCGCGAGGTGACCGGCCGCAAGGACATCCGCTGCACGGTCTCCATCGGCGGTTTCGTCCCCAAACCGCAGACCCCGTTCCAGTGGGCGGCGCAGACCTCGCACGAGGACGTGGACGCCCGCCTGCGCAAGCTGCGCGACCGGCTCCGCGGCGACCGCAGGTACGGCAAGTCCATCGGCCTGCGCTACCACGAGGGCCGTCCCTCCATCGTGGAGGGACTGCTCTCCCGCGGTGACCGGCGGGTCGGCCGGATCGTGGAGGAGATGTGGCGTTCGGGGGGCCGGTTCGACGGCTGGAGCGAGCACTTCTCCTACGACCGCTGGATGGCGGCGGCCGAGGCCGGTCTGGCCGGAACCGGAGTGGACGTGGACTGGTTCACCACACGTGAGCGCGACGAGGACGAGGTCCTGCCCTGGGACCACCTGGACGCCGGGCTGGACCGCTCCTGGCTCTGGCAGGACTGGCAGGACTCCCTGCACGGTGAGGAGTCCCTGGAGGTCGACGACTGCCGTTGGAACCCCTGTTACGACTGTGGTGTGTGCCCCTCCATGGGCACGGAGATCCAGATCAACGACGACCAGGCGCAGGGACGGCCGATGCTGCCGCTGACGGTGCTCTGAGGGACCGCGACGGCTCAGACGGGCGCGTGGGGCCGAAGCTCCGCGCGCCCGTTCGCGTGCGGGTCGGGTGCGACGGAGTCGGTGCGGAGCCGGGAGCCTCCGTGCGCACGGGTCGGGCCGCGAACGCGCACGGTGAAACCGGGCGAACAGTGTGTTCTGTGGGCAGTGCGTCCTGGGGGGAAGCGGAGTATGATTCGCGCGCCGGACGCTCTGTGCCGCCTGCCTCGACCCTCTGTTGAGGGGAGTGGTCGCGCGGTGCCTCCGGAGAAGAAGGTGTACGGCCCGGCGCCCCGCTCGCGCCGGGCCGTACGTGAAGTAAGACTCGCGGGGTGCACGGGGGGTTGCCATCGATCCAGGATTTTCTTTGGATTTTTTTCCCGGAACCCCGTGTTCTGTTGGTGAATGCCGGTTCGGTATCCGCCCGGATCCGGGCGGGACTTTTCGATCGCAGGTCATCGGGGGAGATACCGGTATGCGTAGTCCTGTTGGCGCATGTGCACCGCGGCGCACCGTACGCTGAACAGGACGAGGAACAGCCCCTGCGGGCCGCCACAACCGGCCCGGATTCAGGGGGCACTGAGGAAAGGAGTTGAGCTGCCCCCCGCACACGAGGGCACCACCTCACCCTCCACCGCCAAACCCGGCCAACGGCTCCGCGTCCGCTACGCCAAACGCGGACGCATGCGCTTCGCGAGCCATCGCGACATCGCCCGGGCACTGGAGAGAGCCCTGCGTAGGGCCTCGGTACCCGTGGCGTTCTCCGCTGGCTTCTCACCACATCCCAAGATCTCCTACACCGGTGCGGCCCCGACCGGGGTCGCCAGCGAGGCGGAGTATCTTGAGCTCACCCTGGCCCAGGACTGCCGGCCCGATCAGGTCAGGGACGCGATCGACGCGGCCATGCCCGACGGCGTCGACGTGGTCGAGGTCGTCGAGGCCCGCACCCAGGGCCTGGCCGACCGGCTTCAGGCCTCCCTATGGCGGGTGGAGATGGCGGACGTCGGCCCCGACGACGCCGCCGAGGCGGTGGCCACCTATCTGGCCGCCGAGAGTGTCGAGGTGGAACGGATGACGAAGAAGGGCCGACGCCGCTTCGACACCCGCCCGGCTGTCCTCGGCATCGAAGTGTGTAGCGGTTCCCACGGGCGCGCCCCAGAGGACCGACACGCGACATATGCCATACTTCAAATGGTCATACGGCACACGACACCTGCTGTACGACCAGACGACGTGCTGACCGGCCTTCGCCAACTGGCCGACCTCGCGCCGCCGTCATCACCGAAGATGACCAGGCTGGCGCAGGGGCCACTGGACGAGGCGACAGGTGCGATCGCCGATCCGTTCGACGCGGACCGACCCGAAGCTCCCGCCACAGGGGGCAACGGTTCCGCGCACGACCAGACGAACGATCGACGCACCCGCGCACCACGGCCGTCATCGCCCATGACGGGGCCGTCGCAATGAGCGGCCCCAACGCGGGGAACATGGGCGAAACCACAGGACTTTGCCCCGGAGGCACCCCGGTGTCTCCGGCGCCGACACAGCGACGACAGCTCTCGTGAGCCGCGCCGCCGACCGAGAGGTCGCGGCGCGCCCGAGGGCTTTGACGGGAGACCGCCCGGATGCTCGACAACGAGCCCAACAGCGGTGCCGAAGAAGGCACCGAGGGTACAACCGAAACAACCGAGAACAGGGCGGCGACGCCCCCTCCGGGGGACGGCGGGGTACGGGTGACCACACCCGCGCCCGCCAAGGGCGCTCGCCGCGCGGCAGGGCCGCCCCCAGAGCCCGACGACGTCTTCTCCGCTCCCACCATGCCGGTCACCACCCTGGCCGGCTCCGGTGAGGGCGGCACGGTCAAGACCTCGGTGTCCGCCCCCAGCTCGCGCAGGCGCACGGTCCGCGCCGCGGGCCGTCCCGAAGACGCGCCCGCGGCTCCTCCGCGCCGCAGCCGCGCCCGGGCCGCCGCGCAGGAAACGGAGGGGGCCGCCACCGAACCGGCCGGGGCCGAGGAGTCCGGAAACGGACCCGAGGAGGGCACCGGAACCAGGAGCCGTACCCGCGGCAGGACGCGCACCCGCGCAGCCAAGGCGGCCCAGGCGCCCGCTCCGGTGACCGAGCAGGAGACCGAGGAGACCGGTGAGGGCTCCGAGTCCGGCGGCAGCGTCTTCCAGCCGCCCGGCGGCATGCTCTTCCAGCCCCCGGTCGCCAGCGCCCCCGCCCCGACCCGGTCCAGGAAGGACCAGCAGGTCGAGTCCGAGGCCGAGACCCCGGACGAAGCGGAGGAGGAGACCGCCGAGGGCCCCGCCGAGGAGACGGGTTCGGACGAGCGCCCCAGCCGTCGTCGCCGCCGCCGCGGTGGACGCGGCCGCGGTCGCTCCCGCGGTGCCGAGGACGACGAGAACGACAACGGCCAGACCGACTCCGCTCCCGAGCAGACCGCCGTCAAGGAAAAGGAGCGGAGGCAGGACGACCGGCCCGCCGCCGAGGAGCACGGCTCCTCGGGAGGCGAGTCCGGCGACGACTCCGCCGACGACGAGCGCGGCAGCCGCCGTCGCCGCCGTCGCCGCCGCCGGTCGGGCTCGGGTGGCGACACCACCAACGACGACCCGCCCAACACCGTGGTCAAGGTGCGCGAGCCGCGCCAGGAGCGGCCCATCGAGGACGAGGTCCAGGCGGTCCGCGGGTCCACGCGCCTGGAGGCCAAGAAGCAGCGCCGCCGCGAGGGGCGCGAGCAGGGTCGGCGCCGGGCACCCATCGTCACCGAGTCGGAGTTCCTGGCCCGCCGCGAGGCGGTCAAGCGCGACCTGGTCGTCCGCCGGACCGGCGACCGCACCCAGATCGCCGTCCTGGAGGACGACGTCCTGGTCGAGCACTACGTCGACCGGGCCACGCACCGCTCCTACGTGGGCAACGTGTACCTGGGCCGGGTACAGAACGTGCTGCCGTCGATGGAGGCGGCCTTCGTCGACATCGGCAAGGGCCGCAACGCCGTGCTGTACGCGGGCGAGGTCAACTGGGACTCCTTCGGCCTGGACGGCCAGCCCAAGCGCATCGAGTCGGTGCTCAAGTCCGGCCAGTCGGTCCTGGTGCAGGTCACCAAGGACCCGGTCGGGCACAAGGGTGCCCGCCTGACCAGCCAGATCAGCCTGCCCGGCCGCTACCTGGTGTACGTGCCCGCCGGTTCGATGACCGGTATCAGCCGCAAGCTCCCCGACAAGGAACGCGCGCGCCTCAAGCAGATCCTCAAGAAGGTGATGCCCTCCGGCGCCGGTGTGATCGTGCGCACGGCCGCCGAGGGTGCCAGTGAGGAGGAGCTGGAGCGCGACATCATGCGCCTGGCCAAGCAGTGGGACTCGATCAAGCGCAAGTCGAAGTCGGCCAACGCCCCCGCCCTGCTCAACAGCGAGCCCGACCTGACGGTGCGGGTCGTGCGCGACGTGTTCAACGAGGACTTCTCCAGCCTGGTCGTCTCCGGTGACGAGGCCTGGACCACCGTCCACGAGTACGTGGACTACGTGGCTCCCAACCTCGCCGAGCGGCTCTCGCACTGGGACGAGGACCGCGACGTCTTCTCCGCCTACCGGATCGACGAGCAGATCAACAAGGCCCTCGAACGCAAGGTGTGGCTGCCCAGCGGCGGTTCGCTGGTCATCGACCGCACCGAGGCCATGACCGTGGTCGACGTCAACACCGGCAAGTTCACCGGACAGGGCGGCAACCTCGAGGAGACGGTCACCAAGAACAACCTCGAGGCGGCCGAGGAGATCGTCCGCCAGCTCCGCCTGCGCGACATCGGCGGCATCATCGTCATCGACTTCATCGACATGGTGCTGGAGTCCAACCGGGACCTGGTGCTGCGCCGGATGCTCGAATGCCTCTCCCGGGACCGGACCAAGCACCAGGTGGCCGAGGTCACCTCGCTCGGCCTGGTCCAGATGACCCGCAAGCGGGTCGGCCAGGGCCTGCTCGAAGCCTTCTCGCACACCTGCGACCACTGCAGCGGCCGCGGCCTGATCCTCTCCGCCGACCCGGCGGAGGGCAAGGGCGGCGGCAACGGCGGTCGCAAGAAGAAGAAGGGCAAGGCCGACGCCGAGCCCTCCGGTGACAGGGCCGACAAGCAGGAGAAGGCCGAGAAGCAGGAGAAGGCCGAGAAGGAGGCCGCGGACAAGCCCGCGGACGGCGACGAGAGCGCCGACCAGGGCGAGCGGACCGCCGACAGGGCGGGCCGGGCCGACAAGCCGGAGAAGGGCACGAGGAAGAGCCGGAGCCGCAAGGCCGCGGCGGCCCCCGAACCCGCCGCCGAGTCCGAGCCCGTTGAGGCCGACACGGCGGGGAGCGAGCCCGCCGAGGCCCCCGAGGCGGAGCAGGCCGCTCCCGTCAGGAAGACGCGCAAGCGCTCCTCCCGCGCCAAGAAGGCCGCCGAGCCCGCCCCGGAGGCGGAGGAGTCCGCGCCGCAGCAGGAGGAGCAGACCCCGGAGCAGCCCGAGGCCCCCGCGGCCGAGGAGCCCGCCCCGGCCAAGAGGACCCGCAGGCGCACCAGCACCCGCAAGGCCGCGACGGCCGACAGCGGTGAGGGTGAGCAGGCGCAGGCGCGCGGTACCGAGCAGGCCTCGGACACCGACGCCGCAGAGGTACCCGCCGACGGTGACGCCGACGGCGCCACCGAGCGGCCCAAGCGCCGCCGTACGCGGCGGACCAAGACGGCGGTGACCTCACCGACCGGTGGTTCCACCGCTGTCGACGCCGGCTGACCGGCGGTAGAGGCGGGACAGCAGCCCGGTCCGGACCCCGTAACGAACGGGTCCGGACCGGGGCATGTGTGCGGTCCTGTGTCGGGTCGATGGTAATCTGATGGACGGTGCGTCGGCGCGCCCCAAATGTTCGCGCGCCCCGAGACCGCAGTGCTCTCCACCAAGGTGGGTTTGTTTCCCTCAGATCCCCGCGCCCCGCTACAGGCGATTCGTGGATCGTGGCATCACGGTCATGAGTGAGCGCATTATTCGTTGAGCGAGCAGGAAGAGAGTTCCCCGGTGTACGCGATCGTGCGAGCGGGCGGCCGACAGGAGAAGGTGTCTGTCGATGACGTCCTGAACATCGACAGGGTCTCCGACGAGACCGGCGCCACCCTCACGTGGCAGCCCATCCTTGTGGTCGACGGTGACAACGTCATCAGCGAGGCCAGCAAGCTGAGCGGCTACACGGTCACCGCCGAGGTCCTCGGCGAGACCAAGGGCCCCAAGATCAACATCATGAAGTACAAGAACAAGACCGGTTACAAGAAGCGCCAGGGGCACCGCCAGAAGCACACCCAGGTGCGCGTCACCGGTATCGCGGCGAAGTAGGAGGCCTGGAGAAATGGCACATAAGAAGGGCGCTTCGTCCAGCCGTAACGGTCGTGACTCGAACGCCAAGCGCCTCGGCGTGAAGCGTTTCGGCGGTCAGTCCGTTTCGGCCGGTGAGATCCTGATCCGTCAGCGCGGCACCAAGTTCCACCCCGGCGCCAACGTCGGCCGCGGTGGCGACGACACGCTGTTCGCGCTGGTCGAGGGCGAGGTCAAGTTCGGCAGCTTCCGCGGCCGCAAGGCCGTCAACATCGTTCCGGTCGCCGCCGAGTAGGCTGCGCCGTAACAGCGTTTTTCGGGGGCGGGCCAGGGAACACTGGCCCGCCCCTCGCGTTGTCACAGGTGACACGCGTGCAGTACCGGTCCCCGCCGCGCGGTGGGGGCCTTGAGCAACGGGGAGAACTATGCCTGACTTCGTCGACGAGGCGGTCTTGCACGTCAAGGCCGGGAACGGCGGGCATGGTTGCGCCTCCGTGCACCGGGAGAAGTTCAAACCGCTGGGCGGGCCGGACGGCGGCAACGGCGGCCGCGGCGGCGACGTCGTCCTGGAGGTCGACACCCAGTCCGCGACGCTGCTCGACTACCAGCGGCGCCCGCACCGCAACGCCCCGAACGGCACCCCCGGGCAGGGCGGCCACCGGGCCGGGGCCAACGGCCGGGACCTGGTGCTGACCGTGCCCGACGGCACCGTGGTCACCAGGGACGACGGTGAGGTCATCGCCGACCTGGTCGGCCACGGAACCCGCCTGGTGCTGGCCCAGGGCGGCAGCGGCGGCCTGGGCAACGCCGCACTGGCCTCCAAGAAACGCAAGGCCCCCGGCTTCGCCCTCAAGGGCGAGGAGGGCGAGGCCTTCGACGTGCGCCTGGAGATGAAGACCATCGCCGACGTCGGCCTGGTGGGTTTCCCCAGCGCCGGGAAGTCGTCGCTGATCGCCGCGATGTCCGCGGCCCGGCCCAAGATCGCCGACTACCCGTTCACCACCCTGGTCCCGAACCTGGGCGTGGTGGAGGCGGGCGCCACCCAGTACGTCATCGCCGACGTCCCCGGCCTGATCCCGGGCGCGAGCGCGGGCAAGGGGCTGGGGCTGGAGTTCCTGCGCCACATCGAGCGCTGCTCCACCCTCCTGCACGTGCTGGACTGCGCCACCTACGAACCGGGCCGCGACCCGGTCAGCGACCTGGACGCCCTGGAGGCCGAACTGGCCGCCTACGGGGAACAGGCCGGGGTCGACCTGTCCGACCGTCCGCGCATCGTCGCCCTGAACAAGGTGGACGTGCCCGACGCCCGCGAGCTCGCCGACATGGTCACCCCCATGCTCCAGGAGCGCGGCTACCGGGTGATGGAGGTCTCCGCGGCCTCCCGCGAGGGCCTGCGCGAACTCTCCTTCGCCCTGGGCGAGCAGGTCTCCGCCGCCCGCGCGGCCGCCCCGGCCGCCGAACCCACCCGTATCGTGATCCGGCCCAAGATGATCGGGGACACCCCCTTCGAGGTCGTGCCGCTCGGCGACAACGCCTTCCAGGTGCGCGGTGACAAGCCCGCCCGCTGGGTGCGCCAGACCGACTTCTCCAACGACGAGGCCGTCGGCTACCTCGCCGAGCGCCTGAACCGCCTCGGCATCGAGGAGGCACTGGCCAAGGCCGGTGCCACCCAGGGCGCCGAGGTGCACATCGGCACCGAGGAGGACTCGGTGGTCTTCGACTGGGACAACTCCATGGACGCCGAGGCCGTCCCGTCCGGCCCGCGCGGAACCGACGCCCGGCTGGGCTGACCCGCGCGGGGACCCGCAGCTCCACACCAGCCGGACCCACACAGGTACGCGCACGGCGCCCCGAGCGGGCGCCGTGCCACGGATGGAAAGCCCCTCGTGGTGCACAGCGCAGACATTGAGAAGCAGCACATCGACCCCCTGGAGCTCGCCGGTCGCGCGGCGGTCGCCGAGGCCCGCAGGGTCGTGGTCAAGGTGGGGTCCTCCTCACTGACCACCCCGGACGGCCTGATCGACTCGGGCCGGATCCGCGGCCTGGTCGAGGTGCTGGCCGCCCGCCGAGCCGTCGGCCAGGAGGTGATCCTGGTCTCCTCCGGCGCGGTGGCCGCCGGGATGTCGCCGCTGGGGATGACACGCCGCCCGCACGACCTCGCCTCCCAGCAGGCCGCGGCCAGTGTCGGCCAGGGGTTGCTGGTGTCCTCCTACGCGGCCGAACTGGCCGGGCACGGCCTGACCGCTGCCCAGGTCCTGCTCACCGTCGAGGACATGATGCGCCGGGTGCAGCACCGCAACGCCCAGCGCACCCTGCGCCGCCTGTTGGACATCGGCGCCCTGCCGATCGTCAACGAGAACGACACCGTCGCCACCCACGAGATCCGGTTCGGTGACAACGACCGCCTGGCCGCACTGGTGGCACACCTGATGCGCGCCGACGCCCTCGTGCTGCTCTCGGACGTGGACGCCCTCTACGACGGCAACCCGGCCGATCCGGGCACCTCGGTGGTGCACCTGGTGCGCGGCCGGACCGATCTGGACGGCATCGACATCGGCAGCACGGGCAAACGCGGTGTGGGGACCGGGGGCATGGTCACCAAGGTGGACTCGGCGCGCATCGCCACCGAAGCGGGCGTGCACACCGTGCTGACCTCGGCCGCCAACGCCCGCGCCGCGCTGGCCGGGGAACGGGTGGGCACGTTCTTCGCCCCCGCCGACGGCCGCCGCCCCTCCGCCCGCCAGCTGTGGCTGGCGCACGCCACCGCGGGGCGGGGCAGCCTCGTCCTGGACCCGGGCGCGGTCAACGCGGTGGTCACCGAGAAGGCGTCGCTGCTGCCCGCCGGGGTGATCAGGGTGCGGGGCGAGTTCAGCGCGGGGGACCCGGTGGACCTGCGCGACGAGGAGGGCGTGGTGGTCGCCCGGGGCCTGGTCAACTACGACGCCGCCGAGGTCCCCGACCTGATGGGGCGTTCCACCCGCTGGCTGGCCCGCGAGATGGGGCCCTCCTACGAACGGGAACTGGTCCACCGCGACGACCTCGTGGTGCTGTGACCCCTGTCCTCAGCGGGTCCGCCCGGTTCCGAGGTGCTCCTCCAGGGTCCGGAACCACGCGTCCGCGTGCGGGCACTGACGACGGATTTCGTCGAGACCAGTCAGATGGATGGCCTCCGGGCCGTCCGTGGTTCTGCGATAACCCGGGTAGAGTTTCGCCAAGCGTCTGGCAGGCGCCGTGTCGTAGCCGTCGTTGACCTGTTCCGGTCCGCCCGCCGTGCGCGTCAGGTTGTTCACGTCTGCTGCCAGGCCGGATTTCCCGGTAACGATTTCCAAAGCCTCGGGGCAGGCGAGAACCCATGCCTCGGCTTCGTGGAGAACGAGATGCGGAAGAAAACGCAGGTCTCCCACATGCTCGTTCAGGGTCTTCTCCACGTGAATGACGTCGCTATAAGGATCTCTCTGAAGCCGCGTGCTCATGCCCGGGGTGTCATGAGGAGGAGGCGTGCGGGCGTAGCGACTGGCACGAATACGCCGATCTTTTCACCGGACCCCTACCTGACCTGGAAGCGGAAGCCGTTCGGATCAGGACGTATGAGACGGTCCTCATTCCTGGGGTACTGCAGACGCCGGACTACGCCGAGGCCATCTTCAGGGCCGGGCGGGTGATCCCTCCCGAGCAGATCGAGCGCAAGGTCGCTTTTCGTATGGCTCGTCGCGGGGTGCTCGACGCCCCGAACGGGCCACTGCTGACCGCGGTCATCGACGAGCCCGCACTGCGGAAGGCCGTCGGTTCGCACGCGGTGATGGCCGAGCAGGTGCGCTTTCTGGTCGGGATGGCCGCGCACTACAAGGTGACCGTGCTGGTACTGCCCGATGAGGCCGGAGCCCACCCCGCCGCTGACGGTGCCTTCACCCTGTTCGACTTCCCTCGCCCGGAACCGGGCATCGTCTCCATCCCCACCGTCGTGGAAGCCCTCTACGTGGAGGACCCGGCCTATTTCGATAGGCATACGCTGGTCTTCGACGCCGTACAGAACCTGGCGCTGGATCCGCAGGGTTCCCTCGACCTCATCGGTTCCATTGCCGCCGAGCACGACAAGAAGGCCTGACCATGCTGCTGGAGTTCCGTAAGTCCTCGTACTCGTCCGGTGGTGACAACTGTGTGGAGGTGGCCGACCTGCCCACCGGGGCGGCCGTTCGCGATTCGCAGAACCCCGACGCCGGGTACCTGCCGGTCGGCGCGGCCGAGTGGGTCGCCTTCGCCCGTGCCGCTTCGCTTCCGCGGGGCTGAAACACCCCGCGCCACACCGGCTCTCCACGGCGGGCTGTCGCCGGTCCGTGAAAGGGTCCGTGGGAGGACTTCCGGACGAGGGGGCGATGGTGTGACGAGTCTGGTGGCGCGCGTGCTCTCCCTGGCACTCCGGGTGGTGCGCAAACGTCCCATGGCGTCCGTGGAGGGCGCCCGGGAGTGGCTCTACGAACCCAAGGACGATCCGGACCCGCCCAGGTGGGTGGCGCTGCGCCACGAGGTCACCGAACGCAGGACCGGGGGGTTCGGCGTGTACACGGTCGAGCCCCGGGGCGGCGCCTGCGACAGGGCGGTGCTGTACGTGCACGGCGGGACCTACGTCAGTGAGATCTCGCCCTGGCACTGGGTGCTGATCTCCCGGATGGCCGACACGGGGTGCCGGGTGGAGGTGCCGCTCTACGGGCTGGCGCCCGAGCACACCTACCGGGAGGCCTTCGGTTTCCTGCAGGCCGTGTACCGGGAGCTGCTGGGACGCGTCGACCCGGGGCGGACCGTGTTCGCCGGTGACTCGGCCGGGGCCGGACTCGCCCTCGCCCTGGCGCAGACCCTGCCCGGGGCGGGCCTGCCCGGGCCCGCACGGCTCGTCCTGGTCTCCCCCTGGGTGGACCTGACCATGTCCAACCCCGACATCTCACAGGTCGACCCGGTCGACCCCTGGCTGAGCCCGGTGGGCCTGCTGGAGGCCGCACGCTCCTGGGCGGGCGGCGACGACCTGTCCCTGCCCAGGCTGAGCCCGGTCAACGGGGAACTGGCGGGCCTGCCGCCGATGGACCTCTACATCGGTACGCACGACGTCTTCCTGCCCGACACCCGACGCCTGCGGGACCTGGTGGCCGAGGTCGGGGGCACGGTGAACCTGAGCGAGGAGGAGGGCGCCTTCCACGTCTACCCCCTGGTCCCCGTTCCCGAGGGCAGCCGGGCGCGCGCCGAGATCCTGCGGACCGTCCAGGAGCTGTGAGCCTCCCCGGGCACCGGCCGCGCCCGGGGAGGCGGAATCAGCGTTCGACGGCGCGGATGATCCTCCCGCAGCGCCGTTCCAGCAGCCGGCAGGCCAGCCAGAAGAACCGGAAGGCCGGGTTGGTGGTCTGCCGGTGGTGGTACCGGTAGTAGATCTGCTGGCAGATCACCGCGAGGCGGAACAGTCCGAACACCTCGTAGAACGCCCACTCGCGGTCGGTGAGCGAGATCCCCGAGCGCCTCAGGTAGTACGCCACGGCCTCGGCTCTGGTCAGCATCCCGTCCAGGTGGGTGGGCTGGCGGCGGAACAGCCGGAACAGCGGGTCGTCATCGGCCTCCACCCAGTACGCCAGCGCCCCTCCCAGGTCCATCAGGGGGTCGCCCAGGGTGGCCATCTCCCAGTCCAGGAGACCGACCGGGCGGGTGGGGTCCCCGGCGTCCAGGACGACGTTGTCGAACCGGAAGTCGTTGTGCACGAGGCAGGTACGGCGGTCCGGGGGCTGGTTGGCGTCCAGCCAGTCCGTCACCCTCCCGAACGAACCCACGTTCCAGGTCCTGGCGGCCCGGTACCGCCTGGTCCATCCGGCCACCTGGCGTGCCACGTATCCCTCGCCGCGGCCGAACCCGTCCAGTCCCGCGGCCCCGGTGTCCACCGCGTGCAGGTCCGCGAGCAGGTCCAGCACGTTCACGCACAGCTTCCGGACCTCCCCGGGGGACAGGTCGACCCCGCGGGGGAGCTCCTTGCGGGGGATCGGCCCGGTGAGGCGTTCCATCACGTAGAACTCCGAGCCGATCACCGACTCGTCCCCGCAGAACGCCACCATCGCCGGAACGTACGGGAAGACCGGGGCCAGCCGGGACTGGACCCGGTACTCGCGCCCCATGTCGTGGGCGCTCCTGGCCTTCCTCCCGGCGGGCGGGCGGCGCAGGATGAGGTCCTGCCCCGGGTAGCGCAGCAGGTAGGTGAGGTTGGAGGCGCCGCCGGAGAACTGGCGTACCTCGGGGACGCCCTCCAACCCGGCGGTGTCCTCGGCCTGCCCGCGCAGCCAGTCGGCCACGGCGGCGGCGTCGAAGGCGTCCTCCGCGCGCACCTCGCGGGCGCCCGCGACACGGTCGTCGGGGGAACCGGTGCCGGGGGATCCGCTCATGCCAGCTTCCTGACCACGGACAGCGGCAGGCGCTTCATCAGGAAGCCGATCGGCGCCCAGGGCCAGGCCGGGACGTAGGCCCTCACCCTGCGCTTCTCGATGGCGGCGACCATGGCGCGCACACCGGTCTCGGTGTCCACCATGAACCGGGTCTTCTGGGCGACGTGCTCGTTCATCTCCGAGCGGATGTAGCCCGGGTAGACCACGGACACGTCCAGGCCGGGGACGCGTTCGGAGCGCAGCCCCTCGGCGATGGCGGCCACCCCCGCCTTGGTGGCGGCGTAGACGGTCATGGCCTTGCGCATGCCGCGCAGGGCCGACATCGAGGAGATCATCACCAGGTGGCCGCGGCCCTGCTCGCGGAAGATCCCCATGGCCGCCTCGGACTGGGCGAGGGCGCCCACGAAGTTGGTCATGGCGGTCTGCCGGTTGGCGTCGAAACGGCCCTTGCCGAGTGCGGCGCCCTTGCCCAGGCCCGCGTTGACGACGACACGGTCCACGGTGCCGAACTCGGCGGCGATCTCCCCGAAGACGCGGAAGACGGCCTCGTCGTCGGTGACGTCCAGCGCCCTGAGCACCACCCGGCGGTCGGGGTGGGCGGCGCTGATCTCGTCCTTCAGGGCGGCCATCTTCTCGGTGCGCCGGGCGCACAGGCCCAGGTCGTAGCCGAGGGCGGCGAACTGCCGTGCCATCTCGGCCCCCAGGCCCGCGGAGGCCCCGGTGACGATGATCGTTCCCTTGCTCATGACTGCTTCTCCGTGGTGTTCTTCTGGTCCCGCTCGACACGGCGGCGGACGCCTTCGGCCATCCGGCGCATCGTGCGGTCGTACAGGGGACGCATCAGGCGTTTGGTGCGCAGCGCGAGACGTCCCGCCCGGTCGGTGAGGATGACCGGCCTGCCCCGGTCGACGCCCTTCAGCACCTCGGCGGCGATGTCGTCCGCGGTCAGCTTCGATCTGTTGATCAGCCGTGCGGCGAAGGCCTCCACCTCGGGGTCCCGGCCGCTGAGGGAGGAGGCGAGGTTGGTGCGGAAGAACGTCGGGCACACCACGGAGGTGGTGATGCCGTAGGGGCCCAGTTCGTGGGTGAGGGTCTCGCTGAGCGCCACCACCGCGGCCTTGACCGCGTTGTAGGAGCTCATCACCGGCGGGTGGACGAGCCCGGCGGCCGAGGCCGTGTTGACGATGTGCCCCGAGCCCTGCCGTTTGAACAGCGGGGTGAAGGTGCGGCAGCCGCGGACCACGCCGAACAGGTTGATCTCGGTGATCCAGCGCCAGTCCTCGACGGTGAGGACGTCGATCCGTCCGCCCGCCGCCACCCCGGCGTTGTTGACCAGGACGTCCAGGCCGCCCCAGGTGTGTTCGACGCGGTCGAGGGCGGTGGCCCAGTCCTCGTCACGGGTCACGTCCAGGCGCAGGTACCCGACGCCCTCGGGGAGGGTGTCGGGGGCGTGTTCGGCGAGGTCGGTGGCGATCACCCGGTCGCCGCGTGCGGCGAGGGCCCGGACGAGGGCGGCGCCCAGGCCGGAGGCGCCGCCGGTGACCAGGACGCGGCGTGCGGTGCCGGTGGGGCGGGTCATCTCCTGGCTCCGTGCTTCATGAGTTCGAGGCGGGCGACGACCCCGCGGTGGACCTCGTCGGGACCGTCGGCCAGGCGCAGGGCCCGCGCGCTGGTCCAGGCCCCGGCCAGCGGGAAGTCGTTGGACATGCCCGCCCCGCCGTGCAGCTGGATGGCGAAGTCGATGACCTGTTGGGCCATGTTCGGCACGGCCACCTTGATCTGGCTGACCTCGCTGAGGGCGTTGCCGGGGCCGCCCTGGTCGAGTTTCCAGGCCGCGTTGAGTACCAGCAGGCGGGTGGAGTCGATGGCGATACGGGCGTCGGCGATCCGCTCGCGGTTGCCGCCCAGGTTGGCGATCGGCTTGCCGAAGGCGGTCCGTGACAGGCCGCGCTGGCAGGCCAGTTCGAGGGCCCGCTCGGCCAGGCCGATCAGGCGCATGCAGTGGTGGACGCGGCCCGGGCCCAGACGGCCCTGGGCGATCTCGAAGGCGCGGCCGGGGCCGGCGATGACGTTGGCCAGGGGCACCCGGACGTCGGTGAAGGTGACCTCGCCGTGGCCGCCGGGTTCGTCCTGGAAGCCCATGGTGTCCAGTTGGCGCTCGACGCGCACACCGGGGGCGCTGCGGGGGACGATGACCATGGTGTGCCGGTGGTGGCGGTCGGCCCCGGGGTCGGTGAGGCCCATGACGATGAGCATCTCGCAGTCGGGGTGGCCGATGCCGGTGGCCCACCACTTGCGGCCGTTGACCACGACCTCCTCGCCCACGACCTCGGCGCGCAGTTCCATGTTGGTGGCGTCGGAGGAGGCGACGCCGGGTTCTGTCATACAGAACGCGCTGCGGATGCGTGCGTCCAGGAGCGGTTCCAGCCACTGCTCCTTCTGCTGCTCGGAGCCGTAGCGCAGGAGCACCTCCATGTTGCCGGTGTCGGGGGCGTCGCAGTTGAACACCGCCGGGGCCAGGTGTGACCGGCCGGTGAGCTCGGCGACGGGGGCGTAGTCGGTGTTGCTGAGCCCGGCCCCGCCGAGGGTGCCGAAGCGTTCGGCGTAGGGGCCCTCGTGCCCCGCGGGCAGGAAGAGGTTCCACAGGCCCCGGGCGCGGGCCCTGGCGCGGAGCTCCCCGATGACGGGGAGGGGCTGCCAGGGGTCGCCGTCGGCCCTGAGGGCGGCCAGGTCGCGGTGGTAGGCCTCCTCGACGGGGTCGATCTCGGTCTCCGTGAAGGCGCGGACCCGCTCGACGAGGTCGGTGGCGCGGGGGGAGGGTGCGAAGTCCATGCCGTTGACACTACGTCCTTATTGAGCAATGCTCAATAGTGTGAGCGCAGGAGAGCCGCGCCGGACGCGGATGACCCAGGACGAACGCAGGCGCCAACTGGTCGGGATCGGCCTGAGAATGCTGGTGGAACGGCCCATCCAGGAAGTGGCGGTCGACGAGGTCGCCAGGGAGGCCGGGATCTCCCGGGGGCTGCTGTTCCACTACTTCCCGAACAAGACCGCCTTCCACGAGGCGGTCGTGGCGGCCGCCGGGCGCCGGGTGGTGCGCAACACCGCCCCCGACGAGGCACTGACCGGCTGGGACGCGGTCGCCCAGTTCGTCGAGCGCTACCACGAGCAGGTGGACCGGCGGCGGGAGTCCTACCTGGCGCTGGTGTTCGGCGGAGGGCCGGTGACCCTGGACGGCGGGCTGGTGGAGGGCCTGCGGGACTCCATGGGTACCCGCGTGTGCGCCCTGCTCGGCCTCACCGGGTCCTCGGGCCCGGTCGCCCGTGCCTGGACCGCCTACGTGGAGGCGCGCGCCCTCCAGTGGACGGCCGTCCCAGCCGCGGAGCGGGTCACGGACCTGGCGGCGGAGGCGGACCACTGCGTCCGCGCCCTGAGGGCCCTGCTCGACCTCGGCTGATCCCGGGCCGGTCCAGGGAAGCCGTCCCCGCGGGGACACGGGGCGTTCTAGGATGCGCTCGTGAGCCAACAGACGACGCAGCACAGCAACCCCGGCCAGCACCACCCCCACGAGGGCGCGGTCCGCGAGGTCCCCACCGGGAGCAACGCCACGGAACTCGTGTACGCACCGGAGCGGGACGGGCTCGCCGACGCGGGCGAGATCGTGTGGACCTGGGTGCCCTACGAGGAGGACGCCACCCGGGGCAAGGACCGCCCCCTCCTGGTGGTGGGCCGCAGGGGCGACCGCCTGCACGGCCTCATGCTCTCCTCGCGGACCCCCGGCGAACACGAGCACCAGGACTGGCTGCCGATCGGCGCGGGCGCCTGGGACCGGGAGGGCCGCGACTCCCACGTTCGGGTGGACCGGCTCTTCGAGCTCGACGAGTCGGCCGTCCGACGCGAGGCCGCGGTCATGGACGAGGAGCTGTTCTGGAGGATCGCCGCGGTCCTGCGCGAACGCTACGGCTGGCGCTGATCCCGCGGATGCACCGGGCCCTCACCTGCCCCCGTGCGGGTGAGGGCCGCGGCGATCTCGTCCAGGTCCTCCCCGGTGAGTTCCAGGGAGGCGGCGGGCAGCCACCCGTCGACCTGCTCGGGCCGACGCGCACCCACGATCGCCCCGGTCACACCCTCCCAGGCCAGGGTCCAGGCCACGGCGACGGCGGCGACCGGCACCCCGTGCCGCTCGGCCACGGGTCCGAGGGCGCGTGCCACGGACAGGTTCCTCTCCAGACCAGTGGTGAAGTCCGGGGCGGTCCTGCGCCAGTCGGTGTCCGGCAGGGTGGCCACCCGGTCGGCGGAGAACTCCCCGCTGAGCAGGCCCGAGTGCATGGGCTGGTAAACGATCGCTCCACTGCCGTTGCGCGCCGCCCAGGCCAGGTCGGGGGCGGCCCCGCGGGACAACAGGGAGAACTGGGGCTGGATCGCGTCCACGTGCGCGATGGTGTCGGCTTCGGCCAACCGGTCCGCACCGTGGTTGGACAGCGCGATCGCGCCGACCTTGCCCTCCTGCCGCAGTTCGGCGAAGGTCGCCCAGTACTCGGCCAGGGGCACGGCGTCCGGTGAGGGTGCGCCCGGCGGCGTCTCGAAGTCGAGGGGGAGGCCGTCACCGGGCCAGTGCGCCTGGTACAGGTCGATTCGCTCCACCCCGAGGCGGCGCAGGGAGTCCTCCAACTCGCGGCGGACGCTCTTGGGGTCGAGGATCTTGCGTGGCGGGGCGAGGGGGTCCGCGTCGTCCCAGACCAGCCCGGCCTTGGTGAACACGAAGGGCCGGTCGGCCTCGGGGAGGGCGCGCAGGGCGGCGCCCACGACCTCCTCGGAGTGGCCCAGGCCGTAGACCGGCGCGGTGTCGATCCAGTTCACCCCGGACTCGACCGCGTGCCGAATGGCGGCGATCGACTCCAGGTCGTCCTGCGGACCCCAGGCGAACTTCCACCCGGTGCCGCTGATCGCCCAGGCTCCGAATCCCACGGTGGAGATCTCCAGCCCGGCGAGGGTGCGTGTGGCCAGCGTCATCGAACGCTCCGTCCTTGTCGACTGCGCCCAGGTTCGTTCCTGCCGGGGGCCGGTACCAGGGCGGGCCGATCCTGGTCTCGCGGTGACCACCACGGGCCGGGCCCGGCCGGTGATACTGGGAACGTGGACAGACGATCCGAACTCTCCGACTTCCTGCGCTCCCGCCGGGCCCGCCTGAGCCCGGAGGACGTGGGCCTGCGCGACTACGGGGGCCGAAGGAGGGTCCCCGGTCTGCGCCGGGAGGAACTCGCCCAGGTCGCCGGCCTCAGCGTCGACCACTACGTGCGCCTCGAACAGGGCCGTGCCCTGCGTTTCTCCCCGGAGGTGCTCGACGCGGTCGCCCGTGTTCTCCGTCTCGACCCGAGCGAGCGCGAGCACCTGTACAACCTCGCCGTCCCGGAGGCCGGACGGGGCGGGGGCGCGGGACAGCGGGTCCGCCCGGGCCTGGTCCGGCTGTTGGCGGCCGCCGAGGGGGTGCCCGCCTACGTGGTGGGCCGCCGCGCCGACGTTCTGGCCTGGAACCGCCTCGCCGGTGCCCTGTTCGCCGACTTCGACGCGTTGCCTCCGAACCACCGCAACCTGGCTCGCCTGCTGTTCCTCGACGAGGACTACGGGAGGGTCTACCGGGACCGGGACCGCAAGGCCGAGGACCTGGTGGCCTACCTGCGCCTGGACGCCGGGCGCCATCCGGGCGACCCGGTGACGGAGGCCCTCCTCGCCGAGCTGACCGAGCGCAGCCCCGAGTTCCGGCGCCACTGGGGCGCCCACGGGGTGCGCGACAAGACCCGTGGCCGCTACCGGTTGCGCCACCCCGCGGTCGGGGACCTCGACCTCGCCTACGAGACCCTGCGCCTGCCCGACGACCCCGACCAGGTCCTGGTCTTCCACACCGCCGATCCGGGGAGCGGGTCCGAGCGGGCGCTGGCCAAACTGCGGGCCGAGTCCGGCTGACCGGCCACGGCCCGGGGCGGCTCCGGAAGGGACCGGGCGTCCCACACTGTGGATAACTCCGTGTGTCCGGCGGCGGCGCGCTATACGCTGTGGGTGATCCCCCTGACCCGGTGCCCTTCGACGCGGCAGGGCCCACCGGACCGGGCGGCCTCCGACCAAGGAAGAAACCATGAGTGACATCGAGCGCGAGGTCCACGCGGTAGCCGAACGTGCCAGGGACGCGGCGGCCGACCTCGCCCCGCTCAGCCGTGCGGTGAAGGACGAGGCCCTGCTGGCCA
The DNA here is from genome assembly GCF_014651695.1 of Nocardiopsis terrae. Classification (GTDB taxonomy): domain Bacteria; phylum Actinomycetota; class Actinomycetes; order Streptosporangiales; family Streptosporangiaceae; genus Nocardiopsis; species Nocardiopsis terrae. The sequence continues at coordinate 170,551 of NZ_BMXJ01000006.1, forward strand.
TGGCGGACGCCCTGGTCAAGCGGGCGGACGAGATCACCGCCGCCAACGCCGAGGACGTGGAGCGGGCCCGCGAGGCCGGTACCGGTCCGGCCATGGTCGACCGGCTCACCCTCGACCCGCAGCGGATCGAGGCCATCGCCGACGCCGTGCGCGAGATCGTCGAGCTTCCGGACCCGGTCGGTGAGTCCGTGCGCGGCGGGATCCTGCCCAACGGCCTCGACCTGCGCCAGATCCGGGTCCCGCTCGGGGTCGTCGGCATCATCTACGAGGGCCGCCCCAACGTCACCGCGGACGCCGCGGCCCTGTGCCTCAAGAGCGGTAACGCCGCCCTGCTGCGCGGCTCCTCCTCCGCCTACAGCTCCAACACCGCCATCATCGGGGTGCTCCGCGACGCCCTGGCCGGAACCGGGGTCCCGGTCGACGCCGTCCAGATGGTCCCGGGACGCACCCGGGAGTCCTCCAATGCGCTGATGCGGGCCCGCGGACTCGTCGACGTGCTCATCCCGCGCGGCGGCGGCTCGCTCATCCAGGCCGTGGTCCGCGACTCCACCGTTCCGGTCATCGAGACCGGCGAGGGCCTGTGCCACGTGTACGTGGACGCCGACGCCGACCTGGACAAGGCGGTGGCCATCACGACCAACGCCAAGGCCCAGCGCTGCTCGGTGTGCAACTCCGCCGAGACCCTCCTGGTGCACGAGGCCGTGGCCGAGGCCTTCCTGCCGCGGGTGCTGGCCTCCCTCGCCGAGGCCGGGGTGACCGTGCACGGCGACCCCCGCGTCCTGGAGGCCGCCGCCGCCAACCCGACCGGTGCCACGGTGGTCGAGGCCACCGAGGAGGACTGGGCGGCCGAGTACCTGTCCATGGACCTGGCCGTGCGGGTGGTGCCGGACGTGGACGCCGCGCTCGCGCACATCAGGAAGTACTCCACCCAGCACACCGAGGCGATCATCACCGACTCGCTCAGCACCTCCCGGTACTTCGTCTCCCGGGTGGACTCGGCAGCGGTGATGGTGAACGCCTCCACGCGTTTCACCGATGGTGGCGAGTTCGGTTTTGGTGCGGAAATCGGTATTTCCACCCAGAAACTGCACGCCAGAGGACCGATGGGGCTCCCCGAAATGACGTCCACCAAGTACGTGGTCACCGGAGACGGTCACCTGAGGTAATCACCCACCGTTGCTTCGACCTTGAACGGCCGCCCGGAGAACCGGGCGGCCGTCGCCGTTTCCGGCTACCCCGGAGGCGATCCCGTGCTCCAGGGGTAGCTTGTGCCACAACGACCGTTTTCCTTCTGGAAACCTGGACAGAAGCGAATCTTCTCCGGACAAGTATTCCCAAAGCGCTCGGCTCTCGGTACTTTCACTGTGGTGTCACACGGCGCTCTTCCCGCACCCCACCAGAGCGTCGGCCCCCACCGGTCACGACGAAAGGAAATCCCCCGCATGAAGCTCGGGAGTAAGATCGCGGCGTCCACCGCCACCGCTGCCCTGGCCATCGGCGGCGTCACCCTCATGGCCGCACCCGCCCAGGCAGACCTGGTCACCGTGTGCTCCGGACACGGCGGCGCGGTCACCCTGCCCACGGACCTGAAGGTCCCGGCCGGTGCGAGCTGCTTCCTGGACGGCACCGTCATCCAGGGCGACGTCACCGTCGAGGGCGACGCCAACCTGCACGTTCTCGGTGGCCAGATCGACGGAGAGGTCACCGTCTCCAGCAACGGTTACTTCGACGCCTCCGACACCTCCGTCGAGGGCAACGTGGTCAACTCCGGCTCCTACGGGACCTACCTGGAGGAGGGCACCTCGGTCGCTGGCCTGAGCGCCACGGCCGCCGAGGGCGCCGACAACGACGGCTTCGTCTTCGTGGTCGACGCCTCCGCGTCCTCCATCGACGCCCAGGTGGGCGAACTCTACGTCTCCGGTGCCCGCCTCGGCGGTGTGTCCGCTGACGGCACGGAGTACGCCGACATCTTCGACAGCGTGGTCCGCGGCGACCTGTCGGTCTCCGGTACCTCCTCCGGCGCCATCCTGTGCGACAGCGAGGTCCTGGGCGACGCGACCTACGCCGACGCCAGCGGCCCGGTCGCGGTCGGCGCGGGTGAGCAGGACGGCTTCTGCTCCTCCGTCAACTACGTCGACGGCGACCTGTCCGTCACCGGTGTCTCCGGCGGCGTCTACATCGACAACAACATCGTCGGCGGCGACCTGACCACCGCCCAGAACAGCCCGACCGCGCAGGTCGGCGACAACAACCGCGTCCGCGGCGGCATCATCACCGAGGAGGTGGCCATGCGCACGATGGCCGCCGAGGTGACCGCCGAGTTCGAGGAGCACGAGGACGAGCTGGAGGAGACGGTCGAGGAGATGCGCTCCGAGACGGTCGAGGAGGCCATGGAGGCCGGCCCCGCCTTCTAGGCGCTCTCCCGAGCGGCACGACCCGGCAGGGGCGGCCGCCCTCCCAGCACCGCACAGCGCCGACGGCCCCGCGCCGTCGGCGCTGTGCGCGTGCGCGCCCGGAAGGCCCACGGAAATCCCGAACCTCCACGGAAACCCCAATCACCCCATCCGCCCCGTACGTATACCGTGGCGGTGACGATGGTCATGCACCGGTGATACGTTCCGGGCATGGCTGACTCCGAACGGCGTGTCGTGGTCTCCGGTGGTTCCAGCGGTATCGGCAGGGCCACCGTGTTCACCCTGGCGAAGGAGGGGGACGAGGTGATCGCCCTCGGGAGGGACTCCGGGCGTCTCGCCGCCCTGGAACGCAGAGCCCGCGCCCACGGGCTCAACGTCACCTCCCGGGTCTGCGACCTCACCGACGAGAGCGCGGTCCAGGCACTGGCGGACGACCTGGGCGAGATCTCGGTACTGGTCAACAACGCGGGGACGGCGCAGGGCGCGCCCCTGCCCGGCACCAGCCTCGAACTGTGGGAACGCCACCTGAGCACCAACACCACATTCGCGTTCCTGCTGACCAGGGCCCTCCTGCCGGGCATGCTCGAACGCGACGAGGGGCGCGTGGTCTTCGTCGCCTCCACCGCCGCGCACACCGGCTCCCGTTACGCCGCCGCCTACACCGCCTCCAAACACGCGATGCTCGGCCTGGCCCGCTCCGTGGCCGCCGAGGTCGTGGGTACCGGCGTCACCAGCAACACCGTGTGTCCCGCGTTCGTCCGCACCCCACTGACGGAGCGGTCGGTGTCGCGCCTTGCCCAACGCACCGGTCGCGAGCCCGAACAGGCCGAGGCCGCTCTGGCCAGGACCAGCCCGTTGGGTCGCCTCATCGAGCCAGAGGAGGTGGCCGCCGCGATCTCCTACCTGGCCAGCCCCCTGGCCCGAGCGGTCAACGGACAGTCCCTGACCATCGACGGAGGCGGCACCCAGCGGTGAGCCCGTCCGGGCGTGCGCCCCGACCGGACAGCGGCGCCGTTTCGCCCTGTACCAGGAGGTCAGTGCGGCCGCCGTGGCCCCGGACCGGCCCGGTCGGCCCCACGCCCTCCGAGGCCTGCTGGGTTCCTCCAGCGAGACAGACGCCACCCGGTACCGGCGGCGTCCCGACCCACCCCGACCCAGGGAGAGCACGGTGGCAACCGCCTACGGTGAGCACCCCAGCCAGATCGTCCACCGCTGGGCGCCGCAGGGGACCGGCGCCCCCGCCCCCGCCCCCGTCGCCGTCCTCCTGCACGGCGGCTGGTGGCGGGACCTGCACGACGCCCGCCTGATGGACCCGCTCGCCCGTGACCTGTCCGCCGCCGGCTGGGCGGTGTGGAACGTCGAGTACCGGCGGACCGGGGCGGACGGCGGGGGCTGGCCGCAGACCCGCGACGACGTCGCCCGCGCCCTGGACCTGCTCGCCGCCACCGCCGCCGGGGACGAACGCCTCGACACCTCGCGTGTGGTCTCGGTCGGCCACTCCGCCGGAGGCCACCTCGCCCTGCTGACCGCCGCGGACTCCCCGGTCACCTCCGTGGTCCCGCTAGCCCCCATCACCGACCTGCGCCGCTGCGCCGAGGCGGGGCTGGGGGAGGGGGCGGTCGGCCCGTTCCTGGGCCCCGACCCCTCACCGGAGCTGTACGCCGAGTCCTCCCCGCTGCACCGGCTGCCGTTCGGCGTGCCCCAACTGCTGGTGCACGGCGCCGACGACCAGCGCGTCCCGGTCGGGCACAGCCGCGGCTACGCGTCCGCCGCCCGGGCCGCGGGCGACCCCGTCCAGTACCTGGAGGTCCCCGGGACCGACCACTTCGCCGTCATCGACCCCGCACGCGCCGCCTGGCGCGCGGTGCGTGAGACACTCGCCACCGGCTGGGGCTGACCCGGTCGCTCCCGGGCGTCCCGGACACACCACAGGGGCGGTTCCTCCGCGTCGGCGGCGGCCACCCCTGTGTCTGTCTCAACCCCTCGTTCCCCTCAGCCCCGGTCCTGCTCCCGTACCGGGCCGGAGCAGGTCAGTTGCTGTTGCCGCCACCGCTGCTGTCGTTGCCGCCCCCGCCGTTCCGGTCGCTTTCGGTACCGCCGCCCTGGCCTCCCCGCCAACGGTCGGCCACCGTGTCGAAGAACTGGCCCCCGGCGCGCCCGGCACCGCCCGCCACGTCCCGGATGGTCTTGACCAGCGGATCCGAGCTGCGGTTCCAGCCCTCCCGGTAGGACCTGGCCGCGTTGGCGGTCTCCTCGGAGACACTGGCGTCCCGGTCCGTGGCACGGCGCGGGTACTCCCCGTCGACGATCCGCTGGTAGTCACCGCTCTCGACCCACCGGTGCAGCTCGGCAACCCGGACCACCGCGAACGGGTGGCTCTGCGGAACGGTGGTCATCAGCTTGAGGACGCTGTCCACGGCGTCACCGCCGCTCTCGTACTCGCGGGCCTGTTCCATGAACGCGTCGGGGTTCATCTGGGACAGGTTCGAGCCACCGGCCAGCTTCATCAGGGCGCGCTTGGCGGCCTCGGGGTTCTGACAGGTCAGCAGACCGGCACGGTCGCTGGAGAGCTCCGACTTGCGCTGCCACTCGCGCAGCCCCGCGAGGATCGCCTGGATGGCGATGGCGCCGAGCGGGATCCACATGATCTTGGTGGACAGCCACACCAGCAGGAGGAGAATGGTGCGGTACACGGCGTGGCCGCTCAGCACGTGACCGACCTCGTGGCCGATGACGAAACGCTTCTCCTCGGCGTTGAACAGGTCGAACAGGCCGGTCGTCATGACGATGAACGGCTTCTTGCGGCCGATCGCCATGGCGTTGGGCTGGGGGTCCATCTTGACGTAGAGCTCGGGCACCTCGTCCAGGTCCAGGACGTAGGCGGCGTCGCGGAGGTAGTCGTGCAGCTCCGGGAACTGCGTGGGGCTCACCCGCACGGCGCTGGAGAGGAACATCAGGCGCAGCGAGCGCTCGTTGATCCGCCCGAAGAGGGACTTGACGAGGGTGTCGAACCCCGTCAGCGAACGCAGCGCGACCAGGGCGCCACGGTCCGCGGGGTGCTCGTAGGCACGAGGGGAGATGTCTGTGAGCCGGACACGTACGCGGTCTGGTGAGTTGGCCATATCGGCATGCTATGCGGCACGATGCCGCTTGGCCACGGTTTGCGGCGAACGAGATATGACGTGATTCCCCGGTGTTTCACGAAGCCCCGGGGAAGCAACGCGACACGGTCCTTGTTTGACCAGTTCCAGGGAGTGACACACCCGCGGCGCCGAAACGGGCGGACCCGCGAACCGTCGACGGTACCCGGGGTCGGCTAACCTCGGTTGGCCGAAACCGGCAACACGGCAGCGCCACTGCGAAACGGAGCGCACAGTGACAGAGCAGGCCACCGGCGTCTCCCACGGGGGGAGCTCCCCCGCGCGACGGGACGGTTCCGCGCCGACCAAGGTCGGGATCATGGGCGGTACCTTCGACCCCGTCCACCACGGACACCTCGTCGCCGCCAGTGAGGTCGCACACCTCTTCGGTCTCGACGAGGTCGTCTTCGTCCCCACCGGCCAACCCTGGCAGAAGGACCTCGACAAGGTCACCCCCTCCGAGGACCGCTACCTCATGACGGTCATCGCCACCGCCGAGAACCCCCAGTTCAGGGTCGACCGCATCGAGATCGACCGCTCCGGGCCCACCTACACCCTCGACACCCTCCGTCAGATGCGCGCCACCTACGGCCCCGAGGTGGATCTGTACTTCATCACCGGAGCCGACGCCCTCGGCGCCATTCTGAGCTGGCACAACGTTGACGAACTCTTCGACCTCGCACATTTCGTAGGCTGTAACCGGCCCGGCCACCACCTCAGCGACACCGGCCTGCCCGAAGGCAAGGTCTCCCTGGTGGAGGTCCCCGCGCTCGCCATCTCCTCATCCGAGTGCCGCGAACGCGTCCGCAAGGGCGAACCCATCTGGTACCTCGTGCCCGACGGCATCGTCCGCTACATCAACAAGACCGGGCTCTACCTGGAGTCCTGAACCGCGCCGCGCACCATCCGGTCCGCGCGGCACCAGCCGAACACCGAACAAGTAAGGCAGCAAGCACAACGTGACAGCCACCGACAGGGCCGTGGAACTCGTCAAGGTCGCCGCAGAGGCCGCCTCCGACAAGCTCGCCCAGGAGATCATCGCCTACGACGTCAGCGACCAGCTCGTCATCACCGAGGCCTTCGTGCTGTGCTCGGCGCCCAACGACCGCCAGGTCCGCGCCATCGTCGACGAGGTCGAGGACCAGCTGCGCATCAAGTCCGGTGCCAAGCCCGTCCGCCGCGAGGGCGAACGCGACGGCCGCTGGGTCCTCCTGGACTACGCCGACATCGTCGTCCACATCCAGCACGAGGAGGAGCGGGGCTACTACGGCCTCGAACGCCTCTGGAAGGACTGCCCGGAGATCGAGCTCCCCGAAGGCGCCCGCGGTGCCGAACGCACCCCGCTGGACGAGCAGTAACCTCCGCGCGGCCGTCCAGGTCGCAGAACAAGAGAGACACACCGCGTGAGTGAGACCCCTCGTGTGCTGTTCTGGCGGCACGGACGCACCGCCTGGAACGTCGAGAAACGCTTCCAGGGACAGACCGACATCGACCTCGACCCGGTCGGCCACGCCCAGGCCGAACGGGCCGGTCGGCTCCTCGCCACCCTGAATCCCGACGTCATCGTCGCGTCCGACCTCAAACGCGCGGCAGACACCGCCGGGTACCTCGGTCGCGCCTCCGGGGTCCCGGTGGAGTACGACAAGGCGCTCCGTGAACGCTTCGGCGGCTCATGGGAGGGCTTCACCGCCGCCCAGCTCGCCGAACGCTGGCCCGCCGAACACCCCACCATGAGCATCCCCGACGGGGAGGACGTCGCCGAGGTCGGCGACCGCATGCGCGCCGCCGTCGACCGGGGCCTGGCCAGGACCCCTGCCGGCGGCCTCCTCGTCATCGTCAGCCACGGTGCCGCCCTCAGAATGGGGATCTCCCGCATGCTCGGTATCCCCGACGAACGCCGCGAGATCCTCGGGCCGCTCAGCAACTGCTGCTGGTCCGTCCTCCAGGCCCGCGGGGACGCCTGGCGGCTCATGGAACACAACGCCGCCAGCCTCCCCGAGCCCGTGGTGCTCAGCGACGACGCCTGAATCCGTTTCGACGGACCGCCAACTTTCCGCTAAGGTTCAGGGAGTCGGAAGGGCACACGCCCCGACGGCTCCCACAAGGGGCTATGGCGCAGTTGGTAGCGCGCCTCCATGGCATGGAGGAGGTCTGGGGTTCGAATCCCCATAGCTCCACGGACTCAGGACGACCCTGCTCGGTGGCTTTCGGCCGCCTCGCCGGGTCGTCCTTCGTGTTTCCCGGGGTGAGACCCCCCGAACCCCCCGAGGTAGCCCCCTGTGGCCCGGGTCGCGCCGACCGGTGGGGCGGACGGGGTACTTCCTTGCGACGCGAGGCCGCGTCTCGGGGGTTGGGGTCACGTTCCCCATAGCTCCACACCTGGGCCCGTACGGTTGGCTGCTGCGCAGCCCCCGTGCGGGCCCGACTGCTTTCCGGGGGTCCTACCGGAGGGCGCGGAAGAACGCGCGCACGTCACCGACCAGCAGGGCGGGCCTCTCCATGGCCAGGAAGTGGCCGCCCTCGCCGAGCTCGGTCCACCGCACCACGTCGTGGTCCCGCTCGGCCCAGGCGCGGACGGTCACGTCGTGCGCGGACAGCAGCACACCCGTCGGCACCGTCACGCGCCCCGGTGACCAGGAGCCCGACTCCTCGTCGTGGGCCGCACCGGAGCCGTCCGAACCCCCGTCCCCCTCGCCCGCGCCGCTCCAGCCGTTCGCGGAGATCTCCTCGTAGTAGATCTGCGCGGCCGAACCCGCGGTTCCGGTCAGCCAGTACAACGACACACACGTGAGCATCCGGTCCCGGTCCAGGCTGTCCTCGGGCAGTCCCTCCTCCGGCATGGACAGCTCCTTGAACTTCTCCACCACCCAGGCGAGCTGGCCCACCGGTGAGTCGGTCAGCCCGTAGGCGACGGTCTGCGGGCGTTTGCCGTTGCACTGGAGGTAGCCGTCGTTGAAGTCCTGCACGGACTCCCAGCGGCGGCGGTCCGCGCCCTCAAGAGCCTTCTCCTCCTCTTCGCTGTAGGGGAAGGTGAGCATGGCGTTGAGGTGCAACCCGACCAAGCGGTCCGGGGCCTGCTTCGCCATCTCTGGGGCGACCCACGAACCGACGTCGTAGCCCTGGACGCCGTAGCGCCCGTAGCCCAGTCGGGACATCAGCTCCACGAACACCCCGGCCATCCGGGGCGCCCCCATCCCAGGGCCGGCCAGGGGAGTGGAGAACCCGAACCCCGGCAGGGACGGGATGACCAGGTGGAACGCGTCCGCCGGGTCGCCGCCGCGGGCACGGGGGTCGGTGAGGGGGCCGATGACGTCCAGGAAGTCCGTGACCGCCCCCGGCCAGCCGTGCAGGAGGATCAGCGGTGTGGCGTCCGGCTCCGGTGACCGCACGTGCAGGAAGTGCACGTTCTGTCCGTCGATCTCGGTGGTGAACTGCGGATACGCGTTGAGCTCCGCCTCGTGGGCCCGCCAGTCGTAGGAGGTGCGCCAGTACTCGGCGAGGCCGCGGAGATAGTCCACCGGGACGCCCCGGCTCCACCCCGTACCGGGCAGCTCGTCCGGCCACCGGGTACGGGCCAACCGTGTCCCCAGGTCGGCCAGGTGCTCCTCGGGGACGTCGATACGGAAGGGGCGGACGGCCTGTGGTTCCTGCTGTGTGTTCGTCATGGCCTCACGCTAGGAGCCGGTTAGGACAGGTACCTTCCTAGGAGGAGGACAGAATGGGATCCATGGCTGAGACCTCCGCACGACTGCTCGCGCTGCTGTCGCTGCTCCAGACCCACGGGGAGCGGTCCGGGACGGACCTGGCCCGGCGCCTCGGCGTCACCGCCCGCACCGTACGCCGGGACGTGGACCGCCTACGCGAACTCGGTTACCCGGTGCTCGCCGCTCGGGGCACCGCCGGGTACCGGTTGGGGAGAGGAGCCGCCATGCCGCCACTCCTGCTCGACGACGAGGAGGCCGTGGCCGTGGTCGTGGGCCTGCGCACCGCCGCTGACGGTTCGGTCAGCGGCATCGAGGAGGCCTCGCTGCGCGCGCTCGGCAAACTCGAACAGGTACTGCCCTCCCGTCTGCGGCAGCGGGTGAGCACCCTGCACGGCGCCACCGTGCGTGCGGGAGCCGAACCCGGTCCGACGGTGTCCCACGGAACGCTGATGGCGGTCGCCGAGGCCTGTCGGCGCAGGGAGAGGCTGCGCTTCGACTACACCGGTCCGCACGGAGGGGAGTCGGTCCGCACCGTCGAGCCGCACAGCCTGGTCAGTTTCGGCCGCCGCTGGTACCTGGTGGCCCTCGACACCGACCGCCGCGACTGGCGGACCTTCCGCGTGGACCGGCTGGTCCCGCGTACCCCCACCGGGCCCCGGTTCGAGCCGAGCCGCCCACCGTACGGCGACGCGGCCCTCTACGTCTCCCACCAGCTGTCCTCGGGCGTCTGGCCCCACCGGGCCGTCGTCCGGCTGCACGAACCCGTCGAGGCGGTCGCCGACCGGGTGTGGCCGGGCATGGGGGTGCTGGAGGCCGTGGACGAGCGGTCCTGCCTGTTCCACCTGGGAGCGGAGAGCCCCTACCAGCTGGTCTGGATGATCACCTCGGTCAATGTTGACTTCACCCTGGTCAGCGGCCCGCCCGAACTCGTCGGGGCCCTCCGGGACCAGGCCAGGAGGTGTGCCGCCGCCCTGCCTGACGGGGAGGTCCCGGGGACGGAGGGCCCCGTGCGCTGACCTGTGCTGCCCTGACCCTGACTTGGGCCTGTCGGGCGGCCCGGTTTGCCGACTCACGGAAACACTGGTGGGGACTGTTGCAGCCGATCACGGGCGGGGCCGGACCCGCGCCGGAGGGGGAGCGGGTATGGAGTACACCAGCGGTAACTACGAGGCGTTCGCGCGGCCGCGCAAACCGGAGGGGATCGAGGACAGGACCGCCTGGTTCGTCGGTGCCGGGCTCGCCTCCCTCTCCGGTGCGGCCTTCCTCATCCGTGACGGCCAGATGCCCGCGGAACGGATCACGGTCCTGGAACGGCTCAAACTGCCCGGCGGCGCCCTCGACGGCATCAAGGAGCCGAAGAAGGGGTTCGTGGTCCGCGGCGGCCGCGAGATGGAGAACCACTTCGAGTGCCTGTGGGACCTGTTCCGCTCCGTCCCCTCCATCGAGGTCGAGGGCGCCAGCGTCCTGGACGAGTTCTACTGGCTGAACAAGGACGACCCCAACCACTCCCTCCAGCGCGCCACGGTGAACCGGGGTGAGGCCGCCCGCACCGACGGTCTCTTCACGCTCAACGACAGGGCACAGAAGGACGTCGTCAGGGTCTTCCTCGCCACCCGCGAGGAGATGGAGAACAAACGCATCAACGAGGTGTTCGGCGAGGACTTCCTCAGGAGCAACTTCTGGCTGTACTGGCGCACCATGTTCGCCTTCGAGGAGTGGCACGGCGCCCTGGAGATGAAGCTCTACCTGCACCGCTTCATCCACCACATCGGCGGCCTGCCCGACTTCAGCGCCCTCAAGTTCACCCGGTACAACCAGTACGAGTCGCTCGTCCTGCCGCTGTACAGGTGGCTGCTGGACCAGGGCGTGGTCTTCCGTTTCGACACCGAGGTCACCGACGTCGACTTCGAGGTCACCCCCGACCGCAAACAGGCCACCCGCCTCCACTGGGTCCGGGAAGGCGCCACGGGCGGTGTCGACCTGGGCTCCGAGGACCTGCTGTTCATGACCATCGGCTCGCTCACCGAGAACTCCGACAACGGCGACCACCACACCCCCGCGAAGCTGGACGAGGGGCCCGCCCCCGCCTGGGAGCTGTGGCGCCGCATCGCGGCCAAGGACCCCGCCTTCGGCCGCCCCGACGTGTTCGGCTCGCACATCCCCGAGACCAAGTGGGAGTCGGCCACCGTCACCACCCTCGACCGGCGCATCCCGGAGTACATCCAGAAGGTGTGCAAACGCGACCCGTTCAGCGGCGGGGTCGTCACCGGCGGAATCGTCACCGCCAAGGACTCCGCCTGGCTGCTGAGCTGGACGGTCAACCGGCAGCCGCACTTCAAACAGCAGCCGGAGGACCAGATCGTGGCCTGGGTGTACTCCCTGTTCGTGGACCGGCCGGGCGACTTCGTGAGGAAGACCATGCAGGAGTGCACCGGTGAGGAGATCACCCAGGAGTGGTTGTACCACCTCGGTGTCCCCGTGGCGGAGATCCCGGAGATGGCGGAGACCGGGGCCAAGTGCGTGCCGGTGATGATGCCCTACGTCACCTCGTTCTTCATGCCGCGCCAGGCCGGCGACCGTCCCGACGTGGTCCCCGAGGGTTCGGTCAACTTCGCCTTCATCGGACAGTTCGCGGAGAGCGGCACCCGGGACTGCATCTTCACCACCGAGTACTCCGTGCGCACCCCGATGGAGGCGGTCTACCAGCTCCTCGACCTCGAACGCGGGGTGCCCGAGGTGTTCAACTCCACCTATGACGTGCGCTCGCTCCTGGCCGCGACCAGCCGCCTGCGCGACGGCGAGGAGCTGAGGCTGCCGCTGGGCCCGATCGCCCGCAGACTCCTGGAGCGCAGGCTCGACCCCACCGAGGTGGGCGCGCTCCTGAAGGAGTACCACCTGCTCCCCGAGGACTGAAGGGGCCCGAGGCCCGGGGCGGCGGTCAGGCCCCGGCGGGCACCTCCTCGCCCCGGCTCCCGGTCTCGGAGATGTGCAGCGCCGCGACGAGGTTCCGGTACAGGGCGTCCTGCTCCAGGAGCTCCTCGTGGGTGCCCCGGGCGCGGATCCCGCCGTCCTCCATCAGCAGGATGCGGTCCGCGTGGATGATCGTGGACAGGCGGTGCGCGACGGTCACCACGGCGGCCCGCTCGGCCTGTCGGCGCACGCTCCGGGTGATGGCGGCCTCGGTGATCGCGTCCACCTGCGAGGTGGCCTCGTCGAGCAGCAGTACGTCCGGGGAGCCGAGCAGGGCGCGTGCCAGGGCGATGCGCTGACGCTGGCCGCCGGAGAACGAGGTGGCGTCCAGGGGTGTGTCCAGCCCCTCCGCCAAGGAGTCCACCTTCTCGGTCAGGAGTACCTCCTCCAGCACCCGCCGGACCTCCTCCTCCCCGGCCCCGGGCCGGGTGAACAGCAGGTTCTCGCGGACGGTCCCGGGCACCACCGGGGTGTCCTGCTCGACGTAGCAGAAGTGCGCCCGCACCTGCTGCGGGGACAGCTCCCGGTAGGGCGTCCCGTCGAGGGTGATCCGGCCGTGCTCGGGCTCCAGGAAACGCAGGAGCAGGGAGAGCACGGTGGTCTTGCCCGCGCCGGAGGGGCCCACGATCGCGGTGTGGCCGCGTCTGGGAACGGTCAGGTCCACGTTGTCCAGGGCCGCGGCGGCGCCCGGCGCGTACCGGGCGGTGACCCCGTGCAGTTCCAGCAGCGGGCTCCCCTCCCCGGTGCCGTGTCCTCCTGCGGAAGCGCCGACGGTGTCCGGGACGGGCGCCGGGGCGCTGTCCGGGTCCTGGGCCGTGGGTTCGAGGGGGATCGCCTCCACCTCGCGGATGCGCCTGGCGGCGGCGATACCCGACTGGAGGGTGGTCACGCTCCGGGAGAGCTCCATGACCGGGGTCATCAGGGTGAACGCGTACAGCAGGAACGCGACCAGGGTGGAGACCGGGATCTCGCCGGAGGAGACCCGGACCGCGCCCACGCCGAGGATGGCGATGATCGCCAGTTGGATGCCGCCGAAGGCGACCGTCCAGGCCACGGCCTCGCGGCGGACCGAGCGGACGCCGTGCCGGGCCGACTCCCGCGCGTGTGTGAGGATCTGCGAACCCAGGCGCTCCTCGGCCCGGCTGACCTTGACCGTGCGGATCGCGCGCAGGGACCCGTCGAGGACTCCGCCCATGAGTCCGAGGGAGTTCTGCGCCTTCTCCTGGGTCCTGGCGATGGCGGGCATCAGGGTGAGGAAGAGGACCGTGACGACGGTCACCGCACTAGCGGTCACACCCAGCAGGACCAGGTCCAGGACCCCCATCATGACCAGTGTTCCGACCAGGAGGACACCGCCGTTGATCAGGCTGATGACGCTGCTGGAAGCCGCCTCGCGCAGTAGCACGGTGTCGGAGGTGGCCCTGGTGACGAGCTCACCCGAGGGTCGTCTGGAGAGCGGGATCAGGGCCGCTCGGAAGTAGCGGCGCACGAGTGAGGTGCGTGCGTCCAGGACGACCTTCTCCGCGACGGTGCCGAGCACGATCCAGTGCCACAGGCCGGTCACCGTGCCCACGCCGAAGAGGCAGAGCAGGACCGCGATCGGCATGGCGAGGCTGCCCGCCTCGGAGATGGTGTCCAGTACGAGCTTGACCACCATCGGGTTGGCCAGTTCCAGGGCGGAGCCGAACAGGGCGAGGACCAGGCCCAGCAGGAGTTTGCGCCAGTGCGGGCGGACGAAGGACCAGAGCACCTTCAGTTGGGCGAAGCGCGGCTCCGGTGTACTCGCTCCGGTTTCTCCCGGGGGCACGATCGAAGCGTTGTCTACCTTTGAATGATCATCCATGCTCTAAATTAGGTCACATGTGACCGATTATTGTCAATGAAGTACCTACGCCTCTAGGATGAGGACATGGTGAAGAGTGCCTCCTCGGAGGAAGAGACGAGGACCCGCGCACGGACCCGCCGAGTGATCCTCGACGCGGCGGTGGACGTGCTCGGTGAGAACAGGGCGGCACCGCTGTCCCAGGTGGCCGCACACGCCGGGGTGGCCCGCAGCACGCTGCAGCGCTACTTCCCCGAACGCGCCGACCTCATCACGGCGCTGGGTGAGTACTCCGACGAACTGGCCCAGGAGGCCACCGAACGGGCCCGCACCACCGAGGGTCCCGCCATCGACGCCTTCTCCCGCCTGGTGTCCGAGTACTTCGAGCTGCGCAGGGTCGCCATGATCGCCCTCGGCGGCGAGGAGCAGGTGCAGGAGTACGACGAGGAGGCGTGCGGGCCCAGTGACCTCGCCCTCTACGAACTCGTCGAACGCGGACACGAGGACGGCACCATCGACCCCAGGGTCACCCCGCTCTGGGCCCAGCAACTCCTGTGGTCCTCGCTCTACGCGGGGTGGCTCTACGTGAACGTCGCCAGGGTCCCCGCCTTCGAGGCCCACAACATGTGCCTGATGTCCCTGGTCAAGGCCCTGGCCAGGGACAGGAGGGGATGAACGGCGATCCCTCGGGCCGCCGGGGCCCGGAAACGGCCCGGGCTCCGGCCCGGGCCTGTGCCGGACCCCCGGAGGGGGCCGGCCTCACAGGTACAGGCCCGTGCCCCGCTCCGGCGCCTCGTTCGCGATCGCGTGCACGTCCCGCTCCCGCAGGATCACGTACCGCTCGCCGTTCAACTCGACCTCGCCCTGCTCCTCGGGGTCGAAGAGCACGCGGTCACCGGTCTTCACGTGCCGGGCACCGGTCCCGGCGCCGCAGACCTCACCCCACGCCAGCCGGGTCGCCAACTTCACCGTGTCCGGGATGACCAGACCCGCGCTGCTGCGCCGTTCACTCTTGTCCGGGACCGCCTTCACCAACAGGCGGTCGTGGAGCATCTGGATTTCAAGCTTGGTTTCGGGCACCAACCCAGGATATTCGGCCCCGGCCGGCCTCGGTTCCACGCTCCCGGGGCGCGCAGTAAGCCCCTCGGTGCCATCCGGGGGCCACCCGTGGTTTCACCCTGGTTCGACCCAGCCTTGACTTCCTGTAGAGTATTCACGTGCCGAGCGGGGAAACCGCCCGGCCCACCAGGGGCTATGGCGCAGTTGGTAGCGCGCCTCCATGGCATGGAGGAGGTCTGGGGTTCGAATCCCCATAGCTCCACGGACTCAGGACGACCCTGCACGACGGATTTCTCCGCTCGGCAGGGTCGTTCGTCGTTTTGCCCGGGGGAGACCCCCGAGGTGCCCCCTGCGGCTGAGGTCGCGCAGATCGGTGGGGTGAGTGAGGCCCTCTCTCACGACGCGAGGCTGCGCCTCGTGGGTTGTAGTCGGCTTGCCCAGGGGCCACAAGCAGGCCCGTACGGTCAGTCGCTCCGCGACCTTCCGTGCGGGCCCGACTGCTGTCCAGGGGGCGCTCCCCGCCCTGGTGCGCACCTGCTGGCGCGTTCACCGGTCCGGTTCGTCACCGGACGGCGCCGTGCGTGAACAGCACCCCGAGCCAGACCAGGCCGAGAAGGATCGTCGCGCGCTGCACCAGACCGGCGTACCGGGAGTCGTTCTCCCAGGCCTGCCCGAAGACACCGGCGCCCACGGCGGCCGCCGCGCAGACGATCCCCGAAGCCCACTTCCAGGCCGGATCCGCCAGTACGAACGCGGCGACCAGCGCCGTCCCGGGCAGCAGGGTGAAGACGACCGCCCCGGCCGCGTCGTGGATCCGGTGGGAACGGGACAGCTCCTCCGGGGCTCGGTCCGGGGTGCCGGGCGGGTAGCCCCGCATCGGGTCCATGGCGAACCCCCCGGACGCCACCAGCGCGAGGCCGAGAGCCCCGACCGCGCCGGCGAGCAACAGGCTGTCGAACACGGCGGGGACGGCGCCCGCGCCCGCCGTGACCAGCAGCCCGCACACGATGAAGTTCGTGGTCTGCAACCACCCGCGGGAGCCGAGCGCCAGGGCACTGACCGGTTGCCGCACCGGGTCGTAGCCGGGCCGGGTGAGGCCGTCCGCCAGGAAGACGGCGTTGAACAGCAGGGCCCCGGCCGCGCCCGCCCACAACAGCGCCGTCACAGGGGGAACTCCGCGTCATCTGCTGTCCGCATGCGACGACCCTAGGCCGGTCGGGCCGACCGCGGCAATCCCCGATCCGTCCCGGATCACGGGCCGTGGCGTTATCCGGGCCCCTCAGTCCGACCGTTCCGGGTCGGGGCCGGGCCGCCCGTCGACGAAGGCCAGCAGTTCCGGGTCGTCGGAGGTCAACCGGTCCACCTCGGTGCCGCCGTCACAGGTGAGCATCGACACCGTCACCGCGGTGTCCGTGCGCGCCACCACCCGCCACGGCGCGCCGTGCTCCTCCCAACGCGACAGGGCGGCGACGTGCGGGTTCGGCGGGTTCTCCTCGGACGCGCTCACGGCAGCCTCCCTCCGTACGGGAGGCCCAGGATACGAGAGGGCTGCGGCCCCCTCCGGGTCCCGGAGGGGGCCGACGGCTCAGGACGGGAGCGAGTAGGAGGTCAGCACCGCCGCGTGGTCGGTGGTCCACTCGTTGTCCTCGTGTCCCGGGGCCGGGGCCGGGTCCCCGACGACCAGGTCCTGCGAGTCCAGGACCCCGAGGTCGCCCGCGTGGTAGACGAAGTCGATCCGGTCCTGCGGCTCCTCACGGCCGGTCGAACCCCCGTGGAACGGGTACAGGGGCGACCAGGTGGTGCCCGGGGCGGTCACCGGGTCGGGGTGGGCCACCCGGTAGGAGTCCGTCAGCCCGGCCTCGGTCGGCAGCACCGAGGTCGGCCAGGGCACGTCGGCGTACCCGCAGTTCCTCTCCCGCGTCTCCTCGGTCCAGTCCAGGTGCGAGGGGGCGTTGAAGTCGCCCAGGAGCAGGACCGGGACCTCCCCGGCCGCGTCCAGCTGGTCGGACATCGCGTCGAGGGCGTCGGTGATCTGGGGGGTACGGCCCGACTGGGCCTCCCGTGCCAGGACCTCCTCCACCCCCATCCCGTCGAAGCAGAAGTCATAGGGCCCGTACGGGGTGTAGCCCAGGTGCACGTTCCACAGGTTGACCTGCGACTCCTCGCCGTCGAGCGCGATCCGCACCCCGCCCGAGGCGTTGACCTGCCCGTACTCCTCCACGATCGGGTAACGGCTGATCACTCCGAGGCTGTTGGAACCCTGCCAGTGGTGCCAGCCCAGGGCCTCGGCCAGCCGGGCGGCGTGCACGCCCTGCGTCTCCTGGAGGCCGACGACGTCGGCCCCGCTCTCCAGCAGGAACCGGACCTGCTTCTCGTGGTGGCCGTTGACCTGGGTGCCGCCGTGCCAGGTGTTGAGGCTCATCACGCCGAGCTCGTCGACGAGCGGCTGGTCGTAACGGCGTACCGGGACGGTCACGTCCAGGCGTGCGGTGGACCCGTCGGCCCCGGTGGCCTCGACCGTCACCCGGGCCGAGGAGTGGTCGGGGCGGGACACCCCGGGCGGGGTCTCACGCTGGGCCGAGGACCGCGGAGTACCCGAGAGGGTGCCGTCCGAGGACACCTGGACCCAGTCGTCCCCCTCGACCTTGTCGAACTCCGTCCCCGGGCCGCCGCCCGTGACCAGGCCGCCCAGTCTCGCCTCGTAGGGCTGGCCCTGACGGGCGTTGTGCAGGGTGGCCTCCGGGACCGGGAAGGAGACCGGGTCCTGCGAGAACAGTTCCACCCCGATGGGCTCGGCCAGCCACCCGTAGCCGTCCCGGGCCAGGTAGAAGGCGGTGTAGGAGCCGGGCTCCAGGGAGTCGGCGGACAGTCGCACGGTCCCCTCCGCCCCGGGTGCGTACTCCCAGACCAGGGAGGGGGCGACGTACTCCTCGTCCACGGGGCCGCCCCCGGAGGCGCGGTACAGGCCGACCCAGTTGGTGGGGTGCGGGTCGGGTGTGGAGTAGGCGAAGGTGAGTTCCTCGCCGTCGGTCAGGGACAGGGTGCCCTGCGGGGCGGCGGACACGGGGTGGGCGCCCAGCGCCAGCAGGAGGGCGGTGAGGACCGTCGGGATCAGGAAACGGACACGCATCCGGGGGAGGGCCTCTCGTTACGGGGGATGGATGGTCAACCACCATCCGGTACCCCGGAAACGGGCGTCCCCAACCTGTGAGGAGCACGGTTTAAGGGGCGGTGAACAGGCCCGGTGCGTCCGGAGGACCCGGCGCGCGAGGCGCCCCTTCCTCAACCCGTCGTCCCGCGGGGCGGCGCGGCCGTGGAGCCGCGGACGACCAGGCTCGGGGTGAGTACCTCGTGGCGTTCCCCGGTGCGCCCGCCCATCCGCTCCAGCAGCAGCCCGGTGGCCAGCCGCCCCATCACCAGGCGCGGCTGGTCCACGCTGGTCAGCCGGGGCCGCACGGTCTCCGCCAGCGACGTGTTGTCGTAGCCCACCACCGAAACCCCTCCCGGGGCGGCCCGTCCCGCCTCGTGCGCCCGGTCCAGCACGGCCAGGGCGGCCAGGTCGTTGACGGCGAACACCGCGGTGTGCCCCTCGCCGAGCAGTGCGGCGGCGGCCCGGTCCCGGCCCCGGACGGGGTCCCCGACCCCGTGCACGGCCGTCCGCCCGGCCAGGCCCAGGGCGCGCATGGTCTCCCGGTACCCGGCCGCACGGGCCCGCGAGGCCGGACGCCCGGTCCCCGCCAGGTGTGCGATCCGTTCGTGCCCCAGGTCCGCCAGGTGCCGCACGGCCGCCTCGGCCCCGGCCCGGTCGTCGTTGGCGACGGTGTCCACCCCCGGTGCGAAGGCCTCCGGGCGTCCCACCATCACCACCGGAACCCGTCGCGCGGCGGCGGCCAGTACCTCCGGCTCCAGCCAGGAACTGACCACCACGACCCCGTCCACGTTCAACTGGAGCAGGGCGTCCAGCTGGCGGGTCAGCCGGGAGCGGTCCCGGCGCCCGTGCGCCAGCAGCACCGTGAACCCGCGTTCCTCGGCCGATTCCTCCACCCCCGACACGACCTCGGTGTGGTACGGGTTGGCCAGGTCGGTCAGGAGCACCCCCAACAGCATGGTGCGGCCCTGCACGAGCCCGCGCGCCAGCATGTTGGACCGGTAGCCGAGCCGCTCGGCGGCGGCGAGGATCCGCGCGCTGGTCGCCTCGCTCACCCCGTGTTCGCCGCGCAGGGCCAACGACACCAGGGACTTGGACACCCCGGCGGCGGCCGCCACGTCCACGATCGTCGGGCGCGGTGCGCGCCGTTCCTCTCCTTTTGTCACACGTACATTCTGGCCCGGTCCGGGCAGTGGGGCACATCCGGATCTGGAACGTTCCAGACGCGTTTCCCGAAGGTCCACCCGGGGGTCGCCCGGAGTCCGGGGCCCGTCTCTAACGTCACTGGTGAACACAGATCCCACCGGTAGGAGACACTCCTTGGACACGGACCCGCTCCGGCACCGCCCCGACGCCCTCCTCCTGGACTTCGGCGGCGTCGTCTTCCAGACCCGCAAACGACCCGAGGGGCGCTCGGACGCCGCCCGCCACCTGCACGAGTTCCTGGCCCGCGCCGGCCACCACGTCGACCCGGCCCTGCTGCGCGGCTCCCTGGACGCCGGCCTGGCCGCGCTGAAGGACTGGAAGAACGCCGCGGGCCGCCGCCGCGCCCCGGCCGAACTCGACCACCGCACCATCTGGACGGACTTCCTCGCCTCCGACCTGGACGACCGCGCCCGGGAACTCCTCGCCGGCAGCGCCGCGGACCTCCTCGCCGACATGTCACCGCTGATCTCCGAGCACGAGGTCCGTCCCGGCGTCCGCGACCTCCTGGCCGCCGCGCAGACCCTCGGCGTGCGCGTCGGCATCGTCTCCAACGCGCACTCGGGGCGCTCCCACCGCCGCATCCTCCACGAGGCCGGGCTGGAGCACCGGTTCGGCGTGCAGGTCTACTCCGACGAGGTCGGTATTCGCAAGCCGCACCCCGAGATGATCGCCCTCGCAGCCCGCGCGCTCGGCACCGTGCCCGCCCGCTGCTGGTACGTGGGCGACACCCAGGACCGGGACGTCGTCGCCGGGCGCCGGGCCGGTGCCGGCGCCGTGGTCCTCACCCGCCACCACCACACCGACCACCCGCCCTACCCCGTACGCGAGCACGCCGACGCGGTCCTGGACACCCCCGAGGGCCTGGTCACCCCGCTGCTGCACAGCCTCCCCGACGAGCCCGCACACCGAGGCGACGCCCCCGCCGCCCCGGGCGCCGTGCCCGCGCAGGCCGCCCGGCAGGCACCGGAGGCCGTGGAGCCCGCCACTCCGCTCTCCGGCGACCCCGCAGAACCGGGGCCCGCGGCCGCCCGACGGGTGCCCGGGGCGCTCCTCCTCGACCAGGGCGGCGTGATCGCGCACTCCACCGCCACCCCCGACGCCCAGCGCGACTTCGCCCGGAGCCTGGCGGCCCGCCTGGACCGCGTCGGGTACGCGGCCACCACCGACACCGTCCTCTCCCTCGTCCTGGCCGGCCGCGACCGCTACCGTTCCTGGAAGGCCGCCCACCCCTCCGGCGGCCCGATCCCCGAGATCACCCCGCGCCGGTTCTGGTCCGACATGGTCGGCCGCGACCTGCCCTCCCGCGCCCGCTCCTTCCTGCTCGCCGAGTCGTCCGAACTCACCCTGGAGTACGCCCGCTCCAAGAGCCACGCCGTCATGCGCTCCGGGGTGCGCGAGGTTCTGGAGTTCTGCGCCGAACGCGGCATCCCCGTCGGGATCGTGTCCAACACCGTGTGCGGACGGGCCGTCCGGGAGGAGCTCGACCGTTTCGGCATCCTGCACCTGGTCAGCGCGCACGTGTACTCCGACGAACTGGGGCTGCGCAAACCCGACCCCGCCACGGTCCGCGCCGCCACCACCGCCCTGGGCGTAGCCGCCGCGGACTGCTGGTTCGTCGGTGACAAACCCTGGCGCGACACGGCCGCGGCCCGCCGCGCCGGGGTCGGGGTCCCGGTGATCGTCCGCGGCGGTTCCGCCGCCGACGACCAGATCAGCTCCGCCCAGGACGGCCCCGCCGAGCTGCGCCCCGCCCACGTCATCGACGAGATGGGCGAACTGCTCGGCCTGTGGACCGAAGCCCCCGTGCCCTCCGGCACCTGAACCCGGCCGACCCACCGGCTCCGCCCGCTCCCCGCAACCGTTCCCCGACCGACCCCACCCTCCCCCGTTACGGCGAAAGGCACCCCCATGGCCGAGTCCTCCCGTCCCACCACCCCGCCCACCCGCTCCGACGCGCCCCGACGCCCCGGCCCACCCGAACTCAGCTCCGCCCAGAAACTCATGGTCTTCGTCCTGTCGATGACCCTCTTCGGCCTCGCGAACATCGTCACCGAGGTCATCCCCGAAGTCCGGGTCGGACCGGTCGAGGTGGGGGTCTCCTACCTGGCCTTCGTCCCGGTCATCATGGTCGCCCTGTTCAACCCGCTCTACGCGGCCCTGGGCGCCCCGCTCGGCGAGGTCGTCTTCGTCGACCTGCTGATGGGCGACTTCTCCGGCATCGGTGAACTGGAGGGCTACCTCCAGATGTTCCTGGGCCTGTACATCGCGGGCTGCCTGGTCCGCGACCCGCGCAGTCCGCGCCAGCTCTTCGCGGCGGGCGCGGTCGTCGTCATCGTCGACAAGATGCTCTCCGCCGTCGTCGACATCGCCAAGGTGTCGGTGGGCGTGGACGACGCCGAGTTCGTTCCGGGTCTGCCCCAGTCCATCCTGCTGCTGGAGGGCATCGACTTCGTGGTCGCCCTGCTGGTCAGCGGAATCCTCTTCGGCGCCCTCCCCGCGATGGCCCTCGCCCCGCGCCTGTACGGCAAGATCGAGCCCCTCCTCGGCCTGGCGCCGCGCGACCCCGGCCACCCGATGCCGCTCGCCCAGCGCGGCACCGCCGCCTTCATGCTGCTCGCCCTCTTCCTCTCCTTCGTGTCGATGATCGCCGCGTTCACCTCGGAGATCTTCGACAACTTCGGGGTGTGGGAGCCGGACTTCATCGAGCAGTACGGCGACCGCTTCCTGTGGATCGGGGCGTCGGCGGCGCTCATCGTGCTCGTCGCCCTGGCCGTCGCCGTCCGGTTCGTGCTCGCCTCGCGGCGGGCCCGGGCCGCGCAGGGGTCGCACGGCCCGGACGCGCAGAACACGGGGGAGCGGCGATGACCGGTATCGACAACACCCCGGCGATCGAGGTGTCGGGGCTCTCCTTCCGCTACCCGGGTGCCGACCGCGACTCGCTCACCGGGGTGGACCTTCGGATCGAACGCGGCGACTTCACCGCCGTGGTAGGCGGCAACGGCTCCGGCAAGACCACCCTGTGCAAGACCTTCAACGGGCTGGTCCCGCACTACTGGTCGGGGACCTTCGACGGGGCCGTCCGGGTGATGGGACACGACACCCGCGACCTGTCCGTGGGCGCCCTGTCCCACCTGGTCGGATACGTCTACCAGGATTTCGGCAACCAGCTGGTGCGCCCCACCGCCCGGGACGAGGTCTCCTTCGCCCCGGTCAACTTCGGCCTGGCCGACCACCGCGAACGCACCGAGGAGGCCCTGGAACTGCTCGGCGTCACCCATCTCGCCGACCGGTTCACCTGGCAGCTGTCCGGCGGCCAGCAGCACCTGGTCGCCCTCGCCGCGATCATGGCCCTGCGCCCCGACGTGGTGGTCGTGGACGAACCCGTGGCCGAACTCGACCCCGCCCACGCGGACGGGATCTACGAGGCCCTCGCCGACCTCAACGCCCGGCTCGGGACCACGGTCGTCGTCATCGAGCACCACGCCGAGTACGTCGCCCGCCACGCCCGCTCCGTCGTGCTGATGGCCGACGGGGCGCCCGTGTGGCACCTGCCGGCCCGGGAGGCGATGGAACGCGTCGCCGAACTCGAACGGCACGGTATCCCCGCGCCCCAGGTCGTCCGGGCCACCCGGAGCCTGGCGCCGTGGGCACCGGTCCCGCTCACCGTCGAGGAGGCCGCCGGGCACCTGCGCGAGCACTTCTCCGACCCCGGCGGTGGCCCCGGGCCCCTGCCGCCCGCCGCCCCGCCCGGAACGGCGGACTCTCCCGGACCCCGTCGGCCCTCGGGGGAACCGGTCGCCGAGATGGTCGGGGTCCGGCACGGTTACCGGGAGGTCGGCGGCGGCCTCGCCGTCGTCCTGCACGAGTTGGACCTGACCCTGCGCGACGGAGAGCGCGTCGCCCTCGTGGGTGGCAACGGCGCGGGCAAGTCCACGCTGATGCGCCTGTTCACCGGACTCAAGGTGCCCCGTGAGGGCACCGTCCGGGTGGGCGGCACCGACACCCGGACGGTGCGGCCGGCGGCCCTGGCCGACCGGGTCTGCTACCTCTACCAGCGCCCCGAACAGATGTTCCTCAAGGACAACGTGCGCGAGGACGTCGCCATGTTCCCCCGGGGCAGGGGCCGTTCCGACACCGACGCCCTGGTCGCCGACGTCCTGGACCGGGTCGACCTCACCGGTCTCGCCGACCGCGACGGCCGACTCCTCTCCGGAGGCCAGCAGCGCCGGGCCACCCTCGCCATCGGTCTGGCCATGCGCCCAGCGCTGCTCCTGCTCGACGAACCCACCTCGAGCCTGGACACCGCCAGCCGCGACGCCGTCATCGCCATGCTCGACGCCCTCGCCGACACCATCCGCTGCACCGTGGTCGCCACCCACGACATGCACCTGGTCGCCGAGTGGGCCCACCGCGTCCTCGTCCTCGACCACGGGAGGATCATCGCCGACACGACACCCGCCGCGCTCTTCGCCGACCAGGCGCTGATGGCCTCCGTCGGCCTTGTCGCACCCCAGATCACCCGCCTCGGACTGAGCCTGGGACTGAACCCGCCGCCCCTGTCCGTCGGGGAGATGCTCGACCGGCACCAGACCACCGGGAGGATTCGTGCGTAAGGAACGAGACGGAATCTCCGTGGAGTGGGTCAAGCTCGAACTGCTCCGTACCGCCTACGCCACCCGGGGCGGGCTGCTGGCCGCCCGCGATCCGCGGTTCGTGATCGGCTGGTACCTGATCTTCGCGGTCGTGCCCTGGTTCACCCACAACATCACCGTGCTGGCCGCGCTGTTCACCGTCTGCGCCGCCGCAGTCTTCCTCAGCCGGGTCGGCCCGCTCGTCCTCGGCCTGTTCGTCATCGGGTTCGTCCTGGAGAGCCTCTACGTCCTGTTCGCCGCCTGGCTCTTCGGCGGCGACATGAGTACCGTCCTCGCCCTGGTCGTCCTCACCCTCAAGCTCGCCACCATCAGCCTCGCCAGCATGGCGGCCTTCGTGTCCCTGGACCCCGAGAAGCTCTCCGACGGCCTTCTCAGCATGCACGCCCCCGCCATGCTCAGTTTCGGCGTGAGCTACGGCTACCGGATGCTGCCCGTCCTGATGGAGGAGTTCCACACCGTCGTCGACGGCCACCGTCTGCGCTCCGCGCCCCTGGCCGCCAAGGGGTTCCTCGGCTGGCGCGTGGTCGTCCGCACCGCCACAACCCTGGTCCAGGCCTTCTACCCGCTCATGCTCAACACCGCCAAACGCACCCGCACCACCGTCGAGGCCCTGGAGACCAAGGGGTTCACCTACGCCGCCGAACACCCCGACGGCCGCCGCATCCGCCTCGCCCACCTGCGCGCAGACCACCGGGACGTGCTCCTCATCGCGGTGACGCTCCTGCTCGTCGCCGCCTCCTTCGCCCTCGGCCACGCCTACCCCCTCCAGGCGGGAGTGGGCTGAAACACCCTCCGACCCCGTACAACCCACTCCTCACCTCCGCTAGACTGGTGCCACAGCTTCACGGGGCTATGGCGCAGTTGGTAGCGCGCCTCCATGGCATGGAGGAGGTCTGGGGTTCGAATCCCCATAGCTCCACGGAATCAGGACGACCCTGCTCGCGGGTAACCGCGCTCGCCGGGTCGTCCTTCGTGTTTCCTGGGGGGAGACCCCCCGAACCCCCCGAGGTAACCCCCTGTGGCCCGGTCGCGCCGATCGGTGGGGCAGGTGAGGCACTTCCCTGTAACGCGAGACCTCACCTCGCGGGTTGTGGTTACGTCCCCCAAGGTCCACGGACCCAGGGCGACCCTGCTTGCTGGACGACCCTGCTCGGCGGATTTCGTCCGCCCGGCAGGGTCGTTTCGTCGTTTCTGTCGGAGGGCCGTCCCCGAGCCCCCGTGTGCGCTCGCCGACGCTCGCGCCCTCCGCCGCCCCGTCGGAGGGCTCCCGGCCCGCCACGGCGCCTCAGGCCGGGGTTCGACCGTGTCCCACCTGCGGTTTCCTCCTGGGCGCTGTTAGCGTCGGATGCCCTGGTCCCGGTGGGGAGGACGGCACGCATGGCGGATTTCAGGCGTGT
This sequence comes from Nocardiopsis terrae, assembly GCF_014651695.1. Lineage (GTDB taxonomy): Bacteria > Actinomycetota > Actinomycetes > Streptosporangiales > Streptosporangiaceae > Nocardiopsis > Nocardiopsis terrae. The sequence goes on from NZ_BMXJ01000006.1 coordinate 196,063, forward strand.
TCGCGCGGGTGGAACCGAACTGGAAACGGCTGACTGGGGGTCGGGAGAACCCCTCGTGTTCGTGCAGACCGCACTCTCCGCCGACGAGTTCAGGCCGTTGGCCGAGGACAACGCGCTGCGCGACGGCTACCGCAAGGTCCTCTACCACCGACGCGGGTACGCGGGCAGCGCCCCGGTGCAGGGGGCCGGCTCGATCGAGCGGGACGCCCGGGACTGCGCCGCCCTGATGGAGTCCCTGGGAATCGAACGGGCCCACGTCCTGGGCGGGTCCTACGCCGGTGCGGTCGCCCTGCGCCTGGCGGTCGACTCGCCCGGGCGCGTGCACAGCCTCGTCCTGCTGGAGCCCCCGCCGACGATCACCTCCCGGGCCCCGCAGTTCCGCGTCCTCGTCGAGCGGCTGATCCGGGCCAGCGAGGAGCGCGGGCCCTCCGCCGTGTTGCCGGAGTTCCTCAGCTCCTTCGGATGGGACCCGGGCTCGCCGGACCCCCTGGGCCCGGGGTCCTCCCGGCAGATGGAACAGGACGCGGGCACCTTCTTCGGCACCGATCTGCCCGCGCTGCTCGACTGGCGTTTCGGCGCCGACGACGCCCGCCGCGTCCGCTGCCCCGTCCTGCACGTCGGCGGGGCGGAAAGCGGGCCCTACTTCGCCGGGGTGCGCGAGGTCGTGCGCCGCTGGTTCCCCGAGGCGGAGGACGCCGTGATCCCGGACTCCGGCCACGCGATGGCCTGCACGCACCCGGCTGCGGTCGGGGCCGCCGTCGCCTCCTTCCTGGGCCGCCACCCGATGCGGTCCGCGCCGCCGTCCCCGAGCCCCGCCTCCCGGCCCTGAAGACCGTCCGGCAGCCCCGCGTGGCCAGGGCCGGAGCCGGGCCCTCCCTTCCTAGACTGGGCGGATGGACCACGCCGCGAACGGACAGCCGACCGACGGACCCGCGGTGGACGAGGCCCAGGAGGCGGACGAGGGCAGCCCCGTCAGCCGGGCTCTGGAGGGGATCCGCGAGGAGGTCGCCGCTCTGAGCGACGGGCGGGTGGCGGACTACATCCCCGAGCTCGCGCACGCGGACCCGGACACGTTCGGCATCGCCGCGGTCAGCGCCCACGGCCGCTCCTACTGCGTAGGCGACGCCGAGCACGCCTTCACGCTGCAGTCGATCTCCAAACCGTTCGTCTACGCGGTCGCGGTGGAGGAACTCGGGCTCGACGCCGTCCACGGACACGTCGGTGCCGAGCCCAGCGGGGAACCGTTCAACGCGATCAGCCTCGACGAGCGCGGCCGCCCCGAGAACCCGATGATCAACGCGGGCGCCATCGTGACCACCTCCCTGGTCAGAGGGACGGAAGGGCGGTTCGAGCACATCCGCTCCGTGCTCTCCGACTTCGCCGGGCGCCGACTGTCGGTCGACGAGGACGTGTACCGCTCGGAAGCGGAGACCGGGCACCGCAACCGGGCCCTGGGCTACCTGAGTCTGGCCGGAGGGGTCCTCGTCGGGCCCGTCGAGGAGGCCGTCCAGGACTACTTCCGCCAGTGCGCCCTCAGCGTCACCGTGCGCGACCTGGCCGTCATGGCGGCCACCCTGTCGGTCGGCGGGGTCAACCCGGTGACCGGGCGCCGGGTCGTGTCCCAGCGGACCGCCCGGCACGCCCTGTCGGTCATGGCCAGCTGCGGTATGTACGACCGGGCGGGGGAGTGGGGGCTGCGCGTCGGGATCCCCGCCAAGAGCGGCGTCAGCGGCGGCATCCTCGCCGCGGCGCCGGGGGCGTTCGGGCTCGGGGTGTTCAGCCCGCCGCTGGACGAGGCGGGCAACAGCGTGCGCGGGGTGGCCGCACTGGAACGGCTCTCCGACGACTACGACCTGCACATGCTCCGGACCCCCGCGGAGCCGCCGTCCCCGATGCACAGCGTGACCCGGGCCGGGGGCACGCTCGACGTCCGCCTGCGCGGCGAGATCGACTTCCTCGCCGCCGAGCAGGTGGTGTCCCGGCTGGCGGAGGCGATCGACGACGCACGGGTCACCTCGGTCAGCGTCGCCCTCGAACGCGTCTCCGGGCTCAGTGACGCGGCCAGGTCGCTGCTGGCGGCCGAACTCACCGAGCTCGCCGACGCCGGGGTCGACGCCACGGTCAGCGACCCCCGCGGCGTACGCCGGGCCTGACCGCCGCGGAAAGCCTCGCGCGCACCCCTTGACCCGGAGGTCCCACGGGCGCATAATCAACCTAACGGTTGATCAACTGAAAGGTTGAATGCACTGATGGCGAACGATCCGCTCAGCCTCACGTTCGCCGCACTGGCGGACCCGACCCGCCGGGAGATCCTCGCCCGGCTGGCCGAGGGCGAGGCGACCGTCAACGCCCTGGCGGAACCGTTCGACATGAGTCTCCAGGCGATCTCCAAGCACCTGAAGGTCCTGGAGCGGGCCGGGCTCATCACCCGGGGGCGCGACGCCCAGTGGCGGCCCTGCCGTCTGGAGGCCGCCCCCCTGGAGGAGGTCGACCAGTGGGTGGACCGCTACCGGGACCGGTGGGAGGAGCGCTTCGGCCGCCTCGACCGGGAACTGCACAGGATCCAGAACAGCACCGAAGGAGAGAAGAACCATGAGTGACCTCGAGGTCGTGGCCGAACCCGGCCGCCAGGACATCCTCATCACCCGCACCTTCGACGCGCCGCGCGAGACGGTCTGGCGCGCGCTGACCGAGCCCGAGCTCGTGGCCCGCTGGTTCGGGCTGGACGAGACCACCACCGAGGTCGACCCGACCGAGGTCCGCACCGGAACCCCGTGGCGGACCTCGGAGAGGACCCGGGACGGCGAGGTGTACGCCTTCCACGGGGTCCACCACGAGGTCCGGGCCCCGGAGCGGATGGTGCGCACCTTCGAGTTCGAGGGTTACCCCGGCCACGTCTCGCTGGAGACCCTCACCCTGGAGGAGGCCGAGGGCCGCACCGAGTACCGCGTCGTGGCCCTCTTCCAGTCCGTCGAGGACCGGGACGGCATGGTCGCCTCCGGCATGGAGTCGGGGCTCGCGCAGTCCCTCGACAAGCTCGAGGAGGTCCTGCGCTCCCTGCGCTGACCCCGGACGTCTCCGGTCCGGACCGCGCCTTTCGGACCGGAGAACCGCCTGTGGACGACACCGAACCTGTCGTCGCGGCCCGGTACTGTCGACCCGTGGCAGATCTCCCCGACGTTCCTACCCTGCTCGGCGCGGCCGTCAAGGCCCTGGGCGGCAGCAGCCGAGAGGGCCAGCAGACCATGGCCGACGCCGTCTCCTCGGCGGTCGAACAACGCGAACACCTGGTGGTCCAGGCCGGTACCGGCACCGGTAAGTCCCTGGCGTACCTGGTGCCCGCGATCAGACACGCGATGGCGACCAGGACCCCCGTGGTGGTCTCCACGGCCACCATCGCACTGCAGAACCAGCTCATCGACCGCGACCTGCCGCGTCTGGCCGCCGCGCTCGCCCCGCTGCTGCCCCGCGAACCCACGTTCGCGGTCCTCAAGGGGCGCCGCAACTACCTGTGCCGCAACCGCATGCAGACCGCCTCGGACGAGGAGGCGGAAGGCACCGAACTCTTCGACGCCCGCCAACTCTCCTCCCTCGGCCGCCAGGTCGCGCGGGTGCACGAATGGGCCGAGGACACTCTCACCGGTGACCGCGACGAACTCGTCCCCGGCGTCAGCGACCTCGCCTGGCGCCAGGTCTCCGTGGGCGGGAACGAGTGCATGGGCGCCCGCGTGTGCTCCTTCGGCCAGGAGTGCTTCGCCGAGTTCGCCCGGGAGGCCACCACCGGCGTGGACGTGGTGGTCACCAACCACGCCATGCTCTCCATCGACATGTCGCAGGGCTACCACATCCTGCCCGAGCACAACACGATCATGATCGACGAGGCCCACGAACTCGTCGACCGGGCCACCTCGGTGGCCACCGGAACCCTCACCGAGCGCGCCGTCACCGCCGCCGCCAAACGCGCCGCACGCCTGGTCGAACCGGGTATCAGCGAACGGCTCAGCGAGTGCGCCGACGGTCTGTCCCTGATGTTCACCGAGGTGCCGGAGGGCCGCCTCGACCAGATCGACGACGGCCTGGCGGGCGCGGTGGCCGCGACCAGGGACGCCGCGGCCGCCTGCGTCGCAGCCATCGGCCCCTCCCCGGGAGAACTCGACCCGGACACCGCCTCCGAACGCCGCCTGGCCCTGGCCGCGCTCGGCGAGGTCCGGGAGGCCGCCGAACGGGTCCTGGAGTCCTACGAGCCCCCGCTCCGCGACCGCACCGAGATCGTCTGGCTCACCAAGGGCATGTCCAGGCCGCCGGCACTCAACGTCGCCCCGCTCGGGGTGGGCGGGCTGCTCCGGGAGAAGCTCTTCGGTGACCGCACCGTCGTGCTCACCTCGGCCACCCTCACCCTGGGCGGCGACTTCACCGCCCTCGCTCGGCAGTGGGGGCTGGGCCGCGAAGCCGCCCAGGAAGCCGCGGACCGGGTCGCCGCGTCGGACAGCTCCTCCGAACCCGCATCGGCCGCCGACGGCGCACGGGACGCGGCGCAAGCCGGAGGAGAGGGCCCGGCGGACGACGACGATGACGGCCCGCACCGCGCCGCAGGGGAACCGCGCTGGCGCGGACTGGACGTCGGGTCCCCCTTCGACCACGGCCGCAGCGGCATCCTCTACGTCGCCCGGCACCTGCCCAAGCCCGGCCGCGACGGGCTCTCCGAGGATTACCTCGCCGAGATCGCCGGGCTCATCGAGGCCTCCGACGGCCGCGCCCTCGGCCTGTTCTCCTCGATGCGGGCCGCTCAGCAGGCCGCCGACGAACTCCGTGAACGCCTGGACCAGCCGATCCTGTGCCAGGGCGAGGACTCCACCGGCCAACTGGTCCGCCGCTTCGCGGAGGAGGAACGGTCCTGCCTGTTCGGCACCCTGTCCCTGTGGCAGGGCGTCGACGTGCCCGGGCCCTCGCTCCAACTGGTCATCGTCGACCGCATCCCGTTCCCGCGCCCCGACGACCCGTTGGCCTCGGCCCGCCAACGCGCGGTCTCCGCCCACGGCGGCAACGGCTTCCTGGCGGTCTCGGCCACCCACGCCGCACTACTGCTCGCCCAGGGCACCGGACGCCTGCTGCGCTCCACCGACGACCGCGGGGTGATCGCGGTCCTGGACCCGCGCCTGGCCACCGCTGGTTACGGCGGGTTCCTCAGGGCCTCCCTGCCCCCGTACTGGGGTACCGCCGACCCCGAGGTCGCCCGTTCCGCCCTGCGCCGCCTGGCCGAGAAGGCCGAGGCGGACCGGGGCGAGACCGCGGCCTGACCCGGGGGCCCGGCGGTGCCGGTCCTGGTTCCGGCACGACGGCGGCCGGCCACCCGTGGGGGTGTCCGGCCGCTGCCGTCGTTCCGTCCGGGCCGCGGCCCCGTGCCCCGTACCCGTGCGGTTCTCCTGTTGTTCCGGGGTGCCGCTCCGCACCCGTGCCGGCTCAGCCCCTGGTGCGGTAACCGAAGAGGCGGACCGCGTAGCCGGGGGAGTCGTCCTCCGGTTCCTGGATCTGCCAGCGGTCGTCGTGTTCGCCGACCAGCAGCTCGTTCCACATCATGTCGATGAGTTTGAGCCGGGACACCACCGAGGACTCGGGGTCCAGCACGATCGAGTAGGCGTGGTCGGTGAGCCGTTGGGTCACCATCCCCACGGACTGACCGTCCCAGATCGCCGGGACGGAGGCGTGGCCGACCTCGACCCCGCACAACCGGAGCTGCTCCACCTCCTCGTCGAGTGCTTCCGCGGCCAGCGCACCGTCGAGCCGGAGGGCGTCCTCCAGCTCGTCGCGTTCCTCGTCGGTCCGCAGGTAGGCGTGGTAGGTGCGGTAACCGCAGGTGCGGCACTTGCGCCAGACCACGCAGCGGGCCAGCCCGTAGGCGGACTGCGCCTCGCCGACGCTCTGGTGGTCGCTCACCTCGCGAACCATGCCGCATTCGCAGCACAAGGCAGTGAGATCCTGCTTCATCGGAGTCCCCCCTCCCAGGTGAGTATGCGACGGATGGGGGCCGTTAGGGAACCCGTTCGGAGAGGAAGTCGCGGCAAGGACTCGTCATCAATGCCCAAAATGACCGAGCGGCGGGTTTCGGACGTGCTCAGAGGGGGCGTCGGCGTGGCCGAGCTCACCTCGGGAGGTTCTCCTCCGGGCCCATCGGCGGGGGTCCCGACGGGGTGCGGGAAGGGTTGTACCAACGGGGTTCGGGGCGGTGCGAAACCGGGTCGGTGTCACTCGTCCATGCTGAGACCGCGCTTGTTGCGGGCGGTCCAGTCGCGCATCCGCTGGGGGTAGCCGACGATCTGCACGTCGTAGGCGGGCGCCGCGAGCTTGCTCGCGACCTTGCGGATGACCTCGGGGGAACCGCAGCGCCGACGGATCCACTCGCCGTCGGTGGCGACCGCCACGGCGGTGGTCCGGGTGGCGAAGGTTTCGGGCTCGACGAAGAACTCCACCCCCACCCGGCTCTTGGCGAACTCGATCAGCGCCTTGATGTCCGAATCCTCGGAGACGCGGTCGAAGCGGGCCTTGCCCTTGCGGTTGGCCTTACGGAGCCCGAAGCGGTCTCGCCATCCCATGGGTGCTCATGTCCCCTTAATGCCTGTCCGTGACTGTCGTCCATGCGCACCGTCGAGTGTATCGGCCCGGGCCCGGCCACAGCCGGGCTCCGAACGCCCAGGCTGCACAGGTTTCGAGCGTTTTCCGGACAGCTCTGTCACCGCGCTGCTACGTTCTGTTCACGCGTGACTCAGTCAGGGGGAGAGTATGACGATGTGGACATGGGCGGGGGAGGCAGGACGCCAACTACGTGCCGCGGGGCAGGACGAACTGGCCGAGGCCGTCACCAGCCTGCCTCAGCTCAGCGAGGCGGGCGACGCGGTCAAGGTGGAGGCACTGGCCAGATCGGCGATGCGTACCGCCAGGCGCCTGGTCGCCGAGGCGGGGAGCACCGAGGCCGCGGTACCGGGGGTGTTCGGTCCGCCGACACTGTTCTTCCTCGCGCACTGGCCGCTCGCCGTGCGCGTGGGAGCGCTTGCCGAGGGCCGCAGGGCGCTGGAGCAGGCACGGGCGGCCGCGGAGGACGAGCCCGCTCCGCACGCGCACGGGCCGCTGCCGGTCTCCGCACTGGAGACGCTCGTTCGCTGCCACGCCAACGTCGACGCCCAGGGCACCACGGAACAGCGCCGTGAACTGCTCAGCGCCCAGCGCCTGTCCGGCTGGGAGAGCACCCCGGCCTGGCCCGCGTTCACGCTGGCCCGGGTGCACCTGCTCATCGACGAGGGCCGGGCCGACCGCGCCGAGGCGGAGCTGCGCCGTTACGAACACACCGCCACCGGTCCGGCGGTCCTCGGCGCCGACGGGGTGTTCTCCATGGTCCGCGCCCTGCGCCACCAGGACAGGCACACCGACGCCCTGGACGCCCTGGACCGGATGGAGGCCGAACTCGGCCTCGGCGACACCGGCGGGGCCGCCGGCAACCCGCGGCGCACGGCGCTGCGCCGGGTGATCCGCTTCGAGCGCGCCCGGCTCCTGTCCTGGCTGGCCCGCCTCGGCCTGTGCGACGCCCACAGGGCGATCGGGCTGCTGCCCACGGTGGAGGAGGCCGAGACCTACCCGAGGCTGCGCTCGGCCTGGGTGGAGGCGGTGGAGAACCTGGTGTGCCAGGGCAGCGTCCGCAACGACTGGCGGCTCGGCGTGCGGGTGACGACCTGGTCCCGCTACTTCGAGCGGGTGGGCGCGCCGCGGCGCGGAGCGGAACTCGCCCTGGCCGCCACCCGCCTGGCCAGCGGCCGGGGTGCGCGCTGGGTTGCCGAGTGCTCCGCGCAGCGGGCCGAACGCCTCATCCGCGAACTCGGCGGGGCCGAGGAGATCATCGGTGACCTCGTGGAGGTCCGGTCGATGGTGCGGAGCATGAAGCCGATCCAGCCGATGGCCCCGGCCCAGAACATCCTGGAGTTCCTCCGGGCGCAGCGGACCGAGGACGTCAACCCCGAGGAACAGGCGGAACAGGTCAACGTGGCGCTCGCGGAGCAGCCGCACGACACGGCGCTGCTGAGCGCCCTGGGCCAGGTCGGCCGGACCCTGATGCTGTCCGACGCCGCCACGGAACCCCAGTGGCGCCACGTCCGGGCACAGCCGGGTGACCAGCGCGCAGCCCTGTCGCTGCTGGAGACGCTGCTGCACGACAACGACACCGCGGGGGTGCGGAACCTGGTCAGCACGCTCGCCGCCGGGGCCCTCCACCCGGAGGGCGACGGGGTCCGGAGCGTCGGGGCCGCGCAGTTCAGTACGAGTCGCTGAGGGCGCGCGGACGAGGCCGGACCGTCGCTCTCAGCCGCGTGGATCGGCGCCCGCCGCCAGCGAGCGCCCTGCCGGGTAGCTCAGGGCCGTCCCGGGCAGGGCCGCGGGGCGGCCGCTGGCCAGGACGGTCACCCTCCCCGCTCTCCGGGCCGCCGCCCGGTCCCCGCCGATCCTGCGCAGGGCCTGGGCGGCCACCGCCCGGGCCGCGGTGAACAGTTCGGCCCGACCGGACAGGGCCTCGGAGATCTCCTCGCCCACCAGGTCGTAGTGCGTACAGCCCAGCACCACCCCGCGGACGTCGGCGGGGGTGAGCGCGGCGGCGTAGGACACGGCGTCGGCGATCAGGCCGGGGTCGGCGGACTCCACCGCCTCGGCCAGGCCCTTGCAGGCCACCGGGGCCACCGGCACGTCCCGCGCGAAGGTCTCCACCAGACGGCGCTGGTAGGCGCTGTAGGTCGTGGCCTCGGTGGACCACACCGCGATCGGGGTTCCCGGGGCGGCCGCCGGCTTGATGGCGGGGACCGTGCCGATCACCGGGACCCCGGGCTCGAACTCGGCGCGCAGCTCGTTCAGGCCGTGCACCGACGCCGTGTTGCAGGGCACGACCACGGCGTCCAGGGAGCCCGCGGTGTCCAGGGCGGCCCTGGCTCCGGCCAGGGCCCGGTCGATGATCTGTTCCGGGGTATGGAGACCCCAGGGCATGTGGTCCGGGTCCATGGACAGGAACAGGTCCGCGTCGGGCCGGGCCGCGTGCAGGGCGGCGGCGGTGGACAGCATGCCGATACCGGAGTCAACGAGAGCTATGCGCACGGAACGGAATCCTACGCGGATCAGGGCGTGGCCATAACAACACCGCAGGTGAGGGCCTCCGGCTCTTGCCGTCGGCTCCGCCGCGCGCCCCGCAGCGGTAAGACACGTACCGAAATGGGGTGGCCGAGGACCGTTACCGATAGGTAGAACTGAGGGGATCGGCCTGCCGCGGAACGCCGTCCCGGTCCCGGCCGACCCGCGCTGTGCGTCGTAGCTCGTGAGAAAGTCAGGGGATCCGACATGACTCCGAAACAGCCCGGTACGACTTCGGGTCAGCAGGTGAACTCCGGGTCAGGGCTCGCCGAGCACATCGCGGCGGTCCAACGGTTGCGCAGGGAGTACCGGGAGCTCCCGCAGGGATCCCCGGTCCGGTTGGCCAAGCCGACCTCCAACCTCTTCCGTTTCCGCGAACCCTCCTCGGCCCCCGCCCTGGACGTGTCGGCCTTCTCCGGGGTCATCTCCATCGATCCGGTGGAGCGCCTGGCCGACGTCGGCGGCATGACCACCTACGAGGAGCTCGTCGCCGCGACCCTTCCGCACGGCCTCATGCCCATGGTGGTACCGCAGCTGCGCACCATCACCCTGGGCGGGGCGGTCACCGGTCTGGGCATCGAGTCCTCCTCGTTCCGCAACGGACTGCCGCACGAGTCGGTGCAGGAGATGCAGATCCTCACCGGTTCGGGCGAGGTCGTCACCGCCACCCGGGACAACGAGCACCGGGACCTGTTCCACGGTTTCCCCAACTCCTACGGGACGCTCGGCTACAGCCTCCGCCTGCGCATCGAACTCGAACCCGTCTCCCCCTACGTGCACCTGCGCCACCTCAGGTTCCACGACGCGGCCGAGGCGATGGACGCCCTCGGCCGGATCTGTGCCGACGCGGCCCACGAGGGGCAGCCCGTCGACTTCGTGGACGGGGTCGCCTTCGGCCCCGGGGAGCTCTACCTGTCCCTGGCCCGCTTCACCGACTGCGCGCCCTGGACCAGTGACTACACCGGGAACGACGTCTACTACCGCTCCATCCCCCGATACGCGGAGTCCGGGGCGACGGTCGGGCCCGGCGACTACCTCACCACCCAGGACTACCTGTGGCGCTGGGACACCGACTGGTTCTGGTGCTCCCGCGCCTTCGGTACCCAGAACCCGCTGGTGCGACCGCTGTGGCCGCGCTCCCTCAAACGCTCCGACGTCTACCGCAGGCTGGTCGCCTGGGATCGGCGCACCGACTTCTCCCGCCTCCTGAACCACTACCGGGGACGCCCCCCGCAGGAACCGCTCATCCAGGACGTCGAGGTGGGGATCGAGCGCGGCGCGGAGTTCCTGGACTTCTACCACGCGGAGGTCGGCATGACCCCGGTGTGGATGTGCCCGCTGCGACTGCGCGAACCCCGCCGCCCGGGCCTGGCCGAGGACGAACACGTCTGGCCGCTGTACCCGTTGGAGAACGACCGCCTCTACGTGAACTTCGGGTTCTGGGGAATGGTCGACATGAAACCCGGCCAGCGCCGGGCCCACCACAACCGCCGCGTGGAGGAGGAGGTCGCCCGGCTCGGCGGGCACAAGTCCCTGTACTCGGACGCCTTCTACACCGAGGACCAGTTCTGGGACCTCTACAACGGCACCGCCTACGACCACCTCAAGGAGGCGTACGACCCTGACGGTCGGCTCCTGGACCTGTACGCCAAGTGCGTACGCAACCGCTGAACAGTCGACACCGGCTCCAGTAGTCGTCGCTGGCCGGCGGACACCACCGCTGAGCAGTCGGACACCACCACCGGGAGGCGACCCATGGCCACGGGCCGCATCCGAGAGGGGAAAGGAACAAGAGCATGCGGCTTGCAGAGATCTTCGAGCGCGTCGTCGGCCCTGACGCGCCGATCCGTTTCACCGCCTACGACGGCAGCACCGCCGGGGACCCCAACAGCGAGGTCACGCTGAACGTGCGGACCCCGGTCGCCGTCAACTACCTGGCCCAGTCGCCCAACGCCGTCGGACTGACCCGCGCCTACGTCTCCGGCCACCTGGAGCTGGAGGGCGACATGTACACCGCCCTCAGACGGATGGCGGACTTCGTCTTCACCGAGGGCGTCAACGTCTCCGCCCGCGACGTCCTCGAGATCGTCCGCTCGGTCGGCTGGGTCAAGTTCGTGAACAGGGTGGCACCGCCGCCCCAGGAGATGCGGCCCGCCACCCTGCTCGGCCGCGGGATGCGGCACTCCAAGGAGCGGGACGCCGAGGTCATCCACCACCACTACGACGTGTCCAACGAGTTCTACGAGATGGTCCTCGGGCCGTCGATGACCTACACCTGTGCGGTCTTCGACGAGGAGGACGGATCCCCGGACCGGGTGGAGGCCTTCGACGGAGCCCTGGAGTCCGCGCAGTTCCGCAAGTACGACCTGGTCTCCCGCAAGCTGGGCCTGGCGGAGGGCATGCGGTTGCTCGACGTGGGCTGCGGGTGGGGCGGCATGGTGCGTCACGCCGCCCGGGAGTACGGCGTCAAGGCGGTGGGGGTGACCCTCTCCAAGGAACAGGCCGAGTGGGGCGCCAAACGGATCGCGCAGGAGGGTCTGACCGACCTGGCCGAGATCCGGTACATGGACTACCGGGACGTGCCCGACGGCAGCTTCGACCGGATCAGCTCCATCGGACTCACCGAGCACATCGGGGCGAGGAACCTGGACGCCTACTTCGCCTCGCTCAACGACAAGCTGGTGCCGGGAGGGCGGCTGCTCAACCACTGCATCACCCGGCCCCGCAACGACCTGAAGCCCATGAACACCAAGGGCGTCATCAACCGGTACGTGTTCCCCGACGGCGAGTTGGAGGGACCCGGGCAGATCCAGACCGCGATGAACGACGCCGGGTTCGAGATCCGCCACCAGGAGAACCTGCGCGAGCACTACGCCCTGACGCTGCGCCACTGGGGGGCCAACCTGGAGCGCAACTGGGACGAGGCCGTCGCCGAGGTCGGCGAGGGCACCGCGCGCGTGTGGCGGCTCTACATGGCCGGGTGCGTCCTGGGCTTCGAGCGCGACGTCGTGCAGCTCCACCAGATCCTGGGGGCCAAGCTCGACGGTACCGACGCCCGCATGCCCCTGCGCCCGGACTTCTGACCGCCGCGTCCCGAACCGGTACGGCGACCGCACGGGGGGGGTGTTCGCGCGACGCGGACACCCCCGCCCGCACGCCCCGGCCTGCACCACACGGCGGCCCCGAGACGGCATCATGGTGCCGACGCGTCCCACGACGCGAGCACCCGCACCGAACCGCCGCACGAACCGCCCGGGCCCTGGGCCCGGGAGTCCGCACCCAGCACCGTGAAGGGACCCCACCCGTGTCCTCCGACGACAACACGCCCCAGGGCGAGCAGACACCCGGAAACGACCTGCCGGACCACGTCAAGGAGACCGCGATCGCTCTGGTGAGCGCCTACGCGGACCACAACCGGGAGGAACTGGACCGGGTGGTCCCCCGGGCGGCGGACGACGTCGACGACGTGCACTCCGAGCTCAGGGTGATCGCGGCCTTCCTCGGCCGCCGGGTCCAGGGGACCGGTGTGGTGTGGAAGCCCGCCGACTCCCGCGAAGCGGTGGCCCGCACCGTCGCGGAGATGCTCCCGCCGGAGCTGGAGTTCGCGGTCTCCACGGCCTGGGAGGCCCACTCGGTCGGTGAGGAGGAGGCAGCGGAGCGCTTCGCCCAGGGCGACCCGATGGTGTTCGTGCACATGCTCGCCGCCTTCTGTGCCGCCATCGGGCTGGCCGTCTACAAGCGCGCCGAACTCGTCTCCACCCTGCGCCAGGTGTCCGGCCTGAGCGGCTGAGGAACGGCCTCCACCGCACACGCCCTAACGGCTCAGCCACAAGTCGCAGTGGTTTACTTCACAAGACGCCGTTCATTACGTAGGTTTCCTACCAACCCTCAGGGGACCCTCGAAAGGAACGGGAGGCGAGCCGATGGCCCGCAGACGAGCACACAAGTACGTCCCCCTCCCCGCAGCCACACTGGCCCTGGCGCTTGCGGCGACCGCATGCGGCGGCGGGGGCGGTGACACGTCCGCCGACAGCCTCCAGGTGTGGATCATGGAGGGCACCAACCCGGACGCCACAGCCTTCTTCGACGCGGTCAACGACACCTTCACCGGACAGGCCGGTATCGACGTCGACGTCGAGTTCGTGCCGTGGGCCGACGCCCAGGACAAGATCTCCACGGCGATCGCGGGCGGTACCACGCCGGACGTCATCGAGCTCGGTACCACCTTCACCCCGGAGTTCGCCGACGCCGGAGCCCTGCACGACCTGTCCGGCTACATCGACGACCCCTCCCGGTTCCAGCAGGAGATGTACGAGATGGGCGTCATCGACGACGCCGCCTACGGCGTGCCCTGGTACGCCTCCATCCGCTCCATCATCTACCGCAGGGACATCTTCGCCGAGCACGGCCAGGAGGAGCCGCAGAACTGGGACGAGCTGCGCCGGACCGCGCTCGACCTCGCCGAGGCGGAGGAGGGCATGATCGCCTTCCCGGTGCCCGGATCGGCCCAGTACTCGGTCATGCCGTGGATCTGGGGCGGTGGCGGGGAGGTCGCCGTCCAGGAGGACGACGGAACCTGGACCTCCACCGTCAACTCCGCGGAGGGGCGCGCCGGGGTGGAGTTCTTCACCGGCCTGGCCCTGGAGGACGGTCTGTCCACCACGGGCGCGGTCAACTGGAACGAGATCGACGTCATGGAGTCGCTCGCCGACGAGCAGGCGATCATGGCGATCTCCAACAGCTCCAACCCCAAGGCCATCATCGAGTCCAACCCGGACCTGGAGGACAAGCTCGGCGTCTTCGTGCTGCCCGGCCAGGAGAGCGGCTACACCGACTCCTTCGCCGGCGGGTCCCTGCTGTCGGTGTTCGAGGGCACCGGCAACGAGGAGGCCGGCTGGCAGTACGTCGACCTCCTCACCAGCGGCGAGTACTTCGAGCGCTGGGGCCAGGAGAGCGGTTTCTTCCCCGCGGGTGTCGCGGAGATCGAGGCGTACGCGGACTCCGAGGACCCGCTGGTGCGGCCGTTCGCCACCCAGCTCCTGGAAGCCGGGCGCAGCACCCCGGCCGTCCCGGCCTGGTCCCGGGTCGAGGCCGAGGGCGTCATCGTCGGCATGCACCAGGACATCCTGAACGGCAACGCCACCGTCGAGGAGGCCACCGACAGCGCGGCGGAGGCCATCGAGCGCATCCTCAACGAGGGCAGTTAGTTGCCCCTCACCGCCCCGGTCCGACCGACCGAAGGCGGGAGGCGGGCACCGGTCCTGGGCATGCGCAGGCGGCGCGCCCTCCTGCCCTGGGCGCTGCTCGTCCCCCCGCTCGGGGTCATCGGCCTCCTGCTGCTGTTCCCCATCCTCCGGATCGGGTGGCTGTCCTTCCGGGACTTCAAGCTCCGCAACCTGGTCTCCGGCGAGTCGGACTTCATCGGCCTCGACAACTACGCCATGCTCCTGACCGACCCGTACCTGTGGCGGGTCGTCCTGGTCAACACCGTCGTGTTCGCCGCGGTCGCGGTGCTCACCACGGTGGTCCTGGGGACGCTCGTCGCCCTGCTGCTGGCCAACCTCAAACCCGTCACCAGGGTCGTCGTGGTCTCCTGCATCATGGTGGCCTGGGCGATGCCCGCGGTCAGCGGTACCTACGTGTGGATCTGGATCTTCGATGTCGACCAGGGGATCGTGGCCCAGAGCCTCAAGGCCCTGGGCGTGATCGAACCCGCGGGCTACAACTGGTTCGCCGACCGGTTCTGGTTCTACGCGATCGTCACGCTCAACATCGTGCACAGCGGATTCCCGTTCGTGGCCGTCACGGTCCTGGCCGGACTGCTCACCGTGCCCGGGGAACTGCACGAGGCGGCGCGGATCGACGGCGCGGGGGCCTGGAAGCGCTTCTGGCACGTCACCTTTCCCACACTGCGCCCGGTGTTCGCGGTCGTGACGGTGCTGTCGACCATCTGGGACTTCAAGGTGTTCGCGCAGATCTACCTGATGCCCGGCGGTGACGTCGGGGGGTCCCAGATGCTCAACCTGGGCGTGTGGGCCTACGTGCGCTCCTTCGGCCAGAACGACTTCGGTACGGGCTCGGCCATCGCGGCCATGCTCACGCTGCTGCTCCTGGGAGTGACCGTCCTGTACCTGCGCGCGATGTTCCGGGAGGACGAGCTGAGATGACCCGGCCGCACCAGCTCCGCAGCACACCGGCCGTCAGCACACCGGCGTTCCCCCAGCCCCGGGGATCGGGCTCAGCCCGGGTCGGGGACCAGCTTCTCCCGCACCGCCCGCCAGTCCACCGAGGTGAGCGAACGACGGTCCAGGTCCTCGCGGACCGCGGCCATGGTGCGCAGGTCGTAGTCGCTCAGCGGCCTCCCGTCATCGTTGTCCTGGTTGACCAGGCTGTCGACGTACACGTGGAGCCGTCGGCCGCTGGCGTCCCGCAGGGCGTGCCGGACCGCGCTGTCGCGGAACCGGGCGTCGTGCGGGATCCAGGCGGTGATGACCTCGGTGGGGGAGGGCGCGGCAGGGTCGTTCACGCTCTCCATCACCCGTTCCCGTTCCGCGCCCGTCCGATCGAGGAGGATTTTAGGGCATGCCCGGTGGGGGCACGCCCCGCCGCCCGCCGCTCCGGCGGGGCCGCCGCCGCTCTCCCGGACCGGGCCCCGACGGCCGCCGGGGAGCCCCGTACGGCCCCTTCGCCCACGAGGAGGTCCGTTGGACACGCACACCGCTGAGAGGGCCCCCGGCCTGACCGGGGCCGAGTGGCGGACACAGCTTCGCGCATCCCGGCGCCGGGGCGGCAGGCTCCGGGCGGGCCGCCTCCTGGGCAGGGCCGCCGGGGTCGGCGCGATCCTGCTCTTCACCCTCTTCCCGGTCTACTTCATGCTGGTCAGCGCTTTCTCGTCCAGCACGACCTCCGGTGGCGGGGCGTTGCTGCCGACCTCGCCCACCCTCGACAACTTCGTGTACGTCATGACCGAGGGCAACTTCGGCCTGTACCTGCGCAACTCGCTGACGGTCGCCGGGATCACGGTGGCCTTCGCGTGCGTGCTGTCGATGCTGGCGGCCGTGGCGGTGGCGCGCTTCCGCTTCAGGTTCCGCACCGCGGTGCTGGTGATGATCCTCGTCGTGCAGATGGTGCCCCTGGAGGCGCTGGTCATCCCGCTGTTCATCCAGGTGCGCGACCTCCAGCTGCTCAACACCGTGCTGGGCCTGAGCATCGTCTACGTGGCGCTGTCCCTGCCGTTGGCGATCTGGATGATGCGCGGCTTCGTGGCGGCGGTCCCCAGGGAGGTGGAGGAGGCCGCCTACATCGACGGCGCCTCCTGGCCGCAGATGTTCTGGAGGGTGCTGTTCCCGCTGGTGGCCCCGGGCCTGGTGGCCACGGCGATCTTCTCGTTCATCGTGGCGTGGAACGAGTTCGTGCTGGCGCTGACCTTCATGACCCAGAGCGAGAACTACACGGTCGCGGTGGGCCTGCGCCAGTTCTTCGGCCAGTACGCCAACGACTGGGGTCACGTGATGGCGGCCTCCACGATCATCACCATCCCCGTGATGGTGTTCTTCGTCCTCGTCCAGCGCTGGCTGGTGGCCGGGCTCTCCCAGGGCGCGGTCAAGGGTTAGCCCCGCCGGCACGGCGGAGGGGGCCGCCCGCGGGCGGCCCCCTCCTGCGCGGCCGGGACCGTCCGGGTCCGGGACGCGCCCGGGCCGGGGCCTAGGAGTCGCGCAGCTCGCGCTTGAGGATCTTGCCGGTGGAGGTCATCGGCAGCTCGGTGCGGAACTCGATCTCACGCGGGTACTTGTACGCCGCCAGCCGCTCCCGGGCGAACGAGGTGATGTCCTCGGCGGTGGCCTCGGAGCCGTCCTTGAGGATCACGAACGCCTTGATCTCCTCACCGTGGGTGTCGTGGGGGACGCCCACCACCGCGGCCAGGCTGACCGCCTCGTGGGTCATCAGGACCTCCTCGACCTCACGCGGGTAGACGTTGAAGCCGCCGCGGATGATCATGTCCTTGGAGCGGTCGATGATGAAGTAGAAGCCGTCCTCGTCGCGGCGGGCGATGTCCCCGGTGCGGAACCAGCCGTCCTTGAGGACCTCGGCGTTGACCTCGGGGCGGTTGTGGTAGCCCTTCATGATCAGGTGGCCGCGGATCGCGATCTCACCGACGGGGTCACCGTCGCCCTCCTTGACGACCTCGTTCCACTCCGGGTCGATCAGCTTCATCTCGACCCCCCAGACCGGGCGGCCGATGGAGCCGGTCTTGGCGCCGGTGGCGGGATTGTTGAAGGAGGCGACGGGGGAGGTCTCGGACAGGCCGTAGCCCTCCTTGATGCCCACGCCGAAGAGCTTGGTGAAGTCCTCGGCGAGCTGGCCGGGCAGGGCCGAACCGCCGGAGACGGCGTCGACGACGTTGCTCGCGATGCTCTCCAGGTCGTACTTGCCGGGCTCGGCGTTCTGGGCGGCGTTGAGCAGGCCCCAGTACATGGTGGGCACGCCCGCGAAGCCGGTGACGCCCTCCTTCTGCATGAGTTCCAGGGCCTGGTCACCGTCGAAGCGCGGCATGAGGACCATGGTGGCGTGGCGGTACAGGGCGGCGTTGAGCATCACCGTCTGGCCGAAGATGTGGAACAGCGGCAGGACGGTCAGGGCGACGTCGCGGCCGTCCGGGTGCGGGTTGACCAGGCTGGAGGCCACGACGGCGTTCATCATCAGGTTGTTGTGGCTCAGCTCGGCGCCCTTGGGCTTACCGGTCGTACCGCTGGTGTAGATGATGACCGCGGTGTCGTCGGCGCTCGACTGCACGGTCTCGAAGGTGCCCGGCTGGCCGTCGAGGGCCGCCCACAGGGTCTGGGCGCCCTCGATCGTGGACTCGGTGGCTCCCGCGGCGGCGGGCATGTCCACGAAGGTCTCACAGGTGTCCACCTGGTTGAAGGCCTCGTAGGCGCGCTGCCCCAGCGGGAGTTCGGGGCTGCCGGTGAAGGCGAAGACGGCCTTCGCGCCGGAGTCCTCCAGGTGGTAGGCGATCTCGCGCGGGGTCAGCAGTACGTTCAGCGGAACGACCACGGCGCCCGCCTTGAGCGCGCCGAAGTACACGAACGGGAAGTACGGCAGGTTGGGGCTGGCCAGGGCGACCCGGTCGCCGGGCCGGATGCCCCTGGAGACCAGCAGGTTCGCGACCTGGTTGGCGATCATGTCGGTGATCGCGTAGTTGAGCCGGGTCTCGCCGAAGACCAGGCACTCCTTCTCGGGTGCGGATCGGGCGCCGTCTTCGAGAAGCACGGACAGGTTGAACATGGGGGCCTCCCGCAGGCAAGTGAATCCAGACAGGCGAAACGAACCAGGTGTGACCTGGGCCGCGTGTTCTGCGCCACTTTTACGGCAGAGTAACAAACCAGGCGGTCGGTGTGCAGAGGCGAGGGGCCCGTGAAATCACCGGCATTTCCGTCACCCTCCGTGACAGGCGCCGGTCCCGGCCCGTGGAAAAGCGGTCCTCCACCGGGTGCCGCAGCCGCTAACCTGAAGGCGACACACCCGGACCCGGCTAAGGAAATTTCAGCGATGACAGCGGTAGACGGCGACCAGACGACGGGCGACACCTACGACGCCCACGCCCTCCAGGACAAGTGGCAGGCGCGCTGGGCCGCCGAACTCCCGTTCGAGGCCAACGAGGACCCGGCGGACGACCGGCCCCGTTCCTACATCGTCGACATGTTCTCCTACCCCTCCGGCGACCTGCACATGGGCCACGCCGAGGCCTACGCCATCGGCGACGTGATCGGCCGCTACCGCTTCCAGCGCGGTGACAACGTCCTGCACCCGGTCGGCTGGGACTCCTTCGGGCTGCCCGCCGAGAACGCGGCCATCAAGAACGACGCGCACCCGCACGCGTGGACCTACGCCAACATCGAGACGCAGGCCGCCTCGATGCGCCGCTACGGCCTGGCCCTGGACTGGTCGCACCGCCTGCACACCAGCGACCCCGAGTACTACAGGTGGAACCAGTGGCTGTTCACCCGCTTCTTCGAGCGCGGCCTGGCCTACCGCAAGGACGGCCTGGTCAACTGGTGCCCCCAGGACCAGACCGTGCTGGCCAACGAACAGGTCGTGCAGGGCAGGTGTGAGCGCTGCGGCGCGGACGTCGAGCGCCGCGCCCTGAACCAGTGGTACTTCAAGATCACCGACTACGCCCAGCGCCTGCTGGACGACATGGACCAGCTGGACGGCGGCCGCTGGCCGGACGAGATCCTGGCCATGCAGCGCAACTGGATCGGCCGCTCCACCGGCGCAGACGTGCACTTCGAGATCGAGGGCCGCGACCGCCCGGTCACCGTCTACACGACCCGGCCCGACACCCTGTACGGGGCCACCTTCTTCGTGGTGGCCGCCGACGCCGACCTGGCCGACGAGCTGTGCGCGCCCGAACAGCGCGAGGCCTTCGAGGCCTACCGCACCGACGTCGCCAAGCTGTCCGACATCGAACGCCAGACCACCGAGCGCCCCAAGACCGGCGTGTTCCTGGGCCGGTACGCGGTCAACCCCGTCAACGGCGAGCGCATGCCCGTCTGGGCCGCCGACTACGTCCTGGCCGGATACGGCCACGGCGCCATCATGGCGGTGCCCGCCCACGACCAGCGCGACCTGGACTTCGCCCTGGCCTTCGACCTGCCGGTCCGGGTCGTGGTGGAGACCGGCGAGCCCGACCCCGCCGAGACCGGCGTCGCCACCGCGGGCGAGGGAACCCTGCGCGACTCCGGCCCGCTGGACGGCCTGTCCAAGACCGAGGCCATCGAACGCATCATCGGGATCCTGCGTGAGCGCGGTACCGGCGAGGCCACGGTCAACTACCGCCTGCGCGACTGGCTGCTGTCCCGCCAGCGCTACTGGGGCACCCCGATCCCGATCATCCACTGCCCCTCCTGCGGCGAGGTCCCCGTCCCCGACGACCAGCTGCCGGTCACCCTGCCCGACCTCAAGGGCGCCGAACTGGCGCCCAAGGGCATCTCGCCGCTGGCCGCCGCCGAGGACTGGGTCCGCGTCGACTGCCCGTCCTGCGGAGGGCCGGCCGAACGCGACACCGACACCATGGACACCTTCGTGGACTCGTCCTGGTACTTCCTGCGCTACGTCTCCGCCCACCTGGACACCGCCCCCTTCGACACCGAAGAGGTCAACAAGTGGGGCCCCGTCGACCACTACATCGGCGGAAAGGAGCACGCGACCCTGCACCTGATGTACGCACGCTTCTTCACCAAGGTCCTGTACGACATGGGCATGCTCAACTTCACCGAGCCCTTCCGCCGCCTGACCAACCAGGGCCAGGTCATCAACGAGGGCCGGGCGATGTCCAAGTCCCTGGGCAACGGTGTCGACCTGGGCCGGGAGATCGACCTCTACGGAGTCGACGCGGTCCGCCTGACCATGCTGTTCGCCTCCCCGCCCGAGGAGGACGTCGACTGGGCGGACGTGTCCGTGGTCGCCGCGCAGAAGTTCCTCAACCGCGCCTACCGGGCGATGAACGAGGCCGGTGCGGCCAGCGCCCCCGGCGCCGACCCGGCCGCCGGGGACACCGAACTGCGCCGCGTCACCCACCGCAGCATCGAGCAGATCACCGCCCTGGTCGAGGACAAGCGCTTCAACGTCGCCATCGCCCGCTGCATGGAGTTGGTCTCGGCCGTGCGCAAGGCCATCGACTCCGGTCCCGGCGCCGCCGACCCGGCCGTCCGCGAGGCCGCCGAGTTCGTGGCCGTCGCCCTGTCCCTGTTCGCGCCCTACGTGGCGGAGGAGGGCTGGGAGAAGCTCGGCCGCACCGGCAGCGTCGCCGTCGGGAACTGGCCCGAGGCCGACCCCGCGCTGCTGGTCCAGGAGTCCGTGACCTGCGTGGTCCAGGTCCAGAGCAAGGTCCGCGACAAGCTGTCCGTGGCCCCCGACATCGACCCCGCCGAGCTGGAGCGCCTGGCCCTGGCCTCGGAGAAGGCCCAGAGCTTCATCGGGGACAGGACGGTCCGCAAGGTCGTCGTCCGGGCGCCCAAGCTGGTGAACATCGTCGTCGGTTGACACCTCTCGCGGGGCGGTGGTCGCGACCGCGGCCGCCGCCCCCTACCGTTGGCGTGACAACTGACTGGGAGGCGGTGGCCGGGTGGGCTCTGCGACGGGTGGACTCCGACCCTGGGTGCGGGCTGTGATCATCGGTACGGGCGCGGCGGCGGTCTCCGCCGCCGCGGTGGCAGGAGGACTCTGGTTCGCCGGGGACGACCCCGACCAACCACGGGGCGCTGACGCCCACACCGCGGCGCCCGGGTGCGGTGTGGTCCCCGAGGAAGCGATCGCCCGGGCCCTGCCCGAGGCCGTCCTGGAGTCGTCCGGGAACGGTCCCCTGCCGGGCGGCGAGAGCACGGTGTGCGTGTGGACCTCGGCCGGGCAGACCGACGAGGGGCAGGGCGTCCTGCGCGTCAACCTGTCCGCCCGCTTCACCGACGCCTCCGCCGAACCCGTCGTCACCGGTGAGGAGTCGGCCTCCCGCGCGCAGGCGGCCGTGGTCCCCCCGCGCGGCGAACAGGCCGTCCTGGGGTCCGGAACCGAGGGCCAGGTGTGGCGCGGCCAGGTCCCCGGAACCGCCGAACTCGCCTTCCGCACCGACAACCTCCTCGTCCGCGTCTCCTACAGCGGGGTCGGCGGCGGTGACCCCGTCCCCTTCGAGGAGGCACGCGAGACCACCGTGGCCTTCGCCGAGCTGCTCGGGGAGGCCCTGTGAGCGCGGCCTTTCCCGGCGGCCCCGCCCCCGAGGACCCCGGGGCCGCCCCGCCGCAGAGCCGGGGCCTGGCCATCGGTCTCCTCGCCGTCCTCGTCCTGGCCGTGCTGGGCCTCGCCGGCTGGCTCGGCTGGTACTTCCTGCACAACGGCGTGGAGAGCGGCGACTTCGAAGCGGCACCCGAGTGCGAGATCGGGGAGACGGAGGCCCTGGCGGAACTCGTGCCCGGCTACGAGACCGAGATCGAGGAGACCGTCGGCACCGTCCAGGACTCCTTCGGTACGGGCTGGCAGTGCCGGTGGGCCACCCCCGAGGGGGCGGGGGAGTCCGTTCCGGCCGCCGCCACCCTCGTCCTGATCGCCGCCCCGGTCGAGGGCGGTGAGGAGAACGCGTCGGAGACCATGCGCGCCACCGCCGAGCGCAGCGACCCCCAGCCGGTCGAGGACCTGGGCGACGAGGCCCTCACCTGGGTCGAGGAGGGCGCCTTCGAGGTCGGATGCGTCGCCGTGCGGGTCTCCAACCTGTACCTGGAGTCCTGCTACACGGCCGCCACCGACTACGACGCCGTTGACTCGGTCGACGGCGACCTCGCCGCGGAGGAGGCCGAACGCCTCGCGCGCGCCGTCGTCGACCAACTGCCCGAACCCGAATGACCGCGCCCGCCCCGGGGCGGTCTCCCACCGGGCGTGGCCGGTCGCGCCGGGACGGTCCGCCGGCGCAGGGGAGCGGTCGACCACCGGAGGTCAGCGAGAGTGCCCCGGCCTTCAGGCCGGGGGTGAATCGCGTTGCTCCTTGAGGGGGTGTCTGTGGCGCCATTCCTCCAGTGGATCGCCCTGCCACATGAGGGTGCGACCGAATCGGTCCGGCTCGGGGAAGTCGTCGTAGTCCCGAGCGTAGTAGTAGACCGTCCGCTCAGACACTCCGAGCAGTTCAGCGGCTTCCTTGGTCGTCAAGTACTCCATACCCAACAGCGTAGGGTAAGCTTTACCCAAGAGAGTTGGGCAAGGGGGTGGGTGTGGAGATCCAGCGCGGTATCAAGCACCGCCTGTACCCGACCCCTGAACAGGTCCAGGTGCTGGACGGACAGGCACACGCCGCCCGCGCCCTGTGGAACCTGTTGCATGAGTGGTGGACCATGGCCTCGGAGAACCGGCGGGTGTCCTTGAAGGACGCCGACGCGGTGATCAAACAGGCCCGCAAGGACATCGACTTCCTTTCCGCTCTGCCCGCTCAAGCCGCCCAACAGGTGTTGAAGCAGTACCACCGATCCTGGGTGAACCGCTGGGAGGGGCGTGCCGAAACCCCCCGGTTCAAGTCC
Source organism: Nocardiopsis terrae (assembly GCF_014651695.1). GTDB lineage: Bacteria > Actinomycetota > Actinomycetes > Streptosporangiales > Streptosporangiaceae > Nocardiopsis > Nocardiopsis terrae. The sequence continues at coordinate 219,276 of NZ_BMXJ01000006.1, forward strand.
CGCATCCGAGCAAAGATGGGCGTGGACGTCCCTCAGGGCCGGGACCTGAACATCACCGCTCTGTCCCGCCGCTGGTCCACCCTCAAGATCCCCAAAGTCGGAACGGTCCGATTCCGCGCCCACCGGACCATCCCCGGGACCGTGACCGGCGCCCGTCTGGTGCGGGAGGCCAACGGGTGGCACATCGTGCTGCGCACCCACTGGGACCAGCCCGACCCCGTGCCCCACCCCGGCCCCACCGTCGGTATCGACCGAGGTATCGCGGTGGCCCTCGCCCTGTCGGACGGCACCCACCACACCCACGCCCGGTGGGAGCGTCTCAAGGAAACCGAACGGCTCCGTCGCCTGGAACGAAAGGCCGCACGCCAGCGCCGGGCCAGAAAGCCGGGTGAGAGGACCAGTAACCGGCTCACGGCCACCTATGACAAAATCGCTTCCCTGCGAGCCCGCTTCGCGCGGCGCAGGTCGCACTGGCAGCATCAGACCACCCGCGCCATCGCCGACGCCTACAGCCTCATCGGGTTGGAAGACCTCAACGTCGCCGGGATGACCCGCTCCGCGCGCGGCACCGTCGACAAGCCCGGACGCAACGTCGCCCAAAAGGCCGGATTGAACCGGTCCATTCAGGGCGAGGCATGGCACCAGCTCCACGCCCAACTGGTCTATAAGACCACCGAACGCGGCGGCCGTGTGGTTGTCGTCCCCGCCCCGCACACCTCCCAAAGGTGCCACCGGTGCGGGTTCTCGGATGTGAGGAACCGCAAGAGCCAAGCGTCCTTCGTCTGCCAGAACCCCATCTGCGGATGGGTCGGGAACGCCGACACCAACGCCGCCCACAACATCGACCACGCCGCCCGACAGGCAGCGCTTCGAGAACCCGCGCAAGGAAGAGGCGTGGCAGGACGTGGAGGCCGACAACGGCCCGCGAAGCGTCAACCGAAGCGGAAGGGCGACCCGCATGGGAAACCCTGAGCTGGAAGCCCCCGCGTTCACGCGGGGGAGACTTCACAGACCGTCGAGGAACTCCTCGACCGCCGGGGCGACCCCGGATGAGAAGGGCCGGTCGGCGTCGGGCGCCGCGGCCCCCGGCGAGTCGTCGTACTCGCGCAGCACGTGGTCGACCCCGGGCAGGTCCACCCGCTCGGCGTCGCTCAGACCGGTCATGAGCCGGTCCACCTCCTCACCGTTCACCTGGGCGTCCTCCTCGCCCCACAGAACCAGCACCGGGGTCCGGGACGGCAGCTCCGAGGCCAGCTCCACCGGGTCGAAGGAGTCGATCCAGGCGAGGTAGTCCTCGTTCTCCGGACTGAACAGACCGGTGGCGTCCCCCGGAGGCAGTTCCCGGCCACCGCGGATCGCCGCCCGGGCCGCCCGGGTGTCGGAGAGCATCTGGACGGCCCCCGCCGTGCCCACCGCCCCCCGGGCCTCACCGGTACGGACCTGTTCGGTCAGCTGCCGGTCGATGAGGTCGAGCATGCGGGTGCCGGGCGGTGCGGCCAGTACGAGGGCGGGTTCGGCGTCGAGGACCTCGTGGGCGCGCAGGGCGAACAGGGCGCCCTCGCTGTGCCCCAGGATGACGGTGCGCTCGGGGTCCACCTCGGGCTGGGCGACCAGTTCCTCGTAGGCGGCCGCCATCTGCTGGTCGTAGACCGACGGGTCCACCGGCTCTTCCAGGGCCTCCAGTTCGGCCTCGTCCATGTCGGCGGGGTCCCCGCTGCCGAACTTGTCGTAGCGCAGAGAGGCCGCGCCCGCTCCGCTCAGGACCCGGGCGAGATTGAGGTTGGTGTCGGCTTCGGGACGGGTCTGACTGTTGCCGTCCCGGTCGGTGGGGCCGCTGCCGGAGATGACGAGCACCCCGGGGACGGCCTCGTCACCGGTGTGGGCGGGAGCGGTGAAGGTGCCGGGCACGGTGAACCCGCCCCCGTGGAAGGAGACCTCCCGCTCGTGCCCGACCGCGCCGGGCAGGGTCGGCCCGTCGTCGTCGGGGGAACAGGCGGTTGCGATCAGAGCACCGGTGACCAGCACCGCGGCCAGCGCGGTGCGGGGGCGGCCGGTGCGCCGGGAGAGCGCGGGGGCGGAAGCAGGTGTCGACACGCCCTCAGCGTATCGGCCCGCTGGCCGCCCCCGACGTGGGTGGGAGCCGGAGAGGGGTCAGACCCGGCGCATGACCGTGACGACCTTGCCGAGGACGGTGGCCTCGTCGCCCTTGATGGGCTCGTAGGCGTCGTTGCGCGGCATCAGCCAGACGTGCCCGTCCGGCTCGCGGTGCAGCACCTTCACGGTCGCCTCGTCGTCCAGCAGCGCCGCGACGATGTCCCCGTTCTCGGCGTCCTGCTGTTGGCGGATCACCACCAGGTCGCCGTCGGTGATGGCGGCGTCGATCATCGAGTCGCCGACCACGGTGAGCATGAACAGCTGGCCCTCGCCGACCAGCTGGCGGGGCAGGGCGAGGATGTCCTCGACCGCCTCCTCCGCCAGGATCGGGCCGCCGGCGGCGATCCGCCCGACCAGCGGGACCGAGGCGGCCCGTGCGGGACCGGCGGTGAGCTCATCCGGCGGCACGGCCTGCGCGGAGTCACGTCCCGGCGTGCGCAGTTCCACCGCGCGCGGCCGGTTCTGGTCGCGGTACAGGTAGCCCTTGCGCTGGAGCACCTTGAGCTGGTGCGCCACGCTGGACGGGCTGGACAGGCCGACCGAGTCGCCGATCTCCCGGATGGACGGCGGGTAACCGTGGTCCCGGACGTACCGCTGGATGCAGTGCAGAACGCTCTGCTGGCGTGCTGTGAGTTTGGGGGCTTCGGGCGTGGCTGCACCCGTGTCACCCACAGGCGAAAGAACGGTGGTGGGTCCGGAGCCGACGGCTCCGGGATTCTCCTCCGGCACGGCCGGGCCTCCTCGGCGTTCGGTTCGGTCAGGGCCTGATCGTCTGGCCAGTACCGGCCCGCGACCGCGCCGACCTGGTGGTCCACGTGACGGCGAAACCGGCGTGAAATCAGGGTCAACATTAGTCGTTGCACACGGTGATATCAAACAAGCGTTCGAGGACGTGTGGATATCCCATTGTGTTTTCGCGACCCGTTTCTGATGCCCTTCGCTTATGTGTGTACACGTGTTCACCCGTCGTTGTCCCCCGAATGCGGGAAGAGGTGCGCGGAACCGGTCCCGGCGGGCCGTTCCGGGTATGGGGTTCGTCTCGTGTCCGCGGTGCCGCGTACCGCCGACACCAGGTGGGGCCGGTGCCGGGGGAGCCCGTGCCGCGCCGGGGCGCGGCGTCGGGGGACCTCCTGCTCCGACGCCCTTATCCTTGGGATCGGCGTCCAGCGCCCCCCTCCCGCCCCGCCCGCGCCGGGAACCCGTGCGCCGCCCCGCCGTCCGGAAGCGGACCGTTCGCCGGACACGCCGTCGCCAAGCTTGCGGGCCTTCCGGCGGGCCTCTAGGTTCGACCACAACATCTGGTGTCGCTCAGGGGGCCGTGGTCCAGAAATTGTGGTTAAGTAGACCTTGAGGGTTGTTGGTCGGGTAGAGGGAAGCCAGGTGAACCGGGATGCACTGTCCGTTCTGTCGCCATCCGGACACCCGGGTGATCGACAGCAGGTCCACCGATGACGGTGCGGCCATCCGCCGCCGCCGGTCCTGCCCCGTCTGCGAACGCCGCTTCACCACCCAGGAGACCGTCCTGCTGATGGTGGCCAAGCGTTCCGGGGTCACCGAACCCTTCAGCCGCACCAAGATCATCGCCGGGGTGCGCCGGGCCTGCCAGGGCCGCCCCGTCTCCGAGGACGCCCTCGCCAAGCTCGGCCAGCAGGTCGAGGAGGAGATCCGGGGCAGGGGGGTGGCCGAGGTGCCGGCCCACGAGATCGGCCTGGCCATCCTCGGGCCGATGCGGGACCTGGACGAGGTCGCCTACCTGCACTTCGCCAGCGTCTACCGGGGCTTCGAGAGCCTGGCCGACTTCGAGGCCGAGATCGCGAGCCTGCGCAGGGACCGCGAGGACGAGGACGAGGACGAGGCCGCCCCGCAGGCGTCCAGGCCCACGGTCGACACCACCCCCTGACGGACCGGACGTTCACCGAACCGTCCGGGGCCGCTGCGACAGCAAGGACACCCGCGCGGCCACCGCAGGTCCGCGCACGAACAGCACTTCGGAGAGTCGCCGCCATGACGGAAACCACGAGTGGTCCCACGGGACGCAAGGGCAAGGGCCCGCGCAAGGGTCTGAAGCTGAAGCGGGTCTTCACGACCGCGGACACGCACCCCTACGACACCCTCGAGTGGGAACGCCGCGACGTCGTCATGACCAACTGGCGTGACGGCACCGTCAACTTCGAGCAGCGCGGTGTCGAGTTCCCCGCCTCCTGGTCGGTGAACGCCACCCAGATCGTGGCCAGCAAGTACTTCCGCGGCGCCGTCGGCACCCCCGAGCGCGAGTGGAGCCTCAAGCAGCTCATCGACCGCGTCGTCGGCGTCTACACCGAGACCGGGCGCGCCCACGGCTACTTCGCCTCCGAGGAGGACGCCGAGGTCTTCGACCACGAACTGAAGTACGCCCTGGCCCACCAGTTCTTCAGCTTCAACTCACCGGTCTGGTTCAACGTCGGAACCTCGGCCAGTGCCCAGGTCAGCGCATGTTTCATCCTCTCCGTCGACGACAGCATGGAGTCGATCCTCGACTGGTACAAGGAGGAGGGGCTCATCTTCAAGGGCGGCTCCGGCGCGGGTGTGAACCTGTCCCGTATCCGCTCCTCCAGGGAGCTGCTCTCCTCCGGCGGCAACGCCTCCGGGCCCGTCTCCTTCATGCGCGGGGCCGACGCCTCGGCCGGGACCATCAAGTCCGGCGGCGCCACCCGCAGGGCGGCCAAGATGGTCGTGCTGGACGTCGACCACCCCGACATCGAGGACTTCGTCGAGACCAAGTCCCGCGAGGAGCACAAGATCCGTGCCCTGCGCGACGCCGGTTTCGACGTGGACCTCGGCGGTGACGACATGTTCAGCGTCCAGTACCAGAACGCCAACAACTCCGTCCGGGTCTCCGACGCCTTCATGCGCGCCGTCGAGACCGGCTCCGAGTTCGGCCTGACCTCCCGCACCACCGGTGAGGTCATCGCCACCGTCGACGCCAAGGACCTCTTCCACCGCATGGCCAGGGCCGCCTGGGAGTGCGCGGACCCGGGCATCCAGTACGACGGGGCCATCCAGGACTGGCACACCAACCCTGAAACCGGACGAATCAGCGCAAGTAACCCATGTAGTGAATATCTGTCCCTGGACGACTCCTCCTGCAACCTCGCCTCGATCAACCTGCTGAAGTTCCTGCGCGAGGACGACACCTTCGACGTCGAGAACTTCACCAGGCTCACCGAGATGGTCATCACGGCGATGGACATCTCCATCACCTTCGCCGACTTCCCGACCGAGAGCATCGGCGAGACCACCCGCGGCTACCGCCAACTGGGCATCGGCTACGCGAACCTGGGCGCCCTGCTCATGGCCACCGGCCACGCCTACGACTCCGACGGGGGCCGCGCGGTCGCCGCCGCTGTCACCTCGCTGATGACCGGTGCCGCCTACCGCCGCAGCGCCGAACTGGCCGGGGTCGTAGGCCCCTACGAGGGGTACGGGCGCAACGAGAAGGCCCACAAGCGCGTGATGCGCAAGCACGCCGCGGCCAACGACGACCTGCGTACCGTCGGCGCCCTGGAGAAGCCGATCCACGCCGCCGCCACCGTCGAGTGGGCCGAGTGCCTCAAGGTCGGTGAGCGCCACGGCTGGCGTAACGCCCAGGCCAGCCTCCTCGCGCCCACGGGGACGATCGGCTTCATGCTCGACTGCGACACCACCGGGATCGAGCCGGACTTCTCGCTGGTCAAGTACAAGAAGCTGGTCGGTGGCGGATCCATGCAGATCGTCAACCGGGCCATCCCACGGGCACTGGGCAACCTGGGCTACCAGGACGAGCAGATCGAGGCGATCGTCGAGTACGTCGCGGAGAACGGGCACGTGGAGGACGCACCGAGCCTGCGGCCCGAACACTACGAGGTGTTCGACTGCGCGATGGGGCGCCGCTACATCCAGCCCATGGGCCACGTGCGCATGATGGCCGCGGTGCAGCCCTTCCTGTCCGGGGCCATCTCCAAGACGGTGAACGTGCCCGAGGAGGCCACGGTCGCCGACTTCGAGCACATCTACCACGAGGGCTGGCGCCTGGGCCTCAAGGCCCTGGCCGTCTACCGCGACAACTGCAAGGTCGGCCAGCCGCTGTCCGCCGGCAGGACCGAGAGCGCGGCCGAGGAGACGCCCGCGGCCGTCCAGGCGGCCCGTCCGGTCCGGCGCCGCCTGCCCAAGAAGCGCCCGAGCGAGACCACCTCGTTCTCCGTGGGCGGCGCCGAGGGCTACATCACCGCCGGGTCCTACCCGGACGACGGCCTCGGCGAGGTCTTCCTGAAGCTCGGCAAGCAGGGTTCGACCCTGGCCGGGGTCATGGACGCCTTCTCCATCGCGATCTCCATCGCCCTCCAGTACGGGGTGCCGTTGGAGACCTACGTGGAGAAGTTCACCAACATGCGCTTCGACCCGGCGGGGATGACCGACGACCCGGACATCCGGATGGCGCAGTCCGTGGTCGACTACATCTTCCGCCGACTGGCCCTGGACCACCTGCCCTACGAGGAGCGGGCCGCCCTGGGGGTGCTGTCCGCCTCCGAGCGCGAGGCCAGGCTGAACGGGGAGGACCCGGCCCAGATCGCCGCCCAGGTCGAGTCGTACGCACAGTCCGCGGGCTCCGCCGGACCGGCTCCGGACACCCCGCGCCGGGAGCGGAGCGAGCCCGCCGCCGAGGCGCCGCGGGCCGAGGGCTTCATGGCCGACGCCCCGCTGTGCATCACCTGCGGCACCAGGATGCGGCCCGCCGGCAGCTGCTACGCCTGCGAGGGCTGCGGCGCCACCAGCGGCTGCAGCTGATCCCGGGCACCTTTCCAAGGGGGCATCGTGGAGCGAGGGCCTGCCACCCCGCAGGTCCTCGCTTCCTCAGGGGGTGGGCTCCATGCTGTCTCGACCTGGGCGTCTCAGACTCCTCTGCCGATAGGGTAAGTACGTGACGTACTTGACGTACTTGCCTGGTCATGGCAGTCTGGAAGTGCGCCCAGATGGAGGTACTGCCATGACAACCGTGCACTACGACAGCTACACCGAAGCCCGCACGCACCTCAAGGCACTTCTGGATGCGGCGGAGAGCGGCCGGGTCGCCACGGTGCGCCGTGAGTCGGCCAGAACCGCCGTCCTGGACGTCGAGAGACTGCGCCGCTACCTCGCGAGGGCTACGCCGTCCTGTGCGCAGGTGGTGCCTGAGGCCGGAGGGTGGTCCGTCTTCATCCCGGGACTGCCCGTCGCCGCAGACGGAGTCTCCTTCGGCGAGGCCCTCACTGAAATGGTTGACGCCCTCCGGGAGTACGCGGAGGACTGGCAGGACCACCTGCTCGACGCGCCCAACCACAGCGATAACTGGGGTCTCGTCCAGCTGATCAGCCTCAGTGATGATGAGCAGTTGCGCGACTGGTTGGTGGGTGAGGCCCGGTGACCTGGCCGCGGCCTGCACGTGAGGATCACGACAGTTTCTGTAGGACGGAAGGGTGGCGGCCGGTACGAAACGCCCGCGGAGGCACGGGAACCCATCACATCACGTACGAGCTGGGCCTGCCGGACAGCCGGATCCTGAGGACCCGGGTATCTCGGCCCGCGGATCGGACCGACTACGGCAAGAGTATGTGGGCGCATATCCTCCGGGACCAGCTCGAGGTCGACGAAGCCACGTTCTGGGCATGTGCCCGGGACGGAGTCGTTCCCGATCGGGGCGTGCCCGCGCCACCTTCGGAGGCTTTGCCCGCAGATCTCGTCCACTTGCTGATCTCCAAACTCGGTCTTGACGAGACCGAGATCGCGGAGATGAGCAAGGAGGAGGCGGTGGGCAGGCTTCAGCGGTACTGGATCGAGGGCGGCTGGTCGGGCGGCTCGGGGAATACCGCACCCTCTGAATAAGTGCACTGCGCCAGTAGGCGTCCCCGGGGCGGTGCGCCGCCCCGGGGAGACCGCTGTGGTCCACACCTGTGGTTGGCGGGGGAGGGAAGCGGGTAATCCTTCGGCACCCGGCGCCAGCCAGCGGAAGGTGGTCCCATGCTGATAGCCGCGATCCTCCGAGCCAAGGGCCCGGAGGTGGTGAGCGTCCCCCCGGAGGCGACCGTCGCGCGACTGCTCACCGAACTCGCCCGTCACAACATCGGCGCCATCGTCGTCGCCACCGGGGACGGAACCCTCGTCGGTATCGTCTCCGAACGCGACGTCGTCCGTCACCTGGAGCGCCGGGGTCCGGAGCTCCTGACCGCCCCCGTCTCCGACATCATGACCTCCGACGTGGTCACCTGTACCGCGGAGGACTCCGTCGAGGAGGTCAGTGAACACATGACGACGCGCCGTTTCCGGCACGTCCCCGTGGTCTCCGACGGGCGGCTGGCGGGGATCGTCAGCATCGGCGACCTCGTCAAGAGCCGTCTGAGCGTGCTGGAGGACGACCGCGCCCAGCTGGAGGCCTACATCCACGGCAGCTGAGACCGGCCCCGGGCCGGCGGGGCCGTGCCGGGCACGCCGCCGGCCCCGCCCCGCCGTCAGCTCCGCGAACGGTCCTGCGAGGCGACGGCCACGGCGGCTGTCGCCGCGGTCACTCCGAGGACGGCGGGCCAGGGACCGACCTTCCCGGCCAGCGGGTGCGACAGGCCGAAGGCGGCCACGTACACGCCGGTCAGCGCGGCCGCCGCGCCCAGCCCGGAGCGGCGGCGCGCGGTCTCGAAGGCCGCGGCGCCGAACCCGGCCAGGACCGCGCCGCCCAGGGGCCGGTTCCCGGTGGCGCGGGCCACCGAGTAGCCGCCGATCAGACCGGCCGTGGTCAGGACGGCACCGGGTACTGCGGGCATCGGGAACTCCCCGTTCGGTGTGGTTCGGTGGGTCCGACGTTAGCCCCGCCCCGGGCGGGGCGCCATCCGGCACGCGTGTTCCGAGCCGGGAACCGGCCGGGGCCGCGGTCACCGCGCGGCCGACTCCGCGTCACGCTCGGGAAACGGCCCCTGGGTTTCGGTCGGGGTCCGTGACAGGCTAGACGCAGACCACTACTGCTTTTTCGTGCGTCGTTCCTGTTCCGGGCCGGAACCGGCACACAGTACGCGACGTCGAAGCCCATAGTTCCGATCTTCCGTCGCAAGGAGTGCATGCCTATGTCGTTCGCGCAGACCGTGCGCGGCGCGGCCGGTGCGGTAGCCCAGGGGGGCGATCCGCGCCAGGCCGTGTCCGACGCAGTCCAACAGGCCGCGGGCCAGGCCACCGACCAGGGGTCCGGCCAGCGATCCGGTCAGAGTTCGGAGGGCGGTCTCGATCCGCGGGACTTCGTCGCGGCACGCGAACAGGGCGCCTCCGTCGACACCCGCATCGAGCAGAAGACCACCTCGCTCAGCAACGCGGGCGAGGCCCTCAACAGCAGCTACTACGAGCGCGGCAGCGGCGGCCCCGTCCACGTCATCTGCCCGATGGTCATCCCCCGGGGCCGCACCTTCGTCACCATGCTCCCGGCGATCGCCCTGGTGGTCATCGGTGTCGTCGGGTTCTCGGTCGTGTCGGCCACGGCTCTGGCCACCGGTGCGAACCCGCTGCTGAACCCGTTCTTCGGCGTCCACTACTGGGTCATCACCGCAGGTGTCAGCGCCTTCATGTGGTGGCGCCAGGGCATGGTCATGGTTCCCGAGGGCTGCCAGGCCATCGTCACCCGGTTCGGCAAGATGGAGAACCTCTTCCAACCGGGCAGGGTCACCCTGTTCAACCCCTGGAAGCGCGTTTCCTACATCGTCAACACCACGCGCGAGTACCCCTTCAACGCGCCGATCCGCTCCGCTCCCACCAAGAGCGGCGTCCAGGCCTCCGTCGACCTGTTCGTGCAGTTCAAGATCGAGAACGCCACGGACTTCGTCTACACCCTGGGCGGTGTCCCGGGCTTCCAGGAGAAGCTCAACAACGCCATCAGCGAGACCACCCGAAGCCTCATCTACGAGCAGGAGGCCTCGGCGATCTACGACATGGTCGGCGAGAGCACCCAGGTCCTCCTCGACCAGCTCAACCGGCAGTTCGGCGGCATCGTCGTCCTCACCAGTGCCAACATCACCCACGCCGAGCCCTCCAGCCAGGAGTACCGGATGGACCTGGCGGCGCCGGAGATGGTGCGGGTGGCCAAGGACGCCTACACCTTCGAGTACGAGCTCCAGCTGCGCAAGGAACAGAACGAGGGTGACCTGAACAAGGAACTCGCCACCCTCAACGAGACGCTCTCCGCGATCCAGGCCGACATCGCCCAGTACCAGGCGCAGATGGACACCGCCCTGGAGCGCGAGACCAACCGGGCACGCGCCACCGCCCGCCAGCGCTTCGTGGAGGCCGAGTCCGAGGCCAACGCCAACGCCGCGCTCCTCCAGGCCCAGGCCCTGGACATCCGCGCGGTCAGCGCCGCCGAGGCCCCGGAGATCCTCAACTACCGTTTCCGGGAGAACCTCCTGGACAAGTTGGAGGCGGTCGCCGACAGCCTTCCCCAGGTGCTGCGGATCGGTTCGGGCGACGGTGCCAGCGTCGACTACCTGCGCATCGCCCAGGAGATCATCGGCCAGACCGACGCCGCCCTGTTCTCCGACGAGGACATGTCCGCGATCCGTGAGCGCCTGGGTGAGATCAAAGCCCGTATCTCGGAGCGCGAGCAGGAGATCAACGCCCTCATCGAGGACGAGGCCGAGGAGCGTCGCCGCCCCTCCGCGGAGGACCCGGGCGAGGACCTGGTGGAGGAGATCCGCCAGTCGGTGAGCGACGACTCCATCGACGAGCGCATCTCCGACGCCGCTCCGGAGGACGAGCAGCCCCAGGCGTCCGCCCCGGACGACGCACCGCCGCCCCCGTGGTCGCAGGGCGGCTCCGAGGGCCAGAACCCGGGAGGTCAGTAGATGAGTGAGTCCTTCAACCCCGGCGGCGGCTCCAACATCAAGGAGTCCCTCGCCTCGTGGAGCGACCTCGCCGGTCTGCTGCGCGGCGGCGACCAGGGCGCGATCGTGCCGGTCGTCATCCCGCGCGACAACCGCGGCCTGCGCTGGACCGTCCTGGTCTGGTTCGGCCTGTTCGCGATCACCTCCGCGCTGATGATGTCGCTCAACGTCGCGTTCGGCGGCAGTCTGGCCGGCGTGGCCTACGGGGTCCTGGCGGTGCCGACCCTGATGGTCGGTGTGCTCAGCGTGCTGGCCGCCGGCCTGTGGTGGTGGCGCGGTTCGATCGTGGAGATCGAGGAGGGCACCACCGGCATCCTCACCAAGTACGGGGCCTTCGCCAAGAGCATCGGTCCGGGCCGCCACTACCTGTGGCACCCGTGGTCGCGTGTGGACTTCGTGGTGGACACCCGCACGGAGATCCCCTACACCGCGCCGGTCCTGGCCTGCCCGACACGTGAGAACGTGCCGCTGAAGTCGATCGAGTTCTTCCTGAAGTTCCGGATCGAGGAGCCGTACCGGTTCGTCACCGTCATCGGTGCGAGCAACTTCGACCTGGTGCTCTCCAGCGCGGTGCAGGACGCCATCCGCCAGCGCAGCCGCATGGTCAACACCGAGTCCGCCTACGACCTGCGCGGCTCGAACGTGGAGGACATGCGCAGCCTGCTCAACGCCCAGCTGCACAAGTACGGCGTGACCATCACCGGCTGCAACATCCCGGACGTGCAGCTGCCCAGCCAGTACCAGCAGCACCTGGCCACCCGGGAGCGGGTCGCCAAGGAGCTGGTCGCCTACGAGCAGGAGTGGGAGCTCACGCGCAAGCGCCGCATCGACACCCTGCTGATGGACATCGAGCGCTCCAAGAAGACCCGCGACGCCAAGATCGTCGAGGTCAACGCCTCCCTGAACAAGGCGCGCAAGGACGTCGCGCAGATGCTGGAGGAACAGGAGACCGAGGCCCAGCGGGTGCGGTACGAGATCGAGACGCGCGGTCGGGCCGACCTGGTCGCGGCCGAGAACGAGGCCAAGGCCCAGCGGCGCCTGGCCACCGCCTACCGCGACAACCGGGCGGTGCTGGAGTACGAGCTGGCCCGTCGCCGCCTGGACGTGGGCGCGGTGCTGGCCGAGCACGCGCCGCGTCCGGTCGTGGTGCAGACCGAGGGCGGCTCCGGGGACGGTTCGGCGCTGTCCACTCTGTTGACCGCGCAGCTGCTGCCGCAGGTCATGAACGGCGGGGGCAGCTCCTCCGGCCGTTCGCTGGGAGCTTCGGCGGCCCAGGAGGCCTTCGAGAACGCTCAGGGGTCGGTGGCCGCGGCCGCCGCCCGTCAGCAGCAGATGGCCGAGGAGTACCAGGGCCAGCAGGACACCGCGATGCGCCAGCAGTTCGAGCGCGGTGAGGGCTACGGCGGCGGGCAGGGCAGGCGCCGCTGACCGCTGCCGGTGCTGACCGCGGCCGGTCGCCGCAGGGCCGCGGATGAGAGGGCCCCTGCAGTCCGCCTGGTGCGGACCGCGGGGGCCCTGCGCGCGTGGGGGGCGGTCGAGGCCGCGGGTGGTGGTCGCCCGGTCGCCCGGGCCCGGTGGTCGACCTCTGGGGTCAGCCGGTGGGGGACAGGGCCGCGTAACCGGCGATGTCGATCCCGTGCCGGGCCGCGATCTCCACCAGGTCCTCGACCTCCCCGGCCTGGGCGGTGGCGAGGTCGTCGTCACCGACGGCGTGGGCGCGGCGCAGCGCGGTGATCGAATCGTGAAGGCGCAGGTGGAGGGTGAGCACGAACTCGCGCATGGGGCTTCTCCTCGGGTGGGCGACGCTGCCTTGGGGGAGAACCTCGAGGGGTGTCTCCCGGGGGATCGCCACCATCTCTACACGTCGAGGGTGAGAGTCACGTTGGAGCGGGACAGCCCCCGGCAAAGAGCCGGGTAAGAGTCCGTGGCCGGGGCGGAGGGGCGGTCAGTGGTCCACCCAGACGTACCAGTCGCCGGACACGTGCTCGTAGATCCGGGAGTCCTGACCGGGGACGAAGACGCCCACGGGGATCTCCTCGGAGCTGTACGCCAGCCCGGCGGGCTGGAACAGCCCGGCGTCCGCCACCTCGTAGTGGGTGACCCCGTCGGTCTCCGAGACGCTGCGCAGCGAGTACAGGCCGGTCCACTCCCCGTTGCGCGGGATGGTCGTGGGGTCGGCCACCTCCTCGCGCAGTTCGAGGAGTTGTTCGGCGGAGGCCTGCACCCGAAGCTGGAGGGGCACGTCGGCGACGGCCAGCCCCAGGGCGGCGAAGGCGATGAGCGGGGCGCTGATCCAGCGCAGCCAGTAGTGGCGGATCATCGGACGGGCGACGGCGAGCGCGATGCCCAGGCGCAGCGCGCCCATGCCCGCCAGGAGCAGTCCGGCGCCCAGGCCGACGAAGAACGTGGGCAGGTGCCCGGCGGGCACGCTGTCCTCGAAGAGCAGGACGAGACCGATCACCGAGCAGGCGGGGATGTAGAGCCGACCGGGCGGGCGCGAGGCCCAGCTGATCAGCCGTTGGCCCAGCGTCGGCTTCTCGGCGATCTCGATCAGCTTGGCCACGGACCCGTCGGGGGTCGGGCCGGAAGCTGAGGCGGACATGGCGTTCCCCCCACCGAATCCTGGTCGTGGCGACGCGGGTCCCGGGGCAGCCGAGGGGCTCGAACGGGCCGCGTCACAGTCGATACGGCCGTCGTGGTGCGGCCTGCCCCACAGGATAGAGCAGTGGCGGGGCGTGTTCGGGGCGCCGGGGCGAAATACCGGGGGCTTTCTCCTGTTCCGCGGATGTTGTCCGGTGGCGGACGGGACGGGGCGTCCGGGGCCGGGGCGAGACGATCAGGTAGTCCCACGACCACCGTCCGCCGCCCACCGCCATGAGTACGCAGACCGCTGTGACCAGCGCGGTCGCCCCCCAGGAGTCGAACGGGGTCAGGTGCGGGGCTCCGGCGGTGAGGCTGCCGGCCACGGCGGCCAGTGCCAGCAGCGGCCCGGTCAGCCATGTGAGCAGACCCACTGCGAAGGAGACCGAGAGCGCGACGAGCAGGGCCGGTACGAGGGGTGCCGCGAGTGCGGCGACCGGCATGCCCGCCTCGGTCAGATGCCCGGCCACCAGGTCCTCCCTGCCGCGCAGGGCCAGGCCGTACTCCGCGAACACCCAGCCCACACCCACGCGGGTGGCGGCGGAGACGACGTCGTAGAGGCGACCGCGCGGTACGCGCGGTCTCGCTCCCGGTTCGGGCCGGTGGCGCGGCGGGCGCCGTGTTGGGGTGCGCGGCCGTGTCCTCGGCGTGGTGCGCTGCATGTCCATTCCTCCCGGGCGGCCAGGCACGGCGGTTCCGACAAGCGGAAACTACCGAAAGTCATGGGTCATGACTGCTTGTCACTGTCGGTGAGTCGCGCAAAACCCGCCGGATCGGCTCCGGAGTCCTCGGGGCCGACCCCTCGGAGCGGGCCCGGGAGGTCACCGGACAGTCCTAGGGTTGGGATGTGCCGACGACGACTTCACAGACGATCCCATCGAAGAACGGCCCCGACCGCGTGAGCGGGCCGCAGCCCGCACCGACCTTCGAGGTCGAGGACGAACTCCGGGCGGCGGGCGCACGCGTGGTCGCCGGGGTGGACGAGGTGGGCCGGGGGGCCTGGGCCGGGCCGCTCCTGGTCTGCGCCGCGATCCCCGGCCGCGGCGCACCGCCCGCCGGGCTCACCGACTCCAAGCGCCTGACCCCCAAACGGCGCCGCGAGCTCGCCGTGCTGGTCGAACCCTGGGTCGCCGACCACGCCTTCGGCTGGTCCGAGGCGGCCGAGATCGACGAAGTCGGTATGACCGAGGCCCTGCACCGGGCCGCCCGTCGGGCCCTGGACGCGCTGGAGCCCCGTCCGGAGGCGGTCATCCTCGACGGCCGACACGACTTCATCGGCCGCCCCTGGAACGTGCGCACCCAGGTCAAGGGTGACCTGACCTGTGTGAGTGTGGCCGCGGCGGCGATCCTGGCCAAGGTGCGCCGCGACGCCCTCATGGCCGAGCTCGCCGAGGCGCACCCCGGCTACGGGTTCGAGAGGGCCGCGGGCTACCCCTCGCCGACGCACCGCGCCACCCTGGCCGAGGCCGGGCCCACCCCACAGCACCGGATGAGCTGGGCCTACCTCGACGACCTGCCCCGATGGAGGCATCTGCGCAGGGTCCGCCCCGCACCCGGAGGCCAGATCCCGCTGCTGTGAACCGGGGCGGCCCGCGACACGCCGCCCCGCACTGGACATCCGGCCCCGCTTGGGGCAAGGCTGTTCCTTGTCCACGGCCGCGTCCCGGGTTCCGGTCCCCTCCGGCCCCGTCCGACCTCCTCCGGCCCCGGGCCGACCACGTGACCCCCACGCAGGAAGGTGCATGGATGACGCGCGAGATGCGTTCCACCGCCGCCGCGCAGCCGGAACGCGCCTCGGGGGTGGACCGCCTGCGCGCCGTCTACCGCGGGGTCCCCCTCGGCAGGCGTCTGGTGGCCGCCCTGGTCGTGCTCACGGTGGTCGCCGTCGTCGCCTTCGTGCTGAGCCTTCCCGTGCTCACCGTGCTGGTCGGCACCCTCCTGCTGCTGGCGGCCTTCTCGGCGCTGATGCGCTCGCTCGACGCCCTCCTCACCGTGCTGGTGTCGGTCGTGTGGCTGCTCATCGCCGTCCCCCTCTTCCAGATCCCCCTGCTCGGGGAGCCGGTCGTCCTGCTGGTCCTGCCCCTGCCCCCGCTCGTGGTGCTGGCGGCGAGCCGGGCCCGGGAGTTCCCCGCCTGGCACACCGCCCTGCTCTCGCTGACGGCGGGACTCATCGCCGGGTTCTCCGTCGCCCTGCTCGGGATGGTCGTCGAGCCCGTCCCGGCCGGGGCCGGGATCGCAGCCCTCTACGTCGCCGCCGGCGCCTGCCTGCTGTGGCGTCTGGCCGCCTCCGGCCAGGTGGCCAGGGAGAGCCGGGACAACGACGAGAAGAGGCGGAACAGCGCCTCCGGACCCCGTCCCGGGCAGGAGGGCGGCCCCGGTCAGGAGGGCGGGCCCCGCCCCCAGCGCGGCCGTGCCTCCCAGGCGCCCCGCCGGGGTGAGTCGGCCGGGGACGGAACCGGTGACGAGGAGGAGCCCGTCCCCGTCGACCAGGCCCTGGCCGAGCTGGAGAACATGATCGGACTCGACCCGGTCAAGCAGCAGGTCCGCGGGATCGCCGCCTCCATCGAAGCCGCCCGGCTGCGCGCCGACGCCGGTCTCTCCGTCGAACGCCCCCTGCGCCACCTGGTCTTCTCCGGGCCGCCCGGCACCGGCAAGACCAGTGTCGCCCGCACACTCGCCACGATCTTCCACTCCTTCGGCCTCCTGCCCACGTCCCGGGTGGTGGAGGCCCAGCGCGCCGACCTCGTGGGCGAGTACCTGGGCGCCACCGCCATCAAGACCAACGAGCTCATCGACGGAGCCCTGGGCGGGGTGCTGTTCGTCGACGAGGCGTACTCGCTGGTCAACGAGGGCGACGGCCAGGCGGACCGGTTCGGTAACGAGGCGGTCCAGACCCTGCTCAAACGGGCCGAGGACGACCGCGGCCAGCTGGTGATCGTGCTGGCCGGATACGAGAAGGAAATGGACGCCTTCCTGGCCTCCAACCCCGGTCTGGCCTCCCGTTTCGCCACCCGTATCAGCTTCCCCAGCTACTCCTCCGCCGAGCTGTTCCGGATCGCCGAGGCGCTCGTCGCCCAGCGCGGGGACTTCCTCGACCCGGACGCGGCGCGCACCCTCCGGCGCAGGTTCGACCAGACCGTCCAGCGCGAGGCCGTGGACGAACTCGGCAACGGCCGTTTCGCCCGCTCCGTCGTCGAGAAGGCCTCCCAGGCCCGCGACGTCCGTGTGGTCACCTCCGGGGCGGGCGGGGACGAACCGGCGCTCCGGCCCAGTGCGGACGACCTCGTCACGGTATGCGCCGCCGACGTCGAAACCGCCTACACCGAACTCACCTCCCGCCTGCCCGGTTTCGGGGAGTCACCGGGCCTGGAGGAGGCGATGGCCGAACTCGACGGCATGATCGGTCTGGAACCCGTCAAGGAACAGGTGCGCTCCCTGGTCGCCCAACTGCGGGTGGCCCGGCTGCGCGAGGAGCAGGGACTGCCGCACCAGCCGCCGATGCGCCACTTCGTCTTCACGGGCCCGCCCGGTACCGGCAAGACCACGGTCGCCCGCGTGCTCGGGCGCGTCTTCTCCGCCCTGGGCATGCTGGGCCGCGCCGAGGTGGTGGAGGCCCAGCGCGCCGACCTGGTAGGCGAGCACCTCGGCGCGACCGCCGTCAAGACCAACCGGCTGATCGACCGCGCCCTGGGCGGGGTGCTGTTCGTCGACGAGGCCTACTCCCTGGTCAACCCGGGGTACAGCGGCGGCGACGCGTTCGGTGCCGAAGCCATCCAGACCCTGCTCAAACGGGCCGAGGACGACCGGGACAGGCTGGTGGTGGTCCTGGCGGGCTACACCGACGAGATGGACCGCTTCCTGGCCTCGAACGCCGGGCTGTCCTCCCGCTTCAACGTGCGGGTGCGGTTCCCCTCCTACAGCCCGGGCGAACTGTCCGAGATCGCGGACACGGTGGCGGCCCGCACCGGGGACGCCTTCGACGACACCGCGCGCCAGGACCTGCACAGCATCTTCACCCACGTGTGCGGGACCGGGTGGATCGACGAACTGGGCAACGGCCGCTTCGCCCGCTCCCTCTACGAGGGGGCCTGCTCCCATCGCGACCTGAGGGTCTCCCAGGAGGTGGGGGAGGCGGCCACCGCCACCGATCTGACCGTCATCACCAGCGAGGACGTGCGAAAGGCGTACGCCGAAGCCACCCAGCAGAGCTAGGATCCCCCGCCTCCCGTGCTGCTACTGTCCGGTATATGACCGCTTCACCCTCATCCAACGAGTCCCCCGTCACGCAGGCGCTGATCCTCGCTGGTGGACAGGCCACCCGGTTGCGGCCCTACACCGACACCCGCCCCAAGGCGATGGTGGAGGTGGCCGGGCGTCCCATCATCGACTACCAGCTGGAGTGGCTGGCCTCGCACGGAGTCGAGCAGGTCGTCGTCTCCTGCGGTTACAAGGCCGAGGTCCTGCGCGAACACCTCGAAGCGCGTCAGGGCGGCCCCGAGATCACGCTGCTGGTCGAGGACGAACCGCTGGGCCGCGGCGGTGCCCTGCGCTACGCCGCCACCGGGCTGCGCGACCCCCGAGCCCCCTACTTCGCACTCAACGGCGACGTTCTCACCTGGTTCTCCCTGAAGGAGCTGACCGAGCACCACCGGGCCAAGGGCGGCCTCGGCACCCTGGCCCTGTCCCAGTTCCGCACCACCTGGGGCATCGTCGACGTCGACGGCGACGACCGGATCGAGGGCTTCACGCAGAGCCCCCTGCTGCCGGTGTGGATCAACGCGGGCGTCTACCTGTTCGAGCCGGGCCTGACCCCGCTCCTGCCGGCCCGGGGCGACCACGAGTCCTCGACCTTCCCCGAGCTGGCCAAGGAGGGGAAGCTGTCCGCCTACCGCATCGAGGGGTTCTGGCGCGGGGTCGACACCGCCAAGGACGTCAAGGAGGCGGGAGCCGAGATCGAGGCCATCCGGGAGGCCTCCGGCTGAGTGTTCACCCGGAGGCCGGACCGGGTGGTGACGGGGTACCGGGGCGGTGGGTATCGTCGCCGTCGTGACGAATGACGGCTTCCTCCTCCCCAGTGCCCCCAACTTCCGCGACCTCGGCGGCCACCGCACGAGGGAAGGCCGCACCGTGCGCGACGGCCTCCTCTACCGGTCCGACGCCCTGCACAGCATCTCCGAGCAGGACCGTGCCGCCTACGACGGCTTCGGTATCCGCCAGTTGATCGACCTGCGCACCCACCACGAGCGGGACCGCCTCCCCGACCTGGTCCCCGAGGGCGCGGAGTACGCCGCGGTCGGGGTGCAGAACGCCGAGGCGCCCGGGGCCAACTTCGTCGACCTGCTCGCCGACCGGGAGCGGGCCCGCAAGGCGTTCGGGAACGGCGCCGCCGAGCGTTTCATGTTCGGCGTCTACCGTGATCTGGTCACCGAGGACGAGGCCCTGGACGGCTACCGCGACCTGGTCGAACGCGCCGCCAAGGGCCCGACCGCCCTGGTCTTCCACTGCAGCGCGGGCAAGGACCGCACCGGCTGGGGCGCGGCGCTGCTGCTCACCCTGCTCGGTGTGGACCGCGGGGCCGTCACCGCGGACTACCTCACCAGCAACGAGCGCCAGGCCAACACCGACCACTGGATGCGTCAGCTGTCCCGGCACAGCGGCCTGCCCTGGGAGGACGTCGAGCCGATGACCCGGGTCCGCGCCGAGTACCTCGACAGCGCCTTCGGCCACGTGGACGAGGTGTACGGGTCGTTCGACAACTACGTGGTCGACGGCCTGAAGCTCTCCGGCGGGACCCTGGAGAGCCTCCGCGAGCGACTGCTCGTGTGACCTTCGCCTACAGCGCGTCCAGTCTCCGGCGCAGGTCGCTCTCGCTGGAGGCGGAGTACAGCGTTTCGACCAGGGCGGCCAGCACCGTGGGACGGTCCGCGCCCCGGTCGAGCATCCTCCGGGCCGCCGCCCACAGGTTCGCGGGGCGCCCGTCCCACAGGCGTTTGGCCAGGCGCTCGTGGCGGTCCAGTTCCTCCTCCCGGCCCGGGTCCCTTCCGGTCACCGGCCGGTACCAGCGGTCCTGGCCGGTCGAGTGGTGCCGACCGCTGTGCGGGGTGGCCGCCTCGTACTCGCCGTAGTGGTCCAGCCGCAGCAGTGCCCGCCGACCTCTGGACGTGGCCGGGTCGAACTCCTCCGGCGCCCCCGTCACGAGTTCACTGGCCAGGAGCGGGAACGCGAACATCCTCCGGGCCAGCGAAGCGAAGTCGCCGTCCGGCAGCAGCCGCCGCACCGCGTCCTGTCGCAGTCCGAGGGGGCGTGCCGGGTCGCGGTAGGTCTTGGCGAAGGCCGAGGTGGCCTCCCACAGGGCGTCGAGCGTCGCCCCCACCGCGACCTCGGGAAGCCGGGTCCGGGCCCCGGCCCAGCGCACCCATGCGGCGAGGACGTGCGGCATGGCCTCCTGCTCCTCGGGCAGCAGCACCACCCGGCCGGGCAGCCAGTGCAGCAGGAACGACTCCACCTTGCGCGGGCTGACCCGCATCGGGCGCCCGCTGTCCACGTCGCAGCCGTGCGTGATGATGTGGTCCGCGCACCGGCTCGCCGCATAGGAGTCCGACAGCTCGGCGGCCTGGTCCGAGGCGAGGAACCGGGCGGCCAGCACCGCGCGCCGGTCGCGCCGCCAGACGGGGACGGGGGAGTCCGGGACACCCCTGGGCGGGCGGGGGAGCCGCTGGACCCGGGACGCGGCCAACGCGAAGTGCGCGGCCAGCGAACCGCCGGTCAGGTCGGCCGAGGCGATGCCCACCGGTTCCACCGTGGGACCGGCGGAGGGGTCGGCCGCGGCCCCGGTGACCACGCGTTCGGTGCGCTCCAGGGCGCGGGTGAGCAGGGACCGGGCCTCGCTCAGCTCCAGTTGCTCGAAGCGGGCGAAGCCGTCGGCGCGGGCCTGTTCCCGGCACTGCTCCAGGAGCAGGTCGACCTTGGTCGTCACCCAGGCGTCGCGCAGCAGGCCGCCGCTGTTGTGGTCCACGACCAGGATGAGGGCGTGCTCGGGCGGCAGGGCGCCGGTGCTGTCGGGGGCGTCCCGGCTGAACACGCACACCACGTCGTCGGTGTCGCCGAACCGGTCACCGTTGACGTACACGGACACCGGGGTCACCGCGCCCAGCTGGGAGGCCCAGGCCGGGGCCTGCAGCCCTCGCTCCCGCAGGGCGATCATCCCCTGTTCGGCCAGTTCCCGCTGTGAGGCCGAGGTGCCCAGGGCGGTGATGGCGGCCAGCACGCCCAGGCCCGCGGGTTTTCCGGCGGCGGTGGCGTGCGTGATGAGCCCTTCGCCGAGCAGGCGTTCGACGTCGACCCCGGGCAGCCGTTCGCCCCACCAGGAGCCGAGGAGTTCGCTGAAGGCCAGTTCGGCGTCGAGCGGGTGCCGCATGGCGAGCAGGGCTCTGGCCGCGCGCAGCATCTCCTCGAAGGCGGCGGCGGGGACGTCGGGGCCTGTGGGTGAGGGCGAAGAGGAGGGCACGGTCCGAGCGTATGCCAGTTGGAACCGGTGGTGATCCCGCCTGTGCACGGCGCAGCCCAGCGGTCCGGGGGCAGCCCGAAGCCGGGCACGGCGCCTACGGGGCCCGTACCCGGCTTCGGGACGCCCCCGGGTCAGCGCGGTTCGGGAACCGCTCGGTGGCCGGTGAACAGTGTGGTGCCAGGGTGGCGGGTGGCCTTCCTGACGGCTTGTGAGGGCGGCACGGAGTTCACCATGGCCTCGAGGTGTTCGCGGGCGACCCGCTCTACGAGGTGTGGAGTGACCGTGATGCCCAGGTGTTCGACGCAGTTCCAGGTATCGCTGACACAGCGCTCGACGCAGCGGTGGGACAGACCGCTGAACTCGTCGTGAAGTCTCGCCGAGATCTGCCTGAGATCCTGGACCGGGAAGGTCTGGAGCATTCTTGCTCACACCCCTAGCTGAAGATGGCCTGGACGGTGACCTCCACCCATTTCACTTGTTCTGGCTGGACTGTCAACCCCTCCTGCGGCACGCTGTTGATAAAACATGGGGGAGGTGCCGTTTACCCTGGTTGCTTTGTCCTCGCAGGTCAGCGAGGCGAAAAGGACGTTTCGGGCATATAACAGTCCTGTTTCGAAGAGTTCTCTGTAAACCGTCCGCCCCCGGCCATCGCTGGTAATTATGGGAAAACACGCCCGCAAAACCCCCGGTCGGCTGTGGGGGGAGGGTTCGGTGGCCTAGCATTTACCTTCCGTGTCCGCGGCGGCCCCTCCGCCACGGCGGCCGTTGCGTGTGGACGGCTGTGTCTTATGCTTGAGCCGTGACAGCGGCCGAGAGGAGTCATGGAGCGTGACTCCTGGGGCCGCGGAGCCCCCGACCGGAATCGGCGCCGCGCACCCCGCGCCACAGTGCCGCCGCGAACGGGTGGCGGGCACGGTGGCAGGGACCCCCGCGCGGTCCACGAACAACCCCGACGAAAACACGGCTGGGGAATCCGAAGGTTCCGGAGGTGTCGAGCAGTTGAGCGCCGAGACGTCCATTCCCCCACCCCGGATCAGCGTGGCGGAACTGCCTGACGCGGTGAAATCCCTTCTCACCGACGCGCCCATCGGATTCGCGCTGCTGGGACCCGACGACGTCTTCGTTTCGATCAACCCCCGGCTGGCCACCGTCTTCGGCAGCACCCCCGCCCGCTGCCTGGGCCGCACGCCCGCCCAGGCCCTGGCCGAGGCCGGTGACGAGGCCGGGGCCCGTGCCCAACGAACCTCCGTGGCCCGGGTGCGCGAGAGCGGGCACGCGGTGCGCGACCGCCACCGCGCCTCCTCCGGGCAGGCCTGGGACCTCACCTGGTTTCCGGTCAACGACCCCGCCAACGGCGACGAGCACATCGCCCTCATCGCCGCCCGGGACCACGAGGACGCCGACTCCCGACGCCAGGAGCAGCGCCTGCGCGCCCTGCTCCAGACGGGCAACCAGATCGTCTGGTCGGCGGGCCCGGGCGGCGACGTGCGCGAGGACTGCCCCCAGTGGCGGGCCGTGACCGGTCAGAGCCCGGACGACTACCTGGGCCGGGGCTGGCTCGACGCCCTCCACCCCGACGACCGCAACCGGGTGGAGCGCGCCTGGGACGACGCCGTCCTGGACGTCACCCCCTTCGACACGATGTTCCGTGTGCGCACCCGCGCGGGCGGCTACGTCCACTACCGGGCCCGGGCGAACCCGGTCATGGACGGCGCCGAGACCGCCGAGTGGGTCGGCACCCTGGCCGACATCACCACCGAGCGCGAGGCGGACGAACTGCGCCAGCGCCTCAACCAGCAGCTCAGCGAGGCGGCGATGCGTACCGCCCGCCTGCAGAAGGCCACCTCGGACCTGGCCGAGGCCCTCACCGCGGACGAGGTCGTCCAGGCCATGTCCGAGATCGGGCGTTCCGGTGTGGGCGCCGACCACACCTCCGTCGCCCTCCTGGACCGGGACCGGCTGCGCCTGCGGATGCTCTCCGCGGACGGTTGCGTGGGCCTGCCCGAACGCGGGTTCGCGCTGGACTACCCCGACGTCGCGGCCAGGGCCGTCGCCGACCGGGCGCCGCGGCTGGCGGCCAGCCCGGCCGAGCTGGGCGAACTCATGGAGCACGCGCCCGAGGTGGAGAGCCTGGTCGAGCGGACCGGGGAACGCGCCTGGGTGGCGCTGCCGATGATGGCGGCGGGCCGCCCGATCGGGGCCCTGCGCTTCTCCTTCGACGCCCAGCGGGAGGTCACCGACGAGGAGCGGGTGTTCCTGGAGGCGCTCGCCGGACAGTGCGCCCTGGCCATCGGCCGGGCGATCGTCTACGAACGCGAACACGGAACCGCCGAGGAGCTCCAGCGCAGCCTGCTGCCCGAGGAGCTGCCCGAGGTGCGCGGGGTGCGCCTGGCCGCCTACTACCGGTCGGGTTCCCAGCACGTGCAGGTCGGCGGGGACTGGTACGACGCCTTCCCGCTGCCCGACGGCCGCGTCGCCGGGGTGCTCGGCGACGTCATGGGCAAGGGCATCCCGGCGGCGGCGGGAATGAGCCGGATCCGCAACGCGTTGAGGGCACTGGCGTTCTCCATGCCCGAACCAGCCGACGTGTTGACCGGACTCGACCGCATGTTCACGGCCACGGAGGGAATGGACCAGGTAACAACGCTGGTCTACTTCGTTCTGGACCCCGTCACCGGACAACTCGACCTCAGCAACGCGGGCCACCTCCCGCCGCTGGTGGTCGCCGGCAACGCGGGGCCCTCGCTGCTCGACACCGAACCGGACACACCGCTCGGGGTCAGCTCCACGAGAGGTCACCACAAATTCTTCGTACAACCCGGTAACACTGTCGCTCTCTACTCCGATGGACTGGTTGAGAACCGCAAACGTTCGGTCGACGCAGGTCTCGACGAGTTGCTCCGGAGAGCGTCCCAGGCCCAGCCCGAAGTGGTGGGCGATCCACAGCAGATGCTGGAGTACCTTGTGGAGAGCATGCTCGAAGGGTATGAGCAGGACGATGACGTCACTCTGCTCGCCGTTCAGCTTCCGGTGATCGATTCCGGGTCGGAGCGGTAGACCGTACGAACAAGTCCATTGCCTTGCCTACAGTGAAGAAGCCGCCGTGCCCCGCGAAGACGGGGGTGACCCCGGCTTCCCCGCCCAGTGGGGACGATCCCAGGCCGCAGGTGGGAGAGGGTGCAGTGCCCGGTCCCGCGTCAGCGGGCCAACGGGTCCGACAATCTCGCCACACGTCCGTTCGAGAGGTGTTTGTGTCATCTGCCAGTTCGACTCGCTCGAAGCAGTCCGAGTCACTGCAAGAGCCCGTCATTCAGCAGCTGATCGAGCGTGGGCGGTCCCAGGGCTTTCTTGAGCCCGAGGACGTGCGCCGTGCCTTCGAAGAGGCCGAAATCCCGATGTCGCAGGCGCAGTCCGTGCTCCGAAGCCTCGCCAAGGAGGGCGTGACCGTACTCGTTCCGGAGTCGGCCTCCTCGCGGCGCAAGACCACACGGCGCAAGACGGCCGCTCCTCGGTCCAGCACCACGACCCGCTCGACCACGAGCCGGGCCGCCAAGCCCGCCCGTGCGGCGGCTGCCCAGGAACAGCCGGAGACGGTCACCGCCGTCGTCGACTCCTCCGAGGGCACCGCCGCCAAGAAGCCCGCGGCCAAGAAGACGGCGACCGCGAAGAAGGCGGCCGCTCCCAAGAAGACCGCGGCGGCCAAGACCACCGCCAAGGCCCCGGCCAAGAAGACGACGGCCAAGAAGACGGCGAAGAAGGACCTCGAACTAGCTTCGGGTTCGGGCGAGTTCGTCGAGGAGGGGCTGGACGACGACCTCGAACACACCGGTGCCGAGCTGGAGCTGGTCGAGGACGCCGACGCCCCGGCCAAGCCCGCCAAGCCCGAGACCGTCGGTGCCCCGGTCAAGCCGAGCAAGGACGACGACTCCTTCGTCCTGTACGACGATGACGACGACGCCCCCGCCGCACAGGTGGTCGCGGCCGGTGCCACCGCGGACCCGGTCAAGGACTACCTGAAGCAGATCGGCAAGGTGCCGCTCCTCAACGCCGAGCAGGAGGTCGAGCTCGCCAAGCGGATCGAGGCCGGCCTGTTCGCCGAGGAGAAGCTCTCAGAGGAGGGCGAGGTCCTCACCTTCGAGCTCCGTGACGAACTGGAGTGGATCGCCGAGGACGGCGGCCGCGCCAAGAAGCACCTGCTCGAGGCCAACCTGCGCCTGGTCGTGTCCCTGGCCAAGCGCTACACCGGCCGCGGCATGCTGTTCCTGGACCTGATCCAGGAGGGCAACCTCGGTCTGATCCGCGCGGTGGAGAAGTTCGACTACACCAAGGGCTTCAAGTTCTCCACGTACGCCACGTGGTGGATCCGCCAGGCGATCACCAGGGCGATGGCCGACCAGGCCCGCACCATCCGTATCCCGGTGCACATGGTCGAGGTCATCAACAAGCTGGCCCGCGTCCAGCGCCAGATGCTCCAGGACCTGGGCCGTGAGCCCACCCCGGAGGAGCTGGCCAAGGAACTCGACATGACCCCTGAGAAGGTCGTCGAGGTGCAGAAGTACGGCCGTGAGCCGATCTCCCTGCACACTCCGCTGGGCGAGGACGGCGACAGCGAGTTCGGTGACCTCATCGAGGACTCCGAGGCGATCCAGCCGGGCGAGGCGGTCAGCTTCACCCTGCTCCAGGAGCAGCTGCACTCGGTGCTCGACACCCTGTCCGAGCGCGAGGCCGGCGTCGTCTCGATGCGCTTCGGTCTGACCGACGGTCAGCCGAAGACTTTAGACGAGATCGGCAAGGTCTACGGGGTCACCCGAGAGCGCATCCGGCAGATCGAGAGCAAGACGATGTCGAAGCTCCGTCACCCCTCGCGCTCGCAGGTGCTCCGCGACTACCTGGACTAGTCAGCCGGTCCGGGTGAAGACCCACGTTTCAGGCTGAGACGACGAAAGCGAACAGGCGCGCTCTCCCGGGCTCCGGGAAGGCGCGCCTGTCGTGTTCGGTGCCCTGGTCCGCTCACGGGCGTGGCGACCCCCGCGTGTCCCTCGCGTGACTTCAGGCACTTCACTGTCCCCGCACGGAGTCCGATCTCCATCCGATGCCGCCCATGCTGCCGCACGCCCTGTAGGTGTGGCATAAAGTCGCCCTGATCCGGTTTCCTGCGCTGATCACCCCGTCCGGAGCGCGCGCCCGGCGACGGGCGCTTTCGACGGCCTGGCAGCGGCCGGGGAGGGGCGAGGGGGACGCTTCACGCGGTCAGTCGCGGACGATCACGTCCATCGCGCGGGCGGTCCCCGGCCTGGCCGCGGGCGGCAGTTCCACGGTGTGCCCGAGGTCCTGCAGCGCCGAGACCAGCTCCTGTGGTGTGCGGGCCTGGACGTTCTCGCTGACCAGGGCACGGGCGACGTCGCCCCGGGTGGCCTTGGCCATGTGGCTGACCACGGAACGCCTGGTCACCCCGTCCACCTCGCGCTCGCGCAGCACACGTACCGCCACGGTCCGCTCGGCCGCCTCCCCGGCGGGCTTGAAGGCCGCGGCGTAGGCCGCCGAGCGGCAGTCCACGAGCAGGCGTCCCTCCGTGAGCTCGCCGAGCGGCCCGGCCAGCGCCCTGCGCCAGTACGCGCCCAGGCCGCCCAGCGGCGGTAGCTTCACGCCCATGGCCAGCCGGTAGGGCGGCAGCCGGTCGGCGGGGCCCACCACGCCCCACAGGCCGGAGAACACCAGGATCCGGTCCCGGACGAGGGCGTCGTCCCCGTCGAGCAGCCCGGACAGGCCGAGACGGTCGTAGAGCACACCCGTGTAGAGCTCGGCGGCGCGCAGCGTGGGCGCGGTGGCCGCGTCCAGGTTGCGTTTGAGGGCGTCGCTCTGGGACACCGACAGGCCGAGGACCTCGCGTGCGGTGTCCTCGGGGCCCGAGCAGAGTTCGGCCAGCGCGGCCATGACCCGCTCCCGTGCCGGGGCCAGCTCGGGCAGGGTCAGCGCGCCCTGGTCCAGACGGGGCCCGTCACCGGAGGCGGCCTTGCCCTCGGAGGGCGGGAGCAGGATGAACATCTGAGGATTCTCCAGGTCGTGCGCGGTGCGGGGCCGAGCCCATGTTAGGCCGTCGCGCGGCGGGGCGTGCTCCTGCCGGACGCCTTCCGGGGTGCGGGGTGCCGGGTCGGGCGGGTGCGGGGGGAGGCGACCCGGTGCCCGCCCGGACGGATAGGATCTGCGGCCTTCGACCGCAGGACAGTGAGGAAACGAACATGCACGCATGGGCGGAGCGGGTGTCACGGGACTGGCCCGCGTTCCACACCCGCACGCGGGGCGGCTGGCGCTTCGGCCTGGCCGACGGGATCACCAAGCGGGCCAACTGCGCCCTGGTGCGGGATCCGGGAGCCGACGTCGAGGAGGTCACCCGGTTCTACCGTGCGTACGGGCTGCGGCCCTGCGCGCAGGTGTGGCCGGGGGAGGAGGAGGTGGACGCGCGGTTGGCCGAGCACGGTTACGCGGTGGTGGAACCGACCCTGGTACTGGCCAGAGAGCTGCGGGAACGCCCCCGGGGTCCGGGGGCGACCGGGATCTCGGACTCCCCCACGGAGCGCTGGACGGAGCTCTTCTCCCAGACGGGCGTGAGTGCGGACCACGCCGAGGGCGTCGTGCGCATCCTGAGCCGGGTGGACGCCGTCTACGGGGTCCACGGAGACGGGGACGGCCGGGGCTGCGCGGTACTGGACGGGGAGTCGGTGGCGATCTGCGCGATGGTCACCGCGCGGGCCGCCCGCGGGCGCGGTGTGGCCGGGGCGGTGCTGGCCGACCTGCTGGTCCGGGCGTACGACAGGGGTGCTCGCCGGGCCTACCTGTGTGTGGTCGCCGACAACGAACCCGCTCTGCGGCTGTACCGGGGCGCGGGGTTCGCGGAGGTCTCGCGCTACCACAACCGGGTGCTGGCCGACTGAGACCCGTCCTCCGGCCCGGTCGCGGGCCGGAGGCGTCGGCCACGGGTCCCGACAACGAGGACGGCGGCCCCCGTTCTCCGGGGGCCGCCGTCGACGTTTCGTGGTCGTTGTGGCTAACGCTCTACCGCGCGCTACTTGCTCTCGTTGAGCTTGTCCGTCTCGTCCTGGATGTCCGAGGCGATCTTGCGGATTGAGTCGTCATGCTTGCGCATGTGGTGTGCGCAGAACAGGAGTTCGCCGCCGGATTCGAACAACACTCGGACGTACGCCGGTGCACCACAGCGGTCGCAGCGGTCAGCAGCCGTCAGCGGCTGAGTGGGGGCAAGGGTTCCAGTCACTTCGCCATCCTCAATACTCGGCGTTAGTCACCTCTGACAACATCTAACCCGACCCAGACGTTCCCAACCGGACCCCGTGTACGCCGACAGCGGAATCCGCCCGATTCATGCCTGGGTGTAGCGCTATGGCACCTTTCTTGTCGGAGACCGTCCCTACTCCTTGTTGTACCCCTGGGTGAGGCACGGCTATCCCCGGAAAACGGGAGTATCCAGGTCGCATCCACCGGAGGTGGTAGTCTCGCGCGGGGCAGGCCCGTCCGACCCCGCGTCGGCCCGTGGAGCCCGTCACAGCGGCCCCGGCGACGACGCCGGCGCCCCGAATCCGGGGGACACGACTCCGCCCACACACGGTCCTGCCACGACGGAGCCCCCGGCTCGTCGTAGCCTGGCCCCCTCAACAGTCGGTGCGGCGCGGTACGAAGGGCACGCACCGCACAGCGCCCCGATTGCCCCTCAAGACGCAGGAGATGTCCGAGTGACCGCCTTGACCGCAGCCGTCCACGATCCCGAGGATTACTCCGCCCGGCACCTGTCGGTCCTCGAGGGCCTCGAGGCGGTGCGCAAACGGCCGGGCATGTACATCGGCTCCACCGACAGTCGTGGCCTCACCCACTGCATGTGGGAAATCATCGACAACTCCGTGGACGAGGCCCTCGGCGGCCACTGCGGGCGCATCGACGTGACCCTGCACAGCGACGGCTCCGTCGCCGTCAGCGACGATGGCCGCGGTATCCCCGTCGACATAGAACCCAAGTCCGGCCTGTCCGGTGTCGAACTGGTCATGACCAAGCTCCACGCGGGCGGCAAGTTCGGCTCCGGGTCCTACACCGCGTCCGGCGGTCTCCACGGCGTCGGCGCCTCCGTCGTCAACGCCCTGTCCGCCCGGGTCGACGTCGAGGTCGACCGCCAGGGCAGCACCCACGCGCTGAGCTTCCGGCGCGGCATCGCCGGGCGTTTCGCCGGAGCCGGACCCGACGCCGAGTTCACCCCGGTCTCCGGGCTCGAACAGACCCGCAAGATCGCCAAGAAGATCACCGGCACCCGGATCCGCTTCTGGCCGGACCGGCAGATCTTCCTCAAGGACGCCGAGATCACCCGGGAGAACCTGCTCGACCGGGCCCGCCAGACCGCCTTCCTCATCCCCGGGCTGACCATCGCGGTGCGCGACGAGCGCGCCGAGGGCGAGCCCGCCTACACCGAGGAGTTCCGCTTCGACGGCGGGATCAGCGAGTTCTGCACCTTCCTGGCCCCGGACGAGGCGATCAGCGACGTCCTGCGGATCCAGGGCTCGGGCAACTTCACCGAGACCGTCCCGGTCCTGGACGAGTCCGGCCACATGGTCCCCGCCGACGTCGACCGCCGCCTGGACGTGGACGTGGCCCTGCGCTGGGGCGCCGGCTACGACACCACCGTGCGCTCCTTCGTCAACGTGATCGCCACCCCCAAGGGCGGCACCCACATCAACGGCTTCGAGCGCGCCCTGGTCCGGGTCGTCAACGACCAGTTGCGTGCCACCAAGCTGCTCAGGAACAACGACGACCCGGTCACCAAGGACGACACCCAGGAGGGGCTGACCGCGGTCGTCACCGTGCGCCTGCCCGAGCCGCAGTTCGAGGGGCAGACCAAGGAGATCCTCGGCACCTCCGCGGCCTCCCGTATCGTCTCCCAGGTGGTCGGCAGGGAACTGCGCGAGTTCCTCGCCTCCACGAAGAAGGCGGAGAAGGCCAAGGCGCGCAGCGTCATGGAGAAGGTCGTGGGTGCGGCCAAGGCCCGTCTGGCCGCCCGCCAGCAGCGCGAGACCCAGCGCCGCAAGAACGCCCTGGAGAGCTCGGCCCTGCCCGCCAAGCTGGTGGACTGCCGCAGCGAGGGGCTCGAGCACAGCGAACTCTTCATCGTGGAGGGTGACTCCGCGCTGGGCACCGCCAAGCTCGCCCGCGACTCCGAGTTCCAGGCCCTCCTGCCCATCCGGGGCAAGATCCTCAACGTGCAGAAGTCCTCGGTCGCGGACATGCTCAAGAACGCCGAGTGCGCGGCGATCCTCCAGGTCATCGGGGCCGGCTCGGGTCGGACCTTCGACCTGGACGCCGCCCGCTACGGCCGTGTCATCCTGATGGCCGACGCCGACGTCGACGGCGCGCACATCCGCTGCCTGCTGCTCACCCTCATCTACCGGTACATGCGGCCGATGCTGGAGGCCGGGCGCGTGTACGCGGCCGTCCCGCCGCTGCACCGCATCGAGCTGACCAACGTCCGGCGCAAGCGCGGGGCCAAGCCGGAGGACCGCTACATCTACACCTACTCCGACGCCGAGCTCTCACGCACCCTGCTGGACCTGGAGAAGCGCAAGATCTCCTGGAAGGAGCCGGTGCAGCGGTACAAGGGCCTGGGTGAGATGGACGCCGACCAGCTCGCCGAGACGACCATGGACCCGCGCCACCGCACCCTGCGCCGCATTCGGGTGGAGCAGGCGGAGGAGGCCGCCTCCGTGTTCAACCTGCTGATGGGCAACGAGGTGGCCCCGCGTCGCAGGTTCATCCAGGAGGGCGCGCAGGAGCTCGACCTGGAACGCATCGACGCCTGACCCGGGCACACGGGGGCCGCACCGTCCGACGGTGCGGCCCCCGTTGTCGTTCCGAGCCCCGGCCCGCTCCCGTTCAGGGCGCCTGCGGCGGCTCCCAGACACCGTCGGCGAAGAACCGGTCGACGGCGGCCCGGTACGGCGTGGGGTCCAGACCCCGCTCCGAGACCCAGGAGTCGTTGTAGTAGCTGTGCTGGTAGCGTTCGCCGCCGTCACAGATCAGGGTGACCACACTGCCCCTGCGTCCCTCCCGGAGCATCCTGGCGACCAGGTGCCACACCCCCCACAGGTTGGTGCCGGTCGACCCGCCCGCGGACCGGCCGGTGAGGTCGTGCAGGTGGCGCATCGCGGCGATGCTCGCGGCGTCGGGGACCGGCATCATCAGGTCGATCACCGAGGGCACGAAACTCGGCTCCATCCGCGGACGTCCGATGCCCTCGATCCGGGACGGCATACCGGTCGCGTAGTCCGGGGCACCGGTCACCCAGCCGGGGAAGAACGCGGAGTTCTCCGGATCCACCACGGCCAGGCGCGTGTGCAGGCGCCGGTAGCGCAGGTAGCGCCCGATGGTCGCCGAGGTGCCGCCCGTTCCCGCGCCCACCACGATCCAGTCCGGGCAGGGGTGGCGCTCCATCGCGAGCTGCTCGAAGATCGACTCGGCGATGTTGTTGTTGCCCCGCCAGTCCGTGGCCCGCTCGGCGTAGGTGAACTGGTCCATGTAGTGGCCGCCGGTCTCCGCGGCCAGGCGCTCGGCCTCGCTGTACATCTCCGGGGGGTTGTCCACGAAGTGGCAGCGGCCGCCGTACCGCTCGATCAGGGCGATCTTCTCCGGGCTGGTCCTGCGCGGCACCACGGTGATGAAGTCCAGCCCGACCAGCTGCGCGAAGTAGGCCTCCGAGACCGCGGTGGAGCCGGAACTGGCCTCCACGATCGTGGTGCCCTCGGTGATCCACCCGTTGGCCAGGCCGTAGAGGAACAGCGACCGGGCCAACCTGTGCTTGAGGCTGCCGGTGGGGTGCACCGACTCGTCCTTCAGGTACAGGTCGATGCCCCACTCCGGGGGCAGCGGGAACACGTGCAGGTGGGTGTCGGCCGAACGCGTGTCGTCCGCGACCACCTTGCGCACGGCCTCGTCGGCCCAGGAACGGGCGCTGTCCGAACATCGGTCGACCCAGGCCTCGCCCGGGTCCTGTCTGTCAGGTGTGGAAGCCATGCTCAGAAGGCTAGCCGGGTCCGGCCCCGCCGGTGCCGCGCACCCGGTTCAATCCAGGGACCCGCCGGACATCACCGCGTGCATGCGCCGGTAGGTGGCCGCCTCCCCGTGGCGGCTCTGCCTCTCCAGCGTGCGTGCGAGCGCGATGTGCGCCCAGTTGTCCACCGGGTCCAGTTCGATCAGCCTGCGGAAGGTCGACTCGGCCTTGTTGAGCTGGGCGGAGTGGAAGTAGGCGCGGCCCAGCAGCTCCAGGATGGAACGGCTGTCCGGTTCGTCCTCCACAGCGGGTTCGAGGGTCCGGGCGGCGTAGATCGGGTCGCCCAGTTCCAGGAACATGCGGGCCCGGTTGAAGGTGTCGTAGGTGCTCTCTTCCACGGTGCTCCTCTCGGCGGCCGCCTGCCGTTGCGGATGACAACGGCCGCCGGAGCGAGCGCATTCCCGCCTCAGAGGTCGACCGGGTCCACCCTCCCGCTGTCCACGTCGTAGAGCGCACCGGCCACCGGGAGCCCCTGGGGGAGCAGGGGGTGGTGCCGGATCCGCTCCAGGTCGTGCCGGAGCGCGCCCAACTGGTCGTTGTCGGTGTGGAACTCCAGGCTGCGGGTGTCCACCCCGTGCTCCTCCAGGATGAGGTCGTGCACGGCGTCGTCGCTGGCCACCGAGGCCATCTTGCAGCGAGTGTGCGGGAGGACCAGCACCCGGTCCACCCCCAGCAGGTACACCGCCAGGACGAGGGTCCGCAGGGTGTCGTCGGTGACCCGGGCGCCCGCGTTGCGCAGGATCTTCGCGTCACCGGGCTCCAGGCCCAGCATGTCGAGCGGTTCGATCCTGGAGTCCATACAGGTCACCAGGGCCAGACCGCGGGCCGCCAGCGGTTTGAGGCCGGCGAGTGAGAACTCTTCGGCGTAGGCGGCGTTGGCGCCGAAAACATCGTCGAACGTCCCCGGGGCAGGGGTGGTGTCCTGGTCTTCACTCACTTGGTGTCACTCCCTATGCGTCATCGGTGCACGCCGGTGCCGTGCACACAGGTAAGCACACCCGTGTGCACGGCACGTTGCGTCAAGCTCAGGTGTTCGCTCCGGGCGCGGTGATCCCGGAGTCGGTCTGGCCGCTACCGACCGTGGTGATGGCACGCGGCAGAGCCTCGCCGGAACCGTCCCTGCGCTCGGTCAGGTCCGGCAGCCGGACCGGCTTGCCGTCGGCCCGGGAGGCCCGGGCCGGTGCGCGTCCCACCCATGCGAACAGCAGGGTGTCCTCGCCCTTCAGGTAGCGGTGGCAGCGTACACCGCCGGTCGCCCGGCCCTTCGAGGGGTAGGCCTCGAAGGGGGTCACCTTGGCGGATCCGGGCTGGGTGCCCTCCAGGGCGTTGCTGCTGCCGGAGACGGTCACCACGACCGAGTCCTCCGGGCTGGGCACCGCGCCGAACCACAGGACGCGGGCCTCCTCGGACAGGCGGACGCCGGCCACACCCCCTGCCTGTCGGCCCTGCGGACGGGCGGTGGCCGCCGAGAAGCGCAGTAGTTGCGCCTCGGAGGTGATGAAGACGAGGTCCTCCTCACCCGTGGAGAGCTGGGTGAGGCCGACGACGCGGTCGTCGTCCTTGAGCGTGATGATCTCGAAGTCGTCCTTGTTGGGCGGGAAGTCCGGCGCGACGCGCTTGACCACACCGCCGGCGGTGCCCACGGCGAAGCCGGGGCCGGAGTTGTTCATCGACACCACCGACACGACCCGCTCGCCCTCGTCGAGCTGCACGAACTCGCCGACGTCCAGACCGGCTGCCAGGGGTGGGCGCTCGGGTTCGCCCTCGCCCTGCTCGGGCAGCTCCGGGAGTTCCACTACGGGGACGCGGATCATCCGCCCCAGGTCGGTGACGAAGCCGATGTCGGACCGGGACGTGGTCGGGACCGAAACCTCGATCGCGTCGTGCGGAGCCCGCAGCCCCTCGTACACGCGCGGCGGCGCCGCCCCCTTGGTCCGGGCGATGTGGCCGTCCACACCGAACAGGACGTGGCAGGGCTGGTCGGCCATCTCCAGCGGGATCACCGCGGCGCGGGCCGCGCCGTCGCTCTCGCGCAGCTGGGTGCGGCGCGGGGTCGCGAACTTCTTGGAGACGTCGTTCAGCTCCTTGGAGACGACGCGGCGCAGCTTCTTGTCCGACTCCAGGATCGAGGTGAGCTCCTCGATCTCCTGGTTGAGCCTGTCCCGCTCGGTCTCCAGCTCCAGCCGGTCGAACCGGGTGAGGCGGCGCAGCGGGGTGTCGAGGATGTAGCGCGCCTGGATCTCGGACAGGTCGTAGGCGCCCATGAGGGACTCACGGGCCGCCGCGGTGTCGTCGGCCTCGCGGATGAGCGCGATCACCCGGTCGATGTCGAGCAGGGCGACGAGCAGGCCGCCGACCAGGTGCAGGCGCTCCTGGCGCTTCTTGCGGCGGTGCTCGCTGCGGCGGCGGACCACGTCGAGGCGGTGGTCGACGTAGACCTCCAGCAGCTCGCGCAGTCCCAGCGTCTGGGGCTGGCCGTTGACCAGCGCCACGTTGTTGATGCCGAAGGACTCCTCCATCGGCGTGAGCCGGTAGAGCTCCTCCAGGACCGCCTCGGGGTTGAAGCCGTTCTTGAGCTCGATGACCAGGCGCAGGCCCTGGTTGCGGTCGGTCAGGTCCTTCAGGTCCGAGATGCCCTGGAGCTTCTTGGACTGCACCAGCTCCTTGATCCGGCTGACGACCTTCTCCGGGCCGACGCTGTAGGGCAGCTCGGTGATGACCAGGCCGGTGCGGCGCGCGGACACCTTCTCGATGGAGACGGTGGCGCGGGTCTTGAAGGTGCCGCGGCCCTTGCGGTAGGCGTCGCGGACCCCGTCCAGACCGACGATGGTGCCGCCGGTGGGCAGGTCGGGGCCGGGGACGAACTCGGTGAGCTCCTCCAGGGTGGCGTCGGGGTGGGCGATCAGGTGGCGGGCCGCCGCGATGACCTCGCCCAGGTTGTGCGGGGCCATGTTGGTGGCCATGCCCACGGCGATGCCTGAGGCGCCGTTGACCAGGAGGTTGGGGAAGGAAGCGGGCAGGACCTCCGGCTCGGTCTCCTGGCCGTCGTAGTTCGGCCTGAAGTCGACGACGTCCTCGTCGATGGACGAGACCAGCAGTTCGGCGGCGCTGTCCAGCCGGGCCTCGGTGTAGCGCATGGCCGCGGGGGCGTCGTCGCCGCCCAGCGAACCGAAGTTGCCGTGGCCGTCGACCAGGGGCACGCGCATGGCGAAGGACTGGCTGAGGCGCACCAGGGCGTCGTAGATGGCTGAGTCGCCGTGGGGGTGGAGCCGACCCATCACCTCCCCGACGACACGGGCGCACTTGACGTGCCCGCGGTCGGGCCGCAGGCCCATTTCGTTCATCTGGTACAGGATGCGCCGTTGGACCGGTTTCATACCGTCGCGCGCGTCGGGTAGCGCGCGTTGGTAGATCACCGAGTACGCGTACTCCAGGAAGCTGCCGCGCATCTCCTCGGAGACGTCGATGTCGATGATCTTTTCGGCGAGATCCTCGGGGGGACGGGAAGTAGTACGGGCCATGTCCGTAATTCTGGCCTGTTCCGGGGACTGAAACGTACGGGGACGGGGGTCCGGGCGTGTGTGAGTCGTGCGACTGGGGGGGTTTCGCCCGTTCACGAAGGGGTTCTCCGCCCCGGAGGACGGGTCCGGGAGGGGGAACTTCCGGGCGGGGGCGGGCCGCCGTGGAGCGGTCCGCCCCCGCTGCGGGCGTTCGGCGCCGGTACGGCGCCCGCGGTCAGTCGGTGAAGGGAATGCCCAGGGTGGCGCCCTGGCCGCCGCCGATGCGGATCTCGGAGTCCTGGCCGCCGAGAGCGCTCCAGACCTCCAGGCGCACCGATCCGCCCTCCAGGTCGGCGAACTGGCCGTCACCGGAGCTCAGACCCTGGCTCTCGGTGTAGACCTCCCAACCGGGCAGGTCGTTGGTGGGGAAGTAGTGGTGGGTCTCCTCCCGGTCGTGGCTGCCGTCACCGTCGAAGTCGTAGGAGACGCGCACCTGCACGGCGTTGCCGACGCCGTTGCCGGAGTCCACCGGCAGGGCGAAGGAGGTGTCGCCGCCGGTGAAGGAGCCGTTCAGGTCCTTCAGCTCGAGCACCACTGCGTCCGCGGGCGGGGTGCCGTCCTGGTTCCGGCCGCCGGCGTCCGGCACGGTGACCGAGCCCTCCGCGCTGTCCGGTTCGGTGGTGAGCGCGTCGGCGCCCAGGTGCAGGGTGCCCTCTCCCACGTTGCCCTCGCCGGGGTCCGGGCCGGGGTCCCCGTCGCCGGGGTCGCCCCCGCCGCCCTCACCCGCGGTGGAACCGAGCGCGCCCGGTGCGACCCGGAGCGTGGTGCCGTCGGAGAAGGTCACGGTCAGCGGGTCGGAGCCCGGGTTGAAGGCCGTGTAGGAGCGTTCGCTGCCGTTGTCGAACACGGCGTAGTGGGCGGTGTCCGCGGTGACGGAGACGTCCACGTTGCCGACCTCGGCGAGCGTGGACACCCACTGGTAGGTGTGCGGCTTGGATTCACCCGCCTCGGGCTCGTAGGTCTGCCACTGCTCCTCGAACATCCTCAGGGCGTCCTCGCCGTCGGAGAGTGCGCGGTGCGCCCAGTGGATGTCCCGCCAGATCTCGGGTTCGCGGCCGAGCTTGTCCACGAGCGACTCGTGGACGGCGCCGGCGTGCTCGGGGTCGTGGCCCAGGTACAGCGAGCCCGCGGTGATGGGCAGGTAGTTGATGCCGTAGTGCTCCTCGTGGCCGCCGTCCCACCAGATCCGGTAGTCTCCGCCGTCGCCCCACACCATGCCGACGACGTCCTC
Source organism: Nocardiopsis terrae (assembly GCF_014651695.1). Taxonomy (GTDB): domain Bacteria; phylum Actinomycetota; class Actinomycetes; order Streptosporangiales; family Streptosporangiaceae; genus Nocardiopsis; species Nocardiopsis terrae. The sequence goes on from NZ_BMXJ01000006.1 coordinate 256,369, forward strand.
GTCGAAGTCCTCGGGGAAGGTGTCGCCGCCCTGGTTCTGCCAGTAGCGGGCGATGGTGGAGGCCTGGGTGGTGTGCAGGTAGACGCCCAGGTCGCGCAGCTCCTCGTCACCGGTCAGGGCCCCGAAGGTCGCGGTGGCGGCGGCGAAGTGCATGCCCTCGGAGGAGGACTCCTGGTTGTTGCCCGCGGCGAACCCGGCGTGGCCGGAGGCCCAGCCGTGCCCGGCGTAGGGGGAGAAGGAGCGCAGTCGGGGGAACATGTCGCTGTCGGGGTCGGTCCCGGCCACGTCGTCGATGAGCAGGCGGATCATGCCGCCCCAGGCGTCCTCGTCGGCCCAGTCGCGGTCGTAGCGGGCGACCACGGCGGCGGCGGAGACGAAGTACCCGTAGTGGAAGTCGTGGTCGTTGATCTCGGTTGCGGCCCCGAAGCTGTCCGGGAAGCCGAGCATCGTGCCCCAGGTCTGGTCGTGGTGGAAGCGGCGGGTCCCGTCCGCCGTCAGCCAGCCCTCCAGGCGCCCCTTGACCAGGGCGAGGAGTTCGTCGCGCGCCTCGGTGTGCCCGATCGAGTCGGCGATGGGGACGAGCTGTGCCAGGCGGCCCATGGCCTTGCCGTCCCAGTAGGTGTCGCCGGGTTCGGGGAAGAGCTCCTCCTCGGCGAGCACCTCGTCGATCAGGGTGGCCAGCCGGTCGTGGTCGGCGCTGTCGACGGTGGGCAGGCTGGGCATGATGCCCTGGGTGGTGAGCTCGGTGGTGAAGGTGGCGCCCTCGGAAACCCGCATCTCTCCCCGGGGGGAGGCGTAGGACAGGTCGGTGAGGTCACCGGTGACGTGTTCCCACTGGTGCGGGTAGAGCGCGGTGAGCGTGCCCGTCTCCGCGCCCTCCCTGGCCTCGGTCTCCAACCGGTAGGTGCTGGTGAGGGTGGCCGCGGACTCGTCGTAGTCGTACTCCACGAGGGAGTCGGTGACGAAGGAGTGTGCGTAGGGGGCGAAGGCGTCCAGGTCCTCGGGCGAGGGCAGGGCGGCCACCGAGTAGTACCCCTCGTCCCCGGTGTCGGCGGTGAGGGTGTCGCCGGACAGGGACCAGGGGGCGTCGGAGGGGGCGAACAGGGCGTAGTGCCTGCCGTTCACGGTGGCGCCGACGGTGGATCCGTCCTGGTGCCAGACCTCGGGGGTGCCGGTGAAGGTCACCTCGGCGTCGCCGCCCGCGGTCTCGGCGTAGGCGAAGGGCAGGCCCTGGCCGATGGTGGCGCGCAGGGTCGATCCGCCGCCCTCCCAGTGCGCGGTGACGGTCCAGTCGCCGCTGTCGGCGGTGCGGGTGTCGGGTGACTCCAGCCCGGTGACGCCGAGCGAGAGGTCGGCTACGGCGGTGTACTCGTACTTGAGGCCCTCGCCCACGAGCTGGTGGGAGTCGGGGTAGCCCATGTTGAGTCCGCCCTCGTGGGGGAGGTAGCTCAACGGGTGGGCGAACAGGTTCTCGCCGTGGGGGTTGTCGGGGTAGCGCTGGAAGATCAGGGAGGACCACCACTCGTTGGTGGGGGCCGGGCCCTCGAAGTCGTCGGTCACCTTGGGGGCGACCGGGTTGCCGTTGAGGTCGGAGGGGCCCGAGGCCCCCCCGGGGAGGGCGGTCGTGTAACCGCCCGAGCCGACGGGTACCTGGGCCGTCTCGGCCGAGACGGGTGCGGCACCGCCGGTTCCGGCGCCGGTGACGGCAAGGGTGGCGCCGCCGACCACGAGCGCCGAGGCGGTGGCGAGCAGGCCGAGCCTGCTGCGCGGCCCCGGGCGTGCGGGGTGGCGGTAGCGGGGGTGTGCCATCGTGTGCCTTTCGTGCTTCTCGATGGGACGCGGACCCAGCGGGAGCGCTCCCATGGGACGTGAGCCCTGACGCTGAGTGTTGGGGCGGCTTCGCCGGAGCGCAATGGCACCTAACTGGAAAGTTTCTATTCTGTTACTAGGGTGAACTTGTGGGGGAATGTGGAACCGGGTTCCGTTGTGTGTCGCTTTTGGGCTCTGCGGTCTGGGCCGTTGGCCGCCCTGGCCAGCTTCGGACACGAATAGCAGTTGTCTTGATGCGCTCTGTCGTCAACCATGGATCTGTGATGAATATCCGTGACTAGCCGAGAGGCTTGATGCCATGCGCCTGGAGTTCCTGGGTACTGACAGCCGAGTAGGTAAGTGCCCGACTCTCTACCGGACCGACCGAGGCACCATCGTGGTTCAGGGGTACAGGGTCACCGACCCCGAAGCCCTCGCCGACCTGCGTGACCTGGCCGAGGACGAGACCGTGGTGGAGATCCCCGAGAAGCTCCTCCGCTTCGCAAAAAGCAAGAACGAGGAGTAGGTAGGCGTGACGAGGCTCATCACTGACGAGGAGTTCGCGCAGCAGTTCCTCGACTTCGAGCACACCACCTGGAAGCTGGAAGTTCGGGACCGGTACAACGTTTCCGGCGAACAGGAAGAGTTCGACTACTGGCTGCGCACCGGCGACACCTCCCTCGAAGAGAAGTACGCCCGAACCTCCACCTGGCACCGCAACGTTCGCCGGGCCCGTGAGGCCGGGAAGCTCTGGCAGCGGGTCCGCGTGGTCAGCGAACCGCTGAGCGACTACATCCGTTGGGAGCACGCCGCCACTCAGTTCAACCAGGAGGCCGGGGAGGACATCCGTTGGCTTCCCCGCCACCATCCGTCGGTCGAGCGGCTGCCGCAGCGCGACTTCTGGCTCTTCGACAGCCGTTGGGTCTGCGTCCTGCACTTCGACGAGGACGACGTCCCCTACGAGTACGAGGTCATCGACGACCCGGCAACCGTCGCCCAGCACTGCCAGTGGCGTGACATCGCCTGGCACTACGCCGTCCCCCACCGTGACTACGACCCCGTGTCCAGGAAGCGGTTTACTGCTTAGGTGTCCTACTCCCTCGAACGTGCCCGCCACGAGATCGGGCGAAGTCTGCGCGAGCTGCGCACCGGTGCGGGCCTGACCGGTGCGCAGCTCGCGGAGTTGGTGGGCTGGAGCCAGCCGAAGGTCTCCCGGTTGGAGACCGGCCGCCAGACCCCCACCAGCGCGGACGTACAGGCATGGGCTGGCGCGTGCGGCCGGGAAAGGGCTGCCGAGGAGATCGTGGACCGGCTCCGCGTCCTGGAGTCGATGTACGTCGAGTGGCGGCTCCAGGAGCGTTCGGGCATGCAGGGCCCACAGAACGAGGTCCTCGGCAGGGACTCCGAGGCGCGGGAGCGCAGGGTCTACGAGTGCACGGTCATACCGGGGATCCTGCAAACGGAACCGTACATCCGGGCGGTGCTCGACCGGTACGCGAGCTTTCGCGGGGTGTCCATCGGTGTGGACGAAGCGGTCCGCAAACGCCTCCAACGCCAGGAGACTCTCTACAGCAGGCGCAAACGGTTCCGCTTTCTCCTCACCGAAGGTGTGCTCCACACCCGCTACACCGACCGTGACGCCATGGTGGAGCAGCTCGACCGGCTCACCTCGGTTTCCGCGCTCTCCAATGTCTCCCTGGGCATCATCCCGTTCGACCAGCGTGTGGTCTTCGACCCGGGGCACGGCTTCTGGATTCACGACGACCGGCTCGTCACCGTCGAGACCCTGTCGGCGGAGTTGCGCCTCACCCACCCCAGTGAGGTCGAGCAGTACGTCCGGGCCTTTGACCTGTGCGCGCGGGCGGCCAGGTACGGGCAGGAGGCCCGCTCCCTGATCCTGCGTGCGATCGACGCCCTGAACGGAGAATAGGCAGGCGTATTCACGTCTATTCATCCCCGTCCACCAGGCACCGTCCCCTACCGCATAGCTGCGCATTCCGCTTTCACTCCTCTTGGCCGCTCCCTAATCTGGCTCTGCGAACACAAGCGATCACCTCCCACCTCTGGAGCGGCCCGTGTTCATCACCGCCACCCTGTACGGCAAACACGACGACAACTCCACCGCAGACGGACACAAGCCCGACCGGCCCGTCCCTCCGCCCACCCCCGACGACGGAGGTTCCGGCGGGGGCAAGCACGAGAGGGACGGCAAGTAGTGATTCCGTCCCACGAGAAGCTGGTCGCCCGCCTCGTGCAGGCGGGCGACCTGCCCCAGCACTGGCGGGCCGCGTTCGAACAGGTGGAGCGGCACCGCTTCCTCCCCGACCAGATCACCGACGCTGACGGGGCCACCGTCGACCGGACCCGTGAGGCGGACCGCTGGCTCACCCTGGCCTACGACGACATCCCGGTCGTCACCCAACTCGACGACGGCACCGGAGACGGTTCCGGGTACCCGACCAGCTCCGCCTCCCAGCCCTCGATCGTCGCCGACATGCTCCGCCGCCTGGACGTGTTCCCCGGGATGCGGGCCCTGGAGGTCGGCACCGGAACCGGGTACAACGCGGCGCTGTTGTCGCACCTGCTCGGTGACGACTCCGTGACCAGCATCGAGGTGGACCCGGAGCTGGCTGAGCAGGCCCGGGTCAGCTTGATGTCGGCCGGGTTCGCGCCCCTGGTGGTCACCGGGGACGGCACCCAGGGCTGGCCCGCCCGAGCCCCCTTCGACCGGGTGATCAGCACCGCCGCCGTGCAGCGGGTTCCCTACCACTGGATCGCCCAGACCCGGCCCGGCGGCAGGATCCTCACCCCCTGGGGCAACGCCTTCCACAACGGGGTCCTGGCCGACCTCCAGGTCGGACCGCACGGCACCGCGCAGGGGCGCTTCGGCGGTGACGCGGCCTTCATGTGGGTGCGCGACCAGCGCGTGCCCAGGCGGGTGGTCGAAACTCACGTCCGCCCCCGGGAACAGGAGTTCACCACCGCCCGAACGAAGCTGCACCCCTATGAGCCGGTCGGGGACTTCGAGGCGAGCTTCGCCATCGGGTTGCGTATGCCCACCGTGCTGAACCGGGTCGAGTTCCCCGACGAGGACGAGCAGCGGTTCACGGTGTTCCTGGTCGACCCCGGCACCGCCTCCTGGGCGTCCTGGCACATCGACCAGAGCCCGGGGGTCTCCGACCACGAGGTCCGCCAGCACGGTCCCCGGGCCCTGTTCGCCGAACTGGAGGCAGCCTATGAGTGGTGGCAGCGGAGCGGCCGGCCCGAGCACACCCGCTTCGGCCTGACCGTGTCCGCCGACCGCCAACAGATCTGGCTGGACCACGAGGCGAACACCGTCACCCCGGACCGAGCCGCCTGACGGTCCGGGCCGGTCCGCCGGTATCACCAGAGTTCGCGCACCGGTGGGAAGAGGCGGTCCAGGGTCGCGGCGTCGGGAACCTCGGCCAGGCCGGTGGAGGAGGCGACCCAGTAGGAGCCCGTTCGTTCCCCGTACCAGATGATCAGGTGCGGGTTGCGGGCCTGCACGGCGGCGGCGAGGGTGTGCTCGTTGCGGTACTCGGCCAGGTGCCCGCCCAGGCGGGGCAGCCGTTCGGCGCGGCGTCGGCGGCAGGAGGGGTGCGAGCACGAGGGGCAGGCCGGGCCGACGAGCGGGGTGCGGCGGGGCAGTGCCGGGCGGGTGCGGTACAGCGGGTCGCTGGAAGGTCGGGGCGCGGGGATAGGATGCGTCATCGATCCTGCTTTCTGACTATGCGAGGTCTGGAATTCGGGGTTGTTGGGGCCCGGGAAGCGTTGCCGCGCTTTCCTGGGCCCTTCTTTCGTTTCGGAGTGCTGCTAGCGGGCCAGTTCCGGCCAGGCGCTGTCCTTCAGGTCGTAGGCGAGGAAGAACCAGACCGCGCGGTGTGCGGGGCGGCCGTTGTCTCCCCAGTCGGTGGCCAGGGCGTCCACCAAGGCCAACCCGCGCCCGGCCTCGGCGCTGGGGTCGAGCCCGCCGGGGTCGGGGGTCAGGTAGTGGCGGTCGTGCAGGCCCGTGGTGGTGTCGTTGGCGATGCCGTCGTCGCGGCAGGTGAGGCGGAGTCCGTCGCGCTTGCGCTCGCAGAGCAGGGTGTAGCTACGCCCGGGGAGTCCCGACCGTGAGTGTGTGAGCGCGTTGCTGGCGAGTTCGGAGCCGATGAGGGTGAACAGGTAGCGGTAGTCGGTGCTCTGCTCGGCCGCGCAGGTGTCCAGGAAGGCCCGCACGAGGGGGAGGAGGAGCGGGGAGGCACCGAAGTCGTAGCGGCGGGAGGAGTAGTAGGGGCGGTCGGGGCGGCCGTTGAAGTAGTGGCGGTAGGCGTGCGGCACCAGCTCGTGGAGGGCGATGGTCACTTCGGCCATCGGGGGTACGGGGGCGAGTGCGGGCATGACGAACAGAGCTCCTTACGCAGGCGGAAGCAGTAGATGGTTCGGGGGAGTGCCCGCTGGGTCGGTGACCTTCACGTTTTCCCAGGCAGGGGGAGGGGCACGGCGTAGCCTGAGCACCAGAGGTCCTGCCAACTGTGAGTGAGGCCCCGGTCACTGGCTACACATTCATCATGCAACTCGATATTGTCGAGAGTCAAGCTATTCAGGAAAATGTCGAGTTCTTTGGCTAGACTTGCCCCATGCGCATCCCTTACAGCCCCACCCTCAGGCTCCGCCTGCTCGTCTCCGAGCTCAAGCAGGGCCGCGAACGCTCCAAGCTGACGGTCTCCCAAGCAGGCAAAGCACTGGGGTGGACAGCATCCAAGATCAGTAAGATCGAGACCACCGAGACTCGTCGCATCACCACCGGTGACCTGGACAAGCTCATGGATCTCTACAAGATCAACGACCCCTCCAAGCGCCTGGCCATGCACGCTCTGGCACGTGACGCCAAGGAGCGGGGCTGGTGGTCGAAGTACCGCGAGGTCTTCGGGGAACAAGCACTACCGGACTTCGAGGCGGAGGCCTCAGTCATCCGCAGCTTCGAGGGCCTGGTCATCCCCGGGCTGCTCCAGACACCGGAGTACGCCCAAGCCCTGTTCCAGGGTGGGCGCTACACCGATGCCGAGGACATCGCCCACCGCGTGGACGCCCGCATGAAGCGGCGTGAGATCCTGTCCCGGATCAACCCCGTCCACTTTCGAGTGGTCATGGACGAAGCAGCTCTGCGGCGCTTGATCGGCAACGCTTCGATCATGGTGCAGCAGCTACGGCATCTTCTCGACATGGCGAAGATGCCCAACGTGGACGTACAGGTACTTCCGTTCGCCGCAGGCTCTCATGCTGCCCTGGTTGCACCGTTCAGCATCCTGGAGTTTCCCGAACACCTCGCCTTGCCCATCGTCCATGTAGACACTGTGACCGATTCAGTATTCTTCGAGCAGCCCAAGGATGTCGCACGCTACAGCGCCACGTTCGGTGACATCCAAGGAACCGCACTGAGCACCACCCAGAGCGCCCGGTTCATCGCCGATGTGCTCGAATCCCTAGAGAGCGACTGATGAGCAACGAGCTGGTTTTCCGTAAGAGCAGCTACAGCGGACAAGCACCGAACTGCGTCGAGGTCGCCCACTTCCCCAGCAGCTTCCGGAAGAGCAGCTACAGCGGCGTCAACGGAGATTGCGTCGAGGTCACTGACCTCCCCTGCGGTACCGCTGTCCGGGACTCGAAGAACCCCGCCAAGGGTCACTTCCCCTTCCCCGCCGCCGAGTGGACCGCCTTCCTCTCCACCGCCCGCGCCTGACCGCTCCTCCGGCTTCCGGCGCCCCGCCCCGAATCCGTACGGTCCGGGGCGCCGCTGCTTGTCGAGCCCCGGACCCGGTGGAGACGGCCTTGCGCCAGCGCGGGTCCGGGAGCCTGTGGACAACCGCACCGACCCCCGCCGCCTCTGGTACCAAGGAAGTCATGGCCACTCCCACCCCGCCCGGCGCTCCCGTCCCGGACACAGAACCCGTCACCGACCCCGCGGACCACCGTCCCGGCGGCGCCCTGCGCGAACGCGCCGAGGAACACCTGCGCGCCCTCGCCGGGGACTCCGCACGCCTGCGCGAGGACCAGTGGACCGCCATCCGCGCCCTGGTCGAGGACCGGCGGCGCGCACTGGTCGTGCAGCGCACCGGCTGGGGCAAGTCGGCGGTGTACTTCGTGGCCACCGCCCTGCGCCGGGCCGAGGGCGCGGGCCCCACCGTCATCGTCTCCCCGCTGCTGGCGCTGATGCGCAACCAGATCGCCGCCGCGGAGCGGGCCGGCATCCGTGCCCGCACCATCAACAGCTCCAACACCACCGCCTGGGAGGCCACCTACGCCGAGGTCGCCCAGGGGCGGGTGGACGTGCTCCTGGTCAGCCCCGAACGGCTCAACAACCCGGAGTTCCGCGACCGGGTCCTGCCCGAACTCGCCGCCGGGGCGGGCCTGGTCGTCGTCGACGAGGCGCACTGCGTCTCCGACTGGGGCCACGACTTCCGCCCCGACTACCGGCGGATCCGCTCCCTGCTGCACGACCTGCCCGACGGGGTGCCGGTCCTGGCCACCACCGCCACCGCCAACGAGCGCGTCACCCACGACGTCGCGGAACAGCTCCAGGCCGGTGCCGACCGCGCCGACACCCTGGTCCTGCGCGGCAGCCTGGAACGGGAGAGCCTGAGCCTGGCCGTGGCCGAGCTGCCCGACCCCACCGCCCGGCTCAGCTGGCTCGCCGAACACCTGCCCCGGATCCCCGGTTCGGGCATCGTCTACACGCTCACCGTCAGCGCCGCCGTGGAGACCGCCCGCTTCCTCACCGAACAGGGGATGGAGGTGCTGCCCTACACCGGGCAGACCGACCCCGAGGAGCGCAAACGGGCCGAGGACGCCCTGCTGGACAACCGGGTCAAGGCGCTCGTGGCCACCAGCGCCCTCGGCATGGGCTTCGACAAGCCGGACCTGGGATTCGTCGTCCACCTGGGCGCCCCGCAGTCACCGATCTCCTACTACCAGCAGGTCGGCCGTGCGGGCCGCGGCGTCCAGCGGGCCGAGGCCGTGCTCCTGCCGGGCCGTGAGGACGTCCAGATCTGGGAGTACTTCGCCGGGCTGTCCTTCCCGCCCGAGGAAACCGTCCGTCAGACCCTCCAGGTGCTGGCCGAGGCCGACGGGCCCCTGTCCGTCGCCCATCTGGAGACCCGGGTGGACCTGCGCCGCACCCGCCTGGAACAGATGCTCAAGGTACTGGACGTGGACGGGGCGGTGCGCCGGGTACGGGGCGGCTGGACCGCCACCGGCCAGCCCTGGACCTACGATGCGGACCGCTACGCCGCCGTCAGCGCCGCCCGCGAACGCGAACAGCGGGCCATGCTCGACTACATCGCCGCCGACACCTGCCGGATGGAGTTCCTCCGCCGCCAGCTGGACGACCCCGAGGCGGTCGTCTGCGGCCGCTGCGACGTGTGCACCGGCCGGTACTGGCCCACCGAGGTCGACTCCGGGCGGCGCAAGGCCGCCGCCGACCACCTGGACCGGCCCGGCACGCCGATCAGCCCGCGCCGCCAGTGGCCGACCGGCATGGACACCCTCGGGGTGCGCCTGTCCGGCAAGATCCCCGAAGAGCTGAGAGCGGGGGAGGGGCGCGCCCTGGGCCGCCTCACCGATATCGGCTGGGGTACCGAACTGCGCCGGATCCTCGCCGAGGACGCACCCGACGCCCCCGTGGACGAGCGGGTCCTGCAGGGGGTGGTGCGCGTACTCGCCGCCTGGGGCTGGGAGAACCGCCCCGTCGGCGTGGTCGCGATGCCCTCGGCCACCCGCCCGGTCCTGGTCGCCGACCTCGCCGCCCGCATAGCCGAACTGGGGCGGCTGGCCCCGCTCGGATCCCTGTCCTACCGGCGGGGCGGCCCGGGCGCCCGGCGCCACAACAGCGCCATGCGCCTGGAACAGGTGTACTCCGAGCTGGTGGCGGACGAGGCGCTCACCGCGCGCCTCGCGGAGATCCAGGACCGGACCCCGGGGCCGGTCCTGCTGGTGGACGACCAGTCCGACACCGGGTGGAGCCTCACCGTCGGCGCCGCGCTGCTGCGCAGGGCGGGAGCCCCGGAGGTGCTCCCCCTGACCCTGGCGACCTCCGGGGGCTGAGCGGCGCCTTCTTCTGCGGTGATCTTGCTACCAGAGGCAACTGCGGCGCCTGTTTCGCCTCTGGTAGCAAGATCACGGGATTACTCCGAAGCTCCTTCTAGCGGATGCGCTGTCCGCGGGGCGCACCCCGGCGGACGGGCTGGTCCTCACCCAGGTCCGGACGGGCACCCGGCTGGTGCAGCGCACGGGCGGCCAGGTGGCTGGCCCGGCCCAGCGCCTCTTTGGGGTGGCGTCCGGCAAGCCACGAGGGCAGGAAACCGGCGATGAAGGCGTCACCGGCGCCCACCGAACCGGGGGAGGGCTCCACCGGCTCGGCGGGGGCCCTCACGCAGTCCTCGCGCGTCTTGGAGGCCCACAGCCCGCCCTCCTCGCCGAGCTTGATCACGACGTTGGGGAACCAGGCGGTCAGGACCTTCGCCGCGGCCTCCGCGTCATCCCGCCCGGTGAGCACCCGGGCCTGGGCGAGGTTGACGAACAGCAGCCGGGCGCCCTGGGTCCAGTCCAGGAAGTTCTCCGCGCCCGCCCGCTCCAGCGGCGCGTGCGAACCGCCGTCCACCGAGATCGACATCCCGCTCTCCCGCGCCATCCGCAGGGCCACCCGGGCCGCGCGGCGGGAGTCGGAGTTGATCAGCGTGTAGCCGGACACGTGCAGGTGGCCGTCGGCGCCGAAAACGTCGCGGGGCAGGTCCTCGGGCTGGAGGCGGGCGTTGGCGCCGGGGTCGCTGAGCATCGTCCGGTCGCCCCGGTGGGTGATCATCACCACGCAGGTACCGGTGGGGCGTTCGGGGTCCATCACCATGCGCGAGTCCAGGCCGTAGCCCATGAGCTCCATCTCGCGGGTGCGCCCGGTGATGTCGGAGCCGCGGCGGCCGACGAACGTGGTGTCGGTGCCCTCGACGGACAGCCAGGAGGCTATGTTCGCCCCGGACCCCCCGCCGTACATGACCACCGACGCCGGTGTGTCGCTACCGCGGGCCAACGGGTAGAACGCGCGCGCGACGGCGTCGGTCATCAGGTCACCGATCACGACCACTCGAGTCATTTCGCCAGCCACCACCGAGGGTTTGAGAATCTGTGCCCGCACGACGTTAACAGCTTAACGACCAGTGTCGGGTAACGAACTGACAGCACCCCGGACACGCTGTCACACAGGGGCTGTCGAGGGTCCTCGGACCCACCGGACCAGAGTATGCGGACCCCGTCGCGGACGGTCCCCGAGGCCGCTGGGAGGGGGAGCCCGGGGCGGGGATTTCGGGGAGCCCGCATGGACTTTCCCCGGATTAGACCGATTGTCGTCTAGTCTCGCAGTCGTGCAGTCCTACCCGAACCACTGGGAAGCCGACGTCGTCCTGACCGACGGAGGCACCGCGCATCTGCGCCCCATCACCCCTGACGACGCCGACCTGCTGCGCGAGTTCCACGCCCGGCTCTCGCCGGAGACGATCTACTACCGGTTCTTCGCGCCCTACCCGAAACTCTCCGACCGTGACGTCAAACGCTTCACCACGGTCGACTACGAGGACCGCGTGGCCCTCGTGGCCACGATCTCCGACTCACTCGTCGCCGTGGTGCGCTACGACAAGGTCGCCCCGGAGGAGGCCGAGGTGGCCTTCGTCGTGGAGGACGGCCACCAGGGGCGGGGCCTGGCCTCGGTGCTCCTGGAACACATCGGTGCGGCCGCCCGCGAACGGGGGATGCGCCGCTTCATCGCCGACGTGCTGCCCGAGAACCGGCGCATGATCAACGTTTTCCGTGAGGCCGGGTACACCGCCCAGCAGACCTTCGACGAGGGCGTCATCCGGCTCACCCTGGACCTGCAGCCCACCGACGACTCCAAGGAGGTCATGCAGGCCCGGGAACAGCGCGCCGAGTCGCGTTCCATCGCCCGGCTGCTCTTCCCCGAGTCCGTCGCGGTCATCGGAGCCAGCCGCACCGCGCACACCATCGGCCAGACCGCCCTGCGCAACCTGCTCGGCGGGGAGTTCCAGGGGCCGGTCTACCCCGTCCACCCCGAGGCCAAGGCCGTGGTGGGCGTACGCGCCTACCCCTCCGTCCTGGAGATCCCGGACCAGGTCGACCTGGCCGTGGTGGCGGTGCGCGCCGACACGGTCGTCGACGTGGTCGAGCAGTGCGCCGAGAAGGGCGTGCACGGCCTGATCGTGGTCAGCTCCGGCTTCGGCGAGGTCGGGGCCGAGGGCCGGGCCCGCCAGGACGAGCTGGTGCGCACCGCCCGCGCCGCCGGTATGCGGGTGGTCGGCCCCAACTGCCTGGGCATCGCCAACAGCGACCCCTCGGTCTCCCTCAACGCCACCCTGTCCCCGGACCTGCCCTCCCAGGGGCCCATCGGGTTCTTCTCCCAGTCCGGCGCCCTGGGCCGGGCCATCCTCCAGCGGGTCGCCGAACGCGGAATGGGCCTGTCCACCTTCGTGTCCGCGGGCAACCGCGCGGACGTGTCCGGCAACGACCTCATGCAGTACTGGCAGGAGGACCCCGCCACCCACGTGGTGCTCCAGTACCTGGAGTCCCTGGGCAACCCGCGCAAGTTCACCCGGCTGGCACGGCGCCTGGCCAAACAGAAGCCGGTCGTGGCGGTGCGCAGCGGCGGTTCCGCGCAGACCACGCCCACCGGGCACGCCGCGGGCGGTCTCGCCCTGCCCGACTACGCCGTCACCTCCCTGTTCCAGCAGGCCGGTGTGGTGCGGGTGGACGACATCACCCAGATGTTCGACGCCGCCCAGGTGTTCGCCTACCAGCCGCTGCCGGAGGGCCCCCGGGTGGGCATCATCGGCAACTCCGACTCCCTGGAGCTGCTGGTCAAGGATGCCGCCGTCCGTCAGGGCCTCAAACCGCACGATCCGGTCAACCTGGGGCCGCAGGCCACCGCCGAGGACTTCGACACCGCGATCCGGGCCGCGCTGTCCGCCGAGGACGTGCACTCGGTCGTGGTGGTCTTCGTGCCCGCCCTGCACCCCATCGGGGACGACGTGGCCCGTGTGCTGCGCGCCCGCTCCCTGGACTCGGACAAACCCATCGTCACCACCTACCTGGCCCGCCAGGGCATCCCCGAGGAACTGAGGCACGTCGGGGAGCGGAACCAGACCCTGCACGGTTCGGTGCCCTCCTACCCCTCGCCGGAGGACGCCGTGCGCGCCCTGGCCCACGCCACCCGGTACGCCCAGTGGCGCAACCGCAAGCCCGGACGCCACCCCGAGCTGCCCGACATCGACCGCGCCCGGGCGCGGGCCACCATCACCCGCGCCCTCAGGAAGGCGACCCCGGCGATGGAGGACGTCGCCTGGTTCGGCGGCGAGCGGCGGTACGACGAGGAGACCGCGATCTCCGCCGACGACGCCCGCGACCTGCTGGCCTGCTACGGGATCGCTGCCTACCCGGACATCAGGGTCAGCTCCGCGGACGAGGCCGTCGTCGCCGCGGGCGAGCTCGGCTACCCCGCCGTGGTCAAGGCCGACGCGCCCGACCTGCGGGTACGTGCGGGCGGCACGTTCGTCCGGGCCGACCTGCGCACCCCCGAGGACGTGCGCAGCGCCTACCTCTCCCTGCTCGACCGCTTCGGCGGCGAGGCGGAGCTGGTCGTCCAGCGGATGGCGGCGCCCGGCGTGCCCACGGTGGTGCGCGCGGGCGACAACCGGTCCTTCGGGTCGGTGGTCTCCTTCGGGCTGGCGGACGTCACCGCCGAACTCCTCGACGACCGGTCGTTCCGGCTGGCGCCGCTGACCGACATGGACGCCGCCGACCTCATCCACGCGGTCCGGGCCGCCCCGCTGCTGTTCGGCCTGCCCGCGGGGGCGACCTCGCTGGCCGAACAGCCCAACGTGGAGGCGCTGGAGGAACTGCTCATCCGGGTGTCCCGCCTGGTGGAGGCCTTCCCCGAGATCGGTTACGTGGACCTGGACCCCGTACTGGTCAACGCCACCGGCGCCCATGTCCTGGGCGCCCGCATGTGGCTGCGTGAAGCCCCCGACGTGCGGCCGGACGCCGGCCCGCGCCGACTGCGCGGGGTGACGTTCTGATCAGGGAATGGGCCTCCCGTTTCGGTGGACGGTCGCGAAGTGTCACCGGAAGGAGGCAGGATAGGGGTATGAGGAAAACACGTGCCGTGCCCACGGACTGGCGCCTGGAGATCGAGCGGAGCGGGTACTATCCCGCCCTGGTCATCGACGCCGTCGCGACCACCTTGGGCGAGGAGGACGCCGAGGCGTTCATCGTGCACCATGAGGCGACCTTCGATCCGGCGATGGAGATGCGGCGGCACATCACCGTGATGCTGCTGACCGCGACCCGGCTCGTCGTCTGCCACACGGACGAGCACCCGCCCACCGAACCCGGTGGGACCTCGCACGCCTCCACCACGACCGACAGCATCCAGCTGGGCAACGTCCAGTCCGTGGCGCTGACCCGAGTCGTGCCCAACCCCGCCCAGTACAAGCCGGGCAGCCTGCCCAGTGAACTGGTGCTCAGCGTGAACCTGTCGGTGAACTGGGGCGCTGTCGCCCACATCGACCTCGAACCGGCCTCCTGCGCGGACGAGAGCTGCGAACTCGACCACGGGTACACCGGTGCCATCACCGCCGAACCCCTCACCCTGAGGGTGAGCGAGGCGGCCGACGGCACCGAAGCCGTCACCACCATGATGCACTTCGCCGACGCCCTGTCCGCGGCCACCACCCGCCGCTGAGAGCCGGGGCGCCCGGAGGACGGCGTGATGCCTTCAGGGGCCCGGAACGGGCGGCGGGGAACCGGAAACCGGAGCCGGGATCGGTGGGGCGGGCGGAGGCCGCGGCGAGCGTGAACGCTAGCGTGTGGTCCACGTAACACAAGCGCTGTCACGCGTGACACGGACTTAACCGGTCCGGCGGCGGTGGACGCCGTGCCGAAACAACCGGCCTGTCTACTGTTCGAGGCGGATGCGTTCCCACCGCCACAAGCGAGACGCACACGGCCACAAGCCGTTCGCGTACCGCGCGCCGTGACCGGATCCGCGCGCGTTCAACGGAGAAAGGTCAGTCTGCGATGACGCAGCACCCGACGTCCCCGAACCCCTCGGACGACGCTCCCCTCGTGCGGTCGAGCGTTGACCGTGCCATCGCCACGATCACCCTCGACTCACCGCACAACCGCAACGCGCTCTCCGCGCGGCTGCGCACCGAACTCGCCCGGGCCCTCTCCGACGCCATGGCCGACGAGGACGTCCGCGGGGTCGTCCTCACCGGCAGCGGCCCGGTGTTCTGCGCCGGAGCCGACCTCAAGGAGATCGGAGCCGCCCTCCAGGGCGCCCCGGTGGAACCCGCACCGGAGCTCCCGGAGATCTTCGAGCAGATCATGGGCGCCCCCAAGCCGGTGATCGCCGTGCTCAACGGCGCCGCACGCGCGGGCGGAATCGGTCTGGTGGCCGCCGCCGACATCGCCCTGGCCCCCAAGAGCGCCACCTTCGCGTTCACCGAGGTACGTATCGGCGTGGTCCCGGCGATCATCTCCGTTCCGGTCTCGGCCCGGATGCACTCCCGACAGCTCAGCCGCTACTTCCTCACCGGTGAGCTCTTCGACGCCTCCGCCGCCGCGAAGGCCGGGCTCGTCACCCAGGCCGTCCCCGACCGGGAGATGGACCACGCGGTGGACGCGGTACTCCAGGGCCTGCGCGGTTCGGCACCGAGCGCCCTGTCCCGCACCAAGGAGCTCCTGGGCGAGCTCGCGGGCGGCGCCCAGGCCGCCCCGGACCGGCGCACCGAGGCGTTCACCCGCATGGGCGAGCTGTCCGCCGAGTTCTTCGCGGGCCAGGACGCGGCGGAGGGGCGCGCGGCGTTCTTCGAGAAGCGGCCTCCGCGCTGGGCCCGGTGATCCGGTGACCCCGACACGCTGAACCCGCGGGCCGGTGCGGCCCCTCCGGCGGGCCGCACCGGCGCTGAGGCCGCACACCCGCACCACCAGGTGCGCGACCCCGGTTCGTGCGCTCCCTCCGACAGGCCACAATGGTCGGGTGAGCTACTCCGGAGATACCAGGGTCGGCGGTCCGGCCGACCTGCGCCAACTATCGAACCTGACGATCACCAAGCTGGCCGTGGGCCCGATGGACAACAACGCCTACCTCCTCCGTTGCCGGGGGACGGGTGAGGCGGTCCTCATCGACGCAGCGGCCGAACCCGACCGGATCCTGGAGCTGATCGGCGAGGAGGGGCTGGCCCGTGTGGTCACCACCCACCGCCACCAGGACCACTGGCAGGCCCTGGCCGAGGTCGTCGGCCAGACCGGTGCCCGTACGGTCGCCCACCCCGAGGACGCCGAGGAGCTGCCGGTCTCGGTGGACGAGCCCGTCACCCACGGCGGTACCGTCCCGGTCGGGGACTGCGTACTCACCGTCATCCACCTGCGCGGCCACACACCCGGGTCGATCGCCCTGCGCTACGACGACCCCGGGGGCCGGACCCACCTGTTCACCGGGGACAGCCTCTTCCCGGGCGGGGTCGGCAAGACCTGGTCCGACGGGGACTTCCAGACCCTGTTCGGTGACGTGTCGGAGCGGGTCTTCGGCGCCCTGGCCGACGACACCTGGGTCTATCCCGGGCACGGCAAGGACACCACCCTGGGCGCGGAGCGCCCCCACCTGGCCGAGTGGCGCGAGCGCGGCTGGTAGCGGGACCGGCCCGCAGGGGTGACCGCCCGCGGCGGTCCCCCTGCCTCAGGCGCCGTAGCAGCAGAAACCGACGTGCCCGAGGTGGTCGGACACCGCCTCGGACACGTCGGTGCCCGTGGTGATCGCCCGGTGGAAGGCGACCATGGCCGCTCCGGTCCGCGCGTCCTCGACCGGGACCGGGCTGGCCACCACCGTACGGGTGCCCCGGGCCAGCAGGGCTCCCACGAACCCGAGCGGCTGCCCGGCCGCCCCGACGAAGCCGCGGCCGCCCCAGCAGGAGGACAGGGTGACCAGGTCGGGCGTCGAGGGCAGGGAAGCCAGGTCGCAGGCGAGCAACGGCTCGTCGTGCAGTTCCAGCCGGGAGAGCATGGGCGTGCGGTCGCCCACCTGTCCGTGCCCGGCCATGTGGGCCAGGTCCGAGCGGGCCAGTTCGGTCAGAACCCGGTCCCGGCGAGCCCGCTCCAGCAGCCGTGCCCCCGGGTGGATCGCGGCCAGCGAGGCCACCTCCAGGCGGGCCTGTTCGGGTTCGGGACCGCAGGCCAGCAGCACCCTCTCCCAGCCGCGCCGTTCGGGCGGCCGTTCCGCCCAGGACCGGGCCGTCGGCACCAGCCGCACCGGACGACCGCGCAGCGCCGGGAGCAGGCCCCACGGCAGGTCGCTCAGGTAGGGGTCACCGGTCACCACCACGGCGCGTTCCCCGATCAGGGGCAGCAACGGCCGGAACAGGGCGTCGGAGGCCTGCGCGGCGGTCGAGTGGTGCGGTTCCGCGGCCGCGCCTGTCGACGGCGCCGACCTCTCGTGTGCGAACCGGGCCAGTACGCGGCGGACCCCCAGGAGGGGGCCGAGGTACCGGGCGTGCACCCGGCCGTCCACCGCGAGTAGCGCCACGGCGTCCCCGCCCGCCGCGGTGTAGTGGATGAACGCCCGGCCCTCCAGCGCGTCCAGGAGCTGTTCCAGCACCGGGCCCGGAACCGGGCCCCGGGGCTTCGCCCACCGGTTCCGGCGCCCCGGGTGCAGCGCCCGCCAGCGGGCGGCCTCCCACCGCCGGGCGTAGGCGCCGGCCTCGGGGCCGCCGCCCCGGCACAGCGCACGGCGGTAGCGCCCGGTCAGCTCCCTGAGCGCGGTGCCGCCGACGGTGCCCGGCCCCGGCACCAGCCCGACCGCCCAGGTGCGTCCCAGCTCCGCCCACTCGAGCGCGGTCGCGGCGTCCCCGGTGGCCAGGGCGCTCTCCAGTCCGGCCCGCACCACGTGGGGGTCGCGGCCGGCGCTCCCGAGCCAGGGGCCGGGCGGCGGGGCTCCCAGCCTGGAGAGCCGGGACAGGGCCCGGTACGCGCCCGACAGCCCTTCCCGGGGTCGTCCTCCGCCCCGGGGACCCGCGGACGCGGGCTCCCGGGGCGGCCGCGGGAGGGAGGGGGCGCGCAACGCCAGGGTGTCCTGTGCGCGCAGAACCGGGGAACCGTCGTCGGTGACGCCGAGAGCGGCCCGTTCCAGCCGCGCGGTGATCCCGTGCCACAGGGACCCCGGGCCCTCGTTCGCGCGGACCTGCCGGGTGAGGTGGAGCGATCCCCGGCGGTCGCCGTCCAGGAGCCGTAGCTTGGCCTCCACCAGGGTGCGGGCGACCCCGCCCCGGGACGCCTGCCACGGGGCCTCGGCGAGGGTGCGCCCGGCCTCCTCCACGAGCCCTTCGGAGAGCAGGGCCTCGGCCAGGTCGACGCGCAGGGCCTCCTGCCGGTCCGCGGGCATCCGGTGTACGAGCTCGTGGAAGGTGGTGATGGCGGTGGCGGTCTCGCCCCGGTGCAGGTCCAGGCAGCCGAGGTTGTGCTCGGCCACCAGGCCCAGCAGGGGGAGGCGGCGTGCGTCGGCCAGGGAGCGGGCCTCGTTGAGGTGTTCCTCGGCCTGACCGAAACGGCCGCACAGGGTCTGGGCCAGTCCGAGGTCGGCCAGGAGGCCGGGCAGGACGGGGGCGAGTTCGGCGATGGGATGGCCGTGCAGCCGCTTCCGGGTGTCGTCGAGGAGGGCGACGGTTTCCTCGAAGAGGCCGTTCCGGGCCAGCCGGACCCCCTGGGTGACCCGGGACAGCAGGATCTGTCCGGTGCTCGGGTCCCGGGCGTCCGGGAGGGTGTTCGCGGGCGTGGGGTCGGGCGCTGCGCTGGGGAGCACGTCCGGCTGCCTTTCGCCAGTGGGGCCGGTCAACTCCAGTGATAGCAGCGGTCGCGGTTCGGTGGGAGTGGCCACCGTGGGCCTGTGGACAACCCCTCGGCCGCGAACCGGGGCGAACCGGGGCGAAGGCGGGTGTTCGTTCCGGGGTTGGCGCGCGCCCCTAACCGGATTCGGGCCGTATCCGTTTTCCGCGGGCGGTTCAGCGGTCCCCGGTGGCGGTTGACACGGTGAACCAGTCGGTGACGGCGAGCGGGCGGCCGGGGATCTCCACGGCCAGGCTCAGCGGGCCGGGCGCCAGGTCGTGGGCCTCGAACCGGCCGTCGACCCCCACGAACAGGCGCAGCGTGCTCCCGGAGCGGCGAACGTGCACGTCCACGTGGTCGAACTCGCCGCCGACCAGGCCGGAGAGTGAGTGGTGGTCTCCGCGCGGGTGGATCTGGAGGTCCAGGCGGACGCCCCCCAGATCGAACAGGAGGGTGGTCGGGGCGGCGCCGCGGTGGTCGCGGTGGACCGCCGGCCCGGGGGCCAGGGCGGTGTCGCTGATGGTCCTGGCCTGGCGGGCCCGGTCAAGGGAGCGGTCGAAGGCGGCCAGCGCGGCGGCGCGCCCGCTCCGGTCCTCGGTGGGGTCCGGGTCGTTCCACACGGTTCACGCACGCCTTTCGTTCGGTTCTCTGGTCGCTCTGAGGGAGCGGCGGAGCTGGCGGAGCAGGTGTCGCCGCTGGTTCGGGGTGGTCCGGTGGGAGATCGGGCGGGCGTCGGGTGAGTCGTCGAGGTAGTGCCGTGCGACCCGGCGGTCGACCGGGTCGGTGAGTTCTCCGATGGCCCGGTGCAGTTCGGCGTGCCTCTCCTTGAGCAGGTACTCGTGTTCGGGGTCGGTCGGGTGGTGGAGGTGTTCGGCCAGGGTCAGGGGGTCGACCGGGAGGAGGCGCCGCCGGTGCTGTCGCTGTCGGCCGCAGGCCGTGTGCGCCGCTCGGCTCAGCCAGGCGGCGAGCAGGTGCGGGGAGTGGAGCCGGGGCAGGTTCTGGTTGAGGCGGAGCCAGACCGTCTGGACGGCGTCCTCGTGGTCCTGCCGGGGGAGCCCGTAGGAACGGGCGATCCGGTTCACCATGCCCAGGTGGCGGTCGACGATGGCCTCCCACGCGTCCGCGTCCCCGTGGCAGGCGCTCAGCACCAGTTCGGCGTCGGAGCGTGGGGCGCGCTCGGGGCCGGTTGTGGCCGGAACCGACAAGAAAGTGGTGGAAACATACCCTGAAGTGCGCGAATGGGCGTTTCCTGTTGCTGGTTCCGGGGGGCGGATGTCTCCGTGCGACTGGTCTGGCACATCCGCCCCCACTATGATCGAACTCCCTGTCGCCGCCTGTGGCACACGCTAATCTCTGGGCGCTCCGGGCGCGGTGGGAACGCTGGAAAATACCAGCGTGCGAGATGGTTCCCAGGGTGCCCTTGGGGCACAATGGGGCAAAAGGCATTCAGGCGGGTATGCAACCTTCTCGTGGTACGAGGGCGTCGGGGAAGCGCACTCGTTCGTATCAGGAGGTTCGGTGTCCGCACGTGGCGTCTTGTACGTCCACTCCGCGCCCGCGGCGCTGTGCCCACACGTCGAGTGGGCGGTCGCGGGTGTCGTTGGAGTACCCGTGAAACTAGACTGGGTCGCCCAACCGGCGGCACCCGGCCACCACCGCGCCGAACTCAACTGGCAGGGGAAGCCGGGGACCGCGGGGGCGGTGGCCTCCGCGTTGAACGCATGGCAGCGCCTGCGCTTCGAGGTGACCGAGGAGGGGTCGCCCGGCTGTGACGGTACCCGTTACAGCTACACGCCCACCCTCGGCGTGTTCACCGCCATCACCAGTGCCGCCGGTGAGGTCCTCGTACCCGAGGGCAGGCTGCGCGCCGCCATGGCCGTGGCCGCCGACGGCCGCGACCTGGCCGACGAACTCGACCGGCTCACCGGACGCGCCTGGGACGAGGAGC
This sequence comes from Nocardiopsis terrae, assembly GCF_014651695.1. Lineage (GTDB taxonomy): Bacteria > Actinomycetota > Actinomycetes > Streptosporangiales > Streptosporangiaceae > Nocardiopsis > Nocardiopsis terrae. Next base: position 277,061 of record NZ_BMXJ01000006.1, read on the forward strand.
TCGAACCCTTCCGCTACGCGGGTGACGGCGCCCCCGTGCGCTGGCTGCACGCGGTGGGCTGAGCAGGGGGCGGTTCCGACCGTGTCCCGGTCAGGGCGGTTCCTCCCCGCTGGGCCAGATGGCCGAGGCCAACAGTACGGCCGCCCAGATACCCAGGGGGACCAACGGCCAGTACGGCACCCACTCGCCGCCCAGAAGGCTCGCCCCGGCCCACACCCCGGTCAGCAGCCCGGCCACGCCCAGCCACCACCGCCACTCCTCGCCCCACTCCTCCCACGGCACGAGCGGCCCCTCCGGCGCCGTCCCGGTGCGGTGCTCGCGGTGGGGCCTCGGCCGAGGGACCGGGACCCGGGCCCCCGGAAGGTCAGCGGTCAGCGAGCGGAGCTCGCCGACCAGGACCGCGCTCAGCGCCGCACCCACTCGGCGCTCGTACTCCTCGTGGTCCAGACGACCCTCGGAGAAGGCCACCGCGAGGCGGTCCACCGTCAGGTCCCGATCGGTGTCCGAGGCTCGCATCCGGTCCGCCGACAGACGTCGGGTCTCCACTTCCCACCCCCCGAAGGCGCGAGTTGGTGACCACACGATACGCGCCGTGCCCGGCACGCGAAAGGGAACCGCGAAGGCAGTTCGAGCGGTCCGCCCCAGGCTTGCCGAGGTGCACTGTTATCGCAGGTCAGGGCGTTGCCCACCGGGCCACGGTGCGACACGTCGACGGGTCGGCGGCACCCACCAGGCCGGTGTGCTCGAAGGCTCCCCGGTAGCTGAAGCCGGTACCGTCCAGACGCGTCACCAGACCACCCGTCTCCGCCAGGACCAGACCCGGCGCGGCCACGTCCCAGTCGCGTACCGGGACGTCCTTGACGAACAGGTGGGCGTGGCCCTCGGCGATCCTGCACAGCTTCAACGAGATGCTGCCGCTCTCCAGGTACTCGCCGTAACCGAACCGCTCGTAGGCGCGCCTGGCGATCCCCGCGGGCTCGGGGGTGTTGTCGGTGAGCACCCCGTGTCCCGGCGGGGTGGGCGGGTGAGCGGGCAGGGGGAGGCCGTCCCGGCGGGCGCCCTGACCGCGTACGGCCGTGTACAGGACCTCGCTCTCGGGCGCGAAGACCGCCGCCACCTCGGGATGCTCACCGATGACCAGGGCGGCCTGGGTGACGTATCCGTCGAACCCGTGCACGTAGCTGGCGGTTCCGTCGATCGGGTCGATCAGCCAGTACCGGGGCGGTCGCCGGCGGCTCAGCGACGCGGGGTCCTCCTCGCTCACCACCGGGATCCGGTCGTCGATCGCGCTCAGCCGCAGAGAGAGCGCCCGGTGGGCCATCGCGTCGGCCTCGGCCTTGAACTGGCTGCCCTCCCACACGCCGCTGCGGGCCCTCGGGTCCCGGCGCCACTCGCGCAGCAGTCCACCGACCTCCACGACCGCCGCGGCCACCGCCGAGGCGAGGGGGTGCGGGCCGTTCACCGCGCACGCACCGGGACGATCGGGGACCGTCCGCCGACGGCCGCCGCGCCCGGCGGGGCGGGGGAGAGCCCGTGCGAGGTGAACTGCTCCTCGCTCAGGAACTCGTCCGTCCACCGGCGCACCATCGCCACGCCCTCGCGCCACTCGTCGTCCAGCCTGGGTCCCTCGCACACGGCCTGCCGCAGCAGACCGGTGATCTCGTCGACCCCGGCGGCCGCGGTGAGCGCCGCCGTGGACGAGAACCGGGGGTTGATCTCGAAGATCCTGGGCCGTCCCAGCCCGTCCAGGCACAGTTGGACGTTGAACGGACCGTCCGCGCGCAGGGCGTCCTGCACCGCCCGACAGGCGCGGACGACCCCGTGGTCGCGCCTGGTGACGGCGTACCTGGTGACCCCCTGCTTGAGCACGACCTCCTTGGGCACCACCGCCTGCACCCCGCCGTCGCGCCAGACCACGACCGACACCGTGTACTCGGGGCCGGTGACGCGTTCCTGCACGATCAGTTCGTCGGCGGCGTACCCGCTCTCGGCGACCGCGCGGGCCACCCCGCGTGCCGATCCGACGGTCACGACACCGCGGCTGCCCCGCCCGCTGCGGGGTTTGACGACGAAACCGCCGACCGGGGGATCGGCGGTGCCGGTCGGCCACTCCGAGGCGAGCCAGGTGCGGGGCACCCCGATCCCGGCCTCGTCCAGCCGCTGCATGAGGGCGTACTTGTCCAGGCAGCCGACGACGAAGTCCGGGCGGGGCAGCAGCACGGCCACCCCGTCCCCGGCGAGCTCGCCCACCCGGACGAGCTCCTCGTCCACCAGCGGAACCACGGCCACGGCCCCCTCCCGGGCGCACAGGGCGCGCATCCGGGGCAGGAAGGCATCGCTGCCGCCCGGCGGCACCAGGTAACCGCGGTCGGCCAGGTAGAGGCCCGGGGCGGCGGGGTCCACGTCGGTGGCCACCACCCGGAAACCGTGCTCACGCAGGTGCAGGATGGTTCCGGGTGTCGGAGCGGAACCCGCTGTCGTGACCACGACGGTCGGTTTCCTCGAAGGCTGCTGGGGCACCGGTCGAACCCTTCTAGTCCAGGCGTGTTCCGCGTGAATGGACCGAGCCTAGACGGGGGCGTGCTCCCGGGGCCTGTGAATGGCCGAATGCGGTTGCCGGGTGAACCGGACGGCCCCTGGCGCGTGTCCCCTCGGCCCGACGGGAAAGGACGGAGGGCGGGCCGGTGCGCCGCGCGCACCGCCCGCCCTCCGCGGTCGACCGGGGCTGTTACCCCTGCTCGTACGTGGGCGTGATGATCGCCCGGCCGAGCGTGTGCGAGAACAGGTTGAAGCCGAGAAAGGCGGGGCTCGCGGAGGAGTCCACACCCAGGCTCGCCACGTCCACCGCGTGCACCACGAAGAAGTACCGGTGCGGGCCGTGCCCGGCGGGCGGCGCGGCACCGATGTAGCGGTGGCTTCCGGCGTCGTTGCGCAGGGTGACGGCCTGTTCCGGCAGGCCGGAGCCGTTGCCCGCGTCGGTCGCCAGCTCGGTGACCTCCACGGGGATGTCGCAGACCGCCCAGTGCCAGAAACCGCTCGCGGTCGGGGCGTCCGGGTCGAAGCAGGTGACGGCGAAGCTCCGGGTCGCCTCGGGGAACCCGCTCCAGGCCAGGTGCGGTGAGGCGTCCTCGCCCCCGGCGCCCATGATGCCGCTGACCTGGGCCTTGGGCAGGGTCTGTCCGTCCACCACGTCGTCGCTGGTGACGGTGAACGCGTCGACCTCGGGCAGGAAGTCGTAGGGGGAGGGCGGCTTGGCCACGGCGATGGCCTCCTTCGTTCTCGTGGGTGTCCGTACCGGCCGGGACGGCCGGGTACCTACGAACATACGCCCCACGGGACCCGTGCGCCGGGCGCGGCGCACATCGCTTCGGGGCGCGCGGGGCGGCGTAGGGCGGACTCGGTCTTCTGCGGTGACCCCGGTGGCGGGTACCGTCGTGCCCATACCGAACACGAACCGGGTTCGGTTTGTAAGACCGGTCCACTGACAGGAGTCGCCATGACCGACCGCTGGGGCATCACCGTCCCCTTCGAGGGCATCCCCCTGGCCGACCAGCGTCCTCTCTTCGAGGCACTGCCCGACCTCGGCTACACCGATGCCTGGTCCGCCGAGGCCAACAGCACCGACGCGTTCACACCGCTGGCCCTGGCCAGCGTGTGGGCGCCACGGCTGCGCCTGGGCACCGCGATCGTGCCCGCCTACACACGCGGCCCCGCGACCCTGGCGATGAGCGCCGCCACGATGGCCGCCGCCGCGCCGGGCCGTTTCGCGCTGGGCGTGGGCACCTCCTCCAACGTCATCGTCGAGCGTTGGAACTCCATCCCCTTCGAGGAGCCCTACAAGAAGGTCCGCGACACCGTGCGCTTCCTGCGCGAGGCGCTGACCGGGCAGAAGGTCAAGGCCGACTACGACACCTTCTCCGTGAAGGGGTTCACCCTCGGTTCGGCGCCCGAACAGCAGCCGCCCATCCTGGTGGCCGCGCTGCGCCAGGGCATGCTGCGCCTGGCCGGGCGCGAGGGCGACGGCGCGATCATCAACTGGCTGTCCTCGGAGGACGTGCGCACGGTCGCCCCGATCGTGCGTGAGTTCGGCGAGGACAAGGAGATCGTCGCTCGGATCTTCGCCATTCCCGACACCGACGCCGACACCGCCCGGGAGATCGGCCGGTGGGCGATCTCGGCCTACCTGAACGTGCCCGTCTACCGGGCCTTCCACGAGTGGCTGGGCAGGGAGGAGCTCGGTCCCATGTGGAAGGCGTGGGACGACGGTGACCGCAAGGGTGCGCTGGCCGCGATCCCGGACTCCGTCGTGGACGAACTCGTCGTGCACGGGCCCGCGGAGTACTGCCGGGAGCGGATCGAGGCCTATGCGCAGGCGGGGGTGACCACCCCGATGATCGCCCCGATCGGCCCGCCCGCTCAGGACCCGGCCGCGGTGATCCGCGCGTTGGCGCCCCGGGGCTGACCCGGGGGCCGTGGATGTTCCCCGCGCACCGTTGCGCGGGGAACATCCCGACCGTTCGGTATGTCATTCGTCCAGTGAGGGTCCGAGGAGCCTGCGCGCCCGCAGCGCCAGTTCCAGCTCGAACCGCGCACCCGGCTCCCGCAGGCGCGCCCCGAACAGCTCTTCGAGCTGCCGCATCCGGTACCGCACGGTCTGCGGGTGGATCCGCAGCCGCTCGGCCGCCTCGTTGGCGTTGAACCCCGAGGCCAGCCAGGCCAGGAGGGTGTCGGCCATCCGCTCCCGCTGCGGTGCCCGCATGCCCTCCAACGGGGCCAGCCGGGACCGGGCCATCTCCGCCACCAGATCCGTGTCCCGGGACAGCAGCAGCTCCGGCAGGTGGTCGTTCCACCGCAGCACCCCCCGGCCCGACACCATCCCGGCGCGTACCAGCTCCGCCAGCTCCCGGGCCCGGGCAAGCGACACCGGAGCCCGCTCCAGCGGCACCGTCGGACCCAGTACCGCGTCGGACCCCCGCAGCGAGCGCTCCAACGAGCGCAGCCGACCGGGCCCCTCCGGGTCGGGTACCAGGGCACACGGCTCCAACCGGTCCAGGTCCGCCAACACGTCCGAGGGCAGTACCGGCGCGGCCCCCTCCGCCGAGTCCTCCTGGGGCAGCAGGGCCACCGCCACCCGTTCGGGCACCCGCCACCGGGCCGCGCGGGCCAGGGTGGACAGCGCCCGCGGGTCCGGCTCCGTCCCGGACTCGGCCAGCAGTACCTCCAGCAAACGGGACCGTCTGCGCCGCAGCGCCTCCACCCCGGCGCCGCGCACCTGGGCGTGGCCCTCGGCGGCTGCCGCCGAGATCTCCTCCTGGAACGCGAAGATCGCCTCGCCCAGGGCGGCCATCTGGTCCCGGTCGATCGACTCGGCCCGAGCCAGCCGCCGCCACGCCGCCGCCACCGACGTGCGCATACCCGTGTGCAGGCATTCCAGGGTGCGTCCCTGTCGGGCCTCGCCCGCCCCGAACGCGCGGAAGGTCTCCGTGACGGTGTCGGAGCGCTCCGACGCCGGACCGTCCCCGAGCCGGTCCAGGAAGGCGTGTACGGCGGTGCCGATCGCCTGCCTGATCGTCTCGGTGTACGTCGGGTCCAGGGGGTGGGAGTGGGCCTCGGCCCGTCGGCGGATCCCGTCCACGGCCTCCTCGGTCAGGTGCGGGACCAGGGGGCGGAGCCGGGCCCCCAGTGCCGGGGGCAGGACGGTGGCGGGTGCGCCCCGGGGTTCGGCCCGAAGTCGGTACGACATGTCACCTCCGGCGCGGACGCACAGCGGAATCGGCCGGTGCGCGCCCGCGCGTGCACCGATTCCCTCAAGCACGCCCGCGCGTGCTCTGTGCGCCAAGACGGATGCCGTGATGCCGGTCACCCGGGTCCATGACATCAGAGGCCGCCCCCGCGGACAAGCCCCGGCTCCCGTGAGGGGACCGGGCCCGCGGGCCGACGTGCGCGGGCCCGGCGCGCACGCGCCCGTACCGCCGCTCCGGCCGGGTGCCCCTGCCTGGTCAGGGCTGTGGGTACATGCCAGGTCCGGGTACTCATGGTCATCATCCGGGTGAATGCGGTAACAATAGTGCGATGCGGACGTCCGCCGCTGATCGACCCCACCCGCTCCCGGAAGGCAGCCCCCCATGCGACGCACCCTCCTGTGTTCCCTGATTCTGACCCTCGCCCTCACCGCCTGTGAAGGCGGGGAGGAGGCGCCCGCCGACGACACCGCCGGCGGGTCGGCCGCGGAAGGGCCGGACGTGTCCGCCGAGGCCGAGGCCGAGGCCGCCGAGTCGGCCCGGACCGTGGCGGAGGGGTTCGTGGCGGCCCTCGTGGCCGGAGACGGCGAGGCGGGCTGCGCCTTCACCGACGAGGGCGCCCAGTCCGCGATCACCGGCCAGAGCGAGAACGCCCGGGACTGTGCTGCCGCCTTCCCCGACTACCTCGCCGAACTGCCCGGCGCGCAGGACACGGAGGGCTTCGAGGTCGGCGAGGTCACCGTCAGCACCGACCTGGACGGCGAGACCCTCATCGCCAGCGTCGAACTGCTCCACCCCGAGGAGGCCCCCGGCGTCCTGGAGGTACGGGAGGGCGAGGACGGGCAGTGGCGCGCCACCCGCGTACCCGGTGCCGCTCTCGGCGGGGCCTGACCGGGGTCTCCGCGTGAGCGACGGAACACCCCGCCACCGGCTCCGTCGGGGCTCCGGGCGTGCGCGCTCTGCAAGAGTGGTGAGCGTGGGGCACGGCACGACCGCGTGCCCCGTGGCACAACACGAAGGAGATCCGGGATGATCCTGATCGTCGTCAAGTACCGGGTGAAGCCCGAGGCCGTGGACGGCTTCCTCGACGAGGTCGCCGACTTCACCGCTGCGACCCGCGCCGAACCCGGGAACCTGTGGTTCGAGTGGTCCCGCAGCGTCGAGCGCGACGACGAGTTCGTGCTCGTCGAGGCGTTCAGGGACGGAGCCGGTGAGGCCCACGTCAACAGCGACCACTTCAGGGCCGGTCTGGCGTCCATGAAGCCGCTGCTGAAGGAGACCCCGCTGATCGTCAGCCGGGTGGTCGAGGGCGAGGGCTGGGACCGCATGGGCGAACTCACCGTCGACGAGTAGCGGCACGGCTGGGAAGGAGAGCGGACGTTGGGCACGTACGTGGCGGACGAGGCGCGGTACGACTCGCTGGAGTACCGGAGCTGCGGCAGAAGCGGGCTGAGGCTGCCGAGGCTGTCGTTGGGCCTGTGGCAGAACTTCGGCGGCGACCGGGACCTGGAGGGGCAGCGCCGGATCCTGCGCCGCGCCTTCGACCTGGGCGTCTTCCACTTCGACCTGGCCAACAACTACGGCCCGCCGCCGGGAAGCGCGGAGGAGAACCTCGGCCGGATCCTGGCGCGGGACTTCGGCCCCTACCGCGACGAGCTGGTGATCACCACCAAGGCCGGCTGGGTGATGGGGCCGGGGCCGCACCAGCAGGGCGGTTCGCGCAAGTACCTGCTGTCCTCGCTCGACCGCTCCCTGGAACGGATGGGCCTCGACCACGTCGACGTCTTCTACAGCCATCGGCCCGACCCGGACACCCCGTTGGAGGAGACCATGACGGCCCTCCACCACGCGGTGGTGTCCGGGAGGGCCGTGTACGCGGGGATCTCCTCCTACGGGCCGTCGCTGACCCGCAGGGCGGCGGCGATCATGCGCGACCTGGGCACGCCCCTGGTCGTGCACCAGCCCTCGTACTCGATGCTCAACCGCTGGGTGGAGGACGGGCTGTTGGACGCGGCCGCGGACGAGGGCATGGGCGTGGTCGCGTTCTCGCCCCTGGCACAGGGGCTGCTGACCTCCCGCTACCTGGACGGGTCGGTGCCCGCGGACTCCCGTGCCGGGGTGGGGCGGCCCAGCTGGCGGGGGAACATGCTCACCGACGAGGTGCTGGGGCGGGCCCGCGCGCTCGACCGGATCGCGGCCGAACGCGGCCAGACCCTGGCGCAGATGGCGATCTCCTGGGTGTTGCGCGACCAGGGGCCGCGCACCGTCACCACCGCTCTGATCGGGGCGTCCAGCGTGGAGCAGCTGGAACAGAACCTGGGGGCGGCGGACTCGGCGGGGTTCTCCGACGAGGAGCTGCGCGAGATCGACCGGTGGGCGGTCGACTCCGACGTCAACATCTGGTGGGGCGCCACCGCCTCCAAGGACTGACCCGGGCCGGGCCCGACGAACGGTCCGCGGACCGCGCGGTCAGCCGAAGACGGCGTAACCGATGAGGAACCCGAGCGCCGGGACCACCACCACGGCCGCCGCCGGCCACAGCGGTCCGCTGCCGCCGGAAGCCGCCGCCGGGTCCGCCGGTGCGGCCCCGGATCCCTCGACGGGCCGTTCGCCGCACGGAGACCACCACCGCCACCCGCGCCGCCTGAACGGCCCCGGCCCCTACCGTTCGGAGGCGTCCCCCCCGTCCCCCGGGGCGCGCCCCTCCCGGGGCTTGCGCTCGGAGCCGTTGTCGGGTTCGTCGGGGACGGGCTCCGTCGGGGCGGGCTCCTCGCCCCAACCGGTCGGGTACCTCTTCCCGTCGGGTACCTCGTCCCAGTAGTCGGGTGAACGGACGGCCTTCTCCGCCTGGCGTTGGACGATCCAGAAGATCCCCAGCACCAGGAAGATGACGGCGATGGGTACGGCCACGGCGATCAGCGGGCCGAACGCGGGCAGCTCGAACACCGGCCTCACCTCCTTGCCCCGCGCCTACCCGCTCACCCGCGCCCTCACCCATCGCGGCGGGCGCGGGCGGGGGAGACCCTGCCGTTCCCCGTGGGGCGGGGCAGGGCCCGGGACGGTCGGGTCGGCGGCCGTCGTCCCGGGCGTCACGGCAGGGTGTTACCGGACGGGCAGTCCGGTGACGGTGCGGCCGATGATGAGTTTCTGGATCTCGCTGGCGCCCTCGAAGATCGTGTAGATGGTGGCGTCGCGGTGCCAGCGCTCGACGGGGTACTCGCGGGTGTAGCCGTTGCCGCCGAGGATGCGCAGGGCGTTCTGGGTGACGAAGGTGGCGGTCTCGGAGGCGAACAGTTTGCTCATGGAGCCTTCGGCGTTGGTGAAGTCCTTGCCGTTGCGGGCCATCCAGGCGGCGCGCCACACGAGCAGGCGGGCGGCGTCGATGCGGGTGGCCATGTCGGCGAGCAGGAAGGCCACGCCCTGGTTGTCGCCGATGGGTTTGCCGAACTGCTCGCGCTGGGTGGAGTAGTCGCGGGCGTACTCGTAGGCGGCCCGGGCACAGCCGACCGCCATCGCGCCGACCGTGGGCCGGGTCGCCTCGAAGGTCTTCATGGCGGCCTGGCCCTTGGAGCGTTTGCCCTCGCGGGCGCGGGCGAGGCGTTCGTCGAGTTTGTCCTTGCCGCCCAGCAGGCAGGAGCC
>NZ_BMXJ01000006.1:286740-474988 GCF_014651695.1 Nocardiopsis terrae
CGCAGAAGGCCGCGAGTTTGACGTCGTCGGCGGTGCCGAACATCTGCGGCGCCCACTCACCGACCTGCTCGGGGGTGCCGGTCTTGCTCAGTGAGGCGGCGGCCAGGCCGGTGCCCATGATGGACAGGCCGATGCCGGAGTCGCCCCAGAACAGTTCCTCGATGGCCACCGACATGCCCAGGCCGCTCTCCTCGAAGGCCTGGGTGGCGAAGAAGTCGAGGGAGTACAGCCCGATCTTGGCGGCTTCCTGGATGATCGGCCAGGGGGTCTCCTCGCGTTCGTCCCACTCGGCCCCGGCGGGGCGGATGACGTCGGCGGCGAACCCGTGGGTCCAGTCCCGGACGTCGCTGATCTCTTCGGGCAGCTGGAGGGAGAAGTCGGGCATGGGGGTGGCTCCTTGGCAGGTCGGGCTGGGGTGTTACCGGCGGTTACCCACAGGTGTTACCCATGGGTAGCACCCCGGTTTCCGAACTGTCCAGGCTTCGGGGTCCTCCGCGTGCGGGGGCGGCACGGGAGCGGGGGAATCCGGTGGTTCCGCGCGGGAAAAGGGGTGTTGTCGCATTCTTCCCCTGATCCGCTCCGGGAAAGCGTTCTCGCCCGAACCCGCGGCCCCGTGCCGAGCGAACCGGTGGCACGTCATCGGGCCCACGGATTCCGTGCCCGGGCCGGGCTCCTCCCGGGTCGGAAGCCGCGCCTCGGCGTTCGACCGGGAACGGCTCCGGCGTGGCCGGGGAAGCTGGAGTGGCAGGGAAGCCGCCCCAATGAATTCCCCGCCCCTTTATGTCTTGTGGGGCTGATGGGGCTCAAGGGCTCTTTTTCGGTGGTCCGGGAAACGCGAGTGCTTTTCCTGGGGGCCCCGAATGGCTAGGCTCTCGTGTGTCCCAGATCACATCTTCGAGGAAGCCGTTCAGGAGCACCCATGACCTCCGTACCCGGCACCGCGGACGCCCCCACGTACCGCACCCTTCCCGAACTCCTCCTGCGCAACGCCCGGGAGTACCCCGACCGGCCGGCCCTGTCCTGGCGCGCACCCGGGGCCGCCGACTGGACCACCCTCACCTGGGCTCGGGTCCACGACACCGTCACCGCCCTCACCGAGGGGTACGCCGCCCTCGGCGTCCGCCCCGGCGACCACGCCCTCATCATGATGGGCAACCGGCCCGAACACTGGCTCTCCGACCTGGCCCTGGTACACACCGGCGCCGTCCCCAGCACCGTCTACTCCACCTCCGCACCCGAACAGGTCACCCACATCGCCCGGCACAGCCGCGCCCGCCTGGCCGTGGTCGAGAGCGCCGAGACCGCCGCCCACTGGGAGACCCTCCTCAAGGACCCGGACACACCCCTGGAACACCTCGTCGTCGTCGAGGGCGCCGACCCCGACCGCGGCCACACCCCCTACGCCGCCCTCACCGCAACCGCCCCCGCGGGTGCCGCCGACCGGTGGCGCGACCTCACCCCCGACTCCCTCGCCACCGTCGTCTACACCTCCGGCACCACCGGTGACCCCAAGGGCGTGGCGATCTCCCACCGCAGCGTCCTCGCCCAGGCCAACGCCCTGGACCGGGCCATCGAGGTACCGGAGAACCCCGCCCACGTCTGCTACCTGCCCCTGGCCCACATCGCCGAACGGCTACTGGGCCTGTACATGCCGCTGGTGCGCGTCTCCCACGTGTGGATGTGCGCCGACCCCACCGCTGTGGCCGGGGTCCTGCCGCACGTGCGTCCCCCGCACTTCCTCGGCGTGCCCCGGGTGTGGGAGAAGTTCGCCGGGGCGGTACAGGCGGTCCTGGCCGGCCTGCCCGAGGAGCAGCGCCAGGCCGTCGACCGGGCCCGGGCGGTCGCCACCGCCTACGTCGAACACCTCGAACGCGACGGCGAGGTCCCCGCCGACCTCGAACAGCGCTACCGGGGCGCCCGCTCCGCCGTCCTCGAACCCCTCCTCGCCAAACTGGGCCTGGACCGCGTGGTCCTGCCCTCCAGCGCCTCGGCGCCCATGCCCCTGGACGTGGTCCGCTTCTGGGCCTCCCTCGGCATCGTCGTCATGGACGCCTGGGGCCTCACCGAGTCCGTGGGCGTGGCCACCATGAACGTGCCCGGAACCGGAAGCTTCCGGCTCGGCTCGGTGGGCCGACCCATCGAGGGCGTCCAGATGCGGCTGGGCGAGGACGGCGAGGTGTTCCTGCGCGGCGAGACCCTCTTCGACGGCTACCTCCAGCCGGACGGGTCGGTGCGTCCCGAGACCGACGAGGAGGGCTGGTTCGCCACCGGCGACGTGGGCCGGGTCGACGAGGACGGCTTCCTGTGGATCACCGACCGCAAGAAGGAACTCATCGTCACCTCCGGCGGCAAGAACGTCTCACCGGCACTGGTGGAGAACACCCTCAAGGAGCACCCGCTGGTCGGGCAGGCCTTCGCGCACGGCGACCACCGGCCCTACCTGGTGGCGCTCCTGGTGCTCGACCCGGAACTGACCCCGCTGTGGGCCGCGTCCCAGGGCATCGAGGTGCAGGGGGAGGAACTGGCCGAACATCCGGAGGTCCTCGCCGAGGTCGACCGCGCCGTCCAGACCGCCAACGCCCGCCTCAGCCGGGCCGAACAGGTCAAGCGGTACCGGGTGCTGACCGGGGAATGGGGGCCGGACACCGGTGAGCTGACCCCCTCGCTCAAACTCCGCCGCCGCGTGGTGGCGGACCGCTACGCCGACCAGTTGAACGCCCTCTACCAGGACTGATGTCGAACGAGGGGCGAGAGTCACCGGCGACGACGGCTCCGCCACCGGTTCGGGGAGGTAGGAACCGGACGGGATCGGGCCTTGTAGTCCTGTAGGTGCAGGACTACAAGGCCGCGAGAGGTGGAGGCGGTCAGTGGTGGACGCCCGCGCCGGTCGGGTACGGGGCGCACACGGTTCCGGCGGTGCCCGAGCCGATCAGCAGAGCAGAGACCGGTGGAGTCCCCATCACGGCTTCAGGATCCTTAGCACGGCGCCCACTTTCGTCTCCAGGGCATCGACCAACTCCGGTCCGCTGGCGTCTCCGGGCACCTCCAGGGGTACCCAGGCGTGTCCGTCGTCGCGTCGGACCCTGCGGGACAGTTCCGAAGCCATGAGTCGCTGGAGGGCCGCCTGGAATCCGCCGGATCCCCTGTCGTCCTTGTGGAGCATCAGCCAGAACGGGGTCAGCCCCTCGTCCGCGAACCTGCCCCAGACCCCGACCTGCACCCAGGTCTCCTGGCTGATCTCCGGCAGGTACCGGTATGTCCACGGCTTCGACACCAGGTCCCCTTGCATCGGCAGGCTGCGGGGACGCAAGGACCCCAGGAACCGCGCCGTGACGACGTTCACGATCGTGACGAGGTCGCCCGCCCGCTCCTGCCAGTCCCGGCCGGTGGCGGTTCCAGCGAGAGGCGGTACGACGCCTGCGCCCAGCGTCTGGCACATGGCCCTCAGCTGGCGCAGGTCGCCGGCGAGCCCGGCCTCACCGGATTCCTCGGCGACGGCAGCCCACACGTCGAGCCACTCACCCCAGGTGACGACGGCGTGTGCCACCGCTTCGGACCGAGCGTTGACCGTCCGCTCGAGGGTCCGCTGCGCCTCGTCCGCTCTGCTTGGCGGGACGAGCACGAACAAAGCACCGCGGTGGGGTCCGGAACGCCGGTCGAGGACCTCGAGGTAGGCAGCTACCTGCCCGTCGGTCAGATCCGCGCCGAACTTGGCCTCGACCAGGGCGATGGTGTGTCCGTCCGCGTCGAGCATCTCGATGTCGGGTCGGGACCTGTCATCGTGCACCGACTCTGGAACGAACTGTTCCACGCCGGTGAGGTCCGCACCGGCCCGTGTCCCCAGGTGCGCGAGTATCGCAGCGCGCAGCCCTGGGTCGGACGCCAGCCAGGTCAGCGATTTGGTTGCCGCGATCTCGCCCATGCTCATGAACCAGCCCTCAGCGGCGAGTTGACCCAGCAGGGGGACCCGGCCGTCCGGGGAGTCGATGTCTGCCATGGCCACACCGTAGACCGGCGCCGCCAGGAACTTCCAACGCGATGACTTCCGGGTGGCCGACCACGGCAACAGCTGCTCCTGACGAGCTGTGCCTGACGCGGCGCGGGGGCGCTCCGGCTGCGGAGCGCCCCCGCGCGAGGCGGTCGGGCCCAGCGGGTCGGTCGGGCCTCAGGAGGAGAGCACGGGGGACAACCGGGCCAGGGTGCCCAGCCGGTCGCACTCGCCGGGCAGCGGCTGGACCACGACGTGGTCGGCTCCGGCCGTCAGGTGCGCGTCCAGGGCGGCGGCCGCCTCCCGGGCCGACCCCTGGGCCACGAGGGCGTCCACCAGGGCGTCGCTTCCGCCGTCGGCGAGATCCCCGCTGGTGAACCCCAGTCGCGCCAGATTGGCCGCGTAGTTGCGTATCCCCAGGTAGAAGGACATGCCCTCGCGTGCGGCCCGCCGGGTTTCGGCCGAGTCCCCGCCCAGCACAGCCTTGTGCTCGACGGCCAGCAACGGCCCCTCGCCCAGGACCTCCCGGGCGGTGCGGGTGTGCTCCGGGGTGACCAGGTAGGGGTGGGACCCGGCCGCGCGTTCGGCGCTCAGCTCCAGCATCTTCGGCCCCAACGCCGCCAACACCCTGCGGTTCCCCGGGACACCTTCCGCGTCCAGCACGTCCAGGTACTCCCGCATCCCGCGCAGGGGCCGGACCGCCTCACCGCCGTCGGTCTCCCGGTGCCCCGCCCCGATCCCCAGCAGGAACCGGCCCGGGTACGCGGCCTCCAGCCGCCGGTAGGCGTCGGCGACCTCCTCGGCGGGCGCGGACCAGATGTTGACGATCCCGGTGGCCACCGCCAGCCGGGACGTGGCCGCCAACGCGGTCGCCACCGGCTCCAGTTCGGAGGTGGGCGAACCGCCCACCCACAGGGTGCCGTAGCCCAGGCGCTCCACCTCGGCGGCCACGTCCTCGTCGACGTACTGGTGCGGCAGCCACACACCGTGCCTGCCCAGTGCCACCGGTGTCGCGTCCAGGCCCATGGGTTCTCCTCGATGCGCTCGCTGTCCTCGGATCGGTGCCCTCACCAAACTACGGCGGCGGGGCGGACGGCACGATGACCGCCTCGCCCCGTGTCCGGTCCCGTTCGGAGGCGGCGCAGGTCGTCCGGGTGCCGTGGTTCGCAGATCCGCCGCCGTCCAGCGCGGCACGCAGTATCCTTCAACGCACAGGCCCGGCCCCGTGCGGCTCCCCCCGCCCCCTGGAGACGGCACATGCGCGCGTTCCCCCCGAGTGAGGACCCCGACCAGGTCATCACGGTCCAGCAGGACTACGACAGCGACACCCCACTGGACACCCACCACCTGGAAGCGGGCCAGGTCCGTACCTTCGGCCGCGGCGGACGCAACCGCCGGGTCGACATCCGGCTGGCCGACGAGGACCGGGCGGTGTCCCGGGTGGCCGGGGAGATCATCGCGCGCGGCGACCACTGGCGGATCAGCAACCTGAGCCCGACCAAGTCCTACGTCGTGGAGAACACCGAACGCCTCGCCGGTTTCCTCAAGGTCCCACCGCACACCCAGGGGATGCTGGTCCCCTTCGAGACCTCCCGGGTCCTCGTCCCCGGGGGCCGGGGCGAACACGGTTTCCTGGTGATGGCACCCGCGGCCTGCAGCAGCGTCCTGGTTCTCGGCGCGGGCGAGGACCCGTTCGTCGCCCAGGACCCGGACGACACCGCCGCCGAGCACACCGACGTCCGCAGCTTCCGGATCGACCGCCTGCACACCTACTACCGGGTGCTCGTCGCCTTCTGCGAACCACGGTTGCGCGACCCCGGCACCCGGTACACGCCCACCCAGGTCCAGGTGGCCGAACGGCTCGGCCTGTCCAAGGCGGCGGTGAACTCCCACATCGACTACCTGCTCAGGAACAAGTTCCAGGTGGAACCGGGGGAGGCCCGCCAGGGGCAGGACTGGCGGGTGGACGTGCTCACGGAGAAGGCGCTCCACTTCGGCCTGGTTTCCGGCGGGGACCTGTCCGTGCTCCCCGAGCCCCAGGGTTCGCGGTAGCCGGACGGCACCTGCCGGGGCGGATCACATCGGGTGCAGGCGTGCGGCGGCTCCTTCGCGCACGCACCGGGTGACCTCGTCGAGCAGCGGCGAGCGCAGGTTCCAGCGCTGCCAGAACAGTCGGACCTCCACCGGGTGCTCCGGGGCCAGCGCCACCAGTCTGCCGTCCTCCAGGTCCCGTGCGCACTGGTGCTCGGGGACCGCGCCCCACCCGAAACCCAGCAGTACCGTGCGCGCGAAGTCCTCGGACGCCGGGATGTAGTGGCGCGGCCCGCGCGAACCCTCCCCGGTCAGGTCGCGCAGGAAGCGGTCCTGCAGGTCGTCCCTGCGGTCGAAGTTCACCACCGGTGCCCCGTTGAGCCCCTCGACCCCGCGCACCCCGTGGCGTTCGGCGAACTCGGGACTGCACACCGCCTGGTAGCGCATCACCCCCAGACCCTCCACGGAACACCCCTGCACCGCATCGGGGGTGGAGGTCACCGCGGCCATCACCGCCCCCGAGCGCAGCAGCCCGGTGGTGTGCTCCTCGTCCTCGCGGTGGACCTCGAAGACGGCGCCCAGTTCCGGGGGGAGTTCGGAGAGCGCCTCCAGGAACCAGGTGGACAGGCTGTCGGCGTTCACGGCCAGGGGCACGCGGTTGCGGTTCTCCGCACCGCCGTGGCGCAGTTCGGACAGCACGTCCTGGTCCAGCAGCAGCACCTGGCGGGCGTAGCGCAGTACGGCGTCGCCCGCCTCGGTGGGCACCACCGGGTTGGTTCGCTGTACCAGGACCTGGCCCGCGGTCTGCTCCATGGTCCGGACCCGCTGCGAGACCGCCGAGGAGGTCACGTGCAGGCGGCGGGCGGCCGACTCGAAGGTGCCCTCGTCGACGAGGGCGGTCAGTGTGCGCAGGTGGTCGAACTGGAAGGGCATCCACGGGCTCCTGACGTGCGGTCATAAGGAGTGCTTAGGCGTTCTGAGAAAGTTTAGCTTTACTGTATGGCGCAGGTGGGGGAGGCTTCTCCCGTGAACGAAACCCTTCTCCCCGCACTGACGGGCATGGGCACCGGCCTGGCGCTCATCGTCGCCATCGGTGCCCAGAACGCGTACCTGCTCCGGCTCGGCATCGAGGGCCGGTCCGACACGGTCCTGGCGGTGGTGCTTCTCTGCGCGGTGTCGGACGCGCTGCTCATCACCGCCGGTGTCGTGGGCATCGGCGGGCTGGTCCAGGCCCTGCCCACGACGATGGTGGTCATCCGGCTGCTCGGCGCGGGCTTCCTCGTGGTGTACGGCCTGCTCGCCGCCTGGCGGGCCCTCCGGCCCGGGCGGGCCGAGGCCCTGGTGCCCACGGAGAGCGTCCCCGCCGGGGACGTTCCCGGAACGGAGCCGGGGCCGAGGTCGGAGTCAGGTTCGACGGAGAGCGGTTCGGCGGTCCGGGCCGCCACCCGCGAGCGCACGAGTGCCCGGAAACGCACCGGCACCAGGGCCGCGCTCGTCACCGCTTTCGCTCTGACCTGGCTCAACCCGCACGTGTACCTGGACACCGTGCTCTTCCTCGGTTCGGTCGCCAACCAGCAGGCCGGGGACGCCCGCTGGTGGTGGGCGGCCGGGGCCGTGACCGGGAGCTTCGTGTGGTTCTTCTCCCTGGGTTTCGGGGCCCGGCTGCTGCGTCCGGTGTTCGCCCGCCCGGGTGCCTGGCGGGTGCTCGACGGGGCCATCGCGGTTCTCATGCTCACCCTCGGCGTCCGGCTTGCCCTGGGGGCTTGAAGCCTGTGCTGCGTGGGGAGGCGTGGTCCGGTGGCCGAAGGTTGGGCGTCGGCGGGCGGCACCAAGGAGTCCCCGGGTGAGTAATGGGATTGTTCAGGGGTTCTGCCTCCCGTGTCCGGGTCGCCACAACTTGCAGATTTCTATGCTCCTGCCGTCTGAAGCCGCAGGTCAGAAAGGCCCCGTCCCCGCGCACGCGGGGATGGGGCCGGCCCGGACCGCGCGGACCGCGAGTCGCCCCGAACAGGTGGAACAGAAATGCCGACGGGCTGATCGACGCCTGCCCCAAGCGTCGCGGCCTCCCCTGAGCTGCTACGGCGTGACCGCTGAGACGGGCTTGAGCAGGCTCGGGGTCAGCTTCCAGAGGCCAACGGTGGCCAGACCCATCACGACCATCGGCACCACGAGTACAGGTCCGGTTACCACGGCCATGTCGCTGAGACGGTCTGCGAGGATCATCGACACCATCAGCACGGTGTTGTTGACGGCATGGACCAGGACAGCTGCTTCGAGGCCGCCGGTACGCTGTGTCATCAGCGCGAAGCACACCCCGGCAAGGACGTAGTAGCTGAGCGCCCAGCCGTCCAGGGAACCGTGAATCGCACCGAACGCCAGCGAGGTGGCCACCGTTGCGACCGCCAGGCCGACGCCCGGCCGTCGGAAGCGGGCGCCGACGGCCCGGAAGAGCAGCCCCCTGAAGAGGTACTCCTCACCGGCCGACTGCAAGGGGACAACGACGACCGCGACGATCATGAGCATGGTGGACGCCGCCGTGAACTGGGGCGCCCCGAACGGCATGAGCAGGTGCAACACGACCGTGTAGGCGATCCAGACCGGGGCCACGACCACCGCGGCGCGAGCCATAACCAGCCACCGGAACCGGCCCGCGACCGACGACAGCCATCGGGGGCGCTCCCGGTAGATGGCCCACTGCGCCAGGCCCGAGACGGGGATCAGCGCCGCGAGCAGCAGATTGCCCGCCAGCCAGAACCCGATGGTGACAGTGGGATCGGCCGGGTCGAAGGGGTCCACGCCGAGAAGACGGTCCAGCGCGATCCCGGCCGGGACGACCGCGACGAAGAGTACGAGGAGCAGCGACCCCAGGCCGACGGCGACGGCGAGGACGGTGCGCCAGAGCTGGGGCCTGGACCGCAGTGCCCGAACGTAGGACGCTTCGGCGCACAGGTTCTCGGCCCGCTGCGGTTCGTCTCGATCGGACAGTGCGTCCGCGTGGTTCGCCGTGGGGTCGTTCATGTGGTGTTCGAGTCCTTTCCTGCCCACCCGTGGTGGCGGGCGTGTCCGGACCACATTCCAAACTATGACGTGGCGTCGTAGTCAAGTCGGTTGGAAGGCGGAGAAGATGCGTTCACAGGAGTTGGCGGACCTGGCTGGTGTGACCGTGCGAACGTTGCGCCACTACCACCAGATCGGGTTGCTGCCCGAGCCGCCGAGGTCGGTGAACGGGTACCGGTGGTACACCGCCGAGGACCTGGTCCGGCTCCTGCGCGTCCGGCACCTGGTCGAGGTGGGCGTGGGTCTCTCCGACGTCCAGGAGGCGCTGGCCGAGGAGTCGTCCGCCGGGGCCACGGAGGTCCTGGACCGGGTGGAGGCGGACATCGACGCCCGGATGTCACGCCTGCGGACCCAACGGGAACGCGTGCGCTCACTGCGCGCGCAACGGCGGGCCCCGGGGGCCGCGGACGGTGTGGTCGGAGCCCTGTCCGCCGTACACAGGGCGTTCGGCCTTCCGGCGGAGGCCGCCAGGCTCGACTCCGACATCGCCATGCTCGTGGTGCACCTGTCCGGCGGAGACACCTCCGCTGTGGAGGAGGGCCTCGCCGCGATCGACGGCCTGAAGGACACCCCCTCGTTCTTCGCCGCGATCAACGGTCTCGTCGATCTCGCTCCTGACGCCGACGACGCGGCGCGGCGGGCCGTCGCCGACGACCTGCGCCTGCACCTGTCGGCACTCTCGCTCGCGGGCGTGCACCCGCCGCAGGGCAGGCTCGCGCGGTTGCTCGACGAGTTGCGGCGCCTGCGCCTGAACCCCGCTCAGCTCGATGCGCTCGACCGGCTGTGACTCGCCTGCGCCGAACCGTGGCGGAGAGCCCTTGGTGCGCGGCGGACACGGAGAGCGCTCTTCTGCGGCCCGGGCAACCCCACGAGAGCGCTCTCCGCCGCTCTCAACCCGTCAGCTCCTGGTAGGTGGCGTGGTCGAAGTCGGCGTGGCAGCCCGTCCCGGTCAGGTCGTGCACCCACAACCCCAGGAAGGCCCCGGTGAAACCCCAGACGGTGGCGGTCTCACCGTCGGCCGCCTTCTCCGCCGCGTAGTCGTCGGACAGGATGCTGGCGTCCAACACCCCGCCCACCCCGATCCACTCCCGGCCGTCCCGGGAGAGCGAGAAGCGCAGCTCCGCCCCGTCGATCTCGGCGCGCAGGTGGAACCTCTCCCACCCCCGCACGTCCACCCGGCCGCCGACCTCGCGCACCCGGCCGCGGTCGGAACTGAGCACCCCGGCGAACATCCCCTCCCGCTCGTCGAACCCCACGTGCAGGTAGTGCCACTGCCGCATGTTGTAGTACGCGGTCAGCCCGGCCATCCGCTGGAAGGTGTCGGTGGAGAACTCCATCACGGTCTCCAGCACGCACCGCTCGTGCTGCACCCGCCGGGCCACCAGGCTCGGCCGACGCGTCCCGGACGGCGACTCCCCGCCCCGGACACGCAGGTGCCCGGGGCGTTCGGCCAACGACACCCACCCCTCGTCCGCGTGGCGCCGCAGCGTGCTCCACTCCGGGCGCAGCACCGGAGCGTCGAAGTCGTCCCGGGCGGGCGCCTCCGGCCAGGGGTGCGGAGCCAACGCGGGCCCCTCGACCTCCTCGCGCGGGACCCCGCCCGCCACCCTCGGCCACCCCTCGACCCACTCCACCCGTTGCAGCGCCGTCTCCCGCCCGCGCACGCACCGGCCGCGCTCGGTGAGCGGACGCGAGGCCAGGTGGGCCAGGAACCACTCGCCGTCCGGGGTGGCGACCAGGCTCCCGTGTCCGGCCTTCTGCAGGCCCAGGGACGGGTGCTCGCGCGAGGACAGCATCGGCCCGGCCGGGTCCACCTCGTACGGCCCGGTGATCTCCCGGGACCGGGCCACCGTCACCTGGTGGTCCCACTGCGTGCCGCCCTCGGCGGTCACCAGGTAGTACCACCCGTTCTCGCGGTACAGGTGCGGCGCCTCGGTCACCCGGGCGGACGTGCCCTCGAAGACCGTCCGGGGTTCGCCCAGCAGCCGTATCCGCTCGGGGTCCAGTTCCTGGAGCACGATCCCCGCGAACGCCTCGCGGCCGGGCCGCCAGTCCATCACGTTGGTGAGTACCCAGCTCCGGCCGTCCGTGTCGTGGAACAGGGACGGGTCGAACCCCATCGAGTGGATCGGTACCGGGTCGCTCCACGGCCCCTCGACCGAGCGGGCGGTGGTCACGTAGTTGGGGGTGTCCCAGAAACCCCCGGCGTAGTTCTCCACGTCGGTGAAGATCAGATGGAACACCCCGTCCCGGTGGGAAAGGCAGGGCGCCCACACGCCCGCGCCGTCCCGGTGCCCGGTCAGGTCGAGGAGGCGGTCCCGGTCCAGGATCCCGCCGAGGGGGCGCCAGTGGACCAGGTCGCGGGAGTGGTGCACCAGCACCCCCGGGCTCCACTCGAAGGTCGACGTCGCCAGGTAGTAGTCCTCGCCGACCCGTAGGACCGACGGGTCGGGGTGGAAGCCGGGCAGCACCGGGTTGGTGATGGTGCCGGCGCGGACACCGGCGGCGGAGGAGGTCGTCATCTCGGCCTTTCGTCAGGGACGGACTCGGGGTGTCGGGGACGGACCCGGGCGGGAAGGAGCCGGTGTGGCCGGGACGGTACGGGCGTGCCCGGGGCAGGGGGACACGGCGCCCGCGCCTGGGCTACTTGCCGAAACCGGCGGCCAGACCGCTCAGCAGTTGCCTGCGGCCGAACAGGTACAGGGCCAGGATCGGCAGCGAGGACAGCACCACCGCCGCCATCAGCCCGGGCACGTCGGTTCCGTACTGGGTCTGGAACGCCCACAACCCCAGGGGCAGCACCCGGTTGGACTCGCTCTGGGTGAGCACCAGGGGGAAGATGAAGTTGTTCCACGCGTTGAGGCCCACGAAGATCGCCACCGTCATGACTCCGGGGCGGGACAGCGGCAGCACCAGGCGGACGAACACCTGCCAGGTGGGCGCGCCGTCCAGGGCCATCGCCTCGTAGAGCTCGCCGGGCACGTCACGCAGCGAGCTGGTGAGCACCACGATGGAGATCGGCAGGGCGAACGCCGAGGTGGGGAGGATGATCGCGGGCAGGCTGTCGTACAGGTTCAGCCGGGTGATGATCAGGTAGATCGGGATGATCACCGCCTGCGCGGGCACCGCCAGCCCCAGCAGGAACAGGGTGAAGCTCACCCGGACGGCCCTGCTACGGCTGCGCACGATCGCGAAGGCGGCGGGTACCGCCACCGCCAGCACCAGGGCGATCGACCCCAGGGCCACGATCAGGCTGTTGGTCAGGAATCCGAGGAACCCGACCTCGAACACGTTGCGGTAGTTGTCCAGGGTGAGGGAGCCGGGGAGGGACAGCGGACCCTGGGACATGTAGTCGCCCGGGCCGCGCAGGCTGGTGGCGACCAGGTAGTACAGCGGGACGGCCACGAGGACCAGCCAGAGGGCTGCTCCGATCCCGGCGCCGTAGGCGGGCCTCCTGCCCGGGCCGGTCATCGGCCGTGTTCGGGCGGCCATGTCACATCCCCTCCCTCTGGCTGGTCATCCGGGAGTAGCCGGTGACCCGCACCACGATCAGGGACAGTCCGGCTCCCAGAACCACCAGGAGCACGGCGATCGCGCTCGCGTACCCCATCTGGAAGGCCGCGAAGCCCTGGTTGTACATGTGCAGCGGCAGGATGCGGGTCGCGTTTCCCGGGCCGCCGTTGGTGAGCAGCAGGACGGTCTCGAAGTAGGTCATCGAGCCGACCACCATCAGCACCGACGAGGCGATGACGGTGTGCCTGAGCTGCGGGACGGTGATGCGCAGGAAGCGCTGCGGGCCGGAGGCCCCGTCGAGTTCGGCCGCCTCGTACAGGGACTGCGGCACCTGCCGGGCGGCCGCCTGGTACAGCAGCATGTGGAAGGGCAGGAACTGCCACAGCAGGATGAACACGATCGCGTACAGCGCCAGCGAGGAGCTGCCGAGCACGTTGCTGTGGGTCAGCCCGAAGGCGTCGCGGACCTGGGCAGGGACGCCGAAGCTCGGGTCGAGCAGGGCCTTCCACACCAGGGCGATCGCCGCCGTGGACAGCAGCAGCGGCAGGAAGAAGACCGCGCTCACCACCGCGCGCACGCGCTGGTGTCCGGCGGCCCACACGCCGAAGGCCAGGGCCAGCGGGGTCTGGGTGACCCAGCACAGCGCGGTGAGGGTCAGCGTGATGCGCAGGCCCCCGCCGACCTGGGCGTCCCCGGCCAGTGCCGACCAGTTGTCCAGGCCGGTCCACTCGGGGGAGCCGATGCCGCTCCAGGAGGTGAAGCTCAGGTAGGCCACGACGGCGACGGGCCCCAGGCCGAAGAGGCCGAAGAACAGCAGGGCCGGAGCGACCCAGACGAATCCGGGGCGCTCCGTGGCGGACGCTCTCACCGGAGGCTCTCCATGTCCTGTGCGAACTCCTCCGGGGTGAGGTCACCGAGGAAGAGCAGTTGGAGGTTGGTCAGCATCGCCTCGGCCGCGTCCGGGGCCAGTGCCTGGTCCCAGGACTGGGTGAAGGTCGGCGCCTCGGAGACCAGTTCGTGGGTGAAGGTGGCGAACTCGGCGTGGTCGCTCTCCTGGAGCCGGTCCTCGATGCCCTCGACGGCGGGGACCTGTCCGGCAGCGATGAGCTCGTCCACGTACTCGTCGGAGGCCATGGTCTCGACGAGGAAGTCGACCGCGGCCTCGGTGTGTTCGCTGTCGCTGTTGACCGAGAAGTAGTTGCTGGGGTTGCCGACGATCGCGCCGGGTTCGCCCGCGCCGCCCTCCAGGGCGGGGAAGGAGGTGAAGCCGAGGGCGCCGCTCTCGACGAACTCGGGGTTGTTCTCCATCTGCTGGGCGAGGTCCCAGCTGCCCATCAGGAACATCGCGGACTCGCCGGTGGCCAGGAGAGCCGAGGCGCTGCCGTTGTCGTAGTCGATGGAGCTGAAGTTGTTGCCGAAGGCGCCCCGCTCGACCAGGTCCTGGCACATCTCCATGGCCTCGAGGACGGCGGGGTGCTCCCAGGCGCCCTCCTCCCCGTCGGAGATGGCCTGGAACACGTCGGGTCCGCCGACCCGGTCCACCAGGTAGGAGAACCACATCAGCTGGGTCCAGCCCTGGGCGCCGGGGAGGGTGATCGGGGTGACGCCCTCCTCCCGGAGGACGTCGATCGCCTCGTACAGGTCGTCGATGGTCCTGGGCGGTTCGAGTCCGGCCCCGTCCAGGACGTCCCTGTTGTAGTACATGACGACGGGTTGGACCCCGAGGAGCGGGACCCCGTAGTAGGAGCCGTCCACGGCGGCGACGTCCAGGACGCTGGGCAGGAAGGAGTCCCGGAACCCGGGGTTGTCCTCCATGGTCCGGGTGAGGTCGTGCACCCGGCCCTGCGAGGTGTACTGGGCGAGGTTGCCGCCGCCCCAGTTGAAGAACACGTCGGGGGCGTTGGGGGAGCCGAGCGCGACCTGGAGGCGCTGTTTGTAGGCGTCGTTGACGAAGGTGACGAGTTCGGCGGGGGTCTCGTGCGAGCCGTTGTGCGCCTCGATGCCCTGTTCGACGATCTCGTTGACCGCGGCGTCCTCCAGCGCCCAGACCTGCATGGTCTCCCCGGATCCGGGGCCGGAGGTACCGCAGCCGGTGGCGAGGAGGAGGGACAGGGCCAGGGAGGTGCTGCCGATCACACGTGTCCGATGGGTGCGACTCATGGCGTGGAACCGTTCTTCCGTCGGTCTGGGGGGAACCGAAAGCTTTCGAAATGTTTCCGATAGCTTTCGGGAAGGCTGACGCTAAGCCGTCCACGGTTTTCCGTCAAGAGGCTCTCTGGTTGCGAGGAGGTTGCGGAGTAGGATCCCGAAAAGTTTCGGGATAGAATCCCCCGCAGAGAACCCAGGGGAGCCCGTTCCCCCGACGACGAGGAGGCACATGGCGAAGCGACGCCCCACCCTGGCCGAGATCGCTGGTGAAGCGGGGGTCTCCGTCTCGACCGTCTCCAAGGTGATCAACGGTCACCTCGACGTCGCGGCCGACACCCGGCGCCAGGTGGAACGGCTCCTGGAGCAGCACCGGTACCAGCCGCGCCGCCACCGGGGGCGGCGCCCCGTCGGCCTGATCGACCTCGTCTTCCTCGACCTGGGCAGCCCCTGGGCGATGGAGATCCTCACCGGCGTCGAGGAGGTCACGCACGACGCCGGGTCCGGGGTCGTCGTCTCCGCCGTGCACGACCGCAAACGCAGCAGGCCCGGGCGCAAGTGGCTGGACAACCTCCAGGCCCGGCGCTCCGACGGGGTGGTCCTGGTGCTGTCCGAACTCTCCTCCCAGCAGCAGGCCCAGCTCGACGCCCTCGGGATCCCCGTGGTGATCGTGGACCCCGTCGGCGACCCCGCCCGCGAGGTCCCGGCGGTGGGCGCCGCCAACTGGGACGGGGGGCTCACCGCCACCGAACACCTCATCGGCCTGGGGCACCGGCGCGTCGCCATGCTCAGCGGACCGCCCGACGTCATGTGCAGCCGGGCCCGCGTGGACGGCTACCGCAGCGCCATGCGCGACGCCGGGCTGCCCGTCCCGGAGGGCTACGTGCGCCACGGCGACTTCATGGCCGGAACCGGAAAACAGCTCACCGAGGAGCTGCTGGACCTGCCCGAACCGCCCACGGCGATCTTCGCGGGCTCCGACCAGATGGCCCGCGGCGCCTACGAGGTCCTGTACAAGCGGGGCCTGAGCGTTCCCGACGACGTCTCGGTGGTGGGGTTCGACGACCTGCCCGAGGCCCGGTGGGCGACCCCGCCGCTGACCACCGTCCGCCAACCGCTGCGCGACATGGCGCAGATGGCCACCCGGATGCTGTTCGACCTGGTCAACGGCAACGAACCCGAGACCACCCGGGTGGAGCTGGCCACCCGCCTGGTCGAGCGCGACAGTACGGCCCCGCCCAAGGGGTGAGGCCGCCGGGGGCGCCCCGTGCGGGTCCCCGGGGCCCCGTGTTCCTCGGGCTCCCCGGGTTCCCGGGCTCCGGTGGCAGGGATTCTGTTGGTACCGGCCCCGGGGGGCACCGGCACCGCGAGGCGGGTTCGACGGGGCGGGGAGGAGGCGGGGGCACGCCCCGCCGAACCCTCGGACCGACCGGATCGCGAACGGTCGGCCCGGCCTGTGCCCGGACCGCCTTCGGGTCCGGTCCGGGCGGGTCCGGGCTGGTCCGGTTACCAGCTGGACTTGGTGACCCCGGGCAGTTCGCCCCGGTGGGCCATCTCCCGGAACCGGATGCGCGACAGCCCGAACTTCCTCAGGTGCGCGCGGGGGCGGCCGTCGACGGCGTCGCGGTTGCGGACCCGGGTGGCGCTGGCGTCACGGGGCTGGCGCCGCAGTTCGGCGACGGCGGCGGCGCGCTCCTCCTCGCCGGTGTGCGGGCTCCTGATCAGCCGCTTCAGTTCGGCGCGCCGCTCGGCGTAGCGGGCGACGACCTCCCTGCGCTGTTCGTTGCGGGCGATCTTGCTCTTCTTGGCCATCAGACCCTCTCCCCTCGGGCGCGGATGTCGGCGACCACGCGTTCGATGCCGCGGGCGTCGATCACCTTCATCCCCTTGGTGCTCAGCCGGAGTTTCACGAAGCGCTGTTCGCTGGGCAGCCAGTACCGCTTGTTCTGGATGTTGGGGTCGAAGCGGCGCTTGGTGCGCCGGTGGGAGTGGGAGACGGCGTGGCCGAAACCGGGCGCCTTTCCGGTCACCTGGCAGACACGGGACACGGGTTTCCCTCCTTCTCTGTGGTTGCTCTGCGGTTGGTCGGGCTCTGCGGCCGGTTCGCTCTGGTCCGGTCGGTGGCCCCGGTCAGTTCTGCCTGGCCGAGGACGGGTAGGGCAGCAGCGCCATCTCCCGGGCGTTCTTGACCGCGGCGGCGATCAGGCGCTGCTGGCGTGCGGTGACGCGGGTGACCCGGCGGCTGCGGATCTTGCCCTTCTCCGAGATGAACTTGCGGAGCAGGACGGTGTCCTTGTAGTCGACGTGGTCGGCCTCGCCCAGCGGGTTGGCGAACCTGCGCGGGGCGCCGCGCCCAGTGGAGCGGCGGGCCTTGGGCGGCATGGGTGTTCCTCACCTTCTCTTGCGGGGTTCGGTCCCCTTCCGGGGGCGGGCTGCTCAGATCGCGTCGGCGAAGGGGTCCTCGGCCAGGGGGCGCCCCGACTCCCCGTCGGTGAGCAGGCAGGAGTCGAGCAGTTCGACCAGCCGGTCGGCGTCCAGGTCGATTCCGGTGAACGCCAGGTGCTGGCGACGGTCGCCGACGACCGGGTCCCAGTCCAGGAGCGCGGAGGCCCGGCGGGTCTCGGAGACCATGTCGGCGGCGGCCTCGGGCAGGGCGCCCAGCCAGGGCCCGCCGCTCTCCAGGATCAGGGCGTCGTTGTAGGCGTCCCAGACCAGGAGGGTGTCGGGCCTGCTGGCCAGCCAGATCCGGCCGCGCCCGCGCATCCCCGAAGCCACGATCCGCTCCAGCGCCTCGTGCAGGCGGACCGGGTGCAGGGGGCGCTTGCGGGTCCACACGAGGGTGCTGACCCGGCCGTCGGACATGTCGGAGTACTGGGCCCAGGCCGGGTTGAGCCGGTTCGCCGCGCTCTCGGGATCGAAGCGGCCCTCGGTGAGGGCGGCCAGCCCGCCGCCGGGCGGGACCACCACGGCGGCCGGGTTGAGGTGTTCGATGATCGCGCGGGCCTCGTCGCGGTGGCGGGAGCCGTGCAGGGTGAGCACCGTGGGGTACTCGATCTGGTGGGCGAGGACCTCCGCGACGGTCCGTTCGTCCTCCACGGCGATGTCCAGGGACCGGTCGGCCAGGTCGTCGTGGCCGGACAGGTCGGGCAGCAGGCGTTCGGAGTCCACCGCGGTGATCACGGCGGCCAGGCGCAGTTCCTCCTGCGAGGCGACGGCCTCGGCCACCGAGCGGGGCTCGACCCCGTCCCAGGCCTCCACCACGCACAGGGTGTGCTCACCGCGTTCGGCCAGTTCCAGCAGGGTGGGGATCAGGTCCTCGCGCAGGGTGCAGGAGGCGCACAGGTGGTCCAGGTCGACCGGACCGTGGTCGAGGACGCCCCACCGGTCCCGGGTGACGCGGTGGACGATGCCCTCGGCGATGCCGTCGAGGTCGTGGTGGAGGGCGATGGACCCGGGGACGGTGGTGATGAGGTCGTCCACGGTGCTGCGGCGTGCGAGCCGGTGCAGCCCGGAGGCCACGACCACGCGCAGGGGTGGGGTCACTTCTTTCATCGGGGAAGAACCTCCCAGTACTGAAAACGATAACCATTATCGTAACGCACGCGCGCGGTCCCCGGGACCGGCAGGGCAGGGGAGATCACGGAGGCGGGGACGCGCCGGGGCGGGCGGCGGTCCGGCCGAGGGCCCCGGGGTCGGCCCCGGACCGGGGCGCGTTCAGTCCCGGGGGCCGTAGCCGTCCGCGAGCGCGCGCAGCACCTCGGAACAGCCGTCTTCGACCGTCAGGGCCGCGACGTCGTCCATCCGGGTCGCGCCACGGTTGAGGATCACCACGGGTTTTCCCTGGCCGGCGGCGTGCTTGACGAACCTCCGGCCGGAGAAGACCGTCAGCGAGGAGCCCGCCACCAGCAGACCGGACGCCCGGTCCACCAGGGCGTACGCCTCCAGGACCCGGGGTTTGGGCACGTTCTCGCCGAAGTACACGATGTCCGGTTTGAGGACGCCGCCGCAGGAGGAGCAGTCGGCCACCCGGAACCCCTCGGTGGAGGCCAGCACGGCGTCGGCGTCCGGGGCCACCTCGATGTCGGCCACCCGTTCGGCGAAGTCGGGGTTGAGTTCGGTGAGGCGCTCCGCCAGCTCCTCGCGGCCGGTCACCGTGCGGCAGCCCAGGCAGATCACCCGGTCGTAGCGCCCGTGCAGGTCGATGACCCGGCGGCTGCCCGCGACCCCGTGCAGGGTGTCGACGTTCTGGGTGATGACCCCGGACACCACCCCCGCGCCTTCGAGGTCGGCGAGGGCGAGGTGGCCGTCGTTGGGGCGGGTGTGCTCGACGTGGCGCCAGCCGACGTGGTTACGGGCCCAGTAGTGGCGCCGGAACGCGGCGTCGCCGACGAACTCCTGGTAGGTCATGGGTTTGCGCGGCGGTGAGTCCGGGCCCCGGTAGTCGGGGATACCCGAGTCCGTCGACATCCCCGCGCCGGTCAGCGCGACCACGGGCCCTCTGCCGAGGACCTCGCGCATCCGGGCGGCGGCCTCACCGGGACCGCGGACGTGGAGCGTGTTCGTCACCCTTCGAGGGTATGCCGTCGCGGCCGACCGCTTCCGCCGCAGGTGCCCGGGCCGACAGGGTGCCCGCTGCTTCCTAGAACAGCTGACCCGCGGTGATCTTGCTACCAGGGGCGATTTCGGCGCCGAACTTGCCCCTGGTAGCAAGATCACGGCGAAGAAGGGGGGCCCAAACCTGCTCGGGCTCTTCACGGCTGACCACCACGCGCCCCACCTGGCCGGGCCCGATGAGGGGAGACCCGACAGCGAATCAGGGGCAGTCCGTGCGATACGGGCCCGGTACGGGTCCGCCCCGTGCCGAACCGAACTCAGAGGGCGAGAAGGAGGGACAGGGCGGCGGCGGCGAGGGCGGCCCCGAGGGAAACGTAGAACACACCGGTCCTCATGGAGGCGAGGAGAAGAGCCGCCACCATCGCGGTGAGGAGGGTGAAGTTCTGGAGCCCGCTCTTGGTGAGCTCCACGTCCTGCCTGCCGGCCCGGGCGGCCTCCTCGGAGTCCAGCGGGCTGAAGGAGGCGCCGACGACGAGCAGGGACAGGGACACCAGCAGGTACACCCAGGCCGCGGGAACCCTCGACCTCTCCATGTCAGGTCACCCCCAGGAGGAATCCGAAGCAGACGACCGAGAAGGACGCACAGATGATCAGTGGAGCCCTGTGGCGCCACATGAGGCGAAAGGCGAGAAGTTGGAGTACGAGCGAGAACGACACGAGAACGTGCGCCAGTTCGTACTCCGCGAGTCGCACGTACTCATCGAAATAAGTCCCGTTCCAGTACGCCCAGTTCTCCTCCATCAGCCCCAAGGCGAGGAGGAGGAGTGAAAGGAACAGGAGGACCAGGTAGAACGACACCCTCATGGAGCCCTCTCCGAACCTCGTCCGATCCGGTGCCCGGACATCGTGACCCCACCGTGGCCGGTACAGCAGCGGCCCCAGACCGGGACTCCGGACCGGGCGGCCGCACGCCGTAGGGCCCGAGCCCCGGTGCGGGGCCGCCCACCGGGCCCGTCGGCAGCGGCCACGGGCCGCGCCGCCCCGTGGCCCCGTTCGACCGTGGTCAGGCGGTGTGGACGATCTGGAAGACCTCGGCCAGAGCGCCCTCGGGCAGGCCCGCCTCGGCGGCGTTGGCCGCCATCCACTGGCGCAACATCGGTTCGAGTTCGGTGATGTCGCCGATCTGGCTCTCGTGCGAGGCCAGCGCCGCCATCTTGCGGTCGAAGACCCCGGTGATGTCCGAGTGGTGGTTGGCCTTGGGGCCTCCGGCGACCCACACCTCGGGGACGGTCCACGGGGCCAGCCCCTCCTCGGCGAGGAGTTCGCGGTGCGCGTGCGGGTTGCGCGCGTCCGGGTAGACCGCGTTGAGCGCCGCCTCCCCGGTGGCCATGTGGTCGGGGTGGCTGGCGGCGATGCTGTCCCAGTCCCGCTCGGGGCTGGGGATGACCACACGCTGGGGCCGCACCTGCCGGATGACGCGGGAGACGTCGCGGCGCAGACCGAGCGAGGCGACCACCCGCCCGTCCGGGTAGCCGAGGAAACGCACGTCCTTGACCCCGACCTCGGCCGCGGCCCGGCGCTGCTCCTCCCGGCGCATCGCCGCGATCTCCGAGCTGTCCAGGGTGATCTCGTCCCCGCCGGCCTCGCCGTCGGTGACCATCAGATAGACCACCTCGGTCCCGGCGCCGGTCCACAGGGCCACGGTCCCCGCACAGGCGAAGTCGGCGTCGTCGGGGTGGGCCATCACGACCAGTGCTCGTTCGGGCACGTCAGCCACCGGGGCTCCTTTCGCTGCGGGTGTTCCCGCGTTTTCGAGGTCGCCCCCATCGTACGAACCGCCTCCCCGCGGCGCTTCCCGTTTTCCGCCGGGCAGCCGGCCCTGTCCGGAACCGGACAGGGCCGCGCCCGGCCTCCGCGGGATCGCGCCCGCACCCCGCACGGACACGGACGGCCCCGGCCGGACCGCCCCGCACCGGGGACGGGCCGGCCGGGGCCGGGAAGCGCCTGCCTCAGCCCAGCTGGACGATCAGGTCGCCGCCCTCCACCCGGCGGACGCCGTCGACGGCCAACCGGGAGACCACACCGTCCTGCGAGGCGGTGATCGAGGCCTCCATCTTCATCGCCTCGATGGTGGCGACCGTGTCACCGGCCTTGACCTCGTCGCCCACGGCCACGACCGGGGTGACCACGCCCGCGAAGGGCGCCGCTACCTGCGAGGGGTCGTTCCGGTCGGCCTTCTCCGCCTCGGGCACGTCCGAGGCCAGCGACCGGTCCCGGATGTGCAGCGGCCTCAGCTGGTCGTTGAGGGTGGTCATGACGGTGCGCATGCCGCGCTCGTCCGCCTCGCTCACCGCCTGGAGCCCGATGAGCAGCCGCACACCCGGCTCCAGGTCCACGACGTGCTCCTCGCCCTCGCGCAGACCGTAGAAGAAGTCCTTGCTGTCCAGCACGCTCGTGTCGCCGTAGGCGGCGCGGTGCGACTCGAACTCCTTCGTCGGCCCCGCGAACAGCAGCCGGTTGAGCGTGGCGCGCGGCTCCTCGGCCAGACCGGCCCGGTCCGTCTCGGTGAGCGGGGTGGTCTCGCGGGCCTCGCCGCGCCCGCGCAGCGCCTTGGTGCGGAACGGCTCGGGCCACTCGCCCGGGGGGACCCCCAGCTCGCCGCGGAGGAAGCCCACCACCGAGTCGGGCACGTCGAACCGGTCCGGGTCCTTCTCGAACTCCTCGGGGGAGACCCCGGCGCCCACCAGGTGCAGGGCCAGGTCGCCCACCACCTTGGAGGAGGGGGTCACCTTCACCAGGCGGCCCAGCATCCGGTCGGCGGCGGCGTACATCGCCTCGATGTCCTCGAACCGGTCGCCCAGCCCCAGCGCGATGGCCTGCGTGCGCAGGTTGGAAAGCTGGCCGCCGGGGATCTCGTGGTGGTAGACCCGGCCGGTCGGGGAGGCCAGACCCGCCTCGAACGGCGCGTACACCCGGCGCACCGCCTCCCAGTACGGCTCCAGCTCGTTGACCGCGTCCAGGGACAGCCCGGTGGGGGTGTCGGAGTGGTCGAAGGCGGCCACGATCGCCGACAGCGACGGCTGCGAGGTGGTGCCCGCCATCGACGCCACGGCGCCGTCCACGGCGTCAGCGCCCGCGTTGACCGCCGCCAGGTAGGTGGCGAGCTGGCCGCCCGCGGTGTCGTGCGTGTGCACGTGGACCGGCAGGTCGAACTCGCTCCGCAGTGCGCTGACCAGGCGGGAGGCGGCCGGGGCGCGCAGCAGCCCGGCCATGTCCTTGATGGCGAGCACGTGCGCGCCGGACTCCACGATCCGTTCCGCCAGCTTCAGGTAGTAGTCCAGCGTGTACAGCTTCTCCGACGGGTCCGACAGGTCGGCGGTGTAGCACAGCGCCACCTCGGCCACCCCGGTGCCGGTCTCGCGGACCGCGTCGATCGCCGGGCGCATCTGCTCGACGTCGTTGAGGGCGTCGAAGATCCGGAAGACGTCCACACCGGTCGCGGCGGCCTCACGCACGAACGCGTTGGTGACCTCGGTGGGGTAGGGCGTGTACCCGACCGTGTTGCGGCCGCGCAGCAGCATCTGCAGGGCCACGTTGGGCACGGCCTCGCGCAGTGCCGCGAGCCGTTCCCACGGGTCCTCGGCGAGGAACCGCAGCGCCACGTCGTAGGTCGCGCCGCCCCAGCACTCCAGGGAGAGGAGTTCGGGCAGGGTGTGCGCCACGGCGGGCGCCGCCGCGAGCAGGTCCTGGGTGCGCACCCGGGTGGCCAGCAGCGACTGGTGGGCGTCCCGGAAGGTGGTGTCGGTGACCCCCAGGGTGTCGGAGGAGCGCAGCCACCGCGCGAACCCCTCGGGGCCCAGTTCGGCCAGGCGCTGCCTGGACCCGGCGGGAGGGGTGCCCTCGGGCACGGCGGGCAGCTTGGCGACCGGGTCGATCAGCTGCGGGCGCTCACCGTGCGGCTTGTTCACCGTCACGTCGGCCAGGTAGGTGAGCAGGCGGGTGCCCCGGTCCGCGGAGGGGCGCGCGGTCAGCAGCTGGGGGCGCTCCTCGATGAAGGAGGTGGTGGCCCGGCCCTGACGGAAGTCCTCGTCCTCCAGTACCGCCTGGAGGAAGGGGATGTTGGTGGAGATACCGCGGATACGGAACTCGGCGACCGCGCGCTGGGCCCGGCTCACCGCCGTGGCGAAGTCGCGGCCCCGGCAGGTGAGCTTGACCAGCAGGGAGTCGAAGTAGGCGCTGACCTCCGAACCGGCCGCCGCGGTTCCGCCGTCCAGGCGGATCCCCGAACCGCCGGGGGAGCGGTAGGCGCTGATCGTCCCGGTGTCGGGCCGGAACCCGTTGGCCGGGTCCTCGGTGGTGATGCGGCACTGCAGGGCGGCGCCGTGCAGCACGATCGCGTCCTGGGACAGGCCCAGGTCGGCGAGGGTCGCACCGGAGGCGATCCGGATCTGCGACTGCACGAGGTCGACGTCGGTGACCTCCTCGGTCACCGTGTGCTCCACCTGGATGCGCGGGTTGAGCTCGATGAACACGTGCTGGCCGTCCCGGCCCACCAGGAACTCGACCGTGCCCGCGTTGCGGTAGCCCAGCTCCCGGGCCAGGCGCACCGCGTCGGCGCACATCCGGTCGCGCAGCTCGGGGTCGAGGTTGGGCGCCGGGGCCAGCTCCACGACCTTCTGGTGCCGCCGCTGCACCGAGCAGTCGCGCTCGTACAGGTGGATGACGTCCTCGCCGTCGGAGAGGATCTGCACCTCGATGTGGCGCGGGTCCACCACGGCGCGCTCCAGGAACACCGTGGGGTCGCCGAAGGCCGTCTCGGCCTCGCGCATGGCAGCCTCGATGGACTCCCGGAGCGCGCCGGCCGTGTCCACGCGGCGCATCCCCCGGCCGCCGCCGCCCGCCACGGCCTTGACGAAGATGGGGAAGCCGATCTCTTCGGCGGCGGTGAGCAGCCCGTCCACGTCGGTGGAGGGCTCGGTGGAGTCCAGGACCGGGACGCCCGCGCGCTTGGCGGCGGCGATGGCGGTCGCCTTGTTTCCGGTCAGCTCCAGGACCTCGGCGGGCGGGCCGACGAAGGTGATGCCCGCCTCCGCGCAGGCCCGGGCCAGGTCGGGGTTCTCGGAGAGGAAACCGTACCCGGGGTAGACGGCGTCGGCGCCCGCCTCCCGCGCGGCGCGGACGATCTCGTCGACCGACAGGTACGCCCGGACGGGGTGCCCGGGCTCACCGATCTGGTAGGCCTCGTCGGCCTTGAGCCGGTGCAGTGAGTGGCGGTCCTCGTGGGGGAAGACCGCGACGGTCCGCGCCCCCAGTTCGTGTCCCGCGCGCAGTGCGCGGATCGCGATCTCACCGCGGTTGGCCACCAGTATCTTCTCGAACATGCCGGATGCCTCCTGGACTCCGTGGTGCGGTGCTGGCATGGTCCGGCTCCGTTGCCGGTGGCCGCGCCGGGGTACCGCTCCGTGGAAGCGGTGCCCAGGCGGGGCCCGGAGGAACCCTAACGAGAAAGGTCGGCGGCGTGTGCGGGTGGGGTTGCCCCGGCGCCGTTTCGCGGTGTGTTCAGGCGTTTGGGGAGGTCGGGCCGGAGAGGGCCCGCCGGTCCGCCGGTGGGATGAGTGGAGGTGTCGCCGATACCGTCCGGAGCCTTTCAGCCCGGGTGGTGAGCCGGAGCATCCCGGAGGCGGGGGCCGGGCTCTCCGGTTCCGGTTCCCCGGGGGAGCGGTCCCAGGCCGTCGCCGACGGTGGTGAGGGCTTTCCGGACCAGGGCGGTCATGCTTTCACCGTGCCCCTCGTCGGAGGCGAGCTGTTCCGCGGCCACTCTCAGCGCCACGTTGATCGCGGCGGCCTGGACCCGTACGGACAGGGTGTCGGGTGCGGCTCCGGCGCGTTCCGCGACGGCCTCGGCGAAGACGCCCTCGGCGGTCTGGTGGACCGTCAGCCACACTGCCATCAGCCCGGGTTCGGTACGGGTCATCCGGATGAGGTCGATCGTCGGGGCGCCCAGCGCTGTCCGGCCGTCCTCGTCCAGGGCGCCCGAACGCTCCAGGTGCTCGGCGAGTGAGAGGTCGGCGGGCCACGAGCGCAGTCGGTCCGCCATGAGGTCGAGTCCGCTGGTGAGCAGCGGGCGCACACAGCTCTCCTTGCTCGGGAAGTACCGCCACAGGGTCCGGGTGGAGATCCCGAGTTCGCGGGCGATGTCGTCCCCCGTGGTCGCGGTCACCCCCTTGGCGGTGAACAGCTCCACGGCGGCGCGGGCGATCTGCATGCGCATGATCTCCCGGCGTCGCCTGCTCATGGGCGGCCTACCCCGGCCCGGTGGTGCGGGGGAGGGGTTCGGGGTACGGGGCACGTGCCCTCCTCCGTGTGGCTTCTCGGCGGTCCCAACTCTACTGACCTGGGGGTCCCATCACAGAATAATTGTCTTCCAGCGACAAAAAGTCTTACAGTGACAATATTGGTCGCAGTGACCGCACGGCCCCCGCGCACCGCGGGCATCCGTGCGCAGAACCCCGCAGGGGAGAACAGAGGGAGTCATGACCGCATCGGGTCTGACCGGTAAGAACGCCGTCGTCACCGGGGGCGGCTCCGGAATCGGGCGGGCGAGCGCGCTGCGTTTGGCCGGGGAGGGCGCCAGGGTTCTGGTGGCCGATCTGGACGGCGCCTCCGCCGACAGCGCAGTCCAGGAGATCCGCGACGCAGGGGGGACGGCGGAGAGCGTCGCGGGCGACCTCAGCCGCCAGGAGGTCGTGGACGAGGTCGTCGCCACCGCCCTCGACCGCCTGGGCGGCATCGACGTCCTGGTCAACAACGCCGGGATCATGGACGACATGTCCGCGACCGCCGACGTCACCGACGCCCTGTGGGAGCGGCTCATCCGGGTCAACCTGACCGCGCCCTTCCTGCTCACCCGGGCGGTCCTGCCGCACATGGTCGAGCGCGGACGGGGCTCCGTCGTCTTCACGGCCTCGGAGGCCTCCCTGCGCGGCAGCGCCGCCGGGGCCGCCTACACCGCCGCCAAGCACGGGGTGGTGGGGCTCGTGAAGTCCACCGCGGTCATGTACCGGGACCAGGGGATCCGGGTCAACGCGGTCGCCCCGGGCGGCACGGCCACCGGAATCAGGGTCGACGCCGACGCCCGGGCATCCGGCCCCGCCGTTCTCGGCCGCTACATGGGCAACATGGGAGAGGTGGCCGGAGCAGACGAACTGGCCGCGGCCATCGTCTTCCTCGCCTCGGACGCCGCGAGCAACGTCAACGGTGTACTGCTCCCGGTGGACGGCGGCTGGTCCGCGGTCTGACCGGGGCGGGCCCGACCCGGGGTCCGATACCGCGGGCCCGTGTTCGGCCCCGCGGCCAGATCGGGCCCCGGGGCCGAACACGTCCGTTCAGCCCCGCGGGCGGGGGTCCTTCGGCAGCACCGCGACAGGCACCGTCGCCGAGTGCAGCACGCTCTGGCTCACCGAACCCAGCAGCAGGCCCCGTACGCTGCCCCGGCCCCGTGACCCGACCACGATCAGGTCCGCGTCGTCAGCCGCCTCGACGACGGCCTCCGCGGGGGGCCGCTCGCTGCGCACGACGGAGACCTCCACGCCCTCGGTCTCGCCGCCCGAGACCTGCTCCAGCATCTCCGCCACCATCTTCCGGGAGCGTTCGTCCAGCTCCTCGCTCGGGGGAGCCCAGCCGCCCCCGACCAGGGACCCGGGGTCGAACGGCAGCTGAACCCACCAGCTGTGCACGACCACGACCGAACCGCCCTCGACGCGAGCTGCCTCGCGCAGCGCGAAGTCCAGCGCCCGCCGGGAGTACTCGGAGCCGTCCACGCCCACCACGATCCGGTGCGGTTCCGTCGGTTCCGCCGCCTCGGGGACGGGCACCACGACCACCGGGCACTCGGCCCGTGCCGCCAGCCGCACGCTCACGGAGGAGTCCAGGGCCGAGCGGGCCGCGCCCAGACCGCGGGAGCCCACGACCAGGAGGTCCTCCGGGCCGCTCCTGCGCAGCAGCGCCGCCGCGGGGTCCTCCAGGGCCAGGACCTCCTCCACCTGTACCCCGGGCCGCAGTTCACGCACGCGCTCGGACGCCTCGCCCAGCACCCGGTGGCCCTGCGCGGTGATCTCCTCCGAGGGAGGGAAGCGGGTGGAGCCCGCGTACATCGACGCCACCAGCGGCATCGCCAGCGCGCACACCGCGTGCAGCGGCCAGCCCCGGCGGTCGGCCTCCGCCGCCGCCCAGGCCAGTGCCGCGGACGCGGTCGGCGACCCGTCCACCCCCACCATCACCTTCGGCGTGACCGTTCCGTCCTCAACCATGACAACCTCCTTCAGCGAACACCGCGAGCGGCGCGGTCCTCCCCGGAAGTCTTCCATCCGGTCAGAGCCGGGGCAGCGCGACCCGGCCGTTGCGCGGCCCCGCCGCCCCACCGCGCGCGTTGCCCGCTTCCCGCTTGTGGCGGCCGACGACCCCGGCAAGGATGGGGCCGGGGCCGCACCCCGGCCCCGGAACCCGCCCCAGCGCCGCACCGGAAGGCATCCGTGGACGAGCAATCCGCCATCACCGTCGAAGGTCTCCGGGTCCGCTACCCCGGTGCCGACCAGCCAGCCGTCGACGGCATGGACTTCTCCGTCCGGCACGGTGAGGTCTTCGGCTTCCTCGGGCCCAGCGGCGCCGGGAAGTCCACCACCCAGAAGGTACTGACCCGTCTGCTGCGCCGCTACGAGGGCGGGGTGCGTGTCCTCGGCCGCCCGCTGGAGGCCTGGGGACAGGACTACTTCGAGCACGTGGGGGTGGGGTTCGAGCTACCGGCCGGGTACGGCCGGCTCACGGCCCGGGAGAACCTCGCCGCCTTCGCCTCCCTGTACCGCGGCCCGGTGGCGGAGCCCGAGGAACTCCTGGCCGCGGTGGATCTGCTCGACGCCGCCGACCGGCGGGCCGCCGACCTGTCCAAGGGCATGCGCATGCGGCTCAACCTGGCCAGGGCGCTGGTCAACCGGCCCCGGCTGCTGTTCCTCGACGAGCCGACCAGCGGGCAGGACCCGGTCCGCGCGGCACTACTCCGCGACCTCGTGCGCGCCGAGGCCGAACGCGGGTGCACGGTCTTCCTCACCACCCACGACATGGTCACCGCAGACCGCCTGTGCGACCGGGTCGCCTTCGTGGTCGAGGGCAGGATCGCCGCCGTGAACACCCCGCGGGGCTTCCGGCTCGGCTACGGAAGCCCCGGGCTGGTGGTGCGGGTGCGCGGGCGTGAGCCCCGGCAGATCGCCGCGGACGCCCTGGCCGACGACCCCGAACTCCTCGGACTGCTCAGGCGGGGCGAGGTGGAGACCCTGCACACCCGGGAGGCCACGCTGGACGAGGTCTTCACCCGGATCACCCGGGAGCAGTTGTGACCCGGCTGTCGGCCGCGTGCGCCCTGGAGGCCCGGCTCCAGGCGCGGCACGGGATCGTCGGGATCGCCGCGGCGTTGGCCGTGCTGTGGACACTGGTGCTGTGGGTGGTCCCCGACCAGGCGTCCGGTACCGTCGCCGCCTATCTGCTGTTCCTGGACACGGCGGGGTTCGGTGCACTGTTCGCCGTGGTGCTGCTGCTCCTCGAACGTACCGAGGGCACGCGCGCGGCGCTGTCCGCCTCCCCGCTGCGGCCCGGGGAGACGGTGCTCGCCCGGGTCGGCTCACTCACCGCCCTGGCCCTGCTGGTCGCCGTTCCGATGACCGCGGCGGCCTCCCGGGGCCGCCCGGCCGACCTGCTGTGGTCGCTTCCGCTGGTCCTGTCCGGGGTGGCCCTGACCTCGGTCCTGCTGCTCTCGGCCTGTCTGGTGGTCGGTGCCCGCCGCCGGAGCGTGCAGGGTTTCCTGTTGAGCGTCCCCCTGGCCGTCGCCCCGCTGCTGCTCGTTCCCCTGGTGCACCTGACCGGGCTCGTCCGGCATCCGGTGGTGTACGCGGTCCCCACCACGGCGGGTGCCGAACTGATCCGTCTGGGGTCCGTGCCCGGTGCCGCGGTCGGTTCCCCGTTCCTGTGGGGAGCGGCCGTGGCGTACGCGCTGCTGTGCGCGGCGGCGGCCCTGCTGGCCGCGGAGCGGGCGCTGTCGTCCGCGGCCGGGGGCGCAGAGCCCGGAGCGGGGCCGCGCCGACGGCGGCCCCGGCGGGCGCGGGCCTCCCGGCTGGACCGCTCCGCGGGACGCGGTTCGCTCCCCGCGTTGGTCAGCTTCGCCCGGACCGATCTGGTCGGGGTGGGGCGCGACCCGCTGCTGCTCCTGGTGTGCTGCGCCCCGGTGCCGCTGGCACTCGCGCTCCGCTTCCTGTATCCGCCCGCCGCGGAACTGGTGCGCGACTCCTACGGCTTCGACCCGGCTCCGCTGACCCCGGTGCTGCTGGCGGCCCTGGTGCTGTTGCACGTCCCGATGATGCTGGGGATGGTGAACGGTCTGCGCGCGGTGGAGGACGGCGACGAGGGGATCCTTCCGGCCCTGCGGGTCTCGCCGCTGTCACTGCGGGCCTATCTGGCCTATCGAACGGTTCTGCCCGCGGTCCTGTCCCTCGTCGGGTTGGCCGCGGCCCTGCCGTTGAGCGGCTTCGTGACACCCGGTCGGCCCTGGGGGACGACGGTCGCGCTGCTGCTGGCCGCGGCGCAGGCCGCCCTGGTCACGGCGGTGATCATGGCGTGCTCCCGGGACAAGGTGGCGGCCCTGGTCGTGGCGAAGGGCGTCGGTGCGGTTCTGACGCTCACCCCGGTCGTGGTCTGGGCCCTGCCCTCGCCCTGGAACCTGGCCCTGCTCGTGTCGCCGCCCTCGTGGGCGGTGCTGGCCGTGCCCGGCTACGACGCCGGTCCGCTGCCGCCGTGGGCCTGCCTGGTCGGGGGCGCCCTGGTGACGGCGGTGGCGGTGCGGCTGCTGCTGAGGCGGGCGGCGCACCGGGTGGACGGCCGGGTTTGAACCCGGGCCGAACACCCCTCCGCCCGCTCCGGCCCGCAGGTCCTCTCCGGCCGCTCGTCGGCGCCGAACCGTCCGTTCCTCTCCGAACCGTCCTCCCCGGACCCGTCCTTCCTCCGCGGGTCGGCAGCGCGGGGCCCTCGCGGCCCGGTCAGCCCCGGCCGACCGCGTAGCCGTACTGCACCGGCCAGTTCGACCGCGCGTCCAGTTCGGCGGCGGCGCGGTGCGCCCAGTAGGGGTCGCGCAACAGTTCGCGGCCGAGCATGGCGGCGTCGGCGGTACCGGAGGAGATGATCTCCTCGGCCTGGCGGGGGTCGGTGATGAGCCCGACCGCCGCCGCGGGCAGTCCGGTCTCCTCGCGCACCCGGGTGGCGAAGGACGTCTGGAAGCCGGGGGCGGCCGGAATGCGGGCGTCGTGCACCATGCCGCCGGTGGACACGTCCATCAGGTCCACCCCGCGGGCCTGGAGTTCCTTGGCCAGGAGCACGGTCTCCTCCGGGGTCCAGCCAGCGCGGTTGTCCTCGGGGTTCTCCTCGATCCAGTCGGTGGCCGAGACCCGGAAGAACACG
Organism: Nocardiopsis terrae; assembly: GCF_014651695.1. GTDB lineage: Bacteria > Actinomycetota > Actinomycetes > Streptosporangiales > Streptosporangiaceae > Nocardiopsis > Nocardiopsis terrae. The sequence continues at coordinate 317,525 of NZ_BMXJ01000006.1, forward strand.
GGCAGGTCATCGGGCCACACCTCGCGTACGGCCTCGACCACCCGAAGCGGGAAGCGCATGCGGCCGGTGAGGTCGCCGCCGTAGGAGTCGGTGCGCCGGTTGCCCGCGGGGGAGAGGAACGAGTTCAGCAGGTAGCCGTGGGCGCCGTGTACCTCGACGACCTGGAACCCCGCGGCCAGGGCGCGTTCGGCCGAGGCGGCGAAGTCGGCCACCAGCTGGTCGATCTCGGCCGTGGTGAGCTCGTGCGGCACGGGCAGGCCCTCGAAGGCCCAGGCGCTGGGCGCGACCGGGGTCCAGCCGCCCTCGGCCCCGGACAGGCCGCGGCCGCCCAGCCAGGGGCGGTCGGTGGCGGCCTTGCGTCCGGCGTGGGCGAGCTGGATGGCGGGGACGGCCCCGTGGGCGCGGACGGCGGCGGTGACGCGGGCGAAGGCGGCCTGCTGCTGGTCGTTCCACAGGCCCAGGTCCCAGGGGCTGATCCGGCCGTCGGGGCGTACCCCGGTGGCCTCGGCCATCACCAGGCCCGCGCCGCCCGCGGCGCGGGAGGCCAGGTGGGTGAGGTGGAAGTCGGTGGGCGCTCCGGTCCGCGGCCCCTCGTCGGGGGCGGAGTACATGCACATCGGGGCCATCCACACCCGGTTGGGGACGGTCAGCGAACGCAGGGTCAGCGGGGCGAACAACTGGCTCACGGTGGGTTCCTTCGCGTCGACTGGCCGCGGCGGCTGCGGCGACCTTAGTACGTTACTCGTCGTACTACGATGGTTGTCAAACTACGAGGGTTTTCGTACTTTGGGGTGTGAACAGGACCAACGGAGGCCACAGCATGCCCAAGTCCGATTCCGGAACCGTGTCCGGGCGCCGGCTGGACCATCCCGAGACCTCGCGGATCCGCCTGGAGGCCGTGCTGAGCGCGTTGGCCGACCCGGTGCGGCTGAGCATCGTGCTCGCCCTGGACGAGGGCCACGAGGACATGGCCTGCGTCTCCTTCGCGCTTCCGGTGAGCAAGTCCACCTCCACCCACCACTTCCGGGTGCTGCGCGAGGCCGGGGTCATCCGCCAGTACTACGAGGGGACCGCCCGCAAGAGCAGCCTGCGCACGGCGGACCTGGAAGGGCGCTTCCCCGGGCTGCTCGCCGCGGTGCTGGACGCCGAACGGGCCCGCCGGGGCTGAACGGGTCCGAAGGCCCCCGGCAGGGCCGCCGGGTGAACCGCCTGGTGCCCACGGACGAACTGCTGGCGGAACAGGACCTGGTCGAGACCGTGTGGTCCGGCACCATCCACAACATGATGGACCGCCTGGAACCCGAGCGGATCCGTGCGCTGGAGGGCGCAGTCGAAGCGCTGCGGTCCCTGGAGGGCGCCCTCCGGGAGGAACGGGCCGAACGCTGACCCCGACGGTGTCCACCGGGCACCGGAAGACGAGAACCCGCCGACCGGGCGGGGCGGGTGGCGAGAGCTGGGGCGCGGCCCCCGCCGTGTCCCGCTCTCCTCCGGGGCGCCGGGCCCGCGGCCCTACCCCCGGTGGCGCAGGTGGTGCCGCGCCAGGAGGACGACGAACAGGACCGTCACCAGCCCGAACCCCACACTGACCAGCGGGTGGAAGTCGCCGAAGGAGGTGACCGCGTTGGCCGTGGCGCCGAGGAGGATCAGCAGCCACAGCACGGTCCGTACCGCGGACCGACTCTGGCGCGCTCCGGCGCCGCCCGGACTCCGCGCGGAGCGGTTGGGGTCGTTCATCTGACATCTCCTGGGGTTCGGAGCCGGTGGTCGGGGCCCGGGCACGGGTGGGACGCCCCCTGCTCGGACACTCGAAACCCTAGGAGCCCGGGCCCCGGCGGGACGATCCCGCACGCTGCACAACACCGGGTACAGCAGGCTGTACCCTTCCCGGCCGCCCCTGCGCAGGGGCGCCCCGTGCCGGTAGGGTTTCGCCGGTTCCGACCCGGCCGGGAAGCGGACACGCCCCAAGGACGAAGTGGACATGCCCCCCAAGGACAGCGACACCAGGCCGTTCCGGGAACTGGCGGCGACCGGGTTCAACAACGTGTTCCTGAGCCTGGAACGCCTCTCCGGCGGCCTGGTCACCGCCCTGATGGCGCTGTTCGCCCTCGGCTCCCTCACCGCGGTCCTGCTCGCCTGCCTCCTCGGTGTCGGCCTGCTGCTGCTCCCCGCGGCCCTGCGCATGCTCCGGGCGGTCGCCGACCGGGAGCGCCACCGCCTCAGCCGGTGGGGGCCGCCGGTGCCGCCGCCGACCGCCGCCTCCGGCCCCGACACCGTCACCGGGGCGCTCACCGCCCTGGTCGGGGACGCCCACGTCCGGCGCGACCTCGCCTGGCTGGCCTGCCACGCCACCCTGGGACTCGGAACCGGGCTCCTCGGGGTACTGCTGCCGGTGCTCGCGGTCCGGGACGGCACCTTCCCCCTGTGGTGGTGGCTGCTGTCCCCGGACACGGCGGGGGCCTCCATCGGCTTCCCCGTGCACGACTGGTACGCCGCCCTGGCGGTCGGCCTGTCGGGGGTGGCCTGGGGAGCGATCATGTTCGGGCTCGAACCGGCCCTGGCCCGGCTCCAGTCGTGGCCGGGCCGACGGCTGCTGGGCCCGCACTCCCGGACCGTCCTCAACGAACGCATCACCGAACTCACCGTCACCAGAGCCGCCGCCCTGCAGTCGCACACCCGTGAACTGCGCCGGATCGAGCGCGCCCTGCACGACGGCGCGCAGAGCCGCCTGGTCTCCGTCATCATCCAGCTGGGGTCCGCGCGGCGGGCGCTGAAGACGCGCCCGGACCGGGCCGAGGACGCGCTGGAACGCGCACAGACCGCGGCCGAGGACGCGCTGTCCGAACTGCGCGGGCTGGTGCGCGGCATCCTCCCGCCGGTACTGGAGACCCACGGCCTGGAGGGGGCCCTGGGCGCGCTCGCCGCCGGCTGCTCGGTCCCCTGCACGGTCGAGGCCGGGGATCTCGGCCCCCTCGCCTCCTCCACCGGGGCGACGGCCTACTTCACCGTCGCCGAGGCGGTCACCAACGTCACCCGGCACAGCGGGGCCGGGCACGCAGGGATCCGGATCGACAGAGAAGGGGACACCTTGTACGTCCACATCCACGACGACGGGCGGGGCGGCGCCGCCGAACACGCCGGGACCGGCCTGTCCGGCATCCGGCGCCGGGTGGAGGCGCACGACGGCGTCTTCACGGTCCACAGCCCCGAGGGCGGGCCGACCGACGTCCGGGTGGAGCTGCCGTGCGCATCGTGATCGCCGAGGACGACGCCCTGCTGCGGGAGGGGATGGCCGCGCTGCTGCGGGACGAGGGCTTCGAGATCGTCGCGGCCGTCGGTGAGGCCGACGCCCTGGTCGAGGCCGTGGCCGAACACGGGCCCGACCTCGCCGTCATCGACGTGCGGATGCCCCCGACCCACACCGACGAGGGCATCCGGGCGGCGGCGCGCGCCCGCCGGGTCCGCGCGGACCTGCCGGTCCTGGTGCTGTCCGCCTACGTCGAGCGCTCGTTCGCCACGGAGCTGATGAGGACCGGCACGTCCGGGATCGGCTACCTGCTCAAGGAGCGGGTGGGCCGGGTCGAGCAGTTCCTCGACACCCTGCGCAGGGTCGCGGACGGGCAGACCGCCATCGACCCGGAGGTCGTCGCCCAACTGTTCGCCCGCAGGAGCGCCGACGACGTGCTGTCCCGGCTCAGCCCCCGCGAGCGCGACGTGCTCGCCCTGATGGCCGAGGGGCTGGGGAACGGGGCGATCGCCGAGCGGATGACCGTGACGGACGGGGCGGTGCACAAGCACATCCGCAGCATCTTCGGCAAGCTCGGGCTGGCCCCGGACGACCGCTCCGACCGGCGGGTGGCGGCGGTCCTGCGCTACCTGGACGCCACGGCCCGCTGACGGGGCGTTCGGACGGAGCCGCCGCGGCGCTACGCACCGTCGGCGAGGTCCGCCAGCACCGCCGCGGCGGCCCGCTCCCCGCTGACCAGCGCGCCCTGGAGCGAGGGGGTGTCGCGGTGGTCCCCGGCCACGTAGAGCCCCTCGCCCAACCGCACGGGGAGCCGCAGGTCGCCCCTGGGCGGGGGAGCGGCGGGCAGGGCGTCCGGGACGTGTACGGTGCGCAGGTGCTCCCAGTTCCCGGGGTGGGTGCCGAGGACCCGGGCCGCCTCGGCGCGCACGTCGGCCTCGGCGGGCTGTTGGGCGCCCACCACGGACGAGGCGATGAGCGACCGCCCGGGCGGCGCGTAGGAGGGCGCGGTGGCGGTCATCACCATGACACCGGACAGGCGGGTGCGCCCCCGGTCGGAACGGCCGTCGACGTGCAGGAGCGGGTCCTCGTCCGCGAGGACCGGCCGCGTGTGGAAGTAGGTGGTGGTCGCGTTGGTGCGGGGGGCGTCGAGCGCGGGGAGCAGCCGCGGGGCCTGCGCGGGTCCCGCGGCCACCAGGACGGCGCGGGCCCGCACCTTTCCGGCCCCGGTGTCGACCCGCCCGGGCGCCACCTCCCGCACCGGGGCCCCCAACACGATGGACGCTCCGCGGGCGTGCTCGGCCAGCTGCTCCGGGACAGCCCGCATCCCGGCGGCCGGGACGGTGAGGCTCCCCCGGGCGAAGGCGCGCCAGACCAGGTCGTTGACCCGGCTGGAGGTCGCGAGGCTCTCGTCGAGGAAGACGCCCGTCAGGAAGGGGCGCACCAGGGTGTCCACGGCGCGTTTGCCCAGGCCGCGTCGGCGCAGTTCGGTGATGGTGTCCGTCTCGGGCCGCGCCTTGAGGCGCTCGGCGGGCAGCAGGGTGTTCCCGGCGAGCATTCCCAGGAGCCGGAACAGGTCCGAGGGCCTGACGAGGCTGCCGGAGAGCAGGGACAGGGACGAGAGGGCGCCGGAGGGGGAGGCCACCAGCCGGACCAGCCCCCGGTCGGTGCGCACCGCCATGCCCTTGGGGAAGGCGCGAAGGTTCAGGGCGTCGAGGTCGAGTCGGCGGCGCACGGCCGGGTAGGCGGTGTTGAGGACCTGGAACCCGCGGTCGAGGACGTAGCCGTCCACCACGCTGCTGCGGACCCGGCCGCCCACCTCGTCCCCGGCCTCCAGCACGGTCACGTCCAGCCCCGCGGCGACGAGGTCGGCCGCCGCCACCAGGCCGGCCGCCCCGGCGCCCACGACCACGACGTCACAGCTGTGCGGTAGTTCGCTCATTCGGCCCACCCTAAGCAGGAGAGTGCCGCTCACCCCGTTGAACCGCCCGTGCGCGCCCGGGGTGTCTCACACCAGGGCGGACGCCTGGCCGTCATCGGCGTCGGTGGCGGGGACCGCTCAGGCCAAAGAGGGCGGATGAACTCCCAGAGCCCGTTCGGCAGCACATCACTCGCAGAACGCGACCATGCCAGGGTCGGGGTGCTCTCGCGGAGCTTTCGAGACGGGCTTTCGGCCACCTGTCCAGTCGGTGTCCAACGTGGTGTCCAGTCCCTTGTCCAACCCGGTCTCCCACCCTCGCAGTAGCCACCCACATCCGGTGGGCGGAACGCAGGGAGGAACCAGAGTGCAGGAATGGCTACACACTCCGATCGGGGTGGAACCGGAACGCTGGACGACATGGTCAGGCTGCCAGAAAGTGCTGGCCGTCGCACACACGGTCGCCGACGCGCAGCGGCTGATGGACCCCGTTGCGGTCCTGGCCGCAGACCAGCGTGTGCAGGTGGTGTTCACCATCGCTCCCCACGCCGTGTTCGGTAGCGGCGTGGACGAGTGGTTGCGCGCGACGGGAACGGTGGTGGTGTCCTGGGAACAGGCCATCCGGACCCGCTTCGACCTGGCGTTGGCCACCAGCATGAGCCGAGAGTTGGACCGGGTGCTCGCCCCCATCGTGCTGTTCGCGCACGGAGTGGGCTTCAACAAGCTCACTCCGTTCCCCGAGTACGGGCGACAGAGGGTCGCTCGACAGCCCTACGGGTTGGCCCGCGAGGGCCTGGTCCGCGACGGGCAGTTGGTTGTGGCCCGTCTGGCCCTGGCCCACACCCGGGAGAGGACACGTCTTGGCCGCGTGTGTCCGGAGGCGATGGACAGCGCGTGTGTGGTGGGGGACGCGGCCGTTGACCGGCTCCTGGAATCGTTGCGGCAGCGCGACCGTTGTCGGCGCCGGCTCGGTGTCGGACCGGAGGAGAAGCTCGTGGTCGCGACCTCCACCTGGGGGGCTTCCTCCCTGCTGGGGGAGGGGCGTGAGATTCTGTCCCGTCTCGTGAGGCAGGCTCGTGGTGGCCGGTGCCGGGTAGCGCTGTTGATCCACCCCAACGTGTGGGCCGCGCACGGTACCTGGCAGGTCGTCTCCTGGCTGCGCCCTTGGGCGGAGAGCGGACTGATCGTGGTTCCGATGTCCGCCGAATGGTCCGGTGTCCTGGCTGCCGCGGACGCGGTGCTCGGCGACCACGGATCGACTGCTCTGTACGCCACTCTGCTCACGCGGCCCATACTCCTGGCCCCCCATGGGGCAGAGGACGTCGATCCCGCCTCACCCATGGGCCAGGCACTGCGGAACCTCCCCCGGATCGGTGAGGACACCCCGATCCTCGATCAGCTCCTGCGCGACCTTTCACCAGGGGAGCAGGACGCGCTGACGTTCCTCTCCCGTCAGGTCAGCTCCTACCCGGGCCGTTTCGCTCCTCGGGTCAGAGCAGTGCTCTACGAGCTGCTGGACCTCTCCGAACCCGACGAACCCGCGGGCGTGCGGCCTCTGCGCCCGCCGGCCCTTGACACCCCCTGGAGGCAGTCATGAGCATCGAACGCAGAATCGTGGTGGCAGGGGTCGCTAACCTGTGCACGGCCGCCGTAACGGGCACCATCGACCTGGCTGGCCCGCGCCAGCGCTGCGAGTCCCGGAACATGGTGACCGGCGTCAGCGGGGTCGGCGCCAACCTCGCCGTCACCCTGCGCCGCCTGGGTTCGCGGGTGGATCTGTGCACACTCGTGGGTCAGGACGTGCCGGGCCAGGCTATCCGGGCGGGCCTGGAACAGGAGGGGCTCTACGGCCGGGGCTGTGTGGACACCCCGTCCTCACCCCTGGCTGTCTGCTTGGTCAGCGAGGAAGGCCACCAACTCACCTCCACCTACCTGGACCGGCTCAACGACGCCCTCTACCCGACCAAGGTGTTCCGCGACCTGGTCCGGGGCGCGGATCTGGCGGTGCTGACCAACGTCGGGTTCGCCCGTCCCCTCATCGCGCACGCCCACAACGCCGGAGTGCCGATCGCGGTCGACGTACACCGCATCGCCGACATCGACCAGCCCGGGCAGCGGGCGTGGCTGCACAGCGCCGACGTCCTCTTCAGTTCCCACGAGCGCCTACCGTGCTCACCCCGGCAGTGGATCAAGGAAGTCTTCGAGACCTACCCCGGCTGCCTGATCGCCGGAGTAGGCCGCGGAGCCGAAGGAGCCATGGTGGGGACCCGCGACGGGCTACTGATCAGTGCTCGCACCCGCCCCCCACGCCCGCCGGCCAACACCGTCGGTGCCGGGGACACCCTCTTCGGGTCTTTCCTGCACGGGTGGCTGGCCGCCGGCAACCCGGCCCAGGCACTGCACGATGCGGTCCTGCACGCCAGCTGGTTCGTCGGCGAGCTCTTCCCCAACACCGGGCGGCTGGACTCCTGTGAGTTGGGCGAGTTGGCGCGCACGCATCCGGTCCACCTCGTCGTGGACCGCTGGTGAGCTATCCCAGCCCGTCCAGTCGCCCTTGCACTCTGCGGCGGGCCGGGTCCCCTTGTGAGAGCAGCTTCATGGCGCTCTCATAGGCGGCCCTCGCCGCAGGGACGTCTCCCTGGTGCTCGCTGATCTCCCCCAGCACTTCCCATGCCTTGCCCTGTCCGGACACCGATCCGCGCTTGAGCATCTCCGCCTGGGCGGCCTCGGCTTCACGCCGGGCCCGTTCAGGCTGGGACAGGGCCATCAGAACGGAGCCGAGGGCGATGCGCACACGGGCCCGGTTGTAGGCGTCGTCATCCAGTAGCGGCAGAGCCCGCTCCAGGCATCCCAGTGCCTTCTCGGGGGACCGCGTGGCCAGGTGGGCGCGTCCCAGCATGAACAGTGTGACGGCCTTGTTGTGCTCGCCGCCGGTGTGCTCGTCCGCCGCCAGAGCCTCTTGGAGAAACGCAACGGCATCCTGGTGGTGCTGGTTCTGGAAGGCGAGGATGCCTCGACGCTGACGCGTCTGCGCCACGCGCTTCCACTCCTGCTTGCCCAACCAGATTCTCTCTGCGGCCTCCAGATCTGCGATCGCCTCCTCGACGCGACTCAGATGACTGTGGACCAGGGCACGCTTGTTCAACAGCCGTCCCAGGGCTGTTTCATCACCCAGCTCACGGGCTGCCCGGATGGCCGGGGTGCCAGCGCGCAGCCACAGCAGGGCTTGGCCGTGGTGGAGGAAGAGCGGCCACAGCCCTTCCACCAACCGCAGGGCGTGCCGGGGGCGGTCGTGCCGCGCGGCCAGCTCGACCAGGCCGACCAGGTTGTCCTTCTCCGTGTCCAACCAAACGGCCGCCTGGGCAGGGTCGGTGAACACGGGTGTGATCCCCGAAGCTCCGGGCCCGGCGTAAGGCCGCAGCACTGTGTCGGCCGCGACGGAGAGTTCGGCGAAGGTCCGCATGAGCCCGTCGACCCCTTCGTCTTTCGCCTCGTCCGTCTCGTGTGCGGCGGCCTTCTCCTCGGCGTGTAGGCGTAGAAGGTCGTGGAAGCGGTACCGGCCTCGGCCGTGCTCGGTCAGCAGGTGCTGTTGCGCCAGATTCCGTAGCGTCTCTTCACACTCGGCAGCGCTGTGACCCGTCACGCACGAAGCGACGAGCGTGGTGATCTCGGGCCCGGGGTGCCAGGCGAGCCGGCGATAGGTGCGGGCCTGGGCGGCGGGCAAGGACTCATAGGACAAATCGAACGCTCCTCGAAGCGACACCTCAACACCGATCCGTTCTCCGATCGAGTTCAATCGAGCCAGGCGTGCTTGAGCGTCCCGGAGGTCGTTCTCGACGCGAGTCCAGGAGCTCCAGCGTTCGCTGCTTTCGGCGATGGCAACGGTACACAGGGCAACTGGCAGGCCACCGCACAGCCGTGCAATGTTCCGCATAGCCGCCTGACCCTCGTCATCGGGCGTCGGGGTACCGCTCGACCTACGTAGAAGCTCGACCCCTTGTTCTGTGTTCAGGGGCGGAACGCGCACGATCGTGGCCCCGTCGAAACGCAGCCCCATGAGGTTCACCCGGGAGGTCACCACGACGGTGTGGCCGGTTCCGCCGGGAAGAAGGACGCGGGCTTGGGCGGCTGACAGTGCGTCGTCCAGTAGTAGGACGACACGCAACGCTGCCGTGGCCGACCTCCACCAGGCTGCGCGAGCTCCGAGCTCGGTGGGTACGGACTCCCGGTCCATGCCGAGGGAGTGAAGAAGGCGTTCCAGCGCTTGGTGAGGGTCTGTCGGGGGTCCGGGGGAGAAGCCTTGCAGGTCGATGAAGAAGTGTCCGTGTGTGCCGAGCTGAGGATGCTCGTGCAGGAAACGCGTGGCCAGTGCTGACTTGCCCACCCCAGCGGGTCCGGTGACCACCACCAAGGCGTTGCGTTTCTCGGCGTGCGCCTGGTCGACCGCGGCCCTGATTTCCCCCGTGAGGGAATCCTGATCGACGTAAACCGCGGGTGGCGCCGGTAACTGCCGTGGTTCTGGCGGGGGCGGAGAGCTGGGCAGGTGGACGTTTCCGTGGACTGATCCGACTTGCAGGACGGTTCCGTTGACCGGGCCGTGGATGTGGTTGGTTGTTTGGGCGTGCGGAGGGCTGGTGTGACGGAAGGGGTCCACGTTGCTCCGTTGACACATGTGGTTTTGAGGTGACTAGGTTTCCAGTCTGTCAATAACCGAGTGTCCTGCCGGTGAGGGTTTCCAGCAATATCCGACGCGCCACAGTGTTCTCAAGGCACGGGAAAATGCATGTGCACATGCAGGGGATTTCCGGTCGAGGCCTGCGAATTATTGGATTCGAGACGAAAAAAGCCCGCCGCTGGAGGCGGCGGGCGTACCTGAAGCTGACCCTGGATTTCTAGGCGGCTACTCCTCCAGGGATCAACGGAACGCTCCAGGCGTAGGCCCAGCTGTATGCGGCCAGCACAAAAAGCTGTACCATGGGGAACTTCATTGTTCTCCTTCTGCCGCCCTTGCTTCTCTTGCTCGGGATCACCAAGGGCTAGTTGGTCGCTGCAATGAGGAACGGGGCGTCACGGTCATCTGTGACGTCCCGTTTTCCGTGCTCGAGAACTGTATCGGCATTGCGCCGACTTGGGGAAGCACGCGTCCTCTGGGGGTTATGCTAGTGTCCATCCACCGGTGGGGTGCTCCGGTTGGTATGGGGTCAGTGTCTCGAAAGGGTCTCCAGGAGCGAGCGCACAACGGTGGCTTCGGGGGACGCCAGGTCCTCGTACAGGGCGGCGGCGGTCTCAAGCTCGGTACGCCCTCCTCGCTTGTCGCCAAGCGCCAGGCGCTGCTGCCCGAGTGCGTGTAGGGCCTGGGCCCGTTGCTTGCGCAATCCATGCTCTGTGGCGATCTTCAGAGCCCGCTCGAGGTGTTCGACGGTCCTGTGTGAGCTGTCCGGGTCCTGCTCGACATCGGCCAGCCCCATGTGTACATCGAAGGTCACGTTCGGGGGCGCGAAGCTTTGGAGCTCCAGACACTGCTGGAAGTGGTCTCGGGCTTTTTCTGGATGACCCTGAATTGCGTAAGCGGAGCCCATGGTGGAGAGGACGGCCAGCTTGGTCCACGGGTCATGGAACCGCTCTAAACAGGACAAGGCCCGCTTTGAGCAGGTGATGGCTTGCTCTGGTTTGTTCCGATGCACGGATAAATCACCCATGTTCGCCCAGGCGAGGGCTTCTCTTCGTTCATCAGTATTGGTTTGGGCGATCTCAAGGACCGTTTCACATAAGAACCAAGCTTCGCGGTGAAAACCCATCTGCTGCAGAGCCCCCGCAAGGTTTATCTGAACATTCGACAATACAAGAGGGTCGGATGCTCCCTTGAGGAGGCGGGTGACGTCGCTGAAGTCCGCCACCGCCTGGTGGAAATCACTGGTGACGAGGTGGCACAGGCCTCGATTGCGTAGAGCGAAGACGATCCCCGGGCGGCTCCCGAGCATCTCGAATCTTTCCAGAGCGTTCTCCAGGAGTTCCAGACTCATGTTGTAGCGCCCTTGTACGTAGCGGATCAGCCCTTGATGGGCGATGGCCCACGCTTGCCCCAAGTCATCGCCCGCTTGGTGCCACCGTTCGTGAGAGATCCGGTTGCAGAGCAGAGCCCGCTCGACCTCGCCTGTTCGTAGCAGGGCCCGCGCCAGATCGAAATGTCCCCGGGCTGATTCCCTGACGGGACCGATTCCTTGGAGCTCGCGGCAGGCCCGCTCATGGAGAGAGGGTGCTGTGTGCCATGGGCCGTGGATGTCCAGGTACTCGGCGACCGCGTGTGCTAGCTTCGTCGTCGCCTGACCGTGGTCGCGCTCCTGCGAGGTGCTGATCAAGGTGATCAGGTTGGGAAGCTCACTGCGGAACCAGCAGTCCGCACGTGTTCGGTCCCATCGGGGCTCCTGGCGCTCGAATTCGTGTCCGTCTCGACCGGGACGATGGGGATGCAGGATCCGGTCTGCGGCTGTGCACCGGGTCAGGTAGGACTCATACATCCGTTCCCGCGTGGCGCGAACCGTGTTCGGGGAGAGTTCTCGCTGGGCGGTACTGGCGGCGTGGTCCTTCACGAGCGTGTGCAGCCTGAACCGGTCGGGTTCGTGTTCCTCGATCAGGCAGGCCCCCACCAGCTCGGCCAGGGCGCACCGGGCAGCTTTCTCGTCGGAACTGATGAGCGCCACGGCGATGGGCCCGCTCATAATCCGGGTGGGGTGCAGCCCGAGGCGCAGGAATGCTCGGCGCGCCTCAGCACTCACCGATCGCAGTGCGAGATCGAACACGTGGGCCAGGTCAAGCTGGCCCACGCGGAACGCATCGAGGCCCCCTCGTCCCACGGACAGGCGTTCTGACAGGGACCTCAGCGTCCACGACGGGCGCAGTCGTAACAGAGTCGCCACCAAGCGCAGGGCGAGGGGCAGCCGACCACAGCGTGTGATCACGTCATCGAGTGAGGAGTCCTCTTCCACCTGCCACGGTGAACGGCCGCTTGCCGCGGCGAACATCTCGGCGGCCTCGCTCAGGGAAGGGAGCCCCAGGGGAAGGTGGTCGGCTTCATTGATCTCCGTGAGTTGGAAGCGACTGGTGATCAGAACCGCGCTTTCCGCTCCGACGGGCAGCAACGGGATGACCTGGGCCGCGCTGGCTGCGTCGTCCAGGATGAGGAGCAGGCGCATCGACCGCGTGTGCTCACGCCATAACGCCACCTGCTCGGAAAGGGATTCGGGTATGTGTCGTGCCGGAACGCGGAGAAGCCGAAGTAATTCAGTGATCGCTTCTGCGGGAGTCAGGGGGGAGAGGTGCCCGTGGTTCCCGCGCAGGTCCACGTTCAGTCGGGCATGGGGGAAGTTGCTCTTGACGTTATGTGCTGCGCGCATTGCCAAGGAACTCTTTCCTATTCCAGCCATGCCGCTGATGACCCAGACATGTGGTGACGGTGAAGTCGTGTCTCGCAGTCGCGAGGTCAGCAGGAGCAGTTCGGACTCGCGCCCGCGGAAGAGTTTTTGATCCCTGTCCAGGTTGTCCAGCGGTGGTGCGGCGCTGGGCTGTGTGCCTTCGCCCCGTCTTCGAGGGCCGGGGTCTGGCCTCGTTGCTTGGAGGATCTCTTCGAACTCGCGTTGGAGTCCCGTCGAAGGGTCAACCCCCAACTCCTCCTCGAGACGTTCTTTGAGTTGCTGGTACACCACCAGAGCGTCCGCTGTCCGTCCCAGCGAGCGCAGTGAGCGAAGGACGCATCCGTGCAGGGCCTCGTTGGTCGGATAGAGCATGAGCGCTTTGTCGAGGACGTTCAGTACTTCGGTGGCCTCCCCGGCGTCGAGTGTCAGTCTTGCCCACTCGACCAGGATCTCCTGGTAAGCCTGCTCCATCGTGAAACGCATCCGCGTCATCCACTGTCCCGAAAGCCCGCTGAGCGGTGTGTCCCTGCGTAGCCGCACCGCCTCCCGCAGGAGCGTGCGGGCGGCCGAGCGCTGGTCGACCCGGCGTAGTGCGTGCGCGCGTTCCCGTAGCCCTTCCAACCGCGACCAGTCGATGTTGTCCGGTTCGATCCCGAACTGGTAGCCGCTGGCCCCGTGGGACAGCAGTGTGCGTTCGATGCCCGCAGTCTCCAGACGTCGTCGCAGCCTGGTGACGTAGGTGTGCAGGGTGCTTCGGTACGTCGGGGGAGGTGTTCCCCAGAGTCTGCTCGCCAGCTCGTGCGCAGCCAAGGGACGGCCGCTGGCGAGCGCGAGATGGATCAGGAGTTCCCGCTCGCGTCCGGAGCCGAGGTCAACGGCCTTGTCGTTGGAGTACAGGTGGACGCTGCCGAGAACGTATAGCTGCACCGATGGATCCTCATCGCATGAAAACCCCCTCGACCAGGGTTACACATTCGCGCGTTCCAAAAAAGGCTTCATCCTTGTTTTTCTATTCTTGATGCCACTTGGTATTCATGTGGGCCTCGTGCATGTGCATTTTCGCGGTCATTTTCAAGTGAATTTGTTTCTGATGGTTTTCCTGTTCCTGGCGGGTGCGTTGTTCCCTGGGAACTTTGCGCACTCCTGGATTGATGGTTCTCTTGTTGGTGCTGCAGGTGGTGGACCGCCGGTCCGGTGAGGTGAACCCGGGCGGTCGAGGTCCGTGGCTGGTGGGCCGGGTCGCGGCCTTTCGTCGGTGGGAGGGCCAGTGCGGGCAGCCGCCGTAGCTGTGGGCGATCATCTGCCTGGGCCGGGACCGGGTATGGACGGTTCCTGGCTGGACCCGGCCAACCAGGGCACGAGCGCGGTTCGCAGACTGAGCGGGTGCGGCGGAGCCCTGATGTCCGAAGGGACGCGAGCCGGGGCCGTGGACACCCACGCATCCCTTCTCCGCTGTCGACGAGTCCGGACGAACGCAGCAGAAAGCAGCGTGGTCGGGTTGGTGCTCCTGGCATCGGCCGGGCTGATCGACCATCCGGGCGAGACAGGGGGTTGACCACGCGGAACTCTGACGGCGGTCGTCACTCCGGCCCCGGGAAACGCGAAAGGCCAGAGCCGAAGCCCTGGCCTTCCGAACTGCTTGTGGGCGATACAGGACTCGAACCTGTGACCCCTACCGTGTCGAGGTAGTGCTCTAGCCAACTGAGCTAATCGCCCCAGTGAAACTGGGAGGTGGAGACGGGATTTGAACCCGTGTAGACGGCTTTGCAGGCCGCTGCCTCGCCTCTCGGCCACTCCACCGAGTATCCGTGGGGCGGTTCCCCGCCCCAGCGTCTCCTCCGAGCGGACGACGGGATTCGAACCCGCGACCCTCACCTTGGCAAGGTGATGCTCTACCAGCTGAGCCACGTCCGCTTGCTGCTCGGCCAGGCCCCCGCTTGCGTGGGCCCCGCCTTGCTGCTGATAAAGACTTTAGCGGAGATTCGACAGACGGCAAATCGGAGCTCGTCGAGGGCGGTGCGGCGGTCACCTTGGAGGGCGCGCACAGGCGGTAGCGTCCGCCTCGTGTGGCCCGGGTAGACAAGGGGGCACACCCTCGGAGGGCGGAGCGGACGGAGCAGCATGGACATCCCCGTGGCGGACGGTTCGGCGTGCGGTGGTCACCGCGGCGCCACCTCGTGGGCGCGGGCGCGCGAACGGGCCCGGCGGCTGGGGGAGGAGCTGCGCTCCCCGGTGCGCGACCTCCCGCTGGAGCGGGCCCTGGGCGGTGTGCTCGCCGCCGACCTGAGGGCGCTGGTGGGGTCGCCCGCCTTCGACGCCTCGGCGATGGACGGGTTCGCGGTGGCGGGGGAGGGGCCGTGGACCCCGGTGGGCACCCAGCTGGCCGGGACCCCCGTGGCAGGGCTCTGTCTGGCGGAGGGCGAGGCCGTGGAGATCGCCACGGGCGCCCGGGTGCCGAAGGGGACCGAGGCGGTCCTGCCCTACGAACTGGCCGGGACCGCCGACGGCCGGGTGCGGGGCGAGGCCCATCGGGGCAGGCACGTGCGCTGGGCGGGTGAGGAGACCGCCCCGGGCGAGACGGTGCTGGAGGCGGGCACCGAGGTGGCCCCGGCGGTGCTGGGACTGGCCGCGAGCCTGGGCCACGACAGCCTCCCAGTGCGCCTGCCGACGGTGTCGGTACTGGTCACCGGGGACGAGATCGCCACGGGCGGGCTGCCCGGCGAGGGTGTGGTGCGGGACGCGATCGGTCCGCTGATGCCCGGCCTGGTCGCCTGGGCCGGTGGGCACCTGGAGAGTTCCCGTGTACTGGGCGACGGCTACCGGGACCTGGACGAGGCCCTGACCGCGGGAGGAACCGACGTGGTCGTGGTGTGCGGGTCCTCCTCGAAGGGTCCCGCCGACCACCTGCGCGGGGTGCTGCGGGAGGCGGGTGCGCAGCCTGTCGTGGACGGTGTGGCCTGCCGTCCGGGGCACCCGCAGTTGCTCGCCCGCTCGGGAAACACCGCGTTCGTGGGGCTGCCCGGCAACCCGAACGCCGCCCTGGTGGCCTCCCTCACACTGCTGGTGCCGCTGCTGTGCGCGATGTCCGGGCGCACCGACCCGGCCCGGGCGACGGGGACGGTTCCGCTGTCCGGCGAGGTGCGTTCGAGGCCGGAGGACACCCGGCTGGTCGCGGTGCGGCTCCGGGAGGGCCGGGCCGAACCGGTGGGCCACGACCGGCCGGGCAGCCTGCGCGGCGCGGCCCTGGCCGAGGCGTACGCGGTGGTGCCCCCCGGCTGGGCGGGCACGGAGGTGGAGCTGCTGCGACTGCCTTGAACCGTTCCGCCGTCCGTCCCCGCGTCGGACGCCGTCCCCGGAATCCGGGCGGCGCCGGACACGGGTCGGCCCCCGGGGTTCTCCCGGGGGCCGAACGGTTCGTCCCGTGACGGGCCCGCCGCACGTCTGCGGGCGGCGGCTACCTCGCGGACTCGGCGGAGCCCGTGCCCGCGGGGGTCTCCCGGGTCCCGTCACCCCCGTCCGCGGAGGCGTGCCCGGCCCTGGCGGCCTCGGACCGCCCGTGCTGCACCACCTCGGACTCCTGGGCCTCCACCGCCGGGTTGCCGCGTCCGCGCAGCAGGAACCAGGCCTGGAACGCCGCCGCCAGCACGATCACCACGGCGATGACCGAGGTCAGGTGCATACCTTCGGTGAACGCCAGCCGCGCCGAGTCCATCAGCGCAGCCCCGCTGGTACCGCCCAGGTCGGTGGCGGTGTTGGCGGCCCCGCCCAGGGTCTCCCGCGCCGCGTCGGTGGCGTCGGCGGGAACCCCGTCCACCTCGGTGAGGTGGTTGCGGTAGAACGCGGTCAGGACGCTGCCCAGCACCGCGACGCCCAGTGCCCCGCCCAGCTCGTAGGCGGTCTCGGAGATCGCGGAGGCGGCGCCCGCCCGCTTGGGCGGGGCGGCCGACATGATCGCCCCGTTGGTGAGCGTCTCGGCGAAACCGGAGCCCAGGGCGATCAGCAGGAAGGCCGTGACCACGAGGCCGATGCCGCGGCTGACGTCGTCGGCGGGGGTGAGCACCAGGGTGGCGAACCCGGCCGCCGTCACGAGCAGGGAGGCCCCGATCACGGTGGCCAGGCTCAGGTGCCGCGCCACCCGGGCGGCGATCAGGCTGGCCACGACCGACAGGACGAGCCCCGGCAGCAGCACGACGCCCGCGCGCATCGGTGAGACACCGAGCACCAGCTGCAGGTACTGGGTGAGGAAGAACAGCGACCCCACCATGGAGAACACGATCATCAGGTTGGTGACCACGGCCACGCTGAACACGCGGGACCGGAACAGGTCCACGTCGATCAGCGGGTCCCTGAGCCCGCGCTGCCGCCGGACGAACAGGTAGCCCACGGCCAGGCCGAACACCAGGGACAGGACCGGCAGGAGTTCGGGGCCCTCGGTGGCCAGCTTCTTGATGCCGTAGACGGCGGGCAGCATGGCGCCGAGCGAGAGCACGACGCTGAGGAGGTCGATCCGGCTGGAGTCGGGGTTGCGGGACTCGCGCACCAGCAGCGGCACCAGGACCAGGATCAGCGCCATCACGGGCAGGTTGATCAGGAAGACCGAGCCCCAGAAGAAGTGCTCCAGGAGCCAGCCGCCCAGGATCGGGCCGAGGGCGGCGCCGCCGGAGAACCCGGACGCCCAGATCGCGATGGCCAGCAGCCGCTGGCGCGGGTTCAGGAAGATGTTGCGCAGCAGGGACAGGGTCGAGGGCATCAGTGAGGCCCCCGCGACGCCGAGCAGGGCCCGGGCGAGGATCAGGGTCTCGGCGTTGGGTGAGAAGGCGGCCAGCAGGGAGGCCGTGCCGAAGGCGGCCGACCCGGCCATGAGCAGGCGGCGCCGTCCGATCCGGTCGCCGAGCGACCCCATGGTGATCAGCAGCCCGGCCAGGACGAAGCCGTAGATGTCGATGATCCACAGCAGTTGGCCCGAGGTGGGTTTCAGTGCCTCGCTCAGGGCGGGCACGGCGAACCCGAGCACGGTCATGTCGACCGAGATCAGGACGACGGGCAGGACCAGGACGGCGAGTGCCGCCCACTCGCGCGG
The DNA here is from genome assembly GCF_014651695.1 of Nocardiopsis terrae. Taxonomy (GTDB): domain Bacteria; phylum Actinomycetota; class Actinomycetes; order Streptosporangiales; family Streptosporangiaceae; genus Nocardiopsis; species Nocardiopsis terrae. The sequence continues at coordinate 335,176 of NZ_BMXJ01000006.1, forward strand.
TCCCGCGAGCGCGGGCGGGCCCCCGTGGTCCCCGTGCGCGCGGGTGGTGCCGTTGCCGGCCTCGGCGGAACTCATCTTTCCCTCTCGGTCGGTGGGTGTCGCGCCGCTCGGGGTGAGGGGCGCACGGGACCCGGAGGGGTGTCGGTGCCGTCCGGGCGGGGCGGGAAGTCTGGTCGACCGAGGGTGAGGACACAGCTCGGGACTCTTCAACCGTCCAGACGGTACAGTACCGTCCAGCCGGTACAGTGTCAATCGTGAGCACATCGAACACACGCGAGCGCATCCTCGACGCCCTGCAGGACATCCTGATCAGCGACGGCTACTCCTCGGTGACCCTGGAGGCCGTCGCCCGGGCGGCCGAGGTGTCCAAGGGCGGCCTGCTCTACCACTTCCCGTCCAAGGCGGACCTGATGGACGGGTTGGTCAAACGCCTCGGTGAACTGGCCGAGGCCGAGTTCGCCGAGGCCAGGGAGAGCGAGGAGGGGGTGGTCCGGATCTTCCTGCGCACCTCGACGCCGCAGAGCACCGAGGAAAGGGAGCTGTACTGGTCGGTCATCGCCGCCCTGCGCAGCCACGAGGACCTGGGGGAGGAGTCGGTCCGCTACGTGCAGTACCTGTTCACCCACTGGGGCGAGCTGCTGCACGAGGAACTGACCGACCCGGTCCTGGCGGAGACCATCCTCCGCGCCGGTGACGGCCTGTACATGGCCGAGATCGCCGGGCTGCCCAGGCCCGACCCCGAACTCACCCGGCGGATGATCGACCGGCTGGTCGAGGAGTCGGACCGGGTGCGCCGCAAACGCTGAGCGGGTCCGGTGGGAGCCGGCCCTCCAGTGCCCGGACCTCGCTGCCCCCCATCCGGGCGCGCCCCGCACGGGCCGCCCTCCCCGCGGCTTCTGGGATCATCGTGGCCGGTGCACCCCGCGGTGGTCCCGGCCTCGGCGGCGCATCCCGTTTTCCGCCGCCCGGGGGCGGGTATCGCGCGGGCACGAGTGCCGGACGCCGGTCGCGTGCGGTGCCGGAGGTCCTTGCCGACAGGTGCCGGGTGTTGTCTCCGGAAGATGACGGTGTGGTGCTGTTCACGTGTCCCGGAACGTGGTTTACTTCCGAGTAACTTCGTTGCCGCTACCGGGCTCCGGGCACCTCGGAAGCCCGCCGAACTGGCGAGGTGAGGTGTGCACTACCTCGATATGCGGGGCGTGCCGTGTCGAACGGGAGGCTTCCCTTGGCAAGACTGTTCACACCCCGCCGGAGCGTCCACGGGGTGAGGACACGCACACGGGAGAGCGGGGAGCGGATGCACAGGCTCACCAACCAGGTACGGCCGTACGCCTGGGGAGCGCGCACCGCCATCCCGCGCCTGCTGGGGACCGAGCCCGACGGCACGCCGCAGGCGGAGCTGTGGCTGGGCGCCCACCACGGCGCCCCCAGCACCGTCCACTGCGACGGCGGTCCCCGGCCCCTGCCCGGCCTGATCGCGGAGGACCCCCGCCGCGTACTCGGCCCCGGCACCGCCGAACGCTTCGGTGCCCGCCTGCCCTACCTCCTCAAGTACCTGGCCGCCGAGGCGCCGCTCTCCCTCCAGGTGCACCCCGACGCGGCCCGGGCCCGCTCCGGCTACGAGGCCGAGGAACGCGCCGGGATCCCGGTCGACGCACCCCACCGCAACTACCGGGACCCCCACCACAAACCCGAACTGCTCCTCGCCCTGGAGCCCTTCGAGGCGCTGTGCGGCTTCCGTGAACCCGCCGCCACCGTCGCCGACCTCATCGGCCTGGACAACGAACTGGCCAACCTGCTGCGTCAGGACCTGTCCGCCGCCGACACCCACGGCGCGCTCCGGGCCGCACTCACCCGCCTGTTGACGCTCCCCGCCGCCGACCACGGCCGACTGATCGGCGACTTCGTCCGGGAGTGGTCCGGCAGGGGCAGGCGCGGCGCCCACGCCGAGATCGTCGTGGACCTGGCCGACCGCTACCCCGGCGACCCCGGTGCGGTCGCCGCGCTCCTGCTGAACCGGGTCACCCTGTGGCCCGGGCAGGCCCTCTTCCTCCCGGCGGGCAACCTGCACGCCTACCTCCAGGGCACCGCCGTCGAGGTGATGGCCAGCTCCGACAACGTGCTCCGCGCAGGTCTGACCGCCAAGCACGTCGACGCCCCGGAGCTGCTCGACGTGGTGGACTTCTCCGTACTGCCGATCCCTTACGCCCAGCCCGGTTTCCTGGACGGCCGCCGCGAGTTCCGCCCGTCCGCCCCCGAGTTCGCCCTGCACGAGATCGGCCCCGGCCGGATCGCCGCCCACCTGCCCGGCGACGGCCCCACCGTGGTCCTGGCGCTGCACGGCAACGTGGACCTGGTCGCCGAGGTCGGCGAGGGGGTCACCCTGCGCCGCGGGGAGTCCGTGTTCGTCCAGGCCGACAGCGGACCCATCAAGGTCGAGGGACGCGGCCACGTCGTCGCCGCCACCGTCGGGGAGCACTGAGGGCCGGGGCGGGGCGCCCGGCGGGACTGGCAGAGAACACCGGGCACCACCGATAGCCTGGGCCCTTCTGTCCACGTGTTTCCAAGAGGGGGACCCCACCATGGCGCTTGAGCGTCCCGAGATCGACTTCATCGAGGGCCCGCCGCCCGCGGACCTGGAGATCACCGACATCACGGTCGGCGAGGGCGACCAGGCCGGGCACGGCAGCACCGTCAGCGTGCACTACGTCGGCGTCGCGCACTCCTCCGGCGAGGAGTTCGACGCCAGCTGGAACCGCGGCGAGCCCCTGCGCTTCCGCCTGGGCTCCGGTCAGGTCATCTCCGGCTGGGACCAGGGCGTCATGGGCATGCGCGTCGGCGGCCGCCGTCAGCTGGTCATCCCGCCGCACCTGGCCTACGGCGACCGCGGCGCCGGCGGCGTCATCAAGCCGGGGGAGACCCTGGTGTTCGTCGTCGACCTGGTCGACGTCAACTAGGCCTCCGAGCACAAGGGCCCGTGCCGCGCTGGCGCGCGCGGCACGGGCCCTCCCTCGTTCCCGCTAGCTACCCAAGGGTTGCGCCCACCTTCACGTGGCCCTTGAGCAGGTCGCGGGCGATCGTGCGGCGCTGGATCTCGTCGGTGCCCTCGAAGATGCGCAGCAGCCGGACGTCCCGGTAGAAGCGCTCGATGGGCAGCTCGCGGGTGTAACCCATGCCGCCGTGGATCTGCATGACGCGGTCGACGATCTCGTTGGCCTTCACGCCGCCGAACAGCTTGGCGATCGACTGGGCGTGCCGCGAGTCCTTGCCCTCGGAGACCTGCCAGGCGGCGTGCAGCACCAGCAGGCGCAGCGCCTCGATCTCGGTCTGGGAGTCGGCGATCATCCACTGGATGGCCTGGCGGTCCGCGATGGGCGCACCGAAGGTCTCGCGGGTCTTGGAGTAGTCGACGGCCATGTCGAGCAGGCGCTCGCAACCGCCCAGCGCGCGGGCGGGCAGCAGGTAGCGGCCCTTGCCGATCCACTTCATGGCGAGGGCGAAGCCGTACCCTTCCTCGCCGAGGATGTTCTCGTGCGGGACGCGCACGTCCTGGAAGATCAGGGCGGCCGGGCGGCGCTCGCCCATGGTGTCGATGGGCTCGGAGGTCCAGCCCATGTCGCGGTCGACGAGGAAACAGGTCACACCGCCGTTGGCGCCCTTCTCGGGGTCGGTGACCGCGAAGACCATGGCGAAGTCGGCCTCGTTGCCGCCGGTGATGAAGGTCTTCTCACCGTTGATCACCCACTCGTCGCCGTCGCGGACGGCCTTGGCGCGGATGGCCTTGGCGTCGGAGCCCGCGTTCGGCTCGGTGATGGCGAAGCAGGACTTGCGCTCGCCCTCGATGGTGGGGAGCAGGTAGCGGCGCTTCTGCTCCTCGTTGGCGTAGTAGAGGATGTTGTCGGCCTCACCGCCGAATTTGAAGGTGAGGAAGGTCCGGCCGAGTTCGATCTCGATGAGGGCCTCGCTGATCGCGTCCAGCCCCATGCCGCCGTACTCCTCCGGGGTGGCGACCCCCCAGAAGTCCGACTTGCGGGCCAGTGCGCGCAGCCGGTTGTTCTCCTCGCGGGTCAGGCCGGGCGGGTGGCCCTCGCGCTCGCGGCGCAGCACCTCGTTCTCCAGCGGCATCAGCTCCCGCTCGACGAAGGTTCGCACCCAGCTCTGGACGGCGCGCTGCTCTTCGCTCAGTGAGAAATCGATCACGGCTGCTCCCAAGTAACCTAACGCTGTTCGGTTATTTGAGGGTACGTTGTGGCCCCTTGTCCGCGCAAGGGCGGAACCGAACGGTGTGAGGTGGCAGGTGGAACCACTGATCCCCCGGGGAGTGGACCGTTCCGGCAGGTCCCGCGGGGTTCCGGACCGCTCCCGGCCGGTCCTCGGCGGGAAGGCGGGCCGCGGTGGGGGCCGCCGAGCGGCAGAATACGGAGCACGCCGTGCGATGATCGGCGCGGATGCCGGACGGACCGGCCCGACGGCGCAGTGCAGAAGGAGAGCCTTTCCGTGGCCCGACCCAAGACACCGATGCTGAGCAAACCGGCGATCCGCGGGGCCGCGCTCACGCTCATCGACCGGGACGGGCTGGAACAGCTGTCCATGCGCAAGCTCGCCCAGGAGTTGGCAGTCCAGGCCGCCTCGCTCTACAGCCACTACCGCACCAAGGAGGAGCTGCTCAGCGAGGTCGCCGAGGTGGTCACCACACACATCGACGTGTCCGGTTTCGAGGGCGGCGACTGGCGCGGGGGCCTGGCCGGGTGGGCCCGCTCCTACCGGACGGCCCTGGCCGAACACCCGAACCTGCTCCCGGTGATCGCCGCCGGGCCCGGCCGCCGGGAGGAGGCGCTGCGCCGCGCCGACGCCGTGCACGGCGGGCTCGTGAGCGCGGGCTGGCCTCCCCGCTACGCCACGATGATCGGGGCCTCCACCAAGTACCTGGTGGTGGGCGCCGCGACCAACTCCTTCGCGCGCGGGTTCGACGACGACGTCCGGGTCTACCAGGACCGCTACCCCAACCTGTCGCAGGCCCACCGGCTGCCCGAGGTCGCCGCCGAGATCGACGAGGAAAGCTTCGAACTGGCGCTGACGGCCTTCCTCGACGGTCTGGTCCCCGTCTACGACCGGGTCCGGAGCTCCGCCGGGGACGGTGCCGGGCACTGAGCCGCGGTCCGGGCCCGGGCGCGCCCGCGCCCCGGGCCAGGGGACGGGGCCATCGAGTCGATCCACGCGCAGAGCAGGTCGAGTCCGGCCTCGCCGCGCCCCCGGTCGCCGGTGACGAGGTAGTCGGTCTCCAACCCGGAGAACGCCGAGTTCAGCAGGGTGGCCAGGCTGAGCGCCCGGTCCTCGGGAACCCCGCGCAGGGTCAGGCAGGAGGCGACGAACTCCGCGCGCCCGCGCACGAACCCCGCGCTGGCCGCCGGCAGGCGGCCCGAGGCGGCGAGCCCCTCGATCTCCCGGATGAGCCGGGTCATGGGCAGTTCCTGGCCGAGCCCCCGCCGCCAGGCGTCCCGGACGATGCCGCTGACCGGGACCGCCGGGTCCTCCCAGCCCTTCGTGGCGAGCAGCGCCCGGTGCTGGCGCTCGTCCAGGCGGGCCAGGACCGCGGAGAGCAGCTCCTCGCGGTCGGCGAAGTGGTGGGTGAACACGCGCGTGCTCTGGCCCAGGCCCTGGGCGAGGCCGCGCAGGGTGAACCCGGTGATCCCGGTGTGCGCGAGCTGTTCGATGACGGCGTCCAGGACCTCGCGGCGCCTTGCGGGGTCAGCTTTCCGGGCCATGTCCACCTCCTGTGCCAACTCTGGCACACGGATTCAGGCCGTGTTCGTCGCCTTTGCCGACCGCGCGGTCCCCGTCCAGCCGGCCGCTGTCATGGTGTTGCCCGCCGCGTCCGGACCGGCCCTGGCGCTGCTGGTCACCAGGCGTCGACGTAGCGGCCGACCCGCTCCCCGGAACCGTCCGTCCCCGGGGCTCCGGCCAGGGCCGCGGTGACCCGGGCCCGGGTCACCGCGGGGTCGATCACGTCGTCCAGCTCGAACACCGAGGCCGCACTGGTCGCCCTGCCGCGCTCGTAGGCCGCGGCGAGCAGGGCGTCGAAGGTGGCCTCCCGCTCCCGGGGGTCCTCGACGGCGGCCAACTCCTTGCGGAACCCCAACCGGACCGCTCCCTCCAACCCCATCGGACCGAGCTCCCCGCTGGGCCAGGCCAGGGTGGCGTCGGGGGCGCGCAGGTGACCGCCGGCCATGGCCTGGGCGCCCAGGCCGTAGGCCTTGCGCAGCACCACGGTCACCATCGGAACGCGCAGTTGGGAACCGATCAGGAACAACCGGGAGAAGTGCCGGACGGTGGCGGTGCGTTCGGCGTCCGGGCCGACCATGAACCCCGGGGTGTCGCACAGGGAGAGCACGGCGAGCCCGTGGGCGTCGCACAACTGCAGGAACCGGGCGGCCTTGTCCGCGCCGTCGGAGTCGATGGCGCCGCCCAGGTGGCCGGGGTCGTTGGCGATCAGGCCCATCGGCCGCCCCTCGATCCGCACCAGGGCGGTGACCACACCCGGCCCGAAGCGGCGGCGCAGCTCCAGCACGGAGCCGGTGTCGGCCAGGGTGCGGACCGCGCGGCGGACGTCGTAGGCGCGCAGCCGGTTCTCCGGGACCACGTGGCGCAGCAGCCGCTGGTCGGCGGCCTCCCAGTCGCCGACGGTGCCCTGGAAGTAGGACAGGTAGTCGCGGGCCGCGCGCACGGCTGCCGCATCGTCCTCCACGAGCAGGTCGATCACCCCGTTGGGCTCCTGGACACCGACCGGGCCGACCTCCTCGGGGCGGTGGACGCCCAGCCCGCCGCCCTCGATCATCGCGGGCCCGCCCATGCCGATCGTGGCATCGCGGGTGGCGATGACGACGTCGCAGCAGCCCAGCAGGGCCGCGTTGCCCGCGAAGCAGCGACCCGAGGCCACCCCCACGGTGGGGACCCGGCCGCTGAGGCGGCCCATGGCGGAGAACGTGGTGACGCCCAGGGCGGAGGCGGTGTTGGGGTCGATGTCCCCGGGGCGGCCGCCGCCGCCCTCGGCGAAGAGCACGACCGGGAGCCGGCGCCGGCGGGCGAGTTCCAGCATGCGGTCGGTCTTGCGGTGGTTGATCACGCCCTGGGTCCCGGCCATGACGGTGTAGTCGTACGACATGACCACGCAGTCGGTGCCGTAGTCCGGTCCGTCCGCGGACCGGACGCCGCGCCGCGCACCGGCTCCGTCCCCCGTTCCGTCGCCGTGCCGACCGGTGTTGACCCGGCCGATCCCGGTGACCATGCCGTCGGCGGGGGTGTTGGCGGCCAGGTCCTCGTCGGAGCGGCGGCCGCGCTGTGCGGCGACCGCCAGCGCGCCGTACTCGGTGAAGCCGCCGTCCCCGCACAGGTCGGCGATGTTCTCCCGGGCGGTGCGCCGGCCCAGGCGGTGCCGTTTGGCCACCGCTTCGGGACGGCGCTCGTCGGTGCCCGACGCGTGGCGTTCGAGCACCTCGGCCAGGTCGGGGCGGATGCGGTCGGGATCGACGCCGTCCTCGGCCGGCCCCGCCTCCTCCTCGACGCCGTCCGGGGCGAACCCGAGCAGTTCCTCGCCCTCGCCGACGGCGGCCCCGACCACGGCTCGGACCTCGCCGACCGTTCCGGAGGCGGGTGCGGCCAGCACGTGCTCCAGCTTCATCGCCTGGAGCACCACCAGGGGAGCCCCGGCCCGGACTCCGTCGCCGGGTTTCGCCTCGACCGAGACGACCGTCGCGGCGAAGGGCGCGGTGAGGCCGGCGGCGGAGCCCCCGTTCGGTGTTCCGGCGGTGGCGGTCCCGGCCGCGGCGAGGAGTTCGGCGAGGTGCTCGCCGACGAAGGCGGTGGTGGCGGTTCCGGAACGGAAACCGGGGTGGCGCAGCACCGCCCGCAGGAAGGCGATGTCGGTGTCGGCCCCGGCCACGGTGAACTCGGCCAGGGCCCGCTCGGCCCGGTCGGCGGCGTCGGTCAGCCCGCCGCGCGGGGCGTGCGCGACCACCTTGGCCAGCAGCGGGTCGAAGCCGTCCCCGGCGGTGTGCCCGACCGCTCCGTGGGTGTCCACCCGTACACCCGGGCCGGTGGGCGGGGCGAAGGCGGTCAGGGTCCCGGAGGAGGGGAGCGCCGCCCCGTCGGCGCCGGTGGTCTCCAGGTTGACCCGGGCCTGGACGGCGTAGCCGCGCGGGGCGGGGACGTCCTCCTGCCCGAGGCCCTGTTCGGCCAGGGTGCGGCCCAGCGCAACCTCGATCTGTGCGGTGACCAGGTCGACCCCGGTGACCTCCTCGGTGACGGTGTGCTCGACCTGCAGGCGCGGGTTGGCCTCGACGAAGTGGAAGGCGGGGGCTCCGGAGTCCCCGTCGGGCCCTGCGGCCCCGACGAGGAACTCGAAGGTGCCCAGGCCGGAGTAGGAGACCTCGCGGGCGAGGGTGAGGGCGGCGTCGAGCAGCCGTCGGCGGAGCTCTTCGGGCAGGCCCGGGGCGGGGGCGGTCTCGACCAGTTTCTGGTGGCGGCGCTGGATGCTGCACTCGCGCTCCCACAGGTGGGTCACGGCGCCGGTGCCGTCCCCGACCACCTGGACCTCGACGTGCCGGGCGCGTTGCAGCAGCTGTTCCACGTAGAGGTCGCCGTGTCCGAGGGCGTGTTCGGCCTCCGAACGGCAGCGTTCGTAGGCGAAGGCCAGGTCCGCAGGGTCGGTGACCGCGCGGATGCCCCGCCCGCCGCCGCCCGCCAGGGCCTTGACCATCACCGCCCCGCCGGGTCCGAGCCGTCTCAGGAAGGCCTCGGCCTCCTCCAGGGAGGTCGCGCCGAAGGTGCCGGGCAGAACGGGGACCCCGAGGCTCTCGGCCAGGGCCCGCGCGCGTGCCTTGTCGCCGAACAGGGCGAGGGCCTCGGGGGAGGGGCCCACGAAGACCAGGCCGGAGGCGGCGCACAGTTCGGCGAAGTCGGCGTTCTCGCTGAGGAAGCCGTAGCCGGGATGGACGAGCCGGCAACCCGTCTCGCGGGCCACGGCGACCAGTCGCTCGCCGTCCAGGTAGGCGGAGGGGCCCGCGGCGCCGAGCGGGCGGGCCTGGTCGGCGAGGCGGACGTGGGCGGCCCCGGAGTCCTCCGCCGCGTACACGGCGACGGTGCCGATTCCCAGGGAGGCGGCGGCCCGGAGCACGCGCACGGCGATCTCACCCCGGTTGGCGACGAGCAGGCGGGTGGGTTCGGACACGGGGGTCCCCTTCCTCGGCCGGTGGGTGAACCGAGTCTGCACCCCTGTTGACATTGATGTCAACGATTGTGGTTCTGGGATACTCGCCCCCATGGAGAAGAAGGAGTGGGCGACCCGCGTCAAGCACGACCGAGCCGACAGCGCCACCCGCGCGGCCCTGCTCACGGCGGCGCGGAGGGTGTTCGAACGCAACGGCTACGCGCGCACGACCGTCGCGGGGATCACCGCCGGGGCCGGGGTCGGCCGGGCCACCTTCTACGTGTACTTCGCCTCCAAGGAGGAGGTGTTCGCGGTCCTGGCCGAGGGGGTGCGGGACCGGTTCCTGGCCAGCCAGGAACTCGACGGGATCGACGCCGACGACCCGTACGCGGTGGTCCGGGCGACCGTCACCGCCTTCCTGGACGCCTACACGGAGAACCTCGCGTTCGTCACCGTGCTCCAGCACCAGTCGCTGTCCGACCCGGCGATGGGGGAGCTGTGGGAGGAGATCCACGGTCTGCCCCGCCGTCGCTCCGCCCGCTACACCCGGCGCCTGGTGGAGCGGGGGGCGGCGGACCCGGCGGCCTCCCCGGAGGCGGTCGCCCGGGCGGCCGGAGGCATGGTCGCGGCCTTCGCCGGCGGCCTCGCCTCCTGCCCGGGAGACCGGGACCGGGCCGCCCGGGAACTGACAGCGATGTACCTCCGCCTGCTGGGGCTCCCGGAGAGGTGACGGACGGGCAGTGGCGCCCCGCCCGTGGGGACGCCCCGGGCGGGCTCAGCCGCGGGCGAAGGCGTCCTCGCCGGTCAGCTCGGCCGACCAGGCCCACAGCCGTTCGGCCTGTTCGGGGTCGGTGGCGTGGGCGGCGACCCCTCGCTCGCCCCGCTCCGGGTCCGCCCGCTCCGGGAGTTCGGCGATGTCGGCGTTCTCGCAGTACAGGCCGCCCATCCCCGCGAGCCGGGCGGAGGTGGCCGCCCACACCTGGGTGGCCGCGCCCTGCTCGGGGGTCTTGAAGGTGGGGTTGACCGTGTTGCCCTGCTCGTCGATCCACCCGCGTTCGACCATCTCCCCGGTGGTCATGTGCCGCTGCAACCGGGTGAGGATCGCGCCGGGGTGCAGGGAGAAGGCCCGGACCCCGTGGCCGCTGCCGAGCCGGTCCAGGTGCACGGCGAAGAGGACGTTCGCGGTCTTGGCCTGGCCGTAGGCCGTCCAGCGGTCGTAGCCCCGCGCGAACCACGGGTCGTCCCAGCGGACACCGGAGGCGTGGTGACCGGAGGAGGCCACCGAGACCACCCGCCCGCCGCCGTTAGCGATCCTCGGCCACAACCGGTTGACCAGGGCGAAGTGCCCCAGGTGGTTGACGGCGAACTGGGCCTCCCAGCCGGGGCCGACCACGGTGTGCGGGCAGCCCATGATCCCCGCGCTGTTGACCACCAGGTCGATCCGCTCGTGCGGGAAGGCGTCCGCGAACGCGCGAACGCTCTGCAGGTCGGCCAGGTCCAGCTCGCCGACCTCCGTGCCCGGGATCCGTGCGAGAGCCTCCTCCGCCTGGTCGGGCCTGCGTGCCGGGACGACCACGCGGGCGCCCGCCCCCGCGAGGGCCCGTGTGGTCTCCAGTCCGATCCCCGAGTGGCCGCCGGTCACCAGGGCGACCTTCCCGGTCAGGTCGGTGCCGTCGAGGACCTCGGCCGCGGTGCTGCGCATGCCGTGGCCGGAGCCGATCCTGCTCTGTCGTGTGCTCATGCGGCTCACGCTAGGAGCTGGAGCGCGCTCCAGGTCAAGGACCGTGCCCCGGATCCGGGACGTCCGCCGGGGCCCGCGGAGGCGGCACACGTACCCCCGGTGGCCTGTGCGGGAGGGCGGCCCCGACATGCGGGGGAAGGACCCCCCGGCGCTGCGCGTTTCCCGGAGTGAGGGGAACGTAGCATCTGCTTTGACACGGTGTCCCACGAGGAGAAGACGGTACTCATGGCTGAGAAGCGCGTGGTCTGGGCGAAGAAACTGCCGCAGGTCTACAAGAAGCTCGACGAGGTCGACCTGGTGATCGCCGAGCACCTGGACGTCCGGCTGCTGGAACTGGTCAAACTCCGCGCCTCCGTGCTCAACGGCTGCGCGTTCTGCGTGGACCTGCACACCCGGAAGGCCCTCGGCGAGGGCGAGTCCCAGCAGCGGCTCTTCCTCGTGTCCACCTGGTACGAGGCCGGGGACCGCTTCACCGAACGGGAGCGCGCCGCCCTCGCCCTGACCGACGAGATGACCGAGCTGGGCGGCCACGGCGTGTCCGACGAGGTCTACGAAGAGGCCGCCGAGCACTTCGACGAGACGGAGCTCGCCGCGCTGATGTCCGCCATCGCCATGATCAACCTCTACAACCGGCTCGCCGTCACCAGCCGGTTGCACCCCAGGGAGCACTGACCGGCCCCTCGGCCGACCTGCCCCGGGCGGCCGTTCCGGGGCGGGGCGCGCACGAAGGCCGCCCCGTCCCGGAACCGCGGGACGGGGCGGCAGCGGCGCTCGGCCGCGCTGAGGTCAGCCGGTGTGCTGCTGACGCTGGCCCGGCCCCTGCTCCTGGCCCTGTTCGGGGGAGCGGGTGGGGTGGGGCGTCGAGGCGGGCCGTTCGTGGGCGGCCCGGTACCCGGCGCGGTAGCCGGACTCGCGGGGGTCCTCGGAGGCCTCGCCCCCCTCGCCGCGGATCGCGGCGGGCCAGCCGGCGGTCAGGCCGTAGACGACCAGGAGGTCGACGGCGATGACCACCACCGACCACAACGGCATGGCGACCAGGAAGGTCAGTTGGGCGATGGCGTTCAGGGATGCCAGGACGATGCCGAAGGCCCGGGCCCAGGTACTGCCGGAGAGGACCGCCAGACCTGCCACGACCAGCACCACACCCCACAGGCCGAGCAGGAGGCCCCAGGCCTCGTACTCCAGGATCAGCATCTGTGACTCGGCGGCCACGTAGAAGCCCGGGGTGAAGAACGCCGCGAGGCCCTGGATGACGTTGATCGCGCCGGTGACGATGAGCAGCGTCGAGACGAAGTACTGCCAACCGTTGGCCTGTGTCCGCATAGGTGCTCCTTTGCCGGTCGATCCGCGGACCGAATGGTCCGACGGGGCCGACCCCTCGGGTGTGACGAGCAGGCGGTCCGTACGCCGCACCTTCATCATCAGCCACACGGGGTAAGGGGGAGGAAACCGCTTCGCCCGGATCCGGCAAAGCCCGGACGCGCCTTTCCGGTCTGCTCTCGGGGAGGAGGGAAGGGGCGAGGCGCACAGCGGAGCGGAGCGTGTCAGCGGTCGGCGGGGCTCGGTCCCGGTCGGACCCACGGTCTCCTATTTGCTTTTACGTAACAACGTATAATCCTGTACCGTGGGACCGTGCCAGAACGAACCACGCAGGAACGCCTCGCCGACCTGGAGGCCCGGGTCGCCGAACTGGAGCAGCGGGACCGGGTGCGGGAGGACCGGCGCGCGGATCCGGGCTACGCGGAGCGCTTCTTCGCCCTGGAGGCACTCAGGGAACGCGTTCCCGAAGAGGGAGCCGTGGTCTTCGCGGGAGTCGTGCCGGTCGAGGGGCAGCCGGTCGAATGGCAGAGCGGAATCCCGGTCGACCGGCTCGAAGGCCTCGACTGGTCCCTGCTGGCAGGCAGTCTCGACGCCCTGGGCAACCCCGTTCGGCTCAGCCTCCTCCACGCTGTCTGGTCCGGAGTCGGCACCGTCGCCGAACTCAAGGAACGCGCGGAGTTCGGCACCAGCGGCCAGATCTACCACCACGTCAACCTGTTGGCCGCGGCGGGCTGGCTCACCACCCGCAGGCGGGGCCACTACGTCATCCCTCCGGAGCGGCTGGTCCCCCTCCTGGTGATCCTCGCCGCGGCCAGGGGCTGACCCCCTCCGGGAATCCCCCCTCACACCCCTTCCCCGAACCGTTCTCCGTGAAGGCGTTTCGGCCGCCTGAATCCCAGGTGTCCTCCCTTTATTGACAAAAGGGGAGAACCGGTCATCTCCCTTTTGTTAGTGTTCCGTGTGGTGTCGATAAGTTTTTCTGTGCTGGCTGTCGGGCCTGATCGGCAGAAAGTCCACGTTCCTTCCGGTGGTGGACTACCGTGAAATCCACCCGCCTCGGAAGAACTCGGTTCCGGGGCGGGATGTTCCCTGCTCGAATTACGGGACCGTGGAACGAACAACGACTCCGCCAGCCGCACGAACGCCGTGAGGAATCCATTCATGGCAGTACACCTGTCCGACCGGAAACGCCCCCTTCCGCGCCCCGGCCAACAGGCACTCGTCGCTCTCCTGGCCGCATCCGCACTGACCGCCCCGGCCTGGTCCTGGGTGGTGTTCGAGAGCCCGGCACCGGTCCGTACCCTCATCGCCCTGGTCGGCGGCGTGGCCGGGATCCTGCTGTGCGCGGCCGTGGCCACCGCGGCCCACCAGGCGGCGGCCGCACGCATCGCCCGTGCCCACAGCACCCGGGTCAGCGTTGGCGCACGGATCCTGGAGGAGGAGGCGGGGCGGGTCGTCGACGCGCTCCTGCCCGCCGTCTCCCAGGCCGCCCGCGAGGGGCGCTCGGCCCAGAGCGTGCTCGCCCGGTACCCCCGCCCCGGCCACCCCACGATCGACCGGCTCGCCCACGCCGTCACCACCCAGGTCGCCAGCGCCGAACGCCGCTCCGCCCAGGACCGGGAAGCCCGTGCGGAGATCGAGGACGAGGTCACCGACCTGGCCGACTCCGTCCTGCCGCTGATCGTCCACCGGGTCCGCGCGGACCGCACCAGCGCCGCCGAGACCCTCGCCCAGGAGTTCCAGGACGTCCGCGAACCCGTCGCGAGACTGCGCCGCCGCGTCCTGGACGAGATCCTGGCCGCCGAACGCCGCTCCGCCACGGCGCTGGTCTCGGCCGCCAACTCCGGTGCGCGCATCCAGGCCCACCTCACCACCCTGCTCGCCCAGCTCCGTGACCTGGAGGACCGTTACGGCGACCGCGCCGACATCTTCTCCGACCTCCTGAGGGTCGATCACAACGTCTCCCGCACCGGCCGTCTCGCGGACGCGTTCGTGGTCCTGGCCCAGGGGCGCTCCGGGCGCCGTTGGACCCGGCCCATCATCATGGAGAGCATCCTCCGCGGGGCCATGGGCCGGATCACCGCCTACCGGCGGGTCCGCCTGCACTACACCAGCAGGGTCGCGGTGGTCGGTTACGCGGCGGAGGGCGTCATGCAGGCGCTCGCCGAACTCATGGACAACGCCGCCAACTTCTCCGCGCACGGTACCGACGTCCACGTCTACGTGCAGGAGGAGGACACCGGGGTCACCATCACCGTCGAGGACAGCGGTATGGGGATGCGCAAACGCGAACGCCGCATCGCCGAGAACCTCATCGCCGAACCCCGAACCCTGGCCACCCTCCCCGGCATCCGGACCGGGCTGGCGGTCGTGGGCTGCCTGGCGGACAAGTACGGCCTGAAGGTGAGTTTCCGGCCCTCGGCCAGGGGCGGCGTCGGGGTGGTCGTCCTCATCCCGCCCAACCTCATCACCGAACCCCGTGCCCGGGTACGGCGACCGCGCGCGGCCACCGCCGGTACCCCTGTGGTCGTCGTACCCGGGTCCGGCACCCCCGGGACCGGTACGCCGCCAGCCGGTGTGCCTTCGGCCGACACCCCCGCCGCCGGGATTCCGGCAGTCGGGACGCCGTCAGCCGGGACCCCGGCCGGCCCGCCGCCCCCGGCACGGGACGCTGCGGACCGCCCGCCCCTGCCCCGACGCGACGCCCGCCCCGGCCCCGCCGGCCCGGAACCGTCCGGCACCGCCCCCGGACAGCCGACCGGACCCGTCAACCTGCCCCGGCGCCGACGCGGCCACACCCTGGCCGAAGCGGTCCGGGAGAACCCCGAACAGCTCTTCCCCACCGCGCGCAGGCACCTCGACCCCCAGTCGCGCAACGGGATCCCCACCCGGTTCGCGGCCTTCCGGGACGCCGGTGCCCCGCCCGAGGAGAACGGCCGGGACACCACCCGGGAGGGCGGCCGATGAACACGGTCCCCGCCGCGTACCAACCGAAACCGATCGAAGAGGAACGGAGGGAGGGGCACCGGGCCGCACCGGGTCCGGACCACCGCCCCAAGAACCCGATGACGACCACGGACACCAGCCTCGACTGGCTGTTGGAGAACCTGAGGCACCGGACACCGGGCATCCGACACGTCCTGGTGCTGTCCAGGGACGGGCTCAGGATGTGCCACAGCCGGGAGCTGGACACGGACCGGGCCGATCAGCTCGCCGCGATCTGCGCCGGGATCCAGAGCCTGTCCCTCAGCGCCTCCGCCGAGTTCGGCGACGCGACCGGCGCGGGCCAGGCCATGCTGGAGTACGGCGGTGGACTCCTGCTCATCGTCGGCGTCGGCGAGGGCGCCCACCTGGCCGTCGTCGCCGGATACGAGGCGGACGTCGGCGCGGTCGCCCGCCGCATGAACGAACTCGTCGAACAGATCGCCGTCCACCTGCCGACCGAACCCCGCCGCAGGCCCCAAGAGGCGGCTTCGTCCCGATGAACACGGACCATCTCGACAGTGAGGTGCCGGACCGGCTGTACACGGTCACCGGAGGGCGCGGCGACCCCGGCGGTCCCGGTGATCCCGCCCTCGACTCCGTCACCCTCCTCGTGGCCGAGTCCGAACCCGCGCCGCACATGCAGTCCGAGCACGCCGACATCCTCCGGCTGTGCACACGCCCCACCGCCGTGGTCGAGATCTCCGCCGAACTCGGGCTCCCGGTGAGCGTCGTGCGGATCCTCCTCGTCGACCTGCTGGACACCGGGGCGGTGGTGGCCCGGCACCCCGTCCCCTCCACCCCCCAGGAGGGGCCGCGGCACGACCCCGACACCCTGAAGCAGGTGCTCCTTGCCCTCCAACGCCTCTGAACAGACGACCGGGACGGCCACGGCAGCAGACCGGGGGACGACGGCCAAGGGACGGTCGCCCCTCGCCAGCACGGCGAGCAACGCCCTCAAGATCGTCATCGTGGGCGGGTTCGGCGTGGGGAAGACGAGCATGGTCGGTGCGGTCAGTGAGATGCGCCCGCTGAGCACCGAGGAGATCATGACGCGGGCCAGCGCCGGGGTCGACGACCTCAGTGCCGTCCGCGACAAACGCACCACGACGGCCGCGTTCGACTTCGGCCGGATCACGGTCGACGCCATCCGGGTCCTCTACCTCTTCGGCGCCCCCGGCCAGAAACGCTTCTGGTTCCTGTGGGAGCAGCTCTTCGTCGGCAGCCTCGGCGCGGTCGTCCTCGTCGACACCGACCGGGTGGAGGAGTCCTGGTACGCCATCGACCGCCTCGAACACCACCGGACGCCGTTCGTCGTCGCGGTCAACCGCTTCGGCCCGGGTCCGAGCCTGGCCGACGTGCGCACCGCCCTGGACCTGTCCGACGACGTCCCGCTGCTGGAGTGCGACGCGCGCCGCCGCGAGTCCAGCCGCGACGTCCTCATCGCCCTCGTCCACCACCTGGCCAGACACCGCCCGACCGCGCCCGAGGCCGGGCACGCGTCCACCCCGGAGGGGCCCTCATGAACAACACCGCGGGAACACCGGGGACCGCCGTCCGCCCACCGGGGCGGGGGACGGCGCCCCTGTCACCCGAACACGAGAACGCCATGCGGTTCTACGGGCCCGACATCGCCCGGGACCCGGTACCGCTGTACGAGGAGGTGCGCAGACGCTTCGGCCCGGTCGCCCCCATCCTCCTCGACGGCGACATCCCCGCGTGGTTCGTCCTCGGCTACCGGGAGCTGCACCACGTCACCGGCAGGCCCGAGTGGTTCGCCAGGGACTGCCGCCGCTGGAACCTGTGGGACCACGTCCACGACAGCTGGCCCCTCCTGCCGTACGTGATGTGGACCCCGTCGGTGATGTTCACCGAGGGCGCCGAACACCAGCGCAGGGCCGGGGCGATCGGTGACGCCCTCGACGCCACGGACCGCGCCGACCTGCACGCGCTGTGCCGGCGGGTCTCCGACCGGCTCGTCGACCAGTTCGCCGGTGACGGTGAGGCCGACCTGGTCAGCCAGTACGCCCACCAGATCCCGGCCGCGGTGGTCGCCCGGCTGTACGGCCTCCCCGAACCGGAGGTCCCCGGCATGGTCCGGGACATCCTCCTCTCCCTGGACGTCACGGCCGACGCCGCCCGGGCCCACCAGCGGGTGCAGGAGCGGATGCGGCGGATCGTCGGCGAGCGGCGGGCCCGCCCTCGCGACGACGTCCCCTCCCGGCTGCTCCTGCACCCGGCGGGGCTCACCGACGAGGAGGTGGTCATCGACCTGCTCGTGATCATGTCGGCGGCCCAGGCGCCCACGGGGAACTGGATCGGCAACACACTGCGGCTCATGCTGCTCGACGACGATTTCTCCCTGACCCTCCAGGGCGGGCGCAGCAGCGCGGGCGAGGCGCTCAACGAGGTGCTGTGGAAGAACACCCCCACCCAGAACTTCATCGGCCGCTGGGCGGTACAGGCCTGTGAACTGGGCGGGCGCCGGATCAACCGGGGCGACCTGTTGGTGCTGGGGCTGGCCGCGGCCAACTGCGACCCCCGGCTCAACACCGGGGACCTGGGCATCCACGGAACCAACCGGGCGCAGATGTCGTTCGGGCACGGGGAACACGGCTGCCCGTTCCCCGCACCCGAAACGGCGGAGGTGATCGCCCGCACCGCGGTGGAAACCCTGCTGGACCGGCTGCCGGACGTGCGGATGGCCGTGCGTCCCGAGCAACTGCGCTGGCGGCCCTCGGTGTGGATGCGCGGTCTGTTCGAACTGCCCGCGAGATTCAGCCCGATCACCGGCTGAGAGCTCTGCCCCGCCCGGCGCGCCCCCGCCCGCTACCGGGTGCCCTCAGCGGGTGGGACGGGGGCGGGGCACCGGTGAGAACTCCACCGGGAGTTCGCGCAGGCCCCGGGTGAACAGGCCCTGCTCGACCAGTTCGGCTCCCTCGGCCAGCCGAACGTCCGGCATGGCGTCGAGCAGGTCGTTCACCCCCACCCGGACCTCGGCCTCGGCCAACAGGGCGCCCACGCAGAAGTGTCGGCCCAGGGCGAAGGAGAGGTGTTCGGCCGCGGCGGAGAAGGACGTGGCCTCCGCCAGTTCCGTGCGGAACAGGTCGAAGGTGTCGGGGGCGGCGAAGCGGTCGGGGTCACGGTTGGCAGCCCCGATCAGGCAGGTGACGGTCGCCCCCGCGGGTACCGTGCCGCCGCCGATCCGTACGTCCCGGACGGCCTGGCGCATGATCATCTGCACGGGCGGGGTGAACCGCAACGACTCGGCGAAGGCGCGGGGGATCAGGGAACGGTCCTCGCGCAGGGCCGCGAGCTGGTCGGGGGACGCGATCAGGTTGGCGAACAGGCTGGCCAGGGCCTTGTCCGTGGTCTCCCCGCCGGCTGCCAGCAGGAGGCTGCAGAAGGCCTTGACCTCCCCGTCGGTCATCCGGGTGCCGTCCACCTCGGCCAGGCAGAGCCGGGAGAGCAGGTCGTCGCCGGGGTTCTCCCGGCGTTCGGCGATGATCGGGAGCATGTACTCCGCGAACTCGTCCCTGGTCCGCAGCCCGGCCTCGGCGACCCCGGGGTCCTGGGACAGGTTGCCGAGGAAGGCGATGATCGAGGTGTACCAGTCGTGGAAGCGGTCGTGGTCGGCCTGGTCCAGACCGAGCACGTCCACGATGACGTTGATCGGGAACCGGGTCGCGTACTGGGAGACGAGGTCGACGCGGCCGGTGGTGCGGAAGGCGTCGATGAGGGCGCGGCTGTTGCGCTCGATCACCGGGAGGAACCTCTCGCGCAGGTCCCGGCCGCGGAAGGCGGGGGCGACCAGGGCCCGGCGCACCGAGTGGTCGCGCCCGTCGAGCTGGAGGATGGTCCGCCCGTGGACCGGTTCCAGCTGCCAGCCGTAGTTGTCCGTGCAGAAGTCCCCTTCCCGGTCCTGGAAGACGCGCCGCACGTCGTCGTAGCGGGAGAGGACGTAGCTGGAGGTGGGCTCGTGCCACAGGAGCGGGGAGCGCTCGCGCAGCAGGGAGTAGGCGGGGTAGGGGTCGGCGAGGAACTCGGGGGAGAGCAGGTCCGGGATGCCATGGGCGGTGGTCACACGATCACGCTCCAGGTCACGGGATGGCAAGGGGGCGTCCGCGGGGGGCGGGTGCCCGGTCACAGTCCGTCCCTGCCCCCGATGCCCGTGCCGTGAACCCGGTGCCCGGGCGGAAAGGGTGCCGGGCCCGAACACCACGACCGCCCCGGTCGGGGCCGTCACGGCTCCCGACCTCAGCGGACGAGTTTCCGCCAGTCGGCCGGAACCCGGTCGGCGGGAGCGGGCACCGGCTGGTCCCGCGGGTGCGAGGTCGGCGCAGCCAGTTCCGGGCCCCGGCCGACCTCGCGGGTACGGAAGTCGTAGAACCACTCCTCGCCCGGTTCGAAGCTCTGCACGATCGGATGGCCGGTGGCCTCGAAGTGGCGGGTGCCGTGCTGGGCGGGTGAACTGTCGCAGCAGCCCACGTGCCCGCACTCCGCGCAGCGGCGCAGGTGCACCCACCATCCGTCGCCGGCGAGACACTCCTGGCAGCCGTCGCCGCCGGGTGGGACGGCCGGGTCGATCCCGTTGCTCATGGCACCACGCTACCCACCGCGGCGGGCACGGAGGGTGAACCACGCCCGGGCCGCACACCGGCGCCCGGTGTGCCGGGCCGGGAAAGCCGGCCGATAACCTCGTCGCCGTCGCCCCGAACAACCTGGAAGGCACTCCCATGAGCGAGGAGCTGTCCGTGCGCGTCGACGGTCACGTCGGCGTCCTGGAGATCCACCGCCCCCCGAACAACCACTTCGACCTCGACGTCCTCACGGAGCTCGCGGACACCGCCGAGGAGCTCAGCGCCCCCGGCGGCTGCCGTGCCCTCGTGCTGTGCTCGGAGGGCAGGAACTTCTGTGCCGGGGTGGACTTCGCCTCCGGCGGGGTCGGCGACACCCCCGTCCGGACCCTCGACGCCATCTACGGCCAGGGGCTGCGCCTGTTCTCCCTGCCGGTGCCCGTGATCGCCGCGGTCCAGGGCGCGGCCGTGGGCGGCGGGCTCGGCCTGGCGTGCGCGGCGGACTTCCGGGTGGCCGCGCCCTCCACCCGCTTCCACGCCAACTTCGGACTGCTCGGCCTGCACCAGGGCTTCGGGCTGACCGTCTCCCTGCCCCGCATCGTGGGGGAGCAGCGGGCCGCCGACATGCTCTACACCGCCCGCCGGGTCCACGGCCACGAGGCGCACACCATCGGACTGGCCGACCAGCTGGTCGCCGACGGAGCCGTCCGTGAGGGAGCGCTGGAGTACGCGCACCGGATCGCCGCCTCCGCGCCGCTGGCGGTGCGTTCGATGAAGGCCACCATGCGGGCCGACCTGCTCGCCGCGCTGCCCGCCGCGCTGGACCGGGAGGTCGTCGAACAGACCAAACTGCTCGGCACCAAGGACAACGAGGCCGGGGTCGCCGCCTCGCTCGACCGCACCGGTGCGACCTTCACCGGGGAGTGATCCGCTCCGGAGGGCCCTTCGGAGACTCCCGGTGGATCAGGGCTTGCGGGCGACCGCGCCGAACTCGTCCATGAACTGGGGTTCGCCGATCCCGGTGGGCTCGGGACGCCACATCGGGATCGACACCAGGCCCGGTTCCACCAGTTCAAGACCCTCGAAGAACCGCTCGATCTGCTCGGGCGCACGCAGGACGACGGGCGTGGACGAGGCCTCGTTCCACTGGCGTACCGCTTCCTCCATGGCCTCGCCGGTAGCGGCGTTGGTGGAGTGTGTGATCACCACGTGGCTACCGGAGGGCAGGGCCGCCACCAGTTCCCGGACGATGTCGTGGACCGAGTCGTCGGGGATGTGGAAGAGCAGACCGAGCAGGGTGAGGGCGACCGGCCGGGACAGGTCCAGGTGCTCGGCGGCCGCACGCAGGATGCTTCACGGGTCGCGCAGGTCCGCGTCCACGTAGGCGGTGTGCCCCTCGGGGGAGCTGGTCAGCAGCGCCCGCGCGTGGGCCAGGACCAGCGGGTCGTGGTCGACGTACACGATTCCTGACGCCGGGGCCGCCTGCTGGGCCACCTCGTGGGTGTTGTTCGCGGTGGGCAGTCCGGTACCGATGTCCAGGAACTGGCGCAGTCCCCTCTCCCGGCCAGGTACCGGACCGTCCGCTTGAGGAAGGCACGGTTCTGCACGGTCATCTCACCGATCATCGGGAGCAGCGACAGGATCTGGTCGCCCACGGCCCGGTCCGCCGGATAGTTGTCCTTGCCGCCGAGCCAGTGGTTGTGGATTCGCGCCGAGTGGGGCTCGGCGGTGTTCAGGGAGTCCCGGGGGGCTGGGGGTATTCGACATGTGCGCCTCTCGTGGGGTTCCGCGCACGGAATAGAGTGCTGGCCCGGCGCGCGGGAGGGCGCGCCGGACCCGGGGACGAGGGACTCCCCATAGGGCCGGTCACCGTCGGCGACGCGGACCGGACCTCTCAGGGCTGCCGCTCGGAGTGGCCCAGAGGCCGCTCGGGGGCGATCCGGTCCCGGACCAGCCTCTTGATGTCGGCCGCGTCGGTGAAGGCGGCGTCGCTGCTGCGGGACCAGACGGCCTCGCCGCCGACACGGACCTCGAAGACACCGCCGGTGCCGGGCACCAGGGCGACCTCGCCGAGTTCGGCCTCGAAGGTGGTGAGCAGTTCCTGCGCCATCCACGTCGCGCGCGGCAGCCACCTGCAGCGCGTGCAGTACTCGATTTCCAGCCGGGGGTTTCGCACCTGTTCTGACACGGTCCCCAGTATGCACGGTGCCGGCACCGGCACCTTCACCGTCTCCACCGCGGGCTTCCCGCTGGCCGCGGTGATCGCTCCGCGCACCCCGACCCGGCCCGTTCAGCCGGCGGGGGCGTCGATCCGGACCCGGTCGGTCCCGCCGTCGGACAGGAACAGGGCCAGCAGCTCGGCCCGTTCACCGACCTCCGTCCGCTCGGCCCGGGTCAGCGGCCGCAACGGGGTGACGGCCACGGTGCCGTCCTCGGCCCGCCAGGTCGCGGCGACGCGGCCGTCCACCAGCACCACGCGTTCACCGGCGACCGACAGGCCCCGGTGCCGGTCGTCGATGATCCGCCCGCGGTGGTGGTAGCCGAGGACCGCGTTGTCGAACGCGGGCAGGAACCGCACCGGGGCTTCCGTGGCGGGGTCCGGGCGCGGGGCGTCGGGCAGGTCCAGCAGTTCCCGGCCGCGTTCGTCGCGGAAGGAGACCAGCTCCTCGCGGGTGGCGGCCACCGCAGCGGGCAGTCCGGCCAGCCCGCACCAGGAACGCAGGTCGGTGGAGGTCGCGGGCCCGTAGGCGGCGAGGTAGCGCCGGACCAGGGCCCGGCCGACCGGGTCGGAGCCCTCCGGGGCGGGCGGGGCGGGCTCTCTCCCGAGCCAGGAGGAGAGCAGGACGTTGCGTACTCCGCCCCTGGTCCGCCACAGGCCGCGCGGCGGGGTCTGCACGACGGGGAGCAGCGCCGAGACCAGCATCTCGCCCAGGGGGCGTCTACCCGGTTCGGGCCAGCGGTGGGCGAGCGCCGCCACGAGTTCGCGCATGGTGCGGGGCTCACCGTCGGACATCACCGCTCGGCCCGCCTCGGCGAGCTCCGCCAGGTCCACCTCCCGGAGTTCGTTCCGGTAGACGCCCATGACCTTCTGGCGCAGCATGGCGTCGAACCGGCTCCGCCAGGCGAGGGCGTCCTCGGCGGTGACCAGGTGCACGGTGCGCCGCATGAGGTGGACCCGCACCACGCGGCGTTCGGTCAGCAGCTCCGACAGCTCCGACGGGTCGAAGGAGCGCAGCCGCGACCAGAGCCCCACGAACGGCTCCTGCGGCTCCTGTGCCTGGAGTCCGCCGAGGTGGGCCACGGTCTCCAGGGCCGACATTCCGGTCGGGGCGAGTAGCGCCTGCCGGGCCAGCGCGGCGCGGTTGAGTGCCCGGTCGTCCAGGACGGGCTCGGTTCCGGTGGGCATCGCCTGCTCCTGAGGTCCTCGTGGTCTCCAGGAGAACGGTCCCACAGGTGGAGGTCGGATCGTGTCCGCCACCTCCCGGTGCCTGGCCCGCTCCGGACGGTCAGTCCGACCGGAGCGGCGCGCTCGCCTCCACCGCGGGTTCGTCGTCCGCCGCGGGGTGCGCGGTCGGCGCGCCGACGGACTCCGCCCGTTCCTCGCTTCTCAGGTCGCGGCAGAAGCTGACGACCACGCCCACGATGATGACCAGGAAGGGCGCCGAGGCCACGATGACGGTCTGTTGCAGTGCGTTGAGCCCGCCCGAGAACAGCAGGATGATCGCCAGGGCTCCGGTCATCGCCCCCCACAGCAGCAGGATCGGCGTCCGGGGCCGGATGGAACCGTGTGTGGTGAGCATGCCCAGCACGTAGGTGTTGGCGTCGGCTCCCGAGACGAAGAAGAGCACCGCCAGGATCACCACCAGCGCCGTCGTGACCGAGGGGATCGGGAACTCGGCCAGGGTGGCGAAGAAGGCGCTGTTGAGGTCGGCCGCGGTGGCGCCTGCGATGTCCGTGCCGTGGTTCAGGTCCAGGTCGATGGCCGAACCGCCGAAGACGGAGAACCAGGCGAAGAAGGCCAGGCTGGGCATGCCGAGGACGACCAGGACGAACTGGCGGATCGTGCGGCCGCGCGAGATACGGGCGAGGAACAGGCCGACGAAGGCGCCCCAGGACACCCACCAGGCCATCATGAAGTACGTCCAGCCCTGGAGCCACTCGGTGTCGCCGAAGGCCGGGCCCCGCAGGCTCATCAGCAGGAAGTCACCGCCGTACTGGCCGAAGGACTCCAGGAGGAGCGAGATCAGGAACGCGGTCGGGCCGAGGAGGAGCACGAACAGGAAGAGCACCGCGGCGACCGAGAGGTTGATCTCGCTGATGTAGCGGATACCGCGCTTGATTCCGGAGGCGGCGGAGAGGCTGAACAGCGCCGTGACCACGACCACGATGACGACCTGGGTGGTGATCCCGGTGGGGGTGCCCAGGAGCCGGTTCAGCCCGTTGTCGATCTGCAGGGCTCCCAGACCGAGGGAGGTGGTGGTGCCGAACAGGGTGGCGAAGACCGTGAAGACGTCGATGGCCTTGCCGAGGGGACCGTCGGCGTGCCGCCCCAGGAGCGGCCGGAACAGGGCGCTGACCAGGCCGGGGCGCTTCTTGCGGTGCATCGAGTAGGCCAGGGCCAGACCGAAGATCGCGAAGATCGCCCAGGCGTGCAGCCCCCAGTCGTAGAAGGAGTACTGCAGGGCCAGGACCGCCGCCCCGGGGGTCCCCGCCTCTGCCAGGCCGTGGGGAGGGGTGGTGAAGTGCGAGATCGGCTCGGCGATGCCGTAGGAGACCAGGCCGATGCCCATCACCGTGCACAGGATCATGGCGATCCAGGTGTGGGTGGCGAACTCGGGGCGGTCCTCGTCCGAGCCCAGCCGGATGCGCCCGTACCGGCTGCAGGCCAGCCCGGTCAGGAGTGCCAGGAGAAGGAGGGGAAGCAGCAGGTACGCCCAGCCGAAGCTGCTGGTGATCCAGTTCAGGGCGGAGTCCATGGTGGCCGTCTGGTGCTCCGGGGCAGCTACGCCCCAGACCACGAACAGCGCCGAGATGGAGAGGGAGGCCCAGAAGACCACCCCGACGGTTCTTCGTTCGGTGGTGTCATTCATGGGTCGACTCCTCTCCCGCGACGTCGGCCACCTTCGGTGGTGACACACGGCACGAGGGTTCGCACGGCTGTGGGCCGTCGCGTTCGTCCGGTCTGGGGCCAAGGATGGGTTGCACGGAAACGGGCCGCCTGTTCGTCGGTGGATGATCGAGACCTCGGGAGCCCTTCCGGGGCGTGCGGGGCGTGCCGAGCGGAGAATCAGGAAGGATCGGGGCCGAGGTGAGCGTGAGGACACCGGTGGCGGTGAAGAGGACCCCGTTCGACATCGGCGGCAGGCCCCGTCCGGGCCGGCGCCTGCCGCGGTCGACAGCACGGCCGCGCACTCGCTCAGGGGTCTCCGCACACGGTTCCGGCTGACGGTCCGACCGGGAAACGGTCGCGTGTCGGCCCCGGGCACCGACCCCCACGGGGTGTCGCTGGACCGGTTGGTCCGAGGAACCGGCGGAGCCTCCGAACGAGCGTACTCGCATGTGGGAGCGGGTTTCGCCGCCCTGGCTCCGGAATCCTGTGCCGCCCGTCTCACTGCCCGGGCGGCCGCCGGACGGGCAGGGCCCGGCCCGCACCCTCCCCTTCGGGGCGGCCCGGGGCAGGCGCCCGGCGGTCCCGTACACGACGAAAGGCCAGATCCGAAGATCTGGCCTTTCGCGCTGCTTGTGGGCGATACAGGACTCGAACCTGTGACCCCTACCGTGTCGAGGTAGTGCTCTAGCCAACTGAGCTAATCGCCCTCATGGGAATGAGGTTCGCATGGAGCCGGAGACGGGAATCGAACCCGTGTGCAGGGATTTGCAGTCCCTTGCCTCAACCACTCGGCCACTCCGGCTTACAGGAAGCACGAGGGTGCCGAGCGGCACCCATGCGTGCCTTTTCTCCGAGCGGACGACGGGATTCGAACCCGCGACCCTCACCTTGGCAAGGTGATGCTCTACCAGCTGAGCCACGTCCGCGTGCGGTCCAGGATGTTCTCCCGGGCCTGATCCGATTGTGCCACCTGGAGCGGCACTATGCGAATCGTTCGAGCGGACGACGGGATTCGAACCCGCGACCCTCACCTTGGCAAGGTGATGCTCTACCAGCTGAGCCACGTCCGCACGGCGAGTGTTCGGTGCGGCTCCGGTCCTCCCGGCGCCGCGTCCCTCGCTGCGTTAGGAACTCTAGCGGAAGTTGGGGGAAGTGCGAAATCGACTTCCGTCAGAGGACCCCTGCGCCCTGCCGTGGCAGGCCCGGCCGGCCCGCCGCGGCGGCAGTGGCTACTTCTCCACGTGTGCGGGGGAGGAGGGCATATCGGGCCGGGGAGGGGCGGACAGGTACTGACCGACCCGCTCGATCACCTTGTTCATCTCGTAGGCGATGAGCCCCACGTCGCTGTCGGCGTCCGACATCAGGGCCATGCACGCGCCCTCGCCTGCGGCGGCCACGAACAGGAAGGCGCGGTCCATCTCGATGATGCTCTGCCGGATCGTCCCGGCGGAGAACTGCTTGCTGGCTCCTCCCGCGAGACTGTGCAGACCGGAGGCGATGGCCGAGAGGTGCTCGGCGGCGGGGCGGTCGAGGCCGCTGGAAGTGGCCATCAGGAGTCCGTCGGTGGACAGGACGATCGCGTGCTGTGTGCCCGAGGCGCGGGTGAGGAGGTCGTCCAGCAGCCAGCTGAGTTCGCCGCGGGCGGTGCTCGGTGGGGTCATGTCTCTCTTTGCTGTGTCTGGTGTGGTCGCGAGTGACAGGGGCACGCGCGCTGCGGAACGCTTCGCGTACACCGGTCTGGGAGGCGGCGGGGGCGGATGCCACCGGTCCCGCATAAGCGTTGCCCAGATGATAGTCATTCGTAACTTATCTGTCCGGCTCCAGCCGTCGGTTCCGGGTGGGCCGGACGGGAAGGCCGACTCCGTGACCAGTGGGGACACTCCCCTGTGCAGAACGTGGGAACCGGACCGGCGGCCGGTGCCGGACAGGGGACTTGCCAAGGCGCGGACCCGGCGGGTACGGGCGGGTACGGCGGATTCTCCGGGCACGGCGGGTGCCGCAGGTGGGAGGATTCGGGGAGAGACCGGCCCGACCAGGGGCCTTGAGAACTCGGGGGTTGGAATGAGGGTATGGATCGCCGGCGCCGGTTACGGCCGCGGCGCCGTGCTGGAGGACGAGGACGCGCGTATCCCCGTGACCGACCACGGGATCACCGTGGGGGACGGGGTCTTCGAGACGGTCCGCTCACAGGGCGGCAGGCCGTTCGCGCTCACCCGCCACCTGAGGCGGCTGGCCCGGTCCGCCCGAGGGCTGGGCATGGCCGAGCCCGACCTGGAGCTGATCGCGGACGGCGTGGCCCGGGCGGTGGCCGCGAACCCGGAACTCCCGGACGCGCGGGTGCGCATCACCGTCACGGACGGGGCCGGACCGCTCGGCTCGGACCGGGGCCAGGGGGAGCAGACCGCCATCGTGGCCCTGGGGCCCTTCCCGGGCATCGCCCCCGCCACCGACGTGGCTCTGGCGCCCTGGCCGCGTAACGAGTTCGGCGCGCTGGCGGGGCTCAAGACCACCTCCTACGCGGACAACGTGCGCGCCCTCGCCTACGCGCGTGAACGCGGGGCCAGCGAGGCGGTCTTCCGCAACATCAGCGGGAACCTCTGCGAGGGAACCGGCAGCAACGTCTTCGTGGTGCTCGACGGCAGGCTCCTCACCCCTCCGCTCTCGGCCGGTCCGCTCGCGGGCATCACCCGGGAACTGGTCCTGGAGTGGTTCGGCGGTGAGGAGGAGGACGTTCCGATGGAGCTGCTCCCGGAGGTCACCGAGGCCTTCCTGACCTCCACCGGCCGCGACGTACAGCCGATCCTGAACATCGGTGACCAGCGTGTGTCCGCCGAGGCGGGCCCGGTCACCGCGAAGGCCAGGGCCGTGTTCGCCGAGCGTTCAGCGGCTGACCTCGACCCGTGACCGGCGCCGTCCGGGGCCGCCGGACGCGACAGGGCAGGGACGGCGCCCGGGCGCCGTCCCTGCCCTGTCGTCGGTTCTCCCGCCGCCCCGCGGACATGCGGGACCCCGCGGGTGCGGAGGAGCCGCTGGGCCTTCGCGTCAGGAGTGGAGGTGCTGCTGGATCTCCTCGTCGAGGTCGACGAACTGGGCTTCCTGCCCGGCCGGGACGATCTCGTAGGTGCGGTGGAGGAACTCCGCCAGGGGGGCGACCTGGGTGTCGAACTCGGCCTGCCCGAAGGGCGAGGAGAGCGCGATGCTGACCGACCGGTCCCCGCTGTCGTCCTTGGAGGGCCACACCCGGACGTCTCCCTCGCCGACCGGGCGCACGATGCCCACAGTGAGGAGTTCGCGCGCGAAGATCCACTCGACGGGGTTGTCCTCGCCGGTGTGGAAGGCGACGCGAATCGCGTACGGGTCCTCAGAGCTGTAGTCGAGTCGTGCCACCAGTGGAACCGCGGTGCGCTCCGGGACCACGAGTCGCAGGCCCAGCTCGGCGGTGGCAGTGGTGTCGCTACTGTTCATGTTCGCCAAACCTTTTCTCGTCCGGCCCAGGCGTCCTGGGGCGCGAGCCGGTTGCCGTCTCACTCGCTCCAACGCGGGTACCCGCGGACCATGACGTGAGTACGGAGACTTTTCTTGGTCGATGGGACCGGAGGTCTCGCTGCCCGCCCAGCGGGTCCAGCGCGCCGCGGGGCGGCACCACGATCCTTCGTCACTGTAATGACCAGGGGAAACCAAAGATTTCCCCATGATGAGTGGCCCGTGTCACGCGGAGGTCAATCCGCGGTCGTCTCGGGAGGGTCCACGGAGGCGGGAACTCCTACTCACTGCGGGGATCGCGGCTGGCAAAGGAATCCTGTGGGACCCCGCCAGCCATGATATGTGACCTCGGTCACACCTGTGTGGGCGCGTGGGCGGCCGGGGGTGCATCAACCACCCCCGAACATGCGCTAGAGTTTTTCTTGTCCGGCCGAGAGGGCGGACGGGGCACAGGCCCGAGGGCGATTAGCTCAGTTGGCTAGAGCGCATCGTTCACACCGATGAGGTCACTGGTTCGAGTCCAGTATCGCCCACAGGCGGGAGGGCCCACTCCGTATCACACGGAGTGGGCCCTCTTTTTTTGGTTTTGGTCCCGCAAGGCCCGGGCAACGTGCGCGTATCCGTCCGCGGGTGGTTTTCGGAAGTTGCCCGGGGTGGGAAAGGTTCCCGCCTATTCCTCGGGTGCGCCGTGCGGGGAGGCGCGTCCTCGGAGCTCGGCCCTGGCGGCCCTGCGCGAGCGCAGGCGCGACAACAACTCGTTCCTGACCCGCATAGCCCACCTCTCGCCCCTTCGGGACCACACCCGGGCGGGCCTCAACAGCCGGTGGGCCCAGCGGAACTCGCTGCTGAGGATGAGCATGCCCAGGAGAACCGAGGCGATCCCCGGCCCGGGGACGATCATCATGACGATCCCGGCCAGAATGACGACGGTGCCCACCGTGCCGACCAGGATGCGCCACGGAAGGTGCAGGGCCGGGTGGGTGTGCATGCGTCTGCGGAAGAGGCGGAGCCGTGCGCGCAGGCGCCTCCACCGGCGGATTCGGGCGTGGTGAGTGGGGGATGTCTCCCGGGCGGAAGGCCCGTTTGGTGGGCTCGGTGACATGCGCTCACAGTATTCGGTCGATACGACGGGTGCGTTCGGGACGGAGGCGAGACACGTGGTCGGATGTCTGCTGATTGTCACCGATCTCGTTGATCGGATCAATGGTTCCTTCGGCGGTGGCGTTGAACCACTGGAAAACATGACGATTACTGACAGAACACTCTGATGTCGGCGGATTCATTCCCGCAGGGGCGCGCCCCGGCGGCGTCCCGGCGTCCGGGCGGGGACGCCGCCGTACTGCGATGGGACAGGCCGAATCCCCGGTCCGAATCGGGAGGATTCCCTCCTGTGCGGGCCCCGGCCGGAGGAGCGGCAGGTGTGTCCGCGGCAGCCGGTCGCCGGACCTGTGGACAACCAGAAGCGGTCTCACCCCGAAGCCGATAGCATCGGGGTGCGAAAACCCTGGCCGCCGTCTCCGGCGGCCGGTTCGCGTCCACGACATCGACGTATCCCTAGGAGTCACCGTGTCCGCCGCGTCTGAGCTGCACATCACCCTCGCCGGAACCCCGCGTGCGGTGGCGGCCACGACTACCGCGGGGCAGGCACTGGAGGCGGACGGCAGGACCGTGATCGCCGCCCTGGTCAACGGGGAACCACGAGACCTTGCCCGGGAGCTCTCCGACGGCGACACCGTCGAACCGATCGCGATCGACTCGGAGCAGGGACGGGCGATCCTGCGCCACTCCACCGCGCACGTCCTCGCCCAGGCCGTGCAGGAGCTCTTCCCCGAGGCCAAGCTGGGTATCGGCCCGCCCGTCGAGAACGGTTTCTACTACGACTTCGACGTGGCCGAGCCCTTCACCCCCGCCGATCTCAAGAGCATCGAGAAGAAGATGCAGCAGATCATCAAGCAGGGGCAGCGCTTCGACCGCCGTGTCGTCTCCGATGACGACGCCCGCGCCGAGCTGGCCACCGAGCCCTACAAGCTGGAGCTGATCGGTCTCAAGGGCGGCGCCGCCGAGGCGGCCGAGGGTGCCTCCGCCGAGGTCGGCACCGGTGAGCTCACCATCTACGACAACATCCACCCGCGCACCGGCGAGCAGTGCTGGAAGGATCTGTGCCGGGGGCCGCACGTTCCCACCACCAAGGTGGTCCCGGCCTTCAAGCTCATGCGCACCGCCGCCGCCTACTGGCGGGGCAAGGAGACCAACCCGCAGCTCCAGCGGGTCTACGGCACCGCCTGGGAGAACAAGGACAGGCTCAAGGAGTACCTGGCCTTCCTGGAGGAGGCCGAGAAGCGCGACCACCGCAAGCTCGGCTCCGAACTCGACCTGTTCTCCATCCCGGACGAGATCGGTTCCGGCCTGGCGGTCTTCCACCCCAGGGGCGGCATCATCCGCCGGGTCATGGAGGACTACTCCCGCAAGCGGCACGAGGAGAGCGGCTACGAGTTCGTCTACTCCCCGCACGCCACCAAGAGCGCCCTGTTCGAGAAGTCGGGGCACCTCGACTGGTACGCGGACGGCATGTACCCCCCCATGCAGCTCGACGGCGGTCAGGACTACTACCTGAAGCCGATGAACTGCCCGATGCACAACCTGATCTTCGACGCGCGCGGGCGCTCCTACCGTGAGCTGCCGCTGCGCATGTTCGAGTTCGGCACCGTGTACCGGTACGAGAAGTCCGGTGTGGTGCACGGCCTGACCCGCGCCCGCGGCTTCACCCAGGACGACGCGCACATCTACTGCACCCGCGAGCAGATGGCGGACGAGCTCGACTCGCTGCTGACCTTCGTGCTGGAGCTGCTGCGCGACTACGGCCTGGAGGACTTCTACCTGGAGCTGTCCACCAAGGACCCGGAGAAGTACGTCGGTGACGACGCCAGCTGGGACGAGGCCACCGACACGCTGCGCCGGGCCGCCGAGAAGCAGGGGCTGGAACTGGTCCTGGACCCGGGCGGCGCCGCCTTCTACGGCCCGAAGATCTCCGTGCAGGCCAAGGACGCCATCGGCCGTACCTGGCAGATGTCCACCATCCAGCTGGACTTCAACCTGCCCGAGCGCTTCGACCTGGAGTACACCGCCGCCGACGGCACCCGCCAGCGCCCGGTGATGATCCACCGAGCCCTCTTCGGTTCCATCGAGCGGTTCTTCGCCGTGCTGCTGGAGCACTACGCGGGAGCCTTCCCGGCGTGGCTCGCCCCGGTCCAGGCGGTGGGCATCCCCATCGCCGACGAGCACGTCCCCTACCTGCAGGAGGTCGCCGCCAAGCTGCGCGCTGAGGGGATCCGGGTCGAGGTCGACGCCGGCGACGACCGGATGCAGAAGAAGATCCGCAACGCCCAGAAGCAGAAGGTGCCCTTCATGCTGCTGGCCGGTGACGAGGACATCAGCAAGAACGCGGTGTCCTTCCGTTACCGCGACGGTTCGCAGAACAACGGTGTCCCCGTGGAGGAGGCGGTCGCCGAGATCGTCACCGCGGTCCGTGAGCGCCGCTGACGAACGCCCCGCCGACGATTTCGGGGCGGAGCCCGTCCCGAGGCCGTCCCGCAGACGCGGAGAGCGCCCGTCCCCTTTCGGGGGCGGGCGCTCCGTCTTCTCCCGGAGGAGCCGTGTCAGCCGCGCTCACTCTGGCCCTTGGGCTCCTTGTCGTCCTTGAAGAGGTCCTCGCGGGAGATCTTCGCGGTGGCGTTGGGGTCCGCCGTGGTCTCCTCCTCGTCATCGCCGAACAGGTCCGCGCGTGAGATGCGGTGTGTGGCATTGGGGTCGCTCATGGGGGTTCTACTCCTTGTGCTTTGGGGTAAGCCGGATTTTATCCGTCCTCGGCACGGGGGGCCGCATGTTCGTGCCCACCCCCTTTCCGGTGCGGGACCGCGGGCACCCGGGGCCACCGATCAGCACTCGGTGGTATCGCGTTCCCACGCCTGGGCCGGAATCCGGTCCACCAGGTCGATCAGATAGTCCGCCGCGGTCAGGGCGCGGTCCGGATCCAGGTGCATGGCAGCCCAGGTCAGGACATGGGAGCCGGTGAAGCGTACCGGCAGGGAGCGTGACCGGCAGTCCGACAGCAGCCAGGAGACGGTGTCCTGGCCCAGGACGGCGCGGGTGAAGTCGTCATCGGTGCCGACGGTGCGAAAGGCTTCGGAGAAGGCCCGGCCGACTTCCTCCGGATCGCCCCGGCCGTCGAGGGACACGATACGGGCCAGGTCGCGGCGGTGGATCTCCAGGTCCGCGCCGGGCCCCGGGGTTCGCACCGCGACGACCCGGTAGGTCTGCCGCTCCTGCCCGGAGCCGCGCCGCGAAACGGGGGAGGTGCTGCGGGTGACCTCGAACATGGTGGTCAGGTGCGTGCCCCGGCGCCCGGTGAGCACGTGGCGGGCACGCGTGTCGGGCCCCTGGACGGCCCGGGGCAGGACCGCGTCCTCCAAGGGGCTCGGGTGGTGCTCGGTGTAGTGCCAACCGTGTTCTCGTGCCCATGCCTGGAGCTCGGTGGCCCGCTCCTTGCGAAAGTGCGCGGCGACCGTGATCACCCCGGCCGACACCACCACGGTGACCAGGGCGAGCAGGGACAGGGCGCCTTCCATCCGGTGTCTCCTCGGGTGGGGAACGTGAGGAGCCAGGGACCCGGTACGGGCCCACCGAGGCGGGCCGGGTCTCCGCGGACCCGGAAATCAGGGGGCCCGCACTGGCCGTATGAGTCCATTCTGTGCCGATTGGTGGTGCTTGTCACCCCTCAGGGGCGCCCTGCGGTGGCACAGGGAGGAGTACACCCCGCGAATGGAGGCGGAAACCGGCGGGGGCTGTCCGGAAGCGGACAGGCGCTTTCAGCGTCCGAGCCACGGTGAGCGTCCGGGGTCGCGCTCCGCCGACCAGCCGGCACGCGCCGCGGGAACGGTCGCCCTGCCGGTGCCCGTCGTTCCCCCGCCCGTCCGCAGCAGGTGCAGGATCTGCGCCGGGGAGGGCCGGTACCCGGGCGGCTCGACCAGTGCCGCCCGGACCGGGACGACCAGTTCCTCGGGTATCCCGGTCAGGTCGGCCTCGCCGCGCAGGACCCGCTGGGTCAGCGCCTCGGGGTTCCCTCGGCCGAAGGGGTTGCGTCCGGTGGCCGCGTAGGCGGTCAGCTGGCCCCAGGCGAACACGTCCGAGGCCGCGGTCGCGGGCGCTCCCCGGAGGCGTTCGGGGGCGATCCAGCCGGGGGTGCCCATCACCCCGCCGGTCCTGGTGTACACGGTGCCGTCCAGGGTGCGGGCGATCCCGAAGTCCAGGATTCGCGGGCCGCCGGGGGAGAGGACGACGTTGCTCGGTTTGAGGTCGCTGTGCACGACCCCGGCCCGATGGATGTCGGCCAGGGCGGCGGCCACCCCCGTGGCCACCCCGGTCAGGGCGCCGCCGAGCAGTCGGCCCACGCCTTTGACCTGTCCGCGCAGGGTCGGTCCGGGCACGTACGCGGTGGCCAGCCAGGGCATCTCCGCCTGCGGGTCGGCACCGACGAAGCGGGGCACGAAGGGGCCTCGCACCCGGCGCAGGGCCCCGACCTCCCAGGCGAAGCGGGCGCGGAACTCCGGTTCGTCGGCCAGTTCCGGATGCACGGCCTTGACCGCCACCAGCCTCCCGAACCGGGACCGGCCCAGGTAGACGGTGCCCATGCCACCGGAGCCGAGCCGCCCGAGCAGGCGGTGCGGACCCAACCGGACCGGGTCGTGCGCGCCCAGGGGTCTGGTCGGCGGGCTGTCGTTCTTCCTCCGCTCATGCCGCAGGCGAGCCATGCCGCTCCTCGGTCGTGTGGGCGGTGCGGGCCGGCGGGCGGGTTCCGTGGTGGAGACGGGGCGGGAAGGGCACGGGGGCGGGGCGGGAGAGGAGCACGGCGGCGGAACCTCGTGGGGTTAGGGGGCTCGGAGGCGGGACCCATCGGTGACGGGCCCGTCACCGATGGTCCCAGCACGGTGGACGCCCCAGGACCCGGGAAAGTTCGGCCGAGGGGTGGTTCAGTCCCCGCGACGGAGGATCTGGCACGCGGGTGTGCTCCCGCCCTTCCGCCACTGCCCGGGAACATCTTCGTCCCCGCCTCGCTGCGGGTGCTCCGCCCGAACCGCGGTGATCTTGCTACCAGGGGCAACTTCGGCGCCGAAGTTGCCCCTGGTAGCAAGATCACGGGGAAAGGGGGACCGTGGGGCGGAGTGAGCAGATCCGTCTCCGAGCTGAGGATCCAGCCTCTCCCGAACAGGTGCCCATAGACGAGACCGGCGTCCAGCAGGTGGGATCGCCTCTCGACGGAGCCGACATAGACCCGAGTGAGGCCGCGGCCCCGGGGACTCCGTTGTCCTCGGGGCCGCGTAACCGTGGGGGTCAGGCCGGCAGCCCGAGCTCCCTGGCGATGAGCATCTTCTGGACCTCGCTCGTGCCCTCGCCGATCTCCAGGATCTTGGCGTCCCGGTAGAAGCGCCCCACCGGGTAGTCGTTCATGAACCCGTAGCCGCCGAAGACCTGGGTGGCGTCGCGGGCGTTGTCCATCGCCGCGTTGGAGGCGATGAGCTTGGCGATGGCCGCCTCCTTCTTGAAGGGCTCACCCGCCAGCATCCGCGAGGCCGCGTCGTAGTAGGCCAGGCGGGCGCTGTACGTGCGGGCCTCCATCTCGGCGATCTTGAACTGGATGGCCTGGTACCGGCCGATGCTGTTGCCGAAGGCCTGCCGTTCGTGGGCGTAGCGCACGCTCTCGTCCACGCATCCCTGGGCCAGGCCCACCGACAGCGCCGCGATGGCGATCCGCCCCTCGTCGAGGATGCGCAGGAACTGGGCGTACCCGCGGCCGCGCTCGCCCACGAGGTTGGCCTCGGGGACCCGGCAGTCCTCGAAGACCAGCTCGTTGGTGTCCGAGGCGTTCCAGCCCACCT
This sequence comes from Nocardiopsis terrae, assembly GCF_014651695.1. Taxonomy (GTDB): domain Bacteria; phylum Actinomycetota; class Actinomycetes; order Streptosporangiales; family Streptosporangiaceae; genus Nocardiopsis; species Nocardiopsis terrae. The sequence goes on from NZ_BMXJ01000006.1 coordinate 370,526, forward strand.
TCGAGTACTTCTGCCCGAGGGAGAACCCCGGGGTGCCCCTGGGGACCAGGATCGAGGAGATCTCCGGACGCCCGTCCTCCCGTGTGCCGGTCACGGCGGTCACGGTGACCAGGGCGGTGATGTCGGTGCCCGAGTTGGTGATGAACGACTTGGTCCCGTTGATCACCCACTCGCCGTCCTCCAGGCGCGCCGTGGTCCTGGGCGCGCCCGCGTCCGAACCGCCGTCCGGCTCGGTCAGGCCGAACGCCCCCAGCGCCTCGCCGGAGGTCAGCCCGGGCAGGTAGGTCTTCTTCTGCTCCTCGGTGCCGAAGCGGTGGATCGGCATCGCACCCAGCGACACCCCCGCCTCCAGGGTGATGGCCACCGACGAGTCCACCCGGGCCAGCTCCTCCAGGGCCAGGCACAGGGCGAAGTAGTCGCCGCCCATCCCGCCGTGCTCCTCGGGGAACGGCAGCCCGAACAGGCCCATCTGCCCCATCTTGGCGATGATGTCGTAGGGGAAGGCGCCCCGCTCGTAGAAGTCCCCGATGACCGGGGCGACCTCGGTCCGGGCGAAGGTCTCCACGGCGGCCCGCAGGTCGGCGTGCTCGGTCGAGAGTTCGTGACGCTTCATCACTGCTGCTCCTCGCTGGTGGCGGGGGTGGAAGGGGTGTCGGCCGGGTCCTCGGCCGACACGGGGAACGGTTCGACGGTGACCAGGACCGCGTCCATGGGCACCGAGGCACCCGGGCGGACCGCCACCTCCGTGACGGTGCCGTCGACGGGCGAGGGCACGGAGTGCTCCATCTTCATCGCCTCGACCACCGCCAGGGCGGTTCCGGCGGTGACCTCCTGGCCCACCCGGACCGGTACGTCGAGCACCGTGCCCGGCATGGGGCTGCGCACCGTCCCGTCGGCGGCCGCCTCGTCCGCGCGCAGAGCGGCGGCCACCGGTTCCTCGTGCAGGGTCCAGGCGGCGCCGTCGAGCCCCAACCACCGGTGCGCGGTGGCCGGATCGTCGGCGCGGACGTAGGTGCGGGTCCGGTCGGGGGCGGTGACGGTGAGCCGGGAACCGTCGGCGGAGCGCCGGGCGCGGACCGCCACGGCCTCGCTCTCCCCGGCTTCCCCGGCGACCCTTTCGGCCCCGTCCCCGGCCACGCTCACCAGGTACCGGCCGGCGCCCCCGTCCCGTCGGACCCGGACCACGACGGCGTCGTGCCCGGGCGCCCGCAGCCGCCACGGGGTCCAGGCCGGGCCGCCCATCCGCCACCCGTCGGGTACGGCGAAGCGGTCGGCGCTCGGCGGCCCCTCCAGGTCCAGTTGGTGGTCCAGGGCGGCGGCGGCGTACACCTCGGCGGGTACCCCCTCGGGCGCGGCGGCGGGGGGATCGGCGGCGATCAGGTCGGTGCTCAGGTCGCCGGCCGCCACCCGCGGGTGGCGCAGCAGCCGTCGCAGGTACGCGGTGTTGGTGACACAGCCCAGCAACAGGTAGGAGCCGAGTGCGGCGTCCATCCGGGCCAGTGCCTCGGACCGGTCCGCCCCCCAGGTGATGACCTTGGCCAGCATGGGGTCGAAGTCGGAGGTCACCGACCCGCCCTCGGCGATACCCGAGTCCACCCGCACCCCCGGGCCGGAGGGCTCCCGCAGCGCCAGGACCGGTCCGCCCGAGGGCAGGAAGCCCCGGTCGGCGTCCTCGGCGTAGACACGGGACTCCACCGCGTGCCCGACCCACGACACCTCCTCCTGGGTGAAGGGCAGCGGTTCCCCGTTCGCGACCCGGAGCTGGAGTTCCACCAGGTCGACACCGCGCTCGCCGCGGACGGCCACGACCTCCTCGGTGACCGGGTGCTCCACCTGCAGGCGGGTGTTCATCTCCAGGAAGGAGAAGGACAGTTCGCCGCCGGGGCCGGTCTCGGCGATGAACTCGACCGTGCCCGCGCCCACGTACCCGCAGGAGCGGGCGGCCGCCACCGCGGCCTCACCCATGGCGGCGCGCTGTGCGGCGCCGAGCAGCGGTGACGGGGCCTCCTCCACCACCTTCTGGTGGCGGCGTTGCAGGCTGCACTCGCGTTCGCCCAGGTGCAGGACGTTGCCGTGGGTGTCGGCCAGGACCTGCACCTCGATGTGGCGCGGCCGTTGGACCAGCTTCTCGACGAGCAGGGTGGAGTCCCCGAAGGAGGCCAGTGCCTCGCGGCGGGCGGCCGCGGCGTCGGCGAGCAGGGTGTCGGGGGAGTGGACGGCCCGCATGCCCTTGCCGCCGCCGCCGGCGGAGGGTTTGATCAGCAGCGGGTAGCCGGTCTCCTCGGCGGCGTGCAGGAGTTCGTCGTCGGACAGGGGCTGCCCGGGTTTCTCGGTGAACCCGCCCAGGACGGGTACTCCGGCTCGGGCCACAGTGTCCTTGGCGCGGATCTTGTCGCCCATGGCCTCGATCGCGGAGGCGGGAGGGCCGACGAAGACCAGGCCGGCCTCGGCGCAGGCCCGTGCGAAGCCGGCGTTCTCGGACAGGAAGCCGTACCCGGGGTGGACCATGGTGGCACCGCTCGCGGCGGCAGCAGCGACGATGGCCTCGGCGTCGAGGTAGCGGTCCACCCTGAACGCCTCGTCAGCGGCGAGGGTGTGCGGCGATTCGGCGTCGGCGTCGGTGTACACCGCGACCGAGCGCAGTCCCGTCCGACGCAGGGTGCGCATGACGCGGAGCGCGATCTCACCCCGGTTGGCGACCAGCACGGTGGCTGGTCCGGTGCTGGCAGGTGTTGTGTCTGGCGTCGTGGTCAAGGGTTCCTCACATCCGGAAAACGCCGTAGCCCACCGGGTCCAGGGGCGCGTGGCGGGCGGCGGACAGGGCCATGGCGAGTACGTCCCGGGTGTCGGCGGGGTCGATGACGCCGTCGTCCCACAGGCGGGCGGTGGAGTAGTACGGGCTGCCCTGTTCCTCGTACTGGTCGCGGATGGGCGCCTTGAAGGCCTCCTCGTCCTCGGCCGACCACTCCTCGCCGCGGGCCTCCTTCTGGTCCCGGCGGACGGTGGACAGCACGGAGGCGGCCTGTTCGCCGCCCATCACGGAGATGCGGGCGTTCGGCCACATCCACAGGAAGCGGGGCGAGTAGGCGCGGCCGCACATCGAGTAGTTGCCCGCCCCGAAGGAGCCGCCGATGACCACGGTGAACTTGGGGACGCGGGCGCAGGCCACCGCGGTGACCATCTTCGCCCCGTGCTTGGCGATGCCGCCCGCCTCGTAGTCGCGGCCGACCATGAACCCGGAGATGTTCTGCAGGAACACCAGGGGGATGGACCGGCGGTCGCACAGTTCGATGAAGTGCGCGCCCTTGAGCGCGGACTCGGCGAACAGGATGCCGTTGTTGGCGATGATCCCGACCGGGTGGCCCTGGACGTGCGCGAACCCGGTGACCAGGGTGGTGCCGTACTCGGACTTGAACTCGGTGAACTCGCTGCCGTCGACCACCCGGCCGATGACCTCGCGCACGTCGTAGGGGGTCCGGGTGTCGGCGGGCACCACCCCGTAGAGCTCCTCGGGGTCGAGCTCGGGCGGGCGCGGTTCGCGGACCTCCCAGGCGGGCGGGTCGAGCGGCCCGAGGGTGTCGGCGATCCGCCGGACCCTGGCGAGGGCGTCGGCGTCGTCGTCGGCGAGGTGGTCGGTGACCCCGGAGATCCGCGAGTGCAGGTCGCCGCCGCCCAGTTCCTCGGCGGTGACGACCTCGCCGGTGGCGGCCTTGACCAGGGGCGGGCCGCCGAGGAAGACCGTGCCCTGCTCGCGGACGATGACCGCCTCGTCGCTCATCGCCGGAACGTAGGCGCCGCCGGCGGTGCAGGAACCCAGGACCGCCGCGATCTGCGGGATGCCGGCCCGGGACATGGTGGCCTGGTTGTAGAAGATGCGGCCGAAGTGCTCCCGGTCGGGGAAGACGTCGTCCTGCATGGGCAGGAAGGCGCCGCCTGAGTCGGCCAGGTACACGCAGGGGAGGCGGTTGTGCAGCGCCACCTCCTGGGCGCGCAGGTGTTTCTTGACCGTCATCGGGTAGTAGCTGCCGCCCTTGACCGTGGCGTCGTTGGCGACCACGACCGTCGGCCGTCCGGCCACGCGGCCGATCCCGGCGATCATCCCGGCTCCGGGTGCGTCCTGGCCGTCCCTGCCGTAGAGGCCGTAGGCGGCCAGCGGGGCGATCTCCAGAAACGGTGAACCGGGGTCGAGGAGGAGGTCGACGCGGTCGCGGGGGAGGAGTTTGCCGCGCTCGACGTGGCGCGCTCGGGTCTTCTCGGGGCCGCCGAGGGCCGCGGTGGCGATCCGCTCCCGCAGCTCCCGTGCGAGCGCGCGGTTCGCGGCGTCGTTGGCGGCGAACGCGGGACCGGCGGTGTCGACCGCCGAACCGAGCACAGGTGCCCTGCTCATGGTGTCCTCTCGTGGAGGGATGTTAATGCTCACTAACAACAGTGATGTTAGTAACTACTAACATGGGTGTCCAGGGCCGGGAGCGGCCCGGATCACCGGATCGGGTCGACGAGAGGTGGACGGATGGACGCGGGGCAGGGGCCGGCGGGGCACAGACAGACGGGGCAGCGGCCGACGGGTGAGCGGCGGACGGCGATCCTGGGCGCGGCCGCACGCCTGTTCGCGGCGCGGGGCTACCGCGGGGTGACCATCGACGACCTCGGGCGGGCGGTCGGTACCACCGGGCCCGCGCTCTACCGGCACTTCCCCGGCAAGGAGGCGCTGCTCGGTGAGGTCCTCGTGGACATCAGCGACCGCCTCTCCCGGCGGGGGAGGGAGCTCGTGGCCGGTGCCGGGGGTCCGCGGGACGCCCTGGAGGCGCTGCTGCGCGGGCACATCGAGTTCTCCCTGGACGAGCCCGACCTGATCACCGTGCACGACCGGGAACTGGGCAACCTCACCGAGGAGGACCGCAGCCGGGTGCGGCGCCTCCAACGCGGCTACGTGGAGGAGTGGGTCGGTGTCCTCACCGAACTGCGCCCGGCGAGCCGGCCCGCCGCCCTGCGCGCCTCGGTGCACGCCGCCTTCGGTCTGCTCAACTCCACCCCGCACAGCCGGGGCGCGCTGTCCCGTGACGAGATGGCCGCCCTGCTGCTCCGGATGGGCTCCGCGGCCCTGCTCGCCGGGGACCCCGTCCCGGGGCCGGGGTGAACCGCCGCCGAACGTCCGTGGACGGGGCACGCGCACCGGGTCGGGGCGCGCACGAACACAGGGGAGGGGTCGGGCGGCCCCGGCCGCCCGCCCCTCGTGCCCGGTGCCCTACGGCAGGCCGACGCCGCCGGCCACGTCGTCCACCGGCTGGGTGACGTCACCGGTGTCGGCGCCGTCGACCGGAAGCCCGCCGGTCACGCCGTCGCCCTCCACCGGCACGTCGTCGGTGCTGACGGGAGGGTCGAGCTCCTCGAGGGCGCCCATCGGGTCCTCGAACTCCAGCAGTCCCCGGAGCAGTTCCAGCGCCTCGGGGTCGCTGAGCAACTCCACCGCTTCCTCGTCGGCAAGGATCTCCTGGACCTGCGGGTCCTCGAGCAGGGCCGCCGCTTCGGGTGAGGGGTCCTGCACCGTGTCGGCGACCCCGTCCACGGGCTCGGTGACCTCCTCCGGCGGGTCCGCGAAGGCGGCCCCCGCACCGGACACGGTCACTCCGGTGGCCAACACGGTGGTGGCGGCGATCCTGGTGAACGCACGCATACTCGTTCCTTGCCCCTCTCCGAAACACGGGTCAGCACTTTCCGTTTGTGCATGACCACACATGGTGACCAAGTGTCGCTTCAGGGGCGCCAAGGGCGGGTCTCCTCCTCCTGAAGAACCCGCATGCCTTTCCCCGCGAGGGCCAACAACGGACAAAGGCCTCGGGGCGGCTGGTGTGGGGGCGGTCGAAAACGATGTCCTCCCCCGTACATTCGGCACCGGTGAAGTGGGTACGCCCGCGTCCGACGGCCCAACAGACGCGAAGGACGTCCCTCCCCCCGACACGGAGAAGGAGCGGTGTACTTATGTCTCGGCCTCGGATCGTAGTGGTCGGCGCGGGTTTCGGTGGCCTCCACACCCTGCGTCACCTGGAACGACGCATTCCCAACGGTGCGGCGGACCTCGCCCTCGTGGCACCACACGACTACATGCTCTACAGCCCGCTGCTGCCCCAGGTGGCCTCGGGGCTGCTCACCCCGCAGTCGGTCGCCATGTCGGTGCACAGGCTCACCCGCAAGACCCAGCTCGTCCCCGGCCACGCGGTCGGTGTGGACACCCGGGACCGCACGGTCGTCGTGCGGCGACCCACCGGCGAACTCGCGCCCTGCCGATACGACCGGCTCGTCCTGGCGCCCGGCGGCCTGACACGGGGCTTCGACATCCCGGGACTCACCGAACACGCCTACGGGGCCAAGACCCTGGCGGAGGCGGTGCTGCTGCGCGACCACGTGCTGGCCCAGCTGGAGTTGGCCAACGACTCGCGCGACCCGGTCGAACGGGAGGAGCGCTGCCGGTTCATCGTGGTCGGCGGCGGCTACACCGGTGTGGAGACGGCGGCATCGCTGATGCGGCTCTGCGAGGAGGCCGCCCGCCGCTACCCCGAACTCCGTTCCGTCATCCGCTGGCACCTCGTCGACATCGCGCCGAAGGTCCTGCCCGAACTCGGCGACCGGCTCGGCCGTAAGGCCCTCGATCTGCTCCGCAACCTGGGCATCGAGGTGAAACTGAAGGTCAGCGTGCGGGAGGTGACCGCCGACAAGGTGGTGCTCACCGACGGGCGGGCCCTGCCCTGCCGCACCCTCATCTGGACCGCGGGCGTCACGCCCAGCCCGTTGATGGAGACCCTCGGCAAACCGACCCAGCGCGGCCGTCTGGAGGTCGGCGCGGACCTGTCCGTGCCGGGACTGCCGGACGTGTTCGCGCTCGGGGACGCCGCGGCCGTGCCCAACCTCTCGCACCCCGAGAGCGACTACTGCCCGCCCACGGCCCAGTACGCCAGCAGGCAGGCGGCCACCGCCGCCCACAACGTGGTCAACTCGGTGCTCGGCAGGCCGTTGCGCGAGTTCAAACACAAGGACATGGGGCTGGTGGTGGACCTGAGCGGAAAGGACGCCCTGGCCAGAATCCTCCAGTTCGAGCTGAGCGGCCTCCCGGCGCTGGCGGCCACCCGCGGCTACCACATGGCGTCGGTGCCCTCCTCGACGGCGCGGGCCCGGATCCTCGCCAACTGGGGTATCCGCGCCTTCACCGGCGGCGAGATCTCCCGGCTGGGGTTCGCCGACGACGGACGGCCGTCCTCGTTCGTGGCCAACGAGTCAGTGGACTACCTGGATCCGGACGCCTCGCGGTCGCAGGGCGCGCGACTGCTCGACAACGAACGGGAGCGTTACGGCGAGGACTGATCCGCTCCGGCCCCTTCGCCTCCGGAGCACCCGGAGCGCTCGGGGAGGGCGGCGGCCTCCCCGTCCGCGCCGCCTCGGCGCAGGTAGAGGGTGAGGGCGGTCGCGGCGGCGGCCAACGCCAGGGACAGCAGCACCTGCCGGGTCCCGAAGTTCTCCGGGAGGTCGGCGAGGAAGCGTCGGCCGGGCGAGTCCGGGTCGAGCAGGATCACGCCGGCGAACACGACGGACAGGGCGGTGGTGGCCGCGGCCACCACCGCCCCGCGCGTCCCGGTCAGCCCCATCCGGCGGCGCAGGACACCGCCCGCCTCGACGGTCCTGCTCACGCGGACCAGCCACAGGGTTCCGGCGACCCGGACCAGGCGCAGGACCTGGGCGGGGCCGAGGGCGAAGACGACGGCGGGCAGGGTCGCCACGGCGACGAACGTGCTCCACCGGTGCGCGCGCAGCCAGTCGAGTTTGTTCTCGGCCGGGGCGATGAGCAGGATTCACAGGTCGAGGAAGACCGCCGGGACGGAGACGATCGCGCTGGCCAGGACGGGCAGGGCCAGACGGGCTTCCAGGGCACGGACGTGGCTGTTCGCTTCGGGGGACATGCCGGTACGTCGGCCGGGGTGTGGCGGCCGGACCGTGGGGCGGCCGGGGCCGACCGGAGGGCGGAACGGGGCGACGGCCCTCAGGACCGCACCAGCCGGGCGATCGCCTCCGAGGCCTCGCGCACCTTCTCGTCCGCCTCGTCGCCGCCGTTGGCGACGGCGTTCGCCACGCAGTGCTTGAGGTGCTCGTCGAGCATGGACAACGCGAAGGAACGCAGCGCCTTGTTCACCGCCGAGGTCTGGGTGAGGATGTCGATGCAGTACTGGTCGTCCTCGACCATCCGCTGCAGGCCCCTGATCTGGCCCTCGACACGTCGGAGCCGGTTGATGTGGCTCTGTTTGTCGTTGCTGTAACCGTGGGTCGCGGCCATGCCACCGTTTCCGTGTTGTTCCTGCTCAGCTGCCATAACAATACCCCCTCAAGGTATTCAAGTGCGGAGCTTCGAGGCCTATTCCGCCCTTCCGGCCCCCGCCACGCGAACGATTCGTCACCAACCCGGCGTTAAGAGAAGTTTCCCAGACAGCAGGGAGCGGTCGCCCCGTTCGCGCCGCCGGGGCGTGCCACGGGGGCGCGGCGACCGCTGCGCCCGCGGCCCCGCGTAAACGTTCGGTCCGGACCGGGCAATCCCGGGGCCGGGGCCTTGTCCCGGTCCGGCACCGCACCGACCATGGCGGTATGAGCGACAGCGCCGAACAGGACATCATGACGACCATCCGCGGCCTGATGGACGAGGAGCACGCGCTCCGCTCCGCCCCGGGAGGGCTGGAACCGGGGGAGCGCGGCCGGATGAAGGAGGTCGAGGAGGCACTGGACCAGTGCTGGGACCTCCTCCGCCAGCGCCGGGCCCGCAGGGAGTTCGGCCAGGACCCGGAGGAGGCCAGGGTCCGCCCCGTCTCCGAGGTCGAGAACTACCGGCAGTGACCCGCCGACCGCGCTGAGAACGCCGCGCGGGCGAACCAACCGCCCTTCACGGGCGTCAACCCGGGGACCGGTGTCCGGCCGCGCGCCCGGCCCGGCACCACCCCCTGCCCGGCGCCAACGAAGGACCCCCCATGCTCGCCTCCCTCACCGGCCTCGGCCTGGCCTCGGCCGCGGGGCTCAACGCCTACGTCCCCCTCCTCGTGGTCGGGCTCGTGGCCCGCTACACCGACCTCGTTCCGCTGGGCCCGGCCTGGGCGTGGCTCGAACACCCCGCCACCCTCATCAGTCTCGGCGTGCTGCTCGTCGTGGAGTTCGCGGCCGACAAGGTGCCCGCGCTCGACAGCGCCAACGACCTCCTCCAGACCCTCGTCAGGCCCACCTCGGGCGGGATCACCTTCGCTGCCGGGACCTCCGCGGTCGGACTCACCGAGATCACCGGCGAAGCCTCCGGCGCGGCCGCGTCCACGGGCGGGATCGCCTGGGGGTCGGTGATCGCGGGGACGGTCATCGCCCTCCTCTTCCACCTGGCCAAAGCACTGGCCCGGCCGGTGATCAACACCCTCACACTCGGTGCCGGCGCTCCCGTGGCCTCCTTCGCCGAGGACGTGGCCAGCTTCCTCGCCTCGGTGATCGCCGTCCTGCTGCCCCTGCTCGTCCTCATCGTGTTCCCGCTGATGGTCGCGGCCGTGGTGTGGGCCGTGCGCAGGAGCCGCAGGAGGCGGGCGCGGAGCACGGCCCCCCGCCCCGGCCCGGGGACCGTGCCGGGCCCCGGCCCCCGTCCCGGCCCCCACCAGGCACGGGGCCGCCGCGGACCGTGGTGAGAAACGCATACCGGAACCGGGCCGAGGCGTCGTAAAGTGCTCCCAATGGCTGAGATGACTTCCCCGAAACCGAACACCCACCACATCGTCTGGGACTGGAACGGCACCCTCCTCGACGACAACCACGCCAACCTCGCGGCGGTCAACGCGGTGTGCTCCCAGTTCGGCCGTGAGCCGGTCGAGATGGAGTACTGGCGTTCCGTCTTCCGCCGCCCCCTGGTCCCCTGTTACGAGGAGCTCCTCGGCCGGGCCTTCGCCGAGGGCGAGTGGGAGCACGCCGAGAAGCTCTACGACACCAGCTACCTGGAGCACCTGCCCAGCTGTGAGCTGGCTTCGGGGGTCCCCGACGTGCTGCACGAGTGGGCCGGAACGGGCGGTACCCAGTCGCTGCTGTCCATGGCCTCGCACGACCACCTGGTGCCCCTCGTCTCCGGGCGCGGCCTGAATGCGCACTTCACCCGGATCGACGGCCGCAGGTTCGACACCGAGCACGACTCCAAGGCCGAGCACCTGGTCCACCACCTGGAGAACCAGGGGCTGGACCCCTCCCGCGTCGTGCTCATCGGCGACATCGACGACGACGCGCGCGCGGCACGCGAGGCCGGGGCCCAGGCCGTCCTGGTCACCAGCGGCCTGATGGCCCGCGAGCGCCTGGAGGCCACCGGCGCCCCTGTCGTGGACTCACCGGTGGCGGCGGTCGACGCCGTCCGCCGGCTGGGCTGAGAGCCGGTCCGCCCGGTCGGCGGCCGGGCCCGCCGACCAACCGTCAGGTGTCCGTTGCCGACCGAGAGGTGGGCTGATCCCGTCTGGCCGAGGCGGAACATGACGCTCCGTCGCGGTCAGCGCCGCACACCCGCCCCGAGGATCCGGACCGGGGCGGGTGTTCCACGTACGCGCGGTCCGACGGTGACCTGCGCACTTCCCAGCCGACTCCGCGCACCGTTACGCCGGACCGGACCGTGGGCCCGATCATGCGGTGTTGTTAGATGGGTCGCACAGCCACACACAGCCACGCGATTGGGAAGGCGGGCCAATGACGGAGAGCAGCGTGCCCCGTGTGCTCTGGGAGCCCGACGAAGCACGGATCGAGTCCTCCAACATCGTCGCGTTCGCCCGATGGGCCGCACGGAACAGGGGGGTGGAGGCCTTCGGCGGAAGCGGAGCCACCGCCGCCGCGGACTTCGACTACGACGCCCTGTGGCGCTGGTCGGTAACCGACGTCGACGGCTTCTGGGCGTCGATCTGGGAGTACCACGGGGTCCGGGCCCAGACCCCCTACGAGCAGGTCCTCGCCGACCGGAGCATGCCGGGCGCACAGTGGTTCCCCGGAGCGACCCTCAACTACGCCGAGCACGTGTTCGAGGGCCGCGACGCCGACGAGGTGGCCATCCGGCACGCCACCGAGCTCCGCGAGCTCGGCGCCTGGACCTGGGGCGACCTGCGCGAGCGCACCGCCGCGATCGCTGCCGGGCTGCGTGAACTCGGGGTGGGCGAGGGCGACCGGGTCGCCGCGTACCTGCCCAACCTCCCCGAGACGGCGGCCGCCTTCTACGCCGTCGCCTCCCTCGGTGCGATCTGGTCCTCCTGCTCTCCCGACTTCGGCGTGCGCAGCGTGATCGACCGCTTCGCGCAGATCGAACCCAAGGTCCTCCTCGCCGTCGACGGCTACCGCTACGCCGGCAAGGACTTCGACCGTCGTCCGGTGGTGGAGGAGCTGCGCGCCGCGCTGCCCACCGTCGAGCGCACGGTCCTCCTCGACCACCTCACCCCCGGCGCCGCCCTCGACGGCACCCTGCCCTGGGACGAGTTCGTCGCCTCCGGATCGGGGGCCGAACTCGCCTTCACCCCCGTGCCCTTCGACCACCCCCTGTGGGTGCTCTACTCCTCGGGCACCACCGGCCTGCCCAAGGCGATCGTCCAGGGCCACGGCGGCATCCTCCTCGAACAGCTCAAGAACCTGAACCTGCACCTGGACGCCCAGGCGCACGACCGGGTCCTGTGGTTCACCACCACCGGCTGGATGATGTGGAACTTCCTGGTCAGCGTCCTGCTGACCAAGGCCTCCATCGTGCTGTACGACGGAAGCCCCGCCCACCCCTCGCCCTCCACCGCCCCCGACGACCGGGCCCCGTCCGCGGAGCCCCCCGCACCGGACCTCGGGTCCCTGTGGGACCTGGCCGCCGAGGCCGGGGTCACCGTGTTCGGCACCAGCGCCGGGTACCTGTCCTCCTGCATGAAGGAGGGCGTCCACCCGCGCGAGGGACGGGACCTGTCCGCGCTCAAGGCCATCGGCTCCACCGGCTCCCCGCTCAGCCCCGAGGCGTTCGCGTGGGTGTACGAGGAGTTCGGATCCGACCTGTGGCTGTTCTCCACCAGCGGCGGCACCGACATCTGCAGTTGCCTGGTCGGCGGCACCCCCACCCTGCCGGTGTACGAGGGCGAGATCCAGTCCCGCGGCCTGGGTATGGCCGTGGCCGCCTGGGACCCCGAAGGCAGGGAACTCGTCGGTGAGGTCGGCGAACTCGTCGTCACCGAACCGGCCCCGTCCATGCCGGTGTTCCTGTGGGGCGACACCGACGGTGAACGCCTGCGCGACAGCTACTTCTCCGTCTATCCGGGGATCTGGCGGCACGGCGACTGGATCGAGATCACCGACCGCGGCACCGCGATCATCTACGGCCGCTCGGACTCCACCATCAACCGCGGCGGAGTGCGCATGGGCACCAGCGAGATCTACCGCGCGGTCCTGGCCCTGGACGAGGTGATCGACGCCCTGGTCGTGGACGTCCCCCAGGGCGACGGATCCTCGAAGATCGAACTCTTCACCGTGCTGCGCGAGGGCTCCGACCTGGAGGGCGACCTGCCCAAGGAGATCGCCCGCCGGATCCGCACCGACTGCTCGCCCCGGCACGTCCCCGACCGGGTCCGCGCCATCCGGGCCGTACCCCGCACCCTGTCCGGCAAGGTGCTGGAGGTCCCGGTCAAGCGCATCCTCATGGGGGAGAGCCCGCAGAAGGTGGCCAGCCGCGACTCCCTCGCCAACCCGGAGGCGCTGGACTACTTCAGCGACCTGGCCGACGACGGTTCCTGACCCGTTCGGACCCTCCGGGCCCGCGCCCCGAACCCCACCGGGGGCGGGCCCGGCCGGCGGGTGGCCGGGTGCGGCCGCGGCTCGCCCGCGCACAGAGCCGGGCGTAGCCTGACAACGTGCCACAGAACCGATCCGACAACACGCCCTCCGCCGCCGGGGCCGCTCCCGCCGCACGCCGGATCGACGGTGTCGACGCCGCGCGTGCGCTCGCGGTGTTCGGGATGTTCGCCGTCCACCTCGGGGTGGTCTCCTTCGGGCTGTTGCCCGAGGAGCAGGGCTGGGAGCTGCACAGCCTGGTGCGCGGCAACTCCTCGGCCCTCTTCGCCTTCCTCGCCGGCGTGTCCCTGTCGCTGATGACCGGACGCACCCGGCCCGTCCGGGGCGACTCCCTGCACAGGGCCGCCGTCCGTATCCTGGCCCGTTCGTTCCTGATCGGGCTGCTGGGCTTCGTCCTGGACGCCCTCGCCGTCCCGGTCGCGATCATCCTCACCTACTACGCCGGTTTCTTCGTCCTGGCCCTGCCACTGCTCCGGGCCCGTGCCGCCCTGCTGTGGACGGCCGCGGGGACGCTGGCCCTCGTGGGACCGGCCGTGTCCTTCCTGCTGCGCCAGGACCTGTTCCCGGGGGGCGTGCGGACCAGCGCGCTCTCCTCGTTCACCGAGTTCTTCCTGACGGGTTACTACCCGGCGATCACGTTCATGGCGTTCGTGTTCGCGGGTATGGCGGTCGGCCGGACCGACCTGACCGCCGCCGCGGTACGGGTCCGGACGGCGGTCGCCGGGGCGCTCATGGCCGCGGTCGGCTACCTGGGGTCCTGGGTGCTGCTCAACCCCCTGGGCGGGCTGGACCGGCTGACCGAGGCGCACAGCACCTTCCTCGACGGCGCCCCGCTGAGCTCGGTCGACGCCCGGACCGCCGAGGAGTTGCGCTACAACACGACGGACGCCGCGCACAGCATCAGCGGCCAGGTGCCCACGGACTCCTGGTGGTGGCTGGCCGTGAACACGCCGCACACGGGCACCACCTTCGAGATCCTCGAGGCGGTGGGCCAGGCGCTCCTGGTACTGGTGGTGTGCATGCTGCTCGCCGAACGGCTGCCGCGCCTGACGTACCCGCTGACCTCGGTGGGCCGGATGCCCCTGACCGTCTACTCCGGGCACGTCCTGGTCCTGGCGGTGATCGTCGCCCTGCACCCGGAGAACGCAGCGGGCGGCCCCTGGTACCTGGAGCTGTTCATCCTGGGGGCACTGGTCTTCGCGAGCCTGTGGCGCTTCGGGGTGGGCCGGGGGCCGTTCGAGACCGGGCTGGGGGCCTTCGCCGACGGCGTGGTCTCCCTGGTCGGGGTGCCCCGGGAGAACCGGGAGCGCGCCGCGGACTGACACGGGGCCGGTTCAGGGGTGGTCGGGACGCTCGTCGGGCCGGGTGATGTGCGCCGAGGTGCGGTCCCGGTGCGCCAGCGTGTCCGTGGTGGTGCGCGTGTTCTGCCGGATGAGGCGCCGGGCGTCGTCGGCGGCCGAGCGCGCCACCGCGGGGCTGGCCACCGGGCGCTCGGACAGTTCGGTGTCCTGGGGCAGGCCGATGTGCATGGGCAGCCCGGCCCTGCCGATCACCCGCAGCTGCGCCGACTCCTGGGACTGGGAGGGGCGGATGTCGCCGTCGGGGGTCTTCCACGCCGACAGCCGGTGGGCGAGCCATCCGCTGCCCCGGTACTCGGGGCCCCGTTCCCAGGCCACCCCGTCCGGGCGGTGGCCCAGCGCGTGCTGGAGGTCGGCCAGGGTCCACCCGGCGGAGAAGAACCGGGCGCTCTCGTCCTTGAGGTAGGCGAAGTCCACCCCGCGCAGCGACGTGTCCTCCCGGCGCAGCAGCTCGCAGGCCTCGTGCACCGCGTGCGGGGTGTGCCGGGGCCGGTGCAGCGGGTCGGCGTCGGGTCTGCGCAGCAGGGCGTCGTCGATCGTCACGATCACCTCGCCCTGCCGGTTGTCCCAGATGCTCACGTCCTCGCGCGCCCACCCCTGTGACTCGGCCAGGGCGGTGGCCAGTCTGCGCAGGTCGACCTGCCTGTCGTCACTACTGATCCGGAACTCCGCCATGGGTCCAGGTTACGGCCCCCGAACGGTGGCGCGGGGAGGGGCCGGCCTCCGCAGAGGCCGAGTCCGGTCTAGACCGCACACGTCCCGGCAGGGTCGGCCCACCGGGGGAGAACCGTGTTTTTCCGGCCTTCCCACCCCCTGATTGGATGAAAGGACGACACGCCGACCGCTCTGGCCTTGGAGTCTTCTCCAACCTTGGGTGGCACGAACCCGCGGGGGACTGACGCCGGCCCGGCCCGGGGTTATGGTGACTGCCTGACGGCGGGGACATCCACCCCGCGCCGAGCCCAGGACACGCCGTTTCCGCTGGCCGCAGCGGACGGCCCAGTTGAACCGACGAGCTGTAGGTGCCCGTGCCCCACACCGCATTCGAGCCCGAGGCGAGGACCAACCACGCGCTCCGGGCCTACCTGCACGGCCTTCCCGGGGTCGACGAGGTCGGAGCCCGGGCCCGCGCCCAGGACCTCTCCACCCGGTCGATCAAGACCACCGCCAAGGCGAACGCCATCGACCTGGCCATCTCCATGGTGGACCTGACCACCCTGGAGGGCGCCGACACACCCGGCAAGGTCCGGTCCCTGTGCGCCAAGGCCGCCCTGCCCGACCCGACCGACCGCACCGTGCCCCGCGTGGGCGCCGTGTGCGTCTACCCCGACATGGTCGCCACCGCCGTCGGGGCGCTGCAGGGCACCGGGATCGGCGTGGCCTCGGTCGCCACCGCCTTCCCGTCCGGGCGCGCGCCGATGGAGGTCAAGCTGGCCGACACCAGGCGCGCCGTCGCCGACGGGGCCAGCGAGATCGACATGGTCATCGACCGGGGCGCCTTCCTGTCCGGGGACTACCGCAAGGTCTTCGACGAGATCGTCGCGGTCAAGGAGGCCTGCGGCGACGCACACCTGAAAGTCATCCTGGAGACCGGCGAACTCGTCACGTACGACAACGTGCGCCGCGCCTCCCACCTGGCCATCCAGGCCGGCGGAGACTTCATCAAGACCTCCACCGGCAAGGTCTCCCCGGCCGCCACGCTGCCGGTCACCCTGGTCATGCTGGAGGCGGTGCGCGACCACCACGCCGCCACCGGCCGCCACGTGGGCGTCAAACCCGCCGGGGGCATCCGCACCACCAAGGACGCCATCCGCAACCTGGTCCTGGTCAACGAGACGGCCGGCCCCGACTGGCTGACCCCCGACCTGTTCCGGATCGGTGCCTCCAGCCTCCTGAACGACCTGCTCATGCAGCGCACCAGGCTGTCCACCGGCACCTACCCGGGCCCCGACTACTACACGCAGGACTGAGCCGTGATCTTCGAGTACGCGCCCGCACCGGAGTCCCGCTCCGTCGTCAGCCTGCGCGAGACCTACGACCTCTTCATTGACGGCGAGTTCACCCCGGCCCGGAGCGGTGACCACCTCACCGTGCTCAACCCGGCCGACGAGACCGAACTCGCCCGGGTGGCCGTGGCCGGAGAGGCCGACGTCGACCGCGCCGTCACCGCCGCCCGCCGCGCACACGAGACCGTGTGGAGCCGCATGAGCGGCGCCGAACGCGGCAAGTACCTGTTCCGCATCGCCCGGATCATCCAGGAGCGCTCGCGCGAACTGGCCGTCCTGGAGTCGATGGACAACGGTAAGCCCGTCAAGGAGACCCGCGACGTCGACCTGCCGCTGGTCGCCGCGCACTTCTTCTACTACGCGGGTTGGGCCGACAAGCTCGCCCACGCCGGGTTCGGCCCCGACCCGAAGCCGCTCGGCGTGGCCGCCCAGGTCATCCCGTGGAACTTCCCGCTGCTCATGCTCGCGTGGAAGATCGCCCCGGCCCTGGCCACCGGCAACACCGTCGTGCTCAAACCCGCCGAGACCACACCGCTGACCGCGCTGGTCTTCGCGCAGATCTGCCAGGAGGCCGACCTGCCCCCGGGCGTGGTCAACATCCTCACCGGTGCGGGGGAGACCGGCCGGGCCCTGGTCGGGCACCCGGGCACCGACAAGGTCGCCTTCACCGGCTCCACCGAGGTCGGCCGCCAGATCGCCCGCGCGGTCGCGGGGACCGACAAACGCCTCACCCTGGAGCTGGGCGGCAAGGGCGCCAACATCGTCTACGACGACGCCGCGCTCGACCAGGCCGTCGAGGGCGTGGTCTCGGGCATCTTCTTCAACCAGGGCCACGTCTGCTGCGCCGGTTCGCGGCTGCTCGTCCAGGAGTCCGTAGCCGACGAGTTCCTGCCCCGGCTCAAGGAGCGCATCGCCAAGCTGCGCCTGGGCGACCCGCTGGACAAGAACACCGACATCGGCGCGATCAACTCCGCGGCCCAGCTGGAGCGGGTCCGCGAGCTCACCGCCACCGCCGACGAGGAGAACGTGGAGCGCTGGTCGCCCGCCTGCGAGCTGCCCGAGCACGGCTACTGGTTCGCGCCCACCGTGCTCACCGGCGTCAGCCAGGCGCACCGGGTGGCCCGCGAGGAGATCTTCGGCCCCGTGCTCTCGGTCCTGACCTTCCGAACCCCGGAGGAGGCCGTCGCCAAGGCCAACAACACCCCCTACGGGCTGTCCGCCGGTGTGTGGACCGAGAAGGGGTCCCGCATGCTGTGGACCGCCGAGCGCCTGCGCGCCGGCGTGATCTGGTCCAACACGTTCAACAAGTTCGATCCGACGAGCCCCTTCGGCGGCTACAAGGAGTCGGGATACGGCCGCGAGGGCGGGCGACACGGTTTGGAGGCCTACCTTGGCTGAGCGGCGCGGCACCAAGAAGAGCAGGAAGAACACGGACACCACCGGCGGGGCCGGAGCGGAGGGCGCCGACGGGGGCACGGCCCGGGACGGCACCACCGAACCCCGGCCCCCCGCACGGCTGGCGGTCCGCAAGACCTACAAGCTCTACCTGGGCGGGGCCTTCCCGCGTTCGGAATCGGGCAGGAGTTACCCCGTGGCCTCAGCGGACGGCACCCACCTGGCCAACGCCTCGCTCGCCTCCCGAAAGGACGCGCGCGACGCCGTCACCGCGGCCCGCAAGGCCTTCGGCGGCTGGTCCGGGCGCACCGCCTACAACCGCGGCCAGATCCTCTACCGGGTCGCCGAGGTCATGGAGGGGCGCCGCGAGCAGTTCGCCGCCCAGATCGCGGACGCCCAGGGACTGCCCCGGGCCCAGGCCGACCGGATCGTGTCCGCCGCCGTGGACCGCTGGGTGTACTACGCCGGATGGACCGACAAGTTCGCCCAGGTCCTGGGCGGGGCCAACCCCGTGTCCGGACCGTTCTACAACCACTCCGCGCCCGAACCCACCGGGGTGGTCGCGGTGTTCGCGCCCCAGGACGCCCCGCTGCTCGGGCTCACCTCGGTCATCGCCCCGGTCATCGCGACCGGTAACACCGCGGTGGTGGTCACCTCCGAGCGGGCGCCACTGGCCGCGATCGACCTCGCCGAGGTGCTCGCCACCTCCGACCTGCCCGGAGGAGTGGTCAACCTGCTCACCGGCAGGGCCGAGGAGATCGGTCCGCACCTGGCGTCGCACGCCGACGTCAACGCCCTGGACCTGGCCGGAGCCGGCGGGCTGGCGGTCGAGTTCGAGAGGGCCGCGGCGACCACCCTCACCCGGGTGCTGCGTCCCGGGCCCGGTGGCGGGGACGGAGAGGAAGCCTGGCTCGACACCGATCCCGGTACCTCCCGAATGACCCCTTTCCTGGAGACCAAGACGGTCTGGCACCCGGTCGGGGTGTAAGACTGGCGGACCGGTCCGTCCCGCCCCCGGGGCGGCCCGGTCCGACAGCCGAGTGGAGGAACGGTGCCAGCGAACACCCCCGAACAGGCCGACCCCCGGATCCCGGAGCCCCGCGCTTCCGAACACCAGCGCGTCCCCAGCCTGCGCCTCGTGCGCCTGGACCGCACCACCCCCGAGGTGGCCCTGCTGCGTGAGGTCCTTCCGCGCCAGCGCGTGGCCCCCGGACAGCGCCGCTTCGTCGACGAGGCGGTGCACACCCTGCCGCGCGCCGACGACGACCCGCACCGCTTCCCCTACGCCGTCGTCCGCAACGACGTCCCGCTGACGGACCGGGCGGCCGTCCTCGAAGCCTGCCTCGGCTTCGGGATCATCGACCGGGTCGGCCCGCTGCGCGACCTGGTCGAGGACCCCGAACACGCCGTGCTGCTGCGTGCCTTCTACGTCACCCCCGAACACCAGGGCCGGGGGATCGGCCGTGCCGCCTGCTCCGCGCCGCTGCTCGACCTCCTGGTCGCGGCGATCGCGCCCGGGGCCGCCGAGATCGTGCTGTGCGTCAACGACGGCAACGACGCGGGTGAGCGCACCTACCGCTCCGCCGGATTCGTCCCCACCGGCCGCAGGTACGACGCGGGAGAACACGGTGTGCAGAGCGTCTTCGCGCGCCCGGTGGACACCGGGTCCCGCCCCGTCCCACGGTTGCCGGAGGCCCGATGACCCGATGGCGAGGCTCGGGCAGGCGGGCCGCCGCGAGCTGGGACGCCGCGCAGGTACGCCTGGTCCGACTGGACGAGGAGACCGGCGAGAGCGCCCTGCTCAGGCGGGTCCTGCCCGAACACCGCCTGCCGTCCGAGCAGCTGCGCTTCACCGGTCTTCCCGCGCAGACGCTCCCCGACGCGGACTCGGACCCCGAACGGTTCCCGTACGCGGTCGTGGCCCTGGCCGGGGCGCTGACCGACCCGGCCACGGCCCGGGCCGCCTGCGCCGGTTTCGGGGTCCTGGACCGGGCCGTCCGCTCCCAGCTGGTCGACGCGCCGGAGCGCGCGGTGCTGCTGCGCGCCTACTACGTCACGCCACAATGGCAGGGCCGGGGGGTCGGCCGGACCTCCTGCTCACCGCCCCTGCTGGACCGCCTGGCCGCGGAGGTCGCGCCGCACGCCGAGGAGATCGTGCTCTGCGTCAACCAGTCCAACCTCCCGGCTCAGCGCGTCTACCGGGCCGCCGGTTTCGGCTTCACCGGGAACACCGTCCCCGGAGAGGCGGGCCCCCAGGACGTCATGTCACGCCCCCTGTACACCGGGATCCACCCCGAACCGCACCCGCGGTACCGACGAACGGAGAACTCGCAGTGACTCGCACACCCCAGGCCGCCGCCGAGGAGGCCGCAACCGAACTGCGTTCGCGCACCGGTGTGGACAGCTATGACGTCGCCCTGGTGATGGGCTCGGGCTGGGCGCCCGCCGCCGACCTGATCGGCGACGCCCAACACGAGCTGGCCTCGGCCGAACTGCCCGGTTTCCTTCCCCCCGCGGTGGAGGGCCACAGCGGTACCGTCCGCAGTATCGCCGACGGCGACCGGAACGTGCTCGCCTTCCTCGGCCGCACCCACCTGTACGAGGGGCACGGCACCGACGCGGTCGTGCACGGCGTGCGCACCGCCGTCGCCGCGGGCGCACGGACCGTCGTACTCACCAACGCCGCGGGCGGCATCAACGCCGACTACGCGGTGGGCTCGCCCGTGCTCATCGCCGACCACATCAACATGACCGCGAAGTCGCCGCTGACCGGGGCGACCTTCGTGGACCTCACCGAGACCTACAGTCCCGAGCTGCGCGCGATCGCCCGCGAGGTCGACCCCGGCCTGCGCGAAGGCGTCTACGCGGCCATGCCCGGACCGCACTTCGAGACCCCCGCCGAGATCCGCATGCTCCGAGCCATGGGTGCCGACCTCGTCGGCATGTCCACCGTGCTGGAGGCCATCGCCGCCCGCGCGGCCGGAGCGCGCGTCCTGGGCATGTCCCTGGTCACCAACATCGCCGCGGGCCTCCAGGACGCCAACCTCGACCACGAGGACGTCCTCGCCACCGGCCGCGACTCCGCTGCCGCGGTGGGCCGCCTGCTCGCGGACATCGTCAGGCGGTTCTAGTGCTTGCTCTGTGTTTGCTTGGGTCCTCCGCTTCGCTTCGGACCGTGTTCGGGCGCCTGAGGGGAGATGTTCGGGTTGTAGCAGGCACAGCATCCTCGTCCGCGCCTTGCTCGTTCCTCGCTGGCGGCTTGACTCGTCTTGCACTGTGTTTGCTGAAACCCAGACTCCCGCGCCCGAACGAAAGAACACCCCCTGAGGTGACGGTGGGTGGGCAGGGGCACCCCTTGGGGTGGAGGCAAGTGGGCAGCACACCCCTGGGGTTGAGCGCTTGCTCCGGGGGCCGACACACCCCTGTGGTCATTCGTCCAGACAGGAGATCAGCATGACCGACACCGAACTCCTCACCCGGGCGCGGGCCTGGCTCGACCAGGACCCCGATCCCGTGACGCGGGAAGAGCTGGGTGCGCTGCTGGCCCGCGCGGAGACCGGGGAGGCGGCCGCCCTGGCCGACCTCACCGACAGGTTCGCCACCGGCCTGGAGTTCGGTACGGCCGGTCTGCGCGGAGCCCTGGGCGCCGGGCCCAACCGGATGAACCGGGTCGTGGTCATGCGTGCGGCCGCGGGGATCGGTGCGTGGCTCGGGGCGGGCGGCAAGCACGTGGTCATCGGGTACGACGCCCGGCACCGCTCCGCCGACTTCGCCCGGGACAGCGCCGCGGTCCTCACCGGGGCCGGACACCGGGTGTCCCTGCTGCCCGGCCCCCTGCCCACCCCGGTCCTGGCGTACACCCTGCGCGATCTGGGCGCGGACGCCGGGATCGTGGTGACCGCCAGCCACAACCCGCCCCAGGACAACGGCTACAAGGTGTACGTCGGCGGGACCGGTGACGACGCGGGCACCCAGATCGTCTCCCCGGTGGACGCCGAGATCTCCGCCGCGATCGACGCGGTGGGCCCGGTCGGGGCGCTTGCCTCGGGTGAGGGCTGGACCGTGCTCGGCGAGGAGGCGGTGGAGCGGTACCTGGCCGCCGTCACCGCGCTGCCGTTGGAGGCGGACCGGGACCTGTCGGTGGTCTACACCCCCATGCACGGGGTGGGCGGCCGGGTACTGGTCGAGGCGGTGGAACGGGCCGGATTCGCCCGTCCGGCGGTGGTCGCCGAACAGTTCGACCCCGACCCCGACTTCCCCACGGTGGACTTCCCCAACCCGGAGGAGCCCGGGGCGATGGACCTGGCCGTCGCGGCGGGTGAGGCCCTCGGGGCCGACCTGGTGGTGGCCAACGACCCCGACGCCGACCGGTTGGCGCTCGCGGTCCCCGGGCACGGGCTGCTCACCGGGAACGAGGTGGGCGGGCTGCTCGCCGAGTACGTGCTCGACCACACGAGCGGTGCGGACCGGGTGGTCGCCACCTCGATCGTCTCCTCCAGCCTGCTCGGCAGGATCGCCCGGGACCGGGGCGTGCACTACGAGGAGACCCTGACGGGGTTCAAGTGGCTGGCCCGCGCGGGAGCACCAGGGCAGCGCCGGGTGTTCTCCTACGAGGAGGCCCTGGGGTACTGCGTGGGCGGTGACGAGGTGCGGCCGGTGGCGGACAAGGACGGGATCAGCGCGGCGCTGATGGCGCTCTCCCTGGCCGCGGCCGCGAAGCGGACCGGGCGCACCCTGGTCGACCTCCTCGATGATCAGGCGAGGAAGTACGGCCTGCACCTCAGCGACCAGCTGTCGGTGCGGGTGGAGGACCTGGCGGAGATCTCCGCGGCGATGCGGCGGTTGCGCGCCGAACCGCCCGCCGCGTTCGGCCCCCTGAGGGTGTCGGGGGTCGTCGACTTCGCCGGCGGGCACGCAGGGCTGCCGCCGACCGACGCACTGCGCTTCGAACTGACGGGCGGGATGCGGGGGCGCGTGACGCTACGCCCCTCGGGGACCGAGCCCAAGCTGAAAGCCTACGCCGAGGTGGTGTCGGGGGTCGACGGCGACGTCGCGGCCGCCCGCGCGCGGGGCTCGGAGCTGCTGTCCGAGCTGATGGCCTCGGTCGCCGAGATGGTCACGGAATGATCCGGGGGCGGGGCGGGCTCACCCGCCTTCCTCGTTCGGCTCCACGACCGGTCGGTGTACGACCTCGTCGATGACGGTGAGCGTCTGGGTGGACGTCACACCGGGAAGCGATTGGAGACGGCTCAGGATCAGGTCGCGCAGCTGGTTGGTGTTGGCGACGCGGACCAGCAGGACGATGTCCGCCGACCCCACCACGTACCAGCAGTACTCGATCTCGGGGTAGGAGGAGAGGATCTCCCGGTTGGCCCGCCAGTCGGGTTGGCTCCCCGAGATGAGTACGAGCGCGGTCACGCCCAGTCCCATCTTGGAGTGGTCGGTCACCACGGAGTAGCCGCGGATGACGCCCTCGTCGGTGAGCCGCTTGATCCGGTTGTAGGCCGTGGCCCGGGAGACGTTGGCCAGTGCGGCGATCTCCGTGATGCCGGTTCGAGCGTCCTTGGCGAGCGCACTCAGGATGGTCTGGTCGGTCGTGTCCGGCCGCCGGCCGTTCCTACGCTGGTCGCCCATGGCCATGTGCGTGCTCCTCGTGTGCTCTTGTCGCAGTGCTCAACTCCTTGCTGTCATCGTTGACAGGGAGCTAAGGAAATACCAGGTAAACGTTGTTTTCGTCCATAGAAATCTCAGCCGGCGAGATACGGCGCGCGTCCGGGCGGCGGAGTCGGGGGCGGGGGATCGGGGGTTCGCGCGGCGACCTCTTGTGCGAACCGCCAAGCGGGGGCCTGGCGGGGAAGTCCGACTGTACTCATGGTTGACGCACGGAGTGGGGCGAGGGTTTCCCTGACTGGCCAGTAACCACAACGAACTGGCTGGAATCAGCCAGAAATTCTTACCTATCGTCTCATTTCGGCCATATCTGTCGTATCTGCAAGTACAGACAACAACTCGTTGGGTGTGGCTCCGGGGTGGACGCATCTCTGGACCAATGGCTCTTCGTGTGTGAGCGTGCTCCCTCCGTGTTCGCCGGTCCGCCTCGGGGGTGTTCCGTGCGGGGCTCCCGCGGGTGCGGGGGCGTCACCCCCGGATGCGGGGCGGCGATGGTGATTCGTGATGTTTGGCACGATGTGTCGTTTTCCTGTGTTGGGGATGCTGAATCTTAGACGCATAAGAACGTACTCGGGACATTCGTTCTCAGGTGTATCGACTATTCGGCCATATCTAGCGTAACTGTCCAGTTGTCCGGAGAATCAAGGGCAGACCGTGACCACCCCGAGCCCCGGTCGCGCCACCACGCGCGCAGGGCCACGTTGGGAGCCTCTCGACATGCCACCCCAAGAGTCGAAGGGCCAGGGCGCCATCACCGTGGAGCACCTGCCGCCCGAACTCACCCGCCGGCTCTACCGCGACATGCGCACCGCGCGCGACCTGGACACGGAGGCCATCGCCCTCCAGCGCCAGGGCGTCTTCCCCGCCTACGTCTCCGTCCGCGGCCAGGAGGCGGCACAGGTCGGCAGCGCCACCGCGCTCGACCCCGCCCGGGACTTCGTCTTCCCCACCTACCGGGAAATGGCCTCGGCCCTCGCCTACGGCGTCGAGATGGTCGGCTACATGGCCACCCACCGCGCCCTGTGGCACGGCGGCCTCTACGACGTCATGGACTCGCGCTTCGGCGCCATCAACGCGGTCGTCGGCGGCCCCGTCCCGCACGCCGTGGGGTGGGCCCTCGGTGAGCGGCTCCGCGGTGACGACGGCGTCGCCATGGCCTACTTCGGGGACGGGGCCAGCTCCGAGGGAGACGTCCACGAGGCCATGAACTTCGCCGGGGTCCTCGCGGCGCCCGTCATCTTCTTCTGCCAGAACAACCAGTGGGCCCTGTCGGTGCCCAACGAGCGCCAGGTCGCCGGCGGATCCGTCGCCGCGCGCGCCGAGGGCTACGGCATGCCCGGGGTCCTCGTCGACGGCAACGACGCCGGCGCCGTGCACACCGCCACCGCCGAAGCGGTCGAACGCGCCCGGAACGGCGGCGGCCCCACCGTCATCGAGGCGCTCACCTACCGCATCGAACCCCACTCCACCTCCGACGACCCCGGCCGCTACCGGGACGAGGCCGACACCGAGCACTGGCGGCGGCGGGACCCCGTCGTGCTGCTGCGCGCCGCCATGCTCGAAGCCGGGCACGCCGACGAGGAGCACTTCGCCGCCGTCGACGCCGAGGCCGCGCGGCGGGCCGAACAGGTCAGGGACGGCGTCGCCGACGCCCCCGAACCCGACGGCTCCGAACTGTTCACCCACGTCTTCCGGGAGACCACCGAGGAGCTGACCCGGCAGCACCGCACCTGGCAGGAAGAGGTCGAGCTGTGACCGAGCTGATCGAACGCGCCGACACGACGGTGGAGTCCGCAGTGGTGGAGCTGTCCATGCAGCAGGCCATCAACCGGGCCCTGCGCGTCCTGCTCACCGAGGACCCCGACGTCCTCGTCTTCGGTGAGGACGTCGGTGCCCTCGGCGGGGTCTTCCGGGTCACCGACGGCCTCCAGAAGGAGTTCGGCGACCAGCGGGTCTTCGACACCCCGCTCGCCGAGTCCGCCATCATGGGCATGGCGGTCGGACTGGCCATGAACGGCTGGCGGCCCGTCCCCGAGCTCCAGTTCGACGGCTTCGCGTACCCGGCCGTCGACCAGATCGTCAACCAGGTGGCACGCATGAACTACCGCACCCGCGGCGCCGCACCCATGCCGATCACCCTGCGCCTGCCCTCCTTCGGCGGTATCCAGGCCCCCGAGCACCACGGGGAGAGCCTCGAGGCCCTCTTCGCGCACACCCCCGGACTGAAGGTCGTCGCGCCCTCCGACCCGGCCGAGGCCTACAGCCTGCTGTTGCAGTCGGTCCGTTCCGACGACCCGGTCGTCTACATGGAGCCCAAGGCCCGCTACTGGGACCGCCGACCGGTCCGGCTGAGTGAACCCACCGACCCCATCGGCACCAGCCGAATCGTCCGCCCCGGACGCCACGCCACGCTCGTCGCCTGGGGTGCGATGGTGCACAGGTGCGTCCAGGTGGCCGAGCTGGCCGCGGAGGACGGCGTCGAGTTGGAGGTGCTGGACCTGCGCTGGCTCAAACCCATCGACGCCGCCGGGCTCGCCGCCTCCGTCGCCCGCACCAAGCGGGCCGTGGTCGTCCACGAGGCCCCGCTCACCGCCGGACTCGGCGCCGAGGTGGCCGCGCTGATCACCGAGAACTGCTTCCGTGAGCTGGCAGCCCCGGTCCAGCGGGTCACCGGGTTCGACGTCCCCTATCCGGCCGGCCCCCTGGAACCGCAGTACCTGCCGACGATCGACCGCGTCCTGCTCGCGGTCCAGCGAACCCTGGAGTACTAGCCGACATGGCAGAAGAGAACATCACCTTCACCCTCCCCGACCTGGGCGAAGGGCTCGTCGAGGCGACCGTGCTGGAGTGGCAGGTCGCGGTCGGGGACACCATCGGCCGCAACGATCCGCTGGTCGAGGTGGAGACGACCAAGTCGGCCGTGGTCATCCCCTCGCCCAAGGCCGGCCGGGTGGTCGAGCTGCACGCCCGGGAGGAGGACGTCGTCCCGGTCGGGGAGCCCCTGGTGACCTTCGCCGTCGAGGTCGAGGAGAGCGCCCCCCAGGCCGGCATCGTCGGGCGGGTCCCCGAGGAGGAAGCCAAACCGAAACGCAGAGTGAGGCTGAAGCCCCCGACGGACTGACGCGTCAAAGGTCCCATCTCCGCCGAGGGCCAGTTCGGATGTCAGCACAAGTGACATACCCGATCCGGGATGGCCGTTTATGCAAACATCTGAATTGGCCCTCGCTCTCCCGGCCAAATCCGGCCCCGGACATAAGAAGGAAGGATTCATGACCGTGAATCCCGTCGAAGACGTGACAATGCGCTATGCGGATTTGCCTTCGCAGGACCCGACCGACGACGTACCGGTGCTCCTGCTGCACGGTTTCGGCACCGACTTCGACATGAATTGGCGCGCCACGGGGTGGCCGCGCGTGCTCGAGGAGGCCGGGCGCCGGGCGATCGGCCCGGACCTGCGCGGCCACGGGGCCAGCGACAAGCCCACGGACCCCCAGCTCTACCTGCCCGAACACTTCGTCGCCGACATCCTGGCGATGCTCGACGAGCTGGACGTCCGGGCCGTGGACGCCGTCGGGTACTCCATGGGGTCCCGGCTGGCCTGGGAGCTCGCCCTGACCGCGCCGGAGCGGGTCCGCAGCCTCGTCCTGGGCGGCTTCGGTCCGGTCAACGCCCTGGCCGGCCTGGACACGGCCCGCCCGGGAGAGGGCGACAGCCCCTTCGACCACGTCTACCGCACCGTCGCCGGTCTGCCGGGCAACGACGCGGAGGCGCTCGCCGCCTGTGTCCGCGGTCAGGCCGCACGCCCCTTCCGGGAGGAGCCGCGACCCGAGGGCGTCCCCCTGCTCGTGGCCGCCGGGGCCAAGGACGCGGTCGCCGAGGGTGCCGCGGCGTTCGCCGGGCGCTGCGGCGGCTCGTACGTGGAGATCCCCGGCCGGGACCACGCCAACGCGGTCTCCTCCAGGGTCTTCAAGCAGGCCGTGGCGGACTTCCTCGGCGCCCGGGGGTCCGGGTCAGGGGGTTAGTCCGGTCTAGACCGGTTGGCTCGGACATGCGGCTGTGACCACCGGTGAAGGTCACGGTACAACCGGTCGTGCGCACGGCCCCTCCGGAGGAACGGGAGGTCAAAAACGGGGAATAGGCCGTTGGTTGCCACGGTTCGGTGTGCTCTTGGTAACTTCCAGGTAAGGTGCCGTGTCGCTCTGCTCTCGCCTTCATAACAACTCCGTCCGTTGGTTAGGTGTACTTTCGACCAGCGGATATCGTCCGGCAACAGAACTCAGGTCGGATCCGCGCTGAATGCGGGCCGCTGAGAGGGCGAAGGGGAGAGTTACTCAAGTGAAGCGCAGCAACGCAGCCAAGTTCGCCGCGGTCGCCGCGGCGGGCGTGTTGGCACTCACCGCGTGTGACAACGCGGCCGAAGACACCGGCGACAGCGGAAACGGCGGCGGCGAAGAGGCTTCCGAGATCCGGGTCGGCCTGGCCTTCGACGTGGGCGGTCGCGGCGACCGCTCGTTCAACGACTCCGCCTACCGGGGCCTGCAGCAGGCCGCCGACGAGCTCGGCGTCGAGACCGCCGACTTCGAGCCGGCCGACGGGGAGGCCGACTCCGACAAGCAGGACCGCCTCGCCAACATGGCCGAGGAGGGCTTCGACGTCGTCATCGGTGTCGGCTTCGCCTACCAGGAGCCGATGGAGGCCGTCGCCGAGAACTACCCGGACACCAACTTCGCGATCGTCGACTCCGAGGTCGAGGGCCACGACAACATCACCAGCCTCGTCTTCGCCGAGGAGCAGGCCTCCTTCCTGGCCGGTGCCGCCGCGGCGCTGACCACCGAGGAGGACCACGTCGGCTTCGTCGGCGGTGTCGAGACCCCGCTGATCCACAAGTTCGAGGCCGGGTACGTCGCCGGTGTCGAGCACGTCAACGAGGACATCAACGTCGAGGTCGACTACCTCAGCCAGCCGCCGGACATGAGCGGCTTCAGCGACCCGGCACAGGGCCGTGAGGCCGCCCAGGCCCAGTACGACCGCGGTGCCGACGTGATCTACCACGCCGCCGGCGCCTCCGGCAACGGTGTCCTCCAGTCCGCCGTCGACAACGAGTTCACCTTCATCGGCGTCGACAGCGACCAGTACGAGAACGCCGAGGAGCAGCAGAAGCCGTACGTGCTGACCTCCGCCATCAAGCAGGTCGACGTCGCCGTCTTCGAGATGATCAAGTCCGTGGTCGAGGGCGACCCGCAGACCGGCATCCAGCGCTTCGAGCTCGCCGACGGCGGTGTGGACTACACCCTGTCCAACGAGGAGGCCATCGAGCCGATCCAGGAGGAGCTCGACGCACTCAAGCAGGAGATCATCGACGGCGAGATCGAGGTTCCGACCCAGCCCTAGTCGGCCGGGTCCACACGGTTCGCCCCGCCGCGGGCACGGCCCGCGGTGACAGTGCCCCAGGGCGGCACCGGTGACAGGGGGAGCAGTCCCCTTCCGGTGCCGCCCCGGTTGCCGTTTTCCGCGACGATGGCGTCCGGACACGAACCCTTCGGGGCCCGTGCGCCACGTTGCTGTTTCCACGAGGAGAAAGATGAGCAGCACGCCATCGGGCGAAGGGGCCGCAGGGCCCTTCGCCGTTGAGCTGCGCGGGATCACCAAACGTTTTCCCGGCGTCGTGGCCAACCACGACATCGACATCACCGTGGCTCCCGGTACCGTGCACGCCATCGTCGGCGAGAACGGCGCGGGCAAGTCCACGCTGATGAAGACCCTGTACGGCATGCACCGGCCGGACGAGGGCCATATCCGTATCCGCGGTGAGGAGGTGCGCTTCCACTCGCCCTCCGACGCCATCAGGCACGGCATCGGCATGGTGCACCAGCACTTCATGCTCGCCGACAACCTCACCGTGCTGGAGAACGTGGTCCTGGGCGCGGAGCGCAGGCACGGCATCGGCCGCAGGGCCAGGGCCCGTATCCAGGAGCTGTCCGCCCAGTACGGGCTCGGCGTCGACCCGGACCGCCTCATGGAGGAACTGGGCGTCGGAGACCGCCAGCGCGTGGAGATCCTCAAGGTGCTCTACCGCGGCGCCGAGACGATCATCCTGGACGAGCCCACCGCCGTCCTGGTCCCGCAGGAGGTCGACGAGCTCTTCGACAACCTGCGCGAGCTCAAGCGCGAGGGCCTCACGGTCATCTTCATCTCGCACAAGCTCGACGAGGTCCTGTCCGTCGCCGACGAGATCACCGTGATCCGCCGCGGCACCACGGTGGCCACCGCCGACCCGCGCACCACCACCGCACGGGAGCTGGCCACCCTCATGGTGGGCGGCGAACTGCCCGTACCGGAGCTGCGCGAGTCCACCGTCACCGACCACGTCATCCTGTCCCTGAACGGGGTGACCGTGCTCTCGTCGGAGGGTCGGCCCGTCGTCGACGACGTCACCCTCGACATCCGCAGGGGCGAGATCGTCGGTATCGCCGGGGTCGAGGGCAACGGCCAGTCCGAGCTGATCGAGGCGATCATGGGCATGCGCCGGGCCGCCTCCGGCAGCATCGCCCTGGAGGGCCAGGACATCACCGACTGGCCCACGCTGCGCATCCGCGAGGCCGGGGTCGGCTACATCCCCGAGGACCGGCACCGGCACGGCATGCTGCTGGACTCCCCGCTGTGGGAGAACCGGATCCTGGGACACCAGACCCGGGAACCCAGTGTCCGCGGCCCCTGGATCAACCGGTCCGGGGCGCGCGCCGACTCCGAGCGCATCGTCACCGAGTACGACGTGCGCACCCCCAACATCGACGTCATCGCCGACGCGCTGTCCGGGGGCAACCAGCAGAAGTTCATCATCGGCCGGGAGATGAGCGCGCAACCGCACTTCCTGGTCGCCGCCCACCCCACCCGAGGCGTGGACGTGGGCGCCCAGTCGGCCATCTGGGAGCAGTTGCGCGAGGCGCGCGCGGCCGGACTGGCCGTCCTGCTGGTCTCCGCCGACCTCGACGAGCTCATCGGCATGTCCGACACACTCCACGTCATCCTGCGCGGCCGTCTGGTCACGGAGGCCGACCCGAACAGCGTCACCCCCGAACAGCTCGGCTCCGCCATGACCGGCGCCGGGTTGGGCGGTGCGGACGCGCACACAGAAGGTGGCAGCGGTGCTGAGGGCACCAACGGAAACGAGAGCGAGGGCGGCGCATGAGTAACCCCGGACGCCGCACCATCGCGGCACCGATCGTGTTCGGCCTGGCCGTACTCCTGGGCGTCGCGGCGACCTTCGCCCTGGACCTGTTCCTGCTGTGGTGGGCCGCGCTCATCATCGGCGTCACGCTCGCCTTCGGGCTCGTGGCGGCGCTGGCGCCGTTCACCCCGGACGAGAGCCGGATCGGCGCCGACGGGACCAGGGAGGAGGGCACGCCCCTGCACAACGTCCTGGTCGTTCCGATGTCGCTGATCCTGGCGGTCGCGGGCGGTCTGGTCTGCGCCTGGGTCCTGGACCTGCAGCTGATCGAACCCGTCGCTGCCGCGCTCGGCGCGCTCATCGGGTCGGCTCTGGCGTTCGTGCTGTTCCACCGCCTGGCGGCGATGATGGCGCTGTCCTTCGCCGCGGTCCTGGCCGCCGGTGTGCTCGCGGTCGGCGTCACCGCCGCCGTGCTGCTCCTCAGCGGCATCGCGCCGTTCCGGACCTTCGGACGGATGGCCGAGTTCGGTACCCGGCCGGACAGCCTGGTGCAGATCATCAACAGCAGCATCACCTACTACCTGGCCGCCGTGGCCGTGGCGATCGGCTTCAAGATGAAGCTGTTCAACATCGGTGTGGACGGCCAGTACCGGCTCGCGGCGCTGCTGGCCGCGGCCGTGGGCGGCTACCTCGTGCTGCCGCCGGTGGTCAGCCAGGTCGTCATCATCGCCACCGCCATCACGGTCGGCGGTGTGTGGGCCGGTATCGCCGGATACCTCAAGGTGGCGCGGGGCGTTTCCGAGGTGATCTCCACGATCATGCTCAACGCGATCGCCACCGGCATCACCGCCTACCTGCTGAGCACCGACCGCCTCGCGGTGGAGATCAGCACCAACAACATCGGCACGCCGCCCATGCCCGAGTCGGCGTGGGTGCCCGGCATCCCCGCGGGCTTCCTCGGCTCCGACCGGGAGATCTACGGCCTGGTCCTGCTGGCCGTCGCTGTCGGCTTCCTCTACTGGATGATGCTCAACCGCACCCGCTTCGGGTTCGAGCTGCGGGCCACCGGCCAGTCGCAGACCGCGGCCGAGGCCAGCGGTGTGAACGTCAAGAGGATGGTCTTCCTGTCCATGCTCTTCTCGGGCATGGTCGCGGGGCTCGTGGGCCTGCCCCAGCTCCTGGGGCACTCGCACTACTACGCGCTGGACTTCCCGGCGGGTATCGGCTTCATCGGTATCGCGATCGCCCTGCTGGGCCGGAACCACCCGGTGGGCATCGTCTTCGCGGCACTGCTGTGGGCCTTCCTCGACCAGGCGGCGGGGATCCTGCCCTTCGACGGGATCCCGCAGGAGATCGCGGTCATCGCGCAGGCCACCATCGTCCTCACGGTCGTCGTGGTCTACGAGGTCGTGCACCGCTGGGGCCGCCGCTACCAGCAGCAGCAGATCGGCAAGCAGCTCGGCAGGGCCGTCGAGTCCAGCGGGGAGGCACAGTGAGCCAGGAACTGAACGTGAAGGAAGCGGCGGAGTCGCCGTGGCGGCCCAGGGGGTGGGCGCGGTGGCGTGTCCTGACCCTGTTCGCCGCGGTGCTCGTCTCCCTGGCCGGGCTGCGCGTCATCACCGGCCAGGACATGCTCACCGACTCGGGCACCATCCGCACCACCCTGACCTTCGCGGTACCCATCGGACTGGCCGCCCTCGGCGGACTGTGGGCCGAGCGCGCGGGCATCATCAACATCGGCCTGGAAGGCATGATGATCCTGGGCACCTGGTTCGGTGCCTACTTCGCCTGGAGCACCGACAACCCGTGGATGGGCCTGCTCGCGGGCGTCCTCGCCGGGATGGCCGGCGGCCTGCTGCACGCGGTCGCCACGGTGACCTTCGCGGTGGACCACATCGTGTCCGGTGTGGCGATCAACATCCTCATGCTCGGCGCGATGCGCTACCTGTCGATCCTGGTGTACTCGGACGTGCCCGGCGCGGGTGCCGCCCAGTCGCCGACCACACCCGAATTCCCGACACTGAACCTGCCGGTCCTGCCGGAGCTGCTGCGGCCGGTGGAGGCCGCCGGAACCTTCCTGGTCAGCGACCTGGCCTCGCTGGTGATCGGTCTGACCACCCGCATGTCGGCGCTCACCCTCGTCGCCCTCCTGATGATCCCGCTGACCTACCTGGTGCTGTGGCGGACGACCTTCGGCCTGCGCCTGCGCTCGGTCGGTGAGAACCCCGACGCCGCCGAGTCGCTGGGTGTGGCGGTGTACCGCCTCAAGTACGTGGCGGTCGTCGTCTCCGGCGGTCTGGCCGGTATGGGCGGCGCGTTCCTGGCCATGGTGGCCTCGAACATCTACCAGGAGGGGCAGACCGGCGGCCGCGGCTACATCGGTCTGGCCGCGATGATCTTCGGTAACTGGCGTCCCGGCGGCCTGGCGATGGGCGCCGGACTGTTCGGCTACACCGACGCCCTCCAGCTGCGCGGCGGCGGCGAGGCCATCCACGCGCTGCTCCTGCTGTTCGTGGCAGCGCTGCTGGCCTGGACGCTGTGGCGTTCGCGCGCGGCCCTGCTCGGTCGGATCGGTTCCGCGGCGACCGTGCTCGGTGCGCTGCTCTACGCGTTCACCGCGGCCGGCCCGCTGGCCGCCCACTCCGGACTGCTCTACCCGGCGGCGGCGCTCCTGCTGCTGGCCGGCCTGCTCCTGGCCCTGTGGAGCACCCGGGACGCGCAGACACCCCCGCTGGCCGTGGTCGCGGTCGGGCTGCTGGCGGCCGGTGCGCTGGCCTACTGGACGAGTTCCTTCCTCCTCGCCGGCGCGGCCCTGAACACCGCGTACGTCGTACTGACCCTGCTGGGTATCGCGGCGGCGTCCGCGGCGATGTGGAAGACCAGGAAACGCGCCACGGCGATGGCGGCCCTGGCCGTCGGAGTGGCCTCGCTGCTGCTGTTCTGGTACTTCGGTACCGACTCGCTGCCGCGCGAGCTGGCCACCTACAGCCCGCACATCGCCACCCTGCTGGTGCTCTCACTGGCCTCGCAGCGGCTGCGTCCGCCCGCCGGGATCGGCCAGCAGTGGAGGGCGGGCCGCTCATGACCGAACACACCGGCGTGGACTGGGCGGCCCTGCGGGAGGCCGCCCGGGAGGCCATGGGCCACGCGTACGCGCCCTACTCGAAGTACCCGGTGGGCGCGGCGGCGCTGGTCTCCGACGGCCGGACCGTGAGCGGCTGCAACGTGGAGAACGCCTCCTACGGGGTGGGCCTGTGCGCCGAGTGCGGTCTGGTCAGCGCGCTGCACGCCTCCGGCGGCGGGCGCCTGGTCGCGTTCAGCTGCGTGGACGGCCGGGGCGAGACCCTGATGCCGTGCGGCCGCTGCCGCCAACTGCTGTACGAACACGGCGGGCCGGACCTGCTGGTGGACACGCCCGAGGGGATCCTCCCCATGGAGCGGGTGCTGCCGCAGGCCTTCGGGCCGCACAACCTCGCCTGAGGGGCGAAGCACGATCGGGTGCCTCCCCGGCCGCCGACCCACGGCGGCCGGGGAGTCGTTTTTCCAGCCACGGAGAGGAACACGACATGGACGTCATCGAGGTCATCCGAGCCAAGCGCGACGGGGGAGAGCTCACTCCGGAGCAGATCGACTGGGTGATCGGCGCCTACACCCGTGGTGAGGTGGCCGAGGAGCAGATGTCGGCGCTGGCGATGGCGGTCTTCCTGCGCGGCATGGGCCGGGCGGAGGTGGGCCGCTGGACCGAGGCGATGCTGTCGTCGGGGGACCGGCTCGACTTCTCCGACCTGGCCCGGCCCACCACCGACAAGCACTCCACGGGCGGGGTGGGCGACAAGATCACGCTGCCGCTCACGCCCACCGTCGCCGCCTGCGGGGCGGCGGTCCCGCAGCTGTCCGGGCGCGGGCTCGGCCACACCGGCGGCACCCTGGACAAACTGGAGTCGATCCCCGGCTGGCGCGCGTCGCTGTCCACCGAGGAGATGCGCCGGGTCATCACCGAGACCGGCGGCGTGATCTGCGCTGCCGGCACCGGGCTGGCCCCGGCCGACCGCAAGCTCTACGCGCTGCGCGACGTCACCGGCACCGTGGAGTCCATCCCGCTCATCTCCGCGTCCATCATGAGCAAGAAGCTCGCCGAGGGCACCGGGGCCCTGGTCCTGGACGTCAAGGTGGGGTCGGGCGCGTTCATGAAGGACGCCGGGTCCGCCCGGGAGCTGGCCCGCACCATGGTGGACATCGGCAACGACCACGGGGTGCGCACGGTCGCCCTGCTCACCGACATGGCCACGCCCCTGGGCCGTCAGGTCGGCAACGCCCTGGAGGTCGCCGAGGCCGTCGAGGTGCTCTCCGGGGGCGGCCCCGGCGACGTCGTGGAGCTCACCGTGGCGCTGGCGCGGGAGATGCTGACGGCGGCCGGTCTGACCCCGGGCGAGAACGGCGTCAAGGACCCGGCCCAAGCCCTGCGCGACGGCAGCGCCCTGGAGTCGTGGAAGCAGTTGGTCCGGGCCCAGGGCGGCGACCCGGACGCGCCGCTGCCCGAGGCGGCCGAGCGCCGGGTGGTGCTCTCCCCGTCCAGCGGTGTCCTCACCCGGCTGGACGCCTACCAGGTGGGGCTGGCCGCCTGGCGGCTGGGCGCGGGCCGGGCCCGCAAGGAGGACGCGGTGTCCTTCGGGGCGGGTGTGACCCTGCACGCCAAACCGGGTGAGGAGGTCCAGGCCGGGGAACCGCTGTTCACGCTACACGCCGACGAGCCCGAGCGCTTCGACCGCGCCGCCCAGGCCCTGGAGGGGGCCTTCGACATCGGTGACGCGGCCGAGTGGAGGACGCGACCGCTGGTCATCGACCGGATCAGCTGATCCCGCCGTGGTCCGGGCGGGCCGCCCGCGCAGTCCGCCTGGCTCCGGCGGAGCCAGGGGTCCGAGGCGCGAGCGCGGGGGCGCGTAGATGCGGAGGGGCCGGCCGACACACTGGTCGCCAGCCCCTCCCGCGTGTGCCCGAAGGCCGCGGAACTAGTCCATCACGGGCGGCATCATCTGCTGCGGGGACGCCTCGGGCATCAGCAGGAAGGCCGCCGCGGCGACGATCACGAACAGCAAGCCCACGATGGTCGTCGCGGTGGCGGTCCACTTCGCCCAGGGCCGGGTCCCCCAGTTGTGCAGGGCGAGCGCCAGGGTCGAGGTGAGCACGGTGAGCAGGGCCACCGCGCCGCCCATCCAGACCTGCATCTCGATCTGCCTGATCTGAGCGGGGTCCACGGTCTGGTCGCCGACCAGGAGCATGCTGGTGAGGATCTCCAACAGTTGCCCGGTCAGGATGGTCACGGCGAGCAGTACCACGCTGACGATGCTCAGGGTCTCGGTGGAGAAGGCGCCTCCGGTCCGGGGCTCGGCCGGAACGGCCCCGAACTCCGCTTCGGGGGCGGTCCCGTACTGGTTCTCCTCGGTCTCCGGGGCCTCGGTGGTTCCCGGGGCCCCGGTTTCGGCGGACGCCTCGGCGACCCCCGGTTCGAACTTCGGTTGGGGAGCGCCCTCCGTCGGTCTGTCGGTGTTCTCGGCCCTGGCGTTGTCTTCCGGTTCGGTACTCACGCGGCCAACGTACCCGGGGGTCTGTATAAGAGGGGCCTAAGAATCGCCTGATCAGACCTTGAAAGCGCCTCGAATCCGTCACGGGGCGCTGATGGTCAGGCGCCGGTGAGCAACACGTACGACAGCACGGTCAGGACCACCAGCACCACGCCCACCAGTACGGTCGCCGCGGCCAGGTGCCGGGCCCAGGCGCGGGTGCCGGGGTCGGCGCGGACCAGGGCCACGGCGGCACAGACCACGGCCAGCGCGGAGAACAGCCCGGCGCCGGTCAGCTCACCCTGCACCTCGTAGGTGAGGGAGCCCTCGGCCCCGGTCAGGGTCTGTTGGTTGAAGATCCTGACCAGCTGGGTGGAGAGCAGCGTCGTGGCCAGGAAGAGGAGCCCGGTGACGCTGAAGGTCTCGGGGCCGAACAGGCCGCTCCGGGGCTGGGCGCTCCGCCCGGAGAGGAAGGCCTCGCCAGCGGCGGAGGCGTCGGGGCTCTCTGAGCCGGGGCTCTCCGGGGCGCCGTCGGCATCGGAGGGGACGGTGGTGGAGGGAGTGTCTTCTGAGGAGGTACTCACCCGCGCCAAAATACCGCCCGGTTCTCCCGACGCGGGGGCTCCGTAACGGGTTGGGCGCGGCCACTTCCGGCCATATCGCCCAAGGATGCCCAACGGGGTAAAAACAATCATGAGTGCTTGTTTTTTTCTGTGTCCGGTGTCACTCTCTTTGCCATGACCGCTACACCAGCCCCCTCCCTGCGTGTCGGGAACGCCTCCGGTTTCTACGGTGACCGCCTCGGAGCCGTCCACGAGATGCTCACCGAAGGCGCCGTGGACGTCCTCACCGGCGACTACCTGGCCGAA
This sequence comes from Nocardiopsis terrae, assembly GCF_014651695.1. Classification (GTDB taxonomy): domain Bacteria; phylum Actinomycetota; class Actinomycetes; order Streptosporangiales; family Streptosporangiaceae; genus Nocardiopsis; species Nocardiopsis terrae. The sequence continues at coordinate 407,393 of NZ_BMXJ01000006.1, forward strand.
CTCACCATGGCCATCCTCGGCCGCGACCAGCTGGCCGACCCCGGCCGGGGCTACGCCAGAACCTTCCTGCGACAGATGCGCGAGTGCCTGGCGATCATCATGGAACGCCGCGTCCGCGTGGTCACCAACGCCGGCGGCCTCAACCCCCGCGGCCTGGCCGACGAACTCACCGAGCTCGCCGAGGGCCTCGGCTTCGAACCACGCATCGCCTGCGTCACCGGAGACGACCTGCTCGACCGCGCGGAGGAGCTCAACCTCGGCGGCCCCCTGACCGCCAACGCCTACCTGGGCGCCTTCGGCATCGCCCGCTGCCTGGACGCCGGGGCCGACATCGTCGTCACCGGCCGCGTCACCGACGCCTCCCTCGCGGTCGGCCCGGCCGTCTCCCACTTCGGCTGGACCCGCGACGACCTCGACGCCCTCGCCGGGGCGACCGTCGCCGGACACGTCATCGAGTGCGGAACCCAGGCCACCGGCGGCAACTACGCGCTGACGCGCGAACTCGCCGGACGGGACCTGGACCACCCGGGCTTCCCGATCGCCGAGATCGGCGCGGACGGCTCCTCGGTCATCACCAAGCACGCCCGGACCCAGGGCGCGGTCACCGTCGGCACCGTCACCGCCCAGCTCGTCTACGAGGTCGCGGGCGCCCGCTACCCCGGCCCCGACGTCACCACCCGGCTGGACACCGTCCGGCTCACCCAGGAGGCCGACGACCGGGTGCGGATCAGCGGGGTGGTCGGCGAGGCGCCGCCGCCGGACCTCAAGGTCGGCCTGACCGGGATCTCGGGCTTTCGCAACGACGTCGAGTTCCTCATCACCGGGCTGGACGCCCGGGCCAAGGCGGAACTGGCCGAACGCCAGATGCGCGCGGCCCTGGCCGGCAGCCCGCCCGCGGAGCTGGGCTTCGAGTTCGTCCCGGCCCGCGACCCGCACGGCGACACCCAGGACGAGGCCACCGCCAGGCTGCGCGTGGTCGCCCGCGACCACGACCCCGCCGCAATCGGCCGCCGCTTCGGAGCCGCCGCCGTGGAGCTGGCCCTGGGCAGCTACGCCGGATTCCACCTCACCTCACCGCCGCGCGACGCCCGCCCCGACGGGGTCGCCGTCACCCACGCCCTCGTGCCCGCGGCAGAGGTCGGGCACACCGTGATCACCCCCGAGGGCGTCCGCGAGAACGTCGCCCACTCCGAGCACACCAGGGAGCTCACGGAGATCCCCGAACCCCCGCTGCCCGAGCCGCCGCCAGCCGGCCCCACCCGGCTCGCCCCCCTGGGCCTGGTCCTGGGCGCGCGCAGCGGCGACAAGGGCGCCGACGCCAACGTGGGCGTGTGGGCGACCTCGGACGAGGCCTGGCGATGGCTGGCACACACCCTCACCGTCGAGGCGCTGCGCGAAATCCTCCCGGAGACCGCCGACCTCAAGGTCACCCGCCACCTGCTGCCCCGCCTGCGCGCCGCCAACTTCTGGATCGAAGGGATCCTCGCCCCCGGCACCGCCCGCAGGGAGGGCCAGGACCCCCAGGCCAAGGGGCTCGGCGAGTGGCTGCGGGCCCGCCGCGTCCCGATCCCCGAGTCCCTGCTGGCGGAGCGCCCCGCGCCGACCCGGGCGGCCCCGTCCCAGACCCCCTCCGACCCGGCCGAACCCCCGAACCCGCAGAGCGAGGAGTCACCGTGAGCGTCCTGACCTCCAGACTCGACACCCGGGGCCCGGCCTACGCCGAGGCCCGGGACACCATGCTCGCCAAGCTGGCCGAGCTGGACACCGAACACGCCAAGGCCCTCGCCGGGGGAGGGGAGCGCTACGTCGAACGGCACCGCTCCCGGGGCGGGCTGCTGGCCAGGGAGCGCATCGAGCTCCTGCTGGACGAGGGCAGCCCCTTCCTCGAACTCTCCCCCTTGGCCGCCTGGGGCAGCGACTTCCACGTGGGCGCGAGCGTCGTCACCGGCGTGGGGGTGGTCTCGGGCGTGGAGTGCGTGGTCGTCGCCAACGACCCCACCGTGCGCGGCGGGTCCAGCAACCCCTGGTCGCTGAAGAAGTCCCAGCGCGCCGGCGAGATCGCCGAACGCAACCGGATGCCGATGATCAGCCTGGTGGAGTCGGGCGGCGCCGACCTGCCCACCCAGAAGGAGATCTTCATCCCCGGCGGGGGCACCTTCCGCCACCTCACCCAGCTGTCGGCCGCCGGGATCCCCACCATCGCCCTGGTCTTCGGCAACTCCACCGCCGGCGGCGCCTACGTCCCAGGGATGAGCGACCACGTGGTGATGGTCCGGGACCGCTCCAAGGTCTTCCTCGGCGGCCCGCCGCTGGTCAAGGCGGCCACCGGGGAGGAGAGCGACGACGAGTCCCTGGGCGGCGCACGGATGCACGCCGAGGTCTCCGGTCTCGCCGACCACCTCGCCGAGGACGAGCACGACGCCATCCGCATCGGCCGCCGCATCGTCGCCCGGCTCAACCACACCAAGGCCGGGCCGTCCCCGGCCGCCGCGGTCCGCGAACCCCTCCTGCCCGCCGAGGAGCTCCTCGGGATCATGCCGCCCGACCTCAAGGTCCCGGTGGATCCGCGCGAGGTCATCGCGCGCGTGGTGGACGGCTCGGAGTTCGACGAGTTCAAGCCCTCCTACGGGCCCGGCCTGGTCACCGGCTGGGCCACCCTGCACGGGTACCCCGTCGGCGTCCTCGCCAACGACCACGGGGTGCTGTTCAGCGCCGAAGCGCAGAAGGCCGCCCAGTTCATCCAGCTCGCCAACCGCTCGCACACCCCGCTGGTCTTCCTGCACAACACCACCGGCTACATGGTCGGCGCCGAGTACGAGCAGGGCGGCATCATCAAACACGGCTCGATGATGATCAACGCCGTCTCCAACAGCACCGTCCCGCACTTCTCCGTGCTCATCGGCGCCTCCTACGGGGCCGGGCACTACGGCATGTGCGGCCGCGCCTACGACCCCCGGTTCCTCTTCTCCTGGCCCAGCGCCCGCTCCGCCGTCATGGGCCCCAAGCAGCTCGCCGAGGTCATCTCGATCGTCTCGCGAGCCTCGGCCGCCAAGAAGGGCCAGCCCTACGACGACGACCAGGACGCCGCCATGCGCGAACTGGTCGAGAACCAGATCGAGGCCGAGTCCCTTCCGATGTTCCTGTCCGGCAGGGTCTACGACGACGGTGTCATCGACCCCCGCGACACCCGCACCGTCCTCGGGCTGTGCCTGTCCTTCGCCAGCAACGCACCCGTACGCGGCACCGACCGCTTCGGCGTCTTCCGAATGTGAGAAGGGGAGGACCATGACCCACACACCCCCCGCCGCCCCCGCCGGCCCCGTCACCACACTGCTGGTCGCCAACCGCGGCGAGATCGCCCGCCGGATCATCCGCACCTGCCGGACCCTGGGCGTGGCCACCGTCGCCGTCCACGCGCCCGGCGAGGAGGACGCCGCGCACGTGCGCGAGGCCGACACCGCCCTGCGCCTGGCCGTCCCCGAGGGGCGCGGCCCCGTGGACGCCTACCTCGACCCGCACGCCCTCGTGGCCGCCGCACGGGCGTCCGGTGCCGACGCCGTCCACCCCGGATACGGCTTCCTGTCGGAGAACGCCGCCTTCGCCCGCGCCGTCACCGGCGCCGGACTGACCTGGGTGGGGCCCTCCGCCGAGGCGGTCGAGCAGATGGGCTCCAAGACCCTCGCGAAGAAGGTCGCCCGCGACGCCGGGGTGCCCGTCGCCGACGCCCTCGACCCCGCCGACGTCCGGGCCGAACACCTCCCCGTGCTGGTCAAGGCGGTCTCCGGTGGCGGGGGGCGCGGCATGCGCGTTATCCGCGACCTCGCCGGGCTCGCCGCCGGGGCCGAGGCCGCCCGTACCGAGGCCGCCTCCGCCTTCGGAGACCCCTCGGTGTTCTGCGAGCCCTACGTGGAACGCGGCCGCCACGTGGAGGTCCAGGTCCTCGCCGACCGCCACGGGACCGTCTGGGCGCTGGGCGAACGCGACTGCTCGGCGCAGCGCCGCCACCAGAAGGTTCTGGAGGAGGCACCAGCGCCCGGGCTGCCGGAACGGATCCGGCAGCGGCTGCACCGCGCCGCCCGCGACCTGGCCTCGGCCATCGGCTACACCGGTGCCGGGACCGCCGAGTTCCTCGTCCCCGTCACCGGGGACGGCCTGGGCGAGCCCGTCTTCCTGGAGATGAACACCCGCCTCCAGGTCGAACACCCCGTCACCGAGTGCGTCACCGGCCTGGACCTGGTGGAGTGGCAGCTACGCATCGCCGAGGGCGAGCCCCTGCCCGCCGGCGGCCCGCCCGCGCCGCGCGGCCACGCCGTCGAGGCCCGCCTGTACGCCGAGGACCCGCGCGAGGACTGGCGGCCCCGGACCGGGCTGCTGCACACCTTCGACGTGCCCGCGGCCACCGCCAGCTTCACCCCTCTGACCGGGCCCGGGGTGCGCCTGGACCACGGTGTGCGGACGGGTGACACCGTCGGAACCGACTTCGACCCCATGCTCGCCAAGGTCATCGCCTACGGCCGTGACCGCCGCGACGCCCTGCGGCGCCTGTCCGCGGCCCTGGCCGGGGCCCGACTGCACGGCGTGGGCACCAACCGCGACCTGCTCGTGCGGGCCCTGCGCCACCCCGACTTCGCCCGGGCGCACCACCGTCCCGAAGGGCTGCACACCGGCTTCCTGACCGGCGACCGCCTCACCGAACTGGCCCGGCCCCTCGCCGACGGTGCCACCGAACGGTTGGCGGCGCTCGCCGCCTCCCTGGCCTCGTTCGAGGCCTCCCGGGGCGGCGGCGCCCTCCCGGCCGGGATCCCCGCGGGCTGGCGCAACCTGCCCTCGGCCCCCCACCTGCGGCGCCACACCACCCCCGACGGGCGCGAGATCACCACCGCCTTCCGGTCGGTGCGCGGCGCACACCTGCCCGAGCAGGAGGGCGTCCGGGTGCTGTCCGCCACCCCCGACCGGGCGGTCCTGGAGGTGGACGGGCTGCGCCGGGCCTTCGACGTGTACCGGACCGCCCCGGACCGCCGGGGACCGCAGGGGGCCGACGGGCCGGAGGTGTTCGTCGAGTCCGCACTCGGACCGGTCGCCCTGAGGGTGATCGACCCGCTCCCCGAACCCGAGGCGACCGTCGACCCGGGTGCGCTGCCCGCGCCCATGCCGGGCACGGTCACCGCCGTGGACGTCGCCGCGGGGGAGGAGGTCCGGGAGGGGCAGACCCTGCTGCGGATGGAAGCCATGAAGATGGAGCACCGCATCACCGCCCCCGCCGCCGGGACCGTCCGGGAACTCCCGGTCGCCGCGGGGGAGCGGGTCCCCGCCGGGGCTCCCCTGGCCGTACTCGACTACACCGACCCCGACAGCGGCCCCGCACCCGCCGCCGACAGCGGCTCCGACGGCCACCACGCGGAGGCCGCCCCCCACGACGAAGGGCTCGAACAGTGACCGGTGCCATGACCTTCAACGAACCCCCCGAGCGCGTGGAGCTCCGGGCCGCGGTGGCGGACCTCGCCGCCAAGTACGGTTCGGAGTACTACAGGGCCAAGGCCAGGGAGGACGCCTACCTCACCGAACTGTGGCGTGAGGCGGGCGGGCTCGGCTACCTGGGCGTCAACCTCCCCGAGGAGTACGGCGGCGGTGGCGGCGGCATCGCGGACCTGGCCGCCGTCCTGGAGGAGCTCAGCGCCGCCGGGTGTCCCACCCTGATGATGGTGGTCTCCCCGGCCATCTGCGGCACCGTCCTGGCCCGCTTCGGCACCCCCGAGCAGCGTCGGCGCTGGCTGCCGGGCCTGGCCGCCGGCGAGTCCGTCATGGCCTTCGCCATCACCGAGCCCGACGCCGGCTCCAACGCCCACCGCATCACCACCACCGCCCGCCGGGACGGTGGCGGCTGGGTGCTCAATGGACGCAAGACCTTCATCTCCGGGGTGGACGTCGCCGACGCCGTCCTCGTGGTCGGCCGCATCGAGGACGAGGACACCGGGCGCCTGTCCGCCGCCCTGTTCGCGGTCCCCACCGACACCCCCGGGTTCGAGGCCCGCCGGATCGAGATGGACATCGTCAGCCCGGACCACCAGTTCCAGCTGTTCATGGACGACGTCCGCCTGCCCGGCGACGCCCTGGTCGGCGACCCCGACGCCGGCCTCCTCCAGCTCTTCGCCGGACTCAACCCCGAACGCATCATGGCCGCGTCCCTGGCCACCGGCAGCGCCCGGCACGCCCTGGACAAGGCGGTCGCCTACGCCAGGGAGCGCACGGTGTGGCGGGACCGGCCCATCGGTACCCACCAGGGGCTGGCACACCCGTTGGCCCAGGTGAAGATCGAGATGGAGCAGGCCCGCCTGATGACCCAGTACGCCGCGCTCCGCTACGATTCCGGCGACGACGCGGGCGCGGGCGAGGCGGCCAACATGGCCAAGTACGCCGCCGCGGAGGCGTGTGTGCGGTCGGTCGACCAGGCCGTGCAGACCCTCGGCGGCAACGGTCTGGCCAGCGAGTACGGACTGGGAGCGGCGATCGCCGCCTCCCGCCTGGCCCGGATCGCCCCGGTGAGCCGGGAGATGGTCCTCAACTACGTGGCACAGCAGTCCCTCGGCCTGCCCAAGTCGTACTGACCACGGGCAGACCACAGCGGAGAAGAGGCGCGCAGTGGACACGGCATCCGACCGGGAGCCGAGACAGGAACGCAGCCGGGCCACCCGGGCCCGGCTGCTGGACGCGGCGGTGGGGTGCCTGTCCGAACGCGGGGCGGCGGGGGCCACGGTGGGCGCGGTCGCCGAGCGCGCCGGGGTGTCCCGGGGCGCCGCGCAACACCACTTCCCGACCCGTGAGGACCTGCTGCTGGCGGCGCTGCGGCACATGGTGGACAACCGCGGCGCCGACCTGCGCCGCCGTGCCGAGGCGGTCCCCGAGGGGCCCGACCGCACCGAGGCCGTGGTGCAGATGGTGGTGGACGCCTTCAGCGGGACCGGCTTCAACGCCGCGCTCCAGTTGTGGGCCGGGGCCGCGAGTGACCCGGTCCTGCGCGAGAGGGTCATCCCGTTGGAGGAACAGGTGGGCCGCCAGGTGCACCGTGCGGTGGTGGAACTGCTGGGCGCCGACGAGACGGTCCCCGGCACCCGCGAGGCCGTCCAGGCCACCCTCGACCTGGCCCGGGGGCTGGGCCTGGCCAACCTCCTCACCGACGACCGGGCCCGCAGGCGCCGCATCGTCCGCCAGTGGGCCCGTATGCTCGACCAGGCGCTGGGAGCCGTCGGCTGAACCACCGCCCCGGGCGTTCGCGGGCCGGTCCGTCCGCGCCTGCGGGGCACCGGAACCCGGGTCGCCTACCGCATTCGCGCGGCGGGCGCTTATGATCGAAAAGGTTGGGCAAAGTCCCGACCGCAGCGGTTGTTCCACAACAGTTTTCGTGCGACAGGCCTTCGGGCGGGTCGAGAGGGTCGGACAAGGCGGTGTGTCGGTGAGTGCGGATTCGGGCAGGGACATCCCCGGCCTGGCCCAACGGGCGTTGGACGCGTTCGCGGAGAGCTCCGAGCGGGGCAGGGACCGCGACGCCCTCATGGACACCGCCTTCGCGCGGCTCTTCGACCTCTACCGGGCGACCACGCGGGCCGAGCGGAGCTCCCCCGCGGGGCAGAACTTCAACGCGACCCTCGCCGGACTGCTGGTGAGCGGCAACAACCCCGACCGGCTCAGCCTGTACGTGGTGCGCAGCCAGACCGCGGCCGAGAACGGTCGGCACGAGGGCTACCGCCCCGCCTGCTGGCGGCGCTCCATGCTCCAGGTCCTCGGTGACGAGTTCGTCCCCCTGCGGGACTTCCTGCGCCCGGTGGACCTGGACGCCATCCCGCGCATCGACGACGCCATGGAGGCCGTGGCCGGCGACGCCAGCCCGGCCACCGTCGAGGCGGTGCCCGCCTGGGTGCCCGAAACGCACTGGTGGTGGTGGGAACCGGCCCGCCAGCGCGGCGAGGAGGCCCCCGGCCACACCCGCACCGACAGCGGAACCCTGGACCCGGTCACCGACTGACCGGGGCCCTGACCGCGGGACCGTGCGGCCGACGGGTCTCACGGAGGGGGTTCGCGCAGGGAGTCGAAACCGCCGCGGCTCGGGACCAGGTGGGTCTCCCCGGGCCTGGCGGTCCCGACGGTCTCCTCCAGGTGGAGCATGAGCAGCGCGTAGGCCTCCTCCAGGCCGCCGCGCCGCCGGGTCCCGAACGCCTCCACCGCCCCCTCGGTCAGCTCCCGCAGCCGTGCGGCCAGAGCGGCCGGATCCAGGTGCAGGGTCATCGGCTGCTCCAGTTCCCGGCCCATGAAGCAGCTGATCCGGATGGCGCGCTCGCCCGGCAGGACCTCCGCCCGGCTGGTGGCCCGGTAGGTGACCGGCGGACCGGCACCTCCCGGGTAGACGGTCACCTCCGTGCCCTCGGTCAGCTCGCCGACCAACCGGTCCCACCACTCCCGAGCATCCATGCCCGCCATGTTCGCCCCGGGTAGGCGCGGGGCGCCGGAGGCCACACGGGTAAGCACGGATCCGGTCTCAGGCCACGCCCCTGATCCGCCAGACCACCGCAGCGCCGAGCAGCGAGATCACCCCGCAGGCCGTGTACAGCACCGGGTAGCCGCCCAGGTGGACCACGATGGGGCCGGCCAGGGCGGGGGCGATCACCTGCGGGCCCGAACTGGCGATGTTGACGATCCCCAGGTCCTTGGCGCGCCCCTCGGCGGTCGGCAGCACCTCGGTGACCAGGGCGTTGTCCACGGACAGGAAGACACCGAACCCCACCCCCAGCACCACCGCGCAGACCAGCACCGATGTCCAGGTGGGGGAGAGGGCCACCATGAACGCGGGCAGGCCCATCACCACCCCGGCGAAGGAGACCATGCCGCGCCGTTTCCCGAGCCGGTCCGAGACCACGCCCGCCACCACGGTGGTGGCCACGACCGCCGCCGTGTACACCAGGATCAGGGTGAGCAGCCCGTCCGTCGCCGAGGAGCCCGGAAAGAGGTCCTCGTAGCCCACCTCGTCGCGCAGGAAGTACAGCAGGTACAGGATGAACATCGCGTTCCCGGTGCCGATGAGGAACCGGGTGAGGAAGGCCCAGGCGAAGTCCGGGTGGCGGCGGGGCGAGACCCACAGCCCCCGGGCGAAGTCGCGCCAGGGCGGCCGGGCCCCGCGGGGCAGCGGCGGGTCGGGGGAGAGCAGGGCGAAGGGCAGCACACAGGCGACGGTGAGGACGCCGATCAGGGTGTAGCCCGGTGAGATCTCGGTGACGACGACGGTGACCAGCACGACCGCCGCCACGACCCCGGCCGACTGCGGGATGCCGACCCAGCCCGAGACCGCTCCGCGCTGGCTCCGCGGCACGTGGTCGGGGACGGCGGCGAGCAGGGTCGCGTTCAGACAGGACAGCGAGGTCTGTACGAACGACCAGCCCAACAGGATCCCGGCGACGCTCTCCTGGGTGCCGAGGACCACCAGCCCGGCACCGCCGAGCACCGCCCCGGCCAGGACCCAGGGTCTGCGGCGTCCCAGCGGCCCGGTGGTGCGGTCCGAGAGCGCCCCGGCCAGCGGGGTGGCGACCATGGCCATGGCCGCGCCGATCCCGGTGACCCAGGCCAGGACCGTCTCCTTGTCCGCTGGGGCGGCTCGGCCGACCTGTTCGGGGAGCAGGACCTGGAGGGGGCCGAAGAAGGCCATCCACATACCCAGGTTGGCCAGGCTGATCCCGGCCACCCACAGGGAGCGGACATTACGGGTGGGTTCGGCCAGGGCGGTGGGGAGGGGGCCCGGGGGCGGTGGCGCCGGGGGTGTGCGCACGGGGTGACCTACCTAACATGAAGGTGACTCATGTTAGGCGGAGCCCCGGTCCCGGGGGAAGAGGGGGAAACGGGTGCGTGCCCGGTCCGGCCGGGGCCCGTGGCGGGCCCCGGCCGGACCGGAAGCGGTCACCCGGAGGGGTGCCCGCCGGGGTCACTCCCCCTGGCGCTGCTGCTCGGCTCCCAGGGCGATGGGCGCGGCCAGCCACTCGTCGCGCAGGCCGAAGGCCTCGACCAGCTGGACCGCGTACGGGCGCAGTCCCTGACAGAGGTCGTTCACCGCCTGGGTGACCGCCTTGGCCCGGGCGGTGGAGAGCCGCTCGTGCTCCAGGAACCAGGCCCGGTCCTCCTCGATCACCGACAGCACGTACAGGTCGCACAGGCGGTTGAGCAGTTTGGCCGTCGGCTTGTCCCCGCAACGGTCGATGCCCGCGACGAAGGCCTCCAGCACCACCCGGTCCATGTGCGCGCGGCCCGCCGCGAGCACGTGGTCCTGGGCCTGGTTGAACACGTCGAAGGCGTCGCTGCCGTCCTTCCTGGAACGGCGCAGGCGCCCCGCCAGGCCCTCGATGATGTGCTTCTCCCGGTCCTCCAGCAGCTCCAGCTGCCAGCCGCGGTTGTACAGGCTGGCCTCCTCGCCCCGGCCGGGGGAGGCGTCGATCAGCCGGTCGATGAGCGGGATCGCGGCGGTGCGCTCGATGACGGTCTCGAACACCTTGCCCGCCATGAACTTGGCCAGGCCCAGTTGGTCCAGGTCGCCGAAGGAGTCCTTGAAGTTGGTGAGCAGACCCTTGGTGAGCTGCTGCAACAGGACGGTGTTGTCACCCTCGAACGTGGTGAAGATGTCCGAGTCGGCCTTGAGCTGCGGGATCCGGTTCTCCGAGAGGTAGCCCGCGCCGCCGCAGGCCTCGCGGCAGGTCTGGATGGTCTCGGTGGCGTGCCAGGTCGCGACAGCCTTGAGCCCGGCGGCGCGCGACTCCAGTTCGCGCTGGGCGTGCTCGTCGCGCTCCTCGGAGCGGGACAGCTCGTGCAGGCGGGTGACCAGCTCCTCCTGGGCGAAGTGCAGCCCGTAGGTGCGGGCCAGCGCGGGCAGGAGCTTGCGCTGGTGGGCGAGGTAGTCCAGGATCCGCACCTCCTGCTCGGGCTGGGAGTCGGTGGCCGGACGGGTGAACTGGCGGCGGGTGTCGGCGTAGCGGACCGCGATGGCCAGTGCGGCCTTGGTGGCGCTGCCCGCGCCCCCGGCCACGCTGATGCGGCCGCGGATGAGGGTGCCCAGCATGGTGAAGAAGCGCCGGTTGGGGTTCTCGATGGGGCTGGAGTAGGTCCCGTCCGCGGCCACGTCGCCGTACCGGTTGAGCAGGTCGGTGCGGGGCACCCGCACGTCGTCGAACCACAGGCGGCCGTTGTCGACCCCGTTGAGCCCGGCCTTGTGGCCGCAGTCCTCGACGGTCACCCCGGGCATCGGCCTGCCCTCCCCGTCCCGGATGGGCACCATCAGCGCGTGCACGCCGTGCTCGACGAGTCCGCCGTCGCCGTCGGGCGTGCGCAGTTGGGCGAAGACCACCGCCATGCGGCCGTCGCGGGCGGCGTTGCCGATGTAGTCCTTGCGCGCGTGCTCGTTGGGGGTGCGGACCACGAACTCCTCGGTGTCCGGGTCGTAGGTGGCGGTGGTGCCCAGGCTCTGCACGTCCGACCCGTGGCCGGTCTCGGTCATCGCGAAGCAGCCGGGCAGTTCCACGCTCATGATGTCCGGGAGGTAGCGCTGGTGGTGCTCGTCGGTGCCCAGGGCCTTGACGGCGCCGCCGAACAGCCCGAACTGCACACCCATCTTGACCATGAGCGACATGTCCGCGACGAGCATCTCGAAGGCCACCACCGAGGCGCCGACGTCGTCCGCGCCGCCCACCGACCCGGGAAAGCCGTACGCGGGCATGCCGGTCCCGTTCAGCGCCATGAGCTGCTTGAGGGTACGGGCGCGGTGCTCCTCCACGGACAGGCCGTACACCGGGGCGAACTCCTCGCCCCGGATGACGTCGCGGGCGCGTTCGCGCACGTTGGCCCATCGGCCGTCGAGCAGTCCGCGTAGTTCGGCCTCGTCCAGCTTCAGCGGTGCCTGTTCGCTCATGATTTCCCCCTGTGGTCGTCGTTGACGCGACCTTCACGTGGTTACCACCCCGCGCGGGCGGGCGGCTGTGAACACGCCCGGGCCGCGGGTGTGAGTCCCAACCTAGGCGTTGCCAGGATGTCGGTCCTCGGAGCGGGTTCCCGGGTGCCGGTCGGTGGCGTGTTCTCCGGCACCCGGCCCGTGCTCAGACGGCGATGCCGTGCGGGTGCAGGGGGGCGGGTCCGAGGGCGGCGGGTTCGGTCGCGGAGCCGACCCGGGCCAGGAGGGCGTCCAGGGACAGGCCCAGGGTGGCGGCGACGGCCGCGACGGTGAAGAAGGCCGGGGTGGGGATGCGGCCGCCCTCGATCTTGCGCAGGGTCTCCACGGAGATCCCGGAGGAGCGGGCGACGTCCGCCATCGTGCGGTCGGCTCGGGCCTGGCGCAGGAGCGCGCCGAGGGCGCGGCCGCGTTCGATCTGCTCTTCGGTCAGCGGTTCACGAACCATGCGGCGAGTGTATCCCGCACTCCCAAAGAGCGTATAGTAATACCGGTATAGTTATTGGACCCCCGTCTCCGAAAGAGTTCCCATGGTCGAGATCAAGACCCCCGCCGAGATCGCCCTCATGCGTGAGGCCGGTCGCGTCGTCGCACACGCGCTCGCCGCGGCCCGCGAGGCCGCCGAACCCGGTCGGACCACCGCCGAGCTGGACCGTGCCGCGGCCGGGACCATCGCCGAGGCGGGCGCCGAACCCCTCTTCCTGGGCTACCACCCTGCCTGGGCGCCGGTGCCCTTCCCCGGCGTGACCTGCATCAGCGTCAACGACGAGATCGTGCACGGGGTCCCGGGGGAACGGGTCCTGGCCGACGGCGACCTGGTCAGCGTCGACTGCGGCGCACGACTGCGCGGCTGGTCCGGCGACGCCGCGATCAGCTTCGTGGTGGGCACGGCCGACCCGGCCGACCTCGCCCTGATCGCCGACACCGAGGCTGCCCTGGCCCGGGGTGTGGAGGCCGCCCGCCCGGAGAACCGTGTGGGTGACATCGGGCACGCCATCGCCACCGGGGCCCGCGCCGCCGGGTACGGGCTCACCGCCGACCACTGCGGGCACGGCATCGGCCGCACCATGCACGAGGCCCCCGACGTGCCCAACGACGGCCGCCCCGGAAGAGGGTTCGGGCTCCGCCCCGGTCTGGTCATCGCCATCGAACCCCAGCTCGTGCGCGGCGGCTCCGACGGCTACGCCCACGGCGACGACGGGTGGACGGTCCTCAGCGACGACGGAACCAGGGCCGCCCACTGCGAGCACACGGTCGCCGTCACCGAGGACGGTCCGGTGGTGCTCACCCTGCCCTAGCGAACCGCTCCCGGCGCCCGCCCCGGCACCCGCCGCTGCCGTCCGCACGCTTTCCGGGGCCCGGGACGGGTAGCAGGGCGGGTATGGCCGTCATCTCGATCTTCGGAATCATCCTGACCGTGCTGGTCGCCTGCGACGCCGCGGTCACCGTGCTGCACCCGGACGCCGAAGGGGTGGCCGCCGTGCTCGTCCGCCGGGCGGTGTGGCACCCCACCGTGTGGTTGAGCACCCGCCTCCCCGGCCCGGGCCAGCACCTCCTCAGCCTCGCCGGCCCGTTGATCCTGGTCACGACCTTCCTGGTGTGGCTGGTCTCGCTGGCGTTCGCGCTCGCGTTGGCGGTGTGGCCGATGCTGCCGGAGGAGTTCCGGCTCGGGGCCGACCTCGACCCGCTCACCTTCCTCGACGCCCTCTACTTCGCGGCGGGCACGATCACGGTGCTCGGCTACGGTGAGCTCACCCCGCTCTCCGCCCTCGGCCAGCTGGCCTCGGTGGTGGGGGCGGCCGTCGGCTTCACCATGTTCACCGGCATGGCCACCTACGCCATCCAGGTCGTCAGCGGGGTCGCCGCCCGTAACCGGTTCTCCCTCGCCGTCCACGACGACGTCCGCGGCCGGGACGGGATCACCGTCCTCGCCGACTCGCTGGCCGAGACCGGAGTGTCCGAGACGCGCGCGCAGTGCCGGCGCTGGGCCGAACACGTGCGCGAGGTCGAGGAGATGGTGCACCGCTACCCGCTGGTGGCCTTCACCTACCGCTCGAAGAGGGAGGAGTACGACCCCGAGACCGCACTGCGCCACCTGGAGGAGAGCACGGTGGCCGCGCTGCTCGCGGGCCGACACGACCCTGCGCTCCTGTCGGCTGCTCAGGCGCTGGACTCCGCACTGGCCCGCCTGCAGGGAACCGTCGCCGGGACCTACCTGGGAAGGAACGTGGCGCGGCGGTTGGCGGACCCGCGGCCCACCGACGAGGACCGGCGGGCCGCGCGACGGGTGGAGCGCATGCTGTCCGAACGCCTCGGCGAAGGCGACCAGCACCGGGAGCGCTCCGAGGCCGAACGGGCGGTGTGCCGCTGCCGCGTCTTCCTCGAAAACCTGCACCGCTGGTCGCACACCCGGCCCCCGGCCCACCGGTGGGACGACGGCTGAGGCCGCGCACGGCCGCCCGCGGCCCCGGTCCCGCCCGCCGCTAATCCAGTCCGGGGACGGCCAGCGCGAGAGTTCCCTCCCCGGTGTCCAGCACGGCCGGCACCCCCAGCGGGACGGTGAGCTGCGCGGCGCAGTGGCCGAAGTCCAGACCCGCCAGCACCGGTACCCCCAGGGGGGCGAGGCGGTCCCGCATCAGGTCGGACACGGCCTCCGGGCCAGGGGGGCAGTCGGTCCACGTACCGAGGGCGATTCCGGCCACGCCGTCCATCCAGCCGGTGCGCAGCAGGTGGGTCAGCATCCGGTCGATGCGGGCCGCGTCCTCGTTGACGTCCTCCAGGACCAGGATGCCGCCCGCCGCTGAGAGCCGGCTGTGCGGTGTGGCGAGCCCGTCGTTGAGCAGGCTCAGGTTCCCGCCGAAGGTCACCCCCTCGGCCCGGCCCGGCACCAGGGCGTGCGCTCCCGGGGAGGTGAGCACGGTGCGCCGTTCGGGAGTGAAGAGGGTGGTGTGCAGTTCGTGCTGGGCCGCCGCGTCGCCCACGAAGTAGCGGGTCCCCACCACCGGCCCGTGCACGGTCGCCATGCCGAGCTCGACCGCGAACGCCTCGTGCAGTGCGGTGATGTCGCTGAACCCGACCAGGGCCTTGGGGGCGGCCCGGCGCATCGCGTCGAAGTCCAGCAGGTCCAGCATCCGGTGCGCCCCGTCGCCGCCGCGCGCGCAGAACACCGCGCGTACGTCCGGGTCGCACCAGGCCTCCTGGAGGTCCGCGGCCCGGTCCCGGTCGGCCCCGGCGAGGTAGGGCAGGAGCGGGTGGCGGTCACGCACGTGCGGGGCCAGTTCGACCTCCAGCCCCCAGCTCCGCAGGACCTCCGCCGCCGCGTCCAGTTGGGGCGCCGGAACCGGACTGCACGGGGCCACCAGACGCACCCGGTCGCCCTCCCGCAGCCTCGGCGGGCGGGTCAGCGCCCGCACCGTCCGCGGGCCCGGGTCGCCTCCGCTGCCCGGTCGGCGGCCCCCGGCCGGCTCCTGCGCACCGCCTGGGCCGTCAAGCGCCTCGGCCACCGACTCACCCACGTTGATCCCCCATACCTGTCGTCCTGTCCTCCACCTGTCCCGCCGCGCCGCACCGTGTGCGGCGCGGCGGGGACCCCGGCTGCGCGTGCCTCAGCCGCGCAGGAAGCTGTCCAGCACCCGTACCCCGAACCGCAGTCCTTCCAGCGGTACCCGTTCGTCCACTCCGTGCAGCAGGCTCGGGTAGTCGATGCCCGCGGGCATCCGCATGGGGGAGAAGCCGTAGCAGTCGATCCCCAGTCGGGAGAACACCTTGGCGTCCGTACCGCCGCCCAGGCACACCGGGACCACCAGGCCCCCGGGGTCGTGGGCGAGGACCGCCGAGCGCAGCGCGTCGAAGGCGGCCGAGTCCACCGGTGCGGCCACCGGCGGCGAACTGTGCGCGTACTCCCATTCCACGCGGTCGCCGGTCAGTGCGTCCATGGTCTCGGTGAACTGGTCCTGGCCGCCGGGCAGGACACGGCCGTCCACCCCGGCCGTCGCCTCGCCCGGCACCACGTTCACCTTGTAGCCGGCCGAGAGCATCGTGGGCGCGGCGCTGTTGCGCACCGTGGGGCCGACCAGCGGTGCGGCGGTGCCGAACCGGGCCACCAGGGCGTCCACGGCCTCGTTGGTGCCGGTGTCGCCGGGGGTGCGTTCGATCCCCAGGGACCGGGCGATGGAGTCGATGGCGGCGCGGGTGACCGGGGTCAGGCGCAGCGGCCAGCGGTGCCCGTCGATCCGGGCCACGGCGGCGGCGAGCGCGCCGACCGCGTTGTCGCGGGGAGGCCGGGAGCCGTGCCCGGCGGTGCCCTGTGAGCGCAGGGTCAGCCAGGCGCTGCCGCGTTCGGCCGACCCGATCGGGTACAGGCGGACGGGGGAACCGGAGGTGTCCCGGGCGTGCACGGTGTGGCCGCCGCCCTCGCCGATGGCCACGGTGCAGCCCTCGAACAGGTCGGGGTGGCCGCGCACGAGGTAGTCGGCCCCGTAGGCGGCGCTGTCCTCCTCGTCGGCGACGAACGCCAGCACGATGTCGCGCCGGGGGCGCAGACCCAGTTCGGACCAGTACCGGACCACGGCGGTGACCATGCCGACTGTGTTCTTCATGTCGACGGCGCCGCGCCCCCACAGTGAGGGCACCCCGGTGACCGGGCAGTCGGCGATCTCCCCGCCGAAGGGCGGGAAGGTCCAGTCGTGGGGGTCGGCGGGCACCACGTCCAGGTGGCCGTGGACCAGGAGGGCGTCGGCGTCCGGGTCCGTGCCCGGGATGCGCACGACCACATTGGCCCGCCGGTCGGCGGACTCCAGGATCACGGGGGACAGGCCCGTGGAGCCGAGCGCCTCGGCGATGAACTCGGCGGCGGCGCGCTCGTCCCCCTCGCCTTTGCCGTGGTTGGTGGAGTCCCGCCGGATCAGCTCGCGGGTGAGGTGGACGGCGTCCTCGCCGGCTTCGACCAGGGCGTCCTCACGGACGATGTCGGGCAGGGAGGTGTTGGTGTGGCCCACGGGCTCGGCCTCGCTCTCAGCAGGGTTCGTACAGCACGTTCGGGGTTTTCGATCACTTCGGACACACGGGCGTCCCGTGCGGTTCGGTGCTGGTACCCGCCACTGTTCTACCGGTTCGCGCGGGACGGCGCCCGCACGTTCGGCCGGAACCGGCAGAAACACCTCGGTCGCGGGGCCGGCCGTGGGCGGGTCCCGGGACGGGTGCTCGGTGCCGGCGGAGCGGGGGCGGGGGTCAGCGGTCAGCCGTAGTCCTTCTCCATCGCGTTGGAGATCAGGGTGCAGACCGCCTTGAACGCGCGGATCATCTCGTAGGCGTCCGGTGAGGTGTACCGTACCCGCCGTGCTCCGGTGCGTGTGACGCCGGGGACGACGGCCGCGGCCTGGGCGAGCTGGGCGGAGTCGACCTCGATCTCCATGGCCTTGGAGGAGGGCTCGGCCGGGCCCAGGCGTCCGGCGAGCGCCATGGCCCGTTCCGCCTCCCCGCGGATGTCGGCGGCGGTGCGCGCGGGCGGGCGGCAACGGGCGGCGTACCGGCTGACGTGGTCCTTGACCGCCACGGTGCGGGCGGCGGGCGCGTAGGCCCCCGCGTCCTCGCAGGCCCGGTCGTCGCCGGTCACCAGGATGACGGGGGTGCCGTACTCGGCGACCACGGCGGCGTTGAGGTAGCCCTCGCTGGCGGGCTGACCGTCGAGCCACACCCCGGTGATGGCGTTGGGCAGGTAGGTGTGCGCGAGCACGCCGTCATCCCCGGCCCCGCAGTGGTATCCGAGGAAGACGACGCCGTCGACGTCGCCGGTCTGGACCCCCTCGACCATGGAGAGCTCCTTGTGGCGCCCGGTGATCATGGTGGCCCGCTCGTCCAGCTCCTCCAGGAGGAGGTTGCGCATGGTGGAGTGGGCCTCGTTGACCAGGACTTCGGTGGCGCCGCCCCGGAGGAGTCCGTCGATCGCGGCGTTGACGTCGCTGGTGAACATGGAGCGGCAGCGCTGCCACTGTTCGGTCCCGGGTTCGCAGTCGGCGGGCCAGGTGACGCCGGTGGCGCCCTCCATGTCCGCGGAGATGAGGATCTTCACCCGGCAGAGCCTAGGCCCGGGACGGTCGGTTATCCACAGCCCTGAGACCCTGGGGTGGCGTCGGAAGGTGATCCGCGGTCCTGTTGACCATGGGGCGCCCGGTTCCCGACCGCTTCGTCTCCTGCCCGGAGACTCCGGCCCCGCTCCGGCCTGGCCCTGTCCCGGCGCCGGGGCGGGGGCAGGGTGTGCGCGGCCCCCGCTAGCAGTCCGGTGTGCGCGACAGGTAGAGCCTGCGCAGCAGCAGGCGCAGGGGCTCCCGTTCGGTGGCGTCCAAGGGGGCGAGGTAGTCGTCCTCGGCGCGCATGAGCGGGGCGGCGGCCTCCTCGAAGGTCCGCTCGCCGTCGGGCGTGCGCGTGACCGCCTGACGGCGCCGGTCGGCGGGGTCGCGGCGGCGTTCGGCCAGACCGCGTTCCTCCAGCCGGTCGACCACCGCCACCATCGTCGTGCGGTCCAGCCCGCTGATCCCGCACAGGGTGCTCTGCGAGAGGGGGCCTCGGACAGGAAGCCCAGTACCCGGACCTCCCGGGCCCGCAGTCCGGTCGGTTGCAGAGCCCGCTCGATCACCCGGGTCGTGTCGTTACCCAGGCGGTGGAGCAGGTACCCGGTGGAGTCGGCGATCTCGATCCGCGCGCTGCTGGTCATGGGGAGAGTGCAGGGACCGCTTGGGAGGGCGCTGATATTCCTCAAACATGATTGTCATTAGTGCTGACAATCAGTCTTCAGAAGGACTCCGTGAACCTGCTCCTCCTGGCGCGCACGGCCGCCGCGGCGATCGGCCTCGTGACCTTCGTGTACCTGCTCCACCACGACTCCTGGCGCGCCGAGAACCTCTTCCTGGTCCCCGACCTGGTCCTCTGCGCGGCTCTGGCCGCGGCCGCACTGCTACCGGCGAGGCGGGCCCGAGCAGGCCTGCTCTTCGCCTTCGGCCTGGGCGCGGGGGTCCTGATGACCTCGGCCTCCTCCTACGCGGTGCGGGGAGAGCCGGGCGCGGCGGGCGGGTGCTCTCCGACCGGAGGGACCGTTGAGGCGCTCACCCGAATTCCCCCTGTGGACGACCGCCGTGGCGGCCTCCGTCGCCGTAATCTGGAGGTCGGAGTGAGGAGGACACACATGCCAGCACGTTCCCGGCGAGCCCAGGGCAGCCCAGAGCAGAGCCCGAACGAGCGGATCAACAGGAATCCCAGAGCGATCCGGTCCGCGCTTCTTCCGGAGGAGGCGGGTGACTTCGACCGGGAGTGTCGGCGGGTGATGAACGAGGCACGGGAGAGTTTGGGCATCGCTCCGGTGAACGAGTGCCTGGATCGCTGGTGGCATGTAGCCATGTCCTCCCGTGACCCTGAAGCCCATCGCCGGATGCTGGACACTGCGGCCAAGGTGGAGAGAGGTGAGCCCGTCTGCACGGTGCCGTGGTCAGAACTCAAGGCTCGGTTGGGTTTGTAGTTGTACCGAGTCGACGTAGAAGAGATCGCCCAGGAACAGATCCAAGCTCTCCCCGAACATCTGCTCTCCGAGTTGGCCTCTCTCTTCTCATTGCTGGAGTTGCAGCCGTGGAGCGGGTTTCCCTACAACGAGCGGGTTTCCCTACAACAAGGAGAGACCCGACGCGAATACGCGTGTCCACACGATCGGCGTGGGCGGCGAGTGCGACGTCATCTACCTGGTTCTGGACGAGCAGCGACGTGTCGTGGTTCTTCGGCTCTCCTGGCTCGCCCCCTGAACACGCCGAGGCGTGTGTACGTGCGGACTCCCCGGGACCCGGGACCCGGGACCCGGGGCCGTGGGCGGCACCGGACGAACGCGGACCGGGCCCCGCCGCACCTTCGGCGCGGTCCTCGATCCTGCTCCGAGGGTGCCCGCTGTCGCCGGGGGGCGGGCGCACGGGGACGGCTCAGCGCCCGTGCGGCTGCGGTTGCCCGGACGGGGTGCGGGCGAGGGGCGGGCGCCGGTCGGTGCGGGTGGCGAGGGCCGCCACCGCCTCCTCGCGGACCTGGAGATCGGGGTCGGCGGCCAGCCGGGTGAGGAGGGCGTCCACGCCCGGGGTCGACCAGGCCGCGACGGCCTCGGCCAGGGAGGCCCGGACCAGCGGATGCGGATAGTCGGCCAGCGGGGCCAGCTCCTCCACGGGACCGCGGCGGCGCCGGCTGAACCACCCCAGCGCCTCGCGCAGCGCTGCGGCGTCCCCCCGGGTCCGTGCTTCGGAGATCCGACCCACCAGTACCCGGGGCGGGGGGACCGGGCCGTCCAGGGGGTGCGGACGGCGCTGGCGCAACCGCCTGACGCCGTATCCGCCGCGCACCGCACAGTCCGCGCAGGTGCAGGGGGCGGCGCCGTGGGAGTCGGAGAAGCAGCGCCACCCGGTCACCTGCCGGACCTCCCGGATACGGTGCACCTCGCTCCGGGCCACCGGTCGGGGCACGACCACCTCCCAGCCGCGCGGGTCCTCCAACGCGGCGATCACGCGCACCGCCTCCGCGGCGGTCACCTTCCGCGGCCCCCGCCGGTCGTCGTGGTGGCCGACCGTGACCGTTTCGCCGTCGGGCAGCCGCACGTACACCCCGACCAGGCCACGCGGCCCGTGGTGGCGGGACAGCTCCCGCAACCACTGGTGGGTCACCGTGTACGACGGCAGGACCGGGAAGCAGAACACCCCGCGCGCGTCCCCGAAACCGGTGGTCGTGCGCAGGCCGGACCGCCGGACGCGGGTGATGTTGGCGCGGGGGGTGAGGTGGACGAACATCGCCATGGCAGGGTCCCCGTGTGTCGGTCGGACGTGGTCACCGGCCGGGCGGCCGGGCTCGTACAGGGTTCTCGACACCGGCGCGGCGGCCGGGGCCCGGCGGCGCCTTCGGGGAACGAAGGGGCGGCGGCCGGGCCCTCGGGCGGCTGGGGGACGGGCACGCCCGGTTACGGCAGGGTGAGGATCTCCGCGCCGGTGTCGGTGATGACCAGGGTGTGCTCGAACTGCGCGGTCCACCGGCGGTCGGCCGTGACGGCGGTCCAACCGTCGTCCCACATGTCGTAGTCCACGCCGCCCAGGGTGATCATGGGTTCGATCGTGAAGGTCATGCCCGGCTCCATCACGGTGGTGGCGCGCGGGTCGTCGTAGTGCGGGACGACCAGTCCGGAGTGGAACTCGGGCCCCACCCCGTGCCCGGTGAAGTCACGGACGACGCCGTAGCCGAACCGCTTGGCGTACGACTCGATCACGCGGCCGATCACGTTGATCTGGCGGCCGGGGCGGCACGCCTTGATGGCGCGCATCGTCGCCTCGTGGGTGCGCTCCACGAGCAGGCGGTGCTCCTCGGAGACCTCGCCGGACAGGAACGTGGCGTTGGTGTCGCCGTGCACGCCGTCCTTGTACGCGGTGATGTCGATGTTGACGATGTCGCCGTCCCGGACCACCGTGTCGTCCGGGATGCCGTGGCAGATGACCTCGTTGAGGGAGGAGCACAGGGACTTCGGGTAGCCCTTGTATCCGAGGGTGCTCGGGTAGGCGCCGTGGTCCAGCAGGAACTCGTGACCGACCCGGTCCAGCTCGTCCGTGGTCACACCGGGCTGGACGTTCCTGCCGACCTCTTCGAGGGCCCGGGCCGCGATCCGGCTCGCGACCCGGATCCGCTCGATGGTCTCCGGAGTCTGGACGTCTCCCAGAACACCCTCCACCGGGTGCTTCCTGCCCACGTATTCCGGTCGGACGATGTGCGGGGGAACCGAACGTTGTGGCGAGATGCGCCCAGGAACCAGCGGAGTAGTCATGGACACTGATTGTAGTTCGTGGGTGCACCCTCCCGGCCGGGCCGCGGCGTGTCCGGGGCGGGTGTGAGGAGCGCCCCAGGTTCGGGTAGGTGCCCCACGTACCCGGAAGCGAGAGAGGTGGTTCGGTAGTGGGCGACGCACAGGACGACGGCTGGTGGTACTGCCTCAGACACAGCAGGGTCGAGCACGGCGCGGGCTGCCCCAACAGCCAGCGGCTCGGCCCCTACCCCGACGAGGCCACGGCGGCGCGCGCCCTGGGCATCGCGGCCGAGCGCAACGAGGCCTGGGAGGAACAGGAGGAGAACGGGGGAGACCGCTGACGGTGCGGCCGCCGGTCCGGCCGGCCGTCCCGCCCCACCCGGGGGCGGTCCTGACCAGGGGCGGGAGGGGTTGGTCCGGTCAACACCGGCCCTGTGCGTTCCTCACCGAACCCCGTTCTGACAGGATCGGCGCATGAGTGAACAGAACGCGACACAGGGCGCGGACATCTCCGGGCTGACCATCGCCGTCCTGGGCGGAACGGGTGACCAGGGACGCGGTTTGGCCCGCAGGTTCGCCCTGGCCGGGCACACCGTCTACATCGGTTCCCGAAGCGCCGAGCGCGCCGCCAAGGCAGCGGGTGAGCTGGTCGAGGCCGAGTCGACCGCCATCCGGGTGCACGGGGCGGACAACGTGGAGGCGGCCGTCCAGGGGGACGTCGTCATCGTCGCCGTGCCGTGGGACGGCCACCGCGAGCTGCTGGTGTCCCTGGCCGACAGGCTCGCGGGCAAGATCGTGGTGGACTGCGTCAACCCGCTCGGCTTCGACAAGAAGGGGCCCTTCGCCCTGGACGTGGCCGAGGGCAGCGCCGCCCAGCAGGCCGCGGAGGTCCTGCCGGGCAGCCGGGTCACCGCGGCCTTCCACCACGTGTCCGCCGTGCTCCTGCTCGACCCCGAGGTCGAGGAGATCGACCTGGACGTCCTGGTGCTGGGCGAGGACCGGGAGGCCACCGACGTCGTGCGCGCCCTGGCGGAGCGGATCCCCGGCGTCCGGGGCGTGTTCGGCGGGCGGCTGCGCAACGCCCACCAGGTGGAGGCGCTCACCGCCAACCTCATCGCGGTCAACCGCCGCTACAAGACCCACGCGGGGATTCGCATCACGGGACTGTGAGCCCCGGGCCGTGCCGCGCCGGTCGGGGAACCGGGGGCGCGGCACGGCCGGGAGGTCCGGGTCAGCCGCAGAAGGCGGCGCGCTCCCCGTCCGTCATCTGCCTCGTGGACTGGGTGACGGTGCTGCCCTGGTCGTCCGCGGGTCCTTCTGCGGTGAAGGGCGCGTACCAGATGTAGTGGCCCCACTGGCGGCTGCCGAAGTGCAGCTCGTAGGTACCGTGCACGCGCTGCATCCTGGGCCCGTAGTACACGGTGGCCACCTCGCCCGGCTGGGCGGTGATCTGGGTCCGCTGGGTCTGCGTGTGCTCCGAGCTCCACTCGTGGCCGTAGGAGACGGTGAAGCTCTGCTTGAAGATCGCACCGAACGTGGCCGTCATCGACAGGTTCACGCTGTTGGACTCGCCCGTGGTCTTGGACCAGGACACCTGGGAGAGCTGTTCGTGGTCGGTGCAGTTGTAGACCGGTGCGCCGACCTGTTCGGCGGTGTTCTGGAAGTACTCCGGGGCGCCCGAGGGGTGGAACTCGCACAGGTCGGTGCTCTCACCGCACCTCTCCAGCAGCTCCCGGACGGTCGGGGTGCCCTCGTGGTCGGCCGCGGCCGGCGCGGGGGACAGCACCAGGGCCGCCGCCACCGCGCCCGCCGCGGCACCGGCCGCGAGGCGTCTCATCGCTGTGCCCCTCCCGGGGCGGTGGGTCACGGGCACGCCGCCTCCTCCGCGTCGGTCATCGGCCGCACGTTCTGCGTGACGATCTCGTCCGGCGAGCCGGGGACGGGTCCTTCCGCGGTGAAGGGCGCGTACCAGATGTAGTGGCCCCACTGGCGGCTGCCGAAGTGCAGCTCGTAGGTGCCGTGCACGCGCTGCATCCGCGGTCGGCGCTCGACCCACCCCACCTCACCGGGGCCGGTGTTGACGAAGGTGGTCTGCGCCTCGGTGTGCGAGGTCGTCCAGGTGTGCTGGAAGGACTGTTCGTAGGACACCGAGAAGACCTCTCCGAATCCGGCCTCGGTGGTCAGGGCCAGGCCGACGCTGTTGCTCTGGGACGTGGTGTCGGCCCACTGCACGGCCATGTTCTGGCGGCCCGAGGTGCAGTTGAACACCTCCGAGCCCACGACGCGGCCGTGGGCGGAGAACAGTTCGGGCTCTCCGCCGGGGTGGAATTCGCACAGGTCCGTGGACACGTTGCACAGCTCCAGCAGCTGGCGCACCGTGGGCGTGCCCTCGTGGTCGGCGTAGGCCGGGGTCGGTGCCGTGGTGACCGCGGTCGCCACGGCGACCGCGGCGGCGGCGAGCACGGCGTACGTGCGTCTCATGTCGGTTCTCCCATCGAGCGGGGGTGGGGGAGTCGGACGTCAGCCCAGGGTGGTGGAGACGGTGCGGTCGTTCATGTAGCCGCCGATGTCGGGGGTGTTCTCGCGGTAGGGGCCGTCGCGGTCGCCGGTGCCGTCCGGTCCCGCGTGCAGCCACAGCGAGCACCGTGCCCAGGGCTGGGCCGAGGAGATGATGTTCTGCCACTCCGGGGGGAAGGTGAACCAGAACTCGATGTCGTCACCGCCCTGGCAGGTGTTGTCCCCGTGGAGGGTGAACGTGGCGCCGCCGTAGTTCCCGTGTTCGAAGTAGGTGCCGATGATCACGTTGGAGTTTCTCGCGGCTGCGAGGGTGCCGATCCGGGACCCGGACGGGGTGTGCTCCTGTTCGGCGAGGGCGCGTTCCTGTTCGGCCAGGGTGCGCCCGACGCGGTTCTCCGCCGCGTCGATCGCCTGGGCGTAGGTGTCGAAGCACTCCTGGCCGCTGCCGTCGATGTCGCCGACGCAGTGTTGTGCGGGGGAGGCGGCCGCAGGCAGGGGGGAGGCGAGGACCGAGCCGAGGGCGGCCGCCGCCAGGAGGGCGCTCGCGCCGAGTCTGCGGGGTACGGGGGACATGCGTTCTCCGGTTTCGTCCGGGGGCGGGACGTTACTTAACGCATGTTAACAGGGCGATAAGTGGGTTTCTGGTTACCGAGAGTCGCGAATGCGGGGTGCGCTGCGCCTTCGTGTGAGAAAGAAGTCCCCCGTCTCTTGGGGGACTGCGTGCCCCGCGGAAGCGCAGGGCACGCGACCTGGTGTTACGGGTGGGTCAGGAGGCCCACTCCTTGACCTTCTCGATGAGCTTGGCGGGGTTGTCGCCCACCGGGGTCACGTTGAGCTGGGTGACGCCGGCGGCCCGGAAGGCCTCCACGCGCTCGCGTACGTAGGACTCGGGGCCGACCAGGTTGGTCAGCTCCACGAACTCGTCCGGGACCGCGGCGGCGGCCTCGTCCTTCTTCCCGTCCAGGTACAGGTCCTGGATCTTCTCGGCGGCCTCCTCGTAGCCGTACCGCTGGGCGACCGTGTTGTAGAAGTTCTTGCCCTTGGCGCCCATGCCGCCCACGTACAGGGCGATCATCGGGCGGGTGAACTCCATCAGCTTCCTGGTGTCCTCGCCCTCGCCGATGGCGAGCAGGCCGCCCGCGGAGATCTCCAGCGCGCCCAGGGCCGGGTCGCGTTTGGCCCTGCCCCTGGCGAGGGACTCGCCCCACACGGTCTCGGCCTTCTCCGGGATGAACAGGTGCGGCAGCCACCCGTCGGCGGTCTCGGCGGTCATCTCGACGTTCTTCTCGCCCAGGGAGGCGACGAAGATCGGGATCGCGGGCCGGACCGGGTGGTTGATGATCTTGAGCGGTTTGCCCAGGCCGGTGCCCTTCTCCGGGGGCAGCGGCAGCTGGAACACCTTGCCGTCGTGGGTCAGGCGCTCCTCGCGGGCCCAGATCTTGCGGCAGATCTCGATGGTCTCGCGGGTGCGGCCGAGCGGCTTGGTGTACGGGATGCCGTGGAAGCCCTCGATGACCTGCGGACCGCTGGCGCCCAGACCGAGGATCGCGCGCCCGTCGGACAGGTAGTCCAGCCCGGCGGCGGTCATCGCGATCAGGGTGGGGGTCCGGCTGTACATCGGGAGGATGGCCGAACCGATGGCCACCCGTTCGGTGCGGGCGGCGAGGTAGCCCATCAGGGTGGGGCTGTCGTAGCCGTAGGCCTCGGCGACCCACACGGTGTCCAACCCGGCCTTCTCCAGTTCGACGACCTGGTCGACGGCGGCCTTGGGCTCGCCCGCGTACTGGAGCGGCATCGAGATGCGCATGTGCTGTCCTCCCGGTGGGCCGGACCCCCGGCCCGCGTAGGTGCTCGGTGTGCCGTCACTGTACTACCGAGTCCAGTTCGGTTTGTTGTCTGGCTCACCTGTTCCGGGATCCTCTCCGGGGCCGCCCCGCCCCCGGTTCCGTCGGGCCCTCCCCAGGGGTTGCCGTGGCCGCATCCGGCCAGGCCCAAGATTCCTTGGCCAACAACCCTTGGCCAATGATCCTTGGGCGTTTAGGTTCCGTCCATGAGCACCACACCTGCCGACGACCGGTCGGCCCCGGATCCCTTCGAGAACGCCGCCGTCCTGGACGCGCGCTCTCTGCGCGGCCTGGCCCACCCCCTGCGCATGCGCGTCCACCAGCTGCTCCAGAAGGCACCCGCCACCGGCAAGGCCGTCGCCGAGAGGCTGGGCATCTCCTCCGCCTCGGCCAGCTACCACCTGCGCCAACTGGAGACCTACGGGTTCATCCGGGAGGACCCGGACCTGGGCACCAGCCGGGAACGCTGGTGGCGGGCCGAGGCTCGGGGCTTCCGCCTCCCAGAACACCTGGACACCGAGGCCCCCGAACTCACCACCGCTCTGCGCCACGCCATCGCCGCGGGCTGGTCCGAGCGCCTGGGCGCGGCGGTCAACCAGTGGTCCGCCCAGCCCGAGGGCTGGCGCGAGGCCCAGTTCATGGCCGACCGCACCCTCGACCTGACCCTGGAGCAGGCGGAGGGCCTGCGCGCGGAGCTCATCGAGGTGCTCAACCGCCACGCCGCCCGGGGCGGTCCGGGGGAGCGCACGGTGCACGTCCAGCTGGCCGCCTTCCCCAGTCCCGAGCCCGGCGCCGACCCCGACGCCTGACTCCCGCCGACACCCCCACCCCGAGGAACCCCCATGAGACCGATCGTCGGCCTGATCACCTCCGAGGCCCTGGCCTACACGGGCACCAGGCTGGCCATGATCGCCATCCCCTGGTTCGTCCTGGAGACCACCGGCAGCCCCGCGCAGATGGGCCTGGTCACCCTCTTCGAACTGGGCGCCTACACCCTGGCCCGGCTGTTCGTCGGCCCCCTCCTGGACCGGGTGGGCCAGCGCGCGGTGAGTATCCGGGTGGACCTGATCGCCGCCGCGGCCCTGCTGGCGGTACCGATCCTGTTCACCGCCGGGCTGCTGCCGTTCCCGGTGCTGCTCGCCCTGGTCACCGTGATCGGGCTGGCCACGGGGCCCTCGGAGGCGGCCAAGGTGTCGCTGGCCCCGTTCGTGGCCGCCGCGGCGAACGTACGGGTGGAACGGGTCACCGGCCTGGCCGGAACGGTCGACCGGCTCTCCATGACCGTGGGCCCGATCGCGGCGGGTGCGGTGGTCGCCGCCCTGGGCGCGCTCACCGCGCTCTACGTCAACGCCGTGCTCATGGTCCTGTCCGCGCTGGTGATGGCGTTCCTCCTGAGCCGAGGCACCGAGGTGGCGGGGCCGGCCAGGACCGATCCGGAGGAGGGCGACGGCTACCTGGCCCGGCTGCACGCGGGCTGGCGGGCGGTCTGGGGCGACCTGCCGCTGCGGATGCTGGTCGCGATGATCCTGGTGACCAACATCGTGGACGTCGCGGTGATGAGCCTGGCCCTGCCGGTCTGGGCGCACGAGGGCGGCTGGGGGGCCGAGGCCGTGGGGCTGGTGGCGGGGACGCTCGGCGGCGCCTCCGTGGTGGGGTCTCTGGTCGCCGCCTGGGTCGGGCACCGGCTTCCCCGCAGGGCCGCCTTCTTCGCGGCCATGGTGATCGCCGGTCCGCCGCGCGTCCTGGTGCTGGCCCTGGACGTTCCGCTGTGGGTGGTTCTGGTGGTGTGGGCGGTCTCCGGGCTCGGCGGCGGGCTGATCAACCCGATCCTGTCCGCGGTGATCTTCGAGCGGTTGCCCGGACACATGGTCGGGCGGGGGATGTCCATGGTGGGGGCGCTGGCCCGGGTCGGCGCCCCGATCGCGGCCCCGGGCATCGGGGCAGCGATCGGCCTGCTCGGAGTCTCCCCGGTCCTGGCGGCCGGGGCGGCGGTCTACCTGGCAGCGGTTGCCCTGCCCGCCTTCGGCCGGGCCGCGAAAAGGCTGGAGCGGCCCCTGGAAGAACCGGGGACCGCTCCACAGGGAACGCAGACCCAGCGGGCCACCCGGGCCCGTCGCCGGTGACCAGTCGGAGAGACCGGTCGGGGGCCCAAACGGTCACCGAACCGTCGTGGATCGCACGCCCCCGCGCCCGTCCGACGCGAGGGGCGGCCGGATGACGGGGTTTCCCCACGTACGAAGAACCGCCGGCCGGGGCGCGATGTCTCCGGGCGGCGGTCCGCTCACCCGGGCTGCTGCCGTGGTCAGCTCACGGATCAGCTCGAGTAGGTGTGTTCCTCGGCCGGGAAACTGCCCCTGACGACCTCGTCCGCGTAGTCGGCCGCGGCGTCGCGCAGGGTTCCGGCCAGGTCGGCGTAGGTCTTGACGAACTTGGCCACCCGCGGGCTCAGCCCGGCCATGTCCTGCCACACCAGTACCTGGGCGTCGGTGGACGGGCCCGCGCCGATACCGATGGTCGGGACGGACAGCTGCTCGGTGACCTCGGCGGCCAGGTCGGCCGGGACCGCTTCGAGCACCACCGAGAACGCGCCCGCGCGCTCCAGTTCCTTGGCGTCCTTGAGCAGACCGGCGGCGGCCTCGCCCCGGCCCTGCACCCGGTAACCGCCCAGGGTGTTCACCGACTGCGGGGTCAGGCCGACGTGGCCCATGACCGGGATCCCCGCCGAGACCAGCATCTCGACCTGGGGAGCCACCGTGTGGCCGCCCTCCAGCTTCACGGCCTGGGCGTTGCCCTCCTTCATGAACCGGGAGGCCGCCTCCAGCGCCTGCTGGGGGGAGCCCTGGTAGGAGCCGAAGGGCAGGTCGGCCACGACCAGCGCCCGCCTGGTGGAGCGGGAGACGGCCGCGGTCAGCGGAACCAGCTCGTCCATCGTCACCGGGACGGTGGAGTCGTAGCCGTAGACGACGTTGGCGGCGGAGTCGCCGACGAGGAGGACGGGGATGCCCGCCTCGTCGAAGATCCGCGAGGTGAGGGCGTCGTAGGCGGTCAGCATCGGCCAGCGCTCGCCGCGCTGCTTGGCCAGGGCCAGGTCGCGGATGGTGACCCGCCGGTTGGTGACCCCGCCGTACAGGGCGTTCCCGGCGGAGGGGGTCTTCGCGGTGGTGTTCATGATGTTTCTTCCTCCGTTGTCTCGAAGCACCCGCTGGGGGTGTCCCCGGACCTGTGGACGAAAACAGTTGTCGTACGTGCTCTCGCACGCGGGTTCCCCGGAGGGAACGGTGTCGCCGTGCGGGTTGTTCCCCGCCTCCGGTTCCGGGCCGCCCGGCGGAACCGGTGCGGGAGGAACGGGTGTGCGGGGGCCGCACGCAAGCATCATCGCATGACCGGAATCCGGCCGTGTGTTTCGGTACGAGAACGGTTTCGCGCCTCCGGCCGTCCCCCGCGCCGAGCGGGGCCGGTCGCCCCGCTGCGGTCAGGGAGTTTCGGCCGCGCGGGCGGAGGCCTCGTGTATCACCCGCCAGAACAGCGCAGGGACCATCAGGAGCAGCAGACCCGCGACGACGAACGGCACCTGGAGCCCCGTCCAGCCCAGGACCCCGCCGGTGAGCGCTCCGACGGGGACGGCCGCGTGGGTCAGCAGAGCGCGGGTCATGCCCGCACGACCCAGGACGTGCACGGGGGTGACGGCCTGAATCGTGGAGACCGCGCTCACCGAGATCGCGGTACCGGAAAACCCGAAGAGCCCGAGCGCTGCCGCGCCGACGTAGACGTCGGGGAACACGCCCAGTGCCACCAGGGAGACACTGGCCAGTACGTACGCGCCGACCAGAACCCAGCCCGCACCCAGGCGTCCGATCAGGGGCCCGCACACCAGGGCGCTGATGACCGCGCCCACGGCGGCGACGGCCGTGTACACGCCGAACATGGCCTCGCTCACGCCCAGGGTCCGGGTGACGTAGAGCACCAGGATGGCTGACACCAGGCCGGTGGCGAACGCCGACATCGCGGCCGTCACGGTGAATCCCCGCTGGATCCGGTCCCCCCAGACGAACCGCAGGCCGCTGACGGCGTCCTGGGTGAGCGAGCCGCGCCCCTCCCGGGCCTCCCCCTCCTGAGCCTCCCCGTCCCGGGCTTCCCCGTCCTGCGCCTCCCCGTCCGCGTCGGAGGGCTCCGACGGCAGCGGGCGCGTCAGTACGGGGAGGGCGGCGAGCAGCAACAGCCCTCCCACGAGGTAGGTCCCGGCGTTGAGCGCCACCGCGAACACCGGTGCCGCCACGAACAGCAGGCTCGCCACCGGGCCGCCCACGAAGTCCGACGCCAGGATCCGTGCTCCTTCCAGGCGGCTGTTGGCGCTGGGCAGCAGCGGGCGCGGAACGAGGACGGGCAGTAGCGCACGGGCGGATCCGTCGTGGAGCACCTCGCAGAGCGCAAGCGCGAACGCGAACAGGCACAGCGTCCAGATCGGTGTGGCGCCCGCCCAGACCAGCACCATGAGCAGCCCCAGGAACACACACCGCAGCACGTTGGCGACGACCATCACCCGCCGCTTGTCGGTGCGGTCGACGAAGGCTCCGGCGTGCAGCCCGAACAGGACCCAGGGCAGGTAGGCCGACACGGTCAGCAGCGACACCATGAGCGGGTCGGTGGTGACGGCGGCGGCCATCAGGGGCAACAGCGTGAGCAGGATCCCGTCACCCAGGTTCGCGCTGGTGTGGGCGGCCCAGAAGCGTTGGAAGGCACCGCCCAGCCGGGCGGTGGCAGCGGGTCGCCTGGTGTCGTCCTGGAAACTAGTCACGGCTGGTGTCGAATCGGGTCGCCCTGGAGGAGGCGAGGCTCATCGGGGGGTTGGCGAAGACGGTCCTGCCCCGCTCGTCGGTTCTGGGGATTCCGGCGGAGAGCACGTAGAGCGCGGTCTCGGAGACCCCGTCCACGCCGATGAGGCCTTCCACGCCGGAGTCGCTGAACGCGGCGGTGTGGAACGGCCCCAGGCCGAGCGCGGTAGCGGTCAGTGCGAAGGTCTGTCCGAGGTGGCCGGCGTTCATCAGCATGACCCGGTAGGCCCTGGGGTGCCGGTACTTGCTGCTCATGCGCTCCACGACCGAGGTCAGGATGATGGAGAACGCCGCTTGGCCGACACCGGACTGGGAGTTGCACATGAGGGTCAACTCGTCGCGGAAGTCCCCCTCCCGGATGAGTTCCAGCGCGTGCTCCCGGACGCCGTAGTGGTAGATACCCGGACTGACGTCGGCCACGTCGGACACGGCGACGTAGGCCTCCAGTTCGTGGCGGGAGCCGCCGGAGGGGCTGGTCCGCAACATGAGTGAGCCGAACTGCTTGGCGTCGATGAAGTCCTTCAGGCCGAAGACCGCTCCCATGAGAGTGGAGAAGGTCTCCCGGTCCACCGGTTCCGCCGAGAAGTCCCGGTGGGTCCTCCTGCCGTAGAGGACCTCGCCGTAGGGGGCGTCGAGTCGTGTCTGGTTGCGGGGGAGGAACACCCGGTCGGCGTCGGGATAGTCCTTGAACAGCGGGGGAGGGAGCTCGGTCGTCAGCTCCTCCCTGATCTGATCGGTGGTCTCCACGAACGGAGCGTCCCTGGTCATGAAGTGGAACGCCGTCCCCTCGTGCGACCAGGGCCGCCATGGGCCCAGGGAGGAGGACGTGTCCCCGTCAGGGGCGTCCTCGCTGTTCAGGAAACCGAGGGAGTGCAGGGAGCCGACAGCCTCCGTCACGCTCTCCTCGTCGTAGCCGACCTCCTTGGCCGCCTGCGCCACGGTGTTCCACTCCCGGAAATGGTGGAGCAGCGCCACTGTCACGGGTTCGGTGGTGATGGTGGTCCGCGTGACCGGGTTCTTGACCAGAAGCCCGTCGGCGTTCCACGCGCACCCGATTCCCTCCACCGATTTGTACCTCATCATCTTCCTTTCTGGAAAAACGGAGGAGGCCAGCCCCGGAAAGGCTGGCCTCCCTGCCGCTGTTAGGCGGCCCTGAACTCGACGATAATGCGGAATTCTTCGACCTTCTCGATCTTGATCTGCATAATCTCTCCTTCTGGTTCCGGGATGGATCCATCCCGGGTGAGGGCGTTCCCCTTCGGGTTTTCAGCCCTCGGCTTCTGTACGTCGGGCGACGTACAGGGCTTTGATGTGATGCTCTTCGTCAAGGTCTTGAGCAAGGCCTCCGCCGTGGAATCCGCGTGCGGCGACGAACTCGAGCCCCGATTCCTTGAGGCATCGCAGGACCTGGTCGTGCGTGAAATGCCTGGTCCGGTGCCGGGTGGACAGGTGTTCCCAGCTGCCGTCGTTCTGTTCGACGAACGAGTCGGACTCAATGTCAAGCAGTCCGCCCGGAGAGAAGGGCGTCGCGGGGGAGGGGGAGAAACAGACGAAACTGCCCTCCAGGCGGCGCACCCCCGGCCCCTCCGCCGACATGCGGAAGGCCATCGTGGTGTTCATCTCCGCAACCAGGAGCCCCTGGGGTGCGAGCATCCGTTTGACCTCGGAGAACGCTGTGGTCAGCGCGTCCTCGTCCAGGAGGTAGTGAAAGGGTTCGCCTGCCGCCGCGGCTGCGTCGAACGTCCCGGGCGGGCCGGGGATGTCGGTGAGTTCCCCGACCTGGAACTCGATGCCGGACATCTCGTCCTTGTTCCTGGCGACCTCGATCATCTCCGGGGAAATGTCGATTCCGGTGACCTGGTAACCCTGTTTCTTGAGCTCGACGGAACTGTTTCCCGTTCCGCACCCGAGGTCGAGGAGCAGGGGTCCCCTCACTCCGTACTCACGGAAGAGGTCGTCGAAGAGCTGCATCCACCGGTGATAGTCCGGTGTGCGGCTGACGGCATCGTAGTGTTTGGCGAGTTCATCGTAAGCCACTCGCGGTGAAATCTGGGGGATGATTTCGGACATCTTGTGGATCTCCGTTTTTAATTTGTGCTCTTTCTGGTGGGCGACAGATTAGCGAAGGCGGATGCGGAGTAAAAGTGAGTTGGCCACATCCGGACGCTGGGGCCTCCGTTTGCAACTCTTCTCCGTGATGTTCCCAGGTGGTGGGTTTCTGGTTCCCGGTTCAAAAAACCGGGAAGCCCCGGAGTCCAAGAAAAGGACTTAAGGCCATGTTTGCCAGGATTCATGCGAGGTGACCTGTGGGGTTCCTTCGCGGGTATAGTCCGCGTACCGGTAGAGTTGCGTTTTCGGTAAGAAGGCCCCTCATCAGATGGTCGGACCTGTTCGGGTGCCCAGCCCCCGGCCGGGGACGTCCCTGGCTACAGGTGGTGGTTGATGGACGAGCAGACGGCGTATCGGCGCAGGTGGGGCGGTTTGGCGGTGCTCGTCATCTGCCTGTTGGTGATCGTGGCCGACAACACCATCCTCAACGTCGCGCTGCGCACCCTCTCCGATCCGGTCCTCGGCCTGGGCGCCAGCCAGTCGCAGCTGGCCTGGGCGATCAACTCCTACACGCTGGTCTTCGCGGGGCTGCTGTTCACCTTCGGTGTGCTCGGCGACCGGTGGGGCAGGCGTCGGCTGCTCGCGGCCGGACTGGTGGTGTTCGGCGCGGCCTCGGCGCTGTCGGCCTACTCGCAGAGCCCCGAACAGCTCGTCTGGGCGCGTGCCGTGATGGGTTTCGGCGCCTCCATGGTGATGCCGCAGACCCTGTCGGTGATCACCGACGTGTTCCCGCCGGAGGAACGCGGGCGGGCGATCGGGCTGTGGGCCGGCGCGGTCGGCCTGGCGATGGCGATCGGCCCGTCAGCGGGCGGGCTGCTCCTGGAGAACTTCTGGTGGGGTTCGATCTTCCTGGTCAACGTGCCCTTCGTGGCCGTCGGCCTGGCGCTGATGTACGTCCTCATCCCCGAGTCCAGGGACGAGGACGCCGGGCGTCCCGACGTGGTCGGCGTCCTGCTGTCCATCCCGGGGCTGGTCCTGATCATCTACGGGATCATCACGGCGGGGGAGCGGGCCTCACTGTCCGACTGGGACGTGTTCGGCTCGCTGCTGCTGGGGGTGGCGGTAATCGTGCTGTTCCTGGTCCACGAGGCGCGTACCCCGAACCCCTCGCTGGACGTGCGTTTCTTCCGCGACCCCCGGTTCAGCGTCTCCATCGCCACGATCATGGTGCTGTTCTTCAGCATGGCCGGGATCATCTTCTTCCTCAGCTTCTACTGGCAGAGCGTCCGCGAGTTCTCCCCGTTCTTCGCGGGCCTGCTGGTCCTGCCCGCCGCGCTGGGGCAGATGATCTTCGCCCCGCTCAGCCCCACCCTGGTGCGCCTGCTCGGCCCGCGCACGCTCGCTGCGGCGGGTGTCGTCGCCGTCTGCTGCAGTTTCGTCTTCTACACGCAGATCGCGGTGGACACCCCGCTGCCGCTCATCATCGGATTCTTCTTCCTCCAGGCCTCGGCGATGGCGGTGGTGCTCACCCCGGCCACCGACGCGATCATGTCGTCGGTCCCGTCGGGCAAGGCCGGAGCCGCCTCGGCGGTCCAGAACACGGTCCGCCAGATCGCCACCGCCATGGGCGTGGCGGTCCTGGGGGCGGTGATCTCCTTCCACTACCGGGCGGGGATCGCACCCACCCTGCGCACCGTGGCGGAGGAGTCCGAGGACGTGGGTCCGGGGGAGCTGCGCTCGGCCGGTGAGTCGATCGAGGGCACCATGGCGCTGGCCCGGAGGCTGGGTGCTGAAGGAGAGGCCCTGGTCGCCCCGGCCAAGGAGGCGTTCCTGGCGGGGCTGCACCTGGCGGCGCTGGTCTCGCTGTGCTTCGGCGTGGTCGGGCTGGTCGTGGTGCTGGTGTGGATGCCCCGGGACGCCGCCGTCCACCGGCCGGACCGGGGGGCCCGCGAGGCCGAGGGGAGCGGGTCGGAGCGCCCCGCGAGCTAGGCGCCCTCTGCCCTTGTCCCCCCGTGATCTTGCTACCAGGGGCAACTTCGGCGCCGAAGTTGCCCCTGGTAGCAAGATCACCGCGGAAAGGGGGGCCGTGACAGGTCCAGGTGCCGACCGCCGGGCTGGGAACATCCGGAGCCAGGACCAGGACCAGGACCGGGACCAGGGCCGGGGTCGGGCGCAGGACCTACCATGGGTCCATGCGTCTGACCGCCTTCACCGACGTCTCCCTGCGCCTGGTCATGCGGCTCGCGGTGGCGGGGGAGGGCGAACTCCTCACCACCCGCACCGCCGCAGGGATGCTCGCCGTGCCCTACACCCACATGGCCAAGGCAGTGGCGCGGCTGGCGGATATGGGTCTGGTGGAGGCGCGGCGGGGCCGCGGCGGCGGGCTGCTGCTGACCGAGGCGGGACGGCGCTCCTCGGTGGGGGCGATCGTCCGTGAACTGGAGGGGGCCGGGGACCTTGCCGGGTGCGAGGACGACCCGCCCTGCCCGCTGCGCGCGGCCTGTCGGCTGCGCGGTGCGCTGGCCCAGGCCCGGGAGGCCTTCTACGTGTCCCTGGACGGGGTGACCGTGGAGTCCCTGGTGTCCCCGCCCGCCCGGCAGACCCTCATCGTGCTCGGTGAGGACGCCCCTCCGGCCTGATCGTGGCCTGACGCGTCCTGACTGCCGGAGGGCTTTCCCGGGCAGGGGGCTCTCCCTGGCAGGGGAGGGGCCTCCCCCCCGGGAGCCCCGAATGCCCCTCTGAACTGCCCTTTCGTGTTTGGACCCACCCCGGTGCAGCGGTCTCGAGCGTCGGTTTTAATATGCATCTCAGATACCAATTATCTGACGCGGGGCCCCGCCCCGACGAAGGAGGACGTGTGCTCTCCACCGAGTCCGCAGCCACGATCCGCGCCACCATCCCGGCCGTCGCGGGTGCGCTGGACACCATCACCGCCCGGTTCTACGACACGATGCTCGGCGAGCACCCCGAGCTCCTCGACGGCCTGTTCAACCGGGGCAACCAGGCCAGCGGCGAACAGCGCAGAGCCCTGGCCGGATCCATCGCGGGCTTCGCCACCGCCCTCCTGGAACACCCGGACGAGCGCCCCGACGCCCTGCTGTCGCGCATCGCGCACAAGCACGTCTCCCTCGGCATCACCGAGGACCAGTACGTGATCGTGCACAAGTACCTGTTCGCCGCGATCGCCGACACCCTGGGCGAGGCCGCCACCCCCGACGTCGTCGCGGCCTGGGACGAGGTCTACTGGCTGATGGCCGGAAGCCTCATCGCCATGGAGGCCCGCCTCTACCAGGGGTCCGGGGCCACCGGCCGCGACGTGTGGCGCCCCTGGCGGGTGGCCGACCGCTCCGCGCAGACCCCCGACACCGTCTCCCTCACCCTGGAGCCCCAGGGCGACGAACCGGCGCCCGGCTTCCGGCCCGGCCAGTACGTCAGCGTGCGCGTCCAACTGCCCGACGGCCTCCACCAGGCCCGCCAGTACTCGCTCTCCGGCTGGGACGGCAGCCGCCGCCGGATCACCGTCAAGCGGCTGCGCGCGGGCGAACACCCGGCCGGTGAGGTCTCCACCCTCCTGCACGACTCCGCCGCCCCCGGCGACACCCTCATGGTGTCCACCCCCGCGGGCGACGTCACCCTGGCCGACGGCGACCACCCGCTCGTCCTGGCCTCGGCCGGGATCGGCTGCACCCCGATGGTCGCCATGCTCCAGCACCTGGCCGAACAGGGCAGTACCCGACCGGTCCTGGTCCTGCACGCCGACCGCGGCCCCGAGGACCACGCCCACCGCGAGGAGATCGCCGCCCTGGTCGACCGGCTCCCCGGCGCCACCGCCCACACCTGGTACGAGAACTGCCAGCAGGGGTGCCCCGGGGACGGCACCGGCGGCGACCACCACCCCGGGACGATGGATCTGGCCCGGGTCGAGGTGCCCGAGGGCGCCGAGGTGTACCTGTGCGGCCCGCTGCCGTTCATGCGCGACGTCCGGGCCCAGTTCCTGCGCGCGGGCGTGCCCGCCCGCTCGGTCCGCTACGAGGTCTTCGGCCCCGACCTGTGGCTGGGCGCCGACGACTGACCGTGTTCACGGGGGAGGGTTCGGCGGGAACCGGTCGCTCTCCGGGGCCGGCCGCCCTCACGGGGGCTGTCCGCCGCTCGGAGCACCGGCCGGTTCCGGCCCGGAGTCCGGCTGTCGGACCGGGGTCAGCCGGACATACTGGACAGCATGCAGGTCCACGAACCCTCCTCCGTCCTCGTCGGTCGCCACACCCAACGCCGACCGGCTGGCGGAGGGACCGGGGGAGGCCCGGGGTCTGGCGGGAGAGGTCAGCCGGGGTGGCCGGTACGGGTTCGGGTGGCGCGGGTTCGGGTGGCGCGGGTGTGCTGTTCGTAGGCGCGGTAGTAGGTGCGCACGAGGTCGACTCGGCCAGCGGCGGCGGAGGGTTCCGGTGCGGGCGTGTGGCCCTGGGAGACGCGGAAGGTCGGCAACAGCGCCCGGGGCGTGTCCGGGATCGGGTTCATGGTCCGGGAATCGGCCGGGAGCGGGCTTGGGTGCTGGACGTCGACGGGACGGCGGGGGCGGGGAATGAACGGGCCGACCTGGTCCGAGGGTCGTACGGTGGTCGGCTTGGGTCCGGTGTTGCTCGCGCCCTGGGTGCGGTTGGTACGTGGCACGGTGCTGTCCGGGCGGCTGGGGGTGTGTTCGGGCAGGGTGTAGCGGCGGACCCGGCGGGAGCGGCGCCGGTATTCGGCGGCCAGGGTGCGCAGGTAGCCGGAGGGGTCGGCGTGCAGCCCGCCGCAGGGGCGGAGCAGGCGCACCAGGGTGCACAGGGCGGCGGTAACGTAAGGCATGACAGCGCTCCTTAGTGGCGTTGTCCGGGCCCGGGGTGTGGGTAGCACCGCCGGGCCGCTTCGGTTGTCAGGCCCCTGCATGTCTGTGCGGGGCGGGCCTCCCGTTGGCGGGGGCGGGGGCTGTCCGGGATGGGTGTTCCTGGACCAGCGGGGTGTTCCAGCCGGAGGTCAGGGCCTGCGGGGCAGGGGCGGGACGAACCCGGCGAACTCCTCGACCACCTCGTGCACCAGGCGGCGGACCTGGGCCCGAGGGATGTAGCGCCAGGTACGGCCGTCCCGGGACTGGTAGGCCCAGTGGCTGCGGTCCTTCAGCCCCAGGGCGACATTGCCCAGATAGGCGGGGCCGACCAGGGCGCGTTCGAGGTCAGCGCCCCGGGTCCAGGGGAAGCGCCGCCATTCCACGGTGAAGGTCAGCCCCCGCATCTCACGGAAGGCCTGCAGGGCCTCAGCCCGAGGGTCGGTGTCCTGGCTCTGAGTGGTCCGGGTGGTCTGCGTCTGCCGCTGTCCGAAAACGTCCATGACCACATGCTGAGCCGAGGTCAGCCCTGTCTCAAAGCAAGTTGTTCGATCTTGGGATTACCTGATCCTTTTTCCTACTCTGTTGATACAGTTCGCCATATGGTCTCCAGTATTTTTCAGGATTGCCTCATCAAGCTCCGGGATCTTTCTGGCCTCACTCAACGTCAGCTGGCGAATCGAAGCGGTGCGTCCCATTCCAGTGTGAACCGTTGGGAGCTTGGCAAGGGGGTGCCAAAACGGGACAATGTGGAACTTTTGGGAAAAGCGTTAGAAGATGCCGGGGTTCAGGACGCACGCACGACGCTTGCCGCTGCGCTCCGGAGGACAGTGGAAGGCACGGGCCTTCCTGAATGGGCCCGTGACCTGGAGTCCATAGAGAACAGCGCGCGGCACGTAACCACTGTCACGCCAGCGATGGTTCCTGGCTATCTTCAGTGTCCGGAGTTGGCGCGGGCGATCTTTCAGGCGGGGATGCTCGGAGCCTCCGCGGATGATGTGGCGCACCTTGTCGCTCTACGCACGGGGCGTTTGGAAGCGCTTCCGGACCTGAATGTCACGGCTGTCTTCCCCGCCTCGGCCCTGTCATGCCTTCCCGAAGCCCTCCGCCGCGCGCAGGTTTCCTATCTCCTGAAATGGGCCGATGCGGGACGTGTGGTCCTGCACCTGGTTCCGGAAGGTAGCGGGTTGCTCGTACCTGCCGCACCACTGATGATCTTCAGGCTGCGCACTGGAGACATCGCAGTGGTCAGCGACCACGCGGACGGTAACGTGATACACGAAGAGCCCCACTACGATCGGCTCACCGGTGAGGCCACCGCAGCCCTGGCGGCATCGCTCCCGGAGGCCCTTTCGCTGGACACACTTAGGAAGCTGGCATGAGCACCAACCCCTCCGGATGGCACAAATCAAGCTACAGCGCCAACGGCGCGAACTGCGTTGAGGTGGCGGCCGCCTCTGGTCACGAGGTGGTTGTGGAGAACAAGGAGGCAGGGGACGTGGTCTTCGTGGTTCGTGACTCGAAGAACCCTGAGGCCGCCCCGTTGGTCTTCACCCGTGCTGAGTGGGATGCCTTCGTTGAGGGTGTCAAGGACGGCGAGTTCGACGCCGAGCGCCTGCTCGCCGCCCTGGTCGGCTGACCTCGGCTCCCCTTCAAGGGTCCACCTCTGCCAGGTGGGCCCTTTCTCATGTCCCGGCTGCTGTCCCGGTGTCCCGGCCCCGGTGATCTGAGGACAGGCGAGCACGGGGGCCACTGACCACCCGCCCCAGGGCGGCGAGGTCTGTCGGAGATCCGGAGCACCGGCCGGTTCCGGCCCGGAATCCGGCTGCCGGACCGGGGTCAGCCGGACATACTGGACAGCATGCAGGTCCACGAACCCTCCTCCGTCCTCGTCGGTCGCCAGCAGCACCTCGACCGCCTCCTCACCGACGCCGCCCGGGCGCGCACGGGAGAATCCAGGGCGGTCCTGCTCTGCGGCGACGCCGGGATCGGCAAGTCCCGGCTCCTGGAGGAGTACCTGGACCGCACGCCGCTGCGGCAGGCAGCCCTGGGCGGCTGCCTGGAACTGGGCACCGAGGGCATCGCCTTCGCCCCCTTCACCGCGCTCCTGCGCCAGCTCGTCCGCGCGGACGGCGACGCCGCGGAGATCGGCGGTGAACTCGTCCGCCTCCTCCCCGGCCCCGGACGGGAATCCGCTCCGGCCCCGGGAACCGACGACAACGGCCGGGCCCGCCTGTTCGAGGCGGTCCTGACCTTCCTGGAGGAACGGGCCGCCCCCGGCGGGCTCAGCCTGGTCGTCGAGGACCTGCACTGGTCGGACGCCTCCACCCGCGACCTCCTGGTCTTCCTGCTGCGCAACCTCGGCGCAGCCCCGGTCCACCTGGTGCTCTCGGTGCGCACCGACGACCTGCACCGCACCCACCCGCTGCGGCCCCTGCTTCCGGAACTGGAACGGCTGTCCCGGGTGACGCGCCTCGACCTCGAACCGCTCTCCAGGGAGGCCGTCGCCGAACAGGCCGCCGCCCTGCGCGGCACCGCCCTGGACCCGGCCGCCCTGGACCTGCTCGTCGAACGCAGCGGCGGCAACCCGCTGTTCGTCGAATCCTTCCTCACCGTGCCGGACGGCGGTACGGTGCCCGACGGCCCGCGCGAACTCCTCATGCGCCGCGTCGACCCCCTCACCGCCACCGCCCGCAAGGTCCTGGGCCTGGCCGCGGTGGCCGGGGACCGCGTCGACCACGGTCTGCTCGCCGAGGTGGCCGAGGCCTCGGGGATCTCCGAGGACGACCTGGACGAGGCACTCCGCGAATCCGTCGACGCCCAGGTCCTACGCGCCACCGACACCGGATACGTGTTCCGGCACGCCCTGCTCGCCGAGGCCGTCAAGGGCGACCTGCTACCCGGACAGCGGGTGCGCGCACACCGCCGCTACGCCGAGGCCCTGGACGCCGGGGTCCCGGGCCTGCCCCGTGCCGGGGCCGTCGCCCGGCTCGCCCACCACGCCTACGCCGCGCACGACCATCCGCGCGCGCTCACCGCCGCCTGGGAGGCCGCCGGGCACGCCGCCGCCACCGCGGCCCACCCCGAACACCTGGAGCTGCTCGAACGGGTACTGGAGCTGTGGGAACTGGTGCCCGACGCCTCCGACCGGCTGGGGCTCTCCCACGGTGAACTCCTGCTGCGGGTCTGTCTGGCCGCGCAGATCGCGGGCGGTCTGCGCCGGTCGGTCGAGCACGCCACCGAGGCCCTGGCCGGCCTCGATCCGGAGGCCGAACCCGAGCTGACCGCCCGGCTGCTGGTGGCCCGTGCCGTGGCCTACAAGGACCTGGGCCGCCTCTCCGCGCTGGACGATCTGCGCGCCGCCGCCGGACTCCTGCCCGAGGGCCACCCCGAACGGGCCGCGGTGAGCGCCGCCACCGGGACCGTGCTCATGATGAGGGGCCGCGGTGCCGAGGCGGAGCGGGTCTCCCGCGCCGCGGTCGAGGAGGCCCGGGCCTGCGGCGACCGGGCCAGCGAGGCCGACGCGCTCATCACCCTGGGCAACCTGCTGGACGTCAACGGTTCCGAGGAGGCCCTGGGCATGCTGCGCGAGGGCATCCGGATCGCCCGGGAGCTGGGGGACGCCCAGGTGGAGATGCGGGGCCTCAACAACATCGGCAGCAACCACAACAACCGGTTCGAGTTCGAGGAGTGGCTGGCCTGCGCGGAGGAGGCTCTGGGCCGCTGCGCTGAGTTGGGGGTACTGCGCACCCAGGGTGTCGGGTACGTCAACGGGGTGGCCAGCGCCCTCGTCGCTCTGGGCAGATTCGACCAGGCCCGGGCGAAACTGCGCGCGGCACCCTCCTCGGAGGACCTCGCCGGAGGCCGTCGTCAGGTCCTGCTCGCCCAGATGGCCGCGATGGAGGGCGAGTGGGAGGCCAGCCAGCGCGCCCTGGCGGAGTTCGCCCGGCTGTTGCCCCGGGACACCTCCACGGTCGTTG
Source organism: Nocardiopsis terrae (assembly GCF_014651695.1). GTDB lineage: Bacteria > Actinomycetota > Actinomycetes > Streptosporangiales > Streptosporangiaceae > Nocardiopsis > Nocardiopsis terrae. The sequence goes on from NZ_BMXJ01000006.1 coordinate 449,252, forward strand.
AGTACATGCCGGAGTACCACACGCGCCTCCTCCTGCTGCTGCACGGGCCGGGTGACCGGCTGGCCGAGGCGGCCCGGCTGGTGCTCGCGGGGGAGGCCGACATCGGCCTGCTCTCCCAGATCCGGTTCAGCGCCAGCGGACTGACCGCCACGGCGAGGGTGGCCTGGCGGCTGCGGCGCCGGGCCGAACCCGGGGACCGCGAGCTCGCCGAGGAGCTGGCCGAGGTCCTGCTGGGGCTGCTGGCGCGCGAGGACTGGCCGGCCTCCCCGATGGGGGAGCTGGCACGCCACGCCAGCAGGGGGTTCCTGGAGGAGGACCCCGAACGGGCCCTGGCCCACTGGGGCCGGGCACTGCCGCTGGCGGCCCGGACCAAGGGCGCCGCTCGGAGTGAATGCCTGTACGGGGCCTTCTGGGCCGCTCACGGGGCGGGCGAGGCTGAGCGCGCCCGCGAGCTGCTGGAGCAGACCGAGGCGCTGCTCGCCGAGCTCGACGTCCACGTCGTCCGCCAGGAGGTGGCACAGATGCGTGAGGTGCTCCCCGCCGATCCGGTGCCGAAGGCCGCCGCCGCACTGCCCGCCGGACTGACCCGGCGCGAACTGGAGGTGCTGGTGCAGGTGGCCGAGGGCCTGTCCAACCGGGAGGTGGGGGAGTCGCTGTTCATCTCGGCGAAGACGGTGAGCGTGCACCTGAGCAACCTGATGGGCAAGCTCGGGGTCGGCAACCGCACCGCCGCCGTGGCCAGGGCCCGCGAACTCGGGCTGGTGTAGTCCCCGGACCGACCGCGGTGATCTTGCTACCAGGGGCAACTTCGGCGCCGAAGTTGCCCCTGGTAGCAAGATCACCGCGGAAAAGGGACCCGGCCCGCTCCCCGGGGCTAGAGCGTGGGCAGGTACCGCTGCAGCTCGTAGGGGGTGACCTGGCGGCGGTAGGAGTTCCACTCCGCCTTCTTGTTGCGCAGGAAGAAGTCGAACACGTGCTCGCCCAGGGTCTCGGCGACCAGTTCGCTGTTCTCCATCAGGCGCAGGGCCTCGTCCAGGCTCTGCGGCAGCGGCTTGATGCCCAGCGCGCGCCGCTCGGCGTCGGTCAGCGCCCACACGTCGTCCTCGGCGCCCGGGGGCAGTTCGTAGCCCTCCTCGATGCCCTTGAGACCGGCGGCCAGGATCACCGCGTAGGCCAGGTACGGGTTGGCGGCGCTGTCCAGCGAACGGATCTCGATCCGGCTGGAGTTCGACTTGCCGGGCTTGTACATCGGGACCCGGACCAGCGCGGACCGGTTGTTGTGGCCCCAGCAGATGTAGGCGGGGGCCTCACCGCCCATGCCCGCCGAGGCGGCCGGGTCGTCCCAGATGCGCTTGTAGGAGTTCACCCACTGGTTGGTGACGGCGGCGATCTCGTCGGCGTGCCGCAGCAGGCCCGCGATGAACCCGCGCCCCACCTTGGACAGCTGGTACTCGGCACCGGGCTCGTAGAAGGCGTTGCGGTCGCCCTCGAACAGCGACAGGTGGGTGTGCATGCCCGACCCGGGGTACTGGGTGAAGGGCTTGGGCATGAACGTCGCGTACACGCCCTGCTCCATCGCCACCTCCTTCATCACGAGCCGGAAGGTCATGATGTTGTCGGCGGTGGTGAGCGCGTCCGCGTAGCGCAGGTCGATCTCCTGCTGGCCGGGGCCGCCCTCGTGGTGGCTGAACTCCACCGAGATGCCCATGGCCTCGAGCATGTTGATCGCGTTGCGCCGGAAGTCGTGCGCACTGTTGTGCGGGGTGTGGTCGAAGTAGCCGCCCGAGTCGTTCGGCTCGGGGAACTCGCCGTGTTCGGGGAACTTCTTCAGCAGGTAGAACTCGATCTCGGGGTGCGTGTAGAACGTGAACCCGAGGTCGGAGGCCCGGCTGAGCTGCCGCTTGAGCACGTGCCGGGGGTCCGCGGGGGAGGGGGAGCCGTCGGGCATCAGGATGTCGCAGTACATCCGCGCGGTGCCGTGCGGCTCGTTGCGCCAGGGCAGCACCTGGAAGGTGGAGGGGTCGGGCTGGGCGAGCATGTCGGCCTCGTAGACCCTGGCGAAGCCCTCGATGGCCGAACCGTCGAACCCGATGCCCTCGGAGAAGGCCGCCTCCAGTTCGGCGGGCGCCACCGCCACGGACTTGAGGTACCCGAGCACGTCGGTGAACCACAGCCGCACGAACCGGATGTCGCGCTCCTCCAACGTGCGGAGCACGAATTCCTGCTGTCGATTCACGATCAACCTTCCTCGATGCCGGTCGGTCCCGGTCCCGGTCCACACTCTGCGGGGCCGAGCCGGACACGTTGTCCCGGGACCAGTCTGCCGTGCGGATATTTCCAGGGTATTTCCGCACACGCCAGCCGGCCTGCCCGGTCCGTTCCCCCTACACGCATTATGGCCTCAGCCCGGGGGTTTCGGGCCCTCCCCGGCCGGAAGGGACGGTCCGGATTCACCGAGCACGGCCGGGCGCGACCCGGGGCGGAAACATCCGGCCGTTAGGCTCGGTTCCGTGGCACAGCTGAGAATCGCACTGGCCCAGGTCAACCCCACTGTGGGAGACCTGGAGGGAAACCGGCGAACCGTGGTCGGCGCGGCCCGCCGGGCCGCGGAGAAGGGCGCGCACCTGGTGGTGCTCCCGGAGATGATCGTCACCGGGTACCCGGTCGAGGACCTGGCCCTGCGGGACTCCTTCGTGTCGGCGTCGGTCCGGGCCACCCGCGCCCTGGCCGCCGACCTCGACGCCGAGGGGTTGGGCGACCTGCCCGTCGTGGTGGGATTCCTCTCCCGCAGGGAGGGGCCGGGGGAGCGGTACGGCCAGCCCTCCGGGGCGCCGCAGAACGCGGTCGCCGTCCTGCTCCGGGGCGGGGTCGAGCTCACCTCCGCCAAACACCACCTGCCCAACTACGGTGTCTTCGACGAGTACCGCAACTTCGTGCCCGGCGACACCCTGCCGGTGATCCGGGTGCGCGGCGTCGACGTGGCCCTGGCCGTCTGCGAGGACCTGTGGCAGGACGGCGGTCCGGTCACCGCGGCCCGCGCCGCCCGGGTCGGCCTGCTCGTCACCCTGAACGGGTCGCCGTACGAGCGGCACAAGGACGACGTGCGCCTCGAACTGTGTTCGCGCCGCGCCCGCGAGATCGGCGCCGCCCTGGCGTACGTGAACATGGTCGGCGGGCAGGACGAACTGGTCTTCGAGGGCGACTCCCTGGTGGTGGACTCCGAAGGCGAACTGGTGGCCCGCGCGCCGCAGTTCGAGGAGGACCTGCTCCTCGTCGACCTGGACCCGGCCGCGGCGGACGGGGAGCGGGGCGCCCGGGACGGGGACGTGATCGACGGGATACGGATCGTCCGGCGCACGCTGTCCGCCGACCCGGTGCCCGCCTACGAGCCCCGGTCCAACACCGTCACACCGCGCCCGGACCCGCTGTCCGACACCGGGGAGGTCTACCGGGCCCTGGTCGTGGGGCTGCGCGACTACGCGGCCAAGAACGGTTTCGCCTCGGTGGTCCTGGGGATCTCCGGGGGTATCGACTCGGCGCTGGTCGCGACCATCGCGGTGGACGCGCTGGGCTCCGACCGGGTACACGGTGTCCTGCTGCCCGGCGAGCACTCCAGTGCGCACTCGGTGGCCGACGCCGAGGACCTCGCCGAACGCCAGGGGTTCGCCGCCCGCACGGTCCCGATCACCTCCGCGGTCGAGGCCTTCGGGCAGGCCGCCGCCTCCGCGGAGGCCGCCCTGACCGGGCTGGCGGCGGAGAACCTGCAGGCCCGGGTGCGCGGCACGCTGCTCATGGCGCTGTCCAACCAGGAGGGGCACCTGGTGCTGGCCACCGGGAACAAGAGCGAGGCGGCCACCGGCTACTCCACCCTCTACGGCGACTCCGTGGGCGGCTTCGCCCCGATCAAGGACTGCTGGAAGACCCTGGTGTGGGAACTGTCGCTGTGGCGCAACGCCGAGGCGGAGCGACTGGGCCAGACCCCGCCGATCCCGGAGAACTCGATCAGCAAACCGCCGAGCGCGGAACTGAGCCCCGACCAGACCGACGCGGACTCCCTGCCCGACTACGCGCTCCTGGACTCGGTTCTGGCCGCCTACGTGGGTACCGACCGAGGCGAGGCGGAACTCGTGTTCGCCGGTTACGACCCCGACCTCGTGCGCCGGGTGATCCGCCTGGTGGACCGGGCCGAGTTCAAGCGCCGCCAGTCCGCGCCCGGTACCAAGATCAGCTCCCGCAACCTCAGCCGGGACCGCCGGGTGCCCATCACCAATCGTTGGACGGTCTGACCAACCGGCTGGAGAGTCCGACCAGCCGTTGGGCGGGCCGATCAGCCGCAGGGCGGTCCGGGGCGCGGCTGCGGGCCCCGCTCAGGTCGCACCGGTCGTGCTGCGGCGGAACAGCGTGTAGTCCGCTCCGCCCCTGAAGACGGTGCCCTCCACCCGCTCGAAGGCGGCCGGGTCGAACGCCGCTCCCTCGAAGAGCGTCTTTCCGGACCCGGCCACCACCGGGTAGCGCTTGATCATGAGTTCGTCGATCTCCGGCAGCAGGTACCCGGCGATGGCCGGTCCGCCGACCATGCAGACGCCCAGGGGTCCGTCCTCCCCCTTGAGTTCGCGGACGGTCTCCAGGGGGTCGGCGGCCACGACCGTCACGTTCGGGTCGGTGTCGGCGGGCAGGGTGCGGGAGAACACGTACTCGCGCATGTGCGCGTAGGGGCTCGTGACGCCCACGTCCAGGGCGACCTGGTAGGAGCCCCGGCCCTGGAGCATGGTGTCGTAGTGCCTGTTGGGCGCGTCCAGGCCCAGGTGGGCGCGGACGTGGCTGGGCAGCAGTTCCGGGTACTCGTCCGCGTGGAACTCGCCGGTCTCCCCGAGCTCCTCGCCGTCCTCACCCAGGGGGAAGAAGTCGAAGGAGCCGTCGGGCGCGCAGACGTAGCCGTCGAGCGAGACGGCGACGAAGTAGGTGAGGTTTCGCATGTGTCTCCTTGCCGGGGTACTCCCGCGGCCTGTTGACCACTATGGTTGAAGTACTACGAACAAAGTACTTCAAGCGTAGTGGTTTGCCAAGGGTTTTTCGGAGAACAGGAGAGGACCATGGTCAGGAACCCGGAGCGCCGCGCCGCGCTGCTGGACGCCGCCATCGGCGTGCTCGCCGAGGAGGGCGCCCGCGGGCTCACCTTCCGCGCGGTCGACACCCGGGCGGGGGTGCCCGCCGGCACCGCCTCCAACTACTTCGCCAACCGCGAGGAACTGCTCGCCCAGGCGAGCGTGCGCACCTACGAACGCTTCACGCCCGACCAGGCCGAGTGGGACAACGTGTTCACCGGCCCCCGCGACCGCGCCAAGCTCGTGGAGCTCATGCGCGCCACGGTCACCCGCCTGGCAGCCGACCCGAACGTCTACCTGGCCACCCTGGAACTCCAGCTGGAGGCCACCCGCCGCCCCGAACTGCGCCGGAACATCACCGAACGCGTCCGTGCCGACCTGGACGCCAACATCGCCTCCCACGAGGAGGCGGCCATGCCCGGCGACCGCGACACCGTCCTCGTGCTCTACCTGGCCCTGAACCGGTTGGTCGCCGACTACCTCACCCTCCCCGGCGTCCTCTCCGCGGAGGGGTCCCTGGACGAGCTGGTCGCCAAGGTGGTGGAACACGTCGTCCCCGAGAGCTGAGCCCCCGCCCCGTAACCCGGCAGGGACGGAGCACCCGGCGGGCGCGTGCCTCGGCCCGGGCCCTCGCCGCCGCCCGAAGGTGTTCGCTCCCGCGGGCGGCCGTCCGGGAGGGGGCGCGGCTGTCGCGTGGTGGTTCGAGGTGGAACACGGTGGTCCTTTCCGTTGTGCGGCGGAACCCGTGTTCCGCCCCCGTGCCCTCCACGATCCGGCTGGGGGCCCTCGCGCACCGGAAGGAATGACCGGTTCTCCGCAGCAACCGGTGGGTCGGTGGGCCAAGCGCCCTAAGGCGGGTGATACGCGTCCCAAGCGCTCGCGCCCGGAGGCGGCCCGGAGCGGTTTCCGTTGGAGGTTGTGCTGGTCGGAGGCGTGTCACCGAGCGTTCGGGGATGATCGCGCGTAGTTGTCTTGAGGTGTCACAGGGTGAACCTCAAGGAGGCGTGGGATGACTCGGGTCGCTTGCGGAACCGGTCGGCGGGGCACGGACGGTGCAGGGCCGTGCCGAGAGGGGGCGGGCGGGGCAGGAGCAGTCGGGAGCGGGCTCGGCCAAAGGTCCGGCTGGGTCCTCGCGGGGCTGGCCGCCGCCGTGCTGTGCGCGGCCCCCGCCGCCGCCGACGGGCAGGGGGGAGAGCGGGCGCAGCCCGGCGTGCTCGCCGACGGCGGTGACGGCCTCGCCGACTCCGAGCTGGTGGGTCTGACCCTGACGGGCGCGGAGCAGTCCCCGGTGCCGGGCGAGGAGGTCCGCTACCGGGCGACCGTGGCCAACGGCGGTGCGACGGCTGTCGAGGGGGGCCTGCTCGCCCAACACGTCCCCGAACCCCTGGAGGTGGTCGGCATCGACCGGTCCGGCGTGGTCGAGGAGGGCGTCGCCAACTGGCGGGTCGACGTACCGGAGGGCGGGGAGGCCGTGTACGCGGTCCGGGTCCGGGTGCCCGAGGACGCGGAGGCGGGGGACCGCGTGGTGAGCACGGCCTGCCTGCTGTTGGACCGGGACGCCGAACCCTCGGCGTGCGCGAGCGACACGCTCCTGGTCGCCGACCGGACGGTCCTCTCTCGGGTGGGTGAGCTGGTGGACCGCGACAGCCTGGTGCGTGCGGCCGGTGCGGGGGCGCTGGTCGTGCTGGTCTGGTTGTTGTGGCGGCAGTGGGGAGTGGCCAAACGGAGGTGATCAAGGTGCCGGGTTGTCTGATTTGTTACGTCAGGGCGTCAGTAAGACGGGCTCTTCAACTACAGTGCGTAGTAGTCTGTCGGCATGGACTTTCTCTACTCCGCGCTCGTGTTCCTGCACATGATCGGCCTGGCCGGCATCATCGCCGGGTTCCTGATGCAGCTGATGACCGACAACGTCAAGGCGACCAAGGTCCTGCTGCACAGCGCCCTGCTCCAGTTCGTCACGGGGCTGCTGCTGGTCGGCGTCGCCGAGATGGCGGACCTGGCCGAGACCGACCACGTCAAGATCGCGGTCAAGCTCCTCGTCGCCCTGGCCGTCGTGGTCCTGGGTGTGCTGAACCTGCGCAAGCCCGCCAGGAACCTCGCGATCGTCGCCGGGGTCCTCGCCATCGTCAACATCGGTGTCGCGGTCTTCTGGTGACACCCCCGGGAGGCGCCCGCCGCGGGGCGCCTCCCGCTCCCGCCCGCACGGGGTCAGCCGGTGGCGGGCCAGGCCGAGAGGTCTGGCCCGCCACCGGCTTTTTCGTGCCCTCTCGGAGCTCTCCAGGGGTTCTCTGTGCCCCCGTCGTTGAAATCTTTGCAGCTTCTTTCATCGGCATTCGCTGAGCTCGCGCGTTCGAATGGCCGCAAGCCACCGGAAATCCGTTGTTCACAAGCGAAGGTTCATCTGTTACCTTCGTCACGCTTGCGCAAACTCTTGCAAAGACTGCAAGAGAGTGTCGGCGGGGCAGCGTGGCCCCGCCGAGGACCTCCCCCAAGGAGCGCACATGAGAACACCCCGCCCCGGCGCCCTCATCGGCGCCGTGCTGCTGGGAACCGGCCTGCTAGCGGTTCCCGGTCCGGTCGGCCCCCAGGACGCCGTCGCCGCCTCCGCGAACAGCCCCGTCCCCCTCCAGGAGGGCGACGGCGACACCATCGTCCACCTCTTCCAGTGGAACTGGGACTCCGTCGCCGCCGAGTGCGCCGACTTCCTCGGCCCCAACGGCTACGGCGGTGTCCAGGTCTCCCCGCCCCAGGAACACGTGGTCGTCCCCTACTCCGAAGGCGGCAACTACCCCTGGTGGCAGGACTACCAGCCGGTCTCCTACCGGATCGACAACACCCGGCGCGGCACCGCCGAGGAGTTCGAGGACATGGTCGCCACCTGCGCCGACAACGGAGTGCGGATCTACGTCGACGCCGTCGTCAACCACATGACCGGCCCGCAGGAAGGCGGAAGCGTCGGCAGCGCCGGAACCGAGTGGCAGCAGTACGAGTACCCCGACCTGTTCGGGGACGGCGGGGCCGCCTACTCCCGCGACGACTTCGGCCCCTGCTACGACACCATCGAGGACTGGAACGACAAGTGGCAGGTCCAGAACTGCCAGCTCCTCGACCTGGCCGACCTGGACACCGGCAGCCCCCAGGTCCGGGCCCGGATCACCCGCTACCTCAACGGCCTGGTCGACATGGGGGTGGGGGGTTTCCGGGTGGACGCCTCCAAACACGTCCCCGAGGACGACATGGGCGCCGTCATCGGAGCCCTGAACGAGGTCCCCGGCTTCGGCGGAGCCCCGCACGTCTACCACGAGGTCTACGGCGACCAGACCGTCCCCTACACCGCCTACACGCCCTACGGCCAGGTCACCAACTTCGACTACAAGCGCGACATCGCCGCCGGCTTCGCCAACGGTGACATCACCGGGCTGACCTCGATCTCCGACCACGGCGGCCTCAGCGGGGACGAGTCGGTGGTCTTCGTCGACAACCACGACACCCAGCGCTACGAGCCCACCCTCACCCACGTCGACGGCGACCGCTACTACCTCGCCACCGCCTTCATGCTCGCCCAGCCCTACGGCACCCCCGTGGTGATGTCGAGCTACGACTTCCGGGGCAACGAGACCGAGGGCCCGCCCAGCGCCCCCGAGGACGGCAACCCCGCCGGGTGGATCACCCGGGACAGCGACTGCTCCACCTCGGACTGGGTCTGCGAGCACCGGAACGAGACGGTCAGCGGCATGGTCGCCTTCCGCAACGCGGTGAGCGGCACCGGTCTGACCGAACGGGCCCAGGACGGGACCGCCCGGGTGGCCTTCGACCGCGGCGAGGCGGGCTTCGCCGCCTTCAACGCCTCCGGCCAGAGCTGGGAACTGGAGTCGGAGACCGCACTGCCCGACGGCACCTACGACAACGCCGCAGGCCCCGGCAGTGCCACCGTCGCCGACGGCCGGGTCACCGCCAGCCTCCCCGCCGACGGCGCCCTGGCCCTGCACACGGGTGGCGAGTGCGAACAGGACTGCGACGGCGGCGGTGAGCCGGGGGAGCCCGGTGACCCGCACACCCTCACCGCGACCGTGCAGACCGAGTTCGGCCAGGAGGTGCACGTCGTCGGCTCCACCCCCGAACTGGGGTCCTGGAACCCGGCCGACGGGGCTCCCCTGAGCACCGGCCCGTCCACCTACCCGGAGTGGTCCGGCAGCGCCGTCATCGGAGCCGACACCGAGTGGAAGCTCGTCAAGGTCTCCCCGGACGGCAGCGTCGAATGGGAGAGCGGCGCCAACCGGATCGGCCCCGCCGCCTCAGTCACCTGGCGCGGCTGACCATCCAGCGCTGACCGCACGACCAGGGCCGTTACTCCCCGGCCCGTCCCCGGCACCCCGGCGCCACACTCCTCCGGCGCCGGGGTGCCCCCTCTCCGCCTTCCCGGGTCCGGCCCCGTCCGAGCCGCGGCCTCAGTCGTCGTAGAAGACCCGCTCCATGACCGCGCGGGCCCGCCGGGTGGTGCGCAGGTAGGCGTCGGTCAACTGCTCCGCGGGGCCCTCCGGCTCCAGGCCGTCGCCGCCCCCCTCGTCATCGTCCCCGTCGTCCTCGCCGTAACCCATGGCCTGGGCCAGCGCCGCACGCACCCGCAGGTCGTTCGGGATCGAGTCGCCGCCCCGGCCGCGCACGAGCATGACCATCCCGCGCACCCGGGACGCCAGACGCCAGGCCTCCTCCAGCACCACACCGTCGTCGGCCGCCAGCAGACCGTGCGCCACCGCGACCCCCAGGGCCTCCAGCGTCCCGGTCGTGCGCAGGTCCGGGTGCTCGTGGGCGTGGCGCAACTGCACCAGCTGGGCCACCCACTCCACATCCGAGAGCCCGCCCCGGCCCAGCTTCGTGTGCAGGGTCGGGTCGGCCCCGCGCGGCAGCCGCTCGGCCTCCATCCGGGCCTTGAGCTTACGGATCTCCAGCACCGCGGACCCGTCGACGCCCCCGTCCGGGTAGCGCAGGGGGTCGATCAGGGCGGTGAAGGCCGAACACAGCCCCTCGTCGCCCGCGATCGGCCGCGCACGCAACAGCGCCTGGCTCTCCCACACCTGGGACCAGCGGCCGTAGTAGGCGGCGTAGGAGTCCAGCGTGCGCACCACCGGCCCGCTCTTGCCCTCCGGCCGCAGGTCGGTGTCGATCTTGAGCGGCGGCTCGGCCTGCGGCATCTCCAGCAGCCGGGCCAGCTCCCGCACGGTCGCCAGGGCCTGCCTGGTGGCCGATCCCGTGTCCACACCGGGCAGCGGGTCGTGCACGTACATCACGTCGGCGTCGCTGGCGTAGGTCAGCTCACCGCCGCCGAACCGCCCCATGGCCACCACGCACACCCGGGTGAGCTTCTCGCCGCCGGACTCGGCCACCGCCTTGGCGTAGGCCGCGCGCAGGGCCGCGTCGATGGTCACCGCCGCGATGTCGGTCAGCGCGGCGCCGACCTCCTCCACCGAGGACACGCCCAGCAGGTCCGCGGCGGCCGTGCGCAGCAGCTCCCGGCGGCGCAGGGCCCGCACCGCCGACACCGCCTCCTCCGGGGTGTCGTAGCGGCGCAGCGCCGCGTCGGCCTCGGTCACCAGCGTCCTGGTCTCCCGGCGCCGCAGGTCGGCGTCGTCGGCCAGGGTCGCCACGGCCTCCGGGGCACGCAGCAGAAGTTCGGTGGCGTAACGGCTCGTCCCCAGCAGCCAGGCCATCCGCTCGGCCACCCGCACGTCGTCGCGCAGCAGCCGCAGGTACCAGGGGGTGGTCCCCAGGGAGTCGCTGACCTGGCGGAAACCGAGCAGGCCCGCGTCCGGGTCGGGGGAGTCGGCGAACCAGCCCAGCATCACCGGCAGCAGCGTGCGCTGGATGGCCGCACGCCGGGACAGTCCCGACGTCAGCGACTTCAGGTGGCGCAGGGCTCCGCGCGGGTCCACGAAACCCAGGGCGCCCAGCCGTTCCACCGCCTGCTCGGGGGAGAGCCGGGCCTCGTCCTCGGGGAGTTTGGCCACCGCGTTCAACAGCGGACGGTAGAAGAGCTTCTCGTGCAGCCGACGCACCTCCGCCGACACCCGTTTGCGGGCCTCGGTCAGCTCCCGTACCGGATCGGCGGTGAACCCCAGGGCCCGGCCCAGCTGGCGCAGCTGCCCGGGGCCGTCCGGGGACTGGGGGTCGGGCAGCAGGTGGGTGCGCCGCAACCGCTCCAACTGCAACAGGTGTTCCACCCGGCGCAGGAACCGGTAGGCCTCGGCCAGCCCGGCCGCGTCCTTGCGCCCCACGTAGCCGTACTCCGACAGGGCGGTCAGGGCCCGGAGGGTGTTGCCCGAACGCAGCCGGTCGTCGGAGCGCCCGTGCACCAGCTGGAGCAGCTGCACGGAGAACTCGATGTCGCGCAGGCCGCCCGGGCCCAGTTTCAGTTCACGCTCGGCCTGGCCCGCGGGGATGTGCGCCACCACCCGGCGGCGCATCGCCTGGACGTCCTCCACGAAGTCCTTGCGACCGGCGGCCTCCCACACCATCGGGGAGATCGCCTCCGAGTACGCCCGCCCCAGCTCCGCGTCACCGGCGATCGGGCGGGCCTTGAGCAGCGCCTGGAACTCCCAGGTCTTCGCCCAGCGCTCGTAGTACGCCAGGTGTCCGGCCAGCGGGCGCACCAGCGGCCCGTTCTTGCCCTCGGGGCGCAGGGCCGGATCGACCTCCCACAGGGTGCCCTCGGCGTCGGTCTCCGACAGGATGCGCATCATCGCCGTGGCCAGCCGGGTGGCCGCCCGCTGGGCCCCCTGCTCGTCCTCGGCCGTTCCGTCCGTGGCGGGTTCGGCCACGAACACCACGTCCACGTCGCTGACGTAGTTCAGTTCCCTGCCGCCGCACTTGCCCATGCCGATCACGCTCAGCCGGCACAGCTCCGCGTCCTCGGGAGCCTCGGCCCGGGCCACCGCCAGCGCCGCGTCCAGGGTCGCGGCGGCCAGGTCGGCCAGTTCGGCGGCGACCTCGTCCACGGTGTTCACCCCGGTCAGGTCCCGCCCGGTCAGCCTCAGGACCCTCCGGCGGTAGGCCACGCGCAGCGTGTGCCGCAGCACGGCCGAGGGCTCCGCCCCGGACCCCTCGCCCAGGGAGAGGTCTGCCACGGGGGCGGTGTCGTCGGGGTGGGCGCCCACGGTGTGCATGAGCCCCCGGCGCAGCTCCTCCGGTTCGGGGGTGCGCGCGGCGTCGGCTCCGCGCAGCTCACGCCAGTCACCGGGGTGGCGGACCAGGTGGTCGGTCAGGGCCGTGCTGGCGCCCAGGATCCGGCACAACCGGGTCCGCAGCTCCCGTTCCTCCCGCAGCGCGGGGAGTATCTCCTCCGGGTCGGGCGCGGCCTCCAGCAGCCGGAGCAGACCCAGCAGGGCCTGGTCGGGGTCGGCGGCCGCCGCGAGGGCGCCGATGACCTCGGTGTCGGCCCGGGCGTCCAGGCCGGCCTCCGTCACCAGCCGCAGGGCCCGGGTGCTGTCGCTGAAGCCGAGCCTGGCGAGCGCGCCTGCTGTCATGTTGGTTATTCCGTCCCTTGCCACGCGTCAACGGTAGCCGGACGGCCCGCGCACGGACCGCACGGCCCGGCCCTGGGCCCGGGCGCCGACGAACGGCCCCGGAACCGACTCGGGGCCGGTACCCGAACTGGATACCGGCCCCGAGGGGTGCTGCTAGATGTCGTAGTAGAGCTCGAACTCGCGCGGGTGCGGGCGCAGACGCAGGGAGTCGATCTCCTCGGTGCGCTTGAAGTCGATGTAGGTCTCGATCAGGTCCTTGGTGAAGACACCGCCCTCGAGCAGGAACTCGTGGTCGGCCTCCAGGGCCAGCAGGGCCTCGTCCAGGGACGCGGGAACCGTCTCGATGGCCGCGGCCTCGGCCGGGGGCAGCTCGTAGAGGTCCTTGTCGACCGGCTCCGGCGGCTCGATCTTGTTCTTGATGCCGTCCAGGCCCGCCATCAGCATGGCGGAGAAGGCCAGGTAGGGGTTGGCCGACGGGTCCGGCACGCGGAACTCGATGCGCTTGGCCTTGGGGTTGGAACCGGTGAGCGGCAGGCGGATGCAGGCCGAACGGTTCCGCTGGCTGTAGACCAGGTTGATCGGGGCCTCGTAGCCCGGCACCAGGCGGTGGAAGGAGTTCACCGTCGGGTTGGTGAAGGCCAGCAGCGCCGAGGCGTGCTTGAGCAGGCCGCCGATGTAGTGGCGGGCCGTGTCGGAGAGCTGGCCGTAACCGGACTCGTCGAAGAACAGCGGCGCGCCGTCCTTCCACAGGCTCTGGTGGCAGTGCATGCCGGAGCCGTTGTCGCCGAAGAGGGGCTTGGGCATGAACGTGGCGGTCTTGCCCGCCTCGTTGGCGACGTTCTTGACGATGTACTTGTACAGCTGCACCTTGTCGGCCTGGTGGAGCAGCGTGCCGAACTTGATGCCGATCTCGGCCTGGCCGGCGGTACCGACCTCGTGGTGCTGGAGCTCGACCTCGATGCCGGAGTCCATGAGGGTCTGCACCATGTCGGAGCGCAGGTCGCTGTAGTGGTCGACCGGCTCGACGGGGAAGTAGCCGCCCTTGAAGCGCGGACGGTAGCCGCGGTTGCCGCCCTCGATCGCGGAGCCGGTGTTCCAGGCGCCCTCGATGGAGTCGATCTCGTAGTAGCCGGTGTTCGCACGCGTCTCGAACTTGACGTCGTCGAAGATGTAGAACTCGGCCTCGGGGCCGAAGAAGGCGGTGTCGGCCACGCCCGAGCCCTTGAGGTAGGCCTCGGCCTTGCGGGCGACGTTACGCGGGTCGCGGCTGTAGGACTCCAGCGTGAGCGGGTCGTGGACGAAGAACGTCATGTTCAGCGTCTTGTGCTTGCGGAACGGGTCCAGGACGCCGGTGCTCAGGTCGGGGAGCAGCAGCATGTCCGACTCGTGGATGGCCTGGAAGCCGCGGATCGACGAGCCGTCGAACATCTGGCCGTCGGTGAACGTGGACTCGTCCACGTTCTGGACCGGGAGGGTAACGTGGTTGACGCCTCCGAACAGGTCCGTGAACCGGACGTCGAGGAACTTGACGTCCTCGTCTCGGATGTAGGCGAGAACCTCGTCGACGCTGCTGAACAAAACGGAACCTCCGTGCAGGTGGCTGAGACGGTGGGTTCGTGATCCGCTCCATCGCGAACATGTCGAACCACACGCCGTCTCCCGGCTTCGCTATCGAAGCTAGGAGCGCGTGATTTCCACGCCATGTCTCGATTGTTTCCTGCATGTTACGGAGCTGGGTGTTTTCGCAGACCAATGCTGCTGACCCGGTGATTCCGCCTGTTTGAGGGGCAAACCGGGGCGCATCCGCCGTCCGGAGTGACCGTGGACACGCAGGCCCCCGGCCCAGGTCACAGTGCTCGTACGGACCCGCGCGCGGGGGGTCGTTCCGGGCCGATACCGTGAAAAGCATGAGTGACGAGAGCCGGAGCGGTGCCTCCGCGGCCACCGAGGACGACTTCCGCTACCGGGGCAACCGGCTCGGCCTGCCCGAGAGCGGTACCGGTTCGGTCCCCGGGGTCATCCGGCGCCTGGTCGGCCTCGCCCTGGACTGGGGTATCGCCGCGATGCTGGTGTGGGTCGCCGTCAACCTCGGCCTGATCGGTCAGGAACTGGCCGCGGCCGCGGCCGCGGGCGGCGACGAGGAGGCCCTCGCCCTGAGCAACTTCACCGCCCTGTCCACCCTGGTGGTCTTCGCGGCGATGAACATCCTGCTGCTGACACTGTTCGGTACAACGATCGGACGGCGGATCGTCGGCGTGGGGATCGCGGCCACGGGGGAGCGCTCCTGGCCCTGGTTCGTGTCGATGACCGTGCGCACCGTCCTGTTGTGCCTGGTGATCCCGGCGGTGGTCTACGACCGTGACACCCGGGGCCTGCACGACCGGGCCGCGGGCACCGTGGCGTCCCGCTACTGAGCGACCACCGACGGTTCGGTCGCCAGTCCCGCGCGCGCCGCGCGCGTGCGTACCCCGCGCAAGCTGCTGTTAGCATCCGTTCACGGCATTGTGCAGGGGACCGCGACCCTCGCAGGCGGCGTTCCCTCCCCGCCCGGGTGAGAGCACGCACGGAACAGCCTCGGCCGCCCTGACCCCGCCACCCAAGGTCTCACCGCACCCTCCGAAGGTTCGCATGGCTGGAAAACGCTCCGCCCCCCACACCTCCGGCGTCCTCAGCGTCGCCCGACTGTCCGCCGGACAGTGGATCGCCTGTGTGGTGACCGCTCTGGCCATCATCGCGAGCCTCGGCAGCTACGGCTGGTACCAGGGCCTGGTCGGCAACATCACGACGACCCAGGTCGACACCGACGCCTGGGACCGGCCGACGAGCGTCGAGGGGGTCATGAACCTCCTCATCATCGGCTCCGACGTCCGCTCCGGTGAGAACGCCGAGTACGGGGAGGCCGAGGGGGCACGGCCCGACACGATGCTCATCGCGAGCATCGACGTGGACGACGGCGCGGCCACTCTGGTGAACCTGCCCCGCGACCTCATGGTCGACCTGCCCGGCTGCGAGGCGGTGGAGGGCTACCAGGGCATGAGCCCCCAGCAGGGCATGATCAACTCCGCGATGACCTTCGGCGGGGTGGGCTGCCAGTGGAACGCGGTCGAGCAGGTCACCGGTGTGCACCTGGACCACTTCGTCATGATGGACTTCACGGGCTTCAAGGACATGGTCGACGCCATCGGCGGTGTGGAGATGTGCGTCCCCGAGCCGATCGACGATCCCAAGGCGCACCTGGAGCTGGACGCCGGACTCCAGACCCTGGACGGTGAGGACTCGCTGGGCTTCGTGCGCTCCCGTTACGCCCAGGGCGACGGCAGCGACCTGTCGCGGATCGACCGCCAGCAGGAGTTCATGGGGGCCATGCTGCGCGAGGTCCTCAGCAGCGAGGTCATGACCAGCCCCGTCACCGTCACGAACTTCCTCGGGGCCGTCACCGACTCGATCAGCACCGACGACGACCTGACCGTCGAGACCATGACGGACATCGCCATCTCCATGCGCGAGGTGGACCTGGAGCGGGTCCAGTTCGTCACGGTCCCCAACGGCGCCCACCCCGACGACAACAACCGCATCATGATGAGCGAGCCCGCCGCCTCGGAGCTGTTCGAGGCGATCAACACGGGCGCGGACCTGGCTCCCGGATCCGGCGAGGACGGGGACGAGGAGTCCGACAGCGCGGAGGAGAGCCCGGTCGAGCCCTCCGACGTCTCGGTCGAGGTGCTGAACAACACCGGTATCGACGGCCTCGCCCTGGAGATCCAGTCGGTCCTCGTACAGGAGGGCTACGTGGTCACCGGGGTCGGCAACCCGGAACTGCGCGCCCCCGACGCCACCACGGTCTACCACGGGCCGGACGACGCGGCCGCGGCCGAACTGCTCGCCGGTTCCCTCACCAACGCCCGGACCGAGGAGGTCCAGGGCCTGGAACAGACCCTCGAACTGGTCGCCGGGTCCGACTGGAACGGGTTCGGCGGCGACTCCTCCGAGACCGACCTGTCCATCACCGAGGACCTCGGCGGCGTCACCGCCGAGCCCGAGGAGAAGAGCGCCTGCTAGGCCATGACAGCCAGGGTGCGTTCGGCTGACCGTTCCGGTCCACCGGACGTTCCGGCGGGTCCCCGAGGGGCCCGCCGGTTTTTCTTTTCCGCTGGTATCGGCGGGTTTTCCCGGGGGAGTGTTCGCCGTTGTCCCGGGCGAAGCCGTTCGCACGGGGGCGGTCCTGCTATGCTCGCCCGGTCCGAACCAGAATGGGATTCTTCTTCGTTCTGTGTGGATTTATTCTGCACGGACCACACCCCTTTCCGGAACGGACCGAGCCCTTTCCGGAGGGCTTCCCCCCTTCCCAGGATCACCCTCCCCCAGCGGAGATCCCACCGTGCGCAAACTTGCTCCAAGAACCAGGACACTGGCCACACTCGTCGTGGTGTGTGTCCTGGCGTCGGCGTGTGCCTTCGCGGCGACCGTTCTCGTCCGCTCCCCGCAGCAGCGGGCAGCCGAGGCCTCACCCCCGCCGCCCAGCACCCTGACCGCCGCCGGTGCCGACGCCGAGCTGCGGGAGGACGCACGGTCCCCGGTACCAGGCGCTGACGAGGAGATGGACGAGCTCTTCGCGCTGCCGATCCACGCCTACGTGTTCACCACCGTGGAGGAGACCACGCTCCGCAACGCCCACGAGATCCTCGTCGAGGAGTGCATGCGCGATCTCGGTTTCTCCTTCACCCGGGGCGAGCCGCAGGAGGTCGACCCGGTCTCGGTCGCGGCCTTCGGACCACACCACAACTACCCGGGGCGTTGGCACGTCGACGCCGAGTACGCCGCCGAGAACGGTTTCTCGCACCCGGAGGAGCTGTTGGCGCAGGACGAGGACGCGGAGGTCGGGGGCCGTGATCCCCGCATCGGCCACCAGGGCAGCACCTACGACGCGGCAGAGGCGGCCCTGTGGGGTTTTCCCGAGGACACGGCGACCCCGTCGGGTGATCCCGTCCCGGAGTGGGGCTGCCATGGGCGGGCCGAGAGCGAGATCGACGAGGGCGTCCGGCACATCGGGGTGGAGCAGGCGAAGGCCGGTGAGGTCGCCGTCCCCATGGGACAGAACTCCGCGGCCACGGAGGTCTCGAACGACTCCCAGGTGGAGGCTGCGGCGGACCAGCGGGTGCTGGACGCCGAGGGCGACTGGCGGGAGTGCATGGCCGACGCGGGGTACCCCGGTGAGGATCCGGACACGGTGGGTTCCGGCAAGGAGACCCGGGTGGCCACCGACGACACCGAGGCGGCCGTGCGCAACGTGGAGTGCCGGGAGGAGTCGGACCTGACGCAGACCTACCTGGACGTGCTCGCACAGATCCAGGAGCGCGGCATCGCGGCGAACGAGGCGGCTCTGCGGGAACGGTCGGAGGAGCTGGAGCGGGCCCTGGAACGCGCGGTGGAACTCACCGGGGGATGATCGGGCACGGGGCCGGCTCTGCCTTTCCCGAAAGGCACGGGGCGGGCGGCCTCCTCCTTTTCCGAAGCCTGGCGGCGTCGGCCCCGCGCTGCCTTTCGACGCCTTTGTGCTCCGAGGGAAGCCGGGGAATTTTCGGATTTCCCGCTGTGGGGCGGGTACGGCCCGGCGGGCGAAGGGAATTCCGCCCTGCCGGGTCCTTCTTCCTGCGCTTCGGACGCCGATCGTACTCGGGTCTCCCCGAACGGGGTTGCGACGTTCTGCTCGGGGCGGGTGCCGGGGTTCCCCTCGCCCCACAGCGCGAGCGGAGCCGTCGGCCGTCGTCTGACACGTCGTGACCGTTCCGGTAGCATCCGGGTGGTTACGTCCTAGTATCCGCGCGGTGGTCCCCTCCCGCCGCGGTGCTCCCCTCACGGGCGGACACCCCTCTCGTGCCCCGTATCGGATCGCAGGTGCCCTCTTGGCCCCAAGAAACGTGTCTACGGCCGTCGACGCCGTCAGGATGACCCTCGGCAAGTGGGTGGCGTGCGGCATGACCGGCGTGGTCATCGCCGCGAGCCTGGTCGCCTACACCGGTTACCAGGACATCCTCGGTATCGAGACCGCCGAGGTCGATCCGGACAGCTGGGGCGACCGCCCGGCCCAGGTCGAGGGGCTGCACAACATCCTGCTCCTGGGCACCGACAAGCGCACCGAGGAGAACGCCTCCTACAGCGAGGCCAACGGCATCCGCCCGGACGTCCTGATCCTGGCCAGCATCGACGCGGACGGGGGCGGTGTGACGATGGTCAACCTGCCCCGCGACACCATGGTCGACATCCCGCCGTGCGAGGCCGGCGAGGACAGCGAGGGCTGGAGCGGCGGGGTCGACCAGCTCAACCACGCGATGGCCTACGGCGGTATGGACTGCCAGGGGAAGACGGTGGAGGCGATCACCGACATCCACCTGGACCACATCGTCATGGTGGACTTCGCGGGATTCCAGAACATCGTGAACACCCTCGGCGGCATCGAGATGTGCGTTCCGAAGCCGATCGACGACCCCAAGGCCGACCTGAAGCTGGACGCCGGAGAGCAGACGCTCAACGGCGAGCAGGCCCTGGGACTGGCCCGGTCCAGGGCCAGCACGGAGAACGGCAGCGACCTGGAGCGGATCGAGAACCAGCAGCGCATGATGGGCGCCATCCTGCGCGAGGTCACCAGTGGTGACGTCATGTCCAAGCCCAGCACCGTATACGGGTTCCTCGAGGCGGTCAGCGACAGCCTGGTGACCGACAGCAACTTCTCCACGGAGAAGATGGGCGAACTGGCCATCGCCATGCGCGAGGTCGACCTGAGTCGGATGAACATGGTCACCGTCCCTGTCGTGGAGTATCCGCCCAACGACAACAAGGTCCAGTTCAACGAGCCCGACGCGGGGGAGTTCTTCGCCGCGGTGTCCGCGGGCGAGCTGACCGGGGACGAGGAGGCCGAGGGGGAGTCCGAGGAGGCGGAGGAGAGCGTCGAACCCTCCGAGGTGTCCCTGCGGCTGCTCAACAACACCACCACGAACGGGTTGGGAGCCCAGGTCGGGCCGCTGCTGGAGGCCGAGGGCTTCGTCGTCACCGAGATCGCCAACCCCGGGGTGCGTACCCCCGACGCCACCACCGTCTACCACGGTCCCGACCGGGCGGAGCACGCCGAACTCCTCGCCTCAGCCCTGGACAACGCCCAGGTGGTCGAGGAGCCCTCCTTGGGCGAGGACCTCGAACTGGTCATGGGCCGGACCGACTGGGAGGGCCTGGCCGACGACGAGCCCCTGGACGCGGAGGACGGGGAGGCACTGCTGGACGAGGTCGGGGCCACCTCGGCGGCGGAGGAGGACGAGGTCAGCTGCGGCTGAGCTGAGGGCCCTTCCGGGGCGGCGGGTCCGTGGCGGACCGCCGCCCCGTTCGCGTTCCCGGGGGGGCGTCAGCCCGGGGCCTCCGAGAGGTGACAGCACAGGGCATATCGTTTATCGTTAATACCGAAAAACGATATGTTGGAGTAGTCCATGCCCCCACGCAAAGCGTTCCAGCGCCTCCTCCCGCGCTGGAGCCGTACCGACTCGGTGGTCGCGCAGGTCGTCCTGCTGCTCCTGATGGCCGGGGTCACCGCGTCCCTCCTGTACGTCCTGGTGTGGATCACGCCCCTGTCTCCGGCGGGAGGGGGCGGCTGGATGAACCAGGCCACCGTGTACCACCCCGACGGCGCCCCGGGCGGCGCCCCCGGGGTGGAGCCCGCGCGCGAGGACGTCACCGTCAGCGCTGCCGAGACCGTGGTGGTCACCTTCGACGACCCCAGCACCCGGGAACGCCTCCTCCTGGCCCTGCCGACCCTGGTCCGCCAGGTCACCAGCCTCGCCGTGGCCTTCCTGGTGCTGCGGATCGTCCAGAGCCTGAAGGCGGGGGACCCCTTCGTTCCGGCCAACGTCCGCCGCCTCTACGGCATCGCGTTCACCGTCATGGCCGCGGCTCTGGTGTGGACCGCCGTCGACGGGACCACCGCGGCCGCGCTCCAGCGCGCGGCCCTTCCGGTCGAGGGCCACGTCCTCTTCGAGGTCCGGCTGGACTCCGGGGCCGTCAGCGGCCTCCTCGTCGGATTCCTCCTGGCAGCGCTCGCCGAGGTCTTCCGGCGCGGCACCCGGATGCGCGACGACGTCGAGGGCCTGGTCTGATGCCGCCGGAGGAGGCCACCGGGATCCGGGTCCACCTGGACGGGCTGCTGGCGGAGCGGGGGATGACCCTCACCGAACTCTCCGAACGGGTGGGGGTCACGGTGGTCAACCTCTCCGTGCTCAAGAACGGCAGGGCCAAGGCGATCCGCTTCTCCACCCTGGCCGCGCTCTGCCGTGAACTGGACTGCCAGCCGGGCGACCTCATCAGCCACGAGCCGAGCCCCCGGGCCGGGCCCTGAGAGAGCCCGCACACGCGAACGGGGCCGTCACACCGGGTGTGACGGCCCCGTCGGGGAATCGGGGGGCTCAGCCTCCGGCCTTGTTGCCGCGCATTCCCTTGGGCAGCTTGGCGCCCTTGGGCATGGGGCCCTTGGGCATCTGCGTCGCGGCGGGCAGCGCCTTGAGCCGGTAGTTCAGCTCGGCGGTGTCGGACTTGTCCAGGTTGCGGGGAAGCTTGACCAGCGTCCGCTGCAGCTTGGAGACCGGGACCTGACCCTCGCCGTTGCCGACCTTGAAGTCGTAGATGGGGGTGTCCAGGGAGACGCGCGCCACGCGCTTCTTCTCCCCGGCGATCAGCCCCTTGAGGCGGCCGGGGTCGCCCTCGCCGACCAGGACGACACCGGGGCGGCCCACCACGCGGTGGACGACGTCCATCTGCTTGTTGGCGGCCACGCCGGGCTCGACCACCCAGTTGCCGCGCATGTTCTCCAGGATCGCCATGCCCGCGCCCAGCCGTCCGTCCAGCATCTTGTACTGGACCCGCTGGGCGGCACGGGTGAACATGATGAAACCGACCAGGAACGCGATCGGCAGACCGGTCAGCGGCCAGATGATCCAGGAGCCGGTCCAGATACCGATGCCGACGAAGGCGGCGAAGATCAGGACGGCGATGGTGATCGCGATCGGGATCGTGCGCGGGCTCTGTTGGTGCACGACCTTGGCGACCATGCCGATCTGCTTCAACCGGCCCGGCTGCTTCTCGCCACCCTTACCGGCGGTCGTGTTCTCGGACTTCTTCGCCATCGTGCTTTCAGGCAGCGCACACCGAGCGGATCGGCGGGGAAGGAGCTCCCTGTGCTGCCTTGCCTCCTCTTCGCGGTCGACCTACGGTGTGGCGCCTTCCGGCGCCACGAGCTGGGCGCCTGGGACCACCAGGATATGTGTCCGGCCCCGAGATGCGGAACGGTGGCCCGCGGGCCACCGTTCCAGCTTGGTCACGACTCGGGTGATTCGGCCGTTATGCGTTGCTCGTGGCCTCGGCGGCCTCGGCGTCACGCTTCTCGCGGGCCTGCTTGTACAGGGTCCCGGCCCGGTAGGACGAGCGTACGAGCGGTCCGGACATGACCCCGGCGAAGCCGATCTCCTCGGCCTCCTTGCCCAGGTCCGCGAACTCCTGCGGCTTCACCCAGCGGTCGATCGGGTGGTGCAGCTTGGAGGGGCGCAGGTACTGGGTGATGGTCAGCAGGTCACAGCCGGCCTCGTGCAGGTCGCGCATGGCCTCGCTGATCTCCTCACGGGTCTCGCCCATGCCCAGGATCAGGTTCGACTTGGTGACCAGGCCGTCCTCACGTGCCCTGGTGATCACCTCCAGGGAGCGCTCGTAGCGGAAGCCCGGACGGATCCGCCTGAAGATCCGCGGCACGGTCTCCACGTTGTGCGCCAGGACCTCGGGGCGCGAGCCGAAGACCTCGGCCAGCTGGTCGGGGTCGGCGTTGAAGTCCGGGATCAGCAGCTCGACGCCGGTGTCCGGGTTGAGCTCGTGGATCTTGCGGACCGTCTCGGCGTAGAGCCAGGCGCCGCCGTCCTCCAGGTCGTCGCGGGCCACACCGGTGACGGTGGCGTAGCGCAGCTCCATCTTCCTGACGGAGGTGGCGACCTTGGTCGGCTCCATCCTGTCCAGGGGGCTGGGCTTGCCGGTGGCGATCTGGCAGAAGTCGCAGCGCCGGGTGCACTGGTCGCCGCCGATGAGGAAGGTGGCCTCGCGGTCCTCCCAGCACTCGTAGATGTTGGGGCAGCCCGCCTCCTGGCAGACCGTGTGCAGGCCCTCACTCTTGACCAGGGACTGGAGCTCGGTGTACTCCGGCCCCATGTGCGCCTTGATCTTGATCCACGGCGGCTTTCTCTCGATCGGGGTCTCGCTGTTGCGCGCCTCCACGCGCAGCAGCTTGCGGCCCTCAGGAGCGATGGTCAACGCGAACCCGTTCCCTTCTGTACCCCTTGGCGGGGACCCTCGCGCCCCTTGTGGGGGCTGCACGTCCCGGTGGGGACTGGCTCATGGTGTGCTCTGTCATCCTCGGGCGGTGGCGCCGGAGAGCATTCCGGTGCCGTCGGTGTGGCTGTACTCCGCGGCACCGAGGACGTCGGCCAGATGCCGTTCGAGGCGCGGACGCACGTCGGTGACGGTGACGGCGCGCCCCAGTTCTTCGGTGAGCGAGGTGACCCCCGCGTCGGAGATCCCGCAGGGGACGATCCGGTCGAACCACGACATGTCATTGTCGCAGTTCAGAGCTAGACCGTGCATACCGACCCCGCGGGCGATGCGGCAGCCGATCGCGGCGATCTTGCGTTCGCTCAGCCCACGCTCCGGGTCGGCGTCCAGCCAGACCCCGGTGCGGCTCTCGACCCGCCTGCCGGTCAGGTCGTAGTCCGCGAGGGTGCGGATGACGGCCTCCTCGAGCATGCGGACGTAGGCGATCACGTCGATCGGGTCCGGCAGCCTGACGATGGGGTACACCGTGAGCTGCCCGGGCCCGTGCCAGGTGATCTTGCCGCCCCGGTCGATGTCCACCACGGGAGCACCGGGGTCGGTGATGGGACGATCCCACCTCCCGGTGCGTTTGCCCGCCGTGTACACGGGCTCGTGCTCCAGGAAGAGGACCGTGTCCGGCGCCTCATCGGCGACACGGCTCCGGTGGAGCCGCTTCTGGAGGTCCCAGCCCTGGTGGAACGGGACGGGGGTGTCGCCCAGCCATGCGTAAACGAGATCACTCACACCACCACCTTACGCCCCGGCGGGAGGGGCGGGTCTGACCAGGATGTCGGATAGCGCACTGTCGACGGTGGGCAGGACGAAGGAATACCCCGCCTCCTCCAGCCGTTGGGGCCGCGCCCTCAGGTCGATCAGAGCGGTCTCCTCCGCGAAGTCCCCCAGGGTCGCGCGCATCGCCGTCGCCGGGACCGGCAGGATCGTCGGACGTCCCAGGGCCCGGCCCAGCGCCTCGGTGAAGGCGGCGTTGCTGACCGGTTCGGGCGCGCACATGTTCACCGGCCCGGTCAGTTCGGGCCGGTCCAGCAGGAAGCGGATCGCGCCGACCTCGTCCGTCAGCGATATCCAGGTCATGTACTGGGCTCCCGAACCCAGACGGCCGCCCAGGCCGGCCCGGTACAGCGGCAGCAGCGTCCTGAGCATCCCGCCGGAGCGGGCCAGCACCACGGCCGTGCGCATGTGGGCCACGGACAGGCCGGCCTCCTCGGCGGGCCGGGTGGCCGCCTCCCAGTCCCGGCAGACCCGGGCGAGGAAGCCCTTGCCCGGAGGGCTCTCCTCGGTGGCCACCGTTCCGCCGGTGTCCCCGTAGTAGTGCATCCCGGAGGCGCTGAGCAGGCGGGGCGGGGGAGGCCGCATCCGGGCCAGGGCCCGGCAGAGGGTCCGGGTGCTGCGCACCCTGCTGCGGCGGATGACGGCTCTGCGGCGGCTGGTCCACAGGGCGGGTCCGATCGGTGCGCCCGCCAGGTGGACCACGGCGTCGGTCCCGTGGAGGGCCACGGTGTCCACCCGCCCCTGTTCGGCCCGCCACTCCGCCTCCTCCAGGCGCGGGTCCGAACCGGACCGGGGCGCCCGTCGGACCAGGTGCACCACGGAGTGGCCGTCCTCGAGCAGGGACGCCGTCAGCGCTCCGCCGATCAGTCCGCTCGCTCCCGTGATCGCCACCCTCATGACGGGGTTCTACCCGCTCCGTCCGGTTCGGACCGCGTTCGGGCCGCGTGCGGGTTTCCCGACCGGCCCGAGCCCGGGGGCGGGCCGGTCGGGGCCGGAAAGATTTCTTCGGCTTTTTCGGCGAAAGGACTGCGGGGAGCGCTCGGGTCTTCTAGGTTGAGTGTGGGACATGGAACTCCGCGTCAGCGCGGGGCTACCGTGAGCGATCCCCTGTCGGGCTGGCAGGCTCGCACTCCCGCAGACCTTTGATGATGGGGATCATCAGGGGATGGTGATTGGTGGGGTAGAAAGACGGGGCGGTGCCGTTCAGGCGCCGCCCCGTCCACCGTCGGGGCGGGCCGTGTCGGCTCAGCCCGGGTAGGGGCGGCGTGCGCGGGCCTCGCGCAGCGACAGCGCCCACCACGCCAACTGGTCCAGCATCTCCCCGACCGCGTCCTCCGCGTCCCGCAGGACCTCCGGGGCGGTCCCCTGGGTGCCGAACACGCGCTGCGCGTTGTGCAGGCTGACGGAGGTGCGCACGGTCGTGGCGTGCAACTCGGCGAAGACCGCGCGCAGCTGCTCCACGGCCCGCAGGCCGCCGGACATGCCCCCGTAGGAGACGAAGGCGACCGGCTTGGCGAACCACTCCTTGCGCGCGGAGTCGATGGCGCTCTTCAGCGGCCCCGGGTAGCCGTGGTTGTACTCCGGGGTCACCACGACGAAACCGTCCGCCGCCTCGATCCGGGACGAGAACGAACCCAGCGGTGTCCCGTGCCCGTCGCCGAGGTCGAACTCGGCCACGTCCAGCGCGTCGACGTCGACCCCCGCACGGGACGCGGCCAGGTCGAGGAACCAGCCGGAGACCACGGGGCCGGTGCGGCCGCTGACGTTGCCGCCCAGGATGACCGCGATCCGAAGGTTCTCTCGCTGCATGTGGTTCCTCGTCTTCGGCTGGCAGGACTCGGGGCGGGGTTCGGGGGGTCCTCTACCCACGTTAGGACGTCAAGTTAGGTTGAGGTCAATTCGGGGCCCGGCCACACACGGAAGCGGCCCGGGCCGGG
>NZ_BMXJ01000006.1:475155-546746 GCF_014651695.1 Nocardiopsis terrae
GGAAACGGCCCGCGTCGGCGCTGTCGATCAGGCGGTGGTCGTGCGCCATCGACAGGTAGACCATCCAGCGGACCGCGATGACCTCGCCGCCCATGGCCTCGTCCTCGACGACGACGGGACGCTTGACGACCGCGCCGGCGCCCAGGATCGCCACCTGCGGCTGGTTGATGATCGGGGTGCCGAACAGCGCACCGGTGTGTCCGGTGTCGGTGACCGTGAACGTGCCGCCGCCCAGCTCGTCCGGGCCGAGCTTGCCGGTGTGGGCGCGCTCGGTCAGGTCCGTGATGCTTCGGGCCAGGCCGCCCAGGTTCAGCGAACCGGCGTCCTTGACCACGGGCGCGAGCAGACCGCGCTCGGTGTCCACCGACACACCGAGGTTCTCGACCTCGTGGTAGGTCACCGTCCGGTCGGTGCCGTTGATCACGGCGTTGACCTTCGGGTGGGTCTTGAGGGCCTCCACGGCGGCCAGCGCGAAGAACGGGAAGAAGTCCAGTTCCACGCCCTCGCGCTGGGCGAAGGAGTCGCGGGCCTGGTCGCGCAGGCGCGCGATCTTGCTGACGTCGACCTCGATGACCTGCGTCGTCGTGGCGGAAACGTGCAGCGACTCGACCATGCGGTCCGCGATGGACATGCGCAGACGGGACAGCTTCTCGGTGCGGCCGCGCAGGGACGGGTCCGGGGCGACCTTGTGCTGAGCAGCCGGGGCGGCGGGCGCGGAGGCGGCTTCGCGCTGGGCCTCGGCGGCCTTGAGCACGTCCTGCTTGCGGATACGACCGCCCACGCCGGTACCGGAGACCCTGCTCAGGTCGACCCGGTGCTCGTTGGCCAGCTTGCGGACCAGCGGCGTCACGTACGCCTCGGTCACGGCGTCGGTGCCGGAGGCCCGGCCGGTGCCGCTGAGCGTTTCCACGTCCACCGACGGGCTGCCACCGTCCTGCTCTCGTGCGGCGGGAGCAGGCGCGGACTGGGCTGCCGGGGCGGGCTCGCTCTCGGGCTCGGGCTTCGGCTCGGACTTGGGTTCGGGCTTCGGCTCGGGCTCGGCCTTCTCGGCCTTCGGCTCGTCCTCGGACTCGGCCGGGGCGGAGGCCGCGGGGGCCGAACCGGAGCCGCCGACGATCGCGATCTCGGTGCCGATCTCGACCGTCTCGTCCTCGTCGACGAGGATCTTGGTGAGTACACCGGCCACCGGGGACGGGATCTCGGTGTCCACCTTGTCGGTGGAGACCTCGAGGAGCGGCTCGTCCTCCTCGACGGTGTCGCCGACGCTCTTCAGCCACTGGGTGATGGTTCCCTCGGTGACGCTCTCACCCAGGGCGGGGATGGTCACAGGGGTGCCGGAACCGCCGGAGGCGTCGTCACCGGAGGCCGGGGCGGCGGGCTCGGACTCGGCGGCGGGCTCCTCCGCGGCCGGTGCGGGCTCCGGCTCGGGGGCCTGCTCGGGCTCGTCGGCCTGTTCGGGTTCAGCGGCCTGTTCGGGTTCGGCGGAGCCGGAGGACGCGTCGTCGTCGGCGTCCTCACCGTCGCCGCCGATGACCGCGATCTCCGCGCCGATCTCCACGGTCTCGTCCTCGTCGACGAGGATCTTGGTGAGTACACCGGCCACCGGGGACGGGATCTCGGTGTCCACCTTGTCGGTGGAGACCTCAAGGAGCGGCTCGTCTA
The DNA here is from genome assembly GCF_014651695.1 of Nocardiopsis terrae. Lineage (GTDB taxonomy): Bacteria > Actinomycetota > Actinomycetes > Streptosporangiales > Streptosporangiaceae > Nocardiopsis > Nocardiopsis terrae. Next base: position 476,818 of record NZ_BMXJ01000006.1, read on the forward strand.
CCTCGACGGTGTCGCCCACGTTCTTCAGCCACTGGGTGACGGTCCCCTCGGTGACGCTCTCACCCAGGGCGGGCATGGAAACGGAAGTCGGCATGGGTTCCTCGTTGGATCTGGGCGCGGTACCTGCCCAAGGCCTTGATGGGCAGCGCGGATGTGTGCGGGGGCGGGCCCGTGGGCCCGCCCCCGGGTGAAGCGGTCAGTCGTGGACGTGCAGCGGCTTGCCCGCCAGCGCGAGGTGCGCCTCGCCCAGCGCCTCCGACTGGCTCGGGTGCGGGTGGATCAGCTGGGCCACCTCGGAGGGCAGTGCCTCCCAGTTGTAGATCAGCTGGCCCTCGGCGATCAGCTCGCCGACACGGCTGCCGACCATGTGGACGCCCAGTACGGGGCCGTCCTTCTCGGCGATGACCTTGACCGCGCCCTGCGTCTGGAGGATCTGGCTCTTGCCGTTGCCCGCCAGGTTGTAGTTCATCTCGACGACGTCGTGACCGCGCTCCTTGGCCACCTTGGTGGTCAGACCCACGGACGCGACCTCGGGCTCACAGTACGTGACGCGGGGGACACCGTCGTAGTCGATCGCGGGCGGGTTCTGCCCGGCGATGTGCTCGGCGACGAAGATGCCCTCGGCGAAACCGACGTGGGCGAGCTGGAGGGTCGGGATGAGGTCGCCGACCGCGTAGACGTTGCCGACACCGGTGTGCAGGTTCTCGTCGACCTGGACGAAGCCGCGGTCCAGGGTGACGCCCTGCTCCTCGTAGCCCAGGCCCTCGGAGACCGGGCCGCGGCCGATGGCGACCAGCAGGACCTCGGCCTCGAGGGTCTTGCCGCCCTGGAGGGTGACGACCACGCCGGAGTCGGTGGTCTTGACCGACTCGAACGGGGTGCCGAGCTCGGCCTTGATCTTCCGCTTGCGGAAGGCGCGCTCCAGGAGCTTGGAGCTGGACTCCTCCTCGACGGGGACCAGGTGCTTGAGGGCCTCGACGACGGTGACCTCGGCGCCGTAGGAACGCCACACGCTGGCGAACTCCACGCCGATCACGCCGCCGCCCAGGACGATGACGGACTCGGGGACACGGTTCAGTTCCATGGCCTGGTCACTGGTCATGACCTTCTCGCCGTCGATCTCCAGGCCCAGGGTCTTGGGCTTGGAACCGGTCGCCAGGAGGATGTTCCTCCCCTTGTAGACCTTGCCGTCGACCGTGACCTCGTCCTTGCCGGTGAGCTTGCCCTCACCCTCGACGACGGTGATCTTGCGGGACTTGACCAGCCCGCTCAGGCCCTTGTAGAGGCCGCTGACCACCTTGTCCTTGTACTTGTGCACGGCCTCGATGTCGATGCCCTCGAAGGTGGCCCTGACGCCGAAGTTCTCGCTCTCCTTGGCGGAGTCGGCGACCTCGGCCGAGTGCAGGAGGGCCTTGGTGGGGATGCAGCCGCGGTGCAGGCAGGTGCCGCCGAGCTTGTCTTTCTCGATCAGGACGACGCTCATGTCCAGCTCGGCGGCGCGCAGTGCCGCCGCGTAGCCGCCGCTGCCGCCGCCAAGGACGACGAGGTCGAAGGTGCCGCCGCTCTCACTCACGGGAACGAACTCCTAGTTGTGGTGGCTGGTGATGGGTGGTGGAAGACCGCGGTACGCCGCCGGGGGCGGACCGCGGCTGCCGGGGAGGGGGCGGCAGCCCGGCTCACAGGACTGCCGCTCCGACCTTGTAGGACTACTGCTTGCGGGCGTAGTCCTCGGCGATGCGGACGAGGGTGCGGGTACCCGCACCCGTACCGCCCTTGGGGGTGTAACCGTGCGGGCCGCCCTGGTTGAAGGAGGGCCCGGCGATGTCGAGGTGGGCCCACTTGGTGCCCTCCTCGATGAACTCCCGGAGGAAGATGCCCGCGGAGAGCATCCCGCCCCAGCGCTCGCCCGCGACGTTGGCGATGTCGGCGACCGAGGAGTTGAGGCCGGCGCGCAGCTCGTCCGGGAGCGGCATCGGCCAGGAGGCCTCGCCCTCGGCGCCGGCGGCGGTGACGATCTCCTCGCGCACGGCGTCGTCGTTGGCCATGACCGCGAACACGCGGGTGCCCAGGGCGACCAACTGGGCGCCGGTGAGCGTGGCGATGTCCACGATCAGGTCCGGCTCGTCCTCGTGTGCGCGGACCAGCCCGTCGGCCATGACCAGGCGGCCCTCGGCGTCGGTGTTGAGGACCTCGACGGTCTTGCCGCCGTAGATGCTCAGGACGTCGGAGGGGCGCTGGGCGGTGCCGCTGGGCATGTTCTCGGCCACGGTCAGGTAACCGACGACGTTGACCTTCAGGCCCAGGGTGGAGATGGCGCGCATGGCGGCGAGCACGGAGGCGGCGCCGCTCATGTCGGACTTCATCCACTCCATCCCGCCCGAGGGCTTGAGGGACAGGCCGCCGGAGTCGAACGTGATGCCCTTACCGACGAAGGCGACCGTCTTCGTGGCCTCCGGGTGGCTGTGCGCCAGCCGCACCAGGCGGGGCGGGTTCGCCGAACCCTGGCCGACACCGGTCAGGCCGCCGTAGCCGCCCTCGGACAGGGCGCGCTCGTCCAGGACCTCGATCTCCAGGCCGGCCTGCCGGGCGATCTCCTGTGCCGCGCCGGCCAGGTCCTCGGGGACCAGGTCGGCCGGGGCGGTGTTGACGAGGTCGCGCGTGAAGGAGACGGCCTCGGCCAGGACGGCGGCGCGCTCCACCGCGTCGCCGGCGCCCGCGGCCTCGCTGACCACGGTCAGCTTGGTCTCGGCGGCCCTGGCCGCCTTCTTCTCGGCCTTCTCGCCGGTGCGGTACCGGTCGAAGCTGTAGTTGCCGAGTTCGGCGCCCAGGGCCACGGCACCCGCCTGCTCGGCGGTGGTCGCGGGCAGTGCCAGAACGACACGGCCTGCGCCCTCGGGGCGCGAGCTCAGTGACCGCAGGGCTGCACCGGCCGCACGGGACAGGACATCGGAGTCGACGGGGCCGTCGGCGGGTGCCGGGCCGAGACCGACCGCGACGACGACCGGGGCCTTGACGGCTCCGAGGGAGGCAATGGTGTGCACCTCCTCGGGTGCGCCGCTCGCTCCCAGGAGCGACAGGGTCGAGCCGAGGCCGCCCGCGAAGGCGGCGTCGACGGAATGAGCGCCCGATGCGGGCTCCGGGGCGTCGCCTCCGGAGTGGTAACCGACGACAACCGCGTCGGCGTCGAGCGAACTGGGGGACTCCGTGTTTACTGACAACGTCGTGCTCACGTCCCCGATGCTAGTCCTCCCGTGCCCCCCGCGGCGACGCGGCGCCCCGTGCCCTGTGGGCTCTGACGCGGCGCTCCGCGCCGCCCGGCGGTGCGGAGCGCCCCCCGGGCGGGTCCGCGCCCGTCCGCGGCGTGCGGGGGCTCTGGCCCCTCGCGGGGGGTCTCGCAGGCGGTCGCCGGTGCGGGCCCGTGCCTGCCCGTGGGGTGATCGGGTGAAACTCCGTGTGAAAAAATGTGATCATGCCGACATTGGGGTGCGCGGCAGGGCTACTGGCCGGTAAGAACCGCCTGGTGGGAGCCGCCCCGCCCCCGCCGCGGCGCGCGGTGGAACCGGAGGGCCCAGCGCCGGAAACCCCTCAGACCCAGGTGAGCGCAGCCGCCGTCACCAGCAGGGAGGTCGTCGCCGCCGTCTCCACCAGGGCGCCCAGCACGTCCCCGGTGATGCCGCCCAGGCGGCGCACCGCACGGCGCAGCAGGGCGCCCGCCGCCGCCAACCCGCACACCGCCCCCGCCGCGCAGGCCGCGGCGAACCCGGGGGAGTGCGTCAGCCCGAGCGCGCACAGTGCCAGCACCCCGGCCGCGCACACGGCCGCGGACCGGGGGCGCACCGTCCCCGCCACGAAGGCGCCCAGCCCCTCGGGGCGGGCGGAGGGGACCCGGGGCGTGCACGCCAGGGTGACCGCCAGGCGACCGGTCGCGCCCGCCGTCACCGCGCCGGCCAGAGCGGCCCAGGGGGAGGCCCCGACGAGCTGGCCCAGTGCCAGGACCTGCGCGCCGACCGTCACCAGCAGGGTGATCACCCCGAACGGGCCGATGTCGGAGCGCCGCATCACCTCCAAGGCGCCCTCGGCCGGGCGGCCGCTGCCCAGGCCGTCGGCCAGGTCGGCCAACCCGTCCAGGTGCAACCCCCGGGTGAGCGCGGCGCCCAGGCCGGTCGCGAGCAGCGCCGCCAGCGGAGCCGACCAGCCCCACCACGCACCGGCCGTAGCGAGGGAGGCGGTGACCGCGCCCAGGAGGGCGCCCAGCACCGGGGCCCACCGCATCGCCCACCCGGCCACGGGACGGTCCACCCGTTCCACCCGCACCGGCCAGACGGTGAAGGTGCCCACGGCCATGCGGGCTCCGTCCACGGTGTCGGAGCGGCTCACGGAAGCTCCACCACGCGCCCGGCAGCGGCCAGCAGCACGTCCTCGGACTCCGCGCCCACCCACTGGTTCAACAGCCCCAGGTGGTCGCGGAAGAGCCGGCCCGACCGGGTCGGCGGAACCACACCCGACCCCGCCTCGTTGGTGACCGCCACGACGTAGGCCTGGGTCGAGCGCCAGGCCTCCAGGAGGTCGTGGACGGCGGCCTCCACCCGCTCCTCGGCGTCCCGGGGCGGGTCCTCCTCCCACAGTCCGCACTCGCCCATGACCCAGGTCAGCCAGGTCCCCAGGCAGTCGACCAGGACCGCGCCCCGTGTCCGCCGGAGCAGCACCGCGAGGTCGGTGGTCTGTTCGGTCCGCCACCACCAGGGGCGGCGCCGTACGTGCCGGGAGACGCGCTCGGCCCACTCCGGATCCGCCTCCGCGTCGGGAACCGGGCCGGTGGCCGCGTACACCACCTTCGGTTCGGCCAGCAGGCGCAGCTCGGCCTCGCGGGACTTGCCCGAACGCGCACCCCCGGTGACCAGGGTCCGGTGCGGTCCGCGCGGTCGGGACTCCGGCCACACCGCGGGCGGGCACGGGATGACGGTGCCGTCGCCCGGGACCAGGGCGCCCCACAGACGGGCGCGCCTGGCGAACTCCTGCGGTGAGCGGACCCGGTGGTCGCCACCGACCGCGACCACCGCCGTGGTCACCCCGATCACCCCGGAGCGGCGCAGCTCCCCGATGACCTCGGGGCGCCGCACGGCGTCCACGATGACCATGTCCACCTGTTGCTCGGGCGCGGAGGAGTACACGGACGAACCCGCGGGGCGGGCGTCGGCGGGCGGCCCTCCGGGCAGCGGGCCCTGGGTGGAGCGGGCGTACAGCAGGCGGCCGCCGTCGGCGCCCTCGACACGGATGCCGTCCGGGGTGGGGGTGACCGTGTACTCCGGTGGGACCGGGCCGAGGACCCCGGCCTCGCGGATGCGGAAGCGGTCGTCGACGGTCACCCTCAGCGGCAGACGGCGTTCCGCGTGGGCCTTGTTGCAGGACGAGCAGGTGCACTGCGGGGCTGGCCAGCCCGAGTGGCCCGCTGTCCCCAGGAATCGGATACGCACCCAGCAGAGTAAACAGCATGAAGTGCCAAGCCTTGGTTAAGCTCGGCACAGGATCGCGGTGTACCCACCGTGGAACCGGCGACGAAGGGCGGTCGAACATGGCGTGGACGTGGCGGTACCACGAGGCGGACGGTGCCCAGATGAGGACGGGGGAGCTGCCGGCCGAGTCGTTCACGTCGCGTGGCGACGCCGAGAGCTGGCTGGGCGAGAACTGGGCGGAGCTCGCGGAGGGCGGGGTGGGCAACGTCGCCCTCCTGGAGGAGGACCGGGAGGTCTACACGATGCCCCTGGCCGCCGAGTAGCCCCGCCCCGGGGACACGCGAAGGCCCCGGCGCCGCCAGGGCGCCGGGGCCGAACGGACCCGGCCGGGGACCGAACACGCCCTACCCGCGGATGTTCTCCGGGCTCCTGGTGAGCGCGGGGTCGCGCTCGATGCTGTCACCGAGGACCTCGTCGATCCGGGCCATCAGCCCGGTGTCGAGCTTGACCCCGGCCGCCTTGACGTTGCTCTCGACCTGCTCGGGACGGGAGGCGCCGATGATCGCGGCCGAAACGTTGGGGTTCTGCAGGACCCAGGCCACCGCGAGCTGTGACAGGGTCAGCCCGGCCTCCGCAGCCAGGGGCTCCAGGCGCTGCACCCGCTCCAGGAGAGCCTGGTCGGAGACCTTGTCCGCGAGGAACTTCTCGCTCTTGGGGTCGGCGGCGCGCGAACCCGCGGGCAACTCCTGCCCGGGACGGTACTTGCCGGTCAGGATCCCGCCGGCGATCGGCGACCACACGATCTGACCGATCCCCTCGCGCTCGGACAGCGGGACGACCTCGGACTCGATGACCCGCCAGAGCATGTTGTACTGCGGCTGGCTGGAGACGATCCGGTCGAAGCCCATCTCGTCGGCGATCTTGAGGGCCCGCTCGATCTCCTCGGCGCGCCACTCGGAGACACCGATGTAGAGGGCCTTGCCCTGGCGGACCAGGTCCTCGAAGGCCCGCATCGTCTCTTCCAGCGGGGTGGTGTAGTCGAACCGGTGCGCCTGGTAGAGGTCCAGGTAGTCGGTGCCCAGGCGACGCAGGGAGTCCTCCGCGCCGCGGATGATGTGCTTGCGGGACAGGCCCTTGTCGTTCCTGCCCTCGCCCATGGGCCAGAAGACCTTGGAGAAGATCTCCAGGCCGTCGCGGCGCTCGCCCTTCAGCGCGCGGCCGAGCACCTCCTCGGCCCTGCCCTGGGCGTAGACGTCCGCCGTGTCGAAGGTGGTGACGCCCGCGTCGAGCGCGGCGCGGACACAGGAGGTGGCGGTGTCCTCCTCGACCTGGGAGCCGTGGGTGATCCAGTTCCCGTAGGCGATCTCGCTGATGACCAGACCGCTGTTGCCTAGATGCCGAAAGTCCATGGGGAGCACTCTAGCCGGGGGAGCAGGATGGCGGAGAGCGCCCGCGGTCTTGCCGGGAACGCTCCCACCGGGGATGGAAGTGAAGGGCCGGTGCGGACACCGGCCCTGCTCACTCACGTCGGACGGGACGGGGATGACGGGGATACGGACGGACGGGCCGTTCAGCGCGTGCTGCTCGGAGCGGGGTCCTCGCCGACCTTGACGCGGGGCTTGGGCAGGCGCAGGCGCCGGAACTGGAGCTGGCGCATCGCGGCGTACAAGCCGATGCCCTTGAGCCCGGAGTCGTCGGGGAAGTACTCGGTGGCACGCCGCTTCACCGTGCGGCCGACCAACACGCCCTCAGCGATGAGCGTGACCATCATCAGCGGCCACAGGACGTATGCCACGCCCACCTGGAAAGCGGGGTTGTTGATGAACAGCAGTGCGATGATCAGGATCGAGAACGGCAGGAAGAACTCACTGGCGCTGCGGCGCGAGTCGATGAAGTCGCGGGCGAAGGCGCGGGCCCTGCCCATGTCCTGCTGGCGGAAGTACTTCTCGTCGCCCTTGGGGGCGCCGGAACGCTGCGCGCCCCTGCCGCGTTGACGTTCAAGACGGTCCCGGTAGGCGCGGTATGCCTCCTTACGGGTCTCGGGAGCCTTCACCGGTCGGCGCGGGGTGCTTTCGGATTCCCTGCGCTTGGGGGTGGGCACACCCTTCTTCGGGGTGTATCCCTTAGGTTGGGTGGACTCAGTGGCCTCAGGGCTGGCGGATTCGGCAGAGCTCGAATCCGGGGCTGCGGAAGCGGAGCGACGTCGGAACACACCCTCAGGGTAGCCGGTCATAGCTTTATGGCGACCGCGGGCCAGACCGCGTAGGGTTGGGCAAAGCGCCCGCTGGGAACAGCCGATGTACGCACCGAGAAGGGGACGGCCACGCCAATGAGCGTGTTTCAGCGACTTTCGATGATCTTCAAGTCCAAGGCCAACAAGGCCCTGGACTCTGTCGAGGACCCCAGGGAAACCCTCGACTACTCGTACCAGAAACAGCTCGAACTCCTGCAGAAGGTCCGTCGCGGTGTCGCCGACGTTGCGACCTCCCGCAAGCGGGTCGAGCTCCAGATCCAGCAGCTCGAACAGCAGTCCGGCAAGCTGGAGAACCAGAGCCGGGCCGCCCTGACCCAGGGCCGTGAGGACCTCGCCCGTGAGGCCCTCACCCGCCGGTCCGGGCTGACCAGCCAGATCGAGGGGCTGCGGGAGCAGCACGCCAACCTCCAGGGCGAGGAGCAGAAGCTCACGATGGCCGCCCAGCGCCTGCAGTCGAAGGTGGACGCCTTCCGCACGCGCAAGGAGACCATCAAGGCGACCTACACCGCCGCCCAGGCCCAGACGCAGATCAGCGAGGCCTTCTCCGGCATCTCCGAGGAGATGGGCGACGTGGGCATGGCCGTGCAGCGCGCGGAGGACAAGACCGCCGACATGCAGGCCCGGGCCGGAGCGGTGGACGAGCTCCTCGCCTCCGGCGCGCTGGACGACGTCACGGGCACCGGTCCCAGGGACGACATCCAGAACGAGCTCGACCAGATGGCGAGCACGTCCGGTGTCGACGCCGAGCTCGAGCGGATGAAGCTCGAACTGGGCGGCGGCAGCAGTGGCGCCCCCCAGCAGATCGAGGGTGGCAACGGCTCGGCCGGGAACAGGGAGGGCGCATGATCGTCCGCATCATGGGCGAGGGTCAGATGGACCTGACCGACGCCGACATCGACCTGCTCAACGACTTCGACTCCGCCCTGGAGGCGGCGATCGAGTCGAATGACGAAGCCGAGTTCCGCAAGGCCCTGCACGACCTCCTGGAGAAGGTGCGCCAGGACAGCAAGCCGCTGCCGCCCGACTCCCTGGAGCCCTCGCAGTTCATCCTCCCGCCCGCCGACGCCACCATGGCCGAGGTGCGCGAGATGCTGCAGGACGACGGACTCATCCCGGGCTAGGGGCGTGTCCGCCGAGGACCCGCCACCACCGTCCGGGCGGGTCCCCGGGACAGGTGAACCCGTCGGCCGTTCCGCCCCGGCCCGGGTGACACTCGGTGCCCCCACAGGCCTTGCTTCCACCGCGGCCGCCGTGACCACGTCACGGCGGCCGCGGTGCGTCCGGCGGGCGGGTCCCGCGGGCCGACCGGGGGAACACGCGGCCGGCCCGCTTTAACCCGTTTCTCACCTGCGCGAACTACACTCCGAACCATCCACAGGGAAGGAAACGGCGTGGCAGGTTCGAAGTTCCGTCCGGACCGGGGGCTGACGGCCCGGATGGTCATGACCATGGTCCTGCTGTTCCTGGTCTATGTCGCCTTCGTGTTCGGGCTGGTCCTCGCCGGACTCAACATCTGGCTGGTACTGGTCCTGGTGGCGGCCTTCGCGCTGTTCTCCTACTTCTCCTCCGACCGGATCGCCATGTTCGCCATGGGGGCCAAGGAGGTCACCCCCCAACAGGCCCCCGACCTGCACGCCATGGTCGACCGCCTGTGCGCCATGGCCGACATGGCCAAACCGCGCGTGGGGATCGCCGACACCGACGTGCCCAACGCCTTCGCCACCGGCCACAGCGAGAAGTCCGCGGTCATCTGTGTGACCACCGGGCTGATGCGCCGCCTGGACGGACCGGAGCTGGAGGCGGTCGTCGCGCACGAGCTCTCCCACGTCGCCCACCGCGACGTCATGGTCATGACCATCGCCGGGTTCCTCGGCATCGTCGCGGGCTTCCTCACCCAGGCCGGGCTGCGCTTCGCCATGTTCGCCGGCGCCGGCGGCGGGCGCAGCAACAACAGCGGACCCGCCCCGGCGGTCGTCGCACTCCTGGTCGTCGTGGTCAGCGCCCTCGCCTGGGTCCTCAGCTTCCTGCTCACCCGCGCCCTGTCCCGCTACCGCGAGCTCGCCGCGGACCGGGCCGCCGCCTACCTGACCGGCCGCCCGTCCGTGCTGGGCAGCGCCCTGTCCAAGATCACCGGCGACATGGCGCGCATCCCCACCCGGGACCTGCGCCAGGCCGAGCCGTTCAACGCCTTCTTCTTCGCTCCGGCCTTCGCGAAGAAGGGCTTCAGCATGAACCAGCTGATCGCCACCCACCCGCCGGTCGAGCAGCGCCTGGCCCAGCTCTCCGACATCTCCCGCCAGCTCGGACGCGGGGCCTGAGCCCGCCGGTCCGGGCCCCGCCACCGAACCACCCACGAGGGGAACCCACCACATGAGTTTCTGGCGCGCCCTGCTCGGCCGTTCCAAACCGGTCAAGCCCGACCTCGACGCGCTCTTCGGCCTGCCCTCGGCCGCCCTCACCCTGCGGGCCGGGGCGGGCCTGACCCCGACCGGGACGGGGTCGGTGGCCTTCCGCGCCTCCGAGGGCGCCGCCTTCGCGGACGTCGAGCGCGACGTGACCGCGCTGCTCAACACCGGTGACGGACCGCCGGTCGAGCAGACCACCGACGACTACGGCTACACCTGGCTGGTCCTGCGCGCCGGGGGAGGGGACCCCGCCGGCGCAGAGCTGACGGGCACCGACATCACCGGCCTGGTCACCGACCTGCACGCGGTCAACTCGACCCTGGAGGCCAACGGTTACGGCCCCTCCCTGCTGTGCTCCCTCGTGGGTTTCACCGACGGCGGGGGCCGCTCGGCCGCTCTGGTCTACCTGTACAAGCGGGGCACCTTCTACCCGTTCGCGCCCCTGGGCGGCCAGCGCCGCGACAACGCACTGGAGCTCCAGGTCGAGGCGGCGGTCTCCGGCGACCTGCCGATGGAGGAGGACCGGTCCCGCTGGTTCCCGGTCTACGGGGCTCCCGGTCTCTGAGCCGGGGCGGGACGACGTCCGACGGGGCCCGCGAGCTGGTCCGGGCCGCACCGCGCACGGGTGTGCGATCCGCCTCCGGACCCGCGGAAGATGGCATCCGGGGCCGGGACAAATTACCCTTGGACCCACGGGCACACCCGTGCGCCGCCGCGACCGCGCGAACACCGTGTGACCGCGGCGGCAGGGCGAACACAGCGGCCACACGGCGGAATGCCACACGGGCTCCCGGCGTTGGGACCCGTTGAAGAGGACTGGACCCGCCCAGGCGGGCCGATCCGGTAAGCGACCGGGGTCGCCAGACGGCCGCAACCCCTTTCAAGAGGAGCTTTACAACATGACGGTTCAGAGCGAGGCCACCACGCAGGGAGTCATCCTCACCGACGGCGCGGCCGACAAGGTTCGGGCGCTCCTTGACCAGGAGGGCCGGGACGACCTGCGCCTGCGTGTGGGCGTCCAGCCCGGTGGTTGCTCGGGGCTGCGTTACCAGCTCTACTTCGACGAGCGCGACCTGGACGGTGACGTCATCGCCGACTTCGACGGCGTCGAGGTCGTCACCGACCGCCGCAGCTCCGCCTACCTCATCGGCGCGACCATCGACTTCGTGGACACGATCGAGAAGCAGGGGTTCACCATCGACAACCCCAACGCCACCGGCTCCTGCGCCTGCGGTGACTCCTTCAACTAGGAGCATCCGGGCGCCCCGGCGCATCCGTGGGGCGTGACCGGACCCAGCGGGGCTGGGGACGGTGCCGGGGGAGGTCGGACGCGTTCGAGCGTCCGCCCTCCCCCTTGTCGTGCCCACCCGCCTGAAGGCGTGTTGGTCTGGATACCCTGTGCAGGTCCGAACGGGCCGCTCCCGGCGTGCCCGAACCAGCTCGCTCAGCTCGTCCCCGAGCGAAACCTTCCCTACCAAGGAGCCCACGTCCCGTGCGTATCGCGGTTGCCGGATCCATCGCCACCGACCACCTGATGACCTTCGAGGGTCGGTTCGCCGAGCAGATCATCCCCGAGCAGATCCAGCAGTTGTCCCTCTCCTTCCTCATCGACGAGCTGGACGTGCGCCGCGGCGGCGTCGCGGCCAACATCTGTTTCGGCATGGGCGGGTTCGGCCTCAACCCGGTTCTGGTCGGAGCCGCCGGAGCCGACTTCGAGGAGTACCGCTCCTGGCTCGACCGCCACGGGGTCGACACCTCCGCGGTGCACATCTCCGAGCTGCGGCACACCGCCCGGTTCGTCTGCACCACGGACAAGGACCAGAACCAGATCGCCTCCTTCTACGCCGGTGCCATGGCCGAGGCCCGCAACATCGAGCTCCAGCCGATCGCCGACCGCGTCGGCGGACTCGACCTCGTCCTCATCGGCGCCGACGACCCGGCGGCCATGGTCCGCCACAGCGAGGAGTGCCGTACCCGCTCCATCCTCTTCGCCGCGGACCCCTCGCAGCAGCTCGCCCGGATGGAGGGGCCGCAGGTGCGCACGCTCATCGAGGGCGCAGCGTTCCTGTTCACCAACGAGTACGAGAAGGCCCTGGCCGAGCAGAAGACCGGCTGGTCCGACGCCGAGATCCTCGCCAAGGTCGGCACCCGCGTCACCACGCTCGGCGCCAAGGGCGCCCGTATCGACCGGCAGGGCGAACCGAGCATCCACGTGCCCTCCGCCGCCGTCGACCAGCTCGTCGACCCCACCGGTATGGGCGACGCCTTCCGCGCCGGGTTCCTGGCGGCCCACTCCTGGGGCCTGTCCCTGGAGCGCGCCGCCCAGGTCGGCAACGCCACCGCCGTCCACTGCCTGGAGGCCGACGGCCCGCAGGAGTACGTGCTCACCGGCGCCTCCCTGCTGGAGCGCCTGGAGCGCTCCTACGGCGCCGGGGCCGCCGCGGAGGTCCGCCCCTTCGTGTGAACCGCGCCGCCTGCGGCCGGAAAACGCGCGTTCTGGTCGGGGTGGTGCCCGCAAGCCCGTAAAGTGGATGGTCGTGACCCGCACGGGACCCCCGTGCTCCCCCGGTGCGTTGAAACGCGTGCCGGGTCATTCGCCCAAGCCGTTCGCGCCGGGTCACGCGCGGCGGTGGGGAACCCGCTTCCGACCCGCACCGCGGGAACCGGGGCTCGGGCGCCAGGAGCGCCTCCCAGATCTAGGCCAGCCTTACCTGGGATTCCCTGATTCACCCTGAAAGGACTTTGCATGCGCTACACCGGACCGAAGGTGCGGTTGTCCCGGCGCGCCGGCACCCCGCTGACCCGTAAGGCGGTCAGCTACTTCGAGAAGCGCCCGTACCCGCCCGGCGAGCACGGCCGCCGCGTCCGTCGCAACAGCTCCGACTTCGCCGTCCGTCAGGCGGAGAAGCAGAAGGTGCGCTGGTACTACGACCTGACCGAGAAGCAGCTTCTCAGGATCTACGAGAACTCCAAGAAGCGTTCCGGCCGTACCGGTGAGGAGATGCTCGCCGAGCTGGAGCTGCGTCTGGCCACGGTCGTCCTGCGCGCCGGTCTGGCCGCGTCGGTCTACGCCGCGCGCCAGTTCATCAACCACGGCCACATCACCGTGGACGGCAAGAAGGTCGACATCCCGTCGTACCAGGTCAAGCCTGGCCAGATCATCAGCGTTCGGGAGAAGTCCCGCTCGATGGTCCCGTTCGTGGAGGCCGCCGAGGGCATCCACGCCGACGACAAGATCGCCGGCTTCCTCGCCGTGAGCCACAAGGACCTGCGCATCGCGGTCATCGACCGCCCCAAGCGTGAGCAGATCCCGGTTCCCTTCGACGAGCAGCTCGTCGTCGAGTTCTACGCTCGCTAAGCAGCCCCCGGAGTCGCGGTTCCGTCCTCCTCCAAGGGCGGCCCCGCACACGCGGGTAAGGCCGCGCGGACCACGTGTCCGCGCGGCCTTCGCCTTGCCCGGCGCCCTCCCCGCGCGCCGGACGGGAGCGCGGACGCGCCGTGCCGCCTCCGGAAAACGGGCTGGCGCGAATCGTTATCGCAACGGAACCGGAACCTGCGATCCGATCCCGGTGCCGTTACCGGGCCCTCACCGGGCGGTCAGTACATCCGGCGGATGTGAAACGCGCTACCCCGCGCCAACGGCTGCTCGACGACGAACTCGTGCATCTTCATCCGGCACCAGGCCGGTATGTCCGCGCTCGCTGCGGGATCGTCCGCGGTGACCGCGATGACCGCTCCGATGGGCACTTCGTGCAGTCGGGCGGCGAGCATGATGATCGGGATCGGGCACTTGCGGCCCAGCGCCTCCACGGTGACCAGAGGCCGCGGTCGTTCGTGCACGTCCACCCCTTTCGGTTGTCGTCCTGTGGCCCAATCTTGATCCGGGCCGCGCGAAAAGGCGCACCCGGTTAAGGGTGTCGTAAACCCAGCGATACGCTCGCCTTAGTCTCGCGCCGTGAACGCGTACACCACCGCCGCGGGCGGCGATGTACACGATCGCGGTCGAGGGCTCGGGGGAACGCCGGGCCGCGCCTCGTAGCCAGCCGGGAGGAAGTCCCTCGGGGGCGACCTGGCCCGGCTCCGCGAGACCACCGGGCGTTCTGGGGGGCGTGTCTGGCAACACGCTGACCAGGCAAGCCCATGAACAGCACGCTGGGTGGTTCGCGATAATGTTTCCCCCTGACAAGCTTTGGATACTTAGGCCGCCCGTGGAGGATCCACGGGCTTCACCGCTGGGAAGGCAATCCGTGAGTCCGACCCGCCAAGAAAATCGGCGCTCAACTCTGCGCCGATGGGCACCACGCGGCGCCGCGCTCGCCGTGCTGGGGCTGGCCGCGACCGGCTGCGCGTCGAACGAGCTCACTCGTTTGGGCATGCCGGAGCCGATCACCGAGCAGGCCGAGCGTGTTCTCTCGCTCTGGCAGGGCTCGTGGTTGGCGGCTTTCGCGGTCGGCATTCTCGTGTGGGGACTGTTCATCTGGACGATCCTCTTCCACCGCAAGCGCTCTGAGCAGCTGCCGCCGCAGGTGCGGTACAACATGCCCATCGAAGCGCTGTACACCGTCCTGCCGATCGTCATCATCTCGGTGCTCTTCTTCTTCACCGCGCGAGACCAGGCCTACCTGCTCGACACCGAAGAGCCCGCGGACGTCCATGTAGAGGTCGTGGCCTTCCAATGGGCCTGGCAGTTCAACTACATGGACGACACCAAGGAGAACGGCGGGGAGGTGCTCTTCTCCGAGACCGGTGTCCCCAACCCGGACGGCACCGCCAACCGCGACACCCAGACCACCCTGGTGCTTCCCGAGGACGCCGTCGTCCACTTCGACCTCCACTCGCCCGACGTCATCCACTCGTTCTGGATTCCGGCGTTCGGCTTCAAGATGGACGTCGTCCCGGGCCGTGACAACGCCTTCCAGGCGAACATCAACGAGGGCACCGCGGGTGACTACGTCGGACGCTGCGCCGAGCTGTGCGGTGTGGACCACACCCGCATGCTCTTCAACGTCGAGGTTCTCCCGCAGGACGAGTACGACGCCTGGGCCGCCGAGCAGGAGGCCGAGGCCTCCGAGGCCGAGCAGGCCGAGGGCCCCGGCGCCGAGACCGACCTCGCCGAGGGCACGGGTGCCGACGGCACTGACGCTGAGGGCACGGGCGCCGAGGCGACCGAGTCCGAGGAGAATGACGAGTAAATGGCAACCGAACCCCATGACGGGCAGACACCGTCACGCAAAGGGTCGATCATCGTCAACTGGATGACGTCGACCGACCACAAGGTCATCGGGTACATGTACCTGATCACCTCCTTCGCCTTCTTCCTCCTGGGCGGCGTGCTGGCGCTCATGATGCGTCTGGAGCTGTTCCTGCCGGGCATGCAGGTCATGTCCAACGAGCAGTTCAACCAGATGTTCACGATGCACGGCACGATCATGCTGCTGATGTTCGCGACCCCGCTGTTCGTCGGGTTCTCGAACATCCTCATGCCGCTGCAGATCGGCGCCCCGGACGTGGCCTTCCCCAGGATCAACCTGTTCGGCTACTACCTGTACCTGTTCGGCAGCCTCATCGCCGTCGGCGGGTTCCTGACCCCGGGCGGCGCGGCCAGCTTCGGCTGGTTCGCCTACACGCCGCTGTCCGACGCGGTCCGCTCTCCGGGCCTGGGCGGCGACCTGTGGATCCTGGGCCTGGCCGTCTCCGGTCTGGGCACCATCCTGGGCGCGGTCAACTTCATCACCACCGGCCTGTGCATGCGCGCGCCCGGCATGACGATGTTCCGGATGCCGATCTTCACCTGGAACACCCTGCTCACCAGTGTCCTGGTGCTCATCGCGTTCCCGGTGCTGACCGCGGCCCTGATCGCCCTGGGCGCGGACCGGATGATCGGTACCCAGGTCTTCAACGCCGAACACGGCGGCGCCATCCTCTGGCAGCACCTGTTCTGGTTCTTCGGGCACCCGGAGGTCTACATCATCGCGCTGCCGTTCTTCGGTATCGCGACCGAGATCCTCCCGGTGTTCAGCCGTAAACCGATCTTCGGCTACAAGAGCCTGGTGGCGGCCACCATCGCCATCGCCGGCCTGTCCGTGACCGTGTGGGCCCACCACATGTTCCCGACCGGCGCCGTGCTGCTGCCGTTCTTCTCGTTCATGACGTTCCTCATCGCGGTTCCGACCGGTGTGAAGTTCTTCAACTGGATCGGGACGATGTGGCGCGGCCAGCTCACCTTCGAGACGCCGATGCTCTTCACGGTCGGCTTCCTGGTCACCTTCCTCTTCGGTGGCCTGACCGGTGTGCTGCTGGCCTCCCCGCCCATCGACTTCCACGTCACCGACTCCTACTTCGTGGTGGCGCACTTCCACTACGTGGTCTTCGGCACCGTGGTCTTCGCGATGTTCGCGGGCTTCTACTTCTGGTGGCCCAAGTTCACCGGCAGGATGCTCAACGAGAAGCTGGGCAAGTTCCACTTCTGGCTGCTGTTCCTGGGCTTCCACGGCACCTTCCTGGTGCAGCACTGGCTGGGCGCCATGGGCTTCCCGCGCCGTTACGCGGACTACCTGCCCGGTGACGGGTTCACCGAGCTGAACCAGATCTCCTCGGTGTCCTCGTTCGTGCTCGCGGCCTCCACGCTCATCTTCTTCTGGAACGTGTACATCACCGCGAAGAGGGCGCCGCTGGTCACCGTGGACGACCCGTGGGGCTACGGCTGCTCCCTGGAGTGGGCGACCTCCTGCCCGCCGCCGCGGCACAACTTCACGTCGCTGCCGCGGATCCGGTCCGAGCGTCCGGCCTTCGACCTCAACCACCCGCACGCCGCGGCCCCAGGTGCGACCGATCCCGAGAGGAACAGGGTGAGCATGCCATGAAGATGCAGGCCTATCTGTTCATGGGCATCTCGACCTTCTTCGGTCTTGCTGCTGCCCTGTACGTCTACTGGTCCATCCAGGACACCGGCCAGATCGAGTGGGCGGGTACCACCGCCCTGGTCGTGGCCATCGGCTTCGGCTGGATGGTCGGTTTCTGGCTCTGGCAGGCGGCCCGCCGCAGCGAGCACTTCCACGGGCTCCCGCCCGAGGAGCGCCTCGACGGTGAGATCGCCGAGAACTCCGGCGAGTACGGTTTCTTCAGCCCGCACAGCTGGTGGCCGATGTTCGTCGCGCTGGCGGTCGCCTTCACGGCGGTCGGCGTCGCGATCGGTTGGTGGATGGTCATCACCGGCTTCTTCGCCATCATCCTCACCGCGATCGGCTGGATCTTCGAGTACTACCGCAAGGAGTTCCAGCACTGACGTGCGCACCCCGCGTGGCGATCACCCTTTGAGAGGGGCTGGCTACGCAGGGTAGGATGCAAGAGTCACCGCCCCGGTGGCCGGACGGTCGTCCCAGGACGACCCCCGGGCACCGGGGTGCTCTTTTCCGGTGACCCCTCGCGGCCCCTTCCCACGGGCCGCGGTGCATTCAGGCCCTGACGGCGTCACACCGGCGCGCACCCGCTCCGCACACGCCCGGGCCCGTCGAGACAGACGCTGGAGGTCCTTGGTGTGAAGCGACGAATCTCCCATCCGCGACCGGCCGTGACGGCCGCCGCCGCTCTCGTGTTCCTCACGGCGGCCTGTACCTCCCCGGGCGGGCCCGAACCCGAGGGCACCGCGGTCCCGGGGGAGGGCTCCACGGGGCCGGAGGTGGAGATCACCCCCGCGCCCGGCGCCACCGCGGTTCCGCCCAACAGCCCGGTCCGGGTGACGGCCGCGGACGGAACCGTCACCGACGTCCGGATCGAACAGGCCACCCCGGACGAGATCGCCTCGGGCGGTTCCGAGGACCCGGAGGAGGGCGGGAGCGCCTTCGAGGTCACCGGCACCCTCAACGAGGGCGGCGACACCTGGGTGAGCGACTGGAACCTGCGCCCCGGGGCCGCGGTCACCGTCACCGCCACCGCCGCGGACGCTTCGGGTGAGGAGACCGAGGTCGTCTCGGAGTTCACCACCCTGGAGGCCACGCCCGGACAGCGCCTCGAACTGGCCGCCAACTTTCCCAACAGCGGTGACGTCGTCGGGGTGGGCATGCCGGTCATCGTCACCTTCGACCTGCCCGTCACGCACAGGGAACAGGTGGAGAACTCCATCGAGGTCACGGCCGAACAGGAGACCGAGGGCGCCTGGAACTGGATCACCGACGAGACGGCCGTCTTCCGGCCGAAGGAGTACTGGGACCCCTACCAGGAGGTCGTCGTCGACCTGCGCCTGTCCGGAGTCGAGGCCGCGGACGGCGTCTACGGCGTCGAGGACCACCGGATCGAGTTCGAGGTCGGCCGTGAACTGGTCTCCACCATGCACGTGCCCGACCACGAGATGAACGTGGCGATCGACGGCGAGAACGTCCGCACCATCCCGGTCAGCAACGGTGCGGCCCGGGAGCGGTTCAACACCACCACCTCCGGGATCCACCTGACCATGGAGAAGTACCGGACACTGGTCATGGACTCCGCGACCGTGGGCATCCCCGAGGGCTCGCCCGGCTACTACCGGTTGGACGTGGACTGGGCGGTCCGCACGTCCAACAGCGGCGAGTTCACCCACGCCGCCCCCTGGAACGGCAGGATCGGCAGCGCCAACACCTCCAACGGCTGCACCAACATGGCAGTGGAGGACGCCCGCTGGTTCCACGACCAGTCGCTGATGGGGGACGTCCTGGAGACCACCGGGACCGACCGGCAGCTGGAGTGGGACAACGGCTGGGGCTACTACCAGCGCTCCTGGGAGGAGTGGCTCTCCCACAGCGCGACCGGCCGACCCCAGAGCACCGACGGTTCCGGCACCCCCGGCTCCGTGCACGGGGAAGGACTCTAGGGTGCCGCCCCCGGGCCCTCCAGAAGGCCGTCGAGGCGTTCGAGGGTGCGGTCCCAGGTCCATTCCCCGGACACCCACTCCCGGCCGTGTACGCCCATCTGGGCGGCGCGGTCGGGGTCCTTCAGGAGCCGGATGAGCGCGCGGGCGGTCGGCCCGGGAACCGAACCGTCGACCACGTGCCCCGTCCAGTCCTCCAGCACGGCGTCCGGGGCGCCCCCCGAGGCCCCGGCGACCACCGGGAGCCCGGTGGCGGAGGCCTCCAGGTAGACCATGCCCAGGCCCTCGACGTCCAGGCCGTCCCACCTGGTCCGGCAGGGCATCGCGAAGACGTCGCCCGCGTCGTAGTGCGCGGGCAGCTCGTCGGCGGGGACCGGGCCGGTGAACCGTACGGAGTCCGTGCCCCGTGCCGCCGAGCGGAGCCGGGGGGCGTAGGGACCGTCGCCGACGAACAACAGGACGGCGTCCGGGACCTCGGCCAGGACCCGGGGCCAGGCCCGGATCAGGGTGTCCTGGCCCTTGCGGGGCACCATGCGGGACACGCACACGACCACGGGCCGCCTGCCCAGGCCGAGGCGCTGGCGGACCTCGTCCCCGCCGACCCCGGGACGGAAGCGTTCGGTGTCCACACCGGGGGCCAGGCGCCGCATCCTGGACGCGGCCGCGGGGGAGAGCGAGCGGGTCAGCCGCCGCCGGGTGTACTCGCCCAGGTAGGTGACGGTGTCGACGGTCTGCCCGATGCGTCTGAGCACCGAACTCCCCCCGGGAACCACCGTCCAACCGGTCTCGTGTCCGTGGGTGAGCGCCACCTGGCGCCGTACCAGCGGACGCAGGCCGGCGGCGAGCAGGCCCAGGGGGGCGGCGGCCCCGTAGAGCACCGAGTCGCACCCCTCCATTTCGGCGATGGCCCGGGCCCTGCGGGCCACCCTGGGCGTGGGCAGCAGCACCCTGGCCGCGTCCCGTACGACGGGGAACGGCTGGCGCAGGTCGAAGTGCGGGTCGGCGGTCCGGTCCGCGTCGTCGGGGGAGGAGCAGTAGACCAGGACCGACCCCTCGGGGCGGCGCCGGGCCAGCTCGTGCACGAAGGACTCGATGCCGCCCGCGCGCGGAGGGAAGTCGTTGGTGATGATGAGGGTTCGTGACACCCCAGGATTCTAGGGCCCTGGGGCGCGGACGTCCGGGAGCGGCGCGGGCGGGCCGGGACAGGTGCCCGGCGATCTTGCTACCAGGGGCAAGTTCGGCGCCGAAATCGCCCCTGGTAGCAAGATCACCGGGAGAGGGGGCGCGGGCCTAGGGGCGCACGGCGGCGACGAAGTTGGAGCGGTAGTAGTCGCTCAGCTGGACCGTGCCGATCGGGCGTGAGGACGTGGAGGCGTGGACCATCACGCCGTCGCCCGCGTACAGGCCCACGTGGCTCGGGCTGGAACCGTAGAAGAAGAGCAGGTCACCGGGCTGCTTGTTCTCCCAGGACACCCGCTGGCCCGCGTTGACCTGGTCGTAGGTGGTGCGCGGCAGGTTCACGCCGACCTGGGCCCAGGCGGCCTGGGTGAGGCCGGAGCAGTCGTAGCCGCCGGGGCCGGTGCCGCCCCAGACGTAGGGCTTGCCGACCTGGGCGTAGGCGAAGTTCAGCACGGTCTGGGCGTTGCCCGAGGCCGGGCCGGTGTAGGTGGCTCCTCCGCCACCGCCGCCACCGCCGCTGTCGGTACTGACGTTCTCGGTGGCCGCCGCCTGTTCCTCGGCGGTCAGGTCGGCGAGGATCGCCTCCTGCTCGGAGATGGCATCCTCGGATTCCTCGGTGGCGGTCTCCGCCTCCTCCAGGGCCTCCGCGGCCGATGACTCGGTCTCCTCCGCCTCGGTGCGCAGGCTCTCCAGGTGCTCCAGCTCCTCCACGTACTGGGAGAGGCTCTCCTGGTGCTGTTCCGAGAGGTAGGCCAGGTCGGCCTGGTGCTCCAGGGCCTCCTCGGGGCCGGTGGCGCCGATCAACTGCGTGGGGGAGGTCAGGTCCACACCGGTGTAGGCGGTGTTGGCCAGGGTGCGCACACCACCGCTGAGTTCCTCGACCCGTTCCTCGGCGGTCTCGATGTCCCCGAGGATGCCCTCCAGCTTCTCCTCGGCGGCTTCGTAGGTCTCCTTGGCCTCGTTGTAGGTCGCGTTGAGTTCGATGAACTCCTCCTCGAGGCTCTCGATCTCCTCGCGGACCTCGTCGGCCGTCGGCTCGGCGTGGGCCACGGCGGCGGGGAGGAGGAGGGCTCCGAGGGCGAAGGAGGCGATGACCGCGGTCTGGCGCCGGCGGTCGCCACGGGATGCAGACACAGGGAAACACCTTTCTCCCCTTGTCCCAGACCTACGGGAACAAGGGACTGCACCGGGTGGGGTCCTGGGGCCGGAGTGGATGGCCGAAACGGTGTGGGGGTGTGCCCGACCCGGTCGCGGCTGTCACCACCGGGGGGTGGTGAAGAGGAGCAACCACGCTCGGCGATGAACACTAGTGCATCTCTTGGGACGCTCTCAACTGTTTCGTGACGTTCCAGCGTAAGACGCGGACTGTCCGAAATCCGATTCCTCGGACCGGCACGCGCTCCGGGCCCCGGCCCCGCACGCGTGAGGCCGCCGCCCCGGAGCGGGACGGCGGCCTCACGGACGGGTGGCCCTACGGCCTAAACGCGCACCGCGAACTCGAACTGGCCGGCCCAGTAGGCGGCCAGGTCGACGACCTCGAGGTTGCGGCCGCTGCTCGGGGCGTGCACCATCTGGCCGTTGCCGGCGTAGAGGCCGTTGTGGCCCATGCCCGAGAAGAACATGATGTCGCCCGGCTGGAGCGAGCCGTAGTCGTTGATCCGCGTGCCCACGTCGGCCTGCGCGTAGGTGGTGCGCGGCAGGTCGACGCCGGCGGCGCGCCAGGAGGCCTGGACCAGGCCGGAGCAGTCGTAGCCGTTGGGGCCGGTGCCGCCCCACACGTAGGGCAGGCCCACCTTGGAGTAGGCGAAGTCCAGGGCGGCCGAGGCGTTGCCGCTACCGGTGTGGGTCTGGCCGGCGCTGTCGTCGGCGCCCTCCGCCGAGGGGTCGGAGTCGGGGAACTGGGCCAGCAGCTCCTGCTGCTCCTCGATGGCCTCCTCGACCTCGTCCTTGGCGTCCTCGGCCTCGTCCCTGGACTCCTCCGCGTCCTCCAGGGCCTTCTCCGCCTCGTCCTTGAGCGCGAACAGGCGCTCGGAGGACTCGCCGAAGTCGTCGAGCTGGCTCTGCTGGTTCTCCGACAGGTAGTTCAGGTCGGCGTTCTGCTCGAGCAGCGTCTCGGGGCCGTCGGAGGTCAGCACGTTGGCGGTGGAGCTGAGGTCGCCGCCCTGGTAGGTGGCGTTGGCGAACTGCTGGACCTGCTCCCGCAGCTCGTCGTAGCGCTCCTGCTCGTCGCCGACCTGCTCGTCGAGTTCGTCGAAGGCGGCCTTGGCGGCGTCGTAGTCCTCCTCGGCCTGGTTGTACTCCTCGACCGCGGTGGAGGCCTCCTGGTTCAGCTCCTCGATGCGGTCCTCGACCTCGTCCTGGGTCGGCTCCGCGTGTGCGACACCAGGGGCGATGAAGGTACCGGCGGCGACCACGCCGAGACCGGTCGTAGCGATTCGGCGAGCCGTACGCCGACCACCGGGGTTCTTCATGGCGGTCCACGCTCCTTGGAATTGGGAAGTCCGCATGGGGTATTCGGGAGACGGAGGGTCGGGGGTCCCGTATGCGGGCACGGGCCTCGTGTGAGTGTGCGGGCCTGCCGTCGGTGAGGAGAGGGCACAGGGGCGGCCTTCTATCCGACGAAGCACTCACGCTCCGGGAAGAACCTAGCGGACCGGCCTGCGCCTCTCAACCACGACGCGGAACGGACTTCGCCCGTAACGGCGGCCCCAGCCGCCCCGGACCGGGCGTTTCGGCAGTGGAACGGGGGTGTGCCGGGGCCGGTGGGCGCCCGCAGGTGGGTTCGCTCTCAGTCGGGGGCGCCCGCTCCCGGGCCCGGTCCGGTTACGGGCGCCCCGGCGGCGGGAACCCGGGTCAACCGTGCGAGTCCAGGCGGCGCAGGAAGATCGGGGAGGGCACCGCGCGCGCACCCACCCGCCGTACCGCCGTCACGATCTCCTTGTCGGAGGTCACCACGGCGATCGGCCGACCGGGGGGTTCGGCCCGTACGAGGCGGACGATCAGCTCGTCCGCGGTCTCACCGGGGGCGCTGAACAGCAGGCGGACCCGGCGGCTGGGCGCCACCGGAGGGGCCTCCACGTCCGCCCCGTCGAACACGCACGTGATCTCCGCCTTGGTGCGGCTGGCGAGCCCCTCCAACGAGGTGAGCAGCCGGTTGCGCTGGTCGGCCAGCGGCAGGGTCCCGTACCCGGTCTTGGTGACGTTGTAGCCGTCGACCAGCAGGTGCACCCGGGGGACCGTCAGCAGGTGCTCCAGCAGCCCCGGGTCGTCGTCGGGCAGACCGCCCAGCGACACCCGGCGCTGCTCCTCCTGCGCCTCGGCGAGCAGGTCGGCCGGGCTGTCCAGTGCGGTGGGCAGCGCCAGTTCGCGCCGCAGACCGTGCGAGGCGTCCACCAGGACGTCCAACAGCACGCGCAGGCGCGCCTCGTCGGCGTTGCGGCCGGTGCGCACCGCCCGGCGGGCGTTCTCCACCTGGGCCTCGGCGTCAGCGAGCCGGGACCGCAGTCGGCGGTTCTCCACCTCCAGCGCGCTGACCTGGCTCTCGTTCTCGTGGCGCCGGTCGGCGGTCTCGGCCAGGGCCCGGTCCGCCTCGGCGGTGGCCCTCCTCGCGCGCTGCCGCTCGGTGTGCACCTTGCGGCGCAACTCGGCGATCTCCGCGCGCTGGTCGCCGATCTGACCGCGGAGCCGCTCCAGCTCCGCCTGGTGCCCGCGCTGGGTCTCCTCCAGGCGTCTGCGGACGTCCTCGAGGGCCTCCGCGGCCTCGTCCACCTCCTTGGCGCTGGTCTGCCGGTCCAGCTCGGCGTGGACGTCCTCGATGATCCCGGGCCAGCCCCGGGGCCGCAGCAGGTAGGCGCTGGCGGCCACCGCCACCGGGTCGGCAGCGGGCGGGACCACCCCGGCGCGCATACCCTCGGCGAGTTCGGGCCACACCTGCTCCACCCGGGCGGCGACCATCCCCCGGAAACCGGCGTCGTTCTCCAACTGGGCGGCGATCTGCGGACCGGCCAGTCTGGCCCGGCGGCGCGGTTCGAACCTGGCGACCCTGCGCAGCAGTGGGGGAAGGTCGGCCGGACGCATTCCGCCGAGCACGTCCGAGCCGTACTCGACCACCCGGGCCCGCACCGCCTCGGGCAGGGGACGCCGGAGCAGCTCCCCGCCGTCCTCACCCTCCGCGGTCCCGGCCGTGCCGTTTCCGTCGTCCGGGTCGGTGCCGTCGGCCTCGCCGCCCGCGTCCGGGCGGGCGCTCATGACCGACCCGTCGGGCTCTCCGACGAGGAGCCGGAGACCGGGCTGTCGGCGTCGGGACGGGGGACGATCTCCACGCTGTCGGTGGCGCCGCACCACCGGCACCTGACCCGTTCGACCGTTTCGGAGAGCACGGTGCGCTCCTCGACCTGGCCGGCACCGGACAACTCCTGGTGCACGAAGTCCTGGGAGCGCACGGTCCGGGTCACGTCGAACCGCGTGAGATTACCGCACCCGGTGCATCGCCAACGCTCACTGTCACCCGGCATCGCGATCCCCACGGTTCCTCCTTGCGTCGTGCTCCTCGCGGGACGGCGGTCCGTGCCGCCCCGTCCTTCACATCTTTCCATGTCGGACGGGGCGGACCGTAGCCCGGCGGTGTTCGGTCGTGGGTCCCGACTACCCTGACCGGGTGCTTCGACAGTCAGCGGCGCCCGCGGGCGTCCAAACCAGCCTCGAAGACCTGGGCACGCCGCTGGCCGGGGTCTCCTTCGTCGTGGTCGACCTGGAGACCACCGGCACCAGCGCCTCGAAGTCCCGGATCACCGAGGTCGGCGCGGTCCGCGTGCGCGGCGGACGGGTCGTGGACGAGTTCACCACCCTGGTCGATCCCGGCACCCTCATCCCCGCCGACGTCACCCTGCTGACCGGGATCACCCAGTCGATGGTGGCCACCGCCCCGCCGATCGGGGAGGTCCTGCCGGACCTGCTCGCCTTCCTGACCGCGGACCCGAACACCGTGCTGGTCGCGCACAACGCCCCCTTCGACACCGGTTTCCTCCGGGCGGCCTGTGAACGCGAGGCCGTCGAGTGGCCCGCGCCCCCGGTCGTGGACACCCTGCGCCTGGCCCGGGCCGTGCTGCCCCGGCCCGAGGTCCGCAACCACCGCCTGGGCACCCTGGCCGCCTACTTCGGCGCGCCCACCACCCCCAACCACCGGGCCCTGGACGACGCCCGCGCCACCGTCGACGTGCTCAACGGGCTGCTCGCCCGGCTCGCGCCCCTGGGGGTGACCGGCCTGGAGGAGCTGCGGGCCGTCAGCAAGCCCCCCACCCGCGCCCAGCGCGAGAAGCGGCACCTGGCTAATGACCTGCCCGAACGCCCCGGCGTGTACGTGTTCACAGACGCCAGGGGCCAGAGCCTGTACGTCGGCAAGAGCAACAACCTGCGCCGCCGGGTCGCCTCGTACTTCACCGCGGCCGAGTCCCGCAGACGGATCAGGGAGATGGCCGGACTGGTCGCGGGGGTCACCCCCATCGTGTGCACCACCGACCTGGAGGCCTCGGTCCGCGAGCTCCGCATCATCGCCGAACGCAAACCGCCGTTCAACCGCCGCTCGCGCAACCCCGAACGCGCCGCCTGGGTCAAGCTCACCACGGACGCCTACCCGCGCCTGTCCGTCGTGCGGGTGATCAAGGACGACGGAGCGCCCTACCTGGGGCCCTACAACTCACCGAGGGAGGCCGAGGCCGCCCGGGAGGCGATCCTGCACGCCCTTCCGCTGCGCCAGTGCACGCACACCTTCAGCCCGGACAGGCCGGTGGCCCGGTGCGTACTCGCCCAACTGGGACGCTGCGGCGCCCCCTGCGACGGCTCGGAGACACCTGCCGCCTACACCGTGCACGCCGACGCCGCGCGCACCGCCATGACCGGGGACCCCGCCGTCGTCGTGGACGCCCTCACCGGCCGCATCCGCGAACTCGCCGCCGAACTGCGCTACGAGGAGGCGGCGAGTCTGCGCGACCGGCTCACCGCCTTCCTGCGCGGCGCCCGGCGGGCCCAGCGGCTCACCGCGATCGCCGCGGTACCGCACCTGGTCGCCTCCCGGCCCGGGGCCACCGGGTGGGAGACCGTCGTGGTCCGCCACGGCCGCCTGGCGGCCAGCGCCGTCCTCGAGCCCGGCACCGACCCCGCCGCGTTCCTGGGCTCCCTCACCGCCACCGCCGAGCGGGTGCCCGCCGGGTACGGTCCGGTCCCCAACGCCACGGCGGGGGAGACCGAACTGGTCCTGGACTGGCTCACCGGCCCGGGCACCCGCCTGGTCGAGGTCGAGGGAGAGTGGACATGCCCGCTGCGGAGCGCCGAAGCGCACGCCGAGATGACACACTGGGCCCATGGCCGCGCTTCCGCTCAATGACGACTACCCCGTCCGTCGCGCACCCGTCGTCGCCTTCGGGCTGATCGCGGTCAACGTCCTCGTCTACCTGCTGTCACCGCAGGCGACCACCGCCGTCTGGTACCCGGTGGACATGGTGGGGCGCTTCTGCGCGATCGACGACTACTTCATGCGCTGGGGCGCGATCCCCGACGAGATGCTGGGCCGGACCGACCTGGCCGCCCCGCTGACCCCCGAGTGCGGCGGCATCGGGGGCAAGTCCGTCTGGTTCTCGGTGCTCAGCTCGATGTTCCTGCACGCGGGGCCCGCGCACCTGCTGGGGAACATGGTCTACCTGTTCGTGTTCGGGCCCGTCGTCGAGGACCGGATCGGCAAGTTCCGCTTCCTGGTCCTGTACCTGGTCACCGGGATCGTCGCCGCCTACGGCTTCGCGCTGGCCGACGCGGACGGAACCGTGCCCATGATCGGCGCCTCGGGGGCGATCTCCGGGGTGCTCGGCGCGTACCTGGTGGTGCAGTTCCGCAGCCGGGTCACCACGCTGGTGTTCGGGCTCATCCCGATGCGTCTGCCCGGGTGGGCCGTGGTGGGCAGCTACTTCGCGCTTCAGTATCTTCTCTACGTCACATCCTCGACCGCTCCGGGCGCCGGATCCAACGTGGCCTACGCGGCGCACGTCTACGGGTTCGTCGCAGGGGTGATCGCGGGACTCGTGGTGTACCGGCTGCGATGGCGCTCCGGGACGCGGCTCTCCGACGTCTACTAGTGCCCCGCCGGGCCGGCGCCCGTCCCGCACCGAACCGCCCAGGAGGCACAGTGATCACCGCGATCGTCATGATCAAGGCCGACGTCCACCGCATCCCCGAGGTCGCCGAGGCGATCGCCGAGATCGACGGGGTCAGCGAGGTCTACTCCGTCACCGGCGGGGTCGACCTCATCGCCGTGGTGCGGGTGCGCCGCCACGAGGACCTCGCCGACGTGATTCCGGGCCGGGTCAACAAGGTCCCCGGCGTGACCTCCTCGGACACCCACATCTCCTTCCAGACCTACTCCAAGCACGACCTGGAGTCGGCCTTCGCCCTGGGCTGGTAGCCGCACCCGGGCGCAGGGACCAGGGACGGCAGCGCCCACCGACACGGCCGGGGGCGCGGTGAACGGCTTCCGTTCACCGCGCCCCCGTCGTGCGTCCTCCGCGCTCCCGGCCGCGTCCGCGGCCCTGCCGCTAGAGGCCCTTGGCCAGGCCCTGACTGGTCTCCACCCAGGAGGCGAGGAGGCGTTCCGCGGCGCCGCTGTCCACCGCCGCGGCGGCCCGCTCGTAACCCGAGCGCACCGCCTCGGTCAGCGAGCCCTCGACCCCGTCCACGGCGGCCAGGGCCGCGCCGGCGTTGAGCAGCACGGCGTCGCGCACCGGACCCCGGCGCCCCCCGACCAGGTCGCGCACGGCCTGTGCGTTGAACTCCACGTCACCGCCGCGCAGGGCGTCCGGGGCGGACCGTTCGATGCCCAGGTCGGCCGGGTCGAGCCGTTCGCGCCGGGCCCGGCCGTCGGAGACCACCCAGACGGTGGACGAGGTGGCCGTGGTCAGTTCGTCCAGGCCGTCGTCGCCCCGGAAGACCAGGGCGCGGGAACCGCGCCGGGCGAACACCCCGGCGATCACCTCGCACATGCGCTCGTCGAACACGCCGATCGCCGAGGCGGTGGGCTGGGCGGGGTTGGTCAGCGGACCGAGGAAGTTGAACACGGTCGGCACCGCCAGCTCACGGCGCGGCTTGGCGGCGAACCGCAGCGAGGGGTGGAACAGCGGAGCGAAGCAGAAGGTGATGCCCGCCTCCTGGGCCACCCGTACGGTCAGCTCCGGAGGCAGGTCCAGGACCACGCCGAGGCGCTCCAGCACGTCGGCGGTACCGCATGAGGAGGACGCCGCACGGTTGCCGTGCTTGACCACACGGGCGCCCGCGGCCGAGGCGACGACGGCGGCCATCGTGGACACGTTCACCGTGTGGGCCCGGTCGCCGCCGGTTCCGACGATGTCCAGGGTCGGGCCGTCCACGCTGATCCGGACCGCGTTGTCGAGCATGCCCTGGGCCAGACCGCTCACCTCGGACACGCTCTCGCCCTTGGCGCGCAGGGCGATCGCGAAGCCGGCGATCTGGGCGTCGGTCGCCGACTCCGACATGATCTCGTTCATCGCCCACTCGGTGTCGGCGGTGCTGAGGGAGACCCCGCCCAGCAGGGCGGTGATCAGGTTGGCCCAGGTCCGCTCCTCGACGGCGGAGTCGGGCCGCTCCTGTTCGGGCCGGTTCTGTGCGGGGGCTGAGGCTTCGGGGACGTTCATGGCGTTGACTCCACGGGTGACGGAGGGGCGAACTGGCGGGACAGCCGTAGGGAGGGCGGGCGGAAGCGGACCGCCCGTCCTCAACGGCTCCGGGGAAGGGAGAGGGACAGGGCGCGGCCGCGCCATCGCCCTCGGCCCCATGATCCGGGGCACCGTCTGCTGCGTGGCTGAGAATCCATGTCCCTGTCGCCGTTCTCTCGCTCGGTCATCGCCTGACCGGGTTCGTCACGCCCCACCGGTTCACCCGCTGAGCGCCGCGGTGCGCTGGCGCATGAGCTCGGCCAGCGACTCCGCGAGCGCGACGGGGTCGATCGGGTGGCTCACCACCTGGTCGGCCTGCGACCAGGTCGCCAGCCAGCCGTCGTCACGCCGGCCCACCAGCAGGAGCACCGGCGGGCAGCGGAAGATCTCGTCCTTGATCTGACGGCACAGGCCCATCCCGCCGGTGGGCGCGGCCTCACCGTCGAAGACGGCCACGTCGATGCGCTCGGCCGGGTCCTTGGACTCCAGCTTGCGCAGGACACCGGGCGCGGTCGCGCACTCGACGAACTCGACCTTGGGAACATCGGCGGCGGGGCGGCGACCGATCGCCAACCGCACCTGCTCACGGGTGTCCGCCTTGTCGCTGTAGACCAGCACGCGCATCCTGGCACCCGTGTCCGTACCGCTGACCACCATCGCGCAACCGTCCCATCGCGTCTGTCCGCGGCCGCCGCCGTGGGGGGTGCGGCCGTGGCGTTCGTTGGCTGTATGCCTATGACTGTATTGCCTCGGGGTCACCCGGCCCAGAAGGGCCGGGGAACCGGTGAAGGGGTTGAGACCTTCGACACCACAGGATGCCAGGCCCCCGGGGAGCTTCGCTCACCAGCCCCGGGGGCGGCGTTGCCCAACAGTGATCGTTTCGATACCTCAGCGTTGGACGGGCGGGGTTCAGGCCTCTCGTCGGCGGGTACGGATCGCCTCAGCCGCCCAGGATCGAGCTTTTCCGCCCATGTGAGCGCGTCAGACGCGGACGGACGGCGCACGGGCGGTTACAGTAACGCCTGAGTCACAGCGACAGAGCTGCTCCAGGCCCTGGCGGCGGTCGATGCCGGGGCCGATCCGCCTCCTTACGGGGGGTCGAGTACGGGCCTTCGCGAGAAGCCGTAATAATGCTCCCGTGGCGACAGCAACCGCGAACCCAAAAACAGCAACCGCATCAGCGCATGGTGCGGCAAAGCGTCCTGACCTGGTGAGCGTTGGCACCATCGTGTGGCTTGCCAACGAGCTCATGTTCTTCGCTGCGCTGTTCGCGATGTACTTCACCATCCGATCGGTGACCAACGGGAACCCCGAGCTCGGCGAGTGGGCGGACGTCCACCTCAACGTGCCGTGGGCGTCCACGATCACCGTTGTCCTGGTGGCTTCCAGCTTCACCGCGCAGTTCGGCGTCTGGGCCGCGGAGCGCGGCGACGTCAAGAAGCTGCGCATGTGGTTCTTCATCACGTTCTTCATGGGCCTGTTCTTCATCCTTGGACAGGCGTATGAGTACTACGAGCTCATCTTCCACGAGGGCCTGACTCTGCAGTCGAGCGCCTACGGGTCGATGTTCTACCTGACCACGGGCTTCCACGGACTCCACGTCATCGGTGGTTTGATCGCGTTCCTCATCATGCTGGGACGCACGTACGCCGCGAAGCGCTTCACCCACCAACAGGCGACAAGTGCGATCGTCGTGTCCTACTACTGGCACTTCGTCGACGTCGTCTGGGTCGCTTTGTTCGTAACCATCTACTTCATCCAGTAACCCGAAACGGGGAAACCGTGAAATGGATTACCGCGCGGCGACGGCATCCCCTGGCGGGGTACGTCGTCGTCATCCTCGCGCTAGCCCTGTTCGGGGTGGGGTACGCCGCACTGGCTCCCACCTCCGACCAGGCGCAGGCGCAGACCCTTGCCGCTGAGGCCCCGTCCGCCGACGAGGTGGACATCGCCGAGGGCAAGGCCATCTTCGACCAGACCTGTGCGAGCTGCCACAACTACGACGGAAGTGGCACCTACGACGAGGACGGGAACGTCACCAACGGCCCCGACCTGCGCGAGGTCGGACCGGCCGCGATCGACTTCCAGGTCAGCACCGGCCGTATGCCGTCGATGGACCCGGACACCCAGATGCCGCGCAAGCCGATGGCCATGTCCGAGGAGGAACTCGACGACCTGATCGCCTACTACAACGATCAGATCAGGACTGACGGTGCCGGCGCCGACATTCCCTACGAGGTGCCCGGAAG
Organism: Nocardiopsis terrae; assembly: GCF_014651695.1. GTDB lineage: Bacteria > Actinomycetota > Actinomycetes > Streptosporangiales > Streptosporangiaceae > Nocardiopsis > Nocardiopsis terrae. Next base: position 507,914 of record NZ_BMXJ01000006.1, read on the forward strand.
CGCTCCGGAGCGTGCGAACTTCGAGGACGAGGAGTCCTACGAGGAGGCCCTCGCCGAGTACGAGGCCGAGTACGACGCCTACATCGAGGGCGCGGACAACACCGACATGGGCATGAAGCTCTACCTGACCAACTGTGCGCACTGCCACAGCTGGTCCGGTGGCGGCGGAGCCCTGACCGACGGCCGCTGGGCCCCCGAGATCCACGACGCGAGCCCGCGTCAGATCTACGAGGCCATGGTCAGCGGCCCCGGCGCCATGCCGATGTTCAGCGACGGCGTCATCGCGCCGGAGGAGAAGCAGGAGCTCATCTCCTACGTGAAGACCCTCCAGGCCGAACCGAACGCCGGCGGGATCTTCGACCTGGAGCGAGTCGGCCAGGTGGCGGAGGGTTTCATCGGGTGGACCGTCGGTCTCTCCCTGATCATCGCCTGCGCGATCTGGATCACCGCGAAGCAGCGTGCCCATGACTGAGAACAACAACGACAACAACACCGCGGACGACGCCAACGAGCGCGTGGTCGGCACTCCGACGGACACCGCGGACGTGGTGTCCGAGGCCACCCCCGAGCCGCGGGACGACCACAACGGGCCCTACCTGGCCTCCGAGACGCACAAGCACCCGGAAGAGCAGCAGCGGCGGGGCGAGAAGATCGCCTCGCTGTGGTTCGTCATCGCCTTCCTGAGCGGTATCGGGTTCCTGGTCTCGTACTTCCTCTTCCCGCCGAACGCGGCGGGGGAGCCCGCGATCGGGGACCCGCAGATCAGCCAGTACTCGAACATGCTGCTCGGTGGCACGCTCACCCTCGCCATGTTCGGTATCGGCGCCGGTATGACGGTCTGGGCGCGCAACATCATGCCGCACTACGAGGTGGCCTCGCCCTACGACGAACTGCCCTCCAAGGACGAGGAGAAGGGCTCCTTCAGCGAGTTCTTCATGAAGAGCGCGGACGAGAGCGGCTTCACCAAGCGCCCTCTGATGCGCCGCACCCTCATCGCGGCCATGCTGCCGCTGGGCATCGCCCCGATCGTCCTGCTCCGCGACACCGGCCCGGTGCCGGGGGACAGGATGAAGGAGACCCGGTGGACCGACGGCATGCGCATGTATGTCGAGGGCACCCACCGGTACCTCCGGGCCGAGGACGTGGAGAACGACCCGTACGGGATGATCTCCGCCCTCCCCGCGCTGGACGACGAGGGCTACCCGCACGGGATGAGCCTCACCGACCAGGCCAAGTCCGTCATCCTGCTGATCAAGATCCCGGAGGAGGACTGGGAGTCCGGGATGAATGAGAAGGTCAGCGAGGACAGCGAGGACACCCACCTGAACTGGACCCACCAGGGCATCGTGGCGTACTCGAAGATCTGCACGCACGTCGGCTGCCCGGCCGCGCTCTACGAGCGCACCACGCACCGCATCCTGTGCCCGTGCCACCAGTCCACGTTCGACGCGGCCAACGCCGCAGAGGTCGTCTTCGGCCCGGCCCACCGGCCGCTGCCGCAGCTCCCGATCGGCGTCGACGACGAGGGCTACCTCGTCGCCCGGGGTGACTTCAACGAGCCGACCGGGCCGACGTTCTGGGAATACGCGGAGGACTAGTCGATGAGTAAGACCACACAAGCACCCAAGGCGCTACGCGGCGTCGGAAACTTCATCGACGACCGCTTCCACCTGGCCAAGACCGGTGAGAAGAACCTTCGCAAGGTCTTCCCGAACCACTGGTCGTTCATGCTGGGCGAAATCGCGCTGTACTCGTTCATCATCCTGCTCGTCACCGGCGTGTTCCTCACGCTGTGGTTCAAGCCGAGCATGGTGGAGATCGTCTATGACGGCTCCTACGAGCGCCTCCAGGGCGTTCCCATGAGTGAGGCGTTCGCCTCGACCCTGCACATCGACTTCGATGTCCGGGGCGGGTTCCTCATGCGTCAGATCCACCACTGGGCGGCGCTGATCTTCGTCGCCTCGCTGGTGGTGCACATGCTCCGGGTGTTCTTCACCGGTGCGTTCCGCAAGCCGCGTGAGATCAACTGGCTCATCGGCGTCGCCATCTTCTCCCTGGCCATGATCGAGGGCCTCTTCGGCTACTCGCTGCCGGACGACCTGCCCTCGGGCATGGGCGTGCGGATCCTCCAGGGCGTGATGCTGGCGATCCCGTTGGTGGGTTCCTACATCTCGATGTTCCTGTTCGGCGGGGAGTTCCCCGGCGAGGACATCATCACCCGCCTGTACATGCTGCACGTGCTGTTGATCCCGGCGCTTCTGCTGGGGCTCATCGTGGCGCACTTCATGATCCTGTGGCACCAGAAGCACACGCAGTATCCGGGGCAGGGGCGGACGGACAAGACCGTCGTCGGGACACCCATGTTCCCGGCGTTCGCCGTCAAGGCGGGGGGGTTCTTCTTCTTCACCTTCGCCGTCATCGCCGGCCTGAGCGCGTTCGTCCAGATCAACCCGATCCACCTGTTCGGCCCCTTCACCCCGACGTCCATCACCTCCGGTCTCCAGCCGGACTGGTACATGGGCTTCATGGAGGGTGCGCTCCGTATCTTCCCGAACACGCTGGACTTCTCGATCGGCCCCTACCCGATCCTCGTCGCGGTCCTCGTGCCGGGCCTGGGGTCCATGGGCTTGCTGTTCGTCGCTTTGGGCGCGTGGCCGTTCATCGAGCAGTGGATCACCGGTGACAAGCGCGCTCACAACGTCGCCGACCGTCCGCGCAACGCTCCGGTCCGAACCGGGCTGGGCGTCGCCGGGATCATCTGCTACGGCGTGCTCTGGCTCGCCGGATCGAACGACATCCTGTCCGAGACGTTCTCGATCGACCTGTACCTGACCACGTACATATTCCGTGTACTGGTCATCGCCGGTCCGATCGCGGGCTTCATCGTGACCAAGCGGATCTGCCTGGGTCTGCAGCGCCGTGACCGGGAGACCCTGGAGCACGGTTACGAGAGCGGCATCATCCAGCAGCTGCCCAGCGGTGAGTTCATCGAGGTCCACAAGGAGAGCTCGGACGAGACCACCCACGTGCTGGAGAACAAGCCGGCCATCACCTCGACCGCTCTGGAAGAGGACGAGACCGACGACAGGGGCGTGGAGAATCCCGAGGCGCGTAAGCCGAAGGGCAAGCTCCGCAGGGCTCTGGCTCACTGGTACACGAAGGACAACGTGTCCTTCGAGGGCGTGGCGGCCCACAGCGGCCACCACCTGCACCACTCCGCAGACGGAGACGAGGGGGCCCACTAGGGTTCGACGACCCACCAGGGCTCCGGAGTGACGACGGACCCGGCCGCACAGTGCGGCCGGGTCCGTCGTGTTCCTCCGGGGCGGCGCCGTTGTCGCCGCCTCCCGATCGGCCCGGTGCGTCCGGTGCCGTTCCGGGTCTCGTCCGGGGGCCTCGTCTGCAGGGCGGCCCCGTCGTCGGAGCCGGCCCCGGGCCCCTCGGGTCCGACCCGTGGGTGACCGGGGCTGGTACGGGCCCGCAGCGTACGGCTCAGGGGCGGGGAGCCCCGGTGGTCGTCGCGGGGCTCCCCGCCCGGACACGGAAGGGCCGGAACCCTCCGAGGACGCACGGGAGCCCTCCGGGCACGCGGAAGGGGGCCGGCCGCCCGTCGGCGACCGGCCCCCTCGGCTCAGTGGGAGCGTCGGGCTCAGCCCGTGTAGATGTCGTCGATCTCCTTGCTCCACTGCTTGCTGACGACATGGCGCTTGACCTTCAGGGAGGCGGTCATCTGGCCGCCCTCCTCGGTGAAGTCGTGCGGCAGGATCTTGAACTTCTTGATGCCCTCGGCCTTGGACACGGCCTTGTTGGCGTCGTCGACGGCGCCCTGGATGGCCGCGTTCAGGTCGGCGTCCTCGGTCAGGTCGGCGATCTCACCGGTCTTGTTGTTCGACTCCTTCCAGAGCTCGAACGAATCGGGGTCGATCGTGACCAGGGCCGCAATGAACTTGCGGTTGTCACCGACGACCATGCACTGGCTGACCAGGGCGTGGGCGCGGATCCGGTCCTCCAGGACGGCCGGGGCGACGTTCTTGCCGCCCGCGGTCACGATGATCTCCTTCTTGCGGCCGGTGATGCTGAGGAAGCCGTCCTCGTCCAGCGAGCCGAGGTCGCCGGTGCGGTAGAAGCCGTCCTCGAAGGCGTCCTCGGTGGCCTTCTCGTTCTGCCAGTAGCCGCTCATGATGTGGTCGCCCCTGAGCAGGATCTCGCCGTCGTCCGCGATGCGCACGGTGGTACCCGGCATGGGCTGGCCGACAGTGCCGATCTTGTTGAACCCGGGGCTGTTGACCGATGTGGGAGCGGTGGTCTCGGTGAGGCCGTAACCCTCGACGATGGTCAGGCCGGCGCCGCGGAAGAAGTGGCCGAGGCGGCTGCCCAGGGCGGAGCCGCCGGAGACCGCGTACCTGGCTTCGCCGCCGAGACGGGCCATGATCTTCCCGTAGACCAGTTTCTTGAACAGGCCGTGCTTGAGCTTGAGGGTGAACGGTACGTTCCCCCGGCTCAGGGCCTTGCTGTACTCGATGGCGGTCTCGGCGGCGGCGTTGAAGATCTTGCCCTTGCCCTCGCCCTCGGCCTTCTGCTGGGCCTTGGTGAAGACCTTCTCGAACACGCGGGGGACCGCGAGGAGGAAGGTGGGCTTGAAGACCGAGAACTGGTCGATCAGGTCCGGGCCGGTGCTGGGGAAGTGGCCCAGGACGGCTTTGCCCTCGACGACCATGACCTGGACGAAACGGGCGAAGACGTGCGCCAGGGGCAGGAAGAGCAGGGTGGAGGGGGTGCCCTCGTGCTCCAGGATGATCGGCTTGGCCGGCCCCTCCAGCGCCGAGTGGGCGATGAAGAGGAAGTTGCGGTGGGTGAGTTGGCAGCCCTTCGGGCGGCCGGTGGTGCCGGAGGTGTAGATGAGGGTGGCCAGGTCGTCGGCCCCGACCGCGGTGCGGCGCCTTTCGAGGTCCTCGTCGGAGACGTCGGCACCGGTGGCGCGCAGGGCCTCCAGGTCGCCGCCGTCGAACTTCCAGAGGTCGGCCAGTTCGGGGGTGTTGTCCCGGATGGCACCGACGCGCTCGGCGTGGTCGTCGGTCTCGACGAAGGCGGCCTTCGCTCCGGAGTTGGAGAGGATCCACTCGATCTGCTCGGCGGAGGAGGTCTCGTAGATCGGTACGGTGACGGCGCCGACCGCCCAGATCGCGTAGTCGGCGACGGTCCACTCGTAGCGGGTGCGCGACATGATGGCGACCCGGTCGCCCTGCTCGATGCCCGCGTTGATCAGGGCCTTGGCGTATCCGACGATGTCGCCGTGCAGCTGCTCGACGGTCACGTCGCGCCACTGGCCGGACCCGGTTTCCTCCTGGCGGCGGGCGGCGACGGCGTTCGGCTCGCTGGCCGCGCGCGCAAAGAGCGTGTCGGTCAGTCGCGCGTCATCGGAGATCTCGGCCTTCGCGGGAGAGCTGTATTCGCGCACGTGGTGCTCCTGGACATGTACGGATTCTTGGTGGTGGGGACGTGACGACCGTAACAACACAACCCTACTCGTGAGTAGGACAGGTGGCCGTTCGGTATTCAACGGTGATCCGAGCTTGACGCGTGAGTGAGGGTGAACGCGCTGTTCGGTCGCGTTTGCACCGGCTGCTGCGCGCGGCTGGTCCGGGTCCTCCCCGTGTGGTGTTGTACGCGTGACCGGGCCCGCCGACGGGCTGGTCGGCCTCCGTCGACCTGCCCGGGAAGATGCAGGTCAGGCGGGTGATTCCGGTTACTTCTCGCGCGGAGCCGAGACTATCGCCTGCCGGGGTCGTGTGCACATCCGGTCGGATCCGTGTCGTTTCCGCCCCAAGCGGAGCGTTCCCTCCCTCCCGGCGGGTCCCGTCCCCGCCCCTCCCAACGCGGCCGGGCCCCCGAGTCATCCCTGCCTTCGTCCCCCCTCCTTCCCTGGTTCGCCCCTGAACCTGCCCTGAGACACCTGCCGGTGCCCGGTTCGGGCGGTTACCGTGATGCCACAGGACGCACCACAGGAGGCTCGAACATGACCGACAACAACGGCGCGGGACCGGGGCGGCCGAGCAGCGGCCGCCCGGACGGCCCCGACCTCATCGACGACGCCCTGCGCCTGGTCGACAGCCTGCAGCGCAAGCTTCTGGTGGCCGGGGTCAAGCGCGGTGTCAGCGCGGTCACCAACCCTCCGCCCAAGGACGACGTGTGGGAGGAGGCGATCCGCATGGAGACCACGCAGGAGCGCCCCCCGCTGGAGGAGTTCGTCGAGATCGTGCGCAGGAGCGCCCCCGAGGTCGCCGGACACCTCGGGCGGGCCGGGATGTCCTTCGCGGACGCGGTGGGCCGGACCTGGGGAGTGGTGGAGCGCTCCTTCGAACAGGGCCGGGAGGAGGCCGCCCGGGCGCGTGCGGACCGGGAGGCGCGTGAGCGCGCTGACCGGGAGCGCGACGCGCGGGCCGGTCGCGAGTCCCCTTCCGGTGCCGGAGCGGGCGGCCGGGGCGGTGCCCAGGATGATGTGGACAAGCAGGTCAAGGCGGGTGAGTAGGGATAAGTGAGAGGTATCGGCCCTCGGGGTGTTCTCGGCTGTCCATGCCTGGTTTAATCGAGTGGTTTACACCATTTGAAAAATCTCTGACATGAACCTTGAGACTTATGTCAGAGTTCGGGCGTAAGTAGAAGGAGCTGCCCCCATGCTGACCATCGGCGTAGACATCGGCGGAACCAAGGTGGCCGCCGGCGTCGTCGACCACGAAGGGCAGATCCTGGACAAGGTCAAGTACCCCACCCCCGCCAACGACCCCCGGCAACTGGCCGAAGTCGTGGCCAAGGCGGTGGAGGAGCTCCGTTCACGCAGGCCGGAGGAAGAGGTCGGCGCGGTGGGCGTGGGCGTGGCCGGGTTCGTCGACGAGGACCGGGCCACCGTCCAGGTCGCGGTCAACCTGGGCCTGCGCGAGGAGCCCCTCAAGGAGCGCGTGCAGCAGCGCGTGGAGCTTCCCGTGGTGATCGAGAACGACGCCAACGCCGCGGCCTGGGCCGAGGCCCGCTTCGGCGCCGGGCGCGGCAGTGACCACATCGTCTGCGTCACCCTGGGCACCGGGATCGGCGGCGGCCTGGTGCTCGGCGGTGAACTGCACCGGGGACGCTTCGGGGTGGCCGCCGAGGTCGGCCACTACCGCATGGTGCCCCACGGCCGCCGCTGCGCCTGCGGAAACCACGGCTGCTGGGAGCAGTACGCCAGCGGACGCGCCCTGGTGGCCGAGGGGCAGGACCTGGCCCGAACCGACCCCGAGCGGGCCGAGAGGATGCTCAAGATCGCCGGCGGCGCGGTCGAGCAGATCGGCGGGGAGTGCATCACCCAGGCGGCCCTGGAGGGCGACGCCGCGGCTCTGGAGTGCTTCCGGATCGTGGGGGAGTGGGCCGGGCTCGGCCTGGCCGACCTGGCGGCGATCCTGGACCCCGAGTGCTTCGTCCTGGGCGGCGGGGTCTCCGACGCGGGCGACGTCATCCTCGACCCGGTCCGGGCCTCCTTCGCCCGGCACGTCTCCGGGCGCCCGGGCCGCCGGCTGGCGCAGGTCCGCGTGGCCAGCCTCGGAGGCGAGGCGGGCATCGTCGGCGCGGGGGACCTCGCCCGGCACTGACCGGCCCCGCACCGACCGGCACAGCACGAGGGGCGGCCACCGGAAGAACCGGTGGCCGCCCCTCGCCGTCGGCCGCGGACGCCCCGCGCCGGCCTAGCCCTTGGCGTCGTCGCTCTCGGCGGACTCCTTCGCGGCCTTCTTCTCGGCGCGCCTGGCCTCCTTGCGGGCCCTGCGCTCGGCCTTGCGTTCGGTTCTGCGCTCGGCGCGCCGGGTCCGGCGCTCGTCCTTCGCACTGGCCTGCTGCTCGCGCCGGGCCTCCTTCTCCTCGGCCTCGATCTCGGCCTTGACCGCCTGCGCGTAGCGGTCCACGTACTCCTGGCCGGAGAGCTCCATCAGGGCGTACATGATCTCGTCGGTGATGGCGCGCAGGACCCGCTGGTCCTTCTCCATGCCGTAGTAACGGGAGAAGTCGAGGGGCTTGCCGAAGACCACCTTGGGGCGCACGCCCAGCTTGGGGACGGTGCGGCCGGGTGGCATGATCTTCTCCAGGTTGATCATCGCCATCGGCACCACCGGGGCCTTGGCCTCCAGTGCCAGCCGGGCCACACCGGTACGCCCCCGGTACAGCTTGCCGTCGGGGGAGCGGGTCCCCTCCGGGTAGATGCCCAGCAGGTCGCCTCGCTTGAGCACGCGCAGACCGGTGCGCAGCGCCGCCTCACTGGCCCTGCCCCCGGACCGGTCGATCGGGATCTGCCCCACCCCGGTGAAGAAGGCCCGGCTGACGAACCCCTTCACACCGGTGCCGGTGAAGTACTCGGCCTTGGCGAGGAACGTGATCTTGCGCGGCAGCGGAAGCGGACCGAAGAAGTGGTCCGAGAACGACAGGTGGTTGCTGACCATGATGGCCGGACCGCGCCTGGGCACGTTCTCCACGCCCTCCGCGCGCGGTTGCCACAAAACGGCCAGAACCGGCCCCAGGATTGCCTTGACCACCCAGTAGAACATCGCTTCAGATCACCCCTGCACACGCGGGGAGCACTGGGCAGGGTCTGCCACGTCTCACTGTCCCGCTCGGCCGATATCGTTCGGAACACTCCCACCGCGGGTGCGGGGGAGGCTGACAAGCGTCATCTTCCCACCACGTGCGGGTAACCGCCAAAGCGCCCGAAACGGACCGCATGGTCCGTCACGTGTGAAGAGGGGCTCACAGGAGCCGCACCGCGGGGGCTCAGTCGAGGATACTCACCGGTGGCGGGGCGCATCGCGGCTGACCCGCCCCCGGGGGGCGGGAACACGCCGGGTCCGCCCGGGGTTCGGGCATGGGGAGCGCTGACGCGCCCCCCGATGGCAAACGCCCGTCCGAACGGCTAGCCTCACGCCTGGGGGCAGCCCGCCACCGGAGCCCTCCGCCGCACGATCCCGGGAGCAGACCTGTGAGACCGACCAACGCCATCCCCCTCGCCCCGGGGGCGGAGCCTTTCAGCCACATCGGGTCCGGCGTCGGAGTCCTGCTCTGCCACGGCTTCACCGGCTCTCCCCACTCGATGCACCCCTGGGCCGAGTACCTGGCCCGGTCCGGGCTCAGCGTCGAGGTGCCCCGCCTGCCCGGGCACGGCACCACCTGGCAGGACATGGCCCTCACCACCAGCGACGACTGGTACGCCGAGGTGGAGGGGGCGCTGCTCGACCTCGCGCGCCGGTGCGACGAGGTGTTCGTCATGGGCCTGTCCATGGGAGGGGCCCTCACCCTGCGCCTGGCCCAGGAGCACCCCGAGACCGTCAGGGGCGTCGTCCTGGTCAACCCCTCCCTGGCCGTTGAGGACCCCAGGCTTCCGGTCATCGCCCCCATCCGCCGCCTCGCCGCGCGCATCCTGCCCTCCACACCCGGGCTGGCCAGCGACATCTCCCTGGACACCGCAACCGAAGGCGGCTACGACCGGGTCCCCACCGCGGCGGCCGCGACACTCCCGAAGCTGTGGCGCGCAGTTCAGGACGGCATGTCCGGTTTGCGGGCGCCGGTTCTGGCCTACCGGAGCACCCAGGACCACGTCGTGGGGCCGGACAGTCTGCGTATCCTCGCCAGGAGAGCGGTCAACACCCGGCTGACGATCCACCTGCTTCACGACAGCTACCACGTGGCGACCCTCGACCGCGACGCCGCCGCCATCTTCGAAGGAAGCCTCGCGTTCGTGCACGAGCGCAGTAGAAGCGGGAAAGGAGCCGCCCGATGACACAACGTCGGGGCAACGGCCTGCTCGCCGACGCCTACGTTCCCCTGATCCTGCTCGCGCCCTCACATGCCGACCGCATGCTGGAGGCGCTCCGGGCCAGCGGGATCGCGGCCTACGCCGTCCCCCTGGAGGAGGACGTCCTGGAACCCACCGGCGGTCAGGCGGACGACCCGCCCACCGACCACCTCTACGTCGACGCCGAGGAGCGCACGGCTGCCGAACAGGTGCTCGGCTCCGAACTGCCGGACCTGGGCGACCAGGAGGCCGGACCCGACCTGCTCGCTCCGCGCGGCGAGGCCCGTTCGGAGACCGAGGGCGAGGAACACGGTCCGCAGGCCCCGGCCGCACACGAGGGCAGCGAACCCCCGGTCGGCGGTGACCTGCTGGACGGTCCTCCGGCCGACGCGGCCCCCGAGGCCGCTCCGGCTCGCGCCGACGGCGAGGACGACGTCTGGAACGACCTGGTCGCCCGCTTCTACGACGACGCCGAGACCCCCGGCGAACAGCGCGACCGCGCCGCCTGGCCCGACGCGGAGAACCTCGACGCCCCCGACGAGGGCCGGACGCGGATCGGCGACATCCTCGCCAACCTGCCCCGGGACCGGGACGAGGACGAGGACCGCACCCGCGGGGAGGAGCGGCGCAGGGCCGAGGCGGAGCTCGAAGGCCACTACGAACCCCCGCCCCCGCCGCCCCTGCTCCAGGGGGACCGGGTCGGCATCGCCGCCTGGTTCGGTCTCCTCGGCGGCCCGGTGCTGCTGTTCGGAGCCGCCTTCCTGGGTATCTCGCTGCCCAACTGGATCATGTTCCTGGCAGTCGCGGCCTTCCTGACCAGTTTCGTCGTGCTCATCCTGCGGATGACCGACTCCCGGCCGCCCGGTGACGGCGGACCGGACAACGGGGCGGTGGTCTGAGCCCTGGGCTTCGACGTCCCCCTCTGGCGCGCCTTCTCCCTCTTCCGCGCCGTCGCCCTGATCTACGCCTTCGTGTCGGTCGTCCAGCACCACGAACACCTGGTCCGGCCCTGGGCGGCCTGGGCGGTGCTCGTCCTCATGTCCGTGTGGACCCTGGTGACGGCCTACGCCTACGCGCGCCCGGCCTGGCGCACCTGGCGGCTGCTCACCGCCGACCTCGCCGTGGCCTTCGGCTGCCTGTTCGCCACCGGGCTGGCCGCCAGCCCCTACTTCCTCACCCAGGCGCCACCGCTGAGCTCCTACTGGTTCGCCGGGGCCGCGCTGTCGGCCAGCGTCATCTGGGGCCGGCGCGGGGCCGCCACGGTCGCCCTCGCCTACGGGTTCGCCGACATCACCCTGCGCGTGCTCATGGCCGCCGACATCACCGCCGCCACCGTTCGGGGGGTGGTGCTGCTCCTGCTGGCCTGCCTGGCCGTGGGCTACATGGCCCGGGTGGCCGAGCAGGCCGAGGAACGCTTCGCCCGCGCGGTGACCCTCGAAGCGCGTATCCGCGAACGGGAACAGCTCGCCCGGTCCATCCACGACTCCGTGCTCCAGGTGCTCGCCCTGGTGCGCCGACGCGGGGACGAGATCGGGGGAGAGGCCGCGGAGCTGGGCCGGATGGCCGGTGAACAGGAGGTGCGGCTGCGCTCCCTGGTCGCCGACGGCCTGGAGACGGCGGCGCCCTCCTCCCCGGCCGCCGAGGCGGCCCCGACGGACCTGAGGGACCCGCTGCGCCGCCTGCAGAACGCCCGGGTCTCGGTTTCCGCCCCCGCCACCCCGGTGCTCCTGCCCGGGCACGCGGTCGCCGAACTCACCGCGGCGGTGGCCGCGGCGCTGGACAACGCGGAGCGGCACTGCCCGCCGGGAACCCGGGTGTGGGTCCTGGTCGAGGACGAGGAGCACGCCGTCACCGTGACCGTGCGAGACGACGGGCCGGGTGTGCCGCCCGGACGCCTGGCCCGGGCCAGGGCCGACGGCCGCCTCGGAGTGGCCCAGTCCGTCCTCGGCCGGGTCCGCGACCTGGGGGGTACCACCGAGATCCACTCCGAACCGGGCGAGGGCACCGAGATCGAGATGAGCGTCCCCCGGGGCTGAGGGTCACGGCGGCGGCCCCGCGCCGGTGTCCTCCTGGTGGGAGAAGCGCTCCTCGTTCCAGGGGTCGGCCCGGTTGTGGTAGCCGCGCTCCTCCCAGAACCCGCGCCGGTCACCGACCATGTACTCCACCGACCGGAGCCACTTCACGCTCTTCCACCCGTACAGGTGCGGCACCACCAGGCGCACGGGGAAACCGTGCTCGGGGGCGAGCGGAGCGCCGTCCCGGTGGGTGGCGAGCAGGACGCCCTCGTCGAGGAAGTCGTCGAGGCGCATGTTGGCGCTGTAGCCGTACTCGCCCCAGGCCATCACGTGGGTGACCTCGGGGGAGGGCGGTGCCAACCGGACGAGGTCCGCGGCGCGGACTCCGCCCCAGGGGACGTCGGGGACGCTGAACCGCATCACGCAGTGGAAGTCGCGCACCACGCCCGCACGGGGAAGGCCGCCGAACTCCTCCCAGGTCCACCGGTAGGTGCCCAGGGACTCGGTGGCGCCGAACACACGGAAGTCCCACCGCCCGGGGCGGAAGGAGGGGACCCGCCCGTAGTGCAGGGGCTTGTGCTCGTACCGGACCGCCTGGCCGGGAGGCAGCCGGCCCCGCTCTCTGCCGCCTTCGCCACCGGCCTCCGTACCCTCGGACACCCCGTCCCCCTGATCCTGTCGTTCCGGCCCTGCGGCCCCTGCACGTCCCCTCCCGCACGGGGGAGACGACGGATTCCTGTCATCCTGCCAGGCGGCGAAGAGAGCCAGATCACTCCCCCCTGGTGTGCGACGGAACGTTGACCGTGCGCTATAGTCACAGCCATGCAGCGAAACTTTTGGCGCTTTTATGGCTACCGGCCCCACTCCCCGGTCGCCTGTAAAGCGCTGCGCTGACACAGACGACCTCCAAGGAGCCCCGGGCCGGTACAGGCCCGGGGCTCCTTTGCTTTCACCACCGGGTCTGTCTCGACTCCCGGTCAGGCGCTACACCGCGCGGCTCAGCCAACAACCGACGAACAGGGACAACCCACATGGTCATCGTTATGGCGCCGGACGCCACCGCCGACAACATCGACGCGCTCGTCGAACTGGTCACCTCCGCCGGGGGCGAGGCCTACGTGACACGCGGTGTGAGCCGCACGATCATCGGTCTGGTCGGCAACGTCGAACGGTTCCAGGACCTGGGCCTGGCCGCCAAACCCGGGGTCAGCGACGTACTGCGCATCTCGGCCCCGTACAAGCTCGTCAGCCGGGAGAACCACGACAGCCGCACCGTGGTCAGCGTGCGCGGCGTCCCGATCGGCGGCGACAACATGACCGTCATCGCCGGCCCCTGCGCGGTCGAGACCCCCGAGCAGACCCTCGAAGCCGCCCGCATGGCCAGGGCCGCCGGTGCCGCGCTCCTGCGCGGTGGCGCCTACAAGCCCCGCACCTCCCCGTACGCCTTCCAGGGGCTGGGCGAGGAGGGCCTGAAGATCCTCGCCGACGTGCGTGAGAAGACCGGCATGCCCATCGTCACCGAGGTCGTGGACGCCGCCGACGTCGAGCTGGTCGCCTCCTACGCGGACATGCTCCAGGTCGGCACCCGCAACATGCAGAACTTCGCCCTGCTCCAGGCGGTCGGCGACGCCGGGAAGCCGGTCCTGCTCAAGCGCGGCATGAGCGCCACCATCGAGGAGTGGTTGATGGCCGCCGAGTACATCGCGCAGCGCGGCAACCTCGACATCGTCCTGTGCGAGCGGGGCATCCGCACCTTCGAGAAGGCCACCCGCAACACCCTGGACATCAGCGCGGTCCCGGTGGCGCAGAACCTCACCCACCTGCCGGTGATCGTGGACCCCTCGCACTCCGGCGGCAAGCGCGAACTGGTCCTGCCGCTCTCGCGGGCGGCCATCGCGATCGGCGCCGACGGCGTGATCGTGGACGTGCACCCGAGCCCGGAGACCGCGCTGTGCGACGGCCCCCAGGCGCTGCTCGAGGAGGACCTGGACGAGCTCCGCGACCTGGCGGGCACCCTGGCCACCCTGAGCGGCCGTACCCTCACCCCGGCGCCCGGGCGCGAGTTCGCCGCGCTGTGAGGCAGAGGTGCCCCGGACGCTCGCGGCAGGAGCGTCCGGGGCACCTTCGTGTCCGTGCCGGCCCCGCTACCCGGCGGCGGTGGCGGTGGCGGGCGTGACCCGCTCGGGCGCCGCCTCGCCCAGGAAGCTGGGCTTGTGCATCTGGGCGGTGGTGACCAGCTGCTCGGCCAGCTCCTCGGCGTCCAGACGCTTCTCGATCTGGCGCAGGTCGCCGATCTTGGCGGCCGTCTCCACCTGGCGCGGGGTCAGCATCGTGCAGCAGTCCTCGTCGGGCAGCTCCGAGATGGCCAGGGTGCCGATCCGGCGGGCCTGGTCCATGATCTCGGTCTTGTCCATGCCGATGAGCGGCCGCAGGATCGGCAGGTCGACCGCGTCGTCCAGGGCGGTGATGTTGGTCATCGTCTGGCTGGAGACCTGGCCCAGGGCGTCGCCGGTGATCAGGCACTCCGCGTTCAGGTCGTCGGCCAGGGCCTCTGCGGTCTTGAGCATCAGGCGCCGCTGGGCGACGATCTGGAGCCGCTCGATACCGGAGCTCTTGAGCTGCTGCTGCGCCTTGCCGAAGGGCACCACGAACAGGCGCGAGCCCACCTGGTAGCGGTCCAGCTGGCGGACCAGGCTGTAGGCCTTGTAGATGGACTCGGGGCCGGTGAAGGGCATCCCGGAGAAGTGCAGGAAGTCGACCTTCAGACCGCGCCGGATCATCCGGTGGGCGGCGACGGGGGAGTCGATGCCGCCTGACATCAGGACCAGGCCGCGCCCGCTCATCCCGGCGGGCAGGCCGCCCTGGCCGGGGATGCCGTCGGTGAAGACGAAGGCCTCGTCCTTGTCGATCTCGACGTACAGGGTGTTGTCGGGGCGCTTGAGGTTCACCCCGTAGCCGTGGGCCTCGATGATCCTGGACCCGAGGAACCCGGCGAGCTCACCGGAGTTCATCTCGAAGCGCTTGTCGCGACGGCGGGCGCGCACCGCGAAGGTGCCCTCCCGATCGGCCATCGAGCGCACGGCGATGTCGGTGATGGTCTCCAGGTCCTTGGCCACGCGGCGCACCAGGTGCACCCAGACCACGCCCATGACGTTGGCCATCCGGTCGGCGATCTCGGCGATCTCCAGGTCGGAGGCGCCCGGCTTGCGCACGATGATCACGCCGGCGCCCCGCTGGGAGAGCCGGATCTCGCCCAGGTCGCGGACGGAGGAGCGGATGTTGTTGTGCAGGCGGCGCTCGAACAGCTTGCGGTTGGAGCCCTTGAGAACGATCTCGCCGAGCTTCATGAGCACGCAGAGCTCGCCGAGCCCGGCGTCGGCTCCGACCTCGGTTGCGGGGAGCGGCGCGGACTCCAGCGACGCGGACATGGTGCTACCTCCGGAAGATGGTGCTTCGCGCCCCGGCGGGGCGGAGTCGTGGTGACGGAGCCGGATGGGGACCCGGCTCCTCCCAGTATCGAACAATCCCCGGACCGCTCGGTCCATTCCCGCCCCCGTGCGCTGCCCGGTGAGATCCCGGACACGGAGCGGCCCCTCCCCGGGCGGGGAGGGGCCGCGTGCCGGTGCGCGGGGGCCGACCCCTAGCCGAAGAAGACCTCGGCCTCCTCGTACCGCTCGGCGGGCACGGTCTTGAGGGTGTCGGTGGCCTCGGCCAGGTCCACGCGCACGATGTCGGTGCCCTGGAGCCCGACCATCTTGCCGAAGGACTTGTCGTGCACGGCCTCGATGGCGTTCACGCCCAGGCGGGTGGCGAGCACCCGGTCGAAGGCGGAGGGGGTACCGCCGCGCTGGACGTGGCCCAGCACGACCGAGCGGGCCTCCTTGCCGGTGCGCTTCTCGATCTCCTCGGCCAGCGTCTGACCGATGCCGCCCAGGCGCACGTGGCCGAAGGCGTCCTTCTCACCGGTGGCCAGTTCCAGCTGCCCCTCCTTGGCGTGGGCGCCCTCGGCGACCACGAGGATGGGGGCGTACTGTGTCTCGAAGCGGCTCTCGACGTGCTTGATGACCTCGTCCATGTCGAACGGGCGCTCGGGGATGAGGATGACGTTGGCCCCGGCGGCCATGCCCGAGTGCAGGGCGATCCAGCCGGCGTGGCGGCCCATGACCTCCACCACGAGGGCGCGGTGGTGCGACTCCGCGGTGGTGTGCAGGCGGTCGATCGCCTCCATGGAGATGTTGACGGCCGTGTCGAACCCGAACGTGTAGTCCGTCGCGTTGAGGTCGTTGTCGATGGTCTTGGGCACGCCCACGACGTTGACCCCGCGGTCGTGCAGTTGGCGGGCCACGCCCAGGGTGTCCTCACCGCCGATGGCGACCAGGGCGTCCACGCCGAGCCCGGCCATGTTGTCCTTGACCCGCTCGACACCGCCCTCGATCTTCATCAGGTTGGTGCGGGAGGAACCCAGGATCGTTCCGCCGCGCGGAAGGATGCCGCGCACGGCGCTGATGTCCAGCGGCATGGTGTCGCCCTCCAGGGGCCCCCGCCAGCCGTCCCGGAAGCCGATGAACTCGTAGCCGTAGTCCTTGATGCCCTTGCGGACCACGGCCCGGATGACCGCGTTCAGACCCGGGCAGTCTCCGCCACCGGTCAGCACACCGACTCGCATGCGACTTCTCCTCGACGTTGTGGTTGTCCACGGCGCGTGGCGCCATATGGTCTAGACCATAGTGTGCGGGGGGAGCCCGGGCCAACCCCGGTCGGCAATCGCCCTCCGAAACTCCGGGGGCGGGCTGGGAGCGTGACCGAAAGTGCCTGGGGCGCTGCGGGGAAGGTTACTCGTCCAGGCCCTGATCGATGGCGTAGCGCACCAGCTCCACCCGGTTGTGCAGGTGCAGCTTGGTCAGGGTGTTCTGTACGTGGTTCTGTACCGTGCGGTGGGAGATGCCCAGGCGGCGGGCGATCTGCTTGTAGGCCAGCCCCTTGGCGACGAACCTCAGCACCTCGGTCTCGCGCGGGGTCAGGGCGGGCACCCGCCCGGGCCCGTCCGGGGAGCGGTCGCCGCCGGCCGAAAGCCGCCGGTACTCACCGAGCACCAGGCCGGCCAGCCCCGGGGTGTAGACGGCCTCGCCGGTGTGGACCCGCCGGACGGCGTCGAGGAGCTCCTCGCGCCCGGCCGACTTCACCAGGTAGCCGGTGGCCCCGGCCTTGACCGCGGACAGTACGTCCTCGCTCTCCCCGCTGGCGGACAGGACCAGCACCCGGGGCGGTTCGGGCAGCCCCACCAGGGCCGCGGTCAGCTCCACCCCGTCGGTGTCCGGCAGGTGCAGGTCCACCACGGCCAGGGTGGGCCGGGCCGCGGGCGCGATACGCAGTGCCTTGGCCCCGTCGCCCGCGGTCCCCACCACCCGCAGGCCCGCCTCGGTCAGGTCGCGGGCCACCGCCTCGCGCCACATGGGGTGGTCGTCCACCACCAGTACCCGGATATCGTCGCCGTTCATGCCGCAGACGATAGCGCCGCCGCCCGAATCCGCACCAGGGCGGGCCGGATCAGTCCTCGTCGTCGTCGTCCTCGTCGAAGTCGCCCAGGTCGATCCCGCCGGGGGTGGCGGTGATCGTGATCGTGGTGTCCTTGGGCGCGGTACCGGTGTGCGACTGGTGCGCGACCTCCCGGCCGCCCAGGATGCGCTCGACCTCCACCTTGAACCCGGCGTCCTTCAGTGCCTTGCGGGCGTCCTTGACGGACTCGCCGGTCACGTCCGGGATCTCGATCTCGGGCGGTCCGCTGGAGACGGTCAGGGTGACGGTGGCCCCGGGACCGACGCTGGTGCCGGTGTCGGGCTCCTGCGTGATCACCTTGCCCTCGTCGATGCTCTCGCTCGCCTCCTCGACGACCTCGACCGTCAGGCCCAGCTCGGTCAGGATCCTCTCGGCCTCCTCCAGCTCCTCGCCGGCCAGGCCCGGAACGGGGATGCCGCTGGAGAAGGTGACCGTCACCGTCTCCTCCCGGTCGGCCTCGGCCCCCGCCTCGGGTACGGTCGCCATCACCTCACCCTGCTCGTGGT
Organism: Nocardiopsis terrae; assembly: GCF_014651695.1. Lineage (GTDB taxonomy): Bacteria > Actinomycetota > Actinomycetes > Streptosporangiales > Streptosporangiaceae > Nocardiopsis > Nocardiopsis terrae. Next base: position 525,799 of record NZ_BMXJ01000006.1, read on the forward strand.
CCGGGGAGTCCTGCTCCTCCTGGACGATGTTGTCCGGCTCGAAGCCGAGGTCCTCCAGCGCCTTGAGCGCGTTGGCGACGTCCTCGCCCACCAGTTCGGGCATGGTCACCGACTGGGGCCCCTTGGACAGGAACACGGCCACCTCGTCGCCGGGGGACAGCCGCTCGCCGACCTCCGGGTCGGTGCCGCTGACCTCTCCCGCCGCCACCTCGTCGCTGTAGACGTTCTCCTCGGACAGGTCGAAGACCAGGCCCGCCCCGCGGATCTGTTCGCTGGCGGCCTCGGGGCTCATCCCCACCACGTCGGGGACGGGCTCGAACTGGCCGACCAGGAACCACCAACCCGCCACGCCCACGACCAGGGCCAGGGCGGCCGCGCCGACCACCATGAGGAGGTTGCGCGAGGACCGCGGACGGTCCCGGCCGGGGTAGTCGTCATCGTCGTCGTAGTCATCGCCGCCCAGGTCGACGCCGTCCATGTCGACGACCATGGTGGCGTTCTCGGTACCCGGACCGGCGCCCCCGGCGATCAGCTGGGGCGCGGTCATGGTGGCCGCCGCGGGCGCCGGGGCGGCCACCGGGGCCATGCGCCCCGGGGACTCCGCAGGGGCCTCGGGGAGGGTCCCCAGGACCTCCAGGACCTTCGCCAGGTACTGGCCCGCGTTGCTCGGCCGGTACCTGGGGTCGCGCTCGGTCGCCTTGGTGACCAGGGCGTCCACCTCGGGCGGCAGCCCGGGCAGGAAGTGCGAGGGGCGGGGGACGTCCTCGTTCACGTGCTGGTAGGCGATCGCGATCGGGGTCTCGCCGGTGTGCGGCTGGCCGCCGGTGAGCAGTTCGTAGAGCATGATGCCCGCGGCGTAGACGTCGCTGCGGGCGTCGGCCACGCCCCGCTCGATCTGCTCGGGTGCCAGGTAGGCGGCCGTTCCCATCAGCGTTCCGGTGCGGGTCAACCCCTGGTTGGACTGCTCCACGGCGCGGGCCAGACCGAAGTCGGCCACCTTCACCCGGCCGTCCTGGCTGATCAGGACGTTCTCGGGTTTGACGTCGCGGTGCACCATGCCCGCCTGGTGGGCGGCCCCCAGCGCGGCCAGCGCCGAGGCCGTCACGTTCAGGGCGTCCCTGGGGGCCAGCCGGCCGCGCGCCTTGAGCAGGTCGCGCAGGGTCTGGCCGGGGACGTACTCCATGGCCAGGAACACGTGTCCCTGGTCCTCACCCTGGTCGAAGACCTGCACCACGTTGGGGTGGGAGAGCTTGGCGACCGAGTGGGCCTCGTTGATGAAGCGCTGGACGAAGGAGGGGTCCTGGGCCAGGGAGGGGTGCATCACCTTCAGGGCCAGCCGTCGGTCCAGGCGAAGGTCGTGAGCGACGTAGACCGTCGCCATACCGCCACCGGCGATCCTTGACTCGACGAAGTAGCGACGGTCCAGCGTCGCGCCTACAAGCGGGTCGGAAGTCCTCATGTCCACGGCGGAGTTGTGTCCTTGCTGCGGGGAGCGCGGGCGGTCGCGGCCGGTGGCGCGTACCCGACACCTGGTGTCGAACCGACACGATAGCGGAAGCCGGCGCCAGGTCTTGCCCCGCGGTTCACGGTCGCGGTGCCCCCGTACCCACCGGTGTGGCGGCCGACGCGGGGTCGGTGCGGGGCGTTCGCGCCTGGGTGGTCTGTCGGTGTGGGTACCGCCGAGCGGCCCGCACACCCCACCCACGGTAAGGGACGTCGGCAAACCCGCCGCGGTGCCGCGCTGGCCCGCGACCCGCCCGGGAGCGCCGGGACCGCCCGGCTCCCGCCGCGGCGGGAGCCCCCGCTCGGGCTCAGACCACGTCGGGGCTGGACGCCCGGGCGTGCCGGCGGACCGGGATGCGCCCGGCCAGCCGGGCACCGCGGCCCGCCCGTACGGCGTCGCGCATCGCCGTGGCCATGCGTACCGGGTCCTGGGCGCGGGTCACGGCCGTGGCCAACAGCACCGCGTCGCACCCCAGCTCCATCGCCAGGGCGGCGTCGCTGGCGGTTCCGATCCCCGCGTCCACGATCACCGGGACGTCGGCCTGCTCGACGATCAGTTCCAGGTTGTGCGGGTTGCGGATGCCCAGGCCCGAACCGATCGGCGCGGCCAGCGGCATGACGGCCGCGCAGCCCAGCTGTTCCAGGCGGCGCGCCAGCACGGGGTCGTCGTTGGTGTAGGGCAGGACCGTGAAACCGTCGTCGACGAGCGTCTCGGCGGCGTCCAGCAGTTCCACGGGGTCGGGGAGCAGGGTGTGTTCGTCGGCGATCACCTCCAGCTTCACCCAGTCGGTGTCCAGGGCCTCGCGGCCGAGCCGGGCGGTGCGCACGGCGTCGGCGGCGGTGAAGCACCCGGCGGTGTTGGGCAGGGGACGGATCCCGTTGCGCTTCAGCACGTCCCACACCGACCCCTGGGTGCCGGGGGCGATCCGGCGCATGGCCACGGTGGTCAGCTCGGTTCCCGAGGCCAGGAGGGCCTCCTCCAGGACTTCCAGTGAGGGGGCTCCGCCGGTGCCGGTGATCAGGCGCGACCCGAAGGAGGTGCCCGCGATGACGAGGGGGTCGCCGAGGGCGCGGTCCGGGGTCCGCCCGGACGGAGCGGCCCCGGAGGGGCTCGTCCGGGGCGTGGTCGTTGCGGACATGGTTCAGCCTCCCTGTACGGCGGTGAGTACGTCCACGCGGTCTCCCGCGGACAGCTCGGTGTCCGCCCACGCGGAGCGCCGCACCACCTCGTCGTTGACCGCCACCGCGATCCCGCCGGGGACCTCGCCGTCCCCGGACGAGGTGAGGTCGCGCACGACCGCCGCCACCGTGTCGGCCGCGCTCTCGCGACTCCGGCCGTTGATGATCAGTTCCACTGCTCTTCTCCCTGCTGTTCCCGCGCGGTTCCCTCCGCGCACTCCCGGAACGTGTCGTCGGCACCGCCGGGTCCGGGCGGCCCCTGACCGGCGGTGAACCGGTCGGCGGCGAACCGGCGCGCGTACGCGGGCAGCGCGCCCCGGGTGAGGGCCTCGGCCATGGCGTCGCCGGTCGCGGGGGCCAGCAGCACCCCGTGCCGGAAGTGTCCGGCGGCCAGGTGCAGGCCGGGGACCCGGGTGGGGCCGAGGAGGGGTTCGTTGTCGGGGGAGCCGGGGCGCAGCCCGACACAGGTCTCGGTGACCTCCAGTTCGCTCACCCCGGGGACGAGTTCGCGCGCGTCCCGCAGGACCTGCCAGAGCCCGCCGACGGTGAGGGCGGTGTCGTGGCCCAGTTCCTCCTGGGTCGCGCCCACGACGACCTCGCCCCCGTCCCTGGGCACGAGGTAGACCGGGAATCCCCTGACCAGGCCGCGCACGGTGCGGTTGACCAGAGGGGGTTCGCCGGCGGGGACCCGGGCGCGCAGCAGTTGTCCCTTGACGGGGCGCAGCGGGGGCACCACGGGTTCGGGCACCCGGACGCGGTCGCCCCAGCACCCCGCCGCCAGGACGGCCTGGTCGGCCGGCAGGACGGAGCCGTCGGCCAGGCGCACGCCCAGACGGGCGCCGCCGGGGCCGGGGGAGGTGATCTCCTCGGCGTGTCCGCGGACCTCGCGCACGCCTTCCCGCTCACCGGCCAGGGCCAGGGCCAGGAGCAGCCTGCGGGGGTCCACGGAGTGGTCCTCCGGGGCCAGCACCCCGCCGCGCACGCCCGGGGCGAGCACGGGTTCGAGACGGCGGCACCCGCGGCTGGTCAGCCGTTCGGTCGGCACGCCCAGGTGCCTGTGCAGCTCGTGCAGGCGGGTGAGGACGGCGAGGTCGTCGCGGTCGAAGGCGACCAGGAGCGTTCCCGTGCGCCGGTGGCCGACGTCCACGCCGCTCGCCGCCTGGAGTTCGGTGACGAAGTCGGTGTACAGGCCCGCCGAGCGGACACCGAACTCCATCAGCTCCTCCTCGCCGAACACCGCCTCCGTGGCGGGGGTGAGCATGCCCGCGGCGACGGTCGAGGCGGCGCGGGCGGAGGAGGGCTCGGTGACGGGGTCGGGTTCGACGAGGGTGACGGACAGGCCGCGCTGGGCGACCCGCCATGCGGTGACCCGGCCGATGACGCCGCCGCCGACCACGACCGCGGTATTGGTAGGACGAATCGTCTCGTGAGGGGGAGCGTCGAAGGTACGCACGGCGCCGTGTTCCACTCCCTTCGCCGGCATGACCCGGATCAGGTTCGTGCGGTCGGAGGCGGTGAGCCTCCCTCTCAGCCGGGTCCACCCGGCTCCCGCGGGACGTGTCTGTTCGACTCCATCCTAGGGCAGGGCGTCCAGCTCCGGCAGTGGCGGGGATCTCCGAGCGGGGGGCGCCCCGCCCGGACGGATGGTCCCCGGGAGCTGGTCGGGTGTGGCAGATTGGTGGGGTGACACAAAGCGACCGTGAAATCGACGAACTCGTCGGCGACTGGCTGACCCTGCGTGAGGCGGCCGTGCCGCTGGGTGTGAGCCCCAACCGGATCAAGACGCTCATCCGCGAGAACCGCCTGATGGGCGTGGTCCGTGGTGGCGAGCTCTCCATCCCCGCCGCCTTCCTGGACGGCGAGGACCTCGTCAAGGGACTGCCGGGCACCATCGTGCTGCTCACCGACGCGGGTTTCTCCACCGAGGAGGCCCTGCGCTGGTTGTTCACCCCGGACGAGAGCCTCCCGGGCACCCCGATCCAGGCCATGCGGGAGAACCGGGGCACCGAGGTCCGCCGCCGGGCCCAGGGGATGGCCTTCTAGTCCCGGGCGCGGTCCGTCGGGCACGCCGTCCCGGCCGCGACCCTTGGGCCGCCGGGACGTCAGGGCCTAGTGTGGTCGGTGTGAGGACCAGCCACGGAACCAGCCTGCGCAAGCGCCTGGACGCATCCCTTCTGTACCTGTGCACCGACGCCCGGACCGGGCGCGGCGATCTCGCGGAGTTCGCGGACGCCGCCCTGGCGGGGGGCGTGGACATCATCCAGCTCCGGGACAAGGATCTGGAGGCGCGTCAGGAAATGGCGGCGCTCGAGGTCCTGCGGGAGGCGTGCGAGCGCCACGGGGCACTGCTCGCCGTCAACGACCGGGCCGACATCGCCCGGGCGGTGCGCGCCGACGTCCTGCACCTGGGCCAGCGCGACCTGCCGGTGCCCATGGCCCGCGACATCATCGGCGCCGACCCGGTCATCGGCCGCTCCAACAACGACGCCGAGGCCGCCGAGCTCTCGGCGGAGGAGCCCGGGAGCGACTACTTCTGCGTGGGCCCGACCTGGGCGACGCCCACCAAACCGGGGCGTGCGGCCGCCGGTCTGGAACTGGTGGAGCGGGCCGCGGCGCTGGGCACCGACCGGCCGTGGTTCGCGATCGGCGGTATCGACCTCGGCAACATCGACCAGGTGCTGGGCGCCGGTGCCACCCGGGTGGTCGTGGTGCGCGCGATCACCGAGGCGGAGGACCCCCGCGCGGCAGCCGGCGCGCTGAGGGCCCGGCTGGCCGTCCGCGCCGACAACACCTGACCGCCCCCTGGTCGCCCGGCCAGGCGTGCAGGGGGCGGTGCCGTGGTCAGGGCACCAGGAGCGCCTTGCCCAGGACCCTGCGGCCCTCCAACGCGCCGTGTGCCTCGGCGGCGCGCTCCAACGGCAGGGTCAGCCCCACGTGCGGTCGGATCCGACCGGCCCGGGCCTCCTCCAGGACCAGCCTGGTCAGGTCCCGCTTGCCTGTTCCGTCCGCCGGTTCGAGGTCGAACAGGCCCAGGGCGGTGATCCCGCGGCGCCCGGCCTCCGCGTCGTCGACCTCGGCGAACTCACCGCTGGGCGTTCCGTAGCTCACGAAGCGGCCGCCGTCGGCGGTGGCGGCGAACGCGGCGGTGCCCAGGGCGCCGCCCGCACCGTCGACCACCACGTCCGCCCCGCCTCCGGTGATCTTCCCGACCCGCTCCAACCAGTCGGGTTCGGAGTAGTCCACGACCTCCTCGGCGCCGAGCTCGCGGGCCAGGGCCAGTTTCTCCGGGCCCCTGGCGGCGCCGATCACCCGCGCCCCCGCGAGGCGTGCCAGCTGGACGGTCAGGCTGCCCGCTCCGCCGGTGGCGGCCAGCACCAGTACCCAGGAGTCCGGGGTGAACCGTGCGGCCCGCTCCAGGAGCAGGGCGGTGGCACCGTCGGTCATCAGCGCGAGCGCCTCGTGGGCGCCCACGCCCTCGGGCACCCTGACGAGTGACTCCTGGCGCAGCACCGCCCGCTCGGCGTAGCCGTTGACCGGCACTGACGCCTCCCCGTCCCCGTCCGGCGGGCCCGTCTCGCCGACGACCTCCGCGCCCAGCCACGCCTGGTCCGTCTCCGGACCGGCCTCGACCACCCTGCCCGACACGCCTCCTCCGGGCACGTAGGGCGGAGCCACCGGGAAGTGGTCCGTGCCCCGGCCCGACCGGATGAGGGTGTCCAGGTACATCACGTTGGCGCCGGTCACCTCCACCAGGACCTGGCCGGGTCCCGGCCTCGGGTCGGGGACCTCCCGGGTCACCAGGACCTCGGGTCCGCCGAACTCGTCCACCCGTACTGCGCGCATCTGCACCACACTCCTTCTCGGCGGGATCGTTCCCGCTGCCCACAGTCTTCTTCCTCAACTAATGTTGAGGTCAACTGTCGGCTCCGGAAAGAACGAAACCGCCGGGCACGGGGCACGGCGGTGGCGGAGAAGGGCGCGGTCAGACCGCGACGTGGGAGAGGGCGCTCGGGTGGCGGCGCAGGAAGCCCTCCATGGACTGCGCCGGATGCCCGGTCAGGTCCGGGACGGTGGTCGATACCACGTCCATCTCCCCGGCGGCGATCGCCGCGTACGAGGAGGCCCAGCCCTCGATCTCCCACTCGGCGGCCCCGCTCCGGCGGCGCGACTCCAGCGCCTCCTCCCAGGTCTGGGGCACGTACCGGATGTCGCGGCCGGTCAACCGGCTCAGCTTCGCCACGGTGGCGCCCACCGACAGGGCCTCCGGCCCGGTCACGTCGTAGGCCGCCCCCTCGGAGGCGGCCACCACCACGGGGTCGGTCAGTACCGCCGTGGCCACGTCCGCCACGTCGTCACGGGAAACCCACGCGGCCCTGCCGTCCCCGGCCGGCCCGCGCACCACACCCTCCTCGTCCACCCAGCCGGGTAGCAGGTCCAGGTACAGGCTGGGTCTCAGGAACGTGTGCGACACACCGGTCGACCGGATGTGGGCCTCGGTGTAGAAGTGCGTACGGGCGAACGTGAACGTGGAGGCGGGGCCAGCGCCGAGGAACGACAGGTACACGATCCGGGACACCCCGGCCCGGACCGCCCCGTCCACCGCGCTCAGGTGCGTGCGCACCCGGTCCTCGGACTCGGTCGCCGAGACCAGGAAGAGCGTGTCCACGCCTCGGCAGGCCCGCTCGAAGTCGGCGGTGTCCTCGTAGGCCGCCATCGCCGCGCTGCTCTCCGGGTACTCGGGTGCCCGGTTGATGTCACGCACGATGAGACGTTGCGCCAAGCCGAGCCTCGCGATCCGGGCGGCCACACGCCCGCCCAGCGCACCCGTGGCCCCGGTCACCCCTATGGTGTGGTTTGTCATGTGATCGTCGCCCATGGAAACCCATCCTGGGGTACGAGTGGCTGCCGGGCGCTCATCGGCACGCCCCTTTTTGCGCCCGCCGGTCAGGGGGTGGTGCGCTCTTGGTGATCACCCGCCGGACCGCCCCCGGAGGACGGGCCGACCGCTCCGGTCGGGCCCCGGTAGGACAGCCTGCGCAACAGGGCCTCGGCCGGTCCGCGCCGCCCCGCGCGCTCCATCGCGTGGGCGGCCACCACCGTCACCAGCCACACCCCGGTCGCGTACAGGAACATCGTCCACGAGGACATATGCGCCGCCAGCCCCAGACCCCAGGCGGCCAGGATCGGGGCGCACAGCACCGACTGGGCCAGATAGGAGCTGAGGGAGCGCTTGCCGGTGGCACCCAGCGCGGTCACGACGACCCCCGGGGCCCGGCCGCGCTCCTGGATCCGGTGTGCGACCAGGGCGATCAGCGCGACGTAACCGACCCCGCAGAACAGGCCGGTCAGCATGTGCGGCATGGTCAGCATCTGCCCCTGGGTCGGAGACAGTTCCCAGACGCCGAGCTGGGTCAGCGCCAGGGGGAGTCCGCCGAGCCAGCCGACGGTGACGCCCGCGACCGCGGCCCAGCGCAGGAGGACGAGGTGGCGCCCCGGCTCCTCCAGGATCCGGCGGCGTGCCGCCCAGTAGCCGAACAGGATCGCGGCGGGCACGGCCAGGCCCAGCAACCCCTGTCCGACACTGACCAGGGGCCAGAACGCCACGCGTTCCAGTGCGGCGGAGAGGGGGGACGTGTCACCGATGTTGGCGGCCGAGGCGCTCAGGTCGAAACCGCCCTGGCCGCCCGTGGCGGCCTCGTCGACGAAAGGCAGGGCCAGCAGGCTGAACGCGGCCAGCAGCGCCATCAGAGCGGTCAGCACCGCGCCCCACACGAGCAGGGTCACGTCCCTGCGCCGGAAGAACAGCCATCCCAGGAGCAACCCGGCCAGACCGTAGGCGCCGAGCACGTCGCCTATCCAGAGCAGGAGGGCGTGGAAGAAACCGAAGACGATCAGCCACAGGTTGCGGCGGCGCAGCAGTGCGTTGACCTCCCGGACGGCCGTACCCGCCGCCTCCTGGCGCGTGGCCAGCTGCACCATGCCGTAGCCGAACAGGAAGGCGAACATCGGGTAGCTGCGCATGTCCACGGCCATGACCGTGAAGAACTGCGCCGCCGCGTCCAGGGCTCCCCCGGGTTCCGGGTGCATGGTGGCGCCGCCCCGCGGTGCGGCCCACAGGTACCAGACCGTGTTGGCCAGGGCGATGAACAGCAGCATGAAGCCGCGCGCGAGGTCCGGGGCGAGCGCCCGTTCGGACGCACTGGTCGGTCCGAGCGCGGCGGTGTGTCTGGACATGGGAGGGCTCCGGTTCCGGGGTCTGTCTCGGGCTCCGATTCAAGCCGGAACCGGACGGCCGGCACAACCGGAAAAAGCCTGAGAAATCCCTCGAATTCTCAGGGTTTCCCCTGAGGCCTCCGGGCTCCGATGCCCTCCGGGCGGCGGATCAGTGCGAGCGCCGGGTCGCGGCCACGACCAGCTCGCCCAGCGGTCCGCGGGCGGCCTCGTCCAGTTCGGGGCTCTCCAGGGCGTCGAGGGCCTGCCCGGTGTACTCGGAGATCATCGACTCGCAGGCGGCCAGCGCCCCGGAGGACTCGATCAGGCCGCACATCCACTCCACCGAGTCCACCGCCAGGTCGGGGGCGCCCAACAGGTTCCGGAAGCGTTCGGCGTCGGCGGGACCGGACCGGGCCAGTGTCTCGGCCACGACCAGGGTGCGCTTGCCCTCGCGCAGGTCGTCCCCGGCGGGCTTGCCCGTGGTGGACGGGTCGCCGAACACCCCGAGCACGTCGTCGCGCAGCTGGAAGGCGATCCCCAGGGGGATGCCGTAGGCGGTGTAGACCCCGGCCAGCTCCTCGTGGCGCCCGGCCAGGGCGGCGCCCAGGTGCAGGGGCCGCTCCACCGTGTACTTGGCCGTCTTGTAGCGCATCACCCGCAGGGCGGCCTCGCGGCTGGCCGTGCCCCGGACCTGCTCCAGGGTGTCCAGGTACTGACCGGCCATCACCTCGGTGCGCATCGCGTCGAAGGGGGCCCTGCCCTCGCGGAGGGTCTCCGGTGCGAAGCCGCTCGCCTGGTACATCTCGTCCGACCAGGCCAGGCACAGGTCGCCGATGAGGATCGCGGCGCCCCGGCCGAACTCCTCACTGCCACCGTTCCAGCCGCGGTCGGCGTGCAGTTCGGCCATGCGCTTGTGTGTGGCGGGCTGTCCCCGCCGGGTGTCGCTGTTGTCGATCACGTCGTCGTGGATCAGCGCACAGGCCTGGAGGAACTCCAGGGAGGCGGCGGCCCGGACCATCCGCTCGTCACCGGCGGCACCGCCCGCTCCGCGCCACCCCCAGTGGGCGAAGGTGGGGCGCAGGCGCTTGCCTCCGGAGACCATGGCCTCCAGGGAGTCCATCGCCGGGGCCAGCTCCTCTCCGACCTCCAACAGGTGCCCGCGGTGCGAGGCGCAGAAGGAGGAGAGTTCACGGTCCACGTCGGAACGGATGACGGAGGCGGCTGAGAAAGCGGAGGAGACGGCCATGCACTGCACATTATCGGCTGTCCGCGACGGGACGGGCGCCCCTGCGGAGTTCAGCGCGTCCCACCCCGGGTAGGGCGCGCGGAGCCGCTTCCGAGACGATCGTGTCTCTTTATCTGGAAGGGTTTTCGATGAGGACGCTGAAACCTGCTCACATTCTGGGAAAGAGACGGTTTCGATCTCCCGGGTCTCACCAAATGGGACTCGGCGTCCGGCCACCGGAGGGGGCTCGCCTAGGATTGGTGCCATGCTGGCTGCACCGACCCACCCTGTGGCGCCCCGAACCCCGGCCTCGAAGCCGCGTCATATCCGTGAGCTCCTCGACTCGGGCGAGCCGATGTTCTCCTTCGAGTTCTTCCCGCCCCGGACCCCCGGGGCCAACGAGCGCCTGTGGCGGGCGATCCGCGAGATCGAGGCCCTGGGTCCCTCCTTCGTCTCGGTCACCTACGGCGCGGGTGGCAGCACCAGGGGTATGACGGTGGAGACCACCGAGCGCATCGCGACCGACACCACTCTGCTGCCGGTCGCGCACATGACGCTGGTGGACCACTCCGTCGCCGAGCTGCGCCACCTCATCGGACGGTTGGCCGACGCCGGGGTGTCCAACATGCTGGCCGTGCGGGGCGATCCGCCCGGGGACCCGGACGGCGAGTGGGTCAGCCACCCGGAGGGGCTCACCTACGCCGAGGAGCTCGTGCGGCTGCTCAAGGAGAGCGGCGACTTCTGCGTGGGCGTGGCGGCCTTCCCCTACAAGCACCCCCGCTCCGCCGACGTGGAGACCGACACCGACTACTTCGTACGCAAGTGCGAGGCCGGTGCCGACTACGCCATCACCCAGATGTTCTTCGACCCCGAGGACTACCTGCGCCTGCGCGACCGGGTGGCGGCCCGCGGCTGCGAGGTCCCCCTCATCCCCGAGGTCTTCCCCGTGGTGCGCACGTCCTTCATCCCGCGTTCGGAGAAACTGTCGGGGGCTCCGTTCCCGCGCGCCCTGGCGGCGAAGTTCGAGAGCTTCGGCGACGACGCCGAGGCCGTGAGGGCCTTCGGTATCGAGTACGCCCAGCGCATGTGCGAGCGCCTGCTCGCCGAGGGCGCGCCGGGCATCCACTTCATCACCTCGAACCAGTCCACGGCCACCAGGCAGATCTACCGGGAGGTCGCCGGTCCGCGGGTCCGGCGAGCGGAAGCCGGGCGGCCATGATCGTGAAGGGCTGGTCGGGCGAGCCGGGGAACGAGAAGGCCCCCAGCACCTCGACGAACCCGCACGAACGGTAGAGGTGGCGCGCCGCGGAGGGGCCCGTACGGGTGGACAGCACCGCGGTGCGCTCCGTGCGCCCCGAACACAGGGCGTGCAGGAGCGACCGGCCGATGCCGCGGTTCTGCGCCTCGGGGTGGACGTGCACCTCGGCGATCTCCAGGGGGTCGGCGAGGTAGCGGCGGACGTGCCGTGAACGCCCGTGGGCGTGCAGCCCCTCGGTGACGACGTCGTGCCACCACTGCCCCGTGCGGCCGTGGAAGGCGTAGGCGAAGCCCACCGGGTGCCCGTCGTGCAGCGCCACCACCGACCCGAACCCGGGGTAGCGGGAGTGCTCGGCCATGACGGCGGCCCGCCCCGGGAGCTGTGCGGACGGCGGGCGCATGGCGGCCCCGTAGATCTCCAGGAGCGCGGGGACGGCGTGCGTGAACGCTGGGGGCGCGAGTTCGCGTAACTCGGTGTCGGCTGCCACGTCCCCAGACTAGACCTCGGGCTCTGCCGCCGCTGGTGGTTCCGGCGGGCGGACCGCGGTCTCCGCCGGCCCCGCGGGTCTCCTTGACGCCCCGCGCCGGAGGAGTGTTAACTGGTTCGTGTCGAACATGAGTTCGATGGGACCGCCGGTTCGGCCGGCGGGGCCCGGTGCGGCAGGGCAGGGGAGGGGAAGCCCCCGCCCGGCCGTGCTGCTTTCCAGGGGTCTTCCCGGGGCGCGGTGTCCCGGGGGCCGGGCGCGCGAAAGCCGGGTGCCCCGGCTGAAGGGGCCACCCGGCTTTCGTGGTCCGCGTGTGCGGTCGTCGCGATCGGCGCTGTTAGAAGGCGTCGACGGCGCGACGCGCCTCCGGGTCGAGGACGCCCCAGTTGATGAGCTCCTCGGTCAGGTCCCCGGGGGACTTGTCGTAGATGACCGCGAGTGAACGCAGGTCCTCCTGGCGGATGGAGAGCACCCGCCCGTTGTAGTCGCCCCGCTGGCTCTGGATGGTGGCGACGTAGCGGGAGAGCGGTCCCGCCTTCTCCTGCGGGAGCTGCTGCATGCGCTCCAGGTCGATGACCAGCTTGGGTGTCGGACCCAGAGGTGTGGGTGCGGCGCCGCCGGGCAGCAGCTCCGACATCGGCACCCCGTAGAAGTCGGCCAGCTCGGCCAGCTTCTGCACGGTGACGGCGCGGTCGCCACGCTCGTAGGAGCCCACCACGACGGCCTTCCAGCGTCCGTGGGACTTCTCCTCCACCCCGTGCAGGGACAGGCCCTGTTGGGTGCGGATGGCACGCAGTCGCGCACCGAGGGACTTGGCGTATTCGGATGGCATTTTCTTGTCGCTCCCGGCCGTGACGGTGGCTGGCGTGAGTGGGGAGACGTCCGCTCGTACTCGGCGGGCCGCCTGGGCGGTCCAGCGGATGGTCACGGGGTGCAACCCCACCCGGTAGTGGTTACAGACAGTGACGGTAGAGGGGGGCTGGTGTCCAGGTCAAGCCGTTGGTGTGAAACGCGACTAATCAGTGGCCAAACCGTGCGTAGGTGAGACGCCTCTCATTTGTGGACCAGTTGGGGCGAGTTGGGCACTCCTGGAAGGCGGAAAGCCCGCTCCTGCAGGGAATTTCGTGTTTCCTCCACGTGGGGTGCGAATCCGTAGTGTCATGAAACGAATACCCTTCACTGGGCAAAAGGTGGCATCGGGTGTGACTAGCATCACATTCGTAGTCTCGGGTTGTGGAACGAGTCTGAAGGCCCCTCCGTCCGCGCTGGTAGCGTGGGCACGATCGACATCCTTTAACGACCTGTTCTGTGAGGCAGGGAAGGGGTCATTACTTTGCGTGCGCAAAAACCAACAAAAGGTGATGTGGGCTCCGCTGATCCCGCACCGGATCCCGACGCACCCGAGGTGCCCGAAGGCACCAGAGCCGTCCTCGACGGCAACGAGCTCAACCGGGCACTGACCCGTATCGCCCACGAGGTGCTCGAACGCACCAAGGGCGGCCAACACGTCACCCTCCTGGGCATCCCCTCACGCGGCGTACCGCTCGCCCGGCGCCTGGCCCGGCGCATCGAACGGGTCGAGGACCTCAGCGTCCCCACCGGCTCCCTCGACATCACGATGTACCGCGACGACCTGCGGCTGGCCCCCGCCCGCGCTCTCGGCAGGACCGAGATCCCGGCAGGCGGACTCGACGACCGCGTCGTCGTCCTCGTCGACGACGTCCTCTTCTCCGGCCGCACCGTCCGCGCGGCCCTCGACGCGCTCGGCGACCTCGGCCGCCCCCGCGCGGTCCAACTCGCCGTCCTCGTCGACCGGGGCCACCGCGAACTGCCCATCCGCGCCGACTACGTGGGCAAGAACCTGCCGACCTCCCTGCGGGAGAGCGTCACCGTCCGCCTGGACGAGACCGACGGCCACGACGCGGTTCTCCTCGGGCCCTCCCGCCCTTCACCCGCCAACACCCTCAAGGGCGGTCTCAAGGGCGGCCTGCGGTCCGGTTCCCCCGACTCGTCGCCCGCCACCACCGAAGGGGACGACTGATGCGACACCTGCTGTCCGCCGGAGACCTCAGCCGCGACGAGGCCACCCTCGTCCTGGACACCGCCGCCGAACTCGCCCAGGTCGGGGACCGCTCGGTCAAGAAGCTCCCCACCCTGCGCGGCCGCACCGTGGTCAACCTCTTCTACGAGGACTCCACCCGCACCCGGACCTCCTTCGAGCTGGCGGCCAAGCGCCTGTCCGCCGACGTCATCAACTTCTCCGCCAAGGGGTCCAGCGTCTCCAAGGGCGAGAGCCTCAAGGACACGGCGCTCACCCTGCAGGCCATGGGAGCCGACGCCGTCGTCATCCGGCACAGTGCCTCCGGGGCCGCCCACCGCCTGGCCAACTGGGTGGACGGCTCCGTCCTCAACGCGGGCGACGGCACCCACGAACACCCCACCCAGGCCCTGCTGGACGCCTACACCATGCGCGACCGCCTGGGACGCCTCGACGGCCTGCGCGTGGCCGTCGTCGGCGACATCCTGCACAGCCGGGTCGCCCGCTCCAACGTGCTGCTGCTCACCACCCTGGGCGCACACGTCACCCTGGTCGCACCGCCGACCCTGCTCCCGGTCTCGGTGCACACCTGGCCGTGCGAGGTCTCCTACGACCTCGACGAGGTGTTGCCCAAGTCCGACGTGGTCATGATGCTGCGCGTGCAGGCCGAGCGCATGCGCGACTCCTTCTTCCCCTCGGTCCGCGAGTACAGCCGCAACTACGGGCTCGACGGAGAGCGCCTGAACCGGATGCCCGCCGAGGCCATCGTCATGCACCCCGGCCCGATGGTCCGGGGCATGGAGATCTCCGCGGAGGTCGCCGACTCGCCCCGCTGTACCGTCACCGAGCAGGTCGCCAACGGTGTCAGCCTGCGCATGGCCGTGCTCTACCTGCTGCTCGGCGGCTCCTAGCCGTGTCTGCCTTGGACCTCCGCTCCGCTTCGATCCGTGTTCGGGCGCCTGAAAGGGCAGGAACTTTCGGCATCTGCGGTGTGATGGCTCATTCCTCGCCACCACACCTCCGGTACCTCCAAAACCCTGCCGGCGCCCGAACGGCCCGGTGCCCGAACGGGGGACCCGACGCCCGAACGGCTCGGAGTCCGACACCCGAACGGCCCGGCGCCCGCGCCCGGTGAGCTCTCCGCAGCCCGGACGCCGGACGCCCACGAACCTCATCTCCACAGAACACGAGAAAGCCGACACCCCGATGCCCCACACCAAGGGACCGCACCTGGTCCGCGGAGCCCGCCCGCTCGGCGGCGACCCCGTCGACCTGCTGTTCGTCGACGGCCTGATCGCCGAGACCGGATCCGGCCTGCAGGCCCCCGAAGGCGCCCAGATCGTGGACGCCACCGGCCTGATCGCCCTGCCCGGACTCGTGGACCTGCACACCCACCTGCGCGAACCCGGCCGCGAGGACGCCGAGACCGTCGCCTCCGGCTCCCGTTCCGCCGCGATGGGCGGCTACACCTCCGTGCACGCCATGGCCAACACGGACCCCGTCGCCGACACCGCCGGCGTGGTCGAACAGGTCTGGCGCCTGGGCCGCGAGGCCGGATACTGCGACGTGCGCCCCGTCGGCGCCGTCACCGTCGGCCTGGCGGGCGAACAGCTCTCCGAGATCGGCGCGATGGCCGACTCCGCCGCCCAGGTCAGGGTCTTCTCCGACGACGGCATCTGTGTCTGGGACGCCCTGCTGATGCGCCGGGCCCTGGAGTACGTCAAGGCCTTCGACGGCGTCATCGCCCAGCACGCCCAGGAGCCCCGCCTCACCGAGGGCGCCCAGATGAACGAGGGCTGCGTCTCCGACCGGCTCGGCCTGCCCGGCTGGCCCGCGGTCGCCGAGGAGGCGATCATCGCCCGCGACTGCCTGCTCGCCCAGCACGTCGGCTCGCGGCTGCACGTGTGCCACGTCTCCACCAAGGGCTCGGTGGACATCATCCGCTGGGCCAAGGAGCGCGGCTGCGACGTCACGGCGGAGGTCACCCCGCACCACCTGCTCCTCACCGACGACCTGGTGGAGAGCTACGATCCCATCTACAAGGTCAACCCGCCCCTGCGCACCGCCGAGGACGTCCAGGCGCTGCGCGAGGGCCTGGCCGACGGGACGATCGACATCGTCGCCACGGACCACGCCCCCCACCCCGTGGAGGCCAAGGAGACCGAGTGGTCCACGGCCGCCATGGGAATGGTCGGCCTGGAGACCGCGTTGCCGGTCGTGCAGCGGACGATGGTCGACACCGGCCTGCTCACCTGGGCCCAGGTCGCCGACCGCATGTCCGCCGCTCCGGCCCGCATCGGCCGGGTGAGCGGCCACGGCCGCGGCCTGGCGGTCGGTGAACCCGCCAACGTCGTCCTGTACGACCCGGAGGCGCCCGTCGACGTCGACGGGGCGGCCATGGCCACCAAGAGCAGCAACACCCCGTTCCGGGGGATGACCCTGCCCGGCCGGGTCCGCGCCACGTTCCTGCGCGGCGCGCCCACCGTCCTGGAGGGGAAGATCAATTGAGCACAGTGAACACAGGCACCCAGGCCAGCCCTGGTGGCACAGAGGGGGGAAACGTGTCCGAGGAGACCGGCGGGCCGGCGATTCTGGTACTCGAGGACGGGCGCGTGTTCCGCGGCCGATCCTTCGGTGCCACCGGTGAGACCTTCGGCGAGGCCGTCTTCAACACCGGGATGACCGGTTACCAGGAGACCCTCACGGACCCCTCCTACCACCGCCAGATCGTGGCGATGACCGCGCCGCACATCGGCAACACCGGGGTCAACGACGACGACCCCGAGTCCGGCCGGATCTGGGTCGCGGGATACGTCGTCCGCGAGCCCGCGCGCATCCCCTCCAACTGGCGCGCCCAGCGCACGCTCGACGAGGAACTGCGCCGCCAGAACGTGGTCGGAATCGCCCTCACCGGGACCCGGGCCCTCACCCGGCACCTGCGGGACCGCGGCGCCATGCGCGCCGCCGTCAGCACCGTCGAGACCGACCCCGAGGCGCTGCTCGCCCGCATCCTGGAGCAGCCCCGCATGGCCGGCTCCGACCTGGCCGCCGAGGTCAGCACCGACGGCGCCTACGAGATCCTGCCGCCCGAGGGGGTGGCGACCCGCTTCCACGTCGCCGCGGTCGACCTCGGGATCAAGGCGATGACGCCCCAGCGGCTGGCCGAGCGCGGCTGCCGGGTCACCGTGCTGCCCGCCTCCGCCACCGCCGAGGAGATCCTCGCGCTCGACCCGGACGGCGTCTTCTTCAGCAACGGCCCCGGGGACCCCGCCACCGCGGACCGCCCGGTCGAGGCGATGCGCGGCGTCCTGGACTCCGGGAAGCCGCTCTTCGGTATCTGCTTCGGCAACCAGATCCTGGGCCGGTCCCTGGGCCTGGGCACCTACAAGCTGCCCTTCGGCCACCGGGGCGTCAACCAGCCGGTCATCGACACCCGCACCAAGAAGGTCGCGATCACCAGCCAGAACCACGGCTTCGCCGTCGACGCACCGCTCGACGCCCCCTTCGACACCCCCTACGGCCGGGCCGAGGTCAGCCACATCGGCCTCAACGACCAGGTCGTCGAGGGTCTGCGGCTGCTGGACCGCCCCGTCTTCAGCGTCCAGTTCCACCCGGAGGCCGCCGCGGGCCCCCACGACGCCGCCGAGCTCTTCGACGAGTTCGTCGACCTGATGTCCGACCAGCCCGCACCGGCTGCCAAGTAGTAAGAGGAACAGAGCATGCCGCGCCGTAGTGACCTTTCATCCGTCCTCGTGGTCGGCTCCGGTCCGATCGTGATCGGGCAGGCGGCCGAGTTCGACTACTCGGGTACCCAGGCCTGCCGTGTCCTGCGGGCCGAGGGCCTGCGGGTCATCCTGGTCAACTCCAACCCGGCCACGATCATGACCGACCCGGAGATCGCCGACGCCACCTACGTCGAGCCGATCACCCCCGAGATGATCGAGAAGATCATCGCCAAGGAGCGCCCCGACGCGCTCCTGCCCACCCTGGGCGGGCAGACCGCGCTCAACGCCGCCGTCGACCTCGACGAGGCCGGGATCCTGGCCAAGTACGACGTCGAGCTCATCGGCGCCAACATCGAGGCCATCCAGTCCGGCGAGGACCGCGAGAGCTTCAAGCGGATCGTCGAGCGCATCGGCGGCGAGTCCGCCCGCTCGCGTATCTGCCACACCCTCCAGGAGTGCCTGGACGCCGCCGAGGAGCTGAGCTACCCGGTCGTGGTGCGCCCGTCCTTCACCATGGGCGGCGCCGGTTCGGGTTTCGCCCACGACGAGGGCGAGCTGCGCCGCATGGCCAGTCAGGGCCTCACGCTCTCCCCGACCACCGAGGTGCTCCTGGAGGAGTCCATCCTCGGCTGGAAGGAGTACGAGCTGGAGCTGATGCGCGACACCAACGACAACGTCGTGGTCGTGTGCTCCATCGAGAACCTCGACCCCATGGGCGTGCACACCGGCGACTCCATCACCGTGGCCCCGGCCATGACCCTCACCGACCGCGAGTACCAGAAGCTGCGCGACATCGGTATCGCGGTCATCCGCGAGGTCGGAGTGGACACCGGCGGCTGCAACATCCAGTTCGCCGTCCACCCCACCACCGGCCGGATCATCGTCATCGAGATGAACCCCCGGGTGTCCCGCTCCTCGGCGCTGGCCTCCAAGGCCACCGGCTTCCCGATCGCCAAGATCGCCGCCAAGCTGGCCGTCGGCTACACGCTGGACGAGATCCCCAACGACATCACCAGGGAGACCCCGGCCAGCTTCGAGCCCACGCTCGACTACGTGGTCGTGAAGGTCCCCCGCTTCGCCTTCGAGAAGTTCCCCGGCGCCGACCCCACCCTCACCACCACCATGAAGTCGGTGGGCGAGGCCATGGCCATCGGCCGGTCCTTCCCCGAGGCCCTGCAGAAGGCCATGCGCTCCCTGGAGAAGGCGGGCGTCGGCCTGACCTGGGCGGGCGATCCCGGTGACAAGGACGAGCTGCTGCGCCGCTCCGCGCAGCCCACCGAGCACCGGCTCCGCCAGGTCCAGCAGGCCCTGCGCGCCGGAGCCACGGTGGAGGAACTGCACGAGTCCACGAAGATCGACCCCTGGTTCCTGGACCAGATGCTGCGCCTGGAGGAGACGGCCCGCGTCCTGGCCGGAGCGGGCAAGCTCGACGCGGACCTGCTCCGCGAGGCCAAGGGCCTCGGTTTCTCCGACGTCCAGATCGGCGAGATCACCGGCAAGTCGGAGGACGTGGTCCGCGAACTCCGGCACGCCCTGGGCATCCACCCCGTCTACCTGACCGTGGACACCTGCGCCGCCGAGTTCGAGGCCCAGACGCCGTACCTGTACTCCAGCTACGACGAGGAGACCGAGGTCCCCACCGGGGACAAGCCCAAGATCATCATCCTGGGCTCGGGCCCCAACCGCATCGGCCAGGGAGTGGAGTTCGACTACTCCTGCGTCCACGCCTGCTTCGCGCTCTCCGACGCCGGGTTCGAGACCGTCATGGTCAACTGCAACCCCGAGACCGTCTCCACCGACTACGACACCAGCGACCGGCTCTACTTCGAGCCGCTCACCCTGGAGGACGTGCTGGAGGTCGTGCGCGCCGAGCAGGCCGCCGGACCGGTCGTCGGGGTCATCGTCCAGCTCGGCGGCCAGACCCCGCTGGGCCTGGCCCGCCGCCTCAAGGCCGCCGGGGTGCCCATCATCGGCACCAGCCCCGAGGCCATCGACCTGGCCGAGGACCGCGGCGCCTTCGGCCGGGTCCTGGCCGACGCCGGACTGCCCGCGCCCAAGTACGGCATGGCCTACTCCTTCGCCGAGGCCAAGGCCGCCGCGGACGAGATCGGCTACCCGGTCATGGTCCGCCCGTCCTACGTGCTGGGCGGCCGCGGCATGGAGATCGTCTACAGCGAGAAGATGCTCGCCGACTACATCGAGCGCAACGCCGAGGTCAGCCCCGAGCACCCGGTCCTGATCGACCGCTTCCTCGACGACGCCATCGAGATCGACGTCGACGCCATCTACGACGGCAGGGACCTGTACCTGGGCGGCGTCATGGAGCACATCGAGGAGGCCGGGATCCACTCCGGCGACTCGGCGTGCACCCTGCCCTCGATCACCCTGGGCAGCGAGGACATCGAGCGCATCCGCTACTCCACCGAGGCCATCGCGCGCGGCACCGGGGTGCGGGGCCTGCTCAACGTCCAGTACGCGCTGGCCTCCGGCGTCCTCAACGTCCTGGAGGCCAACCCGCGCGCCTCCCGCACCGTGCCGTTCGTCTCCAAGGCCACCGCGGTGCCGCTGGCCAAGGCCGCCGCCCGCGTCATGGCCGGGAGCAGCATCGCCGAGCTCCGCGCCGAGGGCATGCTGCCCGCCCAGGGCGACGGCGGCGACCTGCCCGCCGACGCCCCGGTATCGGTCAAGGAGGCCGTGCTCCCCTTCAACCGGTTCATCAACAAGGAGGGCGAGGGCGTCGACACCGTCCTGGGCCCGGAGATGCGCTCCACCGGTGAGGTCATGGGCCTGGACACCGAGTTCGGTTCCGCCTACGCCAAGTCCCAGCTGGCGGTCAACGGCACGGTACCCACCCAGGGCAAGGTGTTCGTCTCGGTCGCCAACCGCGACAAGCGCTCGATGATCTTCCCGGTCAAGCGGCTGGCCGACCTCGGCTTCGAGATCCTGGCCACCGAGGGCACCGCCGTGGTGCTGCGCCGCAACGGCGTCCGCGCCACCGTGGTGCGCAAGCACAGCACGGGTGTCGGGCCCCAGGGCGAGCCCACCATCGTTCAGCTCATCCACGACGGCGACGTCGACCTGATCGTCAACACCCCGTTCGGTAGCGCGGGCCAGGCCGGTCCCCGCCTGGACGGGTACGAGATCCGGACCGCCGCCATCGTGCGGGGGGTGCCCAGCGTCACCACCGTGCAGGGTCTGGCCGCCGCCGTGCAGGCGATCGAGGCCCGTGTGCGCGGCGACGTCGGGGTGCGCTCCCTCCAGGAACACGCCCGGACGCTCACGGCGAGCCGCCGGAGCTCCTAGGCTGTAGCCAGCCCGGGCCG
>NZ_BMXJ01000006.1:546934-620970 GCF_014651695.1 Nocardiopsis terrae
CCTACTACGCCATCACCGTCGTCGCTCCGGGTATCGCCGAACGGTTCCGTTCGGGGCAGTTCGTGTCGGTGGCGGTCGGCGGCGACCACTCCAGCACCCTGTTGCGCCGCCCCTTCGCCGTGCACGACGTCAAGCCCGACTACGGCGGCACCGTCGAGTTCCTGTTCGCGGTGCGCGGTAGCGGGACCGCCTGGCTGGCCGAACGAAGATCGCGCGATCTGCTCGACGTGGTCGGCCCCCTCGGCCGCCCCTTCCCGCTGCCCCGGGACCCGGTCAACTGCGTGCTGGTGGGCGGGGGCTCCGGGAGCGCGCCCCTGTTCCCGCTCGCACAGTCGCTGCGCCGGCGGGGCTGCCGGGTGGATTTCGTGCTGGGCGCGACCTCCGCCGACCGTGTGTTCAGCGCCATCACCGCCCGCCGTATCGCCGAAACCGCCGCCTTCACCACCGACGACGGTTCCTTCGGCACGCGCGGCCGGGTCTGTGACGTGCTGGGCCGGGTGATCGAGGAGGCCAGGTCCGACGCGGTCTACGCCTGCGGTCCGATGCCGATGCTGCGGGCGGTCACGGCGGTGGCGGGCAGCCACGGGCTCCCCGTGCAGGTCGCGGTGGAGGAGGCCATGGCGTGCGGTGTCGGTATCTGTATGAGCTGCGTGATCCCGGTGGTGGGAGAGGACGGCATCACCCGGATGGTGCGCTCCTGCGTGGACGGTCCGGTCTTCCGGGGCGAACACGTGCGCTTCGACGATGTCGGCACGATCCCCTTCGACGCCCTGGGCGCGCCCGGCTGGAAGGGGTCCAGCGCGGCCCGCGCCGCCGAGTCGGCCCGCGACATCGCCTGATCCCAGCGCCGTAGAGACCACAGCAGGGCCGTGCTGACAGGCCACGAGTGAGCGAAGGCAATTGAACGCAGACCTCAGGACCAGACTGGGCTCCCTGCGACTCCCGAACCCGGTGGTGACCGCCGCCGGGTGCGCGGGGTCGGGGCGCGAGCTGGCGCAGTTCTTCGACATCGCCGAGATCGGCGCAGTCACCACCAAGTCGTTGATGCTGGAGCCGCGTGCGGGCCGACCCGCGCCGCGTATGGCGGAGACTCCCAGCGGGATGCTCAGTGCCACGGGTATGCAGGGGCCCGGGATCGACGTCTTCCTCCAGCGCGACCTGCCGTGGCTGCTCTCCCGAGGAGGGAGGGCGATCGTCTCCCTCGCGGGGTCGGGCGCGGGCGAGTTCGGCGAGCTGGCCAGACGGGTCTCCGAGGCGGAGGGCGTGGGCGCCATCGAGGTCAACCTCTCCTGCCCGAACCCGGCGGACCCGTCGGGGCGCCACTTCGCCGACGACGCGGCCCAGGCCGCGGCGGTGGTGCAGACGGTGCGCTCGCACGCCCGGTCCGACGTGCCGGTCCTGGCCAAGCTCGCCGCGGACGTCCCCGACGTCGTCGAGCTCGCCGGGGCCTGCGTCGCGGCCCGCGCCGACGGGCTGACCATGGTCAACACCCTGCGGGGGATGAGTGTGGACACCCGGACCCTGCGCCCGGCGGTGGCCGGGGGGATGGGCGGGCTCTCCGGTCCGGCGATCCGTCCCCTGGCGGTGGGGTGCGTCTACCGGGTCCACGAGGTCTTTCCCGAGGTGCCGATCATCGGGACGGGCGGGGTGCGTACCGGGACCGACGTCCTGGAGTTCATGGCTGCGGGGGCGAGCGCCGTGGCGGTGGGGACGGTGAACTTCGCCGACCCCTCGGCCTGTGTGCGGGTGCTGAGGGAGTTCACCGAGGCACTGGACGCCCGGGGGGTTTCCAGGGCCTCGGACGTGGTGGGGGCCGCGCACCGGCCGGGAACCGGTGTGTGACGACGGCTTCACGGATCGACAGCGCCCTGACCGGCCTGAACGGCGCTGAGATGGCTCTGTGTGGCCGAACGGGTGCATTCGGGACACAGGGGCTGGGTTCGTTGGGAAAGCGTCCCCAGGGTCGTTTCAGCGGCCGTTACGGGGAAGTGACACGGGATGGGTGCATGAAGCGCCCCATCCGGGGAATCGCACACCTGATGGTGTGCACATGACAGTGGACGTGCATCGGCCGGTGCTTCTGTAATCGCAGACGTAAGTACTGGCGGATGCTTCAGGCACCGGCGCCGACCGCCGGTGGCACACGATTGGAGATACCGACATGACCGCGCCCTCCGCGCCCATCGCCGTCGCGATCGACGCCAACGAGATCGAGACCGCGGCCACCTGGGCCTCCTCGGTCGCACCGCACGTGAGCACGGTGAAGGTGGGCCTGGAGCTGTACCTGCGGTACGGCCCCGAGGTGATCAGCGCCGTGCGCGGCGCCAACCGCGTCGGCGTCTTCCTGGACCTGAAGCTGCACGACATCCCCGCCACCGTCGCCGGCGCGGCGCGCAGCGTGGCGGGCCTGCGGCCCTCGATCCTGACGGTTCACGCGGGTGGGGGAGCGGACATGGTCCGGGCCGCGGTGGAGGCCGCGCCGGACACCAAGATCGCGGCGGTGACGGTGCTCACCTCCATGAACGAGACGGACCTGGAGCAGGTGGGGCTGCTCGGTCCGGCACGGGACGCGGTGCGACGCCTGGCGGTGCTCGCGGTGGGCGCGGGCGCGCGCGCACTGGTGTGCTCGCCCCAGGAGGTCGCGCTCGTGCGTGCCGAGGTGGGCCCGGACGTCACCCTGATCACCCCGGGCGTACGCCCGGCCGGGGCGGACGCGGGTGACCAGTCCAGGGTGGCCACCCCGGAGGAGGCGATCGAGGCAGGGGCGGACCTTCTGGTCATCGGTCGTCCGATCACCCGTGCCGCGGACCCCGGTGCGGCGGCGGCCTCCATCGCGGCGGCCGTACGGCGTGCCGGGGTCCGTGTCTGATCCTTCGGCCGCGGGCCCGTGGGCTGCGCTGTTCGGCCGGGGAGAGGGGGGCGGGCGTCTCGGCGCACCCGCCCCATCACCCACAGTTGTGGGTCACGGACGGTTACTAATTGGGTCTGTCCGAAACTAGGAAACCATGGCAAAGAGTGACCCGCGTCACCGCTGGGTGACCTGCGCTGGTGACACGCTTTCCCTGGTCATCAATCGGGACCAAAGTCCTGTTTTTCGTCTCTTAAAGCTATGGACCGGTAACCCTGTGTAGTTCCTTCGATGAAATAGCCCTTGAAAGGGCACTTTACGTTGCCTAACAGGGGTCAGACCTACTAACTTGCGCAGGCGTCCGCCCTCTACAAACGAGTAGAAATCCGAGGTGACCCGGCGTGGCCCTTCCTCCCCTCACACCCGAGCAGCGCAGCGCGGCTCTCGAGAAGGCCGCCAAGGCCAGAAAAGAGCGTGCGGAGGTCAAGAACAAGCTGAAGAACGGCGGCATCTCGCTGTCCGAGGTGCTCTCCAACGGCCTCAAGGACGACGTCATCGGCAAGATGAAGGTTTCGGCTCTGCTGGAATCCCTCCCCGGTGTCGGCAAGGTGCGCGCCAAACAGATCATGGAGCGGCTCAACATCGCTGAGTCGCGCCGTGTCCGGGGCCTGGGTACCAACCAGCGCGCCGCCCTGGAGAGCGAGTTCGGCGACCTCACCAAGTAACACCGGTCCGTCGAGACCGGCCGACACCGCACCCGTCGCGTCCCCCACAGTCGCGCGGGGCCGTCGCAGCCAAGGCGGCGGCAGGCGGTGAGCAGTACCCGGCGCCGCGGTCGGCGGGCGGGTGGGCCCCAGGTCACACTCCGTCCGTCGCACCGTGGCCCGGTGGTATAAAGGGAGCTTCCCGCGACCGTACGCTGCGCACCACAACGCCAGCACGAGCCGCCCGCGCGGTGACGCGTCGGACCGCGAGCCCGGCCCCAGGCAGCGCACACCAGGCCCGCCCGCGGCCCACCGCGTGGCGGAGAGCCGAATGGAAGCCTGATCTCACATGCCTGCGCAGACCGCAGACCAGTCCCGACCGGCCGAGAAGCGGCTGACCGTCCTCTCCGGCCCCTCCGGCGTGGGAAAGAGCACGGTCGTCGCACACCTGCGCCAGGTCAACCCCGACGTGTGGCTGTCGGTTTCGGTGACCACCCGCAAGCCCAGGCCGGGTGAGCGGGACGGGGTCCAGTACTACTTCGTCACCGACGAGGAGTTCGACCGCCTCGTTGCCGAGAACCAGCTCCTGGAGTGGGCCCAGTTCGCCGGCAACCGCTACGGGACCCCGCGCGGCCCCGTCGAGGAACGGCTCGCCCGAGGGGTGCCCGTACTGTTGGAGATCGAACTCCAGGGCGCGCGCCAGGTGCGCGACTCCATGGACGACGCCCTGCACGTCTTCCTCGCACCGCCCTCCTGGGAGGAGCTGGTACGCAGGCTGACCGGCCGCGGCACCGAGTCCGACGAGGTCGTCCAGCGCAGGCTGGAGGTCGCCAAGGTCGAGCTGGCCGCGGAGAAGGAATTCGACACGACCCTGGTCAACACGTCCGTACAGGAAGTGTGCGACGAGCTGCTAGCGTTGATGACCGCGCCCAAGGTGTGATAGCGGCCGCGTCGGCCCCGGCTGCGGCGCCCCGCCTCGGGCCCCGAGAACCGTTCCATCCAACCAACGTCACGGCTTTCGACGAGCCGGAGACCGTCCCTGGGGGTAACAAAGTGGCTGGTACCGAGCCCGTCGCCGAAGGCATCACCAACCCGCCGATCGACGACCTGCTGGAGTGCGTCGACAGCAAGTACAGCCTGGTCACCATGGCCTCCAAGCGGGCCCGCCAGATCAACGCCTACTACGCCCAGCTCGGCGAGGGCCTGCTGGAGTACGTCGGCCCGCTGGTGGAGACCCAGGTCCAGGAGAAGTCCCTGTCCATCGCCCTGCGCGAGGTCAAGTCCGGTCTGCTCACCGCGGAGCCGTACGAGGGCGCCTGATCCCTCGCCGACCCCCTCGGGGTCGTTGTCGTAAACACCGCGCCCTCCGCGGCGCCCGTCAGGGGCGCGCGGAGGGCGCGGTCGTCCCCGGGGGGCGTCCCCGGGAAACGCCGGGGTGCGGGCCTGGTAGAACTCCTTGTGTGAGTGACACAGAATCCGTTCCCCAGGTGGTCCTCGGCGTCGGCGGGGGCATCGCCGCCTACAAGGTGTGCGAGCTGCTCCGTCGGCTGACCGAGTCGGGCCATCGTGTCCGGGTCGTGCCCACCGCCGACGCCCTGCGCTTCGTCGGTGAGCCCACCTGGGCCGCCCTGTCCGGTCAACCCGTCGACACCGGCGTGTGGGACCAGGTCCACGAGGTTCCGCACGTGCGCATCGGCCAGACGGCCGACCTCGTGTTCGTCGCGCCCGCCACCGCCAACATCCTGGCGAAGGCGGCCGCCGGTCTGGCCGACGACCTCCTGACCAACACCCTCCTCACCGCCCGCTGCCCGGTCGTGTTCGCCCCGGCGATGCACACCGAGATGTGGGAGCATCCGGCGACCCAGGCCAACGTGGCGACGCTGCGCTCGCGCGGAGCCCTGGTCCTGGACCCGGCCGTGGGCCGCCTCACCGGAGCCGACAGCGGGCGCGGGCGGCTGCCGGAGGCCGCGGAGCTGTTCGAGGCCGCCCGCCTCGTGCTCCGCCGCGGGGCCGTGGAACCCGACCTCACCGGTAAGCGCGTGCTGATCTCCGCCGGGGGCACCCGCGAGGCCATCGACCCGGTCCGTTTCATCGGCAACCACTCCTCGGGGCGGCAGGGGTACGCCCTGGCACGGACCGCCGCCGCTCGTGGCGCCGACGTGACCGTGGTCGCCGCCAACGTCGGCCTGCCCGACCCCGCCGGCGTACACCTGGTGAGAGTGGGGTCGGCGGTGGAGTTGGCCGAGGCGGTGGAGGCCGAGCGGGCCGGCGCCGACGCGGTGGTGATGACCGCGGCGGTCGCCGACTTCCGCCCGGTGAACAGCGCCGCCTCCAAGATCAAGAAGTCCGGTACGGCGCCGGCCCCCATCGAACTGGTGGAGAATCCCGACATCCTCGCCGGCCTGGTCGTCTCCCGGGAGAGGGAGGGGACCGCCCAGACCATCGTGGGCTTCGCCGCGGAGACCGACGACGTGATCGCCAACGGCCGGGCCAAACTGGCCCGGAAGGGCTGTGACCTGCTCGTGGTCAACCAGGTCGGTGGAGGGAAAGCGTTCGGTACCGACGACAACAAGGCGACCGTCCTGGGCGCCGACGGAACCGTCGTGGACGTTCCCACGGGCCCCAAGGAGGACCTCGCCGACCGGGTGTGGGACCTGGTGGCCGAACGGCTCCCGGGCTGAGCCCCGGCCGCTCGCCCGCCCGGCCCGGGGCCGCGGCCCGAGTACCCGGCCCGCGGTCGGCCCGTGGTGGAGGGGAGGTAAATCTCCTGCTCGCCACGCTGGATTCCTACCGCTGAGTACGACACACTTCCTTCGGGTGTCCGTGCACGGCTGACGAGGCCGAGCAGTGGGCGTCCACCCCCACCAGTCCGGTTACAGTGGACGAATAACCAACCGCGTCGGTCGGTATTGCCGCCCCGGCAGGAGCCGTGGAGGAGCGAAACCGCCCGACACATGTCAGCCAGCAGCCGCTGCAAGGAGTCACGCAACGTGTCCCGCCGCCTTTTCACCTCCGAGTCGGTCACCGAAGGCCATCCCGACAAGATGGCCGACCAGATCAGTGACGCGATCCTCGACGCGATGCTCACCAGCGACCCCAGCAGTCGGGTCGCGGTCGAGACGCTGATCACCACCGGTCAGGTCCACATCGCGGGTGAGGTCACCACCCAGACCTATGTCGACATCCCCGCCATCGTGCGCGAGAAGATCCTCGAGATCGGATACGACTCCTCCGCCAAGGGGTTCGACGGTGACTCCTGCGGGGTCAACGTCTCCATCGACGCACAGTCCCCTGACATCGCCCAGGGCGTCGACACCGCCTACGAGGCGCGTGTCGAGCACGAGGAGGACGTCCTCGACCGGCAGGGCGCTGGTGACCAGGGCCTGATGTTCGGCTACGCCAACCGTGAGACCCCCGAGCTCATGCCGCTGCCGATCAAGCTGGCGCACGCGCTCTCCGAGCGGCTCTCCGAGGTGCGCCGCAACGGCACGGTTCCCTACCTGCGACCCGACGGCAAGACCCAGGTCACCGTCGAGTACGAGGGCCAGACCCCGGTCCGTCTGGACACCGTCGTGGTCTCCAGCCAGCACTCCGCGGACATCCACCTCGAGGAGATGCTGACCCCGGACATCCGGGAGCACGTCATCGAACCGGTCGTGGCCGCCTACGGCCTGGAGTCGGACGACTACCGACTCCTGGTCAACCCGACCGGTCGCTTCGAGATCGGCGGTCCGATGGGCGACGCCGGGCTGACCGGCCGCAAGATCATCGTCGACACCTACGGCGGCTACGCCCGCCACGGCGGCGGCGCCTTCTCCGGCAAGGACCCGTCGAAGGTGGACCGCTCCGCCGCCTACGCCACCCGCTGGGTCGCGAAGAACATCGTCGCCGCGGAGCTGGCCGAGCGTGCCGAGGTCCAGGTGGCCTACGCGATCGGCAAGGCGCATCCGGTGGGTGTGTTCATCGAGACCTTCGGTACCGAGAAGGTGGCTCCGGAGCTGATCGAGAAGGCGGTCAAGGAGGTCTTCGACCTGCGTCCCGCCGCCATCGTGCGCGACCTCGACCTGCTGCGCCCGATCTACTCCAAGACCGCCGCCTACGGCCACTTCGGCCGTGAGCTGCCGGAGTTCACCTGGGAGCGCACCGACCGCGCCGCTGCGCTGCGGTCGTTCGTGGGGCTCTGACCGGGGACGAATCCGCCCGGGGGCGGGTGGCCGTACGCGGCCGCCCGCCTTCGGTGTGTTCGGGGGCTCCGCATGGCACAAGCCCAATATGACTACTTTGTGTTATCAAATAAATGTAGAAAGTCATTAGTTGTGCCGCCGTGCGGAGGGGGAACACCATGGCCGTGCCAGCGGTGGTGTCGGCAGTCGGTCTGGCCGCGTTGATCGCGGCACCCGGGCAGCCGCTGCAGGAGGGCGAGGGGCCGGTCCCCGGCGCGGGAAGCCTGTACGTCACCGTCCAGGGGCGGTCGGAGGAACCGCTCCGTGCCGGTGGCCGGGTGGAGTACACGATCAGGGTGCGCAACGCCGGGTACGAGGCTGCGCCCGGGGCCCAGGTCGTGCAGTACCTGCCGCCCTCGATGCGCTACGTCTCGGGTGCCCCCGAGGGGGCCGAGGCCGGTGGGGCGGAGTGGGACCAGCCCCTGGAGCCGGGTGAGCGCGCTGTTCTCTCGGTGACCGCCGAGATCACCGAGACCCCCGAGCGGGGGCGGCAGCCGGTCAGCACCGTGTGTTTGCGCCCGGGGGTCGAGGCCCAACTCGCCTCCTGCGCCTCCTCCGTACACCAGGTCCATCGCGTACTGCCGTTTGCCTGGGTGGCGGCGGGCCTGCTTCTCGTCCTCTCCGTCGCGGTCGCCGTCGGAGGCTTTCTGCGCTACCGGGGCACACGAAAGCCGCGTCCGGCGCCGGAGGCACCCAGTGGTCCCGGCCCTGATCCCGTAGTCGATATCGGCGCTCCGTCAGAGCGGGCGCCCGTCTACCATCTGGACGCGCACCGCTAGACCGGACCGATGGGCCGCATCCGAGAGGACGCGGCCCATCGGCGTGTATCGACGGTTTACCACTTTTTTCCGGGACTTGCTGATGTTGCTTAGTCACTTTGAGTAGCGATCTGTGCACAATCCTCGTATGAACTATTGCTCCAAGTACGCGCCCAAGGCACCCGAATCCACCGTCAGTGCTCGCAGCCTGATCCGCATGGCCGCTGTCTCCGCGAGTGCCGCGATCGTGGCCCCGTTCCTGTGGGGGATGACCCCGGCTCTCGCTGACGACACCCTCCGTGTCGAGCAGGCGGTCGAGTCGGTCACCACGGTGGACACGGCCCCTGCCGGCCCAGTGCACGTCGAGCTTCCCCAGGTTGTCGAGAACACGATGCCGGAGCAGCCCACGCGCTCGGTCGAGCCCGTTGAGGTCCCTCCGGAGCCTGCCCAGGCTCCTGCGGAGGATCTCGCCGAGAGCACCGGGGCCTCGGCTGAGAGCGAGCCCGGCAAGCTCGGCGGGGACAAGCCCGGCAAGTCCTATGGGTACGACGGCGACGACGGCCACGACGGCCACGACGGCCACGACGGCGACGACGGCCACGACGGCCACGACGGCCACGACGGCCACGACGGCAAGGACGGGAAGGACGGCAAGGACGGGAAGGACGGCAAGGACGGGAAGGACGGCAAGGACGGGAAGGACGGGAAGGACGGGAAGGACGGGAAGGACGGCAAGGACGGGAAGGACGGCAAGGACGGGAAGGACGGCAAGGACGGGAAGGACGGCAAGGACGGGAAGGACGGCAAGGACGGGAAGGACGGGAAGGACGGCAAGGACGGGAAGGACGGGAAGGACGGGAAGGACGGGAAGGACGGGAAGGACGGCAAGGACGGCAAGGACGGCAAGGACGGGAAGGACGGCAAGGACGGCAAGGACGGCAAGGACGGCAAGGACGGCAAGGACGGCAAGGACGGCAAGGACGGGCACGACGGCCACGATGGGCACGACGGCCACGATGGGCACGACGGCCACGATGGGCACGACGGGCACGACGGCCACGAGCACCCTGACCACAAGCACGAAGCCCCCGAACACGATGCCGAGCCCGTCCTCGCGCAGACCGGTGCGTCCGCCGCGATCCCTGCGGTGAGCGGCCTTCTGGCGGCCCTGACCGGTATCGGCGCCATGGTGATCGGGCGCCGCCGTCCCGCCACGGAGGAGGACGACAGCTAGCGCACCCGGTCACGACCGGTCCGAGAGCGCGAAAGGGCCGCACCCCTGCTCGGGGGTGCGGCCCGTGGCCTTTCCTGCGGAGCGTCAGCTCATCTCGTCAAGAGCCTTCTCCGCCTCGGCCAACCAGGAGCGGCGCGCCTCCAGAGCGGCCTCGTGCTCCTTGATCCGGCGGGCGTCGTCAGCGGCCCTGGCCTTCTCCAGCTTGGCCTCCAGCCCCGCGATCGCCGTCGACAGTTGGTCGACGGTGTCCTTGGCGCGGGCACGTGCCTCGGGGCTCGTGCGCTCCCACTCCGCGTCCTCCGCCCGGCGCACCCCGTCTTCGATCTGCCGGAACGCGCCCTCCAGCTGGTCCCGTACGTCCCGGGGCAGCTCACCGGCCTCCTCCCAGGCCTCCTGGAAGTCACGCAGACGGGCGCGGGCACGGCGCGGGTCGGAGATACCCGGGATCTCGTCCTTGGCCTCCGCCAGGATGCGCTCCTTGGCCTCGGCGTTGACCCGCAGTTCGGCGTCACGTTCGGCGAAGGTCGCGTTGCGCGCGTCGAAGAAGACGTCCTGGGCGGCCTTGAAGCGGCCCCACAGCTTGTCCTCGCTGCTCCGGTCAGCCCGGCCGCTGGCCTTCCACCGCTGCATCAGGTCCCGGTAGGCGCGGGCGGTGGGCCCCCAGTCCGTGGAGTTCGAGAGGGCCTCTGCCTCGGAGACGATGCGCTCCTTCTCGGCACGCACGCCTTCGCGCTGCTGGTCCAGATTGGCGAAGTAGGTCTTGCGCCGCTTGGAGAAGGAGTTGCGGGCCGCGGACATGCGCTTCCACAGAGCCTGCTCGGTGGGGCGGTCGGCCCGGGGGGCCTTCTTCCACTCCTCGATGAGCTGGAGCATGCGCTCGCCGCCGGACTTCCAGTGCGTGGTCTCCACCGCGACCCGTTCGGCCTCGGCGACGATCCGCTCCTTGATCTCGCGGGCCTGGCTGCGGGCCTGCTCCTGGGCCTGCTTCTGCTCGACCTTGCGCTCCTCGGCGCGGTCGGCCAGCTTGTCCAGTCGCTGGGACAGTGAGTCCAGGTCACCCACCGCGTTCGCGTCCTTGACCGCCGTACGCAGCTTGTCGATGTTGGCCATCGCCGCGGTGGCGGACAGATCCGTGCTGCGGAGCCGTTTCTCCAGCAGCTCCACCTCGGTGACCAGAGAGTCGTACTTGCGTCGGAAGAAGGCCAGGGCCTCCTCTGGCGCGCCCGCCTGCCAGGATCCGACGACCCGTTCGCCTTCGCCTGTGCGCACATAGACCGTGCCGTCTTCGTCTACGCGGCCCCAAGGGTCCGTGGTCACCGTGTCCTCCTGCTGTCATGAACCCGGCCGGTCGGGGTCGGGTTCGGGTCGTCGCGGCGGCATCCGTGCCTGTTCGTGATGGGAACCACCGTGCACCAGCACGATATCCATACGTTTCGGCGGACAACGACGCGCCGTGTCTCACATCAACGCAGATCGAGAGGTCTGCTCCCGCTGTCGTGCCGTCGGCCGGGTTCGGCACCCGCCCCGAAAAGGGAGGCACAGGTCGAAGACCTCGGTGTACACGACGACGGTGACCAATATGGCACTACCACGCGCTTTGGCAAAGAGCCCGGGCGCGCGCGGTGATCGAATGGTGATCAAACGCGTTCGCCGAGAAGCCACCGGTTCGCCCGTCCCGACCCGGCTCGGTAGGCTCTGCGGCCGGGGGCCTGTGGCCCGGCCGTGTTCGGGCGTCCCCCGTGGCCAGTGAAAACCACCAGGACAGGATGACCTCCGCCGTGCTCATCGCCGCACTTCCCACCGGGCCCCTCTCCGCGAACTGCTACGTGCTCGCACCGGCCCCGGGCGGCGACTGCGTCATCGTGGACCCGGGCCAGGACGCCGCCCCCCAAGTGGCCGGAGTCCTGGCCGAACACGGGCTCACCCCGACCGCCGTCCTGCTGACCCACGGACACTTCGACCACGTCTGGTCGGCCGCCGAACTCGGTGACCGCCACGGGATTCCGGTGCACCTGCACGGTGCGGACCGCGGTCTGCTCACCGAGCCCGCCGCCGGAGTCGATGCGGGCTTCGCCGCCCAGCTCCAGATGCTCCTGGGGCCCGGCCCCCACCCCGAGCCCGCCCACCTGGTCGAGGTCCAGGACGGTGCGGTGCTCAGCCTGGCTGGGATGGAGTTCACCGTCGAGCACACCCCGGGGCACACCCCGGGTTCGGTCGTCTACGTCACGTACACCGAGGACGGGGTGCCGGTGATGTTCGCCGGTGACCTGGTCTTCGCCGGGTCCGTCGGCCGCACGGACTTCCCGGGCGGCGACGGCGCCGCCATGACGGCCAGCCTCGCCAGGGCGGTCCTGGCCCGCCGCGACGACACCCAGGTCCTGCCCGGGCACGGTCCCGCCACCACGGTGGGGCGCGAGCGCGCCACCAACCCGTACCTGCGCGGCGTCGCGGGCTGACCTCCCGGCCCTGCCCCGCCGTTCCGACCAGGAGGCCAGGTGGTGCCGTTGGCGGTAGGATTCCAGATGTTCAAGGGGCAATGCCATGCCTTCAGCCGGGCCCGGTCACGGGCTCCCCGGCATCCTCGCTCAGCCGTGTAGTTAGTGGACTTGGTAACTCATGCATCGTTACAGGACTCATTCGTGTGGTCAGCTCCGTAAGGAGCACGTCGGGCAGCAAGCGCGCCTTTCTGGCTGGGTGCACAACCGCCGTGACCTCGGCGGCCTGCTCTTCGTCGACCTGCGCGACCACTACGGCGTCACGCAGCTCATGGCCCGCCCCGAGTCCCCGGTGTTCGAGGAGCTCAGCCGGATCTCCAAGGAGTCGGTGATCCAGGTCACGGGGCTGGTCAGCGCGCGCAGCGCCGAGAACGTCAACCCGAACCTGCCCACCGGTGAGATCGAGATCGAGGCGGCGCAGGTGGAGGTCCTCGGCACCACCGAGGAGCTTCCCCTGACGGTCTTCCCCGAGGACAACACCTCCGAGGAGCGCCGCCTCACCTACCGCTTCCTGGACCTGCGCCGGGAGCGGATGCACCGCAACGTCATGCTGCGCTCGCAGGTGGTGGCCTACATCCGCCAGAAGATGACGGAGCTGGGCTTCAACGAGTTCCAGACCCCGATCCTGACCAGCTCCAGCCCCGAGGGTGCCCGCGACTTCCTCGTGCCCTCGCGCCTGCACCCGGGGGAGTTCTTCGCCCTGCCCCAGGCGCCGCAGCAGTTCAAGCAGCTCCTGATGATCGCCGGGTTCGACCGCTACTTCCAGATCGCCCCCTGCTTCCGTGACGAGGACAGCCGCGCCGACCGCTCGCCCGGCGAGTTCTACCAGCTCGACGTGGAGATGAGCTTCGTCGAGCAGGAGGACGTCTTCGAGGTCATCGAGAAGGTCATGACCGAGGTCTTCCGGGAGTTCTCCACGGACTGGGAGATCACGTCCCCCTACCCGCGCATCGCTTACCGCGACGCCCTTGAGTGGTACGGCACCGACAAGCCCGACCTGCGTGCGCCGATGAAGATGCTCGACGTCACCGAGCTCTTCGGCAAGACCGACTTCCGCGCCTTCGAGGGCAAGAGGGTCCGGGCCCTGGCCGTGCCCCAGGTGGGCGACAAGCCCCGCAAGTTCTTCGACGGCATCGGCGACTTCGCGGTCGAGAACGGCGCCAAGGGCCTGGCCTGGCTGAAGGTCGGCGAGAACGGCGAGCTGACCGGTCCCATCGCCAAGTTCGTCACCGAGATCACCGACGAGCTCCTCCAGACCCTCGGTGCCGGTCCCGGATACGGCCTGTTCTTCTGCGCCAGCGAGGACGACGCCGAGATCAACCGGATCATGGCCCCGGTCCGTGTGGAGGCGAGCAAGCGCGCCGACCTCTTCGAGGAGAAGG
The DNA here is from genome assembly GCF_014651695.1 of Nocardiopsis terrae. Taxonomy (GTDB): domain Bacteria; phylum Actinomycetota; class Actinomycetes; order Streptosporangiales; family Streptosporangiaceae; genus Nocardiopsis; species Nocardiopsis terrae. The sequence continues at coordinate 560,579 of NZ_BMXJ01000006.1, forward strand.
TCTACCGTTTCTGCTGGATCGTGGACTTCCCGATGTTCGAGCGCTCCGACGAGGGCCACATCGAGTTCAGCCACAACCCGTTCTCCATGCCTCAGGGCGGAATGGACGCGCTCGAGAACAAGGACCCGCTGGACATCCTCGCCTTGCAGTACGACATCGTCTGCAACGGTGTGGAGCTGTCCTCCGGGGCGATCCGGAACCACTCGCCCGAGATCATGTACCGGGCCTTCGACATCGCGGGCTACGACAAGGAAGCGGTCGAGGCCGAGTTCGGCGGCATGCTCAGGGCGCTGAAGTTCGGCGCCCCGCCGCACGGCGGCATCGCCCCCGGCATCGACCGGATCGTGATGCTCCTCGCCGACGAGCCCAACATCCGGGAGACCATCGCCTTCCCGCTCAACCAGAACGCGCAGGACCTGATGATGGGCGCCCCCGCGGCCGTCTCCGACCAGCAGTTGAAGGACGTGCACATCCGCACGGTGGTTCCGCCGAAGGACCAGAAGAAGTAGACGCGCGACAGCGGGGCGTCGGAGTCCGGAGCCACCCGGAGCCCGGCGGCCCCGCCCCTCCTCCGGGAGCGTTCGCCACGGGGCGGCACACGGTTCTGCCGTGTGCCGCCCCGCCGTCGTTCAGCGTTTGGCCGCGCCGCACTGTTGGCAGCAGATGTCCTCGTCGTCGGGGTTGCTGTAGGTGCAGAGCCGACAGGTCCAGTTCCACGTGGTGCCGTGAAGGAGCCGTCCCGTCACGGAGCGGGCGCGTGCAGGGTGCATGGTGAGTCCTCGGGGGGTCGGACGAGTTCTCGGCTGAACAGTTCGGTGCCCGTAATAACCGCACTTCGAACTTGCCACATTCGGTCAGAATGCGAAGAAAAGGTGATTAACAGGTCAAATAGTCCGCCCGTAAAGGGGAAGTCGATGGCACCCGGATGCGGTCGGGCCCGTCATCCCCTACCGTTGGGGGCGAATCACCCTCCCACGCCGCGAATCGCACGTGTCCTGGAGTGAACACGGTGCACCAGCGGGACCGCCCCCATTCGGGGCGAGGTGGGAGCGGAGTGCATTTCTGTGCCGCCGAGTCACACGAGCGTAACGATTCACGCCTCGGGGTCGGTAGGGTGCGGCCACCGGAGCGGAAGCAGCCGTTACCCCGTCGCGTTGATGGACCATGAGGGTCCGTGCCCGACGAGGCGGTGCAGCCGACGGGCGGGGCGCCGATACGCCCGCCCCGGTTCCCACCCGGGCCGGGGCCGCCGCCGGACACTACAATGAGCCGAATCGGTACGTTCCAGGGGTGACCGCGCCGGAGCGCGGGTGTGACGTCCGAGCCGACATGAGGATGAGTCATACGTGAACGGAAAACGCGCTTCAGGCGGTGGCTCCGAGAACGCTCTCGCGGAGGCGTTCCGCCACGCACCCGAGCCCATGGCGGTCACCGGGGCCGACGGCGCGATCCAGCACGCCAACCAGGCGCTCACCGAACTGTTCGGCGCGGACGAGGCGGAACTCACCGGCAGGCCCTGGTTCGACCTCCTGGAATCCCATGACGTCGAGCACGGGGCACGGGCCCATCAGGAGGCGGTCTCCGGGAACTGGGCCCGCCGATCCCGCCTGCGCCTGGCGGTCACCGACAAATCCTCCCGGATGGCGGAGATCGGGCTGCGCCCCCTCACCGACGACCACGGGCCCGCCTCCGGTGCGATCGTGCTCTTCCACGCGCTGTCCACCGAGGAGGCCGACCTGCGCGTGGTCGGGGACCTGCGCACCGACAACTCCGACTCCGTCCTGTGGAGCCTGGACCTCAGCAACGGCCGCCTCCGGGAACTCTTCGGCCCGACCCCGCTGGGCGGCCTCCTGGCCGGGGACGACCGCGAGCTCGAACACATCCTCGAACGCGTCCACCCGGACGACACGGCCCGTGTGCGCGACGCCATCGCGGTCTCCTTCGCCGGGCGCGACTACGAGCAGCGCTTCCGGATCTTCGACCGCCTCGGCGACGAACGCTCCCTGCACGTGCGGGCCCGGTACGTACCCGGGCAGCCCGACCGCCTCGTGGGGATCGTCGACGACGTCACCGAGCACGTCCAGTTGGTGCGCAGACTCGCCGACCGCCGCCGCACCGAGGCCGAACACGGCCGCCTGGTCACCGAACTGTCCTCCAAACTCGTCTCGGCCACCACCGTCGACAAGGTCATGGACCTGCTCAGTGAGGAGTTCCTGCCGATCTTCGGCGGTACCGGCGCCGCGGCCCTCTACGTCGAGGAGGGGCTGTTGCGCACCTCGCCCAGCGCCCGCGAGCGCGGCTACGTGGAGCACATCGACGGCCGTCGCGCCGACGACACCGACTTCCCGATGGGCGCGGTCATCCAGGACCGCCAGCCCCGCTTCTTCGAGAGCCGTGCCGAGATCGTCAGCCGGTTCCCCGCCGCGGTCGAACTGATGCGCTCGGTCCGCGGCCAGGCCTGGGCCACCGTGCCGATCTTCGGTGACGGCAAGATCGCCCTCGGGGTGTGGCAGATGGTCTGGGACCGGCCCCACCACGCCAGCCGCGACGAACGCGCACTCATGCTCACCTTCGCGGGCCTGGCCGGTCAGGCGCTCCAGCGGATCAAGGCCCAGCAGGCCGAGCTCGAGCTGGCCGATGCCGTGCAACGCCGGATGCTGCCCCGCCAGGTGGCGAGCTTTCCCGACATGGACATCGCCACCAAGTACCTGCCCTCCCGCGCGGAGTGGCGGATCTGCGGCGACTTCTACGACGTCATCGAGCTCCCGGACAACAAGGTGGGACTCCTCGTCGGGGACGTGCAGGGCCACGGGGTGGAGGCGGCCGCGGCCATGGGCCAGATCCGTGTCGCCTTCCGCGCCTACGCGACCAACCAGTCCGACCCCGGCGTGGTCCTGGGCGAAACCAACCGGCTGCTCACCGAGACGGGTGAGATCGTCTTCGCCACCTGCGGCTACCTCGTGGTGGACCGGGGGAGCGGCGTCATGCAGGCTGCCTGGGCGGGCCAGCCCCCCGCGGTGCTCGCGTCCAGGGGGAGCTACGAGCTGTGGGCCCCCGAGACCGGCCCGCCCCTGGGCGTGCTCGCGGACACCGAGTACACCGTGACCACCCGGGTCCTGGCCCCGGGCACCACGCTGCTGCTGTGCTCCGACGGGCTCGTGGAGAGCTCCGAGGTCACCATGCAGGACGGTCTGGCCCAGGTCGGGGAGGCGCTCGCCGAACACGGGGAGAACCCCAGGGCCGCGGCCCAGGTCCTGGCCGAGATGGCGCCCGCGGGCCGGGGCGACGACATCGCGCTCCTGGTCACCCGGATGATCCCGCGCGCGACACCGCCTCCCGAGCAGGCGGAGAGCCCGGAGAACCTGCCCGTCAACGCGGGCTGAGGAACACCGGAACCGGCCGGGAGCGTCCTCGGCCTCACCTAACCTGGGTAGGTGTCCGAAACACTGTTCGACGATGCCGGGGCCGAGGCCGCCAAGGGGCAGGAACCGCTGGCCGTACGCATGCGGCCGCGCTCCCTCGACGAGGTCGTGGGCCAACGCCACCTCCTGGGCGAGGGTAGCCCGCTGCGCCGCCTGGTCGAGGACGACGCGCCCATGTCCGTGTTCCTGTGGGGGCCGCCGGGGACCGGGAAGACCACCCTGGCCAGCGTGGTCAGCCGGGTCACCCAGCGCCGGTTCGTGGAGCTCTCCGCGGTCAACGCCGGGGTCAGGGACGTGCGGGCCGTCGTCGACGAGGCGAAACGCCGCATGGGTATGCACGGCACCCGCACCCTGCTCTTCGTCGACGAGGTGCACCGCTTCAACAAGACCCAGCAGGACGCCCTGCTGCCCGCGGTGGAGAACCGCTGGGTCAGCTTCATCGGCGCCACCACCGAGAACCCCTTCTTCTCCGTGGTCAGCCCACTGCTCTCCCGCTCCCTGCTGCTGTCCCTGGAGTCCCTCGACGACTCCGACGTCCGGGCCCTGGTCGACCGGGCACTGACCGACGAGCGCGGGCTGGACGGCCGCTACACCCTCACGGAGGAGGGCGGCGACCACCTCATCCGCCTGGCAGGGGGAGACGGGCGCCGATCCCTGACCTACCTGGAGGCCGCCGCGCTGGTCTCCGGCCCGGTGGGCGCCGAACCCGTGGAGATCACCGCCGACCACGTCGAACGGGCCGTCGACCGCCACGCCGTGCGCTACGACCGCTCCGGCGACCAGCACTACGACGTCATCAGCGCCTTCATCAAGAGCATGCGCGGATCCGACCCCGACGCCGCCCTGCACTACCTGGCACGCATGGTCGAGGCGGGAGAGGACCCCCGCTTCATCGCCCGGCGCCTGGTCGTGCACGCCAGCGAGGACGTGGGGATGGCCGACCCCACGGCCCTGCAGACCGCGGTCGCGGCAGCCCAGGCGGTGGAGCTCATCGGTATGCCCGAGGCGCGCATCAACCTGGCCCAGGCGGTCATCCACATCAGCCTGGCCCCCAAGTCCAACGCGGTCATCACCGCCATCGACGAGGCGATGGCGGACGTGCGCGCGGGACGGGCCGGCCCGGTCCCGCCGCACCTGCGCGACGGCCACTACAAGGGCGCCGCCGATCTCGGGCACGGCAAGGGCTACCGCTACGCCCACGACTACCCGGGCGGGGTCGCTCCGCAGCAGCACGCCCCCGAGGGGCTCACCGAGCGCGAGTACTACCGTCCCACCCAGCACGGGACCGAACGGCGGTTCACCGAGGTCCTCCAACGGATCAGGAACGTCCTCAAGGGCGGCTAGGGGACCGGCGGGCGGCCCCGGGGCCGGGGAACGCGTGCGGCCCGCCGGGGGCCCCGGCGGGCCGCGCTCCGGGCCGCGGTTCAGTCGGAGAACAGCTCGACGACCTCCACCACCTCGCGGGGCCCCTCACCCTCCTGGTCCTCGGCGAAGGTGATCTCCACGATCATCACCGGCCCCCAGGAGAGGTAGTCGATGAAGTCGCTCCCGCTCAGCTCCCAGGTGCCGCGCGCCTCCTCGTCGAGGAAGACGTGCTCGGGCGCGGCACAGAACCTGGCGCACAGCACCTCGGCGTCGGTCCGGATGACCGCCTGACCGGGTTCCCCGGCCTCCTCCCACTGCTCGGACCAGGCCTCGTGGCTCGGAATCCCCTGGTTGCGCGGGATCTCGCCGTCCCGGGTGACCGGGGTGTACACCCACACCCGTTCCCCGTCCCCGTCTTCCGGCTCCTCCTGCTCGGCGGGATCGAACCGGACCACCAGGGTGCGCGGGTCCTCCTCTTCCTCCGAGGCGGTCTCCTCCGGCTCCTCCGGAACCTCCTCCGCCACCGGACCGGCTTCGGTGCCGCCACCGGTCACCTGGGCGATCCCCCAGGCGCCGCCGCCGATGAGCACGCCGGCCACCGCCACCACACCCGTCAGGAAGAGGGCTCGGGAGGGACGGTGGTTGGACAGCCGCCCCTCCAACCGGATCACCTCGGGGACACGCGGGGCGGGTTCCACGGCGTGCCACTCGCGTTCGAGGATCCGCCCGATCTCCTCGCGGTCCCCGGGCGCGGGGACCGCACCCTGCTCGGTGTTCTCGGCCTGCCAGACCGCGATGACCGCGCCGATGACCTCCCGCAGGCTGGGCCGCTGGTCCGGGTTCGGGTCCAGGGCCCGGCCCACGACCGGGCGCAACCCCTTGGCCAGGCCGTCCAGGGAGAAGGAACCGGACGCCACCCGCTGGGAGATCTCCTCGGGCTCGCCGGTGCCGAAGGGCAGCCGCCCGGTCCCGGCGAACGCCACGACGGCGCCCCAGGCGAAGACGTCCGCGGCCGGGGTCGCCACACCGCCCCGATAGCGCTCGGGGCTCAGCCATGTGGCCCCGGAACCGCGCAGCCGCTCGGAGTCCGCGGCGACGGCGCACTCCATGATGTGCGGACCGTGCGACTCCAGGAGGACCTCGCTGGGCCGCAGCGAACCGTGTGCCACCCCGCGTGCGTGCAGGGCGGACAACCCCTCGGCCAGCCCGATGGCCAGAGCGACCAGCTTTCCGGTGCCGAGGCCGCCCCGTTTGGTCACGTAGTGGGAGAGCCGCTGGCCGGCGAGGTAGGGCATGGCCAGCCACGGCGGGTTGGCGTCCGCGTCGAAGTTCAGGGGGGCGACCACCCGCTGGGGGTCGACGGAGGACAGGTTGCGCAGCCTCTGGGCGAGGGCGGGGTAGACGTCGGGTGACTCCAGTTCGGGGGACCGGAGCACCTTCACGGCGACCAGTCGGTCACCCGCGGTGGTGGAGGAGGTGTCCACCGCGGCGTAGACGGTACCGGTAGCGCCCTGCCCCAGGCGTCCCAGGGCGAGATAGGGGCCGATCCGTGTCGGATCGTCGGGGTAGAGGGGTGCCAGGTCCGGTGGTACCAGTACGGAGATCTCTCGGGGAGAACGAGGGCTCATGCGTGTCCTGTCGGTGCTTCTGAGGCCAATGAGCGGCTGAGGTGTCCGGACATCGTAGTGAAGTTCCCGCTCTGTAGTGATTCTCCCGGAAGACACCTGCTTCCGTCGATCCCCGGGGCCTCCACCGGCCGGGGAGGGCCCGAGCGTGACCGGACTCACCGACGGGCCGCACCGTGGCGTGCCCGCACGTCCGTGTGGGGGACGCGATAGGGTCAGCCGAAACCGACCGCCTCGGCCCCACCGGCGGGGGCGGCGGACACGGCTCGGGAGACCCGACCCGGCGCAGTCGCTGGCCCCCCGTACCCGCCTCGCGGTACCGGTGCGCGCCCCGCGCGTGCCGCGACCGTTCGCACACCCTCGAAGCAACCCTCTATCTGCCCTACGGAGCCTTCATGCTGACCGGAGGAGAGGTCGCCGCGCTCGTCGCCGCGGTGGTCTGGGCGGTGCTGGCCACGTTCATGTGCGTGGCGCTCGTCAAACTGATCAAGCTCATCAACGAGACCACGAAGGTCGTCTCGGAACTGGGGGACCGTACCCCGCCGCTGCTGGACGACGTGGCCTCCACGGTGGAACGCACCAACACCTCGCTGGAGCGGGTCGAGGAGATCACCGCCAACGTGCAGGCCTCCTCGGAGGACGTCTCCACCATGACCGCGCTGACCCGGTCGGTGTTCACCGGCCCGCTGGTGAGGGTCGCCTCGTTCTCCTACGCCGTCCGCCAGGTCCTGGGGCGCCGCAAGGCCCTGGCCGTGATGCGCGGCCGCAGGCGGAGGGAGAACCGGTGATCGGCAGACTGTTCTACCTCGCCGCGGGCGCCGCGCTCGGCGGCTACGTGGTCCACCGCGTCAACCGGGCCCGCAACGCCCTGACCCCCGGCGGCATCGCGGACCGGGTCGAGGGCCGGGTCAGCGAGTACCGGGGAGCCCTCCAGGAGCTCAACGAGGACCTCACCGAGGCGGTGCGCCGGGAGGAGGCCGAGATGCTGCGCCGCTACGCGCCCGGGAACCGGGCCCTGCGCTCCGCCGACACCCCGCCGGGGAACTCCCCGGACACGGGTAGCCGCTGAACGCCACGGCTGCGGGACGGAACCGGGCTGGTCAAAACTGTGACGTCACCACGGCGAACCGGTTTCCTCCACCGTGCGTCTGTACGGTTGACGAACCAGTCAATGATGGAGGAAAAGCCATGTACCCGCCCGAACAGTCCTATGGTCCAGTCCCCGGCGGACAGGGCCCCTACCAACAGGGCCCCTACCAACAGGGCCCCTACCAACAGGGTCCGCCCGGGTTCCCCGGTGCGCCGCAGCAGTCCGACAAGATGCCCGGCACCGCCATCACCGTCCGGGTGCTCATGTTCATCGGGGGTGTCTCCGGCCTGATCTTCGGCGGACTCCTCCTGGTGGTGGCGCTCCTGGCCGGTGGTGACAACGAGTTCTCCCAGGGCTTCGCCGAGGGCGTCCAGACATCGGGCACCTACGTCAGCCCCGGGGAGGTCGCCATCGTGATGGCGATCATGGGCGGCATCATGTTCCTGTACGGCCTCGTGTCCACCGCCCTGGCCTCGTTCCTGGGCCGGCGCAGCGCGGTGGTCCTGTGGATGACCGTCGTCTTCCAGGCACTGGCCGCCCTCTCGCTGGTCTTCGGCGTCGCCACCGGCGGCTTCCTGGGTGTCCTCCCGCTGCTCTTCGCGGTCGGCATGATCGTCCTGATGGTGCTCCCCGTCACCCGTGCCTACTACGGCCCTCAGCCCGTCAACCCCTACACGGGGTACTGACGGGCCCGGGCGCCGACGGGCCGACCTGAGCCCCCGGCGCTCCCAGGCGGCCCCGCCCCACGACCGGGGCCGGGCCGCCGGCAGCGGGTTTCGCCGTGTCCCGGCCGGCGCCCGCCCGCATCTGTAGGATTTCTCCGCCGTCCCCCAGTCTTCCCAGAGAGGACCACAGTGCATCCCTCGTCTTCCCCCGACCCCCACCAGCCCCCCGGCCAGGGCCAGCAGCCGCAGTACCCCCAGCAGGGCGGCTACGGCGGCTACCCCCAGGGTCCCGCGGCCGGCCAGCCCTACGGTGCTCCGGGCGGCCCGGTCCCGCCCCCGCCCCAGTACGGCGCCGCTCCGGGCGCACCCGACACCATGCCGGGTGCGGCCACCACGGTCCGGGTCCTGATGTTCATCGGCGGCCCGATCGGCATCATCCTCGGCCTGATCCTGGGCGGCGTCACCCTGCTCGGCGTCGGCGTCGGCGCCGCCGCCGGCAGCGCGTCCGAGGCGTCCGGCTCCGAGCTCACCGCCGCCCTGGGCGTCCTGGGCGCCCTGGGCGCGCTCGTCGCACTGATCCCTCTGGTCTACGGCGTCGCCTCGACCTGGCTCGCCGCCGTCATGGGCCGCCGCAGGACCGGGGTCTACTGGGGCGTCGTCGCCTTCAACATCGTCGCGCTGCTGATCCTGGTGCTCCACGTGTTCGCTGCGATCTCCATGGAAGGGGCTCCCGGGTCGCTGATCCCGTTCGTCTTCCACGCGACGATGACCGGCCTCATGTTCGCTCCGAAGGTGCGGGCGTTCTACGGCGTCTAGGCGCCCCGTTCACGGCCGGTCGACCCGGTACGGGCGCCGGACCGACCGGTGAAGGGCCCGGCTCATCACGCCGGGCCCTTCGGTGTTCCCGCACCGGGCCGCGCGTCCGCACCGGGCCCCGGCCGCGGCGGCCTCCGCACGGATCCGCCGGTAGCCGGCGGCGATAGCCTTGGAATGGCCGGACCACCGCCGTTGTCCTAACGGTGCGGGGCCCGGCGGCCACAGCAAACCATGCGCGCAGGCGTGGCGGTTCCCTCTACGATGGGCCCCTATCGACCACGCGTGACCACGGTCCCACCCAGGGACAACCCCGCCGCCCGGCGGCGGAGCCAAGCACAGGAGGGCATCAATGGAGACGGCAGAGATCGCGCGCCGCTTCCTCAGTTTCTTCGAGAAGAACGGACACACCGTGGTGCCCTCGGCAAGCCTGATCGCCGAGGATCCCACCCTGCTGCTGGTTCCGGCAGGCATGGTCCCCTTCAAGCCCTACTTCCTGGGTCAGCGCACACCCTCCTACAGCACCGCCACCAGCGTCCAGAAGTGCATCCGCACCAAGGACATCGAGGAGGTCGGCAAGACCTCCCGGCACGCCACCTTCTTCCAGATGCTGGGCAACTTCTCCTTCGGCGACTACTTCAAGGAGAAGGCGATCCCGCTGGCGTGGGAGCTCGTCACCAGCCCGGTCGACCAGGGCGGTTTCGGGATCGACCCGGAGAAGCTGTGGGTGACCGTCTACCTCGACGACGACGAGGCCGCCCGGATCTGGCGCGACGAGGTCGGGGTCCGCCCCGAACGCATCCAGCGCATGGGCATGGACGAGAACTACTGGGACATGGGCGTGCCCGGTCCCTGCGGCCCCTGCTCCGAGATCTTCTACGACCGCGGCCCCGAGTACGGAGTCGAGGGCGGCCCCGAGGCGGACGAGAACCGCTACATCGAGATCTGGAACCTCGTCTTCATGCAGTACGAGCGGGGTGAGGGCAGCGGCAAGGACTACCCGATCCTCGGCGACCTGCCCAAGAAGAACATCGACACCGGTCTGGGCCTGGAGCGTCTGGCGGCGGTCCTGCAGGGCGTCGACAACATCTACGAGACCGACATCATGGGCCGGGTGCTCAACCGGGCCGCGGAGCTGACCGGCACCTCCTACGGTGACGACAACGAGCAGGACGTGATGCTCCGCGTGGTCGCCGACCACGTGCGCAGCGCCGTCATGCTCGTCGGCGACGGCGTCAAGCCCGGCAACGAGAAGGCCGGGTACGTCCTGCGCCGCATCCTGCGCCGCTCCATCCGCAACCTGCGCCTGCTCTCGGGCACCGAGTCCTTCTTCCTGCACGAGCTGACCGAGGTCAGCATCGACGCGATGAAGGACATCTACCCCGACCTGCTCGACAAGGCCGAGGTCGTCCACGGGGTCATCGACAACGAGGAGCGCAACTTCGCGGACACCCTGCGCGCGGGCACCACGCTCTTCGGGCGCGCCGCGGAGCGCACCCGCGCCGCGGGCGGCACCGTCTTCTCCGGCGCGGACGCCTTCCAGCTCCACGACACCTACGGCTTCCCCATCGACCTCACCCTGGAGATGGCCGCCGAACAGGGCCTGAGCGTGGACGAGGGCTCCTTCCGCGAGCTCATGCAGCGCCAGAAGGACACGGCCAAGGCCGACGCCAAGGCCAAGAAGCTCGGCAACGCGGACATCTCCCTGTACGCACAGATGCACGAGAAGGCCGGGAACACCGACTTCCTCGGCTACACCGACTCCGAGAGCGAGTCGCACGTCAAGGGCATCGTCGTGGACGGGGTCGGGGTCCCGGCCGCGCGCACCGGCGACAGGGTCGAGATCGTCCTGGACCGCACCCCGTTCTACGCCGAGAGCGGCGGTCAGCTCGCCGACACCGGCACCCTGTCGGTGGACGGGCGCGGCACGGTGGAGGTCGAGGACGTCCAGAAACCGCTCCCGGGCCTGTTCGTGCACCGGGGCACCGTCCGTTCGGGCGAGATCGTCCTGGACGACACCGTGCACGCGGAGATCGACACCGGGCGCCGTCACGCCATCGAGCGGTCCCACTCCGCCACCCACCTCATCCACTCGGCGCTGCGCAACACGCTCGGCCCCTCGGCCGGACAGGCGGGTTCGGAGAACCGGCCCGGCCAGCTGCGGTTCGACTTCACCGCCGACAACGCGCTGGGCGGGGACCGCCTGGCCGAGGTCGAGGAGGAGGTCAACACCGTCCTCGCCGGCGACATCGAGGTCCGGACCGAGGAGAGGAGCCTGGACGAGGCGCTGAAGATGGGCGCCCTGGCCATGTTCGGCGAGAAGTACGGCGACCAGGTGCGGGTCGTGGAGATGAGCGACTACTCGGTCGAGCTCTGCGGTGGCACGCACGTCGGGTCCACCAGCAGGCTGGGCATCGTCAAACTGCTGGGGGAGTCCTCCATCGGCTCGGGTGTGCGCCGGGTCGAGGCGGCCGTGGGCGTGGACGCGTTCAAGCGCCTGTCCAAGGAGTCGGCTCTGGTCGGCCAGCTCTCCGAGCAGCTCAAGACGCCGCGTGAGGAGCTGCCCGAGCGGATCGACTCGATGGTCTCCCGACTGCGCACCGCGGAGAAGGAGATCGAGAAGCTGCGTGCCGCGCAGGTGCTCCAGGCCGCCGGCGAGATCGCGGCGGGTGCGCGCCGCCACGGTTCGGCCCTGGTGGTGGCCACCGGGGCGCCCGAAGGCGCCAGCGGCGACGACCTGCGCAAGCTGGTGCTCGACGTACGTGGTCGCCTCGGGGAGGACGAGCCCGTGGTCGTGGCGATGACGGCGGTGCCCAAGGACCGTCCCGTCGTGGTGATCGCGGCGAACAAGGCCGCGCAGAAGGCCGGGATCAAGGCGGGCGAGCTCGTGGGGATCGCGGCCCGCGCCCTCGGCGGCGGTGGCGGCGGCAAGCCGGACATCGCCCAGGGCGGCGGCAGTGACGCGAGCAAGGTGGACGAGGCCCTGCGCGCCGTGGAGGCGCGCGTCGCCTCGGCCTAGCAGCGGTGCCGTCCTCGCGGGGCGGCCGGTGAGACGACGGTGACGGGTGTGGGGCCGCAGGGCTCCACACCCGCTGTCGTCGGCCCACCCGGGGTCCGCCGCCCACCGCCGCAGGGGCCGGTTCCGGCCGGATCGGGGCCGTGCGCGGCCCCGCCGTACCGGGCGGAGCCGTGCCACGGCGACCGGGGGTGCCCCAACGTCCTACCGGAGTGGCCTACACTCTGACGGTACGTGCCCAGATCCGGGCCCCGTCGCGGCCCGTCCGACACGGCGCACCGCGACCCCCGGCGGAGCACACCCACGCAGGTGACGAACAGCGATTCTGCGCACCGTCACCGAATCGGGCATACTGTGGCGCGTCACAGCCGAGCACACGGCTCTCTGCGCGGCCCAGCCCGCGATCCACGCTGATGAACAGGACCACCGTGTTGAGGATTTCCCAGCCGCGGTGCCGTGCCCGTACTGGCACAGCCCGCCCGCGAACCGTCCCCGGTCCGGGGGAGACGTCCTCTTGAGGAACGGTGTGCGCCTGGCCGTCGACCCAGGCAACGCCCGCATCGGGGTCGCGGCGAGCGACCCCGGCGGTATGCTCGCCAGCCCGGTGGAGACCGTCCCGCGCGGCAGGGGCGACATCCAACGGATCGCCCTGCTGGTCCTGGAACGCGAGGCACGCGAGGTCGTCGTGGGCTACCCCGCCTCGCTGTCCGGCGGCGAGGGGCCGGCCGCCAGGTCCGCCCGGGAGTTCGCCGGTACGCTCGCCAAGCTCCTGCACCCCGTGCCCGTCCGGTTGGTAGACGAACGACTCACCACCGTGACCGCCCAGGGCCAGCTCCTCTCCGGTGCCTCCTTCGGTAAGAAGGGAGCCAAGGGGGGCAGGGCCCGCCGATCGGTCATCGACCAGGCAGCCGCCACGGTCCTCCTCCAGAGCGCTTTGGACCAGGAACGGTCAACAGGCCATCCCCCGGGCGAGATCGTCCGCTCCAGCCAGGGAGACTCATGAACGACAGGGATGACTACCCCGACAATCCCTATCGTGGGCGTGCCGACCGCGAAGGCGGTTACGACTACGACCCGCTGTCCGACCCGCTGCCCGCGCAGCCGCCGCCGCGCGGGCGCCGGGCGCGCCCGGAACCTCCGTCCGCCCCCCGGCCGGAGCAGCCGGGCACCGGTGAGTTCGGACACACCGGACCGTCCACCGGGGAGTTCCGCACCCCCCGGTACGCCTCCCCGCCCTCCGGGGAGTTCGACCCGCAGGGCCGGCCCGGGCGCCGCCGCAGGGCCGAACCGCCCGCGGACGAGGCACCGTGGACCGGAGAACGGCCGACGGCGCCGCCCCGGCGTTCGGGTGCGGCCGAAGCGCTACGGGGCAGCCGTGCCGCCCGCGGCGGGGGACAGGACCCCCAGCGGCCCGGGACGGGTTCTCCCTCGGACACCGGTAGCCATCAGCGCCCGGGCGGCGACCCGACCCAGGAGGCACTCGCCGCCCTGGCCAACCTCGGCGGTGCCCCCACCACCCCCACTGTCCCCGGCGACTCCGGTGCCCCCAGCGGCCCCGGTGACCCCAGTGCCTTCGGCGGCGCAGGCGGTCCCGGTGAGCGCGGGCACGGTCAGGCCGAGGAACCGTCCCACGAGGAACCGCCCCGCAGGGCCCGGCGCGCCCGCGCCGAGGAACCGGCGGAGCCGCGCTCGCCCCTCTGGGACGACGACCCCGACGAACCGGTCCCCGCCTTCCTGGCCGACGAGCCCGAGGAGGAGCCCAGGGGCCGGCGCTCTCGCCGCAAACGGGCCAGGGGGGGCGAGGAGGAGCCTTCGCGTGACACCGGTTCCTTCGCCGCCCCGCAGGAGGAGGAACCCGCGGGCCGCAGGGGCCGTCGCCGTTCCCGCCGTGCGGCCGCGGAGGAACCCGCCGACACCGGCGCGTTCCGCGCCTCGCCTCCGCAGGAGGAGGAACCCGCCGGTCGAGGGGGCCGCCGTCGTTCCCGCCGTGCGGCCGCGGAGGAACCCGCCGACACCGGTTCCTTCGCCGAGGCCCCCGCGGACCCGTCCGAGGAGGAGCCCTCGCGTGACACCGGTTCCTTCGCCGCCCCGCTGGACGAGGAACCCGCAGGTCGTCGCGGTGGCCGCCGTCGTGCCCGCCGTTCCCGCCGCGGCGCACCCGACCCCGAGCCCCCGGTGGAGGACGAGGCCGAGGAGGACCTCTACGAGGAGGAGCGGCTGGAGGACATCGCGGCCGCCTACGGGAACAGCCGCGCCAACCGCAAAAGAGCCAGGAGGGCCAAGGCCGCGCAGGCGGCCCGGCGCGCCGCGGGCAAACCCCGAAGGCGCAGGAGCAAGGGCCTGATGATCCTGCTCGCCCTGGTCCTGATGCTCGTGGTGGCCGGCGGCGGCTACGGGGTCATGCGCACCTACGTGTTCCCGGCCGACCACTCGGGCGAGGGCGAGGGCGAGGTCGTCTTCACCATCGAGGAGGGCGAGAGCGGTACCGCCATCGCCCAGCGCCTGGTGGACCAGGACGTCGTCGCCAGCGTGCGGGCCTTCACCAACGCGCTCAACGCGATGCCCGAGGAGGAACTGGGTGAGGGCCTGGTGCCCGGCACCTACTCCCTGGCCGAGGGCATGAGCGGCCAGAGCGCGGTGACGGCCCTGCTCGACCCGGCGAACCGGCTCGGCGGAGGGATCACCATCCGGGAGGGCCTGCGCTCCGAACAGGTTCTGGAGCACCTCGCCGACAACACGGGCCTGGACCTGGACGAACTCCGGGCGGCTTACGAACAGACGGACGAGCTCGGTCTGCCCGAGTACGCGACGGAGGGCCCCGAGGGCTACCTGTTCCCGGCCACGTACGAGTTCGAGCCCGGCACCGAGGCCCTGGCGATGCTGCGCACCATGGTCACCCAGCACCGACAGGTCGCAACGGAGATCGACCTGGAGGGCAAGGCCGCCGCACTCGGCTACGACGCCAACGAGATCATGGCGATCGCCTCCATCGTCCAGGCCGAGAGCGGCGGAACCGAGGACATGCCCAAGATCTCCCGGGTCGTCCACAACCGCCTGGACATCGAGATGCCGCTCCAGATGGACAGCACGTGCTTCTACGCGATCGGGGAGTACGGCATCGCGCTCAACAGCGAGCAGCTCGCCGCCTGTGAGGCCGACACCAGCGGGTTCGACACCTATCACAAGCCCGGTCTCATCCCTGGGCCGTTCGTGGCACCGGGGCAGGACGCCATCGAGGCGGCCCTGGAGCCGGCCGAGGGCGAGTGGCTGTACTTCGTGGCCACCGACCCGGAGAACGGCGTCACCGAGTTCGCCGAGACCCACGAGGAGTTCGAGGTCCTCAAGGAGCGCTTCGAGGAGACCTGGGGCGGTGGTGGGAACTGATGCGCGCCGCGGTCCTGGGCTCGCCGGTGGCCCACTCCCTCTCCCCGGTCCTGCACTCCGCGGCCTACACGGCCATGGGGCTGCGGGACTGGTCCTACGGGTTGTTCGAATGCGACGAGAAGGGGCTGGCGCCCTTCCTCGACGGGCTGGACCCGGCCGAGTGGGCCGGGCTCTCCCTGACCATGCCGCTCAAGCGCCGGGCCATGGAGTTGGCCGCCGAGGTCGAGGACCTGGCCGCGGCGGTCGGCGGTGCCAACACCCTCGTCCGGCGGGGCGCGGGCTGGGCGGCCCGTAACACGGACGTGGCGGGGATCGCCCGGGCCCTGACCGAGGCCGGGGCCGGTGCCCCGCGCGACGCCGTCGTCCTGGGCGCGGGGGCCACCGCGGCCTCCGCCCTCGCGGCTCTGCGGGAACTGGGCACACCCGGCCCGGTCACCGTCCTGGCCCGTGACACCGGGCGCACCGGCGAGGTCACCGCGGCGGCCGAGCGCCTGGGCCGTCCGGTACGGGTGGCGCCGCTGGCGGAGGCCCCCCGGCACCTGGACGTCGACCTCGTGCTCTCCACCCTGCCCTCGGGGGCGGCGGACGCGCACGCCGAGCAGCTCGCGGCCTGCCGGGCCGACCTGTTCGATGTGATCTACGACCCCTGGCCCACCGTGGCCGCCGGAGCGGTGGCGGCCCGCGGCGGGCGCGTGGTCGGCGGTTTCCCGATGCTGCTGCACCAGGCCGCCGCCCAGGTCAGGCTGATGACCGGGGTCGAGGACGTCCCGGTCGGCGCCATGCGGGCCGCGGGCGAGGCGGAGTTGGCCCGGCGCTCCGCGCCGGCCGGCTCCTGACCCCGGAGGGATCGGTGGTCAGCCGGTCGCCTGGCCCTGCTATATTGGACGTAATCGACTTGGTCCGGTGTGCTCCGCACACCGGCAGCCGCAAGCGGAGATGATCCTCCCACCTACCGGGCACCGCCCGTGTGGGTCCCGGTCAGACGATGGGCGTACCGCGCCGTGTTCGCCGGCCTCCCCTGCAGGGGTGTCCGCGGAACGTGCGGGGTCTCCGTCGTGAACATCCGGTCGGATCACCCCGCTTGCACACGCTGGCGGGGTTTTCGCTTTTTGGTGAGATCCCAACGCGGGCGGGTGGCCTGAACAAGCACGGGCGACCCGGTCGAACAGGCCGACCACCACACGGTGGACGGCCGGTCCCAGGTAATCCGAGAAAGCTAGGGAGGGGTCTCATCAGCACAGAGCCCCGCATCAATGACCGTATCCGGGTGCCCGAGGTCCGACTTGTCGGGCCCAACGGTGAGCAGGTCGGAATCGTCTCCGTGCAGGACGCCCTGCGTCTCGCCCAGGAGTCGGACCTCGACCTCGTCGAGGTCGCGCCGACCGCGCGCCCGCCGGTCGCGAAGCTGATGGACTACGGCAAGTTCAAGTACGAGTCCGCGGTCAAGGCCCGTGAGTCGCGCAAGAACCAGTCGAACACGATCATCAAGGAGATCAAGCTCCGCCCGAAGATCGATCCGCACGACTACGAGACCAAGAAGGGTCACGTCGTCCGGTTCCTCAAGAGCGGGGACAAGGTCAAGGTGACGATCATGTTCCGTGGTCGTGAGCAGTCCCGTCCCGAACTCGGGCGCAGGCTGCTGGCGCGGTTGGCCCAGGACGTCCAGGATCTTGGCACGGTCGAGTCCCAGCCCAAGCAGGACGGCCGCAACATGGTCATGGTGATCGGTCCGCACAAGCGGCGTTCCGAGCACAAGGCCGAGGCCCGTGCCGCGGCGGGGGACAAGACCCGCCGCGAAGAGCGCGACCAGGCGTAGGCGCCAGGGGAAGTCCCCCACCGCCCGGCCGTCGCGAAGGCCGGAACCGGGCGGTGGGGTGGGCTGTGCGCGAACAGCCTGTGATGCACCGGTGTGCGACGCAGATCCCGCCGTAGCAGCGGAACAACCGCGTCACCCGTCAGACGAGACGGGGGGCGCGCCGACGGAGTAGGAGACGACGGCGACATGCCGAAGAACAAGTCCCACAGCGGAGCCAAGGACCGTTTCAAGGTCACCGGATCCGGCAAGATCATGCGCCGCCGTGCCAACAAGAACCACATCCTTGAGCACAAGACCTCCAAGCGCAAGCGCAAGCTGGGCAACGAGGCCGTGCTCTCCCCGGCTGACACCAAGGGCATCAAGAAGCTCCTGGGCAAGTAAACACCGGAGAACCTCCCGTCCTCCTCGGCAGTTGCCCGTGCGTACGACCAGGTCGGCGCGCGCCAGGCGCTCGGAGGACGACCACCTGAAGCGAACACGGCCGCCGGGCCCGTCCTGGCCGGACCGGTCGGCGCGCCGTGCGCGCCGGAAGAACCAATGAGGGAGTCACTGTGGCACGCGTGAAGCGGGCTCTCAACGCCAAGAAGAAGCGCAAGGTCGTTCTCGACCGGGCCAGTGGTTACCGCGGGCAGCGCTCGCGTCTGTACCGCAAGGCCAAGGAGCAGATGCTCCACTCGATGACCTACTCCTACCGGGACCGCAAGGACCGCAAGGGGCAGTTCCGTCGTCTGTGGATCCAGCGGATCAACGCCGCCTCCCGCGCTCACGGCCTGACCTACAACCGTCTCATCCAGGGTCTGAAGCTGGCCGAGATCGAGGTCGACCGTCGCATGCTGGCCGAGCTGGCCGTCAACGACGAGGCCGCCTTCGCCGCGCTCGTGGAGAAGGCCAAGCAGGCCCTCCCCACCTCCGCCGCGGCCTAGCGGGCACAGAAGCAGACAGGTAGCGATGGCGAGCCACGAGTTCACGAGTGTCCGGTCACCCAGGATCAAGGGGGTTCGGCGGCTCGCCAAGCGCACCTTCCGCCAGCGTGAGCGGCGCTTCCTCGCGGAGGGGCCGCAGGCTGTGCGGGAGGCACTGGCCGCCGTCAACGGCGGTGACGGGCGGTCCCCCTACGGTGGGGCCGCCCACGGTGTCGTCGAGGTCTACGCCACGGCGGAGGCCATGCGGCGCCACATCGACCTCATGGACGCCGCCCACACCGCGGGCGTGCCCACCCACCGGGTCAGTCTCGACGTCATGTCCGAACTGGCGCAGACCATCACCCCGCAGGGGGTCATCGCGGTCTGCGAGTTCGTCGACGTGCCCCTGGAGAGCGTCACCGACGTGCGGCTCGCCGTCGTCCTCTCCCACGTGCGCGACCCCGGCAACGCCGGAACGGTCCTGCGCACCGCCGACGCGGCCGGAGCCGACGTCGTCATCTTCACCGACGCCTCGGTCGATCCCTACAACGGCAAGTGCGTGCGGGCCTCCGCCGGAAGCCTGTTCCACCTGCCGGTGGTGGTGGGGGTGCCGGCGGCCCGGGCGGTCGACTTCCTGCACGGCACCGGGGCCCGGGCCTGGGCCGCCGACGGGGGCGGAGACCGGGATCTCCACCAGCTCGCCGACGACGGTGACCTGGACGGTCCGGTGGGCTGGGTCTTCGGAAACGAGGCCTGGGGCCTGCCCGAGGAGATCGTGCGGCTGACCGACGGCGCGGTCAGCGTTCCGATCTACGGCGGGGCCGAAAGCCTGAATCTGGCTACGGCCGCCGCGGTCTGCCTGTACACGACCGCGAGGCAGCAGCGCCGCCCCTGAGGCCGTACCGCGACCGTCCGAGGTCTTTTCCGCATGTCGTGGGCGCACTGAAGGCAATCACGCTCAGTGACTACCTTGCCCTCGCCCCAGGTCGGACGGCGGGGGGATGTACACGCTCGGTAACAGGTGGTCTCAACCACCCGAAATGCACGTGCACGGGCTTCGAGTGTCGATAGGGTCGGACCCGTACCACCGAGGTTCATGCGGATCCGGCGTGGGCGCCCTCACCCGACCCGTGTCACGGGTAGGGCCGTGCGCACGGCCGTGGTACCCCGGCAGGCTTGGCGACAGGGTGTGAGCACACGGTGCTCGCAGACCGGACGCGGGCGGCCGGGGGTGGCGCCTTCGGGCCGATGACGGTGCGGTGGTGCCGGTCAGCCCGGCTCCGCCCGCGCCGCCGTATCCCGGATCATCAGGCGTACCAGGTGGGAGTGCAGGGTAGGTCTGCGGTGGTGTTCGGGGGAGAGGTACGACGGACACCACCGGTCAGCGATCCCGACCCAGGAGTCCTGTGGTCGCGGACCTTCGGAGGGGAGCGGGGAGAGGCGTGGGCAGCGGCCGGCAGGCGGGCCAACCGGCGGAGGACTCCGACGGTGCGGCGGCGCAACCCTCACGGACCCCCGTCCCCGAGGTCGAACCCGGCGCCGACGACTCCGCCGGACGGGAGAGGACCACGGAACCGGAGAGCAGGACCGGGGACCAGCACGGCCCCGCGCCCGCCCTCTGGGACGTCGACTCCGCCCTCGGCGGGGCGGTCGGTCCCTCCCTGCACGCCGACGACCTGCCCGACGGGGTGGTCGTCGCGGACGCCAGGGGCCGGGTCGTCCTCTTCAACGTTCAGGCCGCCCAGCTCATCGGGGTCCCGGCCGAGGCGGCGCTCGGCCGCGACTACCGTGCCGCACTGCCCCTCAACGGACTCGACGGCAACGACTGGTGGGAGTCCAGCGACCCCTACGGCGGCGACCGGGACCGCACCCGCCAGCCCGAACGGGTGCTCTGCCTGCCGGACGAACGCGAGATCCTCGTCGCCGCCCGCTACGTGCGGGCCCGGCCCGGGGGTGCGCTCGTCCGCCTCGTCGTCACCCTCAGGGACGCCTCCGCGCGGGCCGAACGCTCCCGGGCCGACCTCGTCTCCGAGGTCGCCCACGAGCTGCGCTCCCCGCTGACCAGCGTGAAGGGCTTCACCTCCACCCTGCTCAACAAGTGGGAACGGCTCTCCGACAAGCAGAAGCTGTTCATGCTGGAAACGGTCAACGCCGACGCCGACCGCGTCACCCGGCTCATCCACGACCTGCTGGACGTCTCACGTATCGAGTCCGGGCGGCTGGAGGTGCGCCGCCAGGTCGTCGACCTGCCCGCCATGGTGCGCCGCGTCGTCGCCAGCCGCGTCGCCTCCGGGGAGGCCGAGGAGCGCTTCCGGGTCGAAACCCACGGCGAACTCTCCCAGATGTGGCTGGACGCCGACAAACTCGAACAGATCCTCGCCAACCTCGTGGAAAACGGGGTGCGGCACGGCGCTGGTACTGTCAGTATCGTGATCGAGCCGTGTGAGGGAGGAGCAGCGGTGTCGGTGCGCGACGAAGGCCAGGGCATAGCACCCGAGACCATTCCGCGCGTCTTCCGCCAGTTCTGGCGCAGTAAGCGCCGTGGCGGAACCGGCCTCGGACTGTTCATCGTCAAGGGCCTCGTCGAGGCCCACGGCGGCACGATCACCGTCGGACGCGCCCCCAACGGCGGCGCCGAGTTCCGATTTACCATGCCCGCCGGGACCCCCGAGTTCGTCTGAGCCCTCAGAACCCTCGGCCTCCCCGGCGGGCTGCACTCGGCATGTCCCGGACCCCGCGACGGACCCTTCCCGGGCTGCCCGAGAACCGCCTGTGCTTTTCCTGTCGGCTTCGTCCGCCCTGTGGCGGACCGTGACTGCCGTCCCGCTCCCCTGATCGGGGAGTGGTGACGGCGAGGCAACCAACCATGTCTGCACCGAACAATTCCTTCGATCCGGTCGAGGTGACCCCCCTGCACCCCGACGAGGTCGCCCGCATGCGCGAGGAGGCGCTGGCCGCCATCGAGGCCGCCGCCGATCTCGCCGAACTCAAGGAGGTCCGGCTCGCGCACGCCTCGGACCGCTCCCCGCTGGCCCTGGCCAACCGGGAGATCGGCGCGCTGCCCCCGGCCGCCAAGGCCGACGCCGGCAAGCGTGTCGGCGGTGCCCGGCGCGACGTCGGGCAGGCGCTCAAGGCCCGCCAGGCGGTCCTGGAGGCCGAGCGCGACGAGCGCGTCCTGGTGGAGGAGCGCGTCGACGTCACCCTCCCCTGGGACCGCGCCCCCCGCGGCGCCCGCCACCCCCTGACCACGATCGCCGAACGCATGGCCGACGTGTTCGTCGGCATGGGCTTCGAGGTGGCGGAGGGCCCCGAGGTCGAGGCGGAGTGGTTCAACTTCGACGCGCTCAACTTCCAGCCCGACCACCCGGCCCGCACCATGCAGGACACCTTCTTCGTGGAGGGCCCCGAGGGTGGGGAGTCCGGCCTGGTCATGCGTACCCACACCTCCCCGGTGCAGGTTCGCGCGCTGCTCTCGCGGGAGCTCCCGGTGTACGTGGTCGCGCCCGGCAAGACCTTCCGCACCGACGAGCTCGACGCCACCCACACCCCGGTCTTCCACCAGCTGGAGGGCCTGGTCGTGGACAGGGGCATCACCATGGCCCACCTGCGCGGCGCCATCGACACCTTCGTCGAGTCCTTCTTCGGCGAGGCCCTGCGGACCCGGTTCCGCGCCTCCTACTTCCCGTTCACCGAGCCCTCCGCCGAGGTGGACATGGAGTGCTTCGTGTGCCACGGCAGGTCGGTGGGCAACCCCGACGAGCCGTGCCGCACCTGCTCCAGCGAGGGCTGGATCGAGATCGGCGGCTGCGGTGTGGTCAATCCGCGCGTGCTGACCGCCGCGGGCGTGGACACCGAGGTCTACAGCGGCTGGGCCTTCGGCCTGGGAATCGAACGAACACTGATGTTCGCGCACGGCGTGCGCGACATGCGCGACATGGTCGAGGGTGACGTGCGCTTCACCTCGGCCTTCGGGAGTGAGATCTGATGCGTGTTCCCATGACCTGGCTGCGCGAGTACGTCGAGCTCCCCGCCGACGTCACCGCCCGCGAACTGGCCTCCCGCCTGACCCTGGCGGGCCTGGAGGTCGAGACCGTCGACGAGCTCGGCGCCGACCTGACCGGACCCGTCGTCTTCGGCCGTGTGCTGGAGATCGAGGAGCTCACGGGGTTCAAGAAGCCCATCCGCTACTGCAGGGTCGACGTCGGACGGGCCAACGGCACCGGCGAACCGCAGGAGATCGTCTGCGGAGCCCGCAACTTCGCCGAGGGTGACCTGGTCATCGTCTCCCTGCCCGGGGCCGAACTGCCCGGCGGGTTCCGGATCGGCGCCCGCAAGACCTACGGGAAGACGTCGGCGGGCATGATCTGCTCGGCCACCGAACTCGGCCTGTGGGAGGACCACACCGGCATCGTCGTCCTGCCCGAGGGTTTCGGTGAGGTCGGCGCGGACGCGATCGGGGCGCTCGGCCTGCGCGAGGACGTGCTCGACATCGCGGTCACCCCCGACCGCGGCTACGCGCTGTCCATGCGCGGTGTGGCCCGCGACACCGCGGCCCTTTACCAGGTCGACTTCCGCGACCCCGCCGAGGTCGACATCGCCGGACCGGTCGGCCCCGGCCACCCCGCCGCCATCGCCGACCCCGCCCTGGCGGACCGGATCGTGCTGCGCGGCGCCACCGGGTTCGACCCCGAGGCGCCGACCCCGCTGTGGATGAAGCGCCGCCTGCACCAGAGCGGGGTGCGCCCCGTCTCCCTGGCCGTCGACGTCACCAACTACGTGATGCTCGAACTCGGCCAGCCGCTGCACGCCTGGGACCGGGACCGCCTCACCGGAACCCTCACCGTGCGCGCCGCCGAGGCGGGCGAGAAGCTGGAGACCCTGGACCACGTCCAGCGCTCCCTGGACCCCGACGACATCGTCATCGCCGACGAGACCGGCTCCCAGGCGGTCGCCGGTGTGATGGGCGGCCTGGACACCGAGATCGGCCTGTCCTCCAACGCCGTGCTGGTGGAGGCGGCGCACTTCGACCCCCGGCACATCGCCCGGGCCTCGCGCCGCCACCAGCTCTCCTCGGAGGCCTCCCGCCGCTTCGAGCGGGGGATCGACTCCCGGGTGCAGTTGGCGGCCGCGACCCGCGCGGTGGAGCTGCTCGCCGAACTGGGCGGGGCGGACGTCGAGACGGCCTACACCGAGGTCAGCCTTCCGGTGGAGCCGACCAGGATCACGATCCGCACCGGCCACGCCGGTGCCGTCGCCGGGGTCGACTACCCCGAGGGCACCACCGAGCGGTGGCTGCGCGCCGTCGGCTGCTCCTTCGAGGCCGACGGTGACGTTCTCACGGTGACCCCGCCGTCCTGGCGGCCGGACCTGACCGACCCCAACGACCTCGCCGAGGAGGTCATCCGGCTGGAGGGGTACGAGAACATCCCCTCGATCGGGTTCAAGGGCTTCGGCCGCGGCCTGACCGGGAGCCAGCGCCTGCGCCGGGCCGTGGGCCGGGCCCTGGCCGCGAGCGGCCACAACGAGGTGCTCACCTACCCCTTCCTCGGTGAGCGCGACCTCGACGGGCTCCAGCTGGCGGCCGACGACCCGCGCCGGGTCAGCATGCGGCTGGCCAACCCGCTCAACGACGAGGAGCCGCTGCTGCGCACCACGCTGCTGCCGGGGATGTTCAGGACCCTGGCGCGCAACGTCGGCCGCGGCCTCAACGACGTCGCCCTCTTCGAGATGGGGCTGGTCTACCTGCCCAGGGCCGGGGCCGGCCGTGCCCCGCTGCTGCCGGTGGACCGCGGCCCCAGCGCCGAGGAGCTGGAGCTGGTCGACGCCGCCCTGCCGGAGCAGCCGCGCCGGGTGGGTGTGGTGCTCTCCGGTGCCGCCGAGCACGCCGGCTGGTGGGGCCCGGGCCGGGAGGCCGGGTGGGCCGACGCGATCCAGGCCGTCCGCGACGTCGCCCGGGTGGCCGGGGTGGACCTGGAGGTCGAGGCCGCCCAGTACGCCCCCTGGCATCCGGGCCGCTGCGCGGCGCTGTTCGTGCGGGTGGAGGGCGAGCGAGTCCTGGTCGGACACGCCGGTGAACTGCACCCGCGCACGGTCAAGGCCTTCGGGCTGCCCGAGCGCAGCGCCGCGGCGGAGTTCGACCTCGACCTGGTCGAGCGGGCGCGCACCAAGGTCACCGCCCCCGAGGTGTCCGCCTACCCGGTGGCCACCCAGGACGTGGCCCTGGTCGTCGACGCCTCGGTTCCGGTCGGCGAGGTCAGCGCGGCCCTGGCGGAGGGCGCCGGCGAGCTGCTGGAGAGCGTGCGGCTGTTCGACGTCTACACCGGCGAGCAGGTCGGGGAGGGGCGCAAGTCCGTCGCCTTCGCCCTGCGGTTCCGTGCCGGCGACCGCACGCTGACGGCGGAGGAGGCCGGTGCCGCCCGTGATGCCGCCGTGGCCCTGGCCACCGAACGGACGGGTGCGGTCCTGCGCGGCTAGCCTCGGGAAACACACTGTTAACACGGTGGGACGGGGCGGGTTCCTCCTACGGGGAGGCCCGCCCCGCCCCCGTGTGACGGGATGACGTTCCGGGGCCGCGTGCTCCGGCTCGGAAGCCTCCGCAGAGCCCGGTGTGTTGCGAAACAGCGGGTCTCAGGACCCGGATTCCAAGAAAATTATCGGGCTGTTTTTCCAGCGCAGTAGGGGTTTTGGTGCGAAGAGCCGAGGGTAGCTGGAATGAAGTTTGGGTTTCGGGGCATGAAAGCTCGTTTTGGCTCTTGCTGCGGAGCGTCCCTAGAACTTAGCCTGCAGTTAGCTGCCACAACCTGGGCGCCCGGGTGAGGGTCAGATCCGTTTTCCGCTGCGCGCTCTCGCGCATGTCACGGCTCGGAGGTCGCCATATGACCGAAACGGTTGTCTCGTCCGCGCTCACTCCCAAGGAACACCGGGAGCCCAGCCGTCTTTGGCATACCTTCTGCGATATGAACGCCGTGGCCAAGGGCCCGGAGTTCGTGGTGGCCCGCGCCGAGGGCGCGTGGCTCTGGGACCAGTTCGGTGACCGCTACCTCGACGGTACGGCCAGCCTCTGGTACTGCAACGTCGGCCACGGCCGCGCTGAGATCGCGGACGCGGTCCACCGTCAGATGAGCACCCTGGACGCCTACACCGTCTACGGGGACTTCGCGAACGTACCCGCCATGGAGCTCAGCGAGCGCCTGGCCGCGCACGCACCGGTCCAGGACCCGCGTGTGATCCTCACCTGCGGGGGCGGCGAGTCGATCGACACGGCCGCCAAGCTCGCCCGCAGCTACTGGGTCACCCAGGGGCAGCCCGGGCGCCAGCACCTGATCAGCCGGACCGGGGGCTACCACGGCCTCAACGGCTTCGGGACCAGCATCATCGGGATGGAGCGCTTCCGTACCGGCTACGGCAAGCTCATCGAGGACACCTCCGTGGTGCCGTACGACTCCGCCGCCGCGCTGGAGGCGGAGATCCTGCGGGTCGGCGCGGACCGGGTCGCCGCCTTCTTCGCCGAGCCGGTGATCGGTGCGGGCGGCGTGTTCCTTCCACCGGAGAACTACTTCACGGACGTGGCGCGCATCTGTCAGAAGTACGGCGTGCTGTTCATCGTGGACAGTGTGATCTGCGGCTTCGCCCGGATGGGGAACTGGTTCGGGATCGAGCGGTTCGGGGTGAACCCGGACATGATCGTCTTCGCCAAGGGCGTTTCCAGCGGATACCTGCCGCTGGGCGGCGTCGTGGTCAGCGGCCGGGTGGCCGACCCGTTCTGGAACGAGGCGGGCAACCCGTTCCTGCACGGGACCACCTACGCGGGACACCCGACGGCCTGCGCGGCGGCCATGGCTAACCTGGACATCCTGGAGCGCGAGGACCTGTTCACCGTTTCCCGCGAGGTGGAGACCCACCTGGACTCGGCGCTGCAGGGCCTGGCCGGCCACCCGCTGGTCGCCGAGGTCCGTTCCGGGGTGGGGGTGATGGGTGCGGTGGAGCTCACGGAGGAGGCCCTGACGGGCCGGGGGATCACCACGGCCGAGGTCTTCGCGGAGGCCCGTACGCGCGGGGTCGTCGTCCGGCCCGTTCCCAAGGCCCTGCTGGTCTCGCCGCCCCTGATCGTCACCTGGGAGCAGATCGACCATCTGGTGTCCACCCTGTCGGCGGCCCTGGACGCCGTGATGGCCCGTCACTGAGGGCGGGGAGCCCGGAAGCCGTTCGGGCTCCCCGTCCGAGAAACCCCTGTGGGTCCCACCGTTGCCGTGTGCGGCGGTGGGTTTTTTCGTTCCCTCGGGAAACCTCTGTCAAAAATCGCTACCCTAGAGTAATATTTACTGGGAAGATACTTCTTTGGGGGTGGGATGCCTCCCCCGAGGGCACGACAGGGGGCAGGGTATGAGCACACGGCCGAGCGGGACCGACGAGCGCTCACGCGGGGGCGCCGGACCCAGCGACGACGACCTGATCACGGCCTGGGGCCTGGTGCACGAGGCGATGAACGAGATACAGCCCCGGCTGCTGTACGGGATCACCCCCGACGGCAAGGACATGGCGGGCCCGTGGTTCGAGGTCCTCATCCGCCTCCAGCGCACCCCGGACCACCAGCTGCCGATGAGCCGCCTCGCCCGGGAGGTCAGCCTCAGTACGGGAGGGTTCACCAAGCTGGCGGACCGCCTGGAGAAGGAGGGCTACCTGGAGCGGCACAACTGTTCCAACGACCGCCGCGTCGTCTACGCCACCCTCACCGAGAAGGGGCTCGATTTCATCGGCACCGCCCGGGACCGCCACGTCGAACGGCTGCGAGAGCACGTTCTCACCCCGCTCGGAGAGGGAGGGGTTCGACAACTCGCCACTATCGCGCGTACTCTCCGTGACAGCTCTCGCGAATGACCGGAGCACCAGGATGGAACTGTGCGTAGTCGAATCCCTACCTCCTGGGATCGATGATCCTCGCGAATGCGTAGAAAACATCCCACGTGCCTTCGTTCCCATGTAGGTTGGCCAGAGTTCGAGGGCCCAACGCGGGGTGGGTCGGAGCATGAGGTTCCGGGGGGAATGATGAGGCTGTTCACCACTGCTGCCCAGATGAGGCCGATTCCCCGATCCTCGCGTTTCGCCAACGGCGGGGTCTCCTTCTGGTTCCGGGACGGGGGCCTTCCCGAGCGCAGAGCACCCCTTCCCGGCGGCGCCGACTACGACGTCTGCGTCGTCGGCGCCGGTTACACCGGCCTCTGGACCGCCTACTACCTCAAGAAGGACCAGCCGGACCTGAGGGTGGCCGTCCTCGAGCGGGAGTTCGCCGGCTTCGGTGCTTCCGGTCGTAACGGAGGGTGGTTGTCGGCTGACTTCTCGGGCTCCCGAGAGGACTACGCACGGTCACACGGCAAGGCGGCCATGGTCGCCCTGCAGCGTGCACTGATGGCCACCGTGGACGAGGTGGTCACGGTCGCCGGGGCCGAGGGGATCGACGCCGACATCGTCAAGGGCGGCATGCGCCTGGTCGCCGCGAACGCAGCCCAGCACGAACGGCTCGAACGGCAGATCGAGTACCTCCAGGAGTGGGGGTACTGGCCCGACGACATCCACATGGTGGGCCCCGACCACGAGCCCCGGCTCTCCGTGAACGGGGCCGTGGCCTCCGGGTACTCGCCGCACGCCGCGCGCGTCCACCCGGCCAAACTGGTCACCGGCCTGGCCGGGGTGGTCGAGGCGATGGGTGTGGAGATCTTCGAGGACACCGCCGTGACCGAGATCCGGCCCCGGTCGGGCTCCGAACGCCCGGCCGTGGTCACCGAACACGGCACGGTCCACGCCGACCACGTGGTCCGGGCCACCGAGGGCTTCACCTCGACCCTGCGCGGCCAGCGCCGCCGGTGGCGCCCCATGTACTCCTCGATGATCGTCACCGAGCCGATCTCCGCCGAACTGTGGGAGGGCATCGGCTGGGAGGGGCGCGAGGTCCTGGGCGACACCGCGCACTCCTACATCTACGCCCAGCGCACCGCGGACGACCGCATCGCCATCGGCGGCCGGAGCGGGCCCCAGCGCATCGGGTTCTCCGAGGACAACGAGGGCGCCACCCAGCCCCAGGCCATCGCCGAACTCTGGCGGTCCCTGACCCGGATGTTCCCCGACCTCGTGGACGTGCCGATCGAACACGCCTGGTCCGGGGTGCTCGGGGTTCCCAGGGACTGGTCCCCGACCGTGAACCTGGACGCCGAGTCCGGCCTGGGCTGGGCCGGCGGTTACGCGGGCAGCGGGGTCGCCACCAGCAACCTGGCCGGGCGCACCCTGCGTGACCTCGTCCTGGGCCGCAGCACCGATCTGACCCGGTTGCCGTGGGTCGGGCACGAGGTACGCGGCTGGGAACCCGAACCGCTGCGCTGGATGGGCACACAGGTCGTGCGCGGCCTCTACCGCACGGCCGACCGCCGCGAGTCCAGGACCGAGGGCAAGGGGCACACCTCCCGCCTGGCCGACCTGGCCACCCGGATGCCGGGCAACTGACACCGGCGGGCGTCGGGAAGCCGGTCGCGGGTTCTCCCCGTTCTCCGGTGCCGGCACCGCCTCCCGTGGCAGAATCGGTGACCTGTCATGGTTTGGGGAGGGCCGGATGGGTGTACTGGCTGATGAGCTGCGGCGGCTCCAGGCGAGGAGGGGCATCCGGGGGGACCACCCCGAACGCCTCGTGGGTCCGCACCTGGCCCGAATGGTGGGGCTGACCGGGGCGGAGAGCCCGACCGAGGTACGCCGCATGGTCATCGCCACGCTGCGGGAACTCTCCCGGGACCTTCCCCAGGACCTGCGGCTGGCCTTCCTCGCCGGTCTGGGCGTGCACCCCGACGCCGACGCCCCCGTCCTCGGCCGGCGGCTGGAGTGGGTGGCGCGCGAACTGTACACCTCTGCCCGTACGGCCCGGCGCTACCTCGACCAGGCAGTGGAACACGTGGAGTCCGAGGCCGTAACCCCCGTTCCTGGGCCGGGATACGTCCCCCCGGGCTGGTGGCTGGCCGGACTGCGCACCACGCTCCGCCTGGGTGCGCACGGTGTCGAGTCGTTCGAGGAACGCGAGATCGTCGCGACCGTGGACGACCTGGAGCAGGTGGTGGTCTCGGCGCATCTGCCCCGAGCCGAACCCGGAGACGAGACCCCGCAGGAACTGGAGCTGGAGCTCGTGTCCGGCGCGTGCTCGGTGACACGGGAGCGCCCCACGCCGACCTACTTCCGGCACCACGTGCGGCTCCCCAGACCGTTGGCCCTGGGGGAGCGGCATGTCTTCACCGTGAGCCTGCGCGTACCGTCCCAGCAGGGTTTCACGCCGCGGTACGTCTTCCGACCCCTGCGCCGCTGTGACCGCTTCAGCCTGGTGGTCCGCTTCACCGACCAGCCGCCCCCGCGAGCCTGGCGGGTGCCCGGGGTACCGCACGGGGCCGTGGACGACCTGCCCCGCGACCCCCTGGTTCCGATCGACGGCGGTTACTCCACCGATTTCACCGCCCTGCGCCCAGGGCTCGCCTACGGCCTCCGCTGGGGCTGACCGCCTGCTCAGGCATCCCACCACAGCTCTGCTTGGGCCGCCAACCACTCCTCGTCCTCCAGCAACCGCAGGTGCGCCGGGGTCAGGACCCGGAGGGCGATCAGATGGTGGGCCAGCCGTTCCCTCGTGACCCGGGTGCCCTGCTCCAGCGCCCCGGAGTCCACCAGTTTCCATTTGAGGTGGCGCAGGTGCTCTTCCACCCGCCGGGTGATCCTGGCCCGTACGTCGGCCTGGCCGGCGTCGAACCGGTTCAGCTGGTCCCAGGTGTGGGTGGCGGCCAGGGCCTCCCGGGCCACGGAAACCGAGGTGGGCAGGGCCCGGGAACGGGTGGGGTCGCCCAGCCAGTCCCGGCACAGCATGAGTGCGGTGACGAACTCCTTGGTGTGCGGGCCCAGGCGCATACGGGTGGCGGTCTCGGTCTCCTCCGCCACGTCCGGCAGCCGCGGTGGCCCTGCCACCGCGCCGCTGTCCACGTGCACTTCGATCATCGATCCGCCGCCGTGCATGTGGGGGGAACCCACCCGGGCCCGCCCGGTCGTCACCAACAGCACCCCGTGGTCCCGGGCCCCACTCGGCGGAAGCTGGCTCACCTGGCCGTCCACCACCGCGATCAGACCGTGTTTGCGGCTGAGGTTGTTGATCCGCGCCCCGTCCGTGGAAACGGTGATCTGCCCGGCCAGCCGGGACAGTCCGGGGTCGCCGAGCACCACGAGGTCGGCGTGGCGGCTGCGCCCGAAGACCAGGCAGGCGCCGGAGGGCACGGAGTGTTCAGCGCCGTCCGGCCCGATGACCTGGACGCAGGGGTGTTCTCGCGTCATGGGCCGTTCTTCTCCATTGGGTCGTTCCCTTCGCCCGGGGGCGGCCCCGCCCGTGGGGCAGGGCCGCCGACATGTTCTGCTCCTTCGACGAAACGGGTGACTCAGCCCTTCCAGTGGCCCCCGTGTACCGGGCAGACCCGGCCGGTGTTGTCACACTTGGAACAGGTCAGCCTGTTCCCGAAATCGCTGGCACGACCGCCGTTGCATCCGCTGCAGTCGTGTGTCGGGCGGTTGCACTTTCGGCATTCCATGGTGTTTCTCCCTACTTTCGTGGCACCGTGCCCTTCACGGTGCTCTTCTTCGGAGTGGTCAGGTCTGTCGCGGTGTCGAACGCATCGGTGCGCCGGGCCGACCGCCCAGCAGCGCCGCCCACACCAACAGCGCCGCGGCCAGCAGGCCCAGGAACGCGCCGCCCCACATCACCCACTGCTCCCAGCCGCCGCCGAAGGTCGCCAGCGCCGAGTACAGGGACCGCGGTGCCCACAGTTCCGGCAGGGGTAGGCCGGGCAGGGACAGCACCGCGACCAGGGCCGCGGCCGTCGGCACCGCCCAACGCACCAGATGTGCCCTGAGCAGGCCGACGGCCACGCACACGGCCATCAGCGGCAGGTACAGATCGGCCGAGCGGGCCGCCGCGTCGGCACCGATGGCGGTCCCCGCCGCCGCGGCGTCCGCGGTGTAGGGGGTCTGCGCCGCCTGCGCCACCATGCCCACCGCCAGCGACCACAGGTGCAGCAGCGGAAGGCACGCCGCCACCGCCACCGTCTGCCGCCAACGGGGTGGATCCGTCCGCAGTCGGGCCCAGACCCTCGGTTCGGAGGGTTCCGGTGCCCGTGTTCGTTCCGGTGCCCTGGGCCGGTCCGGTAGCCGGACGCGCTGCGGCGCGGGCGGCCGTCTCGATGGCACCGGCCTCGGGGCGCGCGAGCCCGGGACACGGACCCGCTGCGGCGGACCCGCCTTCCCGGGGCGCTCCCGGTCCGGGGACGCCCCCCGCGCCGGGAGCGCAGGGGAGGGCCGATCCGGTACCGTCTGCCCTCGCCCGCCGCTCTTTCCGGGAATGCTCCAGGTGCGGGCGAGAAGCCGGTCGGTACGGTCGCGGTGGCTCTCCCCACCGTCCGCTGTGGCGGTGTCCGAGTCCAGCGTGTCGGCCAGGGCGGCGAACACTTCCCCGGCGCTCGGGCGCGCCCGGTGGTCGGGGGCCAGGGACGCCCGCACCAGCGGCAGGAGCGGCTCGGGTACCCCGTCCAGGTCGGCCCTTCCCCGTGCGGCCCGCTCCCTGCGCGCCATCTCCTCACCGGTGCCGAAAGCGGGCCGCCCGGTCGCCGCGAACGCCACCACGGCCCCCCAGGCGAACACGTCCGCCTCAGGTCCCTCGTGCCCCGAGAACCGCTCCGGGCTGACATAGCCCGGTGTGCCGTAGACCGCCCCCGTCCGGGTGGTCGACGCGGCGTCACAGGCTCGGGCGATCCCGAAGTCCAGCACACAGGGGCCCTGCGGGCCCAGCAACACGTTGCCGGGTTTGAGGTCCCGGTGTACGACCCCGACCCGGTGGATCGCCACCAGGGCCTCGGCCGTCCCCAGACCGAAGGCCAGCAGCGCCGCTCCGGCGAAGGGCCTTCCCCTCCGTACCAGCGCGGACAGGGTCGGTCCCGGCACGTACTCCATGGCCATCCACGGCCGGGTGTCGTTGAGCCCGACGTCGCGGATGGCGGGCGTACACCTGGCCCGGATCCGCTGCGCCAAGGCGACCTCACGGGCGAAACGGGCGCGAAAGTCCGGATCGGAGGCGTAGCCGGGCTTGACCACCTTGACCGCGACGAGCGCCCCCCTGGGGGTGCGGGCCAGGAACACCGCCCCCATGCCGCCGCTGCCGATCCGGCCCAGCAGCACGTGTCCGCCCAGCACCCGGGGGTCCAGGGGGTTGAGCGGTTCGAGGGGCGGCACGGCCCAGGTGCGACGGTTCACGGGGCGGGGTGCTCCGTGCCCTCGGCGGCGACGGAGGCGACCACCCGGACCGGGCGCAGCAGCCGGGACCGGTACTGGAATCCGCGCCGGAGCACGGCGTGGACCCGTAGCGAACCGTGTGCGGCTCTGGCTCCGTGCAGGTGCACCATGTCGTGCAGGTGCGGATCGAACGGATCGTCCACCCGCGCCCGGACCTGTTCCACCCCGTGCTGCTCCAACAGCGAGACCAGCTCGGACCCCAGGCTGCGCACGAACGCCAGGTGCTGCTCGCCGGGGCTCCCCGGCGGGTGCCCGGCCTCCGCCTCGGTGAAGGCGCGGGCGTCGATGCGGTCGATGATCCTGGCGGCACCGATCACGAAGGGGGTCAGGTACTCCTGGACCACACCGTCCTCGGCGGCGCGGAGCCGGTCGCTCAGGTCCTCGATCAGGTGGCGTTTGTCCCGGTCCTCGGACAGCCGCCGGACGAAGAGGTCCTGGAGCTGTCCCAGCCTGGTGAGGGCCTCCTGACAGGGGTCGGTTTCCGTCTCGGGCGGTGCCACGGGCTCGTCGGGGTTCAACGCACGGTCCTTCGCTGGAGGTCGGTGGAGAGGCGCTCGACCTCTTCCGGGCCGAGATTGTTGGCGCGTTCGATCTCGATGTCCCCGAGGGAGCGTCCGTTGCGGCCGTCCGTCGCGGTGACGTGCACGATTGCGTCCACGTCGTAGGAGATGGTCACCCGGATCGGTGACTCCTTGGGGTAGGGGGCGGCGGGCAGCGGGATGGGTACGCCCTGCTGGTCCTCGGTGATGACGGTGACCCGTTCGGGATCGGTGTGGTCGCCCACGGTGATCCGCATCAGGGCTGTCCGCTGGTCCTCGACCACGGTGTAGAACTCCTGGTGGGCCTGGGCCGGGACCTTGCTGCCGCCCGCGATGATGACGTTGTTGACGTCCGAGGTCTGGTCGCCGTTGAGGGAGATCACGCCCAGGCCGTGCGCGGTGATGTCGCTGACCGACCGGGTGCCGATCGTGGACTCGCGGTCGTCCGCTTCGGCGTCGAGGAGTTCGGCCTGCGCGGCGGCGCCCATCGCCACCGCCTCGTCCGGGTGCAGCCGCTGGTTCGGGGTCCTGCCGGTGATCTCGGCGACCAGCTCCCGAACCGCCGGGATACGGGTGGACCCGCCCACCAGCAGGACCTCGTCCAGGTTTTCGTTGGTGATCCCGGCTTTCTCCTCGGACCGGCGCAGTGCCTCCCGGGTCAGGACCCGGGTGCGCTGCAGCAGGTCGTGGATGAGGTCCCGGAACTCGGCACGGCTGATGCTCAGCTCACCGACCTCGGTGAAGATCGAGGCCGTCTCGGTGGTGCTCAGCCGGTGTTTGGCGGATTCACACTGCTCACGCAGCCGTCCCCGGGCACCCGGGTCGCCGCTGTCGTCGATGTCGGTGCCGCCGCGCTCCACCACCCTCGAATTCGCCCAGCTCTCCAGCCGGTCGTCGAAGTCGGCCCCGCCGAGCTGGGCGTCACCGGCGGTGGCGACCACGTCGAAGTCTCCGCTCCCGATGCGCAGCACGGTCACGTCGAAGGTGCCCCCGCCCAGGTCGTAGACGAGGATGTTCCCGGCGTCGCGTTCGCGCAGACCGTAGGCCAGGGCCGCCGCGGTGGGCTCACTGAGTATGCGTTCGACCTCCAGCCCGGCGATCTTCCCGGCGTCCCTGGTGGCCTGCCGCCGAGCTTCGTCGAAGTAGGCGGGCACGGTGATCACCGCCCGGGTGACGGGTGACCCCAGCGCGACGGAGGCGTCGTCGCAGACCTTGCGAAGGATGAACGCCGAGACCTGTTCCGCGGTGTGGCGTTTCCCGTCGCTGGTCACCCGCTGCCATTCGGGGTCGCCCATGTGCGGTTTGACCCTCTCGATCACGTCGGTGTCGCTCACCAGGCGCTGGTGGCGTGCGGGGGTGCCCACGATCGCCTCGCCGTTGGTCAGGTAGACCGCGGACGGTGTGGTGTTGGCGCCTTCGCTGTTGCGCAGGATCTCGGGGCGGCCGGTCTCGTCGATGACGGCCACGGCCGTGTTCGTGGTCCCCAGGTCGATACCGACGACGGGGCTTCTGGGTTCTGTCACTGGTGGTGTGTCCTTTCTGTGAAGTCCTGTCCGCTCCGCACCGGACTAGTGGAGATCCGCGTGGGGCTCGTGGCTTCCGGAGATGAAACGGGGCGAGTCGCGGTGACGGTGGTTGTCCTCCCACCCGTACGGTCGGCACCGGGAGAAGGCCAGGCAGAGAGCTCCCACCCCGGCGAAGACCATGAGCAGGCCGGCCCCGCCGCTGGACGAGAACATGGCGAGTCCGAGCAGGGGCATGACCACGCCGCTGCCCCACACGGACGCCGAAAGGGCCTCGTTCCGGTACAGACGGCTGGTGAGACGGGGCTCCCGCGCCTGTGTGACGGCCTCCGCCAGGTTCAGGCAGGCCGCGCGTACCTCCCGGTCCTGCGGTTGAAGACCTCTGGCTTCCAGGAGGAGGGCGTGCATACGGGTCACCTCCTCCTGCGAGGTGATGAGATAGTGCTCGCCCTGCTGGACCTCGGGACACCTCTCGGCCTGTTCGACCAGGGCCGCCGCGAGCGCATCGCGTACCTCGAGTGCGCCTGGCCAGCGGCGACGGAGCTCACGCAGGTTCCGCACCGCGCTGCTGGGCCGCCCGCTCAGGCGGTTGAGCGAGGCCAGGAGCAGCCCGGACTCGGGCGTGGTGTCGAGCTCCGCGGCCCTTTCCACCATGGGCGCCGCCAGATCCAGGTCGCCGATGTCCGCGAGCCAGTATCCGACCGAGAGGAGCCACGGCAACTCGTCCGGACGAAGCGACACGGCTCTGGTGCCCGCACGCCGCGCCCCCTCGACGTCCTTCAGCCTCAGACACGAACGGAAGAGCAGGAACCAGGCATCGGCCCGCCCGGGATCCCGCTGGACGGCCCGGGCCGCCAGGTGCCTGGCCCCGAAGTAGTCCCCGCAGTCGAGCCTCTCGGAGATCTGGGTCAGGGGGTCCTCCGCCGCGTCAGCGGTGCCCGGGGTGGTTCTGCCCCGGGCGGGCTGCCCGGGGACGTCCTGCTCGTAGCCGGAAGGTGCGGTTGTGCTCTCTCTGGCCTGTTGGGCGTGCGTGGTGTCGTAGGCGGCGCGTCGTCGCGGGTCGAGGAGGGTCTTCTCGGCTCGGGCGGCGAGTTCGAGCATGTCCTCGGCTCGGCGGCGCAGGTTTTTCTTGTTGGAGCCGGTGAACTGCTGCCATTCCAGGATGAGGGCGTCGAGCCTGTCGCGGATGGTTGCGGTGTCGGCGTCGGGAGCGGTGTCGAGGAGCGCGTAGTAGTCGACGAAACCCGGGGTGTGCACGGTGGGGGCTGCCATGGTGTCTCCGTTCGCGACAGGCGTGGTCAGAGCCGGGACCGCAGATCCTCGGCGGCGCGCAGTTCGCTGTACTTCTCGTCCTTGGTGCGGGCGTTCAGTTCCCAGCGGGGAGGGCGGCACTGGGCAGGGATCACGGTTACTGCGGCTAGCCCGACGAAGAACGGGAGGAGCCCGACGGGTAGACCGTTGGCGAGCAGAATGACGCCGAGGAGCAGGCCGATGGGGGCAGACCACCAGATGAGGGTGGAGGCTCCTTCGTTCGCGAACAGACGGAAGGTGAAGACGGTCTCCTTGGATTTGTCCAGGTGGCTGACCGTGTTGTTGAGTGCCCGGCGCACCTCCTTGTTCTGCGGCCCCAGTTTCTTGGCCTCCTGAATCAGCCCTTCCATGAGCTCGATCTCGCTCTCGTCGGTGATGATGTACATCTCCCCGGCTCGGATTCGGGGTACATCCTCGGCTGAGCCCAGGAGCGTCAGGGCTAGCTCCTCCTTCACGTCCGTGTCCTCGGGGAAGCGCTTACGGAGGTCGCGCATGGTCTGGAGAGCCTTCTCCTGTAGGCCGCGACTGCGCTGGTGCCTGGCGAGGTGGCAGCCGGCCTCTGGGGTGGTGTCGTGCCGGACCGCGTTCTCCAAGAGTGCGAAACCGCGTTCGGTCTCTCCCAGGGCTTCCACGAGAAAGCCGCCGACGTGGGAGGACCAGAGCGGGTTGGCCGGTCCCAAACGCACCGCGGTGGTTCCGGCGATCTCGGCCCCGTCCAGATCGCCCAGGCTCAGACAGGCCGCGAAGAGGATGAACCACGCCTCACCCAGGTCGGGGTCCTGTTCGACGGCACGGTTGGCGAAGAACCGGGCCGCCTTGTGGTCCCCGCCGAAGAAGGCGTCCTTGGCGCGGTCCAGGCTTTCCCGTCCCGGGTTGGCACCTCCCCGTTCACCGCTCCGCTCGCCACCGGGTGTGCCGGTTGTGCTCTCCTTGGCCTGTTGGGCGTGCGTGGTGTCGTAGGCGGCGCGTCGTCGCGGGTCGAGGAGGGTCTTCTCGGCTCGGGCGGCGAGTTCGAGCATGTCCTCGGCTCGGCGGCGCAGGTTTTTCTTGTTGGAGCCGGTGAACTGCTG
This sequence comes from Nocardiopsis terrae, assembly GCF_014651695.1. Lineage (GTDB taxonomy): Bacteria > Actinomycetota > Actinomycetes > Streptosporangiales > Streptosporangiaceae > Nocardiopsis > Nocardiopsis terrae. The sequence goes on from NZ_BMXJ01000006.1 coordinate 597,466, forward strand.
CCATTCCAGGATGAGGGCGTCGAGCCTGTCGCGGATGGTTGCGGTGTCGGCGTCGGGAGCGGTGTCGAGGAGCGCGTAGTAGTCGACGAAGTCCGAGCCGTCGGTTCGGGGGGCGGGCACGATGGATCTCCTGGACGGTGTCGGTCGCGGGTCAGACCGGAATGTTCTGGTTGGCGTGCCGTTTCAGCTCGCGTCGCGCCTTGCGCCACCTGCGGCGGATGTAGACGGCGGGCATGGCACCGAACCGGAACCTGCCGTAGACGGTGAACACCTCCATCTGGATCTCCGCCTCCACCGGCTCGTGCTCGGGGTAGTCACCAGCGGGGAAGTAGGGCACGTCGACGCTGATGACGTCGTTGTCCGAGCTCAGCAGTTGGCCGTGGTAGCCGATGACGTCGCCGTTGCTGTCGGTGACCGTCTCGATCACTGGCCGCCATCGGATCATCCCGCCGCGGGCGGCGGCCTGCATGGCCTGGGGCAGCCACTCGGCGGGTTCGCTCAGTTGGCCGCTCAACGGCACCCTGTGCACGCCTTTCTCCCAGCGCGCCAGGGCGAAACCGCCGACGACGGCCAGGGTGACGAAGAGAAGGAAGAGTGTGAATGCTGTTCCCAAGGGGCACTCCTTGCCTGAGGGGTGAAGACTGCGCTGAAGCGGGCATTCGATGATTCTGGTTCGAATTCATCCCGTTCCGGTGAAACATGGTCAGCCGGGCGGTGTTCGGCATGAAGGCGTGCCCAGCCGGAGCGAGGTCCTCTGCTCTGCTGGTCCGGGGCTCGCAGTCATGGAGACTAACAACGCTGATGCCGGAAAATGCTGACAATTCATGGCCAACCTTCCGGGGCGTCCGCCTTTTTTCTCCGAAATCGGATGATCGGTCATTTGGAGCACAAAAGCTTGCGGGTGGCCGCCGCGGTCCGGGGCGGCCACCCCGGTCGGCTCGGTTCTGTGGTGTCGGGGGCTACTCGTCGGGGTCCATGTCCTCGATCTCCCTTCCGTGAGGTGCGGAAGGAAGCGCGCTTCCAAGAGGAAGTCTGTCGAGCGGGCGGACGGCGGTCACTCCCGAGAACTCGGGATGACGCCTGCTCGGCCCCGGTCCGCCTCCCCGTGGACCGGGTAGGTCCGTGGGATTGCCCGCCCCTGCTTGCATAAACTTGCAGAGCCATGCATGATGGTTCAGTCCAAGCGGGAAGAGAGGATCTCACCATGGGATACACAGCGGCCATCGCCGGAGCCAGCGGCTACGCCGGGGGCGAGCTGCTGCGCCTGCTCCTCGGGCACCCGGAGATCGAGATCGGTACCGTCACCGCCGGAAGCAACGCGGGGACACCCCTCATCCAGCACCAGCCGCACCTGCTTCCGCTGGCCGACCGGATCCTCGCCCCCACCGACGTCGAGGAGCTCCGCGGACACGACGTCGTCTTCCTCGCCCTTCCGCACGGACAGTCCGCCGACATCGCCCAGCAGCTGGGCGACGACGTCCTCGTCGTCGACTGCGGCGCCGACTTCCGGCTCAACGACGCCGCCGCCTGGGAACGCTTCTACGGCACGCCCCACGCCGGAACCTGGCCCTACGGCCTCCCGGAACTCCCCGGGCAGCGGGAACGCCTCGCCGGTGCCCGCCGGATCGCCGTCCCCGGCTGCCACGTCACCGTCGCCACCCTCGGCCTCCTCCCCGGCCTGGCCCAGCAGCTCGTCGAGACCGACCTCACCGTGGTCGCCGTCACCGGAACCTCCGGCGCGGGCAAGGCCCCCAAACCGAACCTGGTCGGCAGCGAGGTCATGGGCGCACTCAGCCCCTACGGGGTCGGAGGCGCGCACCGGCACAACCCGGAGATCGTCCAGAACCTCACCGCCGTCACCGGCGAACCGGTCCGGCTCTCCTTCACCCCGGTCCTGGCCCCCCTGCCCCGCGGCATCCTCGCCACCTGCACCGCACCCCTCAAACCGGGGACCAGTGCCGACCAGGTCCGCGCGGCCTACGAGACCTCCTACGCCGACGAGCCCTTCGTCCACCTCCTCCCCGAGGGCACCTGGCCCAGCACCGCCATGACGGTCGCCGCCAACACCACCCTCGTGCAGGTCACCGTGGACGCCGACGCGGGCCGCATGGTCGCCGTCGCCGCCCTGGACAACCTCACCAAGGGCACCGCGGGCGGCGCGATCCAGAGCACCAACATCGCCCTGGGCCTGCCCGAGGACACCGGCCTCCCGCTCGCCGCGGTCGCGCCCTAGAGAAAGCTGACAGGGGAGAGGCTCCGACGTGAGTGTCACCGCACCACAAGGGTTCCGCGCCGCGGGCGTGACCGCCGGGATCAGGGCCGATCGCGCCCGAGACGTCGCCGTCGTCGTCAACGACGGCCCCCTCCGCACGGCCGGAGCGGTCTTCACCGACCACCCCGACCGGGCCGCACCGGTCCTGTGGTCCCAACAGGTCGTCTCGGGCGGACGCGTACGCGCGGCCGTCCTCAACTCCGGCTGCGCCAACGCGGGCACCGGACCACTCGGCTTCCAGGCGGCCCACGCCGAGGCCGAGCACGCGGCCGACCTGCTGTCCGACTCCGCGGCCGAGATCGTGCTGTGCTCCGCCGGCCCCGTCGGCGCGAACCTGCCGACGGACGCACTGAACACCGGAGTGAGCGCCGCGCTCGCCGAGGCGGGCCGGGGCGGCGGGCTCCCCGCCGCCGACGCCATCCGGACCGGGGACACCGTCGCCAAGTTCGCCTTCCTGCGCGGCGAGGACGTCACCGTCGGCGGCATGGCCAAGGGGCCGGACGCCTCCCTCGGGGCGCTCCTGTGCGTCCTGACCACCGACGCCGCCCTGAGCAGCGAACAGTGCCAGCGCCTGGTCGCGGACGCGGCCGCCAGGACCTTCGCTCCGCTGACCGGTACCAACGACACCGTCCTGCTCATGGCCAGCGGCGCGGCCCAGGACGCCCGGGGGGAGGGGACCGCCCCGGACGAGGAGGCCGTCGCCGACCTGCTCACCCGGGTGTGCGAGGAACTCGCCGCCCAGCTGGAGGCGGACACCCCCGAACCGGACGACGCCCCCGCCCCCGAAGACCAGAGGCCACCCGAGGACAAGCAGGCAACTTCATGAACTCCCGTCTCCCCGACGACCCCACCCAGGACCAGGCCCAGGCCATGGGCAAGGCGGCCAACCTCATCGAGGCGCTGCCCTGGCTCTCCCGCTTCCACGGCCGCACGGTCGTCGTCAAGTACGGCGGCAACGCCATGATCAGCGAGGAGCTGCGGGTCCGCTTCGCGGAGTCGATCGTCTTCCTCCACTACGCCGGCCTGCGCCCCGTCGTCGTCCACGGCGGCGGACCGCAGATCAGCGCCATGCTGGACCGCTCCGGAGTGGAGTCGACCTTCACCGCCGGCCTGCGGGTGACCACCGACGAAGCCATGGACATCGTCCGGATGGTCCTCACCGGCCAGGTCAACCGCGAGATCGTGGGACTGGTCAACCAGCACGGCCCCTTCGCGGTCGGCATGTCCGGCGAGGACGCCAACCTCCTCCACGCCGAACGCAAGCGCGTGGAGGTGGACGGCGAGACCGTCGACATCGGACGGGTCGGTGAGGTCAGCGGGGTCAACCCGGGCGCGGTCTCCGCGCTCATCGCCGACGGCCGCATCCCGGTCATCTCCAGCGTCGCCCGCGCCGACGACGGCGGCGTCTACAACATCAACGCCGACACCGCCGCGTCCGCGCTCGCGGTCGCCCTGGGCGCGAGCAAACTCATCATGCTCACCGACGTCGAGGGCCTGTTCGCCGACTACCCGGCCAACACCGAACTCATCAGCCGCCTGAACGTGGACGAGCTGCGCGCCCTCCTGCCCTCCCTGTCCGCGGGCATGCTCCCCAAGATGGAAGCCTGCCTGACCGCGGTCGAGGGCGGGGTCCCCCAGTCCCACATCATCGACGGCCGCGTCCCGCACTCCCTGCTCCTCGAGGTCTTCACCGACCAGGGCGTGGGCACCATGGTCGCCGACGAGGAACTGGAGGCCGAACTCCTCGCCGGGAACGGCCACTACCCGCGCCCCTGGCGCCCCGCACACACCAGCACCGCAGCACAAACAGGAGGCTCCCGATGACCAGCAGCGAACTGAGGGAGCGCTTCGCCGCCTCACTCATGCCCAACTACGGTGTCCCGCCCATCGCCCTCAGCCTCGGACGGGGCTGCGAGGTCTACGACGCCGACGGCCGCCAGTACCTCGACCTCATCGCGGGCATCGCCGTCTCCAGCCTCGGGCACGGGCACCCCGCCCTGGTCAAGGCTGTCGCCCACCAGGCGGCCACGCTCGCCCACACCAGCAACCTCTTCGTGCACGAACGCGAGGTCGAGCTGGCCGAGCGCCTCGTGGAACTGGTGGGCGGCGACGCCAAGGTCTTCTTCGCCAACTCCGGCACCGAGGCCAACGAGGCCGCACTCAAACTGGCCAAGCGCGCCGCCGGGCCCGGCCGCCACTACTTCGTCGCCGCGGACAAGGGCTTCCACGGCCGCTCCGCCGGGGCCCTCGCCCTGACCGGCAAGGACTCCATCCGCGAACCCTTCGGCCCGTTCGGCATGGACGTGCGCTTCGTGCCCCACGGCGACCTCGACGCCCTCACCGAGGCGGTCGACGACAACTGCGTCGCGGTGTTCGTCGAACCGACCCAGGGCGAGGCCGGGGTCGTCCCCGCACCCGAGGGCTACCTCGCCGGGGTCCGCGCCCTGTGCGACCGGACCGGCGCCGCCTTCGTCCTGGACGAGATCCAGAGCGGCATCGGCCGCACCGGCCAGTGGTTCGCCCACCAGGCGGAGGGGATCCGCCCCGACGTCCTCACCCTCGCCAAGGGCCTGGGCGGCGGACTGCCGATCGGAGCCTGCGTCGGCTTCGGCCGGTTCGCCGACGCCTTCGACAAGGGCGACCACGGGTCGACCTTCGGCGGGAACCCCGTGGCCTGCGCCGCCGCCCTCGCCGTCATCGACACCATCGAGAGCGAGGGCCTGCTCGCCCACACAGAGGTGATGGGGGACCTGCTCGCCGAACAGATCGACGGCATCGACCACCCCCTCCTCGCCGGGCAGCGCGGCAGCGGACTCTGGCGTGCCCTCCGGCTCACCGGGCCGCACGCCGCGCACGTCCAGGAACAGGCCGCCGTCCGCGGGTTCCTCGTCAACGCCGTCGCCCCGGACGTGGTCCGCCTGGCCCCGCCCCTGGTCATCACGCCCGAGCAGATCGGTGTGTTCATCGAGGCCCTGCCGACCGTCCTGGACGCGGCCGAGGCCGCCGCGACGAAGGAGAACCACTCATGACCCGGCACTTCCTGCGTGACGACGACCTCACACCCCAGGAGCAGGCCCACGTCCTCGACCTGGCCGACGAGATGAAGAAGGAACGCTTCGCGCACCGGCCGCTGGCCGGACCGCGCACGGTCGCCCTCCTCTTCGACAAGCCCTCCACCCGGACCCGCCTGTCGTTCTCCGTGGGCGTGGCCGACCTGGGCGGCAACCCGCTGGTCCTGGACTCCACCAGCACCCAGATGGGCAGGGGCGAACCCCTGGAGGACACCGCCAGGGTCCTGGAGCGCCAGGTCGCAGCCGTCGTCTGGCGCACCTTCGCCCAGACCGGCATCGAGCACCTCGCCCGGCACATCAACGTCCCGGTGGTCAACGCTCTCACCGACGAGTTCCACCCGTGCCAGATCCTCGCGGACCTCCAGACGGTCCGCGAGCACAAGGGCTCCCTGACCGGCCTCGCCCTCGCCTACCTGGGCGACGGCGCCAACAACATGTCCCACTCCTACCTGCTCGGCTGCGCCACCGCCGGGATGCACGTGCGGATCGGCGCACCGGAGAGCCACCACCCCGACCCCGTCGTCCTCGCCCGGGCGGCCGAGATCGCCCGGAGCACCGGCGGATCGGTCACCGTCACCACCGACCCCCGCGAGGCCGCCGGAGACGCCGACGTCGTGGCCACCGACACCTGGGTCTCCATGGGGCAGGAGGACGAGAAGCAGGACCGCGAGGCCCCCTTCCGCCCGTACGCCATCGACGAGGCGCTCATGGCCGCCGCCGACCCCGAGGCGGTCGTGCTGCACTGCCTACCCGCCTACCGCGGCAAGGAGATCACCGCGGGGGTCGTCGACGGCCCCCGGAGCGTGGTCTGGGACGAGGCCGAGAACCGCCGCCACGCCCAGAAGGCCCTGCTCGCCTTCCTCCTCGAAAGCAGCGACGTACGCGACCCCGGACCGCGATGACCAACGACAACAGCGCCACGGCCCCGATGACCAAGGCCGCCCGGCACGCCCGCATCACGGACGTCCTCACCCGCGAGGACGTCCGGTCCCAGGGAGAACTGGCCAAACGCCTCTCCGAGGCCGGGGTCCAGGTCACCCAGGCCACGCTCTCCAGGGATCTGGACGAGCTGGGCGCGGTCAAACTCCGCACCGCGGACGGCCACCTCGCCTACGTGTTGCCGGGAGAGGGCGGGGAGCGCCTCCAGCGCACCCGCCCGGACACCCTCAGCCTCGAACAGGTCTCCGGCGCCCGCCTCACCCGGCTGGCCGAGGACCTGCTCGTCTCGGCGGAGGCCTCCGCCAACATGGTCATCGTCCGCACCCCTCCGGGGGCGGCGCAGTACCTGGCCTCGGCCATCGACCACACCGACTTCCACGCCATCCTGGGCACCATCGCAGGGGACGACACCATCCTGGTGATCTCCCGCGACCCCCGAGGCGGCGAGGACCTGGCCACGGCACTCCTGCGGCTGGCCGACCGCAGCCCCTGACGGCCGGCGCGCCGTACCGCACCACCCGAACTTTCCACGAAGGAGACCACGATGGCCGACCAGCCCGAGGCCCTGCGCCTGTGGGGCGGCCGCTTCGAGGGAGGACCGGACCAGGCCCTGGCCCGCCTCTCGCTGAGCACCCACTTCGACTGGCGCCTCGCCCGCCACGACATCGCCGGATCGCGGGCCCACGCCCGCGCCCTGCACCGCGCCGGACTGCTCACCGGGGACGAACTCGACCGCATGATCGCCGGCCTGGACCGGTTGGAGGCCGACGTGGCCTCGGGGGACTTCACCCCCGTGCTGGAGGACGAGGACGTGCACACCGCGTTGGAGCGCGGGTTCATCGAACGGGTCGGCCCCGAACTCGGCGGACGGCTGCGCGCCGGGCGCTCCCGCAACGACCAGATCGCCACCCTGGTCCGCATGTACCTGCGTGAGGAGGCCCGGTCCGTCGCCGACCGGCTTCTCGACCTCGTACAGGCCCTCGCCGACCAGGCGGGCGCCCACCCCGACGCCGCCATGCCGGGCCGCACCCACCTCCAGCACGCCCAGCCGGTCCTGCTCGCCCACCAGCTGATGGCACACGCCTGGCCGCTGCTCCGCGACGTCGAGCGGCTCCGCGACTGGGACCGCCGCGCCGCGGTCTCCCCCTACGGATCCGGCGCCCTGGCCGGCTCCTCCCTGGGGCTGGACCCGGAGGCGGTCGCCGCGGAGCTCGGTTTCCCGGCCTCCTCCGAGAACTCCATCGACGGCACCGCCGCCCGCGACGTGGTCGCCGAGTTCGCCTTCGTGACCGCCATGATCGGTGTGGACCTGTCCCGCCTGTCGGAGGAGGTCATCCTGTGGGCCACGAAGGAGTTCTCCTTCATCACCCTCGACGACGCCTTCTCCACCGGCTCCTCGATCATGCCGCAGAAGAAGAACCCCGACGTCGCCGAGCTCGCCCGGGGCAAGTCGGGCCGCCTGATCGGTGACCTCACCGGCCTGCTCACCACCCTCAAGGGGCTCCCGCTGGCCTACAACCGGGACCTCCAGGAGGACAAGGAACCGGTCTTCGACGCCGTGGACAGCCTGCACCTGCTGCTGCCCGCCATGACCGGTATGGTCGCCACCCTGACCTTCCACACCGACCGGATGGCCGAGCTGGCCCCGCAGGGCTTCTCCCTGGCCACCGACATCGCCGAGTGGCTGGTCCGCGAGCGGGTTCCCTTCCGTGAGGCCCACGAGATCGCCGGCAGCTGCGTACGCGTGTGCGAGGAGCGCGGCATCGACCTGCCCGACCTCACCGACGCCGACTTCGCGCGGATCTCCGCGCACCTCACCCCGGGCGTCCGCGAGGTCCTGGCCGTGGCGGGCTCCCTGGCCTCCCGCGCGGGCAGGGGCGGCACCGCCCCCGTCCGGGTCGCCGAGCAGCTCGACCGCCTCCGCTCCGAAGCCGCCGAACACCGCAGGGCCTTCACCGGATAAGCCAGACGAGCCCAGCACCAGCCCGCCCGGAGCCCGGGAGCCCGCACGACCGGGGCGCCCGGACCGGGGCGGGGCCGGGGCGCGTGTCCTCCCAGGGGCGCGCGCCCCCGTGCGTTCGGCGGACACCCCCGGCGCCCCGGCCACCGGACACGCACCCGTTCGACGGGGAATGTGGAATTCCCCCTTCACGAGGCGGGGGAGTGCGGTAGCGTCCAAAGCCTGCGGGCACCACACGTGTTCCCCTTTGCGCGTACCGTGACGACCCGCGCGGGAACCGGCACGCACCAAGCGTGGCCTCCGGTGCCCGCGCCGAGTCCGTGGGAGGAGCGCAGTGGGTCAGTCAGGGGGCGCGGGACGCGGGATCAGGACGCAGCTCAACCGGATCGTGCTGATCCCCAGCATCACCTTCCTCGCGCTGTTCGTCGTGCTCAGCGCGGCCACTCTCGCCCAAGCCGTGTCCCTGCGCTCGTCGGTCGTCGACGGCAGGGCCGGCACCGAGCTCGCCGGGGCGCTCACCGCGCTCCAGGCCGAGCGCCGCCTGAGCGTCGAGTTCCTCGCCGAACCGGGCGACGCCACCCGCCAGGCCCTCGTCGAGGCGGCGGCGGAGACCGACGGGGCGCTCACCCGGGTCAGGGAGGCCCGCGGGGCCCTCGACGGGGACGGCGACGAGCCCGCTCCCCTCAGCCGGGCGTTCTTCGGCTCCCTCGAGGACGTGGAGGACCTGCGCACGGACAACCTCACCGAGCCCGGCCGGACCGAGACCGTCCTGGACACCTACACCGGCGCGATCCACGAGGGCATTCGCCTCTACTCGGACACCGTCCAGGGTTTGGACGACGGGCCGGCCTCGGACGCGGCCTCCGCGGCCGGCAACCTGCTGTGGGCCCAGGAGAGCTTCGGCCACGCCGACGCCCTCGTCACCGCCGTCCTGTCCGAGCGCCGCCTCACCAGGGCCGAGCAGTCCGACATCGCCTCCCTGACCGGAGAGGCGCGCCGCCGACTCGCCTCGTGGAGCCCGGCGGACGGGCAGACGCCGACGGCCGCCGGCGGGACGGCACCGCAGACCGGCGAACCCCCCGCCGCGGACCCGCTCACCGAGGGCGACGCCTGGCGGGAGGCCCTGGGGATCGCCGACACCGTCACCCACCACGAGGCACCGGTCAACATCGACCCCCTCACCGGAGAGCAGACCCGGAGTCCGGCGCCGCCGGCCGGACTCGACGGCTGGCGCGACGCGGCGGACGAGGTCACCGCAGGGCTGGCCGAGGCCGCCGCGGACCAGACGGCCGCCGTCGTGGACCTCACCGAGGCGGCCAGCTCCTGGATGTTCACCCTGGCGGTCGGGGGAGGGATCACCTCCGTGTTCGCCGGCACCGTCGCCTACGGGGTCGCCGCCCGTTCGGCCAGTCGCCTCACCTACCGGCTCGCCAGGCTCAGGGCCGAGACGCTGGGCATCGCCCGCAACGACCTGCCGCGGATCGTGCGCCGCCTGGAGGCGGGGGAGAGCGTCGACCTGGACACCGAGATGAAACAGCTCGACCACGGCACCGACGAGGTCGGCCAGGTCGCCGACGCCTTCAACACAGCGCAGCGCACCGCGGTCGGCGCGGCGGTCAAACAGGCCGACATCCGGGCCGGGGTCAGCCGGGTCTTCCTGGGGATCGCGCACCGCAACCAGTCCCTCGTGCAGCGCCAGCTCCAGCTCCTGGACAGGGTCGAGCGCGAGGAGGAGGACCCGGACCTGCTGGAGAGCCTCTTCCAGCTCGACCACCTGGCGACCCGGGGGCGCCGCCACGCGGAGAACCTCATCATCCTGGGCGGGGCCCAGCCCGGTCGGCGCTGGCGCCACCCCGTCCCGCTCGTCGACATCCTGCGGGGCGCCATCTCCGAGACCGACGAGTACGCCCGGGTCGAACTCGTCTCCGTTCCGGACCTGGCACTGGCGGGGGCGGTCGTGGCCGACGTCATCCACCTCCTCGCCGAGCTGGTCGAGAACGCGACCGCCTACTCGCCGCCCCACACCGACGTCACCATCGCCGCCGAGAACGTCCCCAAGGGGGTGGTGGTCGAGATCGAGGACCGCGGCCTGGGGATGACCGAGCACGATCTCGCCGAAGCCAACACCACACTGTCCGAGGCGCCCGAGTTCGACGTCATGACTCCTGGTACCGACGGCCGTCTCGGCCTGTTCGTGGTGGCCAGGCTGGCCCGCAAGCACGACATCGGAGTGCAGCTGCGCCCCTCCCCGTACGGGGGCACCCGGGCCGTGGTGCTCCTTCCCGGAACCCTGGTGGCCGCCATCAGCGGTCCTCCTTCGGAACGGCCCCGGGTCGCGGCGCTCGCCCGCTCCGGAGCGGGCGGTCCCGACTCCCCGGAAGCAGCCGGTCCCCGGGAGTCCGCGGACCTTCTGGCCGCCGAGGCGAGGACCGCGCGGCCCTTGCTGAGGTCGGTCCCCGAACACGGCGGTCCCGAGGGCGGACCGCGCGAGCGCGTCCCGGGCACCCCGGTGCTCCGCCAGGTGCCGGATCTGGACTCCGAAGCCGAGGAGCTGCTCCCGGAGGAGGCGCCGGCGCCACTGCCCAAACGGGGGACCGACGACGTCAGGGTCGGCGCCGGACCGGGCAGGGCCGGGCTGCCCAGACGCAGGAGGCAGACCAGCCTCGCCCCCCAGCTTCGCGGCGGGTCCGCCCACGGGGAGGCCGCGCGCGAACCGGAACCGGCGTCCCACCGGAGCCCCGAACAGGCGCGCCGGATGATGGACGCCTTCAGTGCGGGGACCCGGCGGGGACGGACCGAGGAGAGCGGTCCGACCGGGCCCGGGCACAGCAGTGATGACCAGGTCGGTGCAGGCACCGGCGACCATACGGGAGAGAGCGACTGAGATGGTGGGCAAGAGCAAGGCGGCGGACAACCTGGACTGGCTCCTGGACGACCTGGTCGACCGCGTCGTCGGGGCCAGCCACGCGATCGTGCTGTCGGCCGACGGCCTGTTGCTCGGACGCTCCCGGGGGTTGGTCTCGGAGGACGCCGAGCACCTGTCCGCGCTGGCCTCGGCGTTCCAGAGCCTGGCCCGGGGGACGGGACGGCACTTCGGCGGCGGGGACGTCCGCCAGACCGTGGTGGAGATGGAGCACTCGTACCTGTTCGTCACCGCGGCGGGAGCGGGGGCCTGTCTGGCAGTCCTGGCGACGGAGGACGCGGACGTGGGTCTGGTCGCCTACGAGATGAACCTGAGGGTCAAACGGGTCGGCCAGTTCCTGACCGCGGCACCCAGGCGCCCGGGCCAGCTCACGGCCATGGGAGGCGGAGGATCGTGAGTATCTTCGGTGAACAGCGCGGGTCGCCGCTGTCGGGCGCGGCCCCGGCGGTGCGGAGCGAGGAGGGGCCCGACCCCTCCCGCGGGCAGCCCCCGGTCTGGCACCGGGGCCGGGGGCACCCGACCTCCGAGGGCCCCTCCAACGGGGTCACCCCGGGCGATGCGCCCGCAGGACCGCTGGTGCGGCCCTACACCATGACCAAGGGGCGGACCCGGCCGGGTGCAGGGGGGCGCGGGCTGGACCTGATCACGATCGTGGTGGCCGCCCGCGACCGCGCGGACCGCCCCCGGGACCCCGAACTCCAGGCGATCCTGACGCTGTGTCGCAGACCCATATCGGTCGCGGAGATCTCCGCGCGCCTCGATGTGCCCCTGACGGTGGTCAAGGTGCTCATCGGCGACCTCGTGGCCGAGGGCGACGTCCGCACCCGGGCAGCGATGCCCGTGGCCCAGCTTCCCGAGAAGAAAGTACTTCAGGCGGTACTCGATGGCATCCGCAGACTCTGAGATCCGGCCGGGCACGCAGGAGGCGATCCCGCAGGCCGTCAAAATCATCGTTGCCGGGGGGTTCGGCGCGGGGAAGACCACCATGGTGGCCTCCGTCAGCGAGATCACCCCGTTGAGTACGGAGGAGGTGATGACCGAGGCGAGCCAGGGGGTGGACGACCTGGGGGGAGTGGAGAACAAGACCACCACCACGGTCGCCCTGGACTTCGGCCGCATCACCATCAACGACGACATCGTGCTGTACCTGTTCGGCACGCCCGGGCAGGACCGCTTCTGGTTCATGTGGGACGAGTTGGCGGAGGGCGCCCTGGGTGCCGTGGTCCTGGCCGACACCCGGCGCCTGGACACCTGTTTCCACGCGGTGGACTACTTCGAACGGCGCGGGGTCCCGTTCGTCGTCGCGGTCAACCGCTTCGAGGGGTCCACCCCCTACGAGGCGGAGGAGGTGCGCGAGGCCCTCGACGTGCCGGCCGAGGTCCCGGTGCTGATGGCGGACGCACGTGAACGCGAATCCGCAAAGGAGGTCCTCGTCCGACTGGTCACCCACGTCATCCACAGTCGCAGCCCGGCCCTGAGCGGCTGACCGGGTGCCCCCGACCCCCAGTGCCGTGTCGGTCCGGTATACGTTCAGGAGATACGCCCGTCAATGTGGTGTTGAACGCTACAATGTCGCGGCAGTGACCACCGCTTCGGCGGTGCGCCCATCCACCTCTCGTCTGAATCCTGGTATGCGAAACTCTGACCGACTTCCCCCACGCGAACTGCCCAAGCGGCGTTCCGGACGCCACCGCAACCCGCTGTCCTTCGACAACTGGTTCGGTACCCCCGCCCTGATCATGGCGGTCCCGGGCACGGCTGAACAGGCCAGGGACGCCGACGGTGAGTTGATCGGTGCCCGAATGGCCGATCTCGTCCGGGCCTACCGCCCCGAGGTCACCATCAGGTTCGGACACACCGAGGGCCGTGAGCACAGCCTCGACGAGGCCCTGGGCGGGCTGGAGAAATCCGGCGACCGTCCCCTCGCCGGCGTCGTGGTCCCGCTGGTCACGGCCCCGCACGCGGGGACCAGCGCCGCTGTCGAGACCGCTGTGGCCGAGGCCGGTGCCGACGTCCGCGTCACCGAGGGGCTGGGTCCGCACCCCATGCTCGCCGAGGTGCTGCACCTGCGTCTGGCCGAGGCCGGGTTCGTACGGGCCGACCGCATGCGCCTGATCAGTGTGACGGCCCGGAACACCACCATGGCCGACGGCGTCGTCGTCGGTGCCGTCGGCGGAGAGGGCGCTGTGGGCGCCGCGGGCGTGACCGCGGTCCTGCTCGCGGCCCGGCTCGGTCTGACCGTGCTTCCCGCCGACCTGGAGAACGAGGCCGCGATCGAGCAGGTCGTCTCCCAGCTCCGCCAGGGCGGTTGCCAGCGCCCGGTCATCGCGCCCAGCGCGCTGGGGCCGGAGATCCCCGCGGACCAACTCGCCGATCTCGCCGACCGCTTCGGGGCCCGGGCGGGCACACCCCTGGGCGCGGACAGCCTCCTGGGCAAGATCGCCGCGCTGCGCTACGCCGAGGTGCTGAACTCGCTCGGCGTGGAACAGCCTCCGACCGCGGAGGAGCTTCCCGCGCCGGTGGGCTCCCGACACCGTCCGGAGTCCTGATTCCGCGACACGCCCCGCCAGGATCCTGTTGCACAGGGCCGCCCGGACCTCCGGGCGGCCCTGTTGCGTTGATTGGTGTGACCTGCTCTTTCAGTCCGGTTGCGACAGGCCTTAACACGGGCGGAGGTGGACGCTTCCGCAAAGAAGGATAACTAGTCGTGATTGTTTGACAACGTACGGCAATGGTTTTTCGATAGCCTCGGCAGGACCGAAAGCCGCCGCGGCACCTGTCCAGGACGCCTCGGCACCCGCACGGGCTGGAGGGGGCCATGCGCAGAACTCACGCGTCCACCCGGACGATCCGCGGGCAGCTCACCCGCATCGTGCTGATCCCGAGCCTGTGCTTTCTCGCGCTCTGGCTCATCGTCGCCACACTCGGCACGATCCAGGCGGCACAGCTCATGAGCGCCGTCAGCCAGGCCAAGGAGGGCACGCAGACCCTCTCCCGGGCGGCGACCGAGCTCCGTGCCGAACGCCGACTGTCCATGGTCCATCTGGGAATCCGGGACAGCGGTGACACCTCGAACCTCCAGGACGACCTGGACGAACAACGGGAGAGTACGGACGGAGCCCTCGGGGAGGCCGTGACCCTGGCCGAGCGGCTGCGCGGCGGCCGGGACGACGAGGTGAACCGCAACGCCGCCGCGGTGACCGGGAGCCCGGACGAACTCGCCGCCCTGAGAGCGGCCGTTGACGACGGCTCGGCCAACCGTGAGGAGGCCCTCTTCCGCTACGGGGGCCTCCTCGACTCCCTCACCGACACCGCCACGTCCCTGCTGCACACCACCGAGGGCGGAGAGAACCTCACCGACGCCGTCCTCACCAGGGAGCTCCTCGCCGCACGGGAGGACTACGCGGCCGCGGACGCCCTGCTCGCCGGGGTCATCCCCGCGGGGCGCATGACCTACGAGGAGACGGCGCACTTCACCTTCCTCACCGCTTCCTACCGCGCCACCCTGGGCGCCGTCACCCACGCGATGCACCCGAGTGTCAGGGCCCGACACGAGGCACTGCTGGAGGAGGAGGCCTGGACGACCGCCGAAGGGCTCAGCCGAAGGGTCGTCACCCGGCCCCCGGTGGCCGAGTCCGACGAGACGGTCCCCGGCCGGGAACCCCTCGCGGAATGGAACTCGGACATCGATGTCGAGGCGGAGGAGTGGGACGGCTCCTCGCCCGCCGCCGCCCTCGCCCTGGGTGACCTCGCCCGGGCCCAGACCGAACGCACCGTGGACCTGGCGTGGAGCGCCGCACTCCTCAGGGCCGCCCTCGGGGTGGCCGCGGCTGCCGTCACCCTGCTCGGCGGGGTGGCCGCCATCGCCCTGGTGAGCCGGTCCTCGCGCCGTCTCACCGAACGCCTCGCCTGCCTGCGCGAACAGATCCTGGACCGGGACGCCGACCTGCCCGACATCATCGACCGCGCCCAACGGGGAAGCAAGGTCGACGTCGTGGACGAGCTCCCGCCCCTGGACGAGGAGGGCGACGACGAGATCGGACAGGTCGCCGAGGCGTTCGACAGCGCCCAGATCACCGCGGTGGAGGCCGCGGTCCGGCAGGCCGAGATCCGACGCGGCGCCAACCGCGCCTTCCTCGGGATCGCCTTCCGGAACCAGACCCTGGTCCAGCGCCAACTGAGGCTGCTCGACGAGATCGAGTACAACGAGCAGGACCCCGAGGCACTGCGCCAGCTCTTCCGCCTGGACCACCTGGCCACCAGGGCCCGCCGCTACGCCGACAACCTCATCATCCTCGGCGGCGGCCAGTCGGCCCGCCGCTGGCGTCAGCCGCGGCCCCTGGTGGACGTGCTGCGCGCGGCCATCGCCGAGACCGAGGACTTCGACCGGGTCCGGCTGATGTCCGCCCCCCGGGTGCTCATGCACGGACAGGTCGTGGCGGACATCGTCCACCTCCTCGCGGAACTGGTGGAGAACGCCACCCAGTTCTCTCCCGCGGGCACCCCCGTCGACGTCAGGTGCAGCCCCGTCGGTGGCGGACTGGTCGTGGAGATCGAGGACCGCGGCCTGGGCATGTCCGAACAGGGGTACGCGGCCGCCGAGCGCACGCTCACCCGGCCGCCGGAGTTCGACGTCATGGCACTTCCCGACGACCCCCGGCTGGGGCTGTTCGTCGTTGCCCGCCTCGCCGAACGGCACGGTGTCCGTGTGTGGCTCAACCCCTCGCCCTACGGAGGAACCCTGGCCACCGCCCTGATCCCGGACAGCCTCCTGGAGCCCGCGGACGCTCCGCTCACGGTCACCAGCGCCCCCGTGGGCGCCCCCGCCTTCCCCGGCGCCCTGGGCGGTTCGGGGCCGCAGGGGCGGGTGCCCCCTCCGGCCCCCCAGGGGCCGTTCCCGGGTTCCGGACCCCGGGTGCCCTCCGGAACGCAGGGGACCAACGGCCTCCCCGGGCCCTGGAACCAGGTCGGCCCCTCGGGCCCGCAGGGCCCGTTCGGGAACCCGGGGGAGCAGGGGCACTCCGGGCCCCGCCACCGGAACGGCGTCCCCGGCCCACAGGGGCCGTTCGGGCACTCCGGCAGCCAGGGACCCCACAACCCGCCCTCACCGAACACCTCATCCTTCCCGACACCGCCAAGAGGAGGGCCCAGTGAGCGTTGAGGGCCGCCACGCCCGTCGCCTGACGGACCGCGGCACGGACAGCCGCCCCGAGGGGTACGAGCCCAGACCCGCCGGTCGGGGGGAGGACGCGCAGACCGAGCGGTTCCTGCGCCCCTACGCCGTTGACGCCGGGGCCGCGGAACGCTCCGGACCGTCCCCCGCCACGTCCGCCGACCTCGATCTGCTCACCCTGGTCATGGCGGCCCGCACCCCCGGACGCCACGAATGGCTGCGCCCCGAACGGGAGACCATCCTCAACCACGCGTTGAGGGCCCGGACCGTGGCCGAACTGGCCGCGGCGGTCGGCCTCCCCACCGGCCAGGTCCGCGCGATGGTCGCCGAGATGGTCTCCGACGGCTCCCTCCAGCGCTGCGGCCCCTCACGCCCCCTGGGCAGGGAGGACATCCTGCACGCCGTCCTGGTCGGGCTGCGCTCCCTGTGAGAACCCCCCCGGGTCCGTCCGAGCCCCGAACCGGACCTCCCGCGGGCGGCCGCGTCCGGCTGTTGCTAGCGTGCGCCCATGCGCAGCACCGAACACATCGGCATCGTCGGAGCGGGAATCGTCGGGCTGGCCCTGGCCCGCCACATCACCCGCCACCGTCCCGGCACCCGGGTCACCGTCATCGAGAAGGAGAACCGGGTCGCCGCGCACCAGAGCGGCCACAACAGCGGTGTCGTCCACGCCGGGCTCTACTACCGGCCCGGATCCCTCAAGGCCACCCTGTGCCGCCGGGGCGTCGGTCTGCTCAGGGACTACTGCGCCGAGCACGGCCTGCCCTACGAGGAGGCGGGCAAGCTCCTCGTCGCGGTGGGCGCCGAAGAGGAGGAGCGCCTGGACGACATCGAGCGCAGGGCCGAGGAGAACGGCGTCCCCGGTGTCACCCGTCTGGGCCCCGAGGGGATCCGCGAGATCGAACCCCACGCGGCCGGCGTCGCGGCCCTGCACTCGCCCACCACCGCCATCACGGACTTCGTCGCGGTCGCCGAGCAGCTCGCCGACGACGTACGCCGCTCCGGCGGCCGGGTCCTGCTCAACACCCCCGTCATCGGCCTGCGACAGGACCACGACGGTGCGGAGGTCCTCACCGGAGACCCGAAGGCGGAACGGGTCATCCACCGGTTCGACCGCCTGGTCCTGTGCGGCGGCCTGCAGAGCGACCGGCTCGCCCGGATGGCCGGCGGATCCGCGGACCCGAGGGTCGTTCCCTTCCGCGGCCACTACCACGAGCTCGTCCCCGAACGCCGGGGCCTGGTACGCGGGCTCCTCTACCCGGTCCCCGACCCCCGGTACCCCTTCCTGGGCGTGCACCTGACCCGGCACGTCCACGGCGAGGTGATGGCCGGCCCCAACGCCGTCCTGGCCACGGCACGCGAGGGCTACCGGGCCCGGGACCTGCAGGTCCGCGAACTCGCGCAGACCCTGGCCTGGCCCGGGTTCTGGCGGCTCGCCCGCAGGCACTGGGCCGTGGGCGCCCGGGAGACCCTGGTGTCGGCCTCCCGGGCGGTGTTCGCCGGCCAGGCCCGCCGCCTGCTCCCCGAGCTCACCGCCGAGGACCTGCGCCCGGCCCCCGCGGGGGTGCGCGCCCAGGCCCTGGGCCGGGACGGAGGCCTGCTGGACGACTTCCACGTCGACACCCGCGGACGCGTCGTGTGCGTGCGCAACGCCCCCTCGCCCGCGGCCACCTCGGCCCTGGCCATCGCCGAGTTCCTGTACGACGGCTTCGTCGGGGGGCACTGAACCGCGCCCGAAACGGTACGGGGTGTGTCGGAGCGGAGTTATCCACAGGTCCGGGCACACCCTGGTACTGGCCGCCGTCCCGGCCGACCATGGAGGAACCGGTGGTCCGGGACGGTCCCGTGGTCATCGGCGGAGGTGACCATGACCCTGACCAGGTGGGCCCCGGTGGCCCTCGCCACCGTGCTCGCGATCGTTCTCACGGCGGCTGCGCCCGCCGTCGGCCCTCGAGGAGGACCCTTGGACGGATTCACGATCGGGCACCTGCCCGCTCGGATCGGGGCGGAGGCCTCGACCGCGGACTTCACCTACGAATGGGAGGGCGTCTCCTTCACCTCCCGGGCCTGGGAGCAGGCCAAGGACGGTGGCGGGTTCCAGGTACTGCTCCAGGTCCTGGTCCTGCGCGGGGAGGAGCTCACCGACCTCTCGGCGGTCCGCGCCTTCCTCGCCCGCTACCACGAGCGCGACCCCGAGGCCTGGGAACTCGAGGACTTCGACAACAGCGGGACGCCCGGCCTGTACGGCGGGAACGAGGCCTTCTGGTCCCCGGACGAGGGGGTCGCGGTCGAGGTCCGCGACCCCTTCGGCCTGCTCGGGGAGGAGGAACTGCTCGCCACCGCCCGAGGCGTCGGCCGACAGAACCCGGCCTAGTCGGAGCGGTGGCGGGGCGGGGCTCAGCAGCCTTCGAGGACCTCGCGCAGCGCGGCCTCCTCGTCCGGGTCCACGGTCAGGTCCCACACGTGCTTGACCTCGATCCAGGAGACCACGTAGTCGCAGTGCGCGGACTCCAGCGGGGGCAGCCAGTCCGCCGGGTCGGAGTCGCCCTTGGAGCGGTTGCTCGACGCGCTCACCGCCCACAGCTGGGACGAGTCGAGGTCGTTGGCGAACTTCTGCCGCTGTTCGGTCGACCACGCGTGGGCGCCCGACCGCCACCCCTCCTTCAGGGCCACCATGTGGTCGATGTCGAGGTCCTGTGCTTCGGTGAAGGTCTCCCCGTCGAACTCGCTGTACCAGGACCCCGACACCGGTTGGCAGTCGTCGTCGGTCTCCACGTTCTCCCCGTCGCGGAGCAGGACCACCTGGCGGGTGGTGCAGTTGTCCTCGACACCGGAGTCCCAGTGGGGGAAGAGCGCGCGGTCGTATCCGGGCGGGTCCTCCTCGGCCTCGATCCGGAGCTCTTCCATCTGCTCTCTGGCCTGTCCGACATCGGAGGACGCGGTACCGGAGGAGCCCTGGGGAGCGGTGGCGGAGTCGTCGGTCTCCAGGTCGATCACCCCGAGCTGTTGCAGCGCGAAGGCGGCGATCACCAGGGCGCCGACCACGGTTCCGGCGATCGCGGTCAGCTTGGACACGGGTTTGCCGCTCTCGGAGAAGGGATTCTTGGCCATCAGGGAACTCCAACACTGTCTTGCTTCCCGCGACGGGCGGGTCGTCCGGTCCGGGCCCTTCAAGCTTGGCCCATCACCGGAGCGGCAGGAAACAGGAACGGAGGCGATTCCCCGCCGGTCAGCGCGAGCGTCCCCCACGGGTCCGGGCCGAACAGGGGGAGCGGGTCGCGCAGGGTGCGGCTGCCACCACCCCGGAGCGTCCGGTCGGCATCAGTTCCCCACCTCTCGTTCGGCCCGTCCGTCCGGTCCGGGCCGGCGTTCCAAAGCGCGCACGAAGCCCTCCACCAGGGCCGTGTAGCTCTCGTCGATGTCCTCGGGCATCCCGAACCCGCCCCGGGCCTCCAGGTCGACGAACCCGTGCAGAGAGCTGCGCAGCGCACGGATCGTGTGGACCACCTGTGCCTCGGGGATGTCGAACCCGCGTAGTACCGCCGCGATCACCTCGACGGGTCTGGCGAAGGCCGCGTACGCCTCGGTGTCCGAGGGGGTGGGAGCCTGTTGGATCGAGGTGTAGCCGCCGGGGTGTTCGTGCGCGTACCTCCGGTAGGCCCGGAACAGCGCGTGCACGGCCTCGGCACCGGACTTTCCGACCGCGGCGGCTTGGAGGCGGCCGCTCAGCTCGGCCACGGCGAGGAGGGACACCTCCCGGCGCAGCCCGGCCAGGCTGTCCACGTGTTTGTACAGGCTCGGGGTCGCGACTCCGAGCCGTTTGGCCACCGCGGCCAGGGAGAGGGCATCGAACCCTCCCTCGTCGCTGAGCGCGGCGGCCTCGGCGGTGACCAGTTCGGGTGTGAGACCCGCCCTAGGCACCGGCGTTCACCCTCTCGATGAGCTCGGTGATGACGGGCACCACGACGTCGGGGCGCTGCGACTGCGGGTAGTGCCCGCAGTCGGGCACCATCACGAGGCGGCCGCCGACGACGGAGGCCGCCCACCGGGCCTCGGCTCGGGGGTCCTTCCAGTCGGGGTCCCGCTCTCCCATGACCACGACCGCCTCGGCGTTCGGGTGTTCTGAGCCCTCGATCCACTCCACCGCCCGCTTCGGGCCGTTGACGGTCGCCAGGACCGCGCGGTAGCGGTCCGCGGGGCGCAGCATCCGGCGGATTCTCTCCAGCTGTTCGCGGTGCCCCTCCGGGGTCCGCCCCGCGTGGAGCCTGCCGTAGAAGAGGGCCAGTGCCCGGGGAGCCCAGGGGCGGGTGAGGAGGACCCTTTGCAGGGCCCTGGTCGCCCGGGTGGACCTGGGCGGCCGTAGGAAGGGGGCGAGCAGGGTGATTCCCGCAACCATGTCCGGGCGTTCGAAGGCGGCGATGGTCACCGCTCCGGCTCCCAACGAGTTGCCGACCATCACCGTCGGACCCCCGCCCAGCTCCTCGGCCAGGGCGATCGCGTCGGTCGCCGCCGCGTGGTCGGTGTGGTCGTCGAAGGCGGTGTCGCTGTCCCCGTGACCGCGTAGGTCCATAACGGCCACGCTGTGCCCCGCGGCGGCGAGTGCGGCGCCCACGAACCGGAAGGAGGACCGGTGGTCGAACATGCCGGGAACGCAGATCACGGTCGTTCCGGTGTGCTCGGCTCCGTACAGGTCGTAGGCGATCCGCCCCTCGGGGCGCTGGAGGTGGTGCATGGGTGCTCCCTGGTCCGCGGCACGAGTCGATGGGCTCATGCGTATAGCCAAAAAGCTAATGCCATTAGCTAATTCGGTCAAGGCCCCGCCCCCGGGCGTTCGGTCCGGCGTCGGTGGCGGTATCGGAGGCAGTGCCGGCACCTGTGCTGCCGGTGGCCGCGTGAACTGGGGCGACGTCCAACCGATAGCGTGGCCGTGTGAGGGATGACCGGGTGCCCCGGCGGTGCACAGGATCTACACTGCGAGGCAGATCGGGCCGAAGGGCCCGCCTAGACAACAAGAGAGCTACACAGTGATCGACATCATCGACGAACTCCAGTGGCGCGGCCTGATCGCGCAGACGACCGACCTTGACGCACTCCGCAAGGCGCTGGCCGATGGTCCGATCACCCTCTATTGCGGGTTCGACCCGACGGCGGGAAGCCTGCACGTCGGCCACCTCACCCAGGCACTCACCCTGGCCCGTTTCCAGCAGGCCGGGCACCGCCCCATCGCCCTGGTCGGCGGCGGCACGGGACTCATCGGTGACCCCAAGCCCAACGCCGAGCGGCAGATGAACTCGGTGGAGACGGTGCGGGGCTGGGTCGGGAACCTGGCCGGGCAGCTCTCGGCCTTCCTGCGCTTCACCCCCGAGGGTGAACCGGCCGGCCCCACGGACGCCGTCCTGGCCAACAACGGTGACTGGCTGGGCGAGATCAACGCGATCGAGTTGCTCCGCGACGTCGGCAAGCACTTCAGCATCAACCAGATGCTGGCCCGCGAGACGGTCAGGAGCCGCCTCGACGGCGAGGGGATGAGCTACACCGAGTTCAGCTACGTGCTCCTGCAGTCCTACGACTTCGTCGAGCTCTACCGGCGTTACGGCTGCACGCTCCAGACCGGCGGCTCCGACCAGTGGGGCAACATCACCGCGGGTCTGGACCTGGTCCGCCGGATCGAGGGCAACGAGCCGCACGGGCAGGCGCACGGACTGACCACGAACCTGCTCACCAAGGCCGACGGCACCAAGTTCGGCAAGACCGAGTCCGGCACGGTCTGGCTCGACCCCGAACTGACCTCGCCGTACGCCTTCTACCAGTTCTGGTTCAACGCCGACGACCGCGACGTCATCCGCTACCTCAAGGTGTTCACCTTCCTCTCCCGCGAGGAGATCGAGGACCTGGAGCGCCAGACCCAGGAGCGCCCCCAGGCCCGTGCCGCCCAGCGCACCCTCGCCGAACAGCTGACCACTCTGGTGCACGGTGCGGAGGAGACCCGCAAGGTCAAGGAGGCCAGCCTGGCGCTCTTCGGCAGGGCCGACCTGTCCGAGCTGGACGGGCCCACCCTGGGGGCGGCCCTGGCCGAGGTGCCCAAGGCCGAGGTCTCCGGACCGGTCGGCGACCTGCTCGTCGTGGACCTGTTCGCCCAGAGCGGCCTGGCCCCCAGCAAGTCGGCGGCGCGCCGCGCCATCCAGGAGGGCGGTGCCTACGTGAACAACGTGAAGGTGACCGACGTCGAAGCCAGGATCGGTCCCGACGATGTGCTCGGAGGCGGCTTCGTCGTGCTCCGTAAGGGCAAGCGCAACGTCGGCGGCGTCGTTCTCCGGGGTTAGGCGCACTGAACAGCCGAGCGGCGGAGGAGTCGAGTGGCCGAGTGCACCGGGTGGGTGCACCGGCCTGATCGGCCGGAAACACGGGCCGGCCCCTTCCTGGGGCCGGCCCCCGCCGTACCCGGGGTTCGGTGAGAGGACCTGGTGTGCTCGGGGCTCGCCCGGAGGGGGCCGGTGCCCGGATGCGGGTATCGGAGCCAAAGATCTGGTTTGGTCCTGGAATGATGCGGGCAAGATGGCTGTTGTCTGAAAACAGCCGACGTAACAGCGCGATCCGGGTGTGAGGACCGCGTACGTCAGGGCCTTGAGAAGCCGCCCGAACAGGGGTGACTGAGGCCCGGGTCGCCGAGACGGCATCCGATCCGGGTCCTGACTTGACGTCCACCCCCGCCTTGCCTATAGTTGCACGAGTCGCTGCGGGACGGCGGGCGGAGCCACTTCAGGTTCCAGCCCAGAACCGGGCCGCGATCACAGACACCTCTTCCGAAACAGAGTGGTTCGAGCAGTGCTCGGAACATGTAAACTTCGGAGAGCCGCTTCAAAAGCCCGGTGGAAGCCAACACGGCAGAAACACCAAGGCAAACGAAGCACACGGGCTTTACCCCGAACAGGTTGTTTAGTGGAAACACTGACACAAACCGCCAGTTTGGCGGGGCGCGGAACACCTGATAAAGTAAAGACACAACACAGCGAGAAAGCCGCACAGCGGCCGGACCGCAACAAAGCTTCCACGGAAGAGCAAAAGAAACCACGGTTTCGATGCTTGTACGGGAAAAGCGATTGTTTCTTGAGAACTCAACAGCGCGTGTTTGATTTTCTTTAAGCCATGTTTGTTTTGGCCCCGACG
>NZ_BMXJ01000007.1:0-18073 GCF_014651695.1 Nocardiopsis terrae
CCACGGTTTTTCTTGAAGAGAAGGAGGGGAGGGGTCGCTGTTGTGGCGGCCTCTCCCCTTCTTCTTTTTTGTGTCCTGGTTTGTGAACATGTGAATCCTTGGGGGTGGGTGCGCTTCCCGGGGGTGTTCTCCCGGGGTGCGCTTCCCGGAGGGGTGTTCTCCCGGGGGGTGTTCTTCTGGCGGGGTGGGCCCTGTTCTTGTTGCGGTGATCTTGCTACCAGAAGCGATGTCGGCGCTGAGGTTGCTTCTGGTAGCAAGATCACCGTGGCGGGGGTGGGGGTGGGGTGGGGGTGCAGGGACCCGCCCGGGTGCGGTTTCAAACAGCGGGTGGTGGGGGCCTGAACCCCCTGGGGTGCGGGGGCCTGACGAGCGCGGCAACCCCCTGGGGTGGGGAAGCCTGGGAAATGCGGCACCCCAGGGGGAAAGCTTCAGAAGCCGTAGTTGTACATCCAGCCGCCCGGGTAGACGGTGCCGACACCGTTCCGGTAGGCGTAGCCCCCGTAGGACGCGCCCTCGACGAAGGTCCAGCCGCCCAGGGTCAGGCCGTTCAGCGCCACGTACCAGCCCGCGGCGTTCGGATCGGTGTAACCGCGCAGGGCGAAGTGGATGTGGGCCCCGGTGCTGGAACCGCCGGCGCAGACGCTGTTGCCCTGGGTCCCGAGGTAGTGGCCGGTGCCGACGTTGTTACCCGGCAACCACTGGTAGTTCTCCAGGTGGTAGTAGTCCGTGGAGTACCCGTTGTCGTGGATGACCCGGGTCCAGCCGTCACACAGGGAGTAGGCGTAGCCGCCCCGGGCCGCACGGGCCTGGCCGTTGCCGCCGGCGAAGTCCACGGAACTGTACGGCGGACCGCCGCTGAAACCGTGGGGACCGCCGGTCATCACCATGGACGTGCCGATCGAGAACGGCAGGCCGACCCCGGTGTAGGCCATGGCGGAGATCCGGTTGGGGTCGGCGGACGCGGCGACGGTTTCGCGTTCCTCGGTGTCCAGGAGTGAGGAGTCGGCGAGGATCTCGGAGAACTCCTCGGTGCCCTCAAGACCCACGGACCAGACGGCGCCGTCGAGTTCGGCGGCGAACAGCCAGGCGTAGGGGTCCTCGCCCTCGACCTCGGGGGCGGTGACGATGGCGACACCGAAGGCCGCCCCGTCGGTGGCCTCCCTGATGTCGACCCGGACGTCGCGGTCCTGGGCGTCGAGGGTGGAGAGTTCGGTGGCGCGCAGGCCGAGGACGTCCTCGATGACGGAGTCGGCCAGGGACTCCTTGGCGGGGGCCGCGCCGAAGGCGGCCGGGAGGCCCTCGTCGATACCGAGGACCTCCACGTTGTCGGCGGCGCTGAGCGGCTGTGTCGGGGTCTGGGCAGCAGCGGGGGTGGCGGTGGCCGAGACGAGGAGTGCCGTCGCGGCGGTCACCGCGAAGGGCAGGAACGAGGCACGTCGGGAGGCGGGAGGTGTCAACGCTTCTCCTGGGGGAGCGGGGGTCTGAGCACAACCTTTGATTGTTGCTACCGCAGAGTAAGCACGTGCTCATTCCCCGACAAGGGGTGTAACTCGAGGTTCACCCGCCCCGGCCCGCTCGCTCCAGGGTCAGCAGGTACTCCTTGCGCTCCAGCCCGCCCGCGTAGCCCGTCAGGCTTCCGTTGGCGCCGATGACCCGGTGACAGGGGACGATGACGCTGATCGGGTTCCGGCCGTTGGCCGTGCCCACCGCGCGGGAGGCCGTCGGCTTGCCCAGTTCCCCGGCGAGCTGGCCGTAACCGGCGGTCTCCCCGTACGGGATGGTGGTCAGGGCCCGCCACACCCGAAGCTGCCAGGGGGTTCCGGCCGGGGCGAGGGGGAGGTCGAACTCCCGGAGCTCCCCTGCGAAGTACGCGGCCAGCTGCCGGGCCGCCTCGGTGAACGGTTTCGACTCGGCCACCCAGTCCTGGGGGACCGACCGTTCGACACCGTCCCTGGGCGGGGTCAGCACGCCGCCCAGGGCCTCGCCGTCGCCGTGCAGCAGCAGCTCACCCAGCGGGGAGTCCACCGTGGTGTAGCGGGTCGGCCCCGGCAGCGGTTCGCGGAACGGTGTCGCGGTGCGCCTCGGCGGGGCGACCGGCCCCTGGGGCAGATCCAGCGGAAGTTCGGTGTTCATCCTGGTTCCTCTCGGTGCTGTTCTTCGTTGAGCGAGGCCCAGAGCAGGTGGGTGGCGTACGAACGCCACGGGCTCCAAGCCCTGGTCTCGCGGCTCGCGGCGCCCGCCCGGTCCAGGGCCCGGCGTACGCCGAGGTCGGTGGGCAGGAACACGTCCGGGTCCCCGAGGCCGCGCATCCGCACGTACCCGGCGGTCCACGGACCGATCCCGCGCAGTTCCACCAGACGCCGCTCCGCCTCGTCACGGTCGCAGCCCGGCCCCAGAACCACCCGGCCGGAGGCGATCGCCCCCGCCACAGACACCAGGGCCCGGCCCCGCGCAACGGGGACGGACAGGTCGGAGGGGTCGGCGGCGGCCAGGGCCCCGGGGGTGGGGAACGTATGGGTGAGCCCGCCGTCCGGCGTCCGAAGCCGCTCTCCGAACCGGGCCACCAGGCGTCCCGCCAGCGTACGCGCGGCCCGGACCGAGACCTGTTGGCCCAGGACCGCCCGGACCGCCAGCTCCGCCGGGTCCACGTGCCCCGGGGCTCGCACCCCCGGGTGCCGTCGCAGGACCGGGCCCAGTACGGGGTCCGGGCCGAGCACCTCCCCGACTGCCTGCGGGTCGGCGTCCAGGTCCAGCAGGCTCCGGCAGCGGCGCACGGCGCTGGACAGGTCGCGCGGTTCGGTCAGCCGCAGTCGGCACAGCACGTGCCCGGAACCCGGGGAGAGTTCGGCGACGGCGGGCCCGTGCGGCAGCCGCAGCGTCCGCCGGTACACGCCGCCGGAGTACTCCTCCACCCCCGGGACGGCCCGGTCGCCGAGGAAGGACAGCATCCCGTCCAGGTCGATCCGGCCCCGGTAGGGCAGCCGCAGCGCGATCGAGCCCGGAGCGGCGGCACGCCCGCCGCCCCGGCCCGCCGCGGCCCGCATCTGGGACGGGGAGCGGTCGAACACCGCGCGCACGGTCTCGTTGAACTGCCGCACACTCGCGAACCCGGACGCGAAGGCGGCGTCCGCCATCGGCATGTCCGTGGTCTCCACGAGGACACGGGCGGTGTGCGCACGTTCGGTCCGGGCCAGGGCCAGCGGCCCCGCTCCGACCTCGGCGCTGAGCAGCCGGTTCAGCTGGCGCTCGCTGTAGCCGAGGGCGTCGGCGAGCGCACCCACGCCGCCCCGGTCGACGGCGCCGTCGTGGATGAGCCGGACGGCCCGGCCCACCACGTCGGCGCGCACGTTCCATTCGGGTGACCCGGGCACGGTGTCCGGGCGGCACCGCTTACAGGCGCGGAACCCCGACTCCTGCGCGGCGGCCGCGGTCCGGTAGAAGCGGACGTTCTCCCTGCGCGGGGTCACCGCCGGACAACTGGGGCGGCAGTAGATGCCCGTGGTGCGCACGGCGGTGTAGAAGACACCGTCGAAGCGGGCGTCCCTGCTGTGTACCGCGCGGTAGCGCTGTTCGTCGTCCATCACAACCACCATGTTCACCGACGGAGGAGCTTCGGTGCTGGCGGTTTTCGGACATGGCGGTCGAGGGGGTCAGTCCTGTGCCCGATTCCCTCCCGGTTCCTCGCCTCCGCTCCGCGCCGCCGTGCCGTGCTCCTCCAGGTACTGGATGTAGACGGGGCGGAGCGCCTCCTGCACCTCGGGGTCGTTCTCCGAGGAGAGCGCCTCGTAGAGGAAGCCGGACGCCTGGGCGACGCTGGCCTCGCTGGCGTCCATGTTGCCCGCGACGGCCTCCGCGGCGGGGATCAGGCCCAACAACCGCCAGAAGAAACGTACGTCCCACCGTTGCCGTGCCAGCTCCACGGCGCGTTCGCGCAGGTCTTCGGTGCTGGTCTGCTCGAAACCGGTCACGTGGTCGTCCATGTCCCGGAAGATACCCGCACCCGCGCCCGGCATCCGTAAGTGACCTGAGTTACTCTTCACACGAGTTCATCATCTCCACTCCGGGTGTCCGGGAGGCCCTCACAAGGGGCGCCGGGTGCGCGCGGGGGAACGTAGTGAGGGGTACGCCATGGCCGAGGCCGCAGCACGGGTCGTCGTCGCGAAGCCGGGACTGGACGGGCACGACCGGGGCGTGAAGATCGTCGCCCGGGTCCTGCGGGACGCGGGGGTGGAGGTCATCTACACCGGTCTGCGCCAGACACCCGAGATGATCGTGGCGGCAGCTCTGCAGGAGGACGCGGACGCCATCGGGCTGTCGGTGCTCTCGGGCGCCCACATGACCATGTTCGGCCGGGTCATGGAGCTGCTGAGGGAGAACGACGCCACCGACATCCGGGTGTTCGGCGGGGGGATCATCCCCGACTCCGACATCGCGGCGCTGGAGGAGATGGGTGTCGCCAGGATCTTCACACCGGGGGCGCCCACCGCGGAGATCGCGGAGTGGGTGCGCGAGAACATCCGGCCCGCGCACGCGGCCTGACCGCACCGTGACGTTCGTCGCACCCCGGTAGAAGCCCGATGCTGGGCGAAAGTGCCCGGGAACGGTGTTATCCGGGGTGTCACTGGTCACATAAATTCCCATGCGGGGGCCGTTCCGGTGCCGCATGAGCGGCTTTTGGGCCCTGATCCGCCGGAGCAACGCCGCCCCGGTGTCCGGCGGTCGGATCGCGGGCGACTAAGCTTTCGCATGTCGCGGGTGGCAACGCCGCGGCGATCTCGATCCTGAGTAGGCGGCTCAACCCCAGCGGGGTTTGCGTCGTGTGACACCTGTTCAGTACGTCACCGCCGATCCGGACACGCCACCCCGGTACACACTTGAGCCAGCGAGTTACAAGGACGGACCCTCGTGGACCTGTTCGAATACCAGGCGAAGCAACTCTTCGCAGAGTACGGGGTTCCCGTACCCCAGGGGAAGGTGGCGAGCACGGCCGCTGAGGCGCGTGCCATCGCTGATGAGTTCGCCGCCGCGGGCAAGCCCCGCGTCGTCGTGAAGGCCCAGGTCAAGACCGGTGGCCGCGGTAAGGCCGGCGGCGTCAAGGTCGCCGACGACCCCGAGGACGCCCAGGCCAAGGCCGAGCAGATCCTCGGCATGGACATCAAGGGCCACACGGTCCACCGTGTCCTGGTCGAAGAGGCGAGTGACATCGCCGAGGAGTACTACTTCTCCTTCCTGCTCGACCGCGCCAACCGTGACTTCCTCGCCATCTGCTCCAAAGAGGGCGGCGTGGAGATCGAGGAGGTCGCCGAGACCAACCCCGACGCGGTAGCGAAGATCTCGATCGACGCCCTCAAGGGCGCCCCGGCCGACGTCGCCGCGGAGATCGTCAAGGCGGGCAAGCTGCCCGAGGCCGCCGTCGCGGGTGCCACGGAGATCATCACCAAGCTCTGGGACGCCTTCGTCGGCAAGGACGCCACCCTCGCGGAGGTGAACCCGCTCATCCTGACCAAGGACGGCCGGGTCGTCGCCCTCGACGGCAAGGTGACCCTGGACGAGAACGCCGAGTTCCGCCAGGACCTGGAGAGCCTGACCTTCGCCGCGGAGGGTGACCCGCTAGAGGTCGCCGCCAAGGCCAAGGGCCTCAACTACGTCAAGCTCGACGGCGAGGTCGGCATCATCGGTAACGGTGCCGGTCTGGTCATGTCGACGCTGGACGTGGTCGCCTACGCCGGTGAGAACCACGGCGGGGTCAAGCCCGCCAACTTCCTCGACATCGGTGGCGGTGCCTCGGCCGAGGTCATGGCCAACGGCCTGGAGATCATCCTGGGCGACCCCGCCGTCAAGAGCGTGTTCGTCAACGTCTTCGGCGGCATCACCGCCTGCGACGCCGTGGCCAACGGCATCGTGCAGGCGCTGGAGCTGCTGGAGAAGCGCGGCGACGACGTCAGCAAGCCGCTGGTCGTCCGCCTGGACGGCAACAACGCCGAGCTGGGCCGCCAGATCCTCGACGAGCGCGCCCACCCGGCCGTTCGACGGGTCGACACGATGGACGGCGCTGCCGCTCAGGCCGCCGAGCTCGCGGCGAAGTAGGGGACGAAAACACCATGGCTATCTTCCTGAACAAGGACAGCAAGGTGCTGGTCCAGGGCATGACCGGCTCTGAGGGCACCAAGCACACCCGTCGCATGCTCGCGTCGGGCACCAACGTCGTCGGTGGCGTGAACCCGCGCAAGGCCGGCCAGAAGGTCGACTTCGACGGCACCGAGGTCCCGGTCTTCGGCTCGGTCGCCGACGGCATGGCCGCCACCGGCGCCGACGTCACCGTGATCTTCGTTCCGCCGAAGTTCTCCAAGGACGCCGTCATCGAGGCGATCGACGCCGAGATCGGTCTGGCCGTCGTGATCACCGAGGGCATCCCGGTCCACGACACCGCCGCCTTCTGGGCCTACGCCGGTTCCAAGGGCAACAAGACCCGGATCATCGGCCCGAACTGCCCCGGTCTGATCACCCCGGGCCAGTCCAACGCCGGCATCATCCCGGCCGACATCACCAAGCCGGGCCGTATCGGCCTGGTCTCGAAGTCGGGCACGCTCACGTACCAGATGATGTACGAGCTGCGCGACATCGGCTTCTCGTCCGCCGTCGGCATCGGTGGCGACCCGATCATCGGCACCACGCACATCGACGCCCTGGCGGCCTTCGAGGCCGACCCGGACACCGACGTGATCGTGATGATCGGTGAGATCGGCGGCGACGCCGAGGAGCGCGCGGCCGCGTTCATCAAGGAGAACGTGACCAAGCCGGTCGTCGGCTACGTCGCGGGCTTCACCGCCCCGGAGGGCAAGACCATGGGCCACGCCGGCGCCATCGTCTCCGGTTCCTCCGGCACGGCCGCCGCCAAGAAGGAGGCCCTCGAGGCCGCTGGCGTCAAGGTCGGCAAGACCCCGAGCGAGACCGCCAACCTGGCGCGCGAGCTCTTCTAGTCCCAGGGGCCGTGCCCCGGGCTCGTCGTTCGCGAACGGCTCCGCCCCGCCACCGGATCACCGGTAGGCGGGGCGGAGCCGTTTCGTGTGTCGGCCGCCGTCCGGTCGCCCCGACGGACCGGCCGGGTCACTTCTCGGTCTCGGGGCGGTTCTCCGCGCGTCGGCGCAGACCCTGCACCGTGGCGACGGTGACGGCGGGGACCATGAACACCACCATGAAGATCGCCCAGCCGATCAGGGCGCCGGCGCTGCCGCTGGTGATCGCGGGGATTCCCCACAGGATGAAGAAGAACCCGCCGAGGAAGATCAGGCCGTTCATGTTGGGGCCGCGGCCTTCGCGTTTGGCTGGTGCGGACGACTCCGACGCGCTCTCGGCGACCTCGCCCTCCCGCGGCCCGGGGACGGCGGGGGAGCCGGCGGCCGGTGCCGGGCCGACCGGTTCGGGTGCGGTGACGGCGCTGGGGACCAGTCTGCGCGGCAGGTCCTCGAAGAGCGGGATCAGACCGGTGTTGCTGACCGCCCGGAGCGCCGCGTCCGTCCGGCGCTCGTGCTCCTCGGTGTCCAGCCGCCCCTCCTCGAACGCCAACCGCAGGTTTCCGAGCGCCTCGTCGCGTTCGGTGTCGGACAGACGGTAGCGGTGGTCGGGTTCGAGCTCTCCCATATGGTGTCCTTCGTGCGGGGGTGACCGGGCTCTCATCTTACGACGTATCGCGTTTGCTTCCGGTTCCGGACGGAGCCGGGGCACGGCCGATGCGGACACGACACGCGCGGCCGGGATACCACGGAGCATTCCGGTCCCTGGCAGCATAAGTCGGGTGAGTACGCCAGGAACTCCCCCTGCCAGAGGCCGCCCGTCCCGCGGCGGTGCCGCCCCCGCGTTCCAGGGTGCGCCCCGCCCGGTCTACTCCACCGGGGGGATCGCCGCCGCCTCGGCCGCGGGTATCGGGCTGGCGGTGATCGTCACCCTCACCATGATCGGTTGGGTCGCCGCCCCCCACGACACCTTCGGCGAGGACATCGCCGACCTGCTGCGCGGTGCCGTCCTGGCCTGGTTGGTGGGACACCACGTGTCCTTCTCGATCGCGGAGGGCCAGATCAGTCTGCTTCCGTTGGGGCTGGTACTGCTGCCGGGCCTGGTGCTGTACCGGTTCGGGCACTGGCTGGCCCGCAACTGTGAGATCGGGCGCCTGCGCCACGTCTACCGGGCGGCGCTGGCGATCGCCGGACCCTACGCGGCGATCGCCGGCACGCTCGCGCTGCTCGCACGGACCGACGAGGTCGTTCCGAGCATGCCGCGCGCCCTCCTGATGGGGTTCGTGATCGCGTTCCTCGCCGGCGGGCTGGGTGTGCTCCGCCAGCTGATGCGGGAGAAGGGGGTGGCCGTCCAGGACCTGCTCGACCTGATGCCCGCACGGTCCCGGTCGCTCCTGGTGGGCATGCTCGTCTCGA
Source organism: Nocardiopsis terrae (assembly GCF_014651695.1). GTDB lineage: Bacteria > Actinomycetota > Actinomycetes > Streptosporangiales > Streptosporangiaceae > Nocardiopsis > Nocardiopsis terrae. The sequence continues at coordinate 8,430 of NZ_BMXJ01000007.1, forward strand.
CGGGGGTCCTGTTGGCCGGGGGGCTGGTGCTGTTCCTGGTGGCGTTGGCGGTGAGCCTGCCCGAGGCGATCGACGCCACGCGCGTGCTCGCCCCCGGGGTGGTCGGCGGTGCGCTCCTGCTGATCGTCCAGTTGGCCTACCTGCCCAACGCGGTGGTCTTCGCGGTCTGTTACGCGCTCGGGCCCGGTTTCGCCATGGGCGGGGGGACGGAGGTCGCACCGACCGGGGTGTCGGTGGGCGCGTTGCCCTCGCTGCCGATGCTCGCGGCGCTGCCCGAGAACGGGGCCGCCCCGGCGCTGTCCCTGGCCGCGCTGGCGGTGCCGTTCGCGGCGGGCGCTATCGGCGGAGTACTGACCCAGCGCAGCGCACCGGACGTGGTCAGTGAGGCGGCCCCCCTGTGGGGTTTCGTGTGCGGGGTGACCACGGGCATGCTCTGCGCGGCGCTGGCAGGACTGGCGGGCGGGTCGCTGGGGGCCCAGCGGCTCACCGAGATGGGCCCCTCGGCCTGGCAGGTCGGTCTGGTGGCCGCACTGGAGGTGGGTGTGGCCGCGGCGGTGGCGGCGTGGATAGCGAACTGGTGGTACACGCGCAAGCTGTCCCGGGAGGCCGCCACCCGGCGGGAGCAGGCCGGGGCGGAGCGTTCCGAACCCTCCCAGCCGGTGGTGGAGCTGCCCGAGGACGTGCCGGTGGGCAAGGGGCTGGCCACGGTCACGGCGCTGCGCCCCCGCGAGGAGGAGCCGGTCCAGCAGCCACGGGAGCAGACCATTGTCGAGCGCAGGGCCGAGCTGAAGCGGGCACGGCAGGCCCGCAGACAGGACAGGGCCGCCGAGTGGCGGGCCCGCAGGGAGGCCCGCCGGGAGCTCCGGTCCCAACGGCGTGCGGAGAAACGGGCCGGGGGCGGCGGCTGGTGGCGCCGTAGGGCCGACGAGGAAGCCGAGGAGGAGATGTACGGCATCACCTACGAGGCGACGGCACCGGAGGAGCCGGACCGGAACGGCTGAGGGGTCAGCGGCTACCGGTCGCCCGGTTCCGGTGCTTGCGTGCCCGGCGCCGCTGCTTGGGGGTCATGTCCGGTGACGGTGCGCGGGCGGTGAGCTGCCGGGGTTCGGCGGACCGGCGGCGCGCCCGGGGCAGGAGCGGCGCCACGAGGGCGGCCAGCCCGCCCGCGCCCAGCAGGAGGAGGAACACCCCGGTGAGTACGACACCCCCGGTGGAGTTCCTGCGCGAGTTCGCGAACTCCGTGTTCACCGCCGCGGCCGGGTCCCAGAGCAGCGTCAGCCCGGTGCCGAGGAAACCCAGGGCCAGGGGCGCCACGCCCAGGGGCCACCACTTCAGCCACGCGAGCGGCACCAGCAGGGCGAGTCCGAGCACGGCGCCCAGGAGTGCGGTCAGCGCCGCGAAGGCCGCCTCCGGAACATCCACGAAGGAGGAGGTCAGTTCCCGGTGCGCCCCGAAGGACCCCGGGGGGACCAGCAGCAGGCATGCCGCGCCCGCCCACCGGGAACCGCGTCTGCGCGGGTCGGCCCGGGGAGCGCGCTGTCTCGACATGGCGGGCAGTCTAGCCGCGCCCCGGGCAGCGGGGCCGGCTCAGGTCCCGGCGGAGGGGGTGGACGGCTCCCGCAGCATGAGGGCCAGGCCGACGGCGAGCGGAACGGACCACCACAGCTGGTACCAGAACACCTCGGCCAGCGCCTGCCACGGTGTGGTGCCCACGGCCGCTCCGACCAGGGCGCCCAGGGTCACGGCCCGGACCGTCCGGCCCGGCAGGGGAGTGACCAGGCGCAGGGCCAGCACCCCGACCGCCACCAGGCAGGCGAGGAGGAAGACCCTGTGCGCGAGGAGGTCGGGGACCGCCGCCTCCCAGGAGGTCCAGCCCAGCAGTGCGGCCGCGCCCACGAGCACGGCCGCGCCCGCCGCGGGAAGGGTTCTCGTGCGCTCCGTCGACGTTCGCTGTTCTTCGGGGGCGTGTCTCGAAGTCATGGAAGCCTCCTGGCGCACCATGCCCGTTGCCTGACGGTTCCAAGCGCACGTTCCCACCACGGACACGGACACGGGCGGAGGGCACGGCCCGAAGACAGTGCCCTCCGCCCGCGCCTTCGCCCGGCTACTCGCCCTTCGGCTGGGCCCGGCGCTTCTCCGGCTCGAAGATCGCGTTCACCAGGTCGGTGCACCACTTGAGCAGTTCCAGGTCGCGCAGCGGCTTGCCGCCCAGCCCGCCGGCCTTGGGGACCGGGACCAGGAGGGTCCTGGTGGCCTCCTTCCGGATGGACTTGGGGTACATCCGCCGCAGCCGCAACTCCTGGGACTCGCGCAGCTCCACCGGGGAGAACCGGATCTGGTTGCCCTGCATGACCACGTCCGCCAACCCGGCGGACTTGGCCAGCACCCGGAACCGGGCCACCGCCATGAGGTTGTCCACCGGCTGCGGCGGGGTGCCGTACCGGTCGGTGAGCTCCTCGTAGGCGGCGAGGATGTCCTCCTCGCTGGCGACGCTCGCGATCCGCTTGTAGGACTGCAGGCGCAGCCGCTCGCCCGGCACGTAGTCGTGCGGGATGTGCGCGTTGATCGGCAGTTCGACCTTGGTCTCGACCTCGGCGGCCGCCTCCGGGTCCCCCTTGAGCTCGGCGACGGCCTCGCCGACCATGCGCACGTACAGGTCGAATCCCACGCCCGCGATCGTCCCGGACTGCTCCGCGCCCAGGATGTTGCCCGCGCCCCGGATCTCCAGGTCCTTCATCGCCACGTACATGCCCGCGCCCATCTCGGTGTGCTGTGCCACCGTAGCCAGCCGCTCGTAGGCGGTCTCGGTCAGCGGCTTCTCCGGCGGGTACAGGAAGTACGCGTAGGCACGGTCACGGCCACGGCCCACCCGGCCGCGCAGCTGGTGCAGCTGGGACAGGCCGTAGGTGTCGGCGCGGTCGATGATCAGCGTGTTGGCGTTGGGCACGTCCAGACCGGACTCGACGATGGTCGTGGAGACCAGGACGTCGAAGTTCTTCTCCCAGAAGTCGACCATGACCTTCTCGAGCTGCTGCTCGTTCATCTGGCCGTGCGCGTACGCCACCCGGGCCTCGGGCACCATGCGTTTGATGGACGCCGCGACCTTGTCGATGGACGCCACCCGGTTGTGCACGAAGAACACCTGGCCCTCGCGCATGAGCTCGCGCCGGATCGCCGCGGTGATCTGCTTCTCCTCGTAGGGCCCCACGAAGGTGAGCACCGGGTGGCGTTCCTCCGGCGGGGTGAGGATCGTGGTCATCTCACGGATGCCGGTCAGACCCATCTCCAGGGTGCGCGGGATGGGTGTGGCCGACATCGACAACACGTCCACCTGGGTGCGCAGCCGCTTCAGGGCCTCCTTGTGCTCGACGCCGAAGCGCTGCTCCTCGTCGATGATGATCAGGCCCAGTTCCTTGAACCGGGTCTCGGCCGACAGCAGCCGGTGCGTGCCGATGACCACGTCGACCTCGCCGGTGCGCAACCCCTCCCGGGTCGCCTCGACCTCGCCGTCGGTCTGGAACCGCGACATCGGTTTGACGGTGACGGGGAAGGAGGCGTAACGCTCGGTGAAGGTCGACAGGTGCTGCTGGACCAGCAGGGTGGTGGGCACCAGCAGGGCGACCTGTTTGCCGTCCTGGACCGCCTTGAACGCGGCGCGCACCGCCACCTCGGTCTTGCCGTAACCCACGTCGCCGCAGATCAGCCGGTCCATCGGGACCGACTTCGACATGTCCTTCTTGACCTCGTCGATCGCGGCCAGCTGGTCGGGCGTCTCCACGTACGGGAAGGCGTCCTCCAGTTCGTGCTGCCACGGGGTGTCCGGGCCGAAGGCGTGCCCGGGCGAGGCCTGCCGTGCCGAGTACAGCCGGATGAGGTCCCCGGCGATCTCGCGGACGACCTTGCGTGCCCGGCTCTTCGCCTTGGTCCACTCGGCGCCGCCCATCTTGGACAGCGTCGGTGCCTCACCGCCCACGTACCGGGTGACCTCGCCGAGCTGCTCGGTCGGCACGAACAGGCGGTCACCGGGCTGGCCGCGCTTGGACGGCGCGTACTCGATGAGCAGGTACTCACGGGTGGCGCCCTGGATCTGCCGGCTCACCATCTCCAGGTACCGGCCGACGCCGTGCTGTTCGTGCACGACGTAGTCACCGGGTTTGAGCTGGAGCGGGTCGACCGTGCCCTTGCGCCTGCTGGGCATCCGGCGCATGTCGCGGGTGGAGGACTTCTGGCCCGCCAGGTCGGTCTCGGTGAGCACCACAGTGTGCACCGACCGCAGCAGGAACCCGTGGTCGACCAGCCCGGTGGTGACGGTGGCGATCGCCTCCTTGGGCGCTTCGGCCAGGTCGGCGGTGAGGGTCGCGCCCAGCCCGGCGTCGCGCAGCATCGCCACCAGGCGTTCGGCGGGGCCGTGCCCCTGGGTGACCAGCACGACGCTCCAGTTGTCGTGCAGCCAGCCCTTGACGTCGGCCAGGGCGCGCTCGGTGTCGCCGCGGTAGGAGTCGGCGGGCACCGCGCCCACCACGACCGCGTCGTCCTCCTCGGCCGGGCCCTTCTCCTCGCCGGAGCTGAACGGTGTCAGCCCCCACCAGGGCAGGTCCAGGTCCGCGGCTGTCGTGCGCAGCTCGGAGATCGACATGTAGGCGGATTCGCCCAGGTCGATGGGGGCCTCTCCGCCGGACGCGGCGTTGATCCAGGAAGCGTCCAGGAACTCGGCGCTGGTGGCCTCCAGTTCCACGGCCCGGGTGCGGATCCGCTCGGGGTCGCAGCCCACCACCATGGCGTTCGGGGGCAGGTGGGTCAGGAAGGGCTCCATGCGTTCGGCGAGTACCGGCGCGAAGGCCTCCATGCCCTCGACCGACACACCGTCGGCGATCTTGGTGAGGACCTCGGCCAGCGAGGGGTGCTCGGCGGCCAGGGCCCGGGCGCGCTCGCGGACGGTGTCGGTGAGCAGCAGTTCCCGGCACGGCGGCGCGAACAGGCCGGAGGCGGCGCTGGTACGCGGGCCGGCGCCGTCGCCGCCCTCGACAGGGGTGATGGAGCGCTGGTCGGCGACCTGGAAGTAGCGGATGTCGTCGACGGTGTCGCCCCAGAACTCCAACCGGAGCGGGTGTTCCTCGGTGGGCGGGAAGACGTCCAGGATGCCGCCGCGTACGGCCATGTCGCCGCGTTTGTCCACCAGGTCCACGCGGGCGTAGCCGGTGTTGGTCAGGGCGCTGACCACGTCCTCCAGCGCGACCTCGTCACCGGGCCGGATCCGGACCGGCTCCAGGTCCCCGAGTCCGGCGACCAGCGGCTGCAGGACGCTGCGGACCGGGGCCACCACCACCCGCAGCGGGCTGGTGAGCGGGTCGGACGGGTCCGGGTGCGCCAGTCGGCGCAGTACCGCCAGGCGCTGGCCCACGGTGTCCGAACGCGGGGAGAGCCGTTCGTGCGGCAGGGTCTCCCAGGCGGGGAAGAGCGCCACCGAGTCCGCGGGCAGCAGTGAGCCGAGCGCGTCGGTCAGGTCGGCGGCCTCCCGCTCGGTGGCGGTGACGGCGAGTACCGGCCGTTCGGCGCCCACGGGCGCGTCGGCGGCCAGCGCCCCCACCATGAAGGGGCGCAGCGCCGCCGGAGCGACGAGGTCGAGATGGGGATCGCGGCCGCTTCGGGCGGTCTCGATCGCGCTGTGCAGTGCCGGGTCCTTGGAGACGTCGGCGAGAAGTCCAATGAGGCTCATAGCACCAGAAAATGGGAGTGGTCCGGTTCAGGCGTCGCGTCCTGCGGTTCGTGCGGTGGCGAGGCGGTTGCAGCCGCGGTCCCCTCCGTGATGTGCCCCGGCACCGGCACCCGCGTGTGTGCGGCGGGCACGGTTGCCGCCGCCCCGCGGGTCGCTGGGGGCGGTCCGTACGTGGGCGGTGACGGTGCGGGCGGCCGTGGCAGAAGGGCCCGGGTCACCCGGCTCCCCTCAGCTTATCCAGTCCGCCCGTCGGGTGCGGGCCGGGTTCGCGGGGTCGGCGGTTCGGAACCGGCGCGACGGCCCCACGGTCCCGGACCCGGGGACCGGGGCGGGCCGTGTTCATGTGAACCTGCTCCGAACAGGCTCTATTCCGGAGCGTCCGCCGTGCCGACGGGCCGGGGCCCCCGTCGGGCATACGCTGGGCGCACGCATTTCGCGGCCGGATCCGAGTCGACGGATCCGAGTGGACAGCCAGAGGAGAGGAAGCGCGTGGTGAGTGCCCACAGGCAGGGGAGCGGGTCGGTCGAGGACACCGGCCGGCAGGCCGCTCCGGTCTTCGCCCCAGGTCCGGACGGTCTCGCCCACCTGGAACTCATCCTCAGCGGCGCCTACCCGCTGCCCGGGTTCATGACCCGGGAGGAGGCGGTGTCGGTGGCGGACCGGGGGCGGTTGCCCGACGGCCGGCCCTGGCCGGTTCCGGTCACCCTGGAGGTACCGGAGGAGCTGGTGGGAGAGGAACGGCTCACCCTCACCGATCTGGAGGGAGCCCCCCTGGCGGAACTGGCGGTACGGGAGAGCTGGGAGTCGCGGGAGGGCACCGGGGAGAGCGGTGCCGCGGTGGCCCGGCACCACCTGGCCGGAGACGTCAGCCTGCTGCGTCCGCCCACGTACGGCGTTCTGCGGGAGCTGCGCCCCACGCCCGCCGAGGTGCGCGCCCAGCGCGGCCTCGAACCCTGCGCGGACCAGCCCCTGCTCGCCGTGGTCACCGACCGGCCCCTGCACCACCGGGCCCTGCACCAGATCCGTGCCGAGGCCGAGGCCCTGGGCAGTGACGGGGAACGCACCGAGATCCTGGTCGTCATCGACACCGGCCTGCACGACGAGGGCCTGGCCGCCGCGGTACTGGCCGCCGAACCGCTGCTGCCCCGCAGCTCGTTCGTCGTGGTCACCCTGCCCCGTTCCCAGGCGCGCGCGGCCGGAAAGCTCGGCGGCACCTGGACCGAACGCGACGTCGCCCTGGCCGCCCACGTCGCCGCCGCCTACGGGGCCACCCACCTGTTGGCCGAGGTCGGAGAGCAGGGGCCCGAGACCGAACGGGTGATGGCGCTCAGGCCGCCGCTGACCGTCCTGGACCCCGAACCCTGGCGGTACGACACCGAACAGGAGCTCTGGAAGCCCCGGACGCACGTCGACCCCCGGGCCGCGCTCGGGGAGCTGCCCGACGCACGGGTCGAGGCGGAGCTGGCGCACGGCCGTGAACTGCCCTCCTGGTTCACCCCGGCCCGGGTCGGCGCCGAACTGGCCCGGCTGCGCCCGGCGCGCACCGAACGCGGCCTCACCCTGCTGTTCACCGGCCTGTCGGGTTCGGGGAAGTCCACCATCGCCCAGGGTGTGTGCGACGGCATCCGCCGTTCCGGGCGCACGGTGACCCTGCTCGACGGCGACGTGGTGCGCCGCATGCTCTCCAAGGGGCTGACCTTCTCCCGGGAGGACCGCGAGCTCAACATCCGCCGTATCGGCTACGTCGCCTCGGAGATCACCCGGCACGGCGGGGTGGCCGTGTGCGCACCGATCGCGCCGTACGCCGTCGGCCGGGCCGAGGTGCGTGCCATGGTGGAGGAGTTCGGGGACTTCTTCCTGGTGCACGTGGCCACCCCCCTGGAGGAGTGCGAGGCCCGCGACCGCAAGGGCCTGTACGCCAAGGCGCGGGCGGGGGAGATCCCCGAGTTCACCGGGATCTCCGACCCCTACGAGGAGCCGGTCGACGCCGACCTGGTGGTCGACACCGTGGACGCGGACCCCGCCGAGTCCGTGGCCCGGGTGATGGCGGCCCTGCGCGAGGGCGGCTGGCTCCCCGTCGCCGACCAGCACGTGAGTGAGGACTGACATGAGCGAAGCGTCGAACCCGGACGGTGCGGTCGAGGCCGCGGAGGGGGGCGCCCCGGCGCCCGGGCACCGGGTGCTGCGCCTGGTGGAGGTCATGGAGACGCTGCGCCGGGAGTGCCCCTGGGACAGTTCCCAGACCCACGAGTCCCTGGCCAAGTACCTGATCCAGGAGTCCTACGAGACCCTGGAGACCATCGAGGACGGCGACTACCCGCAGCTGCGCGAGGAGCTCGGCGACGTCCTGCTCCAGGTGGTCTTCCACGCCGCGATCGGTGCCGAACGCCCTGAGGGCGATCCGGCGCGTTTCACCGTGGACGACGTCGCCGACGCCATCATCGACAAGATGACCCGGCGCCACCCGCACGTGTTCGGCGGGGTGGCGGTGTCCGGAACCGACGAGGTGTGGTCGAACTGGGAGGCCATCAAGGCGGCCGAGCGTGCGGAGAAGGCGAAGGCCAACGGTGGCAGCGGTGAGACCTCGGTGCTGGACGGGGTGCCCTTCGCGCAACCCGCGGTGCTGCTCGCCTACGAGCTCCAGAAGCGGGCCGTGCGCAACGGCTTCCCCGCCGACCTGGTGGGTGACGACGGGGCCGAGGGCGGGGAGCTGTTCGCGGCGGTCGCCGCGGAGCGGGACCAGGGCCGGGACGCCGAGACCGACCTGCGCTCGGCCGCGCGCCGTTTCGACGCCCGGGTCCGCGCGGCGGAGGAGGCCGCGCGGGCGGACGGCCGCGAGCCGCGTGAGCTCACCGAGGAGGAGTGGCGCGGGTACTGGTCGCAGACCAGCGAATGACCGCGAAACACCGACAGCCCCGGACCGACGTCCGGGGCTGTTCAGCTGAGCCTACTTCTGGTCATTCTGGGCGACTGACAGGAAAGCGGCCCATTCGGGGCCGACGAATGCGAGATGTCCGGCGGCACGGTTCTTGGTGTCGCGGACCAGGTGCTCGCCCGGCAGATCGGCGACTTCGACACAGTCGCCCTGGCTCCCGGAGTAGGAGGAGGTGCGGAACTCAAGGGGTGTCATCGGTGAAGCCTTCCATTACATCGGTCAAGAGGGCCCGGGTGTCCACCGTGCCGAGAGCTGACTTGCGTAGGTGCTCGAAGATTCGCCGGTAGCGGGTGAGGTCTTCCGGCGAGTCCAGGAACAGGTTCGCGGTGGGACCCTCCACGTACACGGTCGACAACTCCGCTTCCTCCACGTCCAGCACCGCAAAGCAGGCCATTTCCATCGCCGTGTGGCTTCCGGCAGAGTACGGCAGAACTTGCAGGGTGATGCGGGTTTGTCTGTGGCTCAAGTCTAGGAGGTGGGCCAGTTGGTCGCGCATCACACCCGGCCCTCCCACAGCCTGCCTGACTGCGGCCTCGCCAACGATGGCCCACAGGTGAGGAGCCCCGCGACTGATCCAGTCCTCTTGCCGCCTCATGCGCACCCTGACGAGGTCTTCGATCTCTTCATCTGTGCCTCGCCATGAGGCGGCGCCTGCGGTGATGACAGATCGGGCGTAGTCCTCGGTCTGGAGCAGACCCGGGATCAGCTGGACTTGGTAGGTGGACATGTCCGAGGCGGCTGCCTCAAGCCCGATCAACGTGCCGTAGTGCTTCTCCACCTCATGGCTCTGCCACCACCCGGGAGTCTTTGCCACGCTGCGAAGGTCCATGAGGAGGGCCGTCTCCTCCTCGCTCACTTGGTAGTGGGCGAGCAGGCGATCGAGGCTGTTAATCGAAGGGACCTGTCCATCCGCTCGGCCGGACTCCCACCGGGCTAGCGAGGACGGTTGCGTCTTGACCGCTTTGACCACAGCGGTGAACTGCCTGTCACCTC
>NZ_BMXJ01000007.1:18083-78498 GCF_014651695.1 Nocardiopsis terrae
TGGGGGTGGGGTGGGGGTGCAGGGACCCGCCCGGGTGCGGCTTCAAACAGCGGGTGGTGGGGGCCTGAACCCCCTGGGGCACGGGGGCCTGACGAGCGCGGCAACCCCCTGGAGGGCTGTCACCTGAAAGCGCACGTCCGAACCCCAGTGGTGAAGGGGGGTCTGTGCTGTGCCGCTTGCTACGGCGGAGGGCGGGGCCCAAACCCCTTGGGCAGGGGGTTCAGGCGTGGAGGTCGGCGGCTTCGATTTCCTCGCGGGTGATGCCGAGGATGAAGGCGATCGTGTCCAGGTACGGCACGTTGACCGAGGTGTCGGCCTGTTGGCGGACCACGGGTTTGGCGTTGAAGGCCACGCCCAGGCCGGCGGTCTGGAGCATGTCGAGGTCGTTGGCGCCGTCGCCGATGGCGACGGTCTGGGCCAGGGGGACGCCGGCCTCCTCCGCGAAACGCTGGAGGGTGGTGGCTTTGCCCTTGCGGTCGATGATGGGGCCCACCAGTTCGCCGGTGAGTTTGCCGTCGATGATTTCGAGGGTGTTGGCCGCCGAGTAGTCCAGGTCCAGGCGCTCCACGAGGACGTCGGTGATCTGGGTGAAGCCGCCGCTGACGATTCCGCACTCGTAGCCCAGGCGCTTCAGGGTGCGGACCAGTGTTCGGGCGCCCGGGGTCAGTTCGATCTCGTCCCGGACCAGGTCGATGGCGGACACGTCCAGGCCCTTGAGGAGGGAGACGCGGCGGCGGAGCGACTCCTCGAAGTCCAGCTCGCCCCGCATGGCCTCCTCGGTGACCTTGGCGACCTCCTGTTCGCAGCCCGCGTGTGCGGCGAGCAGCTCGATGACTTCGCCCTGGATCAGGGTCGAGTCGACGTCCATGACGATGAGGTGCTTGCCTCGGCGGTGCAGGCCGCTGGACTGGACGGCCACGTCCACGCCCTGGGTGGCGGACTCCATGGCCAGTTCGGCACGGAGCTGGTCCGGGTTGCCTCCGGAGATCTCCATCTCCACGGACGTCACCGGGTAACCGGAAAGCCGTTCGATCCGGTCGATGTTGGCGCCCGAGCGGGCCACACAGGAGGTGATGGCGCCCAGGGCGCCGGGGCGGAGCGGGGCGGCCAGGACGGTCACGTGCAGCCTCTCCGCGGAGGTCTCGTTCACCCGTCCGTTGCCGACGCCGTACTCGACCTCCATATCGAGGTCGATCGCGGTCTTGTCCAGGGCGGCGCGGACCTCCTCGAAGACCCGCTGGCGACTCACCCCCGGGGCTACCCGCTCGTCGACCTCCAGGACGGAACCCAGGACCAGCCGCCCGCCCAACACGACCTGCTCCAGGTCGACGATGGTGACGGGGAAGACGGAGAGGGTGCTCAGAAGGCGTGCGCTGATGCCAGGGCGGTCGCGCCCGGTCACCGTTACCAACAACGTGGATTCATCACTCATGGCGTTGTCCACGGTACTCGGCCATGGGACGGGAGTGACTGGCAGGGGCGGAGGTTTTCGCAGCTAGTTCACTATGTGGACAGAAAGACGTTCACTTCTTGCGCTTCTTCTTCGCCTTCTTGGCCTTCACGTCCACCCCGCCCAGCATGCACGTCCCGGTCAGATGCACGACGGGGGCGTTCGGGTCTGTGACCTGGTCCGTTCCGTGGAGGTCCGCACCACCGAGAATCGCCGACGTGTTGTTGATCACCCGGACCCCGTGGGGCACGGTGATGTCCACCCCGCCCAGGATCACGGCGAGCTGGATGGTCACCTCGTGCTGGCTCAGCACCGCCTCGCGAAGGTCCAGTTCGACCCCTCCGCACAGGACCGACACGTTGGTGCGGGGTTCGACCAGCCATCGGCCGCGGCGTTCACATCCGCCGAAGACGGCCACGAGGTTCTCCGAACCCTTGCTCTGGCCGGCCAGGTCACGGGCCTCGCTACCGAGGACCTCCATGCCGTTGTCGGGGCCGCCGCGGTGCGCAGGGGTGTTTCCGGGCAGATCGGAGATGATCGGGCCGAGCTCACCGATGGTCTTGGCCCTGTACAGGGTGTCCAGCCGCTCCTCGTGTTCGACCGGGCTGAGGCGGCCTTCCGCCAGGGCGTCCCGGAGCCGTTCGGCAACCTGGTCCCGGTCCGCGTCCGAAGCTCGGATGTGCTCGGGTTGCATGATGACGGCTCTCCTCCTCTGTGGGTCGGCCACGAACGGCCTCTCACCCCAGTATCGGTGCGACCGGTGCTGTCGCGGATCAGGTGAATCCCCTGGCTTCACCCCGAGAATTCCCGGCACCGCCACCAGGGTCCCACTTTCAGCGGGGAAGCTCTATGGCCGCGTGCGCGGCCACCCGGGCCCGGCGCACAGCCGCGTCCAGCGTGCGCAGGGCCTCCTGCCGCAGCCGTGCCTGGTGGGCGGTGAGCCCCCGGCCGGAGCCGGGCTCGGCGAGCTCCACCATCCTCGCCAGCCTCTCGGCCTGTGCCGCCACCCTGTGGGCGCGCGGGGGGTAGCCGTGGGCCAGAGCCGGAACCCCCGGGTCGCCGAGGGCCCTGTGCACGGTCGGGGCGAACCCGGCCACGTCGTTCACGCCCTGGAGCTGTTCGGCGACCTCGACCAGGGTGAGCTTCAGCCGCCGTTCCGCCTCGGGGAGGTCGGGGATCTGGGGGACGGTGTCGTTCGCCGGATACGGGGCCCACGAAACGCCCACGTAGGATGAACCACGCCGGTCGGCGGAGGGCACCAGGCCCACCTGCCGTTCGGCGAGCTGCACCAGCACCCCCTCCTGAGCCTCGATGGCGGCCTGGTTGAGTTCGGCCGGGCCCACCAGCCCGAACGGGTCACCCCAGGCGGGCAGCGCCAACCGGAACACGGACAACCCCAGGCCGCGAAGGTGTACCAACGCGGTGCGCAGCGGTACGCCGCCGTCGAACGGCAGGTCTCCTGGCGGTACTGTCCCGATCAGGTTGGGGCCGCTCCGGCGTTCGACGGCGTCGACGGCGTCGTCCAACCCGACGTAGCCGGACAGCCAGGCGTTGCCCCAGGCGACGAGCGGTGCGGACGTCAAATGCATTACTTCAGGGTAGGGCGGCCCGTGCACCGGCGTGGGACGTGACGAGAAGGAGGATGATGGACGGGCGTGTTCTGGGCCTGAACGGGGTCACGGTACGACGCGGCGGGGAGAACCTGCTCGACGGAGTGGACTGGTCCGTGCTGGAGGGCGAGCGCTGGGTCATCCTCGGCCCCAACGGTGCGGGCAAGACGACCCTGCTGAACGTGGCCTCCAGCCAGCTCCACCCCACCTCGGGCAGGGCGGAGATCCTGGGGGAGCACCTCGGGGGCGTGGACGTGTTCGAGCTGCGGCCGCTGATCGGCTACGCGGGGGCCTCCGTGTCCGGCCGGATCGAGGAGGACACCCCGGTCCTGGATCTGGTCCTCAGCGCCGCCTACGGCTACCTGGGGCGTTTCCGGGAGGAGTACGGGGTCCCCGACTACGGGCGGGGCAGGGCGCTGCTGGGGCACTGGGGCGTCGGCGACCTCGCCGAACGGTACTTCCACACCCTGTCCGAGGGTGAGCGCAAGAGGGTGCTGATCGCCCGCGCGCTGATGTCCGACCCGGAACTGCTGCTCCTGGACGAGCCCGCGGCCGGGCTCGACCTGGGCGGCCGCGAGGACCTGCTGCGCCGGCTGGGCAAACTGGCCGGCAGCGAGTCCGCGCCCGCGCTGGTCGTGGTCTCCCACCACGTCGAGGAGATCCCGCCGGGCTTCACGCACGGCCTGCTGGTGCGGGACGGCGCGATCGTGCAGGCCGGCCCGCTGGACGAGGTGATGACCGCCGACCACCTCAGTGAGACCTTCGGTCTGCCGCTGAAGGTGGAGCGTGACGGGGAGCGGTGGACCGCCAGGGCCGTATAGGGATTGTTTTTATAGCGGCAATATATTGTCCGTTAATCCTATTTCCGTCCGGATGTGGTCGACCCGGATAGGTATGGGGTAGCGTCAACGTTCAGTGAGCGGATCGCTCTGTTTCGGCGCGCTTTGTGATCATCGCCTGGAGCGAAGCCGTGGGGCGCGGTCCGCCCCCCCACGCTGCCTGTCACCCCCGTCAGGAGATCCGGAGCCGCCTCAGATGCCGCTGCTGAACACCGTTACCCGGTCCGATACCGGGGGGGTCCGGTAACCCATGGCCCCGATCATCATCGTCGTACTGTTCGTCGCCGTCCTGTTGATCATCTTCTGGCGCAGTGTGCGTATCGTGCCGCACTCGATGGAGGACGTGGTCGAGCGTTTCGGTAAGTTCCACCGGACGCTCAGCTCCGGTTTCAACATCGTGGTCCCCGGTGTCGACCAGGTCCGGGAACGGATCGACCGCCGCGTCCAGGTGGTCAGCTTCCCGCCCCAGTCGGCCATCACCGAGGACAACCTGGCGGTCGAGGTCGACTCGGCGGTGTACATCCGTGTGGTCGACGCCTACCGGGCCACCTACGAGGTCGCCAACTTCATCCAGGCGGTCGAGCAGCTCACCCTCGCCACCCTGCGCAACGTCATCGGTGGCATGAACCTGGAGGGGACGCTCACCTCCCGCGACCAGATCAACCGCGAACTCAAGTCCGTCCTGGACGAGGCCACCCGCGACTGGGGCATCGAGATCAGCCGGATCGAGCTCAAGGGCATCGAGCCGCCGTCCTCCGTGCAGGAGGCGATGGAGATGCAGATGCGGGCGGATCGGGAGAAGCGCGCCCAACTGCTCAGCGCCGAGGGTGAGAAGCAGGCCGCCGTCCTGCGGGCCGAGGGTGAGCGCTCCTCTTCCGTGCTGAGGGCGAAGGGTAGCGCCGAGGCGCAGATGCTCACCGCAAAGGCCGACGCGGACGCGCAGACCCTGCGGGCCCGCGGTGAGGCCGACGCCATCCACATGGTCTTCAAGGCCCTGCACACGAGCCGGGTCGACCCGGACGTGCTGGCCTACCAGTACCTGCAGAAGCTGCCGGAGATCGCCAAGGGCGACGCCAACAAGGTGTGGATCGTGCCCGCCGAGATGGGGCAGGCGCTCCAGGGCGTCAGCAGCGCCTTCGAGCGGATCCAGAACGAGGTCGTGAAGATCCCGACCTGACCGGAGGACCACCGTCGGGCCCCGGGCGTTCGTCGCCCGGGGCCCGTGCCGGTACGAGCCCCGGCCTGATGATCCGATGACCCGGTCTCGTAGGCTGTGCTGGCCCTCGACGGTCGGGGAGCGACGGATATCGGGAAGCGGCGCGATGGAACTCTGGGAGGCCCTGGTCATTCTGCTCGCCGGTGTGGCCGCCGGCGGGATCAACGCCATCGCCGGGTCCGGGACGCTCTTCACCTTCCCGGTACTGCTCGCGCTCGGCTATCCGCCGATCACCGCAACGGTCTCCAACACCATCGGCCTGGCCCCCGGTACGCTCAGCGGCACCATCGCCTACCGGCGTGAGCTCGCCGGGCAGAAGTCCCGGGTCCTCCGGCTCGGCTCGATGTCCTTCCTCGGAGCGGTGACCGGAGCGCTGCTGCTGGTCCACCTGCCCTCCGGCGTGTTCGAGGCCGTGGTGCCGTTCATGATCGGTGCCGCCTGCGTGCTGATCATCCTCCAGCCCCGCATCACCACGTGGGTCCGCTCCCGTAAACCCGCCAGCCCCGACGGCGGCCCCTGGCTGCCGGTGGGCGCCTACGCGACCGGTACCTACGGCGGCTACTTCGCGGCCGCGCAGGGCATCATCCTGCTGAGTTTCCTGGGTACCGCGCTGGACGACGACCTCCAGCGGATCAACGCGCTGAAGAACGTGATGACCACCATCGCCAACACCACCGCGGCGGCCTTCTACATCGTGCTCGCCGCGCCCGCGTGGCCCGTGGTGGGGCTGATCGCGGTCGGCACCGTCATCGGCGGTTACCTGGGCGCCCGGTTCGGCCGGAAGCTCAGCCCGGCCGCGCTGCGCGTGTGCGTGGTGCTCGTGGGGCTGTCCGCCGCCGTCCAGCTGGTCGCGGGCCGGATCTGACCCGGGGCAAGCTCAGGCACCGCGGAAGTAGCCGCGCCGGTCGGCGTCGTCGATCAGGGCGCCGGCGTAGGCCCCCAGGGCTTCGGAGCCCTCGGCGATCAGCTTCACCTTCTCGGTGACCTGGGCCCGGGTCACCCCGAAACGTACCCAGGCACCGCCCTCGTTGTGCCAGTTGGCCAGGATGGGGGCCAACCGGTCGACCGCGCGGGCGAACCGGGCCTCCGGGGTGCGGCGGGCCTCGAACTCGTTCCACAGCTCACGGGCGTGCGCGGCCTGGTCCTCGGGGAGCAGGGGGAAGAGGCGGTCGGCGGCGGCGCGTTCGCGTTCGCGTTCGTCCTGCGTCTCGGCGTCCACCTGGTCGAAGAGGAAGGTGTCGCCCGCGTCGATCTCCACGATGTCGTGGATCACCAGCATCTCGGTGACGCGGTCGATGTCGGTGCCCTCGGGTGCGTACTCGGCGAAGGTGCGGGCGGACAGGGCCAGGTGCCAGGAGTGCTCCGCGGAGTTCTCCCTCCGGGAGCCGTCCACCAGCAGGTTCTGCCGCAGGACGCGCTTGAGTTTGTCCGCTTCGAGGAGGAAGCGCAGTTGCGCGTTCAGCCGCTCGTTGTCGACCCCGCTGGCAAGGACCGGTGCCGGTTCCGTCACGTGGTTCGCCCTCCTGGTGGATGAGTCGAAACGGGTCAGATGGGACCGCGGCGCGGTCGCCCCTGGATGATCCCATGGAACGTGTACCGGCTGTCGCGGCGGAGTCCGGGAAGCGGCCGCGGGGGAAGCCCGAGGGGTGGACCGGGTGAACCCCGGTCTTCTGCGCGCCCCACCCGGTCCCACCGGGCCGGGGCACGGGCCCGGCTAGGCGCCGGTGGCCGCTCGTACCTGCGCGGAAGGGGCCAGGTGCTGGTGGAACCACTCGGTCAGGGCCCGGTCGGTGAGGACCCCGGCCGGGGTGAGCGGGCCCGGTTCGAGGCCGGGCTCGGGGCCGATCGCGTGCGCCAGGTCGGGGACCACGATGTGACGGAGCGCATTCCCCGAGCCCTGTGCGGCCAGGGTGTCGTGGAAGGCCGAGCCGTGTGCGGGCGGGACCACCTCGTCCCGGCCGCCGTTGACGACGAGCAGCGGGGTCGCGTTTCGGGAGATCTCGGCGGCCCTTCCGGAGAGGTCCAGCCAGCCCCGGGTCTGCTGGGCCCGGGTGCTCCAGCGGTACGGAGTGCCCGTGCGGCGTTCGCGTGCGGCCACCAGCAGCGAGGGGTCGACGATGGGGTTGATGGCCGCGGCGGCGCCCACGGGGATCCGGTCCTCGGCCAGGGCCAGCAGCGCGGCGGTGGCCCCGGCGCCCACCCCGACCAGACCGACCGGGGCGTCGGAGACGGGGAAGGCCGAACGCAGCTCCTCGGTGACCCGGCGCAGCTCGGCCGCGGCCTCCTCCACCACGGGTCCGAAGAGTTCGACGAGGTAGTCGCGGGCCCCGCGCTGGTTGATCTCGGCGACGCCGCCCTCTGGCAGGCGCGCTCCGAACAGGGGGAGGCCGAGGTAGACCCGCCAGGCCGGGAGGGAGGCCATGGGCACGGCTCCGGCCAGAGCCGACTCGCTGCGCGGCGGCTCGAAGGCGTGCAGGCCCACGACGAGCGGTGCCGGGGACTCGGTGGGTACCGCCGGGGGCAGGGCGAGGAAGGGCACGCCTGCGGCGGTCCCGGTGACGGGACCGGACAGGGGCGGGGCGTCGGCTACCACGGGAGGTCACCTCCAGTGCGTTCGGAGAAGTGGGACAGGTAGCTGCTGACGAGGCGCTTGGCCTCGTACACCAGGGCGGGGTCGCCGTCGGGACTGTCGCGGAACGCGAGCTTGAGCACGGCGTCCGCCGCCTCGACGGCCACGTGGATGGCGCGGTCGAGTTCGTCGTCGTCGTTGATGCCGGTGACGGAGACGATGATCCTGCGCAACCGTACGGATATGACCCGGTTGTTGTCACTGCCGCCGCTGAGCAGCCGGGGGTCGACTATGTCACCGAAGTGCAGGCTGCGAAAACCCGGCACGTTGCGGTGCATGTCGATGTACTCGTCGATGATGGTGTCGACGGCGACGGTCCAGTGGGTGAACGAGGTGTCGGCCAGGCGGTCGGTGACACGGGCGCTGAACTGGTCCAGGAAACGCAGCCCGAGGGCCTGGGTGATCGCCTTCTTGTCCGGGAAGAACTGGTAGACGGAGCCGATGGCCACCCCGGCGCGTTCGGCGATCCGGGTGGTGGAGAGGTTGTCGTAGCCGACCTCGTCGAGCAGGTCGGCGCAGCAGTCGAGCATTCGCTGGACCCGGACCATGCTGCGTTGCTGGGCCGGGAGCCTGCGCAGAGGGGCCTGTGCGAACGCGAGTTCGTCGTTGGCGACGCTTGCGGGTCCGCGGCTCTCACGCGACGCGGTGGTCCCGTCGGCCGCACCGGGGGACCGCCGTGCGCGCGGGGGCGTTGAGCTTCGGGAATTAGTCGTCACACAACCTATGATGCCTTTCCGGAATCACCTGGTTCCGGGGAAATTCCAGTTTCGTGCCAAAGAACCCCGGGAGAGGCCGCCCTTGACGGGACCGGCCGACGTTCTTCGAGGTGGAAGCGGGAGTGAGGGAAGCGGAACGGAGTGGCCTCTTTTGTCCTCCACGCCCTCTGTTGTCGCTGTCGGTAGTCGGAATGTCGCATTCCGGTTCGTGTTGCAGGCGGGAGGGCGTGGCATTGTGGGGCCGTGCCCAACGCAGCGCACGTACCCCTCCAGGAGGTTGGCGTGAACACCGAAGCCCCCGAGACCACACCCGAAGAGCTCGACGCCGTACTGCGGCGCGCGGCCGACGCCGCACCGCTCTACGCGGCCCTGCCCGCCGCCGAACGCGCCCGCGCGCTGCGGGCCGTCGCCGACGCCCTGGACGGTGCGGTCGACGAACTCGTCCCCGTCGCCATGGCCGAGGCCCACTACCCGGAGGCACGCTGCCGGAGCGAGCTCGGCCGGACCACCTTCCAGCTCCGCCTGTTCGCGGACGTACTGGAGGAGGGCGAGTACCTGGAGGCGATGATCGACCCGGCCGACCCGGACTGGGGCACCCCCCGGCCGGACGTGCGGCGCCTGCTGGTACCGCTCGGCCCGGTGGTGGTCTTCGGGGCCAGTAACTTCCCCTTCGCCTTCTCCACCGCCGGAGGCGACAGCGCCTCCGCCCTGGCCGCCGGCTGTCCGGTCGTGGTCAAGGCCCACCCGGGCCACCCCGAACTGGCCCGGCGCACCGCCGACCTGGTCATCGCGGCGCTGGCGGATTCGGAGGCGCCCGAGGGGGTGTTCGCTCTGGTCAGCGGGTTCGAGGCGGGGCGGCGCGCGGTGACGCACCCGCTCACGCGTGCGGTCGGCTTCACCGGTTCCATCCCCGGCGGGCGGGCCCTGTACGACCTCGCCGTCTCGCGCCCGGAGCCCATCCCGTTCTACGGAGAGCTCGGCAGCGTCAACCCGGTCTTCGTGACCCGTGCGGCGATGGGGGCCCGGGGCGAGGGGATCCTCGAGGGTTACGCGGGGTCGGCCACGATGGGGTCGGGCCAGTTCTGCACCAAACCCGGGGTGGTGTTCGTCCCCGAGGGCGCCAAGCTGGACGCACTGGTCGACGACCTGGCGGCCCGGGCCGCGGCTCCGCTGCTCAACGACCGGGTGGCCGAGGGGTTCGCGCGGGGTCTGGACGCGCTGGCCGCACACCCCGCCACGGAGGTGCTGGTCAGCGGGGAGGAGACCGGACAGGGCCGGTCGCCGAGCCTGCTCCGTACCGACCTGGACTCCCTGCTGGAACACTCCGAGGACCTGCTCGCGGAGTGCTTCGGCCCCGCCACACTCGTGGTGACCTACCCCGACGAACGGCGTCTGCTGGAGGTGGGCGGGGTTCTGCGCGGTCAGCTCACCGTCACCGTGCACGGTGAGGAGGACGACCCGGTGGCTCCGGCGCTCCTGGCCCTGGGCGCCTCGGTGGCGGGGAGGGTGGTCTGGAACGGTTGGCCGACCGGGGTGGCGGTCACCCACGCGATGACCCACGGCGGCCCCTACCCGGCGACGACCGCGCCTTCGCACACCTCGGTGGGCAGTACCGCGATCCGCCGATTCCTGCGGCCGGTCACCTACCAGTCGGTGCCGCAGCCGCTGCTGCCCCCGGAACTGCGGGACGGCAACCCGCTTGCCGTGCCCCGGAGGGTCAACGGCGGGCTGCCGTCGGAGTGAGGTTCCGGTCCCCGGGCGTTCGGAGAGCCGGTGCTCTCCGAACGCTCAGGAGGCGGAGGCGTCGTAGGCCTCGCGGAAGGCCTTGAATCGTGTGTGCTGCCCCCTGGCGTAGGAGTAGACGAAGACGAAGACCATGAGGAACACGGTGGCGGGTGCGAGCTGGAACAGGTGCTGAGCATCGAACCCGGGGCCGATGACGTCGGCCAGGGGGAGCAGGGCGGCGAACACCATGACGACGAACAGCCCGCCCATGTAGTAGTTGGGGTTGCTGTTGTACACGAGCCTGTCGGACAGCCGGCGGGCCAGGTGGTTGATGTCCGGGTCCGGTCCGAGCCGTCCGCTGGCCGCCTGGAGCCTGGCCGAGGCGTACCGGACGGGGTCTGACTCCTCCACCTCGGGCAGGTTCCTCCCGTGGAAGTACATGGGCACGGCGACGAGGAGGGCGCCGACGAACGCCGCGACGAGGACCCCGACCAGGGTCCAACCCGGAATGTTGGTCGGATCGGTCAGGGACGGGGCGGCGGCGACGATGGCGAGGGCGGTGGTGGCCACCGCGGCCAGGGCAGCACCGCGGAGCGCGAAGCCCGCGGGGTGGTTCTGGGCGTAGAGCTGGATCCGGGCCCCGGTGATCTGGGAGCCGCTGGGGCGGGGGGCGTGGGGACCGTCTGGCTGAGGGTTGTTCCTCTGGAAGCTCATGTCCATGAAGGTACGGCGGTGGTCCCCGGTCCCACCACGCTCTTATGTTGGCTCTATGGATCAGATTTCCCCCACTTTCGTCAGGTCGCTCGTCCAGGACCTGCCCAAGGTGGAACTACACGTTCACCTTGAGGGCTCCATGCCGGCCGAGACCCTCTTCGAGCTGGCCGGACGGCATCGGGTGGAGGGCGTCCCCGACACCCTGGAGGAACTCAGGGACTGGTACGCCTTCACCGACTTCCCGCACTTCGTCGAGGTCTACCTGGCGTCGGTGCGCACTCTGCGGGAGGAGGCCGACTTCGCGCTGCTGACCTCGGTCGTCGCCGAACGGCTGGCCGCGCAGAACGTGCGCTACGCGGAGGTCCACGTGAGCCTCTACGCCCACCTGATGCGCGGCGTACCGTCGAAAGTGGTGTTCGACGGGATCGAGCGCGCCCGGTTGGACGCCGAACGCGAGCACGGCATCCGGCTGAGGTGGATCCCCGACTTCCCCGCCGACTTCGGGGTGGAGGCGGCCGAGAGGACGGTCGAGGCCGTGCTCCGGGACGGACCGCCGAGTGTGGTCGGGTTCGGGGTCGGCGGTGTGGAGACCCCGCTGGGCCAGTACGCCGACGTGTTCGGCCGGGCCCGGGCGGCC
This sequence comes from Nocardiopsis terrae, assembly GCF_014651695.1. Taxonomy (GTDB): domain Bacteria; phylum Actinomycetota; class Actinomycetes; order Streptosporangiales; family Streptosporangiaceae; genus Nocardiopsis; species Nocardiopsis terrae. Next base: position 29,620 of record NZ_BMXJ01000007.1, read on the forward strand.
GGGCTGGCCAGCCTTCCGCACGCGGGTGAGCACGGCGGACCGGAACGGATCCGTGAGGCCCTGGACCTGCTGGGGGCCGAGCGGATCGGGCACGGCATCGACGTGATGAAGGACCCCGAGCTGGTCGAGCGGCTGGTGGCGGCACAGCTGCCGGTGGATGTCAGCCCCACGTCCAACATCTGCACGCGTGCGGTGCGGCGGATCGGTGAGCACCCGCTTCCCGCCATGCTCGACGCCGGCCTGCTGGTCACCCTCAACAGCGACGACCCCACCATGTTCGGCAGCGACCTGAGCGGTGAGTACGGGGTCGCCCACGGGTTGGTGGGGGCCGAGGGGCTGGTGCGGTTGGCCCGCAACGGGGTGCACGCCTCCTACCTCGGCGCGGCCCGGCGTCGGGAGCTGTTGGCGGAGATCGACGAGGTGGCCGCTCGGCACGGGGTGTCAGCGCACTGAGGCCCTGAGGCCCTGAGGCCCGGGGGCCGGGGCCGGTGCACGCACCGGCCCCCGGTGTACCGGCCCCGCCCACGGTCTAGGCCGGGGAGTCGCTGAGCGGCAGCCCGCACTCCTGGCGCATGTCCACCCAGTTCTGCTGGGCCCGGTCGGCCGCGTCCCCCTCGTAGGGGATCGGGACGCCGCCCTGGATCTGGGCGGGGGCCCAGTCGGACTCCAGGACGCTCCCCTGATCGAAGGTCAGGGTGAGGACGCCGGTCTCCGCGGTCGGGCCGCTGAAGTTGTAGAAGACGAAGTTGCTGAGCCCGTAGTGCACGTAGGCGTCACCCTGGAACCCTCCGGGGGAGAGCACGTGGGCGTGACCGCCGACCACGGCGCTGGCGCCCGCCTCGATGAGGTCGTCCGCCAGCTGGGGGGCGTGCGGGAGCGGGCAGTGCGAGCCCTCCAGCCCCCAGTGCAGGAAGACCACGACGTTGTCGTGCTCGGCTGCGGCCTCGGAGACCGCCTGGAGCATCCGGTCCTTGGACTCGGACTTGGTGGAGGCGAGCCCGGGCTTGCCGTCGTCGGCGGTCCAGGCGGAGATGAGGTGGTCGTCGAGCACGTCGGTGGCGCCGAACATGGCGATGCTCTGTCCGTTGACCTCGGCGACGTGCGGCGCGTAGGCCTCGTCCGCGTCCCGGCCCGCGCCCACGAGCGTGACGGGGGATTCCTCCCCGTTGTCGAGGGTGTCGATCAGCCCCGATTCGCTGTAGTCCATGCCGTGGTTGTTGGCGATGGTGGCCACGTCGACGCCCGCGGCGTCCAGGGCCTCCAGCGCACTGGGGGGTGCGCGGAAGACGAAGTCCTTGCCGGGGATGGGCGTACCGCCCTCGGTGACCGCGGTCTCCAGGTTGACCATGGCGAGGTCGGCGGCGGAGAGCTGCTCGGAGACGGGGCCGAGCGCGGTCGCCGGGTCGTTCAGGCGGGACCGGAGCAGCCCCTCGAACATCACGTCCCCGCCGAAGGCGACGCTGAAGGGTTCGGAAGCGGGCTCGGAGGAGGCCTGGGGCTCGGCAGTCCCCTCCTCCGGTGTTACGGCCCCCTCGTCCAGCTGCTCCTGGTCGTCCGTCGAGGAACAGGCGGCAACGAGTGCCAGTGCGAGGGTCGCGGCACCGGCCGCGAGGATCCTGTGGGTACGCGGGCGTGGGTCTTCCGGGTTCATACACGCTCCAGTGAGGGGGAATCAGGGGCCTGTCCGTCCGGTAGGACGCGTCCCCGCTGATCCCGGTTGGCCGTCGTGACCGGACAGAGGCCTTCGGCAGGCCCCGGCCCGTCATCGTTCTTTCGCCCTCCGTTGCGCGTGGTCCACGGAGGGTGTCTGTGGGATCGCTTGTCCGGTGTTGGCGGGCCCTTGGTCGGGAGATGGCTCGCCGGAGCCAGGGTAAACGGTTCTGACCAGCGGTTTTGTTCTTCCCTCTGATTTCGGCGCGTCGTTCCCGGTCAACTGCCGGAGGGGCCGGGGGGTGGTGGGGCGTTCGCTGGGGTGTCGGTTCGCGTCTTCGGTGGTGCAGACAACTCCTTCTCTGGCAAAAAGGGTGTTAGCGGCATTCGTTGCATAAGGTATTAGGCGCTCCGAGGAGGCAGGAAAACGAATCTACGAAGTCTTTTAGTTTTCTTCTGTGGATGCTCGGATGGATTTTTTTCGACCCACTCCGTTACTTTGAGTTGTCATCTGAATGCTTAAAGTTGTTAAGTAAAGCCCTTTGAACAGCCACTATGCCTCTGTGTAATTATGCAAAAGCATAGGGTGTCCAGGGCTTGGGGAAACATTTCAAGAAAAGGCCTGCGCGCCCTGTATGGCTGCTAGCGTTTCGGTCTGTTGGCGGTTCCAGTCGGAAAGAACTCCGAAAGAACCGAACCGCCATCTCTGCCTGTGCACGCGGGCCACACCGCCGTCCCGACGACTTCGAGGACGGGCCCGCCCCTCGTGCGACCCGGGTCGCCGCATCCACGGCGCCGGGCTCGGGCACACGGCAGGCGCGCCCCGCTCAGCGCATCCCCTGGCAGTCTTCGTGAAAGGTCCAAGCCGCACCATGCGAAACACGTTCCGTTACTCCTTCGCCACCGCACTGACCGCGGGGCTGGTGCTCGCGCCGTTCAGCGCCGCGTTCGCCGACGCCGAGACCGACGGCTCCGGCGGTGTGGCCAGCGGCAACCAGGTCCTCGTCCCCGTCGACGTCGAGGCCGACCTGTGCGGTAACTCACTGGCCGTGCTCGGGATCTCCCAGGCCAAGTGCACCCAGGTGTCCGAGGTCCTCTACGAGAGCAGCGGCCAGGGCGCCTCCACCGACGGTTCCGGCGGTGTGGCCAGCGGCAACCAGATCGTCGTCCCGGTCGACGCCGCCATCGACATCTGCGGCAACTCCGTGGCCGTGGCCGGGATCTCCAAGGCCGACTGCGTCGAGGTCGTCGAGGACCTGGAGGAGGAGGCCGACGACGCCCCCAGTACCTACACCGACGGTTCCGGCGGTGTGGCCAGCGGCAACCAGATCGTCCTTCCGGTCGACGCCGCCATCGACATCTGCGGCAACTCCGTGGCCGTCCTGGGCGCCTCCAGCGCTCAGTGCAACACGATCATCAACATCATCCACGCCTCCCCGGACAACGAGGCCGCCCCCGCCACCGACGGTTCGGGCGGTGTGGCCAGCGGCAACCAGGTCGTGGTCCCGGTCGACGCGGCCGTCGAGATCTGCGGCAACGCCGTGGCGGTGCTCGGCATCGCCGAGGCCGCCTGCGTCGAGCAGATCTCCGACGAGGAGGAGCCCGAGGAGCCGGGCGAGACCGAGGAGCCGAAGGACCCCGAGGAGCCGGGCGAGACCGAGGAGCCGAAGGACCCCGGGGAGCCGGGCGAGACCGAGGAGCCGAAGGACCCCGGTAACGAGAAGGACGAGGACGGCTCCGACAAGGGCGACGAGAAGCCCGCACCCGAGGAGCAGGCCGGCGAGGAGCTCGCCGTGACCGGTGGCGCGCTGAGCGGCCTGGTCGCCGCGGCCGTGGCCGCGGTGGGCGCCGGCGGTGCCGGTCTGTACTTCGCCCGTAAGCGCAAGGCCGCCGCGGCCGTCGCTGACGAGGAGTAGGCCCGCAGAGCAGGACGTATGCCACACGGGGCCGCCGGCAGGACCGGCGGCCCCGCCCGCGTGTCCGGGGAGGCCCTCCGCTCGGGCGGGGTGGGGCCGCTGGCGGGAGCGGCGGGCGAGGCTCCGGAGACGGGGGCGGTGCGGGTCGGCCGGGAGCGTCTCATAACCTCGAAGACGTGCTCAAAGTCCTGTTCTCCTCACGCATGACGGCCTTCCACGCGATGGTCGTGGTTCTCGTGCCGGCCTTCGTCTGGCTGGGGTTCTGGCAACTGGACCGGGCCGAGATGCGCAGCGCGGCGGTCGACCTCCAGCGGGACAACGTCGCGGCCGACCCCGTCCCCGTCGGCGAACTCGCCTCCGTGGGCGGCGACGTCGACCCGGCCGACCGCTGGCGCACGGTCGAGGCCACCGGAACCTGGGACCCCGAGCACGAGGTGCTGCTGCGCAACCGGGACGGCTCCCGGGGTGTGGGCTTCCACGTCCTGACCCCGCTGGTCACCGAGGACGGTACCGGTCTCCTGGTCAACCGGGGGTGGATCGAGCGCGGGGAGAACGCGAAGGACACCCCGGACGCCCCGCCCCTGCCCGAGGGCACCGTCGAGGTGACCGGGCGCCTCCAGTTCGGCGAGACCGAGGAGAACACCGGGCTGCACAACCGCGAGGGCATGCCCGAGGGCCAGATCATGTTCGTCGACGTGGACATGCTGGCGGAGGAGCTGCCCTACCCGATCTACGGCGGCTACGTGGAGCTCACCGGGCAGGACCCCGTGCCCGACCCGGCGCCGGAGCGGGTCGCCCTCCAGGAGGAGGACACCGGCATGAGCGCCTCCTACGCCGTGCAGTGGTGGGTGTTCGCCGTCGTCGCCGTCGTGGGATGGGTCGTCCTCATCCGCCGTGAACTGCGCGACGCGCGCAGTGGCGCGGCGGGCGGCGAAGCCGGAGCGGAGGGCGGGGACCGCCGGAGCGGCGGCGAGCCGGGGGCCGGAGCGGCCCACGGGAACGGGGACACTGGGGAGGGGCCCGAGGAGGGCCCCGCACCGGCGGAGGAGGGGCCCGGGCGGACCCGGGCCTGAACCCGCCCCGGACCTAGGAGCATCGTGTACGACGAGGTGGACTACCCGGAGCCCGGACAGGTGGAACGGCGCGCGGTGGGGGGCGCGGAGAGCGCCCGGGCCGGGCGGCTCTGGTGGGACGGTGCCGCCGACGCCTACCAGGCCGAACACGGGGACTTCCTCCGCGACGCGGGTTTCGTCTGGTCCCCCGAGGGGGTGGACGAGGCCGAGGCGGGGCTGCTCGGCGACGTGAGCGGGAAGAGGGTCCTGGAGGTCGGCTGCGGCGCGGGCCAGTGCGGCCGGTGGTTGCGCTCCCGGGGGGTGCGCGAGGTGGTCGGGTTCGACCTGGCCCGGCGGCAGCTCCAGCACTCCGGGCGGATCGACGAGCAGACCGGGCACCGGTTGCCCGTGGTCCAGGCCGACGCCCAGCGGATGCCGTTCGCCGACGACTCCTTCGACGTGGTCTTCTCCGCCTTCGGGGCGTTCCCGTTCGTGCCCGCGGCCGAGTCCGCCCTCGCCGAGGCGGGGCGCGTGCTCAGGCCCGGAGGGCGGTTCGTGTTCTCGGTGACCCACCCGATCCGGTGGTGTTTCCCCGACGACCCCACCGAGCAGGGGATGACGGTCAACCAGTCCTACTTCGACCGCCGGGCCTACGTGGAGGAGGACGGCGCGGGCCGGGCGGTCTACGTCGAGCACCACCACACCGTTGGTGACTGGCTGCGCGGGATCGTCGCGGCCGGCCTGGTCCCGCAGGACATGGTCGAGCCGGAGTGGCCGCAGGACAACGACCAGGTGTGGGGCGGCTGGGGGCCGGTGCGCGGCAGGATGGTTCCCGGCACGGCCATCTTCCAGGCGGTCAAACCCGTCTGAGGGCGGTTGTTCAGCCGACCAGGTACTCGGGCGGGACGGCGTCGGCCAGCCAGACCCCGTTCCCGGTGAGGCGGAACTCGTGGCCCTCGGCGTGCATGCGCGCGGAGTCGACGGTGACCACGACCGGTGTGCCCCTGCGTGCGCCGACCCTGCGCGCGGTCTCCGGGGCCGGGGACAGGTGCATGTGGTGCCGGTTCATCGGGCGTAGTCCCTCACGGTGGATCGCGGGCAGGAAGCGGCCCACGGTGCCGTGGAAGAGGCGGGTGGGCGGTGCTGTCGGCTCCAGTCGGAGATCGACGCGGACCGAGTGCCCCTGCTGGGCGCGGATCCGCAGGCCGTCCGGGCTGAGCGCGAAGCGTTTCCTGTCGTTGGTCTCCACGATCTCCCGCAGCCCTTCGGGGGTGAGGCGCAGACCGGCGCGGCGGCATCCGGAGACGAGGGCGTCGGTCCCGGTCCAGCCCTGGGGGTCGAGTGTCAGCCCGGCCCGGGCGGGGTCGTGCCGCAGGACCAGGGCGAGGAATCTGGACGCGCGGTGGAGTTCCTTGTCGTTCATGGATTCCATGGTGCGGACCGGGAGCTGTCGGTTCCAGGGGTTTTCGGCTGCCCCGGGCCCTCCGCGGCGGTAAACCCCCTGGGGCGGCGGGGCGGAGCGATAGCTTCGTGCCCCTACGGGAGGAGGCCGGTGTGTCGCAGCGGTTGCGTGAGGTGTGGAACCGGACCAGGGAGGCCTGTGAACGTGGGAGCTACCGTGTGGGCGGCCGGGATGTGGACCTGACCGGTCTGTTGGCGGTGATGCGCACGGGGACGCGGCTCCACCTGCCGGAGGATACGGCCGGGGCGGTCGTTCCGGAGGGCGGGCACCACACCCGGTTCGAGGTCACCGGTGAGAGCACCCTGGAGGCGGTCCGGCGGTTGGCGGGGAGGGGCCGGAGCCGCTCCGGGTGGCGGCGCTGAACTTCGCCTCGGCCCGCAAACCCGGCGGTGGCGTACTCAACGGGGCGCAGGCCCAGGAGGAGAGCCTGGCCCGGTCCAGCGCGCTGTACGCTCCCTGACCCGGTGCCCGGAGTACTACGAGTACCACCGGGCGGAGCGGGGGCTGCTCTACACGGACCGGGTGATCTGGTCGCCGAGTGTCCCGGTGTACCGGGACGACCGCGCCGGGTGGCTGGCCGAGACGGTGGCCGTCGACTTCCTCACCGCGGCTGCGCCCAACCGGCGGATGATCGAACGCGACCAGCCCGAACTGTCCTCCCGGGTGCCGGGGGCGCTCGACCGGCGAGCTCGCGCGGTGCTGGCCGTCGCCGCCCACCACGGCACCGAGCGGTTGGTCCTGGGGCGTGGGGCTGCGGCGTCTTCGGCAACCGTCCGTCGGAGGTGGCCGAGGTGTTTGCCGGACCTCTCCGGGGGGAGTTCGAGGGGGTGTTCGCCAGGGTCGTGTTCGCGGTGCTCGACCGCGACGGGGAGGTACGGCGGCCCTTCGAGGAGCGCTTCGGGGAGTACCCCGAGGGGCGCGTGAGCTGAGGGTGGCGTTATGGAGGAGAAACCGGACGCGGACGGCGTGCGGATCAGGGCGGCGGTGCCGCAGGACCACGGGCGGATCCTCGCGGTCTGTGACGACTGGTGGGGCAAACCGGTCGCGCACATCCTCCCGAGGCTGTTCCTCGACCACTTCCACACCACCAGCCTCACCGCGGAGGCCGAGGGCGCGCTGGCCGGTTTCCTGGTGGGTTTCCCCTCGCCCGCCCGGCCCGAGGAGGCCTACGTGCACTTCACCGCGGTGTCCCCGGACCACCGGGGTAGCGGGCTGGGCCGACGGATGTACCGGAGGTTCGCCGGGGCGGCCCGGGCGGAGGGCCGTTCGGTGGTGCGGGCGGTCACCGCACCGACCAACGACCGCTCGATCGCCTTCCACCGGTCGCTCGGCTTCACCGTGACCGGACCGCACACCGACCACGACGGCCCCGGCGTGGACCGGATGTGCTTCGAACTGCGCCTCTGAGGACGACCGGTCCCGGGCCCGGTGCGATGGCCGGGACGGGCCCGGAGGACGCGGGGCGGTGCGGGTTCCGGCTCAGCCCCCGTGGCGGCGGCGGGCCTCGCTCGCCTGGGCGAGGCGGCGCAGGGAGGCCAGGAGCCGTTCCCCCAGCACGGTGCCGACCACCACGGTCCTCAGGACACCGTCCAGGTTGGTGACGCCCTCCACGTAGTCGTGGTCCAGCCGGGCGGTCTGTCCGGCGGCGTCGGCGTAGCCGTCGAGCCACTCCGGGGTGAGCTCGAAGCCGGAGCCCTCCAGGGCTGCCATCACCCGGGCCAGCTCCTCGCGCAGGGCGGAGCCCGGGTGGACGTGCCAGCCGTGCCGTTCGGCCAGGGCGTCCGCGGCGGCCAGGTCCTCCTCGCTCACGTCGCCGCCGTCCCCGGGACCGCCGTCGACCCTCTTCAGGGTGAGGCCCATGAGGTCGCCGAGTTCGGGGCGCTGGTCGCCGTCGATCACCTGGAGGAGGTCCCGGGTGGCGGCGACGGAGAGCCCGCCGACCTCCGTGAGCGCGCCGATCAGGCGGAGCCGGTCCAGGTGGCTCTCGTCGTAACGGGCCTGGTTGGGGCTGGTGAGCTCGCCGCGGTGCAGGAGCCCCTCCCGCACGTAGTACTTGATGGTCGGTACGGAGACTCCAGAGCGTTCGCTCAGTTCCGAGATGCGCATGCCGTTCCTTCGGGGGCGGAGGCCCCTTGCGCCCGCGCCCCAAACTATGGATAGTTAGCTTATCCGTAGTGGATAGTGTGAGTATCTACCTGAGGGGTCCTCATGTTACCGTCGTCCGCCGCCCGGGGGTTCCGGGCAGCTCACCACTGGCACCGGCCGCTCATGGCGGCCGCCTACGCCTGCGTCCTCCTCCTCGCCGTGAGCGCGGTCGGCCTGGCCGTCGACGACCGTGTCGTCAACGGTGAGGCGGCCTGGCTGAAACCGTTCAAGTTCTCGCTGTCGATCATCGTCTACAACGCCACCCTCGCCTGGCTGCTCTCTCTGGTCGTCCGCTGGCGGCGGGCGGGCTGGTGGCTCGGGGCGGTGGTCGCGGCCATGTCCCTGGGGGAGATGGCGCTGATCATCACCCAGGTGGCCCGGGGCGAGATGAGCCACTTCAACAACTCGACCGCGTTCGATTCCGCCGTCTACACGGTCATGGGCACCATGATCACCGTGCTGTGGGCGGCGACCTTCGCCATCGGGGCGATCCTCCTGTTCCAGCGGATCCGTGAGCGCTCCACCGGCTGGGCGATCCGGATCGGGGTGGGGATCGCGCTCCTGGGGATGGGCGTGGGGCCCCTCATGACCAGCCCGACCCCGGCCCAACTGGAGGAGTCCTCCGGGGGAGTCCCGGACGTCGTCGGCGCGCACACGGTCGGCCCGGCCGACGGCGGCCCCGGCCTGCCCCTCGTCGGATGGAGCACGGTCGGCGGAGACCTGCGGGTCGGCCACTTCCTGGGCATCCACGGGCTCCAGGTCATGGTCCTGCTCGTGCTGGTCCTGGGCGTCCTCTCGGCCCGGTTCCCCCGCCTGCGTGACGACGGCACGCGCCGCCGCCTGGTGGCCGTGGTCGGCGCCGCCTACACGGGCCTGACCGCGCTGACCGTCTGGCAGGCCCTGCGCGGCCAGTCCGTGGTCTCCCCCGACGCGCTCACCCTCGCCGCCGGCGGAGCGGTCACCGTTCTCGCCGTTCCGGGGCTGGTGTGGGCCCTGCGCGTATCATCCGGGCAGGCGGACCGGGAGGACGAAGAGTGCGACTCAAACTCGACCTGCACGACATCTTCAACAAGGGGCGGAGCATCGACCAGGCCCTGAACGACATCATGGACGAGGCCGAGCGCAAGAAGGCCAAGACCGTGGAGATCATCCCGGGCAAGGGTTCGGGCCAGTTGAAGAAGCGGGTGCTGCGCTTCCTCGACCGCAAGGACGTCAAGGCGCGCTACCACCGGGTCGAGAAGGACTCGAGGAACTTCGGTCGGCTGTTCATCCACTTCAGGCACTGATGTGGGGGCGGAGAATCCTGACGCTCAGTGCTTGGTGGACATTGCGTAATACTCGTATTACGATCGTGGCATGGCGAAGGTGAGAATCAGTATCAGCCTTGACCCGGACGAAGCCGAGCGCGTCAGGTCACACGCGGACCGTGCGGGGATGGACGTGTCGTCCTACTTCGTCAACGCCGCGATTCGCCAGATGGGCGATGCTGAGTTGGCCGAGGCGGAGTTCGCGGGTGTCGACGCGCTGATCGCCGATGCCGAAGGGCGAGCCGAGCACTACGGGTCTGTTGACGAGACCGGTGATGACTCTCTGAACGCGGATGAGCGCCGTGAGGTCGACGAGGCGATGAGCCTGGTCTACGGTGCTGGGGAAACCCGGACCCGAAGCCGGGGCGAGGTGGCGTGAGCGCTCGCGTACCCGTCTACGACACGGGGATGCTCATCGCTTTGGCGGCGCGTAAGTCCAAGGCGGTACAGATGCACCGCGGGCTCGTACGGTCCCCGCACCGCCCCGTGATCACCGGTCCTGTCCTGGCTCAGGTGTGGCGCCCGGATCCTGCGACCGTGCACGCCATGAGCGCGGTCCTGAAGGAGTGCACGGTTCCCCAAGCCCGGTCGTCTCCAGCTGCCTTGCGGCCCACGAGCGCGGGACAGCCGGAGTGCATCGCGTGTGCGGCCGCTCCGGACATCACCGATTGGCGGCGTATCGGTGCGGTCCTGGGGGTGGCGGCCCTCCCCGCGAAGAAGCGTCCGGACGCGGTGGACGCCCTTGTCGCCTGGACGGCCGTGAAGCACCGAAGCGCCGTGGTGTTCACCAGTGACCCTGGTGACATCGCCGCGTACGTGGACGCGATCGGTGCCGATGACGTCCACTTGGTCACGGTATGAGCCCCATGGCTCCCGTGCGGGTCGTCGGTAGGTGTGCGCACTCACGTATTTCGGCCGGCTGTTCATCCACTTCAGGCACTGGCCTCCGGCGGCTCGACGGGTGAGGAGCACGAACGCCTGCTCCGCCCCGACCTCGACGTTCTGGTGCGCGCCCGGCCCGGGCCCCGGTCCGCCTCGCCCTTTCTGGTACTGGTGTGGGTACGACGGGTCGGCTCCGCAGAAGCAGGGCCTTCCGCCGTCTGCTTCCCCCTGCCATCCCCCATCGAATGTTGGAGCGATCGCATGCGCGTCACGGGCCGATCGGCGTCCCTCGCGGCCTGCCTGGCCGCAGCAGCCCTGGCGGCCACGGGTTGCACGGCGCTCAAGTCCGAGGAGTGGGACGTGGCCGTCTCCGTCGGTGAGTTGCCCCCGGCACCCTTCGGCACACGTGTCGACCACAGCTTCGTGTGGACCGGTGCGGAACTGTTCGTCTGGGGCGGGAGCAGCGATGGTCCCCACGCCGACGGCGCCGCCTACTCCCCGGACACCGACTCCTGGCGCGTGATCGCGGACGCGGACCTGGAAGCGCGCGCCCAACACACCACCGCGGTCCTCGGGGACCAGCGGGTACTCGTCTGGGGAGGCGTCACCGACACGTTCTCCGGGGACGAGGACGGCCGCATGGCCAGGGACGGTGCGATCTACGACCCCGGAGCCGACTCCTGGGAACCGATCGCCGACGCTCCGGAGGCGAGGGACCTGGCACCGGTCACCGTGGCGGGCGACCACGTCGTCTTCGGGGGAGGCGGCTACGAGGGCGATCTCCTGGTGTACTCGCTGCAGGACGACACCTGGAACTCCGTTCCGGTGACCGGTGCCGGGGAGCGGTTCCGGATGTTCGACCTGGTGGCCGTCGACGACGAGGTCGTTCTGGCCGGGGCCTCGTCCGACCGCATGTTCACCGGGCGGTTCCGGGTGGGTGACACGAGCGCGCCCATGGCCGAGTTCGTGGACGTCGAGGACCCGTACGGGGCGTACCTCGGACTGGCGGCCCTTCCGGGGGACGGGGCGCTCCTGGCGGTCGATGAGGGCCGCGACGGGCACCTGTACGAGCTCGACGGTCCGGGGCAGGCCGCGACGGTGCACGACGCCGGTGCTTTCCAGCCGCCGGTGTACCCGGTCTCCTACCCCCTGCTGTCGGGGGAGATGGCCTTCGTGGAGGGGCTGGGCGTGCTCTCGACCAACGCCGGTGAGTTCAGCGTGTGGGACGCGGACACCGGCCTGACCCACTGGTCCGGGCACGAGGCACTCGACGGCTACTGCGGCCCCGTCGAACCCGTCGGCGCGGAGGTCCTGATCGGTTGGGGCGGCCGGTGCGAGACCGGCGGGGTCAGGATCGACCTGCGAGCCTAGGCTCCCGGGCGGTCAGCCCCGCCACGCGGCCAGTGTCGCCTCCGACCAGGCGCGGACACGTTCGGGGTGGCCCTCGGCGGGGAAGGCGCCGTCCGCCGCGACCTCCGCGACGGTGAACGCGAACCCCGTGGGAGCCCTTGGGCCGGGAGTGTCGTCCGTCCGGTCCCGCCGCAGCACCCGGTGGGAGTTGGCGCGCCGGGCGTGCTCGGTCAGCCGGGTCGCAGCCTCGGCCCCGCCCCCGACGTAGGCCCGTAGTAGTTCCAGCAGGAAGGTGTGCGAGCCCTCGGTGAGGGAGGCCGGGTGCTGGAGGCGGTAACAGGCGACGGCGACGCCGTGCAGCGGCCCCCACGGTTCCTGGCGGGAGTGGTCCAGGGCCAGCAGCCGTCCGAACAGTTCCTCGCACGGGACCTCACCGGCGGCCCTGCATTCCGGGCAGGTGTCCATTCCTGAATACTTTCGCACGTGCCCCGGGAACGCGAGCAGTTTTCGCGCGGCACCGGATCAGGAGGGGCTGTCGGGGTTGACGCGGGTGTGGCCGCAGGAAGAGGCTTGCCGTCTCTTCGTCTGATTCCGACACCGACCGGGGCGACGCCGTGGGCGGGAAGCAGGCCGTGGTCGAGACCGGGCGGCTACGGCTGGAGCCCCTGGCGGCCGGGCACGCCGACGACGTGGTTGAGCTGTTCGGCGACCCCGCGATGAGCGCCCATCTCGGCGCGGACCTCTCGACGGGCGGACTGGCCCGGACCATGGTCGACAACCGGCTGGCCTACGACGGGCCCCCGGAGCTCGGCCACTGGGCGATCCTCGGCCAGGGGCGGGTGGTCGGCCTGGCGCATCTGCGGCCCTCCCGGGAACTCCCGGGGGACCTGCCGGAGATCGGTTGGTACCTGGGCCGCCGGTACGGGGGGAGGGGGCTGGCGACCGAAGCCGCGCGGGCCCTGCTGCACCACGGACTGGACGGGCTCGGGCTCGCCTCGGTCTGGGCGCTGGTCCACGTCGACAACGTTCCCAGCCTCCGGTTGGCCGAGCGGCTGGGCTTCCTCCCCGTGGGCGAGGGTTTCCACTACGGCGGCCCGCACCGGGTCCACGTCGCCCTGCCCGACCGCGTCTGAGCACGGGGCCGCGTACGCCTGCGCGGTCAGACGACGAAGGTCCCCTTGCCGGGGAGCGTCTTGACCAGTTCCCTGTCGCGGAGTTCCTTCGTCGCGCGCCGTGCGGTTCCCACGGCAACGCCGTAGGTCTCCGCGAGCTCCCGCTCTCCGGGAAGCTTCGCCCCGGAGGGAAGGTCACCGGAGGCGATACGTGCTGCCACATGGTCGGCGAGCCCGGCGTAGACGTAGCTGTCCGGGGACGGGTCGAAGTCTGGAACCTCAGTCATGGGAGCACCGTAGGACGTCCGTGAGCCTGGTGAAACTCCCGGCAGCTTCATAACGCTATGAATCGGCATGAAGCTCGCAGGTCGGAGGCGCAACTGCAGATACTGGTTGCTGACCACCCAGAGGGCTTCGTCTGCTGGCAGTGCGGAACGTCAGGGGACAGGCGCCTCAGCCCTCAGCTTCCGGTCGCTCCGAAACATAGGACCCGCGTTGCGGGACGGTGTACACGTCGCCCTCCTCCACGAGGACCGCCATCGCGCGTCGGACGGTCGAGCGAGCCAGGCCGAACTCCTGCACAAGATCTTTTTCCGTGGCGATGCGTTGGCCGGGCGCCCAGTCGCCGCGAGCGATGCGCGCCCGGATGATGCCCGCCAACTGGCGATACGGCGTTACGGGGCCGTCGTGCTGGATCTCTGCGTCGGGATCAAACGTCATGCTCCGAAGCTATTCGTGCCTAGTCAAGGCGATCCCAAGAGATACAAGGCTAGACGTATCGATGCGAGTCGATGCACTAAGAAGGTCCGCGCATAGCGGGACCCCGGCGGCGTGCTACCAACACGCCCCGGGGCCGTGGCCGACCTGATGAAAGCAGGACGACATGCCCAACCCTATTGCTTTGCTGTGCCTGATTTTTCGCACGGTCCGTCCCACCAGGGGTGCGCACACGAGCCCCTACGGATACCTCCGCGAACTGCTCGCGGAGCTCCGCCGCAACCGTGCGCGTCGGGTGCGCCGCTATGCGGAAACAGTCCCTTTCATCGCTGACACCGGACCGAGTACGGAACCGGCCCCGCCCGTCCCCGCTCCGCGCCAGCCCGCCGACGACCTGCGGCGCACGCTGGTTCCCGTTCCCGCCGACCACGGCCCCCGGGTGGGCCCGTACGCCGTGCAGGCTCCGGCCGACCTCGTGCGGGGCTACTACCGCGAGTGGGAGCGCGAGGACGCACTCCGCCGATTGGACCGGTCCCGGCCGGGTGTGGCCGTGCTCCACACCATCGCTGAGCACGGGGAGGCCGCATGACGACCGCGAACCACGGCGCTCACGAGCTCGACAGCACGGGCACGGGGCTTGGGGCCCCGAGCTCCCGACGGACATCATGGTGGCGGAGGTGTCCCGCTTGCTCGCGACGCCCGGGACTTACGGGGACAGTGCGGCCAACCTCCGCCGCGCCGACAGTGCGTTCGACGTCCTCGACCGACTGATGCGCGACGGCGCCCCACTCCCGTCCCGCTGGCCGGTGGAACGGGACGGGAACGGACACGAACACGTGACCGTGCTCTATGACTCCGTGTCCGAGTCGCTCCGCGAGGTGGGCGGGCCCTTGCGGTCCTTCGCCTCGCTGCGCCGCGCGGTCGCGGACTGGCACGAGCTCGACACCGTGCTGCGCTCAGGGGGACCGCTCCCCGAACCCTGGCAGCGGTAGCCGCCCGGGAGAGGGGTCCCGCCGGCACCACAGCCGGCGGGCCCCTCTCCCATCGGTCGGGCTACCACCAGGGGTAGCTGGCCTCCAGCGCACTCCTACGGGACTCGTGCGCGTCCTCGTGCCGGATGTAGCCCTCGCGCCGGGCCTCGTTCACGGTCTGGAGCACCTGGGCGGCGTACCCTCCCCGGCGCGGGTACAGCTCCCGCAGGGTCTCCTCCTCGAAGGGGACGTGGGTGCCCAGCAGGACGCAGAACGGGTCGCCGGTGTTGTCGCCGTGGTTGAGCGCGGTGGCGACCTCGTGTTCCACCAGCCGGATCCCGCCGAGTTGGTTGCCGTGCTCGTCACGGTTCGCCGTGGTGGCGTCGTCCCACTCCAGGCGCGGCGCCACCGGGGGCGCCGTACCGCCCTCGACCCAGTCGATCACGTGGTCGTAGGCCGCGTTCAGCACGTAGTGGAACGGGACCCGGCTGTACGGGGGCCGGTCGCACCGCTGCGGTTCGGTCCCCGGGTTCTCCCGGGCGATGAGCGGGGCGAAGGTGCGGTACTCGGTGTGGCCCACGTGCGCGGTCCCGGCGACCTCCCATCGGCGGAAGTGCTCCGAGTCCGGCTCCCGGCTCTGGGCCCTGAACCGGACGTCGGTCTCCGCTATGAGCCGCATGACCGGTGTGGTGCTCTCGTCCAGCGCGGTCGAGGCCCCGTGGATCACGAAGGCGTCGACGGCCTCGTGGTCGGGGTGGAACCGGTTGTGGTACTCGGCCAGGTACCCGGCCGACTGTGAGTGCCCGGTGGCGACGACCGTGTCGACGCCGAACCCGGGCAGCGGGTCGACGCCCAACGGCGCACGCAGGGCCCTCGCGGTCTGGGAGTAGATGTCGAACGCCGGGGCGTCGGACAGTTCCGGGCCCCCGACGGTCAGGTCCCCGTAACGGCCGGGGTCCCAGGCGCGGAGGGCGTCGACCCCGACCCACTGGGCGGAGAGCCCCACCCAGACGTGCCCCTCGTCCATGAAGTACTCGTGGGACAGGAACCAGTCGATCTCGATGTCCTGGCCGAAACTGACGTTGTTCCACTCCAGGAAGGCGGCTCCGCTGAAGTCGTCGGCTCGGGCGGGGCGCCGGACGACCATCCGGGTGAGGTAGGGGACGGGCCCCGCGTCGGGGTGTTCGGCGGTGCCTTCGAGGAGGAACTCCTCCTCGACGTAGTCGTGCGCGGCGAGGTCCGCCTCGATGGGGTCGCCCTCCTGGATCGGTGGGACCTCGGGGCCGTCGGCGGACATGAAGGGATAGGAGTCGGCGGTGACGGGGACCGGGCCGGACACGGTGGCGGTGGCGCCGTCCACGGGTTCGGCCCGGGCCGGTACCGCTCCGAGCAGACCGAGGGAGACGGTCGGTGCGAGCAGGAGGGCGCCGAAACGACGGGGGGATCGGGGGGACATCCGCAGGTTCACCTCAGGAGTGGTTCGGTGTTGCGTGGATGCTAGGCCGGGGTGTCCGGGGCGACAAGGAGTTACGGAGCCCGCTTTTCCTCCGCGGGCAGGACCGGTGGAAGCACCGATGGGGTCCGTCAGCGGAGCGCGAGGAACGCGGTGATCTCCTCCGCGGTGGGGGAGGTGGCCGGACCGCGCCGGGTGACGGCGAGAGCGGCGGCCGCGTTGGCGCGGCGGGCGGCCGCCAGCGGCGTCAGGCCCGAGGCCAGGGCGGCGGTGAACACGCCCACGTGGGCGTCGCCCGCACCGTTGGTGTCGACCGCGGTCACGGCGAAACCCGGGACCCGTCGGGGCACCGTACCCGCGGTGGCGACCAGGCAGCCCTCGGCGGAGTCGCGCAGGACCACCACCCCGGTCGGGCGGATCCGTTCGGACAGGAGCGCGGCGGCGTGTTCGAGGCCGTCGGCGTCGCGAGGGGCGACGCCGGTGACCGCGGCGGCCTCGGCGGCGCTGAGGCTGAGGACGTCGGTGCGGGCCAGCACCGGGCCCAGGGTTGCGGCGGGGATTTCACCCGCCACGGGGGCGGGGTCCAGCACAAGGCGGACCCCCTCCGGGAGCGATCCGATCCAGGTGGCCAGCTCGTCCGCGCGCGGCCCGGGCAGCAGCGAGTACCCCACCGTGTAGACGAAGTCCCCCTCCGCCGGGCACAGGGTGCGCAGGTCGGACAGGGGCAGGTCCGTCTCGGCGCCCAGGTGGGTGACGAAGGTGCGTTCCGCGGAGGAGTCGACCAGGGCCACACAGAAACCGGTGTCCTCGGGCCTGGGCGGGTGCGCCACCCCCACCCCCTCCCCGCGCAGGGCGGAGCGGACCGCATCCCCTCGGGGGCCGGTGCCGTGCGCCCCGCCGTAGACCACCTCCATGCCCGACCGGGCCGCGGCGGCGATCACGTTGAACCCGCCGCCCGGCAGGGTTCGGGCGGTGTCGGCGAACACGCCGCCGCCCCGTTCGGGCAGGGCGTCGACGGTCATGACGACGTCGATGATCACCGGTCCCACGTGGTGGAGGAGTCCTGACACGGCGGGGCCCTTTCGTCGGGTGCGGCCGGTGGCCGGGAGCGGTCTGCGGACGGGGCGGGCGGGTCCGCCACCGGATCATCCCGCATCATCGGCGACCGGTGTCCGGCGTCCGGGCTCAGGGCCGGTTGTCGAGTTTTTGCCGCGACGTTCCCGCACGGGAGCGGTGTCCGGCCCCAGACTCGGAGGAGAGCAGCGACGGGAGGCAGCATGATCACGACCGATTTCGTCACGGGCTCGCCCTGCTGGCTTGATCTGGGAGCCACGGACATCGAGGCCTCGGCCGACTTCTACGGGAGGGTGTTCGGCTGGCAGGCCGTGTCCGCGGGTGCCCGTATGGCCGGCTACAGGGTCATGAACTCCGACGGCGCCGCCGTGGCGGGGATCGGTCCGCGTATCGACGAGGACGAACCCCCCGAGTGGGGCGTACAGTTCTGGGTCCCCGACATCGAGGCCGCGGCCCTGCGGGCCCAGGAGCTCGGCGGGACGGTCCTGGTGGAGCCGACGGTGCTCTACGAGTTCGGCCAGCTGGCACACATCACCGACCCCCAGGGCGGCTGGTTCACGCTCTGGCAGCCCGGAACCTTCACCAGCGCGCAGGCCGTGGACCGGCCGAACACGCTCTGCTGGGTGGAGCTGTGGACACCCTCGGCGCAGGGTGCCAAGGAGTTCTACGGCGGTCTGTTCGGCTGGGAGTTCAAGGACGTCGAACTGCCCGGGGACCAGGGGACCTACTCGACGGTCCGCCCGGCGGGGCTGGGAGAGGACCGGTACTTCGGCGGACTGATGGACGTGGCGGCCGACCAGCTGCCGCAGGCCGAGGGGCGGGCCGACTGGCACCCGGTGTTCCAGGTCGCCGACTGCGACGAGGCCGTCGCCGCGGTCAAGACGGCCGGGGGCCGGGTGCACATGGGCCCCGAGGACGCGCCGGGGGTGGGGCGGCTGGCGGTGTGCTCCGACCCCTTCTCCGCCGGGTTCGTCGTGCTCGACCCGGGCGCGGGTCGGCTCCACCCGGAGGAGGGACTGGTGGGACCGGGCCGGTCCTGAGGGGGCGGCCCCGGACCGTCGGCGCCCCGGGGCACACTCGTGGGGAGTCACTACGGGAGGCAGGCATGATCACCACCGACTACGTGATCGGTTCGCCCTGTTGGGTCGAGCTGACCACCTCGGACGCGGACCGCGCGGTCGAGTTCTACGGGAGGGTGTTCGGCTGGACCGCCGAGTCGGCCGGACCGGACGCCGGCGGGTACCGGAAACTCCTGTACGAGGGGGCGCTGATCGGCGGGCTCGGGCCTCGGACGGACGCGGCCCAACCCGTCACCTGGTCGGTCTACCACAACACACCGGACCTGGAGATGTCCTTCCAACGGGCCCGGGAGCTCGGCGCGACCGCCCTCGTTGAACCCGTGGACGTGATGGGGCTGGGCCGGACGGCCCACCTGGCCGACCCGCAGGGCGGGACGGTCGCGCTCTGGGAGGCCGGAACACTGCCGGGCATGGAGCGGACCGACGACCCGAACACCGTCATGTGGACCGAGCTGTGGACGCCCTCGGCGCAGGGCGCCAAGGAGTTCTACGGCGCTCTGTTCGGCTGGGAGTTCAACGACGTCGGACTGCCCGGCGGCCAGGGCGTCTACTCGACGGTCCGCCCGGCGGGGCTGGGCGGGGACCGGTACTTCGGCGGGATCATGGGCGTCGCCCCGGCCGACCTGCCGCAGACGCAGGGGCGGGCCGACTGGCACCCGGTCTTCCACGCCGCCGACTGCGACAGGTCCGCCGCCGAGGCGGAGGCCGCCGGGGGCCGGGTGTACATGGGCCCGGACGACGTACCGGGGGTGGGCCGGCTGGCGATGTGCGCCGACCCCTCCTCCGCGGTGTTCGTCCTGCTCACCCCGGACCCCGGTTAGCCCGGGCAGCGGCCCCGCCGTCGTGCGTCGGGGCCGCCCCGGGACGGGCCGCCGCCGTCCCCTACTGCCGGGACACGGCGGAGGCGCCGCCGCGCAGTACGAACTTCTGGATCTTGCCGGTGGCGGTCTTGGGCAGCTGCCGGACGAACTCCACCTGGGTGGGGGCCTTGAAGTGCGCGAGGTTGTCGCGGGCGAAGGCGATGACCTCCTCCTCCGTCGCCGAGGCCCCCTCGCGCAGTACCACGGAGGCGCGCGGGGTCTCGCCCCAGCGTTCGTGCGGGACGCCCACGACCGCTGCCTCCAGCACCGCCGGGTGGCGCAGCAGGACCCCCTCCACCTCGACCGAGGAGATGTTCTCCCCGCCGGAGATGATCACGTCCTTGATGCGGTCCTGGATCTCCACGTAGCCGTCCGGGTGGGTGACGGCGGCGTCGCCGGTGCGGAACCAGCCGTCACCCATCGCCTTCCCGGTGGCCTCGGGGTCGTTGTAGTAGCCCTTCATCACGACGTTGCCGCGCACGGTGATCTGGCCGACCGTGGTCCCGTCCCAGGGCACCTCGGCACCGGACCCGTCGACCACGCGGAGCTCGCCGGAGGTGATCAGCTCGACGCCCTGGCGGGCCTTGACCGCACCGCGTTCGCGTACGGGCAGGTCCCGGTGCTCGGGGCGGGGTTCGCAGACGGTGATGAAGGGCGTGGTCTCGGTGAGCCCGTACACGTGGGTGACGGTCCAGCCGAAGTCCTCCTCCAGCCGCTCGATGGTCTCGGCCGCGGGCGAGGCTCCGGCGGTGACCACGTGCACCCCGGCGGGAACGGGGCCGCGGGTGGCGTCGGGGGTGTTGGAGAGCATGATCAGCACCGTGGGGGCCGCGCACAGCCAGGTGACCTCCTCGGTGCGGATCAGCTCGAACACCTTCGCCGGGTCCATGGCGGGCAGGCACACGTGGGTGCCTCCGGCCGCCGTGACCGTCCAGGTGTAGGTCCAGCCGTTGGCGTGGAACATCGGCAGGGTCCACAGGTACCTCTCGCCGAGCCCGATGCGCAGGTGCAGCAGGGTGCCCACCGAGTTCATGTACGCGTTGCGGTGGGTGATCATCACACCCTTGGGGCGGGCGGTGGTCCCCGAGGTGTAGTTGATGGTCAGCAGGTCCGTCTCCGCGATCTCCGGGCGTGTGAAGCCGGGGGCGGCCGCGGCGACCAGGGACTCGTAGTCCTCCCAGCCGGGGCGGGCGCCCTCCAGGGCCACGAACCGCTCCACGTCCGGCATCCGGTCGCGTACGCCGTCGACCGCGTCGAGCTGGTCGGAGTGCACGCACAGCACCTTGGCGCCGGAGTGGTTGACGATGTAGACGAAGTCGTCGGCGGTCAGGCGGAAGTTGACCGGGACGAGGACGGCGCCCAGTTGCGGCACCGCGTAGAAGGACTCCAGTTGCGCGTGGGTGTTGGGTGCGATGTAGGCGACCCGGTCGCCGTGCTCCACGCCCATGCCCTGGAGGGCGGACGACCAGCGGTCGCAGCGGTCGAAGAACTGTTCGTAGGTCAGCCGGAACTCCCTGTCGACCACCGCCTCACGCCGCGGGTACAGCCTGCGGGTGCGGCGGGCGAACTCCAGGGGGGTCAGGGTGAGTTCCATCGTGCCCTCTCTGTGTGGTGCTGCCTGTGGTGCTGTGACGGTGCGGTGCGTGGTGCGGCCCGGTGGCGCCGTGCCGGACGGGTCGTCCGGGTTCACAGCCCGAAGAGCCCGGCGGCGTTGTCGTGCAGGACCCCCCGGAGCCAGTCGGGGCCCAGGTCCAGTTCGGCCAGGACCCGGAGCTGCTCGCCGTAGGGGTAGGGGATGTTCGGGAAGTCGGTGCCCAGCAGGACCCGGTGCCCCAGGTCCCGGAGCCGGGGGAGTTCGGCCCGGGGGTAGGGGGCCAGGCGTTCGATGAACGGGGTGAACGCCATGGTGGTGTCCAGGTGGACGCGGTCGTACCGTTCGGCCAGGTCCAGGAAGGCCGAGTACTCGGGGGCGCCCGCGTGGGCGACCACGGCGGTCAGGTCCGGGTGGGCCCGGAGCACCTCGGAGAAGGGCGCGGGGCCGGTGAACTCACCGGGCAGGGGCCCGGAACCGCAGTGCACCACGACCGGGGTCCCGGAGTCGGCGAGGGCTCCCCAGACGTCGCTGAGCAGGGGGTCCCTCGGGTCGTAGGCGCCGACCTGGAGGTGGGCCTTGAAGATCCGCGCCCCCGCGCCGATCGCCTCGGCCACGTAGTCCCCGGCCCCGGGTTCGGGGAAGAAGGTGGCGCTGCGCAGCGAGTCGGGGTGATGGGCGGCGAAGTCGGCGGCCCAGTCGTTGAGCCAGCGGGCCATGCCGGGCCGGTGCGGGTAGGAGAGCGTGGTGAAGTACCGGACCCCGAACCCCCTCAGCAGGGCGACGCGCTCCTCCTGCGACTCCCGGTAGGTGATGGGCCAGACGCCCTCACCCAGGGCGTCGAAGTAGTCCCACACCCTGCGCAGGACGTTGGCGGGCATGAAGTGCGTGTGCACGTCCACGAGGCCGGGGAGCCCGAGGTCCTGCCAGAGCCGGCGGATCTCGGCGCTCTCGTCGGTCCCGGGAGGTGATGAGACTCCAGTCACATCGGCCAGCCTACGACGGACCGGAACCGTGCTCGGAGCTGGGTCCCGGGGGCAGCGCCTCACCGAACAGGACCGCGGTGACGATGGATGGGGTCGTCGGGTGTCTCGGGGAGGGGAAGGACGGCGCCGCAAGGCCAGCCCCCGGGTCGCGCCCGGCCGCCCCGGGGTGAGGGGCGGGCCGGGCGCGGGGTCGCCGGTTCAGTGGTGGCGGCGGTGGGCCCGGGCGTTGGCCGGGGCGATCCGGTTGTTGCGCAGGTGTTCGTAGACGATCGAGGCGCGCACGTCGGCGACCTCGGGGCGTTCGGTCAGCTTGTCCACGACGAAGGCGTACAGGCTGTTGTTGTCCGGCAGGGCCACGTGCACCAGGAAGTCCTCGTTCCCGGAGGTGACGAAGACGGACAGGGTGTCCGGCAGGGCCCGGACCCAGTCGCGGAAGGCCTCGATGTTGTGCCGGGAGGGCTTCACCACACTCACGGTGATGAGCGCCTGGACCGGACGGCCGATGAGTTCGAGGTCCACGTCCAGCAGTGAGCCCCGAATCACACCCTTCTCCCGCAGCGCGCGGGTCCGATCCAGCGTGGTCGTGGGCGATGCGCCCACCGCTGCGGCCACGTCGCGGTTGGTTTTTCGTGCGTCTGACTGGAGTTCGGCCAGGATCGCCGTATCTAGTTCGTCAAGATCAGCCATGATCGCAGTTTACCCGTACTTAATACGGGTTGTTGTGTTTGACTCCGGAGCATGCGTAACATTTAAGCGAAAAGGTCGTATTTGGCTCGCCAGGAAGAGACCCTTCCCTGGACGGCAGTGTCGCCCGCCGGTCGGCCCCGCTCTGGTGCAACGCCGCACCACCGCAACACAAAGGGACGTCCTTCACCATGAGACCTTCCTCTGTCGTGGCCGTCACCGACCGATCGTCGGTACGCCCGGAACTACGGGGCCGCATCCTGGCCCTGGTCGCCATCGTCTGCGCGGCGCTCAACCTGCGCCTCGTCGTCACCTCGCTTTCCCCGCTGTTGACCACGGTGGGGGCGGAGTTCGGCTTCGCCGCCACCGTCGTCGGCGTCTTCGGCACCCTGCCGCTGATCGCCTTCGCGGTCTTCGGCCTGGTCACCCCCGCGATCATGCGCCGCCTGGGGCCCGAGGCCACGGCCGCGCTCAGCATGCTGCTGGCAGGCGCGGGCCAGGTCCTGCGCGCCTTCGCGCCCGACACCGGGACCCTGCTGCTGCTCACCGGGGTCGCGCTCACCGGCGCCGCCCTGGGCAACGTCGTGCTGCCTCCGCTCATCAAGCAGTACTTCCCGGACCGGCTGGCCGCCCTGAGCACCGTTCAGATGGTCGCCATCCACATCGGCGCCCTCTTCCCGCCCCTGGTCGCCGTCCCTCTGGCCGAGGTCGCCGGATGGCGGGTGGCCCTGGGGTCCTGGTCCCTCCTGGCCCTGGCCGCGGCCGTGCTGTGGACCTTCCAGTGGGCCGGGTCCGGGTCCGGGTCCGCCGCGCCCCGCGCCCCCGCCCCCTCCGGCGGGGCGGCCCTGGCCCGCCCGATCTGGCGGGTGGGCATGGCCTGGCGGATGGCGCTGCTGTTCGGCATGGTCACCTGGAACGTCTTCACGCTGTTCACGTGGCTCCCCGCCCTGCTCACCGACGCCGGGCACAGCGCTGCCATGGCCGGGAGCATGGTCTCGCTGATGGTCGGCACCAGCCTGTTGTTCGGCCTCGTTGCGCCCACCGTCACCCTCCGGGCGGCCAACACCTTCCCGATCGTCGCCCTGGGGCTGGGCGGCTACGCGGTCGGCTACCTCGGTGTGGCTCTGGCGCCGCAGTTCGTTCCGGTGTGGGCCCTCTTCCTCGGCCTGGGCACCAGCCTGTTCGTGGTCACCATGACCATGATCAACGCGCGGAGCGCCACCTCGCAGGGCGCCGCCGCCCTCTCCGGGTTCGTCCAGGGCGCGGGCAGCGGTATCGCCCTGGGCGGTCCGCTGCTGTTCGGCCTCCTCGGTGAACTCACCGGCGGGTGGACCGCCTCCTACGCGCTGATCGCCGGAGGGTCGCTGCTCGTGGCCTTCGCGGTCGCCTACGTCGAACGCACGCCGTGGACGATCGAGGCCGCGGCGCAGGGGCACCTCCCCGGCCGCCGGGCCGGGGAGCTCCTGCACGACTAGGCCGCGGACCGCACGGCCGGGTCGCGGGCGGGACCCGGTACGGCGCCCTCCGGAGCGGCGGCATCTTCCGGAGGGCGCTGCCGGTCACCCGACGCACGAAGCCCCGGACGGTGCACATGAGGCCGATAGTGGCCATTTCCCGGAATAGGCGCCACATACTTACTCAGAAGCCCGCTGATACCCACAACAGGCGCATAATGGCGACATGAGCAACCCACCCCCCGGAACACCCTCCTTCGTGCTTTCCGCATTCCGCACCTGACGCCCGCGAACCGCATGCACACCGTGCCGGGGGCGACAGGACCGACGCCCGGAGCGGGATCCCGGGCCGTCCCGACCCCCTCGGGGAACACGACGGGGGCCCACACGCCATGACGATGGAACGGCGAAAGCCGCACCCGCTCCCGGCCCCGCCGGTGGACGGTGCGGCCGCACCCCTCCTGCGCAACCAGGACTTCCAGGCCCTGTGGACGAGCCGCTTCCTCGCGGGCCTGGGCAAGGAGAGCGGTGAGGTCGCCTACCCCCTCCTCATGCTGCTGCTGGCCGGTTCGGCGGCCCAGGCCGGAGCCGTCGGCGCCGCCCAGGTGGCCACCGCCATGGTCACGGCGGTGCTCGGCGGGGCACTCGCCGACCGGGTCGACCGGCGCACCGTACTGCTGGTCTGCGACCTCGGCCGTCTGGTCCTCCTCGTCTCCTTCGCCGCCGCGCTGCTCGGCGGCTACGCGACGGTCCCCCTGGTGGTCTGTGCGGCGGTGGTGTCCTCGGCGCTTATGGGGGTCTCCAACCCGGTCGCCATGGCCGCGGTCAAACAGCTCGTGCCGCCGTCGCAGATGGCTGACGCGGCCGCGCAGAACCAGATCCGCTTCTTCACCACGACCGCTCTCGGCGCACCCGTCGCCGGGTTCCTCTTCAGCCTGGGCCGGGCCTTTCCCTTCCTGGGCGAAGCCTTCCTCTACCTGTTGTCCGCGTCCCTGATCCTGCGCATCCGCAGGCCTCTGCAGGCCGACCGCCCGGCCGAGCCGGAGCGGTGGAGCCTGCGCGGCTCGGTGAGCGGCTTCGCACTGCTGGCCAGGCACCCGATCCTGCGGCCGATGATGCTGTGGATCGTCGGTTTCAACGTCGCCTTCACCCAGACCGGGGTGTTCCTGGCGCTCATCGCCACGGCCGACGACCGGGGGGCCGCCAACCTCGTGGTCGGCCTGACCGTCTCCCTGGCGGGGACCGGCGGCCTGGTCGGCGCCCTGGCCGCGGGGATCGTCGTGCGCTGGGTGCGGCCCACAGTGATCCTGCTCTTCACCGCCTGGCTCGCCCCCGTGTGCGCGCTGGCGCTCCTGGCCGCCCCGGGCGTGCTCTCGCTCGGGCTGATCGCGGGCTGCGTGTTCGCCGCGGTTCCGTGCGTGAACGCGGTGTTCTACGGCTACGTCACGACCTCCGTGCCCGACCGCCACCAGGGGCGAGCACTCGGCGCGGTGACGTTCATGTCCCTGCTGTCCCAGCCGGTCGGGATCCTCACCGTGGGGATCGTCTTCGACCTGGCCGGCCCGTCCCCGGTGTTCCTGATGATGGCGGTCGTGTCGGCGCTGGCAGCCCTGTTCACGCTCGGCCCCACCATGCGGGACCTGCCCCGGCCGGAGGAGATCGCGGTGCCCTGACCGCGTACCGGCCCGACCGGAGCCCCTCCCCGGACACACTCCCTCCCGGGCCGGATCCCCCGTCAGCGGCGCGACCCCGGAAACGAGGCGGCCCCGCCGAGGGGCGGGGCCGCGGGAGGGGACTCTCCGGACGGGCGGGGTCAGCCCGTGACCGGCATCGCCATCACCGGCTCGGCGGTGGGCTGTTCCGAACCGCCCTCGGGCTCGATGGTCACCGCGACGCCCTCGGTCAGCTCGTCCGGCTCCGCGAGTACCGGCAGCACGAACCCCGAGTCGTCGACGGAGATCAGGCCGGCCGAGTACACGGTGCCGTCGTCCCGGGTCAGCCAGAGCTGGTAGTCCTCGTCGTGCAGTTGTTCCAGACCGTGCGCGCTGAACACCAGGTTGCCCAGGCTCTCCGAGTGCACGACGGTGACGTTCACGCCCTCCATGGGCTGGGCGCTGGTGGAGACCGCGTCCGGTGCCGAGATCACCGCGGCGATCTGCTGTTCGTTGGCCCGGAGCTCCTCCACCTGGCGGCGCTGTTCGACCACCAGCGCACCCAGGGCCAGGACCGCGGCCAGGCATGCGGCCAGGGCCAGCCCGAGAGCCCAGGGCCAGCCGCGCCGCCGGGGCTCGGGCAGGCGTTCGGGCGCCGGGGCGAGTTGACGGGTCCGCGCGACCTCCTCCAGCACCCGCTCCCGCAGTTCGGCGGGGGGTGTCTGAGCGGTCGCCGACGCCAGCAGGGCGGAGGTCTCGGTGAAACCCCGGACCTCCTGGACGCAGGAGTCGCAGTCGGCGAGATGGTCCTCGAAGCGGACGCTCTCGGTCGGGGTGAGGGCGTTCAGCGCGTAGGCGCCCGACAGCGTGTGCAGGTCCTGGTTGAGCGTCCTTCTCACCATTCCACCCCCAAACAGTCCCGTAGCCTGATAAGTCCGTCACGCATGCGCGTCTTGATGGTTCCCAGCGGCGCGGACAGCAGTTTGGCCACCTCGCGGTAGGAGTACCCGCCGTAGAAGGCCAGCCGCACCGACTGCTCCTGGAGTTCGGTCAGGGTGTCCAGACATCGGCGCACCCGTTCTCGTTCGAGCCTGTTGGTGGCCTCCTCGGCCACCTCGTCGTAGGGGCGCTCGGTGCCCGCGGCGGCCGCCCTGGCCTCGCGGTCGCTGTTGGCCTGTTCCGACCGCACCCGGTCCACCGCCCTGCGGTGGGCGAGGGTCATCACCCAGGCCTGCGGGCTCCCCCTGCGGGCGTCGTAGCGGCAGGCGCTGCGCCACACCTCGACCATGACCTCCTGGGCGACCTCCTCCGACTGGGCCGGATCGCGCAGGATACGGCGCACCAGACCGTAGACGGACGGGCTGATCAGGTCGTAGACCCGGCCGAAGGCCCGTTCGTCGCCGCGTGCGACCAGGAGCAGCAGCTCCTCCAGCCCAGGTGGAACGGCATCGGCCGCCTCCTGCGGTACCGCTGCTGCCCTGTCCATCTGAACCCTTCTCGTCTCGGGGGTACGGCTCTTCGTTCGGAACGGGGACGGCGTTGACGCCGCCCCCGGGTCCCGGACCGGGACCCGGACGGCCCGGCATCAACGCTCGGACCGCCCGGGGGCCTCAGGCCGGAACAGCCTCCCACTAGGAGGGCATCAGGACCGTGTCGACGAGGTAGACGGTCGCGTTGGAGGTCTGGACGTTGCCGCAGACCACCTTCGAGTTGCCGTTCACCGTGAACTCCTCGCCGGAGCCCTCCGTGGTGACGTCGTCGCCCTGGAGCGAGGTGAACGTGCCGTCCTCCAGCGCGTCGGGGGCCTGCTCGCCCTCGACCACGTGGTAGGTCAGCACCTCGGTGAGCTGCTCCTGGTCCTCGAGGAGGGCGTTCAGGTCCTCCTCGGGGATCTTGTCGAACGCGTCATTGGTGGGCGCGAAGACGGTGATGTCCTCGGCCGAGTTCAGCGTGTCGACCAGGTCGGCCTCGCCCACGGCCGTGACCAGCGTGGACAGCAGCGGGTTGTTGGAGGCGGCGGTGGCGACCGGGTCCTGGGCCATGCCCTCGAAGCTGCCGTCACCGTCCTCGGGCACCTCGGCGCAGCCCGGGCCGAAGTTCTCGCCCGCGGCCTGGGTGCCCTCGTCCATACCCTCGTCCATGCCGGTGCCCTCGGTCTCCTCGGCGCTACCGGTCTCGGTGTTCTCCTCGGTGCCGCTGTCGTCCATGTCGCCGCAGGCGGTGAGGCCGAAGGCGAGGACGGCGGCCGCGGCGGTGGTGGTGAGCGCGTGCTTGCGGATCATCGTTATCTCCCTTGTTATTACTGCTTCGTGTTCGCTTTGTTGCTGTCCGTGATGGTCTGTTGGTTTCCTGTTCTCTCCGGCGGCCCGGGGTCGGACCTCAGGCAGCCGTGAACTGGATGCGGTGCCAGCCGGTGGCGCCGTCGGGGATCGGATCCACCCGTTCGGCGGGCTGGGTGAACCCGGTGGAGTCGGTGGCCCGGACCTGAACGGAGTGGTTGCCGGGGTCGACGGTGGTCTCGGCCACCCACTGGACCCAGGTGTCGATCCCGGGGACGGCGGCGAGTTCGGCCTCCCACCAGTCGCCGTCGTCCACCCGCACCTCCACCGCGTCGATCCCGCGGTGCTGCGCCCAGGCGACCCCGGCCAGCACGACCTCGCCGGAGTCGACCCGGCCGAGCGGGGCGGGCACGTCGACCCGGGACATGGTCTTGACCGGAGCCCGCACCCCCCAGCCGCGCTGGGCCCAGTAGGCCTGTTCGTCGGCGAAGCGGGTGAGTTTGATGTCGGTGACCCACTTGGTGGCGCTGACGAACCCGTACAGCCCGGGCACCACCATCCGCGCGGGGTAGCCGTTGACGTGGGGGAGGGGCTCCCCGCCCATGCCGACCGCCAGGAGCGCGTCGCGGCCGTCCATGACGACCTCGGTGGGGGTTCCGCAGGTCCAGCCGTCGCTGGAGGTGCTGAGGATCTGGTCGGCGCCGGATCGGACCCCGGCCTCGCGCAGGAGGTCGGCCAGGGGGAAACCGAGCCACCGCGTGTTGCTCACCAGGTCCCCGCCGACCTGGTTGGACACGCAGGTCAGGGTGATGTCCGCCTCGACGAGCCGACGGGACAGCAGTTCGTCCATGTCGATCTCGAAGGGCCGGTCCACCATGCCGTGCACGCGCAGCGTCCACCGGGTGGAGTCCAGCCTCGGGATGGTCAGCGCGGTGTCGATCCGGTAGAAGTCCTGGTTGGGGGTGGTGAAGCGGGCCAGCCCGGGGATGCCGAGGTCGGCGCCGGCCGGCAGCGGGGGCAGGGCCGATGCGGGGGCGGGCAGGGCCAGCTCGGCCCGGGAGCCCGCACCGCCCGTGAGGGAGGGCAGCCAGCGTCCGAGGGCGCCGGCGGATCCGGCAGCGGCGAGGACCCCCGCCGAGGTGAGGACGAAACCGCGTCTGCCGGGTCCGCGGTCCGGTCCGGGAGCGGGGACGGCGGCCGTGGCGCCCTCCGCGTCCGCCGGCGGCTCGTCCTCCCCTTCCGCGCCCACGGGGCCGGTCCCCTGTGCGGTCCCGGGGGCGCCCTCCTCCCCGGTCCCGTTCTCCGGGCCGGTGAGGGCGCGCGCCTTCCTCAGCAGAAGGGCGAGGGCCACGGCTGCCGCCGCCGCGCCGACGACCACGGCCGAAGCCGCCCCCAGGTCGTCGGCGCGGCGGAGGACGACGGCGGCGAGCCCCGCCGCCGCGAACACCAGCAGTCCCGCGTACCCCACCAGGGGGCGGCGCAGAGCCACGACACCGAGCACCGCCCCGACCAACACGAGGATGACCAGCACTCCGGTGATCAGGACGGCCTTGTCAGCCGTACCGAAGAGCGAGATCGCCCACTCCATGAGGAAGGGGGGACTGTTGTCGACGAGCGCGTCGCCGACCGTGACCACGGGAGAGGTCGCGCGCAGGAGCCCGGCGGCGAGTTCGCCGAAACCGAGCGCCGTTGCGACGACCAGCAGGCCGATCGCCACACCGGCGACCGTTCGTCGTCCGCCGTGTGACCGGTTCTGTTCCCCACGTGTCCTGGTGTTCACGTGGGGCATTCGGGGCCGGTGTGGGAACGGATTGGTGGGCATGGCTTTTTTCTCGGTTTCTTTTTCGGCGTGCCCCGGGCGGGTTCCGCGGGCTCCGCTCAGGAGGGGAGGAGGAGCATGCCCACCACGTGGACCGTGGCGTTGGCGGTCCGGACGTCACCGCAGACCACGGGCGCGTAGCCGTTGACGGTGTACTCGCCGTCCGAGGCGGTGGCACGCAGCAGCCCGCCGTTGCGGGAGTCGAACACGCCCTCGTCCAGCTCCTCGGCCGGGACCCGCCCCTCGACCACGTGCTGGTTGAGCACGTACGCGAGGCCCTCCGGGTTCCCGAGGATGTCGTCCATCTCCCCGTCCGGATACATGTCGAAGGCGTCGTCGGTGGGTGCGAACACGGTGAGTTCCTCGGCCGCGTCCAGCTCCTCGCTGAGTCCGGCCCGCTCCAGGGCCTCGGACAGGTTGCCCAGGACCGGGCTGTCGGCGATGGCCGCGGCGAACGGCTGACCGGACATCTCGCCGAGGCTTCCCTCTCCCCCGCCGGGGAAGTCCGAGCAGCCGGGCCCGAAGGGCTCGGCCGCGTTTCCGGCGTCGGCCGAAGCCTTCTGCGGGGTTTCCCGGGCGGCCCCCTCACCGGTCTGCTCCCGGTCACCGCCGCCGCAGGCAGCCAGGACGAGTGCGAGGGCCGACGCGGCCGTGGCGAGGGTGGTCTTGCGCATCGTCACGCCTCCGAGGGTTCTCCCTGGGTAACAGATCTGTAACTCTACGTGACGAATGCTCGTTGTGCGGTGCCCGACTCACCCGTTTCGGCGGGTACCGGTAACCGAAGAATCCCCCATAGGGATCACCCCTGGCCAGGACGGTTGAGGATGGTCTTACCGGGACGCTGTGGTCGGTTCGACCCCGCGAGTGCTGCAGGATGTTGCCCGTACGTCTCCTCAACGATCGGAGTTCCCCCACATGGCGCGGAAGACGCCCCTCCCCGTGGTCGCGCTCATGGTCTCGGGCAGCCTCCTGCTCAGCGGCTGTACCCCCGTGTCCGACTGGTGGTCCGAGACCTTCGGCGACGCGTCGGGTCCGCCGGAGGTCAGGGAGGAGTTCCCCTACGTCCGTGAGGGCCGCATCTTCCAGGACACCGGTCAGGACGCCGAGATGCGCTTCTCGATCACCGGCCTGGAGCGGACCGACGAGTACACGGTCATGCACTACGAGGTCACCTACCTGGACGACTTCACCGGGCCCAACCGGAACCTGAGCATGGCGCACACCCTCGTCGACCCTCTCACCGGCCGGGTGTACCGGCAGTTCCTCGACGGGGAAGGCCTCAAGTACGGCTCGGAGAGCCCGAACGGGGACGGCCTCTACCCCGTGCACGACGGGGTCACCAACGAGTACACCCGCTACTTCCCGCGCATCCCCGACGAGGTCGCGCAGGTGACCTTCGTCGGCAGCGGCCTGGGCGCCATGACCGGTATCCCGATCCAGGACGTGGAGGCCGAGCGGGCGGCCCCGGAGAACCCCAACGGACCGGACCACCTCACCCTCGACAATCCGCCCGGACGAGGCGAGAACCTCACCTTCGCTAACCGGGTCCCCGACGGGGACGCACAGGCCGACGAGGGGTGGGTGCAGAGCTTCGTCGACTCCGAGGTCGCCTCCACCACCCGTGACGGCGACCGCGAGATCATCTCACTGCACTCGGACGTGATGTTCGAGTTCGACCGCTCGGACCTGACCGACAGCGCGGCCGACGTGGTGCGGCGCGCGGCCACCACGCTGGCGGACAACGTCGACCCCGACGACCCCACCATCACCGTCATCGGCCACACGGACGGCATCGGGGACGACGCCTACAACGACAACCTGTCGGTGGAGCGCGCCGAGTCCGTGCGCGACCTGCTCGCGGAGGAACTCGGTACCGACTACAGCCTGGAGGTCGAGGGGCGGGGCAAGCGCGAGCCCATCGCGCGCGAGGGCGGCCCCGACGACGAGCAGGCACGTGCCCGAAACCGCCGGGTCGAGTTCTCCTACGTCTTCAACCCCACGGTCGAGGCGACCGAGGAGGAGGAGTACGACGACGACGGCCTGGGCGTGGCCCAGCGCAACGTCACCTGGCCCGCGCCCTACAGCGACGATCCGGGTTCCGTGGTCGCCGAGGGCGAGGAGGACGGGGTCCGCCTGGAGGTCTACCCGCTCCGCAGGGACGGCGCCTACGTGATCGGCACCGTGGCGATGACCAACACCACCGACGAACCCCTCACCCCCGAACTGGGCGGTTCGGAGACGGTGGCGGGCGGCCCCGAGCAGTTCAACAAGGGCACGCTCGGCGGCTTCCAGCTGTTCGAGCCGGAGAGCGGACTGGTGCGCTACGTGGCGCAGATGGACTTCGGTGAGAACCGCTACAGCAGCTTCGCCGAGGAGGTGCACATGATCCAGCCCGGCAACACCCACGAGCTGGTCGCGGTCTTCCCCGCGCCCCCGGTGGACGTCGAGGGGCTGACCCTGCGCGCCGGCCCGTTCGGTGAGTTCGAGGAGATTCCGGTCGACTACTAGCAGCGTCCTGCCCGGGCCGGCGCGGAGCGGCGGCCCGGGGCCGAGGACCGGCCCGGCCACCGGGCGAGGGGCCGCCGACAGCGCGTCGGCGGCCCCTCGTGTTCGCCGGGGTTCCCGGGGCGGCTTCCCGGCCAGGGCCCCGGCCCGGCCCCCGGGCGAGTGTTCCGGGGGAGTCCTAGTTCCGGATCTGGCCGGCGGCCTGGAGGACGACGCGTTCGAGGTCGCCGCGCTCGACCTCGTCGAAGTAGGCGATCGCGGTGACGTGGAAGTCACCGGGCAGCTGCAGGTACAGGTGGCGGCTGGAACCGTCCACGGTTCCGACGTACTCCAGGTCGCCGCCGAGGTCGTCGGAGTCCTCAGTGTGGTAGGTGTCCACGTCCACGTCGACGTCCACCTCCCAGTTCATCTCCGCTTCGGAGCCGGGCACCCGCACGACGTCCGGGTTGGCGCTGGGGTCGGCGCCCGAGGTGAACACGAGGGTGAACGAGGGGGTGCCCGGCTCGGTGCCCCCCTCGCTGAACGTGCAGGAGAGCTGCTCGGCGTCCTCGATCCCCTCGACGGGACCGCTCTCCTCGGTCAGGACCGTCCCCGGGGCCACGCCCTCGACGATCTGGGCCGCGCCCGCGGCCTCACACGACTCGGGGAGGCCGTAGGACGAGGCGGCCTCCTCCTGGCCCTCCTCCGCGTCCTCGGGGCTGGGGCTGGCGCTCGCCTCCTCCGCGGGGGCGTCCGAGTCGCCCGACGACAGGTTCAGGTCCAGGTCGAGGTCGACCACGTCGCAGCCGACGAGGACGACACCGCCGATGACGACCGCGGCGACGGCTGTGCCCAGGCACGAAAGGGGTGTGGAGGGGATCAGGCGCATGGGTGGCTTTCGGTTCGGGGTGCGCCGGGCTGTGGGAGGGGGCTCCGGCGGGGGACACAGGGAAACCTAGCAAGTCCGGCGGGCCCGGGGCGCCCTCCCCGTCCCCCGGCGGCGGGGCCGGTTCCGGGGAGCTCCCGGGACCGGCCCCGCGGACCGTGGGCGGATCAGAAGTTGATCATGTGTCCGGCGAGGCCGTGCACGGCCTCCTTGACCGCTTCGCTGAGGGTGGGGTGGGCGTGGATGTTGCGTGCCACCTCGTGCACCGTCAGGTCCCACTGCTGGGCCAGGGTCAGCTCCGGAAGCAGCTCGGTGACGTCCGGGCCGACCAGGTGGGCGCCCAGGAACTCCCCGTACCCGCCGTCGGAGATGATCTTCACGAAGCCCCGGGTGTCGCCCAGGCCGTGCGCCTTCCCGTTGGCCATGAACGGGAACTTGGCCACCTGGACGTCGAAGCCCGCCTCCCTGGCCTCCTTCTCGGAGTACCCGAAGCTGGCGATCTGCGGCTGGCAGTAGGTGGCCCGCGGGATGAACCGGTAGTCGATCTCCTGGGTCTCGGCGCCCGCGATGGTCTCCGCCGCGACGATCCCCATGGCCTCGGCGGTGTGCGCCAGCATGAGCTTGGCGGTGACGTCGCCGATCGCGTAGATGTGCGGGACGCTGGTACGGCCGCGGGAGTCGATGTCGATGGCGCGCCGTTCGGTCAGCGCCACACCCGCCTGCTCCAGACCGTAGCCCTCGACGTTGGGCTCGAACCCGATCGCCTGCAGGAGCTTCCCGGCCTCCAGGACCTGCTCCTTGCCGTCGGTGCCGGAGACGGTGACCCTGACCCCGGAACCGGTGTCCTCGACCTTCTCCACCCTGGTGGAGGTCATGACCTTCACACCGAGCTTCTTGTAGGCGCGGGCGATCTCCTTGGAGACCTCCTCGTCCTCCATCGGCACCATCCGGTCGAGGAACTCCACGATGGTGACGTCGACCCCGTAGTTGCTCATCACGTAGGCGAACTCGACGCCGATGGCGCCCGCGCCCGCGATGATGATGCTCCCGGGGAGCTCCTCGCTGAGGATCTGCTCCTCGTAGGTGACGACCCGCTCGGACAGTGAGGTCCCCGGGATCAGCTTCGTGGACGACCCGGCGGCGATCACCGCGTTGTCGAACGTGACGGTGCTGGTCGACCCGTCCTCGCCCCTGACCTCGACCGTGTGGTCGTCGACGAAGGTGCCGCGCCCGTTGAGCTCGGTGATCCCGTTCTTCTTCATCAGGAAGTGGACGCCCTTGACCCGGCCGTCCGCGACCTCGCGGCTGCGGCTGAACGCCTTGCCGTAGTCGAACTCGACCGTCCCGTCCACCCTGATACCGAACAGGTCGGCGTCGTTGTGGAAGAGGTGGGCGAGTTCGGCGTTGCGCAGGAGCGCCTTGGAGGGGATGCAGCCCACGTTGAGGCAGACCCCGCCCCAGTACTTCTCCTCGATGACGGCGGTCCTGAGGCCGAGCTGTGCCGCGCGGATCGCGGCGACGTAACCGCCCGGCCCGGCGCCGAGGACGACCAGGTCGAAGTGTTGCTGTCCCATGACGGGATCTCCTTGAGTGTGTTTGTGACGCACCCAGTGCAGCCGGCTTGCCCGGGGTGTCGGATTGCCGAACGCCAGCCTAGTCGCGGACCCCGCCTCCGCGCGTGACCATGCGCGCCCGCGACCCTACTTTCGGGAGTCCTCGCTGGTCACGGGGTCGTGATCCGTCTCGGTGGGGTCAGCGGGGGTTCCCGGGGCACCTCCGGCCCCGGCGGAGTCCCCGGTTCCGGCGGGGCCCTCGCTCCCGGCGGCGAGCCGGGCGGTCTCGGCGTCGTAGGCCTCGGCCGCCTCTTCGAGGGCCCGCGCCCTGCGCTCCCGCTGGTCCTTGACGCTGGTGTGGACGGGGATCGCCGCCATGCCGAAGATGAGCGCGAACGTGAGCCAGACGGCGTACCTGTCCACGAGCAGGACCACGTCCACCCCGGCCTGCCCCGAGTGGTACCCGACGAAGGCGACGACGGAGGTGATCATCAGGGCGCCGATCACGTCCAACAGCAGGTAGGTGCGCAGCCGCATCCCGCTCACCCCGGCGATGACGTGCGGGACGCCGCCGGGGACGCCGGGCAGGTAGCTCAGCGGGATGAACAGCCGCATGATCCACGGGTTCATCGTCTGCAGGCGTTCGGCGAACCGGCGGCCCCGCTCACTCGGGACGAGGAAGTGCACGATGCCGCGTCCCCAGCGGCGGCCCACCCACCAGAAGAGCCAGTCGATCTTCACCTTGCCGACCACTCCGGCGACGATCACGAGCCACATCGAGCCCTGCCCGACGCCGGCGAAGGCGGAGGCCGCTCCGACCGCGGCGTGGCTGCCCGTGACGAACGCCAGGGGGACCGGGTGGTCAGCGACGAAGAGCGGGCGCAGCGGCATGGTCAGGAGGAAGAACGCCGGGATGCCGAGGAGGAGCCAGAGCAGAACCTTGTCCTGCCGCTTCATGCTGCCCTGCCAGGGCTTCATGCCCTTCCACTGGGCCTTGCCGCGCTCGGCCTCCTCCCGGTCCCACCGCTGCCTGGCGGCCTTGAGGGCCTCCTCCCGGGTGGGGCGGGAGGCGTCCGGTTCGCTCTGCCGGGGGGCGGTGTTCGAGGTCATGCCAGTACTCTCCCGCGACCGGGGAGTCCCCGGTAGATGTCGTCGTCATCGCACCGCAGTGAGGTACGCGTGGCCCTGCCCATGACAAGTGTCAGGTGTCGGTCGCCCGGGCCCGGGGACGACTGGTTCCTCAGCGCTCGGGCGGCCGCATCGGCCACTTCCAGTGCGGGGCCCAGGTGCTGCTGTCGGAGACCCCGGGCGGCATCGGGGGGAGCAGGCGCGCACCGGGCGGGAGGCCGTCGTCGACCGGGGCGGGCGCACGGGGCGGGGCCGGTTCCTGCAAGGGCTCCGGCTCCTGCAAGGGCTCCGACTTCTGGAACGGGTCCGGCTCCCGCACGGGGGTCGGCTCCTGGAAGGGGTCCGGTTCCTGGAACGGATCCGGAGCGGAGAGCGGATCGGGGTCCCGGAGCGGCCGGGGGGAACGCCACACGGGTTCGTCCGGGTCCGGCCCGGCCGACACGGGATCGATCGGCCCCAGCTCGTCGGAGTCCGGTTCGACAGCGGTCGGGAAGGCGGACCAGGGAGCGGGGACGGAGAAGTCGTCGGGCTCGTCGGACTCATCCGGCCCGCCGGGCGGTTCGGCCGCGGACGCGGTCGGGGACGCGGAGGCGGGACCCGGGCCGATCGGGACGTCCTCGAACGCCGGGGCCAGTCCCGGTTCGGGTGCGTCCAGGGTCGGGTCGAGGGCGCCGAACGACGCCGACATCGGACCGGAGTCCACCTCGGCGAAGTGCGCGGCCACCCCGAAGTGCCGGGGCGGCCGACGGTGCGCGCCGGTGTCCTCGTTCTCGATCGGCGGGGCCTGCGGGTGGCGGACCGAGCCCGCCGGGTGCATCCGCGACCACCACGCGGCGGCCTCGTCCGGGTGCAGCTCCTCGAGGACGGTGAGGGCGCCCGTGATGTGCGGGTTCCGGCGCCCCGCCCGCCAGGAGTGCATCAGTGACTGCGGTTCCAGGACCAGGACGCGTTCGCCGTCCACCAGCGGGATGTCGCCGGGGCAGGCCTCGTTCCCGACCCAGGTGCCGTCGCCGCCGACCAGGTCCCACTCGCCGCGCACCACGTCGGCCAGCGGGTCCACCGGGCCGTCCAGGGAGGCGGCGACCCAGCGGGGGTCCGGGCGGGTGCCGGGCAGGCGGCGCCCCTCCTTGCCGATGAGGGCGTCGGCGAGCAGGGTGTGCAGTTGGAAGTTGTCGCTCACGCCGTCGAAGTGCACCCGGAAGCCCCGCCAGGAGGCCCGGTCCAGGACCAGGATCCGGCTCACCTCGGACATCCGCAGCAGTTCCGCCACCTCGCCGAACTCGCTCAGCCGGGTGGAGAGGGCGTGCACGATCTGTCCGAGCTCGTTCAGCGCGCCGGGGTCCGCGCGCACCGCCGAGCGCACCCCGGCATCGCCCAGCATGGCCTTGGCGGCCAGGCCGTACCGCAGGGAGGTCCACCAGCCGGCCGTGGCCAGCGGGGCGTTGTCGCCGAGGACCTCCTCGACCCGCTTCTCCTCCGCCTCGCCCGCGTCGTTCGGGGCGGGCAGCGGCCCGCCGCCGGTCTTCTCCCAGGCGTGCATGAAGGCCGCGGCGGCCTGGCCGTAGCTGCCGAGCTGCCGCAGCACCTCCAGGCCCACCTGGCCAGCGGGGGCGCCGGACTCCACGAGGGCTCCGGCCAGGACCGACAGGTCGGCCGCGACACCCGAGTGGGGTTCGCAGTCGCTGAGGACCGGAGTCAGCGCCTCCAACGCGATGGTGAGTTCCTCCCGGGGCACTTCGGAGGAGAGCCGGAACACGTCGTGTACGGCCTCCGGGAAGTCGGGTGCCTGGCTGGCGGCGGTGTCGAGCACACGTTGGAACGCGGCGCGGAACTCTTCAGTCACCCCAGAATCCTGTCATACCCGCCCGTGCTCTCCGTGGTCAGGACGCACGTGCACAAAACGGGCGGACGAAAACTCAGGCGGGGTCGGTGAAACGGACCTCTCCGCCTTTCTGACCTGGGGAGAGAAAGGCGAGAAGACGAATCCCCTCGGCGGTGATCTCCTCGGTTTCCAAGCTGTTCAACGGCCGGAAGGGTGTGACGCCGAGGGAGGGCGCGCGGCGGCTCCGGTCCACCCGCCAGGCCGCGCCGACCTCGCCGTCGACGAGCACCGTGGCGGGCGGCATCCCGTTGCGCGCCGAGATGCGCCGGAGGTTCTCCGCGGAGATCACCCGGCTCCGGTCGGCGTGGCCGCGCAGCAGGTTGTCGAAGTCGTAGAGGAAACGCACCGGCGCCGGGGTGTCCGGCGCGGGACGCGGTGCGTCGGGCAGGTCGAACAGTTCCGTGCCCTCCTCGTCGCGGAAGGAGAC
This sequence comes from Nocardiopsis terrae, assembly GCF_014651695.1. GTDB lineage: Bacteria > Actinomycetota > Actinomycetes > Streptosporangiales > Streptosporangiaceae > Nocardiopsis > Nocardiopsis terrae. The sequence goes on from NZ_BMXJ01000007.1 coordinate 67,475, forward strand.
CAGCCGTTCGCGCAGGCCCTCCAGTACGCCCCTCAACCGGGTCAGCCCCGACCAGGCCTGCGCGTCCCGCACGCTCGCCGGGCCGAAGGCCGCCAGGTAGCGCAGGACCAGCGCCTCCCGGTCCGGTCCGGGTGCCATCGGCCGCCCGGTCCAGGTGTCGGCCGGGGCCAGCGCCGCAGGACCCGAGGCGCCCCACACACCGCGGGGCGGTACCTGCACGACCGGCAGCAGGCAGCGGACCATGTAGGACAGGTGGTTCCCGGGTACGCCCTCCCACCGTTCGCCGAGCCGCTCTCCCAGCTCCCTGGTGGTGAGCGGGCGCTCCTCCAACAGCTCCCGGCCCAGGGCCACCAGTGCCTCCCGGTCCACCCCGGCGGTGGCCCTGCCGTGCGTGCTGTGCGCGAGGTCCCGCTCGACGACCTCCTGGGTGGTCGGCCGCAGCCAGCGGGCGTCCTCGGCGGAGACCAGGTGCAGGGTGGAGCGCATCAGCGGCATCCTGACCAGGGTCCCGTCGGTGAGCAGCCGCCCCACCCCGTGCGGGTCCGGGTCCTCCATCCGGCTCTGCAGTCCGACGTACCAGCTGTGCGTGGTCTGCGCCTGGAGTCCGGCCAGGCGGCCGACCACGTCCGCCGCCGACCAGTCCACGCGGCTCAGCAGGAGCTGGCGGTCCAGGGTGGCGCGGTTGAGCGCGCGTCGGCCGAGGGTCGCGGACACGAGGGGTCCCTCCCGTGGTTCCGGAGTGTGCCGGAACCCTACCGGCAGGGTCGGACGGGGCGGTGGCCTCCCGGACCGGGCGCGGGACGCACGCCCCGTGCCCGGGAGCGGTCGGGTCCTAGAAGCGGTCGAGGAGCTGTGCGCAGCGGATCAGGCCCAGGTGCGAGTAGGCCTGCGGGTGGTTGCCCAGCGCCCGCTCGGTGACCGGGTCGAACTCCTCCGGGATCAGCCCCGTCGGCCCGGCGCAGTCCACCAGGTGCTTGAACAGCTCCTCGGCCTCCGCGCGGCGCCCGGTCAGCAGGTACGCCTCGATCAGCCACGTGGTGCACAGGTGGAAGCCGCCCTCGCCGCCGGGCAGGCCGTCGTCGCGGTGGTAGCGGTAGACGGTCGGGCCGCTGCGCAGTTCGGCCTCCACCGCGGTGACGGTCGCCTGGAAGCGCTCGTCGGAGGGGTCGATCATCCCGGACAGGCCGATGTGCAGCGAGGCGGCGTCCAGGTCCACGCCGTCGTAGGCGGTCGTGTAGGCCTGGGCCTGCTCGTTCCAGCCCTTCTCCAGGACCTCCTCCGCGATCCGCGCGCGCAGGCCCGCCCAGGTCGGGTCCACGGTGCGGCCGTACCGCTCGGCCAGGGCGAGGGCGCGGTCCAGCGTCACCCAGCACATCACCTTGGAGTAGACGCGCTGGCGGGGCTCGTCGCGCTCCTCCCAGATGCCGTGGTCGGGCTCGTGCCAGCGGCGGGCCACCGCCTCGGCCATGGAGCGCACCAGGTCCCAGTCACGGTCGGAGAGCTCGCCGCGCACACCGGCCAGCTGCGCGACGAGTTCGACGACGGGGCCGAACACGTCCAGTTGCACCTGGTGGTCGGCGAGGTTGCCGATGCGGACCGGCCGAGAACCCGCGTAGCCGGACAGCGACTCGATGACCTCCTCCGGGCCCAGACCGGTACCGCGCAGGCTGTACAGCGGGCGCAGCAGTTCGGGGCCGGGCAGCGACTCCACGACCCGGTGCACCCAGTCCAGGAAGGCCTCCGCCTCGGCGGTCGAACCGAGTGAGACCAGGGCCTGGACGGTCAGGGCGCCGTCGCGCAGCCAGCAGTAGCGGTAGTCCCAGTTGCGGACGCCGCCGACCTCCTCGGGCAGGGAGGTGGTGGCCGCGGCCATCACACCCCCGGTCGGTGTGCACAGGCCGCGCAGGGTCAGCGCGGAACGGGCGGCGAGGGACTTCTCGGTGAGGGGGAGCTCCAGGGTCTCCAACCAGGACGACCAGTGCCGTGCGGCCTGTTCCTGGCGCTCGGCCTCGGTGTGCTCCCCGACCGCCAGGGAGTCGGTGCCGCAGCGCATCTCCAGCACGACCGGGCGCTCGGAGCGCGGGTGGACGGTGGCCCGGGCGACGTCGTCGGTGCCGTCGTGGTCCACGTGCCACTCCACGCCGGGGGAGCGCAGGACCATGGGGAAGTCGGCGCCCTGGATCCGCAGGCCCTCGGGTTCCACGGTGATGCGGATCGGTGCGCGGCCGAAGTCGGGGCGCGGGGCGAACTCGACGGTCGCGGGGGTGACTCCGCCGATCACCCGCACCAGGTCGGTGCGGCCGGGTCCGGTGCCGTGCGCCAGGTAGTCGGTGATCTCCAGGCGCGACCAGCGGGTGCGCACGGCCATGGTGCCGGGCAGGTAGCGCTGGCCGAGGGGCAGGCCGCCGTGCGCGGGGGAGATCGCGAAGACGCCCGCCTGGCGGCCGCCGAGGACCTCGGCGAAGAGCGCGTTGGAGTCCGGTTCGGGGTGGCAGAACCAGGACAGGCGCGCGTCCGGGCCCAACAGGGCCACGGAGGCCTGGTTGGACAGCATGGACATGCGCTCGATGGGGGTGGGGCGCTCACCGAACACCCAGGAGCGCCGTTCGGTGGCGAGCAGGGACAGCAGGGTCGCGGCGGTCGGGGTGTCCGGGACGCGGTGCGCGGCTGCGGTGGGCTCCTCGCCGACCCGCACGCCCGCGTCGGCGCCGGCGTTGAGGTTGGCGAAGACCGGCTCCTCGCCGTCGCCGCCGCCGATGTAGAGGATCGCGGTGGCCTCGACCTGTCCGCGCAGCAGTTCCAGGGCGGCGGCCTTGTCCGCGGGCGGGGCGTCGGGGCCGGTGCCGGAGTGGTGCGGGTCGATGGTGAGGTCGGTGTCGAACTCGGTGCCGTAGGCGCCCACGAGGCGGATCTCGGCGGGCAGCCGGGACAGCGCGGCCAGGTCGCGCAGGGGGCGGGCGGAGATGACCGCGCACACGGTGCCTGGCAGGTCCGCGAGGTCGCGCAGGGCGCGGACGGCCTCGGGCAGCGGACCCCTGCGGTCGGAGTCGACCGGTGCGAGGGCGCCGTCGTAGTCGCAGGCCACGAGCAGGCGTGAGGTGCGGGCGAGGGCGGAGACACGTTGCCGGACGTCGAGGGGCATGGCCTCAAGGGTCGTGTCGGACCCCTGCGGGTCCGCCGGAGCCGTCTCGACCATCTGGGTGAGCGTCACGTTGCCTCCTCCACTGGTCCACTGCCGACCTGGGAAATAGGTGAGATTCAGGACTCCGCGCACATAGGTCCGGTTCACACGGGTTCGGTGTGTCGAACGTAGATCCAGGGATGGTGGCGCGGGATGAGCCTCGGGGGACTTTGAACAGACTTAAGGAACATTTAACGTACAAGCGGACGAACCGGTTGTTCCGGCTGTTCTGGAAAAAGTCAGGTACCCCAGAAGTCAACGCGAGACTACCCGCGCCCCGCGGCAGGTGGGACACGAGTTTTGTGTGATGCAGGTCACCAATAACGGAATGTCCGAAACTGGACGAGGTCCGCGCCGGTCACAGGACGTCCGGGCCGCCGCCTCCACGGCGGTTCCCGGCGCCCGCGGGTCAGGGCGTGCGCTCCGCGTCAGGCGACGTGTGTTGGGACACTCCGCGCACAACGGACACCGCCCCGGCGCGAACGTCCGTTCACGGCCGGTGCGGCGGGGCGGTCCGGGACCGCGGGGGCGAAGCTCCGCGGCTCAGGAGCTGGACGACTCCCACTCCGGTTTGCGCAGGTGGTGCACCCACGCGGGCGGGATGTTGGCGAACACCTTCTCCGAACCGACCCCGTAGCGGTCGATCCAGTCCTGGACCAGCCAACTGGTCCTCGCCTGGCGCAGATAGTCCTCCCGCCGGGCGATCACCGCCTTGACCTCCTTGGTGTACAGGTATCCGTAGAAGGACAGGGTGCCGCCGGGGCGGAGCACCGTGAAGTAGTAGTCGAGGATCCCCTTCACCTGGTCGGCGGTGAAGTTGGCGAACGGCAGGCCCGACACGATCACGTCGTAGGCGCGGTCGGTGCCCATCTCGTCCACGAGGCAGGCGTGCACCTCGGTGCTGTCGGCGACCGCCGACAGCACCGGATCGCTCTCCAGGAGGCTCTCGACGTAGGACGCGAACTCGGGGTTGGCCTCCACGAGGTCCGCGGTGTCCCCCGGGCGCATCGCGGCGGCGATCCCGCGGCTGATGGCGCCGGTCCCGGCACCCGCCTCCAGGATGCGCAGGGGCTGGTCGGGATCGGTGCGGAAACGGACGTGGTGTGCCATGGCGTGCGCCAGTGCGCTACTGCTGGGCACGATGGAACCCGTCGCATGGAAGGTACGCAGCGCCTGGCTGAAGAAGAGTCTGGTGTCACGCAGACGCTCGTCCAGCCTGAGGGCGGCAAAGGGTCCGGCGGGGCTCTGGATCTCGGACATGAGTGAACGCTAACGCCTCAGTGTTGCCCGGGGGAGTCCGTGCGGCCCTTTGTCCGGGAAACACCGCGTGGCCATCACCACCGCCCGGGCGGGAACCCCGCACCCCTTCGAGCCCTCCGCCGGGGCACGCGGGCCTCCGGTAGCCGGAACCGGACAGCCTACGCTGAGGGGCATGAGCGACACCGAGAAGGCCCCCGCCGCCCCCGACCACCCCAGGACCGCACTGGTCACCGGGGCCTCCAGCGGTATCGGTGAGGAGTACGCCCGCAGGCTCGGCCAGCGCGGCTACGACCTCGTCGCGGTCGCCCGCAGGGAGGAGCTCCTGACGGACCTCGCGCAGGACCTCCGGGAACGCTTCGGGAACGGGGTCGAGGTCCTCGCCGCCGACCTGGGCACCCCCGAGGGCCTCGCCTCCGTCGCCGAGCGCCTGGCCGCCGACGGCACCGGGAGCGCGGCCCCGATCGACCTGTTGGTCAACAACGCGGGGCGGGGCGACGGCGGCACCTTCGCCGAGCAGGACCCCGGCGAGATCGACGCCATGATCGACCTCAACGTCCGCGCAGTCCTCCACCTGGCCCGCGCCGTGCTGCCCGTCCAGATCGCCCGCCGCGCCGCCGGGTACGAGGGCAGGCTCGGCGTCCTGAACGTGTCCTCGATGGCCGGGGAGGTCCCCGCCAACCCCGGCGGCTCGGTCTACGGAGCGGGCAAGAAGTTCGTCACCCTGTGGAGCGAGAGCGTCGCCGCGGAGGTGCGCAGACAGGGCGTCCACGTCACGGCGGTCCTGCCCGGCTTCGTGCGCACCGACATGACCCGGGGCGTCCAGGACCAGGGGCTGCCGGAGTTCGCCTTCGTACCCAGGGAGCGCATCGTCCGCGACTCGCTGGCCGCCTGGGCCGCGGGGCGTTCGGCGGTCGTCCCCGGCGGCCAGTACAAGGTGGCCGACGGCGTCCTGCGGGTCCTGCCCCGCTCGCTGGTGCGCGCGCTCGCCCGCCGGATGGCCTGAGAGGCGCCCAGGACCTCTCGAATGCTGAGACTTCCGGTCCCCGGTTGGTCACGGGGAGTCGGATGCGCCTACTCTGGTACCGCACTGTCGGTCGAGGAAAGACACCATGAAGACCTTCGAAGAGCTGTTCGCCGAGCTGTCCGGGAAGGCGCGCTCCCGCCCCGAGGGGTCCGGGACCGTCGCCCAACTCGACGCCGGCGTCCATGCCATCGGCAAGAAGGTCGTCGAGGAGGCCGCTGAGGTCTGGATGGCCGCCGAGTACGAGTCGGACGAGCAGGCCGCCGAAGAGATCTCGCAGCTCCTCTACCACCTCCAGGTTCTGATGCTGGCCCGTGGGCTGCGCCTCGAGGACGTCTACAAGCATCTCTAGGGCCGCCTCCCGCCGCCGCCCCTCCCGGGCGCGGACGCGGACCGGCCCACCGGACGTCCCCGAAGCAGCAGGAACAACCAAGGAACCCACCATGCCCGACATGCTCAGAATCGCCGTGCCCAACAAGGGCCAGCTCTCCGAACCCGCCGTCCAGATGCTGGGCGAGGCCGGATACCGGCAGCGCAAGAGCAGCCGCGACCTCGTCCTGGTCGACCCCGACAACAACACCGAGTTCTTCTTCCTGCGTCCGAAGGACATCGCCGTCTACGTCGGCGAGGGCATCCTCCAGGCCGGGATCACCGGCCGCGACATGCTGCTGGACTCCGGCGCCCCGGTGGACGAGGTCCTTCCGCTCGGCTTCGGCGGATCCACCTTCCGTTTCGCGGCCCCCGGCGGCGGCCGGATGAAGGTCTCCGACCTGGAGGGCAAGCGCATCGCCACCTCCTTCGACGGCCTGCTCACCGCCTACCTGGACCAGCAGGGCGTCGACGCGCGCGTCATCCACCTGGACGGCGCGGTCGAGAGCTCGGTGCAGCTCGGTGTGGCCGACGCGGTCGCCGACGTCGTCTCCACCGGCACCACCCTGCGCAACGCGGGGATGGAGACCTTCGGCGACCCCATCCTGGTCTCCGAGGCGGTGGTCATCCGGCCCACGGACGCCCCCGAGGACCAGCAGATCGAACAGCTGCTCCGCCGTCTGCGCGGCGTCCTCGTGGCCCGCGACTACGTGATGATGGACTACGACGTGCACGCCGAGAAGCTGGAGCCGGCGGTCGCCCTCACCCCGGGCATGGAGGGGCCGACGGTCTCTCCGCTGCACCGCGAGGGCTGGGTGGCGGTCCGGTCGATGGTCCCGCGCAAGGACGCCCAGCGCATCATGGACGACCTGTGGCAGCTCGGCGCCCGCGCCATCCTGGTCACCGACATCTACGCCTGCCGCCTGTAGGCGTCCTCCCCGGCCCGGACCGCTCCGTTCGTGCGCGTCGTGCGGCACACACGCGCAGGCGGGAGCGCGGTCCGGCCCGGGGCCCTGCCGTGCCGGGTCGGGCCCCGGAGCGGCCCCGACCGGTCGCAGGGGCGTCCGGGCCCGCCCGCGGGAAGGCCTTCAGGGTCGTCATTGGGAAGAATTGACGGCTAGTTTGCCCTGGTCGGGATGTTGTTCGCGGCTTTTCCTCCCCTTCCGGAGGGAGAGTGTGAGCGAACCGCACCCGACCGAGGAGAGAGCCCATGCCCTACGGATCAGCGGCCGGACCCGGCGCCACCCTGGCGGCGACCGGGTTCGCCACCGGCTACTTCTGGCTCGTCGCCACCGGCCTGGTCCTGGTGGTGGCCGGCGCACTGCTCGTCCGGGTGACCTTCCGCCGCGGCGTCGGGCCCGTGGAATGACGGCTCCGGAAAGGGACCGCCCCGCCACGGTCCGCCGCCCCGCCCCCGAGGGCCTGCCGGCCACCCCCGAGCTTCCCGCCGCCCGCTGCGCGCCCCCCGGGGCCGCCGTCCTGTGCGGAGCGCTGGCCCTGGCCGGTTTCGCGCTCTGGGGGCTGCTGCACGTCTTCGGGGCGGTGTCCCACACCGGGTCCGGCGGGTCGAGCCTGGCCCTGGTCTGGCTGACCTGCTTCCTGCTGCTCTGGTGGGTGCCGCTCGCCTGGTTCGAGCACCCCGTCCGGGCGTCGCAGGAGCAGCACCGTGCTCTGGACGAGCTGACCGTGACGGTGCAGATCCCCGTCTACAACGAGGACCCGGAGATCCTCTGGGCCTGCCTGTGCTCGGTCCTGGCCCAGTCCCGGCCGGTCCAGCGGGTGCGGGTGGTCGACGACGGGTCCAGGGACGCGGAGACCGGCGAACCCGTCGACTACGCACAGATCCGTGACGCCTTCCTGGGCCGGGCCGAAGCGGCCGGGGTGGAGGCCACCTGGGACCGGGTGCCGAACCGGGGCAAGCGTTTCGCGCAGATGCACGTGCTCACCGAGGACGACGCCGACGTGTTCGTCACCCTCGACAGCGACTCGGTCATGGACCGCCACGCCGTCCGCGAGGGGATGGCGCCCTTCGCCGACCCCGCGGTGCAGTCCGTGGCCGGGCACGTCCTGGTCCTCAACGACCGGGCCAACCTGCTCACCCGGATGACGTGCCTGCTGTACCTGCCCTTCACCAGGGGCCTGCGCAGCGCCCAGTCGGTCATGCGCAGGGTCACCATCAACTCGGGGACGCTCGCCCTCTACCGCGCCGACGTCGTACGACAGAACGCGGGGGCCTACGAGAACGAGCACTTCTGGGGCCGTCCCATGCAGATGAACGACGACTCCATGCTCACCTTCTACGCGCTGCTGCGCGGGGACACCGTGCACCAGCCCTCGGCACTGGTGTTCACCCTGGTGCCGGAGAGGTTCGGACACTACTTCGGACAGCAGTTGCGGTGGATGCGGGGGACGACCGTCCGCCACCTGTGGTGGCTGAGGTACATGCCGTTGGGCGGGGTGGTGTTCTGGGTGACGGTCACCGAGTACCTGCACATGCTGCTCGGCGTCGCGGTGCCCGTGGCGATCCTGGCCGACCCCGGTCTGCGCGAGCAGTGGGGGGACATCGCCCTGGCCGCACTGGTGGTCGGCACGGCCATCAGCTACGTGATGGCGCTCCGGATCTTCGCGGTGCAACGGGAGGGCGAGTCGACCGGCTACCGGTGGCTGCTCTTCCTGTGCGCGCCGGCGGCCACGGTGTGGCGCATGGTCGTGCTGCGTCCGCTGTACCTCTTCGCGGTGCTCACCTGCCGCCGGATCGCGAACTGGGGCACCCGGGAGCGGGTGGAGGTCGCCGCGGCACGGGTCTGAGGAGGCGCGTCCGCGCCCGGGGCGCGGGGCCCTCACCCCGGAACGACGGTCATGGTGGTCTCCTCGCCCCCGGTGGAGCCCGGCACGGCCACGTGCAGCACCCGCATGTCCGCGTCCCAACGCGACGTCCACCCGCTGTCCCCGGCCGGGGTGTCCACGGTCAGCTCGAACCCGTCGCCGGGCCCGGTGCCGAAGGTGTCCTCCGGCAGGTACAGCTCGGTGGATCCGGACACCTCCGCGCGTTCGGTGTACCGGACCGACAGTTCGCCGGAATCCGTGTCGTAGCCCCACTCCAGGGGTTCACCGGCGATCGCGCGCGGGTAGGGCCGGTTCATCACGTCGGCTAGCGGCCCGGGAACGAGCCTGTCATCCTCGTCCCGCCCCTCCCACGGGCCCCAGCCGTCGAGGTCGTTGGACCAGTAGGCGCGCCCGGACGCCATCGTCTCGGTCTCCGCCAGCACCCGCCCGACGAACTCCGGAGCGCCCGCTCCGGACATGTCCAGGCCGAACTCGCCCAGCACGATCGGGGCCTCCAGGCGTTCCCCCACCAGTTGGACGCTGCGCGACCACGTGTCCACGCTCGTGTCGATCCGTTCCCTGGAGTCGCCCTCGTAGGACTGTCCCAGGTCCATGGGCAGCGCGTACAGGTGCGGGGCGTAGACGATGCGCGGATCGCCCTCGCGCGGGTCGTCGAGGCGGGGCAGGAAGGAGGGCAGCCCCCAGTTCACGCCCACGGCCTGGCCCTCCACGAAGATCCACGTGTCCTGGTCGACCGAGCGGATCCGTGACATGGAGCGGCGGTAGAGCTCGGCGAGCGGCCCGGTCTCGAAGTCGGCGCCCTGGAGGCTGCCGCCGAAGGGCTCGTTCATCAGGTCGTAGCCGAGCACCGACGTGTTCCCGGAGAACCGTGCGGCCACGTGCCCCCAGGCGTCGGCGTAGGCGTCCATCAGTTCCGGGTGTTCGCCGGTGGTGCCCCAGAAGTGGTCGAAGGACCGGATCACCCCGGGCTCCAGGTAGACGAGTTCCCACATCTCCTGACTCTCCACCGGTAGCCCGTCGTTGTGGGTGGCCCATGCGGGGGCTCCGTTGCCGGAGTGCTCCTCGGGGCTGGTGTGGCGGCCGTAGAGGTCCTGGTGCATGTCGAGCAGCACGTTGTAGCCCCGGTCGGCGTACCACTCGACGCGTTCGTCGACGGCGTCCAGGTAGTCCTCGTCGTAGACGCCCCGCTCGGGTTCCAGGGCCTGCCACTGGATGAGGAGGCGGACGAAGTTGGTGCCCGTGGCGTCGTACTCGGCCTGGACGTCGTCCTCGGTGATCCACGGCAGCCGGTCCGGGTCGTCCTTGGCCGAACCGGAGGTGTTGAAGCCGTGCAGGAAGAGCGCCCGCCCCCGTTCGTCGGTGACGTACCGGGTGGGGCCCGGGTCCTGCCGGGTGAGTGCGGCGGCACCGGTTCCGAGGAGGAGGATGACGGCCAGGGCGACCGGGAGGGTCCTGCGCTTGCTGATGCGCTGCATCTCGCTCCTGGGGGGTGGGGAGCAGGGGGGATGTGGTGATGAGACCTAAATCACTATCATGCAAAGGGTGAACATTCTCCGCAACAGCCTCCGAAACCCCCGGAATCTTCGAATCCCCGCCGTCACCGCGGTCGCGGCCCTGGTCCCCTGCCTGTTCTTCGGCAGCACCGCCTTCCTCGCCTGGCTGGGCGCCCGCGCTGCCTGGCTGACGCTGCCCACCTCGCTGGGCGTGCCCTTCGCCTTCCCGAGGCTGAGCTTGGCCGCCGTGGTCGGCCAACCCGGTTGGAGTCTGGCGACCGAACTCGCCGCGGTGCTGGTCCTGGCCGCCGTCGCCGCCTGGTGGACGCGGCGGGCGCTGGAGCTGCGCCCCGGAGCGAATCCGTGGCGGGTGCTGTTGTCCGCCTGGGTCGGGGTGCTGCTCGGCCTGGTCCTCGCCAACGCCCTGCGCGCGGGCCTCACCGCCCTGGCCGCGGGGGCGGGGGCGCTGCCGTTCCTGGCCTACGCCTTCGCCGGGGCTCTCTCCGGGCTGCTGTGGGCGGTCTGCCTGGGCTGGGTGTGCGCGGCCCCGGCGGCCCTGGTCCACCGGTTCACCGACCGGGCCCGGGGCGTGGGGGAGCCCGCCCCGACCTGACCCGGTCCCTTCCCGCGAGGACCTCGGGGCCCTCGGCCCGCGCGGCCCGCGCTTCCGGTCGGCCTGGCGGACGCAGAACCAGCGCTGGTGCCGGTCGGTGAGGTCGATGAGCCCGAAGCCCTGTTTCTTTTTCGCCGTGATCTTGCTACCAGGGGCGATTTCGGCGGGTGGTTTCTAGCATCTGTTGCAACGAACCTGATTCAGGGGGTAGTTGTGCCAGGTAAACGACTGTGTCGGGAT
>NZ_BMXJ01000007.1:78508-465671 GCF_014651695.1 Nocardiopsis terrae
GGGGGAGTTGTTTAACAAAGTCGTTTAGCGAAAATCTCTAAAACGACTTGTTTTTTATGTGTCGCACAGAGAGACTTGGGTCTCAGATGAAGGTGCCCCGCGACGCGGGAACGTCCGGGGCGTTGGCCAACGCTTGCAAGGAGCGCTGACGTGAACGACTCTACCTCTCGGGGCTGGCCCCCACTCTCCAACGTGAGGGCCGCCCCGCGGCCGGACCGCCCCCGGCGGCGGGCTTCTCGGGTGCGGCGGTTCGCCACGCCCGCCCCGGCCGCGTGCATCCGGCTGCTCTCCGACCACCCTCAGCCCCGGCCGCGTCCTGGCGGTCCCACTGTTCCGGTGCCCCGGCGTCCCCTCCTTCCCCTCCTGCACCGGGTCCTGGACGGTCTCCGATGCCTCCCGGAGGTGGCCTGATGGCTTTCGACACCACCACCGCAGACCTGTTCGACGCCATCACCGAAGCGCTCACCCTGCCCCCTGCCGCCGACTCGATCGAGACGATCCGCCGTACCGCTCTGGAACAGGACCGCTTCCAGGCGGTCCGTGACGCGGTCACCCTGGCCCGCGACAGCGGTGACCCCTGCGCCGGTCTGGACCTGCTCGACCGGCGCATCGGTCAGCTCCCCCTGACCTACGCCGTGGCGGCGGTGGCCGGGTGAAGCACCGCACCGTCTGTGACATCCGCGAGGTGGGCAGCGTGACCGTCCTGCGAAAACTCGCGCACCTGCACCGGTCGCCGGTCTCCTACGCCGGGCCCGACATCTACGGCCACCCCGTCTACCTCACCCGGTTCGGCAGCGTCGAACGGGTCGCCCGAGGCGACGGCCGTGATCCAACCCTCAGGCGCTGACGTGGCGAAGCCCCCTGGAGGCTCGCGCATGACCCCCGACCGAAGACCCGGCGCGAGTCTTTCCGGCTCCACGACCGAACCTCCGCTGCGGGTGGTCGACATCATCGGCCGCGCGATCATCGAGCCCCGCCGCAGTCCTGCCCTCGGTGACCCCGTTGCCCGGGTTCAGCGCCTGCTGTGGGAGGCACTCGACCCCCCGACCCGGTAGGACGGCCTACCGGGCCGGGCCCCGATCCACCCCTCGGCCGTGCGGCTCACACGGCCACGGTGCCTCCGCCCCATCCGGGCGGAGGCACCCACCTCTCCGGCGAGGCCACATGCCCAGGTGCGTACCCGGTAGGACCCACGACTACGTTCCCGATCCACCCGATCCCTCGGCACCCCGTGTCCGGACGGCGACCTGCCGCCACTGCCGGGACGTGCTGACCGTGACCAACCCTCCGAGCCGACCGGAACAGCCCAAGCTCAGAACGTGACGGGGTGGTTCCAGCTCCGGCCGACCGTCCCGCACGCGACCCGGTAGGAATCGCGCTCGGCACCGGCCTCCAACGAGAAGGCGTCCATCGCCGGAAGACCGGCCTTCCTCAGCAGCTGGTAGGCATCGGCCAACTCGGCGGCCAGGTCGCGGTCGCCACCACCGGTCACCGTGCCGTCCGGCCAGACGTAGGCCCACGCCTCGCCCGCGCCCGTCCACACGATCCGGCCGTGACCGCCCCGGAAGGGCCGGACCCCCGTGCCGAGGCGCACCCCGGGCAGCATGAGCATGAGTCGGGTCATCATCCCCGAGCCGATCAGCTCGACCGATCCGACCGGGAAGTCCGCCAAGGGCGTCGGCGGCCGACCGAGGCCGGGAAACGGAAGATCGCCCGCGCGATGGGTACGGTCCCGCATGAATGCGGCCTCCCGCACGAACGGCCCGGTCGCGTCGGTATCGCTCCTCGTCATGGCAACGATCGGCGTGCTGTGCGCGGCTGGATGGGGGCTCCAGGGGAGCACGATCCGCGCGCCCGGCTCTGCTGCGGCGAACCACCCCGCGGGTATCCGGGTCGCCGCGCAGGTCGCGATCACCGCGTCGAAGACCTCACCCTCGGGCGGTTGTGTGGCGGTGCGGACGGTGACCCCTGTCCCTCCGAGGCGCTCCCTGGCCAGGGCCGCCACGCCAGGGTCGATCTCCACGCTGGTGACGGACCCCTTCACACCGACCAGGGAGGAGAGGACCGCAGCGTTCCATCCCGTGCCGGTGCCGATCTCCAGCACCCGCATGCCCTCCCCGACTCCGGCCGCGGCGAGCATGTCCGCCATGACCTGGGGGGCCGACGAAGACGAGCTGGGTTCGTTGCGGGGTCCGCCCCCGCCGTCGTTCGCCTGGGTGGTGACCGCCTCGGAGCCGTAGACCAGGCGCGCCCACCGGCCGGGGTCGGCCGTTCGGTACAGCGGCAGTCCGGTCGCGTCGGGCCAGATCATGTCGGGGATGAACCTGTGCCGGGGATGCTCGGCGAAGGCCTGTCGGATCGTGTCTGCGGTGTCGAGGCGTTCCACCAGGTCGGTGTGGAGCGCTGAGAGGTCTTCCGTCGTCACTTCTCGCCCGTCCCCTTACAGCCCGAGCAGGTGACGACTTCCTGATGGGTCCAGCTGCCGCCGCTACCGTCACCGTCGGAGTTGACCACCACAGTTCCCTCACCGTTGCACACGGAGCACTGAGCCATGGGGATCTCCTGAACGAAGGGGGGTTCCTTCGCGTACTACCCCGGGCGCGTCCAGGGGAATCCGGAGCGTCCGTATCCGGTCATGCCCGTCCGCGAGCCGCGTGAACTCACCGAACGGCAGTGGCGCGGGTACTGGGCCGAGCCCGGGGAGTGCCCCCCCGGGCCCCTCGGCTCCCGGGCCCTCAGGGGGCGGGAGGGGACTGCCGGCGGTCCCGGACGCTCTCGGGGAGGTCGCTCACGTTGATCACCTCGGTGGAGGGGTCGCTGGGCGCCAGCCCCGCGCTGAACGACTCCTGGGGGCGGCGGGCGGTCTCGCTGATGGTCAGCAGCAGGCCCACGATCAGCCAGTTGGCCATCAGCGCGGACCCGCCCGCCGACAGGAACGGCGTGGTCATACCGGTGAGCGGGATGATCAGGGTGGCGCCGCCCAGCACGATGAACACGTTGAACGCGGTGATGAAGCCGTAGCCGAACGCGGTGAGCTTGAGGAACACGTCCCGGCAGCCCAACGCGATCCGCAGGGCGCGCTGGGCGAACAGGAACAGCAGGACCAGTACCGCCAGCAGCCCGGTCAGGCCGAGCTTCTCGCCGACCGAGACCAGGATCAGGTCGCTGTCGGCGGCGAAGAGGTTCTGTATCTCGCCGTCATGGAAGCCGGTGCCCAGGAGCCCCCCGTAGGCCAGGGCGATCAGCCCCTCCACCACCTGGAAGCTGCCGCCGTCGCTGTGGTAGACCTCCGGGTCGAAGGCGTCCAGCCAGATCCGCACCCGGTTCTGGACGTGCCCGAACAGCAGGTAGGCCACGTAGGCGGCGGCGGAGAAGGCCAGCAGTCCGATGAGCACCCAGGACTTGCGCGCGGTGGCCGCGTAGAGCACCGCCAGGAAGGTGCCGAACAGCAGCAGGGAGGTGCCCAGGTCCTTGGTGCCGACCAGGAGCAGGACCGCGATGCCCCAGCCCACGGCCATCGGTGCCAGGTCGCGGGCGCGGGGCGCGCTGAACACCTTCACCCCGCCGATCCGGAAGGTCCGGGTGACCAGGGCCATGACGTCGCGTTGGCGGCCGAGGTAGGAGGCCAGGAAGACCACCAGCAGTACCTTCGCGAACTCCGAGGGCTGCATGGTGAAGGGGCCGACCATGATCCACCGCCGGGCGCCGAGCACCTCGTGTCCCAGCGGTGACAGCGGAAGCAGGAGCAGGACCAGCGCGCACAGCGCGATCAGGTAGGTGTACATGGTCAGGCGGCGGGGGTGCCGTACGAACAGCACTGTGGCCGCGCACAACCCCATGCCGATCATGGTCCACAGCAGCTGGCGGTCGGCCTCGCCGTTGCCGGGATCGTTGTCGCGGGTCATCTGGAGCGCCCAGATCATGGTGGTTCCGAGCCCGCTCAGCGCCGTGGCCACCGGGAGCAGGACCGGGTCCGCGTAGGGCGCCACGAAGCGCAGCAGGACGTGCAGGCCGAGCGCCCCCGCCCCGAGCGTCAGCGTGTAGACCACGGCGCGGGAGTCGATCCCGTCGGTGACGGAGACGGAGGCGAAGAGCAGTGCGGCGGCGGTCACCCCGATCGAGGCCAGGAGGAGGGTGAGTTCGGCGCGTCTTCGGCGCACCGGGCGCAGGGTCCCGTCTGTCGGGTCGGTCTGCGGATTGGCCATGCTTGTCCTCTTACCGTTCGCGCGAGGGCCGGAGCTTCTGTGCGGGGGTGGGGCATGGCCCGTAGTTGGAACTATAGGCACGGGCGGGGCGGGTTCAAGCGGAACGGCCGGTTCCGGGCGGTTCGGTTTGGGACGGGCACGGGGCGTCCCGGCCGCCCCCGAAGGGATCCGGGGCCCCGCACCCGCGGTCCGTGGAAGTGGAATGTCCGGTATGGACTAGACCAATCCGGCAGGGCGGGGTCCACCGGTCGGGGTACGGGTCGCTAGTCTCGTGTCCGGGTCCGGAACGCGTGGACCCAGACACCGAAGAGACGGAGAGATCGTGGCGTCCATCGAGTCAGTACAGGCGCGGGAGATCCTTGACTCCCGGGGCAACCCGACAGTCGAGGTCGAGGTTCTGCTCGACGACGGGACCATTACCCGCGCGGGTGTCCCCAGCGGTGCCTCCACCGGAAGGTTCGAGGCCGTCGAACTGCGTGACGGCGGCGACCGCTACGGCGGCAAGGGCGTGACCAAGGCGGTCACCGCCGTCAACGACGAGATCGCCGACGAGCTGCTCGGCCACACGCCCGACGAGCAGCGCATCATCGACCGTGCACTCATCGACCTGGACGGTACCCCGGACAAGTCCCGGATCGGCGCCAACGCCATCCTGGGCACCTCCCTGGCCGTGGCCAAGGCCGCTGCCGAGGAGGCCGGGCTGCCCCTGTTCCGCTACATCGGCGGCCCCAACGCGCACGTCCTGCCCGTGCCGATGATGAACATCCTCAACGGCGGTGCGCACGCCGACAGCAACGTCGACATCCAGGAGTTCATGGTCGCGCCCGTCGGCGCGCCGACCTTCTCCGAGGCCCTGCGCTGGGGCACCGAGGTCTACCACTCCCTGAAGTCGGTCCTGAAGGCGCACGGCCTGGGCACCGGTGTCGGTGACGAGGGCGGCTTCGCCCCCAACCTGGACAGCAACCGCGCCGCCCTGGACCTGATCGTCGAGGCGATCGAGAAGGCCGGGTACAAGGTCGGCACCGACATCGCCCTGGCCCTGGACGTGGCCGCCAGCGAGCTGTTCTCCGACGGGGTGTACTCCTTCGAGGGCCAGACCCGCACCGCTGAGGAGATGGCCGCCTACTACGCGGAGCTCGTCGACGCCTACCCGCTGGTCTCCATCGAGGACCCCCTCGACGAGGAGGACTGGGACGGCTGGAAGAAGCTCACCGAGCAGCTCGGTGACCGGGTCCAGCTGGTCGGTGACGACCTGTTCGTCACCAACCCGGAGCGGCTCCAGCGCGGCATCCTCGCCGACACCGCGAACTCGCTCCTGGTGAAGGTCAACCAGATCGGTACCCTCACCGAGACCCTGGACGCGGTCTCCCTCGCCCAGCGCAGCGGTTACACGGCGATGATCAGCCACCGTTCCGGTGAGACCGAGGACACGACCATCGCCGACATCGCGGTGGCCACCAACGCCGGGCAGATCAAGACCGGTGCCCCGGCGCGCAGCGAGCGTGTCGCCAAGTACAACCAGCTGCTGCGTATCGAGGAGGAACTGGACGACGCCGCCGTCTACGCGGGCGTGTCGGCCTTCCCGAGGTTCGCCAAGCGCGGCTAGTCTGCCCCAGTGTCCCGCGAAACCAAACAGCAGCCCACAAAGGCCAAGAAGGCGGCCAAAGCCGACAGGCCGGTGAAGGCCGCTGCCAGGCGCGGCGCCCCCGGTGCCGCGAAAGCGGACACGGGGAACGCGAGTGAGGGCCGCACCCCCAGGGTGCGGCCCATGCTCACCAGTCGGGCGGCGATCCTCGCCCTCGTCGTCTGTGTGATCGCGCTGAGCCTGGCGTATCCGCTGCGGGAGTACGTCATGCAGCGGTCCCAGATCGCCCAGCTCCAGGACGAGCGCGCCCGTATGCGGGAGAACGTCTCCCACCTCGAGGAGCGCGAGGAGGCGCTCAGCGACGAGGATTACGTGGAGCGCGAGGCCCGGGCACGCCTCCACTACCAGTACCCCGACGAGACCGCCTACATCGTCATCCGCCCCGGGTCGGAGGCCGAGGACGAGGCCGACCCGGCCGCACCCGACGAGCCGTGGTTCACCCAGTTGTGGCGTTCGGTCGAGGAGGCGGACCGCCCCGAACCCGATGACGGGCTCTGACCTGTCGTCCGGACCACTCCCGTCCGGTCCGGGCAGGCCCTGAGCACCTTCCTCGGAGAGCCAAGGGGGACGGAGGGCTGCGCCGGGGGCGTCCGTTGAGGGCGAAGGGCGACGGGTGAGGTGGGGCTGCGCCGGAGGCGTCCGTTGAGGGCGAAGGGCGACGGGTGAGGTGGGGCTGCGCCGGAGGCGTCCGTTGAGGGCGGTGGTGGGCGACGGGTGGGCCTATGCTGTGTTGGTCATGACTTCCGCAGATCAGCCCGTTCCGGGGCACACCGACGGCGGTCCCGCTTCCGAGAGGGACCTCGCCGCGATCGAACTCCAACTGGGCCGCCCGCCGCGCGGGGTGCGTGCCGTCGCGCACCGCTGCCCCTGCGGTCTTCCCGACGTGGTGAAGACCGCCCCCCGCCTGGAGGACGGCACCCCTTTCCCGACGCTGTACTACCTGACGTGTCCGCGCGCCGCCTCGGCCATCGGCCGGCTGGAGAACGACGGCCTGATGCGCCAGATGCAGGAGCGCCTGGGCGGGGACCCGGATCTCCGGGCCGCCTACACCAGGGCCCATGAGTCCTACCTGGAGGAGCGGGCCGAGCAGGCGCGGGCCGACGGGCTGGAGCCGCTGCCCGAGGGTATGCAGAGCACCGGGGGTATGCCCTCCCGGGTCAAGTGCCTGCACGCGCTGGTCGGCCACGAGCTGGCCGCGCCGGGGACCAACCCGTTCGGCGCCGAGGCGCTGACGGAACTCCCCGAGTGGTGGGCGAAGGGCCCCTGTGTGTGCGTGGACGAGAACGCCCCTGAGGGCGCTGAAGGGACGGACGTTTCATGAGCGGTGTCGCGGCGATCGACTGCGGAACCAACTCGATCAGGCTCCTGATCGCCGACGTCGTCCTCCTGGACGGCGACGAGGTCCAGGTGGTCGACGCCGACCGGCGGATGGAGGTCGTGCGGCTGGGCGAGGGCGTCGACGAGACCGGTGTCTTCGCGCCCCAGGCCCTGGAGCGCACTTTCGACGCGCTGCGCGGCTACGCCGAGGCGATCGAGGCGCACGGGATCCCGTTGGGCCCGGACGGGGTGCGGATGGTCGCGACCAGCGCGACCCGGGACGCGGGCAACCGCCAGGAGTTCGTGGACGGCGTCCGCGGCATCCTGGGCGTGGAGCCCGAGGTGGTCACCGGCCTGGACGAGGCCGAGCTGTCCTTCGTGGGCGCCACCGCGGAACTGGAGGCCGAGGCCGCGGAGGGTGGGGCCGGCGACTTCACCCCGCCGTTCCTGGTGGTCGACATCGGTGGCGGATCCACGGAGTTCGTGCTGGGCGGCCTGGGTGAGGACGAGGAGCTGGTGCGTGCGGCCCTGTCGGTGAACGTGGGCTGTGTGCGTATGACCGAGCGCCACCTGCGTACCGATCCGCCGACGAAGGAGCAGGTCGAGGCGGCCACGGCCGACATTGAGGCCGCTCTGGACGAGGTGGAGAAGGTCGTCCCGCTGCGGGAGGCCGGCTCGGTGGTGTGTGTGGCCGGGACCGCGACCACGGTCGCCGGGATCGCGCTGGACCTGCCCGAGTACGACTCCGAGCGCATCCACCACACCCGGGTGTCGGCCGCGGAGCTGGAGCGGATCACCGGGGACCTGCTGGCCTCGCGGCACGCGGAGCGGGCGGAGGTCGGGGTGATGCACCCGGGGCGGGTCGACGTCATCGGTGCGGGCGCCCTGGTGCTTTCCCGTGTGCTCGCGCGCACCGGCGCGGACCACTTCACGGCGAGTGAGCACGACATCCTCGACGGTGTCGCGTGGAGCCTCATCGTGCCGGAGTAGGGGTTGACAGAGCAACAACCCGCTGGTTCGGGTGGAATCGCGGCCGCCGCCACCCGTGCCGGGCTGAGCGTGCGCGCCGAACTGGACACCGGCTCTTGCGCCACGGGTCGCCACCGGTGTGCGCGTCAGTTCCCGACAGAGGAAGGCACCGCCGCTCACCCGTGATGACCGGCACGGCGGGTGGGACTCCATCTTCCGCCCGGAGGCGTTCGCCGACGCTGGACGCCTCCGGGCCCCTTCGCTCGGCCCCGCCCCGATCTGGCCTGGCCGTGCCGCCGCGCCGTGACCAAGCTGTCCGGACCGCAACGGTCAACCGACGACCTCGCGGGCACGGCGGGTGCCCCTCTCCCGGCAGGGGCCTCCCAGCAGGGACCGCGACAACGAGTTCCTTCTCCGCCATCCCCCACGTGGTGCCATCGGGCGATGCCCCGATCATGCCGCCACGGCCGCTGCCCCGCCGATGATTCCCTCCCCGAATCCGCAGTCAACCGTCCGCTGGGCCCGATTCCCGGAAACCACGTGAATAGTCAGGGTAAGGCTCTCATCATGGCCTATATCGCCTCCCCGTCGAATGTCCGGAAGTGGCCAACCGTGTGCGGTCGGCCTTAAGCCTCGGCTAGGGTTCCCTGAGGGCGAGCGAAGCATGCGAGGCATGCGCCGCCCCATCCGAATAAGCAATGGAGCTCTTCCGGATTCCTGCCATGGCATGCGAGCTCCCGCCGGCGAATGCCCGCATGCGTTTCACCACCTTTTCATGCAGAGGAATCATAGATGGGACTCCTTCGCACTGAGGGATTCGAGAAGCTGCTCGAGGCTGTCGCCTCAGAGGCATCGGCACAGGAAACCGCCGCGTCGGCCCTCCGCCACCTCGCCACGATCGGAGGGCGACTCGCATCGGAAGTCGCGCTCGATGCGCTCAGGCCGGGCGAAAAGCACCTGCTCAACGCGATGGAAGAGGTTCGCGCGACCGTCGCTCGGCACGCGCCCGAGCACGCGGACGGCTACCGCCTGGGCCAACTGAAGACGGGCAAGGCCTGCGTTCTCGGTCCCGGTGAGACGGGCGGCCCCGACCTGTGTGCAGTCGCCGGAATCACCTGGCCCGACGGGCCTCCGGAGGGGCTCGACGCCGAACTCGCGCGTCTCGCCGAACGCGAGCGCGCCGAGATCGAGTCCTGCCGCCTCTGGCTCACAGAGCGGGGAGGAGACCACGCCGGGGGCCTGGTGGAACGGCTGCGGTTCCTGTTTCGGCACGTCGGACCGATTCGCCTCTACATAGGCGACTTCTGCTACACGAACTTGGGCCGGGCGGGCAACCTTGTGGGGAAGTCCCTGGGCGCCGAGTCCGATCGCTGCCGGATGAAGGCCCTCTCCGATACCCCGCTTCGGGATTGGAGCGCGACCGACGCCTGTTTCGTCGTCTGCATGTCGGCTCTGACCTCTTCTGGGACCCCCTCCCGAACTGAGGAGTTCAGCGGCACCCAGCTCATTCCGAGCAGGCTCACGGAATTCCTGGAAGGCCGTATTCTCGCGTACGGCGGAGATGTCTCCGACATCCCGGACTCGGGTTCGCCAGTCGGCAGACTCTTCGAACTCTCGGATCGGTCCCGTGAACTGAGATCACGCAGACTGGAATCCGGAGCAGCCGTCTACCGCACGGTTCAGGCGATGACTATCAACAAAAAGGAACACCTTTTCGACACCGCGGTGACCGGTACGGACGTTCCAGAGGCGTTCCTCGACGCCCTCGCGGACATCGTGCCCTCCGCGCCCGCCGCGGTGCGCGACGGCGCACTCGGCGTTGACTGGGGGCCGCTCCTCGACGGCGACCCGAGCCCCCTGGAGGAGGGGTTCAGCAGCCGCTTCGAGGAGGTGCTGCACCAGCTCGTCGCCGCGGCCGCGGTCAGCACCGATTCCGACGCCAGCATGTCACGCGGTCCTCGGGACACCCTGCGGCTCAGCTCCCTGCTGGCTGAGGGGAGTGTCGAGCCGGGCCACTGGAAGACCAGCGAGTACTACTGCTGCGTCGTCCCCAGCGAGGGCTTCCGCCGCAGGTTCGCCGACGCGGGGGTCCCCGGCGAGGTGTCCCAGGTGGTGCGTGCCATCGCGGCCCGCATGCGCTGGAACGGATGGCATTTCATGCCGCATTCCGCGTCGGTCACGGAAGACGGGAGTCTCGCCGAACGTGACTGGTTCTTCGCCCCCTCGATGCCCGACATGACGGAGTGGACCTCGCACCACCACCAAGGACACGTGGCCCACGGTGTGCGGCACGCGATCCGCGTCCCCTTCGGCGTCATGCTCGCCGGGGCGCACCGGGCCGGGATACATGACCTGCGCCTGATGCGCAGCGAGGGCGATGCGTACGACCTGCGGGACCTGCGGGCGGCGATCGCGATGGGGGAGATCCTGCGCGGCCTCTACCAGGAACACGCCCTCCGGCTGGAGAAGCGCGAAGAGGCCTTCGTGGTCAACGACTTCGGCAACGCGTGGTATCAGGGCCGATACGATGCCGAGGCCCCAGAGACGGAAGCGAAGGCTACGACAGTGAACGGGACCAGGGCCTAACCAGATGACGACAGAACTGAAGCCGACGACCGCGGGCGATGGCGACGGGGCGGACGACCGCGCGGTGCTCTACCTCGGCCTTCGGCGCTCCCCGTTGGAGTGGCGCGCCGAACTCGACGCGGCCGCCGCGCTGGGGCTGTGCGTGCACGTCGCGTCCGACGCCGACGTCTCCCACACAGGGCTTCCGGACCACAGGCGCGGATCCTTCGACCGCGGCGCCCCGCTCCCGGATCAGGCTGCGCAGGTGTGGCCCGGCCCGGCCCCGGCCGCTGTGGCTTGTTGGGGCGACAAGTACGTCGGCCTGACCGCTCTGCTCGCCGAGCGGTTCGGGGTGCGCGGTATCGGCACCGCCGCCGCCGCCACGGCCACGGACAAGGCCGACCAGCGCCGGGTCATGGAACCCTACGGGCTCAACCCTGCCTGGCGGGCCGGCCGGACGGCCGACGACCTGCGGACCGCCGTCGCGGAGCTCGGTGCCGGGGGCAGACCGCTGGTGTTCAAACCCGCTCACTGCTCCGGCGGGCGCGGTATGGCGCTGATCACCGGGGACACCGACCTGGACGAGGTGTTCGCGCTGACGGCCGCCAACTACTCGGGGACGACGGACTTCCTCGTTGAGGAGTACGTAGACGGCTCCGAGCACTCCGTCTCCGGTGTCGTCTCCGACGGCACGGTGAGGATCCTCGGTGTCACCGACAAGAGGGTCGACGGGCCGCTGTCGCCGTCGTGGGCCACGTCCGTACCGTCCGCCCTCGCGGACGCACGGGTCAAGGACCTGAGCCAGGCCGCCGCGCAGGCTGCGCTCGCCGTCGGCCTGCGTACCGGCGGATTCCACATCGACCTCCGCCTCACCTCCGAGGGCCCGGTTGTCCTGGAGGTGGGCGGGCGGCTCGGCGGCGACCTGATCAATTCCCACCTCATCCCGTACGCGCACCGCGGGGCTGTTCGCCCCTACGAGGCACTCCTCGCTCTGCTCGCCGACGGGGACCTGCCCGATGAGGTCTCCGAGCCGGAGCGCGGCGCGGCCATGGTGCTGCTCCCGCTGGCCGGACGCCGGGCGCAGGAGTGCGCCGGGGCCGCGCTCGCCCGTCCTCGCGTGGTCCTAGCCGAGGAGTGGCCGGGGACGGAGACGGTCGTGGCTGTCGTCGTCACCGAAGATCCGGCCGACCTCCCCGCGGCCGTCGCGGAGCTGCGCGGGTCGGTGCTGTGACCGCCGACACGCCACGCCTCCCGCTGGTCGGCGTCCTCGCCTGCCAGAAGGAGCGGGCGAACGGCACAACGTACTCTCGGGTCAACGACCATCTGACCGAAGCCCTCCTCGTCCACGCCGGTGTGGCCGCCGTCCTGCTCCACACCGTGCGCCCCGAACATGCCGGGAGCATCCTGGACCGCCTCGACGGGCTGGTGCTCCCCGGCAGCGGATCGTTCGTCCACCCGGACCGCAACCACGGACGGGACGCCGTCCCCGTGCCGGGCCGGGAGTACGACCCCGCCCGGGACGCGACCGCGGCCGGACTGCTGCGAGAAGCCGATCGGATCCCCGACCTGCCGGTGCTCGCCAGTTGCCGCGGTATGCAGGAACTCGCCGTGCACCGCGGAGGCACCCTCGGAACCGTCCCGGGTTCGGACGTGCGGCACCGGCTGCGGGCCGGCGTGGACGGGCCCGACCGGTGGGCACCCGCGCACACCGTGGAGGTCCGGCCCGGCGGGCTCCTGGCCGGGCTGGTCGGCCCGGGACAGGATCCGGGTGCCGTGCCGGTCAACTCGCAGCACAGCGATTACGTGGCCAAGGTCCCCGGCGAGGTCCGTGTCGAGGCCACGGCCCCGGACGGGATCATCGAGGCCATCAGCGTCGACGCGCCGAAGCGTTTCGTCCTCGGGGTGCAGTGGCACTTCGAGCACCACATCGATCGGTCGCCCATGGACGGCGGGATCCTGGCGACCTTCGGGGCCCGCTGCCGGCTCCGGACGGCGTCGAGGGGAGAGCGGTGAACATGCCGGGGACCACAGACGCCGCAGGGGCGGAGACCGCGGCCGACTACGCGGAGCTGGCCGCCACAGCACTCGGGGCGATCGGCGGCACCGACGAGGAGCTGCTCTTCCTCGGCGGCTCCACGACCGACGGACTCGCCAACCGCAACTCCGATCTCGACCTCTACGTCGTCGGCGAATTCCGGGTCACCGGGTCGGAGACAGCGGCCCGCCGGGGTGAGCGCACCGCTACCATCGCCTACCACGGGGGCCGCGAAGTGAACGTCGCGGTGCTGGCCCCGGCCGCGCTCGCCCGCCTGAGGGAGGCCTTCCGCGCCAGCGTGGCCAGCCTGTCGGAGGAGAGGGGCATCGCCCAACTCGTCGACGGGGACGATCTCAAGATCCTGCACCGTGTCCGGACCGGCAGCGCCTTCCGGCGCCCCGACAGGTTCCAGCGGCTGCGCGACGACCTGGGTACGGAGGAGTTGCCCCGCTACCTGCTGAACGTCGCCGCGGTCGCCGCGGTCAACCGTCTCACGGACGTGTCGGGCGAACTCGCCTCCGGACACTCCGACTCGGCCGCCTGGATGTACCGCGAGGCCCTCGTGCACACAGGTCAGTGCGCGCTCGCCGCCGCGGGCGTGACGGTCCCCTCCACCAAGTGGCTCATCAGGCTGCTCCAGCGCGAGGAGGAGCTTCGCGACAGCGCCGACTGCGCCGCGCACGTCGCGCGTCGCCTGCTCGCCCCGCCGGCCGACACCCCCGGGGCGGTCGAGGAGACACGGGCCGAACTCGCCGCGGTCATCGACGCCGCGGGGGACCAGGCGGGTCCGTACGTACGCACAGTGGCCCGACCCAAGCTGGAGGCACGCGGATGACCGTACACACCGAGGTGCCGTCCCGCGCTCGGACGGCACCCGGCGAACCGCGGGGAGGGGAGCGCTGCTTCACCCCTGTCGAGCTGCACCGCATCCCCGACTCCGCGATACCCCGCGAACCGCGGTTGGGCGGTGCGTGCGTTCCGGTACCCGCCGACCGCCTCGTGTCCCTCGCCCGCTCCGGACCGGCAGTCCTGGGACTCCCGCCCGGGCTCGCCCGCACCGGCGACTTCACCGCGTCGGTCTTCAAGGAACTGCGCGCGCTCGTGCACCTGCCGGACGACCACAGCTGCGTCATCGTGCCCGTTCCCCCTCGCACCGTCCGCCGGCTGCTCGCCCGGGAGGGGTGGGCCGTGGACCACGGGGCGGTCCCCGGTCCGCTCGACCACACCGAGCGGCCCTCCGCGGTCCGAGGTCCCGACGGCTGGGCCGCCGCGGATCTCTCCCGCACCTCCTGGCCGCTCGACGAAACCGTTCTCGGCGAACTCGACGTGGCCGTCTTCTGCCCCAGTTGGCTCCTCGGCGTGGTCCCCGGATCCACCGTTCTGACCCTGTCCGCCCGGGCCGCCGCCGCGGCCCGGGCGCGAGAGGCTGAGGGCCCCTTCAGCGTTCGCGCCCTGCTGGAATCGGATGCGTCCGGCGCGCCCCGCCCGAGCGCCTCGGACCTCATGATGTTCGCGCACGGTGTGCGGACCCTCGCCGAATCGCACCCCGAACGGGTGGAGAGCGAGGCGGAGGCCCGCCTGGAACTGGTCGCGGACCACACGGCCGGCCGCACCTGGCTCGCCGGTTCGCCGTACCGTGCGGGACGCGACCTCGCCGCCGTCCTGCCCACCACCCTGACACCCGCCTCCGTACGCGAGCTGGCGGAGTTCCTGGAGGCGCGGTCGATCGTGTACGGGCTCGCGGACCCCGCGCGGCCCACCGCGCTCAGCGTGGGACTCAGCCGTGCGGTCCCCGACGACGACCTCGTCCGCCTGCTCCGTCTGCTCGATGTCCTTCTGGGGGAGGCCCGGTGAGCGAAGGACCTCTGCTCGTTCTCAAACCCGACATCCTCGATGGCCCCTACGCCGTCTGTCCCGCTGCTCTCGCCCGTGACACCGTGCGCGGCCTCCTGCGCGTGTACGACCCCGCCGCGCCCCTCACCTTCGAAGCCGACACCTCGGAGCAGGCGGTCGCCTGGGCGGTCACCAACATCGACCGCAAGGTGCGCGCGAGGGATTGGTACGTCCGTCGTCTCCAGGATTCCGAACTCCGGCTCGCGGCCCTGCGGAGCCTGACGGCCGGACCGGCCTTCAACCCGCCGGGCGGTCATCCCCTCCGCACGGCCGATGTGGTGCTGAGCGTCGTGGAGGCGTTCGGGTTCACGGCCGTCGACAGTGTGCGTACCCGCTGCACATACCGCGACTTCCTCGGCCTCTACGCTGACAACACCCACTTCACCCGGCTCGCTGGCAGCCTGTGCTCCTACCTGGTGGGCCGGGATGTCGAGATCCACCTGTTCGCCGGCGAACAGGAGCTGTCGACCCTGCACATCTTCAAGGAGATGGTGCGGCGGGTCGTCCGCTACTCCACCACCCACTACGACGCGGTGGAGAACCTGCTGCACGTCTCCGACCCGGGAGCGCCGGACCGGATGTACTTCCTCAACTCGGCCTTCGGGGGACAGGACCCGGCGGCGTGACCGGACAACGGCGCTCCCCCCGCCTGACCATGGTCGACGCGCTGATCCTGCTCAACGGCGTGTCGGTGTTCGGCTCCGGCCTGGTCTACCCGTACACCGCGCTCTACCTCTCCGGGACGCCCGGGATGGGGCTGGCCGGTGTCAGCGTCTTCTACGGCGGTGCCGCAGCGGCCAATCTGGCCACCTCCGCGGTCCTCGCGACCGGCTGGCTCAGGCCGCCGCCCGCCCTTCTCGGGCTCGTCGGCACGCTGATGCTCGCCCTGGGCTTCCTGGGGGCGGCCGTGGTGGAATCGCTGCCCGCCCTCGCCGCTGCCGTCCTGTTCGTCGGTTGCGGTCAGGGCTGCCTCCTCGTCGCCATGGTGCCGGTGCTCAACTCCCTGACAACGGGGGAGCAGCGGCGGTCGGTCTTCGCCCGCCGCTACCGCGCGGTCAACGTGGGGCTCGGTCTGGGGGCTCTCACCGCGGGCCTGACCACAGGTCTCCTCAGTATCTCGGTCGTACCGTGGATGTTCGTCTGCAACGCGCTGACCTACCTGCCGCTCACGTACGCCTTCCACCGCGTCTGGGCCCGGGAGCGTCGCAGGCCTACCGGGAACGCCGAACCCGAACAGGGAGTGGACGCCGACGGGGGCGACCGGCGGGACGCCTCCGGCAGCCGCTGGAAGTGGCTCGGCGCAGCCGGCGCGATGGCTGTCCTGTTCCAGCTCGGCGCCTACCTGTTCGGCCATAGCCAGTTCGAGGCGACGGCACCGCTCGTCGCCGTCCGGTTGATGGGGATCGGACTCGGCACGGTGTCCGCGCTGCTGCTGGTGAACACCGCCGTCGTGGCCTTCGGGCAGACCTTGGTGACCCGCCTGCTCAGCAGCCGTGACGAGGCGTTCGGACTCCGAACGGCGGTCGTACTGTGGTCCGCGGCCTACGTCGTCGCCGCGCTCTCGGCCTTCGGTCCGTTCTCCGTCCGCCTCACGGGACTCCTGCTCTTCGCCGTCGTCTTCGCGATCGGCGAGTGCGCCTACTCCTGTTCCTTCCATCCGTGGCTGATCGCGTCGGTGCGGCAGCGGGAAGTGACCCGTGTCTCCGCGCTGGCCAGCGGCGCGATGGGCATCGGAACGGCCACGGGCCCCTCCGTCGGAGTCGCCCTCGCACTCAGCGGCGAAGCCGTCGCGGTCTGGTTGAGCCTCGCGTCGTTCTGCCTGCTCCTGCTGCTCACCGTCGGGCGGCAGCGTACCGAGCCGGAGACCGTCGAGGGCACACCCGAACGGATATCCGCGCCACCCACAGAGGACAAGACATGACAGACACACTGCTGCTGATCGGTGCGGGCATCATGGGACGGGGTTACGTCGATGCCGCCCGCGACCTGGGGCTGCGCACCGTGCTGCTCGACGAGGGGGCCTGGCGCGAGCGGCACGAGAGCAGCGTCGCGTACTTCGAGGAGGCCCCGGGGGCCTCCGAGTCGCACTGGCTCCAGGCAGGGCTGGACGCCGCTGGCCGCCACCGTCCGCAGGGTGTCGTGCCCTTCTCCGAACTGCACGTTCTGGCTGCGGCCAGGGTGCAGGACCGGCTCGGGCTGCCCGGCCCCTCCCTCCCAGCGGCCGAGGCCAGCCGCGACAAGGCCGTCCAACGAGCCCTCTTCGCGCATGCCGGGCTCCCCCAGCCCGACTACGTCCTCGCGGGCGACGCCGACCAGGCGGCCGCATGGAGCAGTGGGCGCTACCCGGTGGTCGTCAAGCCGCTGCGCGGCATGGGCAGCGTCGGGGTCCGCTGTGTCGGGGGCGAAGCCGAGCTGCGCGCCGACCTGGCTCGCCGGAACCTGGACCGGCCGGTGCTGGTCGAGGAGTATCTGGACAGCCCCGAGTACAGCTGGGAGGGGCTGGTCGAGCGCGGAGAGGTGCTCTTCGGGAACCACACCCGCAAGGTGACCACCGGGCCTCCGGAGTTCGTCGAACTCCAGCACCAGCTACCGTACCTTCCCGCCGATCGGGACCGTCTGGACCAGCAGGTCGCCGCGCTGGTGGCCGCGGCCGGCATCCGTACTGGCTTCGTGCACCTGGAGTACCGCGACGACGGCAGTACGCTCCGGCCGATGGAGTTCGCGGTGCGTACCCCGGGGGACCACATCATGGAGCTGATGTGCCGGGCGTACGGGCACGACTTCTTCCGCAGCGCCATCGAACTGTCGCTCGGCAGGGAGGTGGGCCTCCCCGCGGGCCGCTCGCGTACCGCGGGTGTGCTGTTCCTTCCCGCGCCGCGCCCGGGGCGCATCGCGGCCGTGGACGTCCCCCAGGAGGTGGTGGACCTCCCGGAGGTGGTCAGGGTCGGGCAGAGGAAACACGTCGGCGACGTCGTCGCCGACCTCCACTCGTCCGGCGACAGGGTCGCCCACGTGGTGCTTCTCGCGGACAGCCCCGCAGAGGTCGACGCCGCCGCTGGGATCGCGCGTCGGCGGATCGACATACGCGTGGCCCCGGAGGGAACGGTCTCCGAGCGGCGGCCCGCCCCGGCAGCCCGGCGGCCCCGGATCGCCGATGGGGGACCGACGGTCGTGCTCTGCAAGTGGCGTGCCGACATGGTCCGCTCGCTCCTCGCGGCCACGCCCCACCTCTACCTGGTGCTCGACGAGGCCGACGCGGACCGTGCCGCGGCCTCACCCGAACTGACCGAAGCGGCCCGTGCGGTCTACCGCGTCGGCAGCACCGATTCCATCGAGGAGATGACCGGTGTCGCCACGGACCTGTTGGTGCGCGGAACCAGCGTCGACCAGGTGCTCTGCTTCTCCGAGGACGGCCAGCTCGGCGCGGCGCACCTGCGCACGCTGCTCGGCTTCGGCGGGGCGAGCGCGTCGATGAGGGCGGCCGTCCGCGACAAACGGATGATGAAGCACCTCGTGGCCGCCGCCGGAGTCCCCGTCACCGAGTGGGCGTCCCTGCCCGTCGGCACCGCTTTCGCCGAGGGCGACACCTTTCCTGACGTGGGCTTTCCCGCCGTCGTGAAACCCGCGTTCGGCTTCGGCACGATGGGCACGGTCCGAGCCGAGAACGCCGGGCAGGCCGCCGCCGCTCTGAAGGAGCTGCGGAAACCGGAAAGGCTCAGCTCCGGACACCTCATCGTCGAACGCTTCGTGCACGGCCGTGAACTGCACATCGACGCGCTGTGGTGGGCCGGCAAACCCCTGTTCCTGACCGTGAGCTCGTACTACGTGCCGCGGATCGACCTCGTCGCCTCGGGCGGCTGTGAGCGTGGGGTGCCACGGGCCCGCGACGGATCGTACATCCTGCCCCGCGAGGAGTACCCCGAGCTCTACGAGCGCCTCCTCGAGATGAACACCACGGTGAACCGGGCGATGGGCATCGAAACCGCCGTCACCCACTTGGAAGTGTTCGAGACCCCCGAGGGGGAGCTGGTCTTCTCCGAGATCGCCACCCGTATCGGCGGCGGTTGGGTGCCCGACATGCTGACCGCGTATCTCGGACACGGCGTGCACGACACGGTCGCCAGCGGCCTCCTGTACGGACACGCGGAGGAGGCGCGGCCTTCGCACCGGTACATCGGGGCCCTGCACCTGCGCCCGTCCCGTGCCGGGACCATCACCGCCCTGCCGACGGACGGGCGGCTCGGCGCGGTGGACGGCGTACTCGGCTGGCGCAGGACGAAGGAGCCCGGGGAAACGTTCGGTCTCTCGCACGCCATGGACTGGTGCCTGCTGGTCGTCGTGGGCGCGGACACGGAGGAGGGGTTCGAGGCGCTCCTCGACCGTGTCGAGTCCGAGCTCGTCATCGAGGTGGAATGAACATGTCCCGTCCCTCTCCGCGCCCCGTCGTGATCTTCGTCGGGGTGCGCAAGAACCCGCTGGAACACCGGCCCGCGCTGGAGGCAGCGCACCGGGACGGCTTCTCCGTGGTACTCCTCGCGGAGGATCCCCCCGCCGGACTCCCCCGTGAACCGCTCGCCGCTGTGCGCGCTGTCGATCCGCACGACACCGGCGCCTTCGACGCGGCGGTGGACGACACCGCCCGCGCGTACACCGTCGCCGGTGTCGTCTCCTGGTCCGACGCCGGCGTCGAACCGGCGGCCCGCGCCGCCCGGCGCCTCGGTCTGCCCGGAATCGCCCCGGCTGCCGCACGCCTCAGCCGCAACAAGTACCTCATGCGCCGCGCCCTGGCGGGCAGGCCGCATCTGGTACCCCGCTTCGCCCGAGTCCGGACCTGGCACGACGCCGTGCGGTCTCTGGAGGACATCGGGCTTCCCGCGGTGCTGAAACCGGCGGCCGGCAGCGGCAGCAAGGGGATCTTCCTCCTGCGGGACGCAGGGGGGCTGCGGCCCGCGTTCGATGAGCTGACCCGCCTGACCGGTGCGGACGGCGGCAGCATCTTCCGCCACGATCGCGGTGAACTCCTCCTCGAGGAGCTGCTGGTCGGCAGTGAACACAGCGTCGAGGGGTTCGTGCATCGCGGCGAGGTGACCGTCGCCGGGATCACGGACAAGACCACCAGCGAGCCGTTCCGTCTGGAACTCGCCCACCTGCACCCCAGCACCCTGCCCGCCGCCGCGCGCTCCGCGGTGCTCGGCCTCACCCGGGAGACCGTCCTCGCGCTCGGCTTCGACGACTGTGCCTTCCACGTGGAGTGCATGTACGACCCGGAACGGGGGGCGCGCCTGGTCGAAGCCGCGGCCCGCGCCGGAGGCGACTACATCGGCTCCCACCTCGTCGGGCTGGCGTCCGGGGTTCCCTTCCACGAGAACGTGATCCGGGTCTGCACGGGTCGGGCGCCGCGCCTGGCCGACCATCCGCTCCGCTACGCCGGCCTGCGGAAGGTCGCGGCCCCCGCGGCGGGGAAACTCGTTCGGGTCGACGGTGTCGACGCCGCTCTCGGTGTCCCCGGCGTCGAACACGTCGCGTTCGACCGCGCCCCTGGGGCGGCCATCAGGCTCCCCCCGGAACACTTCTCCTCCAGCCTCCTCGGAACGGTGATCGCCACCGGGGACACGGCCGCCTCCGTCACCCGGTCCCTGGACGCCGCTGTGGGCGCGATACGGACGGAGATCGCTCCGTCCGGGTGAGCGTTCCCCGCCCGGCCACCAGCACAGAGCCCCGGCCGCTGAGGGCTGGCGGAGAAGGAACTCGTTGTCGTGGTCCCTGCTGGTGCAGGGGCGCCCGCGGTGCCCGCGAGGTCGTCGGTCGACCGTTGCGGGTCGGGGCCCGAACAGGTCCGCGGTCTGGACTCGGGGCGGAGCGAACCGGTCGTGCGAAACCACGGCCGGAAGCCGGTCAGCGAGTGTGCTGACGGGCCGGCGTATCCCACGCCACCACCCCTGACGCGCGGTCGGTGGCCGCGCCGCCTGTCCGGTTCGGCCTGAACCAGCGGGTTGTTGCTCTGCAGGTCCCAACCGGTTCAAACTAGTGTCAACCAGGGCGTAACCTCCCAAAAGAGCACTTCGGGCACCTCCGAGGGGACCTTCGGGGAGGTCGGCTCCGGGTCCTCAGGTGAGACGCATCACCCGTATGACCCTTGTGAATGCATTCACAACCCTTTTGACCTGCAACAACTTCCTTTATGTGCACGTGGGGATGGTGGGAAGGTGGGTGGATGTGAACCTTCCTGTCGGTAGGTGCTTGTGAAAGAATGCACAAGCAGCCTTCGGGTCGGGGCCCAAACCACGGCTCGGGGGGCCGGCGCCGACCGGCGCGGGAGACCGAAGACCGTGACAGCCTTCGCGGCCCTTGAGGCAAGGGCGCCACAGAACAACCGTTAGGGCGGAAATGCGATGACCGAGAGCAGGAACTACCGGCTGGTACACGGTGGCGGGGACGAGGCGGAGATCCCGCACATCCTCATCGTCGGCGGCGGTTACCTCGGGATGTACACCGCGAGGCGGCTGGAGAAGAAGCTCGGGTCCGGTGAAGCCCGTATCACCGTCATCGACCCGAACTCCTACATGACCTACCAGCCGTTCCTGCCCGAGACGGCCGCGGGCAACATCTCCCCGCGCAACGTCGTGGTCCCGCTGCGCAAGGTCTTCAACCGGGTCCGCGTGCTGGGCGGACGCGTCGTGCGCATCGACCACGCCGACAACACGGTCCGCTACGAGCCCAACGCCGGTGAGCCCGAGACCCTCCGCTACGACTACCTCGTGATGGCGGCCGGAGCGGTCTCCCGCACCCTGCCCATCCCGGGCCTGGCCGAGTGCGGCGTCGGCATCAAGACCGTCGAAGAGGCGGCCTACCTGCGCAACCACGTGCTCAACCAGCTGGCCATCGCCGACTCCACCAACGACAGGGAGGTCCGCGCCAAGGCGCTGAACTTCGTGTTCGTCGGCGGAGGCTTCGCCGGCGCCGAGGCCATCGCCGAGCTGGAGGACATGGTCCGCGACGCGGTCCGCCTGCACCCCTCGATCGACCTCGAGGACGTGAACTTCTACCTCATCGAGGCCGCGGACAAGATCCTGCCCGAGGTCGGTCCCGAGGTCGGCGGCAAGGCCCTCAACCAGCTCCGCCGCCGCGGCATCGACGTGCGCCTCAAGACCTTCCTCGAATCCGCCACCGACCAGCGCATCAAGCTCAGCGACGGCAGCGAGTTCGAAGCCGGCACCCTGGTGTGGACCGCGGGCGTCAAGCCCAGCCCGGTCGTCTCCGCCAGCGACCTGCCCCTCGGTCCCAAGGGCCACGTCGACACCAGCGAGTACCTCACCGTCAACGGCACGGACAACGTCTTCGCCGGCGGCGACAACGCCCAGGTCCCCGACGGCAACGGCGGCTACTACCCGCCCAACGCCCAGAACGCCGTCCGCCAGGCGCCGGTGCTCGCCGACAACGTCATCGCGACCCTGCGCAACGGCAAGCTCAAGGCCTACCGGCACAAGAACCTCGGCGCCGTGGCCGGGCTCGGCCTGCACATGGGCGCGGCCCAGCTGTTCGGCAAGATCAAGCTGAACGGCCGCCTGGCCTGGTACGCGCACCGCTCCTACCACCTGCTCGCGGTGCCCACCTTCAACCGCAAGCTGCGGGTCCTCTCGGACTGGACGCTCGCCTTCTTCCTGCGCCGCGACTTCGCCGCGCTCCCGGAGATGTCCGAGCCGCGCCAGGCCTTCGAGGAGGCCAGCCAGCCCCAGGTCGAGGACGGACACCTGCGCAGGGTCAGCTGATCCGACGCCCGCGGCGCCGCCCACCCGCCGCCGAATCGCCGTCACATCCGCGAAACGACCGGTTTCCACTGGAAGCCGGTCGTTTCGTGTCCCCATCCGGCCAAGCTGATCCAAAGTGGGCAATCGGCCCGGCCGGTATGATGGGCGTGCCCTCGTAGCCCAATGGAAGAGGCAGGCCCCCTAAAAGGGTCACAAGTGTCGGTTCGAGTCCGACCGGGGGTACTTTTTAGTGCTTGCTTTGGTCCTCCGCTTCGCTTCGGACCGTGTTCGGCGCCTTTGCGGAGGGATTCTTCATCCTCGGCTGCGCCTTGCTCGTTCCTCGCTGGCGGCTTGCCTCGTCTTGCAGAACCCTCCCCGGCGCTCGAACCAAAGAACACCCCCTGGGGTGGAGGTGGGCAGGTAGGGGACCTCCTGGGGTCGGGTGAGCGGGAAGCACTCCCCTGGGGTGGAGGTGGGCAGGCAGGGACGCCCCCTGGGGCGGAGGGGTGTGGACACCCCCTCTGGCTGAGGTGAGTCGATCAGGGGACCCCTGGGGCCGGTGTTTGCCGCCGGTTCGGAGGGTCTGACAGGTCTGAGGGACCCCTGCAGCGTCCGAAACCCGTCCGGCAGGGTGTCCGCTGCTTCCAGAACCCTCCCAACCGCGATGATCTTGCTACCAGGGGCAAGTTCGGCGCCCCTGGGGTCAAGTGGTTGTTGCAAGATCACCGCCAATAGAGGGACCCAAATCTAATGCGGCTGGGACGGGGTCCGCGTCCGGTCGGCCCGTCAGTGCTGCTCCATCAGCAGTTGGAGCTGTGTGAACAGGCGCTCGCCGGGGTCGCCCAGGTCGATGCCGCTCACGGCGGCCGCGCGGCGGACCCGGTAGCGGAGCGTGTTCGGGTGGATGTGCAGCCGTTCGGCCGCGGCCCGCGCGTCACCGAAGGCCTCCAGGTACGCCAGCAGCGAGTGCACCAGGTCCGCGCCGCCCGCCTGGTCGTACTCGATCAGACGGATCACCCGTGGGTCGCGCAGGGACGGATCCGCACGCAGGTGCGCGAGGGTTTCGCTGATCAGCACCCGGGAGCGCACGTCGGAGATGGTCGCCACCTCCCAGTCGGTGTCCCGGTCCAGGTCACGGCCCATGGCGTCGAGAACCCGGTCCGCCTCCGCGCGGGACTCGGGCACGTCCGCCAACCGTTCCACCAGCGAACCCACCGCCGCCTGCACGTGCGACCCCAGCGCGGCCCGCGCTGCCGCCACCGTCTTGCGGGTCAGCGCCAGCACCGAGTGCTCGACCCCCCGCCACCCCTCCTTGCCCGGGCCGCGGGCCAGGTCCGGCAACAGCACGTACACGCGTCCGCCGAGCTCGGTCACCAGTGAACTGCGCCGGTAGGCGGCCGTGTGCACGGACACCAGGTCGATGAGCTGGCGGCGGCGCAGCTCCCGGGCGGGGCGGTCGGGTCGTCCCTGGGGCTGGGCGCCCTCCGGCTCGGCGGCCTCGCCCGTACCCCCGCCCGCGGAACCGCTCAGGGAGAAGGCGACCACCAGCGCGGCCCGGTCGGTGTGCACCTCGACGGTGTCGGCGAGCGCGCTCGCGTCGATCCGCCCCTCCAACAGGCTGGACAGCAGGTCCTCGCGCAGCCGCAGCCCGGCGCTGGTCTGGGTGCGCTGCCGGATCATCTGGAGCGCGGTGGTGCGGGCGGCGCCGAGCAGGGCCTCCTCCGCGTGCCGGGCCAGGGGCTGGGACCCCTCCTGCACCCAGATCGCGCCCAGCGGCTGGCGTCCGGCGTGGATACCGACCGCCAGACGGCGGCGGATACCGAGCTCGGGGTGCTCCTCGATCCGGACGACCTCCTCTCCCGCCCGCAGCTTGGTGAACACACCCCACTGCCGCAACAGCGCGAGGTAGGACTCGGGGCCCTGGCGGCCCAGCACCGACAGCCGCCTCAGCTCGTCCACCTCGGCGCCGCTGGAGTAGGCCAGCACCCGGCTCGCGGAGTCCTCGATGCTGACCAGGCCACCGGTGAGCTGTGCGATCGTCTGCGCCATGGAGAACAGGTCGCCGGTGGCCTCGCCCAGGTCCTCGGAGGCGGTCAGCCGGGCGTCGTCCACGATGCTCTGGCACACCGACTGGAGCTGGTCCCAGCGCACCTCGGGCCGGACCGCCAGAAGCGCGACCCCGCTCTCCTGGGCCTCGGTGCGCAGGGCCCGCAGCTCGTCGGCGCCGGACCTGGGCGGCCGGTTCCGCTGGTCACCGGAGGGCGGGAGCGTCTCCTCGGGCGGGGAGTGCCCGCCGGCCTTGACCGCGACGGCCGCCGCACCCTGCCCGGCCAGCATGCGCACCAGGCGCCGGGCGGCCCCGCCCCGGACCCCGATGAGCAGGACCAGGTCCCCCTCCCGGGCCTCGACCCGGTCCTCGGGGTCGATGATGACGACATTGTCCACCTGGACATCAAGTCCGTCGGGGGCCGCCGCAACGTCCACGATGGGGTCGCCGAGGGCCAGAAGGAGGCGGCGCAGGGGCAGGCCCGCCACCTCTTCGTCCTGTGATCCTGGTTGAACAGGCATGACGTCGTTCCTCACCGGTCGTGTCCGGGGACCGACACTACTGGAGCAGCCGGTGCGGGGCGCCGGGGCGTGATTGTCCGTCCGTGTCTGACTTTGTCCTACCGGACAAATAAGGCTGGCAAAGAGTGGCCCGCCCCACAAGGTCTGGCGGGGCCCGTTCTGGGACTGTTGAATCAGCCAGACCCTGCTCGTTCAGGGACATTCTTTTCAGGGAGGTGCCCATGGACGCCGTGACCAACGTCCCGCTGCCGGTGAACGAACCCGTTCTCACCTACGCGCCCGGGAGCGCCGAGCGCGCCGAGCTCGTCGCCAAACTCGACGAGCTCGGCCGCGAGAGCATCGACCTGCCGATGCGCATCAACGGCGAGAGCCGCATGGGCGGCGGCGAGCCGATCGACGCCGTCCAGCCGCACAACCACGCCTCCGTCCTGGGCACCATGCGCAACGCCACCCACCAGGACGCCCGCGACGCCGTCGCCGCGGCGAAGGCCGCCGCCCCGGCCTGGCGCGCCATGTCCTTCGACGACCGCGCCGCGATCATCCTCCGCGCCGCCGAGCTGCTCGCCGGCCCCTGGCGCGCCACGATCAACGCGGCCACCATGCTCGGCCAGTCGAAGACCGTCCAGCAGGCGGAGATCGACTCGGCCTGTGAGCTCATCGACTTCTGGCGCTTCAACGTCTCCTACGCCCGCCAGCTCATGGAGCAGCAGCCCCTGAGCGTCCGCGGCGTGTGGAACCGCATGGAGCAGCGTCCGCTGGAGGGGTTCGTCTACGCGATCACCCCCTTCAACTTCACCGCCATCGCGGGCAACCTGCCCACCGCCCCGGCCCTGATGGGCAACGTGGTCGTGTGGAAGCCGTCCCCGACGCAGCAGTTCGCGGCCGAGCTGACCATGCGCCTCCTGGAGGAGGCCGGCATGCCTCCCGGCGTCATCAACATGGTCACCGGTGACGGCCTGGCCGTCTCGGACATCGCCCTGAACGACCCGGAGCTGGCCGGTGTGCACTTCACCGGTTCGACCAGGACCTTCCAGCACCTGTGGAAGAGCGTCGGCGAGAACATCTCCAACTACCGCTCCTACCCGCGCATCGTGGGTGAGACCGGCGGCAAGGACTTCATCGTCGCCCACTCCTCCGCGGACCCGGAGATCCTGCGCACCGCCATCGTGCGCGGCGCCTTCGAGTACCAGGGCCAGAAGTGCTCCGCCGCCTCGCGCGCCTTCGTCGCCCGGTCCGTCTGGGAGAGGATGCGCGACGACCTGGTCGCCGAGACCGAGGCCCTGAGCATGGGTGACGTCACCGACCTGTCGAACTTCATCGGCGCCGTCATCGACCGCCGCTCCTTCGACAAGCTGGCCAAGGTCCTGGAGGACGCCAAGTCCGACCCGACCCTGGACATCATCGCCGGCGGCACCGCCGACGACTCGGTCGGCTACTTCGTGCGTCCGACCATCATCGAGGGCACGGACCCGACCAACGACGTGTTCCGCACCGAGTACTTCGGTCCGATCATCGCCGTCCACGTCTACGAGGACGACGAGTACGACGAGATCCTCAAGGTCGTCGACGAGGGCTCCGCCTACGCCCTGACCGGTGCCGTCCTGGCCAACGACCGCGCCGCGGTGGCCAAGGCGACCGAGGCCCTGCGCTTCACCGCCGGCAACTTCTACGTCAACGACCGTCCGACCGGCTCCATCGTCGGTCAGCAGCCCTTCGGCGGCGGTCGTGCCTCCGGTACCAACGACAAGGCCGGTTCCGCCCAGAACCTGTCCCGTTGGGCCAGCCCGCGCGCCATCAAGGAGACGTTCGTCGCGCCGACGAACTCCTCCTACCCCCACCAGGGGTAGTCACCGGCGGCGCCCCCTCCTCCGTCCTGAGGGGTGCGCCGCCACCGCGGGGCCCGCTCCCCGGTGCCCGAGAGCACCGGGGCGGGGCCCCGGGGAGCGCACCCCCGGGATCCGGCGGGGCGCTCGCCTGCCCCCCGAGGAACCCACCGGCGCGGTCGGCACACCGGCCGCGCCCATCGTCCGCGCCAGCCCACCGGCTCGCGCACGTCTTCTTCGAGGTCTCCATGCTTCGTAAACCCCTGCTGCTCGCCGCCAGGTCCGCGACCTGCCGCAAGATCATCGAGCGCACGCCCATGACCCGGGCCATGGTCTCCCGCTTCGTCGCGGGGTCCACCCTGGACGAGGCTCTTCCGGCCGTCGAGGAACTCGCCAGGGACCGGTACGCCACCCTGGACTTCCTGGGTGAGGACACCGCGGACCTGGCACAGGCCACCGCCACGGTGACCGCCTACCAGGACCTGCTCGCGGCCCTGGGCGAGGCCGGCCTGGGCGACCGGGTCGAGGTGTCGGTCAAGCTCTCCGCCGTGGGCCAGTTCCTGAACCAGGACGGTGAGAAGATCGCGCTGGACAACGCGCGCCGGATCGCCGAGGCCGCCAAGGCGGTCGGCACCACGGTGACCCTCGACATGGAGGACCACACCACCGTCGACTCCACGCTGGGCATCCTGGGCGAGCTGCGTGAGGACTTCCCGTTCGTGGGCGCGGTGCTCCAGGCCTACCTGCGCCGCACCGTGGCCGACTGCCACGACCTCAGCGGAGCCGGATCGCGTGTGCGCCTGTGCAAGGGCGCCTACGACGAGCCCGAGTCCGTGGCCTTCCGGGACAAGCACGAGGTGGACAAGGCCTACGTGCGGGCGCTGAGCGTCCTCATGGCGGGCGAGGGCTACCCGATGGTCGCCTCGCACGACCCGCGTATGGTCACCATCGCGGGTGAACTGGCCGCTGCCAACGGCCGCGGAGCGGACGACTACGAGTACCAGATGCTGTACGGCATCCGGGACGGCGAGCAGGTCCGCCTGGCCGCCGAGGGCAAGCGCATGCGCGTCTACGTCCCCTACGGCGACGAATGGTACGGCTACTACATGCGCCGCCTGGCGGAGCGCCCGGCCAACATGCTCTTCCTCGCGCGTTCCCTGATGACCCGCAACTGAGGGCCGTCCGCCGGGGCGTGTGCGTCGAACACGCCCCGGGTCCGCGTGGGAGGGGTCCGCACCGCCTGACACGGGTGCGGACCCCTTTCCGTGTCCGCGGAACGTGACCGGCGCCACGGGCGGGAAACGCGATCGGGAGGAATCCGAAGCCGTTTCGCAACGGTGACCTTCGCGGCGGAACCGGTGACCAGAGCCGTACGTTAACTTGTGGGCAGCAATCCACGCGTGAAAGGCCTTTACTAGACATGCGGATGCGGAGTTCCAACCCCGTCCTCAAGCGGGCGCTACAACAGCAGTCCGGTCCCCAGCAGGGCTACGGTCAACCCGGTTACGGGCAGCAGGGTTACGGACAGCCGTACCCGTCGCAGCCCTACGGTCAGCAGACCTACCCCGAGCAGGGCTACCCCCAGCAGGCCACCGGCGACCAGCCGATGACCATCGACGACGTCGTCGTGCGCACGGGTATGACCGTGGGTACCGTCGCCCTCTTCGGCGTCCTCAACTACTTCCTCTTCTCGGTCAACCCGGGCCTGGCCCTGGGCCTGATGATCCTCGGCGTGCTCGGCGGGCTCGTCCTGGGTCTGGTGATCGCCTTCAAGCAGATCACCAACCCGGTCGCCATCCTGGCCTACGCGGGGCTGGAGGGCCTGCTCGTCGGCGGCCTCTCGGCCCTGCTCGGCAACATGCTCTCCATCCAGATGGGTGACGCCTCGGCCGGGACCTCGCTGGTGTCCCAGGCCGTGATCGGTACCGTCGCGGTCTTCGCCGTGATGCTCGCGCTGTACAAGTTCCGCGTCATCAAGGTGACCGACGGTTTCGTCAAGGCCGTCTCCTACGCGGTGCTCGGCGCGGCCGCGCTGATGCTGGTCAACTTCGTGCTCAGCTTCTTCATCGCTGGCGGCATCGGTCTCCGTGAGCCCACCTGGCTGGGTCTGGGCGTGGGCATCGTGTTCGTCGTCCTGGCCGCCCTGACCCTGGCCATCGAGTTCCGCGGCATCGAGGAGGGCGTCAACGCCGGCATCCCGAACAAGTTCGCCTGGCAGTTCGCCTTCGGCCTGACCGTCTCCCTGGTCTGGCTGTACATCGAGATCCTGCGCCTGCTCTGGATCATCAAGACGATGTT
This sequence comes from Nocardiopsis terrae, assembly GCF_014651695.1. Classification (GTDB taxonomy): domain Bacteria; phylum Actinomycetota; class Actinomycetes; order Streptosporangiales; family Streptosporangiaceae; genus Nocardiopsis; species Nocardiopsis terrae. Next base: position 107,575 of record NZ_BMXJ01000007.1, read on the forward strand.
CGCGGAGTAGCCTCGCGGACACGCGCCTTCCAGGCGCACCTTCGCGCGATGAGGGGCCGTCGCCCGGGTTCTCCCGGGGGCGGCCCCTTCGCCGTCATCGGCGGTCGGTCACGCGGGTGTCGGGAGTTCGGCGGTCAGGAGGTCTCCCGGCGCGGTGCCGGGATGGAACGGTTCCTGCGGCGGCGGTCGTACTCGGTGACGATGGCCTGGGCGTAGCCGTGGGTGAGGTCGTATTCGTCAGCCAGCCAGTACGACCGGTCCGCGGTGCGCAGGAGTCCGGGTCCCCTGTCGAGCGAGTCGAACCACTCGTGGAGTCCGCGGCCGGTGACGGCCGGGATGCGTTCGATGAGCTTTGCGTGGATCTCCGGCGAGTGGGTTACCGACATAGGCACCTCCGCAGTGCGTTCGGTGTGTGGCACTTACCTGCGACCCTGCATCAGGATCACCTTCTGGACAAGCCCCGGTCACCAGCTTTTACCTTGCCCGTGCGAGAACGTTTCCCCCTGTCCCCTCCGTAGCCGAACCGGATCGCGGCCGCGGTGGTCCGCGCGTGTTCCGGCGGGCGGGGAACACTGTTCGCGAACCGCCCGGAACGGGCCCGGACACGGGGAAAGGGGCCCCGGGCGGTGCCCGGGACCCCTCGTCCGCCTGCTCGGTCCGCCCGAGGGCGGGGAGCGCCTAGCTGAGGCGCTCGAAGACGGCGGCCATGCCCTGACCGCCGCCGACGCACATGGTCTCCAGACCGAAGGTCTTGTCGTGGAACCGGAGACCGTTGATCAGTGTGCCGGTGATGCGGGCACCGGTGCTGCCGAACGGGTGGCCGACGGCGATGGCGCCGCCGTTGACGTTCAGCTGGCTGTCGACGTCGATGCCCAGCTGGTCGGCGGAGGGCAGCACCTGGGCTGCGAAGGCCTCGTTGATCTCGGCGAGGTCGATGTCGCCGATCGCCATGTTGGCGCGGGCCAGGGCCTGCTTGGAGGCCTCGACCGGGCCCAGGCCCATGATCTCGGGGTTCAGGCCGGTCACACCGGTGGAGACGATGCGGGCCAGCGGGGTGATCCCCAGCTGCTTGGCCTTGGTGTCGCTCATGATGACCAGAGCGGAGGCGCCGTCGTTCAGCGGGCAGGCGTTGCCCGCGGTGACGGTGCCGTCGGGGCGGAACACCGGCTTGAGCTGCGAGACCTTTTCGTAGGTGGTGCCGCGGCGGATGCCGTCGTCGGTGCTGACCACGGTGCCGTCGGGCAGGGTCACCGGGGTGATCTCGCGCTCCCAGAAGCCGTTGTCGAGGGACTTCTCGGCGAGGTTCTGCGAGCGGACGGCGAACTCGTCCTGGCGCTGGCGGGAGACGCCGGTGATCTCGGCGACGTTCTCCGCGGTCTGGCCCATCTCGATGTAGGCGTCGGGCAGGTTGCCGTCCTCGCGCGGGTCGGTCCAGGTGCCCTGGCCGCCCTCCTTGCGCTTCTCGGTGCGCGCCGTGGCGTCGGCGAAGAGCGGGTTCTGGTTCTGCGGGTTGTCGCTGCTGCCGTTGGCGAAGCGGCTGACGGTCTCCACACCCGCGGAGACGAACACGTCTCCCTCGCCCGCCTTGATGGCGTGGTAGGCCATCCGGGTGGTCTGGAGGGAGGAGGAGCAGTACCGGGTGATGGTGGTGCCCGGGACGGTGTCCAGGCCGAGCTGCACGGCGACGATGCGGGCCATGTTGAAGCCCTGCTCACCGCCGGGCAGGCCGCAGCCGAGCATGAGGTCGTCGATGCTCTTCGGGTCGAGCCCGGGGACCTTGGCCAGGGCCGCGCCGACGATCTGGGTGGTCAGGTCGTCCGGGCGCATGTCCTTCAGGGAGCCCTTGAAGGCTCGGCCGATCGGGGAGCGCGCGGTGGCGACGATGACTGCTTCGGGCATGTTCTTCGTCCTTGTTCGGGTCACGGCAAGACTTGTTACTGACCAGTTAACCCGTCCGGTGCTCTCCGGCGCCACCCGGGGTCGGCCTTGGCGAGTCCTCCCGTGTGCCGCCGTCGGAGGCGGCTCCGGAGGGTGCGGACCGCGGTGCGGCCCGGGGCCGGAAGGGGCCGCGGACGAGCGCGGCCCAGCTGCCCCGGGCACCGGATGGTGCCTGGTCAGCGGCCCGCGAGACCTCCGTACCCGGAGTCTGCGCGGCTACCACCGCGGCGCGGTCGACGGGCAGGACGCCCCGGGTGCGTTCGCCCTCGTCCAGTTCGGGGAGCAGCCCCAGGGCCGCGCAGGCGGAGGGCAGTACGGCGAACGCGGCCTGTGCGTACCCGCGAGCTGACGGATGAAAACGGTCGGGCCCAAACATGGAAACTGGATCTGACCGAAAATCCTCGGCAAGGATGTCGCTCAGCGAGACCGTCCGGCCGCCGACCTCCGTCACCGCGATGGTCTGCGCGGCCGCCAGCTGCCGGGAGGCCCGTCGCGCCACCGAGCGCAGCGGCCAGCTGATGGGGCGTACGGTGCCGAGGTCGGGACAGGTCGCCACGACCACGGGGGTGCCCAGGCCCACCAGGTCCCGGGCGGCGTCCCGTAGCGCGGCCACCGCGTCGTTGGGGCGGACCCGGCGGATGACGTCGTTGGCGCCGATGAAGACCACCGCGACGTCGTAGCCCGATCCCGGCACTGCGGCCCCGGACCGCTCCACCTGTGCCGCCAGGTCCGCGGAGGTGGCACCGGGGGTGGCGGTGCACCGCAGACGGACGGGCCGGTCGGCCGCCGCCGCGATCCCGGCGGCGAGGAGCGCACCGGGGGTCTGCCGGGCCCGGGCCACCGCGAAACCGGCGGCGGTGGAGTCGCCCAGCATGAGGAGCCGCAGGGGCGGACCCTCGCCGTCACCGTAGGTCCCGTCCGCCTTCGGGCGCCGCCAGTCGGTGTGGCCGATCGCGTTCTTGGCCAACTTCGCCTGGAGGTAGAGCAGGGCCACGGTGCCCCCGCCCACGAGTGTGAGCCCGCCCCCGCCGAACGCGGTGGCGGCGGCGATGCGCCGCGCTCGAACGGCTCGCAGCATCGGTACTCCCCGAAGCGTCGGGCCCGCCCGGGGGCGGGCCGCTGTGGGCCGGGCTCCTTCGGGCCGCTCCCGGGGCCGTCACCGGCACGTGCCCGCCCGGGACGCCCGCGGAACACTCCCACTCGACGTTACCGGCGGGGAACTTCCGGGTCACGTAACCCGGCGGCAGACAATCCGGGCCCCGAGGACACCGAAGAGGAGCCCTCCGGGCGTGGAGCGGACCGGTCCACACCGCCTGCTGGCGCGGCGAATACGCTGGTTGGTGAGGTTAGAGTCAGGATGTGGGGGACCGGACCGGTCCCACCCGCCCCGGGCGTCACCGGGGAAGCGACACCGGCGGGCCGAAGACCCGGTCGCCACTATGCGAAGGAGCGAAGTTGCGGGTACACGACTCACTCATCGACCTGGTCGGGGACACCCCGCTGGTCCGTCTTCGGAAGGTCTCCGAGGGGTTGGCCCCCACGATCCTGGCGAAGGTCGAGTACTTCAACCCGGGCGGTTCGGTGAAGGACCGCATCGCGCTGCGGATGGTGGAGGCCGCCGAGAAGAGCGGTGAGCTCAAGCCGGGCGGCACGATCGTCGAACCCACCTCCGGCAACACCGGTATCGGTCTGGCCCTGGTCGCGCAGGAGAAGGGCTACCGCTGCGTCTTCGTCTGCCCGGACAAGGTCGGCCCGGACAAGCTGTCGGTACTGCGGGCCTACGGCGCGGAGGTCGTGGTCTGCCCGACCACGGTCGCTCCCGAGCACCCCGAGTCCTACTACTCGGTCTCCGACCGGTTGGCCGCCGAGATCCCCGGCGCCTGGAAACCCAACCAGTACGAGAACGAGAACAACCCGGAGTCGCACTACCACTCCACGGGTCCGGAGATCTGGGACCAGACCGAGGGCCGGATCACCCACTTCGTGTCGGGCATCGGCACCGGCGGCACCATCAGCGGCACCGGCAGGTACCTCAAGGAGGCCTCCAGGGGCGGGGTGCAGGTCATCGGAGCCGATCCCGAGGGTTCGGTGTACTCGGGCGGCAGCGGCCGCCCGTACCTGGTCGAGGGCGTGGGCGAGGACATCTGGCCCGGCACCTACGACACGGCGATCTGCGACGACATCGTGGCGGTCAGCGACAAGGACTCGTTCCTGATGACCCGCCGCCTGGCCAAGGAGGAGGGCCTCCTGGTGGGCGGCTCCTGCGGCCTGGCGGTCGAGGCGGCGCTGCGGGTGGCCCGGGACGCGGGACCCGACGACGTCATCGTGGTCCTGCTGCCGGACGGCGGCCGCGGCTACCTCGGCAAGATCTTCAACGACGAGTGGATGGCCGACTACGGCTTCCTGTCCGCCGAGACCGAGGAGGCCACGGCCGGCCAGGTGCTCGCGGACAAGGAGGGCGAGATGCCCGACTTCGTGCACAGCCACCCCGACGAGACCGTCGGCACCGCCGTGGCGATCATGCGCGAGTACGGCGTCTCCCAGCTGCCGGTGATGAAGGAGGAGCCTCCGGTCATGGCGGCCGAGGTGGTCGGCTCCATCGCCGAGCGCGATCTCCTGGACGCCCTCTTCGACGGCCGCGCCGAGCTGGACGACCTGGTGGAGACGCACATGGGCAAGCCGCTGGCCACGGTGGGCACGGGCACCCCGGTCAGCGACTGCGTCCGCCTGCTGCGCGCCTCCGGGGCCCTGGTGGTGTTGCGCGACGGCAAGCCGGTGGGGATTCTCACCAGGCAGGACCTGCTGGCCCACCTCTCGGGCTGAGTCACCCGCCCCGCGGCCCGGACGGCGCCCGTACCGAGCGTCGTTCGGGCCCCGCTGTTCGCCCACCGGACACGTTGCCGCATACTCGGACACTGCTAATGTTCGATATCAGTGTTACTGCCGGGTAATAAGTGGGTGCAGGCGTGTCACGGCTTCTGTCCTGGATGATTCGCTCCGTCTGGTCGTACGCACGGAGCCACGCGGAGATCCGAGCCGGCTCCAGGGCCGCCCGGAGGTTCGCGCGCTTCGGCGCCGGCTCGGCGATCGCCTTCCCCACGGCCACGCTCTACGGGGAGCCGTGGATCGAGATCGGCGTGCACACCGTCCTGGGCGGGGACATGACCCTGGCGGCCGGGATGGGGCCCGACTACGACCTCGGCGAGGGCACGGTCGTGCGGATCGGGTCCGGCTGCGCCATCGGCCGGGGGTCGCACATCGTCGCCCACCGGTCCGTGGACATCGGCGACCACGTCTACACGGGCCCCTACGTCTACATCACCGACCAGAACCACGCCTACGCCAACACCGAGATCCCCGTCGGCCTCCAGTGGCCGGTGGACGACCCGGTGAGCATCGGCGCCGGCAGCTGGCTCGGTGCCAACAGCGTGATCCTGCCCGGCGTCCACCTGGGGAGGAACTCCGTGGTCGCCGCCGGGAGCGTGGTCCGGCCCGGCACGTACCCCGACCACGCGGTCATCGCGGGCATCCCCGGCAAGGTCGTGCGCACCCACGATCCCGAACTGGGCTGGGACCCGCCGCTGCGCGGGACCGGGACGCCCACCCGCGTCCCCACCCCCGTGGCCGGGCTGCCGCCCGAGGTGCCCGCCGACCCCCCGGAGCCGGGCTCGTCCACCCGTTTCCCACCGGCCTGACCCCTGTCCGGATCCTGAGACCTCCCTGTTGACAACGGGTTCGGGGCGGCCCACGGGCACTATTGTGGCCACATGAAGTTCGACGGGTTTGAAACGCTGGCCATCCACGCGGGCCAGGAGCCGGACGCCGGCACCGGTGCCGTGGTTGTGCCGATCTACCAGACGAGTACCTACGCCCAGGACGGCGTGGGCGGGATGCGACAGGGATACGAGTACTCCCGCACCGCCAACCCCACGCGCACCGCGCTGGAGGAATGCCTGGCGGCTCTGGAGTCCGGAGCGCGCGGCCTGGCCTTCGCCTCCGGAATGGCGGCCGAGGACACCCTGCTTCGCACGGTGCTCTCCCCCGGCGACCACGTCATCATCCCCGGCGACGCCTACGGGGGTACCTTCCGCCTGATCTCCAAGGTGGTCGAGCGCTGGGGCGTCAGCTGGGACGCGGTCGACCAGACCGACGTCGACGCCGTCCGTGACGCCGTGCGCCCCAACACCAGGGTGGTGTGGACGGAGACGCCCACCAACCCGCTGCTGGGCATCACCGACATCGAGACGGTCGCGCAGGTCGCCCACGACGCGGGCGCCCTGCACGTCGTCGACAACACGTTCGCCTCCCCCTACCTCCAGCAGCCGCTCACACTGGGCGCCGACGTGGTCGTGCACTCCACCACCAAGTACGTCGGCGGGCACTCCGACGTGGTCGGGGGAGCGCTGGTCGTGGCCGACGCCGAGCTGGGGGAGCGGCTGGCCTTCCACCAGAACACCATGGGTGCCGTCCCGGGCCCCTTCGACTCCTGGCTGACCCTGCGCGGGGCCAAGACCCTGGGAGTGCGGATGGACCGCCACAGCGAGAACGCCGGACGCGTCGTGGCCGCCCTGGACGCACATCCCGCGGTGCGGCGCGTCTACTACCCGGGGCTGGACTCCCACCCGGGGCACAAGATCGCCGAGCGGCAGATGCGGTCCTTCGGCGGAATGGTCTCCTTCGCTCTGCGCGACGGGGAGAAGGCCGCTCTGGAGCTGTGTGAGCGGACCAGGATCTTCACCCTGGGCGAGTCCCTGGGCGGGGTGGAGTCCCTCATCGAGCACCCCGGGCGGATGACGCACGCGTCGACCGCGGGGTCCCCGCTGGAGGTTCCGGCCGACCTGGTGCGGGTCTCCGTGGGTATCGAGTCCGGCGACGACCTGGTCGCGGACCTGCTGCAGGCCCTGGAGGGCTGATTCCGCGGAGGTTCCGGGGGCCGTGCGGCGCTGCCGCGCGGGCTCCGCGGCCGCACTTCCGGGCCCGTCGCGGCCTCTCATCGGTGTCGGCCGGCGGGGCTCCGGATCTTCGGGTCCGGGCCCCTCGTCCGGGTCAGACCGCGGTGGGCGTGCGGCTCTGGTCCGGGAGTTCGCTCCGGTCCTCGCGGAAGCGCAGGCCGCAGACGGCCCGGCCGGAGCGGTCCAGGGCGCTGTCGTTGCCGCCCCTGCGCAGGGAACGGTAGCTGCCGCGGCTGTCCTGGCGCCGGATACCGATGGAGACGGTGAGGAAGAACCCCGTGGCGAGTCCCATGAGTACGAGCCCGGCGAACGAGAGGATGACGAACGTGGTTTCCATGGCGGGTCCTCTGTGGTGGTGGGCGGTCAGGTCCTGATCGGCCCCCCGGTCGTTCGAGGGGGCGGCGGGATGTGTCGCATGAGATCCGGTTTCTGCTGTCGGTGTGGGGCGGGACCGACCCCGAGGGGTTCGTGTTCTCCGTTTACGGTGCCCGGACGGTGGAGCCGTCCTGTACCTGTGAAGTCCTTCAACTAAGATGGGTTCAACGAAACCGGTTGTACCTGTTTGACTGGTGTACCACTCAGCTTGTTGGTACAAGCTAAGTTGTTGGTCTTTTACCCCCCAGAGGGCGGACTTATGCGGGCAGAAAGCAGATACCGACAGATCGCCCGAGTGCTGCGACGGGAGATCCAGGAGCGGAGTCTGCCCCTGGGCGGCCAGCTCCCCTCGGAGAAGCAGCTGGAGGATCGCTTCGAGGCCTCCCGCAACACGATCCGCCTGGCGCTGGGCATGCTGCGCAACCAGGGGCTCATCGTCAGCAGGCCCGGACGCGGGCACTTCGTGCAGGACGTGGTCCCCGAGACCTTCTACGCGACCCGCACCAAGGGCGGTCCCGACGGGCTCAACGAGTCCAACATGAGCGGGCTGACCCTGGAGGAGCTCCAACTCCTCAGCGCCACGGCCGACATCGCCAGCCGCCTGCGCGTCCCCGAGGGAGAGATGACGGTGGTCCGGCGCATGCACCGTTTCTCCGGTGAGCGCTCCGGCTCGATCAGCTCCGCCTACTACCCGATGGACCTGGTCCAGTCCACCCCGCTCATGGTGCCCGAGGACGTGGAGAGCGCCCTGGTCGTGCTCATGGAACACGGCCACCGCCAGGTCGGGTACGTGGACGAGCTGGAGACCCGGATGCCCACGCCCCAGGAAGCCTCCCAGCTCGAACTCCCCCCGGGCGTTCCGGTGCTGAACGTCAACCGGACCGACTACTCGCAGGACCGCCCCATCCGGCTGGTGCACACCGTGCACGCGGGACACAGCATCCGCTACCAGTTCGAGCACGGCGACCTCAAGGCCTACCACCGGGACTGAGCAGACCATGAGCACGACGAAGAAGACCGTGGTCGCCGACTACCTTCGGGACGCGCTGGCCAGAGGCGCCTACCGGCCGGGAGAACGGCTTCCGGGAGAGGAGGAGCTCGCCGAGGAGCTCGACGTCTCACGTGCCACCGCGCGTCTGGGCATGCGCATCCTCCAGGACGAGGGCCGGATCGCCATCCAGGTCGGGCGGGGCGCGTTCGTCGCGAACCACCGGCCGATCACCCACCTGGCGGAACCGGTCGCCGCGGACGGCGATTCCGGCAGCCTCGAGTCGGGCTACAGCTCCCGCCTGAGGCAGGCCGGCCACGGCGACGTCGACGAGAGGGTCAGGGTCAGCCTGGACACCATGCGCCCGCGTGTGGCCAAACGGTTGGTCAACGGCCCCGAACAGCAGAGCCCGAACGCCGGGCTCGTCGTGATCCGCGCCTCCGAACACCTCGTCGACGGCGGCCTGTGGCAGACCCAGATCACCTACTTCCCCTTCAGCATCGCCAACAACACGGCGCTCATGACTCCGGAGCACCTGGCGGGCGGGATCGCCGGGACCCTGCGCGCGCTCGGCTTCCACGAGGAGTGGAACCGGGACCTCGTGGGCGCGCGCATGCCCTCCCAGGAGGAGGCCGACGCGTTCGGGCTGGGCCCCGGCACCCCCCTGCTCGTCCAGGAACGGGTGTCCTACGAGGGACAGCGCCCGTTGCGCTTCACCGAGACGTTCATGCCGGCCAACCGCCACCAGCTCCTCTACACGGGCGGCGACGCCCCCGAGAACCTGCCGGTGGTGGACACCGACCTGAGCATCTTCGAGCACTGACCGCCCGGTGCCCGGTACGGCCGCGGCTCCCCGGAACCGCACCGGGACGCGGCCCCGGCCGGACGCGCGACCGGATCAGCGCCGCCGCAGGTAGCGGTCGACGACCAGCGGCCCCAGCGCCCCGGCGTCGGCGTGCAGCACGCGCACGCCCCGGCGGCGTTCGAGGAGCTCCCGGAAGGCGCGCAGCCCGGACTCCTCGGAGAGCAGGAAGAACGTGGCCTCGGCGCCCTCACCCAGGACGGAGTCGAGTTCGGCCGCGGTGAGCTCCACCGTGCGCGGCGCCGGCGGCCAGGAGAACCGCGCGTCGCCGTCCTCGCCCAGGTGCGCGGTGGGCTCGCCGTCGGTGACGACCAGTACCACCGGCCGCAACCCCCGGTGGCGGCGCAGGTACCGCCGCGCCAGGTGCAGGGCGTGCTGGAGGTTGGTGCCGGGTGTCCGCCGCCAGTCGTGCCCGACCAGGTCGGCGGGGGTCATCGCGCGGGCCCGGTCGCCGAAGCCGACCAGCAGGACCCGGTCCTCGGGGTACCGGGTGCGCACCAGGGTGTGCAGGGCCAACGCGGTGCGCACCGCGGCCTCGTGCAGGCCGCGGGCCACCATCGAGTGGGACAGGTCCACGAGCAGGCACACGGCGGCGGCCCCCGCGGGCTCGGTCTCCGCGTACCGGAAGTCCTCGGGGCGCAGCGCGTCCGCGCCTCCGGGGCCGCGGCCGTCCCCCGGGAGGCCGCCCTGTGCCGCACGGCGCACGATCGCCTCGCGCAGCGTCGCGACGGGGTCCAGGGCCCGGTCGAGGCCGTCGCGGGGCACCGCGGCGCCGGTGGGCTCGCCGCCGGCGCCCTCACCGCCCCGGTGCCCTCCGGGAGCGGCCCGCCGCGCCGACTCGATCTCCGCCAGCGCGGCCTCGCCCAGTCTGCGCAGTTCACGCGGGGTCAACTCGTGGTCGGCGGCGTCCAGGCGCTGCAGGGGACCGCGTGCGGCGCCCCCGAGGAGCCCACGGAGCAACCCGGCGTCCACCCCGTCCACCGCGGCCCGGTCGCCGTCCGCGTAACGGCTCAGGGCGTCCTCGGCCCCGGCCAGGGCCTCCAGTGCCTCCTCCGGGAGCGCATCACCTGAGCGTGCCCCGTTGACCAGGGCCAACAGTTCGGTGGCCGCCCGCACCGCCTCCTCGGGAGGGGGGTCGGGCTCCGCCAGCGGGTCGGGGCCGCCCGTGTACGCCCGGTACCGGAATCGCATCAGAAGCGGTAGACACCCCCGTCGGGCGCCGTGTCCTTGGACAGCCGGCGCTCCAGGTACAGGCCCTCCAGGGCGAACTCCACCACCGCGGCGGCCAGCCCCGGGGTGGGCGGACCGTCCGACGCCTCCGGCGCCGCCCGTTCGATCAGCCCGGCCAGCCCGGGCACCGCACCGACCCTGCGCAACAGTTCGGCCGCGCCGACCAGGTCTCCGCTCTCCACGGTCGCGCCGCCGGCGAACCGGTCGCTGAGCGGTTCCAGGTCGGCCCCGCCCAGGCGGGCCCGGAAGGTCTCGGCGACCGCCCGGCGCAGCAGGGTCTCCAGGATCGACGCCTCACGTCCCTCGGCCCCCGTCTCGAACTCCACCTTGCCCAGGAGGGGCTCGGCCACCCCGGAAAGGTCGCAGACCCGGGCCACCGGCACCTCCTCGCCGACCAGCGCGGCCCGGCGCAGCGCCGAGGCGGCCACGGTCTCGGCCGCGGCCACGCAGAAGCGCACGGACACGCCCGAGCGCTGGTCCACCCGGTTGGAGGAGCGGACGAGCCGGGTGAAGCGGGCGACCGCCTCCACCAGGTGCGAGGGGACGGTCGTACCGGCGGGCAGGTGCGCCTCCTGCCGGACCAGGGAGAGCTCGGCGTCGAGGTCGGGCGGGTAGTGCGTGCGCACCTGGGCGCCGAAGCGGTCCTTGAGCGGGGTGACGATCCGACCCCTGCTCGTGTAGTCCTCGGGGTTGGCGCTGGCCACGAGCAGCAGGTCCAGGGGCAGGCGCAGGGTGTATCCGCGCACCTGGATGTCGCGTTCGGCCAACACGTTGAACAGGGCCACCTGGGCGCGGGCGGGCAGGTCGGGGAGTTCGTTCACGCAGAACACGCCGCGGTTGGCGCGGGGCAGCAGGCCGAAGTGGACCGTCTCGGGGTCGCCGAGCGAACGCCCCTCGGCGAGCCTGGCCGGGTCCACGTCGCCGACCAGCTCCGAGGTGCCGGTGTCGGGGGTGGCCAGCTTCTCGCCGTAGCGTTCGTCGCGATGCCGCCAGACCACCGGGAGGTCGTCCCCCTCGGTCGCGCTGCGGCGCACACAGGAGGGGCAGACCGGAGCGTAGGGGTGGTCGTTGACCGGGCATCCGGCGACGGCGGGCGACCACTCGTCGAGCAGCCCGGCGATCGTGCGGATCAGCCGGGTCTTGCCCTGGCCGCGCTCGCCCAGCAGGACGACGTCGTGTCCGGCCAGCAGGGCCCGTTCCAACTGGGGCAGCACGGTGTCGTCGAAGCCGTGCACACCGGGGAACCGGGGCCGGCCCGAGGCCATGCGGGTCAGGAGGTTCTCCCGGACCTCGACAGCCGTGGAGCGGTGGACGTGGCCGGACTCGCGCAGTGCGGCGCGTGTGCGCGGGAGTCCGCTCGGCGGGGAGGCGGCGTGGGTCACAGGCAGGAGTCTAGAGGCGGGGGCGTTTGAGGGGCCAGCTGGAGGAAAGCCCCTGTTTGGAGTTCGGATGGAAGAATGGGACGGCAAGGTTCCCAGGCCCGGCCCCGGTGGCCGGTGAAGGCGGGGGTGGCAGCTGGTGGTTAGGTTCGGCGATGCTCTGACGACGGGGGCCGACCTCGTGAACGCGGCCGAACGTGCCGTCCTGCAGGCCCTGGAGCAGATGGACGGCCCCGCCGACCTGGTCTGCTTCTTCGTCAGCGGTGCGGACCCGGAGGAGGTCACGCTCGCCGGTAAACGGGTCATGGAGCTGGCCGGGGACGCGGTCACGCTGGGGTGCAGCGCCACCGGTGTGATCGGCGGCGGCCGCGGGGTGCAGGACCAGGGCGCGGTGAGCGTGTGGAGCGCGCGCCTGCCCGGGGTCGAGCTGACCCCGTTCCAGCTGGACACCGTCATCGAGGCCGACCAGCTGGCGGTCGTGGGCATGCGCGAGCCGACCCCGCGGGACCAGGCGGGGATCCTGCTCGCCAACCCCTACGAGTTCCCCACCCAGGCGTTCGTCCGGGAGACCACCGCGGCCCTGGACGGCCTGCCGCTGGTCGGCGGTATGGCCGACGGTATGCGCGGCGAGGACTCGGTGCGGCTGTTCTGTGACGGTGACGTGGCGCCGAACGGGGCCATCGGCGTGCTGCTCGGCGGGGACGGGGTGATCGGCACGGTGGTCAGTCAGGGCTGCCGCCCGGTCGGTCCGAGCATGACCGTCACCAAGGCCGAGGGCAACCTGGTGCTGGAACTGGCCGGGTCCAACGCCTACGAGAAGCTGGAGAGCCTGGTGGAGGAGCTCCCCGAGGAGGACCGCGAACTGGCCGAGCGGGGGCTGCACGTCGGCATCGCGATGGACGAGTACGCCGACCACCACGAGCAGGGCGACTTCCTCATCCGTACGCTCAGCGGCGCCGACCCCGACCTGGGAGCGCTCACCATCGACGACATGGTGGAGGTCGGCCAGACGGTCCGCTTCCAGGTCCGCGACGCCGGCACCGCCGACGAGGACCTGGCCCGCAAACTGTCCGAGTTCGGTGCCGAGCACGCCGTGGGCGCGGGACTGCTGTTCTCCTGCAACGGCCGGGGCGCGAACCTGTTCGCCCAGGCGGACCACGACGTCCTGGCGGTCCGGAGGATCCTCGGCGTGGGTCCGGTGACGGGGTTCTTCGGGCTGGGGGAGATCGGTCCGGTCTCCGGGGTGAACCACGTGCACGGCTTCACCGCCTGCCTGTTGGCCTTCGCCCCCTGAACGCCCACTGACCCGTGCCCGCCAAACCCCGGTGATCTTGCTACCAGGGGCAACTTCGGCGCCGAGATCGCCCCTGGTAGCAAGATCACCGCGGAAGAGGGGGCGAAAACGGTCGCGAACGTCTCCGAGTCGGACTTTTAACGTCGGATCGCCAACACTCGCCACAAGCTCCTTGAGTGTGCCCACACCAGGGCTATTACTAAGAGTGACGGATATTGTCACTTTGTGTGTTTGGTGAGAGAAGGAACGATGGCCGACAACCGGCGCACGACCACGTCCCTCGCGGCACTGGGGGCGTTCGCACTGCTGGCCCCGCTGGCGACACCCACCGCGGCCCTGGCCGACTCCTCCTGGCTGGAACAGGACCTGGCCTCGACCGACCGCGTCGGCCTGGCCCTGGAATCCGGTGCGCTGCGCCTGGACACCGCCGGGGCCTCCGCCCTGGGGGCGTCGCCGCGCCTGGACCCCGCCGCACGCCGCACCGGCCTGGCGGTCTTCCCCGAACAGGCGCTGGAGGAGCCCACCGACACCCTCGACGTGGACGTGCGCACCACCGGGGACGCGGAGGAGGTGCTCACCGAGGCCCGCGGCGTGCGCGCCGACGGGATGTGGACCGAGTGGTACCCCACGGCCTCCGGCGGCGGCCGGGTGACCCTGACGGAGGCGGTCATCGAGGTCCAGCTGCGGATCGGGGTCGAATCTGCGCCCGGGAACACGGAGGTCGCAGTCACCGACGTGCGGGTCCGGCCGGTCGAGGGTTCGCCGTCCGTCGGTGATCCGGACGGCGGTGGTCCGCAGGAGACGGAGGAGGGTGCGGAGGGTGCGCAGGACCCCCCGGTCGGTGACGACGTACCGCAACCCTTCTCCGCGCGGCTCTTCGCCACCCGTATCGGACTGGTCGGCAACACCACCGCGAACGGGCACACGGTCCGCCCCGACGACCACTTCGTCGCCCTGCCCTCCCGCCGGGGGCTCGCCAACCGGGGCGGCGGAGAGTACACCGTCCGGGTGTGCAGCACCGGTGAACTGGGCCCCGAGGCGGTCGGCGACACCGAAAACCACGAACCGCGCTGCGCCTACCTGCCCGTGTGGGACGTGGGCCCCTGGAACATCACCGACGACCACTGGAACGACGACCGTGAGTCCTGGCGCGACCTGGACCGCGGCAGACCCCAGGCCCAGGCCGCCTACACCGAGAACCACAACAGCGGCCTGGACGGGTTCGGGCGCCGGGTGCGCAACCCGGCGGGCATCGATCTCGCCGACGGAGCCTTCAACGAGGGCCTCCAGCTGCCCACCAACGGCTGGGTGCAGGTCGACTACCTGTGGACTGCCGAGTACCGGGCCCGCGCCGAGATCGTCACGGCCACCCAGGCGGACCCGGTGATCCTCCGGGACGGCCCGGGGACGGACCACGACACCGTGGGGCTCGCCGCCTACAAGGCCAACGTGGACGTGGCCTGCCAGACCACGGGGGACGAGGCCACGGGTCCCTCCGGTACCACCGACGTCTGGTACCGCATCGGTGCGGGGCACTACGTTCCGGCGGCCTTCGCCGACGGAGGGGCGGACGCCCCCGAGTGCGTCGAGGGCACCGAGGATGCGGAGGACGCCGAGGGAACGCGGGCCGGGCAGGGATAGGACCGGCCCGGTGGCCCGGGGCCGACCGGACCCGCTCCGGAGGTCGCTAGGGACGGGTGCGGACCACCAGGGTGCCCGCCACCCGGTCGTGCAGGGCACGCCCGCGTGTGTCGCCGAGTATGGCCATGGACTCCGCGGTCGAGAACAGGTGGCCCACACAGGGCAGGGACTGCGGCAGGCAGAAGAAGGCGGAGCGGCCCACCGCCTGGCCCTGGCTGAGCCCGCCCCCGCCCGAGGCGCTCACCACCTTGACGCCCACCATCATCTTGCCGAGGGTGCGGCCCCAGGTGACCAGGTAGAGCCAGTCGTAGAAGAACAGCAGCACGCCCCAGCCGAAGACGAACAGGTACGCCCAGAGCTCACCCTCGGCATCGGTGGTCTCCGTGTTCCCGGTCAGCAGCACGGTCACGACGGCCATGACGAAGAAGAACGCCGCGGCCGTGACGAAGGCGAGGACGTAGTCGATGAGCCGGGCGAGGAGCCTGACGCCGAAACCGGCCGTCGGGGGGCCGGACCACGGGCCGCCGGGAGCCCCCGGAACGGGGGGAACGGGCGCGGGAATCTGTGGCCCACCGTGGGACCATCCCCCGGCATAGGGGGGCTGACCTCCCTGGTGGGGGTGGTGGGGGTTCCAGTGGGGCGAGGACATGCGGCCGCCAGTTCCTGGGTGGACGAGGTCGTGGAGAGCGGGGACAAGAGCAGGTTACCCAGGGCGCACGGTCGCCGGGCACGGCGCATACGACGGGGGCGGCCGCAGCCGCCCCCGTCGTGCTTCGGTCCCGGCCCGCCGAACGGCCGCGCAGCGGTGGGTCACATGCCGCTGTAGGGGACCGCCTCTATGATCTCGACACCGAGGCTCTTGCCGTTGGGCAGGTTGTAGCTGACGGTCTCACCCACACGCTTGCCGTTGATGGCGGAGCCGAGCGGGGACTTGGGGGAGTACACGTCGATGGGGGAGCCGCTCTCCTCACGTGAGGCGAGCAGGAAGGTGACCTCCTCGTCGTCGCCGTCGAACCTGACGGTGATGGTCATGCCGGGGCCGACCACGCCTTCGGTACGGGGCGCTTCGCCGACCCGCGCGGTGCGCAGGATCTCGGTGAGCTGGAGGATGCGGGCCTCCATCTTGCCCTGTTCCTCCTTGGCGGCGTGGTAGCCGCCGTTCTCCTTCAGGTCACCCTCTTCCCGGGCGGCCTCGATCTTCTCCGCGATCTCGATACGCCCACTCCCCGACAGGTGGTCCAGCTCTCCCTTGAGCCGGTCGTACGCCTCCTGGGTGAGCCAGGTGACGTTGTCATCGCGGGTCTGGGTCACGGGAACTCCTTGTGTACTAGTAGCAAAGGCCACCAGGCGGCCAGAGCTGAACTTACGAGAATATCACCGTGCGCGACCGCGCATCGGTGCCCTTGTTCCCGGGGGTTCCGCTCCGGTTCCGGTACCGTCCAGGGGAGGGTTCGGTGGATCAGTCCTGCGAACCTTGTTCCCTGCACGAGGCCACTTCTACCGTGGAAGCCTGACGAACCGTTTCAACGGTCCTGTTGACCATCCGGTTCCCGCTCTCCACATCGACCTTCTCCTCACCCACGAGGACCATCTGGTCGTCGAGCGCCTGCACCAGGCACTCCGCCCCTTCCCTGCTGTTTACCTCGAAGGAGATCCGGGCCTCGCTCCCTGAGGGTGCGGACACCGAGATCACCTGGTGGTACACGCCGCCGCCCAGCCCGCTGTAGCTCATCACCGAGTACCCCCAGCCGATGGTGACGGCCACCGCGAAGACGGTCGCGACGACGAAGAAGACGGGCCCGTTGCCGTGGCGCTTGCGTAGCGCTGGCGCGGTGTCGGCACTGTTCACGGCATCATCTTCCGGGGTCGCTGACATTGGGAATCTCCGAGCAAGGGGACGGTGTTGTCTAAGATATCCCCGACCTGACAGCCCCCCTACGCGGCCCGCACGTGAGTCGTCCGCGCCGCGCCCCGGGGCGGCGGCGGACGGCCGCGTCCAGCGGCTGTCGACCGAGCCAAGGAGAAGCCTTCGTTGTCCGAGCGCCTGCGGCTTATGGCCGTTCATGCCCATCCCGATGACGAGTCCAGCAAGGGCGCGGCCACCATGGCGCGTTACGTCCAAGAGGGCACGGAAGTGCTGGTCGTCACCATGACCGGTGGTGAACGCGGCGACATCCTCAACCCCGCGATGGAACGTCCCGAGATCCGCGAGAACATCGCCGAGGTCCGTCGCGAGGAGATGAGACGCGCCCGCGAGATCCTCGGTGTGGAACAGGAGTTCGCCGGTTTCGTCGACTCCGGCCTGCCCGAGGGCGACCCGCTGCCCCCGCTGCCGGAGGGCTGCTTCGCGACCCTGCCGGTGGAGGAGGCCGCCGAGCCCCTGGTGGCGGCGATCCGACGGTTCCGCCCGCACGTCGTCCTCACCTACGACGAGAACGGCGGTTACCCGCACCCCGACCACATCATGACCCACAAGGTGTCGATGCACGCCTTCGACGCCGCCGCCGAGCCGGACGCCTACCCCGAGGCGGGGGATCCCTGGCAGCCCCTCAAGCTGTACTACTTCGTCTCGTTCCCGCCGGAGCGCTTCGAGGCGCTCGCCGAGATCCTCGCCGAACGCGGTCTGGACAACCCCTTCGCGGAGTGGACCGAGCGGATCAGGAAGCGGGACCGGCCGCGCTGGGAGATCACCACCCGCGTGCACTGCAGTGAGCACTTCGACACCGCGCACGCGGCGCTCAGGGCCCACGCCACGCAGATCGACCCGGACGGCTTCTGGTTCGCCGTGCCCAACGACGTCGTGGCCGAGGCTTGGCCGACCGAGGACTACCACCTCGTCCGCTCCCTGGTGGACACCGAGGTCCCGGAGAAGGACCTCTTCGCGGGTGTGCGCGAGGCAATGAGAGTATGAACGGCATGAACACCCTTCTCACGTCCGCCACGGTGCTCGCCGGGGACTTCGCGTTGGACAAGGACACCGTCACCCCCGGTGTACTGGGCTTCCTCGCCGTCTTCGCGATCGGTGTGTGTCTGTACTTCCTGATGAGGAGCCTCGTCGGCAAGCTGCGCGGCGTCTCGGCGCGCGCCGAGACGTTCGGGTCCGCCGGGACCGCGGACGGGGACGGACGGGAGGCGGTCGCCGGGGCGGACGCCGCGGCGACCCCGGAGCGGGACCCCTCAGCCAGGGGATAGACCGTGTCCGGTCGGGCCCGGCCCCGCCGCGTACCCGCGGGGCCGGGCCCGCCGGAGGCTCCGGTCACGCCGGGCGGGGCCGGGCTGGTTTTCCGGGTGCGGCGCGGGGGCGGAGGCAGGACCGCTGTCCCGCGCCGACTCGTTCCCGGAGGTGCCGGGGCTCAGCCGTCGCTGGTCGTGGTGGAGTCCGGGGCGCACACCCGCAGCCCCGTGACGTAGTTGAGCTGAGGCCCGTAACCGTTGAAGGTCGCCCATCCGCCCGGCTCGATGACGCGGCATGAGGCTTCCTGGCCGTCGGTGTACTCGACCGTGACGGCGACGGTGGACTCGCAGCCGTTGGAGACATGGGTGTAGCGCCAGCTCGAGTGGTACTGCACGCACTCCGGCGGCGGGGCGGCGGTGTCCGCCGCGGCGGACGGGGCGGCGGCCAGGGTCAGGAGGCCGCCCGCGGCCACGGCGGCGAAGGCGATGCGGCGTGACGTACGGGTCGTGGGAGAGGGGTTTGTCATGTCCGCCATCTTTCAGGGGCACGGCAATCTTGCGCAAGTATCTGAAAGGACTTTCAGTAACCTACTGATACGCGACAGTAACCTGCAGTCCAGAGGGCTTTCTGCGGCTGAAATAACTTGCAGGGCTTCCGGTGTATTGCTGCTGGTAGTGGCCCACTGCTGACCTGTCTGTCGCTTCTCTGCTGCTTCGGACGGTGCTGACGGTCGGTGCGACGGGCGCGGAGACCGCAGTCCCCGGAGCCCCGCCGTCCCAGCGGCCCCCGGCCGGTCCCCCGGCCGGTCCCCGGGGCGGCCGCACGGTGGGGCGTGCGGCCGGCTGGCAGAGTGGGGGTATGTCCAACCGCCTGAGCGACGCGACCAGCCCGTACCTGCTGCAGCACGCCGAGAACCCCGTGGAGTGGTGGCCCTGGGGTGAGGAGGCCTTCGCGGAGGCCCGCCGCCGCGACGTGCCCCTCCTCGTCTCCGTGGGTTACGCCGCCTGCCACTGGTGCCACGTCATGGCCCACGAGTCCTTCGAGGACCCCGCCACCGCGAGCCTGATGAACGCCCTGTTCGTCAACGTCAAGGTCGACCGGGAGGAGCGCCCCGACGTCGACGCCGTGTACATGGAGGCGACCCAGGCCATGACCGGCCAGGGCGGCTGGCCCATGACCGTGTTCACCACCCCGGACGGCGCCCCGTTCTACTGCGGCACCTACTTCCCGCGCGACCACTTCCGGCGGTTGCTCGAAGGCGTCGCGAACGCCTGGCGGGACAACCGTGCCGACCTGCTGGACCAGGGCAGGAGGGTGGTGGAGGCGCTCGGAGCCCCGCGCCGCCTGGCGTCCTCGCCCCCGCCCACCGCAGCCGACCTGGACCTCGCCGTCCAGGCGCTGGTCCGTGACTACGACGCCGTCAACGGCGGCTTCGGCGACGAGCCGAAGTTTCCGCCGTCGATGCTGCTGTCCTTCCTCACCGCGCAGCACGAACGCACCCTCCCGTTCCAGACCGCGGACGAGCCCACCCCAGCGGCGCTGATGGCGGGCGGCACCGCCGTGGCGATGGCCCGGGGCGGAATGTACGACCAGATCGGCGGCGGGTTCGCGCGCTACTCGGTGGACCGCGAGTGGCTGGTCCCGCACTTCGAGAAGATGCTCTACGACAACGCTCTGCTGCTGCGCGCCTACACCCGGATGGCCCGGCAGCCGGCGGGCGGGGACCCGGCGGCCGCCGCGGGCAGGGGGCTGCTGCTGCGCGTCGTCCAGGAGACCGCGGACTGGATGCTGCGCGACCTGCGCACGCCCGAGGGCGGGTTCGCCTCGGCGCTGGACGCCGACAGCGAGGGGGAGGAGGGCATCTACTACGTGTGGTCCCCCGCACAACTGAGCGAGGTCCTGGGGGAGGAGGACGGCGCCTGGGCCGCGGAGCTGTTCGGGGTGACCGCGGCGGGCACCTTCGAACGCGGCTCCTCGGTGCTTCAGCTCCGCGAGGACCCCGACGACCCCGAACGCTACGACCGTGTGCGCGCCGCCCTGCTCGCCGCCCGCGAGGGCAGGGTGCCGCCCGCCCGAGACGACAAGGTGGTCGCCGCCTGGAACGGCCTGGCGATAGCCGCCCTGGCCGAGGCGGGCGCGCTGCTGGAGCGGCCCGAGTGGATCACCGCGGCCCGCGAGGCCGCCGACCTGGTCCTGGGAACCCACCTGCGGTACGGGCGCCTGGTGCGCACCTCCCGGGACGGTCGCCCCGGCCCCAGCGACGGAGTCCTGGAGGATTACGCCGACCTCGCCGAGGGGCTGATCGCCCTGCACGGTGTGACCGGACAGGCCCGTTACGTACGGGAGGCCGGGGGACTGCTGGACACCGTCCTGGACCACTTCGGCGACGAGGAGGGCGGGTTCTACGACACCGCCGACGACGCGGAGAGGCTCTTCAGCCGCCCCCAGGACCCCACGGACAACGCCACCCCCTCCGGCCGGTTCGCCGCCGCCTCGGCACTGCTGTCGTACGCGGCACTGACCGGAAGCGAACGCCACCGCGCCGCGGCGGAGGGCGCCCTGGCGGTGGTGCCGCTGCTCGCGGAGAAGGCACCCCGCTTCGCCGGGTGGGGGCTGGCCGCGGGCGAGGCCCTGCTCACCGGACCGCGCGCGGTCGCCGTGGTGGGGGAGCCGGGCGCACCGGAGACCGAGGAGCTGGTGCGTACGGTGCTGCGGTGGGCGCCCCTGGGGACCGTACTGTCCCGGGGGGACGGCCGCGACAGCGGGGGAGTGCCCCTGCTGGAGGGGCGTGCGCCCGTCGGGGGACGGGCCACCGCCTACGTCTGCGAGGGGTTCGTCTGCAAGCTCCCCGTCACCACCCCGGAGGAGCTCCGGGCCCAGTTGACCGGAGCCCCCTAACGCAACTCGACCTTCTCGATGATCTCGTCCACCACGTCCGGGCGGTACTCGGGCTGGCGGATCTCCAGGTACACGGTCCTGGGGGTGCCCGGCGGGTGCACGGCCACGGTGCTGTACGCCCCGTTGCCGTTGCACTCGGGCCATTCCCAGACCATGCCCTCCCAGCCGTCGCTGTGGAAGCCGCGTTCCTCCGGCGCACCCGCACAGGGTTCGGTGCCGGCGACACCGCGCAGGTCGGGGGTGCCGGGAACCACCGTGGCGTACACCCCGTACGAGGGGATGTCGGTGGAGTGCCAGTCGTCGGCGTCGGTGGCGGCGAGCAGTCCCGGGCCCGCCCCGGCCGCGGCGAGGGCGGGACGGGCCTCCTGACCGCTGTGGAACTCCCGGGCCCACGCCGTGGGGACGCCGACCCGCATCTCCTCCGTGGTGTTGCGGACCGAGGCCAGGGAAACCCCTGGTGCGCCGAAGGAGGCGGTCACCACGGTGACGAGGAGCCCACAGGCCAGGGCGAGGGCGCCCGCCCGCTGCCAGGGCATCCGGTAGCGGTTCCACCAGGACGAGTTCTCGGGAGGGTTGGGCGCCATACGGATCGCCCTGACCCGGTCGGTGAACGTCTTGGCGTCGGCGGGGCGGCTCTCCCGGTCCACCGACAGCGCGGACAGGATCAGGTCGTCGAGTGCGGGCGGCAAACCTGGCCGGATCCGGCCAGGCGCGACGCGAACCGGCGGCCGCGAGGGCGGGCGGCCGGTGATGAGTTCGTAGGCGACGGCCCCCAGCGAGTACACGTCGGAGCGGACGTCCAGGTCACCGCCGGGAATGCTCTGCTCGGGGGACATGTAGCCGGGTGTCCCGGCGGCCGCGGTGAAGCCGGAGGCCTCGTCGATGGACTTCGCGAAACCGAGGTCGGCGACCAGGACGCGCTGGCCGACCGGGGAGGACTGCAGGAGCACGTTCGACGGTTTGATGTCCCGGTGGATCGTGCCGTGCCCGTGCAGCACGGTGATGCCCTGGCCGATCTCCGTGAGCAGCCGGAGCGCCTCGTCCAGGGGCAGCTGACCTCGGTGGACGAGGTCGGCGACGCTGCCCTGGTCGGCGTAGGTCATCACCATGTACGGGCGGCCGTCGGGCAGCACGTCGACGTCGTGGACCGCGACCAGCCAGGTGGAGTCGGTCTGGCGGAGGATGCGCGCCTCCTCCAGGAACCTGTGCTGGATGTCCATCTGGTGCGCCCAGTTCTCGGCGAGTACCTTGATGGCCACCGGGTAGTTCAGCAGATCGTCCTGCGCCAGCCAGACTGTGGCGAAGGAACCGGAACCCAGGCGCCGGATGACGCGGTAACGTCCGAAGGCCTCCGGTTGGCTCATTTCCGCCTCGGTCTGTTGGGGGTCAATACGCGTTCGTTGCCCACTAATACACCATCTGCGCCTTCACGTTGGCTTCCGTGGATATGATCCCCTCTCCGGGTGGTGCCGTCCCCTTCGGGGCATGGAAACTGGAGGAGCCTCCGGGCCCGGTCGCGCCATGCGCATGGCGGAGCGGTGAAGGTGAGGATTCGTGGGGTCGGAGCCGGACGGGGCCCATGGGCGTCCAATTGACGTGTGACCCTCTCGGAGCGGGCGCGCACGCGTCCGTGTGGACGGACCGGACGTCTGTCGCAAGCCAGGAAGAGATGAGCCATGAGCAGTAGTGACCACTCGGACCACCAGGAGACCCCCGCCCCCCGGCGCAGGGTGGCGAGCAACGTCGACGAGGAACTGGAGGAGCTCGCCCGACGGGCCAAACACGGTGACGCCGTGGCCCTGGACGATCTGCTCAGGCGTATCCAACCCGAGGTGCTGCGCCGTTGCGCGCGGTTCCTGCCCTACCGCCAGGACGCGGAGGAGGCGTGTCAGGACGCCCTTCTGCGCGTGGCCCGCAAGATCGACAGCTTCAAGGGCGACTCCCTGTTCACCACGTGGCTGTACACCGTGGTGTCCAACTCGGCCCGGCAGACCTACCGCTCCATGAAGCGCCGCTCCGCCGAGTTCCCCACCGAGGCCGAGCGGATGCCGCACCAGCGTGACCCGCGCACGACCAGCGTCATCGCCGGTTCGCGGATCGACCTGCTGGAGGCCCTCGACCAGCTGGAGAAGGACCGCCCCAACCTGGTGGCGCCGCTGGTGCTGCGGGACCTGTGCCAGATGGACTACAACGAGATCGCCTCGGAGCTCAACCTCGCGCTGGGGACCGTGAAGTCCCGTATCCACCAGGGCCGTAAGCACGTGCGGAAGTCGCTTGCCGTGACGTGACGTCCCCGGGCGAACTACTCTGGAGGCATCCCCGTCGGCACATCCGCCACAGGAGTGCGCCGTCTTCTGATCAAGCTCTGAGAGGTTCCGCCAATGGGGCTCCGTGACCCCCTGTACTGGCTGTACGAACGGCGGCTCGAACGCCGCCTGACCAGTCAGGAGATTCCCAGGCACGTCGGTGTGGCCATGGACGGCAACCGGCGCTGGGCCAAGAACAGCGGCCTCCCGGGCGCCGAGCAAGGTCACCAGGCCGGCGCGAACAAGATCTTCGAGGTGCTCGGGTGGTGCAACGAGATCGGTGTGCAGGTCGTCACCCTGTGGATGCTCTCCACCGACAACCTCACCCGTGACGAGACCGAGCTCGGCCCGTTGGTGCGCATCATCGAGGAGACCATCGCCCGGCTGCGCGAGGAGGGCTGGAACACCCGGCCCGTGGGGGCGCTCGACGTCCTGCCCGACTCGACCGCCCGTGCCCTGAAGGAGGCGGAGGAGGCCACATCCGGTAACCCGGGCCTGGTTGTCAACGTCGCCGTCGGGTATGGAGGTAGACGTGAGATCGCTGACGCGGTTCGGTCCCTCCTGCACGAGGAGGCGGCCAAGGGCACGGATATCCAGGAGTTGGCAGAGCGCCTGGACATCGAGGACATCGCTCGGCATCTCTACACGCGCGGACAACCCGATCCCGACCTGCTCATCCGGACCTCGGGCGAGCAGCGCCTCTCGGGTTTCATGCTGTGGCAGAGCGTGCACTCGGAGTTCTACTTCTGCGAGGTCTTCTGGCCCGCCTTCCGCAGGGTGGACTTCCTACGCGCACTGCGCTCCTACGGCGCGCGCAACCGGCGCTTCGGCTCCTGACCCCCGATCCGGTCCCCCCTCCCGCCCCCGTTCCGCGGAGCGTGCCGTGTCTGTCGACGGCAGGTTCGTAACGCGGTGTTCACCGGGTGCTGGGTGCGGGCTCTGGCAAACGGGCTCTCGGGCGCGTAGCGTCGGAAACAGCGGGTGGTGTTCGTCCACCCGTTCGGGAGGCCCCGTCTCATTGAACTTCGGCGTCACAGCGGAACTTCAGCGAGGAGGGCCGGAGCCGGCCCTCGTGGGCCTGGTCCCGGTCCTCCATGATCCCGTGACAGCAGGGCACCCCCGTGGTGCCCAAGGGGAGAACGAGTGGCTAGTTCCTCGACCGATCGCCGTGACACCCAGCCCCCCAGCACCCCCCGAGCGGAGGTAGGAGAGGGCACGCGCGTCTACGTGCTCGACACCAGCGTCCTGCTCGCCGACCCGATGGCCATGGCCAGGTTCGCCGAGCACGAGGTCGTCATCCCCGTGGTGGTGATCACCGAGTTGGAGAGCAAGCGTCACCACCCGGAACTCGGGTACTTCGCGCGCAGCGCACTGCGCCGCCTGGACGACCTCAGGGTCTCCTACGGCCGTCTGGACGTCGCCGTTCCGGTGAACGAACAGGGCGGCACGTTGCGGGTGGAGCTCAACCACAGCGATCCGACGATCCTTCCGGCGGGTTTCCGGCTCGGCGACAACGACACCCGGATCCTGACGGTGGCCCGCAACATCCAGGAGGAGCGCGCTGAGGACGACTCCGTGGTCCTGGTGAGCAAGGATCTGCCGATGCGGATCAAGGCCTCCTCGATCGGCCTCCCCGCCGACGAGTACCGGGCCGAGCTCGCCATCGAGCACGGATGGACCGGGATGGCGGAGCTGGACGTGCCCGCCCACAACATCGGCGAACTGTTCTCCGCCGGCGAGAGCGAGATCGAGGAGGCCAGGGACCTGCCCTGCCACACCGGTCTGGTGCTGGTCTCCGAACAGGGCAAGGCGCTGGGCCGGGTCCAGGCGGACAAGTCGGTGAAGGTCGTGCGCGGGGACCGGGACGTGTTCGGTCTGAAGGGGCGCAGCGCCGAACAGCGGGTCGCCCTGGACCTGCTCACCGACCCCGACGTCGGCATCGTCTCCCTGGGCGGCCGCGCGGGTACCGGGAAGTCGGCGCTGGCGCTGTGCGCCGGCCTGGAGGCCGTCCTGGAACGCGGCCAGCACCGGAAGGTGATGGTGTTCCGCCCCCTGTACGCGGTGGGCGGTCAGGAACTCGGCTACCTGCCCGGCAGCGAGAACGACAAGATGACGCCCTGGGGCCAGGCCGTGTACGACACCCTGTCCGCGGTGACCAGCGAGGACGTCATCGAGGAGATCATGGACCGCGGGATGCTGGAGGTCCTGCCGCTCACACACATCCGGGGGCGTTCGCTGCACGACGCCTTCGTCATCGTCGACGAGGCCCAGTCCCTGGAACGCGGTGTGCTGTTGACCGTGCTGTCCCGGCTGGGTGAGAACTCGCGTGTGGTGCTCACCCACGACATCGCCCAGCGCGACAACCTGCGGGTGGGGCGCCACGACGGTGTCGTCGCGGTGATCGAGAAGCTCAAGGGCCACCCGCTGTTCTCCCACGTGACCCTGACCCGCTCCGAGCGCTCACCCATCGCCGCACTCGTGACGGAGATGCTGGAGAGCTAGGCGCGGGGCGCCGGGCGCACCGGGTCGTGGTCGGGGTTCAAGACACCCCCTGGGGTGGCTTGAACCCCGACCCGCCCCCGGTTACCGCATCTGGGACAGCAGTTTTCCGACCTGGCGCAGGCGGGCCAGGCTGGCTTCGTAGCGGGCACCGATGTACAGCAGCACCAGGCCGATGACCGCGAACGGAAGCCAGTTGGGCATCAGCCGGGTCAGTTCCCACAGGGGCGGGCCGAAGGCGCGCAGCGAGGTGGTGAGCAGGGTGAGGCCGCCGAGGACCAGGGCCGCCTGGCGGCGTTGGCGCAGCCCCCACAGGGTGACGGCCAGGCCGGTCGCGAGCACCGCCGGGAGCCGCCAGAGCGTGTCGTCGGAGATGAGTACCTGCCACACCGTGGGCCCGAGCAGGAGGGCCAGTCCGCCGCCGTGGGCCAGCCAACTGGACGGGGCCGGGTCGGCCTTGCGCGACCACTCCCAACCGATGACCAGGAAGGCGATCGCGGGCGGCACCGTGTACGCCTCGGGGACGCTGACGTCCCATGCGGCGAGCGCGGTCCACAGGGCGAGGAGCATCAGCAAGCCGCCGACCACCGCGAGCCATCGGCGGTCCGGCCTGACCGCGCTGGCCAGGCTCACCACGCCGACCGAGGCCAGGGCCACCGCCACCACTTCCGGGCGGGCGGGGGAGAGGACCGTGAGCAGTAGGGCTGCGGCGGCCCACAACGCGGCGGGGACCTCGGCGGCGGCCACGAGCGGGCCGCGCAGGCGCGGGGCGACCGCGGCGACGGCGGCGGCCACCACGATGGGACCGAAGGCCGCGTACCCGACCGGTGCGTCCAGGGCCAGCAGCAGGGTGAGGGAGAAGGCTCCCGTGGCGGCCGTGGCGGCCGAGGCGGAGGCCGTCGCCACGAACCGGGTTCGGGCCGGTGCGGCGCTGACCGACGTGATCACGGCGGCCGCCAGCAGAACCCCCACGGTGCTGTAGCGCTCCGAGAGTGCCCAGCTCAGTGCCAGCGCGAGTGTGCACAGCCCGGTCAGCCACGGCATCCAGGAGGTCCGGTCCCCGCGGAGCAGTGCCGCCCCGGTCAGCAACAGGGCGCCGACCGCGAGGGTCCACACCAGTGCGGCGAGGAAGGGTGCGCCCAGCGCCACCGGTAGCGGGACCAGGGTGAGCGGGGCGACCAGTGCCGCTGCCGGGAGCAGCAGTCCGCGGTCCAGGAGCAGGACCGTGCCCAGGGCGAGCGTTCCGGCGGCCAGGAGCCCGAGCGGGACGGTGAACATGCTCAGGGTGTCGGCGGGGGCGGGCAGTCCGACGAACACGTGCGCGGGCTCCAGGAGCGCGGAGAGCGGTGCCTCGTGGAGGGGGTGGGTTCGTGAGAAGGCGGCGAGGGCGGGGAGGCCGCGGGGGCCCGCCACCAGTGGCACGGCGGCCAGCAGGAACAGCCCCGCCACACTGAACGGGGCGGGCCCGCCCGACACGACCGGTTCCGGTGCCCTCCCCCTTCCGCGGCGGCCGAGTACCAGCGCGGCCGCACCGAGGAGGAGGGCGGCCGCACCGAGCAGCCACCACGGGAGCTGGCCGGTGGCTCCGACGGTCGCGGAGGCGACCAGCGCGGTGGACCCGAAGGCGAGGACCGCACCCCATGCGATGGCTGTCAGCCCGTAGGTGAGCTGTGTCAGGAGGCGTTCCTCGGCGAGGGCCGCGGGCGGGGTCCCGGCGGCGGGGGAGAGGCGTCGGCGTGCCAGCGCGGAAAGCGCCACGACCGCCGCTGCCAGGAGCAGTGTGACCAGGGTGGTGTGTTGTTGGGGGAGTGACCAGGCCAGGGCGAGCAGCATCGTGGCCAGGCCGGTGACCCCGGGCAGCCAGGCGTCGGGGCTCCGCAGCCTGGACGCCCACAGGAACAGTGCGGCGCCCACGAGCAGTGTCCACACGACTGCCGCGGCGAACGGTGCACCCGCCAGTACCGGCAGCGGGACCAGGGTCGGCGGCACGGTCAGGGCCAGCGCAGCCGGGAGCCAACGGCGGTCGATCAACGCCACCAGGCCCGTCACCAGCGCGCCCACCAACAGGACGCCGAGCGCCGAACCCACCGCGGAGAGGACTCCCGGCTGCGCGGGGAGGCCGAGCACGGTGTTCACCGGTGCCCACATCGCCTCGGCCGGCTCCGACCAGGAGACGCGCGGGGAGAACAGCGTCAGGGCGGGTGAGCGTTCGGGCAGGGCCAGGAGCGGTGCCCCGGGAAGCAGGGCCAGGCCCGCGAGGGTGAACAGCGGGCGGGGGTCGGCGGCCCGGTCCTGTCCTGGGGAGGACACCGCGAGCGGGGACGGGGCCCGCACCCGGCTGAGCAGCAGCGCGGTCGTCCCGCACAGCAGCACGGCACCGGTCAGCAGCCACCACTGGGCCTGAACGGTGCCCTCCGCACCCCGGTTCCCGAGCAGGTAGGCGGTGCTGAGCAGCAGGGACAGACCCCACAGCAGGACGCTTCCCATGTAGAGGGTCGCGGCGCGGCCACCCGGTTCGGGGCTGTGCCCCGGTTCCGTGAACCGGCGTGCCCCGGCCGCGCAGACCAGCGCGGTGACCGCCAGCAACAGCAGGCAGGCCAGGGTCGTGTACCGCTCGGGCAGTGCCCAGACCAGGCCGGTCACCAGGGTCAGTGTCCCGGTGACCACCGGGACCGAGCCCGTCCACCTGCGCAGCACCGCCGAACCCAGGACCAGGCAGCCGCCGACCACCAGCGCCCACACGGCCGCCACGGTCTGCGGCAGGCCGAGGAGCAGGGGAAGGGCGAGGAGCGTGGTCGGCGCGGTCAGGGAGAGCGTGACGGACAGGGCGGAGCGGCGCAGCAGCCGGACCGTGCCGAGGGCGAGCCCCGTGGCGGCCAGGATCCCGGCCAGGTACACGAGGTTCAGCGGCGGCAGTGTGCTCGCCCGGTCCAGTTGGAGGAGCTCCACGGCGGGGGCGGCCATCGCGGCCGGTTCGAGGCTCCACGGCAGGACCGGCAGCCGGGGCAGCACCGGCAGGTGTGCGGGACCGGCGACCAGCGGCACCAGCGCCAGGGCGCCCAGGCCGATGATCGCGTACACGGAGAGCGTGCGGGGCGTGGCGGCCTGCCCCGGGCCTGTTCGTCCCGGGCCCCGCCAGCGGTCCAGCAGGAGACCGGTGGCCCCGGCCAGCAGCAGCGTTGTGGCCAGTGACCACCAGCCCAGCGGGTCGGAACCGGAGGAGGAGGTGCTGGCGAGCACGACCACACCGGTGACGAGCAGGGCCAGACCCCACAGGATGAGGGCCGACACGTGCAGGGTCCGGACCGGCACGCCCCGGCGGGGGGAGCCGAGCCGGCGGACGACCAGCCCGTCGACGAGTGCGGTGGCGGCGAGCACGGCCAGCAGCCAGCCGGGGTTCCCGTCGGTGGGCAGCGCGATGACCAGCAGCACCGGAACCGGCTGGGCGAACAGTGCGGCCAGGATCCGGGGAGAGCGGAGCGGCACCAGGGCCGGGTAGAGCACCAGGAGCGCACTGATCACCGTGAGGGCCGCGCCGGTGTACCCGGGGCCGTTGGTGAGCCGGTCGCTCAGCAGCCACAGGGCGAGCGCGTCGACGCAGAGCAGCCCGGCGGCCACGGCGCCGAAGGTCTCGGCGGTGGCGTGCAGCCCGCGCCGGTGCAGCGGGCGGGCCAGGACGGCGAAGGCCAGGGTGGTCAGGCCGAGTACGGCGGCACGGGCGCCGGTGCCCATGTCGCTCCACGTCCAGATGGCGAAGACCAGGGCGGCGATGCCGACGAGGAGGCCGCCCAGGGCGAGGATGACGTTCTGGGCCGAGCGTCGGCTGACCTCCCCGCCCGGGACCGGGCCGGGATCGGGCTGGCTCCGGTGGGCGGCGGAGCTCCGGTGCGGGCCCTGGGGCGCCCCGTCGTGTCCGGGCCCTGCGGGCTCGCGCGGAGCTACGGCCTGGGCGGCGTTCGCGGCGGTGTCCGCGGGCGCGGCGCGCCGTTCCGGTGCGGGGGCCGGGGCCCGCCCCGGAGCGGGGGCGGGGTGTTCGGGGCCGTCGGAGCGCAAACGCGCCTCGGACTCCCGGCGCAGCTGTGCCAGCACGCCGGGGCGTTCCTGAGCCAGTACGCGCTCGCGCCCGCGCAGCGCCCGCAGTTCGGAGTCGATCCACCACAGGCGTTGTGCGGTCGGTCCGACCAGGGCCAGTCCGCAGCGCTGGCACCAGGGAGCGGAGCGGGTGAGCGCCGCCTGGCAGTCCGGACAGTGTCGCGGTGCTCCCGGCGGGGGGTGTGGGAGTCCTCGGGCGTTCATGGCGCCCATGCTCCCCGCTGTCCGGGCCCGGCGCATCGGTACGGATACTCAGGCTACTCGGACGCCCGGGCGCGCGTGCGGGGGCGAGTACTGCCGGGGCCGTGACCCTGTTCTCTCCCCGAACGCTTGGGGCGGGGGTGACAAAGACCTGTTCGGCATTGACGCGCTATTTACCCTTAGTGTCGGAATGCAGGTCAGAGGTGCGCGACATGCCTACATTCCGTGATGTGAGCCAGGGCATAGTAAAACTGGCGTTACTTTACCGTGACGATGATGCAGGCTGAGTTCGCTGCACTGAGAACCGTTCCTGTGGACTGGTCGGGAGTGTTCCCGTTCAGTCGCGCGCCCCGAACGGTCTTGGGTGCACTGGTCCCCGGCGTGCTCGGGCCCCGGGGCGGCGACACGCATCCCGTACGTGGTCCGATCCCGGGAGACCGGTTTCCTCGCGACCCGGCCATGGGGTGTGGCCACAAGTGCACGGGAGGCCCCAGGCCATCGCACTGGTGGCAAGGGGGCCCGTAACGCCGACACCACACCAGGTGTCCCGGATCGCACACCCACAGTAACCGCATCGGCGTGACACCAGCAGAACCACTATCACGCCAGAAACCACTCATACGCACGTATACACACCTGCGCATACTCAACCAAGAACAGTTCGCAACCCCCTCCCGTGTGGGAGCCCCGCTCCGCGGGCGGTCGAACGGCACCCCCGTCCCCTCCGCGGCACCTTGACGGGCCACACGGTCCGACGGCGGCCACCCACACCACACGAACACCCCCCGGGCGGGTCCGCGTGCGCCAACGTGAAAGGGCGATCTTGCTACTCAACCGGATCTCACTGCGCCAGATGAGTGCTGTCGGAGCCGCCGCGCTGGTCGCGGGCGGCATGTTCACGGTCTCGGCCTTCGCGGAGACGGACGGACTCGACCCCCGGCAGGCCGCCTCCGCCGCGACGCTCCCGGAGCCGACGGAAGCACCGCAGGCGTCGGAGGACGAGTTCTTCGCGAGCCCGCCCGCGGTCGACGACACCGAGCGCGAGAACCGGCGCGAGCAGAACCGGGCCGGGGTACTGGCCGCGGCCGAGGAAGCCGTGCAGTCCGCCAGCGGCAGCGGCTCGGAGATCGCTGAGCCCGAGCCCGAACCCGAGGAGACCTCCGGCGAGACCGCAGGTGGTTCCTCCGACAGCGGTTCCGGTTCCTCGGGCGGCGGTGCCCCCGTTCCCGCGGGCTCCGCCAAGGAGATCGCCCTCCAGATGGTCCTCGACGAGGGCTGGGACGCCGACCAGTTCCACGGCTGCCTCGAGCCCCTGTGGGAGAAGGAGAGCAACTGGAACCACACGGCCCAGAACCCCAGTTCCGGTGCCTATGGCATTCCGCAGTCGCTTCCCGGCAGCAAGATGGCCTCCCACGGCTCCGACTGGCAGACCAACCCCGCCACCCAGATCTCCTGGGGCATCGACTACATCAAGGGCCGCTACGGGAACCCGTGCGGCGCCTGGTCCCACTCCCAGGCGAACAACTGGTATTAATAGGTTTTTCCCTGCCAATAACCCCCCTTTGGGAAAGGCGACCGTGCTACTCAACCGAATGTCGCTGCGCAGTACCGCGGCGGTCGGTGCGGCCACCCTGGTCGCCGGCGCGACGTTCGCCGTCTCCGCCTTCGCGGACGACGGCGTGGAACCGGACCTGGCGGCCAGTGCCGCCGTGCCGCAGTCCGAGGAACCCGCGACCGACACCGACGAGACCGAAGGCGATGAGTTCTTCGCCGCCTCGGAACCGCTGACCGAAGAGGAACTCCAGGACCTGCGCATGGACGCGCAGGCCCAGCGTGACGCTGCCAGTGGCGAAGGGGTGCGCAGCGCCCAGGCCACCGGGAGCGACATCGAGGAGGAAGAGGAAGAAGAGGAGGAGCCGGAGGAGACGCCCGAGTTCACGGGTGACGCCAAGGGCATCGCCCGTCAGATGGTGGCGGAACAGGGCTGGGGCGCCGACCAGTTCGACGGCTGCCTCGAGCCCCTGTGGGAGAAGGAGAGCAACTGGAACCACACGGCCCAGAACCCCAGTTCCGGTGCCTATGGCATTCCGCAGTCGCTTCCCGGCAGCAAGATGGCCTCCCACGGCTCCGACTGGCAGACCAACCCCGCCACCCAGATCTCCTGGGGCATCGACTACATCAAGGGCCGCTACGGCACCCCCTGCGAGGCCTGGGCCCACTCCCAGTCCGTCGGCTGGTACTAGGCGGTCGGCCCCTCCGGGCCACAGGAAGCGGCCCCGTGATCGAACTCCGATCCCAGGGGCCGCTTCCCGTCTTCTCCGGACAGCTCATCGGAGCCGAGGACGCCGGGTCCGAACCCGGGCGCGCGCGGGATCAGCAGGTGTTGTCCTGGCTGTTCTGCCAGGTGACGTCGCGGACGCTCGTGTTCACCCCGCAGGGGTTCTCGACGATCTGGGTGTCGATCAGTGTCAGGTCCTCGAAGGTGATGTCGGAGGTGTTGGCGAACTCCGAGCGGGCGGCGAGCCGGATACCCCCCGGGCCGGCGACGGTTCCGCCCCTGACGGTGACGTTGTGGCAGTTCTCGAACAGGACGGCGTTGTTGCCGGTCTCCGCGATGTCGACGTTCTCGATCACGGCGCCGCCGCTCTCGGAGAGACAGAAGATCCCGCGGCCGCCGCCGCGCGCCCGGACCTCTCCCACCCGGATGTTGGTGTCGTAACCGCCGTCCAGGTGGCCGTTGCGGTTGGCCATGCGCAGGGCCGCGTACCCGGTGCCGGTGCCGGCCCCCTCGGCGTCGACACCGCCGACGGTGACGTTGACGGTGTCGTTGAGCATCAGCCCCGAGGAGCCGGTGTCCCGGGCGGTGACCGTGCCGATGGTGAGCCCGTCGACTCCGTAGGTCTCCACACCGTGGTCGCTGGTGCCGGAGACGTGGACGTCGTCGACGCGGATGTCGCGCGCCTGACGGACCGAGTCGTCGTCACGGCTGTCGACGCGCACGCCGAGGCCGCCGGACAGGCGTAGGTCGACCTGTCCGAGGTGCACGTCCTGCGAGGTCCGGATGTGGACCCCGAAGTTGGGCGCCCCGGTCAGGGACAGGTGGGGGACGGAGACGTCCCGGGCGTCGCGGATCCGCACGGCGGCGCTGTCACTCGTGGAGTCGCCGGTGACGTCGATGGTGCCGCAGACCTCCAGCGAGGTGTGGCTGGGCAGGTCGAGGGAGGTGTCGGCGGGCATCACGCCGGAGCCGCGCACGGCCACGCTCTGCTGCTCCGTGCGCCGCGGGTCCAAACTGTCGACTGCCGCGCGCATCGCCTGGAGCATGTCGCCGCCCTCGTACACGACGTCGCCGCCGTGGCGCGACGTCCAGGTCTCGCCGTCCAGGTCGGCTTCGGCGTCGAAGGTCCCCACCCCGCACGCGGAGGTGGTGGAGGCGGCGGGCCCGTCACTGTCGCCGGAGGGCAGGGACAGCACGACCACGGTGGTCCCGACGGCCAGGACCGCCAGCGCGCTCGCGCCCAGCGCCATCACGGTCTTCCTGGAACCCCTGCGCCGGTTCGCGGCCTCGCGGCCACCGGCCCTGCGCCTGCCAGGCGCCGGGGTTCCGCGCTCGCGGCCCGGGGAGGAGCCCCGGCCGCCTCCGTCGCGGCACCGCCGTAGGAGTTCCAGGGCCTGGTCGGCGGTGAGCCTCCGGTCGGGGTCGCGCTCCAGCAGGCCGGTGATCACCGGCTCCAGCCACCCGGCCCGGGACATGGGCGGGAGCGGGGCGGAGATGACCGCGGCGATCGCGGCGGTGATGGAGTCGCGGCGGAAGGGGGAGACCCCTTCCACGGCGGCGTAGAGCGTCACGCCGATGCTCCACAGGTCGCCCCGGTGCTCGGCCGGGCCGCCCTCCAGCCGCTCGGGCGGCATGTACTCGGGTGAGCCGACCAGCGCGCCGGTGCGGGTGATGCTCGGTCCGCCCTCCATGGTGGCGATACCGAAGTCGGTGAGGATGACCCGCCCGTCGGCCGACACCATGATGTTGCCCGGCTTGATGTCGCGGTGCAGGACCCCGGCCGTGTCGGCGGCGCGCACGGCCTGGAGCAGGGACTCGGCGATGCCGGCGACCCGGGCCGGGGGCAGGGACCCGGACGCGGCGAGCAGGTCCTGGAGGGAGTCGCCGTCGACGAGTTCCATGACCACCCAGGGATCGTGCTCGAACTCGAACACGTCGTGGATGGTGATGACCGTGGGGTGGTTGATCCGGGCGGCCGACTGGGCCTCGCGGCGGACACGGGCGTGTGCGTCCGCGCGTTCGGCGGCGGTGAAGTGGCCGGGCAGGAGGACCTGCTTGATCGCCACGACCCGGTCCAGGGCGGTGTCGTGGGCTTCCCAGACGATGCCCATGCCGCCGCGGCCGAGTTCACGGCGCAGGGCGTAGCGGTTCGCGATGGTGGGGTGGTTGTTGCTCGGCATCTGTCGCCCTCTCGGAGCGGGCTCTGTGCGGGGGAGGTTCCTGTCGTGTGGGGCACGGAACAGGATCGGGGGCGGGAGATCGCGCGCGAAGGGGCACCCCGCGTCCGCGAGGTGCCCCTTCGCCGGCGGCTACTACTGGGAGTTGGTCATCTTGAGGACGTCGAGAGCGGCGTCGAGCTGCTCCTCGGTGAGCTTGCCGTCCTCGATGTAGCCGCGCTCCAGCACGACCTCGCGGATGGTCTTCTTCTCGGCCAGCGACTGCTTGGCGACCTTGGCGGCCTCCTCGTAGCCGATGTACCGGTTGAGCGGCGTGACGATCGACGGGGAGGACTCCGCGTAGGTGCGGCACTGCTCCTCGTTGGCCCTGATCCCGGCTACGCAGCGGTCGGCGAAGACCGTGGAGACGTTGGCCAGCAGGCGGATCGACTCGAGCACGTTGCGCGCGATCATCGGCAGCTGGACGTTGAGCTCGAAGCTGCCGGAGGCGCCGCCGAAGGCCACCGCGGCGTCGTTGCCGACGACCTGCGAGGAGACCTGGAGCATGGCCTCGCACAGGACCGGGTTGACCTTGCCCGGCATGATCGACGAACCGGGCTGGAGGTCGGGCAGGAAGATCTCGGACAGGCCGGTGGTCGGGCCCGAACCCATCCAACGGATGTCGTTGGCGATCTTGCAGTAGCCGACCGCGATGGTCCGCAGCTGCCCGGAGAGCTCGACCAGACCGTCGCGGGCGCCCTGCGCCTCGAAGTGGTCGCGGGCCTCGCTCAGCGGCAGGCCGGTGTTGGCGGCGATCTCGGCGATGACCCGGGCGGAGAAGCCCTCGGGGGTGTTGATGCCGGTGCCGACGGCGGTGCCGCCCAGGGGGAGCTCGGCCACGCGCGGGAGGACGGCCTCCAGGCGTTCGACCCCGTAGCGGACCTGCGCGGCGAACCCGGCGAACTCCTGGCCCAGGGTGACCGGAGTGGCGTCCATCAGGTGGGTGCGGCCGCTCTTGACGACCGAGGCGAACTCGACGGACTTGCGGGTGAGCTCGCCCTCCAGGTGGCGCAGCGCCGGGATCAGCTCGTTCTGTACGGCCGAGGTGGCGGCGATGTGGATGGAGGACGGGAACACGTCGTTGGACGACTGCGAGGCGTTCACGTGGTCGTTCGGGTGAACGTCGAGGCCGGTGCGCTCCTTGGCGACGGTCGCCACGACCTCGTTGGTGTTCATGTTGCTGGAGGTGCCCGAACCGGTCTGGAAGACGTCGATCGGGAACTCGTCGTTCCACCTGCCGTCGGCTACCTCCAGGGCAGCCTCACGGATGGCCTTGCCGAGGTCGTCTCCGATCACACCGAGCTCGGCGTTGACCTTGGCGGCCGCGGCCTTGATCTGGCCGAGCGCCGCGATGTGGGCGTTCTCCAGACCCTGGCCCGAGATCGGGAAGTTCTCGACGGCACGCTGGGTCTGGGCCCGCCACTTGGCCTCGGCCGGAACCCTGACCTCGCCCATCGAGTCGTGCTCGATACGGAACTCACTCATTGCAACCCGTCTTTCCTGGGAAAACCTGTGACCTAAAGCCTGCCAGACGCGGCAGAGCACAGCGCACCTCACCCGCACTTCACGGTGTTGCACGTGTCATGTTGACATCGGACCAGGTCACAGGCGGCGCAGGGGAAGGTCAGCGGTTGATCTGCGGGCGGGTGCGCCGTCGGCCCAGGAAGAGGCGGCGCCTGGGGGCGCGTACGCGCACGGTGCCGAACAGGCAGAACCCGTCGATCTCCAGGACCGGCGGGTCGGACATGGTGCTGCGACGGGCGTTGGTGCTGCGTCTGCCCAGGAAGGACCAGCCCCTGATGCGCACCTCCACCCCCTCGGGGACGTCGATGACCACGCGGCCGAGGAACGTGCTGACCGTCATCCGGTGGTGGCTGTGTGTGAGCAGGGCCTGGCGCATGTCGATCTCGGTGCGCCCGACGACCGCTCCGGCCTGCTCGTCGGGGAGCGCGACCCACCGCCCCCTGCGGGTGAGCGTGGTGAACCAGCTGACCATCGGCTCGCTGTCGATCCGGACGGGTTGCTCCTCCGGGGGCAGGAGGTCGGCGGTGATCGCCGGGAGCTCGCCGAGGGTCCTGGCCTCCTGCGCCCGGTTCAGGCGCTCCTCGAACTCCTCCATGTCGAGGCGGCCGTCGGTGACGGCGGCGCGGAGTACCTCGCTGACGCGTTCACGGTCACTGTTCGAGGCCCTCATCCGGGCGGGGGAGACATCCTCACTCACGCCCGTAAGCCTAGAGGAGGAGCAGGCGGGGCCGCGGGCCCGGACTGATCCGGTCCCGCGGCCGTTTCCGGTCACAGGTGGACCAGTGCCCGTCTGGCCGCGGCGGAGGTCGAAAGCGGACGCACCGCGATCCGCACCAGGGCACGGGCGTTGTCGTCGCCCGCGATCCGGTTGGCGCTGAGTTCGCCGCACGACAGGCAGCGGTGGATGACCGACCACTCGCCGTCCGGCCGTGCGCTGACACCGGCCGCGACCATCCGGCCGCGGCAGTCGGCGGCCCGGTCGCCGGGGACCCGCGCGTCCACGTGCAGGCTGGTGAGGCAGTGCGGGCAGTGGTTGCGGTGTGCGGTGCCCACCGCCCGCACGGGAACGTCGAGCCGGCATCCGGTGCAGCGGAAGGACTCCGCGGCCGGTCCGGAGCGGCGGCCCCGCTCGCCGCGGGCCCGCAGGACGGCCTTGGGGCGCTGCCGTCTGCGTTGGTTCCGCCGGTCGTTGTTGCGCCGTCCCACGCTCACACCTCCCCGAGCAGTTCCAGCGGGAAGGGCGGTTCGGCGAGCGGCCGTACGGCGATCCGCATGAGGACGAGCGGGTTGTCGTCGTCGGCGACGGCGCTTTCGGACAACTCGTCACAGCGGACGCAGCGGTGCACGAGTCTCCACCGGTGGTCGCGAGGGACGACCACGGAGATGGGTGTCATGCGCCCCTCGCAGTCGGAGGCGCCGCTCCCGACCTGGTCGTGGACGTGCCGGGAGCTCAGGCAGCTCGGGCAGTGGCCGCGCTGCGGTCCGTCGGGGCCCGGGGCGGGCACGGACAGGCCGCAGAGCACACAGCGGAAGGCGGTGGGACGGGTGTTCTCGGTGGTGTCGGGGTCGGTGAAGGACAACCCGGGGACTCCTTGCTGGAGAGAGCTGAGAGGTCAACAGCAAGAGCGCCGAGCGGTTCTCGACGTGGGCGGGGTCCGCTCAGGCGGCCGAAGGGTTTCGGGGCAGGCGGAGGCCCGCGCGGTTGTGAGGCGCGCTCGGCGCAGTCCGGGGCATACTCACCCATCCCTTTTCGGGGGCGTCTCCGCCCCGGTCACGTGTCCGGATCCGACTTCTTGACGTTAGGTACGGGGCGGGCGCGGGCGCAACGGGTTTTCTCCGCCTGTGGACAGACCGGGCCCGGACCCCGCACGGAGCGGCGCGCCCGCGTCCGCGCCGCCGCGAAAACCGTTGGAAAAACGTCCGACCGGCTGCCTAACGTGTTCCCATGACCACACCAGAGCCCGGACGGGCCGTACCCGGGAGCGCTGCCATGACCTCCCGGGCTCCATCCGCCGTACCGGCCCTGCACCTGCGCGGCGTCGTCAAGCGTTTCGGGTCGCTGACCGCCGTTGACGGCCTCGA
This sequence comes from Nocardiopsis terrae, assembly GCF_014651695.1. Taxonomy (GTDB): domain Bacteria; phylum Actinomycetota; class Actinomycetes; order Streptosporangiales; family Streptosporangiaceae; genus Nocardiopsis; species Nocardiopsis terrae. The sequence continues at coordinate 145,505 of NZ_BMXJ01000007.1, forward strand.
CCTGGAGGTGCCCCAGGGCATCGTCCTCGGCCTGCTCGGGCCCAACGGTGCGGGCAAGTCCACCACCATGAAGATGCTCACCGCCCAGTCCATCGCCGACGAGGGCACCATCAGCATCCTCGGCCACGAGGTTCCCGCCGAGTCCAAGTGGGCCCGGGCCCGCATGGGTGTCGTCCCCCAGCACGACAACCTCGACGAGGAACTCACGGTCGAACAGAACCTCCGGATGTTCTCGTTCCTCTACCGGGTCCCACGCGCCCGGCGCAGGGAGGCCATCGCCCGCACCCTGCGCCTGGCCCAGCTCAGCGACCGCGGGGACACCCCCGTCGACAACCTCTCCGGCGGCATGCGCCGCCGCCTGCTCATCGTCCGCGCCCTCCTGCACCGGCCCGAGCTGGTCCTCATGGACGAACCCACCGTCGGGCTGGACCCGCAGGTGCGCCAGGAGCTGTGGGGGGTCATCTCCGCCCTGCGCGACGAGGGCGCCACCGTCCTCATGTCCACCCACTACATCGAGGAGGCCGAACGCCTCTCCGACGAGGTCGCCCTCATGGCCCGCGGCCGCGTCATCGAGCGGGGAGCCCCCGCGGACCTCGTCGCCAAGTACGCGGGGTCCACCGTCGAGGAGTACACCCCCGACGGCGAGGGGATGGCCGAAATGGAACGCCTGGTCAACGGGCACGGATTCACCACACGCCGTACCGGGACCACCCTGTCCGTGCTGCGGGCCGAGGAGATCCCGGAGTCGGTCCGGGAGCGGTTGGGCGCACCCGAGCGCCGGGCCAGCAACCTTGAGGACGTGTTCGTCACCCTGACCGGGGAGAGCGTGGAATGAGCCTGTCACAACGCCGCGACGACGCCCGGCCGGAACGGCACGCCCGGCCGGGACGCTTCGAGGCCGACGCCGTCATGGGCGTGGTCGCCCGGGAGTGGATCCTGTACGGGCAGTCCTGGCGGGCCACGACCTTCGCCGCCGTCGTCGAGCCCACCCTCTACCTGCTCTGTTTCGGCTTCGGTATGGGCGCCCTCATCGGGACCCTCGCCGGATACAGCTACATCGACTTCCTCGGCACCGGCATCGTCGCGGTGTCGGTCATGTTCCAGTCGATGATGCCGGCCGTCATCAACACCTTCATCAAGCGCCGCTTCCTGCACACCTACGAGGGCATCCTGGCCGCCCCCGTCGACGTGCGCGAACTCGTCACCGGGGAGGCGCTCTGGCTGGCCCTGCGGTCGGGGGTCTACGGCTGTGTACCGCTGCTGGTCGCGATCGGCTTCGGACTCCGGCCCGGCCCCGGGATGCTGCTGGTCCCGTTCATCGCCTTCCTCGCCGGGTTCGCCTTCGCGCTCTTCGGCATCTGGATCTCGGCGGTGATCAGCTCGGTGCGCTCCATGGACTACGTGTTCAGCGGCCTGTTCACCCCGCTGTTCCTCGTCGCGGGCACGTTCTTCCCGCTCACCGAACTGCCCGGCTGGGTCCAGACCGCCGCCATGGTCAACCCGCTCTACCACGCCGTCGAGCTGATCCGCGGCTCCGTCTTCGGCGGGCTGGACGCCCTCGCGGTGCTGGTCCACGTCGGCGTCCTGCTGGCCTTCGTCGCACTGATGTGGAACCTCGCCTCATTCCAGATGCGACGCCGGGTCGTGAACTAGGGCGTCGGCCCGGACCCGTGTGGCGGGGCGGGTGCCCGCCGGACGGGCCCCGCCGCCCACCGCGCTCGGCCGCACAGCGTGTCCGGCCAACCGAAACGCGACGGCGCGGGAGGGTTCGCCCCTCCCGCGCCGTCGACACGCTCGTCCGGCCAGCCGGCTACCGGCTACCGGTCGCCGCTGGGCGTCCAACGCAGCTCGACCACGGCGCGCTCGCCGCCGTCGACGACGCTCAGCCCCATGCCGACCGCGCCCCACTGGTCCGGGGCCTCCACCTCGTCCCGACTCAGGGCCTGGCGCAGGTCGAAGTATCCGGCCATCACCGCGTCGTCCAGATCCTGCATGGTCTGCTGGAAGACCTCGTCATCGCCCAGCCGGGCCGAGGAGCCGCCGTCTCCGTAGGTGACCACCACGGTGTCGCCGTCCGTGCCCACGTCGGGGACGGGGGAGGAGGAGTAGGGGTCGTTGGCGATCTCGTCGACGAGCCCTTCGACCGCGCTCTGGTCGCCGTCGACCGCGCGGTACTCGAAGGACGGCTCGGTGAACCCGTCCGGGTCGAAGTTGCCCAGGCCCAGGGCCGTGGAGGTGCCCAGCAGGGAGGTGAACCCGTCCGGCAGCGGGGCGCCGACGGAGTTGAAGAACGACTCCGCCTCCGAGATCTCGCTCTGCCCGACGAACGGGAGCCCGTCCTCCCACGCGGTGCTCAGGGCCTCGTCCAGGCCGCTGCCGCCGAAGGCCATCACGGAGTCCTCCGACAGGCCGCCCATGGCGTCCACGCTCGCGCCGGGGGCGTCGGCGAGCCAGGCCAGGTTCTCGTTCTCGACCTCGAAGCCGAACACGTCCATCCTGGCCTCGAGGTAGTCGCCGTCCACCCGCATGGAGGCGGTCGCCCGGCCCTCCAGGCTCTGGGCCCCGGTGCCGAATTCGGCGGCGAACTCCTCGTCGAGCCCGGTCGCCTCGCTGAGCGCGCCGAAGTCCATCCAGCCCAGGGCGATGCTGCCGTTGGGCACGCCCTGGAGGTCACCGCTGTAGGTGTCGTTGCCCTCCAGGTCGCCGTGGGCCGACATCTGGTCCCGGTACTCGTTGAGCCCGGCCTCGCTGTCGGTGAAGACCATGAAGTCGTCGGCCAGCTCGTAGTACAGGTCCTCGGAGCCGCTGATCTCGCTGAACTGCGCCTCTGCCGCCTCGGGGTCCTCGACGGCCAACGCCATCATGAAGGCCATGCCCTCCGAGGTCCCGGCCTCGGGGTCCGAGGCCGGCCAGACGGCGACCCCGCCCTTCTGCCCGATCCACTCCTCGACCGCGTCCTGTTCCACGTCGAAGGTGTCCGCGAACAGCTCGGCGAAGACGCCCGAGGTGTCCTCCTCGACCTCACCGGTCTCCTCGGTGACCTCGTCGGGGAGTTTCGAGGAGAACTGGAGCAGGTCCATGACCTGGGACCCGTCGATGTCCAGGTCCAGCTTGGCGAAGGCGATGGAGTTGCCGGGCAGGACCGACTCGGGTTGCGGGCCGCCGAAGTCGACCAGGGACGCCGCTGCCCACAGGGTGCCGCCCATGACCACGAGGGCGGCAGCCGCGGCCGCCGGGATCAGCCACCTACGGCCCCCTCCGCCACCGGACGGCGGCACCTGGCCGCCTGAGTACTGGCCGCCGTAGGGCGGCTGCCCGGGGCCGCCGGGGCCTCCGGGGCCAGCCGGGCCTCCGGGGCCCATGGGGGCACCCGGGTTGTGGGGGTGGGGGCCGCCGGGACCCGGGTACTGCGCTCCGGGCCCCGGTGGCGGGGCGAAGTGCGGCTGTCCGGGCCCCTGCTGCGGCGGGAAACCCTGACCGGGCTGCCCAGGCTGCTGCGGCGGCTGCCACTGGGGCTGCTGCTGGGGATCTGGATAGGACATCGGACCTCCGACGAGGGTGTTCACGGGACAGGCGCGGCCGCGGGGCCAGTGATGGGTCTGATGCCGTGGTGACCCGGGTGGTTCGCACACACGGCGACGGTTCCGGCTCCGCGTGCCACGGCGCCCCGCCGTGTCGGCGGGGCGCCGTGGGTTCCGGGCACCGGATGCGGGCCGCGCGGGGGAGGGGGTTCTACTCCGGGGCGGAGGTGAGGTCGACGCCGCTGTAGGCGGAGAGCTTGGTCAGGCGGTGCTCGCTCCGGACCTGGCGCACGGTGCCGCTGCGGCCGCGCATGACCAGCGAGTCGGTGGTCGCGCCGGTGGACTCGTACCGGACCCCGCCGACCAGCTCGCCCTCGGTGATACCGGTCGCGGCGAAGAACACGTCGTCGGAGGACACGAGGTCGTCGGTGTACAGCACACGGTTCAGGTCGTGGCCCGCCTCGACCGCCTTCTGCCGCTCCTCGTCGTCCTTGGGCCACAGACGGCCCTGGATGACCCCGCCCAGGCACTTCATCGCGCACGCCGTGATGATGCCCTCGGGCGTGCCGCCGATGCCCAGCATCAGGTCGACACCGGTGCCGGGACGGGCGGCCATGATGGCGCCGGCCACGTCGCCGTCGCTGATGAACTTGATCCGGGCCCCCGCGTCGCGCACGTCCTGCACGATCTGCTTGTGCCGCGGACGGTCCAGGATCACGACCGTGACGTCCTGCGGAGACTTGCCCTTGGCGCGGGCCACGGCGCGGATGTTGTCCGCGGGCGATGCGGCGATGTCCACCACGTCGGCGGCCTCGGGGCCGGTGGCCAGCTTCTCCATGTAGAACACCGCGGACGGGTCGAACATGGTGTTGCGCGGGCTCATCGCGATCACGGCGATGGCGTTGGGCATACCCATGGCGGTGAGGGTGGTGCCGTCGATCGGGTCGACCGCCACGTCCCACTCGTGGCCGCCGCCGTCGCCGACGCGCTCGCCGTTGTAGAGCATGGGGGCGTTGTCCTTCTCGCCCTCGCCGATCACCACGGTGCCGTTCATCGACACGGTGCTGATCATGTGGCGCATGCCCCGCACCGCGGCGCCGTCGGCGCCGAGCTTGTCACCCTTGCCGACCCAGCGGGCCGCGGCGAGCGCGGCGGTCTCGGTGACGCGGACCAGTTCCAGCGCGAGGTTGCGGTCGGGCGCCGGGGGCTGCGCGGGCTGACCACTGGGCTGCGACATGGACGTGACACCTTCCGTCGGGAACAGGGTGGAGTTCACCTCTTAGGGTAGTCACCCGAGGTGAGCCCCGGTCGTCACGGGCCCGGTGGGGGAGGGCGACCGCTGCGGGGGCGTTACGGTCTACGCTGGCGGGGACCCGGACAGGAGTGAGGGCGTGACAGTGGACAAGACGGACAAGCCCGCGCGGGTCTCGCCGCGGGGCGCGGCCACCCGCAGTGCCCTGCTGAAGGCCGCGGCCCAGGTGTTCCGCACCGTGGGCTTCGCGAAGGCCGGTGTGAGTGAGGTCGTCTCGGTCGCGGGGGCCAGTGTCGGCAGCCTCTACCACCACTTCACCGGCAAGGCGGATCTGTACATCGCCCTGTACGAGGAGTTCCAGCAGCGGCAGCAGGAGCGCACGCACCAGGCGGTCCGCGAGGCACGGGCCAGTGGTGAGAGTGATCCCACACGGCTGATGAACATCGCGGCGCACGCCTACCTCCTCGGCTGCATCGAGGAGCGGGAGACCGCCCGGCTGTTCTTCAGCGGGGACGGACCGCCCGGGTTCGACTACCAGCTGCGGTCCCGGCTCACCCAGTGGACCGACCGCAACGTGGCCCTGTTCCGCAAGGCGGACGAGCCCGTGGACGAGGCGCTGCTGATCGTGGTGAGCGGTTCCATGCTCCTCGCCGTCGCCGAGGTCGTCCGCCGCGACGACGCCGACGCCCACCGGCTGGCCGACGAGATCACCGGTCTGCTCACCGAACTCGAGCCCCGCAACCGCCTCCGGGACTGAGCCCGGCGGGTTCGCGCCCCGGGCCCGCCGCGGGGGCGGGGCCCAGCTCACGTGCCCTAACCGCCCCCCAGGTCGAAGCGGGCCGGGGCCTGGGGCAAGCTGGACACTGTCATGAGTGCATACAGCCGGGCCAACGCCACCTTCAAGAACTACGCCATCTCCCTCGGGGTCGTCGTCGCGATCCTGCTGGTGATGGTGTTCGTGGTCTCCACCCGATCGGGTGAACACATCCCCACCGTGGAGTACCGCCCGGACATCGAGGTGCTCCGGGACGCCGCCGACTACCCGGTGACGGCGCCCTCCGAGGATCTCCCGGAGGGATGGACGCCCACCAGTTCCACCCTGGACCTGACCGGCCCGGTCGAGTGGACCGTCGGGTTCGCCACCCCGCAGGACAGCCACGCCAGGCTGACCCAGAGCGACAGGGACCCTGACGACGTGGTGGAGGACCAGGTCAAGGACGCCGAGCCGGTCGGCACCGTCATGGTCGGCGGCCAGGAGTGGGAGCACCTGGAGTCCGAGGACTGGGGAGCCCTGGTGCTGCGCGAGGAGGACCGGACCCTGGTGATCTCCGGCAGCACCTCCGTCGACGAGTTCGCCGTCCTGGCCGAGCACCTGGAGACCTTCCCGGCCCGGGAGGCCGAGGAGGCCGACGGAGGCGAGGGGGCCGGAGCGGGTTCGGACGAGGGCTCCGGGAGCGACGAGGGCTCCGGGAACGGGGACGGCGCTGCCGGTGAGGGCGACCCGGAGGACACCGACTCCTGAGGAACCGCCCTCGGGCATCCGGCGGTCCGGGGTTCCCGGGCACCCTACACACGTCAGGGCCCCGGAGGCGCCCCCCGAAAGGGGCGGCCCTCCGGGGCCCGTCATCGTTCGCCTCCCGGACCTACTCCGCGCGCAGGTCGCGGCGCAGCTCCTTGGGCAGCGAGAAGGTGAGGGTCTCGTCGGCGGTGGTCACCGGGCTGACCGAGCCGAAGCCGTAGCCGGCCAGCTTGTCCAGCAGCTCCCGGACCAGGATGTCGGGCACCGAGGCACCGCTGGTCACACCCACCGTGGTGACGCCCTCCAGCCACGCCTCCTCCATCAGGGAGGCGTTGTCGATCAGGTACGAGGCGTCCGCCCCGGCGTCCAGGGCCACCTCGACCAGCCGCACGGAGTTCGAGGAGTTGTCGGAGCCGACCACGATCACGAGCTCGCACTCGGGCGCCATCGCCTTGACGGCCTCCTGGCGGTTGGAGGTGGCGTAGCAGATGTCGTCGCTGGGCGGCGCGAGCAGGTTCGGGAACTTCTTCCGGAGCGCGTCCACGGTCTGGGTGGTCTCGTCCACCGACAGGGTGGTCTGGGACAGCCAGGAGACGTTGTCCGGGTCGCGGACCTCGACCTTGTCGACCTCCTCCGGGCTCTCCACGATCTGGATGTGCTCGGGGGCGTGGCCGCTGGTGCCCTCGACCTCCTCGTGGCCGTTGTGGCCGATGAGGATGATGTCGCGGTCCTGACCGGCGAAGCGCTGGGCTTCCTTGTGCACCTTGGTGACCAGCGGGCAGGTGGCGTCGATGGTCTTGAGCTGGCGCCGCTCGGCCTGTTCGTGGACGGCCGGCGAGACGCCGTGGGCGGAGAAGACGACGATGGCGCCCTCGGGCACCTCCTCGGTCTCCTCGACGAAGATCGCGCCGCGTTCCTCCAGGGTGCGTACGACATGGGTGTTGTGCACGATCTGCTTGCGCACGTAGATCGGGGCGCCGTACTGCTCCAGGGCCTTCTCGACGGTGATGACCGCCCGGTCGACACCGGCGCAGTAACCCCGGGGGTTGGCGAGTAGCACACGGCGTTGGTTCGTGGCAGTCGTCATCGCACTCATGGGACACATCCTAGGTGTGATCTCGGGTTGTGCGTCCGGGTGTGGGATAGCACACCGGTCGGGGTTCACCTATCGGCGAGGCCACGGACAGGTGACGACAGGGCAACGGAATGCTCCCGACCGGGCTGCGAAGTGGCGAAATCGTTCACTTCCCACCCGCTCATACTGGTAATCCCTCCTCTATCCTGGTTCACCATCGCATCTGTTATGAGGCGGTTCGCCCTCAACTCGGCCTTGCCTGGTTTGCTGGACGCGCGCCGCCGGCCCAACGCCGAGAGCATCAGGAGCCCCCGTCCTATGTCGAACCCGACCATCGTCACGAAGCTGACCTCCCTTTTCAAGGGCGTCTTCGGGCGCAAGGACCCGGTCGTCACGACCGTGCAGGACAAGAAGGACGAGACCCCCACGGCGGAGACCGCGGAGACGGTGGACAGCACCGAGGCCCCGGCCGCTGCCGCCGAGACCGCCGCTGAGGCTCCTTCGGAGAAGACCGGAACCCCCGTGGAGAAGGAGGAGGAGAAGAAGGAGGCTCCCGCCGAGCCCGAGCAGTCCGAGACCGCTGCTGCCGGAGCCGAGCAGCCCGAGGCCGCCCCCGACGGGACCGCGCAGTCCGACGGGTCGCGGTCCGGAGACGGAGCCGAGGAGGCCGGGTCCACCGCCGCCGAGGCCGCCAAGCTGGTCGAGGAGCGCAGGGAAGGCCCCTCCGCCCCGGCCACCGCCGACGTTCCCGAGGACGGTTCCGCGCTGGCCGAGGAGATCGAGGCCGCCGAGGCGCACACCAGGGTCGCCAGCGACGAGGTCCTGGAGAAGGTCCGCAAGGGGGCCTCCCCCGCCGCCGAGGACCTGGCCGTGCCCACCTACGACGAGCTCACCCTGCCCTCCGTCCGTGCCCGCCTGCGCAAGCTCACCATCGAGCAGGTCCGCGACCTGCGTTCCTACGAGGTCGCGCACCAGAGCCGCCCCGAGTTCGTGAAGATGTACGACAACCGCATCGCCAAGCTCGAGGCCGAGGCCTGAGCGCGCCGCGGCGTGCTCCGTGGAGCCTCTCCTGCCCGGAACTGTCACCACCCTGGCCTAGGCTCTGGAGCCATGGGCATGGAGAGTTCCGCGGAGTCACCGCAACCGGTCAGGGTCGTACTCCAAGCGGTCGGCGGTTGGATCGACCGGCTGGGCGCCATCTGGGTCGAGGGCCAGATCGCCGAACTGAACTCGCGCGGCCGCATGTCCTACCTGACCCTGCGCGACCCGGTCGCCAACGCCTCCATCCGGGTGATCTGCGAGACCTCCGTCCTACGCAGGCAGGAACCGGCCCCGGGTCCCGGAGACCGCGTGGTCATGCACGCCAAGCCCGACTTCTACCAGCTCAAGGGCACCTTCTCGCTGAGGGCCAGGGAGATCCGGCACGTCGGTATCGGTGAACTCCTGGCCCGTCTGGAACAGCTGCGGCGCACCCTGACCGCCGAGGGCGTGTTCGACCCGGCCCGCAAGCGCCCGCTGCCGTTCCTGCCCAACACCGTCGGCCTGGTCTGCGGCCGTGACTCGGCAGCCGAACGCGACGTGCTGGAGAACAGCCGCCGCCGGTGGCCCGCCGTGCGCTTCGAGGTGCGCCAGGTGGCGGTCCAGGGTGAGCGTGCCACCCGTGAGGTGATCGAGGCACTGCACGAACTGGACTCGCGCCCCGAGGTCGACGTCATCGTCATCGCCCGGGGCGGGGGTTCCATGGAGGACCTGCTGCCCTTCTCCGACGAGGCCCTGGTCCGCGCCGTCGCCGCCGCGGCCACCCCGGTGGTCAGCGCGATCGGTCACGAGCAGGACGCACCCCTGCTGGACCACGTGGCGGACGTGCGGGCCTCCACCCCCACCGACGCCGCCAAGCGCACCGTCCCCGACGTGGGCGAGCAGTTGGAGATCATCCGTCAGCTCCGTGACCGCGGCCGCAGGGTCATCGGCGGCGGGCTCGACCGGGAGCTCACCTGGCTGTCGGGTATCCGGGCCCGCCCGGTCCTGGCCGACCCGGTCCGGGAGACGGAGCGGCTCACCGAGCAGGTCCTGGAGCTGCGCGACCGGGCCCGGCGGAGCCTGACCGTCTCGCTGGACCGCGCCGCCGACGGGCTCGGCCACACCGAGGCCCGGCTGCACGCCCTGTCCCCGGCCACCACCCTGGCGCGCGGTTACGCCATCGTGCAGCGCGAGGACGGCTCGGTGGTCCGTTCGGCGACCGAGCCCGCGGTGGGAGAGGTTCTGCGACTGCGCTTCGCGGAGGACGGTCTCAGGGCCACGGTCGATTCCGTGGACAGCGAGGAGGAGACCGCGGCGGTCGGGGCGACCGTGGAGCCCGCACCGGCGGAGAAGGCCGGACCGCGCGGGTCCGCCGCACCCGGGAGGACCGGTGCCGCAGGGAAGGGCGGTACCGCGAAGAGGGGCGGTACTGCGAAGAAGGCCGGTACCGGCAAGGCCGCCGGCTCTGCCAGGAAGGCCGGTACCGCGAAGAAGGCCGGCACCGCCGAGAGGACCGGTGCCTCGAAGAGGACGGGCACCGCCGAGGACACCGGCCCCGAGACCGACACCGCACAGCCCGAGGGGGAGTAGGTATGGCCGACACGAGTGAGGCCCCGGAACTGAGCTACGAGGAGAGCCGGGAGGAGTTGAACAACGTCGTCCGCAAGCTGGAGTCGGGCGGTCTCACCCTCCAGGAGTCCCTGGCGCTGTGGGAGCGCGGCGAGGAACTGGCCCGGATCTGTGAGCGCTGGCTGGAGGGCGCTCGCGCCAAGCTGGCCGCAGCCATGGACGAGCGGCGGGGCGATGAGCCCAAGGACGCCGACGCGCCCTTCTGACCCCGGCGGCCCGACTTCGGCCCCGGAGCGCTGCCGGGGCTATTCGCGGCCGTTGAGCTCGTCGCCGAGGGTGCGCAGGTTGCCGGGCAGCCCGCGGAAGACCGCGATGACCAGGACCAGCGCCGTGCCCAGGAACAGCCACGGCGCGACCTCGGCCAGTCGGGAGGCCAGGCCCAGGATGAGCACACGGGCGAAGCCCTCGTTGCCCAGGGCCAGCAGGCTCTCGGCGGCGACCACGGCGGCGAAGTAGGCGATCGGCGGGCTCACCGACAGCGACAGCAGGTCGCCGGGCCGGACGAGGGACGCGGTGACCAGGCAGGCGATGGTGAAGGCCAGGCCCGGGGCGGTGGTGACGGAGGCCAGGTGGGCGATCATGGTTCCGGCGAAGCTGAACACGACGATCAGCAGCACCCCGCCGCGCCCGGTCAGCCGGGGCGGGCGCCGGGGAGCGGCCGGGGCCGTTTTCGGTTGCCTGCGTGCCGTCCCGTCCGCGCTGGGTGCCTCCCGGCTGCGACCGCTGGACCGCACGAAGTACGGGGCCTGTCCGGGCTCCGGACCGTCCGTCTTGCGCGGGGGCATGGTCGTGCGCCTCCCAAGTTTGTTACTCACAGTGTTTAGTGTGTCACTTCTCGTGAATGTTCGGGGGTCTTTCCTGGGATCGTGTCGTCATTTCGGCCACTTGCCCCTTCCGGGGTGAACGCGGCTTCCACCCCTTGGACGCCGGGATCTCCCCGGCTGGTTCTGGCCGGTTCCGGACGGTTGACCGTTAAGTCACTCTCCGTGAAGGCTCTCGCCGTGTTCCTTTTGGGTCGAACCGTTGTGGCCGTTACCCCCATGCCGAATACCGTCGAAACCGGCGGTGCCCGTGATTCCGAGTTCCGACATATCCGATTCGACCGACGCGGGTTCGGTGAACTCCGGTGCCGTCACCGTACGCGGACGCTCCTCCACACCCGAGGGCCGCCCCAGATCGCCCTCGACCAGACCCAGCTCCCCGAACTTGCGCGCGGTCACCAGCACCCGGCTCTCCAGCGACCCCACGGTCTGGTTGTAGGCGCCCACCGTCCGGTTCAGCGCCCGGCCCAGCACCTCCACGTGCCCGCCCAGCTTCGACAACCGCGCGTGCAGCTGTTTTCCCAGGTCGAACACCTCGCGGGCGTTCTCGCTCAATGCCTCCTGCTGCCACGCGTACTGCGCCGTCCGTAGGAGCGAGATCAGCGTGGTCGGTGTCGCGATGTGCACCCGCCGCCCCATCGCGTACTCCAGCAGCTCCGGGTCGTACTCCAGCGCCGGAGCCAGGAAGGCCTCACCGGGGATGAACAGCACCACGAACTCGGGCGCGGGGGTGAAGGCCGCCCAGTACGACTTGGCAGCCAGCTGGTCCACGTGGGTGCGCACGTGCCTGGCGTGCGCCCGCAGCCTGTCCCGCGTCCCCGGCCCCTCCCCGGCCCCGACCGCGTCCAGGTAAGCGGCCAACGGCACCTTGGAGTCCACGACGACGTTCTTGCCGCCCGCCAATCGCACCACCATGTCCGGTCGCTGCGACCCGGACACCGCCTGCTCCTCGAAGTCGCAGTGCGCGACCATCCCGGCCAGCTCCGCCACCCGGCGCAACTGCAGCTCACCCCACCGGCCGCGCGCCTCCGGCCTGCGCAGCGCCGTCACCAGCGACTGCGTCTGGTCCCGCAGGCGATCCGAACCCTCACGCACGGACTCGACCTGCTTGGCCAGCTCCGCGTGCGCGGCGGCCCGCCCGGCGTCGACCTCCCTCAGCTGCGTCTCCACCCGGTTCAGGGTCGCTGTCAACGGTTCCACCATCCGCTCCACGGCACGCCGACGCTCGTCCAGGTCGCTCCCGGCCTCGGCGCTCACGGCCCGGAGCCGCCCCTCGGCGAGTTCGAGGAAACGCTGGTTGGTCTGGTCCAGGGCCTGCGCGGACAGCGCCCGGAACCGGTCCGCGAGCTGTTCCTCCACGTAGACGGCGCGCTCCTGGGCCGCTCGGGCGTCCGCTCGGGCCTCGGCGCCGCGGCCGCGGGCGAGCGTCCATCCGAGGGCGGCACCGACCGCCAGGCCGATGAGGAGCGTGAGTACGAGTGCGAGGGCGTCCATGGCGCCATGTTCTCAATCCACGGGCGCCCCGTGTCGTCAACGCGCAGGACCCCGGACGGCGGGGGCGGCGCGGAGGCCGCGGGCCGGGGCGGGCCCGTCGGCACCCGTCCCCTGACCGGAACCGGCCACCAGCGGGGGTTGTCGGGGTGGAGCCGAGGACTCACGCTTTCCGGAACCCCCGTGACACCCGCGGCCCCCGGAGAAAGGCCCCACATGCGCCTCGCCACCCATACCAGCGGAGACGGAGACCGCACCGCCCTCCTCGTGCACGGCGGGTCGGCCCTGCACCGCACCTGGCACGCCGTGGAGGACGAACTCGTCCGCCGCGGCTACCGGGTCGTCGGCGTGGACCTGCGCGGGCACGGAGACAGCCCGCGCGGCGAGTACTCGACGGAGGCGCTCCGCCAGGACCTCGTCGACACGCTGCCCGCCGGAGCCGACCTGGTCATGGGCCACTCCATCGGCTGCGTGGCCGTGTCCCTGGCGCTGGAGCACCTGCGCCCGGCCCGGGCCGTCTACGTGGACCCGGCCTTTCGCGTCCCACCCCTGCCCGACGGGACCGGGGAACGCATGCGCCGGGTGTACGCCACCGCCGACGCCGCCCGGGTACGCGAACTCCACCCGTTGTGGAGCGACGAGGACGTACGGATCGAGTTGGCGGGTTTCGCCGCCGCCGACCCGGACTTCCACACCTGGGTCGCCGAACACGTCGCCGGGACGGACAACTTCCCCAAGACCGCCGAGGTGCCCTCGCTCGCGGTGATCGCGGGGGTGGGCTCGCCGGTCGGGCCCGAGGGCGCCCGCGCCCTGGCCGACCGCGGCTTCACCGTCCGCACGGTGGAGGGGGCCGGGCACTGCATCCACCGTGACGACCTCCCGGGGCTGCTCACCGCTCTGGACGGCTGGATCTGAGCCGGTCCCGGACACGAGCGGGCCGGGCGGGCACGCCGAACTCCGTGTGTCAGGCGGGTCCGCTCCGACACTTCTTCAGGGCCTCACGCCACACGGTGACCGAATCCCAGAACCCGCTCGACGGTTCCTCCGGCGCGAGCATCCACATCCGCTCCCAGGCGGGGGAGGCCCTGCCGGAGATCTCGGTGCGGGCCTCGTAGGGCGGGGCGCCGCTGATCGGGAACCACCGGTACTCCAGCGGGTCGAGGAGGGCCATCAGGCGTTCCTCCACCCCCCGGTCGGGACGCACCTTGGTCATCACCCAGGGGCGGTAGCGCCGCAGGACCTCCAGACCCCCGGCGACCACGTCCGGTTCGGTTCCGGCGGTGTCGATCTTCACCACGGTCGGGTAGGTGGCGGCGGTCTCGTTCCAGCGCGACAGGGTGGCCGTGCGCACGGTGATGTGCGCGAACCCCAGCCGGGCGGTGCGTACGAGCCGGTTGCACATGTCGTTGTGCAGGGCCCGGCGCAGGTGTCCGGTGCCGTTGTGGTTGCTCAGGGCCAGGTCCACGACGCTGAAGCCCAGGTCGGCGGAGGCTGAGACGGACCGTGCGGCGGAGGCCAGCTCCGGGGTGGGCTCGAAGGCGAAGACGGGGCAGCGGGAGCGCGCGGCCGCCAGCATCGAGTACACCCCCACGCCCGCACCGATGTCCAGGACCGCGCCGGGACGGGTGTGGTCGAGGATCGCCATGAAGCTGGCGAGGCTGCCGGGTTCGTGTCTGGACAGGCCCGAGGCGGCCAGCCGCCGGGGAACCGTCAGGTCTCCGGGCAGTTGGAGGGTGAGTGTGTCCGGGCCGACCCTGCGCCGGTCGTCCGCGGGGCGGGGCAGGTCCAGGCAGAAGCGGCGGTTCCACGGCGGGACCCTGGACGGGTCCAGGCCGCCGAACCGTCTGGGCAGGTGGACGCGGATCTGCCGGGTGGCGAAGCGCACGATCGGGTATCGGTGCACGAACGCGCGCAGCTGGTCTTGGACCACAGTGTCTTCCCCCCAAAGGAACGGTGCCGTGGTGGCTGCTGCCGGGGCGGCGAACGCTCCGTCGCTCCTCGGGCGCGCTCCTGTGGCCCGGAGGTGTGTGCCCGGTTCCCGCCCCTGGAGCCCGGCCGCACACCGAACCTACTCTGGGTAGTGTCATGAGTGCACTGTGTTTCGGTGATTGGGTTTGGGCGGTTGGGTTTCGCCGACTGGGTTCTCGTGCCCGCGTCTGCCCTCCGACGGGGACGGACCGGCCGCCCCCTCGGTCCGCATAGACTCTGACCTTGTGAGTCTGTCTATCGGGATCGTCGGCCTGCCCAACGTTGGCAAGTCCACCCTCTTCAACGCGCTGACCAAGAACGACGCTCTGGCCGCGAACTACCCGTTCGCGACCATCGAGCCCAATGTCGGAGTCGTGGGCGTGCCCGATGCCCGGCTCGCGAAGCTGGCCGAGATCTTCGGCTCGGCGAAGATCCTGCCGGCGACGGTGGACTTCGTCGACATCGCGGGCATCGTGCGCGGCGCCTCCACCGGTGAGGGCCTGGGCAACAAGTTCCTCGCCAACATCCGCGAGAGCGACGCCATCTGCCAGGTCATCCGGGCCTTCGAGGACGCCGACGTCACACACGTCGACGGCGACGTCGAGCCCTCCCGCGACATCGAGACCATCAACACCGAGCTGATCCTCGCCGACCTCCAGACCCTGGAGAAGGCCGTTCCGCGCCTGGAGAAGGACGCCAAGCGCAACGCCAAGGACAAGAACGCCCAGGAGCTTCTCAAGGCGGCCAGGAGCGCCCAGGAGGTCCTCGACGAGGGCGTGTCGCTCTCGCAGGCCAAGGACATCGACCTGGACCGGCTGCGTGAGCTGAGCCTGCTCACCGTCAAGCCGTTCATCTACGTGTTCAACCTCGACAGCGACGAGCTCGCCGACGAGGCCCTGCGCACCAAGCTCCAGGAGCTGGTCTCCCCGGCCGAGGCGATCTTCCTCGACGCCAAGATCGAGGCGGAGCTGGCCGAGCTGGAGGAGGACGAGGCCCAGGAGCTGCTGGAGTCCCTCGGCCAGACCGAGTCCGGCCTGGCCCAGCTGGCCCGGGTCGGCTTCTCCACCCTGGGCCTGCAGACCTACCTGACCGCCGGGCCCAAGGAGGCCCGTGCCTGGACGATCAAGCAGGGCGACACGGCCCCCGAGGCGGCCGGCGTCATCCACACCGACTTCCAGCGCGGCTTCATCAAGGCCGAGGTGGTCTCCTACGACGACCTGGTCGAGGCCGGGGACATGCAGTCCGCCCGCTCCGCGGGCAAGGTCCGAATCGAGGGCAAGGACTACGTGATGGCCGACGGCGACGTGGTGGAGTTCCGCTTCAACGTCTGACCCGAACGTTCACGAGGGGCGGCCCGACCGGTTCGGGCCGCCCCTCGCGCGCCGTAACGATCGCGCCCGGAGACCTCAGCGGTCCGCGTGAACGGCACGTGTCGCGGGGTCCCGCCGGGCGGTCCACGGTGTGGAGGCGCTCGGTGCGAGCGTCGAGGTGACGTGTGCTTTGTGCAGTCCGAGCGCCTTCTGGTAATGCCGGAGCTTGGTCAGGATTGGTGGAAGCACCGGTTTGATCTGCCTCTGCCGCCGTCCCCCGTCCTTCACGTCGATGTGTAGCGCGAGATGGATCCGTGTGCTCGATGCGCACCTGATCGCAAACTCCTTGGCCCTGCTGTCCGCGTTCGTTCGGGCGAGGGAGTAGAGCAACGCCATCGTTCCGGCCGCTTTCAGAGCCACCGTTCTGGCGAGGTCCGGCGGCTGCTCCGCATTTGCGTAGGTGTAGTCCTTCACCTCGATGATCCACAGTTCATCGCTGTTGAGGGCTATGACGTCGCAGCCTTTGAGGCTCAGCGCTCCTGCCGCCTTGCGAAACTGCGGCCACTCGTCGAACATGTCGACCTGCCAGCCGTCCGGGAACGTGAAGTAGGTCCCGTCCACGCATATTTCACGGGTGGGCATGTCGGGTCACCAGGCGAGGTAGCGATCGGACTGCTCGGCCTCTGCTTCGAGGGCGGCGATGAAATCGAGTTCGTCGAGATCGTCACTCGCCTGTGCCGTCACTTCGGCGGCGGCCACGTTCTCGTTGTCGCTTCGGCGCCGTTCCAGTCCGATGTAGCGGGGGGCGACGTCGCCGGAGGACATCTGTAGTTCGCGTAGGAGGAACATGCTGTGGGTCGCGACGAAGATCTGGGAGCCCTGCGAGGCCAAATGGATCAGAGCGTGCGCCACCGCCCTCTGCGACCTGGGGTTGAGGTTGGCCTCGGGCTCGTCCCAGAACAGGTATCCCCCCTCCAGGAGAACCCCGGAGGCGATGAGCCTGACGATCATGGCGAGTTTCCGATGCCCTTCCGCCAGGAGGGGGGCCTCCAGATTCCCGATACCGGGTTGCTTGAGGAAGAACCGCCCGTCCCTCTCGAAGACGGTTCCGCCCTGGAGGAGATCGGAGAACGGTTTGAGGATCGTGTTGGCGCGTTTTCCCTTGGGTCCGAGGAGGGCCGGTCGCTGCAGGAGTTCCGCGGTGTCCCTCCACGTCTCTTCGAACGGAGTCTCCCTGGTGTTGTACAGGGCGACGAATGTGGCGGCGAGCGAGAGCAGCTCGTGAGAGGGAAGGAAGACCGGTTCGTCTTCCAACGGCCGATGCGGCACCTGGTTCATGACCACCTCGCGCGTCGCCTTCGAGGAGAAGGAAAAGCTGAGCGGTTCACGGATCCCCGAGTACTTCATGCTGACGTTCGTTCTTCCGGTCCCCTGGACACGGCGGCAGAGTCGCCCCAGGCTCTCGGGGCGGAAGGTGCCGACCAGCTTCGACGCGATCGCTGAACTGAGTTCCTTCTTCGTCAGTACTTCGGCTTCGTGCAGTGACTTCGTGCCGGTATAAAGAAGTTTGAGCAGTTGCGACTTCCCCGTCGCGTTGTCACCGACGATCACGTTCAATCCGGGAGCGAGATCCACACTGATATCGCGGAAGGGGCCGAACGCGAATGCGTCGAGTCGGGTGATCGGGTGCTTCGCCATGAGGTCAGTCTAATGGGATGACCTGAAATGTTGCCGGGGCGAGCCAGGGGGGACGAGCCCGGTGAAGCCCTGCGGTCACCGCACCAGGGTCTGGAATTGAGAGGGGGTGACGTATGCCCCAAACCGTTCACGAGGGGCGGCCCGACCGGTTCGGGCCGCCCCTCGCAGTGTCCCGTCCGGGGTCATCGGCCGCGCCCCCTGCGGTGGCCGTCCGCCTCCACGGCGTCCGGCCTGCCCTGCCTGAGACCGGACTTCAGCGCCCGGCGGTAGCCGACGACCGACCCGACCAGGCAGACCACGCCCAGCACGGTGGTCGGTGCCTGCCCGACCGCCCAGCCGACGCTGGTCGCCGCGATGCCGACTGACAGGAGAACCCCCACCCACCACCAGCGCGGCCCGCCCAGCGCGATGCCTCCGTAGACGGCCGAGCCGACGAGGGTGGCGGTGAACAGGAGTACCCCCGCGCCGCCGATGCCGACCACGGTGGGGATCACCCACCCCGGCGGAGGTTCGGTATCGCCGTACATGACCACGGGGATTCCGGCGCCGAAGAGGAGCAGCACGCTCAGGATGATCGCGGTGGTACCGGCGAGGGTGAGCTTCGCCGTGGTGCTCAGGGGTTCGGTGTACCGGTCCAGCGTCGCCGACCACGAGCCCCACATGACCCAGCCCACGCAGGCAAGTACGGTGCCCAGGCCGAGCGGCACCAGGAACACCGGGCTTTCGAGTTCGCCGGTGACCAGGTTGGTCACGATGCCGATCGGGATGCTCAGCAGCAACAGCCCCAGCCCCGCCAGAGCGCCGTACCCGAACACCCGCTCCATCCGCCGGGCCGGGTGCGCCCTGCCCACCTTGCGCCGGACGGATCCGTTCCTACCGCTCACGGTCTCGTCACCGGCCTTCCTGCGCCCTGCTCCGTGTTTCCGGCACCGCCGGGGAGGACGGTGCGGCACGGGGCGGAGCGGTGCTCGGAGCCCACCGTCCCGTGGTGGTCCACGGCGGCGTCGCGCACGCGCGGAGTGAGCAGGGGGAGTCGTTGTGCCATGCCGGGAACCCTACGCCGCGGCACCGTCGTGCCCGCAGCCCGGTCCCGCTGCTGAACCGCCGGTCAGGCCCGGCGTCGGGGCAGGAACCCGGCCAGGTCCAGGTCCAGGTCGAAGGGCAGGGGCCGTTGGAGCGCGCCCCGGAAGATACCCGCCGCGGCGTAGGCGCCCGTGGGACCGTCGAGTTCGTGGACGTGGGCGACCGGGACCCCGTTCTCCTCCTCGACGCACCAGTAGTGGGGGATCCCGGCCTCCGCGTACTTGCGGAGCTTGACCGTCCGGTCCCGGTGGGCGGACTCGGGTGAGACGACCTCGACGACCAGCAGGACGTCCTCGGGGGCGTACCACGTGCGATCGGGGTCGTAGGGGGCGCTGGTGGCCAGGAGGTCGGGTTCGGGCCGGTTGCGTGCGTCGAGCCGGACCGTCATCTCCCGTTCGGTCCCGACGCCCCGGAAAGCCCGGTCCGTCAGTGCGGTGGTCAGTCCGGTGACCAGGCGGCCGTGCCGGGAGCGCTGGGGGGACGTCACGAAGACGAGTGCTCCGTCGATGAGCTCGGTGTGCCGGGGGCCTCCGGGAGGTGGTCCAGGTCCTCCGCGAACCAGCCTTCCTCCCGGGGCGGACGCATCCGTTCGGGCAGCGCGGTCATGTCCCCACGTTAGCGGTTCGGCCGTCGGCCGACCGCGGTGGCGGATACTTCCGGGGAGATCCCGGTTACAACCGGTCAACGGTTTCCTGTCCTCCGGGGACAGATCTTGCTCTCCGGCCAGTGACCAATCCCTTTACGGTCTGGCCAGAAATACGCTGACGTGCACAACCATAGGGTGAGTTCAGTGGTGCATTGCCGTATTCTGCGCTTTTTGCGAAGTTCCGCCCTGCGGGACAATGGGCACCCGACAGGGAAACGCGGACTCGCCCTGGCGGCTCCCAACCCGCACAATGCCTCACTATAGGGATGGGGTAGACAAGGGCATGGCGGAAGCGTCGGCGACGGCGCGATGATGTTCGGGCGTCGGCGTGCCAGCCGGCGCGTCACTGTGTGGAGGAGGCGGGGATGGCCAAGACGTCGCGGCGCGACACCGCGGTGCGTGACCGGGCGGACGACACCGACCGCGAGCTCGACGCTCCGCCTCCCCGCAGGCCGCGCGCCGGCGCGGGCGGGCGCTGGTGGGTCGGTGTGGGGCGCGTCCTGCTGTGGGCGTTCGTCATCGTCGTCATCTTCAACGGCATCTGGTTCCCCATCCGCAACGGTTTCTCCCTCCCCACCTCGGCGGCCGAACCCGAGACCGCCGAAACGGTCGACTTCCCCGAGACCGCCGCGGCCGCCTTCGCGCTGCGCTTCGCCGAGACCTACCTCGACACCTCCGACCCCGAAGCCCGGCAGGCCGCCCTGGCCGCCTTCGTCCCCGAGGGCGAGGCGGGCGGGCTCAACGTCCCCGCGGACAGCCTCACCGGGGACAGCCTGACCGTGGTCGCCGTCGACGTCAGCGACGAGTACAACGCCCTCGTGGTCGTCCGCGCCGACGTCAACGGCGAAACCATGAGCCTCCAGGTGCCGGTCTACAGCGACGGCGACTCCCTGGTCCTCTCCGGCCGCCCCGCCCTGCTCGCCGAGCCCGGTCTGGCCGAGCTGCCCGCGGGCTCCTCGTTCGAGGAGGACCCGCAGGTCGCCGACCAGCTCTGGGAGGTGCTCCCCGGCTTCTTCGAGGCCTACGCGCAGGAGCCCGGTCACCTCGACCGCTACGTGGAACCGGGTGCCGCGATCGCCCCGCTTCCGGCGAACAGTCTGGAATTTCACGAACTGTCCGATCTGACGGTGCCATCCCAGTCCTCGACCGGGGATGATGACGTACGACAGGTGGCGACCACCGTGGTCTGGTCCCTGCCCTCCGCCGACTCCGGCGACAGCGCGGACGAGACCGGGCAGGTGGTGCAGAACTACCTGGTCACGATCGTCGACTCCGGCAACGAGTGGTACGTGCGTGACATCCAGGGCGCCCCGCACTCGTTCGGCGAGTGACCGGACGGTGACGGGGCCCGTAGGCAAGGAGACGAGAGAAACCATGTGCACACCAGCACCGACAGCGGAGGAAGGCGCCTGACATGCTCCCCCTGTTGTCCGCCGCGGCCGACACCATGACGGCCCTCGGCAGCGCCGACCCGACCTCCCTCGCGAACGGGACCACCCCCGCGGAGAACGCCCCCGACACCGGTGGACTCGCGGACTTCCTACGCGGCTTCTTCGGACCGCTCTTCCTCGTCATCGTGTCCATCGTGGCGATCTTCTTCCTGTTCACCAGGGAGATCACCCGCTTCATGCAGTTCATCATCCTGGCGATCTTCATCGGGATCGTCTTCTACGTCCCCGGCATCATCGAGGTCATCGCCGTGGCGCTCGCCCGAGCGATGGGCGTATCGACGGAATAGGCGAGGGAGGCCGGAAACGTGGATCTGCCCACGTACACCAACATCTGGCGTATCGAGAAGCGGCTGTACAAGCTCTACGATTTCCGGCTGCCCATGCCGCTCCCGGTGGGTACCTTCGGGGTCGCCCTGGGCGTGTTCGCGCTGTGGGTGGTGCTGCTGAGCATCCTCAACGCCCCGTTCGACTTCGGCAACGGCTGGCACCTGGTGCTGTGGGTCGTTCCGCCGGGCGTGATCACCGTGCTGGCCACCCGGCCGGTGGTCGAGGGAAAACGCCTCACCGAGCTGCTCATCTCGCAGGCGCGCTTCCTCGTCGAGGCTCGCGTCTACACCCGCCTGGCTCCCGAGTACGAGCCCGCCGAGGCCCGGGTCTCGGCCCGGGTGTGGCACCGGGACCCCGACGCCGGGCCCCTGCCCCTGACCCGGAGTGCGGCCCGTCGCGTCCAGGCGGAGGAGGCCGCCGAGCGGGAGCTCGCCGCCGTCTCCGAGGACGCGGATCAGGAATTGGCCGCAGAGGAGCACCCGGCCGCGGGGAGCAGCGGTCTGCGCGCCGACCCCGAGGCCGCGCCGCCGCTGCGCGGTGTGCCCGTCGGCGCCGCGTCCCGCCCCGCCCCCGGGCCGGCCCCCGTGGCCGAGCCCGTGTCCCGTCCGGCCCCCGGCCCCGACGACTCCGTCGAGTACACCCCCGTCCGTGAGCACACCTCCGCCCGGAGGGTTCCGTCCGTTGCCGCCGCCGCTTCGGGCGGGCACGGCCCGGTCGGATCCGGTACCGCACCGATCGGGGGGGAGGGTGCCGTGGCGGAGCAGCAGGACGGGTCCCGGCACCTGGCGCTGGCCGCCGACACCCCCGGGTACGAGGACCGTGCCCGGTCCGGGGTGGGCCGCCGTGTCCTCAACTACTTCGGCTTCGGCCTGGGGGCCGAACCCGGCGCTGACGGTTCCGTCCCGGACGGGGGCGGGCACCACGGCGGGCGGACCGGTGACGGCGGCCCGGACGGGGGCCGTGGCCGCCGGGGGCCGGAACGGGATCTGCCCGAGGGGGCCGACGACACCGGTGAGGGCTTCGACGAACCGCTCTACGTCACCGAGGAGGACGAGCAGCGCGACCGTGACGAGTGGTTCGCCCAGCTGCGCGCCTCCTCCGGCCACACCCCCCTCGGACTGACCTCCAAGGGCGCCTACGCCTCCAGCGAGACGGGTGCCATGAGCAGCGCCGACCTCGCCGACGCGGTCACCCCGGACGCACCCGGCCCCGCGCGGGACGCGGAAGAGCGGCGTCGTGCCGAGCAGATCGCGGAGGCCCGGGCGCCGGAGGGGACGGGCGAGGAGTCCGCCGCCGCCCGTCGCCTGCGCGGTCGGGTCCAGGGCATCAGAGTGGCCAAGGACCTCGCGGACCGCCGTGAGAGCCCCGTTGACGAGGAGGGGCCCGCCCTGGAGGCGGGCCCGGAACCGGCCCCGGTGCGTGAACGCGTCCGCCCGGCCCGGCCCGAGCCCGGAACCAGGGCCCGGGGGCAGGCCCTCCCGGACAGCGGGGGAGCCGGCCCGGACCGGTCGGCGAAGGCCCGCCGCCAGGGGCGCCCGCACGCCGCTCCGTGGGCGCTCGGAGCCGACGAGGAGGGGAACCGTCCGGGCTCCGGGGGAGGGACCGACTACCCGGACCTGTCCGACTACGCCGCCCGCTACGCCGCCGCCACCGGACGCCCCACGGCGGCCGGTGAGGTGTCCGCGGCGCCGTGGCTGCCCCCGGCCTCCGGCACGCCCGAGGAGGCCGTACCGGGCGGGGAACAGGACCAGGAACAGAGCGGGCCGGGGCCGCGCGAGGAGGGGGGCGACGCCGGGATCGGCCGGTCCGAGGCCGGGCCGCAGGCCTCCCACGCCGCGACCGGCCTCGGAGCCGCCCGCCGGACCGGATCCGAGCCGGAGGCCGCGACCGAACCAGCGGACGGGGCGGGCACCGAACCGTCGGCGGGGGCCGCGCCCGCCTCCGTCCCGGCTGACGGGGCCGCCAAACCGCCGCTACAGCTGGACCACGGTACCGGCGAGCACGAGGCTGTGCCGGTGGAGCCCGCTCCGGAGGACCCCGCCGAGCGCGGCCCGGAATGGTCCGAGCACATGTCCGTGCTCGACCAGCATCTGATCAAGGCCGACACCCCGGCCCCGCCGCGGCCCAAGTTCGCCGACGCCGTGCCCTCCGGGGAGCGCGCGGACGAGCACAGGGACCCCTCGGAGTGGTTCGACGACGGTAAGCGCCGCCACCCGGACCAGCCCAAGGTGGGGGACCGCGACAACCCGGTGATCGCGGTCAGCGAGCTCCGGGAGGAGCGCCGCGCCGCTGCCGAGGCGCGCGAGCGGCAGGCCCGCGAACAGCAGGCCCGGGAGCGGGCCGCGCGGGAGCGGCAGGACCGGGAGCGGGTTGTTCGGGAGGAGGCGGAGGCCGAGCGCCGCACGGCCGGAGCCGCCGCCGAGCCGGACGAGGGGCCCAAGCCGCCCACGCAGCTGGACCACGGCACGGGTGAGCTCGTGAGCTTCGCGGAGGTCCGCAAGGACCCCGCCCCTGCAGAGTCCGGGCCCGCGTCCGGGCACGGGGCCGGGACGGCTTCCCCGGAGCCCGCGGCCTCGGCACCCGATTCCGCCTCCGAGTCGGGGTCTGTGTCCGGGGCCGCGGCCAGGAGGACCGAGGCCGAGCTCGCCGAGGCGGAGGCGGACGCGCTCCGCGCCCGTCGGGCCCCTGCCGTGGCCGAGACCGAACCGGAGGCCCCGGCCCGTTCCGACCGGCTGTCCCGGACGATGCGGGCCGCCTCCACCACCCCGGCCGCTTCGGCGGACTCTTCGGCCGCCCCGGCGGGATCCCCGGCCGCAGGAGAGGGCGGGTCACAGGCCCGGGCGGAGCAGACGGCTGCGGAGCCGACCGCTCCGGAAGCCGAGGAGAGCACGACGGACGCTCCCCAGGGCGCCCCGGGGGAGCACGACCTGCACGACGGGGTCTTCCACCGGGTCGCGCAGAACGCCCGGCGCATCGGTCAGCTTTTCGGCCAGCCCGTCCCGGGGGAGGAACCCGAACCGACCCGCGGTTCCGGCCCCGCGTCCGCCGACACGGACCCGGCCAAGCCCGAACTGGAACTCGACCACGGCACCGGCGAGCAGGCCCGCCTGGGGGACACCCCCAACGGGGTGCCCTCGCAGCGGCCCGAACCCGAGTCGGCCAGGCAGGCCGAGGAACCCGCCGCCGACTCCGGCGGTACCCGCGGCTGGCGCCGTCTGGCCAAGGTCGTCACCGGGGGAGGGGCACCGGTCCGCTCGGACCTGCCCGCCAGCGACATCGAGCGTTTGCGCATCCCGCTGGCCGAACCCCGTTCCCTGGTCGTCCTCGGCTGCACCGGTGGCGCCGGGCAGACGGTGACCGCCCTGATGGTCGGGCACACCCTCGCCGCGCACCGCGACGACCGGGTGGTGGCGGTCGACGTCAACCCCGGCCCGAACGGCCTGTCCCGCCGGGTCGGCGCGCAGGCCCCGGAGACCCTCACCGCGTTGTTGGCCAACGCCGACGCCGTGGACGAGTACGACCGGATGCGTTCCTACGCTGGCCGGGCCGGGACCGGGCTGGAGGTCGTCCAGACCCTGGACGACCCCTATGTCCAGACCCTGGACGACCGCGACTACGGCCAGCTCACCGGTCTGCTCGGCGGGTTCTACGGTGTGACGCTGCTGGACCCGGCCGCCACGGGTGTGGCCCGGGCCCTGCCGGTGGCCGACGGGCTCGTCCTGGTGGCGCCGGCCAGCGCGGACGCCGAGCGCGCGGTCTCGATGACCTTCGAGTGGTTGGACGGCAACGGCTACGGCGCGCTCAGGGCCAACTCGGTCCTGGTGGTCAACGGGGTGAGCAAGCGCAGCCTCCAGGACGTGGACGCCGCGGAGCGGGTGGCCCGCGGCCGCTGCCGTGCGATCGTGCGGATCCCGTGGGACGACCACCTGGGATCCTCGTACACGAAGATCGACGTCGGTGCCCTGCGCCCGGCCACCAAACGCGCGCACGGGGCCCTGGGCGGGGTTCTGGTCAACGCCCTGGCACCCGCCTCCACGGCCACCTGAGCCGCGGCCCTTCGCACGCACACGGCGGCCCGCCCCGACCGGGGGCGGGCCGCCGTGGTGTCGCCTCCACAACCGTGATCTTGCCCGTAGTGCAGGGCTCGACGACCGAGGACTGCACTGGGGGCAAGATCATGCTCGGGTTCGGAGTTACCGGCCGACGGGTGTGTTCTCCCGGGCGGCGAGGAACTCCGGGCGGGCGCCGTTGGCGCTGAACGGTTTCGTGCACGCGTTGTCCACGCTGTTGAAAACGATGAACACGTTGGAGCGCGGGTAGGGCGTGATGTTGCCGCCGGAGCCGTGCATGCAGTTGGAGTCGAACACGGTCACGTCGCCCGCCGATCCGGTGAGCACGTCGATGCCGTGCCGGTCGGCCAGCATCGTCAGGGACGCCTGGTCCGGGGTGCCCACGTGCTGGCTCTTCAGCGAGGAGCGGTAGTGGTCGTCCGGGGTCTCGCCCACACAGGACACGAAGGTCCGGTGCGACCCGGGCATGATCATCAGGGCACCGTTGTGGGTGTAGTTGTCGGTGAGCGCCACGGAGAAACTGACCGCCCGCATGCGGGGCATGCCGTCCTCGGCGTGCCAGGTCTCGAAGTCCGAGTGCCAGTAGAACGAACCGCCGCCGAAGCCCGGCTTGTAGTTGACGCGGCTCTGGTGCACGTACACGTCGGATCCGAGGATCTGGCGGGCGCGGTTGACGAGGCGCGGGTCGTTCACGAGGTCACGGAAGACCTTGCTGACCTTGTGCACCTCGAAGACCGAACGCACCTCCTCGGAGGACGGTTCGACGACCACGCGCTCGTCGGCGCGCAGCGCGGGGTCGGAACTGAGCCGTCGGAGCTCGGCGCGGTAGGCCTCGACCTCCTGCGGGTTCACCATCGACTCGACCTGTGTGTAGCCGCGGCGGTCGTAGCCCTCCAGTTCCCCTGAGGTGAACGGGCCTCCTTCGGAGCCCTGCCAGACGACGGGGTCCCTGCGGTAGAGCAGGGACGGTTCGGTGGCCTTTCGGGTCGGGTACTCGTCCGCGGTCGGAAGATCCATTTGCAGAGTCATGCCGTTCCCCTCGGTGAGGGTGCTCCTCTCAGAATCGGGTTCTCCGTACGACATGCGAACTTAACAAACTTACGCGGGGAGGATATCCGGCGGCCTTTTCGTCGCGGGTTTACGGATCGGGCCGCTGGGTAGTACAGCCATACTATATGGGCCAAAACATATTTCTCGGCGGCTTTGCCCGTAGGTTTTCGGTGCCCCCGCTCCGCTTTTCGGTAGTGTTCACCTGCGCGGTGTCGCGGAGGGTGATCGTCTGGCCCTCCAGGAGCCGTCTGTTTGTAATCATCCCAGGTCGTCCACTTGCAGCGGCGGATCTCAGGCTCTGAGCCGCTTCGGCGCATCTGTGCATGTGATCTATTTCACATACATCTGGTGCGGCTCGCGGTGCAATGCCGAGGGGTGTTTCCACCGCTGCCGGAGGCCCGGAGGCGCGCTACTGCCCGTGCTCCCGCACGCGACTTTGCACGCCACTCGGCACGCGACTCCACGCGCCGCCGCGCGTGTCTTCCGAGTTCTCTACCCGTGCCCTCCGGTTCACACGGAATTACCCCCGCGGGTACTGGCATGAAAGGCTTTGCCGTCCCACAGTGGTGGGGTCCGTATTTCCTCGACCCGCTCAAGAGGAGAACTCAGTGCCCCTTCCGCCCAAGCCCCCCTCCCCCCGTGTGCTCGCTCGCGCCGCAGCCGCGGTCTCGGCCGTCGCGGTGGCGATGGTCCTCGGCTGGTCCGCCCCGGCCGCCGCCGACCACACCCTTCCTCCGAACATCCCCGGCGACTTCGCGGCCCAGTCCCAGCTGGACTCGCTCACCGTCGCAGCCAAGGGCCCGCAGTCCGGCTACGACCGAAGCCTCTTTCCGCACTGGTACGTGGTCGACAGCCCCTGCACGGCCCGCCAGGTCGTGCTCCAGCGGGACGGCCACGGCGTCGTGACCGACTCCGGCTGCCAGCCCACCGCCGGGAGCTGGTGGAGCGCCTTCGACGACGAGTGGGTGCACGACGTCCCCGGCGACATCAGCGTCGACCACATGGTCCCGCTCAGCGAGGCCTGGAAGACCGGCGCCGCCGACTGGTCCACCTCCCGCCGCGCCGACTTCGCCAACGACGTCACGAGTTCCCAGCTGTGGCTGGCCACCCCGTCCAGCAACAGCACCAAGGGGGACAGGGACCCCTCGGAGTGGATGCCGACCAACACCGCCGTCCACTGCGACTACGCCAAGTCCTGGATCAACGTGAAGTACGTCTACGACCTCACCATCACCTCCTCCGAGGAGTCCGCCCTCCAGAGCACCCTCGACACCGCCTGCTAGCGGACGGCGCCTGTCGGCCGGACGGCGACGGCCGGCCGACGGCGTGCGGCTCGGCCCCTCGTACGGGGCCGGGCCCACTCCGGTCCGGGACCCCTGCGGAACCCCGGTGACCCGCCCCCGCCCGGGGTTCTGGCGCGCCGAAACGGTCCCGGCTTCTCAGCCACAGCCGGATGCAGCACTATGGGTGATGTTTCAAGGGCGGAACCGTCAGCGCTGTCACGAGGAAGGGCGAGCAGATGACCGGCACCAGGGGGACCCGTGGGGCGACCCGCCTCGCGGTCCGCTACTTCGACGACCGTGTGCTCTTCAGCGACAACGAGGCCTGGGCCTACTTCCGGCTCCCCACGGTGTCCTACGAGTTCACCACCCCCGAGGAACGCCAGGCGCTCGCCACCAACATCACCATCGCCCTCGCCGCCATCCGGATGAACGACGCCGAGGTGCACCTGCGCGTCGCCCACCGCACCTACCCGGCCGCCCAGTGGGCGACCCGGCTGGACGGGACCGCCGACGCCGGACCCGGCTGGTACGACTACCTCGACGAGATGTACCGGCACGTGTGGGCCAAGGACTTCTGGACCAAGGAGGTCTACCTGGGCGTGCGCCTGGGCCTGCGCAACGCGGGCGCGGGCCTGGGCCTGTTCTCCCAGCTCTTCGGCGCCTACCAGCGCACCGAGCAGATCCTCGGGATCGAGGACGACGCGATCGACGACAAGGAGATCGCCCGCTGGACCGACCAGTCCGAACGGCTGGGCCGCGCCCTGGCCGCCAGCTCCCTGCACGCCCGGCACGCCACCTCCGACGAGGTCGCCTGGCTCATCCGGCACGCGGTCAGCGGCACCGCCGAGGAGCCCCGCCCCTCCGCCGCGGGCCGCCGCACCTGGGGCCGGGGCGAGATCGAGGCGCTCGTGGACGGGGTGGTGCACAACGGCCGCTCCATGCTCCGCCTCGAACAGCCCGCCGGGTCCACCTACGTGGCGTTCCTGTCGTTCGCCCGCTTCCCGGACCTCATGCCCTTCCCCGACGGCGAGCCCTGGCTGCACCACGCGGACGCGCTGCCCTTCCCCGTCGAGATCTCGCTCCGGATGAAGCTGATCCCGCCGGCGAAGGCCTCCAAGGACGTCGGCCGCAAACTCGCGCACGCCCGCGACATGGACGCCCACATCCGCGAGGCCGGGGTCGAGGCGCCGATCGCGCTCGCCGAGCAGATCGACGCCGCCCGCATGCTGGAGCACGGCATCACCAAGGAGCGGCTGCCGTTCGTGTACGGCTGGCACCGGCTCATGGTCTCCGCGCCCACCGAACGCCTCCTCGGCCAGCACGTCGAGGCGGTCGTGGAGCACTACCGCGACATCGGCATCGACGTCATCAACTCCACCGGCGACCAGTTCTCCCTGTTCAACGAGTCCCTGCCCGGCGACCGCATCCGCCTGAACGCCTACGCCCAGCGCCAGCCGCTGCGCACCATCGCGGGCGGCATGCCCACCGCCACCGTCGACGTCGGCGACCGCGAGGACGGCCGGGGCGGAGGCTGGATCGGCCCCTACGTCGGCGAGACCATCGGCCGGGCGCGGTCCATCGTGCACTTCGACCCGATGGTCGCCGCGGCCCGCAACCGCCCCACCGCCATCGCCATCACCGGCGAGCCCGGCGGCGGCAAGACCACCCTCGCGCTGCTCATGATCTACCAGCTGGCGCTACGCGGGGTCACGGTCGCCGCCATCGACCCCAAGGGTGACGCCGAGTCCCTCGTGGAGCTGCTCAAGCACCGCGGCCGGAAGGCCAGGATCATGTCGCTGGGGTCGGCCCAGCCCGGCCTGCTCGACCCCTTCGCCTTCGGTGACGACCTCGCCGCCAAGAAGACCATGGCGACCGAGACGCTGCGCCTGCTGCTGCCACGGATGAGCGAGGAGCGCGAGTCGGCGATGATCCAGGCGGTCGCCACGGTCGCCAACCAGCCCCAGCCCTCCCTGGCCAAGGTCGTCGACCACCTGGTCTCCTCCGAGGACGCCGCCTCCCGCAACCTGGGGGCGGTCCTCGGGTCCATGTCGGAGATGCGGCTGGCCTCGCTGTGCTTCGACCCCCAGGGTGAGGCGCGCATCGACACCGAGGGGTGGACCACCGTGTTCACCCTGGGCGGACTCACCCTGCCCGACTCCGGCGTCAACCGCGACGACTACTCCTACGAGCAGCGGCTGTCCGTCGCACTCCTCTACCTGGTCTCCCAGTTCGCCCGCCGCCTGATGAACGGCCTCGACCGGCGCCTGCCCAAGGCGATCTTCCTCGACGAGGCGTGGGCGGTCACCTCCACCCCCGAGGGCGCCAAACTCGTCCCCGAGGTCTCCCGGATGGGTCGGTCCCGCAACACCGCGCTCATCCTGGTGTCGCAGAACGCGGGTGACATGCTCAACGAGCAGGTCACCAACTGCCTGTCCTCGGTGTTCGCCTTCCGGTCCAGCGAGGCCCACGAGGTGGCGGACGTGATGGCGCTGCTGGGCGTGGACTCCAACGAGGACCACATGGCGGTGCTCCGCAACCTCGGGAACGGGGAGTGCCTCTTCCGCGACCTCGACGGCCGGACCGGGCGGATCGGTGTCGACCTGGTCTCCGAGGGCCTGCTGCACTGGCTGGACACCAACCCCACCCGCGAGCGGCCCGCGGGAGATTCCCTGGTGTCCGCTAACGGCCGCGACCAGTAGCGGCCCCCTCGTGTAGGCGCAGTTCAGCAGCGGTTCGGGAGGGCGGACGGCGGGCGCGGGCGGACCACCGGCGCCTAAGGGGCGCGGGGAGCCGGGTTCGGGCGCCCCGCGGACGGGGAACGAGGAGACTGTCGTCCGCCCTTTCGTACCGCGCCCCGGCCCCAGCCGACCCGTATCCCGCCCCGACCCGGAGGCGACCGCCCGGCCCCGGAGCCCCTGACGGTCACCCCGACCGGTTTGCCTCCCCACGCCTCCCCCGACTCTCCGGACGACCCCGCACCCCGACCGACACCCACCACTCACGAGGGACCGCCCATGAGTGAGGACGTCATCCGGCCGCGCCCCGTCGTCGACCCAGCCCTGCCCGAGGAACTGCGCGAGGGCCTCCTCCGGGGCGCCGACGCCCCCGCACCGAGCCGTGCGCGCACCGAGCGGGAGGACGCCAGCCGCGTCCTGCGCCTGCGCGAGGGCGGCATCCAACTGCTCGGGGTCGGGTTCACCCTGTTCCTGGCGCTGTTCACCGCTGGCTGGTACCTCGCCATGGTGATCGCCAGCATCAGCCTGGTCGCCTACGTCACCGCACTGGCCCTGCGCAGGGAGGCCGCACCGGCGGTCCGGGGGGCCGGCGCCGCGGTGGGCGGAGCCGTCCTGGTGTCCGCGCCCCCGTGGCTGTTCGGCGTCCTACCGCCCGACCCGCTCGGAGGCGCCCCCTGGCTGCTGTTCACGCTGCTGGTCGGCATGGTCACCGCGGACACCCTCACCGCGGGGACGAAGGAGCCCCCGAAGGAACGCCACCGGGACCGGGTCCTGTGGCCCGAGGACGTCAGCACCGCCGACCACGGCCTGCTGGCGGCGGTTCAGCAGACCGTGGACGGGGTCGTCGACGCCCGGGCGGAACTGGGCCGGTCCGACGGTCTGGACCTCGCCCGCGGGCTGTCGGTCCTGCGGGAGCAGGAGTGGCGGATCGCCTCCCTGCTGGCCCGCCAGCGCGAACTGCGCCGGGGGTACGTCCTGCGGTGGCAGCGGGCGGCCTCTCCCCGGGTACGCGAGGCACTCGAACCCCAGCGGCGGCACCTGGCCGCGGTGGAGGGCCACATCCGGGACCGGGTCGGCCAGATCGTCGAGTACGGGCGGCTGGTGGACGCCGCGGTCCTGGCGCACCGCGAGTGGGAGCAGTGCCAGGAGGCCCTGGACGCCACCGCGGCCTACGCCGACCTGCGCGCCGAGGCCTCCCTGCTGTCCGTCCGCTCCCCGGAGGTCGCGGAGCTCGCCGACACCGCTGAGGCCGCCCGCCGGGTCCGTGAGGAGAGCGGGGCCAGGGTCCGCGCCGCCGTGACCGGCCTCGCCGGACTCGGCCCGGACGGGCCGGCGTCGACGGGCCGGGGCTGACGTCAACCCAGCCCGAAGTAGGCCCGCGAGGAGGCGGGGACGAGCAGGAGCCCGCCGACGGCCAGGGTGTACAGCAGCATCAGCGCATAGGGCACCATGAGTTCCGGCGTGTAGACGAACACCGTGAACATGCTCATCGCCAGCGAGGCCGACGCGATGCCCTGCACGATCACCACCAGCGCGTACACCAGCCGGGACCGGGTGAGCAGCCCGAAGGCGGCGAAGGCCGAAACCACCCCCCACAGCCCCAGGAACACCACGCTGCCCCACCCGGTGCCGGATCCGTCCCCGTTCGCCCGGTCCGCGGCCAGGGCCGTGAACACGAACAGCGCGAGGGCGTTGAGCCCCAGCATCACCATGGCGGTGAGCAGCGGCGCGGGCTTGGCCGTGTCCGGTCTGGCGGGGTGTCCCCGGCCGGGAGCCGCCGCGGTCCCGGGGCGGGGGCCGGTGTGCCCGACCCCGTGCAGGAACCGCAGGCCCGCGTTGGCCGGGACCGCCCGGCCCGGCACGGGTCCGCCTGGGAACGGGCCACCGGACACCGGGCTGCTGGCCCCGTTCCGCCCGGAGACGGGGCCGGCGAACCCGCCGGTCTGACCGGGAGCGGGGCCCGTGAACCGACCGGTGGGCCCGGGAACGGGGCCCGCGACAGGGCCGGTCGGTCCGGGCGGAGCCGCCTGCGGGTACACGAGACGCTGGGGCACGCCCGGTGGCTGAGGCTGCTGCGGACCGCTCGGCGGTTGTGGCTGTTGGGGCCCGTTCGGCGGCCGCCGGGGCACGCCCGGTACCCGCGGTACGCCGGTCGGGGCCTGGCCGGGTCCGCCCGGGGGCCGGGGTTGTTGCGGTCCGCTCAACGGTTGGGGCCGCGGTGGCCCGTTCCCCGGCAACGGCGCCCTGCGCGTCGCCACGTCATGCTGCGCCGCCTGGCGTTCCCGCTCCAGCAGCTCCAGGGCGGCCCGGGGGTCGGGCCGGGCCGCCACGTCCCGGGTGAGCAGCGCCGCGATCAACGCGCGCAGAGCTGCTCCCTCGGGGGCCCGTGCGTCCTGGTTCCGGGTCAGCTGCGGCGGCATCGGGTCGGTCAGCACCGCGCT
This sequence comes from Nocardiopsis terrae, assembly GCF_014651695.1. Taxonomy (GTDB): domain Bacteria; phylum Actinomycetota; class Actinomycetes; order Streptosporangiales; family Streptosporangiaceae; genus Nocardiopsis; species Nocardiopsis terrae. The sequence goes on from NZ_BMXJ01000007.1 coordinate 177,895, forward strand.
GATCATGCCGGTGACGCTGTCCCGCTTGAACGGCGAACGCCCCTCCAACAGCGCGTACAGCGTCACCCCGAGACTCCACAGGTCCGAGGCGGGCAGAGCCCGCGCGCCCTCGAACCGCTCCGGTGCCATGTACTCGGGCGAACCGATGTACACACCGGTCTGGGTGAGCGCTGTGCTCCCGTCGACGTTCGCGATCCCGAAGTCCGTCAGCATCGTCCGGTTGTCGCTGGTGGACATGATGTTGGCGGGTTTGACGTCGCGGTGCGCGACCCCCGCCGCGTGCGCGGCCCGCAACCCGCCCAGCAGCGAACGCGCCGCCTGTTCGACCCGTTCGACCCGCATCGGCCCCACCGTGTCGAGGCGGTGCTGGAACGAGGTCCCGTCGAGCAGCTCCATCACGATCCACGGGCTCGACTCGTGTTCGAGCACGTCGTGGACGGTGACGACGGAGCTGTGGCTGATCCGGGCGGTCGCCTGGGCCTCCCGCAGGGTGCGGACGTGTGCCTCGGCGCGCTCCTGCGGGGTCATGTTGTCGGGGAGGAGGACCTCCTTGACCGCGACGTCCCGTCGCAGGGCGGGGTCCCAGGCGTGCCAGACCGTGCCCATCCCCCCGACACCCAGCCTCTTCCGCAGTTCGTAGCGGCCGATGCGGGTGTGTCCGGAGGTCGGCATGGGGTGACTTCCCTTCTGGCGGTGCGAGGGGCCCGCCCGGGCCGGTCACGCCCGGAGGGGGCCGTCCGCCGTCTGGGGCGACAGCGAGGGGGAACCGCCGTTCTTGAACCTGTTCCAGCAGGACTGCATCTGTAAACCTGCCCGCCACGGCGGCTTCGGAGCCAACCGCGGATGACCGACAGCGGTCAGCGCCGCGGCCCGGAGGTCGCCTCAACCCCAGGTCGCGGTCTCCGGGTCCACACCGTGCGCCCGCGCGTTGGCGTCGATGACCTCGCTCAGCCACACCGCCAGACCGGGTTCGATGCCCTCGTAGTGGGACCTGAACCCCGGGTCCTCCAGGTTCATGCGTCCCAGGATCACCTGCATGGAGTGCGTGCAGTCGAAGTAGACGGCCATCGATTCCCGGTGCCGCTCGGCCAGGGCGTTCGCCCGCTCGCTTCCGGGCGCCGCCTCCGCCCGCAGGGCCTCGGCGAGGTCCGCGTTCAGTGCCTCGACGTCCTCCGAGATCCGCTGCCAGTCCTCGGCCGTCCGCTCCGCGGCACGCTCGGCGAACTGGGCCCACTGGCGGGTGCCGCCCCACCGCTCACGCGCCCCCGCCGCCCAGGCGGGCTGCCAGTGCTCGCCGAAGATCTCGACCTGTTCCTCCGCCGACAGCAGGATCCCCTCCTGTCTGGCCTCGGCCATCCGGTCCAGGGAGTCCGCCATCCGCTCCAGCCTGCGGATGCGTTCGCGCAGCTGGTCGCGCCGCCGGAGCAGGGACTCGGTGGCCTCGTCGGCGTCCGCCTCCAGCAGCCGCGCGGTCTCCTCGAGGGAGACGCCGAGTTCGCGGTAGACCAGCACGCGGTGGATACGGGCGACGTCCGAGGACGTGTAGAGCCGGTAACCGGCGGCGGTGCGGTCACTGGGACCGGCCAGCCCGATCTCGTCCCAGTGGTGCAGCGTCCTGACGGTGACCCCCACGAGGGAGGCCACCGCGCCGACGGTCATCGTCCGGCCCTGGTCCGCAGCGGACTCCGGGGGAGCTGAGCGGGCTCGGTGGGATCGGTCTGTCACACCGACCAGTGTGTCACCGGGGGCAGACGCGCCACCGGAGGCGGGTTGTCCACAGGCTGGAGCAGGCCTCTGGCACAACCCCGCCCAACCGGGTTGACTCGAACCCGGGGGATCCTCAAGTCCCGCCCACTTCATGCTGCCCACACCCCCCGCGAACAGTCGTCTCCGTGCCCTCTACCCCTCAGGGACGTCGATCTCCATCTCTTCGCGGAGGAACCGGGCCTCCGGGCTCTTCGGGTCGAACGGGCGAGCGGCGGTCATGGTCACCCGGGTGTTCTCCGGGGTGGTGACCTCCACGTCCACCGTGTTCCACGGCATCTGCCTGGGCCCACTGGTGCAGCCGGGAAGCTCCTTCTCGCACGCCGCCACGATTGGGTCGATCTGGTTCAGCACACACGAGAAGGTGATGCCCACCGCGGGCGCCTCGGCGGGGCGTTCCCCCGGTACGAGCAGGACGTCCTGGAACGCCCATCGGCGCAGGTGGACGACCTGTCCGGGCATGGAGAAGATGTCGAAGAAGCCGAGTCCGCTGGTCCAGAACTCCTTGGACGCCTCCAGGTCGCCGGTCGGCACGGTCAGGAACACGGGCATGCCGTAGATGCCCCGGAACAGTTCCGGGGGAGCGGTGTCGGGCCCGGGCTGCGGGACGGGGCTGATGCTGAACGCGGGAAAGTTTTCGCTCATGCGGTCATCGTGGAGCCTCACGTCGCGTGAGGGTCAAGCCGGAATCGAGCGGGGGAACGCGGGCCGGGCGGGGCAGGGGTTCCGTTGCGCCCCTGCTCCCGTTCCGCCCGCGCCCGGTCCTGTCGCCGCCCTACCGCAGGCCCGTCCGGGCCCCGTGCCTCCGCTCCCGGTATGCGTTACCGCGCCAGGTAGGCGGAGGCTGCCAGCTCCCGCACCGCCGCACCGTCTCCGGGGTCCAGCAGGCGCACGTGTCCGGCTGCCTTCCGGAGTTCCGACGTGGGGATGTCGAATCCGACCTCGCCCTGGAGGAAGCTCTCCCTGGGGTTGTCGGCGGGCGCCAGCAGCGCCACCGGGCCCGGGTCGGCCCCCACGCCCCAGGGGCCCGAGTCCGGCCAACCCTCGTCCTCCGTCGCGGCCGCGGCCTCCGCGTAGCCCGGAGAACCCGCACCCCGCAGGTCCACCCGGACCTCGGACAGCCCGGGATAGTCCAGGTCCGGAGACCCCTCGTAGGGGTCGTACACGACCAGCCGGGCCTCGAAGGCCTCGAAACCGGAGGCGCCGTCGTTCAGCCCGGACACCTCGACCCGGCCCTCAGCGCACCCCTGGCTGTCGGAGTTCCCGCTGCCGTGATCGCCCGTGTCCTCCGAGGGTCCCGCGCCCTCCGAGAGGCCGGGGCACTCGTACAGGGGGTCGTACTCCGGCCGGGTGCCCAACTCCAGTCGGAGGTCGTCGTCATTGGTGTACACGGCGGTGAAGGAGCTGTGCTCGTGGTGGAACTTCAGGTGCCAGGGCCGCCACCCGGGGGCGTCGAGTACGGCGAGCGGGTACGGGTACCCCTCGACCGACTCCGTGTACTCCTGAATCCGCCGCGCGGTGTCGTTCCGCAGGTGGATGACGGTGAACGCGGTCGACACCAGGACGGCGCCCGCCAGCGCGGCGCCCGCCCACCCGAACCCCGCCCGGCGCTCTGTGGCCCTGCGGGACGCCCGGGCACGCCACCGCACCGCGAACAGGACCAGGACCACCGCGGTCAGGTGCAGGTATCCCGCAGGTCCGGCCATCCCCGGGGAGAAGACCCCCAGTTCGGCCGGGCCGATCTCCACGCCCAGGGCCGCTCCGCGTTCGCCCTCGAACAACAGGGCCAGGGCCGGGGCCTGGAGCAGTGCCGGAAGCAGAGCGAACATCAGTAGCAGGCTGGTCCCCATCGGTCGGGGCCATCCGGCGAGCCGCAGCAGGAAGGACATCAGGGCCGTCAGGGACACCAGGCTGACGACGGCTGTGCCCAACACCAGAACGATCGGGAGGACCGCGTCGGAGCTGCCCGGTCCGGAGAACTCGAAGGCGAGCACGAAGGAGAGGACGAACACGGGCATGAAGACGAAGAGGAGGACGAGGAAGGGCAGGAGGAGAGCCAGGGCCCCGAGCGCGACGAAGGCGAGCGGCTCCGGGGGCCCGGGGGGACCGGGCGGTTCGGGGGAGTCGGTGTTCTGGTGGGTGGACAAGGCGTCTCCGGGGGGCGGGAGGCGGGGGAGCAGGCAAACAGGCGGAGTGGGCGTGGTGGTCCCGTGCCCTGGAAACTGGGACGCTTCTGGGGCCGGGCCTGTTCGGGTACGGGCCGTATCCGAACCGTGCACCCGGCTTCGCGGGCAGCCGGAGGTGAGTGTGCGGAGGACTTCCTCCTGGGCACCGCGCCGGGAAGCGGCCTGGCTGTCTACGGGAGGGCATCGAGCGGTGGGTCGGGAGGGCGAATCGTTTCGGCCCGCCAGCAATAGGGTCTGCGGGTACCACGGAAGACAGATTTGGTACTGAGTACCAGTCCACTTGCTTGCTGTATGTCCACTTTTCGAGGTGAAAAGTTCTGTGACGCGCCTCATAGTACGCATGTGGACAGCAAATTGTGGCCTTGCGGTTTTTGGGCGTTCCGGTCGCCCGTTCAAGCCTGTTACCTGCGTAAACAGGAAGAACTATCCGGTTTGTGCCCCTGCTTCCGGTCAGCCTTGGGGTGACAACCGGAAAACCGGTCGCGTTGCGGCCTTCCCTCAACCCGGTGATGGCGCACCATAGAGGATGGGGTAAAGACATGCGGGGGCCTTGTGGCCGCGCGCGGTCGCACGCCGGATGGTGCGGTGGCGTGTGTGCGTGGTCCGGGCCCTGGTGTCTGCAACCGATTCCCCGCCCGAACCACGACGCAGGAGCTCAGCAGATGACGCATCAGCACGTCCACCGGCGGGGTTGGCGCCGACTACTGATGACGTTCCTGATGTTGAGCACCTTCATCCTGCTACCGCTGACCTCGGCGCAGGCTGACCCGATCTGCTCGGGCAACCCCGCGCCCCTACCCGAGTCCGCGGGAAGCGGCGCAGACGGGCTGTTGGTTCCACCCCGGTCCCAGTCTGCGCTTCAGAGCGCACCTGATGGCCTTCCTCCTGACGCCAGCATGTACGGCCAGTACGGGACGGCTGGGCAGCAGTGGCACATGATTACCGAGTCCTGTGTCGACAAGATGGGGCTGGGGGCTCAGGCGACCATTGCGAATTCTGCCTGGGATCTCTCCAAGACCATTAACCAATCAACTATTACAGTTTACCAGGCCGCTACTTCCGATGGGCTTCTGGCAAGTTTCTCTGAAACTGTAGAGAATGTAGTCGTGGCCCTGAGGGAGGGTGTCTGGCGGCCACTTATTCCGACCGTTGTAATTCTTGGTGCAATCTGGCTTGGATGGTACGGGCTCATTCGTAAGAGGATGACGCTCACGATCGAATCTAGTGTATGGATGGTTGCCGCAACCGCACTCGGGATGTGGATCCTGATTAATCCAGCTCAGGTAATGAGCCTTGGGAGTGCGCTGGTCAACTCTGGCACCCAGTTGGTGACTAGTACAGTTGGGCAAATTCCTTATGGCGGCGGATCGGGAACTTGTCCAGCTGGCGCAGCTCCTCCTGAGCGGGCCGACTGGGAGTCTGAGGCAGATTTTCAGGTTCGGCGAAATGCGGACATGATGTGGTCGAGTCTGGTTTGTCAGCCTTGGGTTGCTGGTCAATTTGGAAATGATGAGACTGGGCAGAGCGTGGCTCGCCGGCACGCTGAGGAGCTGATTTCTGCCCAGGGAATCAGTCGAATTGAGCAGCAGCAAATTGCCAATGATGAAATAGATGCCAATGAGTTGATGTCTGAGAAGCAGGAATCCTATCAGGATATTTCTTCTCGAATTGAAACATCCTTTCCGAGTGTCTATCCGCTGTTTTCGGGAGAAGATCAGGGAAGTCGGCTCGGGGTGGCGACGCTTGCGCTCTTTGCCTCAATCTTCGCGGGTGGGTTGATTCTAGCTGGGTCTGTAGCACTTATCGTTTTGAAGATCGGTTTCATGCTGCTCTTCATGCTCTCTCCGGTGTTCCTGCTCATAGGTATCCACCCGGGTTACGGGCGCATGGTCCTGCTCCGGTGGGTCGAGCTGATGGTTGGATTCCTGCTTAAACAGATCTTCGTTGTACTACTGATCGCTCTGCTTGTGATGAGCTACGGCATCGTCATGTCGACTGCCTTTGGCTGGGGCTTGCAGATGATCCTGCTGGCCCTCTTCACCCTGGCGCTCTTCATTTATCGGAAGACCTTCGCCTACCTCTTCGCCTCGGTCAACGCGAACAGCTTCACTTCGCGGATCGTCAGTGATGCCGCGCAGAGCCAGGCGCTGGACAAGAGCTCGATGGTTCTACCGCCGGTCGCCTACCTCAAGGGCCAGAACTGGGGTCGTCGCCGTGGAGCGATGATCGCGGGCGCGGCCGCAGGGGTTCCTGCAGGCGGGGGCGTACCAGGGGGTTCCGTTGAAGGCGTCGAAGAAGCTCCTGAGGGAGGGAACGCCCGCGCAGATGGCGCTCGTGTTCGGGGGGCCGCTGGCTACGGGCGTGTCCGTGAAAACGAGTCAGCTCCGCCGCTCAACGTCAGCCGAACCAATACCTCGGGTGCGGGCCGATCCAATGGAGCCAATCGGAGCTCCGACCAGGCCCCGAGCCTCAGCGGAAAGAGTGGTGGCAACACCACCGGCGGCGGTAGCGGATCCATCCCGCCCAGGCCCACCGGCGGTTACACCGGAACCGGCGACAGTGGTTGGGCTTCGGTCTTCGGCACCAACGGGGGAGGCGGCAGCCCCACCCGTAGCGACAGCGGCGGCGCCGGTTCGGGCGGCGGCATGTTCGGTGGCGCGGCGGGCAGTTCGCGTGCGGCCAGCGCCGAACGCCCTGAGCCCAGCAGCGGACGCGGCATCTTCAGCGGCCGTGAGGACACCCCGGGCCAGGGGAACCTGGGCAGTCGGCGCTCGCGCTGGGGAGGCCCGAAGGAGAAACGCGACCGCCCTGCCCCACAGCGCCCCGCGCGTCCCGCCCCCACCGATCACGGAAGGCGTGGCGATGGAGAGGGCGGTTGGCTGACCGGCTCCGGTAAGCGCAAAGACGACGCCCCCATCACCCCCTTCTGGGGAGAGGGCGGTAACTCCACCAGGGACCGCAAGCGGGATGTCCCCTTCTGGCTGAACGACGACTAGCGACCGAGCCACCGAGCAGACGACAAGGCAACCGAGCACCATGCCCAACCCTCTCCCCGAACGCACCCAGCGAATGGTCGTCATCGGCCTGATCGCAGTCCTGGCCGGGTTCGGGCTCTACTTCAGCCTCGGTGGGTTCAGCAGCGACGAGGACGGGCGCACCGTCCCGCCTGGTGACCCTGGGGCGACCCGGGGCGCGGCGGAACCGCTCTCTGAGCCCGGCGGGCTGGCCACCGTGCCGCCCAGCCCCATTCCGACCACAGGGGCGGAGGACCTTGACGTCCTCGGCTGGCTCCCGTTCAGCGAGGCGGAGTTCCAGGCGGCGGGGGCCACCGCGCAGGCCTTCGCCGAGGCCTACGGCACCATCGACTACTCCCAGGAACCTGAGACCTACTACGCCTCGATGGAGGTCATGGCCACCGACGAGTACGCCGAGGTGCTCTCCGACGCGAACCGGGCCGGGGCCTTCTGGGAGGAGATGAGCCAGGCGGAGGCAGTCGCCGAGGGGCGTGCCGAGGTCCAGAAGGTCCGGACCTTCGGCAGTGACTCCGTCACCTTCGTGGTCACCGCCCAGTCCATTACCGAGACCGGGGACGCCGAGTTCGACGAGGATCTGGGAGACTTCGCCGTCACCGTGGTCCGGGAGGGCGGGTCCTGGGCGGTCTTCGACTTCCAGCCCGCCGACGTCGGACAGTTCGGGGAGGAGTGACCCCTTGATCTCCGCTCTGCGCACCCCCGCCCCCGACGGGCGCAGCGGCTCCTGTCTGACCAGGGTCGCCGTACTGGCCGCTGTCGGGGTGGCGGGCCTGGTCTTTCTGACCCTGATGGTGATCCCCGCGATCACCGACAACTCCCGGGTGGGTTCCTGGCTGGCCTCCGGTGTGGTCTGCGCACCCAACGCCGACGCGAACCAACCGGACAGCAGCGCGTACGCCATGGACACCATCCCGGAGAACTACCTGGAGCTGTACCGAGAGGTGGGGGAGGACAGGGGTATCCCCTGGAACATCCTGGCCGGGGTCGGCCAGGTGGAGTCGCACCACGGCCGTTGGGAGGGCCCGGGGATCACGGAAGGGCACAATGACTGGGGTGCGGCGGGGCCCATGCAGTTCGGCTCTCTGGACGGTTCGGCAGCCGGAAACAGCTGGGGCGGGGAGCCGATCCAGCCGGTGGACGAACGTCCGGAAGAGGGTTACGGGGTGGACGGCAACGGCGACGGGATCGTGAACGTCTACGATCCGGCCGACGCGATTCCGGCCGCTGCCGACTACCTTCTGGCGCACGGTCTCGCGGATGACGTGCGTCAGGCGATCTTCGGTTACAACCACGCCTGGTGGTACGTGGACGACGTGATGGAGTGGGCCGAGCGGTACGCCGACGGGGACTTCAACACCTCGGACTCGATCCGGACCGCGGTGCTTTGCGAGTTGGATGAACAAGGGGTGCCGATCGGCCGGGCCCCGGACGAGCTGACCCAGGCAGTGGTGGACTGGGCCCTGGACCAGCGAGGAAAGCCGTATATCTGGGGCGGCACCGGACCGGCCGGATATGACTGCTCCGGATTGACGATGAAGGCCTACGAGAGCATCGGGGTGACGGTGCCCCGGGTCTCCCAGGACCAGTGGAATTTCGGCCCGGAGATTCCCCAGGGTGAAGAACAGCCCGGCGACCTGGTCTTCTTTGACGTGACCCGTGCCGGTGAACCGCCGGGACCGGGGCATATGGCTATGGTCATCGGTGACGGCCTGATGGTCGAGGCCTGGTGCACCAACTGTGGACCGATCGCCGTGCGGGAGTACGATGACCCCAATCGTGCGGACATCGTGGGTTTCACCCGTCCGCTTGAGCACCCCGAAGTGAAGGCTCAGCTGGAGGCGCAGGCTTAACCGTGGCAGACACGAGAGAAGCAGACCCGGAGCGCAGGGCACCAGCGAAGAAGGGTCTGCATGGCTGGAAGGCCGCAGGCGCGGTTTTCGGTTGCGGGACGCTCGCCGCCTTCGGTGTTTTCGGTGCCATTGTCGGAATTCTTAGTTTGTTCTTAAATACTTTGTCCTCAGGTGTTGGCTCATCGGCATCTGGTGGTGATGTCTCTGTTGAACAAACTGGGGAGCCGATTGTCGAACTTGAGCCGGGCGAGTTGAATCTGTGTGAGCAGGATGTCCAGTACTCGCATGATCAGGCTGATCCTGGATATGTGAGTGAGAACTTTGATGATCCTGCTCTTGACGGTAATGAAGACGATCGGGTGGTTTCGGATCAGTGCGATTGGGAAATAACTCCCAAAGGGGATAATCTCTTCGATCCCTGGTATTTTTTGTATTCTTATGAAGCTGTAGTGAGTAGTTCCGGGGGTGCATCTCAGGAGGAAGTCGCTTCACTTCGCTATGATGAGCTCGTTGGCGAACTCGCGGGTGAAGTAAATGACCTGCGGGAGTCTGGGGAGGTGGGCCTTGGTGATCGCTCATATTTCCACTATGGAATGAGTGGATCCGAGGATTACGTGTACTACCTGATTGGTCAAACTCGGAGTACCGTTTATGTGATTCACTTCGAGGCGCCGTCTGAGAACGGAGAAGTGGATTCGACCTGGTTTACAAATGAAGCTCGGGTTGTGGCGGCGAAAGTGGAGCCCGCGCTTCAGGTTCTAGTTCCGGAGTGATTTTTGGCGAGGTTGGCATCTCCCGTTTATCACCTCTAAGCCACGCCTGCCATGAAGTGGTGGCGGCACAGAGTCGTGTATGACTCGTTGCCCCCGATGTGCACCTGCTCGCCCTTGTAGATCATGACCCCGTCGACCACGCGGGCGTTGTGCGTGGCCCGGTTCCCGCACCAGCAGCGCGCGTAGACCGGCAGAATCTCTATCCTGTCGGCCAGCTCGACCAGCCTCTTCGACCCCGGGAACAGCTGTCCCTGGAAGTCGGTCAGGATCCCGTAGCAGTACACGTCGATGCCCATGCCGTCGACAACCCCCGCCAACTGCCCCACCTGCTTGTACGACAGGAACTGGGCCTCGTCGCAGATGACGTAGGGGGCCTTGCGGTCGGCGATGTCGTCGTACAGGTCCAGGGCGTCTCCGACCTCCATCGCGGGGGAGGTCAGACCCAGGCGGGACGAGATGATCCCCGAGCCCGCACGGTCCTGTTTCGTGTACAGGACGCCCTCGCCGCCGCGTGAGTGGTGTTCCTGGAGGGCCATCGTGCTCTTGCCCGAGTTCATCGAACCGGTGAAGTACTTCAACTCCGCCATGACTCTTCCTCGGTCGTCATCGGTCGCGGGCGGGGGCGGCCCTCGGGGGAACTCTCGGGGAGCTACCGGGAGCCGCTGAACGCGGCCGAGGCCAGCAGAGAAGATACCAGCGTGAAGGGGCTTCCCGGGCATGGGCTCCGGGGCTCAGGCACGGCCCTCCCCGGGGAACAACGGGCTGGCTCCGGGGAACGGTCGGCACTACATAGGGCTGGGCCGAAACCTGGGCTCCGGGGGCGTGTGGGAAGTCGCACGAGGAGATGCGGGTGCGGGCGATCCGCGTTCGTGGCTCCTCGGACGGGCCCGCAGGCGTGCCTTCCGTAGGCGATACCGCCAGCTCAGGCTGGATCGCCGTGGGAATCGGACACGGGCGTACCGGTGACGGCACGATGGAAATTGGCGGGGATACTGGGTCTGCCCGGAAGCCAATCACTGCGGTTTATGGCACGCTTTGGGCTGTCCAGAAATGGTTCGCTATATTTGGTCATGCCTTGTTCACATTCAGGGTGCGAACGCGAGGGAGAAGTGACGTTGCGGCGTGATCAGGCCACTCGACTGGTGGAGAGTCGCGGATTCTCCAACTCGATGCTCGTCGTGATTCTGGTCAATGCCGCCATATTGGGGTGGGCGACGTACGGGGCCCCGTGCTTCCGTATCTCGTTGTGGCCGAGCGGGTCGTGGTCGGCCTGTTCGTGGTCGAGATGGCGCTGAAGCTGTACGCCTGGCGCGGGGATTTCTGGAAGGGCGCGTGGAACTGGTTCGATTTCGCGGTGGTCGCGATTTCGCTGGTTCCGGCGACCGGGCCCTTCGCCGTGCTGCGCGTCCTACGGGTGCTCAGGATCCTGCGGGTGATCACCGCCGTCCCGCAGATGCGCCAGATCATCGGGGCGCTCTTCAAGTCGGTCCCGGGGATGGGCACGGTGATCGGGCTGCTGCTGATCGTCGTCTACGCGTCCGCGATCCTCGCGCAGCAGCTGTTCGGCGAGGACGTCCCGGAGTACTTCGGGGACCTCGGGACCTCGCTGTACACGATGTTCCTGCTGATGACCACGGAGAACTGGCCCGACGTGTCGGAGGCGGTACTGGAGCAGCACCCGTACGGCTGGCTCTTCTTCGTCCTGTACATCGTCCTGACCGCGTTCATCATCCTGAACCTGGTGATCGGTGTGATCGTCACGTCGATGGAGCGCGAGTTCAACGAGGGGCGTTGGGAGGAGGACCAGGAGTTGGAGCTGGTTCAGCACCACGCGGTCATGGAGCACCTCGTGCGACTGAGCGATCAGGTGCGCCGCCTTGAGGACCGACTCCGGGCTCAGGAGAACGGCGTTGCCCAGGGCATGGATGGCATAGCCGCTGAAGTCTCCGGCGACGGCAGCGGGCCGTGCGAGAACTCGGGGACTCGTGAGAGCGGTACGGAGGGCACAGGTGCCCGTCGAGGGGAGTAGAACCCTCGACGGGCGGTGTTCCTGCCCTCGCCAATGATTATGGGGAACCACGGTGTGGAGTGGGGCGGATTCTCGTGAATCCGCCCCGATTTTTTCGGTTGGCTGACTTCGTGCATGCCCTGAAGCGGGGCAAAAGTGTCAATCCTGCGGGAGAACGAAAACACCCCGTCCGTGAACAGCGCGTACGCGCCCGAGTTCTGCCAGATAGTTCGTGGCCTTGACGATGGTTCCGCGTGCGACCCCGAACTCCTGGCGCAGTTGGTTCAGGGAGGGGATGGCTCTCCCCGTCGGGTACCGACCGGCTTCGATGCGCGCGACGAGGATCGCTGCCAGTTGCAGCCACACGGGGTCCATGCCCTCGTCATCGATCTCGCTGTCCGCTGTGTATCCACTGGGCAAGTCCATGTATCGAGCTTGGAGGAGCGAGGTTCAAAGCTGTCATTCGGGGAAGTTTGAGGTTATCCATAGACCACTGAAGATCAGTGAGGTACAGTAAAGGATCCGTAACATGCGGAACCCCGGCGACGTGCTGGAACACGCCCCGGGGCCATGGCCGACCTGAAGCAGACAGGACGACGATGCAGATCCTACTTGCCCTCATCGCCGTGCTCGCCGTACCCGTACGGCTCGCACGCCCGACGCGGGGCCTCCACGCCTCCTCCTACGGTTACGTCTGGGGGCTCACCTCCGAGGTCCGCCGCCGTTCCCGGCGGGTGCGCCGGTACGCCCACAACCTCCCCGAGGCCGTGAGGACGTGCTGCGCATGAATGCCCACTCCCACACCCCGGACGTCCAGGTTCCGGCTACCGGAACTTCGACCACCGGCATCCCGATCGTCGGCACCCCGACCACCGGCATCCCGAACACCAGGACTCCGAACACCGACACCCCCGCCACCCGGGTGCCGAATCGGCCCCCGGTGGTCGCGGCCAGCCGCACCGACGAGCTGGTCTCGGAGATCACGGGGATCCTCAACCACCCGGGCCGGTCGGCGCACGCGACCCGCACCCTCGCGCGGGCCGACCGGCTGTTCTCCGAACTCGACCGCCGGATCAGGTCCGGTGAGCCGCTGCCCGGTGCCTGGTTGGCGGCACGACGCCCCGCACCGCCGTCCTCGCGGCGCGGCATCGCCTACGAGTACGCCACCCAGTGCTACGACTCGGTGAGCGAGGCCCTGCGGGAGGTCGGGGGAGTGGTCGTCGCCTGGCGAGCGCTCCGGGAGGCGGCCCGGGCCTGGGAACGGCTGGACCGGGCCCTCATCGAACGGTCCCCGCTCCCCGAACCGTGGCTCAGCGAGTAGTAACCGCCTTGACCGCCGCACTCACCCTCCGCGTTATGGCCGCCGACCGCGCGTCAACAGCGCCCGGTAGCACAGGTACAGGGACGGGTGCGGCGAACCACGGAGGGTGGGCGGTCCCGGCCCGGGGCCGCCCACCCGAACCGTGCCGGGCACACTCGCCGATCGCGGCCGTGAGGTCGCACACAGGCTTCGATCTCGGGTTTTCTCTGTTCCCAGCCCTGGAATCGGGATAGGAACGTCAGGGGTGCGAAGATCAGAAGGGCCCCGAACCCCAGGGGTCCCGAGAGACCGCCCGCCTGAACACCTGCCCCTGAGAGAGCGGACACTGATGAGCGCTGAGCCCGAAGAGGACGACGGCCGGACCCCCAGACAGCGAGACCGGGACCGCAAGTACCGGGACCACGTCGCCAGGCTGCAGCGCCGTGAACGGCTCGAGGGGTGCGTGACCGAGGTTCGGCGCATCTACCAGTCGCTGCGGTACCGGGCGGAACGCGGTTCGCAGGAGTGGAGCGAGTTCGACGAACTCTGGCGCCACCACAGCGAGGTGGAGAAGACCGTCTTCCTGCTGCCCGTGGCCGAACAGGAACGGATCCTGGAGGAGTACCCGAAGCTGGCCCACCAGCTCAAGGCCAAGTACGGCAGGTGAACCGCGGGGCCCTGGCCGGGGCCCTCGCACCCCGGGACGTGTGCGGGCCCCGCCCGGGCCGCCCGGGCCGTGCACGGCGAACCGTGACGACCGGCTGATTCCGAGGCCCGTCACCCCCTCCCGAGTCCTATCCCCAGGACTGGTTGAGGGCCTGGGGGCCGGTGGGTTCGTCGTTGGGATCCACCTCGTGGGAACCACCGTTCCCCCCGTTCCCACCGTTACCGCTCCCGTTCCCGTGGGCCTCGCTCTCGCGGGCGCCGCTGTCGTCCGGGGCCCGGCCGCTGGGGCGGCTCCGCGCGCGGGTCCGGAACTCCCGGCGCAGCCGCTCCAACTGCCGCAGGCTGGTGAGGGTGTCGGGGTGCCCCGGCCCCTGGATCCGGCCGCGGTCCTCCACCAGGTCCTCCAACGCGCGGACGGCGCCGCCGGTGTCGTCGGCCCGGGCCCGCCAACAGGCCAGGTTGTGTCGGCTGACCAGGGTGCTCGGATGCTCCGGGCCCAGCACGTCCTCCTGGACGGCGACCAGCTCCCGGAGCCCCGCCACCGCACCCTCCGGGTCCCCGGCGACCCCGCGCCAGTGGGCGAGGTTGTGCAGCGTGTTGAGGGTGTTCGGGTGGTCGGGGCCCAGGTGTGCGCGCTGGTCGGCGAGGAGCTCCTGGGAGGCCTGGACCGCCGCCGACAGGTCCCCCGCCTCGGCCCGGCACACCGCGAGGTTGCCGCGGGTGCTCAGGGTCTCCACCCGGTCCGCGCCCACCACGCGCTCCAGGTCCGACAGCAGGTGCCGGTACCGGATGATCGCGCCGGCGGTGTCCCCCGCCCGGGACCGCAGGTAGGCCAGCCCGTGCCGGGTACGCAGGGTGTCGAGGTGGTCCGGGCCGAGCACCCGGAGTTGGCGTTCGTACAGTTCCTCGAAGACCCGCTGGGCCTGCGACAGGTCTCCGGTCGCCCCGGTCCAGTACGCCAGGGGGTCGACGTTGACGGGGTTCCCGGACAGCCCGGGGTGTTCCGGGTGCTCGGGGTCCAGGGCGTGAGCGACCGCCTCCGCCAGCACCTCCCAGTACGTCACCGCCCACTCCACCTGCCGGGACGAGTCCAGTCCGCGGCCCGCCCGGAACAGCACCGGGTGGATGCCCTCCTCCCACAGCCAGCTCCACACCCGGACCCGGCCCGCGGTCCGCTCGCGCAGCACCGCCGTGTTCGAGCGCAGTCGGCGCCCCAGAGCCGAGTCGCGCGCGGTGTCCGGCCACACGTCCACCAGCGCGTCCGCGATGGTGCGGACCGTCTCCCGGGCGGGGCGGCTGCGCGTGTGCTCCCGGGCCGCGCGCTGGGTGAGGTGGTGGGCGCCGATCACCAGCGGGGTGTCCCGGGTGACCAGGTTCAGGCGCTCCAGGGAGGCCAGCGCCAGCCGGACCTCGTGCCTGGTCAGGGTACGCGCGGGGAAGGTGCGGCGCCCCAGGTAGTTGCGGACCGGCCGGGAGACGAGGACCTGTTCGGGGGCGGCCGCGGAGTCCAGGAGGGCGATCAGGCCCATGAGGGGGCGTGCCACCCCCTCGGGGCGGTGGGCGTCGGCGCGCTCCACCGCCAGCTCCCAGGTGGCGGCTGCGGGGGAACGGGTGGCCCAGCGGGGGAAGGAGTCGGCGAGCCCGGCCGTGCGCTCGTGGAACAGCGCCAGGTAGGCGGCGGGGGAGAGCCGCAGGTCCGCCATGTACGCGACGGCCTGGGCGAGGGCGAGGGGGAGGTGGCCCAGGTCGGCGGCGAGGGAACGGAGGTCGTCGTCGGTGTGCTCGATCTCGGCCTCCACCAGCGAGGCGTGCAGGTAACCGTGCGCCTCGGGGGCGGAGAAGCCGTGGACGGTGACCAGGCGTCGGCCGCACGGGTCGAGCGTGCCGTCGTGGCTGCGGGTGGTGACGACCGTCCGGCCGTGCCCGGTACCCGGGGGCGGCCACAGGTCCTCGACCTCCACCGGGTCGGTGAGGTCGTCCCACACCACCAGCCAGCGGCGGCCCTCGGCGTCCACGGGCTCGTGCAGCCAGGCGAGGAACTGCCCGGCGGCCAGTTCGGCGTCGTCGGGGACCCGGGCGAAGAGCTGGCGGGCGGCCTGGGCGTAGGCGAAGACCACCCCCTCGCGGGTGGCGGCGTCCGCCCAGACGAGGACCTCCGGGCGCTGGTCGGGGTCTGGGTGCTCGCGCAGGGCACGGGCGTGCTGGGCGGCGAGCTGGGTCTTGCCGACCCCGCTGTCCCCGGACAGGACCTGGTGCGCTGCGGGGGCGCCGAAACAGGAGAGGGCCTCGTCGAGGACGCCGGAGAGGGAGCGTCGCCGCAGGTGTGCTGCGGGCTCCGGGACCAGCCCCACCCTGATCGGCCAGTTCACCGGGTTTCGGCTGGTGTGGAAGTCGTCCTCCTGGGAGGGGGTGTCCGTCGGGGCCGAGTGGTCGGGTCCTGGACCGAGGGGGTTGCCGTCCGCGGTCGTGCCGTTGCCGTGTTCGTGGCCAGAGTTCAACAGCCACACCCTTCCCGGGGTCTGGGGGAGCCGCGCGCGCCCATCGCACCTACGTGTCGTATGCCCCGACCGTGTGTCGGGAACCCCGGGGGCAAAGGGGTTTCGGACGATCCAGTTCCCATCACAGAGGGGAGTCAACCCCATCGTTTGCGCTATCCCAGGTCAGTGCCGCGAGGTTGGTTCCGGGGTTGTCCGGGACCGCTGGGAATCCGTTCCCGACCCGTGCGGGGGATCGGAGGGTGCGCCCCCGGCGCCGGTCCCGGCCGCGCCTCCGGGACGGGCCACCGCCACGGCTCCGACCGCGGCCAGGGCGAACAGCGTTCCGGCCACCGACCCCGCACTGTTGACCAGCAGGTCTCCCGTGTCGGCCATCCGGTTCCACGGCAGGGCCCACTGGGCGGCCTCGACGGTCAGCGACAGCCCCGGGCCGAACAGCACCCGGGCGGTCCAGGAACCGAAGGCGAAGAAGGCGAGCACACCGACCGGGACGAACAGCAGCGTGTTCAGGGTGCGTTCCTGGAGGGCGAGGCCCCCGCTCGTGCCCCACGGGCCCTCGGCGGCCAGTCGGGCCTCGTACTCGGCGTTGCGCGTGAGCTCCTCCGTGACCACCCGCTCGGCCAGGGCGGCCTCCTCCTGCGGGGCGGGCCCGCCCTCGGCGTCGGTGACCGCCAGGTCCCCGTCCGGAGTGTCGTGCACGTACAGGCCGTCCTCGCCTCGGCCCTCCCCGGTCCGCTCGGCGAGGGGGGCCTCCTCGGGCGCGTACCAGACGGTGCGGCCGTCCTCCAGCGTCCGGCCGAACCCCGCCCGGGGGCCGGAGGGCTCACCGAACCCGGGGATGTCCCGGAAGGACAGCATCGGGTCCCAGACCACCGCGCGGTCGCCGCTCTCGGCGACCCCCGTACCGCCCACCGGTGCCGCCAGCACCGCCAGGTACACCGCGCCCGCCACCGCCAGCAGCACCCGCACCGGTCGCCGGAACCGTGCCGGGTCCGGGTGCCGCCACCAGGCCAGGGCCGCCGCGGCCGCCAGGCACAGGGCGAGAACCACGGCGATGGTCGTCGGGTTGACGTAGAACAGCACCTGCCACACGGGGCGACTCCACAGGGAGGGGACCGGTTCGCGTAGAGGCTAACGGAGCGTCGCCGCGTGAGAACGCCGTTGCGGGGCCCGGGGGTGTCCGCACCCGGTCACGCCGAGCGGTCCACGGGCACCGGGCCGGGGTGGTTGAGGGCGCTTGCCGCCGGTGCCGGTGCCGCCGGGACCGACACGCTTCGACCAGGTGTCCCGGGACCCGGAGCGGGATCAGCGCCGGAGGACGGCGTCGACCAGGGCGTCGCGCTCGCCGGGGTGTTCGGCGCGCAGGAAGCGGGCCGCGGTGAACAGCTGGTCCGGGGGGAGGGAGCCGGCGGGGTGCACGCTCGCGACGGTTCCGTCGTCGAGCCGGGCGCGAACCTCGCTCGGACCACTGCCCTCCCGGCCGTCCGGGCTCCGGTACACGGCCAGCAGGCCCTCCTCCTGCGAGCACTCCACCCCGGGGAACCCGCAGTCGTCGCTGATCCCTTCGGCGGCCCGTTCCCGGGTCCAGCTCAGCACGTGGACGGCCGCGGCCCCCTCACCGCCGTCCGGTTCCGGTTCTTCCCCCGCGTCCGTCCCGCCGGGCCCCCCGGCGTTCGGCGCCCCCTCCGCTCCGCCGTCGCGGACGTAGGTCATCCGCAGGCCGTCATGCACCTCGTGCACCCGCACCGGCACCCACCGCGGGGAGTCCAGCACGGCGATCGTGTACTCGAAGCCGTTGATCTGGGCGAGCGACCGCTGTTCGGTGAACCGGCCGCGCATGTGTTCGGACGCCAACGGCAGCACCAGCAGTGCGGCGACCGCCACCGCCACCCCCGGCAGCACCCCGGCTTGGCGACGTCCCTCGGGGCGGTTGGACAGTACGCACACGCCCAGCGCGGCGGTCGACAACAGGGCGCTCACCGCGGCGATGTTCGCCACGAGGCCGCCGGGCAGAGGGGTGAACGCGGGCGCCAGGAAACCCATCACCACGGGTGTGGCCATCGAGACCCCGACCACCAGGGAGGCGCAGGAGGCCGGACGGGTCACCCCGGCGCTCCTCAGCCAGTACCCGGAGAGGAGGAGCATCAGCAGGATGCCGCCGACCGCCACCGGTGCGACCAGCAGCGACTCGGATCCGGCCCCGCCCGTGGTCAGGGTGCTGGTCAGGTCCCAGACAGCGACGGGGAACAGTGACATCAGCGGGGCGGCCAACAGGCACAGGACGAGGATCGCGCCGACCGCGGCTACCCGGGGCCGGCCCGTGGGCGTTCGCGGGAGCACGCCGTCCATCAGACCCCAACCTCCTGAGCGGGGACGACACGTTACGCCTGTTGTCGCTTGGGCGCCAGATGCGCAAACCGGGAATCGTCCTTGACCCGGCGGCGGGGTCCCCGGCCGGGGGCGGTGAACCCCCGCGGTCACCGCACTAGAGGCCCAGTTTGCGTACGTAGGGACGGCGGGCCAGGTTGAACTGCTGCCACTTCGGGTCCATCTGGGTGCGCAGCTGCACCTTCCCCTCGGGCCAGTCCATCAGCTCGTTCTCGAACTCGGGGAGCACACCGGAGTCCGGGTCCAGGTAGTAGACGTACATCCGCTGCCCGCCCGCGGTCTGCTGCATGAACAGCGCCCCGTTCTCACCGAGGATCCCCGCCAGCCGGGCCTCCAGGTCGGACAGGGCCGCCACCGAGGTCTCCTCGGGGAGCCGGTCGGCGTCGGCGTCGGCGTAGGGCACCAGCACCTGGACGAACAGCGACAGCGCGGGCAGGTCGCGGCGGGTCACCGGGTGACGGAGCAGGATCTCCACCGGGCCCTGCAGCGGAAGCCTGCCGTGCAGGGTCACCCAGCCGTCGGTCCCGCCGAGGAGGTCGCCCATCTGCTTGGCGACGGCGGGCATGGAGGTCGGCGGGAGCGGGTCCAGCGGCCGCTCGTCCAGCGACTCCACCTTCCCGACCCAGCGCACCACCTCGTCCTCGCCGAGCGCCAGCATCGTGACGTGGTCGGCCACGCCCTGGCGGGCCTCGCCGGACAGGAACATGTTGTCGGGGTGGTAGACGCCCACCTCGATCTTGCCGGCGCCCTGGTTGACCCGCATCGACACCGACACGTGGGACAGGTCCAGCTCGTGGTCGTCCCAGCTCACCGTGTTGCCCAGCTGCTCGTGGTCGGCGGGGCGCACCGGGAGGAACCGCCACTCGGTGTCCTCGGGAGCGGACCGGAACCAGCGCTCGGACTGGATGCGCGCCTCCTCGGAGGGGCCGGGCCGCAGGGTCATCGCGTAGGCGGGCGCCTCGGTGAGCCCGGACGGGTCGTCCAGGGCGGCTAGCTGCTCCAGGAGCTTGGCCGGGTCGACGTCCGGGGACAGGTCCAACTCGTCCAGCCCGCCCTGGGGCCGGGGTGCCTGCCCCACCTCCCAGTCGAGGTCGGGGTGGATCTCCCTGACCAGGGCGGTGACCCGCTCGGACACCTCCGCGGGGGCGGGGGTCCCGGACTCGACGGAGTCGGCCAGGGCCGAGCGAACGGTGGGCCAGGCGTCCCAGAACGCGGTGACGGCGGCCGTGGATTCGGCGGAGTCGGAGGAGCCGGCGGAGCGGCGACGACGGAACAGAGCCATACCCCGATTTTCGCAGAACCGGACGACCACCGCGTCCCCCGGAGTCGGGCGCGTCCCAAAGCACACCCCCGTGCGGGCCGTGCCGTGGCCCCGCCCTCCTCCGGGCGCATAGGCTGGGGGCGTTATGACTTTGCGTGTACTGGCCGCCATGTCCGGCGGGGTCGATTCCGCGGTAGCCGCGGCCCGTGTGGCCGAGGCGGGGTACGACGTCACCGGCGTTCACCTGGCCCTCTCCAAGAACCCACAGTCCTACCGAACCGGTGCGCGGGGCTGCTGCACCGTGGAGGACTCCCACGACGCCCGCCGTGCCGCGGACGTCATCGGCATCCCCTTCTACGTGTGGGACATGTCGGAGGAGTTCGACCGCGAGGTGGTCCAGGACTTCGTCGCCGAGTACGAGGCGGGCAACACCCCCAACCCGTGCCTGCGCTGCAACGAGAAGATCAAGTTCGAGGCGGTGCTCGACCGCGCCGTCGCGCTCGGCTTCGACGCCGTGGCCACGGGACACCACGTCCGCAAGCTCGACGGGCGCCTGGTGCGCAGCGTCGACGAGGGCAAGGACCAGTCGTACGTGCTGGGCGTGCTCAACGCCGAACAGCTCGCCCACGCGATGTTCCCGCTCGGTGACTGCACCAAGGACGAGGTGCGCGCGGAGGCGGAGCGGCGCGGGCTCTCGGTGGCGGACAAGCCGGACAGCCACGACATCTGCTTCATCGCCGACGGCGACACCGCGGGGTTCCTGAACAGTCGGCTCGGCGAGAAGCCGGGTCCGATCCAGGACGAGGACGGCAACGTGGTGGGCAGCCACAAGGGGTCGCACGCGTTCACGGTCGGCCAGCGCAAGGGCCTGGGCCTGGGCGGGGCCCCGAACCCGCGCTACGTGCTCTCCATCGAACCGGTGAACAACACCGTGACGGTGGGCCCCCGCGAGTCGCTGCGGGTGGACGAGATCGTGGGGACCCGGCCGGTGTGGAGCGGCAGCGAGCCGCTCGCCGAGCCCACCGAGTGCCGCGTCCAGCTGCGGGCGCACGGCGAGGTGTACCCGGCCACGGTCGTGCAGCGCGAGGCCGAGGACGGCCCGGAGCTGCTGGTCCGGTTGGCCGAGCCCGCCAAGGGTGTGGCCGCGGGCCAGGCCGTGGTGGTCTACGACGGCGACACGGTGCTGGGCTCGGCGACCATCCGCTCGACCGCGCGTTCACGCCAGGCGGCTCCGGAGACGGCGGGTTCGCGCAGCGCTCCGGCGTGACGGTGAACCGGTCGCGGTAGGACACACCACACGCCTTTTCCGCCCCGCGCCCCTTGCCGAAGTTAGGTAAGGCAATGCAAAGTTGGGTGGTCAAGGTGTTGAAGGGGTCCGGTCCATGCCGCAGTTCGCGTTTCTCGAGGGTCAGCCCTTCTGGGTCATCTACTGCACGCTGCTCGTGGTGATCCTGCTCCGGGCCCCGGCGACCTACTGGATCGGCCGGGGGCTGGGCGCCGGTGTCACCCGCAGCCGCATGGGCGAGCGCCTCGGGCCGAAGCTGGACGCCGCCAAAGGGCGCATCGACCGCTACGGTGCGCCCGTGGTCACGCTCAGCTTCTTCACCGTGGGCATGCAGACGGCGATCAACTTCTCCGCCGGGGCCGTGCGTATGCGCTTCCCCCGGTACTTCGCCGCCGTGTTCGTCGGCGGTCTGGCCTGGGCTGGCCTGTGGGGCACGGTCATCGCCGGGCTGGTCGGAACCTGGCTGGAGCTCTTCCTCCGGTCGCCGTGGACCGCGACGGGTGTGATCGCGGCGGCCGTGCTGGCCGTCGGCGCCCTGGTGCTGCGCGCCCGGCTGGTCCACCGCTCCCGCGGGGCCGCGCCCGAAGCCGCCGCCGAGACCGCACCCGAAGCGGCGACCGCACCCGAAACCGGGCCGGCCGGCCGGACCCGCGGCACGGGCAGGATCACCGCGGAGGGCCCCAATCGCTAGCGTGGGACCATGCGCATCTCCGTAGACGCCGTCCTGTTCGACATCGACGGCACACTCGTGGACTCCACCGGCGCCGTGGAACGGACCTGGCGCCTGTGGGCCGAGGCCCACGGCACCGACCCGGACGAGATCCTGGAGGTCTCCCACGGCAGGCGCTCCGAGGACACCATCGCGATGTTCCTGCCCGACGAACAGGTGGCGGAGGCCACCGCCGAGCTGGAGGAACTCGAACTCGCCGACCTCGACGGCGTGACCGCTCTCCCCGCCGCGGCCGAACTCCTCGCCGCCCTGCCCGCCACGCGCTGGGCCGCCGTCACCTCTGGGACGCGCAGGCTCATGACCGCCCGCCTGGAGGCAGCGGGCCTGCCCGTACCCGGCGTACTCGTCACCGCCGACGACGTCACCGTCGGCAAACCCGACCCGCAGGGCTATCTCAGGGCCGCGGCCCGGCTCGGCCACGACCCGGCCCGCTGCCTGGTCGTCGAGGACGCCCCGGCGGGGATCCGGGCGGGTCTGGCCTCCGGGGCCGCCGTACTGGCCGTGGCCACCTCCCACGACCGCTTCGAACTCGAGGGGCTCGGTGCCACCGAGGTCGTCGACAACCTCACCCGGTGCTCCCTGGAGACCGGCCCCGACGGCCTGGTCCTCAGCACACCCTGACCCGGGTCCGGGGAGGGTGCCCGGGCGCGTGTCGGCCGCAGCACCGCCTCGCCCCGGTTGCTCTAACCTTGGGCAACGTGAGTCAACAGCAGCAGTCCTACCCCTGGCCCGTCGCGTCCTCCACCGGTGTCGGATCCTGGCCGGGGGAGGACCCCGACGAAGCCATGCGTACCGTCCTCGGCGAGCTCCCCGACCTGCCGCACCTACCGGAACTCCCCGGCCGCGGTGCGGGCGCCGACATGATCGGCCGTACCGCGGGCCTCCTCGTCGACCTACCCGTCGAGGTCCAGCCCACCGGTTGGCGGGTCGCGGACACCCCCGGCCGCGACCTCGCCCGCGCCGGAAGCTTCCTCTCCTACGACCTCGACGCCCTCACCGACCACGCCCACACCTACGAGGGACCGCTCAAGATCCAGCTGGCCGGCCCCTGGACCCTGGCCGCCGCGATCGAACTCCGCAACGGCCAGCGCCTGGTCTCCGACCCCGGTGCCCACCGCGACCTCGCCGAGTCCCACCTGGAGGGCGCCCTCGTGCACATCGCCGAGGTGCGCAGGCGCGTCCCCGGCGCCCGGCTCCTCGTGCAGGTCGACGAACCCTCCCTGCCGTCAGTCCTGCTCGGCTCCCTCCCCACCGCCAGCGGCCTCGGCGTCCTGCCCGCCGTGGACCGGATCCAGGTCGAGGCCGTCCTGCGCACGCTCTTCTCCGCGATCACCGCGGCCGGGGCCGTGCCCGCCGCGCACTGCTGCGCGCCCGGGGTGCCCGTCGACCTCCTGCGCCGCAGCGGGGCCCGTGCCCTGAGCATGAACGCGCTCCTGCTGGAGCGGGCCCACGACGAGATGGTGGGGGACGCCGTGGAGGACGGCGTCGGCCTCCTCCTCGGGACCGTCCCCGCCACGGACCCGCCCGCCTCGGGCACGGCCGCCGAGCCCGGTGGGTCCCCCGCAGGAACCCGTCCGCCAGGGTCCGCCCAGGCCCCCGGAATGTCGGACCCGGCGGCTATCGTCGACCCCGTACGCGAGCTCTGGAACCGGCTCGGGTTCAGCCCCGACCTGCTGTCTGCCGCGGTGGTCACCACGCCCACCTGCGGTCTGGCGGGGGCTTCGCCCCGGCACGCCAGAGCGGCACTCGAAGCCGTCCGAGCCGGGGCGAGGGTCCTGAGGGACGAGCCCCGCAGGTAGCCCCCTCCACGCCGAACCCCTCCGCAGGTCCCTCCGCGAAAGCAACGATGAAAGGCAGGCTGTGAGCGCGCCCGACAACACCACCGTCCCCCACGAGGTACGCGCCCGCCACGCCGAGCTGTGCCGTGAGCTGGACGACCACAGCTACCGGTACTACCTGGGCAGACCGATCGTCTCCGACGCCGAGTACGACCAGCTCATGCTCGAACTGCGCGACGTCGAGGACCGGTATCCGATCCTGGTCAGCCAGGACTCGCCCACCCAGAAGGTCGGCGCGCCCATCAGCGTCGACTTCGCGGAGGTCGAACACCTCGTCCGGATGGAGAGCCTGGGCAACGCCTTCGACACCGAGGAGCTGAGCGCCTGGGCCGACCGCGCCTCCGCCGAGGTGCCCGTCGACGCCTACCTGTGCGAACTCAAGATCGACGGCCTGGCCGTGGACCTGGTCTACGAGAAGGGCCGCCTGGTCCGGGCCGCGACCAGGGGAGACGGCCGGGTCGGCGAGGACATCACCCTCAACGTCCGCACCATCGGCGTGGTCCCCGAACAGCTCGACGAGAGCGTGCGGCCGGCCCCCGAACTGCTGGAGGTGCGCGGCGAGGTCTTCCTCCCGGTCGAGGACTTCGCCGAACTCAACCGGCGCATCACCGAGGACGGCAGCCACGCGCCCTTCGCCAACCCGCGCAACGCCGCCGCCGGCTCGCTGCGGCAGAAGGACCCCAGGGTCACCGCGACCCGCCCGCTGTCGATGATCGTGCACGGGGTCGGCGCCTACGTCCCCGCCGGTCACAGCGAGGCGGAAGGGGGGCGGGGCGTCGACGCCCCGGCGAGCGCGCCGGAGGAGGTGAAACTCACCAGCCAGTCGAAGACCTACCGGCTCCTCGGCGAGTGGGGGCTGCCGCTCAGCGACCGCTACCGGGTCGTGTCCACCATGGACGAGGTCCGCGAGTACGTCTCGTACTACCAGGCGCACCGGCACGACCCCGCCTACGAGATCGACGGCATCGTCGTCAAGGTGGACGACTTCGCCCTCCAGCGCCGCCTGGGATCCACCAGCCGCGCTCCCCGGTGGGCGATCGCGTACAAGTACCCCCCGGAGGAGGTCACCACCAAGCTGGTCGACATCAAGGTGGGCGTGGGCCGTACCGGCCGGGTCACCCCCTACGGCGTGATGGAGCCGGTCGTGGTGGCCGGCTCCGAGGTCGAGTTCGCCACCCTGCACAACGGGCAGGAGGTCGCCCGCAAGGGTGTGCGGATCGGTGACACCGTCGTCCTGCGCAAGGCGGGCGACGTCATCCCCGAGATCGTCGGCCCGGTGCTGGACCTGCGGGACGGCACCGAACGCGAGTTCGTCATGCCGCAGCGCTGCCCCGAGTGCGACACCGAACTCGGCCAGCAGAAGGAGGGCGACGTCGACCTGCGCTGCCCGAACGCCCGCTCCTGCCCCGGCCAGCTGCGCGAACGCATCGCCTTCATCGCCGGGCGCAAGGCCCTGGACATCGAGGCGCTCGGCTACGTTGCGGCCACCGCGCTCACCCAGCCGCTGGAGCCCGCCGAGCCGCCGCTCAGGGACGAGGGCGACCTGTTCGACCTCACCGTCGAGCAGCTGCTGCCGATCCGCACGCACGTCCTGGACCCGGACACCACCGAGCCCAAGACCGACCCCAGGACCGGGGAACCCAAGGTCGTCTCCTTCTTCGCCAACCTGAAGGGCGAGCCGAAGAAGACCGTCGAGAAGCTGTTCGATCAGCTGGAGGAGGCCAAGAGCAAGCCGCTGTGGCGGGTGCTGGTCTCCCTGTCCATCCGCCACGTCGGCCCGCGCGCCGCCGAGGACCTGGCCCGCCACTTCCGGTCCATGGACGCGATCCGCAGCGCCACCGAGGAGGAGCTGGCGTCGGTGGACGGGATCGGCCCGACCATCGCCGCGTCCATCCGCGAGTGGTTCGCGGTGGACTGGCACAGCGAGATCGTCCGCAAGTGGGCGGCGGCCGGGGTCCGGATGGAGGACGAGGGCCAGGCTCCGGGCTCGCGGGTGCTGGAGGGCGTCACCGTCGTGGTGACCGGTTCCCTGGAGGGGTTCACCCGGGACGGCGCCAAGGAGGCCGTCGCCGAGTGCGGGGGCCGCTCCACCGCGTCGGTCTCCAAGAAGACCGGCTTCGTGGTGGTCGGCGACGCGCCCGGTTCCAAGTACGACAAGGCGGTCAAGCTGGGCGTTCCCGTGCTTGACGAGGCCGGGTTCCGGGTGCTGCTGTCCCAGGGGCCGGAGGCCGCGGAGAAGCTCCGCACCAACCCCGTGGAGGAGCCCGAGTAGGGGGACGGTCCGGGCGCGCGGGCAGGGATCTGGCGGATCCCTGCCCTTTCCGGCTTACAAGAGGGTTAACTGATAGTTCCTGTCGAGCGACAGTTGGTGACGAAAGCCCGTAAGCTGTGCAACAACACCCCGGATATGGACACAGACATATCTCGGATATCGGTCATGAGGATTCTGATGAAGGACCCCATCGGCACCCGGGACATCGGCCCCCGGGTCGGGACGCCGCTCTGGCTCTACATGGCGGCCGCCACCGCCGCCGGGGCGGCGCTGCTCGCCTTCTCCAGCCTCGAACTCGGCCTCGACCAGCTGGCCAACCTGGCGGGCGAGCCCCTGGTGTGGGTGCTGCTGTGCATGGTGACCCTCGGCGAGCTGAGGCCGATCGCCATGCCCGGCCAGGCGCCCGGCAGCGGGGCACCCACCTCGCTGCCCTTCACCTTCGCACTCGTCATCTTCTACGGGTTGCCCGTCGCGGCCCTCCTGCAGTGCGCCGCCACCGTCATCGCCGGGGCGGCCCGCCGCCACGCGCCCCACCGCACCGCCTTCAACGCCGCCCAATACGTCCTGACCCTGGGAACCGCCGACGCGGTGCTGCGCCTGACCCTCCCCGGGATCGTCACCTCCCCCTGGCTGCCCGCCGGGGGAGAACTCATCGCCATCGCCCTCGCCGGGGCGGCGTCGTTCCTGGTCAACCGGGTCCTGGTGCTGTCCGCCGTGGCCATGCACGAGCGCGTGCCCCTCCAGCAGGTCATGTTCAAGGGCCTGGGCCAGCAGGTCTACGTGAACACGGTCCTGCTCAGCCTGTCCCCGCTCATCGTCATCGCGATGACCCACTCGGTGCTCTACGTCCCGCTGTTCGCCTTCCCCCTCGGCGCCCTCTACACCAGCGCCCTGCTGTCGGTGAAACGCGACCACCAGGCCAACCACGACGAACTCACCGGCCTGGCCAACCGCAAACTCCTCACCGTCCGTGCCCGCCAGGAGGTCGACCAGGCCCACCAGCGCGGCACCCGGGTCGGCCTGCTCCTGCTCGACCTGGACCGGTTCAAGGAGGTCAACGACACCCTCGGCCACCCGACCGGCGACCGGCTCCTGCAGACCCTCGCCCGCCGCCTCACGCACAGCGTCCGCCCCGCCGACCTGGTGGCCCGGCTCGGCGGCGACGAGTTCGCGATCCTGCTGCCCCAGGTGCGCGACACCGCGTCCGCCCGCGAGGTGGCCCTGCGCCTGCGGGGCGCGCTGTCCGAACCGGTACGGATGGACGGCATGGACTTCGACCTCCAGGTCAGCACCGGCATCGCCCTGTACCCCGACGACGCGCCCGACTTCGAGCTCCTCATGCAGCGCGCCGACGTCGCCATGTACGTCGCCAAGGCCGACCGCACCGGGGTGGAGAGCTACGACCCCGGCAAGGACCGCAACTCCACCGCGCGGCTCAGCATGTACAGCGAGCTGCGCAGGGGCCTGGCCGACGGCGCCCTGGAGATGCACTACCAGCCCAAGGTGTCCCTGGCCGACGACCGGCCGATCGGCCTGGAGGCCCTGGCCCGCTGGCGCCACCCGCACCGGGGCCTGCTCACCCCCGACGAGTTCATGCCGGTGATCGAGCACTCCAACCTGTTCCGCGCCTTCACCGGGCAGGTCCTGGACATCACCCTGGCCCGCGTCGCCCAGTGGCGGAAGGCGGGGCTCACCCTGCCCGTCGCGGTCAACCTGGGCGTACGAGAACTCCTGGACCCCGAACTCCCCGAGACCGTCGCGGCGGCGCTGCGCGAGCACGGCGTCCCGCCCGGGCAGCTGGTCCTGGAGATCAGCGAACAGACCCTCATCACCGATCTGGGCGCCACCACCGGGGCGGTCGAACGCCTGCGCTCCCTCGGCGTGGGGCTGGCCCTGGACGACTTCGGTACCGGCCACTTCACCCTCGCCCAGCTGGCCGGGCTGCCGCTGGACGAGGTGAAGATCCACGGGTCGTTCACCGCCCGCCTGGTCGACGGCACCGCCAACGGCCGCACCGTGGTGCACGGGGCCATCGCCCTGGTCCACGCCCTGGGCATGCGCACCACGGCTGAGGGCGTGCAGACCCGGGCCCTGGCCGAGGCCGCTCGCGACACCGGCTGCCACGCCGCCCAGGGCCACCACCTGGCCCGGCCGATGAAGGCCCGTGACGTCCCCGCCTGGATGTCCGCCCACGACACCGGCACCCCCGTCTGAGGCGATGACGCCGCACCGGCCGGGTGGTGGGTCGGGGATCGTGGCCAGCCTCGCTTCCCGAAGGCCGGTTGTGGCCATGGGCAAGGGCGCCCTTTGAAACCGCAGTTCGGAGGCGTGCCGGGGGTTCCGGTTCCTGGAGGGCTCCGCCGCCGGTGGAATCACCGAAAGTGATGATTGCTAACGTGACCGGCGTACCCCCCAACGGTGACGGAGGACCTCCCCATGCCCGGACACGAGTTAGGCGTCAACGTCCAGGACGCCTACGGCGCAGGAGCCAACGCGGAACAGTACGCCTCCTCGTTCGAAGGTCTGCACAGCGACTTCACCGACGTGCTCGACGCGGCCAAGGACGCCTGTGCTGATGAACCCCAGCTGACGGGGTGGTCCGCCTACGGGGAGGAACAGGCAGACGCGATCGCGCGGGTCGAGCATCACGGGGTGGCGTTGGCCGAGAACGTCCAGGGCGGCGCCTCTGACGTGGCCAACACGGATACGCAGGCCAGTGAGCAGTACGCAGAGGTTGGCGTGCCGCCGTCCCTGCCGGTCAACTTCCACTGACCCTCCACGAGCCCATCCTTTCCTTCCCCGCGTGAGTCCAACGCCCTCTGCCCGCGAGGTAACCCGTGTACTTCTCTCCCACACCATGCGACATCGACACTGGCAAGCTCGATCAGGCAGCTGACGACATGCTCGACATCGTCGCTCGTATCACTGGCAAGAGCGGGGACCTGGAGGAACTGTTCGACAGCGCAGCCATGGAATTCTCCGACCTGATCGCAGAAGGCATCCGCTCAACCGCGAATGACAACCACGGAGCATGGACCTCCGCACTGACCGCCTGCTGGCACGTGTGGGGCGTGGTGACCAAGTGGAGCGGCGACGTGGAACGTTACAGGGCCAACATTGCCGGCCTGCAAGAGGAATGGGACAGCGCGATCAGCGCGAACTTCGGCTTCGAGCACGACGATGCCGGAATGGTAGAGGCGCGCCGAGCGCTGGCCGGGGCTCTCAACGATCGCGCTCGCGGCTACTGGGAGACCCTGGTGGAAGAGGCTGGGGACAACTCCGCCAACCTGGAGGGCGGGCCCACGGTCGCCAACCTGCGCGAGCTCGTCGATGCCGGAGTGCTCGGGTTTGCAGCTTACAACGCCACACGGCAGATCATGTACTACCCGTCCACCTTCGACACCGGGGAGAGGGACGCCGAAGCCCTTCTGCCGTACCTGATCGGTGACAAGGAACCGGATGACGAGTACTACCGCCTGCTGGAGCAGTTGGCTGTGGTCAACGCGCTGGCAGCGGACGGCAAACGCAAGGGGGAGCACCTCCGGGACTACCAGATCGAATACCTGGAGGAGTTCTACGCCGCCTTGGACGAGGCAGCCGAGAACGGTGTGGTCGGCCTGCCCGAAGAGCTGGACGGCGATCACTTCAGTGCCTCACAGCGTGAACATGTGCTGGGGACGCTCGGGGACGGACTTCTGGTGCTGTCCGACGAGAGGACGGGCGGCGAATACGACGCGCTACCCGAGAGCGTGCGTGACGTGATCGCAGGCTCCGGTGATGTCAAGGGCCACGGTGCGGGCCAGGCTCTTCTGGATTGGCAATCGCGGGCTGCGGGCCTGGGAGAGCTTTTCGCTCATGCTGATGCAGGCATGGAGGGAGGTGCGGAGTTCTCCACACGACTTATGGCTGTCGCTGCTAATGAGGTCGATGGTTTCTCCTTCATGGAGGACAGTAATGGGGAAGGCGACAGTGTCATGTCTGACTTCCTGAATGTGGCGACCCGGAACAATGATGCGAACTACGCTCTGGTCACTGGAGAGTACCCGGAAGGAGTGGAGGCTGATCTTCCCTGGAACGAAGACAGTCCGGAAGACTACCATGTTCGACTTCTGGAGCGCTTGTACACCCATGACTGGGATGATGGCGGGGAGGCTGTCAGGGGGATCACCGACTGGGTCGCTGACGGTCCCGCCGAAGGGGACGACGACACCGCTGGTCAGCTTCGCGAAAAAGTTTTGGAAGAACTGACCATCCTTATGGAGGATGAGGCCTTCCAGGATTCCATGTTCGGTACTGGAAAAAC
Organism: Nocardiopsis terrae; assembly: GCF_014651695.1. Classification (GTDB taxonomy): domain Bacteria; phylum Actinomycetota; class Actinomycetes; order Streptosporangiales; family Streptosporangiaceae; genus Nocardiopsis; species Nocardiopsis terrae. Next base: position 208,046 of record NZ_BMXJ01000007.1, read on the forward strand.
TGTCACCGATGAAGATGGTATCACCTGGCATGATGTCTCTGCCGGCCAGTTGAACCCTCAGTTGGCGGATAGTTTCGCTGACATATTCATTGTCTTCCAGGATGCTTTTGCCAACACGGATGGTGTTCCGGGTAATGCTCCACTCGGCCATGGGGAGGGGGTGGAGCTTACCTCTGGAGGTCGCGTGGCTTTTACTCAGCTCGCCATGGGAGATCCGGACGCGGCGGACAAGGTGTACGGCGAGGCTCTGCTCCGTACCGCAGGGGCGATGGAGGAGTTCTCGACCAATACCGGTGAGAGGGAGCCAGGGGCGAATATTGAGGCTGCAAGTCTGCAGACTCTGGTGGAAGTGGCTTTGCTCAACGAGAGCACCACACGTGAGGCGAACGATCAGGAATTCGTCGACTATCGAAACAAGGTAGCTACCTCTGCTGTCAACATCCTCGGTGGTGTTGCAGGGGACGCAGAAGTTTCCGGATTGGTCGTGGAGCTTGCCAAGGCCGTCGCCGGCGAGGCCTTCGAGGTTTCTGGGAACTCTGCCAAGCCTCACGTGGAATTGAGTGGAGAATGGGTGAAGTCCGAACGCATGATGGGTTACGCGCTCGGTGCCGCAGCTGAGCAGGATCCAGATCTCATGGCTGAGCTTGCAGAAGAGGGAATCGCGAAGAGAGACGCATCTGGAGATCTGTATGTTCCGCCGGACCACAGCACCTGGGAGAAATCAGGATCTGATGCCGAGCTCTCGAAATACTATGGACAGATCGATGACAGGCCGTGGCCTGATGGAGAAAGTAACACCAGGGAAGCTGTAGAGGATTTCGTTAGGGATTTCAGTCACGCCCAGGAAAAATGGGAAGAGCATATAGTCGATGAAAATGGAAATAAAGTCGAGCGCAGCTGAGGAGTGGAAGGCAAGAATGAATACTCGTTATTCTGCTTCTCATTTTGCGTCTGGGTCTTCCTTTTCTCTGGTTCTTTTGATTTTTGTATCAGGGTGTTCCTTTCTTGGGGTCTCTCATAGTGTGTATGAAGGCGCTAATTCACTCGAGCGTTTGGATTCGGTTGGCGAGATCGCCTGGACCTGGGAGCCGCCCCGGGATGATGGCGGGGCCGTGATTCGTGAGATGAGTGAAGGAATTGTCGTGCTCCTGGAGGGCGGTGCCTTCGCCCTTTCCGGGGAGACCGGCGAGGAGCTCTGGTCTTATTATGATCGCGGTGAACAGTTGGCCGGAAACGTCACCGACGATGGTGAATATGTCGTACTCCACGATGAGGATTCGGATCGAACTGTACTTTTGGAAACCGATACTGGTCGGATCGCCCACGAGTACGGTCTCGACTTGTCTGAATACGAATACACCCAAACTACGTCTCCGCATGACCTCGATGCCGCGCTCGGCGGTATCACGGGTGAGACTTGGGTCGTTCGCTGGGAGGACTCGGTCAGTTCGTATGACCTCGACACCGGGGAGCCGGTGTGGGCTGCAGCGGACGTGCCGAGTTGCTCAGACGTCGGCCAGGTCGACAGTCTGACGGTGCAGAAGGAGGTTGTCGTGGCTGCGACCACCTGCTTCGAACACCCTGAGGACAAGGAAACCGTAGCTTGGACTGTGGGCTGGGATTTTACGTCCGAACTGGTTGGTCTCGATCCTGGCACCGGTGAGGAACTGTGGCGGGTCGAACACTCCATCGGTCGAATGCCCTATGACTCCTTGGGGCGCACCATAACCTCACGCCCCGGCGGGTTGGTGTATATCGATTTCAATGATCCGTCCCTGCCGCTGAGGTACTCCCTCCTCGACATCGAGGAGAGGGAGGCCACCCACCTGGAGACGCGCAGTCTCCTGTGGACATCTCAGGACGGGGCCCGACTGGGGCTGTGGGACACCGAGACCGGTGATTACCTCATTCAGGACCGTTCGGGCGACGTCGAACGCACTCTGGAGCGAGACGGCGTGTCCATGAGTGATGACATGGTGGCCGATGGTCACAGGGTCGGTCTGGAGGGTGGTGTGCTCTATCTGGCCGAGTGGACAGAGGACGGCTCCGTTCCGGAGGGGTTCGCGCGTTTCGAGGGTTTCGACAGCTCCACGACCTTCGTCTGGGACCGGGCGGAGAGCATCAGCGTGAGCAACGCGCTCAGTGTTCCCGGGGGTGTGGCCGTCGCCTACAGGGCTGACGGTGAACCGGGTGTCATGGGCCTCAGGTGACGGGGAGCGGGCACGCGGACCGGGCCGGGGCCAATAGGATTGGGCTGATCATCCGTCCGCCGAAGAAACGGTTCTCATCTGATGACCGCCATCACCCGCGATGAGGTCGCGCACCTCGCACGGTTGTCGCGGCTGGCGCTCGACGAGAGCGAGCTCGACACGCTCGCCGCCCAGCTCGGTGACATCCTCACCGCCGTGGCCAAGGTGCAGGAGGTCGCCCAGGGCGACATCCCGCCGAGCTCGCACGCCCTGCCGCTGACCAACGTCTACCGCCCCGACGAGGCCAGGACCGGCCTCACCCCCGAGCAGGCCCTGGCCGGCGCCCCCGCGGTGGAGGACCAGCGTTTCCGGGTTCCGCGGATCCTTGGGGAGGAAGAGTAGATGAGCGACGTCATCAGGCTCAGCGCCGCAGACCTCGGCGCGGCCATCAAGGCGGGTGAGGTCTCCTCCGAGGAGGCCACCACCGCCTACCTGGACCGGATCGAGTCGGTCGACGGCGACATCGGCGCCTTCCTGCACGTGCGGCGTGAGACCGCCCTCGACCAGGCCCGCGAGGTGGACGCCAGGCGCGCCGCCGGTGCCGACCTGGGCCCCCTCGCCGGTGTGCCGGTCGCGCACAAGGACGTGTTCACCACCAAGGACATGCCCACCACCGCCGCCTCCAAGATCCTCGAAGGCTGGCAGCCCCCCTACGACGCCACCGTCACCGAGCGCCTGCGCGGGGCCGGGCTGGTCATCCTGGGCAAGACCAACATGGACGAGTTCGCGATGGGCTCCTCCACGGAGAACTCCGCCTATCAGGTCACCCGCAACCCGTGGGACACCGGACGCATCCCCGGCGGCTCCTCCGGCGGCTCCTCCGCGGCCGTGGCCGCCTTCGAGGCGCCCCTGGCCACCGGCACCGACACCGGCGGCTCCATCCGCCAACCCGCCGCCGTGTGCGGCCTGGTCGGTGGCAAGCCCACCTACGGCGGCTCCTCCCGTTACGGGATGATCGCCTTCGCCTCCTCCCTGGACACCCCGGGCCCGTTCGCGCGCAACGTGCTGGACGCCGCCCTGCTCCACGAGGCCTTCTCCGGTCACGACCCGCGCGACTCCACCTCCATCGACGCCCCGGTGCCCGCGGTGGCGGACGCCGCCCGACTCGGCGACGTCGAGGGCCTGCGCGTCGGCGTGGTCAAGGAACTGGACAACGACGGCTTCCAGCCCGGTGTGCGCCAGCGCTTCCGGGAGACCGTGGAGCTGTTGGAGTCCCTGGGCGCCAAGGTCGTCGAGGTGTCCTGCCCGAGCTTCGACGCCGCCCTGTCGGCGTACTACCTCATCGCGCCCAGCGAGGCCTCCTCGAACCTGGCCCGCTTCGACGCCATGCGCTACGGCCTGCGCGTCGGCGACGACGGTACGCGCAGCGCCGAGGAGGTCATGGCGCTCACCCGTGCCGAGGGCTTCGGCCCCGAGGTCAAGCGCCGCATCATGCTGGGTACCTACGCCCTGTCGAGCGGCTACTACGACGCCTACTACGGCAGCGCCCAGCAGGTGCGCACGCTGATCAAGCGCGACTTCGACGCCGCCTTCGAGAACGTGGACGTGCTGGTCTCGCCGACCACACCGACCACCGCGTTCCCGATCGGCGAGCGCTCCGAGGACCCGATGGCCATGTACCTGGCCGACCTGTGCACCATCCCGTCCAACCTGGCCGGGAACGCGTCGCTGTCGGTGCCGTGCGGACTCGCCCCGGAGGACGACCTGCCGGTCGGCTTCCAGATCATGGCGCCCCCGCTGGCCGACGACCGCACCTACCGGGTCGCGGCCGCCGTCGAGCGCGCCCTGACCGAGCGGGACGGTTCGCTGATCGCCCGCAGCCCGTACGCGGTCGCCTAGCGGCGGTCGCCTGACAGCGGTCGGACACGCGGCCCGCGGCGCATGCACGCGCCGAACGCCCCGCGCTCCCGGACGGGAGTGCGGGGCGTTCGCGTGTCCGGGAGGCGGGGGTTTTGGTTGGGGTTCAGGACACTCCAGGGGTGACTTGAACCCCAACCACAACCCGCCCGACCCCCAACCATCGGAAGCCCGAAAAGGCCCGCCTCCGTGGAGTTTCACGGAGGCGGGCCCTGGTACTGCCCGCTGGGCGGGACCGGTCTGGGGGTGATCCCTTAGACGTCGGTCTCGCTGTCGCCTGCGGCGGCCTTGCGCTTGCGGCTCAGGTAGATGGCGCCGCCGCCTGCGCCCAGGGCGGCCACGCCGGCTGCGACCAGTCCGGCGAGCGCGCCACCGGTCACCGGCAGGGTCGGCTCGTCGTCCTTGGGCGGGGTCGGCTTGTCATCGCCGGGCTCCCCGGTCGGGGTGGGCTTCGGGTCCGGCTCGTCGGTCGGGGTGGGCTCGGGCTCCGGCGTCGGTGTGGGCTCCGGTGTCGGCTCCGGGGCGGGCTCGTCGGCCTCGGACCACTCGACGGAGGCGGCCGCGTCGACGGTGACCTCGCTGTCCTGGGCGGTGATCAGCGTCTGGGTCGCCTTGTGGCTGTCCTCGCCCTTGAACAGACGGCCCTGCTGGACGGTGGCGGTGGTCTCCAGGGAGAAGGAGGCCTCGCCCGCCTCGGCGTCCTCGGGGACGGCGAAGCCGATCCTGGCGCCGTCGTTGACGGTTTCGCCGACCGGCTCGCCGGTGGACAGGTCGATCAGCTCGACGCCCTCGGGTGCGTCCAGAGCGATCGGCACCTCGGCGGAGCTGGTGGAGATGTCGAATTCGCCCACCGTGTTACCGGCCTGACCGGTGGCGCTGTCCGGGGTCACGCTGAGGGTCGGGGCGGGCTCCTGGGCCATGGCCTCGGCGTTCTCGACCAGGTAGTCGTAGATTCCCTTGACGTTGCCGCGACCGCGGTTCAGGTCGGCGCCGTTGCTGTAGTGCCAGATGGCGGCCTGGGTGGCGGCGAGCGCCTCAGCGTCGGTGACCCGGGCCGCGTTGGCGCCGTTGGCGGCCTCAGCCAGGTCCTGGGCGCTCACGTTCGGGTAGCCGTGCTGGAGGATCCAGTGGACCTTTCCGGGCTCGGCGAACTCGCCCTTGCCCGGGTAGTTGGCCCATTCGTCCTCCTGGTACCAGGAGGAGGAGCGGATGCCCGTCTCGATGTCGATGCAGTAGGTGATGAGTTCGCTGCCGTCCTCCAGGCGGAGCCTGAAGAGGTTCGTGCCGATCGTGCCGACGTTCATCGTGACGGTTTCGCCGGACTCGTGGTTTCCGACGTACTGCGCGCGAACGGAACCCTCGTAGGTTTCCACGGGCTCTGCAGCGGCCGGTGCGGCCAGGCCGAAGGCCAGCAGGGCCGCGGCGGAGAGTGCGAGACCCGTGCGACCCGCGGAGGGGGTGATGGGGGAGTGCTTCACGTCGTGTCCTGTCGTGGTGTGCTGTGCCGCACAGCCCTGGGGGCGTGTGGCAGCGGGCAGGGAGGAGGGCACGCTCGGGAGGGGCCGGAGCGGCTTCGGATATCGGATGAGTCCGATGGCACAGCAGGAGTGGTTTGTGCCTGACCGATATTACTGATTTGTTCAGTGGCCTCCAAGTCTGCCCCGGGGGATGTTCCGGTCCCCCGTGTCCTCCCTGCCCGGAGCCGTAGGGAGGGGGCGCGACGGAGCCCGGAAACGACAGAGGCCCGCCTCCGTGGAGTTTCACGGAGGCGGGCCCTGGTACTGCCCGCTGGGCGGGACCGGTCTGGGGGTGATCCCTTAGACGTCGGTCTCGCTGTCGCCTGCGGCGGCCTTGCGCTTGCGGCTCAGGTAGATGGCGCCGCCGCCTGCGCCCAGGGCGGCCACGCCGGCTGCGACCAGCCCGGCGAGCGCGCCACCGGTCACCGGCAGGGTCGGCTCGTCGTCCTTGGGCGGGGTCGGCTTGTCATCGCCCGGCTCGGACGGCTCCTCGGAGGGCTCCTCCGGCTCGGTGGGCTCCTCGCTGGGCTCCTCCGGCTCGGACGGCTCGTCGGTCGGGGGCGGGGTCTCGCCCGGGCCCTCGGTCCAGGAGGCGGTGGCCGAGGCGGAGGCCGTGGTGCTGCCGCCCTCGGCGGTGATCAGCGTCTGGGTGGGCTTGTCCGGGTCCTTGCCCTGGAAGAGGCGTCCGGTCTCGACCGTCGAGGTGGTCTCCAGGCTGAAGGAGGCCTGGCCCTCGTCGGCGTCGGCCGGGACCGAGAAGCCCACGGTGTCGCCGTTGTTGACGGAGTCGACGGGCTCACCGGTCTCGACGTCGACCAGCTCGACGCCCTCGGGCAGGCCGTCGCCCAGGTCGACGGGGACGTCGGAGGCGTTCGTCTGGATGACGAACTCGCCGACGGTGCCGCCGGCCTCACCGGTGGCCTCGTTCGGGGTGATGCTCAGGGCGGCCTCGGGCTCCTCGTGCTGATCGAGCTCCACGGCGTTCTCGGTCAGGTAGGCGAAGACCTTCTCGACGCCCTCGCTGTTGCCGTCACCGAGGCCCATGTCGTTGCTGAAGTGCCAGATGGCGGCCTGGGTGCCCGCCAGGGCGTCCTCGTCGCTCAGGCCCTCGACACCCGCGGCCGCGCCCAGGTCACCGGCGCTCACGTTCGGGTAGGAGTTCTGCAGGATCCAGTGGACCTTGCCCGGCTGGGCGAACTCGCCCTTGCCCGGGTAGTTGGCCCAGTCGTCCTCCTTGTACCAGGCCTTCCACCGGATGTCGGTCCGGAAGTCGATGCAGTACGTGGTGAGGACGGTGTCCTGGTCCTTCAGCTGCAGCTTGAAGAGACTGGTCGGGGCCGAGGCGCCGTCCATGTGGACCGTCGGGCCTTCTTCGGCGTTGCCGATGTACTGGCCTTCGACGGAACCCTCGTAGGTCTCCACCTCCTCGTCGGCGACCGCGGGAGCGGCCAGACCGAGGGCGAGGAGCGCCGCGGCGGAGGCGGCGAAGCCAGCGCGTCCGGCGGTACGGGGAAGGGAGAAAGTACTCAAGTCGTATCCCGGTGTGTTCTAGGGGTAACCGGATGGTTTTCGTTCGCACGGCTGTGCGCAGCCGAGGAACAAGAGCGAGGGCCACAGCACTGCGATTGCGGGGGGTCGGTACCGCACGGCGTGTTCTGCGGTCTTCGAGGGGTCACCACGAGGCATTCGGAGCGTCACTGCGCAAACGTGGGTTCGATCGCGCAGGACGGCTCAGGGTGCCAGGGGAACGGGCTACTCGCTGTGGGTGCCAACGCTGGACTGATACTAGCGATCCCCGTCGGTGCTTCCAACCCGTTTCGTCGAAAAATGCCGCGATCTGGTCAGAAAAAAATCACTGCACAGATTGACCAAATTGTTCCCTTTTCGCGCGCAACTGAAAGTGCTTCAACGCGTCCTTCGGGAGCGATCAGTCGCGCCGTTTGCGGCCCAAAACCAGGATGAGCAGGCCGGATACCACCAACGCTCCGGCGATGACCAACAGGCCGGACAGCCAGGTGCCGGTGAAAGCCAGACCACCTTCGGAGTTGTTGTGGTCATCCGTTTCCGGGGTGGTTACCTCCTCCTCCACCGTGGGTTCGGGCGAGCTCTGTCCGCGCGCCTCGGGCACCTCGGGTTCGGCCGTCTCCGGCTCGGTCGCCTCGGGGGCCTCGACGGCCTCCTCTCGGCGCCAGGTGAACGTCGCGGTGGTCGAGCTCGTCGCCGAACCGGCCTCCGCGGTGATCAGCGGCTGCGTCCGCACGCCCTCCCTGCCGGTGAACAGGCGCCCCTCCTCCAGGGGAACCCGGTCGCCGCGCACGTGCAGGGTGGCCACGCCGGCCGGGACCGACGGATCCACGTCCAGGAAGACCTGGTCCCCGTCGAACGCCTCGGAGACCTCCCGGCCCTCCTCGTCGACCAGCCATGACGCCGGAGCCCCGTTCACCGACAGCCGCATGGGGGCCTCGCTCGGGGTGGAGACCGTCAGCGGTCCCAGCGGCTCCTCGGGGGCGACCGCCTCGACCTGTGCCGGGGAAACCTCCAGGGAACGGGCGGTCGCGTCGCCCTCGGCGTCGGCGCTGCCCTCGACCAGGCGCCCGTAGAGGGCGAGAACGTCCTCGTTGTTGTTGTCCGGGTCCAGCTCCACCCCCTCCAACACGTTCCACAGGGCGGCCTGGGTCGCCGCGATGGCGTGCGCCTCCTCCAGGTCCGCCGCGTCGAAGGCCGTTGCCAGGTCCGCCAGGTCCAGGTTGGGGTAGGAGTTGGTCACGATCCAGTTGGCCCTGTCCGCGGGCGCCGCGGTACTGCCGGCCCGGGTCCACTCCGGGCGGTCGGCCCACGCCGACTCCACGTAGGCGGTGCGCGGGCGCAGTTCCTCGTCGACGTCCAGCGCGTAGGCCCGTACCGAGTCCTCGTCGGCCACGCGCAGGCTGAACAGCGCCGTGTCGGTCTCGTCCCCGTCGGAGAGCACGAGGGAGGAGCCCGCGACCGGATCGCGGTCCACTCGGGAGAAGTCGTCGGCCGCGGCTGGCGCTGAGGCCAGTGAGCCGATCAGTGCGGAGGCTGTGAGCAGCGCGACGCACCGACGTAGTATGCCGGACATGCTCGGGCGCTCCTGTACGAAGGATGGAAGAGGCGGACAGCCCCTACAGGCGAAATCGTGTTCCTGGGCAATCAAGACTAACGGTCCGGCACTTCCTGCGCCGGTAGAACACCTCTACAGCGGCCCAATCGTGCACTGGCCGTAACATCCGTCAGGTGCGCCACACCCGGGAACGGGGCTGGCGGGCCTCTCAGCCTCGGTAGGCTGACCTGGAAGGTATGTCCTCTACGGAAACGGGTTTGCGGCGATGGCCCACGCGGTAACTCCTAGCCCTGCCAAGACCGGTGGCGGCCCCACCCCGGTGGCCTATGAGCAGGCGCTGACCAGGTACGAACCCGTGCTCGGGCTGGAGACCCACATCGAGCTGGGTACCGCCTCCAAGATGTTCTGCCCCTGCCCCACGGCGTTCGGTGCCGAGCCCAACACCCAGGTGTGCCCGGTCTGCCTCGCCTTCCCGGGGTCCCTCCCGGTGGTGAACGAGAAGGCCGTGGAGGGCGCGATCCGGCTCGGCCTGGCGCTCAACTGCTCCATCGCCCCCTGGGGGCGTTTCGCCCGGAAGAACTACTTCTATCCGGACATGCCGAAGAACTACCAGATCTCGCAGTACGACGAGCCGATCTGCGTCGACGGCTACCTCGACGTCACCGTCGACACCCCCGACGGCCCCCGCGAGTTCCGCGTGCAGATCGAGCGCGTCCACATGGAGGAGGACACCGGCAAGTCCTCTCACGTCGGCGGCTCCACCGGCCGTATCCACGGCGCCAGCCACTCCAACGTCGACTACAACCGCGCGGGCATCCCGCTGCTGGAGATCGTCACCAAGCCGATCACCGGTACCGACGACCTCGCGCCCCTGGTCGCCCGCGCCTACGCGGCCGAGCTGCGCGACCTGGTCCGCTCGCTCGGTATCTCCGACGTGCGCATGGAGGAGGGCTCCATGCGCTGCGACGTCAACGTCTCGATCAACGAGCGCGGCGCCGACGAGTGGGGCACCCGCAGCGAGACCAAGAACGTCAACTCCCTGCGCTCCGTCGAGCGCGCCGTGCGCTCGGAGATCGAGCGCCAGGCCGGTATCCTCGACGCCGGGGAGCGGGTCGTGCAGGAGACCCGCCACTTCCAGGAGAACCTCGGCCGCAGCACCTCCGGCCGCTCCAAGGAAGAGGCCCAGGACTACCGCTACTTCCCGGACCCCGACCTCGTCCCGGTCGCTCCGTCCGAGGAGTGGATCGAGGAGCTGCGCGCCACCCTGCCCGAACTGCCCGCCGCCCAGCGCGCCCGGGTCAAGGCCGAGTGGAACCTCTCCGACACCGAGCTGCGCGACCTGGTCAACGCCGACGCCATCGGCCTGGTCGAGGCGACCGTCGTCGAGGGCGCGCCCTCGGCCGAGGCCCGCAAGCTGTGGCTGAACGAGCTGTCCCGCCGCGCCACCGAGCAGGAGGTCGAGCTGACCTCCCTGCCCATCACCCCCGCCCAGGTCGCCCGGGTCATCGCCCTGGTCGCCGAGGGCACGCTCACCAACAAGCTGGCCCGCCAGGTGGTCGAGGGCGTCCTCGCCGGCGAGGGTGAGCCCGACGCCGTCGTGGAGTCCCGCGGCCTGAAGGTCGTCAGCGACGACGGTGCCCTCGGTGCCGCCGTCGACGAGGCCATCGCCAACAACCCCGACGCCGCGGACAAGGTGCGGGGCGGCAAGGTGGCCGCGGCCGGGGCCCTGGTCGGCGCCGTCATGAAGGCCACCCGCGGGCAGGCCGACGCCGGCCGCGCCCGGGAACTCATCCTGGAGAAGCTTTCGGGCTAGCGCACCGGAAGCGCCTCCGGTGCGAGCCGGGGGCGCTTCCCTCGTGGCGTTTCCATGCCTGAACGCATGATGATCACTCGGAGTGACGGTTCTGTCGTCATCTCTCATCCAGTCCTCAATCGCTGTGTGACCTTGGTTGCGTAGGGTGTCCACGCACGGGGGGTGGGCGGTCCGGGCAGAATCCGCCTGCTGCCGTTCGTCCCGGTCCCGCGAGAATCCTGGGCGGCAACCCGCGGTGCGGCACGGCGCCGCGTCCTGATTCGAGTGATCACGAGGTGGGTGCTCCATGTTCGAGCAGAGAGCGCGACGGCGGCCGAGGGCCGCACGGTTCGCGACGCACCCGCTGGGAGGCCAGTGATGGGTATGAGGGCACGTCGCTTGTGGCTGTTCGGATTGGGCGCGTTTTTCCTGGTCTACCTTCTGGGAACCCTGGTCCGGGTGGGCGAGTCCACGTTGGCCGCCGCCATGGGGCAGTGGCCCACCGCAGTGGTCGCCGGAGCCGCGGGGGGATCCCTGCTGTACGCCTCACGGCGCTGGGCGCGGACCGGCGCGGACCGGGCCGCCCACGTGGACGGTGCGGACGGAGCCGCGGCGCTGCGGTTCCTCGGACTGGCCGCGCTGGCCTGGTGCGCGGGTGGTCTCACTCACGCGGTGACCCGGTCGTTCAGCGGATCCTCGGTCCTATCCCTCACACTGGGTGACCTTTTCGCGCTGGCGGCCCTGCCACTCTTCGTGATCGGCTTCACCCGGTTCGCCCCCTGGCCAGGGGGCCTGCGCACCGCCGTACGGCACATCACCGACAGCTACGTGTGCGCCGCCGCGGTCTTCTCGGTGGTGTGGGTGCTGCTGTTCTCCCCGTTCTACCGCGAGCTGGGCGAGGGGGCCGGCTTCCTCGGCTTCGCCCTGGTCTACCCGGTCGCCGACATCGTGGTGCTGTGCCTGCTCATACCGCTGGTCTTCATGTCCCCGCACAGCACCCGACGCGCGGTGCTCGTCGCGATCGGCGCGCTCGTCGTCATCGCCGGATCGGACATGCTCGGTGCGGTGACCCGCCTGACCGGGCCGCCGGTGGCGGGCGGTCTCGAACAGCCCGTGCGTTTCCTCGGCTTCGGCCTGCTGGGCGCGCTGCCCTGGCTGGTGGAGCACCGGCCGGGTGCCGCACCGCGCCGGATCACCGGCCGCGGGCTGTACCGGTTCGCTCCGGAGATCGCCGCGGTGGGTGCGGTCTTCGCGGCCACGCTGGTGCTCACGGTCTCGGCCCTGAGGCTGCCCGACGTCGCCCCGGTGCTGCCGCTGGCCGCCGGCACCGCGGTACTGGTCCTGCTGCTGCGCGTGATCGGGTTGCTGGAGGAGAACTCCACGCTCGCCCGCATGGTGCGCAACCGTGAGGGCCACTTCAACGAGCTCGCCCGCAACAGCGGCGACGTCATCCTGGTACTGGACCGCGACGGCGGCGTCCACTACATGAGCCCGGGCACGGCGGAAGCGTTCGGTTACCGGCTGGAGGACGTCCTCGCGGCTCCGGTCACCACCCTCATCCACCCCGAGGACCTGGGGCGGACCAAGGCCGTCACGGACCTGTTCACCGAACGCGCCAGCCAGGGGGTGCACCTGCGGTTGCGGGTGCGCGCCGCGGACGGGACCTGGCGGCACACCTCCTCCACGATCTCCCTGTACGAGCAGCCGGGCGAGCCCGACCGGCTGCTGGTCACGACCAGCGACATCAGCGCCCAGGTCGCCCTGCAGGACCAGGTGCAGCACCTGACCTTCCACGACGGGGTGACCGGGCTGCCCAACCGGGCCTATCTGGAGGAACGGGCCAGTGACGTGCTCGCGCACCGCGCGATCAGCGAGGAGCCCTCGGGGGACGTGGCGGTGATCTTCCTGGACCTGGACGGGTTCACGGCGGTCAACGACTCCGCCGGCCACGTGCGCGGTGACCACATGTTGGGCCAGGCCGCCCGGCGCCTGCGCGGCGAGCTGGGCACCAACGCGACCCTGGCGCGCTGGGGCGGGGACGAGTTCGCGGTACTGGTCGAGGACGTGCCCAGGGCCCAGCAGGTGGTGGACCTGGCTGAGCGGCTGGGCCGGGTGATCGCCTCCGAACCCTTCCAGGTGGCCGACCGGGACATCGTGCTGACCGCCAGCATCGGTGTGGCCTTCGCCGAACCCGCAACGGACAGCGGTGAACTCCTGCGCAACGCCGACGTGGCGATGACCAGGGCCAAGGAGCGCGGGGTCGGGAACGTGGAGGTCTACGCCGCGCACATGCACGACATGGTCGTGTCGCGGCTCGAACTCCAGATCCGGCTGCGTGAGGCGCTGGCGGGCGGCGAGTTCTACCTGGAGTACCAGCCGATCGTGGACCTGGGGACGTCCCAGGTGCGGGCGGTGGAGGCGCTGGTGCGCTGGGACCGCGACGGTGAGACGGTGGGCCCGGACGAGTTCCTGGGCGCCGCCGAGGAGTCGGGCCTGATCGTGCCGCTGGGGGAGTGGATCCTCCGGGAGGCCTGCGAGAAGGTCGCCGTGTGGCGGGTCTCGGACTGGGACATCGGCCTGTCGGTGAACCTGTCCGTCAAGCAGGTGCTGTCGTCGCGGTTCGTGGAGACGGTCGAGGGCGTGCTCGGCGAGTCCGGCCTGGCCGCGGGCGCGCTGACCCTGGAGGTCGACGAGGAGCTCCTCCTCGACGCCGAGGAGGACTCGGTGGAGCGCCTGGGCGAGCTGCGTGAACTGGGCGTGCGGTTGGCCATCGACGACTACGGCATGGGGTACGCCTCCCTGGCGCACCTGCGCGAGCTGAGCGTGGACGCCATCAAGATCGATCCGTCGTTCATCGCGGACCTGGGTCGTGATGACACGGTCACGCTGCTCACGCACACGATCATCCAGCTCGGCCGCGACCTGGGCGTCCAGGTGGTCGCCGAGGGCATCGAGCGCCCCGAGCAGCTGGAGCAGCTCCGGGTGATGGGCTGCGACCACGGCCAGGGCTTCCTGGTCGCCCGCCCCATGCCCGCGAGCGGTGTGGAGTCCCTCGTCGGCGGCGAGGCCGGGGCGAATCTTTAGGGCGATCCGGGACCAATGCGGATACAGCGGCGTTCACCTGCGGAAATGATGGTGCGTTCGCTAACTTTCCGGTATGCCTTCGCTCGAACACGAGTTCCCCCTCGACCTGATCCGCAACGATCCGGGTTCCGCGGTCGAACTCCTCAAGGAGATCACCGGTAAGCCGTTGCCGGAGTACACCCGCGTGCGCTGCGACGCGGCCGAGGCCACCAGTACGGCCCTCAACTGCCTGACCTCGGACTCGGTCGTGGTCTGCGAACGTCCGTCCCACCCCTGGGAGAAGGGGGAGGATCCGGTTCCGGTCCTGGGGATCATCGTCGAGCCCCAGAACGGCAGGGACGACCACAGGTTCCTCAGTTGGCCCGCTTACGTGGCCAACACCCGCCTCCGCCTGAAGTGCCCGGTGGTTCTCCTGGTGCTCACCCCCACCTCGGGGCTGGCCGGCTACTTCTCCGGGGTGATCGACTTGGGTTGCGGGGAGGTTCGTCCACTGGTGCTGGCGCTGGACACCCTCACGCCCGTCACGGACCCGGAGGCGGCCGCCTCCCGGCCGATACTGACCATTCTTGCTCTCGCCAACAACCCGACCGAGGACGAGGCGGCGTTGGATGCGCTGCTCATGGCCCTGAAAAGCCTCGATGGCTCGTCCTCCTCGCTGTACTCTGACTATGTGATCGCGGCTCTGTCGGCCACGGCCCGCGGATCTTTGGAGAAGCTGATGAAGCTGAAGGACTACGAGTTCAGGACCGAGATGATCGGACGCCCCTTCCGGGAGGGTGAGGCCAAGGGCCGTGAGGAGGGGCGTGTCGAGGGGCGCGTCGAGGGGCGTGTCGAGGCGCTTCTCGGGTTCCTGGAGGCCAGGGGGATCGACGTACCCGAGGCGGCTCGGGAACGGATCACCGGTACGACCGACATCGCCGTGTTGGACGCCTGGTTGCGCAGGTCCGTCGACGTCGAGCGGGTCGGGGAACTCTTCGAGGACCAGCCGGCATGAGTTGTTAAGTCCTGCTTACGAATGAAACGTCAGACCCCTGTCACGTGTTCTGCGTTACACGAGGCGGGGGTTCTGTTGCTGTATGTGCAGGTCAGGACGGTCTTCTTTGAGGAGGTCTCACCGCATGCTGACATTTTGGTCTCACCTGGTGAGACATTATTAAGTTCTGGTTGACGGGCCACCGCTCCGTCGGCCAATGTTGTCAGCGTGCAGAGCAACTCCCTGATTCTCGTACTTGGTCGGCGCGCAGCCCACTGAGTTTCTTCTGCTGCGCGCCACCCCTCAACCGCCACCGGGCGGTGGGGGTTTTTTTATTGCCGCACCAAGGCCGAGAACCGGAACCACCATCCCCAGAGCTGCTGTACCGCTCTGGACCCTCGCTGAAGGATCTTGAGATGACCGAGCAGATGACCGGCGCCCAATCGCTGATCAGGTCCCTGGAGCACGTCGGCGTTGACACTGTCTTCGGGATTCCCGGCGGCGCCATCCTCCCCGCCTACGACCCCCTCTACGACTCGGCCAAGGTGCGCCACATCCTCATGCGCCACGAGCAGGGGGCCGGGCACGCTGCCGAGGGCTACGCCTACGCCACCGGCCGACCCGGCGTGTGCATGGCCACCAGCGGCCCCGGAGCCACCAACCTCGTCACGCCCCTGGCCGACGCCCACATGGACTCGGTTCCGATGGTCGCCATCACCGGTCAGGTCGCCTCCCCGATGATCGGCACCGACGCCTTCCAGGAAGCCGACATCTGCGGCATCACCATGCCGATCACCAAGCACAACTTCCTGGTCAAGGACGTCCGGGACATCCCCCGCACCATCGCTGAGGCCTTCCACATCGCCTCCAGCGGCCGCCCCGGCCCGGTGCTCGTCGACATCTCCAAGGACGCCCTCCAGAACGTCACCGACTTCGTCTGGCCCGAGCGCCTGGAACTGCCCGGCTACCGCCCGGTCACCAAGCCCCACGGCAAGCAGGTCCGTGAGGCCGCCCGGATGATCGCCGAAGCCAAGCGTCCGGTCCTCTACGTCGGCGGCGGCGTCCTGCGCGCCGGGGCCGCAGCCGAGCTGCGCGTCCTCGCCGAACTCACCGGTGTCCCCGTCGTCACCACGCTGATGGCCCGCGGCGTCTTCCCGGACAGCCACCCGCAGTACGTGGGCATGCCCGGCATGCACGGCGACGTCGCCGCGGTCGGCTCGCTCCAGCAGGCCGACCTGATCGTCGCCCTCGGAGCCCGCTTCGACGACCGCGTCACCGGCCGGCTGGACAGCTTCGCCCCCGACGCCAAGATCGTCCACGCCGACATCGACCCGGCCGAGATCTCCAAGAACCGCCACGCGGACGTGCCCATCGTCGGCGACTGCCGCGAGGTCCTCGCCGACCTGGTCGTGGCCGTCCGCTCCGACCAGGAGAAGGGTCGCCAGGGCGACTACGAGGCCTGGTGGCACCGGCTCAAGCAGCTCCGCACCACCTACCCCAAGGGCTTCGAGACCCCCGACGACGGCAGCCTGTCCCCGCAGGCGGTCATCCAGCGCCTGGGCCAGGTCGTCGGCCCCGAGGCCACCTACGTCGCGGGCGTCGGCCAGCACCAGATGTGGGCCGCGCAGTTCATCGACTACGAGCGCCCCGGCTCCTTCGTCAACTCCGGCGGCCTCGGCACCATGGGCTTCTCCGTCCCGGCAGCCCTGGGCGCCAAGGTCGGCGACCCCGACCGCACGGTCTGGTCCGTGGACGGCGACGGCTGCTTCCAGATGACCAACCAGGAGCTCGCCACCTGCGCGATCGAGGGCATCCCGATCAAGGTCGCGGTGGTCAACAACGGCAACCTGGGCATGGTCCGCCAGTGGCAGACCCTGTTCTACGAGGGCCGCTACTCCAACACGGACCTGCAGACCTCGCCCAGGGACGAGAAGGTCCGCATCCCCGACTTCGTCCGGCTCGCCGAGGCGTACGGCTGTGTCGGCCTGCGGTGCGAGCGCCCCGAGGACATCGACGCGACCATCGAGAAGGCCATGGCGATCAACGACGCCCCGGTCGTCGTCGACTTCACCGTGAACCACGACGCCATGGTCTGGCCCATGGTCGGCCCCGGCGTCAGCAACGACAAGATCCAGTACGCGCGCGACATGGCGCCGAACTGGGAACACCAGGACTAGGAGAAGGCCGAACCACCATGAGCCGTCACACGCTTTCCGTTCTGGTCGAGGACACCCCGGGCATCCTCGCCCGAGCCTCAGCCCTCTTCTCCCGTCGTGGGTTCAACATCGACTCGCTCAGTGTCAGCACCACTGAGTACACCGGACTGTCCCGGATGACGATCGTGGTCAACTGCGACCTCCACCCCTTGGAGCAGGTGACCAAACAGCTCAACAAGCTGGTCAACGTCGTCAAGATCGTGGAGATGGACACCACCGCGTCGGTGCAGCGAGAGCTGCTCCTGGTCAAGGTCAAAGCCGACGCGTCGAGCCGCACCCATGTGCTTCAGACGGCCGAGCTCTTCCGCGCACACGTCGTGGACGTCAGCCCGGACGTCGTCGTCATCGAGGCCACCGGCGACCCCGAGAAGCTCGATGCCCTGGTCAAGAACCTGGAACCCTTCGGTATCCGGGAACTGGTGAAGTCAGGGCTGGTCGCCCTGGGACGGGGACCCCGTTCGATCACCGACCGCTCCCTTCGGGCGGTCGACCGCAGCGCCTGAGGTGTCACCCGAAGATGACACCGAGCTGAGCTCGAACTGAAAGGCTGTCCGGACACGGCCGGACGGCCGGCCCCCCGCCCCCAAAGAACGTGAGAAACAAGGAGCAACCCCAAGTGGCAGCACAGATGTACTACGACGACGCCGCCGACCTCGAGCTCATCCAGAGCAAGAAGGTCGCCGTGATCGGTTACGGCAGCCAGGGCCACGCGCACGCGCTGTCGCTGCGGGACTCGGGAGTGGACGTCCGGATCGGTCTGGCCGAGGGCTCCAAGAGCCGGGCCAAGGCCGAGGAGGAGGGCCTGCGGGTCCTCACCCCCGCGGAGGCCACCCGCGAGGCCGACGTCATCATGATCCTGGTCCCCGACCACATCCACCGCGACCTGTACGCCCAGGAGATCGAGCCCAACCTGGAAGCGGGCAACGCCCTCTTCTTCGGCCACGGCTTCAGCATCCGCTACGGCCTCGTCGAGGCCCCCGAGGGCGTCGACGTCGCCATGGTCGCCCCCAAGGGCCCGGGCCACCTGGTCCGCCGCCAGTACGAGGCCGGGCGCGGCGTGCCCTGCCTGGTCGCGGTCGAGAAGGACGCCAGCGGGCAGGCCTGGGACCTGGCGCTGTCGTGGGCCAAGGGCATCGGCGGCACCAAGGCCGGCGTCATCAGGACCACCTTCACCGAGGAGACCGAGACCGACCTCTTCGGCGAGCAGGTCGTCCTGTGCGGTGGCACCGAGGAGCTGGTCAAGGCCGGTTTCGCCACCCTGGTCGAGGCGGGCTACCAGCCGGAGATCGCCTACTTCGAGTGCCTGCACGAGCTCAAGCTGATCGTCGACCTCATGTACGAGGGCGGCATCTCCAAGATGAACTGGTCCATCTCGGACAACGCCGAGTACGGCGGCTACACCCGCGGCCCGCGCCTGATCACCGAGCAGACCCGCGAGGAGATGCGCAAGATCCTGGGTGAGATCCGGGACGGCAGCTACGCCAAGGAGCTCATGGACGAGTTCGACGCCGGTCAGCCGACCTTCACCAAGCGCCGTGAGGCCGAGCAGAACGAGCAGATCGAGAAGGTGGGCTCCGAGCTGCGTCCGCTGATGAGCTGGCTGAAGGCGTAGTTCTTTGGGCCTCCGCTGTGTTTGCCTGGGGCCTCCGCTTCGCTTCGGCCCGTGTTCCTGCTTGCTTTGGTCCTCCGCTGGCGCTTCGGACCGTGTTCGGGCGCCTGAGGGGAGGTGTTCTTCATCCTCGTCTGCGCCTGGCTCGTTCCTCGCTGGCGGCTTGACTCGTCTTGCAGAACACTCCCGCGCCCGAACGAGGGAACACCCCCTGGGGTGAAGGCGGGCGGGGAGGTACACCTGCTGTGGCTGAGAGGGCAGGAATGCTCTCTTCGGCCGAGGGGGCGGGAACACCCTCTTCGGCTGAGGTGAGCGGGGGCACTCCCCCTGTGGGCTGAGGTGACAGGAACACCCCCACCGGCCGAGGCCGGTGGGAGAATCGTCGGGGCGGGGCGTGTGCCCCGTCCCGACGGCGTTCGCGCGGAGGATGACCCTGGCGGCTACGCCCAATCCGCCCGACAGGCTTCCCTACCCCGCTAGTAGACTTTTGACCGGCCGTCAGACCCGGTTCGGGCAGCGCCTCCACCTGCGCGAACGGGTCACACCACCCGTAAAGGAACCTTTGTGACCAAACCCGTCGTACTCGTCGCGGAAAAGCTCTCTCCCGCCGGAATCGCGCTCCTCGAAGACGACTTCGAGGTCCGCCATGTGGACGGCGCCGACCGGTCCCAGCTGCTTCCGGCCCTGGCTGACGTCGACGCCCTGATCGTCCGCAGCGCCACCCAGGTCGACGCGGAGGCGGTCGCCGCGGCCAACCGCCTCCAGGTCGTCGCCCGTGCCGGTGTGGGCCTGGACAACGTGGACGTCGACGCCGCCACCAAGGCCGGCGTCCTGGTCGTCAACGCCCCGACCTCCAACATCATCAGCGCCGCCGAGCAGGCCATCAACCTCCTCCTCGCCAGCGCGCGCAACACCGCCCCCGCGCACAACGCCCTCATCAACGGTGAGTGGAAGCGGTCCAAGTACACGGGTGTGGAGCTCTACGAGAAGGTCGTCGGTGTCGTCGGCCTCGGCCGGATCGGCGCCCTGGTCGCCCAGCGCCTGCTGGCCTTCGGTACCAGGGTCATCGCCTACGACCCGTTCGTGCAGCCCGCCCGCGCCGCGCAGATCGGCGTCGAGATGGTGACGCTGGACGAGCTGCTGGAGCGCAGCGACTTCATCACCATCCACCTGCCCAAGAACAAGGACACCCTGGGCCTGATCGGTGACGAGGCGCTGAGCAAGGTCAAGCCCTCGGTTCGGGTCATCAACGCCGCACGCGGCGGCATCCTCGACGAGGACGCGCTGTACCGGGCGCTCAAGGACGGCCGGGTGGCCGGTGCGGGCATCGACGTGTTCGCCAAGGAGCCCACCACGGACAGCCCGCTGTTCGAGTTCGAGAACGTCGTCGTGGCCCCGCACCTGGGTGCGAGCACCACCGAGGCGCAGGAGAAGGCGGGCACGCAGGTGGCTCGGTCGGTGAAGCTGGCCCTGTCGGGCGAGTTCGTTCCGGACGCGGTGAACGTGCAGGGCACCGGTGTCGCGGAGGAGATCAAGCCGGGGCTGCCGCTGACCGAGAAGCTCGGCCGGGTGTTCACCTCGCTCGCCGGCGCGCTCGCCGCCCGGATCGACGTCGAGGTGCGCGGCGAGATCGCCCAGCACGACGTCAAGGTCCTGGAGCTGGCCGCGCTCAAGGGTGTGTTCACCGATGTGGTCGAGGACACGGTGACCTTCGTGAACGCTCCGCTGCTCGCCAAGGAGCGCGGTGTCGAGGTCAACCTGGTCACCAGTGACGACAGCAGCGACTGGCGCAACCTGATCTCCGTGCGCGGTGTCCTGGCCGACGGCACCCGCGTGTCCGTGTCGGGCACGCTGACCGGTCCCCGCCAGTCCGAGAAGCTGGTGGAGATCAACAACTACACGATGGAGATCGGCCTCGCCGAGCACATGGTCTTCCTCTCCTACGAGGACCGTCCGGGCATCGTCGGCAAGGTCGGTGCGCTGCTCGGCGACGCCGAGGTCAACATCGCCGGAATGCAGGTCATCCGGGACCAGGAGGGCGGTAAGGCGCTGATCGCCCTGACCGTCGACTCCGCGGTGCCGGACGAGATCCTCGGCTCGATCTCCGCCGAGATCGACGCGGAGATCGCCCGTCAGATCGACCTGGAGGACTAGGAGCCCCTCCGGGGGCAGGGCCCCGTGACCCACGCGGCACCAGCCGGTGGGGCGCGGGGCCTCAGTGTGTTCGGTGTGCCTCCTCCGGGCGGCCCGTGACGTCGTCGGCGGACTTCGCGGTGCTCGGGGGTCACGGAATTTTCAGATCCTTCGGCAAAAGGCCTGTTTTTCCCGATTCTTCGCACTTCGGGAAGGGTCGACTTTCGCTTTTGTCATATTGAATGCGATGCGTTTTTCCGGGTCCGATCCTTTCCCTCTTGTCGCACTGGCCTGGTTGGAGCCGGTCAGATATTGGTAAACAACGACGTCTGCACCGTGTCCTGTGAGCGTGTTCCTGATTTCGGTGGAACGCTGTTCCCACATCGACATGGATGAGGTTTGCAATGCGATTCCTGCGGCGGCGTAACGTCCTTTTGTCCACCGTTCCCGTGATCGCTGTGTCCGGGGCGCTCGGCCTGCTGCTGGCCTACCGCCTGATCGACGTGTGGTCGGCGGCGCAACTCCTGCTACTGACCGTGCTCTGCGGGCTGGTGCTGCTCCTGGCCGTCCAGATCCGGCGTACCAGCGTCCAGATGCGGCAGCTGCGCCGCGGTTTCGACCGGCAGCTGCGTGAGGTCGCCGAGATCGCGGGCGAGAACCGGGCCGAGCTCTTCGGCCGGGCCGACGACCTGGCCGATCGGCTGGACGCGGTGGCCGAGTCGGTGTCCGAGCTGCGCACGGACCCCGGGGGAAGGGTGTCGGACGTCCAGGTGATGGAAAGCGCTTCGGTCCCCGCACGGGCGGCCTCGTGACGGACGGGGCCCTGGCCGAGGCCCTCCGGGCCCGCGGGCCGGGGAGCCTCCTGCTCTGCCACATCGGAGCGGGTACGGCTCCGGATCCCGCCCGCCGGGAGCCGCGGACCGAGGTCGTCGATCTGCGGAGCGCGGCCGGGCGTACCTTCGAGGGCCCCGTCACAGGTGTCGCCGTCCTCGCGGCGACCACGGCGGACCTGCGGGCGGCTGTCTCCCTGAGCGGCGGGCTGCCGCCGGTGGCCGACGTCAGGGTGGTGGTCGCGGCCTCGGCCCCGCACAGCGGACCGCCCTTCCCGGTGGTCCCCGGGCTGGGGCAGTGGGAGGGCCTGCTCGACTTCCAGGTGAGCCGGTTGCCGGACCGAGGGTGGTCGTGCGCCTTCGCCTTCACCGATCCGGTGGCGGTGCAGGTGGTCCTCCGGGCGGTGGCCCAGGGGATGGTGGGCGGCCGACGGGACCAGGCGGCGCCACGGCGGGAGGTCCCGGACGTTCCCGTGGCCGCCGGCCCCACCTGGGAGGGGATGGGTAGCCCCGGCGCGTTGGCCGGGTGCGGCACGCTGCTGGACCTGTCGGTGGACGATGTTCCGGCGGTGGATGAGCGGGTGGTGAATCCGATGGGGTTCAGGCGGGGGTCCGGGGCCAAGGTGGGGCGGTTGGTTTCGCGTGGTGGCCGGTGGGTGTTGGTTGTGGGTGGCGGGGTGCGTTGGCGGGTGCCGGATGACGGTGCTGTGACTGATGTGGATGTGGCTGCGCTGCGTGATTTGCGTGCGGTGCGGGTGGAGTGGGGTCGGCACAGTGGGCCGGTGGCGGCGGTGCGGGCGGTGGCCGGACTCGCCGCGGCAGGGATCCCCCTGGTGAGCGGTCCGGTACCCGGATGGGCCCGGTGCCTGGGCGGGGAACTGTCGGACCTCGTCGCCTCCGCCGAGGAACGGCGGATGGCTGACCCGCAGCTGCGGGAGGAGCACAGCATCCGGTTGCGGCGGGCGGCGCTGCGGTTGCACGGGCGGCACGCGCGGGCCCGTTGTCTCGCGGCCCGGCAGGGCACACCGGTGCCCCCGGAGCCTTCGGTGTCGGTGGTGTTGTGTACTCGGCGGCCGGAGATGGTGGGGTTCGCGTTGCGGCAGGTGGCGCGGCAGCGGGGTGTGGACGTGGAGTTGGTGCTGGCGTTGCACGGCTTCGGGTTGGACGCTCCGGGGGTGGCGGAGGCGGTTGCGGACTTCCGGCGGAGCGGACGCTCCCTCCTGGTGTGGGAGCCGGGGGAGGGTCTGGTCCTCGGTTCGGTGCTCAACGGTGCGATCGCGCGGGCGGGTGGTTCGTTGGTGGCGAAGATGGACGACGACGACTGGTACGGGCCCGACCACCTGTCGGATCTGGTGCTGGCCCGCCGCTACTCCGGCGCCGACCTGGCCGGGACCATTGCCTCCTTCGTCTACCTGGAACCCCTCGACCGGACCGTGCGCCTGACCGGGACCACCGATGCCCTGTGGCACAAGTCCGCCGGGGGCACGCTGCTGATGGACCGCCGGACACTGGAGGAGGTGGGCGGCTTCCAACCCGTACCCACGTCCGAGGACACCCTCCTGCTGGCAGCGGTCCAGCGCATGGGCGGCCGTATCCACCGCGGACACGGCTGCAACTACGTGCTCCGGCGCAAGGCGGCCGGGCACACCTGGGGCGTCGACGCGGGCTACTTCCTACGGCTGTGCGAGCAGCGGCAGCTCCCCGGGTGGCGGCCCAGCGCACTGCTGGAACCCGCATCCGAGGACCTGC
The DNA here is from genome assembly GCF_014651695.1 of Nocardiopsis terrae. Lineage (GTDB taxonomy): Bacteria > Actinomycetota > Actinomycetes > Streptosporangiales > Streptosporangiaceae > Nocardiopsis > Nocardiopsis terrae. The sequence continues at coordinate 231,137 of NZ_BMXJ01000007.1, forward strand.
CACCGACCGCGCTGGCCGGTACCTGGACTGATCTGGCCGGACCCGGCGAAGGGCGGATCCGCACGGTGGGGGCGGCGCGGTGATCGAGACGCTGTTGACCGGTGCGCTGCGGGCGCACGGAGCACGGACGGCCCTGGTCGGCCACATGGGGCCGGGCACCGCCGGGGTCGTCGAAGAGGTGGCCCGGGTGGCCGGGGTCCGGGCTCGGGACCTGGGGCCGGATGGAGCCGGGACGGACGGAGGGCCGGACCGGACGGTCGACCTGGTCGTGCTCGTCGCGGCGACCCCGGCCGACCTGCGCGCGGCCGTCCCTCTGAACAGCGGGCTCCCCTCGGCGGCCGGGATCGCGGTCGCAGTGCTGGACGCCGCCCCGCGCCAAGGCCCGCCCCTACCCTCGCCGCCGGGCCTGGGGCAGTGGGAGGGGCTGCTGGGCTCGCGGACACGCCGTCTCCCGGACGGGGGCTGGCTGTGGGAGTTCGCCTTCACCGATCCGATCGAGACGGCGGAGGTGCTGGCGGCGGTGGCACGCGGACTGGTGGGGGGTCGCCGGAGCCCGGCGGGACCCGCGCAGTCCGGTACGGAGGGCCGGTCGGTGACCGCCCTGTCCTGGCGGCGTCTGGGCGAGCCGGGAGCGGTGAGCGGGGCCACGGCCTCCCCTCGTCTGTCGGTGGACGATGTTCCGGCGGTGGATGAGCGGGTGGTGAATCCGATGGGGTTCAGGCGGGGGTCCGGGGCCAAGGTGGGGCGGTTGGTTTCGCGTGGTGGCCGGTGGGTGTTGGTTGTGGGTGGCGGGGTGCGTTGGCGGGTGCCGGATGACGGTGCTGTGACTGATGTGGATGTGGCTGCGCTGCGTGATTTGCGTGCGGTGCGGGTGGAGTGGGGTCGGCACAGTGGGCCGGTGGCGGCGGTGCGGGCGGTGGCCGGACTCGCCGCGGCAGGGATCCCCCTGATGGGCGCCCGACCGCCGATGTGGGCGGGACCGCTGGGCGAGGAACTCCACGACCTTCTCTCGTGGTCGCGCGAGGAGGAACTCGCCGACGAACTGCTGCGGGAGGAGCACAGCATCCGGTTGCGGCGGGCGGCGCTGCGGCTGCACGGGCAGCGCACACGGTGGTACCGCTCCGGTCCCGGCGCTCCGGTGGAGCCTTCGGTGTCGGTGGTGTTGTGTACTCGGCGGCCGGAGATGGTGGGGTTCGCGTTGCGGCAGGTGGCGCGGCAGCGGGGTGTGGACGTGGAGTTGGTGCTGGCGTTGCACGGCTTCGGGTTGGACGCTCCGGGGGTGGCGGAGGCGGTCGATGCCTACCGGGCTCCGGGCCGGGAGTTGGTGGTGTGGGAGCCGGGGGAGGGTCTGGTCCTCGGTTCGGTGCTCAACGGTGCGATCGCGCGGGCGGGTGGTTCGTTGGTGGCGAAGATGGACGACGACGACTGGTACGGGCCCGACCACCTGTCGGATCTGGTGCTGGCCCGCCGCTACTCCGGCGCTGACCTGGCCGGCTGCGCGACGGAGTACTACCACCTGGAACATCTGGGTCTCACCGTGCGGCGCTCGGTCCCCTCGGAACGCTTCGTCCGGCACGTGACCGGCGCCGCGATGCTGACCGACCGCACTGTCCTGGAGGAGGTCGGCGGCTTCCGTCCGATGGGGCTCGGGGAGGACAACGCACTCCTCGACGACGTGCGGGACATGGGCGGTTCGATCTATCGGACCCACGGTCTGGGATCTGTCATCCGCCGCAGGAGGACGGGCCACACCTGGCGCGAGGCGTCCGGCTACTTCCTGAGGGAGCCCCAGCGCCAGTGGCGCGGCTGGCGTCCCAGCGCGCTACTGGAGTCCGACCCCGGGGACGTGCCGACCACGGCACCGGGCACGACGACATCTGACCCGACGGCACACGGGAGCGACCGATGACGCTTGTCCAGGGCGGACCCGTGCGGACGCTGTCCGCCCCGCGCCCGCTCATCCGCCGCAACGATTTTTCGGTGTTGGAGCCGCCGTTGTTGGGGGAGTGGGAGCCTGAGCTGTCGGTGAGTGTGGTGATCCCGGCCTACGGGGGGCAGGAGAAGCTGGATCTGACCCTGGCCTCGTTGGCGGCGCAGAGCTACCCCGGTGACCTGATGGAGGTCGTGGTGGTGGACGACGGCAGTGATCCGGCGCTGCGGCTGCCACCGATCCGCCCCGAACACGCCCGGATCGTGCCGAGCCTGCCCGGCGGTTGGGCGCGCGGACACGCGGTGAACTCCGGCGCCGCGGCCTCCGACGCAGACGTGCTGCTGTTCTTCGACGCGGACATGATCGCCTTCCGGGAGCACGTCGAGGCGCAGATGCGCTGGCACCACCTGGCCGACTACCTCGCCGTCACCGGCGATCTGCGCTGTGTCGACCACGAGCCCGGAGTGCTGGATCCGGCCGGGGTACTCGACGCGGTGCGACGGGGGGAGCCGGAGGCGCTGGTCGACGGGCCGGGTGAGGAACTCGGGTGGCTGCGCCGCGCCTACAGGCGGACCAAGGGTCTGCGTGCCGCCGATCACAGGGCGTTCCACTACTTCATCGGCGGCACCGGATCGGTGCGTCGCGCCTTCTTCGAGGAGTCGGGTGGGGCCGCCTCCGAACTGGTTCTGGGCGAGGACACCCACCTGGGGTACCGGTTCGCCCAGAACGGGGCGGTCTTCGTCCCCGAGCTGGAGACCAGTAGCTGGCACCTGGGCCTCCCGCAGATGGAGAGCCGGAGGGAGGACGGAGCCCGTTTCCGCCGTCCCTTCGTCGGGAACAGGCTCCCCCTCATCGGGGAGCACCGGGCCCTGCCGGGGCGGCAGTGGGAGGTGCCGCGGGTCGACGCGGTGCTCGACGCCACGGGGGCCCGGTTCGACGAGGTGGCGGAGACGGTGGACGCTCTGCTGACCGGTGAGGTGTGCGACCTGCGGATCCGGTTGGTGGGCGAGTGGTGGCGGGTGACACCCGGGCGGCACGCGGTCCTGGACGACCCGGCGGTGCACGTAAGGCTCCTCCACGAGCACTACCGCTGCGAACCGAGGGTGGAGTTCGTGGAGGCCGAGCCCGAACCGGACCCGGAGGTGCCCTTCCGGCTGCTGCTCGGTCCCGGTCAGGCACCGGCCCCACAGGGGGTGCGCCGGATGATCGCGAAGGCGAACGAGGCGAACGCGGGGCTGGTACGCGCCACCGCGCCCGGTGACGACCTGGGCGGGCCCCGGCTGGAGCGCACGGCGGCCTTCGCCCGCGCCCGGCGGTTGGGGGCCGGGGAGGCCGACCTGGAGACCGTGGTGGACGAGGTCTTCGGGGTGCACTGGATCGACGGCGAGTCGGTGCTGTTCACCCCGGAGGAAGAGGTGGAGGAGCCCCCGCGGGACTGGAGAGTGCTGTTGGAGCGGGCACAGGCGAGGGCTGAGTCGCACCGGGCCCGGGCCGAACGGTTGAAGAGCCGGTTCCGCTGGCTGACCAGGAGCCGCACCGGTCGGTTCCTGTGCCGGATGATCGGTTGAGGGCGAGGGGCAGCGCATGGTGAGCAATGACGCATGGGGCACGGGGGCCGTTTTCGGGGTGCCGAAGGGAGGGAGCCCCGGTGGGCAGCCCCGGCTGCGCCGCAACGATTTTTCGGTGTTGGAGCCGCCGTTGTTGGGGGAGTGGGAGCCTGAGCTGTCGGTGAGTGTGGTGATCCCGGCCTACGGGGGGCAGGAGAAGCTGGATCTGACCCTGGCCTCGTTGGCGGCGCAGAGCTACCCCGGTGACCTGATGGAGGTCGTGGTGGTGGACGACGGCAGTGATCCGGCGCTGCGGCTGCCACCGATCCGTCCGGAGCACACGCGACTGGTCCTGGCCCCGGAACAGGGCTGGGGGCCGGGGCACGCGGTACGGACGGGGGTGGCATCCTGCGCGGCACCGGTCGTACTGCGGTTGGACGCCGACATGGTCATCGGCCGCCGACACGTCGAGGCGCAGATGCGCTGGCATCACCTGGCCGACTACCTCGTCGTCATGGGCCGGGTCGTGTTCAGCGAGGACCCGGGCACCGGTCTCGCCCCGGACCGGGTGTACGAGCGGGTGCGCAGGGCGGAGACGGCCGATCTCCTGGACCGGGGTTCGGCCCACATGGAGTGGATCGCCCAGGTGCTGGCGCAGACCGACGATCTGCGGTCTGCGGGGCACCGGGCCTGGGAGGTGTTCACGGGGGCCACGGCCTCGGTGCGGCGCGAACTGTTCGAGGCCGCCGGCGGTACGTCGCCGGATCTGGTCATGGGAGAGGACAGCGAACTCGGGTACCGGCTCTCCCAGCGGGGGGCGGTGTTCGTCCCCGAGCGTGCTGCTGACGGCCTGCACCTGGGGCGGCCGACGACGGAGCGGCGCCGGGAGGAGGCGGCGCGCTACCGGCGCCCCTTCGCGGAGAACCGGCTGCCCCGGCTGGGCACCCGCCGCAGGGCCCCCGGGCGGACCTGGCAGGTGCCCTTCGTCGACGTGGTGGTGGACACCGTCGGCCGCCGGTTCGACGACGTGACCGAAACGGTGGACGGGCTGCTGGCCGGTGACGTGGCCGATATCCGGATCACGCTGGTGGGCGACTGGCGGCTGGTGGTGCCGGGGCGGTACGCCACGATCGACGATCCGGCGGTGGACGTGCGGCTGGTTCACGAGAACTACCGGTGCGAGCCGAGGGTGGTCTTCGCCGGGGCCGAGCCGGAGCCCGATCCGGACGTCCCCTTCCGGCTGCTGCTGTCGCCCGGGGTGCGTCCGAGGCGGAGCGCGGTGCGCTCCCTGACGGGGGCGGCGGACAGGGAGGGCGCCGGGCTCGTCAGGGTGCCGGGTACGGGCGGACGGCCCCACCCCCTGCGGTTGGAGCGCACGGCGGCCTTCGCCAGGGCGCGGCACCTGGGGGCGGGGGCCGCGGACCGCGACGCCGCCGTGGCCGAACTGTGGGGCGTCCACGTGCTGGACCGCTCCGAGGTCCTCGCCGGGGACGGGGAGAGGCCGCCGAAGGGCTGGCACAGGAAGATGCGCAAGGCTGAGCGGGACGCGGAGCGCTGGCGGAAGGAGTCCGACAGGTGGGAGCGGCGGATCCGGGCGCTGACACAGGGGCGCTGCGGGTGGCTGCTGCTCTGTGGTCTGCGGAGCGGCACGCGGGGTCCCCGGAGGTGAACTCGGGCGATTAGTCCGTTAGGTCGCTTTGCTTGCGCCGCTGTGAACTGCGAAAACGCCAATCTGTCTCGCTGGGTGAGATATCCTGGCCAGATAGTTGGACATCCGATATTCTGTCGTCCTAAGAGTCAGTGGCATCGGCTCCACCGCCGGATGCCGCCGTTTCCCGCTTCGTCGGCCCCACCGGGTCCGCGCCGGGGCGGGCAGTCCTCTTTCGTGGCCACCGCCGCCCACGCGGCCAGCGCGCCGCCCGGGACCACCGGGCCCCGCGGTCTGGCCTCTCGTTTCCTGAGCTCCGCGGCTGTTTCTTACGCGCCGCCGGTCACGTACCGCACCCGGAGGATCACATGTACGACATGATCGAGTACCCGTCCACGCCCGACTCCGAGGACGAGATCGCCCGCGCTCTCCAGGACGCGATCAACCGCCGCGACTAGAGGGCGGTTCGCGTCCCTTTGTCCTGGACGGGAGGTGGGGCGGCGGTGGCGGTCCCCGGAGGCCGGTACAGTTGTCTCACCTACTGTTCATCTGATCTCGCCATTTGAGAAGCCATGGTGGGGTCACATCTGAGTTAGAGGCAGTCCGTATGGCAGCGCGCACCGTGAAACTGGCCGTCATCCCCGGTGACGGGATCGGCTCCGAGGTGGTCGCCGAAGGCCTCAAGGTGCTGGAGGCCGCGTCCTCCCAGTACGACCTGGCCATCGAGACCACCGAGTACGAACTGGGCGCCAGGCTCTGGCACCGCACCGGTGAGACGCTGCCCGACTCGGTCGCCGCCGAACTGCGCCAGCACGAGGCGATCTTCCTGGGCGCGGTCGGCGACCCGTCCGTCCCCAGCGGCGTCCTGGAGCGCGGCCTGCTGCTCCGCCTGCGGTTCGACTTCGACCACTACGTCAACCTGCGCCCCGTGCGCCTCTACCCCGGGGTGGAGAGCCCGCTGGCGGGCGTGGCCCCCGAGGACATCGACATGCTGGTCGTGCGCGAGGGCACCGAGGGCCCCTACGCGGGTGCGGGCGGGGTCCTGCGCAGGGGCACCCCGCACGAGATCGCCACCCAGGACAGCGTGAACACCCGCTTCGGTGTCGAGCGCGTGGTCCGCTACGCCTTCGCCAAGGCCGCGGAACGCCCCCGCCAGAAGCTGACCCTGGTGCACAAGGACAACGTCCTCACCTTCGCCGGCGAGCTGTGGCAGCGCACCGTCAAGGAGGTCGGGGTCGAGTACCCGCAGGTCAGCGTGGACTACTGCCACGTCGACGCCGCCGCGATGTTCTTCGTCAACCAGCCCGGCCGCTTCGACGTGGTCGTCACCGACAACCTGTTCGGCGACATCATCACCGACATCGGCGCCGCCATCACCGGAGGCATCGGCCTGGCCGCGAGCGGTAACATCAACCCGGACAAAACCTTCCCCAGCATGTTCGAGCCGGTCCACGGTTCCGCTCCGGACATCGCGGGCCAGGGCAAGGCGGACCCGACCGCCACGGTGCTCTCGGCCGCGACCATGCTGGACCACCTGGGGGTGCCCGAGGCCGCGCGCCGTATCGAGGACGCGGTCTCGGCGGACCTGAAGACCCGCGCCCAGGACGGTGCGGTCCGCTCCACCTCCCAGATCGGCGACGACCTCGCCGCACGAGTAGCCGAGCAGGGCTGACGCGACCACCGTCGGCCCTGCCCCTCCGAGGCGCGGCCGACGGCGGGAGCCGGCGGTGACCACCATCGGGCGCGCCTGGAGACACTCCGGCGCGCCCGCTGTCCGTCCGGCTCCGGTCTGGCACCGGGGGCGCTCTTCCGACACACTGGATCCCAGGTCGGCGGCGCTGCCGACCCGTTGCACCCGAGAGGACCACCGACAACATGAACAACAACACCACCACCACTGGGTTGACGTTCGACATCCAGCTCTCCGACCAGCGGAAGACCCCGCAGGAGCGCGAGGCACTGCTGGAGAACCCCGGGTTCGGTCAGGTGTTCACCGACCACATGGTGAGCATCCGTTACACGGAGGGCAAGGGCTGGCACGACGCCAAGCTGGAGCCGTACGGTCCGCTGAGCCTGGACCCGGCCACGGCCTCCCTGCACTACGCCCAGGAGATCTTCGAGGGGCTCAAGGCCTACCGCCACCCCGACGGCTCACTGGCCTCGTTCCGCCCGGAGGCCAACGCGGCCCGCTTCAACCGGAGCGCGGCCCGGATGGCCATGCCGGAGCTGCCCGAGGAGCTCTTCCTCAAGTCGATCGAGCTCCTGCTCGAGCACGACGGGGAATGGGTTCCGACCAAGGAGTACTTCAGCCTCTACCTGCGGCCGTTCATGGTCGCCACCGACGTGGGCCTCGGGGTCAACAACCCCTCGCGCAGCTACGTCTACCTGCTCATCGCCTCGCCGGTGGGTTCCTACTTCTCCGGCGGGGTCAAGCCGGTGACGGTCTGGCTGTCCAAGGACTTCACCCGTGCCGCCCCGGGCGGCACCGGCGCCGCGAAGTTCGCGGGCAACTACGCCGCGAGCTTCCTCGCCCAGGCCCAGGCGGTCGAGAAGGGCTGCGACCAGGTCGTGTGGCTCGACGCCCGCGAGCACCGCTGGGTCGAGGAGATGGGTGGCATGAACCTGTGGTTCGTGTTCGGAGAGGGGGAGAACGCCCGTCTGCGCACGCCCCCGCTGACCGGCACCCTGCTGCCGGGCATCACCCGCGAGTCGCTGCTGACCCTCGCCCCCGACCTGGGCATCCCGGCGGAGGAGAAGCCGCTGTCGATCGAGGAGTGGAAGGCGGCCGCCGAGTCCGGTGAGATGACCGAGGTCTTCGCCTGCGGCACCGCGGCCGTGATCACCCCGGTCGGTCGGGTCCGGAGCGACGAGGGCGAGTTCACCGTCGGCGACGGCGAGCCCGGTCCGGTCACCATGCGCCTGCGCGAGGAGCTGGTGGGCCTGCAGACCGGCCTGCGCAGCGACAAGCACGGCTGGATCACCCGCTTCTAGGAGCGCAGGGGCCGAAGGCTCCACAGGGGCCGCCGCCGGAGAACCCGGCGGCGGCCCTCCGTGCGTCCTGTCCGCTGGATATCCTGCTCCGGCCCGCTCCGTGCCCCCCGTCATCCCCTTCCCCCGAGGAGCCCTCCGTGCCCGAACCCACCGCTTCCCCCGTCCCCGGGAGCGACGAACCCGCCGCCCCCGCGGCGGATGAGACGACCGCGCCCCGCACCCCCTTCTCCTGGCCGGCCCGGGTGGCCCTGGTGGCCTCCGTCGGCCTGGTGGTGGGCGGTGCGGCTTTCACCGCCACCGAGGTGGCCGCCGCCCTCTCCCCGCCCAGCCCGGCCCCGAGCGTGGCCGAGGACGAGGAGGAGGGTCCCTCCGAACGCCGTACCACCCCGCTGACCGGTACTGCCGGGTCCGAGGAGCCCCGGGACACGGAGGGGGCCGAGGGCGAGCAGGCGGCCGAGCACGCCGCGGACCCCCCGAAGCAGGCTTCAGGGGAACAGGGTCCGGGCGGCTCCACGCCCCCCGAGACCGGCGGGGGAGCCCCGGGAGCCCTCTCCGAGGGGGACCCGGGCTGGGTCGACCCCCGCGAGGAGATCCTGGAGGAGATGCTCAACACCCCGCAGGAGCGCCCGCCGATGGAACCGCAGATCACCCAGGAGGAGCTCGACGCCCTGCGGGAGGCCGAAGAAGCCGACGCGGTGGTGCAGGTGCCCGAGCCCGACTACTCGGAGTTCCTCGAAGTGGCCCCCGACGCCCGGTAGCCCCTGACAACCGCCCCCGGCCCACGTCCCGCGAAACACGAAGGGCTGCCCGGAACCCCCGGGCGGCCCTCACCGCTTTCTGGGTTCCGGGCTGCACTTTTGTCCGTTCTGAGAAATTTTCATCTCGCAGTGTGAGACATATGGGTTCCGAACTGCGTCTCTCCGCCACCCGTGTGGCACACTGACCACATGCTGTCCCAGGTACTCATTATTTTGGGGCGCGCTGGCTGACGACTTCCCGCGTACCGCAGGGAAGAAACCGGACCCTGCCAGCGCGCTGACCTCTCGTGTCCACGAGGGGTCTTTTTTGTTGGCCGGGCCCGCCACACACAGCATCAACCGGGAGTCCCACCCATGAGGAACGACAGTTTCCACGTCTTCGACACCACGCTGCGCGACGGAGCCCAGCGCGAGGGGATCAACCTCCGGGTCTCCGACAAGCTGGCCATCGCGAAGCTGCTCGACGACTTCGGGGTGGCGTTCATCGAGGGCGGATGGCCCGGGGCCAACCCCAAGGACACCGAGTTCTTCCAGCGGGCTTCACAAGAGCTCACGCTGGAGCACGCGCGACTCACCGCCTTCGGCGCGACCCGCCGGGCCGGTGTGAGGGCCGCCGACGACCCCCAGGTGGCCGCACTGCGCGACAGCGGCGCGTCGGTCGTCACTCTTGTCGCCAAGAGCGACGACCGACACGTCGAACGTGCCCTGCGCACGACCCTCGACGAGAACCTCGCCATGGTCGCCGACACCGTCTCGCACCTGTGCGAGCACGGGCAGCGCGTGTTCGTCGACTGCGAGCACTTCTTCGACGGCTACCACCACAACCCCGAGTACGCCCTGTCCGTGGTCCGCGCCGCCGCCGACGCGGGCGCCGACGTGGTCGTCCTGTGCGACACCAACGGCGGCATGCTCCCCGCCGACGTCACCCGGGTCGTCACCGAGGTGCTGGAGGCCACCGGCGCCCGCCTGGGCATCCACGCCCAGGACGACACCGGCTGCGCCGTCGCCAACACCCTGGCCGCGGTGGACGCGGGCGCCACCCACGTCCAGTGCACCGCCAACGGCTACGGCGAGCGCGTGGGCAACGCCAACCTCTTCTCCGTGGTCGGCGCGCTCACCCTCAAGCGGGGCCACGAGGTCCTGCCCGAGGGCTGCCTGGCCGAGATGACCCGCGTGGCCACCGCCATCGCCGAGATCGTCAACCTCGCCCCCGACACCCACCAGCCCTACGTGGGGGTGTCGGCCTTCGCGCACAAGGCGGGGCTGCACGCCTCGGCCATCAAGGTCGATCCCGACCTCTACCAGCACACCGACCCCGAACTGGTCGGCAACCGCATGCGGATGCTCGTCTCCGACATGGCCGGGCGCGCCTCGATCGAGCTCAAGGCCCAGGAGCTGGGGCTGGACCTGTCCGGCGACAAGGCCCTGTCCGGGCGGGTCGTGGAGCGGGTCAAGGGCCTGGAACTGTCCGGCTACAGCTTCGAGGCGGCCGACGCCTCCCTGGAGCTGCTGCTGCGCGAGGAGCTCGGGGAACCGGTCCGCTACTTCGACACCGAGTCCTGGCGCGTCATCACCGAGCGCCGCCCCACCGCCGGGACCAGCCCCCTGTCCAGCGACTACGAGAGCCTCTCCGAGGCCACCGTCAAGCTCCGGGTCAAGGGGGAGCGGGTCATCGCCACCTCGGAGGGCAACGGTCCGGTCAACGCCCTGGACCGGGCACTGCGCAGCTCGATGGAGAGCGTCTACACGGCCCTGGCCGGACTGGAGCTGACCGACTACAAGGTCCGCATCCTGGAGGGCTCCTCGGGCACCAACGCGATCACCCGGATCCTGGTCAGCTTCAGCGACGGCAACGAGGAGTGGACGACCGTGGGCGTGGGGCCGAACGTCGTCGACGCCTCCTGGGTCGCGCTGGAGCAGGCCATCACCTACGGGCTCCTGCGCCAGGGCTACCCGCAGGGCTGACCTCCGGGCGCCCGGCGCTGCGAGCTCCGGAGCTCCGAGGGGGTCCGCGGCCCCTTCTCCGCCCGCCGGTTCAGGCGAGGAGGATGTCGTCGCCCTCGACCCGGATCGGGATCTCCTCCAAGGGGCTCCCCGCCGGGCCCTCGACGGGGGAGCCGTCCTCGACGGAGAAGCGGCTTCCGTGGCAGGGGCACTGGATCTGCCCGTCGGCCACCTGGTCGACCGGGCATCCCTCGTGGGTGCAGCTGGTGGAGAAGGCCCGGAAGGCGCCCTCCTCGGGCTGGGTGAGGACCACCTCGTGCTCGCTGAGAACGGTGCCGCCCCCCACGGGGACCTCGCCGGTGGTCGCGATCGGCGCTTCCGTGCCGCCCGGTTCCCCGCCCCCGGTGTCGTTCCCGCCGTCCGTCGCGGCCCCGCCGTCGGCGCCCCCGCTGCAGGCGGTGACCACCCCCACCAGGGCCCCGCCTCCGGCGGCCCCGAACACGGAGCGCCGGGTCACCTCCGACAGGACGGTCTCGGAACGCGTGTCACGGCAGTCGCACATGCGGCCTCACTCTCTCGCCCTGCGCGGAGCGGGGCGGACTCGCGCGCGGGGTCCTCGGGCCCCGCACGGACGGCGGACGGCCCCGTCCGACGGGGCCGGTCTCCATGGAACACGGCGCAGGCCCCCCGTGTCCGGGAAATTCGCTGACGTGTCCGCTCCGGGACCGCCCCGGGGGCGACACGGCGGCGGACCGGACCTAGGGGTGGACCCAGCCGTTGGCCTCGCAACCCTGGAGGTCCAGGGTCTGCTGCTGCATCACGGGGGCGGGTTCGCCCTCGCCGGGGCAGTTCACGTGCCCGTGGCCCAGGGTGTGGCCGACCTCGTGGTTGATCAGGTAGATCCGGTAGGTCTCCAGGTCGTCGTCGAAGTGCTCGACCCCCGACACCCAGCGGTTCTGGTTGATGATGGCGCGGTTGCCGTTGGCGCAGGAGACGAACCCGTTGGTGTTCAGCGGAGCGCACATGCGGTCGACCGTGTCCGGGGCGGCGAGCAGGACCCGGATGTCGGCGTCGTCGCCGTCCACCCGCTGGAACGACCGGTCTCCGTCGTTGCCCCAGCTGCGGGGGTCGCCCAGGATCTCCTCGACGGCGTCCACGAAGTCCCCGTCCTCGCCGGGCAGCCCCTCCTCGACCTCCACCGCGAAGGTGGTCAGCGGGCCCTCACCCATGACCTCGCTCTCGTCGTCCACCACCCGGATCTCACCGTCGGCGGAGTCGACCTCCTCCTCCACCGAGCGCAGCAGCACCGGGGCCTCCTCCTCGGACGACGAGGGGCTGGGGGAGGGGCTGCCCGGGGCAGCGGCGGCTCCGGCGGCCGACTCCTCCCCCGTGGCGGGGTGGCTGCTCCCGCTCTCCTCGGGGATTCCGTCGCTGACCGGGCCGGTGGCCGAGGTCTCCGCCGGGGACCCCGGGGCGGAGTCGGTCTCGGGCACGCTGACCATCAGTACGGCGGAGGCACCCGAGACCAGACACAGGCCCAGGGCGAGGCCCATGGGGTACCTGCGGCGCCGACGGTGCTTGGCGCGGGGAGCGGAAGCGGGCACGAGGCTCAACCTCTCGACAGTGGACGGTGGTACCGCCGGCCCGGGTACGGGAGGCTGTGCCTCCGCCCCCTTCCGGCGGCCGTGGGGCCGCTCCGGCCGGGGCGGCCGGTGGAGGCGCCCCCACGGGATGACCGGATGTCGTGGCGGTCACCCTGGGCAGTGTCTCCGCTCACCGGGGAGCGGTACCGCCTACCCCCGGAACGGCGGCTCCCGGGGGCTTGGTGCAACGAACCCCAGCATGCCAGAGATCGCCCCCGTGGCGGGCCAGGCGGCGCCCCGGGAAATGAGGGTGTGTCCCGGCTTCGGGCTTTTGTCGTGGCCCTCCCGTCCCCGTCGCGCCCCGGCCCGCCCCGGCGGGCCGCCGCGCGCCGCCCCGCCTCGGGTCCGGTCGCGCCCTTCGCGCCGTTACGCTGCACACGGCAAGAGCGAGTCAAGCAGGGCTGCTGGGAGGCATCAGGTGCGTATCGCACGGTTCGCGGCCGGTGACGAGGTCGGTTTCGGCATTGTCGAGACGGAGACGGACAGCGGGGAGGAGTTCGTCGCGCGGTTGACGGGCCACCCGCTGCTGGGGGACATCAAGCTGACCGGTGAGCGGGCCAAGCTCTCCGACGTGCGGCTGCTGTCGCCGGTCCTGCCCACCAAGGTGGTGTGCATCGGCAAGAACTACGCCGACCACGTCGCGGAGATGCAGGACATCACGGGCGAGTCCACCGACGAACCGGTCGTCTTCCTCAAACCGTCCACCGCGGTCACCGGGCCGGCCGACCCGGTCTTCTACCCCTCGGCCTCCGAGCGGGTCGACTACGAGGGCGAGATGGCGATCGTCATCTCCCGGCCCTGCCGCGAGGTCCCCCGGGAACGCGCCAAGGACGTCATCCTGGGTTACACGGTGGCCAACGACGTCACCGCCCGCGACCTCCAGAAGACGGACAAGCAGTGGACGCGGGCCAAGGGCTTCGACTCCTTCTGCCCGATCGGGCCGTGGATCACCACCGGCCTGAGCATCGAGGAAGCCCAGGACCTGGCGGTCACCACGACCGTGGACGGCCAGACGCGCCAGGAGGGGCGTACGTCACAGTTCCTCCACGACATCCCGGGCATCATCTCCTATGTCACCTCCTTCATGACACTGCTCCCGGGCGACGTGGTCCTGACCGGTACACCCGCAGGTGTGGGCCCTGTCGAGGTCGGCCAGGAGGTCGCCGTTACCGTGGAGCGCCTGGGCACCATCCGCAACAGGGTGGTCGCCCGGGACTGAGCCCGGCCGACCGTGCGCGGGCGTTCCCGCGCACGGTCCGCTCCGGGGTCGGCCCGCACCACACCCCACCACGGAAGGTCCCACCCGTTGTCCGCACTCAGCCGCCTCCCCCGACCCGCCCTCCTCGCGGGCGTGTGCACTCTGGTTCTGGCACTGGTGGGGTCCGGGCTGTGGATACTCACCAGGGTCGACCCGGCGTCCCCGGGCCCCTCCGCAGACTCCGGCCCGGAGCCCGAGAACACCGGCCGGACACAGGTACGCGTGATGCTGGCGGGGGACTCCATGACCCACGGATCCGACGGTGACCGGACCTGGCGCTTCCACCTGTGGAACCACCTCCAGCCCCACGTCGAGGGACTGGACTTCGTCGGGCCCTTCACCTCGCCCGCCACCCCCGAACAGATCATCCCGCCGGAGCTCACCGGCGGTGAACCCGATGACGGCGACCCTGACGAGGTCGACTACCGGGACCCGGACTTCGACCAGGACCACAACGCCCGCTGGGGCCGGACCCTGGCCGACGCCGTCACCACGATCGAGGACGACGTCCGGACGCACCGGCCGGACGTGCTGTGCGCCATGATCGGCCTCAACGACCTGCTGTTCCCGATCTCCGCCGAGGAGATGGAACAGCTGCTGCGGGACTACGTCGGTGGCGCCCGTGAGGCCAACCCGGAGATCCGGATCCTCCTCGCCCACGCGCTGCCCATCGCTCGGGCGGACGAGGACGAGGGTTTCGCCCTGCGGGTGTACGCGTACAACGAGATGCTCCGTACGGTGGCGGAGGACATGTCCACGGAGCGGTCCCCGGTCGTCAGCTTCGACCTGGGCCGGGCCGAGGACTGGAGCGTCGCCTCGGACACCTACGACGGCACCCATCCCACCGACAGCGGGGAGCTGAAGATCGCCGCGGGTTTCGCCGACGCCCTCTCCCGCGAGTTCGGTCTGGGCCCGGCCTACCCGAGGCCGCTGCCGAGCAGTACCTGACCGGTGTTCCCGGTGCCCGGGGCGCCCCGGGCACCGCTGCCCCTCCGCCCGCTCCGGGACTTCCCACAGGTCATCCCGGGCCACCGATACCCTGGGGTCCGTGACTGAGACTCCGATTCGTACCCGCTTCGCCCCGTCCCCCACGGGCATGTTCCACGTCGGTGGCGCCCGCTCCGCGCTCTTCAACTGGGCGCTGGCCCAACAGCAGCCCGAGGGCCGCATGGTCCTGCGCATCGAGGACACCGACGCCGCCCGCAACCGTCCCGAGTGGACCGACGGCATCATCCGCGCGATGTCCTGGATCGGCATCGACGAGGCCGACCCGCACTTCGAGGGCCCGTACTTCCAGTCGGCCTACGTGGACAAACACCGTGAGACCGCCCAGGAGCTGTACCGCTCCGGTCGCGCCTACTACTGCGACTGCACCCGCGAACAGGTGCAGGAGCGCCGCGACAACCCGAACCTGGGCTATGACGGCTTCTGCCGCGACCGCGGCCTGGAGCCGGGCCCGGGCCGCGCGCTGCGCTTCCGCGTGCCCGAAGGCGGGCCCACGGTCGTGCGCGACCAGGTCCGCGGCGACGTGGAGTTCGACCACGCCTCGATCGAGGACTTCGTGATCGCCCGCGCCGACGGCTCCCCGCTGTTCGTCCTGGCCAACGTGCTCGACGACGTCGAGATGCGGATCACCCACGTCATCCGCGGCGAGGAGCACCTGTCCAACACCCCCAAGCAGCAGCTGCTGTGGGAGGCGCTGGACCTGGCCCCGCCGGTGTGGGCGCACCTGCCCGTCATCGTCAACGAGCAGCGCAAGAAGCTGTCCAAGCGCCGTGACAAGGTCGCCCTGGAGTCCTACCAGGAGGAGGGCTACCTCGCCGAGGCGATGGTCAACTACCTGATGCTGCTGGGCTGGGCGCCGGGCGAGGACCGCGAGATCATGCCGTGGTCCGAGATGATGCCGTTGTTCCGTATCCAGGACGTCAACAGCTCCAGCGCCTTCTTCGACGAGAAGAAGCTGCGGGCCTTCAACGGTGAGTACATCCGCCAGCTGAGCGTCGAGGACTTCGTCGAGCGCTGCCAGCCGTGGTTGACCGGCCAGGGCACCCCCTGGGACGCCGCCGACTACGACCCCGCGGTCTTCGCCGCCGTGGCTCCGCTGGCCCAGAGCCGGGTGGCGGTGCTCAGCGAGATCGTCCCGAACGTGGACTTCCTGTTCCTGCGGGAGCCGGCGGAGGACGAGAAGAGCTGGCGCAAGGCGATGAAGCCGGGCGTCGGCCGGGAGATGGTGGAGGCCGCCCTGGCGCGCTTCGCCGACCCCGCACTGGAGTGGACCGCGGACTCCCTCAAGGACGCCACCGAGGAGACCGGGGCCGCGCTCGGACTGAAGCTCGGCAAGGCCCAGGCGCCGGTGCGCGTGGCCGTCACCGGGCGGACCGTGGGGCTTCCGCTGTTCGAGTCCCTGGAGCTGCTGGGCCGCGAGCGCGTCCAGACGCGCCTGGAGGCCGCCCTGGAGCGCCTGCGCGCCGAGGAGAAGGCCGCGGACGAGGGCTGACCCGGTCGGGGTGGCCGGGCTGTGGGCGCAGCCACCCCGATTCCGGTTCGCGAGTACTCAGAATGTCCGCTAGAGTTAAACACGTCGCCGAGGGGGACCGGGGAGCGAAGAGCTGCCAAGTCCTCCGAAAGCATTGGCCTATGGTGTAATCGGCAGCACGACTGATTCTGGTTCAGTTAGTCTAGGTTCGAGTCCTGGTAGGCCAGCGCGTGACCGTGGTTCGCCGCGGTCGGCACGGGTCTTCGACCCAGGTGCGCCCCCGTCGTCTAGTGGCCTAGGACGCCGCCCTCTCAAGGCGGTAACGGCGGTTCGAATCCGCTCGGGGGTACCAACGGGAAGTCGCTTCCACACCGTGGGAGCTTTCTTTCTGGCCGGTGCATGTCACCGGTGTCCGGTTCGGGTGGGTATCGTGGTTTCGCGGTCCGGCCCGGATCGACGGTCCTCTGCTGACCGAACAGGCCCCCGTCGTCTAGTGGCCTAGGACGCCGCCCTCTCAAGGCGGTAACGGCGGTTCGAATCCGCTCGGGGGTACGAGAAGTACGTGAAGAAGGCCCCACCCGGTTCGGGTGGGGCCTTCTGCTTTTCCAGGAGCCGGTGGCCACTCGGGTGCCGCCGCGGTCCGGCCCGGAAGTCCGTGGCGCCGAACCGGCCCACCCGCCGTGATCTTGCTACCAGGGGCAACTTCGGCGCCGAAGTTGCCCCTGGTAGCAAGATCACGGTGAAAACCCGGCCCGCTCACCGGCCTCAGCCCACCCGGGCGACCAGCCGGTCCAGTTCCCCCTTCGGCCCGCCCGCCGAGACCAGCATGGCGACCAGCTGGTCGAGCAGCCAGTCCGCCAGCTCGTCGCGGGACATCTCACGCTCGCGCAGCCAGAACATCACCGCGGTCTCCACCGCCGCCACCCAGCAGCGCAGGGCCATCAGCAGCCGGGGCGAGGGGTCCTCGACACCCACCCGCCGCAGGATCAGGTTCCGCACACCCTGGCGGACCCGGTCGATCTCCGCCTCGGTCTCCTCCGTGGCCACCATCGAGCCGCCGTTCAGCAGGGCGGCGTAGGAGGGCGAGTAGGAGTCCGCGAAGTCGACGAAGGTGCGCAGGGCCAGCCGCAGCTGCTCCAGCGGGGGCAGGTCCTCGGGCGGGGCCAGCCGCGGCAGGAGCTCGGACACGGCCTGCTCCAGCGCGGCCCTGCGCAATTCCGCCATGTTGGGGAAGTAGCGGTAGACCAGGGCCCGGGAGACGTCGGCCTCCTCGGCGATCTCCTCCGGGGTGACGTCACCGGGCGGGCGCCGCGCGAACACGCGCAGCGCCGTCCTGATCAGGTCCTCGCGGCGTTCGTGCGGCGCCATGCGGCGTGGCCGCCGCCCGGTTCCCGACGGGTGCGCCGGGACCGCCGAACCCGTCACCCGCGCCTGGTGACGGTCGGCCCTGTGGGACACCACCGTTGTCGTAACCTCCCGAACCCTCTCTGTCCTGCTCCTGGCTGTTCCTCCTCCGAAACTACCGCCTCGGGGGAGCGCTCACAGGTCCAGCACGATCCGCTCGCCCTCCTCGGCGCGGGAGACGCACAGGGCGAACTCCCCGCCGCGCGGCGAGCCGCCGGTGGGCCGGTCGCGGTGGTCCGGGACGCCCGCCAGCAGGCCCACCCGGCAGGTGCCGCAGAAGCCCTGACGGCACGAGTAGGCGGTCTCCGGCCGTACCCGGCGCACGACGTCCAGTGCCGACTCGTCCTCCGGCACGGTGAGCACCGGGCCGGAACGGCCCAGTCGCACCTCGAACCTGCGGCCGTCCACGACGGGGGACGGGGAGAAGCGTTCGGAGAAGAACGGGGTCCCCTCGGGGATCCGCCTCCGTAGGGCGTTGATCAGCGGTGCCGGGCCGCACACGTACACGGCCGTGCCCGGGGTGAAACCGGTGAGGAGCTCGTCGGCGTCCGGGATCCCGTACTCGTCGTCGGGCCGCACGAACACGTCCGCGCCCTCGGGGAGCTCGTCCCGGAACGGCATGCTCTCCCGGTCGCGGCCGGTGTAGACGAACCGGAACTCCCGGCCCGCGGCATGCGCTGCCCGGACCATCGGCAGGACGGGTGTGATCCCGATACCGCCCGCCACGAACAGGTACCGGTCGGCTCTGGAGAAGGGGAAGGCGTTGCGCGGTCCGCGCAGCCCGACCGTGTCCCCGGCGGCGAGTCCGTGCACCAGCCCCGATCCGGCGCCGCCCTCGATACGGCGGACCGCGATCCGGTAGCCGGACCGGTCCGCCGGATCGCCGGTGAGCGAGTACTGCCGCACCACGCCGCCGCCCAGCACCACGTCCACGTGGTGGCCGGGCTGCCAGGGGGGCAGCACGGTGCCGGGGCCGGCGGGGACGAGGGTGAGGGCCGCGACGTCCGGCGCGGGGTGCTCCACCGCGGCGACCCGGACCGTCAGGTCGCCTGCGGACTCCGGGGGCGGGTGGCCCGGCCGCCACCGCGAGGTGAGCGGTTCGAGTCGCGCGGCCAGCCCCTCCAGGGCCAGCATGAACCGGTCCGGCTGCCCGCCGCGGCCGAACAGGGCGACCGGGGGGCGCGGATCCGCGTAGTACTCGGCGCTGTGCCTGACCCCTTCGCTCCCGCCGGTCACCGGGGACCCTCCTGCCGGGCGGCCTCCTGCTCGGCGGCCTCGGCGGCCCGGGCGGCGGGGGAGACCGCCAGGTAGGCGACGGCCTGGCTGGTGGAGCCGTGGTGCGAGGGGTGGTACCTGCGGCGCAGGTACTCGGGGACGGCCCGGGCCAGGCGGCCCAGGTGCGGGACGAGCCCCCGCCTCCCGTCCCGGAGCGCCCAGGAGGCCCTGGGGCGGCGGCCTCCGATCCTGCCCTTGAGGTAGGGGTCGTTGGCGATGAGGAACCGGACCCCGCGCACCCACAGGGACGCCAGGGCCACGGCGGCCACCCCCATTGCGAGGGCGCGGCGCGGGTACCCGCCGTCCAGGTGTGTGTACAGGTCGTAGGCGACCGCGCGGTGCTCGACCTCCTCGGCGCCGTGCCAGCGCAGCAGGTCCAGCATGGTGGGGTCGGTGCCGGCCTCGTCGAGCCGGTCGGCGTCCAGCACCCACTGGCCCAGGACGGCCGTGTAGTGCTCGATCCCGGCGATGACGGCGAGCCGCATCCGCAGCCAGGCGAACTCGCGGGCGCCGGACAGTTCGCGGTCGCCGAGTACCACGCGGAACAGCCAGGCGATCTGCTCCACGTAGGGGCGCGGGTCCAGGCCGTGCGCGTCCATGTGGTCGAGGACTCCGGCGTGCGCCTCCGCGTGTACGGCCTCCTGGCCGATGAATCCGAGGACCTGTTCGCGGAGTTCGTCATCGGTGATGTGGGGGACGGCCTGCTTGAAGACCTCCACGAACCACCGCTCGCCCTCGGGCAGCAGCAGGTGCAGCACGTTGATGACGTGGGTGGCGAAGGGTTCGTCCGGGATCCAGTGCAGGTCCAGCGCGCTCCAGTCGAACCGGACGTCGCGGGCGTGCAGGACGAGGCGGTCGGGTTCGTCCACGGCGGGAGCGGCGGGGCCGGGGACGGGGGAGTGGTCGCTGCTCATGGTCGGCCTCCTGGGTGGGAGCGAGGAAGTGGGGCGGGGGTGCCCGGGGGCGGGTTCTCACAGGGGCGGGGCGAGGCGGGCGTAGCCGCGGATCGCAGCGGGGGAGAGCCGGGACAGGGCCAGGCCGATGTGCGCCTCGCTGGTCACCGGGACGATCTCGGGGGCGGACCCGAGGGCGTCGGCGATCCGCCGGGCCGCCTTCTCCGGGGTGTAGCCGCGCAGCCGGTACAGCCGGTTGAGCCTGTCCTTGGTTCCGGACACCTCGCCCAGGCCGGAGACGCGGGCGTTGGCGATGATCCCGGTGTTGATCAGGCCCGGGCAGACCGCGGTGACGCTGACGCCCCTCCCGGCGAGCTCTCCGCGCAGGGAGCGGCTCAGCCCCAGCACGGCGGCCTTGGTGGCCGAGTAGGCGCCGTACAGGCGGGAGGGCAGGAAGGACGCGGCGGAGGCCGTGTTGACGATCCGGCCGCCGCCCCCGCTCTCGACCATCATCGGGGCGAAGGCGCGGACGCCGTTGACGACGCCCCACAGGTTGACGTCGACGACCCGTTCCAGGTCCTCGGTGGTGGCTTCCAGGAAGGGGCCGGCCACGCCGATCCCCGCGTTGTTGACGACCATGTCGGGGACCCCGTACTCCTCGCGCACCCACGCGGCGAGCCCGTCCACGGCGGCGGAGTCGGTGACGTCCACCCGCCGGGCGCGGGCACCGGGCGTGATCATGGCGCAGAGTTCGGCGGTGCGCTCGGCGGCGGGCGCGTTGACGTCCACCGCGACGATCCGCGCCCCGCGTTCGGCGAGCTCGAAGGCCAGACACCGGCCGATCCCGCTGCCGGCCCCGGTGATCACGGCGACCTGTCCGGCGAAGGCGCCGCCGTGGCGGCGGGCCTGTTGCGCGGTGAGGTTGCGGACCGGTCGCGGGGCGCCGGACTCGATCTCCCCGACGAGGGCGCGGACGCGGCGGGCGACGGGGCCGGGCCGGGAGCGCAGGGACCAGTGGCCGCCCTGGAAGCGGTGGAAGCGGAAGTCGTCCGCCCAGCGCCCGGCGTTGGACTGGACCTGGTCGACCATGAACGCGTCGTGGGTGGGGGCCAGGACCTGGACCGGAACGCCGGTGCGGCGCCCGGCGGGCCGGGTGAAGCGGCGGAACATGTTGGCGCGGTACAGGGAGAGCCCGTTGAGGTAGTCGCGGGTGGCGCGCCGGGCGGGTACGCGGTGGCCGCCGCCGATGCGTTCCAGGCCGGACAGGGCGGCGCCGCCGATTCCGGTGAGCCAGGCGGCCTCGGGCAGGCCGGGGGTGCCGAAGAAACCGATGTAGCTGGAGCGGACGGCCTGGCGCAGGACGTTGCGGAATCCGTCGGGGGCCTTGCGGAGCCAGTGTCCGGCATGGTCCAGGTCGGGCCCGGAGACCGAGGTGAAGGAGGCGAAGCGGTGGGCGTGCCCCGGTTCGGTGACGGCGTGCCAGGTCTGGATGGAGCCCCAGTCGTGGGCGACCAGGTGCACGGGCCGGTCCGGGCTGACGGCGTCCGCGACGGTGCGCAGGTCGTCGGCGAGCTGGCCCAGCAGGTAGCCGGAGCGGTCCTCGGGGGCGGTGGAGCGTCCGGCGCCCCGGACGTCGTAGGTGACCACGTGGTGGTCGGCGGAGAGCTCGTCGACGAGGGCGTCCCAGACGGTGGCGTTGTCCGGGTAGCCGTGCACGAGCACGAGGGTGGGCCCGGTGCTGTCGCCGGCGGAGTAGACGGCCAGGAGCTGGCCGTCGGTGGCGGTCACGTAGCGGTGCGGTCTGGTGGTCATGCGGTCGCGGTCTCCTCGCTGGTTCCGACGCCGACCGGGGAGCGGGTTCCCCAGCGGCGCACGTGGGGCAGGTCCTCGTCGAGCCAGTAGGCGTCGTCGGGGGTCACGACGAGGATCTCCTCGAACTTCACCCCCATGTCGCGGAAGCCGATGTGGGGTTCCACCGCCCACAGGCCGGGGGTGGCGGGGTGGGCGGAGATGTCGCCGTCCGCCCACAGGGGGGAGCGGTGGTGCATGCGCTCGACGAGGAGGTCGCCGAACAGGGTCTGCAGGGAGCGGATCCCGAACCCGGCGACGATCGCCCTGGGCAGGCGGGACTCGACCCTGCCGACCTGGTGGGCGATCACCCGGCCGGGGTAGACCCGGTGCCGGTTGTCGTAGCCCTGCTCACGGATGAGGGCGTCGACCGCGCGGTAGACGTCCTGGAGGGTGTGGCCCTCGCGCACCTTCTCCACGATGAGGCCGCGGTGTGCCCGCAGGTCGTCCATCAGGCGGTCGTGCAGGGGGTTCTCGCCGAGGTATCCGGAGTAGCCGATGTCGGCGACGTAGCCGTCGCGTACCGGCGCGCAGTCGAGGATGAAGGGCATGCCCTCCTCCAGCCTGCGTCCGGTCGGGAAGAACTGGAGGGGGATGCGGAAGTTGCGGAAGGCGGTGCGGTCGCCGAACCACGCGAAGGGTGTGTGGAACCAGTCCTGGACGCCGCGCGCCTCCAGGTGTTCGCGGATGCGCCGGGCGGCCTCGCGTTCGGTCACGCCGGGTTCGAGGGTGACGGCCACGTCGCCGGCGGCCTGGTAGGCGAGCTGTTGGAGCTCGCGGAAGGCGTCGAGCTCGGCCCGGGATGATGTGTCCCCGGTCACTTTCTTGTGAGACATCTTGTCATGTTAGACAAGCTGTCAGTAAGTGTCCACGGTCGGGGCCGGGTTTTCGCGGGAGTCGGTCCAGGGTGCTTCACGGCGGGCGCCCGGACGTGCGGCATGGGAACGACACGGAGGGCGGCACCCCTGTGGTGGGGTGCCGCCCTCCGTGCAGGAGCATCGGGGATTGGCGGGTCGGGTGGGACGGGTGGGTCAGTGTGCGCCCTCGTAGGTGTGCAGGGACTCGCTGATCTTCTCGGCGGCGGACACCACGGCCTGCGAGTGCATGCGGCCGGGGGAGCGGGTGAGCCGCTCTATGGGGCCGGAGACGGACACCGCGGCGATCACCCGCCCGCCGGGGCCGGACACGGGGGCCGAGACCGAGGCGACCCCCTGCTCGCGTTCGGCGACGCTCTGGGCCCAGCGGCGGCGGCGCACCTGGGCGAGGCTGGCCGCGGTGAAGCGGGCGCCCACCAGGGATCGGCGGATGCGGTCGGAGTCCTCCCAGGCGAGCAGAACCTGGGCGGCCGAGCCCGCGTTCATCGGCAGTTCGCTGCCCACGGGCACGGTGTCGCGCAGGCCGCTGCTGCGCTCGGACGCGGCCACGCACACGCGCAGGTCGCCCTGGCGGCGGTAGAGCTGGGCGCTCTCGCCGGTCAGGTCGCGCAGTTGGACGAGGACCGGGGAGGCCACGGCGAGCAGCCGGTCCTCGCCGGTGGCTATCGAAAGTTCGCCCAGGCGCGGTCCGAGTACGAACCGGCCCTGACTGTCCCTGGTGACCATGCGGTGCCGCTCCAGGGCGACGGCGAGACGGTGGGCTGTGGGGCGGGCCAGACCGGTGATCTGGACCAGCTGGGCCAGTGACGCGGGCCCCGACTCCAGGGCGTCGAGGACGGACATTGTCTTGTCCAGGACACCGACACCGCTGGATGAGCTAGAGTTGTCCATGGCTTGATATTGCCGTCTCGAAATATGGAATGCAAGTCGACCGCACATCCGTGCGCGAGGCCAGCGGTCCGCACGAGCTGACCACACGAGACGAGCCCGAGACGCGAGACACGAGAGAGGCGATCGCCCATGGCACGCACGATGGCCGAGAAGGTCTGGGAGGAGCACGTCGTCCGGCGTGCCGACGGCGAGCCGGACCTGCTCTACATCGACCTCCACCTCGTCCACGAGGTGACCAGCCCGCAGGCCTTCGAGGGCCTGCGCCTGGCGGGTCGCTCCGTGCGCCGTCCGGACCTGACCATCGCCACCGAGGACCACAACGTCCCCACGGCGGACCTGCTGGCGCCCATCGCCGACCCCGTCTCCCGCAAACAGGTCGAGACGCTGCGCAAGAACTGCTCCGACTTCGGCGTCCGCCTGCACCCCATGGGCGACATCGACCAGGGCGTCGTGCACGTGGTCGGCCCCCAGCTCGGCCTCACCCAGCCCGGCATGACCGTCGTCTGCGGTGACAGCCACACCAGCACCCACGGCGCGTTCGGCGCCCTGGCCTTCGGTATCGGCACCAGTCAGGTCGAGCACGTGCTGGCCACCCAGACCCTCCCGATGCAGCCGTTCAGGACCATGGCCGTCACGGTCAACGGCACGCTCCAGCCGGGTGTGTCCGCCAAGGACATCATCCTCGCCGTGATCGCCAAGATCGGCACCGGCGGCGGCCAGGGCTACGTCATCGAGTACCGGGGCGAGGCCATCGAGGCCCTGTCCATGGAGGCCCGGATGACGGTGTGCAACATGTCCATCGAGGCGGGCGCCCGTGCCGGGATGATCGCCCCGGACCAGACCACCTTCGACTACGTCCAGGGACGCCCGCACGCCCCCCGGGGCGCCGAGTTCGACGCCGCGGTCGAGCACTGGAAGAGCCTGCGCACCGACGAGGGCGCCGAGTTCGACGCCGAGGTGGTCCTGGACGCGGACGAGCTCAGCCCGTTCGTCACCTGGGGGACCAACCCCGGCCAGGGCGTGCCGCTGGACGCCGAGGTGCCCGACCCCGCCTCCTACGAGGACCCCTCCGCGCGGGCCGCCGCCGAGAAGGCCCTGAAGTACATGGACCTCAGGGCCGGGACGCCGATGCGTGAGGTGCGGGTGGACACGGTCTTCCTCGGCTCGTGCACCAACGGCCGGATCGAGGACCTGCGCACCGCCGCGGAGATCATCCGCGGGCGCAGGGTCGCCGACGGCGTGCGGATGCTCGTGGTGCCCGGCTCCATGCGGGTCAAGGAGCAGGCCAACGAGGAGGGCCTGGGGCAGGTCTTCCTGGACGCCGGAGCCGAGTGGCGCGAGGCGGGCTGCTCGATGTGCCTGGGCATGAACCCGGACCAGCTCAAGCCCGGTGAGCGCAGCGCCTCCACCTCCAACCGCAACTTCGAGGGCCGCCAGGGCCGGGGCGGCCGCACCCACCTGGTCTCGCCCCAGGTCGCCGCCGCCACCGCCGTGCGCGGCACCCTGTCCTCGCCCGCCGACCTGGACGCCCAGTAGTCCCCGACCCCGTCAGGAGAGTCCTCCCATGGAGAAGTTCGACGTCCACACCGGTCGGGCCGTCCCGCTGCGCGCCAGCAACGTCGACACCGACCAGATCATCCCCGCCGTCTACCTGAAGCGGGTCAGCCGGAACGGCTTCGAGGACGGCCTGTTCGCCGAGTGGCGCAAGTCCGACCCGGACTTCGTGCTCAACCGCCCCGAGTACGAGGGTGCGTCCGTACTGGTGGCCGGGCCGGACTTCGGTACAGGTTCCTCCCGTGAGCACGCCGTGTGGGCCCTGCAGAACTACGGTTTCAAGACCGTGCTGTCCTCGCGCTTCGCCGACATCTTCCGCGGCAACTCGCTCAAGGGCGGCCTGCTGACCGTTCTGCTGCCGCAGGAGGTCATCGACCGGATCTGGGACGCGGTCGAGGCCGACCCCGCCACCGAGGTGACGGTGGACCTGGTCAACCGCGAGGTTCGCGCCCCGGGTGTGCAGGAGTCGTTCGAGCTGGACGACTACACCCGCTGGCGGCTTCTGGAGGGTCTGGACGACATCGCCCTGACGCTCCGTCACACGGACGAGATCGGTGCGTTCGAGACGACCCGGGAGCCCTGGAAGCCGGTCACGCTCTAGCTCCGGAACGCCGATCCGAAGCGGGATCGAGGGTCGTTGTGACGCAGCGCACCCTCGATCCCGAATAATTTTACCTTTACTTGACGTGAGCGTTCGCTTACGGTCTTTGTGCCCTTAAGCGCGGCGTGTCCAACGCCCGGAATCCGGTTATACGTAGGCTTTTGAGGCTCACAGAAGGGGTCAAAAGGGACTGGGTTGCCACACCCGCCCCTTGCTCCCCGGTCGTTGCGGAGCGTGACCTCGCAGGTCGGGAGGGGCCCGACACGCCTTGTCCGCGGGCGTTTGTATTTGTGTAAGGGCCTCTGCTTCCCCTAATTTCGTGCGAGCAAGGGGGAACCGGAGGAACCTTATGAACAAGCGTGACCTGATCGACGCGATCTCCGACCGTCTCGGAGACAAGAAGACCGCGACCGAAGCGGTCAACGCTGTGCTTGAGACCATTCAGGCCACCGTGGCGTCGGGCGACAAGGTCGCCATCACGGGCTTCGGCGTTTTCGAGAAGTCCGAGCGTGCGGCTCGCACCGCGCGCAACCCCGCCACTGGCGCCACCATCAACGTCCCCGCGAGCTTCGTTCCGAAGTTCCGCGCTGGCGCTGACTTCAAGGCTCTGGTCAACGGCGACAAGAAGTAGCCTCCCCGCCGCCAGGCGGGCAGGCCGTACTCCGCCCGGGTTCCCCACAAGGGAGCCCGGGCGGAGTGCTGTCCGGGGCCGGAGGGGGCGGACCCGCCCGGGCGGGCCGCGGCCTCGGGCACCGGGGCCGCCCGCGACGGCGGGCTCAGGGGGCGGAACGGGCGCACACCGGCACCCGTCCCAGGAGCTCCCGCGTCCGCGGTCCCACCCCGAGGGCCATGGCGGCCGTCAGATCCTCAGGAGTGTCCACGTCCCGGCGGACCGACTCCACGCCGGGGAGTACCAGTTCGCGGGCCCCAGCGGCCAGATGACGGGCGCGTGAGGCCCCCTCGAAGGCCGGGTCGAGCCGCTGCCCGGGGGTCGCGGCGAGCAGGGTGGTCCCCACCCCCGGGGAGTCCGGCAGGAAGGACCGGCCGTGGGCGGAGGCCGCCGTCAGCACCCTCGCCAGTTCGGCCGGGCGCAGCGCGGGCAGGTCCGCGGAGAGCGCGCACACCCCGAAACCCGGCAACCGGCCCAGCGCGGCACGCGCACCGTGCTCCAGGGCGGGGTTCAGCCCGCCGCCCGGCTCGCCGCCGACGACCACCGCGCCCAGGCCCGACAGCGCGGCGCGGGCGCGCGGGTCGTCGGTCACCGCGAACACCGCCCCCACGGCCGTGCAGGAGCGTGCGGCGGCCACCGTGTCGCAGGCGATCGCGAGCGCCAGATCCTCCCGGTGGTCCCCGGCGGCCCGGGCCAGTCGCGTCTTGGCCAGGCCGAGGTGCTTGACTGGGACGATCAGGGACCAGCGCGCCCCGACGCGCGAAGCCCCTCCGCGCTCTCCAAAGCCGGTCACGGTTCCCCCGGGACGTTGATGCGGCGACGACAGTGACGAGGGTAGGCGTTCGGGGTACGGCGCGGCGCGGGCGCCCTGGGCGTGGCGGACCGGGGCCGCCCCGGGCGCACCCCGGCGCATCAGCGCACGTGCGGAGTGCACCCTAAACTGAGTCGGTTGTGCTTCCGTGGTCCCGACCGGGCCGGGAGCGAGAAGTGAGGAGTCCCGTGGCCAAGCAACGAGAATCGCGATGGGTCCAGTGGATCGTGTCCCGGATCGTCCGGTTCATCCTGTGGATGGTGACCAAGCCCGAGTGGAAGGGCACGGAGAACGTGCCCGCCCGGGGCGGGGTCATCATCGCGGCGAACCACCTGTCGGTGACCGACCCCCTGACCGTCGCGCACTTCCTCTACATCGGAGCGCGCCGCTGGCCGACCTTCACGATGAAGGACGCGGTCATGAGGATCCCCGTGGTCCGGTCGGTGGCCAGGAGCACCGGGCAGATCCCGATCAAGCGCGGCAGCGCCGACGCGGTCAAGGCGCTGGGCGAGGCAGAGAAGGCGCTGACCCAGGACGGCTCCTCGGTGATCTTCTACCCCGAGGGCACCTGCACCCGCGACCCCGAGCTCTGGCCGATGACCGCCAAGAACGGTGTGGCGCGGTTGGCCCTGACCACGGGGGTGCCGGTCGTCCCGGTCGCGCACTGGGGCGAGCAGAACCTCCTGCCCTACGGGTCCAAGAAGCCCAGCCTCTTCCCGCGCAAGCGGATCCAGTTCAGCGCGGGCCCGCCGGTGGACCTGTCCGCCTTCCGGGACCAGCCGCTCACCGCGACCGTCCTGGAGGACGCGACCAAGGCGATCATGGCCGACATCACCGCCCTCCAGGCCGGGATCCGCGGCGAGCAGCCGCCCGCCGAGCCCTTCGACCTCAAGAAGGCCCGTCAGCGGGCCGCGGAGGCCAAGCGGTCCGAACGCGCCCCGGAGGAGCAGGAAGGTCGGCCGGAGAACGCCGGGACCGAAGGCGAGAACGGGAAGAACAACACGGGGGCATGACCGACCAGATGGGCGCTGAAGTGAAGGTCGCGGTACTGGGCAGCGGGTCCTGGGGGACCACGTTCGCCAACATCGTCGCTGACGCGGCGGACCTGCGAACGGCGGAGGGACACAAGACCGAGGTGGTCCTGTGGGGCCGCCGCGCCTCGGTGGTCGACGCGATCAACGAGAGTTCGGAGAATCCGGACTACTTTCCGGGGGTCACGCTCAACGAGGGGCTGCGCGCCACCACGGACCCGGCCGAGGCGCTGTCCGGCGCCCGGGTCGTGGTGCTCGCGGTCCCCTCGCAGTCCCTGCGGGAGAACCTGGCGGCCTGGCGCCCCCACATCCCCTCCGACGCGGTGGTCGTCAGCCTCATGAAGGGCGTCGAGCTGGGCAGCCTCATGCGGATGAGCCAGGTCGTCGGTGAGGTCCTGGACTTCCCCGAGGAGCGGATCGCCGTGGTGTCCGGGCCCAACCTGGCCCGGGAGATCGCCGAGCGCCAGCCGGCCACCGCCGTGGTGGCCTGCCCGCACGAGGAGACCGCGGTTCTGCTCCAGGACCTCTTCCGGTCGGCGTACTTCCGCCCCTACACCAGCACCGACCTCGTGGGGGTGGAGATCGGCGGCGCGATGAAGAACGTGATCGGCCTGGCGGTCGGCGTGGCCGAGGGCATGGGCCTCGGCGACAACACCAAGGCCTCGCTGATCACCCGCGGACTGGCCGAGACGACCCGCCTCGCGGTCACCCTCGGCGCGGACGAGCACACCCTGTCCGGTCTGGCCGGGATGGGTGACCTCGTGGCGACATGCTCCTCCCCGCTGTCGCGGAACCGGACCTTCGGTGAGAAACTGGGCGCGGGCAAGACCCTCGAACAGGTCGTCGCGGAGACCAAGCAGACGGCCGAGGGGGTCAAGTCCTCCGAGTCGATCCTCGAACTCGGGTGGGCCAACGGGGTCGACATGCCGATCACCGAGTCCGTCGTCAAGATGATGCACCACGACCTGAGCCCGGCCCAGGCGCTGGTGGCGTTCATGTCACGCAGCACCAAGCCGGAGCGCTACGGGGTCTGAGAGCGAGCACGATGTCACACACACCTGGTCCCGGGAGCACGGGCGAGCACACCAGGGCGGTCTCCCTCCCGGAGGCGCCGGTCCCCGCCGAACGCCCGATGCGGATGCCCGTCCACCGGTCCACCACCTACGCCTTCGACACCTCCCAGGGTTTCGCGGACGTACTGGCCGGCGCCCGGAGCGGTTACTCCTACGCCCGTATCGACAGCCCCACCGTGGACGCCTTCGCGGACGCGGTCGCGGCACTGGAGGGCGCGGGGCTCCCGGACCGGGTGCGCGGCCAGTCCTTCGCCTCCGGCATGGCCGCGATCAGCACCGTGCTGCTGGCGCTCACCGAGGCCGGATCGCACGTGGTGGCCTCCCGTTCCATCTACGGCAACACGTACTCGCTGCTGGACCGGCTGATGCGCCGGTTCGGCGTGCGCACCGACTTCGTGGACATCACCGACCTGGACGCGGTGCGCGCCGCGGTCGGCCCGCAGACGCGCGTGGTCTTCACCGAGACGCTGTCCAACCCCGCCATGACCGTGTCGGACCTGCCCGGGCTGGCGCAGATCTCCCGGGAGGCGGGCGCCGCCCTGGTGGTGGACTCCACGTTCGCCTCCCCGGCGGTCTGCCGCCCCCTGGAGTTCGGCGCCGACGCCGTGGTGCACTCCGCCACCAAGTACCTGGGCGGGCACAGCGACACCACCGGCGGTGTGGCGGTGGCCTCTCCCGACCTGATCGACCGGATCCGCTCGGCCCGGATCGACCTGGGCCCGTGCCTGGCCCCGGACGAGGCCTACCTGCTGCACCGCGGCCTGGAGACGCTGCCGCTGCGCGTCCAGCGCCAGTGCGAGACCGCGGCGGCCTTCGCCGCGGCCCTGGCGGAACACCCCCTCGTGGAGCGGGTCGACCATCCGTCTCTGGCCTCGCACCCGGAGCACGAGCTCGCGGGCAAGCTCTTCGACCAGGGCCGTTACGGCGCGGTCGTCACCGTCCACCCGCGTGGCGGCGTCGACGAGGGCATGGCCTTCGCCGACCGGCTCAGGGTGGCCACCATCGCCGCCTCCCTCGGTGGCACGCACACGCTGGCCGGGCACGTGGCCTCCACCTCGCACCGGAACATGGATGGCGCCGAACTGGCGGCCGCGGGCATCTCCCCGGGCGCGGTACGGTTCTCCGTCGGTCTGGAGGATCCCCGGGACCTCATCGACGACGCCCTCGCGGCGCTCGACGGGAGAAAGTGACACACCGGTGTTTTTCGCCCCGTACCGGTTCCATCAGTAGGCGAGATAGGGTCAGGCAGCATGTCCGAGCAGCGCAAGATTCGGGTCGCCGTCGTATTCGGCGGACGCAGTTCCGAACACGAGATCTCCTGCGTCACCGCGGGCAGCGTCCTGTCCGTCATCGACCAGGACCGTTACGAGGTCGTTCCGGTCGGGATCACCCCCACCGGCAACTGGGTACTGACCTCGGGTGACCCCGAGAGCCTGCGCATCGACGCGGCGACCAAGGCCCTGCCGACCGTCTCCGAGGACGGCACCGACCTGGTGCTGCCCTTCGACTCGGCCGGCCAGCTCATGACCGTGGCCCCGGAGCAGGGCCCCCGGCGCCTTGCCGAGGTGGACGTCGTGCTGCCGCTGCTGCACGGCCCCTTCGGCGAGGACGGCACCATCCAGGGCCTGTTCGAGATGATGGGCGTGCGCTACGCGGGCGCCGGGGTCTTCTCCAGCGCCGCGGCCATGGACAAGATCTTCATGAAGGCCCTCCTGGTCGGCAACGGTATTCCCACCAGCGACTTCGTCGCCATCACCGAGCGCACCTGGCGCAACGAGCGCAAGAGGCTGTTGGACGACGTCGCGGAGCTGGGCGCGACGGTGTTCGTCAAGCCCGCCCGCGCCGGGAGCAGCGTCGGCATCAGCAGGGTGAAGGACTCCTCCGACACCGACGCCGTGATCGCCGCGGTCGAGGCCGCCCGCGAGCACGACCCCAAGGTCCTGGTCGAGGCGCAGGTCGTGGGCCGCGAGATCGAGTGCGGAGTCCTGGAGGCGGAGGACGGCGGCACCCCCGACGTCTCCCTGCCCGCCGAGGTGCACGTGGCGGAGGGCTTCGACTTCTACGACTTCGAGGCCAAGTACCTGTCCACGAGCAGCCTCACCATCCCGGCCGAGATCCCGGAGGAGGCCACCGGGCGGCTGCGGAGGATGGCCGCCGACGTGTTCGAGGCCATGGGCTGCGAGGGCCTGGCCCGGGTGGACTTCTTCTACACCGAGGACGGCCGGATCCTCGTCAACGAGCTGAACACGATGCCCGGATTCACCCCGGCCTCGGCCTTCCCGCAGATGTGGGGGGCCACCGGGGTGGACTACGCGACACTCGTGGAGCGGATGATCACCACCGCCCTGCGCCGCGACCCCGGACTGCGCTGACCGGCGGAACCGGCACCACCGAACCGACGCCGAGGGGCGGACGACCGCGCGGTCGTCCGCCCCTCGGCGTCGGTCCTCCGAGCCCCTAGGTCCGCGGCGGATCCTGAGGCGGCCCCTGGGGTCCCCGCGGAGCCTGAGGCGGTGTCTGGCTCGGGTGGAGGCGCCCCTGGGGCGGCTGGTGCCCCTCGGGGGGCCCGGGGAGCAGCTCCCGGGCGAGGATGGTGCCGCCCGCAGTCGCCGCCGGGAACACCGCCACCGCCACGAACGGGATCGCCAGCAGGAAGTAGGTCGGGACCGAGAAGCCCAGCGTCCGCATACGCCGGGTACCCATGGAGCGGCGGCGGTCGCGGATACGCAGCAGACCGCGCCGGTCGAAGGCGGGAGCCGTCAGCTCGATCCCCAACAGCCAGCCGCCCATCACCGCGGTCAGCACGGGGCCGGCGATCCAGCCGACCAGCGGGACGAGCCCGATCAGGAACGCGCAGACCGTCACCGTCAGGGAGACCAGCACGATCACCACCGACTGGCGCACCGCCCTGGCCATCGAGGCCATCAGCGACTCCTCCGGGGCCTCGGGCGCACCGCCGAGCTCCTGCTCGACCAGTTCGGCGATCCTGTCGTAGATCGGCGCGCCCAGGGCCAGGGTCACCGTCGTGAACGCCACCACCATGACCAGGACCGACCCGGCCAGCAGAGCCACGGACAGGGCGCCGCGCAGCAGCCCCTGCCAGACGGTGTCCCAGTCCCGGGCGAACGGCGTCGCCCACGTCACCAGGTCCGCCAGGTTCACCGCCAGGGTGATCAGCGCCGCCAGGAACAGCAGCGACGTGATCAGCGCGGGCAGCGCACCCAACAGGAACAGGCGCGGTTTGCGCAGCACGATGCCCAGACCGCGCAGCAGGACGCCGAAACCACCGAAGACCTCATTCACAGCACTCACGGGCGAACCCTAGCGCTCGGAGACCGATCGGAACCACCCGGCCTCCGTGGTGAGCTCCTCGTGCGTCCCCGACTGCAGCACCCTTCCCTCACGGACCACGTAGATCCGGTCCACCCGGTCCAGGCCGGTGAGGTCGTGGGTGATGAGCAGGGTGGAGAACCCCCGGGCGGCGGCGAGCAGGTCGGCGACCACCCCGTCGCGCGTGTCCGGGTCCAGGTGCGCGGTCGGCTCGTCCAGCACGAGCACACGCGGTCCCGCCAGCACCGCCCTGGCCAGGGCCAGCCGCTGCCGCATCCCGCCGCTCAGCCCCAGGCCGTGCGAACCCACCTGCGTGTCCAGGCCCCTGGGCATCGCCTCGACCTCCTCGGCCAGCCGCGCCCTGCGCAGCGCCGCCCACAGTTCGTCGTCCTCGGCCCCCGGCCTGGCCAACCGCAGGTTCTCCCGGAGCGTGGACGCGAACACGTGCGGGTCCTGCGGGACCCCGGACACCACACGCCGTACCTCGTCGGCCGGGTAGTCGGTGACGTCGGTGCCGCCGATCTCCACGCGGCCGCCGTCCGGATCGCGGAAGCGCAGCAGGACCGAGGCGAGCGTGCTCTTACCCGCACCGCTCGGCCCGACCACCGCGACGGTCGCCCCGGCGGGGATCTCCAGGTCCACCCCGTCCAGTGCCCACGGCTCCCCGGGCCCGTACCGCACCCGAAGGTTGCGGACCCGCACCGTGGTGTCGGCCTCCGGATCGATCTCCAGGCCGGACCGCGCGGGAGCCGAGACCGCCGCCGGGGTGTCCAGCACACCGAACAGCCGCTCCCCGCTGGCCCGGATCGCCCCCAGCCTGGCCGCGACGGCGGGCAGCGGGGCGACGATCTCGAAGGCGGCGAGGGTGGTCAGCACCAGGACCGCCAGCGCGGTCGGGCCGATCGAACCGTCCGACACGGCGAGCACGCCCAGGAACAGCGCGCCCCACACGGTCAGCCCGGTGATGAGCGCGTTCGCCCCGGCGCTCAGCCCCAGGGTGGCGGCGTCGCGCGCCGCCACCCGGGTGAGCTCGGTGTCGGCCTCGTTCACCAGGGCCACCTGGCGCTCCATGGCCCCGTAGGCGACCAGGTCCGGTGCGCCCTGGAGGGTGTCGACCAGGGTGGTGGAGAGCCTGCCGCGCGCCACGGCCTCCCGGCGGCCCGGCCCGGTGCCCAGGGCGGCCGCGGCCAGCGGTACCGCGAGCCCGGCGAGCAGCAGGCCCGCCGCGAGCAGCAGGCCGCCGGGCACGTACACCGAGGTCAGGAACAGTACGGTCGCGCCGCCGGTGACCACCGAGACCAGCGGCGGGGCCAGCCCGCGCACCAACAGGTCGAGGGTGGTCTCGGTGTCGTTGACCAGGCGGGACACCAGGTCGCCGGAGCGGAAGCGGCCGAACGGTTCGGTCCCGGCCAGCCGCTCGTACACCCGGACCCGGACCTCGGCGAGGGTGCGGAAGGCGGCGTCGTGGGTGACCAGCCGCTCCAGGTAGCGGGTCACACCCTTGCTGACACCCAGGGCGCGGGTGGCGACCACGGCCACGCTCAGCGCGGTGATGGAGGGATGGTCGGCGGCGGTGGCCAGCATCCAGGCGGCGACGCCGAGCAGGGCCACGCCCGAGCCGGTGGCGGCGGCGCCGAGCAGCACACCCAGCGCGAACCGGCCTCCCCGGGGCCTGGCCAGTCCGATCATCCGGAGCAGCGGGTCCCTGCGCCGCTCCCGCTCGTCCACCTCGAACCCACCGGTCACGGCGGTCGGGTCCCCTCCGGTCCCGTTCGTCTCGGCGTTCATCGGTGCGCCTCCCGGGTCAGCAGCGGCAGTGCGGCGGTCCGCAGGTTCTCGCCGAGCACGGACTCGGCCCAGCCGGTGTCGTGGGCGACGATCACGGCGGTGCGCCCCTCCAGCAGGCGGGTCACGGCGGTGCGCACCGCCTTCGCGTTCTCCGGGTCCAGGTGCGCGGTGGGTTCGTCGAGCAGGACCAGCGGCGCGTCCCGGCACATCGCCCGGGCCAGCGCGATCCGCTGCCGCTGCCCGGCGGACAGCCGCGCGCCCCGCTCACCCAGGCGTGTGCCGTAGCCGTCGGGGAGAGCGGACACGAATCCGTCCGCCTCGGCCAGCCGCGCCGCCTCCCGGACCCGCTCCATGTCGGCGTCGGGGGCGCCCAACCGGATGTTGTCGGCGACGGAGACGTCGAACAGGTAGGGGTGCTGCGGTACCCAGGCGATGCCGAGCCGCCAGTCGTCGGCGGGCAGCCGGTCGAGGGGGGTCCACTCACCGCCGGGGGCCCGCACGCTGATCCGGCCCTCGGTGGGTTCACCGAGCCGCAGCAGCAGGGAGAGCAGGGTGGTCTTTCCGGAGCCGCTCGGTCCGGTGAGCAGCAGGCGCTCCCCGGCTCGCACGGTCAGGTCCAGCCCGGACAGGGCAGGGACGTCGCGGCCCGGGTAGAGCAGCCCGACCCCCTCGAACCGGATGTCCCCCGCCGCGGCGGGGGAGGGGGCGCCGGTCGGGGCAGGGGCCTGACCGGCCGCCTCGTCCCCAGCCGCGCCGGGCCCGGCCGTCTCCCGTCTGCGGTCCAGCTCGGTGAAGACCTGGTCGGCCGCGGCCACGCCCTCCATGCTCGCGTGGAAGCGCGCACCCACCTCGCGCAGCGGTAGGTAGGCCTCGGGGGCGAGGATCAGCACCAGGAGGGCGGTCTGGTAGTCCATGTGCCCGCCCAGCAGGCGCAGACCCACCTCGACGGCGACCAGCGCCACCGCCAGGGTGGCGAGCAGTTCCAGGGCGAAGGCCGACAGGAACGCGATCCGCAGCGTGCCCATGGTCGCCCTGCGGTGGTCCTCGCCGACACCGCGGATGATGGCGGCCTGCGCCTTGGCCCGACGGAAGACCGCCAGGGTCGGCAGCCCCTCCACGACGTCGAGGAAGTGCCCGCCCAGCCGGCTCAGCAGCCGCCACTGGCGTTCGGTGCGCTGCTGGGTGTGCATCCCGATCAGCGCCATGAAGACCGGGATGAGCGGCAGCGTCACCAGGATGACGGCCCCGGAGATCCAGTCCGCCCAGAAGACCACCGCCAGCACGGCGAACGGCACGATGCACGCCAGCACCAGCTGGGGCAGGTAACGGGAGAAGTACTCGTCGAGGGCGTCCAGGCCGCGGGTGGCCAGGGTGACGAGCTCGCCGGCCCTGGGCGCCCCGTCCTCCCGGTCGCCGCCCTCGGCCAGCCACACCTTGCCCGAACCGGTCACGTGCGCGACCAGCCTGCGCCGCAGCTGCGACTTGGTGCGGGCGGCGCTGTGCAGTGCCGAGGCCTCGGCGAGGTAGGACAGCAGGGCGCGGGCGACCGCGACGGCGGCCACCGCGGCGATCATCCAGCCGAGGGCGTCCATGCCCTCCCCGGCCCACGCCCCGGTGATGACCCGGGCGAGCAGCCAGGCCTGGATGAGGATCAGGCCGGTGATCAGCACGCCGCTGACGACGGTGACGGCCAGGTGCGTCCGGACCGCGTCTGCGGTGCGCACCAGGCGCGGATCGAGCGGTTTCATGTGCGGGTACCTCGTGGCGTCGGGACTCGACCGGACCTTCGGGGTTCGGTTCCGAAGGGGGCTCCGGCGCGGCGGATGCGGGGGACACGGGACACGGTGCGGGTCGGCCCAGTATCCCGGGGAGCCCGCCGGGAACGCCGCACCCCCCGTCTCCCGGGGCGATTCGGGGGGCAGGGGGCGCGGGCCTCGGAGGCGGGAGAGGCGGGAGCGGGCTCAGGCGGCCCGGCCCTGCTCCTTCCCGCCCGTGGTGACGGTGGAGCGGGTGATCTGTTCGCCGGTGACCCGCTGGCGGAACACCCAGTAGCTCCAGCCCTGGTAGCCCAGCACCAGAGGCAGGAACACCACCGCGACCCAGGTCATCAGGGTGAGCGTGTAGTCCGCCGAGGAGGCGTTGGCGACGGTCAGGCTGAACGCCGGGTCGGTGGTGGACGGGAGCACGTTCGGGAACAGCGAACCGAGCAGTGTGGCGAACGTGAGCACGATGGTCGCCGCGGTGGCGAGGAAGGACCACCCCTCACGGCGGAAGCGGGCCGCCGCGACCCCGCCCACCAGGGTCGCGACGGCGGTCAGTGCGAGCGGCAGGGTCCACGGGCCGCCGTGCGCGGACTGGGTCCACAGCAGGAAGGCGGTCACGGCGGGGACCGCGACGCAGGCGGCGCCCAGGGCGGCCCTCCGTGCGCGGACCCGGACCGGTCCGTCGGTCTTGAGGGTCAGGAAGACGGCGCCGTGCAGGGTGAACAGCGCCAGGGTGCTCACCCCGCCGAGCAGGGCGTGCGGGTTGAGCAGGTCGAGCGGGGACGCGGTGACGATGTGGTCGGCGTCCATGGCCACGCCCCGGACGATGTTGGCGAAGATCAGCCCCCACAGGAAGGCGGGCACGGCGCTGCCGAAGAAGATCGCCCGGTCCCACCAGTCCCGCCACCGGTCGCTGTCGCGCTTGTGGCGGTACTCGAACGCCACCCCGCGCACGATGAGCGCGATCAGGACGAGGAACACCGGCACGTAGAACCCGCTGAACACGGACGCGTACCAGGCGGGGAACGCGGCGAACATGGCGCCGACGGCGGTGATCATCCACACCTCGTTGGCGTCCCAGACCGGCCCGATGGCGTTGATGGCCACCCGGCGGTCCACGGAGTGGCGCCTGCCCATGAAGGGCATGAGGATCCCGACCCCGAAGTCGAACCCCTCCAGGAGGAAGAAGCCGGTCCACAGGACGGCGATGGCGGCGAACCAGATGACGGCCAGTTCCATGGTCGTTGGCTCCTAGTAGCTGAAGTGCGGGATCTGGGACTCGTCCTCGTCGTTCTCCAGGTCGGGAACGACGTGTGCGGGCCCCTTCTTGATGTACTTCCAGAGCAGGCCGACCTCGACGACGAACAGCAGCCCGTACACGGCGGTGAACAGGCCCAGGCTCATGGCGACCGTTCCGAGGCTGACCCCGGGCGAGACGCTGGCGGCGGTGAGCAGCTCGCCGTGGACCGTCCAGGGCTGGCGGCCCATCTCGGTGAGCACCCATCCGAAGATGTTGGCGGCCAGTGCGGCGGGCAGCGCGGCGATGGCCGCGTAGTAGAACCACCGGCTCCCGGGCATCCGCCCGCGTCCGCGGGTGAACCACAGGCCTGCGGCGGCGACGGCGATCCCGAACATCCCGAGCCCCATCATCAGCCGGAAGGACCAGTACACGACGAACACGTTGGGCATGTAGTCGCCGGGCCCGTAGTACTCCTCGTAGGCCTCCTGGAGGTTGTTCATGCCGTGCACCTCGCCGTCGAAGGTGCCGGTGGCCAGGAAGCTGAGGACGTTGGGGACGGTGACGTCGATGGGGTTGTGGCGCGCTTCGGTGTCGCCGACGGCGAAGGCGGAGAAGGCGGCGCCCTCCTCGGTGTCCCACAGGGCCTCGGCGGCGGCGAGCTTCATGGGCTCGTACTCGGCGGCGAGCTTGGCCTGGTGGTCACCGGAGAAGACGGTGAGGGCCCCGGCGGCCAGGGTGATGACCAGGCCGGTCCTGAGGGTGGAGCGGAACAGTGCGAAGTCCCGCCCGGGCGGGGTGACGCCGGCCTCGCCGGTGTCGTCGTGCCCGGCGTTGCGCCACAGCTTGTAGGCGCTGACCGCCACCACGAAGAGTCCGGCGGTGACGAAGGCGGCCGAGACGGTGTGCAGGTAGGTGGACCAGGCCTGGTCGTTGCTGAGTACGGCCCAGATGTCGTTGAGCTCGGCGCGGCCGGTCTCGGGGTTGACGTCGTAGCCCACCGGGCGGCGCATCCAGGCGTTGGCGGCCAGGATGAAGTAGGCCGACAGGTTGGTGCCGACGGCGACCACCCAGATGCAGGCCAGGTGGACGCCGCGTGGGAGCCGGTGCCAGCCGAAGATCCACAGTCCGATGAAGGTGGACTCCAGGAAGAAGGCCAGGAGGGCCTCCATGGCCAGGGGCGCCCCGAAGACGTCGCCGACGAAGCGTGAGTACTCGCTCCAGTTCATGCCGAACTGGAACTCCTGCACGATCCCGGTGACCACGCCCATGGCGAAGTTGATCAGGAACAGCTTGCCGAAGAACTGGGTGGCCTGGAGGTACTCGTGCCGTCCGGTGCGGTACCAGAAGGTCTGGAGCACGGCCACGATGAAGGACAGGCCGATCGTCAGGGGGACGAAGAGGAAGTGGTAGATCGTGGTGACCCCGAACTGCCACCTCGCCAGGTCAAGAGCTTCCATGCCCGCCTCTCAGGTACCGACTGCCGGTAGTACTACGAACTGTAGTGCTACTTTCCGTCGTAGTGGAGGGCGCCCCCCGGGTACCGGCGGCCCGAGGGGGTCCGGACGGTGTGGTCCCTGCGCCGGGGCCCGCACGCAGAAGCGGCGCACCCCCTGAACGGGGATGCGCCGCCTTGGTGCCGCGTCTTCGTCGGATTCACCGTCTTCGCAGGTGGAGCCGTTTCTCTCCTACTCGCGGAGCTCGATCATGCGCTCCATGTTCTCGACCTCGGACAGCTGGGCGTCGATCATCCCCTGGGCGAGGTTTGTGACGAGTTCCTCGTTGCCCAGGTCCACCTCGGCCTCGGCCATCTCGACCCCGCCGATGTGGTGGGCGATCATCAGTTCGAGGAAGAGCACCTCGGCCTCCACCCCCTCGGCCTCGTTCAGCTCCACGAGTTGCTCGCTGGTGGCCAGACCCGGCATGGTCTCGGGGACCTCCCCCTCGCCGCCGCCGTGCTCGTGGCCCTCCATCCAGGCCATCGGGGGTTCGGCCGAGCGCGAGTTCAGCCCCCACGCGGCCAGCCAGCCCTGCATCATCCCGATCTGGGCCTGCTGGGTCCTGGCCATGTCCGTGGCCACCGTGTGCAGCTCGACGTCCTCTGTCTTGTCGATGATGATCAGCGACATGTCCACTGCCTGGGCGTGGTGCGCGCTCATGTCGCGCAGGAAACCGGCGTCGGCCCCGGTGTCGAGCGGATAGGACGGCCGGCCCACCAGGAAGCCGCCGACCAGCGCCAGCACGACCAGGGTCGCGGCCATCCAGAGGGGGACGGTGCGCTGCTGCGCGGCGGCGCCCACACCGCCGGGGGAGGACTCCTCGGGGCCGTCCGGCCCGTCCTCGTTCGACGCTTCTTCGGTGCCGTCAGCGTCCGCGGACGCCGGGCCGGTCACATGCCCCATCGGAACCACCTTGGTCAAATCGCACAACTCTGGTGCCAAAGTAGAGGGTAGGAAAGTCCTATTCGACCACATCCATCCCCAGGAGACCCAGTGGCCAAGAAGTCGAAGGCGGAGGAGCGCCGCGCTCGCGCCGCCGCGCTGCGCGAGGAGCAGCGGAAGAAGGAACGTCGCGCCAAAGCCCTCAAGATCACCGGGATCAGCGTAGCCGCCGCCGCGGTCCTGGGTCTTCTGGGAACCGCGATCTTCATGGAGTTCCGCTCCCGCAACATCCAGGGCGTGCAGGAGTACGCCATCGACGAGTACAACCACGTCCAGACGGGACAGCGCGTCGACTACGCCCAGTCCCCGCCGGTCGGCGGCCAGCACTGGAGCAGCTGGCAGAACTGCGGTGTCTACGCGGACACGCTGATGCCGGAGTTCGCGGTCCACGCCCTGGAGCACGGCGCGGTCTGGATCACCTACGACCCGGAGCTGCCCGAGGCGGAGGTGGAGGCGCTGGAGGGCTTCTACAACCCCGGCGACTACCTGGTCATCAGCCCCTACGACGGGGAGATGCCCGCGCCGATCGTCGCCTCCAGCTGGGGCCGCCAGATCACCGCGGAGAGCGCCGACGACGAGGAACTCGCCCGCTACGTGCGGTTCTACGAGCGCGGCAGCGACGTTCCCGAGCCGGGTGCCGCCTGCTCGGGCGCCATCCAGGAGACCGCTCCCGAGATCGAGGCCCAGATCGCCGAACAGGGTGAGGACGCCGAGGCCCTTGAAGGCGCGGAAATGGACAGCGAGGAGACCGGGAACGAGGACTCCGGTTCCGAGGACGCTGCCAACAACGAGGACAGCGAAACCGGGGACGAGGACTAGGAGCGGGGCGGGCGCCCCGCTGCCTCCCGGTGTCCCCGGGGCCGCGGAAGCGGGGCCGGAGGCGGAGAACCGTCTCCGGCCCCGCACGTCTGTCCGGGGCGCGGAAGAGCCCCCGGCGGGGTCACCGGCCGCTGTCGGCGCGCTCCTCCAGGTGCTCGTCGACCAGTTCGCTCACCTCGGCGAGCGCGGCCGCGGGCGGACCGTAGGAGGGTGGAACGGTCAGCTCGACGTGGGCCTCGCGCTCCACCACCGTGTACAGGGAGGGGGCGTCCTCGGGCGGGGAGAACCACGCCACACCGTTGACCTCCTGCAGAACCGAGTCCATCTGCAGGGAGGCGGGGCGGGGCACACCGCACCGCAGCCCGATGGGCGGGTCGCCCCAGGCGGCCGTGAGCTCCGAGTCGGGCCGCACACTCGCGCGTTCGGCGTCGAGCAGGGTGTCCGGGAGGTCGGCGACCAGCGCGGCGCAGACCTCGGCGGTCCGCTCGTCCGGCTCGGGCGGTTGTATCCGCACGGGCTGCTCGCCGCAGCCGACCGTCACCAGGGCGACGGCCAGAGCCGCCCCGAAGTAGCGCTTGCGCACAGTCAAACCCGCTCCATCGACCCGGTCGGCTTCAGATGTTGACGATGGGGCAGGTGAGCGTACGGTCGATGCCCTCCAGCCGCTGGATCCGGGCCACCACCAGAGTCCCCAGAGCGTCGATGTCGTCTGCCTTCGCCTGAACGATCACATCGTAGGGACCGGTGACGTCGTGTGCCTCCTCCACCCCCGCGATCCCCCGGATCCGGTTCGCGACCTCCGCCGCCTGGCCGACCTCGGTCTGGATCAGGATGTACGCCTGCACCATGGTGTCTTCTCCTTCGTGCTGTGCCGGGTGTGAGGTCGAGCGAACGCATCCCCGGCCGGAGGGCACAGCTGATGACGAACGGATGACGAACGTGGGGCTTGACCGCCGGGTCCGGACCACTTGAGCCGGAGCGTCACCGTACCCTGATCTCTGTGTTGAGCACCATTGGGGGACTTGGTGAGTTCGCTCTGATCACACGTGTGACGAGCCAATTCCCCAGTACGGACGATGTAATCCTCGGCCCCGGCGACGACGCCGCGGTCGTGGCCGCACCCGACGGGCGCACGGTCGCGACCACGGACCTCCTCGTCGAGGGCCGCCACTTCAGACGGGAGTGGTCCACCGCCCGGGACGTCGGGCACCGCGCCGTGGCGCAGAACTACGCCGACGTCGTGGCCATGGGCGCCCGCCCCACCGGGCTGCTCATCGGTTTCGCCGCGCCCGCCGACCTCCCACTGGCCTGGGCCGAGGAGTTCACCGCCGGGGTGCGCGAGGAGTGCGCCCTGGCCGGGGGAGCCGTGGTCGGCGGCGACATGGTGGGTTCGGACACCCTGACCATCGCCGTCACCGCCCTCGGCGACCTGGAGGGGCGCGCGCCGGTACGCCGTGACGGAGCCCGGGCGGGGGACGTGGTCGCCTACACCGGGCACCTCGGCCTCTCGGCCGCCGGGCTGGCCCTGCTGGAGCGGGGGGTCGACG
Organism: Nocardiopsis terrae; assembly: GCF_014651695.1. Taxonomy (GTDB): domain Bacteria; phylum Actinomycetota; class Actinomycetes; order Streptosporangiales; family Streptosporangiaceae; genus Nocardiopsis; species Nocardiopsis terrae. The sequence goes on from NZ_BMXJ01000007.1 coordinate 273,183, forward strand.
GCCCCGCGGACTGCCTGTCCGAGCACCGGAGGCCGAGCCCGCCCTACGCCGCGGGCCCCGAGGCCGCCGTGCTGGGCGCGACCGCCATGCTCGACATCAGCGACGGCCTGGTCCAGGACCTGGGGCACATCTGCCGGGCGAGCGGGGTCCGTGTCGACCTGGAGTCGGACGCGCTCCGCCCCGAGCCCGCGCTCCTGGAGGCCGTCCGTGTGCTGGGCGCCCCGGCGGGGAACGCCGTGGCGGCCGCCCGCCGTCTGATGGCGGTGGGCGGAGAGGACCACGCGCTCGCTGCCGTCTTCCCGCCGGAGACCGGGCTCCCGGAGCACTGGCATGCGGTGGGGGTCGTGGCGGAGGCGCCCCGGGGCTCGGAGGAGGTTCCCGAGCACCCGGTCACACTGGACGGGGACGTGGTCGAACGCGGTGGATGGGATCATTTCCGGCGGGAGTGAGCCCCGTTTGGATTTGTCCTGTTTGGCGATCACGCTAGGCTTTGCCAACGCGGTCAGCTCTGCCTACCGGGCGTCCGTCCGGCCTCGTTGGAAAGCGGAACCGCGAAGGTCCGCACGAGGAACCACCCCTGATCCGGGAGCCGACGGGTGAGAGCGCAGGAAGGCCAGCGGAGCGGCGTCGGGAGGCGGCATATGGGGCGGCATGGCTAGTCGGCACGGCCCTCGTCGTGGAGCCCATCGCAGCGAGCCGGAGAACGCCGGCGCCCTGCGGCGGATCGGCGGACTCATCGAGAGCACGGTCCCCAAACGGGTCGAACCCCCGAGACTACTCAACGTCCTCATCATCTCCGGGGTGATCCTCGGGCTGCTCCTGTTCGGTTACAGCACCACACAGATCTACCTCCAGTTCGGCGGCACCCCCGGCGCGACGGAGGCCCCCGGCCGCCAGGACGGCGCCGAACCCAGCCATGACGCCTCCCCGGCCCCCGGGAGCGGGGACGCCTCCGCCGAGGAGGGCGGCGACGGGCCGCAGATCCAGGCCGGGACCGAACCCACCACCGTCGTCTACCAGGTACTGGAGACGACCTCGGTCGGCTTCACCGGCCGCGTCACCGTCACCAACACCTCGCAGACCCGGCTCGACACCTGGGAGCTGGCGCTGGCCTTCGAGTCCGCCGAGGTAACCGAGGTTCGCGACGCTGACTGGGAGCCCCTGGAGGACGGGATCCTGGCCCGCCCGTCCGGGAGCGGGGGCCAGCTCGAACCCGGGGCCTCGGCCTCTCTCACCTTCGACGCCGTCGGTCCCGCCCAGAGCCCCGTCCGGTGCTCCCTCAACGGGCACGTCTGTCGGCTGTGACCGGCGCCTACCCACCGGTGATCTTGCTACCAGGGGCAACTTCGGCGCCGAAATCGCCCTTGGTAGCAAGATCACCGCGGAAGAGGGGCCCGGAAACACGAAGAAGGCCCCCCGACCGGAGTCGGAGGGCTCTTCGAAGACAGCGGAGGGAGACCCTAGCGGGCCACCTTGCCGGCCTTGATGCACGAGGTGCACGCGTTCACACGCTTGGGCGTGCCGCCCACGCGGGTGCGAACGGTCTGGATGTTGGGGTTCCAGCGGCGGCGGGTGCGACGGTGCGAGTGGGAAACACTGTTACCGAACCCTGGTCCCTTGCCGCAGACGTCGCAGACGGAAGCCACGGTAACTCCATTCAAGTGCTCGGGATCGCGCACGTCGCCGCACGCGAGAGGTCATCCGACCAGAAGAGGCCGGGTGGGCAGGCTGGCGAGGAAGCCAACCGTGGAAGAGTACACGACAGACATGCCCGAAGGTGGAATCAGACCACTGGGGGCACCCGTACGCGCAACGGTGGAACGCGGTGCGGCCGAAGCCTCGCGCACCCACCGGAGCATCGAGATCAGCCACGCAGGCATGGCGAAAACGCGATGAACTCTAAGAAGTATACCGTTCCTGCGGACTGGACGGGATCGGTCCCGTTCGATCGCACGCCCCGAACGGTCCTGGGCGCACTGGATCCCCGGCGTACTCAGGTCCCGGTTCGGCGACACACATCCTGTGTGTGGTCCGTTTCCGGAGGCCGGTCTCCTCACGATCCGGCCGTGTGGGAGTGGTCGCAGGTGTGCGGGAGGCCCCAGACCATCGCGCTGGCGGCAAGGGGGCACGAACACTGACACCAAACCCGGCGTCTCAGGTCGCATACACATGGTAACTACATTCAGTGCGGTGCCCGCAGAACCACCGTCGCAGCGGGATCCGTTCACGCGCACGCACACCCGTGCACACTCAACGGCGAACAGTCCACCGCCCCCTGCTGGGAGGGGCGGCTGCCAGCTCCGGTTCGGCCCCGGACGTCGCACCGGAGGTCTAACGTGGCGTAGACCGATGCACGAGGCCAGGACGGGAACCACAGTGAGCACCTGGGACGAGCCGCTGCGCAAGGGACCACTCGGCGGCAGGACGGCGAAGGCACTCGCCGACAAACTCGATCTGCACACCCTCGGCGACCTGCTGCGCTACTACCCGCGCCGCTACGACCGCAGGGGCGAACTCACCGACCTCGCCCTCCTGAGGGAGGGGGAGGACGTCACCGTGCAGGCCAAGGTGCTGGACGCCAGGCGGCGCACCATCCCCGCCCGTCAGGGGCGCCGACGGATGGACATGATGGAGGCCACCGTCACCGACGGTACCGCCCGCCTGCACCTGACCTTCTTCAACCGGGGCTCCCACCACCAGAACACCCTGGTCCCCGGGCGGCTGGCCATGTTCTCCGGACGGGTCTCCACCTTCAAGGGGCGCCGACAGCTCGACCACCCCGAGTACGTCCTCCTCGACGACGACGGCCTCGAAGGCGAGGCCGCCCGCGCCTACGCGAACGAGCTCATCCCCGTCTACCCGGCGGTCAAGGGCCTGGACTCCGCCACGATCGCCCGCTCGGTCGGAGTCGCACTGGACTACTCCGTGGACATCCCCGACCCCCTGCCTCCGGAGCTGCGCGCGGACCAGGGCCTGCTCGGCGTGCACGGGGCGCTCCGCAGGATCCACCGGCCCGCGGAGTGGGCCGAGGTCGGCACCGCCCGACGCCGCCTGAAGTGGGACGAGGCCTTCGTCCTGCAGCTCGCCCTCGCCCAGCGCCGCCGGCAGGCCGGGGAGCTGCCCGCGACCCCCCGCCCCGGCGCGGACGGCTGCCTCCTCGACGCCTTCGACTCCCAGCTCCCCTTCACCCTCACCGAGGGCCAGAGCGAGGTCGGCGACCGGCTGGCGGAACGGCTCGACGCCACCCACCCCATGCACTGTCTGCTCCAGGGCGACGTCGGCGCGGGCAAGACCCTGGTGGCCCTGCGCGCGATGCTGCGGGTGGTGGACTCCGGCGGCCAGGCCGTCATGCTCGCCCCCACCGAGGTCCTCGCCCAGCAGCACCACCGCTCCATCAGTGCGATGCTCGGCGCGCTCGGCCGCGCCGGGCAGCTCGACGGCGCCGAGAACGCCACCCGTATCGCCCTGCTGACCGGTTCCATGAACACCGCGGCCCGCCGGGAGGCCCTGCTGGAGGCCGCCTCCGGCCGGGCCGGGATCGTGGTGGGCACCCACGCCCTCCTCCAGGAACACGTGTCCTTCGCCGACCTGGGCCTGGTGGTGGTGGACGAACAGCACCGCTTCGGGGTGGAGCAGCGCGACGCCCTACGGGAGAAGGCCCGGAACGGCCGGCCGCACGTGCTGGTGATGACCGCCACACCCATCCCGCGGACGGTCGCCATGACGGTCTACGGGGACCTGGACGTGGTCTCCCTCACCCAGTTGCCCGCGGGGCGTGCCCCCATCGCCACCCACATCGTCCCCACCAGCGAGAAACCGCACTTCCTCGCCCGTGCCTGGGAGCGGATCCGGGAGGAGGTGGGCCAGGGCCGCCAGGCGTTCGTGGTCTGCCCGCGGATCGGCGACGGCACCGAGGGCTCCGGCGGGGGAGAGGCCGGTGACGAGGTCGACGCTCCGCCGGAGGAGGCGCCGCCCGGGGCCCGCCCGCCGCTCGCCGTGCTGGAGGTGCTCGCCCGGTTGAAGGAGGGCCCGCTGGCCGACGTGCGGGTGGAGGCCCTGCACGGCCGGATGGCCCCGGACGACAAGGAGGCGGTGATGCGCCGCCTCTCGTCCGGGCGGACCGACGTGGTGGTCTCCACCACGGTCATCGAGGTCGGCGTGGACGTACCCAACGCCACGGTCATGGCCGTCATGGACGCCGACCGGTTCGGTATCTCGCAGCTGCACCAGTTGCGCGGCCGGGTCGGCCGGGGCAGCCTGCCCGGGCTCTGCCTGCTGGTCACCGAGTCCGAGGAGGGGACCCCCGCACGCGAGCGGCTGGCCGCGGTGGCCTCGACCACGGACGGGTTCGAACTGTCCCGTGCCGACCTGGAGATGCGCCGCGAGGGAGACGTGCTCGGCGACGCGCAGTCCGGGGCGCGTTCGAGCCTGCGGATGCTCACCCTGGTCCGGGACGAGGAGCTCATCGGCCGGGCCCGGGAGGAGGCCACCCGCCTCGTCGCCCGGGACCCGGAGCTGAAGGGGCACCCGCCCCTGGCTGACGCTCTGGCCGCGCTGCTGCCCGAGGAACGGGCGGAGTACCTCGACAAGACCTGAACCGCACTACCGTGGTGTTCATGACCCGCATCATCGCCGGGGCCGCGGGCGGGCGGCGTATCTCCGCCCCAGACGGCCGTACCACCCGACCCACCAGCGACCGGGCCCGCGAGGCCCTGTTCGCCTCCGTCCAGTCCGACCTCGGCTCCCTCGACGGACTCCGGGTCATGGACCTCTACGCCGGATCCGGGGCGATCGGCCTGGAGGCCCTGTCGCGCGGGGCTTCGCACGCCCTGCTGGTGGAGGCCGACCGCAGGGCCGCCCGGGTGGTGAAGGAGAACATCGCCACACTCCGGCTGCCGGGGGCCGAACTGGCCGCTGACCGGGTGGAGCGGGTCCTCGCGCGGGCGAACCACGGCGCACCCTACGACCTGGTGGTGGCCGACCCGCCCTACGCGGTCACCGACGACGAGGTCTCCTCGGTGCTCTCCGCCCTGGTCGGGCACGGGTGGCTGGCCGAGGACGCGGTCCTCGTGGTGGAGCGCTCCAAGCGCGGTGCCGAACCTGCCTGGCCAGAGGGGGTCGAACCCGACCGCAGCCGCAGGTACGGCGAGGCGATCCTCTGGTACGCCCGCACCGCCGGTTAGGGGCGGCGGCAGGGGGCGTTCTCCGGTGTTTCGCGCGGGAAGGTCCGGACGGCCCGCGCGTGGTGTGGCGGCGACCCGGCCCTGGTCGTCCTCGGTGTGAGTACGGACACAATTGTCCGGGGAAAGAACACTAAGCGGGTGTTGCCCGAATTGGTGTACGGGTGAACCCCTACGATCGCGGTACCCGAGAGTAGTTCTTGAGAGGGGCGATCCACCGTGCGCCGAGTCGTCTGTCCGGGTTCCTTCGACCCGGTCACCCACGGTCACATCGACATCATCGGACGAGCCGCCAAACAGTACGACGAGGTCATCGCCGCCGTACTCAACAACGTCAACAAACGGGGACTCTTCACCGTCCCCGAGAAGATCGACATGCTCACCGAGGGCACCGCGGAGTTCGGCAACGTCCGGATCAGCGAGTTCGACGGACTCCTCGTCGACTTCTGCCGGGAGAACGGCATCGAGACCATCGTCCGCAGCCTGCGCTCCGTCAGCGACTTCGACTACGAACTCCAGATCGCGCAGATGAACTACCAGCTCTCCGGCGTGGAAACCGTCTTCATGACCGCCAACCCCCAGTACTCCTTCCTGTCCTCCAGCCTGGTCCGCGAGATCGCCCAGCACCGCGGCGACGTCTCCAGTCTGGTCACGCCCTACGTCCAGGGCCGCCTCAGGGAGAAGTACGCCGAACGCCACCAGGGGTAGGGGCCGGCGGCCCCGTCCGCGGCCTGCGCACAGTCCTCCCCGGGTGCTGATTTGGGTGGTCGGGGACATGGTAGGTAGAATCTGGGTTCGACCATGGGCGTCGCCGGTCTCCGGCGTGCGCTCAGGCCGGTCAGCACCACCGCGACAACCGACGCCGAGCGCGTCGGAGCCCGCGTGCCCGGCACCCGTTAACTCTTCTGAAAGCGCGATCACTCTGTCTCGTCTAGATGCCCGTGACCCGTACGTGGTCGACACCCGCCAGCTGGGCCGCCAGCCGGGGTCGATGCGGACCGTCAACCGAATCGTGACCGTCCCCGAGGCGTTCGAGACGGCGATGGCCAGCGTGCCCAAGGGCCAGGAGATCGAGCTGGACCTGCGCCTGGAGGCGGTGATGGAGGGGGTCCTCGTCACCGGAACCGCCCACGGGCGCCTCAACGCGGAGTGCTCCCGCTGCCTCGACCCTCTGAGCGAGGAGCTGGAGGCCGACTTCCAGGAGCTGTACCGCTACGCCGCCGACGAGGAAGAGAGCGGCGGAAGTGACGAGGACGCGGGCGACGAGGATGAGGACTACTATCTAGAGGGCGATCTGCTCGACCTCGGACCGGTAATCCGAGACGCCGTCGTGCTCGCGCTCCCACTCTCACCGCTGTGCGGCCCGGACTGCCCCGGCCTGTGCGCCGAGTGCGGGGTCAAACTCGCCGACGCCGGACCCGACCACGGTCACGGCGACGGTGTCGACCCGCGTTGGGAAGCGCTCCGCTCGATCGCGGAGGATCCCGGACAGCAGTGAGCTCGTGAACCGATCGCGTGCGGTGTCCGCCGGGCACCGCTGACGACCGGAGCACACCCTCCCCGCCACAGCGCGCGGGGTGACCAGATAAGCGACCTCCCGCGACCGCGCGGGGGTGACCCAGGAGGATTGAAGTGGCCGTCCCGAAGCGGAAGATGTCGCGGAGCAACACCCGGACCCGCCGTTCCCAGTGGAAGGCGTCGCGCCCGGTGCTGGTCAACTGCCCGCGCTGCCGTGACCCGAAGCAGCCCCACATCGCGTGCCCGACCTGCGGCACCTACAACAACCGCCAGGTCACCAACCCGGCCTAACCCGCGGATGACAGGCTTCGGGTCCAGCATCCGATCCAGTACTCCCGAGGCGCATCGGGGCGGAACCCACTGAGGGGTCCGCCCCGCAGCGCTGTCAGGGGGAGGGGCTGTCTCGGGGACCCCCGGCCCCGGAGCTTTGTAGAGTGATCTGGGAAACCCCGGGAACGAACCTTCCCGGGGCAGCCCAACACCGGTGATCCGGGTTCCGTGCGGACTCCCGAGATCGTGGTGGCCGCCGGGGGAGCGAGTGCTCCCGCGACGATCACCTCGTTTTCGAGCGTCCTGGCCGGACCGGGGAACCCTCCACCTCCGCGTGCCGCGCACCGGCACGCCCGACAGGGAAGCGAACTCGCGTGGCCAGCCAACTCTCCGTCTCCGAAGCCAGGTCGTTCCATCAGGCGATCGGGGTCGAGGTCGACCCCAAGATCCTGCTCCGCGCCCTGACCCACCGCTCCTACGCCTACGAGAAGGGCGGCCTGCCCACCAACGAGCGCCTGGAGTTCCTCGGCGACTCCGTGCTCGGCCTGGTGGTCACCGACACCCTCTTCCGCAAGCACCCGGACCTGCCCGAGGGTCAGCTCGCCAAGCTGCGCGCCGCCGTGGTCAACATGCGCGCCCTCGCCGACGTCGCACGGGGGCTGGGCATCGGCACCTACATCCGGCTCGGCCGGGGCGAGGAGGGCACCGGGGGCCGGGACAAGTCCTCGATCCTCGCGGACACCCTCGAAGCCATCATCGGCGCGGTCTACCTGGACCGCGGCCTCGACGTGGCCTCGGAGTTCGTGCACCGCCTCTTCGATCCGCTCATCGCCACCGCCTCCGGGCTGGGCGCCGGACTGGACTGGAAGACCTCCCTCCAGGAGCTCACCGCCGCCCGGATGCTCGGTGTGCCCGAGTACCACGTCGACGAGAGCGGCCCCGACCACCAGAAGACCTTCCGCGCCACCGTCCGGGTGGCGGGGGAGAGCTACGGCCTGGGCGAGGGCCGCAGCAAGAAGGAGGCCGAGCAGCAGGCCGCCGAATCCGCCTGGAAGGCCATCCGCGCCCGTGCGGACGCCGCCGAGAAGGCCAAGGGCAAGGCCACCGGCCAGGGGCAGGGCTGAGGAATGCCGGAGCTCCCCGAGGTGGAGGTCGTCCGACGCGGCCTCAGCGAGCACGCGGTGGGACGGCGGATCGGTGCCGTCGAGGTGCTGCACCCGCGTTCGGTCCGCCGGCACGTGCCGGGCCCCGCCGACTTCGCCGGACGTCTGACCGGCCAGATCCCCACCGCGGTCCGCCGCCGGGGCAAGTACATGTGGCTCGTCCTGGACAGCGGTGACATGCTCCTCACCCATCTGGGTATGAGCGGGCAGATGCTGGTGCAGCCGCAGGGCAAGCCGGACGAGAGGCACCTGCGGGTGCGCCTGACCCTGGCCGACGGCAACGAACTGCGCTTCGTCGACCAGCGCACCTTCGGCCACCTGCTGGTGGACCAGGCGGGGGAGCACGCCGAGGTGCCCTCGTCGGTGGACCACATCGCGCTGGACCCGCTGGACCCCGGCTTCGTCCCGGAGGCGTTCGTCCGGGCGCTGCGAGCCAAGCGGACCGAGGTCAAACGGGCCCTGCTCGACCAGTCGCTGATCAGCGGCGTGGGCAACATCTACGCGGACGAGGCGTTGTGGCGGGCGCGGCTGCACTGGGCCCGGTCCACCCGGGGGCTGACCAACGACCAGGCCGGGGAACTGCTCGGCCACGTCAGCGACGTGATGACCGAGGCCTTGGAGGTGGGCGGCACCACCTTCGACGGGCTGTACGTCAACGTCAACGGGGAGAGCGGGTACTTCGAACGCGGGCTCAACGCCTACGGGCGGCGGGACCGGCCCTGCGGGCGCTGCGGCACACCGATCGTGCGCGAGGCGTTCATGAACCGTTCGTCGTTCAGTTGCCCGAGCTGCCAGCGGGCTCCGCGCCCGCGTTCCTGAGGCGGGCGTTCCTGCGGGCCCGGGTCCCGGAGGTCGGCGGAGAGGCCCGCAGACATGGTTGATATGTCCGATTGTGTGCCCTAAAGGGCTTTCGGGGCGTGTCGGTGAGGAAAGTGTCTCCGTGAAGTAAGGGAGAGTTCGGGGCCGTGAGGAAAGAGGAAGAGCCCGTCCGGTTGACCGCGTGGGTGCGCGGGCGGGTCCAGGGTGTGGGTTTCCGCTGGTGGGTGCGGTCTCGCGGGTTGGAGTCGGGGCTGACCGGAGCCGCCACCAACCTGGACGACGGCCGGGTCGAGGTCGTCGCGGAAGGGCCCAGGGTGGGCTGCGAGAGGCTCCTGGGACACCTGAGAAGCGGAGAAACCCCCGGACGGGTGGACTCCGTGGTCGAACGCTGGGCTTCGGCGGGGGGTTCCTTCGACGGTTTCGTCGAACGGTGAGTATGCTGGAAGGGTAACGCGGTCCGAACATCGACCGTGGGGCGGCGCGGCCGAGCGGTAGCCGGGCGCCGCGACACACGGACCACCGCGCAAGCCGTTTCCGGGCCCTGCGTACCGGCTCCGCCGGGGGTGGATCATGTTCGTGCCGTGCGATACCACATGCCCTGGGCGTTTCTGTCTGGGTTTTGGTCGTTACGGACCGTTGTAATCCAATCTTGACCAGTGGCGCGCAGAGTGAGACTCTGGAAGGTACACAGCGCATCTTCCGCCCGTGCTGTCGGCCCACGGTAGGTGGGACCGACAGGAACACGGGTCACGTATGTGCGCATCACCACTGGTCACTCACTGTGGAGGACCCACACCATGGCGAAGGCTCTGTTTGGCCACGTTGGCGGCTCCGACCCGCGTATGGTCTCGGAGATGCGACGTCTCCAGAAGCGGGTACGCGACCTTGAGGACGAGATCAGCCGTCTTCAGGCCCAGAACGACCAGCTCAGCATGGCCGTCACCGACGTCGCTGGCGCGACCGACCGCGAGCCCGCGCTCGCCTGATTTCCGTTTCACCGTCGTGGGGTCGAAGGAAGTGGCCCGTACACGACACCTTTGATCCGCTGATGATCCACTGACGGGGACGCCGAACGCATCACAGGCGTCCCTGGCCGGATCACTGACGAAACCCGGTCGTCGCGGACCGGGACCCAGTGGACAATCCGCCGTACGCTTTTCCTTTCCCTTGCGGCTTCTTTACCGTTGTACCCGGCGGGCCCCTACGCAACCCTCCGTGTCCGCCGGATATCCCCCTCCTTCCGTCCTCCCGGGCCTCTCCCCGCCTCCGGCCGACGGTGGTGCAGGTCATCGGCCCCGGGTCTTCCCAACACCGCCCCTCGGCCACCGCTTCGTGGCACCCTTGTTGTCGGCCCCGTGGCGACCGCCCGTGGCAGGAACGGTGACCGACGTGGGAGGCGCGGGTGTACCTGAAGAATCTGACGCTACGCGGCTTCAAGTCGTTCGCGTCGGCCACCACCCTGCGCTTCGAGCCCGGGATCACCTGTGTGGTGGGGCCCAACGGTTCGGGCAAGTCCAACGTCGTCGACGCCCTGTCCTGGGTGATGGGCGAACAGGGGGCCAAGTCCCTGCGCGGCGGCAAGATGGAGGACGTGATCTTCGCGGGCACCTCCACCCGCCAGGCGCTGGGCCGCGCCGAGGTCAGCCTCACCATCGACAACACCGACGGCGCCCTGCCGATCGACTACACCGAGGTCACCATCAGGCGGACGATGTTCCGCAACGGCGGCTCGGAGTACGCGATCAACGGTGACACCTGCCGCCTGCTCGACATCCAGGACCTGCTCAGCGACTCCGGTATCGGCCGCGAGATGCACGTCATCGTCGGCCAGGGCCAGTTGGACACCGTCCTGCACGCCGGACCCGAGGAGCGCCGCGCCCTCATCGAGGAGGCGGCGGGCATCCTCAAGCACCGCAAACGCAAAGAGAAGGCGATCCGCAAGCTCAACGCGATGCAGGGCAACCTGGACCGCGTCACCGACCTCACCGCCGAACTGCGCCGCCAGCTCAAGCCCCTGGGCAGGCAGGCCGAACTCGCCCGCAGGGCCGCCGTCATCCAGGCCGACCTGCGCGACGCCCGGCTGCGCCTGCTCGCCGACGACATCGTCACCCTCACCGACCAGCTGGCCAAGGAGGAGGCGGACGAAAAGGAGGTCCTGGCGCACCGGAAGGCCGCCGAGACCTCCCTCAACCAGGCCCAGGCACGCGAGGCCGAATTGGACGAGCGGGCCACCGCCGCCGCTCCGGTCCTGGCCCGGGCCACCGAGACCTACCACGCGTTGTCCCGGCTCACCGAGCGCCTCGAAGCCGTACGCGGGCTGGCCACCGAGCGCCACCGGAACCTGGTCGCGGTGCAGGGCGAGGTCGTCCAGCGCCGCGACCCCGAGGAACTGGAGATGGAGGCCGAGGAGGCCGCCGCCCAGGAGGAGGAACTCCAGACCCGGCTGGAGGAGGCCCGCGAGGTCCTGGAGACCAGTGTCACCGAGCGCTCCGCCGCGGAGGACGCCCTGCACCGCGAGGAGCGCCGGCTGGAGGCCGCCTCCCGTGCCGCGGCCGAACGCCGGGAGGGTATCGTCCGGGCGGCCGCCCGAGTGGAGAGCCTACGGGGACGACTGACCTCGCAGGAGAGCGAGATCAGCCGGCTGGAGGAGGCCGCCCGGCAGGCCGCCGAACGAGCCGTCGCCGCCCAGGCCGAGTACGAGACGGCGGCCGAGGAGTCCGCCGGGTTGGACGAGGGCGACGCCGAACTCGACGAGACCCAGGAGCGCTTCGCCCGCCGGCTGTCGGCCGTGGACGCCGAACTCAACGAGCTTCGCGACACCGAGCGCACCGCCGAGGGCGAGCGTGCCGCGCTGGCCGCCCGCAAGGAGGCCCTCGAGCTGGGCCTGGCGCACAAGGACGGCGCCGGAACCCTCCTGGAGGCCGGACTTCCCGGCATGCTCGGCAGCCTCGCCGCCCTCGTACAGGTCGATCCCGGTCACGAGACCGCCGTCGCCGCGGCCTTCGGGGCCGCAGCGGGGGCCGTCGCCGTCCGGGACGAGGCCAGCGCCACCGCGGCCCTGGAACTCCTCAAGTCCGAGGACGCCGGACGGGCCGGGATCGTGGTGGCCCGCGCGATCCCCTCCGCCGACCGCGCCGACTGGCCGCCCCTGCCCGGCGGCGTGCGCTACGCCGCCGACGCCGTCTCCGCGCCCGGGGACCTGTCCGACGCGGTGCACGCACTGCTCGACCGGGTGGCCCTGGCCTCCGACGCCCGGGGCGCCCGTGACCTGGTCCGCGCACTGCCCGGGGTTCGCGCGGTCACCCCTGAGGGCGACGTCTTCGCCGCCGAGATGGTCCACGGCGGAACCGCGGCCGCGCCCAGCCTCCTGGAGGTCCAGGCGGCGGTCGACGAGGCCGCCGAACGGTTGGAGGCCGCCACCGAGGCGGCCAAGCGCGTGGCCGTGGAGCTGGACGCCAAGAAACGCGAACGGGCCGAGACCGCCGCCGCCGCCGAGGAGGTCACGGCGCGGCGCCGTCAGAGCGACCGCAGGCGCAACGAGTCCGCGCAGCTGCTGGGCAAACTGGGCGGACAGGCCCGCTCCGCCGAGGCCGAGTCCGAACGCTACGCCGCGGCCGCCGAGAAGGCCGCCGCCTCGCGTGGTGAGGAGGCCCGGAAGCTGGAGCGCCTGGAGGAGGAACTGGCCGAGGCCGAGGAGATCGCCGCCGCGGTCGAAGAGGAGGCGCCCGACGCCGACCACCGCGACGAGCTCGCCGCGCTGGCCTCCCGCGCCCGCGCCACCGAGATGGAGCGGCGGCTGGCCGTGCGCACCGCAGAGGAGAGGGCCCGTTCCATCGCGGGCCGGGCCGACGCGCTCCTCGCCCAGGCCGCCGAGGAGCGCCGCGCCGTGGAGCGCGAGGCCGAGCGCCGCCGCGAACGTGCCGCGCAGGCCACCGTCGCCCGGGCGGTGGCGGAGAGCGCACGGCTGGCCCTGGAGCGGATCGCCGCGTCCCTGGCCGCGGCCGAGACCGAGCGGGTGGCCGCCGAGGCCGAACGCGAGGCCCGCGAGGGGGAACTCAGGACCGTGCGCGCCCGGGTCCGGGAGCTGTCCGTGGAACTGGAGAAGCTCACCAGCTCCGCGCACAGCGGCGAGGTGGCCAGGGCCGAGCGCCGGATGCGCCTGGAGCAGCTGGAGACCAAGGCGGTGGAGGAACTGGGTGTGGACGTGCCCGCCCTGGTCGCCGAGTACGGCCCCCGGGTCCCGGTGCCGCCGCCGGTGGACGCGGGGGAGGAGGCGGTACCGCTGCCGTACGTCCGAGAGGTGCAGGCCAAGCGGCTCAGGGCCGCCGAGCGCCAGCTCAACCAGCTCGGCAAGATCAACCCGCTCGCGCTGGAGGAGTTCGCGGCGCTGGAGGAGCGGCACGCCTTCCTCAACGCGCAGTTGGAGGACCTCAAGAAGACGCGCCGGGACCTGATGGACATCGTCGCCGAGGTGGACGCCCGGGTGCAGGAGGTGTTCTCCGCCGCCTACCTGGACGTGGAGCGGGAGTTCGCGGCGATCTTCGGCAGGCTGTTCCCCGGCGGTGAGGGCAAACTGGTCCTGACCACGCCGGAGGACATGCTGACCACCGGTATCGAGGTGGAGGCCCGACCTCCGGGCAAGAAGGTCAAGCGGCTGTCGCTGCTGTCCGGCGGTGAGCGTTCGCTGACCGCCGTGGCCTTCCTCGCCGCCATCTTCAAGGCCCGTCCGTCGCCCTTCTACGTGATGGACGAGGTGGAGGCGGCCCTGGACGACACCAACCTCCAGCGTCTGCTGGTGATCTTCGAGGAACTGAGGGAGTCCTCGCAGCTCATCGTCATCACGCACCAGAAGCGCACGATGGAGTCGGCTGACGCGCTGTACGGCGTCACCATGCAGGGCGACGGCATCTCCCAGGTCATCAGCCAGAAGCTCGACCGGCCCGCCTGAGCCCGCCACTCTGGGACCGGCCCGTCCGGGAGCCCTGCTCGGTCCCCTACCCGGGTCCTGTCCGGGTCCGGACAGGCGGACACCGCGGCACACGCGGGGGCCGCCCTCCTCGGCCGAGAAGGGCGGCCCCGTCGTTTCACCCGTTACAGGGTCGGGCTCAGCCCCGGTCGATGGTGATGACCGGAGAGGTCCACGTCTCCCAGTGGTCCGGGTTGTCCGGATCGCCGAGCGCCTTCAGCGCCCGGGCCTCCAGCCGGTAGTCGCCGTCCCGCACGGCCTTGACGCGGTCGCGGGAGTCCACCACGGTGCCGTCCCAGGCGTAGCTGAAGAAGGCGGTGCTGGTGGCGCTGCGGTTGACGTAGTCGACGTCCACGGCCACGTTCCGGTCCGGGTGGACCGGGCGACCGGTGCGCTCGTCGACGACGATCATCTCCAGCTTGGTCACGTGGTGGTCGAAGTGCGCGATCACGTACGGGATGTCGGGCAGCCCGTCCACCCAGTCCAGCGTGTAGGTGGCACCGTCGGGCTGGTTCTCGAAGGTGCCGCCGTTGTCGTCGGCGCACTCCAGGCCGGAGAACGCCTCGCACTCGGTGATGCGGGTGAGCCACGGCAGCTCGTGCACGTCGCCGTTGTCGTCGGTGATCGGGGTCATCGCCTCGATCTCCTGGTAGTCGCCGTTGTAGGCGGCGTACGGAACGCGGTGGGACTCGCCCGCACCCTTGCCCTCGACCTCGGTGACCGTGACGTAGCCGCCGTAGAGCATCTGCTCGTGGTCGCGGGCGGGCGGCGTGACGGTCACGTCGACCTCCACGGACTCGCCGGGGCCGACGGTCACCTCGTCCGTGCTGAAGGAGGCCTCGGCGGAGGCCGCGTTGAAGGACGGGGTGAAGGTGCTGCCGTGCGTGCCCAGCGCGGGCTCGTGCGAGATCTCGTAGGTGGCGGCCTCGTCGCCGTCGTTGGAGACGGTGACGGTCTCGGTCACCGGTCCCTCGGTGGCGCCGAGGGCCAGCTTTCCGGGGGCCAGGCTCGTGGTGGTCAGGATCGAGCCGGGGAGGTCGAGCATGCCCGCGCCCTGGCGGTGGACGTTGTCCAGGACCCCCAGGTCCGGGTTGCCCCACCACATCGTCGGGTCGGCGGTGTTCTGCAGGACGTCGCGCACCTCGTGCGCGCCGAGGTCGGGGCGGGCCTCCAGCAGCAGGGCGACGCCGCCCGCGACGTGCGGGGAGGACATCGAGGTGCCGCTGATGGTGGCGTAACCGCCCTTGGCCATCGGATAGGTGGAGTTGATCAGGCCGCCCGGGGCGCCCAGGTCCGGCTTGAGGTCCAGGTTGGGGGCCATGCCGTAGGAGCTGAAGCTGCTGATCAGGCCGCCGTTCGGGTTGGCGACCGTGGCCTGATCGCCGGTCCAGGTCAGGGTGACGGGCTCGTCGCCCTCCAGGAGTTCGAGGAGGTGGGTCCCGGCCTCCTGGGAGATGCCGACGGCGAAGGCGCCCCGGTCGGTGATGCCGCCTCCGGCGAACATGCCGGGCAGGTTGTTGTGGATCACGACACCGGTGGCGCCGGCGTCGACCGCGGCGTCGTACTTCTCGGCGAAGGTGCAGTCACCGCGGACGATGAGGGCCGTCCTGCCCTCGGGGTCGCCCTCCAGTTCGTCGCCCAGGGACGAACAGCTCCGGCCCACGTAGACGAGTTCGTCGCTCTCACCGGATTCGGGCGGCAGGACCGCGTCGTCCATCTCCATGTAGGCGATGGTCTCGCCGCTCTGGGTGGCCTCGGCGGCCGCGGCCCGGATGTGGGTGTTGTCGTAGGCGGCGACGCCGATGACGTTGGCGCCCAGGCCCGGAGCACCCGCGGAGTAGAGGCCGGTGTCTCCGGAGTTGCCGATGGAGGCGACCACGACCATGCCCTCGTCGACCAGGTTGTCCGAGGCGACGGCGGTCGGGTACTGGGGCCAGGAGTGGGCCGAGCCGATGCTCATGTTGAGCACGTCCATGTTGTCGGCCAGAGCCTGCTCCATGGCCGCGACCATGATGTCGGAGGTGGTGGAGCCGGAGCAGCCGAACACCTTGTAGGCGCCGAAGGTCACGTCGGGTGCGACCCCGGTGACCTCGCCCTCGGCGCCGATGATGCCCGCGACGTGGGTGCCGTGGCCGTTGCAGTCCTGCGGGTCGTCGTCGGGGGCGGGGGTGGAGCTGGCCGGGTCGCCGGCGTTGAAGTCGTCGCCGACGAAGTCGTGGCCCGCGACCACGCGCTCGGACGGGAACTCGCTGGAACCGCCGAGGTCGGGGTGGGTGTAGTCGACCCCGGTGTCCATGACGGCCACCCGCAGGCCCTCACCGGACAGTCCGAGCTCGCTCTGTACGACGTCCGCGCCGGTCATGCCGAGCGCGGTGTCCATCTCCGGTGCGCTGTCGTCCTGCTCGGGGATCTCGTGGCGGATGACCGGGTGGATCGCGGCGACGCCGGGGATCTCCCGAGCCGTACCTACCTGGGCGTCGTCCATCTCCACGGAGACGCCGTTCCACAGCTCGCTGAAGGACAGCCGTTCGCTGTACTCCAGGCCGTACTCCTCGGCTTCGGCGCGGAACTCCTCGTGCTCGTCGTCGACGCGTGCGGAGGCCGTTCCCCTGGAGGTGGGAGGGCTCTCCAGTTCAATGAACCACAGGTCCTGTACCTGGTGTGTCAGCTCGCCGTTCTCCGCCGTGGGTGCCGGGTGGAGGGGTGCGAGTTCCGAGCTCTCGTCGGCGCCTGCCGGTGCGACCGCGACCAGGCCCGCAATGAGTGTCAGCCCGGCGAGCGGCGCCAGGCGTGATCGGTGGGGTGCCACCTTGTCAACACATCCCTTCTCGTGCGCGCCTCAGGACACCGGGGGGGCGACGACCCGCCGGGTGCGGGTGTACGCGCACGGGGGGATACGCCGCTTGATGTCCGTATTCGGATAATCGGCGCGCATGGCAACGAGATCATTGCTGTGTGCGATCGAGGTGTCAATGCGCATTAAGACTCAATATGGCCACGCAGCAGGTCCAAGCGGTGCGAGTTTCTTTTGATGCCTCAGAAGTTAATAAATTGGACATAAAGCATTTTTAGTTTGAAACCAAACAAAAACTCGGATCGGGGAACGCGGTACCGAATGCCTCCGGTTCGGGGAGCCGACCTTGAAACCGTACGGAAAGCGCAGCTCGGAGCGGGTGAACCCGGGCGCGCGGCGGCCGAAGGGGTGCCCGTACAGTGGAGGGGTTGTGCCACCCTCCGGGAGGCACGACCGGTGCCGAACGAGCGAAATCCGGTCCCGCGGCCACATCCGGCCGCCCAACCCGGTGCTGTCCCGCAACTGTGAGGCCCCGCCGGAGCGCGGGGACGAGCCAGGTCGCCTCTTCGGCCCCGACGAACCCGTCCTCGTGGGAAGGACCGGCCGTCCCCGACCGGGCCGTGCCCCTTCCCGGCTCACCGAAGGAGCACCGTGCGGATCGCTCGCCAACTGCCCGTCGCATTCCTGGGCGCCACCCTCGCCCTCACGGCCTGCGGTACCACTGACGCCGAACCCGGCACCACGGAGGAGACCGGGGCCGCCTCCGCCGACTGCGGGGCCCCCGAGCCGGCCGCCGACCGGGAGCCCGTCGGAGACGGAACCTTCCCCGTCACCGTGGCCGGCGTGCTCGGCGAGGTCACCCTCGAAGAGGCGCCCGAACGCATCGTCTCCCTCTCACCGAGCAACACCGAGATGCTCTTCGCCATCGGGGCGGGCGACCGGGTCGAGGCGGCCGACGAGTACTCGAACTATCCTGACGAGGCCCCCACCACGGACCTCAGCGGCTTCACCCCCGGCGTCGAGGCGATCAGCGAGTACGACCCCGACCTCGTCATCCTCGCCGACAGCGCCATCGACACCGCGGAGCAGCTCGGCGCCGTCGACATCCCCACCCTGGTCCTGGGCGGCGCCGCCGACATGGAGGACGTCTACTCCCAGATCCGTCTGCTGGGCGAGGCCACGGGCCACACGGAGGAGGCCGACGCCGAGGCCGACCGGGTGGAGAGCGAGTTCACCGAGATCGTCGACGCCGCCTGCGCCGAACTCGCGGGCACCGAGCTGACCTTCTACCAGGAACTCGACGACACCCTCTACTCCGCGACCTCCAACACCTTCGTCGGTCAGGTCTACGACGCCTTCGGCCTGGTGAACATCGCCGACCAGGCCGCCGACGACGAGAGCGGCGACTACCCGCAACTGTCCGCGGAGTTCGTGGTCGAGGAGAACCCCGACCTGATCTTCCTCTCCTACGGGGACGAGGCCGCGGCCGAGGCCGTCGCCGAGCGCCCGGCCTTCGACACCGTCTCCGCGGTCGAGACCGGGTCGGTCCACGTGCTCGACGGCGACATCGCCTCCCGCTGGGGGCCGCGCGTGGTCGACTTCGCCCAGGCCGTCGGGGACGCGGTCACCGAGACCGCCAACCGGTAGCACCGGCACGGGCAGTACGCAGAGCAGCGGGGGGAACAGGGCGTGAAGGGCTTCGGGGTCCCGTTGGGCTGGCTCCTGGGCGCCGCGGCGGCGCTGTTCGCGGCCGGGCTCCTCGGCATCTCCGCGGGCGCCGCCTCGATCTCCGCGGCGGACATCCTCCGTCACATGCTCAGCTTCCTGCCGTTCGGCACCGAGTCACCGCTCACCGAACGGCAGGAGGCGCTCCTGATGGAGCTGCGCCTGCCCCGGGTGGTGATGGGCGCCGTGGTCGGCGCGCTCCTGGCCACGGCGGGCGGCGCCTACCAGGGCGTCTTCCGCAACCCGCTCGCCGACCCCTTCCTCCTCGGTGCCGCGTCCGGGGCCGGGTTGGGCGCCACCATGGTCATGGTCTTCGGGCAGGAACTGACCGCCGACCCGCGCGGCCTGGTCCCCGTGGCGGCCTTCTTCGGCGCCCTGGCCGGGGTGACGGCCGCCTACGCACTCGGCTCCACCGCCGGGGGAGGCGGCACCGCCGCCCTGGTGCTGGCGGGGGTGGCCGTCTCCTCGTTCCTCTCCGCCGCCCAGACCCTCGTCCAGCAGATGGGTGTGGACCAGCTCCAGCGCATCTACGCATGGCTCCTGGGCGGGCTCGGCCGGGGCGGATGGGACGACGTCCGCCTCGTCGCGCCGTACGCGGCCGTCGGGCTCCTCGTCCTGCTGCTCTGCGGCTACCTGCTGGACATGCTCGCCCTGGGCGACGACAAGGCGGTCAGCCTCGGCCTGAACCCCGCCGTCGTGCGGATGGTCGTCATCGCTGCCGCCTCCCTGGCCACCGCGGCCGCCGTCTCGGTGAGCGGGCTGATCGGCTTCGTCGGCATCGTCGTCCCGCACATCGTGCGCCGCCTCGTGGGTTCCAACTACCGGGCGATCCTGCCCGTCACCGTGCTGGCGGGCGGCGCCTTCCTGGTGGCGGTGGACATCGTGGCGCGCACCATCGTCGCCCCCGCGGAACTGCCCATCGGGGTGGTCACCGCGTTCCTCGGCGCACCCTTCTTCGTCCTCATCCTGCGGACCACCCGCCACCGCGGTACCTGACGGCACGCCACCCCGCGTGATGCGAAGGCGTCGAACACTCTGGGAGACTGGTTCACGCTATGGACATCACCTTGCTCGTAAGCATCATCGTCGTCGTCGCCCTCCTGGCGGTTGGCGGGTTCTTCCTGGTCAGGACCCGACGATCGGTCACACCGGGTAAGGAGGAGACCAAGCCCGAGGTCACCGGGGAGCCCGAGGAGGCCGCCCCGGAGGAGGACCGAGAACGGGATGCGGGGACGGTCGGCACGCCCCCCGCCCACGCCCCTCCCGCGGAGGAGGCCGCCCCGGCCCCCGCCGAACCGGCCGCACCCGAAATCGAGACCCCGCCCCCGTCGGCCGGACGCATGGTCCGCCTGCGCGCCCGCCTGGCCCGCTCGCAGAGCTCCTTCGGGCAGGGCCTTCTCACCCTCCTCTCCGCCAAGACCCTCGACGAGGACACCTGGGAGGAGATCGAGGACACCCTGATCACCGCCGACATCGGTGTCACCTCGGCCACCCAGATCGTCGAGAACCTGCGCACCCGGGTCAAGGTGCTCGGCACCCGTGACACCGAGGAGGTGCGGGGCCTGCTGCGCGAGGAACTCCTCAACCAGATCGGCGCCGACGCCGACCGCGCGGTGCGCACCGAACCGCACAGCGGCCGTCCGGCCGTGATCATGGTCGTGGGCGTCAACGGCACCGGCAAGACCACCACCACCGGCAAGCTCGCACGTGCCCTGGTCGGTGACGGCCGCAGCGTCGTCCTGGGCGCCGCGGACACCTTCCGCGCCGCGGCCACCGAGCAGCTGCAGACCTGGGGCGGGCGGGTGGGCGCCCCGGTCGTGCGCAAGGAGGAGGGCGCCGACCCCGCCAGTGTGGCCTTCGACGCCGTCGCCCGGGGCATCGAGGACGGCGCGGACACCGTCATCATCGACACCGCCGGGCGCCTGCACACCAAGACCGGCCTCATGGACGAGCTGGGCAAGGTCAAGCGCGTGGTGGAGAAGAAGTCCCAGGTCGACGAGGTCCTACTCGTCCTGGACGCCACCACCGGCCAGAACGGCCTGCGTCAGGCGCGCGTGTTCGCCGAGGTCGTCAACGTCACCGGTATCGCCCTGACCAAGCTCGACGGAACCGCCAAGGGCGGCATCATCGTCCAGGTCCAGCGCGAGCTGGGCGTGCCCGTCAAACTCGTCGGGCTCGGCGAGGGCCCCGACGACCTCGCGCCCTTCGACCCCGAGGTCTTCGTGGACGCCATCCTCGGCTGATCCGCCAGCCCTCCGGCCGGACACCCGCACACGGGTGTCCGGCCTTCTCACGTCCGGGGCACCCGCCCGGGAGCGGGTTCACCGGAACGCAACCCCCGGGAAACACCGGGGCCGGGAACCTGACCGCACCGACACCGCCGACGTGAGAAGTCACTGAGGGTGATCGAATCATGCCCCTCGGCCCCTGTGGTGTGCGTCTCCTGTGCCCGTGCACGTGCATTGGCGCGGCCTGCACGTTCGGTTCACGCCGCCTTAACACTTCTGTCTGTCCTTTTACGCCCGCGCAACACGTCGGGTCCGGCGGAGAAACACCCCGCACGGACAGTGGACGCCGTGGCCAGCGCACCGGGCCCGATGATGCGCTCGCTGACTGCCGCCCTTCAAGACAATCCCCCGTCCGTCCTATGGAGGCGACGAAATGATCGACACAGGCAACACCGCGTGGCTGCTGATGAGCGCCGCGCTGGTGATGCTCATGACCCCGGGCCTGGCTTTCTTCTACGGAGGCATGTCCCGGGCGAAGAGCGTCCTGAACATGATGCTCATGAGCTTCGGAAGTATCGCGATCGTCAGCGTGCTGTGGGTGCTCATCGGGCACTCGCTCTCCTACGCGCCCGGTTACGGCGCCCTCGACATGTTCGTCGGCGGATTCGACTACGTGGGGCTGACCAACCTCCTCGGTGAGATCGAGCCCGCCGAGGGCGGCGAGGGCGGTTACCCGCTCCTCGTCGACGCCGGCTTCCAGCTGATGTTCGCCGTCATCACCGTGGCCCTGATCAGCGGCGCCATCGCCGACCGCGCCAAGTTCGGCGCCTGGCTGCTGTTCGCCCCGGTCTGGGCCCTGATCGTCTACTTCCCGGTCGCCCACTGGGTCTGGGGCGGCGGCTGGATCGCCACCATGCACGAGTGGACCGGCCTGCCCGAGGTCATCGACTTCGCCGGCGGTACCGCGGTCCACATCAACGCCGGCGCCGCGGCCCTGGCCCTGGTCCTGGTCCTCGGCCGCCGCAAGGGCTTCGGCTCCGAGTCGATGCGCCCGCACAACCTGCCGTTCGTGCTGCTGGGTACCGCGCTCCTGTGGTTCGGCTGGTTCGGTTTCAACGCCGGATCCGCCTACGCCGCCAACGAGCAGGCCGCCCTGGCACTGGTCAACACCCAGGTCGCCACCGCCGCCGCGACCGCCGCCTGGATGCTCGTCGAGCGCATCCGCTACGGCAAGATCAGTGCCCTGGGCTTCGCCTCCGGTGCCATCGCCGGCCTGGTCGCCATCACCCCCGCAGCCGCCAGCGTCACCCCGGTCGGCGCCATCGTCGTCGGCCTCCTGTCCGGTGCCGTCTGCGCCTACGCGATCAGCTGGAAGTTCAAGTTCAAGTACGACGACGCCCTCGACGTGGTGGGCATCCACATGGTCGGCGGCATCGTCGGCTGCCTCGCCATCGGCTTCATCGCCTCCTCCGCGGTACCCGGCGGCGGCGACACCGGCCTGTTCACCGGCGGCGGCATCGGCCTCCTGGCCGCCCAGGCCATCTCGGTCATCGGCGTGATGATCTACTCCTTCGTCGTCACCTGGGTCATCGCCAAGGTCATCGACCTCGTCATCGGCTTCCGGATCGCCGAGGAGGTCGAGACCAACGGCCTCGACCACGAGCTGCACGCGGAGTCGGCCTACGCCTTCGACGAGCTCGACGAGCTGGAGGAGGAAGCGGTCTCCTCGTCGACGCCTCCGGGCGGGGAGACGGCCTCACCGCAGGTCAAGTCCTGACCCTCAATGTCGAGGCCGCGGGCCTTGAACCGATGACGCGGTGAGGCGGCTCAGGGGCCGGCGGGGATTTCCCCGCCGGCCCCGTCCGTGTTCCCCCTGCGTGCGGCCGACGGATTCCACTCATATGTACGTGTTCATGGGCTGGTGTTGGCAATGAGCCGCGCCCTTGTTCGATACCCTTTCGTGGCGGTGCGGCGGCCGACCCGGTTCCGGGGGAACGGCGAAGAGCGCCGGGGCGGTCCGAGCAGTGCTCCATCGGACGCAACCGGCGGATCGGCACCCGCATCCCACACTGCGGAGAGGCAGGGCGGTGCCAACGCCCGGGCCCTCCCGACGGCTTACTTCACGCGCATTCGGATCAGCACCCCACAGGTCGGGGTCAGGAGGCAAGATGGCGCCGGTTACTCGCAACAGGGGCCCCAGGGCGTACTCGGTGGACACCGGCTCCGGGAGCCGACGGCTCGCCCTCGCCGCGGTGTCCACCATCACCGCGCTGGGACTGGCCGGATGCGGCCTCGGCGGCGGGGACGAGGAGCCGGAGCCCACCGAGGAGGCCGCGGAGCCGGTCGAGGCGGCACCCCTGCTCGAAGAGGCCCTGACCGACCTGGCCGCCTACCCCGCGCTCACCGCGGAGGGGCAGGTCGCCCCGACCGTCGGCGGAAACATCCAGGAGACCACCCTGACCGTCGCCGACGGCGGCGCGTCCAGCGGGACCGTCCGCGCCAACGGGATCGAGGCCGAGCTGGTCGCCGCGGACGACAAGCTCTTCCTGCGCGCGGACGAGGAGTTCTGGCTGGACAAGGGGGTCTTCGGCCCGGACAGCGACCAGTTCGGCGGCACCTGGGTGCGCTCGTCCGCCGAACAGGCGGGCATCAACCCGCAGAACACGCTCGCCCCGCCGACGCTCTCGACGATCCTGGAGGGGATCGGCCTGGAGGACGAGGAGGCGGTCGAGGAGAACCTCGACGACACCCGTGCCTACCGGATCGACCTCGACGGCGAACGCAACCAGTTGTGGATCGACGCCGAGACCAACCAGATCCTGCGCATCGAGATCGAGGAGCTGGTCCCCGAGGGCGGCGAGACCGGCCCCCAGGTCCGCCTGGACCTGGCCCGGGCCGACGAGACCGCGGCCGAGGAGCTGTACACCGGCCTGACCACCACCGTCGAGGAGGAGCTCACCTCCTCCCGCGACGCGCGCATCGAGGTCAGCTGGGACGGGCAGCCCGCCATGGAGTGCGAGGAGGGGCCGCACTGCACCTGGTCCGGCACCCTACGCGACGCCGGCGCCTCGGGCAGCGGCACGGTCCTGGTCCGGATGGACGTCACCTTCAGCCAGGAGGAGATCGGCGACCAGGAGTGCTCCGACAACGGGGCCCTGGAGGCGGGCGGCACCCTCGACCTGGCCTGTGACGCCAACTACGACATCACCACCCCCGAACCGCGGACCTACGACGACATCCAGGGCGAGGCCCGGCTGTCCACCAGCGGGCTCAGCTCCGACCAGCAGCAGGAGATGCTCACCGCCCTCGCCGAACAGCGCGAGGCCACCCTCTCGGGCGGCGACGAGGAGACCGGGGACACCGAGGGCGAAGGCGACGGGGAGACCGGCGGCGAGGGCACCGAGGAGGCCGAGGAGACCGGGGGAGAGTAGCGGTACCCGCCCCGGGGACGCACCGGCTCCTGCGGGTGGGGGCTGGCAGGTAGGCTAGGAAGTCAATTCCGACGACGAAGGACTGGCCAAACTCGTGTTCGAGACGCTTTCCGACCGGCTGACATCGGTCTTCTCCTCGCTGCGCGGCAAGGGGCGGCTGTCCGAGGAGGACATCAACGCGACCGCGCGGGAGATCCGTCTCGCGCTGCTCGAGGCGGACGTCGCGCTGCCGGTGGTCCGCGAGTTCATCTCGCGGGTCAAGGAGCGCGCCCGCGGCGAAGAGGTCTCCAAGGCCCTCAACCCCGCCCAGCAGGTCATCAAGATCGTCAACGAGGAACTGGTCGAGATCCTCGGTGGCGAGACCAGGCAGGTCCGGTTCGCGAAGAACCCGCCCACCGTGATCATGCTCGCGGGTCTGCAGGGCGCGGGTAAGACGACCCTCGCGGGCAAGCTCGCCAAGTGGCTCTCCGACGACCGCAACACCCCGCTGCTGGTCGCGGCCGACCTCCAGCGCCCCAACGCCGTCACACAGCTCCAGGTGGTCGGTGAGCGCGCGGGTACCCCGGTCTTCGCCCCCCAGCCGGGCAACGGCGTAGGTGACCCCGTCAGCGTCGCCCGGGAGTCCATCGAGCACGCGCGGCGCAACAACCACAACGTCGTCATCATCGACACCGCGGGCCGCCTCGGTGTGGACACCGAGATGATGCAGCAGGCCGCGGACATCCGCGACGCGGTCAGCCCCGACGAGATCCTCTTCGTCGTCGACGCCATGATCGGTCAGGACGCGGTCAACACCGCCCAGGCCTTCCTGGACGGTGTCGGCTACGACGCGGTCGCGCTCACCAAGCTCGACGGTGACGCCCGCGGCGGTGCGGCCCTGTCGATCCGGCACCTCACCGGCCGCCCGATCATGTTCGCCTCCACGGGTGAGAAGCTCGAGGACTTCGACCTCTTCCACCCGGACCGGATGGCCTCGCGCATCCTGGACATGGGTGACGTCCTCACCCTCATCGAACAGGCCCAGCGCACGTTCGACGAGGCCGAGGTCGAGAAGATGGCCTCGACCATGGCCTCGGACGACGACTTCACGCTGGACGACTTCCTCCAGCAGATGGCGATGGTCCGCAAGCTCGGCCCGATCGGCAACCTGCTCGGCATGATGCCCGGTATGGGGCAGATGCGGGACCAGATCGAGGGCATCGACGACAAGGACCTGGACCGCATCCAGGCCATCATCCAGTCGATGACGCCGGGCGAGCGGGCCAACCCGAAGATGATCAACGGTTCCCGTCGTCTGCGGATCGCCAACGGTTCCGGCACCCAGGTCAGTGACGTCAACGGTCTGGTCACCCGCTTCTTCGAGGCGCAGAAGATGATGCGCAAGATGAAGAGCGGTGGCGGCATGCCGGGGATGCCCGGGATGCCCGGCACGGGCGGCGGCAACAAGAAGAAGGCCAAGGCCCAGGCGAAGAAGGCCAAGAAGGGCAAGCAGCGCAGCGGTAACCCGTTGAAGGCACGCCAGCAGGAGGCCGAGCGGGAGGCCGAACGCAAGCGGCGCCAGGAGGAGGGCGGCCAGGAGATGCCCCAGCTTCCTCCGGGCCTCGGCGGCGGTCAGCCCAACCTGCCGCCCGGTCTGGGCGGGCCCAACATGCCCGACCTGTCGAACTTCAAACTGCCCAAGAAGTAGTGAGACCCGCCACGGCCCGTCCGGAACCCTCCGGCCGGGCCGCGGGTGTTTCCGCGCGGAGGGCGGACGCGTGGCGGTGTCCTGTCCGAGGAACACGTCCGCGTCTGGCACAATGAGTAGTCGACTAACGGTGGCCGGGCCGGCCCTCTAACTAGCCCGCCACCCACGTCCTGCCTCGACGGGTTCCACAACCCCACGTGGGCCGCCTGTCAGGCGCCTAACACCGTTATTCGGGAGAAGACCACTCCAGTGGCTGTCAAACTGAAGCTCAAGCGTATGGGCAAGATCCGTACGCCCCAGTACCGTGTCATCGTCGCCGACGCCCGCAACAAGCGTGACGGCAAGGCGATCGAGGAGATCGGCAAGTACCACCCCAAGGAGCACCCGAGCCTCATCGAGGTCAACTCCGAGCGGGCCCAGTACTGGCTGTCCGTCGGCGCCCAGCCGTCCGACGCGGTGAAGGTCCTCCTGCGCAAGACCGGTGACTGGCAGAAGTTCAAGGGCCTGGCCGCCCCGGCTCCGCTCCAGGTCGCCGAGGCCAAGGACCCCGAGGCCAAGGAAGCCGCCTTCCAGGCCGCGCTGAAGGAGCTCGTGCTCCCCGGCCAGGAGAAGAAGGCCAAGAAGGCCGACAAGGCTGAGAAGGCCGAGAAGAAGTCGGACAAGGCGGAGAAGGCGGCCGACAAGCCCGCCGAGAACGCCGAGGCTGAGAAGAAGTCCGAGGGCGAGGCCTAATCGTGCTGGAAGAGGCGCTTGAGCACCTCGTGAAGGGGATCGTTGCGAACTCCGAGGACGTCCAGGTGAGAGCCAAGCGGCTCCGCAAGGGCAAGGTTCTGGAGGTCCGGGTCCACCCAGACGACCTTGGCAAGGTCATCGGCCGCAACGGTCGGACCGCCAAGGCACTGCGGACCGTCGTCGGCTCTCTCGCCGGCGGCCGTTACGTCCGTGTGGACCTGTTGGACCTGAACGAAGTGCGCTGACGCGCCTCTTGGGGCGCCGACCGCTGACGGTCGGCGCCCCGAACTCGTGCCCGGGGACCGTGTGAGCGGACCCGGGCACGACGTTCCCCGTGGGCCGTTCCCGAACGGGGGACAGCGGGGAACACCGACAACGATCGAAGGAAAGCACTCATGCGACTCGTGGTGGGCCGGATCGGCCGCGCGCACGGTATCCGCGGCGACGTCGCCGTCGACGTGCGCACAGACGACCCCGACGCCCGGTTCACCGCCGGCGCCGTACTCCGGACGGACCCCGCCTCGGCCGGTCCGCTGACGATCGCCTCGACCCGGCGGCACAGCGGCAGGCTGCTCGTCCGCTTCGAGGGGATGGCGGACCGGGACGCCGCGGAGGCGCTGCGCGGCACCGCCCTGCTGGTGGACTCCGCCGACATCGCCCCCCTGGACGACCCCGACGAGTTCCACGACCACGAACTGGTCGGCCTGACCGCCGTCACCACCGGGGGCGAGACGGTGGGCACCGTCGACGACGTCCTGCACCACGCCCAGGACGTGCTCGTCATCACCGCCGAGGCCGGGCACGAGGTCCTGGTTCCGTTCGTCGCCGCCCTGGTCCCCGAGGTCGACGTGGCAGCCGGACGGATCGTGCTCGATCCGCCGCCCGGCCTGCTCGACCTGCAGAACACCGACTGAACGAGTACGCAGTGCGCATCGACATCATCAGTATCTTCCCCGACTACTTCGCTCCCCTGGAACTGTCGCTGATCGGAAAGGCGCGCGAGGCGGGCCTACTCGACGTGCACGTCCACGACCTGCGCGGATGGACCCACGACCGGCACAACACCGTTGACGACACCCCCTATGGCGGGGGTCCCGGCATGGTGATGAAGCCCGAGCCGTGGGGGGAGGCCCTCGACGAGGTCGTGGCGGACCGGCCCACCCGGCTGATCCTGCCGACCCCGAGCGGACGCCCCTTCACCCAGGCCGACGCCGAACGCCTGGCGGGGGAGGAGAACCTGGTGTTCGGGTGCGGGCGCTACGAGGGAATCGACTCCCGCGTCGCCGTCGAGGCGGCTCGGCGCATGCCGGTCGAGGAGGTCAGTATCGGCGACTACGTCCTCAACGGGGGCGAGTCGGCGACGCTGGTCATGGTGGAGGCGATCACCCGGCTGCTGCCCGGAGTGCTCGGGAACCGGGAGTCGCACGTCCAGGACTCCTTCGCCTCCGGTGGGATGGAACACCTGGTGGAGGGGCCGGTGTACACCAAACCGGGTACGTGGCGGGGCCAGGAGGTCCCGCCGGTGCTGCTCTCCGGTAACCACGGCGCCGTCGACCGCTGGCGCCGCGACCAGGCGCTGCGAAAGACCGCCCGCAACCGCCCCGACCTCATCGGGTCCATGCCCGCCGACAGCCTGGACGGACGGGACCGCGAGGTCCTCGCCGAGGAGCCGGTCCGAGGCGGCGGGGTCCGGACGGATCGGGCCGCTGGAGACCAGCCGGTTCAGGGCGGCGGGGAACATGTGGCAAACTAGGTGAGTTCCCCCCTGGTGACCCCAAGGCATCCGCATGCCGGCGGCACGACGTCGGCCTCTGTGTCGGTCACCGGGCGGTTCGACTGGTCAGACCCAAGTACAGGGCCTCGCCCGTGAACCCCCTCCCCGGAACAGCCTGGGAGCAGGACGCGGCGCGCTATTGATGAGGATTCGCGAGATGCACACCGCCATTCAGGAGCTGGAAAAGGCTCAGCTTCGCACCGACGTTCCGGAGTTCCGTCCGGGTGACACGCTCAACGTTCACGTCCGCGTGACCGAGGGCACCCGTACCCGTGTCCAGGTCTTCAAGGGCGTTGTCATCCGCCGCCAGGGCGCGGGCAACCGCGAGACCTTCACCATTCGCAAGGTGAGCTACGGCGTGGGCGTGGAGCGCACCTTCCCCATCCACACCCCGGCCGTCGAGAAGTACGAGGTCGCCGCCCGCGGTCGCGTGCGTCGCGCCAAGCTGTACTACCTGCGCGACCTGCGCGGCAAGGCCGCCCGCATCCGCGAGCGCCGCGAGCCCAAGAAGTAGGTCTTGCCTGATCGGTCCGGAACCACACCGCCCCGCCGGGCGGCAGGATAGGCTTTCGGCCGATGAGCAAAGACGAGAGGGACCTCGGCGCGGACGGGGTCCGGCACGAGGATTCCGCCCGGCCCGGCCCGGAGGAGCACAGCTCCGCCACTGGCTCCCAGACGCATGAGCGCCTGGGAGCCAGTGGTGTTTCCGGCGCCGCTGGCCAGGAGCCGGAGGAAAGGGCGGACGCTGGCATGGGCGAGTCCAAGAGCAGTGCGAAGCAGGGGTCGTTCTGGAAGGAACTGCCCATCCTGATCGTGATCGCCCTCGTGTTGGCGTTCGTGATCAGAACCTGGGTTATGCAGGCGTTCTACATCCCCTCGTCGTCGATGGAGAACACCCTCCTCGTCGGCGACCGGGTCCTGGTGAACAAGGTGGTCTACCAGATCCGTGACATCGAGCGCGGCGAGGTCATCGTCTTCAACGGTGACGGGTCGTGGGACGACCCGACCATCGTGCAGCCCCCCGAGCCGGCCAACCCGATCAGCCGCGGTTTCACCTGGGTGCAGCAGCAACTGGGCGCGGCCCCCACGGGCAAGGAGTACATCAAGCGGGTCATCGGTCTGCCGGGTGACACCGTGGAGTGCTGCGACGACCAGAACCGGGTCATGGTCAACGGGGAGCCCCTGGAGGAGGACGCCTACCTGCACCCGGGGAGCGTCGAAAGCCACACCGAGTTCGGCCCCGTCGAGGTGCCGGAGGGGTACCTGTGGCTGATGGGTGACCACCGCGCCATCTCCTACGACTCCCGGCTGAACCAGAACAACCCCGGCGGCGGGGCCGTGCCGATCGACCACGTCGTGGGGCGCGCCTTCGTCATCATCTGGCCGTTCGACCAGGCGGGGGCGTTGAGCGTCCCGCCGTCCTTCGATGAACTGAACGAGTCCGACCAATGACGCAATGTCACAGGTGACGGTGGTGCCCGTGGTGCGGGTGACTGATTCGTCGAAGGAAATTCGCTCGATGAGGTACAAAAGCCCGTTCCGTGACGCATCATGGATCTCGGATCGTATTGGCGTTCTCCGAACGCGTGGCACACGGCCGCGGCGGGAACAAGCCGGGTTGCGGCGGTGTCCACGTGAGGGGAACCGGCAGACCACGCCCGGAGAGTGCTGACGAAAGCGAGCGCGCACATGAGTTCTGAGGACCTGGAGAAGTACGAGGCCGAGATGGAGCTCCAGCTCTATCGCGAGTACCGCGACGTCGTCGGCCTGTTCGGCTACGTGGTGGAGACCGAGCGCCGTTTCTACCTCACCAACCACGTGGACCTGCAACCCCGGACGACCGAGAACGGGGAGATGTACTTCGAGGTCGTGATGGAGGACGCATGGGTCTGGGACATGTACCGTCCCGCCCGGTTCGTGCGCAACGTGCGCGTGGTGACGTTCAAGGACGTGAACGTCGAGGAGATCACCAAGTCCGACCTCGAACTGCCCCCGACCGACTAGGGGGTGTTTGCTGTGTTTGCTTTGGGCCTCCCTGTGTTTGCTTGGGTCCTCCGCTTCGCTTCGGACCGTGTTCGGGCGCCTCAGGGGAGCGTTCTTCATCCTCGTCTACGCCTGGCTCGTTCCTCGCTGGCGGCTTGACTCGTCTTGCAGAACACTCCCGCGCCCGAACGAAAGAACACCCCCTGGAGTGACCGCGAGCAGGCAGGGGCACCTCCTGGGGCGAAGGTAAGCGGGAAGAGGATCCCCCTGGGGTCGGGGTGCGCGGACAGGGGCACCCCCTGGGGCTGAGGTGAGCGGGAGGGTGCATCACCGTGTCTCAGGTGGGAGAACAGGCATTCCTCCTGGGATCGGGGTGAGCAGATAGGGGCACCCCCGTGGCTCAGGCGGGCGGGGGGTTCTCCCATGGCCGAGGTGAGTAGGGAGTACCCCCCTGTGGTTGAGGGCGGAGGGCGGGCACACCCCCGGGCGTGACGGTGAGCGGGGATGCGGCTCCTGCTGTGGCTCAGGTGCACGGGTGGGAAGTTCTCCTACGGCTGGGGTGGCGAGCAGGTGTTCCAGGGCGGCCCCGGGAGTGGGTTTTCCACAGGAAAAAACTGACCCCTGGTGCGCCGGACGCCGATCACCGACCGTGGTAACGGGAGGTGGTCGCCGGTGGATCGGTGGGCCGGATACCGAAGGAAGCTGGGGTGCCGCGGCGAGGAGCTCGCCGCGGCCTATCTGGAACGCGCGGGGATGCGGGTGGTGGCCCGCAACTGGTGCGCCCCCGGAGGCGCCGGGGAGATCGACATCGTGGCCCGGGACGGCCCCGTCCTGGTCGTGGCCGAGGTCAAGACCAGGACCTCGCTGAGGCACGGGCACCCGGTGGAGGCCATCACCGCGCGCAAACGGCACCGCCTGCGCGGGCTGGGCCGGACCTGGGCCGCGCAGCACCGCTGCGCCCCGGGCCCGCTGCGCATCGACGGGCTCTGTGTGCTGGTCACCGGCGGCCGCGTGTTCGTCTCCCACGAACGGGGGATGGCCTGATGTCGCTCTCCCGGACCCACTGCGTGACCCTGCTGGGCGTACAGGGACACGTCATCGAGGTGGAGGTGCACCTGGGCGGCGGTGACCCCGGGGTCACCCTGGTGGGCCTGCCCGACGCCGCCCTGCGCGAGGCCAGGGACCGGATCCGTGCCGCCGTGGCCAACAGCTCCGAGAGCTGGCCCAGCGGCCAGATCACCGTCAGCCTCTCCCCGGCCAGCCTGCCCAAGTCCGGAAGCCTCTTCGACCTGGCCATCGCGGGCGCGGTCCTGGCCGCCGCGGGCGAGGTCCCCGCCGAGCGGCTGGCCGACACTGTGCTCATCGCCGAACTAGGTCTGGACGGTCGGGCCCGTCCCGTACACGGGGTGCTGCCAGCCATGGCCTCAGCCGCGGAGCAGGGGTTCAAACGGTTCGTGGTGGCTGCGGGCAACGCGGCGGAGGCCCGGCTGGTCCCCGACGTCGAGGTGACGGCGGTGACCGACCTCGCAGAGCTGTGCGACTGGCTGCGCGAGGGCCGAGAACCGGACCACCCGGGGGAGGGGCCGGTTCCGGAGCGGACCGACCTCCGAGATCGGGGGGTCGACCTCGCCGACGTGCTGGGGCAGCCGGTGGCCCGGCGCGCGGTGGAGGTCGCGGCGGCGGGCGGGCACAACCTGATGATGCTCGGCCCGCCGGGCACCGGTAAGAGTCTGCTGGCCGAACGCCTGCCCACGGTGCTGCCCAGGCTTACCCCGAGCGAGGCTCTGGAGGCCACCGCGATCCACTCGGTGGCCGGGCTGCTCCCTCCCGGGTCCCCGCTGGTCACCGTTCCGCCCTTCGCCGCACCTCACCACACCTCCAGTCGCGCCTCGATCATCGGGGGCGGCCACGGAAACCCGCAGCCGGGGTGGGTGTCCAAGGCCCACCAGGGGGTCCTCTTCGTGGACGAGGCTCCGCAGTTCGGCCGGGGAGTACTGGACTCGCTGCGCGAACCGCTGGAACGCGGCGAGGTGGTGATCGCCAGGGCGTCCTCCACGGTGACCTTTCCCGCCCGCTTCCAACTGGTGATGGCGGCCAACCCGTGCCCCTGCGCCAAACCGGGGAACCTCTGCACCTGCCCGGCCGGTGAACGTCGCCGGTACCTCTCCCGGCTGTCCGGTCCGCTGCTGGACCGGATCGACCTCAAGGTGGAGCTCCAACCGGTGGCCCGGGCCGAGCTGCTCGCAGACCGGGCCTTCGCCGAGTCCTCCGAGACGGTGGCCGCCCGGGTGGCGCAGGCCCGCTGCCGCGCCCGGGAACGGCTCGAACACACCCCGTGGAACACCAACGCGGCCATCCCCGGCGCGCGGCTGCGTCGGGACTTTCCGGTGGAGCCGACGGCCCTGCGGGTCCTGGGCCGGGCCATGGACCGGGGACAGATCAGTGCCCGGGGCGTGGACCGGGCACTGCGGGTGGCCTGGACCCTGGCGGACCTCGCCGGACGGGACAGACCGGGAGAGGAGGAGACCGCCTACGCCTACGCCCTGTGGTCCGGGCGTGCCTGGTGAGGGTGTGTGACCGGCGGCCAGGGGTGCCGCCCGCCGTTAGCGGGTTCGGGAAGGGTGAGGGGGACGCGTGGGGGACGAGGACGAGGTGCGGGCCCGGGTCTGCCTGACTGCGGTGGCGCCGCCGAGCGACCCCTGGTTGGGGGCCATGGTGGCCGAACACGGTGCGGCCCCGGTGTGGTCGGCCCTGGCCTCGGGGGCGCCGCCACCGGGGCCGGCGGATTCGCCGCCGGTGGAAGCGTGGGGGAACGCTGCCCGGAGGTGGCGGGGCTGGGCACAGCGGTCCGGAAAGGTGGATCCGGACCGGCTTCTCGACGCCTCCGCGGAGGCCGGGGTGCGATTCGTGGCCCCCGGGGATCCGGAGTGGCCGGGGCGGCTCGACGAGCCCCGGGGAAGTCGGCTCTGTTACGGGCTCTGGGTCCGGGGCCTGGGCGACCTGCGGAACCTGTGCCTGAGGGCGGTCTCGGTGGTGGGGTCACGCACCGCCACCTCCTACGGTGCGCACGTGGCAGCGGAGCTCTCCTACGGGCTGGCCGAACGCTCCTACACGGTGGTCTCCGGCGGGGCCTACGGGATCGACGGAGCGGCGCACCGGGCCGCGCACGCGGCGGGGCGCACCGTGGTGGTCCTGGCCTGCGGCCTGGACATGGACTACCCGCGCGGGCACGCGGGGCTGTTCGCGGACGTGGCCCGGACCGGGGCGCTGGTCAGCGAACGCCCGGTTGGCCGTACCCCGCGTGCCCCGGACTTCCTGGTCCGCAACCGGGTCATCGCGGCACTCACCCCGGGCACCGTGGTGGTGGAGGCCGGTCGGCGCAGCGGCGCGCTCAACACGGCCTCGCACGCCAACGACCTGCACCGGGTCCTGATGGCGGTCCCGGGCCCCGTGACCTCCGCGACCTCGGTGGGCTGCCACCGGCTCCTCCGCGAGGGCAGGGCCACCTGCGTCACCGGTGTCGACGACGTGGTGGAACAGGTCA
Source organism: Nocardiopsis terrae (assembly GCF_014651695.1). Taxonomy (GTDB): domain Bacteria; phylum Actinomycetota; class Actinomycetes; order Streptosporangiales; family Streptosporangiaceae; genus Nocardiopsis; species Nocardiopsis terrae. The sequence goes on from NZ_BMXJ01000007.1 coordinate 306,997, forward strand.
CTCCCCTGGATGGGGCCCTGGTGGATGAGGGGAGGCCGCGGATCGACGCCGACCTGGCCCCGGAGACCGCCCGGGTCCTGGGGGCGCTCACCCCGGAGGGGGCGGGAACGGCCACGGTGGCCCTGAACAGCGGCGGGGACCTGGAGGGCACGATCCGCTCCCTGGGAATGCTGGCCGCCGCGGGCCTGGCGGAACGCTGCCCGGCCGGGTGGCGTCTGCCCGGGCGCGGCGGCCGGAGGGGGCACCGGTGAACCGGACGGGGCCAGCGGGGAGCGCAGGAACGGGATGACGGGCGGATACCGGGGCCGCCTCGCGGGTACGGTTCCGCTATGGCCAAACCGTACAGTGACGCCCTGCTGGCCGACGGCCCGCTCCTGTTCGTCTCCGGACAGACCCCGACGGCCCCCGACGGTGGTGTCGTGGGGGACGCGGGCGGGCAGACCCGGCAGATCTTCCGGAACATGGAAGCCATCCTGGCCCGGCACGGGGCCGACCTCGGTCACGTGGTGAAACTGACCTACTACCTCCGACACATCGCCGACCTGGACGAGTTCCGCGCCGCGCTGCTGGACTCCCTGCCCGAGGGACACCTCCCGGCGGCGAGCCTGGTCGAGGTGAGCGGACTGGTCGACCCCCGTTTCCTGGTGGAGATCGACGCCGTCGCCTGCCTGCCCAGGGAGAGGGCGTGACAGCCCCCGAACCCGCCTCCGGGGTTCTGGAGCGCTTCGCCGCGTACCTTTCCGGCGAGCTGGGCAGGTCGCCGCACACCGTGCGCGGGTACCTGGCCGACCTCCGATCCCTTCTCATCCATCTCGACGAGCACGGACACACCCCGGCCGACCTGGACGTGCCGCTGGTCCGGGCCTGGCTCTCCACCGCCCGTGCCCGGGGGGCCAGCCGCTCCACGGTCGCCCGCCGGGTCGCGGCGGTGCGGGCCCTCACCCGCTACCTGCACCGCGAAGGGGTTCTGGCGACGGACCCCGGGCCCCGCCTGGCCACCCCCGCCCAGCAGCGCTCCCTGCCCGCGGTTCTGCAGGAGGAACAGGTCGGGGCCGCCCTGTCGGCCGCAGCCCCCGAGTCGCCGGTGGAGCTGCGCCGGCACGCGGTCGTGGAGCTGCTCTACGCCACCGGTGTCCGGGTCGCCGAACTGTGCGCCCTGGACCTGGCCGACCTCGACCGCTCCCGGGACACCGTCCGGGTGCTGGGCAAGGGGGACCGGGAACGCACCGTCCCGGTGGGCGCCCCGGCCCTGGAAGCCCTGGACGCCTGGATCACCGGGGGCCGTCCCGAACTCACCGTCCCCGCCACCGGGGCCAACAACGGAAGCGCGCTCTTCCTGGGGGCGCGCGGCCGTCGCCTCGGTGTCCGCCAGGCCCGTGAGGACGTGCACGCCCACCTGCGCGCGGCCGGGCTGGACAGCGCCCCGCACGGCCTGCGGCACAGCGCCGCCACCCACCTGCTGAACGGCGGGGCGGACCTGCGCAGCGTCCAGGAGTTCCTGGGCCACTCCAGCCCGCGCAGTACCCAGATCTACACACACGTCTCCGTGGACCGCCTGCGCTCCGCCTACCAGCAGGCCCATCCCAGAGCCTGAGCTGTCCTCCGCACCGGCAGTCAAGGCCGAAAGCGGTCGGGGGCGACAGTGGTGCCCAGGCCCGAACCCGAACGGCCGACCGGTCATCTGACCGATTGGTCGACGAAGAATCCGTGACGCGACCGGCGGTTCCGACACCCCCACGAATGCTGAGGCCACGTATGCCAGCACCCGGAGACCGAGCCCCCACAGGTCCTCGCGTGGGCCCGTGGTTCCGACCCGTGGCGCTGGCGGGCGCGGTGACCGCGGTCCTCGGGCTGGTCGGTGTGTTCCTGCTGCTCGTGGCGCCGTCCAGTCACCACCTGGACTCACACGAACCCAGTCCCTGCCATCCCGTGGTTTCGTGGCTGTTCCAACCGGACGATCCGCGCTTCGAGAACGAACGGGCCAACTCCCGGACGAGGGAACAGTGTGCTCACGTACGCCAGGGACGGACCACGGCGGGGCTGTTCCTGGCCGTGCCGACGGCCGCCGCAGGGGCGTTCGGCGTGTACGGGCTGCTGCGGCGACGCTGACGGCTTTCGGGACGATTCCCCCACGGCAGCAGGCGGATCTCGCCCCGGCCCAGGAGGGACAGCGGGTCGAGGTAGCCGTCACCGTGCAGGAGGCCCCAGTGCAGGCAGGGTCGTGCGGGGCAGTGCGGGGGTTCGGCGGCCAGGGTGCCGAGGGGCTGGTCGGTGACCGGGTCGCCGCGGGCGACGGCGGCGTCCACCGGGAGGTAGGTGGTGCGCAGTCCGCCGTGCGAGACGCTCACCACGCCCACCCCGGCCACCCGGCCCGCGAAGTGGACCCGGCCGGGGCCCGCCGCGTGCACCGGCTGCCCGGGTTCGGCGGCCAGATCCACCCCCAGGTGCCCGGGTAGCCAGCGCTGCTCCGGGGGGTCGAAGCGGCGCAGGACCTGCACCGGAGGATCCACCGGCCAGCGCCACGGAGCCTCGGGCGAGGTCGCGGCCAGCGCGGTTCGGTACGGGAGAAGGGGGAAGAGCAGGAGCGAGAGCGAGAGCAGGAGGTGCCAGATGCGGCGGTGTCTCATGTATCCAGGGTGTGCTGAGCGGACGTCCTTCGCCAGACCCGCCCCGAGCCTGTGGAAAACCTTCGCCGCGGCCTCTGCCCGCCGCCCTCCGACACCCCCTCGGCGCACCCCCGCGCATCCGGTGACCTACCTGGACACGAGGCCGTTCCACGGTGCGCCCGAGGGAGGATAGAATCATCCGTGGCCCGTTGGGCCAAACCACAATACGCACGCCCACCCGCCTCCCCCGGGAGGGGTCGCACCTACGGTCCACACCGCTTCGGCGGCGTGGCGGTACGGCCGGGGCGTCAGGATCAACCGACGGCGGAGAAAGCTTCCGCCACCGCAAGGAGGACCAGGTCATGGCCACAGTCGTGACGATTCGCCAGCTCCTGGAGAGCGGCGTCCACTTCGGGCACCAGACTCGTCGCTGGAACCCCAAGATGAAGCGCTTCATCTTCACCGAGCGCAACGGCATCTACATCATCGACCTCCAGAAGTCGCTGGCGTACATCGACCGCGCCTACGAGTTCGTCAAGCAGACGGTCGCCCACGGTGGCACCATCCTGTTCGTCGGCACGAAGAAGCAGGCGCAGGAGGCCATTGACGAGCAGGCCCGCCGTGTCGGCATGCCTTTCGTCAACCAGCGCTGGCTGGGCGGTATGCTCACCAACTTCTCCACCGTGCACAAGCGGCTCCAGCGCCTCAAGGAGCTGGAGGAGATCGACTTCGACGACGTCGCCGGCTCCACGCTCACCAAGAAGGAACTGCTGAACCTTCGCCGTGAGAAGGACAAGCTCGACCGCACCCTCGGCGGTATCCGCGACATGGCCCGCGTGCCCAGCGCCGTGTGGATCGTGGACACCAAGAAGGAGCACATCGCGATCAGCGAGGCTCGCAAGCTGAACATCCCGGTCGTCGCGATCCTCGACACCAACTGTGACCCGGACGAGGTCGACTACCCGATCCCGGGTAACGACGACGCCATCCGCAGCGTCAGCCTGCTCACCCGCGTCGTCGCCGACGCCGTCGCCGACGGTCTGCTGGTCCGCTCCGGTGCCTCCGGCGCGACCGAGGAGAAGGCCGCCGAGGAGCCCCTGGCCGAGTGGGAGCGCGAGCTCCTCGAAGGCAAGAGCGAGACGGCTGCCGCCGAGGCCGCCGCCGAGCAGGCTCCGGACGAGACCCCCACCAAGGCCCCGGCCGACGAGGTCGCTGCCGAGGCTCCGGCCGAGGCCGTCGCCGAGGAGTCCCCGGTGGACGCTCCCGAGCAGGCTCCCGCCGAGGACTCGGCCCCCGCCGAGGACAAGGCCGCCGAGTAGTCAGCGGCCCCCTCCGGGCGCACCGTCGCCTGCGTGCCGCCTCGCCCCCTGTGGGCGGGGCGGCCCGCGCGGTGCTCACCCGGGTCGCTCCACTTCCAGATCAGACTTCACTCCAAGGGAACCGAGAAGAGTCATGGCGAACTTCACCGCCGCGGACGTCAAGAAGCTGCGCGACGCGACCGGCGCCGGCATGATGGACTGCAAGAAGGCCCTGACCGAGGCCGACGGCGACTACGACAAGGCCGTCGAGGCCCTGCGCATCAAGGGCGCCAAGTCCGTCGACAAGCGCGCGGACCGCACCGCCGCCCAGGGCACCGTGGTCCTGCGCGAGCAGGGCGAGGGCAAGGCCACCCTGGTCGAGCTCAACTGCGAGACCGACTTCGTCGCCAAGAACGAGCAGTTCATCGAGCTGGCCAACCAGGTCGCCGACTTCGTCGCCGAGCAGGACAGCGATGACCTCGCCACCGTCGCCGCCGCCGAGATCGAGCCGGGCAAGAGCCTCCAGGCCTACATCGAGGGCAAGAGCGCGATCATCGGCGAGAAGCTCGAGTTCCGCCGCATCGCCAAGTTCGACGGCGCCTACGTCGCGAGCTACCTGCACAAGTCCGACCCGGACCTGCCCCCCACCATGGGTGTTCTGGTCGAGCTGGACAAGAAGGACGAAGAGGTCGGCAAGGACCTCGCCCAGCAGATCGCCGCGCTGGCCCCCCAGTACGTCAGCAAGGACGAGGTCCCCGCCGACGTGGTGGCCAACGAGCGCCGCATCGCCGAGGAGACCACCCGCGAGGAGGGCAAGCCCGAGCAGGCGATCCCGAAGATCGTGGAGGGCCGCCTCAACGGTTACTTCAAGGACGTGACGCTGCTCGGCCAGCCGTTCGTCAAGGAGAACAAGAAGACGGTCCAGAAGGTCGTCGACGAGGCCGGCGTCACCGTCAAGCGCTTCGTCCGCTTCAAGGTCGGCCAGGCCTAGGGCTTTGGGATGATGGAGGTGCCGGGGAGACTTCTCTCCCCGGCACCTTCGGTGGATATGGGCGGATTCGGGGCGTTGTCGTGCGCTCTGCCCGCAGCAGGAACACTCGGGGGACCCTGTGCCACTCGGGGACAATAAGGGAGGCCGCAGGCCGTGTCGGAGAACGAAGCGATGACCACCGCACCAGCCATGCACAATTCCGGTTGGAAGCGTGTCATGCTCAAGCTCTCGGGGGAGGCGTTCGCGGGCGGTGGCGGTCTCGGGATAGAGCCCGAGGTCGTCCAGTACGTTGCTGAGTCCATCGCCGAAGCGGTCTCCGAGGGGATCCAGGTCGCCGTTGTCGTCGGCGGCGGCAACATGTTCCGCGGCGCGCAGCTCACCGAGGGCGGGATCGAGCGCGGCCGCGCCGACTACATGGGGATGCTCGGCACCGTCATCAACTGCCTCGCCCTCCAGGACTTCCTGGAGCGCCTGGGTGTGGACACGCGCGTGCAGACCGCGATCCACATGAGCCAGGTCGCCGAGGCCTACATCCCGCGTCGCGCCATTCGCCACCTGGAGAAGGGCCGCGTGGTCATCTTCGGCGCCGGCCTGGGCGCGCCGTTCTTCTCCACCGACACCACCGCCGCCCAGCGGGCGCTGGAGATCGGTGCCCAGGCGGTCCTCAAGGGCACCCAGGTGGACGGGGTCTACGACGCCGACCCCCAGCGCAACCCGGACGCGGTCAGGTTCGACAAGCTCAACTACAACGAGGTCCTCACCCGCGGCCTGAAGGTCATGGACGCCACGGCCGTCAGCCTGTGCATGGACAACGGTCTGCCCATCGTCGTTTTCGACCTCATGAGCCAGGGCAACATCCTGCGCGCCGTCCGCGGTGAGAAGATCGGCACCATCGTCGGTCCGGCCTCCGTCTAGACGGCGTCGGGCCACGCACCAAGCCACGAACACCCAGCCGAGAATCCGGGAGCGCCCCAATGATCGATGAAACCCTCCTTGAGGCCGAAGAGAAGATGGAAAAGGCCGTGACCGTGGCGAAGGAGGACTTCGCGACGATCCGGACCGGCCGTCCCACCCCCGCCACCTTCAACAAGATCACCGTCGACTACTACGGTGCCCGCACCCCGATCAACCAGTTGGCCTCCTTCTCGGTGCCCGAGCCGCGGATGGTCGTCATCTCCCCGTTCGACGTCAGTGCTCGCACCTCGATCATCAACGCGATCCGCAACAGCGACCTCGGGGTCAACCCCTCCGACGACGGCCAGGTCATCCGGGTGGTGTTCCCGGACCTGTCGGAGGAGCGCCGCAAGGAGTACGTGAAGGTCGCGCGCACCAAGGCCGAGGACAGCAAGGTCTCGATCCGCAACGTGCGCCGCCGCGCCAAGGACAGCTTCGAGAAGGCGGTCAAGGCCGGCGACATCGGTGAGGACGAGGCGCACCGCGCCCAGGCCGAACTGGACGAGCTCTCGCAGAAGTACGTGGCCTCGGTCGACGAGCTGCTGAAGCACAAGGAATCTGAACTTCTCGAGGTTTAGCCGGTGACCACACCTTCCAACGGCTCCGGAGGCGATGACCAATCGCCGGAGCACAGACCCGACGACACCTCCCCGTCCGAGGCGGAGTCCTCCGTGACGGACACGGCCGCCGGGCAGCGCTTCGTGCTGCACAAGCCGGGGGGCGATCCGGTCAAGACCGGCCGTAACCTCCCGGTGGCCATCGCCAGCGGGTGCGTCCTGGGCGCGCTCGTCTTCTTCTCGGTCTTCCCCAGGCCGGAGCTGTTCACGGTCATCACCTCCCTGGCCGCGCTGATCGGGCTGCGCGAACTCAACCGGGCCTTCGGCGGCAAGGGCGTGGCCCTGGCCCTGGCCCCGTTGGCCGTGGGCGGGGTCGCGATGCAGGCCGGAGCCTATTTCGGCGGGCCGGAGTGGCTGGTGGGCATCACCGCCCTCACCGCGATCGTCTGCCTGGTCTGGCGGTTGCGCGGAGGCGCGGAGGGGTTCGTCGCCGACGCGTCGGCCAACCTGTTCGTCCTGGTGTACCTGCCGTTCCTGCTGGCCACCTGGCTGCTGCTCATCGCGGACCCGGAGGACGGCCAGTACCGGCTCCTCGTGTTCATCGTGGTGACGATCTCCAGCGACATCGGCGGCTACTTCGCCGGGATCATGCTGGGGCGGCACAAGATGGCCCCGGTGATCAGCCCGAACAAGACCTGGGAGGGCTTCGGCGGCTCCGTGGTGGGCTGTGCGGTGGCGGGCGCGCTGTGCGTGACCCTGCTCCTGGACGGCCCCTGGTGGGTCGGCGTGGTCCTGGGCCTGGCCGTCGTGCTGGCCGCCACGGTCGGGGACCTCATCGAGTCGCTCTTCAAGCGCGACCTCGGGGTCAAGGACATGGGCCGGTTCATGCCGGGCCACGGCGGCCTGATGGACCGAATGGACTCGCTGCTCATCGCGGGTCCCGTGGTCTGGGTCGTGTTGAGCCTCCTCCTCCCTTAGGGGAGGGACGGGCCCCGGCCTCGTGGCGCCCGGCAACCGGCCGGACGCCACGAGACCGGGGCCCTCGCCGTGTCCGAGGGGCGGGCTGCCGTGTGCGCGCGGACGGGTGGATACGCTCGACGGGTGGAAGAACCGCTGATCGAACGAATGCGCGCCTACGGTGAGACGATCTTCGCCGAGATGACGCGCCTGGCCGTCGAGACCGATTCCGTCAACCTCGGGCAGGGTTTCCCCGACACCGACGGGCCGCGATCCCTGCTGGAGGGCGCGACCCGCAACATCACGGCGGGAGTGAACCAGTACCCGCCCGGCCCGGGCCGCCCCGAGCTGCGCCGGGCGGTGAGCCGGTACCGCTCCCGCCACCAGGGGCTGGACTTCGACCCGGACTCCGAGGTGTACGTGACCGTCGGCGCGACCGCCGGGATCGCGGCCTCGCTGCTGGCCCTGGTGGAGCGCGGGGACGAGGTGGTCGTCTTCGAGCCGATGTACGACTCCTACGCCGCGATGATCTCCCTCGCGGGCGGGGTGCGCCGTCCGGTGGCCCTGCGCCGAGACCCGGCGAGCGGGCGCCTCACCTTCGACCCCGCCGAACTGCGCGCCGCGGTGACCCCGCGCACCAGGCTGATCATGGTCAACACCCCGCACAACCCCACCGGCACGGTGTTCACCGCCGCCGAGCTGGAGGAGATCGCCCGGGTGTGCCGTGACCACGACCTGCTCGCGGTCACCGACGAGGTGTACGAGTTCCTCACCTTCGACGAGCGCCGGCACGTGTCGCTGGCCACGCTTCCGGGGATGCGGGAGCGGACCCTGTCTGTTTCGTCCGCGGGCAAGACGTTCGCGGTGACCGCGTGGAAGACCGGCTGGGTCACCGGCCCCGAACCTCTGGTCCGTGCGGTGCGCACGGTCAACCAGTTCCTCACCTTCTCCGCCAACGGTGCCCTCCAGCTGGCGGTCGCCGACGCGTTGGACTCCGAGTGGGAGTGGATCCAGCAGCAGCGCCGTTCGCTCCAGGACAAGCGGGACCGGCTCGCGGCGGGGCTGGCCGAAGCCGGTTTCGACGTGAACGTGTGCGAGGGCACCTACTTCCTGATGGCCGACATCCGGCCGCTGGGCTACCTGGACGGCGAGGACGTCGCCCGGGCGCTGCCCCGTGAGGCCGGTGTGGCGGCGGTGCCCGCCAAGGTGTTCTACGACCACCAGGAGGAGGGGCGGCACCTGCTGCGCTTCGCCTTCTGTAAGAAGGACGAGGTCCTCGACGAGGCGGTTCGCCGCCTGACCGCCTGGCACGGGAACGGGGCGTAGCCCACGCTCCGCTCCGGTTCCTCACGGAGCGAGGGCGAGCCCCGGAACGCTCGCCCGACGGCGACCGTTCCGGGGCCCTTCACCTCGCGGAACCGCGGACCGACCGCGTTCGGGCTACCGCTCCGGCTCGAACCAGACCCCGCCCAGCGGGGGCAGGGTGATCTCCGCGGAGTACGGCTGGCCGTGCCACTCCCGGGGCTCGGCCGTCACCGAGGAGGGCGCCTCGTACCCGGAGCCGCCGAAGCGGCGCTCGTCCGAGTTGAGCACCGACGTCCACCGGCCCTCGGAGGGCAGGCCGACCCGCCAGCCCGGTCGGGGCACCGGCGAGAAGTTCACCGCGCATACCAGCACCGAGCCGTCCTCGCCGTGGCGCAGGTAGCTGAGGGTGTTCCCCTCGTGGTCGCCCCCGTCCAACCAGCGGAAACCGGCCGGGTCGGTGTCCAGGGACCACAGCGCGGGGCGGGGACGGTAGGTGTCGTTGAGCTTCTTCACCAGCTTCTGCGTCCCGGCGTGGTGCTCGAACTGGAGCAGCCACCACGGCACCCCGGCCTCGTGCGACCACTCGTCCCCCTGGGCGATCTCGCCGCCCATGAACAGCAGCTGCTTGCCCGGGTGGGACCACATGAACGAGAGCAGGGCCCGCAGTGTGGCCGCGCGCTGCCACTCGTCGCCGGGCGGCTTGTTGAACAGCGCCTGCTTTCCGTGCACCACCTCGTCGTGCGACAGCGGCAGCACGTAGTTCTCGCTGTAGGCGTACATCATCGAGAACGTGATGTCGTTGTGGTGGTACTTGCGGTGGATCGGTTCCTTCTTCACGTACTCCAGGGAGTCGTGCATCCAGCCCATGTTCCACTTCAACCCGAACCCGAGTCCGCCCAGGTCGACCGGCTGGGTCACACCCGTGTACGCCGTGGACTCCTCCGCGATCATCACCGCGCCCGGGTTGCGCCGGTAGACCGTGGTGTTGAGCTCCTTGATGAAGTCGATCGCCTCCAGGTTCTCCCGGCCGCCGAACATGTTCGGTTCCCACTGCCCGGAGTCCCGCGAGTAGTCGAGGTAGATCATCGAGGCGACGGCGTCCACGCGCAGGCCGTCGATGTGGAACTCCTCGAGCCAGTACAGGGCGTTGGCCACGAGGAAGTTGCGCACCTCGGTCCGCCCGTAGTTGAAGATGAGCGTCCCCCAGTCCGGGTGCTCGCCGCGGCGGGGGTCCGGGTGCTCGTACAGCGCGGTGCCGTCGAACCGGGCCAGCGCCCACTCGTCCCTGGGGAAGTGCGCGGGCACCCAGTCCAGGAACACCCCGATCCCGGCCCGGTGCAGCGATTCCACCAGGTGCCGGAACTCGTCCGGTGAACCGAAACGCGGTGTCGGCGCGTAGTAGGAGGTGACCTGGTAACCCCACGAACCGTCGAAGGGGTGGCCCGCCACCGGCAGGAACTCCACGTGGGTGAAGCCCAGGTCGCTGACGTACTCCACCAGCTGTTCGGCCAGTTCCCGGTAGTCCAGCCCGGGGCGCCAGGAACCGAGGTGCACCTCGTACACGCTCATCGGCGCGCGGTGCGCCTGCACGCCCTTGCGCTCGGCCATCCACTGCTCGTCCGACCACACGTGCTCGGAGGTGGTGACCACCGACGCCGTCGCCGGGGGCATCTGGGTGCGCCGCGCCATCGGGTCGGCCTTGTCCCGCCAGTGCCCGTCAGCGCCCAGGATCTGGAACTTGTACAGGTCGCCGTCGCCCGTTCCGGGTACGAACAGCTCCCACACGCCGCTGGAACCGAGGCTGCGCATCGGGTGCGCTGTTCCGTTCCAGTAGTTGAAGTCACCGACCACCCGCACCCCGCGGGCGTCCGGGGCCCAGACCGCGAAGCCCGTACCCGGTATCTCTCCCATGGGGCTGTCCGCGGTCGCCGTGTTCGCGCCCAGAGCCCGCCACAGTTCCTCGTGGCGGCCCTCGCCGATCAGGTGCAGGTCCAGTTCGCCGAGTGTGGGCGCGACCCGGTAGGCGTCGGCCTCGACCAGCTCCGGCCCGCCCTCCTCGTAGCGGACCGCGATCCGGTAGTCGTCGGTCTGCTTCGGGAGGCGGGCGGCGAACACCCCGCGGTGGCGGTGCGGGAGGGCGACGCGGGTGTTGTCGGGCAGGACGGCGTCGACCCCGACGGCTCCTGGACGGAGTACGCGCAGGTCACGTCCGTGCAGGCCGAGGACGGAATGCGGGTCGTGGTGCCAGCCGTCCACCACCCTGTCCAGTTCGGCGACCAGTTCCGGGTCGGGGGCGGCGGGTGTGCGGGTCCGCTTGGGCGCCGCCTTCCCGGGCGCGGTCCTCTTCGCGGCGGTCTTCTTCGGCTCCGTCTTCCGGGCCGCCGTCTTCTTCGCGGCCGGGGCCTTCTCCGCGGTCTTCGAGGTCTTCTCCGTTGCCTTCCTCGCAGCCTTCCCCGGCGCTGCCTTGGCGTCGGTTCTGCCGGCGGCCGCCTTGGCGGGCGCCTTCTTCGCGGCCGCGGGCTCCGCTGCCGTCGGTTGCTCGTCGGCGGTGGCGGACTTGTTGGTCGGACGCGGTGACAATTCGACTCCGTGGTGACTCGTGGTGGACGGGTGGTGAGAGGGGAGGGGTCAACGGGGGTACGGGAGGGCGGCCGCAGTGCGCGGACGGCGGCCGCCCGGGAATCAGCCGGGCATCGGCGGCCCCGAGCTTCCTGTGGCCGCCATGGCCGCGGTGGCGATGGACTCCAACGGCACCCGGAGCCAGTTCGGCCGGTTGCGCGCCTCGTACAGGACCTCGTACACGGCCTTGTCGAACTCGAAGGCCCGCAGCACCGTCAGGTGCTTCTCGGGGTCGGCCCCTCCGCCGTCGGCGTAGCCCCGGCAGAACGCCTCCCGGTTGCGCCGGGCCCAGGCCCGCGCCGCCCACGACAGTTGCGGGTCCTCCTCCTCGCCGACCAGCAGGTAACCGGCCGCGTAGTCGAAGGAACGCAGCATCCCGGCCACGTCCCGCAGCGGGCTGGACAGTCGCTGGCGTTCACGCACCGGGACGGTCGGCTCACCCTCGAAGTCCAGCAGCACCCACCCCCGCTCGGGGCGGATGACCTGTCCCAGGTGGTAGTCGCCGTGGATGCGCTGGATGGGCAGCGGCTCGTCCACCCGGGCGAAGTCGGCGTAGGCCTCCAGCACCCTGGGCGCGTGCTCCGCGAGTTCCGGGACCTCCGCGCTGGCCATGGCCAGGCGTTCCACCATGGCGTCGGCCAGTTCGGCCGCCGAGGTCGGCGCCAGCACGTCGGTGGGCAGCGCCCGCGCCAGCGAACTGTGCACCTGTGCGGTGGTGTGGCCGAGCCGGGCGGCCTCCTCGCTGAAGTCGGCGTCCTCGCCCTCCACCAGGGTGCGCACGTTCTCCGTGGCCAGTACCCAGCCGTCCGCGGCGTCGGGGACGAAGGTCTGCAGCAGGGCGAGCGTGGTCGGCGTGGTGTGGCCGGACAGGTCCGCCTCGATCCACCCGCAGGGGCGCGCCACGTACGGCGAACCCGACAGAGCCATGTTCAGTTCCAGGTCCGGGTTGCGGCCGGGCCAGAGTCTGCGGAAGGTCTTGAGGACGTACTCGCTGCCGTAGACCAGCGAGGTGTTGGACTGCTCCCCGGTCAGCAGCCGCCCCGGCCCGCAGGCGTCGACGGTGGTGCCCGGCAGCGTGCGGAACCGTACCCGGCCGCGCCGCCCCGGGTCCTCCCCGACGGTGAACCGCTCCAGGAGCAGCGCCGTGAGCTGCGGGTCGTGTGCGGCGTCGTAGACCACCCTGGGACGGCCGCCCGCGACCTGGCACACACCGATCGCGGCGCGGGCCAGGTTGGGCGGCAGGGACCGGGGCGGCCGTGAACCGAGCAGCACCTGGTACCGGGAGCTGAGGCCGCGCTGCCCCGCCTGCACGACGAGGACGTTCAGGTCCGGCCCGCCGGGGCCGGCCGAGACCAGGGTGTACCTGCTCTCGACCCGGATCTGCCGGATCGGGATCCCCTTGCCGGAGAACCATCGTTGCCGGGGTAGCCAGACTGCCAGGAGTTCCTCTAGTTGCGACATCTCAGACAGGCCCGTGTCCTTTCCCGCCGCCCCTGCGCTGGGCGTCCGACGTTGTGGTGGTCGCGGCGGGGCGACCGGTGTCGAAGGCGTCCCGGGCGCTGACCCCCGCCTCGGGCAACCCGTAGGAGGGCACACCCTCGCGGCTTTCGGAGCGCGGTTCACCCGTGTGCTCCGGCGGGAGCTGGAACCAGTAGAAGCCGTGGCCCGGCAGGGTGAGCAGGTACGGCAACTCACCGATCTCCGGGAAGCGGACCCCGCCCACGCACTCCACCGGGCTCACTCCGGCGTAGCGGCGCAGGTCCAGCTCCACGGGCTGCGGGAACCTGGACAGGTTGTTCACGCACAGCATGCGGTCGTCGCCGTGCTCCCGGATGAACGCCAGCACGCTGGGGTTGGTGGCGTTCAGCTTGGTGAACTCCCCGGTGCCGAACACGGGGTGGCGCTTGCGGATCTGGATCATCCGGCGCGTCCAGTGCAGCAGGGAGCCCGGGTTGTCGCGCTGGGCCTCCACGTTGAGCGCCTGGTACCCGTAGACCGGGTCCAGGACCAGCGGGAGGTAGAGCCGGGCGGGGTCGCCGCGGGAGAACCCGGCGTTGCGGTCCGAACTCCACTGCATGGGTGTGCGCACGGCGTCCCGGTCGCCCAGCCAGATGTTGTCGCCCATCCCGATCTCGTCGCCGTAGTACAGGACCGGTGAGCCCGGGAGGGAGAGCAGGAGCGCGGTGAAGAGCTCGATCTGGTTCCGGTCGTTGTCCAGAAGGGGGGCGAGCCGCCGCCGGATCCCCACGTTGGCACGCATGCGGGGTTCCTTGGCGTACTCGGAGTACATGTAGTCGCGCTCCTCGTCGGTGACCATCTCCAGGGTCAGCTCGTCGTGGTTGCGCAGGAAGATCGCCCACTGGCAGTTGCGCGGGATCTCCGGGGTCTGGGCGAGGATCTCCGAGATCGGGAAGCGCTGTTCCTGCCGCACCGCCATGAACATGCGCGGCATCAGCGGGAAGTGGAAGTTCATGTGGCACTCGTCGCCGCCGGACTCGAAGTCGCCGAAGTAGTCGACGACCTCCGACGGCCACTGGTTGGCCTCGCTCAGCAGCACCCGGTCCGGGTACAGGCGGTCCACCTCGGCGCGCACCCGTTTGAGGAACTCGTGGGTCTCCTTGAGGTTCTCGCAGTTGGTGCCCTCGCGCTCGTACAGGTACGGCACGGCGTCCAGGCGGAACCCGTCGATGCCCAGGTCCAGCCAGTAGCGCAGCACCTCCAGGATCGCCTCCTGGACCGCAGGGTTCTCGAAGTTGAGGTCGGGCTGGTGGGAGAAGAACCGGTGCCAGTAGTACTGGCCGCGGACCTCGTCGTAGGTCCAGTTGGAGGTCTCAGTGTCGACGAAGATGATCCGGGCCTCGTCGTAGCGGTCGTCGGTGTCGGACCACACGTAGAAGTCGCCGTAGGGGCCGTCCGGGTCCTCCCGTGAGGCCCTGAACCACGGGTGCTGGTCGCTGGTGTGGTTCATGACCAGGTCGGTGATGACGCGGATGCCGCGTCGGTGCGCCTCGTCCAGGAGCTCCACGAAGTCGGCGGTGTTGCCGAACTCGGGGAGGATCTTGAAGTAGTCCGAGATGTCGTATCCGCCGTCGCGCAGCGGGGACTCGTACATCGGCAGCAGCCAGACGCAGTCGATGCCGAGCCACTGGAGGTAGTCCATTTTCTGCACGAGCCCGGCGAGGTCACCGGTGCCGTCGCCGTTGGAGTCGAAGAAACCCCGTGCGAGTACCTCGTAGAAGACGGCGTGCTTGAACCAGTGGGGGTCACTGGTGCCGCCGGAGGACATGAGCGGGCCGGTGGCAGCCCCGGTGGCTGGGGCGAGCGGACCGTGTTCGGCGTGCTCGCGGGCACCGGGTCCGGGCTCGTCGTTGCTCATCTACTGCTCCCCACCAAGAATGTTCGACATCTGATCAACAGGCGTTTCGGGCGGGGCTGCGGCTCTCGGACCGGGCGCCCCGCCCCGGCCCCTCATCTGCCGTTGACGGTGAACACGTGCGCGGGTCCGGTCGCCGGGTCGAGGCGGACGTAGTTGTCCGCTCGCCAGGTGTAGTCGCGTCCGGTCAGCTCGTCGGTCACCCTGAGGTCCTCCTCCCACGTGCGGCCGATCGACGGCAGGTCGAGATGCACCGTCGCCTCGCGGGCGTGATGCGGGTCGAGGTTGACGACGGCGATCACGGCGTCGTCGGGCTCACCGGGGGATCCGGGGCGGTACTTGGAGAAACAGATCAGCTCGGGCCGGTCCACGTGGTGGAACCGCAGGTTGCGCAGCTCGCGCAGGGCGGGGTGGGCCCGGCGCAGCCTGTTCAGCCTGGTGATCAGCGGGGCGATGGTCCCGCCGGAGGCGTCGGCCGCGGCCCAGTCGCGGGGCCGGTACTCGAACTTCTCCGAGTGCAGGTACTCCTCGCTGCCCGGGGCGGCGGGGGTGTTCTCGCACAGTTCGAAGCCCGAGTAGACGCCCCAGGTGGGGGAGAGCAGCGCGGCCAGCACCGCGCGCACCTCGAAGGCGGGGCGGCCGCCCTCCTGGAGGTAGGCGTTGAGGATGTCCGGGGTGTTGGCGAAGAGGTTGGGGCGCAGGTAGTGCGCGGTCTCCTGGCTGAGCTCGGTGAGGTAGTCGGTGAGCTCGTCCTTGCCGTTGCGCCAGGTGAAGTAGGTGTACGACTGGTGGAAGCCGACCTTGGCCAGGGTGCGCATCATCGCGGGGCGGGTGAAGGCCTCGGCGAGGAAGAGCACGTCCGGGTCCCGTTCGGCGACGTCGGCGAGCAGCCGCTGCCAGAAGGCGACCGGTTTGGTGTGCGGGTTGTCGACGCGGAAGATCCGGACGCCGTGGTCGATCCAGTGCCCGACCACCCGCAGGCACTCCCGGTAGAGCCCCTCGAAGTCGTGGTCGAAGCAGAGCGGGTAGATGTCCTGGTACTTCTTGGGCGGGTTCTCGGCGTAGGCGATCGATCCGTCGGCGCGCCTGGTGAACCACTCGGGGTGCTCGGCCACCCAGGGGTGGTCGGGGGAGCACTGCAGGGCCAGGTCCAGGGCGATCTCCAGGCCGTTCTCGCGGGCCTCCGCGACGAAGGAGTCGAAGTCGGTGAGGGTGCCCAGGTCCGGGTGGACGGCGTCGTGGCCGCCGTCGGCCGAACCGATCGCCCACACCGAGCCGGGGTCGCCCGGACCCGCCCGGAGCGTGTTGTCGCGGCCCTTGCGGTGGGACTCGCCGACGGGGTGGATCGGCGGCAGGTAGACGACGTCGAAGCCCATGTCGGCGATGGCGGGCAGGCGTTTGGCCGCGGTCGAGAAGGTCCCCGACACCTCCTGGCCGGGCGCGGTGTCCACCTGGGCGCCCTCGGAGCGGGGGAAGAACTCGTACCAGGAGCCGAAGAGGGCCCGTTCGCGGTGGACGACGACCCTGGTGCGCCTGGAACGGGTGAGGAGTTCGCGCAGGGGATTGCGCTCCATCTGGGCGAGGACGTCGTCGGTGACGGCGGCGAAACGCTCCATGGGGGGCAGGGAGGTGTCGCGCAGGACCTTGGCTGCCCTGTTCAGGGCGGGTACGCGGGGGACTCGGCGGCCGGCCCGGTCCAGCAGGCGCGCGCCCTCCTCCAGGACGAGGTCGGTGTCGGTGTCCAGGGGCAGCTTCACGCGGGCGACGCGGAGCCAGGTGGTGAAGGGGTCGCTCCAGGCTTCGACCGAGAACGACCAGTTCCCCTCCCGGGGGAGGCTGATCTCGGCCTCGTAGCGGTCGGTTCCGGGGGCCTTCTCGCGCATCGGGACCAGGGCCCTCCGGCGGCCTTTGGGCGGGTGGACCACCACGCCCGCGGCGAGGGAGTCGTGCCCCTCCCGGATCACGGTGGCGCTCACCGTGAAGCGCTCTCCGGGAACGGCTTTCACCGGCCCCAGGTCGTTGTCTGGAGAGATATCGAGGATGGGCAGTCGTCCGATCACTGGCTACACCGTAATTGTCGTGGTTCGGGCGTTATGGGGCAGCACGCAGTGGCTTGCGTGCGGAAATAATCGGAACTTAATCCGGGGTGCGGTGGAGTTAACGAAGTGCTGGATCGAAAACTGTCCGGATTGCGGCTTCGATGCTCTCCCCTGTCTATCGTCGGCCCTCTGGCGGGGTTTGGCGGAGTGTCGGGGCCGGATAATTTATGTGATCCTCATCACACTCGCTGTCAGCGCCAAGACCTGGTATTTGCCGCGTTTCGCCCGGGCTAACCTCTCAAAGCGGGCATAAGTACACATGCGATTCAGGGGTCTCTGTGGTTGTTTTCGCATTCCCCCTCATGAAAAGTCGGAAAATTCCCCCCGCATGTTGTCGATGCCTTCGGGGTGGGTAGGGATGACCGAATGCACCAGGCGGGGGTCGGGTCGTATTCCGGACATCCCCTTGTGTCCGTTCAGCCCCCTGGGAAGCATTCGTCCCATATTTGGTCGAGCTGTCGCTCTGGGGGTCGACTTTGTTGTCCAACTCTTCTTGACATCAAGAAAGAGGGCGGTGGTTTTCTTATGATGCGCCCTTGCTCGTGCCTCATGGGTGATCTGTGTGCTTTGCCGTAGATTGGGGAAGCTTTTCGGCGACACGCCCGATTTGGCGGAGTTCCCTTTACGGCGTCCCTGCGAGTGTGGGCGGCGCAGTGTCCGTTCCGCACCGCGGGCGGACAGCACACGGCCGTAGGGGGGCGACGTGACGGAGTCGAACCGGAGTGGTCAGTTCCGGGGGGCCCGGGAGTTCCTGAAGGGTGACCTGTTCAAGGGGAGGGGCGACACGCTGCTGCGCCTGTCCGGGCTCGGCGTGGTCGCCGGACTCCTGTCGGCGGCCCTGGTCCTGCCGTGGGCGGGCAGCATCGGGCTGGTCGCCAGGGACACGGCCGCCGGGTTCATGGCCATGCCCAGTGACCTGGAGGTCCCGCCCCTGTCCTCACGCATCCTGCTCACCACCGACGGCGGTGAGCCCTTCGCGGAGGTCGCCGAACGCGAACGCGAGGTCGTCGGCCTCGACGAGATCAGCCCGTGGATGACCGGTGCCCTGATGGCGATCGAGGACGACCGTTTCTACGAGCACAGCGGCCTGGACCTGCGCGGTGTCCTGCGCGCGGCGACGCGGACGGCCCAGGGCGACACACAGGGCGGGTCGACCCTCACCCAGCAGTACGTGAAGAACCTCCTCATCGAGAACGCCGAGAGCGAGGATGAGATCGAGAGCGCCAGCGCGCAGACCCTGAACCGCAAGCTCGTCGAACTGCGCTACGCCATCGAGATCGAGGAACGCCACACCAAGGACGAGATCCTGGAGGGCTACCTCAACCTCTCCTACTTCGGCGCCGGCGCCCACGGCATCGAGGTCGCCGCGAAACGGTACTTCTCCGTGTCCGCCGCCGAACTCGACCCCGGGCAGTCAGCCCTGTTGGCCGGCCTGGTCCGCGGACCCTCGTTCTACGACCCCCTCAGCAACCCGGAGGCGGCGCTGGAGCGCCGGAACCTGGTGCTCGACCGGATGGTCGCCACCGAGGTGCTGGGAGCCGAGGAGGGCGCCGGATACAAGGAGAGCGACCTGGGCCTGGACCCCACACCGCGGGCGGGCAGCTGCTCGGAGAGCGACTACCCGTTCTTCTGCGACTACACCATGCGCTGGCTGAAGGAGTCGGACCTGCTCGGCGAGAGCGCGGCCGAACGCGAACAGCTCATCAGCCGGGGCGGGTTCACCGTGCGGACCACGCTCGACGCCGCCGCGCAGGACGCCGCGCAGGCCGCCATCGACAAGCGGGTCCCGCACGAGGACTCCACCAAGTTCGCCGCCCAGGCCTTCGTCGAACCCGGCTCCGGCCGGGTGCGCGGGCTGGCCCAGAACCTCCGCCACGGGTTCGACGACGAACGGGTCGGCACGACCTCGATCAACCTCGCGGTCGACCAGGCCGAAGGCGGATCCACCGGGTACCAGGCCGGGTCGACCTTCAAGCCCTTCACGCTGGCCGCCGCGCTGGACGAGGGCCTGGGGTACGGCACCAGCTTCTCCGCGCCCAAGAACATGTCGATCAGCGGCATGACCAACTGCGAGGGCGGCAGGATGTCCTCGTGGAGCGTGCGCAACGCCGGTGAGAGCGACGGGGGCAGCCACAACATGATCAGCGGGACCAAGGGGTCGGTGAACACCTACTTCGCCCAGCTCCAGAAGCGGGTGGGCCTGTGCGACACCGCCGAGATGGCGAAGAAGCTCGGTGTGCACCGCGCCGACGGCGGCGAACTCGGGGTGTGGAGCTCGTTCACCCTCGGCGACCAGGAGGTCTCCCCGCTGACCATGGCCGCCGCGTACGCGACCTTCGCGGCCCGCGGCCAGTACTGCGAACCCCGTCCGGTGCGCTCGGTGACCGACGACGAGACGGGCGAGGAGACCAAGGCCGGCTCCGAGTGCGAGCAGGTGATCAAGAAGCGGACCGCCGACGGCGTCAACCACCTGCTCCAGCAGACCTTCGACGGCGGTACCGCCAACGGGCTGGACCTGGGCCGTCCGGTCGCGGGCAAGACCGGCACCACCGACAGCGCCGCCTACGCCTGGTTCGCCGGGTACACCCCGAACCTCGCCTCGACGGTGGCCGTCGGCGACGTGCGCGGCGGT
The DNA here is from genome assembly GCF_014651695.1 of Nocardiopsis terrae. Lineage (GTDB taxonomy): Bacteria > Actinomycetota > Actinomycetes > Streptosporangiales > Streptosporangiaceae > Nocardiopsis > Nocardiopsis terrae. The sequence continues at coordinate 326,388 of NZ_BMXJ01000007.1, forward strand.
GAGAAGCACCCGCTCCAGGGCGTGAGCATCGGCGGCCGCTACTACGGCATCGTCTACGGCGGCACCCTGCCCGGTCCGATCTGGCAGGAGAGCATGCGCGGCGCCACCGCCTCGCTGCCCGCGGAGAGCTTCGCGGGTTCGCCGGGTGCCTTCGGCGACCCGAAGGCCAAACCGCCCAAGGAGAAGGAGGACGACTCCGACACCTAGAGCGGAGTCCGACCGTCTGGAGCGGAGTCCGAAGCCTGGCACGGGGCTCGACACCCGGACCGGATCCCCTGCGGGGAACGGGAACGGGGCCGTCACTGGGCGGAACCTCCAAACGAGTACAGGGAGGGCTGTGGGGTGGAAACATCCCACAGCTCTCCTTGTTGCCCCATAATGGAGCCAATCCGACAGGGGAGCGCGTGAGCGCTGAGAGTGCGGCACCGAGCCGCAGACCCTTACACACCTGATCTGGGTCATGCCAGCGAAGGAAGTCATAGGAACCCGTCACCGTGCGCGTACCCGGGTACGCCGGGGTGGCGCTCTTAGCCACATGGGCCCTCGTCACCCCCGACGAAGGGACGTCACCAGAATGAGTACCGAATCCGACCCCGGAACCGGCACCGAGCGGACGGGCTTCGTCCGCCAGATCCGCGAGAGGTTCCGGAGCTGGCGCACCGTCGACATCGTCGTGGCCGCCGTGATCGGCGTCGCCGTCGGCGTCGTCTTCTGGCTGTGGAACATCGTCTGGTCGGTCACCACACCGCTGTTCGTCGCCTTCCCGCCCGGGCAGGCCGTCGTCTACGGCATGTGGCTGATCTCCGGCGTGCTCGGCGGCCTGATCATCCGCAAGCCGGGCGCGGCCCTGCTCACCTCGGTCGCGGCCGCCTCGGTCTCGGCGGTGCTGGGCACCCAGTGGGGGATCATGGTCATCCTCGACGGCACCCTCCAGGGGCTGCTGCCCGAACTGGTCTTCCTGGCCTTCGCCTACCGGCGGTGGAACATGGGCGTGGCCGTGCTCGCGGCCGCGGTCGCGGGAGTCTCCCCGGCCATCCGCGACAACATCGCCTACAACGTCACCTGGCCGCTCCACTACCAGGTGACCTACGGGGTGATCGTGGTGATCAGCGCGGCGGTCATCGCTGGTGTGGGGGCGCGTCTGCTCACCACGGCGCTGGCCCGCTCCGGTGCCCTGGCACCCTTCCCGTCGGCCAAGGGCTGACCGTGGTCGGACCGAACGCCCGCGGCGCGCGCGTGGAACTCTCCGGGTGGGGCTGGAAGCACTCGGGTCGTGCCACCCACGCGCTGCGGGGCGTGGACCTGTCCATCGAACCCGGTGAACGCGTACTGCTGCTGGGCGCCTCCGGGGCGGGTAAGTCCACCCTGCTGCACTCCCTGGCCGGGCTCACCGGCCAGGACGGCGCCATCAGCGGCGACCAGGAGGGATCGCTGCTCGTGAACGGCCGCCCGGCCGACCGGGGCCGGGGAGGCGTCGGGCTGGTCAGCCAGGACCCCGAGACCCAGTTGGTGATGGCCCGCGCCGGTGACGACGTCGCCTTCGGCCTGGAGAACCTGGGTGTGGACCCGGAGCTGATCTGGCCCCGGGTGGAGCGGTCCATGGCCGAGGTCGGTTTCCCCTACGGGCTCCGGCACTCCACCGGGGCCCTGTCCGGCGGTGAGAAGCAGCGCCTGGTCATCGCGGGGGCGCTGGCGATGCGTCCGCGCCTGCTGCTGCTGGACGAGCCCACCGCCAACCTCGACCCCGCCGGGGCCGAACTGGTACGCGCACTGCTGACCCGCCTGCTCGCCGAGACCGAGGCCACCCTCGTCCTGGTCGAACACCGGGTCGCCGACGTCGTGGACCTGGTGGAGCGGGTCGTGGTGGTCGAGCCGGGCGGCGGGGTGATCGCCGACGGGACGCCGAGGAGGGTGTTCGCGGAGCACGGCCGGTCCCTGGCCCGACAGGGCGTGTGGATCCCCGGGAACGAACCGGTGCCGGAGGTCCCGCCCGCACCCGGCGGTCCGGCCCTGGTCGAGACCGTCGGCGTCACCGCGCGCACTCCCTTCCAGGTTGGTGTGCGGGCCGCACCCCGGCGGACGGTGCTCGACGGGGTGGACCTCACCCTGGCGGCCGGAACGGCGACCGCCCTGACCGGCCCCAACGGCGCTGGCAAGTCCACGCTGCTCACGATGCTGGCCGGACTGTCCAAACCGCACCGGGGCCGGGTGCTGCCGCGCGGACCACTGGCCGGGGCCGACCGGCGCCCGCTCGTGCGCTGGCCCGCACGGCGCCTGGCCCGGCACGTGGGCACGGTCTTCCAGCACGCCGAGGACCAGTTCGTCACCGGCACCGTCCGCGACGAGCTGCGCTTCGCACCGCTGCGCGCGGGGCTGGACGAGGCCGGGACGGACCGCTGGGTCGGTGAGCTGATGGAACGGCTGCGGCTCAGCGGCCTGGCCGACGCGCACCCGTACACGCTCTCCGGCGGGGAGAAGCGCCGGCTCTCGGTGGCCACCGCGCTCAGTTCGGGCCCCTCGCACGCACCCGACGTGCTGGCCCTGGACGAGCCGACCTTCGGCCAGGACACCCGCACCTGGACGGAGCTGGTGGAGCTGCTCGGCGCCCTGCGGGCCGAGGGCCGGGCCGTGGCCATGGCCACGCACGACGGACTGCTCCTGCGCAGCCTGACGGACGTGCGGGTGCGGGTGGCCGACGGCCGTGCCGTCCCCGACCCTGCGACCCCTGCGACGGGCCCCCGGGACACGGTTCCGCCCCCGGCCGCGCCCCCGGACACGGCACCGCCCGCCGCGGGCCCGCCCGCGGGGGTCCCGGCCTCGGCGGACCCGCGGTCGGCACGGCGGAAGGGGGACTCGTGAGCACCCCACCGCACGCCCGGGCGACGGGCGGGGACGCGCTGACCCTGGACGTGCCCGGAGGCGGGGGAGCCCGCTACTGGCTCACCGGCCTGAACCCGGCCGCCAAACTGCTGGCCGCGCTGGCGATCGGGATCGGGCTGATCCCCGCCGTGGACGCGGTCACCGGCGGCGTGGTCCTGCTCGCGGTCCTGCTGACCGTGCCGTTCAGCGGCGTCGACCGGCGCACCCTGCTCGTCCTGGGCGGCCCCTTCCTGCTGATGGGGCTCAGCAGCGGAGCGGTCAACTACCTGTACGGCGAACACGGGCTGGAGGGCGCGGTGGGCGCGGCGGTGCGCCTGCTGGCCATCGCCCTGCCCGGGCTGCTCGCGGCGGTCAGCAGCGACCCCACGGAGATGTCCGACGGGCTCGTGCAGAAGCTCAGGGTGCCCGAGCGGCCCGCCATGGGCGTGCTCGCGGCGCTGCGGCTCATCCCGCTGCTCGCCGACCAGTGGCGGACCATCACGCTCGCCCGCCGGGCCCGCGGGCTGGAGGCCGGACGGAATCCGGTGCGGATCGTCACGCTGTTCTTCGGGCGGCTGTTCGCGCTGCTGGTGCGCTCCATCAGGACCGGGACCCTGTTGGCCACGGCGATGGACGCGCGCGCCTTCGGCACGGGTCGGCGCACGCACGCGCGGCACAGCCGCTGGCGTACGGCGGACACCCTGCTGCTGGCGGGGACCGTCCTGCTGCTCGTGGGCGCCTATGCCCTGTCCGCCCGGTTGGGGACCCTGGTGCTGCTGTTCTCCTGACCCCGGTGGTTGGGTGGGAAACTGACACAGACGTCGAAGTGAGGAAGGTGTCCAACGTGGGCGAGTTCGTGCGAGTCGAGGCCGACCCGGAGAACCCCGGTGTGGCCGTCATCCGGCTTGACCGGCCCAAGGCGCTGAACGCGCTGAACGGCCAGGTCACCAAGGAGATCGGGGAGGCGGCCGCCGCCGTGTCCGCCGACGACTCCGTGCGGGCGGTGGTGATCTACGGCGGTGAGCGGGCGTTCGTGGCCGGGGCCGACATCAAGGAGATGGCCGACCTCACCCACGCCCGGATGCTGGAGTACTCGCGTGCCCTCCAGCGCGCCCTGACGGCGGTCGCCCGCATCCCCAAGCCCGTGGTCGCGGCGATCAGCGGCTACGCGCTGGGCGGCGGCTGCGAACTGGCGCTGTGCGCCGACTTCCGGGTCGCGGGCGCCAAGGCCAAACTCGGTCAGCCCGAGATCCAGCTGGGCGTCATCCCGGGCGCGGGCGGCACCCAGCGGCTGCCGCGCCTGGTCGGCCCGGCCAGGGCCAAGGACCTGGTGTTCAGCGGTCGTCACGTGCGCGCGGAGGAGGCCAGGGAGATCGGCCTCGTGGACGAGGTCGTGGCCGACGAGGAGGTCTACTCGGCAGCCGTCGCCCTGGTCGCCCGGTACGTCGACGGCCCCGCCGTGGCGCTGGCCGCCGCCAAGGAGTCCATCGACCGCGGACTGGAGACCGACCTGGACACCGGTCTGGAGATCGAGCGCCTCCACTTCTCCGGCCTCTTCGCCACCGAGGACCAGAAGACCGGTATGCGCAGCTTCGTCGAGCAGGGTCCGGGCAAGGCCGTCTTCAACGGCCGCTGACTGCTCCGGGCGGCCGGTTCCCGGCCGCCCGACAGTGCTCGAACCGGGCAGGACGTCCGGATCCGGCCAACCGGGACATGAGGCGGGGAACCGCTCGCACGGTTTTTCCGTCATACTCGTCAATGGTCGTCCGAGGCGGACGGTCCGCCCGGAGTTCCCGGTGGTGCGCGCCGCGTCCGCACCCTCCGGCGGGGCCGAAGAAGACCACACGCGCCCCTCGGAGGGGCCACACAAGCCAACGTTGACCCATCCCCCCGGCCGATAAGCTGGACGTGGCGGTATGCGGTCTTTTGAGGGGATGAGTTCTCGATGTCAATGTCGGCAGGTTTCCCCGCGGGTGAAGAGCTGCCGGAGCGCATCGGCCACTACGTGATCCGTCGTCGCATCGGTGCCGGTGGGATGGGCGTGGTGTACCAGGCGGAGGACACCCGGACGGACCAGTTCGTCGCGGTGAAGGTCCTCAAGCCCGAGGTCGCCGGAGACCACATCGCCCGCGCCCGGCTCGCCCGCGAGGTCGAGACGATGCGTCGTGTGCAGAGCCCCAACGTGGCCGAGGTCATCGACGCGGACACCCAGGCCGAACTGCCCTGGGTGGTCACCGAGTACATTCCGGGGCCCACCCTGGACGCGACCGTCACCGACCACGGACCCCTGCGCGGCCGCGCTCTGACCCGTTTCGTCACCGGCATGGCCCGGGCGATCAAGGACATCCACGCGGTGGACGTGATCCACCGCGACCTCAAGCCCGGCAACGTGATCATCTCCAACGGTGAGCCGATCGTCATCGACTTCGGTATCGCGCACGCCGTGGACGGCGCCAAGCTGACCCAGACCGGTACGTTCGTCGGCACGCCCAGCTACCTCTCCCCGGAGGTCATCGAGGGTACGGACCTGGGTCCGGCCACCGACGTGCACGCCTGGGGCGGCACCGTGGCCTTCGCCTCGACCGGGCGCCCGCCCTACGGCGCGGGTTCGTTCGAGGTCATCTTCTTCCGGATCCTCAACGGCGAGATCGACATGGACGGGATGCACGAGGCGCTGCGCCCGCTCGTCAACCGCGCCGTCTCCCGGGACATGTCGGCGCGGCCCACCGCCGCGGAGCTGGTCGCCGAGACCGGTCGGCTCAACCTCGACCTGCCCTGGACCGAGACCACCGGAACGGCCCCGTCCACGGGTCTGACCGGCAACCACACGATGCAGGCGCCCGCACCCACCCACGGGCCCGGAACCCGGGGCGGTGGCGCCGGGGCGGGCGGTGCGGCCGCGGCCGGAGCGGCGGGCGCCGGGATGGGCGGTGCCGCGGGTTACCTCGCGGGCCGGGCCAGCGAGGGCTGGGGGCCCTCCCACACACGTGCCGCGACCCCGCCCAACACCGTGAGCGCCTGGTCCAACCCTTCGGCGCCGCAGACCAGCCACGCCCGCTCCGGCGGTTGGGCGGCCGATGACGAGGCCACCGACGACCTGAGCGGCGCCCGTTCCGCCGGTGCCGGCCACGCCTCCGGTTCGGGGTGGAACTCCGATGACGAGGCCACCGACGACCTGTCCGACAACCTGCCGGGTACGGATCGGATCGCCCCGCGTTCCCCGGAGGATCTGAACGACCCGCAGGGCACGATGCGGATCCAGCCCGGCCGGAACGACGTCCAGGGCACCCAGCGGATCGACCCGGGCGACCCGGCGCGGCCCGAGGACCCGGCCGGGACCATGATGATGGGCCCGGTCGAGCCCGGTCGGCCCGAGCACGACCGCCGCGGGCCGCAGGACGCCCCGCAGACCCAGTTCTTCAACTCCCCGCTGGACCCGAACGCCTTCCAGGACATCCTGACCCCGGTGGGCCGGGACAACAGGCCCGACAGCACCCAGGAGTTCGACGAGGAGGACTACCAGGAGCGCGGGGGCCTGCTGGCGCGCTTCCGGCGCGGCCGCGGCGACCGGTTCGGTGACTACTTCCGCGGCGGCGACGATGACTACGACGACGAGTACGACGAGTACGAGGAGTCCTGGCGGATGCACCCGCTGGTGCTCGTCCCCGTCATGCTCATGCTGGCCGGGGTCGCCCTGTGGTTCCCGTGGATCGGTATCTTCCTGGGGATCGTGGTCATCGCGGGGCTGGGCGCACTGGACGTGGTCAAGTCCGAGCACGCCCGGCGCCTCCAGACCCGGGGGCCGCGCAACTCCGACAGCATGGTGGTGGCGCTCAGTTTCCCGTGGGCCTTCGGCCGCATGGCGGTGCGCACGGTCGGGTTCGGCCTGATCTACCTGCTGGGCGGCATCCTGATCGGGATGGTCTACGCGAGGATCATGGACACACCGGGGGAGGGGGCCAACTACACGGGCGCCTTCGCGGTGTTCGTGATGATCCTGCTGAGCTACATCATGCCGAGCGGGCGTGAGACTCGTCACCAGGCGGTCTGGCTGGTGGAGCGGATCCGGTTCAGCAACCTGTACGTGTACGCGGGTGTGGTGATCGCGATCATCCTGTTCACCATGCTCGTCCTGTCGACCGGGCTCACCTCGCTGCCGATCTGGACGATGGGCTCGCTCAGCGGCCCGTCCGACTGGTTCAGCGACTAGCGGGCGACGGGTCCGGCCGGGGCACGAGGCGATCAGGGGCGCTCCCACTCCCACCGGGAGGGGAGCGCCTCAGCCGTTGGCGGTGGTGCGCCCGCCAACCGCGTGGAACCGGTCACTAAGGTGGGGGCAGGGGCCCCGCGTTCCCGGTCCGTCGACGCTGGTGGGCGCAGTACCCGCGGCCCGGCGGCGGCCGCCGCGGGCAACTTGGTTAGGGTTTCCTAAGTCGAACTTGGGGTCACGGGTTGGCCTTCAAGCTACTAGCGAGTAACATCTTTGTTATGAGCACTGGCGGGGCGGATGTAGACGTGTACACCGGACCCGCCGTCGGATGACCGAACGGCATTCGGCATTGTTGGCAGTAACGGGGCGCGCCAGCGCCCACCCGCCTGACGGCGGATATGGGAGTGCAGGGAGGTCGGCCACCGGCCATGAATATTGTCGTTTTGGTCAAGCAGGTCCCGGACACGGCGACCGAACGGAAGCTCAACGCCGATGACAAGACGCTGGACCGCGCAGCGTCCGACGGCGTCATCAACGAGCTCGACGAGTACGCGATCGAAGAGGCTCTCCTGCTCAAGGAGAAGCACGGCGGCGAGGTCACCGTCCTGACGATGGGACCGGACCAGGCCACGGACTCGATCCGCAAGGCCCTGTCCATGGGTGCCGACAAGGCCGTCTTCGTCAACGACGAGGCGCTGCACGGCTCCGACGCGATCCAGACCGCCTACGCGCTCGCGCAGGCCCTGGGCACCATCGAGTTCGACCTGGTCGTCCTCGGCTCGGAGTCCACCGACGCCCGTACCGGTGTCGTCGGTGCCGCGCTCGCCGAGTACCTCGGCCTGCCCCAGCTCACGCTGGCCGGCAAGGTCGACATCGACGGCAGCGCCATCAAGATCCAGCGTCAGACCGACTACGGCTACGACGTGGTCGAGGCTCAGCTCCCGGCGGTCGTCTCCGTCATGGAGAAGATCAACGAGCCCCGCTACCCGTCCTTCAAGCTGATCATGCAGGCGAAGAAGAAGCCGGTCGACAAGAAGTCCGCGGCCGACGCGGGCATCGACACCGGCAAGGTCGGTCTGGCCAACGCCACCACCGAGACCGTTGACTTCGCCGCCGCGCCGCCGCGTGCCGCGGGCACGATCGTCAAGGACGAGGGTGACGGTGGCGCCAAGGCCGCCGACTTCCTCGCCGAGAAGAAGTTCGTGTAGGTCAGGCGAGAGACTCAGGAAGGTTCAAGGATTATGGCTGAGGTCCTCGTCCTCGTCGACCACGTCGACGGACAGGTCAAGAAGGTCACCACCGAGCTGCTGACCGCTGCGCGCCGCATCGGCGAGCCCGCCGCGGTGTGGGTCGGCGAAGGTGCGGAGTCGGGCAAGGCCACGCTGGCCGAGTTCGGCGCCGAGAAGGTCTACGTGGCTCCGGCCGAGGTGAACGACTACGTCGTAGCCCCCAAGGCCGAGCTGCTCACCAAGCTCGCCCAGGACAAGGGCGCCGCCGCCATCCTCGTCTCGGCCACCGCCGAGAACAAGGAGATCGCCGGTCGTACTGCCGTGAAGCTGGGCTCCGGTGTGCTCACCGACGTCGTCGACGTCACCGCTGAGCTCGTCACCGAGCACAGCATCTTCGGTGGCGCCACCGTCACCCACGCCCGCGTGCGGACCGGTGTGCCGATCGTCGCGGTCCGCCCGAACTCGGTCGTCCCGGAGGCCGCCGCCGGCGCCGCCGCCGAGGAGGCCGTCTCGGTCGACATCTCCGACGCCGCCAAGGGCGCCAAGGTCGTCGAGCGCGTCGTCCAGGAGAAGGGCGCGCGCCCCGAGCTCACCGAGGCCGCCATCGTGGTCTCCGGGGGCCGCGGTGTGGGCTCCGACGACTTCACGGTCGTCGAGAACCTGGCCGACTCCCTCGGTGCCGCCGTCGGCGCCTCGCGCGCCGTCGTCGACTCCGGCTGGTACCCGAACCAGTTCCAGGTCGGCCAGACCGGTAAGACGGTCAGCCCGAACCTGTACGTCGCCCTGGGTATCTCCGGCGCGATCCAGCACCGGGCGGGTATGCAGACCTCGAAGAACATCCTCGCGGTCAACAAGGACCCCGAGGCCCCGATCTTCGAGCTCGCCGACTTCGGCGTCGTGGGTGACCTGCACACGGTCGCCCCGCAGCTGACCGAGGAGATCAACAAGCGCAAGTAGTAGCGAGCGCTTCGCGTATCCGAGCCAACGCCCGACCGGGGTCCGCCCCGGCCGGGCGTTGGCTTTCGTGTGTGGAAGGGCAGGTGGTTTGCCCTATGTGAAAGGTTCCGTGTGGTTTTCGCGTGGTGTGTCCGGGTAAGTCCGGCGCACGATGTTCCTGACCGGAGGAGGTTCGGTCGATGCGGACGACGGTACGGGCCGGGCGGCGCAAGGTGGAGGTCAAGCACGCCGAGAAGCCGCTCTTCGGGCCGGACGGGGCGACCAAGGCCGACCTCGCCGACTACTACGCCAGGATCGCGCCGCTCATGCTGCCGCTGGTCCGGGACCGGCCCGTCGCGCTGGAGCGCTTCCCGGACGGCATCGACGATCCCGGATTCCTGTCCCAGCACCCACCGCACCCCAAGTGGATACGTACGGTGTGGACCTCCTCGGGGCGGATGATGGAGTGCCAGGAGGCGGCCGCGCTGGTGTGGTGCGCCGACCAGGCCGCCATCACCCTGCACACCTGGTCCTCGCGTACCCCGCGCCTGGGCCTGCCCGACCGGATGGTCCTGGACCTCGACCCGGTGGGAGAGGGGGAGGACGCCTTCGAGTCCTGCCGGGACGCCGCCTGGAGCGTGCGCGAGGTCCTGACCGAACTCGGGCTGGCCGCGTACGTGATGACCACCGGCTCCCGGGGGCTGCACGTCCACTCGCCGCTGCGGCCCGAGGTGGGCGACCTGGAGGTGCGGCGGCTGGCCAAGGCGGTCGCGGACCGGGTCGCGGCCCGCGCGCCCGAGGAGTGGACCACCCGGGTGCGCAAGGCGGCCAGGCACGGCCGGATGTTCGTCGACTACCTGCGCAACGGGCCCGCCCAGCTCGCGGTCGCGCCGTACTCGGTCCGGGCCAGGCCCGGGGCTCCGGTGGCCGCCCCGGTGACCTGGGAGGAACTGGACCAGCTCACCTCCTCGCGGGACTTCACCATCGACCTGGAACGCCAGGAGTGCCCGTTCGCGGGGATGCGCAGGCACGCGAGGTCGCCGCGCCGGGCGCTGTCCCTGCTCGACCGGGGTGAGGGCGGCGTGGTGCCGCGCCCCCGTACCAGCCGGGGGGAGGGGGAGTAGGCCGGGCCGACGGCCCCCTTTTCGCGGTGATCTTGCTACCAGGGGCAATTTCGGCGCCGAAGTTGCCCCTGGTAGCAAGATCACCGAGGGTTGGGGCGGGGGAGACCCGTGCGGGAGCAGGATCATCGGGGTGTCGCGCCGGGCCGCACCAGGGCGTCGTAGGTCTCGGTGGTGCGCTCCAGCTCGACGTCGAGCCCCCGCGCCCAGGCATCGAGCTCCTCCTGGGCGGCCCGCCCGTCCCGGTCGTCGTCGACCACCAGCTCCAACTCCAGGAAGGTGCCCGCGCCCTCGACGACGTCGACGCACACCCCCACCGACCCGACGGCCCCGCTGCGGCGGTCCTTGACGATACGCACGAACGGCTCGTACCCCAGCGCCAACAGCGCACCGTGCGTCTGCTCCCGGTCGGCCACCACGGTCTCGTACTCGATGCACTCCATGGCGTTGCCCAGCGGCGTCTTGGTGGTGAGGACGTGGGTGTTGTCCTCCGTGCGCAGACGGGCGAACGTGTGCCCGACCTTCCCGTACCCGGGCTCCCACCCTGCCGGGGCATAGGCCTGGTCGTCCTGGAAGACCGGATCAGCGACCGTCACCCCGGCGGACTTCAACGCCGCCAGCAGGGCCTCCAGGTCACCGGTCCTGTACTTCGCCTCGATCTCCCGCACCAGCCGCCCCCAGCGTCTCACCGTGATCATTCCCGGGGGAGCGTAACCGCGTGCGCTCCCCGTGTCCCGGTTTCGGTGGAACACGGAACGGCCCCGGCGACCCAAAAGCCCCTCGGGGACCCGCCGTAACCCGGCGGAAGCCCGAGGGCCCGGGGCGCGGGCGACACAGGGGGTCGGGACGGGTCAGCGCCTGCGCAGGACGATCAGCAGGTTCCAGGTGACGACCTCCCGCAGCAGCGGCACGTGCACGACCGGCTTCATCCACGAGGGCAGGTACCGGGGCCGGATGTCGACCACGTCCACGTCCGAACGCCCCCGCACCCAGCGCAGCATCTCCTTGGCGTACGCCGCGTACATGCTCCGGCCGAAGTCGTTCTTGGGCCGCCGGCCGTGCTTGCGCGTGAAGCGATCGGCCGCGTAGGACCCGCCCAGGTAGTGCCAGGGAGAGGTCTCATGGCCGCCCCACGGTGAGAGCCACAGGGTGTAGGAGAGGTAGACGAGCCCTCCGGGGCGGGTGACCCGGACCATCTCGTCGGCCATCCGGACGCGGTCGGGCACGTGCTCCAGCACGTTGGAGGAGAAGCACACGTCCACGGTCCCGCTGCGCAGCGGCAGGTCCAGAGCGCTGCCCTGCACGGCCCCCGAGTCGGCCTCGCGGCCGTGCAGGGTCATCTCGTGCGCGTCGGAGTCCACGCACAGGCAGCGCGCGCCCGCGGCCCGGAGCTCGTCGGCGAAGTAACCGGGACCGCCGCCCACGTCCACCACGAGCTCCCCGGCCAACGGGGTGTAGGACCGCAACTGGTCGACCGTGTCGCGGGCCAGCCTGCCGTAGAAGAACGCCGGGTCGGTCTGCTCCCTGCGGAAGGCCGTGAACAGCCCCACGGAGCGGGCGAGGGTGGCGCGGAAGGGCACCGTGCCGTCGGAGCGGGTGGCGGCCGGGGTCACTGCGCGCCACCGACCTCGACGTAGTGGCGCAGGTGGCGCCAGTGGTCGCCGCCCCAGTACTCGTCGGAGGCGGCGATCCGCGACCCGGGCAGCAGCTCGGCGATCCTCCCGGTCCGCAGGGTGTGCATCCGCATCGGCGCCGGGTAGCGCAGGATCACCCGCTGGGCCAGGGCCACCAGCGGCCACGGCGCGTACCGGAACACCAGGCCCTTGAAGGTGCGCCGCTCGGACTCGGGCACTCCGACCACCAGGACCCCGCCGGGGCGGACCACCCGGGCGAACTCGCGCAGGTAGCCCTCGGCCAGGTCGGTCGGCAGGTGCTGGAGGACGAGGTCGGTGTAGACGAGGTCGAAGGAGTCGTCCGAGAACGGCGACAGGTCCGGGCGCTCGTTCAGCACGAAGTCGATCCGGCCCCCGGAGCGGTCCAGGCGGCGCGCCTCGTCCAGCATGGGAGCGGAGATGTCCACACCCACCACCCGGTCGAAGTGCGCGGCCAGGGCGTTGGAGAGCCGCCCCGCCCCGCAGCCGAAGTCCAGGACGCGGCCGCGTCCCGGCGCCAGCCCGAGCTCGTCCAGACGGGCGATCGCCGGGTCGATGTCGGCGCGGCCGGAGGCGAGGAACTCGTCGTCGTCCCACCCGCCGTCACGCTTGTCCGGGTCCACGCAGACCGCCCACAGCGGCTCGGTGGAACCCAGCCGGGTCCAGTCGCGGCGAACCTGTTCGAGCCCCACCGGCATCACCCCCACAGTGCTTGTGACCACCCGCCGGGCAGCTCCGACTGGAGCTTGTTCCTGTTATGGGCACGCGGGTCATCAGGACCTGCGCCAAGGGTCAGAGAAAAAGTGGAACGTGTTGTATTCTGGCACCCATTTTCCGGGTTGGCCAACCTACGTCGGGGAGAGTACCCATGTCGCCTGATTCCCCCACAGGGCGCGCGGAGGTCGGCGGAGCCACCAGGCTACGCCGACCGGTGGAGGAAGCCGACGACCAGGAGCCCACGTACGGCGACGTGCTGGGCGACTCGATCGCCGCCCTGCGGGGGGTGCTGCGGGACCGGGTCCTCCAGGCCGGTCTCCTGATCGTCCTCGCCGCGCTCCTGCTCAAGGTGTACGTGCTCAGCGAGTCCTACTTCGTCGAGGACGACTTCCTCTTCTTCGCCGGCGCGCGCACCAGCGAACTCGCCCCCGCGTACCTGCTGGAGCTGCACAAGGGCCACTTCATGCCCGGCGGGCTCTTCCTGGTGTACGTCCAGACGGCCTTCGGCCCCTACCACTGGGCGTCCGCGGCCGGCACCATGCTGCTCCTCCAGGCGGCGTCGATCCTGGCCTTCCTCCGCCTGCTGTGGGAACTCTTCGGCCGCCGCTGGGCCCTGCTCGTCCCGCTCACGGTGTACGCGCTGGCGCCCCTGACGATCCCGGTCCTGGGCTGGTGGGCGGCCGCGCTCAACGCCGTCCCCCTCCAGCTGGCGACCGTGCTGGCGCTGCTGTGGACTGTCCGCTACCTGCGCACCGGGACCCCGCTCTTCGCCTGGTGGGCGGGCGGCGCCGTCGTGTTCGGGATGCTGTTCTCCGTCAAGGCGCTGTTCCTGCCGGCCCTGGCGCTGGTGTTGGCGGTCGCCTTCCTCTACCCCGGCGGCCTCCTCACGGCGCTGGGTCACGCCTTCCGGCGGCACCGCACGTACTGGCTGTCGATGGTCGCGATCACCGTCGGCTACCTCCTGCTCTACCTGGTCAGACAGCGCGCCTCGAGCTCGGGGGAGGGCGCCTCGGTGCCCGAGTCCGAGGTCGTGGTCCAACTGGTGGGGCGAATGCTCGGCGAGGTCTTCCCCACCGGTGCGCTCGGCGGGCCCTTCCAGTGGGGGCCGATCACCCCGGCCGGCGGTCTGGTGGATCCCCCCGGGGTGGTGCTGATCGGCGCCTGGGCCGTCCTCGTCGCGATCGTGCTCGCCAGTGTGCGGGTGCGGCGCGCGTCCTGGCGGGCCTGGGCCCTGCTCGCGGGCTACCTGGTTTTCGTCGACGCCCTCCCCACCGTCATCGCCCGCGGGCGGATGTACGGCGAGGTCGGCTCGGACCCGCGCTACGTCGCCGACGCCGCCCTGGTCTTCGCCCTCGTCCTGGCGCTGGCCTTCCTGGCGACCCGGGAGGAACGGTCCCGGGAGTGGGTCGGCAACGCGGGCGAGGAGCGCGGCCGGAGCCGGCTCCAGCTCCTGCGCCACACCCGCGGCGTGTGGGTGGCCGCGACGTCCGTCACGCTCGTGTACGCGGTTTCGGCGTCCTACTCGACCTACACCTACACCGAGACCCTGAGCGGTGACCGGCAGCGCGAGTACCTGGCGAACGTGCGGGAGTCCCTGGAGGACGTGCCCGGGGACGCGGGCCTGTACAGCCGTCCGGTCCCCACCGACCTCGTCCTGGAGTGGAACGGGCCCCGCAGGCTCAGCTCCTACGTCCTGGCCCCGCTGGCCGACCGCGAGGTGGCCGCCCGGATGTACACGCCGGAGGAGTCCGACAGCGCCTACGTCTTCGACGACGACGGGCGCCTGGTGGAGGCCGCGCCGATCTCCTGGGCCAACGCCTTCCGCCCGGAGGAGGGCGAGGAGTGCATGGAGAGCTGGGACGGCCTGATGTCCTGGAACGTGTGGGAGGTCGGCGGGGTCGCGCAGGTCGCGACGATCGGCTACACCTCCGAGGAGGACGCCGACCTGGTCGTGGTGGTCGGTGAGCAGGAGGTCCGGACCGAGCTCCCCGCCGCCCCCGAGGGCGGTTTCTGGTACGTGCCCGTCAGTGAGCGCGACACGAAGTTCACCCTGTTCACCGATGCGGGGAAGACCTGCGTGACCTGGGCTTCGCTGGGTCAGCTCGCCCCGGCGAGCCAGGTCGCGGAGCAGGAGGCGGCAGCCGGGGAAGGCGCTGAGGAGGACGGGTCGGAGGCCGCCGGCGAGGACGAGTGAGGCCCGGCCGGGTCCGACCGGTCGGACCCGGTCACGGCTCAGTCCCGGGAGCGGTCCTGCGCGGGCGGCTGCGGGTCCCGTGCGTCCCCTCCGTGCCGCATCCGGCCGCGCCCGGCACGGGTCCCGGAGGTGAAGAACTCCCGCGACCACCTCCGGCTCGGCTCCTCGACCAGGTGGTGGGTGAGCTTGCCCAGCAGCACGCTGCCGATCAGCACCGGGACCAGGTCCAGCCAGAACGAGCCGGTGAAGATCTCCTGGCCGGTGAAGTCACGCCACAGGTAGAGGACGACGAACTGCCAGAGGAACACGCCGTAGCTGATCGGGGCGAAGTACACCATCACCGGGTGCCGCATCAGCCCGTCCAGCCAGGCGCCCTCGGTCCAGGTGGCGAGGGATCGGAGGCGGCGGCGGGGGCCCTCGGGCGCGGGCGGGGCCAGGGCCACCGGGGCGACGACGAAGAAGGCGAAACCGATGCTCGCGGTCGACTCGACGATCGACATCCACAGGTTGCCGGGCTCGAAGAACCTGCCTCCGGCAGCCGGGGTCGCCTCCAGCACGTAGAAAGCAGCGGCGACCGTCCAGCACAGGCCGGGCGCGGTACCGACGGTGCGGCAGAACCGGCGGACGGGGCCGTCGGGGCCGCTTTCCCGCCAGGCCCACTCCGAGAGCGTGGCCAGTGCCATCCCGACCGCGAACATGCCCATGCAGCGCGGCAGCCAGGAGTGCATGAGTTCGCGGGGCTCCGGATAGTACTGCGGGATCAGGGCCAGGTAGGCCAGCACCGTGACCGCCACCAGCCCGCCGAGCAGCCTCCGGCCGCGGGCGTCGACCGTCCTACCGCCCTTGGCCCACAGGCCCAGGAACACCGCCAGGAGCGGGAGGGTGACGTAGAAGGCGATCTCCACCGACAGGCTCCACATCTGGCCGAGCCCCTCCGGGCCCGGGCCGGCCCAGTGGGGGGCGGTGTTGAACGGGAAGGTCAGGGTGAGGACCTCGAACCAGTGCCGTGCCGAGGACAGGTGTTCGCCCGCGTACAGGAACAGGGCGACGACGGCCACGACCCAGTAGGAGGGGAAGACGCGCATGAGGCGGCGCCACAGGTAGGCGCCGGTGTGCGGTCCGCGGGTGCCGTCCAGCGCGGCCCGGGCCCACGGCCGGTACAGCAGCACACCCGAGAGCGCGAAGAACAGGGGCACCGCCAGGGCCGAGGAGCTGAGCAGCGCCCCCACCGGGCCGGGTGCGAGGGCGTCGCCGGTCTCGGTGGACACGTGCACCACCAGGACCATCAGGCAGGCCAGGGCGCGCACCCCGTCGAGGGCGTGGTGCCGACCGCTCACCTGCGGAAGCAGGCGCGTCCGGTCGGCGGGGGGTGTCCGAGGGCTGCCGGAGGGGGTGACCTCGGGCGCGGAGGGAGTGGGCGCCATGGGGCCTTCCAGAACGGGAGGGAACCGAAACGTGTTCTACTAGAACGTGTTATAAAAATTCAGACACGCCCAGGTGACGTCGTTCACTACTGGGCAGTACTCTACCCGGAACTGAACCTAGTTCCAGCTCTGGACTCTCATCCGCCCAGGAGGGCACATGCGCCGTACCGTTGCGGTTGTTCTCATCGCGCTGGGGGTCTTCTGTCTCGCCTTGGCACCCATGATGCGCACGTGGATGTCCAGTTCCCTGATGAAGACTCCACTGGACTACTACAACGCCACCGTCAACACCGGAGAGGTCACCTACTTCAACATCGAGGACGTCGAACTCGTCGAGGACGCCGACGTGGAGGCGCACTCGACCATCCGGGCCGACGTGGCCTCCAGCACCGACGACGTGGTGGTGTGGGACCAGTTCACCTGGATCAAGGACGCTGACACCGACTTCGGCATCAGCTCCACCAACCGCCGCGCCGGACACGACCGCGTCACCGGAGAGCTCGTCGACTGCTGCGACGCCATGATCAACGACGAAGCCGTCGCCCAGACGGGGCAGGGGTGGAAGTTCCCCTTCTTCGCCGAACAGCGCGACCACGACTTCTTCGAGACCACGGTCCAGGAGAACGTCCCCATGGAGTTCGAGGGCGTCGAGGAGGTCGACGGCGTCGAGGCCTACAAGTTCGTCCAGACCGTCGAGCCGACCGTGGTCGACGAGCGCGAGATCCCGCGCTCGGTCGCCGGACTCGAGGGCGAGGGCGACGTCGTCGGCGACGAGACCTTCTCCATCACCCGGACCTACTGGATCGAACCGGTCAGCGGTTCCCCCATCGACATCAGTGAGGACCACCACCGTGTCGTCGTCGTCGACGGCGAGGAGGTCCTGACCCTGCTCAGCGGCGAACTCCGCTTCGACGACGCCACCCGCGCCACCGCCATCGAGAAGACCGAACAGGCCCGAACGGTCCTCCCGCTGCTGCACACCACACTGCCCATCGGCGCGCTGATCGTCGGTGTCGGGTTCATCGGTGTCGCCATCGTCCTGTTCGTCACCGGTCGCCGCACCGAACAGCACTAGCACGGCACCGACCGGCCCCCGACCCCCGCGAGGACGCACCCCGAGGACACGCCCCCCGAAACCGACCCGGACCCCCCGACCCGGGCACTCCGTCGGCCGGACCGCCTGAACCCCCCACAGGCGGTCCGGCATCCACCTTCCACAGGGCCTGACACACGGAAGAAGGGGGAGGCCATGGCGCCGACCACGACCCCCGGGACCGGAAACCGGCCCGTGAGGAGCACCGTCATGGGGCCGCGCCCCCTCCCGCTCCGGGTCCTGCCCCTGCTCAGGGCCTGCCGCCCCCGCCAGTGGCTGAAGAACCTGCTGGTGTTCGCCGCCCCCGGCACCGCGGGGGCGCTCGGCGATCCCCGCACCCTGCTGCTGTGCGCCGCCGCCTTCGTCCTCTTCTGCGCGGCCGCCAGCGGAACCTACCTGCTCAACGACGTCCGCGACCTGCACCGCGACCGCGAACACCCCCGCAAACGCCACCGCCCCGTCGCCTCCGGCGAGCTCCCGGCACCGGTCGCCGCGACCGCGGGGGCTGTGCTCACCGCTACCGCCCCGCTGGCCTCCCTCGCCCTGGGCAACTGGCGCCTCACCCTGCTGCTGACCGTGTACGTGCTGCTCACCCTGGCCTACACGCACCTGCTCAAGGACGTCGTCGTCTGCGACCTGGTCGCGGTCGCCTCCTGCCACGTGCTGCGGGCCGTGGCGGGCGGGATCGTCGCCGGTGTGGAGCTGACCTCGTGGTTCGTCATCGTGGTCTCGCTGGCCGCCCTGCTGGTGGTGGTCGGCAAACGCGAGGCCGAACTGCGCCTGCACCTCCCGGACGGGGAACCGGGGGCCCAGGACGACGGTCCCCGGAACGACCCCCGGGAACGGGAGCGGGAGGTGCATCCCACCCGCGCGGCGCTGCTGGGCTACACCACCAGCTACCTCTCCCAGATGCGCACCATCGCCTCCGGTGCCATGATCGTCACCTACTGCCTGTGGGCCCTGGAGCAGGACGGCGGCCCGCACTCCGTGTTCCACGCGGTCAGTATCGTTCCGTTCGTCATGTTCGTGCTCCGCTACAACCTGCTCGTGGACCGGGGCGCGGGCGAGGAACCCGAGGAGATCGCGTTGGGGGACCGCCCCCTCCAGCTCGTCCTCGCCGCCCTCGCCCTCCTGGTCGGACTGGGGATCTACCTGTGAGTCGACCGACCCTCCTCACCGGCTGGGGCCGCACCGCCCCCACCGCCGCCCGCGTCGTGCGTCCGCGCACCCTCGAACAGGCCGCGCAGGCGCTGACCCGCGCGGGGCCGCGCGGTGCCCTCGCCCGGGGCCTGGGGCGCTCCTACGGCGACGCCGCCCAGGCGGCGGGCGGACTCGTCCTGGACTGCACCGGACTCGCCGGGCCGCCGCGCCTGGACACCGGACGGGCGGAGGTCACCGCGCCCGCGGGGACCAGCCTCGAACGGATCATCGCGCACCTGCTGCCCCGCGGGTACTTCGTCCCCGTCACCCCCGGGACCAGGCACGTCACCCTGGGCGGGGCGATCGCCGCCGACGTGCACGGCAAGAACCACCACGCCGACTCCTCGATCGGCGCCCACGTGCGCTCCCTCACCCTGCTCACCCCGGTCGGCGAGGTGCACCGGCTCGGCCCGGACCACGGCGACACCGAGCTCTTCTGGGCCACCGTGGGCGGGATGGGGCTGACCGGGGTCATCACCGAGGCCACCCTCGGCGTGCACCCGGTCGAGACCGCCCACGTCCGGGTGGACACCGACCGCACCGGCGACCTCGACTCCACCCTGGACCTGATGGCGCGCACCGACCACGCCTACCGGTACACGGTCTGCTGGGTCGACCTGCTCGCCAGGGGAGCGGCCACGGGCCGCGGGGTGCTGACCCGCGCCCACCACGCCCGCCCCGCCGACCTGCCCGCGCCGCAGCGCCGCGAACCCCTGCGGTACCGGACCGGGACACCGCTGCCCGCCCCGCCCTGGGCGCCGCCGCGGTTGCTCAACCGGTGGACGGTGAGCGCCTTCAACACCGCCTACTACAACGCCGCCCCCCAGCGCAGGCGCGGCCAGGCCCAGCCGGTCGGCGGGTTCTTCCACCCGCTGGACTCGGTACGGGGCTGGAACCGGATGTACGGGCCGCGCGGGTTCGTGCAGTACCAGTTCGTCGTGCCCTTCGGGGAGGAGGACACCCTGCGCGCCGTCGTGGCGGGGCTGTCCGGGGTGGGTGCGCCCTCCTTCCTCGCCGTCCTCAAACGGATGGGAGAGCCGACACCGGGCCCGCTGTCCTTCCCCCGGCCCGGGTGGGCGCTCGCCCTCGACCTGCCCGCGGACCTGCCCGGGCTGGCGCGGCTGCTGCGCGGGTTCGACGAACGGGTCCTGGCGGCGGGCGGGCGCCTGTACCTGGCCAAGGACAGCCGGGCCGACGCGGAGACCGTGCACGCCATGTACCCGGAAATCCCCTCCTGGCAGGCCACGCGGGCACGCGCGGACCCCGGGGGCGTACTCGTGTCCGACCTGGCCCGACGCCTCCGACTCGTGTGAACACCGGCCCGGGGCAGCCGCCCCGCGCCCCCGAACCCCGGAAGGACCCGCCCATGCGCGACTCGCTGGGAAGCGTACGAACCGTCCTGCTGCTCGGCGGTCGCAGTGAGATCGGCCTGGCCGTCGCCGAACGGCTGGTGCGCGAGGGCGCCCGCGAGGTGGTGCTCGCGGCCCGGGGCGGGGCGGGTGAGGCGCCGGGCGTGTTCGGGGCCCTCGGCGCGACCACCCACTCGCTGGAGTTCGACGCCGAGGACGCCGACACCCATGCCGCCGTGGTCGCCGCCGCAGTGGAGCTGGTGGGCGACCTGGACGTGGTGGTGGACGCCTTCGGGGTGCTGGGCGAGCAGGCGGAGTACGAGGCCGACCCCCTGGCCGCCGCCCGCGCGGCCACCGTGAACTACACCGGGCACGTGTCCGTCGGGCTGGCCGTCGCCGCCCGCCTGCGTGAACAGGGCCACGGGGTGCTCGTGGTGCTGTCGTCGGTGGCCGGGGTCCGGGTGCGCCGGGCCAACTTCGTGTACGGCTCCGCCAAGGCGGGGCTCGACGGGTTCGCCCAGGGGCTGGCGGACTCGCTGCACGGAACCGGGGCGCGGGTCCTGGTGGTCCGGCCGGGCTACGTCGCCACCCGGATGTCCCGGCACGTCGACCCGGCGCCGTTCCCCGCCACCCCCGGCCAGGTGGCCGACTCCGTGTCCAGGGGGCTGCGCGGCGGCGCCACCACGGTCTGGGCGCCGCGCGTGCTGCAACCCGTGTTCGCGGGGATGCGGATGATGCCCCGGGCCCTGTGGCGCCGCCTGGGGCGTTAGCTCCCCTGGTTCTCCGGTCCGCCTCCACGGCCGCCGCATCCCCGGTCGGCGTCCCTTCGGCCGCTGGCCCCTGAGCTAGCCGGACCGCTCGGTGAGGTCCGGGCGGGTGCTCGGCAGGAACATCGCGGGGACCATCGCCCCGGCCGTCAGGCCGGTCATCCACCAGAAGGTCGCCCGGAAGGCCGTCTCGGGGCGGGCTGCGTCGGCGAGCAGGGACGCGAGCAGCAGGGCCAGTGCGGCGGTGCCGACGGCGGCGCCGAGCCGCTGGGTGACGTTCAGCGCGCTGCTGGCCCGGGGCACCCGGTCCGAGGGCAGTCCCCGGTAGGCGGTGGCCAGCATCGGCACCATCGCCGCGCCCAGGCCCAGACCGCGGACGAACATCGCGGTGGCCAGCAGGGCGGCCGGGGTGTCCGGTCCGGCCAGACCGAACGGGGCGGTGGCGGCCGCGCCCACGAGGAGACCGCCCAGCACCAGGTAACGCGGCCCGGTGCGGTCCGCGATCGGCCCGATGAACAGGTTCACCACGGCCACACCGGCGGCCATCGGTGCCATGAGCAGCCCCGCGGTCAGCGCGGAGGCTCCCTGGACCTGCTGGAAGAAGAGCGGGAGCAGGAACATGCCCGCCCAGATACAGATCCCGAACACGAACATCAGCAGTGCACCCAGCCGGAACAGCAGGTTCCGGAACAGGCGCAGATCGATCACCGGGGCGGGGCCCCCGGGCCGCTCGCGCAGGGCGTGTGCCACGAAGCCGGCTATCAGTAGCAGGCCGACGGCCACGAACACCAGGGCATGGCGGGAGTCGCCCAGTACGGACATGCCGTAGAGCAGGGTCGCGATCCCGGGGGAGAGCAGGAGCAGCCCCACCAGGTCGAGCCGTTCGGCGGCCCGCGGGCTCCCCTTGGGCACCCCGCGCACGGCCAGAGCCATGGCCAACAGGATGCAGGGCAGCGAGACCACGAAGATCCACCGCCAGCCCAGCGTGTCCAGGACGATCCCGCCCAGCACGGGGCCCAGGGCGGGCGCCAGCTGGATGGGCACGCTGAGCAGACCGATCGCCCTTCCGAGGCGCTGCGGTCCCGCGGCCTGCACGAGGATCGTCATGACCAGGGGCAGGACCATGCCGCTGCCCAGCCCGGTGAGCACCCGGAAGGCGATCAGGCTCTCGATCGACCAGGCGGTGGTGCACAGCAGCGACCCCGCTCCGAACAGCGCGAGCGCGGTCATCCAGGTGGTGCGCTGGCCGAAGCGGTCGATCGCCCAGCCGGTCATCGGGATCACCGAGGCGGTGGAGAGCAGGTAGGCGCTGGCCACCCACTGCGCGGTCGAGACGGGGGCGTCCAGGGCCCGGGAGAGGTGGTCGACGGCCACGTTGACGATGGTGGTGTCCAGGAGCGCGGCCATGGCGCCGACCAGGAGGACGGAGGCGAGCTTGAGCAGCGGGCGGTCGAGCCGCTGGGGCGCCGGGGGGAGGGAACTGGCGGGACCGGTGGAACCGGCGGATGGAGAGGTGGGGTCTTGCTTCGCCATACAAGGTAAACTACACGGTGCAGTTTCCCTTGGGAACTGTGTTCTTCCAGGACCGAGGACCCGCGAGGACAGAGGGCGAGATGACCGACACATGCGCGGACGGACGTGATCGCAGGTCGGCGGTCAAGCACGAGGCCATCACGGAGGCCGCGCTGCGGGTCTTCCTGAGGGAGGGCTACGCGCGGGCCAGCGTGGACGCGATCGCCGCCGACGCGGGCGTGTCCAAGCGCACCATCTACAACCACTTCGACGACAAGCGGGACCTGTTCCTCAGGATCGTCTCCCAGAGCAGTGCCACCCTCGCCGCCGACCACGCCGTGATCGCCGCCCGCCACCTGCGGGAAGCCGGGGACGCGCGCGAGGCCCTGGTCGGTTTCGGGGACGAGTGGCTGTCCCCGAGAGGCCGCCGCGCCGACCACACGGCCCTGGTCCGGCTGCTGATCGGGGAGGCCGCGCACTTCCCCGACGCCGCCAGGGCCTGGTCGGACAGCGGTTCCGAACTGGTCGTCCAGGACCTGGCGGCACACCTGCGCGCCCTGGCCGACCGGGGACTGCTGGAGATCGAGGAGGGCGGTGAGGAGACCGCCGCCGGACACTATCTGGCCCTGGTGCGCACCCAGGCCAACAGCCGGTCCTTCTTCGGAGCGCTCCCGCTGCCCGAGGAGGAGCGGGTCGCGATGGTTCGCTCGGGGGTGGACGCCTTCCTGCGCATCCACGGCCCGGGCCGCGGATGAGGCCGGGGCGGGCTGGGACCGGGCCGCGGATGAGACCGGGGCCGCACGGGGCGGGGGCCGCACGGGGCGGGGGCCGGTTCTCCCGGCCCCGCCCCGCGCGGTCACTCCTTCGCGTCCGTACCGGGAGCCCGCATCCGGTAGAACACCAGCGGCACCAGGCAGCACAGCATCACGGCGGCGGGTACCAGGCTGCTGCCGACCAGCATGCCCCGCAGAGCCGTCTCGCTCTGCTGGACGACCTCTCCCGAGCCGGACTCCACGTAACCGCTCAGGGCCAGGGAGAGGGACAGCAGGCCGGTGCCCACCGCCTGGGCCATGGCCTCCCCCGAGGTCCACACGCCCGACAGCACCCCGCCCTGGCGCCGGCCGGAGCCGTCGTCGGTGGCGAGGCAGTCGGCCAGCATGGACGCGGGCAGCATCATGGTCCCGGACAGACCGACGCCCACCAGCACGGAGGAGGCCACCGCGCCCGGTACGCCCAGCACCGGGATCAGGAACAGGCCGACCCCGCCGAGGACGAACACCAGTGCCGAGCAGCCGGCGGCGCGGCGCTTGTCCACCCGTACCGACAGCCGCTTCCACAGCGGTGCCGCCGCCATGAGCGGGACCAGCACGCACACCATGAGGATGCTCGTGTAGGCGGGCTCGCCCATGACGTTCGCGGTCACGTACGGCACACCGGCCACCATCGTGCCGCTGGCCACCGCCATGAGGAGGTTGGCCGGGAACAGGACCCGGAAGTCGCGGTGCCCGAAGGCCACTCTGAGCTGGGCGGGCAGCCCCTCGCTCCGGGGTTGGAAGACCGGGTGCGGTGCCCGGCGGGTACCGACGACCGAGCCGAGCATGGACAGCACGAGTACCGCGGCCATCATCAGCCCCATGAGGCGGTAGCCCACCACCGGGTCCTGGGGGGTCGTCTGGACGACGGGTGCCAGGGCCCCGCCCAGGAGCAGCGCCAGGCCCGCGAAGGCGGTCCGCCACGTGTTCAGGGTGGAGCGCTCGTGGTAGTCCGCTGTGATCTCGCCGGGCATCGCGGTGTAGGGCACCACGAACGCCGACGAGGCCAGCGCGGCCAGTACGAACAGGACCGCCACGTAGGCGGCGGCCTGAGCCCCCTCCAACGGCGGTCCCGCGAACATGGCCGCGAACAACAGCGGCAGGGTCATCGCGCCCGCCAGCATCCACGGCCGTCGCGGGCCCCAGGGGGACCGTGTCCGATCGGACCAGATTCCGATATACGGACTGGCCAGAAGATCGACCAGCTTGGGCAGGAAGATCACCGCACCGGCGAGGGCCGGGCTCACCGCGAGGGTGTCGGTCAGATAGATCAGCAGCAGCAACCCGGGGACCGTGTTGAAGACCCCCATGGCCACCGCGCCGCTGCCGTACCAGGCGTGCACCGAGCGGGGCAGGGGTCCGGGAGCAGGCCCGGCGCCCGCAACGGGGGCCCCGTCCACCGCGGACGGGGCCCTGTCGGTCGTGGTCACGCGCGCCCGTCCGAGGCCGTGTCGGCGGTGGGCTTCCCGGACCCCTCGGAAGAGGTCCCGGCGTTCTCGCCGTTCTCGGCGGGCCGGTCACCCTCCTCGCCGTACAGCTCCTCGTGCGCCACCGGGTCCACGTTGTGCTGCACCGGGCAGGTCGCCGGGAAGGTACCGATCCCGTTCACGTCGTAGCCGTCGGGGTAGCTGCGGATGTTCGGGTTCATGTCCGCCCACAACGGCTCCTCGCGCGGCTTCATCCGCCGCACGACCTTCGCGCGCAGCTTGAGCGCGATGTCCGCGGACCTGCGCCAGGCCTTGCTGGGCGGGTCGTAGCGGAAGGTCTTGATCAGCGACTCGTCCAGGATCGCCATCGAGAACTTGCGGGCCAGACCGGACACCCGCGGCGGGTAGAACGTCACCATCAGGTCGAGGGTGGAGTCGGAGACCCTCCGGCCGCCCTCGGTGTAGGCGAAGTGCTCCGCCTCGTAGCCGTCCAGGAGCTCGCGGAACCCCTCGTAGGTCTCGGGGACGTCCTTGATGCCCATGTACTTGCCGAGCTTGCGGTAGTAGTTCGTGATCGCGCTGATCTCGTGGTCGGACAGCTTCCGCCAGCCGTAGCCGTAGTCGTTGAGCCAGCGCACCGGCATGATCACGAAGGTGCTGAGCACGTACCGGTAGTCGTCGTTGCTGATGTCGTAGGAGCGGTGCATCTGGTTCATCCGGCGCAGCGCGTCCCGGCCCTTACCCGGTTCGAACCCGTGCCGGATCATGTTGCCCAGGATGAGCGCGGTGTCGTCGTAGCGCTTCTGGGTCTGACCGGTGAACTGGTCGGTTCTGCCCAGCAGTTCGCCGATGCTGGGCACGGCGTAGGTGCGGTACAGCGCGATACCCAGCGCCCGTCCCATGTCCCACGGGAACTCGTGGGAGTTGAGGATCTGCATGATGCGCACGCAGTCCGTCTCGGCGTCCAGGCGGTGGATCTCGTCTCGCCAGTCGAAGCGCTTCATTCGCGGTTCCTTCGGGGGAAGTGGGGATGGTGGAAGGGGGGTGGCAACACGCGGCTGGGCCGTGTGCTGGAATCGGGGAGCGGAGGGCTCGGGAAAGGGGTGGAGACCCGCTCAGGTCGCGGGGGTCTCCGGGGAGGCGGGGGACTCCGCTTCGGGTGCCCGGGAGGCGACGGCCTGGCCGGGGGCGGGAACCCTGGCACCGGTCGCCGGGACCTCCTGGGTGCGCATGTCGTGGGGGACCGGGCAGCCCTGGGGGAAGGTGCCGATGCGGTCGGGCTCGTAGCCGTCGGGGTAGCTGCGGATGTTGGGGCTCATCCGGGCCCAGCGCGGCTCCCGGCGCGGTTTCATCCGCCGTACGACCTTCGCGCGCAGCCTGAGCGCCAGGTCACCGGACCTGCGCCAGAACGCCGAGGGTTCGGGGTAGCGGAAGGCCCTGATCAGGGGCTCGTCCAGCAGAGCCTTGGTGAAGGGCCGGACGAGGGGCCGCTGCCAGGCCGGGTAGAAGTCGACCATCAGCTCCAGGGTGGCGTCGGAGACCGCGCGGCCGCCCTCGGTGTAGGCGAAGTGCTCCGCCTCGTAGGAGTCCATAAGCTCACGGAACTCGGCGTAGGTCTCGGGGACGTCCTTGATGCCCATGTACCTGCCGAGTTTGCGGTAGTAGTTCGTGCTGGCCGCCGTCTCGTGGTCGGACAGCTTCCGCCAGCCGTAGCCGTAGTCGTTGAGCCAGCGCACCGGCATGACGACGAAGGTGCTCAGCACGTACCGGTAGTCGTCGTTGCTGATGTCGTAGGAGCGGTGCATCTGGTTCATCCGGCGCAGCGCGTCCCGGCCGCGGCCCGGCCCGAACCCGTGCTCCAGGATGTCGTTGAGGATGAGCGCGGTGTCGTCGTAGCGGTGCTGGGTCCGCTCGGTGAACTCACGGGTCCGCCCGAGTAGTTCGCCGATGCTGGGCACGGCGTAGGTGCGGTACAGCGCCAGCCCCAGGGCCTGCTCGATGTCCCAGGGGAACTCGTAGGTGCCCAGGATGCGGACGATCTGTTCACAGTCCGCCTCGGCGTCCAGGCCGTGGATCTTGTCGCGCCACTCGAAACGCTTCACGGGAACTCCACCTTCGTCCGGGCCCGCCCGGGACGGGACCATGGTCGTCGGGCACCGAAACGCCCGACACAGACGTTGCGACGCCCCGCACTTTACCTGGACGCTTCGCGTGTACAGAGGCCCCCGGCGGGATGCGCCGTCCCTGCACCCGAACCGTGCCCGGAACGTTCCCGAAAAAACAGCGGCGGGTGGCGGGGGAACCGGTCCCCCGCCACCCGCCGCCGGACGCGCACTAGGCGGTGACGCGCTCCGCGACCCGGTTCACCAGGGTCAGCAGGACCTGCTTGGCGGATTCGCGTCGGCGGGCGTCGCACAGGGCCACCGGGATCTCGGGGCTCAGGCTCAGCGCCTCGCGTACCTCGTCCGCCTCGTACTCGTGGGCGCCCTCGAAGCAGTTCACCGCGACCACGAACGGCACCCCGCGCCGTTCGAAGAAGTCGACCGCGGCGAAGCAGGTCTCCAGACGGCGGGTGTCAGCGATGACGATCGCGCCCAGAGCCCCCTCGGACAGCTCCTCCCACATGAACCAGAAGCGCTCCTGGCCGGGCGTGCCGAACAGGTACAGCACCAGACTGGGGCTGATGGTGATGCGACCGAAGTCCAGCGCCACGGTGGTGGTCGTCTTGGCCTCCACCCCGGACAGGTCGTCGACCCCGTAACTGGCCTCGGTCATCACCTCCTCCGTGCTGAGGGGGGCGATCTCGCTGACCGCGCCGACCAGTGTGGTCTTCCCGGCGCCGAAGCCACCGGCCACCAGGATCTTCAGTGCCGAGGGAACGGGGGCCTCGGTGCCCGGGTCAGAGTCTCTGGATGCCATCGAGAACCGCCTGGAGTACGTCCCGGCTCACCGGGCTCTTAGCTGTGTAGGGGGCGCGGGCCAGGGCCAGGCCGCGGTTGAGCAGGTCACTGAGCAGGACCTTGACGACGGCGACCGGGATGTCCAGGTGCGCGGACACCTCAGCCACCGACTGGGGGCGGCGGCACAGCTCCAGGATCCGGAGCTGTTCCGGTTCCAGTGCCATCTCGTCGACCTCGGCGCGCTTTGCGGCGATCACCACGCTGATCATGTCCAACTGGACGGAGTCGGCGTGGTCGCGGCCCTGCGCGATCACGTACGGGCGGACGAGCGGCCCCGCCTCCTCCGACCCGGCGGCGTCGTCTGGACCGCCGTCCGGCTCGCCGTAACCACCGACTGCGTCACGCTGTGGCAGACCGTGCGGTATGTCGCCCGGATCGAACTCGTTGTGCGCTTGCATACCGACCCCTATCGCGTGGCTTCCCCGGAGTCCCCGGCCGCACCCTCGCTACGGGGCGCGGCGTCGAGGTAACGGCCCACCTGCTCGACCAGGACATTCATCTCGTAGGCGATGAGACCGACGTCGGAGCTCTCCTCGGCGAGGACGGCCAGGCAGGCACCGCGGCCCGCGCCCGTGACGAAGAGGTAGGCGCTCTCCATCTCGACCACGGTCTGGAGGACCTCGCCGCCGCCGAAGTGGCGGCCGGTGCCCCGGGCCAGGCTCTGGAACGCCGAGGCCACCGCGGACAGGTGCTCGGCGTCCTCCTTGACCAGGTCACGGGAGCGGCCGATGAGCAGGCCGTCAGCGGAGAGGACGATCGCGTGGCGGGAACCCACGGCACGGTCGAGCAGCTCGTCGAGCAGCCAGTTGATGTCCTTCTTGCCCGCGGCGCTTCCGCTGCCGCGCTCGGCGCTTTCGGTACTCGTCACGGTTACGCGTCCTTGTCGGTGTCGTTGGTGTTCTGCTTGCCGTCGCGTCGCCCGCGGTCCGTCCCCTTCTGGAACGCGGACATGTTCCGGCGCAGGCGCGCCAGCCGTTCCGTGTTGTCGGGGGCCGCCTCGGAGGAGGCGCCGCCGGCCGCGGGGCCGGTGGCCCCGTCACCGGCGGGGGAGGTCGCCAACTGGGGGGCCAGGTTCTCCTGCGGGCGTCGCTTGGGCAGTGCGGGGCGCCCGCCGCCGGCATCGACGGTCTCGGGCTGCTTGGTCTCCTTGACGGGGGACGTCCCGGGGGCGTCGGGCACCGCGCTGATCCGGGAGTTGCGGGTGGGCAGGGAAGGACGGGTGTCGTCCTTGTCCGGAGTGCCGAGGAGGTCGTCCCCGGGGGCGTCGGCCGGGGCGAGCGGCGCCTGCGGTTCCGCGTCCGCCTCGGGGCCGCCGTCCGGCTTGTCGGATCGCCGCTCCTGGCCGGAACCCCCGGGAGAGGTCGACACCGAAGTCAGGACGGGCTTGCCGGAGCGGCCGGCCCGGCCCGCCTCCAGCGCGGGGCCGGGGCGGTCGACGATCTCGCGCACCTCCCAGATGTCCTCCCCGCTCTCCTCCGAGGAGGGTAGCGGGGTGCGGTCACCCGAGATGATCTCCTGCGGGAGCAGCACGATGGCCTGCACACCGCCGTACGGCGAGGGACGCAGGTGCACCCGGATGCCGTGCCGGTGGGACAGGCGCGAGACCACGAAGAGGCCGAGGCGCATCTTCTCGTTGAGGCGCATCACGTCGAACTCGGGCGGGTCGGCCAGCAGCGCGTTGGCCGAGTCGAACTCGCCATCGGTCATGCCCAGGCCGCGGTCCTCGATCTCGATCGTCACCCCGTTGGGAACGTCCTCGCTGCTCAGACGCACCTGGGTGTGCGGCGGCGAGAACATGGCGGCGTTGTCGACCAGTTCCGCGACCAGGTGGATGACGTCGGCGACGGCCGGACCGTTGAGGTTCACCCGGGCGATGCGCTCCCGCTTGACACGGGTGTAGTCACCGGACTCCGAGATCGCGCCGCGCAGTACGTCGATCAGCGGCATCGGACGGTGCCAGGTGCGGCCCGGCGCCTCACCGCCCAGAATCAGCAGGTTCTCCGCGTTGCGGCGGGAGCGGGTCGCGAGGTGGTCCAGCTTGAACAGCTGGGCGAGCTGCTCCGGGTCCTCCTGCTCGCGTTCCATCCGGTCCAGCAGCCGGAGCTGGCGGTGCACCAGGGTCTGGCTGCGGTGCGCGATGTTGAGGAAGACCCGGTTGACGCCCTGGCGCAGCTCGGTCTGCTGGACGGCCTCGTCGATGGCGGCGTGCTGGGCGGTGTTGAAGGCCCGGGCGACGTCGCCGATCTCGTCGTCATCGATCCTGAGCTCGGGCAGGGAGCTGGAGGTGTCCACGCGCTCGCCCCGGTGCAGCCGCCCCATGATGTCGGGCAGCCTTTTCTCCGCGAGGTCCTGGGACTCCTCGCGCAGGGTGAGCAGGCGCTCGGTCAGGTTCCGCGAGGACCGGCGGGCCAGGTAGAACGCGACCACGATGACGGCGGCGACGCCGAGGCTGCCGCCGACGGCGAGCAGCACGGCCCCGTTGGCGCTCTCCCGGTTCACCTGGGCGGAGTACATGGCCTCGTCGGCCCCCAGAGCGGTGAGCTCGGCCAGTACGGGGTCGTAGGCCTCGTGCCACTCGGCCTTGTCGACCGGCATGGAGAGGTCGTCGACGGTCTCCAGGGTGAAGGTCTCCGGGTTGGTGACCGTCTGCGCCTCGACCTGCCGTTCGATGATCTCGTTCGAGAGGGAGGTGAAGGCGGCGTACTCGGGGCTCTCCAGCAGCGTCTCGTACCGCTCCCGGTGGCCCTCGTCCGAGAGGTAGGGGGCGTTGGCGTCCAGGAGCGTCTGGAAGGAGCCCATCAGCTCGGTGAACTCGCGCTGGTCCTCCAGGGTGAGCTCACCGGTGGCGAAGCCGCGGGCGATCTGGGCGTCTGCCCGCGCGACCACGTCCACCGTGCGGAACATGTAGACGGCGGTGAAACCGGGGCTGGTGGAGCCCTCCTGGTTGCCCGCGCGGCCCTGGCTGTCGAAGCTGTCGGCACCGTGCAGGACGAGTTCGTTGTAGTAGTCCAGGACGTCGGCGCGGGAGGCGCTGCCGGAGTCCACGGCCTCGCGCATCTCGCCGATGTCCTGGTACATCCCGTGCAGCATCTCGATATGCATGCCGCCCTCGCCGGGGGCGATGTCGGCGAACCCGATGAGGTCCTCGACGACGGCCCCGAGGGAGCCGTCGGTGTTCTGCCGTGCCTCCTCCAGCTCCTGGGCCAGGTCGGCGTTGTCGGGGTTCTCGATGTAGGCGATCGTCGCGGACCGCTCCGACATCGCGTCCACGAGGCCCACGGCCGCGGGGGTGACGAGCTCGTCGGTGGCCTTGGACCGGATCAGTTGGTAGACCGCGTCGCCGCCGAGGGCGAGGGTGAGGGCCAGCCACAGCGCGACCAGCGCGGCGGTGGGGATCATGACCATGGCGCGGATACGGGCGGCGATCGTCCGCCCACGTTTCTTCGGTACTGCCTGCACGGTTCTCCTGTCGATCCGCGTCAAAGTCTTCTCGGGTGGCGTCGGGGGCCGTGGTCGCCTGGCCTTCTTCGGGAGGCCGGCGCGCGCGTGCGCAGCCCTGCCCACCCTGCGGGCCGCGCCCGTGCCTTGTGGGGGTGGTCGACGCCGGACTTACCGCAGAGTAGCCACAAACGGGGGGTTCGGCGTTGGGGATCGTATCTCGCCTGGGAAACGGCGGATTATCCGGGGGACTCAGGCAGTCTGCCATGAAGTTGTGAAATGGTCACACAAGAGCAGGTATGACGCCTGTGCGAGGGGTGTCCACGCTTGTGTGTACCTTATGGGACAAACGTCACATGCGTATCTCTGGTTCGCTTCGAGGGGCCCTCGGATATCCCCGTTCCCGCCCCGCGCCGGAGCGGCCCGTACTAGCCTGGCGCCCCGGGAACGAGCAGGGGGAACGTAGAGGCGATGGGGCAACTGTTCGGCGGCGGACAGGCCGCCATCGAGGTGGCGGTAGCCGCCGTACCGCTGTTGGTGGTCGTCGGATCCGCGTTCTACCTGAGCGGACAGCACCGGCGTTACGGGCGTCTGGTCGGCTGGCCGGCGCAGCTCACCCTCGCAGCCCTGCTCACCGGGGTCGGGCTGGCCGTGTACGCCGTCTGGCCCCTGCCCGCCTCAGCGGACGGGCTCTGCCCCGTAGACCCCGAACCCGCGCCGCCCCTGTCGCTCCGTGAGGCCGCTCCGGCGCTGGGGCTCTTCCTGCCGGTCGGACTGCTGTCCCGGTCCCGGTTCCGCCGCGGCCTGTTCACCACCCTGGCCCTGGGCGCCGCCCTAGCGCTCGCGGTCACCGCGGTCCGCGCCACCGGGATCCTCGGCCTCTACCCGTGCGCCTACGACACCGTCGCCTTCGAAACCGCCGGGGTCGGCGTCGCCGGAACCCTCCTGGGCTGGACCCTCGCCCGGTGGGTACCCCCGCTGTGGCCGTTCGGCCCGCACCGCTCCTGGCCCGTCGCGGTCCCCGACCGCGTCGCCCCCGACCTCACCCGCCGTATGCTCGGCGCCCTGATCGACCTCGGGCTGTGGTGGTTCGGCGCGGCCACACTGGTCGCCCTGCTGCACGCCTACGGTGTGGTCCGTCCCGGGACGGAGGAAGAAGTCCTGACCGGCACCCTCCTGGGCCTGGCGGCCCTCTTCGGGCTCTTCCTGCCCCTGCTGCGCCGTGACCGCTGCACCCTGGGCCGGACCGCCGTGCACCTGGCCCTGACCGAGTGGTCCGTGCCCCGACCGGCCGCCCGCCGCCGCGTCACCGCCCGCGCACTGCTGCTGCCCGTGCCGGTGGCCGTCCTGATCGCGTTCGGGTCCCCCTGGTTCGCCCTGGCTGTCGTCGGAGTGCACGCCAGCACCGCGGTGGTCCGCCCGGACGGCGCGGGCCTGGCGGACCTGCTCTGCCGCCTGCGGGTCCGTACCCGCTCCAGCCTCGACGGCGGCCTGCCCCGCCGCCTCGTGCGCTACGCCCCTCCGCCGGAGGTCCCGTCCCTCCTCTGAGCCGCCGGGGTCCCGTCCGGGGCCCCGGCGCCAGGGATCCCGGCCGTAGCCCGTACGGGCCGGTCCCGTTACGGCAGGCCCGGTTCCAGGGACGCTCTGGTTTCTGCGCGGGGGTCCTCCCCCGGGCAGACGGCCCGGCGGAGAAGGGGGAGCGGGTGACCGGTCCCGGTGTCAGTCCAGGGGGGAGGGGTCGTACTGTTCGCCGGTGACCGGGTTGGTGGCCAGCCCGGTCGAGACGTCGTAGTCCACGTCCATCCCCAGCTCCGGATCGTGGTAAAGGCCGGTCTCGGGGTTGCGCGGAAGACCCACCTCGGGGTCGATCTCCCAGCCGGTCACCGGGTCGACGCTCGGTGTCGGTGTCGGCTCCGGTTCCTCGGCGGGCTCCGGGGAGGGCCCGGCGGCGGGCTCGGAGTCCTCCTCCGGCTCCTGCCCGGGCGTCTCCTCCGTGACGACGATGTCGCTGCGGCTCTGCTGGGACTCCGCGCCGCCCTGGGGGTCGAGCGCGCCCCAGCTCACCAGCGCCAGGATGACGATGCCCAGACCCACGCGGTAGTAGACGAAGGGCATGAAGCTGTGCGTGGAGATGAACCGCATCAGCCAGGCGATCACCACGAAGCCGATCACGCCCGCGATGACCGTGCCCACCATGGTGGCGCCCCAGCCGGCGTACTCGTCGCCGCCGATGTCGGCGAGCTTGTACACGCCCGAGCCGAAGACCGCGGGCAGGGCGAGCAGGAAGGCGTACTCGGCGGCGTCCTTGCGGTTGAAGCCCAGCAGCATACCGCCCGTGATGGTGCCGCCCGAGCGGGAGACGCCGGGGATCAGCGCGAGCGCCTGGAACAGGCCGAAGCCCAGGCCCCGGGGGACGTTGAGCTCCTCCAGGTCGCGGTGCTTGCGCGCGTACCGGTCCGCGAGGCCCAGGAACACACCGAAGATGATGAGGTTCAGGGCGACCAGGCGCAGGTCACGGAAGACGCTCTCGATCTGGTCCTCGAGGAGCAGGCCGAGCACCACGATGGGGATCGAGCCCAGGATGACGTACCAGCCCATGCGGGCGTTGATGTCGCCGCGCAGATCGCGGTTGGCCAGGGACCTGGTCCATGTGGACAGGATCGCCCAGATGCGCTGCCGGAAGTAGATCACCACGGCGAGTTCGGTGCCGATCTGGCTGACGGCCGTGAAGGCAGCACCGGGATCGGGCCAGCCGAAGAAGGCGGACACCACGCGCAGGTGCCCGCTGGAGGAGATCGGGAGGAATTCGGTCAGACCCTGGACCAGGCCAAGGACGACCGCTTCGAGCAGGGACACGGAAAGGGCCCTCAGTTCGTTCTGACTGCGGATACACGCGCCGAGACCGCTCCGGGGGCGTCGCGGTCCGTGCGCTCAGGCATCGTATCCCGATATCAGGGACCAGTAATCCTCGGTGGAGCGCACCCCGGGCACGGCTCGAGGCGCCACGGCCGCCATCGGCGGCCGCACGGCGCAGGCCCGGAACAGAAACGGCGGAAACTATTCGGACCAGTGCAGATACCCCAGGAGCAGGCCGGTGAGGAGGAGCACCAGGCCGAGACCGCCGAACATCGCGCGCACCCAGTGGCTCAGCCAGGGGCCGGAGACGATGCGGGCCCGTTCGGGCAGTTCGGGGTCGTAGGAGACGGTGACGATCTCACCGGCCCGGGAGGCCATCCAGCCGGTGTTCTCGTGTTCGGCGTGCACCTCTTCGCCGTCCTCGGTCTGGAACTGCACGATCATCCGGGAGGCCATCGAGGTCTCGTGGTAGCCGATCACCCTGCCCTTGGCGCGTACGCCGTTGCGGACCAGGCGTACTTCCATGCGGGTGTCACGGGTGACGATCCACAGCAGGACCACGCCGGCGGTCAGGGGGAGCAGCGGGTACAGGTCGACCATGGCGGGCCCTCTCTCCGGGTTCTTCGTGCGGGGGTCACTGCGGGGAGGCAGGGGACCCGATGAGTCCGTCGGCCATGTGCGCCAGGGTGGTGTGGATCTCCTCGACGGGTCGTTCCGGCTGGAGGGTACGCCAGTCCAGGGCCACTGTCACCACCATGCCGAACAGGGCGGACCCGGCCAGGGAGGTGTCCAGGTCCGGTCGGGTCAGTCCGCGTTCGACCATGGCGTCCAGCTGGCCGGTGATCACCCCGATCGCTTCGGTGCGGATCTGGCGGACGGTCGCGTACCAGGACTGGTTGGTGCGCCAGGCTTCGGCCATCAGCAGCCGGGCCAGCGCCTCGTGGGCGCTGATGAAGACGACGCCGGACCGCAGCACCTCGGCCAGGGCCTCGCGGGGTCCGACGTCCTGGCCGGCGGCGGGCACGGCCTCCCTCAGGGTGTCGGCCAGCCGGGTCACGCCCCATTCCATCAGGGCCGCGTACAGCTCGTTCTTGCCGCCGAAGTTGTAGTAGACGGTGCCCTTGGCGACCCCGGCCCGCTCGGCGATCTCGTCAACTGTGGTGGCTCCGT
This sequence comes from Nocardiopsis terrae, assembly GCF_014651695.1. GTDB lineage: Bacteria > Actinomycetota > Actinomycetes > Streptosporangiales > Streptosporangiaceae > Nocardiopsis > Nocardiopsis terrae. The sequence goes on from NZ_BMXJ01000007.1 coordinate 361,314, forward strand.
AACCCTGCTCGGAGATCAGCGTGACGGCCGCCTCGAACAGTTTGCGTCGTGTGGCCTCGCGGCGGCCGCTGACTGGTTTCGCCGGTTCGGGGGTGCTCGCGTTCATCTCCACCATTCTGCACTGGTCGGGCGGGGCGCGCGCGGTGTACGGGTTCCGGTCCCCGGTGTCGGTGGCCCGGCCTGTTCCGCGCCGTGCCGTCGAGCACCGTGCGCCCGGCGTCCGCGCTGCCCCGCCCGGGCATCAGATCTTCAGCGCCGGGTAGAGCGTGGACATCGTCCACACCCGTTTGCGGGCCACGGTCAGCCAGGTGAGCAGCAGGGGTACCACCAGCCAGAGCGACATCACCCCGACGGCCTGCCAGACCAGGTCCGTGTCGCCTCCGCCGATCAGGTGGCGTACGGCGGTCACCGCCCAGTGCAGGGGCAGGTACGGGCCGATGGCCTGGAAGAACGCCGGGCTCGTCTCGATCGGGTAGGTGCCGCCCGCCGACGTGAGCTGGAGTACCAGCAGCGCCAGCGCGACCACCCTGCCCGCAGCGTTGAACTTCACGTTCAGGTACTGCACGGTCGCGGTGAAGGCGGCCGAGGTCAGCAGCAGGAACCCGATGAGCGCCGGCCAGTTCCGGGTGTCCAGCCCCAACCCCAGGTGCAGGACGGCCATCATGACCGCCACCTGGGCCCAGCCGAGCAGCAGGGGGACGACCCGTCCGGCCAGGGCGACCCGCCAGGAGGCGGAGGAGGAGGCCAGCGCCCTGCTGGACAGCGCGGGCAGCACCATGAACACCACCATGGCGCCGACCCACAGCGACAGGGGCACGAAGAACGGTGCGAATCCGGTCCCGTAGTTGGGCACCTCGTTGTCCACCTCGCTGTCCAACCGGACCGGCTCGCTCATCATGTCGACGGCGCTGACACGGCCCTCGTCGGAGTAGGTGGGGATCTCCTCGGTCCCCTCGGCCAGGCCCTCGGCGAGCTCGTCGGAGCCCGAGGCCAGGCTGCCCAGCCCTTCGTGGAATTCGCCCGCACCGTCGCTGATCGTGCCCAGGCCGGTTTCGAGCTCCCCCGACCCCTCGGCGGCGTCGGCGAGCCCGTCGCGGAGCTCACCGGAGCCCTCGGCCAGGTCCGCCAGTCCTTCGGCGAGTTCGTCGGCCTGTTCCCGTTCCGCCTCGGCGTCCTCGACCATGTCGGGCAGGTCCTCGGACAGCGAGGCGGCCTTCTCACTCAGGTCGGCGGCCTCGGCGGCGGTGTCGTTGATCTCCTGACGGTTGTCGTTGACGAACCCGGCCACCGACAGCGCGGTGTCCATGGACTCCTGGAGGTCGGTCAGCAGGGTGTACAGCTCGGGCTGTTCCTGTTCCAGTTCCGGGTGTTCCGCCAGGTAGTCGTCGAGGCGTCCGTCGACCTCGCTCAGCGCGGTGACGTCGATTTCGTCGGGCAGTTCCGCCAGGGCTTCGGAGACCGCGGCGGAGACCGTCGCGGCCGTGGCGGCGCGCTCCTGGATATCGGGGATGTCCTCCTCCAGTTGGGGCAGCCACTCGTCGGCCACGTCGTCGAGTCTGTCGACCTTCTCGGACACCCCCTCGGAGGCGGTGGCGGCGCCGTCGGCGATCGTCTTGGACCCCTCGTGGAGCTCGTTGATCCCGCTGTTCAGCGAGCTGGCGCCCTCGTACGCGCCGTCGACGCCCTCGGCGAGGTCCCCCGACTTGTCCTCGGCGTCGTCGGCGCCGTCGGCGATCTGGTCGGCTCCCTCCGAGGCCTCCTCCGTCTTGCCGTGGATCTCGTTGAAGCCCAGGAAGATCTGGTCCAGGTAGTCGCTGGTGGCGGAGCCCGCCGCCGCCGCGCGGATCTCCTTGAAGGCGCTTCCGGCGAGCTGGCGCACGATGTAGCTGTTGGAGTCGTTGTAGTTGGCGACCAGCAGTGCGGGGACCGGGTCCTCACGGTCGCGGGAGGGCGAGGTGATGGCTTCGCTGAAGTGGCCCGGGATGGTCAGCGTCACGTAGTACGTACCGTCGCTGAGCCCCGCGGCGGCGGTCCGGGCGTCCACGTCGTGCCAGTCGAGGTCGCCGCGGTCCAGGAGGGTCTCGGTGAGCTCGTCGCCGGCGTTGACCTCGTCGCCGTCGACCTCGGCCCCGTCGTCCTCGTTCACGAGGGCGACCGGCAGGTGCTCCATCCGGTCGAAGGGGTCCCAGAACGACCAGAGGTACATCCCGGAGTAGAGCAGGGGGATGAGCATGAGGGCCGCGAGTGCCGCGGTGGGCAGCGGCGACCGAAGGAAGGACCGCATGGTGAGCAGGCCGAGCCTGGGGACGGCCATGAGGCGGTAGGCGGGCGCCTCGGGTTTCCTACGCCTGTTCACCGCGCTCACCTCCCCGTGTTCCGGCCTCGTCAGTCCCGGTCCCGTCCGCGGTGGTCTCCTCCGTGCCGGTCTCGCCCTGCCGGATCCGGAGGGGGCCCTGGGTGTCGGCGTCGGACACGGCATCGAGTTGTCGGGCGTCGGCGCAGGTGGCGATCACGGTCAGTCCCTCGTCGGTGAGGTCCTTCAGGGACCGCCACATGTCGGCCTGGTGCTCGGGGCCGAGGCCGCCGTCAACGTTGTCCACCACGAGCAGGCGCGGTTCGCTGACCAGTGCGAGGGCCACGCCGAGGCGCCGCCGATCCAGCATCGGAAGCTCCTTGACCAGGGTCTGGCGGTCGAGTTCGGCCAGCCCCGCCGCGGCCATGGCCTGGTCGGCCACGGTGCGCGCGGCGGGCCGTGCCCGCAGTAGGCGGGCTTCGGAGAGGTGCTCCCGTACCCGCAGGCGGTCGTCGAGTGCGTTGACGTCGTCCATCAGTCCGAGTGAGCTGATCCGCCGTACCTTCCGTGCCTGCTCGGGCAGGGTGTAGCCGTCCACGTGCAGGGTGCCCCCGGTGGGTTTCATCCGGCCGGAGAGGGTGAGCAGCAGCGCGCTGCGCCCGCCCCCGGAGTCGGCCTGGAGAACGGTGAGCGTTCCCGGCCGGGCGGTGAAGTCGACCCCCGTGTAGACGGGGCCCTCCCGGGTGGTGAGTGTGACGCCTTCGGCGTGCACGCGAGCTCCGGTGGCCCGACGCATCCTTGCGGCCTCCCATTTTTGAACTGACCGGTCAGTACAAATTCACGGCTCCACGGTACTGCTCCGGGGCGGTGGCCCCGGGCGTTCGGGTGTGTGTGCTCCGGCACAGCGCGGAGTCCCAGGGGGAGTCCCAGGGGTGGGCGGGGCTTGTTGCTGGCATTCCGTAATTACGTAATAATTGATGAAGAAGAGGTGGCGACCGAAGGGTGTGGGTGGCTGTGGACAGCGGCGGACCGGGAATGCGCAGGACCGCGAAGGTGCTGCGGAACCTCTTCGCGTGGGGGCTGGCTGCGGTCCTGGCCCTCATCGTCACCGACGCCTTCGTGTCGGTCCCGACCTGGTGGTTCCTTCTTCCGCCGGTGGTGGTCTGCGTGTGGCTGGCGTCCCTGGCGGCCGGATACGCGGCCCGGCCCGGACGCGAACCCGGAGCCGTGGAGGTCGCCCCGCCGGTACACGGCCGCTGGTCGGCCCTGAACAGCCCCGCGGACCGGGTGCCCAGCCACGGCACACGCGAACTCGGCCAGGCGTACGCGATCGATGTCGTCGCCGAGCCCGCGGACGGGGAACGTCCCGGCGCCGGCTGGTGGCCGCCCATGCGGCCCAACAGCGACTTCCCCGCCTTCGGTCAGCCCCTGTACGCCGTCGCCGACGCGACGGTCGTGGCCGTCTCGGACAGCCAGCGCGACCACCTCAGCCGAAACTCCTATCCGGCCCTGGTCTACCTGGTGTTCGAGGGGATCATCCGCATGTTCGGCGGTGCCCGCAGGATCGTCGGCAACCACGTGATCCTGGACCTGGGCGAAGGCGTCCACGCCGTGTACGCCCACCTCAGGAGGGGTTCGGCGGAGGTAGCCGCGGGGGACCGGGTCACCACCGGGCAGCGGATCGGACTGTGCGGGAACTCCGGCAACTCCAGCGAGCCCCACCTGCACTTCCACCTCATGGACCACCCCGACCTCAGCCTCGCCCACGGGATCCCGTTCACCTGGACGGGTGTGGGCGTGCCCGCCGACCACGAGGTCTTCGACGCGCCCGGACCGGCCCCCCACTGACCTTCGGCCGCCCCCGCCCCGGCCGTCCTAGACTGCGGCTGGACACCGCACCGGAGATCGCGCGGAACGGGTAACGGGGGAGAACGTGGACGACATCGCGGAACGGGCGGCCAAAGCCCTGGACAACGCGGAGAACTGGCCGGACGACCCGAAGGAGGCCGTGGCCCGGCAGCGCCTGCTGGCCGACCGGGTGCGCACCGAACCCCTCGACCCGGACTCGGTGCGCTACGTCGCCGGGCTGGACGTCAGCTACGGGGTCGGGGACAGGGAACTCGCCGCGGCAGCCGTGGTCCTGGACGCACGCACCCTGGAGGTGGTCGACACCTCCCTGATCGCCGACACCCCGTCCTTCCCCTACATCTCCGGCCTGTTCGGCTTCCGGGAACTGCCCCCGGTCCTCAGGGCCATCGAAGGGCTCTCGGTGTCCCCCGACGTCTTCGTCAGCGACGGCTTCGGGCTGGCGCACCCCCGCCGGTTCGGGGTCGCCAGCCACCTCGGCGTCCTCATCGACGCACCGGTGATCGGCTCCGCCAAGTCCGTGCTCTACGGGAGGAACTCCATGCCCGGGGAGGAGCGCGGCTCGTGGAAGCCCATGGTCGCGGGCCGCTCAGAACTCGTCGAGGACACCGAGCCACTCGCCGCCCAGGGGGCCGAGGTCATCGGCCGGGTCCTGCGCACCCGGGCCAGGACCAGACCTGTCTACGTCTCGGTGGGCCACCGCGTGGACCTGGCGGGCTCCGCCGACCTCATCCTGCGGCTGTCGCCCAAGTACCGGATCCCCGAACCCATCCGGCACGCGGACCGGCTCTGCGGCCAGTACCGCAAGGAACACGCCGCCGACGGGTAGCGGCCCCGGGAACGGAGCGGGGAGGGGACCGAAGGCCCCTCCCCGTCACCCTCTCCGCGTCCGGACTACCAGCCGTTCTCCACCGGACGGCCCTCGTTGTACCCGGCGGCGCTCTGCACACCGACCACGGCGCGCTCGTGGAACTCCGCCAGCGACGTGGCGCCCGCGTACGTCATGGAGCTGCGCACACCGGCGATGATCTGGTCGATCAGGTCCTCGACGCCGGGACGCTCCGCGTCCAGGTACATCCGGCCGGTGGAGATGCCCTCCTCGAACAGCGCCTTGCGGGCCCGCTCGAACGGGGAGTCCTCGGAGGTGCGCAGCCGCACCGCGCGGGCCGAGGCCATCCCGAAGCTCTCCTTGTACTGGCGGCCCTGGGCGTCACGCATGACGTCGCCGGGCGACTCGTAGGTGCCCGCGAACCACGAACCCACCATCACGTTGGACGCACCCGCGGCCAGGGCCAGGGCGACGTCACGCGGGTGCCGCACGCCGCCGTCCGCCCACACGTGCCCGCCCAGCTCACGGGCGGCGGCCGCGCACTCCAGAACGGCGGAGAACTGCGGACGGCCCACCGCGGTCATCATCCGGGTGGTGCACATCGCTCCCGGCCCCACGCCGACCTTGACGATGTCGGCCCCGGCCTCGATGAGGTCGCGCGTGCCCTGGGCGGTCACGATGTTGCCCGCGACAATCGGCACGTCCGGCGAGAGCGCGCGGACCCTCTCGACCGCCGAGATCATCTTCTCCTGGTGGCCGTGCGCGGTGTCGATCACCAGGGTGTCCACCCCGGCGGCCAACAGCTCGGAGGCCTTGCCCACCACGTCGCCGTTGATGCCCACGGCGGCGGCCACGCGCAGCCGGTTCCGGGAGTCCACGGCCGGCTTGTACAGCGTTGAGCGCAGAGCGCCGGTACGGGTCAGCACACCCACCAGGGCGCCCTCGCCGTCGACGACCGGGGCGAGCCGGTGCCGGAAGTCGTGCAGTGTTCCGAAGGCCTCCTGCGGCTCGGTGCCTTCGGGGATGGTCAGCAGCTCGGTGGACATCACGTCGTGCAACTGCGAGAAGCGGTCCACTCCCGCGCAGTCGGCCTCGGTGACCACGCCGACCGGGCGCCGGTCCCCGTCCACGACGATCACCGCGTTGTGCGCACGCTTGGGCAGCAGGTTGAGCGCCTCACCGACGGTGCTGGCCGGGTTGAGGGTGATGGCGGTGTCGTAGACCAGGTCGCGCTGCTTGGTCCAGGCGACGACGTCGGCGACGACGTCGATCGGGATGTCCTGCGGGATGACCGCGATGCCGCCGCGGCGGGCGATCGTCTCGGCCATCCGGCGCCCCGCGACCGCGGTCATGTTCGCTACGACCAGCGGCACGGTGGTGCCGGTGCCGTCCGGAGACGACAGGTCGACGCTGAGCCGGGAGCCGACGGCGCTGCGGCCCGGGACCATGAACACGTCGCTGTAGGTCAGGTCCTGGCTGGGGACCTGGTCGTTGAGAAAACGCAATGGCTCTACCTCGGTCGAGACCGAAGGGGGTGGACCACTCCGCCGCGTAAGGCACGGGCGGCACCCTGTTGATCCCCCTCTTACCAGTCAAGTATGCCGTCACCGATTAGGTTGGAGGTACCTCCGTCTGGCATGATGACTCGATTCCCGCCCCGACCCGGCCTTCGCCCCTGCCGTGAAACGGTGACCGTCAACCGTGCGCCGTCGGCGTTCGGGGGCGCCGGCCCTCCAGGAGAACCCCGCATGTCGCGTTTCACTCTCGCGCAAGTCAAGGAAGAGACCTACAAGGCCAAGGACGCCTGGTGGACGGTCTTCCTGGTCGACCCGTTGGCGGGTCGGCTGGTGGTCTGGACGGCGAACCGGACCAGCATCACACCGAACCAGCTCACCCTGGGCGCCGGTGTGCTGGGGCTGCTGTCCGCGATCTGTTTCGCGGCGCCGGTCTGGGCGGGGGCGACCGGTTGGGCGTGGCTGTTGGCCGGGGCGCTGCTGTTCCACCTGAGCTTCGTCCTGGACTGCATGGACGGCAAGATCGCCCGGCTCAAGGGCACCGGTTCGGTCTTCGGCAGCTGGGTCGACTTCGTCTTCGACCGCATCCGCTTCTTCGGTTGTGTGATGGCCCTCCTGGTCGGCCAGTGGCTGGTCACGGACAACTCCGCCTATCTGCTCGTCGCTCCCGTGGTGGTCTTCTTCGACCTGCTGCGCTACCTCAACGGGGCCCAGGTCGCCAAGACCCGCAAGAGCATGAAGCAGACCCTCGCCGCGGCCTCGGGTGAGACCGAGCAACTGCGTGCCGAGGCGCCCGGCGACGCCGACCCCGAGGACGAGGAGATGGCGGACGCCCCGGCGGGTGCGGACGCCCCCGCGCCCAGGGGCCTCTACCCGCGGGTACGGAACTTCCTCCTCCGGCACCGGGTGCGCCCGCACCTGTTCAGCGGCATCGAGTTCGAGATGTTCCTGTGCGTGCTGGCGCCCGCGACCGTGCTGGTCTCCTTCTTCACCCCGCTGAACAGCCTTGTCATCCCGGTGGCGGTCTTCTCCGTTCTCGCGCTGGCCTTCTTCGAGGTGGTGCTGGTGCTGCGCCTGTGGAAGGAGACCCGCCGCTTCGAGGTGCGCCGTCGCGAACTGGCCGCGGCGGCCCCGGCCGCGGCGGGCGGCGAAAGCTGAGCTGACCGGGGCGCCGGGGCCCGGCGCCCCGCCGGGGGCGACGGACCCTGACACGCCGGCCCGGTCCACGGTCCCGACAGGGGGCGGTCCGCGTCGCGCGGACCGCCCCCTTCGCGTTTCCGGGCCCCGCGCCACCAGGTTCTCTGTGCCCGTGTGGTGCTCCCGGGGCCCGACCGGCCTCGGCCCCTAGACGGAACTCTTCTCCCGCTCAGCCGCCGCCCGCCTGCTGGCGCCGGTTCCCTTCCCGGCGAGACCCTTCCCGTCCTGGCGCAGGAACCAGGTCGCCTGCGGCTCGACCGCCCACCGCATGCCCGCGCGCACCCACGGGGTACAGAGCAGCAGGATCAGCGCCAGGGCCAACGACACGGTGACGGACAGGCCCACCGGGCCGGACACCACGTCGTACCAGGGGGTGTTCTTCAACAGGAGGAGGAACACCGAGTGGCCCAGGTATATGAACAGGGTGTAGGAGCCCAGCGACGTGTACCAGGTCCGCCGCTTCGGCGTGAGCGCCAGCATCGCGATGGTCATGACCAGGGCCAGGCCCATGAAGGCCAGCCGGATGCCGATGCTCGGCAGCAGCGGGTCGATGTCACGGTCGGTGAGGCTGGCCCGCCAGAACAGCCAGTCCCGGCTCAGGCGGTCCGAGATCGGTACCGCCAGGAGCGCGGTCACGCCCATTACCAGCACCGAGCAGAGGCGGACCCACAACCGGTCCAGGCAGGCGAAGTGTTCGCGGCGCAGGCTCAGCCCCAGCACGAAGAAGGGGAGGAAGCTGACGACGCGTCCCATCGAGAGGATTTCCCCCAGGGAGGAGGTGGCCCCGAACACGGAGACGGCCACCGCGATCGCCACCGGCCAGCGGAGCCGCTGCCACACCGGCACGCTCAGGCGCCAGAGGAACAGGGCGACCAGGAACCAAAGGGTCCAGGTCGGTTGGAGTACCGACAGGGTGTCCGGCAGGCCGCCGCGCTGGACCGTGTAGATGCTCTGGTGCGCGGTCCAGAAGAGGAGATAGGGCACGCCCAGCGACAGGACCAGCTTCTCCACCCGGTTCGACGAAGCGTCGAAGGACCGGGACAGGTAGCCGCTGATCAGGATGAACGCGGGCATGTGGAAGAAGTAGATCCAGTAGTAGAGGGCACCGGCGGGCCCGTAGCCGGTGAGCGGTTGGATCGCGTGACCGACGACGACCAGCGCGATGAGGATGAACTTGGCGTTGTCCAGACGGGCGTCGCGACCCGGCGGCTGTGCTGTCGCCTCGGTCCGGCCTTCGGAGGTCCGGGCGGTCGCGCCGGGCCCGTCATCCCGAGGACGGGGCGCCTGACTGGTTGCGGATGAGGCCACTGGGGTCTCCGAGGTCGCGGATTTCTGGGGCTTGGACGTCGGTCCGGCGGCCCCCACGTGCGGGGGCGGGGCCGTTTGACCGGGGCGGGGCCGACAGGCCGAGGATCCGGTGCCGCGTGGCGCGCGAGGGGGCGCCGAGCGTCTCACTTCGGCAAACACGGTTCCGTTACATTACTGAGACATGCTGTGGTATGCCAGTGGTTCGCGCAAATCAGGTGAAAGTCCACGAGGTGCGCTCGGATCCGGGAAGCGGTTCGTGCGCGGGATCGCGGGTCACCGAAGGGGACAGATGATGGCTTACCGTGTTCAGACCATAACCCACGGGTCCCACTGCGGGGCACCCCCGCACGAACACGGCGGTGTGAACCGTCTGCGGTCGCGCCGATAGGCTGCCCCAGGCGGCTGCCCCCTTTCAGCCCTTTCAGTGCCCGCCAGTCGAGAACGAAGAAGGCGGTGGAAACCGTGCCGCACGCGGTGGATCCCAACCGTGCAGCCCAGCACGGGAGCGTGGTCATGCGACTCCTCGACGAGCTCTTCCCGCTCGTCGAGGGGGTCTACGTCGACCTGCACAAGAACCCGGAGCTCTCCCACTCCGAACAGCGCACCGCCAGCGTTGTCGCGGAATGGTTGAACCGAACCGGCTACGAGGTCCACAAGGGCGTCGGAGGCACCGGCGTGGTCGGTATCCTCCGCAACGGCCCCGGTCCCACGGTGATGCTCCGCGCGGACATGGACGCCCTCCCCCTGGAGGAGAAGACCGGGCTGCCCTACGCCAGCACGGCGCGCGCCCTGGACGCCGACGGCGCCGAAGTCCCCGTCATGCACGCCTGCGGCCACGACGCGCACACCGCGTGCCTGGTCGGGGTCGCCGACCTGCTCTCGGAGACACGCGAGGAGTGGGCGGGAACCGTCATGGTGGTGGCCCAGCCGGGCGAGGAAACCCTCGACGGCGCCCAGCGGATGATCGACGACGGCCTGTTCGACCGCTTCGGCCGTCCCGACGTCGTCCTCGGTCAGCACCTGGGCCCGCAGCCCGCCGGACTCATCTCCCACCGGGCCGGGATCATCCTCGGCTCCTCCAGCTCCTACCGGGTGCGGATCTTCGGCGAGGGCGGCCACGCCTCCCAGCCGCACACCACCGTCGACCCGGTGCTCATCGCCGCGAACATCGTCACCCGGCTGCAGGGCGTCGTCTCGCGCGAGATCAGCCCGAGCGAGATGGCCGTGCTCACGGTCGGCAGGATCCAGGCGGGCACCAAGGCCAACATCATCCCGGACGAGGCGTACCTGGAGATCAACACCAGGGCCCTCAACGACAACGTCGCGGCCCAACTGGAACAGGCCATCGAACGCGTCGTGCGTGCCGAGGCCGCGGCCTCCGGCGCCGGCCGCGAACCGCAGGTCGAGCGCTTCCAGGGCAGCGGGGTCACCCACAACGACCCCGCCAGCACCGCCGACGTGGCCGCGGCCCACCACGCGTACTTCGGCGACGAGTACGTCATCCACCTGCCGGACCCGTCCCCGTCGACCGAAGACTTCTGCCGCTACGGTCTGCCCGACGACCCGCAGCCCATCCCCTACGTGTTCTGGTTCGTCGGCGCCACCCCGCACGACGTCTGGGAGTCGGCGCCCGGCGACACGCCCTACGAGAAGATGGGCAACGTCCCGAGCAACCACTCGCCGTTCTTCTCACCCGACCGCGAGCCCACACTGCGGGCGGGGCTCGCCGCGCTGACCGTCGCCGCCCTCTCCTACCTGGGCAGCGACAACCCACAGCCCTCCGCCCTGGACCAGGCCTCCGCCGCCCCGACGGGCTCCGCCTTCCCCGGCCCGGCACCCGCCGGGACCGCGGACCCGCGCGGTCACACCGACCCGGGTGCGAGCTTCGACGGTTTCGACGGTTCCGACCGCCCGCTGGACACACCGCCGCAGACGGAGGCTCCCGCACCGTTCGACCCGCTCTCGGACCCCCTGACCGGTCCGCGCCCCTCGGAGCCGGGATTCTCGGACAGGGCCAACGACGCCTACGACAGCGCGTTCCTGGCTTCCTCCTGGCCGGAGGACCCCGCCAAGTCCACCCACGACACCGACATGGACTCGGTGATGGGGGCACAGGACCAGGAAATTCGCGACGAGTGGCGCAGTGAGAAGGCCGAGGAGTCGACCCTGTCCGCGGACATGGCCTCGATCCTGGACGAGGACGAGACGCCCGGGCCGCCCGCGGGACCCTCCTACGGTGGGCCTCCGCCCACGGGCAGCGCGCACAACGCCCCGCCGCCCCCCGGCCCCGACGACGACCTGCCCGACTCCCAGTACCGGCTCTGACCGAACGTGGGGGTCGTCCCGTGCCAATGGGGTGACCCCCACGTGCGCCGCACCCTGCGGCACCGCCGGGAGAACACCCTTCTGGTCGGTTGTGTCGCCGTCACGGTGCTGGCGGTCGTGGGCGCCGTCAGCCGGGCCCTGTCCGGCGACCCCAACGAGCCGCTGCTGCTCCTCAGCATCCCCGCGCTGGTCTACTTCGTGCGCGGCCAGCTCTACGCCCGCCAACGGGTCAACGGGGTGCGCATCACCGAAGCCCAGTTCCCGGAGGCGCACCGGATGGTCGCCGAAGCCGCCGCGCACTTCGGGATGAGGCGGGCCCCGGAGGCCTACATCGTCCTGGGCAACGGCGTCATCAACGCCTTCGCCTCCGGGCACGGTTTCCGCCGGTACGTGGCCATCCACAGCGACCTGTTCGAGGTGGGCGGCCGACTGGGCGACCCCGACGCCCTACGGTTCGTCATCGGCCACGAGGTCGGCCACATCGCCGCGGGACACACCTCGTTCTGGCGGCAGTTCGGCATATCCATCGCCCAGGTGATCCCGGGGGTGGGCAGCACACTGGGACGCGCCCAGGAGTACACCGCCGACAACCACGCCTACGACTTCTGCCCCGAGGGCGTGCAGGGGATGCGCGTACTGGCCGCGGGCAAGTACCTCTACCCGGCCGTGGACTTCGACGACATCGCCGCGCGCGCCCACACCGACACCGGTTTCTTCGTGCTGCTGGTCAACCTCCTGTCCAGCCACCCCGTCAACACCTTCCGGTTCGCGGCCCTGGCCGACCGCACCCGACCGGGGCGGGTCCTGTGAGGGGCGGGGAGCGCTGTCCGCTGCTTCCGGAACCGCTATATCCGCGGTCGGGGCGGGTCTCACCAACCTCCATGGTCAGTACAGCCAGGCACAGCTAGGCCGTGCCGCGGGCCCTGGCCCTCCGGTGCCCCACGTGTTCAGGCAGCCGCTCGTGGCGCAGGTAGTCGCGGGTGAACACCCCGGTCCCGTGCGAAACGGACCGCAGTTCGACGGCGTAGCGCACGATCTCCAGTTCGGGCACCTCCGCGCGGATCACGATCCGGCCGCCCGCCACCGTCTCGGTGCCCACCACCCGGCCGCGCCGGGCCGAGAGGTCGCTCAGGACCGCGCCCAGGAAGGCGTCGTCAACCTCCACGGCCACGGTGTCCACCGGCTCCAGGACGGCCAGCTCCGAGGCTGAGGCGGCGTCGCGCAGCGCGAGCCGACCGGCCTTCTGGAAGGCCATGTCGGAGGAGTCCACCGAGTGCGCCCTGCCGTCGTACAGGGTGACGCGCAGGTCCACCAGCGGGTACCCGTCATCCACTCCGTCGGCCATCTGGGCACGGATCCCCTTCTCCACCGAGGGGACGTACTGGCGGGGGACCACACCGCCGACGACCCGGTCGACGAACTCCAGGCCGGCCCCGGACTCCAACGGCTCCACCCTGATCCGGCACACCCCGAACTCGCCGTGTCCGCCGCTCTGCTTGACGTTGCGGCCCGTCCCCTGGCCGGGGACGGTGAAGGTCTCCCGCAGCGGGATCCTGACCTCCTCGGTCCGCACCCGCACCCCGTAGCGGTGCTCCAGGCGGTCCAGCGCCGCGTCCAGGTGAGCCTCTCCCAGGCTCCACAGGACCATCTGGTGGGTCTCCGGGTTGACCCGGACCCGCAGTGACGGGTCCTCCGCGACGACTCGGGAGACCGCGTGGGAGAGCTTGTCCTCGTCGGAGGCGGAGGCCGCGGAGACGGCCACCGGCAGCATCGGGTCGGGAAACCGCCAGGGCGACACCCGGAGCGGGAGTTCGGGCGCGGACAGGGTGTCGCCGGTCCGTGCGGCGGGCAGCTTCGACACCAGGCACAGATCTCCGGCGATCACCTCACCGACCGGGCTGGTCCGGCGGCCGAGCGGCACCGACAGCGAACCCAACCGCTCGTCCTCGCCGGTCCGGTCGAGTTCCTCGGCATTGCCCAGCCCCGTGCGAACCCCGTGGCCGTGCAGGTGGACGCCGGCGTCGGGGGCCAGCGTCCCGGAGAAGACCCGCACCAGGCTGATCCGGCCCACGTAGGGGTCGCTGGTGGTGCTGAGGACCTCGGCGACCAGCGGCCCGTCCGGATCGCAGGACAGGCCCCCGACGGGCCGCCCGTCGGGCCGGGCCACCGGAGGGAACGGACGCCGGGTCGGGTCCGGGCAGGAGAGCGGGAGTTCGCGGAGCAGCTCACGCACGCCCACGCCCCGGGTCGGGCTGGTCGCCAGCACCGGGTGGAAGCCGCCCGCGGCCACCGCCTTCTTGAGGTCCTCGATGAGCAGGTCGGGGTCGAGCTCGCCGCCCGCCATGTAGCGGTCCATGAGGGCCTCGTCCTCGCTCTCGGTGATGACCTCCTCGATGAGGGTCTCCCGCAGCGGCCCGGCCTGTCCGCGCAGCCACTCGGGTGCCGGGCACGAAGAAGGGGCGGTTCCCGGCCCGCCCCCGTCGGAGTAGTCGTAGTAGCGCTCCGAGACCAGGCCCCAGAGCCCCACCAGTTCGCGTTGGTCGCCCGACCCCTCCACAGCGGGCACGTAGGCGGCGTGCACCCCGGGTCCGAAGGCCTCCTGGCACTGTCCGACCACCTCGTCGAAATCGGCCCGGGGGTGGTCGACCTTGGTGACGGCCACGGCGCGGGGCATCCCCACGGCGGCGCACTCCTCCCACAGCATCCGGGTGCGTCCGTCCACCCCGTCCAGGGCGGAGACCACGAACAGGGCGGCGTCGGCGCCGCGCAGCCCCGCGCGCATCGCCCCGACGAAGTCGGCGTAACCGGGGGTGTCCAGCAGGTTGACCTTGACGTCGCCGACCATGACCGGGTTGACGGTCAGGTGCACGGATCGCCTCTGGCGGATCTCGACCTCGTCGTGGTCGCTGACGGTGGTGCCCTCCTCCACGCTGCCGGGGCGTTTGATCTCCCCGGCGGCGTGGAGCAGCGCCTCGACCAGGGTCGTCTTTCCGGCACCGGTCGGTCCGACCAGCGCGACGTTGCGGATGTTCTGGGGCCTGTCGGCCCCGGGCACGGTTACGGCTCGGTCTACCATCCCTGCTACCCAGCCCTTCGGGGTCCGAGCGGTGGTCGACCAGGACCACCGAAAGTGTGACCTGTGACACTGTCTACGGTCGCCTGTCCCGGGCCCGACCACAAGAGGTCATCGGTCGGACATCGTCGGAGGGCACCATCTGAGTGCCTATGAACCGACTTGTTCTTCTAGGCTGTTGCCCGTGCCATGGTCGGAGAGTCTTCCTCAATTCAGTCTCGCCGGGACCCTTCTGACGGTCCTGCTGCTGTTCTTCGCGGCGTTCGGCGAGCCCCTGCTCGGACGCCGCGCGTTCACGTGGCTGTCCCACCGCCGGGACGGCGACGAGCGCGCCCTCGGGCTGCTGTACGCCGTCACGATGGCTGTCCACGTCCTGTGGGGCCTGCTGGTCCTCGTGGTCCTGCTGCTGTCGCCCGAGCTGAACCTGGTCGACCTGGGACTGCGCACCCCGGACGCGTTCGCTCCGGTCGTGGGCGCCGCAGCCGGCGGGCTCCTCGCACTGGCCGTGTTCTGGGTGCTGGTCAACGGCCTGCCCGCCAGGGACCGCATCCCCTTCCTGGACAGGCTGCCCGGACGCGGTGCGGCCAAGGGGACCGAGGCCGGGCAGGGCCGGTCGGGCCGCCGCGGACGCCGCGCGAGCGGTCACCGGGGGCGCCGGGGCTCGGGCAGGCCGACGAGCCTGCCCGAGCCCGGCCACCAGCAGTACCTCCTGCTGCCGCGCACCCGCAGGGAGCAGGGCCTGGCCGCGGGTATGGCGGTCACCGGGGGCGTGTTCGGCGAACTCCTCTACCGGGGCCTGTTCATCACCCTCGTCGCCAGCATGGGCGCCCCGCTCTGGTCCGCAGCCGTGCTGTCGATCCTGCTCTTCTCCGCCGCCCACGCCTACCAGGGCTGGTGGGGCCTGCTCAGCGCGGGCTTCTCCGGAACCCTGTTCACCGTCCTCTACCTGGGTACGGGGAGCCTGGTCGTCCCGGTCCTCGTCCACGTGGCCCTGAACCTGCGCTCGGTGGCCTTCCCGCCCGTCTCGGAACACCGGGCTCCGGAGGGCGCCGCCCACCACGACGACCATGACGACGACGGCTCCTACGAGGACGACCGCCACGACGACGGGTACGGGTACGACGGGTACGGGTCCGATGAGCAGGGGTACGGCCGGACCGGAGAGTTCGAGGCGGTCGGGCCCGGGGAGGAACCGCCGGGGGTATCCGCGCCGTACCAGCAGGCCCCGTCCACCGGCACACCCGCGTTCGGGACGCCGGCCTTCGGGACGCCCGCTCCTCAACAGCAGGCCCCGCGGCCCTACCCGCCGGCGCCGCCCGCAGGGCCCTCGGGCCAGTACCCGCCGGCGCCGCCCGCGTACGGTTCCGGCGATCCCCGGCACCACCGGTCCGAAGGCGACACACCGGGGCCGGGCGTCCCCTACCGGAACTGATCGTGCACGATGGAGTGGTGTCCGACGCCATCGACCACTCCATCGCACAGCCCGAGGAGAACCGTTTCTGGCTGACCACCTCGGACGGGGTGGGGATCGACGCCGTGCTGCTGCGCCGCGCCGGGGCCCGCACCACCGCGGTGGTTGTCGCCAACGGTTTCACCGGGACCTACCGGAGCCCGCACACACGCGCCATCGCCGAGGAACTGCTGCCCGTCGGCGACGTGATGACCTTCGACTTCCGGGGCCACCACGGCTCCGGTGGCCGCAGCACCGTCGGCAACGCCGAGATCCACGACCTGGAAGCGGTGGTGAACCGTCTGCGTGAACTCGGCTACACGCACATCGCCGTGGTGGGTTTCTCGATGGGTGCCGCGGTCGCCGTCCGGCACGCCGCCATCTACGGCGGAACCTGTGCGGTGGTGTCCGTGAGCGGGCCCAGCCGCTGGTACTACCGGGGCACCCGGGCGATGCGCCTGCTCCACCTGGGAATCGGTAGGACGCTCGGCCGCGCCTTCCTGAAGCGCTTCCGCAAGGTCCGCGTCACCGACCAGCGCTGGAACCCCACCCCGGCCGAGCCCCGTGAGGTCGCGGGGGAGATCTCACCCACGCCGCTTCTGGTCGTGCACGGTGACGCCGACGGCTACTTCCCGGTGGCGCACGCCACCGCCATCCACGACGCCGCGCGCGAACCCAAGGAGCTGTGGATCATCCCCGGGATGGGCCACGCGGAGCGGGCGGTCACCCCCGAGCTGACGGTCCGGCTGCGCCGGTGGATCGGTGAGCGGCTGCCCCCGCGGGAGCAGCCCCGGTAGCCGGCCCGGACCGGGGCCGGAGGGTCCGGGGGCGCATCGACAGCCCACCGTGACTCGGCTAGAAAGGACGGATGATCCGATCTCGCTCCTCCTCCACCGGAACCGGGGCCCCGGAGTTCACCGAGGCAGACCTCCCCGGCCTGCGGGGTCGGGGCTTCGCCCTGCTCATCATGGCCACAGCGGTCGGCCTGTGCGGGTTCGCCGCCGTCCTGCCCCTCGTGCCCCTGTGGGCGAGCCGGGGCGGCGCGGGCGAGTTCGGGGCGGGCGGCACCACCGCCGCGTTCATGCTCACCACCGTCCTCACCCAGCTGGGCATGCCCTGGCTGCTGGACCACGCGGGCGGCTACCGGTGGACGTTCCCCGTCGGTTCCCTCGTCATGGGCCTGCCCATGCCGCTGTTCGCCCTCACCACCGAACTCGGCCCGCTGGTGGCGGTCTCGGCGGTACGCGGAGTGGGATTCGGGATGGTCACCGTGGCCGGGACGGCGCTCGCCGCCCGCCTGGTCGCCAAGGAACAGGTCGGCCGGGCCACCGGCTACTACGGCCTCGCCGTCGGACTGCCGCAGATCGTCATCCTGCCCGGCGGTGTGGCGCTGGCGCTCAACATCGGCTTCGGTACCGCCTTCTGGCTCACCGGGATCTGCGGTGTGCTCGCGGCGGTGCTGGCCTCCGGGATCTGGTTCGCCGACGGGGGTCGTAACCGGGCGGCGCTGCGCGGCGCGGACGCGGGCGCCGGCCAGCAGGGCGGGGACGGGAGGCCGGAGTCCCCTCGCGGACTTCGGCTCCTGGCCGCCCTGGCCGCTCCACTGGTCATCATGCTGGTGGTCTCCTCGGCCGCCAGCGCGGTCGTCACCTTTCTCGCGATTCCGCTCGAACAGGCTGCCTGGCTGGTCAGCGCCCTCCTGGCCGCTTACGCGCTCACACTCGTCACCGGCCGCTGGACCGCGGGGGTCGTGTACGACCGGTACCGGCGCACCCTCCTGCTCCTGCCCGGGATGGCCGCCGCGGTCGTGGGCGCGGGCCTGCTCACCGCCGGACTGTGGGCCAACGGAGACGGTGCGCCGGGCGCGGGCGTCGCCCTGCTGGTGCTGGCGGGGACGGCGCTGTTCGGGCTCGGTTTCGGCGCCGTGCAGAACGAGACCGTCACCGTGATGTTGGGCCGCGCCGGACCGGCCGGGTACGGCCGGGCCAGCGCGGTGTGGAACATCGGCTACGACGCGGGCACCGGGGCCGGGGCGATCGGCCTCGGCCTGGTCATCCAGCTCATGGGTTACGGCCCGGCCTTCGCGGCGGTGGCCGTCACCCTGACCGCCGTCCTCCCGCTCGCCCTGCGGCGCCGCCGAGCGCAGGGGAGGACCGGACTCAGTACGAGCTGATGTGCACGTGGTCGTAGTGGTTCTGGGTCAGGTCGCCGCGGTCGTTCATCCACGTCCACTGGCGCGACGTCGACTGCCAGATCTGCTGCTCCCAGATGATGTACTTGATGCCCAGCCGGTCGGCGTTGGCCGTGCCGTAGTCGGAGATCTGCTGGCCGAGGGACTTGTTCGCCGCTGAGGGAGCGGCACCGTTGGCGCTCATCATGAAGTCGCAGGCCCGGCCGGTGCCGTGGTCCTGTGCGCTCGGCCGCCAGCAGCTCACCGGGTAGGGCGCGCCGAACTTCATGATGATCTCGTCGCGGATGGCCGCCATGCGGGGCGTGGTCTGCTCCCAGCCGCTGCCGCGTGAGCTGTCGGGGACCGTGCCGTTGCCGGGAGTCTCGGGGATCTGCTCGGCCTCGTACTCCTTGATGCGCTCCTCGACCTCCTCGCGCTGCTCCTCCAGCTCCTCGACGAGGTCGGAGGCCTCGCCCAGCTCCTCCTGGAGCTCCTCGGTGACCTCGGCCTGCTCGTCGCGCAGATCGATGAGTTCGGAGATCTGCTCGGCCTGGCTGTCCCCGAGGTACTCCATGGTCGCGGCGTCGTTGAACATGTCCTCGGGCTCGCTGGAGAAGACGATCTGCAGGGTCGGGTCGAAGCCGTCGCCCTTGTAGCGGGCCGCCGCGATGGCCGACACCCCGCCGCGGGAGTTCTCCAGGCGTTCGTCGAGGTCCTCCAGCTCGGCCTTGGCGGCCTCCACCCGGTCCTTGATCTCGGTGTACTGGAGCAGCTCGCCGTCGTAGGTGTCCTCCAGCTCCTCGGCACGCTTGTTCAGTTCGTCGATGTCCACGTCGTCGTCCGGGTCCGCATGGGCCGCACCGGGCAGACCGATGAGGGCCAGGGCCGTGAGAGCGGCGAGGGACGCCGTTATCCGGCCGTGGCGAGGGGCGTTACGAGGAGTGGATGTCATTGTCTGCTCCGTGGACGGTCTGAGAGCATCCGCTACGCCGGGGGGACGGGCTGGGCCGTCACGGGAGGGGAGTTGCTCAGCAGACCATACGAGATCTTGGCGTTACGTGCACAGTGAGTCGACTCGCGTTGCTGTGGGGGAATGGCGGGGGTCTGTCCAGAAGATACCCGGGCCGAGTGACCAAGCCGGACGCCCGGGCCCGTGAACGCCGTTCGGATCAGCCGTTGCCGCCGAAGGCACTGGGCAGGCGCACGGAGGTGGTCGGGGCGGGCTTGTCCGCGGGCAGGAACCAGTCCGAGCGGCGGATGTCACGCAGGGCCCGTTTGCGGTTCTCGGCGTCCAACCGGTCGATGTAGAGCATGCCGTCCAGGTGGTCGGTCTCGTGCTGGAGGCACTGCGCCATCAGCCCGGTCCCCTCGACGGTGACCGGTTCGTTGCGCAGGTCCACGCCCCTGACCACGGCGCGCTCGGCGCGCTCGGTCCGGTACCAGAGCCGGGGGATCGACAGGCAGCCCTCGTCGCAGTCCTGGAGTTCGGCCGACAGCTCGACGATCTCCGGGTTGATCACGTAGCCGATCCGGTCCTCGACGGCGTAGCTGAACACCCGCGAACCCACTCCGATCTGGGTGGCGGCGACACCGGCGCGCCCGGGGGCGTCCACCGTGTCGAGGAGGTCGCGGACCAGCTTCTCCGTGCGCTGGTCGAAGGTGGTCACGGGTGCGGTCCTGGTCACGAGGACGGGATCGCCGAAGCGGACGATGGGGCGCATGGTCATGCGACCAGGTTAGTTGCAGGCCGCAGTCGCCGGGCACGGAGCGGGAGAGGCCGGGCGCACCGCCGTAGGGTCGGGAGCCGTTGCGTGGGCGGGCTTGTGGCGGGGGAGCGCAGCGGAGCGGGCCGCGTAGAGGAGCGCGGGGGCGGAGCGGTTCAGGTGGCCAGGCCGGGGCGCAGGGACTCGTCCAGGAGCATCTCGATGTAGTCCAGGGCGGCGCGGCGGCGGGCGAGGGCGCTCTCGTACAAGGAGGGTGCCTGAACCCCGCGGCGGACGCGCAGGCACTCGTTGACGATGCGCTGCCAGCGCTCGGGGAAGGCGTGCAGGGCGTACAGGCCCGCACCGGACTTGGAGGTGATCTCGCCGGTTCTGAGCGTGAAGTGCAGGCGACTGACGCTCAGCACGCTCCACGAGGGGGCGAGGGAGCCGAGGACGGCGAGGCCGCGCGGGGTGACCAGGCGTCCGGCCTTCTCCCGCCAGCGCCGCCACTGTTCGTCGAGCGACCCCAGGGACCAGGTGCGCAGGCCCTCCGGCTCGTCCCACACGTCCAGTTCCACGGGGTGCGGTCCGCGTACGGTGACTCCGCGGTCGGCCAGGACGTGCCAGTTGGCCGGGTTCACGTCGGCGGAGGCCCGGTGGCGGAACCTGCCGTTGACGACGGAGGGGACGGGGGCGCAGTCGGCGGGGTCCCGGTTGAGCTCCTCCGAGGTGACGTGGATGCCGTTGAACTGGGGGCGGGGGACCTCCTGCCGGGTCCGGGCGTGGATCCGGCGCAGGGTGTCGAGGTCGCCCCGCTCGACGCGGCGGCCGGTCACGACGACGAAGTCGACGTCGCTGGTGTGCGGACGGAAGTCGCCGAGAGCGATCGAACCGGTCAGGTAGAGGCCCTGGACCAGTCCGGGGGCCTCCTGGTCAGCGTTGGCGAGGAAAGCCTGGGTCAGCGTCTGCACCCGAGGGTGGACGGCCATGCTCACTCCAGTCTGGGGCGGTTCGGTGGTGGCTTGCGGGTCGGTTCGAACGGAGGTCGCGCCGGTGCGCTGTGCGGGGCCCTCCCGCTCCCGTGGCGGAACTGGCGCCGAGGTGCTGGTGGGGCCCTGCGGCCCTCCGTTGTTTCCCAAGTGTGGTCGGGGCGTCGGATGATGGCAAGTGATCACGCCGGACTCTCATCCTGTCCCCCCACGTCAAGTGGTGTGCGGTTATGACAGGGAGGGGGAGTGCACACCCTTGACAGCGAGAGTGCCCCTGTGGCAGGGGACGCGCGGTCCACGGGCGCGGGCGGACCGTGCGGCGGTCGCGGTCCCCAATGCGCCTTTCCTGCGGTGCGCCCATGCTCATTCCTTCGCACGTGCACCTGGCTCGTGCATTTGCATTCGCGGTTTTCCGGGTTGGATTTCTCTAGGGAGATTCCGGGGCTCGATATCGGAAAAGTGGCGTCCAGCACGTTCTACTCGTCGGTAGTTTCTGGGATCGTGTGCCGACTTCGTATGTTATGCGAGGTCAGTGCTCTTTGTCTGTGGTGTCTGGGGGGTGGTCGCGTTCTCCGTGCGGTGTCCGGAGACGCACGACACCTCCGGGGGAAGTGGACACGGGGCCGTTCTTGATGGATTGTTATGATTCACCAAGGCTTCCCCAGGTGATAACCAAGTAAGCCATTGTCTGCTGTTTTCATCCGCGTAACACAAGGGCACTCCCCTGAAACTGTGCCCCTTTACGCTCGGCGGGTGACGGTAGAACTCACAGCGACCCAAGGAGCCGTGCATGGTCCCCACGATGGTCCTCGTAGCCGATGATTCGCGTGACGCCCACCGACGCGAGGCCCTGTGCGGGCTGGCGGAAGCGGTGGCCGAACGCGGTGAGGCGCCCGTGACGGCAGCCTTCGGCAGTCCCGCCGAGGTCAGCGCCACGATCCGCTCCGTCCGCGGCCCCAAGGTGGTGGTGCCCGCCTTCGTCGCGGGAGGGGACGTCGCCAGCGCCCACCTGCTCTCCCGGCTCGACCTCGGTCAACTGGAGAACTCCTGCCACACCTCGCCCCTGGGCGCGGTCCCCTCCATCGTCGCCGACCTCGCGGGTCGCCTCGCCGACTCCGGATGGAGGACCGAGGACGGCGTGGTCCTCGCGGCCGACGGGACCACCGGCGCGGAGGAGCGCCAGGTGGTCATGGACGTGGCCCGGATGCTCAGCCGCAGGCTCTCCTCGCCGGTCCAGGTCGGATACCTGCGCACCTGGGCGCCCTCCGTGTTCGACGCGGTCGACCGACTGCGCCGCGACGGTCGCGACCGGGTCGCGGTGGCCGCCTGGAGGCTGGTCGACGGCCCCGACTTCGACTTGTTGCGCGGGCTCGAAGCCACCGCCATCACGGCCCCGCTGTGGCCCTCCGAGCTGGTCGTGGACACGCTCCTGGCCCAGCACCGGGCGGCCAAGAGGAGGCTCACCTGACGTACGCGCACCGGTACCCGAGGTGATAACGCCGCTGAGAACAGCCACGACATCGTTACCCGGGCCACGCGGGTGGGTAGGAGCCCCATGGGTGGGAACTCCCCACACCCGCAGCGCGGTACCCGCCGACGTGTCGACACCCGAGTGGTGCGGAGACGGTGCGGGCGCGGCCCCTTCACGAAGTTCGTGCGTGTCAGCCCGGTGCGGAGCTCCTCCCGAGGCCGGTTCGGGCCCCGAAGGCGCTCGTCCTCCGCGGACCTCCCCGTCCGTGGACGCGAGACGGGGCCGGGCTCCGGCGGTCGTCGACGCGAGCGAACCTAAGGTGGATGTATGAACGACGTCACAGCGCAGTTCGTCGATGGCCGACAGCGCCGCCGTCTCGAACGGCGCTTCGGAGCCCATGTCGCCGCATGGCTCACCGAACTGCCCGCGATCGTCGAGAAGCTCGCCGCCGAGTGGGGGCTGACCGTCGAGGGCCCCGCCCCGCACGGTCGTACTTCCGTCGTCATCTACGTCCGTTGCGCCGACGGCAGTGAGGGAGTCCTGAAGATCTCCCCGGACAGCGGACTCGCCACCTCGGAAGCAGGGCTCCTGCGGATGTGGAAGTCCTCCGCGCGCGTCCCCGACGTGTGGGGCGTGGACGCCGAGCGCGGAGCGATCCTGATGGAGCGGATCGAGGGCGAGACGGTCGCGCGCACGGGTGCGGTCCCCCCGATGGAGACCATCGGAGGTCTCATCGCCCAACTGCACGCGGTCCGGGTCAGCCCCGCCGAGCGGATGGAGCTGCGTCCGCTCTCCGCGCGCGTGCAGTACGTGTTCGAGGTGTGCGGAAGGGAACGCGACGAGGGGCCGGCCGCCGACATCGTTCCGGCCGCGCTGATGCACCGGGGCGCCGCCTCCGCCAGGGACCTGGCCCACGGGACGGTCGATGTCGTCCCGCTGCACGGGGACCTGCACCCGGGCAACGTCATCGACGGCGGCGCACGCGGACTCGTCGTCCTCGACCCGCGCGCCTGCCTGGGTGACAGCGCCGCGGACGCGGTCGACTGGGCCGTGTGGAAGGCCGAGAGCATCGCCGAGGTGGAGCGCCGCGTGGGTGTGCTCTCCGACGTGATGGCGGTGGACGGCGACCGGATGATGGAGTGGGTGCGGGCCTTCGCCCCCTGCTTCGCGGTTGCCAAGGTCAACCGGGGACAGACCGACTCCGTGGAGTTCGACCTGATGATGGACCTGTGCGGGGCGCCGACCTGACGGTCCGGTCCGCAGGATGTGCCGGGGCGTCCTCGGGAACGCTCCGAGGTCACCCCGGCACCCGGTAGCCCGGGACCGAGGGCCAGCGGACGGTCAGCACCACCGACTCCTCCTCGGCGCGCCAGGAGTGGCCGACCCCCCCGTCCCCACACCACGTAGTCGCCCTGCTGTTCCAGTATCACGCTCCGGCCCGGGAGCCCCACCCGGAACCGTCCGCTGATCAGCACCAGCAGTGCGGTGCGCTCCTCCGCCACCACCCAGGCGGTCCGCTCGTCGCCCGCCGGGTGCACGCCCCACTTGATCTCGACGTCCTCGCTGTGGCGGGGGTCGGCGGGATCCTTGAAGTGGCCGAGCAGCCACCCCCGGTCCAGAGCCGAGTCCTCACCCGCGTTGCCCACGTGGACGCCGCCGTTCTCCACCCCGCCGTTCGGTGCGTCGTCGTCCATCGGGATCGCTCAGCCCTCGCGTTCGAAGCGGTAGCCGCGACCGGCCTCGGTGATCAGGTAGCGCGGGTGGGCCGGGTCCGGTTCGAGCTTGCGGCGCAGTTGGGCCAGGTACACCCGCAGGTAGTTGGTCTCGTTCTGGTAGCTGGGCCCCCACACGTCGTGCAGCAGCTGCCGCTGGCTGACCAACTGCCCGGCGTTGCGGGCCAGGAGCTCCAGGATGTGCCACTCGGTGGGGGTGAGCCGCACCTCCTCGCCGTCGCGCAGCACCCGCTTGGCCCCCAGGTCCACGTCGAAGGACCCGGTGCGCACCACCGGGGCCTCCTCCACCAGAACGGCCCGGCGCTCGGCGGCCCGCATGCGCGCCAGCAGTTCGTCCATCCCGAACGGTTTGGTGACGTAGTCGTCCGCGCCCAGGTCGAGGCACCGCACCTTCTCACCCGCGGAGTGCCGGGCCGACAGCACCAGGATGGGCACCTGGGACCAGCCCCGCAGTCGCTGGATGACCTCGACGCCCTCCATGTCCGGCAGGCCCAGGTCCAACAGCACCACGTGGGGGTGGTTCTCCGAGGCCAGCCTGAGCGCGCCCGCACCGTCCGCGGCGGTGTCCACGTCGTAACCGCGTGCTCGGAGGTTGATCCGCATCGCCCGGATGATCTGCACGTCGTCGTCAACGACCAGGACCCGCATCGGTCCGCCTCTCCTCTTCGTCACCGCTGTCCACCGCCCGCAGGGTGAACACCATCGTCAGTCCGCCGCCGGGGGTGTCCTCGGGGGCGAGGGTGCCGTGCATCGCCTCAACGAAACCACGCGCCACGGCCAACCCCAGACCCACCCCCGTGCCCTGGGGGGCGTCGCCCAGACGTTGGAAGGCCTCGAACATCCGCTGCTTGGCCTCGTCCGAGACCCCCGGTCCGCGGTCCACCACCCGCAACTGCACGCTCTCGCCGTGCGCGCTCGCCGCCACCAGCACCGGTGTCCGGGGGTCGGGGTTGTACCGCACCGCGTTGGTGACCACGTTGGCCACGGCCCGGTCCAGCAGGCCCGCGTCCACCCGCACTCGCGGCAGGCCCTCCGGGACGTCCACCACGACCGCGTCGCCGGGCACCCCCAGCAGGGTCGCCGGGAGGACCTCGTCCAACGCGACCGCGCGGAGCTTGGGCCGCACACTGTCGGTCTGCACCCTGCTCATGTCCAACAGGTTCCCGATGAGCCGGTTCAGCCGGTCCGCCGACTCCTCGACGGTCTCCAACAGCTCCGCGCGGTCCTGCGCGGAGAGTTCGATGTCGGTGGCCCGCAGGCTGGACACACTCGCCTTGATGGAGGTCAGCGGGGTGCGCAGGTCGTGCGAGACCGCAGCCAGCAGCGCCGTGCGAATCCGGTTGCCCGCCACCTGACCGCGCGCTTCGGCCGCGTCCCAGGCCAGACGCCTGTGCTCCAGGGCGATGCCCACGTGTGTGGCGAAGGCGCCCAGCACCCCCCGGTCGGCGGCGGGCATCACCCGGCCGCGCAACCCCAGCGCCACGGTGTCGGAGACCGACACCAGGGCGTCCGCCTCCTCCGGGGACTCACAGGCCGGGGCGCCCACACTGTGCACCGCGTGCCAGCGGCCGTCGTCCAACCGCTCCAGCAGGGTCGCCGACCGCTGCCCGAAGGTCTCCCGGATCCGCCGCAGCAGCGCCTGGAGCGGTTCGTTCCCGGACAGCACACTCGCCGCCAACAGGGTGATCGCGTCCGCCTCGGCCCGGCCGCGCGCCGCCTGCGCCGAGCGGCGGGCCGCCATCTCCACCATCACCGCCACCAGTGACCCCACCAGCACGAACACCGCCATCGCCAGGAAGTTGTCCAGGGACACCGAGGGCCGTCCGTGCAGCGGCGACAGCAGCACCGTGAGCAGGACCGCGCTCCACAGGGCCGAGGCCAGAGCCGGGCGCAGACCCCCCACTGCGGCGGTGACCACCGTGATGAGCAGCAACAGCAGGGGATCCGAGGCCGGGCCGACCCCGTCGAAGACCGGCAGCGCCAACACGAGGGTGAGCAGGAGCGGGGCCATCAGCGCCAGCGCCCATCCCCAGACCCTGCGGTGCCCGTTCAGGCCCCGGCCCGGTGCGGGTAGCGGCCAGCGGCCCCGGCCCACCTCCTCGTGCGTGACGATGTGCACGTCGATGTCACCGGACTCCCGCGCCACGATCGTGCCCACCCCGGGCCCGAACACGTACTGCCAGGCGCGGCGGCGCGAGGAACCGAGGACGATCTGGGTGGCGTGGACGCCGCGTGCGAACTCCAGCAGGGCCGAGGGCACGTCGGCCCCGACCACCTGGTGGTAGGTGGCGCCCAGCTCGGCGAGCAGGCGTCGTTGCCGCAGCAGCTCACCGGTGGGCCGTTCACCGATTCCGTTCGGCGGGACCACGTGCACCGCGAGCAGGTGGCTCGGCTGTGGACGGCCGCTGCGGGAACGGGCCGCGACCCGGGCGGCGCGGCGGATCAGCGTCTCGCCTTCGGGCCCCCCGGTCAGCGCCACCACGACACGCTCCCGTGCCTCCCAGGTGTTGCGGATCTCGTGTTCGCCCCGGTAGCGGGCGAGCCCCTCCTCGACCCGGTCGGCGGTCCAGAGCAGGGCGAGTTCGCGCAGGGCCGCCAGGTTGCCCTCGCGGTAGAAGTCGGCCAGCGCCGCGTCCACCCGCTCCGCGGGGTGCAGGTCGCCGCGGGCCATCCGGCGACGCAGCTCCTGGGGGGTGACGTCGACGAGTTCGATCTCCTCCGCCTCGCGCACCACCCGGTCGGGGACGGTGTACTCGGGCCGCACACCGGTGATCTGGTGGACGACGTCGTAGAGGGAGTCCAGGTGGTGGACGCCCACCGTGGACAGCACGTCGATCCCCGCGTTGAGGAGCTCTTCCACGTCCTGCCAGCGGGTGGGGTTGGGGGCTCCGGGACCGTTGGGCCGGGCCAGGTCGTCGACGAGGACCAGTTGGGGTGCGCGGGTGATCACCGCGGCGGTGTCCACCGAACCGGAGGGGTGCGGCGGGAGGGTCTCCAGGCCTTCGAGGAGCTCCGAGGTGTGGAGCCGGCGGTGGGTGTGCACCGCGCCGACCACGACGTCGGCCCCGAGTTCGGCCCGGCGGCGCGCCTCGGCCAGCGCGTGGTGGGTGGTTCCGACACCGGGGGCGGAACCCAGGTGGATGCGGAGTCTTCCTTTCACGTTTCCCATTGTGGGTCCGGGGGCGTGCTCCCGGTTCGGTTCCGGTGTGATCCCGGCGACTCCGGGTGACCGGAAGTGGACTGTCGCTGCCTTCGTGCGGCTTGTGTCCGATAGAACTGGATGGCCCTTTTCGACAGCGCACACCACGAGGTACCTCCCCATGGGACAACCCCCGCCCCCGTACGGCCCGCAGGACCCCTCCCAGGGGCGGCCCGGCCAGTTCCCGGGGCAGCCCGGCCCGCCGCCGCAGGGGCCGCCGCCCGGCCGTGTACCGCAGGGGCCCTTCCCGGGGCACCCTGGTCAGCCGCAGCAGGGGATGCCGCCGCAGGGTCCGCCTCCCGGGCAGTACCCGCCGCCGGGGCAGTACCCGCCCGGCCACGGCCCGCAGGGCCCGGGAGCCGGCGCACCCGGGAAGAGCAGGACCGGGTTGATCATCGGCGGCGCGGTCGGGGCGGTGGTGCTGGCGGTCATCGGCGGCACCCTGGTGTACGTCAACTCCGGCGGTGACTACCTCGCACTGCCCGACGACTGCTCGGAGGTGGTCGGTGACGACCTCCTGAACGACGTCTTCGAAGGTACGGTCCCGAGCCTGGACGGTGAGTTCACCCGGGAGGGCGCCGCCGAGGAGGGCCTCCACGGCATGCTGTTCTGCTCGGGTTCGGAGAACGGGGTGGAGTTGGGCGTCCACGTCCAGTTGTACGACCGCGAGGCGTCGGACCGGGAGTCGGACATGGACCGCGCCTTCGACATGGAGGGCGACGGGGGCGACCTGATCCAGGACGAGGAGATCCCGCCCGGCGAGGTCACCGAGCACTCCTTCGGCACGGACGTCAGCACGGTCCAGATCCTGTGGGACGAACCGTCGATCGGGGACCGGAGCCTCGTCGTCGGGTCGGTCGATCCCGGCGGTGACTACATGTCGCAGTTCGGTATGGGTGTCGCCCGGCAGGAGAACGCGGTCCTCGCCCTGACCGTCGACTACTCCGGAGCCTCGTCGAGCCCGGAGATCGAGGAGATCTACGACAGGACCGAGGCGGCGCTGGGGGCCGTGGCCGAACAGCTCCCGCGGGTGGCCGAGAGGTAGGCACGGCCGGGAAACGGGCTCAGGCTTCGGGAATGAGCTTGCCCGGGTTGAGCACGCCCTCCGGGTCCAGCGCCGCCTTCACCGCGCGCAGCACCTCGGCGCCCAGCGGACCCAGCTCGGCCGTCATCCACGGCCGGTGGTCGGTGCCCACGGCGTGGTGGTGGGTGATCGTTCCGCCGTTGGCGACGATCGCGTCCGAGGACGCACGCTTGGCGCGGTCCCAGCGCCCGGCCGGGTCCTCGCCCGCACCCGTGGCCACGGTGAAGTACAGCGAGGCGCCGGTCGCGTAGGTGTGCGAGACGTGGCACTGGACTACGGCGCCGCTCTCGTCGTCGTCCAGGGCGCCGGTCAGCGCGCCCACCACCGCCGCGTGCAGCGGTAGCAGGTCGCTCCAGGAGGCGGCGGTCTCCAGGGTCTCGGCGAGGACGCCCGCGGACAGCAGGGTGTCGCGCAGGTAGGGCGCGTGGAAGCGGGTCTCGCGCCAGTGCGCCACGGGTTCCGGGCCCAGCGGGGTGCCCCCCGCGGCCTCCAGCAGCCGCCGCACCACCGCCGATCGTGACTCGACCTCGGAGTCCGTCCCCTCGAAACCCAGCACCGCCTGGCAGCCGGGGACGGCCTCACGGCCGCCGAGGGCCGCGTTCACGAAGGTCTCGGTCTCGTCGGAGAGCCGGGCCATGGTGGGCCGGGTGTCCGACTGCGCGAGAGTGCGCAGCGCATCGACCCCGGTGGCGTAGTCGGGGAAGGACCAGGCCTCGTCCAGAACCCGCTCCGGCCTGGGCCGCACCCGCACGGCCACCTCGGTGATCACGCCCAGGGTGCCCTCCGAACCCACCAGGAGCCGGCGCAGGTCGGGCCCGGCGGCCGAGGCCGGCGGGCCACCGGCCTCCAGGGTGCCGCGCGGGGTGGCGACCCGCAGGCCCACCACCATGTCCTCGAAGCGGCCGTATCCGGCGGAGGCCTGACCGCTGGACCGGGTGGCGGCGTACCCGCCGATGGTCGCGTACTCGTAGCTCTGCGGCATGTGCCCGAGGGTGAGCCCGTGCTCGCCCAGCATCTCCTCGGCGTGCGGGGTGCGCACGCCCGCGCCCAGGACGGCCGTCAGCGAGGTGGCGTCCAGCGAGACCAGCCGGTTCAGGCGGCGCAGGTCGAGGCTGATCACGGCCCGGAAGCCGCCGTCGACCGGGGAGACCCCGCCCACCACGCTGGTGCCGCCGCCGAAGGGCACCACGGCCACCCGCTCGGCCGAGCAGACCGCCAGGACCCGCTCCACCTGGTCGTGGTCGGCCGGGTACAGAACCGCGTCGGGCGCGGGGGACGCCTTCCCGGCTCGGCGGGCGAGCAGGTCCGGGGTGCTCTTGCCGCCGCTGTGCAGCAGGCGGGCGGTGTCGTCGGTGCGCACCTGCGGTGTCCCCACGATCCCGGCGAACACCTCCCGGAGCCGTTCGTCCAGACGGGACCCGGACAGGACCACGTCCTCCTCGGCCACCGGGGGCATGTCCTCGGTCCGGGTCCGCAGTACCTGCGAGACGAGTTCGCGCGTACCGGGGTCGAGTTCCTTCGCCTCGGCGGGATCGCCCCAGGCGAACCAGCTCATGTCCGGTGCGGTGCCGTCGGAGGCGGCAGGGGCGTGTTCAGTGCGAGCATCGTGGGTCATGCCCTACAGTTTTACACATGGCGTCAAAACGTAACGTAGAGGACGAAATCCTCGACGCGGCCCGCACCTGCGTCGAAGCCTTCGGGGTACGCCGCACCACCCTGACCGACGTGGCCCGCCGCGCCGGGGTCAGCCGCCCCACCGTCTACCGGCGCTGGCCCGACGTGACCGCCCTGGTCGCCGACCTGCTCACCCGTGAACTCCGGCGCATCCTCATCGCCGAGGAGGTGGCCGCCGAGCAGGGCAGTAAGGCCGAGACCGTTCGGACCCGGCTGGTGCGGCACGCCGCCGGGGTCGCCCGCGCGATGCTCGCCCACCCCCTGGTCGGCCGGATCGTCGACACCGAACCCGAACTCCTGGCCACCTACACGTTCCACCGGCTGGGCAGCAGCCACCGGGCCGCACTCGAACTGCTCGAACCGGCCCTCGCCGAAGGCCAGGCCGACGGTTCCGTCCGCGAGGGCGATCCCGGTGTCCTGGCCCACCTGTTCATGGTCACCGTGCAGAACACCGTGACCTCCCGGCGCCTGTTCACGGAGGTGCTCGACCAGGACGGGCTGGTCGACGAACTGTCCGCGCTGCTCGACGGATACCTGAGCCCCTGACCGCACCGGCCCGGCCACCGCCCTCCCGGATCCGCGCGGAACCGAACCACCATCCCCCGGAAAGGACGCCCCGATGCGTCAGCACACCCGGTCCACGTCCCTCAACGCCGCCCGCAGGGCCGCCGACCTCGCCGACCTGGAGGCACGTCCCGAGGTGGACGTCCTGGTGGTCGGCGGGGGCGTCACCGGGGCCGGAGTGGCCCTGGACACCGCCTCGCGCGGCCTCTCCACCGTGCTCGTCGAACGCGAGGACCTGGCCTTCGGGACCAGCCGCTGGAGCTCGAAGCTGGTCCACGGCGGGCTGCGCTACCTCGCCAAGGGACAGGTCGGCATCGCCTACGAGAGCGCCCGCGAACGCGACGTCCTCATGCGCGTCACCGCGCCCCACCTGGTCCGTCCCATGCCCATGGTGATCCCCGTCCACCGGGGCACCGGCCTGGCCCGGGCCCTCTTCGTCCGCGCGGGGACGGGTATGGGCGACCTCCTGAGGATCCTGTCCGGAACCCCCGCCAACGTGCTCCCCGGACCCCGGATCCTCAACGCCCGCCAGACCAGGCGCCTGCTGCCCGCGGTCCGGACCGAGGGGCTGCTCGGCGGCATCCTGTCCTTCGACGGCCAGCTCGTCGACGACGCCCGCCTGGTCGTGGGGATCGCCCGCACCGCGGCCCGCGAGGGCGCCCGGATCATCACCCGCTGCTCCGCCGACAGCATCAGCGCCGACGGGGCCGTCCTGCGCGACGAGACCGACGGCCGGCTCCTCCCGGTGCGCCCGCGCGCCGTGGTCAACGCGACCGGGGTCCACGCCGACGCACTCGACCCCCGGATCCGGCTGAGCCCCAGCCGCGGCACCCACCTGGTCCTGGACGGGGCGGCGCTCGGCAACCCCGGGGCCGCGCTGACGGTTCCGCTGGACGGCAGCGTGAGCCGGTTCGTGTTCGCCCTCCCCCAGCCTGACGGCCGGGTCTTCGCCGGGCTCACCGACGAACCCGTGGACGGCCCCGCCGAACGGGTCCCCCGGGTGCCGCAGCAGGACGTCGACTTCCTTCTCGAACAGTTCAACCGGGCCCTGGCCACCGAGCTGACCAGAAAGGACGTCATCGGTTCCTTCGCGGGTCTGCGGCCGCTGCTGCACGGCGACGGCACGAGCGCCGACCTCTCCCGCGAACACTCCGTGTCGGTCGCCCCCAACGGCACGGTGACCGTGGTCGGCGGCAAGCTCACCACGTACCGGGCCATGGCGGAGGAGGCCGTGGACGCGTTGGTCCGGGCGCGCCGGCTGGCCGCGGGGCCCTGCCGCACCCGTGAGGTGCCGCTGGTGGGCGCGGCCCCGCACGGGGAGCTCGACGCACTGGACGCGCCCCGCCGCCTGGTGGCCAGGTACGGGGCCGAGGCGGTCGACGTGGTCGCCGAAGCCGGGGGGGACCCCGCCCTGCTCACCCCTGTCGTCTGCGGCATCACCCCCGCGGAACTGCGTTTCGGGGTGCGTCACGAGGGCGCGCTGAACGTTGCCGACCTGCTGGAACGGCGGACTCGGATCGCCCTGGTCGACACGGACCGGGACCTGGCGGAGGCTGCGGCGAAGGAGGCGCTGGCCGCGGTCGGCTAAGGGCCGGGGAAGGCGCGTGGCCGGCCCCCCGGGGCGGGGCCGCACGGTGCGTGAGACGGAGGACGCACGGTTGATTCGGGGAACTCGCCACACCGGCCTCCCCTGTTCCGCGACGATGTCATCGCGTAAGGTCATACCGGTTCGAGCCCTCTCGTCCCCCGGACACTCCCGCAGCCGCCCCCGTTTCCGGCTCGCCCGCCCACTGAGCCGCCCCGCCGAAGGAGCCAGCCATGCCCACGCTCGTTGCCGTGCCCGCCCTCACCAGGACCGGGGACACCGTCCTCGAGAGGGTCCCGGACGAGTACCGGCACTACTTCAACGGCCGGGCGCCGGTCCCGTTCACCAAACGCCGCTGGGAGTTCGCCGGCGAACCGGTCAGCGTGCCGCTGGTCCGCGCCTTCCTGGAGACCTGCGCGGCCGGACGTGACTCCGACTACCAGTACGTCCTCACCCTGCTCGGGGCGGAGCTCGCCACCAACGCGATCCGGCACAGCCGCTCGGGGGAGCCGGGCCGGACCTTCGTGCTCCGGGTGGACCGGGGGCCGAACGGGCTGACCGTCACCTGCCGCGACCAGGGGACCCCCGTGAACGCCCTCAAGGGCGAGGGCGGCCAGTTGTTCGCTTCGCCCCCAGAGGAGCGCCTGACCGCCGAGGACGGGCGCGGTCTGGCGCTGATCGACAGCTTCGCCACCACATGGGGGGACAACGGCCACCCGAGCATCCGCAAGGTGTGGTTCCACCTGGCCTACGACATGACCGGAAGTTCCTGGCCCGCGGCCTGAGGGTGCTCGGGGCACGGACCGGGGCAGCCGGGGAGCCCGCCCTTGCCACAGGTCGTGGCACGTGCCACTATTTTCTACCTACGGGTAACTGTGGCGCAGATCACGGAACGGCGCGATTCCGTGCGCTTCCCGGAACCCCGCCGGGATGCGCTCCGGGCGCCGCGGCCACCCCCACGTCGGCACCGTGCACCGAACGCGGTCCGCGCCTGCCCGGCCGTCCGCGCCGCCTCCGGCGGCCCTTCCCCCAAGGTGCCCCATGGACTCCGCCCTCACGACGATCGGCCTCCCGATCGCCCTCGGCATCATCATGTTCGGTCTCGGCCTGTCCCTGACCGTCAAGGACTTCACCCGACTGCTCTCCATGCCCTGGACCATCGTCCTGATCCTGGGCTGCCAGATCATCCTGCTGCCGGCCTTCTGCTTCGGCCTGGTCCTGGTCTTCGTCAGGTACCTCGACCTCTCCCCGCTGCTGGCGGTGGGCATGATGCTGATGGCCGCCTCCCCGGGCGGCACCACCGCGAGCCTGTACAGCTACCTGTTCAGGGGCAACGTCGCGCTCAACATCTCGCTGACCGCGATCAACTCGCTCACCGCCATGGTGACCCTGCCCCTGATCACCGGGTTCTCGCTGGGCTACTTCACCGAGGGCGGGTCCATCGGCCTGCAGACCGACAAGATGGTCCAGGTCTTCGCGGTCATCCTCGTGCCCGTGGCCGTCGGCATGTTCGTCCGGGCGAGGATGACGTCCTTCGCCGAACGCATGGAGAGGCCGGTCAAGCTCGGATCCGTTCTCGTGCTCGTCGCGGTCATCGTCGGCGCCCTCGCAGCCGAGTGGGCCAACCTGCCGGGGTACATCGTCTCGGTCGGCCTCATGGTGCTCGTCTTCAACCTGGTCAGCCTGACCATCGGCTACTGGGCGCCCCGACTGGTCGGGACCGGGCGCGGCGAGGCCATCGCCTCCTGCATGGAGATCGGCCTGCACAACACCACCCTGTCGCTCACCATCGCGGTGACCGTCCTCGACAGCACCGAGATCGCCATCCCCTCCGCCGTCTACGGTGTGCTGATGTTCCTCACGGCCGCCGCTGCGGGCGCCCTGCTCACCCGCCGCAGGGCACGGGAGGAGGCGGCCGAGCCCGCCGGAACCGAGGGCTGACCCGGCCCGGCTCCCGCGGTCCTCTGTCGGTGCCCGGGTGCACACTGGCACCGTGAACCGGATCCCACCGCAGAACCTCTCCGAGCTCTGGCCCGCCGAGGACCGCCCCGCGCCGCCCCGGGGCGGCACCGAGGCCGAGGTGCTCGGCGGCTACCTCGACTGGCACCGCAGGACCCTGGAGGCCAAGTGCGGGGGACTCACACCCGGACAGCTCTCCGCGAGGTCCGTCGCCGCCTCCTCGCTCAGCCTGCACGGGCTGGTGCGGCACCTGGCCGGTGTCGAGCGCTGGTGGCTGCGCATCCAGTTCGCGGGGGAGGACCTTCCGCTGCTGTACTACTCCGACGAGGACCCCGACCAGGACTTCGACCGGCTGGACGGCGACCCCGCCGAGGCCTTCGCCGTCTGGCGGGCGGAGGTGGAACGGTCCCGGGAGATCGTCGCGGCGGCCGGCTCGCTGGACGAGGCGGGGACGGAGGAGCGTTCCGGTGAACCCGTCGAACTGCGGGCCGTGCTGGTGAAACTCATCGCCGAGTACGCCCGGCACAACGGCCACGCCGACCTGCTGAGGGAGAGCATCGACGGCGCCACCGGCCACTGAGCCGCACGGCCGTCAGTCGCCCCCGTCCTCTCCGGTGAGGGCGTCCACGGCCACCGCGACGCTGACCACCAGGGCGGGGTCGCCGCCGGGATCCTGACGGTGGGTGTTCACGTCCACCGCGTAGGTGTCGCGCATCCGGAACCACTTGCGGGAGACGACCGCGACGGTGCCCTCACCGTCGCTGATCGAGTACTCCCTGTCGAGGAAGCTCCCGACGACCTCCCAGCCCGGGCCGTTCTCGAGCTCCACGCCGAGCTTGTCCCGGACGGGATCGAAGAGCCGCTTGCGCACGGTCGCGACGGTCCTGCCGCCCTGCTCGACACGCATCTGGTCGCGGACCCTGAAGAGTTTCCTGCGGATCACCGTGAGGACCTCGCCCCCCGGATCCTTGAGTTCGAAGGTGGTGCGCATCCGCAGCGCCTTGCCGTCCACCCGGAAGACCTTGGTGCCGTGTTCGTCGGTCACCCAGGAGTCGTCGCCGATGTCGAAAACGCGTTCGCGTACCAGGAACTTCATGCACCGACGCTAACGGAGGGCCCGTGCGGCCACCAGGACCGCGGCCGGTCAGCCCCCGGCCGGGTCCGGGGCCGGTTCCCCGGCGGGCTCCGGTTCCGGGGAGAGGCCGCGCAGGGCACCCACCAGCGGAGCGAGTTCGGGGGTCCGGGCGGCCTCGTCCAGGGCCAGGCGCAGCACCGCGTCGTGGGTGGGGCGTGCCCGGGCGAGGAGTTCCGTCCCGGCGGGGGTGAGCTCGGTGTAGATGCCGCGCCGGTCGTCTGCGCACAGGACCCGGGTGAGCAGGCCCCGGTCCTCCAGTCGGGTGACCAGGCGGGTGGTGGCGCTGTTGGACAGCGCCGCGGCGCGGGCGAGCTGGCGCATCCGCATGTGCCAGCCGTCCTGCCGGTTCAGGGCGTCCATGACGGTGTACTCCACCACGGAGACCCCGTGCTCCGACTTCAGGGCGCGCTCCAGTGCGGTCTCGACCAGTCCGTGGACGGCGGCGAGCGTGCGCCATCCGTGCGCGCGGATCTCCACGGCGTCGTCGGTGATCCCCATGGCCGTCCCACCTCCTCGTGACTGCTCGCAGATCATCCTAGCTTGCGCATGTAGAAAGCGCGTGCAACTAGTGCACACACAACTATCACTCTCTCCTGGAGTGCTCCCCACGCCGCCCCGGCCAGGCCGACGGGCGGCCCCCGCTCTGGGACAGCCAGATCGCGGACACCACCAGTGCACAACCCCCCAGTTGGCCGGGGGTCGCCCGTTCACCCAGGAAGACGGCGCCCATCGCCACCGCCAGGACCGGAGGCAGCACCAGGACCGCCGCGCCGGTGCTCGCGGTCAGCCGGGGCAGGGCCGAACCGATCAGCAGCCAGGTCAGCACCTGCCCGGTCAGTGCCAACAGCGCCAGCCACAGCCATGCCCGCGAGTCCTGGGAGGCCAGGTCGATTCCGCTCCACAGCGCGCCCAGCGCACCGGCCGCCACCGCCGCGGTCGACGTGGAGACGCACACCGGGGTCACCGTGTGCCCTCGGCCGCCGCCGAGCCGGGACAGGAAGAGGTATCCCGCGTAGGCCGCCCCCGCCGCACAGCCGTAGGCCAGCCCGAGCCACGGGCCGCCCCCGGAGTCCGGGCCCGCGGCACCGCCCGAGTCGGCCACCCCGGCGGCCAGGACGAGACCGGCCAGCATCACCGGCACCGCGACCACGAACCTCAGCGGCGCCCGGTCGCCCAGGAACACCCACGCGAGCAGGGGGAAGACCACCACCTGGACGTTGAGCAGCACGGTCGCCATCCCCGCGCCCACGTGCTGGATGCTCGCCACCCAGAACACGTAGTCCACACCCAGCAGCAGCCCCGCCGCGGCGTCCAGGCCCACCAGCCACAGCGCCCGCGGGCCGACCCGGCGGAGTTCGGCCACGGCCATGGGGGCCAGCACGAACAGTGCCAACGCGCATCTCAGGAAGGCCGCGGTGCCCGTGTTGGCCCCGGAGAGTTTGACGAACACACCCGTGGCCGAGGTGCAACCGGCACCGGCCACCGCCAGGACGACGGGGTCGGCCCGGTCCAGTACCGAGCCCTCCCGGGGCGTGCGCTCCGTGTCCGTACCCGCCATGGCCCCGTCCCCTCCGCGTCCGCCCGCCAGGTGCACGACCCAGCCTGACGGCCACGACCAGGAAACAAAAGCGATGTTTTGTCGTCGGTAATCGGTACTGTTGCTTATGTGTTCAGCATCGAACGACTGAGGGCGTTGGCCGCCGTGCGGACCCACGGCTCCATCGCACGCGCGGCGAGAGCCCTGCACGTGACCCCCTCGGGGATGTCCCAGCAACTCACCAAGCTGGAACGGGAGGCGGGTCAGCGCCTGCTCGAGCCGGCGGGCCGCACCGTGCGGCTCACCCATGCGGGCCGTGTCCTCGTCGGGCACGCCGACCGGGTACTCGCCCAGGTCACGGAGGCGCAGGCGGACCTCGCCGACCTCGACCGCCAGATCCTCGGGCCGCTGCGCCTGGGCGGTGTGGGCAGCGCTGTGCGCACCCTGCTCCCGGGGGCGCTGTCCGTCCTGTTGGCCGCGCACCCGCGGCTGACCCCCACCGTGCGCGACGGGGAGGTCGTCTCGCTGCTACCGCCGCTCCTGCGCGGGGAACTGGACCTGGTCCTGGCCGAGAGCTGGTCCAGCCGCCCGGTCGCGCTACCCGCCGGGGTCCGGACGGTGGAACTCCTGGACGAGCGGGTGTGCCTGGCACTGCCCCCCGGCCATCCCCTCGGCGCACGGGAGAGCGTGCGCATCGCCGAGCTCGGCGGGACCGCCACGGGCGACCCGGTCGGTCTGCCCTGGGCGAGCTGCCCCGCGGGCACCGAACCCTACGAGGCGATCCTCCAGGCCCTGCGCGCCCGGGGCGTGGAACCCGACATCAGGTACAGGCTCGCCGAGATCCCCTCCCAACTGGAGCTGGTGGCCTCCGGCCTCGCCGTGGCGCTGGTCCCGGACCTCGGCCGACGCACCGCCCCCGAAGGGGTCCGGTTCGTGCCCACCGACCCGCTGATCCGCAGGACCATCAGAGCGGTGTGGCGCGCGGACGCCGAAACCCCGGCGGTCCGAGCCTGTGTCACCGCCCTCACCGCCACACCTTCCACTCCAACCCCACCCCCCACCGTGGCACCACCCGTCACATCCGCGTACACCGAGTCCGCTCCCGCGGAACCGACCACACAAGGAATCATGTGAACACTCCCTGGCACCACCTGCCCATGGCCGCCTTCGACGTCGAGACCACCGGCCTGGACGTGGAGAGCGACCGGATCATCACCGCGGCCCTGTGGCGCATCGACCCCGCTCGCGGGACCAAGGAGGTCGCCACCTGGTTCGCCGACCCCGGGATCGAGATCCCGGCCGAGGCCGCCGAGATCCACGGCATCACCACCGAACAGGCCCGCGCCCAGGGCCGTCCCGCCGCGGACGTGGTCACCGAGATCGCCGCGGCGCTGGACGCCGTCACCGCTGAGGGGCTGCCCGTGGTGGTCTACAACGCGCCCTACGACCTCACCCTCCTGGACCGCGAACTCGCGCTCCACCGCCCGGGCGCCCCCCTGGCCGCGCAGCCCCTGGTGGTGGACCCGCTGGTCCTGGACAAACGGGTGGACACGTTCCGCCGGGGCTCCCGCAAACTGGTCGACGTCTGCGCCCACTACGAGGTCCCCCTGGCCCGGGAGGAGGCGCACGGGGCCGCCGCCGACGCCCTGGCCTCGGCCCGGCTCGCCTGGCGGATCGCCGCGGCCAACCCCGAAATCGCGCAGATGTCCGCCGTGGACCTGCACGCCGCCCAGGTCAAGTGGAAGGCCGAACAGGCCGCCAGCTTCCAGGAGTACCTGCGCCGCAGGAACCCCGAAGCGGTGGTCGACGGTTCCTGGCCGCTGGTCCCCGCCGCCACCTGATCCCGGCCGCCCGGGCCCCGCGACGCCTCCGACCGGGGCCGAGAGGCGGTGGGGCCGACCGGGGCGCGAGGAAACCGGGGCACCGGACGGGGTGCGCGCAAGGGGAGGGAGGGGCACACGAAAAAGGGAACACCCGAAGGTGTTCCCGTCTTTCCTGTGCCCCCTGGAGGATTCGAACCTCCGCACCCGGCTCCGGAGGCCGGTGCTCTATCCCCTGAGCTAAGGGGGCGCGCTGCTGCGTGAACAACTGTAGCAGGGGTTCCGGGTTGCTCGTCCACTCCTGTGCGCCAAGCGCCGACCGACCCCGGCCGATACCGGATTCCAGTGGTGCCGCCGCGCCCCGCGGCGGTAGTGTCACGGGCGTGAACGCCCTTCCCGTACGGGTTCTCGTCGTCGAGGACGACGAGGTGATCCGCGAACTGATCCGCCTCAACCTCGAACTTGAGGGGTTCGAGGTGTTCACCGCCATGGACGGTCAGGACTGCCTGGAGCGGGTCGGGCACATCGCCCCCGACGTCATCACCATGGACGTGATGATGCCCAGACTCGACGGCTGGACCACGGTCGAACGCCTCCGCTCCGACGGTTACGACCGCCGCATCATCATGGTCACCGCCCGCGCGCAGGCGGACGACCGCAGACGCGGGGAGCGGATCGGCGTCGACGACTACCTGACCAAGCCCTTCGATCCCGACGAGCTGGTCGACCTCATCCGGGCCCTGCACGGGAAGGGTGACGGCGGAATCGGGGGAGCTGCGTGACCCCACGGAGGCTGGAGACGGTCGTCCGCCGCGCCGCCGTGCGAGCCTTCGGCCTCGGTGAGGCCGACGTCCCCTTCGTCTGGCCGCGCGGCGGCCACGCCGCGGAGGACGCGGACGCAGCCGTCGCCCTGGCCCCGCGCCTGCTCGGACGGGTCCGCGGCGAACTGCCCAGGGACGCGGAGGGCACCCACCGGGCCGTGGTCTGCGGGCGAATCGTCGCCCAGATCAGCGCCATGGCCGAGGAAGGCGAGCCCGACGCCGGGTTCGCCCGGATCGTTTCGGACGAGCGCGGCTTCGCCCACTTCACCCTCACCTGCGAACAGCGCCGCGGCCTTCTGCGCGCCGCGGCCGACGGCCCCCGCTTCCTCACCGGCCGGGACTGGACGGGAGCGGGGGAGTGGCCCCGCTCCGCCCTGCACGAGGCGGGCCCCCTCGCCCAGGCCCGCCGCTACGCCCGCGCCGACGCCCGGGCCCGGATCGCCATGGCCGTGGGCGGACCCGACCCGCCTCCGGGCCCCGTCGGCGAGGTCTCCTGGCGCGACCGCTACCTGGACACCGACCGCACCGGGCTGTTCACCCCCGCTGGCCGCCTGCTCGGCAGAGTCGGTGAGGACAGCGCCCGTGTCGCCTTCTGCCGTTCGGTCCCCGAACACCCCAAGGAGAACGAGACCACCGGTCGCTGCCTGCCCGTGCTGCCCTCCGCGGAGAACCCCGGGGCCTGGTCCCGGCTCACCGACGCCAACCCCGCCTTCCGGTTGCGCTACGCCCACGCCCACGCCCTGAGCAGTCTCCGGTGGGCGGCCCAGGGCACCGCTCCCGAACCGCACGACTGCCCTCACACGCACGGGGCCGGGGTGCGCGGGCTCCTCTTCGACGGCCCCAGTGTCCTGGACACCGCTGCCCGCCGAGAGGAACCCCATATCCTGGTCAGATACCTGGAGGCGCTGACCAGTGCCTACGATGAGTGGCGGACGGCTTCCGCCGCCGGGGCCGGACCGGCGTCGGGGACGGAACCGACGCGGGCCGCCCTCGACCCGGCGCTGCCCGCCGCCGTCGCCGGTGTGCTCGGCACCGGCCTCTTCCTGCTCGGGGTGTCAGCGCCCACAAGGCTGTAGACGCCCCGCCGTCGCGGACCCGTTGGACGAGCCCAACCCCCGTGTTCCGATCGTCTTGGTGGACAATGGACGCGGGTGCGCCCCGCAGACCGGTCGGCGCCGTCGGCGCGGACCCCGTGCCGACGACCGTCCGCCTCCACAGCAGAGTCACGACACAGCACAGCCAGACGTACCGAAGTCCCAGCCGAAAGACCGTCATGAGCCGCTACGCCCACCCCGCCGGATCCCGCCACGCGGAGGTCCTGCCGGAGGAGAACCCGCCGCTGCCGCCCGAGGACCTCAACACGCTGGACCCTCGGGTCTGGCCCGCCACCGCGCACCGTTCGGACGGCGAGGTCACCATCGGCGGTGTCGGCGTGCGCGCCCTCGCCGCCGAGTACGGTACGCCGCTCTTCGTCATGGACGAGGAGGACTTCCGGACCCGAGCCCGCGACTACTCCACCGCCTTCGCCGACGCCGACGTCTACTACGCGGGCAAGGCCCTGCTGACCAAGGCCGTCGCCCGCTGGGTCGTCGAGGAGGGGCTCAAGCTCGACGTGTGCTCCGGCGGCGAGCTGGCCGTGGCCCTGGCCGCCGGGGTCCCCACGGACCGCGTCGCCATGCACGGCAACAACAAGTCGGTCGCCGAGCTGCGCCGTGCCGTCGAGGCCGGGGTTGGGCGGATCATCCTGGACTCCCTCGACGAGATCGACCGCCTGGAGTCGGTGGCCGCCGAGTACGGTGCCCGTCCCAAGGTGCTCATCCGGGTCACCACCGGCGTGGAGGCGCACACGCACGAGTTCGTCGCCACCGCGCACGACGACCAGAAGTTCGGCTTCGCGCTGAGCACGGGTGCGGCCGCCGAGGCGGTCCGCCGCGTCCTCGCCGCCGAGCACCTGGACCTGGTCGGCCTGCACTCGCACATCGGTTCGCAGATCTTCGACACCTCGGGCTTCGAGGTCGCCGCCCGGCGGGTCACCCGGTTCCTCACCCGGATCCACGAGGAACTCGACGTCACCCTCGCCGAACTCGACCTCGGCGGCGGCCTGGGCATCGCCTACACCTCCGGTGACGATCCGCTCGACCCCAAGACCATCGCCGCCAGCCTCACCGCCATCGTGCGCCGCGAGTGCCAGGAGGCGGGACTGCCCGTGCCGCGTATCGCGGTGGAGCCCGGGCGCGCCGTCGCCGGCCCGGCCGGGGTCACCGTCTACGAGGTCGGCACCGTCAAGGACGTCGAGGGCATCCGCACCTACGTCAGCGTCGACGGCGGTATGAGCGACAACATCCGCACCGCCCTGTACGGCTCCGAGTACACCAGCCAGCTGGTGTCCCGGGAGAGCGACGCCGAGCCGATGCTCTCCCGTCTGGTCGGCAAGCACTGCGAGAGCGGTGACATCATCGTGCACGACCTCTACCTGCCCGCCGACCTGCGGCCGGGCGACCTGGTGGCGGTCGCCGCCACGGGCGCCTACTGCTACTCCATGGCGAGCAACTACAACCACCTGCCCCGCCCCGCCATGGTGGCGGTCAGGGACGCGAACGCACGGGTGATCGTGCGCAGGGAGAACGAGGAGGACCTCCTCCGCCTCGACGTAGGCTGAACCGTCCGCCCCACGGGTGCCGCACCGGTGCCCGGCGAGGTCGGACACGAGAGAAGTGGGAGTCACGCCCAAATGGCGATGAAGGTGGCGCTGCTCGGATGCGGCGTTGTGGGTTCGGAAGTCGTCCGCCTGGTCAACGAGCAGTCCGAGGAACTGGCCGCGCGGATCGGCACGCCGATCGAGATCGGCGGCATCGCGGTCCGCCGGCTGGACCGCGACCGCGGTGTCGACCCGGCGCTGCTGACCACCGACGCCACGGCGCTGGTCACCCGCCCGGACATCGACGTCGTGGTGGAGGTCATCGGCGGGATCGAACCGGCCCGTTCGCTGATGCTCGCCGCGATCAAGGCGGGCAAGTCCGTGGTGACGGCCAACAAGGCCCTGCTCGCGGAGGACGGACAGACACTCCAGGCCGCGGCCCGCGACGCCGGGGTCGACCTGTACTACGAGGCGTCCGTGGCGGGTGCGATCCCGCTGCTGCGCCCGCTGCGCGACTCCCTCGCCGGGGACAGGGTCAACCGGGTCCTGGGCATCGTCAACGGCACCACGAACTACGTCCTGGACCGGATGGACTCCCTCGGGGCCGGGTTCTCCGAGTCCCTGGAGGAGGCCCAGACCCTCGGGTACGCCGAGGCCGACCCGACCGCCGACGTCGAGGGCTTCGACGCCGCGGCCAAGGCGGCGATCCTGGCCCGGCTGGCCTTCCACACCCAGCGGGTCACCGCGGCCGACGTCCACCGCGAGGGGATCACGGGGGTGTCGGCCGCCGACATCGCCAGCGCCCGGGCGATGGGTTGCGTCGTCAAGCTCCTGGCGATCTGCCAGCGCTCGCAGGACGGCGACTCGGTGGGCGTACGCGTCCACCCGGTGATGCTGCCGGTCGAGCACCCGCTGGCCAGCGTCAAGGAGGCCTACAACGCGGTGTTCGTCGAGGCGGAGTCCGCCGGGCGCCTCATGTTCTACGGCGCCGGAGCGGGGGGCACCCCCACGGCCAGCGCGGTCCTGGGCGACATGGTGGCCGTGGCCCGCAACCGCCTCGCCGACACCTCGGTGGGCGAGGGCGGCCACGACACCGGTCTGCCGGTGCACGACATGGGCAGGACCATCACCAGCTACCACGTGTCGTTGGACGTGGCCGACCGGCCCGGTGTGCTCTCCAAGGTCGCCGAGATCTTCGCCGACCACGGGGTGTCCATCAAGAACGTGCGCCAGGAGGGCACGGGGGACGACGCCCAGCTCGTGCTGGTCAGCCACCCCGCACCCGACGCCGCGCTCAGCAGCACCGTCGAGGAGCTCAGCCGGCATCCGATGGTCCGCGAGGTGGCCAGCGTGATGCGGGTGGAGACCTTCCAGGAGTAGTCGGCCGATCCGGGGTCCGTGTCCCGCACACGGACCCCGGAGTCCAGATAGTGAGAAAGATGTGCCCGGGATGCAAGACGACTCGGGCAGGGTCGTAGACTCGAAGCTGGTGGGGACGGAACGCCTTCGCGACGCCCCACCCGCATCCATCGCGCGTCAAGCGAAACCGAATCCACCCGAAAGGGACACCGTCGTGAGCATGGCACGGGCGTGGCGAGGCATCGTCGAGGAGTACCGCGACCGCCTTCCCGTCAACGAGAGCACCCCCGTCGTCACCCTCCAGGAGGGCGGCACCCCCCTGCTGCCTGCCACGCGCGTATCCGAGCTCACGGGCTGCGAGGTCTTCCTCAAGGTCGAGGGGCTCAACCCCACCGGTTCGTTCAAGGACCGCGGCATGACCATGGCCATCACCAAGGCCGCCGAGGACGGCGCCAAGGCGGTCATCTGCGCCTCCACCGGCAACACCAGCGCCAGCGCCGCCGCCTACGCCATCCGTGCGGGCATGACCTGCGCCGTGCTGGTGCCCCAGGGCAAGATCGCGATGGGCAAGCTCGCCCAGGCCCTCGTGCACGGCGCCCGGCTGCTCCAGGTCGACGGCAACTTCGACGACTGCCTCGAACTGGCGCGCAAGCTCAGCGTCGACTACCCGGTCGCCCTGGTGAACTCGGTCAACCCCTACCGCCTCCAGGGGCAGAAGACCGCGGCCTTCGAGATCGTGGACGCCCTCGGCGACGCGCCGGACATCCACTGCATCCCGGTCGGCAACGCCGGCAACATCACCGCCTACTGGATGGGCTACACCGAGTACGCCCAGGACGGGGTCTCCAGCAAGGCCCCCAGGATGCTCGGCTTCCAGGCCAGCGGTTCGGCACCCATCGTCAACGGCGCCCCGGTCACCAGCCCCAGCACCATCGCCACCGCGATCCGCATCGGCAACCCGGCCTCCTGGAAGCTCGCCGAGCAGGC
Organism: Nocardiopsis terrae; assembly: GCF_014651695.1. GTDB lineage: Bacteria > Actinomycetota > Actinomycetes > Streptosporangiales > Streptosporangiaceae > Nocardiopsis > Nocardiopsis terrae. Next base: position 405,597 of record NZ_BMXJ01000007.1, read on the forward strand.
CCGGGACGAGTCCGGCGGCCTCATCGACAAGGTCACCGACCGCCAGATCATGGCCGCCTACAAGCTCCTCGCCGCCGAGGAGGGCGTGTTCGTCGAACTCGCCTCCGCCGCGAGCGTGGCGGGGCTCCTCCAGGCCGTCGAGGCCGGGCAGGTTCCCAAGGGCAGCCGGATCGTGTGCACCGTGACCGGAAACGGCCTCAAGGACCCCGACTGGGCACTGGCCGGGGCCTCCTCCGCCACCACCGTCCCCGTCGACGCCCGGGCCGCCGCCAAGGCCCTCGACCTCGCCTAGCCGCCCTTCGGGATGATCTTGCTCCCAGAAGCGGGATCGGCGTCGGGATTGCCTCTGGTAGCAAGATCATCGCCTGTATGGAGCACACTGTGACCTCACCTCGCCCCGACCGGGTGTCCGTCCGCGCCCCGGCCACCAGCGCCAACCTCGGGCCGGGCTTCGACGCCCTCGGGTTGTCCGTCCAGCTGTACAACGAGTTCGACGCCGCGGTCCGCGACGACGGCGAACTCCGCATCCGGGTCGAGGGGGAGGGCGCGGGCGAGGTACCGCTCGACCGGCGCCACCTGGTCGTCCGGGCCATGGCCGAGGTCTTCGACCGGGCCGGCGAGAAGCTGCCCGGCCTGGACCTGCGCTGCGTCAACCGCATCCCGCACGCCCGGGGCCTGGGCTCGTCCTCCTCCGCGATCGTCGGCGGGGTCGCCGCGGCCGCGGCCCTGCTGGGCCGTACCGGGCCCGACGGCGGGCCGGACCGGGACTGGATCTACCAGATCGCCGCGGACATCGAGGGCCACCCGGACAACGTGGCCCCCTGCGTCCACGGCGGGTACACCGTCGCCTACCGGGACGGCGGCTCCTGGGGCGTCGCCCGGCTCACCCCGGACCAGCGGGTCCTGCCCGTGCTGTGCGTACCGGGCTGGCGGCTGTCCACCGAACGCGCCCGCGGGCTCCTTCCCGAGACCGTCTCCCACGCAGACGCGGCCTTCAACGCCGGCCGCGCCGCGCTGATGACGGCGGCCGTTTGTGGCCAACCCGAAGCCCTGTACGCGGCCACCGAGGATCGGCTACACGAGGCGTACCGCGCCCCGGCCATGCCCCGCACCCTCAAGCTCATCGGTGACCTGCGCGAACACGAGAAACTCCCGGCCGTCGTCTCCGGTGCGGGCCCCACGGTGCTCGTTCTGTGCTCCGTGGCGGCGGGGGCGGTGACGGAGGATTCGCCGGAAATCACCCGACAGGTTGATTCGATCCGTCAGCGGGCGGGTAATGATTGGGACGTACGCCCCCTGCACATCGAGCCGGCGGGGGTGCGGACCCCATCTCCCCATCCGTAGCATCTGTGTCGAGGAATAGCCGTGGCCTCTGGTGATGTTAGGCTGGGTGAAGCACCAGATGCCCCGTTGCGGGGCGTGTGCTCATCCGCCACAACGGCTTCCGCGTCCCATACTCCGGCGGTCCGATCTCTCGACCTGTCGGAAGCGGTGGCCAAAGTGTCGAGTCCGCGGTTTCACCGCGACTGTGCCCACGTCTTCGAAGTCCGCTCCTCCTCGGATGAGCGTGTCACCACGGTTGACGGGCATCACCTCCGAGCCATCCGCCCCGACGTCTGGCTGTACCCAGAGCCCGCCGCGATTGGGTAGGGGACCGTCTTCGCCGGTTTCCGACATCCACGTGGGGCACGCCCTACCCGGCCCCTGCCGGTTCGCACCACCGGGCCGGCCGCTCAAGCAAACCGCTGACGGCCGAAGCCCGCTCCTTGGGAAGGACCCTTAGTGAGCGACACCACCGAACTCCGAACGGACGCGGCGGTCGACAGCAAGAAGAGCGCTGACGCCTCCTCGGAGGCCGGCGAAGCCGCGACTGCCCCACGGTCCCGCGCGGCCTCGCGCGGTACCGGGCTCGCCGCCCAGAAGCTCCCCGAGCTCCAGAAGCTCGCGTCGAGCATGGGCATCACCGGCACGGGGCGCATGCGCAAGAGCGATGTGATCGCTGCGATCGAGGCCAAGCAGGGCGGCCCGGTCGGCCCGGTCAGCAGCCCTGGGAAGGCCAAATCAGCAAAGAAAGCCGACACCGCTCCCAAGGCCGGTAAGGTCGAGGCAACTGACGGCCCGGCCGAAGCCCAGTCTCCCGCCAAGTCGGGCACGGACGAGGCCCCGCGCAAAAGCGCGGGTGAGCGGTCGTCGGACCAGGCCGTGACCGAGACCCAGGGTGGGAAGGGTGACAAGCCCTCCCGTAACCGCCGCTCGTCCCGCAGGCGCGGCGACGAGTCCGGTGAACAGCCCCGCTCGGACGGCACCGACTCCTCAACCTCCGCGAGCAGCGTGACCAAGACATCCAGCACCCCCCAGAAGAACGGCCCCGACTCCGAGGACCGTGACACCAGGTCCGGGCAGGGTCGCGAGCGCCAGCGCAACCGTCGCAACCGCAACCGCGGCGGTGACGACCAGAACTCGAACAACAACTCCGATCGCCAGCAGGGCGGCGGCCAGAACCAGGGCCGCGGCAACAACAACGACGACGACGACTTCGGTGGTGGCCGCAGGCGGGGACGCCGCCGGGACCGCCGGGACCGCCGTGGCGGACGCGGCGGCGGCCAGGAACAGGAACCGGTGATCGGTGAGGACGACGTCCTGCTGCCGGTCGCGGGCATCCTGGACATCCTGGACAACTACGCCTTCGTCCGCACCACCGGCTACCTGCCCGGACAGAGCGACGTCTACGTCTCTCTGGCCCAGGTGCGCAAGCACGGTCTGCGCAAGGGTGACCACATCGTCGGTGCGGTCCGCCAGCCCCGTGACGGTGAGCGGCGCGAGAAGTTCAACGCGCTGGTGCGCCTGGACTCGGTCAACGGCATGTCGCCGGACCAGGCCCGGGGGCGCCAGGAGTTCTCCAAGCTCGTTCCGCTCTACCCGCAGGAGCGCCTGCGGCTGGAGACCGAGCCGAACATCCTCACCACACGCATCATAGATCTCGTCGCGCCCATCGGTAAGGGCCAGCGCGGTCTCATCGTCTCGCCCCCCAAGGCGGGCAAGACGATGGTGATGCAGGCGGTCGCCAACGCGATCACCGAGAACAACCCCGAGTGCTACCTGATGGTGATCCTGGTCGACGAGCGACCGGAAGAAGTCACCGACATGCAGCGCACGGTCAAGGGTGAGGTCATCCACTCGACCTTCGACCGCCCGGCCGAGGACCACACGGTCGTCGCCGACCTGGCGATCGAGCGCGCCAAGCGGCTCGTGGAGATGGGCATGGACGTGGTCGTCCTGCTCGACTCCATCACCCGCCTGGGCCGCGCCTACAACCTGGCCGCGCCCGCCAGCGGACGCATCATGTCCGGTGGTGTGGACTCCACCGCCCTCTACCCGCCGAAGCGCTTCTTCGGTGCGGCCCGCAACATCGAGGGCGGCGGCTCGCTGACCATCCTGGCCACCGCACTGGTCGAGACGGGTTCGCGCGCCGACGAGGTGATCTTCGAGGAGTTCAAGGGCACCGGCAACATGGAGCTCAAGCTCAACCGGTCCCTGGCTGACAAGCGGATCTTCCCGGCCGTGGACGTGGACGCCTCCAGCACCCGTAAGGAGGAGATCCTGATGTCGCCGGAGGAGCTGAACGTCGTCTGGAAGCTCCGCCGGGTGCTGCACGCCCTCGACACCCAGCAGGCCATCGAGCTGCTCCTGGACAAGATGAAGGAGTCCAAGAGCAACGCCGAGTTCCTGATGCAGATCCAGAAGACCACGGTGGGACCCGAGCGCTAGGGCCCCGCCCGGCAGGGCGCGTGTCCGCGGGGCGCGCGCACCGGCCGTGGCCCGCCGCAGCACGGGCCACGGGGTCCGCGGGAACGCAGTGAGGGCACCCTCCCCGCCCGGGGAGGGTGCCCTCACCCGTTCCGGGACGAGACCCGCAGGCCTCACCGTGCCGTCCCGGGAGACGGGTGGGACGGGTCCGGGAATAGGTACTGGTCCCGGCATGGTTGTGGGTCTGGCAAACTGGTATCAGGGAACGGCCGTCCTCCCGCCCGGGAGAGCACGCCGCCCTCTTACCTGGATCGCCGCGGCACCGGTTCGCGCATGGTCAACGGACACCGCCCCACCCCCGACGGTGGTGCGGTCGTCATGCGTCCGGCGGTCGCGCCCTGAGAAGGAGAACACACATGCAGGCCGACATTCACCCCACGTACGTCCCGACCGAGGTGACCTGCACCTGCGGGGCCAAGTTCGTCACCCGGAGCACGAACCCCGAGGGCCGGGTGCGCGCCGACGTGTGCTCCGAGTGCCACCCGTTCTACACCGGCAAGCAGAAGATCCTCGACACCGGTGGCCGGGTCGCCCGCTTCGAGAAGCGCTTCGGCAAGCGCAAGTAGCGCTGCCCTTCGTCCGGCGGCGCCGCCTCCCTTCCGGGGCGGTCGGCGCCGCCGGGCCAGGACCCCCCTTGAGCTGGGGAGACGGACAGGGCGAGCGAACAGACGGGAACGTGGGAAAGTGAAGCTGGACGACCTTCTTGGGGAGTACTACGAGCTGGAACAACAGCTCGCCGACCCCGAGGTGCACGCCAACCAGGCCAAGGCGCGCACGCTGGGCAAGCGTTACTCACAGCTCACCCCGATCATCGAGGCCTACCGCCAGCTCAAAGAGGTCGAGAACGACATCGACGCCGCGCGTGAGCTCGCCGTCGAGGACTCCTCCTTCGCGGAGGAGGCCGACCGGCTGACCGAGGAGGCCGAGCAGCTCACCGAGCGCCTGCGCGTCCTGCTGGTCCCGCGCGACCCCGCCGACGACAAGAACCTCATCATGGAGGTCAAGGCCGGCGAGGGCGGCGAGGAGTCCGCCCTGTTCGCGAGCGACCTCGTCCGCATGTACCTGCGCTACGCCGAGCGCCAGGGGTGGAAGACCGAGGTCATCGACGCCACCCACTCGGATCTGGGCGGCTACAAGGACATCACGATCGCCTTCAAGAACAAGGGAACCCCCGAACCCGGTTCGGGCGTGTGGCCCATGCTCAAGTTCGAGGGCGGCGTCCACCGGGTGCAGCGCGTTCCGGTCACCGAGTCCCAGGGCCGCATCCACACCTCCGCGGCCGGGGTCCTCGTGGTCCCCGAGGCCGAGGACATCGAGGTCGTCATCAACGACAACGACCTGCGGATCGACGTCTACCGCTCCTCCGGCCCCGGCGGTCAGAGCGTCAACACCACCGACTCCGCGGTCCGCATCACACACGTGCCGACCGGCATCGTGGCCTCCTGCCAGAACGAGAAGAGCCAGCTCCAGAACAAGGAGCAGGCCATGCGCATCCTGCGTTCCCGCCTCTACGCCGAGGCCCAGGCCAGCGCGGACGCCGAGGCCTCCGCCGAGCGCAGGAGCCAGGTCCGCACCGTGGACCGTTCCGAGCGCGTGCGCACCTACAATTTCCCGGAGAACCGCATCTCCGACCACCGGGTCGGCTACAAGGCCTACAACCTCGACCAGGTCCTCGACGGGGAACTGGACGGTGTGGTCAAGGCCCTGGTGGACGCGGACACCAAGGAAAGGCTCGAAGCCGCTCAGTCATGAACTTCCTGCTCGACGAGGTCGCCCGCGCCACGCTGAGGCTCGCGGAGGCCGGCGTGGCCTCACCCCGCACGGACGCCGAGGAACTCGCGGCGTTCGTGCACGGTGTCCGTCGAGGGGAAATCCACGCCGTCGCCGACGCCGACTTCGACGCGCGTTACTGGGAGTGCGTCTCCCGCCGTGAGGCGCGCGAGCCCCTCCAGCACATCACCGGGCGTGCCTACTTCCGCTACCTGGAACTCCAGGTGGGCCCGGGTGTCTTCGTCCCCAGGCCGGAGACCGAGATCATGGTCGACTGGGCGATCGAGACCCTGCGCGCCATGGACGTGGCCGACCCCCTCGTGGTCGACCTCGGCTCCGGTTCCGGCGCCATCGCGATCTCCATCGCCCAGGAGGTCCCGCGCTCGCGGGTGCACACCGTCGAGATCGACCCCGGGGCCCTGAAGTGGGCCCGCCGCAACATCGACGCCAGCGGGCACGCCGACCGCGTCACCTCCCACCAGGGCGACATGCGCACCGCCCTGCCCGAGCTGAACGGCCGCGTCGACCTGCTCATCAGCAACCCGCCCTACGTCCCCACCGACGAGGCGGGCGCGATCCCGCCCGAGGTGCGCGACTACGACCCGGCGCCCGCGCTGTGGTCGGGCGAGGACGGCCTGGACATGATCCGCGCCCTGGAGGGGGTCGGCCGCAGGCTGCTCCGCCCCGGCGGAGCCATGGCCGTGGAACACCACGACGGCCAGGGCATCGACATCCCCTGGCTGTTCCCCGAGGACAAGGGTTGGCGCGACGTCCTCAACCGCAAGGACATGGCCAGGCGCGACCGCTTCGTGGTCATGCGCCGGGCCGGGGACGAGGGTTAGCGCCGCCCGCCCCGCCCCATCCCCAGCGCCGGACCGACAGCCCCGTCCGGCCGACCCGCACGAGATTGAGGTGAACGCAGGTGAGCCGCATCTACGACTGCGCGGACGAGACCGCCCGTAAGGACGGCATCGCCGACGCCGCGTCCGCGGTACGCCGAGGCGACCTTGTGGTGCTGCCCACGGACACCGTGTACGGCATCGGCACCGACGCCTTCAGTCCGAAGGCCGTGGCCAACCTCCTGGAGACCAAGGGGCGGGGCCGGGACATGCCGCCGCCGGTCCTGGTGGGGTCGATCCGGGCCGCCACCGCGCTCATCGACGACCTGGGCAACCACGGCCGCGACCTGATGGAGGAGTTCTGGCCCGGACCGCTCACCCTGGTGTGCACCGCCACCCCCAGCCTGTCCTGGGACCTGGGTGACACCAAGGGCACCGTGGCCGTACGGATGCCGATGGACCCGGTGGCCCTCGAACTCCTCAAGGAGACCGGGCCGATGGCGGTGAGCAGCGCCAACAAGTCCGGGCAGCCCGCCGCGGCCACCGCGGGGGAGGCGATCGAACAGCTCGGGGACGAGGACGTCGCGGTCTACCTCGACGGCGGCGAGAGCGAGAGCCCGGTGGCCTCCACCATCGTCGACCTCACCTACGCGGTCCCGCGGGTGCTGCGCTCCGGAGCGATCTCCATCGAGCGGTTGCGCGCGGTCTGCGGCACCGTGATCGGGGAGCTGCGCAAGGGCCGCACCAAGCCTCGGAAGGCCGAGGACGAGGACACCGAGGCCGCGGGCGGTCCCGGAACCGAGGATGCCGCCCAGGCGGGTGCGGTGGAGTCCGAGGCCGCCGAGTCCGCGGCCGCTGAGTCGGGGGACGTGAAGACCGGGGACGCCGGGACCGACGCCACCGGGCCCGGGACCGCGGAGGCGGACCGGGCCGGAACCGAGCCGGAGGCCGCCGGGCCCGAGGGCACAGACCGCTCCAAGAGCTAGAGGGGTCAGGCCGTGCGGGAGTACGCGCTCACCTTCGTCATCGCGGCAGCGGTGACCTACCTGCTCGTCCCGTTGGTGCGCCGACTGGCCATCGCCTTCGGTGCCGCACCCCCGGTGCGCGACCGCGACGTGCACACCGAACCCATCCCCAGGCTGGGTGGTCTGGCGATCTACGGCGGGTTCGCGGCGGCGCTGCTGATCTCGGCGCAGCTGCCGCACCTGCAGAACGTGTTCGTCGCCAAGACCTGGATCGGCCTGCTGCTGGCGGGCGGCCTCATCACGGCCATCGGCGTCGTCGACGACCGGTGGGGGATGGACGCCCTGAGCAAGCTGGCCGGCCAGGTGGCCGCGGCGGGCATCCTGGTCTCGCAGGGCGTGCAGCTGCTGTGGCTGCCGCTGCCCGGGACCCAGCTGTCCCTGGGGCCCTGGCTGGGGGCAATGGTCTCGATCCTGCTCATCGTGGTGACCATCAACGCGGTCAACTTCGCGGACGGTCTGGACGGACTGGCCGCGGGCATCGTCGGCATCTCGTCCCTGGCCTTCTTCGCGTACTACTACGTGGTCGCGGTCGAGCAGGGCTTCGTCCGCCAGTCCTACCCGGCGATGATCGCCATCATCCTGGCCGGGACCTGCGCGGGCTTCCTCTTCCACAACTTCCACCCGGCCCGGGTGTTCATGGGCGACACCGGGTCGATGCTCCTGGGGCTGCTGCTGACCTCGATCACCATCACGGTGACCGGCCAGTTCGACGCCAACACCGCCCGGGAGGAGTTCAACTCCTCCGGTCTGGTGGTCTTCCTGCCGATCGCGCTGCCCCTGCTGGTGATCGCGCTGCCCCTGTCCGACCTGGTCCTGGCGGTCCTGCGCCGGACCCTGGCGGGGAAGTCACCCTTCGCCCCCGACCGGGGACACCTCCACCACCGGCTTCTCGACATGGGGCACACCCACACACGTGCGGTGCTGCTGATGTACCTGTGGGCCGGGATCGTCGCCTTCGCCGCGGTGGCACTGTCCATCTTCGACTCCGCGTTCATCGTTCTGACGGTCACGCTGCTGGTGGCCACCTGTGCGGTCGGTCTCATCGCCCTGCCGCGACTCCGCCGTCGCGGACTGTTGCCCTGGGGGCGAAACAGGGTGACGGGGAAGAAGGCGGATCACCATCCGTCAACCGATGGATAAATGCCTGGTCACGTTCGGGGCGGAGGTCCTCTCCGGGATACCGAATGTGCGCTGGTGCGAAGGTCGAGGCAAGTGTGGTCAAGGTGACACAAGGCCCGAAGGCGCCCCGGAACGGGTCTTTCGTGAGGCGTTAAGGTCGCGTTAAGGAACCCCTGGATTTGGCACCAAAAACCTTGTGATAGCTTTCACGAGCAGGTACCCACTGAACCCCACGGAGCTTCGTCATGCAGGAACACGACGCCCGGATTCTCCGCGGCGCCGCGCTTCCGAGCGCCGCGTGCGGGGTCCTGGCCATTGCGGTCTCGGCCCTCTTCGCGGGCACTGCCGGAGCTCTGAGCTCAGCTCTCGCGGTCGCGATCGTCCTCGCGTGCTTCGGCCTGGGGCAGTGGGCGGTCATCATGGTGACCCGCCGGAACAAGGACCTGTTCCTCGCCGCGAACCTCCTCGGCTTCGTCGTCAAGATGGCGCTGCTGGGTGTTCTCCTGGTGACCCTCGGGCGCAGCCCCCTCATCACGGACCTGAGCAACAACGCCTTCGTCTACAGCGCGTTGGCCGTCGTTCTGGTCTGGCTGGGCGGGCAGACCTGGGCCACCTCCAAGGCGAAGATCCTGCACGTGGAGCCGAACGAGAGTTCGGAGAACACGTGATGGGGTGCCCCGCCGCGGCCCGTCGGAACGGGCGTAATAACCTGTTCCACGGCAGGCGGACGGCCATGTCCCAGCCAAGCCCCACATGCTATATTCCGGAGCGAGATGAGCAGCGAACCCACCGAGAAGAAGGACTCCAGCGCGCCCCCGGCGCCGCGCGAGGCCGACGGCTGGGCGCTCTTCTCCACTCTGCTCGCGGGTGTGCTCCTGTGGAGCGCGGTCGGCTGGGGCGCGGACAGGCTCCTGGGCTTCCAGGCACTCTTCCTGCCGATCGGGGCCGTTCTCGGCATGGTCGGGGCGATCTACCTGATCGTCGTCAAGACGCGCCAGCCCTGAAGCACCCCCTTAGTCCCGCGTCGCCCATCGCGCGACGACGCTGCAGTAACAACCATCAACGAGGCTTTCTTGCGTCACGACGAAAGGATTCGCCGTGAGTGCTGACGTGCGCATTCTCGCGGCCGAACCGGGTTGCCATCTCTTCGGTGACAACGGTTGCGGGTTCGAGGCCCCCACCATCGGGATGTTCTTCCCGGAGCCGTGGTACACCGGTATCCCCCGCAGCGCTGGCATCGACCTGTACCTGGTTCTGTTGCTCGTCGCGGTCGGTGCCGTCCTGCTTCTGTGGTCGTGGTTCAGCAAGAAGCTGAGCCTCGTCCCCGGCCGCAGGCAGAGTGTCGGCGAGATGCTGGTCCTGTTCATCCGGGACAACATCACCCGACCCACCATGGGTGCCAAGGGCGACAGCTTCATCCCGTTCATGACGGGCATCTTCACGCTCATCCTGGCCATGAACTTCACCGGCCTGATCCCGGGCATGATTCCGGTCAACAGCAACCTCGCCTTCACGGCGATGTTCGCACTGGTCATCTACGTGATGACCATCGTGATCGGTGTCCGCAACCAGGGCGGCTGGGGCTACTTCAGGAACCAGATCTTCCCGCCCGGGATGCCCAAGCCGATCTACGTCCTGGTCACCCCGATCGAGATCCTCTCGGTCTTCCTCATCCGTCCGGTGACGCACGCCCTGCGTCTGTTCGCGACCATGTTCGCGGGCAGTCTGCTGCTGGCCGTGTTCGCCTACGGCGGCTGGTACATGCTCAACCTGACGGCGGAGCCCCTGCTGGCCGGCGTCTCGGTGCTCTACTCGGGTGCCGCGCTGCTCGGTTACGTCGCCTTCTTCGTCTTCGAGATCGTGATCATGCTCATCCAGGCCTTCGTCTTCACCCTCCTGGCGAGCCTGTACATCAACCAGTCGCTCGAAGCGGCTCACTAGACCCCCTCCGCGTTCCCCCGGCCCCGTGGTCGGACCAGGGACGAGGAGTGCTTCAGACCCGTCCACACCGGCGAACTGACCAATTGCGTACCGCAACGCCGGACGTCGAGTAAAGGGAAACACAATGGACATCGCTGCGATCACCGGCAACATCAACACCATCGGTTACGGCATCAGCGTCATCGGCGCCGGTATTGGTGTCGGTATCGTCTTCGGTCTCGGTATGCAGGCCATCGCCCGCCAGCCCGAGGCCCGCGGCCCGCTGCAGACCAACATCTACCTCGGCTTCGCCCTGATCGAGGCTCTGGCGATTCTGGGCTTCGTGCTCGCCTTCGCGGCTCCGGCCGGCGCCTAGTCGGAGATTGCCAACCGTTTTCTGATGGCAACTGACGCGAAGGAGGGCTGACCATGTTGGTGGAGTTGGCAGCCGAGTACAACATTCTGCGGATCGACTGGGTGAAGTTCACCTTCGGTGCGATCGCGCTCGCCGTGATCTACTTCTTTGTGGTCCGCAAGGCGGTCCCGAGGGTGATGAAGGTCCTCGACGAGCGTCACGACGCCATCGAGGGCGGCATCGAGCGGGCCAAGAGGGCCGAGGCCGAGGCCGAGGAGATCCGCCAGCAGTACCGCGAGAAGCTCGAGGAGTCGCACCGCGAGTACGCCCAGGAGCTCGAGAAGGCCAAGGAGCAGCGCGCGGTGATCATCGCCGAGGCTCGCGAGGAGGCCCAGACCGAGGCCAACCGGATCATCGAGGCCGCCAAGGCCCAGATCGAGGCCGACCGGCAGCAGGCCGTCGTCCAGCTGCGCGGCGAGATCGGCGCCCTGTCCACTGAGCTCGCGAGCCGCATCGTCGGTGAGACGCTCAGCGACGGTGCCGCTCAGAACCGCGTCGTGGACCGGTTCCTGGAGGAGCTGGAGCAGGACGAGAGCGCGAAGCAAGCCGAGGTGCGCTGATGCGTGGTATCAGCCGTAGCTCCCTGGCTGAGGTGACCCGGCGCCTGGACGAGAACGTCCTGGCGCCGGCGGACGCCGCCCAGCACGCGGTCTCCCTCGGCGGCGAGCTCTTCGAGGTCGTCGCCCTGCTCGGCGGCGAGCACTCGCTGCGCCGCTGGCTCGCGGACCAGGCCAACCCGGCGGAGAAGAAGACCGGCCTGATCGGTCAGATCCTCGAGGGCAAGACGTCGCCGTCCACGGTCATCGTGGTCAACGACGTCGTGTCCCAGCCGTGGGCCGGGCCCCGCGACATGGTGGACGCCCTGGAGCGCCTCGCGGTCTACGCGACCGTGGCCTCCGTCGAGGGCACCCGCCTGGACGAGCTCGAGGACGAACTGTTCCGTTTCGAGCGGATCGTCATCGCACAGCCGGACCTGCGGTCGGCGCTCACCCGTGACGGCGTGGCCCCCTCACACCTGCACGCGCTGGTGGAGAACCTGCTGTCGGGCAAGGTGAGCTCCGCGACGCTGGCCCTGGTCAGCGAAGCGGTCACCCGGCCCCGGGGACGTACTCTGGAGCAGGCGCTCCAGAACTTCGGGCAACTGGTCGCCGAGCGCGCCCAGCGCTACATCGCAGTGGTGCGCAGCGCGGTTCCGCTGAGTGAGGCGCACCAGGAGCGTCTGCGGGCGCTCCTGACGCGCAAGTACGGCCGTGAAATCCACCTGAACACCGAGGTCGTCCCCGAAATCGTGGGTGGACTCTCCATCCAGGTGGGCGACGAGGTCATCGACGGCACCATCGCCGGGCGCATCGCTGAGGTCCAGCGCCGTCTGGCCGGCTGACACACGCGAACACACGCAAGGCAAGCACGCACGGCGCCGGCCCGGCGCCATTTGAGAGCAAGGACAACGTAGAGATGGCGGAGCTGACGATCCGGCCGGATGAGATCCGGGACGCGCTACAGCGCTTCGTCCAGTCGTACGAGCCTGACGCCACCCGCGCGGAAGAGGTCGGAACCGTCACCTACTCCGGTGACGGCATCGCCCGCGTCGGTGGCCTTCCCTCGGCGATGGCGAACGAGCTGCTGGAGTTCGAGGACGGCACCCTGGGCATGGCCCAGAACCTTGAGATCGGCGAGATCGGTGTCGTGGTGCTGGGTGACTTCACCGGCATCGAGGAGGGGCAGAAGGTGCGTCGCACCGGCAAGCTCCTCTCGGTCCCGGTGGGCGACAACTTCCTCGGCCGTGTGGTGGACCCCCTGGGCAAACCCATCGACGGCAAGGGCGAGATCGAGACGACCCAGAGCCGCGAGCTCGAGCTCCAGGCCGCGACGGTCATGGAGCGCCAGCCGGTCGGCGAGCCGCTCCAGACCGGTATCAAGTCGATCGACACCATGACCCCGGTCGGCCGCGGCCAGCGCCAGCTGGTCATCGGTGACCGGCAGACCGGTAAGACCGCGATCGGTATCGACGCGATCATCAACCAGAAGGCGAACTGGGAGACCGGCGACCCCACGAAGCAGGTGCGCTGCATCTACGTCGCGGTGGGTCAGAAGGGTTCGACCATCGCCAGCGTGCGCGGCGCCCTCGAAGAGGCCGGCGCGATGGAGTACACCACCATCGTCGCCTCCCCGGCGTCCGACCCGGCCGGCTTCAAGTACCTCTCCCCGTACACCGGTTCGGCCCTGGGCCAGCACTGGATGTACGAGGGCAAGCACGTCCTCATCGTCTTCGACGACCTGACCAAGCAGGCCGAGGCCTACCGTGCGGTCTCCCTCCTGCTGCGCCGCCCGCCGGGCCGTGAGGCCTACCCGGGTGACGTCTTCTACCTGCACTCCCGTCTCCTGGAGCGTTGCGCGAAGCTCTCCGACGAGCTGGGCGCCGGTTCGATGACGGCCCTGCCGATCATCGAGACCAAGGCGGGCGACGTCTCGGCGTACATCCCCACCAACGTCATCTCCATCACCGACGGTCAGGTCTTCCTGAACTCGGACCTGTTCAACCAGGGCCAGCGTCCGGCGATCGACGTCGGTGTGTCGGTCTCCCGTGTCGGTGGTGCGGCCCAGACCAAGGCCACCAAGAAGGTCTCCGGCACGCTGCGTCTGGGCCTGGCCCAGTACCGCGAGCTCGAGGCGTTCTCGGCCTTCGGTTCGGACCTGGACGCCGTCTCCAAGCAGCAGCTGGAGCGCGGTGCCCGGATGATGGAGCTCCTCAAGCAGGGCCAGTACTCGCCCTTCTCCATGGAGAAGACGGTCGTCTCGATCTGGATGGGCAACACCGGCCTGATCGACGACGTCCCGGTCGAGGACGTGCGCCGTTTCGAGGAGGACTTCCTGTCCTTCCTGGACCGTGAGCACAAGGGCGTCCTCGACACCATCCGGGACACCGGCAAGTTCGAGGACGACAGCCAGAAGACCCTCCAGAGCGCCATCGAGAAGTTCAAGCAGAGCTTCCAGACCTCCGCGGGCACCCTGCTGGGCACCGAGGAGACCGAGGCGCTCTCGCCGGAGAAGGTCGGTCAGGAAACCATCAAGGTCGCCAAGGGCGGGAAGTAACCGATGGGTGCACAGCTTCGCGTCTATCGCCGGAGGATCCGCGCGACGAAGGCGACGGCGAAGATCACCCGTGCCATGGAGCTCATCGCCGCCACGCGCATCACCAAGGCGCAGCGCGCGGCCGAGGCTGCCGGTCCCTACGCACGGGAGATCACGCGGGCGGTGTCTGCCCTGGCCAGCCGGGTGACCTACAACCCGCTGCTGGTCGAGGCCGAGAACCCCACCCGCGCGGCCGTCCTGGTCATCACCAGTGACAAGGGTCTGGCCGGCGCCTTCTCGACCAACGTCATCAAGGAGGCCGAGGCCCTCACCCAGCTCCTGCGGGAGCAGGGCAAGGAGGTCCTCACCTACATGGTGGGTCGCAAGGGTGCGGCGTTCTACAAGTTCCGCGGCCGCGAGGTCGAGGAGTCGTGGGAAGGCTTCACCGAGCGTCCGACCTACGCGCACGCCCAGGAGATCGGCTCCGTTCTCATGGAGAAGTTCTCCCAGGACACCGCTGAGGGCGGCGTCGACGAGATCCACGTGGTCTCCACGGAGTTCGTGTCGATGCTGACCCAGCGGGCCGGGGTGGTCCGCGCCCTTCCGCTGGAGGTGGAAGAGGTCGAGGACGAGGAGCTCGAGAAGTCCCAGGGTGGCAACGCGTTGCCGCTCTACGACTTCGAGCCCTCCGCGGAGGAGGTCCTGGACCAGCTGCTCCCGCAGTACGTGGTCAACCGGATCTACGCCTCCCTCCTCGAGGCGGCCGCCTCCCAGCAGGCGTCCCGTCGCGCGGCCATGAAGGCCGCGACCGACAACGCGGAAGAACTCGTCAAGAACCTGACCAGTCTGGCCAACCAGGCGCGTCAGGCCGAGATCACCAATGAGATCAGTGAGATTGTCGGCGGTGCCGATGCGCTCTCTGGGTCCAGCGCGGGAAGTGAGTAACAGAAGTGACTGCGACAGTTGAAGGTTCGGCCGGCGCTGGCACCGCCACCGGCCGCATCGCCCGGGTCACCGGCCCGGTCGTCGACGTGGAGTTCCCCGTCGGCTCCCTGCCCGGCATCTACAACGCCCTGCACACCGATGTCAGCATCGGCGGCACCAACAAGGTCATCACCCTGGAGGTCGCCCAGCACCTGGGTGACAACCTGGTGCGGGCCATCTCCCTCGCCCCTCAGGACGGCATGGTCCGTGGCGCCGAGGTCCGCGACACCGGCGCGCCCATCAGCGTGCCCGTCGGTGACGTCGTCAAGGGCCACGTGTTCAACACCCTGGGCGAGTCCATGGACGTGCCCTCGTCCGAGCTCGGCGCGACCGAGTACTGGCCGATCCACCGCAAGGCTCCCGCCTTCGACCAGCTCGAGTCCAAGACCGAGATGATGGTCACGGGCATCAAGGTGATCGACCTCCTCACCCCGTACGTGCGCGGTGGGAAGATCGGCCTCTTCGGTGGCGCGGGTGTGGGCAAGACGGTGCTCATCCAGGAGATGATCACCCGTATCGCCCGTAACTTCGGTGGTGTGTCCGTGTTCGCCGGTGTCGGTGAGCGCACCCGTGAGGGTACGGACCTCTTCCTGGAGATGGACGAGATGGGCGTCCTCCCGGACACCGCGCTCGTCTTCGGCCAGATGGACGAGCCCCCGGGCACCCGTCTGCGCGTGGCGCTCTCGGCTCTGACGATGGCGGAGTACTTCCGCGACGTCCAGAACCAGGACGTGCTGCTCTTCATCGACAACATCTTCCGTTTCACCCAGGCCGGCATGGAGGTCTCCACGCTGCTGGGCCGTATGCCCTCGGCCGTGGGTTACCAGCCCAACCTGGCTGACGAGATGGGTCAGCTCCAGGAGCGGATCACCTCGACGCGGGGCCACTCGATCACCTCGATGCAGGCGATCTACGTCCCCGCGGACGACTACACCGACCCCGCTCCGGCGACCACCTTCGCCCACCTGGACGCGACGACCGAGCTCTCCCGCCCGATCTCGCAGAAGGGCATCTACCCGGCGGTCGACCCGCTGGCCTCCACCTCCCGTATCCTCGACCCGCAGTACGTGGGCGAGGAGCACTACGCGGTGGCCCAGCGCGTCAAGGAGATCCTGCAGCGCAACAACGACCTGCAGGACCAGATCGCCATCCTGGGTATGGACGAGCTGTCCGAAGAGGACAAGATCATCGTCAACCGGGCGCGTCGTCTGGAGCGTTTCCTCTCGCAGAACATGTTCGTCGCCGAGAAGTTCACCGGCAACCCGGGCGTGTTCGTGCCGCTGGAGGAGACCATCGCCTCCTTCAAGGCGCTCTGTGACGGTGAGTACGACCACCTTCCCGAGCAGGCCTTCCTCGATGTCGGCAACATCGACATGGTCGTCGAGAAGGCCAAGAAGCTGCAGGAAGGCTAGTACTGCGCGTCAGTGTCCCCCCGCTCCGGGAGCGGAGGGCGACGGGCGGGGCTAGTTCCCAGGCGGGGTCGGGTATCGGTTCGTACTCGACCCCGCCGAACCCACCCGCTAGCCGAGGAGTTTGTGGCAGTGTCGAAGAAGCTTTTCGTCGAGATCGTCTCTCCGGACCGTGAGGTTTGGGCGGGCGAGGGCGACATGGTCATCGCGAAGACCGTCGAGGGCGAGATCGGCGTTCAGCCCGGGCACGTCCCGGTGCTGTCGCTTCTGGCCGAGGACGCGGTCGTTCGTGTCCTGGGCGCACGTGAGACCGGCGAGGTCCGGGTGGCCGCCCACGGCGGTTTCGTCTCGGTCTCGGGCGAGGGACGGATCTCCGTTCTCGCCGAGAGCGCCGAGCTCGCCGAGGACATCGATGTGGACCGTGCGCGCGAGGCGCTGAAGGGTGCGAGCGAGTCGGGCGACAGCCTGGCCGCGGCTCGTGCGCGCAGCCGCCTGCGTGCTGCTGGCGAGGAAGTCGCCTAGCCGAGTCAGGGGGCAACGAGACGTGGGTGTGGAACCGCTGCAGGGAACGTCGTGGTTGGAGTCCTTGTGGTGGGTGGTCCTCGCCCTCCTCGTCGCCGTCCTGCTGGTGCTGGTCGCCGGCGTGATGCGACGGTTCGTGCTGCTGCGCAGCGGCGGTGCCGTCGAGTGTTACCTGCGTGCGCGCGGGGCGAAGGGACGCCGGGGCTCCTGGCGGATCGGTTTCGGCCGGTACGGTTCGGAGCACCTGGGCTGGTTCCCGATCCTCTCGCTCAGACCGCGGCCGACAGCGAGGCTGTCGCGCCGCGGTCTTGTCGTTGTGGGGCGCCGTTCCCCCGGGGCCGGGGACGCCCACCTGCCCGCCGACGTCACCGTTCTGGAGATCGGCTGGCTTGCCGAGGACGGCAGTGAGCCCCGCGAGGCGACCTACGAGGTCGCCATGGGCGAGAGCGTGCTCACCGGGTTCCTGTCGTGGATCGAGTCGATGCCCCCCGGAACCCGCTGGGAGGCGTGACGCCGTGGCAGGTTCACACGGGCGGACCGGTGTGTTTGCATGGGCCCATGAGTACGATCGTCGCTTTCTCCGTATCCCCGCTCGGTACCGGCGACTCCGTCGCCCCGGCTGTTGCACGCGCCGTCAAGGTGGTGCGTGAGAGCGGTCTTCCCAACGAGACCTCGGCCATGTTCACCACCGTCGAAGGCGAGTGGGACGAGGTCATGGAAGTCGTCAGGCGTGCGGTTGAGGCTGCGGGCGAGGGTGCCGACCGGGTGAGCATGACCCTCAAGGCCGACGTGCGCAAGGGCGTCACCGACGGACTGCACAGCAAGGTGGAGGCCGTCGAGCGTGAACTCGACGGCCTCCGGTAGGGCTCGTGGGCCGGTGCCCCGACCGGGCACCGGACCTCCGGGTCAGCTCCGTACGGTTTCACCGGCGGGGGCGCTGAAGTAGTCCTGCGCCGCACGCCGGAACAGCAGGCCCGCCACCACCAACGCGAAGACCGCGGAGATGACGGCACCCGGTCCGTAGACCATGGGGATCATCAGAGCCGGGTTGGCCACACCGAAGACGGCGTTGACACCGATGGTGAGGGGGCGGGCCCGGGGCTCGCCCCTGCCGACCATCACGGCCAGGACCGTCGCGGCCACGGCGTAGACCAGGCAGACGGCGCCCCCCAGGTAGATGGCCCAGACGTTCTGCTC
The DNA here is from genome assembly GCF_014651695.1 of Nocardiopsis terrae. GTDB lineage: Bacteria > Actinomycetota > Actinomycetes > Streptosporangiales > Streptosporangiaceae > Nocardiopsis > Nocardiopsis terrae. The sequence continues at coordinate 423,676 of NZ_BMXJ01000007.1, forward strand.
AGCCGTTTCGGCCACGGCGTCCATCTCCGTCGGCATCTGCTCCATCAGGTCGGTGCCCTCGACGACGAAGGCACCGAAGAGCGTCGTCGCTCCGATGAAGAGCTGGTAGACAGCGATCAGGACAAGCAGCACCAGAACGGCAACGACGCTGCCGGGTTTGCCCTGGGTGTGCATGTGCCCCTTCCTTCTGCTCGGGGGAATCGCTCACACGGGGCCCTAGCCGATTCGCGGCGGATAACACGTGCTCACCGAGGAAGACCGTGTTCGCCCGGACGGCGGGGTTCTGCGGCGGACGGGTCCGTGGTCTTCCCGGCCCGCGGAGAGGTCCTAGCGCTCCCCTCCCGGCTGCCAGAGGACCTCGTCGCCGTCCCGGGCGACGTACCGGCCGAGGATGAACAGCAGGTCCGAGAGCCGGTTCAGGTACTGCGCGGTGAGCGGGTTGACGCTGTCCCCGTGCTCCTCGATCGCCGCCCAGACTGCGCGTTCGGCACGGCGGACCACGATACGGGCGGTGTGGACCAGGGCGACGGTGGGTGATCCGCCGGGCAGGATGAAGCTGCGCAGGGTCGGTAGGCCCTCGTTGTAGGTGTCGCAGGCCTCCTCCAGCCGGGTGACGTACTCCGGTAGGACGCGCAGCGGGGGGAACTCCGGGTCGGGCACGATCGGAGTGGACAGGTCCGCGCCCAGGTCGAAGAGCTCGTTCTGCACGCGTCCCAGCAGGACGCGCACGTCCTCGGGAAGGTCGCCCACGGCCAGTGCGACACCGATGGCGGCGTTGGCCTCCTCCGTGTCCGCGTAGCCCACGAGCCGGGTGTCGTTCTTGTTGGTCCTGCTCATGTCGCCGAGCGCCGTCGTGCCGGCGTCACCGGTGCGGGTGTAGATCTTCGACAGCACGACCGGCTTGTCAGTGTCCCGTTTGGTCATGGCACTCAGCCTAGGGGCGGGGGACTCCCGACCAGGGGGAGGGGTTGAGCACGGAGTTGTCACAGAGGATAACTGTTCAGTCTCAAGGGGTGAAGGTGACGTGTCTCACTGATACCTTTTGGGGTGAGGGAGCTACACACCGTAGTTTCCGGCGGTGTCCGTGCAGGGTGCACCCGGGTGGAACAGAGGGGGCTGCCCGGGAGGCCGTGTGGAGGGGGAGGCACCGCTAGGGGCGGGCGGCGTGGAACCGGGGGGTTCACGCCGCCCGCCCTCACCCGTGTCCGGGACGGGTCTCTCCGGGAGCTCTCGGCTACGGGGCCTGTGTTCGCCCGCCCGGCCCTACCGCACCCAGGCGTCGCCCTTGCGGGGCAGGTCGACCTCGACGGCCGACATGGTCAGCACACCGTTGACGGGCAGTGTGCTGTCGGCGAAGAACTCCACGCCGTGTGCGCCCGCGGCCGACAGTTCGGCGACCGAGTCCCAGTTGATGTGCTCCAGGGTGTCGTCCGCCGTGTGGTAGTACGGGTCGAACGTCTCGCCCGCCGTACCGCCGTACCATTCGGTCTGCTCCTCGGTCTTGACGCCGTCGGCGCCGCTGAACAGGCCGCCGGAGGCCACACCCGCCTGCATGAAGGCGAGGTAGTCGCTGCGGCCGCTGAGCACGCCGGGCTCGCTGACCTGGCCCTGCCCCTCGAAGTAGTCCTCGAAGACCTTGGCGATCGCGCCGGAGCCCGAGGGGGCGCCGCCGGACTCCGGCAGCTCCATCCGGCCGTCGAGCACGAAGCGGCCGTAGTTGTGCGAGCCGATCATGTCGAAGTTGAGGTAGAGCGCGATGTCGTCGAGCTCGTCCTCGGTCAGGTCGGTCACGTACTCGGTGGAACCGACCAGGCCGTCCTCCTCGGTGCCCCAGAAGGCGAAGCGGACCTTGTTGTTCGGGGACTCCTGTTGGGCCAGCTGGATGGCGGTCTCCAGCAGGAAGGCCGAGCCGCTGCCGTTGTCGTTGATCCCCGGGCCGTCCTCGACGCTGTCCAGGTGGCCGCCGACGACCACCACGTTGTCGTCACGGCCGCCGGGGGTCTCGGCGAGGATGCTGTAGGAGCTCTCCTGCTCGACATCGGAGTCGACGGCGACCCGGAGTTCCAGGTCGGGGATCGACAGCAGGTCCGCGCCGACCAGGCCGGAGACGCCGACCGCGGGGATGTCGGACAGTTCGCTGACGGTGCCGAGGAAGACCTCGTCCTCGTTGTTGACCACCAGGGCCGCCGAGGCGCCGGCGTCCGCGGCGTTCTGCACCTTCTGCGCGAACGCGCAGGCGCCGCGGACGGTGATGGCGATCGCGCCCTCGGGGAAGTCCGCGAAGTCGTCCGCGGAGCAGCCGCTCTCCGAGCTGTCGGGGTTGACCGCGACCACCGGGGCGGTCACGTCACCGGCCCCGGAGTAGCTCATGGTGACGTAGTCCTCGTCGAGCTCGTACGGGTGCTGTTTCGGCGCGGTCTGCTCCAGGACGGCGGGTGTGTTCTCGCCCCAGGACTCGTACTCGTAGTCGTGGCGGTAGGGCTCGTACCCGGCTCTTTCGAGCTGGTCCTCGATGTACATCGCGGCCACGTCGTAGCCGGGGGTGCCGGTCGCACGGTTGCCGCCGTTGTACTCGGCGATGGTGTTGAGGTTGACCAGGTGGGACTCGATGGCGTCCGCGGTCACCAGGTCGGGGAGCGCGACCTCGTCGGCGTGGGCGGGGGAGCTCGCCAGGGTGCCCGCGGCCATCAGCAGGGCGGCGATTCCCGCTGCCGTCGCGGTGCGCCGCCGGGGGGAAAGGGACGAACCCGCTCTGTCGAGCGAGTGCCCGGGATTGCTCGGATGCACGATCTTCCTCCGGTTCACGGGGGTCCACCGCTCCATGGTGTTGGGGGATGGACACCTGGGGTGGGCGAGGTACCGGAGAAGCCTCGCAGCCGTGGGGGCCCGCGGCAAGACATGGACCGGGACATTGCCACAATCAGCCACAGACCTTACGCAAAGGGTGCACACTGTGGTTGGATAGACGGCCCGAAGCGTCCGAATCGTCTTACTGTGCGGGGTTTCGGGGCTGGAGGCTACTCGTCTTCCTGGTGCTTGCGCGCCCGGTACTCGACACCGACCCCGCCCATCACCGCGACACCCCGGATGTGCACGATCGGGGCGTCCGGGTCCACCACGCTGGGGGTGTTCCCCTCGATCCCGAAACCGCCCATCACCGGCAGGCCGTGCACGCGCACCTGGATGTCGTCGGGCACGACGATCCCGATGCCGCCCATGGCCGTGCAGATCCAGATGGTGGTCTCGCGCTGGGTGAACCGGGCCTCGCGCAGGTCGAGTTCGATACCGCCCATCACCGCGGCCGCGACGAACACGGGCGGCACGACCCAGTTCCCGGACCGGTCCGCGCCGCCCATGAGGACGAGGGCGCTGCGGCTGGTGGCGGGGTGGTCGACGATCCGGCTCGCGCCGTAGACCGGGCGGGGCGAACGGAAGTCCGCAGGGACCGGGGAGTTCGTGGGCGCGGAACCGGTGGTCGGCAGGTCCTCGGTGAGGGGGACGAGTTCGCCGACGGTCTTGGCCCGGTACACCGAGTCCAACCGGTCGCTGTGTTCGTCGGGGTCCAGGCGGCCCTCGGCCAGGGCCTCGCGGAGCAGGTGCGCGACGGCGTCACGGTCGGCGTCCGAGGCGCGCATCCGACCGTTCCCGTCGTCGTGAGGGGTGATTTGGCTCATCGGTTCCACCATATTCCGATTCTTCTCCTCACGGCAGGGTGCGGCATCGGGGAAACCCCCTGAGACACCCCTGAAGTTCGGGGCGTTCGGCCAGGGGGCGGGGACGGGGGCTACTGCTCGGGGAGCAGGCCGCGGCGGAGCGCCTGGGACACCGCGGAGGTACGGTCGCCGACCCCCAGCTTCTCGTAGACCCGCATCAGGTGGGTCTTCACCGTGGTGGGACTGATGTGCAGCGCCCGGCCGATCGCCGCGTTGGTACGCCCGTCCGCGGCCAGCCGCAACACCTCCACCTCGCGGGGGGAGAGCACGGGCCCCGCCGGTTCGGTGCGCTGCCGCATCCCGGTGAGCAGCTTGCCCGCGATCCGGCCGCTCAGCACCGTCTCGCCCCGGGCTGCCGAACGGACGGCGTCGGCCAACTCCGCGCGCGGGGTGTCCTTGAGCAGGTAACCGGTGGCGCCCGCCTCGACCGCGCGCAGGATGTCGGTGTCGGTGTCGTAGGTGGTGAGTACCAGGACGTGCACGTCCCGGTACTCGGTGTGGATGCGCTCGGTCGCCGCCACACCGTCGCCTCCGGGCATACGCAGGTCCATCAGCACGACGTGTGGCCGCAGCTCGGCGACCCGGGCCACGGCCTCGGGACCCGAACCGGCCTCGCCGACGATGTCCAGGTCGGGTTCGGCGCTGAGCATGCCGCGGATGCCCTCACGGACCACTGGGTGGTCGTCCACCAGAAGGACGCGGATCATGGTGCGGTTTCCTCTCGGGGCGTGCGGGTCCGGTCGTGGCGCCCGGCTCCGTCGGGGGTGTCGGCCCCGCTGCAGGGCTCTGTCTCGGCGGTCTCCTCGTGCGGCAGGACCAGGCGGACGGTGGTGCCGCGGCCGGGGGTGGAGTCGATCTCCAGAACGCCGTCCACGCTCTCGGCGCGGTGGTGCATGTTGGCCAGTCCGTTGCCGTGGGCGGACCGCGCGGAGTCGAAGCCCAGCCCGTCGTCCTCGACGGTCAACCGCACGCCGACGTCGGTGTAGGCGAGGGCGACCCGGGCGTTGCCGGCCCCGGAGTGCCTGCGGACGTTGGCCAGGGCCTCCTGCGCGGTGCGCAGCAGACAGATCCGGAGGTTGTTGGTGAGTTCCTCCGGGGGGCCGGTGACCTCGGCGGTCACGGAGATACCGAGTTCGCGGCCGAGGCGTTCGCAGATGCGCCGGATCGAGGCGTCCAAGCCTTCGTCGTCCAGCCGGACCGGTTGACGGGCGGCCACCATGGCGCGGGTCTCGGCGAGGTTCTCCGCCGCGGTCTCGCGCATCAGCGCCAGGTGGCGGCGGGCGGTCGCGGGGTCGCTGTCCAGCTCCGACTCCACGGCCTGGGTGAGGGTGATGATGCTGGTGAACCCCTGGGCGAGGGTGTCGTGCATCTCCCGGGCCAGGTGTTCGCGCTCGGCCAGCGCCCCGGCTTCCTGGGACAGGCGGGAGACCTCCTCCCGGCTGCGGCGCAACTCCTCGATGAGCTCGTACCGTTCGGCGCTCTGCACGACGATCCGCTCGAACCAGGTGCCGAACCACAGGGCGAAGCCGAGCATCACTCCGTTGATCAGGAAGGTCACCCCGACGTCGTCCCACTCCCGTTGTCCGGTGAGGCCCTGGAGAAGCGCGGGCAGGAGCAGGGCCACGCCTATGACGGGGACCGCGAGACGGCTGCCCAACGCCATGAAGGCGAGTGGGCTGAGCGTCACCATGATGAAGGTCAGCGTCGGGTTGAGGACCACCGCGGGCACGGTCGGCGCGAGCAGGGCGAGCGCCAGGGTCAGGGGGCCGACCCATCTCGGCCGCTCTCCCTCCGAGGTGACGTAGCTCCTGGCCAGGGCGTAGTACACGACGATGACCGTGACCATCAGCGCCGCGGTCAGCCACCGCCACTCCTGAGGGCCGGTGACCAGCGCGAGAACGACGATGCCGCACATCGCGGTGGTGAAGTACACGTCCCACCAGCCGCCTACGTCCCAGGCGTGCCTTTCGACCGGTGCCCCCTCGGTGCCCCGTCCGGGAACGGCGGACACCGAGGGCACGGTCTCGTCCGGTTTCGGGGCCCGTCCCCTCATCGCGGTCATCCGTCCTTACGGGTCTTCCAGCGGAACGTCAGCAGGGTCAGCACCAAGCCCACCACACACCAGGCTCCCAGGGCTACGGCGACCAGGTGCAGATCCCAGGCACCGGACGGTTCCATGGCGGCCATCTGTTCGGGGAAGAACGCGGCGCGCAGCCCCTGGGCCATCCACAGCAGCGGGAAGAGGGAGGCTCCGGTCAGGACCCAGTCGGGCAGGGCGATCACCGGGACGAAGATGCCCGAGGTGAACTGCAGGACCAGGAACGGGACGACGACCACGGTCGAGGCGGCCTGGGTGGTGCGGGCCAGCGAGCTGACCGCGATACCCAGCAGGGAGCAGCCGACGGTGCCGAGCACGAACACCCAGGCGATGGTGGCCCACGCCGTCGCGGTGGTGGGCAGGCTGGCGTCGAAGAGGAGCCACCCCATCCCCAGCAGCAGGCCGACCTGGCCCAGGGCGAGGAACAGCACCAGGACGGTCTTGCCGACGAAGTAGGCGCTGGGCGGCATCGGGGTGCCGCGCAGTCTGCGCAGCCCGCCGTGCTCGCGCTCGCTCGCGATCGTGGTGCCCAGGGTCTGGAAGCTCACCGACATCAGGCCCATGGCGATCAAGCCGGGCAGGTAGTAGTCGACCGAGGGCATGCCCATGTCGAACATGCCGTCGAAGATGGACGCGAACATGGCCAGGATCAGCGCGGGAAGGGAGAAGGTGAAGACCACGCTCTCCCATTCCCGGCAGAACGTGCGGATCTCCAGCCACCCCCGGGACAGCCCCACCCGGAGCACACCGGGCGGACGGCCGCGGTGGGCGCGGGGGTCGGACGTCCGTGCGGACCCGGTCGACAGCTGGCTGCGGTCAGTGGTCGGGGTACTCATGCTGCGGCCTCCTCGGCCTCGTCGGTGTCCTTGACCATCCCGAGGTAGATCTCCTCCAGGGTGGGGCGATGCACGCTCAGTTCCGGCACCTCACCGGTGAAGCGCCCGGCCAGTTCGGAGACCACCCGGGTGGGTTCGTCGGTCAGGACCTCCCGGCGCTCGCCGTCCTCCAGCCAGCCGACCGTGGCCTGGGCGGAGGCGCGTCCGCCCAGTGCGGCGGGAGTGTCCACGGCCCTGACCCGGCCGCGCGCGATCACGCACACCCGGTCGGCCAGCTCCTCGGCCTCCTCCAGGTAGTGGGTGGTGAGGACGATGGTGGTGCCCCTGGCTGCCAGGTCCCGGATGAGCCCCCAGAACTCGCGCCGGGCCCGGGGGTCGAAACCTGTGGTCGGCTCGTCCAGGAAGAGGAGTTCGGGCTGGCCGACGATGCCCAGGGCCACGTCCAGGCGGCGCCGCTGACCGCCGGAGAGGGACTCGGCGAGGTCCTCGGCCTTGTGGCCCAGCCCCACCAGTTCGATGACCGCGTCGGGGTCGTGGGGGAGCGGGTAGTACCCGGCGAAGTGCCGGACGACGTCGCGCACCGCGAGCTTGGGGACCATGGTCTCCTGCTGCCAGACGATACCGACGCGGGAGCGCCACTCGCGTCCCGCTCTGCCGGGGTCCTCACCCAGGACCCGGGCGGAGCCGCCGTCGCGGTTGCGAAAGCCCTCCAGGATCTCGACGGTGGTGCTCTTCCCGGCGCCGTTGGGGCCGAGGAAGGAGAAGATCTCACCCCGCGCGATGCTCAGGTCGATCCCCGCGACGGCCTCGGTGTCGCCGTACTTCTTCTTGAGGCCCTCGGCCTCGATGACTGTCTCGCTCATGTTCCGAGCCTCCCGTCTCCGGGCGCACCTGGGTATCCGCCGGGAAGGCGGACCGGTGTCCTCCGGGCGGAGGACACCGACCCACCCGGTGGCACGCCCCGGGTGCCGACAGCACTCCGCCCCCGGGCGCGGGGTGCGCGGCCGGGGGCGGTGGGGTGCGGGGTCGGCCCGTGGCGGCCGGAGCCGGGTCGGGTCAGAACAGGCGCAGGGTGTCGGGCTCGATGCCGCGCAGCTCGTCGTAGTCCAGGACCACGCAGGTGATGCCGCGGTCCTCGGCGAGGACCTTCGCCTGGGGTTTGATCTCCTGGGCGGCGAACACACCGGTCACCGGGGCCAGCGAGGGGTCCCGGTTGAGGAGTTCGAGGTAGCGGGTGAGCTGCTCCACCCCGTCGATGTCCCCGCGCCGTTTGAGCTCCACCGCGACGGTGTTGCTCTCCCCGTCGCGGCACAGGATGTCCACGGGGCCGATGGCGGTGGGGTACTCGCGCCGGATGAGCGTGTAGCCCTCGCCGAGCGTGGAGATGTGTTCGGCGAGCAGCTCCTGGAGATGGGCCTCGACGCCGTCCTTCTGCAGGCCGGGGTCCTTGCCCAGTTCGTGCGAGGAGTCGTGCATGACCTCCTCGATGGTCAGCAGGAGCTTCTCTCCGGACTTGCTGTGCGTGACCGTCCACACGTCGGGGCCGTCCTCGACCGCCTCCTCGCGGACCTTGCACGGCGGGTTCATCCAGTTGAGCGGCTTGAACGCCCGGTCGTCGGCATGGATGGACACGCTCCCGTCCGCCTTGATGAGGATCAGGCGGGGAGCCATGGGCAGATGGGCGGTGAGCCGGCCGACGTAGTCGACACTGCACCGCGCGATGACGAGACGCACGGGAGGTCACGTTACCGCCTCCGCCGCGTACACGGAGCCGGTTCGCGGGTGAGGGAGGGTGCCGGTCCTGCCTAGGCTGTCGGGATGCCGGTGCGAAATCGTTGGACGGTCCTGTCGATCAGTATGGTCGCCCAGGTGGCCAGTGTCTCGGCGATGTTCGGGGTGCCGGTCGTGCTGCCGCAGCTGCGGGAGGCCTTCGGCGTCACCACGGCACAGGCGGGCGTGCTGGCCGGGCTGCCCTCCTTCGGGCTGCTGTTGACGCTCCTGCTGTGGGGCGTGGTCATCGACCGGGCGGGCGAGCGGGCGACCATGGCTCTGAGCCTGTTCCTCACGGCGGGCGCGCTCGGGCTGCTCTGGTCCGTGTCGCAGTTGTGGAGCGCGGCGGTGGTCCTGCTGCTCGTCGGGGCGGTCGGCGGCCCGGTGAACGCGGCCAGCGGGCGCCTGGTCCTGACCTGGTTCGTCCGGCGGGAACGCGGGTTGGCCATGGGGATCCGCCAGTCCGCACTGCCGCTGGGCGTGGGGCTCTCCGCCCTGGTGATGCCCTGGGCGGCCCAGGCGTGGGGGTTCGTCGGAGCGATGACGCTCCCGGCCGTGCTCGCACTGGTCGCCGTCCCGCTCGTGCTCGCGACGGCCCCGGCGCCGGGGCCCGCGGAGCGGGTCCGGGAACAACCCTCGGACACCCCGGGCGCCGCGGCCGACGCCGCTCCGGGTGATTCGCCCTACCGCAGGTGGCCGATCTGGCGGGTGCACGGAGTGAGCATGCTTCTCGGGGTCCCGCAGATCACCCTGATGGTCTACACGGTGATCTACCTGGTCCAGGAACAGGGGTGGAGCCCGCCGGCCGCCGGGGCGGTGGTCGCCGCCGCGCAGGTCCCCGGAGCGGCGGGGCGCCTGTTCCTCGGGGCGTGGTCGGACCGCACCGGGAACCGGATGCGGCCGGTCCGGTGGCTGGCCGTCGTCTCCGGGGCCGCCCTGGTCCTGCTCACCCTGCTGCCGCACGCCTGGGGGTGGACGGCGGTGCCGCTGGTCCTGTCCTGCCTGGTACTCACGATGTGGCACAACGGCCTGACCTTCGTCTCCGTGGCGGAGATCGCCGGAACGGCATGGGCGGGGCGGGCCCTGGCCGTGCAGAACTGGCTCCAGGCGATCAGTACGACCCTGACCCCCGTGCTGATGGCCGCGGTGATCACACTCGCGGGGCTGCCCTCCGTGTTCGCGGTGGCCGCGGTGTTCTCCGCCGTGGCCGTGGCCGTGGTGCCGGTCGGCCCCCGGGGCGGACCACGCCGTACTACCACGCAGTAGTACAGATGTGGTCCCCATGCGCGGGTAGGGGACCCGAGGCGTCTAAGGTGGGGCCCATGGTGCAGGAATTTGACAAGGTCGGCGTCGTAGGACTGGGCACGATGGGTGCGGGCATCGCTGAGGTGTTCGCCAGGGCCGGGTTCAACGTCGTCGGGGTCGAGATCGACCAGGCCGCCCTCGACCGCGGCCGTGGTCACGTGGACAAGTCCCTCTCGCGTGCGGTCAGCAAGGGCAAACTCACCGAGGAGGAGCGCGCGGCGATCGACGCCCGCCTGACCTTCTCCACGTCCCGCGAGGAGCTCGCGGACGCGGACTTCGTCGTCGAGGCCGTCCCCGAACGCATGGACATCAAGCGTGACGTGTTCGGCGACCTCGACCGGATCTGTGCGCCGGGCACGATCCTGGCGACCAACACCTCCTCGCTCTCGGTCACCGAGATCGCGGCGCTGACGGACCGCCCCGAAAAGGTCGTCGGTCTGCACTTCTTCAACCCGGCCCCGGTCATGAAGCTGGCCGAGGTCATCACCACGGTCTCCACCAGCGCGGAGACCACCGACATCGTCACCGAGGTCGCCAAACGCATCGGCAAGACCCCGGTCGCGGTCGGCGACCGCGGCGGCTTCGTCGCCAACGCCCTGCTGGTGCCCTACATCAACGACGCGATCCGCCTCTACGAGCGCCGGATCGCCACCCGCGAGGAGATCGACGAGTCCGTCAAGAAGGCCGCCGGCCTTCCCATGGGCCCGCTCACCCTCGCCGACATGATCGGCCTGGACGTGTGCCTGGCCGTCATGGACGTCCTCTGGGACGAGTTCCGCGACCCGCGCTACGTCGCCTCCCCGCTGCTGCGCCGTATGGTCGCGGCCGGGCACCTGGGCCGTAAGGCCGGTCAGGGCTTCTACACGGGCAAGGACGACCCGGCCGAGCCCCAGCGCACCGGTCGCCTCGCCGAGATGGTGCGCGAGGAGGAAACCCTCGACCTGGGCGAGATGCTCATCGCGCCGCAGATCGACGACGCCCTGCGCATGATCGGCGACGGTTACGCCTCCGCCAAGGACGTCGACACCGCCATGCGGTTCGGCTGCGGCTACCCGAAGGGCCCCACCGAGCTCCTCCAGGAGCGCGGTGCGGAGTCCGTCATCACCACCCTGGTGGCGATGTCGGAGTACAGCCTCACCACCATCGCGGTGCCCGCCCCGCTGCTCATGGACCAGCTGCCCGACGCCGACGAGGAAACCTCGCACGGCAGCGGCGGCTGCGCCTGCGGCAACTAGGGCCCGTCACCGGGAGCCGCCCCGGCGGGCCCGTCACCGCGGTCCACGGCCGCCGCCACACCCCGCGGTGTGACGGCGGCCACTGGCGGCCTTCTTCTACCCTTGAAGAGTGAGCCCGCGCCGTAACAGCCCCCGCCGCAAATCCTCCCGGGGCCGCAACGCCCCCGGTGGTCCCCCCGACGAGGACGCCCTCATGCTGCGCGTCACCGGAGGACAGCGCAGGGAGACAGGACCGGACGGCGAATGGGTGACCCGACGGATACCCGGCGCGGCCGCCACCAAGGTCTACCGGTGCCCCGGCTGCGCCCAGGAGATCCCGACCGGGATGGCCCACGTCGTCGCCTGGCGCCCCTACGGCGACGGCGGCGACCGGCGGCACTGGCACTCCTCCTGCTGGGACCGGCGCTCCCACCGCTCTCCCCGGTACTGACCCGGACCAGACCACAGAGGAGCCATGGAGATTCGAGCCACCACGGTGTTGCCCGCCGTGCGACGACCCATCACCCTGCACACCGCCGACGGCCTGGAACTCATCGGTGAACTCGCCCTCCCCGAGGGCGGTCGGCCCGCGGCCACGCTCGTGTGCCTGCACCCTCTGCCCACCGCCGAAGGCATGATGGACAGCCACGTCATGCGCAAAGCTTCCTTCCGGCTTCCCGCGCTGGCCAACGTCGCCGTCCTGCGCTTCAACACACGCGGCACGTCCTCCCGCCACGGCACCAGCCAAGGAGAGTTCGGCGAAGGGGAGACCGAGAAACACGACGTCCTCGCCGCCATCGAGTTCACCGAGTTCGAGGAACTCCCCGAACCCTGGCTGCTCGGCTGGTCCTTCGGAACCGAACTCGCCCTCAAATGGGGCTGTGACCCGCAGATCCGGGGAGCGCTTCTGCTGTCCCCACCGCTACACCGCGCCGATGAGGCGGACATGAAGGTGTGGGCGGACTCCGGGAAGCCGGTCATGGCGCTCGTCCCCGAACACGACGACTTCCTCAGGCCCGACGAGGCCCGTGAACGGTTCGCGCCGCTCACCCAGGCCGAGGTCATCGGGGTCGACGGCGCCAAACACCTGTGGGTCGGCGAACCCTACGTGCGCCGCGTCCTCAACGAGATCGTCAAGAAGGTCAACCCCGCAGCACACCCGCTGCCCACCGAATGGGACGGGCCCTGGGAGAAGGACGTCGTATAGTTTTGGGCCGCCGCTGTGCTTGCTTGGGTCCTCCGCTTCGCTTCGGACCGTGTTTGTGCTTGCTTTGGGCCTCCGCTTCGCTTCGGCCCGTGTTCGGCGCCTTTGCGGAGGGATTCTTCATCCTCGGCTGCGCCTTGCTCGTTCCTCGCTGGCGGCTTGCCTCGTCTTGCAGAACCCTCCCCGGCGCCCGAACGAAAGAACACCCCCTGTAGCTGAGGCAGTTGCGCAGAGATCAGAACACCCCCTGGGCCAGGGTGGGTGGGAAGCACTCCCCTTGTGGCTGAGGTGGGCGGGCAGGCTCTCCTCTTCTGGCTGAGGTGGGCGAGAGGGTACTTCTCCTGTGGCTGAGGAGACCTGGAGTGCGGACAGACGGAAGGGCCCGGAACCCCCTCTGAGGGGGACCGGGCCCTTCGTCGTGTCAGTACGACCGGGGCGCGCTCAGTGGCGGCCGATCGCTACTCCTGCCACCAGTCCTCGTCGTCGGCACCCTTGCCGGACGCGGCCGGCTGCTTGGGCTCCTCGGCGGGGGCGGCCTCCTGCTGGATCGCGGCGGGGGCCGGAGCCGCCGGTGCGGCCGGAGCCGCGGGAGCCGCCGGGGCGGCACCGCCGCCGCCACCGAGCAGCTGACGCAGCTGCTGGAGGTGCGACTGGATGCTGTCGCGCTGGCGGTTGAGCTCGTCGACCTCCTTGTTGGCGGCCGTCATGATCCGGTTGGCCTCGCTCTTGGCGTCGCTGAGCTGGTGCTCGGCCTTGGACTTGGCCTCGGCCTCGATCTGCCCGGCGTTCTTCTTGGCGTTGCTGACCAGCTGCTTGGCGTGGTTCTCGGCGTCGCGCCGGGTCTGCTCGGCCTGCTGGCTGGCGTTGGTGGCGCGCTGCTCGGCGCTGGAAGCGCGCTCCTCGGCCTCGTTGACCATCTTCTGCGTGGCGGCCTGGGCGGCGGCCAGACGCTCGGCGTCCTGGCGCTCGGCCTCGGCGCGGCGGTCGGCCAGCTGGAGCTCGAACTGGTCCTCGGTCTCGGTGCGGCGCGCCTCGGACTCGGCGTAGGCCCGCTCCGCGTTCTTGCGCAGCTCCTCGGCCTGGCTCTTGGCCGACTGGATGGTCTCGTCGCGCTCGCGCTTGGCGGCGGCACGGGCCTGGGCGCACTCACGCTCGGTGGTGGTGCGCAGCTTCGCGATCTCACCCTCGAAGGTGGCGCGCTTCTCCGCGATCTCGTGGTCGACGGCCGAGCGCTTCTTCTGCACCTCGCGCTCGGTGGTGGAGGCCAGCTCGTCGGCCTCGCGGCGGGCGGTGGTGCTGATCTCCTCCGCCTCGGACTCGGCGGCCTGGCGCTGCTCGTCGGCCTCGCGCTGGGCGAGCGTGCGGACCTCGGTGGCCTCCGACTCGGCGGCCGCGCGCATCTCGGCAGCCTCGATCTGGGCGGCCGAGCGGATGTCGTTGGCGTCGATCTGCGCGCTCTGGACAAGCTCGTTGGCCTGCTCCTCGGCGAGTCGGAGCAGCTCCTCGATGCGCGAGCCCAGACCGGAGTAGGAGGGACGCTCCCGCTCCTGGAGCTGGCGGCTCTTGGCGGTCAGCTCCGACTTCATCTTCTCGAGCTGCTTGTTGGACTGCTTGACCTCGTTGCGCAGGCCGTCCAGGTAGTCCTGCACCTGGGTGCGGTCAAAGCCACGCAGCACCACGTCGAACTCGGGCGGGGTGTTGTCTTCGTCGAAGATGTTGTTGAGTTGGGTGTCAATGTTGTTGTTTGACGACATGTGGCGGAATCCTGAACGGGTGCGAGACGGCTACTTGCAAACTGCCAGGGGCGGCAGGAGGGCGGCTGCTTGTGCCCCAGGAGGGACGGGTTGTTGCCCGGGGTGAGCGAGCCGAGGTGCAGGCGGACCGGTGCGACGGGTTCTCGAATGACCCTGACCGCCTCCGACGGTCGCCCTGGTGCGGTGGACACGGAGGGTGCGGCCGACCCGGCTCACGAACCGGACTGCAAGACATGGATCACGCCGGAAGAAAAGTACATCCGGCAGCTAGCCGACTTTATCAAGCGTGGAACCCCTGGGAAGGGGGTTTCGGGTAACTTCCGGCGGTGCCTGTGGTCAGCCATACCGGGGGAACTCAAGCTGTGATGTGTCCGGAACGTCCCCGTGACGTTGTTCGCGCTGGTCGGGTGTTCCGGCCACCCTCAGTGGGCGCTTTGTACCAACTCGGTGAGGACCCCGCCACAGTCCTTCGGGTGCAGGAAGACGATCTGTGATCCCGCGGTTCCGGTGCGGGGCTCGGGGTCCAGCACCCGCACGCCCCTCTCCCCGACCCCGGCCGCGCTCGCGGCCACGTCGGAGGTGCCGAAGGCGATGTGGTGCACGCCCTCCCCGTTGCGGGCCAGGAACTTGGCCACCGGGGAGTCCTCCCGGGTCGGTTCCAGGAGTTGCAGAAAAGTGGCGCCGCCGTCGTCCGTGCCGTTGATCCGGAGCATCGCCTCGCGGACGCCCTGCTCCTCGTTGACCTCCTCGTGCTCGACCTCGAAGCCGTACGTCGTCCGGTAGAACTCGATGGAGGCGTCGAGGTCGCGGCAGGCGATCCCCACGTGGTCCAGTCGGGTCAGCCCGGAGAACGGGCCGGTGGGGCTGGGTGCGGCACTCACTGGGGAACCTCCCGAACGTCGGTGTGATCTGTGTGGGTATCGTTGCAGACCAGGTGCGTCACCCATCACTTGGAGGCCAGTTAAGATGTCCGGTTCCGTCATCGTCGGTGGGGCCCGGACCCCCACCGGCCGACTCCTCGGCTCCCTCGCCGGGTTCTCCGCCGCAGACCTGGGCGGCTTCGCGATCAAGGCCGCGCTGGAGCGTGCCGGTATCAGCGGCGAACAGGTCGGATACGTGGTCATGGGACAGGTCCTGCAGGCCGGCGCCGGACAGATCCCGTCCCGCCAGGCCGCGGTCAAGGCGGGCATCCCCATGGACGTCCCGTCCGTGACCATCAACAAGGTCTGCCTGTCGGGCCTGGACGCCATCGCCCTGGCCGACCAGCTCATCCGCGCTGGTGAGTTCGACGTCGTGGTCGCGGGCGGCATGGAGTCCATGACCAACGCCCCGCACCTGCTGCCGAACGCACGCAAGGGCTACAAGTACGGCTCCGTCGAGGTCCTGGACGCCACCGCGCACGACGGCCTCACCGACGCCTTCGAGGGTGACTCGATGGGCGCCTCCACCGAGCGCCACAACGGCAAGCTCGGTATCGAGCGCCCCGAGCAGGACGCCTTCGCCGCCCGCTCACACCAGCGCGCCGCCGCCGCGGCCGCCGAGGGGCGGTTCGACGAGGAGATCGTCCCCGTCGAGATTCCGCAGCGCAAGGGCGACCCGGTCGTGTTCTCCGCCGACGAGGGCGTCCGCCCCGACACCACCGCCGAGAGCCTGGGCAAGCTGCGCCCGGCCTTCGACCGCGACGGCACCATCACCGCGGGTTCCTCCTCGCAGATCTCCGACGGCGCCGCCGCGGTGGTCGTGATGAGCAGGGCCAAGGCCGAGGAGCTCGGAGTTCCGGTCCTCGCCGAGATCGGCGCGCACGGGAACGTCGCGGGCCCGGACAACTCGCTGCACTCCCAGCCCTCCAACGCGATCAGGCACGCGCTGGCCAAGGCGGGCAGGTCGGTCGAGGACCTGGACCTGATCGAGATCAACGAGGCCTTCGCCGCGGTCGGCATCCAGTCCACCAAGGACCTCGGAGTCTCGGAGGACATCGTCAACGTCGACGGCGGCGCCATCGCGATCGGTCACCCGATCGGTGCCTCCGGTGCCCGTATCGCCCTGCACCTGGTCCACGAGCTGCGCCGCCGCGGCGGCGGGCTCGGCGCGGCCGCCCTGTGCGGCGGCGGCGGCCAGGGCGACGCCCTGCTGTTCACGGTGCCCGCCGAGTAGTTCCAGCAGGCACCGTGGTGTGGCGGCGCGGCGGACGCGGACACCACCCCGGTCCGTGCGCGGACCGGCCACGGGTGAGAACGTACGGGCGGGGGCCACAAGCCCCCGCCCTGTCTCTATCTGCTCGTCAAAATCGAGGAGTCGCATGAAAGCCCCCCAGTTGGTCGAACGGGTTCGCGGGGGTGACCGCAGGGCGCTGGCCCGCGCGATCACCCTGGTCGAGAACGGTGCCGCCGAACTGCGCGAGATCATGGCGGGGCTGGCGCCCCACACCGGCCGGGCCCGGGTGGTCGGGTTCACCGGTTCCCCGGGGGTGGGCAAGTCCACCACCACGAACGCCGTGGTGCGCGCGGTGCGGGCCAGGGGGCTCTCGGTCGCGGTCCTGGCGGTGGACCCCTCCTCGCCCTTCACCGGCGGCGCCCTGCTCGGTGACCGGGTACGGATGCAGGAGCACGCCACCGACCCGGGGGTGTACATCAGGTCCATGGCCAACCGCGGACACCTGGGCGGCCTGTCGTGGGCGACCCCGCACGCGCTGCGGGTGCTGGACGCCGCCGGGTTCGACGTGATCCTCGTGGAAACGGTCGGTGTGGGCCAGGCGGAGGTGGAGATCGCCGGGCAGGCGGACACGACCGTCGTGCTGTGCGCGCCGGGCATGGGCGATTCGGTGCAGGCGGCCAAGGCCGGCGTGCTGGAGGTCGCCGACGTGTTCGCGGTGAACAAGGCCGACCGGGACGGCGCCAAGGTGACCCTGCGCGAACTGCGCCAGATGATCGCGATGAAGGACCGCACCGACGAGGAGTGGAAGCCGCCGATCGTGATGACGGTCGCCGCCCGGGACGAGGGGGTGGGCGAGCTCTGGGACCGGGTCGAGGAGCACTTCGCGCACCTGGAGAAGTCCGGGGAGCTCGGTGAGCGGCGCCGAGCACGCGCCCGCGACGAGGTGCAGGCGATCGTGCTCGACCTGCTGCGCGCCCGGATGGGCGGGGTCGGCGCCGACAGCGGCCTGGACGGGCTGGCCCGCGAGGTGGCCGCGGGTGGGCGCGACCCCTACGCCGCCGCCGACCTGCTGCTGCGGGAGTTGGGCGCGGACCCGGAAGCCTGACCGGCGGTATCCCTGGAAAAGGGTGGCCGGGGCGGACCGTCGCACGTCGGTCCGCCCCGGCCCGGACGGCGGTGCTCCCCGGATCAGAGCACCGACGCCGTCGTTCCCGCCCGGGCCGGAGCCCGGGCGGGGGTCTGTGGCCCTAGCCGCCGAGCGCCGCGTCGATGGCGTTCATCAGGCTGCCGTTCGCGTCGTCGCCGTCGATCGACCAGATCATGACCCCGCCGAGGCCGTTGCCGGTCACCCAGTCGGTCTTCTGGGTCATGGCGGTCTCGTCGTCGTAGGTCCAGAAGGTCTCGCCGTCGTAGAGCCAGGCCGTGCCGAGGTCGTCGTCGCGGTACAGGTCGAAGCCGGTCAGCTCCTTCAGGTTCCGGTACTCCTCGGTGCCGTCGGCGTAGGTGCCGGAAGCCGGCCCGGTAGCGGGCTGGAAGAGCCCGTCGTCTTCGGGGCCGGGTTCCACACCGGTCCAGCCCTGGCCGTAGAAGGGCACGCCCAGGACGATCTTGCGGGGGTCGACGCCGCGGTCGAGGTAGGCCTGCACGGTCGTCTCGGTGGAGATCACGGCGCCCGGGTCACGCGGGTCCGCGACCAGGTTGGACTGGTGGTTGGTGCTGTCCTCCCAGGTGCCGTGGTAGTCGTACCCCTGGACGGTGATGAAGTCGAGGTCGGGCATGATCTCGTCCAGCTCGTAGCCGGTGTCGATGCGCCAGGGGCCGGCGGGCATGAACGAGCTGAGCTCGAAGTGGCGGCCGGTCTCCTCCCCGAGTTCGTCGAGCTGCTCGCGGAACTCCCGGACCAGGGCGGTGAAGTTCTCCCGGTCCTCGGGGCGGACGACGTTGTGCGGGTTGCCGCTGGTGGCGGGCCACTCCCAGTCCAGGTCGATGCCGTCGAAGACGCCGTAGGCCACGCCCTCGCCGCCCGCGCCGTCGATGACGGGCAGGTCCCCGCGCAGGTACAGGTCGATGCAGGAGGAGACCATGCGCTCGCGGGACTCGGGGGTGAGCGCGGCGTCGGAGAAGTGCTCGGACCAGTTCCAGCCGCCCAGCGAGACGCTGACGGCCAGGTTCGGGTACCGCTCCTTCAGTTTGCGGAGCTGGTTGAAGTTGCCGCGCAGGGGCTGGTCCGGGCCGTCGGCGGCGCCGTCGACGCTCTCCGAGGCGGGAACGGCCCGGCCGTAGTCGGCGCGGGCGTCGCCCTGGTCGGGCTCGTTGGTCATGAAGCACTCGCCGTCGGAGCCGACGTTGCCGAAGGCGTAGTTGATGTGCGTGAGCTTCTCGGCGCTGCCCGAGTCGACGAGGTCGCGGACGTGGTAGTCGCGCTCCTGGACGCCCCACTGGGTGAAGTAGGCGACGCTGAGGTCCCCGTGCTGCGGGCCCTCGTCGGGCTCACCGGCGCAGGGGGAGCCGTTGACGGTGCAGTCGAGCAGGTGGCTGTTGCCGTCGGTGTGGACGCCGTTGAACCCGAACTCGTAGGTGCCGCCCGCGGGGACCACGGCGCCCCAGCGCGGCGGGGTCACGGTGTAGCCGTCCTCGGCGGACCCCTCCAGGGCGGCGTTCCACAGTTCGTGGATCCGGCTGCCCTCGGGGAGGTCGAATTCGAGGGTCCAGTCGGTGAGGTCGGTCCCGGAGGCGTTGTGGACGGTGATCTCGCCGGTGTAGCCGGTGTTCCAGCGGGCCGACTCCACGTAGGTCACCGTGAGGTCGGCGGCGTCGGTCTCCTCGGCGGCCGCCGGGGACACGAACAGGGCGAGCGGTGCCACCAGCGCGGCGGCGGCCAGCACCGCCAGCCGGTTTCTGAGTCGTCGTGAGCTCACGTCGCGAGTTCTCCTGAGGGGGTCGAGGGCCCGAGTGCGCGGCCCTGACGTGGGGGGATAAATTTTTAGGAAACTTAACTAATAATTACGGGTGCCGTCAACGCCTACCGGGGGGTTTCCGCGTTCCCGTGCCGGGTTCCGGGGGCGTCGAACGCTTCCGGGGCGGACCTGTCGAGCTGACGGGCCGGACCAGTGGGTCGCGGACGGGGCTGTCCCCTTGTGGCCACGGGAAAGCCTTGACACGAGAGTTGCCGGAAAGGTAAGAGCCCCGGCTGGGTCAGCCGGGGCTCCTTCTTCTCGTGCGGTTGGTGGTGCGGAAGGGTTACTGGGTGAGGGCGGTGTCCACGGCGTTCATCAGGCTGCCGTTCGCGTCGTCGCCGTCGATCGACCAGATCATGACCCCGCCGAGGCCGTTGTCCATCGCCCAGTCGGTCTTCTGCGCCAACGCGATCTCGTCGTCGTAGGTCCAGAAGGTCTCGCCGTCGTAGAGCCACGCCGTGCCCGAGGCGTCGTCGCGGTGCAGTTCGAAGCCGGGCAGGTCCTTGATGACCTTCCAGTCCTCGATCCCGGCCTCGTAGCTTCCGGGCGCGGGGCCGGTGCTCCCCTGGAAGAGGCCGTCACCGTTCGGGCCGGGCTCCACGCCCGTCCAGCCACGGCTGTAGAAGGGCAGCCCGAGCACCATGTCGGCCGGGTCGACGCCGCGGTCGAGGTAGGCCTGCACGGTCGTCTCGGTGGAGAAGACGTCCGGCCCCGGGTCGTCGGGGTGCTCCAGCAGGTTGGACTGGTGGTTGGTGTTCTCCTCCCAGGCGCCGTGGTAGTCGTACCCCTGCACGGTGACGAAGTCGAAGTTGGGCATGAGCTGGTCCATCTCGAAGCCCAGCTCGATCTTCTCCGGGTCGGCGGGCAGGAACGCGGTCAGTTCGAACTCGCGCCCGGCCTCGGTCTCCAGGTCGTCCAGCTGGTCACGGAACTCCTGGACCAGGGCGGTGAAGTTCTCCCGGTCCTCGGGGCGAACCGTGTTGTGCTCGTGCCCCGCGGAACCGGGCCACTCCCAGTCCAGGTCGATGCCGTCGAAGACGCCGTTGGCCGAACCGGGGCCGCCCGCGCCGTCGAAGGTCGGCAGGTTCCCGCGCAGGTACAGGTCGATGCAGGAGGAGACCACGCGCTCGCGGGACTCGGGGGTGAGCGCGGCGTCGGAGAAGTGCTCCGACCAGGTCCAGCCGCCCAGCGAGATGTTGACCTTCAGGTCCGGGTGCTCCTCCTTGAGCTTCCTCAGCTGGTTGAAGTTGCCGCGCAGGTCCTGGGCCCAGGTGTCCCCGACCCCGTCCACGCTCTGGTCGGCGCTGAAGGACCGCCCGTAGTCGGCCCAGGCGTCGCCCTGGCCCAGCTGGTTGGCCATGAAGCACTCGCCGCCCTCGTTGATGTTGCCGAAGGCGTAGTTGACGTGGGTGAGCTTCTCGGCGGTGCCCGAGGTCTCCATGTTGTTCACGAGGTAACCGCGGTCGTAGATGCCCCACTGGGTGAAGTAGGCGACCCTGCGCTCCCCGGGCGGGTCGGTGGGCCCGCCGCCGTCGTCCTTCTCCGTGGTCGCGGTGACCGGTGCGCTCTCCGGACCGCGGTTGTTGGAGGTGTCGTAGGCGCGGACGGTGAACGTGTACCCGGTCTCGGGGGCCAGACCGCTCACGTCAGCGCTCAGGGCGTCGGCGCCGACCGCGCGGACCACCTCGCCCTCGGAGAGGACCTCGTACCCGGCCAGGGCGACGTTGTCTGCGGCGGCCTCCCAGGACAGCGACACCGAGTTCGCGGTGACGCCGGTGGCGGTCAGCCCGCCGGGGGCCGTGGGCGGCTCGTCGTCCTGCTCGCCGGGCTCCCCCGAGCAGGGGTTCCCGTTGACGAGGCAGTTCTCCGGGGCGGTGCCGCCGCCGGAGTGGGTCCCGTTCCACCCGACGGTGTAGGTGCCTCCGGCGGGGACCGGGGCTCCCCACGAGGGCGCGGTGACGGTGTGCGTGCCGCCGGACTCGGAGTGCTGGGCGTTCCACAGGCTGGTGATGGTGCTGCCCGAGGGGAGCGTGAACTCGACGGCCCAGTCGGTGAGAGCGGTGTCGGCGGCGTTGTCGATGGTGAGCTGGCCGCCGTAGCCGCTCTCCCAGCGGCTGGACTCGACGTAGGTGACGGTGACGTCGGAGGTGTCCGCGGAGGCGGTGCCGGGCGTCAGTGCGAGGGGGACGGCGATCATCACGGCGAACAGTGCCGCGAGCCGGGTCCGGGGGCGTGGGGTTCTCACGTTGCGAGTTCTCCTGGTGCGTGAGCGGCAGTGGGGGAGGGATGCCGACCGTCGGCGCTGGGGCGCAGACGGAGCGGGAGGTTGCACAGGAAGCGGGTTCGGGGGCGGTGAGCGGGACCGAGTACGGGCCATTCAGAGCCTCTGACGTGGGGGGATAAATTTTTAGGAAACTTAACTAATAGTTTCTGGGTCCGTCAATGAGTTCCGTCGGACGTTTTTCGCCCGCGATCCGTGCGGGTCGCCCAACCAGTGGCGTTTCCGAGGTCGCGGGGCGGACCAGTCGCCGCGGCCGGAGGTTGTCCCCTTGTGGCCATCCGAACCCTCTTGACGGAAGGGGCTGAGTATGCAATACCCGAACGCCGTTCAGGGTTCGCGGAAGACGGCCTAGAGTGACGGCGTGGGAAACCCTTTGAACCTTCCGTTCGACCCGATCGAGCGCGCTCACGACAACTGGAGTCAGAGATGGGGTGCCTCGTCCGCCATGGCGGCGGTCACCTCGCTCATGCGCGCGCAGCAGATCCTCATCGGCGAACTGGACGGTGCCCTCAAGCCGTTCGGTCTGACCTTCGCCCGGTACGAGGCGCTGGTACTGCTCACCTTCAGCTCCTCCGGCTCACTGCCGTTGGGCAAGATCGGTGAGCGCCTGATGGTGCACCCCACCAGCGTCACCAACACCATCGACCGGTTGGAGGGGCAGGGCCTGGTGCTCCGCCGCCCCAACCCGAGCGACGGCCGCGGCGTGCTGGCGGAGATCACCGGCGCCGGGCGCGAGGTCACTGAGGAGGCCACCCAGGCGCTCCTGGGCATGGACTTCGGCCTGGGCTGCTACTCCGACGAGGAACTCTGGCGTATGCACGAGATGTTCACCCGGCTCCGGGTGGACTTCGGTGACTTTCCGGCCCCGGTTCCGGCCGCCGAGGCGGCGGAGCGCGGCTGAACTCGGCCCTTCCGGCCGCGTCAGTGCCACGGGCGCCCCTTCTGTACATATTTAGTTGGACGTCCTACTATCTTGGTATGTCGAACACCACAGGCGACCCCACCAACGACGCCGGGGCCCGGGAGATCGAAGCAGGACGCGACCGCTGGCAGCGCCGCTACGACTCCGCCCGCAAACGCGACGCCGACTTCACCTCCCTGTCCGGGCGCCCGCTCGAACCCGTCTACGGGCCCGCCCCGGACGCCGAGGTCCCCGGCTTCGAACGGATCGGCTGGCCCGGCGAGTACCCCTACACCCGCGGCCTCCACCCCACCGGCTACCGCGGCCGCGCCTGGACCATCCGCCAGTTCGCCGGATTCGGCAACGCCCGCCAGACCAACGAGCGCTACAAGATGATCCTGGCCCAGGGCGGCGGCGGACTCTCCGTGGCCTTCGACATGCCCACGCTCATGGGATACGACTCCGACTCCGAGCACGCCCTCGGCGAGGTCGGCCACTGCGGAGTCGCGATCGACTCGGTCGCCGACATGGACCTGCTCTTCGAGGGCATCCCCCTCGGTGAGACCACCACGTCCATGACCATCAGCGGCCCGGCCATCCCGGCCTTCTGCATGTACCTCGTCGCCGCCGAACGGCAGGGCGTGGACATCGGCACGCTCAACGGCACGCTCCAGACCGACATCTTCAAGGAGTACATCGCCCAGAAGGAGTGGCTGTACCCGCCCGAGCCCCACCTGCGCCTCATCGGCGACCTGATGGAGTACTGCGCGGAGCACATCCCCGCCTTCAAACCCCTCTCGGTCTCCGGCTACCACATCCGGGAAGCCGGCGCCACGGCCGCGCAGGAACTGGCCTACACCCTGGCCGACGGGTTCGGTTACGTCGAGCTCGGCCTCTCCAGGGGCCTGGACATCGACCGCTTCGCGCCCGGGCTGTCCTTCTTCTTCGACGCCCACATCGACTTCTTCGAGGAGATCGCCAAGTTCCGCGCGGCCCGCCGGATCTGGGCCCGCTGGATCCGCGACACCTACGGGGCCACGACGGAGAAGGCCCAGTGGCTACGGTTCCACACCCAGACCGCGGGGGTCTCCCTCACCGCCCAACAGCCCTACAACAACGTGGTGCGCACCGCTGTGGAAGCACTGTCCGCGGTGCTCGGCGGCACCAACTCGCTGCACACCAACGCCCTGGACGAGACCCTGGCACTGCCCACCGAACAGTCCGCCGAGATCGCCCTGCGCACCCAGCAGGTCCTCATGGAGGAGACCGGCGTCGTCAACGTCGCCGACCCCCTCGGCGGCTCCTGGTACGTGGAGGCCCTCACGGACGAGATCGAGGCCGAGGCCGAACGGATCTTCGCGCGCATCCTGCACATGGGCGGAGGAGAGGAAGCCGAACACAACATCGGCCCGATGACCTCCGGGATCCTCGCCGGGATCGACAACGGCTACTTCAGCTCCGAGATCGCCGAGTCCGCCTTCCAGTACCAGCAGGCCCTGGAGAAGGGCGACAAGCGCATCGTCGGTGTCAACTGCCACACCAACACCGTCTCCGGCGAACTGGACATCCTCAAGATCAGCCACGAGGTCGAACGCGAACAGAAGCGCGCCCTCACCGAACGACGCTCCACACGCGACAAGGCCACCGTCGACCGGGCCCTGGACCGCCTCCTCGAAGGAGTCCGCGCCGACGACGGCAACCTCATCCCGCTCATCATGGACGCCGCCCGCGCCGAGGCCACCCTCGGCGAGATCTGCGCCGCGATGGGAGAGGAGTTCGGCACCTACACCGAGGATCCGCAGTTCTGATGGGGGCTGTGTTTGCTTGGGGCCTCCGCTTCGCTTCGGCCCGTGTTCGGCGCCTTTGCGGAGGGATTCTTCGGACTCGTCCACGCCTGGCTCGTTCCTCGCTGGCGGCTTGACTCCTCCTGCAGAACCCTCCCCGGCGCCCGAACGAAAGAACACCCCCTGGGGTGAAGGTGAGCAGGTAGGGGCACCCCCTGGGGTGAAGGTGAGCAGGTAGGGGCACCCCCTGGGGTGAAGGTGAGCAGGTAGGGGCACCCCCTGGGGTGAAGGTGAGCGGGAGGGTGCTTCCCCGTGGCTGGGGTGGACGGGCAGGAACAGCCTTTTGGCTGGGGCGAGCGGTCAGCTCGCCCCAGCGGCCGGGGTGAGTGAGACGGTCGTACCCCTGCGGCTGGGGTGGAGGGGAACGTGTGCTCCCCGTGACCGGTGTGAGCGGGGCGTCATCTCCGTGTGGTCTCCGAGCCTGCCCGGGATGCGGCAGGATAGGGAGTATGCAGCCTTCGGACTTTTCACCGAACAGTGCGGTTGACCTCGGGGCGCGCAAGGCGGCCTTGGAGCGTGAGGCCAAGCAGCGCGCCGAGGAGTCGGCCGGTCGAACCAATCCCTACTCCGTCCACGTCGACGAGTCCAACTTCCAGCAGGTGCTGGAGCGGTCGATGGCCGCCCCGGTGGTGCTGGCGGTGTTGGCGAGCTGGTCCGAGCAGTCCAAGCAGGTCGAGGCGGCCCTCGACAAGCTCTCCAAGGGCTCCGGCGGCAACTGGATCCTGGCCAAGGTCGACGGTGACGCCAGCCCGCAGCTGGTGCAGGCGCTCCGCGTCTCCGGGACCCCCACGATCATCATCGCGGTCCAGGGGCAGGTCATGCCCCTGATGCAGGGCCCGGCCACCGAGGAGCAGCTGCGTGAGGGCCTGACCCAGGTCTTCACCGCCCTCGCCCAGCAGGGCATGCTGCCCCCCGGCCACCCCGGCACGGTGGACGGCGACCCCTCCGAGGCGCCCGAGGAGGAACCCGAGGCGGAGCCCGAGTCCGACCCGGTGGGCGCGGAAGCCCAGGCCGCCCTGGAACGCGGCGACTTCGACGCCGCCGCGGCGGTGTTCGAGAAGGCTCTCGGGGCCGACCCCAAGAACCCCGAGCTCAAGGCCAAACTCGCCCAGGTCCGCCTGATCGGCCGCCTCCAGGACGTGGACGGCCCCGCCGTGCGCCAGGCCGCGGCCGAGGACCCCACGGACGTGGACGCGCAGATCACCGTCGCCGACATCGACATGTACGGCGGCAACTTCGAGGAGGCCTTCGACCGGCTCATCCGGACGGTCAAGCAGACCGCGGACGGGGACCGCGACAGGGCCCGTGAACACCTGCTGTCCCTCTTCGACCTGCTGCCCGCGGCCGACCCCCGAGTGAACGCGGCCCGCCGCAAACTCACCTCGGCGCTGTTCTGATCCCGAGCCCGGAACGACCCGCACGGGTCGTTCCGGGGCTTTTCTCACGAAAATCCACGAAGCTCACTAAGTCGCCTCGTGTGTAGCAAAACATCACGTATTTACCGGTTTGAAGATCGCGGGGGTAGCGCCGCCGGCGCCGGGTAGGAGATCCGCAACAGCGGTCCACCGGCCCGCGGCGAACCCGGTAGGTGCCCATGTCGACGAACGACGCCCCACGCGCGCACGGCGGTGACCCCGTGGTCACGATCTCGGCGACCTTCGGAGCCGGAGGAAGCGTGATCGGCCCCGCCGTGGCCGCCCGGCTCAACGTCCCCTTCCTCGACCGCGCGGTGCCCAGCGCCGTGGCCGCGGAGATCGGCTGCTCCCTCGATGAGGCACTCCAGCGCGATGACCGTGCCCCGGGCGGTCTCGAACGGCTCCTCGCCAGCGCTGCCCGCCTGCCCACCGTCACGCTGGGCAGCGTGGACACCGCCTTCATCGGCACCACGAACGAGGAGGGGCGGCTCCTCTACGATCACGAGTTCGTCGAGCAGACCGAACGCGTCATCCGGGACGTCGCACGCACCGGCGGCGTGGTCCTGGGGCGGGCCGCCGCGGTGGTCCTGGCCGACCACCCGGGTGCCCTCCACGTCCGGCTGGACGGGGACCGGCAGGCGCGCCTGCGCAGGGCCCGGAGCCTCTGGGACGCGGGGGACCGCCGGGAGTGCGGCGGCCACGGCCGGGGCCCCGCCCCGCCCACTCCCCGGCTCCTGGACGACAACGACCGGGCCCGGGCCGCCTACGTGCGCCGCTTCTACCGTGCGGACCCCGCGGACCCCCGCCACTACCACCTGGTGGTGGACTCCACTGCGCTCTCCACCGACGCCTGCGCCGACGTGGTGGTGCGCGCTGCGGCCGATCGGGCCGAGGGGCCGGGGCGGGTTCACCGTTCGGACACCTCTGACGGTGCATGAATTTATGCGAATTTTTCCGAATGCGTTAATTGTCGCCTTGTGCTGACGCTGCTCCCTTGACTCGGGTAAGGTGAGGCGACTCGGTCTTGGGTTCTCGTGTACAGCCCCCGACCCATGGCCGAGGTCCGCGTGGAACACCCGATGACCGGGTGTCCCGCGGCTGGACGCGTGACCGTCGCGGACCCGGGTCCGAACGGCGCGCAGGCGCCGACGAGGTCCCGCCGGGCCAGGCCACGGAGTGCAGGGCCGTTCGCCCGACCCCCGGTGGAGAGTCCCGACGTCGGCCCGTACGTCCACGGGAGGGGCCGCCGGTGTGCCCCGCGGACGCATGACATCAGCAAAAGCCAAGGAGCAATACGTGGCCACCCTTCCCAGCGTTTCGTACTCCATCACCGTCCGTCTCGAACTGGACGCCGGAGGCAGCGCTGTCGGCAGCCTCACCAACGCGGTGGAGCAGGTCGGCGGCATGATCACGGCTCTGGACGTGGCGGCCGCTGGGCATGAGCGCATCCGCATCGACGTCACCTGCGCCGCCCGCGACACCGAGCACGCCCAGGCCATCGTCGACGCCCTCGGCGCGGTCGAGGGCGTCGCGGTCCACAAGGTCAGCGACCGCACCTTCCTCATGCACCTCGGCGGCAAGATCGAGATGAAGTCCAAGGTGCCCCTGCGCAACCGCGACGAGCTCTCCATGGCCTACACCCCCGGCGTGGCCCGCGTCTCCCAGGCCATCGCGGCGAACAAGGACGACGCCCGCCGCCTGACCATCAAGCGCAACAGCGTCGCCGTGGTCACGGACGGCTCGGCCGTCCTCGGCCTGGGCAACATCGGCCCCGAGGCCGCCATGCCCGTCATGGAGGGCAAAGCCGCCCTGTTCAAACGCTTCGCCGACATCGACGCGTGGCCCATCGCCCTGGACACCCAGGACGTCGACGAGATCGTGCGCACCGTCCAGCTGCTCGCCCCCGGCTTCGGCGGCATCAACCTGGAGGACATCTCCGCCCCGCGCTGCTTCGAGGTCGAGGCCCGTCTGCGCGAACTGCTGGACATCCCCGTCTTCCATGACGACCAGCACGGCACCGCCATCGTGGTGCTCGCCGCCCTGCGCAACGCCCTGCGCGTGGTCAACAAGAAGCTGTCCGAGGTCCGCATCGCCATGTCCGGCGCGGGCGCGGCCGGCACCGCCATCCTCAAACTGCTCATGCACGCCGGTGCGCGCGACGTCATCGTCAGCGACATCCACGGGGCCGTGCACACGGGCCGTGAGGACCTGGACAGCAGCCTGCGCTGGATCGCGGAGAACACCAACCCCGAGGGTTACAGCGGTGACCTCAAGGGCTCGGTGGCCGGAGCCGACGTCTTCATCGGCGTCTCCGCCCCGAACCTGCTCAGCGGCGAGGACATCGCCCGGATGAACGAGGACTCGATCATCTTCGCGCTGGCCAACCCGGACCCGGAGGTCGACCCGGAGGTCGCGCACCTGCACGCGGGTGTGGTCGCCACCGGCCGCAGCGACTACCCGAACCAGATCAACAACGTCCTGGTCTTCCCCGGTTTCTTCCGCGGCCTGCTGGACGCCCAGAGCCACCACGTCACCTCCGACATGATGGTCGCCGCCGCGGTGGCCCTCGCCGACGTGGTCACCGAGGCCGAACTGGGGCCGAACTACATCATCCCGAGCGTCTTCCACCCGGAGCTGTCCAACCACGTGGCCACCGCCGTCCGCGATGTGGCCCAGCGGGGCTCGGCCGAGTAGGGTTCCGCGAAAGCGCCGTGGGGGCGGGCGCCGGCCCGGGAACGGGGTAGGTGTGGAGCATGAACCAGTCGACTCTGACCGGGCGCCTGCTGGTGGCCGCCCCCCTTCTCCAGGAGGACTCCTTCCGCCGTTCGGTGGTGTTCGTCGTCGACGACGCCGACGACGGCACCCTCGGGGTCGTCCTCAACCGCCCGCTCGAGCTGCCGGTGGACGAGGTGATGACCGACTGGGGCGCCTACGCGAGCGCCCCGGCGGTGATGTTCTCCGGAGGGCCGGTCGGCACCGACTCCGGTATCGCCCTGGGCGCCGCCGCGCCGGACGAGGCCCCGCCCGGCTGGTCCCCGCTGGAGGGCACCCCCAGCCCGGACCTGGCCGGGGTCGGGCTGGTGGACCTGGACGCCCCCACGGAGGTCCTCGGTGCCTCCCTGGGGGGTCTGCGCGTGTTCGCGGGTTACGCGGGCTGGAGCGCCGGGCAGTTGACCGGTGAGATCGAGGAAGGCGCCTGGTACGTGGCCGACGCCTTCGCGGACGACCTCTTCGGGGGCGCCCCCGAGGGCCTCTGGTCACGGGTGCTGCGCCGCCAGGGCGGTGAACTGGCCCTGCTGTCGACCTACCCCGACGACCCCGCCATGAACTGAACGGTTCCCGGGAACGCCGTGCCGGGCCGCGGCACCCTATACCGTGGTACACGGACGTTGAAAGGTGTGAGGACGATGTCGATGGATGTCCTGAACAAGGTTCTTCCGGACAGCGAGACCAGGCCGGACATCTCGCACGACGACGGCGACCGGGAGCGGTTCGCCCACTACGTGCAGAAGGAGAAGATCACCCAGAGCGCGGTGACCGGCGACCCGGTGATCGCCCTGTGCGGCAAGGTCTGGGTGCCCAACCGGGACCCGAAGAAGTTCCCCGTGTGCCCCGACTGCAAGAGGGCGTACGAGGAAATGACGAAGTGACGACCCCCGCGGTCGTGCGTGAAGGGCCCTGGCCCGCCCCCGCGGGGTGAACCAGGGCCCTTCGTGTTCCGGGGCCGCGGCCACCGGCGGTGCGGTCAGGCCTCCGTGCGCTGTGCCGTGTCCGGGGCCTGCGCCGTGCCTGCGCGTCGGCGCGAGACGACCAGGACGGTGCCGCCGGCGGCCACCGCGGCCGCGGTCAGTTTCCCGTTCCCGGTCGCCGAACTCGTGGCCATGGGCCGGGCGCCCTGGGCGGGGCTGAGCGCGCCGGACGAGGA
Organism: Nocardiopsis terrae; assembly: GCF_014651695.1. Lineage (GTDB taxonomy): Bacteria > Actinomycetota > Actinomycetes > Streptosporangiales > Streptosporangiaceae > Nocardiopsis > Nocardiopsis terrae. Next base: position 453,047 of record NZ_BMXJ01000007.1, read on the forward strand.
CGAGGCCCTGACCCGGGACGCCATGGAACGGGTCGGCGTCACCCACCTGGCCACACGGCGCTTCCCCACCCTCTCCGGGGGCGAGCGCGCCCGTGTGATGCTCGCCAGGGTGCTGGCACAGGACACTGACCTGCTGTTCCTCGACGAACCGACCGCGGCTCTGGACATCCGCCACCAGGAACTCGTACTGTCCATCGCGCGTACGCTGGCGTCCCGTGGTGGGGCGGTTATCGTGGTCCTGCACGATTTGGGGCTTGCGGCCGCGTACGCGCACCGTGTGGCGGTACTCTCCGGAGGGCAGATCGCCGCGCAGGGAACCCCCGGCGACGTGTTCAGCGCGTCGCTCCTCAGCGCCGTCTACCAGCACGAGGTCGAAGTCCTGCCGCATCCGCGTACGGGGGTCCCGCTCGTCGTACCCCTCCGGTCACCCGGGTGCACACGAAAGCGTCCACAGGAGTAGGTCGTATTGGTGTCCACAACTGAACGGCAGTCGCACGATGAGCCCGGCTCCTCGGACCAGGACCGGGTACGGCCCCCACGGGGCCGGCGCCGGCGCGCGCGCAAACCCAGGGCCACCCCGGGCGACGTCGTCCGGGGGGTGGTCCGGTTCTTCGGCGAGATCCTCCTGACGGCGGGTCTGCTGATGCTCTTCTACGCCGCCTACGAGGTGTACGGCTCCCAGTGGGAGACCGACCGTGAACAGGAGGGTCTGGCCGAGGGCCTGGACGAGGCATGGGAGGCCGCCGAGGAGCGGGGGCCGGACTCCGAACCGTTGCCGGGCAGCGCGGACAGCCGCCTGTACGTGCCGGAGCTGGACCTGGACTGGGTCGTGGTCAACGGCACCGAGCCCGACGACATCCAGTACAGCCCCGGCCGCTACACCCAGTACGACAGCGCCCCCGGCGAGCTGGGCAACTACGGGATCGCGGCGCACCGGACCCCCGGCCTGTTCTGGGACCTGGACCTGTTGGAGGACGGCGACGTCATGGTGCTGGAGGACGGCGAGAACTTCTACACCTACGAGGTCTTCCGGGAGGAGACCGTGTTGCCCGAGGACTTCTGGGTGGTCAACCCCGACCCCTTCGAGGAGGCTTCCGAGGAGGAGCCCGGACGGGCCCTGATCACGCTCACCACGTGTGCTCCCAAGCTCAACAACACCCATCGGCTCATCGTGTGGGCGGAGCTGGCCGAAACCACACCCAAGTCCGAGGGCATGCCCGACAGCATCGCCCACATGGCGCCGGAAGCCTAGCGGGAGGGACGCACGAATGTACGGTCTGATCTGGCGTATCCTGCCCGGCCCGTGGGCCTCCAAGTTCATCATGGCGGTGGGCCTGCTGGCGGGCGGTGCCGCACTGCTGTGGTTCTTCGCCTTCCCGGCGCTCTCCCCGCACATGCCGTTCAACGACGGCGCGGTGGACACGACCGGTATCGGCTCCGAGGCACCCCAGGGCGAGGACGCCCCCGAGGGTGCCGGGGCCGAGGGCGACACCGTTGAGGGAGAGGGCTCGCGGACGGAAGAGGCACCCGAGGAGAGCGACGGAGCCTAGGCAACGGTTTCGAGCGACGTGCGGCGCGGTGGGGTGAGCACCGTGCCGCTTGTCGTGGGGCACGCGGGGGCGGTGCGCTGTGCGCGGCACCACGGCCGGGGCTCCCGGTCCGGTGCCCGGCGGCCGCTAACCTCAAGCAGGTGAGCAACGGGGGACGGAACGAATGACGGTGACGCAGACCACACCGGAGGATCGCCTGCGCGGCCTTCGGGCCTGGCAGCGGGAGGCCTTCGAGGAGTACTTCCGGCGGCAGCCACGCGACTTCCTCGCGGTGGCCACGCCCGGCGCGGGCAAGACCACCTTCGCCCTCACCCTGGCCAGTGAACTCCTCCAGCGGCACGCGGTGCGCGCCATCACCATCGTCTGCCCGACCGAGCACCTCAAGAAGCAGTGGGCGGAGGCGGCCGCCCGGTTCGGCATCGCCATCGACCCTGACTTCAAGAACGGGCAGGGCGCGCTCGGCCGCCAGTACGTCGGTGTGGCCGTCACCTACGCCCAGGTCGCCGCGCACCCGATGCTGCACCGCAACCGCACCGAGGCGCGCAAGACCCTGGTCATCTTCGACGAGGTGCACCACGCGGGCGACGCCCTCTCCTGGGGCGACGCGGTCCGGGAGGCCTTCGATCCGGCCACGCGCAGGCTCTCGCTGACCGGAACCCCGTTCCGCTCCGACATCAACCCCATCCCGTTCGTGGACTACGTCCAGGACGCCGCGGGGGTGCGCCGCTGTTCGTGGGACTACAGCTACGGTTACGCGCCCGCCCTGGAGGACGGGGTCGTGCGCCCGGTCATCTTCATGGCCTACTCCGGTGAGATGCGCTGGCGGACCCGGGCGGGCGACGAGCTCGCCGCCAGACTCGGCGAGCCCCTCACCCAGGACGCGCTGTCCCAGGCGTGGCGGGCCGCCCTCGACCCCAAGGGCGACTGGATCAAGAAGGTCCTGCACGCCGCGGACCGCCGTCTGACCGAGGTGCGCAAGACCCACCCGGACGCGGGCGGCCTGGTCATCGCCAGTGATCACGAGAACGCCCGGGCCTACTCGCGCATCCTGCGCCAGATCACCGGCAAGGGCGCCACCGTGGTGCTCTCCGACGACCCCACGGCCTCCAGGAAGATCTCCCGCTTCGCCCAGGGCGACGACCGCTGGATGGTCGCGGTCCGGATGGTCTCCGAGGGGGTGGACGTGCCCCGGTTGATGGTGGGCGTGTACGCGACCTCCACCAGCACGGCGCTGTTCTTCGCGCAGGCCATCGGCCGTTTCGTACGGGTGCGCCAGCGCGGCGAGGTGGCCTCGGTGTTCCTGCCCTCGGTGCCGACTCTGTTGGAGTACGCGGGGGAGATGGAACGCGAGCGGGACCACGTCCTGGACAGACAGCCCTCCGACGAGGAGTACCCGGAGGAGGACCTCCTCAAGGAGGCCAACAAGAAGAAGGACACTCCGGACGCGGGGGAGGAGCTCCCGTTCGAGACGATGGAGTCCGCCGCCGAGTTCGACCGGGCCCTCTACGACGGCCTGGAGTACGGCAGCGGCGCGCCCGGATCCAGTGAGGAGGAGGACTTCCTCGGGCTCCCCGGACTGCTCGACCCCGACCAGGTGTCCCAGCTGCTGCGCAAGCGCAAGGCCGACCTCAAGGCCAGCGAGCTCCGGGCCAAGGGCAGGGCCGAACCCGAAGAGGACTCGGGGCCCACCCACGAGGTCCTCGCCGAGCTGCGCAAGGAACTCAGCAACCTGGTCGGTGCGTGGCATCACCGCACCGGGAAGCCGCACGGGGTGATCCACAACGAGCTGCGCCGCGCATGCGGGGGCCCGCAGGTCGCGCAGGCCACCCCGCCGCAGATCCGGGAGCGCATCGCCAAGATCCGTGCCTGGGCCGTGGGCCAGAAGTAGGGCGCAGGAAGCGGGGCGCAGACAGCCGCCAACCGGCGAAATCGGGCAAATACTTAGCAAGGCCGCGCAAGGCTCCAAAACAGCGTGCAAGAGAATAGCTACAGTCCGTGAGGTGATGGGACGAAGCCTGCGCGGCGGCTCAGCCGCGACCCGGTCCGGACTGGCCCTGTGCGCTCTCGCGCTGACTGGTCTGGTGGCGAGCACGCTGCCCGGCCCCGACGGCCCCGAGCCCGTGCGGGCCGACACGGCGGCCCCGGACGCGTACTGCCCGCCGGGCACGGAGCCGGGCCCCGAGGCGCCGCCCGGCACACCGGCCAGGGTCGCCGACCCGGGGGCGGTCGTCGGGCCCGAGACGGAGGTCACCCCGGAGCAGGCCGCCGAGTACGAGGAACAGCTGAACCAGGCCCTGGTCCCCCTACGGGGTCACGAGCTCGCCCCGCCGTACACCGTGCCGGTGGTCGTGCACGTGATCTCCGCCGAGGACGGCCGGGGCGAGGTGAGCGACCGCCGGATCCGGGAACAGGTCGACGTCCTCAACCGTGCCTACCGGGGCGGCTACGCGGTCGGTTCCGAGGGCGCCGACACGGGATTCCGCTTCGAACTCTCCGAGATCACCCGCACGGCCGACGACACCTGGTTCGACGACTTCAACCGCCACCGCGACACCATCCGGGCCCGCCTGCGCCAGGGCGGCGCCGAGACCCTGAACGTCTACACCGCCGAACTCGGCTCCGGGCTGCTCGGCTACTCCACCTTCCCGCAGGACCACTCCGCCCGGCCGGACCAGGACGGTGTCGTGCTCGCACACGACTCCCTTCCCGGCGGCGGCCGGGACCGCTTCGACGAGGGACACACCGGTACCCACGAGGTGGGCCACTGGCTGGGCCTGTTCCACACCTTCCAGAACGGCTGCCGCAACCCGGGCGACTACGTGGACGACACCCCCTACGAACGCGAGGCCGCTCCAGGCTGCCCGAAGGGCCGGGACACCTGCCCCGAACGCCCGGGCAGGGACCCCGTCACCAACTTCATGAACTACAGCGACGACGCCTGCATGACCCACTTCACCCGGGGGCAGGCCCGCCGCATGGTCGAGCACTGGGTCGCCTTCCGCGACGGTTCCGCGCGGTAGGGCGGACGGCACCGCGGGGCGCGCCCCCGGCCGCGCCCCGCCGGGCGGGAAGGCGACGCCGGGCGCCGATAGGCTGGACCCATGGCAGCGAACACCTATCTGACCGGGATCAAGCCCACCGGCGACTTCCACCTGGGCAACTACATCGGCGCGATCAAGCCGGCCCTGGCGGCGGCCGCAGCTGAGGCGTCCGAGACGTTCTACTTCATCGCGGACTACCACGCGCTCAACATCATCAAGGACGCGGACGAACTCCGCCAGAGCATCCGGTCGGGCGCTGCCACCTGGCTGGCCTGCGGCCTCGACCCCGAACGCACGGTCATCTACCGCCAGTCCAGCATCCCCGAGACCTTCGAGCTCACCACCATCCTGAGCACCCTCACCCCCAAGGGGCTCATGAACCGCGCGCACGCCTACAAGGCCGCGCGCGACCGCAACAACGAGGCCGGGATCACCGAGCTCGACGCCGGGATCAACATGGGTCTCTTCAACTACCCCATCCTCATGGCGGCCGACATCCTCATCATGGAGGGCCAGCGCGTCCCCGTGGGGCGCGACCAGTCCCAGCACATCGAGTACACCGCCGACCTCGCCGGGTACTTCAACCACCGCTACGGGGACAGCTACAGCTTCCCGATCCCCAAGGGCGTCATCGACGACAGCGAGGCGAGCATCCTGCCCGGCGTCGACGGCCGCAAGATGAGCAAGTCCTACGACAACCACATCCCGCTCTTCCTGCCGGAGAAGAAGCTCCGCAAGGCCATCAACCGGATCCCCACCGACTCCACCCCGGTCGAGGACCCCAAGGACCCGGACTCCTCCGTGCCGTTCCAGCTCCTCACGCACTTCGCCGACGCCGGCAAGGTGGCCGACGTGCGCAAGCGCCTGGAAGCGGGCGGTATGGGCTGGGGCGACCTCAAGAAGGAGCTGTTCGAGGCGGTCAACGCCGAACTCGGCCCCAAGAGGGAGCGCTACGAGGAGCTCATGGCCTCCGAGACCGAGCTCGACGACATCCTCGCCTCCGGTCTCGAGCGCGCCCGCACGCGGGCACGCCGGGTGCTCGGCGACGTCCGAGCCGCCATCGGCATCGACTAGCGGCAACACGCACCGAGGGGCGGAGGCGATCAGGTCGCCTCCGCCCCCTCCGGTCCACGACCGGGTTCAGCCGACCAGCGGCTCGCCCTCCAGCGACACCCCGGCCCCGCGCAGCTGCTCCAGTGCGGCGTCCACCGTGGTCCCGGACACGCCCGCGGTCAGCCCGAGCAGTACCCGGGTCCGGAAGCCCTCCTTCCGGGCGTCCAGCGCGGTTGCGCGTACACAGTGGTCGGTGGCGATGCCCACCACGTCCACCTCGTCCACGTCCCGGGCCCTCAGCCAGGCCGCCAGGTCCGCCCCGCCGTCCCCGGCCGTGCCCTCGAAACCGCTGTAGCCCGCCGAGTACTGGCCCTTGCTGAAGACCTCATCGGCCACCGAGGGGTCGAAGTCGGCGTGGAACTCCGCACCGGGGGTGCCCGCCTCACAGTGCCGGGGCCAGCTGTCCACGAAGTCGGGGTCGTCGGAGAAGTGCGCTCCGGGGTCGATGTGGTGGTCGCGGGTGGCCACCACGTGGTCGTACTCGTTGCTGTTGGCACGCGCGTACTCGGTGACGGCGGCCGCGGTCCGGGCGCCGCCGTCGACGCCCAGGCTGCCGCCCTCACAGAAGTCGTTCTGCACGTCCACCACGATGAGTGCCCTGGTCATCTCGGCACCTCTCTTCCTTGTCGCTCGGGGTCAGTGGAAGACCGTCGGCAGCGCGGCCTCACCACGCGACATCCGCAGCGCCTGTTCGGGGAGTTCCGCCACGGTCGCGCGGTGGCGTTCGCGCGCCTCGTGCACGCTCTCACGCCCCACCGTCTCGCCGTCGGTGACCAGCGGCCGCAGCAGCGGCCGGGTTCCGACCAGTTCGGGCGGCTCGTGCGGGAACACCTCCTCGGCCACGGCGACGTCCCTGTCGTCCAGCCGTCGCACCGCCCACTTGCGGCCGCCCCGGCTGGGTTTGCCGATCGAACGCTTGGCGACCGGCTCCAACGGAGCGTTCGGCTCCAGGCCCCGGGCCCGTGCGACCAGCTTGTACACCAGTGAGACGGTCGGGGCGCCCGAGCCCGTCACCAGGGACGTACCCACTCCGTAGCCGTTCACGGGTGCCACGGCCAGGGCCTGGATCGAGTGCTCGTCCAGGTCGCCGGTGACCACGATGCGCGTTCCGGTCGCTCCGAGGGCGTCCAGCTGGTCGCGGACGCGGGAAGCGGTCGCCGCCAGGTCGCCGGAGTCGATCCGGACCGCGCCGAGTTCGGGCCCGGCCAGTTCCACCGCGTGGCGTACCGCGCGTTCGACGTCGTAGGTGTCCACCAGCAGGGTGGTCCCGGCGCCCATGGACTCCAACTGCGCCTTGAAGGCGTGCTGTTCGCTGTCGTGCAGCAGGGTGAAGGCGTGCGCGGCGGTCCCGCCGGTCGGCACCCCGTAACTGCGTCCGGCCTCCAGGTTGGAGGAGGTCGCGAAACCGGCCACGTAGGCGGCGCGGGCAGCGGCCGCGGCGGAGCGCTCGTGGGTGCGCCGGGAGCCCATCTCGATCAGGGGCCGATCGCCCGCGGCCACGGACATCCGGGTGGCGGCGGAGGCGATCGCGCTGTCGTGGTTGTACACCGACAGCGCGAGTGTCTCCAGGACCACGGCCTCGGCGAAGGAGCTCTCCACCACCAGGATCGGTGACCCCGGGAAGTAGGCCTCACCCTCGCCGTAGCCCCACACGTTCCCGGAGAAGCGGTACTCGGAGAGCCAGTTCAGCGTGGGCTCGTCCACGACCCCGTTGTCGGACAGGAAGTCCAGTTCCTCGCTGCGGAAGCGGAAGCGCTCCAACAGGTCCAGGAAGCGTCCGGTCCCCGCCACGACCCCGTAGCGGCGCCCCTCGGGCAGGCGTCGGGCGAACATCTCGAACACCGACCGGCGTGCGGCGGCCCCGCTGTGCAGGGCTCCCTGGAGCATCGTCAGTTCGTAGTGGTCGGTAAGCAGCGCGCTGCTGCTGTCCTCGCTCATAGGGGCGAGCCTATGTGTTCGGGGCCGGGCCCCGACGGTCGCCCCGGCAGCGGCGAGCCGCGGGTAGGGGCACCCCCGGCCACCTCCCGGGCAACAATACCCACCTGGTTGGTAGAGAAAAGTTCTTCGGTAGTCTGGACGCATGCTGAGGATTGACCGCTCGATCTACGACCAGATCGTCGCCCACGCCCGCCGCGACCACCCGGACGAGGCGTGCGGTGTCGTCGCCGGGCCCGAGGGCTCCGACCGCCCCGAGCGGTTCGTCGAGATGATCAACGCCGAACGGTCACCGACCTTCTACCGATTCGACTCCCTCGAACAGCTCAGGGTCTGGCGCGAGATGGACGACCGCGACGAGGTTCCCGTCGTGATCTACCACTCCCACACCGCGACCGAGGCCTACCCTTCGCGCACCGACATCTCCTACGCCTCCGAACCCGGCGCCCACTACGTCCTCGTGTCCACCCGGGAGGCGGACAGCGTCGAGTTCCGCTCGTACCGGATCATCGACGGCGAGGTCACCGAGGAACCGGTGGAGATCACCGAAACCAGCGGCGACCAGTAGGTACCGCGACCGACAGGCCCGCCGCTCGCAGCGCCGCCGGGAACACCGGAATGGGAGCGGCGGACCGCCTGTTGGACATGAACGCACAACAACGACCGTTTACGGAGTCACCTTCATGGCCATCGAGGTCCGCATCCCCACCATCCTGCGCAACCTGACCGACGACGCCAAGGTCGTCGAGGGCACCGGCGACACCATCAGCGAGCTGGTCGCCGACCTGGACAACCGCTACCCCGGCATCGCCGAGCGTCTGGTGGACGGCGGCAAGCTGCGCCGCTTCATCAACGTCTACCTCAACGACGAGGACGTCCGCTTCGTCGGCGGGCTTGAGGCCAAGCTCTCCGACGGTGACAACGTGACCGTCCTTCCCGCCGTCGCCGGCGGCTCCCGCTAAGGAAGCCATGCGCTACGACTCCCTGCTCGACTCCCTCGGCGGTACGCCGTTGGTCGGTCTGCCACAGCTCTCACCCTCACCGGACGTGCGGTTGTGGGCGAAGCTGGAGGACCGCAACCCCACCGGCTCGATCAAGGACCGCGCCGCGTACTTCATGATCGAGCAAGCCGAGAAGGACGGGCTGCTCTCACCCGGGTGCACCATCCTGGAGCCGACGTCGGGGAACACCGGCATCTCGCTGGCCATGGTCGCCAAGCTGCGCGGCTACCGGATGGTCTGCGTCATGCCGGAGAACACCTCCGCGGAGCGCAAGCAGCTGCTCGCCATGTGGGGCGCCGAGGTCCACTTCTCCGAAGCGGCGGGCGGTTCCAACGAGGCCGTCCGGGTCGCCAAGGAGATGGCCGCGGCCAACCCCGACTGGGTGATGCTCTACCAGTACGGCAACCTGGCCAACGCCCGGGCCCACTACGAGACCACCGGGCCCGAACTGCTGACCGACCTGCCGGAGATCACCCATTTCGTGGCGGGTCTGGGCACCACGGGAACCCTCATGGGGGTGGGTCGCTACCTGCGCGAGCACAGACCCGGTGTGCAGATCGTGGCCGCCGAACCCCGGTACGGCGAGCTGGTCTACGGGCTGCGCAACCTTGACGAGGGGTTCGTTCCCGAGCTCTACGACGAGGCCGTCCTCACCACCCGTTTCTCGGTGCCCTCGGACGCCGCGCTCAAGCGGACCCGGCAGCTCCTGGACAAGGAGGGCATCTTCGCGGGAATCTCCACGGGCGGTGCCCTGCACGCCGCACTGGGCATGGCCAGGAAGGCCGAGAAGGAGGGGCGCGCGGCTGACATCGCGTTCGTCATCGCCGACGCCGGTTGGAAGTACCTCTCCACCGGTGCCTACGAGGGAACCCTCGCGGAGGCGGAGGAACGCCTGGACGGTCAGCTCTGGGCCTGAACCCGGACTGTTCGGGTCCCGACCCGTCGCGGAGGCCGATCACCCGATGAGGGGATCGGCCTCCGTCGTATCCCCAAGCACCACTCGGGGAAACGGTCAAAGATGGTCAATCAGTGTGAAAAATTCACACGTGATACACGTCGCCTGAGATGCGGGCCACATTTTGTACCACCCGGGCGGCCATTGGGGTACACCCGTAACAACGGGACATCCGCAGAACCAGCCGCTCCCCGCGCTCCCCGTACACATCACCCAGGGGCCACGGAGACAGCGCGGCCGATCGAAAAGGCGACGACGACGTGCGACTCACGATTATCGGGTCCTCCGGGAGCTTCCCCGGGCCGGACAGCCCGGCCTCCTGTTACCTGGTCGAAGCCGGCGGCTTCCGCCTCCTGCTCGACCTGGGAAACGGCGCGCTCGGCGCCCTGCAGCGCCATGTCGACCTGTACTCCGTCGACGCCGTCTTCCTCAGCCACCTGCACACCGATCACTGTGCGGACATGTGCGCCTACTGGGTGGCCCGCATGTACTCGCCGGACGGCGCCAAGTCCGCCATCCCCGTCTACGGACCCGAAGGCGTCGCGAACCGTCTCGCCGAGATCTACGGGCTGAACCCGGACCCCGGCATGACCGAGGTCTTCGACTTCCACGAACTGACCCCGGGCGAGTTCCGGATCGGTCCGATGACCGCCCGCGTCGACCGGGTCAACCACCCGGTCGACGCCTTCGGTATCCGCCTGGAGCACGAGGGCGCCAGCCTGACCTACTCCGGCGACACCGGTTCCTGCGACTCCCTCGTCGAACTGGCCCGCGACACCGACCTGTTCCTGTGCGAGGCGGCCTTCCACGACCACCGCGAGCACCCCAAGGACATGCACCTCACCGGCAGCGAGGCGGGCGACCACGCCACCCGCGCCCGTGCCCGCAGGTTGCTGCTCACCCACCTTGTGCCGTGGAACGACGACGACGTCACGATGACCGAGGCGCGCACCACCTTCGAAGGCCCCATCGAGCTGGCCCGCGGCGGGCAGGTCCGCGAGATCGGCGCCTGATCCGTGTCTTGAGACCACTCGGGCGCGGAACGTGTGGCACGGGTCCCACCGGGCCCGGCACATCCCCGCCCAGCACCCCGGGGCGCCGTCCGGATATACGCTCGTGTCCATGGCCCGACCTGACGGACGCGTTCCGACCCAACTCCGCCCCGTGAACATCCACCGCAACTGGCTCCGCCACGCGGAAGGCTCCGCGCTCATCGAGTTCGGGGACACCCGAGTACTCTGCGCGGCCTCCGTCGAGGACGGTGTGCCCCGATGGCGCCGGGGCACCGGCGAGGGTTGGGTCACCGCCGAATACGCGATGCTTCCCCGTTCCACCGACACCCGTGGCGCCCGTGAGTCGGTGCGCGGCAAGATCGGTGGGCGCACCCACGAGATCTCCCGGCTGATCGGCCGCTCCCTGCGCGCCGTCGTCGACTTCAAGGCGATGGGGGAGCACACCATCACCCTGGACTGCGACGTGCTCCAGGCCGACGGCGGTACCCGTACCGCGGCGATCACCGGCGCCTACGTGGCGCTGGCCGACGCGATGAAGCACCTGCGCAAGCGCCGCAAGCTCAAGAACAACCCGCTGATCGACTCGATCTCCGCGGTCAGCGTCGGCGTGGTGCAGGGTCAGCCCCGGCTGGACCTGAACTACCTGGAGGACTCGGTCGCCGACACCGACATGAACGTCGTGCTGACCGGCGACGGCAAGTTCGTCGAGATCCAGGGCACGGCGGAGGGGCAGGGCGCCGCCTTCGACCGTGAACTGCTCAACAAGCTGCTCGACCTGGCCTCCGCCGGGTGCGAGGAACTGACCGCCATCCAGAAGAAGGCACTGTCGGAGTGAGGACCGCGAGCGGCGTCGGCGTCCGGATCGGCGGCGTTCCCGGTGAAGGAGGAACGGTGAGACTCGTTCTGGCCACACGCAACGCGAAGAAGGTGCCGGAGATGCGCGCCATCCTCGCGGAGGCCGGGGTGGAGGCCGAGGTCCTGGCCCTGGACGCGTTTCCGGACGCGCCCGAGGTGCCCGAGACCGAACCCTCCTTCATCGGCAACGCCCTGCTCAAGGCGCGGGCGATCACGGCGCACACGGGGCTCCCCGCGATCGCTGACGACTCCGGGCTGAGCGTGGACGAGCTCCGCGGGATGCCCGGGGTGCTGTCCGCCCGCTGGTCCGGCCGTTTCGGGAAGGGCGACCAGGACCGGGCCAACCTGGACCTGGTGCTCGACCAGCTCGCGGACACACCCGCTGAGCGCAGGGGGGCGGAGTTCGTCTGCGCCGCGGTCCTGGTGATGCCGGACGGGACCGAGGCCGTCGCCGAAGGCGTGCTGCGCGGCCGGCTCGTCAACGAACGCCGGGGGGAGAACGGGTTCGGCTACGACCCCGTCTTCGTCCCCGAGGGTGAGAGCCGCACGACGGCGGAGCTTTCCGCGCAGGAGAAGAACGCGATCAGCCACCGGGGAATCGCCTTCCGTCAGCTCGCCCGTGAGCTGGCGGACATGGTCTGACCCGCGGTTGGCGCCAGGCAGTGGGACCGGGGGCGGATGCGGGGCCCGAACGGGGCCGTGCACCCGCCCCCACCTGCTTCCGGGAAAAACCTCGATCCGATGGTTTGGCCTGGCGGCTGCCGGGGGATGATGGCTGTTGTCTGACAAGCAAGCCACGCTAAGCACAGGCCCCGGGTGTGGGCCGAGCGGATCGAGGCGTCGCTCCGCGGACCAGGGCGAGAACCCGAGATGACGGGGGCTCCCAGGCCGACGCGGAACGTCCGGGCAGAGCGGGGTTCCCCCCCACAGTCCGGACGGATTTGACGTCCCTGGGTCGATTACCTAGACTCACCGAGTCGCTGCGGGACGGCGGGCGGAGCCACTTCAGGTTCCAGCCCAGAACCGGGCCGCGATCACAGACACCTCTTCCGAAAGACAGTGGTTCGAGCAGTGCTCGGAACATGTAAACTTCGGAGAGCCGCTTCAAAAGCCCGGTGGAAACGCCAAGGCAAACGAAGCACACGGGCTTTACCCCGAACAG
>NZ_BMXJ01000008.1 GCF_014651695.1 Nocardiopsis terrae
CGCTGATGGTACTGCCCTGTGGTGGGGTGGGAGAGTAGGTCGCTGCCACGGTTTTTCTTGAAGAGAAGGAGGGGAGGGGTCGCTGTTGTGGCGGCCTCTCCCCTCCTTCTTTTTTGTGTCCTGGTTTGTGAACATGTGAAAGTAAGGCCGCTGGCAAGGATGCCCTCCCTTGGTGGGAGAATTCCGGTATGACGAAGACAATCCCTGCCGAGCTGCTGGCCGCTGCCGAGGCAGCAAAGGGCTTCATGCCCACCGACGAGGGCCTGGCGCTTTACGAGACCGCCCTGGAGTACGCCGACCGCGGTCCCGTGGTGGAGATCGGTACCTACTGCGGCAAGTCCACCGTCTTCCTCGGTGCGGCCGCCCGTATCGCCGGGACGAAGATCATCACGGTCGACCACCACCGGGGTTCGGAGGAGCACCAGGAGGGCTGGGAGTACCACGACACCTCCCTCATCGACCCGGTCACCGGCAGGTTCGACACTCTCCCGCACTTCCGGCACACGATCGTCGGGGCAGGGTTGGAGGAAGAGGTCATCGCGATCGCGGGGGCCTCGGTCGACGTCGCCGCGGTCTGGGGTACCGAACTCGGCATGCTCTTCATCGATGGCGGGCACAGCGAGACCGCCGCGCAGAACGACTACGAGGGCTGGACCCCGCACATCGCGGTCGGCGGTGCTCTCGTCATCCACGACGTGTTCCCCAACCCGGAGGACGGCGGACGTCCGCCCTACAACATCTACTGCCGGGCGCTCGACTCTGGGAGGTTCAAGGAGGTCCGGGTGGTCGGTTCCATGCGTGTTCTGGAGTGTGTCAGTGGCTGAAAGTGAGTGATCCGACATCCGGCAAGTTGCACGCGTCTGGAGGGTAAGCCTTCGGTAAGAATTGACTGCTCCCACCTCTGAAGGGAAGGGATTCTCATCCTCTCCCGCCATGAGGTCTGCGAGGGTTCGGGGCTCAGGCCGCCTGTTCGCCCTGTGGACGATCAGGTCTTACGCCCTGAGCGCCGCCCGGGTACAGACCAGCCCGGACCAGCATCACGTGTGCGGAGTTCTTGTCCCGTGACCGGGACACCCCGCACGCAGTGCAGGTGTAGGTGCGTTGGGACAGCGGCAGTGCGTGCTTGGCTCTCGCTCCGCAGCCTGCGCAGTCCATCGTGGTGTGGGCCGGGTGCACCAGGGGCATCCTCCGGGAGACCAGGTGACTGCGTGGTTACGGATCCGACCTTGGCGCGGTTACGTGCAGGTATTGTGTCGGTGAGGGTTGAGCGATGGTGACGATTTCCCCGAAATACCGCTTCAGTCCTGACTCGAACTGAACCGATCAGGGGCACTCGCGCGTCAAACATCAGGACGGCACGGTGCCGGACGTGATTTGCCATGGGGGCGGGGAGCTGAGCGAGAGCACACACGGCAGCGGCGGGACGGATGGACAGCGTCCTGACTCGAACACGCCGGAGACGAACGACACCTCTACCGAGGATCTGTCCAGTCAGGCGAGCCCCCAGGGTGATGATCTACCCACCACAGGTGAGGATCAATCAGAGGGGGAGACCCCGGTTGCGGAACCCGAGAGTGACCGGCAGCCCGAACCGGAGTTCATCGCAGGGCCGATAACTTTCAAGACGAGTGGCACCTTCTTCCGTGAGCGCGTGGCACGAACCCTCGCCGAACAGGGCTTCGAGCCCGGTGATCTGAGCTCCGAGAGCTCCGAGAGCTCCGGGGGCCAGGGCGAGCAGGCGGACGGCGAGACGGAGCACAGCAGTTCTCCGGAGACCGGCGTCGTGGCCGGCGCCCAGGAGGACGTGGAGGGCAGGGCACCACAGGAGGACGCTGACGGGGAGGGGACCTCCGAGACGGTTCCCGGAGACGTTGACCAGCACTCCGACAAAAAGGATGCCAGGGGCGGGGCCGGAGACGACCCCGAGCCCGAGACACAGGAGATCCCGATCCAGGGCTCCGCCGAACCCGAACGGGACACCGTCTCTGACACCGGGGACACCTCCTCGGCGGAGGAGGGCGCCTCTGCGGACGAGGTCCGTACCGAAGCGCTGCCCGAAACCGGTGTGGCCGCGGCCCCGGCGGGGCCGGTCCCCGCGACCGAACCCCTCCGAACCGGGGACGACGACACGCCTGCTCGCGGTGCCGATCCCTCCGCCGGCACGGAGAGCGGTTCCGGGGACGAGGACGCCGACAACGAGAGCTCCGGGCACGACGGTGCCGGGGTCGAGGAGGACGGGGAGCCGGACGGGCCCGCCCGGACCGAGGCCATGCCCGCGCCCGCCCCGGGCGCGGTGTCCTTCGCCGGAGTCCCTCCGGAGGATGACAGCGGGGACGGGGAAGACGCATCGCGGACCTCGGAGCAGCGTTCCGAGGACGGTGCCGAGAAGGAGACCGCCGCGCTGTGGCCCGAGCCCCGTCGTCTGTCCGACTACGTCACCGACAGGCCCGAGCCCGAGGACTCCTCTGAGGGTGCGGCAGCGGCGCCCGCGGCCGGTGCGACATCGGCCGCGGCCTCGGGCGGCGCTGCCCCGCCTTCCGGTCCGGGGAACGTCTCCGGAGTTTCGGGCGGCCCCCGGCAGGGGGACCCCGCCGAGCACGGTGCGGGCGCGCCGGGCGGACCGCAGGGGCCGGGCGGCCCCAAGGGTCCACCGAGCGGCCCCGGCGGGCCGAAGGGGCCCGGGGGCGGCTCCGGAAAGAAGAAACAGAAGCGCAGGAAACCGCTGTGGTTCCGCCTCCTGCGGGCCTTCCTCCTGGTCACCGGCCTGATCGTCATCCTGGGCTGTGGTGCCTTCGCGTACTTCTACACCACCGTCGAGGTTCCGGACGCCGCCAAGGCCGACGCGGTCGAGCAGGGGTCGACCTTCTACTTCGCCGACGGCGAGACCGAGTTCGCCTACCGGGGTACCGACCGGGACGTCATCAGCTACGACGAGATGGTCGCCGGCGGCGACCACATCGTCGATGCCGTCATCTCCGCCGAGGACCGGGGGTTCTGGACCGAGCCCGGTGTCTCGGTGAAGGGCACCACCCGGGCCGTGTGGTCCACGATCACCGGTGAGCAGGTACAGGGCGGTTCCACCGTCACCCAGCAGATGGTCCGCAACTACTACGAGGGCGTCTCCCGGGAACAGACCGTGTCCCGCAAGATCCAGGAGATCATCATCTCCATCAAGGTGGATCAGAGCGAGGACAAGGAGTGGGTGATGGAGCAGTACCTCAACACCATCTACTTCGGTCGCATGTCCTACGGCGTCCAGGCCGCCGCGCAGGCGTACTACCACAAGGACGTCGACGAGCTCACCGCGGAGGAGGCCGCCTTCCTGGCGGCCGCCATCCAGCAGCCGACACCTTTCGGCCAGGCGGACGTGGAGACCACTCCCGAGATGGAGAGCCGCTGGCAGTACGTTATCGACGGCATGGTCACGACCGGGGCGATCACCCAGGCCGAGGCCGACGAGATGGAGTTCCCGGCCCCCGAGCCGGAGAAGATCACGGGAGACGTCAGCGGCTACCGGGGGTACATGCTCCAGGAGGCCATGAGCGAGCTCGACCGGCTCGGCTACACCGAGGACATGGTCAACCGACAGGGCTACCGGATCGTCACCACGTTCGACAAGGACATGATGGACGCCGCCTACGAGGCCGTCGACGGGATGGTCTCGGAGGAGGAGATGCCCGAGGGGATCAACATCGGTCTGAGCACCGTGGATCCGGAGACCGGTGAGGTCCTGGCCTTCTTCGGCGGACACGACTACAACGACAACCAGTACGACAGCTCCTTCCTCGGTTCCGCACAGGCCGGTTCGGCGTTCAAGCCGTACGTGCTGGCCACCGCCCTGAAGCAGGGCATCGGCCTCAACACCAGGGTGGACGGGCGCGGTCCGCAGAACATCAACGGCCAGCCCATCCAGAACGCGGGCAACGCACCGGGCGGCATCATGACGCTCACCGAGGCGACCCAGGTCTCCAACAACCTCGGATACATCGAACTCGCCCAGAGGGTGGGCTACGAGGAGATCCGCGAGACCGCCTACGACGCGGGCCTGAAGCAGGGCAGCATCAAGGACAACCAGCTCGTGCCGGTCATGCCCCTGGGCGCCAACAGCGTCCGGCCCGTCGACCAGGCCAGCGGGTACGCGACCTTCGCCAACGGCGGCGTCCACGTGGAGGCGCACGTCATCAGGGAGATCGTCAACCAGGCAGGCGAGGACGAGCGGCCGGAGGTGGAGAGCGACCAGGCGTTCTCCGAGTCCGTCGCGGCGGACCTCACCTACGCCCTGAAGAGTGTGGCCGACAGCGGAACCGGCAGGACCGCGAACCTGTGGGACCCGAACCACCCCACCGCGGGCAAGACGGGAACCGTTCGGGACGAGCAGAACGGCGGAACCTCCGCGGCCTGGTTCGTGGGATACACCCCGCAGCTGTCGACGTCCGTCGGCGTGTACAGCGACAACAACCGCAGTTTCACCATCCCCGGGCAGAACATCTCCAGCACCGGTCTGCCCTCGCAGGTCTGGAACCGCTACATGCAGGAGGCGGTGAAGGGCCTCGAACCGGCCTCCTTCCCCGGCCCCGAATTCGGTGGGAACACGGAGGACTGGGCCCCGGACGTGTCGACCCAGGAACCGCAGGAACCGCAGGCACCGGTCGACACGACCGAGCCCCAGGAGCCGGTCGACCCGGTGGAAACGGATGTGCCCCGGGAGCCGGTCGAAACGGAGGAGCCCGGTGTTCCGGTCACGCCGGGCGAGCCCGGAGGTCCGGGTGACTCGGAGGAGCCGGGGATCCCCGAGCCCCCGCCGAGCCGGGGGGAAGAGGAGGAGCAGCAGTAGCTCCTCCCCCCGGCGGCGGGGCCGCGGCTCCCCGCGCGGTGAGAGGGCCTCGGTACCGGATCCGGTACCGAGGCCCTCTCACGTGCTCGGCCGCTGGCGGGCGGGTGCTCAGACGCCGACCGGCTCCTGTTCCCAGCTGTGCAGGAACACCCGGGAGCCGGGGGTGGCGCGGGTGAGCGCGTCCACGGCCAGGATGACGGCGGCCGAGGTCCAGGTACTGCGCTCCACCGGCCATCGCACCTGTTCGGCGAACTGGTAACCGGTCCAGTAGACGCCGTCGTCGGCGTCGCGCAGGTGCTGCACGTCGCGCAGGATGCGCACGCCCGCCTCGGTCTCGCCCATCGCAGCCAACGCCATGACCAGCTCCGCGGACTCCGCTGCGGTCACCCACGGCTGGTCGTTCACGCAGCGTACGCCCAGGCCGGGCATGACGAAGGTGTCCCAGCGTTCGGCGATCCGCTCCTTGGCGGAGCCGCCCCGCACCGCGCCGCCGAGGATCGGGTAGAACCAGTCCATCGAGAAGCGGGAGCGGTCGGCGAAGAGCCCCTCGTCCTCGTTGATGAGTACGCCGAGCCGGTCCGCGGCCGCCGACCACTCCGGCCGGTCCCGGCCCAGACGGGCCCCCAGGGCCGCACCGCAGCGCAGCGCGTGGTGCACGCTCGCGCACACGGTGAGCAGGGCGTGGTCGCCCGGAGTGCCGTCCTCGGAGCGGGCCCACAGGATCTCCCCCCGGCTGCCGCGCAGAGCCAGGACGAACTCCAACCCGCTTTCCACCGTCGGCCACATCCGTTCGGCGAACGCGGTGTCGCCGGTGGTGAGCAGGTGGTGGAAGAGGCCCACCGCCGGGTAGGCGGCGTGGTTGGCTTCGCGCAGCTCCGTTGCGGCCCGGCCCTGACGGAACTTGGCGGGCCAGCCGCCGTCGGGGTGGCGGCCGCCCTCCAGCCACAGGTAGGCGCGGCGGGCCGCTTCGGCGTGCTCGGGGACGAGCAGGCCGGTGACGGTCAGGGCCATGGCGCACTCCACGTGGTCCCACACGTCGGTGTGGCCGCCGGGGAACCACGGGATCGCGCCCCCGGATTCCTGGGAACGGGCCAGGTAGTGCGCGGACAGGTAGAGCTGCTCGGAGCTGAGGACACCGGGCAGGCGCAGGGCCGCCGGGTCGGAGGGCGCCGGCGCGGACGCCATCAGGAGGCCGCGTCGGTGCGCGGCTTGCGCACGTACACGATGACGCTCTTGCCGATGACCGGGTTGAGGAGTCTTTCGGCCACGCGGGTCACCTTCGGGGCCTGGAGCATGTCCCAGACCAGGAGCTCGTGGTAGGCCTTGGCCAGCGGGTGGTCGTTGTTGTCGGTGCCCACCGCGCACTTGATCCACCAGTACGGCGCGTGCAGGGCGTGTGCGTGGTGGTGCGGGCCGATCTCGAAACCGGTGGCCTTGAGCTTGGCCTCCAGTTCGGCGCGCGTGTAGATGCGGATGTGGCCGCCCTCGTTGGTGTGGTACTCCTCCGAGAGGGCCCAGCAGAGGCGCTCGGGCAGGAAGCTCGGCACGGTGACGGCGGCGATCCCCCCGGGTTTGAGGACCCGGTGGAGTTCCTTCATGGCGGCGGTGTCGTGCGGCAGGTGCTCGAAGATCTCCGCGGCGACGACGCGGTCGAAGCTGTCGTCGTCGAAGGGCATGTCGAGGGCGTCGCCCTTGACGGTCTCGGCCCTGGCGGACTCGGGGGCCTCGCCCTCCTGGGCCATGGCCGCGAACATGGTCTCGACCTCGGCGAGGTCGCTCACGTTCTGGTCGAAGGCGACCACGTCGGCGCCGCGGCGGTAGATCTCGAAGGCGTGGCGGCCGCCGCCGCAGCCGAGGTCGAGAACGCGGTCGCCCGGGCCGACGGGGAACAGGTTGAAGTCGACGGTGATCAGTGGAGGCTCCCTAGGGACGGTGCTGCGGGTCGTGGTGTGCGCGGCCTGCCGGGTCAGGCGCCGTTCGCGCGGGCCCGCACGGGCGCGGGTCGGTTCTCGTCGCCGGTACCGGCACCGGTTCCCGCGACGGAGTCGATGGTGGAGGCGTAGCGCTGAGCGGTCAGCTCGGCCACGGCCCGCCAGGTGAAGCGCTCCTGGACACGACGCCAGGCGGCGGCGCCCATCCGCTCGCGTTCGGCGTCGTCGTCGAACAGGGAGGCGAGCTCGGCGGCCAGCAGTTCGGGGTCGCCCGGGGGGAGGAGGCGTCCGGCCTCGCCGTCGGTGCCCACGACCTCGGGCAGGGCGCCCGCGCGGCTGGCGATCAGCGGGGTGCCGCAGGCCATGGCCTCCACGGCGGGGAGGGAGAAGCCCTCGTAGAAGGACGGGACGACCGCGACCTGGGCACTGGAGATGAGCTCGCCCAGTTCCCGGTCGCCGATGCCGCTGACGAACTCGACCTTCTCGCGCAGGTTCAGTTCGTCGACGAGCTGGTCCGTGGGGCCGCCCGGTTTCGGTTTGCTGACGATGGTCAGGGTGATGTCGCGCTCGGTGGCGAGTTTGGCGGCCGCGTGCAGGAGGACGCTGACGCCTTTGAGCGGGCTGTCGGCGCTGGCGGTGCACACGATGCGGCCGGGAACGCGCTGCACCTCGGGGCGGGGGTGGAAGTAGCGGGTGTCCACGCCCAGCGGGGTGACCTCCATGGTGTCGGGGTCGACGCCGAACTCGCGGGCGATGTCGTCCGCGGAGGACTGGGAGGGGACCAGGATCGGGTCGAGCCTGCGGGCCACCCTGGCCTGCATCCTCACGAACCCGTACCAGCGGCGCTTGGAGAGTTTCTGGAGGCCGCGGGCCTCCTCGAGTTCGATGCGGCGGTCCACGCTGATCGGGTGGTGGATGGTGGTGACCAGGGGGATTCCGGCGGACCTGATACCGAGCAGGCCCCAGCCGAGGGTCTGGTTGTCGTGGACGACGTCGAACTCGCCCAGGCGGTTGCGCAGCTCGCGGTTGGCGCGCAGGGAGAAGGTGAGGGGTTCGGGGAAGCCGGCGGTCCACATGGTGGCGACCTCCAGCACGTCGATCCAGTCGCGCCACTCGCGCAGGGGCGGGGCGGTGAAGGGGTCGGCGTCGTTGTAGAGGTCGAGGGAGGGGATCTTCTCCAGGGTGACGCCCTCGTCGAGGGCCGGGTAGGGCTGTCCGGAGAAGACGGTGACCCGGTGGCCGAGTGCGGCGAGTTCCCGCGACAGGTGGCGGACGTAGACTCCCTGGCCGCCGACGTGCTGTTTGCTCCGGTACGACAGGAGGGCGACGCGCAGGGGGCGGTCGCCTGAGGGCCGTGGTGTCGGTCCCGTGCTTGTGCCCGACTGGGTCAAGAGTCCACCTCTTCGTTGGGTCGCGTGCCCGGTCGCCGCCGTGTGCCGCCGGGTTTCCGGCGCCGGTGGCGCAGGCCGTCCGGAGGCGGGTCGATTCGCCGGTGGGACGGTGTGGCGCCCCCATATGTTACTCGCGAGTTCATTCGGGGTCGGCGCCGGGATCAGGTACTGGGGATCCTATTCGGGGCCGTGTGCCCGGGTGACGCTGGCCCAGCGGGGGAGCTCGGCCGGACCGGTTCGGCGGACCAGGCCGCGCTCTTCCAACAGGCGCAGGTGCGCCGCGGTCTCGGATGCCGCCATGTGCCGGGCCATGATCCGCATCTCCGTCCAGGGTCGGCGCCATTCCAGGCTCGACGTGAGCTCCCACAGGGTCGTGGCACCCCGGGTGAGCAGTCGGGCCATGGACTCCAGACGCTCCTCGTGGTGGTCGACGATCTCCCCGGTGCGTGCCGGGAGGCCGGTGAAGCGCCTCTCGTGTGAGGGAAGGCACAGGAGGCGGTCGGCTCCGGGCATGCGCCCGATCCGGGCCTGGGCGGCCAGGAAGTCGCCCAGGGGGTCGCCGTCGGCGGAGTCGAGGGGGAACTGGCCCACGTGCGGGGTGATGCGCGGCAGGACGTGGTCGCCGGTGAAGAGGAGGTCGCGCTCGGCCAGGTGGAGGCACAGGTGGCCCGGGGTGTGGCCGGGGGTCCACACGGCACGCAGGTCCAGGCCGGGGACGTCGGCGCGCTCTCCGTCGCCGAGCGCGAGGTCCGGGAGTGCTGGTGAGGGGAAGACGGCGGGGGAGGAGCGGAAGGTCTCGACGTCCTCCTCGGGGAAGCCCGCGCGGACCATCTGTTCGATGACGGACGCGCTCCGTTCGTCGTCGGTGCGCTCACCGAGGCGCCGCAGGACCTCGGCGTCGGAGGGGTGCATGGCGACCCAGGCGTCGGAGGCCTCCCGCAGGCGGCCGGTGAGTCCGGCGTGGTCGGCGTGGAAGTGGGTCAGGACGGCGCCCTGCACCTGGTCGATACTGTGGCCGGTCTGCTTGAGGCCGCTGACCAGGGCTTCCCACGAGTCGTCGTGGTGCCAGCCGGTGTCGACGAGGACTGGTCCGCCCGGGGCGGAGATCGCGTAGACGTAGGTGAACCCGATCGGGTTGCCGGGGACTGGGACGGGGATGCTCCACAGCCCTTCACCTAGGTCCTCTACTGGGGGAACGTCACGCATCCTGGGCCGACCTCTCCGCTGAAAACCGAATCTGGTTCGATTCTAGGGAAGGGGTGGCCGGGACCTTCGGGCGGCGGGTGCCCTGATCGGTGCGGTGTGGCCCGGGGCATATCGGCCAGACAAAATAGAACATATTCTACAAAGGTCTGACGGACGCCCTGAAAGCTTGGGCCAAGATCTCGTATTGCCTTTGCCACATCGGGTGATGAGGCGAGGATCATGGGTTCGAAGCGCTGCGGCAAAGGGAATTCTTTAGATAACGTGTTCTCGTGGGGTCGGTCTGTCAGGGGTGACGTACCGGTCCGGTAGAGCTGGCATCCGGTCCGCGGCGCACCGGCGGCACGCGGACCGAAGACGAACGGGAGATCCAGTGGCGGTGCAGGCACCGATCGGAACGATGACGCGGAGTCAGACCCAGCGTCGTCGGCGCATCGTCCAGACGGCGGCCGCCCTGGCCGTGCGCGGCGGCGTGGAGGCCATGCAGATGCGTTCGGTCGCCGAACGCGCCGGTGTCGCCCTCGGTACGCTCTACCGCTACTTCCCCTCCAAGATGGACCTGGTCGTCGCCGTGGTCACCGAGGAGCTCGATCTCCTCGAGGGCGGTATCGTCCGCCGTCCGCCCACCGCGGCCACCGCCCCGGGCCGGGCCGTCGACGTCCTGTTGCGCGCCACCCGCGGACTCATGCGCGAGCCCGAACTCGCCGACGCCCTGGTGCGCTCCCTGATCATGGCCGAGGTCAAGATCGAACTCGACGTACGCATCAGCGACCTGGTGTGGCGGGTGGCCACCGGCAACTTCGAGGGGGCCGACGCCACCGACGAGGAGGCCGCCGAGGCCGGTACCGGCGTGGACCGCGAGAGCACCGGTTACGTCCTGGTCGGTTCGCTCACCAGCGTGTGGATCTTCGAGCTGGTGGAGATCCTCAAGGGCCGCCGCGACATCGACGACGCCGAACGCCGCCTGCAGGTCGCGGCCGAGCGCCTGCTCGCCTCCTTCTGACCGCCGGCCGCGGCCCCGACCACTACTGGCTCCGGCCGCTGCCGAACAGCAGGCCGAGCAGGCCGTCGAGCAGGCCGTCCGACCCGCTGTCGGAGTCCCCGTTCCCGGGCCCGTCTCCGCCGGCCTCCCCGTCCCCGGGTTCCTGACCATCATCTCCGGGCGGCTCGACCTCCGGGGCCGTGGGCGGGACCGGCGCGTCCGTCAGCTCCTCCTCGGGGCTCTCCTGCGAACCGTCCCCGCCTCCGTCGCGCTCCTCGCCCCGTGGCTCCTGCGGCGGGCTGGGCTCCTCGCCCTCCGGGGCGCCCCGCTCCGGGTCCTCGGGGGCCTCCGGAACCGATGCGCCCGGGGCCGAGGCCGTGCCGCGCTCCGTTCCCGGCTTACCGTCGGAGGCCGTCGATGACGCCTCCACCCGTTCCGTGCCCGACCGGGCGCCCTGGGCCGCGGGGCCCGTGTCGATCACGGTGGAGGGCCCGTCCACGGAGCTGGCCCACCACCACAGTCCGACCGCCACCGCGACCGTGGCCAGGCCGGAGACCGCAGGCAGCGGCCAGCGCCGGTGTCCGGGCGTCCTCACCTCGTTGAGGGGGTCGTGGTCCGGAGCGGGCAGCGGGGAGCGCGCGTCGTCGCGGACGGGGTGGTCACCGGTGGTCACCCGGTCGCCGGGCAGGGCCCGGGGGAGCGGGATCTCGACCGTGCCGACGCCGGGGTCCCCGGGCTCCTCGGCCACGGCGGCGCCGGACGGGTGCGAGCGGTGGACCGGGTAGCCGTCAGCGGTGAGCGGGTGCATGGCGGCGGCGATCCGGGCGCGCTCCTGGGCGGCCTCGGGCGCGGTGCACGTGTGCACGACCCGCGCGCGCAAACCGGGCGGAGCGCCGGGAGGGCGCAGCAGGGCCAGGGCGGAGGAGACCTGCTGTACCTGGGTGCGCCAGAGCGCGCCGGGGGACTCCTCCTCGGGGGAGTCCGCGGAGAGGTCGTCGAGGCCCTCCGCGGCCCTGCGGATCGCGGAGCGGGAGAGCTCGCCGCAGATCCGCGGCTCCAGGCCCAGGACGCGGGACACCGCCGAGGTGGAGAGCGCGTGGCGCAGGTTGAGCTCGACCAGTTCCCGGTGGCTGGCGGGCAGCCGGGAGAACATCCGGGCGACCGGGACCTCCGCGGGCACGGTCGCCAGACGTGTGTAGGGGCAGGTGTGCGCGAAACCGCGGAGCTGGCAGGCGACCCGGACGAGGGCGTACAGCCAGGGCCCCCGGTCGGCGGGGTCGGTGAGTTCGGCCTCGAGTCCGATTCCGGCGACCAGGGCCTCGTGTACGGCGTCGGTGACCGGGTCCCCGCCCGTCCGGTCCCCGCCGCCGTGGCGTTCGGGATCGCCCAGGAGGGACCACGCGTACCGGTACAGCTGCTGCGCGAAGGTGTCGTGGAGCGCCTCGACGGCTTCGGCCGCCGGTACGTCTGTTTCGTTACCTCTGGTCACGATTCTCCCCCCGTTCTGTGGTGACGCTAGCGAGGGGAGCGCTCCAGTGTGGGTGAATCGTTCAGCTGTAGCTGGAAGGTGAGACTTCTGTTACCGTCTCCGCGCCTCCGGGACCGGCCGGGGCTCGCCCCTGCCGGCCCCGGAGGGGCTACTCGCCGCCCCGGGAGGGCTGGCCGATCGCCACCATCCGCTCCACGGAGCGGCGGGCGCGCTCGGCGGTCGAGGCGTCGACCGTGATCTCACTCGTGCCGTGGCGGAGTGAGTTCAGCAGCTTGTCGGCATCGATCATTTTCATGTAGTGGCACTCGGCACGCGAGTTGACCGCCTCGAACTCCGTGGTCGAGTTGGCGTTGCGCAGCTGGTGCAGCATGCCGGTCTCGGTGGCGATGAGCACCTTCTTGGCACTGGTGTTCTCGGCGGCGGACAGCATCCCGCCGGTGGAGAGGACCTTGACCCGGTCCTCGGGGACCGCTCCGCTGCCGACGAGGTAGAGGGCGGAGGTGGCGCAGCCGCACTCGGGGTGGACGTACACCTCGGCGTCGGGCTCGGAGGCCACGCGTTCGCGCAGGGTGTGGCCGTCGATCCCGGCGTGCACGTGGCACTCGCCCATCCAGATGTGGATGTTCTCGCGACCGGTGACCCGCTTGACGTGGGCGCCCAGGAACTGGTCCGGGAGGAACAGGATCTCCTTGTCCTCCGGGATGGAGCGGATGACGTCCGCGGCGTTGGAGGAGGTGCAGCAGATGTCGGTCTCCGCCTTGACCGCCGCGGTGGTGTTGACGTAGGCGACGACGACCGCACCGGGGTGCTCGGCCTTCCAGGCGCGCACGTCCTCGGCGGTGATGGTGTCGGCCAGCGAGCAGCCCGCGTTGGGGTCGGGCAGCAGGATGGTCTTCTCCGGCGCGAGGATCTTGGCGGTCTCGGCCATGAAGTGCACACCGCAGAAGACGATGGTGCTGGCGTCGACGCTCGCGGCCAGGCGGGACAGGGCCAGGGAGTCGCCGGTGTGGTGGGCGACGTCCTGGATTTCCGGGCGCTGGTAGTTGTGCGCGAGGATGACAGCGTCGCGCTCCTCTGCCAGGCGGTGGACCTCAGCGGCCCATTCCTGCCTGGTCATGGTGTCCGCCGTCGCGGTGACCGATGCCATGTCCTACTACTTCCTTGAGGCTGTGGGCACGTCGTACGGATGCCGTGCCGTGGGAGGTCAGTGCGGGGAATCAAGTTTTTGTCTATCAGGCACAAACCTACTGAAGCTTAACATGGCGTGGGACGGAAGGGACAGGGTGGATATACCGGAAGCAAACGGACGGGCTGTGGCGGCCGGAGCGGGATCGCCCGCCGGGGCCGGCGGGGGAGGGGGAGCGGTGCTCTCGGCGCACGAGGTGCTCGCCGTCGTCCTGCAGATCCGCGAGGGCGAACTGTCCGTGCTGCTGTGGCGGCGGGCCCTCCCGCCCTGCGAGGGGGAGTGGGCCCTGCCCGGAGGGCGCCTCGGCGCCGACGAGAGCCTCGGCGCCTCGATCCGCCGACAGCTCGCCCAGAAGGTCGACGTCCGCGACCTGAGCCACATGGAACAGTTGGAGACCCGCAGCGACCCCGGACGCCACCCCCAGCGCCGTACCCTGGCCACCGCCTACCTGGGCCTGGTGCCCGCGCACATCGACCCCGTGGTTCCCGCCGACACCGGATGGCACCCCGCCGCCGACCTGCCGCCGATGGCCTTCGACCACGCCGCCATCGTCCGCTCCGGCCGACGGCGCCTGCGCTCCAAACTCAGCTACACCAACGTCGGCTTCGCCCTGGCACCGCCGGAGTTCACCATGTCCGAACTGTCGGCCCACTACCGGGCCGCCCTCGGACACGACGTGGCGGCCACCAACCTGCGCCGGGTCCTGCTGCGGCGCGGACAGATCGAGGAGACCGGCCGCTCGGTGCCCTCCGGCCGTTCGGGCGGGCGACCCGCGGCGCTGTTCCGCTTCCGTGCGCGGGAACTGGAGGTCACCGACGCCTTCGCGGTGCTGCGGCCGCCCGGGTGACGGGTCCGTGGTCGCACACGCTGTGTACACTCCCTAACCGTGGCAATTCGTACTGTGGTGTTCGACGTCGGCGAGACACTCATCGACGAGACGCGCATCTTCGCGCGCTGGGCGGACCGTTTCGGGATCCCGCACATGGCGTTCTTCGGCACCATCGGCGGCGTGATCGCCTCCGGAGGCACCCTCACCGAGGGCTTCCGACTGCTCGTTCCCGGCTTCGACCTGGAGAGCGAGAGCGCCCGCTGGCGCGCGGAGGACCCCCACGGGGAGCGCGAGCACTTCGGCGAGCGCGACCTCTACCCCGACGTGCGCCCCGCCTTCGAGAGGATGCGCTCCGCCGGACTGTCCCTGGTCATCGCGGGCAACCAGCCCTCCGAGGCCGGGCCGGCCCTGGCCGCCATGGAGCTGGGCGTCGACGGCATCGGGATCTCCGACGACTGGGGCGTGCAGAAACCCCACCCGGACTTCTTCGACCGGGTCGTGGAACTGGCCGCCCGGAGCCACCCCGGAACCACCGCCGAGCAGATCCTCTACGTCGGCGACCGCACCGACAACGACGTCCTCCCCGCCCGCAGAGCCGGGATGGGCGCCGTCCTGCTGCGCCGGGGCATCTACGGGTACCGCCACTCCGCGACCCCCGACGCCGAGGCGGCCGACGTGGTCGTGGACGACCTGCACCAGCTCGCCGACTGGATCGCCGACCGGAACTAGGGCCCCGGGTCCGGCACCGGGCCCGGCGCCCGCCCGTGGCCGGGGTCATACTCCCGTTCGATTCGTTCGGCGTGTCGTCCCGTCCGGACCGCGCACGCCCCGGATACCCTCCCCAGCACGACCAGGAGCAGGACCGGACCGCGGTCCGCCGCACGGCGCGGTACCTCCTCCCGTGCGCCCCGCACGGGAGGGAACGCGAACCCCTGCATGCCCCCCGGCAACACCACCCGGCCCCCGAACGGAGACGACCCCGCGATGATCACATTCGAGGGCGCCGCCAAGGTCTACCCCGACGGCACCGTCGCCGTCGCCGGCCTGGACCTCACCGTCGAGACCGCGAAGACCACGGTCTTCGTCGGGCCCTCCGGTAGCGGCAAGACCACCTCGCTGCGGATGATCAACCGCATGGTCGAGCCGACCGGCGGCACCGTACGCATCGACGGCGCCGACATCCGCGAGCAGGACCCCTCCCGGCTCCGCCGCTCCATCGGCTACGTCATCCAGCAGGCGGGGCTCTTCCCGCACCGCACCGTCCTGGACAACATCGCCACGGTGCCCCTGCTGCTGGGCTGGCGGCGCGGCAAAGCGCGCGCACGGGCGGCCGAACTCATGGAACTGGTCGGACTCGAACCCGCCCAGGCCAAGCGCTACCCGCACCAGCTCTCCGGCGGACAGCAGCAGCGGGTCGGCGTCGCCCGCGCCCTGGCCGCGGACCCGCCGATCCTGCTGATGGACGAACCCTTCAGCGCCGTCGACCCGATCGTGCGCACCAGCCTCCAGGACGAGCTGATCCGGCTCCAGCGGGAACTGAACAAGACCATCGTGTTCGTCACCCACGACATCGACGAGGCGGTCCGCCTGGGCGACCGGATCGCGGTCTTCCGCCCCGGCGGGGAGCTGGCGCAGTACGACACCCCCGAACGCCTGCTCGCCGAGCCGGTGGACGGGTTCGTCGAGTCCTTCATAGGCTACGACCGCGGGGTGCGCAGGCTCTCGTTCTTCCCCGCCAGCGCCCTCTCCCTGCGCGAGGACGTGGTCTTCGACGACGAGGACCGGGTCGAGCGCGCACTGACCACCGTCGGCGACGGCGGCGAGCCGTGGGCACTGGTGGTGGACGGGGACCGGCTGCCCATGGGGTGGGTCAGCGCCGCGCAGCTGCTCCGCGAACCCACCGGTGTGCCGTTGGGCACGCTGGAACTCGCACCCTACGGCCACACCTTCGACGTGGGGACCGACTCCCTGCGCGCCGCCCTCGACGCGGCGGTGCTCTCCCCCGCGGGCCGGGCGGTCGGCGTGGACGACGAGGGCAGGGTCGTCGGGGTGGTCTCCCAGGAGGACCTGGGCGCCGCCCTCTGGTCGGTGGCCGAGTGATCGCCGCGGAGGGCGGCGACTGGGCCCTCGGGGCCTGGGAGTGGGTCGTCCGCGTCACCGAATGGGGCACGGCCAACTGGAGCTACCCGGGCGAACCCGACCGCGGCATCCGCCCCCTGGTACTCGAACACATGCGCCTGTCCTACCTGTCCATCCTCATCGGACTGGTCATCGCGCTACCGCTGGGCCTGGCGTGCGCCCGGTGGCGCCCGCTCTACCCGCCGGTGCTCACCGGCGTGAACGTGCTCTACTCCATCCCCTCGATCGCGCTGTTCTTCCTCATCCTGCCCTACACCGGGTTCAGCGACTGGACCGCGATCGTGCCGCTGTCCCTGTACACCCTGGTGATCCTGCTGCCCAACGTGGTCGACGGGCTGCGCCAGGTCCCCGACCACGTACGCCAGGCGGCGGTCGCGATGGGGTTCAGCCCGCTCCGGCGCCTGGTGGCCGTCGAGACGCCCGTCGCGGTCCCGGTCATCATCGCCGGACTGCGCGTGGCCTCGGTGGCCACCATCAGCATGGTCAGCGTCGCCTCCCTGGTGGGCCTGGGCGGACTCGGCCAACTCATCCTCAGCGAGGGCTTCCGCCGCCAGTTCGACGCGCCGATCGTCGTCGGCATCGTGCTGGTCGTCCTGCTGGCGTTCGTCACCGACGCCCTGCTCGTGCTCGCCCAGTACCTGCTCACACCCTGGGCGCGGGGGGACGGGAGACGCGGACGGCCGCGCCGCGGACGGACCGCCGCCACGGGCACGCCCACGGCCGCCGTGCCCCCGGCCCCGGAACAGCGAACGGCGGGGGAGAGGTAGCCATGGACATCCTGAACGAACTCGTGGCGTGGTTCAGCGACCCCGCGCAGTGGACCGGCCCCGCGGGCATCCCCGCCCGCCTGGGCGAACACGTCCACTACTCGCTGCTGGGGCTGTTGATCGCGACGGTCGTCGCGGTGCCGATCGGCCTGTTCACCGGGCACACCGGGGCGGGCGGCTTCCTCACCGCGAGCCTGGCCAACTTCGCCCGCGCCCTGCCCACCATCGGCGTGCTGTTCCTCATCGTGCTGGCCGCCGGGATCGGGCTGGTCCCCGTCGTCGCCGCCCTGGTGGCGCTGGCCGTACCGCCGATCCTCGTCAACACCCACGAGGGCGTCCGGGGCGTCGAACCCCGGCTCCGGGACGCCGCGCTGGGCATGGGTATGCGCGGCCGCGAGGTCCTGTTCGGACTGGAGCTGCCGGTGGCGACACCGCTCATCCTCATCGGGATGCGCACCGCCGCCGTCCAGGTGGTGGCCACGGCCACCATCGCCGCCTATGTGGGGGTGGGCGGACTGGGGCGCTATATCGTCGACGGCCAGGCCCGCCAGGACCTGACGATGATGCTGGGCGGTTCCGTGCTCGTGGTGGCGCTCGCCGTGGCCACCACACTCCTGTTCGCCGGGCTGCGACGGATCCTCGTCGCTCCCGGCCTGCGTGCCGGGGCCGCGGCGGTGCGCTGACCGGGGCGGTCGGTGCCGCCCGCAGAGGAAGTTTTCCAGAGAGAAGGTTGTGGACATGCACAAGAAGCTCGCCCTCATCGGGCTTCCACTGGTGGTTCTCCTGAGCGCGTGCGGTGGCAGCGATCCCTTCGAGGAGGATGGCGGCGGCGACGGCGGGTCGGGCGCGGTCGTCATCGGTTCGGCCGACTTCCCCGAGAGCTCCCTGCTCGCCGAACTCTACGGCCGGGCCATGGCGGCCGAGGGCGTCGAGGTCGAGTACCAGCTCAACATCGGCAGCCGCGAGGTGTACTACTCGCAGATCGAGTCGGGCAACCTCTCGGTGTTCCCCGAGTACAACGGGGCGACCCTGGCCTACCTCGACGAAGGGGCGCCCACCGCCGACTCCGAGGAGACCAACGCCCTGGTCGAGGAGGCCCTGCCCGCCGGGCTGGAGATCCTGGACTCCTCCAGTGCGGAGAACAAGGACTCCGTCACCGTCACCAGGGAGGTCGCGGACGAGTACGACCTGACCACCCTCGCCGACCTGGCCGACGTCGCCGACGAGCTCGTCCTGGGCGGCCCGCCCGAGTTCGAGACCCGCCACCAGGGCGTCGAGGGCCTGGAGTCGGTCTACGGTGTCGAGTTCGCGGAGTTCCGCTCGCTGGAGGTCGCGCTGCTGACCCAGGCGCTGTTGGACGACGACATCCAGGCCGCCAACCTGTTCACGACCGACCCGCAGATCGCGGTGGAGGACTTCGTGGTTCTGGAGGACCCGGAGAACCTCTTCGGTGCGCAGAACGTCACCCCGCTCATCAACAGCGACCAGGTCGACGACACCGCGCGCGACGCCCTCAACGCCGTCTCCGCGGCCCTCACCACGGAGGAGCTCACCCGGCTCAACGAGCGCGTCGTGATCCAGAACGAGAACGTCGCCGACGTCGCCCAGGAGTGGCTGGAGGAGCAGGGCCTGGCCTGACGCCCACAGGGGTGTCCCGATCACGTTCGGAGGCGCCGGCCCCGGGCCGGGCACAGGCTGATGCCGTTGGTGAATTCGGGGTCCTGGTTCAGGGCCTGGTCCTGGTTCCGGGGCAGGTTCAGGGGCGGGTTTGTGCCGGGGGTCTGCTCGCTCCGCCCCGCTGAACTGTGCCCCGGATAGCTTCACGGGGCTGCAGTTCCCCCGTTTCCTGCCGCGTGATGGTGGCCGGCTTCGCTGCGCGGGTCCAGGTGGTTCGTCCTCGCTTCGCTGCGGGCGCTCCACCTGGACTCGCTTCGCTGTGACGGCGGGGTGGCGGCTGTCGGGAAACGGGGGTGTGTGGGCGGGGCGGTCAGGGGCCAGCCTCTTTCGGGGCCCTCGGGCCCGGGCTGTGCTCGGCAAGGCCGGGCCCTACCTGCCCCACGGCTTCTGGGCCTTCGGCCGCTTCTTACCCAGCTCTGCGCGCAACGCCTGGCCGTGTCGCGGACGGTCATGGTCTGCCGTGCAACAGCCGCAGCGAGGGCGGGTGTCACGGGCGGCCCCTGGGGCCAGCAGCAGGGGCGGGCGGCCGCCACGGAGCCTGCGGCACCCATGGTGTCCGAAATCCGACTGGCGGGGCGCCTGTTGCTTCCGAAGCCGTCCCAATCGCCGTGATCTTGCTACCAGGGGCAACTTCGGCGCCGAAGTTGCCCCTGGTAGCAAGATCACCGTGAAAAGGGGGTCCAAACTCCGACCGGAGCGAGCAGAGGGGCGCATGGGCCCGGCCGCCGGACCGGACCGGGGGCAGCGGCCCGATCCGGCCCGAACAAGGGGAACAGGGGCCGGGACCCGCAGGGCCCCGGCCCCTGCAACCCGACCCCCCCTCCCCGTTTCCCGACAGCCGCCGACCCGCCGCCCGTGGCATGCGGGTCAAGGTGGAGCGCCCGGAGCGAAGCGAGGACGTACGACCTTGACGCGTGCGGTGCGGGCGGCCACCATCATGCGGCGGGAAAGGGGGCTCTTCGGCTCTTCGGCTCTTCGGCTCTTCGGCTCTTCGGCTCTTCGGCTCTTCGGCTCTTCGGCTCTTCGGCTCTTCGGCTCTTCGGCTCTTCGGCTCTTCGGCCAGGTCGCTGAACCCTGCCGTCCTCCCCGCCCAGCGCCTTCCTGCCCCGGCACTCCGCCGACCGGGCCCAAACGCCCTGCCGCCCCGGACAACACCCCGGCGGGGTGAAGCGAGCAGAACCTCTCAGCCGAACCCCGGGACGGGGCCTCGGATCAGAACTCCGGATCCGCCAACAGCATCAGCACGGGCTCAGACCGGGGCCGGTCCTGTGGAGTCGCGTACGACCAGGTGAGGGGGGAGCACCACCTGCCGGGGCGGGGTGCCCGGGCGGGTCACCCGCTCCAGCAGGAGTTCCACCGCGGCCCGCCCCGCCGTCTCGTGCGGGCCCGACAGGGTGGTCAGCGCAGGAACGCACAGGTCGGCACCGAAGATGTCGTCGTACCCCACCACGCTTCGATCCCGCGGTACGTCCAACCCCCGCTCGGCCAGTCGGCGCAGGATCCCTATGGCCAGCAGGTCGTTGTGGGCGACCAGCGCGGTCGCCCCGTCCACCAGCGCGGCGTCCGCTGCCGCCGCCCCGCTCTCCATCTTGGGTGAGAAGGGGCCCAGCCGCGTGGCCCGCATGCCGTGCCCGGCCGCCGCCGCGCGCAGTGCCTTCCACCGCTCTCCGGCCAGCCACGAGTCCTTCGGGCCGCTGAGGTAGGCGAGGGACCGGTGGCCCAGCGAGGCCAGGTGCTCGACGATCTGCCAACTACCGCGTCCGTCGTCCACGCTGGCTCCGGGGAGCCCTTCGATCTGCCGGTTGACCAGGGCCAGATTGTGCTCTCGTGCCAGTTCCACGGTGGTCTCGTCGCTCATGCGGCTCGCCGCGAGCACGAACCCGTCCACCGAGCGTTCCAGGCGTTCGATCTGCCGTTGCTCGTTGTGGCCCGACTCCTCGGTGTGGCTGAGGATGAAGGTCAGGCCCGCGGTGCTGGCCCGGCGCTCGGCTCCCCGGATGGTGCCGAAGAAGTGCGGGTTGGTGATGTCGGGGACCAGTAGCGCCACGGTGGCGGTCCGTCCCGACTGCAGGGCGCTGGCCAGGGGGTTGGGGCGGTAGCCGAGCTGTTCGGCCACACCGAGGATGTGCTCTCGGGTGGCGGGGCTGACCCTGCGGGGGTTGGTGAAGGCACGGGAGACCGTGGATGCGGCGACTCCGGCCTCCTTGGCGACGTCGTAGACGGTGCTGCGTCTGAGCGGTCTCATGGCGACCTTTGTACGAGATGCGGCAACTTTTGGCAATCGCTTGCCATCATGATCCACCGAAACCTAGTGTTCACGAACACGACATATGGCCCTGGTCACAAGGGCCTGTGGCCTGTAGTGATGTGATTTTTTTCTGCTGAAACAGGAGCCCTTGGGATGACCGACTCCCTCAGGAACCCCGGAGACGGGCCCCCGGGCTCGCGTCCGCGGGTGATCCGGTGGTTGGAGGCCGTCGAACTGGCCGTCGGCGCACTCCTGCTCGTCATGATCTTCGCGCTGATGCTGGTGCAGGCACTCCAGCGTCACCTGCCGGTGGACAGTTGGGTCTGGGTCGGTGAACTCGCCCGCTACGGACTGGTGTGGCTGGGCTTCGCCCTCACCGGCTACCTCATGGGGCGTGACGAGCACATCACCCTCAAACTGGTCGACCTCGTGGCCCGGGGGTGGGCGATGCGCTCGGTCTGGGTGCTCTCCAACCTCGTCGTGGCCGCCGCCGCTGCCACCTTCGCCTACGGTGCCGCCGAACTGGTCTTCGGCCCGTCCCCGCAGACGACCCCCGCCCTCGGTATCCCGCTGACCCTGACCTACGTCATTCCGATGGCCGGGCTCGCCCTGGCCGCGCTGCGCTCCCTGGCCAACGCGGTCCTGATGCCCGGACCACCCTCTTCCGAACTCCCGCCCACCGCCGCCGAGAACTCTGAGGAGCCCAACCGATGATCGCCGGATTCCTCCTCCTCGGGATCATCGTGCTGCTGGCGTTGCGCGTGCCGATCGCCTTCGCGATCCTCGCCCCCTGCCTCGTCTACATGGTCACCACCGACCAGTCCAACGGACTGGCCCTGCGTACGGCCGCACAGGAGATCAACAGCTTCCCGCTGCTGGCCGTACCCCTGTTCATCCTTGTCGGCGTGGCGGCCAACCACACGGGGATCGCTGACCGTATCTTCGCCTTCGCCCAGGTCCTGCTGGGGCGGCTTCGCGCCAGCCTGGGCTACGTCAACATCGGCGTCAGCGTCGGTTTCTCCTGGGTCAGCGGCTCCGCGCTCGCCGACGTCGCCGGAATGAGCAAGATGCAGGTTCCGGCGATGACCAGCCGCGGCTACCCGCGCCGTTTCGCCCTGGGACTCACCGCGGCCTCCAGCCTGATCAGCCCGATCATGCCGCCGAGCATCCCGGCGATCGTCTACGCGTCGGTCGCCGCGGTCTCGACCGCGGCCCTGTTCGCGGCCGCACTCGTGCCGGCGCTCCTGATCGCGGCCGGCCTGGTGGTAGCCGTCTACCTGTGGGGCCGTAAGCACCCCGAACTCGCGGGTGAACGCTCCACCCTCGCCGAGGCCCGCACGGCCGCCGTCCGGGTCCTGGGCCCGCTCGGCGCTCCGGTGATCCTCCTCGGCGGCATCCTCGGCGGGTACTTCACCCCGACCGAGGCGGCGGCCGTGGGCGCGGCGTACGTACTCCTGCTCGGCTTCGTCTACCGCGAACTCAACCTGGGCAAGCTGCGGCGGATCGTGGTCGAGACCGCCACCACCGCGGCGTCGATCGCGATCGTCCTGGCCGCCTCCGGTCTGCTCGGCTGGATTCTGGCCCGCGAGCGCGTGCCGCACGACATCGCCGACTTCCTGCTCGGTTTCACCGACAACCCGATCGTCTTCCTGATCGTGGTCAACGTGGTGCTCATCCTGATCGGCACGATCCTGGAGCCGGTCGCGGCCCTGATGATCACCGTTCCGGTCCTGCTGCCCATCGCCGTGCAGTTCGGGGTGGACCCCGTCCACTTCGGCGTCATCGTCATCGTCAACCTGATGATCGGCCTGCTCACACCCCCGATTGGCGGTGTGCTGTTCGTCCTGGGCTCGGCCACCAGGACACCGATGTACGAGGTCTTCCGCGGCACCACACCGTTCCTCGTCCCGCTGCTGCTCACCCTGGTGGTCCTCACCATCGCCCCGGACCTCGTCCTCTTCCTGCCCCGCTACCTGGGGCTGTAGACCCCGACCGACCAAAGCCCCGCGTACCGATCCGACCTTCCCGAGGAGTTCCCCATGCGACACCCCCACCGCTGGACCGTCCTGGTCCCCGTTCTCGCCCTCGGCCTGACCGCCTGCGGCGGTTCCGGCGACTCCGGCGAGACCGGTGAGGACATCACCCTGTCCTTCTCCAACAGCTACACCCCGGACCACCCGCACACCCGCTGCGGTATCGACCTGGTCGCCGAGAAGATGGAGGAGGCAGAGGTCGGTGTCAACATCGACACCTTCCCCAACAGCCAGCTCGGTGACAACACCGAAACCTTCGCCTCGGTCATGTCCGGCGACATCGACATGGACGTCCAGGGCTCGGCCGCCCTGGGTTCCGCCTACGAGCCCATCGGTGTCCTCGACGCGGCCTACGCCTTCGACGACGCCGACCAGATGTTCGGCTTCTTCGACTCCGAGGACTCCGAACAGTTGAAGGAGGACTTCGAAACGGAGACCGGGGCCAAGATCCTGGACGCGTGGTACTTCGGCGACCGCCACTTCACCGCGAACCAGGCCATCCGCACCCCGGACGACCTCGATGGCCTGCGGATGCGCTTCCCGGACTCGCCGATCTACCTGGCCAACGCCGAAGCTCTGGGCGCCACCCCGACCACGGTCGCCTTCGAGGAGGTCTACCTCGCCCTGCAGCAGGGCACTGCGGACGGCCAGGAGAACCCGATCCCGACCATCTCCGCCGACAGCTTCGACGAGGTGCAGAGCCACATCAGCCTCTCCGGCCACCAGGTCGGTTCCCAGATGATCGTGGTCTCCGGTGCCACCTGGCAGCGGCTGGAC
Source organism: Nocardiopsis terrae (assembly GCF_014651695.1). GTDB lineage: Bacteria > Actinomycetota > Actinomycetes > Streptosporangiales > Streptosporangiaceae > Nocardiopsis > Nocardiopsis terrae. The sequence goes on from NZ_BMXJ01000008.1 coordinate 23,487, forward strand.
GAGGAGCAGCGCAGCGCTCTCCAGGAGGCGGTCAGCGAGGTCCGTGAGGACAACCGCGCCTGCATCGAGGAGGCCGAGGCCGAGATCCTCGAGGCATGGCAGGAGGACGGCACCATCGAGGTCGTCGACGACGTCGACGTGGAGGCCTTCCGGGACCAGGCCCGGGCGTACTTCGCCGAGAACCTGGACGCCGAGCAGCTGGAGCTCTACGAGTCCCTGCACGACGGGTCCTGACCCGAGATCCCGTAAGCAAGCACGACAAGGAAGCACGGGGGAGCAGCATGCGGCGTTCCATCGCCACGGTGTCGCTGAGCGGGACCCTGGAGGAGAAGCTCCACGCGGCCGCCAAGGCCGGGTTCGACGGTGTCGAGATCTTCGAGAACGACCTCATCGCCTCGCCGCTGCGGCCGCGCCAGGTCCGTGACCTGGCGCGGTCGCTCGGCCTGGGGATCGATCTCTACCAACCCTTCCGGGATTTCGAGGGGGTGGACGACGCCCGGCTCGAACACAACCTGCGCCGTGCCGAGGAGAAGTTCGCTCTCATGGTGGAGTTGGGCGCGGACACCATCCTGGTCTGCTCCAACGCCACCCCCACCGCCGTCGACGACGACGAGCGAGCCGCCGCCCAGCTGCGTCGGCTCGCCCGTACCGCCGAACGGTACGGGGTCCGGGTCGCCTACGAGGCCCTGGCGTGGGGGAGCGCGGTCAACCGCTACGCCCACTCCTGGCGGATCGTGGAGAAGGCCGACCACCCCTCCCTGGGGGTGTGCCTGGACAGTTTCCACATCCTCTCCCGGGACGACGACCCCGCGGGGATCCGTGACATCCCGGGGGAGCGGATCTTCTTCCTCCAGCTCGCGGACGCGCCCCGAATGGCCATGGACGTGCTCCAGTGGAGCAGGCACTACCGGTGCTTCCCCGGCCAGGGCGGTTTCGACCTGACTACGTTCACCGACCACGTCCTGGCCGCCGGGTACACGGGGCCGCTGTCCCTGGAGGTCTTCAACGACGTGTTCCGGGCCTCGGACGCGGAACGCACCGCGGCCGACGCGATGCGTTCGCTCTCGCTCCTGGAGGACTCCCTGGGGCGCGGCTCCGGGGAACCGCGCCCCAGGGCGGAGCTGCGTCGGCTGCCCGAACCGGTGGACCCTTCCGGCTACGCGTTCGTGGAGGTCGCCGCCGAGCCCGAGTCCGCGCGCCAGATCCGGGGCATCCTGTCCGCGCTGGGTTTCGCGCACACCCACGACCACCGCTCCAAACCGGTCCAGATGTGGCACCACGGTGACGTACGCCTGCTGCTCAACGACACCGACCCACGGTTGGGCCACACCTGGAGCGGAGCCTCAGCCGTCACCGCGCTCGGCTTCGCCGTTCCCGGCCCGGAGGGTGCGGTGAAGCGCGCCGAGCGGTTGCTCGCACCGGCACTGCCGCGCCGCCGGGATCCGGCCGAGTCGGATCTGCACGCGGTCGCGGCCCCCGACGGGACCGCCGTGTTCTTCTGCGACCAGGGAACGGAGGGCGAAGCCGGAACGGCCCCGGCCTGGACGGCGGACTTCTCCGCCCCCGCGGTCGCCGACCGCACCGAGGGGGCCGCCACCGGGCTGGTCGGCATCGACCACGTCGGCCTCTTCCAGCCCTTCGACCACTTCGACGAGGCCTCGCTGTTCTACCGTTCCCTGCTCGGGCTGGCCCCGGACGAGAACGTGGAGATGGCAGCTCCGGACGGTCTGGTGCGCAGCCGTGCCCTGGCGGGTGAGGGCACCGCACCGCGCGTGGTCCTGAACGTGTCGGTCCTGGGCAGGGGCACCCGGGCCGATGCCGACGGGGGCGCCCAGCACATCGCGCTGGCCTGCGCCGACATCTTCGCCGTAGCCGAGGCGATGCGTGCCGCCGGGGTGAAGCCCCTGCCCATCCCGGACAACTACTACGACGATCTCGCCTGCCGAACCGATCTACGCCCCGACACCCGTGAGCGGATGCGGAGCGGAGGGATCCTCCACGACCGCGACGGGGACGGCGAGTTCTGGCACTTCTACACCGCCACCGTCGACGGCCGGCTCTTCTTCGAGGTGGTCCAGCGGATCGGTGGATACGACGGCTACGGATCCGTCAACAGCGCCGTGCGCATGGCCGCGCAGCGGGCGGAGGCTACGTGCTGACAGGGACCGACCAGGCAGAGACGGAGACGACGTTGGGTGCCGGCGGACATGAGCGGTCCTACCTGTCCGGGCTGATCGGCGCCGGAATCGGGCCCTCGCTCACCCCGCCCATGCACGAACGGGAGGCGGCACGGCTGGGGTGTCGCCTGGTCTACCGGACCATCGACATCGACAAGCTGCGCCTTGCCCCGGACTCGGTGGGCGAGTTGGTGGAGTCGGCGCGCCGTCTGGGCTACGACGGGCTCAACATCACCCATCCGTGCAAACAACTGGTACTCCCGGCTCTGGACGAGCTCTCCGCGGAGGCCGCTGCCCTGGGCGCGGTGAACACCGTGGTCTTCGGACCGCAGGGGGCCGTAGGCCACAACACCGACTGGTCGGGGTTCGCGGCCGCCCTGCGGCGCGGACTCCCCGACGCACGAAAGGACCGGGTGGTGCTGCTCGGAGCCGGAGGTGCGGGCGCGGCTGTGGCCTACGCCCTGCTGAGCTCCGGTACCCGGGAGTTGACGGTGGTGGACGTGTCCGCGGTCAGCGCGGCCGGACTGGTCGACCGGCTGTCGGAGGTGTTCCCCGAAGCGGTCCTGCGGCCGGGAGAGGACGGCGGCCCGGGTCGTCACCTGGCCGAAGCGGACGGGTTGGTCCACGCCACCCCGACCGGGATGACCGACCACCCCGGTCTCCCCCTCGACCCGGAGCTGCTCGACCCGGAGCTGTGGGTCGCCGACGTGGTCTACCGGCCGATGCGGACCGCGCTGCTACGGGCCGCAGAAGCACGGGGCTGCGTGACCATGGGCGGTGGCGGGATGGCCGTCTACCAGGCCAGTGACGCCTTCGGGCTGATCACGGGGCTCACCCCGGACCCCGAGCACCTGTACGCCCACTTCCGGGAACTGGTCTCCGCGGAGTGAGACGGGGGTGACGGAGCGGGGGCCGGCGACCGGTCCCCGCTCCGTTCGGCGCGCCGCGGTCAGCCGAGCCCGTGGTAGCGCCCGCCCCAGCGCGCCATCGCGCGGCCGGGCCGGTCGGCCCCCACCTCGGGCAACCCCACCACGTCGGCGAAGAACACCGTGTGGTCGCCGACCTCCACCTTCTGGCGCACCGAACACTCCAGCGCGGCCAGCGCACCGTCGAGGACGATCGCTCCGGTGTGCTCCCCCCGGTGGTGCGGCTGGCCGGACACCAGGAGTCGCGCGCTCGGCCGCCCCTCGGCGGAGAACCGCCCCGCCAGGGCGCGCTGGTCGTCGGCGAGCACGCTCACCGCGAACGCGCCCACCCACTCGACGACCTCGGCGACGTAGCCCTGGCTGTCCGCGCTCAGCATCACGACCGGAGGATTCGCGGACACCGAGACGAAGGCGCTCACCGTCGCCCCGATGTCGTCGCGGCCGTCCGCGATGGTCACCACGCTCACCCCGGTCGGCAACAGCGCCATGGCCTCCAGGTAGGCGCCGCTCGCGACACTCAACGGATCTCCCACGTCCCCGGGATGCTCAGCGGACCGGCGGCGGGCAGGCCCAGCCGGGCGGCCAGGTGCTCCAACGGTCCCCATGCGCTCAGGACGGTCTGCGGCTCTGCGGAGGCCAGGTCCTCGCTGGACTCGTGCTGGCGGAGCCGGTCCAGCGGGTTCGGGCGCGGGAACACCCGCACCGGCAGCGCCCCGGCGCCCACCTTGTCCCGGGCCAGCCGGACGGCCGTCTCGACCCCGCCCAGTTCGTCGACCAGGCCGCGCTCCCGGGCGTCCGCCCCGGTCCAGACCCGCCCCCTGGCGACCTCGTGGATCTCGTCCCAGGTCCGTCCCCGGGCCGCGGCCACCTTGCCCACGAAGTCGTCGTAGATGGTGTCCAGGAGCTTGTTGAGCCGCTCCCACTCGGACTCGCTGAAGCCCTCGTCGGTGTCGAACATGCCCGCGTGCGCGCCCTGGCTCACCGAGTCCGAGGTGATCCCGTACCGCTCCTTGAGCGCGCCCAGGACCGGCTTGCCGGTGAGCACACCGATGGAGCCGGTGATGGTGCCGGGCTGGGCCACGATCGCGTCCGAGCCCAGGGCGACGTAGTAGCCGCCCGACGCGGCCAGGCCGCCCATCGTCGTGATGACCGGCTTGCCCGCCTCGCGGGTCAGCTGGCTCTCGCGCCGGATCAGGTCCGAGGCGATGGCCGAGCCGCCGCCGCTGTCCACCCGGAACACCACGGCCCTGACCCGGGGGTCCTTCCGGGCCGCGCGGAACGCGGCGCAGACGGTGTCCGAACCCATCACGGGGCCGCCGCCCAGCGGGGACCGGCGGCTCTTGCCCAGGTTGATGCCGCCGCTGGCGGAGACCAGGGCGATGTGGTCGCCCCCGCCCGCCAACCTCGGCCCGGACTGCTGTGTGTGCTTGCGGTGGTAGCGGGTGACGAACTGGAGCGCGGGCTCGGGGGAGCCCTCCCCCTTTTCGCGCACCTCCCGGTCGAGTTCGGCGTAGACCTCGTCCCGGTAGGCGAGCCGGTCGACCAGCCCGGCCTCCAGGGCTTCCCCGGCCAGGGTGGGGGCGGTGTCGACGAGTTCGCGGACCCGCTCCCGGGCGAGCCCGCGGGTCTCGGCGACCGCCTCCACGATCTGGTCGTTCAGGGACTCCACGATCCGGCCCATGGCCTCCCGGTGGGGGTCGGTGTAGCCGGTCTGGGTGTACGGGTTGATCGCGTTCTTGTACTCGTGGCGGGCCCCGACCTCGAACTTCACGTCGAGCTTGTCCAGGGCGCCCTTGAAGAAGGTGGAGCGCGACCTGAGGCCGCTCAGCGCCACCAGCCCGGTGGGGGACAGGGCCACGCGGGAGAAGGCGGTGGCCAGGTAGTAGGGCAGGTTTCCGTCCCCGGCCTCGCCGAAGGTGTCCGCCCAGGCCACCGCGGGCTTGCCGGCGGCCCGGAAGTCCGCGACCGTGTCGCGCAGCTCCTGCACCTGGGCCAGGCTCAGGGAACGGGAGTCCACCCGCACGAGGAGGGCGCTCACCCCCGGGTCGCGGGCCCCTCTGCGGATGCCCTCCAGCACGTCGAGGTAGTGCTGCTTGCGTCGGTTCATGAGCTGGCTGAGGGGATCGCCCGGCGACTCGTCGGCGACCCCCTCCGTCAGGTCCAGCTCCAGTACCAACGGTCCGCGGGAACGGGGGCCGAAACGGTTGAGGGACAAGGGCTCAGTGATCTTCGCGAGGTCCACCATGGACCCAGGGTAGTGCGGCTCCTTCCCCGGTGCGGCGGGTGCGCCGGGGGCGCTATGGTCGACTGTGCTCCGACCTGTCATACGCGTGGTCGGGCATCGTAGAGAAGGGCGGGACGTTCGATGGCGGGCACGACGGACGAGGTGCGGCACCGTGCGGGGGGCGGCCGGGTCGCCGCGGTCGCGGCGGCGGCCCTGTTGGCGCTGAGCGCCTGCTCCGCCGAATCGGCCGAGGAGATCGAGCTGGAACGCGGCGAGAGCGGAATGATGCCCTCGATCGACCCTCCCGGGCCGGAGGGCTTCGACAGTGCGGAGGTCGCGGGGGTGAAGGTCGACGTCCCCGAGGGCTGGGAGGTCCAGAACGAGGACGGCCAGCTGTGCATGACCCCACCCGGCCAGAGCGCCTGCGCCTACGGTTCGGTCCGACTGGTCCCCCACCAGGCGGAGAAGCACCCGCGGAACTGGCCCAAGAAGGATGACGCCTTCTACGCCGACGACGGCTGGGCGGACAACACCGACAGCTGCCGCAGCCTCAACACCGCCGCCTCGGGCAGCATCGGGGTCGACAGCGCCGCCCTGACCACGGACCGGGGCGCCGTCTTCGAGCACGCGGACGGCCTCAAGTCCCACCACTCGGTGTGGAGCGTCACCTGCGACAACGAGGACACCTTCGAGGTGCGCATGTGGTTCCTCCCGCAGAGCGACGTGCTGCTCTACGTCTGGTCCGCCGACGCTCAGTACAGTGCCCTCTACGACGAGATCGCGGCGTCGATGGACACCACCGCCTACCGCGCCGACTCCTGAGACCCGTCCGCCCTGCGCCTCCGCCGTCGCTTCGGCGCGCGTTCGGCGCCTCCGCGGGGTTCTCACCCGTCGCCCCCGCCCGACGCTCGTTCCCGGCGTTCCCTGCCAGCGGCTCGACCCCTCCCGCGCCGTGTGCGCCGCGCCCCGGACCCCCGGCGCCCGAACGGGAACTCCCGCCCGGCCGAATCCCCGACGGATTACCCGAACCGAGTGTCCCCACGGTGCTGTTAGGCCATAGGCTCGTAACCGGTCAAGCAGTCAACGGAACTTGATGGGGTGCATGCGCTGGTGACCACCATGGGAACGGCGGGACGGGTCGATCAGTACACACTGGACAACGGACTGCGTCTGGTGACGGCTCCGGCCTCCACCGGCCAGGTCGCCTCGGTCAACCTCTGGTACGGGGTCGGTTCCCGCCACGAGGTGCCCGGTCGCACCGGGTTCGCGCACCTGTTCGAGCATCTGATGTTCCAGGGCAGCGGCAACGTCACCAAGGGCGAGCACTTCGACGTGGTCGAGCGGCTGGGCGGCGACATCAACGCCTCCACCTCCACCGACCGGACCAACTACTTCGAGACGGTCCCCACGCACGCCCTGGACACCATCCTGTGGCTGGAGGCGGACCGCCTGGCCACCCTGCGCGAGGGCATGACCCAGGAGGTCCTGGACAACCAGCGCGACGTCGTCAAGAACGAGCGCCGCCAGCGTTACGACAACCAGCCCTACGGCACGGCCCTGGAGCGCATCCTGCGTCTGGCCTACCCCGAGGGCCACCCCTACCACCACCCCACGATCGGCTCCATGGCCGACCTGGACGCCGCCGACCTGGACTACGTCAAGTCCTTCCACAAGGCGCACTACGGCCCGGACAACTGCGTCCTGACCGTCGTCAGCGACCTGGAGTCCGAGGACGTCCTCGCCCGGGTGGAGAAGTACTTCGGCGGCATCCCCGCCCGGGACCTCGTTCCCGAGACCCCCGACCCCGCGCTGCACGCCGCGCTGGGCGGCCCGGTGCGCGACTCCGTCACCGAGACGGTTCCGGCGGCCGGGGTGTTCATCGGCTTCCGCGTCCCCGCCTACGGCGAGCGCGGGCACGACGTCGCCCAGCTGGCCGCCGCGGTCCTCGGCCAGGGTCAGGGCAGCCGCCTGTACCGCTCGCTGGTCGTGGACCGGCCCATCGCCGCCGACGACGGCGGCGGCTCCGCCGACCTCCTGCCGTTCCGCTACACCGACAGCCTGCTGCTGGTGAACATGCTCGCCCGCGAGGGCGTGGACGGGGACCTCCTGGAACAGGCCATCCGCGAGGAGGTCGCCAAACTCGCGGAGGGGGTCGCCGACGCCGAACTCGACCGGGCCCGCGCGGTTCTGGAGCGCGAGCACCTGCACTCCATCGCCAGCCCCTCCGGGCTGGCCGACGCCATCGGCAACTGCACCCAGCTGCTCGGCGACCCCGAGCTCGCCTACACCTGGCCGCGGCGCTGGGCGGACGTCACCTCCGAGGAGGTCCGGGCCGCGGCCGAGCGCCTGCTCGTCGACGACAACATGCTCGTCGTCCGCTTCGACCCCGAGCCCGAGACCGCCGCCGAGACGCTCAGCGCGCAGGCCGGGGCCGACGCCTCGGCCGACGCGCCGGCGTAACCGCTCCGTTCCCGTCAAGCCGCAGAAAGAGCCGCAGAGCATGCAGCAGACCCGCCCGGACCTCGGCGCCCCCGCCTCCTACACCTTTCCCAAGCCCCAGCGGATCAGCGTCGGCGGCGGCACGGTCGTCGCCATCGACGTCCCCGGCCAGCAGCTGGCCTCGCTCCGCCTCGTGCACCCCTTCGGCGGTGCCGTCGAGCCCCTCGAAGCCATGGGCGTCAGCGCCCTCACCAGTGAGGTCCTCGAGGACGGTCCCGACGGCCAGAGCTCGCTGGCCCCGGCGCTGGAGCGCCACGGCGCGGAGTGGATCTCACGCGTCAGCTGGGACGGTTTCATCACCGGCCTGGACGCGCCCACGAACCGCCTCGGAGAGGCCGTCCACCTGTTCGCTGACGCCGTGCGCCGGCCGGCCCTGAAGGCCGACGACATCGTGCGCCGCCGCGACCAGCTCCTGGAGCGCTTCTGGTTGGACGCCTCCTCGGCCTCCACCCTGGCCATGCGCAGCCTGGGCGGTCAGCTGTTCACCGGCCGCTACGCCACCCCCCTGGCCGGGGGGCCCGTCAAACTGGCCGACATCACCCCCGAGACGGTCGCCCGCTTCCACGCCGACTCGATCGCCTCGGTCGCCGGAACCCTCGTGGTCGTCGGTGACCTGGCCGGCGTCGACCTGGAGGAGCTGGGCAGGACCGTCTTCGGCGACGCCGCGCCCGCGCCGGAGCGTGCGACCACCGAGCCCGCGCCGCCGCCCGGTGAACTGCCCCGCGTGCTCATCGTGGACCGCCCCGGGTCGGTTCAGTCGGCCCTGGTCATCGCGCACCGCGCACCCTCGCGTTCGCAGGTGGACCTGCCGCGCGCCGAGGGCATCAGCGAGGTCCTCGGCGGGATGTTCACCTCCCGCCTCAACATGGAGCTGCGCGAGCGTCTGGGCTACACCTACGGTGCCGGGAGCCGTTTCGACCTGCGCCGTGACAGCGGGGTGTTCTTCATGTCCACCCAGGTCGAGGCCGGCACCACGGCCCACTCGGTCACCTCCTCCCTGGAGCAGGTGAACAAGCTGCGTGCCGGGGGCGTCACCGAGGACGAACTGTCCACGGTCCGCGAGTCCAACACCGTGGGTCTGCCGGTCAGCTACTCGACCGCTCGGAGCATGGCCGGGGCGCTCGTCGACATGGTGGTGCACGACCTGCCCGACGACCACGTGGACCGCACCCGTGCCGGGTACGAGAAGCTCACGGCCGAGGACATGAACAGCGCCGCCGTTGAGTACCTTCGACCGGAGGAAGCCGTCGTGGTCGTGGTCGGTGACGCCCGGAGCCTGCGCGGTCCGCTCACCGAGACCGGGGTGGGCCCGGTCGAGGTGCGGTCTCCGGAGTCCCTCTGGAGCTGATGTCCAGGGGTTTCGTGCACGCGCCGACGCACGTGCACGAAACCCGGCCCAGGTCAAGAATTGGCAAGGGAGACCCTCGTCATGGCATGTGTGGCCTTTCCTCGGACATAACGAAACCGAACCTATGTGTCAGCCATCCGGCAACCAGTGACTCGGCCTCCGCGCCGTGCTGGTATAACGAGTGATCCGTGCACCTACGTGGTGACAGCGACCGCAATGCTCCGCAGGAGGCCACCATGGCCGGTGAATGGACCCGTGGATAACCGTGTCCTCCCTAGACAACCCTCACACGCAGCGGCCACAGACGTCGCTCGACCCCGCGCGCCCAGAGACCTCCGTGGCTGAGTCGGAGGCCGATGGCCGACTGCTGAAGGGTCGCTATCAGCTCACCTCCGAGATCGCCCGCGGCGGTGTCGGAACGGTCTGGCGCGCCACCGACCTGGTCATCAAACGTGAGGTCGCGGTCAAGGAGCTCCGGCTGCCCTCGGAGCTGAGCCGTTCCGAACGCGAGTCGCTCGTCCAGCGCACCACCCGTGAGGCACGTGTCGCCGGACGACTCACCCACCCCAGCCTCGTCACCGTCCTGGACGTCGTCGACGAGGACGAGCGGCCGTGGATCGTCATGGAGTTGCTGGAAGCCTCCACCCTGGAGGAGATCATCCAGGTGGGCGGCCCGCTGCCCTACCAGCGGGTGGCCGAGATCGGGCTCCAGCTGATCGACGCGCTCAAGGTCGCGCACGGTGAGGGCATCGTCCACCGCGACGTCAAGCCGGACAACGTGATGATCAGCGAGGACGGACGGGTGGTGCTGACCGACTTCGGACTGGCCGCCTGGAACGGTGAGTCCGCCCTGAGCGCGTCCGGCCGCATCATCGGTTCGCCCGCCTACATTCCGCCGGAGCGGGCCAAGGCCGGCCCGGTCGGTCCGGAGTCCGACCTGTGGTCGCTGGGCGCCACCCTGTACGCGGCGGTCGAGGGCTACCCGCCCTACGACCGCAAGGGCTACATCAAGATCCTGCGCCAGGAACAGCTGGACGAGCCGAAGGAGGCCGCGAACGCGGGCCCGCTCGCCCCGGTGCTGGCCGGGATGCTCAGGGTCGAGCCCGGCGAACGGCTCACCGCGGAGAACGCCGCCAAGATGCTGAGGATCGCGGCCCTGGCCCCCTGGTCCCCGAAGCGCGACGGGAACACCTCCGAGGAGGGGGCCGCCGCCGGGGGCGAGGACACGGAGGCCGGGGACGACAGCGATCACGAGGAGCCGGAAACGGCGAGGGAGCACTTCCGCGCCGGCGCCCACGTGCTGGCCGAGTCCATCAGTGACCGGCTGCGGCACAGCCCGGAGGCGATGAACTCGATCATGCTGTCCATCCGCGAGTCCACGGAGACGCTGGGCCTGACCAAGTCGGGAAAGCACTCGGAGCGGAGCCACCTCACGGTGGCGGCCGGTGTCGGCCTGGGTGTGGTCGCCCTGCTGGCGCTGGTCGTGTGGGCCCTGTTCGGCCTGTAGCCCACAGGTCGGCCCGCCGGGCCGCCGGTCCATGGGCGAGGTCGGGCCCCGCCCTGCCGATCGCGTGGGTCGGCGTTTCGGACGGGGCCTCGGTCCGAGGACGCTCCCGGAGGTTCGTGAGTGGGGCCGGCGGGATTCGAACCCGCACTGTACAGCACCTAAAGCTGCCGTCTCCTGCCAGTTGGACTACGGCCCCGACGGGGCCACTCTACCGGGATCGGAGAGGGGACCGGTCGTCCGGCCCCGTGGTCGGGCGGACGACCGGCGGTCCGGGTCAGACGCCCAGTTCCCTCTTGATCCGGTCGACGTGGCCGGTCGCCTTCACGTTGTAGAAGGCCTTCTCGACCCTGCCGTCAGCGCCCACGATGATCGTGGAGCGGATGACGCCCTGGACGACGCGGCCGTAGTTCTTCTTCTCACCGAAGGCGCCGTAGGCGCGCAGGGTCTCCTTCCCGGGATCGCCGAGCAGGGTGAAGGTCAGGCTCTCCTTCTCCCGGAACCGGGCCAGCTTCTCGGGCTCGTCCGGGGAGACGCCCAGTACGGTGAACCCGGCGTCCGCGAACTCGGTGAGGTTGTCCCGGAAGTCGCAGGCCTGGGTGGTGCACCCGGGCGTCATGGCGGCCGGGTAGAAGTACAGGACGACGCTCCTGCCGGTGTCGGCCAGGACCTTGCTCAGGGCGACGGGCTGGCCGTCGGCGTCGCTGAGGGTGAAGTCGGGTGCCTGGTCGCCGGGCTCCAGACGGATGGTTTCGCTCACGTGCTGTCTTCCTGTTCTGCCTCTGGCGGTCCGGGCTCGCCGGACCGGGTCGTTCACCGTTCCTCCCGGAGGATGACCCGGTCTTCAGGCCGGGGAGGAATCAGGGACGTTAGCACCCTATGTGGCTTACTCATATGCTGTCCTCCTGTAAAATGGGGTGCATGCGGACGGCGTACAAGGTCCGGGTCTACCCGGACTCTGAGCAGGCGGCCCAGTTGGGCCGCACGTTCGGCTGTGTGCGCCTGGTCTGGAACAAGACCCTCGCTGAGCGCCACACGGCATACCACCAGCGCGGCGAGAAAACCTCGTACAAGCAGACCGACCATGCGCTGACCGAGTGGAAGCGCGGCGAAGACCTGGCGTTCCTGTCCGAGGTGTCCTCGGTCCCGCTCCAGCAGGCCCTGCGCCACCAGCACACCGCGTTCGGGAACTTCTTCGCCGGGCGCGCCAAGTACCCCCGGTTCAAGAGCAGGACCGCTCGCCAGGCGGCGCACTACACCCGCAGCGCGTTCCGCATCCGCAACGGGCAGGTGTTCCTGGCCAAGCAGACCCGGCCCTTGGAGGTGGCGTGGTCCTGGCCGCAGGTGGATCTCACGGCGCTGAACCCGACCATGGTGGTCCTCTCCCGTGAGCCGGACGGCCGCTATTACGCGACCTTCGCCGTGCAGACCCACGACCCGCAGCCCGCACCCGAGTGCAACTCTCAGGTGGGTGTGGACCTGGGGGTGAAGGACTTCGCCACCTTGTCCACGGGCGAGAAGATCGCCAACCCCCGGCATGTGGAACGCAAGGCGAAGAACCTGGCCCGGTACCAGCGGCGGATGGCCCGCAAGCAGCGCGGTTCCAACAACCGTCGCAAGGCCAAACGCAAGGTCGCGGCCGCGCACCGCAAGGTCCGCCACGCACGGCAAGACTTCCTGCACAAGACCACGACCCGTCTGGTGCGCGAGCACGACCTGGTCGCTGTCGAAGACCTCAACGTGTCCGGGATGACCCGCTCCTGCCGGGGTGCCGTCGACGCCCCCGGCAAGCAGGTCGCCCAGAAGTCCGGGCTGAACCGTTCGGTGTTGGACGCCGTCCTGGGCGAGTTCCGCCGCCAGCTGGAGTACAAGGCCCACCGGGCCAAACGCACCATCGCGGTGGTCGACCGGTGGTTCCCCAGCAGCAAGACCTGCTCGGACTGCGGGCACCTGCTCGCCAAGCTTTCCCTGGGCACGAGGCACTGGACGTGCCCGGCCTGCCGCACACGGCACGACCGTGATGTCAACGCGGCCAAGAACATCCTTGCGGCTGGTCGAGTCGCAGCCCGAGAACACTCGGGTGATGCCTGTGGAGCTGGTGTCAGTCGGCAAGGGTCCTCCCTTCCGCAGTCGGCAACGAAGCAGGAAACCGGGCCTGTGAGGGCCGGGCCTTAGGGCCCATACGCGCGCAAGCGCGTATCGGAATCCCCTCCCTTCGGGGAGAGGAGGAAGTCAAAGTACGAGATGTGCGCTCCGGCGGTGCCTGGCCGCTTCGTCGGTGCTGGTGGCCGTGGGCGGAGCTCTTCGGTTGCGATTGCGGTTCGGTTCATCCGCTTTGGGAGTGACCAGGAGTTCGATCACCTATTGTTGACCATGTGCTATAGGTTGGCCGTCCTCTGGGTCATGGCGTAGCGTGCGCGGGTCGCCCGGGACCCGACGGTGTGTCCGGCGGCCACCGACCGGGACACATCCGCTTCGCTTTGGGAGTAGTTCGCCACGATGCCTGGATTCACACTCGACGAGGTCAGGGCTCGTACGCTCAAGGAACGAGACTCCTGGCTGACGGTCTACCTCGTAGACCCGATCGCGGTCCGGATCGTGCGTCAGATCGCGAACCGGACACCGATCACCCCCAACCAACTGACGGTGGCCGCCCTCTTCCTGGGCCTGGGCGCCGCCGTGTGCTTCGCGTTCGGCTACTGGCAGCTGCTCCTCATCGGTGCCGCGCTGTACTACCTGTGCTTCCTCGTGGACTGTACGGACGGCAAGCTCGCCCGGCTCACCGGTTCGGAGTCGCTGTTCGGTTCCTGGATGGACTACGTCTCGGACCGCTTCCGGGTCCTGGTGTGCGTGGTCGCCCTCATGGGCGGCCAGTACCGGGAGACCGGGCACGTGGCGTTCCTCTGGCTGGCGCTGGCCGTGGTCTTCCTGGACATGCTGCGTTATCTGAACGCACTCCAGGTGTACAAGGTGCGCCGTGAGATGCGCTCGCACCTGGCGGCCGCACTGGAGCGGGCGCGCGCGACCCTGTCCATGCTCGAACCCGAGGGCGACGCCACCGGCCGCGCGACCGGCCGCGGTGGCCGGACGATGAGTGACGGCGGCGAGCAGGCGGTGCTGCGACACGGCATCGGTGTGTTGGAGCAGATCCTGCGCAGCCAGAACGAGCGGGAGGCCCGCAACCAGCGCACCGCGGGCAAACAGCCGGACCTGACACTGCCCAAGGTCGACCTGCACCAGGAGTTCCGGACGCGTTTCCCCTGGTACCAGCGTTTCTGGGGGTCCCTCAACGACCGGCGGGTGCGCACCCACCTGGTGGGCGGGATCGAGTTCCAGCTGGCGGTCTTCGTGCTCTCCCCCGTCGCCGCGGCCCTCTTCGGTCCGCCGGCAATCGGGTGGATCACGGCTTTTGCGGGCGTTTTGCTGCTCGCCTTCGAGATCGCCATCATCTATAAACTGTGGTTGTCCACACGGGACTTCTTCCGTGTGGTCGACGGAATCGACGGCGCGCTGAGATTCTCTGGTCCGTCCGACGGCGCGGAGGAGCAGGGCCGGGACACCGGCTCGGACACGGGCTCTCAGACAACCGTGCCCTAGGGCAGAAAGGCACCCCTATGACGGGAAGCGACACCGAACCGCGCCAGACCGCAGCCGAGGTCCAGGCCGAGATCGACCGCGAGCAGCGGCAGCTTGCCGAGACCCTGAGCGAGCTCGGCGAACAGGCCCGCCCGGCGAACATCGCCCGGCGCCAGCTCACGAAGGCGAAGGACCGGGGCACCCGGATCTTCGACGAGGCCCGGGCGCTCGTCCTCGGCGGCGGCGCGGTGCGGGTGGAGAGCCACCTGGTGGAGCCCGAGGAGGGCAGCATCGTCCTCAAGGGCGATGACAAGGTGGTCACGACCTACCAGTCACGCGGCCAGTTGCCCCCCGAGGCGATGATCCTCGCGGCCGGTGTCGGGACGGTCATCGCGGTCGGCGTCGTCGCCTGGGCGGTCCGCCGCAGGCGGAAGTAGCCACAGGAGCAGCCCTGACAGGACCGAACGGGGGCCCGCGCGTACGTCGCGCGGGCCCCCGTCCCGTGGGTGGGGGTGCGGGCTCAGAGGAAGGTCCGGCCCTCACCCCGGTAGGTGGGGACGGCCCCCTCATAGGTCCCGGTGTCGGAGTCGACCAGGTGCAGGGTGTCGAAGCGTTCGCACAGCTCCCCGGCCTTGGCGTGGCGCATCCACACCCGGTCCCCGACGGACAGCCCCCGTGCGGCCTCGCCGATCAGCGGTGTCTGGACTTCGCCCGCACCCTCGTTGGCGCTGTAGGCCAGGCCCTCGGGCAGGTGGGGGATCGGCGGGCGGTGCGCGTCGACGGGTCCGGAGGCCGGATAACCGCCGCCCAGGACGGTGGCCACGTCGGGCGCGGGACGGCGGACCACGGGCAGTGCGAACAGGGCCGCGGGGCGGCCGCGGAAGGAGCTGTAGTGGTCGAACAGGTGGGGCTGGTAGAGCCCGGATCCGGCGGCCAGTTCGGTCACGGCCCGCTCGCGTCCGGTGGTGTGCAGGCTGCCGGTGCCGCCCCCGTTGACGAAACGCAGGTCGGCGACCTCGCGGACGGCGCGGGTGATCGCGGCCCGGCGCCTGGCCAGCTCCAGGGCTGAGCGGCGCTGGATGCCGCGCAGCAGTCGTCCGTAGAGCGGCCTGCCGGGGGGAGCGTCGCCCACCCCGGCGATCTGGCCCTCGTAGGCCATGATCCCGTCCAGCTCCAGCTCTGGTCTGTGCACGACGGCGCGGGCCAGGGAGGCCGCCTGGGCCGGGGTGCGGACGGGGGAGCGGTAGGAGCCGATCCGGGTACCCGGACCCAGGGGCTGCCAGCTGGTGTCGATGTCCAGGCACACCCGGACGGGCGGGGCGTCCGGCCCTCGCTCGGCTTCGGCCACGGCCGCGCTGATGAGTTCGAGGTGGGCGGGGGAGTCGACCATCAGGGTGATGGTGCGCGCGGCGTCGGGGTCGCGGACGAGTTCGGCGAGGGCGGGACGGTCCGCGGTGGGGTAGGCGACGAGGATGTCGTCGCTGAGCGGTTCCCGGTCCCCGGTGGCCAGCCAGAGGGCCTCGGGCAGGGTGAAGGCCATGATCCCCGCGTAGCCGGGCATCGCGAGCACTGTGCGCAGCAGCTCCCGGGAGCGCACGGATTTGCTGGCGACGCGGACGGGGCGGCCGTGGGCGCGGCGGGTGAGGCCGGCCGCGTTGGCGCGGAAGGCGGCCAGGTCGACCATGGCGAAGGGGGCCTGGATTTCGCGCGTCGCGGCCTCGTACTTCTCACGCAGGCTAGTCATGCCTTCGAGGATGCCAGAACATGAATGTCTTTCATATTGTCCGAAGGGACCGATTTTGCTGCCTCTGCGGAAACCGCAGGTGGCCCGGGACGCCCCGGGGGCGTCCTCTGGGGTTCCGGGGGCTCGATATCCTGGGGCGTCACGGCTGATCGGCCGGTCGACCCCGGGAGTGGTGCCACACATGAGCGAACGCGAGTACGTCCTGACCCTTTCCTGCCCCGACAGCCGGGGCATCGTGGCGGCTGTCGCCAACCTGTTGGCCGACCACGGGTGCAACATCACCGAGAGCCAGCAGTACGGCGACCACTACACCGGACGCTTCTTCCTGCGGATGCAGTTCGTGGCAGAGGCCGGGCACGCCGGGGTGGTCGGCGAGGACGTTCTGCGCGGCGCCTTCGCCGCGCTGGCCGGGGACTTCGGCGGCCCCGGCGAGTCGTTCGTCGAGTGGACCCTGCAGGCCTCGAACGTGCGTCCGCGCATGATCGTGATGGTCTCCAGGTTCGGACACTGCCTCAACGACCTCCTCTACCGCCAGCGCAGCGGCCTCCTCGACATCGACATCGCCGCGGTGGTCTCCAACCACCCCGACCTGGAGTTCCTCGCCGACTCCTACGGTGTGGACTTCCACCACCTGCCGGTCACCCCGGAGTCCAAGGAGGCTCAGGAGGAGCGGATCCTGGAGCTCGTCGACTCCTACGACGTCGACCTGGTGGTGCTGGCCCGCTACATGCAGGTGCTCTCCGAGCAGCTGTGCACCAAGATGTCCGGACGCATCATCAACATCCATCACTCCTTCCTGCCGAGCTTCAAGGGTGCCCGCCCCTACCACCAGGCGCACTCGCGCGGCGTGAAACTGATCGGGGCCACCGCCCACTACGTCACGGCCGACCTGGACGAGGGCCCGATCATCGAGCAGGAGGTCTCCCGGGTCGACCACACGCACAGTCCTGACCAGCTCACCGCCATCGGCCGCGACCTGGAGTCGGTGGCTCTGGCGCGGGCGGTGAACTGGCACGCCCAGCGTCGGGTGCTGCTCAACGGGGACAAGACGGTCATCTTCGGCTAGTCGATGCGCCGCCGCGCGGCTGGTGCGGTCGGCCCTCGGGCCGACGACGCGGCCGGGACAACTTGATTTTCGGACGGCCAGGGGTACCTACGGGTGCTCCTGGTTTTTTCTTGCTCAGTCGGGGTTCCGGGTGTGGTTTTGGGGCAGGTCTGGTAAGACCATGACCCTTCCGACCAGCATTTCGTCGCTTCGAGTGCCTTGTTGGCTACATAGAGTGCGTATATGGTGTGATGAGGTCGAAACCTCTCCGGTTACCCCGTCCCGGGGTGGCTTCGGGTTTCGGTCCACAACCCTGAGTCGAAGCGGCTCTGAGTAGGGGGCACAAATGGGCAAGCATTTCGATGACGCCGTGGGCAAGGGCAAGGAATCCGTCGGCAAGGCTGTCGGAGACCGCGGCACCGAGTTCGAGGGCAAGACCGACCAGGCCAAGTCCGGGGCCAAGGACGCCGCGGACAAGGCCAAGGGCAAGGCCGAGGAGTTCAAGGACCAGGCCGAGGACAAGATCAAGGGCGTCTTCAAGAAGAAGTAGACGCGTCCAGGACGGTTTGCACACTGCGTAGGGGGACCAGTGTCGGACATCAAGACCGAATCAGCGGTGCCGAGCGCCCGTGAGTCCGGCGGCAAGCGTGAGGCCGCCGGTAGGAACGACCAGGGAAGCACCCACATCGCCGACGGCGTCGTCGCCAAGATCTCCGGTATGGCGGCCCGGGAGATCGGCGGCGTCTACGCCATGGGGGGCGGGACCGCACGCATGGTCGGTGCGGTACGTGACGCCGTGAGCCGGGGCGGCTCCTCCGGTTCGGTGGCACAGGGCGTCGCCGTCGAGGTCGGGGAACGGCAGGCCGCCGTCGACATCGACCTCGTCGTTGAATACGGCGCCGCCATCCAGGACCTCGCCGCCGCCGTGCGCCGCAACGTCACGTCCGCGGTCGAGCGGATGACGGGCCTCGAAGTCACCGAGATCAACATCAAGGTGGACGACATCCACCTGCCCGGGGACGACGAGGACGCCGAAGACGGCGACTCCGAGCCCAGGGTCCGTTAGTCGTGGCCGGCGGCGACACACCGGGTGAGACCGCACGCGCCATCGCGGAGTCGACCGCGGGCTTTCCCGACGTGGTCGAACTGTCCTCCGGTTCCTTCGGCACCCTGAGCACGGCTGTGCCGGGGGGCCGGATCCGGGGGGTGGCGGTACGCGACGGCCACGTCGAGATCGGCGTGGTGGTCCGCTACGGGCGGCCGCTGCCGGAGATCTCGGCGGAGATCCGACGGGGCCTGGCCCCGCTGGCCGGCGGCCGCGCCGTCCACATCTCGGTGGAGGACGTGGTCGCCGGTCTCGGTGACGGTGCACGCGCGGCCAGCTGAACAAGACCTACAAACAGGGCGTGCTGATTAGAGGGGGTAGCCATGTGGCCCATCGTTGGACTGTCCTACGGGACGGTGCTCGGGCTCGCGGCGGCGTTCGGCGGGTTCCCCGCCTTCGCGCTGGTCCTGGTCCTCGGCCTCGTCGGGTTCGTCGCGGGCCGGGCGATGGAGGGCGAGATCGATCTCGCCGAGATGTTCACACGGCGTTCGGCGTAGACGGGGGTGAGGTCGTGGTCGGGGTTCGAAGCGGTACGGTCCCCCGCCAGCGGGATGCTGCGCCCGCGGGGGACCAGGAGGGCGGCAGGCACGTCCGCCCCCGGGACCCCGGAGGCCGCACGGACATACCCGGGGACGTCATCGAGAAGGCGGCCGCCAAGGCTGTCGGCGAGGTCTCCGGGGCGCGGGCCGCACGTTCGAGGGCGGCTCGCGCCCGGATCAGCGGGGAGGTGGTCCTGCTGCGGTTGCGTATCGAGGTGAGCTACCCGCGGCCGGCGCTCCAGGTCGCCCGAGCGGTACGGGAACACGTCAAGGGCCGGATCGAGTGGATCACCGGAAAGCAGGTCCACCACATCGACATCGAGATCGCGGAGTTGGTGCGCTGACATGACCACCGTGGAAGAGGTGCTCGGTCGACCGAGCCAGGGGACGGACCGCCGCGCCAGGCGGGTCGCCGTGCACACGTTCCGTCCGCGCAGGTCCTGGCCGGCGGTGCTCACCGGTCTCGTGATCCTCGTGGTCGCCGTGGTCGCCGCGGCCGAGGTCATCGCCGCCCTCGCGGGGAACCCGCTGCGACTGATCCCCGTGGGTGCGGCGACCGACTACGCGGGGACCACCACCTGGTCGGAACCGTCCGTGCAGATCGCCTCGGCGGTCCTGGCCCTGATCGGGCTGGCTCTGATCGTGGTGGCGCTGGCGCCCGGCCGGGGCCGGTGGACCGCCCTGCGCACCGACGACCCGGCGCTGGTCGTCGGTCTGACCCGGCCCGCGCTGCGCCGCGCGGTATCCGCCGCGGCCCAGGACGTGAGCGGTGTCGACGGGGTCCAGGTGGCGGTGCGCGGCAACAGGTTGAAGGTCCACGTACGTACCGGCATGCGCGATTCGCGCGAACTGCCCGGCGAGGTGACCTCGGCGGTGGAGCGCCGACTGGAGGAGCTGGCCCCGCTGCGCAGCATGCGGATCGCCACGCACGTTCGATACGCGGAGGGTTGACGATGGCGCGCGACAGGAGTCGGAGGTCGGCCCGGGGCAACCGCCTGGGCCTGGTCATCGTGGGGTCGGTGCTTCTGGCGGCGGGCCTGGCCGCACTGGCGGTGGGGCAGGGGCTCCTCGGCGGCGACCTGGCGTCCGCGCCGCTGATCGGCGATCGCCTCAACGAGCTGCTCGCGCAGCAGTGGGTTCCGTACGCGGTGGTGGCGGTCGCCTTCGTGGCGGGTTTCCTCGCCCTGCGGTGGTTGATGGTGCAGGGCATGAACGACACGGTGGGCCGCCTCTTCCTGGAGCGCGACGACACGGGCAACGTGGAGATGTCCGAGAGCGTGGCCCGCGGGGCACTGGAACAGGAGGTCGCCGACTACCCCGGGGTCCGCAGGGCCCGGGCGCGGCTGACCGAGTCCAGCGACGAACCGCACCTGCGCCTGGCGCTCACCCTTGAGGACGACGCGGACGTGGCGCACGTCTGGAAGAGGGTGCGTTCGGAGGCGCTCACCAACCTGCGCGGCTCCCTCGGACTGGACCAGGTGCCCGCGGTCATCCGGATGTCGATGACCGCCCCCGCCAAGAACCCCAGGCGCAGTCTGGCCTGAGGGGCCGGGAATCCCACGAACACGCGAAGGGTCGACGCACGGAGTGCGCCGACCCTTCTTCGCGTGAGCTACGACTGCCCTGGCCGGTGTGTACCGTGCGACCACGTGCCGAGCCATCCTGAAGGAAGCACAATGAACACAGGATGCTCTTGATGGTATGACTCAGACGCTGTCCTCCCGAGAGTTCCGCGCCCACCTCTCCGAAGCGATCGACCGGGCCAAGTCGGGTGAGGCCACCGTGGTCACCCGCAACGGCAGGGCGGCCGGGGCCTTCGTTCCGATGGAGGTCCTGGAGCAGGCCAGAGCGCGGGAGGAGGAGCTGCGCAGGCTCATCGAGGAGAGTCGGGATTCCCCCACGGTCCCGCTCGCCGACGTCATGGCCGAGACCTTGGCGCGTGACGAGTAAGTACACCACCGTGTTCAAGGCCGAAGCCCGGTTGGAACTCCGCAAGGTGCCGCGGGAACGGGCCACGGCCATTCTGCGCAGACTCGCTGAGTTGGAGACCGGCCCGTTCGCGTTCGGCGCCGCCGCCCTGGTCGGAGCGCCCGGGCGCCGGCGCCTGAGAGTCGGGGACTACCGGGTGGTCTACACGGTCGACAACGGTCAGCTGATCATTGTCGTGGTGCAGGTCGGGCGCCGGTCGACGATCTACGACTGACCGATCGCGCACGGGGCCGTCCCGGACCCTGGGAGCCGGGGCGGCCCCGTGCGGTGTCGGGGATCGTCCTCTGCGGCTCCGGGTACGCGGAGGGTTCCAAGGTCTTCTCCGGCTCGCTGGGGCCACCTGGTAGCAGCTCCGGTCAACCGGTTCCGGCCCCGACGGGGATCAGCGCGCTGAGGCCGGGACGCACGCCTTCCCCAACGAGGTCAACGCGCCGCTCCACCCCGCGCCGACACGTCGGCCCGGTGGGTCGGTACGGAAAAGGGGCGAGTCTGGTGGCGAGCTGAGCTCAAGCCACCAGACCCGGGGTGACGACCAGCATGGGCGAGCGGGTGGGAGGCTCAAGCCCGGTCACTGGCCGTGCGTCCGGTACAACCCCGAATGTCCTCCGAGCATTCCCGCCCGGAGGCACCCGATTCGGCCGAAGGGCCAAGGGGATGACGGTGCCGGTCGGGTTCGCGGCGTGCTCCACGGCGAGCTCCGCCGAGCTCGGGGCCGGTGTTCGCCCCGAGCCTCTTCGGTAAGAACAGGTTCTCTGTCTGTGGCTCGCCTCGAAAGCCGGTGTCCAGTTGTGGACAGCCTTTTAATAAAGGGAATGTTTCCAGGTCAGCGATCTGGCGGCGATTGGGGAAAACAATTTCTGTGACGTGTTTCGGTAAAATGGCGGTGTGGCTGACGAACGTTGCCTGCACGAGCTCCTCCCCGACCAGTGCGGCCTGTGCAAGCCGGTTCCGAGCGGTCTGGCGGCACGTGTGGTCATCACGGCCGGCGGCTCGGTCTTCCATCGGGACACGAGCTGTGAAGCGCTGGTGGAGGGCCGGAACAAGGCCTTCCGGCTGGGGCTGGAGCTACACGACCCCGTCACCGTCCCCATCGACCGGATCGTGCACGACAGGCCGCCCTGTATCCACTGCTTTCCGGACTACGCGCCCCCCGGAACCAGGCTGTGCTGGGTCATGGACGACGGAACGTGGAACAGGGGCCTCCTCAAACGCTGGACGGTCCGCGGAGCCGACGGACTGTGGCGGGCCGAGGTCGACTACGTCGTCGACCGGGTTCCGCGCGAGGCGGTCCTCGACCAGCGGCGCCTGCGTCCCAGGGAGCCGGGGGAGCAGCGGCCGCGGCCCACCGTCGGAACGCGCTGAGGGCCCGTGGGCTGCGGAGACCGGGATCGCGAGGCCCGGCGGGAGGAGCGGACGGGGCCGCCCCCTCAGCACTCGATGACGTTGACGGCGAGACCGCCGCGGCTCGTCTCCTTGTACTTGTCCATCATGTCGCGGCCGGTGTCGCGCATCGTCTTGATGACCTTGTCCAGGCTCACGAAGTGGCTGCCGTCGCCGCGCAGGGCCATCCGGGTGGCACTGATCGCCTTGACGGAGGCGAGCGCGTTGCGTTCGATGCACGGGATCTGGACCAGACCGCCGATCGGGTCACAGGTCAGACCCAGGTTGTGCTCCATGGCGATCTCCGCCGCGTTCTCCACCTGGGCCGGTGAGCCGCCCAGTACCTCGGCCAGGCCGGCGGCCGCCATCGAGGAGGCCGAACCCACCTCTCCCTGGCAACCCACCTCGGCGCCGGAGATGGACGCGTTCTGCTTGAACAGGATGCCGATGGCCGCGGCGGTCAGCAGGAACCGGACCGCGCCCTCGTCTCCCGCGCCCGGGCTGAAGTGCAGGTAGTAGTGCAGCACCGCGGGAACGATCCCCGCCGCGCCGTTGGTCGGGGCCGTCACCACGCGCCCGCCCGCGGCGTTCTCCTCGTTGACCGCCAGGGCGTACAGCGTGATCCAGTCACTGCCGCGCATCGGGTCCGGATCCACGTGGGTGGGGGCGAGCAGGCCGTGCTCGTCGCAGTTGCCGCCCAGTTGGCGGTACAGGCGGTGCGCCCGGCGGGGCACCTTCAGACCGCCGGGAAGGCTGCCCTCGGTCATGACCCCGCGGCGCACGCACTGGCGCATCGCCGTCCAGATCTCCAGCAGCTCGGAGCGGATCTCGTCCGGGGTGCGGCCGAACGCCTGCTCGTTGGCGAGCATCAGGGCACTGATCGACATGTCCGTCCGCTCGCACAGGCGCAGCAGTTCCTCGGCGCTGTCGAAGGGGTACGGGACCACGGTGTCGTCGGCCTTGATCCGGTCCGCGCCCGCGGCCCGCTCGTCCACGACGAAACCGCCGCCCACCGAGTAGTACACCTTGGCGGCGACCTCGGCCCCGTAGGAGTCCAGCGCCACGAACCGCATCCCGTTCGGGTGGTCGGGCAGGCTCTCCTTGCGGCGGAAGTCCACGTCGACGGAGGGGTCGAACGCGACCGGGGGACCGTCGGGACCGCCCAGGTACAGGGTCCGCTCCGAGCGGACCCCCTCCACCAGGCCCGGGACCGCGTCCACGTCCACCCCTTCGGGGGTGTGCCCCATCAGTCCCAGGACCACGGCCGTGTCGCTGCCGTGCCCCTTCCCGGTGAGCGCGAGGGAACCGTAGAGTTCCGCGCGCAGGTGGTGGACACGCCCCGCGACTCCCTCCGAACGGAGACCGGACACGAAGGTCCGGGCCGCCTTCATCGGGCCGACGGTGTGTGAACTGGACGGTCCGATACCGACCTTGAACAGGTCGAAGACGCTGATGGCCATGCTGTCCTCCTCGTTGAGCACAGGGGTCGGGCCGTGGGGGCGGCGCCGTGTGGGCCGTTGGCGACCCACACGGCTGGGTACTGCTACAGGTTCGGGTAGAGCGGGCGCTTGGCAGCCAGGGCGCTGACCCGGTCGCGCAGGGCGCCCTCGTCGAACTCCGGCTTGAGCGCTTCGGCGATGACGTCGGCGACCTCGGTGAAGTCACCCTCGTCGAAGCCGCGCGTGGCCAGGGCCGGGGTACCGATCCGCAGCCCCGAGGTCACCATCGGCGGCCGCGGGTCGTTGGGGACCGCGTTGCGGTTGACCGTGATGCCGACCGAGTGCAGCCGGTCCTCGGCCTCCTGCCCGTTGAGCTGGGAGTCCACCAGGTCGACCAGGACCAGATGGACGTCGGTGCCGCCGGTCAGGACCTTGACCCCGACCTCGGCCGCGTCCGGCTGGGTGAGCCGCTCGGCGAGGATCCGGGCGCCGGCCACCGTGCGGCGCTGGCGCTCGGCGAACTCCTCGCTCGCCGCGACCTTGAACGAGACCGCCTTGGCCGCGATCACGTGTTCCAGCGGACCGCCCTGCATGCCGGGGAAGACCGCGGAGTTGATCTTCTTTCCCAGCTCGGCCTTGGCCAGGATCATGCCGCCGCGCGGACCGCCGAGGGTCTTGTGCGTCGTGGTGGTGACCACGTCGGCGAACGGCACCGGGTTGGGGTGCAGCCCGGCCGCGACCAGACCGGCGAAGTGCGCCATGTCCACCATGAGCAGCGCGCCGGCCTCGTCGGCGATCTGGCGGAACTTCGCGAAGTCGAGCTGGCGCGGGTAGGCGGACCAACCCGCGACGATCATCTTCGGCTGGTGCTCCTTGGCCAGCGCCGCGACCTCGTCGTAGTCGACGGTGCCGTCCTCGTCGCGCACGTGGTAAGCCACGGCGTTGAGGATCTTGCCGGAGTAGTTGATCCGCATGCCGTGGGTCAGGTGGCCGCCGTGGGCCAGGTCCAGACCCAGGATCGTGTCACCCGGCTTGAGCAGCGCGAAGTACACGGCGGTGTTGGCCTGGGCACCGGAGTGCGGCTGTACGTTGGCGTGCTCGGCGCCGAACAGGTCCTTGGCGCGGTTGATCGCGAGCTGCTCGACCACGTCGACGTGCTCGCACCCCCCGTAGTAGCGACGGCCGGGGTAGCCCTCCGCGTACTTGTTGGTGAGGACGGTGCCCTGGGCCTCCAGAACCGCCTGGGGGGCGAAGTTCTCCGAGGCGATCATCTCAAGGGTGTCGCGCTGGCGGCCCAGCTCGGCGTCGACCGCGGCCGACACCTCGGGGTCCAGCTCGCTCAGGCTCTGGTTGAGCAGGTTGTCGCTGGTCATGCTAGTTCTCGCCTTCGGTCAGCTTGGTGTACTCCTCAGCGGAGAGAAGGTTCGCGGGCTCCTCGGAGATCCGCACCCTGAACAGCCAGCCGCCCTCGAAGGGGGCGGAGTTGATCGTCTCGGGGGCGTCCTCGAGGGACTCGTTGACCTCCACGACCTCTCCGCTCACGGGCGAGTAGACGTCGCTGACGGACTTGGTGGACTCCACCTCGCCCGCGGGCTCACCCGCGGTGACCTCGGTGCCGACCTCGGGGGCCTCGACGTAGACGATGTCGCCCAGCGACTCGGCGGCGAACGAGGTGATCCCGACTGTGGCGATCCCGTCCTCGACCACGATCCACTCGTGTTTGGCGGTGTAACCCAGCTCCGTGGGAACGCTCACTTCAACTCTCCTTGGAGGTGTTCCATTTGTCTGCCGTGCGCCCGTACGGCGACCCGGCCCGGCCTACGCCCGGCCACGCCCCGACCGTGCCGGTCCCTCGTGGGGATCCAGCCGTGCGGTGCGTGCAGGCTCTCGGGGGCCCTCGTCGGACCCCCGCTTCCTACGACTGCCGCTTGTAGAACGGCAGCTCGACCACGTCGACTTCCTCGCCCCGTCCGCGCACGTCCACGGTGAACGTGCCGGTCGAGGTGTCGAGGTCGCCGTCCACGTAGGCCATGGCGATGGGGCGGCCCAGGGTGGGGGAGGGGGCGCCGCTGCTGGTGACTCCGACGACGGTTCCGTCGCGCAGCACGTCCTGGCCCTTGCGCAGCGGGCGGCGGCCGCGGGCGGCGAGCCCGATCAGGCGGCGCTCCCGTGCGGTACGCGAGGCCTCCTCCAGTGCGGCGCGGCCGACGAAGTCGCCCGGCTTGTCGAACTTGACCACACGGCCGAGCCCGGCGTCGAAGGGGGTGAGTTCGGAGGTGAGCTCCTGGCCGTAGAGCGGCATCCCGGCCTCCATCCGAAGGGTGTCCCGGGAGGAGAGCCCGGCCGGGACCAGCCCGTGCTCGGAGCCCCGGGCCATCAGCGCGGCCCAGACCTCGGGTGCCCGGTCAGCGGGCTTGACGAAGATCTCGAAGCCGTCCTCACCGGTGTATCCGGTACGGGCGAGCAGGACCGGAACCCCGGCCACGGTGTGCTCGTACCCGGCGTAGTAGCGGATCTCGTCGAGGTCCGCATCGGTGAGCGGAGCGAGGATCTCCACGGCGCGCGGGCCCTGGACCGCGATGAGCGAATAGGCGGCGGACTCGTCCGCGACCTCGACGTCGAAGTCCGAGGCGCGCTCGGCCAGGGCGGAGGCGACGACGGGCACGTTGGCCGCGTTCGCCACGACCAGGTACTCCTGCTCACCGAGCCGGTAGACGATGAGGTCGTCCAGGACACCGCCGTCCTCGGCGGTGATCATGGTGTAGCGGGCGCGCCCCACCTTGACCTTGGAGAGGAAGCCCACCAGGGCGTAGTCGAGGGCCTCGGCGGCCTGCGGGCCGGTCAGCCGGATCTCGCCCATGTGGGAGAGGTCGAACAGTCCGGCGGCCTCACGGACGGCGTTGTGCTCGACGGTCTCGCTGGAGTAGCGGAGCGGCATCAGCCACCCGGCGAAGTCGACGAGTGTGGCCCCGGCCTCTTCGTGGGTCTTGTGCAGCGCCGTGAGACGCGGCGCGGACATGGGCTCTGACATGGGCACTCCCGAGAGGATGGGCGTCGTGTCGTACGTAAGGCGTTGCCATCCTCCCCCTCTGTCATGGGTGCCTGAGAGCTTCACCGCGCGCTCGGCGTGGTTTGCACCTTCGGCGAGGGAGCAGGTCCCTGCTTTCCAGAGTGGTCTCGCCCGTACGGTCCGCTGTGCCTGAGAGGTTGTCATCGGGGAGGATTGCTCCTTCGGCGGCCCACGCTGGATACGCGGGCTCTCTCCCGTACGGGGTCAGCAACACGTTCAGCCTAGCAGCGGCGTCACAGGGCGCCCAAGACTGACCGACCGGTTCGGCCCCACCGCCGGGCGGCCCGGCAGTGGCGGTAGGCACGGTGGGGCGGCGGCCCGCTGGCGGGTTCCGGGGAACGGGCTCGGTCGCGGCGCGGCCCCGCGGCCCGATCGGGGTCTCGTGAAGCGGAGGACGCGGCCGTCGGGCATGCCCTAGCTTGGTGGGGGACGTTCCTTCGGACACCCTGTGGAGGAGACGAGTGCGTACCGACACCGAACACGTTCCCGGCAGGTCCGGGCGGACCCGGGTCCGGCTCGCCGCCGGTGCGGCGGGTTGCGCCCTCGGTCTGGCCGCGTCCGCCTGCGGCGGGGACGGTCAGACCGCCGAGCGGGCCGAGGGGCGCGCCGGTGAACCCGTCGCGCTGGGTGACGTGGAGACCGTGGAGCGCGCCGACCTCGAAGCGGTCTTCGCCGAGGCCGGGGTGGACGGGACGTTCGTGCTCTTCGACGCCGAGGACCGGTCCGCGGTCGTGGTGAACCCTGAGGGCGCCCGGGAGCGGGCTGTGCCCGCCTCCACCTTCAAGCTGCCGAACACGCTCATCGCCCTCCAGACCGGTGAGGTGACCGGTGTCGACGAGGTCGTCTCCCCCGCGGAAGGGGAGGAGATGAGCCTGCGCGAGTCCCTGCCCTCCTCCGACGTGCCGGTCCACCAGGAGATCGCCGACCGGATCGGGCACGAGCAGATGACCGCCTGGGTGGACCGGTTCGACTACGGCAACCGGCAGGTCGGCGAAGAGGACAGGATGGACCGTTTCTGGCTGGAGGGTCCGCTGGAGATCTCCGCGCTGGAGCAGGCCACCTTCATCGCCGAACTGGCCCGTGCCGCGCTGCCCGTGGACGTCGGCCACCAGCACGCGATGCGCGAACTGCTGATGATCGAGGAGGGTCCGGACCACCAGCTCTTCGGCCGGACGGGTCTGGGCGCGGAGGTCGACTCCGTGCCGGGCTGGTGGGTCGGCTGGGTCGAACGCGGGGACGACCTGCACACGTTCGCGCTCCGGTTGGAGCTCGAGGACGCGGGTGACGCCGATCTGAGTGAACCGTTGGGCCGTGAACTCCTGGTGGCGCTGGAGGCTCTTCCCGCGCGGTAGCCGCGCTTCCCGTGGCCGGGTCCGTCCGGGGCCCGGCGGATCACGCCGGACCCCGAACCGGTCAGACGGTGTTCTTGCGGCGCTGGCGCACGGCCTCGGCGAGGTTCTCCAGCACGCCCCCGGTGGTCTCCCAGCTCATGCACTTGTCCGTGATGGACTGGCCGTAGGTGAGTTCGGCCGGGTCGCCGAGCTTCTGCGCGCCCTCCTCGATGAAGCTCTCCAGCATCACACCGACGACGCCCTTCTCGCCCTCGGCGACCTGGGCGGCGATCTCCCGGGCCACGGCCGCCTGGCGGACGTGGTCCTTGCCGCTGTTGGCGTGGCTGGCGTCGATCATCAGGCGTCGCGGCAGACCGGCGCCCTCGATGACGCCCAGGGCCGAGCCGACCGAAGCGGGGTCGTGGTTGGGGCCGCTGCGGCCGCCGCGCAGGATGACGTGGCAGTCCGGGTTGCCGTCGGTGACCACGACCGAACCCGCTCCCGCGGGGTCCACACCGAAGAAGGTGTGCGAGGCGGCCGCGGCGCCCACGGCGTCCACGGCGACCTGGACGTCGCCGTCGGTGCCGTTCTTGAAACCGACCGGGGTGCTCAGGCCGCTGCTGAGCTGGCGGTGTACCTGGCTCTCGGTGGTGCGGGCGCCGATCGCGCCCCAGGACACCACGTCGGCGATGTACTGGGGGGTGATCGGGTCCAGGAACTCGGTGCCCGCGGGCAGTCCGATGGCGTTGATGTCCAGCAGCAGTTTGCGGGCGGTGCGCAGGCCGCGGTGCACGTCGTAGGTGTCGTCCAGGCCCGGGTCGTTGATCAGGCCCTTCCAGCCCACCGTGGTGCGGGGCTTCTCGAAGTAGACCCGCATGACCACGCACAGTTCGTCGCTGACCGAGGGCACCAGCTCCTTGAGCCGGCGGGCGTAGTCCAGGGCCGACTCCGTGTCGTGCACCGAGCAGGGGCCGACGACGACCAGGAGGCGGTCGTCCGTACCGTCCAGTACGCGCTTGACCTCGGTGCGCGAACTCTCCACGAGCTCCGTGCTCTGGTTGCTCATCGGCAGTTCCGCGAGCAGGTCCCGGGGGGCGATGAGTGGCTTGTAACTCGCCACCCGTGTGTCGTTGGTGCTCGTCATCGTTTCCCCTAGGTCCCGTCGGGTTGGTCGTCTCGCAACAAAACCGTAGCGCGGCCGCACACGGTCGGTGCGGCCGCGTCGGCATTTCGACGGTGGGCGGAGGATGGGAAAGGCCACACCGGAGCATTTCCGAAGAAGGCGTCTCATTATTTGAGACAAGAATGCACGGTGGCCATTCCTCCGAAGGCACTGCAGATGCCGGCGGCTCAGTCCTTCGGCTCCGGGAAGTCCTCCTCCCAGAACTCGCGCGGGTTGCGCGTGCCGTCGGTGACCGTGCCGCGTTCGGCCTCGGCCCGGCGCAGCTGCACCCGTCGGATCTTACCCGAGGAGGTCTTGGGAAGGTCGGTGAACTCCAGGCGGCGCACCCTTTTGTACGGGGACAGCCGCCCGCGCGCGTACTCCAGGACGGCGCGGGCGGTCTCGGCGTCGGGCGGCGCGCCCTCGGCCGGGGCCACGTAGGCCTTGGCGACCGACAGCCGCAGCGGATCGGGGGAGGGGACGACCGCCGCCTCGGCCACGTATTCGTGCTCGACCAGAACACTTTCCAGCTCAAATGGTGAGATGCGGTAATCCGAGGCCTTGAACACATCGTCGGACCGGCCGATATAGGTAATGTAACCGCGCGAATCCCGGGTGGCGATGTCACCGGTGCGGTACATGCCGCGCCGGGTCGCCTCCCGGGTGCCCTCGGGGTCGTCGGAGTACCCCCGCATCGCCCCCACGGGTTCGTTGGACAGGTCCACGCAGATCTGCCCCGAGTCCGAACGCTCCTCGGTCTCCTGATCGATCAGGACGATGCCGTAGCCGGGCAGCGGCCGTCCCATCGAGCCCGGAACCACTTCCTGGCCCGGGCCGTTGCCGATGACCATGGTGGTCTCGGTCTGCCCGAACCCGTCGCGTACCGTGATCCCCCACGCCGCACGGATCCGGTCCACGATCTCCGGGTTGAGCGGTTCCCCCGCGGACACCGCCTCGCGCAGTCCGACCTCCCACGCCTCCGGTCCGGCCTGCAGGAGCCTCCGCCAGACCGTCGGCGGCGCGCACAGGCTGCTCGCCCCGCACCGCACCACCGCGTCCAGCAGCGCAGCCGGATCGAACCGCTCCCGGTTGACCACCAGCACCGTCGCCTCGGCGTTCCACGGCGCGAACACGCTGCTGTAGGCGTGCTTGGCCCAGCCGGGGGCGGAGACGTTCAGGTGCACGTCGCCGGGGCGCAGGCCCAACCAGTACATGGTGGACAGGTGGCCCACGGGGTAGGAGCGCTGCGTGTGGGTGACCAGTTTGGGGCGCGCGGCCGTGCCGGAGGTGAAGTACAGCAGCAGCGGGTCGTCCGGCCCGGCGGGTCGCGGCGGAGTGAAGTCCAGCCCCGCGTGCTCGGAGTCCGGGTAGCTGAGCCAGCCGTCCATGTAGCCCACGCAGATCCGTGTCCAGTGCCCGTCCAGGTGCTCGAACCGTTCCGTCTCGGCGGGGGAGCAGACCACGTGCGCGACGTCGCCCCGGTCCAGCCGGTCCACCAGGTCGCTCTCGGACAGGTTGGTCGCGGTCGGGGTGACCACGGCGCCCAGCTTGATCGCGGCCAGCATGGTCTCCCACAGCTCGACCTGGTTGCCGAGCATCAGCATGATCCGGTCCCCGGGGTGCACACCCTGGCCGAGCAGCCAGTTCGCCACCTGGTTGGACCGCTCCGACATCTGCCGGTAGGTGTGGTGGACCTCGGTGCCGTCCTCCTCCACCAACCAGAGCGCGGTCCGGTCCGGGCGGGTGGCCGCCACCAGGTCGAAGTGGTCCAATGCCCAGTTGAACCGTTCAGGTCTGGGCCACTCGAACTCCCGGCACGCGGTCTCCTGGTCCTCCCGGTGCTGCAGGAGCAGGTCCCGCGCGGCGCGGAACTCCCGTGCCCCCTCGGACATCTCTTTCGACATCGAAGGCCTCCGTTTCGGGTACGGCGCGCCGAGCGCACCGCCCACGGGCCCCCACCGCCGTGCGAGCGGATGGGGCGGGGTGTGCCCCTGCGGTTCTACCCGCAACGGGCCGCTTCGACCCATCGCCCCGCCGGCGCCCGTGCTTTCGGGGGTTTGCCGGGTGCGGCCGGGGCCTGCCCACCGCGCAACGGCACCTCTAGGATGTTTCCCCATGGAGGAACTACGCGGGCACCATGCCATCTGGCGCTTCGACGAGGAGAGGGTGCGCATCGGGTTCGGCACCGGGCGCAAGGTGCCGCACCTGTGCAGGGCACTCGGCCAGTGCTCGGTTCCGCTGGCCGCCGTACGCGAGGTGGACTTCGACCCCGGCGACCGCAAACAGGGGTGGCGGCTCCGGGTGCGGCTGGTGGACGGGGCCGACCCCTACGCGGGCCTGGAGACCGTGGGCACCGCCGCCCCCGCCACACCCCTGGTGCTGACCGGGCCGCATGACCGGGAGCTGGTCGCCGAGTACTGCGCCGACCGGCTCACCGAGTCCGCCCGTTACGCACGCGAGGTCCGCGGGGCGCCGCTCGACCTCTCGGAGGTCGCCATGGGACTGGTGGTCAGGCCGCCCTTCCAGGCGCGCACCGGAGAGGGTTCCGTCTCCTTCGACGGCGAACGGGTACGGCTCCACTGGGACGGCTGGATGGCGAGCACCGCCAAGGGGCAGGAGAAGTCGCGTGAGTTCCCGCTCTCCGAGATCGAGTCCCTCCAGTGGTCCCCGCAGGTCGACTTCGGCGAGGGCTTCCTCCGCGTGGTCCTGCGCGGAGCGACCATCCCCGAGGCCTCCGGCCTCGAACACGACTTCTTCACCCTGGTCTCGCACGGGCCCAAGGGCAGCGACGAAACCCTCCTGATGGCCGCCACCGTCAACAGCCACATCGCCCTGGCGAAACAGGAGCCCGGGGAGGAAGCCGGGGAGGAGCCCGCCGCCCTGGCGGCGGGCGCGGCCGACGGCAGCGACGAGATCTTCGCCAAGATCCGGGAGCTCGGCAACCTCCACGCCGAGGGGCTGCTGACCGACGAGGAGTTCGGCACCAAGAAGGCTGAGCTCCTGGGGCGGCTCTGATCCCGGTCCGGCCCCGAACACGACCCAGCCACGAACAGCACGAAAGGTCCCACGCCTTGCGCACCTTGTACCCGTCCATCGAGCCGTACGACTCGGGCATGCTCGACGTCGGTGACGGACACCGCGTCTACTGGGAGCTGTGCGGCAACCCCGCGGGCAAACCCGTGGTGTTCCTGCACGGCGGCCCGGGCGGCGGCTGTACCCCCGACCACCGTCGGCTCTTCGACCCGGAGAAGTACCGCATCCTCCTGTTCGACCAGCGCAACTGCGGGCGTTCCACCCCGCACGCCAGTCGTATGGACGTCGACCTGGCCACCAACACCACCTGGGCGCTGGTCGAGGACATGGAGCGCCTGCGCGAGATGATCGGCGTGGACGCCTGGCAGGTCTTCGGCGGGTCCTGGGGCAGCTGCCTGGCCCTCGCCTACGCGCAGAAGCACCCCGAGCGCGTCACCGAGCTGGTCGTCCGCGGCATCTTCACCCTGCGCGACCAGGAGCTGCGCTGGTTCTACCAGGAGGGCGCCTCCCACCTCTTCCCGGACCTGTGGGAGTCCTACCTGGCCCCCATCCCGGAGGAGGAGCGCGACGACCTCATCGCCGCCTACGCCCGCCGCCTGGAGTCCCAGGACCGCAGGACGCGGCTGGATGCCGCCCGCGCGTGGAGCGTGTGGGAGGGGTCGACGATCACGCTGCTGCCCAACCCCGCGCTGCGCGAACACCACGCGGACGAGGACTACGCACTGGCCTTCGCCCGGATCGAGAACCACTACTTCCACAACAAGGGCTTCCTCACCCCCGAACAGCTCATCGAGGGCGCGGAACGGATCCGGCACATTCCCGGGGTGATCGTCCAGGGCCGCTACGACGTGTGCACCCCGATGCGCACCGCCCACGACCTGCACCGGGTCTGGCCGGAGGCGGAGTTCCACGTCGTCGACGACGCGGGGCACGCCTTCAGCGAGCCCGGCATCCTGCACCAGCTGATCGAGGCGACCGACCGCTTCGCCAAGTAGGGATCCGTGGCTAGGGTGAGGCCACCCGTGCCCCCCCAGGGCCGCCGCCCGGCCACGGGCGGCGGCCCGCGGACGAGAGGAAGGCAGTATGCGAGTCGAGGTCGACTACGACCAGTGTGAGAGCAACGCCCTGTGCATGGCCGCGGCCCCGGAGGTGTTCGAGGTCAGGGACGACGACTTCCTCTACCTCCTCACCGAGGAGCCGGACGAGGGACTCCGCGCGAAGGTGCTCCAGGCGGAGCGGATGTGCCCCAAGGGAGCCATCACCGTGACGGGGTAGCCCCGGCCGCGGCCATGGCTTCCTCCCATGTGGTGGGTTTCTCCAGCAGGCCGCGGTAACGCATGGTGCGCGGGGTGGAGCGCAGGCCGAGCACCCCGGTGAGCATCCCCCCGCGCCCCAGGAACGCGACGAACTTCCGGTCCTGTGGTGACCCGTGCACGAAGGCGACCTGATCGGCGGGGGCGCCCTGCCCCAGCAGCTGGACCTTCCTCTTGTACTGGTCGGACCAGAAATAGGGCACCGGGGTGAAGGGCGTCCGCCCCGTCCCGGCGAGCAGGTTGCGGGCGGCCGCCTCGCCCTGCTCGCTCGCGTTGGTCCAGTGCTCCAGCCGGATCCGGCCGCCGTAGCGCGGGTGCGGCCAGTTGGCCAGGTCACCGACCGCATACACGTTCGGCACCGAGGTGGCGGAGTACTCGTCGCACACCACCGAGCCGTCGTCGAACAGCTCCACGCCCGAGCCGCGCAGCCACTCGGTGTTGAGGTGGACCCCCACCCCGGCCACCACCAGGGAGGCCTCGATCGCGGAACCGTCCGCTAACCGGACGCGTTCCACCCGGCCGGCACCCTCGAACCCGGTCACACCCGCGCCCAGCCGCACGTCCACACCGTTCTCCCGGTGCAGGTCGGTGAGGACCTCCCCGACACGCGGGTCGACCACCCTGGTCAGCGGGGTGGGAGCGGCCTCCACCAGGGTGACCTCCATCCCCACGGCACGGGCGCTCGCGGCGACCTCGGCCCCGACGAACCCCGCGCCGACCACCACCAGGTGTCCGCCGGAGTCGAAGGCCGCACGGATCGCCTCGGCGTCGTCCAGGGTGCGCAGGACGTGCACCCCGGCCAGGTCGGTGCCGGGGCGCCGGGCCCGCGCCCCGGTGGCCACGATCAGCCCGTCGTAGCTCAGCGAGCCCCCGCCGCCGGGTCCGGCCACGCGCAGCTCCCGGGCGGCCGGGTCCAGCCCGACCGCCCTCGTGTTCGGCCGGAAGTCCAGGTCCAGGCCCTCGACCACGGCGTCCTCACGCAGCCGCAGGGCGCGGTGCCCGACCAGCCACCCCGGGCCGCCGTGCGCGGGGTCCATCCCGACCCCGGTCAGGACCTCCTTGGACAGCGGGGGTCGTGAGTAGGGCCGGTGCGGTTCCTCCCCGACCAGGGTCAGACGCCCCTCGAAGCCGTGTTCCCGCAGGGCCTCCGCCGCGTGCAGCCCGGCCATGCCCGCACCGGCGATGACGATCTCGTTCAGGGTGTCCGACACCGTGTTTCCTTTCCGTCTCCCGGGCTCTGGACCCCAGGATGCACTTTCCACCTCAGCCGAGGGGATTTCTCGCCTGCCTCCACCCCAGGGGGTGTTCCTTCGTTCGGGCGCGGGAGTGTTCTGCAAGACGAGTCAAGCCGCCGACAGGTACGGGTACCGCGCCGTAGGCGTCCGTTGAGGGTGGTGGCGGGCGACGGGTGGGCGAGCCAGGCGCAGACGAGGATGAAGAACATCTCCCCTCAGGCGCCCGAACACGGGCCGAAGCGCCAGCGGAGGCCCAAAGAGAACACAGCCCCAAACCAGCACTACAACCCGCGGACTTCGCCGACGGTCCGGCCGCCGCCCTGGATGGGAGTGGTCAGGTGCTCCTTGACGGGTGCGACGTCCACGCCCAGGCCCCGGAGGGCGGTGAGGCCTACGAGGACGCGTGCGCGTTCCTCGGCGTCTCCGTCGCTGATCTTGACGGCGACCGTCTCACCGGTGGGCACGTTGAGCACGAGTACGCCGTCGGCGCCGATCTTGGAGACCAGGCCGGGCATACGGGTCATCAGTTCGGTGTCGATGCGGTCGGTACCCGAGACGTACTCGGGGTGGGCGCTCATCGCTTCGATGATGGTCCGCTCGGAGCTGCCCTCGGGGGACAGGCGCATGCCCTGGATACCTCGGGCGAGGCCGACCAGGGAGACCGCGAGTTGTGGCGCTCCGCAGCCGTCGACGGCGGTGTGTGCGATCCTCTCGCCGCACATGTCCTCGGTCGCTTCGCGTACCAGCACCTGGAGCGGGTGTTCGGGGTCGAGGTAGTCGTCGGTGCTCCACCCCTGGGCGACGCAGGCGGCGAGCATGCCCGCGTGCTTGCCGGAACAGTTCATGTACCGACGTTCGGGGGAGCGGCCCGCGGCCAGGAAGGCCTTCCGGGCGGCGGCTCCGCCGGGGACGGCGGGCGGGCACCGGAGGGCTTCGGCGGTGAGTCCGGCGGCGGCCAGGATCCGCTCGGTCTCGGCTGCGTGGAAGTCCTCGCCCCCGTGGCTTCCCGCGGCGATCGCGAGGGAGGTCCCCTCCAGCGGGGCGCCGGCGCGCAGTGCGGCCAGTGCCTGGAAGGGTTTGGCGGAGGAGCGGGGGAACATGGCGTCGTGCACGGGTCCGCGTGCGTAGGCGACCTCACCTTCGGCCGAGAGCCCGACGACCGCGCCGTAGTGCACGCCTTCGCGCATTCCGGAACGGACGACTTCCGCCAGGGGAGCGTAGCTGGGCAGCGGAGCCTGGTTCATGTGGTTTCTCCTCGCCGGTGAGGCTGTGGGGGAATCGCGGTATGTGCCCGCCGACGGCAGGCACGCGTCAAAACGTACACACACCCTCGGTTCTTCCCGGCTGCTGGTGTGCGGCTCCGCGGGGTCGCCAGCGGCTCTGTTTGCGCTCCGCGGTGCCGGGGGTGCCGCGCCAGGGCGTGCGCCCGGTGTCGGACGCGGGCAGTAAGGTCGGGGACCGACAGCGGGCGGGTGCCGGACACACCGGGACGACCTGCTGGGACACCTGCCGGGACATCGGCGTGACAAAGGGAGTGGGACTGGCGATGGGAACGCTGCGGACGGGCGAACTGACCCGGAGAAGGGTCGGCACGCGTGCGGCGGACCTGGAGTACGCGGTGCTTGACGTCGAGACGACCGGTCTGGACCCGCGCGAGGGCGCGCGTCTGGTCGAGGTCGCCGTGGTGCGGGTGCGCGGTGACGGAGAGCTCGTGGACGAGTTCAGCACGCTGGTGGATCCCCGGGTCCCGGTGGGCGGACAGAAGTTCCACGGGATCGGTGAGGGCGATGTCATCGGGGCCCCGCGGGTGGCGGAGATCGTCCCCCGTCTGGCTCAGTTGCTCTCCGGGGCGGTGGTGGTCGGCCACAACCTGGACTTCGAGGAGCGCTTCCTCGCCGCTGAGCTGGTCCCCGCCGGTCTACCGCGCGGCCAGTCGGGTCTGTGCACGCTGAGGGCCCTGCGCGCCCAGATCGACCTCCCCCGCTACTCGCTGCCGCGCGCCACCCACCTGCTGAGCGGGTCCTGGCCGACGGGGCAGCACACCGCTCTGGGCGAC
The DNA here is from genome assembly GCF_014651695.1 of Nocardiopsis terrae. Taxonomy (GTDB): domain Bacteria; phylum Actinomycetota; class Actinomycetes; order Streptosporangiales; family Streptosporangiaceae; genus Nocardiopsis; species Nocardiopsis terrae. The sequence continues at coordinate 60,182 of NZ_BMXJ01000008.1, forward strand.
GCCCGCGCCTGCGCCAGGCTGCTCGTGGAGATGATCGCGAACGCGCCCGGTGAGCTGCGTTACGCGGGGCCGCCGCCCCTGGTCCTCCGGGGCGGTGCGCCCGTGGACGGCACGGTGCGCTGGAAGCCTCGCACGACCCCGGAACCCGGTGGGCTGGAGCCCCTGAACGAGTGGAAGGCGTGTTGGCGCGATGCCGAGTTGGACGCCGCGCTGTGCGGTGGCGCCTTCGGTGCGGCGGACCGGGCGGCCGCGGAGAGTGCCGCGCACCGCGACTCCAGGCTGTGGGAGCGGGTGGCCGCGGCCGCCGCGGTGACCGGAGGGGTCGCGGCCACGGTCGCGGGCGGCCTGCTGGTGCGTATGGCGGGTGGGCGCGGCGGTCTCCGGGGCCGCGCGGGCTGACCCCGGGATCGGTGGCCCGGGACCCGTCAGGGGGCCGGCCCGGGCCGGGGAGTCAAAGACCGGACAGGGTGAGGAAGAAGGCCACGATCAGTGCGCTGCCGCCCACGGTGGTGAGCAGGGCTCGGCCCTGTTCGGTGAGCCGGGCGGGGGCCAGGCGCAGCCGTGGTGGCGCGCTGAGGCGCTGGGCGGCGACACCGCCGCCGGGGCGGGGTGCGGGCAGGCGCCCGGCGGTGAGGCGGGGGACCTTGTTGAACAGGGCGATCGACACCAGGACGGCGCCGACGGCGATCAGTGCGAGGGACACGGGAGGAGGGCCTAACGGGACTCGGATCCGGGCGGACGGGATCGCCCGGGCGGGGGCGCCGGGCAGGGCGGATAGTTCCCCGGTTCCGTCGCGTTCATGCGGATCGGGGGTGGCCGCTCCCGGCCAGCCGCGGTTAGGTCCTGACCTTTATCGCCCAGGGTGTATTAGCGAGAACTCTCGGTGTTCTTCCTGGCGGTGGAGGGGAGGATGGTGTCCACGGTTTCGGTCGCCACCCCGAGGGCGCGGAGTACGAACCGGGTGACCAGGGCGTGGGTCCCGTCGAGGTCGATCTCGTCGTTCACCAGGGGCAGCCGTTGGGATCCCACCATGGACAGGGTGAGGCCGGCGGTGCGCTCGGCGGGCAGGTGGTCGAACTCCCCGGTCGTGGCGCCCTCCTCGATGATCTCGGTGAGCAGGCGCTGCATCGGGGCGACGTGCGCGGCCAGGGCCTGGTAGGCGTCCGGTCCCAGGCTGGCGCCGAGTTCGGCGGCGGGCGGGTGCGGGTGGGCGACGAGGCCCTCCAGCTGCAGCCGCACGAAGGCTGACAGGCGGCGGGCCGCCGATACCCCCGAGGGGAGTTCGCGCTTGTACCGCTCGACGAACGCGCTGTTGACCTGTTCGGTGAAGGCCAGGAGCAGCGCGGGCTTGTCCGGGAAGTAGTTGTAGAGCGCGGTGCGGGTGATGCCCGCGGCGTTGGCCACGTCGGTCATGGAGATGCGGTCGATCCCCTGTGATCTGATCAGCCCGTCCACGGCGTCCATGATGCGGTCCCGGGTGCGGGCACGGTGGGCGGCGATGGTCGGAGCCGTGATCTTGGGCATGCCCCTATGGTGGCACGCTGCGGCGGCCGGACCGGCACGTCGGGGCCGCAGCGGGGCGGAGCGGCTCGGAGGCGGGTCAGGCGTGCTGCCTGCCCAGGTCGGCGAGGACCTCGGTGTTGAGCTGGTAGGCCAGGCGGGTCTCCCGGATGAGGAACTCCGCGGCGGCCTCGTCCAGGTCCAGGGAGTCGAGGCGGTCACGGTACCCGGAACGGAACTTCGGGAGGCTGCCCAGGGCGTCGAAGACGTAGAAGGCCACCCCCGCGTCGGCGGTGAGGCCGTAGGCCTTCGCGGCGATCCGGCGGATGAACTGGCCGCCGGAGACGTCACCCATGTAGCGGGTGTAGTGGTGGGCGACGAAGCCCGCGGGGTGGTCGGCCATCTGTTCGATGCGCGCGACGTAGGTCCTGGTGGCCGGGGTCGGGGAGATCCGCTCGCGCCAGCCGGTGCCGAGCAGGTGCTCCAGGTCGGCCTCCAGTGCGGGGACGCGTTCCAGTTCGGGGTGGTGGAAGCGGCCTGCGACGGGGTCCTCGCGGAGGGCGCGGCCGACCCGCTCCAGGGCCACGTAGGCGAAGTAGTGCTGAGCGACCATCTCGGTGTAGCCCGCGCGCGGGAGTTCGCCCGCGAGCAGGGCCTCGGTGAAGCCGTGCTGTTCGGCGGTGGCGTGGTCGCCCCAGGTGGCGGCCTTGAGCCGTTCGGAGAACGGTTCGCCGACGGTGGGGTCGGCCGTTGCGGTGGCCTCGGCCGTGGCGCTCATCGGCACTGTCCGCCTCTCGTTCCGGGGATCTTTATGACATCATGTCATTTAGGTGTGCGGCGCTGTCAAGGCTGATACGACGCTCTGTCATATAAAAAGGGGCGCAGGGCTCATTTGGAGTGCCCTACGTCACATGGTTCACGCGCTCCTGCACGCGCACATGCATGCTCTGACCACCTATGCGACCGCCGCCCGCATCCGGATGCCCCGCGTGCCCGGGCCTGCGCGCACGCAAGGCGTGTCGGCCGTGTCCCCCCGGCATTGGGTGTGTCTCGTCTCGTCCGCTGGTCAACTGGTCGCCAGGGCGTTTATCGTTTGGGTGTCGTGCGGTCCGAACCGCCGGGAAGACCCGAGGTGTCCGCCTCGGGCCTCCGGCATGACAACGCACCCCACGGACCCACGAACCTTGAGGCGATGAGTGGATACCAGGAGAACAGGGCACGATCCCGTGACGGTGATCGGTGACGAAGCGGCCAACGCCGCCGACGGCGCTGCGACACACGGCAGCGCCGCCCCGGGTGACGACACCGTCCTGGACGACCGGGTGGAGGCTACCGTCGAATCGGTTGACGTCCTACTGATCGAAGACGACCCCGGCGATGCCCTTCTCGCCGAGGAACTCCTAGCGGACACCGCACTGACCACACGCATCACCTGGGTCTCCACACTCAAGGCGGCCCGCGAGCACCTCACCGACTTCCGCGGTTGCGTCCTGCTCGACCTCAACCTCCCCGACGGGCACGGCCTGGACCTGCTACGCGAGGTCCTCGGCAGCGCGCCCTCAGCCGCGGTCGTGGTCCTCACCGGCCTCGACGACGAACACGAGGGCATCGCCGCCGTCGCCGCGGGCGCCCAGGACTACCTGGTCAAGGGCCAGGTGGACGGTTCCCTGCTGGCCCGGAGCCTGCGCTACTCCCTGGAGCGGCGCCGCGCCGACGAGAACGCCCGCCAGTTGCGCGAGGCGCGGATGCGGGCCCGCGAGAACATGCGCCTGGAGCGAGGCCTGCTGCCCCAGGTCCTGCTCGGCCGCTCACCGCTCAGCCACCGTGCCTACTACCGGCCCGGCCGAAAACGCGCCCTGGTCGGTGGCGACTTCTACGACGCGGTCGAGAAGGACGGCACCACCCACGTCATCATCGGCGACGTCAGCGGCCACGGCCCGGACGAGGCCGCCCTCGGCGTCAGCCTGCGCATCGCCTGGCGCACCCTCGTCATGAGCGGGGTCGCCGAGGAACGCGTCCTGCCCAACCTGGAGGACCTCCTGGTCAGCGAGCGCGCCCAGGAGGAGATGTACGCGACGCTGTGCATGGCCAGCCTCGACACCGGCAGCGACCGGGCCCGGGTGCGCGTCCTCGGCCACCCGCCCCCCATGGTCGTCACCGACGGCGTGGCGGAGGAGATCCAGGCCGTCCCACAGCCGCCGCTGGGAGTCTTCCCGGTGGACCAGGAGGAAGCGGCCGAGATCGTGCTGCCCAAGGGCGCGAGCATGCTGTTCTACACCGACGGCCTGGTCGACGCCTACGACGGCGGGCCACCCGCGCGCCTGGAGGTCGCGGGTCTGCGCCGGATGGTGAACGGGGCGCTCACCCAGGGTGTGGCCCTGAACAACCTGCCCGAACACCTGGTGGACGAGGCGGAGCGCAGCAACGGGGGACCGCTCCAGGACGACGTGGCGATGCTGCTCGTCAACCACGGAGAGCCGGAGTGAGCTCCACCGGGGAGGAACACCGCACCATGGACAACGAGCCCGGAACGGATTCGGCCGCAGGGGAGGGGGAAGGAGCCCGGAGGCCCTTGGGAGGGGCCTCTTCCGTCAGTGCCTCCCTCCGCAGCCGGGTGCACTCCAGCAGGCACTCCTGGAGCCTGCGGCGCCGGGTCACCAGCCTGCTGACGGTGGTCGCCGTCGTCCTGGTGCTGGCGGTCTCGGTGATCACCCTCGCCGCCTTCCAGGCCCGCGACTCCCTGACCCGCCAGGTCGACTCGCTCACGCCGGGGCTGAGCACCGTCGAGCAGACCCGCTCGGCCTACCTCAGCCAGGACCACGCCCTGCGCGGCTACATCCTCACCGGCGACCGCGAGTTCCTCCAGCCCTTCGTCGAGCAGCGGATGTCCCTCGCCGAGTACCGGAGCGCCCTGACCACCCTGGCCGAGGAGAACGAGGACGTCGCGCCCAAGGTCGAGGAGCTCATCGCGGCCGGCGAGGTCTGGAGCGAGGAGTTCGCCGAACCGGTCCTGGAACAGGTCCGTACCGGCCAGACGCCGACCCAGGAGGACCTCCAGCGCGGCCGGGTGCTGTTCCTGGAGCTCAACCGGGCCGCCGACGCCACCACCAACCACCTCGAGAGCGAGATCCAGGAGGCCCAGAGCGGCCTGACCCTGGCCACCCAGCAGGTCGTGGCCCTCCTCGTGCTCGTCGGCCTGGTCGTGGTGTTCCTGTCGGTCTTCCTCTGGGTGATGCTCCAGCAGTGGGTACTGCGCCCCCTGGAGGACCTGGCCGGACACATGCGCCAGGTCTCCGAGGGCTACTACGCCCACCGCATCTCCCTGCAGGGCCCGCCGGAGATCGTCCAGCTGGGCCAGGACGTGGACGCCATGCGCGAGCGCATCGTGCACGACCTGGACGAGGTCGCCTCGGCGCGGCGCAAGCTCCAGGAGCAGTCCAGCCTGCTGGAGCACCAGACGGAGGAGCTGCGCCGGTCCAACCTGGAGCTGGAGCAGTTCGCCTACGTCGCCTCACACGACCTCCAGGAGCCGCTGCGTAAGGTGGCGAGCTTCTGCCAGCTGCTCCAGCGCCGCTACCACGGCCAGCTGGACGAGCGCGCGGACTCCTACATCGACTTCGCGGTCGAGGGCGCCAAACGCATGCAGACCCTCATCAACGACCTCCTCGCCTTCTCCCGGGTCGGGCGCACCAAGAACTTCGCCCCGGTCGACCTGAACGTGGCCCTGGACGACGCTCTGAGCAGTCTGGAGACCCGCCTGGAGGAGGCGGACGCCGAGATCACCGGCGATGCCCTGCCCACCATCCAGGGCGACCGCACCCTGCTCACCCAGGTCTTCTTCAACCTGGTGGGCAACGCGGTCAAGTTCCGCGGCGAGGACGCGCCCAGGGTCCACGTCAGCGTGGAACGCCAGGACGACGAATGGGTGTTCTGCTGCACGGACAACGGCATCGGCATCGAACCGCAGTACGCCGAGCGGATCTTCGTCATCTTCCAGCGCCTGCACACCAGGGAGAAGTACACCGGTACCGGTATCGGCCTGGCCATGTGCAAGAAGATCATCGAGTTCCACGGCGGACGCATGTGGCTGGACACGGGAGCAGAGGACGTCGAAGGGGCCGAAACCACCGAGGACACGGACTCCGGCCGGGCCGGAACCCGCATATGCTGGACCCTGCCCGTCGACACCCAGACGGAGGAGGAAGATCCGGTTGCCGTGGAGGGAACCGAATCGACTGCTGATACCGATAACCATGTTGAGGGCACCGAGGCAGTCGAGTCCGCCCCCGCGGACGAGACGCCGACGGCCACACGAGAGTCCAGTGGCAACGAGCCGGAGACCGGGGTCCCCACGGGTCGAGAACCCGAAGGGGAACCCCGTCCCCTGCCCGGCGACGCTGGCGGTACGGCTCCCCCCGGTCGCGGGGCGGGGCCCGTATAGGGGTCTGAAAGCTTGAGCGAGGTCATGTTGGTGCATCCCATTGAGGTGCTGCTGGTCGAGGACGATCCCGGTGACGTCCTGATGACCAAGGAGGCGTTCGAGGAACACAAGCTGGGGAACCGGCTGCACGTGGTCTCGGACGGCGTCGAGGCGCTCCGCTTCCTGCGTCGCGAGGGTGAGTTCGCTGACGCCCCCCGCCCCCACCTGATCCTCCTGGACCTCAACCTGCCGCGTAAGGACGGCCGGGAGGTACTGGAGGAGGTCAAGAGCGACGACAACCTCGCGCACATCCCCGTCGTGGTACTCACGACCTCGGAGGCCGAGGAGGACGTGCTGCGCAGCTACCGCCTGCACGCCAATGCCTACGTGCCCAAGCCCGTGGACTTCGAGCAGTTCATCAGGGTCGTGCGCCAGATCGACGACTTCTTCGTCACCGTCGTCCGGCTCCCCAAGAGCTGATCCGGGCTCCGGATCCGGGGACGGCGGCCGTACTCACCGCGCCGGACCGGGTGGGTGCGGCGGTTTTTCGTTACGGTAAGGGCATGAGCCTGCCGGAACCGCGTGAACCCGCTGGTCCCTACCGCGTCAGTGTGGTGTGTCTGGGAAACATCTGCCGATCGCCCATGGCGGCGAAGGTGCTCACCGCAGACCTCGAACGCGCCGGAATGAGCGACCTCGTGGAGGTCGACAGCTCCGGCACGGGCGACTGGCACGTGGGCGGCGGAATGGACCCCCGTGCCGCCGCCACACTGCGTGTGCACGGGTACCTGACCAACCACACCGCCCGCCAGTTCGACCCCGAGGACCTCGCCACCAGGGACCTCGTACTGGTGATGGACACGGACAACCTGGACGAGGTGCGCCGCGCCGTCGACGAACGGGGGGCCGAGCTCGGCTTCGACGCCTCCCGGCTGCGGCTGTTCCGCTCCTTCGCGCCCGGATGCGGCCCCAATCCAGAGGTCCCCGACCCCTACTACGGGGGAGACGACGGGTTCACCGCCGTCCTGAACATGGTCGAGGCCGCCGCCAAGGGGCTCACCGGGGAACTCGTATCCCGGCTGCGGGGCTAGCCGCTTGGACAGGGAGATGATCGTGCGCTCCTTCGGACCCGGGGGCACGGGGGACGGGCCGGAGCGGTCGCGCCGGGACCCGTTGACCGGGACCCTCGCCGAACGCGTCTCGGCCCTGCTCGGCCGGGAGGTCCGGCGGGCCGCCAGGGCCGGGAGCAGCCACGACTGGACCCTGTCCTACGCCGAGTTGGCCGACGGTACCCGGCTGTTCGTCAAGTCCCTGGCGCGCGGGGCCGAGCCCACCGGGGTGCTGGTCGCCGAGGCGCGCGGTCTGGAATGGCTCGGGAGGTGTTTCGGGTCCCCGGCGATCGCGCCCCTGGGGTGGGACTCGCACCTGCTCGTCCTGCCGTGGATCGAACAGCGCGAGCCCACACCCGCCGCGGCCGATCGGCTCGGCAGGCAGCTCGCCGGAACCCACCTCACCGGGGCCGACGGTTTCGGCGCGGACTGGACCGGTTACATCGGTCCGCTTCCCCTGGACAACACCCCCTCCCGGGACTGGCCGCGCTTCTACGCCGAACAGCGGCTACGCCCCTACCTGCGCCAGGCCCTGGACCAGGGTGCGCTGACCCCCGCCGACGCGCGTGCCGTCGAGAAGGTGGTCGACTCGGTCGAGGAGTTGGCCGGGGAACCGGAACCGCCGGCCCGTGTGCACGGGGACCTGTGGAACGGCAACGTGCTCTGGCGTGAACGCGACGCGGTGCTCATCGATCCCGCCGCGCACGGCGGTCACCGCGAGGCGGACCTGGCGATGCTGGCCCTGTTCGGCCTGCCCTACCTGGACCGGGTCCGCGACGCCTACAACGAGGTCGCTCCGCTGTCCTCGGGGTGGCGGGGCCGGGTGGCCCTGCACCAGCTGCACCCTCTGCTCGTGCACGTGTGCCTGTTCGGAGCCGCCTACCGGACCACCGCTCTGGAGGCCGCGCGCACCGCGTACCGCGCCGGCTGAGCCGTGCACCGGTGCTCCCGACGGCGGGGGCGGCGCCGTGCCGCCCCCACCGGGCGGTCAGCCCTTGACGCTGCCGGCCAGCAGCCCGCGCACGAAGTAGCGCTGGAGCAGGAAGAACACGATCAGCGGGACGATGATCGACACGAACGCCCCCGCGGTGAGCCGGTGCCAGGCCTCGCCTCGGGTTCCCGCGAGTTCGGCCAGCCGGACGGTGAGCGGCGCGGTCGCGGTGTCGCCGCCAGCGAAGATCAGCGCCACCAACAGGTCGTTCCAGACCCACAGGAACTGGAAGATGCCGAGGGAGACCAGGGCGGGGGCGATCAGCGGAAGCACCACCTTGCGGAAGATCGTCCCGTGCCCGGCACCGTCCACGCGGGCGGCCTCGAAAAGCGACTTCGGTAGCTGCGAGATGAAGTTGTGCATCAGGAAGATGCCCAGCGGCAGACCGAAGATGGTGTGCGCCACCCACACGTTGGTGAACGCCATGGCGCCGGACAGCTCCCAGGCGGGAAGGAGCTGGGCACCGCCGACCGACACGCCCTGGGAGAAGAAACGCAACAGCGGGACCAGGGACATCTGGAGCGGGACGATCTGGAGCGCGAAGATTCCGAGGAACACCCAGTCACGGCCGCGGAAGTCGATCCAGGCGAGTGCGTAGGCCGCCAGTGCGGCGACCCCCAGGACGAACACCGTCGAGGGCAGGGTGATCACGAACGAGTTCACGAAGTGGCTGGCCAGACGGCCGTCGTTGGCGTTGCCGAAGAGCACGTCCCGGTAGTTGTCCAGGGTCACCTCGGGGGAGCCGAAGAACGTCCACCAGCCGGTGGCACGGATCTGTTCGGCGGGCCGGAACGAGGAGATGAACAGCCCGGCGGTGGGCAGCGTCCACACGACGGCGATGACCAGCGCCGCGAGGCTGGCCGCGCCGCCGCTGAGCCGTTTGCGGACCCGGTCGGCGGCGCCCCGGTCGGCGGCCGTCCCGCGCTCGGCGGGCGCGGCGGCCCCGGGGAGGGTGTCGTTCGTGCTCATGTCAGCTCCCTGGCCTTGCGGTTGCGCCGGATCTGGAAGGCGACCAGCGGGATGACCAGGACGAACAGGAACACGGCCAGGGCCGATCCCTGACCGACCTGGCCCTGGGAGAACGCCTGGCTGTACATCTCGTTGGCGATCACGCTGGTGCCGTAGTTGCCGCCGGTCATGGTGCGGACGATGTCGAAGATCTTGAGGGTCTGCACCGAGATCGTGATGAGCACGACCAGGAGGGTGGGCCAGACCGACGGCAGGGTGATGCGGCTGAACAGTTGCCAGGGGCCGGCGCCGTCGATGCGCGCGGCCTCCACGATCTCGGCGGGGATCGCCTTGATGGCCGCGGACAGGACCACCATCGCGAACCCGGCCTGGACCCAGATCAGGACCAGGATCAGCAGGAACGTGTTGAGGGGTTGTTCGAGCAGCCACAGCCGGGGCTCGCCGCCGAACCACACGACGATCTGGTTGAACAGCCCGTACTGCTCCTGGTCGGCGGGGCGGTAGGCGTACACGAACCGCCAGATGATGCTCGCGCCGACGAACGAGATCGCCATCGGCATGAACACCAGCGACTTGGCCACGGACTCGAACCGGGAGCGGTCGATGAGCACGGCGTACAGCAGGCCGACCGCCGTGGCCATGGCCGGGGCGAACAGTACCCACAGCAGGGTGTTGAGCAGGACCTGGAGGATCTCCGGGCGCTGGAACATCCAGAGGTAGTTGGCCAGCCCCACGAACACGTCGCCGTTGCGGTCGTGGAAGGACAGGACGGTGGTGCGGATGACCGGGTAGACGAGCCCGCCGAGAATGAGGACCGCGGCCGGGCCGAGGAAGAAGGCCGCCTGCCACCGGTCCCGCCTGCTGCGGGGTGCGTCGAGCAGGACGAGCATCAGGCCGATGACGCCGAGGAAGGCGACGATCCCGATGAGCATCCACACGAGCTTGGGCAGCTCGTTCAGGAAGGAGAACTCCATGGAAGACCTTAGGTGGTGCCTGGAGAGGAGGGAGGGGAGGGCCGCGCGGCGTCAGTGACGCCGCGCGGCCGGGAGCTTCGAGCACGGGCCGAAGCGGAGGCCCAAAGCAAACACAGTTACGGCCAGGCGGACTCGACGCTCTCCAGGACCGTGGCCGTGTCGGTACCGGTCACCCAGTCCACCATCCCGCTCCAGAAGACGTTGGTGCCCACGGAGGAGGGCATGGCGTCGCTCCCGTCGAAGTGGAAGACGGTGTCGGGGTCGTTGAGGACCTCGGCGGTGAACTGGTCGGTGGGGTCGGCCAGCAGGGACTGGTCCAGCTCCTGGTGGGCGGAGACCCAGGAGCCCAGGGAGGCGCGCTGGTTGGCGTACTCGGCCGAGGAGAGGTACTCGTGCATGGCCACGACCTCGTCGCGGTCGTCGAAGGGGACGACGAACTCGCCGCCGCCCATGATCGGGATGTCGGAGCCGGCCTCCAGCGGGGGCATGACGAAGCCGTAGACGTCGCCGTCCTCGCCGATCTCGACGTCGTCCTCGAACTGGGCGCCGTAGAAGGAACCCATCAGGTACATGGCGCAGCCGCCGTCGAGGAGGGGCATCCCGGCCTCCTGGAAGGAGGTGACGGCGATGCTGTCGACGCCGCCGAAGGTGCCGTTGACGTAGTCCTCGTTCCGGACGACCCCGTCTGCCAGGTCGAAGGCCTCCTCGACCTCGGGGGAGTCGAAGGCGATGTCGTGGGAGATCCAGTCGTGGTAGACGTCCGTGCCGGAGGTGCGCAGGAGCGCGTTCTCGATCCAGTCGGTGCCGGGCCAGCCGGTGGCGTCGCCGGACTCGAAGCCCACGCACCAGGGCTTGGTGCCGTCGGCTGCGATGGCGTCGCTGAGTTCGATCATCTCGTCCCAGGTCTCGGGGACCTCGTGGCCGTTCTCGGCGAAGTAGCCGGGCGAGTACCAGACCATCGACTTCATGTTGGCGCCGAGCGGGGAGCCGTACAGGTCGCCGTCGACGGAGGCGTAGCCCTGCCAGTCCTCGCTCCACCCCGACTCGACGTTGCTCTGCACGCCGTCGGCGACGGGGAGGGCGTGGCCGTCGTTGGCGGCGCGCTCCAGGAGGCCGGGCTGGGGGATGAAGGCGAGGTCGGGCGCGTTGCCGCCGTCGAGGCGGACTGGTAGTTGGGCCTCGAACTCACCGCTGCCCTCGTACTGGACGGTGATACCGCTGCAGGCCGCGAAGTCCGCCCAGGACTCTTCCAGGAGGTCGCCCTCCTCGTCACGGATGGACGCGTAGACGGAGACGGTGCCCCCGGTACCCTCCCACTGTTCGTAGGGGGAGCAGTCGATGTCGGAGGTGTCGACGGTGCTGCTCTCACCTCCGCTGAGGTAGGAGCACCCGGAAACCAGGAGGGCCAGGCCTCCGGCGGCCGCGGCCAGAGTGCGTCGGTGGACCGGACTGGGCATGGGCGTTCACTCCTTCGGCACGCACACCCGCCGGTACTGCGGATGTGATTCAGGTCATGCGCCCTTCGATGAAAGTCGCATTCGGGGATTTTGTCCATGCTCTGCGCAAATTCTTGCGTAACGATCTGAAATCTTGCAGGTGAGCCGTGTGGGCAGGGGTTTTGCCGTCGGAAAGGTGGGACGTCGGCTCGGGTGATGGTTCGGGCCCCGCTCCGGGGACAGGTTCGAACACCGACCGTGCGCCGTACATTGGGGGCATGGCCGACGCACCCACCAGCCCTGGTCAGGGCACACCCGGACATGACGGACCCGAACTGCACGTCGCCCTGATCGGCTACGGCAAGGGCGGGGAGGTCTTCCACGCACCCCTTGTCGACGCTGTGCCGGGGCTGCGCCTGTCCGCCGTGGTCACCGGATCGCCCGAACGCCGGCGGGCCGCACAGGCACGGTACCCGGGGGTCACCGTGTACCCCACCGCCGCCGACCTGTGGGCCGACGCCGAGCGTTACGAGATCGCGGTCGTCAGCACCCCCAACGACACCCACGCGCCCCTGGCCCGTGCAGCGATGGAAGCGGGTATGGCGGTGGTCGTGGACAAGCCGTTCGCGCTCACCTCGGTCCAGGCGCGGGAGCTCACCGAACTGGCGGGTGAGCTCGACCAGGTGCTCACCGTCTACCAGAACCGTCGCTGGGACGCCGACTTCCTCACCCTGTGGCAGCTCATCGAGGAGGGTTCCCTGGGGCGGGTGCACCGCTTCGAGTCGCGTTTCGAGCGGTGGCGCCCCGAGCCGAAGGGGACCTGGCGCGAGAGCGGGGGAGTGGAAGCCGGCGCGGGCCTGCTGTACGACCTGGGCCCGCACCTCATCGACCAGGCGGTCAACCTGTTCGGTCCGGTGGCCTCCGTCTACGCCGAGATCGACTCCCTGCGCGAGGGCGTACGGGCTGACGACGACGTCTTCCTCGCCCTGCACCACGCCCGCGGTACGCGCTCCCACCTGTGGATGAGCGCTCTCAGCGCCCAGAACGGGCCCCGCTTCCGGGTGCTCGGGGACGAGGCGGCCTTCGTCAGTCACGGGTTGGACGGACAGGAGGCCCGGCTGGCCGCGGGCGAGCGCGCGGACGCGCCCGACTGGGGCGTGGTCCCGGAGGCGGAGTGGGGCCTGCTCGGGGCCGACGGCCTGACCAAGCCGGTACCCGGTGAGCGCGGCGCCTACCCGGAGTTCTACGCCGGGGTGCGCGACGCCGTTGGTGAGGGCGAACCGCTGCCGGTGGACCTCCACGAGGTGATCCACGGCCTGGAGGTCATCGAGGCGGCCCGGCGCAGCGCCCGAACCGGGTCGGTGGTGGAGCTGGCGCGGCACTGACCGCACACGGGGAACGCGGAGCCGACCGCACGCGAGGCAGCACGGGCCGGGCCCCTGAAGGGGGTCCGGCCCTCGGTGTTCGTGGTGTCACTCCGAGCATTGACATCCAACTAGTTGGTTGGTTTTATGTGTCTGTCCGGCCCGACAACTGAAGAGGAGAGGGCATGACACGGGGATCAGACGAGGTGCCGGTGCGTCCGCGCTCCCGGGCGGTGGCGCTCGGCGTCGCCGCGTCGACGGTGATCGTGCTCGGCACGTCGCTCTGGGCCTATGCCGGTACACGCGGGGGACCGGAGCCCGCCGACTACGTGACGGACACCAGCGAGGAGGGGACCGTGGACCAGACGACCGAGCTTCGGAACGGAACCGGGGACGACGCCGGCGCCGGGGGCGGGGCCGACACCGACCCCGCACTGCGGGGCGCCGGGGTGGAGCTTCCGGAGGGCTGGGCGGAGGCCGACGAGCGCACCGCGCTCCACGACGACGAGGAGGTCACGGTACGGCGCTACCAGGTCGACGGTGAGCGGGTGCTCGGTGAGAGCCACCTGAGTGTCGTGCTGGGCGAGGACGACCGGATCGTGGGTGTCACCCTCCTGGACGCCGGGGCCGCTGGCGACCCCGACGACCTGCCCACCCACGACCAGGCCCGCGAGACGGCCTACAACTGGCTGGCACGGCAGGATTCGGACTACCTGGAGGGCCTGACCGAGCAGTGGGTGGACCGGCATGACGAGGTCGTGGTGGACGCCGAGGGGCGGGAACGGGTCATCCCCGGTGTCAAGGTCAAGACCAGGCATGACGACGGGCGCTACGCGTGGGTGATCGTGGGGGCCGGCGCCCGGATCGTGACCTTCGAGCGCGACGTCACCTGGGACTCCTCCGCGCAGCGCAGGTCCACCCAGATGTGGCTCCATGACAGGTGGATCGCCGCGGTCGAGGGCACGGGTGAGCACCCCCCGGCCCCGGCCGCCGTCGCCGACCCGGGGTGAGGTCCGGGACCCTCCACGGGGAGGGGCCCGATCCTGCCGGTTTCGCTTACCGGTGTGCCGGTCTTGTGCGGACGGGCCCGGCCCCGCCGGTTCGCGTACGGGGGTGCCGGTCCCGTACACGGACGGACCCCGGATCGCTGTGCCGCTCCGGGGTCCGTCCGTTGTGTTCGCCCTGTTACGCGCTTGTCGTGGGGGGTGCCGCCGCGTTCCGGGTGAACTTCTCCAGGTGTTCGCGCATCTGGTCCCGGACCTCTTCGTCGGAGGGGTCCCGGCCCAGGACGAGCCGGGTCAGTTGAGGGGTGATCTGGGGCCAGGCCGCCAGGCCGATCAGGGTGAGGAGCAGGTGGCGTGCGTCGGTGCCGGAGGCCGATCCGCCCATCGCCTCGGTGAGGGAGGCGACCTTGGCGTCGTAGAGCCCCGCGCGTTCCTCCTCGCCCGGCACCGGGGAGTCGCCGTAGTGCAGGGCCTCCCACAACAGCAGGCGCAGCAGGTCGGGGTGGGAGCGGTGGTAGTCGAAGATCCGGGTGACGTAGGAGGCCGGGTCGCTGTCGTCGGTGAGGGTCACGGCCTGTGAGAGTTCGTCGACCGCCCCTCCGACCACGTGTCTGAACAGCTGTTCCTTGTCGCCGAAGTGCGCGTAGATCCGCTGCTTGTTGACTCCGGCACGCTCTGCGATGCGGTCCACCCGGGCTCCGGCGATACCGTGCGCGGCGAATTCGTGCCGTGCGGCCTGAAGCAGCAGGGTGCGGGTGTTCTCGGTTCGCGAGGTGTTACTCATGCCACAATCGTAAACTATAACCAACTGGTTGGTTACTTGGGGTGCAGGAAGGCTGTGTCCCGTTTCACGCTGGCCGGAAGTGGTCCGTTCCGGAACGGTGGAATCGATTGACAACCAACTGGTTGGTTTCCAATGATGGTGGTCATGTCCACCACACAGCCCAACGCCGGAGTGAACAGGCGGCAGGCACCGGCGTCCCGTCCGTTCGCCGTCCCCGCGCTCTCCCTGACCGGCGTTCTCGTCGTCGGTCAGCTCTACTCCGTCCTTCCGCTCCTGGCGCCCGTCGCCCGGGACTGGGGCGCGGACCAGAGCACCGTCGCCTGGACGGTGACCGCTTTCGCCATCGCCTACGCCACGGGTTTCCTCGTCTCCGGTCCCGCCGCGGACCGGTTCGGACCCCGCCGGGTGATCATCGCCGGAGGCCTGGCCACCGCAGCCCTCACCGGAGCCGTCGCGCTGGCTCCGGGAGCCGCCGCGGGCCTGGCGCTCAGAGCGCTCCAGGGTTTCGCCGCCGCCTCCTTCGCCCCCGCGGCGTTCAGCTACATCGCCACCAGGGTCGAAGCCGAGCGCCGCGTCACCGCCATCACCTGGCTCACCAGTTCCTTCCTCGCGGCCGCCGTCATCGGCCAACTCGCAGCCCAAGCCCTCGAGCAGAGCATCGGCTGGCAGGGCGTGTTCGCCGCCTCCGCGGCGGCCCTGGCCGTGGCCGCCCTCGGTCTGCGCTTCGTGCTGGCCCCCGACCAGAGCCCGCAGCCCTCCGGAGGCGGGGCTGTCAGCGGGATGCTCGGACTGCTGCGGGACCGAAGGCTCCTCCTGCTCTACGGAGCCACCGCCACCGTCCTGCTCGGTTTCGTCGGTGTCTACAGCGGCCTCCAACTCTCCGGCCCCGCCTGGCTCACCGGTGACGCCCAGGCGCTGCTCACCCTGCGCGCCAGCGCCCTGCCCGCCATGCTCGCGGTACCGCTCCTCAGCTCCCGGCTCGCCCGCTACTCCCCCGGGACGAGGGTCCCCGCAGCCCTCATCGGCGCCGCGGTCACGGCAGCCGTGACGGGACTGGTCGCCGACCTGGGGCCGGTGGCCCTCGGAGTGAGCCTGCTGGCCTTCGCGGGATGTGTGGCCGTCGCCGCCCCCGCGCTCATCCAGGCCATCGGCATGCGCGCCGGTGCCGCTCGCGGCTCGGCCACCGCCCTCTACACCTTCGCGCTGTTCGTCGGCGCGGGACTCGGCCCCCAACTCGCCACCGTCCTGTCGGAGCTGGGGTTCACCGCGGTCGCCCTCGGCACGGCGGCCGTCCTGGCCGTCGGGGGAGCGCTGGCCCTGGCGGCCCTCCTCCGACGGGCCGGGGACTGACCGCGCACACCACGTCACGTACGAGGCGTTGCGCGCCGGATCAGGAAGGTGCCGCACAAGCAGGTTTCGCGCCGCGGGCGTTGTGTGCCAGGTGTTACGTGCCAGTCGTCCCCCCCCCGGGCGGACGCCCCCGAAACCGGGTGTGTCCGCCCCCGGGGACGCCCGCCGGGCGTCCCCGTCAAGCACCGGTTCGAGAACCACGGAGTGGAGACAGCAATGCAGCAGCAGAACGAGAAACTCGTGTACGTCGTAGGCCAGAGGTTCGCGGGGTTCTCCGTACACGAGAACATCCGCACCCTCTCCGAACTCGTCGCCGAGATCCAGCTCGGCCACCACGACGGCCCCGGAACAAACCTGGAGGTCCGGGGCGGCCAGGGGATGGGCACCTACGAGTGGCAGTACCTGGAAGACGCAGTGAAGCGGCGGGGCATCCATGACCGCGTCCGGATTCGACCCTCGCGCCTCGACCCCGCCCGCCGGGCGGAGGCGCACAAGCATCGGGAGCAGAACGTACTCATCGCGGACCTCGGCAGACGCGACGACCAGCTCTTCCAGGCGGCCCTGCTGCTGAACGCCGACAACGAGCTGCTCCTGGACCACCAGACCGGACAGCACGTCCAGGGGATGGTCGTGGTCGAGGCGGCCCGCCAGATGTTCCTGGCGGTGACGGAACGGTACTACACGCACCGCTGGCCCGGACGGCGGTACTACTTCGTCATCGACTCGATCTCCACGACCTTCGAGAACTTCCTCTTCCCCCTCGACGCGGAGATCCTCTACCTGGTCCAGAGCGCCGATCTCGACGACCCCGAACGGCTCGGGTTCACCGCACGGATCGACCTCCACCAGGCCGGCCGCCGCGCGGCCAGCACGGAGGTCTCCTTCACCGCCTTCGACACCGCCAGGCTCAAGCGTGTGGAGCACCGCCGCGCCGACCGCGCCGTGGAGTACGCCGTCCAGTCCTCCAGCGGTGCCCTCGCCTCCGCCGGGGCCCGCTGATGGGCGGTGTCACGGGAGCGGTCGGTGCCGGTGGTGATGGCGCCGTCGGGAACGGTGCTCGCGCGGGTACGGGCGTGGTCGGCGCGGATGCGGGCGTAGGCGGTACGGGCGTGGTCGGCGCGCGGACAGGTGCGTTCTTCGACGTGGACGAGACGCTCATCCCGGTCAAGAGCATGTTCGACTTCCTCGCCTTCCGCCTGGCCGAACTGGGCAGACCCCCGAGCGCCTACGCGGAATCGGCCGCGGAACTGCGAGAACTGGCCGCCTCCGGGGTTCCGAGGGAGGAGATCAACAGGGAGTACTACCGCCTCTACCGGGGCGCCTCCGAACAGGAGCTGATGGCCTCCGGCCGCCGGTGGTTCGCCACCCGCGCCGCCGTACCCGGGTTCTTCCTGGAGGGAAGCGTGCTGGCCCTGCGCGGACACCTCGCCGACGGGGCCCATGTGGTGCTCCTGTCCGGATCCTTCGCCCCCTGCCTCGAACCGCTGGCCCGGGCACTGGGCGCGACCGCCTTCCGCGGAACCCGCCCCCTCGTCGCGGACGGGCGGCTGACCGGCGAGGTCGAACGGCCGATGATCGGTCCCGCCAAGGGCGAGGCCGTACACGAGTACGCACAGCAGCACGGGCTCGACCCGGCCTGGAGCCACGCCTACGGCGATCACATCAGCGACCTTCCGATGCTGGAGGCGGTCGGCCATCCGCACGTGCGGGCGGACGGCGATCCGGCACTGCTCGGCCACGCCTCGCAACGGGGCTGGCCCCGGGTACACGACCCCGCCCCCGCCACACCCTCCGGCGACCACGGCTCCGAATGCGTGTGCGGATGTGCGCTCGCCCGCTGGGCCGCACCGTCGAACCACCCCACGACCCTCACCACGACAGGAGACCGTGCATGACCACGGAAACCAAGCCCCACAGGCAAGCGGCCCCGACCGGCACCGGGACGGGCCTGATCCTGCCCCAACTGCTCGTTCTGGTCGGCATGGCCGCCTGGCTCACGCTGATCATGGTCAACAACATCACCGACAGCGGGACCAACATCCACCTGATCGGTCGGGTCCTCACCATGGAGGACATGGTCGGCAACCCCCACCAGGGACAGGGGTTGCTCGGCCGTGCTCTCTCCGGTGACCTGGCCGCCCCCGCCCTGTACGGGGTGATCGCCTACCAGGCGGTCTCCTCCGCGCTGCTCTGGTGGGCCGCCGCCGCCCACCTGCTCCTGGCCCTGGGCCGGGGCGACGGAACACGCGCCACCCGGCTCGGCAACGTCGCACTGAGCGCTCTCGCCGGGCTGGCGCTGATGTTCCTGGTCGGCGGCCTCTGGTTCGGTTACTGGATCACCTTCGGCCCCGTCCAGCAGGTGCACTTCACGCTCCTGCTCGTCGCCGTCGGCGGGCTCGTGCTGGTGAACCTGCCCCGGGAGAGGACGGTCGTCTGAGCGTCTTGAACAGGTTGGGCTGGTTGACCGGGCTGTTTGCATGCGGTTGACCGGCCCGCTTCCGCGCACCCCTTCCACCGGACTTCGTGGGAGGGGTGCGCGGGTCCTGAAGGAAGGGAACCTGCGTCTCCCGGGGCCGGGAAACCTTCCCGAGGCCGCCCCCGGCCGCTTTCCGGGGTCCGTCAACGGGGAACCGGCCTGTGGACAAGGTCCCCGGCCCCTCACCTTGGGCCTATGTTGGAAGGAGGTTGATCGAGGGTTTCCCACACCGAAGGAGAAGCGCCGTGGCCCAGGTTCTCGTGGTCGCTGACGACCTCACCGGTGCCAACGCCACCGGCGCCCGTTTCGCACGTACCGGGATGCGCGTGGCCACTGTGACCCCCGAGCACGTCAGCCGGGTCGCCGGTGACTACGACGTGGTCGTCGCCAACCTGGACAGCCGCCACGTTCCCGCCGAGCAGGCCGCTGACCTGGTCACCGACGTGGTTGAGGCGGTATGGCCGGTCGGCCTCGTGGTCAAACGCACCGACACCACCCTGCGCGGCAACATCGGCGCCGAGATCCAGGCCGCCTACGACGCGGTCCGCGACCGGGTCCCCACCGGAACCCGGGTCCGGGTGCTGTTCACCCCCGCCTTCCCCGGCTCCGGCCGGATCACCGAGGACGGCGTGCAGTTGCTCAACGGGACACCGCTGGAGCGCACGGAACTCGCGGTCGACCCCCTCTGCCCGATGACCACCAGCGTGGTCGCCGACATCCTCGGAGCCCAGACCGACCTCGCCGTCCGGCATGTGCCGGTCCGCCAGATCACGCAGGAGATGCTCACCGCGGAGCTCCTCGCCGGGGACGAACCGATCGTGGTCTGCGATGCCAGCAGCGAGCAGCACCTCACCGACATCGCCGAGGCCGCAGCGGCGGCACACCACTCCGACGGCACCGTCTGGGTGGCCGTCGACCCGGGCCCCACAGGCGCCCTGCTCGCCTACGCCCTGCGCCTGCGCGGCCAGGCCGGTTCCCGCGGACCGCTGCTCGCGGTCGCGGGCAGCACCACCGAGCTCACCCGTCGCCAGCTGGCCACAGTGGCCCGTACCGGCGCCGTGCGGTTCGTGGACGTGGACGCGGTAGCCCTGGCGGACCCCGAGAGCGACCACGCCGATGAGGTTGCCGAAGAACTCACCACACAGCTGTCCTCCTCGGGATTCCCCGAGTTGTGTGTGCTGCGGATGGTCACCACCGCCGAACAGGTCCGGGAACTCCCCGCCCAGGCCCGCGCCGAACTGCCGGGCCGGATCGCGGGTCTGGTCGCGGACGTGGTCAACGATCTCGCCGACACGGTGGGGGCCCAGGCTCTGCCCAGCGGTCTGTACCTGACCGGCGGCGACCTCGTCGCCAGCCTCCTGGACGAACTGGACGTGCACGCCTTCGACGTCGGTGGTGAGATCGTCCCGCTCGCCGTCCACGGTCACCTCAGCGGAGGGCCGCTGGACGGCACCCCCGTGGTGGCCAAGGGCGGGCTGGTCGGTGACGACATCACCCTGGTCGAGTGTCTGGCCAAACTGAGGAGGGCTGTCCAGGCCCGACTGCACCAGGTGCACTCGGAGGTTTCCGAGCACGTGATCCCCACCCTGGTCAGGGAAGGCTGAGGGGTGTGCGGGCGGGTGTGGGCTCAAGCGCCTGCGTCTGAGCTTTGGGAAACTCTGCTGGGGTCCTGCCTGCTGAGAGGTGGCGGGAATCCGTTGGGGCGGGAACCCCATGGGGTGAGCAGGTCCGCGCGGGGTTTCTTCAGGCGCCCCGTGCTTGGGGTTCGGGACACCTGACGTTGCTTCGGTCGGGCGGACGCCCGTGCTCCGGGGTTTGTCGCTGGCCTGGGAGCCCGACAGGTCCGGGGAGCGACAGGGGGGCGGGGCTAACAGGGGTGAGGTGTCCCCCGTCGGCTACCGGTCTGGGGGTGTCCGCGTTCCCGGCCGCGTGATGGTGGCCGTCTTCGCTTCGCGCGTCAAGGTCGTAGGTCCTCGCTCCGCTGCGGGCGCTCCACCCCGACCCGCTTCGCCACGACGTCGGATCGTCGGCTGTCAGGAAGAAGGGGAGACGTGGTCGGGGCGGGCAGGGGCCGAGCTCCCTTTCGGGGCTGGAGGCCTCCGGGCCGCGGCGCCCGAAACCCCGCCAACCACCGTGATCTTGCTACCAGGGGCGATTTCGGCGCCGAAGTTGCCCCTGGTAGCAAGATCACGGTGAAAAGGGGCGCTTGGAGGGGGCGGGGCCCGCAGCTCGCCGCCCCTGGGGGCGGGAACCTGCTCGGGTGAACCTTCGAACAGCGGTGGTGCACCACCCCGGACAGCGGTGGTGCACCACCCCGGTGGCGTGCCCGGTATCCCTCGGGACGGTTCAGGGCCGGGAGGCCGACACGATGTGGGTGAAGGTGAGCTTGTCGATCAGTTCTGCGAGGGGTTTGGGCGCCTCTAGCGGCCCCATGTGCCCGAGACCGGGAAGTACCCGGACCTCCTCGCAGTTCTGCACGAGGTCTCCGATGTGGTGGGCGTGCCACGCGGGGGTCAGCTTGTCCTCGTCTCCGCCCACGACCACGGTCGGGGCGGTGATCTGACGGGTGGAGTCGTCCAGCTCCAGTTCGGTGAGGACCCTGCCCCACTCGCCGCGCGGGATGCTGCCGCAGTCGTGGACGAGCTTGGCGCACAGGCGCTTGGTGGCCTTGTCCGTGTTCCTGCCCAGGACCAGGAACTTGAAGATCTCCGCGGACAGGGCGTTGGGCGGGCCCAGGGGAAGGGGCGCGGTCAGGAAGATCCTGGCGCCGAGGGTGCCGAGAGCACCGGGGAGGGGGATGGCGGTGGACTTCCTCGGCAGGTCGGTGCATCCGGTGTTGGTGAGGAGCACGGCGCCGACCTTCTCCTTGAAGGTCTCGCGCGGAGCCGTGGCCATCACGGTCATACCGCCCATGCTGTGCCCGGCGACCAGGGCCCTGTGCCCTTCCGGCACGGTCGCCTCCAGGACCGCGCACAGGTCGTCGGCGAGCTTCTCGGTGCCGTACCCGGCTCGGGTGATGGGGGCCTGGGTGCGGCCGTGCCCGCGCTGGTCGTAGAGGACCACCCGCAGGCTCGGGTCCAGTTCCCGTACCACGGGGCCCCAGGAGGCCAGGGAGGTCGCCCAGCAGTGGGAGAGGACCACCGTCGGGCCGTCGGCTGGTCCGCGTACCTCGACGTGCAACCGGGTGCCGTCGGCGGAACGCACCTTGAGTTCCTGGGCGCGGCCCACGTGTCGTGTCGCCATCAGGGGTTACCTCTCACTCGGGGGAGCGCCGCGGCGGTCGGTGCGACCGCCGCGGCGCGGGGAGGTGTCCCTCCAGGTCGGCGCGTGAACTGGAGGGACGTCTTCGGGGCGGCCTCAGTCGTCCAGGTCGATCCGGGGGACCGCGAAGGGCGGGGTGCCCGACCCGTTGACCGGGTGCCCGCCCCAGAGGTTGGGGGTGTCGAGTGTGCCGACCCCCTCGTGGCCGTCGGGTGTGCGCACGATGACGGTGCGCGCACCGCGTTCGTATGCCCTGGTGATCCCGGGTTCGGCCGACAGGCGGCCCTTCCACCGGTAGTCACCGGTCAGCGGTGAGAAGTGGCCGGCCAGGTGGGCCTGCACCTCGAAGTCCTCGGAGGACCCCTCGGAGAGGAGGACCGTCACCATGCCCCGGTACTCCTCTTCCCCGTCGTCGAACCCGCTCATGATGCTTCTCCTTCTCTGGTCCCGTCAGGCCGGGACGGCGTTCTTGCGCTTTCCGCCGCCCCGCGGGACACGGCGCAGGTCGTAGTTGTGCGGGTCGAACCAGCGGGTGCGCAGGGCGTAGTTCCAGGTGAAGGTGGGCCACAGGGTGGTGTTGCGGCCCTCCTCGTTCAGGTACCAGCTGTCGCAGCCCCCGGTCACCCACACGGTGCCCTGCATGGACTTGTCGATCATCCTGTTGTAGGCGCGCTGGGCTTCGGGGCGCGGCTCCAGGCGGTCGACCCGGTTCCGGCACGCGTACTTGAGCGCCTCCATCGTGTAGCGGATCTGCGCTTCGATCATGAACACCTGTGAGGTGTGGCCCAGGCCGGTGTTGGGGCCGGCGAGCACGAACGCGTTCGGGAACCCGTTGACGGTGGTGCCGCGGAAGGCCTGGACGTTACTGCCCCAGTGCTGGGCGAGCGAGCGGCCCTCGGAGTTGTACAGGCGGTGCGCGATCGGCGGGTCGGTGACCTGGAAGCCGGTGCCGAGGATGATCGTGTCGACCTCGTGCTCGGTCTCCTTACCGGAGGAGTCCCGGGTGACCACGGAGTTCGGGCGGACCTCGACGATGCCGTCGGTGACCACGTCCACGTTGGGCCGGGCCAGCGCGGGGTAGTAGTCGTTGGACATCAGGATGCGCTTGCACCCGGCGCGGAAGCTCGGGGTGAGCTTGGCGCGCAGGGCGGGGTCCTTGACGCTGCGGTTGATGTTGGCCCGGCCGAGGCGTTCCACGATCCCGAGCAGCCTGGGGTTCTTGGCGAAGCCGAAGATGTAGCTCTCGCGGCCCCAGTAGATGCTCTTGCGGGCGATCTGCTGGGCGCCGGGGACGTTCCGGTAGAGCCAGCTCTCGGCCTTGGTGATGTCGCGGTCGTGGCGGAACATCACCCACGGGGCGGTGCGCTGGAACAGCGTCAGCCTGCCGACCTTCGGCTGGATCTTCGGTACGAACTGGATCGCGGAGGCGCCGGTGCCGATCACGGCGACCCTGCGGCCGCTCAGGTCGTGGTCGTGGTCCCATTCGGCGGAGTGGAAGAGCCTGCCCTCGAAGGTGTCGAGGCCCTTGATGTCGGGGTAGGTGGGGTCGGCGAGAGGGCCGGCGCCGCTGACCAGGAACTGTGCGGTGACGGTGCCGTCGGTGGTCTCGATCCGCCAGCGGTTGTTCCCGGGCTCCCAGTGCGCGGCCCGGACGTCGCTGTTGTAGCGGACGTGCCGGTCCACGCCGTGTTCGCCGGCGACCCGCTTCATGTAGTCCCAGATCTCGGGCTGCGGTGAGAAGGTCCGGCTCCAGTTGGGGTTCAGCGCGAAGGAGAACGAGTACAGGTGCGAGGGGACGTCGCAGGCGGCGCCCGGGTAGGAGTTGTCGCGCCAGGTGCCGCCGATGCCGTCGGCCCTCTCCAGGATCACGAAGTCCTTGAGCCCGGCCTGCCTGAGGCGGACAGCCATCCCGATCCCGGCAAATCCGGTGCCGATGACGGCGACCCGGTAGTGCGGCACTGCTTCGGTCACGATGCTGTTCCCTTCGTGCGTCCCGGTTCGGCCGTGGAGTCTTGCGTACCGACCGGTAAGTATGGTCCCCCGGGGACGTGGCGCGTTTCGCCCCCGGGGGGAGGGTGTCGGGGGCTGAGCGCGTGGCGCGTCCGCTCTCAGCCCCCGACGTCTGGGGGACCGCCGCCGGAAGACGTGGCGCGTTTCGCCTTCCGACGACGGCGTTCTTGGGAGGGGGTACCCCTCGGGGACTCGGCTAGCTGCCGAGCAGCCCGGCCTTCTTCCAGAAGTACCGGCCCAGGCCGGAGATCGCCCCGGCGGTGTCCAGCGTGTTGACCACCTTGCGGGCGGCCCAGGTCTTGGTCTCGACCCAGTGCGGATTGCCCCTGGCGACCCGGTAGGCCTCCTTGGGGTCGAGTCCGACCTGCTCGTAGACCTTCGGGTTGATCAGGCGGGTCGCGGAGTAGTAGGTGACCAGGCCGAGCACGATCCGGCTGTAGGCCTTGTTGAGGGCGCTGCGCTCGGGCCAGTCGCGCTGGAACTCCTCGCGGGCGTAGCGCATGTGGCGCGCTTCCTCGGTTACGTGGATGCGGGCCACGGCGCGCACCAGCGGCAGGATCTGCTCGTCCGGGACGGCCTCGCGCTGGAGCTGGTCCAGGACCTCCTCGACGAAGAGCGCGCCGGCGAAGATCAACGGGCCGTGCGCGATCGCCTTGAAGACGCGGCCGAGGTGGAAGGTGACCGGGTCGAGCCGGTGCGTCTCCCAGCCGAGCTTCTGCACCATCTTCGCGAACATGACCGTGTGGCGGCACTCGTCGGCGATCTCGGTGTAGGCGTACTGGACGTGCAGTGACGTGGGGTCGTTGTGGTAGGCGTGCCGGACCAGCATCTGCATCAGGATGGTCTCGAACCAGATGCCGATGGTGGCGACGCTGGCGACCTCCAGGCGGGACAGCTCCCTGCGCTTGTCCTCGCTGAGCTGGTCCCACAGGTGGGTGCCGTAGATCGAGATGCGCTCGGGTCGGATCGCCCACATGTCGGGGTCGACCGGGGCGTCCCAGTCGATCTCGACCAGGGGGTCGTAGGAGGCCTTGGCCGAGCCGCGCAGGAGGCGTTTGGCGATGTCCTCGCGGTCGGTGACCTTGGGCTTGGCGACTACTTCGGCGGTCATCTCTCGTTCCTCCTCAGGAAACGCTGGTCTTGGCGTGCGGGGAACCGTGGCGTGCGTGGAGCCCTTGGGCGATCTCCGCGTCCGCGAAGGCGCCGTCCGTGAGGAGCAGGCCGAGCTGGAGCGACACGATCTGTTCGGTGGTGGCGGGGAAGTGCTTGGTCAGGTGGAGGGCCGCGGTTCCGAAGGCCGTGCAGGCGACGTCGCGCGGGGGGCGTTTGGCGGCCGCGGCGCGGACCACGGTCATCACGGTGTCCCGCTTGGTCTCGGCGGGGACCACCCCGTCCAGCGAGGCGCCGGTGGCGCGCGAGCTCTCGTGGATGGGGGTGTCGACGAAGCCGGGGTAGACCGTGGTCACGCCGACGTGAGTGCCGTACTCGGCGCGCAGGGCGTCCGAGTAGGCGGTCACCGCGCGCTTGGAGACGGTGTAGGCGCCTGCCAGGGGGACCTGGAGGTTGGCCAGCAGAGAGGCGGTGACGATCACCCGTCCCCGGTTCCGGAGCAGAGCGGGCATCGCGGCGGCGGTGACCCGCCAGGTTCCCAGGAGGTTGACCTCCAGCGCCTGGTGGGCGTGGGCGTCGGGCATGTGGCCGATGTCCACGGACGGGCCGACCCCGGCGTAGTGGACGAGCAGGTCCAGGTGTCCGCCGAGCTGCTCGATCGCCTCGGCGACCCCTTCGCGCACCTGCTGGTCGTCGGTGATGTCGCAGGCGATGACACCGGGGGCGGCCTTGCGGTCGATGCCGACGACGTTGACGCCGAGCTGGCGGAGGACCGCCACGGTGGCGCTGCCGAACGCACCGGAGGCGCCGGTGACGATGGCGTTCTGGCCGGACAGCCGGCTCAGGTGGCGCGGCAAGGGGGTCGTCATGTGATCTCCTCCACAGTCATTGCCGGAACGTTACAACGGCCATTGTCACAATGCAATGGGTAGTAGCCGGAAATTTACTCGTGAGTAAGGTTCGGGGGCGCCGGGCGGTGCCGGATGCCGTGTCCCGGCGTGGGTGGGGGTTGGCGGCGCCACGGGGCCCGGATGCAGGTCGGGGCGGGTGTGCTCGGATACGGCTCCGGGGCCGTGCGCCTGTTCGCGCGGCCCCGGAATCCGCCCCTGTCACGATCGGGGCACTATCGTCCGAGCAGCCCGGCCTTCTTCCAGAAGTACCGGCCCAGGCCGGAGATCGCCCCGGCGGTGTCCAGCGTCCTCACGACCTTGCGGGAGAGTTCGGTCTTGCTGTCGATGAAGCGGGGGTTGCGCCGGGCCGTCCGGTGCGCCTCCCGCGGGTCGAGGCCGACCCGCTCGTAGACCTTCCGGTGCACCAGCCGGGTGGCCGAGTAGTAGGTGACCAGGCCCAGGACGAGCCTGCTGTAGGCCTTGTCCAGCCTGCCGCGCCCGATCCAGTCGCGGTGGAACTCCTCGCGGGCGTAGCGGATGTGCCGGGCCTCCTCGATCACGTGGATCCGGGAGGTGGAGCGCACGACCGGCTCGATGCTCTCGTCGTCGATCATCTCCCGCTGGAGCTGGTCGAGGATCTCCTCGACGAAGAGCGCCCCGGCGAAGATCAGCGGCCCGTGGGCGAGGGCCTTGAAGACGTTGCCCAGGACGTGGGCCACGGGGTCGATCCGGTAGGCCCTGGAACCGAGCTTCTCGATCGCCTTCGCGAACATGACCGTGTGGCGGCACTCGTCGGCGATCTCGGTGTAGGCGTACTGGACGTGCAGTGACGTGGGGTCGTTGTGGTAGGCGTGCCGGACCAGCATCTGCATCAGGATGGTCTCGAACCAGATGCCCGTGGCCATGGTGCTGGCCATCTCGAGCCGGGACAGTTCCCTGCGCTGGTCCTCGCTGAGCCGGTCCCACAGGTGGGTGCCGTAGATGGACACCCGTTCCGGGCGCATGCCCCACTTGTCATCGAGGGGAGCCTCCCAGTCGATCTCCACCAGGGGGTCGAAGGAGGCCTTGGCCGAACCTCGCAGCAGGCGTTTGGCGATGTCCTCGCGGTCGGTGAGCTTCGGTGTGCGGACGTTTCCCGCGGACATGGATCCCTCCAGGGGGTTTTCCGTGCCGGAGGCGCGCCGAACGGGCGGTTCGCATCATGTGACCCCGTTCACTCCGATTTTCTAGAACGTTACAATCTCTGTTGACAACGTTCAACGGCGGCGAGGGGCGGATTTACTGATGAGTACGGCTCTCCAGGGTCTCTAGGCTGGTTCCATGGCCGAATACCGTATTGACGAACTCGCCCGGCTCGCCGACACGACGGTGCGCAACGTTCGGGTGTACCAGGACCGAGGTCTCCTCGCGCCGCCCCGGCGTCAGGGCCGGGTGGGTATCTACTCCGAAGCGCATCTGGCGCGTCTGCGGCTGATCGGCCAACTGCTTCGCCGCGGCTACACCTTCGCCAACATCGGCGAGATGTTCCAGGTGTGGGAGCGCGGCGGTGACCTCTCCGAGATCCTCGGCTTCGAGTCCGCCGTGGGGGACGCCTGGAGCGACGAGATAGCCGACTACGTCAGCCTCGGGGACCTGCGGGAACTGTTCGGCAAGGGGGTGACCCCCAAGACCATAAAGCGGGCTCTGGACCTCGGTGTGCTGGAGCGCGACGGGCTGCGGTTCCGGGTCCCCAGCCCCCGCCTCTTCCACGCCGGTGTCGAACTGGTCAAGCTCGGCATGACCGTGGACTCGGTCCTGGACATCGCGGAGAACCTCCGGCTCAAGATCGGTGGCGTCTCCGAGCACATGGTCCGGCTGGTCGCCGACCACATCATCACCGAACACGCCCCCGGGACCGTGATCCAGAGCGAGGACGTCGCACAGATCGCCGAGCTCATCCGCCGGGTGCGCCCCCTGGCCCAGCAGGCCGTGGACGCTGTCCTGGCCCAGGAGATGGCCCACCACCTCACCAACGTCCTGGGCGACCACTTCGCCGAGGCCATGGAGCACCTTCAGGCGCAGGACCAGGCGGGCCAGGACATGGAGGGCCTCCCCGGCCCCTCCTGAGTCCTACGGAGCCCTCCCGGTGCCCGGCCCTCCCGGAACCGCCGGACGGTTCCCCCGACGCTTCGGCCCAACCGACCCCCGCCCCCTCCGACCCCCGAGACCCCCGCTTCCCGCAGACCTCAAGCCCCCGGACGGGCCGCGGGCCCGGACACCACCCCGGTGTCCGGGCCCGCACCCGGTGTCCGGGGCCGCACGCCGGGTCCGGCCCCGCGGATTCCGTCCCGCCTCAGGCTCCGGGCCCCTCGGCGGCGGCCCCGGCCGACTTCCCCCCGGCCCCCTCGGGCCGCTCGGCAACCTCCTCCGCGGCTCCGGTGGAGTCGACCACCGACAGCGGCAGCGACTTCGTGAAGCGGAGCTCGGCGAAGGCGCCGGCCGGGACCGCCGGCTCCCCGGGGAAGACCGGCCTGGTGCGCCGGTACTCCGCGCCCTGCTCCGGCCGGGTGTCCTCCTCGCCCTTGTTCGGCCACATCGACATCGCCCGCTCGGCCTGTGCGGTGATGGTCAGGGACGGGTTCACGCCCAGGTTCGCGGTGACCGCGGAACCGTCCACCACGTGCAGTCCGGGGTGCCCGTACAGCCGGTGGTAGGGGTCGATCACACCGCTCTCGGGACTGTCGCCGATCGGGCAGCCGCCCAGGAAGTGCGCGGTCATCGGGATGTTGAAGATGTCGCCGACCGTGCCGCCCGGGTATCCGTCGATCCGTTCGGCGAGCCGGGTGGCCGCCTCCTGGCCCTCGGGGATCCAGGTGGGGTTCGGCTCCCCGTGGCCCTGACGGGAGGTGAGCTTCCTGCCGCCGAACAGGCCGCGCCTGACGGAGGTGGTCAGGGAGTTGTCCAGGGACTGCATCACCAGGCCGATGATGATCCGCTCGGACCAGCGCCGGTTCGAGAGGCTGCGCATGAACACGTACGGGTGGCGCGCGGCCAGGCCGAGGAAGCGCAGCCAGCGCGGGATCCTCCCGCCGCCCGGTACCTGGATCGCGGTGAGCAGCCCCATCGCGTTGGAGCCCTTGCCGTAGCGGACCGGCTCGATGTGGGTGTTCTCGTTCGGGTGGATGGAGGAGGTGATGGCCACGCCGCGGGTGAGGTCCTCCGGCGGCGGCACCTGCTTGCTCATGGCGCCGACCAGGGCCTCGGAGTTGGTCCGGGTCAGGGTGCCCAGCTTCGCGGAAAGCCGGGGGAGCATGCCGCTGTCACGCATCCGGTGCAGCAGGGTCTGGGTGTTGTAGGTCCCGGCGGCGACCACGACCTGGCGCGCGGTGAACGTGCGGGCGTTCTCCCGGCGCCGGGGCGCGTCGGTGCGCACGGTGTCGACCGCGAATCCGCCGCCCCGGGCCTCGGGGAGTTCGCGCAGCCGCTCGACCGTGGTCAGGGGGTGTACCTCGGCTCCGCCGCGCTCCGCGAAGTACAGGTAGTTCTCGGTGAGGGTGTTCTTGGCCCCGTGCCGGCAGCCGGTCATGCACTCGCCGCATTCCCTGCAGGCCCTGCGCTCGGGTCCCGCCCCGCCGAAGTACGGGTCGCCGACGGACTCGCCGGGGGCCGCCTCGTTGCCCTCGCCGTCGCCGCCGTCACCGAAGCACACACCGACCGGGGTGAGCTTGAAGGTGTCACCGACGCCCATGTCCTCCGCGACGGCCTTCAGATGGACGTCGGAAGGGGTGAGGGTGGGGTTGGTGCGCACGCCGAGCATGCGCCGGGCCTGGTCGTAGAAGGGCGCCAGTTCCGACTTCCAGTCGGTGATGTGCTGCCACTGCGGGTCCTGGAAGAACGCGTCCATCGGGTGGTAGAGCGTGTTCGCGTAGTTGAGCGAACCGCCCCCGACACCGGCTCCGGCCAGGATCATCACGTCGCGCAGGAGGTGGATGCGCTGGATGCCGTACATGCCGGCCTTCGGGGCCCAGAGGAAGTTCTTCAGGTCCCAGGAGGATGAGGGCAGGGTCTGGGGTGTGAAACGTCGGCCCGCTTCCAGGACGCCGACGCGGTAACCCTTCTCGGTGAGGCGGAGGGCGCTCACGGAACCGCCGAAACCGGAGCCGACCACGAGGACGTCGTAGTCGAAACCGTCTGCTGCTGGGGCTCCGTCGGCGGCGGGGGCTTCTGTGCGCTCAGGGGACATGGGTTGGGTCTCTCTCCAGGTCAGGAGCGGATGCCCGTAATGCGCCGGATACGAGTCCGCAACGATGAATGCGCCATCTAGAAATGTGACAATTCATATTGTAATGTTCGTCACTACCGCCGAGTAAGGTGTGTTCCATGTAACACGCGTGGCGTGCTTCGGCGCAAGTTTCGTTCCCCCTCGTCGCTCTTCCCGCGACGGAACACTGGAGGTACACATGCCCAAGGCCCACGATGAGGCCCCCGAGGTGCCTCAGGAAGCGCCTGAGCAGCACGAAGGCAGTGGCGGAACACGCTGGCGCAGGTTCGCCCTCGTCGCGGTTCCCGGCTTCGTGGCGGCCGCGGTTCTCGGCGGGATGACCACCCAGGGTCTTCTCGCGGCCTCCTTCGCCGTCTCCGGGGACAGCTTCAAGCTGTCCGCGGACTCGTTCTCCGGGAGCGGCTTCAGCCAGTACGGCGACGTCGCCAACTCGGTGGACGGCTCCTCCCGAGCGGTCGGACTGTCCACGGTCAACTCCTCCGAACTGGAGAACCTGTGCCTGTCCTCCCTGTGGGACCTGCCGATCGGTGAGGCCACCCTGGTGATCAACGCCGGTGCCGAGAGCCCGGTCGAGGGCAGCAACATGGTCATCGACATCGAACAGCTCCAGGGCAACGCCGAGTTCAGCGCCATCGAGATCGGCCGTGACGCCAGCACCCTGGACAAGGCGGAGAACGGGCAGGGGCCCGAGGGCGGTTTCGGTCTCCAGGCCGACTCCATCACCGTCTCCGACATGGAGATGACCTCGTGGGCGGTCAGCTCGGGTTCGCTCCGGATGACCGGGCTGAACCTGGCGGTCAAGCCCGGCAACCACGAGTGCTTCTGATCCCATGGCCCACCCACTGACCCTGCTCCGCTCGGGATGGGGACGGTTCCGTGACTGGCGACGGACCCGTCCGTTCTGGGGCGGCGTCCTCCTCATCGCAGCCGGAGTCGAGCTGCTGGTCGCACCGGCCGCGCAGAGCCTGATCCTGCCGATCGACCTGATCATCTACGCGGGCATCGCCGGTGTGTCCGGCGCCCTGATCGCCCTCCTGCTGATCACGCTCGGAGTGCTGGGCTGGCTCCAGCCCGCACAGCACGTGTTCTTCGGCCTGGTCGGACTCATGCTCGCGCTGGTCTCCTTCGTGACCTCCAACTTCGGTGGGTTCGTCATCGGGATGCTGCTCGGCATCGTCGGCGGAGCTCTCATGTTCGCGTGGGCCCCCCACGTCCGGCGGCGCCCCCGCAGGCGCCGCCGGGCGGGCGCACCGGACCCCGAGGACACCGAGGGCCGCGAGGAGGACCCCGCGGATCCCGAGCCGGAGGACGACGAACCCTCCGCCGGAGGCGGCATCCGCGCCGAAGCGTCCGAGAGCAACGGCCCCGGGCCCCACCGGGCCGAGACCGTCACCGGGCCGAGCGGGGGGCACCGGCCCCTGGCCGCGATCGCCCTGCCGCTCGCCGCGGCCGTCACCCTCGCCTCGGCGCCTGCCCCCGCTGCGGGCTGGCCCTGGGACTGGTTCTTCCCTGATGACGGGGAGCAGTCCGAGGAACAGCCGTCCGAGGAACCCTCCGGGGAGCCCTCCGAGGAGGCGTCCGGGGATCCCTCCGGGGAGCCCTCCGAGGAACCCGGCGGGGCCGACCCCGACGAGGACGGCTCCGAGGACCCGGACGGGGAGGAGACCGACGGCGAGGAGGAGAGCCCCGAGGACGAGGAGGCCGAGGAAACCGAGGAGCCCGAGGAGGGCAGCCCCGAGGAGTGCGAACTGCGGGTCGGAGACGCCGCCCTCGTCGAGGACGAGGAGGAGTTCCTCGACGCGGTCGTGGCGTGCCAGGCCGCCGAGGAGGAGGACGAGCTCCCGGAGGTCGTGGTCGATGCCGACTACGACTGCTTCCGGGGATCGGTCCGGGACTCCGGTCTCACCGCCGACAGCCTCACCATGTACGGAGCCTGGTACGGGGGCGTGGTCGAGTGTCCGACCGCCGACGGTCCCCGGCGCTACCTCCGGCTCACGATGAGCAGCGGTGACGTCAGCAACGGCGAACTGTGGTTCGACGACGCGGGTGCGCGCCGGAGCCTCGGCCTGCCCACCATGAACCTCACCGGTGACGTGGAGATGCACGTGACCCGAATGCACGTGCGGATCCTCGGTATCCCGCTGACCTTCACCCCGGACTTCCCGCCGCCGCTCCTGCTCCCGATCATGTACGTCACCGATGTGGACGTGGCCAACCCGATGGCGTCCTCCGACACCATGACCATCCCCGACCTGGACGGCCAGTACGGCGGGGGCGCCTGACCTCTTCGAACCTCCCCGCCGGACCCGCGGGGGAGCCCGCAGGCAGGGGTCGGGGGCGCCGTGACCACGGCGCCCCCGACCCGCCGTGTGCGGCCGGGCGGGTCAGGGCACCCGTGCGAGGTGCCCTGACCCGGTCACCACTCCGAGATCAGCTGACTGGGCTGGCCCACGTGCGACACGTACAGTGCGTCCCGGGCCCGGGTGCAGGCCACGAACAGCAGTGTCCGCTCCTGCTGGTAGACGTGCTCCAACGCCACCTGGTCGCCTTCGGCCGCCTCGAGCGCCGCCCTGGGCGGGAGCAGGTGCTCGCTCACCCCCAGCAGGGCCACACAACGGAACTCCTGCCCCTTCAACTGGTGCATCGTCCCGACCCGGACCGCCGAGAGGGCTCCGGCCCCCTCCAACGGGGTGGTCGCCACCCCGCGGGCCTCCAGCTCCTTGGCGATGCCGCGCACCACCCAGTGGTTGCGCCCGGCCACCGCGATCTCGCTCGCGCCCACCCCGGCCTCCAACCACACCCGGACCCACTCGCCCAGCGCGGTGAGCTCCTCGGCCCGGCTGGCGCAGCCGCGTACCACCGGCGCCGGCCCGCGCAGCAGCGAGCGGTACCCGGCCAGGGTGTCGGCGTCGTCGTCCATCCCCAGGGCGGACCGGCGGCCCAGGATCGGCATGCTCCAGTCCAGGATCTCCTGGGTGACCCGGTAGCTGACCCGCAGCCGGTGGCCGCGTCCGCGCACGTTGATGCCGAGCGAGGCCAGGGACACCCGGTTGTCGGACACCCGCTGGTGCGGGTCGCCCACGATGAACAGGTCGTCGGGGCCCTCCGGGACCGCGGCGCGCAGCATCCGCCACTGCGTCGGGTGCAGGTCCTGGGCCTCGTCCACCACCACGTGCCGGTACAGCGGCCCGGACCGGTCCAGCAGCCGGGCGGCCTCACCGGCCAGCTGCGGGTAGGACCACAGGCCCTCCACCCGCATCGCACCCGCGTAGCGCCGAATCGTCTCCCAGACCTGGCGCCGGTGCTCGGGCGCCAGGTGCTGGACGCGGCCGCTGCGCTCGCAGCGGATGTAGTCGGGCAGCAGCTCCAGGCCCTTGGCCAGGATGACCTGCTCCCACTCGTCGACCAGGAAGCGCCCGGAGAAGGGCAGGCCGTCGGCGAGGGCGACCGCACGCCAGCGCTGGGCCAGTTCGTCCCTGCTCGCCATGCGGGGTGCCACACCGGTGTGCGACTGCACGATCGTGCGCGCGAGGCTGTCGATGGTGGCCACCCGCACCCGGGAGCGCGTGCCGGGGTCGGGCAGCAGCTGGTCGAGCCGCTCCGCCAGGGACTGGGCCAGCCCGCGGTTGTAGGTGGTGAGCAGTACGGACTCGCGGTCGTCCTCGGGGTGGGCCGCCGCGTCCAGTTCCGCCAGGTGCGCTGCGCGGTGGAGGGCCATCACGGTCTTTCCGGTGCCGGGGCCCCCGGTGACCTGGACCGATCCGTTGAAGTGGCCCTCGGTCACCTGGTGCTGGTCCGGGTGCAGGGTGATCTGCCACTGGGCGAAGGGGGAGTTGAGCGCGCCGGCGAGTTCGGGCGGGCCGACCGGGGCGAGGGCGGCGCCGTCCGTCCCGGTGGGGGCGTCGGGCAGGGTTTCCGGCCGCAGGCTCCGGGCGTAGCGGAGGGCTTCGGCGCGCGGCCGTACGGTGAGCAGTCGGTAGGGCGGGTCGTCGGATCCGGCCTCCTCGGCCTCCTCGGGTCCGGGGGCGGCATCGGGGTCGGGGACGATGACGCCGGACCAGTCACGGGCGATGCTGACGACCCGGACCCGGGGGTCGGCGGCACCCGCGACGGACTCCAGGCCGGGGCGGTCACCCGCCTGGTAGGCGCGCATCACGGCCAGGGTGTCGAGCTGGACGTCGGGCGTGAGGCGGGTGAAGTCGCTGAGAAACGTCGGTGCGATCGCGAGGGCGGACACGTTGTGGATTCCTCCGGTCTTCGACCTGGTGGCGGCTCTTCTGGACGGTCGGAGCGGACGTTCGGAGCGGGTGGTCCTCGTGTACGGGAAAGCCTGTTTCCGGGCTTCGCTCACACCTGAGACATGCTCGCCGTGGAATTTGGGCAAACGCCGCTCGGGGGACGATTCTCGGCAGCTCTCCGGATCGCTTGCGGTTCCGTGTCTATGCAGTTCAAATGATGTTTTACGGAAGAGTGTTCGAGCGTGTTCCGAAGCTTTTCCGCGGGACTGGGGAAGGCTTTCCGTGACCTGCGGTTCCTTGGGGTGAGGTGGTGGCCGAAAGGGCGGTTATATTGCTGACCGAAACCTGGTTCCCAGGCGGGCGCGGACCTGCTCCGACCGGGTGAGGAGGCGGATCGGCCCGACAGGGGGCGGGGAGACCGAAACCAAGGTGGCTTCCCCGGGGCGGGAAAGGAGGGCTCCCGGGGTGGGAAAGGGGCGGGAAACACGGGACCGCGGTGCCGCGAGTGCGCTGTCTGGCCGGTTGCGGACACGCTCTGTGCGGGAAGCTGTGCGGTGCGAGATCGTGGACGCACCCGGGGGAAGCAGCACGCGTGGTTCAGGACTCTGCCGGGGTCCGTCCTACCCCGGCAGAGTCCTCAACCACCCTAGAGAAGCGGTACCCAGTCCCGGTACCGTCCAAAGCGGGGACTCCGGCCGACCTTTCCCGCATCCTGCCCCACGGCTGTGACAGAACCGCCCCCGGGCACCGACCGCTCCGCCGGGCTCGCGGCTCCCCGCGCGCGCGAACCATGCTCTAACGTTGGACGCGACAAACCGGGTGGAAGGAGCGGGCCGAGCACGTGTCCCCCAACGACAAGAGCCGCATGCGTATCTCGGACGCCGAACGCGACCAGGTCGCCGAGATCCTGCGCGAGGCCGCGGGCGAGGGGCGCCTGGACCTCGACGAACTGGACGAACGCCTCAGCGCGGTCTACGCCGCCAAGACCTACGCCGACCTCGAACCCATCGTGTTCGACCTCCCCACCGGGGCGAACGGCCTCGGCGGCCCCGAGACCGCCGGACCAGCCGCGGGCGCCGCGCTCCCGGCCTTCGGCGCCGGCCCCCTCGCGGGCGGACAGCCGCTGGTCCTCAAGGCCCAGGGCAACCCCGTCGTGCGCAAGGGGGAGTGGACCGTCCCCCACCGGGTCGAGGTCGACGCCCGCTTCAACAACACCAAACTCGACTTCCGCCGGGCCCGGCTCACCACCCCCGTCGTGGAGGTCTGGCTGGACACCTCCTGGGGCAGCGCCGACCTGATCCTGCCCGAGGGCGCCACCGCCGAGGTCGACGTCGACTCCTCCTGGTTCGGCAGCCTGCGCTCCGACGTCGACTCCATCCGACGCTCGGACGCGCCGCACTTCGTCATCACCGGCAAGAGCCAGGGCGGCACCCTCCGGGTGCGGCACAAGAAGCAGGGCGGGTGGGCCGACCTCTTCGGCTGACCCCGTCACCTCCGCACGGACGACCGACCCCTGCGGGGCGGGTGCGCCTCCCGCACTCCGGGACGACCGTGACGGACCGGACCGAGGGATCCCCCCGTGCGCCATGATGGTGGGGCGCGGCAGGGGCCGCGCGGAGAGCGGGAGGTCACGGGGCAGTGGGTATGTGGATCGCGGCGGTCGGCGCTGGGGCGTGCGCTCTCGGGCTCGGCCCCTTCGCCTGGACCTACCTCGCCAGCACGGGCCGGCGCGGCACCGTCGACACCGTCCCGCACCGGCCGGTCGCCGTGGTGCTCGGCGCCGCGGCCTGGTCCGACGGGCCCTCCCCGCTGCTCGCCCGCCGCCTGGACCTGGCCGTTCGGCTAGTGGCGGCCGGGAAGGTCGACCGGGTCCTGGTCTCCGGCGACAACCGCGAGGTCTCCCGCCGCGAGACCGACACCATGACCGACTACCTGGTGGAACAGGGCGTCCCCGCCGAACTGGTGACGGCCGATCCGCACGGGTACCGCACCTGGGACACCTGCGTACGGGTCCGGGAGCTCTACGGGGTCGACGCGGCGACCATGGTCACCCAGTCCTTCCACCTGCCCCGCACCGTCTCCCTGGCCCGGGCCGCCGGGATCGACGCCGTCGGGGTGGGCGACCCCAGTCTCGGCTCCCGCCGCCGGTCCACCCTCATCGGCTACGCACGGGAACTCGGAGCGGCCGCGAAGGCCCTGCGCGACGCCGTCCTGCGCCCCGCACCCGCGAACGGGGAGCTCACCGACAAGGACGCCTAGGGCGGTGACCGCAGGGGTGCACCGGGCCCGTCCCTTCTTGCGGTGATCTTGCTACCAGGGGCGATTTCGGCGCCGAAGTTGCCCCTGGTAGCAAGATCACCGTGGTTCAGGTCCAGTGGTCCGGGTCGGCGGGGGGAGTTCGTGCGTGCCAGAGGGCCAAGGGCAGGAGGGTACGTATCGGGCGTTGAAGCGGTATCTGGTGGAGGTGGTGTACCTGGCGATGGTCGCTGATCGAGCAATCGAGTACCTCGGCCGGGGAGGTCCGCCAGCCTGCCGCTTGGCACAGAAGCGTCATCGCATTCAGTCACCGCACGAGAACCCGCAGGCAGCCGGGGCGAAACACGGCGGAGGATTCCCCTGGACCCGGTGAGAAGCACGACGCCGGAGCCGATTCGCGTAGAACCCCTGAGCCGGGATAATCGGGCGCATGAACGCGACCACGGGAAACGAAGCACACGACAACACGGAGAACGTGGACTGGGCCGCCCTGGCGCCCGAGGGCGGCGAGCGCATCCCCGAGTTGCTCGAACAGGTCGCGACCAGCGACAGCGCCCTGTCCGACCTCCACGACATCATCCACTTCCCCGCCCCCGGACACCGGGCCGCCCCCAGGGCCGTGGACCGGCTGGTCGACATCGCCACCGACGAGGCCACCCAGCCCGCCGACCGCTGGCGTCCCCTCAGCCTCCTGCTGGAGCTGGTCAGCGCGCACGCCGAGGACCGTTTTCCCCAGCATCGGGACCTCGACCAGTGGCGTGACGAGGTGGCCTGGGCCATCTCCAACGACGCCGAGAAGGTGCGGGCGCAGTACCGCACCTGGATGGAGGAGGCGCCCGACGAGCAGCACCACCACCGGATGCGCAACCGCCTCGCCGTGATGGAGGCCGACGACGGCGCCGAACTCCTGCGGGCCGAGCTGGAAACCTACGAGGCCGTTCTCGCCCGGGTCCCCGACCTGGTCACCCTCCTCCACGGCGGCGCCAACCGCGGCGGCCTGGACCGAGCGGGGGAGTGGGTCAGCTACCTGCTGGGCTTCCTGCCCGGCGACGCCGAGCGCATCTCCGCCGAGATCACCGGCGCCTCCCAGGTGCTGCTCGCCAAGGACCTGCGCCCCGCGCCCAAGGCCCCCACCTCGATGCGCGAGGTGATGACCCAGGGGTTGGACAGCGGTGAGCCGCTGCCCGCCGAACTGTTCGCCCTCGGCCTGGTCGCCGACCCCTCCGACGTCGACACCACCGTCGGCCTGGTCCACCAGATGGCCGGCGGCAACCTCTACAACTCCTTCGCCGCCTCGGTGGCCCTGGTCCTCATCCACGGGGAGAACACCCCGCGCGAAGGGCTGCGCAGGATCGGCCGCGGCGGCGGCACCTCCATGGGCTACGAGGGTCTGTTCAACGAGTCGTGGCCGCACTGCGGCAACCGTTCGCCCCAGGTCCTGGGGTTCCTGGCGCTGGGCCGCGCCGGAGACCGCGCCCGCCGCCTGCGCCTGGACATCCTGCCCGGCCTGATCAAGGGCGAGGAGGAGTCGCGCGCCCTGGTCACCGGGGCCGGCCTGGAGATCGTCCTCGGCCCCCGGTCCAGGGGATACACGGTCGAGGAGCACGCCCAGGCCGACTACGACGAGGAGACCCTGAAGGTCCTGTGGGCCATCGCGGAACTGCCCGCCTCGGCATGGCAGGACGAGGAGTTCACCGCGACCCTGAGCGCCTGGGCACTGCCGGACAACGCGGAGGAGTTCTGCGCCCTGGTCGGTGTGGAGCCCGAGACCGAGACCGGGGAGGAGACCGAGGCCGCCGCACCGCAGCGGCAGCAGCCCCAGCAGCAGGCGCCCACCGGTCTCCTCGGCCGCCTGTTCGGCGGGGGCCGCTGACGGCGGGGCCGACCCGCGCCGGACAGGAACACGGTGGTCGGGGACGCCTCTAGGAGCGTCCGGAGCCCTCGGCCCCGGCGGCCTCCTCGGCGGCCCCGGCCAGGGCCTCGTCCACACCGCTCTCGTAGTCTCCGAGGAACGCGGGGTCGGGCCGGAACACGACCGTGCCCAGCGCCGCCACCGCCGCGGGCACCTCCCGGGCCCATCCGTAGACCGTGGCGGTCCTCCGCTCCCGCAGGCTGGAGTCGCCCACCCCGACGGTGTCGATGCCCGCGGCCCGGCACAGCCGCACCGCACGCGGCAGGTGGAAGTCCTGGGTGAGCACCGTGGCCTCCTCCACCCCGAACACCTCCCTGGCCCGCACGCACGAGTCCCAGGTGGAGAAGCCCGCGTAGTCGCCGACCACCCGGTCCCCGGGGACGCCCCGGCCGACCAGGTACTCGGCCATGGCGTCGGTCTCGTTGTAGTGCTCGACACCGTTGTCGCCGGTCACCAGAACCGCCTGGACGCTGCCCGCCTCGTACAGTTCCACCGCCAGTTCCAGGCGCTGGGCCAACAGGTGGCTGGGCAGACCGTCGGGGCGCACACCCGCCCCCAGGACGATGGCCACGGGCCGGTCGGGCACCGAACCCGCGGTGTGGCGCTGGCCGTCGGTGGAGACCAGCACCCACACGAACGGCACGCACGCCAGCACCGTGAACGCCGCGGCCATCAGGGCGAGCGGTCGGCGCCAGGACGGTGGAGCGGGGGCGGACCCGGGCCCCGAGACGGGACCGGGCTCCCGGGCTCGGCCGGGAACGGCGGATCGGGGCTCTTCGGCGGGGTTCTCGGAGGTCGTCACAAGGGGGAGACGTCCGGGGAACGGGTCGGGTTCCGGTCGGGGTCCGGAACCCGGGCGCGCGTGCGGTGGAGCGGGGGACGCGGCTCGCGCGGCGGGGCCGCACCGCCGGAGGAGCCGGGTGTGCGCCGACGCGGGGAACGTTAGGGTCGCCGCATGTCTGCACACCACCATGACGAACTCCCCCCGCGACTGCGGGCGATCGCCGACCTGACCCCCGGGGCCATGCGGGAGGGCGCGGGGATGCACGAGTACGACGGCAGGGCCGCCGACCTCTCCCCGCAGGGCGTGCGCACCGGCCTGGAGGCCCTGGGCGGCGCACCCCTGGACGACCCGCACGACGAGGCACACCTGTGCGCCGCCGAGGCGGGGCTGCGTTTCGAGCTGGGCGAGCTGGAGTGGCACCGGAGGAACCCGCTCCACCACATCGGTGAGATGGACGTCTCCTCCTACGAACGCGGGTACGCGCCCAGGGCCGAGCGCGACGCCGCGCGGATCGCTCACCTGAAGCTCTGGCCGGCCCTGGCCGACAACGCGGTCGCCGCGCTGGACCGGCTCTCCGCACCCGTCGCGCGTTCCCTGCTCGGTGCTGTGCGCGGAGTCGCCGAAGGCCTCCCGGGCGACCTCCCCGACGACGTGCGCCGCGACGCCCTGACGGCCCACGCCAGGCTGGTCGCGCATGTGGCGGAGGCGGTCGAGAACGGCTCGGAGGACGCCGGCCTGGGCGCTGAGGCGCTCAGCCTGCTGATGGGGACCGGGGAGGCCGTGGAGGTCGACCTCACCGACCTCGCCGCGCGTGCCGACGCCGAGCGCGACCGCCTGCGGGCCAGGCTCGCCGAGGCCACCGGGCGGCTCGCCCCCGGGCGCGACCCGATGGAGTTCAGCCGCGAACTCACCCGCCGGCACCCTGACACCGAGGGGGTCCTCGACGCTGCCCGCCGGTGGACCGGGATCGCCGTCGACTTCACCGAGGAGCGCCGACTCGCGCCCTACGGCGACGGCGAGTGCAGGGTCGACGTGCCGCCGCCCGCCATGCGCTGGGCCACCGCGATGATGGTGTGGTCCGGTCCCTGGGAGCGGGACACCCCGTCGTTCTACTACATCACCCCGCCCGCTCCCGAGCTGTCGGAGGAGGAGGCCTCGGAGTGGCTGGAGCAGTTCAGCCACACCACCCTCCCGGCGGTGAGCGTCCACGAGGTCGCCCCCGGCCACTACTCGCACGGGCGTGCCCTGCGCCGGGCGCCGAGCCCGGTCCGGCGCGCCCTGCAGTCCATGACCTTCGCCGAGGGCTGGGCGCACTACGCCGAGGAGATGTGCCTGGAGGAGGGGTTCGGGGAGTACGCGGCCGCACGGGTCGGCGATCCCGACTGGACCGCCGACCACTACGAGATCGGGGTGTGGATCGAGGCCCTCATCCGCGTCACCCGGCTGTCGGTGGCCATCGGCATGCACACCGGACGGATGAGGGTGGAGGAGGGCGCGGCACGTTTCGCCGAGGACACCCCGCTCCAGGGGCCGGCGGCGGTGGCCGAGGCGCAGCGGGCCACCTTCGACCCCACCTACGGGCGCTACACCTGGGGGAAGCTGGAGATCCTGGCGCTGCGTGAACGTGCACGGCAGCAGTGGGGGAGCGGCTTCTCGCTGCCGCGCTTCCACCGCGCCCTGCTGGAGCTCGGCTCGCCGCCCCTGGGGCTGATCGGCGCGGCCCTGGACGGCTGACCGTCCGCCGACCGGCCCCGGGGACTCAGGGCCCCGGGGCCTCCCGTCTGGGCAGCCCCAGTTCGGTCAGAGCCGCACGCACCCGGCCCCGGCCCTTCTCCAGCGCCCTCGCTGCGGTCGTGGCGTCCACCCCGGCCAACAGCGAGACCAACGCCACCCGGGTGTCTCCCCCGGCCGCCGTCAGCGCCTCGGCACAGGCCTGTTCCTCCGAGCCGGTGGCCTCGACCAGGATGGTGACCACCCGGCCGCGGAGCTTGCCGTTGCTGGCGTCCACGCCCACCATCAGGTTCGAGTACGTCCGCCCCACGCGCACCATCACCGCGGTCGAGAACGCGTTCAGCAGCAGCTTCTGCGCGGTCCCCGCCTTCATCCGGGTCGAACCGGCGATCACCTCGGCCCCCGTGGACACACCCACGTGCACGTCGGCGACCGCGGCCAACGGGGCATCGGGGTTCGCGCTGATCAGTACCGTGCCGGCCGACCCCTCCCGGGCCGCCTCGAGGGCGCCGCCCACGTAGGGGGTCCGTCCGCTCGCGGCCAGGCCGACCGCCAGCGAACCGGGGGCCACCCCCGCGGCGTCGATCCGCCCCGACTCCCAGTCGTCCTCGATCCCCTCCACGGCCCGGGCCAGGGCTTCGCCGCCGCCGGCGTGGTGGGCCACCACCCAGTCCGCGGGCACACCGTAGGTCGGGGGGAGTTCCGCGGCGTCCTGGGCCGCGATCCGCCCCGAGGTGCCGGCTCCGAAGTAGTGGATGGACGCCCCCCGTTCCAACGCGGCCACCCCCAGTTCCACGGCACGGGCCAACTCCGGCAGCACCGCGCCCACGGCTGCCGCGACGGTGGCGTCCGCGGCGTTGATCTTCCGGAGGACGTCCAGGGCCGGGAGCAGGTCGATGTCGTAGGTGTCGGGGTTGCGGGCCTCGGTGGGCGCCCGCACGATCACGGCTTCACCGTCCTCGGGGCCCCGGCTGCCCGGTCCCCGGTCCTGTGGGTTCTGTTCCCTGCCGCCGTGCACTGCGCTCTCCTGTCCGGTCCGCACCCGTGTTCGTCCTTCCGTTCGGCCGCACCGGGCCGCGCCCGGACGAGCGGACCACGGAACCGACGCGGGTGGCGGGTCAGTCGTCGTTTCCGGTGGTGCCGTCGTTGCCGTCGGTGCGGGCTGCCGGGCCCCCGCGTCCCGGATCGGCGGCGGGGGCCTCGCTCCGCCGGCGTCTGCGGTCGTCGCTGAGCCGCAGACCGCGCACCGCCTCGTAGGTGGTCTCCAGAGCTGTCCGGCTGTCCGTGTAGCGGATCTGCGCCAACCCGACGAAGAGGCAGTCCACCACCGTCAGCTGGGCCAGACGGGAGGCCGTGGCCCCCGACCGGAACAGGGTCTCCCGCGCCGCGGTGGTGAGTACGTGGTCGGCGAAACCGATCGGTGACCGGGGGAAGTTGGTGATCGCCACCGTCCGCGCGCCCCGGCGGCCCGCCTCGGTCAGCGCCTGGACGGTGTCGATGGTGGTGCCGCTGTGCGAGATACCGATCGCGACGTCGCCCTCCTCCAACAGGGCCGCGCTCGTCAGCATCACGTGCGCGTCCGACCAGGCGAACGACGTCAGGCCGATCCGGTGCAGCTTCTGCTGGAGGTCGGCGCCCACGAACGCGCTCGCCCCCACCCCGTACACGTCGATCCGCCGCGCGTTCGACATGGCGTCGATGGCCGCACGCAGGACCTCCACGTCCATGGCGGCGCCGGTCTCCTCCACGGCGCGTGCGTCGGTGTAGGCGATCTTCTGGACGACGGTCACCAGGGTGTCGTCGGGGTTGATGTCGCTGGCCAGTTCGGGGGCGTTGGTACGGGCGCCCCGGGCCTGTCCGGCTTCGGTGGCCAGCGCCAGTCGCAGTTCCCGGTAGCCGCTGAAGTCGATGGTGCGGCAGAACCGGATAACCGTGGCCTCGGAGGTCGCGCAGTCCTTGGCCAGCTGGGTGATCGAGGAGGCAGCGGCCCGTTCGGGGTCGTCGATGACCCGTTGCGCCACCCGCTGCTCGGCGGGGGCCAGCGAGGGGAGCAACGACCGGATCCGGAGGACCGTCGTGGGGACCTGTGACTGGGAGGCATCACCCCGGCTCGAACGGTCGCCAGAAGGCTTCGGAGTATGCGCCATGGAGGAAAGTTTCTTTCGGTCGTGGTTCAGAGTCAACGTACTGACGGGAAAAACCGGGAGAATCAAGGATTTCAAGGGACGGTCCGCACGGCAAGTGCCCCGGCCCGCTGCGTGCTCCCAGCTCAGAAAGTCCCCGGGCAGGTGGGCGGAGCGTACCCGCACGGCGCGTCCGGACCGGTCCGGACGGTGGCGGGGGCGGGCCCGGCGCACGGTCAGCGGCCCGGAGGGCAGCCGTGTCGCGCGCCGGGCCCGGGGAGGGCACGGCCGCGGGGAAGTACCGACCGGGCTCCGCCCCGGGCCGAGTCTTCGGGTCCGGTCTTACGGTCGGCTTTCATTCGGAGGGGATCCCGTCTGCCGGTACGTCCGGTGGGGAGGGCGGCAACGAGGGGTTTTCGGAAAATCCGGGTCCCGTTCGCCCCAACGGAGGGTTCGGAGATCCGCCGGATCTGCTTCGGGGGGTGCTCAGTGGTCGGATGAGTCGCTAGTGTCAAGGCCATGACGCAGAACAACGATCCCAACATGGACCCGGCGGGTACCACGCAGCACTTCCGCCGTTTCGTCGACGAAAACCCCGAGCCCGAGGAGGCCCCGCGCCGCCCGATCCTGCCGCTGGCACTGGCGGGCGTCGGTGTCGTTCTGGCCATCGCCATCATCGCCGCCCTGGTCATCGCCTTCCTTTAGGCGCCCGAGTCCTCGCGTGACGTGCGGGTTCAGGCGAGAGCCGCGGTGTGACGGGTCCGACCCCGGCCGACCCCGAAACCTGTTCGCGGCCACCCTTCGGTCCTGCTAGAGTTAACTCCGTTGCCGCGAAGGACCGCAGGGTCCGGGCGGAGACGGGCGTCATTAGCTCAGTTGGTCAGAGCAGCTGACTCTTAATCAGCGGGTCCGGGGTTCGAGTCCCTGATGACGCACAGAACACGGCCCCGGTCGGAGGACGCCACGTCCACCGGCCGGGGTCTTTCGCGTGTGCGGCCGGACGCCCCGTGTCCTGGCACACATCGTGCCCGTGATGGCTCCCGGCACTCCGAAGTTCCGGTAGAGTTAACTCCGTTGCCGCGAAGGACCGCAGGGTCCGGGCGGAGACGGGCGCCATTAGCTCAGTTGGTCAGAGCAGCTGACTCTTAATCAGCGGGTCCGGGGTTCGAGTCCCTGATGGCGCACAGTACGAGACCCCGGTCGGAGGACGCCACGTCCACCGGCCGGGGTCTTTCGCGTCCCACCACCCCCGCCCCCCGGTCGGGCGTCCCCGGCGGCGCCGGTGCGCGGTCCGCACGCCCCCGAATGTCGTTGCGGCGTGGGAGGATCCCGATGCCCCCGATTTCCGCTGCCGAAAAACCACGGAACCGGTTCGCCCGTACCCTTTCCCGCCGCTTTCCCGGTCAGTCCCCGATGACGTGAACCCGTTTGGAGTTCGGTCCTGTGACGGTGGCGTTTCCCAGGTCAGACATGTTGTTATGACTTCGTTCAATCACAATGGGTATTCACTCATGAGTCATTA
The DNA here is from genome assembly GCF_014651695.1 of Nocardiopsis terrae. Lineage (GTDB taxonomy): Bacteria > Actinomycetota > Actinomycetes > Streptosporangiales > Streptosporangiaceae > Nocardiopsis > Nocardiopsis terrae. Next base: position 104,657 of record NZ_BMXJ01000008.1, read on the forward strand.
GTGATGGTTCAAAACCAGATTGACATCGCACATCTTCTGGTGAAATCTTTTCACGTCCGCCACTCCTCTCGGCGAGATCCCCACCACGAAGAAAATCCGGAGCACCCTCATGCCCACATCCCCCGCTGTCCGCACCGCCTTCCGCACGGCCCTTGCAGCCGGCGCGGTCGTCAGCCTCTCCGCCTGCGGCCTGCTCACCTCCTACTTCGGGGCCGGCAACGTCCATGAGATCGCGGTCGGTGACTGCTTCAACGAGAGCGAGATCCAGACCGCCTTCTCCGAGGGGGAGGTGAGCGACATTCCGCTGGTCGAGTGCAGCGAGCCGCACGACTCCGAGGTCTTCCACACCGAGGACCTCCCCGAGGGTGACTTCCCGGGGGAGGCGTCCCTGGAGGCGTCCCTGGACGAGATCTGCACCGGCAGCGCCTTCGAGGAGTTCGTCGGCATCGACTACGCGGAGTCCGAGCTCTACGTCAGCGGTCTCATGCCGACCTCCCAGACCTGGGAGCGCTTCGACGACCGCGAGATCCTCTGCTACGTCCTGACCGAAGGCGAGCCCGTCAGCGAAAGCCTGGAGGGCGCCAACCGCTGACCCGCTCGGCGGCGGCGGGCCCGTGGCCGACGGCCCGGCCCGCCCCCGTTCGCGAACCGGTTCCCCCTTTCGGGGCCGGTTCGCGGACGGGACGAAACCTTCTCCCTCCCGGGCGCATCTGGATAGGTGACGCCGGTCCCCTCTTCCGCGTCGGTGTGCGACCAACGATCCAGTGGAGCAGTCATGTTGTCCGAAGCGCGCCACCCCCTGCCCGGCCGTATCGCCCTGACGGCCGCGGCCGCCGGCGCCGCCCTGTCCCTCTCGGCGTGCGGTCTGCCCCTGCTGCCGCCGGCCTTCAGCAATGACGGCGTCGATTCCTCCCCGGTGGCGGAGCCGGAGCCGACGGAGACCGGGGAGCCCACCCAGGCGCCGGAGCCCGAGCCGACCGGGACGCCGGAGCCGACCGTCGATCCCGAGGACCAGGACGTCAACGTGCTGGTCGTGGGGGACTGCCTGAACGAGATGGAGGTCGGCTACGACGACTCCGTCAGCACCGTGCCGATCATCGACTGCTCGGAGCCGCACGACCTCGAGGTCTACCACGGGGGTTCGTTGGACAGCGGGCTCGACTATCCGGGCGAGGACGAGGTCGTCGCACTGGTCAACGAGGGCTGCCACGAGGCATTCGAGGCCTTCGTCGGGATCCCCGCCGAGGAGTCGGTGCTGAACCTGCAGACGCTCTTCCCGATGGAGGAGGGCTGGGCGGCGGGCGAGCGCGAGTACCTCTGCCTCGTCGGTCAGTTCGACGAGCGGACGACCGGTTCCCTGGAGGGCTCCGGCCTCTAGGACCGCCGCCCCCGGCGACCCGCGGAACGTGAACGGCCCGCGCCATCGAACGGCGCGGGCCGTCGTCGTGTCCCGGCGGAGCGAAGCACCCCTCGGTGGCGGAGGCGGTGACAGCCCCTTGCAGCGGATGCGGCCGGATTCGGCCACGAATCACTCGGTCATATGGGGTTTTTGTCATTTTTTGTTCTTTTCGTGATGCCGATCGGGTCGCGCAGAAGACGCCGTTTGGTCACGGGGGTGGTGTGCGCCACAGGGGTGGGGCTACCGTGATGTTTTATTAGGAAAGTTTCCTAATAAAAAGATGGTCCCCCACAGCACCGCCGCACCCCCTGCTCGAAGGAGCCCCGTGGCCACCGAAACCGCGGCCGCCCCGCCACCGGACACCGGTGAAACCGGGCCCGCAACCCCCCGGAAGCCGGGAACCGTTCTGAAGCGGCTCTGGCGCAACTACGTCTTCGTGAAGGTCCGCAAGGCCCTCGTCGTGGTCTTCGTGGTCGCCAACGCGACGTTCTTCCTGGGCCGCGCGATGCCGGGCGACCCCATCGACGTGATGGCGGGGCGCCTCACCCAGGGCGGCATGTCGATGAACGAGGCCCGGGCCATCGCGATGAACTCGTTGGCCTACGACCCCGACGCCCCCCTCCTCCAGCAGTGGTGGGAGTTCATCCGCGGGCTCCTCACCCTCGACCTCGGCGACACCATCAACCGCCCCGGTTTCAGCGTCACTGACGCCATCGGCGCCTACCTCCCCTGGACCCTCTTCAGCATCGGTGTCGGGACCCTCGCCGCCATCGCCCTGGGACTCAGCCTCGGCATGGTCATGGCCTACCGCCGCAACAGGCTGCTCGACCACGTCCTCAGCGTCCTCGCCTCGGTCCTGGGCGCCGTCCCGAACTACCTCATCGCGATGGTGCTCGTCGTCGGCGGCGGCATGTACCTGGGCTGGTTCAACCCGATCGAACTCCGGGGCACCCTCAGCCCCGGCGTCCGACCCGGCTTCACCGCCGAGTTCGTCGGCGACGCGTTCTTCCACGCGGCCCTGCCGATCCTCACCTACGTGCTCGCCATCGTCGGCACCTGGATGCTCATCATGAAGGCCTCCACCACCGAGGTGCTCAGCGAGGACTACGTGACCGTCGCCCGGGCCCGCGGACTCCGGGACGGCCGCATCGCCACCGCCTACGTCGGCCGCAACGCCGTCCTGCCGCTGGTCGCCCAGATCGCGATCTCCTTCGGGACCCTCGTCGGCGGCGCGATCTTCGTCGAACAGGTCCTGGTCTACAAGGGGGTCGGCGGTCTGCTGCTCGACGCGGTCAACTACCGCGACTACCCCCTCCTGCAGGGGCTGCTCATCATCATCACCTCGTGCGTGGTGATCGCCAACCTCGTCGCGGACCTGCTCTACAGCAGGCTCGACCCGCGCATCCGGAAGTAGGGGGACGCACGCATGGCCGTCACCACAGCAAGCCCGCCCGCCGCGGGCGTCTGGGGCTCCATCTGGCAGGGGATCACCCGCAGCACGAGCGGGTTCGTCGGGCTTTGCCTGGTCCTCGGCGTCCTGCTGTTCTCCTTCGTGGGCCCCCTGTTCGTCGACCCCCACAACCCCACGGACGTCACCAGGATCTGGGGTCCGATGAGCTCCGAGCACTGGCTCGGAACCAACCACGAGGGCAAGGACACCCTCACCCAGCTCGTCCTGGGCGGCCGAGAACCCATCTGGGTCGGAGTCACGGCCGCCCTCATCACCGTCGCCATCGCCGTCGTCCTCGGCGCGGTCGCCGGTTACGTCCGGGGAAGGGTCGACCACTTCCTGCTCCAGCTGACCGACATCACGATGACCATCCCCTTCATCGTCCTGATGCTGGTCATCGCCTCCTTCTACCGCACCTCCTCCCCGCTGGTCGTCTCCTTCATCATCGGCCTGGTCACCTGGCCCTACCTGATGCGGTCGATCCGGGCGCAGGTGCTCACCCTGAAGGAACGCGAGTTCATCGAGGCCGCGCGCCTCCAGGACCTGGGCACCGCGCGCATCCTCCTCATCGAGGTGCTGCCCAACATGGCGGGCTACATCTTCATCAACTTCATCATCGCCATCACCAACGCCATCTACGCGGTCGTCGGCATGTACCTGCTCGGCCTCCTGCCCAGCACCGCGGACAACTGGGGGCTGATGATCCAGCAGGCCTGGGACAACAACGCCTTCCTCCTGCCCCAGGCCGCTCCCTTCCTCGTCGCCCCGATGGTGATGATCATGCTCTTCCAGATCGGGCTGGTCACCATGACCCGCTCCCTGGAACAGGCCCTCAACCCACGACTCCGGGACAGGTGAGCCCCGTGAACGACCTCCCCGCCGCCCCGGACGCCCCCGACGGCGCCCTGCTGTCCGTACGCGGAGTCGACGTCGGCTACCGCACCGGACGCAGGAGCCGGGTCACCGCCGTCCACGACGTCTCCTTCGACCTGTACCCCGGACAGTCCATGGCACTGGTCGGCGAGTCCGGATGCGGCAAGACCACCCTCGGCCTCGCACTCCTCCGGCTGCTCCCGCGCACCGGGGTGGTCTCCGGGGGCGAGATCCTCTTCCGCCGCAAGGACGGCACCCGCGTCGACGTGCGCACCCTGGAGAAGGAGAGACTGCGCCGCTTCCGCTGGAACGAGGCGGCCATGGTCTTCCAGGGCGCCATGAACGCCTTCAACCCGGTGCTCAGGATCGAGGACCACTTCCTCGACACCTTCCGCGCCCACGAGCGGGTCGGCGGGCGGCGCCCGCGCGGGGAGATCCTCGAACGCTCCGCCCGACTGCTGGAGACCGTCCGGCTCGACCCGGCCCGGGTGCTCGGCAGCTTCCCGCACGAGTTGTCCGGCGGTATGCGCCAGCGCAGCCTCATCGCCCTGGCCCTGGCGCTCGAACCCCAACTGCTGATCCTCGACGAGCCCACCACGGCCCTGGACATCCTCACCCAGCGCTCCATCGTGGAACGCCTCACCGAACTCCGCGAGGAGCTGGGCTTCGCGATGGTCTTCATCACCCACGACCTCGGCCTCGCCGCCGAACTCGCCGACCGGGTCGGCACCATGTACGCGGGGCGGCTCATCGAGACCGGCACGACCCGCGACATCTTCCACCGCCCCCGGCACCCCTACACGTCGGCGCTGATCAACTCCGTGCCGCCGGTCGCGGGCGACCTCCACGTGCCCGAGTCTCTCCCCGGCGGCCCGCCCGGCCTCAACGCCCTACCCCCTGGTTGCTCCTTCGCCCCCCGCTGCGCCCACGCCGCCGACGCCTGCACCGTCACCCGACCCGAGCTCGAAGTACTCGAACCCCGCGACGCGGGACTGAGCCACGCAGCGGCCTGCCTGCGCTCCACCGACACCGAACTCCACGCCGAGGGGGTCTTCCGTGACTGACCGGACCGCCAACCCCGACCACGCCGAACCCCGCCCCGACGAACCCCCGGTGCTGGCCCTCAGAGGCGTCCGACAGGTCTTCGACACCCCCCGTGGTGACGTCCCCGCCGTCGCCGGGGTCGACCTGGAGGTGCGCCGCGGCCAGGTGCTCTGCCTGGTCGGGGAGTCCGGCTGCGGCAAGACCACCACCGCCCGCATGGCGGCCGCGCTGGCCGGCCCCACGTCGGGGTCCGTGCTGTTCCGCGGCAGGGACGTGGCGGAGATGGACCGGAAGGAGCGGGCCGCATTCCGGCACTCGGTCCAGTACATCCACCAGGACCCCTACGCCTCCCTGAACCCGGTGCGCACCGTCCTGTCCACGGTCTCCGCCGGTCTGCGCCGCCACGGGGCGGTCAGGGGCCGCCGCGAGGCCCGTCGCGCGGTCACCGAACTGCTGGAGCGCGTCGACCTCACACCGGCCGAGGACTACCTGGACAAGTACCCCCACCAGATGTCCGGCGGCCAGCGCCAGCGCGTCGCCGTGGCCCGGGCCCTGGCGATGAACCCCGAGGTGATCATCGCCGACGAGTCCACGTCGATGCTGGACGTGTCCATCCGGGTCAGCCTCCTGAACACCCTCGGCAGGCTCCGCGACGAACTCGGCGTGGGCTTCCTGTTCATCACCCACGACCTCGCCGTGGCCAAGTACTTCGCCTGGCGGGGCGAGATCGCGGTCATGTACCTCGGCAGGGTCGTGGAGCACGGGCCCACCCCGCAGGTGGTCAACGACCCCCAGCACCCCTACACCAGGGCGCTCGTCTCCGCGGTCTGCGAACCGGACCCCGACCTGGCCGGGACCAGGGAGCGGGTGCGGCTGCGCAGCGACGACATCCCCGACCTCACCGCCCTGCCGCCGGGCTGCGACTTCCACCCGCGCTGCCCGAGCTACGTCCAGGGCAGCTGTGACACCGAGCGCCCCCCGCTGGTCCGCAGCCACGACCGGCTGCTGGCCTGCCACGTCCTCACCCGGGGGTGAGGTGACCTGTTGCCCCTCATCGGACGCTTCGGCCTGTTCACCGGAGCCTTCCTCACCCTCGCCTGCACCCTCACGGCCGTGTTCACGTCCCCCGGGACGGCCGAGTTCACGATCAGCGTCCTCACCGTCGGTGTCGGCCTGCTCGTGTTCGTCCTCGGCCTGCTCGCCCTCCTCCTGGAAAGGAAGCGTCAAGAATGACCCCCACCCCCCAGAGCAACACCCTCCTGCAGGATCTGAGCAGGCGGCGCCTGCTCAGGGCAGTCGGCTTCAGCACCGTCGGCGCGGCGGGCGCCGGCGTCCTGTCCGCCTGCTCCGGCGGCGACAGCGCGAACTCCGGGACCACGCGGTTCACCGGGGTCTTCGACTTCGACCTGGACTCCCAGACCCGCAACGTGCACGTCGAGGACGGCGCGCTCCTGCTCAACTCCGTCTACAAGGACCTGTTCCTGTGCACGGGCGCCGTCTTCAACTGGAGCACCCACGAGTGGGACTACCTCCTGCTCGAAGGGCACGAGTGGGACGGCGACAACCTCGTGGTGTCCCTGCGTCCGGACCTGAAGTGGAGCGACGGCAGCGATCTCAACGCCGACGACATGGTCCGCAGCTACGCGATGCGCGTCCTGGAGGCACCGTCCTGGGGTACCGGCTTTCCCCAGGTTCAGGACCTGGAGAAACTCGACGAGCTGAGTGTTCGCCTGGGCTTCGAGGACCCGTTCCCCAACATCGAGCGCAGCATTCTCAAACACCGCATCGTCTCCAAGATCACCTACGACGGTTTCGGTGAGCGTGCGCTGGAGATGGTCAACGACGGGGTCCGTCAGGGCGACGACGAGCACCTCGAGTGGAACGCCGAGTTCATCGAGTTCAACCCGGACTCGATCATCTGCAGCGGTCCTTACCGGTTCGACGAGGCGCAGATGTCGGACGCGCGGATCACGCTGGTGCGCAACGAGGACGGCTACCAGGGCACCGAGGTCAAGTTCGACGAGGTCGTCATCCACAAGGGCGACAACCGCCAGTCGGCCCTGCTCGTACAGCAGGGCGAGATCGACTACTCCACCCTGGCACCCTCCGCCGCCGACCAGCAGGCCTTCCAGAGCGTGGAGGGCTTCCGCTGGATCGAGCACGCCGGTTACGACGGCTGCGGCATCATGTTCAACCACAGGGCCAAGCCGGAGGTCCAGGACGTGCGGGTGCGCAAGGCGCTCGCCTACGTCCTCGACGGGGACCAGATCGGCCAGGTGGCCCGCGGTGAGGCCTACACCCGGGTCACGCACTACGCGGGGCTGGCCGACCGCCAGGCCGAGGAGATCTTCACCGCGCAGGAGCTCGAGGGTTTCGAGACCTTCGACCAGGACCAGGACAGGGCCGCGGAGCTGCTGGAGGAGGCCGGCTGGACCAAGGAGGACGGAAAGTGGTACCTCCCCGACGGTGACGAGGCCAGCTTCGAGGTCATCGGCGTCGCCGGATGGGGTGACTTCGAGCTGACCGCCACCCAGGTCGAGGAGGCCTGGAACGACTTCGGCATCAGGACCGTGGCGCGCAACGTCCCCCAGGACAACCCGTGGGGCATCTGGGGCGCCGGTGACTTCGAGGTCGCCGTCCGCCACTGGGGGAACCCGGAGCAGCCCGACTACTGGGGCGCCTTCGAGATGAACTTCATGACGGAGAACGCGGGCACCGAGGACTCTCCGGGCCAGGGGTTCGACCTCCAGGTGGAGAGCCCCTCCCAGGGGGAGGTGGACCTGGCGGAGCTGGTGGACGTCGCCAGGCGGGCCGAGACCGAGGAGGAGCAGTTGGAGGCGTTGAAGACGATGTCGATCGTCTTCAACGAACTGCTGCCGCGCATCCCGATCTGGACCTACAAGTACCTCGCCCCGGCGGTCGAGGGGGTGCGGGTCGAGGAGTTCCCCACCGACACCCCCACCTCGCAGAACGAGCAGTACCAGGACAACCACATCATCCTCGCGCTGATCCAGGGTGAGCTGTCCCCGGTCGAGGACTGACACCCGGGAGCGTCCACCGGGCAGGTCGTCCCGACGGACGCCGCGGTCCCTCCCGACGGACGGCCGGGGAGACCCGGGGGAGGGGCGGTGGCGGCGGGGCGGGTGCCTTCGGGCCCCGCCCCGTACCTGTGCCCGGGACATTACGGGCATGCTCGACTTCATCCCCCTGCGGTCCGTTTGTGCGCGTTCGGGGCCGGGGAATGTAGTCTCCCGATCGTCCGCCCCCCACGACGTGCCAGCGCTGTCCGTCGTTCCCGGGGGGATCCGGTCGGAGTCCCTGTGCTTTCCGGGTCCGTTCCCCCGGCGCCCGGGTCGCACGTGCATCCGCCTGACCGTCGGCACCGGCGTCGGCGCGTGCACCGGCACACGCGTCCGCTCGTACCCCTGTCCGCTCCGACCCCCCGACCCCCGCCCCCCTGTTCCCGGCCCTCGAAAGGACTGGTGCGCCATGCCCAAGGACCTGTACGAACTCGGAGAGGTTCCGCCCCTGGGCCACGTGCCCGCGCGGATGCACGCCTTCACCATCCGGAGGGAGCGCTACGGCACGCCCCGCGAGGCCTTCGCCCGCGAGGTCGTTCCGGTGCCCGAGCTCAGGCCCGGCCACGTCCTCGTGTACACGATGGCCGCGGGCATCAACTACAACAACGTCTGGGCGGCCAAGGGGCACCCGGCCGACGTGATCGCCGCCCGGGAGAAGGCGGGGGCGACCGACGAGTACCACATCGGCGGCTCGGACGGCTCCGGGGTGGTCTGGGCCGTGGGTGAGGGCGTGCGCGGTGTCGAGGTCGGCGACCACGTCATCCTCGCCTCAGGGCAGTGGGACGAGAGCTCGGACGACATCCGGATGGGCGGCGACCCCATCGCCTCGAAGAGCATGCGGGTGTGGGGCTACGAGCACAACTACGGCTCCTTCGGCCAGTTCACCCTGGTGCAGGACGTCCAGTGCCACCGCAAGCCGGAGCGGATGCCCTGGGACGTGGCGGGCGGTTTCCTGGCCAGCGCCGCCACCTCCTACCGGCAGCTCTTCGGCTGGGAGCCCAACGTCGTGCGCCCCGGCGATCCGGTGCTGATCTGGGGCGGCGCGGGCGGGCTGGGCACCTCGGCGATCCAGCTCGCCCGTCAGGTGGGCGGCAGGCCGGTCGCCGTGGTCTCCACCCCGAAGAAGGCCGAACTGTGCCGTGAACTCGGCGCGGTCGGCACGATCCTGCGCACCGAGTTCGACCACTGGGGCCGGGTGCCCGACGAGAGCGACGCCCAGGCCTTCGCCGCCTGGATGCGCGGGGCCAGGGCGTTCGGGAAGAAGTTCTGGGAGGCGTTGGGTGAGCGGCGCTCGCCCAGGATCGTCTTCGAGCACACCGGGGCCGACACCCTGCCGACCTCGCTCTACCTGTGCGACAACTCGGGAATGGTGGTGACCTGCGGGGCCACCTCGGGCTTCCAGGCCGACGTGGACCTTCGTTTCCTGTGGATGCGGCTCAAGCGCCTCCAGGGTTCGCACTTCGCCTCGCCCGCGCAGTGCCGCATGGTCATCGACCTGGTCGAGGGCGGCCAGCTCGACCCGTGTGTGACGAGGACGGTGTCCTTCGACGAGATCGGTGAGGCCCACCAGCTGCTGCACGAGAACAAGCAGCCCCCGGGCAATATGGCGGCCCTGGTCAACGCCGCCCCGGGTCAGGTCGGAATCGACCTCTAGGCGGGTCCGGGCGCCGGGTGTCGCCGAAGCGGCCGGTGAAGTGATTCTGGTGACACCCGGCAAGAATCAGACAAAATACCACAAAATACCCGGTTCTCCTTCTGGTCGAAGAGCTTATTTTTCGTTGTTTGTGCACGTCGCAAGGGTGCCGTCCGATGCTTTTCCGGTCCTTCTTCGATTCTTCTGTCAAGCTGGTCGTCCTTTGTTAGTCTGACGAACCGAACGACGGTTCTCGGTGGAAGAACAGGAATTGTGTGGAGCACGGACACATGTCCGCCTGATCGGGCGCTCTCCGACGATCACGCTGAAGGTCCGCCACACCTGTTCCCGCTGCCCCGAAAACGGTCGAGGCGTTCCCCCGGCGTTCGGGACGCCTGGTCGCACCAGTGCCCCGACGGGGCCCCGGAGTGACTTCCTCCCTGGTCAGGGCGGTGGTGCGGGGCCACCGCCAATCCGCCCACCTGATTCGAGGAGACGAGATTGTGGCACAGGCGCAGTCACCGCACGAGCGCGATGACAACCCCCTGGCCAAGATGATGTCGACGGAGGATGGGCGTGGAGCCAGGCGTGAAGGAAGGTTCCGCCGGGCCATCTCCCGGATGGTCAAGTCCCAGGAACCCCCGTCACCGGAGACCGAGCAAGGACATCCCGTGCATCAGCCCGTGCATCCGCACTCGCAGGACCCCGACCGGACGTCGGACGGCGAGGAGACATCCGCGACGGAGCCCCCCACCGGACCCTTCTCCGCGTCCGCCGAGAACGGCTACCGTCCCACACCCCGGGTGAGCGTTCCCAACCCCTACACGACCCGGAGCGTCGACGTCGACGATGTCGACACCGGCGCCAACCCGGTCGGCCAGTGGCGCGGCGTCGGACTCCACGAGCCCGAACCGCGCAGCCCGCACATCCCCGCCACCACGGACACCATGACCGACACCCCCACACCTCCAGAGCACACAGAGCGGCCCGAGGCCCCTGTGTCCCCGACGGCCTCCACGGCCCCCGACCCCGCTCCCCGCCAACGGTCCGCACCGGGGCAGGACGCGGTTCGCGAACCCCGGCGGCCCGAGGCCCGGCAGCCCGAACCCCAGCAGCCCGAACCCCAGTGGCCCGCGGCCGAGCCCGCGGCGCCCCAGCGGCAGTGGACGCCTCCCCAGGGGGACCACGCCCACCAGGGGTACGAGGAACGGCCGCAGGCACCGTACGAGCCGCCGCGCACCTCGCCCGACGCCCCCCGGGGAGCGGAGCGGGGCCGCAACACCGGGCCCGCCTACGGCCACGCTCCGCAGGGGCCCCAGCCCCACAACGGCTACCGGGAGCCGCAGGGCCACCCGGACCAGTACGGCTACCAGGGGCACCCCGGCTACCCCGAACCGCAGGGCCAACAGGGCTACCAGGGTTACCAGGGGCAGTACGGGCACCAGGGCCAGCCCGCGGCCCCGCAGCCGCCGCACGGCTACCAGTGGCCGTACCAGGAGGGCCACGCCCCGCCCGCGCCCCACCCGGGGTACCCGCGGGCCGACCACCCGGTGCCGCCGCAGCCCGCGCCGCACTACCCGGCGCCCTACCCGCCGCACCCCCAGCCGCTGCCGTACCAGAGCGCCTACCCGCCGCCCTACCAGCCGCCCGGCTACGTCTACCCGGGCCAGCCGGTGGTCTACCCGGGCCAGTTCGCCCCCTACGGCCAGTTCAACCCCTACGGGCAGCCCGTGCAGCACGTCATCGTGCTCACCGCCGGGCAGCAGCCGCAGATCGTCAGCGCCGAGTCGGCCGCCACGCTGTTCGCCGAACGCGCCGAACCGTCCCCTCCCCGGGAGGTGGGCCAGGACAAGGCGCTCCCCAGGTCCGAGGCCGAGACCGAGGCCGCCGAGGATCAGGACCGGGCCCGGGAGGAGGGCCCGGCGGAGCAGGCGGACGGGTCGGACCGGAACGGGGCCGAGGCGAAGCCGGAGAGCGCCTCCCGGGCCGGGGCCGCGGACCCGGCCGCCGAGGACGGCGCGGCCGCCTCCCGGACCGCCTCGACCGCCGACGCCGCGGCCGCCGAGTCCCCGAACGACTCGTCGGGCGACCTCCTCAACGAGGCACTCGCCGGTCTGGCCATGCGCGACCTGTCCCTGGTCGACGCGCTGCTGGAGATGGTCGAGGCACTGGAGACCGACGCCCAGGACCCCGACCTCCTCGACAAGCTCTTCCAGATCGACAACTTCGCGACCCGTATGCGACGCAACGGGGAGAACTTCCTGGTGCTGACCGGGCACGACGGCGGCGAGTCCGACGCCCACGACGAGATCGTCCCCCTGCTCGACGTCGCCCGTGCCGCGACCTCGGAGATCAAGGACTACCCCAGGGTCAGCCTGGGCAAGCTCCCGCAGACCTCCATCACCGGTCTGGCCGCCGACGACATCAGCCACCTCCTGGCCGAGCTGTTGGACAACGCCACCGCGAACTCGCCCGAGCACTCACAGGTGGTGATCAGCGCGCAGGAGCTGGAGGACGGACGCCTGATGGTCGTCGTCGAGGACGAGGGCGTGGGCATCCCCGAGACCCAGCTGGCGGAGCTCAACAGCCGCCTGGACGGGGAGCCGGTCCTGGACGACGAGGTACCCCGGCACATGGGCCTGTACGTGGCCAGCAGGATCGCGCAGAAGCACGGTCTGGAGACCCGCCTGGAGTCCCGCTCCTTCCGCGGGGTCAGCGCCTACACGATCGTCCCCAAGGGGCTCCTGCGGGTGGCCACGCCCCGGCAGCCCGGACAGACCCGAACCTCCACGATTCCCAGCGTGAGCGCTCCCGTGACACCGACCGGACCGATCCCGCAGCAGCCCGTCAACGGCAAGGGAGGCAACGGCTCCAACGGTGCCAAGCCCGCCTCGTCCGCCAGCGGGAACTCGTCGGTGACCTCCGCCGGCCTCCCCCGGCGCAGTGCCACCCCGCACGGGTCGCCGCTGCGGATGATGCCGCACCCCGGTGCGCTCTCGGATAACCCGCCGCCTCCGCCGAAGGGCCGGGAGGACACCCCGCCCAAGCTCACCGGCGAGGCCCGGGCGGAGCAGATCCGCGACGAGCTCGGCGACTTCCTCGACGGGGAACGCGCCGCCCTCGACGGTGAGGACCTCGGGGATGACAAGGAATGACCCCCCGACCAGTCGGCCCACGCACCCGGCGCGGGCCCACACACCCCAGAACCCCCAGCGAAAACGACACTCGGCCGAGGCAGGTAGAGCACAAGCATGACTGAATCCACGAACGACAGCGTTGAGAACTTCTCGTGGCTCATCGACCGGTTCGTCCGGGACGTGCGCGGTGTCGAGCACGCCGTGGTGGTCTCCTCCGACGGCCTGGTCCTGACCCACTCGAGCGACTTCCCCGAGGAGCACGCCGAGCAGCTCGCGGCGATCGCCAGCGGCCTCCACAGCCTGGCGGTCGGCGGGGCCGGCCTGTTCCAGCGGGGCGAGTGCGAGCAGTTGCTCGTCCGCTTCAACCACGGCCACCTCTTCATCATGGCCATCAGTGACGGTTCCTGTATGGCGGTGCTCACCGCACCCGGTACGGAGCTGAAGATCGTCGGTTTCCAGATGGCCAAGCTCGTGGACAACGTCGCCCACGTGCTCACGCCGCAGTTGCGCTCGCAGCTGCGCGAGGTCATCCAGAACTGACGACGGTGACCCGTAACGGTTCGGCAGGAATGAGGTTGCCGCGGCTATGAGCTTCCGCAGGCGAAGGAGTAACCGTGTTCGCCCGTTCACCTTCACAGGTGGGCGGACGCGGTCACGGCATCCGCTGATGGTGCAGACCCTGGTCTCGACGTCCGAGCCCGGGCAGGACCCTCCTGGCACCCTCATGCCGGAGTCGATCAGTATTTACAAACTGTGCCGGGAGACGCGGTCTCTCGCCGAGGTGTCGGCTGAGTTGAACATCCCCCTGGGTGTCACCCAGGTCCTGATCAGTGACCTGGCTGAGCAGGACCTGGTGTACATCCACCCGACCATCACCGGCAGCAGTCCGTCCGAAAACCAGGTTCTGGAGAGGGCTCTTCGTGGTCTCGAACGACTTTTCCAGTGACAGCAGGTCGAATCGCAAGAAGATGTCGAGCAAGATCGTCATCGCCGGCGGCTTCGGTGCCGGCAAGACGACCTTGGTGAGCTCGGTGTCGGAGATTCCGCCGGTCACTACCGAAGCGATCATGACCGAGGCCAGTGTCGGGCACGACGACACCTCGGTCACACCCGACAAGACGACGACCACCGTCGCGATGGACTTCGGTCGCATCACCATCGACGACGAACTGGTCATGTACATGTTCGGCACACCGGGCCAGGCGCGGTTCTGGTTCATGTGGGACGATCTCGTCCGGGGTGCCGTGGGCGCCGTCGTCGTGGTCGACTGCAGGAGGCTCGCGGACTCCTTCGACGCCGTCGACTACTTCGAGACGAACAAGCGCATCCCCTACATCGTGGCGCTCAACAAGTTCGAGGGACGTCTGGACTACACCTCCGAGCAGGTCCGCGAGGCCCTGGAGGTCAGCCCCGAGGTCCCGATCATCGATTTCGACGCCAGGCACAGGACGTCCGGCGGCGACGTGCTCAAGACGCTGCTGCGGTACGCGCTCGAGCACAACCGAGCGAGCGAGCCCGTCGCCTGACGGGCGGGGAGCCCTTGGACCCCCTGGTCTCCCCACGGCCCCGTAGATTCCCCAGGAAAGTTAGCGACACAATGCGCAAGATCCTTATCGTCGGCGCGGGCCACGCCGGCCTGCACCTGGCCCACGGGCTCCTGACCCATGGCTACGACGTCACGGTGATCACGGGGCAGTCCTCGACGGAGATCAGGACCGGGAAACCCTCCATCTCCCAGTTCACCCTGCCCACCGCCCTGGAGTACGAGCGCAAGTTCGACCTCGACTTCTGGAGCGCACTGTCGCCCCAGATCCGTGAGCAGAAGCTCTTCATGTACGTGGGCGGTGAGAAGGTCACGTCTCTCACCGGAAGCTCGCACCCGGGCAACGGCTACACGGTCTCGGTGGACCGACGGGTGAAGATGGCTGACTGGTTGGAGTCCTTCGAGGACCGTGGCGGCAAGGTGGTGATCCACGGTGTCACCGTCTCCGACCTGGACTACTTCTCCCGGATGTTCGACCTGATCATCGTCGCGGTCGGTCACGGAGAACTGGGGCAGCTCTTCGACCACGACAGCAGCCGGTTCAGCGGTGCGCGGCCGCGCTCGCTGGCGCAGGCCTACATCTACGACGTGTGGCCCGACCCCGAGGAGTCGGAGAACATCGGGTGGGCGGCCATCACACAAGAGGCCGGGAACATCATCTTCATCCCGATCCTGAGCCAGGAGGGGCCCTGCCACAGCCTGCTCATGGTCGACAAGAAGGGCAGCCCGATGGACGCCTGGCCCGACCGGCCGGGCCCGCAGGAGCAGCTGCGCAGGATGAAGGACCTCACCCGCAAGTACGCCCCCGCTTTCTTCGAGCGGGTACGGGACGCCGAACTGGTCGACGGCCGCAGCACGCTGGTGGAGGACCTGACCCCGCAGGTGCGCAACCCGGTGGGCACCCTTCCCTCGGGAGGGAAGGTCCTGGGCATGGCCGACGTGGTGGTCACCATGGACCCCTTCGTCGGGCAGAGCTGGAACAACTCCACCCGGTGCGCTGAGGCTTACCTGGACAGTATCGTCGCGCACGGCGACCAGCCGTTCAGCGAGGATTTCATGGTCAGCGCGTTCGACCGGTTCTGGGAATTCGGCCAGGACAACCAGGC
Organism: Nocardiopsis terrae; assembly: GCF_014651695.1. Taxonomy (GTDB): domain Bacteria; phylum Actinomycetota; class Actinomycetes; order Streptosporangiales; family Streptosporangiaceae; genus Nocardiopsis; species Nocardiopsis terrae. The sequence continues at coordinate 119,922 of NZ_BMXJ01000008.1, forward strand.
GTGGGCCGAGTTCGCTTCCACCATGTGGGAACAGGATCTGCCCGCCCATCTGGAGAACGTCATGGGCGCGGCCTCGCAGTACCGGGAGATCAGCGACCGTTGGATTCAGGGGTGGGACCTCCCCTCCGACTACAAGAACTGGCTGTTCGACCCCGAGGCCGCCCAGAAGTACATCGACGAGGTCAAGGCCAGGAACGGCGACTGACCGCGCCGCCGAGGCCGCCGGTGCGGCGGTCCCGGCCCGGCGGAGTGAGGGACCCGACGCCCCTGTGGGTGTCGGGTCCTTTGTCGTCTTCTCCCGTCTGCCGTGTAGTTCCTTGCCGCATGCTGTCCGAATATATTGTCCGAAATAGCTTCGTTCGTTGTCAGGCGTTGTGAGCTAGGGCTACGCTTATTCGGGTTGGTGGCTGTTAGTCCCAAATGGCCGTTCATGGGGTGTGCGGTCACCCCCTGGTCGGGAACGGGTGAAAGCTCCCCCCGCCTCGGTTGAACCGTTCCTGACCTGCAAAGGTTCATGCATCCCGTGCAAATGCACGGATGCGGTGATCCGTGCCGACAATGAGTCGGACAGTATGGGGTTCGGACCGAAGCGTGCGGTTGACAGTGAAAGGCAACGATTGTGAGTGGTGAGCCGGTCGGAGCCTCAGCCCCAGGCCACTGGGAGCCCGTGGCCGTGGTCGGGATCTCCTGCCGCCTCCCCGGGGCCCGGACACCCGAAGAGTTCTGGCAGCTCCTGCGCGAGGGACGGGAGGCCGTCACGCCGCCCCCCGCGAGACTGGGCGGGCCCACGGGGCAGCGGGACCGGAACTGGGGCGGCTACCTCGACGGGGCCGAGTGCTTCGACGCCGCCTTCTTCGGGATCTCGCCTCGCGAAGCCCTGGCGATGGACCCTCAGCAGCGCCTCGTGCTCGAACTGGGCTGGGAGGCGGTGGAGAGCGCACGGGTGGCCCCCGCACCCTGCGGGGCACCCGGACGGGGGTGTTCGTCGGAGCGATCGGCTCCGACTACGCCCTGGTCCACGACCGCGGGGGACTCGGGCCGATCGGCCACCACACCCTCACCGGCACCCACCGGGGCATGATCGCCAACCGCCTCTCCCACACCCTGGGTCTGCGCGGCCCCAGCCTCACCGTCGACTCCGGGCAGTCCTCCTCCCTGGTCAGTGTGCAGATGGCCATGGAAAGCCTGCGCCGGGGCGAGTCCGAAGCCGCCCTGGCCGGCGGGGTCAACCTCGTCCTGGTCCCCGAGAGCACGGAGAGCGTGGCACGTTTCGGCGGGCTCTCGCCGGACGCGCGCTGCCACACCTTCGACTCCCGCGCCAACGGTTACGTCCGGGGTGAGGGCGGCGTGCTGGTCGTGCTCAAAACGCTGGCCGGGGCGCTGGCCGACGGCGATAGGATCCACGCCGTCCTGCACGGGGGCGCCGTGGGCCACTCCAGCCCCGGGGACCTCCTCACCCGTCCCACCGTGGAAGGCCAGGAAGAGGTCATCCGCCGCGCCTACGCCGACGCGGGCAAGGACACCGACCAGGTCGCCTACGTCGAACTGCACGGGACGGGCACACCCGTCGGCGACCCGGTGGAGGCGGCGGCTCTCGGCGGGGTCTTCGGCCGGGGCGGACGCGAACCCCTGCGGGTGGGTTCGGTCAAGACCAACATCGGCCACCTGGAGGGCGCCGCGGGCATCGTGGGCCTGCTCAAAACCGTGCTCAGCCTGGAACACCAGCTGATACCGCGCAACCTGAACTACGCCGAGCCCAACCCCCGGATCGACCTGGACGGCTGGGGGCTGTCAGTGCAGACCCGGCGCGAACCCTGGCCGCGACACGCCCCCCTGGCGGGGGTCTCCTCCTTCGGCATGGGCGGCACCAACTGCCACCTGGTCCTCGGCCCGGCCCCGGCGGCGGACCGCGCCGCACGCGAGCCGGTCGCGGTGCGCTCCCAGGATCCCGTCCCCTGGGTCCTGTCCGCCCGTTCCGCCGAGGCGCTGCGGGCCCAGGCCTCGGCTCTGCACGCCCACGTGAGCGCCCACCCCGGAGTCGACGCGCGCGACATCGGCCTCTCCCTGGTCACCACCCGGGACGTCTTCGAGCACCGGGCCGTGGTGTTCGCTCCCGGTGACGAGAGCCAGGACCTGGAGTCGGTCCGTCTGGAGGGGCGCACCGGCGCGGGCAGCGGCACGTCCGGCGCCGTCATGGTCTTCTCCGGTCAGGACGGACAGTGGGAGGGGATGGCCCGGGACCTGCTGGACGGCGAGGGCCTTCTGGCGGAGGTGTTCACCCGGCGGCTGCGCTCCTGTGAGCGGGCCCTGGAGCCCTACACGGACTGGTCCGTCTCGGCCGTCCTGCGGGGCGAGTCCGGTGCTCCCTCCCTCCGAGGGGAGAGCGCCAGCGCCGATGTCGTACAGCCGGTGATGTGGGCCGTCATGGTCTCGCTGGCCCGGGTGTGGGAGGCCCTGGGGGTCGAGCCCGGCGCCGTCGTCGGAGACGCCCAGGGCGAACCGGCCGCGGCCTGCGTCGCCGGAGCCCTGTCCCTGGAGGAGGCCGCGCGTGTGGTGGCGCTGCGCGGCCGTGCCGTCACATCGCTGTCGGCCGGTACCGGAACGGCTGCGCTGGGGATTTCGGCCGAGGAGGCCGAACGCATGGTCAGCACCGTACCGGACCTGCACGTGAGCGCTGTCAACGGACCCGAGTCCGTGGTGGTCGCGGGCGGCCCGGGTGCGGTGGACGAGGCGGTGCGCCGCTGTTCCGCCCGCGGGGTGAGCGCCGAGGTCACGAACGTGGACCACACCTGCCATCCCGGACAGGTGGACCGCGTCCGCGGCTGGGTCGCCGAACACCTGGGGGCCGTGCGCTGCCGGACGCCGGAGGTGCCCTTCTACTCGACCCTGGTCGGCGCGCGGATCGGTGCGGACGGTCCCGCTCTGGACACGGACTACTGGCACGACGCCCTACGCGAACCGGTCCTGCTCGCCCCGGCGGTGGACGCGCTCATCGCTGACGGGCACCGCGTCCTCATCGAGGTCGCTCCGGCCCCGGTGCTCTCGCGCGAACTGCGGGGGGCGTTGGACCGGGCAGGGGTGTCCGGACACGTGCTGGAGACCCTGCGACGGGGCTCGGGCGATCACGCGCAACTCCTCGGCGCGGCTGCGCGGGCCTTCACCGCGGGGGTGGACGTCGACTGGACCGCCCTGTTCGAGGGCACCGGAGCCCACCGTACCGACCTGCCCACCTACCAGTTCCAACGGGAACGGTTCTGGCCCCCGACGACGGCCGCGCCCGCAAGCGCGGCGCCCGGACCGGACCGGACCCCCGAGGAGGACCTGCTGGGGCCGGAGGGGCTGGAACTGGCCGACGGACGCACGGTGTTCACCGGAACGATCGACGGCGTCCGCCACCCCTGGACACTGGAACACCGGTTGTTGGACCGCACGCTGCTTCCCGGAACGGCGATGCTCACCCTGGTACTGCGTGCCGCGGCCGCGGTCGGTGCCCCCTTCGTCGACGAGCTCGCGCTGGAAGCGCCCCTGGTCCTCTCCGGCGGACGCTCGACGTCTGTGCAGGTCACCGTCGAGGCACCCGACGCACGGGGCGGACGAGAGGTGACCGTGCACTCCCGAGGCCAGGGGCAGGGGGGATGGGTCAGGCACGCCAGGGGGTCGCTGGGGCCCGAGGCCTTCGCCCCGGGCGGGGGCGTCGAACGGGACCGGCCCCTGTTCGAGGGCCGGGCGGCGGACTTCGACCCGGAGGAGGGCTACGCGCGGCTGGGCAGGCGCGGCTACGACCACGGCGAGCTCTTCCGCGGGCTGCGTGAGGTCCGGTACCGGGAGGAGGCTCTGCTGGCCAGGGTCGCCCTGCCCGAGGACGCACGGACCTCCCCGACCGGCGCCCGTTCCGCCCTGCTCGACTCCGCCCTGCACGCAGTCCTGCTCTTCGGCGCCGAACGGGACGGCACGATGGTGGTGCCCCGCGCCTGGAACGGGGTCCGGGTCCGGGAGGAGGGGGCCGGACCGGCGGCCTCCGTCGCGGACGGTGTTCCCACCGAGCTGTTCGTGACCCTGGAGCCGCTGGGCAGCGGCCGGTACCGCCTCGGTGCCCGTGACGGCGACGGCCGTTCCGTCCTGGAAGTGGACGAGCTCGTTCTGCGCCCGGTGGGCGCGGGGGACCTGCCGACCTCACCGGACGAGGAGCCCGGGCGCTACCGGCTGCGGTGGGAGCAACTCCGGGGGCCGCTGGCCCAGACCGAGGTACCTGCCGGGGTGGCCACCATGGACGTACTGGAGTCCCCGGCGCCCGTCCCCGCCGTGGTCTACGCGGAACTCCCCGCCCCCGTCGTCTACGCCGACCAGGACCCGGTGCCGACCGCCGCTTACCAGGGGCTGGAATCGGCGCTGGAGACCGTACGGACCTGGTTGGCGGACGAACGGACCGCCCACTCCCGACTGGCCCTGGTGACCTGGCGGTCGGTGGCCACGTCCGGCGGAGACCGGCTCAGCGGACTGGCCGCCGCACCGGTGTGGGGGCTGCTCCGCTCGATTCAGCGGGAACACCCCGGCCGGCTCGTGCTCGTGGACTCCGACGGTTCGGAGGAGTCCCACCGGGTGCTGGCCGCCGCGGTGGGCTCGGGGGAACCCCAGACGGCGCTGCGCTGCGGCCGTGTCCTGGTGCCGAGGTTGGCCGAGTCCGCGGACGAGGAGATGTTCGTTCCACCGGCTGCTTCGTGGTCGCTGGACCCCGGTGCCGTCGGCGCCGGCGGTACGGTCGCGCCGCTGCCCGCCCCGGGTGCCGCGACCCCGCTGGGGACCCACCAGGTCCGGGTGGCTGTGCGCGCCGTCGGCCTGAACCGGGAGGACGCCACCGCCCCCGGAACCGGGGCGCGGGCGCGTACCTGGTCCGAGGGGGCCGGCCTGGTACTGGAGACCGGGGCCGGGGTCGATGACCTCGCACCCGGGGACCGGGTCACCGGGCTCTTCGAGGGCGGCTTCAGTCCCTTGGCCGTCACTGACCGGCGTGTACTGGTACGGATTCCGCAGGACTGGTCCTACGAGGACGCCGCCGCTGTCCCGCTCGACCATCTGACCGCCTATCACGCGCTGGTGGACCTGGCGGCGATCCGTCCGGGGGAGAGCGTCCTGATCCACTCCGCCGCGGAGGGCACGGGTCTGGCCGCCGTGCAGCTCGCTCGGCAGATGGGCGCGAGGGTGTTCGGAACCGCGCCCCAGCAGACCTGGCCGGACCTGGCCGACTTCGGCCTGGGGGAGGAGCACCTGGCGCCCAGCCACACATCCGGGTTCGATCACAGGTTGCGCGCCGCCAACGGAGGGCGCGGTCTGGACGCGGTCCTGCACACGCTCCCCGAGGAGTTCCTCGACCCCTCGCTGGGCCTGCTGCGCTCCCCTGCTGACGGAGCAGGTGTGGGCGGCAGGCTCGTACACGTGGCCGCGACCGGTCACCGTGAGGACTCCCAGGTGGCGGAGAGCCATCCCGGGCGCGGCTACCACGCCCTCGACCTCGCGGACACGGGGCCCGAGCGGATCGAGCGCATGCTCCACCGGATCATGGAGCTGTTCTCCTCCGGGGCGCTACGTCTGGGCCCCGTCACCTCCTACGACGTGCGGGACGTCCGTGAGGCCCTGGACGTGCTGCGCCCGGGCGGGACCACGGGCAAGGTGGTCCTCACCCTCCCGGCCCCCTTCCCCCAGGAGGGCACCGTCCTGGTGACCGGGAGGGCCGGGCGCCTGGGCCACCGGGTCGCCCGTCACCTGGTCACCGGGTACGGTGTCCGCCACCTGCTCCTCGTCCACCCCGAGGGGGCGGCGGCCCTGGGCCAGGACGAACGGACCGCTGAGCTGCGCGCCCTGGGTGCACGGGTGTCCGTGCGGGCCTGCGACCTGGCCGACCGGACCGAACTGGAACGGTTGCTCGCCGAGGTCCCGCAGGAGCATCCGCTGCGCGCCGTCGTGCACACGGCCGGAGCTGACCCGCAGTCCCCCGGTGAGCGGAGCGGTGAGGAGCTGTTCCGGACGAGGGCACAGGAGTCCTGGAACCTGCACGAGCTGACCAGCGGACTGGACCTGGCCTCCTTCGTCGTGTTCTCCTCCTCCGCCGGGACGCTGGGCACGCCGGGACGGTCCGGGCAGGCAGCGGTCGACGTCTTCCACGAGGCTCTGGCACACCGTCGCCGCGGATTCTCCCTGCCGGCCCTCTCCCTGGCCTGGGGGCCCTGGAGCGGGTCCGGAGAAGCCCCCCGCCCACCGGACGGCCGTGGGGCCCGCGGACCAGCACCGGAGCTTCTGGTGCCCATGCCCGCGGATCGGGCCCTGGCACAACTGGACGCGGCTCTCTACCTGGAGCGGGACGCGCTGGTCTGCGCCCTGACCGACCCGGGGCGGGTCCACGGTGTGCCGTTGTTGAGCGGACTGGCTTCGGGCCCGGACGGACCGGTCGGCTCCCGAGCCCCGGAGCCGGAGGCCGTACACCCGCAGGCCCCGAGGCCACGGGTCCCGGACGGTTCGGCGACCGGGGCTCCGGGCACGGGCGACCCGTCCGGAACGGAGCAGGACCCCGGTGCACGGCCCCCGGCCGGAGCCGAGCGGCTGGCCGGACTGACGCCGCCCGAACGCGAAAGGCTGGTGTTGGCCGGCGTGCGCGCGCACACCGCCGACGTACTCGGCCATACCGATGCCGACGGAGGCGGGGTCCCCCCGGAGCGGCCCTTCCGTGAGCTCGGTATGGAGTCGATGGACGGGGTCGAACTGTGCGAACGCCTGGAGGACGACTGGGGGACCCGCCTTCCCGACACGGCGGTCTTCGACCACCCCACGCCCGTATCCCTGGCCCGGTTCGTACTGGACCTGTTGTTCCCCCGGAGCACCGGCGGGACCGAGGCGGAGGAAGAGGTCCAGGCGCTGGGAGCCGGAACCGCTGAACACATTGACGGTATGGACGTGAACGACCTGCTGAAGCTCGCCCTGGGCCCCGGGGAACCCCGACCCGATGGTGGACAGGAGACGGCCGATGGCTACCGATGAGGGCCAGAGCGCCCAGCTCGTCACCGCGCTGCGTTCGGCGTTGAAGGAGAACGCACGGCTGCGGGAGCGCAACAGCGAACTGGACACCGGGGCGGATCCGGTGGCGGTCGTCGGCATGGGGTGCCACCTGCCCGGCGGGGTCGACTCCCCCGAAGGGCTGTGGGACCTGGTGTCCAGCGGGAGCGAGGTCCTCGGCCCCTTCCCCGCGGACCGGGGGTGGGACCTGGACGCACTCCTCGGCACGGACGGATCACCACCGCTGTCCGCCATGGAACAGGGCGGCTTCCTCGACGGTGCCGCCGAGTTCGACGCCGCCTTCTTCGGGATCTCACCGAAGGAGGCCGCGGCGATGGACCCTCAGCAGAGGCAGCTCCTGGAGGTCTCCTGGGAGGCGTTGGAACGGGCGGGGATCGACCCTTCCTCCCTGGCCGGGAGCGCCACCGGCGTCTACATGGGTGTCACCGCGGCCGAGTACGGACCGCGCATGTCCGACGGCCCCGAAGAGGGCCACCTGCTCACCGGCACCACCCCGAGCGTGGCCTCCGGGCGGGTGGCCTACCTGCTCGGTCTGGAGGGGCCCGCGATCACCGTGGACACCGCGTGCTCCTCCTCCCTGGTGGCCGTGCACCTGGCCGTACGCGCCCTGCGCGGGGGCGAGTGCACGCTGGCCCTGGCGGGCGGCGCCGCCGTCATGGGCACCCCCGGGCTGCTTGCGGAGTTCACCCGCAAACAGGGCCTGGCCCCCGACGGCCGCTGCAAGGCCTTCAGCGCGGACGCCGACGGTACGGGGTTCACCGAGGGCGCGGGGGTGGTGGTCCTCGAACGGCTCTCCGACGCCCGCCGTCACGGCCACCCGGTCCTCGCCCTGATCCGGGGCAGCGCCGTCAACCAGGACGGCGCCTCCAACGGTCTCACCGCCCCCAGCGGCCCCGCGCAGGTGCGCGTGGTCCGCGCCGCCCTGCGCGACGCCGGGGTCGGGCCGGAGGGGGTGGACGCGGTCGAGGCCCACGGCACCGGCACCACCCTGGGCGACCCCATCGAGGCACGGTCCCTCATCGAGGCCTACGGGTCCGGACGGGAGCGGCCGCTGCTGCTCGGCTCCCTCAAATCCAACATCGGCCACACCCAGGCGGCCGCCGGGGTGAACGGCCTGATCAAGGCGGTGTGCGCGCTCCGGCACGGTGTGGTCCCACCCACGCTGCACGCCGACCGCCCCACCCCCCGGGTGGACTGGGGCACCGGCATCGCACGGGTGGCCTCCACCGCCGAACCCCTTCCCGAACTCGACCGGCCCGCCCGGATGGGTGTCTCCTCCTTCGGGATCAGCGGTACCAACGCCCACGCCGTCGTCGAGGCGGTGCCCGAGGATCGGGCCGACGCGCTCGAACCGGTCTCCGGGACCCGGACGCCGACCACCCTGCCGTTCGCGCTGTCCGCCCGTACCGAACCCGCTCTCCGGGAACTGGCCGTGCGCCTGCACGCGCACACGCTCGCGCAGGAGGACGCGCTTCTGCCCGCCACGGCGCGGTCGCTGGCCACGACACGGGCGCGCATGGAACACCGCGCGGTCGTCCTCGGCGAGGACGGGGAGTCCCTGACCGGCGGACTGGCCGCGTTGGCCTCCGGCGCCCCCGACCCGCGCGTGGTGCGCGGACGGGCGGGTGTCGGCGGCACGACCGCCTTCGTCTTCTCGGGTCAGGGAGCTCAGCGCCTGGGTATGGGCACGGACCTGTACCGGGAGTATCCGGTCTTCGCCAAGGCCCTGGACGAGGTGGCCGACGCCTTCGACCGGTACCTGGACCCGCCGCTGCGCTCGGTGGTTTGGGCGGAGCCGGGAACCGCCGAGGCCGCGCTGCTCGACCGGACCCTGTACACGCAGGCGGGGGTGTTCGCGTTCGAGGTCGCCCTGACCCGTCTGCTGGAGTCGGTCGGACTGACCCCCGACTACCTGATCGGCCACTCCGTGGGGGAGCTGGCCGCAGCCCACGTGGCCGGGGTGTTCTCCCTCGACGACGCCGCGGCACTGGTCTCCGCCCGGGGCCGGATCATGCAGGACCTCCCCGAGGGCGGTGCGATGGTCGCGGTGCAGGCCGACGAGGACGAGGTGCGCCTCGCGCTCGCCGAGGCCGGGGGCGCGGTGTCCGTCGCGGCGGTCAACTCGCCCCGGGACGTCGTGCTGTCCGGTGAGGAGTCCGCCGTACTGTCCGTGGCGGAGCGTTTCGCCGAGAGGGGCCGCCGTACCAAGCGGTTGGCCGTCGCGCGCGCCTTCCACTCCGCTCTGATGGACCCCGTCCTCGAACCCTTCGCCCGGGTGGCCGCGGAGGTCACCTACCATCCGCCGCGCCTGCCGCTGGTCTCCAACCTGACCGGGGGCCGCGCCGGGGACGAGATCCGGACGGGCGACTACTGGGTGCGGCACGTGCGTGAGACAGTCCGTTTCGCCGACGGTGTCTCCCATCTGCTCGCCCGGGAGGTGGAGGAGTTCGTGGAGGTGGGCCCGGACGGCTCGCTCAGCTCCATGGTGCAGACCTGCCTGGACGATGGCGAGCGCGCGGAGGTCACCGCCCTCCTCGGAGGGCGTTCCCCCGAACCCCGCATGCTCACCGAAGGACTCGCCGCCCTGTACACCCGCGGGGCCGGAGTGGACTGGTCGGCGATACTGCCCGAGACCGCCGGAACCGTCGACCTGCCCACCTACCCCTTCCAGCGCCGCCGCTACTGGATGAGCCCGCCCGCCGAAGGCCGGGTCGTCGTCGAGACCGGAACCGTCGCGGACACGGCTGCCCCTGCCGCGCCCGGTGCGTACCGAGCCTCCGGCGAGCCCGCCGACGACTGGTCCTACCGGGAGACCTGGGTTCCGGCCGCCGCTGACGGCGGACCCCCCGCGGCACCGGGGACCTGGCTGCTGTTCGGCCCGGCGCGGCAGGACCCGGTGCTCGCCGAGTGCTCCACCGCTCTGGAGGAGAGAGGGCACCGGGTCCGGGCCCTGTCGCTGCCGGAGGGCGCGGACCGGAGCACCACAGCGGCGCTGTTGCGGCGGATCAGCTCCGAGGCGGGGCCGCTGGCCGGCGTCGTCCTGTCCGCCGTCCCGTCCACCACCCGGGACGACCCCCCGTATCCGTCCGCCGCACCGATGCACCGGGACGAGGTCGCCCTCCTGCAGGCACTGGGGGACGCCGGAACCGCCGCACCGCTGTGGTGCCTCACCCGCGGTGCGGTCGCCGCCGGTGACAGGGTCACCGACCCCGGAGCGGCCCTGGTGTGGGGTCTGGGCCGGGTGGCGGCCCAGGAGTACCCCGACCGGTGGGGAGGCCTCATCGACCTGCCCGCCGCCGACCGTCCGGGGGCGGGCGAGGTACTGGCAGCCGTCCTCAGCGGTGAGACCGCGGGGGGAGAGGACCAACTGGCCATCCGCGGGGAGGGCCCCCTGGCCCGGCGGATCGTGCGCGAACCGCTGAGCCGGGTCGCCCCTGTGCGCGACTGGAAACCCGCGGGGACGGTGCTCGTCACGGGCGGTACGGGAGGCCTCGGCGCGCACACGGCCCGCTGGCTCGCGGGCCAGGGGGCCGACCACCTGCTCCTGCTGAGCCGACGGGGGCCGGATGCCCCGGGGAGCGCGGAACTGGTCGCCGAACTGCGCGCCGCGGGGGCCAGGGTGAGCCTGGCCGCCTGCGATGTGTCGGACCGCTCCGAACTGGCCGCCGCCCTGGCCCGGATCCCGGAGGACTCCCCCCTCAGCGCGGTCTTCCACACGGCCGCGGAGCTCGATGACGCGACCATCGACAACCTCGGTCCCGAACAGATCGCGCGGGTCCTCAGGGCCAAGGCGGACGGCGCCGTGCACCTGCACCAGCTCACACGGGACCTCGACCTGTCGGCCTTCGTCATGTTCTCCTCCGTGACCGCGGCGTTCGGTCTGGAGGGGCAGGGGAACTACGCCCCCGGGAACGCCTTCTGTGAGGCCTTCGCCCACTACCGGAGGGCGCTGGGCCTGCCTGCCACATCGGTCGCCTGGGGCACCTGGGCGGGGGCCGGGATGGCAGGGAGCAGGGCGGTGGCCGAACTCCTCCAGCGCAACGGCCTGCTGGCCATGGCACCCGAACGGGCTGTGGGGGTTCTGCGGCAGGTCCTGGACCGGGACGTCTCCGCGCTCGCGGTCGCCGAGGTCGACTGGCCCCGTTTCCGCTCCGCCCTCACCGCGGGTAGGCCGAGTCTGCTGATCGGAGACCTCGGCCGGGGCGGGGGTCGGCCCGCACCGCCCGCCACGGAGGAGGCCGGCGGGCCCGAACAGTTGCACGCCCGGTTGGCCGGGGAGAGCCGGGCCGACCGGGAACGGGCACTCACCGAACTCGTGCGCGAGCAGGTGGCGGCGGTCCTCGGCCACCGCTCCGGTGCCGAGGTCGAAACCGACCGGAACCTGAAGGACCTGGGCATGGACTCCGCGACGGCTGTCGCCTTCCGTAACCGGCTCAGCGGACTGACGGGACTGCGCCTGCCCGCGGCCGTCGTCTTCGACCACCCCACGTGCACGGCCCTGGCCCGCAACATCCGGGAACGGATGTTCGAAGACCCCGAACAGGTGCTCACGGCAAGGCTGGACGGGCTGGAGGCAGCCGTGCGGGAGTACGACGGCGACGCCCGGGAAACCGTGGTCGAACGGCTGCGCGGTCTGCTGTACCGACTGTCGCCGCAGGACCGGCCGCGTACGGACGTCGACCAGGAGTTGGAGGCGGCCTCCAGAGAGGAACTCTTCGCGCTCATCGACGACACACTGCGCGACTGACCCCGGGCCGGGCATCCGCCAGAGCGGGCGGACTCCCGGCCGCTGCGGCCCGCACCCGCTGCCCGGGGCCGGACGCCCCGAGACCAGCGCGCCCCGCACCCCCAGGTGCACCGGAAACCGAAGTGGTGAAGCAGAACCGATGACTGATGACGCCCGACTCCTCGACTACCTCAAACGGGTCACGGCCGACCTGCGCCGAGTCCGCGCGGAACTCGGCGACCTGAGAGAACGCGACTCCGAGCCGATCGCGATCGTGGGAACGGGCTGCCGTCTGCCCGGCGGGACCGACACCCCCGAGGCACTGTGGGAGCTGGTCGACACCGCAGGCGAGGTGATCGGCGGGCTCCCGACCGACCGGGGGTGGGACGTCGACGACATGCTCGGGCGCCCGGGTATGTCACAGGGCGGAGGGTTCCTCCGGGACGCGGCCGGCTTCGACGCCGAGTTCTTCGGTATCTCCTCCCGCGAGGCCGAAGCGATGGACCCGCAGCAGCGCCTGATGCTGGAGGTGACCTGGGAGTCCCTCGAACGCGCCGGAATCGACCCCGCCTCCCTGGCGGAGAGCCGGACGGGGGTGTTCACGGGGGTCAGCATGGTCGACTACGCCAACGGTGTGACGTCCGGGACCCTTCCCGTCCCCCCGGAGGCGGAGGGCTACCTGATGGCCGGCACGGCCTCCAGCGTGGTCTCGGGCAGGATCTCCTACACCCTGGGTCTGCGGGGACCCGCGCTGACCGTGGACACCGCCTGCTCCTCCTCCCTCGTCGCCATCCACCTGGCGGTCCGCTCCCTGCGCCAGCGCGAGTGCTCCCTGGCCCTGGCGGGGGGTGCGACCGTACTCTCCGGGCCGAGCCTGTTCACCGAGTCCGCCAAACAGGGCGCCCTCTCTCCCGACGGGCGCTGCAAGGCCTTCGGGGCGGGTGCCGACGGCACCGGTTTCGGTGAGGGAGCCGGAGCCGTGGTCCTGGAACGGCTGTCGGACGCCGTCCGCAACGGCCACCGCGTCCTGGCGGTCATCCGGGGCGGAGCCGTCAACCAGGACGGGGCCTCGAACGGGCTGACCGCGCCGAACGGGCCCGCACAGGTCCGGGTGGTGCGGGACGCGCTCGCCGACGCGGGCCTGACCGCCGACGACATCGACGCGGTCGAGGCCCACGGCACCGGCACCCGCCTCGGCGACCCGATCGAGGCCGAGGCACTCCTGGAGGCGTTCGGCCGCGGAGGGTCCTCCCACCCGCTCTGGCTCGGATCGGTGAAGTCGAACCTGGGCCACACCCAGGCGGCGGCCGGGGTGACCTCCGTAATCAAGATGGCGCTGGCCCTGGAGCGGGAGAGGCTCCCCCGGACCCTGCACGCGGAGGAACCCTCGCCCCTGGTGGACTGGTCGGCGGGGCGGCTGCGACCCCTGCGCGAACCCGTGGAATGGCCACGCGGCGGGCGCCCCCGCCGAGCCGGAGTGTCGTCGTTCGGGATCAGCGGAACCAACGCGCACCTGGTGCTGGAGGAAGCCCCCCGGCCCACCCCCTCGGAGGCGGAGCACGAGAGCCCCGTACCGCCCCTCGTGCGGGGCGGACAGGTCTGGACACTCTCCGCCCGCAGCGGTCGGGCGCTGTCCGCACAGGCGGACCGCCTGCACGAGCACCTACGGGGCCCGGAACGGCCCGCGGCGGCCGACGTCGCGCGGACCCTGGCCACCGGGCGACCGCACCTGCCCCGGAGAGCCGCGGTGGTCGGCTCCGGCGGGGAACGGCTACTGGAACGGCTGCGCGCGCTGGCCGACGGACACGCTCCGGAGGGGGTGGTCACCGGATCGGCGCCCCAGGGCGACAGCGGCCGCCGAGCCGTGTTCGTGTTCCCCGGCCACGGGGGCCAGTGGGAGGGCATGGCCAAGGACCTGATCGCGTCCTCCACCGTCTTCGCGGAGGCGGTCGGGGAGTGCGAACGCGCATTGGCGCCCTACGTGGACTGGTCCCTGGGGGCCGTGCTGCGCGGGGATCCGGAAGCGCCGCGGATCGTGGGCGAAGGCGTTCGCGTGGAGGTACTGCAGCCCGCCTCGTGGGCGGTTCTGGTGTCCCTGGCCAGGTTGTGGAGGGCCGCGGGTGTGCAGCCCTCCGCTGTGGTCGGCCACTCCCAGGGGGAGGTCGCCGCCGCATGCGCTGCCGGGATCCTCTCCCTGGAGGACGGGGCCCGGGTCGTCACCTGCCGCAGCCGTGTACTGCGCCGACTGGCAGGGGAGGGCGGGGCCGCGGTGGTCTCGCTCGGTGCCCGCCGGACCGCGGAACTGCTGGCGCCGTGGGGTGACCGGATCGGTGTGGCCGGCGCCAACGGACCCGAGTCGACCGTCGTCACCGGTGAGGGGCGGGCGGTCGCCGAGTTCGTGGAGGAGTGCGGGCGGCGGGGCGAGCACGCCCGGGCCTTCGACGTGGACTACACGTCGCACTGCTCCCTCGTGGACCGGGTCGAGGACGAGATGCGCGCCGGCCTGGCGGGGATCCGCCCCCGCGCCGGGGACGTCCCGTTCCACTCGACCGTCGCCCCCCGGCCCCTCCTGGAACCGGGGGACGAACCCACGGGGCGTCCGCTGGAGGGAACCTCGCTCGACGGGGACTACTGGTACCGCAACCTGCGCCACGGGGTGCTCCTCGAACCGGTGATCCGGCGGCTGGCGCAGGACACCGACGTGTTCGTCGAGGTCGGACCGCACCCCGTCCTCTCCGTGCCCGTCAGGCAGACCCTGGAGGCGGCCGGGTACCCCGAACGCCCGGTCGTGCACACCCTGCGCAGGGGGGAGGACACGTCCGAGCGGTTCCTGACGGCCCTGGCCGAAGCGCACTGCCACGGTGTCGGCGTCGACTGGGACCGGGTTCTCGGAGACAGCGGCCGGGCGTCGCTCGCGGACCGGCTTCCGACCTACCCCTTCCAGCGTGAGCGGTACTGGCTGACGGCGCCCGCGGGCGCCACCGACCCCGCGTCCCTCGGCCTCACGTCCGCGGGGCACCCCCTCCTCGGCGCCCGCGTCCCGGTGGCGGGCACCGGCCAGGTCCTCCTGACCGGTTCACTCGACTGCGACAGGACCCCGTGGCTCGCGGAGCACGGGCTCTCCGGGCGTGTCCTGCTCGCCGGGTGCGCGACCGTGGAGATGCTCCTGCACGCCGGACGCCTCTGCGACAGCCCGGAGATCACCGACCTGACGCTGCACACCCCCCTGGAACTGACCCCGGGGGGCGACGGGACCGCGGTCCAGGTCGTCGTCGACGGCCCGGACGTCCGCGGTCGCAGGGAGGTCCGGATGCTGTCCGCCTCCGCGGACGGCCGGAGTTGGACCGTGCACGCCGAGGGCCGGCTCGCCCCGGCCGCCGCGGCCGGCCCCGCGGCCCCGGTCCCGCCGGGACCGGAAGCGGTGCCCCTGCCCGCGGCGGACGCCTACACCCTCTTCGCCGCCCAGCGCATCGACTACGGGAGGGCCTTCCGCGGCCTGCGAGCCGCTTGGGCCGACGAGTCCCGGATCTGGGCCGATGTCGCCCTCGACCCCGCGCCCCCGGACGCCCACGCCATGGCGGGCCCCCACCCGGCGCTCGTGGACGCGGGCCTGCAGACCGTGTTCCTGCGCCGCCTCGCCGAGGGCACGGGCGCACGGCCCCTGATGCCGTTCGGTTGGAGCGGGGTCCGGCTGCACGCCACGGGCACGCCCTCGAAGGTGCGCGTCCAGCTCACGGAGACCGGCCCCGACACCTACCAGGTGCTCGTCACCGACGGCGAAACGCCTCTGCTGTCGGTCGACTCCCTGGTCGTCAGGGAGGCGCCGGCCGACTGGGGCACCGAGGACAGCGCCCTCTTCCACCAGGCCTGGGAGGAGGTGGACCGCACCCGGGGCGGGGACGCCGCGCCGGACCGGAGGTCCTGGGCCCTGGTCGGTGCATCGGACCTGGACGGGATCGACCGCCACGCGGACGCCGCGGCCCTGACCGCCGCACTCGACCGGGGGGCGCCCGCTCCCGAGCTGGTCCTGCTGGACACGGACGGCCGGGGCGGCGCCGAGCCCGCGGACGCGCTCGCCGAGCTGCACCGCGTCCTGGGGGCCCTGCAGGGGTGGCTGGACGACGAACGCCTCACCGCGACGAGGTTCCTCATCCTCACCAGGGGGGCGGCCCGGCTGCCGGACGACGACGCCGGCCCGCTGCCGGCGAACCTGCCCGGAGCCTCGGTGTGGGGCCTGGTGGCATCCGCCGAGTCCGAACACCCGGGACGGTTCCTCCTGCTGGACGCGGACCGGGTCACGGCCCCGGTCGTGGCCCGGGCCGTCGGAAGCGGTGAACCCCGTCTCGCGGCACGCGACGGCCGCCTGTTCGCCCCGCGCCTGACCGAGACCGGGCCTCCGGGCGAGGGGCTGGCACTGCCGGTCCGCGACCCCTCCTGGCGCCTGGACACGAAGGGCCAGGGGGTCGTCGACGGGATCGACGCCGTCCCGGACCCCGACCAGAGGCGTCCCCTGGGCCCCGGGGAGGTGCGTGTGGCGGTCCGCGCCGCGGGGCTGAACTTCCGCGACGTGCTGATGAGCGTGAACATGTACCCCGATCCCGGCAACATCGGCAACGAAGGTTCCGGGGTGGTCCTGGAAGCCGGGCCGGACTCCGGAGGGCTCGCCCCCGGCGACCGGGTCATGGGCCTGTTCCCCGGAGCGTTCGGCCCCGTCGCGGTCGCCGACCACCGGTATCTGGCGCGGGTCCCCGACGGGTGGGACCACGCCGACGCGGCCGCCGTCCCGGTCGTCTACCTCACCGCCTACCTCGCCCTGGTCGAGGAGGCCGGGATCCGGGCCGGGGAGACCCTGCTCATCCACTCCGCCGCCGGAGGGGTGGGCCTGGCGGCCCTGGGGATCGCCCGGCACCTGGGCGTACGCGTGCTGGCGACCGCGAGCCCCGAGAAGTGGGACGTCCTGCGCGCCGCCGGGGTCGCGGAGGAGGACATCGCGCACTCCCGCCGGCTCGACTTCGAGGACCGGTTCCGCGCGTCGGTCGGAACCGTGGACGTGGTGCTCAACTCCCTCACCGGGGAGGCGATCGACGCCTCGCTGCGGCTCCTGGCCCCCGGAGGGCGGTTCTCGGAACTGGGACGCAACGAACTCCGCGACCCCGAGCGGATCGCGGCCGAGTACGAGGGTGCGCGGTACCGGGCCTTCAACGTGCTCGAACTGGGCCCGGAACGCATCCAGCGGGCCTTCGCCGCTCTCCTGCCGCTGCTGGAGAGCGGGGCGATGCCCTCCGTCCCCGTCACCCGGTACCCGATCGAGAACATCGTCGAGGCGTTCCAGGTCATGCAGCAGGGGCGCAACGTCGGCAAGATCGTCCTGGACCTGTCCACCCGCTTCCGGCCCGGCGGCACCGTACTGATCACCGGTGGCACCGGCAGACTCGGTGCGCTGTTCGCCCGCCACCTGGTCGTCCGGCACGGGGTCCGTGAGCTGGTCCTGCTCGGACGCAGGGGGCCGGACACCCCGGGCGCCGACGAACTCGTGGCCGAGCTGGGCGGGTTGGGGGCGCGGGTCCGCTTCGAGTCCTGCGACGTCGCCGACGCGGACCAGCTCGGGGCGGTCCTGGACCGCATCCCCCGGGAGCACCCGCTCACCGCGGTGGTGCACGCGGCCGCGGAGATCGACGACGCCACCGTCACGGGGCTGACCGGCCGGACCATGGACCGGGTGCTCCGCCCCAAGGTCCAGGGGGCGTGGAACCTCCACAGGCTCACCGCCGACCTCGACCTGGACGCGTTCGTCCTCTTCTCCGCGGCCGCCGGTGTGCTCGGCAACGCAGGGCAGTCGGCGTACGCCGCCGCCAACTTCTACCTGGACGCCCTGGCCCACCACCGCCGTGAACAGGGCCTGGCCGCCCATTCGTTGGCCTGGGGCCGTTGGGGGGACGGGAGCCAGGTGTGGGAGGAACTGGACGAGGTCACGACCGCGCGCATGTCCAGGATCTGGGGCATGGAGGCCATCGAGGAGCGCGAGGGCTGCGCCCTGTTGGACGCGGCCCTGGCCACGGAGCACGCCCATGTGGTCCCCGCCCCGCTGGACCTGGCCGGGCTTCGCGCCCGGGCGGCCGCGGGCGCACCGGTACCGGCGATCCTGCGCGGTCTGGTCGCGGTCCCCGAGGACGTCGGCACCGCGACGGCCGAGGAGGCGGGAGCGGAGCTGGTGAGGCGGGCGGCGGCCGGGGCGCAGCGCACGGAACTGCTCGCCCGGCTGATCGCCGAACGCGCAGCGGTGATCCTCGGGCACCGTTCGGATGAGGGTTTCGACCCCGGGCAGGACTTCCTGGAGTCCGGGTTCGACTCGCTCACGGCCGTCGAGCTCCGCAACCACCTGCAGACCCTCAGCGGTCTGCACCTGCGTTCGACCCTGGTGTTCCAGTACCGCACACCGCAGACCCTGGCCGCGCACGTGGACGAGGAGATGAGCGCGGACACCGTGCCGGACCAGCCCGCATCCGGCGGTCCCGGCGGGTCCGACAGCCTCGTCGGCCTCTTCCTGGAGGCGTGCGGGGCCGGACGCCACCAGGACGCGGTGAACCTCGCCGTGACGGCCTCACGGGCACGGGCGGTCCACACCGGCCAGGACGCCCCCCGGCCCAGGACGACCGCCCTGGCCTCGGGCGAGCGCGAACCCGTCCTGATCTGCCACCCGTCACTGGTGATGACCTCGGGGCCCCAGGAGTTCTCCCGTTTCGCCACCACCTGGCACGGCCGCCGCGACCTGCGGGTCCTGACCGCCCCCGGCTACCTGCCCGACGAGAGCCTCCCCGCCGATCTGGACACCTTCGTCCGGGAGCAGACGGACGCCGCGCTCGAGGCGGCCGGGGGCCGACCGTTCGTCCTGCTCGGCCGTTCCTCCGGCGGTTGGGCGGCACACGCGGTGGCGGAGGAACTGGTGGACAGGGGGACCCCTGCCGTCGGTCTGGTACTGCTCGACACGGCCTACCCCGGGGACGCGGAACTCCTTCCCCTGGTCACCGAGTTCGTCACGGAGCGCGCCACCGAGTTCGAGCTCATGGACACCGCACGGCTGACCGCGATGGGCGCCTATCTCGACCTCTTCGCGGACTGGCGTCCGGGCAGGCCGGTGCCGGGCACCGTACAGATCCGGCCGACCAGTCCGGTGGTCACCTCCAGCGGCGCGAAGCTGGGTATGGACTGGACCTGGCCCGCGGAACACATCCGTGTCGACGTTCCGGGAGACCACTTCACCATGCTGGAGGAGCATGCGGAGGCCTCCGCCGCCGCTGTTGAGGAGGTCATCGCCGGGCGCCTGTGACCTCCGACCGGAGGGCCCGCCGACCGCCCCGCACCCGCTTCCGGGGGAACCCGGCGCAACCGGCGGGCACCCGGTGTCCCTCGCGGTGG
This sequence comes from Nocardiopsis terrae, assembly GCF_014651695.1. Lineage (GTDB taxonomy): Bacteria > Actinomycetota > Actinomycetes > Streptosporangiales > Streptosporangiaceae > Nocardiopsis > Nocardiopsis terrae. Next base: position 139,129 of record NZ_BMXJ01000008.1, read on the forward strand.
ATCCACCGCGAGGGACACCGCCCCGTGCGGCCGGGGCACCGCCGAACCGGAACAAACCCCACACCCGGGGCGTTCCTACGACGGTGCGACCGGGGCCAGCGGGCCCCGGAGCGCGGCCTCCCGTGCCCGAAACAGCACCCGAAACCGTGCCCGCCGGGAAAACCGGTTGCCAGCCCTCCTAACCTTGAGTACTGATGAGCACCACCACGCCCGCGCCCGCCGCGGACCAACTCCGTTCCCGGTTGCGCGACCTCATGCCCGCCGACCGGCACCGGCTCCGCCGCCGTATCGACGGCCTCGCCAGGATCCGTGACGAGCGCCGCCGTGCCTCGGTGACCGCGCAGATCGCCGGGGACATCGACCGCGCCGAACTCCGCGTGGGCCTGCGCCGCGAAGCCGTGCCCGAGCTCAGCTACCCCGAAGAGCTCCCGGTGAGCGCCCGGCGCGAGGACATCGCCGAGGCCATCCGCGACAACCAGGTCGTCATCGTTGCCGGTGAGACCGGTTCCGGAAAGACCACCCAGATCCCCAAGATCTGCCTGGAGCTGGGGCGCGGCGTCATGGGCACGGTCGGCCACACCCAGCCCCGCCGGCTGGCCGCCCGCACCGTCGCCGAGCGCATCGCCGACGAGATCGGCACCCCCCTGGGCGAGACGGTCGGCTACAAGGTCCGCTTCACCGACTCCTCCAACGAGAGCACGCTCGTCAAGCTGATGACCGACGGCATCCTGCTCGCCGAGATCCAGCACGACCGCATGCTGCGCCAGTACGACACGCTCATCATCGACGAGGCGCACGAGCGCAGCCTCAACATCGACTTCCTGCTCGGCTACCTGAAACAGCTCCTGCCCAAGCGGCCGGACCTGAAGATCATCATCACCTCCGCCACCATCGATCCCGAGCGGTTCTCCCGCCACTTCGACGACGCCCCCATCGTCGAGGTCTCCGGTCGCACCTACCCGGTGGAGGTCCGCTACCGGCCCATCTCGGACGACATCCTCGACCCGGAGGAGAAGAACCCTCGGCAGGGCACCGCGCCGGAGGCGTCCGTTGAGGGTGGTGGCGGGCGACGGGTGGGCACCGACAAGGACCAGACCCAGGCCATCCTGGACGCCGTCGACGAGCTCTCCCGCGAGGAGCCCGGCGACATCCTCGTCTTCCTCAGCGGCGAACGCGAGATCCGGGACACCGCCGAGGCCCTGGAGAAGAAGAAGCTCCGCGGCACCGAGGTCCTGCCCCTGTACGCCCGCCTGTCCGTGGCCGAGCAGAAACGCGTCTGGTCCCGGCACGGCGGCCGCCGCGTCGTCCTGGCCACCAACGTCGCCGAGACCTCGCTCACGGTCCCCGGCATCAAGTACGTGATCGACCCCGGCACCGCCCGCATCTCCCGGTACTCCCACCGGACGAAGGTGCAGCGCCTGCCCATCGAAGCGGTCTCCCAGGCCTCCGCGAACCAGCGCAAGGGGCGTTGCGGCCGGGTGTCCGAGGGCATCTGTATCCGCCTGTACTCCGAGGAGGACTTCCTCTCCCGCCCCGAGTACACCGACCCCGAGATCCTGCGCACCAACCTCGCCTCGGTCATCCTGCAGATGGCCGCGCTGGGCCTGGGCGACGTCGCCGCCTTCCCGTTCGTGGACGGCCCCGACCACCGCCAGATCAAGGACGGCGTCAACCTCCTCGCCGAACTCGGCGCACTCCAGCCCGAAACGGCGCAGACCAAGACCACCAGGCCCGCGGACCGCACCGCCGAGGGCGGGAAGGGCTCCAGGCAGCGCCGCCTCACCCCCCTGGGCCGCCGCCTCGCCCAGCTGCCCGTCGACCCGCGCCTGGGCCGGATGGTCCTGGAGGCGGAGAAACGCGACTGCCTGGCCGAGGTCATGGTCATCACCTCGGCCCTGTCCATCCAGGACCCGCGCGAACGCCCCACCGAGAAGCAGCAGCAGGCCCAGCAGGCGCACGCCCGGTTCACCGACAAGGAGTCGGACTTCCTGGCGTTCCTCAACCTGTGGAACCACCTGCGCGACAAACAGAAGGAGCTGTCCGGCAACCAGTTCCGCCGGATGTGCCGCGAGGAGTTCCTCAACTACCTGCGCGTACGCGAGTGGCAGGACATCCACGGCCAGCTCAAGCAGGTCCTGCGCACCATGGACATCGAGGTCCCGCCGCTGCGCGAGGAGGCCGCCAACCCGCGCGACGTGCACATGTCGCTGCTGGCCGGGCTGCTCTCGCACGTCGGCCTCAAGGACCCGGACAAGCACGAGTACCTGGGCGGCCGCGGCGCGCGGTTCGCGATCTTCCCCGGGTCCGCGCTGTTCAAGAAGCAGCCCCGTTTCGTCATGGTCGGCGAGCTCGTCGAGACCTCCAAGCTCTGGGGCCGCATGGTCGCCCGGATCGAACCGGAGTGGGCCGAGGAGCTCGGCGCCGACATCGTCAAGCGCAGCTACAGCGAACCGCACTGGGAGCGCAGACGCGGCGCCGTCATGGCCTTCGAGAGGGTGACCCTCTACGGGGTGCCGATCGTCGTGCAGCGCAAGGTCTCCTACGGCCGGATCGACCCGGAGCTCTCCCGCGAGCTGTTCATCCGCCGCGCGCTGGTCGAGGGCGACTGGGAGACCCGGCACCAGTTCTTCCACGCCAACCGCAGGCTCCTCGACGAGGTGGAGGACCTGGAGCACCGGGCCCGCCGCCGCGACATCGTCGTGGACGACAACACGCTGTTCGACTTCTACGACCGACGTGTCGCGGACTCGGCCGTCTCCGCCGCCCACTTCGACTCCTGGTGGAAGAAGGCCCGACGCACCGAGCCCGAGCTCCTCGACTTCACCCGCGAGGAACTCATCAACGACGGCGTGGACGTGGTCAGCGAGGACGACTACCCCGACGTGTGGCGCCAGGGCGCGTTCGTCTTCCCGCTCACCTACCAGTTCGAGCCGGGCAGCGACTCCGACGGCGTCACCGCGCACATCCCGGTGAAGTTCCTCAACCAGATCGAGAACACCGGTTTCGACTGGCAGATCCCCGGCCTGCGAGACGAGCTCATCACCGCGATGATCCGGTCGCTGCCCAAGCCGCTGCGCCGCAACTTCGTACCGGTCCCCGACAACGCGGCCCGCGCCCGGGGCGGCCTGACACCCTACGAGGGCTCCCTCGCCGGGGCCCTGGCCGCCGAACTCACCGTGATGGCGCACGGCGAACGCATCCGCCCGGAGGACTTCCAGCTCGACCGGGTCCCCGACCACCTGCGCATCACCTTCCGCGCGGTCGACGACCGAAAGCGCACCCTGGCCGAGTCCAAGGACCTCGAACAGCTGCGCGCCAAACTCAAACCGCGGCTGCGCGAGGCCATCGCCACCGAGGCCAAGGGCGTGGAGAGGAAGGGCATCACCTCCTGGGACTTCGGTCCGCTGGAGCAGACCCTGGAACGCAAGGCCCTGGGTCCGAAGGTCAAGGGCTACCCGGCCCTGGTGGACGAGGGCGAGAGCGTCGCCATCCGCATCTTCGACACCCGGCCCGAACAGCGCGCCGCCATGCGGTCGGGCACCCGGCGCCTGCTCCTGCTCACGGTCCCGTCCCCGGCGACCGCGGTCAGCAAGGGCCTGAACAACCCGGACAAGCTCGCCCTGGCCGACAACCCGCACGGGTCGATCAGGAAGATGCTGGAGGACGCCGAGTCCGCGGCCGTCGACCACCTGCTCACCCGCGAGGGCGGCCCGGTGTGGAACGCCGGGGACTTCGCCGGGCTCGCCGACCGGGTCCGCGCCGACCTGGGGGAGACCCTCGCCGAGATCCTGGACAGGACGGCACGCATCCTGGTGCTGTGGCGCAAGGTGTCCAAGAAGGTCAAGGGCACCACCTCCCTGGCGGTCCTGCCGTCCCTCAACGACGTCCAGGGCCAGCTCGGCGACCTGGTGGGCGACGGCTTCGTCACCCGCGCGGGCCTGTCCCGCCTGGACGACGTGCACCGCTACCTGCGCGGTGTCGAGTACCGGCTGAACAAGCTGCCGGAGAACCCGCGCCGCGACCAGGTCCACATGTCCAAGGTCGAACAGATGCGCCAGGCCGTCGCGAAGGTCCGGGGCGCGCTCCCGGCGGGCCGCGCCCAGGACCCGGACGTGGTCGAGCTGAGCTGGATGCTGGAGGAGTACCGGGTGAGCCTGTTCGCCCAGGAGCTGCGCACGGCGTACCCGGTCTCGGACAAGCGCATCATGAAGGCACTCGAAGCCGTCAAGCAGGCGGGGAGGTAACGGCGGTCCCGGCACCGTCCCCGCCCGCGGAACGGTCTACGGGTACCCGGCAGCGGAGGTCGCTCCTCTGCGGGCTTCGTTCTCCTGTTTGGCGGCGAAGAAGTCACCGCCCTTGCTCAGGGCGTCGTCCGTGCCCCAGGACTCGTCGGCGCCGACCCTGCGCAGGTGGGGGATGTGCTTGCGGCAGTGGATGTAGGCCTCCTCGACCTGGACCATCATCCACATCTGGGCCCGCTGGCCGGGTGTTTGGGGCAGGGGGAGACCCGGAACGCGGGGGCGCAGGCGCTCGTCCTCCATGATCTTCACCCGGCCGTTGACGTGCAGGCCGATCCGCTCCCGCTGGAAGTCGAGGAACATCAGCCCGATGTGCGGGTTCTGGACGACGTTGCCCGCGCTGGCGAACACGCCGTTGCCGCGGTACTCCGGGTAGGCGAGGGTGCGGTCGTCGATGACGTGGACGAAACCGGGCGGTCCGGCCCTGAAGCTGGAGTCGCACTCGCCCCGGCTGTCCGCCGTGGCGATGAACAGCATCTCCTGACGTGCGATGAACTCCTTCATGGCCGGGTTGAGGTGGTCCAGCATCTGGTCCCGGTAGAAGCGGTCGGCGCGGTCGGTCGTGCCCATGACCGCCTGTACGTGGCGCTCTCCCTCGGTTCCGGGCATGCGGTTCGGGTCGGTCTGTGTCATGAACGAAGGCTTTCGACGGTGTGCGGTGTGCGGGGGACGGAGCTCCGGCGGCCGTCAGTGCGCCCTCCGGGGCGCGGTGGGGGAGGCCGCGGCGAGTTCGGCGCCGGCGAGCATGTTGGCGGTGACCCACTGGTAGACCAGCACCCATGCCGAACTCATCGAGGACGACCAGGTGGGGGAGGTCTCGCTGACCGCGCGGACCAGGGCGCGCCCGACGTGGGGGTAGTGCTCGGGGAGCACGCCCAGTTCCCGGCGGTGCTGCAGTCCCAGGCGCTGGAGGTACCGCGCGACCTCGTCGGGGGAGTCGAGGTGGCGGACCACGGACAGGAGGGCGTCGGCCATGCGCTGCTGCTGCGGTTTGATGTCGGCGGAGAACATGCCCCGCACCTCGGGAACCATGGCGAAGAGGTTGTCGTAGAAGGATCTGGCCAGACGTGTCGATCCCTCGGGGATGTCGACGCACGACTGGCGGACCAGATCGATGGTCTCCTGGTCGGGGAGCGGCACTTCGGATATGGAACGGAGGGTCAAGGCGGGTCCAGTTTTCAGGTGAGCGGGGAACCACGGGCGGTGAGTACGCGCCGCGGCGCGCGCCCGTCGGCACCGTGGACGACGGGGCCCTCACCGGGATGTTCTTCTGTGGGCCGCACGCGCTTGCGCGCGGGGCTCCTGGATGCCGTCCGTCCGTTCGCGGCCTCGCCGCCCTTCTGGGGCAGAAGCTGGGCGCTGTGAACGGGGCAGGTGTGGCGGAGGCGGCCCTGAAATCCCTGTACCGGGCTGTTGTGGAGGAACTGTAACAGATGCACTACTCAGTGCAGAGGTTTCTGTTTTGTGACTCATGAGTAGTTCTGTGACTCATGAGTTTGGGACCCGAGAGGGGCGAACACGTCCTTTTCCCGGTGGAGGTCAGGGCGGTAACATGCCGCCGGTGGTATAGACCAAATCTCCGCCCCAGGCGAAGGAAACGAGGCACCCGGTGGACACACCACGACGACTCCTGCTCGTGGGGACCTACACCCCCGACTCCGACCCGCAGGGGGAGGGACGGGGCATCCACCGGGTCTGGTTCGACCCGCACACCGGCGCGATGACCGACGGCGGGGTGGCGGCCCGTACTCCGGGCCCCTCCTTCCTCGCCTACCGCCCCGAACCTCCCACGGTGTACGCGGTCAACGAGCGCGCCGAGGGCAGCCTCACCTCGTTCCGGGTCCACGGCGACGCCACCCTCACCGAACTCGGCTCGGTGCCGACCGGCGGCGGCTCCCCCTGCCACGTCCGCTACCTCGGCCCCCGCCAGGTGGCCGTCACCAACTACGCCAACGGTGTGGTGACCCTCGTGTCCACCGGTGAGGACGGCGCACCCACCGGGGTCACCCTCGAACTCGCGCACCAGGGCACCGGTCCGGTCACCGACCGCCAGGAGGGGCCGCACGCGCACAGCACCGCCGTCGCCCTCGACTCCTTCGAACCCGGCAACCGTTACCTGCTCGCCGCGGACCTGGGCACCGACGAACTGCGCGCCTACCACTACAGCCCGGTCCCCGAACAGCTCGCCGAGGACGCTCCCGAGCCCCGGGAGGACTCCTTCCCCGGGGTTCCGCTGCCGCCGGGCACCGGGCCCCGCCACGCGGTCGTCAACGGCGACCACGTGTACGTCGCGGGGGAGCTCGACTCCCGGGTGCACGTCGTCCGCTGGGACGGGGTCTCCGGTACCGGGGAACACCTGGGCTCGGTCACCGCGACCGCGGACGAGGCCGCCGGGAAGAACTTCCCCGCCGAGATCGCCCTGCACCGGCTCAAGGTCGAGGGGCGCGAGATCGCCGAGGGCGACGCCCTGCCGCTGACCAGTACCTACGAGGGCCGACTGTACGTGTCCAACCGGGGCGCCGACGTCGTCTCCACCTTCGCGGTCCGTGACGGCGGCGCCCGCCTGGAGCACCTCGCCGACACCCCCGTGGGCGCCTGGCCCCGCCACTTCACCGTGCTGCGCGGCCACCGGGACGAGCCGGACCACCTGGTCGCCGCCGCCCAGAACGGGGACGAGCTGATGTCGCTGCGCATCGACCCGGACACCGGGATCCCCGCCGACACCGGCCACCGCCTGGGGGTCCCGGTGCCGGTGTGCGTGCTCCCGGTCCCCATCAAGAGGATCCGAAGGGCCGAGACCGACCGGGCCTGACCAGAACCCCGCCCGGCTCCTCCGCTGACGCGGCGGAGCCGGGCGGGCATGCCCGGTGTCGGGTAGGGACGCCGGTTTCCCTGCTCTCCCGACTGTCAGAGGCGAGCCCGGAGCCGCGCCCCCAACACTGGCGTGAAGTGCGTCACATGTCTGATGTCGGCCGGGGCTTCTCTTCGCGTTCCGTGCGATCGCGCTGGGCGTGCGACCTTCCGAAACTCCTGTCCTCCTCCTGCCGCTCTCCTTCCGTGCCGTGAACGGGCGCTGACACATCGGGACAGATCCCGACAGAATTAGAACCGCGGCTACGCACGGCGCGACTCATAGAACGCAAAGCCATCTCGTTGTGCGGACCAGAGCGGAGGAGCAGGCCCGTGAAGTTCGAGTTCACCCCGGAACAGGAGTGGGACTCACCTCCCGACCCGGATCCCGGACAGGACCAGGAGGGACCTCCCTCGCCTGCCGCTCTGATCGCCGCGGCCGGTGAGCGGCTGCACCTCCGGACCCGGACCGACCTCGACCGGCTGCACACCTCCCTGAACCGGATGCTGTACACCGTCGAGGCAGCCCGCCCCCAGCCGGAGCCGCCCCTGAGCGCCTCCGGCTCCGAGCAGGAGAGCGGGCTCTTCCGTCCCGAGGTCTTCGGCCCCCGGCCCCGGGGAGGCGGCGGTGGGTAGCTGGAGTGTGGACCCGGGCCAGGTGGGCACGGTGCTGACCCAGGTCGCCGGCTACATCGGTGAGGAGGGCGGGGGTGAGGGCCTGCTCGGGCACATGGACGCCATCCAGGAGGCCATCACCGGCAGTGAGTCGGCCGCGCACAGCACCCCGGTCAGTATCGCGCTGGGCGAGTTCTGCGGGCACTACTTCGGGGTGATGGGCGAGATGGTCGCCAAGACGGCCAGTGGCATCGAGGGTGCCAGTGATGCCACCAACGCCTACGTCAACGGTGATCTGGAGATGGCCGCCGAGGCGCAGAGCACCGCTGGGGAGGTCCCCGACCCCACGGTCCCCTCCGGGCCGGTGGGCGGACCGGGCGCGGGCCGCCCCGTCTGAGCAACTCCGGCCTGTAGCTTCGAGCCCCCGGATCCACCGCTGTCCCCGTTCGTCTCCCCCTCGGGCCGACCCCACGGCCCTCTCCCTCCCCTTGGAGTCCTTGCGTGCCCACCGACGAGCAGCCCTCCCTGACCGACGGCGACAACAAGATCGACCCGAGCCTGTTCCCGGTCCCCGAAACCATGACCCACGTGCTGGAGATACGCGCGGCCAAGCTGCGCACCGGTGGCGTGAACATGTCCCAGAACGGCGATGACATCGTCTCGGCCTGGGACGGGCTGAGCGAGTGCTACAGCGCCCCCGAGGCCGAGGAGCTGTACTCGGCGCTGGCCCCGGTGACCTCCAACGGGGCCGTGATCGAGCTGGCCACCGAACGCGTGGCCAGCGCCCTGGAGACCTTCGCCGAGACCGTCCGCGAGATCCAGGCGGACTGGCGCAGCCTCAAAACCGAGGCCAACGCCTTCCTGGCCGGTATCGCGGGTGACGACGAGTGGGACAAGCCCGACCATCTGCTCACCAGGACGAGTAGCAACGTCGAGGAGAACGATCGGCTGCACGGTGAGGCGGAGAAGCTGATCGCCGCCTTCGAGGAGGCCGAGCGTGACTGCGCCAACAAGATCAACATCGGCATCGTCGGCCGCACCGACTTCCTCAGCGGCGAGGAGGCCCAGGGCAAACCGCTGGGGCCGAACGCGTTCGTCTACGACACGGTCAACCTCAACACCGACATCCCCTCCACGTGGGGCGATCCGGCCGGGGCCGACACGTTCTGGTACCAGGACGTGGGTGATGCGGTGTGGGACTTCGGTGTGGGCGCGGCCGAGGATGTGGGCGCGATGGTGGGTGCGCACTCCTCACAGGGGTGGTTCAACCAGTCCTGGGGGGATGCGCTCAAGGAGTACCACTGGGACAACCTGACCTCGGCGGCCTCGTTGGTGGGGATGTATGACGCCGAGAGCGACTCCCTGGGCTGGTCCGGTTTGGGCTCGGCGGGTGAGGCCTGGAAGGACCTGGCGCACTCGGTGGTGCCCTGGGAGGAGTGGGGGGAGCGGCCCGGTTATGTGATCGGTACCGCGTTGCTCAACATCGGGGCGACCGTGGGTGGTGCGGCCCTGACCGCCACGGGTGTGGGCGCGGTGGTGGGTGTGCCGTTGATGCTCTGGCGCGGCGCGGCCGTCCTGGACGGCATGGGCAGCTCCGGCCGCGGTGGTTCGGGCATGGATGTGGACCTGCCCGAGCTCCCGGAGATGCCCGCCTTCGGCGGTAACGGTGCCCCGGTGGTGCCGGTCGACCTGAGCAACCTCGACACCAGCGGCTTCAGCCCCGAACAGCTCAACGAGATGCGGGCCAGCCTGGACCGGATCGCTGTGAGTCATGGCGCGGACAGCGAGACCTCCCCCGGCGGTGGCCGTCCCTCACAACCCCGCCCGGGTCAGAGCGAGGCCAGCTACTCCTCTCAGCGTTCCCCGAGCTCGGCGGGGGCCGACCCGGAGGAGGCCCGGGTGGGGGACCTGGCTCTGTACGAGCAGATCATCAACCACCCGGAGAACCAGGAGTTCGATGCGAGGGTGAGCCAGCAGGCCGCCCCCGAACTCCAGAGTGTGGACCGGGCGGCCAAGACCGACCCGCATGGTCCTGCGGGGTCCCCGGAAAGCCGCTGGACGGCCAGTGAGCTCCTCGACGAACCGGACCCCCGCGCTCGGGAGCTGGCCACCACAGCGCCCCGGCCCGACGCCGATGTCCAGCATGCGCAGAGCCGTGGTTCCCAGGACCAGCATCTGCGTGTGAACGACAGCGAGGGCGCACGTTCCGATGGTGACCGTGCGGGCCAACGCGATCCTCGCTCCGAGGCTTCGCCCGACGGTCGTGAGAGCCCGCGGGTGCAGGACCGCAACCCCACCGCGACCAACCAGGACGGCAGAACTAACTCCCCTGGGAATGCCGGTGACTCTCACGCCGCCAGTACTCACAGAGAGATGACCTCGGCATCAATCCGAAGCGATTCGAATTCATCATCTTTCCGTGAGGAAAACAACTCCGGCGAAGGCCTTTCTGCTCGTGAATCATCAGGCTTGCCAGAGAGGTCGTCTCGCAATATGGGGAGGGAAGGTGAAATCGATTTTGATGATTCTTCCTCCCGACCCCAAAATGCTTGGGATGCCCCTGGTCGCAGGCTTCCAGATCCAGATATCAGTAAAGATCCCTCTCCTCTGGAGTCGATCGGTTCCGACAGCGATCGCGCACCGAGCCGAGAAAGTCCGTTTGATACTAGCAACCTGGACCCAAATAAGCACTATAAAGTTTATGATAAATCTGGGCGCTATCGGGGAATCTATAGCACTGGCCCAGATGGAAAGATTGTCGAGATCAGGACTTTTCCCGGAGAGTCGGGATCCTGGAATCCTGATCTCGGGAACCCCCTCCCCAGGGTAAATTACATCATTGATTCAACCAAGTCTGGGTCGAATAAGAAATTTGTATTCCAAACAGATGCAAGCTCAAGGACGGTTCGGGCTTACGGGGAGCTCGATCTTTTGGATAAGGCTGATAAAAAATACAGGCACAATAATCAGCAAAGTGCTGCGGGAAATGAGGGCAAAGATTACTTTGATGATCCCAGGGTGGACGAGGGGAACCCGAAGAGCGCTTCTCTTAAGGATGCATTCGAGAGTGTCGCTTGGAATGGTGGTCACCTGATTGGGACAAAATTTGGAGGGACCGGGCACAGCATCAACCTCTTCGCGCAGATGGAGCTGACCAATAAGCACCAGAGGGGGCCGAACGTTCCGCATGTCAACTTCCGTGACCTGGAAGTTGCCTTGGCAAATGTCTTGAAGAATAGTAATAACAGGGTTGACTTTGAGATTGAGTGCTTGTTCGCAACAGAATCAGACGTCCCGACTGCGATTAGGGTGAAAGCCTTGGTCAATGGCAAGCCCCCTCTCCTGACGACGCACAGGAGAAATCCGGATACCGGAGAGGTCATTCAAGTCAAGAAGGAGTTTCCTGTGCTAGAATACGTCAACTCGCCGCCGATCAAAGAGGGATACGCGGCATCCCTCCCGGGCGGCAATTCAACTATTGGACATTAAGGGGTTCGGTATGGAATTCTCGGAACACGAAAAGCTGATTGAAATCGGGAGAAACTTGGCGTCGGAGGCCCCGGAGGATTGGCTTCGGATTGAAGTAGATGTGTTCATGTTGGCGGAGGTTTCCACTTCCTCTGTTGAGGTTTTCAAGGAAGACGGAAGCCGCGAATTTTTCGATATTCCCTTCTCGGCAAGTATGGCATTCCGGGAGTTGCGCGAAGGCATGCACACCGCTGAATATGGAACTTGGTTTTCAGCTCAATACTCCCTTGAAAAGCCCGGGAGGTTCAAGGTCGAATATGATTACGACAATGAGCCCCCTTTTCCCTATCCACTGGACTCCGAGCGGTATGCCAATGATTATTTGAAGTTTCCTCGCGCTCTGGAAAATATTCCAGAGTGGCTTTTTGGAAAATTTGAAGAATGCAAAAGGAGGGAGCGCGAGCGGATTGAAGATTCAAATCAAGAGGATCAATAAGAACTCATCCTAAAGTCCCGCGAGTAGCTCTGCGCCTGGCATGATCACACCCTGTGAGTAGTATGTTGCCCGCCGGGCTCTGGGCGACCGTCCAATCGCTACTACCCCCGCCACCGAAGACCGGCCGGCCGCGTGCGGACCAGAGAGTGGTACTGACCACCGTGCTGTCCGTCCAGGCCTCGGCTGCTCATGGGAGAAGGCCGACGGCCTTCTCGGTGTCACCCGTGCTACCGTCCACCACTGGTTGAAGGATCTGGACCGAGACGGGTCTGTGGCCCACGATCCACCGCATGATCCTGGATGAGGTGGTCAGGCGTGCCCTGCTGGACTGGTCCCGCTCCACCGTCGACTCCCAGCCGACCCGTACCAAGCCAGGGGGAAACAGGGCTAAAACCCATTGACCGTGGCAAACCCGGCTCCAAACTCCACCTGCTGCGCGACAACCAGGGCCTTCTGCTTACCCACGCGATCTCCGCGGCCAACGTCAACGATGGCCAAGCACTTCAACCCCTGGTGCGGCGAATCCCGGCGGTACGCTCCCGGCGAAGCCTACTATTCTCGCGATCGGCGCCGCTGGCTACGCGAGCGGGGGATTGGGGTGCGCATCGCCCGCCACGGTATCGAGTTCTCCTAACGTCTGGGGCGGTGCCGGTACAAGGTCGAGCGCTCCATTGCTTGGCTGTGCTCCTGCCGAAGGTTGAACGTGCGCTGGGAATGCAAAGCCTCCACCTTCCTGGTGCCTGCATCCTCATCTGTTACAAGCAGCTGACCAAGCATGCTGGCGGCTTTTGAGATGAGCTCTGGGGTGGACCCGGACTTCCATTTCGATGTCGAGTCCGGATACTTGTCCGAGCACCTCCTCCAGCGCAGCTGGTACGGAGAACTTCCTACCTGAACCAGCCCAGCAACCCGATCGCACCACCCCCAGTCCCCGCACCGAGACGGTCCCCGGCCAGCCCAGTCACACCCGACCGCCGGGGTGGGTGGGCCGCTCGCGGCGGCGTTCGGAGTCGGGTACGACCACGCGCACCAGGTTCCAGCACTCGGGGGAGCCGTCTCCGACCGCCAGAGGTTCGCGCCCGTGACCTGGGTCTCAGTCGAACCCCTACAACTCCGCCCCGGACTCTTCTGTGCGCCCCGCCTCCTCACCGGTGAACCGGCATAACGGACAATGGACGGTGATCTGCTCCCGAGACCTCCCCGAGGGGAACCACGCATGCCCACCACAGTGACGGCCCACGTCCGCTACCGGGGCCTTACCTCGCGCGACCTCGCCCTCGTCGCCGTGTTCGCCGCGCTCATCGCCGCGCTCAGCGTCACCGTCGCCATCCCCGTCCCCGGCCTTCCCGTGCCGATCACCCTCCAGACCCTGGGCATCATGCTCGCCCCCAGCCTCCTCGGCTGGAAGCGCGGCAGCCTCGCAGTCGCCACCTTCCTCGCCCTCGGCCTGGCCGGGCTCCCCCTCTTCGCGGGCGGTCGCGGCGGACTCGCGGTCCTCGCCGGACCCTCCGCCGGGTTCATCGTCAGCTGGATCTTCGCCGCCCTGGTCATCGGCCTGCTCACCGACCTCATGGTCCGCCGGGGCAGGTACCGCTTCTGGCAGGGCCTGCTCGTCAACGTCCTCGGCGGCATCGTCGTCATCTACGCCATCGGCGTCCCCTGGATGGCCGTGGTCCTCGGTGACGGCGTCCTCGCCGCGGCCATGTCCATGGTCGTCTTCCTCCCCGGCGACCTCGTCAAGGCGGTCCTCACCGCGGCCATCGCCAGCGCCGTCTTCCGCGCCTACCCGCTCCCGCCCGCGGGACGGCCGGTCATCGACGGCGGCGACACCGCCGACACGGGCGGAAAGAGCGCCTGATGCTCCGTCTCGAGGGGGTCTCCCACTCCTACGAAGGCCGCGCCGTCCTGCGCGACATCGACCTCGACCTCGCCGAGCACCGCATCGGCGTGATCGGGGCCAACGGATCGGGCAAGTCCACGCTCGCCCGCACCCTCAACGGGCTCGTCCTACCGGACCGGGGCCGTGTGTCGCTGGGGGAGTGGGACACCCGGCGGCACGCCAAGCACATCCGGCGCCGTGTCGGGTTCGTCTTCTCCGACGCCGCCAACCAGATCATCATGCCGACGGTCGCCGAGGACGTGGAGATCGGCCTGCGCGCCCTGCGCCTGGGCCGCGCCGAGACCGCCCGCCGGGTCGACGCCGCCCTGGACCGGTACGGTCTGGCCGACCACCGCGACCACCCCGGGCACCTGCTCTCCGGCGGCCAGAAACAGCTCCTCGCCCTGGCGTCGGTCCTGGTCACCGGCCCTGAGATCCTGGTCTGCGACGAGCCCACCACCCTGCTCGACCTGCGCAACACCCGCATGGTCCACCGCACCCTGGCCGGGCTCGACCAACAGGTCGTCCTCTTCACCCACGACCTCGACCTGCTCACCGGCTTCGACCGGGTCCTGGTGATGAGCGACGGCCGGGTGGCCTTCGACGGCTTCCCCTCCGACGCGGTCGCCTTCTACACCAGGCTCATGGACAGCGAACCCTCCGAGCCCGAGGGGGCCGGCGCCGGAGACCCGGGGGCCCCCGGAACCGGGGCGGCCCCGTGAGCGTGATCGGGCTGTACGTCCCCGGCACCGGGCCGCTGCACCGGATCGCCGCCGGGCCCAAACTCCTCGCCCTGCTGGTCGTCGGCGCCGCCCTGCTGATCGCCGCCAACCTGTGGGCGGCCCTGGGCGCACTCGCCGCGAGTCTGCTGCTGTACCCGCTCGTCGGCCTGCACCCGCGCCGGGCCCTCGGGGTGCTGCGGACCCTGTGGCCGTTCCTGCTGGCCATCGGGGTGTTCCAGGCCCTGTTCGTCGGCGCCTGGGCGGAGGGGGTCCGGCTCTGCGCCCAGCTCGCCGCGCTGGTCCTGCTCGCCAACGCCGTCACCCTCACCACCCGGGTGCGGGAGATGCTCGACCTGTTCGAGCGACTGGCCCGACCCCTGCGCCGGTTGGGCGTCAACCCGGACCGGGTCGCCCTCGTCCTCGCCCTGACCATCCGCTCCATCCCGATGGTCGCCACCGCCTGGCGCGCCGCCCGCGAGGGCTACCGGGCGCGGGGGCTCTCCGGCCGCCCGCACCTGCTCGTGGTGCCGGTGATCGTCCAGTTGCTGCGGATGGCCGACGCCACCGGTGAGGCCCTCGTGGCTCGGGGGATCGACGAGGACACCCGCACCTAGCCTCCCAGCGGTGATCTTGCTACCAGGGGCAACCTCGGCGCCGAAGTCGCCCCTGGTAGCAAGATCACCGGGGAGGAGGGCACCCCTCCGGCGGGACTCGGTACCGATTCAGTATCGGACAGGTGCTTTTCGGCGGATATCCCAGGATAATTACCTGCGCAACATCCCCCATGGTGTAGACGAACCGGTGATCGTGTGCCCCGGCGCCTCCCCGCCGAACAACGGATCCGATCGAGCCTGACCGCGATCCTCATCGCCCTGTGCATGACCTTCGCCCTCCCCGGGGCGCTCTCCGCGAACGTCGTCGTCCTGACCCCCGACACGGCATTCCTCAACCAGCTGGCCGCCCCCGCCCCGCTGCCGCTGGTGCCCTTCGAGCCCGTCACCGCCCCGCCGACGGGCGGCACGGCTCTGCACCCGGAACGGCGGGCCGAGCTCTCCGCGCGGATCGGTGACCTCGAGGTCGAGCACGGGGTCCGGCTCGGGATCGCGGTCCAGGACCTGCGTACCGGGACGACCTTCAGCCACAACCCGGAGCAGCAGTTCTCCACGGCGAGCGTCGCCAAGCTGACCGTTCTGACCATGCTCCTGATGCACGCCGCGGAGGAGGGCCGCGAACTCACCCGGGACGAGCGGTTCCAGACCGAGCAGATGATCCGCTACAGCGACAACTCGGTCACCGACGGCCTCTACGCCCGGATGGGCTTCACCGACGGGTTCCTCCGCCACGCCGAGAGACTCGGGTTCACCAACACCGACCCGAACCGGTACGGGACCTGGGGCGCCACGCTGACCACCCCCGCCGACCAGCTCCGCCTGCTCCGCGCCCTGTACACCGGGCAGGGCCCGCTCTCGGCGGACGAGTGCGCCTACGCCCGCGGGCTCATGGAGGGGGTCGCCCCCGAACAGGCCTGGGGGGTCTCCGCCGCGGCCGACCCCGGGGACACCGTGGGCCTCAAGAACGGCTGGACCC
Organism: Nocardiopsis terrae; assembly: GCF_014651695.1. Lineage (GTDB taxonomy): Bacteria > Actinomycetota > Actinomycetes > Streptosporangiales > Streptosporangiaceae > Nocardiopsis > Nocardiopsis terrae. Next base: position 155,044 of record NZ_BMXJ01000008.1, read on the forward strand.
CCCGCGCCTCCAACGGCGGCCTGTGGAACATCAACAGCGTCGGCTACGTGACCGGCCCCGACCGCGAGTACCTGATCGCTGTCCTCACCGACGACCACCCCGACTACTTCACCGGGGTCGCCCTGGTGGAGGAGGCGGTCGCCGAGGTCACCGGGGCCATCGAGGACCGCCCCGAACACGGGGGCGCCGGCCCCCACCCCCGATAGGCCCCGGGAGCCTGCCACGGGCGCACCGTGGCCGGTTCCGGCCAGGGCCGCTCGCGGCGGCGGCCGCCGAACCCGTTCGGTGCACACGGCCCTCCCGGTGCACACGGCCCACCCGGCACACACGGGGGCGCCCCGCCGGAACCGCGGTTCCGGCGGGGCGCCCGGTGCTGCTCGAAGCGCGGCTCCGACTAGTCCAGCGGACCTCCGGCGACGTAGAGGACCTGTCCGGACACGAAGCCCGCGTCCTCACCGGTGAAGAAGGCCACGGCGTTGGCGATGTCCTCGGGCCCGCCGACCCGCTGCACCGGGATCTCCTTGGCCTTGAAGGCCTTCATGTCGTCGTAGTTGATGCCCATCCGCTCGGCGGTGGCGCGGGTCATCGCGGTCTCGATGAAACCGGGGGCGATCGCGTTGCAGGTGACGCCGAACTTGCCCAGTTCGATCGCGAGGGTCTTGGTGAAGCCCTGCAGGCCGGCCTTGGCGGCCGAGTAGTTGGCCTGGCCGCGGTTGCCCAGCGCGGAGGAGCTGGACAGGTTCACGATCCGGCCCCACTTGTTGGCGGTCATGTGCGCCTGGGCGGCCTTGCTCATCAGGAAGGAGCCGCGCAGGTGGACGTTCATGACGGTGTCCCAGTCGTCCGGGGACATCTTGAACAGGAGGTTGTCGCGGAGCACACCCGCGTTGTTGACGAGGATCGCGGGCGGGCCGAGCCGTTCGGCGACGGTGTCGACCGCGGCGGTCACCTGGTCGGCGTCGGAGACGTCGCAGCCCACCGCGACGGCCTTGCCGCCGTCGGCCGTGATGCGGTCCACGACCTCCTGGGCGTCGGCCTCCTTCAGGTCCACGACGGCGACGGCGTGACCCTCACTGGCCAGCCGTTCGGCCGTGGCGGCACCGATACCGCGGGCCGCGCCGGTCACGATCGCCACACGAGGCGTTGGGGACATGGTGTTACCTCCATCAATTCACGTGGTGGGCGCGTGCGAATCCTATCCGCATGCCTACTGGTCGGTACGTATCCGGGGTGCGGTTGTCGGTTCCCGCCCGAACCGCCGGGTAAAACTTCCTCGGCCCGGTTCGCACTCCCTCACCTGCGCCGCTGCAAACCCGTCGGACCCGTGTCCGCGTTTGCCTGCACTTTGGCGGACCGTGGCCTACGATTACCACCAAGACCGAGATGCACGTGCATTCGGGCCGTGCACAAGCACGAGCCTTCCGCCATTCGTCGGCGGCCCGGTGCGGCGCGTCAGTGAGGAGTTGAAGGGCATGGAGTGTGCGGAGGCGGTGGCGGAGTCAGCCGGTGCTTGGTGGCTCAGGGTCCTGACGCACGGGTCACGCCGTTGGAACACCCCTGTCTGCGGTGATCGGCACGACGCCGTCACGTGGACCTTCCGCTCCCGCCCCGGGGCGGTGGGCGCTGCCCGTGAGATTTCCGCGGCTCTGCTCCTCGAATGGCAGATGGAGTACTTGTCCGGTGATGTCGCGGTGGTTGTTTCCGAATTGGTCACCAATGCCGTGCGCCATGGCGGACCACTGGCCTTGACCAGGCAGGGCGATGCCGGTATTCAGCTCTCCCTGATGCGTAGCGGTAGTGAATTCATCTGTGCCGTTCGTGACGGAGGAGATCACCTGCCGAGGAGAAGGGAAGCCGATCCCGCCATGGAAGGCGGTCGAGGGCTTGCCCTGGTGAGCGCTTTCGCGCGAGAGTGGGGTGTGATTCCCACACCGTCCGGCGGAAAGTTCGTTTGGGCGCAATTCGTGTGAGTCGGTGACACTGGGTCCGTTCTCGGGCGCCGGCCGCGGTCGGACCTCGGGGGAGCGGCACGTGCCGGAGGGGTCCGGGCGCCTCAAGGAGGGACGGGGGACGGCTCGTGATCGGGACAGTGTACTGGCTATATCGTGTACGTGTAGTGTCCTGAGCGCACGGCAAAGGGGACCGGGCGACCCGATACCCTAGCCCGGAGAATGACAGAGAGGCGGCGAACGTGGATATCGCTCAATTGCGTCAGGGGAGTGGCCCCACCGTGCGTCGCATGCTCCTCGGACACCAGCTGAGGAAGCACCGAGAGCGCTGCGGTATCACACGCGAGGCCGCGGGCGAGAAGATTCGCGCTTCCGCCTCCAAGATCAGCCGCATGGAACTCGGCCGGGTCGGTTTCAAGACCCGGGATATCGAGGACCTGCTGAAGATGTACGGCGTCACGGACCGCAAGCTCCTCAAGCAATTCCGGGAACTCGCGGCCGAATCCAACCAGCCCGGTTGGTGGAAGGAGTACGGCGACGCCCTCCACAAGTGGTTCATCCGCTACGTGGGCTTCGAGGAGGCCGCCGACCACATCCGCATCTACGAGTCCCAGTTCGTCCCCGGCCTGCTGCAGACCGAGGAGTACGCCCGCGAGATCATCAGCGGCGGCGTCGAGACGGACCTGGTGACCGAACAGCGGATCAAGGCCAGACTGCAGAGACAGAAGCACATCGAGCTCGGCAAGAGGATGTGGATCATCCTCGACGAGGCCGCCGTGCGCCGCCCCATCGGAGGCAGGGAGCGCGGGGCGGAGATCATGCGCGGCCAGTTGAGCCACCTGATCAACCTCTGCGAGAACTACGAGAACATCACCCTCCAGATCGTCCCCTTCGAGGTGGGTGCGCACGCGGCGGAGGCCGGTTCCTTCACGTTGCTGCGCTACTCCGACTTCGAGCTGTCCGACATCCTCTACCTCGAACAGCTCACCGACGGCGAGATCGTGGACAAGCCCGCCACCGTCGAGGCCTACACGAAGGCCATGACCAGGCTCAGCGTTTCTGCCGCCACCCCTGACGAAACCGTCTCCATGCTCAAGGACATGCTGAAGGACCTCGAGGAGTCCTGAGCCGGGGCCGGCGATGGCCCGGAACGCGGTGGCGGTTCCGCTGGGGCCACGCGTGGCAGGGTAGGCGGCCGCCGAGTACACCCCGGCCCGGCGGGGGCGTGCTCCGGAGCGGGACCGGGAGAAGGACCCGAGGTCGTGGCGGGACCTCGGAGGCGGCGTCGTGTGTTCCGACCGACGCCGTTCTTGCGTGTGGTCGACCCGGTCGCGTGGAATCGATCCGGGAGGGACCCCGGGGCGAGGTCGCCCGTGTAGGCGTGGAGGGCTCCGTCGGCGGTGGACGGAGCCCTCCGGTTCTGATCCCCCTGCGGCCTGGGAGAGGGCACGGACAAGGCTTGCCAGGCCGTGGACGGTGCGCTTTCCCGGAGAGCGGTTCCCGAGTGTTGCGGGATCTCAGCCGAGCAGGTTGTCGAAGTCTCCGTCCTTGGCGCCCAGGATGAGGCAGTCGATCTCCTCCTGGGTGTAGACCAGGGCGGGGCCGGTGGGGAAACGTGAGTTGCGCACGGCGATCGAACCATCGGTCAGACGGGCCATCTCGACGCAGGCGCCCTGCGAGTTGCTGCGCTTGGCCTTCTGCCAGGAGACCTCGGTCAGCTCAGTCGCACGGATGCCGTTGTGTGGGGTCATTTCGCCTAGCTCCTTGTGTTCTTCTGAGGGGACGTGCGTGCGGATGCACTGCCACATGCACGTGCATCGGCACTGTCACTCTCACGAGCATAGCGTGACCATCGCCACTTGTCCCTGGGTTTCGAAGGATGTAAGCGCCATGTGACCAGGATGTGGTCCGCAGGATCCCCGAATGTCTTTCCACCCAGCTCAGAGGGGTCATGTGACGATCCCGGAGCCGATCCTCGAAGGAGTCCGCTCCGGTCGTTCCGTGCTGGCAAAAGACCCCGCCGGTGTACCGGCGGGGTCGAACACGGGTGTCGAAAGCGCTCGTGGGAGCGCCCTCGGACGTTTCTTTCGGAGGTGGGGGTTACTCGCAGACGAGCGCGGTGGACAGGGTGTCGAGGTTGCCGCGCATGATCGACGGGTAGTCGTCGCCGGGCGACTGGTCGGTAACGCCCTCCAGCGGGTCGAGCACCTCCACCCGGGCTCCGGTCTCGGCGGCGATGGTGTCCGCGGTGGCGGCGGGCATCAGCGGTTCGGTGAAGATCGTCGTGATGTCGCGCTCGTTGACGGTGTCGGTGATCGCTGCGATCTGGGCGGGGGAGGGTTCGGTGTCGGGGTCGACTCCGCTGACCCCGATCTGTTCGAGGCCGTACTGGTCGGTGAGGTAGGTGAAGGCGGTGTGCCCCACGACCACCTCACGGTGCTCGCATGAGGACAGGTTCTCCTCGTACTCCGTGCCGATGGCGGCGAGCTCGGTACTGACGCGCTCGGCCCCCTCCTCGTAGAGGTCGGCGCCCTCGGGGTGGGCCTCGGCCATCCGGGCGGCGAGGGCCTCGGCGGCCTCCGTCATGAGTTCGACGTCCAGCCAGAAGTGCGGGTCGTACTCGCCGTGGTCGTGGCTGTCCTCCTCGTGGCCGTCCTCCTCGTGTGCGGCCTCGTCCTCGTGCTCGTGCCCGTGCTCGTCCTCGCCGTGGTCGTGGGCGTCCTCCTCGTGGCCGTGCTCGTCATCCTCGTCCGTACCGTCGTCGGCGGGACGGAGCTGGACGGTGTCGGCGACGTCGAGCGCGGCCTCGGCGGCCTCCTGTTCGACCGCCTCGTCCACCGCGGGCTGGAGGCCCTCGACGTAGAAGGCGATGTCGGCTTCGCTGACCTCGGCGATCTGTCGGCCGGTCAGCTCCAGGTCGTGCGGTTCGGTGCCCGGCTCGGTGAGCTGGACGACGGCGACGCCGTCCCCGCCGATCTCCTGGGCCAACCACTCCAGCGGGTAGACCCCGGTGACGACGGTGAGGTCGGCGTCGGCGGGGGAGGTTCCGTCGTCACTGGACCCACCTCCGTCGTTCCCGCACCCGGCGACGATCATGAGTGTGGCGGCGCCGAGGGCGGCGGCTCGTACGGTGGCAGTTCGCATGGACACCATCATCGGGAAAATGAAAACGGTTGTCAATTTGCCGTATTTGTCCGTGGTGGTGGCTGCCTCGGGGAACGGCTCCCGGCTGCCCCTGCGACCGCTGCCCTGACGGTCTTTCCGGCCCGACCGCACCGGCCCGCAGAGGCCGTGCCCTCCGGTCATGGCCGACCGCCCCGGTCAACTGTTCTCGGCGAACCGCTCCACGTCCTTCGTGCGGCCGGCCACCACGATAACGTCGCCCTTGTGCAGCACCGTCTCCTCCGTGGCGTAGGTGAAGGAGGCCCCCACCCGCTTCACCGACACCACCGTGATCCCGAAACGCTGCCTGACCTTGGTCTCCCTGAGGGAGCGGCCGATCAGCGCCTGGGGGGCCTTGGTCTTGATGAGGGAGAACCCCTCCTCCAGCTCCACGTAGTCGAGCATGCGCCCCGACACCAGGTGGGCGACCCGCTCACCCATGTCGTGTTCGGGCAGGACGACGTGGTGGGCCCCGACCTGTTCGAGGATGCGGCCGTGCCGTCGGCTGGTGGCCTTGGCCCAGATGTCCTTCACCCCCAGGTCGACCAGCTGCGAGGTGGTCAGGATGCTCTCCTCCAGGTGGGTCCCTATGGCGACCACGGCCCTGCTGAACTGGGCGGCGCCGATCTGTCTCAGGGCCTCGTCGTCGGTGGAGTCGGCGATGACGGTGTGCGTGAGCGACTCCCCGAACACCTGGACCACCCTGGGGTTGGAGTCCACCCCCAGGACCTCCCAGTCGTGGTTGACCAGTTCCAGGGCCAGTGAGCTGCCGAACCGGCCGAGCCCGATGACCAGGATGCGTTTGTCGGAGAGCTTGTTGCTTTGCGGCACGGGGTTCTACCTCTTGTCTGTGGAGCGGCCTCAGCCGATCATCGGACGGGCTTCGGGCAGGTCGTAACGGCGCTTGCGCTCGCGGAAGGCCAGTGCGGTGACGAAGGTGATGGGGCCGATGCGCCCCGCGATCATGAGGAACGCGAGCGTCAGTTGGGCCCAGGGGGCCAGGGCGGGGGTGATCCCGGTCGAGAGACCGACCACGCCCACGGCCGAGACGACCTCGAAGAGCGTCTGCATGAAGGTGAACGGTGTGGTGTGCAGGAAGAACACCGTGGTTATCGCCACCACCGTCATGGAGAGGAAGGTCAGGCTCAGCGACTGCCGGATCACGTCGGGGGCGAGTCGGCGGCCGAACACGTGCACTCTGGTGTGGGCCCGTGCCTCGGACCACACCACGAGGAAGATCACGGCGAGGGTCGCGACCTTGATGCCGCCGGCGGTTCCCGCGCTGCCGTTGCCCACGAACATCATCATGATCGTGAGCAGCAGTGTGGAGTCGTACATCGCGCCGGTGTCCGTGACGTTGAAGCCACCGCTCCGCGGCATGACCCCGTGGAAGAACCCGTCGGAGATCTTGGCCCACCAGTGCAGTTCGCCCAGGGTCCGCGGGTTGTTCCACTCCATCATGATGATCAGGAGCGCCGTCACCCCGAAGAGCAGGGCGCTGGTGACGATGGTGATCTTGGTGTGCAGGCCCCAGGCCCCGGGGGTCCGCCAGTGGTGGCGCAGCTCCAGCAGTACGGGGAAGCCGATCCCGCCGAGGATGACCGCCACCGCCACCGTGAAGAGGATGATCCCGTCGCCGGAGAACCGGGTGAGGCTCTCGTCGTACAGCGACAGCCCGGCGTTGTTGAAGGCGGAGACGGAGTGGAAGAGGCCCGAGTAAAGGGCCTCACCCGGGCTCAGGTCGTGCCCCAGCCACATCCGCGGAGTGATGATGACGAAGGTGACGGCCTCGATGGTCAGGCACACGATGACGACCCGGCTCACGATGCTGCGGACGTCCCCGACGGCCTGGGCCCGGTTCTCCGCCTGGACGTTGAGCTGCATGCGCAGGCTGAAGCGGTGGATCAGGGCGGCGCCCAGCAGCGAGGCCAGGGTCATGATGCCGATTCCGCCCACCTGGATGAGCGCCAGCACCACGAGTTGCCCGAAGACGGACAGGTCGCCGCCGATGGAGATCACGCTGAGCCCGCACACGGCGAGCGAGGTGGTCGAGGTGAACGTCGCCTCGACCAGGGTCAGCTCCTCCGGGCCGGCGGACGCGGCGGGGGTCATGAGCAACCCGGTGCCCAGGAGGTCGACCAGGACGAACATCAGCAGGAAGGCGCGGGCGGGCTTGCCCCAGGCGGTGCGCGACTTCTGCATGGGCGGTGCGCCCCGGAGCCCGCTCCGGGGGATGGGGAGCCGGTCCCACAGGGTTCTCACCCGTTCGAGTACTGCCACGAACACCCGGGTCCTGGTCGCCCTGGGTGTGGTGGAGTTCCACCACATGATCCCGTGCTCACCTGTCGTCACTAGCTGGGGTCTTGCCGAACCTGCGCAATTCTGCCAGATCCGGTGGCCTGCGACGACGAGGTTCCGGCACGGTGGTGCGGGTCGGGGCGCGTGGCGGTGGTGCGGGGCGGGCCCGGTCCGGGGCGCGGTGTCAGGGGTGCCTCGCGCCCTCGTGGTCCGCGTGCCCCGGGGGCTCCAGTTGAAGGGTCGAGTGTTCCACGTCGAAGTGGCCGGTCAGACACTCGTGCAGTTCGTCGAGCATCCTTCCGCCGTCCCGCAGGTCCTCCTCCGCGACCACCACGTGTGCGGACATCACGGGGACCCCGGAGGTGATGGTCCAGGCGTGCAGGTCGTGGACGTCGATGACCGCCGGATGGCCCATCAGGTGCGTGCGGACCTCGCTCAGGTCCATCCCCTCGGGGGTGGCCTCCAGCAGGATGTGCACGGCCTCCCGCAGCAGTGACCACGCCCGGGGCACGATGATCGCGGCGATGCCGAGGGAGACCAGTGTGTCCGCCTGCTGCCAGTCGGTGAACCACACCACCAGGCCGCCCACGATCACGCCCACCGAGGCCAGAGCGTCGCTCATGACCTCCAGGTAGGCGCCCTTGACGTTGAGGCTCTCCTTGGCGCCCGAGCGCAGGACCAGCAGCGCCACCACGTTCATCACCAGCCCGAAGGCGGCGACGGCGACCATTCCGGCTCCGGAGACCTCGGCGGGTTCGCGGAGGCGGTCCACGGCCTCCAGCACGATGAACCCGCACAGCACGAACAGCACGATCGCGTTGACGGCGGCGGCGAGGATCTCGGCCCGTTGGAAGCCGAAGGTGCGCTTGCTGGTGGCCGGCCGCGCCGCGATCCACACCGCGGCCAGCGCCAGGGCGACCCCGAAGGAGTCGGTGACGGTGTGTCCGGCGTCGGCGAGCAGGGCGAGGCTGCCGCTGAACGCGGCCCCGGTGACCTGCACTGCGGCGACGGTGAGCATCAGGCCCAGGACCACTGCCAGCCTTCCGCTGTTGGCGGCCCCGGCGGTGACTCGTCCGTGGTCGTGTCCCGCGCCCATGGTCCCCTCCTCGGTTCGTGGTGCTCGGTGTCCCTGCCGGTACGCCGGCGGGGGTGCGGCGGCCAAACAGTTCAGCCTTCACTGTTTATACAGTCCGGACTGTCTATACAGCAAACAATGTACAATGATTTTCATGTTGACCTCCGAGCAGCGCCTCTCCGCGATCCAGCGTCTCGGGCGCGCCCTGTCCGATCCCACCCGGTGCCGCCTCCTGCTGGCCCTGCTGGAAGGGCCCGACTATCCCGCCGGGCTCGCTGATCGTCTCGGTCTCACCAGGCAGAACGTCTCCAACCACCTGGCCTGCCTGCGCGACTGCGGACTGGTGCGGACCCATGCCCGCGGCCGCCAGGTCAGTTACGAACTCGTCGACGACTCCCTCGCCCACGCGCTGGAGGACCTCCTCCGCGTCGTCTGGGGTACCGCGCAGCCCCACGAGCCACTGGAAGCCCCAGGGGAACAGGCGCCGGCTGTCTGAGTCACCGCGCCGCGCCGTCACGGGCGGCCGGAAGCGCTTCGGCGGGCCGCCTGTCGTGACCCCTGTCCCCGGCGGGCCGCCAGGGGCGTGCGTTCTCACCCGGTGGAGGCGCTTCGATGCGCCCGGTGCTCACCCCGGGTGTCCTTTTCTGGGATGTCCGAAATCGGCCACGTGATGTCCGTTGCAGGGCGAGGGTCTGTCGGTGGGGGCTGAAGCCCCACTTCGGAACGGGGAGACACCGACTTCCGGAAGATGTCCCCAACTTTGGTCGGGGGCGACCCTGACAGAAGGCTGACATGTCCCTGAGAGATCCCTGAACCGGCCTGGGACGGCTCAACTTCCGATATAACGCGACGTATGGTGAGTGGTGCGCCCGGCGGACGCGCAACCCTGCAAACGGGCCCCGCGCCGCGCGGATGAGCGCCCCGCATCCCCCACCCACGTCCTCGCGGATCGGCCCCGAGACCGAGCCAGTGAGTGCGCGCTCGACGACGAGCGCCGCACGTCCCGGTCCGGCCGTCCCACACACGGCGAGCTAGGAGCGAGCACCTCTCATGTCCAGACCGGCCACAACGGCCCTCTGCGCGGAGCCACCCCGAAACGGGGCTCCCGCCCACCAGTCGGAAGGGACGAACGCGTGAACCGCCTATCGGTCATGTCGCTCGGAAACCGGGCGCTGGTCCTCCTCATCACCCTGGCCGTGCTCTTCTTCGGTGTCCTCGCCGCGGTCTCGGCCAAACGCGAACTCTTCCCCGAAGTGAACCTCCCGATGGTGATGGTCACCGGCCAGTACCAGGGGGCGACACCCCGGGTGGTCGAGGGACAGGTCACCGAGCCCCTGGAACAGGCCGTGCAGGGGGTGGAGGGCGTCGACTCGGTCACGTCCACCACCAGCACCGGTTCCACACAGGTCATGGCGGAGTTCGACTACGGCCGTGACCAGGACGCCCTGGTCCGCGAGGTCCAGGTCGCCGTCGACCAGGTCTCCGGGATGCTCCCCGAGGACGCCGACACCTCCGTCACCTCCATGAGCACGGACATGATGCCGGTGATGCTCCTCGCCGCCAGCAGCGAGAACGGTGACGAGCAGGCGATGGCCTCCTCCATCGAGAACGTGCTCATCCCCGAACTGGAGTCGGTCTCCGGGGTCCGCGCGGCCAACCTGATGGGCGTGCCCGAACAGCGGGTGGAGGTCACCCCGGACGAGGACGAACTCGCCGACGCCGGGGTCACCACCCAGGACCTGTCCGACGCACTGGAGTCCAGCGGTCTGCTCATGGCCGGCGGCACCGTGGACGAGGACGGCCGCACCCTGAGCGTCACCACCGGCGACCAGCTCACCGGCCTCGAGCAGATCGAGGATGTGTGGGTGCAGCCCTCGCAGGGGGTCGACTCCTCGGCCGCCGTGCCCGGCGCCCCTCCCGCCCCGCAGCCCGAGCCGGTGCGGCTGTCCGAGGTCGCCGAGGTCGGCATGGTGACCGAGGAGTCCTCCACCATCGCCCGCCTGGACGGCGACCCCAGCGTCGCCCTGATGATCATGGCGACCCCCGACGGCAACACCGTCGAGATCTCCGAGGGCGTCCAGGACGTCATCGACGGGGAGTCCGACCTGCTGGGTGAGGACATCAACCTCGCGGTCGTCTTCGACCAGGCGCCCTTCATCAACGACTCGATCACGGACATGTTCGAGGCCGGAGCCTACGGTCTGGCCGCCGCGGTCATCGTGATCCTGGTCTTCATGCTGTCCATCCGCTCCACCCTGGTGGTGGCGGTCTCCATCCCGGTGTCGGTCCTGGTGTCCTTCATCGGCATGCAGGCGTTCGGGTTCACCCTGAACATGCTCACCCTGGCGGCGATCACGATCGCGATCGGCCGGGTGGTGGACGACTCCATCGTCGTGTTGGAGAACGTCCGCAGACACATGGACTACGGCAAGGAACGGCTGAGCGCGGTCAGGGACGGTGTCCGCGAGGTCGCCACGGCCGTGGCCTCCTCCTCCTTCGCCACCATCGCCGTGTTCCTGCCCCTGGCCTTCGTCGGCGGCATGGTCGGCGAGATCTTCATGCCCTTCGCCGTGACCAGCAGCCTGGCCCTGGCCGGATCCCTGGTGGTGGCCCTGACCATCACCCCGGTGCTGTGCTACTGGTTCCTGCGTCCGGCCGAGGTCGGCGACGCCAGCCGCGAGGAGATCGAGCGCGAGGCCCACGACCGGGAGATCCGCACCCCGCTGCAGCGCGCCTACCTGCCGGTGATCCGCTGGATCACCACCAGGCGCAAGACCGCCACGGTGGTCACCCTGGCCGCCTCGGTGGCGATCTTCGGCGGTACCGCCGTCATGGCCGCCAGCTCCGAGACGGACTGGCTGGGCCAGGCCGAGGAGAACACCTACACGGTCGTCCAGGAGCTCGAACCGGGCATGTCCCTGGAGGCCGCGGACGCCGAGGCCGTCAAGGTCGAGGAAGCCCTGGAGGGGATGGCCTGGATCGAGACCTACCAGGTCAACATCGGCGGCAACCCGTTGATGGGCGGCGGTACGGACCAGATCGACTACACGATCACCGCCGACCCCGAAACGGACCAGCTCCGCAACCGCGACGTGCTGCGCGACACCTTCGACGAACTCGACACCGAGTACCAGCCGCGCCTGGACTCCACGGGCGGCATGGGCGGTTCGGGGATCGAGGTCCAGGTGACCGCCGAGGACCAGGAGACCCTGGCCGAGGCCGCCGGGATGGTCGAGGAGGAGCTGCGCGCGATCGACGGCGCCGAGGACGTCAACAGCGGCATCACCGACTCGCAGGCCTCGCTGGAGGTACAGGTCGACGGGGAGGAGGCCGCAGAGCTCGGTCTGAGCGAGGCCATGGTCGGCCAGGCGGTCGCCGCGGCCTTCAACGGCCAGGGCGTCGGCACCGCCACCATCGATGACGTCCGCCGCGACGTCGTCGTCATCGTGGAGGACGCGCCGCAGAGCGTGGCCGAGCTCGAGGAACTGCCGATCCGCAGCCCCATGGGTGAGGAGATCGAGCTTTCCGAGGTCGCCGAGGTCGCCGAGGTCCAGCAGCCGCCGGAACTCACCCGCATCGACGGGGTCACCAGCACCACGGTCTCGGCCGACCCCACCGCCTCCGACCTCGGAGCGGTCAGTGCCGAGATCATGCGGGTCCTGGACTCCCTCGACCTGCCCTCGGGCGCCACCGCCAGCCTCGGCGGCGTCAGCCAGGACCAGACCGAGGGCTTCGCCCAGCTCGGCCTGGCGATGCTCGCCGCCATCGTCATCTGCTACCTGATCATGGTCGCGACGTTCAAGAGCCTGATGCAGCCGCTCATGCTGCTCATCTCGGTTCCGTTCGCCGCCACCGGTTCACTGGGTCTGCTGATGCTGACCGGTACCCCGATCGGCGCCGCGGCCCTGATCGGCATGGTGATGCTCATCGGCATCGTGATCACCAACGCCATCGTGTTGATGGACCTGATCAACCAGAACCGGCAGAACGGGATGGATCTCGGCGAGGCGATCGTGGAGGGCGCCAGGCACCGCCTGCGGCCCATCCTGATGACCGCGGCGGGCACCATCGCCGCGCTCCTGCCGATGGCCACGGGCCTCGCGGGCGGCGGAGCGTTCATCTCCGCCCCGGTCGCCCTGGTGGTGATCGGCGGCCTGGTCACCTCGACCCTGCTGACCCTGATCCTGGTTCCGGTCCTCTACCAGCTGGTGGAGGTGCTCCGGGAGAGGCGTGAGGCCAGGTCGGCAGCCCGCCAAGAGCGGCGCCGCGCCAGGCGTCGGGCCAGGGCCGCGGCCAAGGCGTCGGGCAACGGCAGTACCGCTGAGGGCGAGGCGGGCGAGAGCCCCGCCAAGCACGGTGGGAACGCCGCGGCCAAGGACGCCTCCGGAGAGCCCGCCGGGGAGCACGCCGACAAGTAGTCCGTCGGCACCGTCCGGGGCGCCTCGCACGACCTTCCGTGCGGGGCGCCCCTTCGGTCTCCCGGTACGCACGCCGTGCCCGGTGCGTGCGGCACGGGCCGCACGCCGAGGGCGCGACACGCCCGGCCGCGGGTCCGGGCCGGATCGTCGGAAAGACCTGCAGAACGGGACATCCAGCACCCTTCCGCTGTGTGACCGGAGTGCCGATTTGTGCTATCCGCGCAGTCCAGGCAGGCTGCCTCACATGGATGATTCGAAGAAGAGCCTGGAAGACCTCGTTCGTGACGAGCTCGGTGACGAGCCGTCCCAGGAGGCCAAGGACTACGCACGCCAGCTCTACGAGCGCTACCGGCTGCCCGCCACCGAGGACGCCGCCCCCGCCGCACCCGCGTCCGAGGAGTAGCGGCCGGGGCGCGTCCCGGCACGGCGACGCACGGACGCGAGTCCGGAGGGCTGTTCCGCTCCGGACCTGGTGCGGCCCTCAACCGGGCCTGTCCCCGTCCAGCTCGTCGCCGTCCCACACGAGTTCGAACCACACCTGTCGGCCACGGCCGTCCCGGCGTGGTTCGGCGCCCCACTTACCGGCCAGCGCCTCGACCAGATCCAGGCCGCGGCCGTGTTCGGCCGTGTCGTAGGGGTCCCGGTGCTGTGGCTGGGGCGCCTCCGTCGTGCTGCCCAGGTCCCGGACCTCCACCCGTGCCCATCCTGGCGCGCGGTGCACACACACCTCGAACTTTCCGGTGGCACGGCCCGAGTCGCTGTGGGTGATGGCGTTGGTGGCGAGTTCGCTGGCCAACAGCGTCGCGGTGGTGAGCTCCGGTGAGTCCGCCAACTGTCGGGCGACGAATCTGCGCGCGTAGGCGATCTGGCTGGGCAGGCCGGGGAAACGCCTGCGCGACGACCGGGGGTCCGTGCTGGTTCGGTACGGGGTGCTACTGGACTCTTCCATGGAACTCGCCGGGCGTTGGGGACGGTGGAGAGGGGCCGAGATCGTCTGGAGCGGGGTCTTGAGCGGGTCCGAGGGCGCGGAACGGGGGGCTGCGGTCTCACACATGTGGGTTCACTCCCAGGGGATGTGTGTTCGAGGGCAGGGCTGAACTGGCGCCTGGCCCTCGAGGCGTCCATGCCCGGTACGGGTCACGGCGCGGTGTGGACACACGGGGCGAAGCCCCCTGGGGCAGGGAGGGACACGGCTCGGTATCGCTGGGGGCGCGGTACGAGGGTGGCGGCACACGGTGGGGGAGAAGCCGCTGGGCTTCACACTGGACGGTGTTGGGGCCTGGGGGCGGCCCGTGGAGGATGGTCATGTCTGGTGTGGGGCATGCCCTACGACACTGAAGGGCCTACTTGCGCTCAGCATACGCTCCGTGCCTCCCTGCGACCCGGCCGACCTGGTTCGCACAGGGTAACCCTGTCTGAGCTGGGTAAAGGGGTCATCCGTAGGACCGGGAAGGCTGACAGGAGACGGATATCGGCGGGGATGCGTGTCCCTGGGGCCCTCCGGGGGCAAATAACGATTTGGTGAAGGCCATCTGAATTTTGCTGCTTTGTTCGGTCTTGCGCGTGGCCTGTGTCTCCCGACAAGGTGTGTGGCATGGCCTCGCCCACCCCCGCCCCCCTGCCCGTGGGCCTCGGCGTGGAGATCGACCGCGCCGTCCGGCTCACCGACGAGGGCCACGTCCTCGTCGGCGGTTCTCCTCCCCGGGCCCTTCGCCTGCCCCCTGAAGGCGTCAGCGCCGTCATCCGCTGGCTCAGCGGAGCCGACCCGGGCCACCTCGGTGAGCGCCGACTCGCGCGCGTCCTGGTCCAGGCCGGGCTCGCCCATCCGCGCCCCGCGCCGGTACCCCCGGGAGAGGGCGTGCAGCTCGCTCTCACCGGCCGGGCCGCACCCGCCGAACTGGAACGCGCCCTGGACCGGATCGGACGGGAGCACCCGGACCTGCGCCCGGTCGTGGTCGGTGCCACCGGGGCGACCGCCCGGGTGGCACGGCGGCGCGGCCTGCGGGTGGTGGAAGGGCCATCCGGCGGGGCCGGAGCCCGCGCGGCGGCGCTCGGAGCCTGCGACGCCGGGATCGTCGCCCTGCTGGAGACCGGAGCCGAACCGGAACCGGGTTGGCTCGACGTCGCTCTGGGCCACTTCGCCGACCCCGGTGTCGCCGCCGTGCTGCCCCGGCTCCTTCCGGTGCGACGGCGCTGCGGTCACGGTGCGATGGCCGCCGCGGCCCTGCACGCCCAGACGGTGGACCGGGGCGCGGATCCCGCGCCGGTCCTGCCCTGGGGCCGCGCCCGCCGCGGTCTCGGCCACCCCGCCCCGCCCGGCGAACACGCCTCGGCCGATCCGCTGGCCCCGGTCCGCGCGCTCCTGGTGCGCCGGGGTGCAGCCGACCTCGACCCCTCCCTGGGCGCGGGTGCGGAGGCGGAGATGTTGTGGCGCCTGGCCGAGGAGGGCTGGTCGGTCCGGTACGAACCGCGGTCGAAGGTGCGGGCCCCGATGCCGACCGGTCTCGGTTCCTACCTGCGCGCCCGCTTCGAGGCCGGGGCCGCGGCAGGGCCGCTGGCCCGTCGCCACGGGCGGCGCGCGGTCGGCCCCGAGCTGTCCCTGCCGGGCGCGCTCGGACTGGGGCTGGTGCTGGCCGGGCGGCCCGTGGCGGGTCTGGCGGTGTGCGCGGTCGGGGGCGCGATGACGGCCCGGACGATGACGAGCGGAGCCGCCGTCCCGTTGGCGGACACGGTGCGTCCCGCCGCCGCCGACCTGGTGCACACGGCGCGGACCGGGTCGCGTGCGGCGCGCACGGTCTGGTGGCCGGCGGTGGCCGCGGTGGCCGTGGGCGGGGCCGTGTCCCGGGTGGGCCGGTCCGGTGGCGTGCGGGTGCCGGGTCGCTGGGCGCTGGCCGCGGGCGCCGTGTTGACGGTTCCGCACCTGGTGTCCTGGCGGCGGCGCCACGGCGCCGCCCTGGTGGGCCCGATCGCGTGGACGGGGATGTCCGCGGCCGGTGACGCGGCCCGCTCGCTGGGGACGTGGTGGGGTGCGGCCCGGGCCCGTTCGCTGGCCCCGCTGCTGCCCCGGCGGCGCCCTCCGGTGTCGGCCACGTCACTGGTGTCCTCGCAGCTGGAGAGGGGTTCAGTCGGTCAGGTTCGTAAGTCGGCGCCAGCTGCTGTCGTTAGTGGTGGTTAACACTGCTCGCCCAAGGTGATGAGCGTGTTGGGGGCCGAGCGGTGGGAGCCGCCCCGCCCGTGACCCGGCGTAATGCTCCGGGAGGGGGCTTCCCTCACCGCCGAGGAGATCGGCCCGGCGGACCGCGACGGCATCCGGGGCGGAGTGACTTCCGGTACCGGGGACCTCCACCGACCGGTGGGCGAACTCCGGGAACCGCCGTTGACCCAGCCCTTCGTCCCGGCTGCCTTTCACCGTCTTTCACCGTTTCCGAGGTCCTCCCGGAGCCGTGCGCACTGAATGTGCGCCGCGGGGGTGCTCTCTACGGTTCGGGCCAGAACTGGGCCAGGTACTGTTCGCGGCCTTCGAGGTCGCGTGCGGCGGCGGTGAATCCTGGCCCGTGCACGTCCTCGAACCGGTCGAAGAGCGCCATGTAGGCCTTACTCACCACGCGGCGGTTGCGGTGCGCGGCCCGGACCCGGTACCGGCCCGGCGCTGGCAGTGTGAGCAGGTCGTGTTGCCCGCCTGCGGTGATCTCATTGACGCCGACCACTCCCGTGGCGAGTTCTATGACGGCGGTGTGTGAGCCCTCCCACTCCTCTCCGTTCCAGGCCGGCTCGGACTCCCACGACTCCAGGTCCAGGTGGACGAGGACGTTGGTCTGCAGGCTGCGAAGGTAGACCGAGCACTCACCGGCGCTGAAGTCGTTGCGGCCGGGAACAGGGGCCGTGTCGTCGTAGTCCTCGCAGTCGAAGATCTGGAACATGCCGTAGTCGGGGTAGACGAGTGTGCTGTTCCGGCTGAGGAGGCGGCTCATGCGTCTGCTCCGTTGTCGGGGGCGTCGGGAGCACTGAGCGTAGACGGAGGTGCGGTCGAACTACCGCTGTCTTTCCCCGGCCACAACGCTGCTTCATCACGGTGCCGGGACGAGGTGCCCGACAGGGCCGGGGCGGTCACCCGAGACAGACACGGTCCGTTATCGGGTGCCTCGGGAACTGCCACGTCATCAGCCCCCTGACGGATGCGGCACCTGTTTCCCCGCGCACGTCTGAACGAGGCCGCGCCGGCAGCCGCTCCGCGCGGCCACGTCACCACATGTCCGGGGCACCAGGACGTGGTTCTGGTCGTGGACGGGACCGGCGACGTGAAGAAGGGTGCGAGCACTGTCGGGGTGATCCACCAGTACCCGGTTACCGCCGGAGGGATCGAGAACCGCCGGGGCGCGGTCTACCTCGCCTACACCGCCCCTGCCGGGCACGCCCTGATCGAGGGCCGCCTCTACCTGCCCCGGGTCCGCCCCGACGACCCCGAACGGCTCCGGGCCGCCGGGGCGGGGGCCAGGGGCGAGCGGTTCCACGACTGGGCGCTCGTCGATGATCGCACTGACGGGGCTGGGGTGCGGCGGTGCTGATGCTCCGCAGTCGCACCACTGGTGAGCTGGCGTTCTACCGGTGTTATGCCCTTGAGCCGGTGTCGTTGGCTCGTCTGGCGGCGGGGTCCGGTCCCGGGGCGGTTGGTGGTGTTGACCTGCAACGAGATGGTTCGGGCCCCGTTCGCTTGCCCGCCGGGTGTTGAGTACGCGCTGGCCTGGTCGGTGTTCAGAGACTGCCACCAGGCGCGATCCCGAGCATGCCGCTACCGCGGACAAGCAGCCAGAGAATCATGACAGAACGGATCTACAACTGGAGTGAAAGGCGCCCTCCGCCGTGTCCGCGGGTCGGCCCCCGAACGCGCGACTGGTGTGCCGGTGTACCTTCCCCGCCTGACAGAATCGGTGGAGCCCGACACCGCCCCCCGTCCCGTTCGTTGGAAAGTTCCAGATGCGACCCCACCCTCTCGCCGCCGCGTGCCTGGCTGTCCTGTTGTGTGCAGTTCTGTCCTCCTGTTCCGGTCAGGAGGAGGACGCGGAAGCCGTCGAGACAGCGGCCGAGGCCGCCGCCCCGCCCCCGGGAGAGACCGACGAGGCCGACCCGCCCCCGCAGCCGGAGGGGGAACGGCCCTTCGGAACCCCGGTCGGCTGGGCGGACCAGCCCCTGGCGGTGTCGGACGCCGAACCCTCCGCGGAGGAGGCGGACGCGGAGGAAGGTGAGGACGCGGAGGAGGCCGAAGGCGGCACCGGCGGTGCGGACGCGGAACCCGCCCTCCACCCCGGCGTGAGCGGAGGGGCCGGGGGTGAGACGGTGACCGCCACCGACGCCGACCAGCTCGCCGAACACCTGGCCGCCCAGGAACCCCTGGTGGTGGAGGTCGAGGGCGAGATCGACCTCGACGGCACCGTCCCGATCTCCTCGGACAAGACGCTCCTCGGGGTCGGCGAGGGTGCCGAACTCACCGGTGGCGGACTGTCCGTGGACGGTTCCAGCAACGTCATCCTCGCCAATCTGGGCATGTCCTCCGACGGCACCGCGGTCGCGGTCCGCGGCGGCGCCCACCACGTGTGGGTGGACGGCTCCACGTTCTCCGGCGGTCGGGACGGCGCGCTGGTCTCGGTGACCGACGGGGCCGACCACGTCACCCTCTCCTGGAACCACTTCAGCGACGCCGAGTCCGCGGTCGGTATCGGTGCCGGCGACGACGCCCCCGGGGCGCTCCGGGTGACCGTGCACCACAACTTCTTCGACGGCACCTCCGGCCGGCACCCGAGCGCCCGCAACGCCGAACACGTCCACGTGTTCAACAACTACTTCCGGGCCAACCCCGGGTACGGCGTCCAGTCCGCCCACGGATCCAACGTGCTGGTCGAAGGCAACTACTTCGAGGGCACCCCGGTCTCGGTGTCCACCGAACCGGACGACCCGGGCAACGTGGTGACCCGGGCCAACCTGCTGGTCGACTCCGAGCAGCCCGAGCTGCGCGGCAGCGTGCCCGACCCGCCCTACGCCTACGAACTCGACGACACCGTCAGCGTCCCCGACCTGGTCATGAACGAGGCCGGTGCCGACTGAGGGGAGGGTGCCGGGCTGAGGGCGACGCCGGCCGAGGGGACGGTCCCGCCCCCGCCGGATCAGTCGGCCAGGGCGTGGTAGTCGTAGGTCGCGCCGACCCCCTCCGGTGAGGTGAAGCCGAGTCTTCGCGGATGCCCGTCCTCGTCCACCCACAGGTCGAACTCGGCCCCGGCGAGCCGCGTCAGGGTGTTGCGTCCGGTCTCCGGTTCGTAGCCGCCCACCGGGGCCGGGAACGTCCCCGTGTACCGGTAGGTGGTGTGCGTGCCGGCCGCGACCCCCTCCGTGCCCGCCGGCAGGGTGAGCTCCTCCGTCCCCACCAGCTTCAGGTCCTCGGCGGAGTCCGCCAACTCGTCCAGGGTGGCCAGCGCGAACTCCACCGAACACAGGCGCAGGTCTGCCTCCGAGGGCGGGTCCAGCACCGTCATCCCCGAAAGGCCCTTCTCCGCGGTCATCATCAACCCGGTACCGGGCAGGTCGTACCGGTGGACCCGGACCCCCGAGGCCGTTCTGAAGAAGTGTTCGAACGCGGTGTCGGCGTCGGGTTCGTGGCGGGCCCAACCATGTCCCGTCTCCTCTCCGTCCATGCTCTGCGTGTAACTGATGTGGAAGGAGGGCGCCTCACGCAGTTCCCGTGCCGCCAAGCCCAGGAACGCCTCCGCGTCCCGGGGGTCGGCCTCCGCGGCCGACGTCTGCGGTGCTTGGGGCGGATCGTCCTCCTCCGCCGCGGGTTCGGTGCCGCCCAGCGTCAGCCGGGCCACGCTCCATCCACTGACGACCACGGCCAGGCAGACCAGGGCCACGAGCAGACTCAGCAGCCAGTTGGGCTGGACGGGGCCCTCGTCTTCCGGCTCCTGTCCGGTGGACGGCATCGACGTCGACACTGACAGCGCCTCGATTCTGCGGTTCGGGTTCGGGGGGTACCGCTTACGCGCAGTACGACGCAGTGACTCCCCGCTCTGTTCGGATACCGAGCGAACATAATCTCCGCTGAAAGTGACGAAACGGGTCATACGCCCGGTGCGACGGCTGCGGCCCCCTCACCCCAACCGTGGCGGCCGCGCCCGAAGCGACGGACGGCACGCCAGATGTCCGCCGCCCGCTCGGGCGGTGCCGACCAACCGCGGTCCGCCAGTGCGGCCAGCACCCGGCTTAGGAACCCGGCGGGGTGCGCACACAGGTCGTACACCCCGATGGAGACCACCAGCCATCCCGCCTCCGTCCTGGCGGCGTACCGCAGCCGGGCACGGGCCCTCTCGTGGCGGGCGGAGTGGTGTTCGGCGCTGTCGTACTCCACCGCGACCCGGTACGGGGGCCGACCCAGGTCCGCGTGGAACAGGCCCCGGGCGGTGTGCACCGGGCACTGCGGCCGGGCCGGCGGCGGGCCCGCCCGGTGCAACAGGACCCGGGCCCAACTCTCCGCGGGGACTGGCCGCGCGGGTCGGACAGCCGCAGGGCCCGCTCCAGCCGCCGCTGTGCGCGTGAAGGGAGGGGGACGACCGGGAGGGAGCGCGTGCTCTGGCTTCATACCTCCAGGTTCGGTTTCCGGGGCACCTCGGACAAGACCCCGTCAGAACCTGTGGAGAACCCCGGAATCGCCCGGTCGGCCCCGGGAAACCCGACCGCAGGGGCCGTGGCGACGCGGCCCCGCCGCCCCTGCGGCTCCGTGGCCGCCCCGGTCACCGGAAGGGCGGCTCCCCGACCGACAGGTGGATGTGGTCCACGTGGTTCTGGGTCGGGCTGCCTCTGGAGCCGGCCTGCCGCCGGACCTCCATCCACGGTCCCACCCGGTCCTTGAGCGGGTTCCAGATGTGGTAGTCGTAGATGATCCCCTTGACCTCCAGCTCCCGGTGGTTCTGGATCAGGAAGTCGATCACCTCGATGGCGGTCGCGTGCATGGCCGAGGTCGGGGTCGCACCCAGATCGGCCATCATGTAGTCCACGGCCTCACCGTGGCCGTGGTCGCTGTCCTTCTCCTCCCGGTAACCGCCCGCGCTGAGGTAGAAGCGGGGGAACTCCTGGTTGAGAACCTTGTGCGTGGCACACATGGGCGGCTTCAGGCCGCCCAGGGAGCCGCAGTCCACGATCGCCCCGCCGCCGAACACGGCGTTCGGATCGAACCGGTACTGCCCCTCCCGGTCGACGAGGTGCACGTCGAACATGCCCGAGGCCTGCCCCGCGTCGCCCACGGCCCGGTCGTCGCACGAGAGCCCGTCCGTGTCGCGGCCGCACTCCGAGGAGAGTTCGATGATCGCGATCGCCGAGGCGGTGCCGCTGAAGGAGGACGCATCGTCCTCCTCGCCGTCGCACACCACGTCGTTCCAGTCCCGCGAAGCGTCCTCGGTCAACTCCTTCTGGCAGACCGCGCCGCGGATCTCCACCCGCACGATGTTGCCGGAGCGCCCCATGACGTTGTCGCTGGCCCGGATGTCGGTGAGCACGGCCCCGTTGTTGCGCGCGTACCTCTCGGCACGGCTCTTCGCGACCTCCTCGTCGAAGCGGGGCATCGGGTAGACACCGTCCGCGAGCTGGGCCGCGGCGTGGTCCCGGAGGGCGCCCACCGCGGCCAGCGCGGCGGCGTCGGCGGCCGTCTGCGCCCGCGAACGCATGTCGTTGGCTCCGCCCACGCGCACGAACAGGACGGTGAGCGCGAGCAGGGCCAGGGTCATCCCGAAGAGGAGCAGGATGTTCGCCTGACCGTCGTCGCGGCGGCCCTGGAGTTGGTGTCCGCGTGCCGAATGAGGGGAGGTCCGTCGCATGCTTGTCCGGGGGGTCGACCCCCGAGGGGACGGGGGAACAGTCTGGTTGGCGGGGGAGCCGTGCGCGGCGGGTCCGTGTGCGAACGACCCCGTCTCGCGCGGAGTCCTGTCCGGCGCAGCTTAACCTGCCCCGGTCCCCAGGTACAGGGGCGGGTTCGCCCTCTGTGGACAACCCGTCACCGTTCTCCCAGGTGGAGTCGGGAGCATCGGGAAAGCCCGTCCGTCACACCAGGCTCGTCCAGTAGCTCCAGAAGGCCTGGGCCACCGCTGCCGCGATCAACAGCCCCCACACCGTGAGAACCACCGTGTGGTTGCGGGCCAGCACGCCCGCGGGGCGGCGCAGGAGCTCCGGGGCCGGCAGGTGCCCGCTCCGGAGGTTGTGCAGCGTGACGTACCAGAAGAGCGGGATCGTCACCGCCCACACCACCACGCAGTACGGGCACAGCGCCCCGATCCGGTACAGGCTCTGGAAGATCAGCCAGTGCACGAACACCACCCCGAACACACAGCCCGCCTGCAGACCCAGCCAGAACCACCGCCGGAACCCGGGCGCCGGGCCGGTGCCGGTTCCGGCGAGCAGCGCCGTCCCCACGGTGGTGACCACGGCGAAGCAGGCCACCCCCAGGACCGGGTTCGGGATCCCGAACGCCTCGGCCTGCGGGGTCGACATCACCGTCCCGCAGGACAGCACCGGGTTGAAGCTGCACGCGGGTACGTGGTCCGGATCGGCCAGGGACCGGATCTTCTCCACCAGCAGCGCGGTGGCCGAGACCAGCCCGACCAGCCCGCCCACCACCAACACCCACGGCAGCGCCCGGCTGATGACGGGCACGTCCGAGCCGGGGTGCGGGCCCGGGGTGCGCCGGGGCGTGCGGGCGCTCATCGCTCCAGCTCCGCGTCGATCATCGCGGACAGGACCTCGTAGCTCGGCATGCTCGGCGCGAGACGGCCGTTGACGTAGATGGTCGGGGTGCCCTGCACGCCCAGCGCGAGTCCGTCGTCGAAGTCGGCCTGGACCCGTTCCCGGGTCCGTTCGGACTCCATCGTCTCGACGAACTCGTCCGTGTCCAGGCCCAGGTCCTCGGCGAAGCCCACGAACACCTCGCTCTGGTCCTGGCGGGACTCGCCCCACTCGCCCTGCGTCTCGTACATCCGCGCGTACATGTCGTCGAGGGCGTCCTGTTGGGCGGCGGCCTCGACGGCCGCCGCGGCGGGCCCGGAGTTGAGGTGCCCGGGGAGCGGGAAGTAGCGGATGACCATGTTGATCCGGCCGTCGTAGTCCTCGCGGACCCGTTCCATGACGGGGAACTGGGCGCGGCAGGCCTCGCATTCGAAGTCGAGGAACTCCACCACGGTGACCCGGGCGCCGTCCACCCGGTCGAGGTGGCGGCTGTCCTCCCGGACGAGCACCTCCGCGGGGGCGGTGGGCTGTTCCTCGGGGGAGGGGCCGGGGGCGGACGGTCCGGCCGCGTCCGGCGCGGCGGAACCCTCCCCGTTCCGGTCGAGGTAGACGAGCAGGCCGATTCCGAGGGCGGCGACGAGGAGGAGGCAGAGGGTGATGATCAGGTTCTTGCTCACGGGTGGTCCCAGCGGTCGGGTGTTCTCGGGTTCGGGCACGGTGGCGGACCCCACGGCGGTGGGGTGCACCGGTGCCTCTAGACCCGCTGGACGCAGAGGAGGGTGAGCAGCCCGCAGCCGTACGGGGCGGCGGGGCCCTGCTGCGGACCCGGCACCGAGGGGCCGGCCCTCGGGGCGTCGGGGACGCACGGAACCAGCGCGGAGCCCGGCGCGAGCACGGGGTTGGCGGTGAGGAGGCCCTGTTCGTCCGGCGCGGGGCAGGCGTGTTCGGACCCCCGGTCCCCGGCGGGGCCGGGGGAGTCCGCGTTCTGGCCCGGGGCCGCCGGTTCCGCCCCCTGCACCGAGGCTGTCCACGCCTTCCCGGCCTCGGGGAAGACGGCTCCGGGATGGCAGAGGGCGCAGAGGAAGCAGAGCACGACCAGGCCGACCAACGGCGCCGCGAGGGCGCGCAGCCGGTGTGTGGTGGTGTGCCCGCTCATGAGGGGAACTGTAGCGGTGTGTCCCCGTGCGCGGGGGCCGGGGTCGCTCGGAGCCGGGCAGACGGGGGTGTCCCGTTCGGCGGACGGGGAGCGCACCCCGCCCGCCGAACGGCATCCCTCCACCGGTCCCCTCAGTGGATCCGGCGGTTCAGGGCCTCCACCACGTGGACGTCGGCCACGGTCACCCTCAGGTCCCCCGAACCCAGGGGTGCGACGGTCGCGGAGCGCACGTACGCGCCGTGGCTCCACCTGCGGGCCGTGCTGTCCGGGACGGCCTTCGCGCCCAGTTTCGCCATGGCCCCGGCGGGTCCCGCCTTCAACCTCAGCTGCCAGGACGTCCGCAGCACGGACAGTCCCCGGTAGTCGATGTGGTCGAGCAGCGGCACCATCCCCACCAGGCGCCCCTCCTCGCGGCCGGCACGGTTGGGCAGGGTCTGCAGCGGATAGCGGTGGCCCGCCCCGGTGCCCCGTACGACCTCCACCGCGAAGGCCACCCCCTCGGGAACCGGCGTGCCCAGGGACACCTCGAAGTACAGCTGGCCGCCGTGGCGGCCCGCCGGGCGGACCCGGACCCGGTCGACCGGCAGGGTCGGGGCCGTCGGGGAGGTCAGCAACCCCAGCCGGTCGTTGACCGTGTAGTACGGGCGCACCCTGCTGCCCACCCCCCGCGCGGGCCTCACCTGCTGGGACGCGTACTCGATGATCTGCTTGTACCCGACGACCCCGGACAGGTGCCTGCCCACCGTGCACTCACTGCCGTCGGACAGCAGCACCCGCATCTCCCACTTCTCGGAGTCGCCGTCCCGCCCGCGCACCACCTGTTCGGGATCGATGACTGCGGTGAACTCGCCGCTGGCCGCGACCGCAGACGGGAACTCGCGGCGGGTCTGGGGAGAGGCGCGCAGCCGCACCACCAGACGGGCCCGGGCGTCGGGGCGCTGCTGCCCCAGCACCCGGCCCTGGACGGTGATGAGCCCGTCCGCGATCTCCACGTGTTCGATCTCCGCGTGGTGCGCCGAACGGCGCACGTGCAGGACCAGGCGTCCCTTCACGGAGCGGGCGGGGACGACCAGGGAGAGCCCGCTGGTACGGGCGGGCGACAGCGGATACCCGTGCTGGTGGATCTCGACGTCCCGCACCGGGGTCTCCACACCCCGGTCCACCCGGAACACCTGCCACTCGCCGGTGACCAGGTCCGTGCTCCTCTCGGCCCTCGCGCCCCTCCCGGACGCCCGGCCGGGTCCCGTCACCGTCGCGGCTCCCGCTCCGGCCCCCGTACGCGCCCCGGCGTCCGTCGCCGGGACGGCCTCTGCTCCCCGGGACGCGTCCACCACCACGCGGCCCTCGGCGTCCGGGAACAGCTCGACGCGCCTGCCGGGTTTGGCCAGCACCAGCCGCTCGGGAACCTGTGCGGACCCGGCCCCGGGGAACTCCGCCACCGGGCCGAACGACAGCACCGACGTCCCGTCCGGGCCGGACTCCACCCGGCAGGCCGCGGGCGGTTCGGGGCGGGGCGCGGGCACGGTCAGCGCCGCCGGGGACGGCGGGCCGACGCCCGCGAGTTCGGAGAACAGCTCCTCGTGCAACAGCACCACGTTGGCCGGGTCGAAGCGTTCGGAGTCGGTGAGCGCCGCCGACGACATCCGTCGTCGCAACCGGTCGTCGCCCATCAGCTGGGCCAACCCCTCGGCGATGCCCGGCGCGGACCGGTTGGGGACGAGCAGCCCGTCCTCCCGGTCCCGGATGATCGACGCCGGCCCGTGCGGACAGTCGGTGCTCACCACCGGCAAACCGGACCGCATGGCCTCCACGATGGTCATCCCGAACGGTTCCTCGCTGGAGGTCACCGCCGCGAACGCCCCCTGCGCCCACACCTCCTCGACCCTGGGGTGCGGGCCCATCAGCCACACCCGGTCCTGCAGTCCCAGCGAACCCACGAGTCTGCCGAGCGGACCGCGTCGGCTTCCCCGACCGTAGATCCGCAGCGTCCAGTCCGGGAACTCGTCGCTGACCATGGAGAACGCCTGCACCAGCAGGTCGTGCCGTTTGCTGGGCGCGAGCCTGCCCGCGGAGACGATCGTGCGCGTGTTGTGGCCGTTGACGGTGAAGGGCGGTGCGGGCACCGAGTTGGGGATGGACAGCACCCGCACCCCCGGCATCGGCATCTGCTCCGCGTAGGTGCGCGCGTCGGCCTCGGTGACGGTGACGAAGGCGTCGAGGTTCGGGTACTCGGCGGCCATGACCCGCCGGAGTTCCTCGGAGTGCTGTTCGTAGGTGAGGTGCTCCTGGCCGACCTTGATGATCCTGTCGGGCGCGGCCCGCGCGATCACCACGTTGAGCCCGGGGCGGGTGCCGACGACCACGTCGGCGTCGGTGGTGGCGAGGTACTCCTCCAGGCGGTCGTCGGTGAGGCGGCTGTGCGTGCTGCCGCGGCCGTCCTCCGGAGGGAAGAGCAGCGGCGGGAGTCCGGCCCGCTCCGATCCCTCGTACAGCGGTCGTCCGCCGATCCCGGTCGCCTGGTCGCCCTGTTGGCGGATGTCGACGAGCGGACGCAGGCCGACCTGGGCGGGGACGGGGAGGACGGGGTCGGCGCGGTGCCGGAACACCGAGACGATCTCCACCTCGTGCCGTGCGGACAGCGCCGCCGCCTGGTTGGCGACGGTGCGCACGGTTCCGCCGATGCCGTACATGTCGTTGATCAGATAGGCGATCTTCATCGAGCCCCCGTGTTCTCGGCGCCGCCCCGCGCACTCTGCGCGCCGCGGCGCCGAACCCGTTGCTCCCACACCGATCCGCGCCCCTGACCGGGGGCGATGTGGGTGTTTGAGCGATCAGGCTATGGGTGGAATGGCGCTAAAGATCCGTATCTGTTCAGGAGTGTCCAAAGGTTTGCCGCTACCTGTTGGTGTTTTGCGGCGAGTTCACCCGTATCGGGCGATAAAGCCAGAATGGTCACATCCGGGTGGGACAGGCCACGGCCGGGGCACCGGCAGGTCCGGTGCGGAGTTCCGTCTCAGAGGCCTGCGGTCCTGGACGCGGGGCGCGGCCCCTGATCAGGGTCGGCGGTCCGCGAGAACGCAGAACTCGTTCCCCTCCGGGTCGGTGAGCACGACCCAGCTCTCCTCGCCCTGGCCGACGTCGGCGCGCCGAGCGCCCAGGTCCAGCAGACGGAGCACCTCTTCGCCCTGCTCCCCGTCGGCCGGGCTGAGGTCGATGTGGAGCCTGTTCTTGACGGTTTTGCCCTCGGGCACGCGCGCGAACGTCAACGTCGGCGGCACCGGGCCCAGCGGGTCCTCGGGCCCGGGCCCCACCGGAGCACCGATGGTGACGGTTCCGTCCTCCTCGTCCCGCTCCCGCACCTCGTAGCCCAGGACCGAGCACCAGAACCGGGCGAGCCGGTCGGGATCGGCGCAGTCGATCCCGAGTTCGGTGAACCTACTGGTCATGTCAGGACCTCCTGGGTCACGGGCCTACCGAAGCCCCCACGCTAACCGCGGTCCCCGTCGGCGAAGGCGTCGCGGTCCGGGGAGGCCGCCCCGGGGCCGGGCACGGGGCCCGGACCCGGAGCTGCCCCGGCACCCCCGCAGGAGGCGCCGAAACCCTAGGCGAGCTTGCCCGCCTGGTGGGCCTCGACGGCCTTGCGGACACCCTCGCCGTAGGCAGGGTCGGCCTTCGCGCAGTTCCCGATGTGCCGCTCGATGGTGGCCTCGGAGGCACCGTCGATCGCCCGGGCGGTGTTCTCGAACAGCACCTGCTGCTGCTCCGGGCTCATCGAGCGGAACAGGTCGCCGGGCTGCTCGAAGTAGTTGTCGTCGTCCTCGCGGTAGTCGAACCGGTCGGCGGTCGCGCCCACGGCCAGCGCCGGCTCGGCGTACTGGGGCTGCTCGCTCCAGCGGCCGTAGGAGTTCGGTTCGATACCGGGGACGCCGCCCTGGTTGCCGTCCACCCGCATCGCACCGTCGCGGTGGTAGGTGTTGACCATCCGGGCGCCGCGCGGCTGGTTCACCGGGATCTGGTGGTGGTTGACGCCCAGGCGGTAGCGGGCGGCGTCACCGTAGGAGAACAGCCGGCCCTGGAGCATGCGGTCTGGCGAGATGCCGATGCCCGGCACGATGTTGGCCGGGGTGAAGGAGGCCTGTTCGACGTCCGCGTGGTAGTTCTCCGGGTTGCGGTTGAGCTCGAACTCGCCGACCTCGATCAGCGGGTAGTCCTTCTTCGACCAGACCTTGGTGAGGTCGAAGGGGTGGAAGCGGTAGTGCTCCGCGTCCGCCTCGGGCATGATCTGGACGTAGAACGTCCACTTCGGGTGGTCGCCGCGCTCGATGGCCTCGTAGAGGTCGCGCTGGGAGGACTCGCGGTCCCCGGCGATGACCTCGGCGGCCTCCTGGTCGGTGAGGTTCTTGATGCCCTGCTGGGTGCGGAAGTGGAACTTGGTCCAGAACCGCTCACCGGCCTCGTTGACGAACGAGAAGGTGTGCGAGCCGAAGCCGTGCATGTGCCGGTAGCTCGCGGGGATGCCGCGGTCCGACATGACGATGGTGACCTGGTGCAGGGCCTCGGGGAGGTTGGTCCAGAAGTCCCAGTTGTTCTCCGCCGAGCGCATGTTGGTGCGCGGGTCGCGCTTCACGGCGCGGTTGAGGTCGGGGAACTTCAGCGGGTCGCGGAAGAAGAAGACCGGGGTGTTGTTGCCGACCACGTCCCAGTTGCCCTCCTCGGTGTAGAAGCGCAGGGCGAAGCCGCGGATGTCGCGCTCGGCGTCGGCGGCACCGCGCTCACCGGCGACGGTGGAGAAGCGGAGGAAGACCTCGGTCTCCTTGCCGACCTCGGAGAAGAGGGCGGCCTTACTGTACCGGGTGATGTCCTTGGTGACCCGGAAGGTACCGAAGGCGCCGGAACCCTTGGCGTGCATGCGGCGCTCGGGAATCACCTCGCGGTCGAAGTGCGCGAGCTTCTCGAGGAACCACAGGTCCTGCAGCAGCATGGGCCCGCGGGGTCCGGCCGTCAGGCTGTTCTGGTTGTCCGCGACGGGGGCGCCGGCGGCTGTGGTCAGCGGATTGGTGTTGTCGTGCGACATTGCTACCTCGTCCTCGATCTCTGTGGCGCTGCGCTCTCAGAGCCGGTCATGCGTCGGCCTCCTGCCGGGCGGGCCCTGGAGGCGCCCCGGGCCTCGGGGGTGCTCGGGCCCCGTGGCGGGTCCGTGCCCGCGGCCGCGCGGTCTCCCGCGCCGGACGCCCGGCCTGCGGCGGGCCGTGGGCTGTGGGCCGGAGAGGCGGCCTCATCCTCCCGGGTCGGTCGCTCCGGGGACGGAGCACCCATGGCGAAGCCCTCCCGGGGAGGATGGTCCTGCTCCCCGGCTGGCGCATGCGCCCATTGAAACACTTCTCTGGAATAACTCCAATCTAGGAGGTCATGCTGGTGGTCCGTAGCGCCGAAGGTCCCCGTTCCGACGACAGGAGACCCTTGACGGGCCACCCGGCCCGGGTGCGGGGAGCCGAGTCTGCCCGCACGGGATGCATAAAAGCGCCCTCTCCCGAACCCCGGGGGAACCCGACCTGAACGGACCGGGAGGTTTCGGAGGAAGACGCGGAGAAGGAAGCAGGAGGGGGCGCGGGGGAGAGGGCGCTCAACGACGCGGGTCGGGGCGGTGGAACTCCCCGTGTGCGGGCCCGGTGCTGCGGCTCGTCATCGGGGCGGTGGGCGCCCCGGCGGGAGGCTAGTACGTCCTGGTGCTCTGCCAGTAGTCCCAGGCCTCGCAGGGGGTGCCGTAGGCCTGCTGGATGTAGTCCAGGCCCCAGTCGATCTGCGTCGACGCGCTGTCCCGGAACCCGGCGGGCATCTCACCGTGCAGTGCCGGGTTGAAGCCGACGATCCCGCGTGCGCCGGTCTGCTGGTCGAGCACGTTGTGGTCCCAGGCCGACTGCTGTGACCACAGGTTGTCCAGGCAGGTCCACTCCTGGTCGGTCCAGTTGTACGGGGCGGCGGAGGCCGCCTGCATCCCCAGGTTCTTGTTGTCACTGAGGTTGGCGTCGTCGCCTGTGCCCCACTCGTACTCCTCTGGCTCCTCCGGGCGGTCGTGGTCCACCCAGGTCTCCTCTCCGCAACCGGGGCCGTTGACCAGACAGACCATCTGTCGGACACCCTCGTTGAAGGTCGAACTCACCTCCGAGGTGTAAACGGTCGTGATGATCAGCGCGGCCAGGATCGCTGCCGCCGCTGTCTCCACGAACCCCGCTCCGCGGTCCCGCTGGTTCGCGGATTCCGGCCGCAACCAGCGCAGGGCACTGCCGACACCTCGGCGGATGGCGATCCGTGGGGGGCGTCCCCGCTCGTCAGTGCGGTTGGGCGGCCGGTTCGGCGAGGGCCGTCGGGGATCCCCGAGCTCAGGGCTGTGGGGGGTGGTCAACTCCGCCTCCAGAAGAGTCCAGGAGTGGGGGTGGTCGGGGTGGTGCGCTTGGGGGAGCGTGGGGGCGCCTCAGGGGTCAGGAGATGGGGATGTCTTCGATGGGTTCGAACCCAGGGATTTCAAGGTCGATGGAATCAACGTCCTCGGGAACAGAGTACATCGACCAGTAGGCGACCTTTTCGCCTGGGCGCAAAATGTTCTTAACATCCATGGAAGTATTACCTGAGCAGAGACAGTCTCCGTCGCTGTCCATAAGCGGGTGAAATCGCTTGGATTTGGTTGATGATGTTATTGTGACGCCAGAGTATGATGTGACATTGCTATACATGTAGGAATTTCCTTGAGGCCAATCGAATCCAGCATCTCTGTCGCCAATGTTCTCAACACTCCAGGTGACGGATATTAGATTGCCTGCCCCGCTTCTTTCTGCCGAATGGGCCTCTGCTAAAAAATCGGAACTGATTTCTTCATTCGATTCAGCGTTTCCTAGAGAATCCAGGTTCTCGGTCTTTGGGGCGGGTGCGGCAAGGGCGCCTGAAGCTGTAACGAAGGGAAGAATTGCTATAATCGCACAAAGTCCAGGCGCTCGAAGCTTCCTGTTCATCATTGACCTCTATTTTTCAAACGTGACACTGACTCGGCGGTTTCGTTTGCGTCCCTCTTCTGTGGTGTTGTCGGCGATGGGATCAGCGGATCCATGTCCTTCAACATCAAAGGTAACTTCGCGGCTGATGAGACTTCCCAAAGTGACCTCAACGCTTTTGGCTCGGTCTTGTGACAAAGGTAGGTTGACAGAGTCAGTTCCCGTGTTATCTGCGTGCCCGTCGATAGAAATCACTGAGGAACTCGCATCGTCGATCTCTTGAGCCACCTGCTCAAGTATTTCCTGAGTCTCGTCGTTGAGGTCTGAACTGTTGGTGCTGAAAAGGACATCAGAGGATAGAATAATGCTTACCTCATCGCCACTTTCTGTTCGGCCTGTTTGATCCTCTTCAAGGCTGTCCGAGATTAGGGTGAGGTCGAGGATCTGTGGTTCCCCGAGGTTGCTGCTTTCGACTGCCTCTGAAGTGTTGCTAACAGGGATGTCGAGAAGAGGTGGAGTCAGGGGAGTTGTGACAGTCATGCTCTCTACGTTTTCTGGAGCTCCTGGAAATATCACCCAGAGCGTTTCAGTTTCACCGCTTTCAATGGCTCCTTCTAAGGTGTCGCAGAAACAGCTTCCATCACTTTTGTCGTAACTGAGATAACGCTGCTGATTTAGATCATCAATGAGGCTGATGTTGCTGGCAGTGCGTCTATCTTCTTCGCCGGCAAGGCCAAATCCTATATCAAATTCCTCTGGTGAATTATTGATGAGGCTGATTCTTAAGCGAAGGAGATTGTTCTCCAGTCTCTCCAGTGTATTGACCTCAATCTGGAGTTCAGATCCAAGGATGGTTGCCGTGGATGTCGAACTGGCCAATATTTCTTTTGCTTCGCCTGGGGAGGGTGGAGCATTTTCTCTGGAAATGTTTTCGGGGGATTGGCTGTTCTCTTTTGGGGGGTTATCCGCGCTGACGACACACCCAGAGGCAAGGAAAATAACCAGAGTGGTGACCATGCCTGTGTGTAGATGCTTATTCCCCTTCGCTTTGGAAGGCTTGCTTGCGAGAGTCAAGAGCTTCCCGTTTCTCAGGATTTGTCAGAGGAATTCAGATCGAGAGCCCAAAGGCAATATTCACGACTGATGCAGTTTCCTTAAACTGTACATCTCTTTGTTTTTGGGTTAGTAGTTGGAAAATATTCCATCGATTGTGGTCGTTATTCCATTTGCAATGCGCTTCTCGATTCCGGCGGCCATGATAACCCCGGCGATCAGGGCAACGAGGACGATGACAGCTCCGTACTCGACGAAGCCAGCGCCCTTGTCCCTGTCGTGCCCAGGCCGCGGGAGGGTCAGGGCGCTGAGGGTCACCCATATCTTGTGCAAGCTGTTCATGGAGTTAACTCCTGGGGGAGGTAGTTTTCTTCGCCACGGCAGCGCGGTTGTTGACCGGTGGACCTGGGTCCTGGCTTCATCGGTGACCTGGGGCTGAACTTTGGGATCACGAACCCCACTATCGGATCAGTGTGGTCAGTTGCCCCTTGCCTTGACTGCCCCTTGCCCTGGCCGGATGTGGCCATGCAAGTTGTGCGTCCCGCTGGCCCTGTAGGTCTTGGCGCTCCTCCTGAAGAACGGAGATTTCCCAGGTGGGAGCTGGTTTCTAAGGGGTGAGTGTGCACGATTCGGCCGCCAGGGGTAGCGATCTGTGTTCAACGGGTCACCATGATTGCATGTGTCCTCGACCACCGTCATGGATGGGCGTGAAAGTCCGGGCAACCGAGAGCCTGGCCTGCTCATGGTGTTGAATTGTTCGGGTCTCATGATTCTCTCCCCTTGCGCCAAGCCCTACACCGCCCCTCGGTCAGAAGGGGCACCACTCGCTCGGTGTGGCCTGAGCAGCTTCGGAGGTCTCGGAGACCCCGTGAACCCGGGCGGGGGGTGCGCAGAGCCCAGAGGCTGGGGCTCCCATGTTCCCCGCTTCTCCTGCGGGACACCAGAGAGGTCAGCCGCACACGAGCCTTCCCGTAGCCCGTCCCCGCCCCGAATGCCCCCGCCCCGCGCACACCTCCCTGCCTCCCCGGCTGTTCCTCTGTCCTTCCCGACCTCTTTCATTGCTCCATCCGCTCCCCCCAGTCCCCGCCTGCCCCACGCGCCTCACCCCACCCGGCCCTCTCCCACCGGCCGACCTGACAGAAAGGCCCCGAACTTGAACGCCATGTTGCTGATCCCCCTTCTGGGGGCGCTGCTCGGCCTGGCCGCTGGCGCTTTCCCGTTCTTCAGGGTGTTCACCGCGAACCGGTCGATCACGGCGGAGGTCGCCGCGGTCCCCGAACCGAAGCTCCCGCTGACCCCGGAGGACCTCACTCCAGCGGAGCTCGCCTACCTGGTGGGCGGCGCTACCCGGGTCGGGGAGGTCGCGTTCATGGACCTGTTCCTCTCGGGGCGTATCCGCCGCCAGGTCCGCGGTGGCTTCTTCACGCTCGTGGGTCCCTCGAACGCCTATGTCACCGAGAAGGACCCCGTCCGTCGTGACCTGGTCAAGACGTTCAGGGACCGGACCGGCCTGACTTCGCGCGGGCTGATCCAGACCGCCACGTCCAGTCGGGGTATCGAACGGGTTCGGGAGAAGCTCGCTGAACGGCGTCTGATCGCCCGTTCCGAGGGGCTCGCCAGGGCGCTCGCGGACTTCCACAGCGGAGGGTGGATCTCCCGGGTCCTCGCCTATTCGGGTGTGGTCCTGTTCGCCGTGGGGGCGGTGCTGACGAACGCCTACGAGCAGGACGAGTGGACGGTCGCGCTGGCCGTGCTGGGCGGTGTGCTCGCGGTGCTGGGCGGTCTCGCTCGGGGTCTGTACCTGGGTCACGGCGGCCGGAACGCCTCGACCGCGACCGCCGCCGGGAAGCGGCTCCTCGGGCTGGCGTCGGACGCCTACGAGGCCACCGCCGCCGAGGGGCGGACGATGGTCCGCGAGGAGGCGTTGCGCTACACCGCTGTGCTCGGGATCAGCCGGATGGGTCGTGAGGCCTCACCGAGAGACCGGGGGCGGGACGGTTCCGGCGATGACGCCGTTCGGGTCGTGACGCACACCGGATCGGCTCAGGTGCTTGAGGAGAGCCCGCGAAGGGTCGGGGAACAGACCCCGGAGCCGCGCGAGGGTTTCGAGCTCGACTGGGGCAGCCTTTGCGAGATCGCTGACCTGTGCGCGGTGGACGGGTCCGGTTCGGCTTCCAGCGGTGGTTCCTCGGGTGGCGACAGCGGCGGAGGGGGTTTCTGGGGAGGCGGTGACTCGGGTAGCTCCGGTGGAGACGGCGGTGGCGGCGGGGGCGGTGACTGAACCGGTGGGCAGCGAAGGGCTTCCATTGTCTGTCCGGCTCCCACGACCCACCCGGGATCCCGGAAAGAACGTCGAAGAGTCCGATGGCGTCAGCTTTGTCTGCCTCAGCGGCCTCGAAGTTCGCTTTCGGGTCCTCCTGGGCCCCAGGGGAGAGCGCCGAAAACCCTGCCGGGGGTCCGTATCGAGCCCCCTATGCGGATGGTGCATAGCGGGCTCCCGAACCAGGCGACGAGGTCGGAGGGGCCTTCAGCAGGGCCTATCGGGCGTATCTCCGGGAGGGAATGGCATGGGGTTCCTGAGCCCGAAGTGCGACTGCTACTGGGAGGGTGACGGGGGGTTGGGGGCCAGCAACCCTTTTGTCAGCGGTGTGCATGACGAGGGGCTGGCAAGCGGTTCGGGGCCAGGTGAGCGTCGATGACGCCACGAGGCGCCGCCCCTGCACTGGCCGTACTTCTGCCCGTGCTTCTGGTTGGCTGTTTCGGGACCGAAGAGGTCCCCGAACCCCCTGCTGAGCCCACCGCAGAAGCCGATCCGAGCCACTTCGAGGAGCTCTCCGGAGCCGAGATTCCCGACTCCGCCGAGTCCGTCGAGGTGTTCTCCGTCGGTGACGTCGATTCCCTTCCGACGTATGTCGCCACCTTCACCCTGCCCAGTGAGGAGGAGGCCACAGAATTCTGCCAGAGCGGAGACATCGGCAACTACCGTGTCGTGTCCGGGGGTGAATTACTCGAGGAACAGCACGAGCGGCACTTCATCGGGGAAACGGAACTGGCTGAGCCTCGCAGGTGCTCGTCAGTGAAGCAGGGTGAGAGCGTCGACCGCAGTGTTGTGTTCAGCTTTCCCGAAGGAGAGCGGGTTTCGGTGTGGGCTGTAACAGAAGAGGTCGGCTGGTAGAGGTGTCTGCGGCCCTGCCCGTGCGTTCACTCCGCGATCCGCACGGGCTTCGTGTCCGTTCCTCAGCGCCGCCGCGCTCCCGCTTGTCGCGCTGTTTGTGCGCACTTCTGACGTCACGGCCACCTTCCCCGAAGTCTCCAGGGGAGTCGGAGAAACCCCGTCAGGGGCCGTGGCCCGGCGGGGAGGGGCTCCCGGCCGGGCCACGGCGGTGTTCTCGGAGGGTCGGTACTCCTGGGGGGTCAGCGTTCCCAGGGCTCGGGCAGCGGGTAACCGGAGGCCAGAGCGGCTTTCAGCAGGGACCAGCGGTCCCGGGCCCTGCACAGGGCGCGCCAGTAGGAGACGTTCTCGCCGGTTGCCCGGAGGGCTTCGGACAGGGCGTCGTAGTGGTCGGTCACCTCACGGGCTTCCGTCGTGCCGCCGCCCAGCCGGGTGGCCCAGCGCAGGGGGAGTTCGTCGCCGGAACGCAGAAGGCCGTCGAGGTGCCCGAAGACCGCGTCGGCCGAGATCAGCCGGGTGACGGCGTCGTCGGGCAGGCCGGGGTCGTTGAGCAGCCGGGTGAGCCGGTCCGCCAGGGCGTCGGAGCGGGTGTCGGTGTACTGGTTCATGCGACCAGCCCCCGAAGGGTGGACCGCTGGCGTTCCCAGGCCCGGTAGGGGCCGCGCACGATCTCGGCCTGGGGGTGGGCCGTGGCACAGCTGTCCTCGACGGGCCGCCTGGGCGCGGGAACCGAGGGGGCGGGCGCAGGGGGAGTGGGTTCGACGGGCTCGGGCCGGGTGAGTGCGGGCTCGGCGGGCCTGACGGGTAGGGCGTACCGGCGCACTCGGCGGGAACGGTTGCGCCGGGCTTCGGCTCCCAGTTCCCACAGGTAGCCGCACGGACTGGTGTGCGTGCCCTGTGTGGGCCGCGTGAGCCTGACGATTAGGGACAACAAGGCAGTAACGTATGACACGGCAAGCGCTCCGTTCGCTTGTCCGGGCCCGGGGTGTTGGTAGCACCGCCGGGCCGCTTCATGAGTAGGTCAAGGTCACATCATAGCTAGGTGTACTACCCCTGACTACCCCCGTGGGTGGCTATGGCTAGACATAGGTGGCTGGCTAGGTTCGTTTCTATGCCCGCCATCGACCGCGAATCCCCAGTTCCGCCCTACGTCCAAGTCGCCAACGCGCTGCGTGCGCGCATCGACAGCGGAGAGATTCCGCCAGGGCGTGCCCTGCCTTCCCTGGTCAAGCTCGAAGACGAGTTCGGTGCTGCCCGGGACACCTTGCGCAAGGCCGTGCAGGTACTCAAGGACGAAGGCCGCGTTCAGACGGTGCGGGGGATGGGGGTCTTCGTCCTGCCGCTGGAATGACCCGGGCGAACCATCCCGTTCACGGAGCGCGGAACCGGGGGTAGCCGCTTCCCCGCCCGCCTCGCCCGTCTGACCGGATGCCGACCGCAGAGCCCTACTTCCAGAAGACCTCGCTGAGGTCCTCGTGGCCGGGCAGCGAGCCCGTCGTCGGGGTTTGCACGTTTCCCGAGAACACGACGACCGACGGTGAACTGGCGATCGGCAGGCCCGGCAGCACCTCCATGATCTGCTCGTTCAGGTCCTCGTGGGCGGCGGTACGCGCGCCCGCCTCCGGGAGGGCCGCAGCCTCGGCCATGGCCCCGAAGAGGTCCTCGTCCTCGAACCCGAACATGGGGGTGTACCCGGAGAAGTAGGGGCCGATGAAGTTGTGGGTGTCGTTGTAGTCACCGGTCCACCCGTGCAGGTACAGCTCACACTCTCCGGCCTGGACACTCTCGACGTAGTCGTTCCACCGCTGGGCGACCGGCTCCACCGTCACGCCGACAGCCTCCAGGTCCCGGGTGATGAGGCCCTGGATCTCCTCCGGGGCGGACATGTAGGGGCGGGTGATGTCGTCCGGATAGCAGAACTCGAGTGTCAGGTCCCCGTGGCCCGCGTCCGCGAGCATCTCCTGGGCCGCTTCCGGTGAGTGTTCGATGGCCCGCACATCCGGGGACCAACCGTTGACGGCCCGGGGCACGAACTGGGTGGCGACCTCGCTGCCGTAGGGCATGACCGCGTTGACGATGCGCTGGCGGTCGACGGCCCGCGCCAGGGCCTCACGGACCTCCGGAACCTTGAGGGCCTCGTGCGCCTCCTGCTGGTAACCCAGGTAGAGGAGGTCGTACGGGTCTCGGGAGGGCACCTGGAAACCGGCCTGCACCAGCGGTGCCCTGTCCTTCGGGTTCGTGAGCTCGTAGCCGTGGATCTCTCCGGACTCCAGCGACTGACGGCGATCGGCCTCGTTGCCGATGCTGCGCATGACCACGGTGTCGATCCCCGGGGAGCTGTCCCTGTGGTCGCCGAACCGCTCCAGGGTGACCACCTTCTGTATGTGGTCCCATTCGGTGATCCGGAACGGTCCGCTCCCGGCCATGATCTCCGGGTTCGAGGAGTAGTCGGCGAGAGGGCCCATGAGCGACTCGTCGGCGACCTCCGCCACGCTGGAGGGGCTCATGATGCCGAAGGAGGCGAGTGTGAAGCCGCCGGGGAGGGCCGGTCGGTACTCGTCGACGGTGATGACCGCGGTCAGGTCGTCGGCGGCCTCGCAGAGGACGTAGTTGGATTCCGGCAGGTCGGCGTTGATGTTCTCGGCGAACCCGCCGAACACCGACTGCCAGTGGTAGGTGTACCTGGACTGCTGGTAGATGCCGGTGAGGTTGTACCAGCGGTCGAAGTTGGCGCAGACGGCTGCGGCGTCCAGTTCCTCGCCGTCGTGGAACCGCACGCCCTCACGCAGATGGAAGGTCCACTCGGTGCCGTCGTCGGAGTGCTCCCAGTCCTCGGCCAGACCACCGGTGATCTGGCCGTCGGCGGGGTCGTGGCGCAGCAGG
Organism: Nocardiopsis terrae; assembly: GCF_014651695.1. Lineage (GTDB taxonomy): Bacteria > Actinomycetota > Actinomycetes > Streptosporangiales > Streptosporangiaceae > Nocardiopsis > Nocardiopsis terrae. Next base: position 192,952 of record NZ_BMXJ01000008.1, read on the forward strand.
GTCTCGAACACCTGCCGGCTGTAGCGGAAGGTGGCGCTGTCCGTGGCCAGCGCCGGGTCGAGGCTTTTGATCCGGTCGGAGGTCGCGAAGACGAACGGCTCGGACTGGTCCTCGGCGGCTCCCTCCAGGACCTCGGCTCCCTCCCCGCCGTCGGCCGCCTGTCCTTCTTCGCCGTCGCGCAGCAGCAGCCAGCCGGTGACGCCCCCGATGAGGAGCAGGGTGACCGCGGCGGCCACGAGCCCCAGCAGCAGGCGTGAGGTGCCTGACTTGGCGGAGTTCGGCAGGGGAGTCGAGGGGGTGTGGGAGTCCGGGGAGGAAGAATCCGGCAGGGGAGCAGACGGAACGTGGGAGTTCGGGGGAGGAGAGCCCGGGGGCGGGCCGTGCGGGTGGGGAGAGTCCTGCGGAGGCGGCGGTGCCTGTGGGCCCGGCCGGGGCGGGGAGTGCGGCCCGGACGGGACAGCGGTGTGTGGCCGGTCGGGCGCGGCACCGGGTGACGGGGTGTGGGAGCCCGGAGAGGGTTGTGGGGCCGGAGAGGTTGACGAGGCCGGGGACACGGACGCCCCCGTCCAGTCCCTGGCGATGAGCGTGTTGACCATGGTGGCCATCTCGTCCGGCGAAGCCGGTGCGGTCCCCGCGTCGGCCTCTCCCGCCAGACTCCGGACCAGTTCCGCCGCGCTGGGCCGGTCCCCGGGGTCCTTGGCCAGTGACCGGGCGACGAGCTCCCGGAGGTCCTCCGGAACCCCGCTCAGGTCCGGCTCCTCGCTCAGCAGCCGGAACATCATTTCCTCGGCCGAACCCCTGCCGAACGGCGGCTGCCCGGTCACCGCGTAGGCCACCAGCGCGCCCCACGAGAACACGTCGGCCCCGGGCCCGGCGCCGCCCCGGAAGCGCTCCGGGCTCATCCAGCCGGGAGAGCCCATCAGCCCGCCCGTCCTCGTCAGCTGGGTGCCGTCCAGGGCGTGTGCGATCCCGAAGTCGAGCACCTTCGGCCCGTCCGGGGCCAGGATCACGTTGGACGGCTTCAGGTCCCGGTGCACGATCCCGGCCGAGTGGATGGCCGCGATCGCCTCCGCCATACCCGCGGCCAGGACCCGCGCCTTGGCCTCGGGCAGGGCTCCCTCCGACCGCACCCGCTCGTTCAGGGTGGGCCCGGGGAGGAACGCCGTCGCGAACCAGGGCTGTTCGGCGGAGGTGTCGTAGGCCAGGACCGAAGCGATGCAGCGCGCCCGGATCCGGCTCATCAACTGGACCTCGCGGGTGAACCGCTGGCGGAAGTCCTGGTCGGCGGCGAACTCGGGGCGGATCACCTTCACGGCGACCCAGTGGTCGTCGGGGGACAGGGCGGCGTAGACGACGCCCATCCCGCCCGCGCCCAACCGGCCCCGGAGGTCGAACGGGGGGACGGTCCGCGGGTCGGCGGGTTCCAACGGGGTCATCGGGGGTGTGTCGGGGGAGGGGAGAGGCACGGCTTGCCTTCTTGACCGGGAACGGGGGGCGCGCTGGGTTCGGGGGTACTGGGTGCCAGTGTGATGCCGGAATCAGTCAACCAGTTCCCGTGCGCCCGGGCAGCCCGGTCTCCCGTGCCGGTCCGCCCTCCCGAGTGTGCGGGGCGCCCCGGGCCAAAGCGCGGGGCGGGGCCCTTCGCGACCCCGCCCCGCCCCCGGTGACCGGGGGAGACGGTTCCGGACCCTGCCTGGCCCGGTCCCGCACCCTTGACCAAGTACCCCCGGTCAGGGCTTTGCGCGGCCGCTGTCGGCCGCGACCCGTCCTCAGCCGCCCGCGGGCGCCTGGAGGTCGAACATCTCGGCCAGCGCCTCGTAGGAGGCGAAGCGGGCCTTCTTGTCGTAGATCATCGACGAGATCATCAGCTCGTCCACCCCCGTGTCGGCGACGAACTGGTCGATCTTCGGCTTCACGGTCTCCGGGGAGCCCACGAAGGAGTAGCGCAGCATCATGTCCAGCTGCTCCTTCTCCCCGGGGCGCCACACCGTGTCCAGGGAGCTGCGCTCCACCGGCGGCTGCAGCAGGCCGCGCGCGTTGCGCAGGGTGCCCAGGAAGGCCTGCTGCATGGAGGTGAACAGGTTCTGCGCCTCGGCGTCGGTCTCGGCGACGAACACGTTGATCCCCGCCATCGTGTACGGCTGGGCGGCCTGCTCCGAGGGGGTGAAGCCCTCCCGGTAGGCGGCCAGGGCGTCGTAGAGGGCGTTCGGCGCGAAGTGCGAGGCGAACGCGTACGGCAGTCCCAGGTGCGCGGCGAGCTGGGCGCCGAACAGGCTGGAGCCGAGGATCCACAGCGGCACCCGCAGGCCCTCGCCGGGGACCGCGCGCACCGGCTGGCCGGGAGCGGCGGGCTCGAAGAACGCCTGGAGCTCCTGGACGTCCTGCGGGAAGGTCGAGGAGGAGCTGTTGTCGCGGCGCAGCGCGCGCATGGTGCGCGGGTCGGTGCCGGGGGCACGGCCCAGGCCGAGGTCGATCCGTCCCGGGTAGAGGGACTCCAGGGTGCCGAACTGCTCGGCGATGACGAGGGGTGAGTGGTTCGGGAGCATGACCCCGCCCGAACCCACCCGGATGGTGGACGTGCCCTCGGCGATGAAGCCGAGCGAGACCGAGGTGGCGGCGCTGGCGATGGCCCGCATGTTGTGGTGCTCGGACAACCAGAAGCGGTTGTAGCCCCAGCGCTCCAGGTTCTGGGCCAGCTCGCGGGCGTCGCGGATGGCCTCGCCGGGAGTGGAGCCCTCGACGATGCTGGCGTGGTCCAGGACGGACAGCGCGGGCCCGGCTCCGGCCCCGGTCGCCACCTCGGGCTTTCCAGCTGCTTCCGACATCTCAGTTACCCCCACTGACCTCGAATGTTCGACGATCGACGATCATCGAACATTGACGGTACACTCGGTGCCGGACGCATACCAAATCCCGTCCGCGCGGCGGAGGCGGATGATGGGAGACTGGTGGACGGGTCGACGGGCCCCGGGCAGGCGACCGCAGTGGCCGCACGGCAGCGGAAGTGGAGGTGGGGGCTTGGTTTCCAGGGGAACGTCCAGGGGACAGGAGCACCCGGTTCTGGGCGACGTGGATCTGGTCACGGTCCTGTCCGCGCTCGCCGAACCCACCCGGCTGCGGATCGTGTGCATGCTCGCGGACTTCGAGGGTGAGCGGGCGTGGAAGGACATCGAACTGCCGATCGCGCAGTCGACCCTGAGCCACCACCTGAAGATCCTGCGCAACGCCGGCCTCGTGCAGAACCGGACCGAGGGCACGCGCTGCTACGTCTCGTTGCGCGACCACGAGGTCGAGGGCCGGTTCCCCGGGCTGCTGGAGACGGTGCTGAACTGCCGGGATCCGCACGCGCCCTAGGGTCGGGGCGTGCGGCCGCCGAACACGACCTGGGCGGCTCCGGCGGCCAGGACGCGTCATGTCTTCACTCACGCAGGCGCAACGAAGCCCGGACCCGCTGAGTTCCCGCTCCGGGGCCGGTTTTCTCCGCTCGGACGGCCTCTCCCCGTGGTCAGGTCCCCCGGGTGGTCGAGTCGCGAACCCGGCCCGGCCGGCTCGCAGCGGAGCGGTCCGGCAGAGGATGCCCCCCAGCCCTGGTTCCCCCTCTTGCAGGACCGAGGGACATCCACCCCCCTTTGAGACCGGGGTCTCCTTACCCTCCGTTCCCCTTGGTGTCCCTCCGGCGACCCTGTGGGCCGGGAGGTGACCAGAGGATTCGGAGACCCCTTGGTGGCGAGTGGCATATCCACGTGCTCGGCGAACGTGAATTCCCCCGAATCCAATGCACTCGCTCACGGGCGGGTTGATCCTTTCGGAAGTCCCCCTAAGTATTCACTTCCGTAAGGATCCCCCCTTTTCGGTCCGCCTTCTCCTCGTGTGACGAACGTGGGAAAGCGGGCCCCTGTAGACGCACTGTATCGCCTCGCGGAACCATTCTGAACCCGCTCCTCGGGTATGGCTGATGGCGAACGCGAACCATCCGACGAACCCCGAAAACGGACGAATGCACGGAACGACGTATGCGTCTTGTCGGTGTCGCGACTGCTGCGGGCGCAAAGTCCGCTTCGGTCTGCCGGCCGACGCTCTGAGTATGCCTGAGAACGCCGGTGGTTCGCAGGCGTTCAGTGGCAATTCCCCAACTTGATTGTTCGGCGGGCCGGGGGAGTCGACCGTGCCGGTCACCGGTGGTCTCGGATTGGTCGAGGCGGGCGGGGCGGATCGCCTTTTGTTGGTGGTTTGGGCTCTTAAGTGATCGCTTGGTGGTCGCCGGGCGCCCCGGTCGGGGTTTTCGGCGGGGCAGCGGCGTGCGGGCACGGGAACGGGCGGGCGGATGGCGAACCGCGGGAACTCACACATCAGGCGACCGGGCGGACGCGGCCGGTTGTGCCGTGGGTTTGCCGGGGTGTCCCGGCGCCCGCCCCGAGGTCCCCTGCGCGGCATGGGCCGACCACCGTTCCCGGACGGGCCGGTTCGTGCGCGGGCGGACGGGGCGTGATGTGTCCGCCGGACGCAGCGGTCGAGGCGGTTCGTCTCGCGGCGGTGCCGGGGCGTGCCATTCGGAAGGCGAAGGGAGGCGGGGTGCCGGAAAAACAGGAAGCGTTTTCCTGATTGGCTTTCCCGAGGGCGTCGAGAATTGTTCCTCGGCGTGGGAGAACGGTTGCGCCGGCTTCGGGAGTGCACCCGGCGCCCGCCCCCGCGCTCCTGCTTCGACGGCCCCGACCGGCCAGTGCCGCCCCGCCTCCGCGCGGGTCAAGGGCTATGCGGGTCCCGCATGGGGGCCGCTGCCCGACGGGCCCGCTGTCCGAGAGGCAGGTCTGGAAGGGTCCCAGCGCTGCGGGGGCCGAAGGCACGCCTCCGAGTGGAACGGGCGGCACGGCCCCGGACGGCTCCGGGCGGGCGCCGGTGGACCCGAGTGAAACGGCCGGTCAGGGGAAGGAGTGAGGGGCGAAAACCCCGAAACCCGAGTGTTTCGTGGCACCATGTGTGCCTCCCTGGCATCACACCACCCGAACGACGCTCTGCGCTTTCCCCCCGGCTTGGAGAGATCACCTGTGAAGATCGGCGATGAACTCGGCGGATACGAACTCCTGGAAGTACTCGGCAGGGGCGGGTTCGGCACGGTCTACCTCGGACGCGACAGCAGCGGTGCCCTCGGCGCGGTCAAGGTGCTGCACCACCACTACGCGGACAACCCGACGTTCCGGGCCCGGTTCAGGGCCGAGGTCGAGAACAGCAAGAAGGTCGCGGAGTTCTGCATCGCCCGGGTGCTGGACGCCGACCCCGACGGGGACCCGCCGTGGGTGGTCACCGAGTACGTGGAGGGGCAGACCCTCCGGCAGGCCGTGCACTCCGACGGGGAGGACGGCGGCCCCCGCTCCGAGGGCGACCTCTACCGGATCGCCGTCGCCACCGCCACCGCGCTCACCGCCATCCACGCCTCCGGGGTGATCCACCGCGACTTCACCCCCTCCAACATCATGGTCGCCCCCGACGGCATCCGGGTGATCGACTTCGGGATCGCCCGCGCCCTGGAGAACAGCCCCGTCTCGGCGAGCGCCCTCCTGGGCACCCCGCGCTACATGGCACCCGAACAGTTCCTCGGCACCCGGGTCACCCCCGCGATCGACGTGTTCGCCTGGGGGTCGGTCATCGCCTTCGCCGGAACCGGCAAGGACGCCTTCGCCGGGGAGAACCTGGCCGTGACCCTGCGCAAGGTCCTGTTCGAGAAGCCCGACCTCAAGGGCCTGCCCGAGAACCTCGCGGCGATCGTGCGCTGGTGCCTGTACAAGGACCCCCAGCTGCGTCCCACCTCCGACCGGCTCCTCGCCACCCTCCTGGGCGTGGAGGAACCGGACAGCGGGAACTCCCCCGACATGCTGGCGGGCATCGGCGGGCGCCCCGGGCCCGACATCATGGCCATGGGCACACGCATCGGCCAGGGGAGCGGCACGATAGACATCTCCGCGATCCCGACCATCACCCACGCTCCGCCCGACCGGGACGAGCTCTTCGAATTCGGCGGGGAGTCCTACTCCAGCGTCTCCGCGCTCGCCCGGGGCATCCAGCGCGACTGGGAGAAGGCGCTCGACCTCCTACGCAGTGCGCCGTTGCGGCAGGACCTGCTGCGCTGGTTGCCGGAGGAGCGTGAGCAGGCCCGCCGGATCGTCGCCCAGCTCCCGGAGGACTGGGGCGGCGCCGACGTGCAGGCCGTCAACCTCATCGCCGAACTCGACCCGGCCCTGCCCCCGCTCTTCCACGGGCTCGACATGTCCTGGGGCGCCCTGTTCGGCACCCGGGACGGGAGGGCCTGGCCCTACCGGGACAGGACGCACGAGCGCCTCGTCCACCTCGTGGAACACGGCAACCTCCTCGAACCGTTCAGCCGCCACCACTGCGTCCAGACCGACCACGACTGCGGCACGGACCGCGGCTGCGGGCGCTTCGCCCGGGTCGCCCGCCAGGCCCCGGTCATGTTCGACACCCTGCGCAAGTGCGAGGCGTGGCTGGAGCAGCTCGGCAAGGGGTTCGGGCTCGCCCCCGCCGAGATCCCGCCGTCGGGCCGCGGTGACCTGGTCCACATCCTGGCCACCGACCGCCGGGCGGGTCAGGGGCCGCCCGAGCTCGCGGACTGGGCGGTCAAGGGCATCCCGGAGGGTTCCGAACGCGACCAGGTGTACCGGGCCGTGCTCAACGCCGACGACCCCTGGCCCGCCGCGGTCGCCTTCCACGCCCATCGGGACGACTTCCGTGCGCTGGCGGAGCGGGTCGAGCAGGTGAACGAGTACCGGAGGGTGCGGCCGGAGGCGGAGCGGATCGCCGGGGAGAGGAAGCGCGTCACGGCCGAACTGGAACGGTTGGGGCGGCGCGACCCCGGGACGTTGGTGCGGTTCTTCTACGGCCTGGGCACGGTGCTGGTGGTGCTCGGTGCGCTGGCGGGCGTCGTGTACTGGGAAAGCCTGGCACTCCTGGCGGTGGTTCTGGTGGTGGCCGGGGTGCTGTTCGGGGTGATCGGGGCGTTGATGGCTCGCGACCACGAACAGTCGGTGCGGCGGGTGCGCCAGGAGCTGGCCGGCCTGCCGGAGGAGGCGGAGCCTCCGGTCGCGGGTCACCCGGCCGGGACGGACGGTACGGAGGCCGCGCCCGGATCCGGGGCCGCGGACGGTGCCGAGCCGGACCCGGCGGCGGGGGAGGGGAAGCGCTCCGGCGAGGGGCCCCTCGGGAGCGACCCGGAGGCCACGCTGGAGTGGTCCCCGAGCAGGAGCGCCGCGCAGAGCACGGCCGAACGCAACGACGAGCGGCTGGACGACTACCTGTAGGGGGCGGGGCCGACCGTGTTCAGGTAGACGTCCAGCCGGGTGGCCGCGGTGAGCATGGCGCGTCCCCGCGCGGTCAGCTTCCGCTGCCAGCCGTCCAGGGCTCCCGCCAGTTCGTCGGTACCTCCGGCGGTGCGGATCTGGTGGACCACCGTGGCGATGTGCTCCAGCGGGTAGCCCCCGCGTCTGAGGAGGTGGGCGAGATCGGCGTCGCGGACGTCGTTCGCGCCGAAACCGCGGTATCCGGTCTCGGGGTCCCGCACGGGGGTGAGAATGCCGGCCTCCTCCCAGTTGCGCAGGGTCGCCGGGGTGACGTCGAGGCGGTGCGCCAGTTCGCCGATGGTGCGCAGGCCGGGGGCCCCGGGGCGGCCCGGGGCGGCGCTCCCTTCCGCTCCGGGGGCGGAGCCCGCTCCGGGGGCGGGCTCCTGCTCCCGGGCGGTCGCGGTCAGGTGGCCCACGGCCTCGCGTACGGCGTCGAGGGTCTGTCTGTCGCGGAGCAGTCGGCCGTGGCCGTGGTCGATGACCGTGAAGGCGTGGTCGAGGTCCCCCTCGTGGACCGCGTGCATGATCCGGCCGCCGTACGCGTACCCGAACGCCGCGACCAGGGCCAGGTAGGCGCGGAGCGCCGCCGCGTGCACTTCGGTGTAGACCCGGTATCCGCTGCTGGTGCGTTCGGCGGGCGGGATGAACCCGTCCCGCTCGTAGTTGCGGACCGCCTGGGCCGAGAGGCCGTGCTCGCGGGCGAGGTCGGAGGGTCGCAAGGCTCTCCCCTGTTCGAGGCTTCGGGGCGCGGGCTGCTGTTCGCACGTGCGGAGGTCTCAACAGTACTTCCGGGCAGGCGCTTGGCGGGGGCGTCCGGGCCCGCCTCAGGCGGGGGAGGGGCCGGGCGGTGTGCGGGTCAGCAGGAGGAAGCTCCCGCCCTGGCCGAGGACCAGGCCGAGGTTGGCCAGCGCGTAGGCCCACCAGAGCCAGGCCAGGCCGCCCGCCGCGGCCACGGGGAAGGCGGCCAGGGCCAGCAGGCCGAAGCACACCGCGAAGGCGTACAGGGGCGGGGTGGTGCGCTTGAGCGCGAGCAGACCCATGCCGGGCATCGCCTGCACACCGTCGGCGAGGACGACCACGAACAGGGCGGGGACCAGTGCGGTGACCAGGGCCACGACCTCCGGGTCCGGTGTGAGGACCCCGACGACCGGGACGACCGCCGCCCTGACCAGGAGCATGCTCAGTGCGATGACCGGCAGCGCCAGGGCCAGCCCGGCGAGCAGTGTCCGCCTGACCTCGGCGAACCCCTTGTCCGAGCGGGTCTCGTCCCCCGCCGGGGAGGGCCGGCCGGGAGCCGGGGGGGTGTTCCGGGGCGCTGCCCGCGCGGCGCGGGCCATGAACGGGACCGCGGCCTGGCCGGTCGCGGTCGCGGGCAGGAAGACGAAGGTCACCAGGGTCACCATGACCTGGTGGGCGGCGGCCTCGGTGGATCCGATCCGGGCCACCGCCATCGCGAGTAGGCCCAGCACCCCGAACTTGATGAGCATCGTCGAACCCATGGGCAGGCCGACCCGGGCGATGTGCCAGATCCCCGCCCAGTCCGGGGAGCCCGGGCCGAGGTTCTGCCCGGCCAGGACGGTTCCGCGCCGTAGCAGGGTGTGGGCCACGGCCGTGACCGCGAGCGCGGTCAGCAGGACGGCGAGTCCCGCGCCGGTGGCGCCCAGCCCGAGTACCAGGACCAGTGCGGGCACCAGCACCACGGACAGGGCGGTGCCGACCAGGCCCACCGTCATCGCCTGTCCGGACCGGCCCAGGCCGATGAGCAGGGTGGTTGCACAGGCCTGGAAGGCGTTGGCGAGCAGGGCGAGCGCCATCAGGTACGGGAGGAGGCCGAAGGCCGCCACCGTCTGGTCGGGGACCCCGATCAGACGGGCGACCAACGGGACCGAGGCCACGACGGCGCTGCCGAGGAGGCCGATGCACAGGGCCAGCCAGAGGGCGTTGCGGACGGTGGGGACGAGCGCGGCCGGATCCTCGGAGTTGCCAGCCACGAAGGGCATGGAACCGCGCAGCGCGCCCTGGACCACCATGGAGGCGGGGTTGTACAGGGCGACGGTCATCGCGTAGGCGGCGAGTACGGCGGTCCCGGTGTGGCCCAGAACGCCCGCTGTGACCATGGTCCCGAAGACCGAGGCGGCCATGGAGAGATAGAGCGGAAAGGCCTTTCCGGCGATGTTACCGACCAGTCGGGGGAAGGCGGGTCGGGGTTCCCCGGTGAGCGGGGGCACGGGTGTCGGCGCGGTGGCCGTGGCGGGGGCTTCGTGCGGGGGCTCCGACGGGGATCCCGGCTGCTGCTCGGGGGTCTGATCGGTGGTGTCCCGCGGACGTTCGTCGGCCATGGCTTTCCTGTCGATGCGGTCTCAGAGGTTTCCCGGAAAAGTTATCAGCGCCTTTTCCGAAGATTCCCTGAGTTTTTGCTTCGGCGCTTGTCGTGTGCTCTGATCGAGGATTCTCCCTTTCTTGGGAAGGTGTTTTCTCGGGTGGGCGCGCACCCGGGGCGCCTGGGATGACCGCAGGTGCGGACGGCCGCCGTGGAGCAGGCCGCGGGACGGTTCGCGGGACCGATCCCACCCGGATCCGGACTGGAAGTGACCAGAAGCGGCCAGTGATGACGGTGTGACCGGGGATGCCTGTGTGGTTTCGGAACGGGTGCGCGAACGAACCCGGGCCGCGCGCTGGCCGGGACGCGGCAGGGTGGCGGGGACGGTCGCGGAACGGATCCGGCGGCAGGCGAGGGCGGCGGTGCGGGTCGGGGCGGGTGGTTGGCGGCGGACTGCACCGATTTCCTTTCCTTCTCATAACGGACTCACCGAGGGTGTCCGGTGGAGGCGGCCCCGGATTCCGCCCCGCGGGCCGCTCCGGGCCGGACGCGCGCAGGCGCGGGGGCCTTGGCGAACAGGCGCTTCCGGTACTCCGGACGGGGTACGGGGGTCCCGTGGCGGAGGGGCGCGAGCCGGTGTGAATCGGTCCCGGGCGCACACGGAAAAGGGGGATCGCGGCATCGGGTGCCCCACAAATTAGGTAGATTCGCAGAACCACGGGATCGAATGTGCTATCCCGGCACAGCCCACCACAACCGTCCCTGATGTGTGGAAAGCTGCCCCCAATGGACTTTTCCCTTCCCGCTCTGCCGCCGAACGTCACCCCTCTGACCGACGGCGACCCGCTCCAGGTGGGCCGCTACCGGCTGATCGGGCGTCTGGGCGCCGACGCCATGGGCACCCTCTTCGCCGGGGTCTCCCCTGACCACGAGCCGACAGCCCTCATGATCGCCGGTGCCGAGTGGGCCTCCGAGGCCGACGTGAGCGGTGAGGCCGTGCCCGCGCGCCTGTTCGGCGGCGTGTGCGCGGTGGGCGTGCGGGACAGCGGCACCCACGAAGGGCGCCCGTGGTCCGCGATCGCCTACGCACCCGGCCTCGGGCTGCAGCAGCACGTGCGGGTACACGGGCGCCTGAGCGGTGACGCGCTGCTGGTGCTGGCCGCCGGGATCGCCGAGGCGCTCGCGGCCATCCACGCCGCGGGCACCGTGCACGGCGACATGCGGCCCGGCAACGTGGTGGCCTCCGCCGACGGCCCCAAGGTGCTGGACTTCGGGATCACGGCGCGGATCGACGGTGCCGCGCCCGTGCAGAGCGCCAAGAGCCTGGGCTGGCTGGCCCCCGAACGCTACGAGGGCACGGACGCGTCCCGGGCCTCCGACGTCCACGGCTGGGCCTGCCTGGTGGTGTTGGCGGCCACCGGCGAGCCGCCGTTCGGGACCTCCCCGGCCGGGCACACCCCGGGGCGGATCCCCGGGCAGATCCTGTGGGAGATGGCCCGCCGGGCGCGTGAGGCCCGCGTTGACCTGAGAGCGCTCCCGCGGGAGCTGCGTCCGCTGCTCGAACGTGCGTTCTCCCCGGATCCGGCCCAGCGCCCCTCCGCGGAGGACGCGTACCTGGAATGCCTGCTGATGCTCGGTATCGACGAGCAGGCCACCGCCGAGACCTGGCCGGAGGCGCTCCGCGCGCTCATCGGTCAGCACTGGCCGGTCCCCGACCTGAGCTGGCACGACCCGGCCCGGTGGACCGACGCCGCCCTCGCCCTGGAACAGGAGCGGGCGAGGACCGGCTCCGGAGGCGCCGGGGCCAGGGAGGTTCCCGCCGTCCCAGGGGGTCAGGGCGCCGGCGCGGGCACCGGACCTGGAGCCGTCGCGAACGACGGGTGGGGGCCGGAATCGGCCGCCGAGGCCTACGGTCACCCGCCCGCGCGGCTCCCGGGCGGTCAGAACGGGCCCGCCCCGGGGCTCAGCAGCTCCGGCAGGACGGGGGCGGCCCAGGACCAGGGGGCCGCCGCCTACCTGTTCGGCCCCGCGCAGACCGGCGCACAGGACCTGTCGGCGATGGGCGACGGGATCGACCCCGAGGACGAGGAGCCGACCGGTCGCGGAAGCAGGCTCGGTGTGTGGCTCGGCGTGGGCGCACTCGGCATGGCCGCGGTCCTCGGCGGCGGCTACCTGCTGTTCGACTTCCTGAAGGAGTCACCCGCCGACACCGTCGTCGCCGAGGAGCCCACAGCGGATCCGGACGGGGACGGCGCCGCGGACGACGAGGACCCCGGGGACGCGGCAGCCCCCGAGGCTCCGGACTGCGACGACGCCGAACGAGTGGGAGCCCAGCAGGCGCACGCGCCCTGGCGCCCCTTCAACCCCGAAGCGGCCTCCCCGGACGTGTACGCCGCGCTCCTCACCCCGGGGCCCGAGGGCCAACCGAACACCAACCCCGACGCCTGGCCGTTCGTCTCCCCGCTCGACCACGACACGGTCGACTTCGGCCTGGTCTCGACGGGCCTGGAGGCCTTCCCGGTGGTGAGCGTGTGCATGACCGGGGTACGGGACACCGGTTCGGGGGTCGAGTTCACGGCGGAACTCACCTACCACCCGAACGTGGGATCCCACCCCGTGTACGCGGAGGACTTCCTGACACTCACACCGCTCGACCCGCAGACCAGCAGCGGGTCGGACAGGGAGGTGCTCCGCGGCGGGAGCGGCAGTGAGTTCAGCGTCCCGTTGACGACTCTGGCGGTGCTGGACCCGGAGAACCCCTCTGCCGAGATCACCGTGCAGATCCAGGGCGCCCCGGGACGGGCGGGGGTGGCCTACCGGCCCGCGGCGTACTCGAGCGCGCTGGCCGGTGACGTGAGCGGGCACTGCTACGACGTGGACGGCACCCTGGAGTGGCGCGACCAGGACCGGCTGGGCTCGGAGTCCTTCGCCCTTCCGGGCGATGCGCCGGGCGAGAGCGACATGACGCAGTGCCCGGCCGGCGAAGGCGACGGCGAAGGCGACGGGAACTGACGGAACGGTCGGCGCCGACCGGTCCGCGGCCCGACCAAAGACGCCTTGACCCCCGACCGGACGGCTGCCTATATTGCGTGTGCGTCGCGTGCGTCCGACCAAAGAGCAGTGGGCCGGTCGGACCGTATGGAGGCGCCTTGACATGTTCGGGGAGCCAATCGTGGGCACACACTTCGCGTACCGGATCTGAGCGGCTGAGCCGTTCGCGGCGCCGGTGAGGTGCGGCCGTCGAGACCGCGGGGCCCAGGGGCCCGCGGAGTCCGGCGAGCGCCCGGCCCGCGTACCGGCCGTTCGACCGCCTGTCGGCACAGGCAGACGATTCCGGCGGTCTCCCCGAACACACTCCCATCCGGTCGCACGGCCTTCCGCCCCGGCGCACCGGACCACGCGCTTCAGCTCTGCAGTGCTCCTGCCCTGACCGCAGACGAACCGTGCCACAGGTGTGCCTCCGGGGACGACCGCCTCCACAGACCCCAGTGAGAGGACCGTCCCTTGACGGAGAACGACCAGAACAAGCCGGAGAACGAGAACCCCGACGACGAGACCGTCGCGGTGGCGACCACGGGCGGGGGCCGGGCCGAGGAGGGGGAACGGACGCCCGCACCGGCACCGCACCCGCGCCCCGAACCGGTGGTGAGCCCGTGGAACGAGCCGGTGGTCGAGGAGTTCCGCGCCAACGGCGGCCGCGTGGGCGGCGTGTTCGAGGGCGGTGACCTGCTGCTGCTCACCACCACCGGGGCGCGCTCGGGGCGGGAGCACACCACCCCGCTCGGTTTCCTGCGGATCGACGGCCGCGTCTACGTGGTGGGTTCCGCGGGCGGTTCACCCAGACACCCCGACTGGTACCGCAACCTGCTCGCCCACCCGATGGCGCTCGTGGAGATGTCGAACGACGACAGCCACGAAGCCGTCGCCGTGCCCGTGGAGGGGGCGGAGCGGGACCGGGTCTTCCAGGAGATCGTCCGCCGCGAACCCGGGTTCGGCGAGTACCAGGAGCAGGTGGAGCGGCGGCTGCCGGTGGTGGAGCTGCAGCGCTCCGACCTCTCCGGCCCCGCCGAGGTCGACAACCTCGCGGACAAGCTGTTCCAGATCCACGCGTGGCTGCGCGGCCAGCTGGTCCACGTGCGCAGGGAGGCGGAGCTGTACCTGGCCGGACGGGAGTCCGCCGGGGCGGCGCACCCGATGGGGCTGAACCTGCGGATCCGCCAGCACTGCCTGGCTTTCTGCGAGTCCCTGCACTTCCACCACACCAGCGAGGACACGGCGTTCCCGCAGCTCGCCGAGGGCTTCCCCCACCTGCGGGAACCGGTGGAGCGGTTGATCAGGGAACACCGCGCGGTCGACCGGCTCCGGGGCGAACTGGAGGGTCTGCTCACCGGCCTGGAGACGGCGGACCCGGTGCGGTTCATGGCGGAACTGGACCGGCTGACCGAGGAACTCCAAGCCCACCTGGAGTTCGAGGAGGGGGCGCTCATCCCCACCCTGGCCGAGATCCCGTTCCCGCCCCCGGGACCGGCACAGTAGCGGCCGCGGGGTGTGGCCGGGGCCCGGCCACACCCCGGGAAGCGCACACCGAACGCGTCCGGTGTGCGTGCGGCGGGCCCCTAACCACCGAGGATGGTGCCGAGATTGACCTCGGTGCCCAGGAACATCGAACCGACGATGAGGATCAGCAGGCCCGGAAGCAGGGTCACCGCGGTCACCATCGTCACCCTCGGGTTGAGCTGCTGGGCCTTGCGGCGCATGTACTGGGCGTCGGCCCGGCGCATGTCCCTGCTGATGTTCACCAGGGTGTCGCTCAGCGGGGCGCCCAGCTCCTCGGCCTGCTGGATGGCGGTGACGAACTTGCTCAGCGAATCGTTGCGGTTGCGGCGGCGCAGGGAGTCGAAGGCCTCCCGGCGGGAGATGCCCAGCTCCATCTGGCGGAGTGCGATCGTGAACTCGTCCGACAGCACGCCCGGCATCGACGCCGCGACCCGGCCGACCGCGGCGCGGAACGACATCCCCGCGCTCACCGTGACCGCGAGTACGTCCAGGAAGTCCGGTAGCTGCGTCTGCACCTGGTCGGCTCGCTCCTGGGTCTGCACGTACAGGTTCAGGTCGGTCAGGCCCATGAACGCCACCGCGAACAGGGCCAGGAGCGGACTGCTGTCCGAGACGAGTACCAACAGCGCGAGCGTGCCGTAGATGGTGACCTCACCGATCTTGCGCTGCACGTACCGTTCGGCGGTCAGTCCGTCCGGGCGCCCCGCCGCCTCGATCCGGGCCGCGATCGACCTCCTCTGCTTCGTGCTCAGCGAGGCCAGTACCGAACGGGAGAAGGGGCGTCCGATCGCCTCGGTGATCCGGTGCAGGAAGAAGGTCTCGTCGCTCTTGGTGCGCACCGGGGCCTCGACCGGGTCGTCCACCGGAACCCGCGTCTGCGACAGGGTCAGGTACAGGCCGTAGACGCCGACCAGTACGACCAGGGCGGAGGCGAGCGCGGCCGCGAGGGGCAGAAGGTTCATCGGGGGTGTCCTTCGGGGCGGAGGGCGGGTTGCGGGGAGAGGCCGCGGCTACAACCTGAACTTGGTGATCCGGGAGACCAGCACGAAACCGACGGCGAACAGCGCCGCCACGACCAACAGCACCGCGATACCGGCCGCGCTGCCGGTCATCGTGCGCATGATCCCCGGCTGGATCGCGTTGATCAGGAACAGCGCGCCCACCGACATGAACCCGAGGGCCCACACGGTGGACGTCGTCTCGCTGAGGATGGTCCGCACCTCGCGCCGGGTCTCCTTGCGGCTCTCCAGGGTGGCGGAGATGTTGCGCAGCGCGGTGACCAGGGAACCACCGGACCTGGAGGCCACCAGCAGAGTGGACAGCAGCACACCGAGCTCCCGGGAGGGCATACGTTCGCGCAGGTCGGAGATGGCCTCCTCGAAGGTCGCGCCGAGTTTCATCGACTCCGCCAGCCGGCCGAGCTCCTCACCGGCCGGACCGTCCAGCTCGTCCGCCGCGATCGCCACCGCGGTCGGCAGCGCCAGCCCGGCCGAGGTCGCGTTGCCCAGGACCCGGGCCAGGTCGGGTAGTTGGTTGGTGAACTCCTCGCGCCGCTTGGCCTCGGCCCGGCGCAGGTAGGAGAAGAACAGGAACGCCACCCCGACGGCGGCCAGCAGCCCGAAGAACGGGGCCAGCACCTGCCAGACCACCACGACCGCCAGCAGGGAACCGGCCGCCAGGGCCGCGACGAACGTGGCCGGACGTACGTCCGTGCCGGAACGGGCCAGCCTGCGGCTGAGCCGGGCGCCCCACTGGGTGCGGTGCAGCCTGGCGTCCAGCCTGGCCATGGGGGTGGAGGCAGCGTAGTCCGCCTGCGCCAGGGCGCTGCGGGAGGCGATCATCCGCCGCTGCTCGGCACTGGTCACGAACTCCCGGACCGCCCACAGCACCAGCAGCAGAACCAGGGCGAGGCCTCCGAGGATGGCCGCTATCTGCCAGTTCACCCGGTCTCCCTTCGGGTCGAGGTCGTCCGGACGGACGCGGTACGGGCGCTCACCGGCGGCCCTGGGTTCGTTCGTCGGCGACGACCCCGAACGAGGAGGGGACGCTCTCGCCCACCTGGTAGATCCGACCGGCGACGTGGCGCGGCAGCGGGTAGTGCCGGAACTGCCCCTGCACGGCGCGGTCGGGGTTCACCGGTAGCGCGGCGAACTCCATCAGCCGGTCGAGGCGGAACTCCTCGCGTCTGCGCGAGGACACCACGGCGATCTCGTTGATCCGCCGTGAGCCGTCCGGCCAGCGGCCCAGGTGCACGACGGCGTCCACCGCGTTGTTGATCTGGTCGCGGATCGCCTCGTAGGGGATCTGGCCCTCACCCATGGTCGCCAGGGTCTGCAACCGGTGGATGGCGTCGTCCGCGGAGTTGGAGTGCACCGTCACCAGGGATCCGTCGTGGCCGGTGTTCATCGCCTGGAGCATGTCGATGGTCTCCGAGCCCCGGACCTCACCGACGATGATGCGGTCCGGGCGCATCCGCAGGGCGTTGCGCACCAGGTCGCGGATGGCGATCGCTCCCCGCCCCTCGATGTTGGCGGGGCGCGACTCCAGGCGCACCACGTGTTCCTGCATGAGCTGGAGCTCCGCGGAGTCCTCGATCGTGACGATCCGTTCGCTGCTGGGGACGAAGGCCGACAGCGCGTTGAGGAAGGTCGTCTTACCGGTGCCGGTGCCGCCCGACACCACGATGTTGAACCGGGCCCGCACCATCGCCGACAACAGCACGCCGGTGGCCTGGTCCAGGCTGCCCATCCGGACCAGGTCCTCGATCGGGTAGGGCTTGGGGAAGCGCCGGATGGTCAGGACCGGCCCCGACAGCGACAGCGGGGGGATGATCACGTTGACCCGTTCGCCGCTGGGCAGGCGGGCGTCCACCATCGGTGAGGACTCGTCCACCCGCCGGTTGACCAGCGAGACGATGCGGTCGATGGTCTGGTAGAGCTGTTCCTCGCCGTTGAAGGCGGCGTCGACGCGCTCCATCCGGCCCTCGCGTTCCACGAACACGTTGTCGGGCCCGTTGACCATGATCTCGGTGACGCTCTCATCGGCCAGCAGCGGCTCCAGCACACCCAGCCCCAGGGCCTCGTCCACGACCCTGCGGATCAGCACCGAACGCTCGCGGTCCGACAGCACCGGGCCCTCACGGGACAGGATGTGCCCGACGACCTTCTCCAGCCGGACCCGGCGCTGGGCCAGGGTCAGCCGGGTCAGGTCCTCCAGGTTGATCTCCTTCAGGAGGCGGCGGCGCCAGTGCGTCACGCTGCCGCGGTCCGCGCGGTCCTCGACGGCGCGGTCCTCCTCCAACCGGTCCTTCAGCCCCATGTTCCTCGTCTCCTCCCTTGGCGGTGCCGTGGTGGTGCGGGGGCGCCCGCACCGCCTCACACGTTCGGCATGTCCACCCGCCGGGTCAGCGTCAGGTCGAACCCCACCGACGAGAACACGATCGGCAGCGGGTGCGAGACCTCGACGTAGTACCCGTCACTGTCGTTGGCGCCGCTGGTGACGGTCGCGTCGTCCAACCAGCCGGGCAGGGCGCTGTGGGCCGCCGCCTCGGCGCCCGTCAGCTGTTCGGTTCCGGCCACCCTGGCCCCGGCCCGGGCCGCCGACTCGATCCGTTCCATCGCCACGAAGGCCAGGAAGGCCTCGATCGCCACCACCACGGCGAACAGCAGGATCGGCAGGATCGCGGCGAACTCCAGGATGGGGCCGCCCCGGTCGCGGTCCCGGCGGGGGGCGCGACCGAGCAGCAGACGGCGGGACCAGCGGCCGAACAGCCGTCGACGGGGCCGGCGGGCGGCGGACGGTCCGGTCACCGGTCCGCCTCCCCGGCGTCGGGCAGGCCGCGCGGAGTGACCTCGGTGACGACCTTCGCCTCGCCGGTGATCTGCCACGGGCCCGACGTACCGGGTAGGAACACCGGCATGTCCAGGCTCACCCGGGCGTAGCGCCCCCCGTCGCGTTCGACGATCTCGGTGGACAGCACGTCCTCGGCGTCCCAGGGAGCCCGTACCCGTTTACGCGCCTCCTCGTCGATGCGTTCGAGGTCGTCCGGGGTGACCGCGGCCTGTCGGGCCGCCTCGGCGGCCCCGTGGGAGGCGTACATGGCGGTGACCCCGAGTAGCAGTACCTGCCAGACCAGTGCCAGCGCCAGCATCATGAACGGCACCATCGCGGCGAACTCCACGAAGACCGCGCCGCGGTCCTCCCCGGAGCGCCGGGAACCACGGCGGCCCCGAGGAGCCCGCGTTCGCCCCGGGCCCCGGCGGTCCTCAGCCACCGAAACCTCCCCTCGGCCCCGGTGACCCCTGTCCCCAGGGGTCGGACGTGCCCGTCTGGGCCCCGTACCCGTTGACCTGCTGCGGGCCCGAGGCGTTGAGGAAACCGGACACGTCCCGGGTGGAGGGGCCGGTCTGTGTACCGGGCGCGCGTGAGGCCAGCGCGGCCAGACCCGGGGGGAGGCCGCCGGAGGCCGTGGTGTTGCCGATCCTGCTGCCACTGCCGCCGGCGGTCGGCGGTGCGAGCAGGTCCAGTTCCGAGGCGAGTCGGGCGAAGGCCTTGCGCAGCCCCTCGTCGGTGACCTTGGTGGGGTCGCCGTTGTTCTCGCCGGGTTCCAGTGCCCGGTAGGCGGCGGGGACGGGAGTGCGCAGCACCTTGGTCCCCAGCAGCTGCTGCAGGAAGTCAGGCTGGATCTCGTTCTTGCGGCTGTGCCGGGTGACCAGCGAGTACACGTCCTCGTGGGAACGGATCTGCAGCCGTTCCCACATCGCCATCAGCCGCTGCGCGCCGCGCAGCGCGGGGACGTCCGGGGTCACCGTGACCACCGCGCTGTCGGCCAGTTCCACGGCCATCGCGGTCGCCTCGTTCATGTTGGATCCGCAGTCCACGATCACCATCTCGTACCGCGAGCGCAGGGCGCTCAGGATCCGGCGGGTGGCCCGGGCGTCGACGTCCTCGCCGCGCTCACCGTGCTCCGGCGCCAGCAGCACGTGCGGGCCGCGCGGGTCCACGTAGAGGGTTTCGGAGAGCATGCCGGGGCTGATGTCGTCGGCGGCGTCCACCAGGTCCGCGATGGATCTGCGGTGCTGGAGGTTGAGGAAGGCGGGAAGGTCGCCGGCCTGCAGGTCCAGGTCGACCAGGCACACCACCCGGTCCCGGCGGGCCGCGGCCATCGCCAGGTGCACGGCGCAGGTGGTGGTGCCCACCCCGCCCTTGGCGCCGCTGACCGTCACGATCCGGCCGCGCACCCCCGAGGCCGGCAGGTCGAACGCCGCCGACTCCAGGTGGCGTCGGAGCGTCCGCGACCACTCCGCGGCCTTGGCGATCCGCGTCTCCAGCTCGGTCAGCCCGGAGTCGGCGGAGAGCACGCCCCGGGCGCCCGCCTCCATGGCTCCGGTGAACGTCTCCGGGTCCATGGAGGAGGAGACGAGCAGGATGGCCAACTGCGGGTGCCGGTGCGACAGGTCGCGGACGGTCTCCAGGACCGGGGCGGGTCCCAGGTCCTGGTGGACCAGGACCACGTCGAGCTCGGGGTGCTCGCCGGCCCCGTTGATCAGGTCCGTGCCCGTGCGCCGGGTGGCCACGAGGTCGGCCCCGGCCAGTTCCTCGAAACGCGCGGCGAACACCATCTCCGTCTCGGATGTGGGCATCCCCGCCAGGACTCGGAAGTTCACCGGTACCTACTCCCCCTGCGGCGTACGCCGCTCTTCGGTCTGTTCACCATCGGACGGTTGCGCCCCCTGGTCGTCAGCGATCTCCTCGATGATCTCGTCGAAGTCACCGCTGCACACCTGGGGTTCTCCGGCGTCTCCACCGCCCGCGGCGCTGACCAGGGCCAACCGGAGCTTGGTGGAGAACTCCTCGGCGTAGGCCAGCTGGAGGGCGGCCTGCGGGTCGAGCCGGAAGGTCACCGGGACCACGCCGGTCACCCCGCCGCCCTCCTCCTCCTGGCTGCGCAGCTCCCCGATGTCGAGGACCTCCACCTCGGTGATGACCCGGGTCGCACAGGCCTCACCGTGGTCGCGCGCCTGGAAGGTGCCGTAGATGTCCACGACCGAACCGCGCTGCACCTTGCCCGCCACCCCGGTCTCGGCGTTGACCATGATGGCGATCTCCCGCTCGCCGGTGGTCAGGGTGGGCTGCGGCTCGACCATGCCGCGCTGCAGGATGGCCCCGGCCTCCAGATGGGTGGAGGCCACCAGCTCCTGGCCGGAGGGGGTGTCGACGTCGGACAGGTCGGTGATGAAGACCTCCGGGTCGAAGTAGGCGGCGGGGACCTCGACCCTTTCGACCGAGTCCTGGCCGATCGGCTGGTAGGCCTCCACGGGTTCGGCCAGACGCAGGACGGTGGAGAACCGGCCCATCTGTTCCTGCTGGCTGTTGAGGTAGGCGAAGACGGAGGCGAACACGGCGACGGCGCCGATAGCGGCCACGACCATGAGTAGGACACCGCGTCGCTGACGGGGGTTCATAGGGGGTGGTTTCCGTTTCCAGTGTCGTCGTGGGCCTTCCGCCCGGGGAGGGAGCGGGGCCCTAGCGGGAGTAGGTCCGTGGCGGGTCCGGCTGCGGGGCGCGGCCCGGGAACGCCGGGCCCTCGGGCGGGGCGAGGGGCCCGTGTCCCGGGGGAGGGGCGTGTCCGTTGGCCGGTCCTGCGGCTGTGGCGGGGTGGTGTTCGGGCGGTGCGGGGGCGGCGGGGTTCCCGGTCGGTGCCGTGGCGCCGGCCCGCCCGTCGCGGTGCCGTACGGGGTTCTCTCCTGGCACGGGGTGTCCGTTCGGGGGTCGGGGGTGTGCGCCGTGGGCCGCGGCGGGGCCCGGGCGGGGTGTCTGGGCGGAACCCGTGGTCGAGTTGGCCGAGCAGAAGGGGCAGGGTTTGGCGGACATGGGTTCACCGCACCAGGAGCAGGCGCTGGCTCTGACGGAGCCCGCAGCGTAGGCGAGGGCCTGCGGATGGGCGCTCAACGCCACGAACTCCACGTATTTGGCGGTCCCCCAGTAGGCGCTGCCGAGGGGCTGGGCGGGCAGGAGCCGGGTGGCCACCGGCTGGACGGCCCGGGGCAGGTGCTCGTCGAACACGCCGGTGATGCCCGGGTCCGGGGTGGAGTACAGCAGCTGTACCGGCTGGACCGGGCGGAAGGGCAGCCCGGCCGCGACCTCGGCAGGGCGCAGCCGGCCCACCTGCGCGGTGGGGGCGCAGTAGGCGAGGAAGGACACCGTGGGCGCGTACGAGCCCATGTGCTGGCGCAGGCTCGTGGGCAGGGTGGAGAGCCCGGAGACCGTGCGCAGCCAGGCCCCGGCCAGCAGGTGTTTGGGGAGCTCCTCGCAGAGCGCTGCGACCACGCCCGGCGGCAGGTAGGGGGACAGGTAGGCGAGTTGGTCGGCGACCAGGGACAGGGCCAGGGGGGACAGGTCGATACCGATCCCGGCGATGTGGTCGGTGCGCAGGGAGCCCCGGGCGAAGTTGACCGCCCGTTGGGCGTCCGAGGCCTGCCAGGCCGGGTAGAGCGCGACGACCTTGCGGCCCGCGCCCACCTCCTGCCCGGCGAAGGCGACGAAGGCGGCGCTGCGCGCGCCGACACCGTCACCCCGCATGGTGAACCGTCGGGCTCCGGCCTCGCCCACGTGGCCCGTGCTGGGGATGTCCGCCAACAGGGCTACGGTCGTCGCCGACCGAGGTAGGGCATTGGACACTGGGAAAGCTCCATCGGATCTACGCACTCGGACGGTTTCGGATGCTGCAGAGGCGCCCCGCGTCTCAGGTGCCACTCGCACGCATCGTAACGAATGGGTGTGGCGGAGCGGGAGGTCCGGTATTCCCCGCCTCGGGAAACGGGTGCCGTGGCGCGGTGCCGTTTCTGCTGGGGGGCCGGCGCGGCCCGGTCGGTGGCGGCAGGCCTCCGGTGCTGGCGGAGAGGGCCGGGTTCCCGTGCTCGCATCGGGTGTACCTCGTGGGGGAGTGGACGGAGATGGCCGCATGTGGCCACCCGACGTTGCACCTTTTTTGCTGAAAGTTCTTTTTGTCCCTTTGTTTTCTCTCGCGAGTCGAACTCTCGTGCTGGTCGGTGGACTGGGGGTCGGGGGCGAAGGGGCGGAGCCCGCCCCGGGGCAGAGGCTCCTGAGGAGACGGGAGAAAAAGCTGTCGCTCATCCAAGGATGCCTCCCCGTGCCGGTCCCCACCAGGGCCACCGGTCATCCCTGTGGACAACCCGTCGTAGAAGTGTTCCGGCGGCGTGAGCGGAGCCACCTGCGCCCCTCAGGCACCACCCGCCACGGATCGGAAAGAGGGGGAAAGGGGTGGTGGTGAGGTCGGGGCGGTGCCGCGTGCGTCTCGTTCGGGGTTGTCCTCCCCGACAGGCGGGAACGAATCAGGAGGACTTCGCGTCATATCTTAAGAAGTCACATGCCCCCTGAGGAGACGAACACGATGCGCAAGGCAAACCGGGCCGCGGCCGGCGCGGCCGCTTGGCAGGTCATCCAGAACACCGACGGCCGGGTCTCCGTGTGGCAGCGCGTCCGCGCGGTTCCGCGCATGGTCGGGGCGAAGCTGCGCGGCCGCTACCACGAACTCAGCGGCGGCAAGCTCTTCATGATGCTGGTGCTGGTCGGCTACGTCGTCTCCCCGATCGACTTCGTCCCCGAGCTGATCCTCTCGGTCTTCGGCCTGGTCGACGACATCGCCGTCGCCGTGTGGCTGACCACCATGGCGCTGGGCGAGAGCGAGCGCTTCGTCATCTGGGAGCGCGAGCACCAGGCCCAGGAGGCCTTCGACCGGGCCAACCCGCAAGGGCCCCAAGCCGACCAGCCGGGACAGCGCCCCGGACAGCCCGGGCAGAGCGCCCCGCAGGGCCGGTAGCCCGGTCGGGGCACGAGAGCCCGGACCGCACACCATCGCCGAGCCGCGTACTTCTGTCGAGCCGAACCGTGTCCGAGGAGGCCCAGCCCTCCTCGGACACGGTCGTTCCCGGGGGGCGGTCCCGCGTGGCACGGTCCCGCCGACAGGTGCGGGAAGCCCGTCAGGGTCCCGGACCCGAGATCACTCGGTTCCGTCCCGGACGGGCCGGAAGCCCTGGGTGCGGATCATGTTCTCCCTGGAGACCGGGGCGCCCATGGCGCGGGACACCCCCCGCGCGGCGGCCACGAGGACCGGCAGGTAGCGGCGCGGGTCTCCGGTTTCGAACGGTACGACCAGGGACAGGGCGGCGACCACGCGGTTGTCGCTGTCGCGCACGGGCGCGGCCAGCCCGACGGACTCAGGGGTCATCGTCCGGGGAGACACCACGAACCCGTCGCGGCGGATCCCGGCGAGGAGGCGGCGCAGCCGGGCGGGGTCGGTGACGGTGTGCGGAGTGGCCGCGTGCAGTCGCCCGCCGAGCACGCGCTCCTGGAACTCGGCCGGTTCGTGGGCGAGCAGGACCAGGCCGGTGGAGGTGGCGTGGACGGGCAGCCGCCCGGCGACCTCGGCGACGTTGCGCCCGGCCTCGGGGCGGGAGAGGCGTTCGAGGTAGAGGACGTCGGTCCCCTCCAGTACACCGATCTGGGTGTGCTCCCGGACCACCGCCTGGAGGTCCTCCATGTAGGGGAGGGCGGCCCGGCTGAGGCCTCGGGCGGGTGAGGAGCGCGAGGCGATCTCCCACAGCCGGTAACCGACGCGCACGCGCTTGTCGGGCCCGCGTTCCAGGGCGCCCAGCGCAACCAGCTCCCCGACCAGACGGTGTGCCGTGGCGACGGGGAGACCGGCACGGCGGGAGATCTCGGAGGCGGTGAGGGAGGGGGCGGGCCCGCCCTCCGGGCCCGCCCCGGCGGCGTCGGGCCCGTTGAAGGTGCGCAGGATCCGCATGGCGCGGCTGAGCACGGAATCCCCTGTCGTCGGCACGGCCGTGTCCACCTCTCCGCTGCTTCACCACTCCTGTTCGTGCGCAAAGCGTACATCTGTCCTTTGGGTGAACTTCTGCTGGTTCCGTTTCTCACCCAGTGGAACCAGGCCTGGTGCCGCCCGGCTCCCCGGGCACATGCTGAGGGTGACCCCGGCACCCACGGACGGAGAACGCGAACCGATGAACGCCGAACACCGCCGGCTCAGGACCCGGGTGGCCGTCATCGGCGCCGGGCCCGCGGGCCTGATGCTCTCTCATCTGCTCTCCCTCTCCGGGATCGACTCCGTCGTCATCGACCTGCGCGAACGCGCCGACATCGAGACGACCGTCCGGGCCGGGATCCTGGAACAGGGCACCGTCGACCTCATGACCGGCACCGGGGTGGGCGAACGCGCGCTCTCCGAGGGACAGTGCCACGGCGGCATCGGAATCCGCAGCCGCGGCGAGACCCGAAGGATCGACCTCTCCGGCCTCACCGGGCGCTCCGTTCACCTCTACCCCCAGCACGAGGTGCTCAAGGACCTCATCGCGGCCCGCCTCGCGGCCGGGGGCGACCTGCGCTTCGGCGTGAGCGGCGTCAGCGTCCACGACGTCACCACCGACACCCCCTCCGTACGCTTCACCGACGCCGACGGCACCCGCGTCGAACTCTCCTGCGCCGTGGTCGCCGGATGCGACGGCAGCCGCGGCGTCAGCCGTTCCGCCGTCCCCGAGAGCGTGCGCACCGACTACTTCCGGGCCTACGAACACGGCTGGTTCGGCATCCTCACCGAGGCCCCGCCCAGCTCCGACGAGCTCGTCTACACGCACTCCGAGCGCGGGTTCGCGCTGATCAGCTCACGCACCCCCAGCGTGCAGCGGATGTACTTCCAGTGCGATCCCGCCGAGGACGCCCAAGCCTGGAGTGACGACCGGATCTGGACGGAACTGCGCACGCGGGTCAACGGCAACGGGTTCGAGCTCAGGGAGGGGCCGATCATCCAGCGCGGGGTCATCCCCATGCGCAGCCGTGTCCTCGCCCCGATGGGCCACGGACGCCTCCTCCTCGCCGGGGACGCCGCGCACGTCGTCCCGCCCACCGGCGCCAAGGGCCTCAACCTGGCCGTCGCCGACGCCGCCGTGCTCTGCCAGGCGCTCGAACGCTTCTTCCACCGGGGTTCGGCGGACCTGCTCGCCGCCTACGGCCGGACCGCCGCGGACCGCGCCTGGCGGGCCCAGCACTTCTCCTGGTGGATGACGTCCATGCTGCACACGGCCGCGGACGGGGACCCCTTCGGACTGCGCCGTCAGCTCGCCGAGATCGACCAGGTCACGGGTTCGAGGGCGGGCCGGACCTTCCTCGCCGAGGCGTACACGGGCTGGCCGATCCCGGTGACCGACCCCGCCTCGGCCATCGCCGACGTGATCACCGCGTCCGCCTCCCGGACCCCCTGAACCCGGACGGCTCAGAGACCGACGAGGCCCTCCCAGATCATCCCGACCAGCCGCAGCGCCACCGCGCCCAGGCCCGCCAGGACCAGGGCCGCCACCACCGCCGTCACCGTGTGGAGCAGCACCGCCGTGGTCCGTCGTGCGGTGCGCGGACGCCGACCGGGCCCGGTCACCGGGCCCGCCCCGTCCGCGTCGGTCCCGTCTGCGCCGGCTCTGCCCGAGCGGCGTGCGTGCCCGGGTTCGGAACGGATCCGGGGAGCGGGGGCGGCGCGGGTCCGGGGCCCGCGAGGCCGGTGAACTGCTCCGCCTCCGGGACCAGCAGCCATCGCAGCAGGGTGGTGAGACTGGGATCCGGGTCTCCCCCGGGGGCCACGACCGCCCCGGTCACGAACACCTCCACCGAGCCGAAGTCGCTCCGGGCCGCCCGCAACAGGTTGTTCAGCCCCATCACCTCCCGCACCCACCGCTCCGCGGGCACGTCGGCCGGCGCGAGGGACGTCCCCGCCAACAGGTCGCCCCGGGTGATCACGACCGCCAGCCGGGACCGCCACAGCCCCCGCCCCGACGCCAGGTACTGCCGCTGGACCTCGTCGCGCACCTGCATGTACGGCCGCTCGGGGTCGGGGGTGAGCGAACGCTCCCCGGCCAGGCGCCGCTGCTCCCCGGCGCCGAGCGCGTTCCACACCGCGGGCACCGACAACGGATCCACCACCAGTACGAACGTCCCGGTCCGGCCCAGGTAGGTGAGCTCCTCGGTGCGGTCAGTGCGGTCGAACCACTCCCCGGCGGCGTCGTACACCTGCAGGAGCAGGGTGCGCGTCCCGGCCGTCACCCGCAGCGCGAGCCCGCGCGCCCGGCGCCCCGGCTGGGTCGGGGGCACCCTCCGGCCGGGGGAGAGAGCCAGTGCGCTCTCGCCCAACCGGTGCCGGGTGTCCTCATCCGCCGGTTCCACCCGGGCCCCCGGACGGCCCGCGGCGGCGTGCTCCAGAGCCGCGTACAGACCGTGGGTGAGCCTGGTCTTGCCCGCCCCGGTCCCCCCGAACAGCGCGACCGGGAGCTCCCGCGCCTCCCCCGGCCGGTGCTCCATGCCCTGGCCGCAGTGCGGGCACAGCGCACCCAGCCCGGCGGCGCCCAGGAGGAGCAGTGTCGGCATGCTCCGCCCGCACAGGCACCGGCGCCGCAGCAGCCCCCGGCGCCCGGGCCGGACGTCGCGGTGCACCCGGCCGCAGCGGTCGCACTCGTGCGAGGGGTAGGTCATGTGCTCGAAGCAGCGCGGGCACAGCATGCGGATCCTCCGGTACCGCAGCAGCCCGCCGTCCACCAGCCGAAGGACGGCCACCGCGGTCCAGGCCCAGGCCAGGTGGGTGAGCACGAGCACGGCCTGTACGGCCAGGTGCGGCAACAGCAGGACCGCGAACGGGCCGGTACCGACCGCGACCCGTGAGCCCACCTCGGCGAGGTCCCACCACGCCGGGCCGCCGTGATAGCCGAACTCGGCGGGGTCCTCCGGCCCGGGTTCGGGCGCACGCGGGTTGTCCCCGTGGAAGAGCACCGCCTGGACGGCCCGGACGTACACCCGGGTGAGCACGGCGAAACCGAAGGCCAGGGCAAGGGACGCCGCTACGGTCAGGGTGCTGAGCAGGAAGGCCAGCACCTTGGCGGGGTCCCCTCCGAAAACGACGCCCAGGGCCACGACGAACCCGGGCACGAGGACGATCAGCCCCGGCACCAGGAAGTCGGAGGCGGCGGAGGCGGGAGAGTGTCCGTTCAAGCTTCGCGCGACCCCTTCCGGAGGCGCCCGAACAGGCCGCCGCCCCCGCCCCGCTCCCGTACCGACCGCGCCCACGCCTCGAACTCCTCCCTCCTCCCGTCGGCCCCGAAGGCCCTGCGGGCCCGACCGGTCTCACGCCGGGACCAGGTGCGCAGCGCCGGTCCCAGCACCTGCCCGAGCAGGCGGGCGTCCCGAGAGGCCGGGTCCGGCGGGGCTCCCGCGCCCAGGGCCAGGGCGGTCCGGAACACGCGCACGGCCAGTTCCGTCTCGGACGTTCGCCTACGCAGGACCGACAGCCCCCGCCTCGGCGGCAGGGCCAACCGCCGGTACGCCGCCCGGCAATAGGCACCGAACACCTCCTCGGCACAGTCGGACAGCGCCTCCGCGGCGTGTTCGGGGCGCCAACGCAGCAACCGGGCGGCCACCCCCCGCAACGCGACCGCGGCGACCAACCGGTCGTCGCCCCCCAGGACGGCAGCCGCGACCGGCCGAAGCCGTGCGGCACCCTCCGCGCGCCCGGGCCGGTCCAGCTCGGCCAGCGCCGCCGAGGCCCCGGCCCATCCGTCGACCAGCCTCCGGGCGTCCTCCGGGAGTAGCCGCCCGAGGCGGTGCCGGGCCAGCTCGTGCAGCGCCCGCTGCCAGTCGCCGTCCTCGTCCTCGTGCGGTCCGGTCAGCAGCGCCCCGGCGATCCAGCGGCCGACCCCGGGGGAGACCAGGGTCCGCTCACCGGCCAGCCCGAGTACCGCCGACACCGCGCAGGGGCGCTGACCGGTCCCCCACACCCGGAGCAGCAGCTCCTCGTCCAGGTCGTGAGCGGCCAGTCCGGGCGGATCCCAGGTGCGGGCCTCCTGCCGCAGCGCCACCACCCCGCGCAGCAGGTGCAGCGGTTCGCCGTCGCCGACGGCGAGCAACCGGAGTTCGCGCAGCGCGGCGGACGAACCGCTTCGGTCCTCGGCGAACAGCGCCCCCGCCGGGCCCGCCGCCAGGTCCGCCAGCACCGGCCGCGGCAGCGCCGCCAACCCCGCGGCGGCGCCCCGGCGCAGCGCCTCGTACCCGTGGACCAGGCGGGCGAGGGCGGGGTCGGGTTCGGCACCCGGCGGGGCAGCGGCCAGGCGCGCGGCGACGGTGCCGTGCCCGTACCGTGCCAGGGCCGGTGCGGGCGGAACCAGGCCCGCGGTCCGTGCCCAGAGCAGGAGCTCCACCGCCCGGTCCGGCGGCGGCACCCGGCCGGCCGCACCGTCGAGCAGGTCGCGGACGCGGTCGCGGGCGGCCTCCCGCACGCGCTCGGAGCGCACCGGCGGCGCCGGGGGCGTCGGGGAACCGGCCGCGATCCGCTCCAGGCAACGGCGCACGGCCTCCCCCTCCAGGCGTTCGGTGAGCTCCGTCGAACCCGCATCCAGGGCCGCCTTCCGGAACCGGACCAGCTCGTCGTCGCGCAGATGCCCGGTGTCGGTGTCCAACAGCCGCTCGATGAGGAGACGGGCCCGTTCCGGGGCCAGCCAGGACACCGCCCCGGGCAGCCAGGCGCGTACCGCGCCCAGGTCCGGGCCGGTACCGCGGCCGGAGTCCTCGGCGAGGGAGGCCGCGGCGAGTACCGGCCGCCAGTCGGCCAACGACCGCTCCGCACCCGAGGAGTAGGGGCGGGCGGCGGACCACAGCGCGGGCGCGCCCTCCACCCCCGTCGCGAGGAGCAGGGACACCACGGCCGCGGTGTCGGGCCCGGGTGGTTCGACGCCCGGGCGGGGTGCTCCGGCGGATTCCGTGGCGTCGGTCCCGGCCGGGATCGTCCCCCCGTCGGGTCCGGTGCGCTGCTCGCACTCGGGGTCGAAGACCGTGAACCGGCTCCGGAGCAGCCGGGTGTCGGTGTGCGGGGGCACCGCTACCACGTGCACCGGGGAGTCCTCCGGGTCGCCGCTGTAGGTCGCGAACGACATCGCCCGAGCGCGCCGGGGCGGTAGCAGGTGGGACAGGGCGGCCACCCAGTGGGCGGCGGCCTCGTCGTCGGCGAGCAGCAGCACGGGGGGACCGCCGTCGATCGCCCCGTCCACCGCGGCCAGCAGCCGCCCGAGGAGGTGCTCCGGGCGGCCGAGCAGCCACAGCGCGGTCCGCCGCCGGTCCAGCGGACCCGGCGGGAGCACGATCCCGGGCAGGTCCGGGGCCGTCACCGGGGTGCTCGCCCAGAAGCCCGCCCCCCACTGCTCGGCGGGCAGGAACGCGCCGCCCCCGACCAGCAGCAGGCTGTGCGCGAAGTAGTTGCCCGGCCGGCCCGAGGGGTCCTCGCCGCTGGAGACGACCCGGCTCAGCACCGGGTACCCGGCCAGGTCGGGGGAGTAGCAGAGGTTGACCGGGTGCCGGTCGGCGTCCCCGGCGTCCCGCGGCCGAGGGGGTTCGTAGACGGTGAAACGTTCCACCTCGCGCAGTACCCGCGGGTCCACCCCGGGGGTCGCCGCGTTGAACTGGTAGCCGGAGCAACCCGACAGGCCGTGTTCGCACGAGGTGTAGTAGAGCTGGGGTGAACCCATCGGCCGTGCCCTTTCCGTGAGGCCGGTGCGGGGGTGTGTGACGCGCGGGCTGCGGGGCGCGGGTACGGAAACCGCGGTCAGGGCGGGGGCCGGGGCGCGCTTCCGGACCGGACGACCCCGAACTCCGAGAGCAACCACAGGAACGGGTCGGCCACCCGGTACGGCCGCACCCCGCCCCGGACCCGGTTGTCGCCGGTGGGGGCGCCGCCCAGGGCGGACACCCCGAAGTAGCGGGCGTTGCGGTAGTGGTTGCGCACGTGGTGGTCGATCCCCGGCCCGTCCCAGCGGTGGAGGAGCTGTTGGATCTGGGCGTGCACGTCCTGGCTGTCGGACTCGTCGAAGAACGGTGCACCCGGCTGCGGGCGGTGCAGCGGTGACCCCTCGTCCATCTCCGCGCGCAGGGCGTCGAGTTTGGTGAGGCACACCGCGATGGGCACCCCGATCAGCCGGTTCGGTCTGCCCTCCCGGCGCATCAGCAGGTCGGTGACGCGCTCCAGCATGTGCACGGGCTGGTTCTCCGGGCCCTCCGGGACGGGCAGCCGGGTCCCGGCCGCGGCCGCCCGGCGGGCTCCGTCCATCTGGAGCGGGTCCAACAGCACGATCACCCCGTCCGCGTTGTTGAGGTAGCGCAGGTTGGCCTCCACGCTCTCCTCGTCGCTCAGGTCCTCCCCGGCGGTGTCGAAGAACGACAGCAGGGTGTGCCTGGGGCGGGGGCCGGCCAGCCCCCGCCGCCGTCCGGTGAACCGGAACAGCAGGGGTGCGCGGGCCGCACCCGCGGCCCGCCGCGTCCCCTGGAGCAGTCGGCCCTCCTCGTACAGGGGTGACTCGTAGTCGGGGCCGAAACGGTGCCGGGTGTGGTCGTCCGAACCGCCCACGGACGCGTCGAACCGGTCGCCGACCCGGTTCCTCAGCTCGTGGATGAGCACCGTCATGAACACGGTCTTGCCCGCGTCCCGCGCCCCCACCAGGGCGATCGTGCGGCCGCGCATCCGCCCGAAGTTCACCGGCATCCGCGCGTGGCACACCGCGCACACCTTGCGGTCGGTCGTCCCCGAACAGGCGGGGCACACCGCCCTGGGGCGCCTGCCGTTGGCCTCGAAGACCGGGGGGAGCCGTTCGCGTCGCCCCAGGTGGTTCCGGAGCGCCCGGTCCTCGGCGGTCGGGCAGATCTCGCCCGACGGGCCCGGCCTGCCCAGGCAGCGGAAACGGATACGGCGTTCGGGAAACGCCGAGTAGCAGTAGGGGCACACCAGACGGGGCCCGTCCCACGGGTTCACAGGCGCAGCTCCCTCACCGGGGGTTGGCGCAGGCTCACAGCCGTGCCCCCGTCCGCGGGGAAGCACATCAGCCAGGCCGGTCCGGGCTCCCGGGGCGGCTGGACCCGTACCGACACCCGCTCGCCCGCGGCCAGGGGCCGGGCCGGAAACGTCGCCAGTACCCGGCCCCGCTCCCCCGAGTGCGGCTGCACCCTGCCCGAGGTGTACACGACCGCCACCTCGGGCATGTGGCAGGCGTCCCGGGAACTGAGGTGCACCATCCGCTCCCGGCGCAGCAGCCCGACCGCCTCCACCTGGTAGTCGAGCACCGCCCTGCCCGGCACGTGCACGCTCACCGGGGTGCTGAGCGACTCACCGGTCTCGGAGGGCACGGCGGTCCGGACCGTCACCACGACCGGCCCGGGGCCCGTGTGCGCCTCGAACCCGCCCTCGGCCTCGTACCGCAGCCGTGATCCGCGCACCGTGCCGGCACCAGCACCGTCCAGCGGAGCGGCGGGGTTCGGGGCCCGGGCGTCCGGGGAGCTCCGGGCGTCCCGCCAGGACACCAGCGCCGCGGCGGTGTGCTCGGGCCAGTCCCAGCTCAGCCGGACCACCGTGTCGAACCGTTCGGCGCGCAGGCCGGTGACCGGGGGAGCGGCGACGACCCGGGTCCGGGCGCCCGCCACCGCCTGACCGCCCGCCACGGTCGCGGCCAGCACGTACACGGTGCCCGCGGGCAGCTGGAGTCCGGCTTCGGCCCGGCCGTCGGGGCCGGTCGACACCTCGCCCGGGACCTCCGAACCCAGCTCCGCCCAGCGGTCGGCGGGCACGGACCGGCCCGGGGGCCACGGCGGCGGCCGCTCGGAGGTGAACAGCACCACCCGGCCCCGGGACGGTGCGGACCACGAGGCCACGAACCCGGCCCCGACCGCGTCCACCGACAGGTCCCGCACCGCGGTCGGTACGGGTCCGGGGCTGGCCCGGCGGACCAGTCCGGCCGAGTTCCGGGCCAGGCCCCGCGAGGTCACGTACACCGCGCGCACCCGGTAGTGGTACTCCGTGTCCGGGAGGACGTCCGTGTCCACGAACACCGACCCGTCGTGCGCGATCGGTACCCCGTCTCCCGGTCCCCGGGGCGGGCCGCCCTCCGCTCGCAGCACCTCCACCCGGACCGCCTCCGGCGGCGTCCGCCAGGAACCGGTCACCGAGGTCTCGTCGGACCGCACCCGCAGGTCGGCGACTTCGGGGGTGATCATCACCGGCTGGCTCCACGCGGCCGGGGACGTGCCGGGGCCGTCGCCCACAGCCACCACCGTGTAGACGGCCTCACTGCCCACAGCAAGCCCCTCGTCGACCACCCGGGTGCCCGAAACCTCACCCACCGGCCTCTCCCGGGCGGTCGCCCCGTGCCCGGTCCGCCGCGTCACCCGGTAGGAGGCCCGTTCGCCCGGGCGGGTGCCGGGCCGCCACGTCACCACCACCCGTCGCCCGTCCACCCGGGCATCCGTCTCCAGCGGCGGGGCTGGTTCGACGGCAGCCCCGCCCTCCGGCGCGGTCTGCGCCTGGAACCGTCGGCAGGCGGTGTCCGAGTCGGAGCCGTCACAGCCCCGGTCGGGTGAACCCTCATCGGGCGGGTCCGTCGGTACACCCCTCCGCCGGGGATTCCCCCGAGCTGGATCCCCCTGCGCTCTCCGCTCGTCCCAGCTGTGGATCCGCTGGTCCCAGGCCATGCTCGCTCCTGTCGGTCGCGCGGATCGCGGTCACCGCCGAACCGGTTCGCCCCCGTGTGCCGGCCCCCGCAGCTGCCTGTTCCGGCCGGTTCGCGGCCGGTCCCTCCTGGGCGGCTGCGGGAAGCGGTTCGTCGGCGTCGAAGAGGTGACGGACGTAGCCGCGCGCCCGGTGGCGGCGACCCGGTCCGCGGCGCGGGCGCGGGATCGGACGGCGGACCCCGGTGGTGCCGGGCTCGGACGCGGGGACGGGTGCGGTGTCGGGTGCGGGTGAGGTCGGGGCCTCGGGGGCCTGACGCTCCGGTTCGTCGGTGGTCTCCATCGGGCGGCCTTTCGCCGTTCTGGCTGAGGTGTCCGACGGGGCGGGCCGAGAACGGCGGATGTGGGCCCCGCCGGTGAGGTCTGCACGAGCATACTCCGGAGTGTGTTGTCCGAACGCGCCGAAACACCTTTCCGGTTGTTGGCAGGCGGGTTTGTCACGGGAGGGGCTACGGCGAATTGTTGTACCCTTTTGCTTCGTGTCCGTTTTTCACTGTTCTCTGTCGGCTGGGTGGCTGAAATGCCTGGTGGTGCGATGTCCGGTGGTGCCGGTTGCCGGTCTGTTTCGGCAGAGGTGTGTCCGTTTGAGAGTTCTGTTCCACGGGTGGGTTCTCGAGGTCGCCCCCTGGTCCGACGCCGATCCGGATTCGGGGCGGACACCGTGCGGGGGAGGCGGCCGCACGGCCTCGCCGTGGCAGAAAAGGAGGGTCAGTGCCAATGTTCTTTATTGTGCATTCCTGAGTTCTTCCTTCCCCTTTCCCGTGCTTCCCGTAGTGGCACGCCGGGGCCCCGGACGTCAGCTGCAGCGCCGGGGGTCCTGCGCGGTCGGAGCCAGCCCCCGGGCCGGGAGGTCAGTTCCGGCCCAGAGCCTCGTCCATCCGGGTGCCGAGGGCGTCGGCGAGTAGGCGCGCGTAGGTTTCGGTGAGGTGGTGCGAGTCCCGGTAGACCACGACGTTGCCGACCACCGCGGGGCAGGTGTCGTCGGTGCAGATCAGGTCGGTGAGGTCGATCAGCTCGGCCCCTTCGACCTCCCGGGCCGCCAGTTCCTGGGGGTCGTCGGGCTCCAGCGCCGCCGAGGCGGGCCGGTCGCAGGCGGAGAGGTCGCGGCTGGAGGAGGCCAGGCAGTCCAGCACGTCCGAGTTGGTGCGGGGCGTGTCCCGGATCGCGAGGATCGGGACACCGGCGGCGGTGAGCCGCTCCCACTGCTCGACCATGCCCTCGGCCATGGCGCCTCGCGCCTCCGGTCCGGATCCGTGGCCGTGCGGGACCCCGGCCGCCGAGGAGCTGGTGACCAGCAGATCCGGCTTCAGTCGCCGGAGCTCCTCGGCCACCGCCCTGTTCCACTCCTGGCACTCGGCGTAGGGCTCGCCTCCCCTGCTGACGAGGACCGAGGTGAACGCGCAGGCCGACTTGTTGTACACGGTGAGCCGCCACCCCCGCTCCTCGGCGATCTGCACCAGTGCCGGGAACCACTGGGTGCTGTGCGAGTCCCCGGTGAGCGCCACCGTGGTGGCCGCGTCCTCGGGGCCGTAGACGCACGGCGGCTCGGAGGGGG
Source organism: Nocardiopsis terrae (assembly GCF_014651695.1). Lineage (GTDB taxonomy): Bacteria > Actinomycetota > Actinomycetes > Streptosporangiales > Streptosporangiaceae > Nocardiopsis > Nocardiopsis terrae. The sequence goes on from NZ_BMXJ01000008.1 coordinate 227,342, forward strand.
CCCGTTGGTCGAACCCCGCGTGGCAGCCGTCGGCGTAGGCCCGGGGGACGTCGTCCTCGGCCTCGACCGGGGAGGGGTACATCCACGCTTCGTCCTGGGACGGCGGTAGGCCGATCGCCTTCGGGCCCACGTGGACCTCCGGGTCGAACTCGGTCGACTGGAAGCGGTCCACCCGGACCAGGGACGCGGCGGTGACCGCGGCCACCGCCAGGATCCCGGCCAGGGCCACGGCCGAGGCGCCGCGCCCCGTGCGCACCAGGCCGTGCCGCGCCACCGGATCCTCCACCCACAGCTTGGTCGCCCAGGCCAGCAGGAACGACAGGGCCGCCACACCGGCGACACCGAGCGGCCCCAGGGTGTCCCGACCCAGCAGGACCAGCGCGAACACCACGAGCGGCCAGTGCCACAGGTACAGGGCGTAGGAGATGTCCCCGACGAACCGGGCCGGGCCCGTGCTCAGCAGCGTCGAGGCCGACAGGCCGGGCGAGCGTTCCGCGGCGATCACCGCCACACACCCCAGGACGGGGAGCAGGGCGGTGTACCCCGGGAAGGGTGTGCCGGAGTCGTAGAGCACGGCGGAGGCCATGATGGCGGCCAGGCCCGCCCAGCCCAGCGGGAGGCGGAGCGGTCGCGGCAGCCCCCGTCCGGACAGGAACACCGCCAGGAGCCCGCCGGCCGCCAGCTCCCAGGCGCGGGTGGTCGGCAGGAAGTAGGCGCCAGGGGAGCCGCCGGCGGTCAGTACCACCGAGCAGACCAGGGAGGCGGCGAACACCGCGGCCAGAACCGCGGTGAGCGCCCCGGTCCCGGCCGCGGCCCCGGAACGCCGCCGGAGGAGGAGCGCCCACAACAGAAAGAGCAGCGGCCACAGCAGGTAGAACTGCTCCTCCACCGACAGCGACCAGAAGTGCTGTACGGGACTGGGCGGGACCTCCGCCGCGAGGTAGTCCAGCGTCTGGTCGGCCAGGTAGAGGTTCTCCACGTACGCGGCGGAGGCGAACAACTGCCAGGCGGTGTCACCCAGCCGGGTGACCGGCAGCACCGCCAGGGCGGTCGCCCCCGTCGCCAGGAGTACCACCGTGGCGGCGGGCAGCAGGCGCCGGACCCGCCGCACGTAGAACCCGGCCAGCGACACCCGCCCGTGCTCGCGGACCTCCCGCAGGAGCAGGGAGGTGATGAGGAAACCGGAGATGACGAAGAAGACGTCGACGCCCACGTAACCGCCCGGGAGCAGGCCCGGGTTCAGGTGGTAGACGAGCACCAGCAGTACGGCGACGGCGCGCAGCCCCTGGACCTCGGGGCGGAAGAGGTTCCCTTGACCGCGCTGACCCGCCCGGTTGGGCAGGACGGCCCGTGGCGAAGGGAAACGGGGTGATCGCATGGCGTCATCATGTGTCCCGGACCCGGCCGCGCGAGGGTGGAAACAGGTGCCTTTCGCGAGTGTTTCCCGATTCTTCGCACTCCCGAGGGGAACCCCTGCGTCTTCGCCGCCGTCCCGCTCCGCCGTGCTCGTCGGCCAAGGCCTTCACCGGTGTTCCGGAGGGGCCGGGACAACGGCGTCATATCCGAGTGATCGGTGCGGGAACCGGCGCGGGAACGGTGGCCCGATGGGGAGAAGGGGCGCTGTGCTCGGCGTTGGTGGCACGTGCACGCCGGTTCTCGGGCACACTTGCCAGAGGACCCTTTGTCGCGAGCCCCCTGCCCCCGTACCGAGGAGACACCCCCGTGGCCACCTTCGCCCGTACCCGCCTCGTGGCGGTCATCGTGGTGTTGACCGTCCCCGCGGTGCTGTTTCCGCTGGTCGGGCCATGGGTGATCCTGTGGTTGCCGTTCGCCCTGATGCTGTTGGGCGCGGCCCTGGCACGCCCCGCCCCGCTGGACGCCGTCCTGGAGGCGGCCCTGGGCCTGGTGACGGGCGGTGGCTCGGCCGGGGACGGGAAGGACGAGGACGTGCGGGTTTCGGGGCAGGATCTCCGGGGCCGTTCGGATCGGCCGGACCGGGGCGATGAGCCCGGACCCGTCGAGGCGCCGCGCGGCGAGAGCGGGACCCGGGGGGTCCGCACGCGCCGCACCGAACTGCCGAGCGCTCTGGACGACTACGTGTTCGAGTTCTCCGCGCTCGTCCACTGGCGCTGGGCCCACCGGGTCGACCTGAGCCTGCGCAACCCCGCGGGCCCGGCCGTCCACTCGATCGTGCTGCGTGCCCGGGACATCCTGTGCGAGGTGCACCCCGACGACCGTTCGGTGACCGAGAGCGAACTCGGGTCGGTGTTCGCGGTGGAGGCCCCCGTCGCCGGAGGCACCATCCAGGTGTGGGCGGACGAGGTCCGGCTGGAACTGTCCGACGAGGACGACGAACGCCTCCGCCGCATGGCCCGTCTGCGCAAGGACCGCGCCCTGTGGACGGCCGAGCACGAGGCTGCGCGGGACCGCGCGGCGGTCTCCGGTGAACCCGGGCGGGCGCTGCCCTCCGAGCTCCTCCCGGAACCCCGACTGCACCATGCCGGGCACGAGGACCCCGACGTGCTCGGGCTGTCCGACCTGGAGCCGCCCGAGCCCGACGTTCCGATGCCCGGGAGCGGGGTCGACGAGGAGGGCTACGAGAGCTACTGGTGGCCCGCCGAGCAGGAGACGGACGAGGGCGCGGACTCCATGGAGCAGGACGTCCAGGTCGCCATCCTGCGCGGGCTCATCGACTCCGTCGAGGACGGGGCCGAGCGCGCCGCCTTCGTCCGCGAACAGGTGGACATCCTGGAACGCACCGGCTTCGGCCACGTCGCCGAGCGCATCCAGTCGGTGTACCCCGAACAGTAGGGACCGCCCTCCAGCCTGTCCCGCCCCCGGTCGGTTCAGCCGCCCAGTTGGAGGGCGAGGACCCCGGTGACGGTGAGGAGGACCCCCGCGGCCTGTGCGCCCGGATCCTCCCCGGGGACGAGGACCTCACCGAATCCGGGATCGCCGACGTCCTCAGGCACGCTCTCCGCGAAGGACGACCCCGGCCCCGTGCCCGCGCGCCGACCCGCCCTCGGGCCCGGCCACCGTGCGGGCCCGCACCGCGCCCTGACCCGCACCGCACCCTGACCTTCGTCAGGGTGGTGCCCTGTCGGTCGCCACTGTCGCCCCCGGGCCGCCGATTCCTAGCGTTGTCGACGCACAGCAGGACACGCGAGGGAGCAGGCACCGCCGAGGCCGCCGAGGCCGGGACGCGGTGCGGGCGGAGAGGGCCGGATGAACACACCGACAGGGCAGCGGAGCAGCACACTCCGTACGGTCGACCTGGTCAGGCGGTACGGCGTGGGAGAGACCGCGGTCACCGCCGTGGCCGGGGTGAGCCTCGGCTTCGAACCGGCGCAGTTCACCGCGATCATGGGTCCCTCCGGCTCCGGCAAGTCCACGCTCATGAACCTGCTGGCCGGGCTGGACACCCCCACCTCGGGGAGCGTGCTGGTCGAGGGGCAGGACCTGGCCCGGCTCGACGACCGGGGACTGACCCGGCTCAGGCGCGAGCGGATCGGTTTCGTCTTCCAGGCCTTCAACCTGCTGCCCGCCCTCACCGCGGAACAGAACATCCTGCTCCCGCTCAGGCTCGCCGGACAGCGCCCGGACCGCGACCGCCTCGACGAGGTCGTGCGCTCCCTGAGGCTCGGCGACCGGCTGGGGCACCGGCCCACGGAACTGTCCGGCGGCCAGCAGCAGCGCGTCGCGCTCGCCCGGGCCCTGCTCACCCGGCCCGCGGTGCTCCTCGCCGACGAACCCACCGGGGCCCTCGACGTCACCAACGGCCGTGAACTGCTCGAACGCCTGCGTACGGCCAGCAGCGAACTCGGTCGGACCATCGTCATGGTCACCCACGACCCGGTCGCCGCGACCTACGCCGACCGCGTCCTGCTGATGTCCGACGGCGCCCTGCACGGCACCCTCGAACACCCCACGGCCGAGCAGGTCCTGGCGGCCGTGGCCCGGGCGGAGAGCCGATGCTGAGCCTCGCCTGGGCACAGACCCGCGCCCACCCCGCCCGGCTGGCCGCCGTACTGCTGGCCATCGTCCTGGGCACGCTCTTCCTGGCCGCGACCGCCGTGTTCTCCGCGACCTCCGACGCCGGGATGCGCGCCGTGGCCGCGGCACCGCTGGCCGCCGCCGACGTGGTCGTCGACCGCGACCCCGAGTCGACCGACCCCGGTCCGGACTGGACCGACATGGTCGCCGACCACCCCGACATCGGCGCCGTCACCGCCTACCACGCACGTACCGTCCGACTCGCCACCGGGGAACGGCGGGGCGAGGCCAACGTCTACAGCTTCGCCGACGAGCCCGAACTGCGCTGGTTCGACCTGGCGGAGGGCGTCTGGCCCACCGCCCCCGACGAGGTCGTCGCCGACACCGCGACCCTGGACGCCCTGGGGCTCTCGGTGGGCGACACCGTGCGGATCCTGCCCCGGGAGGGGGAGGGCACCCGGGCCACCGTGGTGGGCGCGACGGCCCCGGGCTTCCAGCCGCTGACCGGGGTCCAGTACACGCTCTACGCCACCGAGGCGCACTTCGAGGGCGACAGCGCGTTCAGCGTCCTGGCCGACACGGCCGACGGCGTTTCCGCACCGGAGGCCGTCGCGAACCTCGGGGCCGCCCTGCCCGAGATCCTTCACCCGGTGACCGCGGAGGAACAGGCCCGGCTCGCCGCAGACCGGTTCGCGGGAGGCTCACAGCAGCTCGGCATGATTCTGCTGGTCTTCGCGCTCATCGCCCTGCTCGCGGCCTCCGCGGTCATCGCCAACACCTTCACGATCCTGCTCTCCCAGCGCCGCCGCGACACCGCCCTGCTGCGCCTGGTGGGTGCGGACCGGGCCCGGGTACGGAACCTGGTCGTCGCCGAGGCGCTGATCGTCGGTACCGTCGGCTCCCTGATCGGCGTGTGCGCGGGCGTGGGCGTCGGCTACGCGGGAGCCTCCCTGGCCGGGCTGGACGGCGGCGGCCCCGAGGTCCGGTTGGCCGCCCTGTTCGGAGCCTTCCTGGTGGGTGTGGTCACCACCGTGGGCGCCGCCTGGTTCCCCGCGCGGCGGGCGGCGGTGACCGCCCCGGTCGAGGCCCTGCGCTCGGTCCCCCTCCAGGGCGGGGTGCGCCTGCGCCCGGTGCACGTCCTCGGTACCGCGGCCGCGCTGCTCGGGGCGGCCGCCATGGCCGCCGGGGTCGCGGAGCAGACCCTGCCCCTGGCGGTCGGCGGCGGTTCCGTCGGCGCGCTCGGCCTGCTCCTGACCCTGCGCTACCTGATCGCCCGTCTCCTCGGGGCGGTCGAACCCCTGTTGCGCCGGATGGGCGGCGCCCCCGAGCTGGCCGGGGCCAACCTGCGGCGGGACCCGGGCCGGGCGGCCACGGCCACGCTCGCCCTCGTCCTGGGGCTCGGCCTGATCTGTGCGCTCACCACGGCCGCCGCGACCGGCCGCGCCACCATCGACAGCGACCTGCGCGACCGCTACCCGGTGGAGGTCAGCGCACGCGTGGACGAGGGTTCGGTGGCACCGGAGACCGTTGCCGCGGTTCGCGCCGTCAACGGGCTCGAACTGGTCGAGGTGCCCCGCACCGAACGGGTGACCGTGGCCGGACTGGACGAGGTCACCCTGGTCGGGGTCTCCGCCGAGCTGGTCGCCGCGACGGGTGCCGGAGAGCTGGCGGAGGCGGTGAACACCCCGGTCATGCTGGTCTCCGGTGCACAGTTGAAGGAGCTCGGGGCCGAGGCGGGGGAGACCGTCGAACTCACCGTGGACGGCTCCCGGCGGTCCTTCACCGTGTACCCGTCCCACCTGGCCACCGCCTCCGGCACCCCGGCCCCGGTGGTGCGCGCCGACGTCCTGGACACCGTGGCCGAGGGCGGGGAGCACGGCATGGTGTGGGGGGTGGCCGCCCCGGAGGCCGACACCGACGACCTCGCCGCCCAGATGAGCCTGGTCGCCGGGGCCGACCCGGACATCGCTCTCAGTGGGGCCCTCAGTGAACGCGCCGACATCACCGAGGTCCTCGACGTCATGGTCGACCTGGCCCTGATGATGCTGCTCGTCACCGTGGTCATCTCCAGCGTCGGGGTCGCGAACACGTTGGGCCTGTCGGTCCTGGAACGGACCAGGGAGTTGGCGCTGCTGCGGGCGCTGGGCCTGACCAGGGGCGGGCTCCGGGGCACGCTGGCGGTCGAGGCGGTGGTGATCGCCCTGCTCGGCGCCGTCCTGGGGGTCCTGGTCGGGGTGCCCTACGGGGTGGTCGGGGTGGACGCGATCGTCGGCGGGACGGCACCCCTGGTGGTGGCGGTGCCGTGGGGACGGTTGGGGCTGGTGCTGGTCGCGGCCCTGGTGATCGGGGCGGTCGCCACCCTGCTCCCCGCCCGCCGCGCCGCCCGGATCGCTCCGGCGGAAGGGCTCAGCGGTGACTGACCGCGGCCGGCTCTGACCCGCGGTGATCTTGCTACCAGGGGCGATTTCGGCGCCGAAGTTGCCCCTGGTAGCAAGATCACCGGGGAGGGGACCCCTGGCGCACACCGGCGGTGTATCCGGTCAGCCCCTCAGGCGTCCCGCCCCCGCCCCTCGCCGACCAGGCCCGCCTCGTACGCCAGGACGGCGGCCTCCACCCGGTTGCGCACCCCCAGGCGTTTGAGGATCGTGCTGACGTGGCCCTTCACCGTGCCCTCCACGAGGAAGAGCCGCGCGCCGATCTCCTGGTTGGACAGGCCCGAACCCAGCAGGGCCAGTACCTCGCGCTCGCGGTCGGTCAGCCCGGCCAACCGCTCCCGGGCGTCCAGACGGCCGGTCGAACGGGCGTGGTCGAGGCTGTTGAGGACACGCCGGGCCACCCTGGGGGAGAGGAACGCGCCGCCCTCCGCCACCGCCCGCACGCCCAGCAGCAGCTCCCTGGGGTCACCGGTCTTGAGGAGGAACCCGTCGGCGCCCCCGTCGAGGGCGCGGACCACGTACTCCTCCTCGCCGAAGGTGGTCAGGATGACCACGGCGGTCCCGGGGGCCGACCGACGCATCTCGGCGGCCGCGTCCAGACCGTTCATCCCGGGCATCCGGATGTCGACGAGGGCCACGTCGGGGCGGTGGGACCCGGCCAGCCGGACGCCCTCCCGGCCGCCGGAGGCCTCGGCGACGACCTCGATCTCCGGTTCGTTGGCCAGGATCGCCCGCACACCCGCACGGACCATCGCCTCGTCGTCCACCAGCAGAACCCTGATCACGCCCGGTCTCCCGTCACCTCACCAGCACCTCGGCCGAAACCAGTCTCTCCGGGCCGAAGCACAGACGGTACCGGTCGTGCCCGCCCGCGAAGACGTCGGCGCTGGACCGGTAGTAGCGGCACTCCAGCCCCTCCCGGGCTTTGGGAGGGGCGCCCTCCCCGGCGGGCTCCAGGTAGAGCTCCCCCTCGGGGAGCAACGCCTCCGCCCCGGCCCGGTCCTGCCCCGGCCGCAACCGCTCGAAGACATCAGGGGCGAGGGTGGCGGTGGCCGCCTGGTGTGCCGTGAGCATCAGCATCAGCACGTACCCCGACACCGCAGCCAGGGCCGGGACCCCCACGACCACACCGATCGCCCACAGGGCCCGGCGGCGGGCCCGGCGGTAGCCGAGCAGGCGCGCGTGGACCGGGGGAGCCCCCTCGGCCCGGCGCGTTCCGGGATCCTCCCGATGGTCCTGCCCGGTGAACGTTCGGGAACCGGGTCCGCGCACCGGCATTCGGGCCGAGACCACCCACAGGCCGCCCTCCGGTCCGGCGGACAGCTCACCGCCCACCAGGCGCACCCGTTCACGCAGACCCACGAGCCCGCTCCCGGTGCCGGGAGCACGGTCCGGGGGCCGGGAGACCGCCGCCACGGTGTTGGCCACCCGCACGGAGACCGCGCCCGACGACCCCGTCAGCACCACCCGCGGCGCCGACCCCGGCGCGTGCTTCGCGGCGTTGGTCAGGGCCTCCTGGACCACCCGGTGGAGAGCCCGGTCCACCAGCACGGGGAGTTCGCGGAACTCGCCCTCCCGCTCCAGGGACACGTCCATGCCGGCTTCGACCGAACGCCGCACCAGCGCGGCGACACCGTCGCCCGCCGGGTCGAGCGGGGCGGCCCCAGCGTCGGCGCGCAGGACCCCGACCGCGTCCATGAGCTGATCGGCCGCCCGTCCGGCGACCTCCCGGAGCCGACCGGCCTGGGACCGGCGCTCCCCGGGGAGGTTCTCCGCCATCTCCAGGGCACCCGCGCCCAGGGCGAGCAGGCTCAGCTCGTGCCCCACGGCGTCGTGCAGGTCCTGGGCGATGCGCGAGCGCTCCCGCATCCGGGCCCGTTCGGCCATGAGCTCACTCTCGCGCTCCAGGATCCGGGCCTGCTCCCACCCCGCCCGCTCCAGCGCGGAGGTGCTGCGCAGGTACAACCCCACCAGCCACGGCAACAGCACGGTGAACACCGCCAGGATCCCGGCGGTGACCCACATGCCCACGGGCTGACCGCCGAGGGCCAGGGCCGCCGCCCCCACGGCGGCCGCCGCCAGCCAGGTCCACCCCGCCGTCCGCGGGTCCCCGGACAGGCGACCGGTGAGCAGGGCGGGCAGGGGTACGACCAGGAGCAGCGGCGGCCAGGACACGGCCGGGGCCAGCAGGACGAGCACGGCGGCCGGGGCGAGGCGGCCCCACGGGACGCGGAAAGGACGCATACCCCGGAAACTAACCCGGCCGGCCCCGCCGCGTCGCCCGTCGAAAGTCAGGGGGTGCCTCAAGGGCCCTTCCCCACCGCCCCGTCGAGCTCGCGCCCAGCGCCGAGTCGGAGCCGTGCTCGACGACCCGGAGCATGTCCTTCACCTCCACGAGCAGCGACTCCGGCACGATCCCCAGCCGGACGCCCTCCCGCGCCAGCTCCTCGGCCCGGTTGAGGATCCGCCACGCCTCCAACAGGTCGCGGCGGGCCACGATCCCGGCCAGCAGCCGCATCGCACGCAGCTGGCCCGAGCGGTGCTGCAACCCGCGGTACCCCTCGATCGCCACCCGCGCCAGCTCCTCGGCCTCGGTCAGCCGACCCGCCCGCTGCAACGACTCGGCCGCCATCCGGTGGGCCCTGGCGTGCCACCACTTGTCACCCAGCTCCCGGAACCCCCGGGCGGCCCGCAGGAACTCCTCCTTGCCCCGGCTGCGGTCGTGCGCCAGCAACACCTGACCCAGCACCAGACAGGTACGCCACCGCCCCCATTCATCACCGATCTCCTCGAACGCCTGCTCCGCCTCCCGCAGCCGTTCGAGCTGCCGTTCGCCCTGCCATGCGTCCCTGAGCGCCCTCCGGCCGCGCAGCGGTCCCCGCCCCGGCCCCGGTTCGGCACACCGCTGCGCGTACTCGGCGGAACCGTCGACGAACAGCCCGGCCACCCTGGCGCGCTGCCGCTCCGGCCATCCCGGGTCCCGGGCGGTCAGCCGACGGCGGTCCCGTTCCCGCCCGGGGCTCAGCAACAGCTCACACGCCCAGGCCTCCCGGTTGAGCTCGTTGGTGGACAGCTGGCCCAGCGAACGCAGGTAGCGCGCCCGGTACCAGTTCTCCTTCGGGGCCTGGGAGAGCTGCTCCAGGCCGTCGGCGAGCACGAACCAGGCGTTCAGCGTGTACCCGCGCAACCGCAGCACCTCGCCCCGCTGCAGTTGGACCCTCGCCCGCTGCTCGGGCACGTCCCGGGAGCCCACGAGCAGCTCCTCGGCCCGGGAGAGCAGGGAGTAGGCGCGCTCCAGGTGCCCCTGGAACCGGTCGACCTCGGCCAGGTTGCACAGTGTCCGCGCCCACCACCAGCGGTCCTCGTGCTCCTCGAAGATCCGCGCCGCCCGCTCGATCTCGGCCCGGCCGTCGTCCAGGTCACCGCGGCGGTACAGGTTCACCCCGATGGCCCGGTGCGCCCGCGCCGACCAGCGCGGGTCCACCGCGGGGTCCAGTTGCTCCAGCACGTACAGGGCGGTCAGGGCGCGCTCGTAGCCGGTGTCGTGGTCGCCGTGGCCGCTGGCCACCTCGGCCCGGTCGAGCAGGGCCACCCCGTAGGCGAACGGGTCCGCCATCTCCAGGGCCAGACCGGTGGCCTGACGGGTGGCTCCGCGCACGGCGTCCCAGTGCGTGCGCCCGGTCCGACACAGGACCGCGAAGGCCCGCCGCAACCGCCATCCGTGCGCGGGCAACCGCAGACCGTCCCCGCCGGGGGCGGTCCACCGGAAACAGACCTCGAAACCCCGGCGCTCGGACTCCAACCAGGCGAGGGGGTCCGCGGGGCCGGGCACGGACGCCGAAGGCGCCACGCGCTCCCCGCCCCGGCCGGGCACCGGGGCGCCGAAGTTCCACTCGTGCGGGGCCGCACGGCGGGCGGCCGCCTCACCGATGAGTTCGAAGGCGCCGAGCAGCCGCTCCACCGCCGGAGCGAGCGCCTCCGCGGACCAGTCCGCCCGCTCCTCCTCCGGGACGCCCAGGACGTGCGGGCCCGCGGTCAGCAGGGTGTCCCGGACCCGGTCGTGCAGCTGGAAGCGGTCGAACCCGCCCGTCCTGTACAGGTACGTCACCAGGTAGCGGTGGCTCATCCGCAACAGCATCCCCCTGGCCTCGTCCTCGGAGGTGTCCAGCAGGGCGGCGGCCGCCCATGCGGCGAAGGTGGTCAGCCCGGTGGCGGCCAGCCTGTTCAGGAGCAGCCGCTCCGCTGGTTCGCACTGCTGCAGGCTGAAGGCGAGCGATCGTGCGACGGCCCGGGGGCCGGGGACGTCCAGTCCCTTCATGTGGTCCAGCAGGTCCGCGGCGCCCGGTCCGTCCTGCCTGGTGATCTGGGTCCCCGCCAGGCACAGGGCCAGAGGCAGCCCGTGGCAGGCCCCGACCAGTTCGGGCAGGGCGTCCCGGTCCGCGGCGGCCAGTTTCCGCCCCGATGCCTCGACCAGCCGGTTGACCAGTTCCAGGCTCTCCCGGGGGGACAGCGGGGCGAGTCCGCGCTGCAGCATGGGCTGTTCGGCGTCGGGGAAACCGTTGCGGCCGGTGATCAGCACGGCGCATCCCCGACCGCTGGGGAGCAGCGGCTCCACCTGCGTGTAGTCCTTGGCGTTGTCGAGGACGACGAGCAGCCTGCGGTCCTGTGTGGCGGTCTTCCACAGTCCGGAGAGTTCGTCCAGGGAAGCGCCGTCCGGTGGCCGCCCGCCGAGTTCGGCGACCATCTGCGCGAGTACGTCCTCGGGCCTGCGCGGCTCCCGACGCCCCGAGGAGCCCCGGTCCGCGCCGCCGTAGAGCTCGAACTCGATCTTGCCGTCGGGGAAGCGGTCGGCGACCCGGTCCACGACCTGGGCTGTCAGCTGGCTCTTCCCGGTGCCGCCCTCCCCGGTGACCGCGATGACCAGCGGACCGCGGGAGCGGTGCCCCGGAACCCGCCGGAACGGGCGGTGCAGGAGGCCGCGCGCGCCGGCGCGGGGGAAGCGCTCGAACTGTTCCAGCAGCTCCGCGATGAGTGCATCGTGCCCGGTGAAGTGGTCCACCGGCGGGGGCAGGCGGCGCCTCAGCGCCGGGGCGTCATCGGAGCCGGGCGCCCGGTCGAGGCGTTCCAGGAGCAGTTGGGCGGTGACCGCGGTCCCGGTGCCGAGCAGGCCGACCGCCGCGAGCAGCAGCCCGCCGTCCCCGGGTAACAGCTCGGGTACCCCCTGGGCCGCCGTGCCCAGGCCGACCAGTGTCGCCAGCCCGCCGAACAGTCCGGTGTGGACCGGTCGCCACTGCCGACGCGGGGGAGCGCCCGAACCGTCGGACCGTCGGTTCACCGTCACCCTCCCGCATGCCTGGATTCTCCTTGTGTGCCGGGCTTGTGGGCTTTCGGTGGTCCGGCAGGGAACCGATCCTGCTGCGGCCGGGCCGCCGGTGTCCACACGTGCGGGGGCCGACCGTGGGACGTTCACCCGATCGGCGGCCCTCGGACACCCGCGGTGCACCCCGGGGACAGGAGAGCGGGGGCGGTCCGGCCCCAGCCGGGACCGGTCAGTGGTCGAGTCCGGTCAGCAGCCGGGCGATGCGGGCGTGCGCCATGAAGCTCGGGTTCACCTGGCGGGTGGAGTGGAAGTTGAGCACCACGTGGGCGTCCTGCTCCGGGTAGTGGTACAGGTGCGTGGCCCAGACACCGTTGTGTCCCACCGGCTCGGGGAGGCCGCGCATCAGCGGGGGGAGGAACTCGCCGAACCTCAGTGTCATGGCGCCGGCGCCGTAGCGGATGCCGCGGCGGAACCGGCGGCGGGGCCGGAGGAGGTGTTCCAGGCTCTCCCGGGAGACGAGCCGTCCCCCGTGCAGGGCCCGCTGGAAGCGCAGGAAGTCCTCGGCGGTACCGACGACGCCGCCGCAGGCCCAGTCGATGCTCACGGAACGGGCGCGGCTGAGCTCGTGGCCGTCGAGCCAGAACGGCGCGACGTCGAGTTCGGCGAGGTCCTCGGGGGCGTCGTCGGGGTCGTAGGGCGTTGAGGCGCCCGCCATGCCGCAGGGGTCGAGGACCCGTTCGCGCAGGAGGTCGGAGAACCGTCCGCCGGCGGCCTCCTCGGCGATCCTCCCGAGCAGGACGTAGCCGGTGTCCGCGTAGTGGAAGCGCTCTCCGGGACGTCCGGCGGCGGGGAGGCCCCGGACCTGGTCGAGCAGGTCCGCGGGGCGCCAGCGGCGGTCGCGGTCGGCGGCGACCGCGCTGCTCGACGCGGCGGTCCGAACGCGGCCCGGGGGTTCGAAGTAGTCGGGGATCCCGCTGGTGTGCGTCAACAGGTGATCGACCGTCACGTCCGCGGCGACCTCCGCGCCGGGGGCTGCGGGCAGGCCGGTGAGGTCGCCCGGGGGCAGTAACGCGCCGAGGGGTGTCGTGAAGTCGAAACGGCCCTCCTCGGTGAGCTGGGCGATGAGCACGGCCGTCATGAGCTTGCCGACGCTGGCGGCGTGGAAGGGCGTGGACAGGTCGCCGAAGTCGAACCCGAACCCGGGTGCCCGGACCAGTACCTGGGGTTCGGGCATGCCGTGGCGGCGGCGGGCGGTCCGTTCGAGCCAGGTCCGCAGGCGGTCCGCTGCGTGGCTGGTCGTGGTCGGGGGCATGGCAGGACACCTCATCTGGGGGAGTGGTCGGAGGGGGTCGTTCTGCTCTCTGTATGTCTAATAGACATGTCTATGAGAGTCAACGGTTTAGACTCGGGACATGTCCCATGTGATCCTCGGTCTGCTCCTGATCTCCCCGATGAGCCTCTACGACCTCGTCAAGGCGTTCGAGGCGGGGGTCTCGCTCTTCTACAGCGCCAGTTCCGGCAGCATCAAACGCGCCCTGGACAACCTGCTCAGGCAGGGGCTCATCGAGGTCGCCAGCGTCGACCCCGGGGCGCGAGGGAGAAAGGTGTACCGCGTCACCGAAGCCGGCCACCAGGAGTTCCGCGCCTGGATGACGGGGGAACCGGCCGGGCAGGACCTGGAGACCGTGGCGCTGCCCCGGCTCTACTTCCTCGGGCTGTTGGAGCCGGACGAGCGCGCACCGGTGCTCCACCGCATCACCGCGCGCATCGAGGCGGACCTGGCCCGGCTCACCGGACTCAGCGAACACCTCGACGGCCGGGACATCCCCGAGGGGCTCCGCGACGTCGCCCGGCACCAGTTCGCGACACTCGACTACGGCATCGCCACGCACCGCTTCGCGCTCGACTGGTTCCGCCGACACGCCGAACGCCAGGAGGACGCCGGCCCGGGGGAGGCAGAACCCGCCCCGCGTCCGGAACCGGATTGACTTCGAGCGCGCTCGAAGTCCTAACGTTCCCGGCATGAAGCAGACCACCGCCTCGCCCTACGAGGTCACCGCCCGTATCCGCTGCACCGACCCCGACCGCGTCGAACCGGCGCGCACCGCCCTGGGCGCCCTGGCGGAACAGACCCGTTCCGAGCCCGGCTGCCTGGCGTTCTCGGTACACGAGGAGACCGAAGCGCCCGGTTCGTTCGTGCTGTGGGAGGTCTTCGCCGACGAGGAGGCGTTCCGGCGGCACTTCGAGTACCAGCACACGCGCTCGTACCTGGAGCGCGAGTTCACCGAGGTGGTCGAGCACCGGGTCATGCGGCCCGTATGAGACGGCCGGTGTGATGCAGCCCGGGTGAGGGGGCCGGGCTCACCCGGCCCCCTCACCCGCCTCGCTCCCCTCGTGGTCGTCGATGAGCGTCTCGTAGGCCGCGACCTTGGCCTCCAGGGCCCTCTCGTGGCCCAACAGGAGCGAGATCCGCTCGCGGAGGTCTTCGTGGTGTTCGGCCAGCATCTTCATCCGGGCGCGCAGGGTGCCCGCGCCCTGTTCGCGGAGTTCGGCGTAGCGGCGCATCCGGGCGATCGGCATCCCGGTCTCCCGGAGCCGGAGCAGGAACCGCAACCACTCGATGTCCTCGGCCCGGTAGCGGCGGTGGTTCCCGGCCGAACGCCCGACCGGCCGGAGCAGGCCGACCCTCTCGTAGTAGCGGAGCGTGTGGCCGGAGACCCCGGTCCGCTCGGCCATCTGCGCGACGGTGAGACCTTCGGTGCCGTGTTCGTCAGTCACGACCCGCAACCTACAACGGGGCCCGGATCGGCGTACGGCCGCTCCGCTGCGAACAGAGCGCTCGGCCGTCATGCGACGGACCAAGGGTCCCAAGGGGAACGCGGACCCCTTCCACGGTCGGGACCGCCAGGGGGACGGTAGAGGCGCCCGCCGCCGACCACACGTCGGCGGCGGGCGCCTCCAGCACGGCCGGGACCGCTCCCACCCTCCGGATCCGGCCGAGGGGGGAGCGGTGGCCGGCTCAGGCCCTCCTGCGTCGGCCCACGACGAAGGCGGCGATCCCGCCCGCGATCGCGGCCACGGCCGCGGTCACCAGCAGAGCCAGGTTCGCGCCGGTCACCGGCAGCGTGTCCGCACCGGCCCGCTCATCGGCCGGTGCTTCGGTACCGGGTTCCTCGGAGTCCGGAACCTCCTGCCCGGGGTCCTCCTCCGTGCCGGGCTCCTCGGTCGGCTCCCCGGGTTCCTCGGCGGGCGGTGTGGGCTCGGGGCTCTCCGGCGTCTCCGGGTCCCCGCCGCCCGAGCAGAGCGGCAGTTCACCCTCGAAGGCACCGTTGTGCAGCTCACCGTTGCCGGTGACGCCCTCGGCGAGGGAACCGTGCTCGAAGGAGGCGGCGACCACCGCGCCCTCGATGTTGGACGGGGACAGCCACCGCACGCGTGCGTCCGGGGCGAAGACCGTGCCCTCCAGGGTGCGGCTGTCGGGGGTGAAGGTGACCCCGGTGGCGTCGCCGAAGTTGAACAGGACGTACCGCGACTCCGCCAGACCGACACCGGCCATGTTGGGTGTGTGCCACTCGAACTCACCGTCGACGTCTGAGGTGTCGACGTTGACCAGCAACGGGGTGTCGGCCGAGGGCTTGTCCTCGAAGGTGATGACCTCCAGGTCCGCCAGGTCCGCGGCGTCCACGTTCCAGACGTTGGGCCCGGAGGCCAGGGGGAGGGTCACGTTGGCCCCGGAGCCGAAGGGAGGGGTCGCCTCCTCTCCGTCGCCGGTCCGCACCGGGGTCAGGTTGCCCTGGCAGGCCGCCATGCCGGCGGCGCGCTGTCGGTACTCGGGGAACAGGGCGGCCACGTCGAACGCCTCCGCGGTGACCGACTCCTCGGGCTGCCCGGTCGTGAGGGAGACACGCGGCGTCGACTCGCGCCCGCCGGGGGCCGAGACGACGGTGGAGACCTGTGCCCCGTTGGCGTCGGTGGTGCTGATCTCGGCCCCGGAGGGGTCGCCGACCTTGACATGGCCGTCCTGCAGGACCTTGAGGTGGCCTTCGCTGCCGTCGAGGTCCACCCCGCCGTTGACGACGAGCGCGGAGGGCTGTTCGTCACCGTCGCCCACGTAGGTGCCCGGGGTGTGGGCGGCGACGTTGTAGGAACCGAAGGCGAGGTCGCCACCGACGGCGACGGGGCCCTCGGATTCGTTGCCGGCCAACTCGGCCCGGCCCTCGACGAGTACGAGGAAGCCGTTGCCGCCCGCCAGGGGGCTGACGGTGGTGTCTGCGGCGGCGGTGCCCGGAGCGGCCAGGGCGAAGGCGAGCAGGGCGGCCCCGCTCAGGTGGGTGCCCCTCCGGACAGCGGAGGAGTGGGATGGGGATTCCGGCATCAGGGGTTCCCTAGTCAGCGTGGGAGATGTGGAGGAAGGACCCCGTCGCGGCCGCCGGGTTCGGCAGGCGCCTTCCGGCGGTGACGGGTCCGGAATCATCCAAGTCCACAAATCGGGCATATCAAAACCACTGGCGGCCCTCCGCGCCTCCAGGGCACGGAGGCCGGGCCTCGGTGAACTCTCCGGCGAACAGGCTGTTCACGGGGGCGGGCATCGTTGGCGGCCAGGCCCTTGCGGACAACACCTCTCCCTTGGCGCCCTCCGGTTCACATGGCAACTCTCACAACTTCTCGGCCGGTTCTCGGCCGGGCCGGTACGAGCTGCCTCCCTGCCGTGCCGCCGTGTCCTTCGGTGAGGGTTCGCCGCCCCCGGGCTCAGGACCCTCGCGCCCTCGGCGCGGGCGGTGTCCGGAAGGGGTGGGCCCGGGGGTGATGGGCGGGCCCGGTTTCCGTCGGGGCGGAAAAGGGTCCCACGGAAATTGGTGCTCGTGTGTACGCATTTTTCGGCGCGCTGAAACAAGACGAAGGGCTTCTGCTGTCACTGCTTCCTCGTGGGATCTCCGGAATCGGTGTCCGGGCGGATCGGAGATGTTTCTCCCGTCGCGCTTTCCGGCCTGGCCTCCTTCTGGGTCCGGGTGTCTTCGGGAAAGCGGACGGGCCACCGCCGTGCTCGGCAGCCGGGTCGTCCGTCCGCAGGGGAGGAACGGGCCGAAACAGCTTCGGCGTGGGTGCCGTTCTGGTGTGAGGGCGTAGCTGACGCGGGGGTTCGTCGGTCCTTCGAGGGTGCTGGTTTTTGGTCTGAAGTGAACTGGTATTCGGTGTTTGCCGAATGAAGAACGCCGTGACTTCGGGTGGTTGCGACGTGGTGTTTGGCGTCCATGTTTCTGTTGTCATTAACCTTGGTTTTTGGTCTGCTTTTATGTCCCCGCTGTTTGTGGGGTGCTGTGGGTGTTTGGTAAATTCCTTGTGGTTGGAGTGGGGTGCACAGGCCCCATCCGAATTCTTTTCAGTCATATGTGGAATGTGTAGGCACTACCCGTAATGCGTCGTTCCCTGGCCCGCGCGACGGCAGTTGGTGCGGCTTGCGCCCTGGCCCTTGTGCTGGGGGGACCCGCGCCCGGCACAGTCGGCGAGGAGGCCCCCGCCACCCCCGACGACACGGCTGCCTCCGGAGACCGGAGCGGCGCACAGGACAGGACCGCGCCGACCGACGAGGTCCCCGCGGAGCCGGCCGGATCCGACGGCGCCTCCGCAGACGGGTCGCGCGTCCCAGGAAGCTCCGGCGGTGGCCGAACCGAGGTCGGGAACTCCCTGTGGACCTACGTGGACCGTGCCTTTCCCGACCGCCCCCACAGCGGCACCGGGACCGACACCGTGGGTACGGGGCGCCTCGCATGGGACCGCGTCTACACCCGCAGGGCCCTGTTCCGGTTCCCGGTGGCCCTCGACTCCGAGACCGTCGTGGACTCCGCCGTGCTCCGCGCGGAGGTGGCGTGGTCCTATGACTGCGGCAGCGACTCCTTCGTGCAGTTGCACCGAGTCGACCCCTTCCACACCGGAACCACCTGGAACGACCAGCCGACGGCTCGTGCTCTGCTCGACACCCGAAACGTCAGGGGCGGGCACACCGCCTGCCCCGCGACCGGCGGTGTGGAGTTCGACGTGACCGAGGCCTACCAGTGGGCCGTGGACAACGGAGAAGCCCACATCCACCTGCGGCTCGGTGAACGGGACGAGTCCGGGAGCGCGGCCTGGCGCCGCTTCGACGTCCGTGACAACCCTCCGGTGGTGGTCGTCGACCACGGCCCGCCGCGGACCCCGGTCCCGCCCCCTGACCCGGGCGAGTCACCGGAAGCCGTGTCCCCCGGCGGTCACGCCACCGTCCACGGAGAGGGCACCTCAGTCCCCGCGCCGCACCAGGCGGCGGAGGGCGGGGACCACTCCGTCGACGCCGTCCCCAGGTCCGGGGGAGCGGACGGCGTCCGTGTCCGGGAGCCGGACTCCGGCGCTCGGCTCCCGGCCGGTGGTGAGCCGGACCGTGCCCTGTGCGGGGAGCGCATCGGCCGTCCGCCCCCTCCGGACGACCGCCGGCGACAGGCCGGGGACACGGTCCCCAGGGCCCGCGGACCTCCGGTCACCACGCCGTAGGGAAGACACCCCCTCCGGTTCACCGACCTCAGGAAACCGGCTGACAGGCGACACCCCCTCTCCCGGTGCGGATCCGGTCGGGCGCGGACCGCATCGGTGGCAACCCGAGGAAGTCGGGCGGGCCGTTCCCCGGGCCCCACGGTGGGCGGGGCCCGGGACGGTCGAGGAGTCGTGCCACAGCCGCACCGGCCACAGGGCGCAGTGGCCGTCCGCGGTGACGGGACGATTCCGCGCAGCCGACAGGGATGTCCGTCTCACCGGACGCACCCACGCCTGGAGCCGGGTAGGGCTTCTGGCCGGGGAGCCGCGGTGGTCCGGAACCACCTGTGTGCGTGGGCACCACACAGGAGGATTCCGGGCCGCCACCGGCGTCCGTACGGGGTTCGGCGGCCCCGGGTGGACACCCGCGGTACCCGTCCCCTCGTGCCGTGGCGCACGCGAACCGCCCCCGCGGTGCACCCTCGCGGGGCACCCCAGGGGCTGCCGTTCGCAGACGGGAACCATGAGGAAGATTCCACTCGGGAATACCGAGCCTTCCGGTCTGGGCTTCAGGCGGCCGCAGGCGGATCGGACGGGTCGGCGGAAGGTGGTTCCACGGCACGCCCGAACCACGGTTTGCCCTCGGCCGCGATGCCTTCGAGGACTCGGAGCGTGTGGGAGAACCCGGCGGTTTCGAGGTTGATATCGGGAGCTTCGGACTGCGACTCCTCGTCCACCACCGCGTCGAGGTTGGGGGCCTCGGACACCACGATGCTCTCCGACGGCCCGTTGTTCAGGGTGATGTTCAGGGTGTAGCGGCGTGTGCTCGCTATCTCCACCTGCACCGAGGAGACCGCGTCGAACCTGTAGTTCTTCCGTGACGTGGTCCGCCACCGGGACCGCGAGAAATCGAGGACGGCTGTGGCCTCCCGGACGCCTTCCTCGGTGACCAGGAAGACCCTGATCTCGTACCTCGAATAGCGCCAGGGGCCCTTGCTCACGTGCGCTGACCTGCAGGGCCGTTTCGGAGTCGGCAGAAAGGCGTGGGCGACGATCTCGTGCCAGACCAGACGGTGGCTCATCAGGGTTTCTTCGAGGATCAGGGTCTTGTCCGCGCTCAGCCAGGCCTCCATCTCGTCCTCATGGGGACGCAGGCGGCCGAGCTTGTTCCTCCACCTCTCGTACTCCGCCTTGCGGGCGGCGTCGACGGCTTTGCGCTCCTGGGACTCCTCACCGAAACGTCGGCGTTCACTGTGGATCCTCAGCCACAAGGGGACAGCGAACCTGGCGGCGATCACGGTGAACAGCAGGCAGCCCGCGGTGGAGACCGGTGCCTGCTGGAGCGCGATGCCCACTACCGCCGTCGTCGCCGCGGCCGTGAACAGGCACAGGACCGCGCACCGGAGCTTGAGCGCCGAATCCACACGGTGGATCTCCTCCGGCTCCACTGGCTGTCCTGTGCGCAGGCGCTTCCGCACGTCCCGCACCAGGAACCGGATCAGCCATTTCACCTGATCGGCCTCGACTCCGGTCTCCCGGTAGATCCGGACCACCTCGTCACGCAGGCAGCGGCGCACGCCCTTCGTCCGCTCCGACCAGGCGTTCCTGGTGAGCGGGTCGGGGGCGTACTTGGCGAAGTAGTGGTCGAACTCGCGTTCCACCTGTTCAGCGAAACCGCCCTTGGGAGGAGGCGAGGGGGAGCGTCCGTAACCGTATGCGTGCGCCAGGGCGAGCCTGCGTCGGTGCCGGTGGTGCCAGGAGGCGACGTGCCATCCCGCGACCGGACCGAAGACGAGCATGGTGAGGCAGGCGAGCAGCGCTGTCAGACTTCCCTGCGACAGGGCGGAACCGGTCATGATCGCGACGGGGAACAGGGACGCCGCCGCGAGGAGTAGCCCGCCGAAGAAGTCCCGGCCACTGATCGAGTACGGCTTGGGATGCTCTGTCCGGGGCCCCGCGGGTTCGGCTTCGAAATAGGCCCAGACACGGTTCACCCGGTCGTTGGAGAACCGCGCTTCCTTGGCGTTCTCCCTGACCCGGTGCCACACGGACTGTTTCATGCCGCCGGTGAGAACCAGGTCGAGGTGGCGCAGGATCAGGTCGCGCTGTGTGGCGGGCAGAGCTTCCAGCTCGGCCACCGCGGCGCCGGTGTCGCCGTTGGAGCCGTCCACGCAGGACAGCAGTGTGAAGACGACCCCGAGGCCTCGCCTCCATCCGTCGCGGGAGACCGATACTCCGCGAACTGACAGGTTCGCCAGAACCGCCTTGTCCTCCTTCGTGAGGTCCCGGTAGGAGCGTTTGCTGAGGAGGGCCAGTGCCTGGTGAAAGAGGACCTCCGGACCCTCGAAACCGCGTGCGCGGGCCCGTTCCAGATGCTCCCTCGCCTTGCTCGGGACCCCGTCGGCGAGGTAGTGGCATCCGACCTCGTATTCGCGCTCGGGCGGTTCGTCGGGGCCCACGACATAGATCTGGGAGTTGTGCATCTGTCCGACCTGGGCTCCGACCGTGGAACCGGGTTCGGCGGTGTTGAAGGTGTCGGATCCGTTCATGAGAGCCCCTTCACCGCGGTGATCAGCGTGCCGACCTTGGTGGCCAGCGACGCCAGATCACCCAGGAGCCCCATGAGTCGCTTCAGGGCCAGCAGCGAGGTCTTCCTGCCCTGAGGCGTGGCCTCCTCGATTCCCTTGCTCGCGATGTCGAGTTCGTTCGAGGCCGCCTCGTGGGTCTCCTCGTCGATGCGGCCCGCGGAGCGCTCCCGGGACACTTCCTCCCGCAGCGCAGCGAGCTGGTCGGGAAGATCGACGGGGGCGGGCCCGGCGGAGTTGAGCGCCACGTGGAACGTGCCGCCGCTGACGTGACCGGCCTGGACCCCGACGCTGCCATGGGCGGTGTTGGTGACACTGCCGGAGTCGCGGGGGGGTGCTGTTCTCGCGCATGCTGGGTGGCTCCGCTTCGATGAGTTCGGTGGCGAGTTCGAGGGCGAAGGCGGCGGCGTTCGCGGCGGCGATCGGCTGCCACTTCCGATCCGCCTCGGTGGCCTTGGCGCCGTCCGCGCGATCACTGATTCCGCGCACGACCGCGACCGGTGTCGCGCTCAGGTGCCCTGCCTGGGCGATCCCCGCCCCCTCCATCTCCACCGCCAGGGCGTCGTTGAAGGTCTGCCTGATCCATTCGGCCTCGTGGGAGACACGGGAGTTCTGCACGACCTCCCCGGCGGCGATGGGGCCGAAGTGCACCCGTGGCCGGGGCCGCTCCGCGGGGGTGAACCGGTCCCAGGAACCGGTCCTGGCCAGGTGCGCGGCCGTCTGGCTGATCTCGTGCGGTGACTCCCACGCACGGGGCCGGGCCTTGAGCCCGTCGTCCTCGCTGGTCCCGCCGTGGTAGGCGTACACGTGCGTGCCGACGACCACGTCACCGAGCGGTGTGTCCCACAGGGCTCCGGCCACTCCGACGAAGAGCAGGGCGGCGGGTGAGAATTCCTGGATGGCCCTTTCCGTCAGAACGGCGGAGGACTGGTTGCCCTTGCCGGTCAGACCGAGGACGACGCGTCCGCGGCCGCCGGGCAGGGAGCCGACTTCGAACCGGGTGCCCCGGGGGTGCCGGTACAGCTCGGGGGAGGCGAGGCGCTCGCGTACGGCTTCGTATTCCAGGTTCAGGGCGGTCAGGACCACCACAAGGTCGTTGCTCGTCATTTCGTCTCGCTCTGGGTCGGGGGGTTCTGGTCCGGGGGCAGGGGACGCATCATCGGGGGGCGCAGCAGGTGCTCGGGGCCGGCTTGGAACAGGCGGGCGGGGCGTCCTCTGGTGGTGCGTCTGTCCGAGCCGACGGGGGTGAGGAAGCCGGGTACCGCTTGGACCTTGCGGTAGAAGTTGCGCGGGTCGAGTTCGAAGCCCCACACCGCCTCGTACACGCGTTGCAGGTCGGTGATGGTGAAGGTTTCGTCGCAGAAAGCCGTGGCCAGCGAGGTGTGTTCGATCTTCGTGCGGGCGCGTTCCAGGCCGTCGTCCAGGATCTGGTGGTGGTCGAAGGCGAGGGATCTTCGACCCGAGGTGAATTCTTCGACGGGGCACCAGGAGGCCGCCGAGGCGTCGGTGCCCGCTTCCGGTTCCGGCAGCCCCGGCGCGATGGCGAGGTGGGCGACGGAGACGATGCGCCCGCGCGGGTCCCTGTCGGGGCGGCCGTAGGTGCCCAACTGCTCCAGATGCAGCGAGGTCGCGTCGAGGTCGGCCTCTTCGCGGAGTTCCCTTCGTGCCGCGTCGACGATGTCCTCGCCCGCGTCCGAGATGAACCCTCCGGGAAGGGCCCAGTGGCCCTTGTAGGGGGCGATGCCCCTCTCGATGACCAGGACGTGGAGGGTCGATGACCGCAGGGTCAGGATCACCAGGTCGACGGTCAGCAGTACGGGGGGTGGTTGCCACGTTTCGTTCGGCATGCCGCGAGCCTAGCTTCTTGTCAGTTCAACAAAAAGCAGTTTCCGGAAATTGGTGCCCGTGGTCGCTCTTTGGCTGGTGTGCCGATCATCAGCCCATGTGGCTGATGTTTCTGGTGGTTTCCAAGTGCTCGCTGTCATGCGCCCGCCACGGACCCCGTTACGCCGGATCGGCGTCCCAGCCGCCGACGTCGGGGTTCGGGTCGGCGGGCGTACCCCTGAGCTCGTGGAAGCCCGGAACGCCCGCCATCAGCAGCGCCCCGTCCCACAGACGGCCCGCCTCCTCGCCCCGGGGAACCCGGGAGATGACAGGACCATTGAACGCGACCGGTGCTCCAGCCCCATCTTCCGGCGCTGAGACAGCGACGATCGGGGTGCCGGTGCGTTCGCCGAGCAGGGCGACGCCCTCGGAGTGCGAGGCGCGCACCGCATCGTCATGGGCGTCCGACGCCCCGGCCTCGGCCAGCTCCGCGGGCAGCCCCGCATCGACCAGCGCGGTAGCGGGATCGTTGAGCCACTGCTTCCCGTCGCCGCCGCGGTCCGCCCAGAGCGCTGCGTAGAAATCGCCGAGTGCCGCCTGACCGTGCTCGCGCAGCACCGCCGCGCAGATGCGCACGGGTATCCAGAGGTAGCCCTCGGGGTCGCCTTCCGGGTCGTCGTCGCGGTCCTCGTTGAGCACCGACAGGCTCATGATGCGCCAGCGCACCTCCAGGGGCCGGACCTTCGCCGCCTCCAGGAGCCACCGCGAGGTGAGCCAGGTGTAGGGGCAGGCCGGGTCGAACCAGAAGTCCACGGTCCGTGTCGTCATGGTCTTTCCTTCGGAACAGGGTCTGCTGTTTCTCGGGGTGGACTGCCAGTGTGAACGACAGCGCCCCGGCCCCGACGCCGAACACCGGCAGCAGCCCGGCCAGCGTGCCGAGGTGTGGTGGAGACGGAAACCGGTGGGCGGCAGGGTCGAGCAGGAGACCTGGTCCGATGACCAGAGGAGGAACACGTGGTGGACGACGCACGGACCATCACCCGGGAGCAGTGGCGGCACGCGGAATCGGTCTGGGAGTACCACCGCATGCGCCACCGGACGCGGCCGTGTGACGTGGCGATTGCTCTGGGCTGCAACGACATCGGCGTCGCGGAGTACGCCGCCGAGCTGTACCACGCCGGGCTCTTCCCGGCTCTGGTGTTCACCGGAGGGAACAGCCCCTCGACCGCGAAGGTGTTTCCGGCGGGGGAGGCGGTGCACTTCCGCGAGCGGGCCCTGGAACTCGGTGTCCCCGACTCCGTGATCCTGGTGGAGTCGGAGGCGTCGAACACCGGCCAGAACATCACCTTCTCCCGCCGGGCCCTGGCGGCGAACGGCATCGTCCCCGCCACCGTGCTCCTGGTCTGCATGCCCTACATGGAACGGCGCGCCTTCGCCACCGCCCGGAAGCTGTGGCCCGAGGTCGAGGTGGCGTGCGCCTCCGCACCGCTGGGCCTGGGCGACTACGTCAGGGAGGTCGGGGACGCCGGGCTCGTCATCGACATGATGGTCGGTGACCTGCAGCGGGTGATGGAGTATCCCAAGCTCGGGTTCGCCATCGGGCAGGACGTCCCCCGGACGGTGCGTGAGGCCTACGGGGCCCTCGTGGCATCAGGGTTCGACAGCCGCCTGATCCAGAGCTGACCTCGGTCGGAGGAACTGGGATCACTTCGCCCGCCGGGTACGGGTTCCACGAGGCGGCCTCGCTCGCAACAGCGACGGCCTCCGGCTCGCGCTCAGGGGTGTTCAGGGGAAACGCGCATGCCGGGAGGGGACAACGCTCTACCTGGAACACGGGGAGGTCGTGGGACGGGCGGTCTCGGTGAAGGCGCTCCATTCCGTTCGGCCGCAGGGCGGGGCACGGGGTCGCGGGCTTCTTCCACTGAGAGTGGTCCAGCCAGTCCTGGCAGCGCCCACGGGACCACGACAGCACCTGACCGGTTCTCCGCCGTGGTCGGTGCGCGCACCGACCACGTTACTGCTGGTGGGGGTTCTGGTTCCAGGGGCCGTACTGCGGGGGCTGCTGGCCGTAACCCTGCGGCGGGTACTGCTGCTGTGGGTAGTAGTGCACCGCGTGCTGGCGCAGGTACTCCTGGTTGGCCGCCGGGTTGTGGACCGCGAAGAACCACTTGGACAGGGGGTGGTGCAGCTTGACCAGCGCGATAATGGCCATCGGGAGCAGGAGCAGCGCCCAGAAGAAACCGGTTCCGCCGAGCATGGAGAGCGACTGCAGGACGATCTGGATGATCAGGACGACCTTGGTCATGGTCCGCGCCCAGGAATAGCCGCGGATGAGGGGGACCGCGGTCACACCCAGGAGCGCGGCGATCACGAGGTAGTGCAGCGAGGCGCCGAACGCGTAGCCGGGCTCCACGCCGGCCATGGGCGCGGTGGCCATGTTGATGGTGAGAACGATCAGCGCGACGGTCACGGTGAGCCAGAGCATCACGGCCACGATGTTTACCGGGCCGGGAGCGGGGGCCTGCTCCAAGGAAGGGGTCGGACCGGGGTGCGGAGGCTGGGGGTACATGGGGGCCTTCGTGGTGAGGATGAGGGGAAGCCCCGCCGCGGTCGGCTCGTGCCGTGGCCCGCGGGACGGAACCGCTGAAGTAGGTGCAAAGCGTAGTGTAGTTGTCATTCGAACACGCTTCGTGTCGGGGGGCGGGCACAGAGATTTCAGGATCTGGGCTTGGACTCTGGACACAAGGGGCTGCAAGCCAGGGGCCTCGTCTGCTGCCAGCTGCGTGTGGTGCAATCGCAGCACCGTCCTTGAACACGTGCACGTCCTTCTCGATCAGCCATGCCACGTGGGTGTGGCGCAGGTCGTGGATGCGCGGCTTCTTGCCCAGCCCGCGCCGTTGGGCCTCCTTGACGCCGGGTGTCCAGCGGCGGCCGTAGAAGGAGGAGTGCCGCCACCAGGACCCCTGGTCGGTGGTGAAGACGAACTCCTCGGGCTTCTTTCCCTCCAGCCTGGGGCGTAGCAGGTCGATGGTGCGCGGTGAGAGCGGCAGGCGCCGCCGGGAGCTGCGGGTCTTGGGCGCCCCCAGGTGGAAGGTGTTGTTCGGTCCGCGCTTCCAGGCCCGGCGCACGTCCAGGTGCCCGCGCACCTGCTGCTGTCCGTCGTGGTCGATGGTCGGGGTGAAGCTGACGTCGCGGACCTGCAGGGCGACCAGTTCGCTGTAGCGCATGCCGGTGCGCACGAACACCTCGACCATGTCGCGTACGTCCGGGTGCATCGAGTCCCGGAGCAGGGTGAACTCCTCACGGGTCAAAAGCACATCTCGGTGTCGGCCTCGTGGTCGGCGCGGGGCAGCCGGGTGCGGGCGGCGGGGTTGGAGGGCCGGATGGGCGGGTCCTCGCGTACGGCGGCCTCGCAGATGGAGAAGAGCAGCCCGTGCAGGTTGTGGATGAACTTGGTCGCCAGGGGTTTGCGCAGCCACCCCGGTTCCTTCTTGCGGCCCCGGCTGGGGTTGGGGGTGCGGTAGGAGGCCTTGGGATCGGGGGTGCCGGTGCGTAGCTGGTTGACCCAGGCGCGGACGTCCTTGGGTTTGAGCTGGGCGGCATCGCGCAGGTTCACCTTCCCGAAGCGGGGGATCAGGTGGAGTTCGAGTTCGCGGTGGTAGTCGGCGCGGGTGCGTTCGGCGATGCCGGTCATGGAGTCGATGAGCTCGCGGGCGAAGTCGGCGAACAGCACCGGTTCGGCCTCGGGCTCGTCCTCTTCCTCGACCTTGATCCATCCGTGGCCGGGGACCCATCCCTCGGCCCAGCCCCGGCGGGGTATCCAGTTCTCGGGCCACTGGTGGCCGGCGGCTTCGACGTGGAGTTTGAAGGTGTGGGCGTCGGCGCGGGTGTCGAAGGGTTCGGACTGGGGTGCCCCGGTGCGGGTGCCGCCGAGCCGCCATTTGACCCAGTAGCGGGTGCGCCCGTCGGCTAGTTTGCGCTGGTTGATGGTTGCCATGCGTGGACCATCGCTTGGTTGTGGGCGGAAGCGAAGGGAATCGGCGAAGGCTCTTGACAATCTTTTCGCAGGCCAGCAGGAGTGTCCGACTCATCCGCATGTCGCCGCTGATGTCAGGGATGACTGGTTTGCTGGATTTCGTAGCCGTGTACCAGGCTCTGGCTAGATGCCGGTGGTCGACGCCTTCGTGGTGGCGGTGCCCGGACCATGCGAGAACACGGGATCGATCACTTCCGCGACCTTCGCCATCTGGTCGTCGAGGCTGGCTTCGCTGATGTCCTCAAGGCCTTCCTTGCGCCGCCACGCCGCCCACTTGGTCTGCCCGATGGCGCCGTACCCCTCTATCACGGGTGAGATCGGCCCGAGTTCGACTTTGCGGTAGCGGGCGACGGCTCGCGCGGACTCCAGCAGTTGGTCCTCGTCGATGTCGTGCTGCGCTGCCAACTGGACGATGTCGACGAAGTCGCGCCAGCGGGTGCTGGTGATGCCGCGTTCCAGGATCGTCACGCCCTTCTCGGCCACCGTGGTCTCGGGGGCGTAACCGAGCATCTCGATCTCGCCCCCGAGGATGCGGGGTACTTTGACCGGCTTCGGCGACGGGACGATCGGGTCTCCGGTCGAGATGTCCCAGGCGACGACGGTCTTCTGGGAGCCGATATAGGTGGTGACCCGCATGCGCAGACCCGGGTAGTCCGCCTGGTCGCGGATCTCCTGCACGCGCATCGTCTCGAGATCGAAGACCAGGCCGTCGGGAACTCGGACTTCGGCCACGTCACGGATGACCTGCGTTATGACCTCAGGTGTGACCGTGGTCCTGATCGCCTCCGCGTCGACGTCCTTGGTCGGACGACGGACTCCGTAGACAGCGAGGAGGATGCCGCCCTTCAACACGAAGTCGTCCTTGTGCGCCGTTCGGGTCAGCCGGTCGAGGAAGGATTCGAGCGCGTGCCTGGTGAGGTACTCGGCTGTCGGTGCGGGTCTGCCTTCTGTGGCCGAGGCCGCCCTGGCCTTCTTCTGGATCTGCCGGAACACCTCATCGCCACTGGTCACGTGAGCACCTCCAGTGCTTGCAGGACCGGGCCCTTCGCCCGGGGAAGGCGGGCGGCGACCGACATGAGGCGGGCCGGCTTGCCGCCACGGCGGAGCCATTCGCGCAGGGCGTCCCTTCCCAGTTCGTACCCGAGGTCGCCCCGGAGCCGGAACGCGTCCGCGATGCTGCGCTCGGGCGAATAGATGCCGATGTGCAGTTCCGACCCTGGAATGGGGATCTCAGAGCGTCCGAGGCTGAAGGTCTGCTTCGCGAGCAGGTGCCACTTGATCGCGGCTCGGGTTGCCGGAATGCGGGTGCCGCGCGGGATCGCGATGTCCACGGCGTCCGGGATGGAGTCGGTCAGGTCGTGGTAGGCCAGCGCGGAGGTGAGACAGATCGTTGCCTCGGGTCGGCGGGTCGCTGCTTCGATCCAATCCCAGTCCGCAGCCGGTGCGTCGGCGGAGCGGTAGATGCCTCGTGCGATGCGCTCGTACTTTCCCTCGTGGGCGGCGCGGTACAGGGTGCTCTTGGACATGCCGAGGTCGGGCGTCTGCTTGGGTCGCACGATCTCCAAGGCGCTCACCTCCGTGATCCGTTCCGTATACAGGTAACATTATCTGTATACGTTTTGTTTCACAAGGCAAGTGTCTGGTCCAGGGGATCCACGGACCCGCTCGGATGCTCGTGGAGAAGGGGCGGGTGGAGGTTCTCGACAATCTTTCCACAGGCCAGGACGGGTGTCCGGTCGATCCGCAAGTGCCTACTGGTGGCGGGTATGGGCCGTTTCGGGACGGGTTCGGGTCGGGGGTGCACGGGCGTGAACCCTCGCCGCATCGGTGAGTGACGGGATGGGCGGTACACACTCACCCGCCCGGGTTGTGGGTCCCGTGCACCCTCCGGTGCACCCCCGACAACGCAAAAGCCCCTGACCCTTGCGCGTTTGCGCTGGTCAGGGGCTTGAGCCTCTGGGGTGAGTGACGGGACTTGAATGCTGGTGGGGGAGTGGTATGACCTGCGGTGATGCGAGAACTCGCAGGTAGGGGCGGAGGTGGGTGCTCGGTTGTGCCGCGTTGCTCTGGGTTCCGCTGGGAGGGGTGCACCCTCCGGGTGCACACCTTCGGCCCGTTTGGTGCACCCTCACGGGTGCACCAGTGGGTCGGTGGAGAACGATGGTGCTCCGCGAGATTTTCGTCTGTAGCTTGGAAGGCTTCTGTCCGAGTCATGCCCACTGCTCCTGTGCGAGTGGCGCATTATTTAGCTGGTCGCGGAGGCTCCGCCAATTCGGCATGAACTTATCCATGAGTCTAGTGAAGCGAGCGCCGTGGTTGCGTTCGAGGTGATGCATCATCTCGTGGACAACGACGTACTCCAGGCAGTATGGGTTCTTCTTGGCGAGCTCAACATTGAACCAGATATGTCCGGTCTCGCGATTGCATGATCCCCACTTGGTCTTCATGCGCCTGATGCTCCACCGTGGCACTGACACGTCCAGCACCCGCTCCCACTTGGCGATGAGATCCGGGACGACCCGCCGCAACTGCCCCCGGTACCACTGGTCCAGCAACTCACGCCGCCGTTCGGCCGAGGTGCCATCTGGCGCGTACAACACGAGCCGATCGCCGTCCACCTCGAAATGGGCCCGCCCGGGGCGCTCCACCACCTTGAGGCGGCGGCGAGCGCCCCACACATAGTGCGTCTCACCCGGCACCATCTCCCGTGTCGTCTGGCGATCGGCTGAGCGAAGCTGTTCGCGCTGACGCTTGATCCATGGAAGCCGTTGGATCACCGCTAGTCGGACACGCTCATCGTCAAAGTGAAGGGGGGCGGCCACCCGCACTCGGCCCAAAGGCGGGTAGACGCCGATATGCAGATTCTTGATGTCCTTGTATACGACATCGATGTTGATGCCGATAATCGTCAGGCGAGTACTAACGATACTCATTGCGTGATTTGATCAGATTCATCAGTTCGTCGATCCGGTCGAAGTCTTCGGGGAGCTCTCGGACGATGGCTCGCTTGACCTTCTTTTCCTTGATCTTATTTCCGACCCAGGAGTCCGGCTTGGTATGCCTGACGGTCACGTCGACCTTGATGGCAATGTCGATAAATGGGTGGAAGAAGTCCACCAAGGCTCTTCGCGCGCTGTTGTCGGCCCACTCAGGGTACCTGGTATCCGACTCCCCCTTGCCGAGGTTGGCCGCGTGTTCCACCAGTGCCGTGAGATACTCCTCGTACTCCAAGGCCCCCTGGCGTCTCTCCTCCAGGATGCCGTCGAGCAGCGCGGACATCTTGTCGTAGTACTTCGGGTTCATCGCGCGCTCGTCGATGATGAGCTTGCGCATATTGTTGGTGATCGTCTCCGCCACCGCTTCGGGGTTGCGCTTGATGCCGTCGGGAAGCTTGTTGAGCGCACCGGCCCCCATCTCGACAATCAACCCGATGAGCCCGGTTTCCTGGAGGTCCGAGACCACCTGGGAGGGCTGGGCGCTGATGTAGCTGTTGAGCAGGTGACGCATGCCGGCCTCGTACTGCTTGAAGTCGACATTCTCGCCAGCGCCGAGCTTGACCTCGGCCCGGACGTTGGCATAGTGCTCGATCTCGCCCCTGATCTCGGCGGCCTCACTATCGCTATAGCCAGCGGCTGACATCTCATTGGCGAGGTTGCCGTACGCTCGGGTCAGAGCCGAGACCGCCTTGTAGAGCTCGACCCGCTTGGGCTCGTTGGCCTTGAGCTGTTCGGCGTTTCCCTGCTCAACGGCACAGAAGTACCGCTGGTACTGAAGGGTTCCCTTGGGGGGTTTGACCGGCTCACACAGGGCCCGTACCTTCTCCAGGGACTCATCGAGGGCCTCCCGGGCCTGGGTGATCCGGTCGGACAGCAGCCCCTCGATGTCCTTCTTCTCGTAGCCCTCCAGAGCACCGCCAGTGTAGTTGGTGATCGCCGACTCCAACGAGTTGAACAGGTCGCGGTAGTCGACGATGTACCCGTAGTCCTTGTCATCACCGTCGAGGCGGTTGACCCGGCAGATCGCCTGGAACAGGCCGTGGTCACGCATCTTCTTGTCGATGTAGAGGTAGGTCGCGCTCGGAGCGTCGAAGCCGGTCAGAAGCTTGTCGACGACGATGAGCAGACGCATCTGCCCGGGATCATCGAGGAAACGCTTCTTGACCTCCTCCTCGAACCGCGCGACCTTGTGCATCGCCACGTCGGCCGGTTCGTCGAAGTGGTCGGCGAGCATCTGCCGATAGATCTGGTATTGGCGCAGGCGCTCGGTGGCGCCGTGACCGGAGTCCTCCTTGGAGATGTCGCCCGCCTGCGGGGCATAGGAGGTGACGACCGCGCACTTGCCCTTGAACCCGGCCTGAGAGAACAGCTCGTAGAACTTGCACGCCTGGTAGATGCTCGAACAGACGAGCATCGCGTTGCCGCGGCCATCGGACAGACGTGGCTTGGTTTCCATGTCGAGCAGGATGTCGCTGACGATCTGCCGGATACGTGGCTCGGAGCTGGCCACCTTCTGCATGGTGCCCCAGCGCTTCTTGAGCTCGGCGCGAGACAGGTCCGTCATGCCCTTGGTTTTGGCCTCGAACCATCTGTCCACATGCTCATGCGAGGTCAGCTCCTGATCGATGTTGCGCGCCTCGTAACGCAGGTCCAGCACAACACCGTCGGCCACGGCCTCGTTGAACTTGTAGATGTGGATGAAGCTGCCGAAGCGCTCCATCGTGGTGCTCTTGTCCGCCTTGAGTAGCGGTGTGCCAGTGAAGCCGACGAACATCGCGCCTGGCAGAAGATCCTTCATCGCGTCGTGCATCTTGCCGGACTGGGTCCGGTGGGCCTCGTCAACGAAGACGAAGATGTTGCCCTTGGCATGGAAGTCCTTGGGGACGGTCGTGCTCAGCTCACGGAGGAAGGCATCCTCATCCTGGCCGGAGGCGGTCCCGTTCTCGCCCTCCCGGAACTTGTGCACCAGCGAGCAGATCAGCCACTTCTCGTTGGAGTTGAGGGTGGCCAGCATGTCGGCGGCGCTTTTGGTGCGGTAGATCGACTCGCTGACCCCTCGGAAGACCTTCTCGATCTGGTCGTCGAGCTCGGTGCGGTCGGTGATGATCAGCACGCGGGCGTCCTGCTGATTCTCACGAATCCACTTAGCCAGCCACACCATGGTCAAGGACTTGCCAGAACCCTGGGTGTGCCAGATGATGCCGCCCTCGCGTTTGGCGATGCGCGCCTGTGCGGCCTTGACCCCGAAGTACTGGTTGTGACGGCAGGTCTTCTTCTGCCCCGCATCGAAGACCATGAAGTCATGCATCAGCTCCAGCAGGCGCTCCTTCGAGCACAACTGGGTCAAGGCGCGGTCAAGCGGGTTGTCGATGTCAGAGGTCTCACGCCAGGCCAGCCAGTACTTCTCCGGCGTGTCGATGGCGCTGTAGCGCAGCCCCTCCACGTCGTTT
Organism: Nocardiopsis terrae; assembly: GCF_014651695.1. Classification (GTDB taxonomy): domain Bacteria; phylum Actinomycetota; class Actinomycetes; order Streptosporangiales; family Streptosporangiaceae; genus Nocardiopsis; species Nocardiopsis terrae. The sequence continues at coordinate 259,482 of NZ_BMXJ01000008.1, forward strand.
CCTGCCATGACGAACTGCACCGTGCTGAAGAACGACCGGATGAAGTCGGGGCTCTGGTTCCCGTAGCTTTGCCGGATACCTTCGGAGACACCGACCTTCGAACGCTTCAGCTCAATCGTGCCCAGGGCGATGCCGTTGACGTAGAGGACGATGTCCGGACGCTTGGTGTTGTGGCCGCGCACCGTGACTTCCTCGGCCAGCGCGAAGTCGTTGGCCTCCGGACGCTCCCAGTCGATGAGCCACACCGTTTCCGTCCGCTCGCCCACGCTGGGCTTGACCTTCACCCCATAGCGCAGGAGCCCGTAGACGTCGCGGTTAGCCTCGTACAGGTCACGGCCGCCACCGAGGGCGGCGTCTTTCCTGAGCTTGTCGATCGCCTTGTTGATGAGGTTGTCGTCATAACCCCGGGAGCGGAGGTTACGAGAGAGGAACTCGACCTCGATGTTGGAGCTGTCATTCCGGTACTCCCAGTTGCCGAGGTAGTCGTAGCCCAACGACTCCTGGAACAACCTGATGACACGGTCCTGCGTCTTGCGTTCGACCTGGCCGACGTCGCTCATACTGTGTTCTCCTTTACGGGTAGGCGTGTGCGGCCAGTCAGAAGCTCTTGCAGCATGCCCTGTTTGATCGCTTGCATCTTGCAAAGCAAACGATCAAGAGCCTCAATCTGGCGATCAGTTGAGTCAACAGCCGTGACAATCTTGCGTTGGGTAGCCTCATCTGGAAGCCAAATGGGAAGTCGCTTTAGTAGTTGTGTATTTAGTACACCAGTTCCACTTCCAGCCGATGACACCAGATCGAGCACTTGGGTACTTCGCGCCTGAATCGCGTACAAGAGGTATTCGGGTAGGATGCCAGCCTTGGGGATCAGCGCCTTAACATCTTGGTTGAAACTGACCGGGCGAGTCGCCATCCCGATGCGGGCCTCACGATGCAAAGCCATTCCACGTACGAGGACAAGAGTTGCGCCAGTCGGAGCGAGTTTGCTGCCAGCGTGTAGTCCAGCCTCCGTGAGATTCTTATCGGATTCGTGCACGCGTGAATTCTTAAGAGTTGCTGCACTTATCCACGGGATCGTCCCACCCCAGTAGGTCGGATTATTGCGGTCCGGCGTCCCGCCTGACAGCCAGTTCGTAATCACCCCAAGGGTAGCTTCGCTCCCAGGGATCGGTGAACTCGTGAAGGTGATCTTTCCGGTCAGGAGTTGCTGCAGCATGCCCTGCTTGATCGCTTGCTTCTTGGCGATCATCCGTTCGATGGCAGCGATCAGATCGTCGACATCTGCCATTGTTTCGGCGATCGCATCCTGTGTAGCGATGTCCGGCAGAGGAATCGGAAGCTGTGCGTACTCACGCCCATTGATGCCCGGTTGACCGCTCCGAACCGATGTCCGAGTGACCCAGTCCCAATATTCCTTACTCTGCGTAAAGAGTGCTAGGTATTTCGGATTGAGTAAATTAGGGTCCGGCGCGACGTTGATCAAGAATCCGGCATAGACGAGTTCGCCGTCACGCGAATCATACAGATAGGATTTGCCAACACTGGCGCCGGTCCGCGCAAAGACCAGCTCCCCCGGGGTCAACCGGTAATTCTCTGCGCTCGCGTGAACGACCCCAACCTTGGGGTTAGGCGTGAAGCGACCTGAATCATCGATGTCGGTAATCCGGACATACGTAGGAATATCTGGGGCCAGTGGGACGGCCGCTGCGTTGACGCCATAGCGAGGTGGGCGCCGGAGCAGCTGGCCAAGTGCCTTGCGTTCCGTAGCCACGATCAGACGACCCCCATATCTGCCAAGTGTCCGGCTATCTTGGATTCCAGTTTCTCTAGTTCGGCATCGAGGGTTTCGACTGTCTCGGCGTAGCGCTCGCCAAGCTCCTGGATCCGTGCGACAAGATCGAGCGTCAGTGCGTTGGCTTCGCTAGTGATGCGATCGCGGAGCGTGGCCGCCCACTTGTCGTCGAGTACGAGTTGCTTGATATCGGGCAGGTTGAGGTCGCCGTACTTCTTCAGGATCGCCAGGTCGAGGGCGGCCTGGGCCTCCTTCGCGGTCTTCTTGGCCTGGGCTTCCTCGTTGTACAGCTTGACCACATGCTGGAGCGCCTCGATCTCCTCGGGGTCGGCCTTCTCGTGCCGTGCCACCTTGAGCTGGGCCGTAGCCAGGGCCTTGGAGATCTTGCCATCATCCATCGCCTCGGCGAGAAGCCCGTCCTCGACTACGTGCTCCTCGGTATACTCCTCGACGGCGCGGCTGGCTTCCTCAACCACCGTGTTCAACCTGTTCACTTCAGCCTGCTCGTCGGTGAAGTACCGGGCGATGACGAGCGCGGGGGGGATGAGGTCCATCTTGTACTTGACGGCCTTGCGCCCCGAACCAACAACCAGGTCTGGTGACTCGGATAGCTTGCGCTCCTTGTCCTCGATGGCCTGGCGGGGCATGGCAGCATCCCGCCATCCCTCGTTCATGACGAGGAAGACGTCATCGTGCATGACGCCATGCCAGTACGTCATGAGTTGCTCGTACACGTCGTACTCGTCGAGCAGAGGGGTGTCCTTGAACCGGGCCAGCAGGTCCTCGCTGATGTGGGAGATCAGGTTCTTGGGGACGGTGTCGGCGTTCAGCGCCTGAAGGATCGGCCGGTGGTCGGCGAACCAGCTCGCCACTTGCCCGCGCACCTCGGCGGCGAACTTCTGGAACTCGTCGAAGTCCAGAATGGTCTGTTGCACCTCGCCCACATCGACCGCCAGGTCGCTGTAGCCGGGGCGGTTCGGCTTGAAGAGCGTGCCGCGAAGGCTCGGAAACGCCCCCCAATACCTGTTGAGCGCGTCCAGGTCGCGGTTCGGGATGCCGCCGCGCAGGTGGGCGCCGAGGTCCTGGATGTCCTCCGGCTCGGAGGAATCGATGTAACGCGGGATGTTGAGATTGTAGTCATTCTTTGGATCGGCGATCTCGTGGAGCGGCACCATGCGCGAGTAGCGCTCGACCTCGGTCCGCTTGTTGAAAACGTCGACGACCTTGTGGATGTCCTGGTTGCGGAGGCGGTTCTTGTTGCCGTCCTTGATGAACCCCTTGGAGGCGTCGATCATGAACACGCCAGTCCGCGCCTGGGCATTCTCCTTGTCGAGGACCACGATGCAGGCTGGGATGCCGGTGCCATAGAAGAGGTTGGCCGGCAGGCCGATGATGCCCTTGATGTAGCCGCGACGCAGGAGCTCCTTGCGGATGACGGCTTCGGCGTTAGCGCGGAAGAGCACGCCGTGCGGAAGGATGACCGCCGCCTTGCCGTTGCTCTTGAGGGACTTGAGAATGTGTAGGAGGAAGGCGTAATCGCCGTTCTTCTCCGGCGGGCGACCGAACTCGAACCGGCCGTAGTCGTTCTCCAGGCCGTTGCTCCACGACTTGATAGAGAACGGCGGGTTGGCGACGGCGAAGTCGAAGGTATCTAGCCGGTCACCGTTAGTGAAGTGAGGGCTGGTGATCGTGTCACCCTTGTAGATCCCCGCGTCCTCGTTGCTGTGGAGGATCATGTTCATCTTGGCCAACGCCCAGGTGGCGTTGTCCTTCTCCTGGCCGTAGATGCTGATGCCTCGCGGCGCCTCCTCGGCCACTTTGAGTAGCAGCGATCCTGAGCCGCAGGTGGGGTCATAGACCGTATCGTCCTGCGCGGTGTCCGGCCCGATGCCGACGATCTTGGCCAGGACGCGCGAGACCTCGGCCGGGGTGTAGAACTGGCCCTTGGACTTGCCGGACTCGGTGGCGAAGTGCCGCATCAGGTACTCGTAGGCGTCCCCGAGCAGGTCGTCTCCCCCAGCGCGGCTGCCCCGGAAGTCCAGGTCAGCGAAGATCGCCACGAGTTTGGAGAGGCGGTCCTGCATCTCCTGGCCCTTGCCGAGCTTCTCCTCGTCGTTGAAGTTGGCGGCGTCGAAGACCGTCACCAGCTGGTTGGCCTCGGCGAGCCTGGCGATGATCTTGTTGATCTTGTCGCCGATCTCCTTGTCGCCCTTGAGCGCGACGATGTCGTCGAAGGAGCCGCGCGGGGGCACCTCGATCAGGGCGTCTGGCTCGGCCTTGGCCTTGTCCGTCACGTACTTCACGAACAGCAGTGTCAGGATGTAGTCCTTGTACTGGCTGGCGTCCATGCCGCCGCGAAGCTCGTCACAGCTCTTCCAGAGCGAGCTGTAGAGATCCGACTTCTTGAGGGCCACTGGTTTCCTTCTATCTGTCGCGCGTCGACTCCCGGCATATGTCTGCGCCGACGTTGCTACTGTCTCGAACGTGTGAACGGGGATGGGCTCGGGGAGCCCATATCCTCCAACAGAAGCATGCCATCAAGCGACGACCCTCGTCCCCGCTCTGAGGACGCCTGCTCTGAGCCAGGTGTGAGAGGGCTCTGGTGTGGCCGTCAGCCAGCCGCGATTTCTGTTCGCTGTGGGGGCAACGCTGCTTGAACCCTCCGTTCCATGTCAGATGGTGAGGGAATCAGCAGGTGTGCGGTGTTGCCCAAGATCACGAAGGCGCGCTATGGCTTCGGCTTGGATCTCCTCGAGCCCGACCGTTCCCGCGCTTCTTACGACGCGTTGAACCTGGTGCGGCAGCCTGTGGCGCACGGCGAGCGACAGCGCTTTGTCGTACAGAGCGTGTGCGCTGCAGAGGTCCCCCGCAGCCGACAAGGTGTCGGCCGAGGTGACCGCCTCGATGGCCGCCCACTGAGGTGCCGGAGCTTCCCCCGATCCTGGACGTGACTGAGCCAGTCCCGCTGCCATGGCCGCGCGTCCGATTCCCATCAGGCCCCTCATATGTACCTCTCGCAGGGAGAAGGGGGCGAAGAGGATCCCGCTGGGCCCCGCCGTGTCCATCAATCGCTCGGCGGCGGTTACGGAGTCGTCAAGCAGGACCGCGTTTCCTTGTTCTCCCGCCGCGCGGGCGAGGAGGATCAGGGTCTGGCCGCGTTCCTGGCCGTTGCGGGAGAGCTCGGCTGCCTCGGTCAGCCGCGCGATGGCGGCCCCGCCGCGACCCGCCTTCCTTAGTTCGTTGCCGTGCATCCGCAGCACGTGTCCGAGGAAGGCACCGTCGTCCAGATGCCGCGCGAGCCGAGTGGCCCGGCCTGTCCAGGACGCAGCGAGGTACAGCCGTTCCTCCGCCAGCGCATGCCCTAACGAAGTGCTGAGGGTCGCTCGCGCACGGGCCTGCCGTAGTCGACCCGCTCCTCCCTCAGACGGGCCTCCAGCCGGGCCACCAGTGGCCACAGCTCCTCGACTGCCTTAACAGCGCGTCCGGCCTGCCGTGCGATTGCTGCGAGTCGCTCGGTCGACTCCCCGAACTGGAGCGCGGCGAGGAAGTCGGCGTCCTCCTCGGCCGTGATTTCCAGGGCGTGCGGTGGGATGGCCAGGGCCCGGCTGGCGGGCGACAGCCCTTGACGGTCGTTGATGGTGCGCTGTCGCCGCTCCAGCAGGGAGACGTAGGAGGGGTTGTATCCCAGGAGCTCGCCCATTGCCGATTGGGACAAACCGGTCAGCTTTCGGTAGCAGCGGAGGATCACCGCCAGCTCCCGCGCCTCCAGGACCTGGCGTGCCTCGGGCAGTAGCCAGAGCCAACGGACGGCGGGCGCGGTGTTCAAGCCCGGGATCGGGAGAACCAGGCCAGGGCCGACCGCTTGTAGCCTTCCGGCATCGGCAGGTCGGGGACCTGGGCTTCGGTGAATAGCCCGGCCTCCTTGTGTTCGCTGGAGACCACAACCGGGGCGTGGGAGTCGACGCGGCACCCGTAGGTGACGATGAAGACGTGCCGGTCCACCTGCGTGATGTGGTAAATCCACGAGTCGAGGATCTCGACCACCCGCACCGGCCAGCCCGTCTCCTCCTCGACCTCCCGGGCCAGGCACCCCTCGGGGGTCTCGCCGATCTCGATCTTGCCGCCGGGCAGCTCCCACTCATTGCGCTCGTTGCGCAACAGCAGCACTCTGTTGTCACGGATGACGACGCCCTTGACCGAGACGGGGTACGTGCGCGGGATGTAAGGGGTGTCGGACACGGAAGGGCTCGCTTTCGAAGGCGTGTGGGTTTGGTACCCGTGAAGTAAACAGGGGAACTGAGCTGTACGGGGTCGTGTCCGGCGAACTCACTGATCGCGACTTCGGATGCTTCGGACCATCGTTATCCTGCCCCGGTACAGCAGTGGATCGCGCTAGGCTCTGTGGGGTGACTGACACCTCGATTCGCACCAGGTTCGCACCGTCCCCGACCGGCATGTTCCACGTGGGCAACGCCCGGTCCCTGCTGCTGAACTGGGTGGTCGCACAACAATCCGGCGGCACCATGGTGCTGCGGATCGAGGACACCGACGCCGCCCGCTCCCGCCCCGAGTGGACCGAGGGCATCCTGGCCGCGATGGCCTGGCTGGGCGTGGACTCCACCCAGTACGAGGGCCCCTACTCCCAGACCGAGCACGCCGACCAGCACACCGAGGCCGCCCAGCGCCTGTTGAAGGAAGGGCTGGCCTACTACTGCGACTGCAAACGCGAGCAGGTCCAGGCCCGCCGGGACAACCCCAACCTGGGATACGACGGATTCTGCCGGGACCGCGGCCTGGAAGCCGGGCCGGGGCGGGCTCTGCGCTTCCGCATCCCCGAGGGTGGTCCGACCGTGGTCGAGGACCAGATCCGGGGCCGGGTGGAGTTTCCGCATGAGGCCTTGGAGGACTTCGTCATCGCCCGAGGTGACGGCACGGCCTTGTTCGTCCTGGCCAACGTGGTGGACGATGTCGAGATGGGCATCACGCACGTCATTCGGGGCGAGGAGCACCTGTCCAACACCCCCAAGCAGCAGTTGCTGTGGCAGGCGCTGGGGCACACCCCGCCGGTGTGGGCGCACGCCCCCGTGCTGGTGAACGACAAGCGCCAGAAGCTGTCCAAGCGGCGTGACAAGGTCGCGATGGAGTCCTACCAGGCCGAGGGCTTCCTGCCAGAGACCATGGTCAACTACCTGATGCTGCTGGGCTGGGCACCGGGTGAGGATCGGGAGATCATGCCGATCGAGGAGATGATCCCGCTCTTCGATCTGGCCGACGTCAACTCCTCGCCGGCGTTCTTCGACGAGAAGAAGCTGCGGGCCTTCAACGGCGACTACATCCGCGCCCTGGAGGTGGACGAGTTCGTCAAGCGCTGCGCCCCCTACCTGGAGGGCGAGGGGGTTCCGTGGCGGCCGGAGGACTTCGACGCGGATGTGTTCGCGCGGATCGCTCCGCTGGCGCAGAGCCGGGTGGCGGTGCTCAGTGAGGTCGTGCCCAACGTCGACTTCCTGTTCCTGGACTCGCCCGTCTTCGACGACAAGAGCTGGGCCAAGGCCATGAAGCCCGGTATCGGCGCGGAGATGCTCACCGCTGCGATCGCCACCTACTCGGACGAGTCCTTGGACTGGGAACCCGAGTCTCTCAAGGGAGCCCTTGAACAGGCCGGGGCCGCCCAAGGGCTCAAGCTCGGCAAGGCTCAGGCGCCGGTTCGGGTAGCGGTGACCGGCCGCACGGTCGGGCTGCCGCTCTTCGAGTCGCTGGAACTGCTGGGCAGGGAGCGCACGCTGGAGCGCCTGCGTGCGGCGTTGGAGCGGCTCAACGCCTGACGAGCCGCACCCAGGCGCGCGGCTACCAAGCGAGAAGGAAGGACTTTCAGGAGTTCTGAGGCTCGGGGCCCGCTCCGCTGTCCGGTGAGTACCCAGCGAACCGGATGTGGAACCGGGCCCTTCGCGCTGCCACGAGACCAGGCTTCCAGCCACCGCGCAGCCTCTTCGGCCTGTTTCGGGGGCTCTTCGTAGTCGATAGCCGTGTCGGTGAGTGCCCGGCATAGTCGGCTCTGCTGGAGCAGCGGCCTCGGGTAGTGGCGGGTGACCCAGGCGATGACGTGCGCGGGGGCGCCCGGGTGGTAGGCGCGTAGCTCTTGCTGGGATTCCTTCGGGTCGAGAGCTGCCGAGATTCTTCGGTCCAGGGAGTGTAGGTGCCCTTCGTCCAGAAAGGCGTCGCCGAGCAACGGAAGAGCTGAACACAGCTGATCCACCAAGGCGGAGAAACCTGTTCTTCCCATGGGCTTCGTTGAGTTGACCAGGTACGGCTGAGCCAGGAAGCACCGCAGAGCCGAAGGGCGAACACCTCGTCTGAGGAGGCCGACGACCCGTGGTGCCGAAGGTCCCGGCTCCAGCAGCTTGGGCAGGAACAGGTGGGACGGAGGAGTCCGCCCGCCGCTGAGAGCCCAGTACAAGCGGACCTGGATGGGTGTGGCGTCCCGCTTGTCAGCTCCCCGGACGACGAGGTTAGTCCGGTTGTCGATGTCGTCCACCACCGTGGCCAGGTGCCACAGGGCACGGCCGTCACCGCGCATGAGGGGCACCATGTTCTGGGCGGGAGCGCGGGGGACGGGGGCGTTCATGGACGTGTAGGCGGTCAGGGACTCGGGGCAGACCCCTTCTGCCTTCATGGACCGATCGACAGCGGCCACGTCCAGGCAGGGGAGTCCCCGCTCCGTCACCAGGAGCCGTAGTGCTTCCAACTTCCGCAGGGCCTCGCCGTAACGGTCACCACGCTGGCTCTGCCGTAAGGCGTTCTTCTCATCCTGGATCGGTATTTGCGCGACCTGAGTGAGCTCGTTGAGCAGGTGCTGCCGGTGTTCGTTTCGGCTGCGTCGGCTGTCGCTGTCGTCCCAGCGGATGGCCACGTGTGCCTGAAAGCCGAGGTGTCGTGCGGCGTTGTGCGCGAACAGGGCAGTGAGCAGGTGGGTGCGCAGCACCCCGGCGCGGAACGAAGTGTGGTTGGGAGAAATGCCCAGGCGTGTGCGGATTTCCTTTGAGGCCGCATGGGCTATCGCTGGATGTGTGAACCACGGGTCGAAGGCCACGTCGGTCACCCTTCGCCCAGCAGGCCGCACCACAGGGGCACGGTGGAGACCATCGGGTGCGGATGACCGTGCCCGAACCTGCCGCCTTCCCCGAACTCCTCGCCGTGATCGGCGCACACCACGACCAAGGGGCGCCGTGCACCCAGCCGTGAGAACAGGTCACCCAGACGGGAATCAGCCCACTCCAGAGCATGCCTCTGCATCTGCAGTAGCGCCTGGACGTCCCGGTCCTCCAAGGCGTCCTCTCCTGAGCCGATCGCTCGGCCGTCATGCAACAGGTAGAGGCGTCGGAGGAGTTCCCTGCTGCGGTCAGTGAGGGGGCTCCACGGCGTCGTGTAAGGGATGTGCGTGCTGGGGCAGTTGACGAAGAGGAAGAACCGTTCGGCCTCCAGACACAGCTCCGCGAGCTTGCGGGTGTGGGCCAGCGGCAGTTGCTCCTCGCGATCGGTGATTCGGGTTTCCGCAGTGGCAGCCGATCGTGCGGGACGGCCGAAGTAGAGGAACTCCGGGAACAGGCCCGGCAGACTGTTCGCGGGCTCGGAGGCGTCGAAGAAGGTCACACCGCCCGCCCCGAGCACCCTGTAACCCCTCTCGGCGTAGTGAGCCATCAAGGTGGGGCCACCGAAAGGGATAGCGGAGGACCGTTTGGAGGGCCGGGCCGCCGCTGAACGCCAGATCGCGTCCACGCCGCGCCCACCGAGAGGGAAGGGGCCCGAGGCCGGCCGGGGCAGGTAGCCGTTGAACAGTGCGGCGTGGGTGGGGAGCGTGTAGGTCCCCGGGCTCTCAGCTCGCAGTAGCGGACCGAGCTTTGCCAGGTTCGGGGTGTGCGCGCTCGCCGCGACGTCGTACCGGCAGGAATCCAGGGTGACGAGGACGACGCTGCGGTCGGCTAGATCGGAGTTCGTCATCGCCTCACACCTCCAGTACCAGGGACGGGTCTCGGAAACGGTCGATCGGGGACAGGGCGAGTAGGCGCTCGGAGAGCAGGGGAAGTTCGGCCAGGGTCTGGGCGGTCAACTCCTCGACGGCGCTGCGGTCGAGGCGGTTACCTCGCCGTGCGAGCCGGACACCGACGAACGACGGCTGGTCCAGGCGGTCACCGTTGCGCGACACCAGCACGACCTCGTTGGGCAGGCCGAGCTTGGCGTGGATACGGTCTGCCAGGCGCGCGGAGGCGAGCGTGTACAGCTTTCCGGTGTGGTGCACCGGGTTCTTGCCGGCCAGGGCCTCGACCCCCGCGCCGCCACTGGCGGAGATCACTCCGTTGGCCTTGTTGCCGCGTCCGACGAGTCCGCAGTCGCCCTTGCCCAAGGAGGTGCCGAACGGCGCAAGATAGGCGCCGCTGCCGTGGTCCTTGGTGTTGACGCTCAGCCGCGTGAGCCACGGACGCTGTCGCACGGCCGGGTGTTCGTTGACGAAGCTGTCAAGGCGCTCGTACGCTTCGGCGATCAGGGCCGTGTACTCACGGTGCGAGCCGACCGCACGGGGATACACCGGCAAGCAGACCGTCGCCTCCAGGACGTCCGCCGCCCTGGTCAACATCACTTTGACGTCGGAACCCAGGCCGCTGAGCGCATTCCTGAAGGAAGGACTGTTGACGTGGTTCTCCACGTCGATCGCCAAGACGTCCAGAGGATCAGCCGGCGAGTAGGCGCTACAGAAGGCTGTGTCATTGGCCAGAGCGCCCACCGAAGCGATACGGCACCCGCTACCAGCCGAGGGGCGGTAGAAGGAAGCGGGGTGGTCTACTCCGACACCCGCGGTGTTCTCCACGAAGCTGCGCACGGAGCCGATGATCTGGTCGCAACCGGTCGCTTCCACCAGCACGCTTTCGACCGTTGCTCTGAAGAGGTCCTCGATGGGGAGGGCCTCGGTGCCCACCGCTCGCGTCACTTTGCCGAACAGGTAGGCGCTGATGGGCTTGTGGATCGTGTAGCCGCCGAAGGCGACCTCTGCTTCAGCGCCGATCAGAGCAACCTTGTCCACCCAGTGGTTCGGGACCGCGCCGAAGCGGTCAAGTCCGTGAAGCGAGTAGCGGCGAGAGAACTCCTCCGCGATGAGGTCGGCGAGCGAGTCCGGGTGGCCGACGCCCTTGCGTTCGACCACGTTGAAGCTGGTGCTCCCTACGGGAAAAAGCATCTCTTCATGGCAAGTGATGCGCATGGGCTGGCTCCTTTTTGATCATGATCGTGAACAAGCTCAAGGAAGGCCGGAAATGGAGTTGCCTCGACCTTTCTCGCGGGAAGGCTGGTCTTAGGAAGTTAAGGTCAGATCCTCCTCATGACCCGGAGAAAAAATCCGGGGTGTCCAGGAAGAGTCCCCATGCCTCCGTGTTCCCCTCAGCTCAGCCCTGGTCAGCGGGTCGCCTGGCACCGGCTTCGGCGTGGCCTCTCACAGGAGGTGCTAGCCGGCTTGGTCGGGCGAACGGCCGACTGGTTGGGCAAGGTCGAGAACGACCGTGCACCTTTGGATCGGCTTTCGGTGATCCGGTCACTGGCTGATGCTCTCGATGTCCCGGTTTCCGTGCTGGTCGGAGAACATCCGAACCAGGGCCATCATGAAAATCAGCATGCACATGTCGCGAATATTCGATCGACACTGATGGACTACCGGCAGCTCATGCCGGGGTTTCCATTCGCGGCGAACAAGGAAGGGCAGCCAGATCTACGCTTCCTTCGCAACCAAGTGGAAACTGTTATGAATGCCTACCAGGCATCCGACTACGACCGCGTGCTGCGTAGGCTTCCCGACCTTCTCTCCCAGGCCCAGACTGCGGTACGTGCCTACGAGGGAGGACAGAGACGGCGCGCCGGAGCTCTACTCGCGGTGGCATGCCAAGCGTGCGCGATGATCCTCACCAAGGTTGGAGAACCTGACCTGGCTTGGATCGCGACAGACAGAGGGATGAAGGCAGCCTTCGACTGCGACGACTTGGCTCTGCAGGGTTCCCTGATGCGTTCGGGGGTGCACTCCCTCCACTCACGAGGTCAACACGAGACGGCCGTCGCGCTGACAGGGGAAGCCGCCTCTTACCTGCGGCGACAACAGGGTGGTCGTCTCAGTACCGCGCGCCTGTTGTCCGTCTACGGCACCCTGTTGTTGCCGGGAGCCGTGGCGGCGGCACGCAACGGGGATCGCGCCAGTGCAGCCGAATATCTGGACGAGGCCGAGCGCATTGCCTTTCAGCTAGGGCGAGACGCGAACCACCTGTGGACGGCGTTCGGTCCGACCAACGTGGCCCTGCACAGAGTGACCGTTGCTGCCAGCCTGGGAGATCCTCGTGCTGCCCTCGAGCTGGGGGTCGGTGTCAATACCGTGGCATTGCCACGGGAGAGGCGGGTACGTCACCTCTTCGACATGGCAGGGGCGTTCACTGACGTCAACGAGATTCCGTCAGCCGTCGAGCACATGCTGGAGGCGGAAAGGTTGGCCGCCTCCCAAGTCCACCAGCACGTGATGAGCCATCAGATCGTGGGACGCATGATGCGGACCAAGTCTGGTAGGCGGGACCGGAGACTGGCGGATTTGGCGCAGCGAGTGGGGATTTTCTGATTCCGAGGCCGTTAGTGTCGGAGCATGGCCTCAGATCCCACGGAATCCTTCGCCCGCCCCCGAGTCGCTGCTGGTGCCTTGTTCTTCGATGAACAGGGACAAGTGATGATGGTGGTCCCCACTTACAAGGACTACCTGGACATCCCCGGCGGCTATATCGAGCACGGGGAGACACCGACCCAAGCCGCGGCGCGTGAGGTGAAGGAAGAACTGGGGATCACCCCGCCGATCGGTCGACTTCTGGTCGTGGACTGGGCGCCCAACCCCTCTGAAGGAGACAAACAGCTGTTTGTCTTCGATGGAGGGGTGCTCGGCCGGCAGTGGCTGGACCAGGTTGTTCTCGACCCGGCCGAACTGGCCGGGTATGAGTTTCACGGTGTGTCCTCAGCAGAGACGGTGACGATTCCCCGGCTTGCTCGAAGGATCGCTCAAGGGGACCGTGCACGTCGTGAGGGGACCACGCTCTATCTGGAGAGCGGCGAGGTCGTCGCGTAAGGATTACCGGTGGCTGTGGAGAGTGGTCTCGACGAAGGCGTTCCACTCCGCGCGGGTGAAGGAGAGGTAGCCCAACTCTCTGTTCTGGGTGTCGCGCACGTCGGCTCCGGTCTCGTGCTCCCGGGCTTCGACGCACTCGTTGGTTCCACCGCTGTAGCTGCTCTTGTGCCAGTCACTCATTGTCAATCGCCTTCATCTCGTCGTAGATGGCCTGCAGTGTTTCCTGTGGGTCCCTGGCGGCTCCCTGTAGAGCAGTGAACACCATACGGCTCCGGTTGATGTCCGCTGAGCCGGAGATGATGCGACCCTCCTCAGCGGATTCCATGTACACCACCTCGGGTTCGTCCGCCGTGGTGATGATCCGCCTCGGCCCCGACGTCCCCGCGTGCCGTTGTGCCCGGATCGGAAGCATCTGCACGGTGACCCGTTCACGCTCGATCTGATGGGCTACATACGCCAACTGCTCTTTTTGTACCTGCGGGGAGCCGTAGCGTCGCCAGAGCACGCTTTGGTCGATGATCAGCCAGATCACCGGAGCCGTAGCCTCTGCCATGCGCTTCGCCCGGTCGTTCCTCTCCTTGGCGAGGGCAAGGACCTGCTCCTGGGAAAGCCACGGTGCCCCATATCGGATGAGTGCGTACGAGTACTCCTGCGTTTGGAGATAACCAGGGAACACCAGAGGCTGGTACTCGAACAGGGCGTCGGCAGCGTGGGTTCGTTTGGTGACCTCGTGCAGCCACACCTGGCGACCGGAGCCCGTGAGCTCCTCCCAGAGCTTGTCCAGCCTCCCATCGCTCTCCAAGACCTCGTCCAGGAACTTCCTCAACCAGGGCCGCGCCATGGCTCGGCCGTTCTCGACGTCGGACAGGTGTGAATCGCTGATGGTCGTGCCGCGCTGGCTGATCCTTCGTGCCAGGGCCTGCTGGGTCAGCTCTGCTTCCACGCGCAACCTGCGCAGTTCCCGCCCGAATGCCTTCAGATCCCGTTCGTCTGTGTGCATGTAGCCATAGGAACACAGCGGGCGACGGCCCGTGGGGGGTTCCAGAGAATTCCAGACGTCCTTGGAAGATTCGTGAGCTCTCCGAGCAGCCTTCACACGCCATCGCCCCAGGCCACATCCTTTCTGTCGCGGGCCCGCAGCCATCAGCGCGACGATGAAAGGAACCGGTGGATTCCATGACTGCCACTCGGCCGCCCCTCGACCTGCCCCGGCGGATTCGCTGCACGGATCCGGCCCGGGGTTCTCTGGAGTGCGGGCATCAGCTCTGGCATCTCAAGGCTGCCCGTAGCTGGGCCACCCACGTGTCCCGCACCACCCCCGCCTGCGCGGACCCGCTACTGGTCTCGCTCTCGGAACTGCACACCAACGCGTTGAAGCACACCGCTTCGGGGCTGCCCGGTGGGCGGGTGCGTATCGAGATCGAGCGACGCCGACGCCTGTTCCTGCTCCGAGTGACTGACGGCGGACCTCGCCCCGGCGCGGAGGCGACCGTGCCTGAGGTCTGCCCGGTGCCGGGGGAGTGCGGGGCTGATGGGTTGCTCGTCGAGGGCGGGTACGGCCTGGCCCTGGTGGACGCGATGGCCCTGTACTGGGACTTCACCCGCGAGCCCGACGGCGGGTTGATGGTTCGTGCTGCTTTCGACCGATCCGGGCGAACCCGGATGGCCGCCTGAAAACCCGCGATCGGGTTGTGGCCGACAGGGGTTGAAGCACCTTGCTCACCCAAGCGAACATCGACCACCCCTCGCGGGAACGGCGTGTCCAGCGGGGATCCAGGGCCGTATGCCCTGCGTGGTGCGGGCGGGAAGCGCAGTCTCGGGCGGTGTGCAACCTCAGGGCCAGAGACACCCGCCCCTGCCGAGCAATGAAGCAGGACCCAGAAGTGGAGGCGCCCCGACACGGTGCGGCAAACACCGGGCCGGGGCTGAAATCCCCACCTGAATGAGCAGGAGGAGATCCGTGGAGAAGCCTACTGGCAGGCACCGCAAACCCGTGCGGGGCTGGGGACAGCGCGTGCGGTGGCTGTTCGGCGCGGTCCTGGCCGCTGTGCTGTGCAGCCCGCTCGAAGTCGCACCGCGCCGTAACATCGACCGTCCCAGGGACGAAGGCTGGTTGGTGCTGGAGCGCCGCGCGACCCCCAGGGCCATCCCCGGCTCCTCGCACGAGGCGCGGTGTAGGAGGCCGGACGTTCTCGGGGCCGTTGGAAACGAGCCCAAGCCTGGTCCCGGGCCGGTGCCGGTTCCGCGACCCCGACGGCCGCACCCCTCGGAGCAGCAGGGGTGGTGCGTGGACAACGATGGCGTGCGCGGGGTGCGCCCGTACCTGTTCCACGGTCCGGAGCGGGTTGACGCCGTCAGTGCACACACCACGGTTGCGGAAGCACCGGGGGAGTTCGATGACCTGGCCGCTGCGGTGCGCACCTGGCTGAGCCTGCCGACCACTTGATCCTTGGACCCGACGGGTCCGAACACGCGGAAGGCCCCGATCCGCTGGATCGGGGCCTTCCGGCTCTGGGGTGAGTGACGGGACTTGAACCCGCGACTTCTTGGACCACAACCAAGTGCTCTACCGGCTGAGCTACACCCACCACGTCCGCCTGGCCTCTCGGCCCTGCGTACGTATGAAAGCTTAGCGGACTCCGAGGAGTGCTTCGATCAGTTTTCCGGGTCTGTCTTGGCGAGAGCCGCGTCACGTGCGGTCAGACCGGTGCCCCCGTCGACCACCTCGGCGGCGATGGCGCGGGCCGTGGCCGAGCTCGGTCCGGGTTCGGGGACGAACGCCGCGGCGCGGAAGTACCGCAGCTCACGGATGCTCTCGGTGATGTCGGCGAGGGCGCGGTGACCGCCCTTCTTCTCCGGGCTGGCGTAGTAGACACGCGGGTGCCAGCGGCGCAGGAGCTCCTTGATCGAGGAGACGTCCACCATCCGGTAGTGCAGGAAATCGTCGATCCGGCGCATGTCGCGTGCCAGGAAGGTGCGGTCCGTGGCGATGGAGTTGCCGCACAGGGGCGCCTTGCGCGGTTCGGTCACGTACTGGCGGATGTGTTCGAGGACGCGGTCCTCGGCCTCCTCCAGGGTCACGCCCTTGTCCAGCTCCTCCAGGAGCCCCGAGGTGGTGTGCATGTCCCGGACGAAGTCGCCCATCCGGTCCAGGGCCTCCTGCGGCGGCTTGATCACGACGTCCACACCCTCGTCGAGGATGTTCAGGTCCCCGTCGGTGATCAGACAGGCCACCTCGATAAGTGCGTCGTTCTCGAAGTCGAGGCCTGTCATCTCGCAGTCGATCCACACCAAACTGTCATTCATACCGGTCAGCTTAGAGGCTGGGCGGACCGGCCCGGAGACGCGAAGGGGGCGGCGGGCCCTCGGCCCGCCGCCCCTCATCGTTGCTCGCTACCGGGTCAGTCCCAGACGTAGGGGTCTGACACGCCCTGCGGCTCACCGACGTCGAAGATGTCGTACATCCAGTCCCACACGTCCCAGAACTGGAGGTAGGCCAGCGCCAGCAGAACCAGAATGATCAGCACCAGGAAGAAGCAGCCGCAGCCGCAACCGCGCTTCTTCTTGGGCGGTTTGGGCGGCTGCTGGGGCGGCGGCCCGTACGGGTTCTGCCCGGGACCGCCGTGCGGGCCCCACTGGGGGGCGCCGGGGTGCGGTCCGCCGGGAGGGCCGCCCATGGGGCCCTGCGGCGGACGGCCGGGGCCGCCGGGCGGAGGACCTCCGGGAGGGCCGCCCATGTGCGGCTGGCCGGGACGCGGTCCGGGACCGCCGGGCGGGCCCCACTGACCGGGCGGCGGACCCTGCGGGGGCATCGGGGGCCGGTGGCCCATCTGCTGCTGCGGCGGGAAGCCGCCGGGCGGCGGTCCGAACTGCTGGTGCGGCTGTCCGGGCGGCGGGTAACCCTGCTGGTAGCCGTACTGGGCACCGGAGGGCGGCTGGTTCGGTCCCGACGGCGGGTGCTGTGCTCCGGACGGCGGCTGCTGGCCCGGGAAACCTCCCTGGGCCGGGCCGCCCGGGGGTACGGCGGGGCCGTGGCCGGGCTGTGCGCCCGACGGAGCCTGGTTGGCACCCGACGGGGGCTGGTTCGGGCCGGACGGGGGCTGGGGCTGGCCCGGGTTCTGCGGGGTCCACCCGGCGGGCGGGACACCCGCGGACTGCGGGGTGTCGGCCTGGGGCTGCTCGGGGGCGGCGGGGGCGTTCTGCTGGGCCTCCTCAGCCCGCTTGCGCTCCTCCTCGGCTCGCCGCTGGGCCTCTTCAGCCTGCTGCTTGGCCTCGGCCTCCCGGCGGCCCTGCTCCTCCTCGCGCTTCTGGGCGGCCTCCGCCTCGGCCTGACGGCGCTGTTCCTTGCGCTCCTCGGACAGGTCCGACCAACCCTCTTTGAGGTTGCCGAGGAACTTGTTGAACTTGCCGCCCTTGCCGTCGTCCTCGCCCGCACCGCCCGAGAACGCCGGGTCGTTGGGGTCGAAGACGGCGGTGCCGCCGGGCCCGCCGGGCTGGTCGTCGCCGGGGTTGAACACGGCGGTACGCGGGGTGTCACCGATGCTGCCGGGATCGAAGACGGCGGTGCGGGGTGTGTCGCCGATGCCCTCGTCGGCCAGGTTGGCCGTGGGGACCTCGTCGTCGGTATCGGGCGTGTCGTCGCCCGCACCGGGCAGGTCGGAGGGGCTGACCCGCATCGTGGCGCCGGGGCCGCCGCCCAGGTCCGCGGTCTCCTCGTCGTCGCTGAGGTCGGCGGTCGGCTCCTCGTCGCCCGGGTCCTGGCGCCAGGACGGGCTGATCCGCATGGTGCTGGGCCCGTCGTCGACCGGTGCCGCGGGGGGACCGGCCGCGTTGTCCGGCTCCGAGGCCTGCCGGGCCCAGGACGGGTCGATCCGCATGGTGCTGGGCTCGTCGTCGCCGGGGGTGGGGGTGGAGGACGAGGGCTGCGAGGGGGCGGAGGTCTGCTCCCCGGAGGGGCTGATCCGCATGGTGCTGGGTTCGTCGTCGATGGGTGCTGACGGCGAGGAGGAGCCCAGGCGGACCGTCTCTTCCTCGTCATCGTCGGGAGGCGGGGAGCCGTCCCTGTTCTGGTCGCCCAGGTCGGTGGTGGCGGCTTCCTCGTCGGAGCCGTCGGCGCCGCCCTGGAGTTCGCTCAGCGAACGGGTATGCCTCGTCCACTCGTCACCGTTCCACCATCTGAGCGTCTGCGCGTCGCCCTGCGGGTCGGCGTACCAACCCGGCTCGATAGATCCACCCATGGGCGACAGACTAAGGGGTTTTGGAGCTGTACTTAACCAGTGGTATCCGATTCTTCGTGATGGTGGGGTTTTGGTGCTTTTCTCCCTCTGCTTGGGTGCTTATGTGGTTACGGAGGGTTGGTGACCGGGGTGTTTCCGTGATAACTGAGGGGGTCTCGCGGCCGGAACCGTCCCGTGCAGACCGGCGGCCAGCACCCGCTCCGGTGCCACCCGGCCGGGCGCGGTCGACAGGGAACCCGGAACCTGGCCGTGGCCGAAGTGGCCGCCCCGGGACCACACCCTGACCGTTTCCTCCGGGGAGGGGGAACGCTCGTCCCGAACACCGGGCGGTCCGGCCGGCCAGTTCCTGGACACACCCCACGACTCCAGCCAGTCCACGATCGGGGCCAGCCCGACGAGGGGGCCGCCGGTGAACGGTTCCTCCTCGGTGGCGACCACGGCGACCACCAGGCAGACCCGGCCCTCGTCACCGTGCTCCAGGCACAGGCCGTGCCGGGAGGTGCTGCCCAGGGCGAGTCCGCTCCGCCGGGTGGCCGCCAGGGTCTGCGCCACGGCACCGGTCAGCGGGTTCCACACCAGGTGGACGCTTTCCCCCTTGTGGACCAGCCGGTGCGCCTCCTCCCGCGCCGACCACGTGTTCGGGTCCGACCCGGTCACCGTCCAGACGGCGCGCGGGGCGCCGCCCCCGGTGGCTGTTCGGACGGCCCCTCCTTCGATCCTCTCGGCACCGGGCATCCACGCCTTCGCCATGGCACTCCCCAATCCGGCCGCACCGGGTCTCGGTCCTGTGGATCCGGGGCGGGAAAGGCGTCTGGGGCCCGGATCCAGGTCCTTCCCGTGGTACGCCACCCCGGTGGAGAAGTCCATAGCCCCGCGGGCGGCGGATAGGTTCATGTCACCTTCCGTTCCGACCCGCCCGTTCGACGGAGGGGGCCGAGCGGAAAGCTTCGAGGAGGGCACCGCACCGGACCGCTGCGGAGCGCCCGGGCCGCAACGAGGACGACCGGGACGCGGCGCGCTGCCGCGTCCCGGTCGGTCCGCCTCCGCCGGGGCCCGGACCCCGGCGCGGGCGGACCCCGGTGCGGGGCCCGCCGTGTGCCTACTCCTCCTCGGTCCCGTCGTCGGCGATGCGCAGCGAGAACGCCTGGAGGAAGATGTCCCCGATCTCGGTCGGGTCCTCGGTCATGTACGCCGCGCCCCCGGTGGCCGCCGCGATCTCCTGGAGCGGCTCCAGGTTCTGCACGTCGGGGCCGAAGGCGATCGTGATGATCGGAATGGGACGGGACGGGCTGGCGAGGGAGTCGATCTGGGACATCAGATCCTCGAACTCCAGCCCGCCGGGGTTGTCGTTGTCCCCGTCGGTGAGCATCAGGACCACGTTGGTGCGGTCGGGCCGGTAGGTGCGCGACATCTCCTGGTAGGCGGCCAGGTAGGTCTCGTACAGCGCGGTGTCGCCCTGCGGGAGCGGCTCCAGGCCCTGCAGCGCGGTGCCGATCACGTCGCGGTGCGCGTTCCCGGCGTCGTCGGTGGCCTGCAGCTCCCTTATCGGGGCGATCTCCTGGTAGTGCAGGTCGTTGTTGACGTTGGTGGAGAACTTCCACAGGCCCAGCTCGGAGCTGTCGGAGAACATCTGGAGGCCCTCCGCGGAGGCGGCGCCGGCCACCTGCATCCGGGTCAGCCCGGTGCCGGGCACCTCGGCCAGCATCGACCCGGAGACGTCGACGATGGTCAGTACCCGGGAGTCCATCTTCAGCTGGTTCCAGGAGCGGGTCAGCTCGGTGATCGAACCCTCGGAGGGAGCGGGCAGCTCGGCGGGTTCGTCCGTGCGGAACCCGGTCTCCTCGGTCAGCACGGAGCCGTTGACCTCGCCGTCGGGGCCGCGGAAGCCCTCGTCGACGAAGCGCTGGACGGCCTCGTCGGTGCGCACCGCGGTCCGGAACACCTCGGCGGCGCGGGTGATGTCGCTGTCCTCGCTGCGCACGATGTACGGGTAGTCGAGGAAGTAGGTGCCGTCGCTGAGGTAGCTGGGCTGGGCCTCGGCGTCGGCGTGGGCCGCGTTGTAGCGCCACACCGCCTGCTCCGACATCACCATCACGGGCGGAGCCTCGGCACCGCCGCCGCTCAGTGCCAGGAAGGCGGCGTCCTCGTCGGCGGAGGCGCCCTGGTGCAGGGACTGCAGCGCGGCGGTCATGTGCGCGTTGAAGGTGTCGGCGTCGGGGCTTGCCTCCTCCAGCGCGCCGTGCAGCAGGTAGAGGGTGCCGAGCCCGCTGGAGCTGCGGGCCGGGTCGACCACGCGGACGGTGCGGTCGCTCTCCTCGCCGGGGGCGGCGGTGGGGACCACGTCCATCCAGGTGGTCTCGCCGTCGTCGGCCTCGGCGAACTCGGCCAGTTCGGCCAGGACCAGCGGGCTGCGGGCCAGGGAGGTGCCGGTCTCGGTGATGACGGCGTCCCCGGACTGGCTCTGGACCAGCCGCGGCCACACGGAGGAGTCCGGGATCCACACGTCGGATTCGGTGTCGCCCATGGTGGCACCGGACCCGGTGATCTTGTAGGCGACGTTGGCCGAGTCGACCTGGCGCACGTTGGCGCGCACGCAGTCGTTGTCGACCTTGTGTTCCTCGGCGTTGAAGTCGCTGGCGACGTCGGCCAGCGCGGGGCCCAGCTCGGGGCTGACCGCGACGTCCAGCTCGATGTCGGAGCCGCCGCAGCCGTCCCCCTGTCCGAACATGTACACGCCCGCCACGGCGAGTCCGACCACGATCACCATCGCGGCGGCCAGCGCGGCGAAGGCGCCGCCACGGCCGCGGCGGCGTCTGCTCCGGCCGGAGGGTTCTTCTGCGTATCTTCCGCGGTGACGTCCCACAGCTTTCCTCACGGGGTGGTGTACGGACGAGGTGTCGTACAGGGGGATGAGTCGGTACAGGGGTGTGCGGTACGGGTGGTCCCGTACGCGCCGGTTCGGCCTCCGGATCGGTGCCGGAGTGAGGCGAACACGGGTGGGTTACTGGTGGGAACGGTACTCAACACCCCAAGCTTCGTGAATGGGACCCGGGGTGCCGGGATGTGCGGCGGCGATCGGGCCAGGTGTGTCCGGATCATCCGCGGAGTGCCGTCCACCCTGGGAAATCCGACTTGTCCGGTTCGGAATGAATCCCGGTGAAACGGTCGGTCCGAAAAACCATTCCGATATCGAATCGAGACCCTTCGGGGATCGGGTCGGCCGCCGGGTCAGTTGTCGCAGTTGGGTACGCACAGGCGCCGCGAGATCGAGCTGAGGAAGAAGTCCCCGATCTCCGCCGGGTCCTCGGCCACGAAGGAGGAACCGCTGGTGGCCCGCGCGATCTGCGCCAGTTCGCGCTCGTCGGCCCCCTCGCCGAAACCGATGACGAACATCGTGACCGGCCGCCGCGGGTCGAAGCGGTCCTGCAGGGCCGCGATCAGCTCCTCGTGGGAGATGTCGCTGGACCCCTCGTCCTGTCCGGCGGTCAACAGGATGACGCTGTTGATCTTGTCCTCGTGGAAGTTGTCCTGCACCTGGTCGTAGGCGGCCAGGACGTTGTCGTACAGGCGTGAGCCCCCGCCCGCGACCTCCAGCCCCTCGGCCACCTCGATCATCTCCTGGCGCCGGGTGACGTCACCGTCGTCCGCCGCGCCGAGCGGGTGCATGTCGGCGGACTCCTCGCGGCCGTTCTCACCGAGCTCCTCCGACATCAGCCACAGGCCCATGTCGGTCTCGTCCGGGAACATCGCCAACCCCATGAGCGCCGCCTGCTTGGCGACCTCGATCTGCTCGGTCCCGCCGTCGAGGCTCTCCGACATGTTCTCCGAGGCGTCTGCCAGCACCAGAGTGCGGCTGGGCATGGACAGCCGGTTCCAGTCGGTGACCGACGCCAGCAGGGCGTCGCCGGTCAGGTCCTCGTGTGTGGCGGGCGGTTCCGCGATGATCCCGGACCGGCCGGCCAGCACCGGCGACGCCTCCCCGTCCGGGTCGCGGAAGCCCAGCTCGCGCATGCGTTCCCGGTAGGTGTCGCCCCGGACGACCTCGTACAGGTCGGCGGCGGCCGACCGGAGCACGGAGTCGTCGGTGGTGGTCACGTACGGGTAGTCCAGGTTGACGGTGCCCTCGCTGACGTAGTGGGCCCGGAGCCGGGGCGCGGAGTCCGCACGGCGGTCGTTGTAGGACACCACCGCCTGCTCGGGTACGGCGATGACCGGGTCCACCCGTTGGTTCGCGGCGGCCGAACCGGTGAAGACGCTGGTCAGGTCGATCTCGCCGAACGCGCTGTCCAACTGCACGTCGCGGACGAAGTCGGTCATCGCGGTGTCCGCCTCGTCCCCGGTTCCCAGGTGCTCGCGGATCGCGTGCATGACCGTCATGCCGTCGGCGCCCCGGTTGGGGTCGACCATCACCACGGGGCGGTCGGGGTCGCGTTCACCGGGGAGCAGCAGGCTCCAGCTGGCGTCGTCCTGGTCGGGCATCCCCTCGGTGTCCGGCGGAGCGGCGAGCACGACGGGGGAGCTGGCCAGGGAGGGCGGGTCGGTTTCGATGCCGTGCGCGCCGCCGTCGGAGACCCGGGCCAGCTCGACCCAGGCGGAGGACTCCGGCACCCACACGTGCGGGGCGATGGTGGAGTCACCGGGGCGGCTGCCGGTCAGGGCGTTCAGGATGCGGTGCGGCGGGATCTCGTCGACCTGCGCGTACACGCACTCGCCGCCGTAGCTGTGCTCGGCGGAGTTGAACTCCGACGCCGCCTCGCGCATGACGGTGGCCGTGCTCTGGGTGGCGGACACCCGCAGGTAGCGGGTGTCGCCGCAGCCGAGGGCGTTCATGGTGACCGGGACGGCGATCGCTGTGAGGGCGATCAGGGCGACGACGATCGCGGTGATCCCCAGCGGCGACCCCGCCACCCTGCGGGTGGTGGCGGCGGTCGGCGAGGAAAGGCGGTGGCGTCCACTGGGCACGGGCACTCCGGGGGTGTGGCTGTCTCCGGCCTCTGGGCGAAGCCTCCCGGGGGCCGGTCTTCAGGGGCGGCGCGGGGGCTGCGCCGGGCGCCCCGCGGTGGGAAGTTCGGTGAACCATCGTGCGGCCAACGGCGTCACACACTGCGAATGCGAACGAGCGGACGTAGCACACGAACGATTCCTCACCAGGACCTTACTCGCTGGTAATGCGCGAGCGAAAGGGGCGGAGTGTTCCGGCTCACAGGCGGTTCGCCTAAGGGGTCGGTGATCTCTTTGTTACGGTGCACGTCCAGTACCACTACTCACTCCCGGCTACCATTGCCCCGGTATTCGCTTGACCGATACATGACGTCCGCTTGGCGGGCGCCCCACGAAGAAGGGCGCCGCACGCCGCGGACGGCCCCTGTGAGCAATCGACCCCCGAGGGTTATGGCATGTCCCATTCGCACAGTGATCGACGGAGCCGAGGCAGCCTCGGCACCGTGCTGCTCGCCGGAGCCTGCTGCGCCGGCGCTGCGGCCTACGCCGTGCTGGTCGGGCCGTCGATGCTGCCGCCGCCGGACGTCGAGACCACGAACGCGGCCAGCCCGGAGGTGCTCGGGAGCGTCGTCGAGCAGCCGGAGGAGGCCGACGGCACAGGCCCGGTCGGCCAGCTGCGCATCCACGTCAGCGACCGGGACCGCGCCTGGGTCCAGACCCTGAACTGCACCGGGAACCTCGCGGAGGACCCCGAGCCCTGCGCGGTGATGGCCGAGGCCGCGCAGGAGCTCGCCGAGGACCCGACCGCCGACGAGGCCGGGAGCGGCGACGGCGAGGACGGGGCCGGCACCCCCGGGAGCCTGCTGTTCACCGAGGTCCGCGAGGGCACGGTCTGCACCGACAAGGTGTACGGCCCCCAGGAGGCCGCGATCGAGGGCACCTGGGAGGGCGAGGAGATCGATACCACGCTCTCCCGCAAGGGCTCCTGCGAGGAGGCCCGCTGGCAGCGCCTGCGCGCCGTCACCGAACAGCTCGGCTGAACCGGCCCCGCCCGAGAGGGCCCGGAGCGGGTCCCCGACCCGTCCCGGCACCACCCCTGTTCCTGCACCACACCGGGCACGGGATAATCGCTGACCATGGATGCCATCAGGGTCAGTGACCCCACCGACCCGCGTCTGGCCGACTACACCCGGCTCCGCGACGTCAACCTGCGCCGCCACCTGGAGGCCGAACACGGCCTGTTCATGGCCGAGGGCGACAAGGTGATCCGCCGGGCGGCCACCGCGGGCTTCAGCCCCCGCAGCTTCCTGCTCACCGAACGCCGCGCTGAGGCCCTGGACGACGTGGTCGCCGCCTCCGGTGCGCCGCTGTACGTGGTGAGCGAGGAGACCGCACGGAGCCTGGTCGGTTTCGACCTGCACCGGGGCGCCCTAGCCGCCTACCACCGCAGGCCGCTCCCCGGACTCGACGAGACCCTCGCCGGCGCCCGCAGCATCGTCGTGCTGGAGGACCTGGTCGACCACACCAACGTCGGCGCGATCTTCCGCAGCGCCGCCGGGCTGGGCGTGGACGCCGTGGTCCTGGCCCCGCGTTGCGCGGACCCGCTCTACCGCAGGTCGGTGAAGGTGTCGATGGGGGCTGTCTTCACCCTCCCCTACACCCGCCTCGACGACTGGTACGGCGGCCTGGACACGCTGCGCGACGCCGGGTTCGACCTCATGGCGCTCACCCCGGGCGAGGGTTCGCTACCGATGCGCGAGGCCATGGACCGCCTCGGAGCCGACGCCAGAGTGGGCCTGCTGCTGGGTACCGAGGGCGACGGCCTGTCCTCCCGCTGGCTGGAGCGGGCCACCTCCCGGGTGCACATCCCGATGGCCGACCGCGACGTGGACTCCCTCAACGTCACCGCCGCCGCGGCCGTGGCCTGCTACGAACTCGGACGCACCCGGTGAACACACCCCGCCGCGCGTCGCCGTCGGGGCCCCGGGCCGCCCGGGCCCGTAGTGTGGCGCCTGACGCAGGCAGAGCAGAGGGAGGACGTACGACATGGGCGGCCGAGCACTGGTGCAGTGGGAGCAGAACAGGGACAACGCCCCCGAAGCGCTCCACGTCGACCTCTACGCGGGAGGACCGGCCCCCGGCGCGGGCCTGGAGGACGTCACCTTCTACCAGGTGCCCTACGCGCCCTCCACCCAGGGCGTGGACGAACGGCTCGACATCATCGACCGGATGCCGGAACTGAGGGTCCTCCAGTTGGTCTCGGCCGGGTACGAACAGGTCCTCGGGCTCCTCCCGGACCACGTCACCCTGTGCAACGGCCGGGGACTGCACGACGCCAGCACCGCCGAGCACGCGCTCGCACTCATCCTCGCCGCCCAGCGCGACCTGCCCCGGTGGGCGATCGACCAGCGCGAGCACCGTTGGGGTTCGGTCCCGCAGCGCTCCCTGGCCGACTCGCGGGTGGTGATCGTCGGCTACGGGAGCATCGGCCGGGCGATCGAGCGGCGCCTGCTGCCCTTCGAGACCGACGTGCTCCGGGTGGCGAGCCGGGCCCGCCCGGAAGAGGGGGTGCACGGCGTCGGCGAGTTGCCCGCACTGCTGCCGGACGCGGACGTCGTCGTGCTGGTCACGCCGCTCACCGAGGACACGCGGGGCCTGTTCGGCGCGCCCGAGTTCGCGCTGCTGCGCGACGACGCCCTCGTGGTCAACGTCGGCCGGGGACCGGTCATGGACACCGGCGCCCTGCTCGCCCAGAACGGCCGGGTCCGTGCCGCCCTGGACGTCACCGACCCCGAACCGCTGCCCGTCGACCACCCGCTGTGGGACGCGCCGGGCGTGTACCTGACCCCGCACGTGGCGGGTGGTTCCGCTGCCTTCTACCCGCGCGCCCGAGCCTTCATGGACGCCCAGCTCGCCCGCTGGGCCGCCGGTGAGCCGCTCGCCAACGTCGTCCGGCCCGGAAGGTAGCGCGGACCCCGGCACCCCGGACCCCGGCACGGTCCGTACGCGTCGGCCCGGGACCCGACCGCCCCGACGCGCACCCCGGCGCCGCCCGTCTGTCGGTGCCTGGGGGGAGACTGGGGGCATGCGGATCGCGGTGGTCTCCGACGGGGACGGCGGAGGATGGCTGCGGGAGCTCGGTGACGGGACCCCGCCCGCTCCGGTGCGCCGGGTGGGCGACCTCGCGGCGGCGGTACGCGAAGCCGAACACTCCGGTGGCCAACCCCCGCGCTGGGTCTGGGCGGACACCGAGGACCTCTACCCCGACCTGGTACGGGCCGGAGTGCGTGTATCGCGGTGCCACGACGCCTCCCTCACCGAGGCGCTCCTGCTGGGATACCGGGCACGGCACACCGAACCCCACTCGCTGGGGGCGGCCTGGGCCCGCCTGCACGACCTGCCGGTCCCCGACGACCCCGTGCGCCCGCTCGGAGAGGGCACCGCCGCCCAGCCCGCGCTCTTCGAAGCCGACCGATCCACCCTGCCGCCGGGGACCGATCGGCTCGACGCACTGGTGGAAGTCCACGCCGACCAGCGCGGACGGATCTCCGGACTCCCCTCGCCCGACCGCATGGCGCTCCTCGTGGCGGTCGAGTCGGCCGGGGCCCTGGCCGCCGTGGAGATGAGCCACGACGGGCTGCCCTGGCGTCCCGAGGTCCACGACCGGGTGCTCACCGAGATCCTCGGGCCCCGCCCGCGCTCCGGCCAGAGACCGCCGGTCCTGGCCGACCTCGCGGCGCAGATCAGCGAGGTCGTCGGCCACGAGGTCAACCCGGACTCCCCCGCCCAGGTGCTCAGGGCGATGGCGTGGGTCGGCCACCCCGTGGCGTCCACCCGGTCCTGGGTACTGGAGGGCGTCGACCACCCGTTGGTGCCGCTGCTGCTCCGCTACAAGGAACTCGCCCGCCTGTACTCGGCCAACGGCTGGGCCTGGCTGGAGACCTGGGTGCGGGAGCTGCCCGGCGGCGGAACGGGGGACGGGCCGAGGCTGGGGCGGTTCCGACCCGACTACGTGGTGGGCGGGGTGGTCTCCGGGCGCTGGGCCACCAGGGGCGGCGGCGCCCTCCAGATTCCCAGGTCGGTACGGAGCGCCGTGCGCGCCGACCCCGGTTGGGTCCTGGTCCGGGCCGACGCCGGCCAGCTCGAACCACGGGTGCTGGCCGCCGTCTCCGGTGACGGCGCCCTCGCGGCCGCCGCCGCGGAGGAGGACCTGTACGCGCGGCTGGCCGCGCACGTGGGCGACGACCGCGAACGCGCGAAGATCGGCCTGCTCGCCGCCATGTACGGCCAGACCTCGGGTGACGCGGCGCCCCTCCTGGCGACCATGCGCCGCCTCTACCCCCACGCCCTGGAGTACGTGGACGCCGCCGCCCGCACCGGGGAGGGCGGCGGGATCGTCCGGTCCTGGCTGGGCCGCACCTCGCCCGCTCCCGGGGACTGGGCGGCCACCGTCGCGGCCGCGGACGGGGACCGCAGACGCCGCGCGCACGGCCGGTTCACCCGCAACTTCGTCGTCCAGGCCACCGCCGCAGAATGGGCACTCGTCCTGCTCGCCGCGCTCCGGCAGGAACTCCCCGAGACCCCGGAGGGCGGCGGGATCGTCTTCTTCGTGCACGACGAGGTCGTCCTGCACGTCCCCGCGGACCTCGCCGAGGAGGCGGTCCGGGCGATCGACAGGGCGCAGACCCGGACCCGGAGGATCCTCTTCGGGGACACCCCGGTGCGGTTCCCCCTCGCGGTGTCGGTGACGGACTGTTACGCCGACCTCTGACCCGTGGACCGGCAACGCGATCACGCACCGTGAGTCCGGGGGAAACGGACGAGTGGCTGCCCGGTGGACTTCGGATATCGGACGGCCCGGGCTTCTTGCAAACTCCTCCGCGTACGCCCATTCTTAAACGCGGACCATGTCATCGAAGGCCGTGCGCCGCAGCGCTTCCCCCGCCCGTCGCGGCCACAGAGAGGATGATCGACCCCCGTGCGGAACCGTCTCAGAACATGTGCGGGAACCACGGCCGCCTTCGCGGTCGCCTTCACGGCCTTCGGGGCCACCCCCGCGACAGCAGCCCCCGTCGTCGAGGACCGCCCGCCCCTGGCCGAACAGGTCTCGCCCGGAGCCGCCGCACCCAGCGGCTCCGCGTCCCGGACCACGGGCCCCGAAACCGAAACCACCGCCACCGAAACCCCCGACACCGCGGACGTCGCGAAACTCGAACGGGACGCCTACGTCGCGCCCTTCCGCGAGGCGCGCTCCGTCGAGTACTTCGCGGTGGCCCCCCGGACCCTGCCCCGGGAGGCCGTCGACGCGGTCCGCGAGATCAACGGGGTCGAGCGGGTCCTCACCGTCGACGCCGCCCGTGTGGAGGTCGACGGGGAACCGACGTCGGTGCTCGGCGTCAACCCGTCCAGCTTCCGGAACCACGCCCCCGAGCCCTCCGCCGAGTCCGACGAGATCTGGCAGGGCGTCGCCGCGGGCCACGTCGCACTCTCCAAGGACGCGGGCACCGAACGCGAACTGGAGATCGGCGAGGACGTCACCGTCGCGGGAGGCCGCGGCGAGGTACCCCTGGAGGTGTGGACCCACGCGACCTCCGGCATCGCCGGGATCGACGCCCTCGTCTCCCGTGGGACCGCCCGGGAACTGGGCATGCCCGAGGGCAACGCGATCGTCGTCTCCGCGCCCGACGCGGACCTGATGGAGCTGTACGAGGAGCTCGGGGAGGTGCTGGGGGAGGACGCCTCGCTCCAGCTCGTCGCCGACGCCCCCGAACCCATGACCGACGGGGACACCGTGTCCTCGCCGGTGGTCGAGCAGGTCATCGCCAACGCCGAGACCCAGTTGGGTGTGCCCTACGTGTGGGGCGGCACCACCCCCGACGTCGGCTTCGACTGCTCCGGCCTGCTCCAGTGGGCCTTCCGCGAGGCGGGCGTGGACATCCCGCGCGTCACGCACGACCAGTGGAACGCGGGCGAACGGGTGGAGTGGGACGAACTGCAGCGCGGCGACCTGCTGTTCTGGCGTTCGGACCCGACCGCCCCCGACTACATCTCACACGTGGCCATCTACCTCGGCGACGACCAGATGCTGGAGGCGCCGCGGACCGGTCTGGACGTGCGCGTCACCCCGGTGCGGACCGCCAACTACGCGGGTGCGGTGCGCGTGCACACCTGACCCGGGACCCGAGGACGAAGAAGGGCCGTGGCGCCACCGGGGAGGTGGAACCACGGCCCTTCTTTCTCCTTGTCCGAAAAACCGCCGGGAGGGGAAGGCAGGCCTCGGTTAGGAGGGGGGACAGGGCCGCCGCTGAGGGAGGGGGAGACAGCGGTGGTCGACCCTTCGGAGGTATCGAGTTGTGACGGTCAGTGCACGGCCTTCGGGCCGCGTGTCCCGTCGCACAGGTCTACATAAGCAGTGACCGGCCGATTTGGCAAGAGGTCCGTCCAAGCCATGCAAGCAACCACAGCCCGCCACAAAGCCCCCTCCTGTCGAACGGGAGGGGGCTTGTATGCGCTTTCCGTCTTCCTTCGGGTCAGCGGCCGGACGCGTAGTTCTGGTTTCCCCGAGCATCCGCGGCCGAGCGCAGTTCACCGCTCTCCGGGTCGCGGGCGACGGCGGCCAGGCGCCCCAGGGACCAGTCCTGGGCGACCTGCACCCGGTGGCCGCGCCGGGAGAGCTCGGCGATGACGTCCCGACCCACACGCGGCTCGACGACCAGGTCGCCCGGCACGGTCTCCCGGGGGTGGAAGGAGCTGGGGAAGGCGTTGGTGTGGAACATCGGGGTGTCCAGGGCCTCCTGGAGGTTGTCGACCCCGTTGAGGACGCGCAGCAGGGCCGTGGTGGTCCACTGGTCCTGCTGGTCGCCGCCGGGGGTGCCGATCGCGAGGACGGCCTCACCGTCCTCGCGGCACACCAGGGTGGGCGAGAGGGTGGTGCGGGGGCGGCGGCGCGGTGAGAGGGCGTTCGGGGACGCGGGGTCGAGCCAGAACATCTGTGCCCGCGTGCCCAGCGGGAAACCGAGCTCGGGGATGACCGGGGAGCTGCTGAGCCAGCCCCCGCTGGGGGTCGCCGACACCATGTTGCCGTCGGCGTCCACCACGTCCAGGTGGCAGGTGTCGCCTCGGAGGTCGGCCTGACCCGACCCGGCGGCGTTGCGGACGGTCGGCTCGCCGGTGGTGCGGTCGCCGGGGGCGTCCCCGGGCAGGTACGACGGCGGTTCGAAGGGAGCGCGGCCGCCGGGGGAGCCGGGGCGCAGGTCGAGGCAGGCGCGGGCGTCGTCGACCAGGCGGGAGCGCTCGGCGGCGTAGCGGGCGCTGAGCAGCTCCTTGAGCGGGACGTCGGTGAAGTCGGGGTCCCCGTACCAGGCCTCGCGGTCGGCGAAGGCGAGTTTGGCGGCCTCGGTCACCCGGTGCACGAAGTCCGCACTGACGCCCTCCCGGACGTCCGATCCGATCCCGAGGACCTCGGCCGTGCGGAGTTGCTGGAGCATGGCGGGGCCCTGCCCCCAGGGGCCGGTCTTGTGCACGGTGTGGGCGCCGTGCGTGACGCTGACGGGATCCTCGTAGGTGGCGCTCCAGTCGGCCATGTCCTGGGCGGTCAGCAGGGCCTGCTGGGGTTCGCCGAGGCCGTTGGGAACGGGCGAGGAGAGGAAGGCGCCGACTGCTTCGGCGACGAACCCCTGGGACCAGGAGCGGCGGGCGGCCTCGATCTGGGTTTCACGGTCGCTGCCGACGGTTTCGGCCTCGGAGACGATCCTGCGGTAGGTGGCGGCGAGGGCCGGGTTGCGCAGCCGGGAGCCTGCGGCGGGAGCGGTCCCGTGGGGTAGGTAGAGGGCGGCGGACCCGGCCCAGTGCCGGGAGAACACGGGGGCGAGGGCTTCGACCGCGGCGGCGATCCGGTCCAGGACGGGGTAGCCGCGTTCGGCCAGGCCGATGGCGTGGTCGAGGACCTGGCGGACGGTCATGGTGCCGTGGTCGCGCAGGAGCAGCATCCAGGCGTCGAAGGACCCGGGGACGGTGGCGGCGAGGACGCCGCTGCCGGGGATGCGGTCCATGCCGGAGAAGGCCCCGATGGTGGCGGCGGCGGGGGAGACCCCCTGCCCGCAGAGGACGCGCGGGGCGCCGCCGCGGGCCTGGAAGAGGACCGGGACCTCGCCGCCGGGGCCGTTGAGGTGGGGTTCGACGACCTGGAGGGTGAAGCCCGCGGCGACGGCGGCGTCGAAGGCGTTGCCGCCGCGCTCCAGGACGGACATGCCGGTGGCGCTGGCCAGCCAGTGGGTGGAGGCGACCATGCCGAAGTCGCCGCGCAGTTCGGGTCGGGTGGTGAAGCCGGGCATGGGGGCTGGTCCTCCTGCGAGTGGGGGAAGGGCGGGCCGCCACCGGTCCGGGGGTGTCGCGCCGGGGCGGACGTGTGTCGGCGGCTGGTGCCGGTGGGCACCGGCCGAACGAGGGTGACGGTACAGCATGGCTTGGTCTGGATGTTGATTTTTCGGGTGATTCGGGCCGTTGGTCACTGTTTCCGGGGGGAGGACCCGCCGGGTCCTGCCCCTGCCGGGGTGAGCACCGGAAAGCCCGGTCGCAGCCGCTGTTCGGCCACGACCGGGCTCCGGTCACGCGATCCGGGGAGCTCTCAGGCTAGGGAGTCTCGACGGGGAAGCTCCACGGCAGGGAGTCCCACAGCTCGCCCCACTCCTCGGCGTCAACCGGGTCGGTGACGGCCTCGGTGGGCGCTTCCGCCTCGTCGGCCGCCTTCTCGGCCCCGTCCACGGCGTTGGCCATGCTCTCGTTGGCGTCCTGGACCACCTGTGCGATGAGGTCGGCGATCTCGGCGATCACGTCCTCGACCTCGCTGCGCTCCATGTCGAACCGCTGGGCGCAGGCGTCGGTGGCGGCCACCTTGTCGTCCTCGTGGCCGTAGTACCAGACGGTGGCCAGCAGGCGGTCGCGCTCGGCGTCGTCGAGGTCGTTCGCGGACAGAGCCCTCTCGACGAACTCTCCGCTGGTCGCGGTCATCTCCGCCGCGTCAAGGCCGGTCTCTCCGGAGCTGAAGTCAACGAAGTGCTCGGTCAGGCAGGTCTTGACCTCACGCGAGGAAGCGTTGGCGGGGAGGTCGGCCTCCGCAGGGGGAGCGGCCTCCTCCTCGGTGTCTCCGACCGGGGTCGCCTCGTCACCGTCGACGGCTTCCTCTTCCGCGGGCGCTTCCTCCGCGGGTGCTTCCTCGACCGGAGTCTCCTCTGCGGGGGCCTCCTCTTCCGCAGGAGCTTCTTCCGCAGGTGCCTCCTCTACGGGGGCTTCCCCTTCGACCGGAGCTTCCCCTTCGGCCGGGGTCTCCTCGACCGGGGCTTCCCCTTCGGCCGGGGTCTCCTCCGCGGGGGCCTCCTCTGCGGGGGCTTCCTCCTCCGCGGGCGCTTCCTCGACCGGGGCTTCCCCTTCGGCCGGAGCTTCCCCTTCGGCCGGGGTCTCCTCGACCGGAGCTTCCCCTTCCGCAGGTGCCTCCTCTGCGGGGGCCTCCTCGGCCGGGGCCTCGTCGACGACCTCCTCAACAGGGAGCTCCTCGGCGGGCGCCTCCTCGGGCTCTTCGGTCTCCTCCGCCTCAGCAGCCTCGGTTTCCTCGGTCTCTGTCTCCGCCTCCTCCGCCGCGGTCTCGCTCTCCCCGGTTTCCGGGGCCTCCTCCACTGAGACGGCCTCGGCGAGTTTTACCAGTTCGGAGCTTTCCCAGCGGTCCGGCTGGAGATGGGTGGTCAGCGCCACGCCGGGGCTGTCCAGCCAGAACAGGTCACCGGTCTCCTGGGACAGGTAGGCGCCGTGCTCGAAGGACTCGCTGGGCTCCAGCTCCTCCAGAGAGCTCTCCGACAGGTGGCTGTACCGGCTCTCGCGCAGGGAGTCCAGGTCCTGGAGGCGCTCCGAGCGCAGTACGGTCACCCTGCCGTACAGCTGGTCGGGTCCCTGCGTCCACGAGAGCTGGGACCGGCTGTTCCCCTGGCGGTCCGTCGTGGACGCGGCGTTGATGCCGTACCGCTCCAGGCCTGCGGGCAGGTAGGTGATCTCGTAGCCGTCGACGCTGTACGTGGACACCCCCTGCCGGACCACCGGCCAGCTGAACGTCCGCGTTTCCTTGTCGTCCGCGGCAGCGGGCCCGGCGACGCCGACCAGCCCCGCTGTGGAGATGGTGGCGGCACTGCAGAGCGCGACCCACCTCGTGTGGTGCTTGCGCATACGGGCTCCTTCCCATCGACTACTACTTGTGATGCTTCCAGGACTCTCGGTAATTATCGAGGGTCATCCAGTCAAAAATCGGACATGAAGTAATCAATGGCATGCATAGGGTGAGTTTGATCGGTGGGTTCTAGGCCACCAGAAGATGGGCGGCGGATCACCGGCTGCTCCGCGCACGGTCACCATGTGGTCACCAAACGCGCTCACCCTGAGGTAGCAGTCGGCCAGTCCACGCGTACTTGGGAGGCCCGGTGCACCATCGCATCGGATTCGTAGTCGGAGCCGTATCACTGTCGTTGGCCGTCGTCGCGAGCCCCGCGCTCGCGGCCCCGACCTTCGGGGCCACCGTCCCCGAGAAGGCGGGCCAGAACTCAGCCAGGGTGAGCCTCCGGGCGAGCACCCCTCTGCCCCAGCAGCCGCCGCCGTCCCGCCCCCTCCTCGCCGTCGCCCACCGCGGCGCCTCCGGGTACGCCCCGGAGAACACCCTCGCCGCCATCGACGAAGCCCATCGCCTCGGTGCCCGGACCGTGGAGGTGGACGTCCAGCTCACCTCGGACGACCACCTAGTTCTGATGCACGACACCAGTCTCGACCGCACCACCGACGTCGCCGAGGTCTTTCCGGGCCGGGCCCCGTACGAGGTCGCCGACTTCACCCTGGCGGAGATCCGCCGACTCGACGCCGGATCCTTCTTCGGCGACGAGTTCGAAGGCGAGCCCGTCCCGCTCCTCGCTGAGGCGCTGGACCGCCTCCACGTGCTCGACATGAACCTCCTCCTGGAGGTCAAGGAACCCGAGCTCTACCCGGGCATCGAGCATCAGATAGCCGTCGAACTCGCCAGGCGCCCGCACTGGCTGGTCCCCAACACACCCGGGGAATCCCACCGTCTCGTCGTGCAGAGCTTCGACTGGGAGTCCGTCGAACTCTCCAAGGGCCTTCTGCCGTCCGTCCCGCACGCTCTGCTCGGGCGCGTCCCGCAGGACCGGATCGACGAGTTCGACTGGGCGCACATGATCAACCCGAACCACACCACCATCGACGCCGGGTACGTCGACAGCGTCCACGCCGCGGGTCTGGAGATCATGCCGTACACGATCAACGACCCCGAGGTCATGGCCCGGGTGCTCGACATGGGGGTCGACGGCTTCATCACCGACCTCCCGGACGTCGGCCAGCGGGTCATCGACGAGTTCCTCGGAGCCAGGGCCCCGGAGGCGGCCCGCGCGCACGGTCGGGAGCCGGTCTCCCACTGAGCCCTCTCCCCTCGGGCCGCCCGAAGGGGTGTTTTCGGGGCCACCCAATGGGAGGATCAGTGGCGAACCACCCCGAAACGCACCCGGTTTCGGGTGGCCTACGGGCCGCCTGTACCGGTTCGGACAGGAAGCAGAGGCCACGTGAACGACCGGCTGTCCATCCCCACCGAACTCGTTGACTGGCGGACCAAGGGCCTGTGGTGGCCGGGGGACCCCGTCACCCTGGACGAGTTCGCCGCCCGTGGGGACCACCTTTTCACCGGACCGTTCACCTGGCCGCTCATGGTCCTGCACGCCTCCGCGCTGGACCGCAACCTCGCGGCGCTGGCCGACTTCACCGAACGCCACCGGCTCCTGTTCGCCCCGCACGGCAAGACCGCCATGTCCCCGGTGCTCACCCAGCGCCAGCTCGACGCGGGCGCCTGGGGCATCACCGCCGCCACCGCCAACCAGGTCCTCGACTTTCGCCGGTTCGGTGTGAACCGCATCCTGCTGGCCAACGAACTCCTCGACCCGAAGGTCCTGCGCTGGGTGGCGGCCGAAATCGACGCCGACCCCGGTTTCGACTTCCTGTTCTACGTCGATTCGCCCGAGGGGGTCGCAGTCGCCTCCCAGGCCGTCGAACGCGACGGCGGCCGCCCGCTCCGGGTGGTGGTGGAGCGCGGCGTCCCGGGCGGTCGCACCGGGTGCCGTACCAGGGAAGCGCTCCTGGACGTGGCCCGGGAGGTCGTGCGGGCCCCGGGTCTGGAACTGGCCGGTGTGGCGGGCTACGAGGGGCCGCTGCGCGACGCGGAGGGGGTTCGCGGCTTCCTGGGCGACCTCCTGGGTGACGCCGCCGCGCTCACCGCCGAACACGAACTGGAGCGCCCGGTGCTGTCGGTGGGCGGCAGCGCCTGGTTCGACGTGGTCGCGGAGGTGATCGGTGGTCGCTCTGACGTACTCCCGGTTCTGCGTAGCGGCGCCTATGTCGCCCACGACGACGGCCTGTACCGGCGGACCACCCCCTACAACCGGATGCCGGAGGGAGGGGACGCGCTGGCCGGTGCCCTGGAACTGTGGGCGCAGGTCACCTCCACCCCGGAGGAGGGGTTGGCGATCGCCGGGATGGGCCGACGCGAGGCCAACCACGACCAGGGATTCCCCGTCCCGAGGGCTCTGCGCAGGTCCGACGGCACCTCCGTTCCGGCGGACGGGGTGGAGGTCACCAACCTCAACGACCACCACGCCTACCTGAACATCCCCGAGGGGCTCCACGTACGCCCCGGCGACCTGCTGTCCTTCGGGATCTCCCACCCGTGCACGGCCTTCGACCGCTGGCAGGTCATCCCGGTCGTGGACGACGGGTACCGCGTGGTCGAGGCGATCGCGACGTACTTCTGACAGCACCCCAGGGGGTGTCCTGATCCCCACCACAGACGTTTGAAGGCGCCACTCCGGTAGATCCCTGCACCACAGCGGGTCTTGAACCCCGACCACAACCCGCCCGAATCCGCCCCCATGAATCTGCTTCGGTAGACACCTGTGAGCTGGGGTTGATCACTGGTCTGGGGGTCTGACAGGTGTGGGGGCGTCCCCGTTTCCTGCCGCGTGATGGTGGCCGTCTTTCGCTTCGCGCGTCGAGGTCGTACGTCCTCGCTTCGCTCCGGGCGCTCCACCTTGACCCGCTTCGCTACGACGGCGGATCGTCGGTTGTCAGGAAACGGGGGCGTGTGGTCGGGGCGGTCAGGGATCACTCCCTTCCCGGGGCCTGACGGCCTCCGGGCCGCGTCCGGTAAAACACGGCCTTTCGTGTTTAGGCCTCAGTCCGCCCGTGATCAGCGCCCGGCACTCGGGTCCAGCCGTGGCCTGTGCTTAGCCCCGCCCCCCTTTTCGCGGTGATCTTGCTACCAGGGGCGATATCGGCGCCGATATCGCCCCTGGTAGCAAGATCACCGCGGTTCAGCGGTTTTCGGAAGCAGCGGACACCCGACTGGCGGGGTTTCGGGCGCCGCGGGCTTCGCAGCTGGCCCCCAGCGGCCGCTCGCCACTCGCCTCTGCTGCCGTGGCGCAGCAGGCAAGGACCGGCCGCGGCACGGTCAGGCGTTGTGCGCAGAACTGGGGAGAGGAACCGGCCGAAGACCCAGAGCGGTGGGGGCAGGGGGAGTTCCGGTGAGCCCGTTCGGCCGCGGGGGCCGACCTGTTTCAGCTCATCCCTCTTCCGGGCATGCGGATTCCGGGCATGCGGAGACGGGCTGGAAACGAAGCCCCCCAAATACAAGGAGACACCAGGCCCCGCCCGTGTGGCCACTCCGGACGGGCGGGGCTGTGGACAACCACCTCCGGTGTACTTCTGGGTTAGCCGGGCCAGTCCGCAGTGCCCCCTGTCCGGGGTGCGGCTAACCACCAGAGCCCCGGTTCGGCGTTCGACCAGGGCCTGTTCGGGAAGTCGGAGCTAGCCTGCGGCCCGGTCCTGGCCAGGACCTTCTCCGTCCGACCCGTCCGATCCGTCTGCCCCGGCCGACCCCTCCGACCCGTCCGGGTAGTAACCCCACCCGTACACACCCGGCCTGGTGTGCCAGGGCCGGGGACCGTCCAGCGGCCGGTACTCCACACCCACGGCGTCCAGGCGCTCCAGGTGGGTGCGCAGCCGCGGCTCGAACTCCGTGTGGTCGCGTTCGCCTTCGGACCAGACCTTCTCCGCGAAGGCCGACAGGCGCGGGAAGACCATGTAGTCCAGCTTGCGCTGGCTGTCGATGTGTTCGCTCCACAGGTTGACCTGTGCGCCCAGGACGTGCCGGGCCTCCTCCTCGGTGAGGCCGACGGGGACGGGTTCACTCGCGTACACGTCCTCCCAGCGCAGCAGTGTGCCGACCGGGACCGGCTCGTCCGGGCTGTCGGACTGCTTGTAGTCCAGGTAGGAGGTGGCGGTTGGGGCCATGACCACGTCGTGTCCGGCACGGGCGGCCGCGATGCCGCCCTCCTCGCCGCGCCAGGACATCACCGTGGCGCCCGGGGCCAGACCTGCCCGACGCCCGACCCTGCCCTCGGCCGCGTCACCCCCATCCCGTGCCTCCTGCCCCTCCTGCTCTCCTTGCCCCTCCAGGAGCCACCCCTCCAGGATCTCGTCCCAGCCGACCAGGCGACGGCCGCGCTTGGTGAGGTGGTCGTCCAGTTGGCGGATGAACCAGCTCTGCAGCTCGTCCTCGTCGGCCAGCCCCTCCTCCCTGATGCGCTGCTGGGCCGAGGCGCTGTTCCGCCACTGGGTCTTGGGGCACTCGTCGCCGCCCACGTGCACGTACGTGCTGGGGAACAGTTCGAGGATCTCGTCGAGGACGTTCCGGTAGAACTCCAGGACGTTGTCGGTGACCGCGAGGACTTCGTCGAAGACGCCCCACTGGGTGCCGACCGGGATCCCACCGGCCTCGCCGAGTTCGGGGTAGGCGTGGATGGCCGCCTGGGAGTGTCCGGGGACGTCGATCTCCGGGACCACCGTGACGTGCCTGGCGTCGGCGTAGGCGACGATCTCGCGGATGTCGTCCTGGGTGAGGTAGCCGCCGTGCGGGCGGTTGTCGAACACGGGCGGTTCGGAGATCCCCAGCTGGCTCTGGGCGCGCCAGGATGCTGCCTCGGTCAGCTTGGGGTAGCGGCGGATCTCGACCCGCCAGCCCTGGTCGTCGGTCAGGTGCAGGTGCAGCACGTTGAGTTTGTGCAGCGCCAGCAGGTCGATGAAACGCAGGATTTCGCGCTTGGGCTGGAAGTGGCGGGCGATGTCGAGCATGGCGCCGCGCCAGCGGAAGCGGGGTGCGTCGGTGATGCTGATCGCGGGCAGCCGCCACTCGGCCTTGCCGAGGGGTGCCGTGCGGTAGGCGTCGGGGGGCAGCAGTTGGCGGAGCGTCTGCGCCCCGTAGAACACGCCGGCGGGTTCGTTGCCGACCACGATCGCGCCCTCGGAGTCGATGATGAGGCGGTAGCCCTCCCGGCCGAGTCCGGCGCTGGGGTCGACGCTCAGACGGATCTGGGCGTTCTCCTCGTCACCGGTGGCCAGGGGGAGGCCGGTGGCGGTGCCCAGTTCGCGCTGGAGCCAGGTGAGTGTGCCCCGTGCCGCGCGGTCGGCTGAGACGCGGGTGGCCGCGGTGAGGGTGAGGCCGTCGGACCCGGATGCCTCCACCTTCTGGGGGCGCGGCAGCAGGGAGGGTGTGTCGGGGTGGGGAGAGTCAGGCACGGGTTACTGCTCCTGTCCGGTCTAGACCAATTACGGACATAGTGCCACGTTAGGGGGCGAGGGCACAGGCCGCCCGTCAATCGGCCCCGAGCGCTCTCTCATTCTGAGCCGCCCGATACCCGGTTCCCGGCTGAAGGCGGGGCAGTGCCGACGAGCAGGACGTGCAGTTGGTGCTGGCCGGCGCCGGGCAGCGGGCGGGGGAACCGCGCGCGCTCGCCGCTGAGCTGGGGGTTGCGGAGCGGGTCTTCTTCCTGGGTTTCGTGTCCGACGAGGACATGCCGCTGGTGTACGCAGCGGCCGACGTCTTCGCGATCGCGGGCGTCGCCGAACTCCGGAGCATCGCGACGCTGGAGGCGATGTCGACGGGGCTCCCGGTGGTCGCCGCCGACGCGATGGCCCTGCCGCACCTGGTCGGGGAAGGCTGTGACGGTTTCCTGTTCCCGGCGGGGGAGCCGGTGCGCCTGGCCGGCCGCCGACTGGCGGTGCTCGGTCCGGAGCGGTACCGGAACGTGTCGGGCCGAGGGCGGGGAGCTCGCTCCGGAGCACGATCACCGCCGTTCACCGGCGCGCTTCGAGGGGGCCTACCACCGGCTCCGGGGCGGTGGCGCGGCCCGCTCGGAGGCCGAACGCGCCATGGTCAGCACACCTGGTGTGCCTGGCTCGCCTGGTGCGCGTAGGTCGCCTACTCCGCATGGGCGGGACCGCCGGTGTCGTCGGCGGACGGGGCCGTCGCGGCTCCCGGGGTCCGGTCCGCGGGGGAGCGTTTGGAGGAAGGCAAGCGAATCATAGCCAAAAGTCCTTTTTGCCACTTTCCGTATTCTTTGCGTAGCCATCGGTGATGATGGGCTGTTTCCGGAAAGACCAGAGACTGTGTGGTTCGAAGGCATCAGCGGACAAGCCGGCGTCAGCCGGATCGCCCGGGGCGGAAACGTCGCCGAGGGCCTCACGGATCGGTTGGTCAGCGCCGAACGTGAGGCGGGGTTCCACGAGCGTGACATGTCGTCGTTCGAACGCGAGCGGATCGACCTGGAGCACCGGGTGAACCGGATGGAGGCCGAGCTTGAGTCCCTGCGCAAAAGAAGACTGGAAGCCTACGCGCGCTGGTGGAACGCCCGCGACGACCGCGACCGAGCTCGCCACGTCTGTCGTAAGCTCCGCCGCAGGATCGACAAGGCGCGTCGGAAGGGTAACGAAACGTGACCGGTGCTGACCCTGGAAACCGGCACAAAAGAGACAGAACACGGCCCGTCCCCGTCGGGGGCGGGCCGATTTCCGTCTCCAGTCGCTCCGTCACTCCTGGCGGTCCTGGGCCCCGCCCCCGGCTGCCCCGCCCCCGGCTGCCGCGTCCCGGCATCCGCGACCTCCCGGCCGCCCCCGAACCCGGCGCCGGCCTCGGGAACGGCCGCGCTACCTCGGCGGGCCCTGAACCCGGGGGGAGACCGGACTCAGTTCCTCCTCCACACTGCGGGCGGCGTCGCGCAGGGCGGCCAGGGTGACCTGGACTGCCGGGCGCCGCAACGAGGCCGGACGCAGGACCGCGTACACATGCCGCTCCGGCGGAGAGGGCAGCTGCCGGTAGACCAGC
This sequence comes from Nocardiopsis terrae, assembly GCF_014651695.1. Classification (GTDB taxonomy): domain Bacteria; phylum Actinomycetota; class Actinomycetes; order Streptosporangiales; family Streptosporangiaceae; genus Nocardiopsis; species Nocardiopsis terrae. The sequence continues at coordinate 299,837 of NZ_BMXJ01000008.1, forward strand.
CCGGCGGGGGCGCCCACCATGGCCAGCGCCGGAACCGCCGCGATCCCGATGCCCCGGGAGACCAGGCTCAGGATCGTGCCCAGCCCCTCGAACTCCCATGTTGCCGCGGGCAACCCGCCGGCCTCGGCGAACAGCTTCTCGGTCCCGTAACGCGAACGCTCGCCCTCCGGTGCCACGATCCACGACTCGCCCAGCATCTGGTCCAGGACCAGCGGTACCTCCGTGTCGGCCAGCCTGTGGTCCTCCGGGACCGCCAGCACCATGGGATCCCGCAACAGGTGCACGTGCCGCAGGCCGCTGTCCGGCCCCCGCCCGGGGTGTTGGCCGGTCCAGTCATCGACCAGCGCGATGTCGACCTCGCGGGAGCGCACCTTCTGGGTGCCGGTCGCCAGCAGTGTCTGCCGCAGCACCAGTTGCATCCCCTCATGGCTGCGCAGGGGAGGGGCCAGCAGCGGGGCGAAGGCCACCGCGGCGGTCGGGAAGGCCGTGACGGTCACCACGCCCAGGGCGATGTCCGACTGTTCGGCGAGTACTGACTCGGTCGCCTCCACCAGGGCAAGGATCTCCTCGGACTGGTTCACCAGGAGCTGGCCGGCGTCGGTCAGCTCGGCCCCTCGCGGGGACCGGTCCAGGAGCGCCACCCCCGTCTCCCGTTCGAGGGTGGCGAGCTGTTGGGACACGGCCGAAGGCGTGTAACCGAGGGCGCTCGCGGTCGCGGCGATGGTGCCGCGGGCGCTGAACTCGCGGAGGAGCTGGAGGCGTCGAAGATCGAGCATAAGAACAGCTTACGCTCAGCATCGAAAAGACTCGCTTGTGCTGATGACAGATCATGGGCAGGCTTGTGATCGAAGGCCACCAGCTGGACGGAGTCACAGCTCAACCGGTGGCCGGTGCCTAACGACAAGCCGGAGATGAGTCATCCATGACCGTCACTGTGTCCGCGACCCTCGCCGTGAACGAAGCTCTCAACGACAAGCGCCGCCAGGGGGTGCGCGTGCTTCCGCTCGGGTTCGGTGAGGCGGGTCTGCCGGTGCACCCGGTCATGCGGGAGCAGCTCTCGGCGAGCAACGGCGCCAACGCCTACGGGCCCGTCGCCGGTTCCGCCGCACTGCGCGAGGCGGCCGCCGGGTACTGGGCCCGCCGCGGTCTGCCCACCGACCCCGACACGGTCATCGCGGGCCCCGGCAGCAAGCCCCTGCTGTACAGCCTTCTTCTGGAGATCGGCGGCGACACCGCCATCGCCGCCCCCAGCTGGGTGAGTTACGCCGCGCAGAGCCGCCTCGTCGGCCAGCGCCCCATCATGGTGCCGACCGCCACCGGCCAGGGCGGCGTACCCCAGCCCGACCTTCTGCACGCCGCGGTCACCGATGCCCGGGAACAGGGGCGCACCGTCAACGCGGTGGTCGTCACGGTCCCGGACAACCCGACCGGGACCGTCGCCGACGCCGAGACGGTACGGCGCCTGTCCGAGGTCGCCCGGGAACTCGACCTGGTCATCATCTCCGACGAGATCTACCGCGACCTGGTCCACCCGGGGGAGGGGGAGCGGGAGGGCGCCGTCGTGCACAGCCCCGCCGAGTACGCGCCCGAGCGCACGGTCATCTCGACCGGCCTGAGCAAGAACCTGGCCCTGGGCGGTTGGCGGATCGGTGTGCTGCGCCTGCCCGACTCCGAGATCGGCCGACGCCTGCGCGGCGGGTTGCTCGGTGTGGCCAGCGAGATCTGGTCGAGTCCGGCGGCACCGGTCCAGCAGGCGGCAGCCCACGCCTTCACCGAGCCCGCCGAGCTCCGGGACCACATCGACCGCAGCCGCCGCCTGCACGGCATCGTGGCCCGCGCCGTCGCCGATGTCTTCACCAGGGCCGGAGCCGCGGTCGCCGCCCCGAGCGCGGCCTTCTACCTCTACCCGGACTTCGAGCCGGTCCGCGAACGGCTGGCCGCGCTGCACGGTGTGGCCACCGGACCAGAACTGACCGGGCTCCTCCTGGAGCGTTACGGCATGGGCGTCCTGCCCGCCGTCGAGTTCGGTGAGAGCTCTGCAGCCCTGCGTATGCGGGTGGCCACCAGCCTCCTGTACGGGGACTCCGAGGACCGGCGCTACGCGGCCCTGGCGGCGGGGGACCCGCTGGCCCTGCCGTGGATCCGCGCCCACCTGGACCGGTTGACGGAAGTCCTGGGGTCGCTGTTGTCCGAAGTCCCCAACACGGTCATCCCGGCCCCGCAGGCGGTCGCCCAGCCGGTGCACTGACCCGGCGACCGACCCCCGAAGCCGTGTCCGCCACGTGAAGGGGGCGAGGCGGGCACAGACGACGGGACCCTCCCTATCTCTCCCAGGGAGGGTCCCGTTACCTTCTCCGGTCCGTGCTTCTCCGGCCCCGTGTTCCGCACGGCCTCCGGACCCGGCCCGTGCCCGGGCCCGATCTGTGCCCGGGCCCGATCTGTGCTCGGGCCTGCCCCGGATCAGGGCGTGTGCGCCTCGTGCGCCCGGCGGGCGGCCAGCTCGTGGCTGGGCGCGATCACCGCCCGGTAGTGGTCCACCAGCTCCGTGTTGACCGACGCCCAGGTCCGATGCGCCACCGACGGCCGGGCACCGGCGGCCATCCGCGCCCGCACCCGGCGGTTGTGCACCAGGCGGCCCACCGCCACCCGCAGCTCCCGGACCGAGTCCGGTGCGTACAGCAACCCGTTGCGCTCCGGTAGGACCAGGTCCAGCGGACCGCCGGCGGCCGGGGCCACCACCGGCACACCGGAGGCCAGCGCCTCCTGGACGGTCTGGCAGAAGGTCTCGTCCGCTCCCGTGTGCGCGAACACGTCCATGGCCGCGTACAGCCGCGACAGGTCCCGCCCGGTGCGCTGGCCGGTGAAAACGGCGTCGGGCAGCAGGCGGCGCAGCCGGGCCCGTTCGGGTCCGTCCCCGACCACCACCAGGCGGACGCCGCGGAGCCTGGCCAGGTGGGCCAGCAGGTCCACGCGCTTGTCCCGGGACAGGCGGCCGACGTAGCCCACGATCGCCTCCCCGTTCGGCGCCAGGCGTCGGCGCAGCTCCTCGGAGCGGTGGTCGGGGGAGAAACGCACGGTGTCCACACCGCGCCGCCACAGGTTCAACCGGGGGAACCCCCGGGCCGAGAGGGCCTCCATCGTGGCGGAGGAGGGGACCAGGGTGCGGTCCACGGCGGAGTGCGTCCGGCGCAGCAGGGACCACAGGGCATCGGAGCCGGGCAGGCCGTAACGGTCGGCGAACCCGGGCAGGTCGGTCTGGAACGCCGCCACGGTCGGCAGCGCCCACCTTCGGGCCACGTCCACGGCGGTCGCACCGAACAGCGCGGGTGAGGCCAGGTGGAGCACGTCCGGTGCGAAGGCCCGGATCGCGGCGGTCATCGTCCTGCGGGAGGGCAGGCCGACCGGGAAGTCACGGTAGACGGGCAGGGGGAGGGCGGGCATCCGCAGGACGGGGAATCCCGCGTACGAGGCGGGCCCGTGTCCGGGGGCCAGCACGAGGGCCTGGTGCCCTTCGGCGGCGAGGTGTTCGGCGATCCGGCACACGGAGTTGGTGACTCCGTTGACCTGTGGCAGGAAGGACTCGGCCACGATCGCCACGCGTAGCGGCGGACGGTGGACGGTGGGCAGGGGTGTGGGGGACATGCGGGGGCTCCCAACGCCGAGGTGTCGCTTCTTTCGACGCTAGGGTCGGAGGGTGAACCGGGACCGCCGGGCGGGAGAACCGCGCCCGAAGGCCCGACACGGGTTGGTGGATCAGCCGGTGACGCCGTCCGCACGGCCAACTGACCGGCTGGTGACCTGGAACTCGATATGATCACTAAAAGTAACAAGATGAGTGCACTAAGGAGTCGTGCGGTGACCCTCGTGGAATGGTCCGAGCTGGTCCGAGCTGAGCTGGACCTCACCGGGACCGACCCCCTCCAGAAGACCGACGTCGACCGCGTTCTCGACCTCGCGCGCGACGCGGCCCACTCCGTGGCCCGGCCCGCGGCACCGCTCACGACCTACCTGCTCGGGGTGGCCGTGGGCCAGGGGGCGGACCCGGAGGCCGCTGCCGCCGCGCTCAGCAGGCTCGCACTCGCCCAGGGCGAGGAGCAGGGCGAAGAACGGGAGAACTGACCGAACCAGGGCATACCGAAACAGCCGCTGTGGCGACGCAACGCGCATGTGGACCACGCGTGATTCGTTCGTTACGCGTCGGTGCCATTCTTTGCCGATATCGCCGCAGCGCACACCGGTGCCAGCGCGATCCCGAGGGCGCTGGTCCCCCGTTCCACCTCTGGCCTCCTCGGCCCCACACACTCACCGAAAGGGAGATCCCCCGTGGACCAACTCCTTGAGATGGCTGACATCGTCAGCGGCATCATCTGGGGACCCTTCGTCCTCATTCCGCTGCTGCTGGGCGTCGGCGTCTACCTCACCATCCGTCTGCGCCTCCTCCAGCTGTTCAAGCTGCCACACGCGCTCTGGCTGGCCCTGGTCCGGCGCAAGGAGGACGCCTCCGTCGAGGGCGACATCTCGCACTACCAGGCGCTGAGCACCGCTCTCGCCGCCACCGTCGGCGTCGGCAACATCGCCGGCGCGGCTCTGGCCATCGGCATCGGCGGTCCGGGCGCGCTGTTCTGGATGTGGATCATCGGCATCTTCGGGATGGCCACCAAGTACAGCGAAGCCCTCCTGGGGGTGAAGTTCCGCCGCACCGACGCCAAGGGCGAACAGAGCGGTGGACCGATGTACTACCTCAAGCACGGCATCAAGGGCGGTCTCGGGACCTTCCTCGGCGTCGCCTTCGCGGTCTTCGGCGCCATCGCCGCCTTCGGTATCGGCAACGGCACCCAGGCCAACACCGTCGCCCAGCAGGTGAACAGCGTCACCGGTGTGGAGCCGTGGATCATCGGCCTGGTCCTGATGCTGCTCGCCGGAGCCGTCATCCTCGGCGGGATCAAGAGCATCGGGCGCGTCACCTCCGCGCTGGTGCCGATCATGATCGTCGGCTACGTCGGCATCTGCCTCCTCGTGCTCATCGTCAACTGGGCCGCGATCCTGCCCGCGCTCCAGCTGGTCGTCGTGAGCGCCTTCACCGGGACCTCCGCCACCGGCGGCTTCGTCGGGGCCGGTGTCATGCTCGCCATCCAGATGGGCTTCGCCCGCGGCATCTTCTCCAACGAGTCCGGCCTGGGCACCGGTGGCATCGCGGCCGCCGCGGCCAAGACCACCCAACCGGTCCGCCAGGCCATGGTCTCCATGACCCAGACCTTCATCGACACCATCATCGTGGTCAGCATGACCTGCCTGGTCATCATCACCACCGGTGTCTGGGAGGTGGAGAACCCCGAGGACGGTTCCCTGCTCACCTCGCAGGCGCTGACCGAGGGCCTGGGGGCCATCAGCCCGGCGTTCGGCTCCGCGGGCGCCTACGTCGTGGCGATCGCGGTGGCGGTGTTCGCCTTCAGCACCCTGCTCGGTTGGGCCTACTACGGAGAGCGCTGCGTGGAGTTCCTGGGCGGCCGCGGGCTCGTCCTGCCCTACCGCCTGGTGTTCATCGTGGTCATCTTCGTCGGGTCTGTGGCCACCCTCGACTCGGTCTGGCTGTTCAGCGACATCGCCAACGGCCTGATGGCCCTGCCCAACCTGGTCGGCCTGCTGCTCCTGTCGCCGGTCATCGTCGCGGAGACCAAGAAGTTCTTCGGACACCCCGACTGGCGTGACCCGGACGCCGTCATGGACGACGTGCGCGGCTAGGGTCCGTTCGCGCGTCACGGAGAAGCGCACCCGAGCCCGTGTAACCGGCGGGCTGACAGGAGGGGGACCGGCCGTTGCGGCCGGTCCCCCTTCGTGTCTCCCCGGCCAGGAGCGGCTGTGCTTCCTGGCGCCAGCGGTGGCTCTTGCTACCACCAGGTGTGGCTGTGCCTGCTACCACCAGGGGTGGCTGTGTTTGCTACCACCAGAGGTGGAAGTGGTGCACGGGGCCCTGGCCGCCGCCGGCGTCGATCTCCCCGGCACGGACCAGGGCCCGGGTCAGGTACTCCTTGGCGTCGGCCACGGCGGTCACCGTGTCCGGGCGCTGCGGGAGGAGAGCGGCGATCGAGGACGACAGGGTGCAGCCGGTGCCGTGGGTGTTGCGGGTGTCCACCCGCCCGGCGCGGAACTCCACCGGCTCCGTCACCCCGTCGACCAGCAGGTCCACGCTCTCCTCCCCCGGAAGGTGCCCGCCCTTGATCAGGACGCGGCGCGGGCCCAGCTCCAGCAGGCGCTCGGCCTGGTCGCGCATCTGCTTGAGATCGGTGGCCTCGGCCTCGCCGAGCAGGTCGGCGGCCTCGGGCAGGTTCGGGGTGATCAGGTCGGCGCGCGGCAGCAGCTCGGTGCGCAGCGCCTCGATCGCCGAGCTCTCCAACAGCCGGTCACCGCTCTTGGCCACCATCACCGGATCCACCACCAGGTTCGGCAGTTCGTACCGGTCCACGGCCGCCGCGACCGCCTCGGTGACCTCGGAGGTCGACAGCATCCCCACTTTGACCGCGTGCACGGTCGCGTCGGAGAACAGGGTGTCCATCTGGTCGGTGACGAACGACGCGGGGACCCCGTGCACTCCGGTGACCCCGCGTGTGGACTGGGCGGTCAACGCCGTCACCACGGTCATCCCGAAGACCCCGTGGGCGGAGAACGACTTCAGGTCGGCCTGGATGCCGGCGCCCCCGCTGGGGTCGCTTCCGGCGATGGACACGACGTTGTACGCGCTCATGGGCGTTCCTTCGCTAGTGCTAACTAGGGCAGGTTCGACGGGTGTGCTCTCAGCCGGCAGGTCTGTCCCCGGCACCCCGCGCCGCCGGGGCCTCGCGTCCCCGGCATCCGTATGTGTTTGTGGTGGTTTCGACTCTAACCGAGGTCCCGGGAGGCGTTGGCGTGCCTCGGCCCCCGGGTCGGCGGCTCCGGTCAGTGGACGGTGACGTCCGGTCGGTGCTGGGCGGCCTCCAACCGCTCCCGCTTGCGGCGTTCCCAGACGATGGCTCCGACGATGACGGCGAAGCCGATCACCATGAGGGTGACCGTCACCGGGACGTCGGTGGCGGGCAGGATCTCCCGCTCCTCGCTCTGCCAGGGCCACAGGGCGCGCAGGGAACCCGCCATCAGACCGGTCAGGACCACCAGGGTCATGTGGTGGAAGTTCTCCAGGAGGTACTGGAGGACCTTCACGAAGACCGCCAGACCCGTCACCATGCCCAGGGTGAAGGTGCCCAGGTAGACGAAGTCGAGGTTCCCCACCGCGTCCTTGGTCGGCCCGTACAGGCCGACGGTCAGCAGGATGAAGGAGCCGGACAGGCCCGGCAGGACCAGCGCGCAGATCGCGACCGAGGCGACGAGGAAGACCACCACCGGGTGTGTGGGCAGGTTGGCGCCCGGAAGGCCGGTCAGGAAGAAGGTGAGTGCGGCGAAGGCCAGGGCGATCAGGTAGTGGCCCACCCGCCAGCTACGGCCGGCACCGGTGTAGGGGATCCACAGGCAGGCCAGCACGAGCCCGAAGAAGATGGCGTAGGCGTACTGGGTGTACTCCTCGACCAGCGGGGCGATGAGCAGCAGCGCCAGCACCAGGGCCACCGCCATCCCGATCAGCGCGGGAACCAGAACGGACCATTCCACCTGGCGGAACTGCGCCATGGCTCGGTCCTTGCCGCGACCGCGCGGTACGTCGGTGAGGTAGCGCTTGATCCCGCTGACCATGTGGCCGGCGCCGCCGATCAGCTGGTCGTAGAGGCCGACGATCAGGGCGACCGTGCCGCCGCTGATACCGGGCAGCGCCTCTGAGGTGCCCACGGCCCCGCCGCGCACCGCGTTGAAGATGTAGGAGCCTACTGACTTGGCCATGTTGTCGGGCGCCTGCCCGGGGACTCCCGGGAGGGGCGCCGTCCTCCGTCCTGATGGGGCCGCCGGTCCCGTATCCACGGTAGACCGGCGAGGGTCAAAGGGGTGCTGGTCCGCGCGGACCCGTGTGGTGACCGCTTCTGGGCCCGATGCCCGGATCCGCGCCGAGTTTTGGTGGCCCGGGCCGCGTGATGGGGGGAGGGGAGCCGTCGGGCCCAGGGCCGGGCAGCGCCAAGTCTAGCGGTGACCGGAGGAGGAACAGGCGCTCGTGCACCCAGAAGATCGAGGTTTCGGCTGGGGTTGTATGCGTCGGATCCGAGGCCGAAAAGCGGAGCCCGTCAGGGAAGAGAGGAGACGGGCTCCGCGGGTGGGGACACCGGAGCACGGGGTGAGGGCGCCGGAACGCAGGGCGGGTGCCGCGGGATCACGGGGTGAGCGCCGCGGTCCCCTCACCAGCTACCGACGCTGCCCACCGGTAGTCCTGCTTGCCCACGGCGGTGCGTCGCACCCGGTCCACGAAGTGCACGGTCCGGGGCACCTTGAACCCGGCCAGCCGGACCCGGCAGTGCGCGCGGAGAGCGTCTTCGTGCAGGGAGGCCCCGGGAGCCAGCGACACCAGCGCCGTCACCCGCTGGCCGAGTGTCTCGTCCGGTGAGGGCACCACGATCACGTCGTCCACCGAGGGGTGCGCCTTCAGCACGGCCTCCACCTCCTCGGGGTAGACCTTCTCCCCCGCGGTGTTGATGACGACGCTGCCCCGCCCCAGCAGCACGATCGAACCGTCCGCGGCCCGGGTGCCGTAGTCGCCCGACAGAGCCCAGCGCCGCCCCTCCTCGTCCTTGGGGAAGGTGCGTGCGGTGGCGATCGGATCGTTGTAGTAGCCCAGCGGGATCCGCCCGGTCCGCGCGATTCGGCCGACCTCGGCCGAACCCGGGGCCAGCGGACGCAGCGACCCGTCGAGCACCGCGATACTGCCGCCCATGGTGAAACTGCGCCGGTCCGGGGAGGAGGCGACGGTCTCCTCCCCGTCGGGTGCGGTCGCCGAACCGCACACACCCGTCTCCGACCCCCCGTAGGCGTCGGCCAGGGCGACATCCTCGCGCCACGCCCGCCACAGTCCGCGCACCGCGGGCGTCAGCGGAGTGCCGCCGGAACGCACCGAGGTGAGGTCGGGGCACAGGGAGGGTTCGGTCAGCAGGTGCCTGGCCAGCGGCCGGGCCATCGCGTCACCCACCAGCTGCACGGTGTGCACACCCTCCCGGTGGGCCAGCTCCAGCACCCGGTCCGGGCGGAAGCTGCGGTCCGTGGACAGCACCACGCGCTTGCCGCACAGCAGCATGCTCAACGCGTTCCACTGACCGGCCGCGTGCATCAGCGGGCCCAGCACCAGCATCCGCTGCGGGAAGCAGCGGGCGGCGTGGTCGGCCACGTCCTTCGGGGTCCGGGCACGCGGGGTGCCCGGGGAGCGCCGCTCCACGGCGGCACGGAAGATGTCCGCCTGGCGCCACAGCACCCCCTTGGGGTAACCGGTGGTGCCGCCGGTGTAAAGCAGGTAGTGGTCCTCGCCGCTGGTCGCGGGCAGCGGCGCCGTGCCCGGACCGCAGGTGCCGTCGGTGTCGCCCGTGCCGCCGGTGGAGCTCTCCTGGGCGGCGAGCGCCTCCTCGTAGTCCACGCCCGCCAAGGACGCGTCACGCACCGAACCGTCCTCCAACAGCAGCACGTGCCGGAGCCGGGGGAGGTCGGGCAGGATCGCCCTCACCGTCGCGGCCAGGGAGTCCTCCGCGATCAGGGCGACCGCGTGCGAGTCCGAGAGCACGTGCCGCAGTTCGCCCGCCACGTACCGGTAGTTCACGTTCACCGGAACCGCGCCCGCGCGCAGCACACCCAGGAACGACTCGACCCACTCCGCCCGGTTGAAGGACAGGATCGCCACGTTCTCACCGGGGCGCACCCCGGTCGCGACCAGGTGCCGCGCCAGGCGTGTGGAACGCTCGTCCAGGGCTCGGTAGGTAAGCCGCCGGGGCCCGGCGACCAGGGCGATCCGGTCCGGCACGGCGTCGGCCACCGCGGCCATGAGGCCGGAGAGGGAGAAGGGGCTGTCCGGGGACGCGTGATGGGGCACGTCTGGTGACCTCCCTGACGATCGCGGGGCCGTCCCCGGTGAGGACACTCGAGGCGGCTGTGACTGGTAGGAGCGAACGTACCCCTCGGCGGACGGCCCGATCGCGGTGGGGGCTGTGGACCGCGTCACCTGCGTAACCGTCCTCCGTCACCCCTTCCGGGGGCAGGGCCGGGCAGCCCCCGCTCAGGGCGGGTGCGGCCCCGGAACGCGCGCAGGTTTCGGGCCCGACCGCGGAACGGTGAGATGCGCCACCCCTTGTGTGCTCACCGGATCATCTGCTCAACTCTTGGGGATCCCGCCGCCGGGGCTCTACCGGGCTCCACGGTGGGTATCTACTGTCTGACATCGGTCAATGGTGATCGGAGCGGCTAGATGACCACCCAGAACCTGGGACAGCAGGACTCCGTCGGAAACCCCGGCGGACAGGGACTCTCCAGCGCGGACCACATCGAACTCGCCCAGGCGAGGTCCGCACACAACTACTCACCCCTGCCCGTCGTGATCGCCGAAGGCCGTGGCGCCTGGGTGACCGACGTGGAGGGAAAGCGGTACCTCGACTGCCTGGCCGGGTACTCGGCCATGAACTTCGGCCACCACAACCCCGACCTCCTGGCGACCGCGCACGCCCAGCTCGACCGGGTGACGCTGACCAGCCGGGCCTTCTACAACGACCGGTTCGGCCCCTGGGTGAGCGCCCTCGCCGACATGGTCGACAAGCAGAAGGTCCTGCCGATGAACACCGGTGCCGAGGCGGTGGAGACCGGCATCAAGGTGGCCCGTAAATGGGGCTACGAGGTCAAGGGCGTTCCGGAGAACCAGGCGACCATCGTCGTGGCGGGCGCCAACTTCCACGGGCGCACCACCACGATCATCTCCTTCTCCTCGGACCCCGAGGCGAAGACCGGTTTCGGTCCCTACACTCCGGGATTCCGCTCGGTGGCCTACGGGGACGCGAAGGCCATCGAGGAGGCCGTCGACCACACCACGGTGGCGGTGCTCATCGAACCGGTGCAGGGCGAGGCCGGCGTGATCGTGCCGCCCGAGGACTACCTGCCCCGGGTCCGGGAGATCTGCGACGACAACCAGGTGCTGTTCATCGCCGACGAGGTGCAGTCGGGCCTGGGCCGCACGGGCACCATCCGGGCCTGCGAGCACACCGGTGTCGTCCCGGACGCCTACCTGTTCGGCAAGGCGCTGGGCGGCGGCATCCTTCCGGTGTCGGCGATGGTGGCCGACGAGGACGTCCTCGGTGTCATCCAGCCCGGCCAGCACGGCAGTACCTTCGGCGGCAACCCGCTCGCCGGGGCGGTGGGCAGCACGGTCGTCCGGATGCTGACCGAGGGCCCCTACCTGGAGAACGCCCGGAAACTGGGTGAGGTGCTCCGCCGCAGGTTGGACGGGTTCGTCGGTGACGGAGTGGTGTCGGCACGCAGTATCGGCCTGTGGGCCGGCGTGGACGTCGACCCCGAACTGGCCTCGGGCAAGGAGCTGTGCAGGCGCCTCGCCGAGCACGGGGTCCTGGTCAAGGACACCCACGGTTCGACCGTGCGGATGTCCCCGCCGCTGGTCGTCAGTGAGGAGGACCTCAACTGGGGGCTGGACCGCTTCGCCGAGGTCATCGCCGAACTGAAGGCCGAGAAGCGGTAGCGCGTACCACCGTACGAAGGGAACGTACGGGACGCAGGGGATAGCTGGGACTGCGGGGCCCGCCCGGATCCGATCCGGGCGGGCCCCGTGCCGACCCCGCGTGTCACCTCCGCCAGAAGAGGTGGTGCGCCACACCGCTCGGGCTGGGCACGACCTCCAGGTGGAAGCGGTCGAGCAGTTCGTCGGGTGACTCCCAGAGCCGCAGACCGGATCCGAGCTTCACCGGCGAGACCGCCACGTGCAGGGTGTCGACGAGGTCGGCGTCGAGGAACTGCCGGATGGTGGTGACCCCGCCGCCGAGCCGGACGTCCTTGCCCCGCGCCGTATCCCGTGCCTGCTCGAGGACGGCGGCCGGGTCGCCGCCGACGAAGTGGAACGTGGTGTCGGAGAGCGTGAACGACGGGCGCTCGTGGTGGGTCATGACGAAGACAGGGGTGTGGAACGGGGGCTCGTCACCCCACCAGCCGAGCCACTCGTGGTCCTTCCAGGGGCCGCGCTGGGGGCCGAACTTGTTGCGGCCCATGATCTCGGCACCGACGTTGTGTGTGAAGTCCCGTGTGAAGTAGTCGTCGAGGCCCCGGCTGCCTCCCGGGTCGGTGCGGCCCGGCCAGCTCGCCGTGGCCCCCGCCCAGGAGAACAACCTCCCCGGATCGACGTGGCCGAACGGTCTTTCGCGGCTCTGCTCCTCGCCGGCGCCGATCCCGTCGCTGGAGACGGTGAAGTTCTGGACCCTCAGCATCTGAGTCACGTGTTCCTCCTGTGCACTGGGCGATGGCATGTAGGTATGACTCGCCGGGGCCGGAGAACTCATCGCCGCGGCGGGGCGTGTGTCCTAGGAGTCGGCGTCGGCAGCGCCCTCGGTGGCTTCGGCGTCCTCCTCGGGTTCGCCGTTGACGGGGTCCAGCGGTCCGCCGAGTTCGCTGCTGAGCACCTCGGAGTCGGCTCCCTCCAGGGTTTCCCGGGACGTGTACAGCACGCGTTCGGGACCCTCCTCGACCTGCAGGCGCACGCGCTCGGCGATGGAGCGCTGGCCCTGGGCGGTGGGGTGGAAGCTCGCCCGGTCCACACGCAGCCCCTCACCCACCTGGCCGAGGACGATGCCGTTCAGCCAGGAGTCGTCCTCGCTGACCTCGTAGCCCTTCAGGGCGGTGAAGACGTTGACGAACTCCGCGCTGCCGACCTGGCGGGAACCGTACACGTCGCCGTCCACCTGGTAGACGGTGTCCCTGATCCGGTCGTTGAACCGCTCGGCGACCGAGTTCAACCACAGCTGGTCGCTCACCGAGAGCGTGTAGTACATCCCTGGCGGCTCCTCGGGGAACAGCCGCGGGTAGCCGAGAACCAGCACGCGGGCGTCCGGAGCACGGTCACGGATCTCCGTGAGCACCTCGGTGAGGGTCTCGTCGAAGGACTCCATCTTCTCGGTGATCTCGTCCTCCTGGTCCGTGCAGCCGGTCCGCTCCAGGAGCGGCATCCGCACGATGCAGGTACGCAGGACGGGGATGAACCCGAGGTCGTTGCCGCCGATGCCGACGGTCACCAGCGAGGTGTGTTCGGTGACGCGCTCGATCTGGGACTCGGGGGTACCGATCTGGCTGAGCATGTCCGAACCCTTGTGGCTGCTGCAGGCGTAGAAGCCCAGGTCGCCCTCGAAGGAGAACTCACGCTCGACGACCTTGGGGTAGGCGTGCTCCGAACGCCAGCACTCGCCCGGCTCCGCGGTGCCCTCCTCGTACTCCCCGGCGCCGTCACCCGAGGAGTAGGAGTCGCCCAGGGCCACGTAGTTACCCCACAGGGCGGCCTCCTCCGGCTCCATCCGGACCCGCCAGTCCTCTTCCTCGTCCTCGGTGATCGGGGGCAGCGGCTCACCGGGGCACACACCGCCGGTGACGTCGCACCACAGGTCGACCAGACCGTTGCGGGTGGCGGGCACGGCCAGGACGGCCACCATGGTCAGGACGAGGATCGATGCGACGGCCAGGGTGATCCTGGCCCGACGGCGCCGCCTGGGGGAACCCTTGCCCGTCGCCTCGGCTCCGCCTTCGCGGTCCTCGGGGGCGTCCGGGGTCTCCTCGGGCTGGTGGGGCTCCTGAGGGTCCTGCGGCTCCTGGGGGTCACCATCACGCGCTGACACGGTCTCCTACCGCCTCCCGGGTCTGCGGGCGTGCGGGCGCGTACACACGCCCAGATCCATCCGCCAGACTACCCGGGGCGGTTTGTCGTGATGACGTCGAGAACACGGCGGATATCGGTGTTGTCCAGGGTGGCGCTGGCTGTCAGTCGCAGCCGGGAACGGCCGTCCGGGACCGACGGCGGGCGGAAACAACCCACCCGGACCCCGTCCGCCAGGCAGGCCGCACGCCAGTCCACCGCAGCCTCCGGGGAGGGGGCCAGTACCGACACCACCGCGGCGTCCGGGGCGCTGGCCGACAACCCCCGGGCACGGAGACCCTCGGACAGTTCGCGGGCGCGGGAACGCACCGCCTCGGCCCGCTCCGGTTCGGCGCGCAGGACACGCAGTGCCGCCAGCGCCGCCCCCGCGGCCGCCGGAGCCAACCCGGTGTCGAACACGAACGTGCGCGCCGTCTCCACCAGGTGCCGGATCACCCGGCGGGAGCCCAGGACCGCACCGCCCTGGGCGCCCAACGACTTGGACAGGGTCACCGACACCACCACGTCGTCGGCCCCGCCCAGATCCGCACCCGCGGCACCGCGCCCGCCCGGTCCCACCACCCCGAGCCCGTGGGCGTCGTCCAACAGCAGCGCCGCCCGGTGGGTGCGCGCGACCTCAGCCAGGGAGGAGACGTCGGTGAGGTCGCCGTCGACCGAGAACACGGTGTCGCTGAGCAGCAGGCGCCGACCGGCACCCCCGGACAGCAGTCCGGCCGCCCGGTCGGCGTCGCCGTGCGGGAACACCGTGACCCGGGAGCCGGCCGCCTTGGCCAGCCGGGTGGCGTCGATGAGGGAGGCGTGGTTGTACTGGTCGCACACCACCAGGGGAGGTTCCGCCTCGTCGGCGGTCGGGGCGGCCAGCGCGGTCACCATCGCCAGATTGGCGGTGTACCCCGAGGAGAACACCAGGGCGGCCTCCGAGCCGTGGAACGCGGCCAGCTCGCGCTCCAGCTCACCGTGCAGTTCCGTGTCGCCGGTGACCAGCCGCGAACCTCCGGAGCCCGCGCCCCAGGTGCGGGCGGCCTCAGCGGCGGCCTCCACCACCCGGGGGTGGCGCATGAGCCCCAGGTAGTCGTTGCCCGCCAGGTCCAGCAGGCCCTCGGAGGGCGGCCTGGGGACGGTGCGGCGGGTCAGCCCGGCCCGGGACCGGCGTTCGGCGGCCCCGTCCAACCACGCCAGGGGATGGTCGGCCGGTAGCGGTCCCGTCCGTGCCGCGCGCAGCGGCCAGGGGCGGGGAACGGTGTCGAGGTGTTCCATGCGGGTGAGAGCTCCTCGGGGCTCGACGGTGCGGGTCCAGTCCTGCGGGGAGGTCCCTGGCGGGTCGACCCAGCGGCGGCCAAGCCCGCTGGGGCGACCCGTCCCTTGAGTGCCAGGGAGGCGTATACGACTCTGCCGTTCGGCGGGCCCCCAGTCACCAGTGGAAGCCCACAAAGAATCGGCGGGGATTCCTGGCTCCCTCGTACGGGGCGCCAGTCCCCGCGCACGGGGAACAATGGGGCACCATGTCCCGAATCAGCACAGCGACGGCCGGCCCCGACCGTGTCCGGGCCGCCGACAGCGCGCACCTGTGGCACCCCTACACGACCGTTCCCGCAGCTGAGACCCCCTACGTGGTCACCGGTGCGGAGGGCGTCCACCTGACCCTGTGGGCGGACGGTGAACACCACCGGGTGGTCGACGGCATGGCCTCGTGGTGGTCCGCGATCCACGGCTACCGCCACCCCGAACTCGACGCCGCCGTGCACGCCCAGGTGGACCGGTTCAGCCACGTGATGTTCGGCGGGCTGACCCACGCACCCGCCGCCGAGCTGGCCCGGGCCCTGGTCGGTATCACCCCCGACGGGTTGGAACACGTCTTCCTCGCCGACTCCGGCTCGGTGTCGGTGGAGGTCGCCATGAAGATGTGCCTCCAGTACCACCGGTCCACCGGCAACGCCGAACGCCGCCGGTTCCTCACCTGGCGGGGCGGCTACCACGGCGACACCTTCCACGCCATGAGCGTGTGCGACCCCGACGGCGGCATGCACTCGCTGTGGGGGGACGTCCTGCCCGGCCAGGTGTACGCGCCCGCACCGCCCGCCGGGTTCGGTACCGGCCCCGACCCCGACTACCTGGCGGAGTTCGAGGCACTGGCCCGGGAGCACGCCGCGGAGTTGGCCGCGATCATCGTCGAGCCCGTCGTCCAGGGCGCGGGCGGGATGCGCTTCCACCACCCCGGCTACCTCGGGGAGCTGCGCAGGATCGCGGACGCGTACGGGCTGCTGCTGGTCTTCGACGAGATCGCCACCGGGTTCGGCCGGACCGGGGAGATGTTCGCCGCCGACCACGCCGGGGTCGTCCCCGACGTCCTGTGCGTGGGCAAGGCGCTGACCGGCGGCTACATGACGTTGGCCGCCACCCTGTGCACCCCCCGGGTGGCACGGGGGATCGCCGGGGGAGAGGTTCCGGTGCTCGCGCACGGGCCCACGTTCATGGGCAACCCGCTGGCCTGCGCGACAGCCCTGGCGTCGGTGGAGCTGCTCACCGGGGGCGACTGGCGGGGCGACGTGGCCCGGATCGAGTCGGGGCTGCGCAGGGGCCTGGCCCCCGCGGAGCGCCTGCCGGGCGTGCGGGAGGTGCGCGTGCTCGGCGCGATCGGGGTGATCGAGCTGGACCGGCCGGTGCGTATGCGCGAGGCAACCCGGGCGGCGGTGGCGGCCGGGGTGTGGCTGCGGCCGTTCCGCGAGCACGTGTACGCGATGCCGCCCTACGTGTGCTCCGAGCAGCAGGTCGCGACCATCGCTGAGGGGATGGTCGCCGCGGCCGCTGCCACGCTGGCGGCCGACGAGGACGCGGAGGGGCAGCAGTGACCCGTGTGCTCGTGGTGACCGGGACCGGCACCGAGGTGGGCAAGACCGTGGCCACGGCCGCCGTCGCCGCGCTGGCCGCGGCCCAGGGGCGGCGGGTGGCGGTGCTCAAGGCCGCCCAGACCGGGGTGGGGCCGGGGGAGGAGGGCGACGCGCAGACCGTGGCGCGCCTGGTCCCGGGGGTGACCACCGCCGAGACCGCCCGCTACCCCGAGCCGCTCGCCCCGGCCCGGGCCGCCGCCCGGGTCGGCCTGGACGGACCAGAAGCGCGGGAGGTCGCGGACCTCGCACGCGACCTGGCCGGCGAACACGACCTGGTGCTGGTGGAGGGCGCCGGCGGACTGCTGGTCCGGTTGAACGCGGCGGGGGAGACCCTGGCCGACGCGGCCGTCCTGTTGGCCGCTCCGGTGCTGGTGGTCGCCGACCCCCGGCTGGGCACCCTCAATGCCACCGCCCTGACCGCGGAGGCGCTGCGTTCGCGCGGCCTCGACCCGGCCGGGGTCCTGGTCGGGTCCTGGCCGGGGGCCCCGGAGCAGCCGGACCTGGCGATGCGCTGCAACCTCACCGACCTGCCCGGCATGGGCGCGGGGCCGCTCGTGGGGGTACTGCCCGAGGGCATGGGCGCCCTGCCTCCGGCGGGGTTCACCGCCGCGGCGCGCCAAGGGCTGGGAGCCGTGTTCGGCGGGACGTGGCCGGGTCCGGGACGGGAGGCGGTCTGAACACCCACGGCCCGCCCACTGGCGGACCCCTTCAAAGCCCGAGCCCGATTCTTTGTGCCGTTCCACGGCAGACGTGCCCCACCACACGCCGATACGTTGCCACTGCCAGCCACAACACCGCCTTCCAGGGGACCCCTTGAACCTGCTCATCACCGGCATCACCACGCAGTCCTCCATCGCCTACGCGATCGCGGAGGAAGCCATGCTCCAGGGACACGAGGTGATCCTGACCAACCCGCCCGGCCGTGCCTTCTCCATCTGCGAGCGCATCGCCAAGCGGCTGCCCAAGGAGCCCGTGGCCGTCCTGCCCATGGACGTCACCGACCCCGAGCAGATCACCGCCACCGCCGAGGCGGTCGGCGAGCACTGGGACCACGTGGACGGCCTGCTGCACGCCATCGCCTACGCGCCCGAGTCCGCCCTGGGCGGCAACTTCCTCAACACCGACTGGGAGGACGTGGCCAAGGCGATCCACATCTCCGGCTACTCGCTGGCCGCCCTGGCCGTCGGTATGCGCGACCTGCTCGCCAAGGCCCCCGAGGGCGCCGGTGTGGTCTCGCTGACCTTCGACGCCAGCGTCGCCTGGCCGGTCTACGACTGGATGGGCTCGGCCAAGGCCGTCCTGGAGAACTCCGCCCGCTACCTCGCCCGTGACCTGGGCCCGCAGGGCATCCGGGTGAACACGATCTCCGCCGGCCCGATCAAGTCCCTCGCGGGCGGCTCCATCCCGGGCTTCTCGCAGATCGCCGACTCCTGGGCGGACAACTCCCCGCTGGGCTGGGACACCAAGGACACCACGGTCGTGGCGGGCCCCGCCCTGTTCCTGATGTCGCCCGCCGCCCGAGCCATCACGGGCACGGTCATGCACGTGGACGGCGGCTACCACGCCATGGGCGCCCCTCTCGCCCCCGCCGCACCGGAGGACGCCGCCCAGGCCTGACCCCGGCGCCGGGGTGTCCTCCGGCCCCTCCGGGGCAGGCACTGCGCCCGGGCGGTGTGTACGGGGGGTCGGAAGCGTCGGGCACGGTCAGGATCACCCTGGACGACGCGCGCACGCTCAGACTCTCCGGGACCCCCTGCGAGGCCCTGCGGCATGCGGTGGGCGCCAGACCGGCACTCGTGCCCTGGACACCGCCTTGGCCGTCCTGGGCGGGGTCCCCCGGGGACAGAGCCCTCCGACCCTCCCGGAACCGCTCCCTGAGCGCGCTGACCGGGGCCCGGGAACCGGCCCCGGAGATCGTCGCGCCGTCCGAGGACGCTGACTCCTGCTGGACGAATCCGTCCCCTGGGACGGTCCGCGACCACCGGGACGAGGCTTCGGCCGCACGGGCCCCGGGTCCTCAGGCGGGGGCGGGGACCGGAGAACCCAGGGTGAAGGCCCGCGGCCCCGGGCCGCGGGCCCGCAGCTGTCCGGCGCGCTCCTCGGCCTCCGCCGCGGTGACCGCGGTCCCCGCCGTGGACCACCACAGTGCCCGCTCCACGGTGGGGAAACCGCCGACAGCCGCACGGTAGGCGAGGACCTCCCGATGGGTCTCCTCCACGAAGGAGCGCAGGTCAGCGGGGGAGCGCCACAGGTTCACCACGCGCATGCGGTCCCCCTG
The DNA here is from genome assembly GCF_014651695.1 of Nocardiopsis terrae. Classification (GTDB taxonomy): domain Bacteria; phylum Actinomycetota; class Actinomycetes; order Streptosporangiales; family Streptosporangiaceae; genus Nocardiopsis; species Nocardiopsis terrae. Next base: position 318,804 of record NZ_BMXJ01000008.1, read on the forward strand.
GTCGAAGAAGTGGACTTCTCCCAGCTGTCCCGAACGGTCCTTGGCCTGTTCCCGCAGCGCGCCGACGAGGGCTTGAAGATGATGGCGCTCGCCGGTGACCGTGCGGGCCTCCACCAGGACCGCCCGGTGCGCGGGGAGGGTCGGCTCCGCCGGGGAGAAAAGGATCCTGGCCGCCTTCGTGCGTGCGCTGGGGTGATCGGCGGCGGGCTGGACGGGCAGGGAACGCATTGGAACTCCCGGTTCAAGTGGACCTTGATAAAGAGTCCACTTTGGCTCTGGTGGTCTCTGTTGGTCTGATGCCAGTATCAGGAGTCAGGGTGAGTGCGAATAGAGCCAATGGAGCCGAAAATGGACCTTGTTCGACGTACCGACGAGCTCGTGGACCTTCTCGGGAACTGGTCCGCCGGGACCGGCGCCCTCTACCGGAGGTTGGCCGCGTCCCTGCGCGGCCTGGTCGAGCAGGGCTCCCTGGTCCCGGGAGAGCGCCTGCCCTCCGAGCGGAACCTGGCCGCAGCACTGCGGATCAGCCGCACCACCGTCGTCTCCGCCTACGACCACCTGCGTGACGAGGACGTCCTGGAGAGCCGCCAGGGCAGCGGCACCCGGGTGTGCAGCACCAGGGCCCCGGTGCGCGCCGACGGTTGGGCCGCCGCCGGCAACGGCAACCCCATGTACAGCAACCTCCTGCGCGCCGACGAGAACGTCATCCCCGTGTCGTGCCTGCGTACCCCCGCCCTCGCCGGGGTCGAGCAGGCCATCCGCGAGGTCGTGGCCGAGGACCTGCCCGCCCTCATGGCCGAGGGCACCTACTACCCGCGCGGGCTGCCCGCCCTGCGCGAGGCGATCTCACGCCACCACGAACGCCAGGGCCTGCCCACCCATCCCGACCAGATCGTGGTCACCACCGGCGCCCACCAGGCCGTCGCCCTGGTCGCCCAGCTCTACCTGCGCAAGGGCTCCCCCGTGGTGTCGGAGGACCCGAGCTTCGCCGGATGCCTGGACCTCATGCGCGACCGGGGAGCCCAGATCCACCCGGTCCCCATGGACGCCCAGGGGATCGACGCCAACGGGGTGCGCCGGGCCTTCGCCGGGTACGCGCCCCACCTGCTCTACGTGATGCCCTCGTACCACAACCCGACCGGCACCCTGATGTCCGCGGCCCGCCGCCGGGAGCTGGGGGAGCTGTCGGCCCGGCACGGGGTGCCGATCCTGGAGGACAGCGCCTACACCGGGATCCGGGCCGCCGACGAGCCCGCCCCGCTGGCCGCCTATGCTCCGCGCGGAGCCGAGGTCATCAGCGTCGACTCGCTGTCCAAGGTGGGGTGGGCGGGGCTCCGCGTCGGCTGGTTGCGCGCCCCCGCCGAGATGGCGCTCCGGCTCAGCCGCCGCAAGGTCCTCGCCGACCTGGCCAGCCCCCTGCTGGACCAGGCGGTCGCCGTGCGCCTGCTCGACCGCTACGGCCAGCTCGCCCACCAGCGTTCGGAGGAGCTCCGCGAGGCACTGGCGCACATGGGCTCCCTGCTGCGCCGGGATCTTCCCGACTGGCGGTGGGAGGCCCCCGACGGCGGCGCCGCCCTGTGGGTGCACCTGCCCGGGGTCAACGCCCGTACCTTCGCCCAGGTCGCGCTCTGCCACGACGTGGAACTGGTGCCCGGTCCCGTGATGTCCGCCTCCGAGGGCGGTCTCCACGACGAGTACTTCCGGCTGCCCTTCGCCTACGACCGCGAGACCCGTGAGGAGCTGGTGTGGCGGCTGGCCCGCGCCTGGCGCGAACTCGACCGGTACGGCCCGGTGGAGAGCCACCCGGACGCGCTGGTGGTCTGAACCGCGGTGATCTTGCTACCAGGGGCAACTTCGGCGCGGTGGTTTCTAGCATCTGTTGCAACGAACCTGATTCAGGGGGTAGTTGTGCCAGGTAAACGACTGTGTCGGGATGAGCGGGTCCAGATCCAGACTCTGTGGGAA
>NZ_BMXJ01000009.1:0-199040 GCF_014651695.1 Nocardiopsis terrae
CTGAGCTCAACGGCCGTCCTCGTCAGACCCTGGGCTGGGCTACCCCGGCCGAGGTCCTCAACGAGTTCCTCGTTGCAACAACCACTTGACCCCAAGGCGCCGAAATCGCCCCTGGTAGCAAGATCACCGGGGTTGGGGCGGTTTCGGAAGCAGCGGACACCCTGCTGGACGGGTTTCGGGCACCACGGACCTGGGACCGCCCTCCTCAGCGTCCGCCAGCACCCCGCCCCCGCTGGCGGTCCTCCGAAGCCGTCAGACCCCGGGAAGGGGCTCGGCCCCTGACCGCCCCGACCACACGCCCCCGTTTCCTGACAGCCGCCGATCCGCCGTCGTGGCGAAGCGGGTCAGGGTGGAGCGCCCGGAGCGAAGCAAGGACGTACGACCTCGACGCACGAAGCGAAAGACGGCCACACTCAGGCAGCCGGAAACGGGCCCCGGAGCACATGGGCAGACCCCAGCTCACAGGTGCCCGCTGAACCGAAGCAACATCAGGTCCGCGCACTCGGATGGCCCCTCGGACACGCCCTAGTAGGGCCCGTACGGGCCGTTGTTCTGGTTGCCGCCCACACCCTTGACGGCAGGGCGGACGTCCAGCAGGAAGATGAGGGTCGCGACCAGGCCCAGGATGACGAACATGCCGGTACCGGTCAGCACCGCGAGCAGTGAGACACCCGTCGCGACACCGGTGAGGATGACCCACAGCTTCTTGGTCTGCTTGTCCATCACCACGAAGGCCTGCTCCGAGGTGCGCAGCGCCTCAATGAACGCGTAGAGGCTGGCCACGAAGGTCACGAGGTAGATCAGCTGCCAGATCCAGAAGAACAAGACTCACTCCAGTCGCCACACGCGTCCGAACGGGGTTCCGCCCGCTCTCCACGGTAAACGGACAGCGGCCGAAGATCGTGCCCGGTGGAGTCAGGGATCACAGGTACCGACCGGCCGGTTCCCGACCGGCGCGGATCAGATCGGGATGTGCCAGAGACAGGTGACGGTGGCCAGCAGGAAGGCCGACGCCCCCATGATCACGGCACCCGCGTGGTACGGGAGTTCGTCGTCGGGCCGCAGGAGGCGGTTGACGCGCTGCATCACGGCGGGCTCAGCGGCCTGCGCGGCGGCCATCGCCCCCACCGGAACCGGGGCGGCACCCGCGGCACCGAAGCGCAGCAGCGCCATCGCGAGCTCACGGGAGGAACTCCTGCGCCGCGCCTGGTCGTCCGCGCACATCTCGATGAGCAGCGCGACGCTCTCGTAGTAGGTCCGCACCAGCCGCACCCGGGGGAAGGCCCTCTTGAGCGAGGAGAACGGCAGCAGCACCAGGTCGTGGCGCTGGCGCAGGTGGGCGTGCTCGTGTGCCAGGACGGCGGCGAGCTCGCGGGTGTCGAGCACCTCCAGAGCACCGGCGCTGATCACCACCTGGGAACGCAGCACACCGGGCAGGCAGTAGGCGGCGGCAGCGGGATGGTCGACCACCCTCGCACCGGGCACGTCGGGGTGTTCGCTGGCCACCAGTTCGAGGAGGTCGTGGTGGCGCCTGCGCACCCGGACCACCTGCACGAAGGAGGCGACGAGTCCGGAGAAGAGCACCAGGGTCAGGATGACCGCCAGGGCCACGGCCGCCAGGTGGCTGACGCCCTCGACCCCCTGGGAGAACTCGGCCAGGAGGAGCTCACCGGTGAACAGGTCGGTCGCGGCGGCCATCAGACCGCCCGCGGCACCGAGTTCGTAGGAGGACAGGCCGTAGGCCAGCAGCGCGCCGATGGTGGACACGCCCCAGGCCAGACCCAGGGCCTGCCAGGCGATGACAGCCGTGTAGGGACCGCGGGAGGGCCACTTCGCCCGATGGAGAGCCTCCATGGCGACGAGACAGCTCACTGCGACGAGGGTGAGGAGGGCGGCACTGACCATACGGACTAGTTCCTTGGCTGCTCGGTTTCCGCGAGTGCGCGCCGGAGCGCTTCAGCCTCCTGGCCGTCCATGGACTGGACGAAGGCGGCCAGGGCCGCGTCACGGTCCACCGTCTGACCGAGCGCGTCGAACATCAACTCCGACACGTAGCTCTCCCGGCTGGCTGCCGGACGGTACCGCCACGCACGACCCTCACGTGCCCGGTCGACGACCTTCTTCTTGGCCAGACGGTCGAGCACCGTCATGACGGTCGTGTGGGCCAGATCCCGCTCGGCGAGTGCTTTGCCGACCTCGCGAACCGTCATTGGTTCGTTGCGTGCCCACAGTACATCCATCACCGCGCGTTCAAGTTCGCCAAGCCGATTCATATACCTAAGTCTACGACGGGTAGTACTACTCACCGTGGCACCCCCTGGTTAAGCCCGGATCACCCGTGGGGAAGGGTTTCGAGGCCCCGCGGTCAGATCCGCGCGGCGGTCCCCGCGGCGGGTGCCACCATCCCCCGGGTGACCTGTGCCCCCGCCTCGGGTAGGGGTGGTGTCACACCGTTCGAGGGGGAGAGCATGGCCGACCGGATGCGGATCAGCCTGTCCCGGGGGGACATCACCGAACAGCACGTGGACGCGGTCGTCAACGCCGCCAACAGTTCCCTGCTGGGCGGCGGCGGGGTGGACGGGGCCATCCACCGCAAGGGCGGCGGGGCCGTTCTGGCGGAGTGCCGGAGACTGCGGGCCTCCCACTACGGCGGCGGCCTCCCCCCGGGTCAGGCGGTGGCGACGACCGCCGGGAACCTGCCCGCCCGCTGGGTGATCCACACCGTCGGCCCCGTGTACAGCACCTCCGAGGACCGTTCCGCCGTGCTGGCCTCCTGCTTCACCGAATCGCTGCGGGTCGCGCACGGACTGGGCGCGGAGTCGGTGGCCTTCCCCGCGATCTCCACCGGCGTGTACCGCTGGCCGCTGGACGACGCGGCACGGATCGCCGCCGACGCCCTGCACAACGCCGAGGTCACGGTGCCCAGGGTGGAGCTGGTGCTGTTCAGCGAGACCGCGCTGGCCGCGTTCCGCCGGGCGTTCGACACCGCCTGAACAAGCCGCGCGGGCACCGTGCGGGGACGCGCCTCGGCGCGTCCGGCGGGGCGGACCGCCGCCCCGGACGCGGGCGGGCGACCCGGTCCCCGCGCGCAGACCGGGTCCGTCGTACCCTCCGTTGCATGGGACACCGGCATCCGAGCAAGCTCAAGAACCCAGAGGTGAGTCACGCGCGCGCCCGCTGGCTGCTGCGCGCCGAACTCGCCGGGTGCGACGCCTGCCGGGCCGAGGGCGACGAGGACGCCCTGTCCGACCTGTCGTCAGGCGGCGTCTTCGACTCCCTGATCACGGGTTTCGTCCTGTCCCGTGTCCAACAGTGGCACTCCCCCAGCCGGCCCTCCCAGTACCCGGCGACGGTCTACCGCATCGCCCCCATCGACGAACGGGACTTCTGGCAGCCCCCCACCCAGCACTGCATGCGCGTGTGCACGGTGACGGGCGACGGGGTGGACACCGTCCCCGCGCTCCGGGAACTGCGCCTGATGTCGGCCGCGGACCGCTCCCTGGTCCTGGACGACATCATCGACGGGCTCGCCGAGACGGAAGGTTGAGACCTTGAAGCCCGCCCCCCAGCACCCACGACTCCCCCGGCTGCCCCTGTCGGCCCCGGCCATGTCCCCCAAGCACGACAAACCCATCGTCGGCCTGTGCGAGAGGTGCGGTGAGTACCTCAACGCCGGGGTGCGCACCTGCCCCAACTGCGGTCACTACAACCGCTGACCGCCGCCAGCCCCGGCTCCGGGGCGGGCGGCCGCAGCGGTTCCCGTTCAGCGGCCGGGGTCGGCGATCGGTGCCGGGTAGCCGCCGACCCCGCCCTCCTCCTGCCACGGGGTGTGGGCGCGAACCCCGGGCAGGTCCGCGAGCTCGGACACGTAGCGCCGCACGTACACGCCCCCGGGGTCGAAGCGGCGGGCCTGGCGCGAGGGGTTGAACGGGCGGTTGGGGCGGGTGTCGTTACCGGTCCCGGCCACCCACTGCCAGTTCCCGTACTCGTTGGCGACGTCTCCGTCGGTGAGGTGCGCGTCGAAGTGCGCGGCCCCCTCCCTCCAGTGCACGCGCAGCGTCCTGGTGAGGAAGGCGGCGGTGATCATCCGGGTGCGGTTGTGCATGAACCCCTCCCGGAGCAGCTGCCGCATACCCGCGTCCACGACCGGCACCCCGGTGCGCCCCTCCTTCCAGGCGGCGAGGGCGCCGGCGTCCCGGCGCCACTCGCGCTGGCGCGGCCGGTAGTCCCGGGTGTTGATCTCCGGGAAGATGGCCGTGACCTGGTGGTGGAAGTCGCGCCAGGCCAGTTGGCGGACGTACTCTGGGCCGCCGGGCAGGTCCCGGGCGCGCAGGGCCGCCTCCAGCGGTGACAGGCAGCCGAACCGCAGGTCGGCAGACAGGTGCGAGGTGGCGGCGCCGGGGAGGTCGTCGTGCCGGTCCCCGTAGTCGGCGAGACCGCCCCCGATCCAGGTCCGCAGGCGTTCCCGGGCCGGGGCCTCGCCGCCGCGGACACGGTCCGGGGCGAGGGTGCCGGCGCCGTCCGCCCCGTCCGCCAGGTCCGGCAGCTCGCCCGGGGCGGTCCCCTCCGGCAGCCGGAGGCGTTCGGGCGCGGGCAGGAGCTCACGGCGCTGCGCGGCCTCCCAGGCGCGCCAGTAGGGCGTGAACACCTTGTAGTGGTCGCCCCTGGCCGGGGTGAGGGCGCCGGGAGGGACGACGGTCAGTCCGGGGTGGGTGCGCACCTCCAACCCGGTGGCGCGCAGGTCGGACAACCGCCGCCGCGCGAAGGCGCTCACGCCCGCGCTCAGGTGGACGGTGCGCGCCCCGGTCTCCCGGGCCAGGGCGAGGACCTCGGCCGCCGTGTCGCCCCGGCGCAGGACCAGGTCGCCGCCGATCCCGCGCAGACCGGAGCGCAGGTCGGCGAGGGCCTCACCGAGGTGGGCGATGCGGTTGCGGGCTGCGCGGCGCAGCAGCGGGGGTTCGAGGACGAAGAGCGGCACGACCGTCCCGGAGTCGTGCAGCGCCGCGGTGAGCGCCGGATGGTCGTGCAGGCGCAGGTCCTGGGTGAACAGGACGACGGCGGGGACACCCAACGGGACTCCTTCACTTTGCGATACCAAAACACTACTACGGGTGTCCATTGGTGGTTGTCCGACGCCGGTCGGGGTAGGGGCCCAGCATGAACACACCTCCTCGGCCCGTCGTCGGGGTCTCCAGCTGCCTCATCGGCGCCCCGGTCCGCTACAACGGCGGCCACTCCCGCTACAAGTTCCTCACCGAGGAGCTGGACCGGCACGTGGACTGGCTGCCCGTCTGCCCGGAGGCGGAGATCGGCCTGGGGGTCCCCCGGCCGACCCTGCGGCTCCAGGACTCGGAGGGCTCCGACCGGGTGATCTCCAGCAAGGACGGGGCCGACCACACCGACGACCTCGCCGACGTCGCCGACCGGCACCTGCGGGAGCTGCGCCGCCTGGACGGCTACGTGCTCAAGAACAAGTCGCCGAGCTGCGGCCTGTACGCGCTTCCGGTGTTCGACGACAACGCCGACCGGCTGCGCGGGACCGGCCGGGGCGCCTTCGCCGCCCGGCTCACCGCCCTGCTGCCCGACCTGCCCGTCGAGGAACAGGGCCGCCTCTCCGACGCGGTGCTGCGCGAGCACTTCGTGGAGCGCGTGTTCGCGCACGCGCGGCTGCGCACCCTGCTGGACTCGGGTTGGCGCCCGCGCGACCTGGTGGAGTTCCACGCCCGGCACAAGCTCCAGCTGATGGCGCACTCCCCTGAGGGCTACCGGGAGACCGGAAGGATCGTGGCCCGGGTCGGCACCAGCACCCCCGAGGAGATCGCGGCCTCCTACTCGGAGGCCTTCCACCGGACGCTGGCGGTGAAGTCGAGCCGGGGCAAGCACGCCAACGCGCTCCAGCACGTCTTCGGGATGATCAGCCCGCTGCTGGACGACGCCCGCAGGCACGACCTGCTGGCCGGGATCGAGGAGTACCGGGAGGGGCAGGCGCCGCTCAGCCTTCCGGTGGCGCTGCTGCGGCACCACTGCGCGGCGGAGGACGTGGCGTGGGCCGACAGCCAGACCTACCTGCGCCCCTACCCCGACCCCCTGCGCCTTCGCCACCCGGTGGCGGTCTGACCGGGAACGGCGCGCCGGTCCGAACGGGAACGGGCCGGGAACAGGCCGCCGGCCCTTGAGAAGGCGCGTCGCATTTTCCACACGTAGAGAACACGTTCAACTACAGTGGGCCACATTCCTGGCCGTGTAGAACGCGGTTCCCGGCTGCCCCCGACCCGCGAGGTTCCGACGTGTTCGCCTCCTTCCCCCGACGCGCCGCCGTGCTCGTCTCCTCCTGCGCCGTCATCCTGGTCGCGGCCTCCCTGGCCACCGCGTCCCCGGAACTGCTGGTCGAGCGGATCACCAGTCACCTGAGCACCACCGGGCCCGAACTGGCCCACGGGCACGCGCGCCTCCCGCCGGCCTCCGACTCCACCCCCGCGCCGATCCCCCGCCCGGGCCAGGTCGCGGTCTGCGAGGAACCCGGCAGGGACGAGGTCGTCACCCTGGCCGACCCCGGAGCACCCGAAGGCGGGCGCCCCCTGTGGATCCGGCGCCCGCCCGGCCTGGACAGCGCCGACCTGCCCGTGCTCTACCTGCTGCACGGCTCCGCCTCCACCCACCGCACCCTGATGGACACGGACCTGGGCAGCCGCCTGGACCGGCAGATGTGCCGTTCGGGGGTCGAGTTCGTCATCGCCGCCCCGTACGGGCAGGAGAGCGGCGGCACCAACACCGAGTGGGGCGACGCCCACGACGGCCGGTTCGCGCTGGAGAGCTTCGTCACCGGCCCCGTCGTGGCCGCGGTGGAGGGCGAACACCCGCGCCCCGACTCCCTGCGGGCCATCGGCGGCTTCTCCATGGGCGGCTACGGCGCCGCCGCCCTGGCCCTGCGCAACCCCGACCTCTACTCCCAGGTGGTGAGCTGGGCCGGGTACTTCCGGGTCGACGACCCCCACGGCACCTTCGGCGAGGACACCGATCCGCACTCCCCGGACCTGCTGTTGGACCGGGAGGAGGTGCGCGACCTCCGGTTCATGCTGGTGGAGGGGCGCCGGGACCACACCCCGCTGCAGCGGGGAAGCATCCACGGCGAGGCCGAACGGTTCGCCGGGCTGCTCGGCGAGCGCGGTATGACGGTCACCACGCTCCATCCCCGGGGCGGCCACGACCTGGGCACGTGGAAGCGCACCTTCCCCGAAGCCGTGGACTTCCTGGTGGCCGGGTGGTCCGCCACGCCGTGACCCGGCCCGGGTCAACCCCGGCCCCCTCGGACGGTCCGGTGGGGAACAGTGTGTACCTTCGTCGCTGTTGACGACTACGGCTTGTACGCACGAACTGGAGGGACCACCGGTGTCCGGACCCGTTCCGTTGGGAGATCAGGCGTCGGTTCCCTCGAGGATCGCGACCGTCAGCCTGCACACCTCCCCCCTCGACCAGCCCGGCACCGGTGACGCCGGAGGGCTCAACGTCTACGTGGTCGAGGTGGCCCGCAGGATGGCCGAACGCAACGTGGCCGTGGACGTGTTCACCCGTGCGACCAGCCCCGAGCTCCCCCCGGTGGTCGAGCTCGCGCCGGGCGTGAACGTGCGGCACGTACCCGCCGGCCCCTACGGCCACCTAGACAAGAACGCCCTCGCCGACCACCTGTGCCCGTTCATCTTCGGGATGCTGCGCGCCGAGGCCCAGGGCGATCCGGGCCACTACGACCTCGTGCACGGCCACTACTGGCTGTCCGGCCGGGCCGGCGTGGTGGCCGCCCGCCGCTGGGGCGTACCGATGGTGCAGTCCATGCACACGATGGCCCGGGTCAAGAACGCCGCGCTCGCCGCGGGCGACGCCCCCGAACCGGAGGCGCGGGTCCGGGGCGAGGACCAACTGGTCCGCCAGGCCGACCGGCTCATCGCCAACACCGACGACGAGGCGCGCCAGCTCACCGGCTTCTACGGTGCCCGCAGCGAACAGATCAGCACCATCCCGCCCGGCGTCGACCTGGAGACCTTCACACCCGGCCCCCGCTCCGAGGCACTGCGGCGGATCGGGCTGCCCCACGACACCGAACTGCTGCTGTTCGTGGGCCGGGTCCAGCGGCTGAAGGCCCCGGACGTGCTCATCCGGGCCGCCGCCGAACTCCTCGAACGCGACCCGTCGCTGCGCTCCCGCCTGGTGGTGGGGATCGTCGGCGGGCTGTCCGGCGAAGGCAGACGCGAACCCGGCCTGCTCGCCGACCTCGCCCGCTCGCTGGGCGTGGCCGACGTGGTGCGGATGGAACCGCCGCAGAACCGCCGTCGGCTGGCCGACTACTACCGGGCCGCGACCGTGACCGTGGTGCCGTCCTACTCCGAGTCCTTCGGTCTGGTCGCCGTGGAGTCCCAGGCCTGCGGCACCCCGGTGCTGGCCGCCCGGGTGGGCGGGCTGACCACGGCGGTGTCCGCGGGGGTCTCCGGGGTCCTGGTCGAGGGACACGACCCGGGGCACTACGCCGCGGAGCTGGACCGGATGATCAACGAACCGGCCTGGCGTGCCAAGCTGGCCGGAGCGGCACCCGGGCACGCCGCCACCCTGGGGTGGTCGCGGACCGTGGACGAGCTGTTGGACGCCTACCGGGACGCCCTCGCCCCCGCTCCCGCCCCGTGCGGGCTCCGGATGGCCGCGTGCCGGTGACGGCCGTGTGCCGGGCAGGCGGAACGGGCCGGGCGGCGGACGGCGCCGAAGGAACGAGAGGGGAGAACGTGGGAACGGAATCGGTACGCGAGAGCGCGATCAGGGCGATCTCCGAGGCGGTGGCGGAGGCCGGGCTGGAGGTCGAGTGCCCGCGTGAGGGTTCGTTCCTGGTCACGATCCCCGGAACGGCCAAGCTGAAGACCATGGTGTGGTTGGAGGCCGGACCGCACAGCCTCACCCTGACCTCGTTCTTCTGCCGCCAGCCCGACGAGAACCACGCCGCGTTCTACCAGTGGCTGACCCGGCGCAACTCGGACACCTACGGGATGGCGTTCGCCTCCGACGAGGTCGGTGACGTGTACCTCCGGGGCCGTCTGCCGTTGGGCGGGGTGACCCCGGAGGAGGTGGACCGCCTTCTGGGCTGTGTGCTCACCTACTCGGACGAGAACTTCAACACCGCGCTGGAACTCGGCTTCGCCTCGGCGATCCGCAAGGAGTGGAAGTGGCGGACCGACCGCGGTCACGACACCCGCAACCTGAGGGCCTTCGCCCACCTGGCCGAGACCGGGGACGACCGGTAGACCCGTGCGGGCGCCGGCCCGGACCGGCCGGCGGAGCAAGGGTGCGAGCCGGGGGAAGAGCAGTGGGGGCGGCTGGCTAGGCTGGTCCCCATGGGAACTCTGGTACTGCTTCGACACGGTGAGAGCGTCTGGAACGCCAAGGGTCTGTTCACCGGCTGGGTGGATGTGGACCTGTCCGCGCAGGGCGAGGAGGAGGCCCGCCGCGGCGGCGAACTCCTGAAGGGCGCCGGGGTGACCCCGGACGTCCTGCACACCTCGCTGCTCAAGCGCGCGATCCGCACCGCGAACCTCGCGCTGGAGACCGCCGACCTGCACTGGCTGCCGGTCGAGCGCTCCTGGCGCCTCAACGAGCGCCACTACGGCGCCCTCCAGGGCAAGGACAAGGCGCAGACCCGTGAGGAGTACGGCGAAGACCAGTTCATGACCTGGCGCCGCTCCTACGACACGCCCCCGCCGCCCATCGCCGACGACGACCCCTACTCCCAGGCCGGGGAGAAGCGCTACGGGCTGCTCCCGCCGGAGCTGCTCCCGCGCACCGAGTGCCTCAAGGACGTCCTCGACCGCGCCCTGCCCTACTGGTACGACAGCATCGTCCCGGACCTGGCCGCGGGCCGGACCGTGCTGGTCGCCGCGCACGGCAACTCGCTGCGCGCGCTGGTCAAGCACCTGGACGGGGTCAGTGACACCGACATCGCCGGGCTGAACATCCCCACCGGCATCCCGCTGGTGTACGAGCTGGACGACCAGTTCAGGCCGACCAACCCGGGCGGCACCTACCTCGACCCGGAGGCCGCCAAGGCCGCCATCGAGGCCGTCGCCAACCAGGGCAAGAAGTAGCCCGGCTCACCCTCCCGCGCCCGTGCCGCCACCAGGCGGTGCGGGCGCGGCCGTTCCGGGGCCGGGACACCCGGGCGGCAGCGGGGCAGCGGGGCTCAGTAGACCAGGGCCTGGGCCCCGTCCCGGATGCTCTCCTCGACGAAGGCGGCCGCGCCCGCGATGCGCACGCCCCCGATCAGGTCCTCCCGGCCGAGGTCCCGGCGGGCCGCGCACTGGGTGCACACGGTGACGCGCCCGGCGGCGAGCACGGCGGCCAACAGGTCCTGGAGCGGGGCCGCGTGCGGGAGCTCGAAGTCCTCGGCCCGGCCGGGCAGCGCGAACCACGCGGATTCCCCGGTCAGCCAGAGCGAGACCTCGACCCCGCTCGCGACGGCCGCCGCCGCGACCGTGAAGGCCTGGTTGCAGCGCTCGGGGGAGTCAGCACCGACAGTGACCTTGATCACCAGGGAGCGAGTCATGCCGTCAGCCTACTGAGAACGCGGCGGCGGTGACGACCGCGCCCGCGATCGCGCAGACGGCGAAGGCCACCAGGAGCAGGACCGCCTCCCTGCGGCGGGGCGAGACCCGGGCCGGGCGCTCCAGCACCCCGTGCTCGACGCTGAGGGAACCGCCCTCCGGGGCGACCAGCACCACCCGGCCGTCCCGCACCCGGACCTGTCCGGTGACGCGCAGGCGGGCGCCCGGGCGGATGATCCACTCGCGGTACTCGAACTCGATGGTCTCGCCGCGGAAGACACCGGAGATCCTGCCCCGGACCCGGGGCAGGAGGTCGTCGGCGGCGGCCGCGACCCCGGGCTGGGGGCGGCCGACCAGGCGTTTGAGGCACAGTTCCGCGTCACGCGGCTCGGCGCCCCCGGGCGCCACGTAGACGCGCTCGGCCTGACCGGACCGGCCCTCGGCGACCAGGCCGAAGAGGTCCTCGGAACCGTAGTCGGCGATCGAGTCGCAGGCGCGCTCGCTGACCGCGCCGTCGGCCTGGTCACGGGCGAGCGGCCGGTAGTGGCGGAGCACCTCGTGGCCGTGCCACACGCACTCGGCCCCGGCCAGCCCGGACTCGATGGGTCCGGAGGGGCCGGGGGCGGCCACGCCGGTCAGGGTCACCCGCTGGCCCTCACGGGCCGCGAGGGCACTGGGGAGGAGCTGCGCGAGCCCCCGTTGCCGCAGCCAGCGGCGCAGCCCGATGACGGCCAGCGGCAGGAGGACCGCCGCGATGGCGAGCAGCGCCACACCGATCACCATTAACACAGGCAGCCCCTTTGGAAGCGAGTAGGAGGTCGACGACAACGGCGGGTGCAGAGCCCCTGTGACCGCACCGTGTCTGGTGACAATCTTTACCAGTTCTCCGGGAAAGCCGGGCCAATTGGGCATGTCCAGTCCAAGGCCCACCGGTTGCCCGGAGGGCGCCCGCGCGTGGGCGTCACCGCCACTCCCCGGTCACCGCTAGTCTCGATGGTTATGGACGCTGAGGTACACCCCGATCTGGAGAAACTGTCGTTCCTGTTCGGGCGCTGGGAGGGCGTCGGCGTCGCCGGTTACGCCGACGAGGAAGAGCTCCAGTTCGGGCAGGAGGTCGAGTTCACCGTCAGGGACGGTATGCCCTATCTGGACTATCGGAGCCGGGCCTGGCGGATGAAGGCCGACGGCACGCTCGGTGAGCTCATCACGGAGGAGTCCGGCTACTGGCGCGCCCTGTCGGAGGAGGACACCGCCCAGTACGCCAAGGACGACGACAAGAACATCATCCACCTGGAAGTGCTGATCGCCCACAACGAGGGGTTCATCGAGTCCTACCTGGGCAACGTGTTCGCGAACCGGGTGGAGATGGCCACCAACGCGGTGATGCACACCATCACCGGCCTGGAGGTCAAGGCCTCGCACCGCCTCTACGGGCTGTTCGGCGACAACCGCGACACCCTGGGCTACGCCTGGGACCTGGCCGCGCGCGGCCACGACCTGCGCTCCTACATGTCCGCACAGCTCAAGAAGGCCGGCGCGAAGTAGCACCGAAGGAACGCGACGGCCTCGAACAGGCCGGAAGCGGACAGGACGAACCCCGGGCTGTCTCCCGCATCGTGCGGGGCCGGATCGGACAAGGTCCGGCAGCCCGGGGTTCGGGTGTCCGTCTGGGATTCGCACGAACGACGTCGAGCGAATGCTCAGCGTCGCCCTAGCGGACGAACACCTCGCCAGTCCTAGAATCAACCATCTCTTGGACCACCTCCTTTCCTGCGTGCCTCCGAAGGTACGTGCCGTCGCCGGGGTGCGGCAAGTGATTTTCTGTGATCTGTATCCCCAGGTCAGAGCGGTGCTCTCGGAGCATTTGCCGGGCCGGATAACCTCTGCGGTATGACTTCGCCGCTGCTGACCACACCCGGTGCCGTGAGCGCCGACAGCCCCGACTCCGACGTCGCCGCGCACTACGGCGACCCCTCCCACGAGGCACGCGCGATCGAACGTTCGAGCGCCTGGGTGGACCGGAGCAACCGGGGCGTGGTGCGGGTGAGCGGACCCGACCGCCTGGGCTGGCTCAACGACATCACCAGCCAGCTGACCCGGGACCTCGCCCCCGGAAGCGCCACCGAGTCCCTGGTCCTGGACACCCGGGGGCACCTGCGCCACCACCTGTCCCTGGTGGACGACGGCGAGGCGGCGTGGATCCACACCGAGCCCGGCGGCGGCCCCGCGCTGGCGGAGTTCCTGGACTCCATGGTGTTCATGCTGCGGGTGGAGGTCGAGGACCTCTCCGGCTCCTTCGCCGTGCTGACCGTGCTCGGCCCGGACCGCGCGAAGGCCGCGGGCGCGGTCGAGGCCGCGGCCACCCGGGACACCGGGGACCAGACCGACCTGTTCGTGCCCTCGGGCGACCTCGTCGCCACCGCGGAGAAGCTCACCGCCGCCGGGGCGCGTCCGGCGGGGATGTGGCCCTACGAGGCACACCGGATCGCCGCGCACCGGGCCCGCCCCGGGCTGGACTCCGACGACCGCGCCATTCCGCACGAGATGGCCTGGATCGGCCCCGCCGTGCACCTGGAGAAGGGGTGTTACCCGGGCCAGGAGACGGTGGCGCGCGTGCACAACCTGGGCCGCCCGCCGCGCCGCCTGGTGATGCTGCACCTGGACGGGACCGCCGAACGCCTGCCGAAGGTGGGCAGCGACATCGAACTGGGCGGACGCAGAGTCGGCCGGGTGGGCACCTCCGCCCGCCACCACGAGCTGGGCCCGATCGCCCTCGGGTTGGTCAAGCGCACCGCCCCGGTCGACGCGGACCTGGTCGTGGACGGCATCGCCGCGGGCCAGGAGGTCATCGTGGACCCGGACACCGGAGCCAACGCCAAGCTCGACGACTTCCGCCGCAAACCGAGGTAGCCGGGACGCCCCGAACGGGAGGGAGCCGGTTCAGCCGACGGGAGGGCCCGGCTCAGCCGGGTCGCAGGTCGCTCTGCCCGGAGACCAGGACGTGCGCGAACTCGGTGCCGACCGGAGCCAGGAACATGATGTGCGTGGTGACGGTCGCGCCCGGGGCGATCTCACCCCAGAAGTAGTCGTAGGCGACGGTGTGCTCGGCGTCGATGTCGTTGCCGAACGACCGGCCGTCCGTGGTCGTGCCCACCGTCCCCGAGCTGTCGAAGATTGCCGGGGAGGAGCCCTCGTTGGTGACGTTGAGCCGGTAGATGTGGTACTCCCAGCCGGACGGGGCCTCGGCGTAGGAACCCCTGCCGTTGGTGACGGTGGGGTCGGTGTAGGCCGTCTCGACATGGACCCGGAAGACGCCGACCGCCGTGCTGGCCCCGTCGTAGGAGGAGGGCGGGACGGAGTCGGGCTCCGCCGGGGTCCGCGGCTCCGCGGGCTCCGGGGCCGGTTCGGGCTCGGTCCCCTCAGGTTCGGCCTCCTCCGCCCCTGGTTCCCCCTGTTCCGGGGACTCCGGTGCGGATGCGGGCCCGGAGGACGACTCCTCCTCTCCGAGCACCACCTGGACGTTCGGCAGGGAGAGCGAGCTCAGCGCGAGCAGAGTGACCGCGAACGCCGCCCCGGCGACGATCACCGCCACGGGGATCGCGAGGACGCGTACCACCGTGGAGACCCGCCCCGGTGACGGCGGACGGGGATCACTCGTACTCATACCACTGAGACGCGGATCACGCCCCGGACATTCCGGGGCCGGGTCCTTCCCTGCCGCCAGGGGCCGACGGGACCAGGGAGGACGGTTCACGTCTCGTCGGGCACCCGGCGGTCGAACACGCCTCCGCCCCGTGTCGCCGGACCCGGTCCGGGCCCAGGAGAAAGAAACCGCCCCAGAACCAGACCAAGAGCACAAAGAAGACTTCCAAAAATCAAGAAGAGAACGTCCGGGCCCCGGAAAGAAAAGTGTGTCCACGGCGACATGATTCATGTCTGACTTCGAGGGGATGAAAGAAAACACCTACCTGACCAACCTCACAGCACCGGGGAACTATTGCAGTTCAGAAACGTTCTCATCGCAGGACCGGACGAACACAGATTCCACTATGTGGCCCAATCATTGGCAGAACGGGGTTTCGCGGTCACCTGGGCCCGCTCGCCGGAGGAGCTCCTGAGCAGGCCGGACGTACTGCCGAACGCGGCCGCCCTCGTGATCGACACGGCCACCGCCTCGGGGCGGAGGCCACAGGCCGAGTGGTTCGCACTGCTGGACCGCTCGATGCCCCGCCACCACGGCGTCCCGGTCTTCCTCGCCCCGTCCCCGGAGGCGACGGACCTGGAACCACTCCTCCCCGGGCGCACCGTGGCCGGCTACGTCCTCCCCGAGGAGGACACCGCCGACTTCATCGCGGGACGGATCAGCGCGGCGGTCGAGGAGTCGTCCCTCCCCCACCTGCCTCCGTTCTTTCAGGCGCTGGTGGAGTTCGACCGGGGAAAACCCTATTCCTGGCACACACCCGGCCACGCCGGCGGTGTCGCCTTCCTCAAATCCACCGTCGGACGCGCTTTCTTCGAATACTACGGCGAGAAACTCTTCCGGACCGACCTTTCGGTATCAGCCCCCGGCCTCGGTTCCCTTCTCGAACACCAGGGACCGATCGGCGCAGCGGAACGCAATGCCGCACGCGTCTTCGGGTCCGATTTCACGTTCTTCGTTCTCAACGGCACCTCGTCAGCCGATCGGATCGTCGGCCATCACTGCCTCGCGCCGGAGGACACGGTGCTGGTCGACCGCAACTGCCACAAGGCGATCGTGCACGCGCTCGTCATCAGCGGCGCCCAGCCGGTGTACATGCTCCCCACTCGCAACCGGTTGGGGCTGATCGGCCCCGTCACACCGGCACAGCTGAACGCCGCGGGCACGGGAGCGGACTCCGGTGCCCGAATGGCCGTGGTGACCAACTCGACCTACGACGGAGTGTGCTACGACGCCATCCGGGTCAGCGGACTCCTGTCCCGGACCACCGGCCGCGTGCACTTCGACGAGGCGTGGTTCGGCTACGCCCGCTTCCACCCCCTCTACCGCCGGCGGTACGGCATGTCCGTGCACGCCGAGTCCCTTCCCGGCCCGGAAAGACCGACGGTGTTCAGCACACAGTCCACCCACAAGGTCCTGGCGTCGATCTCCCAGGGGGCCATGCTGCACGTGCGTTCGGCACCACGCGCCCCGGTGTCCGCCGAGCAGCTGAACGAGACCTACGTGATGCACGCCAGCACCTCACCGCTCTACCCGATGATCGCCTCGCTCGACGTGGCCACGGGGATGCTGGACGGCCCCTCGGGGCACAACCTGGTCGATGACGCGATACGCGAGGCGGTCCGTTTCCGTCAGGCCTTCCTGAGACTCCGCGATTCCCCGGCCGGAGACACTTCCCGCTGGTTCTTCGACCTGTGGCAGCCCCCGGACGTCCCCGACCCCGTATCCGGGGACCGTCTGCCCTTCGCCGAGGCGCCCCTGGAACTCCTCGTCTCCGAGAACCGTTGCTGGGAACTCGAACCCGACGCCGACTGGCACGGTTTCCAGGGGTTGGAGAGCGGCTACTGCATGCTCGACCCCCTCAAGGTCACCATCGTGTGCCCGGGCGCACGCTTCGGCGGAGACGACGGCGTGTGGGGGATCCCGGCACCAGTGCTGGCCGCCTATCTGGAGACCCAGCGGATCATGGTGGAGAAGACGAGTGCCTACACGATCCTCGTCCTGTTCTCCCTGGGCAACACCCGAGCCAAGAGCCTGGGGCTGCTCAAGGCCCTCCAGCACTTCAAGGACCTGTACGACGACCGGGCGCCGATGATCGAGGCCCTCCCCGACCTGGCCAGAGAACATCCTTCGCACTACGCCGGACTGACCCTGCCCGAGCTGTGTTCAAAGCTGCACGCGCACTACGAACGAGCGGACCTGACCAGCCTGTTGGATCTGGCCTTCACCGAACTACCGGAAGCACCCCTCACCCCGGCGCAGTGCCACCGCAGCGTCCGCCGGGGTGAGGTCGACCGGGTCCCGCTCGCGCAGGCAGCCGACCGGGTCGCCGCTTCCACCGTCGTGGCCACGCCTCCGGGAATCCCTCTGCTGCTGCCGGGGGAACGGACGGGTCCCGTTGACGGAGCACGCCTGCGCTACCTGAGGGCGATGGAGGAGCAGGAACGCTCCTTTCCCGGGTTCGGCACCGGAATCCACGGCATCGAACGCGACGGGGAGACCGGAGCGCACGCGATCAACTGCCTGCCCCGTCGAACCGCGTGAGCCGTCGAACACCGCGAGGCACCCGCGGAGACGACGGAGCCCGGTGCGGGGAGGACCCCCGCACCGGGCTCACACGTGTCCGGGCACTCCGCTAGCGCAGGGCGGCGGTCAGGCGCTCGTCGTGCAGGCGCTCGCCCCAGGAGGCGGGCAGCGGGTTCAGCTGGCCCACACGCCAGCGCAGCAGCAGATCGGCCAGCTCAGGGTTGCGCGGCAGGGCCGGGCCGTGCAGGTAGGTGCCCAGAACCTGCCCCTGGTAGGCGCCCTCGGTGTGGTCGTCGTTCCCGATGCCCTTCACCGTGGTGGACAGCGCACGGGCCTGCGGGCCGATCACGGTACGGCCCTGGTGGTTCTCGAAGCCGGTGATCCGGCCGACGCCCAGGGCCGGATCGACGTCGGCGACGATCTCGCCCACGGCGCGGGTCTGGCCGCGGCCGCTGCGGATGTCGAGGATCCCCACCCCGGGAAGCGGGTTGGACTCGTCGTCGCCGTAGCTCTCCCCGATGATCTGGTATCCCGCGCAGACCGCGAACACGCACGCGCCGCGCGCGGCGGCCCGGGCCAGCCCGCCGTCGGCGCGCAGGCGGTCGGCGGCCAGGATCTGCGGCCGGTCCTCGCCGCCGCCGAGCAGGTAGATGTCGCCCTGCTCGGGCACCGGGTCGCTGGAGTGCACGTGCACGATCTCGGTGGGGATGCCGCGCAGCTCGGCGCGGCGCTTGAGGATGAGGACGTTGCCCTGGTCCCCGTAGGTGCTGAGCAGATCGGGGTAGATCCACACGATCCGCAGGGCGCTGCTGGTGTTCGACATGTGTGTCTCCCCTACTGGACGCGGCCGTACGCCGTGCGGATCTGCTGGAAGGCTGTGTAGTTGGCGATGACGTCGACCTTGGTGATGTCGGGGCGCTCGGCCTTGAGCCGGCCCAGCACCTCGTCCACGCGGTCGGCGACCTCGAAGGGCACCCCGTCGGTCTCCAGGCGCAACGCCAGGTCCGTGCGGCGCTCACCCATGACGAACACCCTCCGGTCGCGCAGGACCGTGTAGTCCACGTCCCACAGCCAGGAGGTGTCCTTGCCGTCGGGGATCTGCGCGTTGACCGCGAGGATCACGGGGACCCGGGGCGGGTCCAGGACCGCGAAGGACTCCAGCCACCCGGCCGGGTTCTTGGCGAGCAGCAGGCGGACCTCGACCCCCATGGTGACCACGGAGGTGTAACGTCCGGCCACCGACGTGACCTCGCGCAGCCGTTCGATGGTGCGTTCGGGGTGCATCCCGTAACCGGCCGCGGTGGCCGCGGCGATCGCCGCGTTGGCGCGGTTCGCGTCACCGGGGAGGTTCATCCGGAGCTTGATCCGCTGACCGCCGGGGACGACCAGGGAGTCGTCGGCGTTGTCCACCTCCCAGGTGGTCCGGGGACGCGCCAGGCCGCACTCGGGGCACTCCCAGTACGGGTCGACCTCGCGCTTGAGGTGACCGCCGCACTCGGGGCAGCACCAGGAGTCCTCCTTCCAGCGCTGCCCGGCCGACACCCAGGTGGCGTTGGGGGCGCCCAGCCCGGCCCAGGCCACGAGCGGGTCGTCGGCGTTGGCGATGACGTGGGTGTTGGTCTGCGAGAGGGCGGTGCGCCACTTCTTCGCGAGCAGGTTGATCTCCGAGGCGCGGTCCATCTGGTCGCGGCTCAGGTTCATCAGGACCACGAAGGCGGGGTTGGTGGCCTTGAGGACCTGCGGGAGGTACTTCTCGTCCACCTCCAACACGCCGTTGACGGCCGCCTTGTTGTCGGCCAGTGCCGTGATGTGCCCGGTGGGCATGTTCGCGCCGTGCTCGTTGGTGGCCACGTCGCCGTACTCGCGCAGGGCCTGCGCGATGAGCCGGGTCGTGGTCGTCTTTCCGTTGGTCGCGCTGACCAGGGCCAGGCGGCGGCCCTGGGCGAGCTTGGCGAGCAGGTCCGGTTCGACCTTGAGGGCGACGCGCCCACCGATGACGGAGCCGTCTCCGCGTCCGGTGGCCCTGGACAGGCTTGCTGCGCTCCTGCCCAGTACCGAGGCCAGTTGGGCGCGCAAGGGAAGCTCGCTCATCAAATCTCCACGATCGCTAGATCACCCGCACGAACACACTTCGGCGGCGGGCGATGTGTCGGGCCAAGCCTATTGTCCATCGACCCTCAGACCCGCCAGTCCAAACGCTCGGGCGGCGGCCCGAGATTGGGCGGAACCCGCTCCGGGTCGGACAGGTCGACGGTCCGCACCGGTTCCGGGGCCTGCCCGCCGTCGACCCCGTTCGGCGTCTGGGGCGTGTCGGCCCGCACGGCCCCGCCCGGCGGCACGATCCGGGGTCTGACCTCCGGCGGACGCCGTCCGCCCCCCGGGTCCCCCGCGGTGCCGTCGGTGGCACCACCGTGCCCGGCACCCCCGCCCGCACCGGTGTTCCGGGCGTCCTCCGCCGTGGCCAGGGTGGCCGTGGACAGGGTGAGGATACCCGGGTTGGTGTCGGCGACGACCGGGCCGTCGGGTGTCAGGACCAGAGCCGCGGTGGGCGGCAGCTCCCGCAGCGCCTCGGCGTCCAGTCCGCTGGTACGGATGTCCGGTCTCTCCTGTGCCTCGCTCCGGACGGAGGTGTCGGCTCCCTCGGCCCGGGCCGTGGCACGCCCCCAGGCCGTGGCAGATCTCACATGACGGACCAGGTCGAGCGGGGCGACCGCGGCGGCCGCGTTGCGGATGAGGGCGCCGGACTCGGTGTGCGGGGAGGGGAAGAGGGGTTCCTCGTCGGCGCTCTCACCGGGTTCGGAGCCGTCCGGCCCGGTGACCGGTCCGGCCACCTCGTCACCGATCACCTCGGTGAGCCGGTGCAGTTCCAGGCGCCGCGGGTCCGCCGCTCCCCCTGCGGCGGCGACCGCGTTCCCGACCTCCTCGGCCCCGTCCGGTTGGCGCATCACGACCGGCAGACAGGCGGGGTCGGTGAAGCGTTCCAGGGCGGCGGGCACCGCGGTGCGGAACATCAGGACCACCTCCACCCCGCCCTTCGCGGCGGCGTCGAGAACCTGGTCCACCTCCTCGTCGGGGAGCGTCTCGGCCCCGCAGACGACCACGCTGCGGGTCCGGTCCGGCCCGGCTCCGCGCGAACGGCCGCCGACCGGGGACGGTTCGGGCGCGCGGGTATCCAGCAGCTCGCTGAGCGCGGCCACGGCGTAGGTCCCGTAGACCCGGGCCGCGGCCTGCCCCGAGGCCCGGTCCGTGGAGATGATCTTGACCTGTGCGTAGGCGCCGTCGTCGGCGCGGGTACCGACCGCTTCGAAGGGGCTGAGCCGGTTCTCAAGCGCCCAGGCCCGCTCCCGCACCCCCGGGTCGTCGGCGCAGCGGGCACGGACCCGGAGGCGCTCCTCCCGGGTGAGCAGGGCCAGGGCCGGGTCGTCCTCGGCGGCGTCCTCCTGCGGGGTCACCAGGGCGCGCAGCCCCCCGATGAGCCGGGCTATGCCCACGCCGGGGCCGAGCACCTCCAACAACCTCAGCAGCAGGGTCTCGTCGGCGTCCACGTCCTCGAGCTGACCGGAGGCGGCGGCCACCGCGGAGAGGATCCGGGCGCGCTGACCGGCGTCCAGGTTGGTACCCAGGGTCATCCTGGGCAGGTCGGCCGGGAGTACCCATCGGCGGGGTTCCACCGCGCAGCGCCGGGCCAGGTTGACGAGTTCACGGGCGACGGAACGGCCGGTGAGGTCGACGACGGTGAGATCACCGCCCTCCCGGAGCCGGGACACCCCGATGGTGGTGAGCAGCGCCGACCAGCCAGCGTCGGTACCGCCGACCACGAGCACCGCCGAGGTCCCGGAGGGCACGGTCAGTCCGTACCAGCGCGGCTGGGCCTCGTAGGCGCGCGCGGCGGCCTGCCACTCGGTGTACCGGTGTGCGTGTCGGCGCTGCTGTTCGTGCAGGGCCCGCTCGCGTTCGGCCCGCTGCTCGGCCAGCCGCTCCCTGGCCCGGGCGAGCCGGTCGGCCATGACCTGCCGACTCTGCACGAGGGCGAAGACCACCGGTGCGGCGATCGCCGTACAGGCCAGCACCCCGCCCAGGGCCAGGCTGCCCGGCAGGATCCGCAGGTTCCACAGCAGCGGAAAGGCCAGGGTGAGGAGCCCGAGCCCCGCCAGGGTGAAGTAGAGCGGCCGGTTGGTCCGCGCCTCGCTGTCGAGCTGCCCGGAGACCCACTCCTCGCTGAGCGCCTCGAAGTCCGCGGGCGCGGGGCGGCGCGGGGCGGGGCCCGGTGGTGGAAGCACGATCCTGTGCCGCCAGCCGATGTAGGTGCGTCCCGTCTCGCCCCGGGGCGTGCTGGCCCCGGTCGCCGACGACCGTGGTGTGGGCACCGTCCGTACACCTCCTGACCGGCGGGAGAGAGGAACCGCCGGGAATCCTTCACGCGGGGCTCCGGCCACCGGATCGGGGGTCGGGGACTGGGAGCGGCTCCCGGCGTGCTTACCGCGGGCCAGCCGTGCCGGAGTCGGGCACCGGGGCACCCGGCCGCTCCGAACGGCGTGGCCATGATCATCAGTGAAGCAGGGCCGTCCACCGCTTGCCAGCCCCAACCGCCACCTGTGGAAAACTCCTTGTCCCGAACCCGCACGGAACCCCACGGCGGCACCGGTGTCCACCGACATCCGTTCGGGCATGGGAACAGGGACCGAGGAACAACCGAACCCGTCACTCCAGGGGAGTGAACCCCCATCCCGGAACCGACCCTCTCCTCAGAGCTCCTGCACCACGTGCTCCTGGTCGCCGCGTTCACGGTCCTCGTCGCCGCGGCAGTGTGCATGGCCCTGGGCACCCGGTGGAACCGGCGGCACGACCGCCCGAACCGGAGCCGGCGGGAACCGGCCGCGCAGGCGCCCCCCGCGGCGGACCGGCGCCGGGTCAGGCCCTACGTCCGCTCGGGAGAGGCCGCGCCCGACCCCGAGCGGGCCCGGCTGACGGTGGCCACGGCACGTGAGCTCCTGCGCGCGTGGGAGAACCCCTGGCTTCCTTACGGGCATGTCCTGTTCGTCTCGTCGATACTCCTCAACCTCGGCCAGATGGTCCTGGGCGGGCGCGTTCCCGCCGGTGTCCTGTACGCGCTCCTGCTCCCGTTGACCGCCTTCGCGGTGTACCACCCGGTGAAACGGCGCCGGGTCCTGCCGCCGGCCCGCAGGGCGATCGAGGCCAACGAAGCGCTCGCCGCCCAGACCCCGGACCCGCCGACCCGAAGCGACCGGGGCCCGTGCGCCGGATCCGACAGGTCCGCGGCACCGGGGAAGGAGGGGTCGGGATGAGCTGGTCCGAACTGGCCGGGGCGGCCCTCAACGTGCTGCTGGCCATCGCTGCGACGGGGGTGTTCGTGTGCACGGTGGCGGACGTGGTCTGGAACCGGCGACACGGGCGTGCGCCGTTCCGCGTGGCGGGGTCCGCGAGGGGTTACGGACCCCGCCAGCACCTCGACGAACACCGACGCGAGGGGGTCGGTCCGCACATCGCGCAGCGCCGCCGGTGCGCCGAACGCCTCATCCGGCGGGGAGAGCGGGCGCGGGGCCCCAGGACCGCCCTGTTGGTGTGCCACTGGGCCGCACAGACCTACGAGGACTGGGAGAACCCCTGGGCGGCCTGGAACGCGGTGTTCCTCGCGCCGCTGTTCGCCGGGTTCCTCGCCGTGACCGACGGGCTCGCCCCGGGGGCGGCACTCGTCATCGCCGCGGGGCTCCTCCTGACGGCCCTGGCCGTGCCGGTCCACCGGGTCCACGTGCTCAGACGGAGTGCCCGGGCGATCGAGACCAACCTGGACCTGGCCGCCCGGTACGAGTCCCCCGAGGAGGAACCCCCGCCGCCCCGGAAGCGATGAGCCCCGCGGGCCTTCGGGATCGCGACCCCGAAGGCCCGGAGAAACGGCACGGCGCCGGTACCGGACGGATCACTCCGTCGGTACCGGCGCCGTGTGCGCCCGGTGGTGTCGGCCCTCGGCGGCTCAGCCCCGTGCGATCAGGCCTGGACCTGGATGTCGATGACCTTGCCGACCTCGGCCGTGACCGGGTACTCGCCGGTGAAGCCCTTGGAGGCCAGCACCCGCACCTTCCAGGCACCGTCGGCCGCGAAGAAGCGGAAGGTGCCCTCGTCCCCGGTGGCGACCTCGCCGACGAAGTCGTCGGACTCGTTCAGCAGTCGGGCGTAGGCGCCGCGCAGGGGCTGGCCGTCACGGGTCACCGTGCCCTGGATGACGGCCTGGTTGCCGGCGTCGACGTCGGCCAGGGCCACGCCGCCCTCGGGTGCTCCGCAGCTGTCGCTCACTTGGCCTCCGCCTCTCCGAGCTCGACCGGCACGCCCACCAGGGAGCCGTACTCGGTCCAGGAACCGTCGTAGTTCTTCACGTTCTCCAGCCCGATGATCTCGTGCAGGGCGAACCAGGTGTGCGAGGAGCGCTCGCCGATGCGGCAGTAGGCGATGATCTCCTTGTCGAGGTCCACCCCGGCCTCGGTGTAGAGCTCGCGCAGCTCGTCGGCGGTCTTGAAGGTGCCGTCCTCGTTGGCCGTCTTGGCCCACGGGATGTTGCGCGCGGTCGGGATGTGGCCCGGGCGCTGCGAGGTCTCCTGCGGCAGGTGCGCGGGGGCCAGCAGCTTGCCGGTGAACTCGTCGGGCGAACGGACGTCGACCAGGTCCTTGGCGCCGATGGCGTCGACGACCTCGTCGCGGAAGGCACGGATCGAGGAGTCCTGCTCCTTGGCCCGGTACTCGGTGGCGGCCCGCTCCGGGACCTCCTCGACCAGCTCGCGGGAGTCGAGCTCCCACTTCTTGCGGCCGCCGTCCAGCAGGCGGACGTTCTCGTGGCCGTAGAGCTTGAAGTACCAGTAGGCGTAGGCGGCGAACCAGTTGTTGTTGCCGCCGTACAGGATGACCTGGTCGTCGTTGCCGATGCCCTTGGCGGACAGCAGCTTCTCGAAGCCGGTCCGGTCGACGAAGTCCCGGCGGACCGGGTCCTGGAGGTCCGTCTTCCAGTCGATCTTGACGGCGCCGGGGATGTGGCCCTTGTCGTAGGCGGACGTGTCCTCGTCCACCTCGACCAGAACGACGTTGGCGTCGTCCAGGTGAGCCTCCACCCAGTCGGCGTCCACAAGGACGTCGGAGCGGCTCATGGGGAACCTCCTGTGTTTGAAGTGCGGTGTCGCGTGTGCGGTCGGTGCGTCGCGTTCCGGGAGGCGGTGCCCGGAACAGGGGTTTCATGCGGCTTCCCCGGGAGGGGACGGTAACCGTCCGGTTACCGTTCGCCTCCGGCGCGGGGCCGGGCGGCGAGGGGAAGCACTACGCGTTGGGAAGGGCGGTCGCGGCGGCGATCCGTTCGGGCACGTGACGGGGTGTCCTCGGCGGTCTTCGGGGCGCGGACATCCAGGAGAGCCGTCCGTTGGAGGTCGGAGGACTGTTCGTCGGAGTCAGTGTCCCGGAGCCGTCGTCGGTCATCCGGTCGTGTGCTCGGAGAGGGTCCGGTCGCACGGCAGCGAGCGAGGGCTCGAAGGGCCCGTCCGCCCTAGGGACACGGACAGAGCGCGGCGGCGACGCGGCAGAGGTCCACCGCACGTCGCTTCGTCAGATACGCGCTCGTCAAGGAAGTCACGTCCCAGACGCTACAGGCCGGACCGCACTCTTGTCACTGGTGGCCTGGATCACAAGACGGCGGTTTCACTCCGTGAGACGGCGAAACCGGTGCCACGGGCCCGGGCGGAGGCCCCGGCGGAGGTTCGCTCCGGTCCGCCGGCCCGCCGGTCAGAGCACCGCTTCGCCGAGCGCCGCGATCACGTCGGCCTTGCGGGGTTGGCCCTGGGCGCGGCGGACGACCCGGCCGGAGGCGTCGAGCACGAACACCGTGGGGGTCCCGAGGATCTCCAGGCTCCGCACCAGGTCGAGCCTGGACTCGGCGTCGATCTCGACGTGCGCCACACCCCCGACCATGTCCGCCACCTCTCCCAGGACACGGCGGGTGGCCCGGCAGGGCTGGCAGAAGGCACTGGAGACCTGCACGAGGGTGGCCCTCGTGCCCAGCTCGGCGCCGAGCACGTCGGCGCCGAGCCGTTCGGCGTCCGGTCCCATCAGGCGGCCTCGGAACCCATCAGGGGGACGTCGTCGCCGGTACCGGTGACCTTGAGGCCGCTGGAGGTCGCCTCCATGTCCGTGACGGTCAGCCCGAAGGGCAGGTTCGGCACCTGGGCGCTGAAGGTCAGCATGCCCGCGACCGCGCCGCTGACGTCGATGGGGGCGTCGCCCACCTGGATGTCGACCGGGGTGACGGAGAGGTTGTCGCCGTCGACGGTGAACTCGCCGCCCGCGGAGACCGGGGCGCTGATGCCCAGCTCGGGGATGGCCAGCTCCCCGCTGATCCGGGGCTCGCCGTCCTGGGTGCTGATGGTCATGCCCTCGGGCAGGTGCGGGTCGAAGTAGGCGTAGGGGACCACGAAGGAGCCGTCGACACGGCCCGCGGTCACCGTGGGCTGGTCCATGAGGTCGCTCAGCGGCGCCTCGACGTCGGAGGCGGTCGCGTCGACCCTCTCGACCGTCACACCGCTCATGGTCGCGCTGGCCGCCCGGATGTTGACCTCGGTGTAGGTCCCGCCGAGCACCTGCGGGAGGAAGGCCCAGCCCTCGATGGACACGTCCGGTTCCTCGGACATCTCCATCTGCTGGGCCAGGCGCTCGGCCAGGGTGTTCTGCGCGAGGGAACGCGCCCCGACATCAGCCGCCACCACCAGCACGGCGAGAAGGATCAGGAGGACGACAAGAAATTTACGCATCGGAATCCCAGCACACTTTCTTTCGCTCCGGCGCGCCTGTCGGCTGGGTCATCCGGCCGGTCTCGGTCACACGCCAACGGCACCCGACGGGTGCCGGTCATGAAAAACCCGTAGGGAAGGTTACTTCACCCTGGATGGGACGCAGGTTGCCCGGAACCGGTTGCGTCCGCGGGGCGGGCCCCGGCGGTGGCGGAGGAGGCCCCGGCCCGCACCGGGGGTTCGTGCGCCACGGAACCGCTGCTCAGCGGGGCATCAGCATGGCGGCGAGGCCGTCGTTGGCTGCGGCGCCGGAGAGGGAGAGCTCGATCACGTTGGTGGCCACCACGTGCCTGGAGAGCAGGCGGGTGAACTCCATGGTGTGCGGCTGCCGCTCGTGCTCCTCCTGGGCGAGCTCGTCCCGGTAGATCGCGTACACGATGCGCTGGAGGGGCGCGCTCGGCACGGTGTGCGCGGCGAACAGCAGGGTGTCCGGCTCACGCTTGGCGACCTCCGCGACGACGGCGTTGGCGAGCTGGTCGAACCCGTCCCCCTGCCCCTCGCCGAGCGTGTAGATCGTGATGACGCCGCGCAGCTTGGCGGGCGGAGCCGTGGGCGCGTCACCGTAGAGGTCGTCGTAGGGGTCGGCGTTGCGGCGCTTGCGGCGCACGGGCTGCTCCTGGGGTTCGTCGTCGAGTTCGTCGTCGTACTCGTCGTCGTAGTCGTCGTCGTAGTCGTCATCGTCGTAGGGGTCGCGACGCGGCCTGGCCGCCAACGCCCCGGCGCCCCAGAGGGAGGAGACCGCGCCGAGCATCAGCAGCGGGCCGAAGGCGCCCAGACCCGCGCGGCCGACCACGACGGAGAGGAGCACGGTGAGGACGAGCAGACCCAGCACCGCCAGGTCGTTCGTGCCCGGACCACGGGTACCGCGCCGCAGGACGGCGACGAACACGAGGACGAGGAGGAGGGCGGCGAAGCCCTGCGCACCGTTCACCAGCGCGCGGGGGATCAGGTCGTAGTGCTCGCCCAACGGCGGGAAGGCGGCGTCGAACCGGCCGCTGATGCGGTCGACGCTCAGCACCACGAGGGGGACGATGGTCAGGGCGCTCATGAACAGGCGCACGGTGAAGCGGCCGTTCGGTGAACGGACGGCGTACTCGAAGGCGCCCCAGGCCACGAAGAGCGGACCTATCAGGCTGACACCGATGTGCAGCAGCCGGAAGGTCAGTTCCCCGAAGTCGAACAGCACACCGATCACCGCGGCGCTGAGTCCGACGGTGACGCCCAGGGCGGCGACCAGCCAAGCGATCGCGGCGACACTGGGGCGGCGCTGGGCATACGCGGTCAGCGCGGCGGTGGCGCTCCAGCCCACCAACGCGCTTATGAATGTCAGTCCTACCGTGACCATCTCGACAATGATGCTGCACGCCGACGGGTGGATATGCACAGCGTGCACTTTTGGCGGGACGGTCTCAGGGAAGATCCCGCAGAGTGGAGGCCAAACCCGGGTTCGACACTGTGATCTTCCTCACCCGTCTTGACGCTGCTGTACAGCGACCCCACCGGACCCGCGGGTGGCCGTAGGCTCGCAGTACGCGGGGAGCGCCACCCCGGACACCGGAGGGCCGCCTCCCCCACCCAAGCCAGGAGAGAACCGTGTCACACGACGCCGTTTCCCCGAAACCGGTCGGCCCCGGAGCCGCTTTCTTCGACGTGGACAACACACTGATGCGCGGCGCTTCGATCTACCACTTCGCCCGCGGCCTGGCCTCCCGCGACCTGTTCACCACCCGTGACCTGATGCGGTTCGCATGGGGGCAGACGGTGTTCCGCGTGACCGGCAGCGAACAGCCCGAGCACATCAACGCCGCGCGTGAGGCGGCACTGGCCTTCGTGGCCGGGCACGACGTGGACGACCTGGTCAACCTGTGCGAGGAGATCTACGACGACACCATGGCCAGCCGGATCTGGGAGGGCACCCGCGCGCTCGTGCAGGGACACCTGGACGCCGGACGGCCGGTGTGGCTGGTGACCGCCACACCGGTGGAACTGGCGGAGATCATCCGCCGGAAACTGGGGCTCACCGGCGCGCTGGGGACCGAGGCGGAGAGCATCGACGGGGTGTACACGGGGCGGCTCAACGGCGACCTGCTGCACGGCCCGGCCAAGGCCGTGGCGGTGCGCGCGCTGGCCCGGAAGGAGGGGTGGGACCTGGAGGCCTGCTCGGCCTACAGCGACTCCTCGAACGACCTCCCGCTGCTCTCCCAGGTCGGCGACCCGCACGCGGTCAACCCGGACGGGGACCTGCGCCGGTACGCGCGCGCCCACGAGTGGCCGGTCCACGACTTCCGCAGGCACCGGGCAGCGCTGAAGGTGGCCCTTCCCGCCGCCGTGGCGGGCGCCGTCGCCGGGGCCGTGGCCATGCGCGCGGTCAGACACCGCAGAGCCCTCAGCACGCACTGAACGGGCGCCGATCAGCGACGCCGACGGAAACACCGGCGAGGAGGCTCGCGGCCCCCTGTGCACCCGGGAGGCGCGGCCTAGCGGCCGAGGGTGGCGCGGGCGAGGGCGAAGACGTGGGCCGGGCGCAGGCCGGCGCCGCGGGAAGAGCCGCCGCGGCTGTGCGCGTAGGCCTCGAACGCCTCGGCCGAACTGTAGGAGGGCGCCCAGTCCAGGGCGCTGTACAGCGGTGCCGGGTCCAGCCTGGAGGCGGTCAGGCCGACGCCCGCCGCACGGGCGGCGCTGGAGCTGGCGTAGTCGATCCGGCCGTGCTTGGCCACACCGCGCAGCACCCTGAGGCCGCGTGCCGGGACCGGCAGCCGCTGGCCGCCGATACGGCGCAGGCAGCGCGAGAGCGGGACGGAGTCGGCCGCTGAGACGTCGAAGGAGCCGGTCCGGTCACTGAGCGCCATCCGCACCAGCGCCTCGGCACCGTCGTCCTCGTGCAGGAACTGCACGCGCGGGTCGCGGCCCATGACGGTGGGCACGACCCGGGAGTCCATGTACCGGGTGAGGGGGGTGTCCACGGACGGTCCGATGAGGTTGGCGAACCTGAGAACGGCCACGGACAGGTCCGGTCGGCGGCGTTGGAGGCCCTGGGTGTGCCGTTCGACCTCGGCCGCGTCGTCGGCGTCCAGGGTGGCGCTGGAGCGCACCACCAGGCGCCGGACCGTGGAGGAGCGCTGGGCGGCCCCCAGAACCCTCATGGTGCCCAGGAGGTCGTCCTCCCGGTTGGGGCCCTTCAGGGTGTCCAGGCCCAGATGCAGGACCAGTTCGGCGCCGGACTCGGCGACGATCCGGTCCAGACTGCCGTCATGCAGGTCGACGTGCTGGTACTCGACACCCGTGGTCCCGCTCGGCGGCGGGGCGGAGTCCGCGCCGATCACCCGGTGCACACCGGGCTCCTTGCCCAGGGTCTGGGCGACCCCGGCGGCGAGGGGGCTGGACACCCCGGTGACGAGTACGACACGAGCCATGGCGACACGTTCCTTGGAAGGAGACGGTAGTTGTCCGGTAGGCCCGCGGACCGTTCACCCGCAGGGGGTGAACCGGCTACCGCGACCCGTGAAACACAACAGTGGTTCACCCAGAAAATTCCGTTGCTCCGGCGGACGCCGGGCAGGGAAAGTGAAGTATCTCCGCGCCCGGGGCGTGCCTTGGCCCGCCCTCGCCCGCGGAGAGACGACGTACGCCGCGAACGGTCCTACTTCTTGTTGCGACGCGCGACACGCGTGCGCTTGAGCAGCTTGCGGTGCTTCTTCTTCGCCATCCGCTTACGGCGCTTCTTGATGACGGAACCCATGGGATCACCTTCTCGCTGACGAGTGAGTACGGACATGCCGAACCACCGGTGACGAACACCTGCTGGTTCGGATGCGGTTGCTGGGCTCGCTCGGGCACACGCGCGCACGACGCGGGTGGCCGGTGCGACCGGGGCGGACCCCGGGGAGGACGACGCTCGCAAGACGCACGTCTACCGCACCCGTGGCCCAAGCTTACCGCTACGGGCAACCGGAGCGGGTCACGCCCCGGGAAGCGACGGACCGTCGCCGTAGAGCGCGGCGGCCGGTTCCGCGTAACTGACGCTGACCAGCTTCTGATCAGTGAAGGTCAGCGACGTAACGCTGGCCAGGTTACATTCGCGCTGGTCGGGACGGTGCCACAGGCGCTTGCTCTCGGCCGCGCGACGGGCCGTCCAGATCGGCAGCTGGTGGCTGACGCACACGGCCTCACGGCCCCAGGCAGCCCGGCGGACGGCCTTGATGACCTCGACCATTCGGCTGACGATCTCCTGATAGGGCTCGCCCCAGGACGGTTTGAAGGGGTTGTAGAGCCGCCTCAGGACCCGGGGGTCGCGCGCGGACCTCGCGGACAACGCCATCCCCTCGAACTTGTTGTCCGACTCGATCAGCCGGTCGTCCAGGGTCACCGGAAGGTCGAACGCCTTCTGGAGCGGAACAGCGGTCTCCTGGGTGCGGTCCAGCGGCGAGGAGAACAGGGCCGCGATGTCGTGCCCCTCGAACCAGTCGGCGGCCATCTCCGCCATCTGCTGGCCCCGGTCACTCAGGTGGTAGCCGGGGAGCCGACCGTAGAGGACCCTCTCCGGGTTGTACACCTCGCCGTGCCGGAGCAGGTGAACGACGGTGGTCGTGGTCATCGTGACAGCTTTCTGGCTGGAGTCCGGGCTTTCTCTCGGGGCTCGGGCATCGGATCAGCCCCGGTCCTGGGCACGCGCCGCGGCCCGCGCGGCCGCGGGCAGAGCCGCGACCACCCTGTCGACGGCGGCGTCGTCGTGCGCCGAGGAGAAGAACCAGGCCTCGAAGGCGGCGGGCGGCAGGTAGACGCCCTGTTCGAGCATGGCGTGGAAGAACGCGGCGAACACCTCGGTGTCCGTGGTGCGGGCGCTGTCGAAGTCGGTCGCCTCCCGGTCGGTGAAGAAGACCGTGAACAGGTTGCCGCCGCCCTGGAGGCGGTGGGTCACGCCCTCGGCGCTGAGCGCCTTGGCGACCTCGTCCTGTACCCGGACGGAGACCTGGTCGATGTGCGCGTAGACCTCGGGGGTGGCGCCGCGCAGGGTAGCCAGACCGGCCGCCGTGGCCAACGGGTTCCCGGACAGGGTGCCCGCCTGGTAGACGGGTCCGTCCGGGGCGAGGCGGTCCATGACCTCGGCGCGGCCGCCGAAGGCCGCGGCGGGCAGCCCGCCGCCCATGACCTTGCCGAAGGTCATGAGGTCGGGGGCGACGCCCTCCAGGCCGTACCAGCCGGAGGCGCTGACCCGGAAACCGGTGAGGACCTCGTCGAGGATCAGCAGGGCGCCGTTGGCGTGCGCGATCTCCTTGAGCCGGGCGTTGAACCCGGCCTTGGGCGGGACGACGCCCATGTTCGCGGGGCAGGCCTCCGCGATGACGCAGGCGATGTCGTCGCCGTGCTCGGCGAAGGCGCGCTCGACGGCCTCGGTGTCGTTGTAGGGCAGCACCAGGGTGTCGGCCGCGCTGGCCCCGGTGACGCCCGGGGAGTCCGGCAGGGCGAACGTGGCCAGGCCGGAGCCGGCGGCGGCCAGGAGCGCGTCGACGTGGCCGTGGTAGTTGCCGGCGAACTTGACGATCTTGCTCCGCCCGGTGAACCCGCGGGCGAGGCGGATCGCGGACATGGTGGCCTCGGTCCCGGAGTTGACCAGGCGGACCTTCTCCACGGGGGTGCGCTCGACGATCAGCTCGGCGAGTTCGACCTCGCCGGGGGTCGGAGCGCCGTAGGAGGTCCCCGCCGCGACGGCACCGTGCAGGGCCTCCACCACGGAGGGCTCCGCGTGGCCGAGGATGAGCGGCCCCCAGGAGCAGACGAGGTCGACGTACTGTCGGCCCTCGGAGTCCGTGAGGTAGGGTCCCTCGCCCTTGACGAAGAACGGCGGGGTGCCGCCGACGGCCCCGAACGCGCGCACGGGCGAGTTCACCCCGCCCGGAACGACGGCGGACGCCCGCTGGAAGAGCTCTGCTGAAGTCTGTTGAGTACCCACCTCACCAGTGTGTCAGCTGTCCCCGCCACCGTGACCGTGACCCGCCCCGCACCGGCTCTGACCACCGCGCACGGCCTCGGACAGCATCTCAGCCACACAGCAGAACGCGTACGAGCCTGTGGACCTCTGTGCTGGGGTCCGAACCGGGCGAAAGACGTTCGGCTCGTTCGAGGGCGTCCTGGAGTCCGTGCGCGAAATCATCGAACCGGGTGCTTCCCTTTCTCCAATTCGGCAGGAGGGACTTCAGCGTCTTCTCGGCCTTGGCTCCGCTCATGAGAGCAGCACGTTGGTCAGTGAGGTGCAGGAGGAGCCATGCCTCGAAGGTAGGAGTGGTGGGTGCTGTCCGAACACCGTCTCGGCGAGCCTCCTCGCAGAGCACGGCGACGTCGTCCCCGTCAGTGTCGAAGACTGCCCAGACTTCGGTGTAGCTGCTCCGTTCTGCTTCTTTGGCCGAACGGAGCACCCGCTCTCGCTGCGGGTGCTTCGCCTGACGGACGTGCACAGCATGGATCTGGACACCGGGGTGCTTGCGCATTGAGTCGAAATAGCGCTTCTCGGTTTCGCCCTCGCAGACAACCAGGTAGATCCTGCGGCTTCGCTGTTCAGCGGGCTTTCTGCGCGCCAGATCACTCTGTCGTTTGGCACGTTTGCTCACCTAGGCACACCTTCCGGACCGAAGGTTCCCGCTTCGACGCCCCTTGGCTAAGGGCGTCTCGAAGAGTGGACTCATCGATGTCCGGGACCCCGCCATAGCGCCCCACCAGATACCGTCGGGCACGGTTGTCCTCGCCTCTCGGTCTGAAGTCGCTGAGAGGGTAGAGAGTGGTTCGTCCGTACGCTTCCTTCTCCACGAACCAGACATGATCTCGCAGGAGGACTCGCTCTCCCCGAATCTGTCCAAGCAGCGCGGCGTCATGACTGGTGAAGATGAGTTGCGCGCCGTGAGGGTTCCTCGTCACGTCCCGGAAAAGAGCGATCACCTGCGCGGAGAGGTGCGGGTGCAGGCTGGCGTCGATCTCGTCGACGACCAGAACGCCGCCAGCCTCAAGAACACTCTGGACCTCATAACCCAGCGCGGTGAGCGTACGGGTGCCCTGGGACTCTTCCTCCCAGGTGAAGGGGCGCACAGAGAGACCACCGTGGTGGAAGAGGAGCTCAGGGGGCCTTCCACTCGTCTGTGCGATCACTGCTGAGACAGCCGAAAGCCGTGAGAAATCACGGTCGCCACGCGCGACTCTCCTCGTTTCCTCCCTACGAAGATCCTCCCACTCCCCTGGTGGCACCACTCGCCCGTCCACGGCAAATGTCACCCCTTCAACGTTCCCTGGCGACGTCTTCAGCACGACGGAGTGGACGCCGGTGTCAGCTGAGCGCAGAAGCTCACTGAGACGTACCAACTGTTCCTGGGTCACCTGTCGCTCGGTCAACCACGCGGGAGGTCCCGAACTCCTCTCGGAGGCGAAGAACAACTCCTCGGAGAACCACCGGTACACCGGCTCCACCTCCTCGTTGGAGGCGCGTGCGGCGACCGTCAGAAAGAGGACGTTGGGGCCGGTGATGTCCTTGGCCCGGCGCAGCTTGGCGGGGGTGCTGTCACCGAACTCGAATTCCTCGCCGTCGCGCTCGAAGAGGACGCGCTTACGACGTTTCGGGTAGGTATACAGCCACTCCTCGAGCACCTGTTCGTCGTCGATGGCGAAGCCGTAGGTGTGACGAACCCCGGAGAGCATCAGGTCGACGACGAAGACGGAGGGGTCGGCAGCGGCTTCGGCGTCGAGCGCGAAGGGCTCCCGACGGATACCGCCTCCGGGTTCTCCGTGGTTCATGGACCAGCGCACGGTGTCCCGCATGAAGGAGAGCGCGTTGAGCAGGTTGGACTTTCCCGAAGCGTTGGCGCCGAAGATACCCGCGACGGTGATGGCCTCCCAGTCAGCGGACTCGGGGCGGGCGTCGTCATAGGTAGGGGTGAGGAGGAGCTGCTGTTCTTCACGGATGGACTTGTGGTTCTCCACGCGGAAACTCAGCAACATAGCGGATTTCTCCCCTCATCAAGGGTGGCCCAGCCGCTCTTCGCGCGGGAAAACCACACACCCTCAGAGTGCCACAGGCCAATGGCCTCAAACCCGTGGCATACACACGTGCCCCGCCTTCGCAGCGGGGCACGCTCCCGGGGGTCAGGCGCTGCTGTGGGCCTTCTCGCGGATCTGTTCGATCTCGGGACCGGGGCCGGGGGCCGCCCGGGCGCGGAGCAGGGGGCGGAGGCGGTCGTTCTCGGCGAGCCGGTCGACGAGGAAGGTCATCGGCCGGGCTGCCAGAAGGCAGACCAGGGTGGCGACGGCGGCGCCGACCAGGAGGCCGACGGTGACGTCATGCGGGTAGTGGACGCCGACGAGGACCCGGGAGAAAGCCTCCAGGGCGGCGAAGAGGACCGCGGCCACGGCGAAGCGGCGCCAGGCGATGATGACGGCGGCGGCCGCGGCTCCGGCGACGGCGGCGTGGTTGCTGGGGAAGGACCAGTCGCCGACGGGGTCGCAGGTGGCGATGGTGTTCAGGTCGGTCATGGCCTGGCAGGGGCGCAACTGCTGGAAGAACGACTTGACCGTCACGCTGGCGAAGTAGGCGATGACGGTGGCGACCGGGGCCAGGAGTGCCAGACCGACCAGGCGGGAACCGGCGGATCGGGCACGCCACCAGGCCATGAGGAAGAGGAACGCGAAGACGCCGAGGAACAGGTCGGTGCCCCACTGGGCGGCGGTCCGCGCCCAGGGGTCGAGTCCGTCGGCGAACTCGATCACCGCACGTGACCAGGCGGCGCTGGTGGCGAAGATCTCGGAGACCATCTCTCTCCATTGGGGTCGTACGGGGAGAAGGGTCGCTCGGGCAGCAGGGGGAGGGCCGGGCGACGCCCCGGTGACGGGACTCCCACGAATGAATGACGGGAAGGTCCTCATCCTGTCATCTGCCCGAGTCCGAAAGGGACGCGAAAGCGCGATCCCGACCGAAGAGACGGGGACCATCGACCAAAGAGACACGCGGCCCCGCTCGGAAGGCATCGTTCTACCAACAAGTAACTTTGGCCTGGTCCACCCGTTCCCTCCGCAGGGCCCCCGGGCCCTCCTCACAGACCGGAGCTGTCATGGCCACGAACTTCACCACGGCGGACCTGATCGACGACCACGGCGACACCCTGCGCAGCTGCTCCACGCAGTTCCGGCAGTACGGAGGGCGCGAAGTGTTCTCCGGGCCGATCCGCACCGTCCGCTGCCACGAGGACAACGGGCTGGTCAAGCAGCTCCTCAACTCCCCCGGCGAGGGCGCCGTCCTGGTCGTGGACGGCAACGGGTCCCCGCGCAGCGCGTTGATGGGGGACATGATCGCCGAGGCCGCCGTGCGCAACGGCTGGGCCGGGGTGGTCATCAACGGCGCGGTCCGCGACACCGTCGCCCTGGGACGGCTGGAACTCGGGGTGAAGGCCCTCGGTTCCAACCCCCGCAAGTCCCTCAAGGACGGCGCCGGCCGCCAGGACGTCCCGGTCACCTTCGGCGACGTCACCTTCGTCCCGGGCGAGTGGCTCTACAGCGACCACGACGGCGTCGTCGTCAACGCCTCGAGGCTCTAGTCCGTCCGCGTTTCGCGGACAACGGGACCCGCGGCCGACGTACAGCCGGACGCGACGTAGCAGCACAGCGACACGATCGAAGGGTTCGCGTGAACGTACTGGTGATCCTCGCTCTGGTGGCGGGATTCGTTCTGTTGGTGGCCGGAGGTGAGTCACTCGTCCGCGGCGCGGGTTCGCTGGCGCGGACCCTGGGGATGTCCTCGCTGGTCGTGGGTCTAACCGTGGTGTCATTCACGACCTCGGCCCCGGAGCTGGCGGTCAGCACCGACGCCGCGCTCTCGGGGTATCCGGGGCTGGCCGTGGGCAACGTCGTGGGCAGCAACATCGCCAACATCCTGCTGGTGCTCGGGGCGTCGGCGGTGTTCGCCCCCCTGGCGGTCGGCTCCCAGGTCGTCCGCGCCGACATCCCGGTGATGGCGGCGCTGTCGGTGGCGGTGCTCCTGATGGCCCTGGACGGGAACCTGGGCCGGTTCGAGGGTGCTCTGCTGTTCGCGGTCCTGCTGGTCTACGTCACCGTGACGGTGCTCGTCTCCCGACGGCGGTCGGCGCCCGCTCCGGTCTCCGTCCGGGTGGGCGCCGACGGCTCCGGCCCGGATACGGGCGGGCCGTCCCGGGCCGCCCCGAAGACGAAGTCGGTCCTGCGCGACCTGGTGCTCGTGGTCCTGGGCACGGGCCTGCTGGTGGCGGGGGCACGGCTGCTGGTCCACGGGGCCAGCGCGATCGCCACGGCGCTGGGGGTGAGCGACCTGCTGATCGGGCTGACCGTGGTGGCGGTCGGCACGTCCCTGCCCGAACTGGTGACCTGCGTCGTCGCGGTCATGCGGGGCGAACGCGACATGGCGGTGGGCAACATCGTGGGCAGCAACGTGTTCAACATCGGCGCGGTCCTGGGAATCACCGCCATGGTGTCCCCCGTGGGGATCGCCGTCGCCCCGGCGGCCCTGCGCTTCGACCTGCCGATCATGGTGGCGGTGGCACTCGTGCTGCTGCCCGTAGCCGTGACCGGGCTGGGCGTGGCCCGTTGGGAGGGCGCGCTGCTCGTCGGCTTCTACGCGGCCTACATCACCTACCTCGTCGTGCAGGCCACCGACCACGCGTTCCTGGAGCCCTTCAGCGCCGCGATGCTGTGGTTCGTCATCCCGATCACCGCGGTGTGGCTGGTGGCGGTGATGGTCTACGAACTGAGCGCCCACCGCCGCGAACGAACGCGGGAGCCGAGCGACCCGGAGGCGGCCCTCAGACCGCGAACTCCTCGCTGGCGTCGCTGAGGATATCCAGGACCGCGATGGGGTCGGGGAGCACCACCGCCCCCTCGACGTCGCGCGGGGTCCGGATCCAGGTGACGTGTCCGCCGGAGGGCAGGGCGGAGGGCGCACCGAGGACGAAGCTGTCCCGGCAGTGCCAGCGCAGGCCGGGCATCTCCTCGACGGCCTCGGGGACGCAGTCCAGATGGCAGGACCACCACTCGTCCTCGTCCGTCGGGGAGCGGGTGGCGACGAAGAACAGGTAACGCGAGTCCAGGGAGGCGACCGGGCCCGCCGGGACTCCCGCGCGTCCCATCCTGGCCAGGGCCATCACACCGGCCTCGCGGGGTACGTCCAGGACGTCGAAGACGCGGCCGGTGGGAAGCACGATGTTGGTCTGCGGGCTCGCCGTCCACCACCGGCGGATCGTCTCCGCGTCGGTGCTGGCCTCCACCCCCCAGGCCGCGGTGACCGGGTGGGCGGCCGGGTCGGGACAGCCCATCCGGTCGCACGTACACGCCCGGTCCCCGCCCGGGGCCGCTCCCCGGACCACGGGCCAGCCCAGGCCCGCGTAGCGCAGCGCCGACTCCAGCATGCTGTCCGTAGCGTGGCGTCGTTTCCGTCGGTACAGCACGTCGGCCATCAAGACTCCCCGGTCGTCATCGGTGCGGGCGCGGCCGGCCGGTTGGCCCAGCGCCCGGCGGCCGCGACCGGGACGGGGCCTGGTCGCGTCAGCGAAGCAGTCGGGCCGCCTCGGTGGCCCAGTACGTGAGGATCTGTTCGGCCCCCGCGCGCCGGTAGGAGGTCAGGGTCTCCAGGATCGCCCGCTCCCGGTCCAGCCACCCCTTCTCGGCCGCCGCCTCGATCATCGCGTACTCACCGCTCACCTGGTAGGCCGACACGGGTACGGGGGAGGACTCGGCGACCTTGGCGACCACGTCGAGATAGGCCAGACCCGGTTTGACCATAACCATGTCGGCGCCCTCGGCCACGTCCAGGGCCACCTCGCGCAGGGACTCGCGGACGTTGGCCGGGTCCTGCTGGTAGCCGGACCGGTCACCGAACTGAGGCGCGCCCTCGGCCGCCTCGCGGAAGGGGCCGTAGAACACGGAGGCGTACTTGGCCGCGTAGGCCAGGATCGGCACGTGCGGGAACCCCGCCCGGTCCAGGGCAGCGCGGATCGCCCCGACCTGGCCGTCCATCATGCCGCTGGGCGCGACCACGGCGGCTCCGGCCTCTGCCTGGGCGACGGCGACGGACGCGTACCGCTCCAGGGTGAGGTCGTTGTCGACGTGCCCGCTCTCCTCCAGCGGCCCGCAGTGGCCGTGGTCGGTGTACTCGCACAGGCACAGGTCGGCCATCACCACGATGTCGTCGCCGACCTCGGCGGACAACTCGCGCAGGGCCACCTGGACGACACCGTCCGGGTCGTCGGCCTGCGACCCCACGCCGTCCTTGTGCTCGGGGATCCCGAACAGCATCAGTCCGCCGACCCCCGCCTCGACCGCCTCACGGGCGGCCTTGCGCAGGCTCTCCCGGGTGTGCTGCACCTGGCCGGGCATCGAGGAGATCGCCACCGGCTCGGTGAGCCCCTCCTTGACGAACAGCGGCAGGATGAGGTTCTCCGGGAGCACCCGGGTCTGCGCGACCAGACGGCGCAGCGCCGGCCCTCGACGCAGGCGGCGCGGCCGGGCGATGGGGAACTCGGCGTCGTGTCTGGCAGCGGTCATCTCGGGGCTCCCGGGTGTTCGGGGTGGTCGGGGTGGTCGGGTCAGAGCTTGCGGCGGCGGCCGCGGCGCTTCTGGCTGGGTTTGAGGACGGGCTTGCCCGCCTCGATCGCCTCCCTGCGCTTGGCCGCACCGTACTCCGAAAGCGCCTCGGCGAGGGCGGAAACCGAGGCTTTCGGTGCCACGACGTCGACGCGCAGGCCGAACTCGATCGCGGTCTTCTCGGTCTCCGGGCCGATCACGGCGATGGCGGTGGTGTTGTGCGGCTTGCCCGCGATCCCCACCAGGTTGCGCACCGTGGACGAGGACGTGAAGAGCACGGCGTCGAAGCCGCCGCCCTTGATCGCCTCGCGGACCGGCTGGGGCGGGGGCGCGGCGCGCACGGTGCGGTAGGCCGTGACGTCGTCGATCTCCCAACCCAGGTCGGTGAGCCCGGCGGCAAGGGTCTCGGTGGCGATGTCGGCGCGCGGCAGCAGGACCCGCTCGATGGGGTCGATCTCGGCGTCGTAGGGCGGCCAGACCTCCACCAGCCCCTTACTGGACTGGACCTCCTCCGGGGGCTCCAGGTCGGGCTGGATGCCGAAGTCCCGCACGGCCCGCGCGGTGGCCTCGCCGACCACGGCGACCTTGACCCCGGCGAAGGCCCGGGCGTCCAGACCGTAGGACTCCAGGCGCTCGCGGATGGCGCGGACGGCGTTCACGGAGGTGAAGGCGACCCACTGGTAGCGGCCGGTCACCAGGCCGCGGACGGCGCGCTCCATCTGCTGCGGGGTGCGCGGCGGTTCCACCGAGATGGTGGGCACCTCCTCGGGCACCGCCCCGTAACCCCGCAGTTGGTCGGAGAGGGCCGCGGCCTGCTCCTTGGTGCGGGGCACCAGGACGCGCCAGCCGAACAGCGGCCGGGTCTCGTACCAGGAGAGTTCGGGCTGGCGGGCCACCGGGGCGCCGACGATCATCGTCGCGGGCGCAGTGACGTGGTGGTTCTTCGCGTCGGTGGACTTGAGTTCGGCGACCAGGCGGGCCAGCGTCGAGGTGACGGTGGTCTGCCTGGTGGTGCCTCCGGCCCGTACCACCGCCACGGGGGTGGTGGCGGGGCGCCCGCCCGCGACGAGGGTCTTGCACACCACGTCGAGCCCGGGCCCCTGGTGCTCGGGGGCCTCCCCCGCGGGGGCGTCCGCGCCCAGGATGACCAGGGGTGCGTCGCTGGCGGCGGCCTCCTGCCAGTCGACCTCCGCGTCTCCGTGGGGGCGGGCGTGCAGGACGCGCACCTCGGCCTGGCCGTCGGTGAGCAGGGAGATTCCCCCGAAGGTCGGGACGGAGGTGATCGAGGAGACGCCCGGGGCGACCTCGACCTCCACCCCGGCCTCCTTGCAGGCGGCGACCAGTTCGGCGCCGCGGCAGCCGAAGAAGGGGTCCCCCGAGTAGAGGCGCACGACACGCTGCCCGTCTCGGGCGCGGGTGACGGCGAGGGTGTTGATGTCCCCGCCGCACTCGGCGGCCTCCACCACGGTGACGTCCGGTGAGCAGTGGGAGAGCAGTTCCTGGCGGAAGCCGGCGAGTTCCTCGGCGGCGGGCTCGCGCAGGGTGATGACCACGTCGGCGCGGCGCAGCAGCTCGGCGCCGCGCAGGGTCAGCAGGTCGGCCCCGCCCGGACCGGAACCGACCAGGGCGACGTGACCGGACCCGCGCGCGCGGCGACGCGGTTCCTCCGGCTGGGGGCTGGCGTTGGCGTTCACGTACTCGCTCCTCGTGTGTGGGTCGCCTGTGCCCCGGGACGCGGACTCCGGGGCGGTGACGGTGCGGCGGGGGCGACCCGCTCTGGTGTTCCCCCGTGCGGCTGAGGTGCTGCCCGGGCCGTTCTCCGGCTGTCTAGGGTGTGTCCCTCTCCGCGAA
The DNA here is from genome assembly GCF_014651695.1 of Nocardiopsis terrae. Classification (GTDB taxonomy): domain Bacteria; phylum Actinomycetota; class Actinomycetes; order Streptosporangiales; family Streptosporangiaceae; genus Nocardiopsis; species Nocardiopsis terrae. The sequence continues at coordinate 40,074 of NZ_BMXJ01000009.1, forward strand.
GGCCTCGGCGACGATGCGGTCGGCGCCCTCGGCGATCATCTGTCGGGCCAGGTCCCGTCCCAGGGCGACGGCGGTGTCGAGGTCCCCGGGCGAGTCGAGGTCGATGGTGCGCTCCCGGCGCACGGCGGTGGCGCCGTTGGTGGCGACCACGGCGGCCCGCAGACGCAGGCGGCCCTCGGTGTACTCGGCGTAGGCGCCGACCGGTGCGGCGCATCCCGCTTCGAGCTCGGCGAGCACGGCGCGTTCGGCGACGACCTCGGCGCGGGTGGGCGCGTGGTCGACGGCGGACAGGTAGGCGAGGTCGGCGTCGGCCCGCTCGGTCCGGCACTCCACGGCCAGCGCGCCCTGGCCGGGCGCGGGCAGCATCTGCTCGGGCTCGAACACGTCGGTGACGTCGTCGCGGCGGCCCACGCGGCCCAGACCGGCGTAGGCCAGGACCACGGCGTCGAGTTCGCCGGAGGAGACCTTGCCCAGGCGGGTCTCGGCGTTGCCGCGGATGGGCAGGTAGACCAGGTCGGGGCGGAGCGCGGCCAACTGGGCGACGCGGCGCGGGGAGCCCGTGCCGATCCTGGCCCCGGCGGGCAGGTCGGCGAACTTGAGGCCGTCCCGGGCGCACAGGGCGTCGCGGGGGTCGTCCCGCTCGGGGATGGCCGCGAGGACCAGGCCCTCGGCGGGGGTGGTGGGCAGGTCCTTGAGCGAGTGCACCGCGAAGTCGATGGTCCCCGCGACCAGCTCGTCACGCAGGGCGTTGACGAACACACCGGTGCCGCCGAGCTGGGTCAGGTGGGCCTTGGTGACGTCGCCGAAGCTCGTGATGAGCTCCAGTTCGATCGCCTGCCCGGTCCGCTCGGTGATCGTGTCGGCGACCCCCTGGGACTGGGTGGTGGCCATGGTGCTGCGGCGGGTGCCGAGCCTGGCGGGTGTGGCGGTCATGCCTTCTCCTGTGCGGGCCGCGCGGCGGCGACGGGCCGCCCCTGGTCGGCCACGGTCTGCGGGGACTCCGGGGACTGCGGTTCGAGGTCGAACAGTTCGCGCAGGGCGGCCTCGTAGGACTCCCCGTCGGGGGCCGCGGCCAGTTCCTTCACGCGAACGGTCGGTCTGTGCAGAAGCTTGTCGGCGACACGGCGCATGGCCCGGCCGATCTCCTCACGGGTGCGCTCGTCGAGGTCGTCGGGCAGACGGCCGTGGAGGCGGGAGAGCTCGGACTCGACGACGTCGCGGGCCTGGGCCCGCAGGGCGACGACGGTGGGGGCGACCTCGTTGGCGCGGCGGACCGACCGGAACTCGTTGACCTCCTCGTCGACGATCCCGCGTACGAGGAGGAGGGCGTTGGAGCGCCCGCCCTCGGTGCCGGCGCCGGTCGCGGCGGCCTGGCGGAGGTCCTCGATGTCGACGAGGCGGATCCCGGGCCGGTCACGTACGGCGGGGTCGATGTCGCGGGGCAGGGCCAGGTCCAGGAAGACGAGGGGGCGGGCGCGGCCCTCGGTCGCGGCGGCCACGGCGTCGGCGGTGAGCACGAGCCCCTGGGCGCCGGTGCAGGAGATGACGAGGTCGACCTCGTCGAGCGCGTCGGCCGCCTCGGCGAAGGGGACGGTGCTCGCGTGCACGGTGTCGTACGCCTCGTTGAGGCACTCCGCGAGGCGTGCCGCGCGCTCGTGGGTGCGGTTGGCGACGATGACCGTCCCGGCGCCCTGGCGGGCGACGGTGTTGGCGGACAGCGCGCTCATCGAACCGGCCCCCAGGACCAGCACGCGGGTGCCGGTGAGCGGACCGGCGGGCAGGTCGGCGCTGAGGGTGAGCGGCCGCTCCGCGGCGGGCCGCTCCGCCGGGTCCTGGTCCGCCGGGGCGCCCTGTCCGGACATGGGGCAGCCCGCGGGCGGGGTGACGTCGGCCGCGGGGATGCCCGGGTTCGGGGTGACCGAGAGGCCGCGTGCGGCGACGGTGAGGCCGAAGCTGACCATGTCGGCCCCGGCGTGGTCGAGGTGGGTCTCGGTGTGGGCGCGCTTGCCCACGCGCAGGGCGCGCTGGCCGAGGTCGTTGAGGACCCGTCCGACCGAGCCCGTCTCCTGGCCCTCCTTGAGGGAGTCGCGCACCTGGCCGAGGATCTGGCCCTCGCCCACGACCATGGAGTCGAGGCCGCAGGTGACGGAGAACAGGTGCTGGACCGCGCTGTCCTCGTAGTGCACGTAGAGGTGCTCGGAGAGCTCGCCGAGGGTCACTCCGGTGTGCCAGGAGAGGAGTTCGGTGATGGCGGCCACCCCGGCGTGGTAACCGACGACGTCGGCGTAGACCTCGGTGCGGTTGCAGGTGGAGACCACCATGACCTCGTTGACCGCGTCGGAACCCACCATCTCCCCGACCGCGTTGGCACGCGTCTGCCCGTTCAGGGCGACGCGTTCGAGCAGCGCCACCGGCGAACTCCGATGGCTCAACCCCAGGGCCAGGACACTCATCCGCACTCCTATGCAGGCACTATGTCTCTCCATGTTCGGGTACGGCCGGGGTCCCCCGCCGTCAGCCCCCCGAAACGCGGCGTACGCTCGCTCTTCGCCACCGCTTCACGGGCCCCGGGACCGTTGGTCCGGGCCCCGCCCGCCTCATGTCACTTCCAGTCCCATCCGTTCCGCCTGGCCGTCGCCGTCGGCCCTGCGCTGTGCGTGGAAGGCGAGGATCTGGAGTTCGATGGACAGGTCGACCTTACGCACATCGACCCCGTCGGGCACATTCAGCACGACGGGGGCGAAGTTGAGGATGCTGGTCACCCCGGCCTCCACGAAGCGGCTGGCGACACCCTGGGCCGAGCCGGCCGGTGTGGCGATCACACCGATGGACACGCCCTTGGAACGCACAACCTCCTCCAGGCTGTCAATATGCCTCACGTCCAGCGACGCCACGGTCAGGCCGACCACGTCCGGGTCGGCGTCGAGCAGGGCCGCGATCCGGAAGCCCCGGGTGCCGAAGCCCCCGTAGTTGGCCAGTGCGCGCCCCAGGTTCCCGATGCCGACGATGGCCACGGACCAGTCCTGGGTGAGACCAAGCTCACGTGATATCTGGTAGATGAGGTACTCGACCTCGTAGCCGACCCCCCGGGTCCCGTAGGACCCCAGATGGGACAGGTCCTTGCGGAGCTTCGCCGAGTTCACTCCGGCGGCGCCGGCCAACCCCTCGGAGGAGACGGTGGCGGTACCACGGCCCTGGAGGGCCTGGAGGGCTCGGAGGTAGACCGGAAGTCGGGCGACGGTGGCCTCCGGGATTCCCCTCTCCCGGGGCCGAGGTGGACGACTGGTCACAGGCGGGCGCTCCTGGGCGGCGGTCGGTTCGGGCGGGTACGGGAGCACGCGCGGTTCCTGTGCCGAACACCGCCGCCGCACGGGCTTCCCCGCCCTGCTGATTCTGGGAACCCCAGATTACGTGCTTGTGAAAGCATGCACAAAGTGGGGTTCCATGTGACACCCGATGAGCGGGTTCACACAAATGGGGCATCGGAAGACCCGGCCGAAACGAGAGATCACACCTTCCGTATTCCGAACGAACGAAAAGGGAACCGGCGCCTTTCACGGACGCGCCGCCGCCGGCACGGGCACCGCCGCACGCCCGGCCCCGGCCCGCACCGGCCTTCGGGACCAGGCGGACCCGCAGGGCCGCACGGGCCCGCAGGGCCCCGCACCGGCTCAGGGGGACAGCGCCGCACGCAGGCGCCCCTCCGACACCCGCCAGAAGTCGTGACGGCGCCCGTCGACGAAGGTCACCGGGATCTTGTCCCAGTACTCCTCCCGGTCCGCCTCCGGCACCGACCCCAGATCCTGTTCCGCCCGGTCCGCCCCGAGGTCGTCCGTCACCCGCTCGATGACCGACCACGCCTCCTCGCACAGGTGGCACCCGGCCCTGCCGAGCATGACCACGCGCGCCTTCTCCGACCACGCAGGGATTTCCGCCATGTTTCGCTCCGATTCCGTCACGCTTTCCGGCCTCTCACCCGCCCGCGAAGGGCGGTAGGACCTCGATCACAGTCCCGTCCGCGACCGCGACCTCACCGTGAGCCCTCCGCCCGACCGGCCGCTCGTCCACCAGGAGGGAGGAAGCCCCCAGTACGCGCCGGAAACGGTCGTCGGGGTGCAGGTGACACGCCGCTTCGAGAGCCGCCGCGAGGGTGTGCGCATCGACGGTCTCCTCAGCTGTTCCAGCGGCCTCCTTAGCGGAAGCCCAGTACCGGATAGTGCACTTCGCCATCTGTTGATTATCCTTGGAGTTGCTCGGAGGCGACGTATTAAACAATCTTCACCGGGGGCAATGGCGCCTTCGATCGCCCGTTACACGCGGGCCGACGAGAAGAGACGCATGAGCCATCTGCTGCTACTGACGAACTCGAACGAACCGTCCGACCACGTTCTTCCCGCCCTCGGACTCCTCCTGCACTCGGTGCGGGTGGCGCCCGCGGAGGCCGGAGCCCTGCTGGCCTCCGGAGCCGGCGGAAACTCGGGCACCCCGGTTGACGCCATTCTGGTCGATGCCCGGACCGACCTGGCGGCGGCCCGCAACTTCTGCCGCCTGCTCGACACCACCGGACTGGACTGTCCGCTGCTGGTCGTCCTCACCGAGGGCGGCGTCGCGGCGCTGACCCCGGACTGGCAGGTCGACGACTTCGTCCTGGCCACCGCCGGACCCGCCGAGGTCGAGGCCCGCCTCCGCCTCGCCGTCGGCTCGGCCGACGCCGGAGCCGACGACCCGGACGAGATCCGCCGCGGTGACCTCGTGATCGACGAGGCCACCTACATCGCCCGCCTGCGCGGACGCATCCTCGACCTCACCTTCAAGGAGTTCGAACTGCTCAAGTTCCTGGCGCAGCACCCCGGCCGGGTGTTCACCCGGGCGCAACTGCTCCAGGAGGTCTGGGGCTACGACTACTTCGGCGGCACCCGGACGATCGACGTCCACGTCCGACGGCTGCGCGCCAAACTGGGCTCGGAGTACGAGTCGCTCATCGGAACCGTCCGCAACGTGGGTTACCGCTTCGTACCGGACCCCGTGGCCAAGGCGGCACCGGCGGCGAACGCTCCGGCCGAATCGGCCGAGCAACTGCCCGCGGCCCGTTCCGCGGAGGCCGGGACCAAGTAACGGCCCGAGCCCGGCACCGCCGGTCACGAACACCCCGGGGCGCCCGCGTTCGCGCGAGGGCGCCCCGGAGTCCTTCGCTGAGTCATTACCTCCTGAAGAGTCCGATTCGTCCTCGGTGGGCGATCGATTCCAAAACCCAGCGCGCTCGCACTCGTACTCCGCGTTCACACGCTCTAAGATCGTTGACGCACCCGACGGACGGGGCATGGCAGGCGCGGCGGAGCCCTGCGTCCGGGTGCGGTCCGAGCCGCAATGGCGCGTCACCGGAGGAGTGAGATCGCACCGATGCCGTCCCCCGCCACCCCCGCCCCATACAGACCCCGCCTGCTCAGAGTCATCGGTGCCGCCTTCGTCGGCTCCACACTGATCGCCGTGATGGCGCCCGCGCACGCCGACCCGGTCGCGGCCTCCCTCGCCTTCGACCGCCCCGCCGAGGAGGTAGGTGCGGGCACCGAGCTCGCGCCCAACCCCCTCACGGTGACCAACAACAGCGGCGAACTGGCCCTGTGCCTCATCGGCCTGGACGTCCCGGCCTCCGACTTCCACAACAAGGGCTTCCCGGCCGGAGCCGAGGTCGCCCCGGGCGCCAGCCTCCCGCTCGGCACGGTGGACGGGCCGGCCCGCCAGACGGTCGACGTGGTAGCGACCCTGGCCTACGCGTTCGCCGACGCCGAGACCGGGTGCGTCGGCGCCGAGGCGGACGAGTACGCCGCCGCCACCTGGTCGGTCCAGGTCACCGACCCCACTCCTTCCCCCTCCCCCACGCCGACTCCACCCCCCACCGAGAAACCGACCAAGACGCCCAGCCCGTCACCGACCGACCTGCCGACCAAGACCCCCAGCCCCAGCCCCAGCCCCACCGAGAAACCGACCAGGACCCCCAGCCCGTCACCGACCGACCTGCCGACCAAGACCCCCAGCCCCAGCCCCACACCGTCTCCGACCTCCCCCACGGAGTCGGAGTCGGGGACGCCCTCACCGAAACCGTCGCCGACCGCCGGCACCACCGACAAGGACTCGAACGGCAGCTCCGGCGACGGGGGTTCCGGCAACAGGAACTCCGGTGCCGGGAACTCCGGCAACGACCGGACCCCCTCGAACAACTCCGGCCGGCCGCCGCGCTCGAACGTCAGCAGCGTGCCCACCAGCAGCGCGAGCATCCCCACGCTCCCGAGCGACGAGGCCGAGCTCCCCGACCTCGCCCCGGGTCCGGCCGAGGACCTCGCCGAGCTCCCGCTGGTCACCCCCACTTCCGGGGAGGACGAGGACACCGAGACCGAGATCGCCGCGGACCACGCGGACCTCGGCCCCTCGGTCACACCGGCGGTCCTGCTCGCCGCGTTCCTGCTCGCCCTGCTGCTGGCCACCCCGCTCGCCCCCACCCGCAGGGTCCGGCTCGGCGGCGGCTACCAGGGCAGGCGCCGCAAGGGCTGACCAGCACCCGTACCGAACCGGGTCCCGGGAGCCGTTCCGGGACCCGGAACCGCGCCGGGTTCCGCGCACCCGCTCCGGAAACCGCCCGGAAGCGGGCGTCGGGGCCAGGAGTTCGGCCAACAGGATCTAGGATTCTGGCTCATGAGTACCCCGCTAGTCACCGACAACCTCGCGCCCGAACTGGCCGAACCCGTCCTCGCCCTGGCTGAGGCGGCGCGCGCCGCCGACGGGGTCCCGCCCCTGTCCGAGCACACCCTGCTCAGGATCCGGCACGGAGCCCCCGCCGGCAGCAGCCGCTTCCACGTGCTCTCCGAGGACGGCCTGACCGTGGGCTTCGCGTTCGTCGAACGGGTCGAGAGCGAACCCGACTCCGGCGAGGTCGTGGTCGACCCCGCCCACCGGGGCCGGGGGCACGGCTCCGCGCTGCTGCGTTCGGTCCGCGCCGACGCCGGACCGGACGGGGTCCGGGTGTGGGCGCACGGGCGGACGCCCGGAGCGGTCTCGGTGGCGGAGGCCGAAGGGTGGGTCCCCGCCCGCGAACTCCACAAGATGCGGATGCCCCTGCGCGACCTGGGACCCGAGGTGCCCGGCGGCCCGTGGACCGCGCCCGGGATCCCCGAGCCCGCCCTGCGGCCGGAGGTGGCCGAGAAGGTGCGGATCCGCCCCTTCGTGGTGGGCCAGGACGAGCAGGCGTGGCTGGAGGCGAACGCGCGCGCCTTCGCCGACCATCCCGAGCAGGGCTCCCTGACCCTGGACGACCTGCTCCAGCGGGAGGTCGAGGACTGGTTCGACCCGCGGGGCTTCTTCGTCGCGGTCACCAACAGCGGTTCGATCGCCGCCTACCACTGGACCAAGACGCACGCGGACGGAGCGGGGCTCAGCGACAGCGAGACCGTGGGTGAGGTCTACGTGGTCGGTGTGGATCCCGCCTGGCAGGGCACCGGCCTGGGCCGTGCCCTGACCCTGGCCGGGCTGGCCCACCTGCGTGACGCCGGGCTGCCCTGGGTGCACCTGTACGTGGACGGGGACAACGAGGCGGCGGTGCGCCTGTACGAGTCCCTCGGCTTCTCCATGTGGGACACGGACGTGATGTTCGCGCCGTCCGGCGACCGGGACTGACCGACCGGCAGCCACCCGTCCGAAGCGGATTCGGCCTGCGTCCGGACCGTTTTCGGGGTGCGTCTCGTCACATTCACCGACCGAACTCCTTTGCGCCACGGGAGTGCGACACCGCGTTCACCTGCCGTTCACCTTTCCTGGGACAACTGGTCACCTCCTACGCCTACCTTCGCATTCGGCGCGGTTCGGCTGTCGTCCTCGCGTCGACCGCGACACGGCGGTCGCCCCCCGTGCGACGCACGGCCGTCCCGGTGGGACACGGACCGAGCGACCGGACCCGCAACCTTTCCGAACCGGAGAACCCATGACGACCACGGACGCGCCCCAGGCGGCACCGCCGCCCACGGGCAAGCGCCGGATCGGCGATGTCGTTTTCGCCGGGCTCGCCCGAGGCTCGGGCATTATGATCCTGCTGATCCTCGCGGGTGTGGCCGCCTTCCTGCTGATCCAGGCCTGGCCCTCGCTGGCGGCCAACACCTCGAACTTCCTGACCAACCAGTCATGGGAAGCCAACGTCCGGGAGAACCCGTCGTTCGGTGTGGCCGCGCTGGCGTTCGGCACGGTCACGGCCGCCGCGATCGCGCTCCTGCTCGCCACCCCGGTGGCGATCGGCATCGCGCTGTTCATCGTCTACTACGCACCCCGCAAGCTGGCCACGACGCTCGGCTACCTGGTGGACCTGCTCGCCGCGATCCCCAGCGTCGTCTACGGCCTCTGGGGCATGATGGTGCTCGCCCCGGAACTGGTGCCGGTCTACGACGGCATGACCGAGTACCTGGGCTGGATCCCGCTCTTCGCCGGGCCCGCCTCCACCTCCGCCAGGACCCTGCTCACCGCGGGCATCGTCCTGGCCGTCATGATCCTGCCGATCATCACCGCGATGTCGCGGGACGTGTTCCACCAGGTCCCGCAGGGCCACCGCGAGGCCGCGCTCGCCATGGGCGCCACCCGCTGGGAGATGATCCGCCTCGCCGTCCTGCCCTTCGGCAAGTCCGGCATCGTCGGCGGCGCCATGCTCGGCATGGGCCGCGCCCTGGGCGAGACCATGGCGGTCGCCATGATCCTCTCCCCGTCCCTGGCGATCTCCTTCAACCTGCTCCAGAGCGGCAACCAGACCATCGCCGCGCACATCGCGCTCCAGTACCCGGAGGCCACCGGCTACGGCGTGTCCGCGCTGATCGCCGCCGGTCTGGTCCTGTTCGCGATCACCCTGGCCGTCAACATGGGCGCCCGCTACGTCGTGGCCCGGGGCAACAAGGAGTCCGCATGAGCATGACGACCACGCAACCCCCCGGGCCCGAGACGGGGCCGGGCAAGAGCGAACTGCGCGCCGGCGCCCTGCCGAGCCGTTTCCCCGCCGTCCTGCTGGTCGTCTGCGCCACGGTGGTCGCGGGCGTGCTGGCCGCGTTCGCCTCCTTCGGCCTGATCCTGTGGGCCCTGCTGACCGGCGTCTCCTACGTGGTCATCGCCGTGACCGCCTCGGCCAGGGTGGAGGGCGGCCGCAAGGCCAAGGACCGCCTGGTCACCTCGCTGGTCTACTCGGCGTTCCTGCTGGCGATGGTCCCGCTGGTGTCCCTGCTGTACACGGTCGTCAGCTACGGCCTGGACCGCTTCGACTGGTACTTCCTCACCGTGTCGATGAACGGTGTCCTGCCGAGCATGGACGCGGGCGGCGTCTACCACGCGATCGTCGGCACCCTGGCGATCACCGGCATGGCCACGCTCATCTCGGTGCCGATCGGCGTGCTGACCGCCGTCTACCTGGTCGAGTACGCCCAGGGCCGCCTGAAGAAGGTCATCACCTTCTTCGTGGACGTCATGACGGGCATCCCCTCCATCGTCGCGGGTCTGTTCGTGGTGGCGCTGTGGATGATGCTCTTCGGCCCGGGCAGGACCAACGGTGCCGCGGGCGCCGTCTCCCTGGCCGTGCTGATGATCCCCGTGGTGGTCCGCTCCAGCGAGGAGATGCTGCGCCTGGTCCCCCGCGACCTGCGCGAGGCCTCCTACGCCCTGGGCGTGCCCAAGTGGCGCACGATCACCAAGGTGGTGCTGCCCACCTCGGCCGCCGGTCTGACCACCGGAATCATGCTCGCCATCGCGCGTGTTATCGGAGAGACGGCACCTCTGGTCCTCACCGCGGGATCCTCGGCGGTCGCCATCAACTGGAACCTGTTCGACGGCCAGATGATGAACCTCCCGGTGTTCATCTACTCGCAGTTCCGCATGGGTGGGGCCGTCAACTACGAGAGGGCCTGGGCGGCGGCGCTGACGCTGGTCCTGACGGTCATGCTGCTGTTCTTCCTGGCACGCCTGATCGGCCGCCTGTTCGCACCCAAGTCCCGCTAGAGCACTCGAGGTACATCCTGTGGCGAAACGAATCGACGTCTCCGGACTCCACGTCTACTACGGCGACTTCCTCGCCGTGGAGGACGTGTCCATGACCATCGAGCCCCGGTCGGTGACGGCGTTCATCGGGTCCTCCGGCTGCGGCAAGTCCACCTTTCTGCGCACCCTCAACCGGATGCACGAGGTCACCCCCGGTGCCCGCGCCGAGGGCAAGGTCCTCCTCGACGACCTCGACATCTACGGCCGTGGGGTCGACCCGGTGATGGTCCGGAGCGAGATCGGCATGGTCTTCCAGAAGGCCAACCCGTTCCCCACGATGTCGATCTACGACAACGTGATCGCCGGGGCCAGGCTCAACAACAAGCGGATGAGCAAGTCCGAGGCCGACGACTTGGTGGAGGAGTCGCTGCGCGGCGCCAACCTCTGGGGTGAGGTCAAGGACCGCCTGAACAAGCCGGGTGCGGGCCTGTCCGGCGGCCAGCAGCAGCGCCTGTGCATCGCCCGCGCCACGGCGGTCAGGCCGTCCGTGCTGCTGATGGACGAGCCCTGCTCCGCCCTGGACCCCATCTCGACGCTGGCGATCGAGGACCTCATTCACAACCTGAAGGAGGACTACACGATCGTGATCGTCACGCACAACATGCAGCAGGCAGCCCGCGTCTCCGACCGGACCGCCTTCTTCAACCTGTCGGCCCCCGGCAAGCCCGGCAGGCTGATCGAGATGGGCGAGACCAACCAGATCTTCACCCGCCCGGAGCAGAAGGACACCGAGAACTACATCACCGGCCGGTTCGGGTGATGGGCACGCCCCTGGTGATCGACACCGACACCGCCCAGGACGACTGCGTCGCCCTGCTGGTGGGGCTGCTGGACCCCGCCGCGGACCTGCGGGCGATCACCATGGTCGCCGGGAACGTGGGCTTCGACCAGCAGGTGCGCAACGCCTTCATGACGCTCAACGTCGCCGGCGGACGCACCGGGGTGCCCGTCCACCTGGGCTGCCGCCGCCCCCTCGTACGGGAGTGGGTGAGCGCGGAGAACGTGCACGGGGACGGGTCCGGCGGGCTCCGGATGGACCAGGACGGGCTGGAGCCGAGCGGCGAGCACGCCGTGGACGCCCTGGTGCGGATGGCCGCGGAGAACCCCGGCGAACTGTCGGTCGTGGCGATCGGCCCGCTCACCAACATCGCCGCGGCCGTGGTCAGGGATCCCGGCTTCGCCCGGAACGTGAAGTCGCTGTACGTCATGGGCGGGTCCAACAACGGGCGGGGCAACATCACGGCCGCCGCCGAGTTCAACTTCTACGTCGACCCGGAGGCCGCCAAGGCGGTGTTCGCCGCCGGGTTCGACGTCACCGTGGTGCCCTGGGACCCGCTCACCCTGAAGCAGGCCGTGTTCGGGCAGGAGCGGCTGGACGAGATCGCCGCCCTGGGCACCCCGCTGGCCCGGTTCTTCACGAGGATCTGCGGCCCGACCCTGGAGTTCGACCGCAGCGTCGGCATCGACGGCACCACCCACCCCGACTCCCTGACCGCCGCGGTGCTGCTTCGTCCCGAGCTCGTTCGCGCGGCTTCGCGCTACCACGTGGACGTGGAGACCGCCGGGGAGCTGACCCGCGGCTACTCGGCGATGTCCTGGGGCGTCCACGGGCTGGAGCCCAACGCCCGGGTGGTCGAGGAGATCGACGCGGAGGCCTTCTTCGGGTACGTCCTGGAGCTGCTGTCCCGCGACACCGAGCCGCCCCGGGCGGTCACCGGTCTGTGATCCGGGCGGCCGGGGGCGTTCCCCGGGGCGTTCCGGGGCGGTTCGCGCTCATTCGACCAGAGCGATGGTGCCCTGGGCCGCCGCCACGAGCTTCTCCGCTCCCTCGCCGTCGACCATCACCAGGTCGCAGCGGCACACGGCCCGCCGACGCGTGGACTCCAGGACGTGGGCGCGGGCGCTGAGCAGCCGCCCCCGGCCGGGGCGCAGGTACTCGATGGAGAACCCGCTGGTGAGCACCGAGGCGCCCAGCACGGTACCGCCCGCGAAGGTGAGCGCGTTGTCCGCCGCGTAGGAGAGCACCCCGCCGTGCAGGAACCCGTTCTGTTGGAGGAGGTCGTCACGGACGCCGACCTCCAGTACGGCGCGGCCGGGCTCGAACACGGCGATCCTGACCCGGACCAGCCTGCTGAAGGGCTGGGCGTCCAGGACGAGCGCGGCGAACTCCGGGGTGATCTCCTCGGCCACGGGGTGTCCTTCCTGTGCGCGGTACCGCCACCCTAGGACCCGGCCCGGCCGCCTCCCGGTGCGGGCCCGTCCGGATACCGTGCGCGCCCGGGCCGTTGCTCGGCGGGGTCACTGTCCGGGATGCGTTTCGTTCGACTCTGGCAAATTGCCCCTTTTTATGGGCTTATGTCACCTAGGGTCCCCCTTGAGCGAGGGAGGATGATGGTGGTGCGTAGCTTCACGTCGGTACCGGCCGCCGTTCTCCTGGTCGCCCTCGTCGGTTGCGGGCCCGAGACCGCGACCACCACGGGCGACCAGGAACAGAACACGGAGAACGACACCGAGACCACGCAGGCCCCCGAAGAGACCACGCGGAGCCCCGAGGAACGTGACCCCGGCGGCCAGGGGCCCACCCGGACCCCGCCGCCCCGGGGCGGGGAGGAGGAGCCCCCGTACCTCCCCGACGAACCGGTCTCGCTCGGTCTCGGGGAGAGCCACGAGTTCGAGGACGGCTTCACCGTCTCGATGGGTCCCGTGGAGCGCCGGACCGGGTCCGTGGAGGAGTACGGCACCACCGGGGAGGACGGGGAAGGCCCCGGCGGCACCTCTCCCGGCGCCTCCGACGAGGACACCGGACCGGAGGAGGAGGGAACCTCCGAGGAGACTCCCGAGGAACCCGCAGCCCCCACCGGGAAGGACCCCGAGGAGGGTGAGGAGGGGGCGGAGGCCACCGAGGACACCACGGGGGAGCCCACCGACGGGACCACCGGGGCACCCGGGTCCCCGGCGGAGGACGAGGCCACCGAGGAGACCACGGAGGACCCCACCGGGGAGGCCACCGAGGAGCCTTCGGGCGAGGCCACGGAAGACCCCGCGGAGGAGCCGACGCAGGAGCCTTCCGAGGAGGCCACGGAGGGGGCGGCCGAGGAGGGCGACGACTACTTCGCCTGGACGGTGGAGATCACCAACGGCACGGACCAGGCGGTCCACACCGGCTCGATCACCAGCACGTGCGCGGTGGGCGATCCGCTGGAGGAGTCCTCCGCCCCGGTCCTGGGCGAGACCGTCAACCCGCCGCAGAACCTGGAACCGGGCCGGAGCGGCAGCTGGGAGGCGGACTGCTGGGCCGACGAGGAGGACACCTACCTGTCCTGGACCCTGGAGTTCTTCGACGAGGACGGAAACCGGCTCTACGCCCCGCTGCACTTCTCCGGCGACGTGGCCTGAACCCACCCGTCACGGGGTGCCCCGGGCGGGGCCGTCGACACCGGCGGCCCCGCCCTCCCGGAACACTGCTCGGCGTGAAGCAGCCGACCTGACCGGGGCCGCTCACCGAAGCATCCTGACCGATTCCTGGAACACCTCCGTGAGCACACCTCTCGCTTATAGCATCAATGCTATGGCCTGGGGTAAGATCGAACTGGAGACGGAAGTCAGCGAATGGTTGGCAGGACTCACCGAAGAGGAATGGGCACAGGCGCTTTTCCATCTGGACCTTCTGGAGTCCCGGGGGGTGAACCTCGGTTTCCCGTACACGAGCCAACTCGACGGCAAGCTTCGGGAACTCCGGTTCTACTGCGGCGGACGCCAGGTCCGCATCACCTACTTCATCACCGGAGTGCGTCGCATCATCATGCTGACCGTGTTCCACAAGACCCGCCGCCGTGAATCCGCCGAGGTACGGCGGGCGAAACGCGCGATGGACACGTGTGTGGAAGCTGGCCACACCACCGACGAGGAGGAAGCGTGAGCATCCCCGACCGGGTGACCCTTGACGACCTCAGAGCCTCCGAGCGCTTCGGACGCCCCGAGGTTCAGGAAGCCTACGAGATGACCCGGCTGCGGTTCGAGCTCGGTGAGGCGGTCAGGCTGCGCAGGGAGGAACTCGGCTGGTCCCAGGCCGAGCTGGGGCGCCGATGCGGGATGCCGCAGTCCAGCATCGCCAGGTTCGAGCACGGTGGCACACAACCAACCCTGACCACCCTGGAACGACTCGCCGAAGCTCTGGGGCTGGTACTGAACGTGCGCCTGGAGTCTCCGAACGCAGCCTGAACACACCCGCCCACCGTGGCGGGGCCGTCGACACCGGCGGCCCCGCCACGGTTCAGGGCACCTGCGCGGACTCAGGTCCGTACGGCACGGCGCGCACCAGGCTGACCCCCAGGGTCCGCCCGCTGGGCGCCGTGTAGGTGCGCTCCTCCCCCTGGGCGGCCCCGATCAGGGCCCGGCCCAGCGGTGAGTCGGGCGAGCAGACCGGGATCCCGTCGGCGTCGGCGCGGTCGCGCACCCCCAACAGGAAGGTCTCGGGCTCGGGGTCGTCCCCGTAGCGGACGGTGACGACCATGCCGGGCTCGGCGATGCCGTCGTCCGGCGGCGCCTCACCGACGACCGCGTCCTTCAACAGGTCCTGGATCCGGTTGACGCGCGCCTCCCGGGCGTCCCTGTCCTCGATGCCGGCGAAGCCGTGCTCCTCGGGGCCGGCCGCGCCGGTGAGGACGGCCAGTTCGGCGGTGAGCCGTTCGTACGTCCCCGGGGTGAGCCAGGTGCGGTTGTTCTCGGCCATGGAATCCTCCTTGTACGCATGGCGCCCCGCCGGGGTTCGGCGGGGCGCTGCTGGAACGGGTGCGGGGCGGGGTCAGCGGAGGGGATCGAAGGGCCGCAGCACCGGTGACGGGACCCCGGTGGCGACCGTCCGGGCGAGCAGGCGGCCGGTGACCGGACCGTGGGTGAGGCCCCACATGCCGTGCCCTCCCGCCACGTACAGCCCCGGAACCCGGGTGGGGCCGACCAGGGGGAGGCCGTCCGAGGTGACGGGCCTGGATCCCACCCACTCGTCGGTGCGCCTGCGCAGGTCGGCACCGGCCAGACAGGGTTCTGCCGACTCCGTGATGGCCCTGATCCGCTCGGTGCGCAGGGGCGCGTCGACGTCGCGGAACTCCATCGTCCCGGCGACCCGCAGCCCCTCACCGTGCGGTGTGCAGGCCACCCGCACCTCGGGCAGGTACACGGGCCCGGGCACAGGCCTCGCGGTCGGGACCATGAAGCTGTAACCCCTCCCCGGCCGCAGCGGCACGTCGACGCCCCAGGGGCGCGCCTGACGGCCGAGCCAGGCCCCCGTGGCCACCACGACCGCGTCCGCCGACTCCGTCTCGCCGTGCGCCGAGCGCAACCGGAAGCCGCCGCCACGAGCCTCCACCCCGGTCACCCGGAACCCCTCGACCACGCTCCCGCCGCGCTCGCGCACGGAGTCCGCGAGCGCGTGCGTGTACACGCCGGGGTTGACGTGGCGCTGCCCGTCGATCCGCACCCCGGCCCGCACCGCCTCCGAGGCGATCGGCACCTCCGCGCGCGCCGCCTCCCCCTCCAGGGCGGTGTAGGTCAGCGGCAGCCCCGCCTCGCGGGCCGCGTCCAGCTCCATGACCAGCCGGGCCGCGTGCTTGTGCGCGGTGAACAGCGCGGTGATCGGGGAGGGTTCGACCCTGGCGGCCACCCCGCCCTCGGCCAGCTCCTCGAAGGCGTCCAGACAGGCCGAGCTGAGCGGGACGTTGCCGCGCAGCGCCCGTTCCCAGGACGCCTGCCCGCTGTGCAGGGCGAACGACGCCAGGAAGCGCAGGAGCCCGGTGTCCGTGGTGGGCGGCACGGACAGCGGAGCCTTCGGGTCGAACAGCGCCTTCAGCCCGTTGCCCAGCACACCCGGCTCGTTCAGCGGAATGGCCAGACCGGGTGCGATCCAGCCCGCGTTGCCCCAGGACGAGCCCGAGGCCACCGTGTCGCGTTCGACCACGGTGACCCCGACCCCGTGCTTCTGGAGGAACCAGGCGGTCGACAGACCGACGATCCCGGCCCCGACGACGATGACGGTACGCGGTGCGCCCGCGCCCTTCCCGGACATGGCGAGTTCTCCCGTGCATGCTGACTGACGGGTGCGGAACCGCACCCGACCAGAGTCTCCCCCGGAAGCAGGACGCGCCCTTTGTCCCGGCAGAACAATCTCGGCGTACGCTGATGTGGGATCCCGACAACAGGCAGAGCCGGGACCAGAGGTCGAAGGAACGGTTTCGATGGTGCTGCTGGACCGGTTGGTGACGATCCTCGGCACGTACGGCACCCGGCTGGTGGGCCCGCGCCCCACCGCGGACACGGTGCTGCGCGGTGTGGCAGTGCACGATCCCGCCGCACCGGAGCCGGAGGAGGCCGACGTCCTCCTGGCCGTGGGCGTCCAGGACCCGCTCCTGGCGGTCGAGCTCGCCGAGCGCTCCCGAGCCCTGGCCGTCGTGGTGCGGACCGCACGGGAGGACGCGGCCGACCCGCACGGGGAGGCCGCCGACCGGGCCCGGTCGGGCGGGATCGCACTCCTGGTCGTGGACCCGGCGGTGTCCTGGGGCCAGGCCGCCGGCGTGGTGTACGGGCTGGTGCTGGAGGGCGGTGAGACCGAGGCCGGGAGGGGCCCTGCGGACCTGCCCGCGCTGGCGGACACGATCGCCGCCCGGGTCGGCGGGCCGGTCACCATCGAGGACCCGGGCCTGCGCGTGCTGGCCTACTCGGACCGCCAGACCGAGGCCGACCGGGCCCGGTGGGACACCATCCTGGGCCGCAGGGTCCCCGAGGCGGTCCAGCACCACCTCGAACGCACAGGGGTCGTCGCGCACCTGGCCTCGTCCGCGGAGCCGGTGTTCCTGCCGCCCGAACCGGCCCTGGGGCTGGGCGGGCGCACCGCGGCGGCCGTGCGGGTCGGAAGGGAGTTCCTGGGGTCGGTCTGGGCCGCGTGCGAGGGCCCGCTGGACGAGGAGCGCTCGGTGTCGCTGGCCGAGGGCGCCCGCACCGTCGCCCTGCACCTGCTGCGCACCAGGGTCAGCGCGGACCTGGAGCGTCAGGTGGAGTCCGACCTGGTGAGCCGCCTGCTGGAGGGGGCGATGGATCCGACCGAGGCCGCCGGGCGCCTGGGGCTGGCCGCGACACAGCACCGGGTGGTCGCCCTCCAGGCCCACACACCCGACGAACGGCACTCCGCCACCCTGATGACCTTCGAGCGGGCCACCACCGGGTTCGGCTGGTCGCGTCCGGGACGGAGCACCGTGTTCGGCAGTACCGTCTACACGGTGTTGCCCTGCGGGGCCGATCCCGCCCCGGCCCGGGAGTGGGTGGCGCAGACCACCCGGTCCCTGCCCGGGCACGTGGTGGTCAACGCGGGGATCGGCGCCCCCGCGGACCTGGCCGGGCTCTCGGCGAGCCGCAGGGAGGCCGACGAGAGCCTCACCCTGCACGCCTCCCGGCCGGGGAGGGCCGCGGTGGCCTACGACGAGTCCTGGGACGAGGTGCTGGTCCACCGCCTGCGAATGGCCTCAGCGTCCGGTCGGCGCCCGGCCGACGGCCCCGTGGCCGAACTCACACGCCACGACGCCGCGCACGGCACGCACCACACGCGGACGCTGCACGCCTGGCTCCGGGCCCAGGGCGACCCGAACAGGGCCGCGGAGGAGCTGGGCGTGCACCCCAACACGGTCCGGCACCGGATGCGGAGGATGGCCGAGGTCACCCCGCTCGGCCTGGACCGGCCCAGGATGCGGCTGGCCCTGGCCATCGCGCTGGAGGCCAACGCACCCGGTGAGGAAGGCCCCTGAGAGCATCCGGGGGCGCCTCGACCGGAAGGCGCCCCCTCTAACCGTGTTTGACGACGATGGTCTCCACCGTGTTGGCGACGTGCTCGAAGGCGTCGGCGGCGGTCTCCAGCTCCTCGATGACGTCCTTGAGTTTGAGTACGGTCAGCGCCTCGTACTCCCCGCTGAACAGCTTGGCGAGGAGTTTGCGGTAGATCCGGTCGGCCTGGTTCTCCAGCTGGTTGATCTCGATCCAGTAACGGGTGAGGTCCTTCATGGACCGGAGTCTGGGCATGGCCTCCGCGGTGAGCTCGGCGGCCCGTTCGAGCACCTCGATCTGGTCGATGATGCCCTTGGGGAGCCGTTCCAGCCCGTACAGGCCGATGAGGTCGACGGCGGCCTCCATGGAGTCCATGACGTCGTCCAGGTTGGAGGCGAGTCGGTAGATGTCCTCGCGGTGCAGCGGGGGTGCGGAGCTCTTGTTGAGCCGACGCATGATCGCGTGGGTGGCGTCGTCACCGGCGTGCTCGCAGGCACGCATCTTCTCGGTGATGGCCTCCCGATCGGCCCCGTCACTCATCAGTTCCACCAGCAGGCGGGCCCCGATGACCAGGTTGTTCGCCGAGTCGGTGAACATCTCGTAGTAGCTGTCATCACGCGGGCGCAAGCGCAGGCGCACGTCGTTCTCCCGATGGTGCGGTGGTCTTCCTTGGTGGATGTTAAGGGCGCTGACCAGCTGCTTCAGCGCGACAGCGTGGGCTTCCCACGCGCCGGCCCCGTACTGGGGGAGGCGGGTCCGGGTGCGGTCACCCCTCGTTCATCTGTCTGTGTCGACGCGTGGAACCCCGCGGGGCGCGGGTTCCCTCGCAATCCTCCCAATCTCGGACGACACCGGGACGGTTCGGGACGCTACCGTGTCCTGCTCCCGCTGGCCAGCGGGGCGCTGAGACAGGAATCACCCAATCGAGCGGAGACCGGTGGACAGCCGCACCGGAATACCCCGATGTCCACCTTCGGGCCATTCCTTCGCAATGACAAGTATCCCCGGTGTTCATCCTTCCGATCATCCGGGCCAGCGGTTCCCGACCTCGGCGGACCTGCGCAGGGCCCTTCGCCCGGTCTAGGATCTGCGCATGCCTTCCGCTCTGACCCCGGGCGCCGTGCGGCGCCTGCGCGCCGCGTTGGACGAACAGCTCTCCGCCCTGGGCGAACCCGCCTTCGAGGGCGCCGACGAGGAGGCGGTGGCCGCGGCCGTGCGGGCGGCCCTGCACACCGAGGAACCGCCGCGGCCGCTGCTGAAGGCCGCGGTCCGGTGCAGCCTCGCCGTCCTGGCCGACCGGGTCCCGGGGCACAGCCTGGAGGTGCGCGTGCCCCCGTACGGGGCGGTCCAGGTGATCGAGGGGCCCAGGCACACGCGCGGCACCCCGCCCGGGGTCGTCGAGACCGACCCGCTCACCTGGCTGCGGTTGGCCGGGGGCCGGACCGACTGGGAGAGCGCGGTCGGGGGGCACCGCGTGCGGGCGAGCGGGGTGCGCTCCGACCTGTCCGAGCACCTTCCGCTGTGGCCGGGCGAGCCGCCGGTGTGAGCCCGGTGCGGTGACCTCCGACCCCGGTTGGCACCCCGCCTTCGGCCAGCGGCTAAGCTGTGGCTGTGTCGTACTCCGACGGCCGGCTCTCCATGGACCTCGATCCGCTCGAACGCGGCCCGCAGGACGCCTGCGGCGTTTTCGGGGTCTGGGCACCCGGCGAAGAAGTCAGCAAGCTCACCTACTTCGGCCTCTACGCGCTCCAGCACCGCGGCCAGGAATCCGCGGGCATCGCCACAAGCGATGGGGAGCGGATCGTCGTCTACAAGGACATGGGACTGGTCTCCCAGGTCTTCAACGAGGCGACGCTCGACTCCCTGGGAGGCCACCTCGCGATCGGCCACTGCCGTTACTCCACCACCGGTTCACCGGTGTGGGAGAACGCCCAGCCGACCTTCTACACCGCGCGTGAGGGGGGGTTGGCGCTCGGCCACAACGGCAACCTGATCAACACACCAGAACTGGCCGCGCTGCTGCCCGACCAACGGCGCGGCGCCACGACCGACACCGAGGTCCTCACCAACCTCCTCGCGGCCAGGGCCAAGGACGGCCAGGCCCTCGAGGACGCGGCCATGGAACTCCTCCCCAAGGTGCAGGGTGCGTTCTCCCTGGTCTTCATGGACGAGAACACCCTCTACGCCGCGCGCGACCCGCAGGGCATCCGCCCGTTCGTGCTCGGCCGCCTCGGGGAGACCTCCGGCGCCGGCGGCTGGGTGGTCGCCAGTGAGACCGCGGCCCTGGACATCGTGGGCGCCAAGGTCGTCCGCGAGATCGAGCCGGGCGAACTCCTGGTGATCGACGGCGACGGCGTCCGTTCCCGCAGTTTCGCCCCGGCCCGCCGCAAGGGCTGCCTGTTCGAGTACGTCTACCTGGCGCGCCCGGACACCACGATGAACGGGCGCAACGTGAACTCCACCCGGGTGGAGGTCGGTCGTCGCCTGGCCAGGGAGCACCCGGTCGAGGCGGACCTGGTGATCCCGGTTCCCGAGTCCGGCACCCCCGCCGCGGTGGGTTACGCCGAGGCGAGCGGGATCCCCTTCGCCCAGGGCCTGGTGAAGAACTCCTACGTGGGCCGCACGTTCATCCAGCCCAGCCAGACCCTGCGCCAGCTGGGTATCCGGCTCAAGCTGAACCCGCTGCGCGAGGTCATCGAGGGCCGCCGCCTGGTGGTCGTGGACGACTCGATCGTGCGCGGCAACACCCAGCGCGCCCTGGTCCGGATGCTCCGCGACGCGGGCGCCGCCGAGGTGCACGTGCGGATCTCCAGCCCGCCGGTGCTGTGGCCCTGCTACTACGGCATCGACTTCGCCACCCGTGCCGAGCTCATCGCCGCGAACCTGTCGGTGGACGAGATCGCCGAGTCGGTGAACGCGGACTCGCTGGCCTACGTGGACCTGGACGAGCTCGTGGCCGCCTCGGAGCAGCCCAAGGACCAGCTGTGCCGCGCCTGCTTCGACGGGGTGTACCCGTTGGAGGTGGACACCGACTCCCAGGGCAAGTACCTGCTGGAGAAGGCCTGCGGCACCCCTGAGGGCTCCACTCTGGCGACCAGCCCCAAGTGAGACCACGCGGCGGACCGATCCGGTCCGCCGCGCCCGGAAGCGCCTTCCGGATCCTCCGGCGTGCCCTGGAACAGGGCCGCGGACACCCGTACACCACCGAACACGAGGAGAACTCGCGTGGCAGCCGACAGCACAGGGACGACGGGCGCGTACGCGGCTGCGGGCGTCGACATCGCCGCCGGTGAGCGCGCCGTCGACCTGATGAAGCGTCACGTCGCGCGCACCCGCCGGCCCGAGCAGGTCACCGACGCCAGCGGCTTCGCCGGCCTGTTCCGCCTGGACACGGCCAAGTACAGGGACCCGGTCCTGGCCACCTCCACCGACGGGGTGGGCACCAAAGTCATGCTCGCCCAGCAGATGGACAAGCACGACACCATCGGTATCGACCTGGTCGGGATGGTCGTCGACGACCTGGTCGTCAGCGGTGCCGAGCCCCTCTTCATGACCGACTACATCGCGACCGGCGCCGTGGTGCCCGAGCGCGTGGCGGAGATCGTCGGCGGTATCGCGGAGGGCTGCCACCAGGCGGGGTGCGCGCTGATCGGGGGCGAGACCGCCGAGCACCCCGGAGCGATGGACCCCGAGGAGTACGACCTGGCGGGGGCCGGCACCGGTGTGGTCGAGGGTGACGCGATCCTGGGCCCGGACCGGGTGCGCGAGGGCGACGCGGTGATCGCGATGGCCTCCTCCGGCCCGCACTCCAACGGTTACTCGCTGGTCCGGCACATCGTGGACGAGGCCGACCTGGACCTGTACTCACAGGTCCCGGAGCTGGGCGGGGTCCTCGGCGAGGTGCTGCTGACCCCGACCCGCGTCTACGCCAAGGACTGCGTGGCCCTGACCGCGGCCGTCGAGGTGCACGCCTACTCGCACGTCACCGGGGGCGGCCTCGCCGCGAACCTGTCCCGGTCGCTGCCGGAGGGCCTGGACGCCGAACTGGACCGCTCCACCTGGGCTCCGCTGCCGGTCTTCGGCTACCTGGCCGAGAAGGGCGGGGTCGGCCGGGAGGACATGGAGGCCACGTTCAACATGGGCGTGGGCATGGTGGCGGTCGTCGCCGCGGACGACGCGGAGCGCGCCCTGGGCGTGCTCGCCGACCGCGGTGTGCAGGCCTGGCGCCTCGGCGTGGTGAAGAACGGTTCCGGCCGGGCCGTGCTGAACGGCGAGTACCGGAACGCGTGAGGCAGGGACGCGAACATAGCCGGTGCGAACCACCACAGTGGTTCGCACCGGCTATATCCACCTGTCCGCGACGGTCTCCGGTTGGAAGACCGTGGCCGCTACAGGTCAGCGGTTGTTATCCGAGCGACCTGAAAGACTCGGCCGAATCCGACGCCTACTTGTCGGACTCCGAGTACTTGTCGGCAAGATCCGCGTAACGGTCGACCAGGTCGTCCTGAGGTTCCGTGTAGGGATCGTCCGGACCCAACGGCCCGGAGGGAGACCCCTCGTCCTCAGCGACACCCAGCTCCGACCGCAGCCGATCAAGGTCGGTCCCACCGGAGCTGTACTTGAGCTTCCGTGCGACCTTCTGCTGCTTGGCCTTGGCTCGGCCGCGCCCCATTGGCTCGACCCCCTCAACGATTGGGTTCCGACGAACCCCAGATCACTTACTAACCCGCACTACCAGGCTGACGGCCGTCAAACGCGACTGACGACAGGCGTCAGCTTACGTACACATACAACCGTACCTGGTCGGACCCCGCCGTGCCTACGCCACCCGGGTGTGACGGATGTGGCGTGCACACGAAACCCTTCCCGGCCTGGGGCTTCTCACGGTGAGTGCCAGACGGAACGATCTGTGCCACGATGCGATCGTGCTGCCCTACACCGCCTATCTCCGCGTCTACCAGCCGGTCACGGCCTTCTCGCCCCGTGACCGCCGGTACTGGGAAGGGTACGCGGAGTCCGCAGACCGCCCCAGGCGTGTCAACGCCCTCGCCGCCGAGCACACCGAGAGCCTGGGCAGACTCATCACCACACCGCCGGTGGTCGCCCCCGTCGAGGAGAGCGGGCACGCCTACCTGCGCCGGGTGAACGAGCGGCTGTACGTGTGCCCGTGGCAGACCCGGCTGCGTTCCTGGCGCGCCTTCGACGAGTTCACCGGCTCCGCGCCGCGGCCCCTGGCCGAAGCGTGCGTACCGGCCCGGGAGGCCGAGCGGGCCGAGGCCGGCTACCGGCAGTGGCGCGAGTCCGGAGCCCGGGCCCAGCCGGGGATCCTGTCCAGCAACTGGACGGTCCCGGTCCCCTGGTTCGTCCCCTTCGAGCCCCAGGAGCGCTGTCTCGTCCTGTCGGCCGGGAACACCAGGACCCTGCTGTACCTGACCAGGACCGCGCTGGCGACGCGGCGCCTGGAGCACACGGCGGCGGTACTGCGCGAGCGCGTCGGGGAGCACGCGGTGTCCTCCTCGACCGAGGAGCTCCTGGACTGGCTGTCCACGACCGCCCACCCCGACTCCCTCCTCGAGCTGGACTACGGGGGGCTGCCCCACCTGCTGAGCGACGACCACCTGAGCGAGGACCACTCGGTGGCCGAGGTCGCCGAGGCCGTCGAGGCCCTCGCGAAGGGGGACGGAGCCCGCGTGACGGAACTCCGCAGGAGGATCACCCGGCGCTGGAGGTCGGTGCGCGCCCTTGACCGCACCAACTGACGGTCACGGGCTCCCCTCGGTTTCGCGGGCACCCGGACCCTGAATGTCGTCATCCGAGCGCCGGCGCGGGTTCGCGCCACGCCGTGGGACAACCTGGTACACCAGGTTTCTCGGCCGGAAGCGCCCCTCTTTGCGCACGTGGCAGCGGTGCGGACGGCTGACCGGCCGAGGTGCGACATCAAGCATCGTGAAACTGGGCATAACGCCCGATAGGGATCGACATAGACTGTAGCCAGACGGTCACTGAGTGCACTCTGCGTAATCGTGAAACCCCCGCCACGCCGAGGATCCGCGTGGCCCGACCCACCAGCCGAAGCAAACCGGCGCCCGGCGCGCCACCCCGCCCCGCCCCTCTCCAGACAGCAGCCGACCAGGGCTTGCGCAACCTTCCCCCGGCCTTGACCCTCGATTTTCGGTCAGTCTGCCGTAGCACTTCAGGCTCTCCGGATCGAGAAAAACGAGGCCCGAGAACGAAGTTTTGACCGAATACGCCACATGCCACTAAACGTGTCGCTAGAATCACTTAGCGTGACGCGGCCACGGGCGGCTTTCAATGGCCTCCCACGTGCAAAGTTGCTTGGAGTGGTCGCGCAATCACCTCGGGTGGTGCCAATATGGACCTAGTGGAAATATTGGACATCCGGGCCAAGTGCCAGGAATAAGGCTCAAGGATCGGCACACAGATCCAGGAGGAGAGGCCGTACACATGTCAACTCGCACGCCCGAGGCGGAGCCCCTGTTGACCCCCGCTGAGGTTGCCACCATGTTCCGCGTTGACCCCAAGACCGTGACACGCTGGGCGAAGGCGGGAAAGCTGACCTCGATCCGCACCTTGGGCGGCCACCGCCGCTACCGCGAGACCGAGGTCCGCGCCCTGCTGGCCGGAATCCCCAGCCAGCGTACGGAGTGATCTCCCCGGTCTGTGCCGATTCCGGGGGGAACGGCTGGACGAACTCCGGCTGCTGAAGAGAATTCCAGGGCGGGCCACCCCGACAGGGTGGCCCGCCCTCCCTCACCGCCTCCCGGCCCGCCCGTAGCCGCCGCCCGATCGGCCCCGCCCCGGAAGGGGACCGGAACCCTCATCGGGGCAGGCGGTGCCACGGGCCCCGGAGCGATCCGGTCGCGGATCAGTCCTCGATCCGGTCGTCCATGGCGGTGGTGCGCTTGCGGGCCAGGAACGTGGCGGCGGCACCGCCGCCGACCGCGACCACCGCGGCGGCGACCAGTGCGGCGAGCGAACCCCCGGCCGTGGCCAGCCGTTTACTCGGGGCCGTGACCTCCTCCTGTCCCTCATCCGGCCCATCCGTCCCCGGAGGCGTGGCCGAACCGTGGGTGGAGCCGACCGCCCGGGTGTCGGCGAAGTCCACGACGAAACCGTTCTCCAGTTCGGGGTCACCCACCTGGACCCAGACGGTGAGCGAGGACTGGACCCCCTTGCCGTCCCAGGCGTCCTCCTCGTCATCGAAGACGTCCTCGTTGGCCAGGAAGCGAACGCTGACGGGCACCTCGGTCAGGGTCCCGCCCTCCTCGTCGAGGACCTCCAGGGTCTCCTCGGACAGGTGGTCACCGTCGAAGTCCGCCACGGGCTCACCGAAGGCGGTCAACTCTCCGTGTTCGAGGCTCGCCTCGGTCTCCCCGCCGTAGGCCGCGGCGGAGCTGGCCCGCACGTCCGTGAGGGTGAACTCGACCGCGTTGCCGTCAGCGGAGACGGGTTCGGAGTCCTCCTCCCCGAGGATGACGACGTCCTCCTCGGGTGCGTCGGTGGGCCCCCGGGTGGGGATCTGCGGGGGTGTCCGCGGGAGCGGCTCCTCCGCCTGCTGGGACTCCCGTTCCGGTTCCCGCTCCCAGGGGGTGCGTTCAGCCGGGCCGTCCTGCGGACCGCTCCCCCGCGGCTCCTCCTCGGGTGCCCCGGCGGGCGGCTCACCGAGCTCGCCGGCCAGATCGATCATGCCCAGATCGATCAGGTCGTTGACGCCGAGCCGGACCACCGCCTGTTCGACCACCGCCTCGGACAGCGCCCCCCTGGCATTGACCAGGGTGCGGCTCTCCCCCTCGACCTGTGCGTACTCGGCCAGAGGGCCCAGGAGCCGCTCCGCTCCCGCGTCGTCCTCCGTCTCCCCGCCGACGCTGACGGCGGTGGAGTAACCCGCGACGAGGTCGCCGTCGGCGGCCCAGGCCTGGGCGTTGGCCCAGAGCAACCGGGTCGCCCCGGCCGGAACCGCGGAGGCGACACCCAGCGCGCCGAGCGCGAGGAAGAGGGTGCCGCCCGCGACGAGGCGGCGGGCGGACGAATCGGCGGGAGTCACCACAACACTCCTGTTGTATCTGGGGGATGCCCGGCCCTGGGGCCGCTCCCGTGCCGCTGAAGCGGCGGGCCGGGAGCTTCTGGCCGACCTGGCTGGCCGGGCGCGGTGTTCCGGACGGGTGGGCTCGGTGCCCCGCCGGCCGGTCGAGATGCTGATCGCTGTGGAGTTGCGTGCACAAGGCGTTCCACACGGTGAGCCTAACGCGTTGATCACAAAACGGAAACCGCCCCGGTGACGACCAAACGGTGGCCCCGAGGTGCTGGTCACCTGTCGGTGAACCGCCTGGAACTGGGGAAACACCGAGGGCCCCGAGGTGGGCGGATCCATGGGGACCTCGGTGCGTTCACCCGGCCGTCAGCCGATCACGGTGTCGGGGCGTGACCGAACGGACCGGCTGGCTCCCGTTGGTCTCCACCCGTCGGTGGCACTGTCCTCTTCACGCCCGCCCGGGGGGCCGGACGGTCCCGGTCACACGATCCACCGCCGGAGAACCCGGCGGGGAGATCTAGGAACACGGACCACGGACAGGGATGGCCGCCAACGCAGGACATGCCCGGGCGCACACCGTGCCGAAGGCCCCGAAGCGCCCTTTGCCCGCTCCTGGGCTTCCGCCATGCGCCCTCCGTCCCGGTCTGTGCGGGTACGTCGGAGTCACGGGCACCGGCTAGGTTGTGGTCATGCCCGTCTCCGCACCACCGGGGCGCCGGAGCCGCGCCGCACGCGCCCTGGCCCTGCTCTCGTTCGCCGCGCTCTGGACCACGGCATGCTCGGCCCCGGCCGGAGGCACCCCCGGAGCCGACCCCACCGCGGCACCGCCGCTACCCGGCCCCGAGGACGGAGCGAACGGTCCCGGCGCCGAGAACGGCGGCGCCCCCGAAGAAGGCGGCGCTCCGGCCGAGGACGGGTCCACCCCGCCCGGCGACGGCCCGCTCGGCGACCGTGTCGTGGTCATCGACCCCGGCCACAACGGTGGCAACGCCTCCGCCCCGAGCGAGATCAACACCCAGGTGTCCGTGGGCAACGGAGAGAAGGCCTGTGACACCGTCGGAGCCCAGAGCGTGAACGGTTACCCCGAACACGAGTTCAACTGGGAGCTGTCCCTGCTCGTCCAGGAACGCCTGGAGGCCGACGGCGCCACGGTGATCCTCACCCGCGAGGACAACGGGAGCGTGGGCCCCTGCATCGACGAGCGCGCGGAGATCGGCAACGAGAACGAGGCGGACGCCGCCCTGTCCATCCACGCCGACGGCGGACCGGAGTCGGGGCGGGGCTTCCACGTCATCACTCCCGGGGAGGTGCCCGGTCTCACCGAGGAGATCGTGGAGCCCTCCGCGCTCCTGGCCGAGGACATCCGCCGCGAGTACCTCGAGGGCAGCGACGTCCCCTACGCCGACTACCTCGCGGAGGAAGGACTGGACGAGCGCACCGACCTGGGCGGGCTGAACCTCTCCACCGTGCCGAAGGTGTTCCTGGAGGCCGGGAACATGCGCAACGCCGAGGACGCCGAACTCCTGGAGGACCCGGAGTGGCGTGAGCACGCCGCGGACGCCATCGCCCGCGGTCTGGCCACCTACCTCATGCGCGAGTAGGGGCGGGCCTCCGAACGCACGGAGAGGGCCCCGGATCCGCACGCCTGAGCGGCGGCCCCGGGGCCCTCTGTCACGACAACCGTCCGTGCGGGCGGTTCGGAGGCGCTACTAGTCCTCGTTGGTCTCGGCGACCTCGTCGTTCTTCTTCCTGCGACGCGCCAGGTAGGCGGCGGCGCCACCGCCGGCGGCGATCGCCGCGCCGGCCGCGATCAGACCGGCGACCGGCGAACCGGTCTGGGCGAGGGGCTGGGCGTCCTTGGGGTCCGTCTTCGGGAGCGTGTCCTCGTCGCGCTCCTTCTGCGGCGGGTTCTTGTCGTCACCCTCGTCGCCGTCGCCGTTGCCGTCGTCACCGGTGCCGTCGTCACCGTCGTCACCGTTGTCGACCGCGCCGGTGGTGATGCCCGCGGCGCTCTCGGCGAGGGGGTATCCGGCAACGAACTCGTCGTCGACCAGGAAGTTCATGTACAGGTTGGTGTACGCGTCGTTCCAGTGGAAGCCGGCGTCCTCGGTCTGCACGACGCCCTGGTTCACGGAGGGCTGGATGTTCAGCACCAGCTCCTCACCGTCGTCACCCGAGAACACGGTGGGCTCCGGCTTGAAGGTCCCCTCGTCAGCGTGGTGGCTGACCTCGCCGTCCCAGCTCTGGGTGGTGGTGACGGTGATCCCGGTGATGGTCCCCTCGAGGATGACGGTCTCGCTGCCGTCGACCAGCTCGGAGTTCTCCTCGTCGAGCTCGATGACCTCGGCGGAGTCCGAAGGCGCCCCGGTGGGCTCCTCGGTGGGGGCCTGGGAGGGCTCCTCGGCGGGCTCCTCGGTCGGGTCCTCGGCGGGCTCCTCCGACGGGTCGCCGGAGCCCTCACCGCCCTCGGGGTCTGTGCCCTCGTCGGTGCCGTCCTCGGAGTCGCCGCCCTCGTTGTCCTCAGGGGTCTCGTCCTCGTCGAGGTCGTCGCCCTCGGGGTCCTCGTCGGAGTCGTCGTCCTCGTCGGAGTCCTCGTCCTCGGGGTCGAGGATGTCCTCGACGTTCTCGGCGGTGACGGAGACCTTGGCCGAGTCGATGACGGTGGTGGCGGTGGCGCCGTCGGCGTTCACCGTGGCGGTGGTGGTGCCCTCGACGACCAGCCAGTCACCGATGGTGGTGGAGAACGGGTTGGAAACCGTCTGCTCCTGGGTGATGTAGGTCTCCGAGGAGCCCTGGCCGCCGATGGCGGAGGCGTAGGCCCAGCCATAGGTGTCGGCGTGGGCGGGCATCGCGGTGGCCAGGCTGAGAGCGCCCAGCGCGGCGAAGGCGGCACCGCCCTGGAGGACGCGGCGCGCCGTGATTCGGGGAGCGTTCTTCAAGTCATCCTCGTTTGGGTCGTCCGAGCCCGTATGTGTCTGGGCCGGGCCTGGCCGCACTTTCCACCACCGGAACAACAAGGGTGGGGATTCTCGGAGCGTGGAGCACGGACCAGGGTCGTATGGGGGACGGTCGGGGCACACAGAAGCCCATGACCTGCAAAAATAGAAAGCTCGCGCGGTTTCGGCCCGCAGAGGGCAAGGGCCGGAAGAACCGGCCTGACTGCTTTCCATTCGCCAGAACGAGAGTACATGCCAACAAATGTCGAACTATCGGACTTTCGATATCAAAAAGATCACGATGGACATGCGAATGCCCTGAGTAACGACACCCAATAAAATGGGTGAATCTTTTGGATTCCGGTAAACCCCAATAGGACTCAGGCGTCTTACAGGGAATGCGTCCCGCCCGAGTGGCCCCTCGGGCGAACGACAAGCCTGTCCGCACCCGGCCAGAACCAACGGTACTTGTGGCGTACGCCACTCACCGTCGGCATAATGCCGTCCATGAGTTCCCCCGCCCCTCCCCTCGTCACGGCACCACACGGGAACGGCCGCCCCCGGATCCCCGCCGCCTGGGACGCCACCGGCGCCGGGTCCGCCGCCGAGCCACACGCGGACCTGTGACAGCGCCCCCCGAGAACCCCGTGAACTGCACAATGGGGACCATGCCTCTGACACCGGCGGACATCCGCAACAAGAAGTTCCACACGGTGCGCCTGCGCCCGGGCTACAACGAGGAGGACGTGGACGCACTCCTCGACCGGATCGAGGCGACCCTGGTGGCACTGGAGGGCGGACCGCGCAAGGGCCCGCTGCTCACCGCGGACGAGATCCGCAACTCCCGCTTCCGCACCACCCGGATGAGCCCCGGATACCGCGAGGACGAGGTGGACGACTTCCTCGACCTCGTCGTGGCCGACCTCGCCGGGCGCGGTCTGGGCCAGCCCGCCCCGCCCCCGCCTCTGCCGCCGCACCCCGGGCAGACCGGCCCCGCACAACCCGGCCGGGTGCACCAGGGGCCGCAACAGCCGGACCTGCCGCCGGCCGGTCCACCGTCGCCCGGGCCGCGGATGGCCCCCCAGGACATCCGCGAGCAGCGCTTCGCCACCACCCGGTTGACCACCGGCTACAACGAGCAGGAGGTCGACGAGTTCCTGGACCGCGCCGAGTACACGCTGGACGTCCTCCAACAGGGACGGCCGGAGCGGGCCACCCTCACCTCCGAGGAGGTGGAGCGGGTCCAGTTCGCCACCACCCGGGCGCGACCCGGGTACGACCCGGCCCAGGTCGACCGGTTCCTGGACGTGCTCGCCGAGGAGTTGCGCCACTACGAGCGTTCCTGACACCGGACACGCCGCCTCCGCCACCCCGCACAAAGGAAAGCGGAAAGTAATATTTGGGCACAGGGAGTAATCATCCTGAGTCAGGGGCGTTCTGAGGGGGAGCAGCATGCCACACGCGACGCCAGGGTCCTCTCGAGCCTGTGCGGCCCACGGGGTCCCTGGCTGCACCGCCTCCCCCGGGCGGCTGACCGCGCACCGGCCCTCCCCGCACGGGCCAACGCGGGACCTGTGCGCGCTGGACACCGACGAGGAGATCGTTCCGGCGTCCGCGCACCCCTGGGAGAAACCTCTGTTCGTGCTGTGCGCGACGGTGTCCCTGGCGCTCACCGCGGTTCTGCTGAGGCTGGTGTGGTCCTTCTCGGGGTCGGTGCCGTGGACCGCGCTGTCACTGACCGCGGTGCCCCTGGCGTGCTGGTCGGTACGCGGTATGCGCTACGCACGCGAGTGCGCGGAGTCGGTCCGGATCTCACCGACCCAGTTCCCCGAGGCACACCGGATGGTGGTGTCCCTGGCGACGGACATGGGGCTGGCCCGGCCCCCGGAGGCGTACGTGCGGGTCGGTCCGGTCTCCACCCGCACCGACGCCGCCGCGCACGGACTCCGTCGCTACCTGGTGCTGCCCGACGCCCTGTTCGACGGGAACGGCCGACTGCACGACCCGGACGCCCTGGCGTTCCTCATCGCCCACCAGGTGGGCCATGTGGCCGCCGGACACACCGGGTACTGGCGCCGGCTGGCCACCGTCGGCGCCGACCTGGTCCCGGGCCTGGGCTCCGCGCTGTCCCGCGCCGCGGAGTACACGGCCGACAACCACGCCCACGCACACCTGCCCGAGGGGGTGCACGCGGTACACCTGTTCGCCGGGGGCCCGAACCTGTACACGCGGGTGAACATGGGCGAGATGGCCGCCCGGGCGCGTACCGACCGGGGGTGCTCGCTGCTGCTCTACCACCTGCTCTCGCGGCGCCCGAGCAACACCAGGCGGATGGCCGCGCTGCGCGACCGCACCCGCCGCGGCCGGGTGTTCCTGTAGTTCCGCCCCGGAACGCGGGCGGACCTGCGCACCTGCCCGCAACCCCGTGGGGACACGAACCGCGCCGGCCTCCGAAGGACTTGACTCTGTCGAACGTGTGTTCGATATGCTGTTCGAGTGAGTCTCCTGAACGAACAGATCGACGTCCGTTCCACCGACCGTGGCAACCCCGCCCAGTTCACCTGGCGCGGCCACACCTTCCGGGTGCGCAGGATCATCGGCGACTGGCCGGCCCGCCCCGAGGCCCCGGGCGTCCCGGCCACACAGATTCACCTGCTCCGCGTCTCGGCCGAGTCGGAGTCGGGCGTTCCCAGCATCATCGACATCACCCGGGACGTCGCCTCGGACCGCTGGACCATGCGGCGCCAGTGGAACTAGGCACGGAGCCGGCATCGCGGCCCGGGCGGCACGGTGCCGAACGCCCGCTGGGCAGCTGCCCAGCGGGCGTTCCGCGTCAGTCCGTCAGCGTGCCCGTGGCCCGGCACGAAGGAACACCCGGGGCACAGATCGGCCAACCCTCGGTGATCTTGCTACCAGGGGCAACTTCGGCGCCGAAATCGCCCCTGGTAGCAAGATCACCGTGGAAAGAAGGGGCCGGGGCGGGCAGCAGAGAACCCGGGCGACAGGGGCGGGGGGCGCAGAGAGGCGCAGGGACGGCACCCGGAAGCGGAGGTCAGCGCTCGTAGTGGGGCTCGCCCCCGGGCTCACGGGCGCAGCGGATGCGTTCGAGAATCCGGTCGGCCATCCGCGGCAACCGGTCCGGGGCGAACCAGCCCACGTCGAGGCTCTCGTCGCCGTCGACCCTGAGCTCACCGCCCACGGGGCGGCAGCGGAAGGCGAGATCGAGGAACTGCACCTGATCGCCGTTGGGGTAGGTGTGCGGTTCCTGGCCGATCACGGTGGCGAGGCGCTCCACCTCCACCAGCACCCCGGTCTCCTCCCGCACCTCACGGACCACCGCCCGGGCGGGCTGCTCCCCGGGTTCGAGGATGCCGCCCGGGGTGGCCCAGCGACCGTCGTCGGAGCGCCGGTGCAGCAGCACCCGGCCGCCCCCGTCGAGAACCACGGCGGTCACACCCACCAGGGGGAGGAGGTCGTGGCCGACGTGCCGGCGCAGCTTCCGGAGGAACTCGGGAACGGGCATGCCACCGACCCTAACGCCGGACCGGTCAGCCGCGCCGGCGGCGGAGCTCGGCGTACTCGTCGGCGAGGATCGACATCAGGACCGCGTCGTGCCACTCGCCGTCCCAGCGCAGGTGTTGGCGCCACACGCCCTCCCGGACGAAGCCGGACCTGGCGTAGGACCTCTCCGCGTTGGTGTTGAAGGCGAACACCTCCAGTGCCACCCGGTGCAGCCCCGCGGTCTCGAAGGCATACTCCAGGACCAGGTCGGTGGCCTCGGTGCCGTAGCCCCTGCCGGTGTGCTCCATGGAGCTGAGCGCGACCCGGTAGTGCGCCTCGGCGTTGTCCGGGTCCAGGTCGATGAGTGCGCAGTCACCGACGGCCGCACCGCCCCGCTGTTCCCGGACCACCCAGTCGGCCCGGTCATGCCGCTGCTCCCAGGCCGCGAACACCCTGAGCAGCTGTTCGGCGGTGAACTCCCGGTGGGTGCCGGTGAGCCTGCGCACCTGCGGGTCCATGTCCACCATCCCCGGGATCACCTCGCCCGCGTTGGCAACGCCCAGCGGCTCCAACCGCACCCGGTCACCCACGAGGACGGGCTGGTCGCGGAACACGTCTGGAGGCACCATGATGGGAATCCAACCAGCGCCCCCACACACGGGCAACGGGTTTTCCGCGGCAGTCGGCGGCAGGGGGTACGGGGTGGTGGCCGGTACGGGAACGGTGAGCTTCCAGACCGTCCGGGAGAGCAACCTGCGCACCGTGCTGCGCACCGTCCGCGAACACGCCCCGTGCTCCCGCGCCGCCGTCGCCGCCGCCACCGGGCTGAACAAGACCACCGTTTCCAGCCTGGTCTCCGACCTGATGACCCGCGGCCTGGTGCGGGAGACCGGTGAGACCTCCCAGCGGCGGGTGGGCCGCCCCGGGGTCCTGCTGGCCCCGGACGAGCGTTCGGTCGCCGCGATCGGCCTGGAGGTCAACGTCGACTTCCTGTCGGTGGTGGCCGTGGACCTGCTCCACCGGGAACTGGTGCACCGGCACGTGCCGCTGGACGCCCGCTCGGCGGGCGCCCGGGCCTGCGCCCACCGGATCGCGGACACGCTCCGGGAGGTCACCGAGGCGCCGGAGCTGCGCGAGCGCACCGTGGTCGGGGTGAGTGTGGCGGTCCCCGGGCTGATCGACGCCCCCTCCGGAACGGTGCGGCGCGCCCCCAACCTGGGCTGGCGGGAGGTTCCGCTCCGCGAGCTCCTGCTCTCCGGCCTGGCCGGATCCGCCCTGGCCGGGGCGACCGTCCTGGTCGACAACGACGCCAACCTCGGCGCCATGGCCGAGTACCGCTTCGGCCCCCTCGCCGGGCTGCCCGACCTGGTGTACGTGACCGGTGAGGTGGGGATCGGCGCGGGCGTGCTGGTCGGCGGCGAGCTGCTGCGCGGAGCTGGCGGGTTCGCGGGGGAGATCGGGCATCTGGAACTGGACGCCGACGGCCCCGAGTGCTCGTGCGGCCGCAGGGGCTGCCTGGAGGCGCTGGCCGGAATCGGGGCGATCCTGCGCGCCGCCCTGCCCGACCTGGTTCCGGGACGCCCGCTGTCCGGCGCGGAGGTCGCCGAACTGGTCGCGGTCGCGGTGGACCGCGCCTCGGCCGGTGAGCCCACGGCCGTCGCCGCGCTGGAGCGGGCCGGGACGTGGCTGGGCCGCGGGGTGGCGACCCTGGTGAACGTGGTCAACCCGGGCGCCGTGGTGCTGGGCGGCTACTTCGTGCCGATGGCGCGGTGGCTGGTCCCCCGCTGTCGCGAGGCCGCACGGGCCGGGTCCTTCGCCCCGGAGGCGGGCGGCTGCCGGGTGGAGCCCTCGGACCTGGGGATGAGCGCCGCCTCCCGGGGCGGTGCGGCCGTGATGATCCACGGTCTGGAATCGGGCACCCTGCCGCTGCCGCAGCCTTAGAGCTCATCGCATTCGGTAAGTCTGCGGAAGCACATCAACGTGCAGGCGATGCCGGCGGTGCTCGGCCGGTAGCAACGATGGAGTCGACGGCATCCAGCCGGCCAGGCCATGGTCCGCTCGACCTGCCAGCGGTGTCGCCCCAACCGTTGGGAGGATTCCACGCCTCTCGTCCGCCCCCGCCGAGGCGCTGCCCGGCGCGCCAGGTGTGTCGGGCTTGCCCGGTACAGATGCCCTACCTGGAGAGGGTGCTGTCCGGCCCAAGCCCCGGGCCGGGCCCCTCATCCAGTCCTGGGGGTGAGGACCCGGCCAGGTTCCCGGACCGGGGGCGGGGCAGGAGCAGGGGCCGGGCCCCGGACAGTCGCCGCCCGGGGAAACCTAGTTCCTGTCGCGTTTCCCGGCCCGCTTGGCGCTGACGACAGCGAACACGATCAGCAGCACACCGACCGCGTGTACCCCGACGAAACCCACCACTTCGAGAGCAGTGACCTGATTTCCGCCCGGGATCAGGTCCCCTTTTTCACGGTGATCTTGCTACCAGGGGCAACTTCGGCGCCGAAATCGCCCCTGGTAGCAAGATCACCGGGGTTGGGGCGGTTTCGGAAGCAGCGGACACCCTGCTGGACCGGTTTCGGGCACCGCGAACCTGGGACCGCCCCCTCAGCGTCCGCCCGCACCCCGCCCCCCGCTGCCGGTCCTCCGAAGCCGTCAGACCCCGGGAAGGGGCTCGGCCCCTGACCGCCCCGACCACACACCCCCCGTTTCCTGACAGCCGCCGATCCGCCGTCGTGGCGAAGCGGGTCAGGGTGGAGCGCCCGGAGCGAAGCAAGGACGGCCACCATCACGCGGCCGGAAACGGGGACGCCCCCACACCTGTCGGACCCCCAGGCCAGCGACAAAACCCGGACCCCAGGTGCCAACCACGCCGAAACAACATCAGAGCGACTGCGTAGAGGTCGCCGACCTGCCCGTCGTGGCCGCCATCCGCGACACCCGGAGCAGGAACCTCGGGCACCTGGTGTTCCCCTCCTCCGAGTGGTCGGCGCTCCTGGAGACCATCCGCAGGCAATCCGGCATCTGAGAAGGCCCTGTTCAGAAGACCAGGGCCTTCCGCACGCCCACCCGAAACCCCTCCCGCTCCGCCGCGTCCGTTGACAATTAGTTGTGTCTCTAGACAAACTAATCGGGTCCGGCACCGTCCACGGACCCACCCTCCAGGAGCGCGTATGACCGACTACCGGCCCACCCCCGAGGACCGCTTCACCTTCGGCCTGTGGACCGTGGGCTGGCGAGGCGTCAACACCTTCGGCGACCCCGTCCGCCCCCCTCTCGATCCGGTCGACGCGGTCCGCCGCCTCGCCGACCTCGGCGCGTACGGCGTCACCTTCCACGACGACGACCTCGTCCCGCCCGGCAGTTCGCCCTCCGAACGCGACAGGATCCTCCAGCGCTTCCGCGGCGTGCTGGACGAGACCGGTATGGCGGTGCCGATGGTCACCACCAACCTGTTCACCCACCCCGTCTTCCGCGACGGCGGCTTCACCTCCAACAGCCGCGACGTGCGCCGGTACGCCCTGCGCAAGGTCATCCGCAACATCGACCTCGCGGTCTCCCTCGGGGCGAGGACCTACGTGTGCTGGGGCGGCCAGGACGGCGCCGAGACCGAGGCGGGCAAGGACGACCACGCCGCCCTGGACCGGCTGCGCGAAGCCTTCGACCTGCTGTGCTCCTACGTCCTGGAGCAGGGCTACGACCTGCGCTTCGCGATCGAGCCCAAACCCAACGAGCCGCGCGGCGACGTACTGCTGCCCACCGTCGGCCACGCCCTGGCCTTCATCAACGAGCTCGAGCACCCCGAGATGGTGGGCGTCAACCCGGAGGTCGGGCACGAGCAGATGGCCGGGCTCAACTTCGCGCACGGCGTCGCCCAGGCCCTGTGGGCGGGCAAGCTCTTCCACATCGACCTCAACGGCCAGCGCGGCGTCAAGTACGACCAGGACCTGCGCTTCGGCGCCGGTGACGTCAAGGAGGCGTTCTTCCTGGTCGACCTGTTGGAGCGGTCCGGCTACGAGGGCCCCCGGCACTTCGACTTCAAACCGCCCCGGACCGAGGACATGTCCGGGGTCTGGGAGTCCGCGGCGGGCTGCATGCGCAACTACCTGATCCTCCGGGACAGGGCCGCCGCCTTCCGGGCCGACCCCGCGGTGGCCACCGCCCTGGCCGAGGCCCGGGTCCCCGAGCTGGCCGAACCCACCCTCTCCCCGGGCGAGAGCGTCGCGGACCTGCTCAGGGAGGAACTGGACCTGGAAACGGCCGGCCGGCGGGGTTACCACTTCGAGCGGCTGGACCAGCTCGCCCTGGAGCACCTGCTCGGCACCCGCTGATCCCGGGCCCCTTCCGGTCCCCCGCCCCGGGCCGCATGCCGGTGCGCCCGGGGCGGGGCCTCCGCGTCCGGGAGGCGCGCCGGCCTCCCGGGGTGCCGGGGCGGCGGTCAGTCCTTCTGTCGCCGGGCGTCGTAGAGCTTGGCGAAGTCACGGGCGCGCTGGCGGTAGCGCTTGGCCCACGGGCCGAGGAGGAGCGGGTACGACAGGAAGACCAGCGTGATGCCCGCCTGGAACCAGAAGTCGAGGCCCGGCCCCGAGAGCCGGTAGGTCAGGGCGGTGAGGGAGCCGAAGAGCAGGGCCGCGACCAGGCCCAGGACGTTGATGGTCCGCGGTGAGTTGATCTTGATCTCGGCCTGGGCCGCTACCACGCGCGCGATCCGGTTGACGTCCTCGTCCCCGTGGAGTCCGCCCCGGCGCAGCTGGCGCTTGGCCTCCAGGAGGTGCCCCGGTTCGGTGTCCGGGGGCAGGGTCCACGCGCCCAGCGTGCGGCGGATGAACCACGGCATGAGCAGGACCATGAGGACGCCCATGACCACCACGGGGACCGCGGCCCCGACGAGGACCGGCATGAGGACCGACCAGTCGTCGAACAGGATCACGGAGAGCACCAGCGGCGGGAGCACGGCCAGGGAGAGGAGGACGAGGAGGGCCCTGACGGCGTAGGGACGCGGGTTGTTCTGCGCGTAGACCTGCATCCGACCGAACAGGGCCCTGGGATGTCGGTGAGCGGACCGGGGGTGTGTCGTTTGCTCGTTCATGTCCGCCCTCTACCCGGGTTATCCGTTACCCATACGAGACCGCCGTATGGTCCCCCTATGACTCGGCTCAGGGGCTCCCGGTTCCCTCCTGCTCCCCCGACTCCCCCGACTCCCCCGACTCCCCCGGCTCCTCCACCCGGACCGTGCCCGCGGACCCGTCGACGGTGACCGTCTGGCCGTCGCGGACCAGTTCGGTCACCCCGGGAACACAGATCACGCAGGGGATGCCGTACTCGCGGGCGACCGTGGGGCCGTGCGCCACCGTCGACCCGGTCTCCACCACCAGCCCTCCCGCGGTCATGAACAACGGGGTCCATCCGGGGTCGGTGGTCGGCGCGACGAGGATCTCCCCGGGTGCCAGCGAGGCGCCCGCCGGATCACGCACCACCCGCGCCACCCCGGTGGCGGTCCCGGGGGAGGCCGCGACACCCGTCAGCTCCCCATCAGGGCCCTCGGCCGGGGGGAGCGCGGGCAGGGCCGCCTCCAGGTCGGTGCCGTCCGAGAGCAGGAGCGGCGGCACCCTGCGGCGGCCGAGCTCACGCCGGTACTCGGCCCTGCGCTCCGCCACCAGGGCCCGGAGTTCGGCCCCGTCCAGCAGCTCACCGACCTCGTCGAAGTCCAGGAAGACCACGTCCTCGGCCCGGTCGAGCCGGCCCAGCGCGACCAGTTCCCCGCCCACCGACAGCATCTGACGGCGCACCTCGGCCAGCGCGTACAGCCAGACGAACTTGGGGTACTCCCGCAGCCCCGACAGCTCGCGCGCCCGATCGAGCAGGAAGGCGGTCAGCCGGGCGCGCAGCGGGCTGGTCCGGGCGAGCCTGCGCACGAGTTCGTCCCGCATCCGGACGGCCCGCTCGGCCGCCGCCCCGAACCGTCGTTCGGGCGACTGTTCCGGGTCGTCCACCCGGAGGTAGTTGGCGATCGCGGAGAACACCGGTGCCGGGTTCTCGGCCCACCGGGGCACGCCCATGTCGATCTCGGCGGCGCTCCGGTGCCCGTACCGGTCCAGGAAGCCGGTGAGCCCGATGTCCGGCAGGTCCCCGGCCAGGTGGCGTTCGGCCAGTTCCTCCGGCGGCGTCCGCGTCAGCAGCTCCCGGTGCTCCCGGGCGCCTTCCGCCAGCCGCCACAGCTCCAGGTCCATCCCGGTGGTGACGTTGTACGGCATCCCGCCGAGGACCACCGCGACCTCCGACGGCTCCGCGACCCCGCTGAGCAGGTGCTCGGGCAGCTTCGCCGCCACCAGGCCCGCGTACAGGGGACCCAGCATGGCGATCATCTGCCCGGACATCACCGGGTCCTGGAGGTGCCGGGCGTACTCCAGCCGGTCCCGGGCCGTCACCACCCACTCCGGTGTGCGCTTCGCGCCGAGCCGTGCCCGTTCCCCGAGGCCGAACACCCTTTCCCTGGTCCGGGCCGGGTTCCAGAGGGCGAGGGCGGCGTCCGCGGCGAAGCCCGCCAGCAGTGGCGCCGCCGCCCGCACACCGCGCAGGACCGCCCCGGCCCGGAGGGGGCGCCCCGGCCGCGGAGCGAACCGCGGGTCCCGCAGGAGGCCCCGGACCGCACGGCCGGCCCCGGGGCCGTAGAGGGCCAGGGCCCCGGGCAGGCTGTCACGTGTCCTGCGGTCCCGGACCAGGCCGGTCAGGTCCAGGTAGAGCCGCCCGCCCACGTTCACCATCCACGACTCCGGCCCCGGCCCCTCACCCGCCGTGAAGGCGGCGAACCAGTCCCGGGACACCTCGATGAGCGCGGCGAAGCCCAACGGGGTGAAGGGCCTGAGCATGCCCTGCATGTGACCGCCCTCCAGATAGACCCCGGGCCCGTCCGCGCGGGCCGGTGGCAGCGGGAAGAGCGTGGTGACCGCCCGGGACTGCAGGACCCAGGGGGTCCCGTCCCGGTCGACGGCCCACTCGACGTCCTGGGGCGCACCGAAGAGGCCCTGGAGCCGCCGCCCCAGGGCGTGGAGGGCCGCCACCTCCTCCGGGCGCAGGCAGCCGTCGGCGGGGCCGTCGGTGCTCCCGTCCGGCCGCACCAGGTAGCGGTCGGGTTCGGCCGTACCGTCGACGACTGCGGTACCGAGGCCGGGGACCGCGTCCAGAACCGTCTCCCCGCGGGTGCCGGTGACCGGGTTGGCGGTGAAGAGCACTCCGGCCGCCCGGGGGTCGACCATGCGCTGCACGACCACCGCCATGCGGACGGACCGGTCGTCGATCCCGCGGTCCCGGCGGTAGGCGGCGGCGCGGTCGGTCCGGAGGGAGTCCCAGCAGCGGCGCACCGCTCCGACCAGGTCGTCCACCCCCTCCACGTTCAGGTAGGTGTCCTGCTGCCCGGCGAAGGAGGCGTCGGGCAGGTCCTCGGCGGTGGCGCTGGAGCGCACCGCGACCGGGCCGCCGCCGAGCGCCTCGTAGGCCGCCGCCACCTCGTCCCTCGGTACCTCGCCCGAACGGTGGGCCTCGGTGGTGACGCAGAACCCCGGCGGCACCCGTTCTCCCGCCCGGACCGCCGCAGCGAGACCGGCGGCCTTGCCCCCGACCAGGCCGGTCAGGTCCGGGTCGATCCGGTCCAGTGTCAGTACCCGCACAGGTTCCCGCTCTCGCTCGTCACTCCGTGGCACACGGACCATCCTGCATCCCGGAAGGCGGGTACGGACAGGGGTCCGCGCGCCCCGGAGCGGCGGAAGGGGAGAGCGGGACCCGTCGGGGCGGGGCCGGAGGCTCCGGTCGGTTCAGGGGGCGCCGAGGACCAGCTCGGAGACCGCGGTGTCGGCGTCCTCCAGGACCAGGTACAGGTCGCACACCCCGGAGGCGCCGCGGACCGGGGTGCGGACCTCGGTGAAGTCGTGGACGCCGTCGCCTGCGGGGACCGGCACCTGCGCGAGGACCGCACCGGT
Organism: Nocardiopsis terrae; assembly: GCF_014651695.1. Classification (GTDB taxonomy): domain Bacteria; phylum Actinomycetota; class Actinomycetes; order Streptosporangiales; family Streptosporangiaceae; genus Nocardiopsis; species Nocardiopsis terrae. The sequence continues at coordinate 80,390 of NZ_BMXJ01000009.1, forward strand.
GACCGGGTCGCCCAGGCGCAACAGGACGGTGGCCGCCCGGGGCGCGTTGGCTCCCACCCGGAGTTCGGCGGCGCCGTCCCCCAGGTCCACGTCCCGGTAGGACACCCACGCGCCGTCGGTCCTGGCGCGCACCGCGTCCCCCGGGACCGCGGTTTCGGGTGCGTCCGGCTCCACGGGCCCGGGCTCCGGGGTGACGGGGCACAGCCGGACCCCGTGAGCCTCGTCGTAGCGGTCCGCCGACCAGGCGGTGAAGGCGTCCCGGGGCTGGATCGGCTCCCCCGGGACGTCCAGGGGCACGGTGGCGACCACGTCCGACGCCGAGCGCCCCACCAGGACCTCCCGGGGCGCCTCCTCGACCACGAAACGGTCCCCGATGGTGTCCCAGACCGCCAGTCGGTCCACCTCGAAGGAGACCGAGGCGATCTCGGTCCGCCCCGCGCCGATCCGCAGCCGGGCGAAGCCCCGCAGGGTCCGGAAGGGCTGTCGCACCCGGGAGTCCGTCTGCCGGGTGTAGACCTGCACGACCTCCTCTGCGGTGCGGTCGCCGGTGTTGGTGACGGGTACCTCGACGGTGACCCTGTCGTCACGGACCCGTACCCGGGCCCGGCCGTACTCGACCGTCGCGTAACCGAGGCCGTGCCCGAAGGGGTAGAGCGGGGTCCCTCCGAAGTACAGGTAGGTTGCGCCCGCGCCGATGACGTCGTACTCCAGCAGGTCCGGGAGGTCTGCGGTGTCCCGGTACCAGGTCTGGGTGAGGCGCCCCGCGGGCTCGGCCCGGCCCAGCAGGACGTCGGCCAGCGCCCGCCCGTACTCCTGGCCGCCGTGCGCCGACCACACGATTGCCGGGATGTGGGCGTCCGCCCAGTTCACGGCGTACGGATACCCGCTGCACAGGACGAGGGCGGTGTCCGGGTTCGCCTCGTGCACGGCCCGCAGCACCCGCTCCTGCGCGGCGGGCAGGTCCAGGTCGGTGCGGTCCTGCGTCTCCCGGCCGTTGACCATGGGGTGGTCGCCCGCGACCACCACCGCGGCATCGGCCCGGGCCGCCGCCTTCGCCGCCGCCCGGGCCCCCGACCCCAGTCCCCCGACCCGGAAGAAGGTGCCCTCGGCGCCCTCCGGGCCGAGCCGGAGGGCGCCGTCCTCCGCGACGGTGACGTGACGGCCGGTGTGCACCTGGGTGAGCCGGACCCCGTCCGCCGACCGGGTCAGCAGGAAGGTCTGCCGGACCTCCCAGGTGCCCGGCCCCGGCGCGGTGCAGGCCAGGGCGTCGCCGGGGGCCTCGTCCACGTGGAGCCCGTTGGCCGCCGAGCGCAGGGCGTGCGCCCCGCCGCCCCAGTCGAGGAGGTCGAAGAGCCCGGACAGGTCGGCGTCCTCACCCGGAGGCGCCTCCCCCTGCCCGTGCGGGGCCCCGTCAAGGCGGAGCCGCCCGTCGGCGCCGAGGACCACCCGGCCCTGGCCGGTCTCCAGGGTGATCCGGTCGGTGCCCTCGACGAACTCCACCTCGCAGTGCTCGGCCAGGCCCTGGCGCGCGGTGACGGCGTAGGGGAGGGTTCCGCTGTACCAGTCCTCCAGGACGGTGTCGCCGAGCTGTCCGATCACGGCGATCCGCAGCGGTGCCCGCAGTGGCAGGAGGCCGTCGTTGCGGAGCAGGGTGAGTGAGCGGGTGGCGGCCTCCCTGGCCAGGGACCGGTGCCCGGGGCAGTTCACGACCTCCTCCGGGACCTGCTCGTGGTGGGGCTCGGGGTCGAACTCGCCGAGGCGGACCCGGACGGAGAGCACGTTGCGGGCCGCCTCGTCGACGTCCTCCTGGCTGACCAGCCCGCGGTCGAGTGCCTCCCGCAGGTGGGCGAGGGTGGCCTCGGGGCGGTCGTCGTCCTGGGTGAAGCTGTCCAGACCGGCGCGCAGGGCGTGCGCGTAGGCGGTGGGCCCGTCGGGGTGGAACCCCTGGAGCCCGAAGAGGTTCGCGGGCGCGTGGGCGTCGCTGACCACGAGGATCCGTCCGGGGGCGGCACGGCGCAGCACCCGGTTGATGAGCGGGCTCAGGTGCGCCGGTCTGCCGTTGACCAGGTTGTAGGAGGGCATGACCGCGAGTGCGGCGCCCTGGCTGAGGGCGGGCAGGTGGGCGGGGAGCTCGTATTCGCGCAGGACCCGGGGCGGCAGGTCGCTGGAGGTGGTGCAGCGGTCGGTCTCGTTGTTGTAGCCGAGGAAGTGCTTGACCGTGGGTGCTGTGCGCGGACGCGGCCCGTCCCCGGCCAGGCCCCTGGCGTAGGCGGCGGCCAGGAGCCCGGTGAGCCACGGGTCCTCGGAGTAGCCCTCCTCGTTCCGCCCCCACCTGGGGTCCCTGAGCGGGTTGGTCACCGGGGCCCACACGTTGCGCCCGGCCCGGGGGTCCCGGCGGCGGACGGCCAGGAGTTCGGTGGCGGTGGCCTCGCCGACCCGGCGGAGCAGTGCCGGGTCCCAGCTCGCGGCCAGGCCGACGGCCTGGGGGAAGACCGTGGCCTCACCGAGCCAGGCCAGGCCGTGGAGCGCCTCGGTGCCGGTCCGGAACGCGGCGAGGCCCAGCCGTTCGACGGGGGCCTGGTACTGGTGGAGCAGACCCAGCCGTTCCTCGGGGGTCAGGCTCCGGATCAGGTCCTCGACTCGGTCCTCGGTGGTCTGTCGGGTGGGGTTCGTGGTGCTCATCAGGGGCGTTTCTCCCAGTCGGGACCGAGCCGCGTCGTACCAAAATCGAACCGCTTCGACTTTGGACCACAGAGGCCTTGTGTGCTAGATCACGTTGCAGTAATTTGACTCTCTAATCGGCCAAGTCAATTCATAGCAAAATGGCCTAGCGTTTCCTACCCCCGGGCGTTGGCGACCCGGCCGACCAAAGGAACGACCGTGATGTCACTCCCCCCGACTCCGGCCCCGAGCCGCCGTCGCTTCCTCAGTCTGATGGGCGCCACCGGCGCCACCGCACTCTCCGCCGGCATGCTCTCCGGCTGCTCCGGCGGGGCCGGCGAGACCGGCGGCGGGGGTTCGGCCTCCGCCGCCACCGACCTGAACGACCTGATCCCCACCTTCCAGCCCTTCGAGGCGGTCGTCCCCGACATCCCGGGGGTCGCGGGCGCCCCCGACGGTTTCACCGCCTACCCCGACAGCTTCGTCCGGGCCGCCGCGGACGTGCGGGGCTCGGGCGGCCACTACACGGCGATGACCCCCATGTGGGGCCCGGTGCCGCCCGGGCTCGGCAACAACTCCTTCTACGACCACGTCAACGAGCGGATCGGCGCCACGGTCGAGTTCAACTTCCAGGACGGGAACACGATCATCGACAAGATGAACGCCGTCGTCGCCGGGCGCGACGTCGCCGACATCACGATGTTCCCGGACTGGGTGATCAACCTGATCCCCCAGTTCAACCGGGCCGTCGGAGAACTCTTCGAGGACCTGACCCCCTACCTGGCCGGGGACGCGGCGCTGGCCTACCCGCTGCTGGCCAACCTGGACAGCGACGCCTGGCGCGCCAACGTCTTCAACGAGCAGCTCCAGGGGATCCCCTGGCCCTCCGAACCCTTCAGCAACTGGATCCTGTACCGGCGCGACCTCCTGGAGGAGTACGGGCTCGCGGTCCCCGCCGACTCCGAGGAGCTCTTCGAACTCGGGAAGGAGGTCAACGACCCCGACAACAACCGCTGGGCCTTCGGCGACATCAGCCTGACCGCCCGGCAGATCTTCGGCGCCCCCAAGCAGTGGCGGTACGAGAACGGCGAACTGGTCCACATGTTCGAGACCGAGGAGTGGCGCGCCAGCGTGGAGTTCATGCGGCGCGTCTTCGACGCCGGACTCGTGCACCCCGACCTGGTGGCCCAGGGCGACAACGCCAAGGAGCTGCTCAACTCCGGCCAGATCCTCTTCAACCAGGACGGCCTCGGCGCCTGGCACGAGGCCTACGGCCAGATCCTCGGAGACAACCCCGACTTCCGTCTGGACCTGCTGCCGGCCCTGGGCCACGACGGCGGCGACCCGGTGCTGCACCGCAACGACCCGTCCAGCCAGTCGGTGTTCGTCCGCAAGGGCATGGAACCGGAGCAGATCGAGGAGATCCTCGCCATCGTGAACTTCTGCGCGGCGCCCTTCGGCACCCAGGAGTACATGGACTACCGGTACGGGGAGGAGGGCGTGCACCACGAGCGCAACGAGCACGGCGCCCCCGAGCTCACCGACCTCGGCAACTCCGAGGTCAACGACGGCTACTACTTCATCAGCGGCCGTCCGCCGGCCGTCACCGAGAGCCAGTACCCGGACTTCGTGTCCTGGAAGACCGCCTGGTACAACGACGCGATCGCCTACGCCGAGGACGACCCCTTCGCGGGGATCCGCATCCAGCGGCCCGACCGCTTCTCCGCCGCCGAACTGCCGCTGACCGACCGGGTGGAGGACATCATCCGGGGCCGCGAGGACCTGTCCGCGTTGGACACCGCCATCGACGACTGGCGCCGGGACGGCGGCGAAGAGGGCCGGGAGTTCTACCTGGAGGTCCTCCGGGAACACGGCCGTGACTGACCGCTCCGGCGGGCCCGCGACCACCCTCGGGGCACCGGCCCCCGGGGGCGGGCGGGACGACCGCCGACCCGCGCGCCGCCCCCGGCCCCGGCCCCGGACCGGGACCGGGAACCGCCCCTCCCTCGGGGCCAGACTGCGCCGGGACTGGCAGCTGCTGCTGATGACCCTCCCTGCCATCGGGCTGCTGGCCGTCTTCCACTACGCGCCGACCCTGGGCAACGTCATCGCGTTCCAGAACTACAACCCCTGGGACGGCGTCCTCGGCAGCCCGTGGGTGGGGCTGGCCCAGTTCGAGCGGCTCTTCGGCGACCCCCGGTTCTGGAACGCGGTCGGCAACACGCTGACCATCGCCACCGTGCAGCTGGTGTTCTTCTTCCCCATCCCGATCGCGCTGGCCATCCTGCTCGACAGCGTGCTCAGCCCCCGGCTGCGACTGCTGCTGCAGAGCATCGTGTACATGCCGCACTTCTTCTCCTGGGTGCTGGTGGTGACGCTGTTCCAGCAGATCCTGGGCGGGGCCGGGCTGTTCTCGCAGATGCTGCGCCAGAACGGGCACGCGCCCCTGGAGATCATGTCCGACCCGGACGCGTTCCTGTTCGTGGTCACCTCCCAGATGATCTGGAAGGACGCCGGCTGGGGGACGATCATCTTCCTGGCCGCCCTGGCCGCGATCAACCCGAACCTCTACGAGTCGGCCGCGGTGGACGGCGCGGGGCGGTGGCGGCGCATCTGGCACATCACCCTGCCCGGGCTGCGCCCGGTGATCGTCCTGCTGCTCATCCTCAAGCTCGGCGACATCCTCAACGTCGGCTTCGAGCAGTTCTTCCTCCAGCGGGACGCCTTCGGCTCCGGTGTGTCCGAGGTGCTCGACACCTTCATCTACCACCAGACCCTGGTCACCGGGAACTTCAGCGCGGGGGCGGTGGCGGGCCTGACCAAGGGCCTGATCGGCCTCGTGCTCATCCTGATCGCCAACAAGACGGCCCACCGGATGGGTGAGAACGGAATCTACAGGCGAGTATGAGCACTCTCTTCAAGGACCGCCCCGTGTGGGCGGAGCGCCCGGGCCTGCCGACGCGGCTCACGAAGAACGCCACCCTGGCCGCGATCGCGACGGTCGTGGTCCTGCCCCTGTACGTCGTGGTCCTGACCAGCCTGTCGCCCGCCTCCGCGGTGAACGAGGCGGGCGGCCTGGTGGTGATCCCGGCCGGGATCTCGTTCCAGGCCTACGCCGACCTCTTCAGCGGGGGCGTGGTCACCCGCGCCGTCCTGGTGAGCCTGGGGGTGACCCTGGTGGGTACGGCCGTGAGCCTGGCCGCGACCATCCTGGCCGCCTACGGGCTCTCCCGGCCGGGCTCGCTGTGGCACCGGCCGCTCCTGTTCGCCGTGCTGCTGACCTTCCTGTTCGCCCCCGGCATGATCCCGCTGTACCTGCTGGTCAGCGACCTGGGTCTGATCGACAGCTACTGGTCGCTGATCCTGCCCACGGCGGTGAACGCGTTCAACCTGGTGGTGATGCGCGCGTTCTTCATGAACCTGCCGGGGGAGATCTCCGACAGCGCCCGGGTGGACGGGGCCGGTGAGTGGACGATCCTGACCAGGCTCGTCCTGCCCATGTCCAAGGGCGTGACCGCGGTGATCGGCCTGTTCTACGCGGTCGGCTACTGGAACGCCTTCTTCAACGCGGTCCTGTACATCAACGACAACTCCAAGTGGCCCCTGCAGCTGGTGCTGCGCCAGTACGTGCAGCAGGGGCAGCAGATCAGCTCCAGCTCGGTGGTGGGCGAGGCGGTCCAGGGCACCGCCTCCGCGCCGAACCTGGCCATCCAGATGGCGATCGTGGTGGTGGCCCTGGTGCCGGTCACGTTCGTCTACCCGCTGGTCCAGAAGCACTTCACCAAGGGGGTCATCATCGGCGCCGTCAAGGGCTGAGGCCGTCAGGCCCCCTGCCCCGGGCGAGTTCACGGGCCGTCTCCTCCGAGGAGACGGAATCCGCACGCCCTTCCTGCTCCGACTCGTCGGCGAGGCGGTTGAGCCATGCGTCCTCGGCGGCCCGCTCGATCACGGTCGCCGTCAGGGGCTCGTTCATGTCTCCAGGGTGCCGGATGTACATCCGTTGCCGTGGGAGTTTCGGGCCGGGCCGCCGTGGACGGTCCCGCGGCCGTCGGGTGCTGCCGCGGACTCCCGGGCCACCGGTGACCACAGTCCCCTGCCTCCGGGCGGGGCCGCGTCAAGGGCCGGGAACCGTGCGTCCGGTTCCCGGCCCCGTGTGCCGGATGCTCCAGGTCAGCGGGTCAGTCGCACGCCTGGCCGTTCAGCGTGAACCCCTCGGGCACGGCGGGTTCGCCGTCCACGAACCCGTTGAAGCCCACCGACACCGCCTCGCCCGGGGCGATCCGGCCGTTCCACTCGGAGCCGGTCACCGTGACGGTGCTGCCCGTCTGGGTGTGGGAACCGTTCCAGAGGCTGGTCACCTCCTCGCCCGCGGTGAAGTCCCAGGCCAGCTCCCAGCCCTCGACGGTCTCCGAGCCGGTGTTGGTCACCGCCACGTCGGCCCGGAAGCCGCCGGGCCAGGTGGCGCCGACGTCGTAACCGACCTCGCACGTGCCCGGACCCGCGGTGGGCTCCGGCGAAGGGCTGGGCGAGGGGTCGGGGTCCGCGGTGGGCGAGGGCGACGGGGTCGGGTCGGGGCCGGGCCCGCCGTCCCCCTCCGCGGGGTCGCCGTAGACGATGCCGCGGCCGTTGGTACCGACGTAGACCCGCCCGTAGACGTCCGGGTCACCGGTGACCACGGACCCGGTCCAGCCCCACTGGTTGCGGTCGTCGTTGACCCGGACCCAGGTGGCGCCCGCGTCGTCCGAACGGAAGATCCCGCGGACCCCGTCGATCCGGGAGCTGGTGTAGACGGCCGGGTAGTCCGCGCCGGGCGGCGGCGCGCCGAAGCCGACCGCGTCGCCCTCGTCCACGGCCCCGATCCGCTCGAAGGCGGCGCCGGCGTCCGTGGTGCGCCACATGCCGTAGGTGCCGTCCTCGGCCCCGCCCGCGACCCACACGTCGCCGGTGTGGCCCGGAACCGCGCCGAAGCGGACGTTGCCCTCCGCGGGCAGGCCGTCGAAGCCGGAGGCGGTGAAGGTGGCCCCGCCGTCGGTGCTGGTGTGGAAGACCCCGTCGGCGACGGCGTAGAACACGTCCGGGTCGACCCGGTCGGCCTCCACCCGCGCCCCCTCGGGGACCCCGGTCGAGGCGGTCCAGGACGAACCCCGGCTGGTGGAGACGTGCACCCCGGCGCCCTCAGGGCTCCAGAGCACCGAGGAGCCGTCGGCGGCGACGGCGACGGTCCCGCCGCCGGTCACCCCGCCGGGTTCGGAGCCCTGCCACCAGCTGTCCCCGCCGTCGTCGGAGATCCCGATGTGGGAGGTGGCGTCGTCCTCGGCGTCTCCGGTGCGCACCACGAGCGAGGGTTCGAGTTCGGCGAAGTCCACGCTGGTGCCGTTGCCCCAGTAGGGCTGCTGGTGCATCCGGCCGGGGACCTCGTCGAGGTCGTGGTGGGTGAAGCCGCCGATGTCGGCCATCACCGACACCAGCGGGCCGCCGGGCAGGCTCGCCAGGTCGTGGATGGCGGTCTCCTCCAGGCCGTGGACCTTCACCTCGATGTCGAACGTGGTGTCGGAGTCCCAGTTGGTGAGGTTGTCGCTGCCGTAGACGGTGGCCCCGGTGCCGTACATGAACCGGTCGGAGTCGAACGGGTCGATCGCCATGGCCTGGGTCATCCAGCCGAGTTTGGGCTGGGTCTCGGGCGGTTCGCCGCCGCCGCCGAAGTCCAGCCAGGGCGCGGTGGAGATGTCCATCTCGTAGCGGTTCACCCGCTCCGGGTAGGCGCCGTAATCCCAGGCCTGGGACCAGGTCCGGCCGCGGTCGGTGCTGCGGAAGATCTGGATGTCCGGCCACCAGGAGATCTGGGTGGCGACCATGAGGGTGTCCGGGTTCTGCCGGTCGACGGTCAGGCCGCCGTAGCCGAAGTAGTTGTCCTCGGAGTCGGAGGGGACCGGGCTGATCCTGGTCCACTCCTCCTCGGCGGTGTCGTAGCGCCACAGGTCTCCGGAGTCCCCGTCGTAGGGTCCGGGGGTGGACGTGGTGGCCACGTAGAGCTGTCCGCCCTCGTGGTCGAGCACGCCGTGGGCGGGCAGGTGCCCCGTGGGCGCCCCCGGGACCGGTTCCCAGCTCTGCCCGCCGTCCCGGCTCCGGTAGACGGTGTTCTCCAGGTCGGCGACGCCCACGTAGACGTCCTGCGTGACCGAACCCTCGGAGCCCGTCCGCGGGTCGAACTCCACCCAGGTCACCCCGGTGACGTCGTCGTGCACGCCCCACTCGTCGTCGGGGTCCTCGACGTAGTCGCCGGGGTTGGGGAACTCCTCGACCTCGGCCCAGGTGGCGCCGTGGTCCGTGCTGCGCCACAGGCCGTGGCCGCCGCGGGCGCCGAAGTACACGACGCTGTTGTCGTTGGGGTCGACCATGAGGCGCTCGCCCAGGCCGCGGCCGGGCATGTTGCCGCCGAGCTTGAAGGGCAGCTCGGTGGCCTCCCAGGTCTCACCCCGGTCGTCGGAGCGCAGGATGGCCCCGTTGTTCGGGTCCCAGTCGTTGGTGTAGGTCCCCGCGGCGGCGTAGACGCGGTCGGGGTCGACCGGGTCGGTGGCCAGGCTGACGATGCCGGTCCACCCCCACTCGTCCCAGCCGATCCAGTCGAGCATGGGCTGCCAGCGTTCGGTGCCGGGGTCCCAGCGGTAGGCGCCGCCGATGTCGGTGCGGGCGTAGGCGAGGTCGGGTTCGGTCTCGCTGAAGACGATCCCGGGGACGAACCCGCCGCCGGCGATCTGGGCGTTGTCCCAGGTGTAGTCGGTTTCGGCGGCTTCGGCGGAGGCGGGGGCCGCGGTCGTGACGCCTCCGGGACCGAGGAGGGCCGCGGCGACGGCGGCCGCGGAGAGGGCGGCGACCGCGCCGGTGGCCGCCCTTCGCCCCCTCGCATCCTGGGAGCGCTTCCATGGTCGTTCGGGGGATGTCCTGGATCCGGGCATGAGCGGGGCTCCTCGGTGTGGGGGTACTCCCGCCGACCCGTACGGGGGACTGCCTCCGGCGGGAATTGTGGTTGTCAGTGTGTATTCGCGATGACAGAACGTCAACGGGGGTTTCCGAGATTATTTCGAATCGCTTCGATACCGGAGCTCAGCCGTTCCGCAATTTCCCGCGCAGACGCACCGTGCCACCCGCCGTCAGCCGAATCCTCCGGTCGCCGTCCGGCATACGGACCAGCAGCGGGCCGTCAGCCGTGGCCCGCAGGTCCACCAGGACCCCGTCCGGCCCCCACTCCAGCCGGTCCACCACCACGCCCCCGCGCGCCCGCAGCCCCTCCGCGCACCCCGAGGCCCACTCCCGGGGCAGGGCCGGCAGGACGTCGACCCTGCCCTCGGCCGAACCCAGCAGCATCGCCGCCACCAGCGCCGGGAAACCCCCGCCGATGTCCACGTTGAGGATCCGCCCCCGGTTGTGCGTGGGCACCATCGTCGGCCGCCAGTACCGTTCGGCCAGCAGGGACACCGCCTCGCAGGCCTCCTCGGACATCCCCAGCGCCGCCGCGGCCAGCCCCAGCTGCACCAGCCCGAAGGCCATCTCGTCCGCCTCCTGCCCCCGCCACCAGGCCAGGCGGGCGCGTACCGCCCGGGCCGCGGCCCCGGCCAGCCGCGGGTCCGCGAAGGCCGGATCCCGCTCGTACCAGAGCGGATACAGGTGGGAGGCGTGCCGGTGCGCGTGCCGGTCGGTCTGCGCCACCGGCCCGGCCGTCCCCGCCCACTCGGCCAGGCAGCCGTCGGGGCCGATCCGGTAACCGGGCAGTCGGGCGGCCAGCCGGACCCACCTGCGGGCCCCGGGCAGCCCCAGGACGCGGTGCGCCCGCACCAGGTTGCGCGCCAGGTCGCGGACGGCGGCGACGTCCATGGTCGCGTTGACGCAGGCCTGCCCGTCCCCGTCGGCCGGGGTGTTCTCCGGTGAGTAGGAGGGGGAGAAGCCGTCCGCGCAGAGGAAGTCCTCGTGGAACTCGGCCGCCTCGGTGAGGAACGGCAGAGCCCTCTCCCGCAGGAAGGCGCGGTCCCGGGTGTAGGCGTAGTGGTCCCAGTACAGGCGCGCGACCCAGGCCGCTCCCGCGGTCCAGCAGGTCAGGCACCACTCGGGGCCGAAGTGGTTGTGGCGTCCGCTGGTGGAGGCGTGCGCGGGCAGGAGGATCCCCCCGCACCCGTAGAGGCGCCGGGCGTTCTCCCGGAGGTCCTCGGCGAAGGCGTCCATCAGGTCGAACAGCGGGGGCATGAGCTCGGGGGTGCCGGTGGGGTGCAGGCCGGCCAGGGCCGAGGGCAGGTTGCCGTCGAAGGTGTACCCCGAGCGCCAGGGCGGATCGTAGGTTCCGCTCCACACCCCCTGGAGGGTGGGCGGGAGGTCACCGCAGGCGGAGATGACCGCGTACCGGCCCGCGTCCACCAGCCGGGCGATCCGCTCCGGGTCGGCCCCGCGGCCGTGGCCCGGGCCGGCGCCGTCCAGGCGCAGGCGGAACCGGCCCATGAGCTCCCCGTGCAGGGTCCGGTGCCGCTCCAGCAGCGGGCCGGTTCGCTTCCCCGGGAGGACGGCGGGCGCCGGGGGCCGTTCGGCGCCCGGGGCGGCCACCTCCGTCCGGAGCACCAGGGTGAGCCTGCGGACGCCGCGCACGGCGAGCCCGCCCCCGTCGGGGCGGACCGTCCCGCCCTCGGAGGTGACCGCGCAGGTCACCGTGTACCCGGGCGCGGTGCCCGCCGGGCGGTCCGGGAGGGTCACGGTGAGCGAGAGCCGATCGGTCCCGGCGTCCGCCCGGGCCCACAGCGGCACCGGAGGCTCCTCGGGGAGCGTCCCCAGCGTGAGTCTGCCCTCCAGCCCTCCGGCCCGGAGGAACTCGCAGACCACGACGTCGTCGGCCCGGGAGGCGAACACCCGGTGGAGGGTCCCGTCCGGCAGTTCCTCGGTGACCACCCCGGTGTCCAGGTCGCAGGACCTGGTGAGGGGGCCGGGGACCGGGCGGTCCGGTGTGAGGGCGAGTTCCGCCGCCCCGACCAGGGGGTCGATCCAGTGGGTGCCCCGGTACCCCTCCCCCGCCGCCAGCGCGGTGATCCGCTCGGCCGCCGCCCGGGACTCGCCCCGGCCCAGGAGCGCGCGGAGCTCGGGCAGGATCGGGGCCGTGCGCGGTGCGGGCAGCGGCTCCCGGGCCGGCAGGAAGAGGCGTTCGTGGCAGAGGGTGAGCCGGGTCCGGTCCGGCCCGGAGTGCACGAGCGCACCCTGGCTGCCGTTCCCGCTGATCAGAGCGTCCTCCCAGTCGCGGACGGGCGAGCGGGTGCGAATCGTTCGGTTCGGGGGGCTGTCGCTGGTCGGTGTCACGGGGCATCCTTACCGGGTCGTGTAAGCGGGTCCGAGGGAGCGTGCGCCATGTCCGTGCTGTGGTTCGGCGGAGACCACAACCCCGAGCAGTGGCCGGAGGAGGTGCGTGCCCGGGACATCGGACTGATGCACAGGGCCGGGGTGAACCTGGTGACGGTCGGGGTCTTCTCGTGGTCGTTGCTGGAGCCCCGCGAGGGGGAGTTCGACTTCGGTTGGCTGGACCGCGAGATGGACCGGCTGGCCGGGGCAGGAGTAGGAGTCGCCCTGGCCACGCCCACGGCCTCCCCGCCGCCCTGGTTCAGCGCCGCCCACCCCGACGCCATGCCGGTGACCGCCGAGGGGGTGCGCCTCAGCCACGGCAGCCGGGACACCTACGACGTGACCGCGCCCGCCTACCGGGCGGCCTGCGAGCGGATCGTCCGGGCGCTCGCCGAGCGGTACTCCGCGCATCCGGCCCTGCGCCTGTGGCACGTACACAACGAGTACGGCACGTGGTCGCACTCCGTCCACGCCGACCGGGCGTTCCGGGAGTGGCTCCGCGGGAGGCACGGTGACCTGGCGGCACTGAACGGGGCCTGGACGACGGCGTTCTGGGGGCAGCACTACTCCGACTGGGAACAGGTCCGGACCCCGCGCGCGACCCAGTACCTGGCCAACCCGGCCCACGTGCTGGACTTCCGGCGCTTCCTGTCGGACGCGATGCTCGACCACTACCTGGCCCAGCGCGGGGTGCTCAGGGAGGCGAACCCGGCCGTCCCGGTCACCACCAACCTGGCCTTCGGCGACTGGGTCCCGGTGGACCCGTGGAAGTGGGCCGAACACGTGGACCTGGTGGCCGTGGACGACTACCCGTCCGGGACCGGTGCCGAGGCCGCGGCCCAGACCGCCTTCGCCGCCGACCTCGCCCGTTCCTACGCCGCCCGCGTCCCCGGCGGGCGCAGCCCCTGGCTGCTGATGGAGCAGGCCGCGGGGGTCGTGTACACCCCCGGACGGACCGTCGCCAAGGCCCCCGGGGAGATCGTCCGGCACAGCCTGTCCCACGTGGCGAGGGGCTCCCGGGGCGCCATGTTCTTCCAGTGGCGGGCCTCCCGGGGAGGCTCCGAGCAGTGGCATGCGGGGATGGTCCCGCACGCCGGTCCCGATTCGCGGATCTTCCGCGAGGTGTGCGAGCTCGGTTCCCTGCTGCCCAGGGTCGCCGGGGCGGCCGAGGCCCCCGTTCCGGCCGACGCCGCCCTGACCTGGGACCCGGAGTCCTGGTGGGCGATGGGTGCGGCCTCGCTGCCCGACTCCGGGCTCGACCACCTGAGCGCGGTACGGCAGGTCCACCGCGTGCTGTGGCGGTCGGGCCGCACGGTGGACCTCGTCCGCCCCGACCGGCCGCTGCCGCCGGTGCCGCTGCTGGTCGTGTCCTCGCTCTACCTGCTCTCCGACGGGGCCGCCGCACACCTGACCGACTACGTGGAGCGGGGCGGGACCCTGGTGGTGACCCCGTTCAGCGGTATCGCCGACCCGCAGGGCACCGTGCGCACCGGGGGCTACCCGGGTGCGCTGCGCGACCTGCTCGGTGTCCGGGTGGAGGAGCTGCGCCCCGCCCCGGACACCGAGCTGTTCGACACCGGCCTCGGCCCGGTCCGCGGCTGGACGGAGGCGGTCCGTACGACCGGCGCCGAGGCGGTGGCCGTCCACCGGTCGGGCCCGTACGCCGGGGATCCCGTCCTGACCCGGAACCGCCGGGGCGCGGGGAGCGCCTGGTACCTGTCCGTCCGGTTGGACGACACGGCCCTGGGCGCTCTGCTGGCCGGGGTCGGGGCGGCGGGCGCCGGGCCGGACGCCACCGCCGCCGACCTGCGGCCCGAGCCCGGGTCCCCGTTCGGGGCGGACCCGGGCGTGGAGCTGGTGCGGCGCGTCGAAGGGTCCCTCACCTGGGTCTTCGTGCTCAACCACGCCGACGCCCCGTACCGGGTCGACCCGGCCGGGCTGGGGCTCGCCCCCGGGGCCGTGGACCTGTTGACCGACGCGGCGGCCGAGGGCCTGACGGTGCGGGGCGGCGGCGTGGCGGTGCTGCACGGCCGGCTCAGCCCGTGATCGGGAGGTCGGCCCCCTCCCTCAGCAGTACGGGGACCCGGTCCAGCGGCGCGTCGATCGTGACCACCCTGCCGCCCTGGTGAACGCGCCCCGTCCACGGGTCGGTCCAGGACGCCCCCGCCGGCAGGTAGACGTCCCTGGTCCGGGCCCCGTACTCGGTGACCGGGGCGACCAGCACGTCCGGGCCCAGGAGGAACTGGTCGCCCTCGCCCCAGGTGTTCGGGTCCTCGGGGAAGTCGACGAACACCGGGCGCATGGGCGGCAGCCCCCGCTCGTGGGCGGCGCGCATCTGCTCCATCACGTAGGGGCGCAGCCGCTCGCGCAGGAACAGCAGTTCGCGCAGGATCCCGTAGACCTCCTCGCCGTAGGACCACACCTCGTTGGGGCCGCCGGACATCTGCGGGTAGAGGTCGTGCGAGAACGGTTCCCGGTATCCGTGCAGCCGCGCCAGCGGGCAGAAGACCCCGTACTGGAACCAGCGGACCATCAGCTCGCGGTACTCGGGCGAGTCCTGGTCGCCGCCGTGGAAACCGCCGATGTCCGTCGTCCACCAGGGGAGGCCGGACATGGCGACGTTGAGCCCGGCCCGGACCTGGGCGCGCAGGGAGGCGAACGTGGGGGCGATGTCGCCCGACCACAGGGCGGCGCCGTGGCGCTGGCTGCCCGCCCAGGCCGAGCGGCACAGGGTGATCACCTCCTCCTCGCCGGCGGCCAGCATCCCCTCGTGGAAGGCGCGCGCGTGTTCGAGCGGGTAGATGTTGCCCACCTCGGTGCCGGGGCCGGCGTGGTAGCGCAGGTTCTCCGGGTGGCCCGGTTTCAGCTCGGGTTCGCAGGCGTCGAGCCACCAGACCCGAATGCCCAGGGAGTGGTAGTTGCGGCGGATCCGCTCCCACAGGTACCCGCGCGCCTCGGGGTTGGTGGGGTCGTAGAAGGAGACCTGCACCTGGGAGTCCACCCCCTTGTCGGCCCAGTCCGCGTGCACGGGGGGTCCTTGTTCGGTGGCGACGAGGTAGCCGTTGGAGAGCATCTCGGCGTGGTTCTCGCTGAGCGGGCTCACCGAGGGCCACACGGACACCATGAGTTCCACGCCCATCTCGCGGAGTTCGGCCACCATGGCCGCGGGGTCGGGCCACTCCCGGGGGTCGAACCTCCAGTCGCCCAGGTGGGTCCAGTGGAAGAAGTCGCTGACGATCACCGACAGCGGCAGGCCGCGGCGCCGGTACTCGCGGGCCACCGCCATGAGCTCGTCCTGGGTGCGGTAGCGGAGCTTGGACTGCCAGAAGCCGGAGGCGAACTCCGGCAGCATCGGGGGGTGGCCGGTCGCGTCGGCGTAGCGGGCCAGGATGTCGGCGGGGCCGTCGCCCGTGGTGACCCAGTAGTCGATCTGGCGGGCGCTGTCGCTCACCCAGCGGGTCCCGTTGTCGGCGAGCTCGACCCTTCCGGTGGCCGGGCTGTTCCAGAGCATCCCGTAGCCGCGGGAGGAGACCAGGAAGGGGATGGTGACCTCGGCGTTGCGCTGGACGAGGTCGATGACCGCGCCCTTCTGGTCGAACAACCCGTGGGTGTGCTGGCCGAGGCCGTGGATGCGCTCGTCCTCGTAGGCGCGGAAGCGCTGTTCGATCCGGTAGTAGCCGTTGCCGGTGGAGGTGTAGACGCGGGGGCCGGGCCACCAGAAGTGGGCGCGCTCCTCGGCGAGCAGCTCCGTGTCACCGCGGGTGAAGCGGAGCATGCCGTCGGCGCTCACCTCCAGGGTGAGGGATCCGCTGACCAGGACGGCGGTGTCACCGATACGCACCTCGGCCGCCCCCGGAGGGCGTTCTGTCAGTGCGCCGGGCAGGTCCTCGCGGATGTTGGACAGCGCGGAGCGGACGCGGATGCCGTCGGTCCCCCACGCCTGGGCGCGTAGGACCTGGTGGCTGCCGCGCCACTCGAAGCCGTCCTCGATCTCGTTGAACACGTCGGTCCTTCCTGTAGGGGTGGCAGGAGTGTCGAAGCGCTTCGACAACGGGCTTGGTTCGGGGTGGGAGGGGCGGTGGGTGAGGGGTGGCCGGGGGGCGGACGGCCCGGTCGGGGCTCAGGTCCGGTGCGCGGTGCTGCCCCGGTCGGTCAGACCGGGTTCGAGCAGGGTGACCCCGGGCTCTCCGAGGCCGTCGATCTTGTCCACGAGCAGACGGACCGCGCGTCCGCCGAGCTCCTCGGCGGGCAGGTCCACCGAGGTCAGCGGTTGGGGAACGAGGGGCGACGGGCCGATCACCAGGGCGGACAGCTCCGGAGCGCTCCGACCGTGCTCGGCGAAGGCGTCCAGGAGCGGACCGACGGAGGGCTCGTTGTGCACGATGACGCCGGTGAGGTCCGGGCGCTCGCGCTGGAGGGCGTCCGCGACGTGGCGGGCGGACTCGGGCGTGCAGGGATGGCTGGTGGCTCGCAGGCCCCGGCGCGCCACGGCGGCCTCGAAGCCGGCGAGCGTGCGCTCCGCGAAACCGGTGCGCCGCTCGTAGACCGAGGGGGGCTGACCGACGAAGGCGACGTCCGTGTGGCCGAGGTCCGCCAGATGGTCCACGCAGAGCGCACCCGCGGCGGAGAAGTCGAGGTCTATACAGGTCAGGGCTTCGGTGTCCTCGGGGACCCCGATGAGCACGGAGGGCAGGCCGAGGGAGCGCAGGACCGGCACGCGCGCGTCGTCGGCCTCCACGTCCATGACGATGACGCCGTCCACCATGGCGCTGCCCGCGACCCTGCGCAGGCCGTCCGGGCCCTCCCCCTGGGTGAGCAGGAGGACGTCGTGGTCGTGGGTGCGGGCGGCGGTGACGACGGAGACCGCGAACCGCATGGCCACGGGAACGTGGACGTCGTCCCGCAGCGGGACGACCAGGGCGATGACGCTGGTGCGGCGGCTGGCCAGGGAGCGCGCCCCCGCGTGGGGCTGGTAGCCCAGGGCCTCGATGCTCTCCCGGACCCGGCGGGTGGTGGACTCCGAGATCGACCGCTTGCCGCTGAGGACATAGGAGACCGTGCTCGGCGAAACCCCGGCGTGCCGGGCCACATCGGAGATCCGCACCGTGCCGTCCCGTCAGTTGTCGAATCGATTCGATGGAATGTTACGCACCCGGCCACCCTGGCGCAATGCCCTGGGCAGCCCCGGCCGGAACGAGCCTACCCGGGATCCGCGGGTCCTCCCGGGCTCCGCCCGTGCCGGGCGTCGCGGGCCTCGGCGAAGCGCGGCGCCGGACCGGACGCGGGTCAGGGCGTCGGACAGGGGGCGGGGAGTCGGATCGGGCACGGTGTCAGTCCTGGGTCACGAACCCGCGCGCACCGGGGCAGGCGGGAGCGACCCGTGTCCGCACGGGCGAGGGGGTGGGCTCGACGGTGGCTGTGGCACCCCGGGGCAGGGCGCTCGGAACGGCTGGCGGAGACGGTCTGCGGCTAACCGGCCTGGCGTTTGGCCTCCAGGGCCTCCATCGCCGCGACGGCGGTGGCGACGGTCTGGTGGACCGGAACCTGACGGTGCAGGCCGACCAGGCGGACGACCTTGGTGACGCGTTCGTTGAGAGCCGCCAACGACAGGGACCCGTCCAGCTCACGGACGTTCCGGTAGGCGTTGATGATGACGTTCAGCCCACTGGAGTCCATGAAGTCCAGGGCGGACAGGTCCAGGATCAGCCACGGACCGTGGTCCTCGATCGCGGTCCTGATGTGTTCCTGGAGGTCGGCGGCGGTCGCGATGTCGAGTTCTCCCTCGATCGCGACGATGACGCTGCGGCTTTCGAACCGCGTGCTCAGCCCGAGCCTGTGCACGTTCACTCCTCCCGGCCCCACGATCAGATGGTGCGGGGCCCCTTCGCTTAACCATACGCAGCCCGGCCGGGAACGACTACCGGACCCGGCTCCACTCCCACAGAGCCGGTCCGGTGAGGGGAACGCCTGCGCGCCCGAGCGGCCTGGTAAGTCGTTGGACACACACGGTATAAGCGAACCGTCCCCACGGGAATGCCATCGGGCAAGAAATTTTCGCCTCATGGGCAAGAACCTCCGGCCAATGCCCCGGTATCACCCTTTTACCGTGGGTTATTTCACGACATGAAGCCCGGTGCTACTGATCGCCCCGCGCACGTCCGTTCCGTCACCCCCTGGCCGGTCACGCTCCGTTCACCCCTCCCGGGGGCGGTCACCCCGGGTGAACGAATCCAACAGTGTGCGCGCGGCCAGGGTGGCCGTGGTCCCGCCCGAACGCACCTGCTCCTCCATCCGCGGGATGAGCCCGGCCACTTCCGGGTCCCGCAGGAACGTGTCCATGAGCTGGTCGCGGACCTGGTCCCACATCCAGCTCACCCCCTGGGCGCTGCGCCGCTCGGCCAGGGAGCCGTCCCCCTCCAGCACCCGCCGGTGCTCCAGCACCGTCTCCCACACCTCGTCCAGCCCGTCCCCGGTCAGGCCGCTGCAGGTGAGCACCGGCGGCCGCCACCGGGGGTGGACCCGGTGGAGCAGGCGCAGGGCCCGGGACAGTTCCCGGGCGGCCTTGCGGGCGTCGTCGGCGTGCGGCCCGTCGGCCTTGTTCACCGCGACCACGTCCACCAGCTCCAGCACACCCTTCTTGATGCCCTGGAGCTGGTCGCCGGTACGCGCCAGGGTGAGGAAGAGGAAGCAGTCGACCATCGCCGCGACCGTGACCTCGGACTGGCCCACGCCCACGGTCTCCACCAGGACCACGTCGAACCCGGCCGCCTCCATGAGCAGCATGGTCTCCCGGGTCGCCCGCGCCACCCCGCCGAGGGTGCCCGCCGTCGGCGAGGGCCGGATGAACGCGTTCGGGTCCACCGCGAGGTCGGCCATGCGCGTCTTGTCCCCGAGGATGCTGCCGCCGGTGCGGGTCGAGGAGGGGTCGACCGCCAGCACCGCGACCCGGTGCCCGGAGGAGGTCAGCCGGGTGCCGAGCGCGTCGATGAAGGTCGACTTGCCCACCCCCGGCACCCCGGTGATCCCGACCCGCCGCGCCCCGCCGGTGTGCGGGAGCAGCCGCACCAGGAGCTCCTGGGCGGCGCGCGCGTGGTCCGGTCTGCGCGACTCCACCAGGGTGATCGCCCTGGCCAGGGTCGGCCGGTGCCCGGAGAGGACGCCCTCGGCCAGGGCGTCCACGTCCACCGGGCGCCTCCCGCGCACCGCCACGCTCACTCCCCTTCCCGGGCGGAACCCGGGTGCTCCGGGTCCAGACGCTCCTCCAACTGGTCGAGCAGGTCGATCGCGGCCTCGGCGATCACCGTGCCCGGCGGGAAGATCGCGGCCGCACCGGCCTCCCGGAGCTCGGCGAAGTCCCCCGGCGGGATCACCCCGCCCACCACGATCATGATGTCCTCGCGGTCCAGCGCGGCCAGCTCCTCCCGGAGCGCGGGCACCAGGGTCAGGTGCCCGGCCGCCAGCGAGGACACCCCGACCACGTGCACGTCGGCCTCCGCCGCCTGGGCGGCGACCTCGGCCGGGGTCTGGAACAGCGGGCCCACGTCGACGTCGAACCCCAGGTCGGCGAAGGCGGTCGCGATGACCTTCTGCCCCCGGTCGTGGCCGTCCTGGCCCATCTTCGCCACCAGGATGCGGGGGCGGCGCCCCTCGGCCTCGGCGAACTCCTCCACCCGGGCGCCCACCCGGTCCATCAGCCCGGCGGCGTCGGCGTTCCCGGCCGCCTCGTCCTTGTACACACCCTGAATGGTACGGATCTGACCCGAGTGGCGGTTGAACACCTTCTCCATCGCGTCGGAGATCTCCCCGACCGTGGCCTTGGCTCGGGCCGCGTCCACCGCCGCGGCCAGCAGGTTGCCGGTGAGCTCCGCGTCGGCCCTGGACTCCCGCCCGGCCGCCTCGGTCAGGGCGTCCAGGGCGGCCCGCACCTGGTGGTCGTCGCGTTCGGCGCGCAGGCGGCGGAGCTTGTCCAGCTGCTCGGCGCGCACCCGGGTGTTGTCGACCTTGAGCACCTCGATGTCGTCGGCCGTCTCGGGCCGGTACTTGTTGACGCCGATCACCGGTTGGCGGCCCGAGTCGATGCGCGCCTGGGTGCGGGCGGCCGCCTCCTCGATGCGCATCTTGGGCAGCCCCGCGTCGATCGCCGCGGCCATCCCCCCGGCCTTCTCCACCTCCTGGATGTGCGCCCACGCCTTCTCGGCGAGCTGCTGGGTGAGGCTCTCCACGTAGTAGCTGCCGCCCCAGGGGTCGACCGCCCGGGTGGTGCCCGACTCCTGTTGCAGCAGCAGCTGGGTGTTGCGGGCGATGCGCGCGGAGAAGTCCGTGGGCAGGGCCAGCGCCTCGTCCAGGGCGTTGGTGTGCAGGGACTGGGTGTGGCCCTGGGTGGCGGCCATGGCCTCCACACAGGTGCGGGCCACGTTGTTGAACACGTCCTGGGCGGTCAGCGACCACCCCGAGGTCTGGGAGTGGGTGCGCAGGCTCAGCGACTTGTCCTTGGCGGCGCCCAGGTCCTTGACCAGGCGCGCCCACAGCAGGCGGGCGGCGCGGAGCTTGGCGACCTCCATGAAGAAGTTCATCCCGATCGCCCAGAAGAACGACAGCCGCGGCGCGAACGCGTCCACGTCCAGGCCGGACCGCTGGCCCGCGCGGATGTACTCCACCCCGTCGGCCAGGGTGTAGGCCAGTTCCAGGTCGGCGGTGGCCCCGGCCTCCTGCATGTGGTAGCCGGAGATCGAGATGGAGTTGAACCGCGGCATCCGCTGCGAGGTGTAGGCGAAGATGTCGGAGATGATCCGCATCGAGGGCTGCGGCGGGTAGATGTAGGTGTTGCGGACCATGAACTCCTTGAGGATGTCGTTCTGGATGGTCCCCGACAGCTTCTCGAGCGGCACCCCCTGCTCCTCGGCGGCCACGATGTACAGCGCCAGGACGGGCAGCACCGCGCCGTTCATGGTCATGGACACGCTCATCCGGTCCAGCGGGATCCCGTCGAACAGCTGGCGCATGTCGTAGATGGAGTCGATCGCCACCCCGGCCATGCCCACGTCGCCCGCCACCCGGGGGTGGTCGGAGTCGTAGCCGCGGTGGGTGGCCAGGTCGAAGGCGACCGACAGGCCCTTCTGTCCGGCGGCCAGGTTGCGGCGGTAGAAGGCGTTGGACTCCTGCGCCGTGGAGAAGCCGGCGTACTGCCGGATGGTCCAGGGCTGGTTGACGTACATGGTCGGGTAGGGCCCGCGCAGGTAGGGCGGAATGCCGGGCAGCCCGTCCACGAAACCCAGGCCCTCGCGGTCGTCGGGGGTGTAGAGCGGTTTGACGCCGATGCCCTCGGGGGTCTCCCACTCCAGGGCGTCGGCGGCCTTGCCGGTGGCCCCTTCCAGGGCGCGCTGCCAGTCGGCCGCGCCCCGGCCGCCGGTGCTGGTGAAGGCGGGTGGGCGGGGATCGACGTTGGAGAAGTCGGGGATCATGCGCTCGCCCCCTGTGCGGCGTCGGTCGTGGTGGTCGGGGGGTCGGTGAGGAGCACCTCGACCAGGTCGGTGAGCAGGGCGACGGCGTCGCAGCCCCGGTGCGCGAAGGCGTCCACCCCGGCCCGGCGGTAGGCGTCGCTCGGCGGCCCGGCCAGCAGCACCCGGCGGGCGCCCGCCCCCCTGAGTGCGCGGGCCACCGACTCGGCGTGCTCGTCGTAGACCCCGTCCGAGGAGCAGATCACCGCCACCCGGCTGCCCGAGTCGGCGAAGGCGGACGCGGCCGCCCGGGCGTCCTCCAGCGGGCCCGGGTCGGCGGCCCCGATGCCTCCGGCGGCGAGGAGGTTGGTGGCGAAGGAGGCGCGGGCGGTGTGCACCGCGACCGGGCCCAGCGTGGCCAGGAAGGCCGTGGGTCGGTGGCCGGTGTCGCCGGTGCGGGCGTCACAGCGGTCGCGCAGGGCCTCGTACTCCTGGGCGTAGCGGCGCACCGGGAAACCGCCCGGAGCGGTTCCGCCCTGGCGGGCGGGGTCCGCCTCGCGTACCAGCAGGCTCTCGTGCGGGTTCGGGAACTCGCTGACCCCGGTGAGCGGGGCGGCGCGGGTGGCCAGGTCGTGGCGGCGCCGCTGCCACACCCGGTCCACGGCCGTGCGCAGCTGGCCGTGTCCGATCGCCTCGGCGATCCCACCGGCACGTTCCAGCTCCTGGAAGAAGGACCATCCGGCCACGTAGAGGTCGCGGGTCAGCGCCTCGACGTAGAAGGAACCCCCGGCCGGGTCGATGACCCGGGCCAGGTGCGCCTCCTCGACGAGCAGCGACTGGGTGTTGCGGGCGATCCGGCGGGCGAAGTCGTCGGGCAGGCCCACCGCGGCGTCGAAGGGCTCCACGGTGACCGCGTCGGCGCCGCCCACCCCGGCGGCGAAGCAGGCCACGGTGGTGCGGAGCATGTTCACGTGCGGGTCGCGGCGGGTCATCATCGCCTCGGAGGTGGTGGCGTGCAGGCGCATACCGCGCTGGTCGGCGGGCACGCCGCAGTCCTGGAGCACCTGGTTCCACATGGCGCGGACCGCGCGGAGTTTGGCGATGACGGCGAACTGGTCGGCGTTGGCCGCCAGCCGGAACTCGATCCGCCCCGCGGCGTCGGCGGGGTCCAGCCCGGCCTCGGTCAGGGAGCGCAGGTAGGCGGTCGCGGCGGCGATCGCCGCACCGGTCTCCTGGGCCTCGGAGCCTCCCGCGTTGTGCACCAGGGTGCCGTCGGCGACGAACAGGCCCAGCCCGGGGTAGGCGGCGGCGTGTTCGGCGGCGAAACGCGCCGGTCCGCGCACGTCGGGGCGCTCGTCGGCCAGCGCGGCCGCGGTGAGCGGGTCCAGGCCCAGGTGGGAGACGACCCGGTCGGCGGGGACCCCGGCGTCCGCGTGCGCGGTCAGCAGGGCCGTCGCGGCGTCGACGGCGTCGGGGCCGGGTGCGGCCAGCACCACGGGGGCCAGGTCGAGGTAGACGTCGGTGAGCGCCGCACCGAGTTCGGACACGGGGAGCGCGCCGCCGCCCACCGAGATCCACAGCGAGCTCACACCGTTCATCAGGTCGCTGTTGAGTCGGCTGCGGAGCACGGCGGGGTCGGCGTCGGTGTGCCGGGCGCGGATGTCCCACCCCCCGGCCACTCCCCCGTCCGGACGGTAGCCGCGGGTGAAGGGGGCCAGTCCCGGGTATCCGGGGTCGGCCGCGGGCGGGGCGCCGGTGTAGAGGGGCTCGATGTCGAACCCGTCGTAGGTGGGCGTGGCCAGCACGGACTCGGGGGCGTCGCCGAGATCCTCCTCGGCGGCACCGCTCTTGCGCAGAACCCCGGCGACGAGTTCGCGCCACCGCTCACGTGTGGCCGCCGGGAAGCCTTCGGCCAGGTTGGGGACCGCTGCGCCGGCGGCCCCGCTCTCAGGGACGTCCATACTCCGAGATGGTAGAGAACAGGGTTCGGTTTCGGTGCGCCGGGGTGTGGTGGCGAGCACATGGCTACCTCCAGCCACCCTGACCTGCGGGCTCTCCGAGCCGCCCCACACGCCGCCGTGGCCCCAGAGTATGACATGCGACACATCCACCCCAGGGGTCGAACCGAACGTGTCCGCACGGACACCCATACGGAGTGCCGACGGGCACGCACCGCAGCCCCGCCCCCGACCGACCCAGGAGCGTTCCCCATGCAGCCCTCCACCCGCGCCCTCCTCCCCCTCGCCGCGTCCGGTCTCGCCCTGGCGCTGACCGCCTGCGGAGGGGACGGTACTTCGGAGTTGGAGCCCGCCCCGGAGGTCGACACCGCCGGCTTCACCTACGGCGAGGTGCCCACCGAGAACACGAAGGGGCCGAGCATCGACGAGTCGCTGATGCCGCCCGAGCCCGCCCCCGGTACCCCCAGGCACGAGCGGAACGCGCACACGGCCCTGGTCCAGGTCTCCGAGCTGACCTGGACCGCCGACCCGGACGCCACCGCCGAGTGCCCGGAGGTCGACCTGCACGCCGAGGGGAGCTACACCTGCGTCGTCACCTACTTCGGCGAGGAGTTCGAGTACCTGGTCGAACTGGACGAGGAGCGCAGTACGGCGGACTACGCCGCCGAGGAGGCCCGGCTGGTCACCGGGCCGATCATCGTGGAGAACCTGGAGCACGACATCCGGGTGTGGAGCCTCATGCCCTACGTGGACTGCGGCCTGGAGGGCGAGGTGGTGGCCGCCACCGACGGGGAGGAGGTGACGTGCACGGCCCTGGACGACGAGACCGGGGCGACCGAGGAGTACCTGGTTACCTACAGCGTCCTCCTCGGCTACTCCATCGAGGAGGTCTAGCTCGGCGTTCGCGCTGCTCGCTTGCTCCCAGGGCGGCACACAGGGGCCGTTGCCTCCTTCGCCGGGGCCCGGCCTCAAGGGCCACGGAACACTCCCACGCTCGGGCGGGCACACACTCGCCGCACCCGGCCAGGGCCTGTCCTGTGCACCATGGCCCGCGTCGGCCGCCGGCACAGAGCGGTCGTCGGAGCACCGGTGGGTGCGTCGCACAGGTCGAAGGCGGTGTCGGAGCAGGCAGGCGTGAAGTTCAATGCGCGAACGGGGACAGCGCCGACAGCGACTCGGCCGTGGAGGCCTGGCGCGACACCACGCATGGCTGCAGCCCTCGTGGTGTTCACTTGGCCACTGTGCATGATCACGCGAAGGCCGTCGCGTGGTCCGGAGAACTACTCGGCCCGTGATCGGAACAGTGTTCGGATCACGGGCCGAGGTCAAGCGCCAAGCTAGGCGGCTGCTGTCACGTCAAGATGCCGCTGATGCACACCGCTGGCGGCCGCAGGGGCCTGCGGCGTGTGCAGTGCCCGGTCGATCACCAACCCGAAACCCGCCAGAACGGCGGGGACGGCCAGGAGCGCGGTGGCTTGCTCGACAAGAGTGTCTCCGCAGACCCCTGCCACGAGACCGAGAAGCACCGCAAAGAATGCGACAAGGCCCAAGGAAAGCGTTGCGGGAAATCGCACAGCGATTCGCACCATTCTCCTTTCTTTCATTGTTTCCGCGTCAGATGACCAGCGTGATCACGAACAGGACGCTGATTACAGCAATCACCGCCATGAGCGGGCGAAATCCGCGCTGCTGGGCAGGGCTGCGCCCGTTGCGCGCATGCCAGACCATCCAGGACAGGGCCCCCACCCCCAGAGCCAATTCGAGCCATCCGAGGATCACGACCACGTTCATGTTCTCTCCGCTGCAACTAGCAGATGTACTGGGCGATCAGCGCCGACAGGCCACCACCGCCCGCCAAGGCCGCGGAGAACATCCCCGCAACAGAGGGCCCGATGACCACACCCGCTACAGCAATTGTTCCACCTGAGGCGGCAACACCCGCGAAGACCGCGGCTCCGATCGCGTACACGGCGGCCTGAGCAGCCGCCAGGCAGAAGTCGGCGGCCATGGTCTGCGTAGTGCTGCTATCGGCTGTGTCCTTGGATACCCGCACACCTTCGGTCGTCTTGACAAAGGTGAGTTCCCGGCCATCAGCGTTGGTGACGTCGAACGACTGGCCAACCGAGGTGCTCTGGTAGCTGTCGACGAACGCATCACGGACCTGGCGCTGCTCTGCGCTCAGCGAGTCGGCTTGGGCAAGGCCACCGGCCTGCGCCGGCGTGGTGGCGACAAAGGCCATGGTAATGGCCATCGCCACGGCCAGCCACGTTGAACGAACCGCGCGCAGCAAACATTGAAACCTCCCAATTAAATTTATTCAAAGCAATCACAGGGCACACGAAAGAGCAAGGTAAGTGCATCATGCACTTCCTTTGCAATGCACCCAGGAAGCCAACGTAAAATTTCCTATACACCGACGCAAGCGGTGAACTGGGCAAAACCAATTCCGCCCCACCGGAAAACACAGGAAAAAGCCGCATGACATGCGGTGACGAATCGACTCCCCCGGCAGTGGCCGGATCCGGCCACTGCTTCCACGAGGCAGCACCACCCCGTGACTCCCAAATCCTGGAGCGGCCCCCTCATCCGTCAGCATTCAGAAGGCATCACAGGCCACCGGAGGAAGAGGGGAGTGAGGAGTTGGCTTACGGCCGCCCCTCACTCGCCCACCATCATCAACATGATGTGACCTGAGACACAGAAGTGAAATCGGGGGAACCAAATGCCCTGGCCAGGGACCTAAGGGGGTGACCGAGACGCTTCCTCCGAACAGGACCCCCATGTTGAACTCCGCCCGCAGACACCGCATCGCCCTCGGTCTGACCGCCGCCGGTTCGGCCCTGGCTCTCGCCGCCTGCGGCGGGGGCGGCCCGGAGCCCGCCGAGACCGACACGGCCGCCGTCGAGGAGGTCGAGGAAACCGTGGAGGAAGAGGAGACCACCGAGGTCGACGCCTCCTCCTTCAACCAGGGTCCCGTCCCCGCCGAGGCACCCGAGATCGACGAGGCCGACCTGCCCGCCGAGCCCGACTCCTCCGCTCCCCTGGGCGACCGCATCGCGTGGGAGGCGCTGGAGCGGGTCTCCACCTTCGCCTCGGTGACCGACCCCGACGCCACCGCCGAGTGCCCCGAGATCGCCGGGGAGGAGGGCGAGTCCGTCACCTGCACGGTGAACTTCCTGGACGAGGAGTTCGAGTACACGATCAACATCGAGTCCTCCGGCATCCTCATCAACTACGGCTGGGAGATGCCCGAGGGCCCGCTGGTGCGCGAGGTGGTGGAGGACACCCTCCGGGCGCACACCGAGAGCGAGTACGTGCTCTGCGACATGGAGTCCGACGTCGAGCGCGGTGAGACCGGCGGGGAGGCGCCCTTCCTCTGCCAGAGCCTGGACGAGGAGAGCGGGGACGTCAGCGACTGGGAACTGAGCATCTCCCAGTACGGTTCCTTCTCGTTCTACAGCGCCTGACCGGCCGCCCGGCCCCTGGGCGAACCCGGAACCGCCCAACTGGTCCGGCGGGCGCGATGGAGAGGGCGCCCCGAAAGAGGTCCGACCCGACGGCAGCACACAGGAAGGCGCCGTCCGGGCTCGGCACCCCAGGCGCATCGACGTCCTCTACATTCCCGTGTACCCACCGGCCCGGAGAAAACCAGGCTCTAAGGTGGCACGCGGGAACAACGGCACATGGGAATGTGCTCGAAGGGGTCCGGTCCGAGCCGGACCCCTTTCTCATGTCCCGTCCTGACCGACCGGGATCATGTACGCCAGTTCGTACCGATCCGGCGGCACCACGATGTCTGCTGTCTCCACAGGGCAGTCCTCGGTGTAGTAGGTCCGCTGGATCACCAACACCACACTGCCACGTGTGACCTGCAAATTATCTGCTTCGTCGGCGCTGGCCGGGCGTGCGGTCACAATCTCGCCAGCTTGCACAATGCGCTGCCCGATAGCCCGCATGCGCTCGACAACACCCCGGCCGGAGTAGACACCGTTCTCCGGCAACACGACCTCAGTGCCCCGCGTGATCTCCAGGGGTTCCCACGAGGTGGAGAGCATTACCGGTTCATCATCGCCGGTGAAGGTGTACTGGGTCCGCATCACCGGGTCGTCGGGGTCAATGGCGAGCCGATGCGCGATCGCCTCCGGCGCGGTAGTGGATCTTGAGGAGGACTCCCAGCCTCCGCGCACTGCCTGGGCAGCCATGTCCGCGCGGAACGGGCTACCGCTACGGGCCTCCCGATACCAGGACCGGGTGAGGCGACGCACGGGTGGGCGCGACCGTACGTAGCTCCCCGAGCCGGTCCGCGAGACAACGTATCCCCCGGCGACAAGCTGCTGCACGGCGTCGGCGGCCACCCGCATACCCACTTCGAACTCGGCGGCCAGGTCTTGTCTGGACGGGAGCCGATCGCCGGGTGCGTAGTCGCCCGCGATGATGCGCTGCCGCAGCGTATCGGCGACGCGCTGGTAGGTCGGGCGGGCCACGGGCGCACTCCTTGATTGGGACCAATCTGCACGAACAGCTTGACAAGGCTGCACGTACCAAAGCAAGCTGCACGTACAGATTTTAAATTGGCACGTACAGCTTGGATGGCCATGGGTAAGCGAATCACTCTCCCAGCGAGTAACGCGATGGTGCCGATCACCCGGCATGGCGTGGCTGCTCTCCTACCCGGCTTTGGCCGTCTGGCTGACGTCGAACTGGTCCTCACCGAGTTCGTGACGTCCGCAATCCGGTCCAGCGATGCCGACCTCATGATCACGGTCGAGCACAGCTCGGAGGTCCGCATCGAGGTGCACGACCAGCGAGGTCAGTACCCGCGTGTCGAAGAGACCCACATCGACCCTGCGGCTCCGGACGGCCTAGCCATCGTTTCGGCGGTGGCCGACCGCTTCGGAGCCCGCCGTCACCGCTCAGGAGACTGCACTGCCTGGGCCGTCTTCTCCCAGTAATCCGTTGTTCCCTCGCCGCCTATCCAGTGGCATCTGAACCCAGGAGTTCGCCATGCAGCGCTACCTGAACCTGTCCGAGCTGGTGCACGTGCGCTGGCTGGCCACCGAAACCATGCGCCTCCGACGCCCCCGCCGCCCCCGCAGGGCCTCCCGGGTCCGCGCCTTCGCCCCGCTCCCCCGCATCCCCGCACCGCGCCGCCCGCTGGACGCCGCTCCCCTGGAGGTGCTCCACGCGGTCTTGGCCGGACTGCACCGCCTGGGAGTGGCCCGATGAACCACGTCTGCGACATCCGCGAACTGTCCGACACCGACGCGCTGCGCTCCTGGGCCCGCACCCACCACACCGCGATCGGCTACGTGGGCCCCAACGCCGAGGGCTACCCCGTCTACGAAGCCCACCGGGGCCGCATCACCCGCCTGGCCAGGGGCACCACTCGCGACCCCCGCGCCCACCCGCTCGTGTGGCACTCCCCCCGGGAGCGGACCCGGTGACCGCCCGCCCCGGCACCGACCGGATCCTGGACGAACTCATCGCGGGCCGCTGGATCCTGACCATCGAGGGCACCCCACCCGACACCGAGTACGTGGCCTACCGGCCCATCGGCTGGACCGGCCCCGGCAACTCGCACGAACGCATCGCCGCACCCACCCGGCCCCGCCTCCTGGCCGCACTCATCGACCGACACAGGAACGGAGAAACCCCCGTGGCCCACACACCCGCACCCCAGCCCACCGCATCCGAGCCCACCGCACCCAGGACCGGCCCGGACCGGCCACTCACCCCCAGCGAGCGCCGACACGACCAGGTCATGGCCCGGTACGGCCGCTACCAGGACCAGATCGCCTCGCAGGAGCGAGCACAGGGCCGGGCAGGCGACACCCGTGGCTGAGCCCCGACCCGCGGACGCCCTGCTGACCTCCGTCGAGGTCGCGGCCCTGTTCCGGGTGGACCCCCAGACCGTCTCCCGGTGGGCCGCAGCGGGCAAGCTCACCTCGCTGCGCACCCCGGGCGGACACCGCCGCTACCACGCAACCCAGGTCCGCGCCCTACTGACCGAGGCCACCTCACCCCTCACCTGAGCCGGTGTCCGCGCTTGCACAGCATGAAGCGCGGACACTGCGCGTTGTCAGGACCACGACCGACCAAAACCCTCGAAGACGCAGGAGAGCACGATGGCAGCGGCCCTCGCCCGCCCCGACACCACTCGCCCAGCCCCGAAGCCCCACACGCCCGCCGCCCCTCAGCCGCCCACCGCCGCCGCGTGCGGAGCCTGCAACGGGCAGGGCGGAACGTGGGTCACCTCCGACGGGTCCTCCCCCGGCAAGAACATCTCCCGCTGGGTGGCCTGCACCGCGTGCAACGGGACGGGGGCCACATGAGCGGGCACACCGTGGGCATGGACCACGTTCCCCTCGCCCAGGCCCTCGCCGCCCGGCTCCGCTCCCAGGGCACCCCCGAACACATCGCCCGCCTGTTCGCGCAGGTGCCGAGGCACCGGTTCCTGCCCGACACCGTGTGGGGCGAGGACCGCACCCGCTACGACCGCGCCGCCGACCCCGCCGAGTGGATGCGTGTCGCCTACACCGACCAGGCGCTCACCACCCAGCGCGACGACGGCGCCCCCGGCGGCATGGGGGTGCCCACCTCCTCCTCCAGCGCCCCCTCGGTGATGGCGAGGATGCTGGCCGCCGCCGGAATCGAGTCCGCACACCGGGTCCTGGAGATCGGCACCGGTACCGGCTACAACGCGGCTCTGCTGTCACAGCTGCTCGGGTCCGGCTCGGTGGCCACGGTCGAGATCGACCCGGAACTGGCCGGCGCTGCCCGCGCCGCCCTGTCCGCCGCCGGGTTCCACCCCGACGTCCGCACCGGGGACGGCGAGCGGACCGGCGGGCTGCCCTCCTACGATCGTCTGATCGCCACCTGCACGGTCTCCGAGGTTCCGGCGGCGTGGCTGCGGCATATGCGGGGGCGGGGCCGGATCGTGACCCCGTGGGCCCCGACGCCGGGGTTGCCGGGCGGGGTACTCGCCGTCCTGGACGCGACCCGCAACCATGCCCAGGGCCGCTTCGAAGGCGGACTGAGCTTCATGTGGGCGCGCGGGCAGCGCCGTCCGGGCCGGTCCGCTCCGGGGCCGGAGGCCGTGGCCGATTCCACCGAACAGGTGCCCGGCGACCCGCGCGAGCCGTGGCTCGACGGGGAACGGGCGCTCCTGCTGTCCCTGCTGATGCCGGGCTGGTCCTACGGGCTGCGCATGGGGGAGGACGCCACCGACCCGTGTGTGTGGCTGGCCTCGACCACCTGCTCCTCCTGGGCGCGGTTGCACGCGGACGGCAGGGTCGAACAGGGCGGGACGCGCGCCCTGTTCGAGGAGGCCGACCGGGCCTGGCGGATCTGGGAGGGCTGGAACCGCCCGGCCGTGTCCGACTTCGGGCTGACCGTCGACCCGGACCGGCAGACGCAGACGGTGTGGGTACACGGCCCCCGGCACTCCCTCTGGTCCGTTCGCGGGTAGGCCCGCACCGGTCTCGGTACGGGGTCACGGGGGTGGTGGGAACGGGGATTTCCAGGTGGAGGGCGGGCCCTCCCGCGGGGGACCGGAACGGACGTGACCCTCTCGCGTCCGCACCGGCAGGACGACCCGAACTCCGCCGACGCCCCCGGCGGGCGACCGGACGACCGCGGCGAAAGCGTCTCCCACTCACGGGACGACAACGAGGTCACCGTCACCACGGAGAGCGGGAACGTGCGGGTCCGCAAGGACGACGAAGGCACCGTGGTCACCACACCCGAGGGTGTGACGGTGAGCCGGACCAACGACCCGGACGGCACCAACACGGTCAGGGCCGGAGATGAAGACCTGACGCTCACCTTCGCCCCTCAGCAGGACAGCTCAGAGACCTCCGGGGCGAGCGGCAGTGCTCCCCCCGCACCCATCACCACCGCCACGATCCACGCGGAGGGCGGCGGAAGCGTCGTCACCAGCAACAGCCGCCAGGCAGACGTCCGCGCGGACGGTTACGACGTCTCCGGCGGGTTCGGATGGCACCGGGTGAGCCACACCGACGGAACGGTGATCAACGCCGCGAGTGTCCACGGTTCGGTCGACAACCACACGACCGGAGGAAGCGACTCCCAGGTAGGCATCACCAGCCCTGACGGGAGTACCCCGCTCGCCCGGGACGTGGACGGAAACACGGTGGTGTCCCCGCAGGGGCTGCCTCCCGTCCAGCTGGACGGCACCGTCGGAGGGCAGGTCAGAGCTCAGGACGGCGACGGCATGAGACTCATCGCCGGGATCGTCACCCACAAGCACGAAGAGATCAGTGCGCGCGGTGGTCGCCCACACCTTCGGTGACCGGCACCCGCTACTGGCTGATGATCAGCTGCAACAGCCCCGTCTCGGCCGAGGCGGACGCGGTGCTGGACCTGTTCGACGCCATCACCGGCACTCTGCGCATCTGGTCGAGGTAGCCTGCTCGGCCGGGCCTGTGGGATCCCCTACTCGAGCTTCTCCCGCTCGTGCCTGATCTTGCGGTGGAGCTCGTAGGACCCCCCGATCGCGAAGGCGGTCAGGACGACCACGAGCAGGGTCAGCATCACCGGGCCGCTGTACTCCGGGATCGTGATCTCCTCCTGGGCGAAGACCAGGGCACCCCCGCTCACATCGACCCCTCAGGGCTCACGACCTGCTGCTTGCCCTGACGCTTGCGGACCTTCGCCCGCACCGCACCGACCAGGCCGAGGAGCACGGTCCCGATCAGGCCGCCCAGGGCCAGGCCCCTGCCCCCGGTCATCGGGAACCCGACGCCCTCCTCGTCGTCGCCGCGGACCATCGCGGCGACCATCGCGTCGTACTCCTCGACGAAGGTGTCCTGCTGGATGAGGCGGACCGACTCCGTCAGCAGTTCGGGGCGGGACAGCTCGACCCCCTCCTGCTCCGCCTGCCACGAGGCCAGCCGGATGCTCTCCTGGGAGTTCCCCTCTGCCCCGGCCACACCGGAACCGTGGCCCATGTAGTAGTAGGCTCCGTCGATTCCGGTCTCGTCCGCGATCAGGCCGGGGGCGCTGGACGTTCCCGACTCCACCTCGGCGAGCACCACGTAGACGGCGTTGGGGCCGCCCTCGACGTGGGACCGGATCTCCTCCACCACGTCCTCGCCCAGGGCCTGCGCCATGTGGTCGTCCACGTACACGGGGTCCTCGATCAGGGCCTCGGCGATCTCCGAAATCTCGGTCGCCTCGCGCTCGGTGGTCTGGGCCGAGGCGCTCGCCCCCCACAGCAGCGAGGTGGAGAACACGCTCACGGTGACGAACAGGGACAGAGCACGGTCTCTCACAGGGACACTCTTCTCTCGAATACAGGTCAGCCGGGCAGCGGGACGCGGATCTGCTGGATGCGGCCGTCCGCCATGTGCAGATAGGCGGTGCCCGGGGTCAACCGGGGCGAGGGCACCCCCTTGGGCAACCGGATGCCCAGTACCTCTCCATCGGCCTGGGACTGCGGGGACAGCAGTGCACCCATGCGGTTGCGCTTGAGGGTGACGTGCCAGCCGTTGAATCCGCCCTGGAGCGCCTCGTTGCCGCCGGCCGCGATGATCGCCCACCCCGGCCCGACCATGCCGCGCGCGATCCGTGTGAACTCCTTACCGAGATCGCTGCTGAGGAGGAGTTCGGCGTCATCGACCACCACTACGGCGGTCTCACCCTCCATCTTCCCGAGCGCTTCGTGCAGCTCCGACAGTTTCGGCTCACCGGAGTCAAGGTAGGCGGGAACCGAGGCGTGGTCTCTGAGGGACGACAAGGGGGAGGCTCGGGGGGCCACCACCAGTAGTTCGCTCCCACCTATGATCAGACTCTGCGCCATGGTCAACAGCATGCTGGACCGGCCTGACTTGGGCGGACCGCTGACCAGGAAAGTCGGGGTGGCCGCCAGGTCGGTACCCACAGCGGTCAGCTCGTTGCCGCCCACGCCCAGCAGGGCCCACATGGGACGCAGCGGCCCCTTCAGGTAGGGCTCGGTGTCCTGGAGGGTGAGGAGTTCGGGGAGCACGTCCACCCGGAACGGAGCGGGTTCGGCCCCCTCCGGGAAGCGGCGACGGGTGAACGCGGCCAACGATTCCAGTTCCGCCGCTTGCGCGGCACCCGAGACGTCCTCCGTCAGCAGGGCGAACTGCGCCTCGGTGGAGTCACCGCTCTGGAAGGCCCGCCCGTTGGGGATCTCCTCGGGCAGGTCCCGGGCGCGGAGCCCGGCCGCGCTGTAGTCGCCCTGGTCGTTGCAGCGGAGCACCATCCTGTTCTCAGTGGTCGAGGAGTACTTGCTGCGGGTGAGAATCCGGTCGCCGGTGATGACGAAGTGGATTCCCACACCCGCCCCGTCCCGCATCAGCGTGACAGCCTCCGCCACCAGGGCCCCGTAGTTGTACTCCCCGAATGCCTGTTCGAAGACCTCCCAGCGGTCGCAGAACACGACGATGTGCGCGGGACGCTCTCCTCCTTGCTGCTTGGAGCGCAGTTCCTCCAGGTCCGCACAGCCCTGAGCGGCGAGGAGTTTCTGGCGCCGCTCCAACTCCGCCACGAGCAGCCCCATGAGCCGGACGACCCGCTCCTGCTGGGTTCGGCCCACCACCGCACCGCAGTGCGGGAACGCCTCCAGGGGAAGCAGGGCGCCGTTCCCACAGTCAATTCCGTACATGTGAACGTCGGCGGGGTGGTGGCCGACCGCCAAGGCCCCCGCGATGGTGCGTAGAGCCTGCGACCGCCCGCTACGTCCGGTACCGATGATGTGCATGTGGGTGAGAGTTCGCAGGTCAACCGTGAGGGGTTCCTGACTCTGTTTGGCGGGGAGGTCGATGAGGCCGACCGGAACCGCTTGGAGACGGCCCCTTTCAGCCGGGGCCATGGGGGCCCTCCGGTTCAGCTGAGGCAGGGTCAGCTGCGTGGGCAGGGCAGGCTTCCAGGGACTGGGCTGATGCTGAGAACTCAACCGCCCGGCAGCCTCTTGGACCGCCTTGACCAGGACCGTCAGGTCGGTGACCTCTACATCGCCCCCGGCAGACTGATCAGCCGTCCCCCCGCTGGGAGCGGGTTTGGCCAGGTCTTCCCAGCGCACCACGTTCACGACCGGGGCCGGCGCGTCGGCGGCGGCGACCACCCTGCGACCGCCGACCCGCCCCGTCTGGAACGGAAGCAGGGAGGCGTGCCCCAGCCTGGCATGGGCCCGGCCCGGGGTGTCGATGCCTATGTGCGCGGACTCGACGGCGTCGATGACGTCCCTGCTCTCTGCGGCGTCGGTCACCCTCAGCGCGATACGCAGGTTGGTGTTGGCTCGGATGTCAGGGGTGATGACACCGCCGGGGCGCTGGGTGGCCAGAACCAGGTGGATTCCGAGCGAACGCCCTCGCTGGGCGATGTTGACCAGGCCCTTGACGAAGTCGGGAAGCTCCCGGGCCAACGAGGCGAACTCGTCGATCACCAGCATCAGCCGGGGCATCTGGGGCAGATCGGGGTTCCGGTCGAGCATCTCGACGTAGTCCTCGATGTCCTTCGCCCCGGCCTCCGCGAGGATGCGCTCACGGCGGTGCAGTTCCGCGCCGAGGGAGACCAGGGCGCGGCTCACCAGGTGGGTATCGAGGTCGGTGACCATACCTACGGTGTGCGGCAGGTCCACACAGTCCTTGAAGGCGCTACCGCCCTTGTAGTCGACCAGGACGAACGACATCGACTCCGGCCGGTTCACCACGGCCAATGCGGCCACCAGGGTCTGGAGCAGCTCGGACTTACCCGATCCGGTGGTTCCCGCGATCAGGGCGTGCGGACCGTCCCGGCGAATGTCCACGGAGAAGGAACCGTCCAGGCCGGCACCCAGAGTCGCGATGGTGCTGCGACCGTTACTGGTCCAGTGCGCGGCGATGGCGTCGCTCGTGGGCGGCTCCAACCCGATGACGTCGAGCAGGCGGGCGCTGCGCGGCAGGCTCGCCCCCTCTTCGGCCACACTGGAGTCGCGGACCGGGGCGAGTGCGCGCCCGAGCTGACGCGCCCATTCCTCTGAGGGAAGGTCCGGTCGAACCTCCTCGACGTTGTCGAACTTGGTACGTCGCAGGCGCAGTTCGTAGTCGGTGAAGCTGACGACCGCCTGGCACTCCTCCGGGAGCAGGCGTTCCTCGTTGTCCAGGCACAGGACGTGGATACCGAAGTCGGGGCCCTCCCGCAGCAGTTGGACCACCCCGGGCAGGGAACGCAGCCGTCGGGCCCCGTCCAGGACCACGACGATGTCGGACTCCTCCTCGGCCGCTCGGCGCGCCGCCTTCCTGCGGGCCTCAAGGACGGCGAGGAGCTCAGCTATGCGCTGAGCGCAAGTGGTGGCGTCCACCCCGATCCGGCTCACCGATACGTTCGGCGTGGAGCTCCGCAGGTGCGGAAGGCGCCCGGTCCACTCCCAGCGGTGGTGCTCCTTGCGGAGCGAGAGTAGGTAGAGTTCCAGCTCCGCTGGGCTGTGTAGAGCCGCGAGCTGGGCCACCATCCACCGTTCCAGCGCCTGGGTACGGGCCCCCCGTCCGGCCACGCCCACCACCCCGTGCTCCTTGATCGAGACGGTGACGGGGACGTCGTACAGGTCCCAGGTGACGTCCTGGCGGTGTTCGTCCTTCGTCGGGTCGGTGAGCACCACCTGTGAGGGCACCGTGCCGGTGCCGACCCTGAGCAGGGTGAAGTCCTCGTCCTCGGGCCTGCGTTCCCAGAGCCGGGACCGCGGCCCCGTGGCGAGGAGCAGGACCCGGGCCGGGTCCGGGCAGTTCGAACGCAACCTGCGCTGTTCGGTGACCAGGGCATCGCGGGCGTCGCCCTCGACCCTCTCGGTCTTCTCATTGAACTCGGTCAGCTGTTTGGTGTACCGGGCGTGGCTCGTGCGGCGCTGGAGCAACTGCATGAAGAGGACCGAGATCGGAGCCAGCAGCCCGATGAGCATGTACTGGGGCCGGCCCATGACCAGGGCCCCGCCCATCGCGAGCAGCAGCGGCATCATGATCATGACCGCGAGCTGGGCGAGCGGCTTGTCCGGGGGCTCGGGGGGAGTAGGCAGACGGAACTTGGTCTTGGTCGGTGCCGGGTGCAGGCGGGGCGGCCGGTTGTAGTCGAGCCCCGTACCGTCCTCGGAGGTCAGTACCGAAGCGTCGGGGCGCTCGTTGGGCCAGGTCTCCAGGATGAGGTCGCCCAGTACGAGCTGGTCTCCGGGCCCCCATTCGTCGTCCGCACGGACGGTCTCGTCCTCGACCGTCACCTCGTCCGGCCCGCCGAACCCCAACAGGGTGACCGTTCCGTTGGGGCGCACCCGTATCCTCACCCAGTTGCCCCCGGTCTCCAACGGCAGGTCGGAGCCGTCGGTGTCGCCGACGGTGTAGTCACCCGGGTCGACCCGGTGCACCCTTCCCGCGGCCTCACCGGACACCACCCGGACCTCGATGACGCCCGGGGGTTCATCGCGCACGTCGACGGGTCCCCCGACCCCCACCACCGCACCGTCGTGCAGGCCCGCCTCCGCCAGAGGCGTGTGCGCCGGGACCACCTGATCCCCCAGGAACAGCGGCACCTGTTCGTCAGGGAAGCGTGGGGCCAGGCGCACCAGCGGGTCGACTACCTCGCTGAGCTGCTGTGCGGTGGCTCCCGGGTCGGCGTCGACAATGACGTCCACGCGGGGGACCGAGGTCAGCACCGGCATGGGCCCGCCTCGCGGATAGGCCGGGCTCAGGGTGAGGAGAAGACGCACAGTCGGGCTTTCCTGTCACAGGCGGGGGTGGTACCGGCCCCCTGGGAGGGCCGGTCGCTCACGGCTCGGTGGCCTCAGCGCAGGCCCTGGCCGAGGCTCTCGTCGGTCTCGGTGAACGTGTCACCCACCTGCTTGACGTACTTGCTGATGCCGTCGAGCCCCTCGTTCACGGAGTCGAAGCCCTCGGCGAACTCTTCGAAGAAGGGCTTGAAGTGGTTCTCGGCGGCCGGGGTGCTGTACCCATCGCTGATCAGGCCGTCCACCTTGCTCTTGATGCTGGTGAGCCGCTCCTGGAACTCCGCGAAGTCGGCGGCGAGGGAGCCGGAGGTCTCTTCGGTCTTGTCACTGTTGACCTGGAACGTGGGCATTGTGCGTCCCTTTCGGTTCGGAGGTTGGGGCTTCCACTCATGAGTACGGACACGGTGGCCCGCGGGGTTCACATTTCCGGAACGGGGGCGCGGTGCCAGAAGCGGGAGGTGCCGGTGATGGCGTCGAACAAGTTGAGGACCTCGCCCTGCTCCCTCACGTTGGGGCTGCTGCAAGCGATCAGGAGGCGGGCACGGCTTCCGGGTACGCGGAAGGCCGTGTACATCACCACCGAACGCAGGGTGACGTCGGGGCTGTACTCGTAGTCGGTGACCCCCTGGGCCCGAGCACAGCTGTCGGCCCCGGAGTCCGGGAGTTCGACGACGGTCTTCTCCAGCCAGGTGCCCTCGCTCTCGGTCGCCCCCGACGAGTGGAGGTGGTCGATCATCTTGAGCGGGTCCATGTCATGCGACTTCGGAGAGGTGAAGCGGAACAGGGCTATGGAGGCCATGAAGGGACCGTCCTCGTACAGCTTCATCACCCCGGCGGCGCTGAGCATCCCGCTGTCGGTGAAGTTCTGGGAGAGCGAGGCCAGTTCGACGAAGAAGTCCTCCACCTGGGCGCTGTCGCCGGGGTTCTGGGCCGCGACGCCGAGGAGGTTGGAGCGTAGCTCGGCGAGCCCGTCGGCCGAGAGGTCGTAGTGCGTCCAGTCCTCCGGTATCCGAATGTCGAACACGACCTCGGTCGTGGTGTTGTCCTCGAACTGGTAGGCCATGTCCCTTTTCCCGTTCAGACCGGTGTGGGCCCGCCACCGTGGCCGGTGTTCCCGGACTCGCTGAGAGAGAGCCCCATGTCCTCGTCCTGGGTCTCGAAGGACTCGATAACGGGGTCGATCGCTTCGGACAGCTCACGCATGTTCTTGGCCATGCGGTCGAAGTGGGCGGAGCTGTCGGTCACGTACTCTCCCGCCACGGAGCACAGTTCAGCGGGTCCGACCCGGCTCGCGTACTCCTCCGCGTTCTCGGTGTGCCTGTCACCGAAGCGACCCTCGATGCTGCTGAAGGCGGACTGGATCTCAGCGAGGACGTCGGTGTCGATCTCGATATCAGCCATGGGGGGCGTCTCCACTGCTCTCGGTCACAAGGGGCGTGGGGCAAAAGCGTACATACGACGCAGGAGGGTCACGATAGCGGAACGTGCCCGGGGCGCGTCAGTCCGCCTCCTGCTGATCCCCGTGGCGGCGGAGGAAGCGGTCCACCCGCCTCTCGAAATCACCGATCTCGTTGATCTGGCTGGTGATGTTTCGATGAACGAAGCGGATCCGATGGCTCTGACTACCCCTCATAAGCCGGATCCTCTCAATCATCTCCGCACCGTAGTCATCAAAACCAGCAACGATTTCCCGCCTCCTCCGGAAGCTCCTGGGCCGCCTCCGCATATAACCCAACCCATGCGCGCGATCCAACTTCACCAACACCTCGGCAACCCAAGGAGACTTCTCCGGAACCAAACGCCTCGCAGACCCATAAATCGCCTTCCAGTTATTCAGAGAACCCGCACCAGGATCACCCACCAACCGCAGAAGAAAATAGAAACCCGCCCCGACCAGACCCATCAGAACATGCGCCCACCACTGAAAACGCATCCCCCCGGAATCATTCACATGAACCATCCAGGGCGGCATCACCTGAGGATTGGCAAAAAGATACAGATAACCGAGCGCAACCAACAACACCAACGCAAAAACGAATGTCCTAGCGAAAAACCTCAACCAGTACACGGAACCCTGCCAATCAAGAAAAACACCCCAGGAGATAGAGGACCCCTTTTCCCTTCACCATCCCCACCCACTCACACCAGATCCTTTTCGACGATCCCGTCCACCTGCACCTCGACCACGCACACCTTTACAGGAGACTCACCCGCCGACAGGCCAGACCACCTCCTGAGCCCCGTGGCGGCGGAGGAAGCGCCCACCCGCCTCTCGAAATCACCGATCTCGTTGATCTGGCCGGTGATGTTTCGATGAACGAAGCGGATCCGACGGCTCTGGCAACCCCCCATAAGCCGGATCCCCTCAATCATCTCCGCACCGCAACCACCAGAACCAGCAACGACCCCCGGAAACCCCTCGGCCACCAGGGCGGCATCAGATAATCATTCTTAAAGAATGTCCAAGAAAGCCAATGCGAGAATTCGGGGAACAAAGATCCCGAGCCGGCAGACGACACCCCGCAGAAGAAGAAAAGACCAGAAAGGGAAAGTCTCTAATTTGCCGCCTCCTCCTCAGCCGTTTCACCCAGATCCGTAGCTATACTCTCGGAGATCTGCGCCTCGATCGTGTGCTCCTCCGGGGATTCGCCCTGCTCCCACAGTTCGACGAGGCGGTTCCGCATTGCCTGGTGCCCGAACTCCGAGGCGAACCTCCACGGGATCTGTCCCGGACCGAACTCCGGAAGGCCCGCCGTTCCGGTGTAGGCCTCGTCTGCGGAGCCCTTCGGGAGAGCGGTGGCAATTTGCGCGAACGCCATTTCGAGACTGGCGTCGGGAGCGATCTCGTCCTCCTCCATACCGAGGACGTGCTCGCTGAATTCCTGCACCACGGGGGTGGCGATGAAGCCACCGGCAACATTCGCAAAGGACTTCACTACCTCCCAACGCATGTTTTCAGCGATCACCCTCAGATCCTCCCTACTGTGGATCCACGGCAAGGAGCTCGGCTTCTTGTCCCCGTGGGTCGCCTCCGCAGGAGTTCGGATCTCACGGAGGCTTCCGTGCTCGTTCAGCCGCAGTGGAGCCTCCGTCCAGGTGCGGTTGTTCACAGTCGTCGCCTGTCCGTGGGAGTCCACACCCACGGTCCAGCTCTCCGGAAGCGGACCGTGGTCCGGGGAGGTGTTGGGACGCCGGATCCGACTCTCCACCGAACCGTCCGTTCCGATTCTGGTGGTGCTGTGCGTCGTCTGGGTCTCCCCGTCAGCGGACCGCGGCCCCATGTCACGGCTCTGGATGTCGATCGTCCCGTTGCCGAACTGCGTGGTGGTGGACGTGTCGCCGTTGGGCCGGTTGTTCACGTGGGTCGGCAGACCGTTGGGCGAGACGTTCACCTGGTGGGCGTTGGACGGGGAGCGGTAGGAGAAGCCTCCGTCGGGGCGCACGGTCGTGCTGACAGTTCCGTCACCGTCCGTCCTTCTGAGCGTGACGCTCTGGTCCGCGAACGTCTCGACCCGCGCCCCGGTGGGGGTGGTGTCCGTCCCGGGCTTCCACTCGCCCTCTCCGAT
Source organism: Nocardiopsis terrae (assembly GCF_014651695.1). GTDB lineage: Bacteria > Actinomycetota > Actinomycetes > Streptosporangiales > Streptosporangiaceae > Nocardiopsis > Nocardiopsis terrae. Next base: position 121,116 of record NZ_BMXJ01000009.1, read on the forward strand.
GACCGGCTTCTCGCCCGGCTTCTGCTGGACCACGGTCTTGTCTCCCTCCCTGACCGTGATCGTCCCGTCCGAGCTCCTCTCCACGGTGATCGGGTTCTCATCACCCTTGGCGGGCTCAACCTTCACGGTCGGACCATCGTCCGCCACCGGGTTGCTCCGCACGCTCAGTTCGTCGCTCCTGACGATGGCCGTGCCGTTGTCGAGACAGGTCACCTCCGGCAGCGAATCCCCGGTACGGACGGTGACGTCGCGGCCGCCTTCGGCCCCCGGGCGCTGAGCGACCTCGTAGCCACCGTGGCTGACCGTGCTGGTGTCCGTCCCGGTGTCGCGGGTCATGGTCGGCCCGGTGACCGGACCGCGCGGATCGTCGACCCGGGAGTAGACCTGCTCGACCCTGGTGGTCTCCCCCGTCCGGGTGACCTCGGCCCGGGTGCTGCGCGGCGACCGCCCGCTCCCGGTACCGCTCTCCGTCAGACTCTGGCTGGTGGCACCACCCGCGTCGAACGACTGCTGGCTTCCGTCGTGCGCGACGTTGACCAGAGCGTCGGGGGACCCACCGTGCGTGGTGGTACTCCCGGAGCCGAAGAACGGGTTCCGCTGAATCGTGGTGGTCTCGCCGACCGTGACGTTGGACCGGTTGTTGTTCTGGCTGTGCCGGATACCGTCCGGGCCCGAGACAGTGCTCGTGGAGTCACCCTGTACGGTGACCCTCCCGTCCGGGGTGTGCACGGGCTGACCGCGTCCCCCGCCGTTCACCCGGATCTGCTCGACCGAACCGTCCGGAGCGAAGTCGACGCTCTGGGGCCGCCCGGAGGCGGGGACGACCCGGGTCGTGTGGTCGTTGATCCGGACCGCGGCGTTGCCGTCGGAGCCCCGGACCTCGGCTCCTCCCCGGAACGGAAGATAGCTCGTCCCGTCCCGGACATCGGTGGTGCGGACGTCGCCGCGGACGCCGACCTCCGTGTGGAAGGGACGCCCCCCGTGACTGGAGCGGGCCTGCGCGGACCCGTCCGGACGCGACTCGATCCGGGTGTCCGCTCCGCTGTCAGCCCGGACCACACCGTCGTTGCCCGCCTCCACCCGCCAGGGCGCGTCGGGGCCGTCGGGCTCGACCCGCACCCCGCTGTCGGGGTCCTGACGGATCACGGTATCGCCCGAGACAACCCCGGACGTGCTGTCCGGTGCCAGTCGGGCGCTGCCGCCTTCGGGCGTGTGGGTCACCGTGATCCCGTCGGGAAGCGCGATCTGCCCCTGCCCGTCCGTATGGGAGGCGAGGACGGCACCATCCGGGTCGGTACTGCGGGTCTGACCGTCGCCGTCCGGCCCGACGCGGGTGACGTGTGTACCGTCCTGTGCCTGTCCGCCGCGCTCGGAGGCGGTGACGTTCAAGGAGTCCGGAGAGCTCGCGACGGCCTCACCGCCAGCGACTCTGGCGCTGTACCCGCCAGCGACCACCTCCACCTGGCCGTCCCGGGTCCGGGAGATGGTGACCGACGTACCGTCCGCGTCCTCGGGCGGGCGGATCTGGGTACTGCCGTCCCCGTTCCTGACGAAGGTCCATCCTTCGCTGCGCACCGAGGTACGAGTGCCTCCCGCCGGGTCCGGCTGGGTACTCACCTCCGCCCCACGGCTCTCCAGACGGGTTCCCGCCTCACTGGCGGGGGGATGGTCCGTGGACCCGCCGTCGGGGTCCCGGACCGCGCTGCTGCCGTCCGGGTGAAGCGTGAAGTCCGGGTGGTGAACGGTGCCGTCGGGCTCGACCCGCACGTCTCCCAGGGTGGTCCGCCCATCCGGTGAACTGGTCAGGGTGGTGTCGCCGTGGACGGCGGTGGTACCGGTCTCCGGGGAGATCCCGAAGTCGGTACCGCCGGTGTGCCCGCCGACGTTACCGTTGGTGTCGGCGTTCAGGCGGATGCCGGCCCCGTCTGTCCCGGGCTTGCCGCCGATCTCCACCCGGTCGGTCCCGGCGGTCCCCTGACTTCCGGTGGTCTCGGCGGTGACATGGCGGTTCACCGCGTCGAAACGGTGGCTGCCGTCGGCGCTGCCGACACGGTAGTGGGAGTCACCGAACTGGGTGGAGCGTCCACCGACGGGGTCGTGGACGGTGGTGTTTCCGCCCTCTGCCCCGAGGGTGATGCCGGTACCGCGATCCGTGGTGAGAGTGGTCGGTCGCGAGCCGTCCGGGCGGATGGTCGTGGGCTTGCCCGCATCGTCGGGCCTGTTCACACGGGCGCCCTGGCCGTTGCGGATGTCGGTGCCACCCGACGTGCGCACAGCGGTGACCGCGCCAGCCGCCGCGGCGACGCTGACGGCCTGGTCGCTGGAGCTGAGGCTGAGGTCGGGGAGGCCGTCAGTCGTGGGCAGTTCGATTCCCGGGTCGCCGCCCTGTCTGATCACCACACCACCAGTGTCGTCGCCGACACGCACACCGCCGTCCTCGGAACGCACCGGCACGCTGCCTCCGTCGGAGGTGCCGACCACGGCCTCTCCCGCGTTCGGGAAGGAGACCCGAAGGTCCTCACCCTGGAAGCGGGCCTCGAAGGTCCCGTCGTCGGTCCGGGTGAACCCTATGTCCCCGTACTCACCCCGGCTGCTGGTCCCGCTGTCCGTGACACTGGTGTGTGTGGTGTGGATGGTCTCGACTCGACCGTTGGGGGAGTCCGCGCTCTCCGGGGCGTTCTGGGGCAGACCGTCGCTGGTCTCGATCCGGGTGGTTCCGCTGTTCGGATCGTGAGTGAACTCCGTACCGGTGCCCTCCCGGGGGTTGCCCGTGTTGATGGTCGTGTCCACGACGTTGCCGTCACCGTCGAACCGGGTGGACACGTCGGTCCCGTCCCCGGTGGAGGTCCTGGCTGCCTGGGTGGCGGTACCGGCTCGAGGACCGCCCTCGCCGGCCGGGTCACCCTCACGCTGTGGGGCGGGCCCGTCTCCGTTGCTCTCCCGGGGGGCGACCGGATCGGACGCCGGAGCGGACTCCGTGTCCCCACGGGGCGTCGTTGCCTCAGGACCAGACGAAGCGTCGGCGGGGGCACCCGGCCCCTCGGCAGCGGGCAGGTCGGTAGTGGCGGAGTCCGGCCCCTGAACCGAACCCTGCGCCGGGGCGGGGGTGTCCGAGGCCGGAGCCGAGAAGTCAGCAGCGGGTGTCGGGGGGTCGGCGGTGAACGTGGGTACCGTGTCCCCCCGGTCTCCGGCAGCTGGTGGGTTTCCACCGCCGTCACCGGCCGCACCGAAGTTCGCGCCCTCACCCCCGGAAGCACTGATCGTGGTCGTCACACCGTCGCCGGACGAGAAGGTGCCGCCCCCGTCCCCGCTGAAGTCCGACGTCACACCACCTGCGTCGCCCTGAGCTGCGGCAGGTGAAGAGCTGTCCGGGGCAATGTCGTTGGCCCCCATCGTGGAGCTCGCGGTGTCTCCCGTCGGTGAGGAGATGTTGGTTTCGGTGCCGGTGAGGCTGCCGTCGCCCCCCATGGCGGAGAACGCGTTGTGGTCGTGCATCGCGCCAACAGCACCGCCGGGGGCGCCCGTGGCCGCTCCCATGAGCGCGGACTGCGCCAGGCTCTGCGCGCTGATGTCCTGCCCGGACGCCACCTGGATCGTGACGTCGGCGGCGGTGCTCAGCGTCGCCTCACGTGCCGAACTCAGTCCGATGTCAGCGGCCAGGCTCGCGCCCGAGCTACCGCGCCAGGTTCCCTGGTTGATGGCCGCGCGCGTCGTACTGGCGCTGCTCACCACGTTGCTGATGGTCGTTCCGGCGGTGCTGGCCCGCAGGGAGTTCGCCGCTCCGTTGATCGCGGCACCGGCACGGCCGGAGTTCCGGGCGAGGAAGGAGGCGCCCATCCCCAGCATGGCTCCCCCCTTGATGACCGCGGCACCGGGGATCAGCGAGACGAGGTCCAGGGCGATCATGGTGATCGCCTCCATGTTCCACCCGAGTTTGTCCTTGCGGTGCAGGGAGGTGAGGGTGACGGCCAGCGCGGCCAGCGCCAGGGCGATACCGATCACGGGAACGAAGACGGCGACGATCCCCACCGCGACCATGACGACCGCATAGATGATCGGGTTGTCCTCGGTCCACTCGACGATGTTGTTCCACAGGTCCCAGGCTTTCTCCAAGCCGCCTCTCAGCAGCTCGTTGAGCTCACTGATGACCTCCGTCTCGACGGTGTCGAGCTCGGTGCGGTAGCCCGCCATCTCATCGAAGTAGAGGTCCCTGAGATTCTCCTTCTCCCAGTCGTCCTTGTCCTCGAGCTCGTCATAGGCAGCTTGGGCATTGATCACCAGCTGCTCGGTGGCGGGACGGAGCCTCTCCACGAGCTCGCTCCACTTGTCGAACGCGTCGGCTGCCTGACCGAAGGACTCAGCGGCGTCATCGAGCAGCTTCGGCAGCTGGCCGACGAGATCCTGAAGCGCGTCCACCGTCTCGCCCTTGCCGATATCGCCCGACTTGACGGCTCTCACGTCCTCGGAGGCTTCCTCACAGGCCTCAGCCAGCTGCTGGTAGTGGAAACGGAGCGAGTTTGCCGGGATGAAGGTCCACGGCACCGGGTCCGACTTCTCGCCCACCAGCGTGAACCAGTCCCAATCCCCGGAACGGTCAGTGTCGCTCACGTCGTTTCTCGCTCTCCTTGTCCCGCTGGCTTCCCGGCACGCGCACGGCCGCATACCGCCTCGCGGCCCTCGACCCGTCCGGTATGGAGTACGGCGGTCAAAGCTCTCGAGTTCAATGAAAAACATGGCACGGCCATCGAGGCCGGATGAACCCTGGCAAACTCACACACGTACTCTCCAACAGGGCGTGGAGGCTCGGGGCACGATACGGGAGCGGCGGAGTGACAAGAAGAGCAAGACTGCGGTTCGGGGCGGTGGTGACGGGCATCGTGATGCTCTCTTCGCCATTGTTGTGGCCCGCGGCCCCAGCCTCCGCCGAACCCGTACCGGTCGACCCCTACGCCAACTGCCCGACCCTCATCTACTACACGGTCCCGGAAGCCTCGGGCGGGTTGTTCGAGATCGCCGAGACGGTCCTGGGAGACCCCGTCCGGGCATCGGAGATCTACGAGTACACCCAGGGCCGTGTCCAGCCGGACGGCGGCGCCCTCACCAGTGACCAGGAGCTACGGCCGGGCTGGCACCTGATCATGCCGTGGGACGCTGCGGGAGAAGGGGTTCTGGAAGGGCAGGACCCGTTGTGTGTGGCGGCCGTGGACGCGGCGCTGGCGCAGGGGTCGACCCCGCCAGCCCCGCCTGCCCCGCCCCCTAAGCCGGAGGAGGAGCCCTCGGAGTCACCGTCTCCGACGGCGGAACCGAGCGAGGAGGCCTCGGGCGGTTTCTTCACTCCGGGCTCCACCCGGCCGAACATCAACCCCAAGTACCTGGCCATCGGTCTGTCCGTGCTGGTGACCCTGACCGTCTTCGCGCTGTTCTGGCAACCCATCCTGCGTGGTGTCTCGTGGCCCTTCCGGAGGATCGCCGCCCTGCCCTGGCGGGTCCCGAAACCGCCCCGTTTCGTCAGGACTCTGCGGCGCGAACGGCGCCGCAGAGACGCCTCGGACGTGATCGCTGCGGACCGGGGCGCTGCCAAGCGGGCCAACATCGCCTTCGCTGAACTTCTGAGCGCCCCGGCTGAGGTCCCCGCGCGACCGGTGGCGGTGTTCACCGCGCCTCGGATGATCACCGTTCTGGTCCCCGCGAACTCCACACCCCCGGCCGCTTCCTGGCGGGTTCTGCGACCGACGGTGTGGCGGCACTCCCGAAGCAAGTCCGCGACCTCGGCCGTGCGGTTCAACACCACCACCCACACCGGCCTGGGCCTGGTCACCCAAGGTCTCCTCGTCAGCATGGGCATCATCGAGCGCCCCGTTGGGGGCGAGCAGGTCTTCGTGGACTTCATGCGGCTGAAAGGGCTGCTGACGATCGGCGGACACCAGAGGACAGCAGTGGAGGCGCTGGAGATAGCCGCCGACGGGCTACGCGAATGCGGGCTGGGGGTGCGGGAGCTGGAACGCGGCGAGCCGTTGCGTGCGGCCCTGCGCAAGGACCTCACGCCGCCCCCGGGCCTGGAACCCGCACCCATGAGCGGGCGGTCCGGCCTCCGCGAGATCCGCCGGGTGGTGCTGCTCCCGCGCCCGCTGCGGAGCGAGGACGAGGACGTGTTGCCGCTCCTGCCCGAGGACACGCTGGTCCTGGCGCAGGGGGAGTCCAGGTACGCGCACTGGCACTGGACCGTGACTGAGGACGGCGTCATGGACACCGGCCCGCTGGGGGTGACGGTCACGTTGCGCAGTTCACGGGCGCGAGAGCGCAAGCGAGCGGTCAGGCTGAGCGGGCAGCGGCCGCGCGACTCGACCGTAAGGGACAAGGCACGGGACCAGAATGAGCGGGGTAGGCGCGGCGATCCGGGACGACGTGATCCGAGGAGAGCCGCAGGCGATCATGCTTCCCGGCCCCGGCCAGGGCGGCCCCCGCAGGCTGCGGGGCAGAGCGGACCCGCGGGACGCCGGTAAAACTCCCGGCGGGATTGGGATCCCACGGCTTACCCGGAGAGCGTGCCGCGCAGTTCGCGCCAGCTCTGGCGTCGCATCAGGCGGACGGCGTGGTGCAGCCGGGATTTGACGGTGCCCTCCGGTACCGAGAGGTACCGGGAGATCGTCCGGATGTCGAGGTCGCGCAGGTAGTAGAGCTCGATCACCTGTCGGTGCCGGGGACCGAGGAGACCCATCACCGCGCGGGCGGTGACGCGGTCCAACACGTACCTGTCGTGTTCCTCGGCCACGGCCCGCTCCGCGAGGTTCGAGGACGTGTCACACAGGATCTCCTCGGGGCGGGCGCGGCGGGCCCGGTTGGTGTCGATCGCCAGGCGCCTGGCGACTGTGCGCAACCAGGGACCGAGGTCCTGGACGTCTCCGACCAGCTTGGGCCACGACCTCCAGGCGCGGACCATCACCTCCTGGGCCAGGTCCTCGGCGCCGTGTCGTCCGACGTCCGTGCGGGCCATGAGGAAGGCGACGAGTGTGTCGAAGTGCGCCAGAAACAAGTCGTGGAACTCAGGGCTGTCCGGCCTTTCGGAACTACCCTCAGCAGCCATCGAAAACCTCCGGGAGGCGGGGGGAAGATTCCGCGAAGGGAACCTGTCTTCCGGTACACACCTCCATGGGACATCGCTGGACGTCCCTTGGTTCTCACGCGTCCGGTGCCAAAAGACACGACTTCTGCGGCGGGGTGGGTTTCCACAGGCCATCCCGGTTTCCGGGGGGAACCGGGGAGGAGGAATGTGCCACCGATCACCCATGGCGCGCCCGTGGGGCCCGCCGGACGGACGACGGGTGTTCACCGGAGCGCGACCCTCGTGTGATCTGGGGGAGGGGCCGATCGACGTGTTGGTGGGGCCGTCAGCTGGCGTCGTCGGAGGGGACGCCGTCCTCGGGGGGCTCGGAGCCGTCAGTGCGCTCCTCCGCGTCCCCGCTGTCCTCTTCCTCCGGCTCGGGCTCGGGGCCGAAGACGAACCGCTGGCGGTCCTGGACGAGGATGGCGTGCCCGGTGTCGGTGACCGCCTCCACGTACGCGGAGAGGTCCTCACCGACCACGTCCATGGTCTCGGCGTCCAGCACCAACTGCGGGTCGCCCTCCTCGTTGGAGCGCAGGTCTCCGTAGATCAGGCCGCCGTGCGCGAAGGCCGGTGAGATCGAACCGGCCTCCTCCTCCAGACCCCAGCGGACCTCGCCCGCGACCAGGTCCACGGCGACGAACGTGGCCTCACCGCTGGCCTGCGGCAGCAGCAGGGTCGCGGTGTCGGTGTCGTAGAGGCTGCCCGGAGCCCCGGCCTCGTCGAACTTCCGGGAGACCGGGTTGGTCCCCGCCTCCTCCAGGGTCCACAGCGGGGTGCCGTCGGCGGCGTCGTGCGCGGACAGGATCGAGGGCGCCTCGGGCTGGGCCCAGCGCAGCAGGACCACGTCCGGTCCGGCCCCGTCCCCCTCACCGTCCTCCTCCTCGGCCTCTTCACCCTCGGGTTCGGGCGCCCGGAAGACACCGAGGACCTGCGGTACCGAGACCGGCGCGGTGGCGGGCAGGTCCAGCTCCTCGTCGTCCGCGCTCGCGGACCACAGGTGCTCTCCGGCCTCCTCGGGGTCCAGGGAGTGGGCGTGCAGGGCCGAATCGCCGGAGTCCAGCAGCACGGTGTCGTCCCAGACTGCCACCGGAACACCGAGGCGCCCGGCCTCCTGGCCGGCTTCGTCCGCGTCCTCCTCGGGCTCCTCGGCCCCGGTGTCCTCTTCGGTGCCGGTGCCCTCCGGGGCCTCCGGGTCCCCCTCGTCCTCGTCCTCCTCCGGCTCCGGCTCCGGCTCCGGCTCGAAGGTGTAGGACCACAACTCGCCGCCGTCGGTGTCCAGGACGGAGTAGTCGCCGTAGGGCTCCTCCGTGCTCCACTCGGCCGGGCGGCGCACCGCCACCCCGTCGAGGTAGGCGTCACCGGGTTCGTCCGGCTCCCAGCGGGTCTCACCGTCCGCTCCCAGGGCGAAGGGGGCGCCGTCACCGTCCGCCATGAGCAGGACGGTCTCACCCGCCGAGTCGACGTCGAACCCGCGGAAGCGCGCCTGCCCCTCCCAGAGGGTCTCGCCGGTGGCCGCGTCGTGCAGCAGGTGGCGGTCCTCGCCTCCGGAGCTGATCAGGAAGGCCCCGCCGACGGGGCTGATGCGCACGCCCAGGGGGTCGTCGAGGAGGTCGTGGACCTCGGCTCCGTCACCGTGCAGGTAGCGCAGGACGTCGCCCTCGATGCCGGGGGGTGCCTCGCCCGCGAAGGAGGTGGGGACCGGGGAGGGCTCCTCCTCGGGAGCGGGTGCGGGCGGTTCGGGGTCCTCGGTGCACCCCGCGACCAGCAGCACCGCAAGGCCACAGGTCAGGGCCTGGGGCACGCGTGAGCTGCGCATTGACGGTCTCTCCCCACGAAACGATGACGTTCACGGCAAATCCTAAGCCGGGAAACGGTCGGGTGGGTACACAGGGCCGACCACTCGTTACCGCTCTGTGTACGCGCCACCCGCGCTTTCAGGGGCCGGTTTCTGGTTCCACCTCGACGACCGTGGTGCCCCTCACCTCGAAGGCTGCCCTGCCGCCGGTCAGCTCGGCCAACCGGATCTCGAAGCCGGGCAGGTCGGCCTCGGGGAGCGCCACCTCGATGCGGACCCGGTCCTCGTAGGCGACCTCCCGGACTGTGAGGGAGGAGTCGCGCAGGTCGCTCTCCAGCCGCCCGCCCAGGACGTAGTCGGCGAACACGTCCACCACCAGCAGTTGACGGCGCTCCAGCAGCCCGAACTCCTCGACCGCGGCGGACACCGAGTTCCCGTAGGCGCGGATGAGGCCGCCCGCCCCGAGTTTGGTCCCGCCGAAGTAGCGGGTGACCACGGCGACGGTGTCGGTGATCCTGCGGTGGCGCAGTACCTCCAGCATGGGAACACCCGCGGTCCCGGCGGGTTCTCCGTCGTCGCTGGAGCGCTGCACCGCGCCGTCGTCGCCCAGCACGTAGGCGGTGCAGTTGTGGTTGGCGCCCCAGTGCTCCTTGCGGCGCGCGGCGATGAACGCGCGGGCGGCGTCCTCACTGTCCACTCTGGCCATGGCACAGATGAACCGGGACTTCCTGATCTCGGTCTCGTGTTCGCCGCCGCGTCTGATCGTTCGCATGTCGCCTGTTCAGCAGGGGTCGTGGTGGGCCGCACCAGTCTGCCATCCCGGCGGGGGCCGGGCTCTCCCGGAGCACAATGGGGACATGGACGACTCCACGATCGACGCCGCCCGGGCCCTCGGCGACCCCCTGCGGCGCAGGCTGTACAACTACGTCGCGGACTCGGGGGAGGAGGTCGGGCGGGGCCAGGCCGCAGAGGCGCTCGGAATCCAGCGCACGCTGGCCGCACACCACCTGGACCGGCTGGCGGAGGCGGGCCTGCTGGAGGTGGTCCGGCGCAAGGTGAGCGGCCGCGAGGGGCCGGGGTCGGGCCGGCCGGCCAAGCTGTACCGGCGTTCGGTGCACGAGGTCTCGATCCAGTTGCCGCCACGCGACTACGAACTGGCCGCCCGGGTGCTGGCCGAGGCGGTGGAACGGCACGGTGCGGAGGAGTCCCTGCACGCGGCGGCCCGGGAGGAGGGACGGCGGATCGGCGCGGCCACCGAGGCGGGGTCGGTGCTGGAACTGCTGCGTACGCGGGGTTACGAGCCCGAGGCCGGCCCCGAGGGGGAGGCGGACGGGTCCGGGTTCCGGCTGCGCAACTGCCCGTTCCACCGGCTGGCCCGGGACTTCCCGCCGCTGGCCTGCGGACTCAACCTGGAACTGGTGCGGGGCATGCTCGCCGCCCGCGCCGAGGCCCGGGGGGAGGAGGCCGCCGAGGCCCGGCTGGCCCCGGAATCCGGTCGGTGCTGCGTGGTCATTTCCAAAAACAATGATTCTTGACATAGAAACCGGGGTCATGGTGTCCTGACCCCATGAGCACCCCCTCACCCCACCCCTCGTTCCATCTCGCCCAGATCAACGTCGGCCTGCTCAAGGAGCCCCTGGACCAACCCTCGATGTCGGGGTTCACCGATCTCCTCGAACCGGTCAACGCCCTGGCCGACCGCTCCCCCGGCTTCGTGTGGCGGCTGGTCGAGGAGGGGGAGCCGGACGCGACGAAGATGCGGCCGTTCGGCACCGAGGTCCTGGTGAACCTCTCGGTGTGGGAGACGGTGGAGTCGCTGTGGGATTTCACCTACCGGACCGAGCACCTGGAGCTGTTGCGCCAGCGCAGGGACTGGTTCCACCGGTTCTCCGGCGCCCATCTGGCGCTGTGGTGGATTCCTGCTGGTACCGTCCCCACACCGGAGGAGGGCGGACAGCGCCTGGAAACCCTGCGCGCCAAGGGCCCCGGCCCCGATGCGTTCACGCTCAGGGACCCCTTCGACCCTCCGGCCACACCACAGTTCTCGCACCCGTAGTTATCTGACACACACTTTGGGTAACGTTGCGGGCATCCACAGCAACAAACACCCGGGAGTCCCGAGATGCGCATTACGCCAACGGCCGCCGGTCTGGCCCTGACCGCCCTTCTCGCCACCGGCTGCGCCCAGGGAACACCCTCCACCAACGACGGATCGGCCGCCACGGACAGCCCTGCGGCCCAGCCCACCACCGCCCCGAGCGTGACCGCCTCGACCTTCCTCCCCCCGGGGCAGGGCGCCGGGGCGGTCACCTACGACGAGACCGCCGTCCCCGAGGGCGCCACCGCGGACGTCCAGGTCCGTGTCCAGGAGGGCTCCACCTTCGTACAGTTCACCGGGACCGGTCTGGAGGCGGACCGGGACTTCGGCGCCCACGTGCACACCGACAGGTGCGGCGACGACCCCGGCGACGCCGGACCGCACTACCAGAACGAGGCCGACCCCGAGGCCGCGGAGGGCGAGCCCTCCAGCGACCCCGAGTACGCCAACCCCGAGAACGAGGTCTGGCTGGACATGACCACCGACGACAGCGGAAACGCCTTCGTCACCGCCACCGTCGACTGGGAGTTCCGCGAGGGCGAGGCGCAGTCCCTGGTCCTGCACGACGAGCACACCGCCACCCACGAGGGCCACGCGGGCAGCGCGGGCGACCGCCTGGCCTGCGTGACCGTCGAGTTCTAGGGGCCCGGCCCCGGGTCCCGGTGTCGGCGCGCGGGGCGCACGGGGCCGGAGAGGCACCGGAACTCAGTCCGGCAGGACCCGGCGCAGGACGACCTTCTCCGCGAGCGCCCAGGCGGTCGAGGCGAACAGGTAGAGCCCGGCCGCCAACGGTACGAACACGGCGACGGCGACCGTCGTGAACGGCATGTAGGACAGCGCCCCGAGCATCGGGGACCGCACCGGGCCGTTCCTCGTCATCGGCAGGACCACGTAACGGCGGTTGGCCCAGGCCACCAGGGCCAGCAGCGCGAGGAGTACGGCGAAGACGGGTGCGACGAGGACTCCTTCGGCGCTGGAGACGAGGGTGGAGCCCAGCTCGACGCCGCCGAAGGTGTGCGCGAGCAGCGGCTCCTCACCGGCGCCGGCACCGACGAACAGCCCGTACAGGGCGATGACCAGCGGGATCTGAGCCAGCCCCGGCAGGCAGCCGGCCAGCGGGGAGGTTCCCGCCTCGACGTAGACCCTGCGCTGTTCGGCGACCATCCGTTCCGGGTTCCCCCCGTGGCGTTCGGAGATCTCGGCCAGCCGGGGCGCGAGCCGGGCGCGCTGCTTCTCCGCCCGCACCTGGGCCACCCCCAACGGCAGCAGGAGGAGCCGGACGGCGACGGTCAGCGCGAGGACCGCCAGCCCGGCGGCCAGGGCTCCGGTGAGCGGGGTGAGTATGCCGGTCAGTGCGGCGAGAACAGCGGAGAGCAGGTTGATGGCGGCCGCGATCGGCCCGAGGGTGTACAAGGTGAGGCCCTTCGTCCGGATGGGGTGTTCAGACGTCGGGCCGCTCGGAGCCGCGGCGCGGCGGGGGCGTGTCGTGGGACACCGCCCCGGAGCGCGGGTCAGCGAGCGGCCGGAAGGGCCGCTCCCGGTGCCCTGGGACGCGGTCTGCCCGCCGCGTCGGGGTCACACAGGGTGAGGACCGGAAGCTTCCTCGATCTGCGGCGCATCGCGTGCGCCGTGCCGGTGGCGGTGTCACCGACCGGCCACGGGGCCGTGCCGCGCAGGGCCATCCAGGCCAGGGCCGCGCCGACCGCCACGACCAGGAGGGTCAGGGCCCCGCCCGGCATGCCGGGCAGCGGAAGGTCGGCGGGCAGGAAACCGAAGGTGAGGAACTCCAGGAACGGCAGCAGGTACTGCACGCGCGTCCTCCCTCCCCGTCCGGTGGAACCGATCGTACCCAGACGGCACCAAGCCGACAAAGTCCCCGTTCACCCCAGGGAGAAATCCGCCGACACTCCGCCGCCGGTCCCCTCCATTCACGTGATCCTGTAGCTAAATGACACAGAGTAGCCAACTCCGTACTCGGCGGCGCCTTCTGCGCCCGGCCGCGTCCTGAGTACCTGTGTCTTGAGGGCTCGTGTGAGCCCGGTGAAGAGGGGAATCCCGTGCCGATCCGCCCTGCGAACCTTGCCACCATGTCCGCCACCATCGCCGGAGCCATCTCGGGGATGTCGAGCAAGGAGGAGGAGACCGCGCCGGTCCGCGTCACCTTCGAGTCCGGACACGAGCAGACCGTGGAGAACGGCGGCTGCCGCGTCCTGGAGACCGGCCAGGGCGGGGTCGTCGAGATCGACGGCGAGTCCCGGTTCGCCCTCTTCGCGGGCACCAGCTGTCAGGGCAGCCGCACCCTGGCCTCCGGGAACGGCTCCGTGCGCTTCGGCACCCCGGTCCTGGCCGGGGCCATCGTCATCGGCTGAACCGGCCCGCGGCCGCCGGCGCGGACACGGTGCCTGTTTCCCGCCCTCAGAGCCCCGGTTCCCGGGGCACGCTCTCGAGGGTGTCGCCGCGCGAACGGAGGACCTCGCCCGCGGCCGCGTGGCCCAGAGCGAGGCGGCGGTCGGCGGGCAGGCCCTTCAGCAGGCCGGACAGGTACCCGGCGGCGAAGGCGTCGCCCGCACCGACCTCCTCCACGACCTCGACCGGCGGAGCGGGCACGAAGACCGTCTCCGCCCCGTCGAAGCACGTCGCCCCGTGCGCGGCGTCCTTGACCACCAGGGTCGGCACCTCCGGAAGGACCGCGCGGACGTCCTCCGCGGCGGGGGTGCCCCACAGGCGTTCGGCCTCGTCACGGCCGACGAACACCACGTCGGCCCGGCGCGCCAGGTCCAGCAGCACCGGCCCGGCCTCGCGTGCGGCCCACAGGGCGGGCCGGTGGTTGACGTCGAAGGAACGCAGCGCGCCGTTGCCGGAGCGCCGGTCGAGCAGGTACTCGACCAGGGTGGCGCAGCGGGCGGACAGCGCCGGGGTGATCCCGGACAGGTGCACCAGTCGAGGACCCCGGGACCACACCTTCTCCGCGTCCGCGGCGGACATCGTCGAGGCCGCCGACCCCCGCCGGTAGTACAGGACCCCCGCCCCTCCGGGTGCGGTGTCCTTCACGTACAGGCCGGTGGGGTGTTCGGGGTCCACCTCCACCCCGCGCACGTCGACCCCGCTGCGGGCGACGGCGCCGGTGACGATCCGGCCGAAGGGGTCGTCGCCGACCCGGCTCACCCAGGCGGCGCGGTGTCCGAGCCGGGCCAGCGCCACGGCGGTGTTCGACTCCGCCCCGCCGGTGCCCACGCTCAGCCGACTCCCCTCCGCCAGGGCCTCGGGTGAGGTGAGCACGGCCATGGTCTCGCCGACGCAGACCGCGTCGATCCCGCTCATCGGCGGCTCCTGCGAATCGACCGGCCGGGCAGGCGGTCGGTGCGCCTGCCGTCCCGGAGGGTGAACTCACCGGCGAGCATGACGTGTTCGACGCCCACCGGGGTGCGGCGCGGGTCCTCGTAGGTGGCCCGGGCGTCCACGGTGTCGGGGTCGAACACGACGAGGTCGGCGACGGCGCCGAGCTGGATGGACCCCCGGTCGGTGAGGCCGAGCCGTTGGGCGGGGCGCGAGGTCAGGTGGCGGACGCACTCCTCCAGGCTGAGGATGCCGAGTTCGCGCACGTAGTGGCCCAGGTAGCGGGGGAAGGTGCCCCAGCCCCGGGGGTGCGGCCGGTCGCCGACGAGGATGCCGTCGCTCCCGGCGGTATGGGCGCTGTGCCGCATGATCGCGCGGATGTTCTCCTCGTTGCCGACCTGGAGGAGGCAGCCGCTGCGGAGTTCGTCGGCGACCAGCAGGTCGGCGTACACCCGTCCCGGGGCCTCACCGCGCTGTTCGGCGAGGTCGGCGATGGAGGAGCCCACGGCCCAGGAGAGCCCGGGGTCCGCGGTCCCGGTGACGACGAGGGTGCTCCAGTCCATCGGGATGCCGTGGTTGCCGTCGGTGCCCTCCGCCTCGATCTCGTGCAGGATGCGGGCCCGGGTGTCGGGGTCGCGCAGGCGGTCGAGCGCGGCGGCGGTCCCGCCCTCCTGGGACCAGCTCGGCAGCGGGGCACCGAGGTAGGTGGCGCTGGCCCGGTAGGGGTAGCTGTCGAGGGTGACGTCGAGGCCGTACCGGACGGTGGCCTCGTCGATGGCGTCGAGGACCTCGGGGGCCCGACCCCGGTTCTGCGGGAAGTTGACGTGGCAGTGCGCGAGGTGGAGGGGCACGTGGGCGCGGCGGGCCACGTCCAGGCACTCCTGGTAGGACTCCACGACCCTGGAGCCGTAGTTGCGGTGGTGGGGACAGTAGTAGCCGCCCGCCGCGCGGACGGGTTCGAGGAGGGCGACGATCTCGTCGTCGTCGGCGTACATGCCGGGGGTGTAGGTCAGGCCGGAGGAGAGCCCGTGCGCGCCGTCGGCCATGCCCCGGGCGACGAGGGCGCGCATGCGGTCGACCTCGGATTCCGTGGCGGGCCGGTCGTCGTTGCCCACCACCGCCATCCGGACGTTGCCCTGGGGGACGAGGTAGGCGGCGTTGGTCGGGGAGCCGCGGTCGATCCGGTCGAGGTACTCGCCGACCGTGCGCCAGGAGTGGTCGAGTTCCGGTGTCCCGTTCCAGGCGGCGATCTGTTCGCGGACGGGTTCGACGGTGCCGTCGGTGACGGGGGCGTAGCCGAGCCCGTCCTGGCCCAGCACCTCCAGGGTGACGCCCTGACAGACCTTGGCCTCGTGGGCGGGGTCGGCGAGCAGGGCGAGGTCGGAGTGGGCGTGCATGTCGATGAACCCGGGGGATACCGCGAGCCCGGTCACGTCGATCACGTTTCCGGTGGTTCTGGCGCTTCCCGGCGGGACGATATGGCTGATGCGGCCGTTGCGCAGGACGAGGTCGGCGAGGCGGGAGGGGCCGCCGCTGCCGTCGATCACCCGTCCTCCGGCGAGTACGGTCTCGGGCTGCACTGTTCCTCCGTTCGGGGTCCCCGGCGCCCGGTGCGGCGAGACTTCCGCCGACGTGCCGGTGTGGCCCAAGATACGCTGCGCGAAAGAAAATTGGTAACTTTGTTGCCAGTAAATGTGTTCCGCCGCCGGTGGATCAGCACGGGCACCGGCACGCGCAGGTGCACACCAGACCCGACCGAAGGAGTCACATGTCCAAGAAGGCGGTCCGGACCGACAGGGCCCCCGCTCCGGCCGGGGCCTACAGCCAGGGCGTCGTGGCGGGCGGGTTCCTGTACACGGCCGGGTTCGGTCCCCAGGACCCCGAGACCGGGCGGGTCGCGCCGACCGTGGGTGAACAGACCGCCCAGGTACTGGCCAACGTCTCCGCCGTACTCGCCGAACACGGCCTCACCCTCGACGACGTCGTCAAGGCCACCGTCCACCTGGAGAACCTCAAGGCGGACTTCCCGGAGTTCAACGCCGTCTACGAACAGCACTTCACCGCCCCCTACCCGGTGCGGACCACCGTGGGCTCGGACCTGGCGAACATCCTCGTCGAAATCGACGTCGTCGCCAAGCTCCGCGACTGACGACACTCCGGACCCCTGACGGACCGGCCGCTCCGACAAGCGGTTGCACCGGGGCGGCCGGTCCCCCTGACCACTACCTACCCGAGACGGCGCGCCCTGACCACCAGGTCGTGCACGGTGTGGGTGGTGCCGTCCAGGGTCTGCTCCCCCGGCCGGGCCTCGTCGACGAGCACCTCCCACTCCCCCTCGGCGAGCGCGGCGACCACCTCCCCACCCCCGTAGAACAGCTCGGGGTCCGGCGGACGCGGCACCCCCCTCTCCAGGTCGCTGGGGTGGTGCGCGACCACCAGGAGCTCACCGCCGGGCGCCACCGCGGCGGCCAGGCCCGCGAACAACCGCGCCCGGGGTTCCGGGCGGAGGTGCATGAACTGGGCCGTGACCAGGTCGAACCCGGGCGTCGGCGGAGACCACCGGGTCACGTCCGCCTCCAGCCAGGTAATCCGTTCCGCGACGTCCGGCGCCCGCTCGGCGGCGTGCGCCGCGGCCCGGTCCAGCGCCACGAACGAGATGTCGACCGCGGTCACCCGCCATCCCCGTTCGGCCAACCACAGCGCGTCCGCGCCCTCGCCGCTGCCGACGTCCAGCGCCCTCCCCGGGGACAGCCCCCCGGCCTCCGCCACCAGGTGCCGGTTGGGCCTCCCGCTCCAGATCCGCTCACCGGAGCGGTACCGCTCGTTCCAGAAGTCCTCGCCCATCTCCTCGGGCAGGGACTCGTGTTCGTGGGTCATGTGCCGTCCACCTCCGCCTCTCACTCTGCTCAGTGGCGGCGGGCCGAGCGAGCTCCCTTGCCGGAACGGCAAAAAGCGAGGCATCCGCCCTGGGACTCAGGAAAAACCCGGAACAACACATCCGCCACATGTCATCCCATTGACCGTCCATACCCCCACGAGAACAGCTCATAGAGGTCCACATGATCATCTGGAACGGCTGGGGAATTCTCGTCGTCCTCATCACGGCGGTCTTCACCGTCCCCCTCGGCTTCCTCGCAGCCGAAGTCCTGGGCAGCGACTCCGCGGGCCTCGGCGCGGGCGCGGGCCTCGTCCTCGGCGCCGTGGGCGTCTACTTCGCCGGCAGGAAGCTGAACGCGCCCAGGCAGGGCTTCCACCCCGCCACCGGCCAGCCGGTGGAGTACCGCAACGCGCACACGTTCTTCTTCGTGCCGATGCAGTACTGGGCGTTCGTCCTGCCGATCGGCGGCGTCGCCGCGGCGATCAGCGCCCTGCCGCTCTAGGACCCCCGAAGGGACCGGGACGCCTCGTCCCGCAGGGCCCCGCCCCTCTCCCGCCCCGGGAGGGCCGGGGCCCTCACGTTCGGCGGCCGCCCGTCCCAGGAGGGGCGGCCGGGCCCGGGACCGGCCCGAGGCCCGGGCGCCCTACTCAGGGGGGTCGAAGTCCTTGAGGCACAGTTCCAACAGGGCCAGCACCCGCTCCTTGAGCTGCTCGCGGTCGTGCGCACGCAGGGCGGTCGCACCCTCCACCCGCCGGACCCGGCCCACCCCCATCAGCACGGCGGCGACCAGGGAGGCGTGCACACGCGCGTCCCTGCCGCCCAGGTAGGCGGCGAGGGGCTCGATCAACGCGCTCTTGAGCCGCCCCTGGTAGACCGCCTGGAGGTCGGGGTCGCCGGCCGAGTCGTCCAGCGACAGCTGGAGCGGGCTCCCCTCGCCGTGCAGCCGGCTGACCGAGTGTTCGGCCAACCGCTCCGTCAGCCCCTCCGGCGGCCCCTCCTCGATCAGTCTGGGGAAGACGCCGTCCTCGCGCAGGATCTCGGTGAGCAGTCCGGCCTTGGACCCGAAGTAGCGGTTGATCAGGGCGACGTTCACCCCCGCGTGCGAAGCGATCTTGCGGGAGGAGACCGCCCCGTACCCCTCGCTGGTGAACAGCACCTTCGCGCTGGCGAGAATTCGTTCCCTGGTCGCCTCACGGCCACGCACCGGCGCCCCGGCACCGCCTCCGGTCCTGTCCGGACGGTCCATCTGCACACCCCTTGGTGGCCGCGGTCTGGCTTTCAGGTTTCCAGGTTGGCACCTCGGTGCACCCGGCGCATACCGGAAGGGGCGTAGAGATACCGATTTGACAGGTCAACAGCGTTTACATATACCTGAGGTGGATGCTTGCCCCCGGTGTGTGTGCCGTGGGGCTTTCGTGCGTCCGGAATCGGGGGCCTCATGGAACAGTCGGTACGCGGGAGAACCAAGCCACGGAAACCGTCCCGGATCCCCGGGCCCCCTCCCCCACAGGCGTCCCGGCTCCCCGCCGGACCGGCCGAGCCCGCGCCCGAGTACCCCCCGCGGCGGGTCGTGCGCCGGATCATGGTCGGCCTCGTCCTGGCGATGCTGACCTCGATGCTCACCAACTCGATCATCGGCACCGCCCTGCCGACGATCATGGGCGAGCTCGGCGGCCAGGACCGGTTGGCCTGGGTCGCCACGGCCGCCCTGTTGACCATGACCGCGTCCACACCGGTGTGGGGCAAGCTCTCCGACCTCTGGGGACGCAAACTCCTCTTCCAGATCGCCCTCGGCGTCTTCATCGCCGCCTCGCTCGCCGCCGGGTTCGCCCAGGACATCAACTGGCTGATCGCCGCCCGCGCCCTCCAGGGACTGGGCGTCGGCGGCCTGGCCACCCTGCCCAACATCATCCTCGGCGACGTCGTCTCCCCCCGGGAGCGCGGCCGCTACAGCGGGCTGATCGGCATGGTCTTCGGCGTCTCCACCGTGCTCGGCCCCCTGGTCGGCGGTTTCCTCGTCGACAGCCCGCTCGGCTGGCGCTGGTGCTTCCTCATCACCGTTCCGCTCGCCGTGGTGGCGTTCTGCGTCATCCAGTTCATGTTCCGGATGCCGTTCACCCCGCGCCACAAGCCGTCCGTGGACTGGCTGGGGGCCGGTCTGATCTTCAGCGCCGCCAGCACGGTGATCGTCCTGATCAGCCTGGGCGGCACCCAGATCCCGTGGAACTCCCCGGCCGCGTACGCCATGGGCGCCGCCTCGGTGCTGCTGACCGCCGCCGCCGTCCTGGTCGAGCGCCGCGCGAAGGAACCGATCATCCCCGCCCGCCTGTTCCGCGACCGCACCTTCGTGCTGGCCTCGGTCGGCTCGGTGGCCGTGGGCATGATGATGTTCGGCCTGATCATCTACATGCCGCAGTACCTCCAGATGGTCCACGGCATGAGTCCGACCGTGTCCGGCCTGATGACCCTGCCCCTGGTGGGCTCGTTCCTGGTCACCTCGATCGGTTCCGGCTTCGCGGTGAGCGGGACCGGCCGGTGGAAGGCCTACCCGGTCGTCGGCATGGTGCTGTGCGTGCTCGGGTTCACCGTGCTGAGCCTGGCCCAGGTCGACCCCGGGCTGACCACGGTCGTCGCGGGGCAGATACTCGTGGGCCTCGGTTTCGGGCTCAACATGCAACTCCTGCTGCTGGCCACCCAGAGTTCACTACCCGTGCGGGACCTCGCCTCCGGGACCGCCTCGGTCACCTTCTTCCGCAACCTGGGCGGTGCCGTGGGCGTGGCGGCCTTCGGCGCGGTGATGGTGAGCCGGCTCAACAGCGAACTCGCCGCCGCCGCCACCGCCGCACGGGAGCGCCTGGCCGTCGACGCCGCGAACGGCACCGACTCCGGCGCCGAGGCGCTGGCGACCGGCCTGGAGGAGGCGGCCGATTCGGCGCAGGGCTCTCCGGAGCTGGTGCACTCGCTGCCCGAACCCGTACGCGAGGTGATCGTGGGCGCCTTCGACCACGCGATGCAGGGCGTGTTCGTGGCCGGGATCCCCGTCGCGGCGCTGGGCCTGGTGGCGGTGTCGTTCATGAGGGGTGTGCCGCTGCGCGGCGGTCCCAGGAGGACGACGTCGGCCGGCGAAGCCGTGCCGGGGACTCAGAGGTAGCGGCGCAGGCCCGCGGACGACTCGTCGAAGCCCAGGGAGGCGTAGAAGCGGTGCGTCCCCTGGTGGACCTCGTAGGAGAGCAGCTCGACCTTGTAGCAGCCCGCACGCGTGGCGCGGTCCAGGGCGTCCTCCATGAGTGCCCGGCCGATGCCCTGGAGCCTGGTCTCGGGATCGACGACGAGGTTGTCGACCACCGCCCAGGGCTGGGCGTCGTGGGTCAGGTTGGCCACCACCAGCAGGTCCAGGGTCCCGATGATCTGCCCTCTGCGCTCCGCCACGAGGACGGTGCGGTCGGGGTCGTTCTCCATCCGGGTCCAGGCGCGTACAGCCGCTGAGGACATGCGAACGTGCGCGCTCTGCGTATGGGTGGTGTCACCGAGGTCGCGTAGGAGACGCAGGATCGCACCGAGGTCAGACCGTATGGCCGCGCGTATCATCATGGCTGTCGGCATCGTAGCCGACAGCCTGCGACAAGGCGGACGTCACCCCACAACTGACCACAAAGCACCGGGGCGGGACCGGTCTGGTCCCGCCCCCGTATCGTGACGGGCGGAGCTCCGCCCGTCAGGGCTTACGGATGACCCGAACGCCCTCGTCGCCCATGGGCGGCTGCTGAGGACCCTCCGGTCGCCGGTAGACACCGGTGATGCCCGGGTCACCGCCGTCCTCGTCGGCGGGCGGGACCGCCGGGGGCTGCTGCGGACCGCTCTGCTGCTGGTGGGCCTGCGGCTGTCCGCCCGGGGCCGGGCCGGTGAAGCGGGCGCCCTGCGGGGGCTGCGCGGCCGCGGTCCTGGGGTCGCCGCCCTTGCCCTCGTCCTGCTGCGCCTCCGGCTTCGGGCCCTCCTGCTTGGCCTGGTCGGGCTTGGGTACCGGCTTGATGCGCACCGTCGCCTCGTCCGACTCCTGCTGGAGCGGGGGAAGCTTGGCGGTGGCCTCGTCCTTCTCCGGCTGTGCAGCGGGCTTGGCGGCCTCAGGAGCCCTGTTCTCCGAACCCTTGTTCTCAGCGGTCTTGTTCTCCGGAGCCCGGCCCTGGGCCGCCTTGTCCTCCGGGGCCCCGTTCTCCGGTGCCCTGCCCTCGGGCCTGGCTGCCGGCTTGGCCTGGCCGGGGTTCTGCTGGCCCGGGTTCTGCTGGCCGGAGTCGCGCTTCTCCCCGGGAGCCTCAGCCGGGGCGGACGCCGCGTCCTCGCGGGACAGGCCCGTCTCCAGGGCACCGGCCCGGTCCTCGGCCGCGACCAGGTCGGCCAGGGTGGAGTGCATGTCCTTCAGGCGGCGCAGCGCCTCGGCGTGCGTGGCCGTCAGTGTGGCCAGACGGCGGTCCGCCGTGTCGTGGATCTTCTTGGCCCTGGCCTCCGCCTCGCTCAGACGGCGGTCGCCCTCCTGCTTGGCCTGCTCCCGGAGCTGGTCCGCCTCCTTCTTGGCGCCGGCGACCATCTCGTTGGCCTCGGTGCGCGCGGAGGAGACGATCCGCTCGGCGTGCTCCTCGGAGTCCTTGCGGTGCTTGGCGACCTCTTCCTGGGCCTTCTTCTGGGCCTCCTTCACCTCGGCCTCGACCCGGGAGCGACGCTCCTTGGCCTCTTCCTCGGCTATCCGGAGGATCTCCGCCATGCGCTCGCTGATCTGCTCGTGCTCAGGTTTGACCTGGGCCTTCTCCCGAGCGATCGCGAGGTCGCGCTTGTACTGTTCCAGCTCGTCGTCCATCCGCTGGAGACGCTCGCGGAGGTCCTTGAACTGGTTGTCCATTCGGACGTAGTAGTCGTCGACGTGCGCCTTGTCGTAGCCGCCCTTGCGCACTGTCGGGAACCTGTCTTGCTGCAGTCCGCCGCCCGGCAACATATCGCTCATGTGCCCTTCATGTCCTTAACACCGTTGACTGCGCGTCGCAGATGGTGAGAGTAGCCCCGTACCCATTTGTCACAGAAACACCCGTCGGACCCGTGCAGTGAGGTTGGCCCGAGGATGCCTTTTCGTGCTCCGGTTCGGCGCGATGAGGGGCACCGGCCGAGAGCGGAGCGTAACGCCGTGGACACCGTCCAGACGACCAAGGTAGACACGCGCTGCGCCTGAGCGTCAAGAGTCCTGACAGGTACATCGCCGTGCGGACCCTGGTCACGTTCTTACTAAGGTATGCGCGATCATCCCCGTACGGGGGCAGAGCGGTCAACTTCCCGCACTCCGGCCCTCGGGGACCTACGTTTGAGAGGACCGTGACATGGGCAGCGCGACGGACGGACCGGCGGCGGAACAGGCCCCCGGGCCGTGGATCGGCGGGGCTCCCTTCGGTGAACCGGAGATCCATCCCACCGCCTGGATCGCCCCCGGGGCGGTCGTGGTGGGACGCGTCCGGCTGGGCCCCCGGAGCAGTGTCTGGTACGGGTCGGTCCTTCGCGCCGACACCGAGGACATCGTGGTGGGTGAGCGGGTCAACATCCAGGACCAGTGCGGTCTGCACTCCGACCCCGGCCAGCCGGCGATCCTGCACGACGACGTGAGCCTGGGCCACAAGGCGATGGTGCACGGTGCGATCGTGGAGGAGGGCGCGCTCATCGGCATCGGGGCGATCGTGCTGGGCGGCGCCCGGGTGGGCAGGGGCGCGCTGGTCGCCGCGGGCTCGCTGGTGCCGCCCGGCAAGACCGTCCCCCCGGACACCCTCTGGGCGGGCCTGCCCGGCAAGGTCGTCCGGGAACTGAACGACGACGACCGCCTCGTGCTGGAGCACACCCCCAGCGCCTACGCGGGCTACGCCGTCCAGCACCAGGACGTCACCTGGCGCTGACCCGCGCGCGTCCCCGGACCGCGTCCGCACAGCGGTCCCGTGCACCGGCCCCGCGACCATGGCCCTCTCGGGGGGAGCCTGCGCACCCCTCCCCCGAGGGGGCCACCGGCCTCTGGCTAACCCGGGTGGGCGGGCCACTGGTCCACAAGAGTCATGCGCCCCGGACGCCCCCGGACGTAACCTGGGGGTCCTCTCGCCCTGTGGGAACGGTTCCGTCGCGCCCGCGCCCACAACGCCCCGCGCAGGGGCTGCCGTCCTGTCCTGCGACGCCTTTGTCCCGGGAGGTGAGTGGTGGCGAGTACCCCGGGTCTGCGCAACCGTCTCCACGACCACGTCGCCCTGGACGAGATCGAACTCTACGCCGAGGTCCTCATCGCCGTGGCCGACACCGACCACGCGCTCAGCCCCGCCGAGCTCGACCGGGCCCTCGGGCTCACCACGGGACCCGGGGCCTCCGCTCCCCCCGCGGTATCGGCGGAGGACGTCCACCCGCACGGCCCGCCGACAGGCGACCCCCCGGACGGCGAGGTCCAGGCCCCGCCCAGGCCCCGCGACCCCGCCCGTCCCGAAGAAGGGGCGCGAGGCGAAGAGCCGGAGGAGACGGCGCCGCGCGACCCCGGACCGCTGGAGGAGGTCAGCCAGGGCCGGCACCCCGATCCCGCGGTGCCACCGCGTACCGGTCACCGCCCCGCGACCGTCGTCCTGCCCGCCCACGGCACCGGCTCCGACACCAGGCCGCCGCACCCCAGGTGCGAACCGTTCCTCCCCTGGTACGTCCGGCACACCTGAGGGGCCCGGGCCGCCCGACCCGGGCCCGGCCCACCGCGGCACGCCCCGCTCCGGCCGGAAACGGCCCGATCCGGCCACGTCGATCCCGCTCCGCGTGCGGTCGCACCGGGTACTGCCCCTCTGGGCCCCGGGGCCCGGGGAACGGCCAGCACCCTTTCAGGAGCCAGAATGAACACAGCACCCGAACGGACCGCGCACGAGGAGGACAGCGCCTCCGGCGTCCGCCGCCGACGGCCTGACGAGAACGGCACCGACAGCACCCGCCGTACCGCCCTCACGGTCGCTCTTGCGGTGACCTTTCTCTTTCTCCTGGTCACGGCGGTCGGTCTCATCTGGTTCCTCTCCGAACAGAACCCGGGGTCCGGCGCGGGGACCGCCCCGGCCGCCAGCGGGGACGAAAGCACCCAGGAGGCCGGGGAGGACGGTACCGCCGGTCCGGGCACGGGGCCCGACGGGGAGGGCGCCGTCACCGACCCCAGGGCGGGACTGGCCTACGACCTGCCCGGCGAGGGCTGGGAACGTCTCGGCGACGACCAGGTCCCGGCGGAGTACTCCTCGTACGCGGTGTACGGGTCCGCGGACGACCCGGACGCGATCATCGTCACCGGGACCGAGGACCTCGGTTCCCTGGAACCCGTCGCGGTCTCCGGGGCCCGCATGGCCGTGGACATGGTCGACGACCTGGTCACCGACGGCGGCGACGTGTGGGCCGAACCGTCCGGGGAGACCGAGGTGGACGGCCTGCCCGCCTTCGGCGCCACCATGGGCAGCGACTCCGGGAACGGTGCGGACGCCTACGGCCGGTTCCTGGTGGTCGAACTCGCCGGGGGCAAGGGCGCCTTCGTGCTCGGCCTCAACACCGGCGGCACGGACGAGGCCACCGAGGGCATCGACGCCGCCCTCTCCTCGGTCAGGGTCCTCTGAGCACGCCTGTCGGGCCGAAGGGCCGACGGATCACAGCGGGATGATCGCGCGGAGCAGGAAGCCGCCGTCCCTGGTCCGGGACCCGGACAACGCTCCGCCGCCCAGGGCGACGCGCTCGGACAGGCCGGCCAGCCCGTTGCCGCCGGAGCGCTCCGCGCCCTCCCCCTTCGCACGGTCGTTGTGGACCTCCACGACCAACTGCCTCAGCCCGTCGTCGCCCTCCCGGGCGAGCGTGAAACTGATCTGGCACGCCTCGGCCTCACTGTGCCGCAGGACGTTCGTGCCGCCCTCACGCACCACCCAGGCGGCCAGTTCGGCGACCTCCGGCGGCAGCTCCAGCCCGTCCAGACCGGTGACCTCCGCCCTGGTACCGCCCGAGCCGAGGACGGCCGCGACCGCGTCCACCTCACCCCTCAGATCGACCTCCCGGTACCCGCTGACCGCGGACCTCACCTGTTGGAGCGCCTGACGGGCCAGGGCCTGGACCTCCGCGATCTCGGTGCCCGCCCGTTCGGGGGCCCGGTCCACGAGCCGCCCGGCCAGCTGGGCCTTGACCGACAGGGCCGAGAGGCTGTGCCCGAGCAGGTCGTGCATGTCCCGGGCGAACCGGAGCCTCTCCTGGGTCACCGCCAACCGGGCGCGGGCCCGCTGCCCGGCGACCGCCTCACGGCTGATGTCCCACAGCCAGACCGTGCCGAGCGTGGCTGTCACCTGGAGCAGCGCGGCGGCGGCCGCGGCCAGCCAGACCAGACCGTAGAGGAGGGGGTCGACCTCGCCCGGGTCGAAGAAGGTCGGGATCAGCGGCAGGGGGGACAGCAGGAGCAGGAGGGTGACCAGGAGCCCGGACCGGCGCGAGGTGAAGAAGATCCCGGTCCCCCACCAGACCCCGATCATGACCAGGGTCAGGATCGGGGAGCGCAGGAACACGGCTGCCGTCAGCAGCAGCACCACAGAGGTCCAGAAGAGCTTCGGGCTCGGCTGCCGGTTACCGCCCACCCGCTCCCGGAGCAGCCGGACCAGGAGGACGGCGACCGCCACCGCCAGAGCCGTGCCCACCGCCGAACGCCACAACGGCACGCCGAGCTGGAGACTGATGAGGACGTCTCCGAAGGCCAGGGCGACCAGGATCAGGCCGTTCAGGCCGATCGTCCCCATGATGATGCGCCGGGCGATCCGGACCCGTCGGTCGTCGGCCGTGCCGCCGGGGTCGGCGCCCTCCCCCCGCAGGGCATCCGTTTCCGGGCCCTTCAGTGGAGGGGCGGCTGGCCCGGGGACATCCCCGCCGGGGTCCACGGCAGCTGTTGCGGCGGTGGACCCCGGCGGGGGCGCGTGCCCGGTCCGGCGGTCCGGTACGGCGATCGGGGCCGGGCCGCGCACACCGTCCTCCGGGAGGACCGGCCCGTCGGGCAGCGGGAGGGCGGCCCTGAGCAGGAAGCCGCCGTCATCGGTCCGGGCCGCCGTCAGGGTGCCCCCCGCCCCGTCGATCCGTTCGGTGAGCCCGGCCAGCCCGCTGCCGGAGTCCGCTCCGTCCCGCCCGCCCTTCCGGGCCCTGTCGTTGAACACCTCCACGACGACTTCCCGGCGCCCGTCCCCGGACGGCTCCAACACGGAGAAGGCGATCCGGCAGCGATGGGCACGGCTGTGCCGCAGGACGTTCGTGCCGCCCTCACGCACCACCCAGGCGGCCAGGGCGGAGGTGTCCGACGGCAGCCGGAGGCCGTCGAGACCGGTGACGGTGGTGGCGGTCCCGTTGGCTTCCAGGACCGCGCGGACCGAGCGCACCTCGGTGCCGAGGTCGATGTCGCGGTACCCCCGGACCACCGAGCGCAGCTGCCGCAGTGTCGTCCTGGCCAGGTCGTGGACCCGGCCGACCTCCGCCTTCGCCTCTTCGGGATCGGTCCGCAGGAGCCCGCCGGCCCGCCGTGCGCCGAGTTCCAGCGAGCCGAGTTCGTGCCCCAGCAGTTCCCGGATGTCGTTGGTGAAGCGGAGCCGTTCCCCGTCCACCGCCAACCGGGCCCGGGCCTGCTCCCCCTCGACCGCCTCCCGGATCCGGTCCCACAGCCAGACGGTGTACAGCAGGCTCAGCCACACGAGGAGGCCCCAGAGGACCGTGACGACGCCGTGCCCCAGCAGGCTGAGGAGGGAGACGTCCCGGGGCGAGACGAGAGCGCTCACCCACGGCAGTGCCGCCAGGAGGAGTGTGGGGGGCAGGAGCCGTCCCCTGGGCACCAGGCAGGCGACGATGGCCCACGTGCTGGCGCAGATGAAGAAGACGTTGGGGATGTACCACAGGAGGAGGGCGACCACGGCGAGCAGGGCGAACGTGCTCCGGTAGAGGCGCCGGTCCGGGGTCCGCGCCCCGTCCAGCCGGTCCCGGATCATCCGGAACGTCGCCGCCGAGCACAGGACCGCGGCGAGGAGCACCGCGAGGGCGCGGGCCGCGGTGAGCAGCTCCGGCTGGTCGGCCGGGGTCTCCAGCTCCGCCAGCAGCCCGGACGCGGCCCAGGTGGGGATCACCAGGGGGAAGAGCGCCGTACTCCACAGGCACAGCGTCCGGGCCCGGCGGACCCTGCGGGTGAAGCGCCTGCTCGCCTCCGACGGGGAGAGCCCCTCCGCGTCCCCCGGACCGGGCCGGTTCCCGGGGCCGGGTGGCGCCGTCTCCACCGCACCAGCACCGTGGTTCACCACGTCCGCCTCCCTGCGCCGTCAGTAGGTCGGTGCCGGGCGGTCCCGGCAGCGCTCCCCTTCACGTTAGAGCGCGGCGGGCCCTTCCGGGCGTTGTCCACAGCCCGGTCCTGTTCCGGCCCCGTCCCTCGGTACGGCCGTGCCGGGGCACCCGGTACGGGGCGCCCCGGCGCGAGTGTTCCGGAACCGCCCTACGGCTGGCGGGGGTCCCACTTGAAGTAGCGGTGGACCAGCAGCGCCAGGACCACGATCCACGCGAGCATCACGCCGATGGCCGGCAGGGCGCCGGTCCACAGGGCCGCGGTGCCGACCGCCTCGGCGCCCTCGACACCGCCGAAGACGTCGTAACCGGTGTAGGCGGCCTGGGCCATCTCGGCGGTCGGGGCGACCGGGAGGAACTGGGCGACCATGCGCACCGGCTCGGGCAGCAGGTCGAGCGGGAAGAAGACCCCGCCGGTGAGCAGCAGCGCCAGCATCGGGACCATCGAGAACATCTGCGCCGACTCGGCGTTGCGCACCAGCGGTGTGATCAGCAGGCCGACCAGGCTCATGGCGGCGGCGCCCAGCAGCACCGCGACCAGCATCAGCACCGGGTCGGCGGGCACCCTGCCGCCGACGGCGATGACCAGCGCGGCGAGCAGCAGGGTGAACAGGACGACGAGAGCCACCACCCCGCCGAAGATCGCCACCTGTGGAACCCCGCTCACCCGGAGCCGTTTGAGGACCAGGGACTCCCGCCGTGCGGCGAACACGTTGGAGGGGTGTCCGATACCCAGCATCAGGCCGATTCCGAGGACGGCCGCGGCGAAGGAGAGGTCGCGGGTGGTGAAGTCGCCGAAGGCCGGGGTGCTGGGCACCGACGTCAGCGGCATGAACAGGACCAGCGGCATCACCAGGTACAGCCACGCGGTCTTGTACCGGACGAAGAGGGTGAACTCGGTACGGGTCAGGCGCAGGGTCTGCCGGAACCATCCCGGGGCGGTCCGTGTGCGGGCGGCCCCCCGGACCGGGGCCGGGGTGGTGGTCGTGGTCATCGGGTTTCTCCTGGGGTCTGGGCGGGGCCTCGCGGTGGGAGGCGGGTGGCCCCGGTGGGGCGGGTGGGCGGGTCGGCTCGCGCCGGACCCGGTTCTCACTCCGGGAGCGTGCCGGCGGTGTCGTCCGCCACCCGGAGGAACACGTCCTCCAGGGAGGCGCCGCGGACCTGGAGGTGCTGGAGGGTCGTCCCCTGTTCACGGGCCCACTCGAACAGGGCGGACACGGCGTGGTGGGCGCGGTCGGCGACCTCGCCGCCGGTGACCGTGTAGGTGGCCCACAGGGCCTGGTCCCGGGCCTGCACCCCGACCTCGGCCCCGTCGACCTCGGGCAGGTCGGCGGTGCGCACGTCGCTGGGGACCAGGAAGCTCACCCGGTCGCCCCAGCCCGCGAGGACTCCGGCCAGGGTGCCCTCCACGTGGACCCGGCCGCGGTGCATGATGGCGAGGCGGTCGGCGAGGCGCTCGGCCTCTTCCAGGTAGTGCGTGGTGAGCAGGATCGCGACTCCGCTCTCCTTGAGTTCGCTGATGAGCTTCCAGGTCTCGTTCCTGGCCTCGGGGTCCATGCCGGTGGTGGGCTCGTCGAGGTAGAGGACCTCGGGGTCGCTGATCAGGGCCAGCGCCAGGTCGAGTCGGCGCTTCTGGCCGCCGGAGAGCTGGCGGACGCGGAGTTTGCGCTTGTCGGTCAGGTCGACCAGCCCTAGGACCTCGTCGGCGTCGCGGGGGGCGGCGGCGAGATCGCTGGCGAGGCCGAGGTTCTCGTCCACGCTGAGGTCGTCCAGGAGTCCGCTGCCCTGGAGGACAGCGTTGGCGCGTTCACGGACCCCGGCGGGCTGGTCGAAGGGGTCCCGGCCGAAGACCCGGGCGCTGCCGGAGCTGGGTCGGCGGAAGCCCTCCAGCGTCTCGATGGTGGTGGTCTTCCCCGCGCCGTTGGTGCCCAGGAGCGCGAAGAGCTCGCCGGGCCGGATCTCGAAGGAGACGCCCTTGACCGCCTCGAAGTCGCCGTAGTGCTGGTGGAGGTCACGGACGACCACCGACGGCCCGCCGGTCTGGGCGGGGTCCTGGTTCGCGGCGGCCGGTTCGGTGTTCGCTGTCGTCGTCATGCCCCCAGGCTCCCGTGAACCGGTCCCCCGCCGACAGACGTTCCTGTCACCGTCCCGCGATGGCACTTCACCCGGCTCCGGTACTGACAAATGTCATCGGTCCGTCGGGCGTGGAAACCCGGCTCTTCCGGGCCGCGATCCCCTTGCCGCGCGTGGTGGTGCGGCCGCGCCCGCACGTACCCCTTCTTCACCTCACGTGCGGGCGCGGTCGCGACCGCCTGCGGGTACGCGCCCGTCCCCTCACTACTCGCGTCGGGCGCGGCCCCTCGGCGGCTGTCAACTTTCTACACGAATCCTCCCGGACGCGTGGGCGGAATGCGTCATTGCCCGGTGCACCGGAACGGCGGGTCCGCGCATTTGCCGCCTCTTTCCCGGGAAACATCACCCCGCGGGGTGTTTCGGCGCCAGGTGAGGCCGGGCGGGCGCTTCGGACAGCGCCCGAACACCGGAAAGAACCCCGCCTGAACAGTCACGACGACCCGAATGGCAGCCCCTTCACCGTCGCACCCCCGAGGGAGGGGAAAAGGGACTCCCGAACACCCGGCACGGAAAACAATTCGCCGGTAAAGCGAAACGGACAGGCGCACGGGCGGGAACGCTGCGAGCGGTTCCGGCGGGGGTGCAGGAGGAGCGATAGGTGCACGATAGCCGGGATCCGCATCATGGTCCCCGTCCGGAGAACCCCCTTGAAGGAGATCCCATGCGTTCCCCCCGCCCCGCCCGAACCCTCGCAGCAGCCGTCGCCCCGGCTGACTCGCTCGTGCCCGGCACGGCCGCCGCCGGCGGGTATCGGGGCGGTGCACCCTGCTGCTCGGCTTCACCTTCGCGGCCTCCGAGGTCGTCCGGGGCAGCGGCCGCGTGAAACTGCGCTGCCCGCTCCGTCCCGCGTTCGACGCCCATGACCCACCATCTGATCGTCCTGGGCTGACACCCGGCCCCGGCCGGGGAGCGGACCCGAGCCGTACGGTGCCCGGCCACACGGAAGGGGCGGGGTGCGCCGGGCACCCCGCCCCCTACCGTGTGCGGTGGTCCTTCGGAGGACCGCGTCAGCTCCTAGGCGTCAGCGGTCTCCTTGTCCTCACCGGACTCGGCCGGGCCCTCGTTCCTGATCGAACGGAGCAGCAGCTGGGAGACGTCGACGACCTCCAGCGACTCCTTGGCCTCGCCCGCGGACTTCTTCTCGTTGATCGCGTCGCCCAGCATGACCTGGCAGAACGGGCACGCGGTGGAGACGGTGTCCGGGTTGGTGGTCAGCGCTTCATCGACCCGCTCGGTGTTGATGCGCTTGCCGATCCGCTCCTCCATCCACATGCGGGCACCGCCGGCGCCGCAGCAGAAGCCCCGCTCCTTGTGGCGGTGCATCTCCTGGGTCTTGACGCCGGGCACCTGCGCCATGATGTCGCGCGGAGGCGTGTACACCTTGTTGTGGCGGCCCAGGAAGCACGGGTCGTGGTAGGTGATGTTCTCGTCGATCGAGTTCACCGGGGTCAGCTGACCCTCGTCGACCAGCTTGGCCAGCAGCTGGCTGTGGTGGACGACCTCGTAGGTGCCGCCCAGCTGCGGGTACTCCTTGGCCAGGGTGTTGAAGCAGTGCGGGCAGCTGGCCACGATCTTGGTGACGCCCGCGTCGTTGAGCGTCTCCACGTTCTGCTGGGCCAGCATCTGGAAGACGTACTCCATGCCCAGGCGGCGCGCCGGGTCGCCGGTGCAGGCCTCCATGCCGCCCAGGACCGCGAACTTGACGCCCGCGATGTCCAGCAGTTCGGCGATGGCCTTCGTGGTCTTCTTGGCGCGGTCCTCCAGGGCACCGGCGCAGCCGACCCAGAAGAGGTACTCGGTGCCCTCGGGCAGCTTGTCCTCGACGACCGGGACCTCGACCGGGTTCTCCTGGGAGGCCAGCTCCTCGATCCAGTCCATCCGCCGGTCCTCGGCCATGCCCCACGGGTTGCCCTTGTTCTCAAGGTTCTTGAGCAGGGTGTTGGCCTCGGACGGGAAGTTGGACTCGACCATGACCTGGTAGCGGCGCATGTCCAGGATGTGGTCGATGTGCTCGATGTCCACGGGGCACTGCTCGACGCAGGCACCGCAGTTGGTGCAGGCCCACAGTTCGTCGGGGTGGATGACGCCGCCCTCCTCCTCGGTGCCGACCAGCGGCTTGTTGAGGAGTGCGAGGACGTCGACGCCCGCGTGGCTGTTGTCGGGAGCCTCGGCGAGGGTCTCCTCGGTGATGCCCTTGAGGAGGTACGGGGCCTTCTCGTAGGCGTGCGCCTGGAGGTCGAGGATGACCTTCTTCGGCGAGAGCGGCTTGCCGGTGTTCCAGGCGGGGCACTGCGA
The DNA here is from genome assembly GCF_014651695.1 of Nocardiopsis terrae. GTDB lineage: Bacteria > Actinomycetota > Actinomycetes > Streptosporangiales > Streptosporangiaceae > Nocardiopsis > Nocardiopsis terrae. The sequence goes on from NZ_BMXJ01000009.1 coordinate 153,118, forward strand.
CTGGCAGCGGCCGCACTCGGTGCAGCTGGTGAAGTCGAGGAGGCCCTTCCAGGTGAAGTCCTCCAGCTTGCCGGCGCCGAACGGGTCCTCGTCCGGGTCGGCCTCCTCGAAGTCGAGGGGCTTCTTGCCGGAGGAGTCCATCATCTGCTTGGCGCCGGCGAGGGTCGGGGACCCGTCGGCGTTGCGCTTGAAGAAGATGTTGAACGGCGCCACGAACCGGTGCCAGCCGATGCCCATGGTGAGGTTGAAGTACAGCACCACGAAGAACAGGTAGCTGATGATCAGCTTGAACGCGGCGACCAGTGCGATGGCGGGCTCGGCCACGGCGGCGTCGGTCGGCATGACCGCGCCCACGGCGTGGGAGACCGGGGTGGCCCAGGTCGGGAACGGGAAGTCCTCGAGGGCGACCTTGAGACCGCGGATCACGAAGATCGAGATCAGCAGGGCCCACAGGTAGGCCTCGACGTAGTACGCGGTCCAGGTCCTGGAGTTGAAGAACCTGGACTGCTTGCCCTTGCGGTGGGGGCCGTTCAGCAGGCGGTAGATCGTCAGGCCGACGATGCCCGCGAGGCTGGCCGCGGCGATGATCTCGATGGCCAGGCCGTAGACGGCCCAGTCGTAGATCACCGGAAGCTTGAAGTGCGGGTCGAAGACCTCGCCCTGGGCCTCGACGACCGTGAAGAACAGCAGCGGGAACGAGACCATCACGAACCAGTGGGCCACGCCGACCCACGGCCGCTTGAGCATCCTCGTGTGCCCGAGGATCTCGATGAGCGTCATCGTGAGCCGCTTGCCCAGCGACTCCGTGCGCTCCGGCTCCGCCGGTCGGCCCACACTCACAGTTCGCCAGATCTGGTAACCGCCCAGAGCGAACAAGGCAAGCGCGACCACGGCGAAGACCGAGGTGATGATGCCCAGCGTCAAGTACAGAGGATGCATCGTCCGTGGCCTCCCATCCTGCTTTCGTCGTCCGGTGCGCCACACACCGGAGGTCATCTTTGATGTTACTAGCGAGTAATAGCACGGCGACCATCGACCCTGGGCCTCGACGACCCGGCATCCGCGGCAGCCCCGCCCCTCCTGTCATCCATCGCCCGCGCGCGATCGGGCTGCGGGCCCCGTCGGCGCGAGTGCCAACCGTAGCCAGCCACAGCACAACAGAATCACTCGGGTGCACCGGAGTCTCCCCCGAACACACCACACGTCTCTATGTAAGCGGACAACGGAACGAACGGGGGACACCCGGGCATCGGTAGGTCCACCGGTCATGCCCCGCCCGCCCGGCACGGAGCCGCCCTCCCCCACCGCTCCCCCCGGGACAACCCCGAGAACCCCCGCGCACCCCTGGATTCCAGGTCAAGGATGTCCCGGAGTTGTCCCGGGGTTCGCCCATTTCCCAGGTGGAATCGGTCCAGGTCGGGAACATCCCGGCCCGGCCGCCCGTTGTCAGGGCGTAGGAAGTAACTTGAGTCGGGTTGACTCAACTGACTTGACAGCCGCCACCCGACGAAGCAAACTTACGTCTGAACGACTCAACTTTGACGGAGGAAACAACCATGGCACGTGCGGTCGGAATCGACCTCGGTACGACGAACTCGTGTGTCGCGGTCCTTGAGGGTGGCGAGCCGACGGTCATCACGAACGCCGAGGGCTCCCGCACCACCCCTTCGGTCGTGGCCTTCGCCAAGAACGGTGAGGTCCTGGTCGGCGAGGTGGCCAAGCGTCAGGCCGTCACCAACGTCGACCGGACCATCCGCTCGGTCAAGCGCCACATCGGCACGGACTGGTCGGTCAAGATCGACGACAAGGACTTCAACCCGCAGCAGATCAGCGCCTTCATCCTGCAGAAGCTCAAGCGCGACGCCGAGGCCTACCTGGGCGAGGACGTGACCGACGCGGTCATCACCGTCCCGGCCTACTTCAGCGACTCGCAGCGCCAGGCCACCAAGGAGGCCGGCACGATCGCGGGGCTCAACGTCCTGCGCATCATCAACGAGCCCACCTCGGCCGCGCTCGCCTACCACCTGGAGAAGGAGGACGAGGCCACCATCCTCGTCTACGACCTCGGTGGCGGCACCTTCGACGTCTCCCTGCTGGAGGTCGGTGACGGCGTCGTGGAGGTCAAGGCGACCAACGGCGACAACCACCTCGGCGGCGACGACTGGGACCAGGCGATCGTCGACTGGCTGGTGGAGAAGTTCAAGAACTCCAACGGCGTCGACCTGGCCAAGGACAAGATGGCGCTCCAGCGCCTGCGCGAGTCCGCGGAGAAGGCCAAGATCGAGCTGTCCAGCTCCAGCGAGACGCAGATCAACCTGCCCTACATCACGGCCTCGGCCGAGGGCCCCCTGCACCTGGACGAGAAGCTCAGCCGCGCCGAGTTCCAGCGCCTGACCTCCGACCTGGTCGAGCGGACCAAGACCCCGTTCCAGCAGGTCATCAAGGACGCCGGGATCCAGCTCAGCGAGATCGACCACGTCGTCCTGGTCGGCGGCTCGACCCGGATGCCCGCCATCGCCGAACTGGTCAAGGAGATGACCGGCGGCAAGGAGCCCAACAAGGGCGTCAACCCGGACGAGGTCGTGGCCATCGGTGCCGCGCTCCAGGCCGGTGTGCTCAAGGGCGAGGTCAAGGACGTCCTGCTGCTGGACGTCACCCCGCTGTCGCTGGGCATCGAGACCAAGGGCGGGGTGTTCACCAAGCTCATCGAGCGCAACACCACCATCCCGACCAAGCGCTCCGAGATCTTCACGACGGCCGACGACAACCAGCCGTCCGTGCAGATCCAGGTGTACCAGGGCGAGCGTGACATCGCCCAGTACAACAAGAAGCTGGGCGTCTTCGACCTGACCGGCCTGCCCCCGGCGCCGCGCGGCGTCCCGCAGATCGAGGTCACCTTCGACATCGACGCCAACGGCATCGTCAGCGTCACCGCGAAGGACCTGGGCACCGGCAAGGAGCAGTCCGTCACCATCTCCGGCGGTTCGGCGATGTCCAAGGAGGACATCGACCAGATGGTCCGCGACGCCGAGCAGTACGCCGAGGAGGACCGCAAGCGCCGCGAGGAGGCCGAGGTCCGCAACAACGCCGAGTCCCTCGTCTACCAGACCGAGAAGGTCATCAAGGACAACGAGGACAAGGTCCCGGCGGACGTGCGCTCCGAGACCGAGGCCGCCGTCGCCGAGCTGAAGACCGCCCTGGAGGGCACCGACACCGAGGCCATCCGCTCCGCGAGCGAGAAGGTCGCGCTGGCCAGCCAGAAGATCGGTTCGGCGATCTACAGCCAGGGGCAGCAGGGTGAGGACGCCGCCCAGCCCGGCGCCGAGAACGCCGACGCCTCCGCCGACGACTCCGACGTGGTCGACGCCGAGATCGTCGACGAGGACAACGGCAAGGGCAACCAGGGTTCCTGACCCGGGAGTCCGGTAAGAGCCGAGGAAGGAGGGAACGTCGGACATGGCGCTGTCGGACAAGAACAGCTCCGGCACCGGTGACGGTGACGAGAACCAGGGTCCGGTGATCCGCGACAACCGCAGGATCGACCCCGAGACCGGCGAGGTCCGGGACTCCGGGGCCGAGTCCGCCGAAGGGGAGGCCGCGACCGGGGAGGAGCCCGAGGTCGTCGAGGCCGAGGTCGATGACGTCCCGGAGGTTCCGGACACCCCGGAGTCGGTGGTGACCGAGGCGATCAACGCGGACGAGCGGGTCGTCGAGCTCACCAACGACATCAAGCGGGTCCAGGCCGAGTACGCCAACTACCGCAAGCGTGTCGAGCGCGACCGGGTGGCCGTCCGTGAGGCGGCCACCGCCCAGGTCGTCGGTGAACTGCTGCCGATCCTGGACGACATCGGCCGGGCCCGTGAGCACGACGAGCTCAACGGCGGGTTCAAGGCGGTGGGTGAGGCCCTGGAGGCCACGGCCACCAAGCTGGGCCTGGAGAAGTACGCGGAGCAGGGCGAGGAGTTCGACCCGAACATCCACGAGGCCCTCACCCTGGTCCCGGTCCCCAACATCTCCGTCCAGACGGTGATCGAGGTGTTCCAGCCCGGGTACCGCATGGGTGAGCGGGTTCTCCGCCCCGCCCGCGTGGTGGTCGGGGAGCCGATGGAGGGCACGGAGGCGGACAGCTCCGCCGACGGGTCCCCGGACTCCGCCGAGGCGAACGGCGAGAGCGGCGAGGACGACAAGTAGGAGCGGGTAACGCCCGTGAGCCTGGTGCGGCCGTGGCCGGCGTGAGAGCGTCGGTCACGGCCCCCGGGTCGCACCCCGGCCCCACCCGGCGCGGGGACACGTGAAAACATCGGACGCAACCGGCACCAGCGGGAGAAGGCACCAGTCGATGAGCACCAAGGACTACCTGGAGAAGGACTACTACAAGGTCCTGGGAGTCTCAAAGACCGCCTCCAAGGACGAGATCAAGTCGTCCTACCGCAAGCTGGCCCGGGAGAACCACCCGGACGCCAACACCGGTGACCCCAAGGCCGAGGACCGCTTCAAGGAGATCTCCGAGGCGTACAACGTCCTGTCGGACGACAAGCGCCGCAAGGAGTACGACGAGGCGCGCTCGATGTTCGGCGGCTCCTACCGTCCCGGCGGCGCCGGACCCGGCGGGTTCGACATGAGCGACATCTTCGGTCAGGGAACCGGGGGCGGCGGGGCCCCGGGCGGCGAGCGCCTGAGCGACCTCTTCGGCGGTCTGTTCGGCAACCGCGGCCGAGCGGGTGAGTCCACCCGCCGCCGGCGCGGAGCCGACGTCGAGACCGAGGCCACACTGAACTTCCGCGAGGCCGCGGACGGGGTGACCCGTTCGTTCCAGCTGAGCAGCGAGGCCCCGTGCCCCACCTGCAAGGGCACGGGAGCACGCGCCGGCTCGGCCCCGCGCATGTGCCCCAAGTGCAGCGGCACCGGGCACGACAGCACCAACCTGGGCGGCTTCTCGCTGTCCGAGCCGTGCAGCGAGTGCAAGGGGCGCGGCCTCGTGGTCGACGACCCCTGCCCCACCTGCACCGGCAGCGGGCGCGGCAAGAGCACCCGCACCATCCAGACCCGTATCCCCGCCGGCGTGTCCGACGGGCAGCGGATCCGACTCAAGGGCAAGGGCGCCCCCGGCGAGCACGGCGGCCCCAACGGTGACCTGTACGTCGTCGTCCATGTGAAGGGACACCCGGTGTTCGGCAGGAGCGGCGACAACATCACCATCACCGTGCCGGTGACGTTCCCCGAGGCCGCCCTGGGCGCCGAGGTCCGGGTCCCCACCCTCAGCGGGTTCCCGGTGACCGTGAAGGTACCGCCGGGCACCCAGAACGGGCGCACACTGCGGGTCCGCGGCAAGGGCGCCACCCGCAAGGACGGCACCACCGGCGACATGCTCGTCACCTTCGAGGTGGCGGTGCCGCAGAAACTCAACGACGACGCGCGCGAGGCGCTGGAGAAGTTCCGAGCGGCGACGTCGGACTACGACCCGCGCGACGGGCTCGAAGCGCGGGCGAAGGGCGCGTGAACAACGTGAACGATCCTGCCTTCGGCGCCGACGCACCGGTCTACGTGATCTCGGTGGCCGCTGAGTTGGCCGGGATGCATCCGCAGACGCTGCGACAGTACGACCGGTTGGGTCTGGTCTCCCCCGGCCGTTCGTCCGGGCGGGGCCGCCGCTACTCCATGCGCGACGTACGGACGCTGCGTGAGGTGCAGCGCCTGTCGCAGGAGGAGGGCATCAACCTCGCCGGCATCAAGCGGATCCTGGAGCTGCAGGACGAGGTGGAGCAACTGCGCGAGCAGGTGTTCCACCTGGCCAACGAACTCGAGGCGGCCCGCCGGGCGGTGTCCCGGCGCGGCCGCCCGGCCCGCCCCGAGGGCGGACCGGTGCGCGGAGAGCTGGTGCGCCGCACCCGCGTCACGATCTTCAACACCGCGGAGCCCGAGGACGGACGCCCCGACCGGGGCGAGGGTCCGGGCGGTCAGGGCGGCCCGGGCGGTCAGGGCGGCCCGGGCGGACAGAGCGACCAGGACGAGCCGGGGACGGGCGGGCCCACCCGGGGCTGACAGGGTTCCGACCTTTCGACACGGGGCGCGTTCGGCCAACGAGCGTCACCCTGAGTGACAGTACTTGCGAACGGAGTCACCGGAGATGAACTACAAGCTCACTCAGAAGAGCCAGGAGGCCCTGGCCGCCGCCATCCGCCAGGCCACCGCCGACGGCAGCCCGCAGACCGAGCCCCTGCACCTGCTGAACGCCCTCCTGGACCAGGCCGGAGGCATCACCCGGCCGCTGCTCAAGGAGGTCGGCGCCGACCCGGACCGGATCAGGGACAGGGTCGAGGCCGCGATCGCGAACCTGCCCAAGGCGGCCGGTTCCACGGTCAGCTCACCGAGCTCCTCCCGCCAGCTCATCGTCTCCATCAACACCGCGGCCCAGCGCGCCCAGCAGATGGAGGACGAGTACGTCTCCACCGAGCACCTGCTGGTGGGGCTGGCCACCGACGGCGGCGAGGCCGCCCGGCTGCTCAACGAGGCCGGGGCCGCCCCGGAGGCGCTGCTGGAGGCCTTCGAGCGGGTACGCGGCACCGGCCGGGTCACCTCGGAGAACCCCGAGGACACCTACCAGTCGCTGGAGAAGTTCGGTGTGGACCTCACCGAACGCGCCCGCGAGGGCAAGGTCGACCCGGTCATCGGACGCGACGGCGAGATCCGCCGGGTCGTCCAGGTCCTCAGCCGCCGCACCAAGAACAACCCCGTACTCATCGGTGAGCCGGGTGTCGGCAAGACCGCCGTGGTGGAGGGGCTGGCCCAGCGCATCGTGGCCGGCGACGTGCCGCAGTCGCTGCTCGGAAAACGCCTGATCAGCCTCGACCTGTCCGCGATGGTCGCGGGCGCCAAGTACCGGGGCGAGTTCGAGGAGCGGCTGAAGGCGGTGCTCTCGGAGATCAAGCAGTCCGAGGGCCAGATCATCACCTTCATCGACGAACTCCACACCATGGTGGGCGCGGGCGCCGCCGAGGGCGCCATGGACGCGGGCAACATGCTCAAGCCGATGCTGGCCCGCGGTGAGCTGCGCATGGTGGGCGCGACCACCCTGGACGAGTACCGGGAGAAGATCGAGAAGGACCCCGCGCTGGAGCGCCGCTTCCAGCAGGTGTTCGTCGGTGAGCCGTCGGCCACCGACACCATCGCGATCCTGCGCGGTCTGAAGGGCCGCTACGAGGCGCACCACAAGGTACAGATCTCCGACTCGGCCCTGGTGGCGGCGGCGACGCTGTCGGACCGCTACATCACCGCGCGGTTCCTGCCGGACAAGGCGATCGACCTCATCGACGAGGCCGCGTCCCGCCTGCGCATGGAGATCGACTCCAGCCCGGTGGAGATCGACGAGCTGCGCCGCACGGTCGACCGGCTCAAGATGGAGGAGATGGCGCTCGACAAGGAGTCCGACCCGGCGAGCCAGCAGCGCCTGGAGAAGCTGCGCGCCGACCTGGCCGACCACCAGGAGCGGCTCAACGGGCTGGTGGCCCGGTGGGAGCAGGAGAAGGCCGGGCTGAACCGGGTCGGTGAGCTCAAGGGGCAGCTGGACGAGCTGCGCACCCAGGCGGAGCTGGCCGAGCGCGAGGGCCGCTTCGAGGAGGCCTCCCGGTTGATGTACGGGGAGATCCCCCAGCTGGAGAAGCAGGTGGAGGAGGCGTCCAAGGCGGAGGAGAACGCGGCCGGGGCCGCGGGCGGCGAGGACGACCCCATGGTCAAGGACGAGGTGGGAGGCGACGAGGTCGCCGACGTCGTGTCCTCCTGGACCGGTATCCCGGTGGGGCGGCTCATGGAGGGGGAGACCTCCAAGCTGCTGCGCATGGAGGAGGAGCTGGGCCAGCGGCTCATCGGGCAGAGGGACGCCGTCGCCGCGGTGTCGGACGCGGTGCGCCGCGCCCGGGCGGGTATCTCCGACCCGGACCGGCCCACGGGTTCGTTCCTGTTCCTCGGCCCGACCGGTGTGGGCAAGACCGAGCTGGCCAAGGCCCTCGCCGAGTTCCTGTTCGACGACGAGCGCGCGATCGTGCGCGTGGACATGAGCGAGTACTCGGAGAAGCACTCGGTGTCCCGCCTGGTGGGTGCGCCTCCCGGATACGTGGGCTACGAGGAGGGCGGTCAGCTCACCGAGGCGGTGCGCCGCCGCCCCTACACCGTGGTGCTGCTGGACGAGGTGGAGAAGGCCCACCTGGAGGTGTTCGACACCCTCCTGCAGGTGCTGGACGACGGCCGGCTGACCGACGGCCAGGGGCGCCAGGTGGACTTCCGCAACACCATCCTCATCCTGACCTCCAACCTCGGTTCGCAGTTCCTGGTGGACCCGTCCCTGGAGGAGTCCGTGCGCAGGGACCGCGTGATGGACGTGGTGCGGGCGACGTTCAAGCCGGAGTTCCTCAACCGCCTGGACGACGTGATCATGTTCGACGCGCTGTCCACCGAGGACCTGACCCGGATCGTGGATCTGCAGGTGGACAAGCTGGCCCGGCGCCTGGCCGACCGCCAGCTCGCCCTGGAGGTGACCGAGGGGGCGCGTGAGTGGCTGGCGCTGACCGGCTACGACCCGAACTACGGTGCCCGGCCGCTGCGGCGTCTGGTGCAGTCCTCGATCGGCGACCCGCTCGCCCGGGAGCTGCTGTCGGGGGAGCTGACCGACGGCGACACCGTCATGGTGGACGTGAACGACGACCGCGACCGGTTGGCGGTCACCACCAGGAAGGCGGATGAGCCGCGGCTCCCGGCCTGATCGGGTCGTAGGGGCCGGGGACGGCGCGGGGCCGCACCCATCGGGGCGCGACCCCGCTCCCTCGCCCCGAGGACGGTCGTGCCAACGGCCGCCGCGTCGGGGCGTGGTCGTGAGCGGCAGGGCCCGGACGGGTCCCCGCTCTTCGTCGGTGAGCTCGGACCCGCGGCTCCCGGTCGCACACCGGCGTCGGAAGCCACGGATTCGAGCATCAGGACCTAGTTCGGTTCCCAGACCCCGTTGGGGTCCCAGACCCCGTTCGGATCCCAGGTCCCGTTCGGATCCCAGGTCCCGTTGGGGTCCCAGGTCCCGGCTGCTTCGCCCGACACCTGGAAACCGTTCTCGTCGGCCGCGGCCACAGCCGAGGAGGCCAGGGCGATCCCGGCTCCGGCCAGCAGTGCCGCCGTCAGTGCGCGCATGATGCGTTCCCCCTTTCTCTCCGGACCCCCTGTGAAGGGGCTCACACCAGTAGGACGCACCGACAGCGTTCCGTGTTCGCTGACACCCGGCATCGGCCAGGACCGTGCGCCCGCGGACCAAATGTGCTCTGGGCTCCCGGGTCTGGACCTTGCTGGGGCCACGCCGCCAGAACGGTGTGCCTCCACCGGGTAGGAACCCGCCATGGGTGACGGGAAGCAGTTCGCGGGGGACACAGCACGACCGGACGAGGCACCGGCCGCCGAGCCGGGGGCCGGGGCCGACGGCGCGGGCACGGCCGGGCTCGAGAACGCCGCCGAACTGACCCTGTCGGCTTTCTGCTGGTGGCGGTCCGACCTCCCGCGGGAAGTCTGCGAGGACTACTGGCGCGACGTGCACGGGATCATGTTCGCCCGTGTCCCGGGCCTGTGGCAGCTACGTCAGTTGCGTCTGGGCGCCAACCGTCCCGACCTCTGGCCCGAGGCCCGAGGTGTCTCGTTCGAGGCGCCGGACGCGGCCCAGCCCCAGGGCCTGCCGCACGGGCTCTTCCGGTCCGAGGCCGACCTGGCCGCGTTCGCGGACCATCCGATGGCGCGGGAGACCATCCCAGAGGACGCACACAACTTCCTCGGCCGAATCGGTGCCCAACTGTCGCCCCCGGGCGGCGGCCGCACCCTCCTCGACCGGAGCGACGCCCCCGCCGTGCAGGGCCCTCCCCACGTGCCGACGTTCGTGCTCTGCTTCGTCCCACGGGCCGGAGCCGCCTCGACCGAGGAGTTCCACCGCTACCTGGCCGAGCGCGTGGCGCGCCCGTGGAGCGGACGTCCGAGCGCCCTGCGGGTGCGCGTCGAGCCGCTCCCCCCTTACGCCCGTTCTGCGATGGGCTCGCCCGGTGTGCCGCACCAGTGGCCGAACGACCAGACCTATCTCGGCTGGATCGAGTTGGCGGCACGTGACCGGGGCGCGGTCGGTGAACTCCTGGCGAGCACGGCCACCGGCGAACTCTCCGAACTGGTCCGAGCCGTCCACACGTACCCGGTCCGGGAGATCCACACGCTCATCCGCGCCGGGCGCCCCACGGAGGTCGGCCTGCGCGGCTACCCGGCGGTGCGGGCGATCACCGCCGCGGGCGCGGACAACCAGCGGGACGAGGACCTCCTGCACCACCTCTTCGGCGACGCCGTGCGCGGGCTGGACCAGCTCAGGCGGCGCCCCTGAATCCAGCGGGACCCCGTGAGCCGTAGCGGTCCCGCGCCCTACCGGGAGCATCCTGCCCCGGGGGCCCTCTCCTTGTGTCCTGGGCCCAGGAGTCCGCGTTGCGTACCGGGGCCCGCGCCCACGCCGGAAAGGACCGCCTGCCATGACCGTGACCGAACACCCCTCGCCGAGACCCCCTGCTGAAAAGCTCAGCGTCGAACAGTTCGAGGTCATCGCCCGGGCCGCCGCCCGCGAGGACGTCACACTTGAGTACCTCAGCGGCAGGATGGAGATCCGCCCCGTGCCCGACAGCGACCACAACGCGGTCCTCATGTGGTTGATGCGCCAGTTCATGACACAACGGGCGGACCTGGACCTGAACGTCACCGGCCAGGGCCTGAACGTGGACACCTACCGCAGGGGCCGGGTACGCCCGGACGGCATCCTCGCACCCGTGGACCACTTCGCCGGACAGGGCGAATGGGCCGGCCCACGGGGCGTGCTCGCCGTGGTCGAGGTGACGTCCTGGGACTTCGACACCAACGCTCGGGACCGCGTCGGGAAGGCGCGGGCCCATGCCCCCTCCGGGATCGGCGCCTATCTCCTCGTCGACCGTGACGACGACAGCGTCACCGTACACAGCGAGCCGGACGGGGACCGCTACCGCAACATCGTCACGCTCGGCTACGGGCACACGGTCGAGATCCCCGGGGTCGGGATCACCCTGGACACGACCGGGCTCAAACGGTACGGCCGCTAGTCCATCCGGAGGGTCCCCGAGCGTCCGGGTTCGGGACCGGTCTCACAGTCCCAGGACGCGGGCCTCGGTCCCGGGGTCCAGACCGACGCGCGGCCGGTCGGGGCGCTGGGGTGCCCCGCCGCCGACGGCGCGCAGCCAGTCCCAGGTGTCGGCGACGGTCTCCGCCACCGGGCGGCACCTCAGACCGGTGGCGAGCGCCCGGTCGACGTTGCCCTGGTGCAGGGTCCCGTGCAGTTCGCCCGGGGGCAGCCAGACCGGCAGCTCCCGCCATGGGGCGATCCCGGCCTCCTCGATCACCTCGGGGGAGGTCCAGCGGAACTCGGCGTCGGAGCCGGTGGCCTCCCGGCAGGCCTCCAGCAGGCCCGCCATGGTGGTGTGCCCGACCGGGCTGACCGTGTTGAACGGTCCGCCCAGCCCCTTCTCCGCCGCATCGAGGGTCCAGGCGGCGAGGTCGCGTGCGTCGACGTACTGGAGCGGCAGGTCGCGCGGCCCGGGCGCCAGGACCGCCCCGCCCCGGGCGATCCGGTTCAGCCACCAGGGCAGGCGACCGACGTTCTCGTGCGGGCCGAGGATGAGCCCGGCCCGCACGAACAGGGCGCGCCCGCCGAACACCGCCTCCGCGGCCAGTTCGCCGCCGCGCTTGGCCGTCGGGTAGTGGGTTCCGTCATCGTCGGGCGGGGCCTCCACCACCGGCGCGTCCTCATCCGCGCCCGGCGCGGTGGGCGAGGTGTACACGGAGCGGCTGGAGACATAGGAGTAGTGGCCGACGCGCCCCTCCAACAGGCGGGCCGCGTCGGCCACCGCGGACGGCGCGTCCGACCAGGTGTCGACGACCGCGTCCCACTCCCCCGCCGCCAGCTCGTCGAGACCGCCCTCCGCGGTGCGGTCGCCGCGGCGCACCTCCACCCCTTCGGGGGCGGGGTGGCGTCCCCGGTGGAAGACGGTGGTCTCCCAACCCCGGGCGAGCGCGTCCGCCACGACCGCCCGCCCCACGAACTCGGTACCGCCCAGAACCAGAAGTCTCCTCATGCGGCCAGTCTCGCGGCCGGGGACCCCGAACACCAGGGTTGCCTGCTCACAGCAGAACCGGCATGCGGGGAGCCACCGTCGGGCCGTTCCGCGTCACCGCGGACCGAGAAAGCGCAGGAGCGCCTCCGCCGTCTCCTCCGGCGCGTCCTCGGGGAGGAAGTGGCCCGCACCGGCGATCCTCTCCTGGCGGGCCCCGGGGATGGCCGCGGCCAGTTCGTCCCCCATCGAGGCGGGCATCCAGCCGTCGTCCTCGCCCCACAGGACCAGGGTGGGTGCGGTGACCCGGTCCAGCCTCCGCACGGCCTCCTCGGTGTCGCGGAAACTGACCGCCGCGACCTGGTCGACCCAGCGCTGCTGGCCCCGGGCCCCGGCCCACGGCGCGAGGTAGGCGGCGGCGACCTCGTCGGACATCGGACGGCTGGTCGCGGTGTGCACGCGCGGGTTGACGATGTCGGCGAACACGCTCGGCTCCATGGTCGCGTAGACCTCCGCGTGCCGCTGCATGTGTTCGGTGAACCGGGTGTTCCACGGGCCGATGACGGCCGCGTCCAGCAGGGCGAGCCGGTTCGCGGGGACGCCTTCGACGAGGTGGGCCCGCGTCACCACGCCGCCGCCGATGTCGTGGCCGACCAGGCTCGGCGCCTCCAGGTTCCAGTGTTCGACGAGTTCGGCCAGGGTGCGGGCCTGCTGGGCGATCGACGGCGGTACCCCCGGGTCGGGGTGGGAGCAGCCGAAGCCGAGCATGTCCCAGACGTGCACGGTGTGCTGCCGGGCGAGGGAGGGGACGACCCCGCGCCAGAGGTAGGAGGAGGCCGGGGTCCCGTGGACCAGGACCACGGGCGGGCCGTCCCCGAAGACCCCGGTGGCGACCTCGCCACCGGAGACGCGGACACGGTCGGTGAGCTGCCAGCTTTCGGTTCGGGTGGGCACAGCGGACCTCCATGTAAGACTTATAATTGCCTTGCAACGCTTACGCTAACATGGAGTAAGACTTGAAAATAGGTTTTAACGATTACACCCGGGGGGCTGCGCTGGCCACCGAGCTGGTCAACACCTCACCCCTGGTCCGCGAGGCCGGAGAGGTACTCGCCGATCCCGGGGCCCTGCGGGACTTCCTGTCCGAACACGGCGTCGACGGAGGCGAACCGGGGACCGACGACCTCGAAGAGGTGCTCTCCCTGCGGAGCCGACTGCGCGACATCCTGGAGACGGAGGACGAGGACGAGACCGCCGAGGCCGCCAACGCCCTGGTCGCACGGGCGGGGGTCGGCCCCGCCCTGCACCGCGACGGTGACGGCCGGTGGCGGTGGTACGTCGGGACCGTGCCGGAGGCCCCCCTCGCGGACCGGCTGGCGGTGCTCGCCGGAACCGGCCTCCTCGGCGTCCTCGACGTGCTGGGCCACGGCCGGTTCCGGCACTGCGCCTCGTCCTCGTGCGAGGGAGTGTTCGTCGACACCAGCCGGGCGGGGCGGCGGCGCTACTGCACGCCGAGCCTGTGCGGTAACCGGCTCAACGTCGCGAACCACCGCGCCCGCCGGTCACCGGGACGACCGTGACCCTGGCCGGTCGGGGACCGGATCAGGCGAGGTCGCGCCGGGCCGTGGTGAACGAAGCGGCCAGGGAGGCCAGGACGGCGTACCCCACCAGGGCGAGGGCGGCCACCCACACCGGGAGGAACTGGCCCGGGTCGAACCCGAAGTCGGCGCTGCTGGTGCTGTAGAGCGAGGCGAGCGCGATACCCGGCATCCAGGAACCGATGGTCTGGACGACCTCGTTGGGGACCACCATGAACGCCGGCTCGACCATGAACACCCACAGCAGACAGGCGACGACGGCGGCGACCTGGTTACGGACCAGGGCGCCGACCCCGACCCCGATCATCGTGTAGACGCCGTAGGCGGCGATCGTGCCGCCGACCACGCGCGGCACCTCGTTGGCGGCCAGGTCCAGGGAACCGCCCGCGGACAGGATGGACGCGGCGACGGCGCTGCCGCCCAGGACCGCCACGGTCAGGCCGAAGCCGACCCCGACCAGGGCGGCGGTGACCAGCTTCGCCCCGATCACCCTGCCCCGTTCCGGGGTGACCAGGAAGGTGACGTTGACGGTGCGGTGCTGGTACTCGGTGGTGACCATCAGGACACCGATGACCAAAGCGAACGTGGTGCCGTTGGCCAGCTGGGGCCAGGCCATCGCGCCGTACTCGGCGCTGTCCCGCCCCGGTCCGTGCTCCATCCCCGCGACGAAGAAGGTGCCGGCCAGCATCAGCCCGGTCCAGGCCAGGGCCGCGAGGAGCAGAATCCACCAGACGCGGGTGGTGAAGGTCTTGCGCAGTTCCGCCTTGAGGAGGGGAATCACTGGTCCGCACCGGCCTTTCCGAAGGTCATGGGCATCGACCCGGTCGAGGTGAGGCGGAGGAAGGCCTCGTGCAGGCTCTCGCCCTCCCTGGTGAGCTCAGCCAGCGCGCTCTGCTGGACGCTGCGCCCGCCCGCGATGATGACGACGTTGTCGACGGTCTGCTCGACCTCGGCGAGCACGTGGCTGGAGACCAGCACGGCGACCCCGCGTTCGTGGGCCTGATAGCGCAGGAAGCGGCGCAGCCAGTCGATGCCCTCGGGGTCCAGTCCGTTGGCGGGCTCGTCCAGGATCAGCACCTTCGGTTCGCCCAGCAGGGCCGCCCCCAGGGACAGGCGCTGGCGCATGCCCATCGAGTAACCGCCGACCCGTTTGCGGCCCGCCTCGGTCAGTCCGACCTCCTCCAGCACCTCGTCGGCGCGGGAGACGGGGATACCGGCGGCGTCGCACACGACCCGCAGGTGGTCGCGGCCCCTGCGCCCGGGGTGGAGGTTGGTGGCCTCCAGGACCGCGCCGACCTCGGTCAGCGGGTCGGGGATGTCGGTGTAGGCGCGCCCGTTGACCAGCCCCTCGCCGCTGTCCGGCCGGACCAGCCCGAGCAGGCAGCGCAGGGTGGTGGTCTTACCCGCCCCGTTGGGGCCGAGGAAGCCCGTGATCGTTCCGGGGTCGACGGTGAAGGAGACCCCGTCCACCGCTTTCTTCTTCCGGAAGGACTTTCTTATTTCCCTTATCTCAATCGCTGCCATGCAACTCACCTTCGCCGGGGACATACTCATCCAGTTCGTCCGTGAAAGAACGCTAACAGTGGTTTCTGCCGGTTCTCGTACCTGGCGAGGAATGCTGGACAGCGCGTCAGGACCTGACTTTCGCGGGTTCCTCCGACCCCGGATCCCCTGGTAGGCGAGGCCGCCATGACCACCGAGACGGGCCCGAACCCGCTGGCTCCCGAGGCACCCCACAACTTTCGATGTAATTCAGACAAGCTTTCGGTGTGCCCACCGAAGCGTTGACACAACGAAAGACAGGGACGCGGCGCCCGGCATCTCACCCCGCACCGAAAAAGGGTTCCGGGAAATGGCCGGATCCGGACACGAGAAGCCGAGGGGGCCGAGGAGGCGGACGCGGCAACCGGCTTCGGCGGGCGTGGTCCTCAGGGCCGTGCCCGCTCCAGCAGGAGTGCGCGTTCGCGTTCGTTGCGGGTGAGCTCGGCGGCCCGTCCGAACTCCGCGCGGGCCTCCTCGGCACGGCCCAGGCGTTCGAGCAGGTCGGCGCGGACCGCCGGGAGCAGGTGGTAGCCGTTCAGGGTCCCGGAGTCGCGCAGGGCGTCGACGACGCCCAGTGCGGCGCCGGGACCGAGTGCCATCGACACGGCCACCGCCCGGTTGAGTTCGGCCACGGGGGATCCGGTGCGGCGGACCAGGGACTCGTACAGGGCGGTGATCCCGTACCAGTCGGTGTCCTCTGGCCGCAGGGCCACCGCGTGTTTCGCGGCGATCCCGGCCTGGAGGGAGTAGACGCCCCGGGGGCGAGCGGGGTCCGCTGGAACCGAGCGCTCCAACGCGGCCAGCCCCCGGCCGATGAGCAGCCGGTCCCAGCGTGACCGGTCCTGTTCGGCGAGGGGGACGGGGTCGCCACCGGGACCGACCCGGGCGCGGAACCGGGAGGCCTGGAGTTCCATCAGCGCGAGGAGCCCGTGCACCTCGGGTTCCTCGGGCAGCAGTTCCGCGAGGACCCGGCCCAGGCGCATGGCCTCCTCACACAGTTCCGGTCGCAGCCAGCGCTCACCCGACGTGGCCGTGTACCCCTCGTTGAAGACGAGGTAGACCACTTCCAGCACGGAGTCGACACGGGCGTCGCGGTCCTCGCCTGCGGGAACCTCGAAGGGGACCCTCTTCCTGGCGAGGGTGCGCTTGGCGCGCACGATCCGCTGGGCGACGGTGGACTCGGGCACGAGGAAGGCGCGGGCGATCTCGTCGGTGGTCAACCCGCCGAGCAACCGCAGGGTGAGGGCGAGGCGGGCCTGTGCGGGCAGGACCGGGTGGCAGCACACGAACATCAGCTTGAGGAGGTCGTCACCGTAGTCCTCCTCCAGGACGGCGTCGAACTCCGCCTGCCCGTCGTTCTCGGTGACCTCGCGCCCCAGCTCCACCATGCGCAGCCGGAAGCGCTCGTCCCGCCGCCAGCGGTCGAGGACGCGGCGCCGGGCGACCGTGGTCAGCCAGGCCCCGGGTTTGCGGGGAACACCCTCCTCCGGCCACTTCTCCAGGGCGCTGACCAGGGCGTCCTGCGTGAACTCCTCGGCCAGGCCGACGTCACCGACCATCCTGGTGAGCGCGGCGACCAGGCGGGCCGACTCGATCCGCCAGACCGCCTCCACCTCGCGTTCGACACCGGTGTGGCCCACGGCACCATCCCAGCACCGCGGGCCGCACCGCGCAACAGGATTCAGCCGTTCCGGCGCTCCTGCTCGGCACGCAGTTCGCGCTCGCGCTCCTTGAGCTCCTCGGGCATCCGGTCCAGGTCCTCCAGCTCACCGATCCGGCGCAGCTGGAGCTTGATCCCGGCGCCGCTGCCCTTCGGCGGATGCGGGCAGCGCCTGGCCCACTCCACGGCCTCCGCGCGCGAGGACACCTGGAGGACCCAGTACCCGGCGATGAACTCCTTGGCCTCGGTGAAGGGGCCGTCGGTGACGGACACCTCACCGTCGCGGAAGAGGATCTCGGCGCCCTCGGAGGTGGGTGCGAGCCCCTCACCGGTCAGCAGGACACCGGCCTTGGCCATCTCCTCGTTGTACCTGGCCATCTCCTCGTAGACCTCCGGGCCGATGTCGTAGGCGGCGGCCTCGTCCTCGGGAGTGGACATGATCGACATCAGGTAACGCATGGTGTTCGCCTCTCGTCGTGGAGGGTGTCTCCCCCGCTCTCACCAGTACGTCGAACGGGTCGGGCCCGGATCGACACCCCATCCTCCCTCCCCCCTTCTGAACAACGCTTTCATTCATGAAGCCAGGGTTGACGCGCAGGGCTCGCGGATCAGGCCGGTTCCGTATCCACCGCTCCGGCCGGTCTCATGGCCTTCGGCGGGGTCGACGGAGGCCGCCAGCGGAGCCCGTCTCCGCTCGGCACGAGTCCCTCCGCGGTGACGGGGCGCTCGATCACCCTTCCCGTCTCCGCGGCCATCGCCGACGCCTGAAGCCGCAGCCCGGTCCCCATCACGTCGCCGACCACCTCGGAGGAGAAGATCGGGTTTCCCCCCGCCTGCGCCTGCGGCTGCGTGCGCCGCACGTCCTGGGAGAGCCTGGCCGAGGTGCTCGCCATCCTCCGCCGCACCTCCTCGGCCTGTGTGACGAGGTCCTGCGCGTCGGCGATCCCGCCGACCAGCTCGACGAACGCCTCCGCGTCCGTGCGCCCGCACCCCGCGACGTTGCGCGCCTGCCAGAAGTAGGAGTCCTCGTCGGCGTTCATGTCGTAGAAGCCCACGAGGAACTCGTAGAAGAGCCCGTACTCGCGTCGGTAACGGGCCTCGAACTCACCGAACCCGGCTTGCTCGTCGAGCTCGCCGGCGAGGCAGCTGTTGACGGACCGTGCCGACAGCAGCGCGCTGTAGGTCGCCAGGTGCACACCGGAGGAGAACACAGGGTCGACGAAGCACGCGGCGTCGCCGACCGCCACGTACCCCGGAGACCAGAAACGGTCATCGCAGTAGGAGTAGTCCTTGCGGACCCGGACCCGCCCGTAGGGGCCGCTCGTGACCCGCTCGACCCCTTCGAGGTTGTCCCGGACGGTCGGGCACTGGTCGATGAGCCCGCGCAGCGCGGCCGCCTTGTCCCCCTTGAGCAGCCCAGCCGCGGAGCGGTCCACGACGGCACCGACACTCGTCAGGTCATCGCCCAGCGGGATGTACCAGAACCATCCGTGCTCGAACGCGATCGACTGGATGTTCCCGCTGTTGGGCTCCGGGCGGCGCTTTCCGCCCGCGAAGTAGCCGTACACAGCGATGTTGCGGAAGAACTCCGAGTACCTCCGCCGGATCCCCAGCCTCCGGTGGCTCGTCCCGGTGCTGCCGGAGGCGTCGACGACGTACTTCGCCGCCACCCGGTGTTCGGCACCGGACGCGTCGGCGTAGACCACACCTCGCACCCTGCCCCCGTCCAGCACCAGGTCCCGCACCTCGCACCGCTCGCGTACATCCACCCCGTTCTCGCGGGAGTGGTCCAGGAGTATCTGGTCGAACCTCATCCGCTCCACCTGGAAGGCGTAGGAGGTGGAGCCCTCCAGTTTGCTGGACGTGCCGAAGGTGAAGTCCCAAGGCTCCTCACCGGCGCCCCACTTGAAGTGGCCGCCGCGCTTGACCGTGAACCCCGCCTCCTCGATCTTCTCGCTCACTCCGAGGATCCGGCACACTCCATGGACTGTGGAGGGCAGGAGCGACTCGCCGATCTGGTGGCGGGGAAAACTCTCCCGTTCAAGCAGGACGACGCTGTGGCCGTCCTTGGCGATGAGGGTGGCCGCCGTGGAACCCGCCGGCCCTCCGCCGATGACGACCACGTCAACGGACTCCACACCATTTCCTCGCATCAATTCCTCCCATGAAGAACCGGTTCGGACATTCACCGATCAACCTGTGGCGACCAGTAAATACAAACCGGATACCTGTTCCAAATCAAGATCTCATCGTTTTCCGGGCCGACGAGAACCCCCCGGGGCCCGTCTCGCCGGCGGGACGGGCCCCGATCGCACGGCGAACACAGCGCGACCTCCGCCGGACAGGACCATCAAAGAACTCCGAGGCCCGCGGTCCGTGGCCACCCTGAACCGCCACGGCCGACGCGCACCCCCGTTGACTCCGGAGAACTCCGGTTGACAATCATTGGCGGGGTAACAGATAAAATCCGGAACGTGATACCCCAAGGAAAGAACGGCAAAGGCCTTCCAGCGATCCGGATCCACATACCACAACCGCCGGCATGAGACGGATGACTTCCATGCGCGTTCTATTCACCAGTTACGCCGAGAAGACGCATTTCTTCACCATGGTCCCCCTGGCGTGGGCACTGCGCACAGCCGGCCACGACGTACGCGTCGCCAGCCAGCCCGAGCTCGTCGACGCGATCACCTCCACTGGACTGCCCGCCGTCCCGGTGGGCCGGGACCACGGCATCAGCCGGGTCCTCGCGGCCTTCCCCCGCCTCCGCGAGAAGATCGGCGAGGGAAAGCTCCCGCCCTTCGACCGGGCGGACGCCCCGGACGAGGATCTGACCTGGGACTACCTGAGATCGGGCTTCGACGACGTGGTGCTGAGCTGGTTCCGGATCATGAACGACCCGATGGTCGAGGACCTGGTCGGATTCGCCCGTTCGTGGCGGCCCGACCTGGTGATCTGGGAACCGGGGACCTTCGCGGCGCCGATCGCGGCCGAGGCGGTGGGGGCCGTCCACGCCCGCCTGCTGTGGTGCGTGGACTTCTACGGGCGCACCCGCTCGCTGTACACACGGCTCAGGGACCAGCAACCGCCCGGAGCCGCCGGGGACGCGCTCGCCACGTGGCTGGACCGCACCGCGCGCCGGCACGGAGCACGCTTCAGCGAGACGATGACCCACGGCCACTTCACCATCGACCAGCTACCGCCCTCCCTGCGCATGAACACGGGCTACCGCTACGTCCCGATGCGCCACTCGGTCTTCAACGGGCGGTCGGTCATCCCGCCGTGGCTGTGGGCACCGCCAGAACGCCCCCGCGTCTGCCTCACCCTCGGGATGAGCGCGACCGAGCGGCTCGCGGGCTACTCGGTGTCGGTGGGTGAGCTGGTGGAGTCGCTCGCGGAACTGGACGCCGAGATCGTGGCGACCGTGGCGGAAAAGGAACAGGACGCCCTCGGAACACTGCCCGACAACGTACGCGTGGAAAGCTTCGTGCCCCTGCACGCCCTGCTCCCCCACTGCGACGCCGTCGTCCACCACGGCGGATTCGGCTCCACCTTCACCGCCATCGCCTCAGGCACACCCCAGGTCGCGATCCCCCAACAGCTGGACGCGCCGTTCACGGCACGCCGGCTCGCCGCCCAGGGCGCCGGCATCCACCTGACCACCGCCCAGGCCACCGGCGACCGCGTCCGCGACGCCGTCACACGCCTGCTCACCGACCCCGCCTACCAACGCGGCACGGACCGCCTCCGGGCGGAGATGATGGCACAGCCCACTCCGAACGCCCTGGTCCCGTCGTTGGAGGCGCTGGTCGCGGAACACACGGGCGCCCGTACCGCGGCCCCGGTGTCCGGACCCGTAGCGGTGAGAGAGGTATGAGCGGGGTCGAACTCGACGGGGTGACCCTGCGCGACCAGGATGCGACCATCCTCGACCGCATCTCACTGCGGCTGGAGAGCGGAAGGGTCCACGGTGTCCTTGGCCCGAGCGGCGCCGGGAAGTCGAGCCTGTTGTCCCTGATCGCCGGCTTCTCGCCCGCCACGTGCGGCACGGTGCGCGTCGGCGGCCGACCGCTCGGCGTCGGCGGGGTGATCATCACCGAACAGGTCGGCCTCGTCCGCGGGCACCTGGTTCCCGACCCCGCCAGCAGGGTCGAGGACACCCTGGCCTTCACCGCGAGCCTGCGCTCCCATTGGTGCGACCAGGTGGCCCTGCGGCTCCTCGACCGCTTCAGGATCCCGCTCGGCGCACCGCTCTCCCGCCTGTCACAGGGGGAACTGTCCGCGGTCGGCACGGTCCTCGGCCTCGCCGCCCGGACACCGGTCACCCTCCTCGACGAGTGCTGCACCGGTATGGACGCGAGGATGCGCGACGTGTTCCTCGACGAGCTCCTGGCCGACCTGATGGTGTATCCGCGCACCGTAGTCATCGCCACCCAGCTGATCCAGGAGGTCGGTCCGCTGTTCGACGACGTGGTCGTCCTCGACCGGGGCCGCGTTCTCCTCCATGAGCGGGTCGGCGACCTCCAGTCGCACGGCACGTGCGTCACCGGAGCCGTGGAACAGGTCGACGACCTCGTCCGCGGGCTCCCCCAGCTCGACGAACGGGAGCTCGGCCCGGCCAAGTCGGTCGTCGTGTACGGTCCGCTCAGCGAGGAGCGGCTCGCCCTGGCCCGGGAACTCGGTCTGGATCTGTCACCCATCGGATTGCCGGAGCTCATGGCCCACCTGGTCGAGGACACGCACGGGCCCCGTTGACGCGGGGAGCCCGCCCGCACCGTCCCCCGCTCCGCGGAAGGCCCACCCCTCCCCGGTCCCAGGGCCGGACTCCTCTCGGAGGTCCATCGATGCAGGATCCCCACGTGACCACGCCCGTCGCCCTCGGTGCGATCGGCTGCAGCGACATCGCCAGGCGCCGCACGCTGCCCGCCGTCACCGCCTCGGACGCGACCCGGCTCGTCTGCGTCGCCGCGCGTGATGTCCGGCGCGCCCGGAAGTACGCCGACGAGTTCGGGTGTGCGGCGGCGCGGAGCTACACGCACCTGCTCCAGCGCCCGGACGTGACCGCGGTCTACATCTCGCTTCCCGCCGCGCTGCACGCCGACTGGGCCGAACGGGCACTGCGGGCGGGCAAGCACGTCCTGGTGGAGAAGCCGCTCGCGACCGACGGAGCGCAGGCGGAGCGGCTCGCCCGAGTGGCGACCGACCTGGGTCTGGTCCTGATGGAGAACTTCGCGTTCGTCCACCACCGCCAGCACGCCGAGGTCGACCTCCGGGTGCGCCGGGGGGACATCGGCGCACCGCGCTCGTTCGCCGCGTCCTTCACCATCCCGCCTCGTCCCGCCGACGACATCCGGTACCGCGCCGACCTGGGCGGCGGCTCTCTGCTCGACAACGGGGTGTACCCGCTGCGAGCGGCCCTGCGCTTCCTCGGCCCCGGCCTCGATATCGCCGGGGCCGTGCTGCGCGAGGACCGCGACCGTGGGGTGGTCGTCTCGGGCAGTGCCCTCCTGGTGTCGCGGCAGGGAGTAAGCGCCCACCTGTCCTTCGGGATGGAGAACGCCTACAGCGCCTACTACCGGATCGAGGGCAGTACCGGATCGCTCGGCCTCGACCGCGCGTTCACCCCGCCGCCCGACCACCGCTGTGTCCTCACCGTCCACGGCCCCGGGGGCGAGGAGCGGATCGCCATGCCCGCGGACGACCAGTTCGCCGCCATGGTCCGAGACTTCGCGGGTGCGGTGGCGCGCCCCGGCGCCACCGCACCCGCGTTGTCGGACTCGCTGCGGTTGTCGGCCCTCGTGGATCGGATCCGCGCCGAGGCCGTTTACGTGACCGTGCGGTGAGACCGCGGCGCCGACACGGCGCCGCCCACGACCGCCTCCTCCCGATCCTCCTCGAGCCCGGGGACCTCCTGGGCGACCAGGAACTGGGTGGAGGCCAGGTCCCGGTACAGACCGTCCCCGGCGACGAGTTCGTCGTGGGAGCCCACCGCGCGAATCTCCCCCTCCTCCATGACCACGATCCGGTCAGCCACCGTGACCGTGGACAGGCGGTGCGCGACGACCATCACCGTGGTCTCCTCGCGAAGGTCCTCCACGATCTCCCTGATCGCCATCTCGTTGTTCGCGTCCAGCTGGGAGGTCGCCTCGTCCAGCAGAAGCAGCCTCGGGCTACGCAGGAGCGCACGGGCGATGGCCACGCGCTGGCGTTCACCGCCGGACAGGGAGCTGCCGCGGTGGCCGACCTGCGTCTCCAGCCCCTTCGGCAGCCGCTCGACGAGGCCGCCCAGCCGTGTCTTGGCGATCACCCGGCCGATCTCCTCGTCACCGACGCCGCGCGCGCCCAGCGTCAGGTTCTCGCGCAGGGTCCCGGCCAGGACCGGGGCGTCCTGTTCCACGTAACCGATGACGGAGCGCAGTTCGGCCAGCGGCCACTCGCGGACGTCGCGCCCGTCCACCAGGACAGCGCCGGACTCGGGTTCGTAGAAGCGCTCCAGCAGGGCGAACACCGTCGACTTCCCGGCGCCGGAGGGACCGACGAACGCCGTCAGGCCGCGCGGGGGCACGTTGAAGCCGACCCCCCTGTGCACGAGTGGGCCGTTCTCGGTGTACCGGAAGACGACGTCCTCGAAAGCGACCCCGGCCGGCTCCGGATCCTCCGCCCCCGCGGGCTCTGGGGGCCGGGCCAGGCCCGGTTCGGTGTCCAGCGACAGCACCTCGCGGATCCTGCTCAGGGCCGCGGCCCCGGCGTTGAAGTTGGCCGCGGCGCTGACCAGCGAACCCATGGGGGATACCAGGTAGAAGACATAGAGCAGGAAGGCGATCAGCGTACCCACGTCGGTGTCACCGGTGACGACGCGCGCGCCGCCCACCCCCAGTACCGCGAGGAAGGTGAGCTGGACGGCGATACCCACCGCGGTCCCGTTGACGGCCTCCAGCAGGCCGACCCGCAGACCGTGCTTCCAGGCGTTCCTCGCGGCCCGGTCCGAGGTGGTGATCTCCTCGTGCTCGGCGCCGGCGGCCTTGACCGTCCGGAAGGTACCGAGCGTACGCTCCAAGGACGCGTTGAGGTCGCCGACCTCCGACTGCACCTTGCCCGTGGCGGTCTGGATGTGCGGGACGATCATGCCGACGACCACGGCCGCGAGCGCGAGCACCCCCGCGGTCGCCCCGAGCAGGACCAGGTCGAGCGTGGCCATCATGATCAGGATCGCCACGACCACGACACCCCCGGTGACCGTCTCCACGAGGGCTTGGCTCACCACCGTCCGCAGCAGGGTGGTGTCCGTCGTGACCCGCGACATGAGATCGCCCGGGGAGTACTTCGAGGTCTCCGACAGCCGGAGCCGCAGCAGGCGGCCGAGCAGTCGGCGACGCGACTCCAGGACCACGGACTCGGCGATGCGTTGCAGGACGTAGTAGCCGATCGTGTTGAAGACCGCCGCCAGCACGACTAGCAGGGTGAGGAACAACAGGGCGCGGTTGACCGCCTCCCCCGCGTCCAGGCCGTCGACCACCATCTTGGCGGCGACCGGCTGGACCACCGCCACCAGGCTGCCGAGCAGTGCGAAGAACCCGCCGAAGAACAGCAGGGACCTCTGGGGCCGCAGATACGAGAACATGTCCCGCCAGGCGGTCGCGCTGAGGACCGCAGCCCGGCCCTCCTGCTCCTCCTGGCCGTCTCCGGTCGTCTGTCGAGTCATGGGATACCTCCGTGCGTGTGCCGTAAGAACCGGTGCCGGTGGCCGCTCCGCGGCGCGGAGCGGCCACCGGCCGACCTGTGCTCAGGAGGACCGTTCCTCCTCCAGCCAGTCGGCCGCCGCGCGCGAGACCGCGTCCCGGGCGGCACGGACCTCGGCGGCCAGCGGCCGGTCCCGGTCCAGGGGCGGCGAGACGCGCGCGAGCTCGTCCCACAGGCCGCCCCCGCTGGTTCCGCGTCCGGTGAGCGCCGAATACTGGGTCAGGCCCAGCGCGAGCGACCCGATGGTCAGCCATGCCAGCTTCACGGCCTCGGAGACCGAGTTGGCGCCGTTCAGGGCCATGGGGACGTGGTCCTGGTTGCCGCCGTTGGTGGGCAGCGTCGTCAGAGAGGCGGGATAGCAGAGCTGGCGGATCTTGGCGACGAACGACGTGGCGCTGAGCTGGACCCCCGCCAGTCCGCTCCCGCTGCCCGGACGCGGGGTCAGCATCGGCGCCAGTTCGCCGTTGGTCGTGGGCGTGCACAGCAGGGACAGCTGGCGGTCGGCCAGGTAGGCGACCTGCTGCAGGCACAGCGCCGTCTGGTCCGAGCTCAGGCCCACCGGCATCGCATGGAAGTTCCCGCCGTGCAGGACCTCTCCCTCGAAGCAGATCGGGTTGTCGGTGGTGCCGTTGGCCTCCCGGCACAGCACCTGCTCGATGAAGTCGAGCTGGTCCTGCACCGCGCCGAGAATCTGCGGCACGCAGCGGACGCTGTACGGCTCCTGAAGGGGCCGGTCTGCTGCGCGCTCGGCCCCCGCCGGCAAGTCCGCGCGGATCCACTCGGCGACGGTGAGCTGGCCGCGCTGGCCGCGCACGTGGGCGAAGCCGGGCTCGTAGGCCTCGGGGTTCGAGCCGAGCAGCCCGGCCATACGCGCGGTCAGGCCCGCCACGGCCCGCACCATCCGCGCCACCTCGGCGTGGTTGTGGACGGCCACGGCGAGGCCCACGCTGGTTCCGTTCACGAAGGCGAGCGCCTCCCGGGCCGGCCAGACGATCGGCTCCACGCCCAGGGCGCGCAGCGCCTCGGCGGCGGGCACGACCGTGAACGTGCCGTCCTCGGTCCTCTGCCAGGCCTCGCCGACACCGGCGTAGGCCAGGGCCGCGTGCGCCAGGGGCTGGAGGTCACCGCTGGCGCTGACCGTGCCCTCGCGCGGGATCACGGGCGTAAACCCGCGGTTCCACAGCTCCGCAAGACCGTCCCAGAAATCGGGTGAGACCCCGGAGTGGCCCTTGCGCATGCTGTTCAACCGGATCCACACGACGAGGCGGCACACCTCGGGGGCCAGCGGATCGCCCTGCCCGGTGCCCAGGTGCGCGATCAGGCCGCTGCCCTGCTGCTCGTGGGAGCTGTCGGCCTGGAAGGCCACCAGAGGTCCGAAGCCACGGGTGATCCCGTACACGTCCTGGTCCGACGCCAGCGCCTTGGCCAGGACGTCCTGGCTCTCCTGCATCCGTTCACGGTCGCCCGGCCCGCACTCGGGCAGGGCGGCGTCCCATCCCGCCGCGCGGATGACGGCGTCCAGGCTGTCGGCGGTGTTCTTCTCGGCGGTAACGGTAGTCGTCACGGCTTCACTCCTGTGTCGGGTGTGTGCGCGGGTTGGAGTCGGCGGGTCTTGCCCGTGGCGGACCGCTCGATGCGCTCCACCATGTGGACCCTGAACGGTCGGGGCCCCAGTTCCGCCGCCACGGAGGTGACCCGGGCGGGGGTGAGGTACGGGGTGTCGGCGGCGGGAACGACGTAGAGGTCGAAGTGTTCGCCGACGGTGTCGTGCGTCACCGGCAGGGCGGCCAGATCAGCGCAGCGCAGGGCCGGCCGCAACCGGTCCTCGACGGTGTCGAGGCTGATCCTGCGCCCGTTGATCTTGACCAGCCGCTCGCGCCGCCCGGCGAAGCGGAAACCGCGGTCCCCGCTCGGTACGACGTGGTCGTCGAGCCGCCACCGGTCCGGCGGCCGCTGCCCGGGCACGCTCGCGAGGCGCGGACTACGGATCTCCAGCGGGCGCTCCCCCTCTCCGGCCGGCCCGTCCCAGTCGAACTCGGTGTCCTCCAGCAGATGCCAGTCCGGATCATCCGGCCCCCAGACGCGCTGGGCGACGCCGCCGGACTCCGTCGACCCCAGGACCTCGATGGCACGCGCCCGCTCCGGGCCCAGGGCGTTCAGCAGCCGGGCTCCGGCCGGGGGGAGCGTCGCCGTGCTGTGCAGGAACGTGAGGTCGCGTGCCTCACGCAGCCACGGCGAACGCGGGCGCAGGAGCGAGAACGTCCACGGGATGGCGATCACGGCCCACCGGCGGTCGGGCGACGGGGGCATGCCGCAGTCGATTCCGGGCCGGTACCAGACCGGTACGCCGAGGCGGGCGGGGACCAGCACCGTGGCCAGCGCCCCGAACACGTGGCGGGGCGGGGCGAAAGAGAGGACCGCCTCCGGCCGGTAGGGCCGGAGCAGGTCCGCCAGGAGACCGGCCTCGGCCCAGAGCTGGTCGCGCGTGCGGCGCCAACACGTCCTGTCGCCGCTGGTGCCGGACGTCCACGTGTCGAGGTGGTCGGGAAGGGCACGGGCCACCAGCTCGGCCGGGTCCCGCCCGCACCAGTCGACCGTCCACGGGTGGTCCCGGGAGTCGGGAGCGGTGAAATCGGAGGCGAGCAACGCGGTCGGTGACAGTTCCTCGTACGGCAAGTCGAATCCTCGCTCCATCTCGTGTTCTCCCCCTTCCGCGGACGGGCGGCGCCGCTTCGGAACCGAGGAGGAAGGGTCGCGCGGAGAACGGTGGAATAGATGTGGCGGCGCCGTGACACCCTCGCGGCCTTCCGGCGACGACGGGCCCACTTATACATGCACCCCGGCGCCACGCAGACGAGCACACTTTCGAATAACACGGAAAACTCCACTCAATAAATTCGCGGACACCGTCGTCCGCACCCCGTGAATCCACAGCCCACGGACGTTCTCACGCCTTTCCCCGGGTATCGCCGCGCGCTGTGCCCGTCTCGCCGGCAGGACATCCGCGTCCCCGTCGTCCGCGGTCGGCGCCCTCGTGCGGGACCCGTCCCGTACCGGAGCGGCACCCGCTCCGCGCCGGAGGGCTCCGGCAGCCCGGGCTGTGAGCGCCGTGTGAATAACTGGTGATCCGAGGGCGGGAGTATCGGAACGTCCGCATCGGAGGAGCCCTGGAACCCGCCTCCCCCAGCCACGCGGACAGCTGAACAACACGTTCCGTAGTGCCTCCGAAACAAAGTTGAGCGAGATGACGCATGGAAGCTGCCAACAGAAATCCCGCGGCGACGGCCACCGGCTCCAGAGCCGACAAGAAGACATCCCCTATCCGCGACTCTGAGAAGAAAATGTCGCTGGACACCAAAGCCCTGACGAAGAGGACCTCCCTTTTCCTCCCCGAGGGCATGCCGATGGACGAATGGCGCTACCTCGGTCAGCAGATCTTCGTCATCTCCGACTCCTCCGGATGGTGGTTGGGCGACTGGCTGGTGTACGGCCAGAGCCAGTACCCGGACCGGTACAAGATGGCGATCTCCGAGACCTCGCTCGGCTACCAGACCCTGCGCAACTACGCGTGGGTCGCACGACAGTTCTCCGTGCCCCGCCGACGGACCGGCCTGAGCTTCCAGCACCACGCTGAGGTGGCCGGGCTACCGGAGGAGGCACAGGACATGTGGCTCGACCGCGCCGAGCGGTTCCGGTGGTCCCGAAACGAGTTGCGCAGGCGCATCCGCAGCAGCGCGAGCATCAAGCGCGCGATCAGGGGCGAGGTTCCGGCACGGGTCGAGGTACAACTGCGCGCGGCAACCGAACAGCGCAACCTCTGGGAGAAGGCTGCCCGCAGCGAGGACAAGAACCTCACCGAGTGGATCGTCGGCATCCTCGACAGGGCCGCGACGGCCCTCGAAGACAGCCCGGACCCGGACGATGGCTGACCGCGCGGCCCCCGCCTTCCCCCCACCCCCGCGACCAATCCCCTCACCTGGAGGTACAGCGCCATGACCATCGCCGTCTGGGGCTACACGGACGAATACGAAAGCGAACGCTCCGAGATCCTTCAGGCCGTGGACACGGTCTTTCGATCCGGCCGCCTGGTTCTCGGTGAGCAGGTCAGCGGTTTCGAGGACGCGTTCGCCGCGTACCACGGGCTCGCGCACGGCACCGGCGTGGGCAACGGCACCGACGCACTGGTCCTGGCCCTGCGGGCCCTGGGTGTCGGCCCCGGCGACGAGGTGGTGACGGTGGCCAACACCGCCGCGCCCACAGTCGTGGCCATCGACTCGGTCGGGGCCGTCCCGGTGTTCGTGGACGTCCATCCGGACACCTACCTGATGGACGTGTCCGCGGTGGCCGACGCCGTCACCGAGCGCACCCGCTGCCTCCTGCCGGTGCACCTGTACGGACAGTGCGTCGACATGGAACCGCTGATGGCGGTCGCGGAGGAGCACGGTCTGCCCGTCCTGGAGGACTGCGCCCAGGCCCACGGTGCGCGGCGGCACGGCGTGGTGGCGGGAGCCCGCGGCAACGCCGCGGCCTTCTCCTTCTACCCGACCAAGGTCCTGGGCGCCTACGGCGATGCCGGGGCGGTGATCACGGGCTCCGACGATGTGCAGGCCGCCCTGCGCAGGCTGCGCTACTACGGGATGGAGCAGAGGTACTACGTCGTCTCGACTCCGGGCTACAACACCCGGCTCGACGAGGTGCAGGCCGCCATCCTGCGACGCAAGCTCGACAGGCTCGACGGGTACATCGCGCGCCGACGGGAGATCGCCGCCCGGTACGCCGAGGGGTTCGCCGGCACCGACCTGGTCCTGCCCGCCGTCGCCCCCGGCAACGACCACGTGTACTACCTCTACGTCGTGCGCCATCCGCAGCGGGACCGGATCATCAAGGAGCTCCACTCGTACGGCATCGAGCTCAACATCAGCTACCCCTGGCCCGTGCACACCATGGCGGGCTTCGAGCACCTGGGCTACGCCCCGGGCAGTCTCCCCGTGACGGAGGAGACGGCCGGGCAGATCTTCTCCCTGCCCATGTACCCCTCGCTGCCACGGGAGTCGCAGGACCGGGTGATCGAGGCCCTGCGCACCGTCATGGCGGAGCTGTGAACCCCGAGGAGCCGGCCTCCCCCACGGCCCGACACCGAACCCACGGAGGAACCAGATGACGCTCGACGCGGCCCTCGGCGCCGTCGCGGACCCGCTCACCCGCTCGGCCCTGGCACCGGCCTCCGACCACGACGCGGCCTTCGACGGGTGGTGGCGCGGCCGCGTCCTCGCCGGCGGGTTCCGCGTGGTCCCCGTACCCTTCGCCGAGCTGTCGCGGTGGGGCTTCGACCCCGTCTCGGGCGACCTCGGACACGACACCGGGGGGTTCTTCACCGTCCGAGGGCTGCGTGTCACACGCGGGGAGCACGGCGTCCACCACCAGCCCGTCATCGACCAGCCCGAGATCGGCGTCCTGGGCATCCTGGTGAAGGAGTTCGACGGCGTCCCCCACTGCCTGATGCAGGCCAAGATGGAGCCGGGCAACGCCAACACCCTCCAGCTGTCCCCCACCGTCCAGGCCACCAGGAGCAACTACACCCGGCTGCACGAGGGGGCCGGGGTCCGGTATCTGGAGTACTTCAACGGAACCGTCCCGACCCGGGTCCTGTCCGACTCCCTGCAGTCGGAGCAGGGCGCGTGGTTCCTCGGCAAGTTCAACCGGAACATGGTCGTCATGACCGACGCCGAGGTCCCCGAGCACCCGGACTACCACTGGCTCACCCTGCGGCGGCTGCACTCCCTCCTGGCCACCGACAACCTGGTGAACATGGACTCGCGCACGGTGCTCGGGTGCATGGACCTCGCCCTCGGGTCCGGAGACGGCGAGGAGGCCACACCGTTTCGCGGCGCCCTGGCTCGCTCCTACCGGCCGCCGGCCGGACCGGCCTCCCCTCCGGCCGCACGGCACACCCTGACCGAGGTCACGAGCTGGCTGGCCGACGCGCGCACGCGGTGCGGCTGGCGATCCAGGACCGTCCCTCTCCGAGAGGTCCCGAACTGGCACCGGGGCGCGGACGAACTGGCCGACGGGTCCGGCCGCGACTTCCGCGTCATCGGGGTGCGGGTCGAGGCGGGCAACCGCGAGGTCACCAGCTGGCACCAGCCCCTGCTGGCCCCGCGCGGGGAAGGGATCGCGGTCTTCCTGGTCCGCCGTCTGAGGGGGGTGGCGCACGTGCTCGTCCAGGCCCGACCCGAACCGGGCCTACGCGACTTCGTGGAGATGGCACCCTCCTACCAGCGTCCAGGCGGGATCAACGCCGCTGTCCCCGGGGAGCCGACCGCCGTCCGCACCGAGGCTCTCAGCACGGACCCCTCCCGCGTGCACTTCGACACGCTCCTGTCCGAGGAGGGCGGGCGCTTCCACCACGCGCAGACCCGCTACCGCGTGGTCGAGGCCTCGGACGCCCTGCCCGAGGACCCCGGGCCGGCGTTTCGATGGCTCGCCGTGCACCAGCTCATGGACCTGGTGCGGCACGGCCACTATCTCAACGTCGAGGCCCGCAGCCTCCTCGCGTGTCTGCACGGACTCCTCTAGGGAACCACTGAAACCAACGAAAGCAGGGCCACGGTGCGAAGCCGCCCCCTCGCCGTCCACGGCGCCCACCTGTTCACCCCCGACGTGTTCCCGGACCACCGGGGACTGTTCACCGCGCCCCACCAGAGAGAGCACTTCGAGGCCGCCACCGGCCACCGGCCGCCCCCCGTCGAGCAGCTGGCCTACAGCCACTCCCGGCGGGGGGTCGTCCGGGGCGTGCACTTCACTCGGACACCGCCGGGGATCGCCACCCTGGCCCACTGCCCGACGGGCACCGCCTTGGACCTGGTGGTCGACCTGCGGCTGGGATCGCCGACCTTCGGCCGGTTCGACACCGTCGTCCTCAGCCCCGACGACCGCTCCAGCGTCTACCTTCCGGTCGGGGTCGGACACGCCTTCGTCGCCTTGGAGGAGGACACCGTCATGTCCTACCTCCTCTCCGGCGGGTACTCCCCCGCCGACGAGAAGGCCGTCGACGTGTTCGACCCGGAACTGGGCCTCCCCCTTCCCGAGGGGATCACCCCGGTGGCGTCCGCCCGGGACCGGGACGCACCCTCCCTCGCCGAGTGCCGTGAGGCCGGGATCCTCCCCGACTACGCGGAGTGCCTCCGGGTCGAGCACGAACTGGTCGGCCCGCCGCCGGAACTCCCCGTCTCCCCTGCCCGGGGCGGGGAGTGACCTCCCCGCGCACGGTCGCGGTCCTCGGGGCGTCCGGGCTGATCGGTTCGGCCGTGGCCGACCTGCTCTCCCGGCGCCCCGTCGACCTGCGGCTGGTCGCGCGCCGAGCGGTCACTCCCCCCGCCGACGGGCCGGCACGGGTCCAGGTCCTCAGCGGGGACCTGACCGATCCCCGCTTCGCAGCCACAGCCGTGCAAGGCGCGGACGTCATCGTCCACCTGGTGTGCCACCGGGTGCCGGGCGCCAGCTGGAGGGTGGCAGAGGGCGACGCCCGCGCGGAGTCGGTGAACGTGGGAACGGTCCGTGCCGTCGTCGAAGCGCTGGGGCGGTCGGGTACCCGACCGCCCCCGGTCTGCGTCTTCGCCGGTTCGACCTCCCAGGCCGGAGCGGTTGCGGGCCGACCGCTCGACGGAACCGAGCCCGACCGGCCCACCTCCACCTACGACCGGCAGAAGCTCACCGCCGAACGGCTGTTGAAGGACGCCACCGCGCGGGGCAAGGTCCGGGCGGTCTCACTCAGGCTGTCCACGGTCTTCGGCCCCGCCTCCTCGCCGACGGCGCACGACCACGGCCTGGTCTCGACGATGGCGCGCAGGGCCCTGGCCGGTTCCGCTCTCACCCTGTGGGGCAGCGGCCTCGTCGAACGGGACCTGTTGTACACGGACGACGCCGCCCACGCCTTCGCGGCGGCGATCGACCACGCCGACGGCCTCGCGGGCGGTCACCACCCGGTCGGGGCCGGGAGCCCGGTCCGACTCAGCGACCTCTTCGGGAGGATCTCCCGGGCGGTCGCGGCGGCCACCGGCCAGCCGCCCGTGCCCGTCGTGCGGGAGGAGCCGCCCGGTCACACGGCCCCCACCGACGCCGTCGGCGTCCGGATCGACCCCTCGCCCTTCGCCGCGGCCACGGGCTGGAGCCCTCGGGTGGGCTTGGACGAGGGGTTGCGCCGCACGGTCGACCGCCTGATCCGTGCTTCCCAGGCGTGATCCGTGCTCAGCCGACCGTGCTGTCGGAACGGTCCCCGCCCCGGTTCCCGTCCGTCTCCGGCGTGCTCTCACCGGAGCCCGCCGCGGGAGCGGGGCCGAGCAGGATCCGACCGATCAGGTAGACCATGAACACACCGGCGGCGAGCATCACCAGGCTGCCGGGGACCTGCCAGGCACCGGGCAGGTACAGGGGCAGGTGCCAGCCGGGCTGACCGGCTCCGCCCAGGGACCGAAAGAGCGACGCGGCGCCCTGGTAGATCGGCAGCCAGAACGTGCAGCCGAGCACTGCCAGCACGGCGCCGCGTCCTGACGACATGGACTCGACATTGCGCTCGATCCTGGTGACGAACGCCCATTCGGCCTCGGGCTTGTCCTCCTGCTCGTCCTCGGACTCCTCCTCGCCGTCGGCTCCGGCCGACGCACCCCAGCGCAGGGTGCCGAGCAGTTCCGGGCCCCGCTTCTCCAGCCGCCGGTAGGCGACCCGGCCCAGGCCCCAGCCGAGCAGGAGCCCCCACAGGACGCCCACGGCCGTCCCCGACCACATCAGGGCCGGGATCTCCAGG
This sequence comes from Nocardiopsis terrae, assembly GCF_014651695.1. Lineage (GTDB taxonomy): Bacteria > Actinomycetota > Actinomycetes > Streptosporangiales > Streptosporangiaceae > Nocardiopsis > Nocardiopsis terrae. The sequence continues at coordinate 186,592 of NZ_BMXJ01000009.1, forward strand.
AAGTAGCCGGCAGCGGTGACGATCGTGGGGGGCACAGCCGTCACGATCATCAGGGGGAACATGACGTTGAACTGGGCCACGACGTCGCCCGAGTCCAGGGGGTTGCCCCCGTGCCGGTGCGGTTCGGGACCGGGGGCCGGCCAGGCGACGGCGAACAGGACGATGAGCCCGGCCCCACCGCCGACGAGCGCCGGAAGCGCCGCGGACACCCACGGCAGCGCCCAGGACTGACCGGTCAGGACCATCCCGCCGAGAGAGACCAGTACCGCCGGCGGGACAAAGACCACGAGCCAGGCGATCTGGCGGCCGCGGACGTCACTGCGCTCGGCGCCGGGGGTGAGCAGCGTCTGCCAGAGCGCGCTGCCGTCCAGAGCGTAGATGTTCAGCGACATCAGGGCGGCCAGAGCGATCGTGATGAGGCCGGACAGCGGAATCATGAACGTCAGTCCGACGAGCAGGCCCAGCGCGCAGATGAGGACCCCGGTCCACAGCGCGATGCGCAGTTCCAGCGCGCGCCGGGGGTCGGACCCCCAGGTCCGCAGTTCGCGGCCCACGACCGCGCCCAGCGGAGTGGAGGGAAGCGCCCCGACGATCAGGCCGCTGACACGGCGGCCGCCCCGGGAGGGGCGGGTCGTCGGTCTGGTGACGCGCTGGTGGATGAGCGCACTCCACCCCAGCAACAGAAGGACGTTGACCACGGCGAGTCCGGCGACGGCGCCGAGTGCCACCGCCCACCCGCCCTGCCCGGCCGCCTGGACGGCGGCCGCACCCCATCCGGAGGGAAGGGCGAGGACGAGCGTGCCGTAGGGAGCGGGCAGGCCCTGTGCCCAGATCTGCCCCAGGACGTCGCCGTGCTGGGAGGCCGCCTGGTAGAGCATGTACACGGAAAAGCCCGTGGCCAGGACCGCTGCGTACTGGACGGCCGTGATCTCGACGCCGATCCGGGTCCGCAGCGCCGCCCCGGTCAGGGCCATGACGAGGCGGGACGCCAGGACGGCGAAGACGACCTGGAGGGGCACCGCGATCAGTGCCACCAGAGCCGCGAGGAACCCGAAGCGGATGCCGAGCGTGAGCAGCGACAGGAACGCCGCGAGCGTGACGGGGACCGTCACACCGACGAACGAGGCGGCAAGCAGGCCCACGGCGACGGTCCGCGGCTGTATGGGCTCCAGGGCGAAGTACTCGGGCTTGAGGGACTCGTCGCCGCCGCCCGCACCCGAGGGGCCCACGATCCAGCCCAGCACCCACACGCCGACGACCGCGGCGAGCAGGGAGGGGGCCACCTCGATCGGGGCGAAGACCGAGATCGCGATCGTGGCCAGCGCCAGGGCGAGTCCGATAACCCCGCCCAGGGTCCGCCGGTTGCTCGACCCGTGGCGGAGCACCGACAGCTTCATCTGCACCATCACGCCAACCATGCGAACCCCCGCACCGGTTCCGGGGCGCCGACCAGGTCGACGAACGCCTCTTCCAGGCCCGCATGTCCGCCCCGTACCCCGTCGATCGGCCCGGAGGCCAGGACCTTCCCCTGGGCGATCACCCCGACGTGGTCGCAGATCTGCTCGACGAGCGCCATGACGTGGCTGGAGACGATCACCGAGCCCCCCGCGCCAGTGAACGAGCGCAGAATCCCCTTGATGGTGCTCGCGGAGATCGGGTCGACCGCCTCGAAGGGCTCGTCCAGTACCAGGAGCCGCGGGGCGTGCAGCAGCGCGCCCGCCAGGCCGATCTTCTTCCGCATGCCGGCGGAGTACTCGATGACCAGGGTGTCTTCGGCCTCCCCGAATCCCAGTTCCCGCAGGAGGTCCTCGACCCGCCTGTTCAGCTCCTCCCGGGGGATCCCCCGCAGGCGCCCCAGATACGTGAGCAGTTCGCGCCCGGTGAGCCTCTCGGGCAGCGCCATCCCGTCCGGGAGGACACCGATCATCGACTTGGCCTTCAGCGGATCGGCCCACACGTCGGTGCCGAACACCCGCGCACCACCGCCGTCGGGGCGCAAAAGGCCGACCGCCATGGTGAGAGACGTCGTCTTGCCCGCGCCGTTGGGTCCGACGAGCCCGTAGAAGGAACCACTGGGAACCGAGAGACTTACCTGGTCAACGGCCTGTTTATCACCGAACCTCTTACTGAGATCGTACAGCTCGAAGGCCGGATTTTCTTTTTCCACATCCACCTCGCAAAGAAAACAGTCGTGATCATTTCACTATAATGGTTTCTTCCGCGGCGTGGAGAGACGTACGCGACAGGCCTCGGACGCCTCCGGATCTGAGTCGTATCAGTAGGACCGTAACCAGGTTTTCGGTGTTACACGTACCCCATTCGGAGAGGCGGACCGCCGCCGCGCAACAGTCTGTCCGCTCCCGCGGCGTCGGGAGTACACTCCGCCTTCAGCGGGCGCACCCCTCCCCTCACCGCGTGAAAATCGCGGTGGGCGTCTTCGATTCGAAGGGATCCTTGCGGGCCCCCGGAATATCGACTTATGCGCACCGCACGCCCTATCAGCCCGATAACCAACCGGGAGCAGCTATGAGCACACCTTCGATCCCCCCCTTCACCGTCATTTCGGGGTCCACCGTCCACCAGGTTCTCGCTGGACGGGAGCGGGAACTGATCGACCTCGTCGAACAGGCCTACCTGCTGCACGGATCGGGTGGGACGACCAACCCCCCCTCGTACTTTCTGCGGTTTCCGGATAAACCGTCCGCGCGGATCATCGCCCTTCCCGCTTCCGTCAGAGGGGACATCGGGGTCGACGGCCTCAAATGGGTCTCCAGTTATCCGGACAATCTCGACCTCGGCATCCCCCGGGCGTCCGCGGTGCTGCTCCTGAACGACGCACGGACCGGCTACCCGTACGCGTGCCTCGAGGGCTCGATCATCAGCGCGGTCCGCACGGCCGCCTCGGCCGCCGTGGCCGTACGGCACCTGTCGGCCGGGGAGGGCCGCCCCGCCGACGTGGGCTTCGTCGGCACCGGCCTCATCGCGCGCTACCTCCACCAGTACCTCGGTGCCCTCGGCGCCTTCCCCGGCAGGGTCGGCGTCCACGACCTTTCCGACGTCTACGCACGCGGCTTCGCGGAGCACGTGGAGCAGGTCTCCCCGGACAGCGAGGTGCGGGTCCACGACTCAGCCCAGGACCTGGTCTCCTCGTACGACACCGTCGTGTTCGCCACCACCGCCGCCAGCCCGCACGTCACCGATCCGTCGTGGTTCTCCCACAACCCCCTCGTCCTGCACGTCTCGCTCCGGGACCTGGCCCCCTCGGTCATCCTGAGCAGCACCAACGTCGTCGACGACGTCGAGCACGTCCTCAAGGCGGACACGTCGGTCCACATCGCCGAGCAGCAGACCGGCCGGCGTGACTTCCTCGACGCCACGCTCCACGACGCGATCACCGGAGGGTTCAAGCCCGGGACCGACCGCCCCGTGGTCTTCTCCCCGTTCGGACTCGGTGTGCTCGACCTCATGGTCGGAGACTTCGTCCACCAGGCGGCGATGAAAGGCGGGGGAGAGGTCACGACGGTGGACGACTTCTTCTTCGACACGGACAGACACCGGAGCCCGGGCCGGGCATGAGCGGCTACCGGATCGCGGCCGTGTCCCCCGGAACTCCCGAAGCGGCGGCGGGCGCGGCGGCGCTCCCGCCGCCGTGGAGGGCCACACGCCTCTCCAGCTCCTCGACCAGCCCGTTCGGCGTCGGCTGGTCGAGGACCTCCTGGCGGAGCCGTCCCGCGTTCCGGGCGAACCCCGGCTCGGAGAGCAGCCGGCGCACACCGTCCCGGACCAGCGGGCCGGTCGTCTCGGCGGTCGGTATCCGCAGGCCGGCCCCCTGCTCGTCGATGAGGCGCGCCTTGGCCGGGGCGTCGAACTGCTGCGCCAGGACCAGCTGCGGGACCCCCTCGATCAGCGCCGTGTTCGTGGAGCCGAATCCGCCGTGGTGGACGACGGCGTCGCAGTGGGGGAGCAGGGCGTGCAGGGGCACGAAGCTTTCCACGCGTACGTTGTCGGGCAGTGTTCCGAGGGCGTCCTGTTCCTTTTCCGCCACGGTCGCCACGATCTCGGCGTCCAGTTCCGCGAGCGACTCCACCAGCTCACCCGCCGACACCGAGTAGCCGTAGGCGCGGCCCATCGCGCTCACTCCGAGGGTGAGGCAGACGCGGGGGCGCTCTGGCGGTGCCCACAGCCACGGCGGGGTGACCGACCGCCCGTTGTAGGGGACGTAGCGCATGGACAGGTAGTCGGGGCCCTCGACGTCCAGGCGCAGGGAGGGCGGGAGCTGGTCGATGGTGAAGTGGCCGTGGGTCATGGTCTCGTCGAAGGCGACGCCGTGGCGTTCGGCGACCCGGCTGAGCCAGTCGGCCAGGGCATCGGGCCCGGCCTCCTCCGGGCGCTCCGCGGCCAGCCGCAGGTAGTGGCCGCGGAGCCGCGCGAAGTAGTCGACGCCCCAGAGCATCCGGGCGTGCAGGGCCCCCACCGTCTCGGCGGCCACCGCGCCGGCGAACGTCCTCGGCTCCCACATCACCAGGTCGGGCCGCCACGCCCGGGAGAAGGCGACCAGGTCCTCGATGATCGCCTCGTTCACCGGACGGAACATCCACGGCACCATCGTGTCGTACCCCGCCTGGAGGTGCCCCAGGGTGAGTTCCCCGACCGGCGCGTCCCCCTTGTCAAAGGGCGGGAACTGGTCCTCCCGCACATCGTCGCGCAGCCGGGGGCGCCGGTTCACCAGCTTCCACAGGACGTGGTCCCTGCCCACCGGGACGGCGCTCAGCCCCGACCAGGTGACGTGGTCCACCAGATCCGGCTGACAGGCCACACGGACCTCGTGCCCGGCCGTCCGCAGGGCCCACGCCAGCGGCACCATCGACTCGAACATGCTGCGCTCGCCCAGCACGGTGAACAGAACTCTCATGTCCTACTCCTCGGGTTCGCTCACGTGAGCTCGTCCAGCACATGGCGCAAGCGCTCGGCCACCACGCGGACGTCGGCGTCGGACAGCCCCGGGTGCAGGGGGAGGCACAGGGTGGCGGCGGCCGCCTGGTCCGAACCCGGGAACGCGCCCTCGGACCCGTACAGCGGCACACGGTGCAGTGGCGCGTACCGAAAGGTCGTGTACACACCCTCGTCGAGCAGCCGACGTGCGACCTCGTCGCGGATTCCGCCGGGCATCTGGACCCAGAAGAAGTAGTGGGTCGAGGTGTGGCCCGGGGGAAGCGCGGGCGGCAGGGTCAGTCCGTGCACGCCCTCCAGCTCGCTCGCGTACAGTTCGACGATACGGCGCCGCCGGCCGACCATCTCCGGCAGGCGCCGCAGCTGGACGGACCCGATCGCGGCCGTCAGGTCATTGCCGATGTCCCGGCGGCCGACCTCCGCCACCTGGGGATCCCACCACCGCTGGGCCGTCTTGGCGTGCCCGAACCCGCTCGGCTGGGCCAACCCGTGGTAGGCGAGGCGACGGATCCGCTCGGCCCGCCTGGTGTCACGCGAGTAGAGCATCCCGCCGTCACCGGTCACCAGGACCTTCATCGCGTCGAAGCTCCACATCGACATGTCACCGAACGAGCCGACCCGGCGGCCGTCCACAGAGGAGGAGACCGAGCAGGCCGCGTCCTCGACGAGGGTGATCCCCCGCCTCGCGCACAGGTCCGCGATCCCCGCGATCCACCCCGGGTAGCCGCCGTAGTGCAGGACGATGACCGCGCGGGTCCGGTCCGTGCACACCTTCTCGACGTCCTCGGGGGTGGGGTTCAGGGTGCGCGGGTCGCTGTCGCAGAAGACCGGCCGGGCACCGCTGGCCATGACCGCGTTGGCGGCCGCCACGAAGCTCATCGTGGGCAGGACGACCTCGTCGCCCTCGGAGAGGTCCAGGGCCTCCAGAGCGAGGAAGAGCCCCGCCGTCCCGGAGTTGAGGAACACCATGCCGGCCGGGTCGACGCCGACGTGGGCGGCGAACTCGGCCTCGAACTCCCTGGTCCGCGGTCCGAGGCCGATCCAGCGGTCGGCGAAGACCTTGGCGACTTCGGCGAGCTCCTCCTCGCCGACCTGGGGCTGGAAGAGGTGGATCATCGCTCCTCCCGCCGCACTCCGGCGAACAGGCCCCGCCCGTTCGGCTCACCCGGCAGGTACCGCATCGCCAGGCCCGCGCGGTCGAAGGCGGCCTCGTACTCGTCCCGGGTGTACAGGCGCAGGGACTCGTGCTCGGTGAACTCGCGGATGCCCCCGTGGTCGGCGATGGTGAAGCGCACGTCCATCTCGGTGCGGTCCCCGACGCGCCGCGACAGCGACAGCCGGCTGATCACCCGGTCGGCCTCCCGGCAGACGTCCCCAGCCACGTGGTGGTCCACGGCGTTCTCCCGGAACCACCACGGTTCGATGACGACGACCCCGCCGGGGGCCAGGTGGGCGACCATGTTCGACAGGACTTGGTCCAGCTCGTCGGCGGACCGCGTGTACCCGATGACGAAGCACATGCAGGTCACCGCGTCGTAGGTGCGCCCGAGCCGGAAGTCCCGCATGTCACCGCGGTGCACGACCGATCCGAGCACCTTGTCGAGAGCGCGCCGCCGCATCGGCTCGGACAGCTCCAGCCCTTCGACGTCGTCGAAGTGCTCGCGCAGACCGAGCATGTGCGTTCCGGTGCCGCAGGCGACGTCCAGTACCGATGAGGCGCCCGGCCGACGCTCACGCACGGCCTCGGCGATGAGATCGGCCTCCGACGCGCGCCCCCGGCCGCGCGCGTACTGGACCGCATCGTAGACGCCGGCGTAGTCGTCGCTGTACTCCGAGCCCGGCTTCCGTTCCGTGACGGTCATCGTTCTTCCTCTCTGCCCGTTGTTCAGGAGTGGTTCTTGACGAACTCGGTCACCGAGGAGACGACGAAGTCGAGCATGTCGTCCGTCAGCCCGGGATAGACCCCGACCCAGAAGCTCTGCTGGGTGATGATGTCGCTGTTGGTCAGATCCTCGGCCACGCGGTAGCGCTGGTCGCTGTAGGCCGGCTGGCGGGTCAGATTACCCGCGAACAGCAGGCGCGTACCGATCTTGCGCTCCTCCAGGAAGCGCACCAGCTCCCGGCGGCCGAAGGGTGCCTCGGTGTCCACGGTGATGACGAACCCGAACCAGCTCGGGTCGCTGCGTGGTGTCGCCTCGGGCAGGATCACGTGGGGCAGCCCGTCGAGTCCTTCCCTGAGCCGGCGCCAGGAGCGCCGCCGTGCGGCGTTGAAGTCGTCGACCCTGGCCAGCTGCGACAGGCCCAGCGCGGCCTGGAGGTCGGTCGCCTTCAGGTTGTAGCCGACGTGGGAGAAGATGTACTTGTGGTCGTAGCCGTCCGGCAGGTTCCCCATCTGGTACTGGAACCTCTTGAGGCAGCGGTTGTTCTCCCCCGGTTCGCACCAGCAGTCCCGGCCCCAGTCTCGGAGGGACTCCACGATGCGGGCCAGGCGGAGGTCCGAGGTGAGGACGCATCCGCCCTCGCCCATCGTCAGGTGGTGCGCGGGATAGAAGCTGACAGTGCTCAGATCGCCGAACGTCCCGGTGAGCCGCCCGTCGTAGGTGGATCCGACCGCGTCGCAGTTGTCCTCCACGAAGTACAGCCCGTGCTCCCTGGCCAGCTCCGCGATCTCGGTCGACTCGCAGGGGTTGCCGAGGGTGTGTGCCAGGACGATGGCCCGCGTCTTGGGCCCGATCGCCCGCGCCACCCGGTCCGCCGTCGTGTTGTACGTCCGCAGTTCGACGTCGACGAAGACCGGGACGAGTCCGTTCTGGATGATCGGGTTGAGGGTGGTGGGAAAGCCCGCGGCGACCGTGACCACCTCATCGCCGGGGTGCAGCCGGTCCTCCAGCAGGGGAGAGGTCAGGGCGGTCACCGAGAGCAGGTTGGCCGAGGACCCGGAGTTGGTCAGGTGGGCTTTGCGGGCTCCGAACCACCGGGCGAACCGCGACTCGAACCGGCGCGAGAGGGATCCCGCGGCGATGCGCATGTCCAGGGCCGCCTCGACAAGCGCTGCCCGGTCGTCCCCGTCGAGGACCGCGCCGGAGGGCCAGATCTCCGTCTCTCCGGGAACGAACGGCGCCTCGTCGCGCTGTTCGTGGTGGTACCTCCGCACCTGGTCCAGTATCAGGTCTTTGCGCTCACTCACGTTCGCACCTGCCTCTGTAGTCGTAAGACCCCCCGGGCCCCGGCCCGTGGGCCCGGCCCCTGCGCCGGGCCCACGGGATGTGTCGGGTTCGCCGAGCGCTCATGCCTGTGCCGTGCCGGTGCGGGCGACGAAGCCGTCCAGTACTCGGCGGTAGTAGTTGGGGCCGAAGCCCATGGTGCGGACCTCGGGAACCAGGTCCCGAAGCTTGTCGATGCTCACGACATGGTGTGATCCTCCGTTCCGGTACTCCCGGCTCGCGGTCAGTCCCAGGCGGCGCTGGAGATGGTCGACGATCCTCTCGACCGGGACCGAGACGCCGGACGCAACGTTGACGGTCTCCTTCGACAGGTCCATTTCCAGCAGCCGGTCGATAATGACCACCACGTCGGCGACGTCGATAAGGTCCCGCGTCGCGCCGCGCTGGATGTGGACCGTCCCCTCGCGCAGCTGGGCGACAAGTGTCGGCAGCAGCTGGTGCGACGGCTGGCCCGGCCCCACCAGGTGGCCGAGACGAAGGATGAGGTGGTCGACGCCCGAGCCGCGCAGCAGCTCCTCCAGGGACCATTTGTGCTCCCCGTAGGGGGTGCCCGGCACGACGGGCGCGTCTTCCCGCCCGGGCCCCTCGGCCAGCCCGTACATGCCCGTCGCCGCAGTGGAGAAGAACACCAGTCGCCGGCCGTCGTCCGAGCACCTGTCGGCGATCGCGCTAACCAGCCGTGCCTCCCGGTCGTACTCCGCCTGGGACGCACCGCTCGCCCAGGAGACTCCCGCCGCCACCACGACCATGCCGGGGTGGCGGCGAGTGATCGGCCGCAGGCTCCTGGCCAGAAAACCATTTCCCACTATTTCCATCAATGAACCCCGATGGTGAACGGTTCCAGGAACTTCGTTTGCCGTTTCGTCCGCCGTCGACGGCACGGGACCTACTCGGTGGCGGCCGGCGCGGTATCCACCCCGATACCGGAGAAGAAGTCCGCGAACTGCTCCAGGCCCTCACCCTGGAACCGGCTCATCTCCTCGAGGACGGCGACGTCGTAGTGCTCCTCCAGGGCCAGGAGCAGCTGCACGATGCCGAACGAGTCGAGGTCGGTCATCCTCAGCGTGATGGAGATGTCGTCGCGGTCGGGGTAGATCTCCCCGAGAAACTCGACGATGCGCGTTCTGACGTCGTCCTTGTCGAACACTGCTTTCCTCCTCTTTCGGTAGTGAAAATCTCAGTGCCAGCGCGATGGGACGCGCTTCTTCATCGGCTCCCACCAGCCCCGGTTCTCCGAGTACCAGCGGACCGTGTCGGCCAGCCCGTCCTCGAACCGGACACGCGGTCGGTGCCCGAGCTCCTCGGTGACACGGGTGCAGTCGAGGGAGTAGCGCCGGTCGTGGCCCTTGCGGTCTTCGACGTAGCGCACCCGAGACCGGTCGTGGCCGGTCAGGGAGAGCAGAAGGTCGACGATCTCGTGGTTGCCGAGCTCGTCGACGCCTCCGATGTTGTAGGCCTCGCCGGCACGGCCCTTCTCCCCGACCAGCGCCACCCCGGCGCAGTGGTCGTCGACGTGGATCCAGTTCCGGATGTTGCGGCCGTCGCCGTAGAGCGTGACGTCCCCTCCGTCCATGAGGTTGGTGACCGAGAGCGGGATGAGCTTCTCGGGGAACTGGTAGGGGCCGTAGGTGTTGGCCGCCCTGGACACGCTCACGTCCAGGCCGTGCGTCACGAAGAACGACCGGCAGAGCAGCTCCGCCGACGCTTTGGACGCCGAGTAGGGCGAATTGGGCAGGAGCTGGTCGTCCTCGGCGCTGGAGCCCTCAGGCACCGACCCGTACACCTCATCGGTCGAGACGTGGACGAACCGCCGGACGCCCAGGGCCAGGGCGGCGTCCAGCAGCGTGTACGTGCCGGTGACGTTGGTCTCCACGAAGTCGAGCCCGCTGTCGATCGACCTGTCGACGTGCGACTCGGCCGCGAAGTGGAAGACCGTGTCCGCCCCGGACATCGCACGCCGGACCACCGCCTCGTCACGGATGTCGCCCTGCACGAACGTGAACCCGGGGTGGTCAGCAACGCCCGACAGGTTGTCGATGTTGCCCGCGTACGTGAGCTTGTCCAGAACCACGACCTCGCTCTCCGCGAACGCCGGATAGGCACCAGAGATCATTTTCCGTACGAAATTAGATCCGATGAAACCGGCGCCACCGGTCACCAGGACTCTCATGGGAGCTCTCCCCTCAGCGCGTTCTAGTGGTTGGGACGAGCGATACTCATAACGTACTTCCCGTAGTCGGAGTTCCTCATCTCGTAACCCAGTTCATAGCATTCTTCGGCCGTGATGAGACCCATGGAGAACGCGATCTCCTCAAGGCACGAGATACGAATCCGCTGCCTGGATTCCAGCGCCCGGACATACTGGACGGCTTCGTTGAGCGACTCCGTCGTACCAGCGTCAAGCCATGAACACCCTCGGCCGAGGACGACGAGGTCGGCGTCCTTTTCCTCGAGGTAGATCCGGTTCACGTCGGTGATCTCGAGCTCGCCCCGACCTGAGGGGCGCACCCGTTTGGCAATGTCGACGACATCGGAGTCGTAGAAATAGAGGCCGGTCACGGCAATATCCGAGATCGGACGCTCCGGCTTCTCCTCCAGGGATACCAGTTTTCCGTTCCCGTCCGTTCCCGCGACGGCGAACCGCTCGGGGTCCTCCACCCGGTACCCGAAGAGCGTGCACCCCTTCTCGTTGTCGCGCGCGGCGGCCAGGGCGGCGGGCAGCCCGGGGCCGTGGAAGATGTTGTCCCCGAGGATCAGGACCGTCGGACTGCCCGCCACATGGTCCGCACCGACCAGGAAAGCGTCCGCGATGCCACGGGGTTCGGTCTGTTCCGCGTAGGAGAGCGAGATCCCCAGGTGCGAACCGTCCCCGAGCAGCGCGCGCATCGATGGCAGCGCGTCCGGAGTGGAGATCACCAGGATGTCGGTGATCCCCGCCTGCATGAGCACGGACAGCGGGTAGTAGATCATCGGCTTGTCATAAACCGGCAGCAACTGCTTCGACGTCGCCAGCGTGAGCGGGTGGAGCCGACTCCCCCCACCCCCGGCGAGAACTATCCCTTTCATGTGGTCACCCAACCGTCCTGAATTTCTTCAGGACATCAGTAGCGAACTTGGTGATTCCTTTTCCATGGAGCGGGACTGAAATATATCGACCATCGAGAAAACAGGGTGCAACAAAATACCGGATCCTCCGGTCAATGGTGAACACGACGTCCGCCCATGCGCCCACAGTGAAGCACACGAATCAATTTGATGCCCGGATCTGTCTCGCCAGCGGGACACGTGATCGACCCGGATCACCGGCACGGGATGCAGGCCAGAAGCAATGAGCACAACGTCCCACCGCGCCGGCGGGGCGTCAATTCACGCGGCGATCACACACCGGGAGAACGTCCGAGTTCCCCCGCGACGGGCAGGGTCCATTGACATCGTCCGCCGCATCGGCATGATCCGGTAGACGCACTTTCCCCACACCGAGGTCTGACGATGCGCATTCTTCTGTCCTGCTACGCGGAGAAAACCGGGTTCTTCAGCATGGCGCCGCTCGCGTGGGCGCTGCGCACCGCCGGCCACGAGGTCCGCGTCGCCAGCCAGCCCGAGCTCGTGGACGCCATCACCGAGGCGGGCCTGCCCGCGGTCTCGGTGGGCCGCGACCACAGCCTGTGGCGGGTCCTGGCGGCACAGGGACTGGCTCGCGGGAACCCGGTGGCCCCGCTCGACCAAGCTGCCCTTCCCGAGGAGGAGGTGTCCTGGGAGTACCTGCGCGACGGTTTCCGCCAGGTCGTCCCCTGGTGGTTCAGGCTCGTCAACGAGCCCATGGTCGACGACCTGGTCGACTTCTGCCGTGCGTGGCGGCCCGACCTCGTCCTGTGGGACCCCCGAACCTTCGCCGCCCCCGTGGCCGCCGAGGCCGTGGGCGCCGCCCACGCCCGCCTGACCTGGGGGATGGATTTCTACGGGCGGGCCAGGCGGATGTTCACCGACCGCCTGGGCCAGCTCCCCGAGCAGGACCGCGAGGACCCCCTCGCCGACTGGCTCAGCCGGGTCGCCGAACGCCACGGCGTCGCCTTCGACGAGACCATGACCCACGGCCACTTCACCATCGACCAGCTCCCCGACCCCCTGCGAATCCGGGCCCGGGGGCTGCACTACCTGTCCATGCGCCACATCCCCTACAACGGGCGGTCGGTCACCCCGCCGTGGCTGTGGGCACCGCCAGAGCGCCCCCGCGTCTGCCTCACCCTCGGAGTGAGCGCGATGGGCCGCGCCTAC
>NZ_BMXJ01000009.1:199050-220560 GCF_014651695.1 Nocardiopsis terrae
TGGGTGAGCTGGTGGAGTCGCTCGCGGAACTGGACGCCGAGATCGTGGCAACCGTGGCGGAGAAGGAACAGGACGCCCTCGGAACACTGCCCGACAACGTACGCGTGGAAAGCTTCGTACCCCTGCACGCCCTGCTCCCCCACTGCGACGCCGTCGTCCACCACGGCGGATTCGGCTCCACCTTCACCGCCATCGCCTCAGGCACACCCCAGGTCGCGATCCCCCAACAGTTCGACGCCCAGGCGATCGCTCCCCGCATCGCCGCCCAGGGCGCCGGCATCCACCTGACCACCGCCCAGGCCACCGGCGACCGCGTCCGCGACGCCGTCACACGCCTGCTCACCGACCCCGCCCACACCGCAAGCGCCGGTTCCCTGCGCCGAGCGGCCGAAGCACTGCCCAGCCCGGGCGCACTGGTACCCGCCATCGAGACGGCCGTGTCGCGGTACACGGCCGTCGCACCACACGCCTGACCGCTCACGAGTGCGGCCACCGACCGGGGCGGCGACACACCGCCGCCCCACCGATCAGAAAGTTGCGAGAGTTGACCACCAGAATCTTCTGCCGTGTCTGCGACGGCGACGTCGAGGAGTTCGTCGACTTCGGCCGCCAGCCCGTGTCCAACGCCTTCGTCGTACCGGGAGAGGAGGACTCCGAGTACTTCTTCCCCCTCGCCGTAGGCGCGTGCTCCTCCTGCCACATGGTCCAACTGGTCGAGGAGGTGCCCAGGGAACGGATGTTCCACCAGGACTACCCCTACCTGTCCTCGGGATCGGTGCTCATGCGCAACCACTGGGAGCGCACGGCGAAGTCGTTCCTGTCCACCGAACTCACCGGCGACGACCCCTTCGTCGTGGAACTCGGCTGCAACGACGGGGTCCTCTTGGAGACCATCGCGCACAGCGGTGTACGCCACCTGGGCGTGGAGCCCTCCGGGGGCGTCGCCGACATCGCCGCGGGCAAGGGGATCCGGGTCCGCAAGGATTTCTTCGAGGAGAGCGTCGCCGCCCGGATCAGGGAGCAGGAGGGGCCGGCCGACGTGGTCTTCGCCGCGAACACCCTCTGCCATATCCCCTACATCGGCTCCGTCCTGCGCGGCGTACGCGACCTGCTGTCCGAGAACGGCGTCTTCGTGTTCGAGGACCCCTACCTCGGCGACATCGTGGACCGGACCTCCTTTGACCAGATCTACGACGAGCACTTCTACTTCTTCAGCGCGCACTCGGTCCGGGAGACGGCCCGCCTCCACAGCCTGGAACTGGTCGACGTGGAACGCCTCCCGGTGCACGGGGGCGAGGTCCGCTACACCCTCGCGCCCGCGGGGAGCCGGACCCCGTCCGAGGCCGTCGCCGGGCTGCTCGCGGAGGAGGCGGCCTCCGGCCTCACCCTGCCCGCCACCCTCACGGCGTTCGGAGAGCGCGTCGAGCGGATCCGCGCGGACCTGCGCGCACTGCTCACCCGGCTGCGCGATGAGGGCAGCCGGGTGATGGCCTATGGCGCCACCGCCAAGAGCGCCACGGTCCTCAACCACTGCGGTATCGGACCGGACCTGGTGGAGTGCGTCGTGGACACCACCCCCGCCAAACAGGGCCGACTCACACCCGGGTCGCACATCCCGGTCGTGCCCGCGGACCGGTTCGGCGCCCCCTACCCCGACCACGTGCTGCTGCTGGCGTGGAACCACGCCGAGGAGATCATGGCCAAGGAGGAGGGATTCCGTGCCGCGGGCGGGCAATGGATCACCTATGTGCCCGAGGTGCGGGTGACCGGAAGCTGACGGCTCCGGCCACCGCGAGGACCAGGGCTCAGGACAGGCACCACTCCAGCACTGCCATGGCGCTGTGCAGCTTGTTCTGGGCCTGTTCGAAGGCGATGGAGGAGGGGCCGTCCAGGACCTCGGCGGTCACCTCGTCCCCGCGGTGCGCGGGAAGGTCGTGCAGGAAGACCGCGTCCGGGTAGCGGCCCATCAGGTCCGTGTCCACGGTGAACAGGGAGAACACCTCTCGCCACTCCGGATCGGCCTTGGAGGTGCCGGTCGTCTGCCAGCGCGTGGTGTAGACGGCGTCCACGCGGGCGGGCAGCCCGTGCATGTCGTGACGTTCGACAACGCGGCTCCCGTGCGCCTCGGCCAGCCCCCGCGCTTCGGCGAGCACCGCCGGGTCGAGGCCGTAGCCGGGCGGCGTGCGCAGCTCCAGCTCCGCGCCCCGGAAAAGGGGCAGCGACCGGGCCAGGGCCACAGCCGTGTTGTTGCCCTCCCCCACGTAGAGCACCCGCACGCCGTCGAGGGACGGGAACCGGGTGAGAAGGGTGGTCAGGTCGGCCAGGGCCTGCGTGGGGTGCTCGTCCTCGTTCATCGCGTTGACCACGGCCATGTCCTTCTGCCCGGCAAGCGTCCTCAGCTCGTCGAAGGGGCCGGCGGTGCGGGCCACCAACCCGTCGAGCATGCCGGAGAGCACCCGCGCGGTGTCGGCCACCGTCTCACCGGTGTTCAGCTGCAGGTCGGCCGGGCCATACGGCATCACCTGCGCGCCGAGACGCATCGCGGCCGTTGAGAACGCGGTCCGTGTACGCGTCGAGGTCACGCGGAAGTAGACACCGACGATCCGGCCCCGCAGGGGCGTACCGCACACTCCGGGGTCGGCGGCGATCTCCGTTCCCCGTCGTGCGATGTCGGTGACCTCGGCGACGCTGAGGTCCCTCAGGGACAGCAGGTGTCGGACGTTCGTCATCTGAGCTCCTTCGATCGTGGTCTGTTCGGTGGGGGCCGGGCCGGGGCGCCCGGGGGCGGCGCACCGCCGGGGGCATCCGTCCCCCAGCGGCGCGCCGTGGTTCGGGCGGTGGCCGACCGCGGCCGGCCGGTCAGGATCCGAGGACGTTCTGGAGTACGCGCGCCAGCTCCGCGACGTGCGGCGGCCTGAGCACCCCGAAGTGGTCCCCGGGCACCCGGTGCACGCGGGTGGTACCCGCGATCCGGTCCTTCCAGTGCGCCAGGTAGTCGGCGTAGTCCCGGCCCTCGATCGCGACGTGGCGTTCGGCCACGAGTTCGTCGCCGAGGACCAGGTCGAGGTCGCCCGGGTAGGCCGTGAACCGGTACCGCATACGTGCTTCGAGGAGTTGCCGCCAGGTCGCCAGGCGGGTCCGCCAGGCCGGGCCGACGTCGGCGTCGGTGACGGGGTTGCCGCCGTCGTCCTCGACCACCTCGCGCAGGATCGCGCCGAGCTCGTCACGCAGGGCGGCCTCCTCGGCGGGGTCGCGGGGGAGTTCGAGCCTCCGGCAGACCTCCTCTCCGCGGGTGAGCAGTTCCAGGTCGCGCGGCATGGACAGATAGCCCTCGCCGGAGATGCCCACCGGGTCGAGGAGGATGAGCCGAACGTCCTCCCCCTCCTCCCCGAGGATGCGCGCCATCTCCCAGGCGATCGCGCCCCCGCCGCACCAGCCGAGCAGCCGGTAGGGGCCCACGGGCCGGTCCTGCCGGAGCGCTCGCAGGTACCGGCGGGCGATGCCGGGCACGGTCTCCGCGCCTTCGTCCGACCCCGGCCACTCGAAGGCCGCGAGGGGGCGGCGCCCGGCGAGCTCGTCCGCCAGGGCCCGGTACCAGTGGGAGCTCCCGCCCCCGGGGTGCACGCACACGAGCGGCTCGGTGTCGCCGGAACGGTCGAACCACACGAGCGGCGACCGCTCCCGGACACCGGTGGCGTTGGCCGCGATGGCCGCCACGGTGCGGTGCTCGACGAAGTCGCGCAGCCCCAGTTCGATCCCGGCGCGCTCGCGCAACCCCGCGATGGCGCGCAGGGTCAGCAGGGAGTGCCCGCCCAGCACGAAGAAGTCATCGCGGGCGCCGACGCGGTCGACCCCCAGGACCCGTTGCCACTCCTGGGCGATCGCCGTCTCGACCGTGCCGCGCGGCGGGACGAAATCCGCCTCGGTCCGGGGACGCGCGGTGTCGGGCCTGGGCAGCGCTCCCCGGTCCACCTTGCCGTTGGCAGTGGTCGGGAAGCGCTCCACGAACACGAACACGGCCGGAACCATGTAGTCGGGCAGGGTGCGGGCGGCGAAGGCGCGCAGTCGGTCGGCGGGGACCTCCCCCTGCTCAGCCCTCATGTACGCCACCAGTCGGGGCTGGCCGTCCGGCCCGTCGACCGGGTGCACCACGACGGCGCGCACACCCGGGTGCCCGGCCAGGACCGCCTCGATCTCCCCGGTCTCGATCCGAAAGCCCCGGATCTTGACCTGGTGGTCGTCGCGTCCGAGGATCTCCACCCGCCCGTCGGCGTGGCGGCGGCCGAGGTCGCCGGTGAGGTAGAGGCGTGCGCCGGGTTCAGCGGCCCCCGGGTCGGGGACGAAGCGTTGCGCGGTCAGCGCGGGACGGCCGAGGTAGCCGTCGGCCAGACCCCGTCCGGCGACGCAGACGTGCCCCACCGCGCCCTCCGGCACGGGCCGCAGGTCCTGGGACAACAGCACGACCGCGTCTCCGTCAATTGGCGACCAGGAGGTGGGTGCCCCTGTCCCGTCGTGGGCCGTCACCGACGACCAGACGGTGGTCTCCGTCGGTCCGTACAGGTCCCACAACCCGCCCCCGCTCGCGGCGATCCGGGCCGCTAGGTCAGCGTCCAGGCGTTCGCCCCCGCAGAAGGCCCGGAGCGAGGCCGGGGGCCTCCACCCGGAGTCGAGCAGGCTCCGCCACTGGGTGGGGGTGGCCTGGAGAACGGTGGCCGCTCCGTCCTCCAGCAGTGCCGCGAGGGCGCGGGGATCGCCAGCCTGCTCCTCGTCCGCGAGGAGGACCCGGCCGCCGTGCGTCAGCGGGCCGAACAGCTCCAGGGCCGCGATGTCGAAGGAGACCGTGGTGACCGCCGCGAGGCGGTCGCCGGGCCCGAGCCCTGGGACGCGGCCCATGGAGCCGATCAGGGACGCGAGCGCCCCGTGGCTGATCACCACGCCCTTGGGCCGGCCGGTCGACCCCGACGTGTGGATGACGTACGCGGTGTCGGCCGCGCACACCGGCACCGGTTCGGCGAGCGGGAGGTCGGGGACGAGGTCGGGCGTGACCACCGGGCAGGGCGGGTCGGGGAACCGCCGCGACCGCGCCCGGGGCAGGATCAGCGCCCGCACCGAGGTGTCGCGCAGGATCCAGTCGAGGCGGTCGTCGGGGTGCTCCGGGTCGAGGGGGACATAGCCCGCCCCCGACGCCAGCACGCCGAGCAGGGCCGCAAGCAGTTCGGTGCCGCGGGGAAGGAGAACACCGACGAGGTCGCCCGGGCCGACCTCCTCGTCTCGCAGGTGGCGCGCCCAGGACCTGGCCCGTTCCCACAACCGCGCGTAGGTCAGGTCCCCGTCGGCGCCGGTGACGGCGACCGCGTCCGGCCGCTCCGCCGCGACGCCGGCGACGGCGTCCAGGATCAGGAGCTCCGACGGGCCCGGCACCGGGGGCCGCCGGTCCTCGGCTCCCGCGGGCAGGGGGCACCTGGCCGGTCCGGCCGGGTCGGCCGCCATCGCCTCCAGCGCGGACCGGTACAGCGACGCCAGGTGGCGGAGCCGGTCCGGTCCGATGCGCGTCGCATCGGCGGTGAGCACCAGTTCACCGGGGGCGGTGGTGACGTTCAGCGCGAACTCGTTCGGACTGGCGTCGCGCCCCTCGGAGGTGTCGACCCTCTCCCGGTCGAGCACGTGGAAGTCGAGGTAGTTGAACACCACGTCGAGCAGTCGGTCCCCGACCGCCAGGTCCTGCTGCATGCGTGGGAGCGGGTACCGGCGGTACGGCCACAGGGCGGCCTCCTCGGCGAAGACCTCCCGGACCAGCTCGTGCCAGGAACCGGACGGGTCGGGCGAGCGGAAGGGCACCGTGTTGAGGTACATACCGCGTACCTGGTCGCCGCCCTCCACCTCCGGGCGGCCGTTGCAGACCAGACCGGTGAGGAAGGCGCCCGGACCGTGGACCGCGCTCCACACCGACACGTGGGCGGCGAGCAGCACGCTCTTGAGCGAGGCCCCGGACGAGAGCGCGAGCCTGGTGAGGTCGTCGGCGAGGTCGGAGTAGGCGACGGACACCTCCTCCTGCGCCGGGGAGCCGGGGGCGCCCCACGGCTCGGGGACGGTGAGCCGGTCCGCGGAGCCGATCCGCTCGGCCCAGAAATCCCGGTGGTCCCCGTCCCGCACGCTCAGCCGCTCCTGGGCGATGAAATCGGCGAAGCGCACCCCGGTCGCCGGGGTCCGATCGGGCACGTCTCCGGCGCGCAGCCGCCGGTAGCAGGTGAGAAGCTCTGTGAGAACGGAGTTGTGGCTCCATCCGTCGAGCACCGCGTGGCACTCGGTCAGCGTCAGGTACCACCGGTCATCGGCCACGCGGTGCGCGTGCAGACGGACCAGCGGGGGTTCGGCGAGGTCGAACGGGGAGCGGCGCTCCCGGTCGCCGAAGTCCTCGACCTCGCGTACCCGCGCGTCGGCGTCCAGACCGCGCAGGTCGGTCCAGCCGACCGATGGTTCGGCCCTCTCGTGCACCACCTGGACCCGTTCGCTGAAGGTGGTGAGGTCGAAGGAGGTGCGCAGGACGTCATGCCTGGCCACGACGGTGGCTGTCGCCTCGGCCAGGGCCTTCGGGGAGAAGGGGCCGTCATCGCGGATGAGGTAGGAGGTGACGTTGTGGTAGAGGTTCCGGTCCGGGTCGGCGACCATCTCGTAGACCATGCCCGCCTGAACCAGCGACATCGGGTAGGCGTCGCAGGCCCCGAGCGGGACGCGCGCCCGGTCCTCCTCGTCGAGCAGGGAGAACGGCGCGGTTCCCACGATCTCCGCTGCCCCGGTCCCGTTCCCGGCAGTCAGTTCGGCGACGCTCTGGTGCAGGAACAGGTCGTGCACGGAGTACTCGTATCCGGCCGCTCTCAGGGCTCCGGAGAGCCGGACGGCGCGGATGGAGTCCCCTCCGAGTGCGAAGAAGTTGTCGTGCACGCCGATGGTGTCGATGCCGAGGACCCGTGACCAGATCTCGGCGACGGCGTGCTCCTTCGGACTCCGCGGGGCGAGGTAGCGGGTCTCCTGGTCCGGCCGGGCCTGGTCGGGCACGGGCAGCTTGGCTCGGTCGACCTTGCCGTTGGCCGTCAGCGGAATCTTCGGGACCGCCGTGATCACGGCCGGGACCATGTACCCGGGCAGGGACCGGACGGCATGCGCCCGGACGTCGGCAGGGGTGACCGCTACGCCCTCGGCCGCCTGGACGTAGGCCACCAGCCGGTGTTCGCCGGGCTCCGGCTCGTCCACCACGACCACCGCGCCCGCCACCCCGGGCGCGTCGGCCAGGCACGCGCGCACCTCACCGGTCTCGATCCGAAAGCCCCGGATCTTGACCTGGTCGTCGAACCGGCCCAGGAACTCGATCTCACCGTCGGCGAGGACCCTGGCCTTGTCGCCGGACCGGTACAGGCGGGACCCGGGCGGGCCGTACGGGTCGGGGAGGAAGCGCTCCGCCGTCAGTCGGGGGCGCCGCAGGTAGCCGCGGGTCACCCCGGGGCCGCCGACATGGATCTCACCCGGGACGCCGAGGGGAACCGGGTTCATCGCGGGGTCGAGCACGTGCAGGCTCAGATCGTCGACGGGGCCGCCGATCGGGCTGCGTACCCCGGCGAGGTCGCTCTCGTCCAGGGGCCGGTAAGTCGTGTGGATCGTCGTCTCGGTGATGCCGTACATGTTGACGACGCGCACCTCGGTGTCGCCGAACCTGCGCCACCAGGGGCGCAGCGACCCCACGTCCAGCGCCTCACCGGCCAGGACCACTGTGCGGAGCCGGCACCCGGCCAGCTCCGGGACGTCCTGGCGCGCCAGGTCGACCAGACCGCGAAACGCGGTCGGGGTCTGATTGAGCACGGTGACGCGCTCGCGTACGAGCAGGGCCAGCAGGTCGCGGGGCGAGCGCGAGACCTCGTAGGGGACGATGACGAGGCGGCCGCCGTGCAGGAGCGCGCCCCAGAGCTCCCACACGGAGACGTCGAAGGCGAAGGAGTGGAAGAGCGCCCACACGTCCGATCCGTCGAACCGGTACTCGTGCCCGGTCGCGTTGAACAGGCGGACCACGTTGGCGTGGGTGACCTCGACGCCCTTGGGCAGGCCCGTCGACCCGGACGTGTAGATCACGTACGCGCGGTCATCGGGGTGCACCGGACGGTCCGGGACGGTGGCGGGCAGTGCCTCCACACGCTCGCGTTCCTCCGGGGAGTCCAGGAGCAGGAGGTGGTCGAAGTGGCCGCCGTCGGCCGACAGCGGTTCCGCCAGCGCCTTCTCCGTGAGGACGACGCGGGCGCCCGCGTCCCGGAGCATGTAGGACAGCCGCTCGGCGGGGTGGGCCGGGTCCAGGGGCAGGTACCCGGCACCCGCCTTGAGGACGGCCAGGAGAGCGGGCACCAGCTCCGGTCCGCGCGTCAGGCACACGCCGACCGGATCCTCGCGTCCCACTCCGAGCCCGACCAGCCGCCGGGCCAGCCGGTTGGCGCGGGCGTCGAGCTCGGCGTAGGTGATGTCGGCTCCGGCCACCGTGAGCGCGACGGCCTCCGGCCGCGCCCGCACCTGTTCGGCGAAGCGTTCGTGCAGCGCCGGCCCGCCGGGCACCTCGGCGGCCGGCCCTCTGATCACCTGCCGCAGTTCGTCCTCACCCAGGAGCGGTGCCGTGCCGACCGGTGCGTCCGGCGCGGCGGTGACCGCTTCCAGCAAGCGCACGTAGTGGCCGGTCATGCGCTCGACGGTCGCACGGTCGAACAGCGCGTACGGGAAGGTCGCGGTTCCCGCCATCGACCCGTCCGGCCGCTGTTCCAGCGTCCAGTTCAGGTCCAGCTTGGCGGCCTGCGAGGGGATCGCCCGCTCCTCGCCGGTGAGCGGACCGGCCCCGAAGCGCAGCGGATCGTTGCTCTGCATGACGAAGGCGACCTGGAAGAGGGGATTGCGGGCCAGGTCCCGGTCCGAGACGAGCTCGTTCACCACGCGCTCGAAAGGGACTTCCTGGTGCTCGTAGGCGTCGATCGCGCTCGCCCTGGTGCGGTCCAGGAGGGCGGCGAACGAGGGGTTCCCCGTCAGGTCGGCGCGCAGGGCCAGCATGTTGATGAACGCGCCGACCACCGGCTCCAGCTCGGTCCTGGTCCGTCCCGCGACCGGCGTTCCGACCGCGAAGTCGTGCTGCCCGCTGTAGCGGGACAACAGGGCGTTGAAGGCGGCCAGGTAGGCCATGAACGGGGTGGCTCCGTGCGCGCGGCCGAGCTCCGCCAACCGCTCGGCGAGGTCGGCGGGGACGTCGAACCCGACGGTCGTGCCGGCCGGTTCCCATACCGTGGGCCGCCGCCGGTCGGTGGGGAGTTCGAGCGGGGAAAGGCCGGCGAGCCGGTCCCTCCAGTACTCGGCTCCGGCCCGTGTTCGCTCGTCGAAGGCCGCGGAGCGCTGCCAGTGCGCGTAGTCCGCGTACTGGACCGGCGGCCGTTCCACCGCGGACCCGGAACCGTCGGCGGCGTAGCGGTCCGCCAGGTCCGAGACCATCAGGCCGACCGACCACCCGTCGACGGCGATGTGGTGCACCACGACGGACAGGACGTGCTCGTCGGGTCCGAGCCGCAGCAGCCGTGCGCGCAGGACCGGGCCGGCGGCCAGGTCGAAGGGCCGCGCCGCGTCACCCAGCACGAGTTCGTCGGCGCGGGACCGCGCCTGCGCGGCTCCGAGCCCGGACAGGTCGTCGTATGCGAGCGGAACGGGTCCGGGCCCGTCCACGACCTGCGTCGGGCGGGCGCCGTCCTCGGAGGGGTACCGGGTGCGCAGCACCTCGTTGCGGGCGACCACCCGGGTCAGGGCCCGCTCCATGCGTCGGACGTCGAGCGGCCCGCGCAGGCGCAGCACGATTGGTACCAGGTAGTCGGTCCCTCCGGGCCTGAGCCGGTCCAGGACCCAGAGGCGCTCCTGGGAGAAGGACAGTGGGACCGGCCGGTCGCGCGGGACCGGCCGGACGGCACCGACCGATCCGCCTTCGGCCCGGCGGAGCCGGTCCCGGAGGAGCGCGGCCCCGGCCCTGGGGGTGGTCGTGGGTTCCGGTGCGGTCATGATGTGCTCACCTACTGGGTTCGTGGACCGGTGGGTCGTCTGCGGCGGCCGCGTCCGCGAGCCGCTCCAGGGCCGCCGCCTGGGAGGCGACGGTCGTGGCGTCGAAGAACAGGCGCAGTGGGATGTCCAGTCCGGTGAGGTCCCGGAGACGCACCATGATGCGCGTGGCGAGGATGGAGTGCCCGCCCAGGAGGAAGAAGTCGTCCTCGACCCCGACCCGGGGCCGGTCGAGCACCTGGGCCCAGACGTCGGCGACGGCCTCTTCGACCTCGTCGCGGGGCGCGACGTAGGCGGTGTCGGACTGGAGTTCATCCGGGTCCGGGACCGGCAGGGAGCGCCGGTCGACCTTCTTACTGGAGGTCAGCGGGAGTTCGTCGAGCCTCCGCCAGAGGCCGGGCACCATGTAGTCGGGCAGGCGGCCGAGGAGGAAGGCCCGGAGGTCGGCCACATCGCGCTCGGCACCCGCCTGGGGCACGACATGGCCGACGAGCCGACGTTCCCCGCCGACCACCGGCGCGGTGACCGCGGCGGCGCGGACCGACGGGTGGGCGGCCAGCGCCGCCTCGATCTCGCCGAGCTCGATGCGAAAGCCCCGGATCTTGACCTGGGTGTCGATCCGCCCGAGGAACTCCACGACGCCGTCGTCCCGGTACCGAACGAGGTCCCCGGTCCGGTAGAGGCGGCCGCCGGGCGCCCCGCCGAAGGGGTCGGGGACGAAGCGCTCCGCGGTCGTGGCCGGCCGGGCCAGATACCCGCGGGCCAGGCGCTCCCCGCCCAGGCACAGCTCGCCGGGAACTCCCGCGGGAACAGGCCGGAACGACTCGTCCACGACGTAGACCCGGGTGCCGGGGACCGGAACTCCCAACGGGAGTGCCGCCTCGGAGCGGCCGAGCGCCCCCGGTACGCCGGAAAGGGGGAAGGCCATACAGGTGACCGTCGCCTCCGTGGGCCCGTACGTGGGCAGGAACCGTCCGGGCAGCGCGGCCTCCGACCACAGCCGGGCGTCGTCGGCAGTGACGACATCGCTGCTGACGACGATGAGCCGCAACCCGGCCAGACGGGGGTCGGCGCGGGCGACGTGGTTCATCATCTCCCGGTAGTAGGCGGGCGTGATCTCCATGTGCGTGACGCCGCAACCGCCGAGCAGGTCGGGGAGCCTCTCCGGAGGCGTGAACCCCGGCGGCGCCACGACCACGGTGGCGCCCACCAGCAGGGGTGCGGCGATCTGGTCCATGGACACGTCGAAGGTCAGCGCCGAGAGCAGGATCACGCGGTCCCCCGCACGGATGTCGTAGGCCGCCGCGATGGCACGGCAGTGGTGGGCGTACGCGTGGTGGTCGATCATCACCCCCTTGGGCCGACCCGTGGACCCGGAGGTGTAGATGGCGTAGGCGAGCTGGTCCGGGCCGAAGCGGGCCCCGGCCGGTTCGACGGCTGCTCCGGACCCGGCTCCCCCGGCCTGGACGTCTCCGCCGTCGACCGTAACCACGGTCGTGGGCAGGCCCTGCAGCCGTACGGCGAGGTCCGGACCGGTGACGACCACGGGGGCCGCCAGGTCCGCCACCATGAACGCGGTGCGGTCCACGGGCTGCCCGACGTCGAGCGGCACGTAGGTCCCCCCTGCCCGCAGGACCGCCAACAGGACGACCACCGCCTCCGCGGACCGTTCGAGGTAGACCGCCACCGGCGACTCCCGCCCCACGCCCACGCTCCTCAGGACCTCGGCCACCGCGGCCGAGCGGCGGGATAGCTCCGCGTAGGTGAGGCGGCCCGTCCCCCAGTCCATGGCGATCGTGTCCGGTGTGGCCCGCGCCTGGGCGAGGAACGCCTCATGGACGCACGTATCGGGGAAGGAGGCGTCACGGCCGCTCCACTCCGTGAGGACCCGGTGCCGCTCGGCCGCAGTGAGCATGTCGAGCTCCCGGACCCCGGACTCGGGGTCCTCGGCCGCGCTCTCGGCCAGGCGCACGAAGTGGCGGGCCATCCCGCGGACCGTGGCCGCGTCGAAGAGCGCCGTGGCGTACTCGAACCGGGCGCGGTAGGAGCCGTCGGGCTCGGCCACCAGGCTCAGCGTCAGGTCGAACTTGGCCGTCGTCCGCTCGGCGCCGATCCGGCGCACCTGCAGTCCGGGCAGGGCCGACTCGTCGGCAGCGGCGGACTCCCGCAGCTCGAACATGACGTCGAAGAGGGGGTTGCGCGCCTGGTCGCGCTCGGGCGCCAGCTCCTCCACGAGCCGCTCGAAGGCGAGTCCCGCGTGGTCGTAGGCGTCCAGGGCCGCGGCGCGCACACCCCGCACCAGATCGCGGAACGAGTGGGGGGAGGCCGTGTCGACCCGCATGACCAGGGTGTTGACGAAGAGTCCCACCAGGTCGTCGGTAACGCGCCCGTCCCGCCCGGAGACCGGGGTGCCGACCGCGACGTCGGTGTCGCGCGTGTAGCGCGACATCAGCAGGGCGAACAGTCCCAGGAAGGCCATGAACGCGGTCGCGCCTCCCTCCCTGCCCACGGCCGTCACCGCAGAGGCCGTCTCCACCGGGATCCGGAAGTCGACCACGGCGCCGGACGTGTCACGGACCCGGGGCCGTGGCCGGTCCGTGAGGAGCTCCAGGGGCCGCACCCCGGCCAGCTTCTCCCGCCAGTAGTCCAGGTCGTGCCGGAACTCGTCCGCGTCCGCGGCGCGCCGTTCCCGGACCGTGTGCGCGGCGTACGTGGTCGGGAGGGGCTCGAAACGGGGCGCCTCCCCCCGGACGCGCGCCGCGTAGGCCGTTCCGAGGTCCTGGGCGAGAACCTCCTCCGACCGCGCGTCGCAGGCGATGTGGTGCAGTACGACGACCAGGGCGTGCTCCTGGCCGGAGGACCGGAGCAGGTACGGGGCGAACGGGGCCCTGGTGGCGAGGTCGAACGGACGGTCGGCGAGGTCGCGGACGGCCTCGCCCAGATCCCGGCCCCCCAGTTCGGTCATTGGCAGGCGGAGGCCGTCCGCCGGTTCGACGGCCTGCACCGGTGAGCCGTCGGGGCCGGTCGGGTAGTGCGTCCGCAGCACCGGGTGGCGCTCCACGACGTCGGAGAGCGCGCTTTCCAAGGCCGTGCGGTCGAGCGGGCCGCGGATCGCCAGGCCCCAGGTGACGTTGTACTCCGTGCTCCCGGGATCCAGCTCGTCGAGGAACCACATCCGCAACTGGGCGAAGGACAGCGGCAGGGGCCCGGCGGGCTCCGGCCCGCCCTCCTCCCGTGTTCCGGGCTCCCCCGGCCGACCGGTGCCCTCCGCCAGACCGTCCAATCGGGAGGCCAGGGCAGCGACCGTGCGGTCCTCGAAGACCGCGCGCACGGGTACCCGGACCTCCAGGAGATCCGTGAGCGCGCCCGCCACACGGGTCACGAGCAGGGAGTGGCCGCCCAGCGCGAAGAAGTCGTCCTCGACCCCCACGTCGTCCCGTTCCAGGACCCGGCACCACTCATCGGCGATCACCTGTTCCAACTCGGTCCTGGGCGCTACGCGCGCCGCCCTCGCGAGTGACCCGCCACGGATCGGAAGGGCCGCGCGGTCCACCTTTCCGCTGGCCGTCACCGGCAGCCGGGGCATCGACACGTAGACCGAGGGCGACCACGGGCCCGGCAGCCGCTCGGCCACCCACCCGCGCAGCCCCGCCTCAGACGCCTCCCCGTCCACGGGGACGACGTAGGCGACCAGGCGCCGCTGTCCGTCCGGCCCAGGGCGCGCGGCCACGGCCGCGGCGGCGACCGCCGGGCAGGCCTGTAGGACGGCCTCCACCTCGCCCGGTTCGATCCGCACCCCACGCACCTTGACCTGGTCGTCGACCCTGCCCAGGAACTCCAGTTCCCCGTCGGCGCGCAGGCGCACGAGGTCGCCGGTCCGGTACATCCGGGTGCCCGCTGGGCCGTGCGGGTCCGGCACGAAGCGCTCCGCCGTGAGCCGGGGCCTCCCCAGGTATCCCCGGGCCAGCCCCTCCCCCGCGACGTACAACTCTCCGGGAACGCCAGCGGGCACGGGCTCGGCGCCGGGGCCGAGCACCATGGCGCGCGTGTTGTCGAGGGCGCACCCGATCGGCACGGCCGGCCCGGGGTCTCCCCCGTAGCGGTGGTAGGTGGCGTCGATCGAGCACTCGGTCGGACCGTAGGTGTTGACGACCCCGGCTCCCGACCGCTCGGCCAGCCGCCGGGCCAGCCCAGTCGTCAGGGGCTCCCCCGCGGAGAAGACCAGGCGCAGGTCCGGGCACTGGTCGAACCCTCTCTCCTCCGCGACCAGGCGCAGGAACGAGGGCACACCCTGCAGAACGGTGATCCGCCCGTCGCGGAGCGCCGCCACGACGGCGGCCGGATCGCGTTCGGCCCCGGGCTCGGCGAGGACGACCGTTCCCCCGCACACCAGCGGGGCCAGGACCTCCCACGCCATCGCGTCGAAGGTGACGGCGGTCTTCTGGAGGACGCGGTCGCCGGGGCCGAGCCCGAACCGCTCCACCGCCCACAGGACGCGGTTGAGGATGCCTCGGTGCGGCACGGCGACCCCCTTGGGCCTGCCGGTGGAGCCCGAGGTGTACACGACATAGGCCAACGCCTCGGGGTCGGTGGGCACGGGCGCGGCCACCGCGTCTCCGGGCCCGTCGGAGTCCTGGTCCAGGCGCAGGAGCGGGACGTCCGGCGGGAGCGCTCCGGCACCCTCGGCGTCCGTCACCACGAGCCGGACCGCGGCGTCCTGGACGGCGTGGGCCAAGCGGCCGGCCGGATGGTCGGGGTCGAGCGGCAGATAGGCGGCCCCGGCCCGCAGGATCGCGAGCAGGGTGGTCACGAGGTCGGGGCACCGGTGAAGGCAGACGCCGACGACGTCGCCGCGCACCACACCCCGTCGTCGCAGCACCCGGGCGCACCGGTCCGCGGCCCGGTCCAGCCCGGCAAAGGTGAGGGTCCCTCCCGCGCCCTCCACGGCAACGGCATCGGGGGTGCGCGCGGCCTGGTCGGCGACCAGCTCGGGCAGCCCCGGGCCCGGGCGCTCCCGGTACGGTCCGCGCGCGGAGTCCAACAGGGCGCGCCGCTCCTCGGGGGCCAGGACCGCCAACCGCTCCAGCGAGGTTTCCGGGGAGCGGACCGCGTGCTCCAGAATCCGGAGGTAGTGGTCGGCCATGGTCCGCACGGTCGTGTGGTCGAACAGGGCGGCCGCGTACGTGAGGCGGCCGCGCACCGAGCCGTCGGCGGCGGGGGTGAACTCCACGGTCAGGTCAAACCGCGCCGCCTCCCCCTCGACGTCCTCCCGCTCGATGTCCAGCCCCGGGAGCGCGAAACGCTCCTTGCCACCCTCCTGGAACACGAACATCACCTGGAACAGGGGGTTTCTGGTGATGTCGCGCTCGGGGGCGACCGCCTCGACGACTCGGTCGAAGGGGACCCCCTCGTGCGCGTAGGCGTTGACGGCCGTCTCGCGGACCCGGTCCAGGATCCCTGTGAACTCCGGGTCACCGGACACGTCGGTCCGCATCACGGCGGTGTTGGCCAGGAAGCCGACCAGGTCCTCGGTCCCCGGGGCGGTCCGGCCGGAGACGGGGACGCCCACCGCCAGGTCGGTGCGCCCGGTACGCCGGAACGTCAGTGCGTACCAACCCGCGAGGTAGGCCATGAACGGAGTCGTCCTGCGACCCACAGCCAGTGCGCGGAGCCGCTCCGCGAGACGGGCCGGGATCGTGAACCGGTGCGTGGCCCCCCGGGTGTCGCGTGTGCGGGTGCGGGGGCGGTCGGTGTGCAGCTCGGCGACCTCCAGGCCGGAGAGCCGGTTCCGCCAGTACTCCAGGTCGTCCTCGGCACCCGCTCCCTGCAGGTGCTCTCTCTGCCAGTGCGCGTAGTCGCGGTAGGTCACCGCGGCCGGTGCCGGAACCCCGGCCCTGTCGGTGTTCCCCGCGAGGTGGTCGGCGAGTTCCTCCGTGATCAGACCCGTGGACCACCCGTCGGTGGCGATGTGGTGGACCACGAGCACGAGGACGTGCTCTCGCGCGTCCACCCGCACGAGCCGGGCGCGCAGCACCGGCCCCGCGGCGAGGTCGACCGGCCGAGAGAGCTCCTCCTCGACCACCGCGTCCGGCTCGGCGTCCTCCACCACTGCCTCCACCGGGAAGGGCGGATCAACGACCTGGACGGGGTCGCCCGCCGGGTCGGTGCGGTAGCGGGTGCGCAGGACCTCGTGCCGGGCGACCAGGCGGGTGAGCGCGTGCGAGAGGGCCCCTGGGTCGAGCTCGCCGCGCAACCGCAGGACGACCGGGACCAGGTACTCGGTTCCCCCCGGGTGGAGCCGGTCCAGGAACCAGAGCCGCCGCTGCGTCGCCGAGAGCGGTGCGGGGCCGGAACCGGGCGCCGGGGCCGGAACGGACGCTGACCGGTCGGGTTCGGCACCCTCGACCAGATCGGCCAGTGCCGCGACCGTCCCCG
This sequence comes from Nocardiopsis terrae, assembly GCF_014651695.1. Classification (GTDB taxonomy): domain Bacteria; phylum Actinomycetota; class Actinomycetes; order Streptosporangiales; family Streptosporangiaceae; genus Nocardiopsis; species Nocardiopsis terrae. The sequence goes on from NZ_BMXJ01000009.1 coordinate 215,545, forward strand.
CGGACAGGACGTCGCCCGCCGAGATCCGGACACCGGTCTCGCGTGCGAGTCCGCCGGCGACCCGGGCCGCGGGCAGGGACCGCCCGCCGAGCTCCACGAAGTCGTCGTCCCTGCCGACGGAGTCCAGTCCCAGGACCTCCCGCCAAAGTGCGGCGACCCGCTCCTCCAGCGGGCCCCGCGGCGGCTCCGTACCCCGCCCGAGCCGCTGGGCCCGCGGCAGCGCGGCGCGGTCGAGCTTGCCGTTGGGCAGCAGCGGCAGCTCCGGCACCACCGACCAGAGCACGGGAACCGCCGCGCCCGGCAGCCGCTCGGCCAGGTGGGCCCTCAGCTCGCGCGGGTCGATACCGCCCGCCTTCGGAACGGCGTGCACGGCCAGTTCGGTGCGGCCGTCCACGGTCACTGCCGCCACCGCCGCGGCGCGCACCGCCGGATGCTCGCGGACCAGAGCCTCGACCTCACCGGGTTCGATCCGGTACCCGTCGATCTTGACCTGGTCGTCGATCCGGTGCAGGAACTCCAGCTCCCCTTGGGGCAGCCTGCGCACCACATCGCCCGTGCGGTACATGCGGGCGCCGGGAGGCCCCTGCGGGTCCGGAAGAAAGCGCTCTCCGGTCAGTGCCGGGGCACCGACGTACCCGCGCGCCACCCCGGGCCCTGCCACGTAGAGTTCGCCCGGCTCCCCGTCGGCGACGGGTTCCAGGGCGGCGTCCAGGACATGGAGGACGGCGCCCGCGATCGGACGGCCGATGGGTACCGGGCCGTCCGGTAGGTCGCCCGCGCGGACGGTGTGGGCGCAGCAGGCCACGGTGGTCTCGCTCGGGCCGTAGCTGTTGACCACGACCGTGTCCGGCGCGGCCCGGCGCCACGGGTCGAGCTGCTCTCCGAGGAGCCTCTCGCCGCCCACGACGAGGCTGTGCGCCATGGACTCCGCCGCCGCCCCGGTGGCCGCCAGGGCGTCCAGATGGCTGGGGGTCAACTTGACCAGGCCGTGGGTTCGGTCGCCGAGCGTCCGCACCAGCGGTTCCACACCCTCTCCGTCGACGACCGTGACGGCGCCGCCCTCCACCAGGACGGGGTAGAGGCCGGTCAGCGCGAGGTCGAACGCGACGGAGGTGTGCAGCGGCGCTCCCCGCTCCGCCCCCAGGGTCCGCGCGGCCCACAGGGAGTACCGGGACAGGCCCTCGTGCGGGACCATGACGCCCTTGGGACGGCCGGTGGACCCGGAGGTGTAGACGACGTAGGCCAGGTCGGCCGGGTCGACGGACACCGGCGGGGCGGTCGGGGCCAGGGCGGCCACGCGCTCCCGCTCTACGGGGTCGTCCATCTCCAGGGTCTCGGTCGCGTCGGGCCGGTACCCCCCGGCGGTGGTCACCAGGAGGACGGCACCGGTCTCTCGTACCGCCCACTCCGCCCGGCTCTCCGGGTGCGCGGGGTCGAGCGGAACATAGGCGGCCCCCGTCTTGAGCACGGCCAGCAGGCAGACCACGAGGTCGGGGGTACGGGGGAGCCGGACCGCGACGCGGCGGCCCGGCCCCGCACCGCGCTCCCTCAGCCGGTGGGCGAGGCGATTGGCCGACTCGTCGAGACGGCGGTAGGTGAACCCGGCCCCGTCCCCGCGCACGGCGGGGGCGTCCGGTACCAGCGCCGCCCGCTCGGCGAACAGTTCGTGGACCGGGGGGACCGGACCGGCGTGCCTCTCGGCCGCGCCGGAAAGAGTGCTCATCATGAACCTCCGAGGACACCCCGGCCTTCCGACCGGGGTCGAGTCGGGCCCCTGCTGGGGCAGGGCTGGTGAGGACGGCCCCAAGGCGGTCCGCCGTCGTACTTGTCAGGCGTGGTCGGCGGCCATCCGCTCACGGAGGCTGCGGGGGCGCATGTCGGTCCAGACCCGCTCGATGCGGTCGAGGCACTCCTCACGGGTCCCCCGGGTCCCCTCACGTGACCACCCGTCGGGCAGGTCGCGGTCGGCCGGCCACAGGGAGTACTGCTCTTCGTGGTTGACGACGACGTCGTACTCTTCGGCAGAGAACACGGTGCTCCTCGTTCCTTTGTCGGTCGCGGGCGTCCTGGACGTGCACGGATCCTCGGTGCCCCCGGTGCCGCCGCGACCCGCCCGCCGGTCCCGGCACCCGGGCGCCCGTCAGCTGGCGGCCGCCTTCCACAGGTGCTCGACATCGCCGAACTGAGCGCGGACCCAGCCGTCGTCGTAGATGGTGTCCACGTAGCGCTCGCCCCGGTCGGGAAGCACGACCACGCAGGTCTCACCGGCCCCGATCGAGGGCGCGGTGCGTTCGAGCGCGGTGATGATCGCCCCGGAGGAGCCGCCCGCGAGGATCGCCTCGGAGCCGATGAGCCGTCGGCACCCGACCACGCAGTCCAGGTCGCTGACGTGGACGACGGTGTCGGCCAGCCCCTGCCGGTACAGACCGGGGACGACGGCCGCCCCGTGCCCGGGGATGAGACGGCGCCCGGGCGGGCATCCGAAGATCGCGCTGCCCTCGGCGTCGACCGCGGTGACCCTCGTCCGGGGGCTGTGCTCTCGCAGGTAGTCGACGCAACCGCTGATCGTTCCGCACGAACTGGTCGCGACGTAGAGGTGGTCGACCCGCCCTCCGGCCTGTTCGAGGATCTCCCGCATCGTCGTCCGGTGCGCCTCGGCGTTGAGCGGGTTGGCATACTGGTTGGGCCAGTACGCGTGGGCGGTGCTGTTCGTGATGTGACGCACGCGGGCGATGCGGGCCGCCAGGTAATCACCGGTCGCCGGGGCCTTCTCGGTGACGATGTCGACCTCGGTGCCGTAGGCGCGGAGCACTGCGATGTTCTGGCTGGTGGTCTTGGCGTCGACCACGCAGATGAACCGCACCCCGTACCAGCGGCAGATCTGGGCCATGCCGATGGCCAGGTTGCCCGAGCTGGACTCGACGACGACCGACCGGCCGGGCATGAGCGTGCCGTCCCTGAGCTTGCCCACCAGCATGTTCAGGGCCGCACGGTCCTTGATACTGCCTCCGGGGTTCATCCCCTCGACCTTGGCGAGGACCCGGAACGGTGCGTTCGAGAAAAGGTGGACGAGGCTCACCAGCGGGGTTCCACCGACCGCCGAGAGAATTCCGGTGTTCGGGTTTTCAACCACGCCCATCACGCTTTCTCCCCTCGCTTTCCCAGGACCATGTGACCAATCACTACACACCGTGCGCCGCCGCTCACTCGAAGACTTCACGAACTTTCCTGGGGATGTTTCTCCCCGCCCGGCCATTGACGATGTGTTTGTCGATGAAATCGGGGACACCCCACTCGATCCAGTCCTCCCGCATGATGGAGTAGACATACACGTCCCACAACTTCCCACAGAAGTAGAAATGGTCACGGAGGACGGCCTCCGGCTCCGATTTCTCCACCTGCGGACCGAAGTTAGAAATGGTCGCCTTGGTCGTGCGTATGTAGACCTTGCGGATGTTCCACATAGCGAACGCGTAGTTGATCGTCATCATGGCGGCCTCGCCACCCAGGCCGAGGTTCTCCTTGGTGACGTCGGTGTAGAGGCCGACCTGGACGTGACCGGCGGCCTCGTTCAGCTCGTGCAGGGTCGTGAAACCGACCGTCTCCCCGGTGGCTCTCGACTCCATCAGGAAGTAGGCGCGGATGTCGGACTTCTCGTGTTCGGCGAGATAGGCGTCAATACCGCCGAGGCTTTCCACACCACCGGTCAGCAGGATCTGGAAAGTCTCGGCCGAGGCGGTGGAGGGGACCAGCCTGAGTCGGCGCGACTCCACGTGAGGAAACAGCAAGGCGCCACTCCGTTCTCTGTCGATTGATGCAGTAGGTACGCCCCGGGCACCGTGTGCACTCAGCCGACGGGGCGGAGTCGGTGTGGGATCGGAACGAACCTAAACCACTGCACACGGGGGGTCAATATTGATTCATAGCGACATCGTCCCGCCGGCGAGACAGGACATGATCACATCAGGGTTGCACCAGAAATCCAAAGGGACCACTCTGATTCCGGACCAGTCGACTTTGGAAATCGGAGATATCCGTGAGAATTCTGTTCGTATCCCGGGCCGAGCGGACGCATTTCCTGAGCATGGTGCCCTTGGCTTGGGCACTGCGCACCGCAGGCCACGAGGTCCGCGTCGCCAGCCAGCCGGAACTGGTCGACGTCGTGACCACAGCGGGGCTGTCCGCCGTTCCGGTCGGCAGGGACCACGATTTCTGGCGCCTGCTCGACGTGTTCCCCGCACGACAGCACAAGGCTCGGGCCGGCCAGTCCGTCCCCTTCGACGCTGTCGACCTCCCGGAGGAGGAGGTGTCCTGGGAGTACCTGCGCGACGGCTACCGCAAGGTCGTCCCCTGGTGGTTCAGGCTCGTCAACGAGCCCATGGTCGACGACCTGGTCGACTTCTGCCGTGCGTGGCGGCCCGACCTGGTGATCTGGGAACCGGGGACCTTCGCGGCGCCGATCGCGGCCGAGGCCGTGGGCGCCGCCCACGCGCGGATCACGTGCGGAGCCGACCTCTACGGGTGGGTGCGGCGGATGTTCACCGACCGCCTGGGCCAGCTCCCCGAGCAGGACCGCGAGGACCCCCTCGCCGACTGGCTCAGCCGGGTCGCCGAACGCCACGGCGTCGCCTTCGACGAGACCATGACCCACGGCCACTTCACCATCGACCAGCTCCCGCCCTCCCTGCGCCTCGAAACTCGGGGACTGCGCTACCTCGCCATGCGCCACATCCCCTACAACGGGCGGTCGGTCACCCCGCCGTGGCTGTGGGCACCGCCAGAACGCCCCCGCGTCTGCCTCACCCTCGGACTGACCGACAGCGAACGCTTCGGCGGCTACTCGGTGTCGGTGGGTGAGCTGGTGGAGTCGCTCGCGGAACTGGACGCCGAGATCGTGGCGACCGTGGCGGAGAAGGAACAGGACGCCCTCGGAACACTGCCCGACAACGTACGCGTGGAAAGCTTCGTGCCCCTGCACGCCCTGCTCCCCCACTGCGACGCCGTCGTCCACCACGG
>NZ_BMXJ01000009.1:220570-259025 GCF_014651695.1 Nocardiopsis terrae
CTGGGGGACCGTCTGCTCGGCGGTGGCCTCCGGCGTACCCCAGATCCTGGTCCCCCAGGAGTTCGACGCCCCCTACTTCGGGCGACGGGTCAGTGCGCTCGGGGCCGGAGAGCACATCGCGCCGGACGCGCTCACCGCGGAGGGGATCGGGGCAGCGGTGGATCGCCTGCTGAACCTGGAACGCTACCGCGCGGGCGCCGACCGGCTGCGGAGCGAGGCCGAACGCATGCCCGCGCCCAACCGCTTCGTGCCGGTCCTGGAGGAAGCCGTCGCGCGCTACCTGAGATGACAGCCGCCGATGCCGGTGCGCCAGATCCGTGAAGGGCATGATCAGTCTCTTCCCGGTGGAGGCCCCGAAGGGCCGGGACCCGGTTCCAGGCCCGGGTCCGGTCGGCTCGGTCAGATCGCGGTCTCCAGACGGGCGAGCCAGGAACGGCTCAGCGATACCGCGGCGGTGTCCCCCGACTCGCGCAGGAGGGCCGCGCTCAGCGCCGGATGCTTGATCACCCGGTCGGCGGCGGCCATGACGGCCGGATCACCGGTCCGAACGGCCGCCGAGACCGTGCGACTCTCCACGCTCGCCCGGATCTCCACGGCGAAGGGACTCTGGCTGCGGGGAAGGAACGGCCCGCGGTACAGGGCGAGGGCGTCGGCGATCCTGCCCTCGTCGATCCTGGCAAGCAGCTCGACCACGTCGCACTCCACCCAGCTCTCCAGCTGATAGGTGAACCGGTCGCCGTGATAGCGCACGTCCAGCCCCAGCTTGCGCGCCCGCAGGGCCAGGGTCGGCAGGCTCGACGGCGCCGGATCCCCCTCGAAGAGGTTGGCCAGCAGCCAGTCCCTGGGAGCGGAACCGCCGGCGAGGGCGAGGACGGTCACCAGCTCGACTGCCCTCCTGCTCCGAACCGGTGTGCCGTTCACCGCGCACTGGCCGAGGGTCCTGACGATTGGGGAGTTCATCGTGTCTCCTTCGCTTCGTGGAAACCGCCTTCCAGATCCTCCGGCAGTCATGGGAGGTACTGGGTGACGACGATGCGGGACACAGCCCGGGATCCGTTATCCACGTGCTATCCCCGACCTCCCGCGCCCGGGGATAAGCCGGTGATAGTACGGATAACCACCCGATCCGTACTGTTCCGAACCAGTAGCCGCACACCAAAGGAACAGGAAGAGGAAACCCATGCGGACCAGGAAGCTCGCTGTCACTCTGGCCCTCGCCACCGTGGCGGTGGTGTCCCCCGCCGCGGCCTCCGCGGCTCATGCCGCACCGGTCCACGCCACCGACGCGGCGCCCGCCTCCGCGGGGATCGTCGGCGACGTCGTCGGCAAGGCCTGCGGCCACGTCCCCTTCTCGCTCCCCGTGGGCTGTCCGAGCGACAGCTGGGGCGGCAACTGATCCCGCTTCTCACCCGGCCGCGATGATGCGGTCCGCCTCCTTCCGCTCCCCGGCCGTCTCCGGCCCGACGAACGATCCCCGGGCCTGGGACGCCAGCGCCGACGCACGCGCCGCGTCCCCCTGCATCGCGGCGACCTTCGCGAGGGTGAGTGTCACTGACGCCACCCCGTCCTTGGCCCGCAGCAGCTCGCGGATCTCCAACGCCCGTTCCAGGGGAACCTGTGCCTCGGTCGGCCGCCCCTGAGCCAGGCGCACCCGACCGAGGTCGTGCAGGAGGCAGGCTTCCCCAACCGGGTCGACCATGGTGTCGAGCAGTTCGAGCGCGTCCAGGATCCGGTCCGCTGCCACTGTGAACTCGCCCCGCAGGCGGTCCGCCTGCGCCATGCGGCGCAGGACCTGCGCCCTGCCCCTGACGTCGTTGAGCTTCTCGGCGATGTCCAAGGCCTCCTCGAACCTGACCCGGCTGGCATCGTGGTCGCCGCACATGACGTAGGTCAGGCCCAGGTGGGTGAGGACGCTCCGCTGCCCCACGGGGTCCCCGACCTCACGGAACAGGGCCAGGGCCGGCTCGCAGTGGGCGATCACGTCCCGCACATCACCCCGCAGCTGGGCGTGGTAGGCCAGCGACTTGCTGGCCAGCGCCTGCCCGAGGGGGTCGCCGACCTCGGTGAACAGGCGCAGGGAGTACTCGACGACGGACCTGCCCTTGGCGAACCTGTTCTTCTCCACGCAGACCGTGTCGAAGCACAGCCCGAGCGCCGCCTCACCGCGCCGGTTGCCCGCCGCGCGGACCACGGGCAGAGCCTGACGGTGGATCTCCTCGACGTCGTCGAGGTGTCCGTGCCTGTTGAACAGCAGCGTCAGGCCGGAAACCAGCTCCCAGGCATGCTCGTCGAGCCCGGCCTCTCCCGCCTGCCGCACCGCGGTGCGAAGGTTGGCCCGTTCCTGGTCGACCCAGGCCATGGGGTCGGCCATGAGCCGTTCGACGTAGGCGCGCGGCAGGGAACCGCGCGAGGCCCCGCCTCGGACCTGAAGGTAGTTCCCGCCCATCATCTCGCGGTTCGCCTCGTCCACCAGCGCGAGCCAGCCCCCGGTGAGCCGTTCCTCGGCGATCGCGCGTTCTGCGGCCGGCTCCTCCCGGAGCAACCGCTCACGCGAGAAGTCCCGGACCAGGTCGTGGAACCGGTAAACCGGTTCGCCCGCGACGTCGATTCCGCTGATGTCGAGCATGTGTGCGTCCACGAGCGGTTCCGCCAGGTCCCCGGGAAAGGGCCGGTGGTCGTCCATCACCGCGCCGGGGACCCACGCCGGGATCGTCGACCCGTCCACCAGGCCGAGCAGCCGGAACACCTGCGCGTCGCTCGGAGGCAGCCCGTCATAGGTGAGCGACAACCCGACCCGGACAGTCATGTCCCCGTGGGCGAGCTCATCGAGTCGGCGGCGTTCATCTGCCAGCCTGTCCACCATCGACGCCAGAGGCCAGTGCGGACGCGCCGCCAGGCGGGCGGCCACGATGCGCAGGGCCAGTGGCAGCCGTCCGATGGTGCCCAGAAGTGCTCGCGCGGACTCGGGTTCGGCCTCGACCCGGTCCCTGCCGACCACGTTGGCCAGCAGTTCCAGCGAGTGTTCCTCCGAAAGGCCGCCGAGTTCGATCACCTTGGCCCCGGGCAGTCCGGTCAGTCTGACGCGTGAGGACACGATCACCGCGCAGTCACCGACGCCCGGCAGCAGCGGCGCGACCTGCGCCTCGGACACCGCGTCGTCCAGGACGACGAGGATACGGCGGCTCGCGAGCAGAGTCCGGTAGATCTCTCCGCGCTCGTCGAGGTCGTCGGGGATGCCCGTCCCCGGGACACCCAGGGCCCGGAGGAACCGCCCAAGGACGTCCGTGGGCCGGAGAGGCTCCTCCCTTGTGGCACGCAGGTCACAGTAGAGGCGGCCGTCGGGGAAGTCTGCCGCCAGGTCGTGGTGGGCCGCCCGAACGGCCGTCGCGCTCTTGCCGATCCCGGGGCGTCCGAAGAGGACTGCCACACCTGTGGCGCCGTCCCCGACGAGCGCCTGCCTGAGCCCTCGCACTGCGTCGTCGCGCCCGACGAAGTCCGCCACGTCGGCGGGGAGCTGGTCAGGGCGGATCACCCGGGGGTGCGACGCCGCCGCCTCCGCGTTGTCGACGGGTTCCGCCGCCTCCGCGGCCAGCACCGGGGCGGGTTCGGGCCGGTCGACGGAGAGTCTCGCGTGTTCACGGAGCTGGAGCGAGGAATCTCCCCCGAGGATGGCCGCCTCCATCTCCCGGAGCCTCTCCCCGGGGTCCAGGCCGAGCCGCTCGACCAGCAGGTCACGGCCCTCGCGGTAGGCCTCCAGGGCCTCGGCCTGCCGCCCCGTGCGGTAGAGGGCGAGCATGAGCTGACCCCGCAGCCCCTCGTGCAGGGGGTGCGCGTCGACGAACTCCCGGATCTCCCCGACGAGCCTCTGATGCCGACCAAGCGCAAGTTCCAGGTCGAAACAACGTTCCAGGGTGTTCAGCCAGTCCTTGTCGAGCCGGTCCGCCTTGGTCCGCAGGTACGGCGCGTCGATTCCGTCGAGCGCCGGCCCGCGCCACAGGTCGAGCACGGCACGCATCCGTGCGGCGGCCTCACCGGTCCTGCCTTCCTTGTCCAGGACGGTGGCCGCGTCCACGCCCTCGCGGTAGAGGTCGGCGTCGAGTGAACCGCGGTCCGCGCGCAGCAGGTATCCCGAGGACCGGGTCTCGATTCGCGCGTTCACCGTGGCCAGGCTCCTGCGGAGCCGGGAGATGCAGATCTGCACCTGTGTCCGCGCGGTGTCGGGCGGGTTGTGGTCCCACAGCACATCGACAAGGTGGTCGGTCGCGACGACACGGCCCATGTCGAGGAGCAGTCCCGCCAGGACCACCTCCTGCCGCCCCGGAGGCACCCGAAGCGGCCCCGTTTCCCCTTCCACCTGCAGCGGACCAAGAATACCGAAAGTCACCAACGTTCTTTCATGAATGCTGGAATGGGGGGCGTCGATGATTCACCTCCGTCGCTCCATGGAAAACCCTTACCATATACCAAAAATTCAGCCTTCCCGCCAAACAATAGATTCCGCGCCAACCCAACGAGAAAAATGATCTTGCTAACCGATGGGGATAGCCGAAAGATAGTCACTCAACTGCGATGATCTCGTACGGTTTCAGGAAGATCACCGTACGGGAGATGTGGGTAAAGCAGGTGGGACCTTTCCAGCGCAACGATGTCCGACCGAGTGCGATGGCGGTCGAGGCCGGCATCGACCACGTCCGCCTTCTGTACGACTACCTCGACCGCGGCGACCTGGCTGGATACGGCTCGCTCCTGGACGCCCGGGTTCGGATCCAGCACGCCGACGCGACCGTCACCGACGGCAGGGCCGCAGCCGGGGAGGCGGCCGACCGCCTCCCCGCCCTGCACGGCTCACACCGGATCCACCGCATCCTCCGGGACAGCGACACCATCGTGGTGACCGGACGGTTCATCCGCTCGCACACGTCGGCAACCGATACCCGGACTCCGCCGGCAGTCGAGTTCGCGGACTTCTTCCTGATCTCCCGCGACGGGCTCCTGCTCTCCTGGCACAGGTACCACGCGCGGGCGACCTGAGGGGCGCGACGGCACGGCGACCGGGATAACGGCGTGAAAGCCACCCGTTACCAGCAGCCGGGGCGACCATTCCACCGGGCTGCCACCGCCTGGCGCAGAAGGCCGCGCACGGCCACCGGAAAGTTCGCACCGCATGGTCGGCCGCATATCACCGATTACGCCCCGCACCCATGGATGGGCAGGAACGGGGGGCGTCAATCCATGGAAGCGGCGGCTGGCGTATTTCCCATGTTCCTTTTCATGGGCACATTCCTGGCCGCGACCCTTTCCCAAGCCCACCCCGGAAGCGGACGGGGTTTTCTCCGCCGATGCCCGGGCATGGCCACAAGCGGTCAACGGACCCCCTCCGAACCTGCTGAACTGGGGTGTTCGGTAGAGTTCCGGCACAGTTGCGAGGGAGTACGGCGTCTCGGCCCGGCGCCGACTCCGGACCCGGGTGTGAAGGGGTGGGTGCGCGGGGTGGGTCTTTTCCTGAGTGCCGCCTTCGGTTTCCCCACGGTCCTGTTCACCCCGGTGCTCGTCGTCGTCCTGGGCTACTGGATCTTCGTGATCGTCGGCGCCGCCGACACCGAGATGCTCGACAGCGTGGACGCCGACGGCGACGCGGCCGGTCTGAGCGCGCTCATGGGCAGGGCGGGTCTGGCAGGAACAGCGCCGAAGGCTTCCGTTGAGGGTGGTGGTGGGCGACGGGTCGGGAAGGTCCCCGTGACCGTGGCCCTGACCATGCTGATCTGCGTCGCCTGGTTCGTGAGCATGATGGGAAGCATCTTGACCACCCTCGTCGACACCGCCTCCGCCCCGCTGCTGTACGCGCTCGGCACCGTGGTCCTGGTCATCGCGTTGGTCGCCGCATGGGCGGTCACCAGCGGTGTCGTGATGAGCCTCCAGCGCTTCCTGCCCGGGCGCAGGAGCGACTCCAAGCACGAACTGGTCGGGCGCACCTGCGTGATCCGGATCGGCGAGGCCCGGGAGGACTTCGGCCAGGCCGAGATCACCACCGCGGGCGGCGCCTCGATCTCCATCCCGGTGCGCACCACCGGCGGCGAACTCCTCCCCCTGGGCAGCACCGCGCTGATCTTCGACCACGACCCCGGCGAGGACGTCTTCCTGGTGACCGCCTTCGACGCGGCGCTCGACCCCGGCCAGTCCTGACCGGAGGGCCGGTCCTGCCCGGCGGGCCGCCCGGAGCGACAGGCACCGCCTGACCGGAACCTCCCCCCTCACCCGAGGTGAGCAGGGATGATCTTGCGACGCCGCGGAACCGTTCGCTGTCAGGGCGCGTCACAAACCACGACGAACGCTCCTCACCCAGAAGCGGCGCCCCACCGCCGTGCGCCCCTCCCGGTGCCGAGCCGATCCCCGTTCACCTCTCAGAAAGAGGCCCCCACGTGTTGCTGAGCGCATCCTCCACAGGGCAGGAGGCAGCCGACGCGGCCTTCCTGACCGCCGGTGTCGCCCTGGCCGTCGGCGTCATCGTCCTCATCGCCCTGCTCCTGATGGTGACGAGGCTGTTCCGCAAGGTCGAACAGGGCAAGGCCCTGATCATCTCCAAGGTGCGGGACGTCCACGTCACCTTCACCGGCGCGATCGTCCTCCCCGTCCTGCACAAGGCCGAGATCATGGACATCTCGCTCAAGAGCCTGACCCTGGAGCGAGGCGGACGTGACGGCCTGACCTGCAAGGACAACATCCGCGCGGACATCAAGGTGTTCTTCTACGTCCGGGTGAACGAGACCGCCGAGGACGTCAAGAAGGTCGCCAAGGCGATCGGCACCGAGCGCGCCAGCGACCAGGACACCCTCCAGGAACTCTTCAACTCCAAGTTCTCCGAGGCCCTCAAGACGGTCGGCAAGCAGTTCGACTTCGAGGAGCTGTTCACCCAGCGCGAGGAGTTCCGCCAGGCGATCGTCTCGCTGATCGGCACCGACCTCAACGGCTACATCCTCGAGGACGTCGCCATCGACGAGCTGGAGCAGACCCCGCTGCACCAGCACGACGCCAACAACATCCTCGACGCGCAGGGCATCTCGAAGATCACGGAGCGCACCGCCTCCGAGCACAAGCGCACCAACGAGTTCGAGAACGACCGCCGCAAGGAGATCGACCGGCAGAACACGGAGACCGCCGAGACCCTCGCCGAGCTGGAGAAGCGCCGCGAGGAGGCCGCGGCCAAGGCCAAGCGCGAGATCGAGATCATCCGCGCCCAGGAGGAGGCCGAGACCGCACGCGTCCAGGCCGAGGAGCGGCTCAAGGCCGAGACCGCCAACCTGCGCACCTCCGAGTCACTGGGCGTCCAGCAGCAGAACCAGCAGCGTGAGATCGCGGTCGCCGAGAAGAACCGCGAGCGCGTCATCGCCATCGAGTCCGAGCGGATCGAGAAGGACCGCCTCCTGGAGGTCATCGGCCGCGAGCGCGAGACCGAGCTGAGCCGCATCGCCAAGGACAAGGAGGTCGAGGCCGAGAAGCGCGAGGTCGCCGACGTCGTCCGCGAGCGCGTGGCCGTCGACCGCACCGTCGCCGAGCAGGAGGAGGCGATCAAGAAGCTCCGCGCCGTGGAGGAGGCCGAGCGCCAGCGCCAGGCCGTCATCATCCACGCCGAGGCCGAGGCCCAGGAGAACCTGGTCAAGGACATCAAGGCCGCCGAGGCCGCGGAGGCCGCCGCCAAGCACCGGGCCCAGGAGGAGCTCACGCTCGCCGAGGCCCGCCAGCAGGCCGCCGAGCTGGACACCCGCGCCAAGATCCGTCTCGCCGAGGGCCTGCAGGCCGAGGCCGCGGCCGCCGGCCTGGCCGAGGTCCAGGTCCGTCAGCAGGACGCCGAGGCCGTCGAGAAGCTCGGCCGCGCCGAGGCCGTCGTGGCCCGCGAGAAGGCCGAGGTCGAGGCCGACGCGGTGGAGAAGAAGCTGCGCGCCGAGGCCGCCGGCCTGACCGACAAGGCCGAGGCTATGGCCGCCCTGGACCAGGTCAGCCGCGAGCACGAGGAGTACCGTCTGCGCCTGGACGCCGAGAAGGAGGTCCGGCTGGCCGGCATCGACGTGCACCGTCAGGTCGCCGAGGCCCAGGCCACCGCGATGGCCGCGGGCCTGGAGAGCGCCGACATCAGTATCGTCGGCGGCGACGGCGCCTTCTTCGACCGCATGGTCAACTCCATCGGCATGGGCAAGGCCGTCGACGGCTTCGTCGGCAACTCCGACACCGTCCGGGCCCTGGGCAACGGCTGGCTGAACGGCGAGGGCAACTTCGCCGAGGACATGAAGAAGCTCATGTCCGAGGCCGGCACCGAGGACGTCAAGAACCTCACCGTCTCCGCGCTGCTGCTCAAGCTCATCGCCGCGGGCGGCCCCGAGGCGGGCAAGCTCGACAGGCTGCTCGCCACGGCCCGTTCCATGGGCCTGGACCAGCTCCCCGTGAACGCTCTCGCCCCCGTGAAGCAGTGAGGTAGTCCTCCGTGACCGAGGCCCACTCCCAGGAAACACAGTCCCAGGAGACCGAAGGCCCCGGACCCGGCACCGAGGACGCGCGGTCGCTGGACGCGGGCACCTACGAGGTGCTCCGCGCCCGGCTCCGCGAACAGACCGGTGAGCTGGCCCGGCGGACCGAGGAACTCAACAACCGCCGACTGGAGGTCTTCGGCTCCGCCGAACTCTCCCTGCGCGGCACCGAACGCATCCGGACCGAACACAACTGCGTGCCCCGGGACATCGTGAGCGTCGGACGCTCCGTCGGGGACGCCGCCGACGGGGACATGATCCTCTTCGGCTACAACGTCTACATCGGCATGCAGAGCCAGACACACGTCAGCGACGTGTTCTCCCTGCACCGGTACGAGCACGGCGGTGCCTCCTTCGAGTTCACCGACGCGCCCGAGGACGCCATCCCCGGGCTGCTCGCGCACGAGCGGTTCCGCCAGGAGTTCACCCAGCTCTACCGCTACTACCGGGACGCCCGCCTGCTGCAGCTGCGCCGGGTCGAGGACCGGCTCCTCGCCGTGTTCCAGACCGGCCCGCGCACCGAGGACGTGCGGGTCCTGCGATGGTCGGTGGCTCCCGACGGCGGGATCGCCTACCTGGACGACCGCGGCGAACGCGACCACGTGTTCCCGCCCGCACACGACTTCGAGTGGACGGAGGCCACCCGCGAGGACCACGTCCAGGGGCGGCACCCGCACATCTCCGTCCGCGACACGCTGTTCGTGGAGACGGTCGGCGGCGACCTGACCGTCAAGATCGAGAACAACACCGAGGTCGGCGAGGGCGTCTACAGCGAACCCGTCGACGAACCGCTGCAGAGCCTGGCCGACGCCTCGGTGTACCACGCCCGGGTCGGCGCGCTCATCCTCCTGCGCGTCCTGCCCTACAACGAGACGACCTGGCGCCACCTGGTCTTCAACACGCGCACCAAGGAGGTCGAGCGCCTCGACGGCATCGGCCAGTCCTGCCAGCGCCTGCCCGACGACCAGGGGCTCATCTTCCCCGGCGGCTACTACCTGGCCACCGGGGTCGCGCGGACCTTCGACACCGACGTCACCGACCTGGAGTTCGAGCGGGTGGTGCGCTCGCCCAACGGCGAGGACGTCCTGTACGTCTTCCACTCAAGGGCGGACGGCCGCAGCCTGCTGCTGTCGTACAACACCATCCGCAAGGAGGTCGCCAACCCCATCGTCTGCCACGGCTACTCGCTGTTCGACGACGGGACGATGACGGTCTTCCGCGACAACTCGGGGGAGCCCACCCGGGTGCACCCCATGCAGGTGTGGCAGACCCCGTACGTGTCCGACGTGTACGCGGCCGCGCAACCGGTCGGCACCGGTCCGCTGGAGCGGATCGGCAACGCCGAACTGGTCCAGGGCGTGTCCGAGTGCCTGTCGGTGGCGCGCATCGCCGAGGACATGCGGCCCTCCACCGAGGTGTTCGAGGCGCTCATCGCGTCCTGCCGCCGGGTCCTGGACCGGTTCCACTGGCTGGGCGAGGCGGAACTGGGCGACCTGGCCGCCCCGCTGGGCGAGGTGCGCTCCACCGCGGAGCGGGTCCTGGACGAGTTCGAGACCGTCCAGGAGCTCACCCGGCAGGCCGACGAGAGCCTCCGTGAGACCGAGGAGAGGGTCACCGCGCTCATCCGCCGGTCCCGGGGCGAGACCCCGCGCTCGGCGGAGGGGTGGGTGGGCCGGCTGACCGACCTGCGCCGCGCCCAGGGGCAGGCCGCCACGCTGCGCGAGATGCGCTACGCGGACACCGGCCGGATCGACGCGGTCGAGGAGGGCCTCGGCGAGGAGACCGCCTCCGTCGGGCGCCGCACCGTGGCCTTCCTCGAACAGGACGACGCCTTCGACGGCTACCACGCCGAGGTGGACCGGCTCGTCGAGGAGGCCGAGGCCCTGGACGCGGTCAGCGCCGCCACCGCGGTCGGCGAACGGATCGCCGAACAGACCGAGGGCCTCCAGGTCGTCACCGAGGTGATCGGCTCCCTCGACATCGGTGACGCCCAGGTCCGCACCCGCATCCTGGAACGGATCAGCGAGGTGATGGCCGGGGTCAACCGGGCCCGCGCCACACTGGAGTCACGGCGCGGGGAGCTGCTCGCCCTGGAGGGCCGGGCCGAGTTCGCCGCCGAGTTCGCGCTGCTGGGGCAGGCCATCACCGGGGCTATCGCCGCCGCGGACACCCCGGAGCACTGCGACGAGCAGCTCGGCCGGATCATGCTCCAACTGGAGAACCTGGAGTCGCGCTTCGCCGAGTTCGACGACTTCCTCCAGGAGCTGTCGGACAAACGCGAGGACGTCTACGAGGCCTTCTCCACCCGCAAGCAGGCGCTGGTCGACGAGCGCTCCCGGCGGGCCGACCGCCTGGCCTCCTCGGCCGCCCGGGTGCTGGAGGGCGTGCACCGGCGGATCGCGGCGCTGACCACTCTGGAGGACATCAACACCTACTTCGCCTCGGAC
This sequence comes from Nocardiopsis terrae, assembly GCF_014651695.1. Lineage (GTDB taxonomy): Bacteria > Actinomycetota > Actinomycetes > Streptosporangiales > Streptosporangiaceae > Nocardiopsis > Nocardiopsis terrae. The sequence continues at coordinate 231,537 of NZ_BMXJ01000009.1, forward strand.
GCGATGGTGGCGCGGCTGCGCCGCACCGTCGAGGAGATGCGCGAACTCGGCGAGACCGTGCGCGCCGAGGAGCTCCAGGGCCAGGTCCTGGCCGCCCGGCAGGAGGCGGGGCGGGCCCTGCGGGACCGCACCGACCTGTTCGAGGGCGGCGCCGGAGGAGAGACCGTCCGGCTGGGCAGGCACCGGTTCGCGGTCAACACCCAGCCGATCGACCTCACCCTCACCCCGCACGACGGACACATGTCGGTGGCCGTCACCGGCACCGACTTCCGGACGCCCGTCACCGACGAGGCCTTCCAGCAGACCAGGCACCTGTGGGACCGGCTGCTGGTCTCGGAGAGCCCCGAGGTGTACCGGGCCGAGTACCTGGCCACCTCGATCCTGGCGGCGGCCGAGGAGGGGGCCGAGGGTCTGACTCTCGACGCCCTGCACGACGCGGAGCTGCACGCCGAGAACGGGGACTCGCTGCGGTCCCTGGTGCGCGGGGTCGCGGAGTCCCGGTACGACGAGGGGTACGAGCGGGGCGTGCACGACCACGACGCCGCCCGGATCCTCTCCGCGCTGTTGCGGCTGCGCACCGGGGCGGGTCTGCTGCGCTATCCCGGACAGGCCCGGGCCGTCGCCCAGCTGTTCTGGGCACACGGCACCGACAAGGGTCAGCGGTCGGCCTGGAAGACGCGGGCGTCCTCGCTGGCACGGGCCCGGAGCGTGTTCGGCGCGCGCAGGTCCGCGGCGATCGACGGGCTGCGCGGCGAACTCGCCGAGGGTGTGGACGCCTTCCTCACCGACACCGGCCTGTACCAGGACGTCGACCTGGAGCTGGTGGGCGACTACCTGTTCGAGGAGCTGGCCGCGGACGGGCCCGCCGAGCGCGGGTTCGTCTCGGGTGCGGGCGCCCGCCAGCTCCTGGACCGGTTCCACCGGGCGCTGGGCAGCACCAGGGAGACCACCCGCACGTCCTTCGAGGAGGACCTGCGCAGGCTCGACGGCGACCTGGCCGCACGGCACCAGCTGGTGACGGCGTGGCTGGAGGCGTACGCGACCACCCTGGAGGAGCCCCCGGCCCCGGGCGCCCTGCCCGAGGCCGCGGCGATCGCCCTGACCGGGGGGACCTCCCCCGACCGGGGCGAGGGCGTCGAACGGTACGAGTCCTCGGCTGCGGTGAGCGAGCACGTCGCGGGTCTGCTGGGTGCGCACCCGCGGATCAGCGAGCGCTCGATGGAGGTCCGGCTCGACGAGATCCTGCCGCGCACCCGGCGGTTCCGGACCCTGGACGTACCCGCCTACCGGGACTTCCAGCGCAGACGGAACCTGCTGGTGGCCCGGGAGCGCGAACGCCTGCGGTTGGCGGAGTACAGGCCGAAGGTGATGAGCGGGTTCGTGCGCAACCGGCTGCTCGACGAGTCCTACCTGCCGCTCATCGGCGACAACCTCGCCAAACAGCTGGGCGCGGCCGGAGACGACAAACGCACCGACCAGAGCGGCCTGCTGCTGCTCATCTCACCGCCCGGCTACGGCAAGACCACCCTGATGGAGTACGTGGCCAGCCGGCTCGGCCTGGTGTTCGTCAAGGTCAACGGACCGGCGCTGGGGCACTCGGTGACCTCGCTGGACCCGGCCGAGGCCCCGGACGCCACCTCCCGGCAGGAGATCGAGAAGATCTCCTTCGCGCTGGAGATGGGCAGCAACACCATGCTGTACCTGGACGACATCCAGCACACCAACCCGGAGCTGCTGCAGAAGTTCATCTCCCTGTGCGACGGGCAGCGCCGGATGGAAGGGGTCTGGGAGGGCCGGACCCGGACCTACGACCTGCGCGGCAAGAGGTTCGCGGTGTGCATGGCCGGCAACCCCTACACCGAGCAGGGCAAACGGTTCCGGATCCCGGACATGCTCGCCAACCGCGCCGACGTGTACAACCTGGGCGACGTGCTGTCCGGCAAGGAGGAGCTGTTCGCGCTCAGCTACATCGAGAACGCGCTCACCTCCAACCAGACGCTGTCCCCGCTGTCCACCCGGGACCGGGAGGACGTGTACACGTTCGTGCGGATGGCCCGGGGCAGGGCGCGGGGGGACGAACCGGTCGGCACGGACCGGTTGAAGCACCCGTACTCGGCGGCGGAGGTGGACCGGATCGTGTCGGTCCTGCGGAAGCTGCTGCGGGTGCAGGAGGTGGTGCTGGCCAACAACCAGGCCTACATCGCATCGGCGGCCCAGTCCGAGGACGCCCGGACCGAGCCCCCGTTCCAGCTCCAGGGCTCCTACCGGAACATGAACCGGCTCGCGGAGAAGATCGTCCCGGTCATGAACGACGCCGAGGTGGAGGCCGTCATCGACGACCACTACCTCGGTGAGGCCCAGACCCTGACGTCCGGGGCCGAAGCCAACCTGCTGAAACTGGCCGAGCTGCGCGGGGTGATGACGCCCGAGCAGGAGACGCGCTGGAGGGAGGTCAAGGAGGGCTTCCGCAGGGGCCGCGCCCTGGGCGGGTCCGACGACGACCCGATGACCAGGGCCATCGGCGCGATGGGGCTGCTGGCCGACCGGGTCGGCGAGATCGGTACGGCACTCGAACGCGACTGACCGCGATGACGGCTGAACACGGCCTCGGGGCCGGGCACGCGCCCGGCCCCGAGGCATCTCCGGCGGAGGAGACCGGGCGAGTGATCGCGGACCGGGAGTCGGCGTCGGCGGGGGACGACGAGGTGTATCGCTGGGACCGTTCGCCTCGCCGGAGTGGTGACCGGCCGGGGTGGCTAACCGGGCGCGGTGTGTTCGGCGATCGCCCCGACCACCTCGTCCCAGCGCTCCGGCGGCGGGTGCTGGTGGCCCACGCCGGAGACCAGGTGCAGGCGGGCGCCGGGGATCTCGGCCGCGAGGGCCTCGCCGTGCCGCCAGGGGAAGAGCGGGTCCTCCCTCCCGTGCAGCACGAGGGTGGGCGCGGTGATCTCGCCGAGCCGGTCACCCAGGGACGACCCTCCGACCAGCCAGTGGTTGGCCGCGGAGGCCATGCCGCCGCCGCGCTCCATCGACCGCGTCACGATCCGCCGGATCCGGTCCGGGTCGACCGGGGCGTCTCCGGCGAAGACGTACTCGGTGGTGACCATGTACTCGGCCACCGACTCCCGGTCGTCCCAGTCGGGGTCGGGCGGCGGGTCGGCGAACGACTTCGAGACGGCGGCGCTGGGCGGCGGCAGGTCCGGGTGCCGGTCCCCGGGACCCACCGACGTGGTGGACATCAGGGTCAGTGACGCGACCCGGTCGGCGTTCCACACACCGAGGTACTGGGCGATGCCGCCGCCCGAGGAGATACCCACGATGTGCGCTCGGGGCAGCCCCCAGCCGTCCAGTACACCGACGGCGTCGTGGATGAGCGCGTCCCCGGAGTAGCCGGGCTCACCGACCGGGAACCGGGTCGACCGCCCGGTGTCCCTGCTGTCGTAGCGCACGACGAAGCGTCCCGTGGCGGCGAGGCGCTCGCAGAACCCGTCCTCCCACCAGTCCATCGACGTCTCGTTCCCGGCGATCAACAGGATCGGCGGGTGCTCGGCGCCCCCGAAGGACTGCGTGCAGAGCTCCACGTCGCCCGCCTGGATCAGCCGTTCTTCGGATCGCATCGGTGCCCCCCGGTTTCGCGTGGTGAAGCTGCTTTGGTTCGGTGGACGCCGGTGGGTGGTGTCAACCCGTCGAAGCAGCATCACTTCCGTTTCGGACAGTCAGACGATGGGGAAGCTTTCGCCTCCGATCTCCATCGTCACGCTGAGCTTCCCCCCGAGCGCCTCCACATACTTGCGTAGGGTGTCGACCTCCGTGTGGTCGATCTCCCCGCGTTCGATGTTGGAGACTCTGCTCTGGCTGACGTTCAGCTGTCGGGAGAGCTGCACCTGAGTGAGCTCGGCCGCCTCCCTGAGTTCACGCAGCCGGTAGGCCCGTACCTCGTCCAGTAGGCGCTGCTTGTGCCGGTCCACCGCTTCGCGATCGACGGGACGCTTGGCCAGCATGTCTCGAAGGTCCGTCATCAGTGCCCTCCTCTTCCCGGCCCGTGCGCGGCCAGCACTTCGAGTGCCGCGATCACTTGCTCGTAGGAGCCCTGACCCGGGGCTTCCAGCCATGGTTCGATGAGTTCCAGTTCGATTTCCCACACCAGCATAGGTATATAACGCACAGGTTGTAAAGGCTGGTCATTCGGGGAAACCTGCCTCCGGAGACGTCACCAGGCGGTCGTGGTGAGGAGGTGTTTCTCCAGTTCCGGAGCGAGGGTGCGCATGTAGGTGGTGGTGATGTGGCTGCTGTCCCAGTAGACGAGGACGTTGCCGACGACGGGGCTGCAGGACCCGGGTTCGCAGAAGTGGTCGGTCAGGTCGAGGACGGTGACGTTCGGGGGGAGTTCGACGCCGTCCAGCGGTGACTCCTCGGCCATCGACTCCGAGGGGGAGGCCGTGCACTCCTGCGGGGTGGCGGCGGAGAGGCAGTCGGGGGCGTCGAAGGGCAGGCGCGGGGTGTCGCGGACGGCGACGACCTCGACGCCGAGGGAATCCAGTTCCCGCCAGCGGTCGACGTAGCCGTCCACCACGGTCTCCGTACCGAAGCCCGCGGAGGTGTCCAGGCTCGTGGTGGTGCCGGTGGTGAACACCGCGTCGGGGCGGAGGGTTTCGAGTTCGGCCATGACGGCCCGGTTCCACTCGGCGCACGCGGTGTAGGGCTCGCCCTTGTAGAGCTGCGGCGCGTCGGTGAACAGGCAGGCGCCCTTGGTGATGTTGACCAGCCGCCAGTTCCGCCGTTGCGCGATCTGTTCCAGGGCGGGGAACCAGTGGGCGGCGTGGGAGCCGCCGACCAGGGCGATGGTGCGCTCGGCCTCCTCCGCGTCCTCGGTCCCGTAGACACAGGTGAGCACCTCGGTGCCGGAGGTGGACTGGTTACAGCCGTCGTCGTAGGTGACGGGGACGTCCTGTGCGGCGGAGGCCGGGGGCGGATGAACCGGGTCGGGGTACTCGCCGTGGTCTCCGGTGAGCAGCGCGGCCGCGCCGGGGTAGCGGGCCGGGTCGGTGAGCAGCGCCTCCAGTTGCCGTTGCTGGGCGTCCATCCGGGCTGTCCACAGGCCTGTGGACAGCAGCAGGGGAACCAGGCAGGCGGCGGCGACCAGCGGGGCACGCACCGGCCCCCGGCCGACGGCGACGATCCGGTCCGAGAGCGGGGTGGTCGCCGCGGCGAGAACGGCCGAGAGGGCGAGGACGGCGGCGCCGCCGAGCGGGCCGGCGAGGGTGCGGTCGGCGACCGCCAGGTAGAACACCAGCACCGGCCAGTGCCACAGATACAGGGCGTAGGAGATCGAACCCAGGTAGCGCAACGGGCGAAGGGTGAGCCAGCGGTCGGCGCCCCAGGGTGAGCCGGTGGTTCCGGCGACCACGACCGCGGCCGCCGCCAGGGTCGGCCACAGGGCCGCGTAGCCGGGGAAGACCGTGGACACCTGGAGGAGCACACCGCACAGGACCAGGGCGGCCAGACCGAGCCAGCCCAGCAGGACACGGACGGCCCGGGGCGGGTTCAGGTACGGCAGGAGGAGCGCGAGCAGGCCGCCGAGGGCGAACTCCCACAGGCGCGCCCCCGTGTCGAAGTACGCCCACGGCTGGTCCGTGCGGGTCATGAACACCGAGTAGGCGAGCGAGAGGGCGAGGACCGCGCCCAGGACGACGAGGAGCACCCGGTACGGGGTGTGACCGCGTCGGGCGGCCCACCACACGGCCAGGCCGATCACCACCGGCCACAGCAGGTAGAACTGCCCCTGGACGGACAGCGACCAGAAGTGCTGGAAGGGCCCGGTCCCCTCGTCGCGGGCCAGGTAGTCGACCGACCCGAGGGCCAGGTGCCAGTTCTGGTGGTAGAACGCGGCGGCGAGTGCCTCGCCGATCGCGTCGCGCCAGCGGGCCTCGGGGAGCAGGAGGCGGGCACCCGCCAGGGACACCGTGATCACCAGGGCCGCGGTGGGGATCAGGCGCGCGGCCAGGCGGCTCAGGAAGGCGCCGTAGCGCAGGCTGCCGCGTTCGGCCGCGCGCACCAGGGAACCGGTGATGAGGAAGCCGGTGATCAGCAGGAAGACGTCGACGCCGCCGGAGACCCGACCGAACCAGACGTGGTAGACGGCCACGAGGAGGACGGCGACCGCACGTAGGCCGTCGATCTCCTGGCGGTGACCGGTCTTCGAGGGAAGGGCGCTGCCGGCGCGGGGGGCGACGGGGCGCGAGTCGGGTCTGATCGCTTTCACGAGGAGACCAGACTCGCGGCCCCGTGTGACTGCCCGGGATACGAAAGCTGACGTCCACGGAAACCCGCAGGGAAACGGAGTCCCGTACGGGTTGGGCGGGGTTCAGAGGAGGCCGGCTGCCCGGAAGACCCCCTGACCGATCGTCTCCGCGGCTGCCAGTCCGAGCAGGAGTGTGGCGCTCACGGCGACCGCGGGCCAGTCCTTCCGGCGGCGCGGGGCCCGGTGACGGCCCCGCCGGGTACCGGGCACCGGTTCCACGAGGGCGTGTACCTTCGCCCGGACCTGTTCGGTTTCCCGGGCCTCTCGCCCGGCCTGTTCACGACGTTGTCGGGTCACGTGCATCCAGTGCGGAAGCTCGCCGCGCTCGATCATGTAGGCGAGCCGGGTGGGAGTGCCGCGCTTCGGAGTGGATGCGGGGGTTGGCGGCGAAGGCACGCACACGCCCGGCCCTGCGGGGACGGCGGCGACGCAGGATCTCGGTAGCGCGGTAGCGCACAGAGGCCAGCTCAGACAGGTTCAAGCAACGCGGCATAGCGCGGCTCCTGGTATTCGGATGCCGCTGAGTGAGGGCGGCATAGACGAACGCGGATAACCATCATGCGATACGTGCAATGCTTTTCACAAGATGTGATTCGCATCTGGGTGATATGTCTGATTCCCTTTGCCTGGCCTATGATCAGGCGGGCCAGGAGGTGACACATGGCGGCCGACAGCCGGTACAGCCCCAGCGCCAGAAGGCGCCGACTGTCCGCTCTGCTCCGACGCATGCGCGAGGATCGCAACCTCAAGATCGAGAGCGTGAACAAGCAGCTGGGCTGGTCCAGCGGCAAGCTCTCGCGCATGGAGCGCAACGAGTGGAAGCTCCCGAGCGTCCGCGACATGAAGGACCTCGCCGAGGTCTACGACCTACCCGACGAGATGCGCGACGCCATCGTGTCTCTGGCAAGTGAGTCACGCCTGCGAGGCTGGTGGATCGACTTCAAGGACGTTCTCAGAGGCGGCCTGGCTGACTTCGAAACCGGCGCCTCGATGATCCGCACCTACGAAGCCTTGCTGATCCCTGGGCTATTCCAAACTCCCGAGTACGCTGCTGCGGTACTACGGGGTAGTCGAGTGCTGAGCGATGACGACATCGAGCGCAAGGTGGCGGGTCGACTCAAGAGGCAGGAGATCCTCGCTGCAGAGGCCGCTCCGAGCGTGTGGGCGGTGATCGATGAGGCGGCGCTGCGCAAGCGAGTCGGCGGACCCAAGGTGATGGCGGACCAGATCCGGCATCTCATCGCCATCGCCGAGCGGCCGAACATCGATATTCAGGTGCTCCGAGACGAAGCTGGTTCCCACGCCGCGATGGAGGGGGCCTTCATGATCTTGGACTTCCCCGACCCGGCAGATCTGCCCCTGGTGTACATAGAGGCCGCGACCGAGGACCTGTACCTGGAACAGCCCGAGGCCATCCAAAACTACGTCGGCATCTTCGGCCACATCTGCGGCTCGGCAGAGTCGCCCGAAGCCTCGCTCCGGTACTTGGAATCACTCATCTAGCAAGGACTCCCATGCGTTCATCCAACGACCTGCACTTCCGGAAGTCGTCTTACAGCGGCCGGGGCGACAACTGCGTCGAAGTCGCTAACCTTCCTGCCGGTGCGGCCGTGCGCGACACCCAGAACAGGGACCTCGGGCACCTCAGCTTCGCTGGAGCAGCATGGACCGCCGCTCTCAGCACCATCCGTACCGACCAGGTCTGAGTTCTCCAGACCGAACACGCCCCCGGCCACTGTGACTGACCGGGGGCGTCGATGTTCGTGGGGCAGCCCGACACCGAAGCTGATCGAGTGCGGTGGCATCCGGCACGAGAGCGCCCTCGACACCTAGAGGGCGCTAACGCTGAGAGCCAGACATCCGCCGGGGGCGAGCAGCAGGAAGAGGGCGACGCCCCGAGACCTGGCCGAACCACGCGTGGTAAACGGCCACCATGAGAACTGCGCCGCGCGCAGGCCGTCGATCTCCTACCGGCGACCGCTACGGAGACCGGAACGCGCGGGGGTACTGGTGTTTGTCACGGAGACCCCATGCTTTCAGCAAGCGCAATAGGGGGGCTAAAGTTCTGGTGGAGTACCCGAAGTGAGGATTCGCCTTGGACGCAAGGACATTGCATGACATCGCAGCCGTACCGGACCCCCTAGACAGAGCCCGCGCGGCTTCCGCCGCCATGACCAGCTTGCAAGGCCAGAGCGTCGAACTTTCCCGCATCCGCAGGGGAGCCATCATCGAGGCGCAACAGAGTGGAACGCGCCAAGAGGACATCGCCCGTCACCTGGGTGTATCCCCCGGCCGCGTGTCCCAGATGAAGAAGGCGGGCGGCGAAGAACCTGCCCACAAAGCCCCGACCGGCCCTCTCGGACCGCAACCGCGGGTGCTCGTCCAGCGAGCGCTACCGACCCCGCCGAGCACCCGCGGTTCCAAGTCGCTCTACCTGACCGAGGCCGGGCAGCAGGGGCTCACCCCTGAGCGGAAAATGCTGTTCGTCGGCCAGGAGCCCGCGAACGAACACGTCGCCCAGGGCCTACAGGTCGCGCCGGGAGCTCCGATCATCGCCCGACGCAAGATGTTCTGGGCGAACAGCGTGCCGGTCAGGATCTCGACCTCGTACTTCCGCCTGGATGTCGGCGAGAACACCCGGCTCGATGGCGAGGGGTTCGTTCTCCCCACACTCCAGGCAGCCATCGAGGACCTCGGGTACCGCTTCGGCCATGCCGTGGAAACCCTGACCGCGCGCCCCGCCACCCCCTACGAAGCCGACCTCCTGGAGATCCCCGGCGAGTGGGTCGTCCAGGTGCTCCGGATCAGCTACTCCACCGAGGACACCCCGATCCACGCGCTGGAGACGATCTGCGCCGCATCTCGACACACCTTCTCCATCGGCCAGGCAGTCGGCAGCGACCAGTTCTGAGCCCACCGAACCGCCAGCGCCCCCGGCCACTGACCGGGGGCGCTGGCGCTCATGAGGCCGCCCACTCCCGAATCTGCGAAAGAGCCTCACTGAGCGACGGGAAGAGCCGCCAAAGCTGTCGCACACGCCTGCTCCGGATACCCAGCATCGGCCAGGTCCAAGGCACCGAACCCCTACCCCCCGTGAACCCCTGCACCCCCCGTGATCTTGCTACCAGGGGCAAGTTCGGCGCCGAAATCGCCCCTGGTAGCAAGATCACGGGGAAAGAGGGGCGGGGAGCCAACGGGGAACGCTAGAGCCGGATGGGCTCGCGCCTGGGGTCGGTGAGCATCCTCGGATCGCGGTCGCGCAGCAGTGCCACGATCGGGGCGACCGTGTCGGCCTCCTGGGCGTACTCGCCCTCCTCCGACATGAGTCCCACGACCTGGAAGAACAGCACCAGACCGTTGTCGGTGTCCAGGATGCGCATGTCCGCGTCGGGGACGATCGCGAGCGAGGTCATGTCCCCGTTGGCGGCCTCGCCGCCCAGCGGGGACGGGGTGATGATCCAGTGGCCGACGTCGAGCTGCACACCGGCGACGTACTGCCGGGAGAGGGCGTGCAGGACGCGGAGGATCCACGCGGGCACGGTCTCGTCGCCGTCCTCGCGCGGGATACGGCAGGTGAACTCGAACCCGGCCCCGGAGACGCGCTTCTCCTCGCTGGTCTTCTCCCCCAGTTCGGTGAGACCGAAGGTGACGAGCAGCCAGTACCCCTCCATCGGGTAGGCGAGCACACCGTCGATCCCCTGCTCGGACTCGCCGGCGGGGAACTGGACGGTCAGCGGCTGCACGTCCGGGTGGTGCTGCGCCCAGCCCTCGTAGATCTGGGTGAGTCCGGGCAGCAGTTCCAGCATCGTGCGCGCTCCAGGTTCGGGGTCGGTGCACCTCAGAGGATATGCGGCCGCCGGGCACCGGACCGCCGGTCCCTTCTCCCGGATCCGGGGCACCGCGTCCCTTGTTTCGGGTGGGGGTGAAGTGGTGAGGGATACAGGTCCGGGAGGTCGAGGAGCACAGGGACGCCCGGGACCACAGGAACAGGGGAACGGCCATGAGACACCTGCGACTACCGTCCGGCGGGGAGCTGCCGGTGCTGGGGCAGGGCACCTGGGGCATGGGCGAGGACCCCTCCGCCCACGCGGCGGAGGTGACGGCGCTGCGGCACGGGCTCGACCTCGGGACGGGGCTGATCGACACCGCCGAGATGTACGGTTCCGGCGGTGCGGAGCGGGTGGTGGGGGCGGCGATCGAGGGGCGCCGCGACGAGGTGTTCCTGGTCAGCAAGGTCCTGCCGCACCACGCCGACCGGGCGGGGACCGTCAGGGCCTGTGAACAGAGCCTGCGCCGGCTGGGCACCGACCGCATCGACCTGTACCTGCTGCACTGGCGGGGCGGGGTACCGCTGGAGCAGACGCTGGAGGCCTTCACCGAGCTGTGGGAGTCGGGGAAGATCGGGGAGTTCGGGGTGAGCAACCTCGACACCGACGACATGCGCGAACTCCGTTCGCTGGCGGGCGGTGAGGCCTGCGCGACCGACCAGGTCCTCTACAACCTCTCCCGGCGCGGCCCCGAGTACGAGCTCCTGCCGTGGTGCCGCGACCACGGGATACCGGTGATGGCCTACTCCCCGATCGAGCAGGGGCGGCTGCTGGACGACCCGGTGCTGCGGCGCGTAGCCGAGGACCACGGCGCCTCCCCCGCGCGGGTCGCCGTCGCCTGGGTCCTCGCGGGCGGGGGCCTGTGCGCGATACCCAAGGCCACGAAGCTCGCGCACGTCGAGGAGAACCGTGCCGCCCTGGACCTGCGTCTGACCGAGGAGGACCTGCGGGTGTTGAACGAGCGGTTTCCCCCGCCGGAGGGGCGCACCCCGCTCGAACTGCTCTGACCCGGGTTCGAGAAAGGCCGAAAACGTCGGACCGATTCAGGAACGGACGCCTTTCCCGGTCGGCACCGGGCCCCTTCCGGAACCGGGGTCCACTCCGGTTCACGCTCTCCCCCGTGACGCGTGGGAGAACCCGGGGCCACACCCGGGAAAAGGATCAATACAACCTCTATCGACCTGGGTCGACTCCGTGTTACTTTCTTTCCCGCCCGGGGGATCAGCACGGAAGATACGAACGAAGAGGCCACAATGCCCCATTCGACGGCGCCAGCGATCGACCTGCCCGACCTCGACTTCGACGACATGGAGGTGATGAGCGTCCGCGAGGCGGTCGCCGTCCCCGAGACCGGAGCCACCAGCGGTTCCAGCTCCTGCACCTCCACCTCGTGCTGCGGCTCCAGCAGCTGCTGCTCCGGCGGATCCTGCGGCTGACGGCGGGATCTTCGGGCCCCGCCGCCCCCAGCGCCGAAAGCAGGACGCTTCCCCCCAGCCACCGTCCCCAAACCCCCCGAACGGAATTCACGCCGCGTCTTCGGACCGAAACGTGAATTCCTCCCGGGTGCACTCGAGAATTCAGCACCCGAATCCCCTGAAAAACCCAGAAGAAGGTGCCCGATGGCGATCCAGGAATCCCCCGCGATCGAACTCCCCGACCTCGACTTCGACGACATGGAGGTGATGAGCGTCCGCGAGGCGGTCGCCGTCCCCGAGACCGGAGCCACCAGCGGTTCCAGCTCCTGCACCTCCACCTCGTGCTGCGGCTCCAGCAGCTGCTGCTCGTCGGGTTCGTGCGGCTGACCCGCTGACCGGGGGCGGCCCTCTCGCCGGGGCCGCCCCCACTCCCCGACCCCCCAGCACACGCACCACGAGGGCCGCACGTGTACGCGATCAACGCCACGGACATCACCAAGGACTACGGGAAGGGAGAGGTGCTGCACGGCATCTCCTACCAAGTGCCCACCGGACGGATCGCCGCACTGCTCGGCCCCAACGGGGCGGGCAAGACGACGCTGATCGAGATCCTGGAGGGACACCGGGGACGCACCTCGGGACGGGTCGAGGTGCTCGGGCTCGACCCCGGCAACCGCCGCGACTTCGCCGAACTCCGCACCCGCATGAGTGTGGTCCTGCAACAGACCATGCTGGAGCCGAACCTCTCGGTGCGCGACATCCTGCGCCGCCACGCCTCCTACTACCCGGACCCGCTCGGTGTCGGCGAGGTCCTCGAACAGGTGGAGCTCACCGAGAAGCGGTCCGCCCTGGTCAAGTCGCTCTCCGGCGGCCAGCGCCGCCGCCTGGACCTGGCGCTGGCACTCACCGGGCGGCCGGAGCTGCTCTTCCTGGACGAGCCCACCACGGGGCTGGACCCCGTCTCGCGCCGCCGGATCCGCGCCCTGGTGGCGGGGCTGCGCGACAGCGGCACGACCGTGGTCCTGACCTCTCACGACCTCACCGAGGTCCAGGAACTCGCCGACCGCGTGGACGTCATCCGCGACGGGGACTTCATCGCCTCCGGCACCCCGGACGAGCTCGTGCGCGGTTCGGCGGCGTTCACCGTGGTGGAGTTCGCCGAACCCGAGGGGGTCGGCGGACGCCTGCCCGAGGGGGCGGAGCTGGTCAACGGGCGCGTGCGCATCCTCACCGACGACCAGGACTCCGTGGTCGAACGCGTGCGGTCGTGGGCCGAGGACGAGGGGACGCGGATCACCGGCCTGACGATCGTGCCGCCCACCCTGGACGACGCCTACGTGGCCATGATCGAGAACGGTTCCGGCGGCCGCGCCCCGGGAGCACACGGAACAGGGAAGAGCGGTGCCGCGGAGAACGGCGCGCTGGGAGCGGGGAAGAGCGAATGAGCACCACCGGAACCGGCCCCGGGGCGGCCCGCCGCGCGCCGCGCACCCGACGTCCGAGCAGTTTCCGGCTGCACGTGGACGGTGAGATCAAGGAGTTCTGGCGCTCCCCCATCACCCTGGCGTTCATCGTGCTCATGCCGGTGATGTTCTACGTGGGGTTCGGGTTGGCGTTCCGCTCCCAGGCGGACGAGGTCCGGCTCGTGGGCGAACACGGGATCACGCAGGCCAACCTGAGCTTCGGCGGCATCCTGGGCTTCGCGCTGATGTCCGTCGCCTTCGCCAACGTCGCGATCGGCCTGGCGATCCGCCGCCACCACGGACTGTTCAAGCGCTTCCGGACCACCCCGGTCAGCCCCGCGACGGTGATGGGCGCCTACCTGGTGAACACCCTGCTCACCGCGGTGATCGTGCTGGGCGTGGTGACCGCGATCGGCCTGTTCGGCATGGGGGTGACCGTCGACCCGGCGCGTCTGCCCGCACTGCTGGCGGCGCTGCTGCTCGGCTTCGTGTGCATGGCGCCGCTGGGCGCGGCCGCCTCCCTGCTGCCGCCGAACGCCGACGCCGCCGTGCCCATGGTCAACGGCATCTTCTTCCCGGCCGCTTTCCTGGCGGGCGGGTTCATCGTCCTACCGTTGGGGGACGCGGTGAGCGCGGTGACGGACCTGCTTCCGGGCCGACCGCTCACCGTCCTCATCCAGGGCGCCCTCTCCGAGTCCGGTCCCGTGTGGGACTGGCCGTCGGTGTGGTTGCTGTTGGCCTGGTCGCTGCTGGGGACCGTGGTGGCCCTGCGCTGGTTCCGGTGGGCCTCGGAGCGGGAGCCGCGCGGGTTCGGCTCCGCCAGGAACCGGCGCCGGGACTCCGAGGGGGCGCAGGGTTGAGCACACCGTCGTCAGAACTCGCACAGGCCCCGGCCGGTCGGTCCTTCGAGGTCGTGGAGGGCCCCTACCTGGTCTCCCGGGTGAACCCCCACCCGCACCGGTGGCTGCGCCCCGGGGACGCGGTCACCGCCGTGGACGGCGAACTGGTCGCCACCCTGGCCCGGGAGGAGCACGAACGGGAGCGGTTGCGCGAGCGGCTCCTCGACGAGCTGCACCGGGCCGCCCCCGAACTGGGGTCGGGCACCCCGCACCAGGACGCCTACCGGCGTGAGGCCCTGGCAGCCAAACGCGCCGTGTTCAACCGGCGCCCTCCCCGGGAGTCCCTGTACTCGCACCCGATCACCCGCGAACTCGCACTGCTGCGGCGGTGGGTGGCCAGCTGGCGGGCCACCGGGGCCGCGGCCGACCGCATGGACGCCGCCCACGGGGACTCGCTGCGCGAGGAGCGCGCGGTCCTGGCCGCCTGGGCGCGCGACCCGGGGGTCGACCGGGCCACCGCCCTGTCCAGCCCCGACCTGCACCGGGCGGTGGCCGCGCGGGCGGCCGCCACCGGAGAGCCGGACAAGCGCATGCGCAAGGCCGAGGCCTCGCTGGTGCGGTACTTCTCCCGGTCGACCCTGAAGGTCAGCCCGTACTCGCTCCACACCGGCGTGCACTTCGCCCCTCTGGAGGAAACGGGCGGGCCGGACCCGCGGGAGGACGCCGGGGGCGGGGGCGAACCGTTCCGCCTCACCTCGCACGCCGAACTGCGGCGCCTGCTGCCCCGGCAGGCCGCCCGGGCCCTGGCCGCCGACCCCGAGGCCCGGATGGGCCTGGAGTGGGTGCTCACCGGGGGCGCCCGGCGCGAAACCGACGACCGGGGCGAACGGCTGGTGGTGCGCCGCCGCCGCTGGGCCCCGCCCTCCCCCGGACTGCGCGCGGAGGCCTTCGGCGAGGAGGAGGTCCGGATTCCCCTGACCGGCAGTTGGGGCCGGCTGGTGGCGGTCCTGGAGAGACAGGCGGCCGCGCCGGTGCGGTTGGACGGGCTGCGCGACGCGGTCGCCGCCGACCTGGGCTGCGGCGCCGAGCGGGCCCTGGGTGTGCTGGACCAGCTCATCGGCGCGGGTGTCCTGGTCCCCTGGTCGCCCGCGGCCGAACAGTCCCCCGACTTCACCCGCCGCTGGCACCGGCTGGCCCGCTCGCTTCCGGGCGAGGCCGCGGCCCGGGTGGCGACGGCCTTCGAGGACACCGAGAAGGTGCTGTCCGGTTTCGCCGAGACAGACGGGGCCGGACGCGCCGAGGGTGTGCTCCGGCTGCAACGGCTGTGGTCGGCGGCGGTGGGTGTTCCGGGGTCGGCCACCTCCCCGGTGGTGGAGGACTGCCTGGTGTCGCGGGGCGTCCCGGCGGGGCGCAGCCGGACCCGGCGGTGGTCGGCGGACCTGGGCCGGCTGATGCCCCTGCTGTTCGCGCTGGACGACCAGCGGGTGCTCTCGGGCGCGCTGGAGCAGGTGTTCGTCTCCCGGTACGGCCGGGGCGGGCGCTGCCCGGACCTGGAGGGTTTCGCCCAGCACGCGAGGGCGGCCTTCCCCCTGACCCAGGCGCTCATGGGCGGTGAGCCCGCCGCGCTGGCCGGGGCGGACGAGGACCTCCTACGGGTCCTGGCCGCGCGGCGACGGGCCGTGGACCACCTGGTGGAGCTGGGCCGCTCCGGCGGGGAGCACGCGGAGGTCGACCCGGAGGCGGTGGACGAGGTCGCGGCGATGCTGCCGGACCGGGAGTTCGCCGCCCGCCGCTCCTTCGCGGTGTTCGGCCAGATGGCCGACGACGAGCTGGTGGTCAACCACCTCTACGGCGGCCGGGCCCGGTACTTCAGCCGGTTCCTCGGCCAACTGCCGCCCGATGTCCGGGAGCGGGTGGCCGAACACGTGCGGCGGCTCGGACCGGAGGACGCCGACACCGTGCACATGCGGTCGGCGCTGGGGTTCAACGCCAACCTGTCACCCGCGCTGGCCGAGGAGGAGCTGGCCCTGCGGGACGAACCCACCCTGCTCCCCGGCCCCGCCGCCCGCGACCTCACCCTGGTGCACACCCCGCTCGGGCTGCGCCTGGTCCGCGGGGACGGCCGGGAGGTCGACCCCGTGTACACCGGTTTCCTGGTGCCGCACGCACTGCCCTACGACGAGATGCTCGTGGCGATGGTCGCGGACTCGCCGTTCTTCTCCTTCGGCGACCTCACCATCGACCTGCACGAACGCTGGACCGCTCAGGGCTTCGAGGGCGGCACGCCCAGGATCGGCTTCGGCTCCCTCACCCTGTTCCGGCGCAGGTGGGGTCTGGACGCGTCCGTGTTCACCGCCCGGCCCGGGGAGTCCCCCGCCGAGCTGCACCGGCGGGTGAACGTCCAGCGCGCCCGCCGGGACCTGCCGGACGAGGTGTTCGTCCGGCCGCTCCAGGGAGCCAGGCTCGGTCCGCTGGAACGCGCCATGGCGCCCAAGCCCCAGCACGTGGACTTCCTGAGCAGGCTGCACACCGGGACCGCAGCCAAACGCCTGGCCCACCTGGGCCCGACGCTGATGGCGGAGGAGCTGCGCCCGCACCCGCAGGAGCACCCGGTGACGAACGGGCCCTCGGGCACCCACGCCGGCGAGGTCTTCCTCGAACTCTCCACGGTCCCCCGCGTCCGGCCCGCCGACCACGGCGGTGCCGACGACCCCGGTCCGTCGAACCCCCCGATCCCCCAGGCGAAGCGAGGCTGACCCCTTGACCGTCGGACTCAGAGTCAACTACCACGACAGCGACAAGAGCGCCCTGCTCGGCGACTGCCTGCTGCCCGCGGCGCGCACGGCCGCCGCCCGCGAGGGTGTCACCGCGGCCTGGCTGCACCTGCACTGGCTGCGCGGACCGCACTGCGTGCTCTACGCGGACGGCGCCCCGGACGCGGTGGAGGCCGCGGTGGCCGGGGCACGGGAGGAGGTCCGGGACTTCCTGCGGCGGTACCCCTCCCGGCGGCGGCTGGACCCCGCCCGGTACGAGGAGTTCTCCCGGCGGATGGGGCGCCTGGAACTGGTGGAGGGCCCCTACGCCCCGATCGAACCGGACAACTCCACCCGGGGGCTGGTCGGCGACCCGGTCGACACGTTCCTGCGCGGTCCCGAGGCGGTCGCGCTCAAGGGCCGGGTGCTCACCGACGGGCTCTCCCGGGTGGCCGGGCAGGCGGGCGGCCGCGGCGGCGAGCGGGCGGTGTTCGCGAACGTGTTCGCCGGGATGGGCGCGATCGCGACGCGCTACCCCGAGTGGGGGCTCAGATCGGGCTACCAGGCCTTCCTCTCGCACTGGAAGGAGTACTTCCACTGGTCAGACCCGCAGGGGCGGGCCCAGGAACAGCTGGCCGCCTCCTACCTGGCGCAGCGGGAGGGGCTGGTGGCCTCCCTGCGCGGGGTGCACGAGGGCACGGGCGAGGACCCCCTCGCGCTGGACTGGGCCGAGTGGGCCGACCGGTGGCTGCCCGAGGCGGTCGCCCTGGCCGGGCAGGACCACATCCTGCCGTTCCCGCACCCGGAACGGCAGGAGCAGGCGGCGAGGTTCGGGGACGACGTGCGGGTGCGCTGGAGCGGCTCGGACGACCGTTCCTACAGCGACTTCCACCGGGAGTTCCGCAAACTCGACTTCACCCGGCTCGGCGACGGGTACGGGTTCGCGGCGTTCCGGTTCCTGATCAACTGCTTCTTCGACCTGCTGCCGCTGATGGGGGTCACCCCGATCCAGCGGTACTCGGTGGCGTACCTGTTCACCGAGGCCGCCCAGGAGGTGGTGGGCGAGCGCTGGGAGGAGACGGTCCGCAGGGTCGTCGACCACCAGCGCAGCGACCCGGAGCTCCGGCCGACCCTCCCGTGGGTGGGCGATGCCTGAGACCACCGGAACCCCGACCGGCACCGGCCCGGACCCCGGGACCCCGCCCGGGCCCCCTCCCCCGGTGCGCCTCAAGAGCGCCGTGCGCGCCCGTTCCCTGGCGGCCGAGGGGGTGGCGCTGAGCATGGGCGCCACCGCGGTCGTCGTCCGGGGGTCCCGGGCCGACGCCGTGTGGCGGGCCCTGGAACCGTCCCTGCGCGCCGGTTTCGACCGCCCCTCCCTGCTGGGGGGTTTCCCGGAGAAGGGGCGCCCCTTCCTGGCGGGCATCCTCGACCAACTGGAGGAACACGGTTTCCTCCGCGAACTCGAACCCGAACCCGCGTCCCTCACCGAAGCGGAACGGGCCGCCTACCCGCACCTGGAGGCGGCGACCCGCCGCCCCTACGCCGCACTGGCCGCGCTGCGCACGAGCACGGTCCGGGTGCGTTCGGCGTGCCCGCTGCTGGAGGCACAGGTCCGGCGCGCCCTGGCCCGGGCCGGGTTCGGCGAGGTGCACGCCGACCCCCGGCCCGGGCCGGGGGGACCGGTGCTGCTGACCGCCCGGATCCGCGTGCCAGGCGAAGGAGCCGGCGAGGAGCCCGGTGGGGAATCCGGCGGAGAGTCCGGCGGGGAGTCCGAGTACGTGGTCGCCGCGGACGGCGGGCTCTGGCTGACCGGGCCGCGCAACCTCCCGGGCACCCCGGACCTGTCGGGGAGGTTGCGCGCCTGGCTCGACCGGCGCGAACCCGACCCGGCGTACCGCGAGCCGGACGGGGCGGCCCTGCGGGTCACCCGGGCCCTGGTCGCCGCCCAGTCGGCGCTGGCCCTGGTCGCACACGTGGCGCGGAGCGTCGGGGATGACGCCGCGGACGCCGCCGAGCCGGATCCCGAGTTCATGGTGACCACGGACGAGCTGGTCAGCGAACCGCACACCCTCCTCGTCCAGGAGCCGCTGGATCCGACGGCGCCCAGCGCGCTGCCCGCCCCGGAACCGCCGCCCACCGGCACGGCCGCCCCGGGGGCGGCCGTCCCCGGGGCGGCCGTCCCCGACGCGGACCCCGAGGCGGCCCCCGGAGCGGAACCGGGCCCCCTGGTGGTCCCCGACCGCCTGGACGCCCTCACCCACCTGTGGGACCGCGTGTTCGGCCCCCTCACCGAACCGGCCCCCGGGGACCTGCCCCAGCTCCCGGTGGGGTTGGCCCTGTCCGGCGACCGCGCCGGATGCGGGTTCACCACCGCCCAGGCCAGGGAGGACGCCCTGGTCAACGCCCTGCACGAGGTGGTCTGGCGCAGCCCGGCGGCCCCTGCCGGCGAGCCCGCCGGGGCCGGAGCCGCCGGACTCGGGCTGGGGCTGACGCCGTCGGCCGCGGTCGGCGCGGCCGTGGGCGACCTCGTCCTGAACCGCGGGGAGGACGGTTGGAAGGACGTCGAACCCCCGGTCCTGTCACCCGCCGCCCGCCGGATGTGGACCGCCCTCACCCTGCGGTGCGGTGTGCCCGCCGAACTGACCGTCCAGGAGCTGGACGGAACCGGGCTGCTGCGGTCCCGGGTGGTCCCGGCCGACGGTGCGAACCCCGGCAACACGACCGTCGGGGCCGACACCGTCCTCGGGGCCAGTGTCTCCCCCGACCCCGACGCCTGCGTCCGGGAGGCACTGCTCCGGGCGGTCGCGGCGGTCCGGCTCGCCGAGGAGGCGCCCCGCGCCGTCCTGGCGCGGTCGGGAACCGGTACGGAGGCGGTGACCTCGGCGCTCGCCCGGTGGGCCCTCGGCACCGGAGCGGTGCGGGTGTCCGCGCCGGGCGGCTCCGGGGGCTGGCGCTCCCGCGGAGTGCACTCGGCGGTGGCCGTATGGACCTGAACCCGTCCCCCGTGGGCGCGACCCTGGAGGCCCCGTGTGCGGTGGCCGTGTCGGACGGGGTCCTGCACACCGCGATGAGCGGCGCCCTGGCCGTCCTGGGCCCGTGGACCCCGGACGGGTCGCCGGGCTGCTCGCGGTGCGCCGGGCTGTGGCGTGCCGACGTGGAGGGGGAGACGGTCCCCGACCGGTCCGCGCCGACCGGCCTCTTCGACCTCTGGGCGGACGTGTTCGCCGAACTGGTCGGCGCCACCGACCCCGCCGTCCTGCGCCTGTGCCTGCTCGCCCTGGACTGCCGCACCGGCGAGGTGACCCGGCACCGCTTCGTCCCCCACCCGGACTGCGGCCACTGCTTCCCGGGCGGCCGGGGGCTCGCAGCGGCGGACACCGTCGACGGTCCGGCCGCAGACGCCGCTGGGAGCCGCGGCCCGGACCTGGACACCGCCCAGCCGGTCGTCGGCGACGCCCTGCGCACCCGCGCCGTGGACCGTCTCGGCCTGCGGGAGCGGCTGCTCGACTTCAGGTTCGGGCCCGTCGCCCACGTCTACCGGGACGAGGAGTCCCCCCTGGCCCTGACGACCTGCGAGACCGTCGCCCCCGGGCGCGCGGTGCGGGAGGGCGGCTACGGGCGCTCCACCCGCTTCACCGCCAGCGAGGTGCCCGCCTTCCTCGAGGGCGTGGAGCGGGTGACCGGAGGCAGGCGCCTGTCCGGCGCGGCCACGGTGCACGGCTCGTACGCGGAGGTGGCCGAGGACGCCGTCGACCCCGCCGACCTGGGCCTGCACGAACCCGAGTGGTACGGGCACCCCGCGTTCGAGCCCGTCCCCTACACCCCGCACACGCCCACCAGCTGGGTGTGGGGGTGGTCGACGCGGGAACGGCGCCGCGTCCTGGTCCCCGAGCACGTCGCGTACTGGCACGCGGGCAGCTCCCGGGAACGGTTCCTGTACGAGTCCTCCAACGGCTGCGCCGTGGGAGGGACACTGGCGGAGGCCGTCCTGTACGGCCTGTTCGAGGTGGTGGAGCGGGACGCCTTCCTGCTCGCCTGGTACTCGCGCACCCGGTTGCGCCTGATCGAGGGGGCCGACGACCCGGATCTGCTGCACCTCACGGACCTGCTGACCGAGCGGGGGCTCCGCCTGCGGCTGTACGACCTCACCAGCGACCTGGGGGTACCGACCGTCATGGCCGTGGTGACCGCGCCTGAGGAGGCCGTCCGCGAGGGCCGGGCGCCCGCGCTCAGCCTGGCCACCGGGACCCACCCGGACCCGCGCCGCGCACTGATGGCAGCGGTCGAGGAGACCGCGACCAACGCGCTGATGTACCCCAAGTGGGTGCGGATGCGGCCTTCGGTGTCGGTGGAGCGGTGCCGCCCCATGCTCGACGACTTCACCCTCGTCCGCACCCTGGAGGACCACACCGGCATGCACGGGCTGTGGGAGGCCCGGCCCCTGTGGGAGTTCCTGGAGCACCCCGGCGGCAGCGTCGGCATGGACCGGTTCACCGCCGGCTGGCCGTCCTCCTTCGCCGGGACCGACCTCGCCTCGGTGCTGCGCGAACGGTTGGCGGCCGTGCACGGGCTCGGGCTCGACGCGGTGGTCGTGGACCAGAGCAGCGCACCGTACACGGAGGCGTCCGGTACCCGCTCGGTCAAGGTGATCGTCCCCGGAGCCCTGCCGATGACCTTCGGCCACACCCACCGCCGGACCCGCTCCCTGGAGCGGCTGACCCGCGCATCCGAGCTGTTCGAGGGAGGAGTTCCATGGGGGACGCCCGGCACGACGTACCCGGTACCGCATCCGTTCCCGTGACCGGCGGTTCTTCCGGCGTCCACCGCGCCCCCGGTGCCTCGCGCCGCAGCGGGCTCGAAAGCGCGCTCGCGCACTTCCACGCCCAGTCGTACGGCAAGGACGTGGCCCGGGTCGAGACGCTGTTCTTCGGTGGCGAGCCGTCCAACGGCCTGGCCCGGCCCGTCCCGGGGCAGGTCCGACCGCGCCTGCCCGCCCTGGCCCCGCTGCGCGCCCTCAACGCCGCCCTCCCCGCTCTGGGCGGACCGTGGTCACCAGCGCAGCGCCTGCTCGCCGCGTGCGTGGAGGCGGTGCGGGTGCGCCGGATCTCGGCGGCCGACCGGTACCCGGTGCACCGCGCCTACCCCTCCCCGAGGGGCCTGTTCGGGGCGGACCTGTTCCTGCTGCCCCGCGAGGGGGGCCGGTGGTGCCTGCGGGTGGACCCGCAGTCGCACGCGCTCCAGCCGGTCGGGGACGCCGAGGCGCTACCGGACCTGGAACGGGAGGGGGAAGGGGAAGAGGTCTTGTCCGAAGCCCGTCTGGTGGTGGCGGTGGACCCTCACCGGTACCCGCCCGAGTACGGAAGCCTGCGCCCCTCCCTGGCCCGACTGGAAGGGGGCCACCTGCTGGCGACCCTCGGCCTGACCCTGACCCGGGCCGGGCTCAGCCCCCGGACCCACCCGGACCCGGCCCACCTGGCCTGCGCGGAGGCCGCCCCGCTGCTCCCCGGGGGCATGACCCCCATCGCGGCCATCAGCACCGGCCCCGATCCCGGCAGGGGTGCGGCGGTCCCCGAGGCCCTTGAAGTCCCCGGCACGGCCGAGGCTTCAGGGGCAGCCGGGGCAGCCGGGGCCTCAGGGGCGCCCGGGAGCAACGAGGCCTCCCAGGCCCCGCCCGGGGCCGTGGGCATCGCCCCCGAAGCCACGGCGCGGGTGGCGGCTGCCGCCTCCCCCGCGGGCCGTTCCCTCCGCGGGTGGCTGGACGAGCGGACCAGCGGGGTCTCCACGGCGAACCTGGTGACGAGCGCGTACGTGAGCCCGGAGGCGGGTTCGGCGGTGACTGCGGGACTGACCGAGGCGTTCGCCGCGGTTCACGGGGCCCTCCCCGAACCGGACGCCCTGCGGCTGTACCGGCACGTGCTGGAGGGCGACCGGGTGGACGAGCGGTCCGTGCGCGAACTCCGCGCGGACGGCTCCGAGGGGCCCGCACGCGGGGTCCCTCGCACCGGGGAGAGCAACTTCTCCGCCACCCTCGGGTACACCCTGGCCGTGGACTTCCCCGCCTGGGCCCGCGCCCACGGCGCCCGGCACGCCGAAACCGTCCTGCACACCCTGCTCGGCTGGATCGCCCAGTGGGGCTGCCTCGGCGCCGCCGCCACCGGGCTGTGCGCACGACCGATGCGCAACTACTCGGAGGAGGACTGGGCGGCGGCCCTGGGCCTGGCCCCCGGGCAGACCCCCGCCTACCAACTGTGGGTGCGCTCCGAACGCGGCACCTACCTGGACGTCCCGGTCGACGCGGCCCCGGACACCGACCCCCCGGAGATCCCATGACCCGCACCTGGTCCGCCGTGTACGTGTACCTGCACCGCAGCCGCACGGACATCGACTCCTTCCTCCTGGAGCACCTGGCCCCGCACGCGGAGGAGCTGGTCGCCGCCGGGCACGCCGAGGACTGGTTCTACCTGCGCTACTGGGACGGCGGCCCGCACCTGCGGGCCCGGTTCCTCAACGCCGACGCAGCGGCCGTCGCGGGTTTCGCCGAGCGGATGCGGACCCTGGCCGAGAGGACCTCGGCGTCCGCGCTGGCCCTGGACAGCGAGGCCTACTACGCGGACCTCCCCAGGGCGGACCCGGAGCGCTGGTACGCCGACGGCGCCGTGCTGGAGGCGGTGTACGAACCCGAGACCGAGCGGTACGGCGGCCCGCGCGCCCTGGAGGTCTGCGAGGACTTCTTCGCCGTGAGCACCCGGATCGCGCTCGCCGTGCTGCGTTCGGCACCCGAGCCGCACCAGCGGCAGGTGGTGGCCGCCGACCTGACCGCGCTGGCGTTCGGGGTGCTCGGGTTCGACGACGTGGAGGCCGTCCGGCAGGCCCGCGGGTACTACGCCACCTGGGACTACTCGGCCGAGGTCGCCCGTGGCGGGAGCCGGGCGAGGGCCGAGGCAGAACGGCTCTTCCACTCGGCGCCCTCGCGGTGGTTGCAGCGGCGGCCCCGGGTGGAGCGGCTGGTGGCGGGCGAGGGCTCGTCCACCCACCACCTGTGGGACCGCGGGCTGCGGGAGGCCGTGGGGCGGCTGCGGGAGATCGGCGCCGAGGAGGGGTTGGCCAACGGCCTGGACCGGATCGTGTGGTCGCTGCTGCACATGACGCACAACCGGCTCGGGCTGGACATCGACGACGAACGCCGGGTGGCCTGGCTGCTGTCGCTGTGCTACCCCCGCTGGGAGCCGCCGGGCGACTACTTCGAGCCCGGGGTGGGCGCCCCGGACCGGGTGTACGCCGAGGCCAGCAAGTACCTTCCGGACACCATCGGAGGCGCCCACCTGCCGCGGCCGGTGCCCGCGGAGGGGGTCCGGCCGGAGGCCGCCGGGGCTCCGCTGGTCGCCCTCCCCGAGCCCGTTCCGCTCACCGCGCCGCTGGGCGGGGCGCTCGCCGAGCGGGCGAGCTGGCACGGCGACTACGGTTCCCGGCTGGGCCTGGACGAGCTGTCGGCGCTGCTCGGTCACGGGGCCGGGGTCAGCCACAGCCGTGCCGGAGGGCACGGTGGGGAGGGGCCGTCCGGTGGTGCGGGAGGGCACGGTGGTGACGGAGAGCCCAGGGGCGACGGGCGGTCCGGACACCGGGTGCCGCCGCGCACCCACCCCTCGCCGGGTGCGGCCTACGCCACCCAGGTGTGGGTGGTGGCCCGGCACGTGCGGGGGCTGGAACCGGGCACCTACCGCTACCGGGCCGAGGAGCACCGGCTGCTGCGCGCGGACGGCCCAACGGCGGTGGACCGGCTGGTCGAGCTCTCGCCGTTCCTGCGCGCGGAGGCCGACGGTCACCCCGGGGCCGTGGCCGGAACGGTGGGGGCGCTGGTGCTCCTGGTGGGTGACCTGGGGCGGCTCCGCGAGGGGTACGGCCAGCGGGCGCTGCGGCTGCTGTTCCAGGAGTGCGGGCACGTGGCGCAGAACCTGTCGCTGTGCGCGGCGGCGCTGGGGCTGCGGTCCCTGGTGGTGTCGGGGTTCGCCGACGACGCGGCCAACGCCCTGCTGCACCTGGACGGGGTGGACCGGACGGTGCTCACCCTGCTTCCGGTCGGGACCGATCCCGCCGGCCACCGGTGATCCTGCTCACAGTTCGGCCCCCGGCGGCCGGGGCCGCCCCGGGGACAGGACCACCGCGCCGTGGACCGCTCCCGAAACACGGCTCCGGCGTGCGGGGACACCAGGCGGATGGGAGCGCGGCCATACTTCCGCCCGGAACACCGGGGGGACCGCCCTGAACAGCTCTTTCGTCCTCCCGGCCTGACCTGGAGGACACAAGTGTCTATCGTCACTGGCGTCTGCAGCTACTCAGTAGTAACATTGACTTGTTACTAGCCGGTAGATCCGCGTGTACAGACACCGCGGCCAGGGACACAGCGGAGCTGTCCATGACGCATTACAAGAGCAACCTGCGCGACATCGAGTTCAACCTCTTTGAGCTGTTCAAGCGCCAAGACGTACTGGGCGAGGGCCCGTTCGAGGAGCTGGACGAGGAGACCGCGCGCACCATCCTGGACGAGATCAACCGTCTCGCCACGGGCGTCGTCGCGGAGTCGTTCGAGGACGCGGACCGCAACCCCCCGGTCTTCGACCCCAAGACCAACACCGTCGCCATCCCCGAGAGCCTGAAGAAGTCCTACAAGGCCTACATGGACGCCGGCTGGTACAACCTCGACCTCCCCCAGGAGCTCGGCGGCCTCGGCGCCCCCCGCTCCCTGGTGTGGTCCGCGGCCGAGCTGATCCTGGGCTCGAACCCCTCCATCCACATGTACTCGGCCGGTCCCGGCTTCGCGAGCATCCTGCACTCCGAGGGCAACGAGCAGCAGAAGAAGTTCGCCGAGACGGCCATCGAGCGCGGCTGGGGCGCCACCATGGTGCTGACCGAGCCGGACGCCGGTTCGGACGTCGGCGCCGGCCGCACCAAGGCCACCGACCAGGGCGACGGCACCTGGCACATCGAGGGTGTGAAGCGCTTCATCACCTCGGCCGAGCAGGACATGACCGAGAACATCTTCCACCTGGTGCTGGCCCGCCCCGAGGGCGCCGGCCCCGGCACCAAGGGCCTCTCGCTCTACCTGGTGCCGAAGTACCTGGTCAACGAGGACGGCTCGCTCGGTGAGCGCAACGGCGCCTACGTCACCAACGTCGAGCACAAGATGGGCCTCAAGGCCTCCACCACCTGTGAGCTGACCTTCGGCGACAAGCACCCCGCCATCGGTTACCTCGTCGGCGACAAGCACGACGGCATCCGCCAGATGTTCCTCATCATCGAGTACGCGCGGATGATGGTCGGCACGAAGGCGATCGCGACCCTGTCCACGGGTTACCTGAACGCCCTGGAGTACGCCAAGAACCGCGTGCAGGGCAACGACCTCGCCGGGGCGAAGAACTCCCCGAAGGTCACCATCACCCACCACCCGGACGTGCGTCGCAGCCTCATGACGCAGAAGGCGTACGTGGAGGCCATGCGTTCGCTGGTCCTCTACACCGCCACCACCCAGGACGCGATCCAGATCGCGCACACCAAGGGTGAGGACGTCACCGAGCTGGAGGCCATGAACGACCTCCTGCTGCCGATCGTCAAGGGTGTGGGCTCGGAGCGTTCCTACAACCTGCTCGCCGAGTCCCTGCAGACCCTGGGCGGCTCCGGGTTCCTGCAGGAGTACCCGATCGAGCAGTACATCCGGGACGCCAAGATCGACACCCTCTACGAGGGCACCACGGCGATCCAGGCCCAGGACTTCTTCTTCCGCAAGATCGTGAAGAACGGTGGCCAGGCCATCGGCAAGCTGTCCGCCGAGATCCGGGCCTTCGCCGAGAGCGACGCCGGCAACGGCCAGCTCAAGGAGGAGCGCGCGCTCCTGCTGTCCGCCCTGGGCCAGACCGAGAAGATCGTCGAGCTCATGGTCGGCCACGCGATGGGCTCCGCCGAGGACTCCCGCGAGCTGTACAAGGTGGGCCTGAACTCGGTCCGTCTGCTCTTCGCCTTCGGTGACGTCGTTCTTGCCTGGCTGCTGCTCCGCCAGGCCGAGATCGCGCTGAACAGCCTCGACGGCGCCAGCGACGACGACAAGAACTTCTACACCGGCAAGATCGCCGCCGCGCGCTTCTTCGCCGAGCAGTTCCTGCCGCGCGTGGAGTCCGAGCTGAAGGTGGCCCAGAACGTGAACCTGGGCCTCATGGAGGTCCCCGAGGAGGCCTTCTAGGTCTTCCCGAACCCCGACGTACCGGCGCGGGGTCGCGCGAGTGCAGTACAAGTGCAGGACAGCGCGAGGTACTGAACCGCCGCCGAGGGGCGGGACGATTCGTTCGTCCCGCCCCTCGGGCGTTCCGCGGAGGTGGGGGCACAGGGTTAAGACCCCCTGGGGTGAAGGGGGCCGCGTGGGTGCTCCTTCAAACGGTCTGTGGTCGGGGTTCAAGACCCGCTGTGGTGCAAGGGGCTGCGAGGGTAGTGCCTTCAAACGGTCTGTGGTCGGGCTTCAGGACACCCCTTGGGGTGGCTTGGGCCCGGTGTTCGTCCGGCTGGGCCCTGTGAGGTTTGATGTCGGCGTACTCGGAGGCCGCTACGCACCTCGCGGGACGTGCTGTGTCGCTCTACGTCTGGTTCTGGAGAAGGGCGAGGCCCGTAGCTCGCCACCCCCTGGACTACTGACGTGTTCCAGAGATGCTGCTTCGGTGCGGTTGACACCTGTGGCCCAGGTCCTCTGCTCCTGCTGCTCTGCTGCCCTTCTGTCCGCCCGGGCGGGTTCAGGTCCCCTTTTTCACGGTGATCTTGCTACCAGGGGCAACTTCGGCGCCTTGGGGTCAAGTGGTTGTTGCAACGAGGAACTCGTTGAGGACCTCGGCCGGGGTAGCCCAGCCCAGGG
>NZ_BMXJ01000010.1 GCF_014651695.1 Nocardiopsis terrae
GCTGAGCTCAACGGCCGTCCTCGTCAGACCCTGGGCTGGGCTACCCCGGCCGAGGTCCTCAACGAGTTCCTCGTTGCAACAACCACTTGACCCCAAGGCGCCGAGATCGCCCCTGGTAGCAAGATCACCGCGGAAAGGGGGCCGCCAGCGGCCCCGGACCCCACGCACGCGAACGGGCGCCCCACCGACGGCGGGACGCCCGGAAACGGACCTCACCGAACCCTAGGTCCGGGTGATCATCCGCCCCTCGACGCTGTCCGGGCCGACCTCTCGGCCGCGCAGGAGCGTGCGCCGCACCCGGCCCCGCAACTCGGCGCCGTCGTAGGCGCTCAACGGGTTGCGGTGCGCCAGGGCGCCCGCCCGCACCCGGACGGCCTCCTCCGGGGCGAACACGGCCAGGTCGGCGTCCAGGCCCGGGGCGATCGACCCCTTGCCCCGGACCCCGGAGACCCGGGCGGGCTCAGCGGACATCCAGCGCACGACCTCGGCCAGCCCGACCCCGCGCCCGCGCGCCTCGGTCCACATGGCCGACAGCCCCACCTGCAGGCCGGACACCCCGCCCCACGCGGTGCCGAAGTCACCGGTGTCCAGATCCTTGAGGTCGGGGGTGCTGGGCGAATGGTCACTGACCACACAGTCGATCAGGCCGTCGCGCAGCGCCCGCCACAACAGGTCGCGGTTGGCCGCGCCCCGGATCGGCGGGCAGCACTTGTAGCTGGTGTCCCCCGCCGGGACCTCCTCCGCCGCCAGGGTGAGGTAGTGCGGACAGCTCTCCACCGTGAGCGGCACGCCCTCCGCCCTGGCCTGCGCGATGAGCGGCAGGGCGGAGGCGCTGGACAGGTGCAGGATGTGCGCCCGCACACCGGTGCGGCGGGCGGTGTCGATCACCAGGGAGATCGCCGCGTGCTCGGCTGCGTCGGGGCGGGAGGCGAGGAAGTCCGCGTACTCGCGCCCGGCGGCCGGGGGCGCCGCCGCCAGGACGCCGGGGTCCTCGGCGTGCACGATCAGCCTGCCGCCGAAGGCCTGGATGGCCGTGGCGGCCGTGTGCAGCTGTTCCGGGGACAGGTGTCCGAACTCGTCCACGCCCGAGGGCGACAGGAAGGACTTGAAGCCGAACACCCCCTCGTCCCACAGCTCGGCCAGGGTCTCGGTGGTGTCGGGACCGCTGTTCTCCGGGACGGCTCCGCCCCAGAAGCCCACGTCCACCGCGAGCTTGCCCTCGGCCGCCGCACGCTTGGCCCTGAGGCCGTCGAGGGTGGTGGTGGGCGGAACGCTGTTCAGCGGCATGTCCACGAGGGTGGTCACCCCGCCCAGGGCGGCGGCCCGGGTCGCGCTGGCGAAACCCTCCCACTCGGTGCGGCCGGGCTCGTTGACGTGTACGTGACTGTCGACGAGTCCGGGCAGCAGTACCTCGTCCTCGGCCAGGCGCAGCTCACGCCCGGCCGTCAGCGGGGCGTCGTCCCCGGACAGGACCTCGGTGATGCGTCCGTCGTCCACCGCCACGCTGACGGGGCGCTCCCCCTCCGGGGTGAGGGCCCTGCGGGCGCGTACGACGAGTGCGTGCTCGGTCAACTCACTGCTCCTGTCCGACACGGCGGGTGGCCAGGCCGACGATGGTACCGGCGTCGGTCCCGCAGGCCCCGACCACCTCGGACTCCTCCAGGGCGCCGCAGCGCAGGCCGCTGGCCAGCACCGAGGCCAGGGCCTGGGCGGTGGCGGGCTCGTCCATGACGTTTCCCGAGGCGTTGCCGAGGTAGGCCCTCAGGCGCGCGGCGGCGGGTGCGAAGGCCTCCCGGTAGAAGGCGTAGGTGGCCAGGTAGCGGATGGGGAGCTGGTTCGGGTGCAGGTCCCAGCCCTGGTAGAAACCGCGCTCCAGGGAACGCCGGACCAGGCCCGCGTGCAGGCCCCACGCGGAGCGTACGTCCTCGGGGGCTCCGGTCGGCAGGATGTTGCTGCCGCCGTCCGAGAGCCACACCCCGGTACCGGCCGCGGCCACCTGCATGACCGACTTGGCGTGGTCGGCGACCGGGTGGGCCAGGCTCTGGTGGGCGGCGGTGATCCCGCAGGCGGCGCTGTAGTCGTAGGTACCGTAGTGCAGGGCGGTGACCCGGCCCCGGCCCGCCTGGATCATCCGGGAGACCGCGACCGTGCCGTCGGTGAGCAGGATCGACTGGGGGGTCTCGATCTGGAGCTCGAACCGGAGGCGGCCGGCGGGCAGACCGAAGCGCTCCTCCAGCCGCTCGGTGACCCAGACCATCGCCTCGACCTGCTCCACCGAGGTGATCTTGGGCAGGGTGAGCACGAGGTTGTCGGGCAGCGAACCGTGCCCCTCCAGCAGGGTCTGGAGGAAGAGCGTCAGGGTGCGCACGCCGCGGTGGCGCCCGGCGGCCTCCATGCCCTTCATCCGGATGCCGAAGTAGGGGGTGGCCGTCCCCTGCTTCAGGTCCGCGACGAAGGCGTTCGCGGTCGCGAGCACGTCGGCGTCCTCGGCATCGTCCCCGGGAGCGCCGTAGCCGTCCTCGAAGTCGGCCCGCAGGTCCTCGACGGGTTCGCGGGTGAGCTTGGCCCGGACCAGCGGGAGCGCGTCCGCGACGGCGGCCTCGCTCAGCCCGGTGGCCCCGGCGAGGTCCGACGCCTCGGGCGCGTACTCGTCGAGGGCGGCGAGCGCCTGCGCGCCCCAGTCCGCGGCGAGGCCGGGGCGGATCCGGTCGGCGGGCACGTAGACGCTGTGCACCGGCTGGCGGCCGCCGTTCGCCCCGGGGTACTCCCGGTCCAGTCGCGCGTCGGCCTCCGCGAGCCGGGCGTCGAGTTCGGTGACCAGATCGGTCAAGCCCTGAAGGCTGTCCCTCACCACGTGTGGTGTCCTCCTCCGTCATCGGTGCCGACCTCTGAGAGGCCGGTCACTAATTTCTATATGCGGATAATAACTTCTGCGATTCGGAAGAACAAGGGTGCCAGAGGCTTCGTGATCCGGATCCGGAGCCCGCAATACACAGCGGAGAGCGAAAGACAGCTTTCGTATTGCAGAATGATGAGCGTGACCGCAGCGGCCCTCAGCATGGGAGCACGACCCTTGTCAGCCTCACAGACCCCCCACACGGACCAGCCCCGACCGCCCGAGGAGGCGGCCCGGCGCACCGGTGGCGTGCAGTCCCTCGACCGAGCCTTCTCCCTGTTGGAGATCATGGCCGAGGCGGGCGGCGAGACCTCCCTGAGCCAACTCGCCGACTCCTCCGGGCTGCCCCTGCCCACCATCCACCGCATCATCCGCACCCTGGTCGGCAACGGCTACGTGCGCCAACTGCCCTCCAGGCGCTACGCCCTGGGACCGCGCCTGATCGGCCTCGGCGACAAGGCCGCGCAGATGCTCGGCACCTGGGCCCGCCCCCACCTGGCACAACTCGTGGAGGACCTCGGCGAGACCGCCAACCTCGCGATGCTCGACGGAGACAAGGTCATCTACGTCGCCCAGGTCCCCTCACCGCACGCCATGCGCATGTTCACCGAGGTCGGCCGCCGCGTACTGCCGCACTCGGCGGGCGTCGGCAAGGCCCTGCTGTCCCAGCTCGGCGACGAGGAGGCGCTCGCGACCGTGCGCCGCACCGGTATGCCCGCGGCGACGGAGCGCACCATCACCGACCCCGACGCCTTCCTCGACGAACTCCGGCGCATCCGGGAGGCCGGCTACGCCATCGACGACGGCGAGCAGGAGATCGGCGTGCGCTGCGTGGCCGTCCCGGTCAAGGACGCCCCCTCGGGCATGGCCGTGTCGGTGTCGGGCCCGGAGGCCCGGGTGAGCTGGGACTTCGTCGACCGGGCCGCCCCCATCGTGCGCAGGTGCGCCCACGTCCTGGCCACCGACCTCAACAACCAGAACTGACACCCGCGCACGAGGAGGGGCTGTGGCCACATGCGGCCACAGCCCCTCCGAGCCCTCCGGCGCACTACGTCTGCTGGTCGAAACCGAGCTTGCGAAGCTGCTTGGGGTCGCGCTGCCAGTCCTTGGCCACCCGCACCCGCAGGTCCAGGAAGACCCGCCGGCCCAGCAGGCCCTCGATCTGCTTGCGGGCCCGGGACCCCACGTCGCGCAGACGCGACCCCTTGGAGCCGATCACGATCGCCTTCTGGCTGGGACGCTCCACGTACAGCGACGCGTAGATGTCCACCAGCTCCTTGCCCGGCCTGGTGTTCTCACGCTCGTTCATCTCGTCCACGACCACCGCGATGGAGTGCGGGAGCTCGTCCCGGACCCCCTCCAGTGCGGCCTCCCGGACCAGCTCGGCGACGAGCATCTCGTCCGGTTCGTCGGTGAGGTCGCCGTCCGGGTACAGCGGCGGCCCCTCCGGCAGGTGCGAGCAGAGCACCTCGGTGACGGTGTCCAACTGGTAGTCGCCGCGCGCGGACACCGGGACGATGTCAGCCCAGTCGCCCAGCGCGTCCACGGCCATCAGGTGCTCACCCACGGCCGCCCTGTCCACCAGGTCGGTCTTGGTCACCAACGCGACCACGGGCGTGTTGGTCTGCTCCGCGAGCTCCCTGGCGATGTAGGTGTCACCGCGCCCGATCGGCTCGTTGGCGGGCAGACAGAACGCGATCACGTCCACCTCGACCAACGTGGAGCGCACCAGCGAGTCCAGCCGCTCCCCCAGGAGCGTGCGGGGTTTGTGCAGACCGGGCGTGTCCACGATGATCAGCTGCGCGTCCGGACGGTGCACGATCCCGCGCACCGTCCGACGCGTGGTCTGGGGACGGTTGCTGGTGATCGCCACCTTCTGCCCGACCAGAGCGTTCATCAGGGTGGACTTGCCCACGTTCGGGCGGCCCACGAAGCAGGCGAAGCCGCTCCGGAAACCCTCCGGGTAGGAGGGCAGCTCAAGCGGCACGCGGAGCTTCTCGAGGTCGAGGTCGTTCATTGATCCTTCTCAGCGCCGGGTGATGCTCGCGGGCACCCCGTCGGGCGCCGCGATCACCACCACCTGGGTCTTCAGGTCGTCCGCCACCGCGCGGTCGTCCTCGGTCAGTTCCTTGGCCTCGGTGACGACCACCGCCGCCTCCAGGGCGGAGGCCTCACCCGACACCGCAGCGGCCGCGGCGGCCTGGAGCGCGGTGAGGCGGAGCGAGGGCAGCGACACCGAGGTGGCCACGTACGTGCGCCCGGTCTCGTCGCGGACCGCCGCGCCCTCGGCGGTCGCGTTCCTGGCCCGGGAGGCCCGCGCGAGCGTGATGAGTTTGGTGTCCTCCGGGCCGAGTCCCGTCGTGTCCGTCACTGGTCCGTACTCCTCGTGTGTTCGTCCGAACCCTGGTCCTGTTGGTCGGGCAGGCGCTCCACCAGTGCCGTGGTCATCCGGTTGCGGCGGCTGCTCTTGCCCTCCAGGGTGAGCCTGAGTCCAGCGTATTGGGCCTGGGCCCCTCCGGCCGGTACCCGCCCCAGCACGAACGCCACCAGACCGCCGACCGTCTCCACGTCGGGCACCTCGACGTCGCGGTCGGGGAAGAGCTCCGCGAGCTCTCCCAGCGGCAGCCGGGCGGTCACCCGCACCCGGTCCTCGTCCAACCACTCCACCGGCGGGATCTCGTGGTCGTACTCGTCGGTGATCTCACCGACGATCTCCTCCACGATGTCCTCCAGGGTGACCAGGCCGGCGGTACCGCCGTACTCGTCGATCGCCACCGCCACGTGGTTGCGCTGCCGCTGCATCTCGCGCAACAGCTCGTCGATGGGCTTGGTGTCCGGCACGTAGGTGGCCTTGCGCATCACGTCACCGGCGGTCAGCCCGACCTCCTCCGCCCCGCCCGCGGTGGCGGCCCAGCGGTCGCGCAGCCGCTCCACCAGGTCCTTGAGGTAGACGATGCCGACCACGTCGTCCTCGTCCTCACCGGTCACCGGGATACGCGAGTACCCGCTGCCCATGGCGAGCGTGAGGACCGCGTCGGCGTCGGCCTCGCGGCTGGTGAAGACGATGTCGGGCCGCGGCACCATCACCTCGCGCACGGAGGTGTCGTCGAGCTTGAACACCGAGTGGATCATCTCGCGCTCCTCGGAGTCGATGACGTCCCCCTGCTCGGCCAGGTCCACGAGCTGGCGCAGTTCCACCTCGGTGCTGAAGGGACCGTCCCGGTCGCCCTTGCCGCGCGGGGTGAGCGCCCGGCCCGCCCCGACAAGGAGCCGGGCGAGCGGGCCCAGCGCCACCTGGAGCGGGTACACGACCACCGCGCTGGCCCGGGCCGTGGGAGCCGCGAACTGGCGGCCGAGGATGCGCGGGGTCACGGCGATCAGCACGCACTCCACCACGATCATCGCCACGGCGGTCAGCACCAGGGCGGGCCAGCCCGGCCCCATCAGCAGGACCATGCCCACGACGGCGGCCAGAACCGCGCAGACCTCGCACACCACGCGCAGGAACAGCAGCATGTTCAGGTGTGCGGTGGGGTCGGCGGCGACCCGGTCCCAGGCGGGCCCCGTCCTGGCGGTGCGCTCCCCCTGAGCAGCTTCCATTCCCAGCGACAGGACGCGGGTGACGGCGACTTCGGCGGCGACCAGGAACCCGGCCACGGCGGTCAGGGCCAGGGCCACCGCGAACGCCAGCACCCACTCGGAGGGCTCAGCGGTCGGCGGTGCCAGATTCGGCCAGAGCGATGCGCTCATCGGGCGTTCTCGTCCCCTTCGGGCCCGGCCCCGCCGGCGGCCTCCCGCTCACGCCAGGCGGCGAGGATCTCACCCTGGAGGCCGAACATCTCCTTGTGTTCCTCGGGCTCGGCGTGGTCGTAGCCCAGCAGGTGCAGGATGCCGTGCGTGCACAGCAGGTCGATCTCGGCCTCGGTGCCGTGGCCGGCGGTGCTGCCCTGGCGCTCGGCCACCTGGGGGCAGATGACCACGTCACCGAGCACCCCGGGGTCGCTGGTGCGGCCGGGCCCGCCGGGGCGCAGCTCGTCCATCGGGAACGAGAGCACGTCGGTGGGGCCGGGCTCGTCCATCCAGCGCACGTGCAGGTCGGTCATGGGTCCTTCGTCCACCAGCACCACGGACAGTTCGGCCAACGGGTGGACTCGCATGGCGTCGAGCACGTGCCGGGCCAGACGGGAGAGCCGTTCCTCGTCCACGGTGGTGACGCCGGACTCGTTGGCGACGTCGATACTCATCGGTAGCTGCTGCCTCACTTGGATGTCGGTGTGGTGGTCGGCGGTGTTCCCCGCCGGGCGCCCGCGGGCGCCCTACCGACAGCGGTGGGCCCGCACGAGGCGGGCCCACCGGCCGGTGTCACTTACGTACTTCCCCTCAGTCTGCCCGCTGTTCGGGGCCCTCGGCGCCTCCGTCGCCGCCCTTCGGGGCGCCGCCGCCCTGACGCCGCCCCCCGCGGGGGGCCGATCGGCCGCGATCCCCGTCGCCGCGGCGGGCCTCAGCGTCGTCGTGACGGCCGTAGGCGTCGACGATCTGCCCCACCAGCTTGTGCCGGACCACGTCCTCGCTGGTCAGTCGACAGAAGGCGATGTCGTCGATATCACGCAGAATGTTCTCGATGGTCCGCAGGCCGCTGGTCTGCCCGCCCGGCAGGTCCACCTGGGTGACGTCACCGGTGACCACGATCTTGGAGCCGAACCCGAGCCTGGTCAGGAACATCTTCATCTGCTCCGGCGAGGTGTTCTGCGCCTCGTCCAGGATGATGAAGGAGTCGTTGAGCGTGTTGTGCGTGAGCAGGAAGTCCTCGGTGACGTAGAGGGAGTCCTCCGCAGCCACCTGGATGCACACGCACTCCTCGTTCCCCGCGGGCTCGACGGAGTCGACGAAGCGCATCGGGCGTCCGCCTCCGGTCACCTCGTACTTGTCGCGCTTGCGCTGGAGCCGGAAGGGCTGGACGCCCTCTGGCAGACGCAGGTCAAGGACGTACGCGTCCTGGCGGTGGAAGACTTCGCGCCCCCTGGCCAGACCGGGAGTACGTTCCTTCGCGGGACGGGAACGTTCGTAGACCACGCCGCCGAGCGACTGAGCCAGGAACGTCACCGCGTCGCGCAACTTCGGGGACGCCGTGCCGTACTGGACCCGGCAGGCGCGTCCCGACTGCGTGACCGGACCGCCGTCGGAGTCGAGCAGTCCCTGAAGCAGGGCCAGCCGGACCTCGACCGTGTTGTACAGGTAGTCGTCCGGAACGAACTTCGTCCCGGATGTGGCCCCGCACAGGCCCAGGTCACGCATGATCGCCGTCACCGGGTTGGCGATGGTGATCACGTCGCCGGTCCGGCTCTCCCGGTTGAGCACGTAGTCCGGACCGGACTCGTGCCGAACGCGAATACCCGGCAGCAGTTCGTCAAGCGCCTCGGCCAGCTCCGGATCCACGGTGGCGAAGCTCGGCGTGGTGGAACCGGTGAGGCAGCCGTCCCCGAGGAGCAGGCCCATCGCGTAGGCGTCCATGGGCACCTCACGCTCGGGGAAGGCCACCGGCTCGCTGAGCAGTGGGAGCTCGTACTTGGGGTAGTGGGAGCTGCGCAGTCCGCTCTCGACGATCTCCTTGGCCGTGAGCACCCGGGGCGGCTTGCCCCGGCGGGCGTCGTCCCTGGTCCGGACGGTCCACAGGTGGTCCTCGGAGCACAGCGTCGAGGCGCCGTCCTGGGAGGAGAACCGGTAGGTCGCCTTCTCGCCCTGCGGGTAGACCCCGATCACCGGGGTCGGCCTCCCATCGGAGCCCACCACCAGGTCACCGACCGAGAGCTCGCCGATCGGCCGGAAACCCTCCGGGGTCAGCACCTTGGTGTGCAGCGGTTGGGCTCGCCCACGCATGTACGCCAGGGGCGCGACCTCGATGGTCCCGGCGGCCATCAGCTTGGGGATGGAGTCCGGGTCGAGCATGTCGTGCAGGGCGTCGTAGAGCGGGCGCAGGTAGGGGTCGATCTTGTCGTAGAGGGTGCCGGGCAGGAAGCCCAGGCGCTCACCGGCCTCGACCGCGGGGCGGGTGAGGATGATCCGGTTGACCTCCTTGTCCTGGAGCGCCTTGACCGCCTTGGCCATCGCCAGATAGGTCTTTCCGGTGCCCGCCGGCCCGATGCCGAAGACCACGGTGCGCTGGTCGATGATGTCGACGTAGCGCTTCTGGTTCAGCGTCTTGGGGCGGATGGTCTTGCCCCGGTTGGACAGGATGTTGGTGGTCAGCACGTCCGCGGGGCGCTCTTTGCCCGGTGAGCGCAGCATGTGGACCATGCGCTCGATGGTGTCGGGGGTGACGTGGGCTCCGCTCTTGGCGAGCTCGATCAGCTCCTCCACGAGACGGACCACCACGGCCGTCTCCTCGGGGGTCCCACTGATCGTGAACTCGTTGCCGCGGACGTGGATGTCGCTCCTGAAGGACCGCTCCAGCGTCCGGAGGAGCTCGTCCCCCGAGCCCAGCAGGCTGATCATCGTGTGTTCGTCCGGTACCACGACCTTGACCTGGGTCTCCTGGTCCGGGTGCGTGTGAGTTGACTCGACCATGGTGTGGCCTCGCGGCCGCTGTCCCTGCCCTTCGGTCACGGCCCCGGGGTCGGTTCCCGGGGCTTCTCGCGGACGGGCCCTCGCCGGTGTCGTGCACGGTAACCACAGGTGTGTGGGACAACCGAAGTGGCCGGTGGGGCCCGTCCCCGAGTCTACCAACGGGGGCCCGGCGGGCTCGATCCGTTATTTCGCGCCCGAAACTCCGCGCCCCTTCCGGGCGCGCCCGCCCGGTCCGGGGCCCGCGCTCCCCCTATCCGGGGGGCCAGTTCAGTCCGCGCCCGCCGAGGACGTGCCCGTGGAGGTGGAACACGGTCTGCCCCGCCCCGGTCCCGGTGTTGAAGACCAGCCGGTAGCCGGAGTCCACCACGCCCTCGGCCCTGGCGACCTCGTGGGCCTCCCGGACCAGAGCGTCCAGCAGTCCGGTGTCGGCTGCCGCCGCAGTCGCCGCGTCAGCGTGGTGCTCGCGCGGGATGACCAGGACGTGGGTGGGCGCCTGGGGGTTGATGTCGCGGAAGGCGACCGTGCGCTCCCCCTCTCGGACGATCTCCGCGGGCACCTCCCCCTTGACGATCTTGCAGAAAAGGCAGTCGGGATCGACCATCGCTCACCTTCCGTCGCACGGGCCGCGACCCTGGCGGCACCGCTTCTCGGGCTTGTCCGGGACCATGATGCCGCAGGTGGTCGACGGGCGAGGAGATGAAGCCTCAACCTTTCCGCAACCGTTCTGATCCACGTTCCCTGACGACCGAGAGTTCCGACACGGTAGGGTTTGCGTCTGTGCGCGCCAGATTTTCGGCGCCGTCCGCCGTGTGGCCGTGTCCGGCGTGTTCGGATCCAAACGCACGTCTAGTTGGAAAAGAAGAGGTATGCCCTTTCGTAAACCCCGCGACAAGGGTGTGCGTCGAACTGATGTGACCACAGAAACCTTGGTGGCTGGTGCCACCACGGCGCCGCTCTCGGTCGAGTGGGACGCTGACCACGCGGTGACGGAGCTCTACCGGGAGCACTACCGTCCACTTGTTCGGCTTGCCGCCCTACTGGTCCGGGACCACGCGACCGCCGAGGAAGTCGTCCAGGACGCCTTTGTGGCCATGCACGGCGCCTGGCGTCGCCTCCGGGACCCGAACAAAGCCCTCTCCTACCTCCGGCAGGCCGTGGTGAACAAGGCCAGGTCGGTACTGCGCCACAGGGCGGTCGTGGAGAAGCACGCCCCCAAGGCCCTGCCCGACGCGCCCAGCGCCGAGCACGGGGCCATGAACCTTCTGGAACGCGAGGCCGTCATCGCGGCCCTGCGTAAGCTACCCACCCGTCAGCGAGAGGCAATCGTGCTCCGGTACTACGGTGACCTGTCCGAGGCACAGATCGCGGACGCCATGGGCATCAGCCGAGGCGCGGTCAAAAGCCACACGTCACGCGGCATCTCCGCCCTCCGCTCTGTACTGGAGCAGACGTCATGAGCAGCCCCAACGACCGGAACGAGACGGAGTTCGAGGACCAGCTCCGTCAGATACTCAGAGCCGAGGCCGACGAGGTCGCACCCTCCGGTGAGGGTCTCCACCTCATTCGCGAACGAACCGAGCGCCAACGCGGCGCGGCCTGGTTCAGGCTGCCGTGGCTCCGTCCCGCGGCGGCGGTGGCGGCGGCGACTCTGATCGCCGCCTCGGTGGTCATCGCGAACCCCCAGGTACGCGACCAGGTCCTGGAGATCGTCCCGGCCGGCGCAGACCGCGCGGGAACCCCGCCGGAGCCCAGCCAGGAGGACGCCGGCAGCACCACGCCCCCCACCCCGACGACGGACTCCGCCAGCGGTACCAGCAAGCCGGAGAAGGAGCCCGGGCAGCCCGCCGAGAACTCCCCGAGCCCCGAGGACGAGGCTTCGGCCGAGGAGGAGGGCCAGGAGTCGACTTCCTCCTGCCCGCCCGAGGACGAGGTCGCCCCGACCGCCACCGA
Source organism: Nocardiopsis terrae (assembly GCF_014651695.1). GTDB lineage: Bacteria > Actinomycetota > Actinomycetes > Streptosporangiales > Streptosporangiaceae > Nocardiopsis > Nocardiopsis terrae. The sequence continues at coordinate 11,411 of NZ_BMXJ01000010.1, forward strand.
CAGCGAGAGCGGGGACGAGCGGGACGGGAAGCAGACCGAGGACGCGGACTGCGATCCCACCGGGGAGCCGACCGAGGAACCCACCGAGACTCCTGAGGAGCCCGACGAGGGCGAGGAGGACCCCGGCAGCGGTGAGGAGGAGCCCGACAGCGGCTCCGGCAGCGGCAACGGCGGGGGATCCAACGACAGCGGTGAGTCGGAGGAGAGCAGCGTCAGCTCCGACTGACCCGCGTCGCCCCGGCGCCGGTCGGCCCTGACCCGGTCCGCCGAGGCGACACGGAACGACGTCGAAGAGCCCGCGGGAGAGTATCCCGCGGGCTCTTCGACGTCAGGGTGAAACTCGTTACCGGTCCTGGAGCGGTAACCGGTACCGGGGTGCCGGGCCCGGAACGGCCGGATCCCGACTCACCAGCGTCCGGTCCTCGCCTGGAGCACCGACAGGGCGGCCACCCCGGCGGTGGAGGTGCGCAGAACCGACGGCCCCAGCAGGGACCGGACCGCCCCGGCCTCGTCGAAGGCGGCCAGTTCGGCGTCGGAGATTCCGCCCTCGGGACCGACGACCAGGACGATCCCCGCCCCGTCGGCAGCCTCCGGGAGGGGCAGATCGGACAGGCGCCGAGCGCCCTCCTCGTGCAGGACCACCGCCAGGTCGGCCCCGGCGAGCAGTGCGGCCACACCCTTGCGGTCCGCCGGTTCGGCGACCTCGGGCATCCGCGCGCGGCGGGCCTGTTTGGCCGCCTCCCGGGCGCTCGCCCGCCACTTGGCCAGGGCCTTGGCCCCCCGTTCGCCCCTCCACTGGGTGACACAGCGCTCGGCCGCCCAGGGGACGACGGCGTCGACCCCGGCCTCGGTCATCATCTCGACCGCGAGTTCACCCCTGTCCCGCTTGGGCAGGGCCTGCACCACGGTGAGCCGCGGCCGCGGCTCGGGGTCGCTGCGGCGCTGGACGACACGGCACACGAGGGTGTCCCTGCCGACGACCTCGGCCACCTCGCAGCGCACCCGCAGGCCGAGACCGTCGGACAGGTCGACGGTCTCGCCCGCCTGGATGCGCCGGACCGCCACGGCGTGACGGCCCTCGGGGCCCGCCAACCGGATCCGGTCACCCGCCAGGGCCGCGGTGTCGGCCAGGAAGACCGGCGGGGTCACTTGGCTCCGAAGGCATCACGGATCTTGGAGAAGAAACCGCCGTGCCCGGGGCTGAACCGGCCCGGGTTCTGGTCCTCTCCGCGCAACTCCGCGAACTTGCGCAGCAGGGCCTCCTGCTCCTCGTCCAGCCTGCTCGGGGTCTCCACGTCCACACGGATGCGCAGGTCGCCCCGGCCGCCGCCGTCGAGGTGGGTGACGCCCTTGCCCGGCAGCGTGATGACGTGGCCCGAGTTGGTACCCGGACGCAGGTCGATGTTCTCGGTGCCGTCAAGGGTGTCGAAGGAGAAGGAGGCGCCGAGCGCCGCCGCCGTCATCGGCACGGTGATGGTGCAGTGCAGGTCGTCGCCGCGGCGCTCGAAGGTCGGGTGGGCCTTCTGTACGACTTCGAGAATGATGTCGCCGCGCGGTCCGCCGTTGGGGCCGACCTCGCCCTCTCCCGCGAGCTGGATGCGGGTGCCGTCGTCGACCCCGGCGGGGATCTTGACGGTGCGGGTGACCTTCTCGCGCACCCGGCCCTCGCCCGCGCAGTCACCGCAGGGGTTGGTGATGACCGAGCCCTGGCCCGAGCACTGCGGGCAGGGGCGCGAGGTCATGACCTGCCCCAGGAAGGAACGCGTGACCTGGGACACCTCGCCCTGGCCGTGGCACATCTCGCAGGTGGTCCGGTGCGAACCGGCCGCCGTGCCCTCACCCTGGCAGGTCTCGCACAGGATGGCGGTCGGGAAGGTGATCTCCTTGCTGACGCCGAAGGCGGTCTCGACGAGGTCGAGTTCGATGCGGATCTTGATGCTGCGTCCGCGCCGAACCCTCTCCCGGGGCCCCCGGCCGCCGGGCTGACCACCGCCGAAGAAGGCGTTCATGATGTCGTCGAAGGCGAATCCGCCCGCGCCGCCGAACCCTCCGGCGCCGCCGCCTCCTCCGCCACCGGGGGCGAAGGGGTCGTGACCCATGTCGAACATCCGACGCTTGCTCTCGTCGGAGAGGACCTCGTAGGCCTGGGTCACCTCCTTGAAGCGATCCTGGGTGGCGGGGTCCGGGTTGATGTCCGGGTGGAGCTCGCGCGCGAGCCGCCGGTACGCCTTTTTGATCTCGTCCTTGGACGCGTCGCGACGCACCCCGAGAACCTGGTAATAGTCTCTGGCCACTGAGTTACTGTCCTGCCAAAATCTGTCCGACATACCGAGCCACCGCACGGACGGCGCCCATTGTCCCTGGGTAGTCCATACGGGTGGGTCCCACCACACCGATCTTGGCCAGCGACTGGTTTCCCACACCGTAGTCGGCCGACACGATGGAGGTGGACCGAAGACCCTCGTGGAAGTTCTCCGCGCCGATGCGCACGGTGAGCATAGAGGGATCCTTCGCCTCACCCAGCAAACGGATGAGGACCATGTTCTCTTCCAGTGCTTCGAGCACGTCACGCAGGCTGGCCGCGAAGTCGACGGCCGCGAGGTTGGCGGTGCCCGCCAGGACGATCTTCTCCTCGCGGCGTTCGACGAGGCTCTCCAGCAGGACCGACAGGACCGCGACCGCGACCGGGCGGTCCTCCGGGGCCACCTGCGCGGGCAGGTCCTCAACCGCGTCCGGTACGTCGCCGAGGTGCTTTCCGGCGATGGCGCGGTTGAGCATGGCGCGCAGGTCGTCGACGACGCTCTCGCTGGCCGATCCCAGCCCGTCGATGACGCGCTGTTCGACCCGTCCGGTGTTGGTGATGACGACCATCATGATGCGCTGGCCGCCGAGCGGTACGAGTTCCACGTGCTGAACCGAGGACCGGGTCAGCGACGGGTACTGGACGATCGCCACCTGCCGGGTGAGCTGCGCGAGCAGCCGCACCGTGCGGGCGACGATCTCATCGAGGTCCACGGCACCGCCGAGGAAGGACTCGATGGCTCGCCGTTCGGCCGCCGAGAGCGGTTTGACCGAGGAGAGCCGGTCGACGAAGAGCCGGTACCCCTTGTCCGTGGGCACCCGCCCCGCGCTGGTGTGCGGCTGGGCGATGTACCCGTCCTCCTCCAGGGCGACCATGTCGTTGCGGATGGTCGCCGGGGAGACCCCGAGGGGGTGCCGGTCCGCCAGCGCACGGGAACCCACCGGTTCGTTGGTGTTGACGAAGTCCTCTACGACGGCACGCAGGACCGCGAGCTTGCGCTCGTCCAGCAACTCGCCACCTCCTGGCACTCCAAGGTCTTTAGTGCTAATTCTATGCCCGACCGCAAACCCGTACTGCTACCCGTCGGTAGTAACGCGCCGGGGGCCGGTTCCTCTTCCCTGACGGGGCGGCGACGTGCGCCACCCGTTCACGGGGGTTCGCACCCCTCCGCCAGTAGACTGCACCACCGTGGCTACCAAGGGAAGCGGCCGCTACGGCCGCGACGTTCTGGCGGGAGACTGGCGACGGCCGAGGAAGGGCGCGGTACGCGAGATACCCCTCAGCCGCGACCTCGTCGTGGAGGACGCCGACGAGAGTTTCTGCGGGGCCGTGGTGTCCTGGGACAAGGCCGCGGTGACCCTGGAGGACCGGGGCGGCCGCCGCCGCGTGTTCGACCTGGGCCCGGCCGCCTTCCTGGTGGACGGGGAGCCGGTGACGCTGGTGCGCCCGGCCGCCGCGCCCGGGGGCCCGCTGCGCAGCGCCTCCGGCTCGATCGCGGTGACCGGTGCGCGGGCGCGCACGGCCCGGGAGAGCCGGATCTACGTGGAGGGCGCGCACGACGCCGAACTGGTCGAGAAGGTCTGGGGCCACGATCTGCGTGTGGAGGGTGTGGCGGTCGAGTTCCTGGAGGGGGTCGACGACCTTCCCGCGGTGGTGGCGGAGTTCTCCCCGGGTCCGGGGCGCCGGCTGGGGGTCCTGGTGGACCACCTGGTGCCGGGTTCCAAGGAGAGCCGGATCGCGGACCGGGTCCGGGGCGGGGACGTGCTCGTGGTCGGGCACCCCTTCGTGGACGTGTGGCAGGCGGTGCGTCCGAGTGCGGTGGGGATCACGGCGTGGCCCGAGGTACCGCGCGGCCTCCCCTGGAAGGAGGGGGTCGTGGACGCCCTCGGTTGGCGGATGGAGACGGGAGAGGCCTGGCGCCGGATCCTGGGTTCGGTCCGCGGCTACGGAGACCTCGAACCGTCGTTGCTGGGGCGCGTCGAGGAGCTCATCGACTTCGTCACGGGCCCCCACCCTCCGCAACACTAGGATTGGCCCCGCCGCTTCGTCTGCCGGGGCCTCGGATCAGTGGTCCGGTTCCGCCGGACGGCAACAGCCTCCGGCCCTCCGCGGTCGTCGGTACAGCCCGGTGGACCGGGCAGCACAAGCACACGCCCATCAACAGCGGAGCCGAGAAGAGCATGAGCGAGACCCCGCCCAACCCCCCGTCCCCCGACGACGATCAGGGGCAGCAACCGCCGCAGGAGCCGGGGCCACAGCCCCAGCCGGGTTACGGGCAGCACCCCCAGCAGCCGGGACGACCCGCTCAGCCTCCGCAGCAGCCCTACGGACAGCCCGGCGGCGGCCGGCCCGGTTGGGGGCAGCCGCCCTACGGGCAGCAGCCCCAGCAGGGGTACGGACAGCCGGGTTACGGGCAGCAGCCGGGACAGCCCGGCCAGCCCCCGCAGCAGCCCTACGGACAGCCCGGCGGTGCGCAGCCCGGCTACGGCCAACAGCAGCCCCCGCAGCCGGGACAGCAGCAACCGGCCTACGGACAGCCCACCGGCGGCCAGCCGCCCTACGGGCAGCAGCCCTACGGACAGCCGGGTTACGGGCAGCAGCCAGGACAGCCCGGCCAGCCCCCGCAGCAGCCCTACGGACAGCCCGGGGCCTACGGACAGCCGCAGCCCCAGCAGGCGGCCCGGGGCGGAGGCAACGACGTTCTGGTCGCGATGCTGGCCCACCTGTCCGGTTTCGTCATCGCCTGCTTCGGCTGGCTCCCGCCGCTCGCGATCTACCTCGCCAAGCGCAACCAGTCCCCGTTCGTCCGCCACCACGCCTCCGAGGCGGCGAACTTCCAGATCACGATGCTGATCCCCTACGTGTTCGCTGGCGTGGTCTTCTTCGGTCTGGGTATCTTCTTCCCTAACCTCTCCTGGATCGGTTACCTGCTCATCGCCCTCGTATGGATCCTTTCCATCGTCTTCGGCGTCATAGGAGCATCAGGAGCGAACAAGGGAACGTGGTACCGCTATCCGGCGAGTATCCGGCTCCTGAAGTAGAACCAAGTCCCCCAACACCGAGGAAGCGTCATGTCCTATCCGAACAGTCCAAACCCGGAGGATCCCTACGGTCAGGGCGGCCAGGGCCAGTCCGGCGGTTACCCGCCCCCGGCAGGCGGCCAGCCCGGCCCGTACGACTCCGGCCAGCAGCCCGGCGGCTACCCGCCGCCCCCGGGAGGCCCGCAGCAGGGCGGCTACCCCGGCCAGGGCGGCTACGGGCAGCCGCAGCCCGGGCAGCCCGGCGGCTACGGCGTTCCTCCCGGCCAGGGCGGTTACCCCGGCCAGCACGGCGGCTACGCACCCGGCCCCGGCTTCGGCGAATCCTCCGCCGTCACGGGGCAGCCGAACCAGGACGAGCGGACGATGGGTCTGCTCAGCCACCTGAGCGGCATCCTCATCGGCTTCATCGGCCCGCTGGTGCTGTACCTGATCAAGAAGGACGAGTCGCCGTTCATCCGCGACCAGGCCGCGCAGGCGCTGAACTTCCAGCTCCTGCTGCTGATCGGCTACATCGTCTCGATCGTGCTGTACATCGTGCTCATCGGCGCGCTCCTGCAGTTGGCGGTCTGGGTGTGCGCGGTCGTCTTCGGCATCCTGGGTGCGGTCGCGGCCAACAAGGGCGAGTGGTACCGCTACCCGTTCAACGTCAGCTGGGTCAAGTAGGCCTCAGCGCGTGACGGAACGGAGGGGCCCGGCATGCTGCCGGGCCCCTTCGCCGTGTCCAGGGCCTCGTCCGTGTCCCGGCGTTCAGGTGAGGTCGCGGACCACGGCGTCGGCGAGCAGGCGGCCGCGCCGGGTCAGCGCCGCGCGCCCCCCGGCGTGCGCCCCGGCGTCCAGGAGGCCCTCACCGACCAGGCGTTCGGCGGCGGCGAGCCCCCGGGCGTCCAACAGGTCCAGCGGGCAGCCCCCGTCCACGCGCAGTTCCAGCAGGACGCGCTCGAAGCGGCGCTCGGCCGCGGTGAGCACCTCGCGGGCCTGGGCCGGGCTGTCCCCGGCGGCCAGGCGGGCGGCGTAGGCGGCCGGGTGCTTGACGTTCCACCAGCGGGTCCCGCCGACGTGGCTGTGCGCGCCCGGGCCGACGCCCCACCAGTGACCGCCGGTCCAGTAGAGCATGTTGTGCGCGCTGCGCCCCTCGGGGCTGCGGGCCCAGTTGGACACCTCGTAGGGGGTGTAGCCGGCCCCGGCGAGGGCCTCGTCGGCCATGAGGTAGCGGTCGGCCATGGTGTCGTCGTCGGGTTCGGTGAGTTCGCCCCGTCGGACGCGGGCCGCCAGCCGGGTCCCCTCCTCCACGATCAGGGAGTAGGCGGAGACGTGGTCGGGCCCGGCTCCGATCGCGGCCTCCAGGGAGGCCGCCCAGTCCTCGTCGCTCTCCCCGGGGGTCCCGTAGATGAGGTCGAGGTTGACGTGCTCGAACCCTGCCTGGCGCGCCCACCTCACGCACTGTTCGGGGCGCCCCGGGGTGTGTCCGCGTTCCAGGATCCGCAGGACGTGGGGCCGTGCGCTCTGCATACCGAAGGACACCCTGGTGAACCCGGCCGCGCGCAGACGGGCCAGGTAGTCGGGGTCGACCGTTTCGGGGTTGGCCTCGGTGGTGAGTTCGGCGTCGGGTGTGAGGCCGAAGCGGTCGCGGATCTCGCCGACGACCCGGCCGAGGTCCTCGGGTGAGAGGAGGGTGGGTGTGCCGCCGCCGACGAAGACGGTGCTGACCCGGGGGCGGTCGCCGGTCAGGACCCGGTCGGCCAGCTCGACCTCGGCCGCCGCCTGGCCCGCGTAGGTCTCACGTGAGGCCGTGGCGGTGCCGTCCCGGGAGACGAGTTCGTCGGCGGTGTAGGTGTTGAAGTCGCAGTAGCCGCAGCGGGTGACGCAGAAGGGCACGTGGACGTAGAACCCGAGCGGCCGCTCCCCGAGCTGGGCGAGCGAGGGTTCGGGGAGGTCCCCGGTCCGGGGCACGGGTTCACCGTCAAGGGCTACGGATGGCATGCCTCCAGTGTCGCCGACCCGACGGCGTGCCCCGGACCGGAGCGGGGATCAGAGTCCGGGGGTGACGTTCTGGGGGTCGCGGCGCGGGGGGGCGTCCACCCGGGCCTCGGGGGCGGGTTCGGGTACGGGGGCCGCCGGGGCGGCGGCGGTGGAGCCGCGGACGACCAGTTCGGGGTCGAAGACGTACTCGGCGTGCGAGACGGGGTGCCCGGCGATCTCGTCGCACAGTGCGCGCACGGCGGCCATGGCCATCGCGTTCACGGGCTGGCGGACGGTGGTCAGGGGCGGGTCGGTGAAGGCGATCAGCTGGGAGTCGTCGTAGCCGACCACGGAGAAGTCCTGGGGGACGCGCAGGCCGCGCTGGCGGGCGGCGCGGATGGCGCCCAGGGCCATGATGTCGGAGCCGCAGACCATGGCGGTGACGCCGCGTTCGATGAGGCGGCTCGCGGCGGCGTGGCCGCCCTCGACCCCGAACAGGGAGAGTTCCACGAGCCCGTCGCCGTCGAGGCCGTGCTCGGCGAGGGCCTGGTGGAAGCCCTGGAGCTTGCGGCGGACCGGAACGTAGCGTTCGGGGCCGCTGGTGAATCCGATGCGGGTGTGGCCGAGGGCGACCAGATGGTTGACGGCCAGGTGCCCGGCCTCGCGGTCGTCGGCGGAGATGAACGCCGCGGGGATGGAGTCGGCGTAGCCGTTGACCAGCACGATCGGCAGGCGGCGGGAGACCAGGGCCTGGTAGCGCTCGTGTGAGGCCGTGGTGTCGGCGTGTTTGCCGGAGACGAACATGATGCCGGAGACGTTGCGCTCCAGGAGCAGTTCGACGTACTCGTCCTCCGATATCCCGCCCGGGGTCTGGGTGCACAGCACCGGGGTGTACCCGCGCTGGGCCAGGGCGCCCTCGGCCGCCTGGGCGAACATCGGGAAGACCGGGTTCTCCAGTTCGGGGATCACCATGCCGACCAGGCCGGCGGAGCGTTGTCGCAGTCTGGCGGGGCGTTCGTATCCGAGCACGTCGAGCGCGGTCAGGACGGCCTTGCGGGTGTCGCTGCCGACGCCGGGCTTGTCGTTGAGCACTCGCGAGACCGTCGCCTCGCTGACGCCTGCGTGCCGCGCGATGTCGGCAAGTCGTGGACCCATGTGGGCAACTCTAGTCGAGATTACCGTCACAGGGATGAAAGTTGGCGGTAATCTTGCGCAAGAACTTGCAGACGCGACAGGGAAGGACCCCGCAGATGAAGCACCAGTCGCACTGGTGGCGCGAGGCCGCCATCTACCAGATCTACGTGCGCAGCTTCGCCGACTCCAACGGGGACGGGGAGGGCGATCTGGCGGGGATCCGCGAGCGCCTCCCCCACCTCGCGGAGCTCGGCGTGGACGCTATCTGGCTCACGCCCTTCTACGTCTCGCCGCTCGCCGACGGCGGTTACGACGTCGCCGACTACCGTGACGTCGACCCGCGCTTCGGCACCCTGGAGGACTTCGACGCCCTCCTCACCGCCGCCCACGACCTGGGCATCCGCATGATCATCGACGTGGTCCCCAACCACTCCTCCTCCGCGCACCGCTGGTTCCGCGAGGCCGTGGCCGCCGAGCCCGGCAGCGCCGCCCGCGCGCGCTACGTCTTCCGCGACGGCCGGGGTCCGGACGGCGACGAGCCGCCCAACAACTGGCAGTCGATCTTCGGCGGCCCGGCCTGGACCCGCCTCAAGACCGAGGACGGCACCCCCGAACAGTGGTACCTGCACCTGTTCGACGCCGAGCAGCCCGACTTCGACTGGAGCAACCAGGAGGTGCACGACGAGTTCGACGACGTCCTGCGCTTCTGGCTGGACCGGGGCGTGGACGGGTTCCGGATCGACGTCGCGCACGGCATGGTCAAGGACCCGGCCCTGCCGGACATCGACGAGGGCGCCAAGGCCGACCTGCTCGACGGCAGCACCTCGCTGCCCTACTTCGACCAGGAGGGCGTACACGAGATCTACCGCCGCTGGTCGCGCATCGCCGCCTCCTACCCGGGCGAGCGGACCCTGGTCGCCGAGGCCTGGGTGGAGGACGCCGAACGGGTGGCCCGCTACCTGCGCCCGGACGAGCTGCACCAGGCGTTCAACTTCGAGTACCTCACCGCACCGTGGGACGCCGGACGCCTGCGCGAGGTGATCGACGGCTCCCTGGCCGCCAACGGCGCCGTGGGCGCGACCACCACGTGGGTGCTGTCCAACCACGACGTCACCCGGCACGTCACCCGCTTCGGCGGCGGCGAGCAGGGGCTGCGCCGGGCCCGCGCGGCCACCCTGCTGATGCTGGGCCTGCCCGGCTCGGTCTACCTGTACCAGGGCGAGGAGCTGGGCCTGCCGGAGGTCACCGACCTGCCCGAGGAGTCCCTCCAGGACCCCACCTGGGAACGTTCGGGCCGTACCGAGCGGGGCCGCGACGGCTGCCGCGTCCCGCTGCCGTGGGAGGGCCGGAGCGCGCCCTTCGGCTTCGGCCCGGAGGGCACCGAGCCGTGGCTGCCGGTCCCCGGGTACTGGGGTGACCTGTCCCGCGCGGCCCAGCGCGGGGTGCCGGGCTCGACGCTGGACCTGTACACCACCGCGCTCGGCCTGCGCCGCGAGCTGGACGCCCTGGGTGACGGGTCGATGAGCTGGCTGGAGTCCCCGGAGGGGGTTCTGTACTTCGAGCGCGAGCCGGGCGTGCGGGTCGCGGTGAACATGACCGGGGCAGCGGTCGAACTGGCCGCCTCCGGGGAGGTGCTGGTCTCCAGCGGCCCCGGCGCCGAACTGGCCGGGGGGACGCTGTCCCTGCCCGCCGAGACCTCGGTGTGGCTGCGCGTGTGACCTAGGGGCGCCCGCCCCCGCGCGGGTGCCGGACCGGCCTGCTTCGCGTCCGGCACCCGCCCGCGCCCGCCACGGACGAACGTGCCGTTGCCGACCGCACGAACCACGACTCCCCCACCCACCCGCGGGGCACCTCCCCGCCCGGCGACCCCGGGCCCCGCCAGTCACCCCTGGAGACCAACCATGAGGTCACTTCTCCCCCTGTGCTCAGTGGGGCTGGTGCTCGCACTGACCGCCTGCTCGACCACCGAGGCAACCGACGACTACTCCTCCGTTCCACTGACCATCTGGGCCGACGAGGAGCGCGCCCAGGCCATGCGCACCTTCGCCGAGGCGTTCGCCCGCGACGTCAACCGGCGGGTGGAGGTGATCGTGGTCGACAACGAGGAGCTGCGGGCCAGCTTCCTGAGTGCGCACTCCACCGGCCTGGGTCCGGACCTGCTCGTGGGGCCGCACGACTGGACCGGTGAACTGGCGTCGGCCGGAGCCATCGTCCCGGTCGGGCTGGAGGAGGACGACGCCGAACTGTTCTCCCCCGGAGCCCTGGCGGCGGTCAGCTACGACGGCCGGGTCCACGGGGTGCCCTACGCCACCGAGAACCTGGCGCTGTTGCGCAACACGGACCTGGTTCCGCAGACGCCGGACTCGCTGGAGGCCATGGTGGCGACCGGCACGGAGCTGGTGGACTCGGGAGCCGTGGACCAGGCGCTGAGCCTCCAGGTGGGCGAGGAGGGCGACGCCTACCACATCCATCCGTTCTTCACCTCGGCCGGCGGTTACCTGTTCGGCGAGGACCCCTCGGGCGACCCCGACCCCGCGGACCTGGGGGTGGCCGCCCCGGAGTCGATCGCTGCCTTCGAGCTGCTGGCGGAGCTCGGGGAGGACGGTTCGGGGGTGCTGAGCCGGTCCACCGACGCGACCAACGCGACCTCCCTGTTCGCCTCCGGTGCCGCCCCGTTCCTGGTGAGCGGCCCGTGGAGTGTGGCCGCGGTCCAGGAGGCGGGTCTGCCGTTCGCGGTGGACCCGGTGCCCTCGTTCGCCGAGGGGGACCCGGCCCGGCCGCTGATCGGTGTGCAGTCGTTCTTCGTGGCCTCCGGGGCCAGTGATCCGGATCTGGCCGAGAAGCTGGCCCGGGTGTTCCTGGACGACCCCGAACTGTCGGTGATCCTGTACGAGGCCGATCCGCGTGTGCCCGCGCTGGACGAGGCCCTGGAGATGCTCACCGAGCAGGACCCGAACCTGGAGGCCTTCCAGCGCGCGGGCGAGGGCGGCCTGCCGATGCCCGCGATCCCCGAGATGGAGGCGGTCTGGAGTCCGTTCTCGCAGGCCAGCGCGGATATCATCGGTGGCGCTGAGCCCGCTGAGGCGCTGGCCGAGGCCGAGCGGATCATCATCGAGGGCTTCGACGAGCAGGACTCCGGAGCCTGACCCCGGAGCGCCCGCGGCCCGGGGGCGCCCCGCGTCCCGGCCCCAGAACGTGAGCGCGCAGGCACTCCCCTCACACAGAGCAACCGCCGCGGCACCTTCGGACAACCATCACCCTTCCGTTTCCGGGGTGTTTCCACATCTTTATCCACAGCGACTGCAAAGCCTTTCAAAGCCTGCAAGTTATTGCTAACGTCACATCACCGAGCATGCCCGTAACGGACCCGGTTCCTCCGGTGAACCGCATGCACGACCTCCGACAGTCCTCCCGGAAGGAAGACACCATGAGATCCCGCAGCGCGTCAGCGGTCGCCGGTATCGCCGCGATCGCACTTATGGCGACAGCGTGCAGCAACGACGGTTCGGACGGAGGCGACGAGGGCGCCGAGCAGAGCACGCTCGTCATCTGGTCCGACCCCGAGCGCGCCGAGGCCATCCAGAGCGCGGCCGCCGAGTTCGCCGAGGCCAACGGCATCGAGGTGGACGTCCAGAACGTCTCCTTCGACGACATCCAGGGCGACGTGGTCAACGCCCACCAGGCCGGCAACGCCCCGGACGTCTTCATCGGTGCGCACGACTGGACCGGCAACCTCATGCGCAACGGCGCCGTCCAGCCCATCGAGCTCCCCTCGGACCGTGCGGACGCGATCGACCCGACCGCCCTCGAAGCGGTGTCGCTGGAGGGCCAGCTCCTGGGTGTCCCCTACACCCAGGAGAACATCTTCCTGATGCGCAACACCGAGCTGGCGCCCGACGCCCCCGAGACCTTCGAGGAGCTCGTCGAGGTCGGCACCCGGCTCAAGGACGACGGTGAGGTCGACGAGGTCCTGGCCATGGCCGTGGGCCAGGAGGGCGACCCCTACCGGATGAACGCCCTGATGTCCTCCGCGGGCGGCTACCTCTTCGGCCAGGACGGGAACGGCGACTGGAACCCCGACGACCTCGGGGTCGGCACCGACGAGACCATCGCGGCCATGGAGAAGATCGCCGAGTACGGCGAGGAGGGCGAGGGCGTGCTGCGCCGCTCCATCGAACTCGAGAACGAGGCCTCGCTCTTCTTCGAGGGCGACGCCCCCTTCTTCGTCGCCGGCCCCTGGACCATCGGTGACGCCAACGCCTCCGACATCGACTACGAGATCAGCGCCATCCCCGGCTTCGAGGGCATGGACCCGGCCTCCCCCTACATCGGCTACCAGGCCTTCTTCGTCACCGAGGGCAGCGCCAACAGCGCCCTCGCCGAGGAGTTCGTGGTCAACCACGTCACCGACTCCGACTTCGTCCTGAGCCTGTACGAGGCCGACCCCCGCACCCCGGTGCAGACCGAGGCCCTGGAGAGCGTCTCCGCCGACGACCCCAACATCGCCGTGATGGCCGAGACCGGGGAGAACGGCGTCCCGATGCCGAACATCCCCGAGATGGGTGAGACCTGGGAACCGCTGGGCATCGCCCAGGCCCAGATCATCGGCGGCGCGGACGCCCGTGAGGCGCTGGAGACCGCCCACGACACCATCGCCGAGCGGATCGGCCAGTAGTAGTGGCCACCAACCGATCCGGCACAGCGGGCGCCCCCGGGAAGGGGGCGCCCGCCCGCCCAGCGCTGCCCGGCGGCCGTTTCTCCGGAAACGGGTCGCTCACCGGCCAACTGGTCAAGATCGCCCTCCTCGGACTGTTCACCGCCCTCGGCGTCTGGGCCGTCCTCCCCCTCTACACCGCGGGGAACTGGTGGGGCATCGGTCTGGCCGTGGCCGTGGTGGCCCTCGTCTACTGGGTCTACCTGTCCAAACGCACCGTCCCGGCCAAGTACCTGGTCCCCGGCGTGCTGTTCCTGATGGCCTTCCAGATCTTCCCGGTGCTCTACACGATGAGCACCTCGCTGACCAACATGAGCGACGGCCACCGGGGCTCCAAGGAACAGGCCATCTCCTCCATCGAGGCGTACTCGGTGGTCCGCGGCGAGGACTCCGAGGAGTACGTGCTCACCGTGGCCACCACCGGCGACCCCGAGTCGGGCGAGCTGGTGTTCCTGCTCACCGACTCCGAGGGCGACGCCTACGCGGGTACCGAGGAGGGGCTCAGCGAACTCGAACGGGCCGAGGTCGGCCCGTCCGGCAAGGTCACCGACGCCTTCGGCTACACCCTCCTCACGCCCAGCCAGGTCAACGCGCGCAGCGACGACCTCCAGGACTTCGCGGTCCCCACCGGCGACGGTTCGGGTATCCGCTCCAGCGGCCTGTCCAGCGCCTTCGAGGGCAACGCCCAGCGCGCCTACGACGAGGCCTGCGACTGCGTCACCGACAGCGAGACCGGGAAGGTCTACACGGCCGACGACGAGCGCGGCGCCTTCTACGGCGAGGACGGCGAGCGCCTGGCCCAGGGCTGGCAGGTGGGCGTCGGGTTCGACAACTTCGCCCGTTTCCTGCTCAACCCCACCTTCGCCGCGTCGTTCTTCAGCACCCTGGTCTGGAACATCGCCTTCGCCGCGTCGGTCACGTTCCTGGTGTTCGTGCTCGGCCTCGCGGTCGCCCTGACCCTGCACGTGCCGAGGATGCGCGGCAAGGTGGTCTACCGGATCCTCGTCGTCCTGCCGTACGCCATGAGCTCCCTGGCCATGTACCTGCTGTGGCGGGACATGTTCAACGCGGACTTCGGCCTGTTCAACCGGATGCTCGGCCTCCAGGTGGACTGGTTGGGGGACGCGTGGGCGGCCCGGGCCGCGGTCATCCTGGCCAACGTGTGGCTGGGCTACCCGTACATGTTCCTGGTGGCCACCGGGGCGCTCCAGGCCATCCCCCGGGAACTGGGACAGGCCGCACAGCTGGACGGCGCAGGGCCCTGGCAGGCGTTCCGGCACGTCACCCTGCCCCTGCTGATGGTCGCCATGGCACCGATCCTCATCGCCACGTTCGCGTTCAACTTCAACAACTTCAACGCGGTGTGGCTGCTCACCCGGGGCGGACCGTTCGGCGCGGAGGGGACGGCCTCGGGCGGTGCCACGGACCTGCTCATCACCTACACCTACAGGTTGGCGTTCAGTGAGGCCACCGCCCAGTACGGGTACGCGGCGGCGCTGTCGGTGATGATCTTCCTCATCGTCTCGGTCACCTCGGTGATCAGCCTGAGCCGGACCAAAGCCCTCCAGGAGGTGGACCGATGACCGCTCCCGACGTCGCCGTCAGGCCCGTCTACCAGCGTTCGACCGGCACCCGGCTGACCCTGTGGCTGAGCCGCCTGGGCTGGCGGCACGCCGTCATGTGGGTGGTCGCGGCCTTCGCGGTCTTCCCCGTGCTGTTCGTGGTCTCCGCGGCGCTCAACCCCGTCGGCACCCTGAGCAGCTCACAGCTGTGGCCGACCGGCGCCAGCCTGGCCAACGCCCGCGAACTGTTCCAGAACACGCCCTTCACCACCTGGTACGCCAACTCGCTGTTCTTCGCCCTGACCAACGCGGCCGTCACCGTGCTGTTGTCGGCACTGGCCGCGTACGCGTTCAGCCGGATGCGCTTCAAGGGCCGCAGGGTGGGTCTGATCGGCCTCCTGGTCATCCAGATGTTCCCGCAGTTCCTGGCGATCGTCGCGATCTACCTGATGTTCTCCAACATCGGTGAGGTCTACCCGGTGATCGGCTTCGACACCCGGTGGGGCCTGCTGCTGGTCTACCTCGGCGGCGCCCTGAGCATCAACACCTGGTTGATGAAGGGCTTCTTCGACACGGTGCCCCGGGAGCTGGACGAGTCGGCCCAGATGGACGGGGCCACACACGCCCAGGTGTTCTTCCGGATCATGCTGCCGCTGGTCACCCCGGTGCTGGCGATCGTGGCGCTGCTGGTGTTCATCAACACCATCAACGAGTTCCTGATGGCCAGCGTGTTCCTGCGGGACACCGCGTCCCAGACCCTGGGCCTGGGCCTCTACCAACTGGTGGACTCCCAGCGCAACGCCAACTTCGGGATGTTCGCGGTGGGCGCGCTGATGCTGTCCCTGCCCACCCTGATCGTGTTCTGGTTCCTCCAGCGCTACATCAGCGAGGGCCTGACCTCCGGAGCGGTCAAGGGATAGCCGGGGGCGGGGCCCGACCTGAACCGGGGCCCGCACCGGAAACGACGAGGAGGGGCGCTCCCCTGCGGGGCGCCCCTCCTCGTGTGCGGTCACGGTCCCGGAAGGCATCGCCTCCCGGGACCGGGCACTACTTCTTCTTCTTGTCCTCGGAGATGCTGCTGTCCGTGGACAGTGCGGAGATGAAGGCCTCCTGGGGCACCTCGACCCGACCGACCATCTTCATCCGCTTCTTGCCCTCCTTCTGCTTCTCCAGCAGCTTGCGCTTACGGCTGATGTCACCGCCGTAGCACTTGGAGAGCACGTCCTTGCGGATGGCGCGGATGTTCTCACGGGCGATGACCCGGGCACCGATGGCGGCCTGGACGGGCACCTCGAACTGCTGCCGCGGAATGAGCTCGCGCAGCTTCTTGGTCATCTCGACCCCGTAGGCGTAGGCCTTCTCCTTGTGCACGATCGCGGAGAACGCGTCGACCGGCTCACCCTGGAGGAGGATGTCGACCTTGACCAGGTCGGCCTGCTGCTCACCGATGGGCTCGTAGTCCAGGGAGGCGTAACCCTTGGTCCGGGACTTGAGGGCGTCGAAGAAGTCGAAGACGATCTCGGCCATCGGGAGCGTGTACCGCATCTCGACGCGGTCCTCGGAGAGGTAGTCCATGCCCTGGAGCTCGCCGCGGCGGTCCTGGCACAGCTCCATGATCTGGCCGATGTGGTCGGAGGGGCTGAGCAGGGTGGCCTTGACCATCGGCTCGTAGATCGCCTCGATCTTGCCGGCCGGGAACTCGCTGGGGTTGGTCACCACGTGCTCGGCGCCGTCCTCCATGTCCACCCGGTAGATCACGTTGGGCGCGGTGGAGATGAGGTCGAGGTTGAACTCGCGCTCCAGGCGGGCCCTGGTGATCTCCAGGTGGAGCAGGCCGAGGAAACCGCAGCGGAAACCGAAGCCCAGGGCGGCGGAGGTCTCCGGCTCGAACGCCAGCGCGGCGTCGTTGAGCTGGAGTTTCTCCAGGGCGTCGCGCAGCACCGGGTAGTCGGTGCCGTCGATCGGGTACAGGCCCGAGAACACCATCGGCTTGGGTTCCTGGTACCCGGCGAGCATCTCCCCGGCGGGCTTGTTCAGGGTGGTGATCGTGTCACCGACCTTGGACTGGCGCACGTCCTTCACACCGGTGATGATGTAGCCGACCTCGCCCACGGCCAGGCCCTTGCTCTTGGTCGGCTCGGGCGAGCTGACCCCGATCTCCAGGATCTCGTGGGAGGCCCTGGTGGACATCATCTGGATGCGCTCACGCGGGCTGAGGTGGCCGTCGACGACCCGCACGTAGGTGACCACGCCGCGGTAGGTGTCGTAGACCGAGTCGAAGATCATCGCGCGGGCCGGGGCGTCGGCCTCGCCGACGGGCGGGGGGATCTGGTTGACGATCTCGTTGAGGAGCTCCTCGACGCCCTCGCCCGTCTTGGCGCTGACCTTGAGCACGTCGGAGGGCTCGCAGCCGATGATCCCGGCGAGTTCCTCGGCGTACTTCTCGGGCTGGGCCGCGGGGAGGTCGATCTTGTTGAGCACCGGGATGATCGTGAGGTCGTTCTCCAGCGCCATGTAGAGGTTGGCGAGGGTCTGGGCCTCGATCCCCTGCGCGGCGTCGACCAGCAGGATCGCGCCCTCGCAGGCGGCCAGGGAGCGCGACACCTCGTAGGTGAAGTCGACGTGGCCGGGGGTGTCGATGAGGTCGAGCGTGTAGGTCCTGTCGTCCAGCGCGGTGAACGGGATCCGCACGGCCTGCGACTTGATCGTGATGCCGCGCTCGCGCTCGATGTCCATGCGGTCCAGGTACTGGGCGCGCATCTGGCGGTCCTCGACGACCCCGGTGATCTGGAGCATCCGGTCGGCCAGCGTCGACTTGCCATGGTCGATGTGCGCGATGATGCAGAAGTTGCGGATCAGCGCAGGATCGGTCCAGTTCGGCTGTGCCACCGTGCTCCGTTCACAGGGTTGGGTCCGGGTCGTGATGCGCCTGTGGCGGCGCCGCCCTGCCGGGGGTCCGCCCACGGCATCGTCCATCATCCCACGGCGCCGACACCGTCCTCACCGGCTGGGGCCGGTGCGGATACGGCAGTATGGGCGCGAACGCGCGGGACTCGTGTCCAGATTATGCGACCCGGGGCCGGGAACGGGTTGTGCGGGTGCCGGACGAGGACGGGTGGCGTACAGGTGAAGTGGCTTCTGAAGCGGTTGTTGGCCGGTCTGGCGGCGATCCTGGTCGTACTGGTGGGCGCGGGCGCGCTACTGACCTACCAGTACTCGGGAACCCCCGGGGAAGGGGCAGCCTCCCAGGGGTCGGACGCGGCGTGGGTGGGTTCGTGGGAGGACACGGAGGCGCTGGAGGAGCTGCTGGGTACCGGCGGGGTGAACACCCTGTACGTGTACGCGGGCGAGGTGGCCGGGAACGGCGGCGTCGAACGGGTACCGGGCACCGGTGACCTGCTGGCGTGGTTGGGAACGGAGTTTCCCGAGGTGCGGGCGCTGGCGTGGCTGCGGCACGTGGAGTCGGGTTCCTCGCTGGTCCGGGACCGGTTCGACGCGGACGCGCGGGCGGCCCTGGCCCCCCGGATCGCCGAGGTGGGGGCGGACGGGTTCGCCGGGGTGCACCTGGACATCCGCCCGGTGACGGTGAACGACCCCTCGCTGCCCGCTCTCATGGAGACGGTGCGGGAGGAACTGGGCGCGGAGCCGGTGCTGTCGGTCCGGGCCCACCACGTGGAACTGGTGCCGGGCGGGCGGGTGCCCTCCTTCGTCGTCGGCGGCGAGGAGAAGTACTGGTCCAAGGGGTACCTGGAGCGGGTGACCGAGTACGCGGACGAGGTCGTGCTGCCCGGGGTGGACGCGGGCATGCCCGTGGCGGGGATGTACGGCGGGTTCATGGTGCGGCAGGTGACCGAGTCTGTGACGGCGCTGCGCACCCGTGAGGACGTGACGGTGCGGTTCGGGGTCCCGGCCTACAGCAGCGAGCGGTGGGGGCCGGCGACCGGTCACGAGACCGCGCTCACCGCGATCGCCGCGGTACGGCTGGGTGTGTCCCGTGCGCAGGTGCCCGACACGATGACCCTGGGTGTGGCGTTGTACCTGGTGGACGAGGCGGAGCCGGAGGACCTGACCGCCTACCGGACAGCCTGGCTGGCGCCGTAGGTGCACGGACGGCCGACGCGTCCGGGCCGCAGGGACGGGTGCCGCGCCCTTCGGGCCCGGGGCGACGGAGGCGCGGAGTACGGTAGCGCCCGGCCCGCACGCGAAGGCGTGTGGCCCGGAGGGGCCGGACGTGGTGCCCGGGGCCCGAGCAGTCCGATCGGTACGGCATACTGAGAAGTCCGTGTCTCGGACTTCCACGTTCGAATTTGAGCCCTGTGGACTCACACACACCCTGCGTCGGCGCCCACGCAGGCCTCTCATGGAACGGCTGCCCATGAGATGAGCCGCCTGTCCGACCGACGCGATGATCACAGTAACTGGAGCACGTTTTCGCATGGCGAACATCAAGTCGCAGAAGAAGCGCATTCGGCAGAACGAGAAGGCTCGTGTCCGCAACCAGGCGGTGCGCTCTTCCCTGAAGACGGCCATCCGGAAGTTCCGCGCGGCCGCCGAGGCCGGGAACGTCGAGCAGGCCACCGTCGCGCAGCGTGAGGCCGCTCGCGCCCTGGACAAGGC
Organism: Nocardiopsis terrae; assembly: GCF_014651695.1. Classification (GTDB taxonomy): domain Bacteria; phylum Actinomycetota; class Actinomycetes; order Streptosporangiales; family Streptosporangiaceae; genus Nocardiopsis; species Nocardiopsis terrae. Next base: position 30,740 of record NZ_BMXJ01000010.1, read on the forward strand.
CAGCAGCAAGGGCGTCATCCACAAGAACCAGGCCGCGAACCGCAAGAGCGCGATCGCCAAGCGCCTGCAGGAGCTTCAGGCCGCCTAGGGGCGCCGAGCACACGGCTCAGAGGGTCCGGTCCCGCGGGGACCGGACCCTTCCGTGTGTCCGGGGTCGGTCTCCGCGGGTGCGCGCCGGACCCGCGTACCGGCCCCGCACACCCGCGAGCCCCGGCCCGTCGGTCCTCGCCGCGAGTTGTCCACAGGTACGGAAACAGCCGGTGACAGAGCGTCGTCGGCTCTCTAGCGTTGGTGTCATGACCGCTTCGCGCCGGTCACGGCGCCACCCTCCCGTGTCAGCCCCCGAAGAACGGCTCCGCTCGCTCGGCCTGGACTCCTCCCCCGCCGCCGGACGGCTGCGTGCCCGTGTCACCCGCCCCCGCTGCGAACCCGGCCCCGTGGTCCCCGTCCCCCGCGCGCCCTACGCTGCCGAAGAGGCCGCCGCCCCCTACCGCCTCGAAGAACCCCGGGACGAGACGGTTCCGGTGCGGAGCCCCTGGCGGGAACCGCCCGGGAGCGGGGACGTCCGGAAGGCGGAGAAGGACCAGAGGACGGGGCAGGCCCCGCCGGTCCGGGAGGGGAACGGAACCACACCCGGGACGGCCGAGGCGCAGACCCCGGAAGAGGGTTCGGGAGAACGGCACCGGCGCGCTCGCGAACCGGTGCGGCCGCCCTCCGGGTACACGGAGCTGGGTCCGGAGGCAGCCGTCCCCCTCCTGGAGCGGGTGGCCCGCGGGTGGGGTGCCCGCGCCTCCCTGTCCCGGCGGTCGGTGGTGACCCTGCTGGTGCTGGGCCTGCTCGCCGCGGCGGTCGCCTTCTGGGCGCTGCGTGAGCGCCCCGAGGAGGTGACGGTCCCCGAACCGGTCACCCGGTCCGCCCCGGCCGACCAGAGCACGGACGGACCGGCCGACGAGGGTGAGGGGGCGGGCCAGCCCGCGCCGACCGGGCCCGGAACCGGTGGCGGCACCGGCGGGGACACCGGCGGGGAGGTGGTGGTGCACGTCGGCGGCGAAGTGGCCGAACCCGGGCTGTACACGCTGCCCTCCGGTTCGAGGGTGGCTGACGCGGTCCAGGAGGCGGGCGGACCGCTGCCCGACGCCGACCTGGACCTGGTCAACCTGGCCCGATCACTGACCGACGGCGAGCGGATCCTGGTGGGCGTCCCCCAGCCGGAGGGCGGTCCGGGCGGCGGCCCGCCGGGCGCCGGCCCACCGGTCAACCTCAACCTGGCCGGACAGAACGATCTGGAGACGCTTCCCGGCATCGGGGAGAAGAGAGCACAGCAGATCCTCACCCACCGGGAGTCGCTCGGCGGTTCCTTCTCCAGCGTCGAGGACCTCCTCGGAGTGGACGGGATCGGGGAGAAGACGTTCAGGACGCTCGAACCGCACGTGACGGTGGGGTGAGCCGCCGTGGTGGCCTGGTTGGGAACCGACGCCCACGGCCTGGAACGGCCGCCCGATCTGAGACTGCTCCTGCCGGCCGCCGCTGCCTGGCTGGCCGCGCTCGGTGCGCTCGCCGCACCACCGTGGCTGGCGTGGCTGTGCGCCGGGCTGGCGGCCTGCGGCGCGCTGGCGGCGTTCTTCGCGGCACGCCCTCCGTGGGAGGTCCCCGCGCTGGCACTGGCGGCGACGCTGGCGTGCTGCGCCACGGTGGCCGCGGTGGCCGGGGCCCATGTGCACCGGACCGTGTCGAGTGCCGCGGCGGAGGCAGCGGGCCGGGGCGGTGACGCGCTCTTCCGTGCGGTGGTGTCGGCCGACCCGCGGCCCAGGGCCGGGATGCCGCGCCCGGGCCGGGCCGAGTGGGTGGTCCCCGCCCGGACCGAGTGGGTCCGGCTGGACGGCCGGGCGGACGCCTCGCGGGCGCCGGTGGTGGTCCTGGCTTCCGGGGAGGGCTGGGCCGACCTGCTGCCCGGTCAGTCCTTCGAGGCGCGCGGGGCCTTCCTGGAAGCGGACGGCGACCGCCTGACCGCCGCTCTGGTCCCGGTCCGGGGGCCTCCCGAGAAGGTCCGCGGCCCCGGTCGGCTCCAGGTTTTCGCCGCCGGAGTGCGGTCCGGTCTGCGCGAGGCGACGGCGGAACTCCCGCAGCCCGCACGCGGACTGCTCCCCGCATTGGTCCTCGGTGACGTGTCGGCGCTGCCGGAAAGCACGGCCGAGGACTTCCGGGCCACCGGGATGACACACCTGTTGACGGTCTCCGGAGCCAACCTGGCGATCCTGACCGGGTTCGTGCTGGGTGCGGCACGGTGGACGCGCGCGCCCACCTGGTGCGCGGTCCTGGGCGGTGCGCTGATGATCTGGGTGTTCGTCCTGGTGTGCCGACCGGAGCCGAGCGTGGTGCGGGCGGCGTTCATGGGGTCTCTGGGGTTGCTGGCGCTGGCGAGCGGTCGGGCGCACGCAGGATTGGGCGCCCTGTGCGCCACGGTGGTCGGGGTGCTGTTCGTGGCGCCGGGGTTGGCCGCCTCCTACGGTTTCGCGCTTTCCGTTCTGGCCACCGCGGGGATCCTGTTGCTCGTGCCCGGTTGGACCCGGGCGTGGTCCTCGCGCTGCCCCGCACCGGTGGCCGAGGCCTTCGCGGTCGCGGTGGCCGCGCACGTGGCGGTCGCCCCGGTCCTGGTGCTGCTCTCCGGAGAGGTGTCCTGGGTGTCGGTCCCGGCCAACGTGCTGGCGGCGCCCGTGGTGGCGGCGGTCACCGTTGCGGGGTCCGCGCTGGCGGCACTGGCCGCGGTGTGGCCGGAGGGGGCCGCGGCCCTGGTGCACCTACCCGGGCTGGGGGTGTCCTGGATCGCCGTGGTGGCCGAGACCGGGGCGCGGGTCCCGTACGGAGCGCTGCCCTGGCGTTCGGACGTGGCGGGCGCCCTGCTGTTGGCCGCGGTGGTGGCGGTGTTCCTGCTGACCCGTGGGGTGTTGCGCCGGGTGGTCGCCGCCGCGGCCGTGGCGGTTCTGGTGCTCGGTCTGGCCGCCCGGTGCGTGCCGGGCGGGTGGCCGCCGCCGGGGTGGGTTCTGCTCGCCTGTGACGTGGGGCAGGGGAACGCGCTCGTGCTGTCCTCCGGGCCCGGTGAGGCGGTGGTGTTCGACGTCGGCCAGGAGCCGGAACCGGTGGACGGCTGCCTGGAACGCCTGGGGGTGCGCGAGATCCCGTTGCTGGTGCTCAGCCACGACCACGCCGACCACGTCGACGGTGCGCCCGGGGTGCTGAGGCACCGGACGGTGTCCGCCGCGCTGGCACCGGAGGGGTTCGGGCGGAGCCCGGTGGGCCGCCTGCTCGCCGAGGAGGGGGTGGCGCTGACGGCCGCCGAGCGCGGCCAGCGGTTCCGGGTGGGACCGTGGCTGCTGCGGGTGCTCTGGCCGGAGGCGGGGTTCACCGGTTCGGTCAACGACACGTCCGTGGTGGTCCGGGCCGACGGCCCGGAGATGTCGGTGCTGTTGACCGGTGACATCGAGCAGGAGGCGCAGGGGAGGCTGCTGCACGGACCGGAGCCGGACCTGTTGTCGGTGACGGTGCTGACCACACCCCACCACGGCGCCGGCGACCAGGACCCGGACTTCCTCTCCGCGACCGGGGCGGCGGTGTCGGTGACGTCCGTGGGCAGGGACAACCGCCACGGCCACCCCGCCCCCTCCACCTGGGACCTGTTGGAGCGGACCGCCCGGGTGAACGCCCGCACCGACCGCGACGGTGACGTCGCCGTCCTGGGCGGCCCGGTCCGGGTGGCGGTCCGCGGCGCGGAAGCGGAACCGGACCGCTGAACACCCGGTCGGGGAGCGTTCCCGGGACACCGGACACCGGGCGGGCACCGGACGCCGGTCTGCGGACCGGTGGGCCCGGGGAAGGCGCCGGAGGGTCCGGCGCCCCGGCCCGCTGTTCGGGCACCGCCCGGTCGGTGGGGCGTGGCATCCTCGTTGTATGCCTGCACCCGCCCTCATCACGCTCATCGTCGGCGACGAGGAACTCCTCGTCGACCGGGCCGTGGCCGCCGTCGTCGCCTCGGCCCGCGAGACCGAACCCGAGGTGGACGTCCACGACCTGGTCCCCTCCCAGGTAGGCCTGTCCACCCTGGTGGAGGTCACCTCGCCCTCGCTCTTCGGCGACCGCCGGGTGGTGGTACTCCGCTCCTCCCAGGACCTGGTCAAGGACCTGGCGGCGACGGTCACCGACTACCTCAAGGACCCCGCCGACGACGTGTACATGGTGCTCACCCACGCGGGGGGCGCCAAGGGCAAGGCGCTGCTCCAGGCCGCGGTGAAGGCGGGCGCCCGGCGGGTGGACTGCAAGGGACCCACCAAGGGCCCCGAGCGGGTCGCCTTCGTCAAGGGCGAGTTCTCCTCGGCCGGACGACAGATCACCCCCGACGCCGCCCAGGCGCTGGTGGACGCGGTCGGTACCGAACTGCGCGAGATCGCCGCCGCCTGTACCCAGTTGATCGCGGACACCGAGGGCCGGGTGGACGCGGCCGCGGTGGCCAGGTACCACTCCGGCAAGGCGGAGGCCTCGGGGTTCAGCGTGGCCGACCGGGCGGTGGAGGGACGCCTGCCCGAGGCCCTGGAGCAACTGCGCTGGTCACTGGCGGTGGGTACCGCCCCGGTACTGGTCAACAGCGCGCTGGCCGGCGCCGTGCGCGGGATCGCGGTGGCCGCCCAGCCGCCGCGGGGGATGAGCGAGGCGGAGCTGGCCAAACGCGCCAAGGTTCCGCCGTGGAAGCTGCGTACTCTGCGCCAGCAGGCCCGGGGCTGGAACGCTGCCGGGGTGCGACGGGCGATGGAGGTGATCGCCGAGACCGACGCGCTGATCAAGGGCGCCGGACGCGACCCCGAATACGCGTTGGAGCGCGCGGTGATCGAGATCGCCCGGGCCCGCGGCACCCGCTGACTGTTCCGGGCCGCTCCGGTCACCGGGCGGCGGTGCGGCCGTCGCCGTTCCTCAGCGGATCGTGCGGCCGCCCTGCCATACCCGCAGGGCGTTCAGGCCCATGGACCAGGCGAAGGCGCCTTCGTGGTCGGCGTCCCACTGCACCAGGTCGGCCAGGCTGCCCGGGGTGATCATGCCCCGGTCACTGAGGCCCAGGGCGTGTGCACTGCCCGCCGTGGCGGCGTTGAGTGCCTCCTGGACGGTCATCTCGAACATCGAGACGGCCAGGGAGATGACCAGCGGCATGGACGTGGTGCCGGACTGGCCCGGGTTGTGGTCGGTGCCCAGGCCCACCGGCACGCCGTGGTCGAGCAGCGCGCGCACCGGCGGGGTGCGGCGTTCGTGCAGGGCGGTGGTGGGGCAGGCGACCACCGGGGTCCGGGTGGCGGCCAGGGCCAGCAGGTCCTCGTCGTCGACCTCGTGCACGAGGTCGACCGAGGAGCAGCCCAGTTCCGCGGCCATCCGGACGGCCCCGTGCCGGGGCCGGGAGCAGGCGTGCATGGTGGTGCGCAACCCCACGGACTGGCCCACCCCCAGGAGCATGTGGGCGTCCTCGGTGGTGAACTGCTGGTTGTCGCAGTAGACGTCCACCCCGTCGGCGCCGGCCATGGCGGCGTCGCTGAGCCAGGAGGCCGCGGTGCTCACGTACTCCTTGGGACGACCGAAGAACTCGGGCGGGACCCCGTGTGCGGGGAAGAAGGTGACGTGCAGGCGCGGCATGCCCGGTTCCTCCTCCAGGGAACGGAGCAGGCGTACGTCGGCGAGCTCGCCGTCCCGGGTGAGGTGGTAACCGGTCTTGGCCTCCACCGTGGTGCTGCCGGACAGCACCCAGTGCCGCAGCCGTTCACGGACGGCGTTGCACAGGGTCCAGGGGTCGGTCCCCCTGGTGATGGTGACGGTCGTGGACACGCCCCCGCCCGCGGCGAAGATGTCGGCCCGGGTGGCTCCCTGGGCCCACATGTTGACCTCCGCGTACCGGTCGCCCGCGTAGACGGGGTGGCAGTGGGCGTCGACGAGACCGGGGGTGAGCAGGCCGCCCCCGATGTTGACGACCTCGTCCACCTCGGTGAGGTCCTCCATCACACCGGGGATGCGCTGGGGAAGCTCCGCCGCGGGGCCGACCCAGGCGACGCGGTCGTTGTCGATCAGGAGGGCGGCCTTGGTGAGCAGCTCGTTCCCGGTCCACAGCCGACCGATGTTGGTGAGGAGTACTACCGTCATGGGGTGGTCCGCCCTCGCCGGTCAGTTCCGCTGCGACACGTGCGGGGCAGCGGCGTGGCGTGCACGGGCGGGCATGGCGACCTCGTATCTGGATGCGATTCCGACAGGGCCGTGAGCGACCCGGGGTCGCCTCGCGGTGCCGTGACAGTGGGGGTTCGCGTCAGCCTCAGGGGGACAGCGGTCACTGTCGGCCAGTGCTCCAAAACCGTAGTCCATTCGCAGACTCCGTGTACACCTCCCCGAGGGGACGAATGCGAGCGTTCCCAGCCGAAATTCACAGAGCCGCAGAGTGATGAAGGCCACCCTGACCCGCGCTGAGCTGTTCCTTCGGACTCCGAACCGCAGATCGGAGTGGATCCCCAGAACATGAAACCGGGTCGGTCCCACCCGGGGCGGGGCCCGCGGACCCTGCCCGAACACGACACGGCCGGGGCACCCGCGGGTGCCCCGGCCGTGTACCGTCACGGACCGCGCACGGGCGGACCGTCCTCCCTGTGGGGACCGGGCCCGGAACCGTCGTCAGGCCTCCGGGCCGCCGCCCCGGCTCAGACGCCGCTGGGCGTGTACTCGTCGAGCTTGGCGGCGAGCAGCGCCGGGACGAAGGCGTGCAGGGCCGTGCCCTCCCCGGTGTGCTCCTCGCTGAGGATGCGGCCGTCCTCGTGCACCTTGGCGACGAGGTCGCCCCGCGAGTACGGGACGAGGGCGTGCACCTCCTTGGCGAGCTCGGGCAGCGCCTCCGCCAACGCCGTGACCAGTTCGGAGACACCCTGGCCGGTACGGGCCGAGACCTCGACCAGGTCGGGGTAGCGGGTGCGCAGCGCGCGAAGCGTGTCCGGGTCGGCGGCGTCGACCTTGTTGACCACGACGAGCTCGGGCACGTCGACGGCCTCGATCTCGGCGAACACCTCACGGACCGCGCTGATCTGCTGCTCGGGGTCGGGGTGCGAACCGTCGACCACGTGCAGGATCAGGTCGGAGTCGGCGACCTCCTCCAGGGTGGAGCGGAACGCCTCCACCAGCTGGTGCGGCAGGTGTCGGACGAAACCGACGGTGTCGCTCAGGGTGAAGCCGCGGCCGTCGGGCGTGCGGGCCTGGCGGACCGTCGGGTCCAGGGTGGCGAACAGTGCGTTCTCCACCAGCACCCCGGCTCCGGTGAGCCGGTTGAGCAGGCTCGACTTGCCCGCGTTGGTGTACCCGGCGATCGCCACCGAGGGCACCTCGCGGGTGCGGCGGACGTCCTTCTTGACCTCGCGCGCGGTACGCATGTGGGCGAGCTGACGGCGCAGCTTGGCCATCTTGTCGTTGATGCGTCGGCGGTCGGTCTCGATCTTGGTCTCACCGGGGCCGCGCAGACCCACGCCGCCGCCGGAACCGCCGCCGGAGCCGCCCGCCTGCCGGGACAGGGAGTCGCCCCAGCCGCGCAGTCGGGGCAGCAGGTAGTTGAGCTGGGCGAGTTCGACCTGGGCCTTGCCCTCGCTGCTGCGGGCGTGCTGGGCGAAGATGTCGAGGATCAGGGCGGTCCGGTCGACCACCTTGACCTTGACGACGTCCTCCAGCTGGCGCAGCTGGCCCGGGGTGAGCTCGCCGTCGCAGATGACGGTGTCGGCACCGGTGGCCTCGACGATGTCGTGCAGTTCCGAGGCCTTGCCCTTGCCGACGTAGGTGGCGGGGTCCGGCTTGGCGCGGCGCTGGGTGAGTCCCTCCAGGACCAGGGCTCCCGCCGTCTCGGCGAGGGCGGCCAGCTCGGTCAGTGAGTTGTCGGCCTCGGACTGGGTCCCCCGGGTCCAGACGCCGATGAGGACGACCCGCTCCAGGCGCAGCTTCCGGTACTCGACCTCGGTGACGTCGGTGAGTTCGGTGGAAAGGCCCTGGACGCGACGGAGCGCGTGCCGTTCGGCCAGCTCCATCTCACCCTGGTCGGGGGCGTTGCCCGGGTCCTCGTAGCGGTCGCCGTCGGTAGCCGCGGCCTCGCGGGACGCGTCGTCGGCGTGGACCCCGTCCCCGACGGTGTTCGCCTCACGGAACGCGTCCTGCCCGCGGGCCACGTGGCCCGCGCGGTCGCTTCCGTGGGTGTCAGCTGTATTCATATCCCTCCAGGTGGGTCAACGCTGTCGCGGTCGTGATTCTTCCCCGTCCACCGCGTGCGGCGGCGGTCCGGCACCCGTCCTCTGTGGCCGCCGGCCGCCGCACGGCAGGGCGTGCGGCCGCGGAGGGAGCCCCTGGGGTCGATGGTGGCACCTCGCCCGGGTGAAGGCACGTTAATTATCGCAGGGGGCGTGACACAGGCCACCACCCGGAGCATCGCATGGTTACGCACAAATCAGCACCAAGGCCAAAGAATCTCGATATTTCCAGAAGAACTTTTCCTGGGCTTGCCCCTGTGGAAAAATTGCACGTCACTGACACCACGAGTGACGTTGACCGCTCGACATCAAGATAGTAGTTTCACTTCCACATACCAGAAGCTTGTTTCGTATCGCGGAAGGTTTTCCATGGGCGCCAAGCACGGGGTTGAGATCACCGGCCCCCTCAACGAACGATTCGACGAGATCCTCACCGAGGACGCCCTCGCGCTCGTCGCCGAACTGCACCGCACCTTCGAGCCGCGCCGCCAGGAGCTGCTGGCCGCCCGACGGACCCGGGAGGCCCAGATCGCGGCCGGCGAGGACCTCGACTTCCTCCCCGAGACCAGGCACATCCGCGAGGACGACAGCTGGAAGGTCGCGCCGCCCGCCCCGGGCATCACCGACCGCCGCGTCGAGATCACCGGTCCCACCGACCGCAAGATGACGATCAACGCCCTCAACTCCGGCGCGAAGGTGTGGCTGGCCGACTTCGAGGACGCCAACACCCCGCTGTGGGAGAACATGATCCAGGGGCAGCTCAACCTGCGCGACGCCCTGGACCGCGAGATCGACTTCACCTCCCCCCAGGGCAAGACCTACGCCCTCAAGGAGGACTCCGAGCTGGCCACCATCGTCGTCCGCCCGCGCGGCTGGCACCTGGACGAGAAGCACGTCCTCGTCGACGGCGAGCGCACCAGCGGCGGCATCGTCGACTTCGCCCTGTACTTCTTCCACAGCGCCAGGCGTCAGATCGCCAAGGGCAAGGGCCCGTACTTCTACCTGCCGAAGATGCAGAGCCACCTCGAGGCCCGCCTCTGGAACGACATCTTCGTGCTGGCCCAGGAGCGCCTGGAGATCCCCCGCGGCACCATCCGCGCCACCTGCCTGATCGAGACCATCCCGGCCGCGTTCGAGATGGAGGAGATCCTCTACGAGCTGCGCGAGCACTCGGCCGGCCTCAACGCGGGCCGTTGGGACTACCTCTTCAGCCTCATCAAGACCCACCGCACCCGCGGCCGCAAGTTCCTGCTGCCCGAGCGCAACGCCGTCACGATGACCGCCCCGATGATGCGTGCCTACACCGAGCTGCTGGTCAAGACCTGCCACAAGCGCGGCGCCCACGCCATCGGCGGCATGGCCGCCTTCATCCCGTCCCGCAGGGACGAGGAGGTCAACCGGAACGCCTTCGCCAAGGTGCGCGACGACAAGTCCCGCGAGTCCGGCGACGGCTTCGACGGCTCCTGGGTCGCCCACCCCGACCTGGTGCCGATCGCCAAGGAGATCTTCGACGGCGTGCTGGGCGAGCGGCCCAACCAGATCGACAAGCAGCGCCCCGACGTCGAGGTGAGCGCCGCCGACCTGCTCTCCGTGGACCGGACCCCGGGCGGCGTCACCCTCGCCGGCCTGCGCGGCAACATCAACGTCGCCCTCCAGTACCTGGCGGCGTGGATGGGCGGCAACGGCGCGGTGGCGATCCACAACCTCATGGAGGACGCCGCGACCGCCGAGATCTCCCGCTCCCAGATCTGGCAGTGGCTGCACAACGACGTCACCCTGGACGGCGGCGAGAAGGTCACCGCCGAACTGGTCAAGCAGATCATCGGCGAGGAGCTGGCCGCCATCCGGCAGGACCTCGGCGACAACTTCAACGAGGACCTCTACAAGCAGGCCAGCGAGCTCTTCACCGAGGTCGCCCTGGACGACGACTACGTCGACTTCCTGACCCTGCCCGCCTACGAGCGCATGCCGTAGCCGAACCGGGGAAGCGTCCGGCGGCCAACCCGGACGATTTCACGAAACGGAAGCCTGCTTTCACCGCGCCCCTTGCTTCGGCAGGGGGCGCGGTCGTACGGTCCCTGTGCGAGGTCGCAACCGGAGAACGGACCCGGTGCCGCTCCCCGGCCGAACCAGGGAGGCACCCATGGCCACGACCGCACGCCGCACACCCGACGATCTCGTGCGCACGCCCGCGGCCCTGGCCGCGCTGGTCCCCCGACTGCGCCGGATCTGCGGTGAGGACGGCGTCCTGACCGACCTCTCCCAACGGCGCACGTACGAGAGCGACGGCCTCACCCGCCACCGGTCCACCCCGGGCGTCGTGGCCATGCCGACCACCACCGCCCAGGTCCGCGACGTCATCTCGCTGTGCGCTGAACACGGCGTCCCCTACGTCCCGCGCGGCGCCGGCACCGGCCTGTCAGCCGGGGCGCTCCCCCACGCCGAAGGCGTCCTCCTCGTCACCTCGCGCATGCGCCGGATCCTGGAGATCGACCCGGAGAACGAGTGCGCGGTGGTCGAACCGGGCGTGGCCAACCTCGACATCACCCGCGCCGCCGAACCGTACGGCTACCACTACGCACCCGACCCCTCCAGCCAACAGGTGTGCTCGGTGGGCGGCAACGTCGCGGAGAACTCCGGCGGTGCGCACTGCCTCAAGTACGGGTTCACCGCGGGCCACGTGCGCGGACTGGAGATCGTCACCCCCTCGGGCGAGGTGGTCGAACTCGGCGGCAAGGCCCCGGGCGCACACGGCTACGACCTGCTCGGAGCGTTCGTCGGGTCCGAGGGCACCCTGGGCGTGGCCACACGCGTCACCGTCTCCCTGACCCGGTCCCCGCAGAGGACCGTCACCCTGCTGTCGGCGTTCACCTCCCTGGACGCCGGCGGTGAGGCGGTGGGCGCGATCATCGCCGCCGGGGTACTGCCGTCGGCGGTCGAGATGATGGACGCGCTGGCCGTCGAGGCCGCGGAGGCCGCGGTGGCCTGCGACTACCCGGCGGGGGCGGAGGCGGTGCTGGTGGTGGAACTGGACGGACCGGCCGCGGAGGTCGACGCCCAGGTCCGGCGGGTCACCGAACTCTGCGCGGCCAGCGGTTCCTTCGGGACGCGTACCGCCAGCGGCGCCGAGGAGCGCGCGCTGATCTGGAAGGGACGCAAGTCGGCCTTCGCCGCGGTGGGCCGGATCAGCCCCGCCTACATCGTCCAGGACGGGGTCGTGCCGCGCACGGCCCTGGCCGAGATGCTGGGCCGGATCGCCTCCCTGTCCGCCGAAAGCGGCATCCGGGTCGCCAACGTCTTCCACGCGGGTGACGGAAACCTGCACCCGCTCGTCCTGTTCGACGACGCCGAACCCGGCGCGGCCGAGCGCGCCGAGGAGGTCTCCGGGGCGATCCTGGACCTGTGCATCGAACACGGCGGGTCGATCACCGGCGAGCACGGGGTGGGGGTGGACAAGGCGTGCAAGATGCCGCGCATGTACGACGACACCTCCCTGGAGACCTTCGACCTGTTCAGGCGGGCCTTCGACCCCGAGGGGATCGCCAACCCGGACAAACTGCTGCCCACCCCGCGCCTGTGCGGGGAACGGCCCGAGGTACGCACGGGGGTACACCCGCTGGTGGCCTCCGGCGATGCCGAACAGTTCTGACCGGACGGCTCCGCCCAGGAGGACACCGTGGCCGACACCGCCGACACAGGAGTACGACCGCAAGCGGGCCGGGAGGGCCGAGGGTGAGACGGGACCTGGACGCCAAGGAACACACTCTGCGGGAGGGGACCCCCGATGACGCCGTGTGCGGGGTCGTGCCGGCGCACGTGGCGTGCCCGGCCGGCACCGGGGCGCTCGCGTCGCTGATGACCGCCGCGCACCGGAACGGACTCTCGGTGACCGCACGCGGGGGCGGAACCGGTCTGGCCTGGGGCGCGCCGCCCCGTTCCCTGGACCTGCTGGTGGACACCTCCGCGCTGTCCTGGATCGACCACGACGCCGGTGACCTGGTGGTGGAGGCCGGCGCGGGCACCCCGCTGGCCGAACTCGGGCGGGTCCTGGCCGCCGCCGGACAACGCCTGTCCTACGACCCGGTCCGTCTCGGCGGCACGGTGGGCGGAGCCCTGGCGACAGGGGCGAGCGGCCCGCGTCGGCTGCTCGCCGGAGCACTGCGCGACCTGGTGATCGGGATGTCGGTGGTGCGCGCCGACGGGGCGGTGGCCCGCAGCGGCGGCCGAGTGGTCAAGAACGTGGCCGGGTACGACCTGGCCAAGCTGCACACCGGCGGGTACGGCACGCTCGGGGTGATCACGGCGGCCGCGTTCCGCCTGCACCCGCTCCCGGCGGCCGTCCGTGTGGTGAGCGCGGAGATGCCCTCCGACTCCCGGGCGAAGCGGGCCCTGGCCGCGCTGCGCGGAACCGCGGTGGTGCCCTCGGCCGTGGAACTGGACCGGCCCGCCGAGGGACCGGGGCGGCTGGTCGTGGTGTTGGAGGGCACCCCGGAGGGCCTGGTGTCCCGGGTCGGGGAGACCTCCCGGGCGCTGGGCGGTGAGACGGAGGTGGCCGAGGAGCTGCCCGGGGACTGGGGCGTGCTCCCCGCCGAGGGCTGTCTGATCCGGGTCCTGGCACCCCCGGCCGAGCTGCCCGACCTCGCCAGCGGCCTGGGGCGTCTGGCCCGGGACGGGTTCGGGGCTTCCGTCCGCGGGACCGCGTCCGTGCCCGCGGGCTGCCTGTACCTGGCCTTTCCCCCTGGTACCTCCGCTGGGGCGGTGGCCGCGGTCCTGGAGCGGGCCCGTGCCGGCACCGGCCGGTCAGCGGTGCTGCTGCGCGCCGAACCGCACGTCCTGGCGGCCGGTGTGGACCTGTGGGGCGAGGTGCCCGGGCTGTCGCTGATGCGGGCGGTCAAGGACTCCCTCGACCCAGGGCACCGCCTGTCCCCCGGCCGCTTCGCGGGCGGGATCTGAACCATCCGCCGAGCGCCCTCAGGGAGGGTCCCGTGACCGATCGACCAACCGACCCCGAACCCGGCCCCGAGCGGCCCTTCGGGGACCTGCTCGACGACTGCGTGCACTGCGGGTTCTGCCTACCGACCTGTCCCACCAACGTGCTGTGGGGCCAGGAGATGGACTCACCCCGCGGGCGCATCCACCTGATGGCGCAGATGCACGAGGAGGACGTGCTCACCGAAACCGCGGTGGGCCATTTCGACAACTGCCTGGGCTGCCTGGCCTGCGTGTCCTCGTGCCCGTCGGGGGTGGCCTACGACGCGCTGATCGAGCACACCAGGCACCGGGTGGAGACCGAACACCGGCGCCCGCTCGGCGAGCGGGCCCTGCGCGCGACGGTGTTCTCGCTCTTCCCGTACCGGTCCCGGCTGCGGGCGCTCCGCGGGCCGCTGCGCGCCTACCAGGCCAGCGGGGCCTCCTCGCTGGTCCGCAGGTCCGGTCTGCTGGAGCGGATCTCACCGGCCCTGGCCGCCATGGAACGCGTCGCCCCGCGGCTGTCGGCTCCGCCGCCCCCGCTGCCCGAACTCGTACCCGCCGTCGGCGAACGGCGTGCCCGGGTGGGCCTGCTCGTGGGCTGTGTGCAGGGGGCGTTCTTCCCCGAGGTGAACACGGCGACCGCGCGGGTGCTGGCGCTGGAGGGCTGCGAGGTGGTGGTCCCGCGCTCCCAGGGATGCTGCGGTGCGCTCTCGGGCCACTCGGGGAGGATCGCCGAGGCCGCCGACCTGGCCAAACGGATGATCGAGGTGTTCGAGACCCGCCGGGTGGAGCGGATCGTGGTGAACTCCGCCGGGTGCGGATCCGGCATGAAGCACTTCGACCGGACCCTGGCCGAGGCGGGTGCCGGGCGTGCCTGGACGAACCGGGCCCGGGCGCTCTCGGCCAAGGTCGTGGACCTCACCGAGTACCTGGTGGACCTCGGCCCCCGCGCCGCGCGACACCCGGTGCCGCTGCGCGTGGCCTACCACGACGCCTGCCACCTGTCCCACGGCCAGGGGGTCACCCGTCAGCCCCGGGAGCTCCTCCGGCGGATCCCCGGGCTGGAGCTGGCCGAGCTGCCCGACAGGGAGGTCTGCTGCGGGTCAGCGGGTGTGTACAACCTGTTCAGGCCAGAGGCCGCCGAGGAGCTGGGCGAGAGCAAGGCCCGGGGCGCGGCCTCGACCGGCGCCCGGCTCCTGGTGTCGGGCAACCCCGGCTGCTCGCTGCAGATCGCCTCGGCGATGGAGCGTGCGGGTTCGCCGGTCGCGGTGACCCACACCGCGCAACTCCTGGACGCCTCCCTGCGCGGCCTGGGCCCGGATCCGCTGCTCGGCCGGGGCGGCGGTAGCGGGGCCCGACGGCTCTAGAGGAGGGAGGTCCCGCCCTCGGCGACGATGGTGGCCGGGCCCCTCAGCCGGGCCCCGGAGGCGTCCAGGTAGACGGTGCACTCGCCGCCGAGCACACGCACCCGCCAGGTGGACTCCTCCCCCTCGGGGGCGGCCGCGGCGGCGGCCGCGACGATGCCGGTCCCGCAGGAGCGGGTCTCGCCGGAGCCGCGCTCGTACACGCGCATCTCCAGTACACCGGGGGCGACCTCGGTGTACACCTCGACGTTGGCTCCCTCGGGGAAGGCCTCGGCGTCCAGCTCGGGCGGTTCGCTCAGGTCGACGTCGGCGACCGGTCCCTGGACCTCGCAGGCCAGGTGCGGGTTGCCCACGGAGATCTGGGAGCCGTGCACGGCCTGCCGGGCGAGCTTCGCGGAGGAGGTGCCCTGCATCTCCACCCGACCCATGTCCACGGTGATGTCGCCGTCGGCCTCGACCACGACACCCTTGGCTCCGTCCCGGGTACCGACCTCGAAACGGTCGCCCTCGACCAGCCCGGCGTGCCGCAGGTAGTGGGCGAAGACCCTTACCCCGTTGCCGCACATCTCGGCGACGCTTCCGTCGGAGTTGCGGTAGTCCATGAACCACTCGGGGCGTTCGGCCGTGCGGGCCGCCGGGGCGAGGGTCTCGCCGAGCGCGCGCGTGCGCACCACCCGGAGGATGCCGTCGCCGCCGATGCCAGCCCGGCGGTCGCACAGCAGCCGGACGGTCTCCTTCGTGAGCTGGAGCTCCCCTTCGGGGTCGGGGAGGATCACGAAGTCGTTCTCTGTTCCGTGGCCCTTGGCGAATCGCATGGTGACCATCCTAGGCCCTGTTCCCAGGGCCGTTTCTCCCGTGCCGCCGCCCGCGGCCGCCACCGCCCGGCCCCGGTCCGCGCGTCCCTGCGGCCGCGCGGACCGATTCCCACCCGTTTCTCACCCGGTACGGGCCCGACCGGGCCGCGACGTGGTTACGCTGGAGGGATGATCAAGGTGATCGCGGTCGTGGGCCCGACCGCTGTGGGCAAGTCGGACCTGGCCGTCGACCTCGCGGAGTGGCTGGAGGAACGGACCGGTCGTCGCGGCGAGGTGATCAACGCCGATTCCATGCAGCTGTACCGGGGCATGGACATCGGCACCGCCAAGCTCTCCGAGGAGGAGCGCCGGGGCGTGCCCCACCACCTGCTGGACATCTGGGACGTGCACGAACCCGCCGACGTGGCCAGCTACCAGACCCTCGCCCGGGAGAGGGTGGAGGACTGCGCCGACCGCGACGTCATCCCCGTCCTGGTGGGCGGGTCCGGGCTGTACGTACGCGCGGTCCTGGACCACATGGAGTTCCCCGGCACCGACCCGCGGGTGCGCGCCCGGCTGGAGGCCGAACTGGCCGACATCGGCCCCGGACTGCTGCACGCCAGGCTGGCCGAGTCCGACCCCGAGGCCGCCCGGACGATCCTGCCCGGGAACGGGCGGCGCATCGTCCGCGCGCTGGAGGTCATCGAGCTGACCGGGCAGCCGTTCACCGCGAACCTGCCCGACCACACCTCCTACTACCCGTGTGTGCAGCTCGGGCTGACCGCCCCGCGCCCCGAACTGGACGAGCGCATCGACCTGCGGGTCGAGCGCATGTGGGACCAGGGGCTGCTGGAGGAGGTCCGCCGCCTGGACAAACAGGGGCTGCGCGAGGGGCGCACCGCCTCGAAGGCCCTCGGATACGCCCAGGCGCTCGCCCAGCTCGACGGCGAGCTCACCCCGGCCGAGGCCAGGGAGCAGACCGCCCAGGCCACCCGCCGGTTCGCCCGCCGCCAGGAGTCGTGGTTCCGCCGCGACCCCAGGGTGCGGTGGCTGCCCTACGACGCACCCAACCTGCTGGAGCGGGCGATGGCGCAGGTGGAGTCGGCTCTGGCCGGCAGGAACGAGTACCCGGGCGAGGCCCTGGTGGACGTGGCCACCCTGCTGCCGGACTCCCAGCGCTGAGGGGACGGCCTCCGGGCGGCCCCGGAGCCGACGGGCTCAGGACCAGGCGGCCACGAAGTAGCCCACCCCGTAGGGCGCCTCGTAGGCGAGCAGGTCACCGGTGAGTGGGCGCTCCCCCACCGCACCCGCCAGGACCTGCCAGGCGGGGCGCCCGGCGACCATGAGCTCCCGGGCCAGCGCCGGTTCGAGCCCGGCCAGGTGCGCGGCGTCCGCCTCGGCCAGGGCCTCGGCCACGGCATCGTCGTAGGGGAGGGCGCGCTCGTCCACGTAACCGGGTGAGCGTTCGGCCCGGCGGGCGCTGCCGTCCCCCATCACCAGCAGCGCGACCCGGTCCCCCTCCCCCGCCAGTGCGGCTCCGAGTTCGGCCGCCCGCTCCGGGGCGGTCTCCGGTGCGACCTCCTGGTAGCCGTCGGGGGTCAGACCCGAGCGTTCGGCCAGCCAACGGCCGGCCGTGGCCGCCAGATCCAGGACACCCGGTCTCGGCCCCACCCGCAGCGCGACCCCGTAGTCGTCGAGGCCTCCCCCCGCGTCGCGGCCGTGGCGGCGTTCCCCCGGCCCCGGGCCCACCACGTACAGGCGGTCGGCCCCGCTGGCACCGAGTCCTCCGACGGCCCGGTCGCAGGCGTCGCGCAGGGCCTCCAGGTCCGGTGCGGCCCCTTGGGCGACCTCGGGGAACAGCACGGGCGGATGGGGACACACAGCGGCAGCGATCAACACAGGGGCGAGACTATACCTGTCCCTCCGGACAGATCAGCCTTACCCGCCTTGCCCGGGGGCTACCCCCTGACCTAGGTTTGACTGTGTGACCAGTTTTGAAATCTGGTCACACGGTCAGGCGCACAGTCAGGCGATCGGCCCGGAACGGAGGTGTGGATATGGTCTTCGCGTCAACGCTGGTGGAAGCCACCGCCGGCCGCAGCCGAACCGAAGGAGCCGTACGTGCCCCCGTTCACCGACAGGTCCGCCGCCGAACGCGCGTCGCGGGCCGACCACATCCTGGACGCCGCGGAGGAGCTCATGGTGGCGCTGGGGCCCCGGAAGGTCACCGTCGGGGACGTGGCCCGGCGCGCCGGCGTCGGCAAGGGCACCGTCTACCTGCACTTCACCACCAAGGAACTGCTCTTCCTGACCGTGGTGATGCGGGCCCAGACCGGGGTGATCAGCGAGATCGTCCGAGCCATGCACGAGGACCGCGAGGCCGTCCGACCGAGCGAACTGGCCCGCAGGCTGTACCTGCTCCAGGCGCGGGAACCGGTCCTGAGGTCGATGCTCGTGGACGCCCCCGGCTCGCTGGCGAGGCTCTCCCACGACGCCCACGTCCTGCTCGGCGACATCGTCGAGCTCCGGTGGAGAACGATCCGCGCGTACTGGGACCACCTGCGCGAACACGGGGTCCTACGCCGGGACCGGCCCTTCGAGGAGCAGTTCTACGCCTACACGGCCATCATCACCGGCCACATGACCACCGAACAGGTCCTGGCAGAACAGGGTCAGGAGGTCCCCGCACTCGCGACCCGCGCCGAACTCATCGCCCAGAGCGTACGCCCCCTCCTGGAGGCCGAGGCGTCACCCGAGGCCCTCGACGCGGCCCGACCGAGGGTCATCGAGATCTTCACCGGCCTGGAACGGCGCATCATCGACGAGGTCGAGGAACAGAAACGCGTCAAGCGCACCACGTAGACCTCCGAGGAGGGGCACATGAGCACCAACGCACCCATCGACCTGCGCTCGCCGGAGTTCGCCACGGACCCCTACGGGGTGATCGAACGGATCCGCCAGGAGGGCGGGGCCGCCCGGGTCCTCTTCCTGGACACCATGGAGGCACTCCTCTTCGTCGGGGACGAGGACGTCCGCGCCATCCTCAGCGACCGGCGGTTCGTCGTCGACCCCGCCAACGTGAAACAGGCGAGGACGCAGGCGAAGCGCTCCGACGCCATGCGCGCCATGGGGGTGCACCAGGACCTGATCACCTATCTCACCGAAACCGTCCTCGACAAGGACCACTCCGACCACACCCGGCTGCGCAAGCTGGTCTCACGCACCTTCACCGCGCGGCGGGTCAACGACCTGCGCCCGGGCATCGAGCGGATCACCGCCGACCTGCTCGCCGGCCTCCCGGCACGTGCCGACGGCGACGGGGTCGTCGACCTCATGGAAGACCTCGCCTACCCGCTGCCCATCACGGTGATCTGCGACCTTGTCGGCGTCCCCGTCGAGGACCGTGAAGCATGGCGGTCGTGGAGCCACGCCCTCAGCAACTTCGACCCCGCGAACCCCGCCCGGATGAACGACGTGCTCGGCCGGATGATCGACCACATCAAGCGGATGATCGGTGAGCGCCGGGCGAGCGAGCACGATGACCTGCTCGGCGTCCTGGTCCGGGCCCGTGACGAGGACGGCGACCGGCTGAGCGAAACCGAACTGGTCACCCTGGTGTTCACGCTCGTCCTCGCCGGCCACGAGACCACCGCGCACCTGCTCGGCAACGGCACCCTGGCCCTGCTGGAACACCGCGAACAGCTCGAACTCCTCAAGGCCTCGCCGGAACTGCTGCCGTCAGCGGTGCACGAGATGCTCAGGTACGGCGGGACGGCCGTCGTGGCCCGGGCCAGGTACGCGGCGGAGGACGTGCAGCTCGACAGCGCGAGGGTGAGCGCCGGTGAGCGGGTCGCCGTGGCCCTGGCCGGAGCGAACCGGGACCCCGCCGTGCACCCCGAGCCGCACCGCTTCGACATCACCCGGCACCGAGGGCGGCCGGGAGAGGCCCACGTGGGCTTCGGACACGGCCTCCACTACTGCCTGGGGGCCGCCCTCGCCCGGCAGGAGGGAGAGGTCGTCCTCGGAGCGCTGCTGTCCGCCTACCCGGACCTGGCCCTGGTCCCCGGACGGGAGCCGGTGCGCTCCTCCGTTCCCGGTACCGCGCGCCTGGACAGTCTTCCGGTCCGCCTGGGCGCCTGAGCACCGAACGCCCAGGCCCGGCATCGGGCCTGGGCGGACAAGCGGATCAGGCGTCGCAGCAACCGCCCGCGGGGGCCGGCTGCTCCTCGGGAACCCCGACCCCGGGCATGCCCAACAGCACGTCCGGTTTGCTCACCTGGACCGGCCGCCCCTGACGGGCGTCCCAGGCGTCCCCGGCACGGGTACGGCGCAGATTCCGGACCCCGGAGTCGGCGACCAGGTGGTGCGGGGCGGCATAGGTGACCTCGACGGTGACCATGTCGCCCGGCCGCGGCTCCCCGGAGTCACCCACGGCGAAGTGCACGAGACGGTTGTCGGGGGCGCGGCCGGAAAGACGGCGGTGCTCACCGTCCTTCTTCCCCTCGCCCTCGGAGACCATCAGCTCGACCTCGCGGCCGACCAGCTTCTGGTTCTCCTCCCAGGAGATCTGGTCCTGGAGGGCGACCAGCCGCTGGTAGCGCTCCTTGACCACCTCCGGCGGCACCTGCTCCTCCATGGTGGCGGCCGGGGTCCCGGGGCGCTTGGAGTACTGGAAGGTGAACGCCATCGCGAACCGGGACTCACGGACCACGTGCAGGGTCTCGGCGAAGTCCTCCTCGGTCTCACCGGGGAAGCCCACGATGATGTCCGTGGTGATCGCGGCCTGCGGCATGGCCGCGCGCACCTTCTCCACGATCCCCAGGAAGCGCTCCTGACGGTAGGAGCGGCGCATGTCCCTGAGCACCTTGCTGGAGCCCGACTGCAGCGGCATGTGCAACTGCGGCATCACGTTGGGGGTCTGGGCCATCGCCTCGATGACGTCGTCGGTGAAGTCACGCGGATGCGGGGAGGTGAAACGGACCCGCTCCAGCCCCTCGATCTCACCGCAGGCGCGCAGCAGCTTGGAGAACGCCTGCCGGTCGCCGAACTCGCTGCCGTAGGCGTTGACGTTCTGCCCCAGCAGGGTCACCTCGGTGACGCCCTCCTCGACCAGGGCGCGGACCTCGGCGAGCACGTCGCCGGGGCGCCGGTCCTTCTCCTTGCCGCGCAGTGCAGGCACGATGCAGAAGGTGCAGGTGTTGTTGCAGCCGACCGAGATCGACACCCAGGCCGCGTAGGCGGACTCACGGCGGCTGGGCAGGGTGGACGGGAAGTGCTCCAACGACTCGGCGATCTCGACCTGCGCCTCGCGCTGGACGCGCGAACGCTCCAGCAGGGTCGGCAGGGAGCCGATGTTGTGGGTTCCGAACACCACGTCCACCCAGGGCGCACGGCGCACGATCTCCCCGCGGTCCTTCTGCGCCAGGCAACCGCCCACGGCGATCTGCATACCGGGGTTGGCGTCCTTGACCGGACGCAGGTGCCCCAGGTTGCCGTAGAGGCGGTTGTCCGCGTTCTCCCGGACCGCACAGGTGTTGAAGACGACGATGTCTGCGGTGGTGTCCTCGGCTGCGCGCGCGTACCCAGCGTCCTCCAGCAGACCGGAGAGGCGCTCGGAGTCGTGGACGTTCATCTGGCAGCCGTAGGTCCGCACTTGGTAGGTACGACTCTGGCTCACCGTTCCAGGCTATCCCGTCCGCGCCCGCGTCCAGGACGCCCGTTCCCGCACCCCCTGACCCCACCGCGGAAGACCGCACATGAGACTCTGGAGAACGGGACCGCCACTCAGCGCGACAACAGCGAACCCATGCATCGAGAAACATAACTTTTCCGCAGATCACGCCGTAACAAGTCCACTACTGCCCGAGCCAGGCAGCGTTTTTGTGATGACACGGCAACATGGAGCCATTAGGTTCCGATGCATGACCTCAACTCCTCTCGTCGTGCTGGAGAACGTCAACAAGCACTTCGGCGACCTGCACGTGCTCCGCGACATCGATCTGACGGTTAACTCCGGCGAGGTGGTAGTCGTCATCGGCCCGTCCGGGTCCGGTAAGTCGACGTTGTGCCGCACGATCAACCGGCTGGAGACGATCGACTCCGGCACCATCACCCTGGACGGCCAGCCGCTGCCGGCCGAGGGGCGCGGCCTCGCCAAGCTGCGCAGCGACGTCGGCATGGTGTTCCAGTCCTTCAACCTGTTCGCGCACAAGACCGTGCTGCAGAACGTGACCCTGGGTCCGACCAAGGTGCTCCGCAAGTCGAAGGCGGACGCCGAAGCCCGGGGCATGGAACTGCTCGACCGCGTCCAGATCGGCGACCAGGCCCACAAGTACCCCGCGCAGCTCTCGGGCGGACAGCAACAGCGCGTCGCCATCGCCCGCGCGCTGGCGATGAACCCGAAGGTGCTCCTCTTCGACGAGCCGACCTCGGCCCTGGACCCCGAGATGGTCCAGGAGGTCCTCGACGTCATGACCGACCTCGCCAGCGAGGGCATGACCATGGTCGTGGTCACCCACGAGATGGGCTTCGCCCGCCGCGCCGCGAACCGGGTCGTCTTCATGGCGGACGGGCAGATCGTCGAGGAGAACACCCCCGACGAGTTCTTCACCAACCCCGGGTCGGACCGGGCCAAGGACTTCCTGTCGAAGATCCTGACCCACTAGGTTTCCCGAGATCTTCGCGTTCTTCGCACGTACAAGGAAGAGGTACCCCACATGCGAGCCCGTCGTATCAACTCCGCCCTGGGCGGCGCCGCCGTCCTGGCCCTGGCCCTGACCGCCTGCGGCACCGCCGATGTCGGCGGCACCGGAAGCGGTGACGACAACGGAGACGGTGGCGACACCATCACCATCGGCGTCAAGTACGACCAGCCTGGTCTTGGCCTGGACGAGGGCGGCACCCCCGTCGGCTTCGACGTCGACGTCGCCACCTACATCGCCGAGGAGCTCGGCTACTCCGCCGACCAGATCGAGTGGACCGAGGCCGCCTCCGCCAACCGCGAGTCCTTCCTCCAGCAGGGCACCGTGGACATGATCGCGGCGACCTACTCCATCACCGACGAGCGCCGCGACGTCGTCGACTTCGCCGGCCCGTACTACGTCGCCCAGCAGGACATCCTGACCCAGGCCGGCGACTCCGACATCAACGGCCCCGATGACCTCGAGGGCAAGGTCCTGTGCTCGGCCTCCGGCTCCCGCTCGGCGCACAACATCACCGAGGACATGGGGATCGACGCCGAACTGCGTGAGGCCGGCAACTACTCGGAGTGCCTGGAGCTGCTCAACAACGGCACCGTCGACGCGGTGACCACCGACAACACCATCCTCGCCGGTTTCGCCGCCCAGAACCCGGACGACTTCAGGATGGTCAACAACCCGTTCGGTGAGGAGAGGTACGGAGTCGGCCTGCCCGCCGGCTCCACCGAGCGCTGCGAGGAGATCAACGAGGCCATCACGAAGATGTGGGAGGACGGCTCGGCCACCGAGTACCTGAACTCCGCCTTCGGTGAGACCGACTTCGCCTTCGAGGAGTCCACTCCCGAACTCGACGCCTGCGCCTGAAACCCCGTCACCTGAACCCGACCGGAAGGTGGGGCCGGCACAGCCCGGCCCCACCTTCCGGCCCTTGACCGGCTGGGACCCATGGAAGCCTTTCTCAGCAATATCGACAGGGTCGTCGACGGTTTCTCATGGACCGTCCGGCTCACCCTGTTCAGCGCCCTCTTCTCCTTCATCCTCGGCATCCTGCTCACCGCGATGCGGGTCTCACCCGTACCGCTGCTGCGCGGACTGTCCACCACCTACGTCGAAGGCGTCCGGAACACGCCGCTGACCCTGGTGCTGCTGTTCTGCGGTCTGGGCCTCAACAGCGCCCTGGGGCTGAGCCTGGCCGACAGTGTGGCCCTCGACGTGTTCTGGTGGGGGGTGATCGGCCTGTCCGCCTACACCGCCTGCTTCGTGTCCGAATCGCTGCGCTCGGGTATCAACACCATCCCCCTCGGCCAGGTCGAGGCGGCCCGGTCCCTGGGCCTGACCTTCACCCAGAACCTGCGGCTGATCGTCATCCCGCAGGCCCTTCGCACCGTCGTGGGCCCGCTGGGCAGCGTGCTCATCGCGCTCACCAAGAACACCACCGTCGCCTCCGTCGCGGGGCTGGGCGTCCAGGAAGCCTCCCGGGAGATGAAGCTCATGTTCGACCAGGGCGTCGCACCGGTCCTGCCGACCTTCGTCGGGTTCGCGATCGGGTTCCTGATCCTGACCCTGCCGATGGGTTACTTCTTCGGCTGGCTGTCCAAGCGCGTGGCGGTGGTCCGATGAGCGCGCAGACCGTCCTCTTCGACGTACCCGGCCCCAGGGCCCGGGTGCGCAACACCCTCTACACGGTCCTCACCGTCTTCCTCGCGCTGATCGGTACGGCCGTCCTGTACCTGGGGTTCAACCGGACCCTGAGCGAGCGGGAATCACCGCTGTTCTCCGCGCAGACCTGGGCGGTCAACCCGCAGGGCCAGTGGGCGGCCGACAAGTGGGAACCGTTCCTGCGGCCCGACACCTGGACCGGATACGTCATCCCCGGTCTGCAGAACACGCTGACCGCGGCGCTGACGGCTTCGGTACTGGCGGTCGTGTTCGGACTGGTCTTCGGTGTCGGCCGTCTGTCCGAGCACTGGTGGATCCGCGTCCCCTCCGGTGCCATCGTTGAGTTCTTCCGCGGCATCCCGCTGCTGATGCTGATCTTCTTCACCATGGCACTGCCCATCGTCGCCTGGCAGCTCTTCGACATCCCGACCGGCACCTTCCAGGTGAGCGCGCTCGTCGCGGTCGTGACCGGCCTGACCCTGTACAACGGGTCCGTGCTGGCCGAGGTGTTCCGCGCCGGGATCAACGCCGTACCGCCCGGACAGGGCGAAGCCGCCCAGTCCATCGGCATGACACGGACCCAGACGCTGTGGACGATCCTGATCCCGCAGGCCGTCACCTCGATGATGCCCGCGATCGTGGCCCAGCTGGTGGTCCTGCTCAAGGACTCCGCGCTGGGTTACATCATCGCCTTCCCGGAGCTGCTGCGCAGTTTCACGCTGATCGCCACCCGGGAGAGCAACGTGATTCCGGCGGCGATCATCTGCGCCCTCATCTACATCGTCATCAACGTCTCGCTGAGCAGGGTCGCGATCTGGTTGGAGCGCCGCAACTCCGGGCGCGGCAGGTCCTCCGCCAGGCCCGCCGCCGCGAACGGTGCGCCCGCCCCGGTCCGGGAGGGCGCCGGGGGCCTGCCCACACCCAGCGGCACCGCCGCCGAACCCGGTGTCGGCGACACGGCCACCGAGTCCCGGACCGAGGAGGAGCCCGGGGACGGCGACGACCCCGGCCCCGGTAAGGGGCCCGGCGGCTCCGGCACCTGACCGGGCCCCGCCCGGACACCCGACGACGGCCCCGTGGACGCACCCCGAGTGCGCTCCGCGGGGCCGTCGTTCTGGCTGGCCGCCGTCGCCCCGCCCGCCGTCACACTCCTGCGCACGCACCGGCCCGTACGTCCACAGGTGAGCAGGACAGGACTGCACACGGGGGCTCGGGAGCACTAAGGTCGACATGTCATCTGATCACACCCACGACCCATCCTGAGCGGGACATGTCTGAACTGTCGAGCCCCCACGGCTCCTGGCCATCGCCCATCAGCGCCGGCGACGTCGCCCGAGGAGTACGCCGGATGGCGTACCCGTCCGTTCTGGGTGAGGAGGTCTGGTGGGAGGAGTACCGACCGGCCGAAGGGGGCCGGACCACGCTCGTGCGGCGGGACGCGGACGGAACCGTGCACGACCTGCTCCCCGCCCCGTGGAGCGTGGGCACCAGGGTGCACGAGTACGGCGGCCGTTCCCACCTCCCGGTCCCCCGCAGGGATGACAAGGCCATCCCCCGGGTGGGGGTGGTCTTCGCCAACTCCACCGACCAACGCCTGTACCTGCTCGAACGCGGCGCCGGGGAGCCGGTTCCGCTGACTCCGGAGCCCGCTTCGGCGGGGGCGCTGCGCTACGCCGACCCGGCACCGGGCCCCGACGGCAAACAGCTGTTGTGCGTGCGTGAACAGCACGCCGACGGCACCGTCCGCCGCTCGATCGTGTCGGTCCCCCTCTCCGGTCGGGGAGCCGAGGACCCGGAGGCGGTCCAGGAGCTGGTCTCGGGCGCCCACTTCTACGCCGCACCGGCCCTCTCCCCCGACGGGACCCGCCTGGCGTACGTGCGGTGGAACCACCCGCGGATGCCCTGGGACGGCACCGAACTGCGGGTCGGCGAACTGACCGCGACCGGACTGACCGGGGAGTACACACTCAAGGGCGGGGTCGACGAGTCCGTGCTCTCCCCTGTCTGGGCGGACGGGGACACCCTGTACGTGGCCTCGGACTGGCCCGGTTTCTGGAACCTCTACCAGGTCGGGCTGAGGGGCCCGGCGATCGCCCTGTACCCGGCCGAGGAGGAGTTCCACAGTCCACCGTGGCGGCTGGGCGATCGCTGCTTCCGCGTGCTGGACTCGGGCAGGATCGTGGCACTGCACGGTGACACCGGGTTGCGGCCGAGCGTGTACGACCCCGACACCCTGGACCTGGAACCGGTCTCCACGGAACTGACCTCCTGGTCCCACCTCGACTCCGACGGAACCAGCGTGGTGGCGATCGCCGCCTCGGCCGGCACCGCCGGATGCGTGGTGCGGCTGGACCCGCTGCGCCGCACCGTCGAGGTGCTCCGGCGGTCCGTGGAGGAGCCGCCGGACCCCGCCTACCTGCCCGCGCCCCGGGCGGTGACGCTCCCGGGCCGCTACGGGGCGACGGTGCACGCCAACGTGTACCCGCCCACCAACCCCGACGTCTCCTCTGCCGGTCCCGCACCGTATGTGGTGTGGGCGCACGGCGGGCCGGTGAGCCACTCCCCGCGCGAACTGGACCTGGTCAAGGCCTACTTCACCAGCCGCGGTATCGGCGTGGTGGACGTCGACTACGGCGGCTCCACGGGGTACGGCCGCTCCTACCGCAAGCGCCTGCACAAGGAGTGGGGCGCGGTGGACGTGGAGGACTGCACGGCCGCGGCCCGGGCCCTGGTGGAACAGGGGCTGGCCGACCCCGAACGGCTGGCCGTCCGCGGCCCGAGCGCGGGCGGCCTCACCGCGCTGCTGGCGCTCACCGGAGACACCTTCGCCTGCGGAGTGTCGTACTTCGGGGTGGCCGACATGCTGGGCCTGGTCGATACCACCCACGACTTCGAGTCACGGTTCCTGGACACCCTGGTGGGCTCGCTGCCGGGCTTCGTGGAGACCTACCGGGAGCGGTCCCCGATCAACCGGACCGGCGAGATCGACGTGCCGGTGCTGCTGCTGCAGGGTTCGGACGACAAGGTGGTCACCCCGGACCAGGCCTTCCGGATGGCGACCGCGCTCGGTGAGCGGGGTGTGCCGTACGCGCTGCTGGAGTTCGAGGGCGAGGCGCACGGGTTCCGCGGCGAGGAGGCACGGGTGCGTTCCCTGGAGGCCGAACTGGCCTTCTACGCCGGGGTGTTCGGTTTCGAGCCCGACGTGGCGCCGCTGGAACTCACCACCGCACCGCCCGAGCCCCGTCCCATCGCGGAGGAGGACGACCTCCCCGTGGCCGAGCAACTGCCCGAGGTCACCCCGGAGGCCGGTGTGACCGCGGGTACCGGCGAACCGGTGCTCCGCAAACCCGCCGAGCAGGAGTGAGCGCTACCTCCCCGAAGGCCGGAGTGCCCGCCGCTGCCGTGCGAGCTGCGGGGCCTGCTGTCCCGGACTGCCCCGCGGGCGGGTTCCGCCGTTCTCCGCGTCCGCGGCGGAGGTGCGGGTGCCAGCGAAGAGGAGACCGGCGACCCGCCACGGCTCAGAGTTCGGGGTCGGGCAGGTCGGCTTCGAGGCCTTCCTGTTCGAGTTCCTCGCGGACGATCCGGTAGGAGAGCCCGCCGGGGTAGCCCTTGCGGCCGAGCACGCCCAGGGCGCGGCGGATCCGGACCTCCTTGTCCTTGTTCCGGCTGCCCCGCAGGCTCTTGCGGGCCAGGGCCCGGGCGGCGTCCTGCTCGTCCTCGTCACTGACCCCGGCGACCGCCTCGCGGACGGTCTCCTCCTCGATCCCGCGGGTGCGCAGCTCCTGCGTCAGGGCACGGCGGGACAGGTGGCGGCTGTACTGCCGGGAGCTGACCCAGCCCCGCGCGAAGGCGGCGTCGTCGATCAGCCCGACCTCGTCGAGGCCGTTGAGGACCGCGTCCACCACCTCGTCCGGGTACTCCCTGCGGTGCAGGGAGCGTTCCAGCTGGGCACGGGTGCGCGGAGAGTGGGTGAGCATCCGCAGCACCAGGTTCCTGGCCTTGTTCTCCAGCTTCTCCCCGCTGGGCGGGGCTTCCTCTCCGGGCGGGACCTGCCCGCCCGGAGGGGTTTCCTCGTCGGCGCTCACCGGAGCGGCCTCGGCCTCTCCGGTGCGGTCAGGAGACCGGCGCCGCTCACGCATCCGGGTCGGCGGCCTTGGTGGTCCTGGCGGTGGCCCGCTTGGCGGGGGCCTTGGCCTCCTCGGCCTTGGCGCCCTTGGCCGGGTCGGCCCCGGTCTCGTCCTTGGCGCTGCCGGAGGCGCTGTCGTCACCCGATCCGGGGATGCCCAGCTTCTCCTTGATCTTCTTCTCGATCTCCTGGGACACGTCGACGTTCTCGCGCAGGAAGTTGCGCGCGTTCTCCTTGCCCTGGCCGAGCTGGGTGCCGTCGTAGGTGTACCAGGCACCGGACTTGCGCACGATGGCGTGTTCGACGCCCAGGTCGATGAGGCTGCCCTCGCGGGAGACGCCGACGCCGTACAAGATGTCGAACTCGGCCTGCTTGAAGGGCGGCGCGACCTTGTTCTTGACGACCTTGACGCGGGTGCGGTTGCCGACCGCGTCGGTGCCGTCCTTGAGCGTCTCGATGCGGCGCACGTCCAGCCGGACCGAGGCGTAGAACTTCAGCGCCTTGCCGCCGGTGGTGGTCTCGGGAGACCCGAACATGACGCCGACTTTTTCACGAAGCTGGTTGATGAAGATCGCGGTGGTGCCGGTGGTGTGCAGGGCACCGGCGATCTTGCGCAGCGCCTGCGACATGAGCCGGGCCTGGAGGCCGACGTGGCTGTCGCCCATCTCGCCCTCGATCTCGGCGCGGGGCACCAGGGCCGCCACGGAGTCGATCACGATGATGGAGACGGCGCCCGAGCGGATGAGCATGTCGACGATCTCCAGCGCCTGCTCACCGGTGTCCGGCTGGGACAGGAGGAGGTTGTCGGTGTCGACGCCGATCTTCTTGGCGTACTCGGGGTCGAGCGCGTGCTCGGCGTCCACGAACGCGGCGATGCCGCCCATCTTCTGGGCGCTGGCCACCGCGTGCAGGGCGACGGTCGTCTTGCCGGAGGACTCCGGGCCGTACACCTCGACGACCCGGCCCTTGGGCAGGCCGCCGATACCCAGGGCGACGTCCAGGGCGATGGCGCCGGTGGGGATCGCCTCGATCGGCGGGCGGTCGTCGTCGCCGAGGCGCATGACGGAGCCCTTGCCGAACTGCCGCTCGATCTGCGCGAGCGCTGTTTCGAGAGCCTTGTCTCGGTCTCCTGATGCCACGGGATTCCCCTGTTGGGTTGATGCCTTTTTCTTCATGGTGCGCACGACGCTACGCGGTCGGTACGACAATCGCGACGCTCGACGTTCGCCTGCTCAAACCCCAGACTACCCGAACTCATGTTCGAAATCCGGTACGGGCCCCCGGCCGTGTCGGTTTTTCCGTGCCGACGGCCCCGCGGAGGTCAGCGGGCGGAGGCCGGCAGGTCGAACGCGTCACACACCGCCCGCCACACCTCCTTGGGCCCGATGCCGTCGGCGAGCGCCTGGTTGACCGTCCGGGAGCCGAGCCCCTCGATGACGTGGTCCTTGGCGAGGCTGGCCGTGTAGACCTCGCCGAACTGGGCGTGCATGTTGTTCCAGAAAGCAGTGAGTCTCATCGGCCCCAGTATGGGCGACCGGGCCGACCTCCGCGGACTTGTCCACAGGACGGATTCCCCTGGACCGGAACCGCCCTCCCCGCGCCCGTCCCGCCCCGGGTGTCCTGCCCCGATCTGTCGGGCCCCTTGGGCAGACTGGCCCGATGAACGGTGTGACCGACCCCCTCGAACCCTTCGGAGCGGCGACCCGGGCCTGGTTCGACCGGGCTTTCCCCGCGGGCCCCACCACGGCCCAGGCCGAGGCCTGGCAGGCGGTCTCGGCCGGCCTCGACACCCTCGTCGTCGCCCCGACCGGGTCCGGCAAGACCCTGTCGGCCTTCCTCTGGTCCCTGGACCGGCTCACCCGCGCCCCCGTCCCCGAGGACCGTTCGAAGCGCTGCCGCGTCCTGTACGTGTCACCGCTCAAGGCCCTGGCCGTGGACGTGGAGCGCAACCTCCGCCAGCCGCTGGCGGGGATCGCGGACGCCGCCCGGGCCCAAGGTGAGGACCTGAGCCCCGTCACCGTGGGCGTGCGCACCGGCGACACCCCGGCCCGGGAGCGGCGCAGGACGGCCACGCACCCGCCGGACGTCCTCATCACCACACCCGAATCGCTCTTCCTGGTCCTGACCTCCAAGGCCAGGGAGGGCCTGTCGGGGGTGGAGACCGTCATCGTCGACGAGGTGCACGCCCTGGCCGGGACCAAACGCGGCGCGCACCTGGCCCTGAGCCTGGAACGCCTGGACGACCTGCTGGGGCGCCCGGCCCAGCGGATCGGCCTGTCCGCGACCGTGCGCCCCAGGCGGACCGTCGCCGAGTACCTGGGCGGCGCGCGCGGCGGTGCCGCGGTCGTCGCGCCGCCGGACGCCCCGCGCATGGAGCTGCGGGTCCAGGCCCCGGTCCCGGACCTGGAGGAGCCGGGCGGTCCGCCCGCCACCGCCGCGGGGGTCCCGCCGGACCCCCGCGCGGGCAACACCATGGGCCGGGGTTCGGTGTGGCCGCACGTGGAGCGCCGGGTTCTGGACCTGGTCGAGGGGCACCGCTCCACCATCGTGTTCACCAACGGCCGCCGCACCGCGGAGAAGCTGTGCGCCCGCCTCAACGACCTGCACGCCGAGCGCGCCGGCGGTGTCCTGCCCGCCGAGGAGAGGGCCGCCCAGGTCATTGGCCAGTCCGAGCAGAGCCGCGGGGCGGCCGCGGTGGTGGCCCGCGCACACCACGGGTCGATGTCCAAGGCCGAGCGGGCGCTCATCGAGGAGGACCTGAAGGCGGGGCGGCTGCGGTGCGTGGTGGCCACCTCCAGCCTGGAGCTGGGTGTGGACATGGGTGCGGTGGACCTGGTGGTGCAGGTGGCCGCACCCCCGTCGGTGGCCAGCGGCCTGCAGCGGGTCGGGCGGGCCGGGCACCGGGTGGGCGAGGTCTCGCGCGGGGTCTTCCTGCCGCAGTACCGGGGCGACCTGCTGGCGACCGCGGTGGTGACCGAGCGTATGCGCGCGGGCGGGATCGAGCGGTTGGAGATGCCGCGCAACCCTCTGGACGTGCTGTCCCAGCAGGTCGTGGCGATGGTGGCGATGGACGACTGGCGGGTGCCGGAGCTGGCTGCGCTGGTGCGGCGGGCGGCGCCGTTCGCGGACCTGGCCGACCCGGTGCTGGAGTCGGTGCTGGACATGCTGTCGGGGCGCTACCCCTCGGACGAGTTCGCCGAGCTGCGTCCGCGACTGGTGTGGGACCGGGAGGGGGACGTGCTGCGGGCCCGGCCGGGTGCCCAGCGGCTGGCGGTGATCAGTGGGGGCACCATTCCGGACCGGGGGCTGTACGGGGTGCACCTGGCCTCGGACCGGGGCGGCAGGGCCCCCACCCGGGTCGGTGAGCTGGATGAGGAGATGGTGTACGAGTCCCGGGTGGGCGACGTGTTCGTGCTGGGTTCGTCCTCGTGGCGGATCGAGGCGATCACCGCCGACCGGGTGATGGTCTCCCCCGCGCCGGGGCGGCCCGGGCGGATGCCGTTCTGGAAGGCGGACGCGCTCGGCCGGCCCGCCGAGCTGGGCCGGGCCGTGGGCGCGATGACCCGGGAGCTGGCCGCCCGCGACCGGGAGGGGGCCCGGGAGGTGGCCGCCGCGGCGGGGTTGGACGAGTGGGCGGCCGACAACCTGGTGGAGTACGTGGCCGAGCAGCGGGAGGCGACCGGGAGTGTGCCGGACGACCGCACGGTGGTGATCGAGCGGTTCCGTGACCAGGTGGGTGACTGGCGGGCGGTGGTGCACTCGCCGCTGGGCGCCCGGGTGCACGCGCCCTGGGCGCTGGCCGTCGCGGGGCGGATGCGCGAGCGGTTCGGGGTGGACGCGCAGGTGGTGCACGGTGATGACGGGCTCGTGCTGCGCCTCCCGGATCTGGGTGAGGGCGGGTTCGGCGGGGCGGGCGAGCTGACCGGTCTGGTGTCGCTGGACCCGGAGACGGTGGAGGAGCTGGTCACCGACGAGCTCACCGGTTCGGCGCTGTTCGCGTCCCGGTTCCGGGAGTGCGCGGCGCGGGCGCTGCTGCTGCCCCGTCAGCGGCCGGACCGGCGGATGCCGTTGTGGCAGCAGCGGTTGCGGTCCCAGCACCTGTTGTCGGTGGCGGGCCGGTACGGGTCGTTCCCGATCGTGTTGGAGACGGTGCGCGAGTGCCTGCGCGACGTGTTCGACGTGCCCGCGCTGGCGGGGGTGCTCACCGACGTGCGGGCGCGGCGGATCCGGGTGGTGGAGGTCGAGACCCGGCAGGCGTCGCCGTTCGCCCGGTCGCTGTTGATGGAGTACACGGCGGCGTTCCTGTACGAGGGCGACGCCCCGGCCGCCGAGCTGCGGGCGCAGGCGCTGACCCTGGACCCGTCGCTGCTGGCCGACCTGTTGGGCGGCGCGGACCTGCGGGATCTCCTCGATCCCGGGGTGGTGGAGCGCACCGGCGCCCTGTTGCAGCGTCTGGACGCCCCGGTCCGGGACCTGGAGGGCACCGCGGACCTGCTGCGGGAGGTGGGGCCGCTGTCCGAGGGGGAGGCGGCCGAACGGGGGGTCGGGTCGGCGTGGCTGGCGGAGCTGGAGGAGGCGGGGCGCGCGGTGCGGATGCGGGTCGCCGGTGCCGAGCGGTGGTGTGCGGTGGAGGACGCGGCGCGGTTGCGGGACGCCCTGGGCGCCGAGCCGCCGCCCGGGGTGCCGGAGGTGTTCCTGGAGCCGGTGGACTCCCCCGTGCTCGACCTGGTGTCCCGGTACGCGCGTACGCACGGGCCGTTCACCTCGGCGGAGGCGGCTGGGCGCCTGGGGCTGTCCCCGGAGTCGGTGGAGGGCTCACTGCGGGAGCTGTCCCGGTCGGGCAGGGTGGCGCGGGGCGGTTTCCGCCCCGGCGGCTCGGGCACCGAGTGGTGCGACGAGGGCGTGCTGCGCCGGTTGCGGCGGGGGTCGGTCGCCCGGCTGCGGCGGGAGGTGGAGCCGGTCGAACCCCGTGCGCTGGCCCGGTTCGCGCCGTTGTGGCAGCGGGCTGTCCCCGGTGCGCGGCTGAGCGGCCCGGACGCGGTCTTCGGGGCCGTGGACTCGCTGCGGGGCGCCCCCTTGGTGGCTTCCTCCCTGGAGTCCCTGGTGCTGCCGGCCCGGGTCGAGGGGTACGCCCCGGCGTCCCTGGACGCGCTCACCCAGGCCGGTGAGGTCGTGTGGGCCGGGACCGGGGGGCTGTCGGGCGGGGACGGCTGGTTGGTGCTGGTTCCGGTGGAGGAGGCGCACCTGTTGCTGCCCGTCCCCCTCGTCCCCGAGGAGGGCACGCTCGCGAGCGCCGCTCTGGGGGTGCTGCGGGAGGGGGGTGCTCTGTTCTTCCGGGACGTCGCCGACCGGGTCGCCCGTGTCCTGGGCGGTGCGGTGGTCTCCGACGCCGACCTGGTGGCGGCTGTGTGGGAGTTGGTGTGGGCGGGGTGTGTCACCAACGACACCCTGGCCCCGCTGCGCGCGGTGCTGGGCGCGGGGAGCGTTCCGCGGCGGGCCCCCTCCCGGGTGCGGCGGCGGCCGGTTCTGCCCACCCGCTCGGGTCCGCCCACGGCGGCGGGCCGCTGGTCCGTGCTTCCCGGGCCCGATCCGGATCCCACCCGCCGTGTGCTGGCCCGGGTGGAGGCCGGGCTCGAACGCGGCGGGATCCTGCTCAGGGGTCAGCAGGGGCGGGGGATGTCCCAGGAGGAGTACCGGGTGCTGCGGTCGATGGAGGAGGTCGGGCAGGTCCGGCGGGGCTACTTCGTGGAGGGGCTCGGCGGGGCGCAGTTCGCGTTGCCCGGGGCGGTGGACCGGCTCCGGTCCCTGACCGGTGAGGGGGCCGAGGGCTCGTGGGCCCCGGTGGTGTTGGCCGCGACGGACCCCGCGAACCCCTTCGGTGCGGCGCTGGCCTGGCCCGCGGGGGTAGAAGGGGCGGGTGCGGCGCACCGTCCGGGCCGGGTGGCGGGTGCACTGGTGGTGGTCGACGGCGGTCGGCTCACGCTGTACCTGGGCCGGGGCGGTCGGTCGGTGCTGACCTTCGGGTCGTCCCCGGAGCTGCTGGAGCGGGCCGCCCGCGCGGTGGCGGGGCTGGTCCTGGGCGGGGCGGTGGGTTCGCTGACCGTGGAGCGCGCCGACGGCGCGGAGGTCTTCGGCACCCCGGTGGACGCCGCCCTGGTCGCCGCCGGTTTCCATGTGACACCGCGGGGGTTGCGGCTGCGCCGCTGACCCCCGGCGGCCCCGGCGGGCCCGGCGGGCCCGCCGGGGGTCGGAAAACCCCTGGCCGGTCCGGTGCGGCCGCAGCATGATGGGGCCCGGAACAGGACGTGCGCGGCAGGAGGGAGTGGCGGTGCCGAGGATCCGCCGAATGAGAGCGGAGGACGTGGACGGGGTGGTGGAGGTGTCCCTGGCCGCGGACGCGCTCTTCGCCGAGGCGGGGGTGGAGCTGCCGCCGGACGATCCCCGGGAGATGCTCGACCAGGTGGAGCGGGTGCTGGTGGCGGTGGACGGCACGGAGGTGGTCGGCCTGGCCGCGACGGTCACGCTTGACGGGGCCGTCCATCTGGAGCAGCTCGCCGTGCACCCCCGGTACGGGCGGCGCGGGATCGGCGGGGCGCTGCTGGAGGCGGTCTGCGTCGGGGCGGCGGGGGTCGGGCGTACCCGGGTGAGCCTGACCACCTTCCGTGACCTGCCCTGGAACGCTCCCTGGTACGGGCGCAGGGGTTTCACGGTGCTCCCCCGGCCGGGGTGGGGGCCGGAGCTGGCCCGGCAGTGGGAGGACGAGGAACGGGCCGGGATCCTGGTCCGCCCCCGGGTCGTGATGGTCCGGGACCTGGTGCCCTCCCCCTGACCTTTCACCGGCCGGGCCGCCCCGGTTCGGAAGGTTTGGGAGAATGGGCGCATGGTCCCCACTGATCCCGCGGAACCCCCAGAGCCCGCGGAGAACCCCTCCCCTTCCTCCCCGTGGAGGTGCGTCGGCCGCTACGAGCTCATGGGCGAGCTGGGCAGTGGTGCGATGGGCACGGTGTGGCGTGCCCGCGACACCCGGTTGGACCGGGAGGTGGCGGTCAAGGAGGTCCATCTGCCGCACGACATGCCGCCCCGCGAACGCGAGCGGGCCCGGACGAGGATGGTGCGCGAGGCGCAGGCGGCGGCCCGTGTCTCCCACCCCTCGGTGGTAACCGTGCACGACGTGCTGGAGGCGGACGGGGTCCCGTTCATCGTCATGGAGTTGTTGGAGGGTGAGTCGCTGCGCGAGCGGCTGAAGCGTTCGGGGCCGTTGGCGGAGGCCGAGGTGGAACGGATCGCCCGGCCGTTGCTGGGCGCGTTGTGGGCGGCCCACCGGGCCGGGGTGATCCACCGGGACGTCAAGCCCGCCAACATCGTGCTGGCCGAGGGCGGCGCCCGCCCGGTGCTGACCGACTTCGGGATCGCCAATCTCCCCGACCACGAGGGGACGGCCCTGACCGGCACCGGGGCCGTTCTCGGTACCGCCGCCTACGCCGCCCCCGAGCGCCTGGAGAACGACGGGACCAGCGCGGTCTCGGACCTGTGGAGCCTGGGAACCACCCTGTTCGAGGCCCTGGCCGGGGTGTCCCCCTTCAGGAGGGAGACCCTCACCGCGACCCTCACCGCGGTCCTCACCCAGCCTGTTCCGCCGCCGCCCGCCCGGGGTCGGCTGGCCGCCGTGGTCGGCGGGCTCCTGGAGCGGGACCCCCGGCGGCGCCTGCTCCCGGAGCAGGCGCTGTCCCTGCTGGACGCCCCCGGTCCGAACCGTCCGGTCACGGAGGCGGGCCATGCGTTCTCGGGCCCGCGCTCCTCGGTCCCCGCCGGGCCGACCGCCGCGGCGGCCCCGGTACCCGGTTCCCGGACCGGGCGCTCACGTGCCCCGCTGTGGGTCGCCGGTGCCGCCGCGCTCCTGGCCGTCCTGGTGCTGGGCGCCCTGGCCCTGCGGACCCTGGTCCCCTGGTCCGGTGGGCCTGTCGGACCCACCGGGGCCGGGGGAGCCGGGGCGGCCGCCGGCGGCGCGGCGGCTTCGGAGGCGCCGGAGCCGGACCCGAGCCCCGAGCCGTCCGGGCCCGACCTCCCCGAGACGGTCACCGACGACGCGCCCGAGGGGTTCGTGCGGCTCGACGACGGCGTGGTCGGCCTCATCCTGCCCGAGGACTGGGAGGTCCGGGACGGGGACGTTCAGAGCGGGGGCGGGTCGGCCACCCGGCTGTCCTCGTACGAGCTGGGTACCGGGGTGGAGACCGGCACGGCGACGGTCGTCGCCACCCGGTACGACATCCTGCTCCACGACGCCGAGAGCGCGATGCTGCGGATGGAGGAGCTGCTCCGGGAGGACGAGGACTTCAGCGACGTCCGACAGCAGCGACTGGACACCGAGCGGATGGAGGGCGGGCTCCAGAGCGCCGTCTACGAGGTGCTGTTCCACCACGAGGAGCGCGAGTTCCAGGAGCGGTGGATGTTCTCCCGGGAGATCACCGACGGGGACCGGGGCATCTCCTACCGGCTGAGCTTCAACTTCCCCGCCGAGCTGCGGGAGGAGTACCAGGACGACTTCCGGAGCATGCTCGACTCCTTCGGCCCCGCCGCCGGCGGGAGCTGAGCCGGTGTCCGGTGCCGCCCCGGGCCCCGGCACTGGTCCGCGCCCCGGCGGGTGAGGGTGCCGGGGCGCGGAGTCCGGTGTAGGGGGTGCGGTTCAGACCGTGGAGGAGAAGACGTCGTCGCGGGCGTGTTCCAGGGCGTGCAGGAGCGCGCCCCGCACGAGTGAGTTGCCCTCGACCGCGCCCAGGGCCACCTCGGTGGTGTTCGGGGCGATGCGGGCGGTGGCGGCCTGGACCCGTTCGGCGAGCCTGGGGCCGCCCGCCTCGGCCACGTCGCCGCCCAACACGACCAGCCCGGGGTCGATGATCACGCTGACCGCGGCCACGCCCCGGGCGAGCCGGTCGGCGAAGGCGTCGAGGAAGGCGTCGCTCTCGGGGCTGTCGGAGGCGGAGGCGGAGGCCACGACCTCGGTGACGTCGGTGCCGGTGATGCCGTGCTCCTGGGCGAGTCTGACCACCTGACCGGCCTTGACCAGGGCCTGGAAGCCGTGCGGCAGTTCCTGGTCCCCGTGTTCCTTGTGGGCCTCGTAGCCGCCGGACAGGCCGACGTCGACCGGCAGGGGCGCACCGGGTACCGGCAGGTAGCCGATCTCGCCCGCGCCGCCGGAGCGGCCGCGGTGGATCCGGCCGCCGATCATCGTGGACATACCGACGCCGCCGGCCGCGCTGAGCCAGATGAGTACGAACTCGTCGACGCCCGCGGCGGCGCCCTCGGCGTGCTCGGCCAGTGCGGCGAGGTTCACGTCGTTCTCGATGATGACCGAGCGTTCGAGGTCGGCGCGCAGGGCTTCCAGGACGCCCTCGTGCCAGGACATGAGGTCGAAGGAGAAGCGGATGTCACCGGTGCGGGGGTCGACGACGCCGGGGGTGCCGATGACGCAGGCCCGGACCTTGTCCAGGGGGACGCCTGCGGTGTCGACCAGGCGCATGACGGCGGTGTGCACGAGGGCGACGGGGTCGTCGGAGGCGCTGGGGTCGACCGTGACGTCGCTGATGACCTGGCCGGTGATGTCGGCGATGGTCGCGGTGACCCGGGTGGCGCTGACGTCCAGGGCCGCGACGTAGGCGCTCTCGGGAACGACCGCGTAGAGGGCCGCGTTGGGTCCGCGCCCGCCCGCCCTGCTGCCGACCACCCGGACGAGGTCGCGCTCCTCCAGCCGTGCGAGGAGCTGGGACGCCGTCACCTTGGACAGGCCCGTCCTCGTGCCGAGCTGGGTCCGGGTCAGCGGCCCCCCGGACAGTAGGAGTTCCAGTGCCGCGCGATCGTTGAGCTGGCGCAGCAGCCGGGGAGTCCCCGGACGTTGAGACATAACCGTGACACCTCACCCTGTTTTTATTAGGAAAGTTTCCTGTTAATTTAGCTCACAACCTCACAGGAGGTCACGTCCCGGCAGGTCCGCCTTGTTATCGGACCACCGGTACCCGCGCCGGCGGGGCGGCCAACCGTGCTGTCCCAGCACGAACCACTCGACAACACGCCCCCCCACAAAAGATGTCGAGGCGCCCGGATCCGTTCATGATCCCAGGTCGTTTCGAGCACAGGCGCCGCGCCCCAGCGCGTCGTGCGAAGGGAGATAGATTCACATGAGGTTCCCAAAGATCGCGATGGCCTCGGCCGTGGTGATGCTTGCGGCCGCCTGCGGCGGCGGCTCCGACGACGGCAGCAGCAACGGATCGGGCGAAGCGCCCGAGACCCTGACAGTCTGGCGCATGGGTGACGCCAGCGAAGACCAGAACGCCTTCATGGACTCGGTGTCCGAGCAGTACCAGGAGCTCTACCCGGACACCGAGGTCGACGTCCAGTGGATCCCGTGGGGCGAGTTCAGCCAGCGCTTCCAGACCGCCCTGGTCTCCGGCGGCCCCGACGTGGTCGAGATCGGCAACGACCAGGTGGCCACCTGGGCCGAGTCCGAGGCCCTATACGACGTCTCCGAGTACGCCGAGGAGTGGGAGGCGTCCGAGGACCTCCTCGAGGGCGCGTACGCCAACGGCACCTTCGGCGACGCCCAGTACAGCATCCCCTGGTACAGCGGCGTCCGTGCGCTCTGGTACAACACCGACTGGCTCCGCGAGCTCGGGTACGAGCCCCCGGAAACCTGGGACGAGCTGGTCGAGGTCTCCGAGGCCATCGAGGACGAGTACGACGTCCCCGGTTTCGCCGCCCCGACGGACTTCATAAACGGCATCGCCAGCTTCGTCTGGGCCAACGGCGGCGAGTTCGCCACCCAGGAGGGCGACGAGTGGGTCGGCCAGCTCGACTCCGAGGAGACCACCGAGGCCCTGGAGTTCTACGCCGGCCTGACCGTCGACGGCATCTCCCCGAGCGCCTGCGTCGGCCTCAACGAGGTCGACTGCGCCCACGCCGACTTCGCCAACCGCGAGATCGGCATGTTCATCGACGGCCCCTGGGCCAAGGACCAGATCGCGGACCTCAACGACGAGCACGCCGAGCACTGGGCCACGGCGCCCATCCCGGGCGTGGACGGCATGGCGCCCGCTTTCGGCGGCGGTGCCGACCTCGCCGTGTGGGGCACCTCCGAGCACCCCGAGGCCGCCTTCGACTACATAACCACGTTGAACAGCAAGGAGAACGCTCTCCCGTACAACGAGGTGTCGTCGATGTTCCCGACCTACGGCGACGTGCTCGAGAGCGAGGCCTTCCAGGACGACCCGGTCCTGGCCGGCGCGGCCGAACAGGCCACCGGCGACCTGCGCCTGTTCCCGGACACCGCCAACTGGGGCCACGTCCAGTGGGAGCTGACGACCATCCAGACCGCGGTACAGCGCATGGCCGAGGGAGAGTCCGCCGACGACGTCCTCCCGGAGCTGAACCAGGAGCTCACCGAAGCCCTCAACCGCGACGAAGAGTAACCACCTCCGCGTGTGAGCCACGCACGCGCCCGGGGCGGCCGCCCGCCACCCCCGGTCCCCTCCCGGCCTCCCCAGGGCCGCGGGGACCGGGGACGGCGGCCGCCCCCGCCCAACCCGCCAGGACGGCTGATGACACAAACGCTGGAACGCCACACCCCGACCGAGGCCGACAGGCCCAGAAAGGCCCACCGGGGCCTTTCGCCCCGGGCTCGCCGCGCGTTC
Organism: Nocardiopsis terrae; assembly: GCF_014651695.1. Lineage (GTDB taxonomy): Bacteria > Actinomycetota > Actinomycetes > Streptosporangiales > Streptosporangiaceae > Nocardiopsis > Nocardiopsis terrae. The sequence goes on from NZ_BMXJ01000010.1 coordinate 70,324, forward strand.
GCTCCCTACTTCCTGATCCTGCCCGCGCTGGTCGTCCTGGCCGTGGTCCTGCTGTGGCCCATCGGCCAGATGCTGTGGATCTCACTCCACGACTACGGCCTCCGCCAACTCCAGGGCCAGGAGGCGGAGTGGAACAACTTCGGGCACTACCTGCACGTCCTCACCGACGAGCGCTTCTGGTCGATCTTCCGCAACACCATCCTGGTCTGCATGGCCATGGTGGCCCTGACGATGACCCTGGGGACCCTCGTCGGGCTGCTGATGAACAGACTGCCCAAGTGGGCGTCGACCACGCTCGGCATCGGGCTGATGCTCGCCTGGGCCACCCCGGTGATCAGCGCCGCCATTGTCTACCGGTGGCTGTTCGACACCAGGTACGGCTTCGTCAACACCGTCCTGGACAGCCTCCCCGACTGGCTCGTCGGCTCCGGGTGGCAGGAGTTCAACTGGTTCGCCTCACCCGAAACGCTGTTCCCGATCCTCGTCGTCACCGTGGTGTGGCAGTCGTTCCCGTTCGTCGCGATCAGCGTCCTGGCGGGGCTCAAGAGCATCCCGGGAGAGCTCTACGAGGCCGCCCGCATCGACGGGGCCAGCGGTTGGAAGAGCTTCTGGCACGTCACCGTGCCGATGCTCCGGCCGCTCTTCGCGCTGCTGCTGATCCTCCAGATCATCTGGGACTTCCGGATCTTCACGCAGCTGTTCATCCTCGCGGGCGGTGTCACCAACCGTGAGGTGGCCCTGATCCCCACCTACATCTACCAACTGGGCTTCGCCTCGACCCCGCCGAACTACGGCATGGGTTCCGCGATCGCCGTGATCATGACCGTCCTGGTCCTCGTTATCAGCGCCTACTACCTGCGCACGATGATCCGCCAGGAGGAGGCCTGATGAACAACGTGTACCGCCTGCGCAAGGCACTCGGAAGGACCGGAGCCTACGCGGCCGCCCTGGCGGTCTTCCTCTTCGCGATCTTCCCGGTCTACTGGGTCCTGGCCACCGCGCTGCGACCCACCGGCGAGATCTTCACCCGTGAACCCACGCTGTTCCCGCGGGAGATCACCTTCGAGCACTTCGAACGGGTCACCTCCGGGGTGCTCATCCCTGGGACGTCCTTCTGGTCGTTCCTCACCAACAGCCTCATCGTGACGGTGGGCTCGGTCGTCTTCGCGGCGCTGCTGTCCCTGCTCGCCGCGATTGCCGTGGCGCGCTTCCGGTTCAAGCTGCGCTCGGTGTTCATCATCCTGCTGCTGGTCATCCAGATGGTCCCGGTGGAGGCGCTGATCATCTCGCTCTTCATCAACTTCTTCCACCTGGGCAACACCCTGGACGTGGAGCTGGTGAACAACCTGAGCGGTGTGTTCATCGTCTACGTGGCGGTCGCGCTGCCGATCACGATCCTGATGGTCCGCAACTTCGTGAACGCGGTGCCCAAGCAGCTGGAGGAGGCCGCGGCCATCGACGGCGCCAGCGGTTGGACGATCTTCTGGCGGATCATGATGCCGCTGGTCGCCCCCGGGCTGGCCGCCGCGAGCATCTTCGCCTTCATCACCGCCTGGAACGAGTTCCTGGTCGCCTTCACCTTCCTGCAGAACAACACGGACGCCTACACGCTGCCGATCTCCCTGCAGTACTACTTCGGCGCCGTGTCCATCGAGTGGGGCTCGATCATGGCCGCCTCCACCCTGCTGACCATCCCCGTGATGATCTTCTTCCTCTTCGTCCAACGCCGCATGGTCTCCGGCCTGACCATGGGCGCGGTCAAGGGCTGAGCCGCCCGGACACCGCCTCGGGGCGGGGCCCGCGGAGCCTGCGCGCCCCGCCCCGAGGCCGCTGACACCACCGACACCCCCTCTTCCCGCCACACGTCTGCCCTCGCCCGGGCACCCTTGCTCACCGAACGGAGTTCGTCATGCCGCACGACCCGACACTGGAGCGTCTGGCCAACGCCACGCTGCTGGTGCCCTTCGAGTCCCTCCAGGCCCCCCGATGGATCCTGGACGGGTTGGCGGACGGGATCTCCGGCGTCTGCCTGTTCCACAACAACCTGGAGAGCCCGGAACAGGTCACCGCGCTCAACGCGAGCCTGCGCGAGGCCACCGACACGCCCCTGATCTCCCTCGACGAGGAGGGCGGCGACGTCACCCGCATCGGCCAGGCCCGGGGCAGCGACTACCCCGGCAACGCCGCGCTGGGCGCCGTCGACGACACCGACCTCACTCGGGCCACCCTGCGCTCGCTGGGCCTCCAGCTCTCAGGCCTGGGCTTCAACCTGGACCTGGCCCCCTCCGTGGACGTCAACGTGGCCGACGACAACCCGGTGATCGGCACCCGCTCCTTCGGGTCCGACGCCGAACTCGTCGCCCGCCACGCCGCCGCCTCCGTCCAGGGCCTCCAGGAAGCCGGGGTGGCCGCGTGCGCCAAGCACTTCCCCGGCCACGGAGCCACCTCCCAGGACTCGCACCACACCCTGCCCCAGATCGAGGCCGACGCCGAGCTGCTGCGCCGCCGGGAGCTCCTCCCGTTCCGGGCCGCCGTCGACGCCGGGGTCCGCTCCATCCTGACCGCGCACATCGAGCTGCCCGGTCTGGGCGTCGAGGGTCCCGCCACACTCAACCGCACCATGCTCAACGACCTGCTGCGCGACGAGATGGGCTTCACCGGGGTCGTGGTCAGCGACGCCATGGACATGCGGGGCGTGAGCGGCGAGATCGGCATCCCCGAGGCCAGCGTGCTCGCGGTGGCCGCCGGTTGCGACCTGCTCTGCCTGGGCCGCTTCGTCTACGCCGACCAGGTCGCCCGGGTCCGCTCCGCGCTGGTCGGGGCGGTGCGCGACGGACGTCTGTCCGGCGAACGCCTGGAGGAGGCGGCCGACCGCAACGCCCGGCTGCGCGACTGGATCAAGCGTTCCGCGCAGGAGCGGGCGCTCCCCGGAGCCGACGGCGGCGGCACCGAACGGGTCGGGCTGGCCGGGGCCCGCCGCGCCACCCGTGTGGACGGGGACGTCCCCGCCCTGGAGAACCCCTACGTGGTGGAGGTGGACGCCCCCGCCGGGATCGCCGTCGGTGAGGTGCCGTGGGGTCTGGGTCCCTGGTTCGGCGACACCGTCCGGGTCTCCCCCGAGGCCGACGACCCCTCCGAGCAGCTCACCGCCGCAGCCGGCCGCGACCTGGTCGTCGTGGTGAGGGACGCGCACCGCTACCCGAGTGCGCAGGAGTTCGTGAGCGCCCTGCTCGGCGCCCGCCCCGAGGCCGTGGTGGTGGAGATGGGCCTGCCCATCTGGCGGCCCGACTGCGGCGCCTACGTGAGCACCTACGGCGCCGCCCACGTCAACGCCCTGAGCGCGGCCGAGCTTCTCGGCTCCGCGGGGGCGCTCAGGACCGCCCGCTGAGGGCTCCGCCCCGGCGGCTCCGGTCACCGGACACGCGCTGGCGCGCTCTCTCAGCCGAGAGCGGAGAACGCCGCCCATGTCCCCGCAAGCCGGTAGGAGAAGTACTCTTGGCGTGTAGCACCCCGGGCGCCGACAACACCCGTCGGCGCCCGGTGCCCCATTCGCCCTTCTAACCACGGCATAATCACAGCATGCGCCTTTCAGCCCGGGTCGACTACGCGCTTCGCGCGGCCGCAGAGCTCGCTGTCGCCGGTGACGGTCCGGTGACGGCCGAGCAGCTCGCACGCGCGCAGGCCATCCCCGGAAAATTCCTGGAGAACATTCTCACCCAGCTACGCCGCGCCGGTTTGGTGCGCAGCCAACGGGGCCCCGTTGGCGGCTACTGGCTCGCCCGGCCCCCGGGGGAGATCTCCCTCGCGGACATCATCCGAGCGGTCGACGGTCCGCTCGCCAACGTGCGCGGGGAACGTCCCGAGCACGTCGACTACGACGGGGCGGCCCGCAGCCTGCAACAGGTGTGGATCGCCCTGCGCGCCAGTGAGCGCGCCATCCTGGAGGGGGTCAACCTCCAGCACCTGGTCAGCAACGAGCTCCCCGATCAGGTGCGCTCCCTGGCCGAGGACCCCGAGGCCTGGGTCAACCACACCCACCGCTGAGCGCCGTGCCGCCGCGGACGCCACCGCACACGCAAGGAGCCGGCCACCCCGAGGGGTGGCCGGCTCCTTGAACGAGATCCGTGTGACGTGCGCTGAGGTACCCGCACGGGGGCGGGGTGTCAGACCCCGGCCATGTCGGCGACCTGGGGAACACGATCCGGTACGGGCTCGATGCCGAGGTCCTGGGCGGGGACGGGGTCGTTCGTGACCGCGTCGCCCAACAGTGCGGCCTCCTGGAGCTCGGCCAGGGCCAGCTGGTCGGAGACCTCTCTGAGCACCTGTGAGAGCGGGACCCCGAGGGCCCCGCAGATGGAGGAGAGCAGTTCGGAAGAGGCTTCCTTCTGACCGCGCTCCACCTCGGACAGGTAGCCGAGGGAAACCCGTGCATCGGCCGACACCTCGCGGAGGGTGCGGCCCTGGCGCTGCCGCAGCCGCCTGAGCACGTCACCAAGTAGGTGACGAAGCAGGACCATCATTCGCGCTCCCTCCCACCGGTAGCGACCTTCATATACAACACCGTACCTGCCCCACGCCCGATTCGGGCACCTCTTGCCGTCCTGTTCGCTGGAGGGGGAACCGCGGCCGGGGGTGTTTTTGTTCCCGTGCTCCGGGGGAGGCGGACCGACCGGAGGGATCAGGCCCGGGTGTCTCCCGCCGCTTCCCCGCGGACTGCGGCCCTCAGGAGCCCCAGCGCACCCTCGACCGTGTCGTAGCGGATACCCGCGCGCTCCCCGCTGAAACCGAAGCGGACGACCCGCGTGTGTGAGTCCGGTCCCGCCACCGCCGCGTAGACGGTGCCGACGGGCTGACCGTCCTGGGGTTCGGGCCCCGCCACACCGGTGACCGCGACCCCGTAGTCGGCTCCGACGAGGCGTCGCACACCCCGCGCCATGTGGGCGGCGACGTCGGGGTGGACAGCGCCGTGCCCGTCCAACAGGTCCTGGGGGACCCCCAGGACGGACGCCTTGGTGTCGGTGGCGTAGGTGACGGCCCCGCCCCGGTAGGTGGCCGAGGAGCCGGGGACCGCCGTCAGGTGAGCGCCGATGAGCCCTCCGGTGAGGGACTCGGCGGTGGCGCAGGTGGACCCGTCGTCCAGCAGGGCCCGGTGGACGGCCTCCGCGGCTTCCAGCGCCGCGTCGCCGAGCGGGATGCCCACCTGCGCCCCGGTCATCAGCCAGACTCCGTGTCGGGGCCCGGGGCGTCCTTGGCGCGTACCAGGCGGGCGGCGCCGACCGCGTAGGTCAGGCCGGTCCAGAGGGTGACGGCCAGGGCCGCGGCCATGACCCCGTGGGCGATCCACGTGAACACCGCGGTGAACGGCAGCAGGTGCAGCGGGAACAGGTAGATGCTGATCGCCACGATCTGCAGGACGGTCTTGAGCTTGCCGCCGCTGCTCGCCGGGATGACCCCGTACCGCAGGACCGCGAAGCGCAGGGCCGTGACGCCCCACTCGCGCAGCAGGACGGCGATGGTCACCCACCACCACAGGTCTCCCTGGACGGACAGCACGATCAGCGCGGCACCGGTCAGCGCCTTGTCCGCGATGGGGTCGGCGATCTTGCCGAAGTCGGTGACCAGGTTCCGCCGACGGGCCAGTTCACCGTCGACGCGGTCGGTGATGGCGGCCAGGACGAACACGGCGAAAGCCGCGAGCTGCCACCCGGTCCCGTCCAGGAACATGAACCAGACGAAGACCGGCACCATCACCAGGCGGCTCATCGTGAGGATGTTCGCGATGTTCCACAGCGGGGCTTGGGGGGCGGGCGAGGCCGCGGCGTCGTTGGTGCTCATCTGTCTCCGGCTTCCACGTCCTGCTCCGCGACGAGGTCGGCGCCCGCCGACTGGATGACGGTGGCGCGCACCAGGTCCCCGACCGCGAGGTCCTCGCCGTACAGGATGGTGCTGCCGTCCACCTCGGGCGCCTGGTGCGCGGAGCGGCCCTCGTAGGCGCCGTCCTCCAGGACGGACTCCACCAGGACGGTCACCTCGGTACCGACGCGTTCCTCGGCCCGCTGGGCCATGAGCTCCTCGGAGAGGCGGTTGAGCGTGTCCACCCGCTCCTGGATGACCTCCTCGGGCACCTTGTCGCCGTGGTTGAGCGCCTCGGTGCCGTCCTCGTCGGAGTAGCCGAACACGCCGATGGCGTCCAGGCGGGCCTCACTGAGGAAGGACACCAACTCCTGGAACTCCTCCTCCGTCTCCCCGGGGAAACCGACGATGAAGTTGGAGCGGGCTCCGGCTTCCGGCGCGCCCCTGCGTGCGGTCTCCAGCAGTTCGAGGAAGCGCTCGCGGTCGCCGAAGCGGCGCATACGGCGCAGCAGCGGACCGCTGGCGTGCTGGAAGGACAGGTCGAAGTAGGGGACCACCCCCGGGGTGCCGGTGAGTACGTCCACCAGGCCGGGGCGGACCTCGGCGGGCTGGAGGTAGCTGACCCGGACCCGCTCCAGGCCCTCGACGGCGGCCAGGCGCGGCAGCAGCTTCTCCAGCGCGCGCACGTCACCGAGGTCCTTGCCGAAGGAGGTGGAGTTCTCGCTGACCAGGAACACCTCGCGCACGCCCTCGCCGGCCAGCCACTCGGCCTCGCGGACGATCTCGTCGGGCTGACGGGAGATGTAGGCGCCGCGGAAGGCCGGGATCGCGCAGAAGGTGCACCTTCTGTCGCAGCCGGAGGCGATCTTGAGGTTGGCCACGGGGCCGCCGGTCAGCCGACGGCGCGGGACCGCGGCGCGGTACGGCAGCTCGGTGCCGGCCGCGCCCTCGGACTCGGCGAACGCGGCGTGCCCGGGCACGTGGACCTGGGAGTCGCCGCGCTCGGCCGGGCTGATCGGCAGCAGGGTGCGGCGGTCGCGCGGGTCGTGCGGGACCAGTTCGCGCCCGGCGACGACGTCGTCGAGCCGGTCGGTGATGGCGGCGTAGTCATCGAATCCGATGACGTTGGCCTCGGGGAGGGCGCCGGCGAGTTCGGAGCCGTAGCGCTCGGCCATACACCCGGCGGCGACGACCTTCCCGCCGCCCTCGGCCGCCTCCAACAGGGTCTCGATGGAGTCCTGTTTGGCGGCGTCGATGAACCCGCAGGTGTTGACGACGGTCACGTCGGCCTTGGTGTCGTCGTCGACGAGGTCCCAGCCGCCAGCGGCAAGGCGCCCGGCGAGCTCTTCGGAGTCGACCTCGTTACGCGCACACCCCAGGGTGACGAGTGAGACAGTACGGCGCGATGACATGGCTTCCAAGCGTGTGGGAGAGCTTCGGGTGCTGCGGGGCGCGGCGTGGTCGAAGGCCGGGGTACCCGGTCGGCTCGTGCTCGCACGAAGGCGTCGACTGTCGCCGCCCGCAGCCCCCCACACTACCGTGGTTGACCAACCCACCCGTACCCCGGCCTCGGCCGTACTCTCTGGAACCCGTGCTGCCGCGCCCGCCGTGGAGACGATCGTCAGTCGACGAGGCCGTCGGCTCCGACCGTGACCTCCTTCACCTCGCCGGGCCCTCCGCTGGGCCCCTGTTCCCGCCCGTCGACGGACACATCGATCGCCCCGGCGTTGCCGACCCACAGGGTCAGCGGTACCTCGGTCCGGTGGTCCTGGGACTCGCCCTCGGTGAGGAACCCGGTGAACAGGTCCTCGCCCGCGGGGTCGCTGACCCTGATCCAACTGCGTTCGGAAGCGGTGAGGGCGACGGTGAACTCGTCCGCCTCACCGGCCGCGGGACCGGTCTCCTCCGTGGCCGCGTCCCCGGTGGCGTCCCCCTCCGCGCCCCCGGCCGCCTCGGTGTCCCGGGCCGCCGAGGAGCCGGTGCTCTCCTCGCTGTTGGAGCCGGCCGAACCGAACGCGGTGCGGACGGGGGCGCCCTCCTCCCAGCCCTGCCAGGTCCGGACCCCCACGAACACCGCGGTGACCAGGATGAGGCCGACCACGGCCCAGGGCCAGTGCCGCCGAACCCTCTCCCCACGGAGCGTCCTGGTCCGGGTGACGGCGACCCGGGCGGCGGGCCTGTCGTCCCGGGGCCGGTTCTCGGGCTTGCTGTGCCTGCCGGGCCGCCGGGGCCCGGGTACCTGGACCGCCGCCCCCTTGGGCCGGTTGCGCCGGAGCGGCCGGGCGAGTCTCTGGTTGCGTTCGAAGTGGCCCCAGCTCTCGGCCCGCTGTTCGGGGTCTGCCTCCTCGTCCCCGATCCGGGCGGGCCGCACCTCCCGGGGTGCCTCGTGGTCGCTCGTCCCGGTGTGGGCCCGCCCGCCCTCGGCCGCCGCGACCCGGGCCGCCTTGGGCGTCGCGGACGGGTGCCGGGGCGGGGGGATGAAGGTGGGCCTGTCCCCGGAGGAGTGTTCGCGGTCGTATTCCTCCAGGAGTGGTTCGGGGTCCAGTCCGAGGAACTTGCAGATCCTCCGAATGTGCCCGCGCGCGTAGAAGTCCCCTCCGCAGGGGACGAAGTCCTCGTTCTCGATGCCTCTCAGGACCTGTGTCCGGATACGTGTACGTGTGCTCAGGTTCTCCAAGGAGCAACCCGCCGCGATCCGTGCGGCGGACAGGGTCTGGCCGATCGTCGCCATGCGCACTCCCCCCGCGACTTTCTGTGCCTACGTGGACCCACTCTGCTACCCGGAGCCCTCCGGTGCAGGTCACCACGCCCCATGAGGCCCTCAAGATCGCACCAAATCGGGCGAGGCGGACGCGGCGGGGAGCTCAGCCGCCCCTGATGTCGGTGAGCACCGACGCGAGGTCGTCCGGGGCGACCAGGACGTCGCGGGCCTTGGACCCCTCGCTGGGGCCGACGACGTCACGGCTCTCCATGAGGTCCATCAGACGGCCCGCCTTCGCGAAACCGACGCGGAGCTTGCGCTGGAGCATCGACGTGGACCCGAACTGGGTGGTGACGACCAGCTCGACCGCCTGCAACAGCAGGTCCATGTCGTCGCCGACCTCCTCGTCGATCTCCTTCTTCTTGGTGCTGGCGACCGCGACGTCCTCGCGGTAGCTGGGTTCGGACTGCTTCTTGCAGTGGTCGACGATCCCGCGGATCTCCTTCTCGGCCACCCAGGCGTTCTGCAGCCGGATGGGCTTGCCCGCACCCATCGGGAGGAAGAGCGCGTCGCCCTTGCCGACGAGCTTCTCCGCTCCGGGCTGGTCGAGGATGACGCGGCTGTCGGAGAGGCTGGAGGTGGCGAAGGCCAGCCGGGAGGGGACGTTGGCCTTGATCAGACCGGTGACGACGTCGACGCTGGGCCGCTGGGTGGCCAGGACCAGGTGGATCCCGGCCGCGCGGGCCAGCTGGGTGATACGCACGACCGCGTCCTCGACGTCGCGGGGGGCGACCATCATCAGGTCGGCGAGCTCGTCGACGATCACCAGCAGGTAGGGGTAGGGCTCGTAGACGCGTTCGCTGCCCGGCGGGGCGGTGAGCTCGCCGGTGCGCACGGCGGCGTTGAAGTCGTCGATGTGCCGGTACCCGGAGGCGGCGAGGTCGTCGTAGCGGCGGTCCATCTCCCCGACGACCCACTGCAGGGCCTCGGCGGCCTTCTTCGGGCTGGTGATGATCGGGGTGATCAGGTGCGGGATGCCCTCGTACATGGTCAGCTCGACCCGCTTGGGGTCGACCAGGATCATCCGCACCTCGTCGGGGGTGGCGCGCATCATCAGTGAGGTGATGAGCCCGTTGATGCAGGTGGACTTACCGGCACCGGTGGCGCCGGCGACCAGCACGTGCGGCATCTTCGCGAGGTTGGCCACGACGTTGCTGCCCTCGACGTCCTTGCCCAGGCCCACCAGCATGGGGTGGTCGTCGGAGGTGGCCGCCGGGGAGCGGAGCACGTCGCCCAGGCTCACGATGTCCTTGTCGGTGTTGGGGATCTCCACACCGATCGCGGACTTGCCGGGGATGGGCGACTGGATGCGCACGTCGGTGCTCTTGACCGCCAGGGAGATGTTCTTGGACAGGGCGGTGACCTTCTCGACCTTCACCGCCGGGCCGAGCTCGATCTCGTAGCGGGTGACCGTGGGACCGCGGGTGAAGCCGGTGACCTCGGCGTCGATCTTGAACTGGTCCAGGACCCCGGTCAGGGCCGCGACCACCTCGTCGTTGGCCTTGGTGCGCGGTTTGGACGGGGTGCCGGGCTTGAGCATCACCGGGGCGGGCAGCTCGTAGTCGCCCTCGACCACACGGGAGGGGATGGAGAGCTGTTCGGTGGTGGCCGGCGGCGGGGTGGGGTCGGGGGCCGGCGCCTTGGTCCTTCGGCGGGCGGCGGGCTTGTCCCGGGCCTCTCCGTCCTCCTCCCCCTCGGCAGGGGCGGGGGCGATCTTCTTGGGCTCGGACCCGCTGGGCAGGACCGGGCTGTCGTAGGGGCGCTCGTGGTCGCCCGCGACCGTCTCGGTCCCCGCGGTTTCGGCCTTGGGCCTGCGCCTGCGCGGTTTGGCGGGTTTCCTCTCCGGGTCCGCTCCGAGGATGCCGATGCCGGAGTCGGGCCCGGCGTCGCGCTCCATGAGGGCGCCGAAGAGGGTCTGGAGGCGGTCGGGGATACGGCGGATCGGGGTGGCGGTCACCACGAGGATCCCGAAGACCAGGACCAGCGCCAGGAGGAGACCGGTGATCCAGGGGGTGACGACGGCGCTGAGCGGTCCCGAGGCGATGAAGCCGATGAGCCCGCCCGCCTTCTGGAGCCCCTCGACGCCGTCCGCGGGCTGGGGGACGCCGTGGGCGATGTGGATGAGCCCGAGCAGTCCGAGCATGATCGCGGTGACCCCGATGAACAGGCGCCCCGCGTCGCCCTCCCGGCCGGTGCTGGGGGTGCGCATCAGTTTCACGGCGACGGGCAGGAAGAGTAGCGGCAGGATCGGTGAGAAGGTTCCGAAACCGCCGACGACCACCATGCGGGTGGCCTCCAGGAGCGGTCCCTCGCTCCGCCACCACACGGCCGCGGCCACCAGGACGCCCAGGGCCAGCAGGATCAGGCCGGCGCCGTCCCGCCGCAGGTCCGGGTCGAGGTCGCGGGCGCTGCGCCCGACCGCTCGGGCCGCCCCGCCCACGGTGTGCGCGATGAGTTTCCACAGCACGAGCAGGAACTGGCCGAAGAGGGCGACGACGTAGGCGATGGGCCCGTCGGGCATGCGCTTCTTCGCCGCGGGCTTGCGTGCGGCGGGCTTCCTGCGCCCTGAACCGCCAGAGGAGGCACGCGTGGCCATCGGGGGGTCACCTCCACGGGGACGGGGTCGTTCTCAGGGCGCGGGCACAGCGACCCGGCACGGCGGGAAGCCTACTAAGACGTCCAGCCCGGGACACGAAGGCCGCACGGCGTGTCGCGGCGGCCTCCCGTGAAACACCGGACGGCCCGGGAGCGCGGTGCGCGCTCCCGGGCCGTCCGGTGTGTCGTGTCCGGTCCGGATCAGACCTCGACCAGGACGGGAATGATCATGGGACGGCGACGGTAGGTCTCGTTGACCCAGCGCCCGGTGCTGCGCCGGATGAGCTGGCGCAGCTGGTGCGGGTCGTTGACCCCGTCGGCGGCCGCCTTGTCCAGGGCGTCCTGGAGCTTGTCGATGACGTCGTCGTAGGCGTCGGCGCCCATGCCCGCGCCCCGGGTGTGGATCTCGGGCTCGCCGAGCATCTTCCCGGTACTGGAGTCCACCGCGACGACGACGGAGATGAAGCCCTCCTCGCCGAGGATGCGGCGGTCCTTGAGCGCGGCGTCGGTGACGTCGCCGACCGAGGAGCCGTCCACGTAGACGTATCCGGCCTGCACCGCGCCGACGATCTTGGCGCGGTTCTTGTACAGGTCGACCACCACGCCGTCCTCGGCGATGACGATGCGGTCGTTCGGAACGCCCGTGAGCTTGGCCAGGTCGGAGTGGGCCCGCATGTGCCGCCACTCACCGTGCACCGGCATGAAGTTGCGCGGACGCACCATGTTGAGGACGTAGAGCAGCTCTCCGGCGGAGGCGTGGCCGGACACGTGCACGAGGGCGTTGCCCTTGTGCACGACGTTGGCTCCCCAGCGGGTCAGGCCGTTGATCACCCGGTTGACCGAGTTCTCGTTGCCCGGGATGAGCGAGGAGGCGAGCAGGATGGTGTCGCCCTCCTCGATCCGGATCTGGTGGTCCCGGTTGGCCATCCGGCTGAGCGCCGCCATGGGCTCGCCCTGGGAGCCCGTGCAGACCATGAGCACCTTGTCCGGGGGCAGCTTGTCGAGCTGCTTGACGTCGACGATGGTGTCGCCGGGGATGCTCAGGTAGCCCAGGTCCCGCGCGATGTTCATGTTGCGGACCATGGAGCGGCCGACGAAGGCGATCTTGCGGCCGTGGCGCACCGCGGCGTCGATCACCTGCTGGACGCGGTGCACGTGCGAGGCGAAACAGGCCACCACGACGCGCTTCTCCGACTGCCGGAAGACCTTGTCGATGGCCTCGGTCAGGTTGCGCTCGTTGACGACGAACCCGGGCTGCTCGGCGTTGGTGGAGTCCGACAGCAGCAGGTCGACGCCCTCGTCGCCGAACCGGGCGAACCCGGCCAGGTCGGTGAGGCGGCCGTCCAGCGGCAGCTGGTCCATCTTGAAGTCACCGGTGTGCAGCACGGAGCCGCCGGAGGTGCGGATGCCCACGGCGAGCGCGTCCGGGATGGAGTGGTTGACCGCGAAGAACTCCAGGTTGAAGGGGCCGAAGTCGTGGCGCTCCCCCTCCTCGACCTGGACGGTCTCCGGCTTGATGCGGTGCTCGCCCAGCTTGGCGCTGATCAGCGCGAGGGTGAGCTTGGAGCCGACGATCGGGATGTCGGCCCGCTCGCGCAGCAGGAACGGCACGCCGCCGATGTGGTCCTCGTGCCCGTGGGTGAGCACGATCGCCTCGATGTCGTCGAGACGGTCCCGGATGTAGTCGAAGTCCGGCAGGATCAGGTCGACGCCGGGCTGCTCCTCCTCGGGGAAGAGCACACCGCAGTCGACGATGAGCAGACGGCCCTCGTACTCGAAGACCGTCATGTTGCGGCCGATCTCGCCGAGCCCGCCCAGCGGGACGACGCGGAGGGCGCCCTTGCCCAGGGGCGGGGGCGGGCCGAGTTCGGGGTGCGGGTGACTCATACGGAACCCTCCGTGAGACGTTCGACGCGGACCGCGCTGGCGGGCACCGCCTGGTGCGGGGCGAGCCCGATCGGGCCCTTGACCCCGGCGGCGGCCAGGTCCTCGCGCAGGAGTGCCTGGAGCTCGGAGGACGCGTCGGCGAGCGGTGTGCGGACCGGGCCGGAGGGGAGCCCGAAGAGGTTGAGGACGGCCTTGGTCGTGATGACGCCCTGGGTGCGGAACATGCCGGTGTAGACCGGGGTGAGGCGGCGGTGGATGGCCAGCGCCTGGCCGACCTCGCCGGCCTCGAAGGCGTCGATCATGTCCTTGAGGTCACTGCCGACGATGTGGCCGACGACACTGACGAAACCGGCCGCGCCGACGGACAGCAGCGGCAGGTTCAGGATGTCGGTGCCGCAGTAGTACGCCAGGTCGGTGCGCTCCATGACCCAGGAGCTGGCGCCGACGTTGTCCTTGGCGTCCTTGTTGGCGACGATGCGCGGGTGCTCGGCCAGCCGGACCAGGGTCTCGGAGGCGATCGGCGTCCCGGTGCGGTGCGGGATGTCGTAGAGCATGACCGGCAGCTCGGTGGTGTCGGCGATCTCCGAGAAGTGCCGGATCAGCCCCTCCTGCGGGGGCTTGTTGTAGTAGGGCGTGACGGCCAGCAGGCCGTGCGCGCCCGCCGCCTCCGCGGCCTTCGCGAGCCGGACGCTGTGGCGCGTGTCGTTGGTACCGACCCCCGCCACGACCTGGGCCCGGTCCCCGACCGCCTCGACCACCGCGCGAAGCAGGCGGTCCTTCTCGTCATCGCTGGTCGTGGGCGACTCACCGGTCGTCCCGCTGATGATGAGGCCGTCGTTGTGCTGCTCGTCGACCAGGTACGAGGCGAGTCTGGCCGCGCCGTCGTAGTCGAGTTCCCCGTCTTCGAGCATCGGGGTGACCATCGCGGTCAGCATCTTGCCGAACGGACGGTTCTTGGTGTCTACCATCGCGTGTGAAAGGCTTTCGGACCCTTTGCCGGAAGCTCAAGGGTCCGGGGTGCCCCTCCTCCTCTCCATGTGCGTGAGAAACAAACTGATACGTCCCGTGCCGAGTACTTCCGTACACGGGTGAGGGCGGCGCTGTGCGTCCGCCGCCGCGACCGGTGAACAGCCGGAGCCGGACGCGGGAAAGTCTGTGTGCCCCGTGCAGGGAGTGCGCGGGGGCGTTCTGCGGTTCGGCCCCCGTCCTCGCTGGTCGAGGTGGGGAGCCAGCCGGAACCGGGTGGAGCCGACCGGTAGCCGGAAGAGTCCTGACCTGTGAACCTACCCGCCCCGGGCCCACGCCACGCAGGCGGGGCCCGGGGTCACCGCGGTCGGAGAACGGTGGTCGGGAGGTTGCCGGAGGCTGCTCAGTCGTCCTGCCCGTCCGGGAGGAACATACTGGCGACCCAGCTCACGATGGTGACGACGATGGCGCCGAAGAAGGCGGCCCAGAAGTCCTCCACGTGGAAGGGGAGGTCGAACCAACCGGAGATCCACTCCGTGAGCAGGAACAGCAGCGCGTTCACGACCAGGCCGATGAGGCCGAGGGTCAGGGCGTAGAACAGGCAGCCGACCGTTTTGACGATCGGTTTGATGACCGCGTTCACCACACCGAAGATCGCGCCGACCGCGAGATAGGTGACGATCTGACCGGTGGTGTCCTGCGCCGCGACGTCGATCCCGTCGACCAGGAGGACAGCCGCCCAAAGGGCGAGCGCGTTCACGATAACTCTGATAATGAGGCTCACAAGGTAGATGTTCCCATGCCATGGCAAGGTCCGGAAACTCCGGCGTGGGTGATCTTGCCGTTACCGCCCCTCGTGCCCCTTCAGGAGGCCCCGTGTCCAGTGCACAGTTCGTCCGCCCCGCCCGTTCCGCCGACGTGGACACGGTGGTGGACCTGCAGGTCGCGTCGTGGCGTGCGGTGTACGGGGAGTTGCTGCCCGCGGAGGTGGCGGAGGGGTTGTCGGGCGGGGAGGCCCGCGAACAGTTCCGCGAGCAGTGGAGCGCGGCGCTGGAGTCGCCGCCCACCTCCAGGCACCGGCTCGTGGTGGCCACCGACGAGGTCGGCGGGGTGCGGACGGTGGTGGGGTTCGCGGCCTTCGGCCCGGCCGGGGACCCGGACCTGTGGCCCGCCACGGACGGGGAGGTGTTCGCGCTGCACGTGGACCCGGAGCGGGTCCGGGAGGGACACGGCAGCCGTCTGCTGAACGCGTGCGTGGACCACCTGGTCGAGGGCGGGTTCAGGACGGTGCACGTGTGGACTCCGGAGGAGGAGAACGCTCTGCGGTCGTTCTTCGAGGCGTCTGGGTGGCGCGCCGACGGTGCGCGGAGGGAGATCGACATGGGGCGGCTGCTGCCGATGGTGCGGCTGCACGCGTCGGTCTCGGAGTAGCCCCGCGGACGGTGCCCGGCCGCGGGGCGCGCGGTGCCGGTTGGGCGGGGTGCCGGCCAGGTACTACCGTTGGGTGGTTGTCTCGGCGTGCCCCCGGCGCGCCCCGTCTCGAACTGGAGGACCGGCGCGTGGCCACGGTCAGTGAATGGGTCTCGGGGCTGCGCCCCCGCACGCTTGCGAACTCGGTCGTCCCGGTGGCGGTGGGTACCGCGCTGGCTTTCTCCCTGGACGGGTTCGTGTGGTGGAAGGCGCTGCTGGCGCTGGTGGTGTCGATGGCCCTCCAGGTGGGTGTGAACTTCGCCAACGACTACAGCGACGGGGTCAAGGGCACCGACACCGAGGAGCGCACGGGCCCGACCCGGCTGACCGCGAGCGGCCTGGCCGCGCCCCGGCAGGTGCTGGCCGCGGCACTGGGGAGTTTCGCCTTCGCCGGCGCGGTAGGCCTGGTGCTGGTGGCGACCACCTCGTGGTGGCTGCTGCTGATCGGCGCGGCCGCGATCGCCGCCGCCTGGTACTACACCGGTGGCCGGACCCCGTACGGGTACCGGGGTCTGGGCGAGGTCTCGGTGTTCGTGTTCTTCGGTGTGGTGGCCGTGGTGGGCACGGTGTTCGTGCAACTGGAGGCGCTGCCCTGGCAGGCCTGGGCGGCCTCGGTCCCGGTGGGGTTGCTCTCCTGCTCGGTGCTGGTGATCAACAACCTGCGCGACATCCCCACGGACCGGGAGACCGGCAAGATCACCCTGGCCGTGCGCCTGGGCGAGACCGGCACGCGACGGCTGTACGCGGGCATGGTCGCGGTCTCCTACGCGGTCGCCCTGATCCTGACCGCGGTGTCCTGGTGGGTGCCGCTGGTGCTGCTGTCCGCTCCGCTGGCGGTGCCCCCGCTGCGCCGGGTCCTCGGCGGTCAGAAAGGCCGCGACCTGGTCCTGGGCCTGGGTGAGACCGGCAGGCTCCAGATGGCTTTCGGCCTGCTGTTCTCCGTCACCCTCGCCCTGGGCTGACCCAGGGCGCCCCCGGTCCGGAGCCCCTCGCACCGGGCCGGTCCCGGAGCCCTGTTGCTAGGCTCGTCCACCGTTGGGCTCCTCCCCCGATCCCCGAAGGACGGCCATGACGAGCACTGGCGACGACGTCCCCCGCGTCGTGGCGGACCGCTACGAGATCCGCGGCGAACTCGGGCGCGGCGGTATGGGCGCGGTCTGGCGCTCCTGGGACCGTGTGCTCGGGCGCGGGGTCGCCCTCAAGGAGATGGTCCTGCCCGCCGGGACCTCCGGGGAGCGTGGGTGGTCATGCAGCTGGTCCGGGGGCGTTCCCTGCGCGAGGAGGTCGCCGAGCGCGGTCCCCTGCCGGTGCCGGAGGCCACCCGGGTCGCGGAGGCGCTGCTGGAGGCGCTGGGGGCCGCGCACGCCCGGGGGATCGTCCACCGCGACGTCAAGCCCGGAAACGTCATGCTGTCCGAGGACGGCCGGGTGCTCCTGACCGACTTCGGGATCGCCACCATCGCGGGCGAGGACGAGGTGACCAGGGACGGGGCCCGGATGGGATCGGCCCCGTACATGGCGCCCGAACGGCTGCGCGGCCAGGGCCCGGCGGATCCCCCGTCGGACCTGTGGGCACTGGGCGCGACCCTGTACACGGTGGTGGAGGGGCGCCACCCGTTCCGGCGGGGCGAGACGGGCCGGACCATCGCGGCGGTGCTGTCGGAGCCCCTCCCGCCGCCGACGCGGTCCGGTGCGCTGGCCCCGCTGATCACGGCCCTGTTGGAGCGCGATCCGAACCGCCGCCCCACCGCGGAGGCCGCCCTGGCCGCTCTGCGGAGCGGCACGGCGCCTCTGGGGCCGCCCGCCGCCCCGAGGGGACCGTCCGCCGGAGCCGTGGCGGCACCCGCCGGACCGCCCGGACCGCACACCGGCCCCACTGGACCCGGTTCCGTCCCGGGGGCCGCCGGAGCCTCCGACGGGCGCGGCCGCGCCCTGCTGCTGGCCGGGGCCGCCGCGGTCGCGCTCACGCTCGTCACGGCCCTGGGCGTGTACCTGCTCTCCCCCGAGGAGCTGTCCGTCGAGTACGACAGGTACTCCGCGGAGACTTTCCTGGTCGACCACCCGCAGGGTTGGGAACCGCGGGTCCACGGCGACGAACCGCACCAGAGCTCCTGGGGCTCGGTGGAGTTCCTGCCTCCGGAGGGGGCGGAGGAGTTCCCGGAGACCCTGATGTCCGCCGGCTGGTACACCTCCCCCGAGCACGAGGACGCCGCCACCGAATCCCAGGAGGCGTGGGAGGAGGCCATGGACGAACTGGACGTGACGGACCGCTCCCAGCGGTCCCTGGACCCCGAGGACTACATCGACGTCCCGAAGTCCTGGGACGCGGTGATGTTCGAGGACACCTACAGGGGCTTCGACAACACCGCCCTCGAACTGGGCTGGGACGAGGACCCGGAACGGTTCAGCACCGTCCTCCAGATCCACGTGGGCGGCACAGAGGGCACCACGGCGTACTGGATCGCCTGGTACGGGCCGCAGAGCGAACTCCGCGCCTACGACACCGTCATCCGCGACACCTTCAACTCGTTCACCCCCCGGGAGTGAACCGCACGCCCTAGGGTCGGCGGTGTGAACCACCTGAGCGACGAGGAGTTCTTCGCGAGCCTGCCCGCGACCCGGGGCGCGGCGGGCGCGCTCATCCGTTCGGAGCGGGGCGAGGTGCTGCTGGTACGGCGCGTGTACGCGCCCGAACAGCCCTGGGGCGTCCCGGGCGGGATCATGGAGGCCGAGGAGTCCCCGCTGGCCGCCTGCCGCAGGGAGATCGGCGAGGAGCTGGGGGTGGACGCCCGGGTCCGGGCGCTGCTGGTGGTGGACTGGGTGCCGCCCAGGCCTCCGCGCACCGCCGCACTGCAGTGGCTGTTCCGCGTCGAGGTCTCCGGGACGGACTTCCGGCTGCCGCCCGAGGAGCTGTCCGGATGGGAGTGGGTGCCGCCCGCGAAGCTCCCCGAGTACCTGCCCGAGCGCGTCGCACAGCGGATGCTGGCAGCGGTCGCGGTGGACGAGCGGGGTTCGGGCCCGGTCTACCTGGAGTACGGACACGCCGTACTGCCTGGCCCGGCCTGAGGAACCGTGCGTGGTGCCGCCCGCACCAGTTACGATGCCTGCTCGCAGTCCACCCCAGGGAGAGCCGAACACCGTGCCGAGCGACAACACCCCCGACCCCCGCGAACTCGCCCCCGACCCGGTGGCGTGGGCCGAACGCAACTCCCGTCAGGCGGGCGCCTTCGACGCGATCGGGGAGCACTACGACGAGGCCTTCCCCAACAAGGAGGGCCAGCAGGACTGCGTCCGGCGCATGCTGAGCCTGCTCCCTCCCGGAGCGCACGTGCTCGACCTCGGGTCGGGCACCGGCCTGCCCACCGCCCGCCAACTGGTGCTGGCCGGTGCGCGGGTGACCGGGTTCGAGATCTCCGAGCGGATGCTCGAACTCGCCCGCCGCAACGTCCCGGAGGCCGAGTTCCGCCGGGCCGACATCCTCGACCTGGATCCGGTGGAGAGGTCATATGACGCCATCGTGGCGTTCTTCTCGCTGCTGTGCCTGCCCAAGGAGCGGATCCCCGAGGCCCTGGGCCGCGTGCGCGCCTCCCTGCTGCCAGGGGGCCTGCTGTGCCTGTCGATGGTGGAGGCGGACCTGGACGACACCCCGATCCCGTTCCTGGGCTCCGAGATCCGGGTGTCGGGCTATCCCCGTGAGGAGCTGCGCCGGGTGGTGGAGAAGGCGGGCCTGATCGTCGAGGACGAACGTGCGGTCGCCTACGAGCCCGGGCCCGGGGGCGCGCCCCCGGAGGTCCAGATCTTCCTCACCTGCCGCCGGGGCGCCTAGACTCCGCCGCGACGGTACGCGCGGGCGGCTACCGCGCACGACGGAGGGGACCGCCCTCCCGGACGGTCCCCTCCTGGGCTTGCGGTCCTACTCCAGGCCGAGCAGGGGCTCCAGGCCCAGGGTGAGCGGCTCGGGGAGCTCGGCGGTCCTGCGGATGCCCAGCAGGACCCCGGGCATGAAGGACGTGCGGTTCATGGAGTCGTGGCGGATCCTGAGCGTCTCGCCGTCGGTACCGAACACGACCTCCTGGTGGGCGATCAGGCCCTGGATCCGGAGCGCGTGCACCCGGACGCCGTCGACGTCCGCACCGCGGGCGCCCGGGATCTCCGAGGTGGTGGCGTCGGGCATCGCCCCGGTTCCGGCCTCGCGGCGGGCCCCGGCGACCAGCTCGGCGGTCCGGTAGGCCGTTCCGCTCGGGGCGTCGGCCTTGTTGGGGTGGTGCAGCTCGATGATCTCCGTGGAGTCGAAGTACGGTGCGGCCTTCGCCGCGAAGTGCATCATCAGCACCGCCGCGATACCGAAGTTGGGCGCGATCAGCACCTTGGACCCGGGTGTGGCCGTCTGGAGCGCGCGGACCTCGGCCAGGCGGGCCTCGTCGAAACCGCTCGTCCCCACGACGGCGTGGATCCCGTGGCCGATGAGCCACTCCAGGTTGCCCATCACCACGTCGGGGTGCGTGAAGTCGACGACGTAGTCCGCCCCCAGCACCGCGTCCCGGTCGTCGGCGCTGTCCACGCCCGCGACGAGTTCCATGTCGTCGGCGGCCTGAACCGCCCTGACGACCTCTGACCCCATGCGCCCATCGGCGCCGAAAACTCCTACCTTGAACACGCGTCGAGCGTACCGGAGTCCGGGCGGGTGTTCGGCGTGGTGGGGCTGGGCGGCGGCGTGCGGGGCCTCCGGCTCCGGTCACCGGTGCCGGTGCCGGGCACCAGTGACATCACGTCACCACTCCCCCCGGAGAGACGTCACGGCGCGGTGGTGACGCGGCGCCACTGCCGGAGGGGCGCGGCGGCGACTGTACTTGGAGACGTCCCCGCGGACACGGCTCCGCGGAACGGCGGGCCCGGTCGCGTGGCCGCCGAGGAGACCGAGAGAACAGGGAGGCCACCACCATGTGCACAGCCCGCCCCGACGACCCGCGGCGCCCGGACCCGGTCAGCGGCGCCTCCCCGACACGTCCGGGCTGGCCGGAGATCGCGGTCGGGCTGCTCGCCGTGACGGGAGCCGTGGTCCTGCTCGGGGTCTTCGGCCTGCTCGGCCTACCGGACGCGGGCCCCGTGGTGTACGGGCTCGTCGTGGCCGCCTGGTCGGGTGTGGCAGGACTCGTCGGCTTCGCCGCGGCCGCGGCGGTGCGCATCCGCTCGCTCGGCGCCTTCGGCATCCGTCGCACCACCTGGCGCTGGATGCTCATCGGTACGGCGGGGGGCGTGGTCGCTCTGGTCGCCAAGGGCGCGCTGACCCTCGCCATCACCGCCCTGACCGGATTCGACAGCAACCCCCAGGGCATGTACTACGAGGCGGCGGGCGGAGGTCCGGTGGCCCTGGTCCTGACCGTCCTGTTCCTGTCCGTGCTGACCCCCGTCGGTGAGGAGTTCCTCTTCCGCGGCGTCGTCACCAACGCCCTGCTGCGCTACGGGCCCCTCGTCGGGGTGCTCGGCGGCTCGGCGGTCTTCGCCCTCTTCCACGGCATCAACATCATCCTGCCCGCGGCGTTCGTGGTGGGCGTCGTCGCCGCCGAGGTGATGCGGCGCAGCGGATCGGTCTGGCCCGCGGTGGCCGTACACGTGGTCAACAACCTCGCCCTTCCGCTGCTGGTGCTCTTCACCGGAGCCGCCGGCACCGGCTGATCCGGGGACGGCCGCCAGAGGTGCGGGCACGGCGGGCCGGACTCAGCGGGCCGTCGCGAGCGTGAGCGCGAAGTCCCCCGCCGTGTCGGTCCACCAGTGGGTGAGGTCGAACCCTGCCCCGTCGAGTTCGGCGCTCAGCCCCTGCCTGCGGAACTTGGCGGAGACCTCGGTGCGCATCTCCTCCCCCTCCGCGAAGTCCACCTCCAGGTCCAGGTCGGCCACCCGGACCTGCTGGGCCGAACGGGCGCGCAACCGCATCTCGATCCACTCGCGGTCGGCGTTCCACACGGCCAGGTGGTCGAAGGCCTCCGGGTCGAAGTCGCCGCCCAGCCGGGTGTTGATCACCGAGAGCACGTTGCGGTTGAAGGCGGCGGTCACCCCCCGGGCGTCGTCGTAGGCGGCGACGAGCCGGTCCGGGTCCTTGACCAGGTCGGCGCCGAGGAGGAGGCGGTCACCCGGGTGCAGGACGTCGTGGATGTCCCGGAGGAAGGCCGCGCGCGGACCCGGTTCCTGGTTGCCGATGGTGGAACCGAGGACGGCGAGGAGCTGGCGGCCGCCCTCACTGACCGGCAGCAGTCCCAGGTGGTGCTCGAAGTCCCCGACGACCGCGTGGACGTCCAGGCCCGGGTAGTCGTCGGCGACGGGGCGGGCGGAGGAGGCGAGGAAGTCGCCGCTGACGTCGACCGGGACGAAGCGGGTGAGGCCGCCGTGGCGGCGCATGGCGTCCAGGAGCAGGCGCGTCTTGACCCCGGCCCCGGAGCCGAGTTCGATGAGGGCCGCCGCGTCGGCCGCGTCGGCGATCTCGTCGGCGCGCAGTTCCAGGATGGAGCGTTCGGCCCGGGTCGGGTAGTACTCCGGAAGCCGCGTGATGTCCTCGAACAGTGCGCTGCCGCGTTCGTCGTAGAACCACTTGGGCGGTAGTTGCTTGGGCCTCGCGGTGAGCCCTTCGGCCACGTCGGTGCGCAGGGCCTTGTCGAGTTCGTCGGCGGTCAGGTTGCGGTCGATCCGGAACATGGTGCCTCCTGTGTCCCTTACGGATGTACCCGGGGCGGGGCGATACCGGTGAGGTGCTGCGGGGGCGTCCTCAGCCGATGGGGTGGATGTCGGTGCGTTCGCGGGTGGCCACGACCACCGAGTCCTCGGGGATCCGCCGCCAGTCACGGCCGTCGTCGAAGGGCTCGGAGGCCAGCCACGCCCCCTCGCCCTCCCCCCGGCTCTCCTCCCTCCGCAGGGTGTACAGGGTGTCCCCCGCGGCCGTCCCGACGATCACCTCTCCGTCGCTGGCCAGCAGGTTGTACCTGCCCTCGGAGTGCTCCCGGGCGTGTCGGACCACCGCGGCCAGGGACGCGGCCAGGTCCCCGGAGGACCGCCACAGCCGTACGGTGTGCGCGAACAGGGGCGCGGAGTCCACCGGTGCCCGCGCGTCCAGGGCACCGGGCGGGAACGGCGCACCCAGGGCCGCGGCCAGCGCCTCGTCGTCCTCAGCCGCCCCGTTGTGGCTGAACAGGAGGCGGTCGGCACGGAAGGGCTGGGCTCCGGACTCCTCCGAGCCGAAACCGACGGTGGCGTCGCGGACCGCCGCGACCACGCACCCGGAGGTGATGGCGCGGGCGGCGTCGGCGAAGGAGGCGTCGCCCCAGATGGGCATGGCCCGGCGGTACCGGAGCGGCTCGGGGGGCCGGTCCCCCTCGATCCGCTCCCGCTGGGGCCGCCCCGGTCCCTGCGGATACCAGCCCGCACCGAAGCCGTCGGCGTTCACGGTCCCGTACCTCTGCCGGCGGGGCGCCCAGGACTGGACGTGCAGCGAGTGGGGCGCCGCGTACAGCAGGTCGTGGAGCGTGCGCGGCGGCCCCAGGTAGGCGAGGTGGCGGCACATCAGCCGCGGTCCGCGTCGCGTGCGCAGCGGAACCCGCTGAAGATCTGGCGGCGGACCGGGTGGTCCCAGTTGCGGAAGGTGGACCGGACCGCCGTGGGGTGGGTGGCCCAGGACCCGCCGCGCAGGACCTTGTAGCCGTCCTCGAAGAAGACCTCCGAGTACTCGCGGTACGGGAAGGCGGTGAACCCGGGGTAGCCGTCGAAGGTGGTGGAGGTCCACTCCCACACGTCGCCGACCAGCTGCCGCACCCCCAGGGGCGAGGCCCCGTCCGGGCGGCTGCCGACCGGGTCCGGTCCGAGCCTGCGCTGGCCGAGGTTGGCGTGGCGGCGTTCGGGTTCTCCGTCGCCCCAGGGAAAGCGCAGCGAGCGCCCGGTGGCGGGGTCGAACCGGGCCGCCTTCTCCCACTCGGCCTCGGTGGGCAGCCGTTTTCCGGCCCAGCGGGCGTAGGCCTGTGCCTCGTGGAAGCACACGTGCTGCACGGGTTCGTGCAGGGGCACCCGTTCACGGCGGCCGAACCGGCGGCGGGCCCACACGCCGTCCTCCTCGGACCAGAAGGCGGGGGCGAGGGCTCCGCGCCGTTCGCGCCACCGCCACCCGTCGGCCGTCCACCAGCGCGGGTCCAGGTACCCGCCGTCGGCGACGAACTCCAGGTAGGCGGCGTTGGTGACCGGGTCGGTGTCGATCCAGTACGCGTCCAGGCCGACGGTGTGGCCGGGGCGTTCGTTGTCGTAGGACCAGGGGTCGTCGTCGGTGCCCATGGTGAAGGGGCCCGCCGGGACCAGGACCTCGGCGGCGGCGGGCGGGGCCGGTCGCGCGAAGGCGGGCTCCTCCTCCAACAGCACGGGGGCGCCCCGGCGCAGCTGGTGGGTGGCGAGCATGGTCTCGTCGTGCATGTGCTCGTGCTGGATCACCATGTGGAACACGAACCCCGAGTCCAGCAGGGAGCGTTCCCCCGGTGTCGCCCCGCCCGAAGCCGCACCGGGCTCCCGACGGGGCGCGGGGACGGCGGAGAGGTCGGCGGCGTCGAGGGCGTCCAGGACCTCGCGGCGCACCCGCTCGTTGTACTCGCGCGCCTCCTCGGGCCGCAGCAGCGGCAGGGAGACGCGGTCGGCCCTGGGGTTCTCGAAGGCGTCGTAGAGACCGTCGATGTCGGGGCGCAGCGCCTCGCGTCCCCCGGCGGCCCGCAGCAGCCACTGCTCCTCGTAGTTGCCGACGTGCGCCAGGTCCCAGACCAGCGGAGACATCAGCGGGGAGTGCTGGGCGAGCAGGTCCTCCTCGTCCAGGGCGTCCAGGGTCAGACCGTTGCTGCGCCGCCTGCTCCGGTCCAGTTCGGCGGCGATGCGCTCCTTGGCGCGCTCCTGCTCGTGGCTCATGAGGAACCTCCACTGTGCGCGGGACGGGCCCCGGACCCCTCGTCCACGGTCGGCCCCGGACCGGTTCCCGGCCGTGCCGGGCGGGGCTCGGGGACCCGCGCCCCGCCCCCGGCGGTCCCCTGGGAGCCACTGCCGCGGCCGGTGTCCGGACCGCTGTCGGCGGGGCAGAGGCCGCGCCGGACGTAGCGGTCCGCGTACTCGTCGACGAGGGCCGCCAGCCCGGCCGCCCCCATCCGCGGCAGTGCTTCCACCGCGGCGTCGAAGCAGGTCCGGGCGCAGGCGTCGACCTCGGGGGCGGCGGGGCCCAGGCGGGCCGAGTCCAGCCACAGCACGGGTTCGGGGGCGGTGCCCCGGCACATCCGCTCGGTGGCCTCCTCCGCGACGGCACGGGCGCGGGGGTCGTCGGTCAGGGCGGCGGCGAGCGCCACCGGGACCGGCCACCAGCGCAGCGGGAGGGCGTCGATCATGCGCAGTTCCCACCAGCCGCGCGGGCGCACGGGAGGGAAGAGCGTGGACAGGTGGAACTCCAGGTCGGCGAGGGTCAGCGGACGCGGTCCCCGGCCGTCGGCCCAGTCGGCCAGGCTGATCCCCGGGTCGGCGGTCCACTCGCCCCCGCCGCCGGGGATCTCGGGGACGGCCATCACCCGGGCCTCGAGGGCGTACTCGGCCCAGGCGGTCGCGGGGTCGGTGCGGGTGTGCGGCTCCAGGACGGGTCTGGTCCGTGTGGCGTCGGTGGCCGCCCAGATCGCCCAACGGGTGGACTTCCAGCCGGTGGGGCGGCCGCGCCAGACGGCGGAGTTGGCGAAGGCCGCCACCAGGACGGGGCCGAGACGGTGGACGAGTTCCCACCGGGAGCGCAGGTCGGCGTCGTCGGCACCGGTGTCCAGGCACACCTGGAGTGAGGCGGTGCTGCACATCATGGTGTGGCCGCTGGGGTGGCGGTGGTTGGCGAAGAAGCGCTCCATGGCGGTGTACCGGGGCAGCCGGAGCTGGCGGACGGGGGGCCGCACGGGGTCCAGGGCGGTCTCGGACAGGCTCAGTCCGGCGTCGGCGAGGGTCTTGCTGATGTGGTCCAGGTCCCTGGCCAGAGCCTCGTGGGCTCGTGCGGGGCCCGGCAGTGCGGCGGAGCTGAGCTCGATCTGGCCGCCGGGTTCGAAGGTGATCCGGCTTCCCGCGGGAGGGGGGCCACAGGCCTCCAGCAGTCCCGTGAGACGGTCGATGGTGACGGGCGCGGTGGGTTGTTCGGGGTCGGTGACGAGCCATTCGGTCTCGGCCCCGACCTTTCCGGGGGGTCCGGTCTTGAAACAGACCCCGTTGATGTACTCGTGAACGTCTTCGGTGGTCATGGGCACCATGGGCTGCTCCCTCGGAGTTACGCCTCCAAGGTCCTGCCCCGAGGCCCGCAGCGGTGAACGTGTGTGATCAACCCAAATCCTCGTGTCCGGGTCCGCCGGCCCGGGCGGGCGTACCACCGCCCGGGCGGCACACCCGCTGGCGTCGGTGTTCTCGTCGGCACGCTCCGCACACCCCGGCGAAACGTGACTACGATCACACTCAACCCATGGACAGGAAGCCCCTGACCCGTTCCTGGACGATCGACTGTTCCTGCTGGTCAAGGTCGATGTCGAACACCTCCCGCAACACCGGCCCCACCTCTCCCAGAGCCAACTCCCGCACCTCACCGGTGCCGTCGACCCGGTCGACGGTCAGGGTCGTGTTGGTCAGCGCGTACCTGGTTCCGCCCGTGGTCCGCGCAGCCATGAGGCGGTTGCCGAAGGGCGAGCGCGGGTGGGTGGTGAGGTAGTGGCTAAAGATGCCGTAGTCCTGTGGCAGGTTGCCAGCGGTGCTGAAGGAGTACAGGTTCTGCCAGCGCCTGCCGTTGAACCCGCGCAGCAGCCACTCCTCGTCGCCGACCTCCGAGATGCGGTCCAGCCGCAGGTTCCAGCCGCCCTGGGAGACCTGGTGGCCGTCCGCGAACGGGAACGGCTCCACCAGGCCCCCGCCGCCGAACCCGACGTCGGCCAGCCAGGGCCCGCCCTCCGCCGCCACCCTCAGCAGGGCGTGGGTGGAGGGACGGGGGCGCCCGTCCCCGCCCATCAGTACCCGGGCGCTGAAGGCGGTCAGGGGGAAGCCGAGCCGGTCCAGGACAGCGGCGAGCAGGAGGTTCTGCTCGTAGCAGTACCCGCCCCTGCGGTGGTGGACCATCTTGTCGGTCAGGGAGGGGACGTCGAGCCGCACGGAGCGCCCCAGCACCAGGTTGAGGTTCTCGAACGGAATCGCCGCCAAGTGCGCGCGGTGCACGACCGCAAGGGTGTCCGGGGTGGGCGGCAGCTCGCCGGACAGGCCGACACGGGACAGGTAGGCGTCCAGGTCGAGGTCGCCGCCGCCCCAGAAGTCGCGGTCGGTGAAGACCCGTTCCGGAGGCGGGGCCTGGGCGGCGGGCGGGGCCGGAACGGGCTCGGTGAACGGCGCGAAGGGCGGTGCGGTGGTGTGTTCGTCGGTCGACATGTCCCTGGCAACGAAGGTTATGCCTGGCATGTTCCGGTATGGGCGGTTTCCTCCCGTCCGCAATCGGCCGGAGGAGGCGGGTGTACGGCGGGACTTCCTGGAGACTTGCCCGGTCGGTGGAACGCAACCGGCCGCACCGCCGCGGGAGCCCGGCGGGGCCGGGGAGGACAGAACGCCCGTGGCGGCGCGGTCAGGGGTCAGGGAGCGGCCGGACCGTCCGCGCGCAGGCGCCCGGACCCGTCCGCGGCCGACCAGTGGCAGGCGACCCGGCGCTGCGCGCCGCCGCCCAGGACCGCGGGGTCCGCGCTCGTGCAGAGGTCGGCGACCCCGGCCCGTTCGGCCTCGCCGGAGGCCAGGACCGGGCAGCGCGGGTGGAACCGGCAGCCCCTCGGCACCTGTTTGGGGTCCGGCGGCTCGCCGGAGAGCACCACGGGCCCCTCGGACGCTTCCGAGTCGGGCAACACCGACAACAGCGCCCGGGTGTACGGGTGAGCGGGGGCGGACAGGACCTCCTCCACGGTCCCCAGCTCCACCACACGGCCCAGGTACATCACGGCGACCCGGTCGGCGATGTTCCACGCCAGCCCGAGGTCGTGTGTGGCGACCAGGGCCGACAGGCCAAGCTCGGCGCGCAGCTCCAGCAGCAGCCGCAGGATCTCGCCGCGCACCGAGGCGTCCAGGGACGCCACCGGCTCGTCGGCCACCAGCACCTCGGGGTCCAGGATCAGGGCGCCGGCGATCACCACCCGTTGGCGCTGGCCGCCGGAGAGCTCGTGCGGGTATCGGGCGAAGAACCGTTCGGGCGGGCGCAGACCGGCCCGGGACAGGGCCCCGGCGACCCGCTCGGACTCGTCGGCCGTGGTGCCCTCGTGGACCCGCAACCCCTCCACGACCGACTCGTAGACGGTGCGCCGGGGGTTGAGCGAACCCGTGGGGTCCTGCTGTACCAACTGGACCCGGCGCCGGTAGGAGCGCAGGTCGCGGGAGCGGTAGCCCAGCGGGGAGCCCTCGAACACGACCCGGCCGCCGGTGGGGCGCTCCAGGCCGAGCAGCGCCCGGGCCAGGGTGGTCTTCCCGCAGCCGGACTCCCCGACCAGGGCGACGATCTCCCCGGCCGCCACGTCCAGGTTGACCCCGTCCACCGCGCGGGCGGTGCCGCGGCCCCCGCCCGGGGCGAACCCTGCGGTGAAGGCCACCTCGACCGCCTCGGCGCTGAGGATCGGTTGACCGACCCCCTCCGAGCCGGGGGCGGAGGAGGGCTGTCGTGAGTCGGTGTCGGCGCTCAACGGCTCGTCTCCTCTTCTTCCTCCGCGCTGCCGGGGCCCGGACCGCCGGGATCCGGACCGCTCCGCGCGGAACCGTCCCGTGCGGAGTCCGTCCGCTCGGGGCCGCCGCCCGGCCCCACGTGCACGCAGGCGGCGTGCCGGGCGGAGCGGCCGTCGCGGTCGGGCCGGACCGGCCACAGGGGCGGGTCCACCGTGGCGCACACCGTCTCGGCGACGGCGCAGCGCGGCCGGAACACACAGCCCGAGGGCGCCTGCGCCGGATCCGGCGGATCACCGGGAAGCCCCCGGGGCGCCAGGCGCGAGGCCGGGTCACCGATCCTGGGGAAGGCTGCGCTGAGCGCGCTCGCGTAGGGGTGGGCGGGTTCGTGCACGACCTCCCCCGCGGGCCCCTGCTCCACGATCCGGCCCGCGTACATGACCGCGACCCGGTCACAGGTGGCGGCCAGGACGGACAGGTCGTGGCTGATCATCAGCATGCCGATGCCGCTCTCGTCGACCAGCCGTTCCAGCAGGGCGAGGATCTGGGCCTGGATCATCACGTCCAGGGCGGTGGTCGCCTCGTCCGCGATGATCAGACGCGGCTCGCAGGCCAGCGCCATCGCGATCATCACCCGCTGCCGCTGCCCTCCGGACAGCTGGTGGGGGTAGTCACGGCGCCGGGAGGCGGGCAGTCCCACCTGTTCGAGGAGGTCGGCCACGCGGGCCCCGACCCGGTCCGGCTTCACGAGTGCGTGGACGAGGAGGGGTTCGGCGATCTGCTCACCGATCCGCTGGACCGGGTTGAGCGAGTGCATGGCACCCTGGAACACCACCGAGGCGCCTGCCCAGCGGACGGCGCGCAGGCGGCCCCACCTCATCCGGAGGACGTCCTCGCCCTCCAGCAGGATCTCGCCGGTGATGCGCGTCCCTGCGGGGAGCAGCCGCAGGAGCGCCAGGGCGACGGTGGACTTGCCGCTGCCGGACTCCCCCGCGACCCCGAGGGTGTCTCCGGGGTCCAGGGACAGGTGCACCCCGCGCACGGCGGGGACGTCGCCACCGCCGCCGGAGTAGGTGACGTGCAGGTCGCGGACGTCGAGAAGGCTGGTCAACTCTGCCCCCGGAGCCGTGGGTTGATGACGGACTCGACCGCGCGTCCGCACAGGGTGAAGGACAGCGCGACCACGGCGATCGCCAGACCCGGCGGGATCATGTACCACCAGATCCCCGCGCTGATCGCCCCGGCGGTGCGGGCCGATTCGAGGATGCCGCCCCAGGAGATGGTGGTGGGGTCCCCCATGCCGAGGAACGCCAGTGTGGACTCGGCGATGATGGAGGTGGCCACCAGCAGCGTGGTCTGGGCGAGCACGACCGGCATCACGTTGGGCAGGACGTGCCAGCCCATGACGTGTGTGTGGCCGCCGCCCAGGGCTCGGGCCCGCTCCACGTAGGGCCGGGCCTCCACGGCCAGGGTCTGGGCGCGTACCAGGCGTGCGGTGGGCGGCCAGACGGTGAGCCCGATCGCGATGACGATGGTTCCGGTGCCGCGCGGCAGGACGGCGGCCAGGGCCACGGCCAGGACCAGGGTGGGCAGGACCAGGAACCAGTCGGTGACGCGCATGAGCAGCGTCGACACGATCCGGCCGCCGAGGCCGCCGGAGGAGCCGAAGTGCCCGGCGGTGACGCCGACCAGGGTCCCCAGGGTCACCGACACGAACGTGGCCAGCAGGCCGACGGTCAGCGACACCCGGGCGCCCCAGACGATCAGGTCCAGGACCGAACGGCCGAAGTTGTCGGTCCCCAGGGGGTACTCCCGGCTGGGCGGCTGGTAGGAGTCCCCGGGTGCGCCGGTCACGGTCAGGTGGGCCTGGTCGACGAACAGCGGCGCGGTCAGGGCGAGCGCGCCGATGGTGAGCAGCGAGGCCAGCCCGAGAAGACCGGCCCGGTTGCGGGCGTACTCGCGGACGAACCGGCCCAGGGCCTCGCGGCGCCGCCGACGGGCCAGTGCTCGGGCGGTGACCGCCGGGGTCCGCGCGCGGCTCCCGGTCGCGGGTCCGGCGGGGGCCGGTCCGGTAGGGGCGCTCATGGGCGCACCCGCGGGTCGAGCAGGGGGTACACCAGGTCGGCCAGGAGGTTCATGAGGATCACCGAGGCCGCGAAGACCACGAACAGGCCTTGGACGAGGCCCAGGTCGGGTACGCGCAGGCCGGAGTAGAAGAGCTGGCCGAGGCCGGGCCAGGAGAACACGGTCTCCACGAGGATGACCCCGGACACGACCTGCCCCAGGTTGAGGAAGACGAGCGTCACGGTGGGCAGCAGGGCGTTGGGGACGGCGTGCCTGCGGCGCACGAGGGCGTCGCGCAGCCCCTTGGCGCGCGCCGTGGTCAGGTAGTCGGCGCCCTTCTCGTCCATCAGCGAGGAGCGCATGATCATCAGGTACTGGGCGTAGATGACCGCGACCATGGTGGTCACCGGCAGCACCATGTGCCGGGCGGTGCTCAGGGCGGTCTCCAGCGGCCCGCTGACACCGGGGTCGACCATGCCGCCGGTGGGGAACAGGTTGGGCATGAAGCCGCGCCCGGAGGCGAGCAGCACGATCAGCAGCAGTCCGAGCCAGAACGTGGGCACCGACCAGAAGAACAGCGCCACCCCGGTGCTGACCCGGTCCCCGCGGCCCCCCGGCCGCCACCCGGCACGGGCGCCGAGGAGCAGGCCCAGGAGGGCGGCGACGACCGTCCCGGTCCCGGCGAGCAGGACGGTCGGGCCCAGGCGTTCGAGGATGAGGGCGACGACGGGTTCGCGATACTGGAAGGAGACCCCCAGGTCGAACCGGAGGAGCCCGCCGGCGTAGTCGAGGAACTGCTGCCACAGCGGCTGGTCGAGGCCGAACTGGCGGCTCAGCTCCTCGCGCTGTTGCGCGGTGACCTCGCGCCCCTCGGTCATGGCCCGGACGGGGTCGCCGGGCAGGATCCGGAACAGGAAGAACCCGGCGACGATCACGGCGAACAGGGAGACCGCCGCGGTGGTCAGGCGGCCGAGCACGTAGGCGGCCACCCGAGCCGTCCGGCCGGGCCCGGCGGGGGACTCCGGAGCGGGGGCGGGGACGCCGCCCGTCTCGGGGGCCCCGCCCGTCTCGGGGCGCGTGGTCCTCACTCGCGGTCCTCCACGGTGGAGCGTCGCCGGATGAGGACGAGGGCCCCCACGGCCAGCAGGACGAGCACACCGGCACCGGTCCCGATGAGCACACCGCCGGACACGCCGGTTCCTCTGGCACCGCCCGCCCCGGAGAGGGCCGCCTCCGCGGGTTCGGCCGACCACCAGGCCCAGTAGCCGTCCTGGCCCCAGATGTTGCCGCCCTCGGCGGGCTCCAACTGGATGTCGGCGATGTGGTCGGTCCGGTAGGCCTCCATGATGTTCGGGTAGGTCAGGACGTTGACCACGGCCTCCCGGTAGAGGACCTCCTGGAGCTGGTGGACGATCTCGGCGCGGGCCCGGCGGTCGTACTCGGCCAGCTGGGCCTCGTACAGCTCGTCGTACTCCTCGTCGCAGAAGTAGGCGTCGCCCTGCATGGTGCCCGGTTCGTCGGGCAGCGCGCCGCAGGTGTGGATGCTGAACACGTAGTCGGGGTCGGGGTTGACCGTCCATCCGGTGAAGATGAGGTCGTACTCGGCGTCGTAGAGGGCGTCGCTGAGGATGCCGGGGTCGACGGTCCGGTTGTCGATCTCGATGCCGATGTCGGCGAGGCGTTCGGCGATCACCAGCCCGGCCTGGACGTTGTCGGGCCGGTCCGCGTGGACGTGCATGCGCAGTTCGAGGCGGTCGCCGTCGGGTGAGACGCGCACGCCGTCGTCGCCTCTGGCGTAGCCCGCGTCGTCGAGCATCTCGTTGGCGGCCCCGGGGTCGAAGTCGAGGAAGGCCTCGTCGCCCTCGGGGGCCCAGTGGAAGTCCGTGTAGCGCGGCGGGATGTAGCCGCCCGCGGCGACGGCCTGGCCGTTGGAGCCCTGCTGGGCGATCTCCTCGTTGTCGATGCCCATGACGATGGCCTGGCGCAGGGTCAGGTCGCTCAGCGCGGGGTGCCCGTCACCGAACTCCTCACCGTCCCGGGTCACGGCCCCCGGGTTGATGGTGAAGGCCTGGAAGCGCTTGCCGTCGGCGATGTTGACGGCGATGTCGTCAACGGTCTCCAGGGACGTGACCTGGGCGTCGGTGAGTTCGTAGACGAAGGAGACCTCTCCGCTGCGGAGCGCCTCCACGGCGGCGTCCTTCTCCGAGTAGTAGCGGAAGTAGAGCTCGTCGAAACCGGGAGCGCCCCGCCAGTGGTCGGGGTTGGCCTCCAGGCGGATGTGCTCACCCCGTGAGTGCTCGGTGAGGACGAAGGGACCGCTGCCCACCGTGGGGAGGTCGTCCGCGGTGTAGCCGGAGAAGGCGTCGCCCTCCGCCTCGATGATCGGCTCCCACACGTGCCGGGGAACGATCGGGACCCGCAGGGACTCCATGGTGGCCTGGGGCTCGTCCAGCTCGATGACGACGGTCGCCTCGTCCTGCGCCGTGACGGTCTCGAACCCGGCGACGTAGTTGCCGTTGGCGACCGCCGCGGCCTCGTTCTCCATCATGGTGTCGAACGTCCAGGCGACGTCCTCGGCGGTGAGCTGCTCGCCGTCGGTGAAGTAGGCGTCGTCACGGAGGTTGAACGTCCAGGTCAACCCGTCCTCGGAGGTCTCCCAGCTCTCCGCGAGCGAGGGTTCCGGTTCGTTGGTCTGCGGGTTCACCGTGGTGAGGCTGTCGTAGACGTGCCGGAGGATGTTCGTGGTGACGGCGAGCTGGGCCGTGAAGGGGTTGAAGGAGTCGACCTGCTGGGCGACCGCGACGGTCAGGGTGCTGCTGTCGGCCTCGTCCGCTGCGGCCGGGACCGCCGTGAGGCTGCCGAGGAGGAGCAGCGCGCCGCCGGAGGCCGCTGTCCGCCGGAGGAGGGTGCCGGTGGGAGGGTGGTCGGTCTGCATGACGGCCCCTGTCGGGTTTCGTGGGGTGGCGGCCTTGCCACCCGGGGGTTGTTGGTTGTCTACCAACCCGCCGCGACAAGCGTCAATGATCTTCGGGGTGAGGCGCGGTATCGCAACACATTCGACTCCTGGCCTGGTGAAACTGGTGTTTCGTGGGTTTCTTGTGGCTTTTGTTCCCCGACCGAAACCGCTCCCGGATTCGCGGCGAATGACGGACTCCGCTACGGTTCCCGCCATGATGGGGCACTCGCACGCACTCAGTGGCGTGGTCGGCTGGATGGCGGTCGTACCGTTCGTCCAGGGCAAGGAATTCCTCGGACTCAGCTTCGAGCTGGGCCCGGGCGAGATCATCGCCGGTTCGCTGGTCTGCGCGGGCGCCGCCCTGCTGCCCGACGTGGACCACAAGAGCGCGACGGTGACCAAGACCTACGGCAAGGCCACCGAGATCCTCAGCGACATCCTCAGCTGGGCCTTCGGCGGGCACCGGATGGGGACGCACTCCTTCTTCTTCGCCGTCCTGATGGGCGCCCTGGTCCAGGCGCTGGCGCTGTGGTCGGAGCTGGCAGTGCAGATCTTCGTGTTCCTGCTGGTCGGTATCGCGCTCCAGGGCCTGGGTTTCGGCATGGACAAGAACCGGACGGCGTCGGGGATCATCAACGCCCTGGGGACGGCGGCGATCACCCTCACCCTCTACTCCGTCGGTGTGAACTACACCTGGCTGGGCCTGGCGGTCGCCTTCGGTGTCGTCCTGCACTTCTTCGGCGACATGATCACGAAGATGGGCGTGCCGATCTTCTGGCCGTTCTGGAAGAAGCGCATCGGCCAGAACCAGGGTTTCGCCACCGACGGCCCGGTCGAGCAGAAGGTCGTCACCCCCCTGCTCACCATCGGCGTCATCATCGGTTCGATCTACCTCTTCGACTGGCCCTCCCTCCTCCCCGAGCACTAGGGGCGTACGGCGGGGCACCCGCCCGGGTGAGCCGCCTGGCCCGGAACGGCAGCGGCTGTCTAGGCTGGCTCGGGTGACACGAACAACAGAGGGCATCAGCCCGCAACTGCACGCCTACGTCGTCGACCACAGCCTGCCCGTGGACCCGGTCCTGGCGGACCTCGCGGAGGAGACCGCACGCCTGTTCCCCGACCACCAGGGGATGCAGATCGGCCCGGAGCAGGGAGCGTTCACCACCCTGCTCACCCAGTTGTCCGGCGCCCGGAACGCGGTGGAGATCGGCACCTTCACCGGGTACTCCGCCATCTGCTTCGCCCGCGGGCTGCCCGAGGACGGCACCCTCCTGGCACTGGACGTCAGCGAGGAGTGGACCTCGGTGGCCCGGCGGTACTGGGAGCGGGCCGGGGTCGCGGACAGGATCACGCTGCGGATCGGCCCGGCCCTGGACTCGCTGCGCGCCCTGCCCGGGGAGCCGCAGTTCGACCTGGCCTTCCTCGACGCGGACAAGACCGGCTACCTCGACTACTGGGAGGAACTGGTACCCCGTATGCGGCCCGGCGGACTGCTGCTGGCCGACAACACCCTCTCCCACGGGCGCGTGGTGGACCCGGCGGAGGACTCCCCGTCCGTGCAGGGCATCCGGGACTTCAACGACCGCCTCGTCGCCGACGACCGCGTCACCCAGGTCCTGCTGCCGATCGGTGACGGACTCACCCTGGCCCGCAGGCTCTGACCCGCGCCCGCCCCGGGCGACCGGGTCCCGGGGCGGGTCCGGTGCGAGTTGTCCACAGGTTCACCGGTACCCCCGGCGCGGACACTGCAGTCTTCGGTAATGTCCAGTCCCATGCGCCTGCTGCACACATCGGACTGGCACCTGGGCCGTTCCTTCCACCGGGAGAACCTCATCGACGCCCAGGCCGAGTTCCTCGACCACCTCGTCGACGCCATCCACGCCGAACGGATCGACGTGGTGGTGGTCGCCGGCGACCTCTACGACCGCGCCCTGCCGCCGGTCGACGCGGTGCGCCTGTTCGACCGTGCTCTCGGTCGGATCCGGGCCACCGGCGCCCGGGCGGTCCTGATCAGCGGCAACCACGACTCCATGGCCCGGATGGCCTTCGCCACCGACCTCATCGACGCCTCAGGGGTACACCTGCGCAGCTCCCTGGACGGGATCGGCACCCCCGTGGTCATCGACGACGAGCACGGCCCGGTGGCCTTCTACGGCATCCCCTACCTGGAACCCGAGATCGCCCGCCACCACTGGGGGCTGCCCGAACGCGGCCACCCCGCGGCGGTCGGGCACGCCATGGACCTGGTCCGGACCGACCTGGCCCAGCGCCCGGGCACCCGGTCCGTGGTGCTCTCCCACGCCTTCGTCACCGGCGGAGAGGCCTCCGACAGCGAACGCGACATCTCCGTGGGCGGCGCCTCCCACGTGCCCGCCTCGGTCTACGACGGCGTGGACTACGTGGCCCTGGGGCACCTGCACGGACGCCAGACCATCACTCCCGCGGTGCGCTACCCGGGCAGCCCGCTGGCCTACTCCTTCTCCGAGGAGCACCACCGCAAGGGCTACTGGGTGGTGGACCTGGACGCCGACGGGTTCGCCGGAGCCGAGTTCGCCGACGCGCCCGTCCCCCGGCCGCTCGCCCGGATCCGGGGCCGGATCGACCAACTCCTCACCGGCCCGGAGTGGGCGCGCTACACCGGCCACTGGCTCCAGGTCACCCTCACCGACCCGCGCCGCCCGGCCCAGCCCATGGACCGGCTCCGCGAACGCTTCCCGCACACCCTGATGCTGGACTTCGACCCCGAGGGGACCCCCGACCGGCGGCCGGTCACCGTCGCCGTCGCCGAACGCCCCGAACGCGAGGTGGTCGCCGACTTCGTCGAGTGGGCACGGGGCACCGCCGCCACCCCCGCCGAGCGTGAACTGGTGGACCGTGCGGTCGAAGAGGTACGCGTCCAGGAAGGGACACGCTGATGCGGCTGCACACCCTCACCATGACGGCCCTGGGGCCCTTCGCCGGAACCGAGACGGTCGACTTCGACCGGCTCGGTGCCGGCGGGCTCTTCCTGATCCACGGCCCTACCGGTGCCGGTAAGACCTCCGTGCTGGACGCGGTCTGCTTCGCGCTGTACGGCGACGTCCCCGGGGCTCGCGGCAAGGACCGCTCACCCAGGAGCGACCACGCACCGCCCGGACTCAGACCCGAGGTGACCCTGGAGTTCACCGTCCAGGGCCGCCGCGTGCGGATCGAACGCAACCCGCGCTGGGAGCGCCCCAAGAAGCGCGGGTCCGGGACGGTCACCGAGAACCAGAAGGTACGCGTCTACGACTGGCGGGAGGACCGCTGGGAAGGGGTCACCACCCGCCCGGACGAGGCCGGACAGTTCGTCGGCGATCTCCTGGGGCTCACCCTCACCCAGTTCTGCCAGATCGTCATGCTGCCCCAGGGGGACTTCGCCCGGTTCCTGCGGGCCAAGTCCGACGACCGGCGCAAGTCCCTGGAACGGATCTTCAACACCCGGGTCTTCCGGGACGTGGAGGAGTGGTTCGGCGGACACACCAGGAAGCTGGAGCGCGAGGTGCGCGCCGCCGACGAGCGGGTGCGCGCCGTCGCCGGGCGCATCGCGGAGGTCAGCCGGACCACCGCCCCGGAGGCCCCCGGGGAACTCACCGCCTGGGCCGCCGAACTGGCCTCGGTGTTCACCGCCACCGCCAGCGACGCCGAGGCGGTCACCGCGGGGTTCACCGGCGCCCGCGACCGCGCCCAGGAGGCCCTCACCGCCGGGCGTGACCTGCGGAGCCGCCAGGAACGCCTGGCCGCCGCCCGGGAACGCCGCACACTGATGACCGGGGACCGCGAGTGGCGGGCCAGGATCGACGAGCAGTTGGCCGCCGCGGAGCGAGCCGACCCCGTACTGCCGTTCCTGCGCGCCCGCGACCATCGCCGTACCGAGCTGGACAAGGCCGAACTGGCCGTCACCGACCGGCTGTCCCTGGTGGGCGACCTGCCCGACGTCGGCGCCACCGCCCTGAGCGGGCCCGGTTCCCCCGCCGCGCTGCGCTCGGCCGAGCAGTCCCGCCGCGACGAACTCGCCCGGCTGGACCTGCTGCGCGGTGACGCCGAACGCCGCCGCTCCCTGCACCGGGAACTGGGCGGGCTGGACCGGCGGATCGCCTCGGTACGCACCGGGGCCGTCCGGGCGCGCGAACGCGTGGGCGCGCTGCCGGCCCGGGTCGAGAAGGTCACCGGGGAACTGCGCCGGGCACGCGAGCAGTCCGGGCTGGCCGACGCCGCCGGGGCCGCCCTGGAGCTGGCCAGGCGACGGCACGGCGCGGCCGTGGAGCACGAACAGCTCGGTACCGAACTGGAGCGGGCCGAGGAGGGGTGTCGGCGGGCGGTCGACACCGCCCAGGCCGCCCGGGACCGGGCCCAGGAGCTGCGGGAGCGCCGGATCAGGCAGATGTCGGCCGAGCTCGCCGACAAGCTGGTCGACGGGGAGCCCTGTGCGGTGTGCGGGGCCGCCGAGCACCCCTCCCCCGCCCGGCCCAGTGCGGGGGGCCTGGTCTCGGACGAGGAGGAACGGGCCGCCCGAAGCGCCGAGGAGAGCACTGCCGCACGACGCACCGAGGCGGAGAACTCCCTGGTGGAGCTGCGGGGACGGCACACGGCCGCCGCGGAGCTCGCCGAGGGCCGCACGGTGGCCTCCGCGGCCGCGGAGGTGGACGCCCGCGAGCGCGAACTCGCCGAGGTCCGCGCCGCCGCCAGGGAGGTGCCCCGGCTGGAGGAGGAGTTGGCCCAGGTCACCGGGGATCTGGAGCGGGCCCGTGACCAGGAGGGGGAGCTGGCGCGTGAGGAGAGCGAGCTGGTCGCCCGCCGGGACGAGGGCGCCAAGGAGCACCGGCGGCTGACCGAGTTGCTGGACCGGGCCCGGGGCCGGGACGCCGGGCTGGACGAGCGCATCGCCCGGCTGCGCGGGGAGGCCGAGGGGCTGCGCGGAGCCGCGGAAGCGGTCGACCAGCGCGACCGGGCCGCCGAGGAGCTGCGCACCGCGGCCGCCGAGGTGGAACGGCAGTTGGCCGAGGCGCGTTTCGAGGACGAGGCCGAGGTGGTCGGGGCGTACCTGGACGAGCGCGACCGCCGCACCAAACGGAACCGGGCCCGGGAGTTCGACGACGGGCTGGCCGCGGCCGAGGCGCAGCTGGCCGACCCCGAGCTGGTGGCAGCCGGGGCCGAACCGGCCCCGGACCTGGCGGCTCTGGAGGCCGCGGCGGAGGAGGCCGCGGGCTTCGCGGACCGCGCGGTGGCCTGGCAGAGCCTGCTCGCCGAGCGGGCCCGGAGGCTCACGGCGCTGCGCGGCGACCTCGGCGACCAGTTGTCGGGGTCGGAACCGGTGCTGCGGCGTTACGCGGTGGCGCAGGGTCTGAGCGCCCTGGCGGCGGGGACGTCCGCGGACAACACCGACAGCGTGCGGTTGTCCGCCTACGTGCTGGCGGCCCGACTGGAGCAGGTGGTGGAAGCTGCCAACCAGCGGCTGCTGACGATGTCGGACGGCCGGTACGAGCTGCGGTACACGGTGGACAAAGCCGCCGGGGACGGCAGGGCCCGTTCCGCCGGCGGTCTCGGGATGCGGGTGCTGGACGCCTGGACGGGGGTGGAACGCGACCCGGCCACCCTGTCGGGCGGGGAGACCTTCTTCAGTTCGCTGGCGCTGGCCCTGGGCCTGGGCGACGTCGCCACCGCCGAGGCGGGCGGCACCGAGATCGACACCCTGTTCGTGGACGAGGGTTTCGGGACGCTGGACGAGGACACCCTGGAGGAGGTGCTGGACGTGCTGGACCGGCTGCGGGACGGCGGACGCGCGGTCGGTGTGGTCAGTCACGTCGCCGACCTGCGTCAACGTGTGACCACACGTCTGCAGGTGGTCAAGGACTCCGGTGGCTCCCGGGTGAGGCACCACGGCTGACCTCGGCCGCGGGCCGTGCTCCGGTCCCGAAAGCGCCAAGGACACCCCGGATTGGTACACCGGCGGGGCGGTGCGACAATGACCAGCGTGAATTCGCTGGTCAACATCGCCGTGTTCGGAATCGGGGGCGCCATCCTGGTGGCGGCCCTCATCGGTCTACTCCTCGTGGTCTCCGGGAGTGCCCACGGGAGCTCGCCCCGGCTGCTCACCGCCTTCGGGGGCGCTTCGGTGGTGCTGTTGGTGGTGCTCCCGGCCCTGGCCGCGCTCAACGTGATGGCCGGCGGCGGCGGTTTCTGGGCGGGTCTGGTCAACGCGACCGTGGTCGCCGCCCTCATGTACGCGGTCAACGTCGCCCTGCTACCGGTCCTGGCCCGGCGCCAGGCCATGGTGAGCGGTCGGCCCGGCCTGACCGACCTCAGGCCTTCGGCCTCGGTTCTGCTCGGCGGACTGGTCGTCTGCCTCGGTGTGGGGCTGCTTGTGACGGGTGTGACGGCGTTCGTCGTCTGATCCCGTCCTCCCCGTCCCCGTGACCGCTTCCGGCCCCGGGCGCCGGGACGCCGGAGCACCCTCGGTGGTTTCGTGGCGGGTGCCCCTGCGCGGTCGGCGGTGGTACAGGCGGTCATCGGCAGTTGTCCGGAGCTCCGGCTCAGCGGACGAACCCGCCGCAGGACGGCGCAGGGGGTGCCCGGCGGGGCACCCCCTGCGCTTCCGGGTGGCTGGTCAGCCCCTGCCGGACGGGTCGCCGACTCCCCCGGGCCCCTCGGACGCGTCCGTCTCCTCGGGGGCCTCGACCTCCTGGGGTACCTCGACCGTGGCGGTCGCGGTGCCCCCGGCCCCGGCCGGGGCACCCTCGCGCGAGCGGCGGTCGAGTTCGGCCAGGTAGGCGTTGTAGGCGTCCATGTCGGCGTCGTCGGACCCGCCGCGGCGGCTGTGCCGTTCCCTGCGGCGCTCCTGGCGCTCGTCGTCACGCGACCACTGCACCACCAGCGCCAGCATCACCAGGACCGTGGGGATCTCGCCCAGCGCCCAGGCGACACCACCGCCCGCGTACTGGTCGGCGGCCTGGTCGGTCATCCAGGGGATGTCGAACTGGCCGTAGTACTGCATGGCCATCGGTGTGGCCTGCTCCATGATCGCGATGCCGAAGAAGGCGTGGAACCCCATCGCCACCAGCAGCAGCAGGATGCGCAGCAGGAAGGGGACCTTCCTCGGGGCCGGGTCGATCCCGACGATGACCCAGTAGAAGAGGAAACCCGAGATCAGGAAGTGCACACCCATGAACAGGTGACCGAGGTGGTCGTTCATGAGCGTGGGGAACAGCGGGGTGAAGTACAGCGCGTACGGGCTGAACACAAAGATCGGGGCGGCCACCGCCGGATGGGTCACGATCTGGGAGAACCGGCTGTTCAGGAACGCGTTGAGCCATTCGCGGGGACCCCGGTCGCCGCGCTTCTCGGCGGGCCGGAGCGCACGCAGGGCCAGCGTGGCCGGGGCGCCCAGAACGAGGAGGATCGGGGTGAGCATGGCCAGCACCATGTGCTGGATCATGTGCGTGGAGAACATGATCATCGCGTAGGTCGCGAACCCGCTGAGCTGGACCGCGACGATGGTGAGCAGACCCAGCAGGAAGGCGACGGTGCGGCCGACCGGCCAGCTGTCGCCCCGCTTGACCAGCCGGTACACGCCGCCCAGGTACAGGGCTCCCGAGACCGCCACGAACATGATGAAGAACAGGTCCGGACGCCACAGGGTCAGGAGGTTCTGCGTGCTCATGGCGGGCGGGATCGGGAAGCCCAGGATGGCGGCGGCCGGATCGACGGTGCTCTCCAGCGGCGGAGGCGGCGCGGTGCGGCCCAGGCCCACGGAGACGCCGATGACGGCGGCCATGATGAGGACCTCGGCTCCGGCCAGCAGCAGGAAGAGCCAGCGGCGGAAGGCGTGGCCGGCGCTGCCCCGGGGGGTCTGCCCGATCCGGGCCACGACCCACCGGCGGTGGGCGTAGCCGAAGACGCCGAGGATCCCGAAGAGGACGATCTTCACGACGATGATGAGGCCGTACTCGGTACCGAACAGGTCGTCCAACGAGTACAGGCGGGCCAGGGCGCTGGCCGCGCCGCTGACCGCCACACCGACGTAGGCCCACAGGGCCAGACGGCTGAAGCGGTGGGCTGCGGTCTGCGGTTCCTGGGCGTCCGCGCGCATGGCGTGATAGGTGAGCGCCACCAGACCGCCCACCCACGCGCAGATGGAGACCAGGTGCAGGGCCAGCCCGGTGACGGCCAGTTCGTGGGCGCCGGAGGAGGCGGAGTGACCGGTCAGCGCGGGGGGCGTGACCGCGACCAGGGACGCGACCAGGAGCCAGAGCCCTCCGGTCGCGGTGGTGGCCGTACGGCCGAACAGCGCGATGCCCGTCGTGATGAGGACGACGAACATCAGGGAGATGCCGCTGGACACCGACCCGGCGTAGGCGGTGACCTCGTCGACCGACACCTCGCCCATGGGCTTGGCGAGGAACTCCGAGGCCTGGAAGTACAGGGTGGCCACGGCGCCGAGGGCCCAGACCAGGGCGGTCCAGGTGGCGCCGCGCACGTAACCGGCGGCCTGCGGGGACAGGTGCCCCTTCTTCGAGGCGAGGAGGACGACCGCCATGAGCAGGAGGCCGATGGTCAGGACCGCGGCGGCGTCCATCACCGTCTTGGCGACGGGCAGGCCCCAGCGGACCGCCTCGCCCGCGTCGGGCAGGCCCGGGATGACCTGGGCGAAGACTGATCCGCCCAGGATGAGTGTGGCGCCCAGGGCGATCACGCACAACAGCCCGGCGAGTACCGCCAGCACGGCGAAGGCGGTCGTGCCCGGGGCCTTGTCCAGGTACTCCTTGAGGGGGGATGCGTTTTTCTGTGCGGGAGGAGCCACGCGCCACTCCGTCGTCGAGGTTCGGTCAACTGGCAGGTCAGCGCCCTCGGCCGTGGTGGCCATCCCGCTGCTGTCCGGTCGGGGTCCGGCAGGGGCCGTGCACGGAGGAACACCTGGACCAAGGTTAAACCGTTTACTACACAGTGTCGGACTTGGGCCTGACCACTCTCCCTCCCTCCCCCGGAACCGTGCCCGGACACGCGGACCCCGCCCGTACCCCCGTGGGGATCCCCGGCGGGTCCGGACGGGAAGTGACGTTTCCCCCTTCTCGGCGCGGCCTTCGCGATACGCTCGACCTCCCGGCCGAGGCCGCGGACCGCCCTCTCGTGCCGTCACCCCTCGTCGCCGTGTCCCCTCGCACGGCCGCACAGCAACACGAACGCACGACAGCGCACGAAGGGGGAGGGCGATGCCCGAGTTCGACAGTGTCATCCGATCACGCAGGACCGTGGTCCCCGAGGGGACCAGGCCCGCCTGTGTGGGGATCCGCGACGGACGGATCGAGGCGATCCGGCCCTATGCCGCCGAGCTGAGCGCGCGTGAGGTCGTGGACCTCGGCGAGACGGCTCTGCTGCCCGGCGCGATCGACCTGGGCACCGGTGTGCACGTGCCCGGTCAGGAACTCCGGGAGTCCTACCTGCGGACCGGTGAGGCCGCGCTGCGCGGCGGGGTGACCTGTGTGGTGGCCTCCCCCGCCCCGGGGCGGCCCGCCATCATCTGCGCCGACTCCCTCCAGCTCCACCAGCGCGCGGCGGCGGGCACCGCGGTCCCGGTGGCCTTCCTCGGCGGGGTGACGCGGGGTACGGGGCCGCTGGACCTGGCCGACCTGCACGCCGGAGGGGTGGTGGCCTTCCAGGGGTCGCTGTCGGACGGGGGCGCCCCCGACATGGCGGCGCTGGAGGACGCCCAGCTACGCAAGGCCATGGCCGAGATCGCCGCCCTGAACGCCCTGCTGGTGGTACACGCCGAGGACGCCCGGGAGCTGGGGGCCCCGCCGGTGGCGGCGGAGCAGCGGCCGCCCCGGGCCGAACGCAGGGGCCTGGAGCGGGTGATCGCGGCGGCGCGCGTGGTGGGTGCGCGCACCCACGTGGCTCCTTTCACCGCCGCGGAGTGCGCCGCCCTGCTGGCCGCGGCCGGCGCGGTGGGGGTGGGTCTGACCGCGCACACCTGTCCGCACTATCTGTGCCTGCCCTCCGAGTATCCGGGCCCGGGGTCGCCGGCGCGGGCCTGCCGTCCGCCGCTGCGCTCCGACGCCAACCGGAAGGCGCTGTGGAGCGCACTGCTGGAACCGGACTCGGCGATCCTGACCGTCGGTTCGGGCCACCTGCCCGCGATCGGCCTGTACACCCTGGAGTGGAGCCTGTCCGCGCTGTGGACGGCGGCGCGTAAACGCGGTCTGTCCCTGTCCGACCTGGCGCGGTGGACCTCCCAGGCCCCCGCGGACCTGTTGGGGTTGGGCGGCCGGGGCCGGATCCGGGAGGGTTTCGACGCCGACCTGGTGGCCTTCGGGGACCAGGCGGCGCAGACGGTCCCGGAGAACGATCCCAGCCCCTACGCCGGGATGCGGTTGACCGGGCGGGTGGAGCGGGTGTGGGTGGCGGGACGGCCGACGCGGGTGGCTCCTGCGGCTCGGGCGGGCGCGGCGGAACAGGCGGGTGCGGGGGGACCGCGGGTCTGATCGGGATCCCCCCGGGCAACCCCGTGTCACACCGCACACTGCGGGCTTACACCCTGTCAACATGGCAACGAACAGCCATGCACATTGGCGATGGCGCGGATGTGCCTTCGCAGGTCACAGTGGAAGGTATCGATGGCGATACCAGTTGGAGGAACCGTGCGCATCGGCGT
Organism: Nocardiopsis terrae; assembly: GCF_014651695.1. Taxonomy (GTDB): domain Bacteria; phylum Actinomycetota; class Actinomycetes; order Streptosporangiales; family Streptosporangiaceae; genus Nocardiopsis; species Nocardiopsis terrae. The sequence continues at coordinate 114,237 of NZ_BMXJ01000010.1, forward strand.
GCCCCGTGAGATCAAGAACCACGAGTACCGGGTGGCGATCACCCCTGCGGGTGTCCACGAGCTGACCCGCCGGGGTCATGAGGTCTTCGTCGAACGCGACGCGGGCCTGGGCTCCTCCATCACGAACGAGGAGTACGAGGCGGCGGGCGCGGGCATCCTGGACACCGCCGACGAGGTGTGGGCGGCCGGGGACCTCGTCCTCAAAGTCAAGGAGCCCGTCCCGGACGAGTACCACCGCATGCGCGAAGGCCAGACCCTGTTCACGTACCTGCACCTGGCGGCCTCCCGCGAGTGCACGGACGCCCTGTTGGAGCGGAAGGTCACCGGCATCGCCTACGAGACGGTGCAGCTGCCCGACGGCTCGCTGCCCCTGCTCGCCCCCATGTCCGAAGTGGCCGGACGGCTGGCCACGCAGGTCGGTTCGGTGACGCTGCAGCGCCCCAACGGGGGGCGCGGCGTGCTGATGGGCGGTGTCCCGGGGGTGCGTCCGGCACGCGTCACCGTGGTCGGCGCGGGCGTGTCCGGGCTGAACGCGACCCAGATCGCGGTGGGCATGGGCGCGGACGTGACCGTGCTCGACCTGAACGTCAACAAGCTCCGCCACGTCGACTCCCTGTACCGGGGCCAGGTCAAGACGGTCGTGTCGAACGCCTTCGAGCTGGAGCTGTCCGTCCTGGAGTCGGACATGGTGATCGGCGCGGTCCTGGTCCCCGGCGCCAAGGCCCCCAAGCTCATCTCGAACGAACTCGTCTCCCGGATGCGCCCGGGCGCGGTGCTCGTGGACATCGCGATCGACCAGGGCGGCTGCTTCGAGGACTCGCGTCCGACCACCCACGACGACCCGACCTTCACCGTGCACGACACGGTGTTCTACTGCGTCGCCAACATGCCGGGGGCCGTGCCGAACACCTCCACGCACGCCCTCACCAAGGACACGCTGCGGTACACGGTGGCCCTGGCGGAGAAGGGCTGGAAGCAGGCCCTGCGGGACGACGCCTCCCTGGCGGAGGGCCTCAACACCCACGACGGTGACCTGGTCTACTCCCCGGTCGCCGAGGCCCACGGCATGAAGCACCGGGAGCTCTCCGAGGTGCTCGCCTCCTAGGTCCGGCCTACCGGGGCGGTGGGGACCGCGCAGGAGGACGGCCCCCACCGCCCCGGCCCACGCACGCCTCGACGGTCTCCGCCCGGAGGCGACCGCCTGCGCGATCGACCCCGTCAGCGGAGCCGGGCGAACCGCCACCCGCCCGCCCAAAGCCCCTCCCACCTGGGCGCCCGAACGGAACTACCCCTTGCGGACGGGGTGTTCGGCCGGGTCGGCCGGGGGTAACGTCGAGAGGTGGGCCCTCCGTCAGTCGGGCCCGTGACCGGGTTCCGAGCACATGAGGTGGGGCAGCAGTGACACACACCGGAGCGGTAACGGTGACCCGGCTCGTCGAGGTCGAACTCGTGCGGTTGCGCCCCTCACTGGCCGGGCGCGGTGCCGACCGGGCGGTTCCGGTACTGGTCCGGGTGTCCGACGGCCAGGTGAGCGGCTGGGGTGAAGTGCCCCGGGCGACCCCGCAGCAGTGGGAGGCCCTCTCCCGTGACTTCGCGCCCGCCCTCCTGGCGCACGAGTGGCGCCGTCCCACCGAGGTGACAGGGACCTTCGCCGACCTGCCCTGGGACCCGGCCCTGGTGGGTGCGCTCGACACCGCCTGCTGGGACCTGTGGAGCCGCCAGCGCGCCACTCCGCTGGCTCACTCGCTGGGCGGGGAGCGCACCGCGCTCACGGCGGGGGTGACCCTGCCGCGGCAGGTGACCCTGGAGTCGGTGGTCACGGAGGTGAACCGCCAGGTCGGTGCGGGTTTCCGGCGGATCAGGCTGGAGGTCGAACCGGGCTGGGACGCCGACGTGGTCCGGGCCGTACAGGCCAGCTTCCCGTTCCTCGTCCTCCAGGTGGACGCGGGCGGGCGCTACACCGAGTCCCCCGCCGACCTGGACGCGCTGCGTGTTCTGGACGCCCTGGGACTGTTGGCGATCGAGGACCCCTTCGCCTCCGACGACCTGGCCGCGCACGCCCGGCTCTCGGCCGAGTTGCGCACCCCCGTGGCGCTGTACCGGTCGCTGTCCTGCGTGGAGGACCTGCGCGAGGCGGTCGGGGCCGAGGCCGGTCGGGCGGTGAACGTGGATCCTGTCCGCCTGGGCGGGCTGACCGCCGCCCGGCGGGCGGTGGACCGGGCGGTCGACGCCGGCTGGCAGGTGTGGTGCGGCTCCTCGGCGCTGACCGGGGTGGGCCGGGCGGCCACGGTCGCACTGGCCTCCCTGTCCGGGGCGAGCCTGCCGGTGGAGATGCCGGGGGCCGGGGGTCGAGGCCGCGACCTGGTGGTTCCTCCGGTGCGCGCACACGACGGGGTGGTCCCGGTGCCGCTGGCCGAGAGCGGTCTGGGGCACGACGTGGACCGTGCTGCGCTGTCCGGTTACACCTCGCGGACCGTGGTACTGGATACGCGGACGGCCGGGGATCCGGGCCCCGCCGCCACTTAACCGAACACCGTTAGGTAAGGTGGCGCGCATCACCGTCCGGTCCCCGGAGCGCACCGGCACCTGACGCCGGAGCGCGCCGAACCCCTATCGAACGTGGAGGCGTGGTGCGCGTATTCGCCGACGTCCAAGAGGTCATCGCCGCCCAGGGTGAACACCTGGGCCACACCGACTGGCTGACCATCGACCAGAGCCGCATCGACAAGTTCGCCGACGCGACCAACGACCACCAGTGGATCCACCTGGACGCGGAACGGGCCGCCGAGGGCCCCTTCGGCGCCACCATCGCGCACGGGTTCCTCTCCCTGTCGCTGCTGGCCCACTTCTCGCAGAGCATCTTCTCCCTGACGAAGAAGCCCCAGATGTCCATCAACTACGGCCTCAACAAGGTGCGCTTCCTGCAGCCGGTCACGGTGGGCTCGCGGGTGCGCGACGCCGTGCAGCTCGCCGAGGTGAAGGAAACCCCCAAGGGCTACCTGGTCACCACCGAGCACACCGTGGAGATCGAGGGCCAGGAACGCCCCGCCCTGGTCGCCGAGAGCCTCGGGCTCTGGGTTCCCTGACGGGACCCGGCGGCGGCACACGCCGTCGGACAGGCCCTACCGGGGGCGGAGCCGTGGCGACTCGGCCCCGCCCCCGGGGTCCCTTCCCGGCCCTTCCTCAGCGGGCCAGCCTGCGCAGCGCCCGTCGGAACAGGTCCGGGGTGAACCAGCGCAACTTGCGTTCGGCCCGCTCCGCCCGGCGGCGCATACGGTCCCCCCGGGCCTGGGCCTGCGCGAGCTGGGCGCGCAACTGCTCCACGCTCTCGCTGTTCGCTTCCTGGTCTTCCTCCGGCCCCGCGACGATCCCGGTCGCGGATGCCCAGTGCAGCCCGAAGAGCTCCTCCACCACCCGGTCCAGGTCCCGGCCGACGGCCTCGGGCTCCAGACGGCGGGCCCTCGCGTAGGCGGCGGTGCGCTCCAACCGGAGCACCCCCTCCGCGGCCCGGGTGCTCCCCGGCAGAGGTGCACACAGCAGGCCGGCGTGGGTCCGGTTCGCGAGCTGGACCAGCTCGGCCAGCGCGTCCCGGGTCGGGGTCGGCCCCGCGCCCAGGTACAGCCGGAAGGGCACCCACGGGTCCGGGTCCGGGGCGGGTTCGGTGAAGCGGACCCGCGGGTCGCCGCGGAAGGCCTCCCGGACCAGCCGCAGGTCCAGCAGCTCCTCCTCCAGCACCGGACGACGCTCCCCGGTCAACCGCGACCAGGGGCCGCGCAGCCACAGGCGCAGGTCCGGGGTGGAACCGGCCAGCAGGGCCGAGGCGGTGGCGTCGACCTCCTCCAGGGTGCGGCCCTCGACGTCCACGACCACCTCCACGTGGGGGACCTCCCACTGGCGGTCGGGGCGTTTGCGGCGCAGGTGGAACTCGGGCACCCGGTTGGAGACGTAGGGCATCCGGAAGCGGGTCCCCGCGTCGCGTTGGGTCTGCATCTGGGACCGGCCCAGGTGCCAGCTGCTGGTGTCCAGGTCCGGGACGAACACCGCTCCCTGCTGGGCGACCCGGTACCCGAACTCGCTGTCACCGCCCAGGACCATCTCCCCGTCCATCCCGCCGGCCTCGTCGAAGAGGCTGCGGTGCAGGGAACCGGTGGCACCGACGAACACCTTGTACGCCTCGTGGTGGGCGGAGCGCAGTGCGTCCTTGCGTTTGATGAAGGACTCCACCCAGTGCGGGTCGGCGCCCTCCCGGTCGAAGAGCTGGTCCGCACGGCCCTCGCGCACCTCGGAGAGCACGTGTTTGGGGGTCATGGCGTCCGGGTCGAAGTCCACGAACATCTTGTGACCCATCACCACGACGTAGTCCGCCAGGTGGTGCCAGCGCATCTGGGACTCCACGTGGTCGCCGTACACCAGCATGTCGGCGTCCAGGCGCAGCACCACATTCCCCGAGGACGCGGCCACCCCGGTGTTGACCGCGTGCGCCGACCCCCAGCCGCCGGGGGCGGCGGGGATCAGGAGGGTGTTGTCGGGGCGGACCCGGGGCAGGGCGAGCGGTTCGGGTGAACCGTCGTCCACCACGACCACCTCCATGAGGTGGCTCGGGTAGGTCTGTGCGGCCAGCGCGGCCAGGACCAGGTCGAGCTTGTCCTGGTGGCCGTGGGCCGGGATCACCACGCTCACCGACAGGGTCGGCGTCCACTCCCCCAGCGGCGGCGGGTTCAGGGACGAGTAGTCGTTGCGGACGACACGGGGCTGGCCCGCACCGGGCGCCCCCCTGGCGTGCCGTTCCGTCCCGGACCGTTCCGCCTCCTGCGCCGGGGCGTTGTCTGAGGTGGTCACCGGTGTCCTCCCGAGTACTCGACGGTCCGGGCGGCCCCCAGCGGTTCGACCGCGCCCTCCAGCAGCGCGCTGGGGCGCCACCCGGACCACTGTTTGGTGTTCCTACGCAGGAAGTAGCCCAGGTCCGCGGCCCAGGTGTGGCCCTGGCCCGCCCGGCGCAGCAGATACCCCAGGCCGTGGGTGCGGTAGATCCGGCCGCCGTTGCGGCGCACCGCGAAGAGCAGTTGGCTGTCGATCGCCCGCGGCAGCGGGCGGAACCCGCCCACTTCCTCCAGGACCGAACGGTCGATGACGATGGTGCTGCCGACCACGTCCGGGGAGGGCTTCTCGGACTTGTAGCTCTGCCACACGGTCAGGTCCAGTTCCTCCAGGTAGACGAGGTCCTGGGTGATGCCCACCAGGTCCGCGCCCGAGTAGGTGCGGGCGAGCGCCATATCGGCGAGGTGGTCGGGGCCGTACCAGTCGTCGTCGTCCCACTTGGCGATGACGGTGCCCGAGGCGCGGTCCGCGGCCTCGTTGAGCACCGCCCCGAAGACCTGGTCGGCGGGCGCCTCGTACACGGTGATCTGCACCCCCGTGGCGGCGAAGGCGCCGATCGCCGACCGCACCTGCGGCAGCGAGGCGGGGAAACCGTGCAGGGCCAGCACCACCTCGAAGCGGACACCCCGTTGGCGGGCGATCTGGGCGAGCGCGAACCCGACCATCTCCGGTCGGCGGGTGCACAGCATCACCGTCATCCGGGGTTCGGGCGGCACCGGGATCCCGGCGCGGACCGCGAGTTCCCTCCAGCGGGCGATCTGGCCGTGGGTGCGCAGAGCCGCGCGGCGCAACCGGACGCTGTGTTCCTCGCGGGTGAGCGGGTCGCGCAGGTCCGCCGCCGACACCGAGACGAGCAGGGAGGCGAGTTCCGTGCCCACACCCGACGCCCAGGCAGGAACGGAACCGCTGACCAGGGGGACGCCCCCGGCGGCGAGGGAGGCGACGGCCCGTACCGCGGCGGCGGGTCCGCTGTGCCCGGACCAGTCCACCCGGATCCCGCGCAGGTAGCGGGTGTGGCCGAGGTCGAGATCGGTGACGGTCCCGTCGTCCGGGACGGCGAACAGGACCTTCTGCCCCTCCCGCACCACCGCTTTCCCGCCCCGGACGGTGAGGTCCCCCATGGGCCCCCCGGCCTTCTTGGTGAAACCGCAGGGGTTGACGGCGCGTTCGTCGATGGGCGCGATGGTGGTGACGGGGTCGGGCTCGCCGACCCTGACCGGGCGGCCGGCCTCCGAGGGCCCGGGGCGCGCCCCCGGAACGGACACCGCCGGGGCGTCAGCCGAGGTCAGGGACTCCCACGAACCGGATCCGGTGGTGGCCACGTCCAGGTGCGCCACGGCCGGGTCCTGCCACTCGGGCAGTCCGCTGCCGTCATCGACCCGTAGGACCAGGTCGGCGACGGGGGTGACCCGGCGCAACGGGATGGGGCCGGTGGCGGAAACCCCGGTGGCGGAGACGTCGCCGGACCGCCAGAGGGCCCCCTCCCGGCCGTGGACGGCCCCCAGGGGTACGCTCCGGGGTCCGCGTCTGCGCCCCCCGGTACCGCTGAGCACGTGGTCGAGGGCGGCCGCGGTCTCGACCGAGTTGGGAAAGTACAGCTCGCACAACCACCCGCGTTGGCCGACCCGGCGGACCCTCAGCTCCTGGAGTCCGTGCCACTCGTCGATCCCGGGCGGCGCCGGGACCAGCGGCCCCTGGTTGCCGGGAGTGTCGGCGACCGCCACGACCAGGTGCACGGCGGGCGGCAGGAGGGTGGCGGTGGTCAGGCAGCGGCGCAGGTCGGTGAGGCTGGCGGCGACCACCACGAGCAGACCGACCGCCTCCGGCTCGCCCTCTCCGCCCACCCCCGGCACCTCCACCGGGTCGCCGAGGCGGTGGGTGTCCAGGTCGAGCAGCCGGTCGGCCGGCCGCAGCCGGAACCCGGAGAGTTCCCTTCGGGTGGTCCGGTGGTCCCCCGTGTGGCACAGGACGGCGGGCTCGTCACCGCGGGTGCGCAGGGCCTGGCGGACGACGGAGGTGATCATCGGGCGACCTCGGGTGTGTTGGCTGAGCGGGACGGGCGCACGTGGGGGCGGGCCACTCTCAGAGCCCAGCGTAGCCAACTCGATTACGCTCGGTGATTTCCTGTGCTGGGCGTGTCGGGAGCGGGCGTTCTCCTGCGCGCCCGACACGCCAGCACGGGACGTGCCACCGACCGGTTCCGACGGGGGGCGGTCGCCAGTGCGCCCCGCCCGAACCGGTACGGCGTCCTCCTCAGCGGGCCAGGCGGCGCAGCACCCTGCGGGTCAGGCCGGGGGTGAACCAGCGCAGTTTGCGTTCGGCGCGCTGGGCCCGTGCGCGGAGGCGGTCGGCCTCGGCCAGGGCCCGGTCCAGACGCTTCTGGAGCACCTCGGGTTTCTCCGGGGGAGCGGACTCGGCCTCCGGGTCGGTCACGAACCTCTCCCCCGGAATCCAGTGGGTCCCGTGGGTCTCCTCGACCACCCGGTCCAGGTCCGCGCCGGTGGCCTCGGGCTCCAGGTGGCGTGCCCGGGCGTAGGCGGCGGTGCGCTCCAGCCTCAGGACGCCGTCCCCCCGGGTGGCGCCGGGCAGCGGCGCGCACAGCAGGCCCGCGCCCTCCCGGTCGATCTCCTTGACGAGGTCGCGAACGGCGTCGGGGGCCGGGGCGGTCCCCCCGGCGACGGTCAGCCGGAAGGGCACCCGCGGGTCGCGGCCGGGTTCGGTCCCGGCGAACCGTACGCGCTGGTCGCCGCGGAAGGTCTCCCGGACCAGCCGCAGGTCGAGGAGGTCCTCGTCGAGCGGGGACCGGCGCTCCCCGTCCAGCCGGGACCAGGGGCCCAGCAGCCACAGGCGCAGGTCCGGGGTGGAACCGGCCAGCAGGGCCGAGGCGGTGGCGTCGACCTCCTCCAGGGTGCGGCCCCCGGTGTCCAGGACGACGTCCGCCAAGGGGACCTCCCACTGGCGGTCGGGGCGTTTGCGGCGCAGGTGGAAGTCGGGCACCCGGTTGGAGACGTAGGGGAGGCGGTAGCGGGTCCCGGCTTCGCGACGGGTCTGCATCTGGGACCGGCCCAGGTGCCAGCTGCTGGTGTCCAGGTCCGGGACGAACACCGCGCCCTGCTGGGCGACCCGGTAGGCGAACTCGGTGTCGCCGCCCAGGATCAGGGCGGCGTCCAGGCCCCCTGCGGCGTCGAAGAGGCTGCGGTGCAGGGAACCGGTGGCGCCGATGAACACCTTGTAGGACAGCCGTCCGGCGGTGCGCAGCCGGTCGTGCTGGTTGATGAGGCGCTCCACCCAGTGCGGGTCGGCGCCCTCCCGGTCGAAGAGCTGGTCCGCACGGCCCGCCGCGACCTCGTCGTGTACGTGTTCGGGGGTCATGGCGTCCGGGTCGAAGTCCACGAACATCTTGTGGCCCAGGGCGACCCCGTAGTCCACCAGGTGGTGCCAGCGCATCTGGGACTCCACGTGCTCGCGGTAGACGAGCATGTCGGCGTCCAGGCGCAGCACCACCTGGCCGGAGGACGCGGCCACCCCGGTGTTGACCGCGTGCGCCGACCCCCAGCCGCCGGGGGCGGAGGGCAGGATCCGGGTGTTCTCCGGGCGGACCCGGGGCAGGGCGAGCGGTTCGGGTGAACCGTCGTCCACCACGACCACCTCCATCAGGTGCGCGGGGTAGCTCTGCCCGGCCAGGGAGGCCAGGACCAGGTCGAGCTTGTCCTGATGGCCGTGGGCCGGGATCACCACGCTCACCGACAGGGTCGGCGTCCACTCCCCCAGCGGCGGCGGAGTCAACGGCGCGTAGTCGTTGCGGCGCAGCCTGGGCTGGGCGCCGAAGTCCACCTCGCCGGAGGGCAGCGGGTCCCCCGGGGTGAGGATCCGCCCGGAGGCGGGAACGGTGTGTTCTTCGGTACTGGTCAAGGGTGTCCCCCCGTGTGCTGTGTGGCGCCGACCGGCTGTTCCTGGGCGTTTCCGATCCCCAGCGGGGCGGGTTCGCCCTCCAGGAGGGAGCTGGGACGCCAGCCGGACCACTGTCGGGCGTAGTTGTGCAGGAAGTAGGCCATGTCCTCGGACCAGGTGTGTCCGCCGCCGGTGCGGCGCAGCACATAGCCCAGTCCGTGGGTGCGGTGGACGCGGCCGCCGCCGCGGGCGACGGCGATGAGCAGCTGGGTGTCGATGGCACGCGGCAGCGGCCGGAACCCTCCGGTCTCCTCCAGGACCACGCGGTCGGTGAGGATCGTGCCCCCGGCGATGAAGCGGGTGGTGGTCTCCGACTCGCGGCTGCGCCACACGGTCAGGTCCACCTCCTGGAGGAAGACGAAGTCCTGGCCGGTGCCGACCAGTTCGGCCCCGGAGTAGGTCCGGGCCAGGACGAGGTCGCTGAGGTGTTCCGGGCCGTACCAGTCGTCGTCGTCCCACTTGGCGATCAGGTCGCCGCAGGCGCGGGCCACGGAGTCGTTGAGCACCGACCCGAAGACCTGGTCAGCGGGCGCCTCGTGCACGGTGATGGGCAGACCGGTGGCCCGGTAGGCGTCGATGGCGGCCCGCACCCGGGGCAGCGCGGCGGGGAAGCCGTGCAGGGTGAGGACGGTCTCCAGGTCGACGCCGCGCTGGCGGGCGATCTGGGCGAGCGCGAACCCGACCATCTCGGGGCGGCGGGTGCACAGGATGACCGAGATCCGGGGCCCGGCCGGGACGGGCACGCCCGCCTCGGCCGCCAGGGCGCGCCAGCGGGAGCGCAGACCGTGGGTGCGCAGGGCGGCTCGGCGCAGCCGGACGCTGTGTTCCTCACGGGCGAGCCGGTCGGACAGGTCGGCCTCGGCGGCGTTGGCCAGGAGCTCGGTGAGCGGCCGCCCCAGGCCAGCGGCCCAGGCGGGGACGGGGTCGCTGACCAGGGGCACCCCGCCTGCGGCCAGCGAGGCCACGGCCCGCACGGCGGCGCGGGGTCCGCTGTGCCCGGTCCAGTCGACCCGGACCCCGCGGAGGTGGCGCAGGTGGGCGAGGTCGACGTCGGTGACGGTCCCGTCCGGGGCCACCGTCACCAGGTCCTTGCGCCCCTGCCTGATGACGGCGCGGTCGCCGTGCAGGGTGAGCTCGCCGAGGGGGCCGTTCTCGGCCTTGGCGAAACCGGTCGGGTTGACGGTGGTCTCGTCGACGGGCGCGATCCGTTGGACGGGGTCGGTGCTCGTGTGCGCCGCGCGGACGACTGCGGTGTCGGCGATGCCGGCCGCACGGGTGTGGCCGTCCGGTCCGGTGAGGCCGTCCCAGGAGTCGGTGTCGGTGCTCGTCCGGTCCAGGGCGGGCACCGCCTCGTCGGTCCAGGCGGGCGGGGTCTCGTGGTCGTGCAGCCGCAGCGCGAGGTCGGCCACCGGGGTGACCCGGCGCAGCGGGACCGGCCCCTGGGCCGCCACACCGTGGGCGCCCGTGTCGCCGGGGCGCCACAGGGCCGCCTCGGTTCCGTTCAGGGCGGCCAGGGGTGCCAGGGCGGGGCCTCGGCGGCGCCCCCGGGTCCCGTGCAGGACCGCGTCCAGCACCGGGGCGGTCTCGATGGCGTTGGGGAAGAAGAGTTCGCACACCCAGCCCCGGCGGTCCACCCTGCGGACCCGCAGTTCCTGGAGGTCGCGCCACTGCCCCATACCGGGGCCGACCGGGACCGGCGGCTCCTGGTGGCCCGGGGTGGCGACCAGGGCCGCCACCACGTGTACGGCCCGGGGCAGGTGGACGGCAGAGGTGAGGACCCGGTTGAGGTCGGTGGTGGTGGCCGCGACCACTGCCACCAGGCCGGCGACCCGGTCGTCGTCGAACACGGGCTGCCCCGGCGGTTGGGCGTCCAGGTCCAGGAGCAGGTCTCCCGGGGCCGTGGGCAGCCCGGCCAGGTCGGCCCGGGTTTCGGCGCCGGTGTGGCAGAGCACCGCCGGTTCGCCGCCGCGGGCGCGCAGGGCATGCCGAAGGACGGTGGTGATCATCGGTGGGCCTTCACTGTCGGTGGCGGCTGGTGCGGCCGCCGGGACGGGTTCGGGGCGGGATGGGGCGGATCGGGGTCAGTGGTTCCGGCGGGTGAACACGTGGGCGCCCTTCTCCGCGGGCTCCTCGGTGCGGTACAGGGAGTGTTCGGCGACCCAGCGGTCGCCGAGCGCGCGCTCGTCCGGTCGGTCCGCGTCGTCGAGGACGACCACGGCGTCGGCGGTGCAGTGCGGCAGGAGGGCGGGGACCGCCGGGTGGCGGGCCTGCTTCCCGGTGGCCTGGGGCGGACCGTCGACGAACAGCAGGCCGATGCCGTCCAGGTCGCTCAGGCGGGAGAGGTCGTACCACAGGGGTGCGGGTTCGCCGGGGCCGTCGGGGACGGGGCCGAGGAGTTCGGGCTCGACCTCGGTGAGCGGGGCGTGCCGGACCTCGACGATGTCGTCGAGGCCGTGCGCGGCGACCAGGTCCCGGCTGATCTCGGCGTACCGGGCCTCGTGCTCGATCGCGACGAGCCTGCCGCGGCCGGCACGGCGCAGCGCGTAGCCGATCCACACGCTGGAGGCCCCGCTGCCGCACTCCACCACCAGCTCGGGACGGTGCCGGTCGATCAGCCGGACCAGCAGGCGCAGGACGTCCGGGGAGGCGGCCCAGCCGCGCAGGGGCGGCATGAACGGGGCCACGTCCAGGTGTGCGCGCAGTTCGGTCCAGGCGACCTGCTGTTCGTAGTCGTGGCGTCCCTGCACGGTGACGGCGTGCCGGATCTCCCGGCTGGCTTTGGGCAGGGCGTGGTCCTGGAGGCGGGCGAGGCAGTCGCGGACACCGCTGAGGGATCGGGTCATCTCCAGGCGGTCCTGGCCGAGCACCTCGGTGACACGGTGGGTATGCGCGCTGACGCTGGTCGACAGGGCGCGCACGGAACGGTTGAGCAGCCACAGTCCCGCGCCGAGAGCGCACACCAGCCCGCCGAGCAGGAGCAGGGCGGTGACGATCGCGGCCTCCGCCCAGCTCAGCACGGCCAGCGCGCCCAGGGCCGTGGGGACGGCGAGCAGGGCGAGGCCGAGAACGGCACCGGTCGCCAGAAGCGGCCGGGCTCTGCGGCGGAGTGTGCGCACGGGGGAACCTCCACGGGGGTTACGTGGCAGTGGATTCGGGGGGAGTCCCGGGCTTTTCGTGAAAACCCCGGGCGCTTTCGACACTAACTCCTCAAAGCAGGCACCGGGCCTTTCGCCGGGGAAATCAAAACCCGCGTGGGGATCAATTCCACCGGCGTTCACCGACGCATCACCGAAGTGTCATTTGCGGTGGTCCCTTCCCCGGTTTCCGGTGAATTCCCCGCCCGGGCCGGGTCACCTGGCGGACCGGTTCACCGACCGGGACGGTTCACCAACCGGTGGCTCCGATCAGGGCCTCCTCCATCACCGGGGCGAGGGTGGCCGCGTAGGTCGCGGTGATGTGCGAGTGGTCCCAGTACACCAGGACGTTGCCGACCACCGCGTCACAGGAACCGCCGGGACACACGTGTTCGGTGAGATCCAGGAGGGTGACGTTGGGCGGCAGTTGGATCCGGGTCGCGGGGTCGGTCTCCGCCTGGCTGGCCGTCACCGGGGAGGTGCACTGCTCCGGCGGGCCCGCCTCCACGCACTCGGCACCCTGGTAGGGGAGCCGGGGCAGGTCCCGCAGACCGATCACCTCGATGCCCAGCTCGTCGAGCCACTGCCACACCTCCAGGTAGCCGTCGTGCACGGTCTCACCGTGGAGGGTGGCACGGGTGGACGAGGTGAGGACGGCGTCGGGACGCAGTTCCGCCAACTCGGCGAACGCGTTCTCCTTCCACCTCTGGCACTCCTCGAAGACCGCGTCGTCCCGGTGGGCGGTGTCGGTGCTGAACTGGCACCCGCTCTTGGTGAAGGAGACCAGGCGCCACCCCCGGGCCTGCGCCGCGGCGGCCACGGCCGGATACCAGTGCGCCACCCGTGAGGCGCCGACCAGGGCGAGCGTGTGTTCGGCGCCGACGGGGCCGGTGTCGCAGACGCCCAGCTCCTTTGACACGAGGCCCACGTGGCAGCCCTGTTCGTGGTGCCAGGACAGGTCCTGTTTGGCGTCGGCCGGATCCGGGCGTACCGGGGCCTCGGGGAGTACCTCCAGCAGCGCCGGCTCGGCGACCGCCCCGGCTCCCGGATAGTTCTCCGGCACGACGGCCGCCGCCCGCCCCGCCCGCTGCTCCTCGATGCGGTCGGACCACAGCAGGGAGGCGGCCAGGACCGGGGTGATCAGGGCCGCGGCGATCCCCGACGACCAGCCGGGGGCGCGGCGGTTCTGCCGGGTGGAGCGGTCCAGGCCGCCCTCGACCAGGCGGTGGGTCAGCCAGGCCAGGGACAGGGAGAGCGCCAGGACCCCCAGGCCGCCCAGTGGGGTGGCCAGGGAACGGTCGGCGGCCTCCAGGTAGCAGACCAGGACCGGCCAGTGCCACAGGTACAGGGGGTAGGAGAGCTTGCCGAGGGCGGTCAGGGGCTTCCAGGTGAGCAGCCGGTCCGCGCCGTGGCGGCTGCCCGTGGTCCCGGCCAGGACCACCAGGGTCGCGGCGAGGGTCGGCCACAGGGCGGCGTACCCGGGGAAGAGCGTGGACACCGGAACGAGCAGCCCGCAGGAGACCAGGGCCGTCAGCCCGAGCCAGCCCAGGAGGACGCGCAACCGCACGGGCAGGTGCACTCGGTGGATGACCAGGGCCAGGATCGCGCCCAGTGCCAGCTCCCACAGGCGGGCGCCCGTGTCGAAGTAGGCCCAGGCCTGGTCCCGGGCGGTGACGGACACCGAGTAGCCCAGGGACAGGGCGAACACGGCCGTGACCGCGACCAGGACCGCCATGCGCAGGGGCATCCGGGCCCGGACGGCCACGAACGCCGCCAGCGCGACCAGGACCGGCCACAGCAGGTAGAACTGCCCCTGCACGGACAGGGACCAGAAGTGCTGCACCGGGCTGGCCGCCGCCTCCCGGGCCAGGTAGTCCACCGCGTTGCCCGCCAGGATCCAGTTCTCGTGGTAGAGCGCGGCGGCACGCACCTCGTCGAGGATGTCCGGCCAGCGCGGGCGGGGCAGCCACAGGTACGTGGCGGCCATCGTCGCGACCAGGACCACGGCGACGGGGGGTACCAGGCGCCGGGCCAACCGGATCCAGAACGCGGCGAAGCGGACGCGGCCCTCGCGTTCGACCCCGCGGACCAGCGAACCGGTGATGAGGAACCCGGTGAGCATCAGGAAGACGTCGACGCCGCCGGAGACCCGGCCGAACCAGATGTGGTAGACGGCCACGAGGAGGACGGCGACGGCGCGCAACCCCTCGATCTCGGGCCGGAAGCCCCCTCCGCCGCCCTTCGCGCGTACGGTCTCGGGAACGGAGGGGATGGCGGGCGCCTCGGTGACGGGGAGCCTGGAGGAAGAGATGTGCATGAGCGGCGACGGCCTCGGAGAACTAGGGAGACTTTTCACCGAACGAGGCTTTTGCACGGGTTCCGCAACTCGAATTCGGCGCCGCGTTCTCGCCGCCCCGATGCCCGGGCGGTGAATGGCGGACCAACACCCGAGAAACGCCTCCCGGCGCCCCGGAGCATTGGCGAACGTTCCGACCAAACCAGGGGGCGTTCGGCGAGCACACCCTAGGACCGCCGACCGGAAACTCCTCGGATGCGGCACCGCTTGGGAGGTTCAGTACGAAGCAGGACGATTGGGCGGCCCGACCGGCGGGAAGGGACGGGAGGGGCCGGGGCGCCACGGGGATGGAGCACGATCGCGGCGGTGAGCGCCGCAGGGTGTCCGGCTCGCGCCGCAGGACCGGTCCCGCCGACGGGCCGCGGACCGTTTATTCCCGGACCGGGATGTAAAGAGCCTGACATCGGGTCTGCGCCCGCTTGGCTGATAGCTTGCTGCCTAGAGCGATCCCATCGCTGGTAAGCCCGACGAATCGCGTCATTGGAAAGGTGCGTCAGAGATGTCTGCGCCATATTCGCTTCCTGAACTGCCCTACGACTACGCGGCCCTGGAGCCGTGGATCTCCGGTCAGATCATGGAGCTGCACCACGACAAGCACCACGCCACCTACGTCGCCGGTGCCAACAGTGCGCTGGAGAAGCTGGCGGAGGCCCGCGAGTCCGACGACTTCGGCACCGTGCCCATGCTCCAGAAGAACCTCGCGTTCCACCTGGGCGGCCACGTCAACCACTCCGTCTTCTGGAAGAACCTCTCCCCGGACGGTGGCGACAAGCCCGAGGGTGAGCTGGGCGCCGCCATCGACGACCAGTTCGGCTCCTTCGACGCCTTCCGCGCGCACTTCAACGCCGCGGCGACCAGCATCCAGGGTTCCGGCTGGGCGATCCTGGCCTGGGACGCCCTGGGTCAGCGTCTGATCATCGAGCAGCTGTACGACCAGCAGGCCAACATCGCCATCGGCACGCAGCCGCTGCTCATGCTGGACATGTGGGAGCACGCCTTCTACCTCCAGTACAAGAACGTCAAGGGCGAGTACGTCAAGGCGTTCTGGAACGTGGTCAACTGGGCCGACGTCCAGGAGCGCTTCGCCGAGGCCCGCAAGGTCCAGCTCGGCTAGCGTGCCCGGTTCTCCCGGATAGGCCGGAGCCCCCGGGCCCCGACCGCTCCGGCAGACCGGAAACGGCGGAGGGCGGCACCACGTGCGTGGTGCCGCCCTCCTCTTGTTCTCCGCCCCCACCTCGGTGATCTTGCTACCAGGGGCGATTTCGGCGCTTGGGGTCAAGTGGTTGTTGCAACGAGGAACTCGTTGAGGACCTCGGCCGGGGTAGCCCAGCCCAGGGTCTGACGAGGACGGCCGTTGAGCTCAGCGGCCACC
>NZ_BMXJ01000011.1 GCF_014651695.1 Nocardiopsis terrae
GCCCGTGTGCTTCGTTTGCCTTGGCGTTTCCACCGGGCTTTTGAAGCGGCTCTCCGAAGTTTACATGTTCCGAGCACTGCTCGAACCACTCTGTTTCGGAAGAGAAGATGTCTGACTCGAATATCCGATCACGCCCGCAGAGAGCCCGCGTTCGCTTCGACCGAGAGATCGTGGCCCCCTAGCGGCCTTGGGCCGGTCGGAGGCGACTCGGAGAACATTACCCCCCGGCTCGGGGCGATGCAAACCCTGGAATCAGTGACCTGGGTCACACCTTGTTGCGTCGCGGGTGCGTCCCCCGCAGCATCCCCCCGACACCTCGGCCCCCTTCTCGGCACCCTCAGTTGAGGATGCTCCCGGTGCCCGTCCCCGGCGCGGTGTAGAGCCACTCCACTTCGAGCTCCACCGCGGCGACGGTCGCCGGGGAGTAGGCGACGAGGGCCTCACTCCCGACGAAGGACGCGGCCACCTGGGCGACTGCCGGGTTGTGGCCGACCAGCAGGACCGTACGTACCCCGGGGTCCACATAGCTGACCAGTTCCAGGAGTTCATCCGCCGACGCGAGGTAGGCGGCCTCCGTGTAGTCGACCTCCGGTGAAAGCTCCATGGCTCCCAGCACCCCGTCCAGGGTCTGGCGGGTGCGCCTGGCAGCGGAGCAGATCACGTGGTCCGGTTCATAGCTCCGCTCGGTGAGCAGCTGTCCGACCCGCTCGGCCTGTCGACGCCCCTTGTCGGTGAGCTCCCGGTCGTGGTCCATAACGCCGTACCCGTCTTCGGCCTTGGCGTGACGCATCAGCAGGAGTGTCCGGGTCATGACGCCAACACCGTCGCGACCACGGACAGCAGGCCGATGAAGCCCACCATCACCCCCACGACGACCAACAGCCCTTTCATTCCCGACACCGTCGAACCACTCCTCTTGACCGTTCCGGACCGTTCCAGTGCGGTCCCGTACATCCAGGTTAGGTGTGCCCTTCCATGCCGGAACCGGGCCCCCGGCCCGGCCCCGGGCAGCCCCGCCCTGACCCCCGACCCCGATCGTCCCGATCCCGATCGGCGCGACCCTGATCGACCCGGCCCGAACCGGCCCGACCGCAAGCGGCGCGGCCGCCCGGGATTCCGGACGGCCGCGCGTGGATGTCGGGGCTGTGGATGTCGGGGGGACGGCGGAGGAACCGCGCAGACGTCGCCTCGGCCGCGGCCAGGAGGACCTGCGACCAGGACGGCCGTCAGGGGGGCCGCACCGGAACGGTTGTCAGCCCTGGCCCGCGTCCCCGGCCCGGGCCTCCTCCTTCCGGTCCCCGTCCTGGTCCTCCGGGCCCGTGTCAGTACCGTCCCCGGCAGCCGCGGAGTCCTCCCCGCCCCCGGTGGCGGCGCTGCCGCCACCCGACTCGGGGGCGTCCTTGGGCGCGGACTCACCACCGATCTCCGCAAGGTCGGTCTCGGTGCCGGAGCCCCGGTTCTTCGACCACAGGACGGCGCCGACGAGCACGCCGACCGCGACCGCGGTCACCCCGACCCTCAGGGCGGTGTTGTCCGCGTAGATCACCACACTGGGCGCGACGATCAGGGCGACGAGGTTCATCACCTTGAGCAGCGGGTTGATGGCCGGGCCCGCGGTGTCCTTGAAGGGGTCGCCGACGGTGTCGCCGATGACCGTGGCCTCATGGGCCGCGGAACCCTTGCCGCCGTGGTGGCCGTCCTCCACGAGCTTCTTCGCGTTGTCCCAGGCGCCGCCGGAGTTGGACAGGAACACCGCCATGAGCACCCCGGCGGCGATGGCACCGCCGAGGAAGGCGCCGAGCGGTGCGTACCCGAAGGCGAACCCGACGGCGATCGGGGCGAGGACCGCCAGGAGGCCGGGGGTGACCAGTTCCCGCAGCGAGTCCTTGGTGCAGATGTCGACGACGCGCGCGTACTCGGGCTTCTCCGTGCCGTCCATGATCCCCGGGCGGGTGCGGAACTGGTTGCGCACTTCCAGGACCACGCGCTGGGCGGCGCGGCCCACCGCCATGATCGCCAGACCGGAGAAGAAGAACACCACGCTGGCACCGATGATCACGCCGACGAGCACGTCGGGCTGGTCCAGGGAGAGGGAGAAGACCTCCGTGTCACCGAGGCGCTCCTGGACGGAGGTGCGGAACGCCCCGAAGAGCGCGGTGGCGGCCAGGACCGCCGTGGCGATCGCGATGCCCTTGGTGATCGCCTTGGTGGTGTTGCCGACGGCGTCGAGCCCGGTGAGGATGTCGGCGCCCCTGCCCTCGACGTCTCCGGACATCTCCGCGATGCCCTGGGCGTTGTCGGAGACCGGCCCGAAGGTGTCCATCGCCACGATGATGCCGACGGTGGTGAGGAGGCCGGTTCCGGCGAGGGCCACGGCGAACAGGCTGAGGGTGATGGAGCCGCCGCCGAGCAGGAACGCGGCGTACACGGCGCCCGCGATGAGCAGGGCCGAGTAGACCGCGGACTCCAGCCCCACCGAGATGCCGGAGAGGATGACGGTGGCCGCACCGGTCTTCGAGCTCTCGCCGATGTCCTTGACCGGGCGCTTGTCGGTTTCGGTGAAGTAGCCGGTGAGCAGCTGGATGGCGGCGGCGAGCACCAGGCCGATGAGGACCGCCGCAACCGCGATGAACCTCGGGTCGGGGTCGGTGCCCGCGGCGCTGATCTCCTCCATGACGGTGTCGCTGACTCCGGACATCTCCTCGAAGCTGCCGGGCAGGTACCAGAAGGCGGTCGCGGTGACCAGGAGCGCGGAGATGGCGGCGGAGATGAAGAAGCCCCGGTTGATCGCGGTCATCGCGGTCCGGTCCTTGGCCCTGGGCGCCACGATGAAGATGCCGATGATGGCGGTGATGACACCGATCATCGGGACCAGCAGCGGGAAGACCAGGCCTTCGGTGCCGAAGGCGACGCGGCCGAGGATGAGCGAGGCGACGAGCACCACGGCGTAGGACTCGAAGAGGTCGGCGGCCATACCCGCGCAGTCCCCGACGTTGTCCCCGACGTTGTCCGCGATGGTGGCGGCGTTGCGCGGGTCGTCCTCCGGGATGCCCTGTTCGACCTTGCCGACGAGGTCGGCGCCGACGTCGGCCGCCTTGGTGAAGATGCCGCCGCCGACACGCATGAACATCGCGAGGAGGGCGGCACCGAAGCCGAAGCCCTCCAGGACGATGGGGGCGTCGCCCCGGTAGAGGATGACGACGAGGGCGGCGCCGAACAGTCCGAGGCCGACGGTGATCATGCCGGCGACGCCACCGGTGCGGAAGGCGATCCGCATGGCCTTGTGGTTGTCGTTCTCACCGCCGCCGCGTGCGGCCGCGGCGACCCGGACGTTGCCGCGTACCGCGAGCCACATCCCGATGAAGCCGGTGGCTGCGGACAGCAGGGCGCCCAGGGCGAAGAAGACCGACCTGCCGATGGCGATGCCCCAGGTGTCCGCTGGTAGCAGGAGCAGGAGCAGGGGAATGGCGACGATGAACACCGCGAGAGTTTGGAACTGGCGTTTCAGGTAGGCCGCGGCGCCTTCCTGGACCGCGAACGCGATGTTGCGCATTCGTTCGGTGCCCTGGCCGGCGGCGAGGACCTCGCGGACCAGCATCCCCGCGACGGCGAGTGCGAGTAGCGCGACGACCATGACGACGATGACGAGGGTGAGGTCCCGGCCCTCCAACGCCAGGGCGATGCCGCTTTCAGTAGCGAGATTGAGCCCAGACAATCCGTCCTCCTTGAGACGGGCACGTCCTTTTCGGCCCCGTTGCCGAAGGTGTGCGGGACGTTTGCCTCGTGGGCTCCGGCGCCGCGCACCGCCGTGGGCGTACCGCCGCCCGAAAGGCTCCTGAACTGGCTCGACGGCACGCTTGTCGGGGTCGAAGCAGTGCCACCTTTCTGTGTGGTGCACGCCGCCCGCAGTTACTCACGCGCGGACGGTGATCCGGGGATTCTACGCACGGGAGGGATTGAACATCAGTGCCCGTTCGGCATTTGCCCAGGAGGAATTAAAGATGTGACCGCATGGTGATCTCAAGAAACGGATAAATGCCTTTATTCACTCTCGCGGCCATACATGACGTCGCATAATGCATTAACGCCATGTTAACGCTAAATCACGCATACAGCCATAAAAGGGAAAGCTTCCCCTTGGGCCCCAAAGTGCACACGGACCTCGGCAGCCCCTGAAGAACCAGGACTGCGCGGGCGCCTGTCCCACCCCGGGCAGGGCTCACCCCCGTGGACCTGCCGGGAGTTCCCTCAGAAGGAGTTTTCCGGCCCGGACAGAACTACGCTCCGCGCAACCGCATCCCCGAGGGGTCGATCCCGTCCCCGGAGGTCGCACGCCCGGCGTCCAGGTCCTCGGCCAGTGCCCGGGCGAACGCCGCCACACCGGCCGTGTCCACACCGTGCGGAGCGTGCGGACCGAAGACCTCCACCCGGTCCGCTCCGCGCCTCAACAGGCGGGCCGCACCGACCCGGTTGCCCCGCTGGGCGTGTGTGACACCGACCGCGGTCTGCGCCAGCCCCCGCCACAGCTCCCGTTCCGACTCCGGGGCGGACTTCCAGACGGCTTCGAGCACCTCGTGGGCGGTGAAGGCGAAACCCCCGTCGAGCAGACGCTGGGCCTCCTCGATCCCCTCCTGCGCGGTGAACTCGGCATCGTCGGGCACACGTTCGACCTCACCGACACTGCCGTGCGGCATCGGACGGCCGTAGCGGTCCCTCGGCCGCTGGTTCTGGGCCTGCCCGGTCTCGTTGCGGTCTCGGGCACCATCCGCCCCGCCCGTGCGTGTCTCCACCAATGCTCCACCGCCGTTCGCGCCGTCGATCTCCCGCAACCACCCTACGAGAGCACTCTCCACCTCACGCGGGCGCTCCTCGTGGGGAAAGTGCCCGGCACCCGCCACCAGCGTCCACCGGTACGGCCCGGAGACCAACTGCCGGGAGGAGCCGGCTGTCCCCGGCGGACACACCGGGTCCAGGGCGCCGTGCAGTTGGAGGACGGGGACCCCGACCGGGGCCCGCATCCGTGTGCTGTACCTGAGCCCGTCCGTACGCCACCGCGAGCGGAAGATCCAGCGGTGGTACTCCAGCGAGCAGTGCGAGACCTTCGGGATCGCGAACGCGCGCCGGTAACGTTCCTCGGCTTCCCGGTCCGGCCACCCCGGTCCGGACCATTCGTCCAGGAGCTCACCCACCCGGACGCAGCCGTCCGCGAGGAGCCGGTGCTCGGGGAGGACGGGCACCTGGGCCCGGAGCATGTGCCGCACCCCCGGCCCCGGGCGGAGGAGGAGCCTCGCCGCGCGCCGGGGATGGGGTGCGGACACCGCGGCCAGGGCGCGCACCTCGTCCGGGTGGTAGGCGGTCATGGTCCATCCGACGAGCCCGCCGACACCGTGTCCGACCACGACGGCGTCCGCGGCGCCGAGCGCACGGACCAGGCTCGCCATGTCCTGGGAGAGGCCGACCAGGTCGTAGCCGCGCGGCGTCTTGTCACTGGCTCCGTAGCCGCGCAGGTCGACCGCGACGGCCCGGTACCCGGCCCCGGCCAGCCCGGCCAGCTGTGCCCGCCACGCCCACCAGAACTGGGGGAAGCCGTGCAGGAGGAGAACGAGGGGGCCGTCGCCGAGTTCGGCCACGTGGAACCGGGCACCGGCGGCGCTGACCGTCCGGTGGGTCCAGGGGCCGTCGAGATAGGCCGCCGAATCGTCCAGCACCCGGGGCTAACGGTTGGCGGGTGCGGAGGCCCCGTTGTCCCGGGCGACCTCCTGGTCCCGGGGCGGGCGGATCTCGCCGCGCAGAATCCCCATGAGACGGGAGGTGGTGACCGCTGTGCGGGCCAGGCCCTGACGGCGGCGCAGGTTGATCACGGCGAACAGGACGAAGAGCGCGGCGATCAGCAGGTAGAAGCCGGTGACGGCCAGGAAGGAGAGCCAGAGGGCCCACCCGGCCACTTCGGCGAGGAAGAGGCCCGCGGTGATCGAGAACAGGATCGCGACGAGGTGGAGCAGCACACCGGCGGCCCCGAACTCCCCGACGCTCTTGCCGATCCTGGTCG
The DNA here is from genome assembly GCF_014651695.1 of Nocardiopsis terrae. Classification (GTDB taxonomy): domain Bacteria; phylum Actinomycetota; class Actinomycetes; order Streptosporangiales; family Streptosporangiaceae; genus Nocardiopsis; species Nocardiopsis terrae. Next base: position 6,050 of record NZ_BMXJ01000011.1, read on the forward strand.
CGTCCGCCTTGGCCTCAAGCTTGGCGAGCTTGATCTCGAGCCGCACGATGCGGGAGAGGTTGTCGGTGGCGTCGGAGACCAGCGCACCGATGGAACGGTCGGTGTCGCTGGCAGCGCCAGGTTGGCCGGCACCCGGCTTGTCCACCATCGTGGGGATTCCCTTCTCTCGGTCCGTACACGCGGATGATCCTCCGCATCCTCGCACATGCCTTACCACTGATGTCTCTCACGGCACGCAAAACAGCGGTGTTCGGTTCCCTCACCCGGGTGAGCGGGAACGGCGCCCCGCCCCCGTGGAAGGGGGCGGGGCGCCGTGGTGTCCGTACCGGACGGTGACCCGAAGGGGTCAGTCGCCCTTCTTGACGGAGGGCAGCTGCTTGGCGATCACGTCCATGATCGAGGAGTCGGTGAGGGTGGAGGTGTCACCGATGGCCCGCCCCTCCGCGATGTCGCGCAGCAGGCGACGCATGATCTTGCCGGAGCGGGTCTTGGGCAGTTCGGGTACGGCGAGGAGCCGGGCGGGCTTGGCGATGGGGCCGAGCGAGGCCCCGACGTGGTCGCGCAGCTCACGGACCAGGTCCTCCGGCACCGCATCGGCGCCGCCGCGCAGGATGACGAAACCGACGATGGCCTGCCCGGTCACCTTGTCGGTGGCGCCGACGACGGCGGCCTCGGCCACCTTCGGATGGGAGACCAGGGCGGACTCCACCTCGGTGGTGGAGAGGTTGTGACCGGAGACGAGCATGACGTCGTCCACGCGGCCGAGCAGCCACATGTCCCCGTCCTCGTCCTTCTTGGCACCGTCACCCGGGAAGTAGAGGCCCTCGAAACGCGACCAGTAGGTGTCCCGGTAGCGCTGGTCGTCACCCCAGATGCCGCGGAGCATGGCCGGCCACGGCTCGCGGATCACGATGAAACCGCCCTCGCCGTCGGGGACGGACTCGCCCGCCTCGTCCACCACGTCGGCGACGATGCCCGGGAGGGCGCGCATCGCCGCACCCGGCTTGCCCGAGGTGACACCGGGCAGCGGGCTGACCATGATCGCGCCGGTCTCGGTCTGCCACCAGGTGTCCACGACAGGGGTCTTCCCGCCGCCGATCTTCTCCCGGTACCACATGTAGGCCTCGGGGTTGATCGGCTCGCCGACCGAGCCGATGACCCGCAGGCTCGACAGGTCGTACTTCGCGGGGATCTCGTCGCCCCACTTCATGAAGGTGCGGATCGCCGTGGGCGCCATGTAGGCGATGGTGACCTTGTACTTCTCGATGATCTCCCAGAAGCGGCCCTTGTGCGGGGTGTCCGGGGTGCCCTCGTACATGACGACGGTCGCCGCGTTGGAGAGCGGTCCGTAGACGATGTAGGAGTGGCCGGTCACCCAGCCGATGTCGGCGGCGCACCAGTAGACGTCGGTCTCCGGCTTGAGGTCGAAGACCGCCCAGTGGGTGTAGGAGGCCTGCGTGAGGTAGCCGCCGGTGGTGTGCAGGATGCCCTTGGGCTTGGCCGTGGTCCCGCTCGTGTACATGATGTACAGCGGGTCCTCGGCGTCGTGGGCCTCGGGGGTGTGCTCGGCGCTGGCGGAGCCGACGGCGTCGTGCCACCACACGTCGCGCTCGTTCCACTCGACGTCCTGGCCGGTGCGGCGGACGACGAGGACGTTCTCGACCGCGGGCCGGTCGGCGACGGCGCCGTCGACGGCGGGCTTGAGTGCGCTGGGCTTACCGCGCCGGTAACCACCGTCCGCGGTGATGACGAGCTTGGCCTGGCTGTCGTCCAGGCGCTGGCCGAGGGCGTCCACCGAGAAACCGCCGAAGACGACCATGTGCACCGCGCCGATCCGGGCGCAGGCGAGCATGGCCACGACGGTCTCGGGGATCATCGGCATGTAGATGGCGACGCGGTCGCCCTTGCCGACGCCCAGCGAGGTGAGGGCGTTGGCGGCCTGGGAGACCTGGTCCTTGAGGTCGGCGTAGGTGATGGTGCGGCTGTCGCCGGGCTCCCCCTCCCACTGGATGGCGGCGCGGTCGCCCAGGCCCGCCTCGACGTGGCGGTCCACGCAGTTGACGGAGGCGTTCAGCCTGCCGCCGACGAACCACTTGGCGTAGGGCGGATCCCAGTCCAGGACGGTGTCCCAGGGCTGCTCCCACTGGAGCCTGCGGGCCTGCTCCTCCCAGAAGCCGAGTCGGTCCTGCGCCGCGGCGTCATAGGCGTCCGCCTTGACGTTGGCGTTCTCGGCGAGGTCCGCGGGCGGCGGGAAGCTCCGGGTCTCGTGGAGAAGGTTGGACAGTGTCTCCTGGCTCGGGGGAGTGCTGTCGGCCACTGTGATTCTCCTTACGTTGGCTGTGGGTCCAATTAATCATGTGGTCCAGACCGCGTGAACATCCGGGGCGGCGTCCAGCGGCGGTGGGGGCCGGGCACGCGGCGAACGGCCGGTGAGCGGTCGCCTGTCCGCGACGAGCGGTCCCGTGCGCCCGGTCCGGGTGGTGTGAGCGCACGGGGTTACCGCCGCGTAGTGTTGTTTTCCGTGAGCGAATCGACTTCTGCCTCCATGTCCGACCCACTGTCCCGGATCGCCGAGCTGCCGGGGGTGAGCGACGCGGTCGCCGAGACTCGGACCCTGGTCGACCGACTGCTGGGGCACCGCATCCTGCGCCGTCGCAGCAGTGACGTGTCCATGGAGTCCTCGCTGCGCGGCGCGTGCGCGTCCGCGGCGCTGGAGGGCGCCGAGGTCTCGATGGACGAGATCCGCGACGGGCACGTGTACGACACCAGGATCAAGGGCGCCCTGCGCATCGGCGGTGAGCTGGGGCCCCTGGTGGACACGTGGCCCCAGGCCCCCCGGCAGGTGCTGGCACGACTGCACACCCTGGCCGCGGCCGACGCCGTGTCCGCGGACGCGTTGGGCCGGCCCCGCCTGGAGGGTGAACGGGTCGAGGACCCCCTGGACCTGGGCCCCGCGCCGGGCGCCGCCGCGGCCACCGCCCGCCTCGAGGGCCTGTACGCGCTGTTGGGCTCCCGCACGAAGGTCCCGGCCCTGGTGACCTCGGCGCTGGTGCACGGTGAGCTGATGGCGATCCGGCCGTTCGGCTGGGGGGACGGGCTGGTGGCCCGAGCCGCCGAGCGGCTGACCCTGATCGAGCGCGGGCTGGACCCCAAGTCCCTGGTCACCTCCGAACTCGGCCACCAGACCCTGCGGGACGAGTACGGTCCGGCGCTGCGCGGATACATGGGCGGCACCCCCGAGGGCGTCGCCGAGTGGGTCGTGTACTGCTGCCGCGCGGTGCGGGCGGGCGCCCAGGACTCACTGGCCACCTGCGAGGCGCTCAAACGCGGCTGACCGAGGCGTGACGGTCGGGGTAAAGACACCCGAGTTCGCGAAAGTAGTTCATTTACTGACGAGTAGTAACTCGAATTCATATCAGTTCGGTTACGCTTGCCCGTTCCAAATGTTTCCCGATTGCTTCGTGCAGATGCACGCGCATGGCGAACGGCGCCCCGAGCCTCGGCCCGGGGCGCCGTTTCCGGCTCGCAGGAGCGGGTTAGCAAGCGCCACTATCTCTAGTCCGGCCTGGTGAAACCCGGTTTCACCGGACCTGGACAGGCCCTACGGGGCCCAGTGGAGCGTGGGTTCCCGTCCTCCGTGTCGGGGTGGGTCTCAGCCACCAGTTGCTTTCTTTCTACGCTGACGACCCTTCTGCGAAAAGGTGGTTGGCCGAAGTTTTTCTGTTGGATTCCCGAACCCATACACGGGGTTGCGTGGTAACGTCTGGCCAGGAGCCGAGCGAAGGGCCGACAGCACCGGGTTCCACCTTTACAGGCGGATGCGGACATTGCGCCCTAAGGACGGAACCGCCGTCGTCACTTCGCGGGAAGTACGAACCCTGCGCCCCGTAGGAGAGCGCGCGGGTTCGGACGGTCGCTCCCGAAGGTCCCTCCCAGAAGAGCGGATCCGGCCTGTCCCCCCGAGGCCGGAACCGGACGGCCCCCAGTTCCCCCTGCGGGGCCCGTCCGAGGTCATCCGCTCCGCCCCGCCTGACGGGCCGGGACACACGACAGCCCCCGTACGTGTGTCCCGCCCGCCGGGTGCGGACGCCCCCTCATCCCCCTCGCGGTGTCCGCCTCCACCCGACGGAGTCGTGCACGGGCACGGAGTTATCCACAGGTCAGGACTGAGGCTTCCGCCTCGGCTCCGGTTCGGCGAAGGTCGAAAGGGCAGGTTCCCGCCCTCCCCGGAGGCCCGATGGACATCCCGCAGCACCCCCTGATCGCCACCGCCGACCCCGCCCTCCTCGACGACCTCGTCCGGCTCGCCGCGGCGGCCGCCACCGAGGTCACGATCGCCTCCGACCCGGAACAGGCCCTGCGTGCCTGGGGCCGCGCCCCGCTCGTAGTGGTCGGCCGCGACCTGGAGCGCACCCTCCGCTCCGCGAATCCCCCGCCGCACCCCCGCGTGGCCGTCGTCGCCCGGGCCGGGACGCCCCCGGCCCGGGCCGACGGGGCCCGCCCGGGACGGAACGAGACCTCCTCCGCCTACCTGCTCCCCCGGGACGAGGCCGCCCTCGTCAACCTGTTCGCCTCCCTCTCCGAGCACCATCCCGCGCCGTTCGTGTCCGTCGTCGGCGGCCGGGGCGGGGCCGGAGCCAGCCTCCTCGCCGTCGCCCTCTCCCTCGCCGGTGACCGGGCCGGACGGGCCACCGCCCTGCTCGACGCCGACCCACTGGGGTGCGGGCCCGACATCTACCTGGGCTGCGACCACACCGCGGCGGACCCCAGGACCGGCTGGGACGACCTGCTCCGTCAGCGGGGCCGGATGCCCTGGCGGACCCTGCGCGAAGGGCTGCCCAAGGTCGGCAGGGTGGACGTGCTGACCTGGGCCCGGGGCGGCGGTGCCGACCAGGGCCGCCCGCTCCCCGTCAGTGCCGTCCGCTCCGTCCTCACCTCCGCCCGCCGGGGCGCCGAACTGGTGGTGGCCGACCTCCCCAGATCCTTCGACCCCGGCACCACGGCCCTGCTCAACCACTCCGACCTCGTGCTCGTGGTGGTACCCGCGGACGTGTACTCCGTGGTGTCCGCCGCACGCATGGCCCCTCGGATCGGGCAGGAGGCCGACCGGGTACGCGTCGTGGTGCGCGGAGCCCGGGGCGGCCTGTCCACCGAGGTCGTCGCGAAGAGCCTGGGGTTGGAACTCGGCGCCGACCTGCCCTCGGAACCGGGCCTGTCCCGGACGCTGAGGGTCGGCGACGTCCCGGCCCGGAACCCCCGGACCCCGCTGGCCCGGTACGCCGACCGTGTCGTGGGAGCCCTGGTCGGCGCACGGAGGAGCCGGTGAGCGGAGCGGGAGTGACGCTTTGGGACCGCCTGGCCAACCGGGCCCGGCCGAAGGCTCCGGGGGAACCCCCGGGCGGGCCGGACCACGGCCGGTCCTCCAGCCGGGACGGGAGCCTCCGGGGAGCGGGGGCGGACTCCCCCGTCCGCCTCCCCGGAACGGGTTCTGCGCAGACCACCGTTCCGGTCGCCCGCCGTGGGGAGAACGCCGTGCTGGAAAGGGTCCGCGACCAGTTCGTGGCCACCGGCACCCGGGTGACCCCGGCCAACGTCGCGACCGCGATCCGCTCCGAGGGCGGGGCCCTGGGAGACAGCGAACTGCTCGCCATGACCCGCAGACTGGCCGCTGACCTGTCCGGGGCCGGGCCGCTGGAGGAACTGCTGACCGCGGATGTCACCGACGTCCTGGTCAACGGCCCTGACCAGGTCTGGGTGGACTCCGGGGAGGGGCTGCACCGGGTCCGGGACGTGCTCTTCGGCTCGGCCGAGGAGGTACGGCGGCTGGCCCAGCGCCTGGCCTTCCAAGCGGGACGACGCCTGGACGCGGCCGCGCCGTACGTGGACGCCCGGCTGCCGAACGGGGCCCGGTTGCACGCCGTGCTGCCGCCGATCGCACCCGGAGGCGCCTGCATCTCGCTGCGGATGCCGCCGAGGAGGGTGTTCGGGCTGGACCGGCTGACCGCCTGCGGGACCCTGACCCGTTCCGGGGCCGACCTGTTGCGCTCCCTGGTCGCCCACCGGGTGCCGTTCCTGGTCAGCGGCGGAACCGGAACCGGGAAGACCACCCTGCTCTCCTCGTTGCTGTCGCTGGTGCACCCGCGGGAGCGGATCGTGCTCGCGGAGGACTCACCCGAGCTGCGCCCCGAGCACCCGCACGTGGTGCGGCTCCAGACCCGCCCCGCCAACATCGAGGGCAGCGGGGAGGTCTCGTTGGAGACGCTGGTCCGCCAGGGGCTGCGGATGCGCCCGGACCGGCTGGTGGTCGGCGAGGCGCGGGGACCGGAGATCGTGTCGTTGCTGGCGGCTCTCAACACGGGGCACGAGGGCGGCGCGGGGACCCTGCACGCCAACGGGGCGGAGGACGTACCCGCCCGGGTGGAGGCGATGGGCTGCGCCGCCGGACTCGGCCGGGGCGCGGTGCACAGCCAGCTCGCGGCCACCCGGGTCCTGGTGGTGCACCTGGTCCGGGACGGCCGGGGACGCCGCCTGTCCGAGGTCCGGGTCCTGCGCCGGGAGCCCTCCGGGTTGGTGCGGGCGGTACCGGCGGTGGCCTTCACCCCGGACGGCCGCCGACACGAGTACCCGGGGGCGGAGGAGGTGGCCGCCCGCCTGGGCCGGGGGTGGCGCCGGTGATCCTCCTCGTGGTGCTCACGGCGGCCGCGACCCTGCTCTGGTCGGTTCCCCGCAGCGGCCGCCGACGGCTGTCCGCGGTGTTCCCCCGCGAACCGCGCCGCCCGAACCCCCGGCCCTCGCTCGGTGACCTTCTCGCGCGCAGGAACGAGGGGGCCGAGAGGCGGCGGTCCGTGATCGTGCTGTGCCGGGTCATGGCGGCCGAGCTCCGGTCCGGGCAGCCTCCCGAACTGGCTTTGCGGGTCGCGGCCCTGGAGGCCGGCCCCCTGGTCGGTGAGGTGTCGGACGCGGGGTCACTGCGCAGGGAGGCCGACCGGGACGAGGACCTGTGGTCCCTGTCCTGTCTGGCGGTGTGCTGGGAGGTGGCGGCGGAGACCGGTGCGGGGATGGCCGGGGTGGTGGACGCGTTGGCGGTCAGCCTGACCGAGCGGGAGGAACAGCGGGCCGAGGCGTCCGCCAGGGCCACGGGGCCGCGGACCACCGCGCTGGTGTTGGTCGGGCTCCCCGTTCTCGGGACGGCGATGTCGGCGGGGCTGGGCGGGTCACCGCTGGCCTTCCTGTTCACCACGCCGCTGGGGCTGCTGTGTCTGGGACTCGGTGTGCTGCTTGATCTGGTGGGCGCCTGGTGGACCCTGCGTATGGTCCGGGGCGCGGTGGCCTGAGGAGGGGCTGGGAATGTTCTTCGAGGCGATGGCGGTGCTGTGTGCGGTGGCCGCCGTGTGGATCGGGCCGACCCGGACGCCGGGACGGTCCGTTCCGCCACGGACCGTGTCGGGAGGTTCCTCCGCGGGGGAGCCAGCGCCCCGGTGGCGGCCGACAGTACTCGGGCTCCGAACCCTGGCCGGGGTCTTTGCCACGGTCCTGGCGGTGGCCCTGTTCGGCCCCGTGGGCGGGTGCGCCGTGCTCGGCGGCGGCGCCCTCCTGTGGTGGCGGGCCCGGCGGGCCCGCCAGGGGACCGGGCGGCTGCCGATCACCGACGACCTTCCGGTGCTCATCGGGCTGATCGCCTCGGGGATCCGGGCCGGAGCGACCGTACCGGCCTGCCTGTCCGCGGTCTCCGGAGCCGCACGCGGCGGACTGGGGACCGAACTGGCCGCGGTCTCCGAACGGTTGCGGTTGGGCGCCGATCCGCTCCCCTCCTGGGAGCGGTCGGCCCTGCCCGAACCCCTGGTGGCGGTCGGCCGTGACCTGGCCCGTGCCGCCGACACCGGAGCACCGGTGGCGGACCTGCTCGACCGGCACGCGATCGACCTGCGGCGGCGACTCCGCGCGAGGGCCACCGCACGGATCGAGCGCCTGGCGGTGCTGGTCGTCGCACCCCTGGGCCTGTGCTTCCTGCCCGCCTTCGTCCTGATCGGGGTGGTGCCGATGGCCGCCGAACTCCTCATCTCGGCCCTGGGGCGTTAGAACGTGATCCCGGCCCTGCGGCGTTGGGGCGTGTTCTGAGTTCGAGCAGGGTCCTGGCACTCCAGGAGCTCGGCCATCGGTCTGCCTCACGGACACGGCCGGTGGACGGCGCCTTCCACCCCCGTATACCCCTCGTGATCTTGCTACCAGGGGCAAGTTCGGCGCCGAAGTTGCCCCTGGTAGCAAGATCACGGCGGAAAAGGGCCCCGGACACGCCCCGGGCACTCACCGGGCGGGGGTTCATGGCCCCTGCCCGGTGATGTCCCCGGGGATGCCGTGGGCGGGCCCGGCCCGGGACCGGGCCCGGACGGTGCTCGGCAGCACCGTCGAGGGGAGCGTGACCGTCACCGAGACGGTGTGGCCGCTCAGTCCGCAGCTTCCCAGCGCGGCCCCGTTGGCTTCGGCGGTACTGCGGGCCGCCGCGCAGGCGGCCCGGGTCCCCTGGTGGGCCCGGGCCGCAGCCGCGAGGGCGGCGAGGTCGGCGGCGGTCCCCGCACGGTCCCGCTCGAGGCGGGCCGCGGCCGTGAGGAGCACCGCGTAGGTGACGAACCACAGCAGCAGGCACAGTGAGACCCACCAGACGGTGGCCGAACCCGCGTCCCCGCGCCTCACCGCCCCGGTTCCAGGGGGACGGCCGCGCTGCCGTCAGCGGTCAGCGGCGGGGTGCGGAGCGGGCCGATCCGCAGTTCGACCCGGACGGTGACCCGCGCCATGCCGCCGGACTCGGACAGTTGGACCCGGGCACCGCCCGGTGCGGCGGTGAGGGCGAGGGAACGGGCGTGCCCGGGCGGTTCCCCCCGGGCCAGGGCCCGGGCCCCGATCCGGGCGGCGTCGGCACAGGAGAGCTGTGCTGCCGCCGCGCCCACCGCGCCGAGGGCGACGGCCAGCACGAGCAGCAGCGAGGGGAGTACCATCGCGGCCTCCATCGTCACCGAGCCGCGGTCAGCTGCCGGAGCGGAGCGCATCGACGATGATCGAGGTGAGGGCGTCGGTGACGGTGTCCCCCGTGACGACGAGGTAGAGGACCCCCGCGAGGGCGACCGCGGCCACGGTGCCCACGGCGTACTCTGCGGTGCTCATGCCGCGGTCGTCGGCGCGGGCGGGTGAGTTCGGGCACGGGAAAGAGAACATGGGACCGCCCGGACGTCCGGGCGGATGTGGTTCCGCCCCGGTCCCTCCAGGTTGGGCCGTCACCGGCCGGGAGGGAAGTGGCCGCCCCCAGCCTGTGGACAACCAGGCGCCGGAGCGCCGCGCACGGCGGACACCGGGCCTCACCCGACGTCTCCGCTACTACCCGGCGCCCCTACGCTTCGGCCCCCCGCACGCCCCCTCCGGCGGGACCGGACCGACGCCGTCCCCGCCCAGCACCTCGTCGAGCAGGCGCAGGGCACCGGACTTGCTCAGCGGTTCGTTGCCGGTTCCGCACTTGGGTGACTGGATACAGGAGGGGCACCCCTGCTCGCACTCGCAGTCGGAGATCACGGCCCGGGTCGCGGCGAGCCACTCACGGGCAGCCGTGTAGCCGCGCTCGGCGAACCCGGCACCGCCCTCGTAGCCGTCGTAGACGAAGACCGTCAGCTTCCCGGTGTCCCCGTGCACGGCGGTGGAGACCCCTCCGATGTCCCAGCGGTCACAGGTGGCCAGCAGCGGGAGCAGGCCGATCGCCGCGTGCTCGGCGGCGTGGGCAGCACCGAGCAGCGCCACGTCCTCCTTGCGCAGCCGGTCCTCACCCTCCTGCGGCAGGGTCCACCAGACCGCGCGGGTCCGGAGGGTGCGCTCAGGCATCTCCAGGGGCTGCTCCCCCAGGACGGAGCCGGTGCGCACGTCCCGTCTGAGGAAGCCCACCACCCGTCGGGCCACCTCGACATCGCCGAAGCAGACGGCGGCCCCGCTCGGCCAGGTCTCCTCCCGCAGCACCGACCGGACGGAGATGTCCGTGGTGTCCCTGGCCCAGGTGCTGTAGGGCGGTTCGGCCGCGCGCACCAGGGCCACCCCCTCCTCCAGGTCCAGCCCTTCGACCAGATAGGTCGCTCCCCGGTGGAGGTAGACCGCACCCGTGTGGACGGTGCCGTGCGCCGCAGCCTCGTCGATCTCACCGAGGAGCTGGCCGCTGGCGACATCCACGATCTGGACCGGCGGACCACCCGCCCCCCGAATATCGGCCAGGTCGCTTGCCCTTTCATTGCTCGTCCAGAACCAGCCCCTCGGGCGCTTCCGAAGCAGTCCCCGAGCGACGAGTCCGGCGAGCTGCTCCTCGGCCGTCTCACCGAAGAGGGCGAAGTCCGCACGCGTGATCGGTAGCTCCTGGGCGGCCGCGCACAGGTGCGGACCGAGGATGTGCGGGTTTTCCGGGTCAAGGACGGTGGCCTCCACCGAACGTCCGAAAATAGCCTCCGGGTGGTGGGCCAGGTAGGTGTCGAGGGGATCGTCCCGGGCGATGAACACCGCCAGGGCGTCCTCGCCCCGCCGCCCCGCCCGGCCCGCCTGCTGCCACAGGGACGCCAGCGTTCCCGGCCATCCCGCGATGAGCACGGCGTCCAGGCCGCTGATGTCCACCCCGAGTTCCAGGGCGTTGGTACTGGCCAGGCCCAGGAGCTCACCCGAGCGGAGCGCCTCCTCCAGCTCCCGGCGCTCGGCTGCCAGGTACCCGCCCCGGTAGGCGGCCACCCGCCCGGCCAGGTCGTGCTCCCCGCTCTCCTCCAGCATTCGCCGGGCGTTCATCGCGACCACCTCGGCGCCCTGCCTGGAGCGCACGAACACCAGGGTGCGCACCCCGTCCCGCACCAGGTCGGCCAGCATCTCGGCGGCCTGTGAGGGGGCGGTCCTGCGCACCGGAGCACCGTGTTCCCCGGTCATCTCGGTCAGCTCCGGCTCGACCAGGGCGACGGACATCCCCGGCCGGGGCGAGCCGTCCTCGCTCACGGCGGTGACCGGGACCCCGGTCAGCCGGGTGGCGCTCCGCTCGGGGGACCCGGAGGTCGCCGAGGCCAGCACGAACACCGGCTCCGACCGGTAGCGGGCGCACACCCTGCGCAGACGCCGCAGGATCTGGGCCACGTGCGATCCGAAGACCCCCCGGTACCGGTGCGACTCGTCGATCACCACGTAGCGGAGCCGGCGCAGGAACCCCGACCAGCCCGCGTGCCCGGGGAGGATCCCGTGGTGCAGCATGTCCGGATTGGTCAGGACGTAGTTCCCGTGTCCGCGCACCCAGGAACGCTCCTCCGGGGAGGTGTCGCCGTCGTAGACGGCCGCTCGCATGCCCGAAAGTCCCAGGTCCGTAATCCACCGGAGTTGGTCCTGGGCGAGCGCTTTGGTCGGTGAGAGGTAGAGCACCGTTCCGCCGGAGTCAACCGCGTCCACGGCGGGCATAAGGAAGGCAAGCGACTTCCCCGAGGCGGTACCCGTGGCTATGATCACATCACGGCCCGAGCGTGCGAGGTCGGCGGCGGCTGCCTGGTGGGACCACGGACCCGTGATCCCCCGTTCGGCCAGTCGTTCGACCAGATGGGGGGCTGTCCACTCCGGCCAGTCCCCACTCACTCCCGCGTTCCGGGCCACATGCTCGATATGGGTGACCTGCGGGTACCGGGTGTCGTCACGCCACACACCGGGGAGCGCGGGCTCCGACCGCCTCATCGAGACCCCTCCTCACTGGAAACGTTCACGAGCCGTTGGCCCTCCGTCCGAGGTCGGGGCGCCGGTGGACATCGGTTTCAGTCTGACATCCGGGGGAAGAGTGGCGCGGGGCCCCCGTTTTCCCGTTGACGGCGGGAAGACACTCACGACACCCGTGGTTGAATGCGTGCTGGTGGGGTAACGCCCGGCAGAGATACTTCGCGATTTTTCGCGGTTCGGCGCTGGAGGACTAGTGGATTTGAAGCTTGATCATTACACCGAGGGCGACACCGAGATCGTCGTCGTTGAGGGTGAGATCGATGTCTATACCGCGCCCCGGCTCCGCGAGCTGCTGATCGACCTGGTCAACAAGGGCAACTTCCACCTCGTGGTCAACATGGAGAAGGTGGAGTTCCTGGACTCGACGGGCCTCGGTGTGCTTGTGGGCGGGTTGAAGCGGGTCCGTGCTCACGACGGGACCCTGGACCTGGTCTGCACCCAGGAGCGGATTCTGAAGATCTTCCGGATCACCGGGCTGACCAAGGTGTTCGGTATCCACAGCTCGGTGCAGGAAGCCATCGACAAGCGCTCCTCGAAGTAACCCAGAGCGAGCGATGGCAACCATCACGCTCACGATCAGCGCGCTCCCCGCCCACGTGCGCACGGCCCGGCTCATGGCCGCGACCGTCGCACGTCGGGCGGGCATCGCCGCCTCCGCGATCGACGAGATCAGGCTGGCGGTCGGAGAGGCCTGTTCCCGGGCGGTGGCGGCACACAAGCTGCACTGCCCCACACAGCCGATCCTGCTCCAGCTGATCGACGGCAGCGGACCTGATCCGGTGTCGGACCCCCGCACCGACACCACGAGCCGAACGCTGAGCGCCAACGGGAGCGCCACACGACGTTTCGAGGTCGTCGTCTCCGACAGCGCCCCGGCCAAGGACGCCGAGGAGACGGCCAACCCCGTGGAGCCACTGCTCGACGGCCTCTTCCTGGACGGTGAGGACACTCCTCCCGGCGGCATCTCCGGGTTCTCCCCCGGCCTCGGCCTGGCGGTGATCACCGGCCTCGCGGACGAGGTGAGTATCGAGCCCAACGACACGGGCACGGTTGTCAGGATGAGCTGGCCGCTTCAGGCGGACCAGACCCAGAACCCGAGCTCGAACTAGTTCGAACCGGACAGTACGCCACGAGGGGCGCCTCCCGACAGGGGGCGCCCCTCGTGGTCGTGGGCCCGGGCCCTCCCGCCTGTGGGAGGTTCCTCCCGCGGGCGGGAGCCGGAGGCTCAGTCGCAGGTCTGGGAGGAGACCTCACCCGTGGCCGTCGTCCCCGCCTCCGCGTTCTCGGAGATCTCGTCCGCGGTCAGCACGTAACCGGTCTCCTCCTCGTTGGTGGCCGCCGCGAACACGACGCCGTACACGGTTCCGTCGGGGGCGAGCAGCGGCCCGCCGGAGTTGCCGGGGCGCACCACGGCGCGGACCTGGTAGATCTCCCGGCTCACCTGCTGTGAGTGGTAGAAGTCCGACCCCTGGGCGGTCTGCTTGGCCCGGACCCGGGCGGGGACGGCCGTGAAACCGCTGTTGCGCGGGAACCCGGCCACGACCGCGTCGTCGCCCTGCGCGGCCTCGCCGTTGAACTCCAGCGGGTCCAGTTCCAGCCCCGGCACGTGCAGCACCGCCAGGTCCTGTTGGGCGTCGAACAGCACCAGGGTGGCCTCCCGCTGGTGCCCGTCCCGGGTGACCACGCGAAGGTCCTCGGTGACCCCGGCGACCACGTGCGCGTTGGTCATGATGCGCTCGTCCCCGTACGCGAAACCGGTCCCCTCCACCCGCCGCTGGCAGGAGGGCGCGGTCCCCAGGACCTTGACCACGCTGCGGCTGGAGTCGATGAGCTCCGGCGTGGTGAGGACGTCGGGGTCCGGCGGTTCGACCTCTGCGAGCTCCCCGGTGCCCAGACCGCTGAACACCTGCGGGAAAGCGCTCTGGTCCACGATCTGGCGGAAGGTCGAGAACCCCTGGTGGGCGGCGCCCGGCATCAGCGAGTCCACCGAGTGGAGGATGCGCGACTCCTTGACCTGCTCGGACACGTACGGCAGGGCCGAGTTGGCGACCGTACTACCGATGAACCAGGCGACCAGGAGCACCGAGAGCCCGCTGACCACGGCCCCGCCCAGGGCGTCCAGGACCCGGGCCGAGTCCCAGGTGACCTTGTTGCGCACCAGGGTGCCCAGGTAGGAGGCGATGAACTGGCCCAGGGCGGCGGACAGGAACACCACGGCGATGGCCAGCAGCGCCTGCCGCCCGGGATCCTCCACCCAGTCCTGGATCAGGTCCGGTGCGTTGAGCGCCGCGAGGACACCTCCTCCGATGAACCCGGCGAAGCTGAACACTCCGACGATGAAACCCTGCCGGTAACCGGTCACCGCGAACAGCAGCAACAGGACGACCAGAACCGCGTCGAGCACGGATGCCCTCCAAGAAGTGAGCGTTACCCGACCGGCCGGAGGCCCTGCGGGGTGGCTTCGAACACGTCAGTGAGACCGCTGTCATGCCACGGAAGTTCCCACCCGCCGAGAGTGAGCAGGCTGTCGATAATCGCACCCGTGAAGCCCCACACGAGCATGTTCTCCACCCTGAAGCCCGGGCCCCACACCGGCCCCGCCCCGTAGCGCACCTTGACCCGGTTGGCGGGGTCGGCGAGGTCGGCGACGGGCACCCTGGCGACGGCGGCCACCTCGCCGATGTCGGCGGCCCGGACCTCGGAGGGCTCGCGCCACCAGCCGAGGACGGGGACGACCCGGAAGTCGCTGAAGCTCAGGTAGAGCTCGGGCAGCCGACCGACCACATCGACCCCCGCGGGTACGACACCGGTCTCCTCCTCCGCCTCCCGCAGCGCGGCGGCCTCGGGCGAGGGGTCAGTGCTCTCGATCCGGCCGCCCGGGAAGGCGGGCTGTCCGGCGTGCCGGCGCAGACCGGCGTTGCGTTGGATGAGCAGCAGGTCGGGGCCCCGGTCCGTCTCACCGAAGAGGATGAGGACGGCCGACTCGCGGCCGCCCTGTTCGGGCGGGCGCATGGGTTCGGGCACCGGCATCGCCTGGGCGTCGTCCGCGAGCGCGGACAGCCAGAGCGGGGTCGAGTTCATACGCAGAACCTGTTCCGGGGGTTGTCGCGCCGACGTGTGGACATGTGCGGGGGTGCGGGCGCCTGGGGCGGGGGTTCGGTCACCTGGTCCTTCCCCGACCGGTCGTCTGATGGTCGGACCTCGCGCCCCGCGGGTCCGCCGGGTTCGGAAGGACCGGGGCGCCGGTCCGGACTGCTCCGGTGGCCCGTACCGGGACCGACGTGTGCGCACTCACGTGATTCAGGGTACAAACCGCCGCCGGCCCCGGGGTCACGCGAACGAGCGCATGCGCAGCAGCTTCTCCGCGGCCCGGGGGTCCGTCGGGCCCTCTCCGAAGGACGGGCACCAGCGGGCCAGCGGGCAGGCTCCGCAGGCGGGCCTACGGGCGTGGCACACGCGGCGCCCGTGCCACACCACGCGGTGGGAGAGCATCGTCCAGTCCTTGCGCGGGAAGAGTTCGCCGACCGCGTGTTCGACCTTGACCGGATCCTGTTCGTCGGTCCAGCCGAACCGCCGGACGAGCCGTCCGAAGTGGGTGTCGACCGTGATCCCCGGCACATCGAAGGCGTTACCGAGCAGTACGTTTGCGGTTTTTCGCCCCACACCGGGTAGTTTGACCAGGTCGTTGAGGTTCCCAGGGACCTCGCCGCCGTGCCGTTCGCACAGGGCCTGACCAAGACCCACCAGGCTGTTGGCCTTGGCCCGGAAGAACCCCGTCGAACGAATCATCTCCTCCAGCTCCTCACGCCCGGCCGAGGCGTAGGCCTCGGCATCGGGATAGCGCGCGAAGAGCGCCGGAGTGACCTGGTTGACCCGCTTGTCCGTGCACTGCGCGGACAGGATCGTCGCGACCAGGAGCTCCAGCGGGGTGGTGAAGTTCAGTTCGGCGTGGGCGTCCGGGTACAGCTCGGAGAGCTCCCGGTACATCTTTCGGGCGCGGCGGACCAGCGCGAGCCGGCTCTCACCGGTGGGCGTGGTGTACTCCGTGGGCACGTCTGGGGTGTCGCGAGGCATCGTCACAGGGTAGGCGCCCGGTTGCGGAGGCACGGCAGGGTCGTCGGAATTCGGCGGCGTACCGACGTTTCGACTGGTGACCGAGATTATGTAACCAATGTCCGGTCACCCGGCGCGGACAAGCCCTGACACAAGCCGGTTACGACTAGGATCGCATGGGCTGACGTCGGCTGTTGTGGGCACGTTGTCTCCCGGCGGACAAGCCGAGGTAACGACCTGGTTTCACACCTGGTTGCGATATACGTCACACTGTTGACGGTCAGGTTTTAGGAGGACGTGTGGACGAGATCAACGAGGTGCTCCGGAAAGCTCCTCTGTTCGAGGCGCTGGACGAGGAGGACACGGCCGCGCTCCGCTCCTCGGTGAACGAGGTGCGTCTCGGCCGCGGCCAGACCCTGTTCAACGAGGGCGACGAGGGCGACCGCCTGTACGTCATCCTCAGCGGGAAGGTGAAACTGACCCGCACGGCCGTCGACGGGCGGGAGAACCTGCTGGGGGTACTCGGCCCCAGCGAGATGTTCGGTGAACTGTCGCTGTTCGACCCGCGCCCGCGCACCGCGAGCGCCGTGGCCGTCACCGACTCCGTTCTCGCCGGACTGGGCCACGACGACCTTCGGCCGTTCCTGTCCAGCCGCCCGCAGGTGGGCCTGCAGCTGCTGAAGTCGCTGGCCGCCCGCCTGCGCCGGACCAACGACGTGATGGCCGACCTGGTCTTCACCGACGTGCCCGGCCGCGTGGCCAAGGCCCTGCTCGAACTCGCCGACAAGTTCGGCAAGGAGGGCGACGACGGCCTGCACGTCCACCACGACCTCACCCAGGAGGAGCTCGCCCAGCTGGTGGGCGCGTCCCGGGAGACGGTCAACAAGGCCCTCGCCGAGTTCGCCCTGCGCGGCTGGCTGCGGATCGAGGCCAAGGCCGTGGTGCTGCTGGACGTCGAGCGCATGCGCCGCCGCGCCCGCTAGGGCGTGTTCGGTGGGTGCTGCTCGTTGCGGAGAGGGTTGCTGCGCCGTAGGCGTCCGTTGAGGGTGGCGGCGGGCGACGGGCGGGCGTATCCAGTGGTGCTGGCACAAGGCCGAAGAAGGAGTGCCCCTACTGTGCCCTGCCTCGCAAGCTCGGCAGTGTCGCACAGCGGGGGCCCGCCCGGGTTTGGCTGTCGACTGATGAGAACGCAGGGCAAGTGCC
This sequence comes from Nocardiopsis terrae, assembly GCF_014651695.1. Classification (GTDB taxonomy): domain Bacteria; phylum Actinomycetota; class Actinomycetes; order Streptosporangiales; family Streptosporangiaceae; genus Nocardiopsis; species Nocardiopsis terrae. The sequence goes on from NZ_BMXJ01000011.1 coordinate 23,063, forward strand.
GCTGGGGCGACGCGCAGCAGAGTATGTGTCCGCCGAACACGCCCTGGGGCCACTCCGGACGCTGTGCGGCCGTCACCCTCCGGGGTGACGGCCGCAGCGCTTCCAGGGCCCTCTCAGGGCCCCGCAGGACCCCTGGGGCGGCCCGGCGACCACTGCGCCGCGCGCAGGGTCAGCTCTCGACCCCCTCGGGGAGCTCCTCCTTGACCGCCAGGTAACGCAACTGCGCCCGGACCGAGGAGGCCGCCGCGGGGCGGATGCCCTCCACCACGTCCGGGTAGACCCGGTCGACGACCTCCTCGACCCTGGTCGCACCGGCCCGCACCGCCTCGCGCACCTGTGCCAGGCGCGCCTCGCGGTGGTCGATGTAGGAGTTCAGCGTCGCCAGCGGCGACGTCAGGACCGGACCGTGCCCGGGCAGCAGGATGCGTACCCGGTGCTCCACGACCAGGTCCCGGAGCCGGTACAGCGAGTCCATGTAGGGGGCGAGCCCGTCGTCCCCGTCGATCACCGGGGTCCCGTGGCCGAGGACGGTGTCACCGGTCAGGATCGCGCTGTCGGACTCCACGAAGAGGCAGACGGAGTCGTCCGTGTGCCCGGGGGTCGCCACGACCCGCAGCTCCAACCCGTCCGCGGTGAGCAGCTGGCCGTCCGCCAGACCGGAGCCGCCCACCCGCATCCCCGGGTCGACCGCGTGCACGGGGGCCCCGGTCAGCTCGGCGAAGTACCGCGAACCCTCGGTGTGGTCGAAGTGCCGGTGCGTCACCACCGTCATCAGGACCTGGGCGCCCTGTTCCTGAACGGTCCGCGCCACCCGTTCCAGGTGCCGCTCGTCGTGCGGCCCGGGGTCGACCACCACGACCCCGCGCGCACCCGGTTCCCGCAGGATCCAGGTGTTGGTTCCCTCCAACGTCATCGGGCCTGGGTTGGGGCACAGTACGCAGCTGGCGCGCAGTGTCCCGGAACCGTCGATCCTCATCGCACCTCGCTTCGCTCGCCGGAACCGGACTGGTCTGAAGGACGGCCAAGAGGACATGCAGGGAAACCTATCCGCGACGGAGCACTCCACACCGCCGGGAGCGGGCGCTCACGGAGCCGAGTCGGGCCCGGGCAGGGGGAATTCGCCCCCGTCCGGGGCAACGACACGGATCTGGCCGTCGATTTCCCGAACGTCCGGTTCGATGGGAACGATATCCCGCCGGGCCTCCCGCACGCCCGCGAGGGTCCGCCGGTCCGCAAGCTCGGCACAGGCGATCACGGTCGGCGGCAGCATCGGCATCCGACCCGCCTCCCACTCGGAGGCGACCACCGACGGATCCGTCCACCGGGTGTGGTCCGACTCCCCGCCGACGTCGCGCGCCTGCTGGCCAGGGGGAAGCTCGGCGGTGAAGAACCAGGTGTCGAAGCGGCGCGGCTGGTTCCTCGGGGTGATCCATCGCGACCACGCGCGCAGCCACTCCGAGCGCAGCACGAGACCGCGCCGGGACAGCACCTCGGTGAAGGAGCGGGAGCGGTCGATGAGACCGAGGCGGTCCCGTTCCCAGTCGTCCGTGGCGGTGTCCAGGGTGATGGCCTCCTCACCCGCCCGCTCCGGTTCGCTGGCCAGCAGGACACCGGTCTCCTCGAAGGTCTCCCGCACGGCGGCGCACACCAGGGCCCGGGCCATCGGCACGTCGGTGCCCAGGATCGCGGCCCACTCCCGCGGCCCCGGTCCGGTCCACGGGAGGTCGCCGTCGGCGTCGCGCCGGTCCACCCCGCCGCCGGGAAAGACATAGGCGCCCGGGGCGAAGCCCATGGAGGCGACCCTGCGCATCAGCAGGACCTCCATGGCGCAGTCCGCCCGGGCGCCCTCCGCTCCCGGCACCGGACGCAGCAGCATCACGGTGGCGGCGGGACGGGGCCGGGCCACATCGTCGTTCTCGGTCATCGACGTACTCCTGTCGTTCGCGAAAGCCGCGCTGTGGCCCGGGTCCCCCCGAGCCCGGTCAGCGGACCTCGACGATCATGTCAACCTCGACCGGAGCGTCCAGCGGCAGGGCCGCGACGCCGACGGCGGCACGGGCGTGCACCCCGGCCTCGCCGAAGACCTGGCCGAGCAGCTCACTGGCCCCGTTGACCACTCCGGGGTGCCCGGTGAAGTCGGGGGCGCTGGCGACGAAACCGCCGACCTTGACGATCCGCACCACGTCCGACAGCTCACCGATCTCGGCACGCACCGCCGCGACGGCGTTCAGCGCGCACACGGCGGCCAGCTCCTTCGCGGTTTCGGCGTCGACCTCGGCACCGACCTTGCCGGTCGCCGGGAGACTGCCATCGACGAACGGGAGCTGCCCGGAGACGTACACGTGGTCGCCGCTGCGGACAGCGGGCTGGTACGCCGCGACCGGCGGAACCACCTCGGGCAGGGTCAGGCCCAGCTCCGCGATCCGCTCCTCGGGGGTCGGCATCTACTTGGCCCGCTTCATGTAGGCGACGTACTGCTGGTTGCGCGGGTCGGTGCCCTCCGGCAGCGGCGCCGGCACGACGGACACCAGCTCCCAGCCGTCCTCACCCCAGTTGTCCAGGATCTGCTTGGTCGCGTGCGACAGCAGAGCAACGCTCTGGTATTCCCACTTGGACATCGTCCACCCCTCTCAGTAACCGGCGGTCCCGGGGGGACCGCACCTCAACGCCGCTCACCTTACTCACCCGCACCCACCCGGCCGGTCGAAGCGAGCCGGTGGCGCCTCGCCCGCGCTCCCCGCAGGGCGCGCGCATAGACTCCGTGGGGTGAGCGATCCTGAACGGGGGCCGCGCGACAGCGGCCCGGAGGCGGCGTTCGCCGGTGCCCGGCTGCACATCGTGACGGGCAAGGGCGGTACGGGGAAGACCACTGCGGCCGCGGCCCTGGCACTCTCCCTGGCCTCCCGGGGCGGGCGCGTGCTCCTGGTCGAGGTGGAGGGCCGTCAGGGGGTGGCCGCCCTGCTCGGGAGCGCCGCACTGCCCTACGAGGAGCGCGAGATGCTCCGCGCCGCGAACGGCGGTTCCGTCCACGTGCTGGCGGCGGACGCGGAGGCGGCCCTGCTGGAGTACCTGGAGATGTTCTACGGGATACGGCGGGCCGGGCAGGCGCTGACCCGGCTGGGAGCCGTGGACTTCGCCACCACCGTCGCACCCGGGCTCCGGGACGTACTGCTGACCGGCAAGGCCACCGAGGCGGTCCGGCGGCGCGCGGGCGGTCGGCGGCACTCCTCGGACGGCCCCGGGAACGCCCCCTTCCACTACGACAGCGTGGTCATGGACGCCCCGCCCACCGGTCGGATCGGGCAGTTCCTGAACGTCAACTCCGAGGTGGCCGGGCTGGCCCGGGTGGGACCGGTACGCAGCCACGCGGACCGCGTGATGGAGGTCATCCGCTCCGAGCGGACCCGGGTGCACTTCGTAACGCTGCTGGAGGAGATGCCCGCACAGGAGACCCGGGACGGGATCAACGAGATCAGCGGTCTGGGCCTCAACCTGGGCGCGGTCCTGGTGAACATGGTCGCCCCGCCCCTCCTCGGCGGCGCGGACCTGGCCGCCGCCGCGGCCGGGGAGCTGGACACCGCCGAACTCGTCCGCGGACTGAAGGCCGCCCGGCTGGAGACGGCGTCGGCGGAGGCACCCGAGGCGCTGGCCGCGGACCTCGCGGGTCAGGTGCGGGCGCACGCGCTGCGCCACCTGCTCCAGGAGAGGGTCCGCGGTGAACTCGAGGGGCTGGGACCCCCTCTCCTGGAACTGCCCCTGCTGGAGGGCGGGGCGGACCGTGCCGCGCTGGCGAGCCTGGCCCGGCGGCTGAGCGAACAGGGGGTGGGACGGTGACCGGCACCGATCCGGGGACGGCCCCCCGGCCCGAGGTGTCCGAGGCGGGCCGGTTGGACGCGGACGCCCTCGTCGACGACCCCGGGACACGGATCATCGTCTGCTGCGGCGCCGGCGGGGTCGGCAAGACCACCACCGCCGCGGCGCTGGGCGTGCGCGCGGCCGAACGCGGACGGCGGACCGTCGTGATCACCGTGGACCCGGCCCGGCGGCTGGCGCAGTCGATGGGACTGGAGGAACTGGACAACACCCCGCGCCCGGTACCGCTCTCCGGTGCGAACGGGGCGGCGGGGGGATCTGGCGGGGCCGGCGGCAGCCTGCACGCCATGATGCTCGACATGAAGCGGACCTTCGACGAGGTCGTCAGGGAGCACGCCGACCCCGAGCGGGCCCGGCAGATCCTGGCCAACCCCTTCTACCAGACCCTCTCCACGAGCTTCTCCGGCACACAGGAGTACATGGCGATGGAGAGGCTGGGGCAGCTGCGGCAGTCCGGCGAGTGGGACCTGATCGTGGTGGACACCCCGCCCAGCCGGTCCGCGTTGGACTTCCTCGACGCGCCCGAACGGCTCGGCCGCTTCCTGGACGGCAAGCTCATCCGGTTCCTGAGCGCGCCCGCGAGCACCGGGGCCTTCCGGCTGCTGGGGGCGGGTTTCAACGTGGTGGGCTCGGTGGTGGGCAGGATCGTCGGTACCCAGTTCCTGAACGACCTGCGTGCCTTCGTCTCCGCCTTCGACACGGTGTTCGGCGGGTTCCAGGAGCGCGCGGAACGCACGTACCGGCTGCTTCAGGCCCCGGGGACGGCGTTCGTGGTGGTGGCGGTCCCGGACACGGACTCGATGCGCGAGGCCTCCTACTTCGTGGAGCGGCTCGCGAAGGACTCCATGCCGTTGGCCGGGCTGGTGATCAACCGGACCCACCCCCTGCCGACCGGTCCGGGGGCGCGCCTGGGCGCCGCGGAGGCGCTGGCCGCCGCGGACTCCCTGGCCACGGGCGACCATCCGTTGGCGGGGGCTGCGCTGCGGTTGCACGCGGAGCGGGTCCGCGTGCACGAACGCGAGGCCGGACTGCGGGCCCGGCTGCTGTCCGCGCATCGGAGCCTGCGCGTCGTCGAGGTCGCGGCCCGCCCGGAGGACGTGCACGACCTGGCGGGACTGCGCGGGATCGGTTCCGCCCTCGCCGGGGAGGACGCATCTGGGGACCCCTGAGGTGCGGAGGGCTGGCGCGGAAGGCTGAGGAGCACCGGTGTCGGGCGTTCAGGAGACGGGAACAGGACAGCGGTCCCGGGAATCCGCGACCGGAAACCGTGGATTCGGACGAACCGGTCAGCGGGATCGATCCGGCGGAACAGCGCCTCCGGCACCCGTCGTCCGCTCCGTGTGCGGCCGCGCTCCCCCTCGTGTGCTCGCTCCCACGGTTCCAGGTGGTTGTCGTGCTCTGGTTGAGTGGAGGTGGAAACGGTGGCCCCCGCTACCGCGTGGGGTGCGGCGCACACGTGGCGTCACGGCACCCCCTCGTCTCGAGAACACGGTTCGGATCACCGCGCAGACAGAACCCGATCGGCCCGCTCTCCGTCTCATCGGACAGGGCCCGGAAGGGCTGCCGCGTGACCGACCGCTCCCCGCCCCGACCGGGGTGGGGGCACATGTCGGCCGAACCGCACCGGGGCCGGTCTGCGATAACCGTGAAAAGATGGTCCGGGGGCACGGCTCGTGCGTCGTCATGGGCGATTCGGCGTAAATACGCACCGTCTGTTACCGATCGCACCGCTTATAAGCGTTCGTGGTCACTTAGTCTGATGGGGTGGGTCAGGGGACATTGCTTCAAAGAATCAGCCAACTGGTGGTCGTCGGCGTGGTAGCCGGCCTCCTCGTCGCCGCGATGGCCCTCCCGGCCGTGGGCGGCATGGGGATCACAGCCCGCAACGTCGCCAGCGGCTTCCTGGACATGCCCAGCCAACTCGAGACACCGCCGCCCCCGCAGCGGTCCACCATCTACGACAGCGAAGGCGGCGTGATCGCCGAGATCTTCGACCAGAACCGTGAGCTCGTCGACATCGAAGACGTCTCCCCGGTGATGATCGACGCGATCATGGCGATCGAGGACGCCAGCTTCTACGAGCACGGCGGCCTGGACGTGTCCGGCACGCTGCGCGCCGCCGTCCGGACCCTGGGCGGCAACACAGAGGGCGCCTCCTCGATCACCCAGCAGTACGTCAAGAACGTGCAGATCGAGGCCGCCACCTCCCAGGAGGAACTGGACGAGGCCCGCGAGGAGACGATCGCCCGCAAGATCCGGGAACTGCGCTACGCGGTCGCCCTGGAACAGCGGATGACCAAGGACGAGATCCTCGAGGGCTACCTCAACATCGCCTACTTCAGTGACGGCGCCTACGGCGTCGAGTCCGCCGCACAGCACTTCTTCCAGGTGCCCGCGAGCGAACTGGAGCTGCACCAGGCCGCGACGATCGCCGGCCTCGTGCGCTACCCGTACCTGTACAACCCCCGGTTCTTCCCCGAGCAGACCATCGAACGGCGCAACGTCGTCCTGGACCGCATGGTCAGCACCGGTGCCATCACCGAGGAGGAGGCCGAGGAGGCCAAGACCGAGGACATGGACCTGGACCTGGACACCCCGCCCAACGGGTGCGTCCCCAGCGACCAGCCCTTCTTCTGCGACTACGTGGTGCAGGAGATCGAGCAGGACGAACGGTTCGGCCCCAACGAGACCGAGCGGGCGCGCTGGCTGCGCACCGCGGGCCTGGAGATCCACACCACCCTGGACCCGCAGACGCAGGACGCCGGGCAGGACGCCGTGGACAAGTGGGTCCCCCGCGACAACGAGTCGCGCAAGGTCGCCGCGCAGGTGGTCATCGAGCCCGGCACCGGCCACATCCTCGGCATGATGCAGAGCCGCAACTACGGGCCCGACGAGAGCAAGCTCGGCGAGACCTCGATCAACTTCACCACCGACGCGGACCGCGGCGGCAGCTCAGGTTTCCAGGCCGGTTCGACCTTCAAGGCGTTCACCCTCGCCGCCGCGCTGGAGCAGGGTCTCCCCTTCAGCACCTCGTTCAACTCACCGGCTTCCACCACGGTGAGCGGGCAGGTGTCCTGCAACGGCGGTCGGCTGCAGACCTGGTCGCCGAGCAACGCCGGTGACAGCAACGCGGGCAACCTCAACATGGTGTCCGGGACCAAGGCCTCCTCCAACACCTACTTCGCCCAGCTCCAGGCACGCGCCGGACTGTGCAACACGATGGAGATGGCGGAGAAGCTCGGGCTGAAGCGGGCCGACGGCACCCTGTTCACGGAGAACCCGAACTCCCTCGCCAACAGCAGCTTCACCCTCGGCAGCGAGGAGGTCTCCCCGATCCGGGTGGCCAACGCCTACGCGACCTTCTCCGCCGGCGGCACGTACTGCGAGCCCCAGGCCATCACCAGGATCGAGGACCGCCAGGCGGACACCACGATCGAGCTGGAACCGCAGTGCGAACGCGTGATCGACGAGGACGTCGCCGACGGCACCAGCTACCTGCTGTCGCAGACCTTCCACGGCGGTACCGCCTCCAACCTGGGCATCGGCCGTCCGGCGGCCGGCAAGACCGGCACCACCGACGGTTCCGCGGCGGCCTGGTTCGCCGGGTTCACCCCGCAGATGGCCAGCAGCGTGTTCGTGGGCGACCCGCGCGGCCCGCAGCAGTACCCGCTGCGCAACGTCACCATCGGCGACCGCCCCTACTCGGTCGTGTACGGGGCGACGATCCCGGGACCGATCTGGCAGGAGACCATGCGCGGCGCCCACGAGGGCCTGGAGGTCGAACAGCTGGCGTCCCCGCCCGGCAAGTTCGGCTCCACCTCCGAGTCCGCCCCCCGGTCCGGTGACGACGGGGACGAGGAGGCCAGCCCGGCCAGCCACGACGGCGGTGTTCCGAACGTGGTCGGCATGACCGAGGCGGCCGCCGTGTCGGCCCTGGAGGACGCCGGCTACTCGGTGAACGTCTCGGGCACGACCGTCCGGTCCTCAGAGCCCGAGGGCTCGGTGGCCGCGGTCAACCCCGACCCGGGCAGCCAGCTCCCCGAGGGCGCCACGGTCAACGTGTTCCTGAGCAGCGGCGGTGGCCAGGCCAGCACCGAGGACGCTCCGGGCAACGACGGCTGGTACCCGGTGACTCCCGCCGCGGGAGCGCCCGGCCGCGACGGCAGGGACTGACACCCGCGGGGCTCCGGGACTGACGGAGCAGGCGAAGGGGGCGGTGGTGACCTGGTCACCGCCGCCCCCTTACGTGTCGCCTGCCGCCGTGGTCCTGGCCGCGGCGCTGGACCGGGCGCACGAGAACCGCAGTAAGGGCAGGATCATCCGGGGAGGAGCCCGGCCGGATCGTTACGCCAGCTGGCCCTTGACCTCGGCGGCCACGCGGGCGCCGTCGGCCCGGCCCGCGATCCGGGAGTTGACGACCTTCATGACCTTGCCCATCTCCTTCATCCCGGAGGCGCCGGTCTCGGCGATCGCGGCGGCGACCAGCTCGGAGAGCTCCTCGTCGGTGAGGGGCTTGGGCAGGTAGTCCGAAAGGACCTCGCTCTCGGCCCGCTCGTTGGCGGCGGCCTCGGGGCGGTCGCCCTTGTCGAAGGCCTCCGCGGCCTCGCGGCGCTTCTTGGCCTCGCGGATCAGGAGCTTGGTGACCTCGTCGTCGGTGAGGGACCGCTGTGAAGTGCCCGCGGACTCCTCGGTGGTGATGGTGGTGAGCACCATGCGCAGGGTGGCGGTGCGGACCTTGTCCTTCGCCTTCATGGCGGCGGTCAGGTCGGACTTGAGGCGGTCTTTGAGTTCGGACATGGCCTGATCCTACGGCCGCCCCGGAGGAGCCCACCAACGGTTTGCGCACGGGAGGCCGGAGGATCTGAGACGATCGGTCGACGACGAAGGAGGACCGGATGGGCGCCGACAACAGACCGCTCCTGCGCCGGATCGGGCGCGCCGCCGCGATCACCGGCGCGGTCGGTGTGGCCGGACTGGGGTACGCCTCGGTGATCGAACGCAACTGGTTCCGGCTGCGCCGGTACGAACTCCCGCTGCTGCCCCCCGGCAGCCCGCGCCTGCGGATCCTGCACCTGGCCGACGCGCACCTGACGCCCGGGCGGAAGATGCTCATCGACTGGATCCGGGGCCTGGAGGCGTACGAGCCGGACCTGGTGGTCAACACCGGTGACTCGCTGGCCCACCCGGAGGCGGTGGGCCCCTTCATCGACGCCCTGGGGCCGCTCCTGGACCGCCCGGGCGCCTTCGTGTACGGGTCCAACGACCTGTTCTCACCGCAGCCGAAGAACCCGGCGCGCTACCTGTGGCGAACCAGCAAGACCGACTACAACAAGCGCCGGGTGCCGGACCTGCCCTGGCGTGACCTGGGCGCGGCCATGACGGCCTCGGGCTGGCTGGACCTGAACAACCACAAGGGTTCGCTGAAGGCCAACGGCCTGGACGTGGCCCTGGCCGGTGTGCACGACTCGCACATCAAGCTGGACCGCTACGAGGACGTGGCGGGCCCGGCCGACCCCGCGGCCGACGTCCGGCTGGGTGTGCTGCACTCCCCGGAGCCCGCCAACCTGGACCGCTTCGAGGCCGACGGCTACCAGCTCCTCCTCGCCGGGCACACGCACGGCGGCCAACTGTGCCTGCCGTTCTACGGGACGCTGGTCACCAACTGCGGGATCGACCGCAGGCGGGCCTGGGGGCTGAACGGGTACGGCGACGCATGGCTGCACGTGTCCGGCGGCCTGGGCACGTCCCCGTACGCCCCGGTGCGGTTCTGCTGCCGCCCCGAGGCCTCCCTCCTGGACCTGGTCGCCCGTCCCTGACCGGCCCGGTTCGGTTCGGGTGGAACTGACGTGCACAAGCACTCCCCGAGTCCGCTAGACTTGGGGACGTTGCTTCGGGGTGTAGCGCAGCTTGGCAGCGCGCTTCGTTCGGGACGAAGAGGTCGTGGGTTCAAATCCCGCCACCCCGACCAGTACGAAGGCCGGTCCTACGGGACCGGCCTTCGTCGTGTTGGGGGCCGGCGCGGTGGTCCGGCCTGGATCTCCGTGCTCGCCGGACCGCTAACGGAGCCCGGAGTGCAGCGGGAACCAGCGCTCCGCTCACCGGGGCGGGGCAAGGTGGGAAACCACGGGCCCCGCGAACCGTGCCGGGGACGTTCACAGCGGGTCGAACCTCCGGCTAGACCAGGCCCTCAACCTCTTCGTTCAGGAGCGCGCCGCGACGAAGGAACTCCGCCGCCGAGGCGAGCCCGAGACCGAGGAGCATGACGCCGACCGGCCACTCGACCAGCGGTTCCACGGCAGCACCCCCGACGGCGGACAGGTCGGCCCCGCCCACGACCGCGTGGGTACCGGCGGCCCGCAGCCCTCCCACGACCACGCCGCCGACCAGGACGACGGCGGCGCACGCACCGATCCTGCGCGCGTTCACGGCGGCGAAGGGGTCACCCGTGCGCAGTGAGCGCACGACGCGCAGCAGCAGCGTTCCCACGAGCACGATCAGCACGGCCACGAGGAGCGAGGGGCCCATCGTCCACGCCCGTTCGGCTGTGGTCGGGTCGGCCACCGTCAGATCGGCCGTGGCGGTGCCGGTGATCGCGAACCCTTCCCCGGAGGACGCGGACAGCGCGGCGGCAGGCACCTCGACGGGCACGACGAGGTGGTCCGCGACCAGTGTTCCCACAGCGGAGAACAGGGCCAGGAACACCCCCAGCGCCACCGCCAGGAGGGCCGTCCACTCGAACGCGCGTTGACGTATGACGCTCACATCTTCTCCCGTGCTCACACTCAGTACATATCGACAATCGATAAGCTTCGCTCTAGTGTATCGATTATCGATAAGAGCGCTACCCCCCGAACGCGAGCTACGGAGACTGCTGTGCCCGAAACCGCCCCCGTCCCCACTGCTGCCCCCGCCCCCGTCCGCTCGTCGGCGGTCTTCCTCACCGGAGCCTTCGTCTGCTTCGTCGTCCCGCCACTGACCCTCGGTCTACTGGTCCGGGACTCGCCTCCGCCCCTGGCCCTGGTCGCGGTGGCCCTCGCCGAACTCGTCTCGGCGGTGGTCCTGGTGTTCTGGTGGTTGCGGCGGAGGTCCCTGGCACCGTCCGCCGTCGGCCTGACCTCGCGCCACTGGGTCCGGGACGCACTGCTGGGAGCGGCGATCGTGCCCCCGCGCGTGTTGCTGGAGGTCGGTGTGCTGATCCCGATGGACGGGGGCGCCGAGAACCCGGGGGTCCAGGAGGTCCTCACCAACGCCTCGGCCGGCGTGGCGGCCCTCGCCGCCACACTGGTACTCGGCGTGGTGGGCGGCGGACTGGCCGAGGAGCTCTACTTCCGCGGCTTCCTCCTGGGCGCTCTGCCCACGGCCTTCGTCCACCGCAGGGCCGCCCTGTACGGGGCGGCTGCGGTATCCGTCCTGCTCTTCTCGGTGCTGCACCTGCCGGCCTCGGGCCCCGACATCGCCGCCATCGTCCTGGCCAGCGTGGTCTACACCGGCCTCTTCCTGCTGACCCGCCGTCTCACGGCGACCGTGGTCGCCCACTCCCTGTGGAACGTGTCGGCCGTGGTCGCCGTGCTGGCCGTCTACGGGTAGGCGTCCGGACCGGGGGCGAGCGCTGACCCGCCCGGGCGGACAGCCCCACACGTCACTCCAGTTCGGCCGCCGCGCGTTCGGCGATGGCGATGAGGGCCTCCTCGTCACCGGTGAAGTCGGCCCTCCCGGAACGATCCTCCCGGCCCTCGTCCGCCATGACCTCGACCAACAGGTCCCCGACCCGCACCAGCACCTCGGCCCTGCTGTACATGTCGTCCTCGGAGCCCTGGCGGTAGTGCGACACCACCGCCTCGTCGCCGAGGTCGAGCTCGCCCGCGTCCTGGACCTCCACGGACCAGTACTCGTCGGCGTCACCGTCGAGCAGCTCCCGCGCCCGAGCCTCGTAGTAGTCCTCGGCCTCCGACTCGCCCCGGAGGATCTCGCCCCTGTGGTCCGTGGGGTGCCGGTAGCCGAGGAAGAGGTCCCCGGGAGTCCCGTCCGAGTACTCCACGTTCCACGAGCAGGAGGACCTGCTCTCCGAGAACGACGCCGACGGCAGGAAGGCGGAGACGGCATCGAGCTGGGACCCGATGCTGACCCCGCACGGGTCGGTGGGCAGGCCCTCGAACTCCGGCCCCTGCGCGGCCGCACCCGAACCCGTTGCGGCGACCACCGCCACGACGGCCCCGGCCACCACCGTGTAGACCCCGAGCGTGGCCGCCACGGTGATCGCTACGGTCCGCCCGGTACCACCGCGGCGCGGGGGCGGCGCGGGAGGAGCGACGGGGGGCTGGGGGAACTGCTGTGCTGGACCGTTGTACACGGCGGTCTCCTGTTCTGGACGTCGTCGACGCGCTGCTCGGGGCGGGGTCACTCGAAGAAGGAGTCGGCGACCATCTCGGTGATCAGGTCCTCCGCCTCGTCCGCGTCCACGGTGGTTTCCGAGTACAGGGTGAAGGACAGCTGGCTCACGACGTCCCCCTCGCGTACGACGAGGGTCGCCCGCTGGTTGCCTGCGCCGGAGGAGAGCCCGTAGCTGACCTCGGTCAGTACGAGCACGCTCTCGTCCCCGTACCGGAGGGCCCTCTCCTCCGTGTCGAGGACACTCGACCCGTCCGAGAGGTAACTGGGGTCGGTGGCCTCGTCGACGATCATCTCGTAGAACTCGTCCGTGTCCCGGGGGACGTCCTCGCTCCCGCGATCCTCGGCCCTCTCCGCGTCGCTCTCCGACATCGGCACGGAACGCCTGAAGTACAGGTCGACGTCGGGCTCGTCGGCGATGGTGACCGTCCAGTTGCACCCGTTGGAGTAGACGGTCGTGTGCCAGGAGCCGACCTCGCCGTCCATCCGGCTGAGGGCCTGCTCATCGACGACCGCGCACGGGTCGTCGGTCGGCAGTCCCCGGGCGGGGTCCAGCCCGGAGGAGGAGCCGTAGGTGGAGACGACGGTCCAGGTGAGGACCCCGGCGACGGCCAGAGTCACGGCGGCGGTGACCGCGACGGTCAGGGCCTTCCGAGGGCCCCGCGCGGACGGCTGGGGCTGGCCCGGGAAACCCGGGGGGCCGGGAGGAGGCGGGGGCGGGCCGGGCTGTCCCGGTTGGCCGGGCTGGCCGGGGAAACCTGGCTGTCCGGGGAAGCCGGGGTGGCCCGGAGGACCCGCGGGGGGCGGGGGCTGCCCCGGTGGGCCGGAGCGGGGGTGTCCGGGAGGGGGAGGCGGGAAGGGCTGGCCCATGCGAAGAGGTCCGTCCGGGGATAGTCGAAACCTGACTCAACGCATGTTCCCACGGCTTGTCCGGCGAAAACGGTCCGTACCCCCGTTGGGGTGCCGATCCGGCCGACTCCGGCCAACTGGTGTGGTCGGGGGCGGGGGTGACTGCGGGACCGGCCTCCGCCGCGGAACGCCCCGGGGGGAGGTGCGTCCCGGCCCGGCTCGCGGGCCGGGCCGGGGGCCGCTCCTGTTACAGGGCGCCGATGTTCACGTCGACGCAGACGTAGAAGGCGTTCGGGGTGTCCGCGACGTTCCAGCGGGCCAGGACGGTCTGCTCACCGCTGTAACCGGAGAGGTCGACGTCGTGCGAGAAGTTGAACGGCGGCTGCACACCGCCCCCGTCGACGCTGTCCACGAGCTGGCCGTCGATGAAGTACTCCCACTCGGCGGTCGCGTGGGCGGCGGTGAGATTCCAGTCGAAGGTGGCGGTGGTGCCGACGGGTGTGGCGTCCCATCCGTAGTTGTCGTCGTCCAGTTCGGAGAAGATCTGGTTGCCGCCGGAGCAGCTCATCAGACCCTTGGGGCCCTCGACGCTCTGCGGCTCCCACTGGATGGGGCCGCAGGAGACGGTGCCCGCGGCGCACTGGGCCTGGCGGCTGGGCGGGTTGGAGATGTAGCCGTGGGCGCTGGCGGTGCCCGCGGGCATCAGCGTGAAGGCCAGGGCCGTCGCGGCGGCGACGGCCGCGGTGGAGCGGATCCTGCTGCTCATGGTCATGAAGAGAGCCCTTCCTGGGTCACGGCCTCGGGAGGCCGTAGCGGGGTGACCCGGGCCGTTGACGGCCCAGGGCGGGTGGGGCGTGCTCGCGGCCGGTTATTTCCGCGAGTCCCGGGTCAGGGGCGCCTGGGAAAGCTCCCGTGGGTTCCGGGATCCTCCGTCCACCCGGTGTCGAAGACCGTAAGGAGGTTGTCACTCCCGGTCAAGACCGCTGTCACCACTGGGACGGGTGTGACGTGTGTACCAGGTCGAGAGCCCAGTGGCGGGGCCTCTGGAGCTGGTACTGGCGAACGGGCGCGGACCCCGGGGCCCCGAACTGGTCCGATGTCCTCCCCGGGGCGGAACCGGTCTGCCGGAGGCAGGACTGAACCAATAGGTCGAACACAGACATGCCCGACCAGACCTCACCTTAAGGTGACAATTACCTTCCCTCCCTCCAGTGGAGAGCAGACCCCCTCCCGGTGGAGGACGCGCCGGACCAGCCCTGGAGCACCGCAGCCAGGGGAGGGCCGGGCAGCGCGAACCGGGCCGGGCGTGCCACCTGTGACGGGAAGGGGTATTGCCATACGATCCAGACATGGACCGATCGTCCGACGAATCAACGTTCAAGCGGATCAACGCCGAGGGAGCCCTGCTCGCCGGCGCCGGTTACGCGGTCCTGCTCCAGATCGCCCACCCCAGCGTCGCCCGGGGCGTCGCCGAGCACAGCGACTTCGCCTCCCGCCCCCTCGACCGGCTGCGCGGCACCCTGTACTACGTCTACGGGTCCGCCCACGGCACCCCCGAGGAACGTGAGCGCGTGCACGCCATCGTGCGCGCCATTCACCGCAGGGTCCGAGGCCCCGGCTACAACGCCCTCGACCCCGAACTGCTGTTGTGGGTCGCCGCGACCCTCCACCGGTCCGCGTTGCACGTCCACGAACTGACCGTCGCCGCGCTGTCCGAGGAGGAGCGCGAGGAGTTCCTGCGCGGCTCCGCGGTGTACGCCACAGCCCTGGGCCTGCCCGAGCGGGAGTGGCCGCGCAGCCCTGCGGAGTTCGACGCCTACTGGGAACGCGCCTGCGCCCGGCTGGAGGTCGGCCCGCAGGCCCGGGCACTGGCCGGAGAGCTCTTCTGGCCGAACAACAGGCTGCTGTGGCCGCTCACCCTGACCCAGCGGTTCCTCACCGGGGGTCTGCTGGACCCGGAGCTGCGGAGCGAGTTCGGCATCCCGTGGTCCCAGGCGCACCAGCGCGGGTTCGACCGCCTGATGGGGTTCGTCCGGGTCGTGTACCCGCGCCTGCCCAGAGCCGTGCGCACCCTGCCCGCAGCGCTGTACATGCGGTCGCTGCGGCGGAACAAGGGGTGGAAGGCGCCGAAACCGAAGAGGCCGGCCGGGGCGGGCGGATGTCCCCGGGTGCCGGGTAGGGGCAGCAGGGGCAACCGGGTGGCCTGAGGACCTGCGGGAGTCCGGCAAGGGCCCCGGTCGGAAGCCGCCGGAGAGCCGGTTCAGAGGTTCTTCAGCGCCTCGCGGGCCCGGTCCGCCTCGGGCAGCCCCAGTTCCTCGAAGGTCCCCAGCGCCTCCTCCAGGAGTCCGCGCGCCCGTTTGGGGTCCGTCACGGAGGCGGGCAGACCTCCGAGGGCGAGCGAGGCCCGCGCGGCGATGTAGCGCTCGTCGCGCTCGGTCGCGGTGGTGCGTGCCCTCTCCAGGGTTTCGGCTGCCTCCTCGTACCGGGAGGCCGCAGCGTAGGTCGTTCCCAGGTCCGTGAGGATCTCGGAGTCCCCACTGCGGTTGCCACTCTTGTCTGCCAGATCCAGCGCCTCAGCGTGGGCGTTCACCGCCTCCTTCCAGCACTGAGCTGCCCTGTAGGCCAATCCCAGAGAGTTGTGGATGTATATCTGCTGCCCGTCCAGCCGAAGCACATACGAGAGTTCCATTGCCTCGTTCAGGTCCTGGAAGGCGAGATCCAGTTGTCCCAGTCCAGCCCGGGCCTCACCTGTGACGCGTTTGGCATGGGCCCTGACCTCATCCTGGTCCTCACCAGAGGCTTTCGCGATCGCCTTCTCCGCGCATCGGATCGCCTCCTCATGCTCTCCCAAAGTCTGTCTGAGGACTGCGAGGTTCCCCCATTGGAGAGCTTCCAGCCGGAGATCGCCGAGCTCGATCGCATTGTCCATCACACCCTGAATGGCTTGAATCGAGTCTGCCAGCCGGCCCACGCGTTCGTAGACCATCCCCAGATTGGCCAGAGCTCGAACGACCCCCCTGCGGTCACCCACGGACTCCAGGATGGCCCGAGCTTCGGAGAGGAGGGACACCGATTCGTTGAAACGTCCCGCGAGGTAGTAAGCAATACCCAGACCGATCAAGGTAACGGCCCGACCCCGCTGGTTCCCCTGTTTCTCACTGATCTGTAGTGCCCGCTCGTGGGAACTGATCAGTAGTCCCATCTCACCGTGCAGAGCGTAGAACCTCCACACCGCCTCGGCCATGCGCCAGGCGAGTTCCCCGTTGTCACTGGCGGCGAAGTAGTCGATCGCCCCGGCCAGGTTCTCCTGGTGGAGGGAGAACCACTTCTCCGCGTCCTGCCGATCCGTGATCTCCGTCCGGTGTTCGGCCTCCGCTCCCCGTTCCTCGCTGAGGGCGCGTGGACCGAGTAGGTCAGCCGCCTGTTGTGCGGTCGACAGGTAGTACTCGGCCAGCCTCGTCCGGGTCATGGCGACTTCGTCGCTCCCGAAAGCGGACACCGCACGCACCAGCGAGAACTCCCTGATGAGATCGTGCATCCGGTAGACGTCCCCCTGGGGTTCGTCCAGCAGGCACATCCCGACGAGTTCCTGGAGGATGTCGTCCGCGTCCTCGGCCGTCACCTTCAACAGAGCAGCGCCACCGGCGAGGTCGATGGTGTTTCCGACCATCAGTCCCAGCAGAAGGAACGCGTTTCGTTGTTCGCTGTTGAGGCTCTGAAAAGAGAGGTCGATTGCGGACTCGACACTCTGCCCCTCAACCTGGAGCTCACGGAACTTGCGGTTCTCTTCCCCCAACCTCCGCGCCACGTGCGCGAACGTCCATCTCGGGCGGCTGAGCATGCGGCCGGCGATCACGCGAAGAGCCAGGGGGAGCCCACCGCAGATACGCGCGATCTCGTGCGCATGCTCGGGTTCCCTCCGGACACGCTCCTCGCCGAGGACACGGCCGAACAGTTCCAGGGAGGACTGTTCGTCGAGCATCCCCAAGGTGAGGAGACGCGCCCCGCTCAACCCGGACAAATCATTACGGGTCGTGATCAGCGTCAGGGACCCGGGGGATGAGGGTAGCAGTGGGCTGACCTGGGCATAACTGGAGACATTGTCCAGAATGAGGAGCGCTTTGCGACCCATCAACGTCGCCCGCCACAACGCCGAGCGTTCGTCGAGGGATTCGGGCACGTCTCCCGCGTCAACGCCCACGGCGCGCAGCAGGGCGCCGAGAGCCGAGGCCGGGTCCAGCGGTTCCTTGTTCGAGGTGTAGCCGTAGAGGTCAATGAACAGCTGTCCGTCAGGGTAGAGTTTGGCCGCCTCGTACCCGAACCGGACCGCTGTGGTGGTCTTTCCCTCTCCTCCGGCACCCGTGATGACGCAGACCTTTGCCCGACCGTCCTCGGTGCTGGCGAGTTCCTCCAACTGCCTCAGGGGTTCCTGGCGCCCCGTGAAATCGGGGAGGTCCCTGGGTAGGTCGTTCCGGACCAGATAGCCGAAGCTCGTTTCCGTTGTCCGCTCAACGGTCGGCCCCTCGGGGAGAGAGCTCTCCTCCTGAAGCATCCGGGTATAGAGGGCGACGAGCTCGGGCCCGGGGTCCACCCCCAGCTCCTCGGCGAGCCTGAAACGGAAGTTCTCGTACGCCGAAAGCGCCCCGGCACGTTCGTTGTCCCGCCACAGCGCTGTGATGAGCAGGTGGTGCAGGCGTTCACGGAAGGGTTCCTCGCTGGCGAAGGAGGTCAGCCTGGAGGCCACGTCCCGGTAGCGCCCCAGGTCCAGAGCTTGGACAGCCCACTCGATCACCGCCGAGGCCCGTTCCTCGCGCAGGGGGGCGACCACGGAGTGATCGAGGTACTCGGATCCGACACCGGAGAACGGGACCCCGCGCCAGCAGTCCAGCGCCCGGTCCAACAGCACCACGGCAGCCTCGGACTCGGACTTCGCCGCCCTTTTCCTCAGTTGGCGGAAACGGTGGAGATCGACGGATTCCGGATCGACGTCGAGGACGTAACCGCCAGGGGTGGTGACGATACTGGTCGGGAGGATTCTACGCAGGTGAGAGATCTGCACCTGGATGACCGAACGCGCTGTGCGCGGTGGATCGTCACTCCAAAGATAGCTGATGATCTGGTCAACGGTGACCTCACGCCCCACATTTACCAGGAGGGCTCCGAGGACACAACGCTGGCGGGGTCCGCCGACCGAGATCGGGTGACCGTCGGACCAGACAGTGATGGGACCAAGCACTCCGAATTCCACAAGCAGCAACACTAGCAAGGGGAATTAGGGAGAAAGCAGAAGGAGAACACGCCAACGGCTCCGAGTACCCCCCTCTGTACTGGCACTCGGAGTGACCGTCGGACTACTTCGTGAAGAGGTTACTTCTCCTCGGCGGGCTTCTCCTCAGCCGGAGCGGCCTCAGCGGGCTTCTCCTCGGCGGGGGAACCCTGCTCGGGGTTCGGCTCCTGGTAGGGGTGCATCTTCGCCACCGGCGCCACCTCGGCGACGATCGCCTCGAACTGCTCGTCCACGGTCAGCATCTTGGGCACTCGAACTCCTTTGCGTACAGCACTCGCGTAGAGCCTCAACGTAGCCCTACGTCGTCTACGAAGCATCATGGGACTTCACCCGCCCTCTGGCGGAGCCGCCATCCGTGGCGCTTCCGCCTCAGCTGCGCCACGGATGGCCTGTGTCCGACGGACGCCGGGCCTTCTGGGAGCCGCGAGCCGTCCTCACGCAGCTTCCGGCCCGACGAACGTGATTCACACTAGGGAGATCTTCTTGCGTTCCGCTTTCAACCGGCTTTCAGCGGGAGCGGAAAACCCAAGGTCACACGGTAACTACCTGTTGTTCACGATTTGCACTCTGGGAGCTTTCCTAAAACCCGCCGGACACTTCAGGTAACCGGACGAACACGATTCCGTCATTCTCGCAATCCTGGGAAGGACACGAGCCAGGGGCAACCCCGATCTCGGAACCGGTGAAACCAGTCGCACGGTTATTCCACTTACCCCCCGGCCCCGGGGCGAACCCCACATCGCCTCCGGGGGTTTCCGGTGCCGGGCACGAAAACCGGCGCTCCTCCCGAACCGACGCGTCGTGTCCCGACCCCCCGAAAGCCCGGCCCCGTTGCGGGACCGAGGGGCCCGGCTGCACCATCGGACCGCCTCCCGGGCGGGAGGGCCCCGGGCTCTCGGTGAGGATGGTCGCGCAGCAGCGGGGGCCGTGCCGCCGGACCCGTGCCGTGGAAGAAGGCCGGCGGGTACGGGGGAAGAAAGGCTGCGGAAGAGGTCGGGCGGGCCGTAGGTTCAAGGGATCAGCGGGAATGATCCCCGCGGTTTCCGGTTGTCCACAGGCGGTGGGCGGCGGAGCACGATCGTCGGACACGAGCGACCGCTCTGGTTGGAGGGCTTGATGCAGGAGGGTGACGGAAACGGCTGGGTGAAGTTGGCCGACGGGTCCCGGAGGTGGGGCCTGTACGGTGCCGCCGGGCTGCTGTTGTACGCCACCGACGTGGCCGGTTCCGGTCACGTCCTTCTCCAGCACCGCGCTGGCTGGACCCACATGGGCGACACCTGGGGGATCCCGGGCGGGGCCCGCAACCGGGACGAGACCCCGTTGGAGGCCGCCGTGCGCGAGTTCCGCGAGGAGGTCGCGGGCGACCTCGAGGACTACACGGTCCTGGGCAGCCACGAGCAGGACCTGACCGTGTGGCGCTACGACACGTTCCTGCTGCGGATCCCCGTCCTGACCCCGTTCCGTCCCGGGAACGCGGAGAGCAACGAGATCCGCTGGGTACCGGTCGAGGAGGCCGAGGGGCTGCCCCTGCTGCCCGCCTTCCGTGCCGCCTGGCCGCACCTGCGGGCCGGTCTGCGCTCGGCGGCGGTCGGAGCCGGGGGTCACCACAGCGCCGACGCCGCGGGCACTTCCGCGGCCGACTGAACGTTGTTACCGGAAGAGGCACCCCGTGCGTCCCTCCGGGACGGCTCGTGTCGGGTTTCGCCGCCGGGGCAGGTGCCGAGGCGCCGCCTCGGGGGTAAGTCAGGGACGGGCCCTGATGTGCTGGTCGCCCCGGCCCGGCATGCTGGACGGGACGGCCCTGCGACGAGTGGGTGCCACGCGATTCGACTGGAGCTGTGAACATGACGCTGGAGCGCGGTAACGCATTCACTCCCGTCGCCTCGGCGGCGATGATCTGGCCGTGGGGGGCGTCCGTGATCGGCGGCACCGTGGCCGGTGCCCTGTCCTTCCTGGCCAACTTCGGCCTGGCGGGTATCCCCGCCGGGGTGACGACCGGCATCTTCTTCTTCGCCCTGATCGGCGGGGTCGGCGGCGTGCTGAGCAAGAAGAGCGACCGCCGCGGCCGCCGCTGGGCCGCCTCGTACCCGTTCCGCTACGCGAGTGCCCCGGCCCTGCTCGGCGGTGGCGCCACCGCCGTGGTGAGCTACATCGTGTCCGTGATCACTGACTTCGCGATCATCGGCGGGCTGTTCGGCGGCCTCTGGACGGGTCTTGGTGTGGGCCTTGCCCTGTGGCTCATCATCGGTGTCGTGGCCATGGTCGCCGGGGACAAGAAGTAGGCGCTTTCGGGTGGTGGTTCTGCGCCACCGTGATGGTGGCGGGGAACAGAAGGGCTTAGGCTCGATGTTTTCCGCCAAGGAGCGGATGGACCACACCTCACCTACGGGAGACAACCGGCGCCGATGACTGAAGCTGCTCGTCAGAAGATGGTCGAGCGGGTCCGCGGGCTCCTTCGCATGGCGGAGGACCCCGCGGTCACTGATGCCGAAAGCCAGGCGTTCACCGCCAAGGCCGCCGAGCTGATGACCCGCCACGCGATCGCCGAGGCCGAGGCCCGCGCCGAGAGGGGCGAGGAACCGGACGCGATCAGTCGCCTGGACTACACCGTCCCGGGGGTGGGCGGCCACGGCAAGGCCCGGGTCCGGGCCCTGGCCGACATCGCCGCCGCCTACGGGTGCCAGTCGGCGGTGCGCGGGAACAACTCCGAGAACACCGACCGGACCATCATCCTGGTGGGGACGGTCAGCGCCCTGGACGCCCTGCGGATGCTGATGCCGTCGATCTCCATGCAGATGGAGGCCTCGGCCAAGTTCATGAGTTCCGCGCACGTGACCGATATCCGGGAACTGCGCAACTACACGCGTTCCGAGCTGGAGACCGAGCGCAAGCGCTACTACCGGTCCTTCGTGCGCGCCTACGGTCAGGCGGTGGCCGAACGCATTCGTGAGTTTCGGGCGCGGCTCCAGGAAATGGCCTCGAACGACGACGACTCAGGCGTCACTGAGGGTAGCGGAGAGAACGGTTCGACACGTGGTGCGGAGTTGGTTCTCCGGGACGATCTGAACCGGGTGAACGAAGAGTTCCACAAGCAGTTCCCACAGTTGCGTAAACACCGCCCCGAGCGCACCCACAGCGCGGCCGGCTACCGGGCCGGGTACCGCCGCGGACGCCAGGCTGAGCTGGGTTTGGACACCCCGGTGACCAGTGGGCGGGCGTCCACCTTGGCCGAGGGCGAATAGCCCGCCACGCGGAGTTGTCCACAGGCTGTGCACAGATTCCACGCTGGCACTGTTTTCCCTTGTCAAAGGGGAAATGCGAGCCGATTCGAGAGGCCGTTCAGACCTCCGAAGGGGTCGATCACCCCGGGTTATCCACAGGCGGAGGATGAAGCCTGTGGATAACTCGCGCGCAGTCCTGTGGAGAACTTTCCCAAGAACGGGAAAACCGCTGGTCAAGTAACACGAAGGGGCTGGACGAGGTAGCGGAAGGACGGCTCCTCGCCCTCCTTCGCCGGAACGTCGGTGAACACGGCGGGTTTGGTCGGTTCGGTGAAGTTCAGACGGGCGGTGTCGGTCCCCACCCCGCTGAGCCCGTCCACCAGGTAGTCGGGCCGGAAGGCCAGCCGGATCGGCTCCCCCTCGTACCCGACCCCGATGGCCTCCACGGCCTGGGCGTCGTCCCCCGAACCCGCCTCCAGCACGACCTCACCCTCCGTGAAGGCGAGCCGTAGCGGCGTGTTCCGGTCAGCCACCAAAGCCACCCGCTTGACCGCCTCCAGCAGCGGCGCGACCCCGACCTCGGCCCGGGCGGAGAACTCCGTGGGGAACCAGGCGCCGTACTTGACGAAGTCGCTGTCGATCAGCCGGGTGGTGGTCCGGCGTTCCCCGTTCTCGAAACCGATCATGCCCTCGCCCGGCGAGAGGCTGACCCCCCGGCCGACCTGGACGGTGGACAGGGCGATGTCCACGTTGCTCTGGTTGATCAGGCCCCGGACCGTGTTGGCCAGGGTGCGGGCGGGCACAAGGGCGGACACGTCGATCCCGGGGTCCTCGGGGCGCCACCACAGCTCGCGTACCGCGATGCGGTAGCGGTCGGTGGCCACCACACGCAGGGTGTCGCCGGTGAAGTCCAGATAGGCGCCGGTGAGCATGGGCAGGGTGTCGTCCCGGCTGGCCGCGGGGGTCACCTGGCGCACGGCGGCTGTGAGGGCGTCCGCGGGGACGGAGCCGATCCGTCCGGGCATGCCGGGCAGGCTCGGGTAGTCCTCCAGCGGCATGGTGATCAGCGTGAACCTGGCCGCGCCGCCGCTGACCAGTACCTTGGGCCCGTCGGTATCGATGCGCACCGTGCCGGAGGGCAGGTTGTTCACGATCTCGGCGAGCAGCCGGCCGGGGACCAGGGCGGCCCCGGGTTCCTCGGAGAGGACCTCGACGGAGGCGCGCGTGGAGACCTCGTAGTCGAAGCCGGACAGGTGCAGCGCGCTTCCGTCCGCGGAGACCTCCATCCGCATCCCCGCGAGCACGGGTACCGCGTGCCTGGCGGGCAGGGCCCGAGCGGTCCAGGCGACCGCCTCCGCGAACGCGTCGCGATCCACTCGAAGTCTCACTACGCTGCCTCCTGCGTCGACCCGTGCCCGTCCCGGTCAACGTACCCAGCGGCAACGACATTCGACAGGCCCGTGCCGGACCCGGCCAAGAACGCGCGAGGCCCCGGTCAGACGGGGCGGAAGGGGTGTCTGACCGGGGCCGGAACCGGGGGAGGGTTACTTCCTGTTGGGGCGCAGCGTCCACAGGACGGTCATCCGGCCGGTGACCGTGCCGTCGTCGGTGCGCAGCTCGATGTCGACGGGGAACTCGGGGCGCTTGCCCGCGTCGAGTTCGGCGACGACCTCGTCCCGGGTACGGCCCAGGGTGGCTTCGGCGGTGACGTCGCCCATCGCGAGCTTGAGGTAGCGGATCTCGGCGCTGACCGCGAGCGGAACGGCCCGCTCCAGCTGGTCACTGAAAGTGCCGACCACGATGGCGCCCGAGGCGGACTCGGCGAGCGTGAACATGGCCCCCGCGTGCGGGCCGCCCACGTGGTTGTGGTGGTCGGCGTTGTCGGGCAGCCGCATGACGGCACGCCCGTGGTCCAGGTCGCTGAAGGTCACGCCCAGCGTCCGTGCGAAGGGAACCGAGGCCAGGAACCCGGACTTGACCATCTCCGCCGTCTCGGCGTCCATTTTCTCCATACGCACAGGTTACTCACGAGTAACTGCCTGGCGCCACCCCGGCCCCTCCTCGGGGCGAACCCGGAACATCCCCGCGAACCCGCCCCCGCCGTGGGTTACCATGTCTGGCGGAGAGGCAGTCTCCTCCAGGAGGGTTCGCATAGCGGCCGAGTGCAGTGCTCTTGAAAAGCACCAAGTCCTTGACGGGGCTTCGTGGGTTCAAATCCCACACCCTCCGCAGAATCAGGAAGTTTTCCCAGGTGGGAGCCTTCCGAGAAACACGGCGAAGGCCGGTGGTCCCGGGCCGGTGCACATTCAGTGCACACGGTCCGCAGGCCACCGGCCTTCGGTGTATCCGGGGCTGCCCCCGTTGAGGAGGGGTCACGCGGCCAGCGCGGCGAGGCGGGCGACGTCCATCGCTTCTGCGACCTCGTCCAGGCGGTCCGGGAACAGGTGCCCGTAGCGGTCGAGGGTCATCGTGGCGGTGGCGTGGCCGAGCATCGACTGCACCACCTTCACGTCGGCCCCGGAGGCGATGGCGAGTGAGGCCGCTGTGTGACGGAGCTTGTGCGGAGTGAGACCCTTGCCCGCCAGACCGGCCGCCTTCACCGCGTTGCCGAACTCCCGGTAACGCCAGTTGCGGATGCGCAGCGGAGCACCCCGACGAGTCGTGAACACCAGTTCATCGGGAGCGCGCCCTTCCAGGAGCGGACGCAGTTCGGGCACCAGCGAGGGAGGAACGGGCACCGTGCGGGGCTTGCCCGTCTTCGGGGTCTGTTCGATGAGTTCGCCCTCCACCTCAGCGAAGGCCACCGCCACCCGCACCCGGCGCCGCTCCAGGTCCACACGTCCCACCCGCAGCGCGGCGGCTTCGTTGAACCGCAGGCCCGTGTAGGCCAGCAGGAGGATCAGCGCACGGTTGATCGGAGCAGTCGAGGCGATCTGCCCGTACTTGGTGCGCAGCCCGCCAGCGGCGTTGGCCAGAGCCTCCACCTGGACGTGGTCGAGGTAGACGTGTTCGGCTTCGGAGGGCTTGGGCAGCGGCACGCCCTTGGCCGGGTTGTAGGGGATACGCCGGGGCACGCACCAGCCGAGCACCATCGACAGCACGACGTGCGCGTGCCGGGTCTGCGAGGCCCCGAGGTTCGATCCGCCCTCGTCCCGCGGCTTCTGGAGCCGCGCCACCCACACGGCGATGTCCTCACCATGAATTGCCGAGAGCGGTTGGTCCCCCCAGCGCGGAAACACGTGGTTGTCGAGCACGGCCCGGTACTGCCACCAGGTGGACCGCTTGATGTCGGTGCGAGTGGTCAGCCACTTCTCGGCCATCTGCCCGAGGGTGACCTTCGCGGCCGAAGGGTCGCGGTAGGAGCCTTCGTGCAGGCTGTTCTCGATCTCGGTCTGCCGCTTCTCGGCATCCGGCTTCTTCTTGTAGGTGCCGGCGCTTTTGATCTTCCCGGAGGGGTCGTAGTAGCGGACCATCCACCGCGCGGGAGGGGTGCGCTTGGCGGTCTTGGCCTTGCGTACGGCTTCGGTGTACGCCTTGTCCTTGGTGCGGTCGTAGACCCAGGCACGGGCCATGATCAGTCTCCTTGGGGGGTTACCGGGTTCGGACCCAGGCATGGACCTCAGCGGGCACGTAGCGCACGTACCGGCCGATGCGGTGGGAGGGAGGCCCGTCGCCCTTGTATCGCCACTCGTAGAGCGTCTTGACGGGCACGCGGAGGTAGGCGGCCGTGTCCTTGACCGACCAGAGCCCTTCCTCAGCACGGGGTCGGGGCACGGTTGGAGTGGTGCCAGCGGTTCTCATGCGGCCCTCGTCTCGGTGGTTGCCAAAAGATCGTTCTGCCGTGCGGCGTCGAGCTGAGAACGGCGTTTGAGCGCTTCCCCCACGGCCCGCAGCAGGCGTTGTTCTCGGGGAGCCACGTCAGGGTCGGTGGGACGTGCGAGTTCCCAGACGAAGTCACTGGAGTTGACCGAGTTCAGGACCGGGGGACGAGGGTGTTCGTTGTCGCCCTGGTCCTCGTTGGCGGGGCCGCTATTAACGCCGTTAATCCCGAGCACCTCCAGGACCCAGGCCAGCCGGTCCGCTTTGTGGTCGGCCAGGGTCTTGCCGGACCACTTGCGTGAGACCAGGACGCGGCGGCCCGCGTACCCGAGGTGTTCGCGGCGGTGGGCTTTGGAGCGGCAGAACCCGGGACGCTGGCCAGCTTTGGGATCCTGGGGCTGGATGCCGTAGCGCAGCCAGTTCGAGCACCGGGGCGAGCACGGCTCAAAGCGCAGTGTTTCCATGAGCCGGTCCACGTGCTGTTCCTGCCGAGTCGTCTCGGCGGCGTGGCAGTCGGCGATGTCCTTGGTCAGGTATTTGGCCAGATAGCGCACGCACCGGGCGGCGTCCTCGGTGCCGACCACGACCCCCTTTGCGTCGACCTGCTTTCCGAAGCGGACCACGTGGAAGGGCTCCGGGTCCGGTTGGTCGTCGATGGCGTCCAGCGCCTCATCCCAGGTCGGGAGGACTTCCCCCGTGGTGGGGTCGAGGTAGGTGGCGGCGTCCGCATCCCACACCGGCAGGTGTTCGCCCTCGAAACGCACCGTGTCCGCGTGAGGCCACCACACCTGGTGGTAGGTCGCGGCGGCGATCTGGCGCAGTTCGGCCCGGGGCAGGGTGCCGCGTGTGGCCATGTGCAGGTGCGGAGCCAGACGGCGTTGGGGTTCGACGGAGGCGAAGTACTGGACGTCGAATCCGGCGACCCGGCGTAGGTTCTGCACGAACCGGTCGATGAGCTTGGAGAAGTGCAGCGTGTCCCGGACGGCCCGCCGGTAGTCATAGGTGGAGAAGTCCACCGGGGTGCCATCGGAGCGCACCCGCCCGTAGGAGTCCAGGGTGAGGGTCAGGAACAGGGAGGGTCGGAACACCTTCCCCGAGCCAGGGTCAGTGAACGCCCGCCCGACCGTCTTCCTCGTCATCGGTCGCTTGGGCAGACCCGGAACGTCCTGACGCCGTTTGGTGGAGCGCACCCGACGCGGACCCGACTCGGAGGAGGCCGAGCGGGTGACCGACCCTCGGAGCCCGGAGGCGGTGATCTCCTCGTCCAGGTCCGCGATCGCAGCGTCCAGCGCGGCGAGCTGTTCCGGAGCGGCGGCCCCGGTCGCGGCGAGCCGGTCGCGTTCAGCGGTGACCATGGCCCGCTGCTCGACCCACACCTGTTGCTGCTCGGTGGGCGGGTCGGGCTCCACCACGGGTTCGGCTTCCAGGTGCCAACCCTCCTCGCACTGCGAGCGGCGTAGGGACCGTTTCCTCTTTGCACAGGCCGGACAGCGTGATTCGAGCGTGGACCCGCACGGGACGTCGATCACCTCGGTGGCACCGGTCGCGATGTTCGTGCGTCGAAGAGAGACCGGCCGGATGCACACACCGTGGTCAGCGGCGACCTGTTCGGCCACCTCACGGGCCAGGGGTTGCGCGAGTCGTTCGGCCCGGGTTGTCTTACCGGTAGGAGTGGGCATCAGAGCCACCCCCACTGTGCCGAGGAGAAGAAGCAGGCATGCGTATCGTCGGAGTCGCGAACCTGGTGATGGCCCTCGTGTGGGTACCGATCGCGGTCTTTGCGCCGTACGAGGGGGACGGCTTGGTGCGGCAGGCTCAGATCTTTAACGCGGTGATCTTCTCCACGTTCACGGTCATATGGGCCAGACATGAGCTGGTCGCTTACCGTGCCCGGAACAGGAGCGGTCGACATCAGGCACCTTCTTCCGTCGCAGAGGAAGCGGTCCCGTAGCGACCAGCCATGGCGGTGATGTCGTCATCGGAGACGAACGCGGCCCGCACCCGGACCGGAGAGGGTGAGGTCTCCAGGCGGACGTAGGCCACCCCGGGAAGGGTGGGATCGATCAGGTGCGCCTCAGCCCCGCGTTCCCGGGCGCCCTCCCCCAGGGCCATGTCCACCTGGGACGCCTCATCAAGGCGCAGGGCTATCTTGTCCGGGAAGAGGTTGCGCAGGTTCATCACCTCCTTGCGCGGGTCCTGGAGTGCGGCCAGGACGCAGAAGCCGACCGAGCGGCCTTGTGAGGTCAGGGTGGCGATGGCGTTCTCCGACCTTTTCCGCACGTCCCGGTCCGGGTGGTAGGCGGTCAGGAACGCGACCTCGTCCAGAACCACGACCACGAACGGATCAGCCGTAGTGGGGGTGTGCGAGCGCTGCTTACCCGCATACCGTTCGGCTCGTTCCTGCATCTGGGCCACGGCGTGTTCGAGGAGTTCCACCGCGGATTCGCCGGTGTCCGCGTACCGAGCGAAGAGGTCGCGCCCGTAGGCGAGTTCCATGCGTTTGGGGTCAATCCCCCATACCTGTGCCGTCCCGTCCGCGATGGCGGGGAGCATGGACCGGATGGCCGACCAGAGCACCGACCCCTTCCCCGCCCCGGTGACGCCGACGATCAGGACGTGGGTTCCGTGCAGGCGGAGTTTCCACGGGGTGCCGTCCTCGCGCTTGCCAACCGACAGCGCTGACAGGTCCGGGGCTTCAGGGATGGGGAGGGCATCGAGGGGTTCGGCCAAGGTGTCGTGTCGGGGAAACTCCAACGTGATGGCACGCGGCCCGTTCACGGTGACCCGGCAGGAGGGTGCGGCGAACCCGTGCGCCAGCTCCACCACCCGGTGCTCAAAGTCCGAGGGAGCAGTTCCGGCCACGAGGGAGACACGGACGTAGTCGGCTCGGGCGTTACAGGTGACCCGTCGGATGCGGGGCAGGTAGCGGCGTTCCTGGTAGGACTCGGCCAACCCGGAAATGACCAACACGGGTTGCCAGTGACGCCGGTAGACGACCAGGTGTCGCCACCAGGCCAGCAGACGCCAACTCACGCAGTACCGGTAGGAGTGCGGCCAGGTCCGCCACCACACCAGGGAGGCCACCGAGAGCCCACCAGCGAGCGCGGCCAGTCCGGGCCAGGACAGGTACCACCAACAGGCCACCACGGCCGTGGTCGAGGCGACCATGACGGGGAAGCGGAACGGCAGCAGCACCAGCAGCCGCACGAGCCGGTAGATCCAGGAGGCCAGGACGACGATGCCG
Organism: Nocardiopsis terrae; assembly: GCF_014651695.1. Classification (GTDB taxonomy): domain Bacteria; phylum Actinomycetota; class Actinomycetes; order Streptosporangiales; family Streptosporangiaceae; genus Nocardiopsis; species Nocardiopsis terrae. The sequence goes on from NZ_BMXJ01000011.1 coordinate 51,744, forward strand.
GGGGTCTCCACGATCGGAGTCGTCCACCGCACCCCCTGGGCCGGGGTGGGCAGGGTCGGAGAGGACTGGGCGGCCCCCACCTTGGGTTGGCGCACCATCACTCACCACCGCCGTTCAGAGCCTCGTTGGCGGCGACCTCGGCCCAGAGCAGGTCGGAGTCAGCACGAGCACACGCGGCGAACCGGGCTGCGTCGGGGTTGCCGTCCCGCTCAGCGATAACAGCGAAGATGCGGGATTTGAAGTCGAAGAACTCCGCCCGCTCCGCCTTGGTGGTGCGGGGCTTGTCGTACTCGGCCAGGAACACCCGTACCAGCTCGGGGCCGGACAGGGCGGACAGGTCTTCGGGATTCTGGGACATACTGGGGGCACCTCTTCACGAAGCTTTCGCAGGGTTCGAGTGGGGGTTAAGGGGCGGCTAGGTGCGCCAACACCAGGCCGCCCCGCTTTATGTGTCAGGAAGCGGTCAGGCCGCTTCCTTGGCCGGAGCACGACGACCACCAGCGGTACCGGGGGCCTTCACACCCCGAGCCCGCAGCGAGTACGCCACCCTGGGGCGGCGGCCGGAGTCGTCGACGTAGGGCATGACCGCCATCGCTTCGAACTCGATCGGGCGGAACGGCAGCCCCGGAACCTCGTCCGGCAGGGTCGGGCACACGTTCGCGGCGACCTTGACCTTCACCGACTTCGCCTTGCCCCGCGCTTCGGGGTCGGCGTCGATCACGTCCACCGCCCACAACGGCAACCCGGTGTCCTTGTCCATCTGCGGACGCTTGGTCTCAAAGTCGGTGATCGCTTCCACCCCGAGCGCGAACGCACCGTGCGGGAAGACCGTGCCGAAGGAGACCGGCAACGCACCCTGAATAGCCATCTGATCAGCCTCTCAGTTGATGTCCACTCAACCACTTGTTCGGTCAAGTGAATGTCAGAATAGCCCGCCTTACTCGTCCGGACAAGTGGATAAGAAGGCAGGCAAGCTGTGGCGGTTACACCGCCGGGTAGGAGTCTTCCAGTTCGTGCAGGTCACCGGGCAGGACGATCTCAGCGACGGAGATGATGCGATCGGAGGCGTCCAGTATCCGCGCGGTGATGCCCAGAACGGGCGTCGCCTCGTCCAGCTCCAGAATCTCGCGCTCTTGACCGGTGGCCGCTCGGGCGCACAGGCGTTCCACGACGCGAGCGGGACGAAGCTGCTTGACCATCTGCACGTGTTCGCGCGCCCCAATGCTGATCGTCGCCTCAGATCCGAGGTCGGTTCCCTCTGCCACGTCCAGGGGGAACCAGAGAGTGACCAGCTCACTCGGCCCACCATCGGCGTCCAGGACCAGGCGGCGGCGCGTCACCGCTGGAGACTCAGCGGGCACGTCCAGGGTCTCGGCCAGAGAGGCGGGGACAGGAGCGCGGCCAGCGGTGAGGATCCGGTTGTTCCTGGCCTCTTCGGAGGCGTCGAAGGCACTGGCTCCGGCATGGGAGCGCTCAGAGGCCTGCTGAGGGACGCCGCGCACGAACGACCCGCGTCCGTGTTCGCGTTCGATCCAGCCCTGCATACTCAGGATTTGCAGCGCCCGTACGACCGTGGAGCGTCCGGCCCCGAACTCGCGGACCATTCGGGACTCGGAGGGAAGCATCTCCCCCACGGGATAGGTCCCGTCTTCGATGCGCTCTTGGATCGCCCGCACGATCTGTACGTACTTGGGCGGAGCGAACTCCAGACTCGACATGATGTCCACCTGGTGACTCTAGTACTCGTGTGATCGAGTAGCTTACTCGCGTTGCATGGCCCTGTCAGCAGGTGGGGGCACATTTGAACCCCGCACGGCGACCGGGAGAGGGCGGGAAGCGCAACCGGAGCAGGTGCGCACATCGCCGGAGGAGGAGAGCCCGCGTGCCCTGGCCTCCGTGGTCTCGGGCGAGACGTCAGGGCACGCGGGGGTATCTAGAACGGTCGCCAGTTCGCGGCCCGTTCCACGACGTAGACGCTCAGGTTCTCCACCGTGGCACCGCACAGGGCACGGCGTTCGCCCTCGACCAGGGCAGCGGCCACCAGACCCACGTCATGCCGGGCGGCGACCTCACCCGAGGTCAGTACAGGAGGGGTGACCGTGCGGACGTGGTTGCACACCGCACCGTCCACCACGTGGGACAGGCCCACGACGTAGGACAGCCGCAGCCGGCGCCGGGCGACCTGGGGCGGCAGCTCGCACCGCAGGCGTTGGACCACCGGTTTCCCGTCAGGGCCGGTGCCCACGGTTTCGTAGGTGATGGACAGCCAGTCCTCGCAGGCCACCCGCACACGCACACCGTGGGCGCGAGACCAGGCGTAGAACGCGGCACGGTCCGCCGGAGGTGAGGTGTGTTCGCCACTCATGAGCGCACCGCCCCGACCGCGATGGCCGTGCGCACCAGGTCGCGCAACTCAGCCATGTCATCGACTGCCGGGGGCGGAGCCGAGATCTGTTCGAGCAGACGCAGGCCCCGCCTGTCCCGTTCGATCCGATGCGCAGTGCGCTTGTGCTCGAAGTGCACGTAGGGGCCGCGCAGGAGGTTGTAGGCACGGGGGTCGCCACTGTCCATCACGATCGGTTCCGGCGCGGTCCACAGTTCCACCCGCGCAGGCGGGGGCAGGTGCACCGTCCGAGGTCCGTTCCGGTGATGCCTCCCCCGTGGTTTGGGTCGTATCAGAGTCACCAGAGCCCGAATCAGGGCGATAAGGTCGCTCACGTCAGCCTGCTTTCTCAGGTTGGCCGCGCCCCCGGACGCCTTGCCCGCGTCGCGGGGGTCACTTGTCGACAAGCCGCCTTGCAGCGTGGCGAAGGATCAGCCACGTGCGGCTTGAGTGGTTCTCAGGAGTGCGTTCCGGTCCCCCGACATGCGGTGCAGGGCTCGATGCGCATCGCCGACTGCTGGGCTCCGGCGGAGCGCACGACCACGAGTCGCCGTGAGCGGACGGTCTTGTGCCCCCGCCCTCGACAGGACTTGCACCTCTTCGAGGCTGTGACTGCATCCACCAAGCACGCTCCCGTGAACCGGAGGCACCCGCACCGCTTGAGCAGAGAGGCACCGCGCATCCAAGATTCAACCCATATGCATGAGAACAACCCATGCACTCATGTATATGAGTAGTGCCATAAGGGTGCCTCACTCATGTACATGAGTCAACCCTGTTCGGTGAAGTCCCTGATCAGCTTCACCGGCCGCCTACGTCAGTCGGTGGCCGGAATCCTGTAGTCGAGCACGAACTGATCAGCGGCCATGATCGTGTCGCACACCTCCACCACGCGCCCAGCCTCCGTCACAGCGTTTCGGGTCAGGTGGATCACCGGAGCGCCGGGGCTCAGCGCGAGTGCACTCGACTCCTGTTTGGTGGCCAGCCGAGCCCGGACAGTCTCGGTGTACTCCGCGAACTCGTGCCCGTGTTCCTCCAGACGGGCGTAGATGCCACCACCACCGGGGTTCTCCTCGAAGAGTTCGGGGATGTCCCGCGCTACGTCCCACGGGAGGTAAGACGTGGCTTCCTCGGTGGGTGTGCCATCGGAGAAGTAGAGCCGTCGACGAGCGAGCACCTTGTCTCCCTCATTCACGCCCAGGCGCTCAGCGATACCAGCAGGAGCGAGAACGGGACCGATGGAGATCACCTGGACGGTGGGCTTGACCCCGGCCTGTTCGGTCTCCGCGATGTAGGCGGCTTTGCCCGCACGACGGTGTGAACGCCGGAAGCGGTCGGAGGACTTGCGGGTCACCGGAGGACGCGACTTCACGAAGGAGCCCTTGCCCTGGTGGGTCTCCACGAGTCCGATAGCCCGGAGTTGAGCAACCGCCTTGCGAACGGTGCCCGAAGAAACGCCGTAGCGCTCTATCAGTGCGGTCTCACTCGGAATCTCCTCAGCAGGGGCCAGGGCCCCGCCCTTGATCTGCTCTTCGATGTCGTCCGCGATCTGGAGATACCGGGGCTTCGCAGACCGCGCCCCTACAGTGCTCGCCATAGTCCTTCTATGCCTCCTATGCTCATGTACATGAGTAACAGCACCGGAGACAAACCGTCAACGCCGCTGCACTCCGTGTCCGTCGCAGGAGCGGTCATCCGTGAAGACGGGCGGATGCTGGTGATCAAGCGCAGGGACAACGGCAATTGGGAGCCGCCCGGCGGAGTGCTGGAGTTGGACGAGACTCCGGAAGAGGGTGTTGTCCGGGAGGTCCTAGAGGAGACCGGCATCCACGTCGAGGTGGAGCAGCTCACGGGCGTCTACAAGAACATGACCCGCGGAATCGTCGCTTTGGTCTTCCGCTGCAAGCCATCAAGTGGGGTTGAGATCATCACTTCCGAGTCCACGGCTATCGAATGGATTACACCTGATCAGGCAGCAGACCGAATGACCGAATCCTACGCTATCCGCCTACTGGACGCAGAAATAGATAATAAAACTCACGTGAGATTTCACAATGGAAGGCATTTGAATAAAAGAATATGAAAAAATTAAATCAATCAACAGACTCAAGCTGAGATTCAGAAACCCACCTAGCAAAGACACTAAAAGAAGACAGGTACTCCATGGCCTCCTGCTCTCCCCAGTTAGTAAATTCTTTATGCGAAGCAGGGTTTCGAATGGCCTTGAAGCAACCGACGCCGTAAAACTTAACCCCCTCCTGAAGACTTCTCCAAGTAGGATCGGAACGATCTCCCGGCATCCACAAACGCGACTTCCCAGGCTCGGCAGGCTTTATATCAAATACTTGCATCACCAAATCCGACTCTGAAATGTCATTCCTTTTGGACTTTTGCTGTATTCTCGCATTAATAGAACGCGCGGCAGCATTAACCGCCTCCTGGTACGCCGCTGCGAGCCAAAGCTGTTCAGCAGCTCTCCAGACCCAATCATGAAGGTGGCTGGCGCTTGCCACAGGACCCTCTGGAGCGAGGGCACTTTCCATTTCCCCAAAATTATCGCATATTCCCTTAACCCCAAGAACCTGATCCCTTAGGTTCCTCCAGTAATCCACAACATTAATAAACTCACCCCTATCAACCGGCACCATTCCACAAGCCTTAACAATTCTAAGAACTACCATTTCACGATGAAGGAGACCTATCTCGGCCATCCGCCAAAGCCCGCCAGAGTAATCTATTTTTTGGTCATCGACTACAACGTTTGCCTCTACAATAAATCGCTCAAGCTGTTGTGCCATCCATGAATAATCCAAAATCGAACCTCTCTTCTTTGCCGAGTTTATCTATATGGAATCAAGGCGACGGTGCAAGCGCCGTTGCAGCGGCCTCCGGCCGCCGCTCGGGCTGCGGGCTGCCGCCCGGTCCCTCGCACGGCCGACGGCCGTACTACTTGGCATCATGACGCGGCCTGCAGACGAACGGTTGCCGTTCAAACGAAATCGGTTGATGACGTGCGCAGATCCCGAGGCACCCGGTAGCGGAATGCGACCGTCATGGGTGACCGTCACCAGCGCTACCGGGCACCTCGGCCCAATTCCGTGGTTACTGCATGCGGTACATCCCGGCTAGAGCTACGTGCCTCAGGTCAGGAGCTCCAGCCGGATGGTTTCCCCCTACGAGCCGCCGCATCCGATGACCACCGACCCAGCCCGTACCCAGCGGCCCCAGCCACCTCTGGTCAGGTCGTTGACGTGTGCCCGAAGGCGGCTACCGTCCTTGAGGAGGCCATCGCACTCAGAGCAGAAACTGGGCCCGGTTCCACTCCCCACGGGCCTTCCACCACCCGGAGTGCACCGCAGTGGCTCAGGAACCTGCCGTTCGACCTGCACGCACAAGTCAATAGCCTGACGGGCACCTCGGCAGTCCAGCCTTACCTTCACATGTCTCGGGGACATAGTCCCTCCCCTTCCGAGCGCGGGCCGAAGCAACACAGCTGCGGCTCGTAGACCACTGCTCAGTACTTCTGGCACAGGGTCAACCGCTCTACCCAGGACCGTACCGAGCAGGTGTGACAATCTGTGCTCTGTTCACATAACAGGGACAGAGCTGTGCCACACACGTGCCACACAGGGCGGGCAGCAACGGGGAACTACGGGGAATCTCGGGGAGACCGGCCACGTCATCGCAGGTAAGCGAGTTTCGAGGTCAGGCATCGGAGGCGTTCTCGGCTTCCCAATCTGAAAGCTTTGCTGACACTCGTGCGCGCCCTCAAAACAGCAGGAGCTGCACCCCCAGCGATGCACATTCAGTGCACATAGCTCCGAGAGGGCTCCGGAAGCGCTGGGAAGCCCTCGGAACATCAGCGCAGGTCACAAAGCCATTCGTCGCTTTGTCGACAGGTCGTTAGGGTCCCCCGGTGCAACGGGGCTTCGTGGGTTCAAATCCCACACCCTCCGCGGTAGAGGTACACGTCGAAGGCCGCCCACGGGATTCGTGGGCGGCCTTCGGTGTCTCCAGGGACCCGCCACGCGCCCGTGTGCGGGAGCCAGCCTGGCACCGGCGGCAGGAGGCCCCTCCGGTTAGCCTGGACCGCCCTGGAACCCAACACAGAGCGGACGCCCCCACCGCATGGCCCCGGCCTCCCCCAGTCCCCCTCGACCCTGGTGCCTGGTCGTCAGCGCCGCCGTCACCGTGCTCGGCGCCCTCTGGCTCGTCTACGGACGGAACCTCAGCGGATGGTGGGCGTTCGGCGCCTGGGACCTCTTCGTCACCTGGCTGCTCTGTCTGCTCCTGGCCGCCTGCGCCTACGTGCAGGGGCGGGTCCTGTACTTCCAGGACCGAAAGGACACAGGGGGGCGGGCCCGGCGGGCCCGCCCCCCTGATCCGCGCTAGTCGTCCTCGTCGGCGTGCCTGGGGAGCACCACCACCGGGACCTTCGACCGGTGCAGCACCCCCTGGCTCACCGAACCCAGCAGCAGGCCCCGCACGGTGCCCCTGCCCCGGGAACCCACGACGACGGCGTCCGCCTCGGCCGAGGCCTCCAGAAGGGCGTCCACCGGGTTGGACTGGGTCCGTACGACGGAGACCTCGACGTTGGTGTCCTCGCGCTGGTCGTCCATGACGTCCGCCAGCAGCTCCGCGACCAAATGCTCGGACTGCTGATCGAACAGGGTCTCCTGCGGCTGGTAACCCGCGGCGGCCATCGCAAGCGGGTCGTACGGGTACGGCACCTCCCAGCTGTTGACCACCACGACCTCGCCCTCGGTCTCCGCGGCCATGTCCACGGCCAGCCCCAGGGCGCGTCGGGAGTTCCTGGAGGCGTCCACTCCGACGACGATCCGGTCCAGCTTGGTGGTGGCCGGTTTGCCGCTGTCGTCGGACGGGACCACCACGACCGGGCACGGAGCCTGGGCCCCCACCCGAACGCTGACGGAGCCCACGAACATCGACGCGACGGCGCCCAGGCCCCGGGTGCCCAGCACGATCAGGTCGCCGGGATGGCTCTGCCGGATCAGCGCCAGAGGTGCTTCCTCCAGCGCGGTCACCGACTCGATCTCCACCTCCGGCCGGACGCTGCGGGCGTGTTCGACGGCGTTGGCGAGAACGGCGGTGGCCTGGCCCGACATCTCCTCGGACGGCTCGAACCGGGACGGTCCCCCGTAGGCGGACACGATCAGCGGCATACCCAGAGCGTGCACGATGTGCAGCGGGACGCCGCGGCGCGCGGCCTCCGCCGCCGCCCACTCCAGGGCCGCCCCGGAGTGGTCCGATCCGTCCGTTCCCACTACCACTTTGCTGTTTGCCATGGTTCCCCCTTTAGGCGCTGCCCACCATCCTCACCGAGTACAGCAGGATCATGCGGGACCGGCACAGGGCAGAAAGCCCTTCGAACGTGCGCCCCTGGTCATCGGTCTGTCTCGTCGGAGTGCGGAGGCAGCACCGCGACCGGGCCCCGTGCGTCGTGCAGCACCCCCTGGCTGGTCGACCCCAGCACCAGCCCCCGGACGCCGCCGCGCCCCCGGGAGCCCACCACGATCAGGTCGGCGTCCTCCCCCGCCCTGAGCAGGGCCTGCGCCGGGTCGGCCTGCATCCGGACGGCGGTGATGTCCAGGGCCTCGGTCCGGTCGTCGACCACCTCGGCCAACACCCCGGCGACGATCTCCTCCGACTGGCGGTCGAACACCTCCTCGTGCAGTGACTGGGCGTCTGCGGCCAGCGACGCCGAATCCTCCGGCAGCGGCACCTCCCAGCTGTTGACCACCACCACCGACGAATCCGTGACCAGCGCGTGGTCCAGGGCGAAACGCAGGGCCCTCCGGGAGGAGTCGGAGCCGTCCACACCGACGACCACCTTCCCCCTGTGCCGGTCCCGCCCGTCCGGTTCGGGCACCACGACCACCGGGCAGGGCGCGTGTGCGGAGGTCCGCACGCTCACCGAGCCGAGCACGATCGCCCGGACCGCCCCCAGCCCGCGCGAGCCGACGACGATGACGTCCCCGTGCCCGGCCTCGTTGAGCAGGACCTCCGGTGCGTCCTCCACTCCCAGCACGGTCGCCACGTCCAGGTCCGGACGGGCCCCGCGGGCGTACTCGGCGCTCTCGGCGAGCAGTGCCTGCCCGGCCTCCCGGACCGCCTCGACGGCGCTGTGCCGCTCCACCCCGCCGGCGCCGGGGAGGGTCCCCACCACCGTCGGCACCCCGAGACCGTGCACGATCCTGAGCTGTTCCCGGCGCCTGGCGGCGGCCTCCGCCGCCCAGACCAGGGCCTCGTGGGCGGCGGGTGAACCGTCCACCCCCACGATGACCGCCGGCGGGCGTTCCTGTGCGTTCATGTCCACCTCTTCCACTCCCCTCCATTCTCGGGACCGTGCGGTGGGAAACCACCGAGGGGGCGGTCCGCGCGTTGTCGGGGCCCCACCGGTCACGGTTGGCGGGCGAAGGCCTCCCCCACGCTCGCGGCCAACTGGAGGTAGGCGTCCTTGGTGGCGGGGGCGAGCTGCTCCAGGTCCACTTCGGCTCCCTCCTCCAGGTGCCCGTCCCAGGGGACCCGAACCACGGACCGGCACCTCCCGGCGAAGTGCTCCTCGAGCCGGTTCAGGTCGACGCTGCTCTTGCTGTTGGAGCGCACCATGGAGAGCACCACGGCCGCGCCCCGGACCAGGTCCCCGTGCCCGTGGGCCTCCAGCCAGTCGAGGGTCGCGCTGGCGCTGCGGGCGCCGTCCACGGAGGCCGAGCTCACCAGCACCACCTGGTCGGCGAGGCCGAGCACCCCGCGCATGGCCGCGTGCAGGAGCCCCGTCCCGCAGTCGGTGATGCAGATGGAGTAGAAGTGCTCGACGATCCGGGCCACCTCGCGGTAGTCGGCGTCGCTGAAGGCCTCCGAGACCGCCGGGTCGCGGTCGGAGGCGAGGATCTCCAGGCGGCTGGGCGCCTGGGAGGTGAACCCGCGGATGTCGGCGTAGCGGGAGACCAGGTGGCGTTCGTTGAGCAGGTCCCGGATGGTGGCCGCGGTCTCCAGGCGCACCTTGTCCGAGAGCGTGCCCCGGTCGGGGTTGGCGTCGACCGCGAGTACCCGGTCACCGCGCAGGGAGGCCAGGGTGGAGCCCAGGGCGACCGTGGTGGTGGTTTTGCCGACCCCGCCCTTGAGGCTGAGCACGGCCACCCGGTGGTGCCCCGTGGCGACCGGGGTACAGGCCCGGGCGACGAGCTCCCGCTGGCGCAGCACCCGCGGGGACTCACCCGGGTTGATCAGGCCGAGGCTGGCGGTGTGCACGGCCCTGCGCCACCCCCCGCCGGGGCCCTGGCGGCGGTTGCGGACCAGGGTGGCGGCGTTGAGCGAGTCGGAGGTCTCCCCGTGGTTCGGGTCCTGGCGGCGGGCGGGGGCCTGCCCCGGACCGGCCCACGGTGCGGGGTCCGGCCCGGGGTCGCGCGGTCCGGTCAGGGACGGCGGCGGGCTCGGCCGGGAGGACGGCGGTTCGGTCCGTTCGGCCGTGGCCGGTTCCGGGGCCGGAGCGTTCACGGGGGTGTTCCGGAACCCGGATGCGTCGGGGGCCCCTGCGCCCGTGCCCCCCGGCGCGACCCCGCGCCAGGGGGTGGCCTCCGGTCCCGGGCGTTCGGGGCCCGGTTCTCCGAGGGCCGGCCTCTCGGGTCCCGGGTGTTCGGTCTCCAGCGGGGGCAGTTGTTCGGGTTCGGGGACGTCCGGGTCGCTGCGCAGCTTCCGGGGCCCCAGGGGGTCCTGTTCACCGCGGTCCGCTCCTCCGGGGCGGGCGGGCCGAACCGGCCTGCCGTCCCGCCACGGAACGGCGGGCCGGTTCGGACGGTTCCGGACGCCCGGCATCAGCCGGAGCGTGCTGCTCCGCGTCTCCTCGGGGTCGTCCGGGGCCTCCTCGCCGGCCTGTTCGTCCCCGGCCTCCTCCGCACCGTCCCCGGCGGCCTCCGTGGCCTCGGGGACCTCGGGGTCCTCCGGGGCTTCGGGGTCCTCCTCGGGCGCGGGCGCCGGGAAAGCGGCCCCCGGCGACGGGGGCGGGGCGTCCTCCGGCAGCCGGGCGTAGGGGGGCGGGGGCGGAGCCGCGCCCTCGAACCCGCCGAACCACTGTTCCCTGGGGCTGGGCGAGGACACGGCCGGGTCCGGGACGGCCCCGGCCGACGGCTCACCGGGCCCCTCCGGGGCGTCCGTGTCGTCCGTCCGCCGCCAGATCGGCTCCGTGCGCTCGTGCGGCTCCGGCTCGGCGCCTGACCCGTTCTGCTCGTGCTGTGCCACCGGGGCTCTCCTGCGTCAAGGGGGTCTGCTGTGGAGGAAGGGCCCTCCCGTAGGGGAGCGTCGGGTACGGCCCTCGGGTGTTCTCTTACCCGCACAGACACAGCAAAGCATCCTTCCGGGCCCGCCGACCAGAGATCCGGCGCCCCGCCCAGAGGTCGGGTGCCGCCCGGCTGCGCGGCTGGGTACTGTCGGCCACATGCACGCGATCCGAATCACCGAACCGGGCGGGCCAGAGGTCCTGTCCTGGTCCGAGGTCCCCGAACCGTCCCTGCAGCAGGGCGAGGTCCTGGTGGAGGTGGCAGCCACCGCCGTCAACCGGGCCGACGTGGCCCAGCGGCAGGGCAACTACCCTCCGCCTCCCGGCGCCTCCGAGTACCCGGGCCTGGAGTGCTCGGGCACCGTCCTGGAACTGGGACCGGGGACGGAGGGCTCCGGATGGTCCGTGGGGGACCAGGTCTGCGCCCTGCTGACCGGGGGCGGTTACTCGGAGCGGGTGGCCGTGCCGGTCGGCCAGCTCCTGCCGGTCCCGCGCGGGGTCGGCCTGGCGGAGGCGGCGGCCCTGCCCGAGGTGGCCTGCACCGTGTGGTCCAACCTGGTGATGGTCGGCGGCCTGCGCTCCGGGCAGACCGTCCTGGTCCACGGCGGCGGCAGCGGCATCGGTACGTTCGCCGTCCAGTTCGCCCGGGCCCTGGGCGCCCGGGTGGCCGTCACCGCGGGCAGCGCGGAGAAGCTGGAGCGCTGCCGTGAGCTGGGCGCCGAGATCACCGTGAACTACCGGACCGAGGACTTCACCGAGCGCCTGCGGGCCGAGGGCGGCGCCGACCTGATCCTCGACATCATGGGCGGCTCCTACCTGGACGCGAACCTGCGTTCGCTGACGGCGAACGGGCGCCTGGTGATCATCGGCCTGATGGGCGGGCGCAGGACGGAGATCGATCTGGGCCGCATGCTGGCCAAACGGCTCTCCGTCCAGGCGACCACGCTGCGCTCCCGTCCGGCCGCGGAGAAAGCGGCCATCGTCTCGGGAGTACTGGAGGAGGTCTGGCCGTTGGTAGAAGAAGGAGCCATCCGCCCCGTCGTGGACCGCACCCTGCCCCTGGGGGACGCGGCGGAGGCGCATCGTGTCATGGAGTCGAGCGCGCACACCGGCAAGATCCTTCTCACCCGTTGACAGCGTGCCGAACAGAGCCGAGCTAGGGAATCGATGAGCAACGCAGACAACCAGGAGGACCCGGAGGTCATGGTCGTCGGAACCGACGAGGACCACGGATCCGGGGGCGAGGACGGTTCGGGGGAACCGCGCTCGCTCACCGACATGGTGGAGCAGCCCGCCAAGGTGATGCGGATCGGCAGCATGATCCGCCAACTGCTGGACGAGGTGAAGGCGGCCCCGCTGGACGAGGCCAGCCGCGCCCGGCTGAAGGAGATCCACACCTCCTCGATCAAGGAGCTCGAGGACGGCCTCGCGCCCGAGCTCATCGAGGAGCTGGACCGGCTGACCCTTCCGTTCGCCGACGGTTCGGCGCCCAGCGACGCCGAGCTGCGGATCGCCCAGGCCCAGTTGGTGGGCTGGTTGGAGGGCCTCTTCCACGGCATCCAGACCACTCTGTTCGCCCAGCAGATGGCGGCCCGCGCCCAGTTGGAGAACATGCGCAAGGCACTCCCCCCGGGGATCTCCGGGCTCCAGGCCCAGGGTCCTGGCGCCGAGGGCCAGGGCGAGCAGCCGCACATGGGGTCGGGCCCCTACCTGTAACGGAAGCCGGGGCGCCGCCCGCACGGACACCGTGCGGCGGCCACCGCGTACACGAGAACACCGCGTACGTGAACGGAGCCCGTCCCCGGTGCGGGGCGGGCTCCGTCGCGCCGCCGGTCGGCCCGTCGCGGGCCGCCGGGGGCTACTTCTTCCTGGCCGTGCCGCCCTTGGGTGCCTGGACCGGTTCGATGACGTCCCTGCCCAGGTAGGGGCGCAAGGCTTCGGGGACGACCACGGAACCGTCCTCGCGCTGGTGGTTCTCCAGGATCGCGACGATCCACCGGGTGGTGGCGAGCGTGCCGTTGAGGGTGGCGGCGAAGCGCGGCTTGCCGTCGGAGTCCCGGTAGCGCACGTTGAGCCGCCGGGCCTGGAACTCGGTGCAGTTCGAGGTGGAGGTCAGCTCGCGGTAGGTCTCCTGGGTGGGGACCCACGCCTCGCAGTCGTACTTGCGGGCCGCGCTGGTGCCGAGGTCCCCACCGGCGATGTCCACCACCCGGTAGGGCAGGCCGAGCTTGTCGAGCATCTGCCGCTCCCAGGCCAGGAGCCGCTTGTGCTCCTCGTGCGCCTGGTCGGGGTGGGTGTAGACGAACATCTCCACCTTGTTGAACTGGTGGACCCGGATGATCCCCCGGGTGTCCTTGCCGTAGGACCCGGCCTCGCGGCGGAAGCAGGACGACCAGCCGATGTAGCGGTTGGGCAGCGCGTCGGCGGGCAGGATCTCGCCGCCGTGGTACCCGGCCAGGGCCACCTCGGAGGTGCCCACGAGGTAGAGGTCGTCGTCGGGCAGGCGGTAGACCTCGTCGGAGTGCTCACCGAGGAAACCGGTGCCCTCCATGGTCTCGGGCTTGACCAGGACCGGCGGGATCATCGGGGTGAAACCGGCCTCGACCGCCTGGTTCATCGCCATGTTGAGCAGGGCCAGCTCCAGCTGGGCGCCCACTCCGGTGAGGAAGTAGAACCGGGCGCCGGAGACCTTGGCGCCGCGCTCCATGTCGATGGCGCCGAGCATCTCGCCCAGTTCCAGGTGGTCGCGCGGGGTGAAGTCGAACTCGCGGGGCTCGCCGACGGTCTCCAGGACCACGAAGTCGTCCACACCGCCCTCGGGCGCCCCCTCCTCGACGAGGTTGGGCACGCGTACCAGGACGGCGTCGAGCTCGTCGCCGAGACGGCCGGCCTCGGCCTCGGCCTCCTTGACCTCGGCGGAGAGCGCCTTGGCCCGGGTGAGGAGCTCCTCCCGTTCCTCCGGCGAGGCCTTGGAGACGGATTTGCCCACGCTCTTCTGCTCGGCGCGCAGAGTCTCGAACCGGCCCAGCGCGGAGCGCCGGCTGGAGTCCAGTTCGAGCAGCCGGTCGGCGACGGAGGGGTCCTCGCCGCGGGCCCGCTGCGATGCACGGAGTCGTTCGGGGTCTTCTCGAAGAGCGCGAAGGTCGATCACGTCTTGCAGGTTACCGCCCGCCCCAACCCCGGCCCACATCTTTTGCCGACAGTCACGTCATGGAAACCCCCCGTCCCCGTATCCCCATCGACAGGGTCAGCCGGGAGCGAGGGTTCCCGGCGGCACACGGATCGTGGGGAGTAGTCGTGAAACCGCTGGGTGAGATGACCACCGAGGAACTCGCCGGAGCCCTGGAGGCGCTCGACGACGCGCGTCCGGAGGACACGGCGCTGCGGCTGGCGCTGTACCTGGAGCTGCGCCGCGCGGCCGCGGAGGAGTGGTTGTTCGAGGACGGGCCGCAGACGCCCGTGCAGGTCTGAGGCGCGTCCTCAGTCGACGTCGCCGGCGCGGATGCGGGCGAGCCAGAGCTCGGCCTCGGCGAAGTCCGCGTCGGTGGCGGAGCGCGGACGCATCGCGGGGGCGGTCCCGGTGTCGCGGCCGCCGCGCGGGTAGCTGCCCAGGAAGCGTACGTCCCGGCAGACGCGGCGGATGCCCATGAGGGCCTCGCCCACGCGGGCCTCGGCCACGTGTCCTTCGGCGTCGATGCAGAAGCAGTAGCTGCCCAGGCCGTCGCCGGTGGGGCGCGACTCGAGGCGGGTGAGGTTGACCCCGCGAACCGCGAACTGGTTGAGCACCTCGATGAGCGCGCCGGGGTGGTCGTCGGCGATGAAGGCGACCAGGGAGGTCCGGTCGGCGCCGGTGGGTTCGGGGAGCGCCCCGGACCTGGACAGGTAGATGAAGCGGGTGGCCGCGTCGGAGCGGTCGCCCACCCCGGTGGCGAGGGCGTGCAGCCCGTAGCGTTCGCCCGCGATGACGGCGCAGATCGCGGCGTCGTAGGGCGCGCCGGGCTCGGACACGGCGCGCGCCGCTGCGGCCGTGGAGGAGACGGTGTGGGTGTCGGCGTCCGGGATGTGGCGGGAGAGCCAGCCGCGGCACTGGGCGAGGGCGTGGGGGTGGGTGGCCACCCGTTTGACGTCCTCCAGCACGGTTCCGGGACGGGCGAACAGGGCGAACTCGACCGGGACCGCGGTCTCCCCGGTGACGAGCAGGGGTTCGCCCTTGATCAGTTCGGCGATCGTGGTGGTGACCCCGCCCTCCACCGAGTTCTCCAGCGGAACGACCCCGCCGTCCGCGGTTCCGGAGCGGACCGCGTCGAAGACCGCCGTCACCCCGTCACACGGGACGCGGGACTCGTCGTCGGCGTCGGGGCGCAGATCGCGCAGGGCGGCTTCGGTGAAGGTGCCCTCGGGGCCGAGGTAGGCGTAACGGTTGGGCATGCTGTTCAGGCTATACGGCCCCGGTGCCAGGGGAGGGCCGCTCCCCGGTCCGGGGCTCGGCTGCCCGCGGGCCGCCGCTCCCCCCGGAGGCGGCGGGACCGGGGGCCCCTCCGGCGGTGGCGGATCCCCCGGCGGATCCGGTGTCCGGCCCGTCCGGTTCGGGGCTCTCCGCCCCCTGGACCACCGTGACCATGGCGTCCGTCTCCTCGTGGGCCGGTCGGTCCGTACGGGCCCGCTCGGCTCGACCCGGTCCGGGGGTCCCGGGTTCAGCGGCCGGGGAGCCGATCCCGTTGCCCAGGCGCGCTGAGCGGATCACCCGGTACTCCTCGGGGCTGAGCAGGTGGTCGGCCTCGCCCCGGGTGACGGCCTTGGCGTAGGTGCGTGTTTCCGTGCGCCCGTTGATGGAGGTGACGACCACCCCGTCACCGTGGCTGTTGAGCATGGCCAGGGAGAAGGAGCGGGCGCCCGACATCTCCTCCAGGGCGTCGTAGTGCAGCACGGCGACGTCGCGGACGGCGCGGGGGTCGGCCCCCGAGCTGTTGACGGCGAGGGCGCGCTGGGCCAGTGCGCGGTACTCGGACCGGATCTCGCGGGTCCTGGACAGCGCGTACACGCCGAGGGCGAGCCCGCCCGACCCGGCGAGCAGAGCGATGGAAGCCATGATCATAGTGAGCACAGCGCGAGCGTAGCGCTACACATCGCGCCCATGGGGTTACTCCTGGCGATTCTTGCGAGCAACGCGCCCTGTTCCCCGGGAGCGTCCGCGAACGGTGCTTCGGGGGCGCCCGAACACGCCCCGCCATGTCCGGCGCAGCGCCGGTCGCAGCTCCCTGGCCGCCAGGGCCCGTGCCACGTCCGCGAACTGGTGCGCCCGGTGCAGCTGGGCCCGCAGGTCCGCGCCGGTCGCCCGGTGCTCCAGGGGGACCTCGACCTCCACCACCCGGAACCCGCCGCGCAGGACGTCGATGGTCAGCCCCGTCTCCACGCCGAAACCGGGAGCGAGCGGACGGGCCGCGGCGAAGGCCTCGCGGGTCAGACAGCGCTGTCCGTTCAACGGCTGCTCGGGTTCCCATCCGGTCACCCTGCGCACACCGTCCCTGGCCAGGCGGACCACGAAACCGTGGCCGCCCAGACGCATCCGGGTCGCGGGGAACAGGGCGATGGTCATGTCCGCCGTACCTTCGAGGACCGGCTCCACCAGCGGCGCCGCCCCCTTGGCGGTCGCGCCGAGGTCGGCGTCGAGGAAGAGCAGGTGCCGCGGGGCCCGTAGAGCGCCCTCAACCCCTTCGTCCTCCTCCAGGGCCCGGACCCCCTCGGCGCCCGACTCCATGGCCGCGCCCTTGCCCCGGTTGCGGCTGTGCCTGAGCACCATGGCCCCGGCCTCCAGCGCCAACTCGGCGGTGCGGTCGGTGGAACCGTCGTCG
Source organism: Nocardiopsis terrae (assembly GCF_014651695.1). Lineage (GTDB taxonomy): Bacteria > Actinomycetota > Actinomycetes > Streptosporangiales > Streptosporangiaceae > Nocardiopsis > Nocardiopsis terrae. The sequence goes on from NZ_BMXJ01000011.1 coordinate 68,275, forward strand.
ACCACCACGATCAGGTCGACACCGGGGAGTGTGCGCGCCGCGTTGACGGTGGTGCCGATGCGTTCGGCCTCGTTCTTGGCGGCGATCACCACGGCGACCCCCGCGCCGGTGGGCCCCGCGGGCCCTCTACGCGCCACCGGTACCCGGTTAACGGGCGTTGCCGGTCCCCGCGGCCACCGGCAACGCGTCGAGGCCGGAGTGGACGACGAAGACCTCGTCCAGGCCGGTGACCTGTAGGACCTTCATGACCGCCGGTTTGGGCGCGACGAGCTCCAGGTCGCCCCCTGCGCCACGGGACCGCTTCATCGCGGAGAGCAGGACGCTGATCCCGGTCGAGTCGCAGAACTCGGCCCGCGACATGTCGACGACCAGACGCCGCGCCCCCGCCCCCAGTGCCCCGATGAGCTCGGTGCGCAACTGGGGTGCCGTGTACAGATCGATCTCACCACCAACGGTTACCACTGCGACGTCGTCCTGAGATCGGCTTGATATCTTCAACTCCACAGTCGTGACTGTAGCGTTCAGGCCGGGAGCGGGCCACCTCGTTGGCGGTGTTTCGCTGTATCGGTCGCGTTCCTCCGCTCCGAACCCCGGATCAGCCCTTCGGAAAAGGACCGGTCGGTCTCAGAGAAGGGCGCCCCAGGCGGGTTCGTGCGTCTGAACCCGCAGGTCGAGATCGAGGTCGAACACGTCGGTGGAGTCCCCGTCCGCGGGCTCGCGGCCGGCGACGGGCAGCGCTGTGACGGTGCCGTGCCGAAGGTCGGCCGGGTCCTGCGCGGAGATCTCCAGAACCGCCCACACCGTGGTGGTGGTCGCGTCCATCTCGGTCCCCCAGCGGCCCGCCAGGGTCTGCACGATGCCCAGGCCCCGGCCGCCCAGACCGGACACGGAGGGCCGCGCCACCCGCGGCATGGTGGTGGACCCGCCGTCGCGCACCGAGATCTCCAGCCAGGCCCCGGTCGGATCGCCCGGATCCACCTCGCCCCGCCAGGACACGCCCACGGTGTCTTCGGGGAGGGGGCTCGCGTGCCTGAGGGCGTTGCTGACCAGTTCGCTGAGGATGAGGGCGGCATCGTCGATCCGGTCGGCGCAGACCGCCATGGCGCGCAGATCCGCGCTCATCCCCTGCCGGGCCCTGGTGACGCTCTCGGGTACGTAGGGGAGGACGACGCTCCGCTCGATCTTCCGAGGGCCCCGGGGTTCCCCGTCGTCGTACGCGGTGTTGTCTCCTGACACGGCTTTCGTCCCTGCGAGTTCGTGTTTCTCGGCCAGCCCGGAACCCGCCCGAAGTGTGCCAGCGAATTCCACCAGGGGTGGAAATGCCCCGATCCCGCGCGGGGGAAACCCGATCGGGGGCGAATCCACGGCGACGGCACCGGCCGCGCACGCGCACATCGCCTACGCCCCAAGGCTTCGGGGCTCCCGAGGTTTTTGTCTTTTCCTACGGGATACGGTGCCCGCCCTACGCCTTTGCCGAAGGAATCCCGGTTCCGCCCCGGCTCTTCGGCGTTTCGGAGACGACGGAGCCGAGTTCGGCGTCCTCACCCCGGTGCCGGGGCAGGGTCACCCGCATCCGGGTACCGTTCGCCAGCCGGTGGGCGGTCACCTCACCGCCCTGTTCCCGCACCAGTTGGCGCACGATGTAGAGGCCGATCCCGAGCCCGCTGTAACCCCTCCGGTCGCCCCGTTCACCGCTCTGGAAGAACCGTTCGAAGATCCGTTCCTCGTCACCGGGGTCGATACCGATGCCCTCGTCGTCGACGTGGATGGTGACGGTGTCCTCGCCCTCCTGCGCCCCGACCCGCACCGCCCCGCCGCTCGGGGAGAACTTCAGGGCGTTCTCCAGTAGCTGGTCGATGACCATGCCGGTGACCAGGGGGTCCCCCACGGTCCAGAGCGTCCCGCCGGAGTCCAGCGTCAGCTCCTGCCGTTCGGCCAGCGGACGGAAGGCCGCGACCGCCTGGCCGAGCAGCTCCACCAGGTCGAAGGGCACTTTGTCGACGGTCATCTCGCCGCTCGCCACGTCCGACCCGAGCCGGAGCCGTTCCACCAGTTTCGCGAGCGAACGCGCGCGGTCCAGGATGATCTCGCTCGCCTCCTGGCGGCCCTCCGGCCCCAGACGTTCGCCCTTACGGGACAGCAGGGCGGCGTACCCCTGGATCACCGTGACCGGGGTCCGCAGCTCGTGCCCGGTGCTGGCCAGGAAGAACTCCCGCTCCTCCTCCAGCGCCTTCTGCGCGGTGATGTCCCGGAAGTCCACCACCCACTCGTCGGTGTTCGGTATCCGCGCCATGAGGATCTCCAGCCAGCGCCCGCCCTCGTTCTTGTGCTTGACCGGTTCGCCGTGCGCGGCGGGGATCGGGAAGGGCGGCGGCTGTCCCACCATCTGCTCGGAGGTGTAGCCGGTCAGCTCCGCGGCGGAGCGGTTCCACTTGCGGACCCTGCCGTCGTAGTCGAGGACCGCGATCCCGTCTGCACTGGAGTCGGAGACCGCCTGCTCCCTGGCGCGCTGGAGCTTGAGCTCCTCGTAGGCCATGGCGTTGCCGATCGCCACCCCGGCGTGCTCGGCGAGGAGCTCCAGGAGCTCCAGCTCCACGTGGCCGACCTTGCGCTGGCTGTACAGCGCGTACAGGGCCCCGTAGGGGCGGCCCTGCACGTTGGACACGCACAGGGCGATGGTGTGCAGGCCGGGCAGGTCTGCCCAGACCAGGTCCTCCAGGCTGCGGGTGGCACTGTTGGCCAGCAGTACGGACTTCCCGCTGCGCAGGAGTTCACCGAACAGGCTCGACTCCAGGGGCGCGCTGACCCCGTACAGTTCCTCGGACAGGTGGGTGAGGCTGACGAGTTCCACACGGTTCTCGTCGAGCAGGACGAAACCGCCCGCGTCGGCGCCGGTGAGTTCGGTCAGGCTGCTGATGATGCGGTCCAGGACCGACTTCAGGCTGAGGTCGGCGTTGATGTCGGCGACCACGTCGGTGAGGCGGCGGACCAGGCGGGCACGCTCCATCGCGGAGGTCTGGGCCTGGACCTCCTTCTCGCTCGGGTAGAGCACGAGGACCCACCCGGCGTGCCGCCCCTGGTCGTCGTGCACGCAGCCGGTGCTGACCCGCACGTCGACGGCGGTCCCGTCCTTGCGCAGGCGGCGGGTGAAGATCGTCAACGGGGTTCCGGCGCGCACCTGTTCGAGCACCGCACCGTACTCGGGCCTCAGTTCCTGGGGGATGATCGGCAGCTCGCCGCCGAGCACCTCGTCCGCACCCCAGCCGAACATCCGCTCGGCCGCGGGGTTCCACACGGTGACTCGGAGCTCGCCGTCGATACCGATCACCGCGTCCGCTGAAGAGGCCAGCACGGCTTCGGCGCTGAGGGGCGCGCGCTCGGAACTCACGTCGTCATAGTGCCACCTGGAAGCCCCCCGGTGGCAGAGCTTCGCGCAATCCGACCAGAATCGACGGTCACAGGACCCGGGGTTCCCCCTCGCCGTCCGCCGTCATCTCGCGCGCCGCGTGCTCCCAGGCCTGCATGCCGCCCGCGACGTTCACCGCGTCCCAGCCGGCCTGGTTGAGCGCCATGGTGGCCTGGCCGGAGCGGCCGCCCGAACGGCAGATGACGTAGACCCTCCGGTCCCTGGGGACCTCGTCGGCGCGTTCGCCGAGCGTCCCCAGCGGGATGTGCACGGCGCCGGGCGCGTGGCCGGTCCGCCACTCGTCGTCCTCCCGGACGTCGAGCAGGTATACGTCCTCGGGAACCTCGTTCACGAGAACCTCAGCGACCTGTCCACCGAACATGATGGTGACCCCCTGTGTCAGGTGTGTGCCAGAAAATTAGGAATCGGCGGAACGGCGTGCTCGGGACCCGCGTCCAAGGGGTATGCGTGAGCACACCTTCGCCACGGCCCTGCCGACCCGCCTCGCCGCACTCGCAGCTCTTGGCCTGCTTATCACGGCCTGCGGCAACGAGCCCGTCGAGGTGAACGCACCGGCACCCGAGGCCGACGCCACCGAGACCCCCCAGACCGACGCCACCGAGACCGACGCCTCCGAGGAGAACGAGTCCGCCGAGGTGGAACTCGTGATCGAACGCTCCCTGTCCGAAGAGGACGGACTGACCGCCGAGGAGGGCTTCGAGGAGGGCGAATGGACCCTCACCTGCTCCCCCGCCGGCGGTAACCACCCCGACCCCGAAACGGCCTGCGCCGAGATCGAGGAGGCCGGGACCGAGCCGTTCACCATGGACACCTCCGGCATGACGTGCACGATGCAGATCGGCGGCCCCGAGGTCGTCCACGTCACCGGCCAGGTGAACGGCACCGAGGTCGACACCGAGTTCAACAAGCGCAACGGATGTGAGATCGAGCGCTTCGACCAGGTCGAATCGGTGCTCAACCCCTGACCCCGACACCCGTGAGGGGCGGACCGCCCGGTCCGCCCCTCCCCGTCGTGCGCGGCGGACCCTACGTGTAGGGGGTGTCCCAGAAGGCGACCTCGTGGCGCATTCCCTCCAGGAAGAAGCGCTCCGCCCGCTCCGGGTCGGGCTCGGCCTCCTGGAGCATGCGGCCGTACCGCTCCGTCAGTTCGGTGAAGCCCGGGTCGGCGTAGGTGTCGATCCACCGCTGGTAGCGGGGGTCCTCGGGGCGGGCCTCGGCCAGCTCCAGACCCAGGGTGTTGTAACCCCACATGCAGGGGTAGACCGCGGCGAGCCCGTCCCGGTAGTCGGCCGCCGCGTCCAGGATCCAGGACGTGTAGGCCGCGCAGGCGGGCCCCTTGTCCCTTGTGGTCAGGTCGGCACCGAACTCCCCGGACAGGGAGCGGTGCAGTTCCAGTTCCTCGTTGAGGGTGCTGTGCGCGATCCCGACCAGGTCCGCCAGGTGCCCGTCCGGTGCCTGCCAGGCCAGCCGGGAGAAGGCCCGGGCGTAGTCGAGCAGGTAGAGGTGGTCCTGTTCCAGCCAGTAGCGGAAGGCGCGTTCGTCGAGGTCGCCCCGGGCGATCCCGGCGACGGTCGGGTGTGCGAGTTGTTCGGCGACCAGTGGCCGCCCGAGCTGGTGAAGGTGTTCGGTGATTCCCACGCCCGGAGTGTCCCATCCGGGCGCGGGCGGCCCGCGACCGGGAGTACCGCCGGGCCGGCGGCCGTTTCCGGCCCGGCGAGGCGGGGCCTTCCCCGTCCCGTCTAACGATCGAAGATCGTTGCCGACGGCCGAAAGCCGTTGCGGAGGGCCGGAACACCATGCGGAAGGTACCCGAAAGCCCTCCGATTCGAGGGCCCGGGGACACGACGAAGACGGCCCCGGTAGCAAGTCGCGCTTGCTTCCGGGGCCGTCCAGAATCGAGTGGGCGAGGAGGGATTTGAACCCTCACATCCTTTCGGACACACGGACCTGAACCGTGCGCGTCTACCGTTCCGCCACCCGCCCGAGTGACATGCATTAAGTTGTGTTGCCAGGTGTTCCGGGCTCTTTGCCCGTTCCCCCTGGCGACATGAATAAGGCTAGCACGGCCTGGAGGTGGGTTGCACACCGTTTACGGAGGCCCCGGATCCGGCCCCGGGAGGGCCTTCCCAGGGGTGCGCCTGAAAGCAGGGGCACCCCGACCCGGTTACGATCGTCTACACATACGGAGTGGAGTACAAAGGGAGGTACCTCGTGGGAGTGCTCCAACGCTTCGAGCGCAGGCTTGAGGGCATGATCGAAGGCACCTTCGCGATGGCCTTCAAGTCTGAGCTCCAGCCGGTCGAGGTCGCGAGCGCGGTCCAGCGGGAAATGGACGAGCGGGCAGCGATCGTCGCCCAGGGACGCACACTGGTTCCGAACGACTTCATCGTCGAGCTTTCGGCCAGTGACAAGGAGCGCCTGGAGGTCTACGCCGACAGCCTCGGCCAGGAACTCTCCAAGCTCGCTCGCGACTACGCGACCGAACAGGGTTATTCCTTCGTCGGTCCGGTGCGGGTCCAGTTCAGGCCGGACGACGGTCTCAAGACCGGTCGCTTCCGCATCCGTTCCGGTGTCGTCCGCGGAACCATGGTCAAGGACGGCGAGGTCCGCCAGCCGGTCGGTGACCCGGGCCAGGGCACGGGTCCGCGCCAGTCCGGCCGCCCCCGGCTGCTCATCTCGCCCGGTGGCGCGACCGCCGAGGGCAACATCGCCAGCCAGGGCATGCAGCAGTCCTTCGAGCTGACCACCCCGGTCACCCTGTTGGGCCGCGGCACCGACTGCGACCTGCGTCTGGTCGACAACGGGGTCTCGCGTCACCACGTCGAGATCCGGGTCGACGGCGACGAGGTCATCCTGGAGGACAAGGGGTCCACGAACGGGACCTTCGTCAACGGACAACAGGTCAGGCAGGCACGGCTGGTGGACGGGACCAGGGTCAGCCTGGGCCGCACCACCATGACCTTCCGCAGGGACTGACCCGGCCCACCCCGCGCAGCCGGAGGATCCGGCCGGACCGGACCGCAACCAACCGCCCCGGGGCGGCGTCTGAAAGGTGGAAGTCCGGGTCAGGCCGGATACGGACCCGCTGTCGGATATCCGGCCGGGAGGGTAGTCTCCGCGAAGACCTGACCGATCGGGCAGAATGTCCGCGGCCGGATGGGCCGAGGACCAGCGACCCAGACTCACCGACCCGAAGGTGGGGCAGACACGGTGGCGGCGCCGATGACCGCCACCCCGGCCGAAGCACGACAGGGGCTGAAGAGCAGTTCGATGTCCAACTTGACCCTCATATTGATCAAGATCGCGTACCTCGCGGTGCTTTGGCTGTTCGTCCTCATGGCGGTCGGCGTCATCCGCACGGACCTCTTCGGGCAGTCGAAGAAGAAGGCCAAGAAGAAGCCCCGGTCCTCCTCGGCCCGTCCGGCCCAGCGCCGCGCGCCGTCGTCGGCGCAGGCCCGGCCGCAGCGCCCGCGCCGCAACGAGCCCACGGTCCTGGCCGTCACCCAGGGCCCCCTATCGGGCACCACGGTCAACCTGACCGCACAGCCCGTCCTCATCGGACGCGCCCCCGACTCGACCCTGGTCATCACCGATGACTACGCGTCGGGCCGCCACGCCCGCGTCTACTCCGAAAACGGCCGCTGGTTCGTCGAGGACCTCAATTCCACGAACGGCACCTACCTCGGCCAGCAGAAGCTGAACCGCCCCCAGCCCATCACGGTGGGTCAGCCCATCCGTATCGGCAAAACCGTCCTGGAACTGCGCAAATGACAATCGCTCTCCGATACGCGGCGTACTCCGACGTAGGTTGCCTCCGCGAAGGCAACGAAGACTCCGGCTACGCCGGCCAACACCTCCTCGCGGTAGCCGACGGCATGGGCGGTTACGCGGGCGGTGAGGTGGCCAGCTCCATCGCCATCGGATCCCTCCGCCAGCTCGACACCCCGGACGACCCCAGGGCCGAGGAGATGGCCGAGGTCCTCCAGCGCGCCGTCGAGCGGGCCAACGAGTCGCTTGCCATCCGTATCCGGCAGGAACCCCAGCTGGAGAACATGGGCACGACCCTGACCGCCATGCTGTGGTCGGGTTCCCAGGTCGCGCTGATCCACATCGGCGACTCACGCGCCTACCTGCTGCGCGGACCGCGTTTCGAGCAGATCACCCACGACCACACCCTGGTGCAGACCCTCGTCGACGAGGGCAAGATCACCGAGGAGGAGGTCGCCACCCACCCGCAGCGGTCCCTGATCCTGCGTGCGCTGGACGGCAAGACCCCGGTCGACCCGGACATCTCCATCAGCAGGGCGAAGCCGGGCGACCGCTACATGCTCTGCTCCGACGGACTGTCCGGCGTGGTCAGCAAGAAGACCATCCACGAGACGCTCGCCACCCAGAACGACCCGCGCGCGGCCGCCAAGAAGCTGATCGAACTGGCCATCCGCGGCGGCGGGCCGGACAACATCACCGCGGTCGTCGCCGACGTCATCGAGACGGACACCGACCGCGAGGGCCCCACGCTCGCCGCCCAGACGGTCGGTGCCGCGGACCAGCGCGACGAGTCCACCGGCCCCAACGAGACCAGTCCGGCCAGGCGGGCCCAGGAACTGCGCGGCGGCGGTGACACCGCCGAGATGGACCCCGTCCGGGCGGACGCCCCGGGCCAGGAGCCGGACGACCGCCCCTACGAGGAACAGCCGTACGACGCCCCGGTCCCGCGCGACCGGGAATCCGAGTCGGAGTACCGCTCACGCAGCTGGTGGCCGATCATCCTCGTCTTCCTCGTCGTGGTCGGCCTGGTCGCGGGCGGCGGCTACTACTTCGGCCGCCAGTACGTCGAGAGCCAGTACTACGTGGGGGCCTCCCCGGACGGTGAGACGGTCAGCGTCTACCAGGGCATCGACACCGACATCGCGGGCTTCAGCCTCTCCGAGGAGATCGAGAGCACCGGCCTGAGGATCGAGTCACTCCCGCAGGCCGACCAGGAACTGGTCGCGAACACCATCACGGCGGACGACCGGGAAGGCGCCGTCCGGGTCGTCGGTGACCTCGAAGAAGCCGCGAACGGTACCAGCGCGGACGAGGACGCCGACAACGGGACCGAGACCGAGGAATCGGGGTGACCCCGTGAGCACCGCAACCCCTGAGGCGCCCACGGCGCTACCCCCGGTCCAACGCCGCAACGCCGAGCTCGTCCTGATCGGGCTCACCATCGTCATCACCATGGGCGCGATGGCGGTCTCCGGGCTCAACCTCAACGGTGCCGTGCCCGGCGCCATGTGGGGGTACGGCCTGATCTTCGGTGCGATGGCGCTCGCCACGCACGTCGCGCTGCGCTTCATCGCCCCCTACGCCGACCCCCTGATCCTGCCCTGCGCCCTGTTCCTGAACGGGATCGGTGTAGCGATGATCTGGCGCCTGGACGCCGCCGAATCCGGCGACATCGAGCACGCCGGCGTCGGCATGCAGCTGATCTGGACCGCGGTCGGCATGGTCCTGTGCATCGCCCTGCTGTTCTTCCTCAAGGAACCGCGGGTCCTGCAGCGCTACACCTACGTCAGCGCCCTGGTGGCGCTGGTCCTCATCGCGCTGCCGATGGTCCCGGGCCTGGGCATCTCCGAGTTCGGCGCCCGGCGGTGGATCGGGTTCGGCGGCTTCACGGTACAGCCTTCGGAGTTCGCGAAGATCGCCCTGGTGGTCTTCCTCTCCTCGTATCTGGTCACCAAGCGGCAGGTGCTGTCGCTTGCGGCCAAGCAGGTGAAGATCGGCCGGTTCAAGATCATGGACCTGCCGCGCGCCCGCGACTTCATGCCGATGGTCGTGGGCTGGGTCGCCGCGATCGGCCTGCTGGTCATCACCAAGGACCTCGGGACCTCGCTGCTGCTCTTCGGCACCTTCCTCGCGATGCTGTACGTCGCCACGCAGCGCTCCTCCTGGGTGATCATCGGGGTGACCCTGTTCCTGGCGGCGGCGACGCTCGCCTTCCGGCTCTTCTGGCACTTCCGTCAGCGCGTCGACATCTGGTTCAACGCCTACGACCAGGAGGTCTACTACCGGTTGGGCGGCAGTGAACAGCTGGTCAAGGGCCAGATCGGTATGGCCTACGGCGGTACCACCGGCACCGGGATGGGCGGCGGACAGGCGCACCACATCTTCGCCGCGGACAGCGACTTCATCCTCGCCTCGCTGGGTGAGGACCTGGGCCTGACCGGTCTCATGGCCATCCTGGTCGTCATCTTCCTCCTGGTGGAGCGGGGCATGCGTATCGCACTGGCCTCACGCGAGCTGTTCGTCAAGATGCTGGCGAGCGGGCTGGCCTTCGTCATGTGCTTCCAGGTGTTCGTGGTGCTCGGCGGGCTGACCCGGACCATCCCGCTGACCGGTATGACCACACCCTTCCTGGCCGCGGGCGGGTCGGCCCTGATGGCGAGCTGGCTCATGATCGGCCTGCTCCTCCGGATGAGCGACAACGCGCGAAGCCCGGCCCCGCAGGCGATCCAGGACGAGGGGGCCACCCAGGTGATCCGACGATGAACACACCCATCCGACGCCTCAGCGTCTTCGCCATGGTCCTGTTCGGCGCCCTGATGCTCCAGCTCACCTGGATCCAGGGCTTCCAGGCGGAGGCGATCCGCGAGGACCCGTTGAACGGACGCCAGTACACCGAGCGGCTCACCGAGCAGCGCGGCCCGATCGTCGTCGGCGACGAGAACGTCGCCTTCTCCACGGACATCTCCGAGGAGGACGACCCGGCGCGCTACCAGCGGGAGTACACCGGAGGAGCCCTGTACACCCCGGTGGTCGGCTCCTTCCGCCAGTTCGGCGCCTCGGGCATCGAGGCGACCGAGAACGCCCTGTTGGACGGCAGCGACGACCGTCTCGCGGTGCGCAACTTCCGCGACATCATCACCGGCCGGGAACCCGAGGGGGCGCGGGTCGAGCTGACCATCGACCCCGCGGTGCAGGAAGCCGGGTTCAACGGCTTCCGGGACCTGGGCATGAACGGTGCCGCCGTCGCCATCGAGCCCGACACCGGGGCCATCCTCGGTTCGGTCTCCTACCCCTCCTACGACGCCAACGACGTCTCGAGTGTCACCGACACCACCGAGGCCACCGAGAACTACGTGGCCCTGGAGAACGACGAGGACCAGCCCCTGCTCAACCGGGCACTCCGAGAGCGCTACCCCCCGGGTTCGACGTTCAAGGTCGTGACCGCGGCCGCCGCCATCGAGTACCTGGAGGCGGGTCCGGACAGCACGATGGAGGCCCCGAACGTGCTGGAGCTGGGACGCCCCCTGCCCAACGCCACCCCGGGCGGCACCTGCAACAACGGGCAGCCGGACACCCTGGCCCACTCGATCCAGATCTCCTGCAACACCTCCTTCGCCAACTGGGCGATCGAGGTGGGCGGCGAGAACCTGTCCGAGCAGGCCACGGCCTTCGGGTTCAACCGGGAGGAGGACGAACTCAACGTCCCCCTGAACGTGATCCCGAGCCGGGCCCCGGCCGAGGAGGACCGCAACATCCTGGGCCGTGCGGGCATCGGCCAGTCCAACGTGGAGGCCACCCCGCTGCAGATGGCCATGGTCGCCGCAGGTGTCGCCAACTCCGGCGACGTCATGCACCCGTACATGGTCGACTCGGTCCGCGACGCCGACCGCTCCGTGGTCACCCAGACCACCCCCGACGTGTACAGCCAGGCCGTGAGCCCCAGCACCGCGTCCACGCTCAAGGACATGATGGTCCGGGTGACGGGCCCGGACGGGTCCGGCCCCAACGCCGCCATCCCGGGCATGGACGTGGCGGGCAAGACGGGTACCGCCGAGACCGGCAACGACCTCGGAACCCACAACTGGTTCATCGGTTTCGCACCCGCCGACGATCCTGAGATCGCGGTCGCGGTGGTCATCGAGCACGGCGGCGGCAGCGGAGGTTCGCTGGCCGCGCCGATCGCTCGCCAGATGATGGAGGCAGTGGTTCTGTAGTGAGCGCCTACGAGCCGTCTTCACGGAACGGCCCCGGTGGACTGGCCGGGGCCGTTCTGAGTGACCGTTACCGCCTGGAGGAGCAGATCGGCTCCGGAGGGATGGGCACCGTGTGGCGGGCGACCGACACACTGCTCAACAGATCCGTGGCCGTGAAGCTGCTCCACCCGGCCCAGATGGCCGAACCGACGGCCCGAGAGCGCTTCCGGACGGAGGGCAGGATCACCGCGGGGCTGTCCCACCCCGGTATCGCCCAGGTCTACGACTACGGGGAGGAGGAGGGCCGCGCGTTCCTGATCATGGAACTGGTGGTCAGTGAACCCCTCTCCCAGGTGTTGCGCGAGCAGGGCCGCCTCAGCGCCGACCAGACCCTCGACTTCGTGTGCCAGGCCGCCAAGGCCCTCGCCGCGGCGCACGCCCGCGGTGTGGTCCACCGCGACATCAAGCCCGGCAACCTGCTGGTGGCGGAGGACGGCCAGCTCAAGCTGACCGACTTCGGTATCGCGCGCGGGGACACCTCGGTGACCCTCACGCAGACCGGCATGGTCATGGGGACCGCCCAGTACATCTCGCCGGAGCAGGCGTCGGGGCGGCCCGCGAGCGCGGCCTCCGACCTGTACGCGCTCGGTGTGGTGGCCTACGAGTGCCTGTCGGGACAGCCCCCCTTCACCGGGGACAGCCCCGTGGCCCTGGCCCTGGCGCACACCCGCGACGACCCGCCGGAGCTCCCCCCGCACGTCCCCGCGGAGATCGACAACCTGGTCTTCTCCCTGTTGCAGAAGAATCCGGGGGACCGTCCCTCCTCGGCGGGCGAGGTGGCCCACCTGGCGGCGGTCATCCGCTCCAACGCGGGCACCGGGCCGCCGACCCCGTCCACCGGGTTCAACGGCATGGCGCAGACGATGGTGGTCGGCGCCGTCCCGGACGACGGTCCGCGGACCGGGCCGTCCGGAGCGGTCCGGCGCACCTCCGGGCAGACCCCCGTCCCTCCGGTCCAGGAGGAGGGCTCGGCTACGCTGGCTGAGGATCCGGGGTCCGGTCGCCGGACGCGGATGCCCATGGTGCTGGCGGCTGTGGCGGCGACCGTCCTGATCGCAGCCGCGGCCGTGGCCGGTTTCCTCTCCGGCGGCGACGACGGCGCCGAGAACGTCAACAACTCCACGAAGCCCCCGGCCTCGGACGTCACCCCCTCCCCCACACCCAGTGAGGAACAGGAGGAGGAAGAGGCTCCCGAAGCTCCGGTTCAGGTCGAGGAGACCCCTGAATGGGTCCCCCAGCCCGAGGAGTGGGAGGAGACCGAGAGCCCCGCTCCCAGCGAGGGCGAGGAGGAGCCCACCTCTCCCGAGGACGAGGGCACCGAGGTTCCCGATGACGGGGACTCCGGCACGGAGGACCCCGGCCCCGAAGTGCCTCCGGGGAACGATGACGGGGGCGGAGACGGCGGCGATGACGGCGGCGGAGGCGAGGAAACAGGGGGAGGCGGCCCTCCGCAGGGCGGCTCCTGAACAGGCAATGAGCGAGAGACGATCAGGGTAGGCAGCGGCCCGAGGGCGGCTTCCGGAAGACACGAGGATTAGTGCACGACATGTCCCAGCCCCGGCTCCTCGGCGGACGCTACGAACTCGACACAGTGGTCGGGCGCGGCGGCATGGCCGAGGTACACCGCGCACGCGACCTGCGGCTCGACCGGCTCGTCGCGATCAAGACGCTCCGACACGACCTGGCACGCGACCATATCTTCCAGGCGCGCTTCCGCCGGGAGGCGCAGTCGGCGGCGTCCCTCAACCACCCGGCGATCATCGCGGTCTACGACACCGGCGATGACATGGTCGACGGGGTGTCCCTCCCGTACATCGTCATGGAGTACGTGGACGGCCGCACGCTCAAGGAGCTCCTCGACGACGACCGCAAGCTGCTGCCGGAGCGTTCGGCGGAGCTGGTGGACGGCATCCTGAAGGCTCTCGAGTACAGCCATGACAACGGGATCGTGCACCGGGACATCAAGCCCGCGAACGTCATGCTGACCCGGGGCGCCGACGTCAAGGTGATGGACTTCGGCATCGCCCGGTCGATGGACGACAACCAGGCGACGATGACCCAGACCTCCCAGGTCATCGGTACCGCGCAGTACCTCTCCCCGGAGCAGGCGCGCGGTGAGCGCGTGGATCCGCGCAGCGACATCTACTCCACCGGCTGTGTGCTCTACGAGCTGCTCACCGGGCGCCCGCCGTTCACCGGCGACTCCCCCGTTTCGATCGCCTACCAGCACGTCCGGGAGGACCCGGTCCCGCCCTCCGAGGTGGACCCGCAGGTCCCGGACTGGCTGGAGGACGTCACCCTCCGGGCGATGACCAAGGACCGGGAGGAGCGGTACCAGAACGCCGCGGAGATGCGCGCCGACATCCAGCGCGGCCTGGCCGGGATGCCCACCCAGGCGGGCACCATGGCGATGGCCGCGGCGGGCGCGACCACCACGCTGCCGCCCGCGGACGACCGCCGGTACGACGACTACGACGATTACGACGACGACTACCGGGACGACCGGAGGGGCGGCGGGGGCAAGACCGCCCTGTGGGTGCTCCTGGCGCTCGGCGTGATCGGCTCCATCGCCCTGGTCTTCTTCCTCATCAACGGCGGGTTCGGCGAAACCGAACCGGAGACGATGGCGATCCCCGACCTCGCGGGCAGTTCGCTCGCGGAGGCGGAGTCCGTGCTCATCGAGGACGGCTTCGAGAACTACTACGACGAGGAGCGGGCCAGCGAGGACGTGGAGGAGGGGACGGTCATCGAGACCGACCCCGGGGCCGGCTCCGAGGTCGAGGCCACCGACCAGATCGTCATCTACGTCTCCTCCGGCCCCGGGGCGGTGGAGATCCCCGCGGTGGAGGGGCAGAACGAGTCCGAGGCGATGTCCGCGCTGACCGACGCCGGGTTCGAGAACGTCACCACCGAACGCAGGGCGAACGACAGCATCGCGGAGGACAGCGCCGTGGGCACGGACCCCTCCGCGGGCAACGAGGTCGACCCCTCCGAGGAGATCACGCTGATCATCTCCTCCGGCCCCGACCAGGTGGGGGTCCCGGACCTGCAGGGGATGACGCGTGAACAGGCCCAGTCCGCGCTGGACCAGGCGGGGCTGACCGCCCAGTTCCAGGAGCAGGAGACCGCTGACGCGCCCGAGGACACCGTGGTCGGCCAGTCCCCGGCCGCCGGCCAGAACGTCAACCCCGACACCACGGTGACCGTGACGATCGCGGTGGCTCCGGCCGAGGAGCCCGAGGAGCCGGAGGAGCCGACCGACCCGGAGGAGCCGGAGGAGCCGACCGACCCGGAGGAGCCGGAGATTCCGCTGCCGCCGGGGGGCGACGACTTCGTCTTCTCCAGGCCCTGACCCGACCAGCGGGAAGTGACGGAGGCGGGGGCGCTCGACGGAGCGCCCCCGCCTCCGGGCTCTCCGGTGGAGGGCGGGTGCCCTCGAAGCCGTTGGGCTTTTGGAACCTCCCTCCGGTGACGGAGACCCCACCCTGGGCGTAGACTGTGGTTTCATTCCGAACCGCCCCACCTCATGGAGCAGCGACCGTGCCCAAGTCCCGCAGCGATCGCAAGAAGAAGGCTGTCTACACTCCGCCTCCTTCCAAAGAGAAGCCGAAGGTCAGTCCGCGTTGGCTGGTGCCGACGATGCTGGGCTTCTTCATCGTGGGCATTCTCTGGATCGCGGTCTACTACATCGCGGGTTCCTACGTGCCCTTCATGCAGGACTGGCACAACTGGAACCTGCTGATCGGCTTCAGTGGGATCATCGTGGCCGTCGTCCTGTCCACGCGCTGGCACTGACCGGTTTCTCCCGCCCCCGGGCGCGACGCCCCCTGTCGCACGCGGGGCCCGACAACGGCGTCAACGTCCCCTCCTGGGCGTTCGACCAGCCTTGATCAGGTTTTCCACAGGGTTATCCACAGGCTGTGGGTAGCTCTGTTCGCGTACCCGAACACGGTTCCCGGATCTGCGGTCCGGGCATGGGGAAGGCCCCCGGAGACTCTCCGGGGGCCTTCCCCATGCTTCTGCGGGCCGCTCAGGGGCTGAGGGCCGACGCGGGCCCTCAGGCCGGCATGGCCAGGGACCACAGCGTCGGAGCCAGGAACACCAGGACCGCGAGCAGTCCCACGAACAGGGCGACCATGAGCGTGTGCACGAGCGTACGCCTGGCCGCCTGGTCCGAGCCGGTCGGCAGGTAGGCGAACACCGCGCCGACGGCCAGCCCCGCGACCAGACCGCCGATGTGGGCGGTCCAGGAGATCCCGGGGACCAGGAAGGTGATGCCCAGGTTGAGCGCCAGCAGGACCAGGATCATCCGCATGTCCAGCCGGAGGCGCCGACCGATCACGAAGACCGCCCCGAAGAGGGCGAAGATCGCCCCGGAGGCCCCCACCGAGAGCTGGGACGGGGCGAAGAGCAGGCTCATGACCGATCCGGACAGGGCCCCCACGACCCACAGGGCCAGGAAACGGCCGTGTCCGAGCCAGCGTTCCAGCTGCTGCCCCAGGAGGTACATCGCGTACCCGTTGAACAGCAGATGGAGGACCCCGCCGTGCAGGAAGGCCGCGGTGATCAGCCGGTACCACTCGTTCTGTGCGAGGGCGGCGAACCCGTGCATGCCGAACACGGCTACCAGGGACGAGCGGCCAGCCTGGCCGACGGGGTCCGATGTGCCCAGCTGGAGTAGGAAGCCCACCACCATCATGCCCAGGATGGTCCAGGTCACGTACGGCTTCCGGACGACCCTGCCCCCGAAGGTGGTCCGTGCGGACCGCACCTTGCGATTCCCCTCCGTCACGCACTCGGGGCACTGGAACCCGACCGACGCCTCGACCATGCAGTCGGGGCAGATCGGTCGTGAGCACCGGGTGCAGCTGACCCCGGTCTCGCGTCCGGTGTGCCGGTAACAGGTACGCGGCGCTCCCGACTCGGATCCGGGGCCGGACGGTGATCCGGGCGGAGGGGGAGATGCGGTCATCGGCGGGTCTTCACTCCTTGGGTCTCACCGCTGGCATGTCCGCCCTAGCGGTCGATCTCGATGCTGTTGATCACCACGTCCTCGCGGGGACGGTCCTGCGCGTCGGTCGCGACCTTGGTGATCGCGGTGACGACGTCACTGCCCTCGACGACCTCGCCGAAGATGGTGTGGCGGCCGTCGAGCCAGTACGGCTCACCGACGGTGATGAAGAACTGCGAGCCGTTCGTGCCCGGGCCGGCGTTGGCCATGGCCAACAGGAACGGGCGGTCGAAGCGCAGGCTCGGGTGGATCTCGTCGTCGAAGGTGTAGCCGGGGCCGCCGCGACCGGTGCCCAGCGGGTCCCCGCCCTGGACCATGAAGCCGTCGATGACACGGTGGAAGATCGTGCCCTCGTAAAGGCTGCTGTTGGACGGCTTGCCCGTGGTGGGGTCCATCCACTGCTTGGAGCCGTCGGCCAGCCCGATGAAGTTGGCGACCGTCTCGGGCGCCTGCTCCTCGAAGAGCTTGACAACGATGGTTCCCTTGGAGGTGTTCAGCCGCGCGGTGGGCTGCCCCTTGGAGTCCGACACCTCAGTGCCTTTCGGTCGAGTGAGATTACGTGCTCACGTTACCCTTCCGTCCACCGCGTTTTGCCTGAACCCGTCCGTCGGCGGACGGTATCGCCGCCGGGCCGGCTTCGGGAAGGCCTTACCGAAGTCACCCGGGGACTGCCGGTGTCGAAACGTAGATCACAGACGCAGAGGACGTAAGTTGAGATAACACCCGGATCACGGGGAAGGACGACGAGAAGCCGCCCATCGTGGCCGTTGCGTTTTGGCCACCGGGTGGTGGGACCGTACGAACCGGTGAACGATCGAAGGAGCTGACGACGTGCCTATCACTGCCAAGCGTCGCAAGGCACGCAAGGAGGCGGAGGCGACCCTCGCCCGCCTGCAGGACCTTGCCAAGGAACAGGCCGACCGGGTCGGCCCGTACGCCGACCAGGCGCGGGACCAGGCAGCCATCAAGCTCTTCCAGGCGCGTGGTTGGACCGCCCCCCGTCTGGAGACCGCGGCACTGCGGGTCGAGGACACCGTGGCGCCCCGGGTGGCGGAGATGCTGACCACCGCCGCGCAGAGGATCGACCCGAACCCGGGTCGCCGAGGTCTGCGGCTGTTCCGCGGCGGGAACCGCCGTATCCCCCGCGGGGTCCTGATCGGCGGCGCCGCCGTGGTCGGCGGTGTGGTCGTGTACTCGCTCATCCGCATGCGCCAGGCCTCCCAGGACGCCGAGTGGCAGGAACACCTGGACCAGGCCCGCGAACAGGTTCGCGAGACCCGCGAGAACCTGGAGGAGAAGGCCTCGGACGTCGCTGACAGCGCGGCCGAGACCGCAAAGGCCACCAAGTCCAAGGCGAAGGAGACGGCGCGTGCCGCCACGGGTAAGGGCAGC
Source organism: Nocardiopsis terrae (assembly GCF_014651695.1). Classification (GTDB taxonomy): domain Bacteria; phylum Actinomycetota; class Actinomycetes; order Streptosporangiales; family Streptosporangiaceae; genus Nocardiopsis; species Nocardiopsis terrae. The sequence continues at coordinate 86,126 of NZ_BMXJ01000011.1, forward strand.
GCGCAGGAAGACGGGCGCTCCGGGCGCTGAGGTCACCCTCCCGGTGCGGACACACCCTCTCCGGGAGGGCCCCGCCGGGCCGGGTGGGAACGCCGCCCGGCCCCGCCAGCTGGCAGGGACAGCCGTCCCTGCTCATTGCCCCGCCGGTGGCCCCTGCTAGTCGTCCTTGATGATGCGGTAGACCAGCGGGTACTTCCAGCTCCGACCCATCATGCTGGCGACGGTCGCGATGATCGGCATGACGAACCATCCGACGGCGATACCGATCAGGGCGAGGATCGGAACGACCAACCAGAAGAGCAGGCCGCTCACGATCGCGCCGATGAAGCAGAAGAGCTGGAAGTTGAGCGCCTCCATGGCCTGGCGCCGCAGGTAGGGCGACAGGTCCCCGCTGACGATCAGTAGGAGCAGCGGGGTGAGGAAGGGCATGTAGAACACGGAGAGGTGCCCCGCCGCGGCCGCCACCTTCTCCACGGGGTTGTCCGTGGTCGGCCCCGCGGAGCCCTTCCCCTCGCCCTGGGTCCGGCCCCCGTTCTGGTGGGACACGCTCGGGGTGCTCCCGGTCCCCCCTGGGGAGACCTGGACCCCGAGGTCCTCGGTGAGGGGGACGAGCTCGGAACTGACCTTGGCCCTCATGGCCTGGTCGAGCCGTTCCCCGAACTCGTCATCGTCCAGCTGCCCCTGCGAGTAGGCCTCACGGAGCACGTCGGCCACCGCGTCCCTGTCCGCGTGGGTGAGCCGGAGCTGTGTTCGGGGGACGGGGCTCTGATCCCACGGGTACCGCTTCTGCGGATTCTGAGGGTTCTGCACAGCCATCCCCACTCCCAACGCGCTTTGCCGGACGCGGCCGTACGAGGATGGCCACGCCCTCCTCCCATGATGCGGCAAAACGGCGTGTGCGGATATGGGGGGCGTCCCTGATCCTTCCCTGATCCGACCCTCCTCCCGAAGGAGGAGGGCGGCATCGACTTTGGTCGGGACGCGCTGTGCACCCCCGCGCCGTCACGGTCTGACGCGAACATCCTCGCATCCGGCCCCCCGGCCGCCCGGGCTCCCCTCCCTGGCGGCCGCCCCGTCACTGACGGGCGACGACAGGCACCCCGGACCGTACCGGCTCCTCCTGGGCGTGTTCCTCCTCATAGTGTCGTTCGGCGCTGGTGAGCAGTTCGTACCAGCTGGTGACGTCCTTGCGCCGGCGCAGCAGGGCGCGACGCTCCCGTTCGGTCATGCCTCCCCAGACACCGAACTCGATCCGGCTGTCCAGCGCCTCCGCCAGGCACTGGGTACGGACCGGGCAGCCCCTACAGATCAGCTTGGCGCGGTTCTGCGCGGCGCCCTGTACGAACAGGGCGTCGGGGTCGATTTCGCGGCACTTGGCACGAGCCGCCATCTTCTCGTTCCACATGTTGCCCCACTCCCAAGATCAGCATGTGTGGTGATCGGAACCCACCGGCCGGCACGGCCGTCGGTGGACGAGGAACAGCTGGCCGATGCGAGGACGGTGCACGAAGCCGGGCGGGGGGCCGCGCGGCTCGCCTTCGGGGGTCGATCGTTTCGGCGCGCTGTGTTCCTCGTTGTCGTTGGTGTCGAAACTACGGATCGTCCGAGTTCACCAACAGGCCCCAAGAGGCCTATTTCTCATATGGCCCAGTAGGACCATTGCTTCTTGGGGAAGTGTCATCATACACACACGGAGAGTCACTGCATGTGATACAGGCACCCCCTGGCAATCACAATGAAAGGTCGGTCTCAGACCATTCCCTGGAAACCGTGATGACCTGCGGCTTCACGTCATCCCATGAGCCACTGACCCCACGGCGACAGGCTCGACCGGACTGGGGGATCTGCGACCGAACCCACCCGATCGGGCTATGCGGACCCCCCGGGCGGACACACTGGGCAACACCACAGATCACCCATTTCCCACCCACACGGCCAGAAACAGAACTACCGTTTAGTAACCTAAGAAAATTTTCCTGATTCGACCAGGAGAGTCCTTATGAACCTGGTCAAATAGCCCAACTTATGGATTTTCACACGAATACTTCATAGGACGTGATTCCAGACGCACGTGCTCCGGGGCCCGCAGGGGCAGAGGGCAGGGGCCGGGGCCTGCTGGGACAGGATGCGCCGTGCGGGGCTCGGACGGACGGTGGCGCCTCCGCCGGAGCACAGGCCGCACCAGGGATTCGGTGGCTCCGGGAGGGCCAACCACACCAGAGGGCTGGGCGCCAGGAAGGCCGGCGGCACCAGGGAGGCCAGTAGCACCCCCTCCGGAACCGGGTGCGCCCCCTTGCCCTCCGCGCGCTTGCCGGGCGCTGTCCGCGCGACTCACGGCCGAGCAGAGGCCCGGCCGCCGCTCCGCCGCCCCGCTGAAAAGCCGTGGAGCGGGGAGGCGGTAGAGGCTTGGGGTTGGGGGCGGAACCAGGGGTTGGGGAGGCCGTGGAGGCGGTGGCCCGGGACCGGCCTCCCCGAACACGTACCGGAAGCTGGAAACGCGTAACGGGGACCCCCGAAGGAGTCCCCGCACGCTATGACGCTATGTCTGATCTGCTGTTTTCCTGTGTGGAGCCAAGGGGAGTCGAACCCCTGACCTCCGGTATGCAAAACCGGCGCTCTGCCAGCTGAGCTATGGCCCCGTGAACCCGGGTCTGAGCCCGGTTCACTTGCAGAGCATACCCGCATCGGAAGCGGTCCCGGTCACGGAGCCAGAAGAACCCGGGGTCCGGGGGTTGACCAGGGACCGGACACAGCACAAAGCCGTGGGTCGCACCACGGGATTGTCGGCCCACCCACGTCTTCGTGTCACTCTGAAACGGACACGCGGTGACACACGCAGGTGTACACCGTCGACCCGTTCATGGAAACCTCCCGGCCCCCTGACGGCGGCCGAATGGACCCGCTGATCAGCTCTCGCTGGCCGCGGTGGCTTCCGTCCACAGGTCGAGCTCGGCACGGTCCGCCTGGATCTTGCGGTAGACGGCGAAAGCCCCGAGGGCCACCAGCGCCAGAACGATGATCTTCTTCACTGTCCGGACCCTTTCTCTGTTGGAAAACCGGTCGTACACACGGGCACCCGCCCTGGGGCGAGGGCTCCGCGGGCAACTTTATGAGGTTGTCACCTAGCAGACTAGCAAGCCACCGCGGGCGGTCCCTGCCACAGAGGACCGATTCGCACCGGCTTCTTCCTCCGTTCCGCCCCGAGACGGCCCTACTCGGTCAGGTCATCTGCCCCCGGAGGTAGCCTCGACGTAGGCGAGGTCGGCCTCGTCCTCCTCGAACTCCAGGATCGAGAAGGGGCCCGCCAGGCCCGCGTGCGGACCGGCGGAGGTCGGCAGAAGCCGGACCGTCACGCGCTCGGTGTCGGCGGCCAGCTCCACGAGCCTGGTGGCCTGGCCGCGCAGCAGCCCCAGATCGGCTGAGACGCGTTGGAGGGCGTCCTCCTCCACGACGGCGTGGTAGCGGACCGAGGAGCCGTGGTCGAGGAGCTCCTGGCGTTTCAGGTAGGCAGCGACCATACGCTCGACGGCATCCTCCCCGTAGCCGAGAGAACGCGCCAGGGTCGCGGTGTAGTCGGGTGTCTGGAGGAGGTCGGGAACTAGAATGCCCGCGTAGGTCCGCACGGAAACCGCTCCGGCCTCGTTGCCCACGTAGGCGGAGGAGAGGACGTCCTCGTACTCGGTCCACCAGGGCCGCAGCCTCGATTCGCGGACAAGCGTCAGAACGGCCTCGCGCTGTCCTCCCGTGACCCCGTACAACCGCAGCAGCGCGGAGATCTCCATCACCGACGGCCACTTGCGGATACCCGTCTCGATGTGGCCTAGTTTCGCCGGAGACCACTCCAGCTCCTCCGCCACGTCGTTGAGGGTCATACCCGCCTGCACACGGCGGCGGCGGAGTTCGGCGGACAGTCGCCGCCGACGGACCGTGGGGCTGGTCATAACACTGATCCAATGACGCAGAGTGTCGAGGGTGTGCCACCAGCGAAACACGACATCTAGCATCTAGCAATGAGTTTCTAGAAAAGAGCGGCCGTTTCGATGCATTAGAGGCCGGTCCGCAAGCACGATCCCCGCGGAGAGAACAGCACCTTTGTTACGTTAGGTAACTGAAGTTGCGTACCGGAAGTTGTGCACCAGGAGTTGCGCGCGGGGAGTTGCGCACCAGGAAGCCACAGGAAAGTGAACGGCCGACACCTTTCTCTCGGGCCCCACCGGTTACGCAAGGACTGGCACTCCTCAGGCCGGGACGGGTCAGGTCCTGGCGGACCGGTGGACTGTGATGGGCTGGTGGGGCGCACGCCGGGCTCATGGGTCCCCGGGTTGGCGGGGCGCACGCCGGCACCGCCACAGGGGCTTCGGGACTCCGGGACTCCGTGTCACCTACGTCTCAGCACGGCGTCCGGGGAGAGAAAGCGCGTACGATGCTTGAGGTGCCCGTTCCGGCGGGCGTGCCCGCACACATAGAGGAACTCCATGAGCTACCCGCTTGACGACGCCGAGCAGCTGATCGCGAACGCGGAGGCCCAGATGCCCCCGAGCACCCGATCACGCCTCATCGCGAAACTCCGTATGGGTAAGCACATCGACGAGGCAGCGGGAGAGCTGGACATCAGCCCCAAGCAGGTCTTCTCGACCGCACGCGTCCTCAAGCCCTTCGGCGAGCAGCTCGACGCGACCCTCATCGAGCAGCGAGACCCGTCCCTGCCCCACGGCAGCGTCACCGGGTACAACAAGCGCTGCCGGTGCCCGGAGTGCAGGAGCGCCCTCCAACAGCGCGTCTAGCTCGTCTGAGGGGCACAGAACGCACCAGGACACCCCTGTCCACAGACCGCCCGGTGCCGGTGTTCTGAGACCCTTGCTCTGACTTCCCTGTCCTGTTCCGGCCAGCCCCTCTACCTGCGTCTACACGCTGTTAACCCAGACTTCTCGAATGAATAAGGCCCCCGGAGGCTTATCGGGGCGGGAGTTTGGGGAAACCGCTGAACATGAACGAGCACGTGGACTGGTCGGCGATGAGCGAGGACGACTTCGTTGCGCTGTTGAGGCAGCTCATCGAAATCCCGGAAGCTGACGAGGACTAGCGAGAACCCGCTCCGGCGGCTTCCGTCCTCCGGAGTGGAACCGCACTACAGAAATGCCCCCGGCCCCTCCGCCCACAGCTTTCCGTACCCCTGATTCTGATCCTGTCCCTGGAGACGATCCTGGCGAACGAGCTCGGGGGAAGACTCCGGGGCGGGTCTGAGGTAGGACGGCCCCGAGGGGTTGTTCCGGGGACGTCGGCCGCTCCAGTGCCCACCGACAGCACCAGCACCAGCACCAGCACCAGCACTGCAAGGTCGCCTGGTGGTCGGTACTCGGCGGGTTCCGCCGGGTGTGCTCCCACTGCCAGGTATGTTCCCACCGCCAGGGGCGCCACGCTGTCGCGGCCGGCGAACGGCCCTGTCTGTGGGGCTGTGGGCCCGTGCTGTGGTGATGGGTCGAGTTACGCCTTGCTCCTGGCGGACGACCAGGCGTGCGCTGAGCGCGCTCACGCCCTACCGGGGGCGGCAGGTAAGGGATTGCTCGGATCTTCCTTACTCGACCGTGCCCCGCGCCGCCCGGGCGGGTCCCTGCACCCCCACCCCCACCCCCACCCCCGCCACGGTGATCTTGCTACCAGAAGCAACCTCAGCGCCGACATCGCTTCTGGTAGCAAGATCACCGCAACAAGAACAGGGCCCACCCCACCCCGCCAGAAGACCCCCCGGGAGAACACCCCTCCGGGAAGCGCACCCCGGGAAGCGCACCCACCCCCAAGGATTCACATGTTCACAAACCAGGACACAAAAAAGAAGAAGGAGGGGAGAGGCCGCCACAACAGCGACCCCTCCCCTCCTTCTCTTCAAGAAAAACCGTGGCAGCGACCTACTCTCCCACCCCACCACAGGGCAGTACCATCAGCGCGAGGAGACTTAACGACCGGGTTCGGAATGAGACCGAGTGTGACCCTCCTGCTACAACCACCACGGAAACCTAACACCCACAACCACCACTCAACCCCAAACCACCAGGGGGAACGATGACCACGAGTAAGCTTCGTGTGAATACAGTGTGCGCGAACATCCAATTATCTGCAGCGGACAAGCCCTCGGCCTATTAGTACCGGTCAGCTCCACCCCTCACAAGGCTTCCACA
>NZ_BMXJ01000012.1 GCF_014651695.1 Nocardiopsis terrae
AGACGGTGCAGCGTGGGCGGTGGATGCGCTGCCCGATGTACTCGTAGGTGTAACCCTCTTCCCACAGAGTCTGGATCTGGACCCGCTCATCCCGACACAGTCGTCTACCTGGCACAACTACCCCCTGAATCAGGTTCGTTGCAACAGATGCTAGAAACCACCCGCCGAAGTTGCCCCTGGTAGCAAGATCACCGCGAAAGAGGGGACCCGAATCCGCCCGGGGCGAGCGGCTTCACCGCATGCCACTGCTGAACCCGTACGCCCACGTAACCGGATGTGTGCCGGAGAACCGGAGGAGGTCCGGCACGGGTGCGTGCTCAGGACCACAGGGGCCAGAAGCTACTCACGGATCGTGTGTGCTGTGCCGGGCCTTCGGGAGAACCGGGCCATGCGGTGCAGCTGGCGAAGATGACTCAGACACCCTGCCAAGGGCCGAGGTTAGACTGCGGCCATGCCTGCAGAGCCACTGTCCGCCCTGGCCCTCACCGCACTGTTCGTCGCTGTGTGGATGTACCTGAAATACCACGTCACGCGGAACGCTGTGCTGTCGGCTCTCCGAGAGCACTCCCGTGAGCAGGAGGGTTCGAGAACTCAGCAGGATGAGCAGCCGCCCCCTTCCCCCTGACCACGGGCGCTCGTCCGGCCGGTTCGTCTGCCCGGACGCCGGACGCACCCGCTGAACGCAACCACCGCCACTGTCCGTGACCTGACCATCCTCCTGCCAGCCCGGGACTCAACCGCTCCCCGCGCCGGGCGGCGTGGGCATCACCTCGCACAGCGCCTGCGCGTAGGCCGGATCACTCGTGTAGTACGAGTGCCCCAGGACCTCCGGACGCCGCGCCTCCCCAGGCGGCGCGTCGTAACAGCGCGGGTCGGGCAGCGGCTCCGCCTGCTCCACCACCGCCTCACCACGGCCCTCCGGACCCATACGTCGCACCGGGCCCGCGATCGCGTCCGTCACCCGCCACAGGTTCCGCCAGGCCGACACCCTCCCCGTCAGGTCACTGAACGACGCCGGGCCGAAGTACGCCGGGAAGTACCTCGCGTACAACCGGTCCAACGGCGACCCGTGGGTCACCAGCGAGATCCGGCCCCGGCAGTCCCTCGGCAACTGCCACACCGTCGCCGCAGCCAGCACCGAACCCTGGGAGTGGCCGGACAACACCACGGCGGTCCCCTTCCGGGCCATCCACGCCACCCGGGCCGCCAACTGGGGCACCGCCCGCTCCGCGTAGGACGGCGGCGCCAGGGGGTGCGCCACCCGGGGCCAGAAGGTCCCCACGTCCCAGACCGCACCCACGGCCTGCCTGGTCGGCCGGTCCCGGTAGGCACTCCGCCCGATCCAGACCAGCGCCACCAGACACGCCCCGCCCAGGATCGAACCCACACCCACCAGCAGGTCCAGCGCGCTCTGGGCGACCCCCCGGAACTCCCCGGCCACCACCGTCGGAGCGTCCACCGGAGCGGCGACCAGGTTCCCGGTGAGCGTCGAGTACAGCGCCAACCCCATCAGCGGCACCACCGGCAACAGCAACGCCCCCAGCACCTTGGGCAGCACCTCGGTCATCTGCCCGGCCGCTCTGGCCCGGGCGATCTCCCAGGTCCGCCGGTCCCGCACGCTCCGCGAGTACAACGAGGTCACCTCGGGCAGCTCCGCCCGCACCGCACCGCGCAGCCGCAGCGCCAGCACCGCCACCACGACCAGCACGATCACCGCCTCGAAGGCGAACGCCAACTGCAGCCACGAGTACGCCGTCGGCGGCGACAGCGCCAGACAGTCCGTCTCCGGTGCGCTCACCGAACCGCAGCCGCTCAGCCACAACGCCCCCTGGTACACCAGGGCCGCCGAGAACCCGCCGCCCAGCAGCGCCCCCAGCGCCGCCGTCGACGGTCCCGCCAGTCCCCGCATCGCGGTTCGCGCGTGCGGCCGGTCCACCGAGAACAGCACCAGCGCCGCCACCAGCAGCACCAGCACCAGCGCGCCCTGCGCCGCGAAGAGCGAGTTCAGCACGGTGCCGCTGCCCGGCAGCCGCCCCGACGCCTCCCAACCCGGCCGCGGCCACACCGTGTACACCGCCACCACCGCCACCAGGACGAGCATGGCGTCCCGCAGGATCCGGCAGAACCGGTCCGCCCGGGCGTTCCACCGCGGATCGGCGCCGGGCACCAGCACACTCGCGGTGCTCGTCGCCGCCACCGCCCCCAACAGGACCGCCAGCACCAACCCGAACCACCACGCCCCGGGGTCGGTCAGCGCGTCCCCGCCCCGCGCGGACAGGTCGTACCGCAGCGGCGGGACCAGCAGCAGCACCGCGACCGTGCCGACCGCGACCGCGATGTGCGCCGACCGCAGCCGGGCCATGATCTCGCTGTTGCGCCAGAAGTCCGGATGGCTGAGCGGGGCGTCCTCGGTGTGCTCGGGCGGCACCGGACCGGTCACCACCTCGTAGTCGGCGGCGGTCCGTCTGGACAGCCGCCACAGCACCGCGACCACCGCCGCGGGCAGCACCGCCCCGACCACCAGCCCCCAGCCGGGCACGGACAGCGGGGAGGAGGCCGACGCCAGGAACGCCAACCAGGGGCGCGCCTGGACGCACTCCTGCCCCTGCCCGGCGCACTGCCAGCCCACCAGGTCCATCCCGACACCGGCCGCGGCCAGGGTGATGAGCGCGGTCAGGGACAGCGCCAGCAGGCGGACCCCGGCCCCGTAGACGGTGCTGGCGGCCCTGCGGACCCCGGTCTGGTCCCGGTCCATCCGGCCGGGCCGCATCCAGTACGCCACGTTGACCATCATGAACGGCAGCAGCAGGAGCCAGAACGCCCGCGAGGAGCTGCCGGAGGTCAGGTTGCCCCAGGCGAAGATCTCCCGCCGCACCCCGGGGACGGTCTCGGTGTCCCGCTCGCGGCGCCAGCGGAAGAAGCCCGCGAGCCGGTCGCCGCCCACGCGCATGGCGGGCTCCACGTCCAGCAGTTCCTCGGCCTGGCCGCCGCTGACCCCGTGCACGCGCAGTTCCACCCGGTCGGGGCCGGGTGCGGCTGGGGGCGCCGCGGCGGGTTCGGCGCAGGGGGTCCGGGGGGCGGGGGTTCGGCTGACCGGCTCGTGCGAGCCGGGGGGTTCGGGGGAATCCGGCATGTCAGCATCCTGCCACGCAAAGTGGTGACGGGGCACTGGTCATCGTGAGGTTGTGGACGAACCCGGGGCGGGGCCCGCCCCGGGGAGGGCGCGCTAGCCGACCAGGTCCTCGTCGTCCACGTCCCAGGTGTTGCAGGCCCCCGGGGACTGCTCGTCCCAGCCGGTCCGCGTCCACCGCACACTGTTGTCCGAGGAGCCGTGCGTGCGCTCCTCCTCCGGCCCGTCCTCGCGGTCCGCGGTGGCCGAGGCGTCGTCCAGCAGCGCGGACAGGTCCTGCTCACCCAACGGGTAGCTCACCCGCACCGACCCCAGGAACGCACCCGCCAGGCAGTTCGCCTGGAGTTCGCTGCGGCGCGTCCACGAGTTGCGGCCCGCGTCGTCCTCCTCCAGCTGGCGCTGCTCGTGGTAGTACTCCAGCAGCCCCGACTCGCCCTGCACGTGGTGGGCGTACTCGTGGGCCAGCAGCGACGCGTAGACCACGCTCTCCTCCGAGCCGTTCCACTTCTCCACCACGTCCGAGGTGCCGATGTAGACGGCGCCGCTCGCACTGCAGTAGAACGCCCCCGCGGCCGAGGGGTAGGCGCGGCACGGGCTCACCCCCGGCTCGTCCCAGAACACCCGCTCCGGCGGGGTGAACGGGATGCCGGCCCGCTCGAACTGGGTCCGCCACACGTCGTCCAGGCAGTCGGCGACCCGGTGCAGGAACCCGTCCATGGACTCGGCGCTCTCCACATCCAGCTCGGGGACCGGGCACGGCAGCGGGCTCAGCCTCCCGGTGTCGTACAGCGGGTTCGAGACCAGGGCGGTGCGCCCGACGGGCCGGTCGGGCACGGTGGTGCCGGGCAGCCCCCGCTGGCCGCTGGGCGTGTCCTCGACGAGGCCGCCCTGGCCGGGTTTGTCGTCCCCCTCGTCGCCCGCCTGCCCGGCCACCGTGCCCGTGTCGGGACCGCTGTCGCCGACGGTGGTCCAGGAGAGCAACGACAGCGCCAGCAGGGCCACCAGGAGGCCGCACACCGCACCGAACACCCGCCGGTTGGTCCGGTGGGCCCTGCGGGAGTGGGCGAGGCGGGCGGGGACGTCCGAACCCCCGGGGCCGACCCCGTCGAATCCGGTCCCGTCGAACCCGGAACCCCCGGAACCGGGGCCGCCGGGGCCGCCGCGGCCCAGGTCACCGCTCACCGCACCAGCTCCTCGTGGGCTTCCCAGGTGTTGCAGGACGCCGGGTCCACACGGTCCAGACCGTGCGCGGTCCACAGCCGCCCGTTCTCCACCGACCCGTGCGTGCTCGTGCCCGACCGGTCGGAGCGCCGCCCGACGTCGTCGAGGATGTTCGCCCGCTCGGACGCTCCGTAACCCAGCGACTCCTCGGAGGCGCCGACGAACACCCCGCCCAGACAGTTGGCCTGGAGCTCCTTGCGCCGGGTCAGCTCCTGGGCGGTCTCATCGCCGGAGTCGGCCCGCAGGGTGCGGAACTCGGCCAGTATCCGCGACTGCCCCTGCACGTGGTGGCCGTACTCGTGGCTGAGCAGGAACGTGTACGCCTCGGGGGCGTCGTTGCCGGCCGACGCCGCCACGATGTCCTCCACCCCCAGGTAGAGGCCCTGGTTGGCCTGGCAGTAGAAGGCCGCGGTGCCCTCGCTGGGGAAGGGCCCGCACGGGCTGTGCCCCTCCGCGTGCCAGTACACGCGGTTGGGGGAGGAGAACGGGACGCCGGCCTCCTCGAAGTACTCCCCCCACGCCTGGTCCAGGCAGTCGGCGATGGCGTGCACGAACGCCTCCATCGACTCCGGGTCCTCGGTGTCCATGGCCGGCGGGGTACAGGTCACCTCGCCCAGCTCGCCGGGTACGTACAGCGGGTTCCGTCCGAGCGGGTCATCGACCGACACCCGCTCCGCCTCGGAGGGGGCGTCGCCGTCGTCCCCGGCCAGCAGCTGGCCGGGGGCCGGGCCGAGCGGGTTCCCCCAGGCGGGCTGGGCCGACGGCAGCAGCGCCGAGAACGCCAGGAACCCGGTGAACCCGACCGCGGCCAGGCCCGTGCCCAGGGACAGGGAGGCGCCCACCCCCATCCGCTGGAGGAAGCCGGGGCGCTCCGCCCACGGGTCCGCGTCAGGGCCGGGCCGCCGGGCCCTCACCACGGAACCGGACCCGCGCGCAGGGGGAGGCGCGGTGCGCCCGGGGAGCTGTCTGGTACGCCCGGGGGACAGGCGGGCGCATTCGTGGAACACCGGCACGCGACGCCACTGTGGGCGCCCTGTGGGCACGGTCCGTGTGCGGACCGGATAGGCTCTCGCGACATGTGGTGGGTCGGCTCCTGGCGCCAGGCCGTCGTGTTGGCGACGGCCCTACTCGTGTTCTCCTCGCTGGTCCCGGTGGTCGCCGTGGCGTGGCCGGGAGGAGAGGCGCACGCGGCGACGGCGGCCGCACCGGAGACCACAGTACCGGGGCGCGAACCGGCGGTCACAGCCCACCGTTCCACCACAGACCAGATCATCACCAACGACATCCGCCTCGAACTGGACCAGTCGGGCGTGCTGCGCGGTGAGGAGTCCATCCGTTTCGACGGTCCGGCCCCCGAGGAGTTCACCCGGGCCCTCACAGCCACCATGCTCTATGACACCGACCACGACCGCAGGTTCGAGATCGGCGGGATCTCGGCGGTCGACTCCGACGGCGCCGCCCTCCAGATCGAGACCGAGGAGACCGACGGCGCCCTGCTCGTGCACATCCCCACCGGGGGTACCCGCGGGGTGGAGCTCGGCTACCGGGTCGAGGGCACCGTCAGCGAGGTCGCCCAGGGCGTCCAACTGGAGTGGCGGGCCGTGGGCGCCTACAGCCACACCGTTCGGTCCACGGACGTCACCGTCACCGCGCCCATGCCGCCCGAGGCCCTGTCCTGCCTCGCCGGGGAGCCCCGCAGCGCCATGTACTGCACCGCCTCCGACATGGGCGGGGACGCGGTCGTCGCGCACTTCCTCCAGGCCGACATGACCCCCAGCGACCGGCTGGACATCGTCGTCAACTACCCGCCCGGGACCGCCGAGGGCGAACCCATCCTCACCCGCCGCTGGTCGCTGGCCTCGGCCTTCCAGGTCACCCCGGCCACCGGGAGCGCGTTCGGGCTCCTGCTGCTGGTCCTGGTGGGCGGCCTGGTGGCGCTCATCCGCGTCCGCGGCCGCGACGAACGCGCGCTGCGCAGGGAGGCCGCGGGGGGCGACCACGCCCCGGTGGCCTCCGGTGAGCACGGGCGCGTGCGCTTCGCCCCGCCCGACGGCGTCCACCCCGGCCAGATCGGGACCCTCGTGAACGAGACGGTCGACATCACCGACCTGACCGGCGCGGTCCTGGACCTGGCCGTGCGCGGGTACATCCGGCTGGAGGAACTCCCGCAGGAACACTTCACCTCGGTGGACTGGCGGATGGTCCGCCTCGACGGGCCGCCCGGCCGGAGCCTGCTCTCGCACGAGTGGCTGCTGCTGGACGCCCTCTTCGGCGACCAGCGCACGGTACGCCTGTCCGAGGTGGGCTCACCCGGCCGGTCCGTGGACTTCCCGGAACGGATCGACCGGGCCCGCGAGGAGCTGTACCGGGACATGGTGCGGCTCAAGTGGTTCTCCCGCCCGCCCGACCGGGTCCGGGGCGTGTGGACGCTCACCGGGATGCTGCTCACCACCGCGGGGGTGGTGCTGACCGGGTTCCTCGCCATGTTCACCAGCGCGGCCTTCTCCGGGCTGGCCGTGATCATCGCGGGCGCCGCGGTCACCGCGGGCGCCCAGTACATGCCCGCCAAGACCAGGCTCGGCAGCTCCGTCTACGCGCACACCGTGGGCTTCCGCGAGTACCTGCTCAGCCCCCGGTCCCAGAACGCCCCGCCCGGGCAGCGCGTGGAACTGTACTCGCGCTACCTCCCCTACGCGGTGATCTTCGACGACGTCGACCGCTGGGCCAACATCCTCGCCGCCGCCGCGATCGCCGACCTCAGCCCCGAGGAGCTCACCGGGGACGGCCTGGCCTGGTACACGGGCCCGAGCGAGTGGCGGATCGAGGACTTCGCGGACTCCATCCACACCTTCGTGGTGACCCTGACCGGCGTCATCGCCGGCACGCGCCGCGCACGGCTGCTCAACCAGCTCCAACGGACGAAGTAGACGGCGCACGGGGCCGGCACGGCCGGTGGCGGGCACAGGAACGAACAACAGAGGGGGAACCCATGCGCGCGGTCGTGCAGCGGGTGTCGCACGCTTCGGTGACGGTGGACGGCGAGGTGGTCGGAGAGATCACCCGGCCCGGCCTGATGGCCCTGGTGGGCGTCACCCACACCGACACCGGGGAGGAGGCCCGCAAGGTCGCCCGGAAGCTGTGGACGCTGCGGATCCTGGCGGACGAGAAGTCCTGCTCCGACGTCAACGCCCCGCTCCTGGTGGTCAGCCAGTTCACCCTCTACGGCGACGCGCGAAAGGGCCGCCGCCCCACCTGGCAGGCGGCCGCCCCCGGCCCGGTCGCCGAACCCCTGGTGGACGCGGTCGTCAGGGAGCTGCGCGACCAGGGCGCGGAGGTGGCCACGGGGGTGTTCGGCGCGCAGATGTCCGTGGGCCTGACCAACGAGGGGCCGTTCACGGTCATCGTCGAGGCCTGAGGCGGCCGGGGGCGGTCCTCGCTCAGCGGCCGGTGACCCGGGCCAGGACGTGCTCGGGGGCGGGCAGGTCGTGCGCCAGGCCGGGATCGGTGACCGGCGGGTCGAACACCGTCCGGACCGGCTGCACACCCGCCCAGATCGGGGTGGCGTGGTCCTGGGGGTCGTCGTTCGGCGGCCCCGTGCGCACCTTCACCGAGGCCTCCTCCAGGGACAGCGCGAGCACCCGGGTGGCCGCCATCTCCTTGGCGTCGGGCCGTCGGACCACGTCCCACTGGCCCGGTGCGAGCTGCTCGGTGATCGCCCGCAGCCCGGCGGTGCGCTCCTCCTCGTCGGTGACCAGGCGCGGGGTCCCGAAGACCATGGCGCAGCGGTGGTTCACCGAGTGGTGCATGCCGGACCGGGCCAGCACGATCCCGTCCACCAGGGACACCGTCACGCACACCTCGCCCTCCGGCCGCAGGGACCGGGCGCCGGTCGAACCGTGCAGGTACAGGGTGTCGCCGATCCGCCCGTAGCCGGTGGGCAGCACCCGGGGGGAGCCGTCCACGACCACGCCCAGGTGGCAGACCAGCCCCTCGTCGAGGAGGTCGTACAGTTCACCGCGGTCGGTCCGGGCCTTGTGCTTGGCGCGCTTGAGTCGTGTGCGTTCGGTGGTGGAGAGCATGCGACTACCGTAGACAGAAGTGGATATCCGAACCATGGCCACTTCTTGCAGGAAGCGAAAGACCACTTTGCCCCGACACGTCACCGAGCCCCCGGTCCGCCTCGACCGTTCCGCAACCGTCCCGCTCACCGCCCAGCTCTCCGGCGAACTCCGCGAGGCCATGTCCTCCGGAGCGCTCCGCGCCGGTGAACGGCTGCCCTCCAGCCGGGCCCTCGCCACCCAGCTCGGGGTGAGCCGCACCGTCGTCACCGACGCCTACCAGCAGCTCTACGCGGAGGGCTGGCTCGACGGCCGCCACGGCTCGGGCACCTTCGTCGCCGAACACGAGCCCCTCCCGGACCGGCGCGAAGGGCTCCCCGCCGCACCGGAACGGCGGGCGGGGCCCCAACGGGAGGCGGAGACCGTGCGCGGCCACCCCTCCCGCGAGCAGCTGCGCCGGGACGCCGTGGTCAACCTCCTGCCGGGCGCACCCTGGGTCCACGGCCACGACCGGGCGGCCCTGCGCAGGGCCTGGCGGCACGCGGCCGAACAACCCCCCTCGGACGCCCCCGACCCCCGGGGCCGACCCGAGCTGCGCGCACTCCTGGCCGAACACCTGCGCCGTACCCGCGGCGTCCGGGTGGGCCCGGAGAACATCCTGGTCACCCGGGGCACCGGCAACGGCCTCGACCTGGTCGGCGCCGTGCTCGGACCGGGGATCCGCGCCGGCGTGGAGGACCCCGGCTACGGCAGGGCCCGCAGCATCCTGGCCGCCCGGGGCGCGGAGATCGTGCCCTGCCCCGTCGACCACGACGGCATCCGGACCGAGGACCTGCCGGACGACCTCTCCGTCGTCTACACCACGCCCGCCCACCAGTACCCGCTGGGCGGACGCCTTCCCCTGCCCCGTCGCGAACGGCTCCTGGCCTGGGCCCGCCGGACCGGAGCCCTGGTGGTGGAGGACGACTACGACGCCGAGTTCCGCTACGACGTGGCGCCCCTGCCAGCCCTGTACGGCCTCGACCCCGAGCGGGTCGTCCTGCTCGGCACCCTCTCCAAGACCCTCGACCCCGACCTCGGCATCGGCTGGATCGTCGCCGAACCAGCCCTGCTCCAGCGCCTCGTCCGGGCCCGGACCGAGCTGTCCGACCGCACCAGCGGCCCGCCCCAGGCGGCCACGGCCCTCCTGCTCGAACGCGGGGACCTGGACCGGCACCTGCGCCGGATGCGCCTGGAGTACGCCCGACGGCGCTCCCTGCTCGTCGAACACCTCGGCCCCCGGCTGACCGGGGACACGGCCGGGCTGCACGTACTGCTGCGCCTGCCCGAGGCGGCGGTGGCCCCCGTGATCAGGGCGGCAGCGGAGGAGGGGGTCCTGGTGGAGGACACCAGCCGGACCAGCCACGGAGCACCGACCGTGCACGGGCTGGTCATCGGCTACGGGTCCGCGGACCGCGGGGAACTACGGCGCGCCTGCC
Source organism: Nocardiopsis terrae (assembly GCF_014651695.1). Taxonomy (GTDB): domain Bacteria; phylum Actinomycetota; class Actinomycetes; order Streptosporangiales; family Streptosporangiaceae; genus Nocardiopsis; species Nocardiopsis terrae. The sequence continues at coordinate 9,888 of NZ_BMXJ01000012.1, forward strand.
GGGTGCTGGCCCGCGCAGTGGAGAGGTACGCCCGGGCCTGACGGGGCCCGGGCATGGCGGGTCCCGTTGACCCGCAGGCCCGTCAACGGGCCCGGGGAGCCGGAGCGCGGTGTCCGAGCGGCCAACTCTGACGAAGCCGCCAGGCCGACAGGTCGGCCACGGGGCGAACTCCGACGCCCCGGGGTCCACCTCCAGGCGTGGAATGAGCCGCGGTGCTCCGCCGGGTTGCCTGCCACAGCGGTGGCCGGGACGCAAGGGGCTGGGGTCCTCGGTGCGTGATCACTGCTCGTTATATCGCCATGGGTAGTAATCTCATTGCTGATTGTGTCCGAAGGCGGCCCCGTTCGATTGTCTCGTCGCCGCGTCGGCAAGGGGATCGGAGTGATCGACTTGCCGAACAAGCTCACCACCCCCACCCGCGACATCAACTGCGAGCACTGAGGGAACCTGAAGGAGGCACCGGGTATGGGTGAGGACACGATGCTGGCGGCACTCCACGGAGAACTCGCGGTGCATCCCTGGCACGACCCAGAGACCGACGCCTCCGATGCCTACAGCCTGTTCTTCGCCCGGTCCTCGGCGATGGCCTGGCTCACCGATGCCGCGCCCGACGCCCACGGCGGCCTGTGGGGCATGAACGACGCCGGCCAGGACGACGAGGCGGACTCCCCAGGTCCTATGACACGCAAGCTCTGGTTCCAGGTGTCGCTGACCGGGTCGGCGGCGGCCGAGCGGCCGCTGCCGACCCAGCCGTTCCTGTCCTGCGCCGGCGACGTCGCGGCACGGATCGGCGTCTTGAACCTGCGGGCGCTGCAGATCCTCGTGCCCGTGCCGATCCGTGCCGAGGCGGGGGGCACAGTTACACCGACCGTGCTGAGTCTGCTCCAGGAAGCCGGTTGGCTCGCCGACACCGACTCGCGCCTGGCCCGGCGGGTCCAGGTCATCCTGGACGGCGGGCAGGTGCCCTCCATCGTCGATGCGGCCCCCGGGATGCTGGCGTGGATGCGCACCTTCGAACAGGGCGTCTTCTCGTGCGACCCCACACCTGCGAGAGGGGACGCCGACGAGGCCGCGGGACTGGTCCCCGGCATCGCCGACCACTTGTGGAACGGCCCCGGCCACCACTGCGTGACCGTTCACGGAACCCTTGCCGAGTGGTCCCTGGACGCTCTGGGATGGCTGATCGCGTTTCTGGCTGAGGCCGGCGCGCAGCACGGTGTCCGAGATCCACTGGTGCTCACGGTCCGTACCCTGTGACGCAGCCGCGGCAGGACCGGGCCTTCAGATGGAGCAGGCACTACAGCCGGTCCGAGAAGGGGGCGGGCAGGACGGCCCAGTTCTCCCGAAGCTACGGCGAGGGGCGAATTAACCGGTGAGTAGCTGCAGCGGGCACGCTGGGCCGCCGGAGCAGCGACGGGACCCGGCCCTTCTCCGGGCATGGCGGAGAACGGGCCGTGCCGACGGCCCGCGGGGTCCGGAGAAGTCGGGGAACAGGGGTCCCGGGGGTGGAGCGGCCACCGCCCGGGACACGGGAGTCGGAACTCGAAGGAGGACCGGAACGGGGAATCCGGAGGGGGATCTCCCGTGCCCGGGCTATTCGACCTCGACGGTGACCGGCTCGAACTTGTAGCCCAGGCCGCGCACCGTGACGATGTACCTCGGGTTGCCCGGGTCCTCCTCGATCTTCGCGCGCAGCCGCTTGACGTGCACGTCGAGGGTCTTGGTGTCACCGACGTAGTCGGCGCCCCACACCCGGTCGATGAGCTGCATCCGGGTGAGCACCCGCCCGGCGTTGCGCAGGAGCACCTCCAGCAGCTCGAACTCCTTCAGCGGAAGCTGCACGCTGTCGCCGCGCACCGTCACCACGTGCCGCTCCACGTCCATCCGGACGGGACCGGCCTCCAGCGCGGCGGGCAGCACGACCTCGTCCTCGCCCCGGCGGCGCAGCACCGCGCGGATCCGCGCCACGAGCTCGCGTGAGGAGAACGGCTTGGTCACGTAGTCGTCGGCGCCCAGCTCCAGACCGACGACCTTGTCGATCTCGGAGTCCTTGGCGGTCAGCATGATGACGGGGACGTTGGACTTCTGCCGCAGGGTCCGGCACACCTCGGTGCCCGACAGCCCCGGCAGCATCAGGTCCAGCAGCACCAGGTCGGCGCCGGTCCGGTCGAAGGTCTCCAGAGCGACGGTGCCGGTGGGGGCCACCGCGACCTCGAAGCCCTCCTTGCGCAGCATGTAAGACAGGGCGTCGCTGTAGGACTCTTCGTCCTCTACTACGAGTACGCGCGTCACTGTGCCGTCTCCTGGTGGTTGTCGTTCCGGGACGCGTCGAGCTCCCGGCTCTCGGGTCTGGGCAGACGCAGTGTGAACGTCGACCCCGACCCCTCCTTGCTCCACACGGTCACTTCTCCACGGTGGTGGGTCATGATGTGCTTGACGATGGCCAGGCCGAGACCGGTACCACCGGTGGCCCGGCTCCGAGCGGCGTCCACACGGTAGAACCGCTCGAAGATCCTCTCCAGGTCCTGCTGCGGAATGCCGATTCCCTGGTCCGCGACACTGATGTCCACGGTGGACCGGGAGACCTCCACGGACACCGCGACCCGCGTTTTCTTCGGACTGTAGGCCACGGCGTTGGCGATGAGGTTGCGCAGGGCGGTGCCGAGCATCGCCTCGTCGCCCAGTACCGTCACCCCCTCGGCGCCGCTGCCGACCAGCTCGATCCCCTTCGCGTCGGCGGGCATGCGCACCGTGTCGATCGCCTCCTCGACGACCGAGCCGAGTTCCACGGGAGCGGGTTCGGCGATGGGTTCGGCGCCCTGGATGCGGGAGAGCGTGATGAGGTCCTGGATGACGGCGGTGAGCCGGGAGGCCTCGGTCTGCATGCGCTCGGTGAACCGGCGCACGGCTTCGGGGTCGTCACTGGCGTCCTGTACGGTCTCCGCCAACAGGGACAGCGCCCCCACCGGGGTCTTGAGTTCGTGGGAGATGTTGGCCACGAAGTCCCGGCGGACCGCTTCCACCCGGCGGTGTTCGGTCTGGTCCTCGGCCAGCACCAGCACCAGGCCGGTGCCGCCCAGCGGGGCGACCCGCACGGCGAAGGAGGTGGCGTCGGGCCCGAACTTGCGTACGGCCACCTCGATGTCGGTCTCCCGGATCACCCCGTCCCGCCGGACCTTGCGGGCCAGGGTGAGGAGTTCGCCGATGACGAGTTCCTCGCCCCGTACGATGCCGAAGGCCCGGGCGGCCGAGGAGGCGCGCAGCACCCTGTCACCGGAGTCCAGGACCACGGCGGAGGAGGGAAGCGCGGACAGGACCTCGGCGATCCCGGGCGGGAGCGTGCTGCCGTCGTGTCGCTGTGACGGCGGCTCCTCACGCGCGGTCCGGGTACGGAAGAGAGGGCTGGCGGCGACGACGCCGATGGCGACGCCCGCGACGAGCCCGATGATGCCGACGACAGCGGCGAGAAGTTCCCCTTGCACGATTCGATCGTAAACGTGCGGACTGGGGCTTTACCCGGTCAGGGCATGCGACACAACCGAGGTTCTTCCATCGTTCACCGAACCTTGGCCGATTCTTCAAACACAGACTGGGAGCATTGACGACATGCGCGATACCTACCATGAGGACCTTGACAGCCTGAGCGAACGCCTCGTCGAGATGACCAGGCTCGCCAGGCACGCCGTCGCGCGTGCCACCACGGCCCTGCTGGACAGCGACCTGAACGCGGCACAGGAGGTGATCTCGGGCGACGAGGCGATCAACCAGCTCGACCAGGAGATCGAGGACACCGCCTTCAGCCTGATGGCTCGGCAGCAGCCCGTCGCCTCCGACCTGCGGACCATCATCACCTCGCTGTACATGCGCGGCGACCTGGAGAGGATGGGCGACCACGCCGTCCACCTGGCCAAGATCGCCAGGCGCCGCCACCCGGACTCGGCGATCCCCAAGCCGGTCCGCTCGATCGTCCTGGAGATGGGCCACCAGGCGGAGCTGCTGGTCACCAAGGCGGGTGAGGTCATCACCGAGCGGGACGCCGACACCGCCCTGGAACTGGACAAGGACGACGACAGGATGGACCGGCTGCGGCGCAAGCTGCTCCAGCGCATCCTCGCCCCGGGGTGGGAGTACGGGGTGGAGGCCACCATGGACGTCACCCTGGTCGGCCGGTTCTACGAGCGTTTCGGCGACCACGCGGTGCACGTCGCGGACAACCTGGTCTACATGGTCACCGGGGAGAAGAGCGAGGACTACGAGCCCGAGGCCTGACCGGAAACGGCGGCCCGGGCGGCCTCGGGGTGCGGGCGGGTCACGGCCGGGTCAACCCGATCCGAAATTGTGACCTATATCGCTCCGAGCCCTCGCGGAGGGTGTTCGGGCGGGTGCGAACCCTACCCCCGAAACGCCCTCCGGGGGAACGCGCTTCGGCTGGCCAGCGGGGGTGGAGGCCTCCTCCGGCCCACTCCGGCCAGTTGTCCGAGACTCCTCGGGTACACTTTGTCAAGCCCTAAAAAGTGTGGTCTGACCTGCGTGTTCGCAAACCTAATAGGTACGTTAAGTCATGGATTCATGGTATCCTTGTGGTAGCGGAAGGGGTACCTGTCACATGGCTTTCAAGGTCGGCGACACTGTTGTCTACCCCCATCATGGGGCTGCTCGTATTGAAGCGATCGAGACTCGCACCATTAAGGGCGAGGACAGAACCTACCTCGTTCTGAGGGTTGACAAGGGCGATCTGACGGTACGCGTGCCGGCTGCGAACGCCGAGGATGTCGGCGTTCGTGACGTGGTGGGGCAGGAAGGCCTGGACAAGGTCTTCGAGGTGCTGCGCGCACCTCACACCGAAGAGCCCACCAACTGGTCCAGGCGCTACAAGGCGAACCTGGAGAAGTTGGCCTCCGGCGACGTGAACAAGGTCGCCGAGGTGGTCCGGGACCTGTGGCGTCGGGACAAGGAACGCGGCCTGTCCGCGGGCGAGAAGAGGATGCTGGCCAAGGCCCGGCAGATTCTCGTCAGCGAACTCGCACTCGCGGAAAAGACCAACGAGGACAAGGCGGAAGCCCTCCTCGACGAGGTTCTGACGAACTGATAGTCGCGGAATCACGTAATTCATGACGAAAATGCCTCGGGTGGGCGTCGGAACCGACGTCCACCCGTTTTCTCCTGGACGAACACTTTTTCTCGCCGGTTTGGAATGGCCGGGAGAAGATGGTGTGAGCGGCCATTCCGACGGTGACGTCGCCGCCCACGCGGCGTGCGACGCTTTGCTGTCCGCCTGCGGGCTCGGCGACCTCGGATCCAACTTCGGCACCTCCGACCCGCGGTGGAAGGGCGCCTCGGGCGCCGCACTCCTCGCCGAGACCGTCGCGCGGGTGCGCGGGGCCGGTTTCGAGATCGGCAACGTGGCCGTCCAGATCATCAGCAACCGGCCCAAGTTCGCACCCAGGCGCGACGAGGCGGAGAAGACCCTCTCCGCGGTCGTGGGTGCGCCGGTGAGCATCTCGGCGACCACCACCGACGGTCTGGGCCTCACCGGCCGCGGTGAGGGCATCGCGGCCGTGGCCACGGCCCTGTGCGCGCCACGGGGCTGACACGCGTACACCCGGGCGGCCGGGCACCGGAGGATCGGTGCCCGGCCGCCCGCGTGCGTCCTGGGGCGTGTACCCGCCCCGCCCACGGGACGTCCGCGGGCTCAGGGGCGGGCCCGGTGGCCCCGGGCCGCGCGCACGGCGTCGGTTCCGGCGACTCCGTCGGGCCGGTGCCCGACCGGGATCAGCGCTCGTCCGGCGGCAGGGGCTCGCTGCGCACCCGGCGGGAGGGCGGGCCGGAGGCGAAGTCCGACAGGGGCGGGCGCTTCGGTTTGAGGACCATCGGGCGCTTCTCCACCGGCTGCCTCGGCTCGGGCCGGGCCCGTGCGGTCGGCTCCGCCACCGGTTCGTGCTCCGGCTCCGGGAACGCCTCACGCCCCGCCGCCCGCTCCGGTTCCGGGACGGGTTCGGGTTCGAGGTCCTGGGCGGGCAGTTGTTCGGGTTCGGGCAGCGGCTCCGGCTCGGGGGCCGCAGCACCGGGCGGCACCGCGTCGAAGCGGAAGGCGGCGCGCACGTCGGGCCCGGTGTCGTGGTCCAGGGCCGGGGTTCCCTCCGCTGAGGTCTCGGACACCCTCTCGGCCGGGGAAGCGGGCTCGACGGGGCCGTCGTCCTCGGGCGGGGTCCACACCGGTGGCACGTAGTCGGCCAGGGCTGAGGGAACGCCGTCGTCGGACGGGGGTTCCCACAGAGGTTCGGCCTCCGGTTCGTCCGGCGTGACCCGGTTCCCGGACCCCGGGTCGGCTCCCGGTGCAGGATCCGCCTCGGGTTCGTCCTCGGCGCTGGTTTCGGGCCAGGTCCGCCACGAGACAGCCTCCTCCGAAACAGTTTCCCCGGGATCTGTCGGCTCCGCCCCGGCGACGGGTGCGGGCGCCGGTTCGGGGACGCCGGGGGGTTCTGCGGCAGGAGGTGCGGGCACCGGCGCCTCGGCCTCGTCCGTGCTGGGGTCGGCGACCGGTGAATCGTGCTCGAAGCCCTCGTCGGCCAGGTGCTCGGGGACCACGGCGAACCGTTCGGTCCGCGGGTCCGGAGCGGAACCGGTCCCGATCCCGGGTTCGGGGGTGAAGGCCTCTTCCGGGGCGGGGGCCGCCGCGCCGGGTACCACCGGAGGCTCCTCGGCCGCGCGCTTGATCGGGTTGCCGCCGTCACGGGACCGGCGGGGGAGCGGGAGGGCGGGCACCGAGGGTTCGTCCGGGCCCTCCGGGTCCCCGGTCCGCTCGACGCGGTCCACGGACCCGGCCTCGGCGGAGGTCCGTTCACGCTCGGCCCGCTCTGCCTGCTCTGCCCGTTCGCGCTCCTCCGCGGCCTCGCGCTCCTCGCGCTCCCGCTCGGCCTGTTCGAGGTCCTCGCGTTCGCGGCGTTCCCCCTCCTCCTGCTCGGCGCGGTCCCGGCGCAGCGTGGAGGTACGGGCGGGCAGCGGCGGGGCCGTCTGTCCTTCGGCGCGCTCCTCGTTCTCCTCCGACTCCTCCGGCCGACCGGGGCCGGTCCGGTCGTCGTCATCGGAGCCCAACCGCAGCAGGCGGGACTTGAGCGTTTCCGGGTCGCGGTCGTCCCGGGCCGCCTCCTCCGGGTCCGGCCCCTCCGTTCGGGCGCCGGTGCGGTCGCGCAGCACGGTGGTGCGGTCGTCGGAGGGCTGCGGGCGGGGGCGCGCGGTGGTGTTGCGCCTGCGGATGTGCGCCCGTACGGCCATCCACAGCAGGAAGGCCACCAACAGCGCGGCCAGCGGAGCGACCGCCACCACGACCTCGACGATCCCCCGGTGGTCGGCCGCGATGCCGTCCACCAGGCCCCTGCTGTACAGCACCATCGGTACGGCCGCGGCGAGGACGAGCAGGGGGATGAGGACGAGGTCCACCCAGAGGCGGTCGCCGGGTGGGGCCGACCGCAGTACGTAGCTCACCCAGAAGGCCATCAGGACCAGCAGGGTGAAGGTCACCGGGAAGACGTGCGCGAGGAGGGAGTCCCCGCCGTGCACGACCCGGGCGAACTGGTAGATGCCGTGGTAGGCGAGGACGAGAGCGCACAGGGCGATGACACTGACGAACACGGCGCCACCGACGAGAGCACCGGCTCCCGCGCCGCGACCCGCGGTCCGACCGTTACGCGTCCCTGTCTCGGGGGCTTTGTTGAAAGGGGCCATCGTCATCGCAGCGTAGTCGAGGCGGTGCCGCTAACACGAGATTCCGGCCGATTCCGGCTGCTTCCCGACGCCGACAGATCAGGGCGTTATGTAGTGACCTGTCGGAATTGACAGAGGGTGTCGGCTGGTCCCCCGCCGAAGCCGCCCCGTAATTCCGGGTCATCTCACTTGCGTGAGCACCCAATACGGCTCACCCCATATGAGTTCTCTGTACTGTCCTCAGAGCCCCCGGACACGGCGGGGGCGCGGCGGGGGATAACGGTGTTGACGGTGCCTGCTGGTTTGTGATGTTCCGGTGAGGGGAAAGCGGATAGTCTTGACAACGTGAGTCTGCGCTTCTATGACACCAGTGCCCGACAGGTCCGCGACTTCACCCCGCTGCGTGAGGGGTGCGCGTCCCTGTACCTGTGTGGTGCCACCGTGCAGGCACCACCCCACATCGGCCACATCAGGTCCGGGGTCAACTTCGACATCCTGCGCCGCTGGCTGACCCACCTCGGCTACGAGGTCACCTTCTGCCGCAACGTCACCGACATCGACGACAAGATCATCAGGGTCGCCGCCGACGAGGACGTCCCGTGGTGGCAGGTGAGCGAGCGCAACCAGCGCGCCTTCAGCTGGGCCTACGACGTCCTGGGCTGCCTGCCGCCCACCGTCGAGCCGCGCGCCACCGGCCACGTGCCGGAGATGGTCGAACTGATGCGGCGACTGATCGACGCCGGACACGCCTACGCGGCCGACGACGGCTCCGGTGACGTCTACTTCGACGTGCGCTCGCACCCCGCCTACGGCGAACTCTCCAACCAGCGCCTGGACCAGGTCGTGGAGTCCGCCGACTCCGACCCGGACCGGGACAAGCGCGACCCCCGGGACTTCGCCCTGTGGAAGGGAGCCAAACCGGGTGAGCCCAGCTGGGACACCCCCTGGGGCCGCGGCCGCCCCGGCTGGCACCTGGAGTGCTCCGCCATGGCCACCAAGTACCTGGGCCCGAGCTTCGACATCCACGGCGGCGGGCTCGACCTGGTCTTCCCGCACCACGAGAACGAGCAGGCGCAGTCGCGCGCCGCGGGCGACGGCTTCGCCCAGTACTGGCTGCACAACGGCATGCTGAAGGTCGGCGGCGAGAAGATGGCCAAGTCGCTCGGCAACTCGATGCGGATCCCGGAGATGGTCCGGAAGGTCCGCCCGGTGGAACTGCGCTACTACCTCGGCCAGGCCCACTACCGCTCCACCATCGACTACTCCGAGGCCGCCCTCCAGGAGGCCGCGACCGCCTACCAGCGCATCGAGGGCTTCCTCACCCGGGCCGTCGAGGTGCTGGGCGCCGTCACCCCGGCCGCCGACGTCCCCGCCGAGTTCACCGAGGCGCTCAACGACGACCTCGGGGTCTCCCAGGGGCTCGCCGTGGTCCACGGCCACGTCCGGGAGGGCAACACCGCCCTGGGGGCCGGGGAGAAGGAGCGGACCCAGGAACTCGCGTCGGAACTGCGCACCATGCTCGGAGTGCTCGGCCTCGACCCGCTCAGCGAGCAGTGGGCCTCCGGCGGCGACCAGGGCCTCACCGAGGTCGTGGACGCCCTCGTGGCGGTCGCCCTCGAACAGCGCCAGGCCGCGCGCGGCCGCAAGGACTACGCCGCCGCCGACGCCATCCGCGACCAGCTCGCCGAGGCCGGGGTGGTGGTGGAGGACACGCCGCAGGGTCCGCGCTGGGACCTGCGCCGCAGCTGAGAGCCCGGGGACGGCCCCGGAGCGGGACCGTCCCCGGGGGCCGTAGGCCCGCCCGGCCGGGCCCCGCCGCCGCGGACGACGCGTGTGGTAGCGCGTCGGCACTAGGCTGGGAGTTTGCCGCCGCCCATCGGCGTCGCGGCTACCCCATCGGCCGGAAGAGCGCTTCCGGCATGCTCGCAACACGTATCGGGAGGCGGCGACCATGCCGGCGAAGAAGAGCAAGAAGGGCCCGACCAAGGGCAGCGGCGGTAAGAACCGTCGTTCCCTGGAGCCCAAGAGCGGCACCCTGCCCGCGGAACAGCGGCACTGGTACGACGGCAAGCAGCGGTCCAAGACCGCCAAGCAGCAGCGCGCCAGGACCGGAGGTCCGGACGCGGCTTCGGACAGCCCCCGCAAGGAGCGCTCACCCAACCGCCCCGACAACTCCGACCTGCTGATCGGGCGCAACCCGGTCGTCGAGGCGCTGCGCGCGGGCATGCCCGCGATCCGCCTGTTCCTGGCCAACAGCCTCGACCCCGACGACCGCGTCAACGAGGCCGCCAAGCTGGCCGGCTCCCAGGGCGTCGACGTCGTCGAGGTGAACCGCACCGACCTGGACCGCCGCTGTGAGAGCAACGGCCTGCCCGGCGCCACCCACCAGGGCATCGTGCTCCAGGTCCGCCCCTACCAGTACTGGGCGGCCGAGGGCCTTCTCGACAAGGCGCTGGCCTCGGACACCCCGCCGCTGATCGTCGCCCTGGACGGGGTCACCGACCCGCACAACCTGGGCGCCATCGCGCGTTCGGCCGCCGCCTTCGGCGCGCACGGCCTGCTCATCCCGGAGCGGCGCGCCGCCAGCGTGACCATGTCCTCGTGGAAGACCTCCGCCGGAACCCTGGCCAAACTGCCCGTCGCCCAGGCCACCAACCTGACCCGCACCCTGGAGTCCTACAAGAAGGCCGGGCTGTTCGTCGCCGGGCTGGACGCCGACGGCGACACCCGGCTGCCCGACCTCGAACTGGCCACCGGTCCGCTGGTGGTGGTCGTGGGCTCCGAGGGCAAGGGGCTCTCCCGCCTGGTCCGTGAGTCCTGCGACGTGGTCGCGAGCATTCCGATCAGCGGCGCCGAGTCCCTGAACGCCTCCGTCGCCGCGGGGGTCTCCCTCTACGAGGTCGCCCGCCGCCGCGGGGCCCGGGTCGAGTAGCCCTCCCCGGGACCCCGGCGGGACCGTTCCGGTCGGTCCTCCGGGGCGACCGGAGCTGACGCGGTACCGAGGGCGTTTGTGAGGCCGGTGCCGGTCTGGCAGGTTCGGGTTATGCGCGTAGAGATGCTGGGGTCCTTCGGGGTTCGGGACGGTCACGGGCGGCCGATGACCGTGCCCGGGGGGCGTGTGGTGTCCCTGCTGGCCCGACTGGCGCTGTCCCCGGGACAGGTGGTGCCCACCGGGGCGCTGCTGGAGGACCTGTGGGACGGGGCCCCGCCGGACGGCGGTCGCAGCACCGTCCAGCGGCTGGCCTCCAGGGCCCGGTCCCACCTGCGTGACCGGGGCGTCACCGACCTCGGACCGGTGGCGGTGCCGGGCGGGTACGTGCTCGACGTCCCGTCCGAAGAGGTCGACTCGCACGTCTTCGAACAGTTGGCCGTCCGGGGCGGGGCCCTGCTGCGCGGCCACGACCCCCACGGGGCGGCCGAGACACTGCGCCGTGCCCTGGATCTGTGGCGCGACGAACCCCTGGTGGACGTGCGCGGGCGCTTCGCCGAGACCGAGCGCCAACGGCTGGCCGAACTGCGCCTGAGCGCCACCGAGGACCTGATCGAGAGCGGGATCCGCGCCGGAGACAAGGGTGATCCGGTGCCGGAGCTGCGGGCCGTGTGCGACGCCCACCCGCTACGGGAACGCTGTCACGGCCTGCTGGTGCTGGCCCTGCAGCGGAGCGGTCGCGACGGCGAGGCCCTGGCCGCCTACGAGCGCCTGCGCACCACGCTTGCCGAGGAACTGGGGACGGAGCCCGCGCCATGGCTCCGTGAACTCCACACGAACATCCTGCGCGCGGTGGCGCCGCCCCGGCACGGCTGGTCCAACCCCTACCTCACCCGGTTCTTCGGGCGTGAGCGGGAGCTCGAATCGATCGGTTCCCTGCTCGGGCGCACCCGGCTGGTGACCCTCCTCGGCCCCGGCGGCGTGGGCAAGACCCGTACCGCGGCCGAGTTCGCCTCCCGCGACGAGGGCGGCGACCGCCCGGTCCACTTCGTGGAGCTGGCGGTGGTCCGCGACAGGAACGGCGTCGTCGACGCGCTGGCCGACGCCGTCGGTGTCGGCGGCGGTTCGCTCGCGGTCGGCCAGGACCCGGGACCCAGCCGCCTGTCCCAGGTGCTCTCCGCGTTCTCCGGCAGCCGGGCCCTGTTGGTCCTGGACAACTGCGAGCACCTGGTGGACGACGTCGCCGCGGTGCTCGTGGGCCTGCTCGCGCACTGCCCGCAGCTGCGGGTGCTCGCCACCAGTCGCGAACCCCTCGCGGTCAACGGGGAGGCGCTGATCTCCCTGGACCCGCTCGGGCTCCCCGAAGGGGACCCCCGGCAGTCCACCGCCGTGGCCATGTTCGTCGAACTGGCCTCCCTGACCAGCCCGGGCCTGGTGTTCGACGACGAGGCGACGGGGACGGTGGCGCAGATCTGCCGACGCATCGACGGGCTGCCGCTGGCCATCGAACTGGCCGCGGCGCGGACCCGGGCGATGTCCCTCCGGGAGATCTCCCGTCACCTGGAGGAGCGCTTCACGCTGCTGTCCACCACCCGCAGGCCGGTCGCGAACCGGCACCGCACCCTGCGCGCCGTCCTGGAGTGGAGCTGGAACCTGCTGACCGACGAGGAGCGCACCGTCGCGTGCCGGATGTCGGTGCTCCCCGGCGGTGTGACGGAGTCCGCGGCCGCTGCGGTCTGCGCGGGCAGCGGCGTCACCCCGGAGGACGTGCCGTTCCTGCTGGCGGGCCTGAGCGACAGGTCGCTGCTGCGCACCGCCGGATCCCCGCAGGGCCGGACCCGCTACCGCTTCCTCGAAACGACCCAGGCGTACGCGCGCGAACGGCTGCTGGAGTCCGGTGAGTCGGAGAACGCGTGGGCCGGTGCCGTCGCCCACCACACGGAGCTGGTCGAGGACGCCGCCGGGGAACTGCTCGGGCGCGGACAGGCCGAGGCGCTGCGCTCCCTGGACGAGGAGTACGACAACGTCATGGCGGTGCTCCGGTACGTGTCGGAACGGGGGGACACGGCGGTGGCCGCCCGCCTGACCCGTGCCCTGAGCTGGTACTGGGTGCTCCGCGGCAGGTACGAGGACGCCTCCCGGTGGGCGGGGGAGGTCGCCAGCCGGGAGGAGGAGCTCCCCGGGGACACCCGGGACGTGCTCCGGGCGCTGCGGGCCATGCTCCCGGTCCAGGAGGACGCGGGCCGGGACGACACGGCACAGACCGACGCCGTGCGGCTCGCGACCGACGCCGAGGCGCTCTCCGCCTACCCGCCGTTGGCCGTGATCGGTCTCAGGTGCGCGCTGGCCGCCGGGGACTGGGAGCTGGTCGGCTCGGTCATCGACGCCACCCGGGAACACCCCCACCCCTGGGTGCGCGCGGCCGGGCTCTCCTACCGGGCGCTGTGGGCGGAGGCCCGGGGGGACTCGGAGAGGGCCGAGGCCGCCACGGAGGAGGCCGCCGGGGCCTTCCGCGCGGTGGGGGACCGGTGGATGACCGCCCAACTCCTCAGGGCCCTGGCCGAGTACCAGTCGCTCCGGGGCGAGGGGGACCACGCGGTCCGCGGGCTGCGGGAAGCCCTGGAACTGACCGGCTCGGTGGGGGAGAGCGCGAGCCTGGCCGTGACCGTACTGATCAGCCTCGGCACGGAACAGATGCGCGCCGGCCTCCTCGATGACGCCGACACCACCTTCGCCCGGGTGCTCAGCGCCGAGCCGGCCCCCATCGTCGAACACCGGATCCAGTGCCTGGCGCGGATGAGCGACCTGGCCCTCGCCCGGGAGCTGACGGATCAGGCGCGGAGACTGACCTCCGAGGCGCGCGCCCTGCTGGACGACGCCCGCCAGGACACCGCCTACCTGCGGGCCGAGGTGCTGCAGCGCGAGGCCGCGGTCGCTCTGGCCGAGGACGACCCGGAACGGGCCCGGGCGGCGGCCTCGGCCGCGCTGGAACTGGCGGTGGAGCTGGGGATGAACTCCTACTCGGCCTCCGTTCTCGAACTCGTGGCCGGACTGGAGTCGGCCGGGGGCGACGCGCGCGCCGCGGCCCGTGCGCTGGGGGCGGCCGCGTACACCCGCGGGCGCAGGGACCAGGGGAGCCCCCGGGTCCGGGGTCTGCTGTCGCACCTGGAGAAGGAGCTGGGACGCGAGGAACTCGGGGCGCTCATGGCGGAGGCGGAGCAGGGGCCGCACGGTTTCCGGTGACCGTGCGGGCTACTTCCTGAGGTAGGCCGGGCACCGCCCGGACACTCCGGTGGCCGTGGCCCGGGTCCCCCTCTCCGTGTTCAGCGTCGCCTTCCTCGGCAACACCGGCCCCGCCGGGGCTGGACGGTCCGTACGCGGTGGTGGCGGGAGCGACCGCGCTCGTCGGAGCTGTGGCGGTCCTCGTCCCCACCGGTCACACTGCGCGCCCACCCCGCCCAAGCGGTGGGTGTCCGCGACTGACGGCGCGTCTTCGCAGTTCACAGTGTTTCCCGTCGGTACGCGGACACCGCGGCGGTCACTGTCCGGACCAACCGGTCACGGGTGTCCGCGAACTGACCGGGCACTGACCGCACGCCCTGTGAGAGTTCCCCCGTACAGAAGGAGGAACACCCATGAACACCTGTATCCGGGCAGAGGGCCTGGTGAAGCGGTACGGGGCGAACACGGCCCTGGACGGGGTCTCGCTCGGTATCCCCCGAGGAAGCATCCAGGGCGTGCTGGGACCGAACGGTGCGGGCAAGACGACCACGGTACGCATCCTCGCGACGCTGCTGCGGCCGGACGAGGGGACCGTCCTCGTCGACGGCCACGACGCGTTGCGCGACCCCGTCTCCGTGCGCGGGATCATCGGGCTGACCGGCCAGTACGCCTCCGTCGACGAGGAACTCACCGGGATGGAGAACCTCGAACTGGTCGGGCGCCTGCTGGACCTCTCCGGACGTCAGGCCCGGGTCCGCGCCCGCGAGCTCGTGGAGCGCTTCGAGCTGGGCGACGCCGGTGACCGCCCCGTCAAGACCTACTCCGGCGGTATGCGGCGCCGTATCGACCTCGCCGCGAGCCTGGTCGGCCGCCCCCGCGTGCTCTACCTGGACGAGCCGACCACCGGGCTGGACCCGCACAGCCGCAACCGCCTGTGGAGCATCGTCCACGGCCTCTCCGACGAGGGCACCACGATCCTGCTCACCACCCAGTACCTGGAGGAGGCGGACCAGCTCGCCGACCGGGTGACGGTCATCGACCAGGGGCGCGTGGTCGCGGAGGGCGCGCCCAAGGAACTCAAGCAGCGCGTGGGCTCCCAGACCCTGCACGTACGCCCGGTGGACCCCGCCGACGTGCGGCGCACCGAGGAGATCCTCACGGAACTGCTGGGCGGGGTGCGCCCCGGCGTCGACAGCGAGCGCGGCCTCCTCAGCGCCCCCGTGCAGGACCCGGTCCTGCTGTCCGCACTGGTGCGGAGGCTGCACGACGCCGCGATCAGCACCGACGAGCTCGGCCTGGGCCTGCCCAGCCTCGACGACGTCTTCCTCACCCTCACCGGCCAGAAGGCCGGCAAGACAGAGCCGACCGCCGCAGAGAAGGGAAGCAGCACATGAGCGCCACGGTCGCTGTTGATTCGCACGCATCCGTGGAGCCGAGCCCCCGGATCCGGATCGGCCCCGCCACTGCGGCCAGGCACGGCATGATCCTCGCCAGCCGCAATATCCGCTACCTGGTCCGCACACCGTCGTCCCTCATCGACACCGTCATCCAGCCCGTCCTCTTCCTGCTGGTCTTCGTCTTCCTGTTCGGCGGGGCCATCGCGGGGGACTGGCAGTCCTACCTCCAGACCCTCGTCCCCGGCCTGATGGTGCAGATCACCATGTACGCCAGCATCGGGACGGGCATGGCCCTGAACACCGACATCTCCAAAGGCGTCTTCGACCGCTTCCGGAGCCTGCCGATCGCCCGCTCCGCGCCGCTGGTCGGTGCGGTGCTCGGAGACGTGCTCCGCTACGTGGTCGCGCTGACCGTCCTGTTGCTCCTGGCCTTCGCACTCGGCTTCCGGATCCAGACCGACCCGCTGTCGGCACTGCTCGCCTGCGCACTGGTCGTGGTCTTCGGCCTGACCCTGTGCTGGATGTCGGTGATCATCGGCATGGTCGCCACCGGGCCCCAGGCGGTGCCCGGCATCGCGATGGCGGTCATCCTGCCGCTGACCTTCGGCAGCAACATCTTCGCCGCACCCGAGACCATGCCCGGCTGGCTGGAGGCCTGGGTCGGGATCAACCCGGTCACCTACTTCGTCGACGCCGTCCGCGGGCTGATGCTCGGCGGTCCCACGCTCGTGCCGGTCCTCATCAGCCTGGGTGCCGTGGCGGGCATCCAGATCGTCCTCATGCCGCTGGCACTGCGGGCCTACCTGCGCCGCGTGCGCTGAGCCGGCCGCAGAGTCGGCCGGTCGAAGAGAAGGGGGGCGGAGCGCGGTCGGGGATTCACCTCTCCCCGGCCGAACCCCCGGACAGGCCCCGGACCGGGTCGCCTCCGGGCCCCCACCGCCGCGCGGCGGCCGTCGAGGAGGTGCCCGTGGAACAGCTCTGACCTCACAGAACCGGTGTGACCGGCGTCAGGTGCAGCCGAGTAGGCCACTCGGCGCCTGAACCGGTAGCATTCGTGTGGACGCTTCGGGGCCCGCCCCGGACGGTCGGCCGACGTAGCTCAATTGGCAGAGCAATCGCCTTGTAAGCGATAGGTTAGGGGTTCAAGTCCCCTCGTCGGCTCTCTCTTTGCCTGACCTGGGACAACACTCCAGGCGAGATCGCTACCACGTAGCTTCGACGCCTGGAGAGCTATCGCCTGTGGGTGCCCGGCGTGTGAGCTGGACCGCCCCTGCCTCTGGTGGTCTCCGGAACCGCCACCCATGACAGGCAGGTCCTCCGGCCCCTGGTGCAGAGTGTCCAGTCGATCCGGTCCAACTGTTGGCCGAAGCGGCGCGAACCGGCCGAGCCGCACGGCGACCAGGGACACGACTGACCACCTGTGTCGCTGGCTCTGCGAACGGAAGCGCACACGCCGCCTGGCTCGCAAGGGAGTGGAGTTCTTCCAGCGGTTGGGGCGGCACTATGAAACACGGATCCTTGAATTACCGTGTTGTGCTGCTGGGGCGTCTGCTCGAATCCTGAAAACCCCTGATTCTATTATCTCATCCGAGTGCGCTCAGCTGCTGATCGGGCCACCGCTCCGCTCAAGAACCGGGACATCCTGCACCGTCTATGCTGCTCCCCCAACCGGGCTGGAGAGGTCACCCGCGCTGCTCCGGTTCCTCAGCCCCGAGCAGCAGGACGAAAAGGATTGGTGAAAGGGTGCTATGAATCGGAAGCAACTGGAGTGGGCATGGGGAGCGATGAGGTCCTTGCCGTTTCCTGAATGGACGGGCAGGGGCGAGTTCCACGCTTGGATTGTAGGCAATCTTCTTTATTGGGACTCTGTCGTGGCTGGCTGCCTGGAATCCTTTCTCGAGACCGGAGAGATTCCCGAAGGGCTCCCTCCAGAAGTTTTCTCTCGGATGCTCCATGAGCTGGAAGAGTGGGATTTCGGATTCGATGACATCGATTACTACTCTCTGAGTCTCGCCAAGTGTCACGTTTATTTGTACAGGCTGGTGGCCTTGGAAATATCTGGCCACGGGTCAGGGCGGGGGTGAGATGATTCCTGTGGCTCCCGGGGAACTGATATCTGTCGGGTGAAGGCACCTTGTATCCTCTGACTCGTTCGTGCCACGACCGGCCTTGGGGTCTGTGAGAAAATTCAGGGAAACGCCTGGCGCTCCGTTCTCCCGATGTGGTCGGGCACCTTTGACCCCCTTCCTGGCTGGAGTGTGTAGAGATTGTTATGGAAATTGCTGTGGGTGAGGTTTTCGGGGGTGGGTATTTCTCTGTTTTCCCGATTCTGTGGTTCCAGCCTTCGCCGACACGGATCTCGCGAAGGACGGCTGGCAGCCAGCCGAGGCGGTCGGTGTGGCCGAGCCGACGGGGGATTCGCGCTTCGTGGGCTGCTTTCGAGCCAGCTCAGCGTCGGCCGGGACGGCCCGCGACCGTGTACCCGCTTCCGGGAGCGGGCACACGGTCGCCTCGGTCGGGGCCGGTGCGGACGGTCAGCCGCAGACCGCGCCGTTGAGGGTGAACCGTTCCGGGGACGGGACGTGCTCCGACGGGCTGTGGCCCACGAAACCGAAGGTCACCTCACCCCCGGCCGGGATCACGGAGTTCCAGTCCAGGCCGCTGGCGGTCACCACGCGCCCGTCCTGCGCGAGTTCCGAGCTCCACGAGCGGTCCACCGTCTGCCCGCCGGGGAAGGACCAGTCCAGTTCCCAGCCGCTGACGGGCTCGGTCCCGTTGTTGCGGACGGTCACCTGGGTGTTGAACCCGCCTGACCAGGTGTCGTGCGTCGAGTACTCCACCTCGCAGTCGGAGGAGGCGGGCACGCTCGCTGTGCCCTGGTCGGAGACGAAGCCGGACACCCAGGCCAGGGTCGAGTTCCAGTTGATCGTCAGCTCGTTGGTCGCCCACGCGTCGATGTGGTCGATGTAGCAGAACTGCGGCGCGCAGCCCTCCAGGTTGGCCCGGCTCACCGGGTCCCAGGTGCCGGTGTCGGAGTTGGGCCCGCCGGAGAGTGTCCCCTTCGGCGGGTTGGGCAGGGCGGGGTCGAGCTGGTGGGCGTACCAGCGGCTGTGCTGGTTGACCGCGTCGTTGGTGCCGTAACCGGTGACGTATGACTGGTTGAGCGCGTTGCGCCCCAGGACGTAGTCCATCCCCTCCAGTATGGCGTCGCGGTAGCGCTCGTCGGCGCTGATGTCGTACGCGGTGGCGAGCACGGCCATGTTGTTCAGGACCAGGTTGTTGGAGCCCCAGGCGAAGACCCCGCTCCCGGGGGAGTAGGCCAGGCCGTACGGGTGCTCGCGCACGTTCTCCAGGTACTGCTCGGCACCGTCGAGTACGGAGTCGCGCACCTCGTCGCGGTCGGCCAGAGCGCTGGGCACGGTGGCCAGCTGCAGGCGCCCCAGCGGCGCGGTCCAGCGCCAGTCGAAGCCGTCGGCGGTGAACACCTCACCGGTGTGCAGCGCGGAGGAGGTGAACGCCTCCTCGTACTCCGTCCCGCCGGTGGCCAGGTAGAGCTCTGCGGCCGCCCAGTAGAACTCGTCGTCCACGTTGTCGTCGTCGTAGGGGCCGCCGCCCGCGCCAGTGGGGTCGGCGTAGCGCTCGGGCTCGGCCACGGCTGCCTCCCAGGCGGTCTCCGCCGCGTTCAGGCAGGTGTCGGCGAACCCGGGATCGTAGGGGGCGAACACCCGGGAGCACTGGGCTCCCGTGGCGGCCAGGTTGAGGGTGGCCGCGGTGGACGGCGGGTGCAGGTACCGGGGCTGCGGGTCGTCCGCGGGCATCATCGGCAGCCCCGTCCACTCCAGGTCGTGGACCTTGTGGTGGGCCATGCCCGCCAGGTCCTCGCCCTCGGGCACCTGCATGCTGAGCAGGAACTCCATCTGCCAGCGGGCCTCGTCCAGGACGTCCGGTGCCCCGTTTCCGCTCTCGGGCACCGCCAGGGTGCCGTCCCCGACCCGTTCGGGGTCTCCGGTCGGTGCTGTGTGGGTCCTCTCGTAGACGCTCATGAGCTGGTGGACGGAAATGCCCCCGTTCACCACGTACTTGCCGTGGTCGCCCGCGTCGTACCAGCCGCCGGAGACGTCCAGTGAGTAGTCGCAGGGGTTGTCCGGGTGGCAGGTCACCTCGGTGTCGCCCTGGTTGGGTCCGACACCGGCGTGACCGGCCGCGCGCCCGTAGCCGGGGGCGATCCCGTCGAGGATCTCGATGCCGCTGCGCTGCGTGTAGTAGAAGTTCAGCGAGTCCGTGGCCAGTGCGGCGTAGGGCTCGGCCGTTATGCCGAAGGGGTGGCTGGTCTGGCCGTCGGAGGTCAGCGTGTAGCCCTCCCCCTCCGTGGTGAGCTGCCCGAAGTCGATGGTGTGCACGTTCTGCCCGGAGGTGATGTCCCTGCCGCGGGGTGTGGACGTGCCCTCGGCGACGACGGTTCCGTCGGCGTCGGCGACCTCCCAGGGGAGGCCTTCGGTGGCCTCGGTGACGACCGTCGCCGCCTTGGGTCCCTCGGGCAGGTAGGCGACCTGGTTGACGCGCACGCGTGGCCCGGTGTCCGGCTCGTACACGGGGGGTTCGGCTCCGCCGACGAGGGAGACCTCGTGCAGGCAGAACGTCCATTCCTGCTCGCTGCCACCGATCTGGAAGGCCACCTGGGCGTCGTCGCGGTCGGCCGACGCGGTGAACACGTACTCGTGGGTGGTCGGCTCGGCGCTGAGGACCGGGCGCTCGTCGAGCTCGGTGCTCCAGGGGTCCACGGGTTCCTGTACGAGGGAGCGGATGGGGCGTCCCTCCAGGCCGGAGGCGGTGAAGGAGAAGGTGTAGGACTCACCGGCCGTCAGTGGGACGTCGTCCTGGCCGACGATCACCTCCCACGGGTCGCCGGTGCCTCCGGGGACGTCGACGCACAGGACCCCCTCGGCGGCGTCCATCTCCGCTCCGGGGCTGGCCCACCAGTCGGCGGTTCCCTGGCTGAAGTCGCCGTTGGAGATCTGCTGCGGCGGTTCGTCGGCGTGGGCGGGGGCCGGGCCGAGCAGGCCTGCGGCGAGCGTTGCTGCCGCACTCAGGGCGACGGCTTTTCGAAGAGGCACGTGGTTCCTTCCGCTGGGGGGGTGGCGGCATGGAGTGGGAGCGCTCCCAATAGTGCGATCATTGTTGTGTCGCAGCTCACGTTTGTCAACGGGGGTAACGGCGGTTGCCTCCTCCGGGCCGGGCCCTGTCGCTATGCCTCGCGACGGCACCCGGCGAGGAGGGTCGCGACCATGTGCTCGGCGTCGTCCCTGTCGTAGTCGGGGCCGGTGATGCAGAGGTTTCCGATGGCGCGCATGAGCGTGTAGGCGGTGATGCCGGGGCTGAGTTCGTCGGCGTCGGCGCAGGCGTCGAGCAGCGTCGCGCAGGCCGGGACCAGGGTGTCGAGCATGAGGGCGTGGAGCTTCTCCAGCCCTGGATCCCCGGACCCCAGGGCGGCGCTGAGGCCGTGCTTGGTCACCAGGAACTCCACGAACGCGTCCGCCCAGCGGGTCAGGGCGGTGAACGGGGAGGCCGATTCCTCCAGGAGTCGGGGCGCGAGTGCGGTGCAGGTGTCGATCTGGTGCCGGTAGACGGCGGTGACGAGGTCCGCCCGGGTCGGGAAGTTCCGGTAGATCGTGCCCACTCCGACGCCGGCGCGTTCGGCGATGTCGCGGATGGGGGCTTGGACGCCCTGGTCCACGAAGACCGCCGACGCGGCCGACAGCACGCCGCTGCGGGTGCGCTGTGCCTGTGCCTGACGTACTCCGACCGGTTCCGGCACGGATCCTCCCTTGTTCGCGGAACAATGTTCCGCTAAGTTGGCGGAACGTCGCTCCGCCAAAGTATGGCAGAGCGGTCCATAGAGAAAGTGCAGGGCTCCCCATGCCTTCCAGCCACCTCGACCAGCGGATCACCGCGGTCAAGCCCATCACCGTTCCCGCGCCCGGCCGCAGCCTCGACCTGCAGGTGAAGGTCACCGCCCCGCTGTCGGGACAGAACCTCCCCGTCATCGTGTTCTCCCACGGCAACGCATGGTCCCTGGACGGATACGAACCCCTCGTCGACCGGTGGGCAGCCGCCGGATTCATCGTCGTGCAGCCCACCCACCTGGACTCCCGCCGCAACGGCATCGCGTGGGACGACCCGCGCTTCGCCACCATCTGGCGCGTCCGGATCGCCGACCTCCACGCGGTCATCGACGGCCTCGACGACATCCTTCTCCAGGCCGGCGGCCTGGAGGCCCGCGCCGACCATGAGCGCATCGCGGTCGTCGGCCACTCCTGGGGAGCCCAGACCGCCGGCGTGATCCTCGGCGCGCGCGTGCTCGACGCCGACGGCTCTCCCGGAGAGGACTTCTCCCACTCCGCGGTCTCGGTCGGCGCGCTGATCGCCGCGACCGGAACCGGCGACAGCCTCACCCCGTTCGCCGCCGAACACCTTCCGTTCATGAGGCCGGACTACTCCACCATGACCACCCCGGCCCTGATCGTCGCGGGCGGCAAGGACCAGTCGCAGCTCTCCACCCGGGGGCCGGAGTGGTTCACCGACGCCTACCACCTCAGTCCGTCCCCGAAAGGTCTGCTCGCCATCGCCGAGGGCGAGCACACCCTGGGCGGCCTCGCCGGCGAGATGGCTGCCGAGACCACCGACGAGGACCCCGCCCGCGTAGCCCTCGTCGCCGACGCGGTCTCCGCCTACCTCCTCGACGCCTTCAAGTCCGACGACGATGCGTGGACCGCCCTCAACAACGCCGCTGCGACCGGCGACGGTACGTGGAGCATCACCAGCAAGTGAGCCCGGCCAGAGCGAGCTGCCGACCGGGCCGGGGGCGGGCTCAGGAGGCGATTGGCTCCACCCCGGCCACGCGGCGGAGCCCCGGCGCGTGGCCGGGGCTCCGTTCGTTCTTCGGCCCACCTGTGCTCGGTCCTGCGTCTTCTCAGTCCTGCGGTTCCCGGGGGTTCACCACGGTCTCGGGCCCCGGGTAGATGACCCGCTCCTCGCCGTCGGCGAAGCGGACCAGGTAGGGCGGGCCGTTGTCGGCCCCTCGGACCTCGATGATCTCGGCGTTGTGCTCGCCCTTGGAACTGGTGACCCCGTGCGTGTGCAGGCGGTCTCCGGCGGTCGCTCGCATCTGCCCTCCTGCTGTTCGACGGCCGGCCTCCCCCTGAGCCGGCCACAGTCGGGTGGTACCCGCGCCGCGGTCCGGATGAACCCTGTGGAACTGGTGAAACAGCGATCAACCGGACGTCCTACGATGTGCGGGTGAACAAGCTCTCCCCAGTCGTCGCGTTCCTCGTCTTCATGGGCGTGTTCGTGCTCTCGCGCACCGCCACCCGGGACTTCCTGGCCTCCTGGGTCGCCCTGGAGGGGGTGGTCCTCGGGCTGGCCTCCCTGGTGGCGTCCGTGCTCCTGTCCGCCCTCGCCGCGGGGGCGGTGCTCTACGTCTCCCGGCTCGTCTCGGGGGAGTAGGTCGGCCTGACCGGGGCCTTCCCGCCCGTTGCTCCGAGCCCGACGGCAGGGCCGCCGCCGGGCCCGTGCTCTCCCCGGGGCCGCCTCCGGCCCCGCAGCGTCGCGGTCACCGACCCGACGGGGTGCCGCCATTGATTTCTATCGCCAATAGAATACTCTCTACCTGTCATAGAAAACGAGGACGGGGGCGGTATGCCGAGGGGCGACGAGAGGTCCGGCGACTCCGAGCGGTCGCGCGGGAGCAGGGGGCCGAAGGGCGCCCCGGGGCCGAAGAACTCCGCACGCGGGACCGTGTCACCGCTGCTCCTGGGCGGCGCGGTCCTGCTCGCCCTGGTGGTCGCGGTGGCCGTGGGCCTGAACCTGGAGGGTGACGGGGACGCCGGGGAACCGGACACGTCCGAAGCCGCCTCCGTGGTCGACCACGTCGACGAGGAGCAGCGCGAGTGGGGCCAGGAACTGGCCCGCCGCACCGCCGACGACCCGATGGCCCTGGGCCGCGAGGACGCACCCGTGGTCCTGGTCGCCTACTCCGACTTCGCCTGCCCCTACTGCGCCACCTGGTCCCAGGAGACCCAGCCCGAACTGGTCGAGCGCTACGTGGACTCCGGTGACCTGCGGATCGAGTGGCGGGAGTTCCCCTACCTCGGAGAACTGTCGCAGAACCTGTCGGCCGGAGCGGTCGCCGCGGGCGAGCAGGGCTCGTTCTGGGAGTACCAGGAGGCCGTGTTCGAACGCCAGGAGGACCTCAAGTCCGCCACCGACCCGGACGGGGTCCTGGAGGAGATCGTCGAGGAACTGGGTCTGGACGGCGACCGGTTCCAGGAGGACCTCGCCTCGGACCGGAGCGGGATCGCCGTCAGCCACGACTTCGTCGAGGGACAGCAGATCGGGGTGAGCGCCACCCCCGCCTTCGTCATCAACGGTGACCCGGTCATGGGCGCGCAGCCCCTCGACGTGTTCCTCCGAAGCATCGACGCGGCCCTCGTCGCGGCAGGGGAGTGAACACCGTGGACATCGGGTTCGTCGCCGCGGTACTCGGCGGGCTGCTGGCCCTGCTCAGCCCGTGCAGCGCCCTGCTGCTGCCGTCCTTCTTCGCCTACGCCTTCCGCGACCCGGGGCGGCTCCTGCTGCGCACCGGCGTCTTCTACGCGGGCCTGTGCCTGACCCTGGTCCCGCTCGGAGCGGGTTCGGCCATGGTGAGCGTCCTCTTCCACGGCCACCGCGACCTGCTCATCAACACCGCGGGCGGCCTGCTCATCGCCTTCGGCACCGCCCAGATCCTGGGGCTCGGCTTCACCTGGGGCGTCCTGGCGCGGGCACAGAGCCGGTTCGCGGGCGGCCGGGGCAACCTGTCCGTCCTGGGCCTGGGCGCGGTCTACGGCCTGGCCGGGTTCTGCTCCGGACCGATCCTCGGGGCGGTGCTCACCGTGGCGGCGACCGGGACGCCGGGCCGCGGCATGCTCCTCATGGCCGCCTACGGGCTGGGCATGGTGCTGCCGATGTTCTTCCTGGCACTGCTGTGGGACCACTACGACCTGGGGCGCCGCCGCTGGCTGCGCGGCCGGACCGTGGAGATCGGACCGCTGCGCACGCACACGAGCGCGCTGCTGTCCGGCGGACTCTTCGTGGGGATCGGGGTGCTGTTCACGGCCTTCGACGGCACCGCCTCGATGGTCGGCCTCCCCGGCACCGGTTGGACGGCCGGGATCGCCGAACGGGCCCAGGTGCCGCTCGCACGGCTGGGCGGCCCGACCGACCTGGTGGCCCTGGCGGCCCTGGCCGCGGCGGTCGCCCTGGTGGTGGGCGGTTCCCTCCTCGCCCGGCGCCGGAACCGGGCCGGGGCGGAGGCCTGACGGCACGGGAGCCGACGGCACGGAGGCTGTGCGCCGGGCGGGAGTGCCTATTCTTGGACGGACAAGCGCACGACGAACGGTGGGCCATGAGTAACACGGCTTCCGGGCTCGGATCACTGGAGTCCGCGGTCATGGCGGTCCTGTGGGCCGCCGGGCGCCCGGTGAGCGTGCGCGAGGTGGTCGAGGGGCTGGCCGACCGCGAACCGGCCTACACCACCATCTCCACGGTTCTGGAGAACCTGCGCCGCAAGGGCTGGGTCGACCGGGAGCGCACCGGTCGGCTGTGGTTCTACCGCGCCCTGCGGGACCGGGCCTCGCACGCCGCCGACCGCATGCACGGCGCCCTGGACGACAGCGGGGACCCCCGGGTGGCCCTGCTGCGCTTCGTCGACCGGATGGACCCGGACGACCTCGACGTCCTCCGCGGGCTGCTCGCCGACATCCCCCGGTCCGAGGACCCGTGACCTGGTCGGTGGCGGCGCTCGCCGCCCTGGTGCTGTGGAGCGTCACGGGACCCCGGGCGCTGCGCGCCCTCCACCGGGGCCTGGGCGCCACCGCCCGGACGATGCTCACCCTGTGGACGCTCGCCACCGCCACGTGGCTGCTGGCCTGCGCCGCCCTGCTCGCCACCCTGGCCACCGGGGTGATGGGTCCCGGGGTGAAGGCGCTGGTCGCCGCCTGCGCCGACCTGTTCCAGGCGGTGCAGCAGAACGGTGCGCAGCACGGGCTCGCGGTCGCGGGACTCCTCGGCGCCGCGGGGCTGGCCCGGCTCACGTGGACGGCCGTCGGACGCCGCAGGGACCGGGCCGCACGACGCGGGGAGTACGCCCGGGCCCTGGCCGCCGGAGGACGGCGCCGCGCCCTGTACCTGGACCGGGTCTGGCTGCTGGAGAGCCCCGAACCCGCCGCCTACTGCGTACCCGGCCGCGGGTTCGGCATCGTGGTGACCAGGGGAGCCGTCGACCGGTTGACCGGGCCCGAGCTGCGCGCGGTCCTCGCGCACGAGCGGGCCCACCTGAACGGCCGCCACCACCTCCTGGTCACCTGGACGCGGCTGCTCGACTCGGCCTTCCCCGGGGTGCCGCTGCTCCGCGCGGCTGCGGGGGAGGTCCCCGAGCTCGTGGAGTGGGCGGCCGACGACCGGGCGGCTGAGGAGGTCGGACCGCACGCACTGGCCCATGCCCTGGGGATCATGGCGGCCTCGGGCGCGGACGGACCCGAACCCGCCCTGTCGGCATCGGGCGCCTGCCCGGTGCGGCGGGTGCGCCGCCAGGTCCGGCCGGCGGAACCCGCCGCCGGCTGGGCCGCCCACGTCGGCGCGACGCTGTTCGTGCTGCTGCCGCTCGCCCTGGCGGTGCTGGCCACGGTGCTCAACGTCGCCGTGCCGCCCTGTGAATGCGCGGGCTGAGGACGCGGTCCGGGGTCCGGTGCCCCGGAAGGCGCCCTCGGCGCATCGCCCGGCCGCGGCGTCCGCCTGGTCACAAAGTGGGGGTCGGGGGTGCCGGCGACCGGTGTCCGGATGAAAAACTCCACCCATGCTCGGTATCACTGACCTGCCCACCTACCTGGCAGGACTCGTCCTGATCGTGCTCCTGCCGGGGCCCAACTCGCTGTACGTGCTGTCCGTCGCGGCACGCGGCGGAACCCGCACCGGGTACAGGGCTGCCGCGGGTGTGTTCACCGGCGACGCCGTGCTGATGCTGCTCGCCGCGGTCGGCGCGGCCTCGCTCCTCCAAACCACCCCGCTGCTCTTCACCGTGGTGAAGTACGCCGGGGCCGCCTACCTGGCCTGGATGGCGATCGGGATGCTGCGCTCCGCCCATGCCCTGTGGACCTCCCGGCACCGGTGGGCCGAGGAGCAGCGGGCCGCCGACGCCGCCGTCGTCTCCGCGGGAGCCGCCGGCCCGGGCATCGGCGGAGCGGAGCGCCCCTTCCGCCGGGCGCTCGTGGTCTCCCTGTTCAACCCGAAGGTGATCCTCTTCCTGATCTCCTTCTTCGTGCAGTTCGTCGACCCCGCCTACGCCTACCCGGCACTGTCCTTCCTGGTGCTGGGGCTCCTGCTGCAGTTCGTCAGCCTGCTCTACCTGTCGGTGCTGATCTTCAGCGGGACCCGGCTGGCAGCGGCCTTCGGGCGGCGCAGGCGGCTCTCTGCGGGCGCCACCTCCGCGGTCGGGGCCCTGTTCCTGGGGTTCGCGGTGAAGCTGTCCGTCAGCAGCGCCTGACCGCGCCCCCGCTCGGCGGTCGTCGGCGGCGTCCGAGCCGTCCGCCCGCCGGTACCGGACCTGCGGCCCGGCGGGCCGCGCCCTAATCCTCCGGTGCCCGGAGCGCCCGGGGGAAGACGGGGGCGAGGGCGGCCTCGAAACGGTCCAGCCAGTCGTCGAGGCCGCCCTCCACCCACGGGCAGTCACGGACGAAGTGCGCCCACTCCTGCGGGTCGCAGCACCCCTGCCGACGCAGGTAGCCCTCGTCCACCAGGTCGGCCTCCGCGCCCATCTCCGGGCGGAGCACCCGCACGAGCAGCTCGTGCGGGAGCGGGTGGGCCTCGGCGAGCAGGACGGCGTCGTAGAGGTCCTTGCCCTGGGGGTACATGTCGGTGCACAGCCACAGCACCTTCCACGCCAACGACAGTTCGGGGCCCGCGGTCAGCACGGGGACGTCCCCGAGCACGGTGGTCCGAGGGGGTTCGGGCAGGGGCTCCTGGAAGACCACGTCGATCTGGACCGCGCCCGGCGGCAGGGCCGACTGCGGGCCGGTCCCGTGCACCCAGGGGATCCCGTGCACCCAGGGGATGACGAGCCGTCGTCCCGAGGCGCGCTCGTAGGTCCAGATGCTCTCCCGGCGGGTGTGCGCCACGTCGAACACCAGCCCCGAGGGGGGTTCGGCCTCCCCGACCGCCGTCACCAGGTCGTCGAGCATCCGTACCGAGTCGTGGTGTTCGGCCGACCTCGTCTCCGGCAGGGTGACGAAGTCCAGGTCGCGGGCCCGGCGGGCCCGGTCCCCGACCCACAGTGGCATGGCCGCGCTGCCGCGCAGCACCAGGCCGTCCGCCCATTCGGTGCCGGAGACCGCGCGCAGGACGTGCTCCATGGCCAGCCGGTTGGCCTCCCACCAGCGTTCGGCGAGCGCCGCGTCGGCGAAGGTCGGTTCGCTGGGCCGGAAGGCGTGGCTGAAGTGTTTCAGGGCCGGGTCGAACACCTGCTCCTGGGTGGCGTGCGGTCCGGTGGTGACCGGCAGGTAGGTGGACGGGTAACCCGGCTCGTACCAGGGGTGGCGGGGGCGGGGCGGGAACTCCACCGGGGCCTCGTCCAGCCACCCCGCGTCCAGTTCGAGGGCGCTGTCGTACACGACGAACTCCAGTTCGGTGTCGATCACCCCGTTCTCCCCGCCGAAGCTGTTCCCCAGGCCGTGCGCCCGGAGCTCCTTCATCAGGGCGGAGTAGCGCTCGTAGGCGGTGTGTTTGTCCACGCCGGAACAGCGCTGGGTGACGAACCGCTCCTGGCGCCCGTCCTGGCGGGTGCGGCGGGCGTTGCGGGACAGCCGGGCCCGGTGCGGCGCGACCAGCCGGGAGAGTTCGCCGAGGTCGGCGTCGGCGGGCAGCAGGAGTTTGAGGTGGGTCTCGAAGTAACGGCCCGGTCCGAGGGCGAGCGCCTCCCGGCGGTCGTTCGGTACGTCCGCGTTGTGCGGGGAGACCTCGAACTTGACCCTCGTGACCTCGAACCCGCCCTCGGCCAGCCGCTCGCCCCAGCTCCTGGCGAGCGCGTGCTGTCCGCCGAGGGTGCCGTGGCCGTGGTAGGTGACCATCGGCTGCGAGGGGCTGTCCCCCCGGTCGAGTTCGATGTGCGTGAACTTCAGCCCCTGCCCGGCCGCCCAGTCGGCGGCGGACGCGATCTCGGCCTCACTCCGTGCGCGCAGGGTCAGGTGGGTCTCGAAGTCACCGGCGAATTCCATGGATTCTTCTTCTCTTGGAGGGATCTGGGAGTTTACGGCCTCCGGTGTGGACGGCGCACCCCGGTTTCGGGGCGTGCCGGGATCGCAGGGGTGCGGGGAGGGGGCTTCAGGCGGCGCGCGGGCTGAGGCCGGTCATCAGGAGGCGGACGACCTCCCGCAGGCTCTCGTCGACGTGCTCGACGGTGTTGTTGGCGCTGAACGAGGCGAAGCCGTGCAGGGTCGACGCCACGGTGAAGGCGATGGCGCCGGGGTCGCCCGCGGTGATCTCCCCGGTGCGCTGGCCCTCGGCGATGGCGGACAGGACGACGTCGAGCATGTCGCCGACGGCCTCGGCGAGCTGGTCGGAGATGTCGCTGTCGTGCTTGCGCGCGTACATCAGGTCCAGCAGGGCGGCGTTGGACAGTGCGAAGTCCGTGTAGGCGCGGGCCAGGGCCAACAGGTAAGCCGCGGTGTCCGGCGCGCCCTGACCGGCCGCGTCCAGCACTGCCCGCAAACGCTGGAAACCGCTCAGTGCCAGGGCGTCGAGCAGGGCCTGCTTGTCCTTGAAGTGGCGGCCCGGGGCCGCGTGGCTGACGCCCGCCTCACGGGCGAGCTCGCGGAGGGACAGCGCGGAGGGGCCGCGTTCGGAGAGAGTGCGCTCGGCGCTGTCCAGCAGGGCGGCGCGGAGGTCTCCGTGGTGGTAGCGACGGTCAGCCATACCGGCCAGCATAGACCGATGTTTACGTCGACATCATTGTTGTCATTGACAACTTTGGGCGGATGCCCCTACTTTGGCCCCATGAGTGAAAACAACGTCAGCCTGCCCGACCTGACCGGCAGAACCGCCGTCGTCACCGGAGCCAACAGCGGTCTGGGACTGGAGACCGCCAAGGTCCTGGCCGGACGCGGCGCCCGCGTGGTCCTGGCCGTCCGTGACACCGGCAAGGGCGAGGAGGCGGCCCGGCAGATCCGGGGGGAGACCGAGGTCCGCCGCCTGGACCTGGCCGACCTGGCCTCCGTCCGTGAGTTCGCCGACGGGTGGAAGGGCGACCTCCACCTGCTGATCAACAACGCCGGTCTCATGGCGATCCCGGAGTCCCGGACCAGGGACGGCTTCGAGACCCAGTTCGGCGTCAACCACCTGGGCCACTTCGCCCTCACCAACCTCCTCCTCGAACACGTCACCGGGCGGGTCGTCACCCTCTCCTCCGGGCTGCACAGGGCGGTCCGCGGCATTCACTTCGCGGACGTCAACCTGGAGGGCCGTTACACCCCCTACCGGGCCTACGGGCAGTCCAAACTGGCCAACCTGCTGTTCACCCTGGAGCTCCAGCGCAGGCTGGACGAGGTCGGCTCGCAGGTGCTGGCCACCGCCGCGCACCCCGGCTACGCCGCCACCAACCTGCAGAGCCGCAGCGGCAAGCCGTTCCTGGACCGGCTGATGCGGATCAGCAACCGGGTCCTCGCGCAGAGCGCTGCCGCCGGGGCCCTGCCCACGGTCTACGCCGCCACCCAGGACGTCCCCGGGGCCGCCTTCGCCGGTCCCACCGGGCTGTTCGTGAACGGCGCCCCCGGCCCGTCCAGCAGGAGCGCCGCCGCACAGGACCCCGCGGCGGCCCGACGGCTGTGGGACCTGTCCGAGGAGATGACGGGCACCTCGTTCCCGCTGTGAGCGGCACGGGCCCGGAAACGGAGGAACGGCCCCGGGGGCGGCGGGGCCGCCTCCGGGGCCGTTCGTCGGGCCGGGGTGGTGGTCAGGGGACGAGGGTGAGCTCGTCCGTGCCGGCCTTCCGGACCGCCTCCTCGGTCACCGCCCAGGGCAGGGTCTCGCCCCGCGCCCACAGCTCCAACTGGTCGTCGTAGTTGGGGTGGAAGGCGTGGCCGGAGTTGCCGGTCAGGTGGATCCACCTGGAGGAGTCCCGGTCGGCCAGGTCCACGATCATGCGCATGGACGGCACCGCGGTGATCCCGTACCCCTCGGCCGCGTTCCAACCCGTGGCGTTCACGATGCTCGAACCACCGGAGCTCTCGACCGGGCCGCGGTTGAACAGCCACTCCACCGGGCCGATCCCCGAGGTCCCGAACGATTCGTGGGTCGCGGTGAGGGTGTGCAGGTCGCCCCATCGCCAGCCGGCCGGGTCGTCGCCGAGCAGTTCCGTGAGCTCGGCCGTCGCCGCCTCCATGGCCGCGGCGAGTACCTCGTCCCGGCCGTCGGCCCCGCTCCCCTCCCACCAGGCGGAGTCGGGGTCCTCCAACAGCCGGGTCACCACGTACATGCCGCGCGAACTGCTGCTCATGTCGATTTCGCCGAGCTCGTCGAAGAGCAGCGGCAGCAGGTGGCGCCAGGTGGCGTTGTAGAAGGCGGCCCCGGCGGAGTCGGGTTCGTTGAAGCGGTCCCAGTCCGCCAGCAGGGCCTGGGCCTCGGCGGCGGTGCCGTCGACCTCCACGTCCAGCAGGTGGGGGGTGATCTCCTCAGCCGCACCGTGGTGGGAGTCCATGAGGACGCGTTCCATGTCCTCCACGTCCACCGGTCCGTCCGCGATCGCCTCGTCGAGCAGGTCGTTGATGCGCTGGCTCCGGTACCCGTAGTCCCAGTCCGCGGTCAGGAAGTGCTCGTAGTCCTCGTCCACGGCCGACTGGTTGGCGGTGACGATCACCCCGGACTCGGGGTTGAGCACGCTGGGGAGCTCGTCGAAGGGGATGTACTCCTCCTCCCAGTCGTAGTCCGAGACCCATCCGGGGGCGGGCCAGCGGCCGTCGCCCTCGCCGCGGACCGGGACCAGACCGGGTGCCTGGTAGCCGATGTTGCCCTCGTTGTCCGCGTAGACGAGGTTCTGCGCCGGGACGTCGAACTTGCTCGCCGCCTCGCGGAAGCCGTCCCAGTCCCGGGACCGGTTCATGGCGAAGAGGCCGTCGGCCACGGTGCCCGGCTGGAGCGCGGTCCACCGCAGGGACACCTCGTAGGGGGCGTCGTCGCCCCCGTCCGGGTTCTCGCCGATCTCGCGCAGGTCGGCGCCGGCTTCGGCGGTCGACAGGATCGGGCCGCGGTGTGTGGAGCGGACGGTCAGCTCGACGTCCTCGCCGCCGGAGACCGCGATGGTCTCCTCGACGATCTCCAACGGGCGCTCCTCGCCGTCCACCACGTAGTGGTCGCCCTCGACCTGTTCCAGGTAGAGGTCCATCACGTCGGGGTTGAGGTTGGTGAAGCCCCAGGCGATGGACTCGTTCTGGCCGATGACCACGCCGGGCAGGCCGGAGAAGCTGAACCCGCTCACGTCGAACGGGCACTCCTCGGTGAGCTCCGTGCAGTGCAGCCCCATCTGGTACCAGGTGGAGGGCATCGACGCGCCCAGGTGGGGGTCGTTGGTCAGCAGGGGGGCGCCGGTTCCGGTGTGCTCACCGGAGACGACCCAGGAGTTGGAGCCCAGGTCGGGGCTGGTGGACGGGCCGAGGAGGTCGGGGACGGCCGCGTGGATCCCGGAGAGCCCCTCGACCGCCGCGAGGGCCTCCTCGGGCAGCTCGGGGGCGCGGCCCAGGTCGGCCTCGGGGGCGGATCCCCGGTGCTCGTCGGTGTCGGTGATGGGGGCGTGCCGCCCGGTCGGATAGACCGGGTAGAGGTCCTCGACCATGTCCTCGTCGAGGCCCGCGGCGAGCAGCTGGGCGCGTTCGGTCTCCGCCTGGAGGTTGCCGCCCAGGTCCCAGGCCATGGCCTTGAGCCAGGCGAGACTGTCGGTGGGCGTCCAGGGCTCGACGGTGTAGTCGTCCGCGGTGACACCGAGGAGCCCGTACTCCAGGCCGGCCTCCAGGCCCTCGTTGTCGTCGATCCAGGCGTTCACCCCGGCCGCGTAGGCGTCCAGGTAGCGCCGGGTGTCCTCCTCCAGGAGGTCGTACTCCTGCTCGGCGACCCGGCGCCAGCCCATGGTGCGCAGGTAGACGTCGGTCTCCACCTGGTCCGGCCCGAAGAGCTCGGCCGTGCGGCCCGCCGTGACGTGGCGGCGGAAGTCCATCTCCCAGAAGCGGTCCTGCGCGTGGGTGAACCCCTGCGCCACGAAGAGGTCCTCGGCGTTGTCCGAGTACACGTGCGCCACGCCCCACTCGTCCCGGAGCACGGTCACCGGTGCGCCGAGCTCGGGCAGGGACAGCTCTCCGGAGGTCGTCGGGAACGACTGTCGAACCGCCCAGACGCCAAGCAAAGACGCAATCAGAGCAAGAGACGCAATAGTGGCGACAAACCCCAAAAGGACACGAAAAAGGACACGCTTCCGCAATACACCCATGGCGGAACCATAAGGTGTCCTGCCTCACGTGCTCTAGGTCTCAGGCCGGGCGTTCCGAATTGTTACCAACTGGTAGGTCCTTCTTCGTGGGCCGACGGGCCTGGTCGGGGGCTCGGCGGGGTCCGGGGACGAGGGCCCGGGCCCCGCCGGGGCCCTCCGCGAGGCGGGCCGTCAGGTGCGCAGAGACTCCCGGAACCGGGCGCCCGCCTCGGCGGCCTCGGCGTACAGCCGGGCGACCAGCTCGGCGGCGGGCAGCTCCCGGGCCTGCCGGAAGCCGGTGCCCGCCCACAGGGCCATGCCCTCGGGGTCGGAGCGCCGGGCCGCGGCGGCCCGCAGCGGCCTGGTCATGTGGTGCACCTCGGGGTAGGCAGCTGGGGCCCCGGGGTGTTCACGCATGAAGCGGTTGGTCAGACCGCGCGCCGGACGCCCGGTGAACGCCCGGGTCAGAGCGGTCCCGGTGAAGGCCGGGTCGGCCAGCGCGGCCTTGTGCGGGGGATGCGCACCGCTCTCCGGACAGCGCAGGAAGGCCGTGCCGAGCTGGACGGCGACGGCCCCGGCAGCCAGGGCGGCGGCCGCGTCCGCGCCGGTCATGATGCCGCCGGCCGCGATCACCGGCACCTCGACGGCGCGCACGACCTCGGGCAGCAGTTCCAGGAGGGGGCGGTCCTCACCCCGGGCGGGGTCGAAGGTGGCGCGGTGCCCTCCGGCCTCCACACCCTGGACGCACACCCCGTCGGCGCCCCGGGACACGGCGGTGCGGGCCTCGTCGACGGTGGTGGCGGTGACGACCGTGGCCGACCCCGCCTCCCGCAGGCGTTCCAGGACACCCGCAGAGGGGCAGCCGAAGGTGAAGCTCACGAGCGGAACGGCCGCGGAGGCCAACAGGTCGACCTTGGCGTCCCAGGAGTCGTCGTCATGCCTGGCCGGGCCGACCTCCGTCCCGTGGCGGCGGGCGTCCCCGGCCAGCTCGGACCGGTAGTCGGCGAGCGCCGGTTCGGGTGCGGGGGCACCGGAGGGAACGAACACGTTCACGCCGAACACGTCCGTCCCCAGGCCCCGGACCCCGTCGATCTGCTCGCCCAGCGCTTCGGCGGACAGGTACCCGGCGGCGAGCGCCCCCAGGCCGCCCGCCCCGCTCACCGCGTGCACCAGAGCGGGCGTGGAAGCACCCCCGGCCATCGGGGCCTGGAGGATCGGACGCGCCCTCAGGAGTTCGGGCAGGTTCATGGTCTCTCGCTTCCCCCACGTCAGCGGTTCCCGCCTCACTTGGGCCGCAGGCTAACAGCCGGGGCCGGGCCGCCCTCGGGCCGGGCCGGTTCAGGGGCCCTCCCCGGCGTCCTCCCGCACGTCGTTCTGCCGTACGGCCCAGGTGAAGTCCGCGGACTCCGGGAAGAGCCGGGTGAGGACCATGGCGGCCACCGCCAGCACGAGGGCCGCGACGGCCAGCGCGGACACGGCGAACGGGATCCCCCACAGCTCCCACAGCCAGCCGAAGGAACCGGTCGTGGCGACGCTCCCGACCAGTGTCGCCACCGTCATCGCCGAGAACATGGTGTTCCGGTTGGCGTCGGTGAACATCAGCTGGCTCCACACCCCGGACAGCACACCGCCCAGACCGATCAGGAACTCCGCGACCACCAGACCGGCGACCAGCGGGACCACCCCGTACGCGGCCAGGACCAGGGGCAGCCCGATCCCCGTCGAGACCAGCGGCCCCCACAGGTGCGGGCGGTCCCGGTCCACCCAGCGCGCACAGGCCGCCCCCGCGGTCAGGGACAGGCTCATCAGCAGGAGCACCAGGCCGTTCAGGCGTACGTCCTCGCCGCCGTACTCGGCCAGCAGCATCGGCTGCCAGGCCACCACGAGCAGCATCGTGGCCACCATCAGGGAGAGCGCCAGGACCACCTGGGGGACGAAGCGCCGGGACGCCACCAGGAGCACCGACTCGAGGACGATCGCGCTGATCCGCCGGTCCGGCTGGCCGGGGGTGGCGGGGAAGCACCAGGGGGCCAGTACCGCCAGCAGCAGTACCAGCACACCTCCCAGGGCGATCATCGTCTCGGCCGGCAGCCACGTCCCCGCCACCATCACCGAGGCCGCGCCCAGCACCGAGCCCGTCCTGGCGGACACCGCGCCGACCCGCACGATCCGCGCGATCCGCCGGCTCCGGTCGCGGTCGCCGACCCGGTTGACCAGGATCGCGATGAGGGTCCCGGACTTCAGGGACGCCCCGACGTTGCCCAGGCACACGCCCACCACGGTCAGCGCGAGCCCTTCGGCGGTACCGAGGACCACCAGACCCGTCCCCCACACCGCCAGACCGGCCGTCAGCAGGCGGCGGTGCCCGTACCGGTCGCCCATGGCTCCGCTGGGCGCCTCCATGAGCAGGCCGAGGAGGTGGCCCGCGGCGAGTGTCGCGCCCACGGCCCACGGCTCGGCGCCGCGCGCGATGATCACCGTGACGAAGACGGCGCCGAACGCGAAGTCGGCCAGGGTGTGGACCGTCGTGTAGAGGCTGAGCCGGGCGAGGAGCGGGAACCTGCCGCCCTCTCCGCTCGGCGTTCGCGGGGGTTCTCCTGGGGAGGGAGTGGTCGCCATGGGCGGTCCGCTTCCGTGTGGACCCGTGTGCGGGCCGGTGGGATTTTGCCGACGGTAACAGTGCCCGGCCCCGTCACTCCACGTGTTTTCCCGGTGGCTTCCCGGCTCCCGCTCCTCCGTTCAGCCGACGGTGGCGAGGTAGGTGCGGATCACCGCAGCGAGGTCGTTCAGATTGTCCGGGTCTTCTGACACGGGGCGTGGCGGATCCTGCGACGGGTTGGCCAGCAGGTCGCCTTCGGGTACCCGGGGGAGGGGAACCAGCGGTCGTGGTTCGGGCGGTGGGGGCATGTAGGGGCGGGCCAGCGGGCCCGCGTCCTCTTCCGGTCCGGTATCGCGGTAGCCGTTCGCCCAGCGTGCGGATGTCTCCGACAGTCGATGGCCGGGGAAGACGCCGGGTTCGCGCGCGAGGCGCGTCAGTGTCGGCGTCGGCTCGGGTGAGACAGGCGCGGCGGGCAGCCGGGGGCGGTTGGGCGCCGGGGGAAGCGCGGTCCGCTCCCACCTGGGTGTCTGGGGGACGAACACGAACGTCAGGGCCGCCGACAGCAGTGCGGCGGCGATGGCCCAGGCCTGTCCGACCAGGGTTCGACGTGGCCTGCGGTGTCGCCCGCTAGGCTGATGCATGATGGCCTCCTGCTTTCTCAGGTGGTTGTCGCGCCCCGGCCCGGTGCTCCTAACACCGGCTGGGGCATCTTCGTGTGTGCTGTTAGGGCGGGTGTCAATGGCCCCTCGGGCTGCGCTTCCCGCCGCGTTGGTGCTGTGCTCGCTCAGGCTTCGTCGAGGTCGCGCTGGGGATCGATGAACGCCCACACCGTCAGCGGGCCGTCGGGATGGTTGGTCCACCACCACTTCTTCGAGAGCGCAGTGACCAGGGTCAGGCCGTACCCTTCGGCGTTCAGCTCCTCGGAGCAGTCGGGCACGCCGGGGTAGGTGGACGGTCGGCCAGCGCGGGGCCCGTCGTCGGTCACCCTCATCAGGACGAAGTCGCCGGGCATGACCTCCAGGGTGATCCTGACCCGCCCGCATCGACCTCCGGAGGCCGTGTGCCTGACCGCGTTGGTGACCAGCTCGCTGGCGACGAGTACGACCGGAGCGGCCCGGTCCTCGTCGAACCCGGTGGCCCTCCGGCACCAGGCGCGGATGCGTGCGACCTGTTCAGGCCTCCCGTCGAAGTAGCCCGTGGCCTCCCCGCGCCAACGGTTCCTGGCTCGTGCCGCGCCCCCGCGCGGCACAAGCTGGTTATTGTCTGGCCCGCGCCTCGGTCGTGGGATCTCGTATCCGGTCATCCATGCCCTCCGAGTGGCGGTAGGAGTTCGCTCCATCAGACGAAAGCGTGCGAGTTGGGCCCTCGCCGCGCAGAGAGGTCTCCGGTGCGCCAGATCGGTCAGCCGCACCTGAAGCCGCCCTGGGCTGTAACCCTGGGTGTGGAAGAGAACACGCTTGCGATCAGAACCATGATGCAGCTTAAAAATATTCTCTGCAACCTTCTCTAGAAAATATTTTCAGGAAGATGCAAAGGTCATGCGAGACAATGAGCGACGATCTGAGCCAAGCCCGAGCCGATCAGGATGGGTGCACTGATGACCGAACGCCATGCCCCGGCGGCCAGCCGCCGCAAGCTGGGGATACTGCTTCGGCAACTCCGGGAGAGCAACGACTTCACCGGCGAGCAGGTCGCGAAGCAGCTTCGCGTGCGCTCACCGAAGATCTACCGGGTCGAGGGTGGCAAAGTCGTTCCCACTCACCCCGAGCTGACCATGCTCATGGACCTCTACCAGGCCACGGAGGAACACCGGGAAATTCTCCTCCAACTCGCGGAGGAGGCGCGGCGCAAGGGCTGGTACGAGTCCTATGAGAGCGTCCTGCCGCCCAAGTTCGAGACCTATGTGGGCTTGGAGTCGGACGCCACGTCCCTGCGGGCGTACGAGCCCAGCCTGGTACACGGCCTGCTCCAGACGAAGGACTACGCCCACGCCGTTCTCACAGCGGGCAACCCGGCCGAACACCCCGACGACATCGATCTCCTCACCGACCTGCGGCTGCGTCGGCAGGAGCTTCTCACCCGTGAGCACGACCCGCTTCAGTTCTGGGTCGTCCTGGAAGAGATCGTGCTGCATTGTCCTGTCGGAGGTGCTCAGGTCCTCGCCGAACAATTGCGCCACCTGCTCGCCGTCGCCACGGAACTGCCCCACGTGACCATCCAGATCATCCCTACGTCCGTGGGGGCCCACGCGGGGCTCGCGGGCTCCTTCAGCATCCTGGAGTTCGAACCGTCGTCCCCCGAAGTGATCTACGTGGACAGTCACGGAGGCAACCTGACACTGGAGAAAACCCGCGATCTACGCCGCTGTAAGCTCCTCTACAACCACCTTCTCGCCGATGCCCTCTCCACGAAGGAGTCGGTCCAGCTCATCAAGGCCGCTTTGGAGGACACCCGTGAACCGTGAACCCGAAGCCCTCACTATTCAGCACACCGAGCCGGTCACCGCACCCTGGGTCAAGGCGAGCGCGAGCACGAGTGCCCAGGGCTGCGTCCAGGTGCGGGTTCCACGTGCGGGCCTGATCGAGGTCGGAGACACCAAGAACCCCGACGGCCCCACCATCACTGTCTCCGGCGCTGACTGGGAACACTTCCTCACCCAGGTCATCCGAGGCGACACCACTGGTTCCGGAAGGCTGAGAGCTGAGTTCCTCCCTGAGGGCGGTTTCACCCTCACCGACACCGCCACTCCGAACTCGCCCGTGCTCGCCTACACCAAGGCCGAGTGGGACGCCTTCAAACTCGGCGTCGATGCCGGAGAACTCCGCAGTGGCGCCCCGGACGGAACCCTTGTCGGCGGGCGATAGCTACGAACTGGTGCGATAGGCACGCGGAGAACTCGATGCGCGGCCTTGAGTGGCACAAGGGCGAGAGGTTCAGAGGCGCCAGGGTTATCAGTCCCGGTCTCTTCCAGTCCCTGTCCACAAGCACGAGGGCGGGCCGCGGTGCGCCCACCGCGTAGGGGCGGGCGCACCGCGGGCGTCGCTCATTCCATATCGAAGCGCAGGTCGGTGATGGTGGAAAGGTCGATGCCGTAGCGGGCGTAGACCTTGGTGGTGTTCTCCCCCGTCAGCTCCGCCTCGTCGTAGCCGAGCAGGGCCGCGACACGTACCACTTCGGCGCGGCTGTGTGCTTCTATCTCCAGATAGGCCGGGATTCGCGGCCAGGTGTCGATCTCCAACTGTGCACCGTCGAGGCTGAAGCTGCGGCGACGGTTCTCCTGGTAGGCCTTGGGGACGTAGCCGAGCTTGCCCAGGAGGGCGTTGGTGGTCTCGAAGTCACCGACTTCTGTCTCGGTCTCGCGAGTGCCGCCGATGGCGTCGGAGTTGATCTCCTTGACCGTGAGCGTGACCTGGCTTCCGGTGTCGCGCAGGCGTACCCAGCGAGAGGCGTCCCCGGGTTCGATGTCGTAGACGTAGCGCCGTTGGAGTACTTCCCCGAGGTCGGAGCCGCCCTTGTCCAGGATGAGCCGGGCCACTTCCTCGGGCTCGATGTCCAGAGCCTTGGCCTCGTACTCGATCACGCTCATGTCGTCGGGTTCCCTTCCTCGCGGTGCGCGGTCACCGGAGCGGTGATGGGGGTGTTGTGGGCAACTTCCAGCCTGTCACGGTCTGCCTGGCGGAAGTGGAGGATCTCGGTACTCACGGGCCCGTCGAGGAAGTCCTCGATCGGCTCGCACAGGTCCATGCGTTGCAGGCACACGCCGACCAGATGGTTGCCTGAGCGGTCCCGGTACAGGCGGAGTCCGTAGAAGCCTTCCTGGCAGTCGGTGTCGTTGTTGAACCGGCACCCCTGGCACGTGGTGGGCAGACGCACGGGACGGATCCATTTGACGTGGATACGACGTCGTCCGCCGTCGATGCGGTAGGTGGTGCGCGCGCCGGAGGCTCCTGCCGTGAGGTGATGGGCCTCGGCTACCGCACCGCGTTGGTCCAGGACCTCGTTGATGGCGTCGATGGATGGCTGGCCGTGGTCGAGGGAGTTGAGCAGGCGCACGGACAGTTCCGGCGTGTAGGTGTCCAGGAGCCGGTGGACACGGCCGATGTGGGTGTGGTCGAGGATCACGATGTTGGCGCTGGCCCGGACTCCGCTGTCGACGCAGGCCTGGATGGAGGCGTTCAGGGCCTCGATCTTGGCTGCGGCCTTGGCTCGGTCACGGAAACGTGTGTGTTGGACCTGGGCGAGTTCTTCGGGGGTCGTGCCGAAGACGGAGAGGTTGACCCGGTCGAGCCCGGCGTCGGCGCAGGCGGGGATCTGCCGGGCCCCGTTCTCGCCGTTGGAGGTCATGCACACCCGGTATCCCTGGTCAGCGGCGAGGCGGACCAGGTCGGGCAGACGCGGGTGGAGAGTGGGCTCGCCGCCGGTGAGGTGGAGTTCGGTGAACCCCATGCTCTCGCGCAACCGGTGCAGGGCGTGGGCGAAGTCCTCGTCGGGTGGGATCGTGCTGGGCAGGAATCCAGTGCCGTTGGTGGCGGCGTAGATCGACGTCCTTCCGGAGCTTCCGGAGATCAGGAAGGGGCCGGGGCCGCGGTGACGGTTGTCGACCACGACGGGTGTGCCCTCGTTGTGGCAGAAGGTGCAGGTCATCCCACAGGCGTCGAGGATCTTGACGCGCAACGTGGTGTCGGTGTCGATATGCGTCGGAAGTGAGTCGGCAGCTGAGGAATCATCCATGAACGGGCTCCTGTGACGGCGCTCTCGGTGGAGCGGGAGGGTGCGTCACAGGCGACGATCCCGTTTCGGGTGCCGCCCTTCCCATTCCCAACGGATATCCCCCTCGGGATAATCGAGGCCGTGTCCGAGTTTGTCTCCGAAGGGATGGAAGGAAGCGATGCCTGGTCATTCCTGGGGGAGGATCGAAATTCCGGTCCGGGTATGGGAACGGCAGGACACGCAGCGGCTCCTGCGTGAGCGCGACATCGCCGGCCTGTTCCGGCTGGCGCAGGCGCACGGAGCGAGTCAGACCCGGATCGCCTCGGCGACCGGCATCGCTCAGGGACGTGTGAGCGAGATTCTGAGCCGGAGGAGGATGGTCAGCTCACTGGAGTTGATGGAGAGGATCGCCGATGGGCTCGCCATGCCTGACCCCTCCCGGGCACTGCTCGGACTGGCTCCCCGACAGGCACCCCTGGCAACAGAGCGCTCTGCCGTCGCTGGAGACACCAACCCTGCCCCTTGTCCAAAGACCTCGGGCGTCGATGAACAGGTGCGAGAGCGCCTGGAGATCGCGTCCATCGACAGTGCCCTCGTCCGTCTCCTCGAGGAGCAGACCCAGAACCTGCGGCTGATAGACCGCAAGCTGGGTGCCCACTACCTCCTCGCACAGAGCCAGGCCCATGTCCAGCAGATGCACGAACTGCTGCGTCAATCGATCCCCGGCACCGTGCGGCGCGGTCTGGCTCGTGCCCTGGCCGAGGCGGCGTCCCTGACCGGATGGCAGGCGCTCGACGCAGGTCGGCTGGCGACGTCCTGGGGCTACTACGAGATCGCCAAGTCCGCTGCTCAGGAGAGCGGGGGTTCGACGGTTCTGGCCCACGTGAGCGCCGAACAGGTCTACGTGCTCCTGGACAGCGGGCGAAACGGCGAGGCACTCGCGGTTCTCAGGGCGACGCATGACGGCGAGGGAAAGTCACTACCA
This sequence comes from Nocardiopsis terrae, assembly GCF_014651695.1. Lineage (GTDB taxonomy): Bacteria > Actinomycetota > Actinomycetes > Streptosporangiales > Streptosporangiaceae > Nocardiopsis > Nocardiopsis terrae. The sequence continues at coordinate 50,973 of NZ_BMXJ01000012.1, forward strand.
GCATTGTTGCGCTCGTGGTTGTGGGCCGCTGAAGGGGAAGTACGCGCCTCCCTCGGCCAGGAACCGGAATGCCGGAAAGCCTTGGATCACGCCTTCTCGCTGCTTCCCCAACAGCCCGATGACCCATCGCTACCGTTTCTCATGTTGGACGACACCCATCTCATGCGCTGGCGGGGGCACTGCCTGGCGCGTCTTGGGCACAGCGAGGCGATCGAAGACCTCACCCGAGCTCTCGATGACATCGCCCCATTGGGGTTGGGCCGTGCCGAGGCCGGGCTGCGCACCGACCTCGCCGTGGCCTACTCCGCCAGCGGAGACGTCACCCAGGCCCAGCGGCAGGCACGGCGCGCTACAGAACTCTCCGAGCGGTCCGGTTCCGTCCGCCAACGTGCCCGCCTGACCCGGCTCCTGGGACCTCCGTCCCCGTCAGGAGGCCAGGAGGTGGAGCAGGGCGACGAGGGTTCCTGAGCTCTGCACCCGTCCCTCGGCGACCAGGCTACGGGCCTTGGTCAGGGGCACCCACTCGTAGACGCCCTCGTCGAACTCGGTCGGGTCCGCCACCAGTTCGGCGCCGCGCCCCACGAAGACGTGGTGAGGGCTGCGGACCGTGCCGATCATCGGCTCGAACGTGGCCACGTGCTCCACCGAGGCGACTCGGTGCCCGGTCTCCTCCAGCGCCTCACGGGCAGCCGTCCGCTCAGGGGTCTCCTCGGGATCCAGTAGACCTCCGGGCAGCTCCCATCCCCACACGTCGGGCACGAACCGGTGCCGGTAGCTCATCAGGACGTGCTCTTCGGCCCGGTCCAGGATCGCGATCACCGCAGCCGACGGCAGGGTTACCGTGTGGTGCTCGAACCTGCTCCCCGAAGGCGTGGTGATGTCGGCCTTGCCCAGCCGTACCCACGGGTTGTCGTACAGGGTGCGCTCACCGTGCACCAACCAGCGGCCCTGGTCGTCCTCGCTGCTCTCCATGCCCCGAAACTACCGTTCCAAGGTGTGCGTGGGAGGACCTGCTCTGGCTCAATGCCGCGTAGTTAAGCGGCTGGGCTGATCAGGGGCGTGGGCGGGCCCGTGTGCAGGACACTGACGTGATGGGCCCGCTTGATCGGGAATGAACTATGCCGGACCCGCTTGATGACCCGCGGACAACTACGATGCCGCCGCGCGGGAAGACACCTCTGAGCCACCTGCTCCAACACCACCCCATACACCCACGCCCGCTGCTCAGGGGGAAAAGCCGCTCCGCCCAAGGCGTGACGGCGCACCACACGCACCGCACCCAAGAACGACAACCGGTCCGCGGCGACCTCAGTCTCATCAGCCGCCGCACACATCAACGCACGCATCGCGTAGTGCGCCAGCAACAACCCGTAGATCTCCGCGACCGTCATCCGCGCGGACTTCGACCTCAGCACCACACCCCCGCCCCGCAGATGCGTCTTGATCTCCGCGAACGCCGTCTCATGCTCCCACCTGCGCTTATACGCCCACACGATCTCCACCGCGGGCACCAGGAGCGGATCCATCACCGTGGTGAGCACACAGATCAACTCGCCCTGAGCCTTACGGTCAGGCACGGTGTACTCCGCCACCCGCACCAACCGGGCCCGCTCCGCGTCCACACCCTCACCGGCCCGAGCCTGGGCGATCAACCGCTCACGCCACACCCGGCCAGTTCGGGAAACGAACACCAACGCCGTGTAGGAGCCGTCCGCCAGCGGTGCGATGACCGGCAGTTCCAGGCTGCCCCCCACCCGCCACGCCGCGTGCGCCCCGACCTGGGTGACCTCGCCGAGCAGATCCCAACTGTAAAAGCCCGCATCAGCGAGCAGGAGCATGTCGGGTTCCAACGCGCCCAGGGTGAGCCGGGTCAGATCCCGCTCCCCGTCATGGTGAGCACCCACCCCCACCCCCACGACCGCCCGGCTCGCGCACTCACTCAACGTGACCAGCCTGGCCTTGGGAAACGCCGACCGGGATCGGTCGTTGCCTCCGTAGCCGAAGAAGGCGGCGTTGTCGGATGTGTCGGCCACGTCCAGCTCCGTGCCGTCCCAGGACATTCAGGCGCAGACCCGCCACCAGGCCCTGGCGTGTGTCAGGCCCGGGCAGGGGCACGCACGTTCGAACAGCTCGATGAGTGGTTCGAGGCCCAGCCGTTGACGGGCTTGAACGATCGCGGAACTGGTGGGTACCCGCCACGCCGACTCCCAGGAGCCCAGGTATGTCAGCGACCCGGCCAGGCGGGTCATGACCTCGCTGGCCGAGTCAGCACAGTACAGGGCCTGGGCGATGGTGTGGCGCACCATCACGTGCGCGGGCAGCGCCCGGGAGCGTTGTTCCGAGCTGTGGGTGCTGATCAGGCATTCCTCGATGAGGTCGCGGGGGGGGTAGCGGGCGGCGAGGACACCCAGTTCGAGGTGATCGGTCAACAGGCCGATCGGGCTCTGCCGCGGGGCTGGGGTGCCAGAAGAGGACGCGGGCATGGCCCGTACCGTAGCGGCCCGCGAGCACGGACGTACGCCCACCGCGCTGACCAGCACACACCTTAACTACGCGGCATTGAGTCCTACCCACCTCGAACAGAACCATCAAAGCTCAATGAGTTGGTCGTCTTTGTTATTGCCTGTGGTTCCGACGCTATCGCGCCTTGTCAGGGCGGGCAGCAGTACTCGCGCGATTATGGATTGACTGGCCATCCTTCGAACTCCCCATTGTATTGATAAACAATATTGATGCCTACGGAATCCAAAAGATCTTGAAGATCTGGATGGGGTTTGCTTGGGAGGAGAACGGCAAGAGTGGGGTTCTTGGGTTCGACGTTTCTTCGGTAATCCATGAGTTGGCCGATTGCCATTCTGATGGATTCTCGAGAACTTGTACTCTTGGCTTCGTAGAGCACGTGCGCGTTGGCATCGTATAGGTCAGTCCAAAGGCTCGATGAGAGTCCTGCGGTTCTAATCTGAAACCTAAGGACCTCGCGCTGGTGGCTAAGGAGAAATTCTTCGAACTTGGCGGAGAGCGAAGACTCATGCCAAGTGATGGTTGTGCTGGGGGTGCCTGATTTTGAAGTCGTCTTATTCTTGATTTTTTCTGGCTTCGCCAGTGAGCTCTTAGTTATACTTGCTGGAACTGGGATGACTTCGGGCTTGGGGAGGTGAGGGATGGTGTCTTCCGATAGCGGCTCGACCTGACTTACTGGGCGAAGCCTGAAGACGATAACCTGTCTTACTTCCTTGTCCTCATTACGTGCTAGTCGGTCAACGTAAGGTTCTTCTTCATCGATCTCGAACATGCCTATGTAGCGCTGGCGCTTGGTGTTTGTTCCTGGCTCTGTGCCATCGGCTTTGAAGACGTGGAGCGTGTAGCCTGTTTTGCTGTGATCTCTAATTTTTCCGTTCCTATAGCCAGGGTTTCCGTCGAAGGTTTGGTTCCCTTTTCCGGTTCCTGTATATTCGAAAATGGGGCCATTGTCGTCAATTTCGGGTAGCCAGCCGTCGTAGTATCCGCGCTTCTTGCCAGATTTGTGGTCTGTATAAATCAGAACAGTTTTACTGTCGTCGCAGGGTTCAATTCCTTGATACAGACCACCCCCAAATTCTTTTTTCATTTTTTCGCGTGTGGTGAATTCGCCCGGTTTGACTGGTTCCTTTCCCATGTGTCCAATGTACCGGTTAGTGTGGTTTTGGTCTGTTGCTGGAGAGGTCTGTGGGGCCCGTGGGGCCCGTGGGGCCCGTGGGGCATGGGGGCATACATGGCTGTAACAGCAGAGTCAGAGCAACAAAGTGATGGCCCAAGTCAGATTGGTGTGATCACACCGATGAGGTCTCTGTTGATAGTGCCGTGGTCGCGTGCTGGAGAGCGTAAGGAGCAGTGACAGGTACACGAATCAATGAGGGTTGGGTTTGGAGCGCCCTGGCACCGTGTGGAAGAGCGGTACCAGGACCGTGTCCACGATCTCCACCACCAGGCTGTCCGGTACGGGCTCCACCCGGAACAGGAAGTGGTTGCGCAGCAGGGCCTGGCCCACGTCCAGCCGGACGTCCGCCACCGCCTCGGCGGGGATCTCGCCCCGTGCCACGGCCCTGCGGGCGACCTCCGCCATCATCCGCCGTCCCATCCCCTGGGACCGGGTGCGGATCTCCACGTCGTGCTCCGGGTGCGGAAGCGCCTCTCCGAGCAGGCCGCGCAGGGCCTCCCCGGCGGGGCCGGAGAGGGTCCGGGCGCTCTGGCGCAGCAGCACCAGCAGGTCGCCGCGGAGCTCCCCGGTGTCGGGGATGTCCGACGGGTCGGGCAGCAGGTGGTACACCGCGTCCATCACCAGCGTGGCGCGGGAGGTCCAGCGCCGGTACAGGGAGGCCTTGCTCGCCCTGGCCCGCTCGGCGACCCCCTCCATGGTCAACGCCGTGTAACCGTGCTCCGCCAGTTCCTCGATGGTGGCCTCGAGGATGGCGTTGACCAGGGCATCCCCCCGGCGTCGGGGGCGTTTTCGGTGATCGGTGCTCTCGGCGGACATGCTCGCATCCTACGAAGCCCTGCTGACGCGGCCGCTGCCGCCGTCCACGGTCACCGACTCCCCGTCGGTGAGGACGGTGGTCCCGGTACCGGTGCCCATCACCGCCGGGATGCCGTACTCGCGGGCCACGATCGCGGCGTGCGAGGCGATCGCCCCGGAGTCGACCACCACCGCTGCCGCCCGCTGGAACAGCGGGGTCCATGCCGGGTTGGTGTACGGGCAGACCAGGACGTCACCCTCGCGCAGACGGTGGAAGTCCTCTGCCCCGCGGATGACCCGGACCGGGCCGGTCACCGTGCCGGAGCTGGCGGGGGAGCCCGCGACCAGCGCGTCACCGGTGTCCTTGCGGGGGAAGACCCGGGCGTGGTCGATCAGCGCCACCCCGGACATCTCGGCGCGTTTGGCCGCCCGGCCCCGGGCCAGGGAACGCAGCCGCTCGGCCTGCGCCGCGGGGATCGCGGTGACGTCCCCGACCTCCACCACCTCCTCCAACCGCAGGTGGAAGACGTCGAAGGCCTCCTCCAGGACCCCCGCGCCCCGGAGCCGCTCCCCGATCTCCAACAGGGAGCGGCGCAGGGCCGGCAGGCTCGCGGTGAAGTAGAAGTGGCTGTCCTCGCGGAAGGCCACCCCGTCCCGCGCGGCCCGCAGCCACCGCTCGACGAGGGCCCGGGCACGGCGCCCGCGCAGCAGCGGGTGTTCGAGCAGCCGCTCCAGCGCCCGCGCGGACCGGGAGGTGGTGTCCTGAACCCCCTCGGGCCGGTCGAGCAGGGAGCGCACCAGGCCCAGCACGACCTCGGGGGACTCGACCAGCGTCGGCGGGCTGACCAGCAGCGGAGACGCGGTCTCCCGCCGCCCGTACTCGCGCAGGAAGGATTCGAGCCCGTCACGGAACTCCGCGAACCCGGTGCCGGTCCCCTCCCTGAGCGCGGCCAGGACCCCGGCCGGTTCCCGTTCGGTGAACAGCCGGCGCACTTCGGGTACGGCTCGCGCCCGGTCGGCCAGCGCCCGCAGCGCCTCGTTCGAGTCCTCGGTACGGGTGCGGGCCCCGCCCAGCAGGTCGGCGAGCAGCTCCCGGCGGCCCAGGAAACGGGTGGCCAGCGCCATCCGGGCGAGGGCCAGCCCGCTGCCGGGCAGGTAGTCGATCCGCAGGTCCCGGCAGGGGGCCATCAGCGCCAGAGCCCGCGCGGGCACCTGGACCAGCTCGGCCCACGGCAGGGCGGGCAGGTCCAGGGCGTCCAGGGCGTCGGCCTCGGCGAGGAACTCCGCCAGCCTCGGGTCCGCGGTCCAGTCGGCGGTCCGGAACCGTCGGGCCCTGCGGGCCAGCCTCCAGGGGGTGAGCAGCATGCGCGGCCCCGGGTGCGGGGAGGGCGGGACGAGCTGGACGACCACGCCGTCCTCCTCGCGCAGATAGTTCTCGAAGGTCCCCTTCAGGCCGTAGTACGACGTGACCTCCCGCATCATCCCGGTGGGGCCGTGCTCCAGCCAGGTGCTCATGTCCATGGGGTAGGGGCGGACCGGGAGGTACTCGGTGAGGATCGCCGCCTGGAACCGCTGGCGCCGGTTGAGCGCGACGGGGGGCGGCGGCAGCGCGGTCATCGGCCGCGCCTGCACGATCCGGAACCGCTGGCCGGACAGGGCCCACTCGATGTCCTGGGGGCGCCCGAAGTGTTCGGCGATGGTCCGCGCGTGCGCGGCCAGGACGGACAGCTGCCCCTCGGAGAGCAGGGCCTGCCGTGCGCCCGCTCCGCCCTCGGACGCGTCCGGCGCGCCGCCGTCGGGCGCCTCCGGCTCCCCGGAACGGACGGGTTCCCCCGCCGGCCTGTCCTCCTGGCGGACCCCGCCGCCCTCGACCGAGCGGATCACCACCTCACCGCGCCCGGGGGTCCACTCCACGACCCCGCCGCGCTCGTCCAGCAGGTAGTGGTCGGGGGTGACCAGCCCGGACACCACCGCCTCGCCCAGGCCGGCCCCCGCGTCCACGACGATCCGGTCGCGCGCCCCGCTCACCGGGTCGGCGGTGAACATCACCCCGGCCACCTCGGAGTCGACCATGGCCTGCACCACGACGGCGATCCGGACCTCCGTCTGGTCCACCGCCCGCTCCCGGCGGTAGGCCACCGCCCGGTCGGTCCACAGCGAGGCCCAGCAGCGGCGGACGGCGTCCACCACGGCGTCGGCGCCGACCACGTTGAGGTAGGTGTCCTGCTGTCCGGCGAAGGCGGCACCGGGCAGGTCCTCCGCGGTGGCGCTGGAGCGGACCGCCACCGGGACGTCCCGGCCCAGGTGCCGGTAGGCGGCGACGATGCGTTCGCGCAGCCCTTCGGGGAGAGCGGCGCCCGCCACCGCGGCGCGCAGGTCCGCGGGCCCGGGCCGTGGACCGGGGCTCTCGGCGGTGCCCTCCCCGGCCCCGCCCTCCACGGCGGCGACCAGATCCGCCAGGCGCACGGACTCGACGACGGCGGCGTAGGCCTCGGTGGTCACCACGAAACCCTCGGGTACCGGAAGTCCGGCGCGCAGCAGTTCACCCAGGTTGGCGGCCTTGCCGCCGACGGTGGGGAGGTCGTCGGCGCCGAAGGCGTCCAGCGGCGCGACGAACGGGGTACGGGTGGCGGCGGTGGATCTCACGGGTTCTCCTTGAGGAGTTCGGTCTGCGCCCGGGTGCGCAGAGGGAGCGCCGGCAGGGCCAGCGCCAGGAGGAAGGCCAACCCCAGCAGGGGGGCCACGGTCAGGATCGCCGCCGGCACGGCGGCGCCGAAGGCGGTCGCCACCAGCTCCCGTGCGGGTGCCGGCAGTGCGGCGACGGCCTCCGGGGTGAGGCTGCCGCGGTCGGCGGCCCCGGAGGGGGCGCGTTCGGCGAAGGAGCGGGTGACCAGCGCGCCCATCAGGGCGACGCCCAGGCTGGCGCCGACCTGTCTCAGGAAGAGCACGGAGGAGGTGACCGCCCCGAGGTCGGCGGGATCGGTGGCGTTCTGCGCGGCGAGCATCACCACCTGCATCACCAGTCCGACCCCCAGGCCGGTCAGGAACAGCATCGCCACCAGGCCGGGGACGCCCCCGGCGGACCCGACCAGGCCGAGCAGGAGCGAACCCAGGGCCATCAGCGCGGTGCCGGTGACCGGGGACCACCAGTACCGGCCGCTTCGGGTGATCAGCCGCCCCGAGACGGTCATGGCGATCAGCGCGCCCGCCATCAGCGCGGTGACCAGGAACCCCGCTCCGGTGGCGGTGGTACCCAGCCCCACCTGGGCGAAGGGCGGTACGTAGGTGAGGGTGCCGAAGAGCGCGAACCCCACCGTGAAGCTGAGCAGGACCGGGACGACGAACCCCCGACGGCGCAGCAGCCGGAGCGGTAGCACGGGGTCCCGGGCGAGGCGGGCCGAGACCAGCCACAGCAGCAGAGCGGCCAGGGTCGCCCCGGCCAGGGCCGGGGCCGCCCACCCCGGCCCTCCCCCGTCCCCGGCGAGCAGGTCGGCCAGGAGCACGGTGCCGACCACGGCCGCGGCGAGCGCGGCGGCTCCGAACAGGTCGACCGGCTGCCGGGCGGTCGGCCGGGGCAGGCGGAGGGTCGAGGCGAGAACGGCGAAGGCGATCACGCCCAGCGGAAGGTGGACGGCGAAGACCCACCGCCAGGAGAACAGGTCGACCAGTACCCCGCCGAGCAGCGGGCCGCCCACCGCGGGCAGCACGGCGAACACGCCGACGACCCCCAGGTAGCGGCCGCGCTCCCGGGGGCTGATGATCTCGGCGAGGGTGGCCTGGCCGCCGATCATCAGCCCGCCGCCGCCCGCGCCCTGGAGCACCCGGGCGCCCACGAACACCGGGAACGAGGTGGCCAGGGTGCACAGCAGCGCACCGAGGACGAAGAGGGACAGGGCGATCAGGAGCAGCGGTTTGCGTCCGAAGCGGTCGCCGAGCCTGCCGTAGACCGGAAGCACGGCGGTGGCGGCGACCAGGTAGGCGGTGATGACGGCGGGCATCCGGTCCAGCCCGCCCAGTTCCCCCGCGATCTCCGGCAGGGCCGGGACGACGGAGGTCTGGTCCAGTGGGGCCAGCAGCATCACCAGCAGGAGCCCGGGCAGGGCGGGGGCCACGGATCTCCGGTGCTCTGCCGACCCCACTGCGTTGCCAACACTCACTACAGACCTCCATTCCTCCTCTTTAGAGAACGCCTTGTTTCCTAAGAAGCTAGCCCAACGCTGTAGAAAACGCAACGTTTCCTATTGAGGAGGCGGGTGGCCGAGGAGGATCCCCTGCTCCCCGGGCGCGCCGCCGACCACGGACGCCCGCCCCTGCACCGGTTCCGTCGGGCGCACCCGCCCCACTCCCGGGCCCGGCCCCCGGATACGCTCGGCGCGACACCTGACCCTGGGAGGAACCACATGACAGCGACCGCGGTCGTCACCGGAGCCAGCAGCGGGATCGGCGCCGCCACCGCGCGCGGGCTCGCCGCCGAGGGCTACGACGTGGTCCTGGTCGCCCGCCGCGCCGACCGGATCGAGGCGCTGGCCGGGGAGATCACCGGGAGCGGCCACTCGGCCCGGGCCCAGGTCCTCGACGTCACCGACCGCGCCGCCGTCGACGCCTTCGCCGAGGCGCTGGACTCCTGCGACGTGCTGGTCAACAACGCGGGCGGCGCGATCGGCACCGAGACCGTCGCCACCGCCGACCCCGCCGACTGGCGGCGGATGTACGAGGTCAACGTCCTGGGCGTGCTCAACATGACCCAGGCCCTACTGCCCAAACTCATCGCCAGCGGCGACGGCACCGTCCTGCTCGTCTCCTCGGTGGCCGGGCACGTGGTCTACGAGGGCGGCGGCGGTTACGTGGCCGCCAAGCACGGGGCCCACACGCTGGCCGCCACCCTGCGCCTGGAGCTGTGCGGGGAGCCGGTCCGGGTGCTGGAGGTGGCGCCCGGCATGGTCAAGACCGAGGAGTTCTCCCTCAACCGCCTGCGCGGTGACGCGGACCGGGCGGAGGCCGTGTACGCCGGGGTGCCCGACCCGCTGAGCGCCGAGGACGTCGCCGACACCATCGTGTGGGCCCTCACCCGGCCCCCGCACGTCAACATCGACCTGCTGGTGGTGCGTCCCCGGGCCCAGGCCGCGCAGCACCGGATCCACCGGGTCGGGGAGTAGCCGGGGGAGGGCGGGGAGGGCCTTCCCGCGCGTGCCCCTCCCCGCCCCGCGACCGGGCGGCTATCGGGGGTCGAGCTCCTTGGCCAGCAGTTCGACGAGGCCGTCCAGGGCCTCCTCCGAGCCCTCGTCCGCACAGCTCAGGGTCACGCTCTCGCCGTGGGACGCGCCCAGCGACATCACGGAGAGCACGCTGCGCGCGTCCACCGGCCGCTGGCCCTGACGGGCGACCGTCACGGCTAGGCCGGTCTCGTTGACCGCCTGGACGAACAGGGCTGCGGGCCGCGCGTGCAGGCCCAGCTGGGATCCGATGACAACGGTGCGCTCGGGCATGTGAGTCCTTGGAGGGTGTCGGGCGGGCCCGGTACTTCCGGTCCCGGTCACAGCTTGCCGATCCGCCACGGGGGATCGGGTCCGGCCGCCGGGGTGACGCCCTCGGCGGCCGCGTCGTCGGGTCGGGGGACGGTGGTGCCGGACGGGGACGCGGCGGCGGCCCCCGGGCCGGAGCCCGGCACAGGCGCTCCCGGGACGCTTCCCGGGCGGGGAAGCCCGCGAGCGCGCTGTCGCCCGCGCCCACGGTACTCCGAGTGCTCCCGGCCCCGGCCGAGTTGTCCACAGATTCGGCATCCGCTCTGGCGGACCGGGCTGATTCCGGGTTGGCTTGGTGTGTCGGGGAACCGGAGGACCCGACGGCGCGGCAGGCGCCCCGACCCGGCGCCCACCGCGCGCAGGCCGCCCCGACCGCCGACCCCAGCTGTCACAGGAGAGCACCCCATGGAGCAGACGGACCCCGTTCCGCCCCCCGCCGCCGACGCCCCGCGCCCCGCTCCCGTACTGAGGGGCATCGCGGCCGGCCCCGGCTGTGCCGTCGCCCCGGTCGCCCGGATGTCCGCCCCGCCAGCGCTCCCCGAACACGAGCCCGAGGTCGCCGATCCCGAGGCCGAGGCGGGGGCCGCGCGCGGCGCCCTAGAGGGTGTGGCCGCCGAGCTGGAGGGGCGCGCCGCGGACCTGGACGGCGAGGCCGCCGCGGTGCTCGACGCCCAGGCGCTCATGGCCCGGGACCCCGAGCTGCGACGGCAGGTCGAGGAGGGGGTACGGGACGGCCGTGCCGCCGCCTGGGCCGTGTGGGGTGCGTGTAGCCGCTACCGGGATCTTCTCCTGGCCGCCGGCGGCTACCTGGCCGAGCGTGCGGCCGACCTCTCCGACATCCGGGACCGGGCCGTGGCGGCGCTCCTGGGGCTGCCCATGCCCGGACTGCCCGACCCCGGCCACCCCCACGTGCTGGTCGCCGAGGACCTGGCGCCCGCCGACACCGTCCGCCTGGAGGGCGACCGGGTCCTGGCGATCGTCACACGGTTCGGCGGTCCCACCAGCCACACGGTCATCCTCGCCCGCTCCCTGGGCATCCCCGCGGTGGTGGGCTGCGCGGGAGCGGAGGGCTTGGCCGACGGCGCGGTCGTGGCGGTGGACGGGGACGCGGGCACGGTCGAGACCGATCCGGACCCGGAGGCCGCCGAAGGGGTCCGGCGGCGCGCGGAGCGGCGCCGAGCCCTGCTCCGAGCGTCCTCGGGGCCGGGGCGGACCGCCGACGGGGTCCCCGTGGCGTTGCTGCTCAACGCAGGTGAGGGCGACCCCGGGGAGGCGGCCGCACACGACAGCGAGGGCATCGGCCTGCTGCGTACCGAGTTCCTCTTCCTCGACCGCGCCGAGCCGCCGACCGTCGCCGAGCAGACCGAGGTCTACACCCGGCTGTTCCGGGCCTTCGCGGGGCGGGTGGTCACGGTGCGGACCCTGGACGCGGGTTCGGACAAGCCGCTCGCCTTCGCCGCCACCGGCCCGGAGGACAACCCGGCCCTGGGGGTGCGGGGGTTTCGGGCCGCACGCGTCCACCCGGGCCTGCTCACCGACCAGCTCACCGCGATCGCCGCCGCCGAGCGCGCCGCCGACACCACCGGGTCCGCGGCGCGGGTCCGGGTGATGGCGCCGATGGTGTCGACCCCCGCCGAGGCCGCCGAGTTCGCGGACCTGGCCCGCTCGGCCGGGATCGGGGAAGTCGGGGTGATGGTGGAGGTACCGGCGGCGGCCCTGCTCGCGGACCGTCTGCTGCCCCGGGTGGACTTCGTGTCCGTGGGCACCAACGACCTCGCGCAGTACACGATGGCCGCGGATCGCACCCTGGGCGCGCTGCCCGACCTGCTCGACCCCTGGCAGCCCGCGCTGCTGAGCCTGGTCGGGAGCACGGGCGGGGCGGGGGAGCGGCTGGGGCAGCCGGTGGGTGTGTGCGGTGAGGCCGCCGCCGACCCGCTGCTCGCACTGGTGCTGGTGGGGCTCGGTGTGACGAGCCTGTCCGCGGCACCGCCCGCGCTGCCCGCCGTGCGCTACGCCCTGGCCCGGCACACCCACGCCGAGTGCCGCGAACTCGCCGAACTCGCGCTCACCGCCGAGGGGCCCGAACAGGCCAGAGAGGCCGTTCGGGGTGCGGCCCACCCGGAGGTCGTCGGTCTCTGACCACCCGAGGGGCCGCGGGCACCGGGCGGACGGGCCGCCGGGGGCGAGGACAGCACTGGATTCGCCCCCCGTCCGTCGGGAACGGCGCCCAGCCCCACACACCCGCCCCCACGCACCGGGTTCGGCGCGTGGGGCGGGTGTGTGCGCCGGGCGGCGGGGCTCAGGTCGTGTAGTCCGCGTTGATCCTGATGTAGCCCTCGGTCAGGTCACAGCCGTAGACGGTGAACGCACCCTCGGCGATGCCCAGGTCGACGCTGATCACCACCTCGTCGCCCTTCATGTGCCGGGCGGCGCGCTCCAGGGTCTCCTCGGTGGCCTCGGTCGGGAAGGTCTCCACGTCCCCGAACACGATCCGTACGTTCTCCGGATGGACGTCGGTCTCCTCGGAGCACTTGCCCACGGCCATCGCGACCCGGCCCCAGTTGGGGTCGGCGCCGTGCACAGCCGTCTTGACCAGCGGCGAGTTCACCACGGCCTTGCCGATCCGCTTGGCCTGCGCGTCGTCGCGCGCCCCGGTGACCCGGACCTCGACGAGCTTGCCCGCGCCCTCGCCGTCGGAGGCGATCATCCGGACGAGCTTCAACGCCACCTCGTACAGGGCGGCCTCGAACTCGGCGGCCTCCACCGGTCCGGCCAGCCCGTTGGCGAAAACCGCCGCGGAGTCGCTGGTGGAGGTGTCGGTGTCGATGCTCAGTGCGTTGAAGGTCCGGTCCACGACCCGGCGGAACACCTCGTCCAGAACCGGCTGCTCCAGCTCGGCGTCGGTGAAGAACCAGGTCAGCATGGTCGCCATGTCGGGTTCGATCATGCCGACGCCCTTGGCGATCCCGGTGAGGGTCGCCTCGCCCACCGTGGCGGTGGCGATCTTGGGGTGGGTGTCGGTGGTCATCATGGCCGCGGCGGAGCGGTCCAGGTCTGCCGGGGGGAACTCCGCGGGCAGGCCGTCCAGGTAGGAGCGGACCTTCTCCATGGGGTAGGGGCGGCCGATGACCCCGGTGGAGGCGATCAGGAGGTCGTCGGGGTCGACACCGGCGGCCCGGGCCACGCCCTCCTGGACCTCACGGGCGTCGGCCGTCCCGATCTGGCCGGTCGCCACGTTGGCGTTTCGGGCGATCACCGTGACCCCGCGGGCGTGTCCGTCCGCCGCGGCCGCCCGGCTGAGCCTGACGCTCGGGCCGGCGAACCGGGACCGGGTGAACACGGCGGAGACCACCGCGGGGGCCTGCGAGACCACCGCGAAGAAGTCGTCCTTGGGGTCCTTGATCCCGATGTTGCCGGCCACGCCGACGAAACCTGCGGGAACGGGGGTCTTGCTGCTCATCGTCCTCCTCGGAGCTTCGTGGGCGCAAGCCTACTTCGCCACGCCCGAAAGCCCCGGTTACGGCCGTGACCTGTGGGGGTTTCGTACTGTGCGGTGACGGTCCGGGTGTGACAAGGCGGAGCGAACGGGGTATCCGCCGAGTGTGGGGTAGACCGCTCGGGGGGAGGCGTGTTGTGCGTGATGGTGACTGGCTCACGGAGACTGGGGCGCGGATCCGCGGTGTCCTGAAGGTGATGGTGGACGCGGGCTGGCTTCCGGGCGGGACCGCCGTGGTCGGGACCGGGGGTATGTGGGAGTTCGTGGCGGTCGGGCGGACCGACAGCGAACACGACACGGCACCGGACGTGTCCTACGACGTCGCGAGCCTGACGAAGGTGATGGCGACCTGGCCCCTGGTGGGCCGGGCGGTCGCCGAGGGCGCTCTGGACCTGAACGCCCCGATGTCGGAGTACTTTCCGGGTGAGGACCTGCCGGGCGCCTGGGTGACGACCCGGCAGATCCTCACCCACACGAGCCGGCTCAACCAGGTCACCTGGTTGGAGCGCTACGTGGGCACCGACCAGGACCTGGCCGAGGCGATTCTGGCGGATCCGTTGGAGGAGCCCGGTTACCAGTACGTCGACCGCGGGTTCATCCTGCTCGGGCTGCTCCTGGAGCGGTTGTACGGCAAGGGACTGGACCGGCTGGCCGCGGGCCTGTGGGACGACCTGGGTATGCGGTCCACTGCCTACGGCCCGCTGGCCAGGTCGCCCAGCGTGGCGCCGACCGAGCGCCGTCTCGTCGGCGCGGCGCCCTCCTGGGGCGTGGTGCACGACGAGGCGGCCGCGCTGATGGGCGGTGTGGCGGGGCACGCCGGGGTGTTCAGCACCGCGATCGACCTGGGCACCTACGCCCGGGAGATGCTCCGCCTGCACGAGGGCGGAGCCGGGGCCGTCCCCGGGTCGTTCGTTCGGGAGAGCTGGTCACCGCAGGTGGACGCGGGCGCCCGGCTGTCGAGGGGACTGGCCTGGTTGGTCACCCCGGAGGGGGTGGTCTACCACAACGGTTTCACCGGGACGAGCCTGTTCATGCACCCGGAGAGCGGACGGTACGTCGGTGTGCTCACCAACGCCGTGCACTACGGGCGCGACCGCACCGGACTGGTGGACCTGCGTGCGGCTGCGCGTTCGGCGCTCACGCCGCAAGCCCACGAATCCTCTCCGTGACGCGGCCGAGCAGCTCGGCCAGCCCGGCGGGTCCGGGGACGACCAGGTCGGCGGCGTCGGCCACCGCGGTGACCTCCTCGGAGGAGGAGCACACCGTCAGGCCGGACACGCCACGCGCACGCAGCGCGGCCACCGCCTCGAAGGCGGGCAGGTCGCCGAGGTCGTCACCGGCGTAGAAGACGTGGAGCGCGCCCCTCTCCTCCACCAGGGAGGTGAGGGCCGCACCCTTGTCCACACCCTGTGGACGGAGCTCGATCACCATCCGCCCGGGCTCCACCTTGAGCCCCGCGCGTTCGGCCAGCTCCGTCAGGGGGCCGCCCAGCAGTTCCAGCGCCCTGTCGGGGTCGGCGGCGCGCCGGGTGTGCACGGCCAACGAGCGGCCCTTGTCCTCGATCCAGGTGCCCTCCGGCGCGCCGGAGGCGTCCACCAGGCCCGGGAGTTCGGCCCGGACCAGGGACACCCCGGGCGGCGGTTCGGCGGCCGCCACACGGCCGTCGGACCAGCGCTCGGCGCCGTAGTGTCCGAGCACGGTGATGCCGGGCACCCGGTCCAGACCGCCGAGGTCCACCGCGGTGGCGGCACCGCGCCCGGTGATCACTGCGACGGTGCCCGCCAGTTCGGCCAGTTCGGCCAGAGCGGCCACGATCCCCGGTTGGGGGGCGGAGTCACGCGGGTCGGCGACGATGGGCGCCAGCGTGCCGTCGAAGTCGAAGGCGAACAGTGCCCGCGCGGGTTCGGTGAGCAGTGCTTCGAGCGCGGCCCGCCCGTTCGGGGTGGTCGGTTCGGGCAGCCCGTTCCCACCGGTCGGTTCGTTCTGTGCGTGCGGACCGCCCGGCCTGTTCCGCTCGGGCGTTCCGTGCTGTCGGGGCTGAGGCAAGGCAGGACCCTGTCGCTGTCGATGGGGAGGGCGCGCGTGTGCGGGCCCGGACGGGGTGGTGGCCGTCGGCGGGGAACGCGCGGGTCGGTGTGTGCGGGCCCGGGGGCTCCCGGCGTCCGCACTCGGGACGCCGGTCAGATGTGGATGCCCAACTGGCGCGCGTTGCGTTGGCGTCGGCGGTCGGCGCGCAGCCGACGCAGACGTTTGACGGTCATGGGGTCGAAGGCGAGCGCCTCGGGGCGCTCGACCAGTCCGTTGAGCAGTTGGTAGTACCGGGTCGCGGAGAACCCGAACTCGTCACGGATCGCCTGTTCCTTGGAGCCCTCGAACTTCCACCACTGGCGTTCGAAGGCGAGGATGCGCTGTTCGCGTTCGGCGAGGGCCGACTGACTGCCTTCGGGCGGACCGATATTCGGCATGGGACACCCCCTGGACGGGTAATTGGTTTGTCCGGATCGGCGCGACTCATGCTAGCGACTCGACATGCCGGATGAGGAACGGGGAACCCAGGACTGGCACCAGGGATACAGTTACGTTCCCTACCCTCCAGGCCACTTGTCCAAGCCTGAATCCTGTGCCCATGACAGAATTGCGAGGGTCCGGGGAGGGCCCGGCGGAATGCCGACCGCAACGTTCGAGGGAGCCTGACGTGCTCGGGGGCAACAGCCGTAACAGGACACAAACGCGCCATGTGCTGGGCGCCGCGGCGGGGGCCTGCGCGGCGCTCACCGTACTGGGACTGACGGCGGTTCCAGCCGCCGCCGACGGGGTCCCCGACTTCCGGCCGGAGCAGTGGGCCCTGCAGTCCGCCGGGGCCCAGGAGATCTGGGAGTCCACCCGGGGCCAGGGCCTCACCGTGGCCCTGCCCGGTGTCTCCGTGAACGAGGAGCACCCCGATATCCGGGACAACCTGGAGGTGGACACCGAGTTCGGCGGCAACGGCACCGACACCGAACAGGGCACGGCCGCGGCCTCCCTGGTCGCTGGGCACGGACACGGTATGGACGCGGACGGCGGGGTCCTGGGTGTAGCCCCGGAGGCCGAGCTGCTGGTGCTGCCAGGCGACGACCTGCCCGGCGCGATCCGCTACGCCGTGGACGCGGGTGCCCAGGTCGTCCTGCTGCCGGAGGAGGTCGGCACCGACGGGGACCAGTCGGAGGCCACCGCGGAGGCGGCCGAGGGCGGGACCCTCGTCGTCGCCCCCGCCGGCGGGGAGGAGGACCCGAACGTCCTCGCGGTGGGCGGTGTGGACGAGAACGGGGGACTCGTCCCGGACCCGCCCGAAACCTCGTCCGTCGAACTCCTCGCGCCCGGGGCCGCACTGGAGGCGGCCGGCACGGACATGGGGCTGAACGAGGTGACCGGAACCCCCTACGCGGCCGCCGTGGCCGCCGGGGCGGCCGCGCTCCTGCGGGCCGAGTACCCGCAGCTCTCCCCGGAACAGGTCCGTGAGGCGCTGGTCGGGGGCGCCCAGCAGGGCGCGGAGGGACTGCCGCTCCTGCACCTTCCCGGCGCTGCCACCCAGGCCGCGGAGGTGGCGGAGGACAACCCGCTCCTCGACGAGGACCTGGTCGAGGAGGACTCCCCGGACGTGCCGGTGTGGATCTGGTTCGCCCTGGCCGGCGTCGTCCTCGCCATCGTGGTGATCCTTCTGGCGCTGTGGGTGCGCCGTTCCAGCAAGGACCCCTACGGTGTGGCGGCCGAGCGGCGGACGCAGGACGAGGAACTGGCCGCCGAGCGGGCGGAGCGGGCCCGGGCCGAGGAACGCCCCTCGCGGCGCAGGAAGGGCGGCCGGCGCCGCAAGGGGTAGGGGCGGGCGCCGCGGCGGACGGCCGCGGCGCCGTGTGGCCGACAGGGTTCCCGGCGCCCGCCCGGGGCGGCCCCAGGAGCTCTTCGGGCACCCCTCCAGCTTTACTGTCGCGTACGGTTATGCCTGGTCAACGGTATGTCATGCAAAATCTGCGCGTGCATATGTAAGCGACACGGAGGGTCTTGACTCGCGCACCGCAGGGGAGAAGGCTTTGTGGATGTCCTCCCTCGAAACACCCTCTCTGCCCTCGCGAGGAGAAAAGGTGATCGGAGCAGACCCCCGGTCGCACCACCTCGTGAACGGGCGTGTGCACATCTGCGATCCCGACCCGAAGTGGCCCTACCTGTTCAGGCAGGAGGAGGGACGGCTCCGCGGCGTCCTGGGCGACCGGGTCCTGTCCCTGGACCACGTCGGATCCACCTCGGTGCCCGGCCTGGCCGCCAAGCCCTGCCTCGACCTGCTTCTGGCCGTCGCCGACTCCGCGGACGAGGCCGCCTACGTCCCCGACCTGGAGGCCGCCGGGTACTCCCTGGTCATCCGGGAGCCCGACTGGTACGAGCACCGGGTCCTCAAGGGCCCGGGCGTCAACATCAACCTGCACGTGTTCACCGAGGGGTGCGCGGAGATCGACCGCATGCGGCTCCTCCGCGACCACCTCACCGAGGACGCCGGGGCGCGGGAACGCTACACCGCCGTCAAGCGCGAACTGGCCGAGCACACCTGGGACAGGATCCAGGACTACGCCGACGCCAAGACCGGCATCATCACCGAACTCCTCGACGAGGCCGGGGCCAGTCGGGACGGGAGCACCGGGGCCGGCTGAGCCCCGGGTACCGCCGCAGGGCGTGTCCGGTGAGGGACACGGCCCCGCGACCCCGCCCCGGACGGGCGGGCCGAACACACCTCAGGAGCGCAGCCCCAGCGAGCGCAACTGGTCCTGGAACCAGCGGCGCGGTGGCAGCGCCACGGCCGCCTCCGCCAACTGCTCCCGGCGTTTGCGGCGCTCCGCCTCGGGCATCGACAGGGCCCGGTGCAGCGCCTCGGCGGTCTCCACGGTGTCGTAGGGGTTGACCAGCAGCGCGCCCTCGCCCAGTTCGTCGGCGGCGCCCGCCTCACGGGACAGCACCAGCACGGAGTCCTGTTCGGACAGGACCGGCCCCTCCTTGGCGACCAGGTTCATGCCGTCCCGGATCGGGTTCACCAACAGCACGTCGGCCATCTGGAACGAGGCCAGCGAACGCGGGTAGTCGTCGTTGACCTCCAAGACCAGGGGCGTCCACTCGGGGGTGGAGAACTCCTCGTTGATCTCCTTGGCGAGCCGGAGCACCGAGTCCGTGTACTCGCGGTACTCGGGCACGTCGCCGCGGCTCGGGTAGGCGAACGCCAGGTGGGTGACCCGACCCCGCCACTCGGGGTGCGCCCGCAGCAGCTCCCGGTACGCCTCCAGCCCGCGCACGATGTTCTTGGACAGCTCCGTGCGGTCCACCCGCACGATCAGCCTGGTGTCGCCCACCGCCTCGCGCAGCGTCCGGCGCCGGTCCGCCACGGCGGGCTCCGCGGCGCTCGCCCGGAGCCCCTCCTCGTCCGCGCCCAGGGCGTGCACGCCCACCTCGACGATCCGGCCCCCGTGTTCCACCGTGCGCTGTTCGAGGTCCACGTCGGCGCGCAGGATCTCGGCACAGCAGCGCAGGAACGCGTCGGCCCAGCGCGGGCTCAGGAAACCCAGCCGGTCCGCGCCCAGCATGCCCTCCAGCAGCTCCCGGGCGACCTGGGCGGGCAGCATGCGGAAGTACTCCGGCGGCGCCCACGGGGTGTGCGAGAAGTGCGCGATCCGCAGGTCGGGGCGGCGCGTCCGCAACAGGCGCGGTACCAGTGCCAGGTGGTAGTCCTGCACGGCCACGCGGGCGTTGTCGGCGGCACCGCTGACCAGGGCCTCGGCGAAGGCGTCGTTGTAGGCGGTGTAGTCCTCCCAGAGCTCGCGGAACTCCGAGCCGAAGGAGGGCTTGTTCGGGGTGTCGTACAGCATGTGCTGGACGAACCACAGGGTCGAGTTGGCCACCCCGGTGTAGGCGCCCGCGAGGGTGTCCTCCGGAATGTCCAGCATGTGAACACGCATGCCGTCGAGGTCGTGCGCCTTGTCCAGACGGGCCTCCGGGGCCTCGGCCGCGGCTCGCCGGTCGGTGTCGGACAGGGCGGCGCACACCCAGAGGCTGTCGATCTCGGTGGCCACGGAGATCATCCCCGAGACCAGGCCGCCACCGCCGCGCCGGTGCTCCAGGGAGCCGTCGTCGGCGGTGGAGAAGGAGACCGGCCCCCTGTTGGAGGCGATGAGGATCTGGGCCTTGTCCACGTGGTCGTCCTCTCGAGAGAATCACGGATGCGGCGGGGAGTGGGACGCTTCCCCGGGGCGTTACGCGGCGGGTTGCGCGCCCGCGGAACATGCCCCTAGGTCTCGCCTGTGGACAGGGGCCCCAAACACCCCCGAGGTCAACGGTGGAGACCGTCACGGGGCGGAAACACGGCGGGCACGGCGGCGGCCCCTCAACCGGCGCCGTCTCATTGTGTCTCACGATATGAGAAGGATGGTGTAATCCGGATCACCCGTCGTGGAAAACCGGTCAACACGTCCGTTACAGTGACGGTGCGCTCTCCAAGCGGAAGTGCGACAACTTCATATTGCTCATCCAGAGGGGTGGAGGGACCGGCCCTGCGAAGCCCCGGCAACCATCTCGACATGTGGACGCGACCACCGCGAACCCGTCGAGGCAGGTGCCAACTCCGGCCTGGGGTCAAGGTGGCCACCAGGAAAGATGAGGGGAGACGCCTCGCCATGGCGATTACCGCCGCTGAACCCACCTCCGTTCGCGCCTTCGGACCCGGAACCGCCCTGTCCTGCCGGGAGTGCGGCGAGCGGTACGAACTCACACCGATCTTCGCCTGTCAGTTCTGTTTCGGCCCCCTGGAGATCGCCTACGACTTCGGGAACGTCACCCGCGAGGAGATCGAGAGCGGCCCCAAGAACATCTGGCGCTACCGCTCCCTCCTGCCGGTCCCCGACAACGTGGCCGAGCTGCCGAACATGAACCCCGGCCTCACCCCGCTGGTGCGCGCCGACCGGCTCGCCGCCGAACTCGGCCTGAGGTCCCTGCACGTCAAGGACGACTCGGCCAACCCCACGCACTCCTTCAAGGACCGCGTGGTCGCGATCGCCGTCGAGGCCGCCCGCACCTTCGGCTTCACCACCCTCTCCTGCTCCTCCACCGGCAACCTCGCCGGCGCCGTGGGCGCCGCCGCCGCACGGGCCGGCTTCGAGTCGTGCGTGTTCATCCCGGCCGGACTGGAGGAGGGCAAGGTCGTCATGGCCGCCGTGTACGGCGGCAAGGTCGTCGCCATCGACGGCAACTACGACGACGTCAACCGCTTCTGCTCCGAGCTCATCGGGGACGAGGCCGGGGAGAGCTGGGGCTTCACCAACGTCAACCTGCGCCCCTACTACGCCGAGGGCTCCAAGACTCTGGCCTACGAGATCGCCGAGCAGCTCGGCTGGCGCCTGCCCGAGCAGATCGTCATCCCGATCGCCTCCGGCTCCCAGCTCACCAAGATCGACAAGGGCTTCCAGGAGCTGATCAGGGTCGGCCTGGTCGAGGACCGCCCCTACAAGGTGTTCGGCGCACAGGCCACCGGCTGCTCCCCGGTCGCCAGGGCCTGGGAGAACGGCCACGACGTGATCCAGCCGGTCAAGCCGGACACCATCGCCAAGTCCCTGGCTATCGGCAACCCCGCGGACGGCCCGTACGTGCTGGACATCGCCCAGCGCACCGGCGGCTCGGTCGAGCACGTGGGCGACGACGAGATCGTCGACGCCATCAAGCTCCTCGCCCGGACCGAGGGCGTCTTCGCCGAGACGGCGGGCGGCGTGACCACCGGCGTCCTGTGCAAGCTGGTGCGCGAGGGCAGGCTCGACCCCGAGGCCGAGACGGTCATCGTCAACACCGGTGACGGGCTCAAGACCCTCAACGCGGTCGACTCGGGCGTCACCGCCACGATCAGGCCGTCCCTGGACGCCTTCAAGGCCGAGGGCCTGGCCTGAACCGCCGCCCCGGGGCCAGCCCCGGCCGTATCCCGCCGCACCCACTTCACAGGAGTACGAACACCATGAGCGCCAGCGTCCGCGTGCCGACCATCCTGCGCACCTACACCGACGACGCCTCCGAGGTCACCGCCGAGGGCGGCACCCTCGCCGAGATCCTCGACGACCTGGAGGCCAACCACCCGGGCATCCGCGCCCGCATCCTCGACGACAACGGCAAGGTCCGCCGATTCGTCAACGTCTACGTCGGCGACGAGGACGTCCGCTTCGAGAAGGGCCTGCAGACCGAGGTCAAGGACGGCCAGCAGGTCTCGATCATCCCGGCGGTCGCCGGGGGCTGCTGACCGGGGTGAACACGTGAACCGTGAGGGGCGGGCGCCGCGTGCGCCCGTCCCTCGCCGAGTTCTGTGCGCAACGCCTGGCCGTGTGTCGCGGCCGCTCCTTGCCTGCCGCGCCGCAGCAGCAGGGGCGGGCGGCCGCGCTGGGGACCAGGAGGCGGGGGCAGGTGGCGGGCGGTCGCTGGGGGCCGAAGGGTCAGCTGCGCAGCCCGCGGTGCCCGAAACCGGTCCGGCAGAGTGTCCGCTGCTTCCGAAACCGCCCCACCCACGGTGATCTTGCTACCAGGGGCAACTTCGGCGCCTTGGGGTCAAGTGGTTGTTGCAACGAGGAACTCGTTGAGGACCTCGGCCGGGGTAGCCCAGCCCAGGG
>NZ_BMXJ01000013.1 GCF_014651695.1 Nocardiopsis terrae
CAGACCCTGGGCTGGGCTACCCCGGCCGAGGTCCTCAACGAGTTCCTCGTTGCAACAACCACTTGACCCCAAGGCGCCGAAGTTGCCCCTGGTAGCAAGATCACGGGGATATGCGGGTGCAGGGCACGATACGCCGGTGGCCGGTTTCAGATCTGGGCTCCGCCTTGTCCGTCCACAGGCTGTGCATAACTCGGGTCACGGGTGACTCTCCGAAAGCCCCTGCTCCTCCGGCCCCTGCCTTCCCTTCTCCAGATCTCCCGTGTTTGTCCACAGGCTGTGGAAACAGAACCCTCCCGCCACTGGCGGAGATCTCGACTCACCCGGTGAATCCGGGCGGGAGAATCGACCGGAGGAGCTTTCCGTCCCTCGGACACACCCACGAAGGAACACCGCCCGCCATGTCGGGTTTGGCTGGGTGCACATGTCCGGGGCAGGGCGGCGCGGGTTCTCCGCGGGTGCTCTCCAGAACCTCCTCCTGGAGCTGGTCCGCGAGCATGAGCACCGCTTCGCTGTCCGGCAGGGAGTCCGGGAGTCTCACCATGGAGCCGACACCTCCGGGATCGAGGGACAACCCGACCAGCACCCCCGGTTCACCGCAGCCCGGATAGGTGCTGTCGAATTCCAGTTCCAGGGCGGACCCGGGTCTGGGGCCCATGTCGAAGACAAAGGAATTGACGTTCTCCGTGGCCGTGGCGGTCAGTGCCGCCACATGAGGGTTCCCGGCCTGCCGCAGCACCTCCTCGGACCACTTCCGCACCAGGTCCGCACTTCTTCTCCGGCTCACTTCGCCTCCCTGTATCCGTTTCCGGCGGGTGTCACGGGGGAGGCCCAGGCGACCCTATCGACCACGGCCGCCCTCCGCCCCGCTCCACGGGCGCGCGGCGCGGACTCCGAAAAACGGCGAACGCCCCCGGCCGGGGCCGGGGGCGTGCACGTGCGCCGGAAGGCGGACGCGCCCAGCTCCTCGTTCGACTGACGCCCGCCCCGCATCCCGGGGGATCAGGCGGAGGATCCGGACCTGGGCCGCGACTGGAGCGCCGCCCAGATCAGGGGGATCTGCAGCGGCACCCGCCCCCAGGCGACGACCTTGTTGTCGGCCACCGACGGCAGGCGCCCCGAACCGGAGTCGAGCGCCATTCGGACGTTGGCCGGCCACACCGCCAGGAGCAGCGCGGCGCTGGCCGGACCGGCCCACCTGCGCCGGGTCAGCAGCCCGACCCCGCAGGCCAGTTCGACGGCGCCGCTGCCGTACACGAACGCCCGGTGGGCGGGCAGGCGCCGGGGCATGATCGACTCGAACGTTCTGGGCGCGGCGAAGTGCAGTACCCCCGACCCGAGGAACAGACCCCCCAGTGCGATCGGGGCCGCTCCGCGCAGCCTCTCCAGACGTTTGCCCATGGTCATGCACACTCCTCTCGTGACGCGCCGCCACCAAAGCTACTCGCCGGTAAGCAAGGGGGCCCGCACCGGCCCTCCCGAGGCGGCGGAAGGTCCCGAACCCAGCGGGCGGAGCGCCCCGGCGGGCACAATGTGGAACATGAACCAGCGAACGCGAGACCCCGCCCCCGAGGGCGAGACGGTCACCCTGGCCCGGGTGACCGGTGAGACCGGCGGTGACCTGGTGCTGCGCAGGGTGGGCGCACACTACGAGATCTACTCCAACGGGATCTTCCTGATGGACACCCGCGATGGAACCTCCGAGCGGGAGATGGTGCGTGCGAGCCTGTCCGGACTCCCCGCGGGCCGCTCGCACGCCCGGGTGCTGATCGGCGGACTCGGCGTGGGCTTCTCGGCCCGCGAGGCCCTCGACAACCCCCGCGTGTCCCGCGTGGACGTGGTGGAGCTCGAACCGCAGGTGATCGCCTGGCACGACGACGAACTCGGCGAGGCCGCCGAGTACGTCCACCGCGACCCCCGCTGCCGGATCCACAACGCCGACATCGTCGCCTGGCTGGCCGAGGCCTCCGCCGCCGCCAAGCCCAGCCGCTACGACGTCATCTGCCTGGACACCGACAACGGCCCCGACTGGACCGTGGTGGAGAACAACAACCGCCTGTACGAGGCGGCGGGCCTGGAACAGCTCGTCCGGTTGCTGGCCCCCGGCGGTGTGCTCTCCTTCTGGAGCGCCAACGCCGTGGACAGCTTCGAGGAGCTGCTGCGGACCCGCTTCGGCTCGGTGGAGGTCGCGGAGGTGGTGGTCGCCCGGGGTGTCCCGGACACCGTCTACCTCGCCTCGAACCCCCTCTGACCCCGGTGGCCCCTCAGCCCCGGTCGCGGGACATGTAGGCGGCGAACTCCTCCAGGGAGATCCGCTGGTCGCCGTCGGAGTCCATCGCCCGCACCGCCTCGGCGGCCTGCTCCTCGGTGGTCTCCTCGCCCAGGTTGCTCATCAGCGAGGTCAGCTCCTGCGCGGAGATGAGGCCGTCGCCGTCGGTGTCGACGAGGGTGAAGGTGGCGGCGTACTCGGTGGTCTCGGGCATCGGGGCTCTCCGGATCTGCTGGGGAAGGGGCCCGGCCAGGCTACCGGTGGCCGCCCGCCCGGACCAGTGGACGGCGCGGTTCCCGGTCGGTCCGGCGGCCGCCCGGAGCGGCCCCGCTCCGGGCCCCGGCCGGGGAGGGAACACGGAAGGGGCCGTGCCTCCCGCTGCGGACAGCGGGCGGCACGGCCCCTCGGTGGCGACAGTTGGTCGACGGGGCTCAGCGGGAGCCGGTGGAGGCCTTCGAGCCGATCCAGCGGGCGACGACGGTGAACGCCAGCACCAGCACGAACAGGCTCAGCGCGGCGCCCCAGGCGCGGTCGATACCCGCCTCGAAGGGCTGGGCGGCGCCCCGGTACAGCTGGATGGGGACCGCGCCCTGCGGTTCGCCCTGGAAGGCCGTCACGACCAGGCCGGACCCGAAGGCGGTCAGCAGCAGCGGCGCGGTCTCACCGATGCCGCGAGCGATGGCCAGCATCGAACCGGTGGTCAGGCCGGGGGCCGCGGCGGGCAGGACCGTGTGCACGATCGTCTGCCACCTGCGGGCGCCCAGGCCGTAACTGGCGTTGCGGATCTCGTTCGGGACCAGCCGGAGCATCTCCTCGGCGGACCGGGTGACGATCGGCAGCATCATCACGGCGATGGCCACCGCACCGGCGAAGGTGCCGAAGCCCATGCTGCCCCACCCGATCACCACCAGGCCGTAGACGAACAGACCCACGAAGATCGACGGGATACCGGTCATCACGTCGGTGAAGAAGCGGATAGCGGCGGTCATCCGGTTCGGGCCGTACTCGACGATGTAGACCGCCGTGGCGATACCGAACGGGATCGACATCAGCACGGCCAGCGCCATGATGTACAGCGTTCCGAAGAACCCGGCCGCGTAGCCGCCTCCCTCGCGCCGGGGCGGGGGCTCGGTCTGGGTGATGAAGTCCAGGTTGATCACGCCGATGCCGCGCCGGGTCACCTCGAAGACGATGAGGACCAGGGGGATCATGGCGAGGACCATCGCCGCGGTCAGGACCACGGTCGCGGAGCGGTCCTTGAAGCGACGGTAGGAGGAGCCCTTGGGGCGTTCGCTCAGCGGAACGTGCCTGCGCGGCGGGGTGGAGGTCATGGTGCTCATACGGCGGCGTCTCCCGTCATGCGCCCCAGTCGCCAGACGATGACGCGGGCGAGGATGTTGACGATCATCGTGACCAGGAACAGGGCGACACCGATCGCCATCAGTGCGGTCCTGGCCTCCGGGGCGGCCTCACCGAAGGTCGCGGCGATGTGCGAGGCCATGCTGCTGCCGGTGCCGAACAGGCTCGCTCCCCAGGCCTGGGAGCCGCCGATCAGCATCAGGACCGCGATGGTCTCGCCCAGGGCGCGCCCCAGGCCCAGCATCGCCGCCGCGACGATCCCGGAGAAGCTGGCCGGGAGGACCACCTTGCGCAGGACCTCCCAGCGGGTCGAACCGAGGGCGTAGGCGGCCATCCTCTGGTCGATCGGGTGCACCACGATGACCTCGCGGATGATGGCGGTCATGATCGGCAGGATCATGATGGCCAGTACGATCCCGGCGGCCAGGTAGCCGACGCTGCGGACCGGGCCCTCGAAGAGGAAGAACCAGCCGAGGGCGCCCTCCAGAAACTCGAAGAAGGGGCGGAGCACGTTCGGCAGGAACCAGTGCAGGCCCCAGAGGCCGAAGATGACGCTGGGCACCGCGGCGAGCAGCTCCACCATGTAGGAGAGCGGCTTGGCCAGGCGGTTCGGCGCCAGGTGGGTGATGTAGAAGGCGACCATGATCGCCAGCGGAAGTGCGATCAGGATGGCGATGGCCGAGGTCACCAGGGTGCCGTAGATGAACGGCCAGGCGCCGTAGGTGCCGCTGATCTCGCTGCGGGAGCTGCCGGCGCTCCAGTCCTCGCCGAGCAGGAAGCCGAAGAAGCCCTCCTTGGCGAAGACGGGCCAGGCCTCGGACGTGGTGCGGATGACCATCAGGGCCAGGATGACCAGCACGATGGCGCCGCAGGCCGTGACGGCCCACTTGAAGATCGGGTCGGCCATCCTCCCCTTGCCGGACCTCAGCGCGCCCCGCCGGGGTTCCTCCGGGGCAGGGGCCTCGGGGGCCTCAGTGGACATGTTGCTTCTCCTCTTGATGGCTTTCGTGGGAGTGGGAGAGCGGTACGCCCCTGCGGGGCCGGGGAGGCGGGCCGGGGGCGCGCACGCGCCCCCGGCCCGGTGGGGTTACTCCTGGTCGGTGTCGCCGTCGGCGGCACCTTCGTCGGAGCCGTTCTCGGAGTTGGTCTTCTCCAGCTCGGCGATGACGCGGTCGGTCAGGTTCGGGCCGAGGGGCGCGTAGCCCAGCTCACCGGCGAGGTCCTGCGCGCCCTCGTCGGTCAGGGCCCAGGTCCAGAAGTCGATGATGGCGTCGGCGGAGGCCTGCTCGTAGCCGCAGGTGTAGGTGAAGATCCAGTTGGTACCGGCGATCGGGTAGCCCTCGCCACCGATGTTGTCGATCGAGAACTGGAAGTTCTCCGGCACCTCGGCCTCGTCGGAGGCGGCGATGGTGGATTCCAGGGTCGGCTCGATCGGGGTGCCGTCGGCGTTCACGACCGAGGCGACGGCCAGGTCGGCCTCCTGGGCGAAGGACTGGTTGATGTAGCCGATGCCGCCGGGGTTCTGCGAGATGCCCTGCGCGACACCGTCGTTCTGCTGGCCGCCGACCAGGCCGGAGGCCCAGTCGAGCTCCTTGCCCTCGCCGTACTCGTCCGCCCACGACTCGACCTCGGTGCTGAGGTAGTGGGAGAAGACCGCGGTGGTACCGGAGCTGTCGGAGCGGTGGACCGGGACGATCTCGTCGCTCGGCAGGTCCATGTCCGGGTTGAGATCGGCGATCGCCGGGTCGTCGAAGGTGGTGATCTCGGTGGAGTAGATGTCCGCGATGGTCTGCGCGTCCAGGACCAGACCGTCGAGGTCGGGGTTGCTGAAGGCGATGACCACGGAGCCGAAGACGACCGGGAACTGGACGGCCTCGCAACCGCGGTTCTCGGCCGCGACGGCCAGGTCCTCCTCGGTGAGGTAGGCCTCGGAGGAACCGAAGTCGACGGTCTCCTCCAGGAACTGCTCCACACCGGCGCCGGAGCCGACGCTCTGGTAGTTGATGTCGACGCCCGGCTGGACGTCGCTGTTGTAGGTGTAGATCCAGTCCTGGAACAGGGGGTCGGGGAAGCTGGCACCCGCGCCGGTCAGTGACGCGCTGAGGTCACCGCCGCCGCCGTCGGCACTGTCGCCGTTGTCCCCGCCACCGTTGCTGCACGCCGCCGCGAGCAGGGGGATGGTCGCCAGAACGGCGAGCTTGTAACGCCCGTTGCGCATGTCGTAGTTCTCCTCGTTGAATCACCGCTGTCGGGGCTGACGTGAAACGACAGTAAGCGTGTAGAAAGGCGTTGTGTCATCGAAATGAAGGACATCCGGTAGAAGGAGGGTGAATGGCGGGTGAATGAGGGTTACTATTTGATAACGGCACCTGTGTGTGGTGGTGCCGATGGCTGTGAGTGACCCTGGGTAGCTCGCTCTGACCTGGAGCTATGACGAGATTCTCGGGCGTGTCGACGTGGGTTCGTGGTCGTTTGTATGACAACTTCCACTTTCCGCGGATTCATCTGTCCGTTGGTCTGGTGAAAATGACCCGGACATGAATATCGGGCCGCTCCGTGTTTTCCGGAGGGCCCTGGAAAAGGTCCCGACTTCCTTCGTGCGGTTACCCGCCGCTCGCCGTGTCCAGCCGGTATCCGATGCCGCGGACCGTGTGGATGAACCGGGGCTGGGACTCGGAGTCACCGAGTTTGTGACGCAGGCGGCGGATGTGCACGGCGATCGTGTTGTTCACCGGCGGAAGCGGCTTGCGCCAGACCTCCGTCCACAGCTCTTCCCGGCTGACCACCCTGCCGCTGTGTCTGAGCAGGAAGTCCATGATCCCGAACTCCCGCAGCGCCAGGTTGACCGGATGCCCGTCCACGAACAGCCGGTGGCCGAGGGCGTCCAGCTCCAGATCGCCCGAGCGCAGTGCGGCGGAGGCGCCGACCTCCACGGTCGGCGCCCCCTCCGGACCCGGCAGCGAGCCGCGCAGCAGTGCCGACAGCTCGGGGATCCGGTAGGGGCGGTTCACGCACGCTGTGGCGCCCGCGGCGAGCGCCCGCATCGCCCGCTGAGAGTCCCCCGGGCCCACCCCGATCAGGATGGGGATGTCCGTCGCCCGCCGGGTCACCCGCACCAGGGTCTCCAGTTCCACCTCGGGCGGGGCCGAGTTGGTCAGCAGTGCGTCCGGACGCGCCATCCCCACCCGGAGCAGGGCCTCGGCCCCGTCCACGCAGACCGTGATGTCCACGTCGTGGCCGCTCAGCGAGAGCACCAACTGGTGCGACTGCTCGGACTCGGGCTCCACCAGCAGGACCCTCAGCGGACCCTCCGACCGCTTGACCCGCACCTCGGCCTCCGGCACGCCGGAAGGCGGCGGCACCGGTGCGGAGGAGGTCAGCGCGGGCATGGGCGGGTCCACTTCGTCGAGAGGGGTGGTGCTGGGCGCGGACGCTCGGTTACCCGAAGCGACCCGAGATGTAGTCCTCGGTGCGCTGGTCGGCGGGCTTGCTGAAGATCTTCGCCGTTTCGTCGAACTCCACGAGGCTGCCGTAGCGGTCCCCCGCGTCGTCCACGCCGGCGGTGAAGAACGCCGTGCAGTCCGAGACCCGGGCCGCCTGCTGCATGTTGTGGGTGACGATGACGATGGTGTACTCGGCCGCCAGCTCGTACATGAGGTCCTCGATCTTGAGCGTGGCGATCGGGTCGAGCGCCGAACAGGGCTCGTCCATGAGGATGACCTCGGGGTTCACCGCGATGGTGCGCGCGATGCACAGGCGCTGCTGCTGGCCGCCGGAGAGGGCGAAGGCGCTCTCCTTCAGCTTGTCCTTGACCTCGTCCCACAGGGCGGCCTTGGTCAGCGTCTCCTCGACCAGGTCGTCCATGTTGCCGCGCACCCCGTTGATCCGGGGACCGTAGGCGACGTTGTCGTAGATGGACTTGGGGAACGGGTTGGGCTTCTGGAAGACCATCCCGATCCGGCGGCGGACCTCGATCGGGTCCACGTCGGAGGCGTACAGGTCCTCGCCGTGGTAGGTCACCCTGCCCTCGACCCGCGCTCCCGGGATGAGGTCGTTCATCCGGTTGAGCGTGCGCAGGACCGTGCTCTTGCCGCAGCCGGAGGGGCCGATCATCGCGGTGATCTGGCGCGGGCCCACCTTCATGTTCACGTCACGGACGGCCTTGTTGGACCCGTAGTGGATCGACAGGTCGGAGATGTCGAAGACGGGGTTGCCCAGGTCGGGAACCTCGCGGTTGTACCGGACGGTGTCGGGGGCGATGCCGCGGCCGGACTCGGTTCCGCGCGGGGTCGCGGTGTTGCTGACAGACATGGGGCCACTTCCGGGTCGGACGGAGCTCGTGTGCACGTGGGGGGTGAAACCCGCGGAGCGCGGTCGATACCCATGAAAATATGCCTGCGTGAAGCTAGGGTGAACGAACCCCGTGGCCAAGGTGAACGTGGGCGGTGGAGTGCGAAGCCTCCGGTGACGAACCGGTGTCGTCCTCGGCCGCCGTGGTGCCGCCGCGCCCGTACCCGGTACGGAGCGGGACGCGTTCGGGCGCCCAGGGCCCCGAACGCGACCGCCCCGACGGCTCCGCGCCCGCCGGGGCGGGCGGTGGGACGTCGGGGCGGTCGGGGTCCGCGTTACTGCGGGGTGTCGCCGGCCTGCTCGGCGACCTTCTGCTTGACCTCTTCCATGTCCAGCTCCCGGGCCTGGGTGATCAGGCTCTCCAGGGCCTCGGCGGGAAGGGCGCCCGGCTCGTTGTAGATGACCGTCTGGTCACGCACGATCATCAGCGTCGGGATGGACTGGATCTTGAACTCGAAGGCGAGCTCGCGCTGCGCCTCGGTGTCCACCTTGGCGTGCACGATGTCGGTGTGCTGGTCCGAGGAGCTCTCGAACACCGGGGCGAACTGCCGGCAGGGTCCGCACCAGTCCGCCCAGAAGTCGATCAGGACGAAGCTGTTGTCCTTCAGCGTCTCGGCGAAGTTGTCTTTGGTGAGTTCGACGGTGGACACGTGGTCTCCTGATCTTCGTACGTCTTGTTGGTGTCGACCGGGGGCCAACTGCCATCCTCTTGGGTCCTACAGCGGTGGTGCCCACTCGTTTGTTCCACATGCCCCGCCGGCGGTCCGAGCACCCCTCCTGGCTTGGAGGTTTCCGACCCAACACGTGTTGCATACCTGTTTGGGAGGAAAGACCGATCGAGGTTAGTGTCGGTTTCGGGTCACGGGTTCATTGTCGTGACCGAAGCCCTCGTCGGGGGGCCGAACGCCGAAAACCGGGGGGACCGATGAGCGCTGAGGTGCCTGAGGGCGACCGGGCCGTCGACTACCGGTTCACCCTCGCCAACGAACGTACCTTCCTGGCCTGGATCCGCACCGCGCTGGCTCTGCTCGCGGGGGCGGTCGCCGTGCTCCACCTGCTGCCGCTGAACTGGGACGCGGCGCCGCGCACCCTGGTCGGTCTGATCCTGGCCGGGCTGGCCGGTGTCGTGACCGTGTACGCGCCGCTGCGCTGGTACCGCGTGCAACGCGTCATGCGCCGCGGCGGGACCCTGCCGATGAGCCCCCTTCCGCTGATCACCACGTTCGCGGTGGGACTCGTGTGCCTTCTGGTCCTGCTGGGGAACCTGCTGTGAAACCGGGGGTGGAGAGGGACCCCGGCCTCCAGCCCGAGCGCACCCTGCTGTCCTGGCAGCGCATGCTCATCCTGCTGGCCGTGGTGGGCCTGCTGTACCTGCGGGGACCGCTCGAACCCGGCTCCTCCGCGGTGCCCGAGGTGGCACCGGCGCTCCGGGTGGGCGTCATGGCCTTCACCCTCATGCTGGGAGCGGCCCTGGGCCTGCACCTGTGGTGGAGGTGGCGGAGCACCGGCCACGGACTCCGCGACCCCCGGACGGGTCAGCCGCCGCAGAACGTGGCCAGCCCCTGGGCGATGGGCCTGCTGAGCGCGTGTGTACTCGCCCTGACGGTGGTCGTGGTGACGACGGTGCTCGTGCCGTGAACCGGAGCCGCGGGTATGCCCTGTCCACTGGCGGGGCTCGGGGTTCGGCGCCCGGGAGACGGCCGGTGCCGGGCCCTGCCCTCGGGCGGGCCTCGGGGGCGCCGGGCCGGCGGCGAGGCGGGGACCGGGCCTCGTGACGCCTCCTCTCCTGTCTGTCGGTCAGCGGCCGTGGAACGGCCGCGGGTCAGGCGGACCGGGTGGCGGGAACCCGGGTGCTGCCTTCCTCGTCCGGCCCGGGGTCAGACCGGCTCCGGCACCGAGCGGGCCGAACGGCGGTGCCGCACCAGGGAGCCGATGATGTCGTTCAGGTCCCTCGTCGGCTCGTAACCGATCAGGCGTGCGGCCAGGGAGGTGTCGGGGTAGCGGCGCTGCATGTCCTCGTACCCCTCTCCGTAGGCCTGTTCGTAGTCGACGTAGGTGATCGCGCTGGAGGAGCCGGTCAGCTCCACGATCCGGTCGGCGAGCCCCTTGATCGAGACCTCCTCGCGGCCGCCCAGGTTGACCGCCCGGTTGTAGGCCTCGGGGGTGTCCATCAACCGCGTCAGGGCGGGGACCACGTCGTACACCGATCCGAAGCAGCGGCGCTGGGCGCCCGTTCCGTACACGGTGATGGGATCCGACGACAGCGCCTGGTCCACGAACCGGGGGACGACCATGCCGTACCGCCCCGTCTGCCTGGGCCCCACCACGTTGAAGAAACGGGTGATGACGCAGGGCACGCCGGACTCCGTGCCGTGGATGTAGGCGACCAGTTCGTCCAGGCCCTTGGCGGCCGCGTAGGACCAGCGGCTCTTGACTGGCGAGCCGTAGATCCGGTCGTCGTCCTCCTTGAGGCCGTCGGCGTCGTTCTTGCCGTAGACCTCGCTGGTCGAGGCGACCATGTACGGCACCCGGTGCCTGACCGCGGCCTCCACGACGTTCTCGGTGCCGTGCAGGTTGATCCGCAGTGAGCGGAGCGGGTTGTCGACGATGTTGTAGACGCCCACCGCGGCGGCGAGGTGGAACACGGTGTCCGCCTCCGCGACGAGCTCGTCGACCAGCTCCCGGTCCAGGATGTCCCCCTGGACGAAACGGAACCCGGGTCGGTCCTTCAACTGGGACAGGTTCGACAGTGAACCGGTCGAGAGGTCGTCGAGCACGGTGACCTCGTGTCCCTGCGCGATGAGGTGATCGCTCAGGTGTGAGCCGATGAACCCGGCTCCACCGGTGATGACAGCCTTCATGGTTTCCCCTCCACTACGGACTGGGCGGATGTTCTGCTCTTCACGGGGGTGGGTCGTGACGGGTGGGGGAGTTCTCGCGTCGCCGGTCAGGCCAGGTGGCGCAGGACGTGGTAGCCCTCGCCGAGGGCCACTCCGGCCTGCATGCCCCTGAGGACGGCGAGGCTGCGCAGGGTGAGTTCGGAACGGGTGTGTGGGTGTTCGTGGCTCTGGGAGCCGTACAGCTCCATGCCGTGGAGCTTGGCGGCCAGGTCCCGTTCGGTGAGTTCGACGATGAGGTTGGGGGAGCACACGGGTTCGGTCCGCCACTGGTCGGCGGCCTCCTCGTAGGCCAGCACCAGCCGGGGGTGGTGGCGCAGGAGGGTGTTCGAGGGGCGCAGGGCCGTGTGGGCGGCCTCGGCGGTGGCCTGGTGGTCCTGGTTGTAACTGGTGCGGTGCGGCACGAGCACCACGGTCGGTCGCAGACGCGCGATCGAGAGCGGGCTCTCCCGCTCGATCAGCTGTGTCAGGTCCACCCGGGGGGACGAGTCCAGCCTCAGGTGGTGCGTGTCGCCTGGCAGGGCCATGTGCCAGTCGTCCCAGCGGAAGTGTTCGGAGACCTTCTTGATCTCGGTGTAGCGCTCCTCCGCGGTGGAGAAGCCCCTCGGAGACTGGTCCGCGGTGTCGCCGACCGTCAGGAACTGTACGAAGACCTCCGCGCCCGCCTGTTTGGCCTTGCTCATCAGGCCGCCGCAGCCGAGGGTCTCGTCGTCGGGGTGGGGGGCGTAGACCAGGAGGCGCTCCTGTGACCAGTCCGTCGTCATGCCAGTTTCCCGTCCTTTGCCGAAGTGGGCGATCGGTTGTTACCCGAACCGTCGGAACCGCTGTGCCCGAGGGTTCGGGTCGGCGGTGCCCCGCTCGCTGACCCGGGTCAGCCGCGGGACCCTGCCTGTCGGAGCACGCTCAGCGCATCCGGTCCGGCGTTGAGCAGGAGGTCGATCGCCGACAGGCGGGGCACGAATTCGTCGGCGGGTCCACGTGTGTGCTGCCGGTACACCGGGTGGTCGAAGTCCTGCCACTCGATGTCCACCCCGTGGCGGTTCATGATCCCGGGGTCCAGGTAGTCCTTCGCGCCCGCACCGGAGAGCAGGGTGTGCGCTCCGGCCTTGGCGCAGATCTGGGCGAGCAGCTCACTCTTGTGCCCGGGGAAGTCCCCGAGTTCGCTGGCGCGCAGAATCGGTGTGTCGATTCCGAAACCACGCGTCAGTAGGCGGGTGGTCGCTATGGCCAGCTCCGCGAGGTCCTCCCACTCGGTCTCGTACAGATGGGCGATTTCTTCTGCGTAATCGCCCCAGTACGGGGCTTTTCGGTAACAGTGTTCAGCCAGCGCCCTGTGGTGCTTGGTGCGCCATTTCTGTGTGTTGTCAATCTTCTTGTCCAGAATGGTCTCGTCACGGCTGGCCTGTGTGACGGGCACGGTGAGCAGCACGGGCTTACCCGGTCCGGCGACGTAGTTTCGGTTCTGCCAGCCTCGGCGCTCGAACTGGACTGTGTCGAGCATCACGAAACAGTCGGAGCGGTCGATCTTGTCGATCAGGCCCAGCCAGGGCCAGTAGTGCGGCTGGTGCACCGCGGCGAGCACACGGTCGGTGTCGTGGCTGTTCGAGGCAGTTCTCCCACTCACGGGCTCCGGGGTCGCGCGGGCAGGATCTGGCGAGGGGGATCTCGGGTCGCCGATCACGCCGGACGTTCTCCTTGTCTCGTTTTGTTGCGTTTTGCGAGGATTTTCCGGACCCTGTGTGGCCTCGGGTAAACCGGAGCGGCGCCAACGCCGACGCCTCGCCTCAAATATCTTCTAATGGGTACCACCTCACGCAAGCCCGTGTATACGATTTGCGTGGCCTACATAGGACGCGAACCCGGGTGAACCCACCGGTCGCGTAGGACGTCAACCTAACACCGACTTTGCGGGTTAATGTCGGTCCGAAACCGATAACTTTCGGAGGGTTCCAGGGCTGTGCGTATTGCGCGTTTCATCGGTGGTTTGCTGACCGGGCTGATCGCCCTGGTCCTGGCTGCCGCACTCTTCGTCTACTGGTTCGACTTCGCGACGTCGATGGCGGCAGCCGCCGGCATCGGCGCTCTCGGCTACGTCTTCCTGTGGATGGCCTTCGGGCTGAACCTTCTGCTGTGGACCGTGGTGGGCCTGCTCAGGCTGGCCGAGGGCGGGGCCCGGGGCGCCCTACGGCGCGGGTCCCGGGGGCGTCAGCCGCGGGCGGACCCCGGCGGCCGCGAGCGCGAGCGGCTGCTCGTCGGCGCGGCGGGCGCGGGCGGCGGCACCGCGCTGTCCGAGAGCGGTGCCGGAACCGGTCCCGCCGACGCGGACACCGTCGAAACGGCGGCCTCCGACGGCGCCGCCGCGGTCCAGGACCCCGAGACCGCCACCATCGCCGTCATCATCCCGGCGCACAACGAGGAGCCGGTGATCGGCTCCGCGATCTCCTCCGCGCTGGGCCTGTTCAACCGCTGGGACATCTACGTCGTCTCGGACTCCTCCAGGGACGCGACAGCCGAGATCGCGGCCAGGACCGGCGTGAACGTCCTCGAACTCCTCACCAACCGGGGCAAGGCCGGGGCGATCGAAGCGGTCATCGAGGAGTTCTCGCTGACCGAAAACTACGACGGTGTACTGATTCTGGACGCTGACACCGAGCTCGACGCGGGATACGTGGAAGGCGCCAAACGCCAGCTGGCCGACCCGGGTGTGGCCGCCGTCGCGGGCTTCGTGGTCTCGGAGTGGAAACCGCGGGAGCGCAACGTCGTCGGGCGGATCATCTCCGCCTATCGCGACCGCCTGTACTTCATGCTCCAGTACCTCATGCGTTTCGGGCAGACCTGGAAGCGGACCAACGTCGCCTTCATCGTCCCGGGCTTCGCGAGCGTGTACCGCAGCCGTGCGCTCAGGGAGATCACCGTCAACCCTCCGGGGCTGGTGATCGAGGACTTCAACATGACCTTCGAGGTGCACCGCAAACGCCTGGGCAGGGTGTCGATGCGGCCGGACACCAAGGCCTACAGCCAGGACCCGTTCACCTTCCGGGACTACCGCAAGCAGGTGGGCCGCTGGACGCTGGGGTTCTGGCAGACGGTTCGGCGGCACGGGGTGTGGCCGAGCTTCTTCTGGTTGGCCCTGGCCCTGTACATCCTGGAGGTCGTGCTGGTCTCGTTCCTCTTCCTGATCACCGTGGCGATCGCGGTGTTCGTGCTCGTCGGCACGTTCGGCGGGGACGTGGTGGCGGGTCTGCCGTTCTTCACGGAGGGGTTCACCGCGGTCACGGCCTTCCTTCCGCTGACCGCGCTCGCCATCGGCCTGCTCGTCCCCGACTACATGCTCACCTGCGTCATGACGGTGGTGCGCCGCCGGCCGTCCTACCTCCTCTACGGCCTGTTCTTCTTCCCGATCAGGATCGTGGACGCCTACCTCTCCCTGCGGATGATCCCGAAGGCGTGGACGGCCAAGTCCGACGGGCGGTGGAGCAGCCCCACCCGGGTCGCCAACAAGGACCGGAAGTGAACCGGTACCGAACTGCGAGAATGTGAGATTGGCCGGGCGCGGCCACCCCGGGGGCCCGCCGCGGCGGACAGCGCTTAGCCTCGATGGAGGGGTCCCGACCCTCCTCGGGGCGAAGTTGTCGAATGGGTGAGGTCGCAGTGGACAAGAGGCGTGTTTCGTTCGCGTTGTACCGGGTGCTCGCTTACATCACAGGTGTCTTCCTGTTGGGCCTGACCTTCGTGGCCATGCCCGCCAAGTACCTGGTCGGCGAGAGCTCGATGTTCGCCCTGGCACCCGCCCCCGAGGGCCTGGAGCACTGGTTCGGCCCCGAGTCACCGCTGATGCTCTTCATCGCGATGCCGCACGGCTACGTCTACATGGCCTACGTGCTCGTCGTCCTGTGGGTTTCCCTGGACCGCCGCTGGGGCGCGGGCCGAACCCTGGGCGTCGTGCTCGCGGGCACCGTCCCGGTGCTCGGTTTCGTGGTCGAGCACCGTGTGGTCAAGTCCGAGAGGGCGAAGGAGCCGGCGGCCACGCGTGCGGCTCAGGAGCCCGCGCCCGCCGGCTGATCCGGGTCCCGTTCGCTCTCCTCCGAGGCCCCGCCCGTGTTCCGGGCGCGGGCCTCGGCCAGTTCACGGCGCATGAGGATGATCCAGAACGCCACTCCGGAGGCGCCGAACATGGCCCACTGGACGGAGTAGCTGAGGCTGCGCCAGTTGATCGAGAACTCGGTGGGCGGTTCGGGCGGCGGCATCGGGGTGAGCCCGCCTGCTGCGGGGTCGCTCCCGGGCAGGGTGAGGTAGGCCGCGTAGAGCCGGTAGTCCCACTCGCCGACCAGCACCGACGGGGCGATCCGCTCTGCTGTTCCCGCCTCGGACTCGCCCATGGGGACGAAGCCCTCGGAGGAGTCCTGGGGCGGTTGGAGCCAGCCGGTGACGGTGACTTCGCCCTCGGGGGAGGGGGGCGGTTCGGTGCCCTCCGCGGACCAGCCCCGGTTCACGGCCAGGGCCACGCCCTCCTCGGTGACGAGGGGGGCGACCACCGCGTAGCCCTCGGTGCCGTCCATCCGCTGCGGTACCAGGAGCTGGGCGTCGGCGTCGAACCGCCCCCGGGCCCGGACCGCGGTGTTCGCGGTGAGGTTGGGGTGCAGGTAGGTGCCGGGTTCACCCAGATCGGTGACGGGCACGGCGTCGGCCAGGTCCTCCACCGGGTTGGTGATGACGTCGCGGTCGGGTTCGAACGCGCGGTTGCCCTGCCAGTAGGCACCGGCCGTGCACACCAGGGCCACGAGTAGGGCGGCGAGGTGGAGGCCGAGCCAGCGCGGGCTGAGGAGCGGTGATCTCACCTGTCCAGGCTATGCGCGGCCTCCGAGCGGCTGATCATGACCCCGTGTTGACGATGGCCACAGCCGCTTGGCGGTTCCCCGGCCGAGGAATGAAGATCACTTTAAGTAGTTTCTCGTAACGGAGGGTTGTTCTTCGTGGGTGTGGTGGGTAGTGTCTCTATCAACGCGGAACGACAAGATCGCTTCCACGTGAGAGACCTTCAAGGCCGCGACTCCAGGGGGGAGGAGTCGCAGGCCGCTTCCCAGAGCGAGGGTTGCCTCCGTACTTTGAGGGGGGATGCGGAGGCGACCCTCGCCACCTCGTGGACGGGGCGGGCCCACCGGTCGGTGGACCCGCCCCGTTCTCGTGTCCGGGCGGGTTCCGGTCAGTTCCGCGGGCGCCGCCGTTTCGGGGGTTCCGTCCTGTCGCGCTCCCTGAGGGTCTCGGCCCTGCTCCGGTGGCGCGCCGCGTAGACCCGCAGGGCCAGGTTGACCGCGTCATCCTCGCTCCGGGCGCCGGAGAACCTCATGGCCTCCCGGAGGGCCTCGTCGTCGATGTCGATCCAGGTCGGGCTCACGCCGCACTCCTTGGCGCTCAGGAACGTGTGGGACGCCCCCATCGTCTCGCACACGGAGGGTGACACGCGCACTACCGAAGGATGCGGCCCGTGTCGGGGTCAGCCCATGGTCTTCTGCCCGTCCAGCGACTCGCGGATGATGTCGGCGTGGCCGCAGTGCTGCGCGGTCTCCCGGATCAGGTGCAGTAGGACGTCGCGCGCGCTCCACGAGGTGTCCTCGGGGAACCACGGCGCGTCCGGGAGCTTCCGGCTGACCTCCAGGTCCGGCAGGGCACGGACGTAGGCCTCGGTCTCCTCCGCCGCCCGCGCGTACTCGGCGAGGACGCCCTCCAGGGTCTCGCCGTCGACCAGACGGAAGGTCTCCTCGTGGCGCTCGAAGGTCCTCGGGTCCTCGTAGTCGACCTCCTTCGGCCCCTCCTCGATGAACCCGACCCACCCGCGCTCCACCTCGGTCAGGTGCTTGACCAGGCCGGCGAGGGTGAGCTCGCTGGCGGTGGTGCGCCGGGTGGCCTGTCCTCCGTCGAGCTTCCTGAGGGTGGTGAGCAGGAACTCGCGCTGCTGCGCGAGGAAGGACAGGAGCGTCTCCCTCTCGTCCGAGTGGGCGCGGTCCTGGTTCTGCTCCGCCGTCTGCACCGTCATGGTTCTCCTTCGTCCGGTTCGTCCTGGTAGCCCGAACTCTAGAAAGCGTGGCGGTCAGTTACTGTCCTCTACCTGACCGGCATGGCCGGACTTTCTGGCTTCGGCGAAAGCCCTGCGGTTAACCTGGCGGTCTGGCGACCCGGAGGTTCCATGGCCCTGATACCGCTCCAGTACCGACTCGACGGCCCCGTGCACGCGCCCGTCGTGCTGCTCGTGCCGCCGTTCGGCACGAAGATGTCGGTCTGGGAACCCCAGATGCCCGAACTCACCCGCAACCGCCAGGTGCTGCGGATCAACCACCGGGGGCACGGGACCTCGCCGGCGCCCGGGGGGCCCTACTCCGTCGAGGACCTGGCCCTGGACGTCCTCGGTGTCCTGGAGGGCCACGGGTTCTCCAGGGTCTCGGCGGTCGGTGCCGGGTTCGGCGGATCCCTGCTGTTGTGGATCGCCGCCAACTCCCCGCGCACCCTGGAGCGGCTCGCGCTGCTGGCCGGGACGCCGCGTACCCCGCCCATGCACCGCTGGGACCGGGTCGCCTCGCGGGTACGGGGGGCAGGGCTGGAATCGGTCACCTCGGACGTGGTCCTGCCCTGGTTCACCCCGGACCTGACCGAGGACCGCCCGGAGGTCGCGGCCCGGTTCACGGAGGACTTCGGCAGTACCGATCCGGGCGCATTCGCGTCGATCTGCGACACCGTGGCCGGGATGGACCAGCGCAACCTGGTCTCCGGCGTGCGCGCACCGACCATGGTGGTCTCCGCCGCGCACGACCCCCTGCTGCCGCCCGGGCACGGGCGCAGGCTGGCTGACGGGCTCCCCGACTCCCGGTTCGAGGTGGTTTCCGGGGCCGCGCACCTTCTCGGGGTGGAACGTGCCGACCGGGTCAACGAACTGCTCGTGGAGCACGTGGCCGCGTGAGGGGTCGCGGCCGAACACGGTCCCCGTGCGCGGCCCCGGGCGCCCGGGGGCTCGGTTCCGCATCCGCCGGGGGCGGGTTCAGGTCTGGTCGGGCACCGGGATCAGCGGGCTGTTGATCTCCAGCAGGTAGCCGTCCGGGTCGCGGAAGTGGGAGGCGCGGATGCCCCACGCGGTCCAGTCGCGGGGTTCCATCACCTGACGTGCGCCGTCCGAGACCAGGCGGGCGGCGGCCTCGTCCACGTCGTCGACCTCGAAGATGATCGCGAGCCGGTCCTGGTTGGGGAGCTCCGGGTCGGCGGTGTCGGTCTCCAGGGCCTCGGCCATCACCTCGCGCTGGTTGATCGCCAGTCTGGTCTGCGAGTGCACGTCGAACTCGGCGTAGCGGCTGTTCTCGTCGCCCCAGAGGACGGGGAGTTTGAGGATGTCGGCGTAGAAGCGGAAGCAGGCCTCGTAGTCGTTGACGAGGAGCCTGGTGTAGCTGAGGCGCATGGAAGTCTCCTGCCGTGCGGGATGGGTCGTCGGCACCATTCTCACGTCCGAGAGTGACGGATCACTGAGTATCCGTACCCGGATGTTCTGTGGCCGGATGTGGCCACATCCTTTCCGTTTTCCTGGTTGACCTGCGGTTTCGGTTCTGGACCCCGGCTCCGAGCGGGCCTGGCCGCCCTTCGGTCCTCGATCCCCCTGTGCTCAAGATGTAGTAGGACTACTATCAATCAAAGTAGAGTAAGTACGAACGAAAGGAGAGCTGTGACGAACCAGGCACCCACGGGCCGGCCCAGGGTCAGCCCTGCGGCCTCCGGACGCCCCACCGAGACCGTGCTGCGGGCCAGCGGCCTGCGGATGAACTACGGCAGTACCGAGGTCCTGAAAGGGGTCGACCTCACCGCGAGACGGGGCGAGGTGATCGCGCTTCTGGGCCCCAACGGGGCGGGCAAGACCACCACCATCGAGATCCTGGAGGGATTCCGGCGCCGATCGGCCGGAGACGTCGAGGTCCTCGGCTCCGACCCGGAGCACGGAGACGAGGAGTGGCGCTCCCGCCTCGGGGTGGTCCTGCAGTCCTGGCGCGACCACGCCGCCTGGCGGGCGCGGGACCTGCTCCACCACTTCGGCCGGTTCTACGCCCCGCACTCCCGGCCCGGCCGCGTCCGCCCGCACGACACCGACGAACTCCTCGCCCTGGTCGGCCTCACCGAACAGGCGGGCCAGCGGGTCAAGACCCTCTCCGGGGGCCAGCGCCGCCGACTCGACGTGGCGATCGGCGTGGTCGGCCGCCCCGAGGTCCTCTTCCTGGACGAACCCACCGCCGGGTTCGACCCGAAGGCCCGCCGGGACTTCCACGACCTGGTGTTCCGTCTGGCCGACGAGGAGGACACCACGATCCTGCTCACCACCCACGACCTGGACGAGGCCGAGAAGCTCGCCGACCGCATCCTCCTCCTCGCCGGGGGCGCCATCGTCGCCGACGGCAGCGCCGACCAGCTGGCCGGACTGGTCGCCCGGGACAGCGAGGTCGTCTGGACCGCCGACGGCACGCGCCACGTCCACAGCACCGACAACCCGGCCAGGCACGTCGCGGAACTGTACGCCGTGCACGGGGACGGGATCACCGACCTGAAGATCACCCGGCCTTCCCTGGAGGACGTGTACATGGCCATGGTCCAGCGGCACGAGCGCGGAGACGCCGAGAGCGCCGCCGCCCACTTCGGGGAGAACCGATGAACAGCACCCTCAACGCGCTCCGGGCCGGCCTCTCCCGGGGCTGGATCGAGTTCACACTGTCCTTCCGCAGCGCCCAGGAGCTGTTCGGCTACCTGTACATGCCGCTCCTGTTCCTGGGGATGGCCATCGCCTTCAACAGCACGGGGATGGCGGACGACGAGGGCCACCCGATCGGTGCGGTCGTCCTCAGCGGCGGTGCGGCCTTCTTCCTGGTGATGCTGGGCGTGACCACCGTCCTCCAGGTCCTGGCCAACGAACGGGAGGACGGCACGCTGCTACGGGCCAAGGCCGTTCCGCGCGGGCTGCTGGGGTACACCGTCGGCAAGTCCGTGCACGTCGCGGCCATGTCGGTCACGGCCATGGCCCTCATGGTGGTGCCGGGACTGCTGTTCGTCGACGGTTTCGGCTTCGAGCGGTGGACCGACGCCCTGATCCTGCTCTGGGTGTGCGTGCTCGGCATGCTCGCGCTCGCACCCATCGGGGCGATCATCGGCTCGTTCATCACCAACCCGCGTATGGGGGTCACGCTGGCGGTGCTGCCCACGATCCTCATCGTCATGGCCTCCGGCCTCATGTTCCCCTTCGAGTTCATGCCCGACTGGGTGCAGGTCGTCGGCCAGATCCTGCCGGTCTACTGGCTCGGACTGGGGATCCGCGCCGCGATGCTGCCGGATTCCTACGCAGCCCTCGAACTGGCGGGATCCTGGCAGTTGCCGCAGGTGGCGGGGGTTCTGGCAGTCTGGGCGCTGGTCGGGCTCGTGGCTGCCCAGTGGGTCCTGCGCCGGATGGCACGGCGCGAGTCCGGGTCACGGGTCCAGGCAGCCCGAGAGGAAGCGATGAAGCGTGCCTAGCGAGAAGTCGAACGGCCGCCGTGCCAGGTCGGCGGCCACCACGGAGACGATCCACAACCGGATCGCTGTACTGCGGGCCGAACGAGGCGTCTCCCGCCGGGAGCTGGCCGAGGCCCTCGGGGTCCACTACCAGACCGTCGGCTACCTGGAGCGGGGCGAGTACAGCCCCAGCCTGCACCTGGCGCTGAGCATCGCGAAGTACTTCGAGGTACCGGTCGAGGTCGTCTTCTCCACCGAACCCTTCCCCCGCATCGGCCATTGACGGCCGCACAGGAGCTACACATGAACCCGGAGACCCCCAGCGACCGCGTCAAGCTGGAACGCGCCGACGATCCGAAACTGAGACGGGCCTGGGCCTCCCGCGCCCGACGCCGCCGGTACACGGTGCTCTACGTGGCCCTGGTGATCGCCGGAGCCGCCTTGCTGGGCTGGGCTCCCAGGGGCGGCGGCGTCCTCC
This sequence comes from Nocardiopsis terrae, assembly GCF_014651695.1. Taxonomy (GTDB): domain Bacteria; phylum Actinomycetota; class Actinomycetes; order Streptosporangiales; family Streptosporangiaceae; genus Nocardiopsis; species Nocardiopsis terrae. The sequence continues at coordinate 20,858 of NZ_BMXJ01000013.1, forward strand.
AGGCCATCGTGCCGATGCTGGCCATGGCGGTGGTCATCGGCGTAGTGCTCTTCGTGATCACCCAGCTCAACCGGTTCACCCGCCTGTCGCTGCCGCACCGGTTGCTCGACGAGCGGCAGCGCGCCGACCGGGACGCCGCGCACCGTGTGGCACACAAGGCGATGGCCGCGGTTCTGATGGCGGTCTTCTTCCTGGCCTGCCTCGTGCCCGTCTACAGCCCACCGAGTGTGGTCTTCCCGTCGGGGCTCGCCGCACCCCTGCTCTTCACGCTGGTGATGCTGCACACCTCGGCACCCGCCTGCTACCTCGCCTGGACCCGGCCCGACGAGCTTCCCGACGAGGACGGCCCCGACCGGTTCTGAGCGTCCGCCCCTGAGTTCTGAAGGAGAACCGCCATGAAGAGAAGCCCCGAGGAGCGCGCGGAGGCCCACCTCCAGAAGCTGCGCACCCGGTTCGAGGACCCGAAGATCCGCAGGCTGTGGGCCGACCGGTCGGCCCGGCGTCGCAGGTTGTTCCTGGCCCTGTTCCTGGTCCTGTTGGGCACTGCGGCCCTGACCTCGCTGGCGCTGTCCCAGAGCACTCTGACGGTGCTCGGCTCCAGCCTCGCCCTGCTTGTCGTTCTGATTCCCCTGAACATCACGTTCCAGGTGCTCGAAGCCGGATCGCGGACCATGCACGGCTACGAGCTGGTGGTGGACGAGCGGCAGCGTGCCGAGATCGAGAGCGCCCGCTCCCTGGGCCACTCGATCACGTCGGCCCTGCTGATCCTGGCGGTGGCGATCGCCGGTGCCGCCCACCTGCTGAGCACCAACCCCGCGGCCGACCACACCGTGCCGATCGGCGTCTTCCTCCCGGTGGCCTATCTGGTGCTGGTGGTCCACCGTTACTTTCCGGTGGCCTACCTCGCCTGGACCCAGCCCGACGAGACCTCCGGAGACTAGTTCCGGTCCTCCTCCGCAGGTGATCTTGCTACCAGGGGCGATTTCGGCGCCGACATCGCCCCTGGTAGCAAGATCACCGGGGGTACGGGGCGCGGAACGACCCGTCGAACAAGCCTCAGTAGGAGAAGGGGTCCGGGCCGGCCCAGCCGTAGGTGTCGCGCTGGCGGACCTGGTCCAGTTCGTCCTCGGAGATCGCCCGGGGCTCACCGAGCTGCCGGGCGCGCAGGTAGGCCGTGCTGAGCCAGTCGAGCAGCCTGAGGTTCTCCAGGGCGTGCTCCAGGCTCCGGCCCAGGACGATCCCGCCGTGGTCGGCGAGCAGCGCGGCGTCCCGGCCCTTGAGTGCCTTGACCGCCTGGTCGGCGATGTCCCCGGTGCCGTAGAGGGTGTACGGGGTGACCGTGATCGCCCCGCCCAGGGCCGCCGCGCGGTGGTGGATCGGGGGGAGTTCGGCCAGCACGCTCGACACCGCCACCGTGTCGGCGGTGAAGGCGTTCACCACGGCGGTGGTCTCGCGCCCGTACTCGGCGGCCCGGCGGTGCACGGCCATGTGCAGGGTGGTCTCGGCGGCGGGGTCGCGCCGGCCCTCCAGCATCCGGTCGTCCAGGGACATGACCGGGCAGTCGTGCGGCTGGATCTGGTCCAGGGGGAGACCGTGGGGGGTGACGACCACCAGGTCGCCGCTGCGGACGCTGACGGTCCCTGCCTCGCCGGGGGCGGAACCCGGGTGCTGGGCGATGGCGCGGGCCGTCAGGCAGACGTCCCGGCGTTCCTGTTCAAGCAGCATGCGTTCCTCGGTGGGGTTCGCGGGCAGCGGTCCATGGGGTGCATATCGGAGGGCGCCGGACGAACCGGCTTAGGTACACCTAAATGTACGCCAAAGACTCGTTCCTGTATTCCCCCGGCGGTGACGGAGTGACCAGGATCCGACCGCCGCGACGGGCGGGCTCAGGTCACCAGACCGTGGCGGTAGGCGTAGACCACGGCCTGGACGCGGTCGCGCAGACCGAGTTTGGCCAGGATGCGTGAGACGAAGGTCTTCACGGTCTCCTGGCTGATGAACAGGCTCGCGGCGATCTCGCCGTTGGACAGGCCGTTGGCGATCAGTCCCAGGACCTCTCGCTCGCGGGGGGTCAGCGGGGTGTCGTCCGCCGAAAGACGGGAGGGCCGGATACGGGCGGCGAACCTGCCCACCAGTTGGCGGGTGACGTCGGGGTCGAGCAGGGCGGCGCCCGTGGCCACGGTGCGGATGCCGTGCAGCAGTCGGGCCGGGGGCGCGTCCTTGAGCAGGAACCCGCTGGCGCCCGCGCGCAGGGCCTCGTAGACGTACTCGTCGAGGTTGAACGTGGTGACCACGAGAACCTTGACGGGGTTGTCCACTCCCGCGCCGGCCAGGAGCCGTGTGGCCTCGATGCCGTCGAGCACGGGCATGCGTACGTCCATCACCACGACGTCGGGGCGCAGCCGTTCGGCCAGTTCGACCGCCGTCCGGCCGTCCCCGCACTCGCCCGCGACCGCGAGGTCGGGCTGGGCGCCGATGATGGTGACCAGGCCGGTGCGGATCAGCTCCTGGTCGTCGCAGACCAGGACCCGAACGGGCGCGCTCACGTCCCGCCGCCCGCCTGGTTGTCCGCCCGGGCAGCCGCGCGCCTGCCCGCCGAGCCGCCCGACGGGGCGCGGGCGGGGATGCGCGCGTGCACGGTGAAACCCCCGTCGTCGTGCGGTCCGGCGGTGAAGTCGCCGCCCAGGACCTCGACGCGTTCGCGCAGGCCGACCAGCCCTCGGCCGCTGCCGCCGGGGGAGGTCCCCGGCGGTCCGGAGCGGTCGGTGCTGACGTTCACGGTGATCTCCTCGGGGCGGTGGCGCACGCGCACCGTGGTGGGGCTGCCGTGCGCGTACTTGAGGGCGTTGGTCAGGGACTCCTGTACGACGCGGTGCGCGACGAGGTCGGCGCTGCCGCGCGAGGCGGCGGGGGTGCCCTCCTCGCTGAACTCCACCGGCTGCCCGGCCCCGCGGGTGCGCTCCACCACGGAGAACAGTCCTTCGTCGGCCCCGGGCGCGGGGGCGGTGTGGTCGGGGTCGAGCACGTCGAGCAGGTGGCGCAGGTCGGTGATGGCCCGCCGTCCGGTGTCGGTGACCGTGTCCAGGGTCTGGTCGAGCCGCTCGGGCGAGGCGGTCAGGTAGCGTGCCGCCTCGGTCTGCACGACCATCGCGGTCACGTGGTGGGTCACGACGTCGTGCAGCTCGCGGGCGATACGGGCGCGTTCGGCGGCGCGGGTGTCCACGGCGACGCGGCGGCGGTGTTCGGCCTCGGCGGCACGCGTGGAGCGCAGCCACGCCCCGGCCCCCCAGGAGAAGGCCAGCGCCGCGTAGAACGTCACCCACCCGGCCGGGCTCTCACCCGTTCCGAGCTGGGTCAGAGCGAGTGCAAGCACCGCGTAGGCCGCCGAGCCCACCACCGTGGTGGTGCGCCGGTACGAGGGCAGGTGCGCGCCGGCGCTCAACAGCGCGATGGGCAGCGCGGTACCCGCGACCAGGTGGTAGCCGGAGAGCTGGTCGAGGGCGAAGCCGGCCGCCACCAGGGTGAGGGACAGGGCCGGCCACCGCCGCCGCCCTGCCAGCGGCAGGCACTGCAGGGCGACCGCGGCCATGCCCAGGGCGTCGAAGGGACGGTTCGGCACCCCGCCGAGCTCGGTGCCGTGGCCGTGCAGTGCGGGGACGAGCGAGGCGGTCAGGAGCAGCAGGGCCAGGGGCAGGTCTCGAACGGTGACGTCGAGCCGCCGCCACAGGTGGGGGAACCGCCGGAGCGAGGTCACCGTGGAAGTGTAGTGGTGGCGGTGGGAAGCGCCGCACGCCGACGGAGGGGGACGATCCGGCCGCGGCGCCGGGCGATCCGCATGAACACCACAGTGGCGATGACGCAGAACACCACCGAGTACATGCTGCCCTCGGGACCGAACCCGCCGCCGGTGATCAGGACGTGGCCGGACATGGTGGCGTCCAGCAGCCCCGGGGGTGTGCCGCTGCCTGAGACCTCGGTGCCGAAGAGGGCCGATCCGGCGATGTTCCAGCCGAAGTGCAGACCGATGGGCAGCCACAGGCTGCGGGTGGCGACGTATGCGGCGGTGAGCATGCCGCCGGCCTCGATGGCGATGGCGACGGCGCCCCACAGGGTGGCGTGCGGGTTGGCCATGTGCACGAGGCCGAAGGCCAGGCCGGTCAGCCCGAGGGAGACCCAGGTTCCGGTGTGCTCCTCGATGACGCGGAACAGCACACCGCGCCACAACAGCTCCTCGGACACCGCGACGGCGCCCATGAAGCCGACCAGGCCCAGGGCGCTCATCGGGGAGCCCAGGCCGTGGACCTGGTAACCGCCGAGGAAGATGATGTTGATGATGACCAGGGCGAACAGACCGACCCCCAGGAGAGCGCCCCAACCGGTGGCGGCGGTGGCGCCCGTCCAGGCCAGCTCGGTCACTTCGCGCCTCTCGGTGCGGCGCACCACCCACCGGTAGACGAACACCGAGGCCACGGCGGCCAGGAGGCCCAGGGCCAGGGAGAGCCAGGGGTTGTCCTGGACCGCGAAGAGTGCCTGTCCGCCGAGGAAGGCGGCCGCGGCGACGGCCAGGAGTTGCCAGAGAAGTCTCACGGGGGTTCCTCTTCGGATCATCGGTGCGGCCGGGGCGCCGCGACGGATGAAACGCTATTGACCGGGGCGGGGCTGCGTCGTCACCACGAGGTGGGAACTTGCGGGTAGCTCTCACGGGGGACACGGGCCGGGAGACGAACCGGCGCCGACCGCCCTGTGCCGCGCCGTGGCGGAGACGCCCGTCGGGTGCGGGGCCCTCCACGAGGCGGGGTCCTATCCGGAGCAGGCCGCGGAGGGACACGGACCGGCCCCGAGTCCGCCGCCGAGGACGTGACGCCCGGAGGCGAGCTGTTCACCGGCGCTAAGAAGCCCGGCGCCGAGGCCGTCCGACGGGTCACGGACAGGGCCGCCGCCTGACCCCCGCTGGCTGCTCACCCCCATGGGAGGGGCCCGTCCGGAAGAACCCGGCCAAAGGGCCGAGGTGCTCACAAAAGCACGTCAAAGACTCGTTCCTGTATTCCCCAGGTGGGTGTGTCCTGCCGTCCCCGGGCCCGCCCGGAACGTAGGAGTGACGCAGCGGCCCTGGTGATGTGGGCCACGGGGAAGGCGCCCCAAGATGCGTCATTTTCCCTGATCAGTCAGGGTTGTGGGAGCGTTGTGGCGTATGTGTCCTATGAGACGAGGCAGTTTGTGACTAGCGATCTTGGGCAAAAGGGATCCGTGAATCAGCCCTACGTAACCCTGCCGTCCGTGCCGTACCTGTCCGAGCCGGGTTCGGCCGAGGCCACCAGCCTGTACATCGACGGCGAATGGCGAGCGGCGAGCAACGGTCGGGTCCGGGAGATCCTGGACCCCGCCGACGCCTCCGTTCTGACCATCGTGAGCGAGGGCGGCAAGGCCGACGCCGAAGCCGCCATCGCCGCCGCACGACGTGCCTTCGACACCGGTGAGTGGCGCCGTACCGACGCCGGCGAGCGCGGTCAGATCCTCGGCCGGATCGCCGACCTGCTCCAGCGCGACCGCGAGGAGATCGCGGTCATGGAGTCGCTGGACACCGGCAAGACCATCGAGGAGGGCGGGATCGACGTCGACGACGTCACCAACGTCTTCCGCTACTACGCCGGTCTGGCCGACAAGGAGGCGGGCCGACTCGTGTCCGCGCCCGAGGGCGTGCACAGCAAGGTGGTCTACGAACCCGTCGGGGTCTGCGGCATGATCACGCCGTGGAACTACCCGCTGCTCCAGCTCGCCTGGAAGATGGCCCCGGCCATCGCCGCGGGCAACACCATGGTGATCAAGCCGAGCGAGGTCACCCCGGTGACCACCGCCAAACTGGTGGAGCTCTCCACCGAGGCGGGTATCCCCGCGGGCGTGGTCAACCTGGTCACGGGCAGCGGGCCCGACGCCGGCGCGCCGCTGTCCGAACACCCCGACGTCGACCTGGTCTCCTTCACCGGCGGACTGGTCACCGGTCGGCGGATCATGGCGGCCGCCTCCGAGACGGTCAAGAAGACCGCCCTGGAGCTGGGCGGCAAGAACCCGAACATCATCTTCCCCGACGTGGACCTGGACACGGCCGTGGACTACGCGCTCAACGCCGCGTTCTTCCACTCCGGCCAGGTGTGCTCGGCCGGTGCGCGGTTGATCGTGCACAACGACATCCACGACGCCTTCACCACCGAACTCGCCCGCCGGGCCGAGGCCATCCGTATCGGCCGCGGCCAGGACGAGGGTGTGCGCTGCGGCCCCCTGGTGTCGGCCGAGCACCGCGCCAAGGTCGAGAAGGCGGTGGCGCGCGGTGTCGAGGAGGGCGCCAGGACCATCGCGGGCGGCAAGCGCCCCGACGACGAGGCCCTGAAGGACGGCTACTTCTACCGCCCCACCGTGTTCGTGGACTGCGACCGGTCCATGGACATCGTGCAGGCCGAGGTGTTCGGCCCGGTCGTGACCGTCGAGCGCTTCGAGACCGAGGAGCAGGCGATCGAGCTCGGCAACGACACCGACTACGGGCTCTCCGGCGGTGTCTGGACCAACGACACCGCACGCGGCGAGCGCGTGGCCGCGGCCCTGCGCCACGGCACCGTGTGGATCAACGACTACGGGCCCTACATCCCGGGCGCCGAGTGGGGCGGCTTCGGCCGCAGCGGAGTCGGCCGCGAACTCGGCCTGGCAGGTCTGGACGAGTACCGCGAGGCCAAGCACATCTACCGGAACCTGGCTCCGGAGCCGCAGCGCTGGTTCGGGTGACAGACCGGGCGGTCGCGGGCGGCGGGGCCGTCCGCGACCGCGGAGCCGCCCGGCGGTGCGGGTCCGTCCTCCGCGCCGCCGGGCGCTTTCCCCTGAAGGAACGCCCACAACCGAAGACATGACAAACGGATACACACAGAACACAAAGGTCGGTTTCCCCCCGACATCCCCCCGAGCAAAACAAAACGAGAGGATTCGGGCCGTGTCCATGAACGAAACCACCTACGACTACGTCATCGTTGGCGGAGGTACGGCGGGTTCGGTGATAGCCAATCGGCTCACCGAGGACCCCGACACCACGGTCTGCGTCATCGAGGGCGGTCCCGACGACCGGGACCTGGAGCACGTGCTCCGGCTCCGCGACTGGCTGAGCGTCCTCGACAGCGACCTGGACTACGGGTACACCACGACCGAGCAGCCCAACGGCAACTCGCACATCCTGCACTCGCGCGCCCGGGTGCTGGGCGGCTGCTCCTCGCACAACACGCTCATCAGCTTCCGGCCGTTCGCCGAGGACCTGGACGAATGGGTCGCGGCGGGCGCCGAGGGCTGGGACAACGCCACCGTGCAGTCCTACGCCGACCGGATCAAGTGCAACATCATCCCGGTCGCCGAGAAGGACCGCAACGAGATGGTCAAGGACTGGGTGTCCGCGGCCTCCGAGGCGGCGGGCGTCCCCGTCATCGAGGACTTCAACGCCCTGACCTCGCACGGCGGCGGCTTCGCCGACGGCGCCGGCTTCCTGTCCATCGCCTACGACCCCCACACCGGATACCGCTCCTCCGCCTCGGTGGCCTACCTGCACCCCGTCATGGACGTGCGGAAGAACCTCACCGTGATGCTGGAGACCTGGGTCGGCCGGATCCTGTTCGAGGGCGAGCGCGCCACCGGCGTCAGCGCCACGACCTCCGGCGGCGAGCGGGTCACGGTCAACGCCCGCCGGGAGGTCATCCTCGCCGCGGGCGCCGTCGACAGCCCCCGCCTGCTGATGCTGTCCGGTGTCGGCAACGCGGAGGAACTGGGTTCTGTCGGTATCGAGAGCCGCCACGACCTTCCGGGCGTCGGCGAGAACCTCCAGGACCACCCCGAGTCGATCATCATGTGGGAGACCAGCGAACGGGTCCCCGAGAACACCGTGATGAACTCCGACGCGGCCCTGTTCGTGCGGCGCGACGAGAGCGACCCGCGCCCAGACCTGATGTTCCACATCTACCAGATCCCCTTCGACGACAACACGAAGCGGCTGGGCTACGACTCCCCCGAGGACGGTTACGCGGTCTGCATGACCCCGAACATCCCCCGGTCCCGTGCGCGCGGCAAGCTCTACCTCACCAGCAGCGACCCCGCGGTCCAGCCGGCACTGGACTTCCGGTACTTCACCGACCCGGACGGCTACGACGAGAAGACCATCGTGGACGGGCTGAAGATCGCCCGCGAGGTCGCCGAGACCGAGCCGTTCAAGTCCTGGCTCAAGCGCGAGGTCGCCCCCGGCCCGAAGGTCCGAACGGACGAGGAACTGTCCGAGTACGGCCGCCGCGCCGCGCACACCGTCTACCACCCGGCGGGCACCTGCAGGATGGGCGCCGCTGACGACGACACCGCCGTGGTCGACCCCCGACTGCGGGTGCGGGGCCTGAAGGGCCTGCGCGTGGCCGACGCCTCGGTCTTCCCGACCCTGCCCACGCCCAACCCCATGGTGATGGTCCTCGCCCTGGGCGAGCGTGCCGCGGACCTGATCCGTCAGGACCGCGCCGCCGACGAGGAGGAGACCCGATGAGCACCCAGGCCACCGAGGCGGCCCCGTCCGCGGGCCCCTCCGACGTGACCTTCTCCGTCCGCAACCTGTGGAAGATCTTCGGCAGGAACGCCGACAAGGTCGTCGGCACCGAACTGGAACGGGCCGACCGGGACCGCATCAAGGAGGAGACCGGCTGCACCGTGGCGGTGCGCGACGTCTCCTTCGACGTGCGTCCCGGGGAGATCTTCGTGGTCATGGGCCTTTCCGGCTCCGGCAAGTCCACACTGATCCGCTGCCTGACCCGCCTGATCGAGCCGACCGCGGGGTCGGTCCTACTCGACGGAGAGGACATCGAGGCAGCCAGCGACCAGAGGCTGCGCGAGCTCCGCAGGCACAAGATGGCCATGGTCTTCCAGCACTTCGGTCTGCTGCCCAACCGGAGGATCATCGACAACGTCGCCTACGGGCTGGAGGTCCGCGGGATGCCGCGGGCCGAACGCTACGCCCGGGCACGGGAGATGATCGACATGGTCGGCCTCTCCGGCAACGAGAACGCCCGCCCCGGCGAGCTGTCCGGCGGTATGCAGCAGCGCGTGGGCCTGGCCCGCGCCCTGGCCGTCGACCCGCAGGTACTGCTGTTCGACGAACCGTTCAGCGCACTGGACCCGCTGATCCGCAGGGACATGCAGAACGAGGTCGCCCGGCTCCAGCGGGAACTGAACAAGACGGCGGTGTTCATCACCCACGACCTCCAGGAGGCGCTCAAACTGGGTGACCGCATCGCCATCATGCGCGACGGCGAACTCGTCCAGGTCGGCACCCCGGAGGAGGTGGTGGGGCGGCCCGCCAACGCCTACGTCGCCGACTTCACCTCCGACGTCGCCCGCACCACCGTGCTCACCGCGCGCTGGCTGGTCCGCGACGCCTACCCCGACGAGCGCACCGACGGCCCGGCCACCGAGCCGGGCACCGTCCTCGCCGAGGTCCTGCCGATGCTCGCCGCGAGCACCGCCCCGGTCCGGGTCGTGGAGGGCGACACCCTCCTCGGCTACGTCGGCCGTGACGACGTGCTGCGCGCCATCGCCCAGGACCAGCTGGAGGGAGCCGACCAGGTCGCCGCCATCGAGGAGGAGATCTCCGACGAGGCCACCGACCACGGCGGCCCGGCACCGACGGGGGGCAGAGGGTGACATGGCCACAGTGACCGAACCCGCCGGTGCCACGAGCACCGGCACAGGGTCCCCCAAGGGTTCCGGAGGGCTGCTGCGCAACACGTGGGTCCAGGCCCTGGCCGTGGTCGCCGTGCTGGTCGCGGGCTACTGGCTGACCCGCTGGGCCGGCGGCCCGTCCTGGGCGGGAAGCTTCCCGACCGGGATCGGCGAGTCCTTCATGGCGTGGCTCGACGGCATCTACGCCTGGATCGTCGCGAACCGCAACGACAGCCCGCTGTTCCTCTACTTCTTCAACTACGTCTCGGTGGGGCTGGGATCGGCCGTCGTGCTGATCAACCAGTTCCTGACCTTCCTCACCTGGGCCGGGGTGACCGTCCTGGGCGTGCTCGCCGCGTGGCGGATCGCCGGATGGCGGGTCGCCCTGGTGGTGCTCGCCACCTTCGCGGTGTTCGCCCTCACCGGGCTGTGGAACGAGTCGATGACGACGCTGTCGCTCATCATCACCGCGGTCTTCATCGCCCTGCTGTTCGGCGTCCCGCTCGGTATCCTCGCCGGTCGCAGCGAAGGGTTCTACCGGGGCGTCCGCCCGGTGCTGGACTTCATGCAGATCATGCCGGCCTTCGCCTACCTGCTGCCGTTCGTGCTGCTGTTCGGCATCGGCAACCCGGCGGCGGCCGTGGTCACGGCGGTCTACGCGCTTCCTCCGGTCGTGCGGATCACCGCGCTGGGCATCCGCGAGGTCAACAAGGGCGCCGTCGAGGCGACGACCTCGCTCGGTTCGACGCCGTGGCAGATCCTCACCAAGGTCCAGCTGCCGATGGCCAAGCGCACCATCCTGCTGGGCGTCAACCAGACCATCATGCTCGCGGTCTCCATGGTCGTGATCGCGTCGGTGATCGGCGCGGGCGGTCTGGGTGACGCGATCTTCCAGGCGCTGACCAAGATCAACGTCGGACAGGCCTTCCAGGCCGGCCTGGCGATCGTCATGCTGGCGATCGCGATGGACCGGGTCACCGGTGCGGTCGGCCACGGTGCGCACACCCCCGACATCCCCGAGAAGTACCGGATGCCGCTGCTGGGCGGCGGCCTGGCCCTGGTCATCCTGGTGGTGGCGCTCGCCCGGCTCGCGGACCTGGGCGGCTGGCCGCGTGACTGGTCGGTCGAGCTCGACAAGCCGGTCAACGCCCTCAACGACAGCGTCGAGGCGGCGATCGGCCCGGCCTCCGCCGCACTCGGGACGTGGACGCAGACCTGGGTGCTGGGGCCGCTGAACGGCCTGCTCACCGGTTCGCCCTGGTGGCTGGTGGTGCTGGCCGCCGCCGCGCTCGGCATGGTCTTCGCCGGGTGGCGGGCCGCACTGGTCTCCGGGATCTCCTTCCTCGCGATCGGTCTGCTGGGCGTGTGGGACAACGCCATGGACACCCTGTCCCAGGTGTTGGTGGCCACCGTGGTCACCATCGCGCTGGGCGTGCTCATCGGCGTGCTGATGTCGCGCAGCGACGTGTTCGCCGCGATCCTGCGGCCGGTCCTGGACTTCATGCAGACGCTGCCGCCGTTCGTCTACCTGATCCCGGCGGTGGCGCTGCTCGGCCTCGGCCCCGTCCCCGCACTGGCGGCCGCGGTCATCTTCGCCCTGCCGGCGGTGATCAGGCTGGTCAACGACGGCATTCGCGGTGTCCCGAAGGGCACCCTGGAGGCCGCCCTGTCCCAGGGGTCCACCGGGTGGCAGCTGCTCACCAAGGTGGAGCTCCCGATGGCGCGCGGTTCCCTGCTGCTGGCGGTCAACCAGGGCATCATCCTGGTGCTGTCCATGGTCGTCATGGGCGCGCTGGTCGGCGCCGGTGCGCTGGGCAACGACGTCGTGCTCGGCCTGGCGCAGAACGAGCTGGGCCTGGGCCTGGCATCGGGTCTGGCCATCGTGTTCCTGGGCCTGTTCCTGGACCGTGTGACGCAGGGAAGGAGGGCACCCCGTGCCTAGGCTGCTGAGAAGGCGAAACCTGACCCGGTTGTTCGCCGTGGGACTGGCCCTGGTGATGGTGAGCTCCTGCGCGGTGCGCACCGACCAGATCGCCCGGGACCCCAACACCGTCCGGATGGCCGTCAACAACTGGGTGGGGTTCGAGGCCAGCGCCGAGGTGCTGGCGTACATCCTGCGCGAGGAGATGGACTACGAGGTCCAGTTGGTCCGGGTGGACGAACAGCCCTCCTGGCAGGCCCTGGACCAGGGTGTGCTGGACGTGATCCCGGAGAACTGGGGCCACGAGGACCTGTTCGAGCTGTACGGGCCCGAGGGCAACGGCACCGTCGTGGACGGCGGCCCCAACGGCAACGAGGGCGTGATCGGCTGGTACGTCCCCGCCTACCTGGCGGAGGAGCATCCGGAGATCACCACCCTGGAGGGGTTGAAGGAGAACACCGACCTGTTCCGGACGGCCCAGACCGGGGACAGCGGTGAGTTCCTCGCCGGTGCGCCCGGGTTCGTCAGCCAGGACCAGGGGATGATCAACGCCTTCGACCTGGACCTGGAGATCGTCTACGCGGGCTCGGAGGCCTCGCAGATCACCGAGGTGCGGCGGCGTTACGCCGAGGAGGAGCCGGTGCTCTTCTACTTCTACGACCCGCAGTGGTTCCAGGAGGAGGTCGACCTGGTCAAGGTCGACTTCCCCGACTACTACGAGGGCTGTGACGCCGACCCGGAGTACGTGGACTGCGACTACCCGGTCTATGAGCTGAACAAGATCTTCCGGGCCGGGTTCGTGGAGAACGACGACCACGCCTACCGTTTCCTCGACAACTGGCAGTGGACCAACTCCGACCAGAACGCCGTCGCGCAGATGATCGCCGACGAGCAGATGCCCCCCTCGGAGGCGGCCGAGATCTGGGTGAACGAGAACCGCGACGTCTGGGAGGAGTGGCTCCCGGAGGGCTACGAGGACCGCCAGAAGGGGTGATGCTCCTCCGGGACTGATCCCGTAGGAGACAGGACCGTCCCGGGTCCGTCGGGGGCGGGGGCCGCAGGGCTCCCGCCCCTGCTTTCGTGGGGCGGCCGGGGCGAGGACCCTTCGGGTGTCCCACCCGCCCCCACAGGGCGGAGCTCCGCGCACCCGGCGGGGCACGGTGGACCCCGGGCCGGGGGCAGGAACCGGCCCGGGGCTGATCGACCATCCAGATCCAGACGGATGATCACCGTGCGTCACTCTAGACCTGTTCGGTGCCGCGCACCCGGGCTTTGTGATGATCGGGGGCCGGGGCGCGGTCCGGGCCGTGCCCGGTGCGCTCTCAGCGGCCGGGACGTTCCGCGTGGAGCCGGCGGTTCACCCAGTACACGTTCACGCAGGACGCCACGAACCCGAGCCCCAGGACGACGGCCAGCCAGATCTCGTCGGCCCAGAGCACGGCGGCCACGGTGCCCAACAGGAGCACCAGCGCTCCGAACAGGGCCAGGACCAGCCGGAACCCGAGCGCGCTCGCAGGACGGTCGTGGCTTCCGAGCGTCCCCTTCAACCTGCCTCGTCTGACACGTTCCATGTCCGCACACCTCCCTGACCCCACTCCTACCCCGGCCGGCCCCGTCCTACGGGTCGGGGTGCCGCTCGGGGACTCCGCTGTGCCCCCATTCCGGTGAGACACCTGTGGAGGAGTAAGTCGGGCGACCGGAGGCAATGTCATGCGTTTCTTAATTTTGACTGACATGCGCGTTGAACTGGCATACCCTGACCTTGTGAGCGCAGACACGAAGGACCACAGGATCACCATCCGTGAACTGCAGCGCAACGCGGCCGACGTGTTCGACCGGGCAGGGCGAGGTGAGAGCTTCACCGTGACCAGAAGGGGCGTGACGGTCGGGCGCGTCCTGCCGCCAGACGACGCGGAGGAGGCCCTCACCGCCGCGGTGGACCGCGGTCTGATCGATCCGCACGACCTCGACGACCTGCCCACTGCGGGCGAGGCCGTCGGGATGGTCCGAGAGGAGTCGCCTCCTGGTAGCCGGTTGGCCACGGACGCCTTGGCGGAGCTGAGGGCTGCGGAGGACGAACGCTGATGTTCGTCTACCTCGACACCTGCGCCGCACTCAAACTCTTCAAGGAGGAGGTCGAGTCCGAGGCGTTGGAACGCTGGTTGAACGAGCACGCCCACGCACGTCAGATCACCAGTTACCTGACCCGAACCGAACTGCGGCGCGCGTTGCACGCGGCCGGTGCGCGCCCCGACACCGTTGAACGGGCCGGCGCCTGGCTCTCCCGGGTGGCGCACCTGCGTATGCCCGCGGACGTGTTCGACACCGCTGGGAACCTTTCCCCCGGAACACGGCTCAGGTCCTTGGACGCCCTGCACGTCTCCTGCGCCTTGGGCCTCGGAGCCGCGCTCAGCGCGTTCGTGACCTATGACAAACGATTGGCTGAGGCCGCTGAGGCCGCATCCCTGCCGGTGGCCTCCCCGGCCCCCTGACCTCACCGGTACACACGAGAGGGGACGCCCCCGGTGGGAGCGTCCCCTCGTCACACTGGTGTCAGGCCTACACGCCGTCCATCAGGGCGGGCAGGGCCGCCTCGTAGGCGGTGCGCAGTTCGTCCAGACCGATCTCCACCGAACCGCCCGGGTGGGTCACCGACAGGCTCTCGCCGCCGACGGAGCCGATCCGGGCGACGGGCACACCGTGCCGGGCGGCCAGCGCCGTGAACGCCTCCTCCTCGCCCGGGCCGACCGCGACCAGCGCGCGGGCACCGGACTCGCTGAACAGCGCCGTGAACGCGTCGCCGTCCACCTCCACCCGCAGCCCCCTGCGGCCGCGCAGCGCGGACTCGGCCAGGGCGACGGCCAGGCCGCCGTCGGACAGGTCGTGGGCGGCGACGGCCAGACCCTGTTCGGCGGAGGCGGCCAGCACCTCGCCGAGCGCGGCCTCGGCGGCCAGATCCACCTGCGGCGGCAGTCCGCCCAGGTGGCCGTGGACCACGTCGGCCCAGGCGGAGCCGCCGAACTCGGCGCGGGTCCCGCCCAGCAGGAACACCCGGGCGCCCTCGGTGTCGAAGCCGGAGCGCAGGCGCTTGTTCACGTCGTCGATCACGCCCAGCACACCGATGACCGGGGTGGGGTTGATCGCCACGTCGCCGGTCTGGTTGTAGAAGCTGACGTTGCCGCCGGTCACCGGGGTGCCGAGCTGCTGGCAGGCATCGGCCAGACCGCGGGTGGTCTCCGCGAACTGCCACATCACCCCGGGGTCCTCCGGCGAGCCGAAGTTGAGGCAGTTGGTGACCGCCAGCGGACGGGCACCGGTCGCGGAGACGTTCCGGAAGGCCTCGGCGTAGGCCAGCTGGGTGCCCGTGTACGGGTCCAGCCGGGTGAAACGGCCGTTGCCGTCGGTGGCCAGGGCCACGCCGCGGTCGGAGTCGTCGGAGATCCGGATCATCCCGGAGTCGTGCGGGGCGGACACGACGGTGTCACCGCGTACGTAGCTGTCGTACTGCCGGGTGACCCAGCTCGGGTCGCCCACGCCGGGGGCGCCCAGCACCTTCAGGATCTGTTCGCGCAGCTCGGCGTCGCCCTCGGGCCGGGCCAGCCTCGCGGCGTCGTCGGCCTGGAGGGCGTCCTGGGAGGCCGGTCGGGCGTAGGGGCGCTCGTAGACCGGCCCCTCGTCGGAGGCGGTCCGCGGCGGCATGTCCACCACGGTCTCGCCGTGCCAGGTCATCACCAGGCGGCCGCCGCGCTCGGCCTCCTCGGGAGTCACCTCGGTGACCTCGCCGATCTCGGCGGCGAGGATGCTCCACTTGTCGCAGACCGCGAGGAAGGCGTCCATCTTGGCGGGCTCGACGATCGCCATCATGCGCTCCTGCGACTCACTCATGAGGATCTCCTCAGGGGTGAGCCGGTGGTCGCGCAGCGGGACCCGGTCCAGCTGGATGTTCATGCCGCCGGTGCCGCCCGCGGCCAGCTCGGTGGTCGCGCAGGAGACACCCGCGGCTCCGAGGTCCTGGATACCGACCACCATGTCCTCGGCGTACAGCTCCAGACTGCACTCGATGAGCAGCTTCTCCATGAACGGGTCGCCGACCTGCACGCTGGGCCGCTTGGACTCCGATTCCTCGTCGAAGGAGGCGCTGGCCAGTACGGAGGCGCCGCCGATGCCGTCGGGGCCGGTGGTGGAACCGAACAGGACCACCTTGTTGCCCGGGCCGGGCGCCTGGGCGAGCTTGATGTCCCCGTGCTTGAGCACACCCACGCACAGGGCGTTGACCAGCGGGTTGCCGAGGTAGCTCTGGTCGAAACCGATCTCGCCGCCGATGTTGGGCAGGCCGAGGCAGTTGCCGTAGAAGGAGATGCCGGAGGTCACGCCGGGCAGCACGCGCTTGGTGTCGTCGGCGTCGGCGGGGCCGAAGCGCAGCGCGTCCATCACGGCCACGGGGCGGGCGCCCATGGTGAGGATGTCGCGGACGATGCCGCCCACACCGGTGGCCGCGCCCTGGTGCGGCTCGACGAAGGACGGGCTGTTGTGCGACTCGATCTTGAACGTGACCGCGCGCCCGTCGCCGACGTCCACGACGCCCGCGTTCTCACCCATGCCCACGAGCAGGGCGTCGTTTTCGGGGGCCTTCTCGCCGAACTGGCGCAGGTGCACCTTGGAGGACTTGTAGGAGCAGTGCTCGCTCCACATGACCGAGTAGATGGCCAGCTCGGCCGCGGTCGGACGGCGGCCCAGGATCTCGCGGACCCGCTCGTACTCGTCCCTGGCCATACCCAGTTCGGCGTACGGCTGCGGTGTGTCCGGGCTGTCGGTCGCCTGGGCGACGGTGTCGAGACCGGGTACTTCAGACATGCGGTGGTTCCGTTCGGGTGTCGCGGAGTTGCGCGGAGGTGGAGGCCGAGCCCTGGCTGTGTCCGTCGCCCGGCACCGGGTCAGTAGGCGGGCATGCCCGCGTTGCCGAGCATCAGCACCGGCAGGGCGTCGGCGGCCGGGGCCGAGGAGTCGGCCACCAGGGTCGTGCCGTCGGTGAGGACGGAGTCCGTGAGCGCGATGTCGTCCGCGGATTCCGCGTCCGGTGGGAGCTCCTGCTCCCAGCCGTTGGCCAACAGGTGCTCGTACACCGACCGGATGACCTCTTCGGTCTCGGTGTCGAGCTCCTCGCCGTCCTCACCGGCGACCAGGATCAGGCGGAAGCAGTGCCCCTGGGCGCAGTGCGCCTCATCCTGGTCGACGTAGGACAGGCCCGAAGGGGGGCTGCCCAGCGCGCCGACGTCCGGAGGGGGGTCGGGCTGTTCGCCCTGCTGCCCCTGTCCCGGCCGTTCCTGCTGGCCCTGGCCGCCGGGGTTGGCGACGGGGGGAGCGTTGAAGGACTGGAAGAGGCCGATGGCCCCGGAGACCACAAGGCCGACCACGACCAGCCCCACGAGTACGTACAGCGTTCTCCGGGAGCGCAGCAGCGCCATCATCGCGAGGATCGTCCCCCTGTCGGGTGAGTCGGGCCGGGGTGTCAGGCGTGCGCCGGGGCGCCGGCCTTCAGGTGGCCGAGGATCGAGGTGAAGAAGCCCAGGCCCTCCGTGGAGGGGCCGGTCAGGGCTTCGACCGCGTGCTCCGGGTGCGGCATCAGGCCGACGACGTTGCCGTGCTCGTTGGTGATCCCGGCGATGTCGCGGCGCGAACCGTTGGGGTTGCCGCCGACGTAGCGGGCGATGACCCGGTCCTCGGCCTCCAGACGGTCCAGGGTCTCCTCGTCGGCGACGTAGCTGCCCTCGCCGCTCTTGAGGACGACCAGGACCTCCTGGCCCCCGGTGTAGTCGTTGGTCCACGCGGTCCGGGTGTTCTCCATCCGCAGGACCTGGTCGCGGTTGACGAACCGCAGCGAGGAGTTGCGGGTGAGGGCACCGGGAAGCAGGTGGCTCTCGCACAGGATCTGGAAGCCGTTGCAGATGCCCAGGACCGGCAGGTCGCCCGAACGCGCGGCCGGGACCAGCTCGGACATCAGCGGGGCGAACCGGGCGATGGCGCCGCAGCGGAGGTAGTCCCCGTAGGAGAAGCCGCCGGGCAGGACCACGGCGTCGACCCCCTTGAGGTCCGCGTCCGCGTGCCAGAGCGCGACGGGTTCGGCGCCCGCCAGGGAGACCGCGCGAGCGGCGTCCTTGTCGTCAAGGGAGCCTGGGAAGGTGACGACGCCCACACGGGCTGTCATGAGCACACTCCGAGTTTGTTGTTCGACGGGGAGAAGTCGGTGCCTGACCCCGTCACGGGGACGGCGCATCCGCTACTTCCGCAGCGTACCCGCTCACCTGTGCTCGGATACGACGGTCACCCCCTCGGGAGGGGCCCGGACTGTGTGATCCTCCCGGACCGGCCCCTGTGGAAGGGGGTCCGGGTGTGCGACCCGACAGGTCGCGTGGCGTGCGTCACGGAGCGAGTGGAAACCGAAGGGCCGATGGGGACCGAAGGGCTACAGGAGCGCGAACCGCGCCGACGGGTGTTCGCGGCCGAGGTCGTCCTCACTGGCGGGATCGCAGGAGGTGACGCGTTTGCGCAGGATGACGGTGGTGTGGGGTTCGCCGCTGAAGTCGACCTCGTCCATGAGGTAGCGCATGAGCAGGATGCCCCTGCCCGATTCCGATTCCAGACCCGGCAGGGGCGCGTGTTCCGAGGTGAAGCGACGGACGAGTGCCGCGGTGTCCGGCGCTCTTCCGGTGTGGGATATCCGCAGTTCGCACCAGCCGGTGGCGAGCTGGGCCTCGACCGAGTAGTCGGTGGCGGGCCCCCCGTGTTCGACGGCGTTGGCGCAGGCCTCGGAGACGGCCAGGAGGATGTCGTCGACACAGCCCTGGCAGATCCCCGACCTGCCGAGGAGTGCGCCGAGTACGTCGCGTGCGACGGAGACCGTGTACGCCTGTCTAGGGAGGGAGATCGAGAAAACGGTGCCCATCCGTGTACCTCTCGTGCTCCTGTCGGTTACCAGCTCGGCACGTTAGGAAGCCTTCCCGAGGCCGCTCCGGGTAAAACGAACAGCCGCGCCCCCAGGGGGCGCGGCTGAACATCTTGGACACTTCCGACATTTTGGGTGTCAGAACGGGGTGGCCCGGGTACCGCCGGAGCCAGGGGCGGTCCGGTCCTAGGCCGGTCGGACCTCGAAGTCCTCGATGACGGTGTTGGCGAGCAGGGTCTCGGCCAGGCGGCGGACGTCGGCGAGCTTGGCCTCGTCCACCTCGCCCTCGACCTCGACCTCGAAGCGCTTGCCCTGGCGGACCTGTTCGACCCCTTCGAAGCCGAGGCGGGAGCAGGCGCCGGCGATGGCCTGGCCCTGGGGGTCCAGGATCTCGGGTTTGAGCATGACGTCAACCACGACGCGGGCCACGGGTCCTCCACAGGAAAAACGGGTATGCCACTGCTCCGCCGGTCGAAGGGCACCTCGTCGGGACGCGCCTGGCGGGCGTCGCCAGCGTATGACACCCGGGGACGCGTCCGTGTCCCGGCCAGGTGACACGCAGGGGTTTTACTGCATCCTTACCGGGACTGGCGATGGAATCGGTACGTTCGTGACCCGGATCACGGCAATTGATGTCATCATTGGGAGTGTGATGCTGCGTCTAACAGTGTGGAAGTGATCGTTCGGTCGTCCCGAGGGGGAATCTTGACGACTCTCGAAAAGGATCAGACCTCCACGGCCGGTGCCACCCGCGACGAGGAACAGACACTGGACTTCGCCACCGCGGTGACACCGTTCGCAGACCAGCTCTATCCGACGGCCCTGCGGATGACCCGCAACCCGGCCGACGCCGAAGACCTCGTTCAGGAGACGTTCGCCAAGGCCTTCGCCAATTTCCACCAGTTCAGGGCCGGCACCAATCTACGGGCCTGGCTTTACCGGATCCTGACCAACACTTTTATCAACAGTTACCGGAAGAAGCAGCGGGAACCGCGCCAGGAGACCACTGACGAGATCAAGGACTGGCAGCTGGCCGCCGCGGAGGCGCACACCTCGTCCGGGATGCGCTCCGCCGAGACCGAGGTCCTGGACCACCTGCCCGACTCCGACATCAAGCAGGCCCTGGCCCGACTGCCCGAGGAGTTCCAGGAGGTCATCTACCTCGTGGACATCGAGGGCTACGCCTACAAGGAGGTCGCCTCCCGGATGGGGACGCCTCTGGGGACGGTCATGTCCCGACTGCACAGGGCGCGCCGCCAGCTCCGCGAGATGCTCGCCGACTACGGGCGCGAGCGCGGGATGCGCGTTCCCGAGCAGCAGGCCCGGGCCGCGTCCGAATAACCGGACACGACCGGCGGTCGGCGAACGGACGAGAGCCCCCGGTCCAGGGGCTCGGAAGGCGTCCGAGAAGGCTCCGGCGAACGGTTTCACACCGCCCGGAGCGAGCGGGGCGAAAGGCGCCCGAAGAAGCGGTGGGGAAGTGCGTCACCGCCCTCCTGCGGCCCTGACGGGCCGGTGCGGATATGCGAGGCCGCGCCACTGCGGGCGACTCATGGATTTCTCACGGAAAACGCACCGACAGTGACTCCGGGTGGATGTCGGTGCTTTTGTCGTGCCCGAGAACGGGATCGGTTCAGACAGTTCCCGGCCCCGTTCGCGCAACCGGTTCCGCCCCCGGGCCCGGCTCCGGCACCGGAGTCCGCGGCGGTCCCGTACGCCGGGTCCGGAACCACACCACGGCCGTGATCACGATGAGCAGTGCACAGGGCACCAGCATGACCGGCGAACCGACCCCCGCCGAACGGTCCATCCCCTCTGCGAGGTCGGTGTGCGTGATGACCACGAGCAGGAAGGCGACCGTGTTGTTCACCGCGTGGACGACCACCGCCAGCTCCAGGCCGCCGGTGCGCCACGAGACGAGCGCCAGGGTGGCGCCGAAGACGAAGTAGTAGATGTTCAGCCAGGGGTCGAACGCCGCGTGCGCCACCATGAACAGCAGGCTCGACACCACGACGCCCAGGATGAGGGCCGCCCGCGGTCCTCGCCCCCAGCTCGCGGCGACCCGGAAGGCCAGCCCGCGGAAGCCGTACTCCTCACCGGCCGACTGCAGCGGTGTCAGCAGCATGAGGACGGCGAACATCAGCACGAGGTCGGTGTACGGCCAGTCCGTCTGCTCGTAGGGCATGAGGAAGGTGAAGGCGGCCATGTAGACCGTCCAGATCGGCAGGATGATCAGGAGCGACCGGCCGAACACCTCCAGGCGGAAGAGCGACAGGACCGAGTGCAGGGAAGCGCCCTTCACGCCGTAGAGCCATCGCTGGACGAGCATGCTCCACGGCAGGAGCAGGGCGAGCCCGAGCAGGCCCGCCGCCTGGTTGACCGGGGTGACCTCGAACTCGCCCTCGAACATGTTGCCCCTGCCGAGCGCGGCGTCGATCAGGAAGCCGAGGATCGTGAACCCGAAGGAGAGGACGAGCATCCCGCCCATGAGCAGCGCCAGTGCGGCGATGCCCCGCCAGATCCGGCGCTTGTCCGTGGTGAGGACCTCGTGGTACTCCCGGCCCGGAGGCACCGGACGCGGACCGCGGCGCCCGCGCTGCGCAGCACCCGCCTCGGGCGGCGGGGGAGGACCGGGAGGAGCTGTCGGTGGGGTCGGCGCGGATGCCGGGGGTCGCTGCTCTTCGTGGTTCATGCACCGAACCTAACTTCGGCGCGTGCGGACCCGGCAGTCCTTCGAATCACCGCTTTCCCCTGCGTTCCGCACGGGCCGACCGATGACGGATGTCATCCGGAGGCTGACCTTCCCGCTAACCAAAGTCGCCTCCGGCGCTGCTGGCCAACAGATGGGTTCCGTCATGGACGCGGATGAAGGGGCCGTCGTCGGACAGCGCGTCGGCGATGCGGATGCCCCGGGCCTCGGGGGCGGTACGGATCGCTTCTTCGGGCGCCAACCAGGCCACGGACAGCGCCTCGTCGCTGGGTCGGGCCTGGCCGCCGATCGGTTCGCACAGCAGACCCAGGGAGACCACGCCGAGCTTC
This sequence comes from Nocardiopsis terrae, assembly GCF_014651695.1. GTDB lineage: Bacteria > Actinomycetota > Actinomycetes > Streptosporangiales > Streptosporangiaceae > Nocardiopsis > Nocardiopsis terrae. The sequence goes on from NZ_BMXJ01000013.1 coordinate 42,481, forward strand.
ATGTTCTTGTAGACCCCGGTCAGCCGTAGCGGCCGGACTTCGACCCCGGTCTCTTCCCGCACCTCACGAACCGCGCACTGCTCGGGGGTCTCCACGAGCTCCAGGACACCGCCCGGCGGAACCCACCGCTCGTCGTCAGCACGCTGGATGACGAGGACCTTTCCGTCCTCGGGGCGCACCACGATCGCGCTGACACTGACACTGTGCAGAACACCGTCGTTCATCGTGGCTGATCCCAGGTGTAGGTGAGGCGCCAGCGCAGTGCGGCGAGGACGTTCAAGCAGGCTTCGACCGGCCGCTCTTCGGTGTCGAAGGCAGTGCGCATGACCTGGAAGACGGGTTGCCCCTGGGCGATGTCGAGGAAGGCGGATTCCTCTGCGGTCGCTCCACGTACTTCGATGTCCTCGGAGAAGCGGACCGGCCCGAAACCACGTTGGGCCAGCCGCTCGTACATGCCGCTCGGACCGGTGTCGGGCATGGCGATTTCGGTGCTGCCAGCGACCTGCATGGGAATGTGGGAGATGGCGAGCTGAACGGGCTTCTCGTCGGCGAACATGTGCCGTTTGCGCACAAGCACCGTGTCCTCAGGGGCGAGCTGGAGGACCTCGGAGATCTCTTCGCTGGGTGCTTCCTCGCCCCAACGGACGAGCTCGGTGCGGGGTGTCAGCCCCGCCTCCGTGAGCTCTTCGGCGTAGGAGCTGCCGCTGTGCGGGGAACGGTAGTCACGGTCGATCTTCCGAACACGTTTGACGATCGGCATCTCCAGGACGACGGATCCGCGGCCGTGCTCGGTCCGAACCCATCCCTCGGCCTGGAGCATGGACACCGCCCGACTGATGGAGCTCTGGTTGAGCCCGTACTCCCGAGCGAGGTCCGGCTGGCTGGGCAGCGTGCTGCCTGGCGCGTAGTCACCCCTCCGGATGGCGTCGCGCAGTAGCGCGGCCACCTGTTTGTACCGCGCACGAGGCGGTTCGAGGGTGCTCATCCAGCGTGCCCCTTCCGGCATGACGTGTACTCGCGTCCCACCGTAGCGCCGGGGTGTACCTGTCCCCTCATGCCTGGCGGAGCAAGATCTTGACGAACTTATTGCATATGTGTTGATGGTTATGCCATAAGTTTCTATCGTTGCGTACATCAGCAGTGACGCTGGGCTTCAGCGTTGCTCCGGTGGCATGAGAAACCCCGGCGGGTGGTGCAACACCCCCGGGGCCAGGCCGACAACCAACCCTTCGACGAGGAGTTGCCGACGTGTCCATTGTCTCTCAGATCCCCACGCCCGCCTACCCGGGGCGGCGCTGGGAAGCCCGCCAGTACCCCGGAACGCCCACCGCCTGCCCCCGTTTCCGGACGGAACTCCGCTCTGACCTGGCATCCCTTGCCGGGGTTCCCCGCCACCTCCGCGAGGACGTCGAGCTCTGCGCGAGCGAGGCGTTTGCCAACGCCGTCAGGCACTCCCGTTCCCAGAGCTCCGGCGGCACGGTGCTCCGGATGCTCTCCACCCCCGTCGTGATGGGCCGTCGGACCACCCTGCGGCTCTCGGTCATCGACGACGGCCCCCTGGACACCCGCCCGATGTTCCCGCCCGCCCGGCGCTCGGTAGAGGACTGGGAACAGGCCGAGTCCGGGCGCGGCCTCCAGCTCATCCACCGGTTGGCGGAGGAATGGGGAACCCAGCGCTGGGCCGAACAGGATTCGTTGAGCGTGCTGGGCACGGTGCTGTGGGCCGAGTTCACCTATCCCACCGCCCCCTCCACCACCTGTGTCTGCGGGGGTGCCCGATGACCGCCGAAACCATGCCACTCGACCTGCGACGGGTCCTGGACGCGCCCCGGGGCCGACGATTCAACCGCACCGCGCTCCACCCCGGGATCCGCCCCCAGGTGAACCACGCCGACCGCACCGCGCCCGAAGCACTCCCGCCCCTGGTCTCCCTGGGCCGCACCCCGAGGCAGCGCGAACTCCTCGCGCGAATGCCCGACACCCCCGGGTTGCGCCGCCGGTTCGCCCACGGGGACCTGCCCGAGTGGATGCGAAGGGCCGAGTCCTCGGAATCCTGCCGGCGTCAGGACGCCGCCCCCGACCGCACCCCCGAACCGAAACCCGCCCCCGCTCCGGAGCCGGACCGCGAGCCCGACCAGGACCCCGAGCCCGAACGTCCGGTGTCGATCCCCCGCCCCCGAAGGGAGCAGGCGCCGCCTCCACCGCTCCCGCGTAGGTCGGACCGTCCCCGCCGCCCGGCCAGCCATCGCAAGCCCCGCCGTCGGACCGGCCTCCTCGTCACCGGCTACGCCCTGGCTGTCACAGCCGGGGCGATGGGTCAGTACCTGGTCGCCTTCCTGAGCTGAGCCGCCACGGCCCACCCGAACGGCCGCACCGGCAGCGCGGGGCCCGGTGCGGCCCTCTGCACGCCTGCCATGGCCCGACCGGGCGCGTCCCGGGTTCCGGACAGGGCTCTATCCGCCTGTTGCGGACACGTTGCCGCAAAGTAGTTGGAAGGCCTTGTACATGCTAGGAAGCCCTGGTATCCAGCCTGGTCACGCGTCCGGGAGTATGGGTCGCGCAGCGTAAAAGGTGTCGTCGGGGGCTTGCGCTCTCCATGGTGAGTTCTGTCACGATGTGGGGAGGGCTGTCCGCGCCCGCCCGACACCCTGGGTGCGCGTGGACCGTTAAACGGTCGATCAGCGTTCACCCACGCGAAGTCGGCCCCGAGAACCCGAGGAGCGACGTGTCGGAAACCGCCGCGCACGAGGAACCGGAGCTCATCCAGCTCCTGACACCCGAAGGGGAGCTCACACAGCACCCCGACTACCCCCTGGACATCAACGCGGAGGAGATCCGCGCTCTCTACCGGGACCTGGTCCTGGTCCGCCGGGTCGACAGTGAGGCCGTCTCGCTGCAGCGCCAGGGCGAGCTGGGCCTGTGGGCCTCGCTCCTGGGCCAGGAAGCGGCGCAGATCGGCTCCGCACGCGCACTCCGCGAAGACGACATGGCCTTCCCCTCCTACCGCGAGCACGGCGTCGCCTGGTGCCGCGGTATCGAACCCAAGGAACTGCTCGGCATGTTCCGCGGGGTCACCAACGGAGGCTGGGACCCGCACGAACACGGCTTCCACCTCTACACGATCGTCATCGGCAGCCAGGCGCTGCACGCCACCGGCTACGCCATGGGCATCCAGCGCGACGGCGCCGTCGGCGAGGACGGCACCGCCGTCATCTCCTACTTCGGCGACGGGGCCACCAGCCAGGGCGACACCAACGAGGCGTTCAACTTCGCCTCGGTGAACAACGCACCCGTGGTCTTCTTCTGCCAGAACAACCAGTGGGCGATCTCCGAGTCGCTGGACCGCCAGACCCGCGTGCCGATCTACCGGCGCGCCGCCGGGTTCGGCTTCCCCGGCGTGCGCGTGGACGGCAACGACGTCCTCGCCTGCCTCGCGGTCTCCCGCGCCGCCCTCGACAACGCGCGGACCGGCAACGGCCCCACGCTGGTGGAGGCGTTCACCTACCGGATGGGCGCCCACACCACCAACGACGACCCCACGCGCTACCGTGACGCGGGCGAACTCGACGAGTGGAAGGCCAAGGACCCGATCCTGCGCGTCCGCCGCTACCTGGAGCAGAACGGCCTCGCCGACGAGGCCTTCTTCACGCAGATCGACGAGGAGGCCGACCGGGTCGGCGAGCAGGTCCGCACCCAGTGCCGGTCCATGCCCGACCCCGAGCCGCTGGAGATCTTCCACGAGGTCTACGCCGACCCCAACGTCCACATCGACCAGCAGCGGTCCGAGTTCGCCGACTACCTGGCCTCCTTCGAGAGCGCCGGCGCGGAAGGGGGCCGCTAGGCCATGGGAACCAACCTCACTATCGGCAAGGCCATCAACGCGGGCCTGCGCGCCGCCATGGAACACGACCCCAAGGTCCTGATGATGGGCGAGGACGTCGGTAAGCTCGGCGGCGTCTTCCGGGTCACCGACGGCCTGTACAAGGACTTCGGCGCGGACCGGGTCATCGACACCCCCCTCGCGGAGTCCGGCATCGTCGGCACCGCCATCGGCATGGCCATGCGCGGCTACCGGCCCGTGGTGGAGATCCAGTTCGACGGGTTCTTCTTCCCCGCCGCCAACCAGACCTTCACCCAGCTCGCCAAGATGCGCCGCCGTTCGGCGGGCAAGCTCAGCATGCCCGTCGTCATGCGCATCCCCTACGGCGGCGGCATCGGTGCGGTGGAGCACCACAGCGAGTCCCCCGAGGCCTACTTCCAGCACACCGCCGGACTGCGCGTGGTCACCGTGGCCAACCCGGAGGACGCCTACTGGATGATCCAGCAGGCCGTCCGCTCCGACGACCCGGTCATCTTCCTGGAGCCCAAGCGGCGCTACTACGAGAAGGCCGAGGTCGACACCGGGGCCTCCCTCGCCGAGGTCACCCCGATGGGCGCGGCCCGGATCGCGCGGCCCGGCACCGACTGCACGCTGCTGGCCTACGGTCCGATGATCAAGACCGCCCTCCAGGCGGCCGAGGCCGACACCGACCACTCCATCGAGGTCATCGACGTGCGCTCGCTCTCGCCGGTCGACTACCCCACCATCACCGAGTCGGTGAAGCGCACCGGCCGTCTCGTCGTGGCGCACGAGGCCACCCTCACCGGCGGCCCCGGTGCGGAGATCGCGGCCCGGGTCACCGAGGAGTGCTTCTACCACCTGGAGTCGCCGGTCATCCGCGTGGCCGCGTTCGACACCCCGTACCCGCAGTCCAGGCTGGAGGAGCACTACCTGCCGGACCTGGACCGCGTCCTGGACGGGGTCGACCGGGCGTTCGCGTACTAGATCGGGGAACCGCAAGACATGGCGATTCACAAGAGCACGCCCGCGGTCGACGGCGTGCAGACGTTCAAGCTGCCCGACGTCGGTGAGGGGCTGGTCGAGGCCGAGCTCCTCACCTGGTACGTCAAACCGGGCGACACCGTCGCGGACGGTCAGATGATCTGTGAGATCGAGACCGCCAAGGCCGTGGTCGAACTGCCCTGCCCGTTCGCGGGCACGGTCAGGGAGCTGCTGGCAGCCGAGGGCGAGACGGTGGAGGTCGGTTCGGCCATCATCACCGTGGACGACGGCACCGGCGGCTCCGGTGGCGGGGCCGCCACGGACGGGGCCGCCGAAGGCGGTGCCGAGGAGACCGAGGAACGGGAGAAGCCCCTCGTGGGCTACGGCGAGAAGGCGACCTCCACCCAGCGCCGCGCCCGCCGCCGTCCGGCCCCCTCGGGCCCGGTGTCCGCACCACCGCCCAAGCTCACCGAGCCCGCGCCCGCGAACACCCCCGGTGTCATGGCGGCCTCCGCGGGCCCCGAACCCGCCTCGGGCCGTCCGCTGGCCAAACCGCCGGTGCGCAAGCTAGCCAAGGACCTCGGGGTGGACCTGGCGACGGTCACACCCACCGGCAAGGGCGGGATCGTGACCCGTGAGGACGTGCACGCCGCGGCCGGGGCCGAGCAGGCGCCGAGCCCGGCCGCCGCGGCGCCGGAAGCCGCGCCCGCGCCGGACCGCACCGCCCGTGAGGTGCGCGTACCGGTCAAGGGCGTGCGCAAGCACACCGCCGCGGCCATGGTGAACAGCGCGTTCACCGCTCCGCACGTCACCGAGTTCCTCCAGGTGGACGTCACCAGGACGATGAAGGCCGTGGCCCGCCTGCGCGAGCGCCCCGACTTCGCCGACGTCAAGGTGTCGCCGCTCCTGCTGGTGGCCAAGGCCCTGCTCATGGCGGTCCGCCGCCACCCGGAGGTCAACGCCTCCTGGGACGAGGAGAACCAGGAGATCGTGGTCAAGAACTACGTGAACCTGGGGATCGCGGCCGCCACCGAACGCGGCCTGGTGGTGCCCAACATCAAGGACGCCGACTCCCAGACCCTTCCGGAGCTGGCGGCGTCCCTGAAGGCCCTGACCGAGACGGCGCGGTCGGGCAAGACCAGCCCGGCCGACATGTCCGGCGGAACCATCACCGTCACCAACGTCGGCGTGTTCGGCGTGGACGCGGGTACGCCGATCATCAACCCGGGTGAGGCCGCCATCCTCGCCTTCGGGCAGATCCGCGACATGCCGTGGGTCCACAAGGGCGAGCTGAAGATCCGGAAGGTGACGACCCTGTCGCTGTCCTTCGACCACCGGTTGGTCGACGGTGAGCTGGGATCGAAGGTGCTGCGCGACATCGGCACCGCCCTGGAGGACCCGGAGCTGACCGCTCTGGCCTGGGGTTAGCCTCCGAAAGCCCCGGCCCGGCCCTGCACGGGGCCGGGCTCGGCGCCCTCGCGGGCCCGGGAGGAACAAGGGGCCGGTGCGACCCGGATGCGGTCGCACCGGCCCCTTCCGCACGGATTCCCGAGTCGGCTCCCGCCCGTGAGCGGTCCCGGCCGCCGGTTCCCGGGGTTCCCCGTCAGCTACCCGGGCGGCGCGCCTCACGTGGACGGGCCCGTCCCCCAAGGGGGTGGGGGCGGGCCCTGGGGATGAGTGTTCCCGCTACCCGGCCATGACCAACCTTTTACGGCGGCTTTCCTGGTGTCTGCCCGGTCCTCCCGGGACCTGCCCGGGCCCTGCCGCACCCCGTGCGTCGGGCCCCTCCCGTGCGGGCACCTCCCACCCGGCCCGCGGCCTCAACCCAGCAGGAACGTGATGGCGAACAGGGCCGGGACGGTGAGGAGGGTCGTCAGCAGGACCACCTCGCGGACCAGGGTCTCGCCGGTCCGGTACTGGGTGGCGTAGTTGAACACGTTCTGCGCGGTGGGCAGGGCGGCCAGCACCACCACCGAGAACAGGTCCGCGCCCGCCAGGCCGAACACCAGGGAGCCCAGGGCCCAGGCCGCCAACGGCTGGCCCGCGGACTTCAGGGCCACGGCGAGCAGCACCGGAACCTGTTCGGGGCCGCCGCGCCCCGGAACGGAGCTGCCGTGCAGGGAGATCCCGAAGGCCAGCAGCATCGCCGGAACCGCCATGCCGCCGACCAGCTCGAACGGTTCCATGAACGGCGCGGGCGGCGCCCAGCCGGAGGCGGAGACCGCGACCCCGGCGACGGAGGCGATCACCACGGGGTTGCGCACCGGGGTGCCCAGCGAACGGCGCAGCACCGGCCAGAAGCCGCGCACCCCGCCGTTGTTCAGGTCCAGCACGGTCAGCGAGACCGGGGCGAGCACGAGCAGTTGGAAGAGCAGGACCGGAGCGACCAGGGTGGCGTCACCGAGGACGTACACCGAGATGGGGATGCCGAGGTTGCCCGCGTTGACGTACGAGGACCCCAGCAGGCCCACGGTCGTGCGCCCGACGCCCCATCGCCGGAGGATCCCGGCGGTGAGGAAGACCAGAGCGACGGCCACCACGCTCAGGACGCTCACCAGGACCCGGTCGGACACCAGGATGGACAGATCGGTGCGCGCGAGGATCGTGAACAGCAGGGCGGGACTGGCCACGTAGAACGCCAGCCTGCTCAGGACCTCCCTGGTCCCCGGGCCGAGCAGCGGGATCCGTCCGAGCATGTAGCCGATGACGACGACGCTGGCGATGACTCCGAACCCGACGATGACCCCGGACAACGCGCGCCCTCCGAACAACAGTGCGGCCGAAACCAGCCGAGGCTATCCGAGCGCTCCGGAAAGCGGTACGTCCCCGGTCACACCACGGGCTGTCACCGGGGAGGCGGAGCGGTTCAGGAGCCGGAACCGGGACCGGAGCCCTGGGACGGTTCCCCGTCCGGGCATGAGGGGGTCGCCCTGGTGCAGGTCCCCGGCGCGTTGCTTCTCGGTGACGATCCGAACCTGACGAATGACCTGATGATCGTGTGCTCGGTCCACGCGCTGGCCGCGGACGAGGGGGATCCCGTTCGCGGAATCCGATGTGGAGGAAAGCCTCAGGATGGGCGAACTCGTGGAGAACCCCGCCCGGTGGACGACCGAGGTGCCGAGCCGTGCCTCCTCCCTGCTCGATGACGTCGAGGCCGCTTTCCCTCGACGGGTTCGCTGTGCCGGGTCTGCCCCTAACGAACCGACTCCTGTTGTTTCTCCTGCGCTGCGGCGATCCGCTTGCGGCGGCGGGCCTCGCGCACGGAGACGGTGACGATACGGGTGGCGGCCACCGCGGTGATGACGGCCAGCGGGATGGCCAGGGCCGCGGCGGGCTGGCGGATGGGGCGGAAGGCCGCCCCCTCGGGGGTGAGGACCAGGAAGCCCGACGGGCGGACACGGGTGCAGCCCGTGCCTCCCGCGCCGTCGCCGCCGAAGAACGGGACGTTCCCGGTGCCGCCGCCCATGATGCTCAGGGAACTGACCCGGGCCACCGGAACCACCGTGGTGCCCCCGGAGGTCACCGGGGATCCGAAAGCGGTGGTGGAGCTGGCGGCGGAGCGGGTGTTGTCGAGCAGCGAGTTCAGCGCGGCCATCGCGCCGTGTCTGGCCTTGTTCCTGGGCATGCTGCGGTTCCTCTCCGGCGGCGGATGCGTGATGTCACGCTATAGCGGACGGTGCCCGGTGACGGGGATCGTGTGGCGTCTGGAGTGTTCGCCTCACCCGATGACGTCAACGGTCTCCAGGGTGTCCGGGTCGATGATGTTGACGTTCCCGTCGGCACCGACCCCGGCGATCACCTCGGGGTGGAAGGCGGCGCCCAGGAGCATGGGGTCCTCGTTCCCGGCCAGAAGGTCCTCGCCGGTCTCCACGTCCCACAGGTGGGCACGGCGGATGGTGCTGCGGTCGGCCGGGTCCTCCTCCCCGGTGGAGTGGTACCAGGCGATGTGCACCAGGCCGCGCTCGGCGTCGGGGGTCAGCGACCTGACGTAGGCGCCGAAGGGGACCGCGGCGTAGTCGTCCAGGGGGAAGGCGCCCAGCTCGGAGTCGTTCTCCAGGTCGCGCCAGACCACTTCGCCGTTCCTGACGTAGAGCACCTGGTTCCGTCCGGGGACGGTCGCCATCGTGCGCGAGGCGACGTTGCGGACGGTCTGGAGAGGATCGCCGGTCTCCACGTCCCAGACGGTGATGGTGTCGCTCCCGGAACCGGCGAGCCTGGTGTCGTCGAGGAAGGCCAGGGAACCGGTGCTCTCCCCGTCGTTGAAGGTCCGCACCAACTCGCCGGTCTCCACGTCCACCACCCCGATCGAGTCGTCCCGGTCGACCTCGTACCTGGTGGAAGTGCCCAGAGCCAGCAACCGGCCGTCAGGGCTGAAGGCACTGGCCGACACGGACGTGCGTTCCCGGCTTCCGTCCGGGCGAGGAGCCGGCTGGGCGCCCAGGTGGTCCTGGGTGCGTCCGGTGGGGACGTCGTAGGTGGTAGCCAGCCGGTAGGGGGGCCTCTCCTCCCGCTCGGCCTCTTCGACGTCCTCGGCCCGGATGGCCGAGACCCTGCAGCCGACCGGGGAGAACACCGCGTCACGGACCAGGTCCGCCCCCTCCGCGGGGACGGCGAGCAGTTCACCCTCGCGCCAGTCCCACAGACTGAGCCCGTGGTCGTCCCCGGCCAGGGCCAGCACGTCGCCGTCGGGGGAGAACACCGCCTCCCCGGCGTTGAGTTCGCCCTCCCACCCGCCGGGTTCGGAGAAGCCGATCCCGTCCAGGCAGGCCGCGTCGTCCGGGCCGGCGTCCGTCGGGTCCGAACCCCCGTCCGCGGTGCTCTCCTGGGGCAGCGCGAACAGGCGGTCGTAACCCCAGACGGCGCCGGTGGCCGTGACAAGGGTCAGTACCAGCGCCCCGGCGGCCAGCCCGATGAACCGGCCCCGGCCGCCGGGCTCGGGAGCGGCGGGTTCTGCGGGCAGGGCCCGGTGCACGGCGACGGCCGAGACATCGATCACCGAGGCCAGTTCCGGGGGCCAGGGCGCGGCGGAGGCCGTCCCGCCGAGCATGATGACCAGGTCGACCGCACTGGGGCGAAGGTTCGCGTTCTCCTGAAGACAGGCGTCGACCGCGCCCCGGAGCTGCAGGGGCACCCGGTCCAGGCCGCGGGGCCCTTCGACCCCGCTGGCGGCGAAGCACAGGACCGCTGCCCAGGAGAACACGTCACCCGCCGGGGTACCGCCGCCCTCGGGCGGATCGAACACACCGCCAGCTCCGTCTTGGGCCTCGTGCGAGGGGATCAGGCCGGGGTCGGCCAGCAGCGCACGGTCGCCGGTCAGCAGAACGCTTTCGGGGGTCAGGGCTCCGTGGGCGCGCTGTGCGGTGTGCAGCGCGGCCAGCCCCTGGGCGGTGGCCAGGGCGAAGGAGTGCAGGGCGGCGGTCGGGAGTGGTCCGTGGTCCCGGACCAGTCCGTCCAGATCCGTCCCCAGCGGGCGTTCGGTGGCGGCCCACGGGACCGGGGAGTCCAGGTCGGCGTCGAGCACGGCGGCCACGTGCGGGCCGCCCAGTCCGGACGCGCTCCGCACCCGGTGGGCGAAGGCGGACCGCGAGGTCGGGTCCGTGGCCTGGGCGGAACGCAGGATGCGCACCCGGACCGGTGGTCTGCCTGGCACTGCCCCGAGGTAGGAGCGGGTGCGGTGGTCCTCGCCCAGCCGGGCCAGGAGACGGTAGGGGCCCGCGGAGGGCGGGTCGTGCGGGTGCAGGGGGAGCATGGGTCTCGTCAGTCCGTCCGGCTCACTCGAAGATGTCGATGGGTTCCAGGGATACTGCGTCCCGGATCTGGACCTCGTCCACGTCGGGAGGGAGAGTGGCGATGACGTCGCCGTCCGGGTGCACGTCCAGGAGGGCGAAGGGGAGTCCGTCGTCCTCCGTCTCGGGGGTGACGTCCTCGGCGGTGCGGACGTCCAGTACCCGGTAGCTCAGGGTGGCGCCACCGTTCTCGTCCGCCTCGGTCATGTAGAAGGCGTAGAGCAGACCGTGTTCGCGGTTCAGCACGACCTTGGCGGTGTCGCCCTCGGGCTGCTCGTCGGCCTCGTAGTAGGTGCCGCCCTCGTCCTGGTTGACGTCGACGACGAGCGGACCCCTGGGGTGCATCGCGACGACGAGGTCCTCGGTGTAGAAGTCCAGCGCGCGGAAACTGGGGAACGGCAGGTTCCGGGCTATGTGCAGTTGCTCCCCGCTGACGGTGTCCCACACCCGGAGGTCGCCCTGGCCGTCCTGGGCGGCCAGTCGGTCGCCGGAGGGGGAGTAGGCGACGCTGTGGCCGCGGGGACTGTCGGTCTCGTAACGGGTGACGTCCTCGCCGGTGGCCAGGTCCACCGTGTAGACCCCGCCGTTGCTGTCCTGGAAGGTCCGGTCGGCCATGGCCAGGGCTGTCCCGTCGGGGGAGAAGGCCACGGAGCGGACGTCACGCCCCTCCAGGTGGACGGTGTGCTCCCCGGTCTCCAGGGAGTACACGTGGGCGCCGTCCTCCGAGCCGTGGGCGAGGAGGCAGTCGTCGGGGCTGAACTCGATCTCCCGGAAGGGGGCGTCGCCGGACAGTTCGATCGCGGCGAGTTCGGTCCGCTCCCGCCAGTCCCACAGGTGGACGACGTTGTTCTGGAGGTGTACCGCGAGGACCGAGCCGTCGTTGGAGAAGCGGACCGACCCGGCGTCGGAGGGAACCGCTGGTTCGGGGGCTGCGGCCTCGACGTACTCGGGGGCCAGGTGGACGGTGGGGTCGCACCGCTCACGTAGGGGGGCCTCCGGGCCGGCGCCCTCTCCCGGCTCCTGTGAACCGCTCTCCTGGGCCGGCCCGGCGTTCTCCTCGTCGGAGCCGAACGGCCCTGTCACAGCCCATACTCCGGCCCCGGCGATCAGGACCAGCGCGGTCGCGGCGGCGCCGACCAGGGCGAGGGCGCGGCCACGGCTGTGTCCTCCGGGGACCGGCTGGGTCTCCAGGAAGGCCCGGAGGACGGTGCGGTGGTCATGCTCGAAGCCGTCCAGAACAGCGACGGCGACCCGTGGCAGCCACGCGCCCGCGGACACTGCGGGCGCCACCGGACCGCCGAGGGCTTGGAGGGCCTGGTCAGCGGTGGGTCTGCGGGCCGGGTCCTTGTCCAGACAGGCCCTGAGGAGGCCGAGCAGGGACGGCGGTACCCCGTCCAGCTCCGGTTCCTGGTGGTCGATGCGGTAGATCACGGCCGAAGGGTGGCCGTCACCGAACGGACCCCGCCCGGTGAGGGCGAAAGCCAGGACGGCACCGAGGGCGAACACGTCGGCGGCCGGGCCGGTCTCCTTCCCGCGGGCGGTCTCCGGGGCGGTGTAGCCGGGGGTCCCGGCGAACTCGGAGGAGCCGCTTGCCGGGGTCTCGTCCATGGCCCGGGATATCCCGAGGTCGATCACCCGGGGGCCGGTCGCGGCGACCAGGACGTTGCCGGGTTTGAGGTCTCGGTGCACCACCCCGGAGGCGTGCAGGTGGGTGAGGGTCCGAGCGATCACGCGGCCCAGGTACCGGACGGTGGGTTCGGGCAGGGCACCGATCCGTCGGACCATCTCCTGGAGGGAGGGGCCCAGGACGAACTGGGTGGCGAGCCATGGCGAGGGACCGGTGGTGTCGGCGTCCAGGACCCGGGGGAGGTCGCCGCCGGTCACCTGACCGGCCCGGTGGACCTCGTGGGCGAAGCGCTCGCGGAACTCGGGTTCGTAGGCGAGCTCGGGTCGTACCACTTTGACCGCCACCGGCTGGTCGCCGGGGCCCAGGCCCAGGTGGACGTGGCCCATACCGCCGGAGCCCAGCGGGGCGATGATCCGGTAGGGGCCGATTCGGGCGGGGGTTGCGTTGGTCATGGGGTGCACGGCCGTCTCAGTTGATCTCGTTGACCACGTCGAGGGTTTCGGGATCGAGGAGGAGCAGGGTGTCGTCGGCGAAGGTGGCGATTACCTCGTCCTCGGGGTGGACGGCGAGGATGTCGACCAGGAGGGTGTCCCCGGAGACCAGCTCCTCCCCGGTGGTCACGTCCCAGGCCCGGCCACCGGACGGGCCCATGGCGGTGAGGTTCAGCCCGGCGGAGTAGAGGGTCCGGCCGTCCGATGAGAACTCCATCCACAGGTAGTCGCGTTCGGTCTCGATCTCCTGGACGACCTCGTCCGCCCCGTAGTCGTACACGGCGATGTCCTCGTCGGGCAGTTCCACGGCCACGACGGGTCCGGCGGGGGAGAAGGCGTACCGGTTCCAGTGCGCCGCGGGCCAGTGGGGTCCCTCCGGCGACGGGGACTCGTCGCCGAGGTTCTCCACGTCGTACATCGTCACCAAGGGCTCGTTGTACTGCTGCCTGACCATCAGGTACTCGCCGTCGGGGGTGAAGTCGGTACCGACGACCGGGCCCGTGTGGTCGGTGGAGAACACGACGGTGTCCTCCTCCCAGTCCCACACGTACAGTCGCGGGTCGCCCGGGTGGAAGACGGCCATGGCGACCAGGGAGCCGTCCGGGCTGATCGAGACGGCTCCGAACTCCTCGATGTCCTCGGGGTCCTCCTCGGCCAGGTCGAAGAGGGCGAGGACCTCCTGGTCGGGGCCGAACACGGTCGTGGTGTCGGCGTAGGTACCGGCCATGGTCCCGTCGTCGGCCAGGTCGAAGGTGGAGGGTTTGGGGTCGAACCGGTGCCGGAAATCGCCGCTCTCCCAGTCCCAGAGGGTCATCGCGTCCGTGGTGTGGACGTACACCCCGGAGCCGTCCGGGGTGAAGGCCATGTCGTTGACGAAGGAGTCGAACCCCGTCTCCCCGTCCCACTCCCCGTCCGGGTCGTCCTGGCCGCCGGGGGCCTCGCTGGCGTCGGCCCCCTCCCCGGTCGCTCCGCCCTCCTCCTGCCCGGCGGCGCTGTCGGGGTTCGCGTCGGACCAGGGCTTGAGCACGGCCAGGCCGATGCCCGCCGCGAGGACGAGCGCGGCCGTTCCGGCCCCGGCGGCGATGAGGCCGGTGCGCCGCTTCTTCGGGGACCGGGGCGCGGCGGCGGTCCAGGAGGGACCGTCGGGGACGGCGTGGACGACCTGCTGTGCCTGCTGCTGGTGGACGTTGATGGACTGGTTGATCGGGGTGGGGAGCCAGCCGTGTTCTGCGGGTGGCAGGGGTTGTTCGGAGAGGGTGCGGGCGATCTGGTCGGCGTTGGGTCGTTCGGCGGGGTCCTTGGCCAGGCAGCGGGTCAGCAGCGGGCGCAGGGCCTCGGGAACCCCGTCCAGGTTCGGATCCGCCCCGACCACCCGGGGGAGGACCTCAGCGGCCCGGCCGCTGCCGAAGGGGGCCCGGCCGGTGGCGGCGAAGACCACCACTCCGGCGAGGGAGAACACGTCGCTGGCCGGACTGGTCTCGTGGCCCATGACCTGTTCGGGTGAGGCGTAGGCGGGGGTGCCGAAGGCCTGCCCGGTTTTGGTGAGGACGGTGCCCTCGACGGCGCGGGCGATGCCGAAGTCGATCACCTGGGGTCCGCGGGGTGAGAGCAGGACGTTGGAGGGTTTGAGGTCGCGGTGCATGAGACCGGCCGAGTGGATGGCCTGGAGGGCGTTGGCCAGTCCCAGGGCGAGGACCCGAAGTGAGGGCTCGGGGAAGGGCCCGTGTTCCCGGACGGCTTCCCTGAGGGTGGGGCCGGGCACGTACTCGGTCGCCATCCAGGGGGCCGGTGCGTGGGCGTCGGCGTCCACCACGTCCGGGGTGAACGGCCCCGTGACCATCTGGGCGGTGCGTACCTCGCGGGCGAAGCGGGCCCGGAACTCCTGGTCCCGGGCCAGGTCCTCCTTGACCACCTTGAGTGCGGCCAGGCGGCCCTGCGGTGTGCGGACCAGGTACACCTCGCCCATGCCGCCCGCGCCGAGACGGGCGAGGAGCCGGTGGGGGCCGATGCCGACGGGGTCGGCGGAGGCGAGGGGAAGCACGGGACCGGGCTCCTAACGGTCGTGAGGCGGATGGGGGCGGGAGGTGTGTGGCGCACGGTGTGACGGTCCGGAGGAGGGATTCGTTCTGGACCGGGTGCGGTGGACGGTTCCCGGGGGCGGCCCCGTTCCGGTGGGCCGTTAGGCCGGTCCGGCTGGGCGTCTCGTCCGGGGCGGGTCTCACCCGGGGAACTCGTGCAGGACCTCGAAGCTCTCGCCGTCCAGGACGAGGAGGCGGTCGTCGCCGGGACCGGGCGGGATGGTCGCGACCACCGTGCCCTCCGGGTGGAAGGCCACCTGTGAGTAGAGCTGGATCCCCTCTCCGGTCAGCAGGTCCCCGGTGGCGGTGTCCCACACCCGGCCGCCCCGGGTGGCGGCGCCCTCCGCACCGCTGGCGGCCAACCGGGACCCGTCCGCGGAGAAGTGGATCTCGTACAGGTCGTTGCCGCCGGTGTCGGGGGTCTCGAAGGGGGTGGTCTCCCCGTTGTCCAGGTCGTACAGGGCGATGTCCCGGTTGCTGGTCTTGACGGCGAGCAGCGAGGGATCCGTGGGATGGAAGGCCAGGTACTTCAGGTGGTGCGTCCCGGCCTCCCCGCCCGGCACGGCGGGGAAGCCGTCGTTGGGGAACTCCACCACGGCCTCCTCGGTGGCCAGGTCCCACACGGTCGACCTTCCGGTGCCCGCGGAGTCGCTGACGGCCAGGAGGGTGGCGTCGGCGTTCAGGTCGGGGTTCCGCGTGTGGCTCTCGGTCGCGAACTCGAACCCCACCTCCTCCTTCTCCAGGTCCCACACCTGTACCAGGGGCTCGTTCTCGGCGTCGTTGACCGAGACCGCCACCCGGGTGCCGTCGTCGCTCAGGTCGGGGCGGTTCCAGTCCTGGAGCTCCGGGTCCTCCAGGTAGTGGGTGATCTCGCGGTCGGGATTCCAGACCACCAGGGCGTCGAGGAAGCCGCCCGCGATGGTGCCGTTTGCGGCCACGGTCAGGCTGTTGGGCCGTGCGTCGAAGCGGTGGAGTTCCTCGCCGGTCCGCCAGTCCACCTCGACCAGGTGGTCGGTGCCCGTGACGTACAGGCTCTCCCCGCCAGGGGCGAACGAGACCTCCGTGAGGGTGCCGCCGAAGACGTCGGACGGCCCCGCCGGGGCGTCGTCCGCGGCCTCGTCCCGCCCGTCACCGTCGGCCTCGGTGGGGGCCACGGCCTCGTCGGCGCCCTGACCGGGCAGGGGGACGGTCGTGAGGAGGCCGAGCGTCCCGGTCATCAACACGGTGGCGAGAGCGGCGGCACCGACGATGAGTGCGGTGCGGCCCCGGGTGCCCGGAGGAGGGGTGACCGGGGCGGGGGCGCCGGGAACCCCGGGAGCGCCCCTGACCGGCGTCCCGTCCGACGCCCGGTCCGTGCCCGGCCCGTCGGCTGGTGCGCCGTCGGCCGCCTCGCGGGTCGCCGACCGGTGTGTCTCGATGGACTGGTTGATCGGGGTGGGGAGCCAGCCGTGTTCTGCGGGTGGCAGGGGTTGTTCGGAGAGGGTGCGGGCGATCTGGTCGGCGTTGGGTCGTTCGGCGGGGTCCTTGGCCAGGCAGCGGGTCAGCAGCGGGCGCAGGGCTTCGGGGACCCCGTCCAGGTCGGGCCCCCCGCGCACGACCCTGGTCAGGAGCGCGGCGGACTTCCCGGTGCCGAAGGCCGGTCTGCCGGTGGCGGCGAAGACCACCACTCCGGCGAGGGAGAACACGTCGCTGGCCGGACCGACGCCCCGGCCCACGACCTGTTCGGGTGAGGCGTAGGCGGGGGTGCCGAAGGCCTGACCGGTTTTGGTGAGGACGGTGCCCTCGACGGCGCGGGCGATGCCGAAGTCGATCACCTGGGGTCCGCGGGGTGAGAGCAGGACGTTGCCCGGTTTGAGGTCGCGGTGCATGAGACCGGCCGAGTGGATGGCCTGGAGGGCGTTGGCCAGTCCCAGGGCGAGGACCCGAAGTGAGGGCTCGGGGAAGGGCCCGTGTTCCCGGACGGCTTCCCTGAGGGTGGGGCCGGGCACGTACTCGGTCGCCATCCACGGCACAGCACCCTCGGTGTCGGCGCTGAGCACCGCCGGGGTGAAGGGGCCGCGCACGCGCTGGGCGGTGCGTGCCTCGCGGGCGAAGCGGGCCCGGAACCCGGGGTCGTGTGCGAGCTCTTCCCGGATGACCTTGAGCGCGGCCAGGCCGCCGTCGGGGGTGCGGACGAGGAGTACCTCGCCCATGCCTCCTTCACCGAGCCGGGACAGCACCTGGTGGGGGCCGACGTGTTCCGGGTCGGCGGACGACAGGGGAGGCACGTGTGTTCAGCTCCTCGAGGTGGGGACCGGATACCAGTCTGCCCGGTTTCGCGGGGATTCCGGCCCGGGCCCGGGCCGTCCGGCGGGCACCCCGCTCCGCTGTCAGCCCAGCCGCTCGATCACTTCGAAGGTGTCGGGGTCGACCAGGACCAGTTCGCTGTCGGCGACGGTGCTGGCGGCGAGGACCTCGCCGTCCGGGTGCGGGGCGATGGTTCTGTAGTTACCGATCTCCTCGTTGCCCTCGGCGAGGTTCTCGCCGGACTCCAGGTCCCAGACGTAGTTCTGGTACCGCCACGACCCGGGGCCGGTGCCCACCTGCCAGGTCGCGTACACCCGGCCGTGCACGGAGTCCAGCACGAGTTCGGCGAGGAGGGGTTCGTCGTCGGTCTCGAACTCTCCCCGGGTGAAGGAGGCGACCTCGGTACCGGTGGTGTAGTCGGTGATGACGATCCGGTCCCCGTCGAGGTGGGCGACCTCGGTTCGGCCCGGGACCGCGGCCAGTGTGCTGCTCGAGGACCCCCTGACGACGTGGGCCTCCTCCCCGGTGTCCGCCTCCCAGACGTGGATTTCGCTGCGGTCGTTGGTGGCGAGGTGGTCCTCGTCCACGAACACGGTGCCGTACTGCAGGCCCGGGGCCATCGGCTCGCCCGCCTCCCCGGTGGCGGTGTCGACCACCACGGTGCTCTCCACCTGGTGGGTGGTGTTCATGGTCACCGCCAGCCGGCTGCCGTCGGGGGAGAAAGCCATGTCTTGGACGGCCATCGGTTTCAGCATCCAGTGGCCGTCCTCGTCCGGCCCCTCCTGGGGGCCCAGGTGCTCGGTGGTGGTACCACCGGGCAGGTCGTGGGTGTACCCGACGACCACCGGGTGCTCGTGGCCCTCGTACTCGACGGACTCGGTGGCGGCCACCGTGCAGCCGACCGGGGAGAAGACCGGGCGGACACCGTAGGCGGAGTTCTCTGTCGGCCGGGCGATCTCCTCGCCCTCGCGCCAGTCCCAGATGGTGAGTCCTGCGGTCGAGGTGACGGCGAGCACGTCCCCGTCGGGGGAGAACCCGGGCTTCCAGAAGGCGGTGTCGTTCGGGACCGGCTGCTCCGGTGCCGGGAACCCCGGGCCGTCCAGGCAGCCCGCGTCGGTGATCAGCCCATCGCTCCCGCCGTCCCCCTCGGCCTGCGGGCCAGGGGTCGCGGCCTCCTCGCCCAGAACGCGGTCGAGTACCACCCCGACGGTCACGAGCACCCCCAGGGCCAGCGCACCGGCCCCCACCGACAGGAGGCGGCCCCGGTTCCGTTTGGGCGCGGCCTTCTCCCCCTGCGGCTCGCGGGGAGAGGCCGCGGCGGCGCTCAGTATCGAACGCTGCGCGTCGGCGACCGCTTCGATCGCGGCCCGGACCGGAGGCGGCCAGCCCGGGGGCTCGGCGGGCCCGCCCAGCATCCGCACCAGGTCGTGTGCGCTGGGGCGCAGCCGCGGATCGAGTTTGAGGCAGGTGTCGACCAGCCCGCGCAGCTGCAGGGGGACTCGGGCGAGGCCGTCGGGCCCCTCCACGCCGCTCGCGGCGAAGCACAGGGTGGAGGCCCAGGAGAACACGTCCGCTGCCGGGGCGGCCCCGCCCTCCGGCGCCGTGAACGCTGGGTGCGGGGTGCGCTGTCCGGTGTCGTTGACGGCCCGCTCCAGGCCGGGGTCGGCCAGCAGCGCGGTCCGGTCGGACAGCAGCACACCGTCCGGCCACAGCGAACCGTGGGCGCGGCCTGCGGAGTGCAGGTCGACCAGCCCCTGGGCGAGGGCCAGGGCGAGCGGATGCAGGGCGTCCGCGGGCAGGGAGCCGTTCCCGCGGACCAGATCGGCCAGGCTGGGACCGAGCGGCCGGGAGAGGGCGGCCCAGGGCACCGCGCCGCGCAGGTCGGCGTCGCGCACCGGGCACACGTGGGTGCTGTCCAGACCGCGTGCGGACTCCACCCGGTGGGTGAAGGCCGAACGGAAGGCGGGGCTGGTGGCGTACTCCGGCCGGACGACCTTCACCGCCACCGGGTCCTCCACTCCGGCCGCGCCCAGGTAGACGCGCGCGTAGGCGTCCTCGCCGAGGCGGGCGTACAGGCGGTGGGGGCCGACGGAGGGCGGGTCGTGCGGGTGGAGAGGGAGCATGGGCCTTCCCGGCTCGGGAGCGGTCGTGTCGGTGGAGAGCGGTACCGGGGGCGAGGGGGCGGCGACCGGTACCGTCCCGGGGCGCCGATCAGTGGAGTTGGTCGACGATGCGCAGCTCGGTGGCGTCCACGACCCACATGCCGCTACCGGAGGCGGGGACGCCGATGATGACCTCGCCCTGCGGGTGGACGCTGATCTCCCAGAGGAAGCCCTCGTCGGCCTCGGCGGTCAGCTCCTCGCCGGTGGAGTACTCCCAGACCTTCATGAACCCCCTCTCCGCGTCGTAGTCGGACGGGAGGTAGGTGGCGTACAGCCGGTCGGCCTCCAGGCTGTACCGGTAGTCGAACAGCACGACGTCCTCGTCCAGGTCCTCGGCGAGGAAGGAGGTGCTCTCCTCCCTGTCGGAGACGACGTTCTGTCTGTGCACCCCGTTCACGTCCGGGTAGAGGAGGGTCTCCTCGTCGGTGAAGTTCAGGGCCCGGCTGTTGAGCCGGGGGACGTCCTCGGCTGAGGCGACGACCTCCCCGGACTCGGCGTTCCAGACCGTCGCCGTGTCGAGGGCGCCCTGAGCGGCGATGTGCTCGCCGTCCGGGGACAGGGCGACCGCGTCGACGGTGCTGCCGTCCGCGGTGTAGGTGGTGACGGCCTCCCCGGTCTCCAGGTCGTACACGAGGACGGCGGAGTTGACAGTGGTGTCGTAGTTCCCGACGATCAACCGGCTGCCGTCGGGGGAGAAGGCGAGCGACTTGACCTCGTAGCCCTCGGACAGCACGGTGTGCTCCCCGCTCTCCAACGAGTACACGTGCGCGCCGTCGTCGGAGGGGTAGGCGAGCAGGCAGTCGTCGGGGCTGAAGTAGGGCTGCCCGTACGGGTCCGGAATCTCCGTCTCGATGAGCGCGAGCTCCTCCTGTCCCCGCCAGTCCCACAGGGCGACACCGCCGCTCCCGGAGACCGCGAGGACCTCGCCGTCGTTGGAGAAGCCGGTGTAGAACATGCCCCCGTCGTCGTTGGGCGCGGTCATCTCCTCGTTGGCCGCCTCCTGGAACTCCGGTGCCAGGTGCTCGGAGGGGTCGCAGGTCTCGCGCTGGGGGGCGGACTCCTCCGCCGCGGGGGCGGCCCCGGACGGATCGCCCGCGACCAGGCCCGCGTCCCGGGCGGCCCACACACCGATTCCGGCGACCATCGCCAGGCCGACCGTCGCGGCTCCGGCGATCAGCAGGCGTCCGCCGAAACTGCCCTTCCCCTCGGAGACGGGCGCAGAACGGACCGCGTCCCGGTACTCCTGCGCGACCCCGTCGATCCGCGCCGCGGCGGCCGGGGGGAGCCAGGCGGCGGCTGAGGCCGCGGGCGCGGTGGGGCCGCCGAGGGCCTGGAGGACCTGCGCCGCGTTCGGCCGCCGGGCGGGGTCCTTCTCCAGGCAGGCGGTGATGATCCCGCGCAGCGGTGCCGGCACGCCGTCGAGGTCGGGTTCCAGGTTGCCGATGCGGTAGAGGACGGCGGAGGGGTGTCCGTCGCCGAAGGGCCCCCTGCCGGTGAGTGCGTGGACCAGGACCCCGCCGAGCGCGAAGACGTCGGCGGCCGAGCCGGTCCCGTCCCCGTGTACGGCCTCCGGGGCCATGTACCCCGGGGTGCCGATGATCTTCTCCTCCTCACCGCCCGGGAGGTCCTCCATGGCGCTGGCGATGCCGAAGTCGATCACCTGGGGTCCGGCGGCGGAGACCATCACGTTGCCGGGTTTGAGGTCGCGGTGGACCAGCCCGGTGGCGTGCACGCGCTCCAGGGCCTGGGCGATGCCCCGCCCCATGAAGCGCACGGACTGCTCGGGGAGGGGGCCGGTGTCCTGGACGAGGTCCTGGAGGGAGGGGCCCATGACGTACTCGGTGGCCAGCCACGGGGTCTGGCCCGTGGTGTCGGCGGCGAGCACCCGGGGCGTGTAGTTGCCGTGGACGCGCCGGGCGAGTTCGAGCTCGCGGGCGAAGCGCTCCCGGAAACCGGGGTCGTAGGCGTATTCGGCGCGGACGACCTTGACGGCGGCGGGGGAGCCCGACGGGTCCAGCCCGAGGTAGACGCGACCCATGCCGCCGGAGCCCAACAGGGCGACGGCGCGGTAGTGGCCCACCTGGCTCGGGTCGTTGGGGGCGGGTTGCTGCATGGTGCCTTCCGGGAGGGTCAGTTCACTTCGGCGACGACGTTGAAGTCGGCGTCCATGACGACGATGGTGTGGACGCCTGCCTCGACGAAGGCGGTGAAGAGGTGTTCGCCGTCGGGGTGGACGCCGAGGGGAGAGTTGAGGGTGACGTCGGTGTCCGTTTCGACGAGGTCGCCGCTCTCCGCGTCCCACACGAACCCGGGTTCGCTGCTGAGGTCGGAGGTGGCTCCGTAGACCAGGGAGCCGTCGATGGAGAACTCGACCTCGTAGAGCTCCTCGTGTTCGAGCCCGGGGGACTCCAGATCGCGGACCTCGCCGGTCCCGATGTCGGCGATGCGGGCCTCCCGCCGGTCCGTGACCATCGCCAGGCTCGTGCCGTCAGCGGCCAGGGAGACGTCGTAGTACTCGGCGCCCTCGAAGACCTGGATCTCCTCACCGGTCCCGGGGTCCCAGACGTACACGCCGATGTGTGCGGCGTAGTCGGGTTCGGCGACCACGGCGACGAGGGCCGAGTCGTCGGGGGTGTAGAACATGTCCGCCAGGTAGCCGTCGATGGCGAACTCGTTGCGCACCTCGCGGGACTCCACGTCCCACACCTGGATGACCGGGTCGCCGTCCACGGTCCCGTCGTCGGAGGCGAGGTTGGCCACGGTGGCGCCATCACCGGTGAGCGCGGGCATGTCGTACTGGCCGCGGTCCTCGCTGTTGCCGCCGAGTACGGCGACCCGGTTCTCGCTGCCGCCCTCCCACACCTCGATGTAGGTGCTGGTGGTACCCGCGGCGAAACCGCCGGGGGTGACCACGGCGCCGGTCGGGACGGGGGAGTACTGGTCGGTCACCGTCCCCTCCCGCCAGTTCCAGGAGGAGAGCGTTCCGGAGCCGAAGACGTGCAGGGTCTCCCCGTCCTCGGAGAAGCTGAAGTCGTAGAGGAAACCCTCCAGGGTGACGGCGGCGGCTTCCTCGTCCCCCGCTCCGTCACCGCCCCCGCCCGCTGCGCCTTCACCCTCGCCGTCCGCGGGCTCACCGCCTGCGGTGTCCCCGGGGCCGTCCTCCTGGGAGCCGAGGGGAAGCGCGGTCAGCGCGAAGGCGCCGCCGCCCAGCAGGACGAGGGCGGCGGCCGCGGCGGCCACGACCGTCGCGGTCCGTCCGCGCCACCAGGGGTGACCGCCGCCCCCGTGCCCGGGTTCCCCGCGCCCGGCCTCGGGCGCGGTGGTCCGCTCGGCGGCCTCGGCCTGCCGCAGCTCACCGGCTTTGGCACTGATCTGTTGGTTGACCTGCGGGGGGAGCCAGCCGTGTTCGGCGGAGGGCAGCGGGAGCCCGGAGAGTTCCCGCTGGACGGTTTCGGCGTCCGGGCGCTGGCCGGGGTCCTTGGCGAAGCACCGGGCGAGCAGGTCGCGTAGCGGGCCCCCGGGGACGGCCTCCAGGTGCGGGTCGCCGTTCATGACCTTGTTGAGGGTGCCGATCGCGCTGCCCTCGCCGAACGGCGGTCCGCCGCCGGCGGCGAACAACACGACGCCCGCCATGGAGAACACGTCGGCGCGCGGGGACACGTTCTGTCCGGTGATCTGCTCGGGCGAGGTGTAGGCGGGGGTGCCGAAGGTCTGGCCGGTCCTGGTGAGGACGGTGCCCTCGACGGCGCGGGCGATCCCGAAGTCGATCACCTGGGGGCCGCGCGGCGAGAGCAGGATGTTCGAGGGTTTGAGGTCGCGGTGCATGAGTCCGGCCGCGTGGACGGTGGCCAGGGCGCGGGCCAGACCCAGGACGAGAACCCGAAGCGACTCCTCGGGGAAGGGGCCGTTCTCCCGTACCGCTTCCTTGAGGGTTGGGCCGGGCACGTACTCGGTGGCCATCCACGGTGCGGCGGCGTCCGGGTCGGCGTCCACGACCGAGGGGGTGAAGGGTCCGCGCACGCGTTGGGCGGCGCGTACCTCGCGGGCGAAGCGGGCCCGGAACTGGCTGTCGTGGGCCAGGTCCTCCTTGACCACCTTCAGGGCGCACAGGTGCCCGTCGGGGGTGCGGGCCAGGTACACCTTGCCCATGCCGCCCGCGCCGAGGCGGGCGAGGAGCCGGTGCGGACCGATGGCGCGGGGGTCGTCGGAGGCGAGCGGTTGCACGGCGGTGTGGTCCTTACTGCGTGCGGAAGCGCGGTGGGGCCCGTGTTCCGGCAGGTCCTTGGGGTGCCCGGGGGCGGGGTACTCCGCCAATGTAGCTGCTTGGCGACAAAGCACCCAGGTGTGTGTCCTGTTCCGGCCGACTCCGAACCGTCTCGGCGGGGGACGGCGGTAGGGGTGGTGTGAGCGGCGGATCTCAGGGGTGCGCGGGAGGGGAGTCCCAGCGGTGCGGGTCGAACATGCCGACGGGCAGGTCCGTGCGGCCGTCCCGGGCCAGGTCGGCCAGGGCCCGGCCGACCGCCGACGCGAACTTGAAGCCGTGCCCGGAAAAGCCCCCGGCCAGGATCAGACCGGGCAGTTCGCTCCGGCGGCCGATGAGGAAGTGCTCGTCCGGGGTCATGGTGTACATGCAGGACGCCATGCGTTCGGGCAGCGGCGCGACACCGCGCAGCCCCGCGGCCAGTGCGCCCAGGCGGCGCGCGTCGGCCCCGTCCGGTGGACGCGGTCCGGTGCCGGGGTCGACGGGTTCGCCCCACTGGGATCCGGTGGGCCGGGTGGTGCCCGCTCCGACCTCGGGCGGTTCGGCGTGCACACCGATCTTCACGGTACGGCCGTCGTCCATGCTGGGGAAGCCGTACCAGAGGGCGCCGTCGGGTTCCTCACGGGCGAAGACGGGTTCGGGGGCCGAGGTGTCACAGGCGGGGCCGGTGACGCGGAACCAGCCGAGCACCCGGCGCTCCACCCGGATGCCGCCGCCCAGGCGGGCGGTCCCCGGCAGGAGCCCGGGGAGCCAGGCCCCGGCCGTGACGATGACGCGCCGGGCACGGATCTCGGTGTCACCGACCCGTACGCGGGGGTGGTCCGGGTCGGGTTCGATCCGGGTGACGGCGCGGCCGGTCCACACCCGGGCACCGGCCAGGCGGGCCAGGCGGACGGCGGCGAGGATCGAGGCTTCGGGGAGGACCGCGCCGGCGTCCGCCTCGAAGACGCCCACCTCGCCGGTGCGTACGGCGTGTCGGGGGTGGCGTTCTGCGAGCTCGTCGGCGGAGAGGCGTTCGTGGGCCAGGCCGTGGTGTTCGGCGGCGGCGACGGAGCCACTGATCACGCCGGAGTCGGGTCCGCCGAGCATCAGGGCGCCGGAGCGCACCACGAGCCGGGACCCGGAGGCCTGTTCGAGTTCGTCCCAGGCGCGCCAGGCGGCCTGCACGAACGGGACGTACTCGGCGCCTTCCAGGTAGGCGGTCCGGATGATCCGGGACTCGCCGTGGCTGGAGCCCCGGTCGTGTCCGGGGACGAACTGCTCGACCCCGATCGCGTCGACACCCTCACGCGCGAGGCGCCACAGGGCCTGGGAGCCCATCGCGCCCAGCCCGACCACGACGGTGTCGGTCTCGACGCGCGCGGTCACGGGTCAGGCGGCGACCGGCTGGCGGTGTGTGTAGTAGTGCGCGGGCTCCGGAACCTGGGCGAACGGGTTCAGGAGGGCGGCGGCGCCGACCGGGTCGCTGGCGGGGTGCGACATCGTGCCGCCCTGGAAGAGGTCGTTCCAGAAGAAGCGGCCGTCCCGGCACCAGACGTTGACGTCGCGCATCACGGAGGCGACGGCCATCTCGGAGGAGCCGGACCAGTACAGGGGCCGGGAGGCCACTGAGGCGAGCTCGCCCAGCAGCGCCGTGATCGCGCGCTCGGCGCAGAAGGCGTGCCTGGGCTTGTGCTTGATTCGCCTGGCGAGGGCCGACTTCGCCCGGGAGGCCCGGGGGTTGTTCAGGCGCCAGTGACTCAAGGTCGTCTCCAGTGTGTGTCGGGGTACCGCGGGTGTGCTGACCGTGTGTGCTTGTTGCGGCCACGTCGCCGCGGTTCGAGTTCGGTCCGCCACGTCCAACCGGAGTTGGCGACCTCTCTCCACGAAGTTGGCGAGGCGTGAACGATGTCGTTACCTCGTAGTTATCCTTCGCGTTCCGGATGCTAGCAGCAACTGACCCCTCGTAGTCGAGGCTTACAAGTGTGACGCATCTCACATCTAACGAATGGGCATCGACCTGTTTGGCGAGAGAACCTGCAGTTCAAAAGGGGTTTTTCGAACACCAGTATGCGTTTTCTTTTCGTGATAAAGGGACTGTAGTCCCGTGTTGGTTGTCGTGAGACTCACCCGTTTTCGGCACCCATCGCGCATCGTGAGTGACTCGTAGTGACTTTACGCAGGTTGTCGGGTCTTTGCCCGTCTGGGAGGGGTTCTTGTCGGAGCCGCACCCGCTGGTGCCGAGGGGATTCCCGGTCGCTTTGCGTTCCCGGTCACCCCGGTGTACTGGGCGTTCAACGTTCTGGAGGACACTGGAAGACGGGTCGAACCAGGGGAGAAGCTGCGAAGTGACACAGACCGAGACGTCCGGTGACAGGACACCCGTGAGCGGAGGGTCCTCCGCGGAGCCGACGGGCGGCGCCCGCGCCTGGCTGGTGTGGGGCGTGGCGGTGGGCGGCTACTTCCTCGCCATGCTGCACCGCAACGGACTGGGCGTCGCGGCGCTGGAGGCTCAGAGCAGGTTCGACGTGGGACCCGCGCTGCTGTCGCTGCTGCCCATGCTCCAGCTCCTCGTGTACGTCCTCCTCCAGGTGCCCGCCGGACTGCTCGCCGACCGGCTCGGCCCCCGGTACACCCTGGTCATGGGCATGGTCGCGATGGCCGTCGGCTCCTGCCTGTTCGCACTCGCCCCGGGGGTCGAGGTGGCCGTCGCGGGGCGGTTCCTCATCGGTCTCGGCGACGCGCTCGTGTTCCTCAACGTCATCCGGCTCGCCGCCCTGTGGTTCCCCCGTGCGCGGTACGCGCTGGTCAGCGGGTTGACCGGCGTGGTCGGCGGTACCGGCCAGGTGGCCAGCGCGGCCCCGCTGGCCTGGGCGCTCGGCGGGGTCGGCTGGGTGGCGGCCTTCCTCGCCACCACCGGCCTGACCGTCCTGATGGCCCTCCTCGTGCTCCTGGTGGTGCGTGACCGCCCCGCAGGCGCCGCGGGGCGTTCCACCGTCGCCGACCCCATATCCGTCTGGGCGGCGCTCAGAGAGGCGCTGAGGGCGGACGGGCCCCGGATCGGCATGGCGCACCACGCGGCCGTCATGGCGCCGTTCACGATGATGATGGTGCTCTGGGGCTACCCGTTCCTCGTGGGCGGCCTGGGGCTGGCCGAGGGCACCGCCGCGCTCACCCTCACCGGACTGGCGGCCGGGGCCCTGTGGATGGCCCCCGTCGCGGGTCTGCTGATCGGCCGCTGGCCGGGGGTGCGGGTGTACTTCGCGCTGACTCTCGGGGGCTCCCTGAGCCTGGGGTGGCTCCTGCTGGTCCTGTGGCCGGACGGGGCTCCGGTGCCCCTGGGGATCATCGTGCTGGCGGTGAGCGCGCTCGGTCAGACCATGGCGCCCACGATCTCCTTCGACTTCGCCCGCGACGGCATCCCCGCGAGCCGTACCGGCGTCGCCTCCGGCCTGGTCAACATGAGCGGTTTCACCACCGCCGTGGTGTGCACCGTGGCGGCCGGGGCCGTCCTCCAGGCGCTGCCGGACGAGCCCGCCTCCTACCAGTGGGCGTTCCTCCCGATGGCCCTCACGACCACCCTGGCCACCTGTGTGCTCGCCGTGTTCATCGGACGCCGCACCCGGAACTGAGACAGGACCGACGGGCGGGGACCGTCCCCGAAGCCACCCGCTCAGGGGCCCCGGGGGCCCAGTGCGTGCGGGAAAGTCATCGGGACGGAACGGCCCCGGCTGCCCGCCGGGGCCGTTTCCCGGGCGGTCAGAACTGGTCGCTGTCGACAGCCTGGCCGATGGGCAAGGTGTGCCGGGACGCGGCGCAGCGGTCAGGGGCCGAGCCCCTTCCCGGGGTCTGACGGCCTCGGAGGACCGGCAGCGGGGGCGGGGTGCGGGCGGCCGCTGAGGGGGCGGTCCCAGGTCCGTGGTGCCCGAAACCCGTCCAGCAGGGTGTCCGCTGCTTCCGCAACCGCCCCAACCCCGGTGATCTTGCTACCAGGGGCGATTTCGGCGGGTGGTTTCTAGCATCTGTTGCAACGAACCTGATTCAGGGGGTAGTTGTGCCAGGTAAACGACTGTGTCGGG
>NZ_BMXJ01000014.1 GCF_014651695.1 Nocardiopsis terrae
TAGGGCGTGGTGGAGGGGTTTGAGCAGGAGGGTGATGACGCCTTCTCCGGGGACGAATCCGTCGGCGGTGGCGTCGAAGGCTCGGGACCGCCCCGTCGGGGAGAGCGCCTTCAGGCTGTTCATGGCGTGGTAGTGCAGCGGGGACAACGCGAGCCTGACCCCGGCGACGAGGGCCTGTTCGCATTCGCCGTCGCGGATGCTGCGTACTGCCTGGTGCAGGGCCACCAGCGAGGAGGAGCACAGGGTGTCGATGGTCATGCTGGGGCCGCGCAGGTCCAGGAAGTGGCTCACCCGGTTGGCCAGGAACGCGTTGTGGTTGCCCAGGCCGCTCAGCGCGTCCAACTCGGGCTCGATGTTGTACTCGCGGTAGTGCTGGTAGCTGGCTCCCACGAACATCCCGGTCCTCGTGCCGGCCGCGGAGGTCGGCGGGACCCCGGCCGACTCCAGGCACTCCCATGCTCCGCGCAGGAGCCAGCGGGCCTGGGGGTCGAGCACCCGGGCCTGGTTGGCGAAGACACCGAAGAGCTGGGCGTCGAAGTCCTCTATGTCCTCCAGGAAACCGCCGGGGGGCCGGGTGCGCCTGCCTTCCCAGCGCTTGGCGGGAGCGGTCCCGACCGCGCTGCGGCCCTCCTCCAGCAGTCCCCACAGTTCCTCCGGCGTGCGTGCCCCGGGCAGCGCGAGGGCGACTCCTACCACCGCCACGTCACGCGTACCGGGGGCCGAACCCTCCGGTGTCCCGCCGGGGCCGGGGTGCGGGACGGGCCCGGAGGGGGCTGGCCGGTCCGCGGGTTCCGCCGGTGGTTCCTCCGCCGTCGCCTCCTGCGGTCGGGTCTGCCACTCCTCGGGCTCGGGCGCCCCCACAGCGGCGGCCAGGGCCCGGCAGTCGCGGGCGTCCAGTACGTCCAGAGCGCTGACCGTCACCGCCAGTTCCGACTCCAAACGCTCGGAGATCTCGGTTGCCAGCATCGAGTCGACGGCCAGGAGGGTGAAGGGGGTGTCGGGGGTCAGGTCCGGCTCGCGCAGCAGGGTGCGCACCACATCGGTCACGCTTCGGTTCCGCGAGGGGGCCGGGGGACCCGGTTCCGGCTCCCCCTCCGGCAGGGGCCGCCTGTCCGGAGCGGGTACGGGCGCGTAATGGACCCCGCTCAGGGAGAGCAGGACCCGGCCCCCCTCGTCCAGCAGCACCGTATCGGCCACGCGTGTACCGCCGGGTTCGGCCGACACGAGTCGTGTGCGCACCCGTCTGCACAGTGCGGGGTCGCCGAAGGCACGGATCGCGTCGACCGAGGCGGGCAGGCAGAGGGGGCCGGTGTCCGCACGGTCCGCGATGGTCAGGACCGCCATGCTCTGCAGCGCGGCGTCCAGTGCTGCCACCGCGGCGGCCCCGGGGGAGGCGTTCGGGTCCGTCCGTAGCGAGCAGACCGTGACCCCGGTGTCGAAGCGCACCTCGTCGACGACCGCCAGTGCGGGACCGTACTCGACGCCGGCCGCCTCGAACCACGCGTAGAGCCCCACCGGGTCCAAGGAGCGCCGCGGTTCCCCGTCCGGCACCGTTCGTTCCGCCTGTGTGGCGGTACCGCCCAACCGCGCACGCGCGATGTTCCTGCCGTCCCAACGGAGGCGGAGCGTCCCACCGGACCGCTCCTCGGTGAGCTCGCCGGGACCGGTCCCCGGTTCGGCGAAGACCATCTCGTCCACCGCGTCCGCATGGGCCAGTGCCCGCAGCACGAGTAGCGCGGCCGGTACCGTCTGCTCGCCGCGCACGCGGTGCTGGGCGACCAGTGCCCCCTCCTCCTCCGTCTTCGGGAGCGTCACCGGGGAGCCGCTTCCGGGCGCCGAGGACGGGGCGGGGGTCCCGCCCAGCGGGTACGGGGGAAGGACGACCCGCCTTCCGGAGGGGCGGTCCGGGCCCCGGTCCACGGTTTCGCCTCCGACGAACCGGGCGGCCCGCTCGGCCGCCGGGCCGGTGAGGGGGGTGCCGACACCGGCGGCCCAGACACCCACCGGACCCGTCTCCGACTCCAGCGACCTGTGTGCGCCGGCCAGGATCTCTGCTCGGTCGGTGCCGTAGAACGCGGCCCGGAATTCCCGGTGGTCCCTGCCCACGGCCGCGGAGAAGCACACCTGGGCCAGATTCGCCTCGCACGTGGACAGCCAGTCGGCGACGTCGCGGATCCTTCGTGTCAGAGCCTCGGGAGTATGCCCCGACAGCAGCAGCACCTGCTCCGCCCCCGGCTCGGGCTCGGGCGCGGTTTCACGCTGGTGCTCGGCGATGACGGCATGGGCGTT
Organism: Nocardiopsis terrae; assembly: GCF_014651695.1. Taxonomy (GTDB): domain Bacteria; phylum Actinomycetota; class Actinomycetes; order Streptosporangiales; family Streptosporangiaceae; genus Nocardiopsis; species Nocardiopsis terrae. The sequence continues at coordinate 2,290 of NZ_BMXJ01000014.1, forward strand.
GGCGCCGCCCATGCCGAACGCGCTCACCCCGGCGACCCGCGGCCGGTCGTCGGACCAGGCCCGGGCCTCGCGGTTCACCGACAGCCCCGCCCCCTCCAGGTCGATCCGGCTGGAGGGGGTCCGGTAACCCGCCAACGGCGGGACCGCCCCGTGGCGCAGGCAGAGCAGGACCTTGACCAGGGCGGCCAGGCCGCTGGCGGGCTCCAGGTGTCCGATGTTGGCCTTCAACGAGCCCAGCAGGCGCTCACCGGCGCAGGAACCGAAGACGGAGCCCAGCGCCGCCACCTCGACCGGGTCACCGAGTTGGGTCGCCGTCCCGTGCGCCTCGATCAGGGAGACCTCCTCCGGTGCTGTCCCGGCGTCCGCCAGGGCAGCCCGGATCACCGCCTCCTGGGCGGACCGCCGGGGTACGGGCAGGGCTCCGCCCCGCCCGCCGTGGTTGACCGCCGTGCCACGAACCACCCCCCACACGTGGTCGCCGTCGCGCTCCGCGTCGGCCAGGGGCCGGAGGAGGACCGCCACGGCGCCCTCGCCGGGGACGAAGCCGTCGGCGTCTTCGTCGAAGGGCCGGGGCAGGTCGGGTGAGAGCGCTCCGAGCTGGCTGAGGCTGCGGTAGTACCAGGGGGTGAGTCCCACGTGGCAGGCCGCGACCACGGCGGCCCCGCACTGGCCCGCGCGCAGGGCCTGCACCGCCTGGTGCAGCGCCACCAGGGATGACGAGCACAGCGTGTCGACGGTCTGGGACGGTCCGGTGAGGTCGAGCGTGTAGGAGATCCGGTTCGCCAGAAGCGCGTTCATGGACCCCAGGGCGGTGTGCGGGCTGACCTCCTCCAGACCGGAGGCGTCCCGGTGGTGCTGGTAGGTCGCGCCCACGAACACGCCGATGTCGGGTCGGCCGCTCAGGCCGGCCTCGTCCACCACGCGCCAGGCGTGTTCCAACAAGAGCTTCTGCTGGGGGTCCATCTCGTCCGCCTCGCGCCGCGAGGTCTGGAAGAAGCGGTGGTCGAACCGGTCGGGCAGGCGGAGAAAGGCCCCGTTCCGGCAGTAGGTCCCCGACATACCCGCTGAGCGGGGTTCGAACAGCGCGTCGACGTCCCACCGTTGCTCGGGCACCTCAGTGAACGCGGTCCCCCCGGACATCAGCAGGTCCCAGAAACCGTCCAGGTCCTCCGCGCCGGGCAGGTCTCCGGAGACGGCGACGATCGCGACGTCTCCGTCACGTACCGGTGCGTCCGCGGCCCCGTGGGTACTGTCCGCTTCCCCCTCCTCCACGGGTTCTTCCGCGGGAGCCGGGGGCGTGTCCGCCTCCGCGGCGGGCACGGCGGTGCCGTCGGCGGCGGTAACCCCGTACTCCTCGATCAGGGCCCGGGTCACTCCGGCGACGTCGGGGTGCTCCAGGAACAGGGTCGAGGGGAGCTCCCTCCCCACGATCCGGGACAGCTCCTCGGCCATCTCCACGCTCATGATGGAGTCGATCCCGTAGTCGCTCAGGGGGGTGGCCGGTGTGAGCCGTTCGGCGCCCAGGCGCCGGGCCAGGAAGCGTTCGACCCGTTCGCCGACGGCGGCGGTCGGGGACGCCGCGTCCTGTGCCGCCGCGTCCTGTGCCGGCGCAGGACGCGGGGCCGGGGCCGGTTCGGGCACCGCGAGGGGCCGTCCCCGCCCGGACACGGGGTGCGGCACGGTCCGTCCGTCCGGGTGGGCCACCACGACCATGCGTTCGTCGCTGCGCAGCACCGAGACGAACGCGTCCAGGGCCTCCTGGTTCCCCAGGGGGCGCACACCGCGCCGGCGCAGCTGGTCGGCGGCTTCCACGCCCATTCCGACCTCGCCCCACAGGCCCCACGACACCGTGGTCCACGGACTGCCCTGGGCGTGTGCGAAGCCGTCCAGGTAGGCGTTGGCGGCCGCGTAACCTGCTTGGCCCAGGTTGCCGAACGTGCCCGAGACCGAGCCGAAGAGTACGGCGAAGTCCAGTTCCAGCCCTTCCACGGCCGATGCCAGCTCGCGGGCGCCCGAGACCTTCGGCGCGAGCACCGCGTCCACGTCCTCGCGGGTCGAGCTGCGCAACAGCCCGTCCCGGAGCACGCCCGCCGCGTGCACCACACCGTGCAGCCCCCGCCCGTCGGAGAGCACCTCGGCCACCACCTGGGCCATCGCACCGGGGACGGAGGCGTCAGCACGCAGCGAGCGCACCCTGCAGCCGGTGCCCGCCAAGCGCTCCACGACCCCGGGATCCGGATCGGAGCGGCCCACCAGGACCAGCTCGCCCGCTCCCTCCCCGGCCAGGCGCGCGGCCACCTCCACCCCGATGCCCCCGTGTCCTCCCAACAGGAGGTAACGGCCTCCGGGCCGAACACCCGGACGCCGCGCGGGCAAGGGGGCCTCCACCAGGCAGGGGACCGTGCGGCTGCCGTCACGGTAGGCGCACTCCGGTTTCTCTCCCACCGGTTCCTCCGCCGCGGCCAGGGCCGAGGCCGTGGAGGAGTCGAGGTCGACCAGGCGCGGGGACAGTCCCGGGTACTCGATCGCGGCCGTGCGCACCAGGCCCCACAGGGCCGACCTGGCCGGTAGGGGGCGGTCCCCCTCCGACACGGGTTGGGCGTGCTCCGTCACCACGGTGAAGCGGCTGGTCCGCTGGTGCGCACCCAGGGTCCGCAGGGCGTGTGCGCAGGCGTGCAGACCGGTGTCGAGTTCCTCTTCCTCGGCGCGTCCGGGGCCCGTCGACCACATGTGGACCACGCCGGAGACCTCGCCGACCTCGTCCCAGAGTTCGGCGAAGGCAGCCTCCGACACCTCGGACAGGCATCGTGCCTGCCCTTCCTCCGGCGGAGCCGCTCCGGGCGGGAGCACCTCGACGACCCGGGCGCCGCGCTCACGCAGCAGGCCGACGGTCTCGTCCTGGGCGGTGCGCTCCGGACGGCGCGTGTCGCGCAGGACCACCCAGGTGCCCTCGACCGGGTGGGGGAAGGAGGGGGCCTCGGGGGTCCACGACAGCTGAGTGCCCAGTCCCGGTCGGGTTCCGACAGCGCCCAGGTGCATGCGCACCCCTTCCAGGAGGGCTATCACGCCCCCCTCGCCGTCGAGCACCTGGGCGTCCGCGACGCCGTGGGTGCCGGAGACGTCCACACGCCGTACCCTCACGGTGACCCGGGGCGGCAGGGGCGCGAAGACGGCGATCCGGGAGATGCCCACCGGAAGGGTGACGCGCACCTGGGAAGCGGACGCCGGGCTCTGCAGGGCGACGCTCACCAGCTGGAGGACCCCGTCCACCAGATGGGGGTGCATCAGCCACGGGCCGGCCGAGGCGGCACCGTCCAGGTCCGCCTCCACCTGTCCTGCGCTCACGGCCAGGGAGCGCACGACCCGCAGGTCGGGACCGTACTCCAGCCCAGCCGAGGACCAGGCCGAGTACAGGGAGCCGGGGTCGAGGCTGCCCGTGCAGGAGACCGGGCCCGCCTCGGGCGCGGAAGCGTTCAGGGTCTGCCCCCGGGAGGCGGACAGTACCCGCCCGTCCTCTGTGCGCAGGGTGAGGTCCGTCTGGTCGCCGTTTCGGCTCCGTGCCTCCAGCCGGACCCTCTCCCGCTGCCCCTCCGCGAGGGCCAGCGGCCTGGGGAACTCGATTCCGTGGAGCTGGACCGGCGCGAAGGCGCCGCCCTCCAGGAAGGCGAAGAGCATCATCTCGATCTGGGCCGCTGCGGGCAGCAGGGGGCGGCCGTCGAAGCGGTGCTGGGCGATGAGTGCGTCGTCGTGGTCGAAGGTCTTCCCGTAACTCTGGGTCAGGCTGTCCACAGGTCCCTCGTCTCTACTCGTCACGGCTGTCGAACAAGGGGTGCGCGTTCGCCCGGCCGTTGGCGTTCACGGCCGCGGTCAGTCGAGGCGCCTCGGCTGACAGCTTCTGAGCGGTGAAGGGGTATCCGGGCACGATGACGGTGCGCTGGCCCTTGCCCTCGTGCAGCGCAGCCCAGTCGAGCTCACCGATCCCGGCGTTGAGGTAGGCCTCCACGGACTGGTACAGGCCCCTTTGCTCCGGTTGGTTTTTGCGGAGGGTGGTGTGCCAGTGGGTGGTGGGGTCGTTGAGGGTGGTGCGGGCGTGGGGGGTGAGGTGGGGTTGGGGGCCGATTTCCCAGTA
>NZ_BMXJ01000015.1 GCF_014651695.1 Nocardiopsis terrae
CCCACAGGCACCGGACGCAAAGCACCATCCACCACATACACACGCGCGTTCCACACACCCGAACCAACCGGCACCACCACAGGCCACCCACCCACATCAGCCGGAAGGGTGTAGGCAGTCGCGGCGTGGGTCTCAGCCGGACCGTAGATGTTGTGCAGGCGCCGTCCCGGGACACGCGCGCAGAACTCCCGCACCGCCGGCCCCGCCGACAAAGCCTCACCTCCCTGGAACACATCGCGGAGCGAGGGGAGCCCGCTCGTCCGCCCGCGCTCCGTGTCCGCCAGGGATTCGATGACGACGTTCGGCGCGAAGAGCTCGTTCACCCCCTCGTCGTCGATCCAGACGGCAAGGTCCTCGGGGCTGGTTCGAACCTCCTCGGGAGGAATCACGAGGGTCCGTCCGGTGACCAGCGCGGCGAGGATCTCCTGGACGGAGAAGTCGAACCCGACCGCGGTGAACTGCGCGGTACGCACCTCCCCGTCGGCGGGGAACCTCCAGGCGTGCCATCCCAACAGGTTCGACAGACCTCGGTGAGGCATCACCACAGCCTTGGGGCGACCCGTGGACCCGGACGTGTAGACCACGTACGCGGGGCTCTCCGGGAGGTCCACGCGCTCCGGCTCAGCGACCGGACCGCCGTGGTCGTCCAACTGTTCCGGGGAGACGGCGTCGGCTCCGGCGGCACGCGCCGACGCCTCGTCGTTCGTGATCACGCAGACGGGCCGGGCGTCCCGGAGCATGAACGCGATCCGGTCGGCGGGGTAGTCCGCGTCGATCGGGAGGTACGCTGCTCCGCTCTTGAGCACCGCCAGGATCGCAACCACCATCTCGGGCGACCGCGGAAGAGCGATGGCGACGATACGGTCCTTTCCGGCCCCCCACGCGGCCAGCCGCCGAGCCCACGTCTCGGCCCGCTCGTCGAGCCGCTCGTACGTCAGCCGTTGCTCGCCGCACACCACGGCGTCGGCAGAAGGGGTGCGTTCGAGCTGGTGCGCGAACATCGTCGTCACCGGGACGTCGGACGCCCGGCTGTCCGCGTCGACCGCCCACTCCTGGAGCAGGCGGCGCCGTTCATCGTCGGCGAGCACGTCGACGTCGGCCAGTCGGGTGTCGGGCCGTTCGACCACGCTGAGGAGGACCCGGCGGAACCGGTCCACGAGCGCCCGAGCCGTCGAGCGCTCGAAGAGGTCGTCGCTGTACTCCAGGGCACAGTCGAGCCCTCCCCCGCCAGCGCGTTCCACGACGCTCAGGTGCAGGTCGAACTTGGCGACTCCGATGTCCACGGCGAACTCCTCGGCCCCCAGGCCGCCGAAGTCCGGCTCGGCTTCGTCGGCGTTCTGGAAGGCGAGCATCACCTGGAACAGGGGATGGCGTGCCATAGACCGTTCCGGGCACAGGCGTTCGACCAGCTTCTCGAAGGGCAAGTCCTGTCGGGCGTAGGCCGCGAGGCCCGTCTCGCGTACCCGCCCCAGCAGTTCGCGGAACGTCGGGTCGCCGGACAGGTCCGTGCGCAGCACAAGGGTGTTGACAAAGAACCCGACGAGATCCGCGAGCGCGGTGTCGGTCCGTCCCGCGATCGGGCTGCCGATCGGGATGTCCGTCCCAGCGCCGTGTTTGTTCAGCAGGGTCGCGAAGGCCGCCTGAATCACCATGAACACCGTGGCGCGGCTGCCTTCGGCCACGTCCCGAACCCGCTCGTGGACACCGGAGTCCAGATGGAACGTGACCGCGCCGCCCCGCTGCCGGGCGCGGGCCGGACGCACCCGGTCGGTGGGCAGCTGGAGCAGGTCGGGCACCCCGTCGAGCTCCGCGACCCAGTAGTCGAGCTGCTCACGCAGCGGCCCGTCCGGGTCGTCCTCGTCCCCGTGCAGCTCGCGCTGCCACAGGGTGTAATCGGCGTACTGGACGGGCAGCGGCTCCCAGTCGGGCCGCTCCCCCGCGCGACGGGCCGCGTAAGCCCTCCCCAGGTCACGGACGAGAGGGCGCCAAGACCACCCGTCCGCCGCGATGTGGTGCGTGAGCAACAGCAGGACGCTCCGGTCGGACCCGACCGTGAACAACCGCGCCCGCAGCGGCGGTTCCGTCGTCAGGTCGAAGGAGTCCAGTGCCGCCTCCGCGAGCGCACCCTCCAGTTCCTCATCGGATGTCGCGACGGTGCGGACGGGACCGGTGAGCTCACTGGGGTCCAGCACCCGCTGCCAGGGGGTGCCTTCCTCCTCCGGGAACACGGTGCGCAGTGACTCGTGGCGCTCGAGGAGGTCGCCGAACGCGGCCTCCAACGCCTCACGATCGAGTGGTTCGGCGAAGCGCAACGCCATCGGAATGTTGTAGGTCGGGCTCGGTCCTTCCAGGCGGTGCAGAAACCACAGGCGGAACTGGGCGTGGGACAGCGGTACCCGCTCGGGACGGGGGCGCTTCGTGAGCGGAGGCCGAGCAGGCGCCCCGTGGCCGACGCGACGTGCGAGGCCCGCGGGTGTCGGCGCGTCGAAGACGTCACGTACCTCCGGTTCGGTACCGAACTCGTCCTTGACACGCGCGATGAGACGGGCCGCCAACAGGGAGTGGCCGCCGAGGGAGAAGAAGTCCTCGTCGACGCCGACCGCCGCGAGCCCCAGTACGTCGGCGAACAGTTCGCACAGGACCCGCTCGGCGGGGCTGGTCGGCTCCCGACCTTCGTGCACGGGACCGCGATCGGGCTCCGGCAGAGCGGCACGGTCGACCTTGCCGTTGGGTGTGAGCGGGATGTGGTCGGTGATGACGATCGCGGACGGGACCATGTACGAGGGCAGGATCGCCGCCGCGTGTCCGCGCAGTTCTTCCGCGAGCTCTCTCGTGGGCGCGGCAGTCGTGGGCCGGTTCGTGTAGGCGCTCGGGGCCTTCAGCGGGACGTCGGGACGGCGCCAGGCGTCCGGACGGTCTCGGAGGTCGGACGTGTAGAGGACATCGATGGTGTCCCCCTCCGGTGCCTGACCCCAGGTGACGTAGGTGTGGAGGCCCGCGGAGCGGCCGATCTCCCAGAGCAGCTCCGGATCGACGGCCCCGCCCGGCCCGGGTGTGCGCAGAGCCGCGCGGGCCTCCTCCAGAGAGCCCTCCTCCAGCGCACGGCGCGCCGCGGCCTCACCCGCCAGCCGGGCGTTCGGAACACCCTCCACGCGTAGCAGCCCAGCGTGGTCGGCCAGCAGGGAGCGGACCTCTTCGACGTCGCCCAGGTCCTCGCCCCACACGTGGCTGTCGAGAAGGGTGTGCGCCCGCGACGCCGTGGTGCGGATCACGGCGTCGTAACGGTGCCGGGTCATCTCGTTGTGGGCGCGACCGCGGCGCAGTTCCAGCTCGGTTCCGGTGATCGCCGGCACCGCGTCGGTGAGGGCGGCGAAGAACTCCGGGTCGACCATGAGCTCCCGCTCCCGCGTTATCCCGTGCTCGGCGGCCGCGCGCACGGTGTCGGCGTCGGCGGTGTCGGCCGCGCCGTGCAAGGCGACCGCCGTGCGGAAGGTTCGAGCGAGGGTGCGGCGGCGCACGTCCCCGACGTAGACGCTGCCGCCAGGAGCCAGGTACCGCACCGCCGACCGCAGGACGCGCTCCAGGTACTCGGGACCCGGAAAGTACTGGACCACGGAGTTGAGGACGATGGTGTCGAAGTGTCCCTCGGGGAGCCCCTCGAAGTCGTGGGCCGCCCGTTCCTCCACTCGGGTGGTCGTCGCCAGGTCGGGGCGCTCGGTGAGACGTCCGCTCAGGTGTTCGACGGCCGACGGGGACAGGTCGGTCCCCAGATACTCCTCGCAGTGCGGCGCGACCCGGGCCAGGATCAGCCCTGTCCCGCAACCGATCTCCAGTACCCGGCGGGGGTTCAGCGCTAGGACCCGTTCGACCGTCGCCTCACACCACTCCGCCATCTCCTCAGCGGGGATGGGCGAACCCGTATAGCTGTCCGTCCAGCCGGAGAAATCAGAACCGAACTCCCCCGAGGGCTTGGAGTAGAACGCCTCCGACGTCGCGCGCCAACCATCGAGCACCTCGTGCTCCGGGGAGGCCCCGACCTCGGCGCGAGGGACGACATAGGCGACGAGTCGGTGGTCGTTCCCGGATTCGCGCCGCGCGACGACGGCGCCGCGTGCCACCGAGGAGTGACTGGTGAACACGCTCTCGACCTCGCCCGGTTCCACACGGTGACCGCGGATCTTGACCTGGTCGTCGGCGCGGCCGGCGAACCTCAGCTCGCCCGTCGAGGTCCAGCGCGCCAGATCACCCGTGCGGTACATCCGACCGCCGGAAGGCCCGAAGGGGTCAGCCACGAACCGCTCGGAGGTCAGTCCCGGTCGGCCGAGATAGCCGCGGGCGACACCGCGTCCGCCGACATAGACCTCTCCGACCACCCCGATCGGCGCCAGGCGGAGGTCGTCGTCCAGGACGTAGATCCGCGCGTTCGCGATGGGACGTCCCATGGACGGAACGACTGCGCCGGACAGGGGTGCGCTCTTCGACGCGCACACGGTGACCTCGGTCGGACCGTAACCGTTGATCATCTCCCGGTCTGCGGACCAGCGCTCCACCTGGTCCGAGGCGGTCGTGTCCCCGGCCACGACCAGAGTGACGCCGGGCGGGATCGCCCCATCGGGCAGGACCGGCAGAGCCGCCGGGGGAAGGATGAGCAGCGTGACCCCCGTCTCCGCGACGAGTTCGGCGAGCGCGGGTCCGGGCATCAGGCGCTCGGCGGGAGCGACCACCATCGTGCCGCCGGAGCACAACGGAATGACGAACTCCCACACCGCGGCGTCAAAGCTGACCGAAGCGAACTGGAGCATGCGTTCGCCCGGACCGAAACGGAAGTCGTCAATGAGCGGAACCACGACGTCCACGACGGCGCGGTGCGGAACGACGACGGCTTTGGGGCGGCCGGTCGAACCCGACGTATAGATCACATACGCCGGATGCTCGGCACACAACACCCCCGACCGCTCCCCATCACCCACGTCACCGT
>NZ_BMXJ01000016.1 GCF_014651695.1 Nocardiopsis terrae
GAATAGGGCGGTTGAGTCGCATGCTGTGGACCCGAAGCGGAGTGATCTACCCATGTCCAGGGTGAAGCGGGGGTAAGACCTCGTGGAGGCCCGAACCCACCAGAGTTGAAAATCTGGGGGATGAGGTGTGGGTAGGGGTGAAAGGCCAATCAAACTCCGTGATAGCTGGTTCTCCCCGAAATGCATTTAGGTGCAGCGTCACGTGTTTCTTGCTGGAGGTAGAGCTACTGTTTGGCTGATGGGCCCGACAAGGTTACTGACGTCAGACAAACTCCGAATGCCGGTGAAGTGAAGCGTGGCAGTGAGACTGCGGGGGATAAGCTTCGTAGTCGAGAGGGAAACAGCCCAGATCATCAGCTAAGGCCCCTAAGCGTGTGCTAAGTGGGAAAGGTTGTGGAGTTGCCCAGACAACCAGGAGGTTGGCTTAGAAGCAGCCATCCTTTAAAGAGTGCGTAATAGCTCACTGGTCAAGTGGTTCTGCGCCGATAATGTAGCGGGGCTTAAGTACACCGCCGAAGCTGTGAAGTTCAGCCCGTAAGGGCTGGGTTGGTAGGGGAGCGTCGTGCATCCAGTGAAGCTGCCGAGTGATCGTGTGGTGGAGGGTGTGCGAGTGAGAATGCAGGCATGAGTAGCGAAAGCAACGTGAGAAACGTTGCCGCCGATTGACTAAGGGTTCCTGGGGCAGGTTAATCCGCCCAGGGTGAGTCTGGACCTAAGGCGAGGCCGACAGGCGTAGTCGATGGATAACGGGTTGATATTCCCGTACCCGTGCACGAGCGTCCAATACCGAATCAGGTGATGCTAACCACGCCGGATCGTTCAAAATCCTTCGGGAGATTGTCTGTATCTGGTCTGGGACCCGAGCTTGTAGTAGGTAAGTGATGGGGTGACGCAGGAGGGTAGCTCTACCCGGCGGTGGTTGTCCGGGGGTAAGCGTGTAGGCCGAGGGGTAGGTAAATCCGCCTCTCGTCAGGGCTGAGACGTGATGCCGAGCCGTTTTTGGTGAAGTGAGTGATCCCATGCTGTCGAGAAAAGCCTCTAGCGAGTTCGTGTGTGGCCAGTACCCTAAACCGACGCAGGTGGTCAGGTAGAGAATACCGAGGCGTTCGGGTGAACCATGGTTAAGGAACTCGGCAAATTGTCCCCGTAACTTTGGGAGAAGGGGAGCCCTGTCTGGTGACGGTCTTTACGGCCTGAGCTGGGTGGGGTCGCAGATAGCGGGGGGAAGCGACTGTTTATTAAAAACACAGGTCCGTGCGAAGTCGTAAGACGCTGTATACGGACTGACGCCTGCCCGGTGCTGGAACGTTAAGAGGACTGGTTAGTTGGGGTTCGCCCCAGCGAAGCTAGGAATCTAAGCGCCAGTAAACGGCGGTGGTAACTATAACCATCCTAAGGTAGCGAAATTCCTTGTCGGGTAAGTTCCGACCTGCACGAATGGCGTAACGACTTCCCCACTGTCTCAACCATGGGCCCGGTGAAATTGCACTACGAGTAAAGATGCTCGTTTCGCGCAGCAGGACGGAAAGACCCCGGGACCTTCACTATAGCTTGACATTGGTGTTTGGGATGGTTTGTGTAGGATAGGTGGGAGCCGGTGAAGTCGTCACGCTAGTGGCGGTGGAGGCGTTGGTGAAATACCACTCTGACTGTTTCGGGCATCTAACTTTGGACCGTGATCCGGTTCGGGGACAGTGTCTGGTGGGTAGTTTAACTGGGGCGGTTGCCTCCCAAAGAGTAACGGAGGCGCCCAAAGGTTCCCTCAGCCTGGTTGGTAATCAGGTGTTGAGTGTAAGTGCACAAGGGAGCTTGACTGTGAGACGGACGTGTCGAGCAGGAGCGAAAGCTGGGACTAGTGATCCGGCACCGGCGTGTGGAAGCGGTGTCGCTCAACGGCTAAAAGGTACCCCGGGGATAACAGGCTGATCTTCCCCAAGAGTCCATATCGACGGGATGGTTTGGCACCTCGATGTCGGCTCGTCGCATCCTGGGGCTGGAGTTGGTCCCAAGGGTTGGGCTGTTCGCCCATTAAAGCGGCACGCGAGCTGGGTTTAGAACGTCGTGAGACAGTTCGGTCCCTATCCGCTGTGCGCGTTGGAGACTTGAGAAGGGCTGTCCCTAGTACGAGAGGACCGGGACGGACGAACCTCTGGTGTGCCAGTTGTCCTGCCAAGGGCATGGCTGGTTGGCTACGTTCGGGAGAGATAACCGCTGAAAGCATCTAAGCGGGAAGCTTGCTTCGAGATGAGGTCTCCTGCCTCCTTGAGAGGGTAAGGCTCCCTGTAGACGACAGGGTTGATAGGCCGGGTGTGGAAGCCTTGTGAGGGGTGGAGCTGACCGGTACTAATAGGCCGAGGGCTTGTCCGCTGCAGATAATTGGATGTTCGCGCACACTGTATTCAC
>NZ_BMXJ01000018.1 GCF_014651695.1 Nocardiopsis terrae
TCGGCGAGGAGTTTGTGCTGCCACAACGCGTAATCCGCATACTGCACCGACAACCCAGACCACCCCGGCACACCACCCCCACACCGCGCCCCATACGCCACCCCCACATCACGCACCAACGGCCCCAACGACCACCCATCACCCGCAACGTGATGCACCAACAACAACAACACACACTCATCACCCCCCAAACGGAACAACCACACCCGAAACGGAACATCAACACACAAATCAAAAACTGACCCGACAGCCTCCCCCAACACCCCCGACAACCCATCCGAACCCACATCCACCACACACAACTCCGGCGTCCCCTCACCCACCGACAACACACGCTGCACCGGCTCACCCCCCACCACCGGCAACACCGTCCGCAACACCTCATGACGCCCCACCACATCACCCAACGCCGCCCGCAGCGCACCCACATCCACAACACCCGACAACCGCAACGCCACCGGCATGTTGTACGTCGAATCCGGCCCCTCCAACCGATTCAGAAACCACAACCGACGCTGACCAAACGACAACGGCACCCGCCCCGGACGCTCCACCGCCACCGGACGCGAACGCACCACACCCCCCTGACCCACCCGAGCAGCCAACCCCGCCACCGACGGCGCCTCGAACAGATCACGCACCCGCAACTCCACACCCAGAACCGACCGCACCCGCCACACCAACCGCGCAGCCAACAACGAATGCCCACCCAGAGCGAAGAAATCATCCTCGACCCCCACCGACTCCACACCCAACACATCCGCGAACAACGCACACAACACCTCCTCCCGCGCCGAACGCGCACCCCTGCCCACACCCTCACCCACCGGCTCAGGCAACGCCCCACGATCAACCTTGCCGTTCGGCGTCAACGGCAGCTCATCCACCACCACAACCCAAGGCACCATGAACCCCGGCAACACACCCCCAACCTCAGCCCGCACCCCCGCCGCACACACATCCGCACCAACAACCGCCACCACATAAGCCACCAACCGCCCCCCACGCACCACCACCACACAACGCGCCACACCCGCACAACGCGCCACCACCGACTCGACCTCACCCAACTCGACCCGGTAACCCCGCACCTTCACCTGATCATCAACACGACCCACAAACTCCAACTCACCCCCCGCGGTCCAACGCACCACATCACCCGTGCGATACATCCGCCCACCCGCAGGACCAAACGGATCAGCCACAAACCGCTCACACGTCAACCCCGGCCGACCCAAATACCCCCGAGCCACACCAGCACCCGCCACATACAACTCACCCGCAACCCCCACAGGCACCGGACGCAAAGCACCATCCACCACATACACACGCGCGTTCCACACACCCGAACCAACCGGCACCACCACAGGCCACCCACCCACATCAGCCGG
>NZ_BMXJ01000019.1 GCF_014651695.1 Nocardiopsis terrae
CCTCGAACGCCCCGACCAACGAACCACCCGAAAGCACACGCCCCGTGTCGTTGAACCCCTCCACCACACGCGACCGCTCACCCCACGACACCACGTCCAGAGCGGAGATGGGAGCGGCGGGGTCCTCCACCACCGTGTCGAGGACGGTGAGGAGCCGACGGCCCAGTTCCTCGACGGTCGTCCGCTCGAAGAGGTCGGTGCTGAACTCCCAGTCACCGCGGATGCCCGCGTGTTCGCCGTTCGACCCGCGCTCCTCCACGACGGCCAGGGCCAGGTCGAATTTGGCGAACTCGGGCGCGACCGGTTCGGGCCGCACGTGCAGTCCGGTGAACCCGGGGTCCTCAGACGGCGTGTTCTGGAGTGCGAGGAGGACCTGGAACAGCGGATTGCGCGACAACGAACGCTGCGGGTTCACCTCCTCCACCACCCGCTCGAAGGGAACGTCCTGATGATCGAACGCCCCCAGATCCGTCGACCGCACCCGCCCCAACAACTCAGCGAAACTCGGATCCCCGGAAAGATCCGTCCGCAGAACCAACGTGTTCACGAAGAACCCGACCAGATCCTCCAACCGGTCGTCCCCGCGCCCGGCCACCGGGGTCCCGATCGGAACATCCGCACCCGCACCCATACGCGACAACAACGCCGCCAGACCCGCGTGCAGAACCATGAACAGGCTCACGCCCGAGGACCGGGCGAGGGCGGTCAGACGCTTGTGCAGCTCGGCGGGGACGTGAAAGGGGACCGTCTGCCCCCGGTGACTCGCGGTACCCGGCCGGTCGTGGTCGGTCGGTAGGTCGATGCGTTCGGGCAGGCCCCGGAGCTCCGTCGTCCAGTAGTCCAACTGGCGCCGCAGGAGACCGTCCGGGTCCTCTTCGGCGAGGAGTTTGTGCTGCCACAACGCGTAATCCGCATACTGCACCGACAACCCAGACCACCCCGGCACACCACCCCCACACCGCGCCCCATACGCCACCCC
>NZ_BMXJ01000020.1 GCF_014651695.1 Nocardiopsis terrae
CTTGGGGTCAAGTGGTTGTTGCAACGAGGAACTCGTTGAGGACCTCGGCCGGGGTAGCCCAGCCCAGGGTCTGACGAGGACGGCCGTTGAGCTCAGCGGCCACCCCGTCCAACCCCTCCTGAGACCAATCCCGAAAGTCAGTGCTGGACCGAGGAAAGTACTGGCGCAACAACCCGTTCGTGTTCTCATTCGAACCACGCTGCCAAGGCGAGTGCGGATCACAGAAGAACACCCTGCACCCGCTGGCCACAGTGAAATCAGCATGCCTGGCCATCTCCGACCCCTGATCCCAAGCCAACGACCGGCGCAGATGAGCCGGCAACCGGCCCGCCAGCCGTGTCAGCACCCCGATCACCTCAGCGCTGACCCACCCCTGAGGCAACGCCCCCAACATCACATACCGACTCGAACGCTCCACCAACGTCACGATCGCCGAGGACCCGCGGGCCCCGGCCACCAGATCACCTTCCCAATGCCCGGGCAGCGCACGGTCGTGCGCTTCGGCTGGACGGTCGCTGATATGGAACCCGGCCTCGTAGGCCCAGGGCTTGCGCGAGCGTGTGGCCGCCCCCGCCCGCGAGCGCGGCCGGCGGCCAGTGCGCCCGCTGCGCAACGCATCCTGACGGGCGATCTCCGCGCGCAAACTCCCCCGACCCTGCACGTACAGAGCCTGGTAGATGGTCTCGTGCGACACCCATACCTCCGGGAAATCGGGAAAGTCCACGCGTAACCGGGCCGCGATCTGGGTCGGGGACCAGTGCTGTTTCAACCCCTCCTGAACCAGGAAACGGGTGGTGGTCCCTGGGGC
>NZ_BMXJ01000021.1 GCF_014651695.1 Nocardiopsis terrae
GCTCTGACGGCTTGACAGCACACGGTTTCAGGTACTATTTCACGACCCCTCACCGGGGCACTTTTCACCTTTCCCTCACGGTACTAGTGCACTATCGGTCATCAGGACGTATTTTGGCTTAGCAGGTGGTCCTGCCAGATTCACACGGAATTTCTCGGGCTCCGCGCTACTCGGGAACACACCAACACCTAGACTCTTCCTTCACCTACGGGACTCTCACCCACTCCGGTACCGCTTCCCAACGGATTCAGCTAGAAGAACCATCAGCGCTCCAGGCCGACAGACCTGGAAAGATGCACCCCACAACCCCGCACACGCAACGACTGCCGTCTATCACACGCATACGGTTTAGCCTCTTCCCCGTTCGCTCACCACTACTAGGAGAATCACTGTTGTTTACTCTTCCTACGGGTACTGAGATGTTTCACTTCCCCGCGTCACCACCAACTACCCTATACATTCAGGTAGCGGCAACCCGACACAACTCGGGCTAGGTTTCCCCATTCGGACACCCGCGGATCAAAGCTCGGTTGACAGCTCCCCGCGGCCTATCGTGGCCTCCCACGTCCTTCATCGGCGCCTGATGCCAAGGCATCCACCGTGTGCCACTATCACTTGGCCACTACAGATAATAAGATGCTCGCGCACACTATTCACAAGTCAAAACACC
>NZ_BMXJ01000022.1 GCF_014651695.1 Nocardiopsis terrae
ACGGTGACGTGGGTGATGGGGAGCGGTCGGGGGTGTTGTGTGCCGAGCATCCGGCGTATGTGATCTATACGTCGGGTTCGACCGGCCGCCCCAAAGCCGTCGTCATGCCCTCCGGCAACCTGGTCAACCTGCTCGCCTGGCACCAGGAGGAGATCGGCGGCGGGCCGGGGACGAAGGTCGCGCAGTTCACCACCATCAGCTTCGACGTGGCCGCCCAGGAGATCCTGTCCGCCCTACTGCACGGCAAGACCCTGGTGGTGCCCGACGAAGAGGTACGACGCGACCCGCGGGCGTTCGCGCGGTGGCTGGACGCCCACTGGATCAATGAGCTGTACGCGCCGAACCTCGTCATCGAGGCGGTAGCGGAGGCCGCCGTGGACCAGGGGCTCCTCCTGCCCGAACTGCGGCACGTGGCTCAGGCGGGTGAGGCTTTGTCGGCGGGGCCGGCGGTGCGGGAGTTCTGCGCGCGTGTCCCGGGACGGCGCCTGCACAACCACTACGGTCCGGCCGAGACCCATGTCGTCACCGGGATGACTCTCCCGGCTGATGTGGGTGGGTGGCCTGTGGTGGTGCCGGTTGGTTCGGGTGTGTGGAACGCGCGTGTGTATGTGGTGGATGGTGCTTTGCGTCCGGTGCCTGTGGG
>NZ_BMXJ01000023.1 GCF_014651695.1 Nocardiopsis terrae
CGCTCTGGACGTGGTGTCGTGGGGTGAGCGGTCGCGTGTGGTGGAGGGGTTCAACGACACGGGGCGTGTGCTTTCGGGTGGTTCGTTGGTCGGGGCGTTCGAGGAGCAGGTGGCGCGGACGCCGGAGGCGACCGCGGTGGTGTGTGGTGATGAGGCTGTCTCGTATGGGCGGTTGAACGCTCGGGCGAATCGTTTGGCGCGGCGGTTGGTGGAGGCCGGGGCGGGGCCTGAGCGTGTGGTGGCGGTGGTGTTGCCGCGGTCGGTGGATCTGGTGGTGGCGGTACTGGGTGTGCTCAAGAGCGGGGCGGCTTATGTGCCGGTGGATCCGGAGTATCCGGTTGAGCGGGTGCGGTTCATGTTGGAGGACAGTGCTCCGGTGGCGGCGGTGACGGTGTCCGGGGTGGCTGGGTGCGTGGGTGAGGGTGTGGCCCGGGTGCTGTTGGACGTGGAGTCGTTGGAGGGGTACGCGGACGGTGACGTGGGTGATGGGGAGCGGTCGGGGGTGTTGTGTGCCGAGCATCCGGCGTATGTGATCTATACGTCGGGTTCGACCGGCCGCCCCAAAGCCGTCGTC